>NZ_CP079827.1:0-120000 GCF_024971855.1 Pseudomonas sp. HD6515
GTGTCAGTGGAACTTTGGCAGCAGTGCGTGGAGCTTCTGCGCGATGAACTGCCTGCCCAGCAATTCAACACCTGGATCCGTCCGCTACAGGTCGAAGCCGAAGGCGACGAGTTGCGCGTCTATGCGCCTAACCGTTTCGTTCTCGATTGGGTCAATGAAAAGTACCTGGGTCGTTTGCTCGAGCTGTTGGGTGAGAACGGTAGCGGCATTGCACCAGCCCTTTCCTTATTAATAGGTAGCCGCCGCAGCTCGGCCCCAAGGGCTGCGCCCAACGCGCCGGTCAGCGCTGCCGTTGCGGCTTCGCTGGCGCAGACTCAGGCGCACAAGACGGCCCCGGCAGCAGCGGTTGAACCCGTTGCCGTGGCCGCGGCCGAGCCTGTATTGGTCGAGACGTCTTCGCGTGACAGCTTTGATGCCATGGCCGAGCCTGCTGCTGCGCCGCCCAGTGGTGGCCGGGCTGAACAGCGCACCGTGCAGGTTGAAGGTGCGCTCAAGCACACCAGTTACCTGAACCGGACCTTTACCTTTGACACCTTCGTCGAAGGTAAGTCGAACCAGCTCGCCCGCGCGGCTGCCTGGCAGGTTGCGGACAACCCTAAGCATGGCTACAACCCACTGTTCCTTTATGGCGGTGTGGGTTTGGGTAAAACCCACCTTATGCATGCTGTGGGTAACCATCTGCTGAAGAAGAATCCGAACGCCAAGGTCGTGTACCTGCATTCGGAGCGTTTCGTCGCGGACATGGTCAAAGCGTTGCAACTCAACGCCATCAACGAATTCAAGCGCTTCTACCGCTCGGTGGACGCGTTGCTGATCGACGATATCCAGTTCTTCGCTCGCAAAGAGCGCTCGCAAGAAGAGTTTTTCCACACCTTCAACGCCTTGCTTGAGGGTGGCCAGCAGGTAATCCTTACCTCTGACCGCTATCCCAAGGAAATCGAAGGCCTGGAAGAGCGTCTGAAGTCGCGCTTTGGTTGGGGCCTGACGGTGGCTGTCGAGCCGCCAGAGCTGGAGACCCGCGTAGCGATCCTGATGAAGAAGGCCGACCAGGCCAAAGTCGAGCTCCCGCATGACGCAGCCTTTTTCATCGCTCAGCGCATTCGATCCAACGTCCGTGAGCTGGAAGGTGCACTGAAGCGGGTTATCGCTCACTCGCATTTCATGGGCCGTGACATCACCATCGAGCTGATTCGTGAATCGCTCAAGGATCTGTTGGCGCTGCAAGACAAACTGGTCAGTGTGGATAACATTCAGCGTACTGTCGCTGAGTACTACAAGATCAAGATCTCCGATCTGTTGTCCAAGCGTCGTTCGCGTTCTGTCGCGCGCCCGCGTCAGGTAGCCATGGCCCTGTCCAAGGAGTTGACCAACCACAGTCTGCCGGAAATCGGCGACATGTTCGGTGGTCGCGACCATACGACCGTGCTGCACGCCTGCCGCAAAATCAATGAACTGAAGGAATCCGACGCGGACATCCGCGAGGACTACAAGAACCTGCTGCGGACGCTGACGACCTGATGGCCGTCTGCGCAGCTAATTGAAGGCAAGGGACTAGACCATGCATTTCACCATTCAACGCGAAGCCCTGTTGAAACCCCTGCAACTGGTCGCCGGTGTCGTCGAGCGCCGTCAGACCTTGCCGGTCCTGTCCAACGTCTTGCTGGTCGTACAAGGCCAGCAACTGTCGTTGACCGGTACCGACCTGGAAGTCGAGCTGGTAGGCCGCGTGCAACTGGAAGAGCCGGCAGAGCCTGGCGAGATCACTGTTCCGGCGCGCAAGCTGATGGACATCTGCAAAAGCCTGCCTAACGACGCCCTGATCGATATCAAGGTCGATGAGCAGAAATTGTTGGTAAAGGCCGGCCGCAGCCGCTTCACCCTGTCGACCCTGCCTGCCAATGACTTCCCGACTGTGGAAGAAGGCCCGGGTTCGCTGACCTGCAACCTGGAGCAGAGCAAGCTGCGCCGCCTGATCGAGCGAACCAGCTTCGCCATGGCCCAGCAGGATGTGCGCTATTACCTCAATGGCATGCTGCTTGAGGTTTCCCGCAACACGTTGCGGGCCGTATCCACCGACGGTCACCGCCTGGCGCTTTGCTCGATGAGCGCGCCGATCGAGCAGGAGGATCGACACCAGGTCATCGTGCCGCGTAAAGGTATCCTGGAGTTGGCGCGCCTGCTGACCGATCCTGAAGGTATGGTCAGCATCGTGCTGGGCCAGCATCACATCCGCGCCACTACTGGCGAGTTCACCTTTACCTCCAAGCTGGTGGACGGCAAGTTCCCGGACTACGAGCGCGTACTGCCCAAAGGCGGTGACAAGCTGGTTGTCGGAGACCGCCAGGCGCTGCGTGAAGCTTTCAGCCGTACTGCGATTCTTTCCAACGAAAAGTACCGCGGTATTCGCCTGCAACTGGCTGCCGGTCAACTGAAGATCCAGGCTAACAACCCTGAGCAGGAAGAAGCTGAAGAAGAAATCAGCGTGGACTACGAAGGTAGCTCGCTGGAGATTGGTTTCAACGTCAGCTACTTGCTGGACGTGCTGGGCGTGATGACTACTGAGCAAGTTCGTCTGATCTTGTCCGATTCAAACAGCAGTGCGCTGCTGCAGGAAGCTGGCAATGACGATTCTTCCTACGTTGTCATGCCGATGCGCCTGTAACCTGTAGCAGGCGAAATGTCCCTTCGACGTATCATGGTCACCGCGGTGCGCAACTTGCACCCGGTGACACTCTTACCCTCCCCCCGCATCAACATCCTTTACGGCGCCAACGGCAGCGGCAAGACCAGCGTGCTAGAAGCCGTGCATTTGCTCGGGCTGGCCCGTTCATTTCGCAGCACCCGCCTGAATCCGGTTATTCAGTACGAACAGGCTGCCTGTACTGTGTTCGGCGAGGTTCAGCTGACGGAGGGTGGTACGAGTAACCTGGGTGTGTCCCGTGAGCGACAAGGGGAGTTTACTATCCGCATCGATGGGCAAAATGCGCGCAGCGCCGCGCAATTGGCTGAGTTACTGCCGCTTCAGCTCATCAACCCAGACAGTTTCCGGCTGCTTGAAGGCGCCCCCAAAATACGCCGCCAGTTTCTGGACTGGGGGGTGTTCCACGTGGAACCTCGTTTTCTGCCAGCCTGGCAACGCCTTCAGAAGGCGCTGCGGCAGCGGAACTCATGGTTGCGTCATGGTACACTTGACCCAGCTTCGCAAGCCGCCTGGGACCGGGAATTGTGCCTGGCTAGCGCGGAAATAGATGAATACCGTCGCAACTACATCAAGGCCTTGAAGCCCGTCTTCGAGCGAACCCTGAGCGAACTGGTCGAGCTGGACGGGTTGACCCTAAGCTACTACCGAGGCTGGGACAAGGACCGGGAACTGCAAGAAGTGCTCGCCTCCTCCCTCCTTCGCGATCAGCAGATGGGCCATACCCAAGCCGGTCCGCAGCGTGCTGATCTGCGTTTGCGGTTGGCTGGCAACAACGCAGCCGACATCCTGTCGCGTGGTCAGCAAAAGTTGGTGGTATGCGCATTGCGCATTGCCCAAGGCCACCTCGTTAGTCAGGCTCGCCGCGGTCACTGTATTTATCTCGTGGATGACTTGCCGTCCGAACTGGATGACCAGCATCGCCGCGCACTGTGCCGCTTGCTTGAAGAATTACGCTGCCAGGTGTTCATCACCTGTGTAGATCACGAATTACTGAGGGAAGGCTGGCAGACGGAAACGCCAGTTGCTTTGTTCCACGTGGAACAAGGCCGTATCACCCAGACCCACGACCATCGGGAGTGAAGGCATGAGCGAAAATCAAACGTACGACTCCTCCAGCATCAAGGTGCTGAAAGGTTTGGATGCCGTACGCAAGCGTCCCGGCATGTACATTGGCGACACCGATGATGGTAGTGGCCTGCACCACATGGTCTTCGAGGTGGTCGACAACTCGATCGACGAAGCCCTCGCCGGTCACTGCGATGACATCACTGTCATCATCCACCCGGACGAATCTATCAGTGTGCGCGACAACGGTCGCGGCATTCCGGTCGATGTGCATAAGGAAGAAGGCGTTTCCGCAGCCGAGGTCATCATGACTGTGCTGCACGCCGGCGGTAAGTTCGACGACAACTCCTACAAAGTATCCGGCGGTCTGCACGGTGTAGGTGTGTCGGTTGTGAACGCCCTGTCCGAGAAGCTGGTTCTGACCGTTCGCCGTAGCGGCAAGATCTGGGAACAGACTTACGTTCACGGTGTTCCACAAGCGCCTATGGCGGTTGTCGGTGACAGTGAAACCACGGGTACCCACATCCACTTCAAGCCATCGGCTGAAACCTTCAAGAACATTCACTTCAGCTGGGACATCCTGGCCAAGCGCATCCGCGAGCTGTCGTTCCTCAACTCGGGCGTTGGCATTCTGCTGAAGGACGAGCGCAGCGGTAAGGAAGAGTTCTTCAAGTACGAAGGCGGTCTGCGTGCGTTCGTCGAGTACTTGAACACCAACAAGACGCCGGTCAACTCCCAGGTGTTCCACTTCAACGTTCAGCGTGACGATGGCGTGGGTGTTGAAGTCGCCCTGCAATGGAACGACAGCTTCAACGAAAACCTGCTGTGCTTTACCAACAATATTCCGCAGCGTGATGGCGGTACCCACCTGGTGGGCTTCCGTTCCTCGCTGACCCGTAGCCTTAACAGCTACATCGAGCAGGAAGGCCTGGCCAAGAAGAACAAGGTGGCAACCACTGGCGACGACGCCCGTGAAGGCCTGACCGCAATCATCTCGGTGAAGGTACCGGACCCGAAGTTCAGCTCGCAGACCAAGGACAAGCTGGTCTCCTCGGAGGTGAAAACCGCCGTGGAACAGGAGATGAACAAGTACTTCGCCGATTTCCTCCTGGAAAACCCGAACGAGGCGAAGGCCGTCGTTGGCAAGATGATCGACGCGGCTCGCGCCCGTGAAGCCGCCCGTAAAGCCCGTGAGATGACCCGCCGTAAAGGTGCGCTGGATATCGCGGGTCTGCCGGGCAAGCTGGCCGACTGCCAAGAGAAGGATCCTGCTCTCTCCGAACTGTACCTGGTGGAGGGTGACTCTGCGGGTGGCTCGGCCAAGCAAGGCCGCAACCGTCGTACCCAGGCAATCTTGCCGCTGAAGGGTAAAATCCTCAACGTCGAGAAAGCGCGCTTCGACAAGATGATTTCGTCCCAGGAAGTGGGCACGCTGATCACTGCGCTGGGCTGTGGTATCGGCCGTGAAGAGTACAACATCGACAAACTGCGTTATCACAACATCATCATCATGACCGATGCTGACGTTGACGGTTCGCACATCCGTACGCTGCTGCTGACCTTCTTCTTCCGTCAGCTGCCGGAGCTGGTCGAGCGTGGCTACATCTATATTGCCCAGCCGCCGCTGTACAAGGTGAAACGAGGCAAGCAGGAGCAGTACATCAAGGACGATGAGGCCATGGAAGAGTACATGACCCAGTCGGCTCTGGAAGATGCCAGCCTGCACCTGGACGAATCGGCGCCAGCAGTTTCCGGCGTGCAGCTGGAAGCGCTGGTGAATGAGTTCCGTAGTGTCATGAAGACTCTCAAGCGCCTGTCGCGCTTGTACCCGGAAGAGCTGACCGAGCACTTCGTCTACCTGCCTGAGGTGACCCTGGAGCAGTTGGGTGACCACGCAGTGATGCAATCCTGGCTGGCCCAGTTCCAGGCGCGTCTGAACTCCAGCCAGAAGTCTGGCCTGGCTTACAACGCCAGCCTGCGTGAAGACAAAGAGCGCAACGTATGGCTGCCTGAAGTGGAAATTACCTCTCACGGTCTGGCCAGCTACATCACGTTCAACCGCGATTTCTTCGGCAGCAATGACTACCGTACCGTAGTCAACATTGGTGCCAAGCTTTCGAGCCTGTTGGGTGAAGGTGCGTACGTGCAGCGTGGTGAACGCCGCAAGGCAATCGTCGAGTTCAAAGAGGGCCTGGATTGGCTGATGAACGAGACCACCAAGCGCCATACGATTCAGCGATACAAAGGGCTGGGTGAGATGAACCCGGACCAACTGTGGGAAACCACCATGGACCCGACCGTTCGCCGTATGCTCAAGGTCACTATCGAAGATGCCATCGCCGCTGACCAGATCTTCAACACCCTGATGGGTGATGCAGTCGAGCCGCGTCGTGACTTCATCGAAAGTAACGCGCTGTCGGTGTCGAACCTGGACTTCTGATCAGGTGTAATTCGCCAGACACTAAAAAGCCCGCTGATGCGGGCTTTTTAGTGTCTGCAAACAATCAGTAGCCGGTGAGAATGTTCACGATCACACCGCTGGCAATGGCCACCAGCACATAGTCGCCATTCACATACAGCCAACGATGATCACGAGGTGGCGCATACAGGTGGCGCGCTTTCCAGTCAGTTACCCAGTAACGGTCACCACGGTAATGTGGATCAACGGCATGACCACGCTGCCACTGCTTATGAGGTATCGGCATGCCTTGTTGTGGGCGGAAGTTTGGATCACGGTAAGCAGGACCGCGGCCATTGTCATGTCGGCCCTGGTGCTGTGGTTGACCCTGTGGCGGGTTGCCTTGGTGCGATGGGCCGCCATCATGCCGATCAGGCGGGCCCGGTTGCGCGAAGCTTGCCAGCGGTGTGCTGAGCATGAGCGCGGCGCAGATCACGGTTAGGGTTTTCTTCATTTGATGCGGTCCTCTGCCTGTAATCGCCTGGCAAGTATTGATTGCCAGGTTCGGTTAACTGATCAGACCACGATTTTTCCCTTTCAATGTCAGGGCGCAGGTAAAGGTCCGGTAAAGTCTGGCGTTCTTTCAGTTCAGCCCGAGCGCTTTCAAGCGGCGATACAGCGTGCGTTCACTCATGCCAAGATGACTGGCCAGTTCACTGCGCGAGCCTTTGAACTGCTCCAGCGCCTGCGCCAGCTCACCCAGGTCATTGCGACGGCCGCTTCCTTTAGCCGCGCCAGCCAGCCCGGTGTCTTCCGGTAAATGCTCTGGCCTGATCAAACCGTCATCGGCAAACAAACGCGCGCGTTCCAGAATGTTGCGCAGTTCGCGGATATTGCCCGGAAACGGATGCAACGCAAGTTGCTGCAAGGCGTCTTCACTCAGCCTGGGCGTCGGCTGGCCGGCCATGCGCTGCAGCAGGCTCTGTGCGAGCAGCGGCAGATCTTCCACCCGTTCGCGCAATGCAGGCAGACGAATCGGGAAGCCGCTGATGCGGTAATACAGGTCTTCACGGAAGGAGCCATCCGCGACCATTTGTTTAAGTGGTTTATGGGTGGCCGATATCAGGCGGAAATCCGAATGCACAGTGCGCAGGCTGCCCACGGGACGGAAACTCCCGGACTCTATCAGGCGCAGCAACTTCACCTGCATCGCCAGCGGCACTTCACCAATTTCATCGAGGAACAGGGTGCCGCCATGCGCCGCCTCGGCCAAGCCGATCTTGCGCTGATTCGCCCCGGTGAACGCACCCTTCTCATAGCCGAACAGTTCACTCTCGAACAACGACTCGGTCAGGCCGGTGCAGTCGACCACCACCAGTGGGCCGTTGGCCCTGGGGCTGCCCATATGCACTGCGCGGGCGAACAGCTCTTTGCCGGTCCCCGACTCCCCCTGCAACAACACCGGGATCTGCGCCGGTGCCGCACGCTGCAGGCTGGCCAGCGCGGCCTTGAAGGTTGGCGCGCGGCCGACCAACCCTTGCTCCTGTGGCTGCGCCGAAGCGAGGGTGATGGTGGTGAGGCGTTCGACAAAGGCAACTACCTTGCCCTGCTCATCCAGGATCGGCCGCAACTCCACATCCACATGCTCCGGGCCGCGTGGTGTGTGATGAATGTGCAATACCCGCTCCGGTACCTTGCTGTCCCACGCCTTGCGCATCGGGCAATGTTCGCCAGCCTGGTCGCACGGCACAGCGTAGTGGTGCGAAACCCTGTGGCACTTCTCGCCCAGTGGGGCCTGATCATGCCGGCCAAACTGACGGCGATAGGCCGCATTGGCGGCGAGGATGTTGTAGTCGGTGTCCAACACGATGGTCGGAAGGGCATCGTGCTCGAGGTAGGAAACCAGAGCTAGGATGAGAGGATGGGCTTCAGGCATGTCGGCACCGTATGGATGACCGACGCAGGGTAACAAGGACTGCCAAACACTGCCATTGGCTGTCAGTCGACTGCCACCTGGGCTGCCAGTTTTGCCCGCAGCGGTCTGCAACTGGCCGGTTTTACTGGCCAGTGAGTGGCAAAAAGCCTGGCATGCATCTTGATAAAGCTCCTGTCACTGCCTACGCCTGTACAAGGCGGGGCGGATAAATTGGAGAACGTGATGATCATCGGCAACAACCTTCACGTGGACGCCTTCTATGACGAGGCGACCTCGACCATCAGCTACCTGGTCATGGACCGTGAAACCCGACAATGCGCATTGATCGACAGCGTGCTGGATTACGACCCCAAGTCCGGGCGCACCTGTAGCGCTTCGGCTGATCGCTTGGTCGAGCGTGTGAATGAACTGAATGCCAGCGTGCGGTGGGTGTTGGAAACCCATGTGCACGCTGACCACCTTTCAGCGGCTGCCTACCTGAAAGAAAAGCTGGGCGGCCATACCGCAATTGGCGCGCACATTACCCAGGTGCAGAAAGTGTTTGGCGCCTTGTTCAACGCAGAGCCCGGCTTCGCCCGTGATGGCAGCCAGTTCGATGTACTGCTCGAAGACGAGGAAGGTTTCCGTATTGGCAACCTGCAGGCCCGTGCGTTGCACACGCCTGGGCACACACCCGCGTGCATGAGTTTCATGATCGAAGATGCCGGCGAGATCGCGGTGTTCGTTGGAGACACCTTGTTCATGCCCGACTATGGCACCGCCCGCTGCGACTTCCCCGGGGCCGATGCCCGCACCTTGTACCGCTCAATCCGTCGCCTGCTGGCGTTTCCAGATCAGACTCGGTTGTTCATGTGCCACGACTACCTGCCGGGTGGCCGCGACATGCAGTACGTCACAACTGTCGCCGAGCAGCGCGCCAGCAACATTCACATCCATCAGGGTATCGATGAGGACAGCTTCGTTGCCATGCGCGAAGCCCGTGACAAGACGCTCGAAATGCCCGTACTGATCCTGCCTTCGGTGCAGGTGAACATGCGTAGCGGCCAGCTACCCCCTCCGGAGGCGAACGGCGTGAGCTATCTGAAGATCCCGCTGAACAAGCTGTAACCGCCCTGCCCCCATAATCAGATTTCCAGGATTTGCCGCCATGCCTGCCTTGTTGTCCCCTGCCAATACCGACCACCACAAGGTGGTCATCGTCGGTGCCGGTGCCGCCGGTATCGCCACTGCTTCCAGCCTGATCAGCCGCGACCCATCGTTGGACGTGGTCTTGATCGACCCTGCCGAAGTGCACTACTACCAACCCGGCTGGACCATGGTCGGTGCCGGTGTGTTCAAGGCACCCAGCACTGCTCGCACCATGGCGTCGACCATTCCTCGCGGTGTGCGCTGGGTCAAGGCGCGGGTAAAGGGATTCGACCCGTTGGGCCAGTTGGTCATCCTCGATGATGCTCGCGCCATCAGCTATGAACAGCTGATCGTCTGCCCCGGCCTCAAGCTGGACTGGGCGGCCATCGATGGGCTCAGCGAGACCCTGGGCCGCAACGGTGTCACCTCCAACTATCGCTACGACCTGGCGCCCTATACCTGGGAACTGGTGCAAAAGCTCAAGCAAGGACGCGCGCTGTTCAGCCAGCCGCCCATGCCGATCAAGTGCGCCGGTGCACCACAGAAGGCGCTGTATCTGTCTTGTGATCACTGGCTGCGCCATGGCCATTTGGGGGCGGTGAAAGCCAGCTTCTACAATGCGGGTGCCGTGCTGTTCGGTGTCGCGGACTACGTGCCCGCGCTGATGAAGTACATCGAAAAATACGCCGTCGATCTCAACTTCTCTCACAGGTTGGTTGCCGTAGACGGCCCGGGAAAGCGCGCTACATTCTTGCGTACCTTGCCCGATGGCAGCAGCGAGACGCGCATCGAGGTCTTCGACATGCTGCACGTGGTACCGCCACAGGTGGCGCCAGACTTCATTCGCGAAAGCCCCTTGGCTGATAGCTCCGGCTGGGTTGACGTCGATCCGCATACCCTGCGCCATCGCAAATACACTAACGTTCATGCCCTGGGTGACGTGGCTAACACCAGCAATGCCAAGACCGCCGCTGCGGCCCGCAAGCAGGCACCGGTGGTCGCCAACAATGTGCTGGTGGCGCTGGGCAGGCTGGCGACCCTGACCCAGTACGACGGCTATGGCTCGTGCCCGCTTACCGTCGAGCGCGGCAAGATTGTCCTGGCCGAGTTCACCTATGGCGGCAAGCTGGCACCTAGCTTCCCCAACTGGTTACTCGATGGCCGCAAGCCGACACGCCTGGCCTGGCTGCTCAAGGCACAGGCGCTGCCACCGTTGTACTGGCAAGGCATGCTCAAGGGGCGCGAGTGGTTGGCACGCCCGCAGCTGGTAGCCGAGGGTGGGCAGTGATCGAGCATCAACTGTTAGGGGCGGGCCTGGGCGCAATCATCGGCGCTGTGCTGGCGCTGACCGGAGCAGGCGGTGGCATTCTCGCTGTACCCTTACTGGTGTTCGGCCTGGGGTTATCGATGGTCGAAGCGGCACCGGTGGGCCTGTTGGCTGTAGGTTTGGCTGCAGCGGTTGGCGCAGTGCTGGGCTTGCGCCAAGGGCTGGTGCGTTATCGGGCTGCGCTGTTCATTGCGTTGGTTGGTGTGGCAGCAGCGCCGTTCGGGCTGATGCTGGCGCACCGCCTGCCGAATACACCGTTGCAGTTGGTATTCGCCGGCGTGCTGGTTTATGCCTGCCTGCGTATCTGGCGCAAGGCGGCCAAAGAACTGCGTGGCGAAGCCAATGAGGCTCATCGCTTTATCGAGCCGTGTGTGCTGAACCCGTTGCAGGGGCGTTTGCGCTGGACCCTGCCCTGCGCGCGCGCATTGGCATTCACGGGTGCCTTGTCCGGGTTGTTGTCCGGCCTGCTCGGCGTGGGTGGGGGGTTCGTCATCATCCCTGCCCTGAACCGCTACACCAACCTGCGCATGGCCAGCATCGTTTCCACTTCGCTGGCGGTGATTGCCTTGGTCTCTACCGGCAGTGTGGTCAGCGCCAGCCTTGCGGGCGTCATGCACTGGCAGGTTGGCGCCCCGTTTGCCGTCGGCGCGGTGCTTGGCCTGCTGCTGTCGCGACCCTTGGCAGCCAGGTTGGCCGGGCCGCGTCTGCAGCAGATGTTTGCCGTGGCAGGTTGGGCCGCTGCCCTGTTGTTGGCCGGCAAGGCACTACTCGGCTAGCAACTCGCTTTGTTCGGCCGCGCACAACGCCAGCAGGTAGTCCCACACCACCCGCAGGCGCACAGACTTGTGCAGCTCGCGGCGGGTGCAGATCCAGTAGCTGCGCTGGATGGTTTCTCCCGGCAGCACGCGCACCAGTGTCGGGTCGTGGCGGGCCATGTAGTTGGGCAGCACGGCGATGCCCAGCCCGGCGCGGGCGGCAGCTTGCTGGGCGATCACGCTCGTACTGCGAAACACCACGTTGGGTGCTCGGCAGAAACTGTTGAGAAACAGCAGTTCCTGGCTGAACAGCAAATCGTCGACGTAGCCGATCCAGCTGTGCCGGGCCAAGTCTTCGCGGTTGCGCAGTGGCGGTGCGCGGTCCAGGTAGTCCTGGCTGGCGTACAGTGCCAAGCGGTAGTCGGTGAGTTTGCGGGTGATCAGCAGATCGGCGTTGGGTCGCTCCAGATGGATGCTGATTTCTGCCTCGCGGTTGAGGATGCTGACGAAACGCGGCACCGCTACCAGTTCCACCTCCAGGCCGGGGTAGCGCTCGAACAACGCGTTCATGCGTGGGGTGAAGAACATGATGCCGATGCCTTCGGTTACCCCCAGGCGAATCTTGCCCAGTGGGGTGATGGCCTGGGTGATTTCCTCCTGTGCCAGCAAGGCGACGTTCTCCATGGCTTCGGCATGCTTGAGCAGGGCTTGGCCCGAGGGGGTCAGCTCGTAGCCCTGGGCATGCTGCACGAACAGCGCGGTCCCCAGGCTCTGCTCGATGCTCTCGATATGCCGGGCCACGGTGCTGTGGGTAGTGTTCAGGCGCTTGGCGGCGGTCAGCAGGCGGCCGCTGCGCTGCAACTCGAGGAAAAACCGCAGATCATTCCAGTCGAACATGCTTGTCCTTTATGGCAGTTCGTTCCGGCCTCTTCACGGGCATGCCCCACAGGTGCGGTGAACACCCTGAAGGTAACGTGATCCCTGAGGTGCGGGCGAGCCCGCGAAAAGGTCGGTACAGGCTTGCCACTGTGCTAAAACGCACAGCGGCTGCGCGAAATCTCGTGTTTCATCCACGAAATTACTCACTAAGATGGATCGGGACAAGAATAAAAAACAGGCGCGAGGTTGCACATGCCATCAGCCGATTCTGTCTTCGACTACGTGGTCGTAGGGGCCGGTCCTGCCGGATGCCTGCTGGCCAATCGTTTGTCCGCCGACCCTTCCTGCCGCGTGCTGCTGCTGGAGGCGGGTGGCCGCGACAATTATCCCTGGATCCACATCCCCGTCGGTTACCTCTACTGCATCGGCAACCCGCGCACAGACTGGTGCTTCAAGACCGAGGCACAGCCTGGCCTCGGCGGTCGCGCTTTGGGTTATCCAAGGGGCAAGGTGCTAGGTGGCTGTTCGTCGATCAACGGCATGATCTACATGCGGGGCCAAGCCGCCGACTATGACCATTGGGCCGCGCAAGGCAACGACGGCTGGGCGTGGAAAGATGTGTTACCGCTGTTCAAGGCCAGCGAAAACCACTTTGCCGGCGCCAGCGAGCACCACGGCGCGGAGGGCGAATGGCGGGTCGAGCGCCAACGCTACAGCTGGCCGATCCTTGATGCTTTCCGTGATGCCGCCGAGCAGAGTGGTATTGGCAAGATCGACGATTTCAACACCGGCGACAACCAGGGTTGTGGATATTTTCAGGTCAACCAGCGCAGTGGTGTGCGCTGGAACGCTTCCAAAGCTTTCCTGCGGCCGATCAAGGATCGCGCCAACCTCACTGTGCTGACCGGCGTGCAGGTTGACCAGGTACTGCTCGACAACACCCGCGCACGGGCGGTGAAGGCGCTCTGGCAAGGGACCTGGCATGAGTTTGCGGCGCGCCGCGAGATCATTCTCTGTGCTGGGGCGGTTGGTTCTCCGGGCATCCTCCAGCGCTCCGGCATCGGCCCGCGTCAGTTGCTGGAAAGCTTGGGTATTGGTGTTCGCCACGATATGCCAGGCGTTGGTGGCAACTTGCAGGACCACCTGCAACTGCGCCTGATTTACCAGATCCGTAACACCCGTACCTTGAACCAGATGGCCAACAGCCTGTGGGGCAAGATGGGCATGGGCCTGCGTTACCTCTACGACCGTAGCGGGCCGCTGGCCATGGCGCCGAGCCAGTTAGGCGCGTTCGTGCGTTCAAGCCCTGAACAGGCCACCGCCAACCTTCAGTATCACGTGCAGCCGCTGTCACTGGAACGCTTCGGTGAGCCGTTGCATCAGTTCCCGGCCTTTACGGCTTCGGTGTGCAACCTGCGCCCGGTCAGCCGCGGGCGCATCGACATCTGCAGCACCGACATGAACAGCACGCCGCTGATCGACCCCAATTACCTCAGTGCTCCGCAGGACTTGCGGGTTGCTGCCGATGCCATTCGCCTTACCCGGCGCATCGTCCAGGCCCCTGCCCTCGCCGCTTTCGAGCCCAAGGAATATTTGCCGGGCCCAGCGCTGCAAAGCGAGGAAGAACTGTTCGAGGCCGCTGGCAAGATCGGCACCACCATCTTCCACCCGGTCGGTACCTGTCGCATGGGCAACGGTGCCATGGACGTTGTGGATAACCAGCTGCGCGTGCATGGCATCCCCGGTCTTCGTGTGGCTGATGCTTCGATCATGCCGCAGATAACGTCCGGCAATACCTGTTCCCCCACCCTGATGATCGCCGAAAAGGCGGCGCAACTGATCCTCAAAGGAGCTGCTACCCAGACCTACCTGAACGAAGACGCGTTACCGACGCCCTGACCCGGGTGCGTGCAGTACCGGCGGCTTGCGGTCAGAAGTCGCCGACAGTGGAACAACAAGAATAATCACTGTGGCCTAAGGGCCGAGGACAGCAACGATGTCGGATTACATCCAAGAGCAGGGTGCGGCGGCCAGCAGCTCCAGCCGCCGTGAAGAACGCAAGATCATTTTCGCGTCATCCCTCGGGACGGTTTTCGAGTGGTATGACTTTTTTCTCTATGGTGCGCTGGCAGCGGTCATCAGCAAGCAGTTCTTCGCTGGCGTGAACGATACCACCGCTTTCATCTTCGCCCTGATGGCCTTTGCTGCGGGCTTTCTGGTGCGGCCGTTTGGCGCGCTGGTGTTCGGCCGCCTGGGTGACATGATCGGGCGCAAGTACACTTTCCTGGTCACCATCGTGCTGATGGGCCTGTCTACTTTCGCTGTGGGGTTGTTGCCCACCTACGCCAGCATCGGCATCGCCGCACCGATCATCCTGGTGATCCTGCGCATGCTTCAGGGGCTGGCGCTGGGCGGCGAGTATGGCGGTGCAGCCACTTACGTGGCCGAGCATGCGCCGCCCGGCAAGCGTGGCTTGCACACTGGTTTCATCCAGTCCACCGCAACGCTGGGCCTGTTGTTGTCGCTGTTGGTGGTGCTGGGTAGCCGGTATATCAGTGGCGACCAGTTCGAAACCTGGGGCTGGCGCTTGCCGTTCCTGCTGTCGATTGTGCTGCTGGCGATCTCCACCTGGATTCGCATGAGCATGCACGAGTCGCCGGCCTTTGTGAAAATGAAGGCTCAGGGCAAGGTCAGCAAGTCGCCCATCCGTGAGTCATTCACCTCCTGGTCAAACCTGAAAGTGGTGCTTACCGCCCTGTTCAGCATCAACGCGGGGCAGGCTGTGACCTTCTACACGGCGCAGTTCTACGTTCTGTTCTTCATGACACAGATGCTGAAAATGGACTCGGCTCAGGCCAACACCCTGCTCATCATCAGCGTTGTGATTGGCGCGCCGTTCTTCGTGTTTTTTGGCTGGTTGTCCGACCGTATCGGCCGCAAGCCGATCCTGATGCTCGGCCTGTTGCTGGCCACGGTACTGTACTTCCCACTGTTCAAGGCGCTGAGCCACTACGCCAACCCGCAGATCGACGCTGCCAGCCGTCAGGCGCCGATCGTGGTCACCGCCGACCCGCAAGGCTGCACATTCCAGTTCGACCCAGTGGGCAAGGCTCGTTTTGACAGCCCGTGCGACAAGGTCAAGACCTTCCTGGTCAAGCAGGGCCTGCCGTACAGCTCGGTTAGCGTGGCCGGCAGTGAAGTGGTGGTGAACATCGGTGACAAGACCATCAACGGCTTTGATGAAACCGCCATGCGCGCTGCAATCGAGCAGGCTGGTTACCCGGCCAAGGCCGACCCTGCGCAGGTCAACCAGGTAATGGTGGTGGTACTGATCGTGGCGATGATCCTGATCGCGACCATGACCTATGGTCCGTTGGCGGCGGTGATGGTCGAGCTGTTCCCGACCCGCATCCGCTACACCTCGATGTCGCTGCCCTACCACATTGGTAATGGCTGGTTCGGTGGTTTCCTGCCTACCGTATCGTTCGCGCTGGTGGTCTATACCGGGGATATCTTCTACGGGCTGTGGTACCCGGTGCTGGTGACCGGGATCAGCCTGGTGGTTGGGATCTTCTGTCTGAGAGAAACCAAGGATGTAGATATCGACAAAGTCTGATGTCCACATGCCATAAAAAAACCGGCTGTAAAAGCCGGTTTTCTTATGCTTCAAAAAAACTTATGCACGATTTTCAGAAAAAATTCATACAAAGAAATAACTAGAAAATTCATACACTTAGGTATCAATTAAAGCATTTAATCCAAAAACTGCACACAAGTTATCCACAGAAGGTCAAGCCATCTGCTCCTGAGGTTTTTCCGCAGCTGGCGGCAGCGATCCCATGGCCCGCTGGGTCGCTTCGTTCCAAGCTGCAGCGCGGTCGTTGAGTTCGGCAATGGCACGTGGCCCCGTGCCGTTGGCGTACATCGGCTCACCAATTACCACTTCGATTGTACCGGCACGCTTGCCCCAACCGGTCTTGGGCCAGAACTTCCCAGCGTTGTGGGCAATCGGCAGCACCGGCAGCCCGGCATTCACGGCCAGGGCGGTACCGCCGCGCGAGAACTTGCCGATGGTGCCGAACGGTACACGGGTGCCTTCTGGGAAAATCAGCACCCACGTCTTCTGCTTGAGCAGTTCGTCACCCTTGCTCGCCACCTGGCGCAACGCTTCCTTGGGGTTGTCGCGGTTGATCGCGATGGGCCGCAGCATGGCCATGGCCCAGCCGAAGAACGGTACATACAGCAGCTCGCGCTTGAGCACCTGGCTAAGCGGCGAGAAGTACTGGGACAGGAAGAAGGTTTCCCAGGTGCTCTGGTGATTGGACAGAATCACGCAAGGCTCAGCTGGCACGTTCTCGGCGCCAGTGATCTTGTAGTCGATGCCCAGGATGGTGCGCACCAGAAACAGCGCGCAGCGGCACCAGTACACGTTGATGAACTTGTAGCGCTTGGGGAACGACAGGAACGGCGCGACGAAGAAGCTCAGCGAGCACCACAGCAGCGAACTGGTGCCCAGCAGCAGGTAAAAAAGAAAGATTCTGATCGCCTGCAGGATCGACATAGTGGCTTGTACCATTGCGGGGCATGCCCGCCTGAAGAAAAATGCGCCAGAAGGCGCACTGTTTAAATTAGTTCTCTGGCGATAGCTGCCAGATCGTCGAAAATCAGTGTAGTTTCCGGGACGCCTTTTTCCAGGGTCCGCTCGCCCTTGCCGGTCTTCACCAGCACGGGTTGTGCACCGACGGCCAGGGCGGCCTCCAGGTCACCTTTGCTGTCGCCGACGAACCAGACGCCTTCAAGGCCGATCTGGTAATGCTCGGCGATCGCCCGCAGCATGCCGGGCTTGGGCTTGCGGCAATCGCACCCTTCGTCCGGCCCATGCGGGCAATACACGATGTGGCCCACCTCGCCGCCCTGCTCGGCCACCAGCGCGCGCAGGCGCGCGTGCATGGCCTCAAGGGTTGCCAGCGGGTAGTAGCCACGGGCAATGCCGGACTGGTTGGTGGCCACGGCCACCGTCCAGCCCGCCTTGCTCAACTGCGCGATCGCATCGACCGAACCGGGGATCGGCACCCATTCTTCCAGCGTCTTGATGTACGCATCGGAGTCGTAGTTGATCACCCCGTCACGGTCGAGAATCAGCAGTTTCAAGGCTTACCCCAGCAGCGAAATGTCAGCCACGCCCAGGAACAGGCCGCGCAGACGGCTGAGCAGGGCATAACGGTTGGCACGTACCTTGGCGTCTTCGGCGTTGACCATGACCGCCTCGAAGAAGGCATCGACCGGGTCACGCAGGGCCGCCAGGCGGGCCAGCGACTCGCTGTACTGACGTGCCGCAGCCATCGGTTGCACGGCCTGGTCGGCCTGCTGGATGGCCGAGTACAGGGAGAACTCGTTGGCATTGTCGAAGTACTTCGGCTCGACCTGCTCGGCGATGGCACCTTCGGCCTTGCTCAGCAGGTTCGACACGCGCTTGTTCACCGCAGCCAGGGCCTCGGCTTCCGGCAGTTTGCGGAACGCCTGCACGGCTTGTACGCGCTGGTCGAAGTCCAGGGCGGAGCCTGGCTGCAGTGCGCGTACCGACAGGTACGTGGCCACGTCGATGCCTTCGTCTTCGTAACGCGCGCGCAGGCGGTCGAAAATGAACTCCAGTACTTGCTCGGCCAGGCCGGGGGCCTTGACCTTGGCGCCGAACTGCTTGACCGCAAACTCGACTGCACCGGTCAGGTCCAGGTCCAGTTGCTTCTCGATCAGGATACGCAGCACGCCCAGAGCCGCACGGCGCAAGGCGTACGGGTCCTTGCTGCCGGTAGGCAGCATGCCGATGCCGAAGATACCCACCAGGGTGTCGAGCTTGTCGGCGATGGCCACGGCAGCACCGGTGAGGGTCTGCGGCAGCTCGGCGCCTGCACCGCGCGGCATGTACTGCTCGTTCAGGGCCAGGGCTACGTCTTCCGGCTCACCGTCGTTGAGCGCGTAGTAGTAACCGGCAACACCCTGCATTTCAGGGAATTCGCCGACCATCTCGGTGGCCAGGTCGCACTTCGACAGCAGGCCGGCACGGCCAGCGCGCTGGGCGTCGCCGCCGATCAGCGGAGCAATGAAGGCGGCCAGCCTGGAAACACGTTCGGCCTTGTCGTACACGGTGCCGAGCTGAGCCTGGAACACCACGTTCTTGAGGCGCTCGTTGAAGGTTTCCAGTGGCTGCTTCTTGTCCTGCTTGAAGAAGAACTCGGCGTCGGTCAGGCGCGGGCGCACGACTTTTTCGTTGCCTTGCACGATCTGCTTCGGGTCGCGGCTTTCGACGTTGGCCACGGTAATGAAGCGCGGCAGCAGCTTGCCTTCGCTGTCCAGCAGGCAGAAGTACTTCTGGTTGTCCTGCATGGTGGTGATCAGGGCTTCTTGCGGCACCTCAAGGAAACGCTCTTCGAACGAGCACACCAGCGGCACTGGCCATTCGACCAGAGCAGTCACTTCGTCCAGCAGCGCCGGCGGCACGATGGCCGTGCCTTCCTGCTGCATGGCAAGCTCAGCGGTACGCTTGCTGATCAGCTCGCGGCGTTCGGCGAAGTCGGCCAGCACGTGAGCTTTACGCAGGTCTTCGACATAGTTGGCCGGGGTAGTGATGACCACGGTTTCCGGATGATGGAAGCGGTGGCCACGGGATTCACGGCCGGCCTTCTGCGACAGAATGGTGCAGTCGACCACCTGGTCGCCCAGCAGCATTACCAGCCATTGGGTCGGGCGCACGAACTCTTCACGGCTGGCCGCCCAGCGCATGCGCTTGGGGATCGGCAGGTCGTTCAGCGAATCTTCGACGATGGTCGGCAGCAGGTCAGTGGTGGCCTTGCCCGGGATGTGCTGGGAGAAGCGCAGCTTGGGGCCGCTCTGGTCGATTTCGGCCAGTTCCACACCGCACTTCTTGGCGAAGCCCAGCGCAGCCTGGGTCGGCTCGCCTTCGGCGTTGAAGGCAGCCTGCAGGGGCGGGCCGTCGATGTTGATGCTGCGGTCAGGCTGCTGCACGTCCAGCTGGCGAATCAGCACGGCCAGACGACGCGGCGCGGCGTACACCTGCTTGCCGGCGTAGTTCAGGCCAGCAGCCTGCAGGCCTTTTTCGATACCGGCCAGGAAGGCGTCGCCGAGGCTGGCGAGGGCCTTGGGTGGCAGCTCTTCGGTGCCCAGTTCTACCAGAAAATCTTGAGCACTCATTGTGCAGCCTCCAGCTTAGCCAACACTTCGTCACGCAGTTCAGGGGTGGCCATCGGGAAGCCCAGGCGTGCGCGGGCTTGCAGATAGCTTTGCGCCACGTCCCGGGCCAGGGTACGTACACGCAGGATGTAACGCTGGCGCTCGGTTACCGAGATGGCGCGGCGGGCGTCCAGCAGGTTGAAGGTATGCGATGCCTTCAGGACCATTTCATAGGTCGGCAGCGGCAGCTCCAGCTTGATCAGGCGGTTGGCTTCGCTTTCGTAGAAATCGAACAGCTCGAACAGTTTGTCGACGTTTGCATGTTCAAAGTTGTAGGTCGACTGCTCCACCTCGTTCTGGTGGAACACGTCGCCATAGGTGACCTTGCCGAACGGGCCGTCGGCCCACACCAGGTCGTACACCGAATCGACGCCCTGGATGTACATGGCCAGGCGCTCCAGGCCGTAGGTGATTTCACCGGTGACCGGGTAGCACTCGATGCCGCCAACCTGCTGGAAGTAGGTGAACTGGGTCACTTCCATGCCGTTGAGCCAGATTTCCCAGCCCAGACCCCAGGCGCCGAGTGTCGGCGATTCCCAGTTGTCTTCGACGAAACGAATGTCGTGCACCAACGGATCCAGGCCGATGGCTTTCAGCGAGCCGAGGTACAGCTCCTGGAAGTTGGCCGGGTTCGGTTTGAGCACCACCTGGAACTGGTAGTAGTGCTGCAGGCGGTTGGGGTTTTCGCCATACCGCCCGTCGGCAGGACGACGGCTCGGCTGCACATAGGCGGCGTTCCAGGTTTCTGGACCCACGGCGCGCAGGAATGTAGCGGTGTGGAAAGTGCCGGCGCCTACTTCCATATCGTAGGGCTGAAGTACCACACAACCTTGAGCTGCCCAGTAGTTCTGCAGGGCGAGGATCAGGTCTTGGAAGGTACGCACGGCTGGCGTAGGCTGGCTCACGAAATTCACCTGTATCTGGGGATGCGGATGTAAAGAGCGGGAGTATAACCTGATTCGCCTCGCCCTCTACTCATTGGAGCCTTATGCCACGCTGCTTTTGGTGTACCGACGATCCGTTGTACCAGGCCTACCACGACCAGGAATGGGGGATGCCACAGCGCGACCCGGCGTTGCTCTTCGAGATGCTTTTGCTCGAAGGGTTCCAGGCAGGGCTTTCATGGATTACCGTTTTGCGCAAACGCGAGCGTTATCGCCAGGTGATGTACGGCTTCGACCCCGTAAAGCTGGCGGCCATGGGCGACGAACGCATCGAAGAATTGATGCAGGATGCAGGCATCATCCGCAATCGCCTCAAGCTCAAGGCTGCGCGGCGCAACGCCCAGGCCTGGCTGGCTGTGGATAACCCCGCCGAATGGCTGTGGTCGTTCGTCGGCGGCTCGCCAAAGATCAACCACTTCAAGGCGCGCGGCGACGTGCCAGCTGTTACCGATGAAGCCAAGGCAATGAGCAAGGCCTTGCAGAAAGCTGGCTTCACGTTCGTCGGTCCGACCATCTGCTACGCCTTCATGCAGGCCACCGGCATGGTCATGGACCACACCACCGACTGCGATCGCTACGCCGCCTTGTTGCGCTGAGGGGTTACAATGCGCGCCTTGCTGAAATAAGGAATTCGCCTGTGGAAAAGTTCAAGGGCGCCCTGATGGTCGGGGTGCTGCGCCTGTTTGCCAAGCTGCCCTGGGGCGCTGTGCAGCGTGTCGGCGCCGGTATTGGCTGGCTGATGTGGAAAATCCCCAACAGTTCGCGCAACGTGGTACGGATCAACCTGGCCAAGTGCTTCCCGGAGATGGACCCGGTTGCCCGTGAGCAACTGGTGGGCCAGGCGCTGCGGGATATCGGTAAATCCTTTGTCGAAAGTGCCTGTGCCTGGATCTGGCCGCCACAACGCTCGCTGGAGCTGGTCAAGGAAGTGCATGGCCTGGAAGTGCTGGAGCAGGCTTTGGCCTCAGGTAAAGGGGTGGTCGGCATCACCAGCCACCTGGGCAACTGGGAAGTGTTGAACCACTTCTACTGCAACCAGTGCAAACCGATCATCTTCTACCGCCCGCCGAAGCTGAAGGCGGTGGATGATCTGCTGCGCGAGCAGCGCGTGCAGATGGGCAATCGCGTGGCACCGTCGACCAAGGAAGGCATCCTCAGCGTGATCAAGGAAGTGCGCCGTGGTGGCCAGGTGGGTATTCCTGCCGACCCGGAGCCGGCGGAATCGGCGGGCGTGTTCGTGCCGTTCCTCGGCACCCAGGCGCTGACCAGCAAGTTCGTGCCGAACATGCTGGCCGGTGGCAAGGCGGTAGGTGTGTTCCTGCATGCGCTGCGGTTGCCGGATGGCTCGGGCTTCAAGGTGTTCCTGGAGGCGGCGCCAGAGGAGATGTACAGCACCGACGTGAATGTGTCGGCGGCGGCGATGAGCAAGGTGGTCGAGCGCTATGTACGCGAGTACCCCAGCCAGTACATGTGGAGCATGAAGCGCTTCAAGAAGCGCCCGGCTGGCGAGCCGCGCTGGTATTAAGCCATTCACCGTCCTCTGTAGGAACGGGTTTACCCGCGAATGCGATGTTGGATTCACCGACGCATTCGCGGGTAAACCCGCTCCTACAGGGGCCGCGTCAACCCGCTGCTCTGTTGAGCTTCTTCAGGAATACGGTCATTTCTTTTTCGGCCTGCTTGTCACCATGGGCCTGCGCCGCCACGATCCCGTCTTCCCACGCCTTGCGCGCCGCCGCCAGGTCGCCCTGCAACTGATAGGCCTTGCCCAGCAGCTTCCACGCTGCCGAGTATTTCGGATCCTGCTCTACACAGCGCGCCAGGTGCACCGCTGCTTCAGCGCCGTTGCCTTCATCCAGCCAGGCCTTGCCCAGGCCAAACCTCAGCAGCGGGTTATCCACACCTTTGGCCAGCATCTTCTCCAGCGATTCGCGCATGCCCTCTTCTCCTAGAAGAAACTCAAGCCGACGTGGAACAGCTTCTCCACATCACGAATGTGCTTTTTATCCACAACGAACAGGATCACATGGTCACCCGATTCGATCACGGTGTCGTCGTGGGCAATCATCACCTCTTCGTCACGGATGATCGCGCCGATGGTGGTTCCCGGTGGCAGGGCAATGTTCTCGATCGCCTTGCCGACCACCTTGCTCGACTTCGAATCGCCATGTGCCACCGCCTCGATCGCTTCGGCCGCACCGCGGCGCAGCGAGTGCACGCTGACAATGTCGCCCCGGCGCACGTGCGCCAGCAGGGTACCGATGGTGGCCAGCTGCGGGCTGATGGCAATGTCGATATCACCGCCCTGCACCAGGTCGACATAAGCCGGGTTGTTGATGATGGTCATCACCTTGCCTGCGCCCAGGCGCTTGGCCAGCAGCGACGACATGATGTTGGCTTCGTCATCGTTGGTCAGGGCCAGGAAAATATCGGCGTCGGCGATGTTCTCTTCGAGCATCAGGTCTTTGTCCGAAGCGCTGCCCTGCAGCACCACAGTGCTTTCGAGGGTATCGGAGAGGTGCCGACAACGCGCCGGGCTCATCTCGATGATCTTCACCTGATATCGGCTTTCGATGGCTTCCGCCAGGCGCTCGCCGATCTGCCCGCCGCCCGCGATGACAATGCGTTTATTGGTCTCGTCGATGCGGCGCAGTTCGCCCATCACCGCACGGATATCCTTTTTCGCGGCAATGAAGAACACCTCGTCGTCGGCTTCGATCACCGTGTCGCCACGCGGGGTGATCGGCCGGTCGCGACGGAAGATGGCTGCCACGCGGGTGTCGACGTTGGGCATATGCGCACGGATCTGGCGCAATTGCTGGCCGACCAGCGGGCCGCCATAGTAGGCCTTCACTGCCACGAGCTGGGCCTTGCCCTCGGCGAAGTCGATCACCTGCAGCGAGCCTGGGTGTTCGATCAGGCGCTTGATGTAATTGGTCACCACCTGCTCGGGGCTGATCAGAACGTCGACCGGGATATGGTCGTTGTCGAACAGCTCTTCGCGGGTCAGGTAGGACGATTCGCGCACCCGTGCAATCTTGGTCGGAGTATGGAACAGCGAATAGGCCACCTGGCAGGCAACCATGTTGGTCTCGTCACTGTTGGTTACCGCCACCAGCATGTCGGCGTCGTCGGCACCGGCCTGGCGCAGCACTGTCGGCAGTGAGCCGCGGCCCTGGACGGTGCGGATGTCCAGGCGGTCGCCGAGGTCGCGCAGGCGGTCGCCGTCGGTGTCGACCACGGTAATGTCGTTGGCTTCGCTGGCCAGGTGTTCAGCCAGCGTACCGCCTACCTGCCCTGCGCCGAGGATGATGATCTTCATGCGCTACTCCCTATCCTTTGTTCTTATCCGCGCGAGGCGGCGATCTTGATCAGCTTGGCATAGTAGAAACCGTCGTGGCCGCCTTCCTGGGCCAGCAGCTGACGGCCGTGGGGCTGGCGCAGGCCGGCTTCGGTCGCCAGGTCCAGCTCACGGGCGCCCGGGGTGCGGGCGAGGAAGGCTTTGATCACTTCAGTGTTTTCGGTCGGCAAGCTGGAGCAGGTGGCGTATAGCAGCATGCCGCCCACTTCCAAGGTCGGCCACAGGGCATCGAGCAGCTCGCCTTGCAGCGTGGCCAAAGCCGGGATGTCGTCGGCTTGGCGGGTCAGCTTGATGTCCGGGTGGCGGCGAATCACGCCGGTGGCCGAGCACGGCGCGTCGAGCAGAATGCGCTGGAATGGCTTGCCGTCCCACCAGCTGGCAGTGTCGCGGGCATCGCAGGCGATCAGCTCGGCGTCCAGCTGCAGGCGGTCGAGGTTTTCTCGCACGCGGGTCAGCCGCTTGGCTTCGAGATCGATGGCCACCATGTGCGCCAGGCCAGCCTCGGCCTCCAGCAGGTGGCAGGTTTTGCCGCCCGGTGCGCAGCAAGCATCGAGCACGCGTTGACCGGGGGCCAGTTCCAGCAGGTCGGCAGATAGCTGCGCAGCTTCGTCCTGGACGCTCACCCAGCCTTCGGCGAAGCCTGGCAGGCCGCGCACGTCGAAGGCTTCGGCCAGCACGATGCCATCCCGGCTGTACTGGCATGCGCTGGCGCCGATGCCGGCTTCGGCCAGCAGTGCCAGGTAGGCATCGCGGCTATGGTGACGGCGATTGACCCGCAGAATCATCGGTGGGTGGGCATTGTTGGCGGCGCAGATGGCTTCCCACTGCTCTGGCCAGAAAGCTTTCAGCGCTTTTTGCAGCCAGCGCGGGTGCGCGGTACGCACCACCGGGTCGCGCTCCATGCCGGCGAGCAGCTCCTCGCCTTCGCGCTGTGCACGGCGCAGTACGGCATTGAGCAGGCCCTTGGCCCACGGCTTCTTCAGTTTGTCGGCACAGCCCACGGTCTCGCCGATGGCGGCATGGGCCGGAATGCGCGTGTAGAACAGCTGGTACAGGCCGACCAGCAGCAGCGCCTGAACATCGGCATCGGCTGCTTTGAAGGGTTTTTGCAGCAGCTGTGCGGCCAGCAGGTCGAGGCGTGGCTGCCAGCGTGCGGTGCCGAACGCCAGGTCTTGGGTCAGGCCGCGGTCGCGTTCATCTACCTTGTCCAGTTGCGCCGGCAGCGAGCTGTTCAGCGAAGCCTTGCCGCTGAGCACAGCAGCAAGCGCACGGGCGGCGGCGAGGCGTGGGTTCATTGGCCCAGCACCTTGCCGGCGGCGAACTTCTCGCGGCGGCTGTTGAACAGGTCACTGAAGCTCAATGCCTTGCCGCCAGGCAGTTGCAGGCGGGTCAGGCTCAGGGCTTGGTCACCGCACGCAACTACGAGGCCGTCCTTGCTGGCGGAAAGTATCTCGCCCGGGGCGCCTTGGCCTGTGGACAGGTTGGCGGCCAGCACCTTGACGCTTTCACCGTCCAGCATGCTGTGGCACACCGGCCATGGGTTGAAGGCGCGGATCAGGCGTTCCAGCTCGACGGCCGGGCGGGTCCAGTCGATACGCGCTTCGTCCTTGTTCAGTTTGTGCGCGTAGGTGGCCAGCGCATCGTCCTGTATTTCGCCTTGCAGCGAACCGTCAGCCAGGCCGGCGATGGCCTGAACGACTGCGGGCGGGCCCATTTCGGCCAGGCGATCGTGCAAGGTGCCGCCGGTGTCCTCGGCGCTGATCGGGGTGACGACCTTGAGCAGCATCGGGCCGGTGTCCAGGCCGGCCTCCATGCGCATCACGGTCACGCCGCTTTCGGCGTCGCCGGCTTCCACGGCACGCTGGATCGGCGCGGCACCGCGCCAGCGTGGCAGCAGGGAAGCGTGGCTGTTGATGCAACCCAGGCGCGGGATATCCAGCACCACCTGCGGCAGGATCAGGCCGTAGGCGACCACTACCATCAGGTCTGGTTTGAGTGCGGCCAGTTCGGCCTGCGCATCGGCATTGCGCAGGGTCTGCGGCTGGAACACCGGGATGTCATGGGCCACGGCCAGTGCCTTGACCGCACTTGGCATCAGCTTTTGGCCACGGCCGGCCGGGCGGTCGGGCTGGGTGTAGACGGCCACGATCTCGTAGGGGCTGTCGAGCAGGGCCTTGAGGTGTTCGGCGGCAAACTCTGGAGTGCCTGCAAAGACGATGCGCATGGAGTTCTCGCTTCAAAAAAGAAAAAGGCTTGCCGGAGCAAGCCTTCAGGAAGGTGGGGATCAGGCTTGCTGGCGATGCTGCTTTTCCAGCTTCTTCTTGATCCGGTCGCGCTTGAGCTGCGACAGGTAGTCGACGAACAGCTTGCCGTTGAGGTGATCGAATTCGTGCTGTACGCACACCGCCAGCAGGCCTTCGCATTCCAGTTCGAACGGCTTGCCGTCGCGGTCCTGGGCCTTGACCCGGACACGCAGCGGACGGTCGACGTTCTCGTAGAAGCCCGGTACCGACAGGCAGCCCTCCTGGTACTGGCCCATGTCATGGGTCAGCTCTTCGACCGACGGGTTGATGAAGACGCGCGGTTCGCTGCGGTCTTCGCTGAGGTCCATGACCACAACCTGCTTGTGCACGTTCACCTGGGTAGCGGCCAGGCCGATGCCAGGGGCTTCGTACATGGTTTCAAACATGTCGTCGATCAGCTGACGCAGGGCGTCGTCGAACTCCGTCACCGGTTTGGCGAGGGTGCGCAGGCGCGGGTCCGGGAATTCGAGAATGTTCAAGATGGCCATAAGGTCAGGCAGTCACTGTGCGTTCGGTTGAAAACTGAGCACACATAATAAAGGGAAACGGGGATTTCGGCACCTGGCAAGCTCGTCTAGGGTGACTATGGGCTTGATAGCCCCCAATCAATGGACAGCTTTTCAAAGTGTTACTCACAGAGTTATCCACAGGTTGTGCCACGTAGATGGCCCTGTTTCGATCAAGGACGATCCCCATGCCCAGTTACCATTCGTCGCTCTGCCCGCCTGCTGAACTGGAGGCCCGATTACGCCTGCATCGCTTGCCCGAGACAGGATTGCGACGTTTTCGCACCTTGCTGGATGCGTTCGGCAGCGCCTCTAGTGCGCTTAGCGCTCCCGGTTCGGCCTGGCGAGCGTTGGGCATCCCCCAGGCTACCATCGATGCCCGGCGCAGTGCCGAGGTACGCGAGGGCGCGCTCGCCGCAATGGCCTGGTTAGAGCGCTCTGGCCAGCATTTGCTGATGTGGGACGGCCCAGACTACCCAGCCTTGCTGGCAGAAATCGACGATGCCCCGCCGCTGCTTTTTGTCGCTGGCGAACCTGCCTTGCTCGATCGTCCTCAGCTGGCGATCGTGGGCAGCAGACGTGCCACACCCCCGGCGCTCGACACCGCCCGGGCATTTTCCCGCTACCTCGCGCAGGCTGGTTTCACCATTACCAGCGGGCTGGCGGTAGGTGTCGACGGTGCCGCTCATCGGGCCGCGTTGCAGGCTGGCGGCGGCACGATTGCCGTGCTCGGTACGGGGTTGCAAAAACTTTATCCACAGCGCCATCGGGACCTTGCGCAGGCGATGATCGAAAACGGCAGCGCGCTGGTTTCCGAGTATCCCCTGGATGCCGGGCCGCTGCCTGGCAACTTCCCACGGCGCAACCGCATCATCAGTGGCCTGTCGCTAGGTGTACTGGTGGTTGAGGCGAGCCTCGCCAGCGGCTCGCTGATCACGGCGCGCCTGGCCGCAGAGCAAGGCCGTGAGGTGTACGCCATTCCGGGCTCCATTCATCACCCGGGGGCCAAGGGCTGCCACCAGCTGATTCGTGATGGGGCGCTGCTGGTGGAAACTGTGGAGCAGATCCTGGAAAGCTTGCAGGGTTGGCAGAACCTGCCGCCTGCGGTTGTGGACAGATTCGACCACCCCCTGCTCGCCCTGCTGCATGCCGCACCCCAGACCAGTGAAAGCCTGGCCCACTGCAGCGAGCAGCCGCTGGCCGACGTGCTGGCGCAGTTGACCGAGCTGGAGCTGGAAGGCCGGGTCAGCAATGAAGCCGGGCGTTGGTTTGCCCGCGCGGGCTAAGTACACTGCGCACAAGCAAGGTATTCAGGCGGAGAAACAGCAATGGTGAGCAGTTTTCGTGTGCAACAAGCCGCACGTGAGATCCGGGCAGGCGCGGTGATTGCCTACCCGACGGAAGCGGTCTGGGGCCTGGGCTGCGACCCATGGAACGAGGACGCGGTGTATCGCCTGCTGGCGCTGAAGTCGCGTCCTGTGGATAAAGGGCTGATTCTGATCGCTGACAACATCCGTCAGTTCGACTTCCTGTTCGAGGACTTCCCCGAGGACTGGATCGACCGCATGGGCAGCACCTGGCCGGGGCCGAACACCTGGCTGGTGCCGCACCAGGACCTGTTGCCCGAGTGGGTGACCGGGCAGCATGACACGGTGGCGCTGCGGGTCAGTGATCACCCGGTGGTGCGTGAGCTGTGCGCGCTGGTGGGGCCGCTGATTTCCACCTCGTGCAACCCCGGCGGGCGCCCAGCGGCGAAGACCCGCTTGCGGGTTGAGCAGTACTTCCATGGCCAGTTGGATCTGGTGCTTGGCGGTGCGCTGGGCGGGCGGAAAAACCCGAGTGTGATTCGCGACCTGGCAACCGGCGAAGTCGTTCGCCCGGGTTGATACCAATCCACAGGCCTGGCTAGGGTCTTGGGCCCCTGTGGGAGCGGGCGCGCCCGCGAAGAATACAACTCGGTGCCTGGCACGGGCTTCGCCCGTGTTCGTGGGCATGCCCGCTCCCGAAAGTGTCACGCACATGACTGCCCTTCGCAGCACGTTTGGTCGCGATGATGGCTATGGTAACGAGGTCTTCGATGAGGCGATTTTTGAACTGACGGCCCGCAAGCCCAAGGCAGAGCTCTATTCCATCATCCCGAAAGGGGATAGAAACAAGCCAAAAAATAAAGGCCGCTTAAGCGGCCTAAATGGCGGGGATGCACTCGCCCGGATAACTTGAAACTCAACCGGCGCACCAGCACTTCCTCAAGCAGAAATGCTACGTTTCCGAATCTGTACGGTCAAGCCGGGATCTTTTTCTCGCGTGCTGTAGATGGGCCTTCTGTGGCTTTCTAGGTGATCAGGGTTTTCTGATTATTGCCAAAATGTCTGTCCAGCTGGGCACTTCGGAAATATCCTACGACCCGCGTCCTCTGCCATCACCTTCTCAGTGGGAACCTCTGCCCCTAGGCTCAAACCGTCGCCGAACAACTTGGCGATCGGGTGTGGTAACCCGGGTTCTGGGTGATCTTGGCAGTCCATGGCGGCTGTTCGCAGGAGGCTTCGTGCCTGCTGGGTTTTAGATCTCCCACCCGGTTTACCACCCTGCGTACAGCTGCCACCCATTCGTGTGGTAACGACTGGGTGGGCCATGAAGCGAGATCTAGTGATGAAGAAGATTGTTCCTGATCCACCCCTACCCTGCACCTCCACCCGCCCCTTCGGCCGCTGCGATGCCGGCCACGATCCACTCTTCACCGTCAACCCAAACATTTCTGCCGAGGACGCTCTGGTCCACGTAGCCCTGTACCTGCGCAGCGCTTACGAAACCGGCTACAAAGCTTTGGACTACATGCGTGAAGAAGGCCGTGGCATGTTCTGGTCGAACCTGCATGCGATTGAGATGGCAGAGGGTGTGATCGAGGCGATACTCGATGGCATCGAGTCGACGCCATCGCCGTCACGCCCAGGCTCCAAGGCATAGTGCTGCTATCGAGGCCGACGCAGTACCTGTGGGAGCGGGCTTGCCCGCGAACACCGGCAAAGCCGGTGCCATCCATTGCGGTGGCTTCTTCGCGGGTAAACCCGCTCCTACAGGGAATGTGTGTGGCTCAGGGGATTAGTACAGTCGATCCTACAGTCCGCCGCGCCGACAGCTCTGCCTGCGCTTTGGCCGCCTCGCTCAGTGGATACCGCTGCTGGATATCCACAACCAGCTTCCCGCTCGCAATCATCGCAAACAGGTCATCGGCCATGGCCTGGGTGTTCTCGGCATTGTTGGCATAGGTGGCCAAGGTCGGCCGGGTGACATACAGCGAGCCCTTCTGCGCCAGGATCCCCAGGTTCACCCCGCTCACCGCACCGGAAGCGTTGCCAAAGCTCACCATCAACCCGCGCGGGCGCAGGCAGTCCAGCGAGGTCAGCCAGGTGTCGGCACCCACGCCGTCATACACCACCGGGCATTTCTTGCCGTCGGTCAGCTCCAGTACGCGCTTGGCCACATCTTCATGGCTGTAGTCGATGGTGGCCCAAGCCCCCAGCGCTTTAGCCCGTTCGGCCTTCTCGGCAGAGCTCACGGTGCCGATCAGCTTGGCGCCCAGGGCCTTGGCCCACTGGCACGCCAGCGAACCCACGCCGCCAGCCGCCGCGTGGAACAGAATCACATCACCCGGTTTCACCTCATAGGTCTGCTTCAGCAGATACTGCACGGTCAAACCCTTGAGCATCACCGCCGCCGCTTGCTCGAAACTGATGTTGTCGGGCAGCTTGACCAGGTTGGCCTCCGGCAGCGTATGCACTTCGCTGTACGCCCCCAGAGGGCCGCCGGCATGGGCCACGCGGTCGCCGACCTTGAGCCGGGTCACACCCTCGCCCACCGCCTCGACCACGCCCGCAGCTTCAGTACCCAGGCCAGAAGGCAGGGACGGCGGCGCATACAGCCCGCTGCGGAAGTAGGTATCGATGAAGTTCAAGCCGATTGCATGGTTACGCACACGCACCTGCTGTGGGCCGAGCGGGGTCGGGGCGAATTCCACCAGCTGCAATACTTCCGGGCCGCCATGCTGAGTGAACTGGATACGCTTTGCCATCACACGCTCCTTTAGTTGGATCGAAATCTGTAGATACTAAATAGTAGCCCCTTAACACAGCTGCTTGGTTGTAGTCAACTGAGTTTTCTGTCAGTTGTTATAAGAAAAATGAAGGTTCAAGATCTTATTCGCAAGACAACTAATTAAGAGGGAGTTGAAAATGGATATTGAGTATACTATGACTATGATCCTAGAAAGCGGTGAACCTGAGAGGGTGTACCTACCGCAAGAACAATTGAAATACATTTTTGAGCATATGGAAATAGGCACCCATGTTTGGACAACGAATAGTTATTATCAAACTGGAAAACTTATTTACAAGGATTTTCGTGGGGAGCAAGCTCATCTGCTGATTTCAGTTCCCGACCAAGATTCAAAAAAATCATATTTCTAAATCAACGGCTGTTTTTGCATTGATCTGGAAGTTTGGAAAGGCTACATCTTCTTAACTTCCAGATTTTTTTGTTAGATGCAATGTTTTTCGATATATTCACGGCGTTAGAAACTTTAGGCTCTGTACTAAACGCCTTTACACTTAGTCATGCTGTGTTGAAAATAGCTTAGGAATACTCATTTACTCCAGTAAAACTCCGCTTCCTCGGCTGTTTTCGCCATGCCTGAGCGGCCTCTCAAGACGTTTCATACAGAGCTTGGGTCGTAATGATCGGATCGGTAAGCATGTACCCATAAGCAAAATGACATCATTTTGAGTTTAGTGTGCCTCAAGATAACTCAATGCCCTCTTTGCTTGACCATCGTCAACTACGACGCGGCGTCGGCCGGTGTTATGCTACGTGGCGAATTTTCCTCGCTCCTTCCTGGTGACCCGATGACTAGCCGCACCGAGGCCGTGAAAGCCTACCTGCTCGACCTGCAAGACCGCATCTGCTCTGCCCTCGAAACAGAAGACGGCGGTGCCCGCTTCGTCGAGGACGCCTGGGTGCGCGAAGCCGGTGGCGGGGGCCGCACGCGGGTTATCGGTGAGGGCAACGTGATCGAAAAAGGCGGGGTCAACTTCTCCCATGTGTTTGGTGCCGGCCTGCCGCCGTCGGCCAGTGCCCACCGCCCCGAGCTGGCAGGCCGTGGCTTCGAAGCCTTGGGCGTGTCGCTGGTGATACACCCGCACAACCCGCATGTGCCGACTTCCCACGCCAACGTTCGCTTCTTCATCGCCGAAAAGGAAGGTGAAGAGGCCGTATGGTGGTTCGGCGGCGGCTTTGACCTGACGCCATACTATGGCAACGAAGAAGACTGCGTTCACTGGCACCGAGTGGCCGAGCAGGCCTGCGCGCCGTTTGGCGCCGATGTGTACCCACGCTACAAGGCCTGGTGCGACCGCTACTTCCACCTCAAGCACCGTGGTGAGCCACGTGGTATCGGCGGCTTGTTCTTCGATGACCTGAACGAGTGGGACTTCGACACGTGCTTCGCCTTCATCCGCGCCATCGGCGATGCCTACATCAACGCCTACCTGCCGATCGTCCAGCGCCGCAAAGACACGCCTTACACCCCGCAACAGCGCGAGTTCCAGGAATACCGCCGCGGCCGCTACGTGGAGTTCAATCTGGTCTACGACCGTGGCACCCTGTTCGGCCTGCAATCCGGTGGCCGCACCGAGTCCATCCTCATGTCGCTGCCGCCTCAGGTGCGCTGGGGCTACGACTGGAAGGCTGCACCCGGCAGCGAAGAAGCGCGCCTGACCGAGTATTTCCTGCAGGACCGCGACTGGCTCGGCCAGTAAGCCTGTGGATAACCAAGGAGCCGTCATGGACCAGTACGTCGTTTTTGGTAACCCCATTGGCCACAGCAAGTCGCCGCTGATCCACCGCCTGTTCGCCGAGCAGACCGGTCAGGACCTGGAATATGCCACTTTGCTGGCGCCGTTGGACGAGTTCAGCGACTGCGCGCGCGGCTTCTTCAAGCAAGGCAATGGCGGCAATGTCACCGTGCCGTTCAAGGAAGAGGCCTACCGCCTGTGCGACAGCCTGACCCCGCGTGCCCGGCGCGCAGGCGCAGTGAACACGCTGAGCAAGCTGGCTGATGGCACCCTGCAGGGCGATAACACCGACGGCGCTGGCCTGGTGCGCGACCTGACGGTGAATGCCGGGGTCGAGCTGGCGGGCAAGCGCATTCTCATCCTCGGTGCCGGTGGCGCCGTGCGCGGCGTGCTGGAGCCTATTCTGGCGCACAAGCCGCAGTCGCTGGTGATTGCCAACCGTACCGTGGAAAAGGCCGAGCAGCTGGCGCGCGAGTTCGATGAACTGGGGCCGGTGGTGGCCAGCGGGTTTGCCTGGTTGCAGGAGCCTGTGGATGTAATCATCAACGCCACCTCGGCGAGCCTGGCCGGGGAGTTGCCGCCTATTGCCGACAGTCTGGTCGAGGCGGGTCGTACGGTTTGCTACGACATGATGTATGGCAAGGAGCCGACGCCGTTTTGCCAGTGGGCTACCAAGCTGGGGGCTGCCAAGGTATTGGATGGGCTGGGGATGCTGGCTGAGCAGGCGGCTGAGGCCTTCTTTATCTGGCGTGGCGTGAGGCCGGATACGGCGCCGGTGTTGGCTGAACTGCGCCGGCAACTCGCTCGGGGCTGAGATGGCCGGGGCCGCTTTGCGGCCCTATCGCGACGCAAGGCCGCTCCCACAAAGTAAGTCGTACGCCGCTCTCTGTGGGAGCGGCCTTGCGTCGCGATAGGGCTGCAAAGCAGCCCCAGGACCCAACCTCATTCCTCAAACCGGATCGGGCACAACTCCACCCCTTCCAGCTTCTGCAACTCCTCGATCACTTGGGGCCTGGCCCGGTGCAAGGTCAAACTCCCCCCCAATCGCCGCAACCTTCGTGCCTCACGGTGCAACATATCCACACCCGAGTAATCGATGAAATTCACCTGCCGGGCATCGATCACTACATGCGGCCCTTGGCAGCGCTGCAAGCGCACCTGCAGGTAATGCGCCGCACCAAAGAAAATCGACCCACCTACCCGCAAGACATCCGCGTCCCCTTCACGGCTTTGTTGGATCCGTGGTCGTGAGGTGCGCTTCAAATAGAAGAACAGCGAAGCCAGCACCCCGGCATAGATGGCCGTCTGCAGCTCCAGCAGCAATGTCGCTGCAGCCGTCAGCGCCATCACCAGAAACTCCGAGCGGCTGACCCGGAACAATGCACGGATCCCTCGGTGGTCCACCAACCCCCAGCAGATCAGCAAAATGCTGCCGGCCATGGCCGGTATCGGCAGGTGCGCGATCAGGCCGGCGCCGGTCACGGCGAACAACGCCACCCACAGCGCAGAAAACACCCCGGCCATCGGTGAGCGGGCGCCCGCCTCGTAGCTCAGGCCCGAGCGGGTGAAGGAGCCGGCAGACAGGTAACCAGAGAAAAATGCACCGGCAATGTTCGACAGGCCCTGTGCGCGTATTTCCTGGTCCGGGTCGATCAGCTGTTCTGAACGTGCCGATAGCGAGCGGGCAATCGACAGGCTGGTGACCAACCCCAGCATGCCTACCGCAACGGCGCTGGGCAGCAGACGCAACATAAGCTCCACGTCTAGCAAAGGCAGCGGGCTGAAAGGCGGGAGTTGCCCGGTGAACGCTGCCACCCGCGGCACATGGCCAAAGAAGCCCGGCAACAGCCAGGGCAGCAAGCTGACCAGAATCAGGCTTATCAACAGGCTCGGCCAGCGTGGGCGCCAAAGCTTGAAGGCCACGCCGATCACTACGGTGGCCAGGCCCAGCAGCAAGGACGGCAGGTCGACCTCGCCTGCGTGGCTGGCCAGGTCTTGCACGGTCTTCAGCGCTGTGGCCTGGCTGGGCAGTGCCATGCCCAGCAGGTTGGGTAGCTGGCCCAAGGCAATGACGATGGCGGCACCCAGCGTGAAGCCGAGCACAACGGAATGGGAGACGAAGTTGACCAGCGCGCCGAAGCGCAACAGCCCGAGCAGCAGCTGGAAAATGCCGCCAAGGAAGGTCAGCAGCAACACCAGCGTGATGTAGTCAGCGCTACCGGCCACGGCCAGCGGGCTGATGCTGGCGTAGAGCACGATGGAAATGGCGGCTGTCGGGCCGCAGATCAGGTGCCAGGAAGAGCCCCACAGGCAGGCGATCAGTACCGGCACGATGGCGGCGTAAAGCCCGTATTCGGCGGGCAGGCCGGCGATCAGGGCGTAGGCGATGGATTGCGGCAGGGCGAGGATGGCGCCGCTCAGGCCTACCAGCAGGTCCTGGCGCAGGCTGCGGCCCGATTGGCGGGGAAGCCAGCTGAGGAAGGGCAGCAGGTGGATGATGCGATGCATGAGATATTCACATTTCCGAAGGTCCACTGTCCCCTTGTAGGCGCGGGTTTACCTGCGAATACGGCGGTACATTCACTGCAGCATTCGCGGGTAAACCCGCTCCTACAAGGGGCGCGTCGTGTCTGAGATTACAGTTTGGCTTTGACGGCCTCCAGGGCATCACCATCGGCCTTGGTGGTAACCCCGGCCAACCACCCATCCAACCGTTCAGGGTGCGCTTTCACCCAGGCCTTGGCCGCTTCATCGAAGCTGATCTTCTTGTCCACAACCTCTGCCATGATGCTGTTTTCCATGTCCAGTGTGAACTTGAGGTTACCTAGCAGCTTCGCCGCATTCGGGCAGGCTTGTGGATAACCCTTGCGGGTCAGCGTGTATACCTCGCCCTTGCTGCCGAACCATTTTTCACCACCGGTCAGGTAATGCATTTTCAGTTTCACGTTCATCGGGTGCGGGGTCCAGCCAAGGAAGGTGATGAATTGCTGCTTCTTCACCGCCCGGTCGACCTGGGCCAGCATCGCCTGCTCGCTGGACTCCACCAGCTTCCACTGGCCGAGGTTGAATTCATTCTTGTCGATGATTGCCTTGAGCGATAGGTTGGCCGGGGCGCCGGAGCCGATTCCGTACAGCTTTTTGTCGAACTGCCCGGCGTGTTTTTGCAGGTCAGCGAAGTCCTTCACCCCGGCATTCCACACATAGTCGGGCACTGCGAGGGTGAACTCGGTTCCCTCCAGGTTGCGCGACAGCTGCTGCACGTCGCCGTTGGCGATGAACTTGTCATGGAAGCCTTGCTGCGCCGGCATCCAGTTGCCGAGGAAGGCGTCAACCTGGCCGTCCTTGAGGCCGCCGTAGATGATCGGTACGGCCAGGCTGTCGATCTTCACCTGGTAACCCAGGCTTTCCAGTAACAGGCGTGCCACGGCATTGGTCGAGGCAATATCACTCCAGCCGGGGTCGGCCATTTTCACGGTACTGCATTGCGCATCGCTGTCTGCGGCGTGGGCCGTGGTGGCGCTCAGGGCCAGGACGAACACGGCGGCGGAGAACTTGTGCATGGCGGCCTCTCTTCTCAATCCAGGGGGGCGGGCTGTGGATAACGTGCCTTGCGCTCGAGGTCATCGAGATCGATGTGGTTGCGCATGTACTGTTGGCTGGCGTCCACCAGTGGTTGGTGATCCCAGCTTTTCAGCTTGCCGATGGCCAGCGCTTCGGCCACCAGCCGGCGGCGGCGCTGGCTGGCCAGCACCTGCTGGCGCAGGCTGGGGATGTCCCAGCGCTGTTGTGCTTCATCGACAAATGCCTGCAGCAGCACCTGGTGGTCCGGGCTGCCGGTGAGGTTCTCCCGCTCGTGCGGGTCGCGGCTCAGGTCATAGAGTAGGCATGGGTCGTCTTCGCTGTACACGAACTTGTAGGGCCCGCGGCGGATCATCATCAGCGGGCCGACGGTGCCTTCGGCCATATACTCGCCGATCACCTCGTCGTGACCGCCCTGCCCTTGCAGGTGGCCCAGCAGTGAGCGGCCGTCCAGCTGCAGGTCTTTATCCACAGCGCCGCCAGCCAGTTCGACCAAGGTTGGCAACAGGTCGCAGGTCGACACCGAGGCAGTGACCCGGCCCGCTGCGAAGCGCTTCGGCGAATGGATCAGCAGCGGCACCCGCGCCGACATTTCGAACCAGTGCATTTTGTACCAGAGGCCACGCTCGCCAAGCATGTCGCCGTGGTCGCCGGAAAACACGATCAGTGTGTCATCGGCCAGGTTGCATTCCTCCAGGGTCTGCAGCAATTGGCCAATATTGTCATCGATATAGCTGCAAGCGCCGAAGTAGGCGCGGCGGGCGTCGCGGACCTTGTCCACAGGCAGCGGCTTGTTCCACAGGTCGTAGACTTTCAGCAGGCGCTGGGAGTGCGGGTCGAGTGCTGCCTGGCTGAACTCGGCACGGGGCATGGGGATATCCACACCTTCGTAGCGGTCCCAGTAGCGTTTGGCAATGGTGTAGGGGTCGTGCGGGTGCGTCATCGAAACGGTCAGGCAAAATGGCCGGCCATCGTTTTCGCGCACATGGTCGTACAGGTACTGGCGCGCCTTGAACACCACCTCCTCGTCGAAATCCAGCTGATTGGTGCGCACGCACGGACCGGCCTGCAGCACCGAGGACATGTTGTGGTACCAGCTTGGACGCACATCGGGTTCGTCCCAGTTCACCGCCCAACCGTAGTCGGCCGGGTAGATGTCGCTGGTCAGGCGTTCTTCGTAGCCGTGCAACTGGTCCGGGCCGCAGAAGTGCATCTTGCCCGACAGCGCGGTGCGGTAGCCCAGGCGACGCAGGTAATGGGCGTAGGTCGGCACATCGGCAGGGAAGTCGGCCGCGTTGTCGTAGGCGCCAATGCGGCTGGGCAACTGACCGCTGACCAGGGTGAAGCGTGATGGCGCGCACAGTGGGCTGTTGCAGTAGGCCGAGTCGAACACCACGGCTTGCTCGGCCAGGCGGCCGAGGTGCGGCATCTGGATGGGCGAAGGGCCGTAGATGGGTAGCAAGGGCGCGGCCATCTGGTCGGCCATGATGAACAGGATATTCGGACGCGTCATGGTGGCTCCCATCGTTGAGGGTTATGCGAACTGCTTGCCTACCAAGATGCGACTGTGGATAACATGGGTAAAGCCCATGGCGGGCAATGACTGGGATTAGCCAAGCTTATGTTTGACCACCTTGCCGGATTGTCGCTGGATACCCTGCGCGTATTCGAGGCTGCTGCACGCCTGCGTGGCTTTACCGCTGCGGCGCTGGAGTTGGGTACCACGCAGCCGGCAGTGAGCCAGCAGGTGAAGCGCTTGGAGGCACAGTTGGGCACGCGCCTGTTTGACCGCATTTACCGGGGCATCGAGCTGACCGAGGCTGGCCAGGTGCTGTTCGAACAGGTGCATCAGGGGCTGCAGACCATGGATGACGGTATTGCCCAGGCCAGCGGGCGCGGCCAGCGCGAAGTGCTGCAGGTCGCCACCGACTTTGCCTTTGCGGCGTTCTGGCTGATGCCAAGGCTGCAGCGCTTTCATCAGGCTTATCCACAGGTGGATGTGAGCCTGGTGACGGGTGAGCGCAGCCAGGGCATGTTGCGCCCGGACATCGATGTGGCGGTGCTGTTTGGCGATGGACGCTTTCACCAAGGAGAAAGCCGCTGGCTATTCGATGAGGAAGTGTTCCCGGTGTGCAGCCCCCATTTGATTCATGGCAAAGCCTTGTCAGCTGTGGCTTTGCAACGATTGCCGCTGCTGCATCTGAAGGGCGAGCAGGCCAGCCGCTGGTTTGACTGGGCGGGGGTATTTCGTGGGTTTGGTGTGGACAGCCCACCGCCGGCGGGGCAGTTGCGGTTTGATAACTATACCTTGCTGATTCAGGCAGCGATTGCCGGGCAAGGGGTGGCGATTGGCTGGGCTCACCTGGTGGATGGATTGGTGGAGCAAGGGTTGCTGTGTCGGCCGCTGGAGGGGAGTTTGCGCTCGGAACGCGGCTATTACGCAGTTTTGCCGCCGCGCAAGCGGCGTGGGGCGTTGATCGAGCGGTTCGTGGATTGGTTGGAGCAGGAGCGCAGCCTTTGAGATTTTGGGGCCGCTTTGCGGCCCATCGCGACACAAGGCCGCTCCCAAAAAGACACTGCGCACGCCGGCCCATGTGGGAGCGGCCTTGCGTCGCGATGGGCTGCGCAGCCGCCCCGGCAATCTAGACCACGAAGTTCAGATGCTCGCCCCGGTGCAAGTCCAGCTCCAGCATGTCCACCATCCCCGCTGCGATCCTGGCCAAGCGCCGCAACGGCTCAGCCAGCCCAGGCTCCAGCGTCCCTTCGGTATTGCGAAAATGCTCCATGCCCAACCCGGCCAGTTCCTGCGGTGCATTGATCAGCGTCCAGTGCAATGCACTGCGCTGCAACCCATCAACCACTTGGGCCACGCAATCCCGTTCCATCTCGCTGTACTTGCTCGGCTCATCCAGCACATCGAAATCGCCCACAAGCAGCAGCCGGCGTATAGTCGTATGCGCAAGCCCCGCCACCAGCGCCTCGCTCAAGCGTGCCTGCCCCGGCAGGTCACCCGGCGCCAGCGCTGGTAACAGGGCGATCACCGCCGAGCCGCCCGCTGCGCCCTGCTCCGCCTGGTGGGCATCACCCAGCCCCCCTATCTTGAAGTGCAGGCCCGGGCGCGGTGAATGGCGGTTGAGGTCGTCCACCACGGCGATGACTTCGTGCTGGCGCGACAGCAGCTCGACCATCAGGGCATTGCCCAGGCTGCTTTCAGGCCCGAACAGGACCAGTTTGAACACTGGGGTTTCGGCGTTTTTCACTGCATCACTCCCGTTGCAGGTGGTGATGGTTGGACCGCAATCAGGAGTTATCGTGCAGAGGATCAAGGGTTACCACGCCCACGTTTATTACGACGCAGCCACCATGGAGCAGGCCCGGGAACTGTGCGAGGAGGCGGCGCGGCTGTTCCCCGTGACCATGGGGCGCATGCACCAGAAACCGGTTGGGCCGCATCCGGACTGGAGTTGCCAGCTGGCGTTCGGGCCCGAAGTGGTGGGGGTGGTATTGCCTTGGTTGGCGCTGTACCGCAAGGGCCTGGTGGTATTCATGCATCCGGAAACCGGGGATGAACTGGCGGATCACCGGGATCATGCGATCTGGATGGGGGCCGTGCGGCCCTTGAATCTGTCGATTTTTGGGGGCTAGGCGGGGGTAGCCTGTGCTGGCCTCTTCGCGGGTGAACCCGCTCCTACAACGATATCGCAGAGCCAGAGGGTGGCGCTGGCCCCGTAGGAGCGGGTTTACTCGCGAAGCAGACGACGCGGTTTAGCGGCGTGCGCCACGCACCCCTTCAGCCAATGCCGAGCACAGGCTCAATACATCGGTCACCGCCTGATCGGCGCTTTGGGCTTGGGCGATCTTGTCGACCAGTGCCGAGCCCACCACCACGCCATCGGCCAGGCGGGCAATGTTCGCAGCCTGTTCCGGCGTGCGAATGCCGAAGCCAACGCTGATCGGCAGATCGGTATGCCGGCGCAGGCGGGCAATGGCTTCGGTCACATGCTCGGTGGTCGCCGAACCTGCACCGGTTACACCAGCCACCGACACGTAGTAGACGAACCCGGAGCTGCGCTCCAGCACGCGCGGCAGGCGCGCGTCGTCGGTGGTCGGGGTGGTCAGGCGGATGAAGTCGATGCCTGCAGCCTGGGCCGGGGTAGCCAGTTCGGCGTCGTGCTCTGGCGGAAGGTCGACGATGATCAGGCCATCGACGCCCGCGGCCTTGGCTTCAGCCACGAACGTGTCCACACCAAAGCGGTGGATAGGGTTGTAGTAGCCCATCAGCACGATCGGCGTGGTCTGGTTATCCACACGGAATTCGCGAACCATCTGCAGGGTCTTGGCCAAGGTCTGACCAGCCTCAAGGGCGCGCAGGGTGGCCAGCTGGATGGCCACGCCATCGGCCATCGGGTCGGTGAACGGCATGCCCAGCTCGATCACGTCGGCGCCAGCAGCCGGCAGGCCCTTGAGGATCTGCAACGAGGCGTCGTAGCCCGGGTCGCCAGCTGTGACGAAGGTGACCAGTGCCGAGCGGCCTTCGGCCTTCAGCTCGGCGAAGCATTGTTCAAGACGGCTCATGCGTGTTTCTCCTGGGCGGCCATGTGGTTCATGACGGTTTGCATGTCTTTGTCGCCGCGGCCCGACAGGCACACGACCATCAGGTGGTCCTTGGGCAGCTTCGGTGCGCGCTTGATCGCTTCGGCCAAGGCGTGGGAGCTTTCCAGGGCTGGAATGATGCCTTCCAGACGGCAGGTTGCGTGGAATGCATCCAATGCTTCGTCATCGGTGATGCTGACGTACTCGACGCGCTTCACCTCATGCAGATAGGCGTGCTCCGGGCCGATGCCCGGGTAGTCCAGGCCTGCGGAAATCGAGTGGGCATCGGTGATCTGGCCGTCTTGGTCCTGCAGCAGGTAGGTGCGGTTGCCGTGCAATACGCCCGGTACGCCGCCGTTCAGGCTGGCGGCATGCTTGTCGGTGTGTACGCCGTGGCCACCGGCTTCAACGCCGATGATCTGCACGCTCGGCTCTTCGAGGAATTCATGGAACAGGCCCATGGCATTGGAACCGCCGCCGACGCAGGCAACCAGGCTGTCTGGCAGACGGCCTTCCTTCTCTTGCAACTGGGCACGGGTCTCTTTGCCGATGATTGACTGGAAATCGCGGACCATGGCGGGGTACGGGTGTGGGCCAGCCACGGTGCCGATCAGGTAGAAGGTGTCTTCGACGTTGGTAACCCAGTCACGCAGGGCTTCGTTCATGGCGTCTTTCAGGGTGCCGGTGCCGGCGGTAACCGGCACGATCTCGGCGCCCAGCAGCTTCATGCGGAACACGTTCGCCTGCTGGCGCTCGATGTCGGTGGCGCCCATGTAGATCACGCAAGGCAGGCCGAAGCGCGCGGCGACTGTGGCGGTGGCGACACCGTGCATGCCGGCGCCGGTTTCGGCGATCAGGCGCTTTTTGCCCATGCGCTTGGCCAGCAGCACTTGGCCGATGCAGTTGTTCACCTTGTGCGCGCCGGTATGGTTGAGCTCTTCACGCTTGAAGAAAATCTTCGCCCCGCCGCAATGCTCGGTCAGGCGCTCGGCGAAGTACAGCGGGTTGGGGCGGCCGATGTAGTCGCGCTGAAAATAAGCCAGCTCTTCAAGGAACTTGGGGTCTGCCTTGGCCGCTTCGTATTCGCGGGCCAGGTCCAGCACCAGTGGCATCAGGGTTTCGGCCACGTAGCGGCCGCCGAACGAGCCGAACAGGCCATTGGCGTCGGGGCCGGGGCGGTATTGGGACTGGGTCATGGGGCGCTCCAAGGCGTAGTGAATGAGTGATGGGCTTTACTCTAACCACGGCAAGCTCGGCTGAAAACCGATAAGATTGCGTAAACTTGTCAGAAAAACTCACAGGTAAAATGGCCCACGACCTCCCTCCCCTCAATGCCCTGCGCGCCTTCGAGGCTACAGCCAGGCTCAACAGCGTCAGCCAGGCGGCGGAAGCGCTGCACGTGACCCACGGCGCTGTCAGCCGGCAGATCAAGGTGCTTGAGGAGCATCTGGGCGTAGCCCTGTTCGTCAAGGACGGGCGTGGCATCAAACTCACAGATGCCGGTGTGCGTCTGCGCGATGCCAGCGGTGAGGCCTTCGACCGGCTGCGCAGCGTGTGTTCCGAGCTCAGCCGTGATGTGAGCGAGGCGCCATTCGTGCTGGGCTGCTCGGGCAGCCTGCTGGCGCGGTGGTTTATCCCGCGGCTGGGGCGGTTGCAGGCGGATTTGCCTGAGCTGCGCTTGCACCTGTCGGCGGGTGAGGGCGACTTGGACCCGCGGCGGCCCGGGCTGGATGCGTTGCTGGTGTATGCCGAGCCACCGTGGCCGGCGGACATGCAGGTGCACGTGCTGGCCGAAGAATGCATCGGGCCGGTGCTCAGCCCACATTTCACAGGTTTCCAGCGCTTGCAGGGGGCGCCCGCCAAGGCATTGTTGGGCGAAGCCTTGCTGCACACCACTTCACGCCCGCAAGCGTGGCCTACCTGGGCGGTGCAACAGGGCCTGGACCCGACGGCCATTCACTATGGTCAGGCTTTCGAGCACCTGTATTACCTGCTGGAGGCTGCCGTGGCCGGATTGGGCGTGGCGATTGCACCGCAGCCACTGGTCGCCGATGACCTGCGGGCGGGCCGTTTGAGTGCGCCTTGGGGCTTCTCACCTACCCAGGCGGCGCTGGCATTGTGGGTGCCACGGCGCGCCGCAGACGGGCGCGCCGAGCAGTTGGCGCAGTGGTTACGGGCGGAACTTGCGCGGCAGAGCGCTTAGTTTCGCTTGCATATCAGGTAGGCCGCCAGCAGGCCCAGCGCACCAATGGCCACACCGGCGGTGGTGTAGGGGTGTTCCTGGGCGTAGTCCCGGGTGGCTTTGCCGGTCTGGCGGGTGCGCTGCTTCACTTCCTCGTACGCATCGCTGAGTAGGCTGCGCGAATGACGCAGTGCGCTTTCAGCGTTGCTGCGGATTGCCTTCACCGACTTCTGGGACTCTTCCGACGCATCATGCTTGAGGTGTTCCAAGCTTTTCAGAAGGCTCTCGATCTCCGCTTCCATGCTTTCCAGGGATGTTTTACGCAGCGAGTTGCGGTGCATGTTGACTCTCCTTTGCAGTATGGGCTGTAAGGATTGCGACCCTTGGGCTGCGTGAAAGTGCGATCGAACTTTCGCTGACAGTGACTGCTCGCAGGTAAACCAGGCCTGCGCTGCTAGGCTGAATCTCACTGTCAACCATGGAGAGCACTCATGACCGATCATCACACCTACAAGAAAATCGAACTGGTCGGGTCTTCGCCCACCAGTATCGAAGAGGCGATAAACAATGCTTTGGCCGAAGCCGGTAAAAGCATCAAGCACCTGGAATGGTTCGAAGTGGTCGATACCCGCGGCCATATCCGCGACAACAAAGCGGCGCATTTCCAGGTCACGCTGAAGGTCGGCTTCCGTATCGCCAATAGCTGAAACAACGTTGGGTTGTATGATCCCGGCGTGATGAGGTATTCAGAAAAGGGGCGCCTTGGTGGGGCCCCTTCTGATTTCATCTGCACAAGGAACGCGAGTGATGAACAAACTGATTCTGGCGCTGGGCCTGATGACCCTGGCCGGTGGTGCGCTGGCAGCGGGCAAACCGTGCGAGGAACTGAAGGCGGAAATTGCGGCCAAGCTGGATGCCAAGGGCGTCACTGGCTACAAGCTGGAGATCGTCAAGAAAGGCGACCCGGCGGGCAAGGTCATTGGTAGCTGTGAGGCCGGGACCAAGGAGATTGTTTACCGCCGCGGCTGATGCGTTTGCCCTTTCGCGGACTTGCCCGCTTCCACAGTCAACCTATGGGAGCGGGCGAGCCCGTGTCGAGGGTCACTCGGCCTTGAGGGCCTGCGCCATCAGCTCATATGACCGAATGCGGTCCGCATGCTCATACAGGTCACAGGTAAAGATCAGCTCATCCGCACCCGTCTGTTCCAGCAGCACTTCTACCTTGGCCTTTACCTTCTGCGGGCTGCCGATCATGGCCAGCCCCAGGAAGCTGGCCACCGTCTCCCGTTCATGGGGCAACCACAGCCCATCCATGCTTTCCACGGGTGGCTTCTGCATCAGGCTCTGTCCACGAATCAGCGCCAGGATGCGCTGGTAAACCGAGGTGGCCAGGTATTCGGCCTTCTCGTCGGTCTGCGCCACCACCATGGGGATGCCCAGCATCACATACGGCTTGTCCAGCGTGGTCGAGGGCCTGAAGTGGTTGCGGTACACGCGAATGGCCTCGTGCATGTAGCGTGGCGCGAAATGCGAGGCGAAGGCGTAGGGCATGCCGCGCATACCCGCCAGCTGGGCACTGAACAGGCTGGATCCCAGCAACCACATCGGCACGTCGGTGTCGTGCCCCGGCACGGCGATCACTTTTTGATCATCAGTGCGTGGCCCGAGGTAGCGCGAAAGCTCCTCGACATCGTCCGGGAAGTCATCTGGGCCGCCAGCGCGGTCGCGTCGCAGGGCATAGGCCGTCATCTGGTCCGAACCCGGCGCACGCCCCAGACCAAGGTCGATACGCCCCGGATACAGGCTGGCCAAGGTGCCGAACTGCTCGGCGATCACCAGTGGCGCATGGTTGGGCAGCATCACCCCGCCAGAGCCCACGCGAATACGTGAGGTGCCACCGGCCAGGTAGCCGATCAGCACCGACGTCGCCGAACTGGCGATGCCGTCCATGTTGTGGTGCTCGGCCACCCAGAAGCGGTTATAGCCAAAGCGCTCGACATGCTGCGCCAGGTCCAGCGAGTTGCGCAGCGATTGCGCGGGGCCAGCGTCGGCGCGTACGGGCACCAGGTCCAGGGTGGAAATCTTCAGGTCACGCAGCTGCGTCATGGGGCCTCCGCAAGAATGATTGGCCAGAGGCCTTTTTGATTCTGTATGGGCGCATTCGTTGGATTCAATGCCTGCAAGCATATTGCTCTGAACTTGCGGCAGGCGGCAGGCCTCTGAACCCTAGGTAAGCAACCCAGTGACCAGGAGGCATCATGAAAAAGACAGCATCGGCGATCTGGCAAGGTGGCCTGAAGGATGGAAAAGGTCTGCTTTCTACCGAAAGCGGCGCACTCAAGCAGAACCCTTATGGCTTCAACACACGTTTCGAGGGCACGCCCGGTACCAACCCGGAGGAACTGATCGGCGCGGCCCATGCCGGTTGTTTCTCGATGGCACTATCCATGATGCTCGGCGAGGCGGGGCTGACTGCGGAGCGGATCGACACGGCTGCAGAGGTGACGCTCGACAAGCAAGCTGACGGTTTTGCCATTACCGCTGTGCACTTGGTGCTCAGGGCCAAGGTACCGGGGGCCAGCGAGGCTCAATTCCTGGAGATTGCCAACAAGGCGAAGGAAGGCTGCCCGGTGTCCAAGGTTTTGAATGCGAAGATCAGCCTGGATGCGGCGTTGGTGGGGTGAAACGGTGCAACGGTGGTGGTTTGCTGTAGTCTAAAGAACGTCGGCAGCGCCACTGCCCTTTCCAGGAGCCGTTCCATGATTCGCGTAGCTATCGCTGTGTTGGCTTCCCTTGTCGCCACGTCTGCGCTGGCGGCCGTCAAGCCTTGCGAGGAGCTGAAAACCGAGATCGAGGCCAAGATCCAGGCCCAAGGGGTTTCGTCCTATACGCTGGAGATCGTGCCCAACAGCGAGGTCAAGGACCAGAACATGGTCGTCGGGACCTGCGATGGCGGGACGAAGAAGATCATTTATCAAAAGAATGATCGATAAGCACCAAGGCCCGGGGTTGCTAGGCAGCCCCACATTCACGGTATGCAGAACACTTCGCTAGGCTCGTTCACCACCACCTTGCGGTCGGCGTCATACAGCAGCACCTGCGGCTCCATTACCGGCGCCCGCGCTTCCAGGCGATAGCGTTCGCCGGCCTTGAAGTTGTCAAAGCGTACGGTCAGGTAGCAGGTTCGGTCCCTGGGCTCGGACATGATGCCGCCCGAGTAGATTTCATAATCGAAGCGCACCACCAGTTCGTGCTTGCCCGGCGTCACCTGAAAATATCGGCCATCGTCCAGACGCTTGCCGTCGAGGCGGTCGGCCATGATCACCCGGCCGGGGGTCATGGTGTACAGATCGACCCAGGCCTGCTTGGGGTCGACGGGCGGCAAGGGGCTGGCGCAAGCCCCCAGTGCACTGAGGGCGATCAGCATCATGGGCTGGCGCATGGCAAAACTCCCACTTGCGATTTACAAGTAACAAGCATAGCGCCGTTTGTGCGGTTCAGGTGCGCTGACAACCCGCCGGCAGCCCTTGACCCAGCAGTTTTTGCTGGTGGTCGTAGAGTTTGATCCAAGGGCGGAAGCCAATGCTGCCGGCTTGCAGCTGATAACGCTGCCCGGCGCTGAAGTCCTTGAAGGTCAGCTTGACCTGGCAATCGCGCCACAATGGCTCCTCGACGGGGCCGATATTGCTGGGGTTAACCGGAAACTGATAGCGCACGGTCAGTTCGTGGCTGCCGGGTTGAACCTCGAAATAGCGGCTGTCAGCCCAGTCACGCTCATCTACCTGCACGGCGTCCAGCGACGTATTGTCGTAACGGGTGAGGTCGATCCAGGCCTGGTTCGGGTCTGGGTCTGGCAAGGTTGAACAGGCAGAGATCAACAACAGTGAGCCGGCGACCAACAATGCACGCATGGCGAAACTCCCCCTTGGCGAGATAGTCTTGGAGCGAAATGGTGTTGAGCGAGTCAGACAGTCCCGGATGCTTCGACTTTTTCTTATGCAGCGCTCAGGCCTTGGGGCACTCGACCGCATTTTCACCCGTTTGGTTCCGCTGCTTGCGGCGCTCCTGCTGAACGGTTGCAGCAATGCCGCCTACTACGGGCAGCTGGCGCAGGGCCAGTGGCAGTTGCTGCGGGCGCGGCAGCCTGTAGCGCAGGTATTGGCCGACCCTGCTACCCCCGCACCCTTGCGCGCGCACCTGCAACAGGCCGAACAGGCGCGGCTGTTTGCCAGCCAGCAATTGAAACTGCCAGACAACCGCAGCTACCGGGTATACGCCGACCTTGGACGCCCCTACGTGGTGTGGAATGTGTTCGCCACGCCCGAGTTGTCGTTGCAACCGGTAACGCACTGCTTTCCGATTGCCGGGTGCGTGGCGTACCGCGGCTACTACCAGCAAGGCGCGGCGCGAGGCGCGGCGGCGTTGATGCGTCAGGATGGCCTGGATGTGTACGTGGGCGGCGTGGAAGCTTATTCGACCCTGGGTTGGTTCGATGACCCGATTTTGTCGTCGATGGTGGGCTGGGGCGATGAGCGCCTGGCTACGTTGATCTTTCATGAATTGGCCCACCAGCGCTTCTATGTGCAGGACGATACCGAGTTCAATGAGTCGTTTGCCTCGTTCGTCGAGCAGGAAGGCACGCGGCAATGGCGTGCAGCGCGTGGGCTGGCGGCGGTTGGCGGGGATCAGGGAAAGCAGCGCGACCAGTTTATCCGCCTGGTGTTGGCCAGCCGTGAGCGATTGCAGGCGATTTATGCGGGGCCGTTGGATGATGCACACAAGCGCCGGGCCAAGCAGGCCGAGTTTGAGCGTTTGAGGCGTGAATACCGGCAGGTGCGTGATGGCCAGGGGGGCGGTGACAAGCGCTATGACGCCTGGATGTATGGGCCGATGAATAATGCCAAGTTGTTGCCGTTCGGGCTATATGACCAGTGGGTGCCGGCGTTTGCGGCGCTGTTTCGTGAGGTGGGTGGGGATTGGGTTCGGTTTTACGCGCGGGTCGAGCATTTGGGGCGGTTGCCGATTGAAGCAAGGAAAGCGGCGCTGCAGCGTCTGATGGTTAGCCGTTGAGATTTTTGGGCCGCTTTTGCGGCCCATCGCGCCACAAGGCCCACAAAGGCCCTGCGGACGCCGATCGATGTGGGAGGACCGGCTGCAAAGCAGCCCTGCTGGCCCTCAAGCCTTGCTAAAAGCCTGATGCAAATCGGCTACCGTGGCGAAGTGGAAAGCGGGTTCTTCTGCCATCAGCTCTTCCCGGCTGCCAAACCCGTACCCCACCGCGACGGCCTGCAGCCCGTTGCTGCGCGCGCCGATCAGGTCATGCTTGCGGTCCCCGATCATCAGGGTGTGCGCCGGGTCCAGCCCTTCTTCATCCAGCAAATGGCGAATCAGCTCGACCTTGTTGGTGCGCGTGCCGTCCAGCTCACTGCCGTAGATCACCTTGAAGTGATGATCGAAAGCAAAGTGCCGAGCGATTTCGCGGGCGAACTCCCATGGTTTGGAGGTGGCAATGTACAGCGTGCGGCCCTGCCCGTTCAGGGCCTCAAGCAACTCCGGCACACCTTCGAACACGAGGTTTTCGTAAAGACCGGTCACGCGGAAGCGCTCGCGGTAGAAGTTCACCGCATCCCAGGCCTTGGCTTCGTCGAAGCTGTAGAACTGCATGAAAGCCTGCAGCAGGGGTGGGCCGATGAAGTGTTCGAGGCGGGCCAGGTCCGGTTCGTCGATGCCCAGCTTGGCCAGGGCGTACTGGATCGAGCGAGTGATGCCCAGGCGTGGGTCGGTCAGGGTGCCGTCGAGGTCGAAGAGGATGTTTTGCTGATGCATGTACAGGGTTCCACTTGAGTGCTGCGTGGCCTTCTTCGCGGGCGTGCCCGTGAATGCGGTCATTCAGGTTGATCGTAGCCTTCGGCCAGGTGCTGGTCCTTGAGCTTCACGTAGTTGCCGGCGCTGTAGGAGAAAAATGCGCGCTCCTTGTCGTTCAGCAGCCGGGCCTGTTTTACCGGGCTGCCCATGTACAGGTAGCCACTGACCAGGCGTTTGCCCGGCGGCACCAGGCTGCCGGCGCCAATGATCACTTCGTCCTCGACGATGGCACCATCCATGATGGTGCTGCCCATACCCACCAGGATACGGTTGCCCAGGGTGCAGCCATGCAGCATCACCTTGTGCCCGATGGTCACTTCGTCGCCGATGATCAGCGGGAAACCGTCCGGGTTGAAAGGCCCGGCGTGGGTAATGTGCAGCACGCTGCCGTCCTGCACGCTGGTGCGCGCGCCAATGCGGATGCGGTGCATGTCGCCGCGCACCACGGTCAACGGCCAGACCGAACTGTCTTCACCGATCTCCACGTCGCCCAGCACCACCGCCGAACGGTCGACGAAGGCCCTGGGCCCAACTTTCGGAGTGTGTTGCTGGAAGCTGCGAATGGCCATGATAGCGTCTCTCATCTGTGCCGATAGGCAGGCTGCCTGCTGCGGTCGGCGTCGATTGTAATTAAGATGGGGCAGTGTTTCTTCTGCCAAGGTATCCAAACCGTGACTGCGAACAACCCGCTTCTGCAATCCCACGATCTGCCGCCCTTCTCGCAAATTCGTGCCGAACACGTGTTGCCGGCGATCGAAGCGATCCTGGCCGACAACCGTAAAGCCATTGCCGAGATCCTCGAAAAGCAGGGCAAGAACCCTACATGGGCCGGCCTGGTGCTGGCCATGGACGAACTGAACGACCGCCTGGGCGCCGCCTGGAGCCCGGTCAGCCACCTCAATGCGGTGTGCAACAGCGCCGAGCTGCGCGAGGCTTACGAGTCTTGCCTGCCAGCCCTGAGTGCCTACTCTACCGAACTGGGCCAGAACCGCGCGCTGTTCGAAGCCTACCAGGCGCTGATCAACAGCCCTGAGGCTGCCGGCTTCGACGTGGCGCAAAAGACTATCCTCGAGCACGCCTTGCGTGACTTCCGCTTGTCGGGTATCGACCTGCCGGCGGACAAGCAGCAGCGTTACGCCGAAGTGCAGAGCAAGCTCAGCGAGCTGGGCAGCCGTTTCTCCAATCAGCTGCTCGACGCCACCCAGGCATGGACCAAGCATGTTACCGACGAAGCTGCGCTGGCCGGCCTGACCGATTCGGCCAAGGCGCAGATGGCCGCTGCAGCCCAGGCCAAGGGCCTGGACGGCTGGCTGATCACCCTCGAGTTCCCCAGCTACTATGCGGTGATGACCTACGCCAGCGACCGCGCCCTGCGCGAAGAGCTATACGCCGCCTACTGCACCCGCGCCTCCGACCAGGGCCCGAATGCCGGCCAGTTCGACAATGGCCCGGTGATGCGCGAAATCCTCGACCTGCGCCAGGAGCTGGCCGAACTGCTGGGCTACAAGAACTACGCCGAGCTGAGCCTGGCCACCAAGATGGCCGAGTCCAGCGACCAGGTGCTGAGCTTCCTGCGTGACTTGGCCAAGCGTTCCAAGCCGTTCGCCGCCCAGGACCTGCAACAGCTCAAGGCCTACGCTGCCGAACAAGGCTGCCCCGAGCTGGCCAGCTGGGATGCCGGCTACTTTGGCGAGAAGCTGCGCGAGCAGCGCTACAGTGTGTCGCAGGAAGCCCTGCGCGCCTACTTCCCGATCGACAAGGTGCTGGGCGGCCTGTTCAGCATCGTGCAGCGCCTGTACGGCATCGAAATCGCCGAGCTCAAGGGCTTCGACAGCTGGCACCCGGACGTACGCCTGTTCGAGATCAAGGAAAATGGTCAGCACGTTGGCCGTTTCTTCTTCGACCTGTACGCCCGCGCCAACAAGCGTGGCGGCGCCTGGATGGACGGCGCCCGTGACCGTCGCCGCACTGCCGGCGGCCAGCTGCAGAGCCCGGTGGCCAACCTGGTGTGCAACTTCACCCCGGCCGCGCCCGGCAAGCCCGCCTTGCTGACCCATGATGAAGTCACCACCCTGTTCCACGAATTCGGTCACGGCCTGCACCACATGCTGACCCGCATCGAGCATGCCGGCGTGTCCGGCATCAACGGCGTGGCCTGGGATGCGGTCGAGCTGCCAAGCCAGTTCATGGAAAACTGGTGCTGGGAGCCGGAAGGCCTGGCACTGATTTCTGGTCACTACGAAACCGGCGCCGCCCTGCCCCAGGACCTGCTGGACAAGATGCTGGCCGCGAAAAACTTCCAGTCGGGCATGATGATGGTGCGCCAGCTGGAGTTCTCGCTGTTCGATTTCGAGCTGCACGCCAGCCATGGCGACGGCCGCAGCGTATTGCAGGTGCTCGAAGGTGTGCGTGACGAGGTGTCGGTCATGCGCCCGCCGGCTTACAACCGCTTCCCCAACAGCTTTGCGCACATTTTCGCGGGCGGTTACGCGGCGGGCTACTACAGCTACAAGTGGGCCGAAGTGCTGTCGGCTGACGCCTTCTCGCGCTTCGAGGAAGAAGGCGTGCTGAACGCCGAGACCGGCCGCGCCTTCCGCGAGGCGATCCTGGCCCGTGGTGGTTCGCGCGAGCCGATGGAGCTGTTCGTCGACTTCCGTGGCCGTGAGCCTTCCATCGATGCATTGCTGCGCCACAGTGGTCTCACCGAGGACGCTGCAGCATGAGTGAGGTAGCTGTGAACAAGACCAAGAAGCGCTTCATTGCCGGTGCCGTGTGCCCGGCGTGCAGCGAGCCCGACAAGCTGATGATGTGGAACGACGACGGCGTACCGCATCGCGAGTGCGTGGCTTGCGGCTTTACCGACACCCTCAACGAGCAGGGCTTGTCGGTGCCGAAGGAACTCGGCACCCGGGTCAACCACCTGGCGCCGAAAGCGGCGCCGGCCAAGGTGCAGACCGTGCAGTTCTTCCCAAATCCGAAGCTGAAAAAGCCGGCTGAGTGATCCTGTCGTGCCGCCCGGGTGCAATGCCCGGGCAGGCATGGACAGGTGTTAGATAGTCAGGCCACCTGGCGCACGCGGGCCATGCAAGCTCTCTTGCTCATATCTATCAGCAAGGTGATGCACCATGGCCAACCCTCTTCTGCAAGATAGCCATATCCCCGTCGATTACTCTTCCATCACCCTCGAAAACATGCAGGCGGCGTTCGCTGCCGTGCTGTTGGCGCACGAGCAAGGTGTCGAACGCATCATCCTGGACCAGCGGGCCATGCCCACCTGGGATGACATGGTGCTGGCGTTGGATGGGCTGGATAGCCGGCTGCTGGCAGTGTTGTATGCCGCCTCACCACTGGTCGGCCGGGATACGGCGTGGGCCAACGCCATCATTGATTTCTACGGGAAAGTGACGGCGCGCTTCGAGCAAAAATTCGCCAACACGGTTTTGCATGATCTGTATGCACGCTTGGCCGGCAGTGACATCGGCAAGCAACTGGATGTCGGGAAGCGTGCCACTTTGCGTTGGCACCTGGACAAGTTCGTCGCTAGCGGGGCGTTACTCGACACCGCAGGCAAAGCGCATCTGGCAGACCTTCAAACGCAGATTGGCACTGCACGCGAGGCGTTCCGCAGCAACATCGACCGGCCTGGGTTGAACATCACCGATGAAGCGGAGCTGAGCGGCATCCCGCAGCGGGTACGTGACGAATTGGCTGCAAGCGCACAGCAAGCAGGTAAGCAGGGGTGGTTGATTGCGTGTGACACGGTGACTACGCGTGAGGTGCTCAAACATGCTGCCAACCGCCAGCTCCGTGAGCGTGTGTACCGGGCTTTTCACGCCCGTGGCGTCAGCCATGATCGGCAACAGGACAACCGCATGTATCTGCAGCAACAGGCGCAATTGCTTGAGGAGAAGGCCCTCCTGCTCGGTTATTCCGGCCATCTGGAGCAGAGCCTGCAGGTGAAGAGTGCGGGTTCGGTAGCCCAGGTGCGCGGCTTTCTCCACGATCTGGCCGATCATGTGCGACCTGCCATGTTGCGGTGGCGTTCGCAGGTGGAGTGTTGGGCTGCCGAGCAGGGCCTGGGCAAACCCCAACCCTGGGATTTCGAGTACCTGCGGTGTGCTTCGCGCAGCGAGTTTCCTGCCGAAGCGCTGCGCGATTATTTCCCGCTGAATACCGTTGTCAGTGCGTTGCAGCAATTGGCGCAGACGTTGTTTGGTGCAGTGCTGCAGCCCAAAGCGCTGCCTGTCTGGGATGACAGCGTGCAGCCGTTCGAGGTGTGGCAGGACAGCGCTTTCATTGGCTTTCTGTATCTGGATGCCGTGCAACACGCAGGCAAGCAGCCAGACGCGGTGTTCACCACCTATGTAAGGCATCGCCGGGTCGATGCAGAGGGTATCTGCCAGGCAGCCTCGGTGGTGGTGTTCAGTGATGTGCCGCAAGCGCTGTCAGGTTCGCAGCCGTTGCTCGATCATTTGTCACTGCGCAAGCTGTTCCATGAATTCGGCCATGCCCTGCACCACCTGCTGGTACGTACGACGAACCACGTCATGTCCAATGTGACCGAGCTGGGCACCGATGGTGTGGAGTTGTTCGGCAAGCTGTTCGAACGTTGGGTCTGGGACGCGGACTACCTGCTGGCGATCTCGGCGCGCACGCACGACGGCCACCAACTATCCCGCGAGCAAGCCGATGAGTGCCTGCGGCAGCTACGGCAGCAGGGCGTGGAGGAGATCGCGGGTGATCTGTGCCTGGCGCTGTTCGACATGGACCTGCATGGCACACCAAACGATGGCAGGACCTTTGAACAGCGACTGGGTGATGCCCGCGCGCGTTGCGGTTACTGGCCACTCGCTGACTTTGAACATCCGGCGCATGCCTTCGACCACCTTGTGAACGGCTACGATGCGGGTTACTACGCCTATCTGTGGTCGGATGTGCATGCCTTCGATGTGTTCACCCGCTTCGAAGCCGAGGGCCTGTTGAACGGAGCCACGGGGCGGGCACTGCAGGAAGCACTGTTCGCCCCAGGGGCATCGCGCCCATTGCGTGAAGGCATCGAGGCGTTTCTCGGGCGGCAATCGAGCCAGGCAGCGTATCTCAGCTGGCATGGCCTGAAGTAGTCAGACCAGAGGTGCTGGAAAGATCCCGGCATGCGCGATACTGTATATGAATACAGTATTCAGGTGAGCCATGATTCCTCCAGCACCGCAAAAGGGCCGTGGCACGGCGCACAATCCACACAACCGCTTTGCCCCTGGTCATTCGGTGGCGGAAGATGATGGCTGGTACCAGGAAGTGCCGCAAACCCAGGGTACCGAGGTGCGGATCGAGACAGCCAAGTCGGTGATCAGCCGCAACACTTCACCCGACCTCCCTTTCGATCGCTCCATCAACCCCTACCGTGGCTGCGAACATGGCTGTATCTACTGCTATGCCCGCCCCTCACACGCCTACTGGGACCTTTCTCCCGGCCTGGATTTCGAGACCAAACTGATTGCCAAGACCAACGCCGCCGAGGTGCTGGCACAGCAATTGAGCAAACCGGGCTACGTGTGCGCGCCGATCAATCTGGGCTCCAACACCGACCCGTACCAGCCGATTGAGCGCGAACAGTTACTGACTCGGCGCTTGCTCGAAGTGTTACTGCGTTTTCGTCACCCGGTGACCATTGTCACCAAGGGTTCACTGGTGCTGCGCGACCTCGACCTGCTGGCCGAGATGGCCCGCCAGCGCCTGGCACGGGTGATGATCAGCCTGACCACGCTGGACGACGGCCTCAAGCGCGTGCTCGAACCCCGAGCGGCCTCACCCGGTGCGAGGTTGAGGGCCATCCGGGTATTGCGTGAAGCGGGCGTACCGGTGGGTGTTTTGTGTTCGCCGATGATTCCGATGATCAACGACAGTGAGCTGGAACGCCTGCTGGAGGCGGCGAAGGAGGCCGGTGCGCAAAGTGCGGCGTACATGATGCTGCGCCTGCCGCTGGAGGTGGCGCCGTTGTTTGAGCAGTGGTTGCAGGATCATTACCCGCAGCGGGCAGCGCATGTGTTGAGCCTGATCCGCCAGAGCCGTGGTGGCGAGCTGTATGACAGCCGGTTCGGTGTGCGCATGCGTGGTGAAGGGGTGTTTGCCGAGTTGCTGGCGCAGCGCTTTGCCAAGGCAATGAAACGGCTGGACTTCGAAGGGCGCGAGGCGCAGGCGCTGGATTGCTCGGCGTTCTGCCCGCCGGGTGGGCAGATGGCGCTGTTCTGACATGAACCCGCCCCACCAAGGGCTGCGCATTGCTCACAACGCAACTAATAACAACCAATAATTGCGCTAATACATATTGGCAGCTGATGTTTTTTTGCTATTATCCAGTTCCCGCCTTTTTCATCTGGAACGCCCGTTCTAGAGCCTTCGAATTAAGTTTCAGTTAAGTTTTCCCCGCTAGCGTAGGTAATAAGTCCACAGCGACTGTGATCTATGGCCCGTGCGTGTCATCTAAAACCCTGCATAGCCTGAATCTTTCACCGGTAAAATGGATTTACCTACACACCGTCAAGAGGATGAATCATGCCCGTCAAGGACCCATCCAAGGTCGTACCGCAGGTCCCCGCGGAAAGCGCCGATGCTGCCCTTAAGCACATCGTCGACGGCTTCCTGCGCTTTCACCATGATGTTTTCCCAGATCAGCAAGAGCTGTTCAAGAAGCTCGCCACCGCGCAAACACCACGCGCCATGTTCATCACCTGTGCCGATTCGCGCATCGTTCCCGAGCTGATCACCCAGAGCTCGCCAGGCGACCTGTTCGTGACCCGTAACGTGGGTAACGTGGTACCGCCTTATGGCCAGATGAACGGCGGCGTTTCCAGCGCCATCGAGTACGCCGTAATGGCGCTTAAAGTTCACCACATCATCATCTGTGGCCACTCTGACTGTGGCGCCATGCGTGCGGTACTCAACCCGCAGTCGCTGACCAAGATGCCTACCGTTGGCGCCTGGTTGCGCCACGCTGAAGTGGCCCGCACCGTGGTCGAGAACAACTGCTCCTGCGGCAGCGAACACGAGACGATGCAAGTGCTGACCAAAGAGAACGTCATCGCCCAGCTGCATCACTTGCGCACCCATCCTTCGGTGGCTTCGCGCCTGGCAGCCGGTGAGCTGTTCATTCATGGTTGGGTGTACGACATCGAGACCAGCAAGATCGAAGCCTACGACGCCGCCAGCGACAGCTTCCTGCCCTTGGCCGCGGGTGAACCCGTTCCCTGCGCCACTCCGAGAGGCCGCTACTAAGCGACCCGTCCGCCGCTAGAACCTTGATAGCCGGCTGCACCCTGCAGGGGTGTGGCACGGCATTCGGCTGCCTTGAATTCCCTGACTGCCCTGCCGGCGTGCTCGCTGGCGGCCCGCGCCTGCGCGCTTGTCAGGGGCAAACGTGCCCACGGCCAGGGGAATGGCCGTGCGACTAGAGAAAGGAGAAACACGGTGAACATTACACAGTTGAAAGCGGCCCTGCCGCGTGAGTTGCTGGCGTCGGTGGTGGTCTTCCTGGTGGCCCTGCCGTTGTGCATGGGCATTGCGATCGCTTCTGGCATGCCGCCGGCAAAAGGCCTGATTACTGGGATTATCGGCGGCATTGTCGTCGGTTTCCTTGCTGGGTCGCCGCTACAGGTCAGCGGCCCCGCTGCCGGTCTGGCGGTACTGGTGTTCGAGCTGGTACGCCAGCACGGCATGGCCATGCTCGGGCCAATCCTGTTGCTGGCCGGCCTGTTGCAGTTGCTGGCCGGTCGCTTGCGCCTGGGCTGCTGGTTCCGCGTGACCGCGCCGGCGGTGGTTTACGGCATGCTCGCCGGGATTGGCGTGTTGATCGTGCTTTCGCAGGTGCATGTGATGTTCGACACCGCGCCGCAACCGTCGGGCCTGCAGAACCTGCTGGCGTTCCCGGCAACGTTGTCGGCAGCCCTGCCACAGGAGAGCACCGGCGCCGGCTGGATGGCCGGGGCGCTGGGCCTGGGGACCATCGCCATCATGTGGGGCTGGGAGCGCTTGCGGCCGCAGCGGCTGCGTTTCGTGCCGGGTGCATTACTCGGCGTGGCCAGCATGACCGCTATCAGCCTGTGGCTGGCCTTGCCGGTGAACCGCGTGCAAGTCCCGGCCGACCTGTCCGAGGCCATCGACTGGCTTCGTCCGGCGGACCTGATGCAGCTGGCCGACCCTGCCCTGTTGGTCGCCGCTTTTGCCCTGGCGTTCATTGCCAGCGCCGAAACCTTGCTGTCGGCCGCAGCAGTGGACCGCATGCACAGCGGCCAGCGCTCGGACTTCGACCGCGAACTGTCGGCTCAGGGCATCGGCAACATGCTGTGCGGGGTGCTGGGTGCCCTGCCGATGACCGGGGTAATCGTGCGCAGCTCGGCCAACGTCCAGGCCGGGGCGCAAACCCGGGCCTCGGCAATCTTCCATGGCTTGTGGTTGCTGGCCTTCGTGGTGGCGCTGAGCAGCGTGCTGCAGCAGATCCCGGTGGCGAGCTTGGCGGGGGTGTTGGTGTTTACCGGGGTCAAACTGGTCGACTTCAAGGCGTTTCGCGGGCTGGGCCGTTATGGGCGCATGCCGATGTTCACCTACGCGGCGACTGCGCTGGCGATCATCTTTACCGACCTGCTGACCGGTGTGCTGCTGGGCTTTGCCCTGACCTTGCTGAAGCTGGCGTTCAAGGCGGCGCGGCTGAAGATCAACCTGGTGAGCCTGGCCAAGGATGGGCACATGGAACTGCGCCTCAGTGGCGCGGCGACCTTCCTGAAGGTGCCGGCGCTGACCCAGGTGCTGGATACCGTACCGGCGGGCACCACGCTGCATGTGCCGCTGGGGAACTTGAGCTATATCGACCACTCGTGCCTTGAGTTGCTGGAGGACTGGAGCCGCAGCAATTCTGCCAATGGGTCACGGTTGCTGATAGAGCAGCGGCGCCTGAAGCGTCGGATCGAGGGGCGGTTGCGGACTACGGCGGGGGTTGGGGCGTAGGAGCGGGTTTACCCGCGAATACGGTAGCGGCGGCAACGGTGATCGGCGGGTGGAGATAGGCCAGCAGGGCCGGCCCTTTCGCGGGTGAACCTGCTCCTACGACGGCCTGCGCCGAACCACCGATGCACCTAGGCCGTTACAGGTCTATCAGGCCGGCTGACCCAGCTCGACACCCAGTTGGCGCGAAAGGCACGGCCAGCGCTTCCACGCCTCGCCAGTTGCCGGGCTGCTCAGCTTCTCTCGATAGGCCTCCACCGATTCAACCGCAAAGCTCTCGTCATTGAGCATTTCGTCGACCGAGTGGTGCACCACTTCATCCAGCTGGTTGGCAAAGCTTTCGCCAATCAACTGGTGGGCAATCAGGTTGGCGACCGTGGTGTCGACCGGAATCAACGGCTGCTGGAAGTGGCGAATGTACAAGTCATTCACCTCTTCCACCAGGCGGTGCGCCAGGTAGGCTTCATCCAGCAGGCAGTCCAGGCCTACATGCCCTTGCATCACGCTGGGCGGCTGCAGGAAATAGGCTTCGGCAATTTTCAGTACAGGTTTGATCTGCGATTCGATCCCGGCTTCGCGGGCGACCTCGTGGGCGGCCTCCAGCAGTTCCGGAACCTGATCGATGTAGGCGCTGACGAAGCGCGCCAAAGTACCCTGGGCGTCCTGCTCAGGCAGTTGGATCGAGGGGTGCAGATGGGGCAGTTGCAGCTCGAGACGCTGTTTCAATTGGCCGGTCTGGCCTTCATGTTGATGGGCTTGGCTTACCTGCTCGCGTACAGCAGCGATGTTCATGACAACTCCAGGGACATTACGTTTCAAACGGAAGACACTAAATTAGCTCGGTATACAGAATACCTAAGACGTATTTGTTATAAACCGCGCAAACGTGTGCTATGTCTGGCATAACCAGATGCCATTATTTAGCCATGACCTCTCAAGCGCGCGGTTTTCAGGCTATCTGGCTATTTCGTGAAGTTCATTTCACAGGCTTCATTGCGTGCCATTGGTCGCTGTCTATACTCCCGGTGAACGTGATTCGTTGATGAGGCCCGACTGCTTTTAGCAGGGGCTCGGTCGTCGAAGCCATGCAGTCTTGACCGCCGTTCCCTCTTGCCGCAGGCCACGCCTCCGGGACAACAAGAATTAGAAGGGGAACCCGCAATGATGCGACATCCACATGTCTGGATGGGCCTCCTGTTGTGGTCGGTTTTTGGCCAGGCAAACGCCGCCTGGACCGTGAACATGCACCCAGGGGCGACGGAAGTCTCCAACGCCGTCTTCGACCTGCACATGACCATCTTCTGGATCTGCGTGATCATTGGCATCGTGGTGTTTGGCGCGATGTTCTGGTCAATGGTCATCCACCGCCGCTCCACCGGCCAGCAGGCTGCGCATTTCCACGAGCACACCTGGGTGGAAATCCTCTGGACGGTAGTTCCCTTCCTGATCCTGGTGGCCATGGCCATCCCGGCCACCAAGACGCTGATCGACATCTACGATGCCAGCGATTCGGACATCGACATCCAGGTCACGGGGTACCAGTGGAAATGGCACTACAAGTACCTGGGCCAGGACGTGGAGTTCTTCAGCAATCTGGCCACCCCCACCGACCAGATCCACAACAAGGCGCCCAAGGATGAGCATTACCTGCTGGAAGTCGACCAGCCGCTGGTGCTGCCGGTGGGCGCGAAAGTGCGCTTTCTGGTCACTGCTGCCGACGTGATCCACTCCTGGTGGGTGCCAGCCTTCGCGGTCAAGCGCGACGCCATCCCAGGCTTTGTCAACGAAGCCTGGACCCGGATCGAAAAGCCAGGCATCTACCGCGGCCAGTGTACCGAGCTGTGCGGCAAAGACCACGGCTTCATGCCGGTGGTGGTCGAGGTCAAGTCCAAGGCCGATTACGACACCTGGCTTGGCGAGCGCAAGGCTGAAGCCGCCAAGCTCAAGGAGCTGACCAGCAAGGAATGGACCCTGGAAGAGCTGGTGGCGCGAGGCGACAAGGTCTACCACACCACCTGCGTGGCCTGTCACCAGGCCGAAGGCCAGGGCCTGCCGCCAATGTTCCCGGCGCTCAAAGGCTCGAAGATTGCCACCGGGCCGAAGGAAGGCCACCTGAGCATTGTCTTCCATGGCAAGCCCGGCACGGCCATGGCCGCTTTCGGCAAGCAGCTGTCGGAAGTCGACATCGCTGCTGTGGTCACCTACGAGCGCAATGCCTGGGGCAACAACAAAGGCGACATGGTGACGCCGAAGGACGTGCTGGCGCTGAAGCAGGCAGAAGCCAAGTGAACCGGGTTACTCGCGGCAATCAATGGATTGCAGGAGACAGGACATGAGTGCAGTGATCGACGACCACGCCCACGGCCATGACCATGCGCACGGCCCGGCCAAGGGCCTGATGCGCTGGGTGCTGACCACCAACCATAAAGACATCGGCACGATGTACCTGTGGTTCAGTTTCATCATGTTCCTGCTCGGTGGCTCGTTTGCCATGGTGATCCGCGCTGAGCTGTTCCAGCCGGGTTTGCAGATCGTGGAGCCGGCGTTCTTCAACCAGATGACCACCATGCATGGCCTGATCATGGTGTTTGGCGCGGTGATGCCGGCCTTCGTCGGCCTGGCCAACTGGATGATTCCGCTGATGATCGGCGCGCCCGACATGGCCCTGCCACGGATGAACAACTTCAGCTTCTGGCTGCTGCCGGCGGCCTTCCTGCTGCTGGTATCGACCCTGTTCAGCCCGGGCGGAGGGCCGAACTTTGGCTGGACGTTCTACGCACCGCTTTCCACCACCTATGCGCCAGCCAGCGTCACCTTCTTCATCTTCGCCATCCACCTGATGGGTATCAGCTCGATCATGGGGGCGATCAACGTGATTGCCACCATCCTCAACCTGCGTGCCCCCGGCATGACGCTGATGAAAATGCCGCTGTTCGTCTGGACCTGGCTGATTACCGCGTTCCTGCTGATTGCGGTGATGCCAGTACTGGCCGGCGTGGTAACCATGATGCTGATGGATATCCACTTCGGTACCAGCTTTTTCAGTGCCGCAGGTGGCGGTGACCCGGTGCTGTTCCAGCATGTGTTCTGGTTCTTCGGTCACCCTGAGGTTTACATCATGATCCTGCCCGCCTTCGGTGCGGTCAGCTCGATCATCCCGGCGTTCTCGCGCAAGCCGCTGTTCGGTTATACCTCGATGGTGTATGCCACCGGCGCCATTGCCTTCCTGTCATTCATCGTCTGGGCCCACCATATGTTCGTGGTCGGCATCCCGGTGGTCGGCGAGTTGTTCTTCATGTACGCCACCATGCTGATTGCCGTGCCCACCGGGGTGAAGGTATTCAACTGGGTCAGCACCATGTGGGAAGGTTCGCTCACCTTCGAAACGCCGATGCTGTTCGCCATCGCCTTTGTCATCCTGTTCACCATCGGTGGTTTCTCCGGGTTGATGCTGGCGATCGCCCCGGCGGACTTCCAGTACCACGACACTTACTTCGTGGTGGCGCATTTCCATTACGTACTGGTGCCTGGTGCAATTTTCGGCATCTTTGCCTCGGCCTACTACTGGCTGCCGAAATGGACTGGCCACATGTACGACGAAACCCTCGGCAAACTGCACTTCTGGCTGTCGTTCATCGGCATGAACATGGCCTTCTTCCCCATGCACTTCGTAGGCTTGGCCGGCATGCCACGGCGCATCCCCGACTACAACCTGCAGTTCGCCGATTTCAACATGGTGTCGTCGATCGGCGCGTTCATGTTCGGCGCCACGCAGATCTTCTTCCTGTTCATTGTCATCAAGTGCATCCGCGGTGGCGCGCCGGCACCGGCCAAACCCTGGGATGGCGCCGAGGGCCTTGAGTGGTCGATACCCTCGCCTGCGCCCTACCACACCTTCCAGACACCCCCGGAAGTGAAATAGGAACCCGCCATGAACGGCCTGTCGGTGAAACGCCTGGTAACGCGCCTGTTGATGCTGACGGTGGTGATGTTCGCCTTCGGCTTCGCGCTGGTGCCGATCTACGACGTCATGTGCAAAGCGTTCGGTATCAACGGCAAGACCGGCGGCCAATACGAAGGTAGCCAGGTCAGTGACCCGACGCGTGCTGTGCGGGTGCAGTTCATGTCGACCAATGCCAGCGACATGGTCTGGGACTTCTACTCCACTGCCGACCAGCTGGAGGTCAACCCGGGGGCGGTGAACCAGATGATCTTCATTGCCCACAACCCGACCGACCGGCCGATGAGTGCGCAGGCAATACCCAGCATTACCCCGGCCGAGGCCGCGGCCTACTTCCACAAGACCGAGTGCTTCTGCTTTACCCAGCAGGTGCTGCAGCCCGGCGAACGCATCGAGATGCCGGTGCGCTTCATCGTCGACCGCGACCTGCCGGCCAGCGTGAAGCACCTGACACTGGCCTACACCTTGTTCGACATCACCGCTCGCCACCCGCCGGTCGCGCACGTTGCGGCGCAGGACGTCCAGGGCGCCCGTTAAGGGAAGGAGAACAGCAATGGCAAGTCATGAGCACTACTACGTTCCGGCGCAGAGCAAATGGCCGATCATCGCCACCATCGGCATGTTCATCACGGTATTCGGCCTGGGCACCTGGTTCAACGACATGAAGGCGGGCCACCCGGATTCGCACGGGCCGCTGATCTTCTTCGTGGGTGCGTTGTTTCTGGCCTACATGCTGTTCGGCTGGTTTGGGTCAGTGGTCAAGGAGAGCCGCGCCGGGTTGTACAGCCCGCAGCTGGATCGCTCGTTCCGCTGGGGCATGAGCTGGTTCATCTTCTCTGAAGTGATGTTCTTCCTGGCGTTCTTCGGCGCGCTGTTCTATGTCCGCGTACTGGCGGGGCCGTGGCTGGGAGGCGAAGGGGCCAAAGGTGTTGCGCACATGCTGTGGCCAACGTTCGAATTCACCTGGCCGCTACTGCACACCCCCGACCCCAAGCTGTTCCCGCCGCCCAAGGAAGTGATCGACCCGTGGCATCTGCCGCTGATCAACACCATCCTGCTGGTCAGTTCCAGTGTGACAATCACCATTGCCCACCACGCCTTGCGCCGTGACCACCGCGGGCCGCTGAAATTCTGGATGGCGCTGACCATTGTTCTGGGCATCAGCTTTATCGCGCTGCAGGCCTTCGAGTACCACGAGGCCTATACCAAGCTGGGGCTGACACTGGGCTCAGGGATCTACGGTGCGACGTTCTTCATGCTTACCGGGTTTCACGGTGCCCACGTGACATTGGGCACGATCATTCTGATTGTGATGTTCGTGCGTATTCTGCGCGGGCATTTCAACCCAGAAAAACACTTCGGCTTCGAGGCAGCCAGTTGGTACTGGCACTTCGTCGATGTGGTGTGGGTGGGGTTGTTCATCTTTGTCTATGTGTTGTGAATACGAAACCCTGTAGGGGTGGGTGAGCGCTTCAGAAAGGGGCGTGGGAGACCAGCTGACCGCTGATCAAGCCCCAGGCGACCAGGCCTATGGTCAAGGCTGCCAGGGTGACCCGTACGGTCAGGGCCTTGAGCAGGCGGGTCGAGTTTTCATCATCCTTGACCAGAAACACCAGGCCACTGAACAGGCTGGCAATCGTGGCCAACAGCATCAGGACAATCGCGGCCTTGAGCATGGCGTTACTCCGGGGGGGTGCGGTGATGTGGATAAGTATAGCGAGGCGCCCGTGAGGCCGTTTCGCCCAGGCTGGGTACCGACGCTGGTGGTGCTTGCACTGCTGCCGGGGCTGATTGCGCTTGGTTGCTGGCAACTCGGCCGTGCCGAGGAAAAGCGCGTGCTGCTGGCCACCTATGCAGAACGGCGGGTTGAAGCGCCGATCGCCACCGCCCAGCTCCTCTCGAAAGAAGACAACGCCTTCCGCCGCGTGCACCTGTATGGCCGCTTCGACGCCGAGCACAGCGTGCTGCTGGACAACCGCATGCGCGACGGCAAACCCGGTGTCGAGCTGCTGCAGCCCTTCCACGACCAAGCCAGCGGCCTGTGGTTGCTGATCAATCGTGGCTGGTTGCCATGGCTAGACCGCCGGGTGCCGGTGCCCTTCGAAACCCCTGCCCAGGCCTTGGCGCTGGATGCCTCTGTGTATGTCGCGCCCGGTAGCACCTTCCAGCTGCACCCGGACCCCATCGGTGGGCAATGGCCGCATCTGTTGACCGCTATCGATGCTGCGCTGCTATGGCAACAGCTTGATCGCGAAGGCTTCGCTCAGGAATTGCGCCTGGAGCCGGGCCCTGCGAGCTATCGCCTGGACTGGCCGGTTGTGGCCATGAGCCCCGAAAAACACGTGGGCTACGCCGTGCAGTGGTTTGCCCTGGCTACCGCTCTGGTTCTGCTCTACCTCTACTTCGGCTGGCACCAAAACAAGGAGAAACGCCATGGCCACCGCCACTCCACTGGACGTGCCTGAACGTAGCAAGCCCAGAGCCCGTGGGCGTTTGCAGCTGTTACTGATCCTGCTGGTGGTGCTTGGGCCGATGGTTCTGGCCACCAGTATGTACAAGCTCAAATTCTGGGTGCCGGAAGGCCGCAGCTACCATGGCGCCATGATTGGCAATGGGGAAAGCCGTGCTGATCTCGGCGTGGCGGGCCAGGACGAGCGCTGGCAGTTGCTGGTCAGCGCGCCCCAGGCCTGCACCGAAGACTGTCAGCGCCTGGTGTACCTGGCTCGGCAGATTCAGGTCGGGCTGGGGCGTGATGCCAGCCGCGCCAGCCATGCGCTGGCCGCCGCCCAGCCGCTGAGCGCCGACTATCAGGCACTGCTTGGCCGCGAGTACCCGCAGTTGCAGCGCTACCCGCTGGATGCGCAACGTTATCAGCAGAAGGTTGTCGAGCCCGGCCCGCAGCTGTGGATCGTCGACCCGCACGGCAACCTGGTGCTGCGCTACGACGGCAAGGTCAACGGCAAGCATGTGCTGGATGACCTGCGCCACCTGCTCAAGCTGTCCAACATCGGCTAGGAGCCTGCCATGGCCAGACCTGGATTTCGCCTTGCTGTGTTCGCCACCCTGCTGGCACTGCTGGTCGTCCTGCTTGGTGCCTATACCCGCCTGACCCACGCAGGCCTCGGTTGCCCCGACTGGCCCGGGTGCTATGGCTTTATCAGCGTGCCCAAGACTGACGCGCAGTTGGCCCATGCCGAGCTGCACTTTCCTGAGCACCCGGTGGAAGCTGCCAAGGGCTGGGCCGAGATGGTCCACCGGTACTTTGCCGGTAGCCTGGCCGTGGTGATCGCCCTGCTTGCGTTCGAGGCAATGCGCCGGCATGCCCGCGATGGGCAGCCTTATCGCCTGCCGATGCTGCTACTGGGTGTGGTGCTGGCCCAGGCAGCCTTCGGTATGTGGACGGTCACCCTGAAGCTATGGCCGCAGGTGGTCACGGCGCACTTGCTGGGTGGCTTTACCACGTTGAGCTTGCTGTTCCTGTTGTCTCTGCGTCTGTCCCGGGCCTTTGCGCCCTTGCCGAAACTGCCGCTGAGCCTGCGCCGGATCGCTGCGCTGGCGCTGCTGGTGGTAATCGGCCAGATCGCCCTGGGCGGTTGGGTCAGCGCCAACTACGCAGCCGTGGCCTGCATCGACCTGCCGACCTGCCATGGCCAGTGGTGGCCAGCGGCGGACTTCAGCAACGGCTTCCACCTGACCCAGCACGTCGGCCCCAATTACCTTGGCGGGCAGTTGGACAGTGATGCGCGCACGGCCATCCACATCAGCCACAGGTTGGGCGCGCTACTGGTGACCTGTGTGCTGTTGATGCTCAGCTGGAAGCTGCACCGCTGTGGTCTCCCCGGCCTGGCGCGGCTGGTGCTGCTGGCGCTGGCCTTGCAAGTGGGCCTGGGCATCAGCAACGTGGTGTTCCACCTGCCGCTGGCGGTGGCTGTTGCGCACAATGCCGGCGGGGCGATGCTGCTGCTGAGCATGGTGCTGGTGAACTACCGCATTCGAGTGGTCGACAAGGTTCGTATGGGTGTCGGCCATGGTTGGCGTCTGCGGCCGGTGGTCGGGGTGGGCATTTCCCATCACATGAGGAACGACTCGTGGCGACGCTTCTAAGCGTACGACGGGCCCGCTGGCGCGATTACCTTGAGCTGACCAAGCCCAAGGTGGTGGTGCTGATGCTGATCACTTCGCTGGCGGGCATGTTCCTGGCCACCCGGGCGGGCGTCAGCTGGAGCGTGCTGTTGTTCGGCAACCTGGGCATCGGCCTGTGCGCGGGTGGTGCAGCGGTGGTCAATCATGTGGTGGATCGGCGCATCGATGCGCTGATGGCACGCACCCACAAACGGCCTTTGGCCCAAGGCCGAGTCGAGCCCCTGCCGGCGCTGTTGTTCGCTTTGGCCCTGGCGCTGCTGGGCATGGTCCTGCTGCTGGTGTTCACCAACGCCCTCACCGCCTGGCTGACCCTGGCCTCATTACTCGGTTATGCGGTGCTCTACACCGGCTTTCTCAAGCGCGCCACGCCACAGAACATCGTCATCGGTGGCCTGGCCGGTGCCGCTCCGCCGTTGCTCGGCTGGGTGGCGGTAAGCGGCCATGTCAGCGCCGAACCCTTGCTGCTTGTGCTGATCATTTTCGCCTGGACCCCGCCGCATTTCTGGGCGCTGGCCATCCACCGCAAGGAGGAATACGCCAAGGCCGATATCCCGATGTTGCCGGTGACCCACGGCGAGCGCTACACCAAACTGCATATCCTGCTGTACACCCTGATCCTGCTGGCGGTGAGCCTGCTCCCGTATGCCATCCACATGAGTGGCCCGCTGTACCTGGCCTGTGCCCTGGGCTTGGGCCTGCGCTTCCTGCATTGGGCCTGGGTGTTGTACCGTAGCAGCCGGCCGCACGCGGCGATCGGCACCTTCAAGTACTCTATCGGCTACCTGTTCGCGCTGTTCATCGCGTTGCTCCTTGACCACTACCTGTTGCTGAGCCTATGACCCGAACCCAGAAAACCGTCTTCATCCTCGTTGCCCTGGTCGCGTTGATCCTGGGCCTGACCGTCAACAAGGTGCTTAATGGTCGTGACCAGCCCAACCCTGCCGAGCTGATTGATGCAGGCATCATCCTGCTGCCGCAGAGCCGTGCCGTGGCTGATGTCACCATGACCAATCAGGACGGCCAGCCGGTGCAGATGGATGACCTCAAGGGCAAATGGTCGCTGCTGTTCTTTGGCTACACCTACTGCCCGGACATCTGCCCGACCACCCTGGCCCAGTTGCGCCAGGTGAAGAGCGAGCTGCCCAAGGATGCCGTCGACCGGCTGCAGGTGGTGTTGGTGAGCGTGGACCCTCACCGCGACACGCCGAACCAGCTGAAGCAGTATCTGGGCTATTTCGACAAGGACTTTGTCGGCGTGGCGGGGTCGATCGAGGATACCCAGAAGCTGGCCAATGCCTTGAGCATTCCGTTCATTCCGGCGGATACCAGCAAGCCGGGGTATACCGTGGATCACAGCGGTAACCTGGCGATTGTCGGGCCGGATGGGCGACAGCGTGGGTTCATTCGGGCGCCGTTCAACAACCAGAAGCTGGGGGCGCAGTTGCCGGGGCTGGTCAAGCGGGATTGAGAGTGCTGGGCCTGCTGCGCAGGCCTTTCGCGACACAAGGCCACGGATCGGCGTACGCCTTACTTTGTGGGAGCGGCCTTGCGTCGCGAAAGGGCCGCAAAGCGGCCCCGGGGATGTTGGCTCAGAACGCCGGAACCACAGCGCCTTTGTACTTCTCGATGATGAACTGCTTCACCTCAGGCGAGTGCAGTGCAGCCGCCAGTTTCTTCATGTCGTCCGAGTCCTTGTTGTCCGGGCGGGCAACCAGGATGTTCACGTAAGGCGAGTCGCTGCCCTCGATGGCCAGCGCGTCTTTTTCCGGGTTCAGCTTGGCTTCCAGCGCGTAGTTGGTGTTGATCAGGGCAGCATCTACCTGGGTCAGCACACGCGGGATGGTGGCGGCTTCCAGCTCACGGAACTTCACGTTTTTCGGGTTTTCGGCAACATCCTTCACGGTCGACAGGATGTTCTTGTTGTCCTTGAGCTTGATCACGCCAGCCTTGTCCAGCAGCAACAAGGCGCGGCCGCCGTTGGTGGCGTCGTTGGGGATGACCACGGTGGCGCCGGAGGACAGCTCGTCCAGCTTCTTGATCTTGGACGAATACACGCCCAGTGGCTCGATGTGCACGCCTGCCACGCTCACCAGCTGGGTACCCTTGGCCTTGTTGAACTCATCCAGGTAAGGCTGGTGCTGGAAGAAGTTGGCGTCCAGGCGCTTTTCGGCCACCTGCACGTTCGGCTGGATGTAGTCGGTGAATTCCTTGACCTTCAGCTCTACGCCTTCTTTCGCCAGTTGTGGTTTGACGAAGTTGAGGATCTCGGCGTGCGGCACCGGGGTGGCGGCGACGGTAAGGGTATCGGCCTGGGCCGAGAAGGCCGCGACAGCGGCAGCGACAGCAAGCAGCTTCTTCATTGATCACTCCTTGTGAGGGCCGCGACGGCCCCCGAACGGGTCGGCCTGGCCGACCCCATTGGGGTTATTTACGGGAAAAATGCACGACCAGTTTGTCGCCCACGCTCTGCAGTACTTGAACCAGTATCAGCAGCAGTACCACAGTCACTACCATCACATCGGTCTGGAAACGCTGGTAACCGAAGCGGATAGCCAGGTCACCAAGGCCACCGGCACCCACCACACCGGCCATGGCGGTGTAAGAAACCAGGGTGATGGCGGTTACGGTAATGGCCGCGAAGATGCCCGGACGGGCCTCCGGCAGCAGCGCACTGGTGATGATCTGGCGGGTGGTGGCGCCCATCGACTGGGTGGCTTCGATGATGCCGCGGTCCACTTCACGCAAGGCGGTTTCAACCAGGCGTGCAAAGAACGGCGTGGCACCCACTACCAGCGGCGGGATGGCGCCTGCAACGCCCAGCGAGGTACCGGTGATCAGCACGGTGAACGGGATCATCACGATCAGCAAAATGATGAATGGCAGCGAGCGCAGGATGTTGACCACCAGCGACAGCAGCGCATAGACGCCTTTCTGTTCGAACATCTGCTTTGGCCCGCAGAGGAACAGCAACACGCCCAGTGGCAGGCCCAGCAGCACGGTGAAGAACAGCGAGCCGAACAGCATGATCATGGTATCGACGGTGGCCAGCCAGATTTCGGCCCAGTCGACGTTGGCAAAGAAATTCAGGGCGTCCATCAACGCAGTACCTCCATATGTACGTCAGCTGCCTTGAAGCGGGCGAACGCCGCTTCCATGTCTCCGCCGATCAGGGCGAGAGTGAGCTGGCCATAGGGGACATCCTTGATGCGGTCGATACGCCCGGCGAGGATGCTGTAGTCGACACCGGTTTCGCGGGCCACGGTGCCCAGCAGCGGCGCGTAGGTGGCGTCGCCCTGGAAGGTCAGGCGTACGATGCGGCCTGGCACGTGGGCAAAGTCGTCGCGCTGCTCGCCTTCGTCGACCTGCTCGTCTTCCTGGACGAAGCGCTTGGTGGTGGGGTGCTGCGGGTGCAGAAACACCTCGGCCACCGAGCCTTGCTCGACGATCTGACCGGCGTCCATCACGGCCACGCGGTCGCAGACACGGCGGATCACGTCCATCTCGTGGGTAATCAGCACGATGGTCAGCTTCAGTTCACGGTTGATCTCGGCCAGCAGTTGCAGGACCGAGGCCGTGGTTTGCGGGTCGAGGGCACTGGTGGCCTCGTCGCATAGCAGAATCTTTGGGTTGGTGGACAGGGCGCGGGCGATGCCGACGCGCTGCTTCTGGCCGCCGGACAGCTGCGCCGGGTACTTCTTGGCGTGGTCCGACAGGCCAACGCGAGCCAGTAGCTCGGTGACGCGCTTGTCGATTTCGCTGCGCGACAGCTCACCGGCCAGGGCCAGTGGCAGGGCGACGTTGTCGGCGACGGTCTTGGAAGCCAGCAGGTTGAAGTGCTGGAAAATCATCCCGACTTGCTGGCGGAAGCCGCGCAACTGGCTGGCGTTGAACGCGGTGACATCTTCGCCGTCGACGATGATCGTGCCGCCGGAGGGCTCCTCCAGGCGGTTGATCAGGCGCAGCATGGTGCTTTTGCCAGCGCCGGAATGGCCGATCAGGCCGAACACCTGGCCATCTTCGATGGTCAGGCTGGTCGGATTCAGTGCGGGGATTTCCCTACCGGCAACGCGGTAGGTTTTATGTACCTGTTGGAACTCGATCACGTAGCGAACCTTGTGGGGCGCATTGAAATTTGGGTCAGCGGTTAGCTGGGGTCGCGCATTTTAGCCTTTTCCCATAGCTGTTCTTAGCATTTATTTCGTCATGCACCAATCCATCGGGCATATCGCGACAACCGGTAATCCTGATTGAACGCTCGGCAACGCCCTCCAGTCACTACTTGCACAAGCCCTGAACGGGCACGCCTTAAGACTGATGAGGAGAGCCGATCATGCCCAGCAAGAAAACGGATGCGCCCAAGCACAGCGAGGCCGCCGGCACCCAGACCCCCGACAGGGCCAACACCAATGCCAAGCTGCAGAGCCTGGAGGCCGACCGTAGCGATGCGACCGGGCATGCGCTGCGGACCAACCAAGGCGTGCGCATTGCTGACAACCAGAACTCCCTCAAGGCGGGTGATCGCGGACCTTCGCTGCTTGAAGACTTCATCATGCGCGAGAAAATCACCCACTTCGACCATGAGCGTATCCCCGAGCGCATCGTGCACGCACGCGGTACCGGGGCACACGGGTTCTTCCAGAGCTACGGCAACCACGCTGAGCTGACCAAGGCGGGCTTCCTGCAAGATCCGGAAAAGATCACCCCGGTTTTTGTCCGTTTCTCGACGGTTCAGGGCCCACGCGGGTCTGGTGACACGGTGCGAGATGTACGGGGCTTTGCCGTCAAGTTCTATACAGATGAAGGCAATTTCGACTTGGTCGGCAACAACATGCCGGTGTTTTTCATCCAGGATGCCATCAAGTTCCCCGATTTTGTCCACGCGGTGAAGCCAGAGCCCCACAACGAGATACCGACCGGCGGTTCGGCTCACGACACCTTCTGGGATTTCGTCTCGCTGGTGCCGGAGTCGGCCCATATGGTCATGTGGGCCATGTCTGACCGCGCCATCCCGCGCAGCCTTCGAATGATGGAAGGCTTTGGCGTGCATACTTTCCGTCTGATCAATGCCAAGGGCGTGGCCAGCTTCGTCAAGTTTCATTGGAAACCACGCCAGGGCGTGCATTCCCTGCTGTGGGACGAAGCCCAGAAGCTGGCGGGCAAGGACACCGACTTCCAGCGCCGTGACCTATGGGAAGCCATCGAAACCGGTGACTACCCGGAATGGGAACTGGGCGTGCAGATTGTGCCTGAGGCTGACGAACACAAATTCGACTTCGACCTGTTGGACCCGACCAAGATCATCCCGGAGGAACTGGTACCCGTCACGCCGCTGGGCAAGATGGTGCTCAACCGCAACCCGGACAATTTCTTTGCCGAGGTCGAACAGGTGGCGTTCTGCCCGGGCCATATCGTACCGGGTATCGACTTTACCAACGACCCGCTGCTGCAGGGCCGGCTGTTCTCGTACACCGATACCCAGATCAGCCGACTGGGTGGGCCGAACTTCCACCAGATCCCGATCAACCGGCCGGTAGCGCCGAACCACAACAACCAGCGTGATGCCCTGCACCAGCACGTCGTGCACAAGGGCCGGGCTTCCTACGAGCCCAACTCGATTGACGGCGGCTGGCCGAAGGAAACCCCGCCTGCGGCGCAGGACGGCGGCTTCGAGAGCTATCAGGAGCGTATCGATGCGCACAAGATTCGCCAGCGCAGTGAGTCGTTCGGCGATCACTTCTCGCAGGCTCGGCTGTTCTTCCAGAGCATGAGCCCGACCGAGCAACAGCACATCATCAAGGCTTACAGCTTCGAGTTGGGCAAAGTGGAGCGTGAACATATCCGCGCCCGGGAAGTGAATGAAATTCTCGCCAACATCGACCTGAAGCTGGCGGCGGCGGTTGCGGCCAACCTGGGCCTTCCTGCGCCGAAAGCGGGTACGGTGAAGGTGAAGGGTAGCCAGCTGACGCAATCGCCTGCGTTGAGCCAGATGAACCACCCAGGTTCGGTGGGTATCAAGGGGCGCAAGATTGCTGTGCTGGTGGCAGATGGCGTGGACGCTGCCAGCGTGGACAAACTGGTCAAGGCCCTGGAAGCGCACAGTGCCCGGCCGATGCTGCTGGGGCCGACCTCGGCGCCGGTGAAGGCGGCGGATGGAAAACAACTGCCGGTAGCGGCGTCGATGGAGGGGATGCCTTCGATCATGTTCGACGGGATTGTCGTGCCTGCGGGCAAGGCCTCTACGGATGCGCTGGCGGCTAGCGGATTGGCCAAGCACTTCGTGCTGGAGGGCTACAAGCACCTGAAGGCGCTGGTGCTGACCAAGGAATTGGCGAAAGCGTTGGGGCTCAAGGAGGACAAGGGGCTGCTGCTCGGGGATGAGCAGAAGGCAGTGGATGCCTTTGTCAAAGCGGTTGAAGGCCACCGGGTGTGGGAGCGGGAGGCGGCAGCTGAAGCTGTTCCTGCCTGATAAGGCCTTTTCGCGGGTAAACCCGCTCCTGATAGAGGAGCGGGTTTACCCGCGAAGCGTTTACTGCTGATGCGGGACCAGCACCACCTGTGCCGGCAGCGAGCGCTGAATCTCATGCTTCTGCTTCAGCTCGAACCCACTGTCAATCTTGCGCACGCGCTTTTCCAGCAAGGTCTTCAGCCAAGGTGCATCCTCGGTGCGCGGTACCTGGAATACCACTTCGCACTGGTAACTCACCACATCGGCGGCAATGTCGTCCAGTTGGCGGCGCAGCGCGCGGCTGTCAGTGGTTTTCAAGGCCACCACAGTACTGGGCGCTGTCGGGTCGATGATGCGTGCCTTGGGCTTGGCTTCGGCGGCTTTCAGCGCAGCTTCAGCCTTTTCCAGTTCGGCCTTGCGGGCCTGGGTCACGGCATCCCCGCCGGTCACCGCTGGCGCCTGCGGCATCAGTGCCCGGGCACGAGCCAGCGCGGTAGCTGCCGCGTTTACATCGCCCTTCTGCAGAACGATCTGGCTACGTTGCAGGTAAGCTTCGGCCAGTTGGCGCTGGTATTGCTCCAGGCGTGCATCATCCGGCGACTGGGCCTGCAGTGCAGCAAGCTGGTCTTCGGCGGTAGCCAGCTCATTGCTGGCGATGTTCTGTTGCAACTGCTGCCAGGCATCTGCTTGAACAGGTGCGGTGGCCTGTTCGACCGGCGCATTGGAACAGGCAGCCAGGATCAGGGAAAACGCGGCAACAAGCAGATAACGGGAGGCGAACGGCTTCATTCCTGCGACTCTCTATTTGCGCAAAAAGCGAGCAAGTCTACACCCAGGTGCGCACGCTCGAAAATAGGCCTTACAGACCCTTTACGGGCCGAAGGTTGCAAGGCGTGCCTGCACACGCCTTGCTTTTCAGCGTTTTGGCAGAGCCAGGCTCAGCAAGAATAGCACCGCGGCGCAGACCACGATCGAGGGCCCGGCGGGGGTGTCCTTGAACCAGGACATGGCCAGGCCGCCGCACACTGCGGTGACACCCAGCAGGCTGGCACCCAAGGCCATCTGCTCTGGTGAGCGGGCGTGACGCTGTGCCGCAGCGGCAGGAATGATCAGCAGTGAGGTAATCAGCAACACGCCAACGATTTTCATGGCAACCGCAATCACCACCGCGATCAGCAGCATCAGCGCCATGCGCAAGCCGGCCACGGGCAGGCCTTCAACCATGGCCAGTTCTTCGTGCACGGTAACCGCCAGCAGCGGCCGCCACAGCACAGCGAGCAGCAGCAGAACCAGTGCACTGCCGCCGAGGATCCAGGCCAGGTCGGTGGTGCTGATGGCCAGCAGATCGCCGAACAGGTAAGCCATCAGGTCAATGCGCACATCGTGCATGAAGCTCAGCACCACCAGGCCCAGCGACAAGGTGCTGGGGGCCAGGATACCCAGGAGGGTGTCGGAGGCCAGCGGCTGGCGTTGCTGCAATGTCACCAGCAGGATCGCCAGCAACAGGCAGCCCACGGTTACCGCCAGCGCCGGGCTGACATCCAGGGCAAAGCCCAGGGCCACACCGAGCAGCGCGGCGTGAGACAGGGTGTCGCCAAAATAGGCCATGCGCCGCCATACCACGAAGGAGCCCAGTGGGCCTGCAACCAGTGCCAGGGACAAGCCGGCAAGCAAGGCGTAGAGAAGAAAATCAGCCATGCTTGCAGTGCTCTCCGTGAACATGGGTGCCAGGGGCGACCACCGAGCCATGCAGGTCGTGGCTGTGGTCGTGATGGTGGTGGTAGATGGCCAGGCTCGGTGCGGTCTTGCCGAACAGCTCGACGAACGCCGGATCACCGCTGACTTGCTCAGGGTGACCCGAGCAGCACACGTGGCGGTTCAGGCACACCACCTGGTCGGTAGCGCTCATGACCAGGTGCAGGTCGTGGGACACCATCAGTACGCCGCAGCCGTGGCGGTCGCGCAGGCGGGTGATGAGGTTGTAAAGCTCGGTCTGGCCGACCACGTCCACACCTTGTACCGGTTCGTCGAGCACCAGCAACTGGGGTTCGCGCAGCAAGGCGCGGGCCAGCAGCACGCGTTGCATTTCGCCGCCGGAAATAGTCTGGATCGGGCTGTCGATGACGTGCTCGGCGCCCACTTCCTGCAGCGCCGACAAGGCTGCCGCGCGGTCTACGCCGGGCACCAGGCGCAAGAAGCGCAGCACCGACAGCGGCAGCGTGGCATCAACCTGAATTTTCTGCGGCATGTAGCCAATGCGCAGCTTGGGTTTGCGCCATACCTTGCCGCGATGTGGCTTGAGCAGGCCAAGTACGGCGCGCACCAGGGTCGTCTTGCCCGCCCCGTTAGGGCCAATCAGGGTGACGATCTGGCCTGGGGCGACCGACAGGTCGATGCTGTCGAGCACTGCCTCTCCGCCAAAGGTGACGCCGACCTGCTCCAGGCGAATCAGGGCGTCGCTCATGCCGCACTCCGGCAGTTACCGCACAGGCCGACCACTTCCACGGTCTGGGTCTCGACCGTGAAACTCACGCCTTTGGCGCTGTTGATGATGGCCTCGCTGATGCTGCTCTGCTCGAGCTCGATGGCCACATGGCAGGCCCGACAGATCAGGAACTGGCCTTGGTGCACGTGCTCGGGGTGGCTGCAGCCGATGAAGGCGTTGAGCGATGCGATGCGATGTACCAGGCCGTTTTCCAGCAGGAAGTCCAGCGCACGGTACACCGTGGGCGGCGCGGCGCGGCGGCCGTCCTGCTCACTGAGCACAGCGAGGATGTCGTAGGCACCCAGTGGCTTGTGGCTCTGCCACACCAGCTCCAGCACACGGCGGCGCAGGGCTGTCAGGCGCAGGCCCTGGCGGGTGCACAAGGCGTCGGCTTCAGCCAGTGCGCTGTGTACGCAATGGGAGTGGTCGTGAGGACGGTTGGCCAGCGGTGTGATGGACATGGGCAGCGACGGTTCTGGACAGAGACGTTATTATGTTACCTGTTTCTGAAGATTCGAGTATCCACCGTGTCCCGATTCCTGGCTCTGTTTGTCGCTTTCATCGCATTATCCGCGCAGGCCGACGTGCGTGTGCTCACCAGTATCAAGCCCCTGCAGCAGATTGCCGCTGCCGTGCAGGAGGGTGTTGGCAGCCCTGACGTGCTGCTGCCGCCCGGCGCTTCACCCCACCACTATGCGCTGCGCCCCTCGGACGTGCGGCGGGTAGGCGATGCCGACCTGCTTTACTGGATCGGCCCTGACATGGAGAACTTCCTTCCGCGTGTGCTGGGAAGCCGCAGCAAGGCCACAGTGGCTGTGCAGTCGCTGCCGGGCATGAAGCTGCGCCACTTTGGCGAGGACAGCCATTCCCATGAGGAAGCAGACCATGACGATCATGACCACGATCACCGCCCAGGCAGCCTGGATGCGCATTTGTGGCTATCGTCGGTCAATGCGCGAGTAATCGCGGCAAAAATGGCAGCTGACCTGGCCCAGGTCGACCCGGCTAATGCGGCTCGCTATCAGAGCAACCTGAAGGCCTTCGATGAACGCCTGGATGCGTTGGATGGGCGTATCAAGGCGCGCGTGGCCGGTATTGCCGGCAAGCCGTACTTCGTCTTCCACGAAGCCTTCGACTATTTTGAAGCTGAATATGGCTTGAAGCACGCGGGCGTGTTCAGCGTGGCATCCGAGGTGCAGCCTGGGGCGCAACATGTGGCGGCCATGCGCAAGCGTCTTCAGGAAGTGGGCAAGACCTGCGTGTTCAGCGAGCCGCCACTGCGGCCGCGATTGGCCGAGACGCTGACTGCCGGGTTGCCGGTGCGCCTGGCCGAGCTGGATGCCTTGGGTGGCACCGATCCGGTGGATGGCAAAGGGTATGAACGCTTGCTGGAGAAGCTGGGCGGTGACCTGGCAGGCTGCCTGGAACAGTTGTAAGCCTGTACCGGCCCCTTCGCGGGTGAATCCGTGCCCACAGTTACTGCGCAGGCCTCAAGGCTGTCGCTATCCCTGTGGGAGCGGGTTCACCCGCGAAGAAGCAGACGTGGTCTACAGCGCGAACGGCAGGTGCAACGCCACCTGCTGGCGCTGCGCCAGACGTACTTCAAACTCGCTCGGATCGTGGATCATCACATCCATCCCGGCAAACGATTCGGCGGCAATCAGGCGCGACAGCCAGAAACGTACGCAGCCTACCCTCAACATTTCCGGCCACAGCTCGGCTTCGGCTGCAGTGAACGGCCGCAGCGCCGCATAGGCTGCCAGCAGTGCCTGGGCGCGTGGTACATCCACCGCTCCCTGCTCATCCAGGCACCAGTCGTTCACGGTGATGGCAATGTCATACAGCATCGGCCCGGAGCAGGCATTGTAGAAGTCGATCACACCGGTCAGGTGGGTGCCTTCGAACATCACGTTGTCGCGGAACAGGTCGGCATGCAGGTTGGCCCGCGGCAAGGCCAGGATCTGCGCCTTATGTGCGCTGATTTCGTCCAGCGCCGGCTGCAGCAATGCGGCTTGCTCCGCAGTCAGGCGTGGCAGTAGCTCGGCACCCGAGGCCAGCATCCAGTCCAGGCCGCGGTCGGTGCGGCGCTCGATGATGTGCTCTCGGGTGGCCAGGTGAATGTGTGCCAGTAGCTCGCCGACCTGGGCGCAGTGCTGGTTGTTGGGTGCCTTGATGTGTTTGCCCGACAGCCTGGGCTGCAGCAATGCCGGCTTGCCGCACAGCTCGCGCAGGCCGTTGCCGTCGCGATCACGAATGGCATAGGGCACCGGCATGTCGGCACCGTGCAGGGTATCGAGCAGCTCGATGAAGAACGGCATGTCCTCGCTGGGCCCACGCTCGATCAGCGTCAGGACGAACTCCCCCTGTTCGAGGCTGACGAAGAAATTGCTGTTCTCGGTACCGGCGGCAATGCCCTGGAAGTCGAGCAGACGGCCCAGCTCGTACGGCGCCAGAAAGGTTTCCAGCTCAGGCCGGGTCACGGGGGTGAAGACTGACATGATGAAAAAATGCCCATACGGGCACTTCCGCCGGGAAGTGCCGGGTTGATGTGAACGGTGCGCGTCAGCTTACCACTCGAAGATCTTCCAGGACGGAATCAGCATGTCCGGCTGGTCGGATCGAATGAAATTGGCATCAGTGCCATCAGCGCGTACCAGAAAGTAAGGCTTGCCGTTTTTCGGCGTGATCTTGATCGCATACAGGAAGCCGTTTTGCCGGTATTCCTGGATGGTTTTATCGCCTTCCGTGCGAATGGTCACCTCGGGATCGGCCGAGGGGGCGTCGTCCGCCGCCAGGGTGACGACAGGCGTGGTTGCCAACAGGCCGAGCAGTAACAGGCGATTGAGTGTGCGCATGATAACCTAGTCCCTTTGTCGTCAATGATTCTGGCTATTCTAGCGCCGGACCCGTCGAAAAGGTTGATTCTGCTCATGAGCCAAGCGCCCCTCGTCCTGGTGGACGGTTCCTCCTACCTTTATCGCGCCTTCCACGCGCTGCCACCGCTGACCACGTCCAAGGGCATGCCGACCGGTGCGGTGAAGGGTGTGCTGAACATGCTCAAGAGCCTGCGCAAGCAATATCCCGACAGCCTGTTCGCCGTGGTGTTCGACGCCAAGGGCGGCACTTTCCGCGATGCCATGTTCGCTGAGTACAAGGCCAACCGCCCCAGCATGCCGGATGACCTGCGGGTACAGATCGAACCGCTGCACGCCAGCGTCAAGGCGCTGGGCTACCCGCTGCTGTGCGTGGAGGGTGTCGAGGCTGACGACGTGATCGGCACCTTGGCGCGCAGCAGCGCCGCCCTGGGTCGCCCGGTGATCATCTCGACCGGTGACAAGGACATGGCGCAGCTGGTGGACGGGCACATTACCTTGGTCAACACCATGACCGGAAGCGTGCTGGACGTGGCTGGCGTGCACGAGAAGTTCGGCGTCGGCCCGGAACACATGATCGACTTCCTGGCCCTGATGGGTGACAAGGTCGACAACATCCCGGGCGTGCCGGGCGTGGGCGAAAAAACGGCGGTGGGGCTGCTGACCGGCATCGGCGGCGGTCTCAGCGACCTTTACGCCAACCTGGACAAGGTACCAACGCTGGCCATTCGCGGCGCCAAGACCTTGCCGGCCAAACTGGAGGAGCACCGCGACGCGGCATTCCTGTCCTACGAGCTGGCCACCATCAAGGTTGACGTGCCGCTGGATGTCGAGGTCGAGGCGCTGGTGTGCGGTGAACCTGACCGCGAGGCGTTGCTGGCGTTGTACACCGAGATGGAGTTCAAGAGCTGGGTCGCCGAAGTGCAGCGCGATGCCGCCAAGGCCGGTGATGATGTTGCCCCGGCCGTGGAGCCTGCGGCCAAGGTCGAGCCCAAATACGAAACCATTCTCGACCAGGCCCGTTTCGACGCCTGGCTGGAGAAGCTGCGCCAGGCACCGCTGTTCGCCTTCGACACCGAGACCACCGGCCTGGACGCCCAGCAGGCGCAGTTGGTCGGCCTGTCCTTCGCTGTCGAGCCGCACGAAGCGGCCTATGTGCCGCTGGCCCACGATTATGAAGGCGCGCCGGTCCAGCTGGATCGCGAGGCCGTGCTGTTGGCGCTGAAGCCCTTGCTGGAGGACCCGGCCAAGGCCAAGGTCGGGCAGAACGCCAAGTACGACATCAACATCCTCGCCAATGGCTCCCCCGCCATCGAGATGCGCGGCGTGGCCTATGACACCATGCTCGAGTCGTACGTGCTGAACTCCACGGCCACCCGTCATGACATGGACAGCCTGGCGCAGAAGTACCTCGACCACACCACGATCGCCTTCGAGGACATCGCCGGCAAGGGTGCCAAGCAGCTTACCTTCAACCAGATCACCCTGGACAAGGCCGGCCCGTACGCCGCCGAAGACGCCGACATCACGCTGCGCCTGCACCATGCATTGCAGGCCCGCCTGGCACAGACGCCGAGCGTGCAACCGGTGCTGACGGATATCGAGATGCCGCTGGTGCCGGTGCTGGCCAGGATCGAGCGCCAGGGTGCGCTGGTCGATGCCGAGCTGTTGAAGGTACAGAGCGGTGAGCTGGGCGTGAAGATGGCTGAGCTGGAGCTGCGTGCCTACGAGCTCGCCGGTGAGACGTTCAACCTCGGCTCGCCCAAGCAGCTGGGCACGATTCTTTACGACAAGCTGGGCATGCCGGTGCTGAGCAAGACCGCCAAGGGCCAGCCATCCACCGCCGAAGCAGTGCTCGACGAACTGGCCGAACAAGGCTACCCGCTGCCAGAGGTGCTGATGCAGTACCGCAGCCTGAGTAAGCTCAAGAGCACCTACACCGACAAGTTACCGGGGCAGATCAACCCGCGCACCGGGCGCATCCACACATCCTACCAGCAGGCGGTGGCGGCCACCGGCCGGTTGTCGTCGAGCGACCCGAACCTGCAGAACATTCCGATCCGCACCGCTGAAGGGCGGCGTATTCGCCAGGCGTTCGTCGCCAGTCCGGGTTACAAGCTTCTGGCGGCGGACTATTCACAGATCGAGCTGCGCATCATGGCCCACCTGGCCAAGGACGAAGGCTTGCTGCATGCCTTCCGCAATGACCTGGACGTGCACCGCGCCACGGCAGCCGAAGTGTTCGGTGTGGCTCTGGAAGACGTGACCACCGACCAGCGCCGCAGCGCCAAGGCCATCAACTTCGGCCTGATTTACGGCATGAGCGCCTTTGGCCTGGCCAAGCAGATCGGCGTCGACCGCAAGCAGTCACAGGACTACATCGACCGTTATTTCGCCCGCTACCCGGGCGTGCTGGCCTATATGGAGCGCACCCGCGCCCAGGCGGCCGAGCAAGGCTTTGTCGAAACCCTGTTTGGCCGCCGGCTGTACTTGCCAGACATCAATGCCAAGAACCCTGCCCTGCGCAAGGGCGCCGAGCGCACGGCGATCAACGCCCCGATGCAGGGTACTGCTGCCGACATCATCAAGCGGGCCATGGTCAAAGTAGATAACTGGTTGAGCGAGAGCGGGCTGGATGCCCGGGTGATCCTTCAGGTGCACGACGAACTGGTGCTTGAGGTACGCGAGGACCTGGTGGAGCAGGTGAAAGATGAAATTCGCCAGCACATGAGCCAGGCCGCGCAGCTGGATGTGCCGCTGCTTGTCGAAGCAGGCGTTGGTGCGAATTGGGACGAAGCTCACTGATTGAGCAGGTAAAACTGTGTAGGATCTGCGGCGTAGTGACGCGGATCCGAGCACCGCTCAGTGCTGTGGGTGCTTAAGTTTCATGAAACTATCGCAAATAGTTTTGTGGGCTTCGGAACTAAACCGGTGAAGCGGAACTCAGAGTAACTGAATGGCTGGTGAAGCCCTTCGATGCTCCTATGTTGTGTTAAGTGTTGGCAGATATCTGGACCCCGCCCTAGCGGTCCGGACTTGGACCCCGAACTTCCCCCTCCCCATACGAAGTCCGGGGTTTTTTTTGCCCGGAATTTGCCGGATGGCTTGTACTGAGCCTCCGTAGGCGCGGGTTTACCCGCGAATGCGCTGTCGAATTCACCGCTGCATTCGCGGGTAAGCCCGCGCCTACAAGGGCCTGCGCCCAATCACCAAAGCGTGTCCAACCCCGATCAGGTGTAGGAGCGGGTTTACCCGCGAATACGGTAGTGGCGGCAACGGTGAACGGCGGGTGGAGAGCAGGCCCGGCCCTTTTGCGGGCAAACCCGCTCCTACGGGTCAGGCGCAAAGCATTAAATGACCGGCTTGTCTTCCAGTTCCATCCAGTCTGCCAGCACTCGGTAGGCGTCTTCCACGCCCAGGCGCTTGGGTGCCGAGAACAGCTGGATGGTCACGCCATCCCCCCAGCCCTTGCGGATTTCCGACTGTACTTTCAGCAGTGTGTTCTTGCCCGCGCCGTGGGTCAGCTTGTCGGCCTTGGTCAGCAGGATGTGCATCGGCATGCTGCTGGCCTTGGCCCAGTCGAGCATCATCTTGTCGAAGTCGGTCATCGGGTGACGCACGTCCATCATCAGGATCACGCCACGCAGGCACTCACGGCTGCCCAGGTAGGCTTCCAGGTGTTTCTGCCAGTGCTGCTTGAGCGGAATCGGGACTTTTGCATAACCATAGCCCGGCAGGTCGACCAAACGCCGTTCATCGTCCAGACTGAAGAAATTCAACAGCTGGGTGCGTCCGGGAGTTTTCGAGGTACGCGCCAGGCTGGCATGAGTCAGGGTATTGAGGGCGCTGGATTTGCCGGCGTTGGAACGGCCGGCAAAAGCCACCTCGTAGCCCTGGTCGTCCGGGCATTGTTCGACCTTGGCTGCGCTGAGGGCGAATTTGGCTTTCTGGCAGAGGCCGAGGATGGGGTTCTTGACTTGCATGGGATATCCGATGTGGGTGTTGCCTGACTTTGTAGAGCCAAGCCTGGCAAGCGGTGTCGTTTCCGTTTGGATGGCGGAAGTATATAATGCCCCAGTTTTTGTGTGCTCATTCTCCCAGCGAAGGAGAACGGGCATGGGGTGTCGAACAATAGCTCGCGCAACAGAACGCAGCGCGGCCCCCAACCCTGAAGGTCGTTCCGCATGGCGAAATGGCTGCTTGCTGTCGGTATGTTCCTGCCGTTTTTCAGCGCACAGGCTACACAGGATCCCGAGGTGTTGTACAACCGCACGTGTGCGGCCTGCCACACCGGGCAGTTGCCACAGGCACCCAGACGGGGTGACCGGGCAGCATGGGAGCCAAGGCTGGCGCAAGGCATGGATGTACTGGTGAAGCACGTGACCCAGGGTTTCAAGGCTATGCCGCCGCGTGGATTGTGCATGGACTGCAGTGCCGAGGACTACCGTTTGGTCATCCTTTGGATGAGCGGCAGTCCCGATACATAACATTTCACCCTTAGCCGTGTTGGATTAGCTGATGAACAAACTAGTCGTGAGTCTGCTGTTGACCTTGGGTGTCGCTGGTGCGGCCACTGCTGCGCAACCTATCAAAGGCGATGCCGCCGCTGGCCAGGCCAAGACCGCCGTCTGTGGCGCCTGCCACAATCCTGACGGCAACAGCCTGGCACCGAACTTCCCGAAACTGGCCGGCCAAGGCCAGCGCTATCTCGAAAAACAACTGCACGATATCAAGTCGGGCAAGCGTACCGTGCTGGAAATGACCGGCATGCTGGCCGCATTCAGCGACCAGGATCTGGCCGATATCGCCGCCTACTTCTCCAGCCAGAAAGGCAGCGTGGGTGCCGCCGATCCCAAACTGGTCGAGCGCGGCCGTGCGCTGTTCAATGGTGGCGACCTGGAAAAGGGCATGCCGGCCTGCACTGGCTGCCACTCGCCTAACGGCGCGGGCATCGCCCTGGCCGGCTTCCCGCACCTGGGCGGGCAGCACTCGCAGTACGTGGCCAAGCAGCTCACTGATTTCCGCGAAGGCAACCGTACCAACGATGGCGATGCCATGACCATGCGCACCATCGCTGGCAAGCTGAGCAACCATGACATCGAAGCGTTGGCCAGCTACATCCAGGGCCTGCATTAACTTTCGGTTAATGTTGTAGGTCAATGATGAAAGGGCGGCCGGGCTGCCCTTTTTTCCGTCCGCAGCCGTTACACTACAGAACTCGAGCCCTTCCCGGCCTGTCTCAGTGCAGGTCGCGTCGTGGCGACCCATGACTGCTCAGGAGTAAAGCATGCGTAAACTGATTCTCAGCGCTGCGCTGGTCGCCGCCAGCGTATTCGGTATGACTGCCGTTCAGGCCGCCGAGCCTGTCGCCGGCAAGGAATACATCGAGCTGAGCAACCCTGTTCCGGTTTCCGTGCCTGGCAAGATCGAAGTCGTCGAGCTGTTCTGGTACGGCTGCCCACATTGCTACCACTTCGAGCCGACCATCAACCCTTGGGCTGAGAAGCTGCCCAAGGACGTCAACTTCAAGCGCGTACCGGCCATGTTCGGTGGCCCGTGGGATGCACACGGCCAGATGTTCCTGACCCTCGAAGCCATGGGCGTCGAGCACAAGGTGCACGCGGCGGTGTTCGATGCCATTCAGAACCAGCACAAGCGCCTGACCGACAAGAACGACATGGCCGACTTCCTCGCCACTCAAGGTGTGGACAAGGACAAGTTCCTCGCCACCTTCGACTCGTTCGCCATCAAGGGCCAGGTCAAACAGGCCAAGGAATTGGCGAAGAAGTATGAAATCACCGGCGTACCGAGCATGGTCGTCAACGGCAAGTACCGCTTCGACCTGGGGACTGCCGGCGGACCGGAAGGCGTGCTGAATGTCGCCGACCAGCTGATCGACAAGGAGCGCGCTGCCAAGTAGGCGGCGTCACCCATGCCCCGCTTCAGAGCTACGCGTGGCATTGGCCTGCACGAGCCGCAGGTCAACGAGCATCACCTGCAGGCCCCGGGCCTGCCCGAGGATGGTCGTCTGCGGCTGCTCAGTTTCAACATCCAGGTGGGCATAAGCACCGAGCGCTACCGCCATTACCTGACGCGTAGCTGGCAGCACCTGCTGCCGCATAACGGCCGTGCCGGTAACCTGCAGAAGATCGGCAGGTTGCTGGGCGACTTCGACCTGGTGGCCCTGCAGGAAGCCGATGGTGGCAGCCTGCGCTCGGGCTACGTCAACCAGGTCGAACACCTGGCCCACTTGGGGGCCTTCCCCTATTGGTACCAGCAGCTCAACCGCAACCTTGGGCGTTTTGCCCAGCACAGCAACGGTGTGCTCAGCCGCCTGAAGCCGCAACTGCTCGAAGACCATCCGTTGCCTGGCCCGGCCGGGCGAGGTGCGATTCTGGTGCGGTTTGGCGAAGGCGAAGATGCGCTGATAGTGGTGATGATGCACCTGGCATTGGGGGCCAAGACCCGCGCCCTGCAGTTGGGTTATATCCGCGAGCTGATAGGCGGTTACCGTCACCAGGTGCTGATGGGTGACATGAACACCCATGCCACCGACCTGCTGGAGCATTCGCCACTGCGCGACCTGGGCCTGGTCGCCCCGCAAGTCGAGGCCACCTTCCCCAGCTGGCGACCGCAGCGTTGCCTTGATCATATTTTGCTCAGTTCAAGCCTCACGCTGGAGCGTGTCGAGGTGCTGGCGCAGCCAATTTCGGACCACCTTCCCGTTGCTGTCGAGATTCGATTGCCTGATGCATTGACTGTGGATACGCTGCCGGTTTTGAGCTAATTGCCATCACCGTTTGCGGACCCGGGCATGACTGAAGACGCTGAGCGCTGGAAAGAAAAATACCTTAAAAGCATCGAGCAGCAAGAAAAGCTCGAACGCCGTTGGGATGCCCGTCTTGACCTGCTGCGTCGAGGCCTGGTGCGCAGCACCCTGGCTGCTGAAGGCAGTGACAAGGTGGTAGACGAGTGCATGAAGGAAATGCGCGATGTCATTCGCAGCGACAACATGGACGCCGGCCTCGCCGGCTTGATTCCGCGCCTTGAGAAAGCGGTACTGGATTCCGAACAGCGTCGCGAAACCCGCATGAACCAAGTCAGCGATGCGCTGACCGCACTGGTTGGCCAACTGCAAGGCCTGCCCCTGCCCAGTGATATCTCGCGGCCATTGAAAAAACTGGCGAAGAAGCTCGACGGCGGGGTTGCCCAGTCACGCGAGCTGCCGCCGCTGTTGGGCGAGTTGAGCGGCTTGCAGGGGCGCGCGCTGTCGGCCCTTGGCAAGCCGGGTGAAGAAGCCCGACCCGGGTTTCTGCAGCGGTTGTTCGGAAGCCGCGAGGAAGATGCACAGGCAGGAGCAGAGCTTGCGCCGGTGGCGTTGCCTGCTGCCGAGGTTGTGCCCCAGGCAGCCGGCAGTGCCGAGCCCTCGCGGCCCGATGACGTCGATGCGCTACAACCGTTGCCGGCCCCTGCTGCTCCGACTGCCGAGGTGGCCGAAGCGCCCGAGCTTGAGCTGGAGGCATTTGGCCCAGCGCTGATCGAAACGGCCGAAATGGCGCCAGCCCCGTTGCCAAGGGACAAGGCGCTATTGCCGGAAGCTGCAGTTTCCGCCAGCGAGCCATTGGCTGAGGCAGAACCCTTACAAGCCCTTGAAGAAACCTTTGGTGAAGACGGCCCCTATGCCCTGCCCTACGCAGTGGAGCCGCCTTACAGCCAGGTTGCCGCGCACATCGAGCAGACCCTGATCGGTCTGCTCGATGACCTTAGCCTGCCCGAGCGCCACAAGGCTCAGGCGTTGGAAATGCGCGAGCGGGTTGCTCGCGGCTTGAACTGGTATGAGCTGATCCCAGTGCTGGATGACTTGGCAGTACTCATGCTGGCGATCACCGACAGCGGCCAGCACGAATTCGAAACCTACCTGCAGCAGCTCAATGAACGCCTGGAAGGTTTCCAGAGCCACCTGCACGAGGCCAGTGCCGGTCACGCGGACAACAGCACCGCTGCCCGCGAGCTGGATAGCCAACTGCGTGAGCACGTCGACGGCCTGCAAAGCAGCGTGCAAGGTGCCGCCGATGTAGACAGCCTCAAGCACATTCTGGAAAACCGCCTGGAAGGCTTGCTGCTGACCATGGACGAGCACAAGCACGAGCGTGATCGCCGCGAGCAGGAACTGGCCGGTCGCCTGCAGGGCTTGTCGGAGCGGGTGGCGAGCATGGAGCATGAGGCGCTTGGCTATCGCGAGCACCTGGAAGAACAGCGCCAGAAAGCGCTGCTGGACCCGCTCACCGGCCTGCCCAACCGTGCGGCCTGGAGCGAGCAAGTCGAACGCGAAATGCTTGACTGGCAGGAAAACGGCGGTCATCTGGCGATGGCGATTCTTGACCTGGACCATTTCAAACGCATCAACGACAACTATGGTCATCTGGCTGGGGACAAGGTCCTCAAGATCGTGGCCGACCAGTTGCGCAAGCGTCTGCGGGGCCGGGATTTCATCGCCCGTTTTGGCGGCGAGGAATTCGTCTTGCTGCTGCCGCAGACTACGCCCGCAGTCGCTGCGCAAATGGCCGAGGTGTTGCGCGCCACAGTCGAAGCCTGCCCATTCCACTTCAAGGGTGAGCGGGTAGTGATCACCACCTCCATCGGCCTGGGTGCATTCCGTTCTGGCGAACGCAGCGACCAGGTGCTCAAACGAGCCGATGCAGCGCTGTACCGGGCAAAGGATCAGGGGCGTAATCGCGTCGAGCAAGGCTAGCCAGCCGCCGTTTCCTCGGCAGGCACAGCGCAGGTGAGCACGTTATACTGTAGCGCTCATACGCTGAGGCCACTGACGTGCTTTCCACGCTTAAAAAAACCTTGATTTCCTTTTTGCTATTGTCTGTCGCCGGTTGCTCGACGGGCCTGCGCATCGACCGCAGTCACCCTTCGGTCAATCAGGACAACCGCATCCAGTTCGTTGTCCTGCATTACACCAATGCTTCGCTGGAGCGCTCCCTGGCGCTGCTTACCCAGGGTGAAGTCAGCAGCCATTACCTGATCGGCGATGGCCCGGCTACGGTGTATCAACTGGTGGATGAAAACCGTCGTGCCTGGCATGCCGGTGATAGCCAGTGGCAGGGGCGCACCTGGCTGAACTCCTCGTCCATTGGTATCGAGATCGTCAACCCGGGCTTTACCGACACCCCGAACGGCCGGGTCTGGCACCCTTACAGCGAGGCGCAGATCCAGTCGCTGATCGCGCTGCTCAAGGACATTGTCAAACGCAACAACATCGAACCACGCCATATCATCGGCCACAGTGACATCGCCCCGCTGCGCAAGCTGGACCCGGGGCCATTGTTCCCGTGGAAGCGCCTGGCCGATGCCGGGCTGGGTATCTGGCCGGATGCTAACGCCGTGGCACGGCAGCAAGCCTACTTCAGCGTCAACCCGCCAAGCGTTGGCTGGTACCAGCAGGAGCTGGCACGGTTTGGCTATCAGATCGAGCAGACCGGCGTGCTGGATGTCGCCACACGTCATGTGATTGCCGCCTTCCAGATGCGCTTCCGCCCGCAGCGCTTCGACGGCATGCCGGATGCACAGACAGCAGCGATGCTGCAGGTACTTAACCGCATGCGTTGAGTCGTGGCGGGCGAGGTACTTGTTGCAGCAGCCTTGCGCTACGAAGAGGCGGGTTTGGTCGACGCGGTTTATTAACGTTCTCATCGCAGCCACAAGGCTGCCTCTACAAAGAGCGTGGGTGGATTGCAGCGAAGCGCCAAACGGTGAGGGTGATTATTGATTCCGTTGCTATACCTTGGTTATCAACTGGATGCCTTCGATGTCAGCCTTCATTGCCTTGCTGCGCCAAATTTTTTACCGCCCCTGGATGCTGGCCACTTTGGCAGCGCTGGCCAGCGCCGCCGTGTTGCTCTCTGCCAGCATTGGCATTGCCCTGCACCAAATGAAGCAAAGCGAAAGCGAACAGATGAATGCCCAGGGCGAGCGTTTTCTGGACCGGCTCGAACAGGTGTTCGGCCAGTTGCGCGAAGGGGTAGACCTGCTGCAGGCCCAACCCTTGCGCGGCTGCAGCCCGGCGATGCTGGCAGCCCTGCAACAGGTTGGCCTGAGCTCGCGGTTCATCTATGAAGCGGCTTATGTAGATGACAATGTTGCCTGCTCCAACCGCGGTGATGAGCGAGCGTTCGTTCCCTTGCGGGCGCCAGATATCCAGGGGCCGACGTACAGCTACTGGCTTAACACAACCACCGAGCCGAACGAGAACCTGGCAGCACTGATGCTGGGCCGGGGCAAGTTTCTGGTGTCCACCTCCCGTGGGCATTTGACCGATGTGGTGGACCTGCCTCCGGGCGGCAGCCTGGTCGTGGTGCTGGATAACGGCGCCCGGGCCATTCCGGTGCTTGGCCCGCCACAGGTATGGCCTCCGCCCTCGGCCTGGTCGACCAGCCACAAGTCGCTGCTGGAACTCAGTGATCGGCTGATCTACCGAATGCCGACCAAGTCGCCGGATTACCAGTTGGTGCTGATTGCCCCGAGGGCCAGTCTGCCGCTGAGGATGAACGGCATGCTCTGGTTGCTGTTCCCCGGCAGCGTGCTGGCGGCCTGCTGCATCGGTTGGTTGGTACTGCAGTTGATTCTGCAACGACGGTCGATGAGTTCAGAGTTGCAGAATGCCTTGCGTCGTGGAGAGCTGCAGGTGCTCTACCAACCCATCATCGAGCTCGACAGCCGGCGCTGTGTGGGCGCCGAGGCCTTGGTGCGCTGGCGCCGCCCGGACGGCACCCTGACCAGCCCGGACCTTTTCATTCCGCTGGCGGAGAATACCGGGCAGATTCGCCAGATCACCGACTTTGTCCTGCAGCGTGTGCTTGAACAGCTAGGTCAGCTACTGCGCTCGCACCCCAAGCTATACATATCGATAAACCTGGCGGCCTGCGATGTGATGGTGCCACGTATTGGCCGGGTGGCGGCGCGCTTGTTGGCTTTGCATCGAGTGGCGCCCAGCCAGATTGCCTTCGAGGTGACCGAGCGCGGCCTGATCGACGTGGTGGTCGCCCGTGACAATCTGCAGGCGCTACGCGCCGTGGGGCACCAGGTGCTGATCGACGACTTTGGTACCGGTTATTGCAGCCTGGCCTACCTGCAAACCCTGCCAGTGGACTGCCTGAAGATCGACAAGGCATTCATCGACGCTCTGGGCCACGATGCCGCCAGTAGCGGCGTGGCCCCGCATATCATCCGCATGGCCCATGACTTGCACTTGCGGGTAATTGCCGAAGGTATCGAGTTCGAGGACCAGGCAGTGCTGCTGAACAGCGAGGGGGTCAATTATGGCCAGGGCTGGTTGTTCGCCCGCCCGCTGAACGCCCGGCAGTTTGCCGAGTTGGTGACTCGCGGGCACCTGCCGCGGCGGGTGTAGGCGCGTTTAAGCAATCAGACCGGCAACGCCATGTAGAACTGTGTCCCCTGCCCCGGCCGGGAAAACACGCCCATACGCCCTCCGTGCAGCTGCACAATCTCCTTGCACAGCGCGAGCCCCAGCCCAGCACCGCCTTTCTTGCGACCTACCTGCACGAAAGGCTCGAAGATGCGCGCTTGCTGCCCATAGGAAATGCCCTCTCCATTGTCCTCGACGCTGATGATCACCCGTTCCGCATGCCGTCGGGCATGCAGGCGAATGCGCCCACCGTTGGCGGTATGGCGGATGGCGTTGTGCAGCAGGTTGTCCAGCACTCGATCCAACTGGGCGACGTCGGCCTGGATGCGCGGTAGCGGCGGGTCCAGTTCTTTGATCAACTCGATCTGCTTGTGCGCAGCGTGTTCGGCAAAGCGCAATTGCGCATGCTCCAGCAGGTCGTCGATGGCACAGGGGGCCAGCTCGAGCTTTTGCAAACCGCTCTGATAACGGGAGAAGTTGAGCAGGTCGTTGATCAGTTGGGTCAGACGCTGCATTTCTTCGCCGATGGTTTCCAGCAGGTCGTTCTCGCGGGCTTCGGGCGGGAACTTGACCCGCTCGCGCAGCAGGCCGAAGGCCATGTGCATGCCGGTCACCGGGGTGCGCAGTTCATGGGAGGCGCGCAGCACGAATTCGCTGCGCACTCGCTCGAAGGCCCTTTGCTCGGTTACATCGTGCAGCACCATCACTGCGCCGAGGATTGGCCCCTGCGGGTGGCTGACCGGGGTCAGGCTGTAGGTGAGCAGACGTGATTCGTCATCGACCTCCATGTTCAGGTCGTCCGGTGGGCGGTCGAGGCTGCCCCCGCGCAGAACCTGGCGCAGTTGTTGCTCAAGCTCGGGTCGCTGCAGGGCTTCGACCAGGCTGCTGCCCACGCGGCTATCGTTCCAGCCCAGCTGGCGCTGCGCCACCGGGTTGAGGTGCTCGAGGCGGCCCTGGCGGTCGATGATCAGCAGGCCGTCGTCGATGCTGTCGAGTACGGCCTGTAAACGCTGCTGGCCGGCCAGCAGCTCGTCAACGTTGGTGGCCTGGTGCTTGCGCAAGGCATCGGCCATCAGACCAAAACGGCGGGTCAGCTGGTTAAGCTCGGCGGCCTGGGTAACCGGCAACGTAACGTCGAAATTGCCCTTGCCTAGCTGGTCGGCCGCCTTGGCCAAGGCTTCGATCGGCTGGCCGAAACGCCGGGCGATATTGTGAGCGGTGATAAACCCCAGTACCAACACCACCAACCCCATCAGGCCGAGTACACCACTGACCAGCAAGGCGCGGTCACGGGTGCGCTCCTCGCTATGGGTAATCAGGTCCAATGCCTGCTTGTGGGAATCGATCAGGTCGGTGCGCACCTGATTGAACGCGGCCCCAAGCGGCTGATCGGCACCCATGCTGCGAGCGGGTGTGGCGCTGTCGCGATAGGTTTGGAGGAAGGCCTGGTAGTTGCTGCTGGCCTTGCTGAAACCGGTGCGCTCACCGCCTTGCTCCAGCCCTTGGTTGAGCAAGTCCTGGAAGTTTTCCTGCAGCAGCCGCAGGCTTTCCGGGGCGGTGTCTTCATCGAGAATCAGCATCAGCTGTTCGCCCAGGTTCTGGCGCAACTTCAGCCCCACTTCCAGGACATGGGTGGTATCGCGCACCAGTTGCTGTTGCACTGTAGCCATCTGCAGCATGCTGACCAGACCCAGCAGCAGCCCCAGCAACGCCACCGTGACGAGCGTCGAGATGCTGAGGAAAAGCCGCGTACGCAGCTTCATGGGCGGCCATTTCATAGGTTGTACTGCTTGCGCTTGCGGTACAGGGTAGAAGCATCGATGCCCAAGGTCTTGGCGGCTTGATCGAGGGTATCGCTGGCGGCCAGTACGGCACCGATATGGGCACGTTCCAGCTCATCCAGGCTAAGCGCGGCACCTACGCGTGGGGCATTGCCGGCGGGTTGTTCACCCATGCCCAGGTGGCTGATTTCCACTCTTTCCTGCGGGCAGATGATGCTGGCCCGTTCCACTACGTTGCGCAGTTCGCGAATGTTGCCAGGCCAGCGGTAGTTGAGCAGGGCGGTGCGCGCCTCGTCACTGAAACCGCGGGCGGGGCGGGAGTATTCCTTGACGAAGCGGGCAAGGAAGCGGTCGGCCAGGATGAGGATGTCTTCACTGCGCTCGCGGAGCGGGGGCAGGTGCAGGGTAATCACGTTCAAGCGATACAGCAGGTCTTCGCGAAAGCGGCTTTCGCGCACCATCTCTTCAAGGTTGAGGTTGGTGGCAGCCAGGATACGTACATCGGCACGTCGGGTAACCGGGTCGCCGACGCGTTCATATTCCTTGTCCTGGATGAAACGCAGCAGTTTGGGCTGCAAGGTCAGCGGGAAATCGCCGATCTCGTCGAGGAACAATGTGCCCCCGTCAGCCTGGCTGACCCGCCCCAGGGTGCTTTCGCTGGCGCCGGTGAAGGCGCCGCGGGTGTGGCCGAATAGCTCGCTTTCCATCAGCTCGGCGTTAAGCGACGGGCAGTTGATGGTCACGCAGGCTTTACGAGCACGCTTGCTCCAGCCATGGATGGCCCGTGCCAGTTCGCCCTTGCCGGTACCAGATTCGCCAAGGATGAGGATGTTGGCGTCCGTGATGGCGACTTGGCGGGCGGTTTCCAGCACCGCCATCATGGCCGGGCTATGGGAATCGAGGCCGTCCTTGGGTTTGCGTACTTCACCTTCCAGGGCTTCCAGGCGCGCAGAAAGCTGGCGCACCTCCAGTTGCTTGGCAGTGGCCAGGCGCAACTGGTCTGGGCTGCACGGCTTGACCAGGTAGTCGGCAGCGCCGGCCTGGATGGCATCCACTGCGGTGTCGATCGCTGAGTGCGCGGTGACGATCACCACCCGCATCCACGGGGCCTGGATACGCATCTGTGCCAGCACGTCGAGGCCGTTGTCTTCACCCAGGCGCAAATCGAGGAAGCATAGGTCGAACACCTGGCGCTGCAGTAGGGTTTCGGCCTGGGCGGCGCTGTTGGCCGTAGCCACGCTGTAGCCCTCGTCTTCCAGGCAGTAGCGGAACGTGCGCAGGATCGCGGACTCGTCATCCACCAGTAGAATGCGGCCTTGGTTGTCCTGGGCTGATTCCATTTCCTGTGCTCCTTAGGGAAAGATCTTTATTTAGTGTGGGAAAAATCGGGCAAGTTGCATGGTCAATTCTGAAGGATTCTGTCCTTTGCATGCTAGCCAGTGGCCAAACGATGTCTACAAGCCGTGATTCTTCAATGATTTGCTTAGAGGCACGCGCTGGCACATTGGTTGCGATGTTTTTCAGATTTTGCCCACGAAGGAGGCGCTGTCATGCCCTTTTCCCTGCGTACAGCCGTTTTGGCCGCCACCCTGCTGCCAATCTTTACCCCCGCATTCGCCGACCCTGTGCAGGACGCGCGCCTGGAAGGCGCCCTGCAAACCGCTTTGTCACTGAACCGCATGCTTGATTCATTTCGTATCAAGGTTGAAGTGGACGGCAAGCAGGCGCGGCTTTCCGGTGAGGTGGAGAACGAGGTCGAGCGGCAGCTGGCCGAGGACGTGGCCCGCGCTACCCGGGGCATCGAACAGGTGGAGAACCTGCTGCAGGTCAATACCCAACTGGTGGAGCGTCCACTGGAGTTGCGTGCCTACGCCCAGCGCCTGGAGGATGTGACCCTGGCGGCGGTGATCCGTGCTCGGCTGTTGTGGAGCCGTACCACCGAAAAGGCCCCTATAGAAGTACAAAGCAGTGAAGGTGTGGTGACGTTGCGTGGCAAGGTCGACAGTGCCGAAGCCAAGGAGTTGGCGGGCGTGGTAGCGCGTACTACCGACGGCGTGTACCTGGTCAACAACCTGGTCAGCCTCGATACCGCTGCCATGGCCAAAGCGCGGGAAACACCAGCGGGTGCGCCAACCGGGCCGCAGCCAAGCGACAGCTGGATCGTCGACAAGATCCAGAGCAGCTATCGCTTCAGTCGCAACCTCGATGGCCTGAACCTGAAGGTGGCCGGCGAAGCAGGCATGGTGCGGCTCTCGGGCGAAGTGGTTAGCGCGGAGCAGAAAACCATCGCCGTGGAGATCGCCCGGCAGATCATCGGCGTACGGGGCGTGGATGCTGACCTGCTGAAGGTGGCGACCAAGGTTGAAGGCTGATCGTGCAATTCGCACGACCGTACAGGCGCCATCGTGCAGGATACGTCCTCATGATGCATTCGTGTATTGGTTAACTCATTGATTTATAACGATTTTATTTAAATCAAAAGGCTGGCATGCAGGCTGCAATTACCTGTTCAGGTTGAACAAAAATTACAGCAGGAGAGCCAGCATGAACCGCCAATCCGTCAACCGCTCGCAGAGCGCCGCACTGCCTTTGCGCCAGATGCTGACACTCGGCATGGCGATGCTGCTGACCTTGGCCGCTGGCCTCTTCTATTACAGCTTGCAGACGGCGCGTCTGGCTGAGCAGGTGGCAGCTCAGACTGCCCTGTTGACGCAGATTCAGGCAACCCGTGCCAACACCTTGGTCAAGGCCGCTGACTGGCAGCCAGCTGGCCAGGCCATTGCCTCACCGGCCACTGTGGAAAAAGTTGTTCCCCAGGAACGCTGGGTTTTCTGACCAAGCGGCCGGATCGATTCCGCAAAAAGAAAGGAGAACTACCATGCTGAGTTGGGCTATCACTTTCCTCATCATCGCCATTGTCGCCGCCGTATTGGGCTTCGGTGGTATCGCGGGCGCTGCTACAGGTATCGCCAAGATCCTGTTCATTGTCTTCCTGGTGTTGTTTGTAGCCTCCTTCTTCTTTGGACGCGGACGAGGTTGAAGATGAGCAGGAAGCTTCGTTCAGCCGTGGTCGCCGCCCTGTTGCTGGGCGGCAGCGCGGCGGCCATGGCGGCCAATGACGGCCAAGTTCGGGTCGACCAGCTGCTCGGCTCGGACCCGGAGTACCGGGAAACCTGGCAGGACACCCTCGAAGGCGAGGAACGCCTGCCCGATTGGGTGGTCAATCTGACCGGCAGTGCCCAGGAGCAGATGTCTGCCGTTACGGAAGACGGCGACAAATACCTGGTCGGCCCGCTGTGCGAAAAACAGGACAACTGTACCTACAAGCGGCTGATCGTGGCGTTCAGTTGGGACAAGGATGATGCCTACGGGATGCTCGTGGAGGTACCCGAAGGTTTGCCGAGCGACAAGTCGCCCACCCGTCATGCGCAGTACCGCTGGCTGGGCAAACCTGACGACGGCATGAAGGCAATGCTGCAGGAGCAGCTCAAACGTGACCCGAACTGGTACTGAGCATTATTGCCGGCACGGATAAAAGGTCACTCACTGTCACGTAATAGAAGCTGAAGCTTTCTATAGTTCAGCCTTCTATGATGCGCCGCCCCGAGGAGGGGTAGCACATGACCAAGGGGTCGGGCTGTTCTGATTGTTTCAGGATCGGAGTGGCCTAGGGGTACAGGGAGTGCCTCCAGTAATGGGCCGGGTCAGGAAAGGCGGAATCGGAAGCCTCAGGTCGGCGGTGTCACAGGGATGCCTTGCCAGACCTGACTTCCGAGGAGCCATGTAGGAAACGTCGCTTCCCTTGCGCGTTTTTTCCCGTGGGACACATTTTGTCTCGACCGTACATCAAATTTTTTTCGACCTTCTTGGTGCTGCTACAAGTGGCATTTACGCCATTCGGATTGTCGAACAGGCCATCTTTCATGTCCTACCTGTCCCGCCAAATCTGCCGAAATATGGCGGTTTGGTCTTGTTCGGGATTCCGAATGTTATAAATCAAGCACTTGCGAAGCTGCCGGCTAGGTCGAAAACAGTATGCATAAACGGCATGGGCTATGCGTTTCAGGCATTAGCTTTCGCCCCTTGCCGTCGCAATAGTTGCCGCCTTTTTCGCTGGCCAGAGCGCCCGGTCGCTCGCCTGCGGTGTCCTTACATGACGTCGCCTGACGGAACCCTTACTGCCCGTGACCTTGCCTATGGCGCTGTTACGCGTGTTTCCGCCAGGTGCCATGACCACTAAAACAAAGGGTAAAGACATGAAGAAGGCAAAACTGAGCCTCGCCTGGCAGATCGTCATCGGTCTGGTCCTGGGTGTTGCAATCGGCGCGCTACTGAATCATTTCAGTGCAGAAAAGGCATGGTGGATCAGCAACGTCCTTCAGCCCGCTGGTGACATCTTCATCCGCCTGATCAAGATGATCGTCGTCCCGATCGTGATTTCGTCGCTGATCGTGGGTATCGCCGGTGTTGGCGACGCGAAGAAACTGGGCAGCATCGGCCTGAAGACCATCATCTACTTCGAAGTGGTGACCACGATCGCCATCGTCGTAGGCCTGGTGCTGGCCAACCTGTTCCATCCAGGTGCCGGCATCGACATGAGCACCCTGGGCACGGTGGACATCTCCAAGTACCAGGCGACAGCGGCCGAAGTGCAGCATGAGCACGCGTTCATCGAAACCCTGCTCAACCTGATTCCGTCGAACATCTTCGCAGCGCTGATGCGTGGCGAAATGCTGCCGATCATCTTCTTCTCGGTGATGTTCGGCCTGGGTCTGTCGAGCCTGCAGTCAGAGCTGCGTGACCCGTTGGTTCGTACCTTCCAGGCTGTTTCGGAAACCATGTTCAAGGTCACTCACATGATCATGAACTATGCCCCGATCGGCGTGTTCGCCCTGATTGCCGTGACCGTGGCCAACTTCGGTTTCAGCTCGCTGCTGCCGCTGGCCAAGCTGGTGCTGCTGGTGTACTTCGCCATCGCTTTCTTCGCCTTCATGGTGCTGGGCCTGGTTGCCCGCCTGTTCGGCTTCTCGGTGATCAAGATCATGCGCATCATGAAAGATGAGCTGATCCTGGCCTACTCCACCTCCAGCTCGGAAACCGTGCTGCCGCGGGTGATCGAGAAGATGGAGAAGTACGGTGCGCCAAAGTCGATCTGCTCGTTCGTGGTACCGACCGGCTACTCGTTCAACCTCGACGGTTCGACCCTGTACCAGAGCATCGCGGCGATCTTCATTGCCCAGTTGTACGGTATCGACCTGTCGTGGAGCCAGCAGCTGCTGCTGGTACTGACCCTGATGGTCACTTCCAAAGGTATCGCGGGTGTGCCGGGCGTATCGTTCGTGGTACTGCTGGCCACCTTGGGCAGCGTGGGCATTCCGCTGGAAGGCCTGGCCTTCATCGCTGGCGTGGACCGCATCATGGACATGGCCCGAACTGCGCTGAACGTTGTGGGCAACGCCTTGGCTGCATTGGTCATTGCTCGCTGGGAAGGCATGTACGACGCGGTCAAGGGCGAGCAGTACTACGCCTCGCTGCTGGCCGAGAAGCAGGAAGCTGCAGTGGTTGGAGAAACCGCCAAGCGCTGAGCCTGATGGCTGTTTGACCAAGAGCCCCGACTTGTCGGGGCTTTTTGTTATCTGCGAGATCTTGAGCCGCGCCTACAAAGGCTCGCGATCGCCAGTCACAGGCTGCGATACGCTATTATTCGGGCACTTTTCAGGGGGAACATACGGATGCTCAACGGCCTTTGGCTCGGCTTTTTCCTGGTGGCGGCGGTGTCCGCCATGGCCCAATGGCTGGTGGGTGGCAACGCAGGCATCTTCGCGGCAATGGTCGAAAGCATCTTCGCCATGGCCAAGCTGTCGGTCGAGGTGATGGTGCTGCTGTTCGGCACACTGACCCTGTGGCTGGGCTTTCTCAAGATCGCCGAAAAGGCCGGCATCGTCGAATGGTTGGCCAGGGTGCTGGGCCCGTTGTTCGCCCGCCTGATGCCGGAGGTGCCGCCCGGCCACCCGGCCCTGGGCCTGATTACCATGAACTTCGCCGCCAACGGCCTGGGACTCGACAACGCCGCTACGCCGATTGGCCTGAAGGCCATGCGCGCGCTGCAGGAGCTGAACCCTGGCAGCACCACCGCGAGCAACGCGCAGATCCTGTTCCTGGTGCTCAACGCCTCGTCGCTGACCCTGCTGCCGGTAACCGTCTTCATGTACCGGGCGCAGCAAGGCGCACCAGACCCGACCATGGTGTTTCTGCCAATCCTGCTAGCGACCAGCGTCTCGACCCTGGTAGGTCTGCTGTCGGTGGCAGTGATGCAGCGTTTGCGTCTGTGGGACCCGGTGGTGCTTGCCTACTTCATCCCCGGCGCTTTGCTGCTGGGAGGCTTCATGGCTTTTCTTGGCACCCTGTCGGCCGCCGCGCTGGCCAGCCTGTCGTCGCTCATGGGCAACCTCACGCTGTTTGGCGTGATCATGCTGTTCCTGGTGGTGGGCGCCCTGAAACGGGTGAAGGTGTATGAAGCCTTTGTCGAAGGCGCCACGGAAGGCTTCGATGTGGCCAAGAGCCTGCTGCCCTACCTGGTGGCGATGCTGGTGGCGGTGGGTGTGCTGCGCGCCTCTGGTGCCCTGGAGCTGGCCCTGGACGGTATCCGCCATGCGGTGAACTGGATGGGCCTGGACACGCGCTTCGTCGAGGGCTTGCCCACCGCGCTGGTCAAGCCGTTCTCTGGCAGCGCAGCGCGGGCAATGCTGATCGAGACCATGCAGACCCAAGGCGTGGACAGTTTCCCTGCCTTGGTGGCAGCGACGATTCAGGGCAGCACCGAAACCACCTTCTACGTACTGGCCGTGTACTTTGGTGCCGTGGGCATCCAGCGCGTGCGCCATGCGGTCGGTTGCGCACTGCTGGCCGAGTTTTCAGGGGTGGTCGCGGCGATCTTCGTCTGCTACTGGTTCTTCGCCTGAACCTTCAGCTGTGCCTGGTTGGCCTGGGCAATGGTCCAGCTCACCACCTGCCCCACCAGCTGGTCGCTGGCCAGACCAAAGCCGGCGACTACCGCTGACACTTGCTTGTCGGCAAGCGGCTGGCGAATCTCGAAGCGCTTGCTGGCCTGGATGCGCTGGTCGCGCCCCTTAACCAGACGCGCATCGTAGCGGATCACCACCTCCACCGCCCCGCCCGGGCGGTACTCACTCTGAAACGCCTGCAGCTCGCCAGCCAGCTCGTAGTCGGCTTGCAGGTTACTGTCGTCAGCGCTCAGGCGCTGCACCTGGCCGTCACGCTGGAATCCATCAAGCAGGCGGTTGCGCAGCAGCACCGGAGCCGCATCGCTCCAGCGTGCGCCCTTGTAACTGCTTATCACATCGCCTTGGGGAATGACGGCAATGCGCGGCCCGGCCAACACTTCACTGGCCAGCGGCTTGTTCAGGCGCAATGACCACTCCAGCGGCGGCGCTGTGCGGCTGGGCTGGTTTACTGGCAGGCGATAAAGGTCCACAGGTTCGCTCTTCGGCAGGATCGAGCAGGCACTGACCAGGCTCATCGAGGCCGTCAGGGTCAGCAGGCGCAGCGACAGATTCATGGCTGGAACTCCTTGTTGTTGTCGCGGCCAAGCAGGTAGCCGCTCGGGTCGGCCTCCAGTTGCCGGGAAATGCCTTTAAGCGCGTTAAGGGTTTCGCGCAGTTCACGAATGGCCGGGGCGAGCTGGTTCAGGCTCTGGGCGCCGTCACCGATAGCCTCGCTGTTGTTCTTGAGCAGGTTATTGATGGTTGCCGTGCTTTGGGCCAGTGACTGCATGGCCTGTTCGGCGCTACCGATCGCCTGTTTGCCTTCGCTACCCAGCAGGCCGTTGGCATTGCGCATCAGCGCCTGGGTTTCGGCCAGGGTGGCGCTGGCCTGATTACCCACCTTTACCAGCTGTTCGATGGCCTCGGCGATGCTGCCGTGCTGGCCGGCAAAGGCGCCGGTGGTCTTGTCGAGGTTGGCCAGCGTGTTGCTGAGGTGGCCTATGTTGTCCTCAGAGAACATCTGGTTGGCGTTATGGAGCAGCATGTTGATGTTGGTCACCAGGTCGCTGCTGTCGTTGAGCAGGCGCGAGATTGGCGATGGCGAAGCGATGATCACCGGCAGCTTGCCATCCTTGCCTTTAAGCTCGGGGCTTTGCGGCGTGCCGCCACTGAGCTGGATGAATGAGTTGCCGGTGACGCCGGCCAGGGTCAGCTTGGCCTGGGTGTCTTCCTTCACCGGGGTATCGGCGCTCAGGCGCACCCGTGCCAATACCCGGCGCGGGTCTTTCGGGTCCAGACGCAGGGTCGACACGTCGCCCACCTTGATGCCGTTGTACTGCACCGTGCTGCCTCGGGAAAGGCCAGACACGGCTTCGTTGAACACTACTTCGTAATCCTTGAAGGCGTCGTCGACACTGGACTTGGCCAGCCACAGGCCGAACAGCATGGCCCCGGCCACCACCAGAACGGTGACCAGGCCGATGAGGACGTGATGGGCTCGGGTTTCCATTGCTCAGCGCTCCTGCCCGGCACGGGTGGCAGCCTGTTCGGCGGCGCGCCCGCGAGGGCCGTGAAAGTATTCTTGGATCCAGGTGTCGTTGGTCTTCTCGACCTCGGCCAGCGGGCCGGCCACCAGGACTTTCTTTTGCGACAGCACCGCGATGCGGTCGGTGATGGTGTACAGGGTGTCGAGGTCGTGGGTGATCAGGAACACCGACAGCCCCAGAGCATCGCGCAGGGTAAGGATCAACTGGTCAAATGCCGCGGCACCGATCGGGTCCAGGCCAGCCGTGGGTTCGTCGAGGAACAGGATGTCCGGGTCCAGGGCCAGGGCGCGGGCCAGCGCTGCGCGCTTGATCATGCCCCCCGACAACGAGGCCGGGTACTTGTCGGCAGCCGAGATCGGCAACCCGGCAAGGGCCAATTTCACCCCGGCCAAGTGCTCGGCATCATTGCGCGACAGCCCGGCGTGCTCGATTAGCGGCAAGGCCACGTTTTCGGTCACCGTCAGCGAAGAGAACAGCGCCCCCTTCTGGAACAGCACGCCAAAGCGCCGCTCGACCAGTGAACGCTGTTCTTCGCGCAGGCCGGTCAGGTCCTGGCCGAACACCTTGATCTGCCCTTCATTGGGCCGGCGCAGGCCAATGATGCTGCGCAGAAGCACCGACTTGCCGCTGCCTGAGCCGCCTACCACGGCGAGGATTTCGCCGCGGTACAGGTCAAGGTCAAGGTTTTCATGTACCACCTGGCGGCCGAAGCGGTTGCAGATGCCGCGGGCTTCGATTACGCAATCCTGGCCACTCACCAGCCCATCTCCATGAAGAACAGCGCTGCCACCGCATCCAGCACGATGACCACAAAAATCGACTGCACCACTGCCGAGGTGGTGTGTGCCCCCACCGACTCGGCGCTGCCGCTGACCTTGAAGCCTTCCAGGCAGCCGATGGCGGCGATCAGGAAGGCGAAGAACGGTGCCTTGGCCAGGCCTACCAGGAAGTGCTGCACGCCAATGTCGCTTTGCAGCAGCGACAGGAACATGGCCGGCGAAATATCCAGCGTCAGGGCGCATACCACCGCACCGCCAACGATGCCGCAGATCATCGCGACAAAGGTGAGCAACGGCAGCGAAATCAGCAGGGCCAGTACCCGCGGCACCACCAGCAGTTCCATGGGGTTGAGGCCCAGCGTGCGGATGGCGTCAATTTCTTCGTTGGCCTTCATCGAGCCGATCTGCGCGGTGAACGCGCTGGCAGTGCGGCCGGCCATGAGAATGGCGGTCAGCAGCACGGCGAACTCGCGCAGGAACGAGAACGCAACCAGGTCGACGGTGAAAATGGTCGCGCCGAAGTCGGCCAGCACCGTGGCGCCGAGAAAAGCGACTACGGCGCCCACCAGAAAGGTCAGCAACGCAACGATGGGCGCGGCATCCAGGCCGGTCTGTTCAATGTGTGCCACCACAGGAGTGAAGCGCCAGCGATGTGGCTGGAAGGCGCGGCGCAGCAGGGTTTCTAGAATCACACCAACGAAACCAAGCAGTTGCATGCTGTCCTGCCACAGCGTGCCGACGGCGCAGCCGATGCGCTCCAGCAGCAACAACAGCACATTGCGCTCGGGCTCCTTGACCGGGATGCAGTAATCCTGGACCGAACAGTAGACATTCTTCAGCAGCGCCTGGCTGGCTTCAGGCAGCACGTGGGTGCAGCGCGACAGGCGCTCGGAGCCTAGCAGTTCGGCCAGCAGCGAAGCACCGGCGGTGTCCAGGCGGCCCAGCTGGCTGAGGTCGGCGATCGTGTTGGCAGCGCACTGCGTGCGCAGGCGCTCGCTCTCGCGCTTGAGGTTGGCGTAGTGTGCCAGGGTCCAGTCACCGGTAATACGCAGGCAGGCCGGTTGGCAGCTGGTGTCCAGGGTGGCGCTAGGGGTGGTCATAGGCTCCATGCAATTGACTCGGCGCTAAGGCTTAGGGGCTGATCATAGCGCAGGGGGCATGGGCTGTTTGGTGATTATGTGCTGTGTGTGCGCTTGGTAGCAGTGCCATGGCGCAGGCTTGTGCTGCGAAGAGCTCGTAAGCGCACACGGAAGTGGTGTGCTGTACCGGCCCTTTCGCAGCACAAGGCTGCTCATGCGCAAGGCAGGGGGTCAACTACCCGCGGGTGCATCATTGACCACCTTGAAGCGCAGCACGCCAATCACTTGCCCATCCTCGGTCAGCACCCTCACCTGCCACTTGCCTACCGGGTTGGGTGGGAAGTTCTGCTTGTGGGTCCAGGCCCGATAGCCTTCCTTGCGCCCGCCGTGGATGTCCAGGGCAATGCGGTCGACCTCTTGGCCGTCCTTCTGCCACACGTGGTAGATCCGCTCGTTCAGGCCGCGTGGCGCGTTGATGGCGGTGTAGGCATACAGGCCACTGCTGCGAATGCGGCTGGCGGCAATTTCGTCCAGCGAGTCGCCCGGTTGGCGGTTCATGACTTCGGTACTCACCGCCACCTCGGTCATCCACAGGGTTGCCGGCGGTACCCAGGAGCGCAGCAGCCAGCCACCGGCACCGACCGACAGGGTAACCAGCACCAGAGCCACGGCGCGGCGCCAGTTGTTGATCGGGAAGCTGCTGGCCAGGCTGGGGAATGACAGGGCCATGGCTGCGATCAGGGCCAGCTTGAAGCTTTGTGCGGTGGTCAGGTGCAGGATGATCGGTAGCGCGGTCAGCAGAGCGGCAAACAACGTCAGGGTATGCAGCGCCAGGAACAGCCAGCGCCGTGGTGCCAGCCACTTGTAGTACAGCGGGTCGGTGATCGAAACCAGGCCGGCGGCGCCGAGCAAGCCGGTGAAGACCAGCTGACCGCTGTTCCAGGTGGTGGTGATGAAAAAGAACGGCAGCACGAAGAACAGCGTTTCCTGGTGGATCATCTGCGTTGCATAGCGCAGCAGCGGCTGAGGGATCTCGCGGTTGAACGTGCGCGCGAACAGCCCGGTGAGGGTGTTCTCCAGCATCAGCCAGACCCAGCTGACCAGCATGAGCACGGCGACCCAGCTGGCCAGGCCAGCCTGGCGGTCGACCAGGATGAAGCTGCCGATACCGGAGAGGAAACCGCCGAGCGCAATGATGCCGGGGTAGCGCTTGAGGAGTTCGATGACGCGCTGGACGATATGGGGGATTTGGGGCATTGGGGGCTACAACAGAAAAGTGAGGTGGCTGTGCCAGCCTCTTCGCGGGCAAGCCTGCGAAAGGGTCGGTACTGGCAAAAGGATACCGCCGATTTACCGCTGCCGTGTAGCACCACTGGGCCGTTCAGGCCCATGCCGCCGCCAGCGCAACAGCCCCGCCGTCAGGCACAGCCCCGCAAGCAAGGCCATCAGCCCGTAAAGCTCGTCATAGCCTAGCAACGGCTTTTCGATGCGCACATAGCCATCTTCCTTGAGCAGATCCTTCAGTGCCTCGTTGGCCTGTTCCAGGCTGACTTGGCGCAGCTTGCGCACCGGGCTGGCAAAGCGCCCGTCGGTATAGTCGTTCAGCGCCCCCCAGTAGTAGTCGGCCAAGGCGCTGTTGCCTTGGGTGCTCCAGCTTTCCTTGGCGATGCTGGCTTCCTTGATGCGGGCGAAGGTGTCCGGGTCCAGGCCTTCCTTGCGCAGGTGGTCGAACAGGGCCTGCATCACCTTGACAGCCTTGTCGATGTCATCGCGCTCAAGGTCCGCATTGAGGCTGAGCAGGCCGGTGTCGCCAAAGCTTTCACGTTGCACGGAGGGGCCGTAGGACAGCCCGTTGCGCAGACGTAGCTGGTCGTACAGCGCCCAGTCCAGGTAGCGCGAAAGCAGGTCGAGGGTGGCTTGATGGTCGTTGTCCAGCACCGGCTCGATGAACAGCCAGTGCAATTTGACGCTATCACCCAGCCAGCCGCGGGTCAGGTTGCGACGCTGTTCGGCCTGTTGGCTGATGCTTTCAAGGTTGCGGCGCTCTTCGGGTTCAGTGGCGGGCAGTTCGCCGAAGGACCGCTCCAGATAAGCCGGAAGCAGGCGATCGAGGCCTCCGACCATGATCAGGGTCATGTTGTTGGCCGCGTACCAGCGGTCACGCAACGCCTGAACTTGCTCCAAGGTCATGTCGTCGAGGTTGGAGCGCTCCGGGCATTTCAGACCCAGCTCGGTGGCCAGCTGGTCGTTGGCGGGGTGGCCGATATCCTGGCGGTCGAGCCAGCGCTGCAGGTGGCCATAGTGGCCGCCATCCTCGCGCTCTATGATGCGCTTGGCGGTGGTCAAGGCCTTGGCGTCGATGGTGGTATCGCGGATGACTGCCAACAGCAGGTCGAGGACCTTGCGCTGGTTGCGCGCCGGGGCCTCGATGACAAAGGTGGTGTCGGCACTGCTGGTATAGGCGTTCCACTCGCCGCCGAGTGCTTGCAGGCGCTCTTCCAGCCCGCCTTCGCCTGTTTCGTCGATGCCACTGAACAACAGGTGCTCAAGCAGGTGTGGCAGCTCTTTCTGCTCGCAGTCGAAATCATCCAGGCCCACGCCGACCACTAGACGAATCGCCACATGGTCCCGTTCGTAGCCGTTTTTCAGGATGACCTGCAGACCATTAGGCAACAGGTAGCCTTCAACCCGCGAGCGGTCGAGGGCAAACGAGGGCAGGCTGCAGATCAGCAGGCAAACGAACATCAGGCAACGCATGGGCGAGCGAGGGTCCTCAGCTAGGAGAAATCACGGCTGGCGGGCTTCATCGGGCACACTGTCGAGCATCAGCCCTCCGGTGTCCGAGCCGCCCAGTACCACATAGGCACTGCTACAGAACAAAGAGTTCAACCGCTTCATGTCGGCGATCAGTTCCAAGTGTAGCGAACTGGTCTCGATACTTTGCACGACCTTGCGCTGCAGGCGGCTGACATGGGCGTGTGCGAGGCGCCGCTCCTGGGCACGGAACCGGCGTTTTTCCCGCAGCAGCAAGCGGGCGCTTTCCGGGTCGGCACTGAGGAACACCGACAGGCCCAGGCGCAGATTGGCCAGCAATTGCTCCTGCAGGCCGGTCAGCTCTTCCAGGCCTACCTGGGAAAATTCCCGACGCTGGCTGGTTTTCTGCTGCTGGACCTTGCGCAGCATGCGTTCGATCAGGTCACAGGCGAGTTTGAGGTTAATTGCCAGCTCGATGATTTCGGCCCAGCGGCGGTTGTCCTGTTCGCTGAGGTCTTCCCGTGACATCTGCGCCAGGTACAGCTTGATTGCACTGTACAGGGCTTCGGCGTCTTCGCCCAAGGCGCGAACTTGCTGTGGCAAGGCGGTCTGGGTGCCACGCAGGGCTCCAAGCATGGCTTCGAGCAGGCTGTCGACGATATCCCCCAGGCGCAAAGTCTCGCGGGCGGCGTTGGCCAGGGCCAGGCTGGGCGTTTCCAGGGCCGAGGTGTCAAGGTGACGGGGGCGCACCTGACCATTGCCGATTTCCCGTTCAGGCAGCAGGGCGTTGCACAGTCGACCCATCGGTTTGACCGTGGGCAGCATGATCAGACAGCGCAGCGTGTTGTAGAGCAGGTGAAAGCCAATGACCAGCTCCTGAGGGCTGAAACTCAGCGAGTCCATCCATGCCACCAGCGGGTGCAGCACAGGGATGATCAGCACCAGGCCGATCAGCTTGTACAGCAGGCTGCCCAAGGCCACCCGACGCCCGGCGGCGTTCTGCATGCTGGTACTGATGAAGGCCAGCAGCCCGCTGCCGATGTTGGCGCCGACCACCAGCCCGATGGCTACCGGCAAGCTGATCAGTTCGGCGCCGGCCAGTGTCGCTGTGAGCAGAACGGCGGCCAGGCTGGAATAGGAAATCATGGCGAACATTGCCCCGACCAGAGCGTCGAGCATGATGTCGCCGGTCAGTGAGGCAAACAGCACTTTCACGCCCTGGGCATGGGTGATCGGCGCAGCTGCCTGCACGATAAGCTCAAGTGCCAGGATGATCAGGCCAAGCCCGATGCCTACTCGGCCCAGTTGGCCGGCCCGTGTCTGCTTGCGCGAAAGGAAGAAGATCACGCCAAGGAAGATCAGCAGCGGCGACAGCCAGGACAGGTCGAAGGTCAGTACCCGGGCCATCAGTGCGGTGCCCACGTCGGCACCCAGCATGATTGCCAAGGCCGGGGTCATGGCCATCAGGCCTTGGCCGACGAAAGAGGTGACCAGCATGGCCGTGGCGTTACTGCTTTGAACCATGGCCGTGACCAGAATACCGGCGATGAATGCCAGCGGGCGCTTGTCCATGTTCTGGCTGATGATGCGTCGCAGGTTCGAGCCGAATACCCGAAGGATGCCGGTACGCACAATGTGGGTACCCCAGACCAGAAGCGTCACGGCCGAGAGCAGGTTGAGCAGGGTCAGCATGGCGAAGGCCCCCTGTTGCATAGGCCCATCGGGCCAAGAAAAGAAACGTGAGCGTTTGAAGAATTTTCGGTGCTCACTCAAAGCTTTAGCTGTTTTGCCAAGCTGTCGCCAGCTTCGCATGGCAGTCATTTATTTGAAACAGATCTTGAAACGAATGACGGCCTGTCGGGGCTGCTTCGCGGGCAAGCCTCCACAGTGACAACGCGCAGGAAAAAACGCACAGAAAAAACGCATGAAAAAGGGCCCTGCGAAGGGCCCTTGTTGTGCAGCACTTTCCTTGGCCTTATTGACCCGGAATGTCCTTGCGCAGTTTCACCGGTTCATGATCTTTGCCTTCCTTGCGGGCCATGGCGGTGCGCATGCGTATGTTGATGGCTTCCACCCCCAGCGAGAAGGCCATGGCGAAGTAGACATAGCCCTTCGGTACATGCACATCGAACGCTTCAGCGATCAGTACAGTACCGACCACGATCAGGAACGACAGCGCGAGCATCTTCAGCGACGGGTGCTTGTCGATGAAATTGCTGATGGCGCCGGCGCACAGCATCATCACCAGCACGGCCACGACGATGGCGGCGATCATCACCGGTACGTGGGAAACCATGCCCACAGCGGTGATCACCGAGTCCAGCGAGAACACGATGTCGATGATGGCGATCTGGATGATGGTGTAGAAGAACTTGCCACCTGCGCCTTTGGGCTCCTCTGCATTCTCGTCCTCGCCTTCCAGGCCGTGGTAGATCTCTTGCGAGCTCTTCCATAGCAGGAACAGGCCACCGAAGAACAGGATCAGGTCACGCCCGGAGATGCCTTGGCCAAATACCACGAACAGGTCGGCGGTAAGGCGCATCACCCAGGTAATCGACAGCAGCAGCATGATACGGGTGACCATGGCCAGGGCCAGGCCGAAGATCCGGGTGCGTGGCTGCATGTGCTTGGGCATGCGGCTGACCAGAATCGAGATCATGATGATGTTGTCGATACCGAGGACGATCTCAAGCGCGGTAAGGGTGAAAAAGGCAACCCAGATTTCCGGGCTGGTCAGCCATTCCATGTATTTTCCTTCGAGCGGTAATGGCAACGCGCCCCGGTCAGGGCGCGTCGCGTGCGTGATACGGATGTATTAAAGACTACTGAACAGCGGGAAAATCCCCATCAGCAGTGCGCCGAGCATTATGCACAGGCATACCAGCACTGCCCACTTGAGCGTGAAGCGCTGATGATCGCCGAACTCGATACCGGCCAGGGCCACCAGCAGGTAGGTGGAGGGTACCAGCGGGCTGAGCAGGTGTACCGGCTGCCCGACGATCGACGCACGGGCCATTTCCACCGGGGTGATGCCATAGTGGCTGGCGGCCTCGGCCAGCACCGGCAGCACGCCGTAGTAGAACGCGTCGTTGGACATGAAGAAGGTGAACGGCATGCTCACGATCGCGGTGATGACGGCCAGGTATGGGCCCAGTGCCTCGGGGATGACCGCCAGCAGGCTCTTGGACATGGCGTCGACCATGCCGGTGCCGGACAGGATGCCGGTGAAGATGCCGGCGGCGAAGATCAGCCCGGTCACGGCCAGTACACTGCCGGCGTGGGCGGCGATGCGGTCCTTCTGCTGTTGCAGGCACGGGTAGTTGACGATCATGGCGATACTGAAGGCAATCATGAACAGCACTGGCAGCGGCAGCACGCCGGCGATCAGCGCGACCATCAGGGTGGCGGTCAGGGCACCGTTGAAGTACAGCAGCTTGGGCCGGCGTGCGTCCGGGTACTGCGAGACGGTGATTTCGCTGTGGTCGATGTCGTCGGTAGGCAGATGCAGTTCGCCCAGTCGGGCGCGTTCACGCTTGCCATACATGTAGGCAATGGCCAGGATCGCCAACACACCGAACAGCATGGCCGGGATCATCGGCACGAAGATGTCTGACGGGTCTACGTGCAGGGCGCTGGCAGCACGCGCGGTCGGCCCACCCCAGGGGGTCATGTTCATCACGCCGCCGGCGAGGATGATCAGGCCGGCCATGATCCGCGGGCTCATGCCCAGGCGGCTGTACATCGGCAGCATGGCGGCGCAGCAGATCATGTAGGTGGTGGCTCCGTCACCGTCGAGCGAGACCACCAGGGCCAGTACAGCGGTACCGACCGAGACTTTCAGCGGATCGCCCTTGACCAGCTTGAGGATCTTGCGAACGGCCGGGTCGAACAGGCCGGAATCGATCATCAGGGCGAAATAGAGGATGGCGAACATCAGCATCACGCCGGTAGGTGCGAGCTTGCTGATGCCCTCTAGCATCATGGGGCCGATCTTGGCGGAAAAACCACCGAACAGGGCGAACAGGATCGGTACCAGAATCAGCGCGATCAAGGCCGAAAGGCGCTTGGTCATGATCAGGTACATGAACGTGATGACCATGGCAAAGCCGAGGAAGGTCAGCATGGCAATACTCCAGGCGGGGCGCGGCGAAAGGGCAGTCGATTCGGGCGTATCAGCGCGTAGGGCGCTGTGCGGGGAGCATGCGGAGGGGGACTACGAAAAGGCGGGCACAGGAATACATCAGAATCACCATTGTTGTTGTTGATTGGGCCGGGCGCGGTATTGACCGGGTGCCCTGGCTGACCGGTCTTGTGCCGGTAGTGGGCGCTATCCTAAAAGGGCAAGCTTTCAGCCAGCTTTCGCTGAGGCAAAGGTGACGAGAGGTAGGTGATGCAGGATGTAACCGAAGGTGGCTGCCATTGTGGCGCCCTGCGTTATCGGCTGGAGGGCAACTTGACGGACATTGCCCACTGTCATTGTTCGATCTGCAGGCGGGTCAGCGGTGGACTGGTGGTCACCTGGCTTACCCTACCCCGTTCTGGGTTCCAGTGGTTAACGGGCGAGCCGAACTGCTATGTGGCGCCTGCCAGTTGCAGCCGCTACTTCTGTGGGCAGTGTGGGGCGCATGTGGCGCTGGTGACCACGCATAGCCCGCAGACGATCGATGTGACGGTGGCCACGCTGGATCACCCTGAGTGGGTGCGAGCCAACCGGCATATCTGGGTGGGCAGCCGGTTGCCCTGGTTGCATCTGGATGAGGATTTGCCCTCGGAAGATGAGGAGCGCCTGTAGGCGCGGCGCGGGCTTGCCCGCGAAAGGGCCAGCCCGTCATCCATCACAACTGCAGGCCACCAGCAGCCTTGTGCAACGCCCGCAAATGCTCACCGATTTGCTTCACGTTGGCCTCGATCGCTGCAATTTCCTTGGCTCGCGACGGCTCCAGCAGCGCCCTCACCTCTTTGTCCAGGCTGGTGCTCAAGCGCAACAGCTGTGCCTGCCGCTCGCTGCTCACCTGCTCCAGGTGCTTGCGCTCTTCTGGCTGCGGCAGCCCGTAGCCTTTGGAATCGAGCAACTCTGCCGGGCGGCTGAGAAAACCGCTGTTGGCAAGCATTTGCTTGAGCGTGGCATCGGCTTTGTTGATGCTGCCATCCTTCAAGGCTGCGGCATTCAGGTAACGCTGCTTGACCTCGTCCTGGGCCAGCAGAAGCTGCCGGCGCAGGCTGGCCTGCTCAAGCAGAAGCAGTGCCGCGCTGGTGCGCAGGTCAGCCTTGGCGAACCAGCTACGGCGCTGCTCGGCATTGAGGGCCAGCCAGTCTTCAACCAGAGCTTGCTTGATTGGCAACTGTTTTCTCAGCACCTCGAACATGGCCTGGTACCGGTCGCGGTAAGAATCGAAGCGGTAGCCCAGGCGTAACGCTTCGCGCGGGTTATCAAGCACGCTGGTATCAGCCAGCCCCCTGCCCTTGAGCACGGCCAGCAAACCGTTGGGCATGATGCTGTCCAGGTCGTTGAGGCGCGCATTGGCGGTGCCGCTGCGCAGCAGCTTCAATGACTCCACGGCACAGTTGTTGGACAGGAACCAGTAGTTGCCGTCATAGCTCCAGTGCATCTCGGCGGCCTGGCGCACCAGGCTCTCGATCTCGTCGCGGTTGAGTTTCAAGGGCACCGAGGCCAGGCTGCGCAGCTCGGTCTTGGTGTATTCGTCGATCACCTGGCCCAGCGGAAGCACGAATAGCCGCGACGGGTAGTTGCCGACCAGGCCGTCCCAGCTGGAGAGTTGCACGTCGTTGACGAAGGCGCGGTACGAAAGCACCAGGCTTTGATCAAGGTCCAGGCGGCAGTCTGGGCCGCGCGGTCGGCCCGGCTTGCAGATCACCAGGCGCAGCATGCTGTGCCCCCAGCGGCTGACCAGGTTCTGATTGGCTTCAGCCAGCAGATAGTCCACTTCGTAGACCCGCTCTGGGTCGATTTCACCTAGCGGTTGGCGGGCGAAGTCGCTGCCGGCATTGATGAATGGCAGGCCTTTGGCACAGGTGTCCTGTTGGGGTGCCCAGCCGAAGTGTTCGCGGAGGTACTGATACAGCGCCGGGCGACGGCAGCTGTAGCTCGGGTCGAGGAGGAAATACTCCATGTTGACCGCGATGTATTCCTTGGGGCTGCTCAACTCATAGCTGTCGGGGCTGCGCACGAATTGGCCATTGTGCTGTTCGCGCTCGCCTCGTCGGCCCACGTACTGCTGCCACCCGGCCAAGTCGAGCAGGCGTGGGTCGTCGCTCAGGGTGAAGCGGCGCTCTGCCTGCCCGCGGCATTCTTCCGGCAGGCCGACCTTGCCCAGCGTGCCTTGCTGGCGCTTGCAGCGTGCAATCAGCGAATTCTCGACGCTGGGCCACAAGCGGGCACGGTCGTAGAGATGGGTGAGCTCGTGCAGCACGGTGGCCAGCAGCTCTTCACGCACCGTGCCATGTGGGCGGTCGGTGCGCTCAGTGGCGGCGCTGCCATCGGTGAGGCTGGGCAGCAAGCTGCGGTTGAGCTCGAGGGTGGATATCAGTGAAGCCTGCCCATAGGCGTCGGCAGGCATGTTGTCGCTCCAACTGACCCGCACGCGACGGTCCAGCTGTTGCTTGAAGCGCGGTGGCAGCTTACCCATGGTCTCGTTGAGCAGGGCTTGGGAAGCTTGTGCTTGTTGCGGGTCCAGGCCGGACGACTGCAGCTCAAGCTGCAGGTCGGCCAAGGCGGGCGTGCCGAGCAGCGTCAGGGCGCAGCCGAGCAGCCAGGCGCGCACGCGCGTCACAGTGCGAGTATGGCTTCAGCCAGCACCTGGTCGCTGGCGCCTCGCGCTTCCGGTACGCGCTCGCGCAGGGTATTGAAGGCTGCCTCGAGTTGGACGCCGCGGATGTCACCGTTGCTGGCGACAAAGCTTGCAGCGTCGTCGTGGGCTTCGCGCACCACTTTGGAGTCGCGGATCGAGGTGGTGGTGTCTGAGGTGAAGTCGATCGAACGGCCAAAGGCACGCACGATGATGTTGCTGGTGGCCACCAGGGTCTGTGCCTGGGCCAGGTCGGCCAGCAGCAGCATGCCGAGGGAAGCGGCAATCAGCGGTTTACGCATGGAGCATCTCCGAAAAATACAGGGAGTCAGATGTAGTTATTGGACGAGAATTGCCTGCGCCAGTTCCAGATCGCCGACGGCGTGCCGTGCGCAATTGTGGCGTAATGATTCAAGGGCGGCTTCCAGGCGTGCACCACGGATCAGGCCGTCGCTGGCAACGAATGCGGCGGCATCGTCGCGGGCCTGTGTGACCAATTTGCGATCGAATGGTGCGGCTGTGACCTGGCTGGTGACATAGCCGGTGATGACCAGGCTTTGTGTGGTCGTATCCATGGCATGGGCGCTGGCCATGCCTGCGGCGGCGAACAGCAACGGCAACAGATAACGCATGAGCTTTCTTGAAGGCTGGAAAAGTGAACGGCGAAGCCTACCTCAGGTGCGAGGGCCGAAGCCAACGCACCTGTCTCGCATGGCGTGTATCAGAGTGCCAGGATGGCCTGGGCCAGTTGTGCATCGCTGGCTTGCAGGGTAGGCATGTTCGAACGGATGTGTACAAAGGCGCTTTCCAGTCGGGCGCCGCGGATAGCGCCCTGAGTGCCGACGAAAGTGGCTGCGTCATCGCGGGCTGCCTGGACGATCTTGTCGTCGCGGAACGAAGAGCTCAGATCGGAAGTGGCGTCGGTGGAGGCGGCAACGGCGCGTACTACCGTATCGGTGGTGACAACGAAGCTGGTGGCGTTGGCAGTGCCAGCCAGGCCAAGCAGCAGGGCGGCGCCAAGCAGGTGTTTACGGGACATGATCGTGGACTCCTGGGGTAGGGTCAGGTTGGTTCTGCTTTATCGGACGTTTGCAGGGATCGTCACGGTACGTTTCAACAACGGGGTTCTAGCAGACGGTTATGCCAAGCGTATCACGCAGTGCTACGTAGCGATGATAACGAGTGCTGCGCCAGGCAACTGTTAAGGTGTTTTTTTGTACCTATAAAACTGTACTGGTCGTGATCTCAAGTGCTCTACAGCGCGTCTCTCGGGCAATAAAAAACCCGCTGCAGTCACCTGCAACGGGTTTGGGGAATTCACGGTGCCGGTCAAAGCCGGCAAGCCGGGAGCTTAGCGCCAGAAAGGCTTGCTCAGCTCTTCGTAACGCTGCGACTCGCTGATACCGGCGTCTGCCAGCAGGCGGGAGTCCAGGCGAGCCAGTTGACGACGGCTGGTCATACGGCGCTGCCACAGCAGCAGGGTCGACAATGCGCGCAGCGGCAGCGAGGTGTTGGATTGCTGGGCGTTGCTTTCAAAAACCAGACCGGAACTGAGGGTACGTTCCATGATGCTTCATCCTTCCGCTTATGGCGGCATTAGGTAGTGATTTAACTGATGCCAATGATCCTCCTCTGTCGTCCATAACAGTAGATACAGTTCAGTTGAAAGACGATGGCTCAGTTAACTGTGTAACCCTACTGTTGCACTCGAAATAGGCGTAACTGTACTGGTCTGCACTTCTTTGGTGCGCCTTGATTCGAAGAAGGGGATTTGTCAGTCGGGAAGATCTGAAAACACCAGTACAGTAGAACAGATTATTCTGCTGATGGCGGAAAGGTGTATTGATAGAAGGGTTTGAGTGTTATGGGCTATTCGCGAGCTTGCCCGCTCCCATAGAGAAAGTGCTGCCCTTTAGGGTTGTACATCACCTGTGGGAGCGGGCAAGCCCGCGAAGAGGCCGGAACAGCAGAGGCAGGGCCGCCGTTCCGTACCACATCTGGATCAGCTAGCCAGCATGCGCCCGGTTTCTTCCAGGTTTTCGTGCCAGCTCAGGGCTTCACGCAGGATGTGCGGGGTATGACCGCCACGCTGGCAGGCACGGTCGAAGTAGTCGTTCAGCGCAGCGCGATAGTCTGGGTGCACGCAGTTGTCGATGATCGCTCGCGCCCGTTCGCGCGGCGCCAGGCCACGCAGGTCCGCCAGGCCCTGCTCGGTGACCAGGATGTCCACGTCGTGCTCGGTGTGGTCGACATGGCTGACCATTGGCACCACGCTGGAAATCGCCCCGCCTTTGGCAATCGACTTGGTGACGAACACGGCCAGGTGGGCGTTACGGGCGAAGTCGCCGGAGCCACCGATGCCGTTCATCATCCTGGTGCCACAGACGTGAGTGGAGTTGACGTTGCCGTAGATATCGAACTCCAGTGCGGTGTTGATACCGATGATGCCCAGGCGACGTACCACTTCCGGGTGGTTGGAGATTTCCTGCGGGCGTAGCACCAACTTGTCCTTGTAGCGCTCCAGGTTGCCGAACACATCGGCATTGCGGCGCGTTGACAGGGTGATCGAGCTGCCCGATGCGAAGCTAAGCTTGCCGGCGTCGATCAGGTCGAAGGTGGAGTCCTGCAGCACTTCGGAGTACATGGTCAGGTCTTCGAACGGCGACTCGATCAGGCCGCACATCACCGCATTGGCAATGCTGCCAATGCCGGCTTGCAGCGGGCCGAGCTTGTTGGTCATACGGCCTGCATCCACTTCCTTCTTGAGGAAGTTGATCAGGTGGTCGGCGATGCCCTGTGTTTCATCATCTGGCGGCAGCACAGTGGACGGCGAGTCTGGCTGGTCACTGATGACGATACCGACGATCTTGGCCGGGTCGATCGGGATCGCGGTGCTGCCGATACGGTCGTCTACCTTGACCAGCGGGATTGGCGTGCGAGTCGGACGGTAGGTTGGGATATAGATGTCGTGCAGGCCTTCGAGGTTGGTGTTGTGCGAGAGGTTGATCTCCACAATCACCTGCTTGGCGAAGATCGCGAAGCTGGCCGAGTTGCCCACCGACGTGGTTGGCACGATGTGGCCTTGCTCGGTGATGGCCACGGCTTCGATGACCGCGATGTCCGGCAGCTTCAGCTGCTGGTTGCGCAGTTGCTCGACGGTTTCCGACAGGTGCTGGTCAATGAACATCACCTGGCCGTCATTGATGGCTTTGCGCAGGGTGCTGTCGACCTGGAACGGCATGCGGCGGGCCAACACACCGGCCTCGGTCAGTTGTTTGTCCAGGTCATTGCCCAGGCTGGCGCCGGTCATCAGGCTGATTTTCAGTGGCGATTGCTTGGCACGTTCGGCCAGTGCATGCGGTACGGCCTTGGCTTCGCCGGCGCGGGTGAAGCCGCTCATGCCGACAGTCATGCCGTCCTCGATCAGACCAGCGGCATCAGCCGCACTCATTACCTTGCTGTGCAGGGAGGACAAGCGGATACGATCACGGTACATGGATTGTTATCTCGGGCTACTGAAACTACTGCAGCGCAGTCTAGAGATTTCGCCCATTGCCGTCCCACGACCATGGTCGTATGAGAAGCCTTGTATTTGAGCCGTTGATCCGGATCAATAAAAGAAAAGCCCCGGCAGATTCTGACCGGGGCTTCCTTTATATCAGCTGGTTTGCAGCGGCTGGTGTCACTCCACTGCCTTGACCATGTCCTCGATGACCTTCTTGGCGTCACCGAACACCATCATGGTCTTGTCCAGATAGAACAGTTCGTTGTCCAGGCCGGCATAGCCGCTGGCCATCGAGCGTTTGTTGACGATGATGGTCTTGGCTTTGAACGCCTCGAGGATCGGCATGCCGGCGATTGGCGACTTGGGATCGTTCTTCGCCGCCGGGTTGACCACGTCGTTGGCGCCCAGCACCAGCACCACGTCGGCCTGGCCGAACTCGGCGTTGATGTCTTCCATCTCGAATACCTGATCGTACGGCACTTCAGCCTCGGCCAGCAGTACGTTCATGTGCCCGGGCATGCGGCCCGCCACCGGGTGAATCGCATACTTCACGGTCACGCCGTTGTGGGTCAGCTTCTCGGTCAGCTCTTTCAGTGCGTGTTGTGCGCGGGCCACCGCCAGGCCGTAGCCCGGAACGATGATCACGCTGTCGGCATTGCTGAGCAGGAAGGTGGCATCGTCAGCCGAACCGGACTTCACCGGCCGCTGTTCTTGCGAACCTTGCGCCGCGCCAGTGTCGGTATCGCCACCGAAGCCGCCAAGGATGACGTTGAAGAACGAGCGGTTCATCGCCTTGCACATGATGTACGAGAGGATGGCACCGGACGAACCTACCAGGGAACCGGCGATGATCAGCATCGAGTTGTTCAGCGAGAAGCCGATGCCGGCCGCTGCCCACCCCGAGTAGCTGTTGAGCATCGACACCACCACTGGCATGTCGGCGCCGCCGATCGGAATAATGATCAGCACACCCATGATGAAGGCCAGGACCAGCATCAGGGTGAAGGCACTGTAGTGGCCAGTGAAAGTGAACAGCAGGCCAAGGGCGATGGTGGTCAGGCCAAGGATCAGGTTCAGTTTGTGCTGGCCAGCGAACTGTACCGGTGCGCCTTGGAAGAGGCGGAACTTGTACTTGCCCGACAATTTGCCAAAGGCGATCACCGAACCGGAGAAGGTAATGGCACCGATGGCAGCACCGAGGAACAGCTCCAGGCGGTTGCCGGTGGGGATCGGATCGCTGATGGCAGCCACAATGCCCATCGACTGTGGCTCCAGCACGGCGGCGATGGCAATGAACACCGCCGCCAGGCCGATCATGCTGTGCATGAAAGCGACCAGTTCGGGCATTTTGGTCATTTCGACGCGCTTGGCCATGATGGAACCGGCGGTGCCGCCGACCAGCAGGCCGACGATGACATAGCCGATACCGGCAGTGGCAAGTTCAGCCCCAAGCTTATAAATGAGGCCGACCGTCGTGAGGATGGCGAGCCCCATGCCGATCATGCCGAACAGATTGCCGCGCCGCGAGGTAGTCGGGTGCGACAGGCCCTTGAGCGCCTGGATGAAGCACACCGAGGCGACGAGGTAGAGGAGCGTTACCAGATTCATGCTCATGCTTACTTCTTCGCCTCGTTCTTGGTTTTCTTCTTGAACATTTCAAGCATGCGGCGGGTGACCAGGAAGCCACCGAACACGTTGACTGCGGCAAGGGCCACGGCCAGGGTGCCCATCAGCTTGCCGGCCGGGGTCACGGTCAGGGCCGCGGCCAGCATGGCGCCGACGATGACGATTGCCGAGATGGCATTGGTGACCGCCATCAGTGGGGTGTGCAGCGCCGGGGTGACGTTCCACACCACGTGGTAGCCCACATAGATGGCCAGCACGAAAATGATCAGGTTGTAGATGCCGTGGGAAATCAGCATGTCTTCCATTGTCGTGCTCCTTAGCCGTTCTTGCGGACGATCTGACCATCACGGCACATCAGGCAGGCCGCGACGATGTCGTCTTCGAGGTTGATGATCAGCGCGCCATCCTTGTCGAACAGCAGCTTCATGAAGTCCAGCAGGTTGCGCGCATACAGTGCCGAGGCATCGGCACTCACCTGGGCTGGCAGGTTGGTCGGGCCGACGATGGTCACGCCGTTCTCCTGCACCACCTGGTCTGCGACGGTCAGCGGGCAGTTGCCGCCTTGGGCTGCAGCCAGGTCGATGACCACCGAGCCAGGCTTCATCTGCGCCACGGTTTCGGCGCTTAGCAGGGTCGGCGCCTTGCGCCCGGGGATCAGCGCGGTGGTGATGACGATATCGGCCTGCTTGGCACGCTCGTGCACCGCCTGGGCCTGGCGCTGCATCCAACTGGCCGGCATTGGTCGGGCATAGCCGCCAACGCCTTCGGCGCATTCTCGCTCCTCGTCGGTCTCGTAGGGCACGTCGATGAATTTTGCACCCAGTGATTCGATCTGCTCTTTCACCGCCGGGCGAACGTCGGATGCTTCGATCACCGCACCCAGGCGCTTGGCGGTGGCGATAGCCTGCAAGCCGGCAACGCCAGCGCCCAGTACCAGGACGCGTGCGGCCTTAACGGTACCGGCAGCGGTCATCAGCATTGGCATGAAGCGTGGGTAGTGATGGGCTGCCAGCAACACGGCCTTGTAGCCGGCGATGTTGGCCTGCGACGACAGCACGTCCAGGCTCTGCGCCCGCGAGGTTCGCGGCGCGGCTTCCAGGGCGAAGGCGGTAATACCGCGTTCGGCCATCTTGCCGATCAGTTCACCGTTGAAGGGGTTGAGCATGCCCACCAGAAGGCTGCCGCTGTTGATCAGGGCCAGTTCCTGGTCGTTGGGGGCGACCACTTTGAGTACCAATTGGGCGCCGTAGGCATCGGCGGCGCTTCCAAGGGAAGCACCCACGGCTTCATAGGCACTGTCCGGAATGGCGGCGTTGAGCCCTGCCCCCCGTTGAACGGTGACCTGATGGCCCTGGCCAATCAGTTTCTTGATGGTTTCGGGGGTCGCAGCGACCCTTGTCTCACCGGTCTGCGTCTCGAGAGGAACACCAATGTGCACGACTATTTCTCCTGCGGTGACCTTTTGTCTTTGTAGAAGCCAGCACACTTCGGATGGTGCGCTGGGGCGGCTGTGGAGCGCCAACCCGCCGGATCCCGGGCGGGGCGAAGCATTTTGCAGACGAACCCGAAGGCCTTCAACCGGTTCTGAAGCGAAACGAAGTCAAAACTACAAGTCACCCTGTGACCGCTTGTCGCAGCAATAGGGTTGCAGCCCGTCAAACATGCGCCATTGGCAGATTAGGAGAAAAAATCAAAAAAAAAGCGGCCAATTCGCTTACGACTAGTTGGATGTCGCAAAATAACCCGCAAAGCCGCGTACTGAGCACGGTTAAAGGGTGTTTTTATGCTTGCGTTACAGTTTGCGAATATGCGACATATACATATATCTGTAGGTGTTTAAAATAATTGACTACAGGGTCAATTTGTCGCGCTTGCCCCTGATCTATTCAGGTAGGCCTGAGCCTGGCTTACCAGCCAGTCGCGAAAGGCGCGTAGCGACGCCGACTCCACCTTGCGCTCTGGAATCATCAGATAGTAGGCCTTGTCGCTACTCAGGGCATGCCTGTTAGCGACCACCAGCCTTCCCTCCTCCAACTCCCGCTGGATCAGGAACGGTGGTATCAGGGCAATGCCCATGTCGTGCATGGCCGCCTGGGCGAGCATCGAGAATAGTTCATAGCGCGGGCCTGTCATGTCGCGCTCCACATTCATGCCCACACTGCCGAACCATTGCCGCCAGGCATACGGGCGCGTGCTCTGCTGCAGCAGTGGTAGCTGCGCGATGTGGCGTGCCTCGAGCATGCCCTGGCCGTTCAGCAGTGCCGGGCTGCACACGGGTACTGGGTTTTCACCCATCAGTTGGTGCGACTGGGTGCCTGACCAGTCCGCATCACCAAAATAGATGGCGGCATCGAAGGTAGTGTCGGCGAACAGGAATGGCCGGGTGCGGTTGGTGAGGTTGACTGTGACCTCCGGGTGGCGCTGCTGGAAGTCCTTGAGCCGTGGTAGCAGCCATTGAGTGCCAAACGTCGGCACTACCGCCAGCTCGATCACATTGGCGCCTTGCTGGCGCATGACCGACAAGGTATCGCGCTCCACGGCGTCCAGTTGGGCCGCCACCTGGCGACTGTAGGACAGGCCGGCTTCGGTCAGCCTTACGCCGCGGCGCGAGCGACGGAACAGTTCCACATTAAGGAAGGCTTCCAGGCCACCGATCTGCCGACAGACGGCACCCTGGGTCAGCGCGAGTTCCTGGGCAGCCTTGGTAAAGCTCTCGTTACGGGCTGCCGCCTCGAAGCAAATCAGGGCGGCGGTACTGGGGATCTTACGGCGCATGTACGTCAACCTCACTTGTAAGGCTGTCAATAAGGCGTTTTGCCGATTTACGGAGTGACAAAATATCACTAATTGGTGCGCAATCCTCGTTTGTCCCGGCGGCCGATCAGGCCTAGGCTCAAAGGCACAAGAAACTGACCCCTATTTCGAGGATTCGCTCATGGCCGGTAAAGCAAGCTTCAACTGGATCGACCCGTTGCTGCTGGATCAGCAGCTCACTGAAGAAGAGCGCATGGTGCGTGACAGCGCTTATCAGTTCGCCCAGGACAAGCTGGCCCCGCGTGTGCTTGAGGCCTTCCGCCATGAGCAGACCGATCCGGCGATCTTCCGCGAGATGGGTGAAGTAGGCCTGTTGGGTGCAACCATTCCCGAGCAATACGGTGGCAGTGGCCTGAATTATGTGTGCTATGGCCTTATTGCTCGCGAAGTGGAACGTATCGACTCAGGTTACCGCTCGATGATGAGTGTGCAGTCGTCGCTGGTGATGGTGCCGATCAACGAATTTGGCACCGAAGCTCAAAAGCAGAAGTACCTCCCCAAGTTGGCCAGTGGCGAGTGGATCGGTTGCTTCGGTCTGACCGAGCCTAACCATGGCTCCGATCCTGGTTCGATGATTACGCGCGCGAGGAAGGTCGACGGTGGCTACCGGCTGACCGGCAGTAAAATGTGGATCACCAACAGTCCCATCGCCGATGTGTTCGTGGTGTGGGCCAAGGATGATGCGGGCGATATTCGTGGCTTCGTACTGGAAAAAGGCTGGCAAGGCCTCAGTGCCCCGGCAATCCATGGCAAGGTTGGCCTGCGCGCGTCGATCACTGGTGAAATCGTCATGGACAATGTGTTCGTGCCAGAAGAGAACATCTTCCCGGACGTGCGTGGCCTCAAGGGCCCGTTCACCTGCCTGAACTCGGCTCGCTATGGTATTTCGTGGGGTGCGCTGGGTGCCGCTGAAGCCTGCTGGCACACCGCTCGCCAGTACACCCTGGACCGTCAGCAGTTTGGTCGTCCACTGGCCGCCAACCAGTTGATTCAGAAGAAGCTTGCCGACATGCAGACAGAAATCACCCTGGCGCTGCAGGGCTGCCTGCGTCTGGGTCGCATGAAGGATGAAGGGACGGCTGCGGTGGAAATCACCTCCATCATGAAGCGCAATTCCTGCGGCAAGGCGCTGGATATCGCCCGTATGGCGCGTGACATGCTGGGCGGCAACGGCATCTCCGACGAGTTTGGTGTGGCCCGCCATCTGGTTAACCTGGAGGTGGTCAACACCTATGAAGGTACCCATGATGTGCATGCACTTATCCTGGGTCGTGCGCAGACCGGTATCCAGGCGTTCTATTGATAAGGAGCAAGCCATGGGCGCGCTATCACATCTGCGGGTGCTAGACCTTTC
>NZ_CP079827.1:125000-657500 GCF_024971855.1 Pseudomonas sp. HD6515
AGCCTGGCGTTGGTTGTCCAGGTTTAAGGTGGTAGGCTGAAATCTTAGGCAAATCCGGGATTTCAAGGCCGAGAGCTGATGACGAGTTGCCTTTAGGCGACGAAGTGGTTGATACCATGCTTCCAAGAAAAGCTCCTAAGCTTCAGATAACTGGGAACCGTACCCCAAACCGACACAGGTGGTTAGGTAGAGAATACCAAGGCGCTTGAGAGAACTCGGGTGAAGGAACTAGGCAAAATGGCACCGTAACTTCGGGAGAAGGTGCGCCGGCGAGGGTGAAGGACTTGCTCCGTAAGCCCATGCCGGTCGAAGATACCAGGCCGCTGCGACTGTTTATTAAAAACACAGCACTCTGCAAACACGAAAGTGGACGTATAGGGTGTGACGCCTGCCCGGTGCCGGAAGGTTAATTGATGGGGTTAGCGCAAGCGAAGCTCTTGATCGAAGCCCCGGTAAACGGCGGCCGTAACTATAACGGTCCTAAGGTAGCGAAATTCCTTGTCGGGTAAGTTCCGACCTGCACGAATGGCGTAACGATGGCGGCGCTGTCTCCACCCGAGACTCAGTGAAATTGAAATCGCTGTGAAGATGCAGTGTATCCGCGGCTAGACGGAAAGACCCCGTGAACCTTTACTATAGCTTTGCACTGGACTTTGAATTTGCTTGTGTAGGATAGGTGGGAGGCTTTGAAGTGGGGACGCCAGTTCTCATGGAGCCATCCTTGAAATACCACCCTGGCAACTTTGAGGTTCTAACTCAGGTCCGTTATCCGGATCGAGGACAGTGTATGGTGGGTAGTTTGACTGGGGCGGTCTCCTCCCAAAGAGTAACGGAGGAGTACGAAGGTGCGCTCAGACCGGTCGGAAATCGGTCGTAGAGTATAAAGGCAAAAGCGCGCTTGACTGCGAGACAAACACGTCGAGCAGGTACGAAAGTAGGTCTTAGTGATCCGGTGGTTCTGTATGGAAGGGCCATCGCTCAACGGATAAAAGGTACTCCGGGGATAACAGGCTGATACCGCCCAAGAGTTCATATCGACGGCGGTGTTTGGCACCTCGATGTCGGCTCATCACATCCTGGGGCTGAAGCCGGTCCCAAGGGTATGGCTGTTCGCCATTTAAAGTGGTACGCGAGCTGGGTTTAGAACGTCGTGAGACAGTTCGGTCCCTATCTGCCGTGGACGTTTGAGATTTGAGAGGGGCTGCTCCTAGTACGAGAGGACCGGAGTGGACGAACCTCTGGTGTTCCGGTTGTCACGCCAGTGGCATTGCCGGGTAGCTATGTTCGGAAGAGATAACCGCTGAAAGCATCTAAGCGGGAAACTTGCCTCAAGATGAGATCTCACTGGGATCTTGAATCCCCTAAAGGGCCGTCGAAGACTACGACGTTGATAGGTTGGGTGTGTAAGCGCTGTGAGGCGTTGAGCTAACCAATACTAATTGCCCGTGAGGCTTGACCATATAACACCCAAGCAATCTGCTACGCAGATTGTGGTGGTGAAGACGAAAGACCCGAAAATTCGTAAGACCACAAATATCGCATATCCGAATTCGCTGGGCTGTCCATCTGGACATTCTGGCAACAGAATTTCTTGACGACCATAGAGCATTGGAACCACCTGATCCCATCCCGAACTCAGCAGTGAAACGATGCATCGCCGATGGTAGTGTGGGGTTTCCCCATGTGAGAGTAGGTCATCGTCAAGATTCATTTCGCAAAACCCCTATCTGCGCATGCAGGTAGGGGTTTTGTCTTTAAGTAGAAGCTATCGCTTCTCCTGGTAGGCTGAACAGCCAGCTGGTGGTGGTAAAAAGGTGGTTGACAGCGTTTTTGGATGCTGTATTATTCACCTCCCGCGACGAGAGATCGAAGCGAGCCAAGTGTCTGAAGTTAAACGAGTTTCTCGAAAAACTTCAAAATAAACACTTGACAGACTCTGAGGAAAGCGTAGAATGCGCGCCTCGGTTGAGACGAAAAGCTCTTAACCAAACGCTCTTTAACAAATTGAATCAAGCAATTCGTGTGGGTGCTTGTGAGTACGGACTGATAGTCAAAAAGATTATCAGCATCACAAGTGACCATGCGAGAAATCACATAGTCATTTGAGATTGCTGAGCCAAGTTTAGGGTTTCTTAAAAACCCAAGCAGTATTGAACTGAAGAGTTTGATCATGGCTCAGATTGAACGCTGGCGGCAGGCCTAACACATGCAAGTCGAGCGGATGACGGGAGCTTGCTCCTTGATTCAGCGGCGGACGGGTGAGTAATGCCTAGGAATCTGCCTGGTAGTGGGGGACAACGTTTCGAAAGGAACGCTAATACCGCATACGTCCTACGGGAGAAAGCAGGGGACCTTCGGGCCTTGCGCTATCAGATGAGCCTAGGTCGGATTAGCTAGTTGGTGGGGTAATGGCTCACCAAGGCGACGATCCGTAACTGGTCTGAGAGGATGATCAGTCACACTGGAACTGAGACACGGTCCAGACTCCTACGGGAGGCAGCAGTGGGGAATATTGGACAATGGGCGAAAGCCTGATCCAGCCATGCCGCGTGTGTGAAGAAGGTCTTCGGATTGTAAAGCACTTTAAGTTGGGAGGAAGGGCAGTAAGTTAATACCTTGCTGTTTTGACGTTACCGACAGAATAAGCACCGGCTAACTCTGTGCCAGCAGCCGCGGTAATACAGAGGGTGCAAGCGTTAATCGGAATTACTGGGCGTAAAGCGCGCGTAGGTGGTTTGTTAAGTTGGATGTGAAAGCCCCGGGCTCAACCTGGGAACTGCATCCAAAACTGGCAAGCTAGAGTACGGTAGAGGGTGGTGGAATTTCCTGTGTAGCGGTGAAATGCGTAGATATAGGAAGGAACACCAGTGGCGAAGGCGACCACCTGGACTGATACTGACACTGAGGTGCGAAAGCGTGGGGAGCAAACAGGATTAGATACCCTGGTAGTCCACGCCGTAAACGATGTCAACTAGCCGTTGGAATCCTTGAGATTTTAGTGGCGCAGCTAACGCATTAAGTTGACCGCCTGGGGAGTACGGCCGCAAGGTTAAAACTCAAATGAATTGACGGGGGCCCGCACAAGCGGTGGAGCATGTGGTTTAATTCGAAGCAACGCGAAGAACCTTACCAGGCCTTGACATGCAGAGAACTTTCCAGAGATGGATTGGTGCCTTCGGGAACTCTGACACAGGTGCTGCATGGCTGTCGTCAGCTCGTGTCGTGAGATGTTGGGTTAAGTCCCGTAACGAGCGCAACCCTTGTCCTTAGTTACCAGCACGTTATGGTGGGCACTCTAAGGAGACTGCCGGTGACAAACCGGAGGAAGGTGGGGATGACGTCAAGTCATCATGGCCCTTACGGCCTGGGCTACACACGTGCTACAATGGTCGGTACAGAGGGTTGCCAAGCCGCGAGGTGGAGCTAATCTCACAAAACCGATCGTAGTCCGGATCGCAGTCTGCAACTCGACTGCGTGAAGTCGGAATCGCTAGTAATCGCGAATCAGAATGTCGCGGTGAATACGTTCCCGGGCCTTGTACACACCGCCCGTCACACCATGGGAGTGGGTTGCACCAGAAGTAGCTAGTCTAACCTTCGGGGGGACGGTTACCACGGTGTGATTCATGACTGGGGTGAAGTCGTAACAAGGTAGCCGTAGGGGAACCTGCGGCTGGATCACCTCCTTAATCGACGACATCAGCCTGCTGATGAGCTCCCACACGAATTGCTTGATTCATTGTAAAAGACGATGCTGTAACGCGACCCTGTTATAGGTCTGTAGCTCAGTTGGTTAGAGCGCACCCCTGATAAGGGTGAGGTCGGCAGTTCAAATCTGCCCAGACCTACCATTACATGGTTCAGCCGTAGAATACGGGGCCATAGCTCAGCTGGGAGAGCGCCTGCCTTGCACGCAGGAGGTCAGCGGTTCGATCCCGCTTGGCTCCACCACTTTCGCCGTACACAGTAACTTGTCAGAACTTAGAAATGAACATTCATATTGAATGTTGATTTCTGACTTTTGTCAGATCGTTCTTTAAAAATTCGGATATGTGATAGATATAGACTGAACACCAGTTTCACTGCTGGTGGATCAGGCTAAGGTAAAATTTGTGAGTTCTGCTCGAAAGAGCAACGTACGAATTTTCGGCGAATGTCGTCTTCACAGTATAACCAGATTGCTTGGGGTTATATGGTCAAGTGAAGAAGCGCATACGGTGGATGCCTTGGCAGTCAGAGGCGATGAAAGACGTGGTAGCCTGCGATAAGCTTTGGGGAGTCGGCAAACAGACTGTGATCCAGAGATCTCTGAATGGGGGAACCCAGCCAGCATAAGCTGGTTATCTTGTACTGAATACATAGGTGCAAGAGGCGAACCAGGGGAACTGAAACATCTAAGTACCCTGAGGAAAAGAAATCAACCGAGATTCCCTTAGTAGTGGCGAGCGAACGGGGACCAGCCCTTAAGTTGGTTTGAGATTAGTGGAACGCTCTGGAAAGTGCGGCCATAGTGGGTGATAGCCCCGTACACGAAAATCTCTTGTCAATGAAATCGAGTAGGACGGAGCACGAGAAACTTTGTCTGAATATGGGGGGACCATCCTCCAAGGCTAAATACTACTGACTGACCGATAGTGAACCAGTACCGTGAGGGAAAGGCGAAAAGAACCCCGGAGAGGGGAGTGAAATAGAACCTGAAACCGTATGCGTACAAGCAGTGGGAGCCTACTTTGTTAGGTGACTGCGTACCTTTTGTATAATGGGTCAGCGACTTATATTCAGTGGCGAGCTTAACCGAATAGGGGAGGCGTAGCGAAAGCGAGTCTTAATAGGGCGTTTAGTCGCTGGGTATAGACCCGAAACCGGGCGATCTATCCATGGGCAGGTTGAAGGTTAGGTAACACTGACTGGAGGACCGAACCGACTACCGTTGAAAAGTTAGCGGATGACCTGTGGATCGGAGTGAAAGGCTAATCAAGCTCGGAGATAGCTGGTTCTCCTCGAAAGCTATTTAGGTAGCGCCTCATGTATCACTGTAGGGGGTAGAGCACTGTTTCGGCTAGGGGGTCATCCCGACTTACCAAACCGATGCAAACTCCGAATACCTACAAGTGCCGAGCATGGGAGACACACGGCGGGTGCTAACGTCCGTCGTGAAAAGGGAAACAACCCAGACCGTCAGCTAAGGTCCCAAAGTCATGGTTAAGTGGGAAACGATGTGGGAAGGCTTAGACAGCTAGGAGGTTGGCTTAGAAGCAGCCACCCTTTAAAGAAAGCGTAATAGCTCACTAGTCGAGTCGGCCTGCGCGGAAGATGTAACGGGGCTCAAACCATGCACCGAAGCTACGGGTATCATCTTACGATGATGCGGTAGAGGAGCGTTCTGTAAGCCTGTGAAGGTGAGTTGAGAAGCTTGCTGGAGGTATCAGAAGTGCGAATGCTGACATGAGTAACGACAATGCGAGTGAAAAACTCGCACGCCGAAAGACCAAGGTTTCCTGCGCAACGTTAATCGACGCAGGGTTAGTCGGTCCCTAAGGCGAGGCTGAAAAGCGTAGTCGATGGAAAACAGGTTAATATTCCTGTACTTCCAGTTATTGCGATGGAGGGACGGAGAAGGTTAGGCCAGCCTGGCGTTGGTTGTCCAGGTTTAAGGTGGTAGGCTGAAATCTTAGGCAAATCCGGGATTTCAAGGCCGAGAGCTGATGACGAGTTGCCTTTAGGCGACGAAGTGGTTGATACCATGCTTCCAAGAAAAGCTCCTAAGCTTCAGATAACTGGGAACCGTACCCCAAACCGACACAGGTGGTTAGGTAGAGAATACCAAGGCGCTTGAGAGAACTCGGGTGAAGGAACTAGGCAAAATGGCACCGTAACTTCGGGAGAAGGTGCGCCGGCGAGGGTGAAGGACTTGCTCCGTAAGCCCATGCCGGTCGAAGATACCAGGCCGCTGCGACTGTTTATTAAAAACACAGCACTCTGCAAACACGAAAGTGGACGTATAGGGTGTGACGCCTGCCCGGTGCCGGAAGGTTAATTGATGGGGTTAGCGCAAGCGAAGCTCTTGATCGAAGCCCCGGTAAACGGCGGCCGTAACTATAACGGTCCTAAGGTAGCGAAATTCCTTGTCGGGTAAGTTCCGACCTGCACGAATGGCGTAACGATGGCGGCGCTGTCTCCACCCGAGACTCAGTGAAATTGAAATCGCTGTGAAGATGCAGTGTATCCGCGGCTAGACGGAAAGACCCCGTGAACCTTTACTATAGCTTTGCACTGGACTTTGAATTTGCTTGTGTAGGATAGGTGGGAGGCTTTGAAGTGGGGACGCCAGTTCTCATGGAGCCATCCTTGAAATACCACCCTGGCAACTTTGAGGTTCTAACTCAGGTCCGTTATCCGGATCGAGGACAGTGTATGGTGGGTAGTTTGACTGGGGCGGTCTCCTCCCAAAGAGTAACGGAGGAGTACGAAGGTGCGCTCAGACCGGTCGGAAATCGGTCGTAGAGTATAAAGGCAAAAGCGCGCTTGACTGCGAGACAAACACGTCGAGCAGGTACGAAAGTAGGTCTTAGTGATCCGGTGGTTCTGTATGGAAGGGCCATCGCTCAACGGATAAAAGGTACTCCGGGGATAACAGGCTGATACCGCCCAAGAGTTCATATCGACGGCGGTGTTTGGCACCTCGATGTCGGCTCATCACATCCTGGGGCTGAAGCCGGTCCCAAGGGTATGGCTGTTCGCCATTTAAAGTGGTACGCGAGCTGGGTTTAGAACGTCGTGAGACAGTTCGGTCCCTATCTGCCGTGGACGTTTGAGATTTGAGAGGGGCTGCTCCTAGTACGAGAGGACCGGAGTGGACGAACCTCTGGTGTTCCGGTTGTCACGCCAGTGGCATTGCCGGGTAGCTATGTTCGGAAGAGATAACCGCTGAAAGCATCTAAGCGGGAAACTTGCCTCAAGATGAGATCTCACTGGGATCTTGAATCCCCTAAAGGGCCGTCGAAGACTACGACGTTGATAGGTTGGGTGTGTAAGCGCTGTGAGGCGTTGAGCTAACCAATACTAATTGCCCGTGAGGCTTGACCATATAACACCCAAGCAATTTGCTGACGCAGGTTGCGGTGGTGAAGACGAAAGACCCGAAAATTCGTAAGACCACAAATATCGCATATCCGAATTCGCTGGGCTGTCCATCTGGACATTCTGGCAACAGAATTTCTTGACGACCATAGAGCATTGGAACCACCTGATCCCATCCCGAACTCAGTAGTGAAACGATGCATCGCCGATGGTAGTGTGGGGTTTCCCCATGTGAGAGTAGGTCATCGTCAAGATTCATTTCGCAAAACCCCTATCTGCACATGCAGGTAGGGGTTTTGTCTTTAAGTAGGAACTACAGAGATTCGCAGGCACGTCCTAAGGACGGGCCAGCACACAGAATTTCTTGACGACCATAGAGCATTGGAACCACCTGATCCCATCCCGAACTCAGCAGTGAAACGATGCATCGCCGATGGTAGTGTGGGGTTTCCCCATGTGAGAGTAGGTCATCGTCAAGATTCAAACCCAAAGCCCCTGTCTGCGATGCAGACAGGGGCTTTGTCTTTTTCGGGTTTCAATATCGGTTAGAACTGATAGCTGACTGTGGCGCTCACATTGCGCTCTTCACCCATGTAGCAGTAGTTCAGGCTGGCACATGAGGTGATGTAGCTTTCATTGGTAAGGTTGTTGGCGTTCAAGCGCACATCCACACCCGTCAGGCCGACCTTGCCCAGGTCATAGCCGATAGAGGCGTCGAACAGGGTGTAGGAAGGCACCTTCATGCTGTTTTCCGCATCGACCCAGCTGTACCCCACATATCGCACCCCACCGCCCAGCCGCAGGCCATCCAGTGCCCCCTGGCGGAAGATATAGTCGGCCCACAGCGAGAGCATCTGTTTCGGCGCCTGAGTCGGCGAATTACCCTTGTTGTCCACGTTGCCTGAGACAAGGCTCGGCATTGACTTCGAATACTCGATATCGGTGAAGGTATAGCCACTCAGCAGTTTGAGGCTGTCGGTCAGCTGTACATGGGCCTCAAGCTCCAGCCCTTGCGAGCGGACTTCACCGACAGGGCGATAGAAGTCTTCGTCAGGCTGTTTAGACGCCAAATTCTCCTGCTCGATGCGGAACACCGATGCGGTGAACAGGTTGTCGCTCCCTGGTGGCTGATATTTGATGCCGGCTTCCCACTGAGTGCCCTCCGTCGGTGCCAGCGGCCGGCCTTGCTGGTCGGACACGGTGTTCGGGTTGAACGACTCCGAGTAGCTGATGTAGGGCGCAATGCCGTTCTCGAACAGGTAGAGCACCCCTGCCCGGGAGGTGAACCTGGAGCGTTGATCACTGACCTTGCTGTCGCTGTCACGGTTCTCTTCGGACACCTTCACCCAGTCCTGGCGCAGCCCCAATGAAAAGCGCCACTGGTCCAGCTCCACCAGATCCTGCAGGTACACACCCGTTTGTTGCAAGCGCCGCTGGTAGCGGTTCTCGCCCAGTACCTGAAGATTGCCATTGCCGTACTGTGGATTGCCGGCATCCAGTGGGCCGACGGTGCCATAGCGCCATGCCACGTCGGCTTTGCGCCGCTGGTAGTCAGCCCCCAGTAGCAAGGTGTGTTTGGCCGCCCCGGTAAAGAATTCTGCCTGCAGCATGTTATCAATGATGTACGAATGCAGACGCTCGTCGCCGCCGGTATAGGCGCGATTTAACATGTTGCTGTCAACATCTGCCCAGCCGGCGGAGTACACCTGGTCCATCGACACGTCGGAATCCTGATAACGGAAGTTCTGCCGCGCTGTGAACACATCATTGAAGCGATGCTCAAACTGGTAGCTGAAGGATTGCTGCGTGCGCTCGTAGTTGTCGATGCTCGGCTCGCCTTCGAAGAAATGGTCTGACAGGCGCAAACCGTTGCGCTTGTGCAGCATGCCATCAGCAGGGTTACCGCCGTGGTACCCACCGTCAGGGTCGTGCTGCAAATAGGCCTGCAGCGTGAGTGAGGTGTCTTCGGTGAAGTCGACACTGATAGCAGGGGCGATGGCGTAACGTTCTTCCTTGTTGTGGTCGAACTGAGTGTCGGAAGCATCCGCCAAACCCGTCAGGCGATACGCAATGCGTTTGTCGTCATCCACAGGACCACTGAAGTCGAAGCCCACGCCACGCTGGCCCTGAGTACCTACCGTGGCCTGAACCTGATGGTAAGGGGCAAAGAGTGGCTTCTTGGTGGTCAGGGCTACCAGGCCACCCGGCGAGCTTCGCCCGTACAGTACCGAAGACGGTCCCTTGAGAATGTCGATGCGCTCAAGAAAGTATGGGTCTACCTGCATCGTGCTGTAGGTGCCGTTGTCGCCCATTGACTTGAGCCCATCGACGTAGATGTTGTCCACCGAACCGTCGTTGAAGCCGCGCATGGCTACATAGTCATAGCGATGAGTGGCACCGTACGGGTTGGTCAGTACTCCAGGCGTGTAGCGCATGGCCTGGGCAACGGTCTGAGAGCCCTGATCGTCCATTTGTTGGCGAGTGACTACCGAGACCGATTGGGATGTCTCCACCAAGGGCATGCTGGTCTTGGTCGCCACCTGGCTGTGCGTGGCGTTGTAACCCTCCATGCTGCCCAGTGCGTTGCCGAGGGAGAAACTACGGATGTCGGTGTCTGGCAATGCCAGGGCGGCGTTCTGACGCTGTGCCTGCAGCACATAGTTACGTCCCCCCTGGCTGACGGCTTCCAGTCCGCTGCCATTTAGCAACTGGCGCAGCGCTTGATCGGTAGTGTACTGCCCCTGCAGTCCGTTGGAATGCAGGCCATCGGTCAGCTGAGGCGTGCTCGATAGGGTGATGCCGGCCTGACGAGCGATCTTGTTGAGCACATCGGTCAGTTGGCCAGCCGGTATTGCATAGTCATGGCTCACTTCGGCTGTGTCGGCCGCTACGGAAAGTTGCGGAGCAGTTGCCAGGCCCAGGGCGGTACCAAACAGAACAGCCCGGATGGCGTGGCGCAAGTGAGCTGATTGCAGGACTGGACGAATATCATTCGGGCTGAAAGTGTGGGTTAACACCGGGTTGGTAGGCATGAAGGGTCCGTTAAAGTGTCGAGGGCAGAAAGTGTTGCTTACTGTCCTAGCCGGACCTGGATTCAAAACCCGCCAGAAATCGATAACGCCTTATCAGGTCATGCTCTCTACATGCACCCACCAGCGTGTACGTCGACGAAGTCGTACGGGCAACGTCTGCGGTAGCAGCCGAAGCAGTTGTTCCGGGTCTTCGAGGCGGAACACCCCCGACAGGCGCAGGTCGGCAATCTCATTGCTGCAGCCCAGGTAACCATGGCGATAGCGGCTGACCTGCGCGAGGAAGTTGGAGAGGCGCATGTCCTGAGTGACGATCAACCCTTCAGTCCAGGCCATCGCATCCATCTCCATGTGCGCGAGCCGGTGCGCACCTTGAGCATCCAGGCGCCAGTTCTGGCCACCTTCGATCCACTGAAGTTGGCCAGTACCAGGCCGGTGTATCGCCACTTTGCCGTGGCTGACGCTGACACGTGTGCAGTCGCTATCCTGATAGGCCACAAAGCGTCCTTCGAAGCCTTCCAGCAGCGCGTCGCGGGTTTGTACCAGCAGGGGATGCCGGGGGTTGCAGTTGATCATCAATTCCCCATGCTTCAAGCGGACCAGACGCTGTTGATCATGGAAGGCCAGGTCCACGGCACTGCAGGTATTGAGTTGCATCAGTGAGCCATCGGGCAGGGTGAAGACGCGTCGCTCGCCCGTGGCGGTGGCATAGTCTGACGTCCAGGCACTCACAGTATCGAGGTCTTTGGCCAGCCAGCTCGCAGATCCTGCCATGACAACGCCGCCAAGCAGCTTCAGCGCCTGTCGGCGGCGCAGGCGCTGCTGGCTGGTTTCCAGTGTCTGCAATGCCAGCCCGGCACCGGGAATAGCGCGCAGGTCAAGGTCCTGATGAAGGTGAACCACACGCTGCCAGGCCTGTTCGTTTTCGTGGTGGCTGCTGCGCCAATGCGCGCACTGTTGTTGCAGAGCTGGATCGTGCCCGCTTTCACGCAGCCGCAGCATCCACTGAATGGCCTGCCTGACCGTTTTTGTATCAGGGCGTGCGACGGTCATGGATTCAGCAGTCGTCTTCATAGCGCAGCACGTAGCAGTGATAGAGCGCATCGGCGATGTAGCGCTCAACGGTGCGCACGGAGATCCCCATCTGTTCGGCGATGGCCTGATGCTTCAGCCCCTCGCATTGAGCCAGCAGGAATGCGCGACGGACCTTGGGTTTGAGGCCGTCGAGCATGCGTGCAATACGCTCAAGCAATTCCAGCAGCAGCTCGCGGGTCTCGACTGAGGGGGCCAGGGCTTCCGGCACATGGGCCAAAGCCTCCAGGTAGGCCCTGTGCAGTTCCTCGCGGCGCCAATGATCGATCACCAACCCACGCGCTACCGTGCGCAGGAAGGCCCTGGGAGCATTCAGCTGCAATTGCTCACGACGCTGTAGCAAGCGGACGAAGGTATCCTGGGCGAGGTCAGCCGCATCGGCTGCGTTGCCGAGCTTGCTACGCAGCCAGGTATGCAACCAGCCGTGGTGGTCACTGTAGAGCGTTTGCACGGAATCGTTGCTGGGCATGGAGGAGGGCGCCGGCATCAATGGACGTTAATGATAATTAGTCTCATTGTTGGCGGAGCAAGATTAATTTGCAACCCATCAATTACCGCGTAAAGCCGGTAATGGGCTAACGCCCCAATTGCGTATCCAGGTAATTGCGGATCACCCGCGCCCCGCCATTGAGGTGCCGTTCCAGCACCGCTACCGCTTCGTCCACCAGCTTGTCGCTGGCTGCGTCTACCAGTGCGTTGTGATCGTCCTGAGTGAGCTTGCCCAGGCCCATGGACGAAAGATGGAAACGCAGGAAGCGTTCTTCCTCGTTCAGTTCGTTCTCGATAAGGCGCAGTAGTTTCTTGTTCGGCGCCTTGCTGTACAGCGCCATGTGGAGCAGGCGGTTGAGGCGGCCAATTTCGGTGTGGCTGGTCTCGTTCTCCAGTTGCTGGATATACCCGCGGGCGCTGGCGATGTCGCTGGCATCAAGCAGCGGGATAGACTGGCGCAGCGCCTCGCTCTCGAGCAATACGCGAAGGGCATAGGTGTCCACTGCATCCTCGCCGATCAGCGGTGCAACGACGGCGCCCTTATGCATCTCCACCTTCAGCAGGGACTGCGCTTCGAGCTGGCGCAGGGCTTCGCGCACGGGCATGCGGCTAACGCCGTACAAGGTGGCGAGCTCTTGTTGGCGAACCGCAGTACCAGGGGGCAAGCGCCCATCGAGAATGGCGCTGCGCAGGCGTTCTTCGATCACGGCACGGGCCTGATGCGGCAACAACTGCTCGCTGGCCAGCACATTGCTCAATTTGATTTTCTTGGCCACGCGACGCCTGCCTCAACGATGACTATATTGGATCCAATGACACTAGTAACAGCTTGTGAGGGTGTCAAACCTGCACCCACACTGGTACGGGCGCCCCAAAAGCGCGGCTATGGTGGAGGAAGTCGCACGTCAAAGGAAGCTGCCTATAGAAAGATGTAAGCAGAAAGTATAGGCGGGCTGACAGCCGGGTGCGTGATTGCAGGGTGCCATTGTCTTTTGCGGTGGCAAGCCCCACCATCGCTGCTTTCGACTGGTCTGAACAGGGCTTCGCAGTGGCGATATCCTGGTTGCTCAAAACCGTAGTGCGATATGTCGGCTTTGCCGCGCTGCTGGGCAGTCTTCTGCTGGGCGGCTTGCACGCGGATTGGGATTTCTCCCAGATCAGCCGCAAGTCGCAGGCTCTGTACGGCCCACTAGGTGCCGGGCAGGGGCGCATCGATGCCTGGCAGAGCCTGATGGCCACGCAGAAGCAGGGTACCGAGCTTGAACGGTTGCAAGTGGTCAACCGCTTCTTCAACCAGCAATTGCGTTATGTCGAGGATATCGATCTGTGGCATGAGGTCGACTACTGGGCCACACCTGTGCAGGCACTGATCAAAGGTGCAGGGGACTGCGAGGATTACGCCATCGCCAAATATTTCAGTCTACGGCGCATGGGAATCCCCAGCGAAAAACTGCGCATCACCTACGTCAAGGCGCTGCGGCAGAACCGGGCACACATGGTCCTGACCTATTATTCAAGCCCACAGGCCCAGCCTTTGGTGCTGGACAGTCTGATGGATGCCATCAAGCCGGCAAGCCAGCGTACCGACCTGCTGCCGGTGTACGCCTTCAATGGCGAGGGGTTGTGGCTGACGGGCGCCGCAGGGAACAAGAAGGTTGGTGATACCAAGCGGCTGTCACGCTGGCAGGATTTGTTGAAGAAAATGCAGGCCGAAGGGTTCCCGGCCGAGCCGGTTTACTGAAGGAGCACAGATGTCACTGTTCAAACAATTGCTGTTGGCCATTTGCCTGTTCCTGGTGGTCGCCTTCAGTGGCAGTTTCATGGTCAGCCTGGAAAGCTCGCGCAGCCAATACGTCAACCAGCTGCGCTCGCACGCCCAGGATGCGGCCACCGCGCTGGCGCTTTCGCTGACGCCGAATATCGACGACCCAGCGATGGTCGAGCTGATGGTCAGCTCGATTTTCGACAGTGGTTACTATGCAAGCATCAAGGTCGTCGACCTGGGTTCCAATGCCGTGCTGGTGGAGCGACACGCCGAGCCAGACCCTGGCGGTGTGCCGCTTTGGTTCGTGCGCCTGATCGGCCTTGAGGCCGCCGGCGGCGATGCAATCGTCAGTCGTGGCTGGCAGCAGGCCGCGCGCGTTGAAGTGATCAGCCACCCGATGTTCGCCATTGCCAAGCTTTGGCAAAGTGCCTTGGGCAGCCTGGGTTGGTTGCTGTTGTGCGGTGCGGCCAGTGCCGTGCTCGGTGCTTTGCTGTTGCGCCGCCAGTTGAGGCCGCTGGACTACATGGTCGAGCAATCCCACGCTATTGCTCGCCGCGAATTCCTCAGCCTGCCAGAGTTGCCACGCACGCCGGAGCTACGCCGCGTAGTGCAAGCGATGAACCAGATGGTCGAGAAACTCAAAGCCCTGTTCACCGAGCAGGCCGAGCGCAGTGAGCGGCTGCGTGCGGAGTCCTACCAGGACAGCCTGACCGGGCTGTCGAACCGCCGCTATTTTGAAATGCAGCTGAACAATCGGGTAAGCAACCTGGAAGACGCGCGCGCCGGCTACCTGCTGTTGCTGCGGGTTCAGGGCCTGGCTGGCCTGAACGCCCGCCTTGGCGGCCAGCGTACCGACCAGTTGCTGCAAGCGGTAGGTGAACAGCTGCGTCGTACTTGTGCCAGCTACCCGGAAACCAACGACCTCATTTCCCGCAGCCGCGGCGGTGAATTTGCAGTGCTGGCACCGGGCATGGTGCATGAGGAGGCCGTACACCTTGCCCAGGCCCTGGAGGCAACGTTGCAGAGCCTGCACGAAACGGGGGCCAGTGATATAGACCCGGTGGCTTGTATAGGCCTGGCACCATTCAGCCCTGGTGATTCACCACAGGCATTGCTGAAGCTCGCCGACGAGGCTCTGGCCCGCGCTGAGAACCAGCCAACGCCGGGCTGGGTATGCCTTGAGCAAGGTGTTGCTGCGGTTGCCGCAGATAGCCAGCATGCCTGGCACGAACGGCTCGACCAGGCGTTTATCAATGGGCATTTCGAGTTGTTCTTCCAGCCAGTGATGGAGTGCGCTTCCTCGCAACGGGTACTGCACCACAAAGTTATTTCGCGTTTGCGCGATGGCCAGGGCGAGGCCTTGCCGGCGGGCCGCTTCCTGCCTTGGCTGGAGCGCTTCGGCTGGATGCCGCGGCTGGATGTGCTGGTGCTGGAGAAAGTGTTGGCGCACCTGCGAGGGCATGACCAGGTGCTGGCGTTGAACCTGTCCGCCGCCACCCTGGCCGACCCCAAGGCCCTTCAACGCATTTTCGAGCTGCTGGGCCAGAATGCGGCGCTCGGCCCGCGGCTGGTTTTTGAAATTGGCGAGGAGCAGTTGCCTGAGCAGGCAGCATTGGAGCAACTCACCCGGCGCCTGCATGGGCTAGGTTTCGGGTTGGCTTTGCAACGCTTCGGTGGGCGCTTCAGCATGATTGGCAACCTGGCGCACTTGGGCCTGGCGTACCTGAAGATTGACGGCAGTTACATCCGCAACATCGATCATGAGCAGCACAAGCGGCTGTTCATCGAAGCGATCCAGCGTGCGGCGCATAGCATCGACCTGCCGCTGATTGCTGAGCGAGTCGAGACGGAAGGGGAGCGGTTGGTGTTGCTGGAGATGGGAGTAGGCGGGATTCAGGGGCAACTGGTGGGTGAGCCTGCGCCTTGGCGCTGAATGGCCTCTCTCGCGCCGCTGTAGGAACAGCCTAGAGCCGCAAAAGGGCCGCATAGCGGCCCCAGGTTCACGTAGCGATGTGCAGGGCTGCTTGTACAGCCCTGTCGCGACACGAGGCCGCTCCTACAGCAATGGCGAAACCAGCAGGTCGGCTATCACCGCTCGCGCAGCGCTTCCGAGCGCGCCTTCATGATCGGCTTGAGCAGGTAGCTCATGATGGTTTTCTTGCCTGTCATGATGTCCACCGTCGCCACCATCCCCGGAATGATCAGCAGTGGCTTCTCATCAGTCCCCAGGTGGCTGCGATCAGTGCGCAGCTTGATCAGGTAATACGTAGTCTTCTTGTCTTCATCGGTAATGGTGTCGGCGCCAATCTGCTCTAGCTTGGCCTTGAGCCCACCGTAGATGGTGTAGTCATACGCGGTGAACTTGACCGTCGCTTCCTGGCCAGGGTGCAGGAAGGCGATGTCTTTGGGCAGGATCTTTGCCTCGATGACCAGCGTGTCGTCCAGTGGCACGACTTCGATGATATCGCTGCCTGGCTGGATTACCCCGCCAATGGTGTTCACCAGCAGTTGCTTGACGATACCGCGTACTGGCGAAGTGACAAGTGTGCGGTGCACCCGGTCGTCCAGCGCCTTGCTGGTGGCGGTAGCCTTGTTCAGTTCGGTGCGTGCCTCGTTCAGCTGGGTCAGCGCTTCACTTCGGAACTTGCCACGCGTCTCTTCGATCTTGCTTTGCACCTCGCGGATGGCCGCCTCTGCGCGCGGGATCGCCAGCGCAGTGGAGTCCAGCTGACCGCGATTTTCCACTTCAGCACGGCGCAGGCGCAGCACTTCAACCTGGGAAATCGCGCCGGTTGCCACCAGCGGTTCGGACATACTGATTTCCTTGCGCAGCAGCTCAAGGCTGTTGGCGTACTGGGTGCGCTTGGAGCTGTATTCGCGCAGTTCCTGCTGGCGTTGGACCAACTGCTGTTGCAGGCCGCCAATTTCGTCCTGCAGTTGCTGGCGCCGGCTCTGGTACAGCGACTCCTCACTGGCCGCCTGGTTTGGCGCGGCTTTACGCAGCTTTTCGTCGATTATCAGCGGGCTGTCCTGTACCTCGGCACTCAAACGTTCGACCCGCAGGGCCATGGCCAGGCGGTCAGCCTCGGTTTCACCAACGTTGGAGGCGAAGCGGGTTTCATCCAGGCGCAGCAATGGCTGGCCCACTTCGACGATCTGCCCCTCCTTGGCGAAGATTTCGGCGACGATGCCGCCCTCCAGGTTCTGGATCTTCTGTACCTTGGAAGAGGGAATGGCCTTGCCTTCACCCCGCGTAACTTCGTCGATGGGCGCAACGCTGGCCCATACAATCAAGAACACGAAGAACAGGATCACGCCCCAGATGGTCAGCCGCACCACCCGCGGTGCATCTTCGATCAGGGCTTTGTTTACCTCGGGCAGCGGCTGGCCGCCAAGCGAGTCGCTGCCTTTGAAATAGCGCCGCAGGCCGTCCTTGAACTGCCCCATATCCAGCTTATGCAACACTGATCTGCCCCTTCTTCAGTGCATCCATGACCGCGGCTTTCGGGCCGTCGGCGACAATCTGCCCGCGATCGATCACGATCAGCCGGTCTACCAGCGACAGCAACGAGGCACGGTGCGTGACCAGCAGTACCGTCTTGCCCTCCACCACCGCTTGCAGGCGCTGCTTGAGGCGTTCTTCACCGGTGTTGTCCATGGCGCTGGTCGGCTCGTCCAGCAGCAGGATCTGCGGGTTGAGCAGCAGCGCACGGCCCAAGGCGACGTTCTGCCGCTGGCCGCCGGACAGGTTCTGCCCGCGTTCACCCACTTGCAGCTCGTAGCCGTCGGGGTGCAGCCGGGCGAATTCATGTACGCCCGCCAGTTCAGCGGCCTGCAGGATCAATTCGTCCTCGATGTAGCGGGCGCCGCTGACCAGGTTGTCACGCAAGGTGCCGGCCAACAGCTGGATGTCCTGTGGGACGTAGCCGATGTTGTGGCGCAGTTCGCTGACATCGATCTGGCGAATGTCGACGCCATCGACCAGCAGCGAGCCACCATCGGCCTCGTACAGGCCGACAATGAGCTTGGCCAGCGAGCTCTTGCCCGAGCCGCTGCGACCGATGATGCCGACCTTCTCGCCAGGGCGGATGGTCAGGTTGATATTCTTCAGGGCCAGGTTCTGCTGGTTCGGATAAGTGAAGTCGACACCGCGGAACTCGACGCTGCCCTGTAGCACCTTGCGGCTCAGCGGGCGCTCTTCGAAGTTGCGCTCTTGGGGTAGATCCATCATGTGGTCGGTGGAGACCATGGTCACCTTGGCTTGCTGGTAGCGGGCGAGCAGGCCGTTGAGTTGGCCCAACGGGCCGAGGGCGCGGCCGCTGAGCATGTAGCAAGCCACCAGCCCGCCCATGCTCAGGTTGCCGTCGATGATCAGGTACACGCCGACGCAGATCATTGCCACGCCTGCCAGTTGCTGGATCAGCAGGGTGATGTTCATCGCCAGGCTCGACAGCACTTTCACGCGCAGTTCCAGCCGGCTCAGGGTGCCGAGGGTTTGCTCCCACATATACTGGCGTTCGCTTTCGGCGTTGTTGACCTTTACCGCATCCAGACCCGCCAGGGTTTCGATCAGGCTGGACTGGCGCTCTGATGCCAAAGCCATGGTCCGCTCCATGGTCGCCATCAGTGGCCGCTGCAGGGCGTAGCCGATGCCCAGAGCCAGCGGGAAAGCGATGATCGGTATCCACACCAGGTGCCCGCCAATGATGGCGATGACGATCAAAATCAGGATGGTAAAGGGCAGGTCGATCAGGCTGGTCAGGGTCAGCGAGGCGAGGAAGTCGCGCAGGCCCTGGAACTCGTGAATGTTCTGGGCAAAGCTGCCGACCCGCGCCGGCCGGTACTTCATCGACATGCCGACGATACGTTCAAACAGCGTTGCCGAGATGATCAGGTCGGTCTTCTTGCCTGCCAGGTCCAGGCACAGGCCGCGAAGGCCTTTGAGGATCAGGTCGAAGATGTACGCGCCGGCGATACCGATGGCCAGTACCCAGAGCGTCGAGGTGGCCTGGTTTGGCACCACCCGGTCATACACGTTCATCACGAACAGCGGCGCGGCCAAGGCGATCAGGTTGATCACCAGGCTGGCGGCGATAGCGTCGATATACAACCACTTGCTGCGCAGCAGGGTGTCGCGGAACCACGACTTCGCGCGTGGGATGAGGTTGCCGTGGTTGACATCGAACTTGTGCTGCGGCTGCGCGAAGAACACGCGGCCGCTGTAGTCGCTTAGCAGTGCTTCGCGGCTGACGTGCACCTCGCCACCGTCGCTCTCGCTGAGTAGCAGGCGCGCGGTGTCATCGTTCTCCCAGCCGAGCAGGACGGCGCTGCGGCCCTCCTTGAGCAGCAGCATGGCCGGCATGGCGATACTTGGGATCTGCTCCAGCTTTCGCTGAAGCAGGCGCCCCTGCAGGCCTGCCCGGGCTGCAGCGCGGGGCAGCAGTTCAGGGCTCAGGCGCTGGGCGGGTAGCGGTAGGCCTGTTGTCAGCATGACCCGGCTGGCGGGCTTCTGGTGCAGGACACACAGGCTCAGCAGACTATCCAGCAGGGGATCGTCATGCTGACTGCGTGGATCGTGGCTGAGTTGGACTCGACTGACTTCGGATTCCACGCGGCGCTCTCTTCATCCTTGTGGTGGGTGGGGTGGGTGTGCCGTCGTTAAGGTCGGGTCGGCTCACCCTGGCTCTCTATTGGTACGGCAAAGCTGTGCTGATTAGGGTTATCACGCCCCGGTGCTTGAGCAGCTGGCCAATGTTCGCCTTGAATCGGTGTTGAGTAAACAATTCTACGTGCTTCATTTTCACCAGACTTAGCGGGGCAATGATTGTTTCATTTTTGATCCAGCCATCATCCGGCTTGTTGCAGGATAGCCTGCCACTCAGCCAAGGGAAGCAAGGGCTGTGGGTTCCAGCTTAGTCATTGTCAGTAAACAGGCGCTGGTTTGTTGGCGCATATCCGTGGCTTGTTAGTCAAAATTCATCTATAGAAAGCAGATCCTTTGCTTTCTTGCATTCAATATTCGCAAGCGATTTCCCATGATAGGGAGGCCAGTATTTGCGCACTCGTACGCCATGTCTTTGATTTGCGACAAATCGCTGCTTGTGCTTGCGCAGCGTTGAAAGCCTGGTGTGCCTCGAGCGAGCAAGCGCTCCCGGGTCATGCTGGTTATCGACCTCTGCCTGGCCGCATTCCGGCAAGGTTTGTGCTTATTCGGCAATCAGTGTCCGGGCATTTGACAGTGATCTGGATATTGACGCCAGTAATGCTGACATTGCCGAAGGAGGACAGTCTCGCCGCATGATTTACGGGTGTTGAGGTGTATGAAAAAGTGCTGGAGCTGACGGCTTAACACCCTTTAGATGATGTAAGACATTTGTCCTAAGGAAACGCTTGGCTAAGGTACAAATATCAATGTGACATTACATTGCCGATTGTTTAGGATGGCATGTATAAGGTCAATAGTTTGGCAGTTAGGCAATTCCAAAAAGTTATAGACGGAATATTGACGTCAAAAATCGTCAAGAGATCATCGACATAGTTCCGCCTGAAGTGGCTAGCAAGCGCCGCTCTGGCAGGGAAGTACCCATCGGGTCACACGGAGAGTCCAATGAGCAGCGTTGTAGCCATCGTCAAAAGCATTGTCGGCCAGGTTATTGCGGTATCCCCAGAGGGCATCCGGCGTGTACTTATCGAAGGTGACCGCCTGTTGACCGGTGAGGAAGTGCTCACCGGTCCTGGTGGCGCAGTTACTCTGGAGCTGGCTGATGGCCGTACGCTCGATCTGGGCCGTGACAGCCAATGGAGCGCCGATGCGCCTGACAGCAGCACCGACCTGAGCCAGGCGGCAGCCCAGGCCGCGCCTTCGGTGGAAGAGCTGCAGCAGGCTATTGCTGCTGGTGTTGACCCGACTACTGAGCTTGAAGCTACCGCCGCTGGCCCGTCATCAGCGGGTGGTGGTGCGCTGGGCGGTGGCCACAGCTTCGTGATGCTCGAAGAAACGGCTGGCCGTGTTGACCCGACGGTTGGTTTCCCGACTGACGGGCTGGGCTTTGCGGGCGTACTCGATAACGAAGAAGTGGGCCTGCTGGACACTAACGGCAACAACCTGGTGACCACACCTACGGATACCAACGTTGCTACTGAGCTGACGCTTGGCGCAACCCCTTCTATCAGTGAAGCGGGTGGCGTAATCGTTTATACCGCCACCGTTGGTCAGGCGCCGACCACCAACCTGGTAATTACGCTGTCCAACGGTGCCGTGATCGTTATTCCGGCTGGGCAGACCAGTGGTAGTGTCAACGTCGTAGTTCCGGCAAACGACACGCCCTACATCGACGGGGGCCAGATTTCGGCGACCGTGACCGGCAGTTCCGGGGGTGGCGGGCTGACGGTGACATTGCCGCAAACGCCATCGGTTACCCAAGTGACCGATACAATCGACACCACCACTGCAACCCTGACGGCGAGCCCGTCGGTCACCGAAGGCGGCGTGATCACCTACACCGTGACCCTGAGCAACCCTGCCCAGACGCCGGTGACCGTGACCCTGTCTAACGGCCAAACCATTACCGTTGAAGCCGGCAAAACCCAGGGCAGCGTCGATTTCCAGACCCCGGCCAATGACGTCTATAACAACGGCTCGACCGTCAGCGTCACCATCGAGAACGCCACGGGCGGCAACTTCGAGCAACTGACCCCGAACCCGACGCCGGCTCAGACCACGATCAACGACTCGGTCGATACCACCACTGCAACCCTGACCGCCTCGCCAAGCGTGACCGAAGGCGGCGTGATCACCTACACCGTGACCCTGAGCAACCCTGCTCAGACGCCGGTAACCGTGACCCTGTCCAACGGTCAGACCATTACCGTTGAAGCCGGTAAAACCCAGGGCAGCATTGATTTCCAGACCCCGGCGAATGACGTCTACAACAACGGTTCGACCGTCAGCGTCACCATCGAGAACGCCACGGGCGGCAACTTCGAACAGCTGACCCCGAACCCGACGCCGGCTCAGACCACGATCAACGACTCAGTCGACACCACCACCGCGACCCTGACGGCGAGCCCGTCGGTCACCGAAGGCGGCGTGATCACCTACACCGTGACCCTGAGCAACCCTGCCCAGACGCCGGTAACCGTGACCCTGTCCAACGGCCAGGTCATCACCGTTGAAGCCGGCAAAACCCAGGGCAGCGTCGATTTCCAGACCCCGGCGAATGACGTCTACAACAACGGTTCGACCGTCAGCGTCACCATCGAGAACGCCACGGGCGGCAACTTCGAGCAGCTGACCCCGAACCCGACGCCAGCTCAGACCACGATCAACGACTCGGTCGATACCACCACTGCAACCCTGACCGCCTCGCCAAGCGTGACCGAAGGCGGCGTGATCACCTACACCGTGACCCTGAGCAACCCTGCCCAGACGCCGGTGACCGTGACCCTGTCCAACGGTCAGACCATTACCGTTGAAGCCGGTAAAACCCAGGGCAGCATTGATTTCCAGACCCCGGCGAATGACGTCTACAACAACGGTTCGACCGTCAGCGTCACCATCGAGAACGCCACGGGCGGCAACTTCGAGCAGCTGACCCCGAACCCGACGCCGGCTCAGACCACGATCAACGACTCGGTCGATACCACCACTGCAACCCTGACCGCCTCGCCAAGCGTGACCGAAGGCGGCGTGATCACCTACACCGTGACCCTGAGCAATCCTGCCCAGACGCCGGTGACCGTGACCCTGTCCAACGGCCAAACCATTACCGTTGAAGCCGGCAAAACCCAGGGCAGCGTCGATTTCCAGACCCCGGCCAATGACGTCTACAACAACGGTTCGACCGTCAGCGTCACCATCGAGAACGCCACGGGCGGCAACTTCGAGCAACTGACCCCGAACCCGACGCCGGCTCAGACCACGATCAACGACTCAGTCGACACCACCACCGCGACCCTGACGGCGAGCCCGTCGGTCACCGAAGGCGGCGTGATCACCTACACCGTGACCCTGAGCAACCCTGCCCAGACGCCGGTAACCGTGACCCTGTCCAACGGCCAGGTCATCACCGTTGAAGCCGGCAAAACCCAGGGCAGCGTCGATTTCCAGACCCCGGCGAATGACGTCTACAACAACGGTTCGACCGTCAGCGTCACCATCGAGAACGCCACGGGCGGCAACTTCGAGCAGCTGACCCCGAACCCGACGCCAGCTCAGACCACGATCAACGACTCGGTCGATACCACCACTGCAACCCTGACCGCCTCGCCAAGCGTGACCGAAGGCGGCGTGATCACCTACACCGTGACCCTGAGCAATCCTGCCCAGACGCCGGTGACCGTGACCCTGTCCAACGGTCAAACCATTACCGTTGAAGCCGGCAAAACCCAGGGCAGCGTCGATTTCCAGACTCCGGCCAATGACGTCTACAACAACGGTTCGACCGTCAGCGTCACCATCGAGAACGCCACGGGCGGCAACTTCGAGCAACTGACCCCGAACCCGACGCCGGCTCAGACCACGATCAACGACTCGGTCGATACCACCACTGCAACCCTGACCGCCTCGCCAAGCGTGACCGAAGGCGGCGTGATCACCTACACCGTGACCCTGAGCAATCCTGCCCAGACGCCGGTGACCGTGACCCTGTCCAACGGCCAAACCATTACCGTTGAAGCCGGCAAAACCCAGGGCAGCGTCGATTTCCAGACCCCGGCCAATGACGTCTATAACAACGGCTCGACCGTCAGCGTCACCATCGAGAACGCCACGGGCGGCAACTTCGAACAGCTGACCCCGAACCCGACGCCAGCTCAGACCACGATCAACGACTCGGTCGACACCACCACTGCAACCCTGACCGCCTCGCCAAGCGTGACCGAAGGCGGCGTGATCACTTACACCGTGACCCTGAGCAACCCTGCTCAGACGCCGGTAACCGTGACCCTGTCCAACGGTCAGACCATTACCGTTGAAGCCGGCAAAACCCAGGGCAGCGTTGATTTCCAGACCCCGGCCAATGACGTCTACAACAACGGTTCGACCGTCAGCGTCACCATCGAGAACGCCACGGGCGGTAATTTCGAGCAACTGACCCCGAACCCGACGCCAGCTCAGACCACGATCAACGACTCGGTCGACACCACCACCGCGACCCTGACGGCGAGCCCGTCGGTCACCGAAGGCGGCGTGATCACCTACACCGTGACCCTGAGCAACCCTGCCCAGACGCCGGTAACCGTGACCCTGTCTAACGGCCAAACCATTACCGTTGAAGCCGGCAAAACCCAGGGCAGCGTCGATTTCCAGACCCCGGCCAATGACGTCTACAACAACGGTTCGACCGTCAGCGTCACCATCGAGAACGCCACGGGCGGTAATTTCGAGCAACTGACCCCGAACCCGACGCCAGCTCAGACCACGATCAACGACTCGGTCGATACCACCACTGCAACCCTGACCGCCTCGCCAAGCGTGACCGAAGGCGGCGTGATCACCTACACCGTGACCCTGAGCAATCCTGCCCAGACGCCGGTGACCGTGACCCTGTCCAACGGCCAAACCATTACCGTTGAAGCCGGCAAAACCCAGGGCAGCGTCGATTTCCAGACCCCGGCCAATGACGTCTACAACAACGGTTCGACCGTCAGCGTCACCATCGAGAACGCCACGGGCGGCAACTTCGAGCAACTGACCCCGAACCCGACGCCAGCTCAGACCACGATCAACGACTCGGTCGACACCACCACTGCAACCCTGACCGCCTCGCCAAGCGTGACCGAAGGCGGCGTGATCACTTACACCGTGACCCTGAGCAACCCTGCTCAGACGCCGGTAACCGTGACCCTGTCCAACGGTCAGACCATTACCGTTGAAGCCGGCAAAACCCAGGGCAGTATTGATTTCCAGACCCCGGCGAATGACGTCTACAACAACGGTTCGACCGTCAGCGTCACCATCGAGAACGCCACGGGCGGCAACTTCGAGCAACTGACCCCGAACCCGACGCCGGCTCAGACCACGATCAACGACTCGGTCGATACCACCACTGCAACCCTGACCGCCTCGCCAAGCGTGACCGAAGGCGGCGTGATCACCTACACCGTGACCCTGAGCAATCCTGCCCAGACGCCGGTGACCGTGACCCTGTCCAACGGCCAAACCATTACCGTTGAAGCCGGCAAAACCCAGGGCAGCGTCGATTTCCAGACCCCGGCCAATGACGTCTACAACAACGGTTCGACCGTCAGCGTCACCATCGAGAACGCCACGGGCGGCAACTTCGAGCAACTGACCCCGAACCCGACCCCCGCCTCGACGGTCATCAATGACAGCATCGATACCGTCACCGTAAGCATTGTCAGCAATGGAAATGTGACCGAAGACCAGCAGCCTTCCTTTACTGTGAAAGTTAGCCAGGCGCTGGACCGTCCGTTGACCGTAACCCTGTCGAACGGCGACACCGTGACGATCGAAGCCGGTAAGACCGAAGTCGAGTACAAGACCTCGGTTCAGGGCGATGACGTCTATCTTGATGCAGGCTCCATCACGCTCAGTGTTACCGACGCTACAGTTCCGGGTGCCACCTTCGAGAAGCTGGCCTTGGGTGGCCCGGCTACCGTTGAGATCTCGGACACTATCAGTGAAGTAGTGGCCAAGCTGACCGCCACCCCGTCGGTCACCGAAGGCGGCGAGATCACCTACACCATCACGCTGACCAACAAAGACGGTCTGCCGATCAACAATCACTCGGAGCTGTACTTCAAGCTGACCGACGGCACCACTGTCGTTGTGGCAGCGAACAGCACTACGGGCTCGGCTACTGCAACCGCCCCGGACAACGTCTATGTCGGCACTAACGCGCCGGTGGTCAATGCCATCGACGCGGTCAGCGGTGCAGATGCGTGGAAGTTCGAAAACCTGAACCTGGACAAGACCCCGGTCAGCACCCAGGTCACCGACGAGCCAGGTACCCCAGGCAGCGAAGGCGACATCGTCAAGGTCACCATCACGGCCGACCAGACTTCGGTAGCCGAGAACGTCAAACCGACCTTCACCGTACATATCAACACCGCCTTGGCCCACGACCTGGTCGTGACCCTGAGCAACAATGCCCAGGTCACCATCAAGGCTGGCGAAACCAGCGCGCCGTACACCCACGCTGCGCAGGGCGATGACGTCTACAACGACGCTGGCCAGATCAGCCTGGGCATCAATTCTGCGGTAGACGCTACTGGTGCGACCTTCGAGAACCTCGAGCTGGGCGGTGCGGCTTCGGTCCAAGTGACCGACACCCTCGACGAAGTGGTGGCCAAGCTGACCGCCACCCCGTCGGTCACCGAAGGCGGTGAGATCACCTACACCATCACGCTGACCAACAAAGACGGTCTGCCGATCAACAACCACTCGGAGCTGTACTTCAAGCTGACCGACGGCACCACTGTCGTCGTGGCAGCCAACAGCACCACCGGTTCGGCCACTGCAACCGCCCCGGACAACGTCTATGTGGGCACTAACCAGCCGGTGGTCAATGCCATCGACGCGGTCAGCGGTGCAGATGCGTGGAAGTTCGAAAACCTGAACCTGGACAAGACCCCGGTCAGCACCCAGGTCACCGACGAGCCAGGTACCCCAGGCAACGAAGGCGACATCGTCAAGGTCACCATCACGGCCGACCAGACTTCGGTAGCCGAGAACGTCAAACCGACCTTCACCGTGCACGTCAACCAGCCGCTGGCTCACGACCTGGTCGTGACCCTGAGCAACAACGCCCAGGTCACCATCAAGGCCGGCGAAACCAGCGCGCCGTACACTCACGACGCGCAAGGCGATGACGTCTACCAGGACGCTGGCCAGATCAGCCTGGGCATCAACTCGGCGGTGGACGCCACTGGTGCTGCGTTCGAGAACCTGGAACTGGGCGGCAACGCTTCGGTTCAAGTGACTGACACCCTCGACGAAGTCGTGGCCAAGTTGACCGCCACCCCGTCGGTCACCGAAGGCGGCGAGATCACCTACACCATCACGCTGACCAACAAAGACGGTCTGCCGATCAACAACCACTCGGAGCTGTACTTCAAGCTGACCGACGGCACCACTGTCGTCGTGGCAGCCAACAGCACCACTGGTTCGGCTACTGCAACCGCCCCGGACAACGTCTATGTCGGCACTAACGCGCCGGTGGTCAATGCCATCGACGCGGTCAGCGGTGCAGATGCGTGGAAGTTCGAAAACCTGAACCTGGACAAGACCCCGGTCAGCACCCAGGTCACCGACGAGCCAGGTACCCCAGGCAGCGAAGGCGACATCGTCAAGGTCACCATCACGGCCGACCAGACTTCGGTGGCCGAGAACGTCAAGCCGACCTTCACCGTACACATCAACACCGCCTTGGCTCACGACCTGGTCGTGACCCTGAGCAACAATGCCCAGGTCACCATCAAGGCCGGCGAAACCAGCGCGCCGTACACTCACGACGCGCAAGGCGATGACGTCTACCAGGACGCTGGCCAGATCAGCCTGGGCATCAACTCGGCGGTGGACGCCACTGGTGCTGCGTTCGAGAACCTGGAACTGGGCGGCAACGCTTCGGTTCAAGTGACTGACACCCTCGACGAAGTCGTGGCCAAGCTGACCGCCACCCCGTCGGTCACCGAAGGCGGTGAGATCACCTACACCATCACGCTGACCAACAAAGACGGTCTGCCGATCAACAACCACTCGGAGCTGTACTTCAAGCTGACCGACGGCACCACTGTCGTTGTGGCAGCGAACAGCACTACGGGCTCGGCTACTGCAACCGCCCCGGACAACGTCTATGTCGGCACTAACGCGCCGGTGGTCAATGCCATCGACGCGGTCAGCGGTGCAGATGCGTGGAAGTTCGAAAACCTGAACCTGGACAAGACCCCGGTCAGCACCCAGGTCACCGACGAGCCAGGTACCCCAGGCAGCGAAGGCGACATCGTCAAGGTCACCATCACGGCCGACCAGACTTCGGTGGCCGAGAACGTCAAGCCGACCTTCACCGTACACATCAACACCGCCTTGGCTCACGACCTGGTCGTGACCCTGAGCAACAATGCCCAGGTCACCATCAAGGCCGGCGAAACCAGCGCGCCGTACACTCACGACGCGCAAGGCGATGACGTCTACCAGGACGCTGGCCAGATCAGCCTGGGCATCAACTCGGCGGTAGACGCCACTGGTGCGACCTTCGAGAACCTCGAGCTGGGCGGTGCGGCTTCGGTCCAAGTGACCGACACCCTCGACGAAGTGGTGGCCAAGCTGACCGCCACCCCGTCGGTCACCGAAGGCGGTGAGATCACCTACACCATCACGCTGACCAACAAAGACGGTCTGCCGATCAACAACCACTCGGAGCTGTACTTCAAGCTGACCGACGGCACCACTGTCGTTGTGGCAGCGAACAGCACTACGGGCTCGGCTACTGCAACCGCCCCGGACAACGTCTATGTCGGCACTAACGCGCCGGTGGTCAATGCCATCGACGCGGTCAGCGGTGCAGATGCGTGGAAGTTCGAAAACCTGAACCTGGACAAGACCCCGGTCAGCACCCAGGTCACCGACGAGCCAGGTACCCCAGGCAGCGAAGGCGACATCGTCAAGGTCACCATCACGGCCGACCAGACTTCGGTGGCCGAGAACGTCAAGCCGACCTTCACCGTACACATCAACACCGCCTTGGCTCACGACCTGGTCGTGACCCTGAGCAACAATGCCCAGGTCACCATCAAGGCCGGCGAAACCAGCGCGCCGTACACTCACGACGCGCAAGGCGATGACGTCTACCAGGACGCTGGCCAGATCAGCCTGGGCATCAACTCGGCGGTAGACGCCACTGGTGCGACCTTCGAGAACCTCGAGCTGGGCGGTGCGGCTTCGGTCCAAGTGACCGACACCCTCGACGAAGTGGTGGCCAAGCTGACCGCCACCCCGTCGGTCACCGAAGGCGGTGAGATCACCTACACCATCACGCTGACCAACAAAGACGGTCTGCCGATCAACAACCACTCGGAGCTGTACTTCAAGCTGACCGACGGCACCACTGTCGTTGTGGCAGCGAACAGCACTACGGGCTCGGCTACTGCAACCGCCCCGGACAACGTCTATGTCGGCACTAACGCGCCGGTGGTCAATGCCATCGACGCGGTCAGCGGCGCAGATGCGTGGAAGTTCGAAAACCTGAATCTGGACAAAACCCCGGTCAGCACGTCGGTCACCGACGAGCCAGGTACCCCAGGCAGCGAAGGCGACCTGGTCAAGGTCACCATCACGGCCGACCAGACTTCGGTAGCCGAGAACGTCAAGCCGACCTTCACCGTACACATCAACACCGCCCTGGCCCACGACCTGGTCGTGACCCTGAGCAACAACGCCCAGGTCACCATCAAGGCCGGTGAAACCAGCGCGCCGTACACCCACGACGCGCAAGGCGATGACGTCTACAACGACGCTGGCCAGATCAGCCTGGGCATCACGTCTGCTGTGGATGTAGACGGTCGCACCTTCGAGAACCTGCAACTGGGCGGCAACGCTTCGGTTCAAGTGACTGACACCACCGACGAAGTCGTGGCCAAGCTGACCGCGACCCCTTCGGTGACCGAAGGCGGCGAGATCACTTACACCATCACCCTGACCAACAAAGACGGCTTGCCGATCAACAACCACAGTGCATTGACCTTCACGCTGAGCGACGGCAAAACCGTCATCACCGTGCCGGCCAACGGCACCGTGGGTACTGCTACCGTGACTGCCCCGGACAACGTCTACGTCGGCACCAACGACCCTGTGATCAAATCGATCGCAACCGTTGAAGGTGCGGATGTCGGCAAGTTCGAGCAACTGACCCTCGACAAAACCCCGGTCAGCACGTCGGTTACCGACGAGCCAGGTACGCCGGGCAACGAAGGCGACCTGGTCAAGGTCACTATTACTGCTGACCAGACCTCGGTGGCTGAGAACGTCAAACCGACCTTCACCGTGCACGTCAACCAGCCGCTGGCCCACGACCTGGTCGTGACCCTGAGCAACAATGCCCAGGTCACCATCAAGGCCGGCGAGACCAGCGCGCCGTACACCCACGCTGCGCAGGGTGATGACGTCTACAACGATGCTGGCCAGATCAGCCTGGGTATCACGTCCGCTGTGGATGTAGACGGTCGCACCTTCGAAAACCTGGAGCTGGGCGGTGCCGCGAAGGTGGATGTCACCGACACCACCGACGAAGTGGTGGCCAAGCTGACCGCCACCCCTTCGGTCACCGAAGGCGGCGAGATCACCTACACCATCACCCTGACCAACAAAGACGGCCTGCCGATCAACAACCACAGTGCATTGACCTTCACGCTGAGCGACGGCAAAACCGTCATCACCGTGCCGGCCAACGGTACCGTGGGTACTGCTACCGTGACTGCCCCGGACAACGTCTACGTTGGCACCAACGACCCTGTCGTGAAGTCGATCGCAACCGTTGAAGGTGCGGATGTCGGCAAGTTCGAGCAACTGACCCTCGACAAAACCCCGGTCAGCACGTCGGTTACCGACGAGCCAGGTACCCCAGGCAGCGAAGGCGACCTGGTCAAGGTCACTATTACTGCTGACCAGACCTCGGTGGCTGAGAACGTCAAACCGACCTTCACCGTACACATCAACACCGCCCTGGCTCACGACCTGGTCGTGACCCTGAGCAACAATGCCCAGGTCACCATCAAGGCCGGCGAAACTAGCGCGCCATACACCCACGCTGCGCAAGGCGATGACGTCTACAACGACGCTGGCCAGATCAGCCTGGGCATCACGTCTGCTGTGGATGTAGACGGTCGCACCTTCGAGAACCTGCAACTGGGCGGCAACGCTTCGGTTCAAGTGACCGACACCACCGACGAAGTGGTGGCCAAGCTGACCGCGACGCCTTCGGTGACCGAAGGCGGCGAGATCACCTACACCATCACGCTGACCAACAAAGACGGCTTGCCGATCAACAACCACAGTGCATTGACCTTCACGCTGAGCGACGGCAAAACCGTCATCACCGTGCCGGCCAACGGCACCGTGGGTACTGCCACTGTCACTGCCCCGGACAACGTCTACGTCGGCGCTAACGACCCTGTCGTGAAGTCGATCGCAACCGTTGAAGGCGCGGATGTCGGCAAGTTCGAACAACTGACACTCGACAAGACGCCGGTCAGCACTACCGTCACCGACGAGCCTGGCACCCCAGGCAACGAAGGCGACATCGTCAAGGTCACCATCACGGCCGACCAGACTTCGGTGGCCGAGAACGTCAAGCCGACCTTCACCGTGCACATCAACACCGCCCTGGCTCACGACCTGGTCGTGACCCTGAGCAACAATGCTCAGGTCACCATCAAGGCCGGCGAAACCAGCGCGCCGTACACCCACGCTGCGCAAGGCGATGACGTCTACAACGACGCTGGCCAGATCAGCCTGGGCATCACCTCGGCGGTGGACGCCACTGGTGCGACCTTCGAGAACCTCGAGTTGGGCGGTGCGGCTTCGGTTCAAGTGACCGACACCACCGACGAAGTGGTGGCCAAGTTGACCGCCACCCCGTCGGTGACCGAAGGCGGTGAGATCACTTACACCATCACGCTGACCAACAAAGACGGCCTGCCGATCAACAACCACAGTGCATTGACCTTCACGCTGAGCGACGGCAAAACCGTCATCACCGTGCCGGCCAACGGCACCGTGGGCACTGCCACCGTCACTGCCCCGGACAACGTCTACGTCGGCACCAACGACCCTGTCGTGATGTCGATCGCAACCGTTGGAGGCGCGGATGTCGGTAAGTTCGAACAGCTGACGCTGGACAAGACCCCGGTCAGCACGTCGGTCACCGACGAGCCAGGCACCCCAGGCAACGAAGGCGATCTGGTTAAGGTCACCATCACCGCCGACCAGACCTCGGTAGCTGAGAACGTCAAACCGACCTTCACCGTACACATCAACACCGCCCTGGCTCACGACCTGGTCGTGACCCTGAGCAACAATGCCCAGGTCACCATCAAGGCCGGCGAAACCAGCGCGCCGTACACCCACGCTGCGCAGGGTGATGACGTTTACAACGACGCTGGCCAGATCAGCCTGGGCATCAACTCGGCGGTAGACGCCACTGGTGCGACCTTCGAGAACCTCGAGCTGGGCGGTGCGGCTTCGGTCCAAGTGACCGACACCACCGACGAAGTAGTGGCCAAGCTGACTGCCACCCCGTCGGTCACCGAAGGTGGTGAGATCACCTACACCATCACCCTGACCAACAAAGATGGTCTGCCGATCAACAACCACAGTGCATTGACCTTCACGCTGAGCGACGGCAAAACCGTCATCACCGTGCCGGCCAACGGTACTGTGGGTACTGCTACCGTGACTGCCCCGGACAACGTCTACGTTGGCACCAACGACCCTGTGATCAAATCGATCGCTACCGTTGAAGGCGCAGATGTCGGCAAGTTCGAACAACTGACACTCGACAAGACCCCGGTCAGCACTACCGTCACCGACGAGCCTGGTACCCCAGGCAACCCGGGCGGCAGCAACGAAGGCGACCTGGTCAAGGTCACTATCACGGCCGACCAGACTTCGGTGGCCGAGAACGTCAAGCCGACCTTCACCGTGCACATCAACACCGCTCTGGCTCACGACCTGGTCGTGACCCTGAGCAACAATGCCCAGGTCACCATCAAGGCCGGCGAAACCAGCGCGCCATACACCCACGCTGCTCAGGGTGATGACGTTTACAACGACGCTGGCCAGATCAGCCTGGGCATCACGTCTGCTGTGGATGTAGACGGTCGCACCTTCGAAAACCTGGAGCTGGGCGGTGCCGCGAAGGTGGATGTCACCGACACCACCGACGAAGTCGTGGCCAAGCTGACCGCGACCCCTTCGGTCACCGAAGGCGGCGAGATCACTTACACCATCACGCTGACCAACAAAGACGGCTTGCCGATCAACAACCACAGTGCATTGACCTTTACGCTGAGCGACGGCAAAACCGTCATCACCGTGCCGGCCAACGGCACCGTGGGTACTGCCACTGTCACTGCCCCGGACAACGTCTACGTTGGCACCAACGACCCTGTGATCAAATCGATCGCAACCGTTGAAGGCGCAGATGTCGGCAAGTTCGAGCAACTGACGCTGGACAAAACCCCGGTCAGCACGTCGGTTACCGACGAGCCAGGTACGCCGGGCAACGAAGGCGACCTGGTCAAAGTCACCATCACGGCTGACCAGACCTCGGTGGCCGAGAACGTCAAGCCGACCTTCACCGTGCACATCAACACCGCCCTGGCTCACGACCTGGTCGTGACCCTGAGCAACAATGCTCAGGTCACCATCAAGGCCGGCGAAACCAGCGCGCCGTACACCCACGCTGCGCAGGGCGATGACGTCTACAACGATGCTGGCCAGATCAGCCTGGGTATCACGTCTGCTGTGGATGTAGACGGTCGCACCTTCGAAAACCTGGAGCTGGGCGGTGCGGCTTCGGTTCAAGTGACCGACACCACCGACGAAGTGGTGGCCAAGCTGACTGCTACCCCGTCGGTGACCGAAGGCGGCGAGATCACCTACACCATTACCCTGACCAACAAAGACGGCCTGCCGATCAACAACCACAGTGCATTGACCTTCACGCTGAGCGACGGCAAAACCGTCATCACCGTGCCGGCCAACGGTACCGTGGGTACTGCTACCGTCACTGCACCGGACAACGTCTACGTTGGCACCAACGACCCGGTGATCAAATCGATCGCAACCGTTGAAGGTGCGGATGTCGGCAAGTTCGAACAACTGACACTCGACAAGACCCCGGTCAGCACGTCGGTTACCGACGAGCCGGGCACTCCAGGCAACGAAGGCGACCTGGTCAAGGTCACCATCACGGCCGACCAGACTTCGGTGGCCGAGAACGTCAAGCCGACCTTCACCGTGCACGTCAACCAGCCGCTGGCTCACGACCTGGTCGTGACCCTGAGCAACAATGCTCAGGTCACCATCAAGGCCGGCGAAACCAGCGCGCCGTACACCCACGCTGCACAAGGCGATGACGTCTACAACGACGCTGGCCAGATCAGCCTGGGCATCGCGTCTGCTGTGGATGTAGACGGTCGCACCTTCGAAAACCTGGAGCTGGGCGGTGCCGCGAAGGTGGATGTCACCGACACCACCGACGAAGTCGTGGCCAAGCTGACCGCGACCCCTTCGGTCACCGAAGGCGGCGAGATCACTTACACCATCACGCTGACCAACAAAGACGGCTTGCCGATCAACAACCACAGTGCATTGACCTTTACGCTGAGCGACGGCAAAACCGTCATCACCGTGCCGGCCAACGGCACCGTGGGTACTGCCACTGTCACTGCCCCGGACAACGTCTACGTTGGCACCAACGACCCTGTGATCAAATCGATCGCAACCGTTGAAGGCGCAGATGTCGGCAAGTTCGAGCAACTGACCCTCGACAAGACGCCGGTCAGCACTACCGTCACCGACGAGCCTGGTACCCCAGGCAACCCGGGCGGCAGCAACGAAGGCGACCTGGTCAAGGTCACCATCACGGCCGACCAGACTTCGGTGGCCGAGAACGTCAAGCCGACCTTCACCGTGCACGTTAACCAGCCGCTGGCCCACGACCTGGTCGTGACCCTGAGCAACAATGCCCAGGTCACCATCAAGGCTGGCGAAACCAGCGCGCCGTACACCCACGCTGCTCAGGGTGATGACGTCTACAACGACGCTGGCCAGATCAGCCTGGGCATCACGTCTGCTGTGGATGTAGACGGTCGCACCTTCGAGAACCTGCAACTGGGCGGCAACGCTTCGGTTCAAGTGACCGACACCACCGATGAAGTAGTGGCCAAGCTGACCGCGACGCCTTCGGTGACCGAAGGTGGTGAGATCACCTACACCATCACCCTGACCAACAAAGATGGTCTGCCGATCAACAACCACAGTGCATTGACCTTCACGCTGAGCGACGGCAAAACCGTCATCACCGTGCCGGCCAACGGCACCGTGGGCACTGCCACCGTCACTGCCCCGGACAACGTCTACGTCGGTACCAACGACCCGGTGATCAAATCGATCGCAACCGTTGAAGGTGCGGATGTCGGCAAGTTCGAGCAACTGACCCTCGACAAAACCCCGGTCAGCACGTCGGTTACCGACGAGCCGGGCACTCCAGGCAACGAAGGCGACCTGGTCAAGGTCACCATCACGGCCGACCAGACTTCGGTGGCCGAGAACGTCAAGCCGACCTTCACCGTGCACGTCAACCAGCCGCTGGCTCACGACCTGGTCGTGACCCTGAGCAACAATGCTCAGGTCACCATCAAGGCCGGCGAAACCAGCGCGCCGTACACCCACGCTGCACAAGGCGATGACGTCTACAACGACGCTGGCCAGATCAGCCTGGGCATCGCGTCTGCTGTGGATGTAGACGGTCGCACCTTCGAAAACCTGGAGCTGGGCGGTGCCGCGAAGGTGGATGTCACCGACACCACCGACGAAGTCGTGGCCAAGCTGACCGCGACCCCTTCGGTCACCGAAGGCGGCGAGATCACTTACACCATCACGCTGACCAACAAAGACGGCTTGCCGATCAACAACCACAGTGCATTGACCTTTACGCTGAGCGACGGCAAAACCGTCATCACCGTGCCGGCCAACGGCACCGTGGGTACTGCCACTGTCACTGCCCCGGACAACGTCTACGTTGGCACCAACGACCCTGTGATCAAATCGATCGCAACCGTTGAAGGCGCAGATGTCGGCAAGTTCGAGCAACTGACCCTCGACAAGACGCCGGTCAGCACTACCGTCACCGACGAGCCTGGTACCCCAGGCAACCCGGGCGGCAGCAACGAAGGCGACCTGGTCAAGGTCACCATCACGGCCGACCAGACTTCGGTGGCCGAGAACGTCAAGCCGACCTTCACCGTGCACGTTAACCAGCCGCTGGCCCACGACCTGGTCGTGACCCTGAGCAACAATGCCCAGGTCACCATCAAGGCTGGCGAAACCAGCGCGCCGTACACCCACGCTGCTCAGGGTGATGACGTCTACAACGACGCTGGCCAGATCAGCCTGGGCATCACGTCTGCTGTGGATGTAGACGGTCGCACCTTCGAGAACCTGCAACTGGGCGGCAACGCTTCGGTTCAAGTGACCGACACCACCGATGAAGTAGTGGCCAAGCTGACCGCGACGCCTTCGGTGACCGAAGGTGGTGAGATCACCTACACCATCACCCTGACCAACAAAGATGGTCTGCCGATCAACAACCACAGTGCATTGACCTTCACGCTGAGCGACGGCAAAACCGTCATCACCGTGCCGGCCAACGGCACCGTGGGCACTGCCACCGTCACTGCCCCGGACAACGTCTACGTCGGTACCAACGACCCGGTGATCAAATCGATCGCAACCGTTGAAGGTGCGGATGTCGGCAAGTTCGAGCAACTGACCCTCGACAAAACCCCGGTCAGCACGTCGGTTACCGACGAGCCAGGTACGCCGGGCAACGAAGGCGACCTGGTCAAAGTCACCATTACGGCTGACCAGACTTCGGTGGCCGAGAACGTCAAACCGACGTTCACCGTGCACGTCAACCAGCCGCTGGCTCACGACCTGGTCGTGACCCTGAGCAACAATGCCCAGGTCACCATCAAGGCTGGCGAAACCAGCGCACCGTACACCCACGACGCGCAGGGCGATGACGTCTATCAGGACGCTGGCCAGATCAGCCTGGGTATCAACTCGGCAGTAGACGCCACTGGCGCTGCGTTCGAGAACCTCGAGTTGGGCGGTGCTGCTTCGGTCCAAGTGACCGATACCACCGACGAAGTGGTGGCCAAGTTGACCGCGACCCCGTCGGTCACCGAAGGCGGCGAGATCACCTACACCATCACCCTGACCAACAAAGATGGTCTGCCGATCAACAACCACAGTGCATTGACCTTCACGCTGAGCGACGGCAAAACCGTCATCACCGTGCCGGCCAACGGCACCGTGGGTACTGCTACCGTCACTGCACCGGACAACGTCTACGTTGGCACCAACGACCCTGTGATCAAATCGATCGCTACCGTTGAAGGCGCAGATGTCGGCAAGTTCGAACAACTGACACTCGACAAGACCCCGGTCAGCACTACCGTCACCGACGAGCCTGGTACCCCAGGCAACCCGGGCGGCAGCAACGAAGGCGACCTGGTCAAGGTCACTATCACGGCCGACCAGACTTCGGTGGCCGAGAACGTCAAACCGACCTTCACCGTACACATCAACACCGCCCTGGCCCACGATTTGGTCGTGACCCTGAGCAACAATGCTCAGGTCACCATCAAGGCCGGCGAGACCAGCGCGCCATACACCCACGCTGCGCAGGGTGATGACGTCTACAACGACGCTGGCCAGATCAGCCTGGGCATCACGTCTGCTGTGGATGTAGACGGTCGCACCTTCGAAAACCTGGAGCTGGGCGGTGCCGCCAAGGTGGATGTCACCGACACCACCGACGAAGTGGTGGCCAAGCTGACCGCGACCCCTTCGGTCACCGAAGGCGGCGAGATCACTTACACCATCACGCTGACCAACAAAGACGGCTTGCCGATCAACAACCACAGTGCATTGACCTTCACGCTGAGCGACGGCAAAACCGTCATCACCGTGCCGGCCAACGGCACCGTGGGTACTGCCACTGTCACTGCCCCGGACAACGTCTACGTTGGCAACAACGACCCTGTGATCAAATCGATCGCAACCGTTGAAGGTGCGGATGTCGGCAAGTTCGAGCAACTGACACTGGACAAGACCCCGGTCAGCACGTCGGTCACCGACGAGCCGGGCACCCCAGGCAACGAAGGCGATCTGGTCAAGGTCACCATCACGGCCGACCAGACTTCGGTGGCCGAGAACGTCAAACCGACCTTCACCGTACACATCAACACCGCCCTGGCCCACGATCTGGTCGTGACCCTGAGCAACAATGCCCAGGTCACCATCAAGGCTGGCGAAACCAGCGCACCGTACACCCACGACGCGCAGGGCGATGACGTCTATCAGGACGCTGGCCAGATCAGCCTGGGTATCAACTCGGCAGTAGACGCCACTGGCGCTGCGTTCGAGAACCTCGAGTTGGGCGGTGCTGCTTCGGTCCAAGTGACCGATACCACCGACGAAGTGGTGGCCAAGTTGACCGCGACCCCGTCGGTCACCGAAGGCGGCGAGATCACCTACACCATCACCCTGACCAACAAAGATGGTCTGCCGATCAACAACCACAGTGCATTGACCTTCACGCTGAGCGACGGCAAAACCGTCATCACCGTGCCGGCCAACGGCACCGTGGGTACTGCTACCGTCACTGCACCGGACAACGTCTACGTTGGCACCAACGACCCTGTGATCAAATCGATCGCTACCGTTGAAGGCGCAGATGTCGGCAAGTTCGAGCAACTGACGCTGGACAAAACCCCGGTCAGCACGTCGGTTACCGACGAGCCAGGTACGCCGGGCAACGAAGGCGACCTGGTCAAAGTCACCATCACGGCCGACCAGACTTCGGTAGCCGAGAACGTCAAGCCGACCTTCACCGTACACATCAACACCGCCCTGGCCCACGACCTGGTCGTGACCCTGAGCAACAACGCCCAGGTCACCATCAAGGCCGGTGAAACCAGCGCGCCGTACACCCACGACGCGCAAGGCGATGACGTCTACAACGACGCTGGCCAGATCAGCCTGGGCATCACGTCTGCTGTGGATGTAGACGGTCGCACCTTCGAGAACCTGCAACTGGGCGGCAACGCTTCGGTTCAAGTGACTGACACCACCGACGAAGTAGTGGCCAAGTTGACCGCGACGCCTTCGGTGACCGAAGGCGGTGAGATCACTTACACCATCACGCTGACCAACAAAGACGGCTTGCCGATCAACAACCACAGTGCATTGACCTTCACGCTGAGCGACGGCAAAACCGTCATCACCGTGCCGGCCAACGGCACCGTGGGCACTGCCACCGTCACTGCCCCGGACAACGTCTACGTCGGCACCAACGACCCTGTGATCAAATCGATCGCTACCGTTGAAGGCGCAGATGTCGGCAAGTTCGAACAACTGACACTCGACAAGACCCCGGTCAGCACGTCGGTTACCGACGAGCCGGGTACCCCAGGCAGCGAAGGCGACCTGGTCAAGGTCACTATTACTGCTGACCAGACCTCGGTGGCTGAGAACGTCAAACCGACCTTCACCGTACACATCAACACCGCCCTGGCCCACGATTTGGTCGTGACCCTGAGCAACAACGCTCAGGTCACCATCAAGGCCGGCGAGACCAGCGCGCCATACACCCACGCTGCGCAGGGTGATGACGTCTACAACGACGCTGGCCAGATCAGCCTGGGCATCACGTCTGCTGTGGATGTAGACGGTCGCACCTTCGAAAACCTGGAGCTGGGCGGTGCCGCGAAGGTGGATGTCACCGACACCACCGACGAAGTGGTGGCCAAGCTGACCGCGACCCCTTCGGTCACCGAAGGCGGCGAGATCACCTACACCATCACGCTGACCAACAAAGACGGTCTGCCGATCAATAACCACAGTGCATTGACCTTCACGCTGAGCGACGGCAAAACCGTCATCACCGTGCCGGCTAATGGCACCGTGGGTACTGCCACCGTGACTGCCCCGGACAACGTCTACGTCGGCGCTAACGACCCTGTCGTGAAGTCGATCGCTACCGTTGAAGGCGCGGATGTCGGCAAGTTCGAGCAACTGACACTCGACAAGACCCCGGTCAGCACGTCGGTTACCGACGAGCCTGGTACCCCAGGCAACCCGGGCGGCAGCAACGAAGGCGACCTGGTCAAGGTCACTATTACTGCTGACCAGACCTCGGTGGCTGAGAACGTCAAACCGACCTTCACCGTACACATCAACACCGCCTTGGCTCACGACCTGGTCGTGACCCTGAGCAACAATGCCCAGGTCACCATCAAGGCTGGCGAGACCAGCGCGCCTTACACCCACGCTGCGCAAGGCGATGACGTCTACAATGACGCTGGCCAGATCAGCCTGGGCATCACGTCTGCTGTGGATGTAGACGGTCGCACCTTCGAAAACCTGGAGCTGGGCGGTGCCGCGAAGGTGGATGTCACCGACACCACCGACGAAGTCGTGGCCAAGCTGACCGCGACCCCTTCGGTGACCGAAGGTGGTGAGATCACCTACACCATCACGCTGACCAACAAAGACGGCTTGCCGATCAACAACCACAGTGCATTGACCTTTACGCTGAGCGACGGCAAAACCGTCATCACCGTGCCGGCTAATGGTACCGTGGGTACTGCCACTGTCACTGCCCCGGACAACGTCTACGTCGGCGCTAACGACCCTGTCGTGAAGTCGATCGCAACCGTTGAAGGCGCGGATGTCGGCAAGTTCGAGCAACTGACGCTGGACAAGACCCCGGTCAGCACTACCGTCACCGACGAGCCTGGTACCCCAGGCAACCCGGGCGGCAGCAACGAAGGCGACCTGGTCAAGGTCACCATCACGGCCGACCAGACTTCGGTGGCCGAGAACGTCAAACCGACCTTCACCGTGCACATCAACACTGCCCTGGCTCACGACCTGGTCGTGACCCTGAGCAACAATGCTCAGGTCACCATCAAGGCCGGCGAAACCAGCGCGCCGTACACCCACGCTGCGCAAGGCGATGACGTCTACAACGACGCTGGCCAGATCAGCCTGGGCATCACGTCTGCTGTGGATGTAGACGGTCGCACCTTCGAGAACCTGCAACTGGGCGGCAACGCTTCGGTTCAAGTGACCGACACCACCGATGAAGTAGTGGCCAAGCTGACCGCGACGCCTTCGGTGACCGAAGGTGGTGAGATCACCTACACCATCACCCTGACCAACAAAGATGGTCTGCCGATCAACAACCACAGTGCATTGACCTTCACGCTGAGCGACGGCAAAACCGTCATCACCGTGCCGGCTAATGGCACCGTGGGTACTGCCACCGTGACTGCCCCGGACAACGTCTACGTCGGCGCTAACGACCCTGTCGTGAAGTCGATCGCTACCGTTGAAGGCGCGGATGTCGGCAAGTTCGAGCAACTGACACTCGACAAGACCCCGGTCAGCACGTCGGTTACCGACGAGCCTGGTACCCCAGGCAACCCGGGCGGCAGCAACGAAGGCGACCTGGTCAAGGTCACTATTACTGCTGACCAGACCTCGGTGGCTGAGAACGTCAAACCGACCTTCACCGTACACATCAACACCGCCTTGGCTCACGACCTGGTCGTGACCCTGAGCAACAATGCCCAGGTCACCATCAAGGCTGGCGAGACCAGCGCGCCGTACACCCACGCTGCGCAGGGTGATGACGTCTACAACGATGCTGGCCAGATCAGTCTGGGTATCACGTCCGCTGTGGATGTAGACGGTCGCACCTTCGAAAACCTGGAGCTGGGCGGTGCCGCGAAGGTGGATGTCACCGACACCACCGACGAAGTGGTGGCCAAGCTGACCGCCACCCCTTCGGTCACCGAAGGCGGCGAGATCACCTACACCATCACCCTGACCAACAAAGACGGCCTGCCGATCAACAACCACAGTGCATTGACCTTCACGCTGAGCGACGGCAAAACCGTCATCACCGTGCCGGCTAATGGCACCGTGGGCACTGCCACCGTGACTGCCCCGGACAACGTCTACGTCGGTACCAACGACCCTGTCGTGATGTCGATCGCAACCGTTGAAGGTGCGGATGTCGGCAAGTTCGAGCAACTGACCCTCGACAAAACCCCGGTCAGCACGTCGGTTACCGACGAGCCAGGTACCCCAGGCAGCGAAGGCGACCTGGTCAAGGTCACTATTACTGCTGACCAGACCTCGGTGGCTGAGAACGTCAAACCGACCTTCACCGTACACATCAACACTGCCCTGGCTCACGACCTGGTCGTGACCCTGAGCAACAATGCCCAGGTCACCATCAAGGCCGGCGAAACTAGCGCGCCATACACCCACGCTGCGCAAGGCGATGACGTCTACAACGACGCTGGCCAGATCAGCCTGGGCATCACGTCTGCTGTGGATGTAGACGGTCGCACCTTCGAAAACCTGGAGCTGGGCGGTGCCGCGAAGGTGGATGTCACCGACACCACCGACGAAGTCGTGGCCAAGCTGACCGCGACCCCTTCGGTCACCGAAGGCGGCGAGATCACTTACACCATCACGCTGACCAACAAAGACGGCTTGCCGATCAACAACCACAGTGCATTGACCTTCACGCTGAGCGACGGCAAAACCGTCATCACCGTGCCGGCCAACGGCACCGTGGGTACTGCCACTGTCACTGCCCCGGACAACGTCTACGTTGGCACCAACGACCCTGTCGTGAAGTCGATCGCAACCGTTGAAGGCGCAGATGTCGGCAAGTTCGAACAACTGACACTCGACAAGACCCCGGTCAGCACGTCGGTCACCGACGAGCCGGGCACCCCAGGCAACGAAGGCGACCTGGTCAAGGTCACCATCACGGCCGACCAGACTTCGGTGGCCGAGAACGTCAAGCCGACCTTCACCGTGCACATCAACACCGCCCTGGCCCACGATCTGGTCGTGACCCTGAGCAACAATGCCCAGGTCACCATCAAGGCCGGCGAGACCAGCGCGCCATACACCCACGCTGCGCAAGGCGATGACGTCTACAACGATGCTGGCCAGATCAGCCTGGGTATCAATTCGGCGGTAGACGTCACTGGCGCTAAGTTCGAGAACCTGCAACTGGGCGGTGCGGCTACCGTTCAGGTTACCGACACCACCGACGAAGTGGTGGCCAAGCTGACCGCGACCCCTTCGGTCACCGAAGGTGGTGAGATCACCTACACCATCACCCTGACCAACAAAGATGGTCTGCCGATCAACAACCACAGTGCATTGACCTTCACGCTGAGCGACGGCAAAACCGTCATCACTGTGCCGGCCAACGGCACCGTGGGTACTGCTACCGTGACTGCCCCGGACAACGTCTACGTCGGTACCAACGACCCGGTGATCAAATCGATCGCAACCGTTGAAGGCGCAGATGTCGGCAAGTTCGAACAACTGACACTCGACAAGACCCCGGTCAGCACGTCGGTTACCGACGAGCCGGGCACCCCAGGCAACGAAGGCGACCTGGTCAAGGTCACCATCACGGCCGACCAGACTTCGGTGGCCGAGAACGTCAAGCCGACCTTCACCGTGCACATCAACACCGCCCTGGCCCACGATCTGGTCGTGACCCTGAGCAACAATGCCCAGGTCACCATCAAGGCCGGCGAGACCAGCGCGCCATACACCCACGCTGCGCAAGGCGATGACGTCTACAACGATGCTGGCCAGATCAGCCTGGGTATCAATTCGGCGGTAGACGTCACTGGCGCTAAGTTCGAGAACCTGCAACTGGGCGGTGCGGCTACCGTTCAGGTTACCGACACCACCGACGAAGTGGTGGCCAAGCTGACCGCGACCCCTTCTGTCACCGAAGGTGGTGAGATCACCTACACCATCACCCTGAGCAACAAAGATGGTCTGCCGATCAACAACCACAGTGCATTGACCTTCACGCTGAGCGACGGCAAAACCGTCATCACCGTGCCGGCCAACGGTACCGTGGGTACTGCTACCGTGACTGCCCCGGACAACGTCTACGTTGGCACCAACGACCCTGTGATCAAATCGATCGCAACCGTTGAAGGTGCGGATGTCGGCAAATTCGAGCAACTGACGCTGGACAAAACCCCGGTCAGCACCGCTGTGACCGACGAACCAGGTACGGGAACGCCGGGCACCGGCAACCAGGGTGACGTCACCACCGTTGGTATTACCGGCACGTCTTCTCTGACCGAAGGTGAAACCGGCCAGTACACGCTGATCCTGAGCAACGCGTCCAAGTCCGAAGTCACTATCACCCTTAGCTACAGCGGTACCGCCAAAAACGGTGATGACTTCACCGGTGTTGCGACCGTGAAGATTCCGGCCAACAGCACAGGCACGACGTTCAACATCGCTACCATCGATGACAAACTGGTCGAAGGTACCGAGAACTTCGTCGTGAAGATCGAAGCCGCCACGGGTGGTAACTTCGAGAACCTGCAGGTTGATAGCAGCAAATCGAGCGTGACGACCACCATTCTCGACAATGACCACCTGCCGGTTTCGCCTGGCGGCGCAGTATTTGGCGTGGAGGACACCGATTACGTGTTTGCCTGGAGTGATTTCAAAGTCACTGATGCCGACGGCAACACTAACCTGTCTGTGACCATTACCTCGCTCCCGGCCGCCGGCAACTTGCAGTTCTTCAACGGTACTGCATGGGTAAATGTGGCCGTTGGCCAGGTGGTCAGCCAGGCTGATATCACTGCCAAGAACCTGAAGTTCGTTCCGGCCCTCAACCAGTCGGGTGCGGACAACTACGGTGGTACTGGCGTGGGTAACCAGAAGGCTGACTACGCCCAGTTCAAGTTCAAGCCGAACGATGGCACCAACTTGGGCAGCGAAGTGACCATGAAGGTCGATATCAGCCCGGTTGCCGACAAACCGACCCTGAGCTTCGGCAGCGCCGATATCGAGTCCAAAGGGCTGACCAAGGAAGTCTGGACCAGCCTCAAAGGCCTGGGTACTGGCGGCAACGGCATTACCGGCGAGGATCTGAAGACGGTCTTTGCCAACTCCGGCAGCGCGAACTCCAGCAGCACCACGACCAACGTGCAGTCCGATGGCAGCGTCACCGCTGGCACCGGTTCGAAAACGTCGGGCCTGATCTACCTGGAAGCCGGCAAGGTCTATACCTTCAGTGGCTTGGCCGACGACAGCTTCGTGGTCACCATCGGTGGCAAGACTGTAGTCACGGCCACCTGGGGAGCCGGTGGCGGGGTGTCGGGTACCTTTACCCCAAATACCAGCGGCTACTACCCGATCGAGGTCTACCATGCCAACCAGTCCGGTCCAGGCAGCTATGACCTGAACATCCAGGTAGGCTCCGGTGCCGTTACCGACCTGAGCAGCTCGAACGTCAAGATGTACCAGAACGTGACCGAGATGGCGAACGCAGGCCTGGGCGTGTCCGACCTGCACACCGTGAATGGTCAGAGCTACTACGACGGCTACAAGCTCAACGAAGGGCCTGAGGGTGGCTCGGTGAAACTGGTCGGTATTTCCACCGCCCTGACCGACACTGACGGCTCCGAAAGCCTGAACGTGACACTCAGCGGTATCCCGAAAGGTACCGTATTGAGCGATGGTGCAGGCCACACGGTCACGGTTGGTACTGCCCCGGTCGATGTGACAGGCTGGAAACTCAGCAGCCTGACGCTGACCCCGCCGGCCTATTACAAAGGCTCGTTCGACATCACGGTTACCTCGACTGCCACCGAAAGCCTGGGCGGCTCGGCCATCACCACCGGCAATATCCCGGTGACGGTGTACGCTGCGACCTACAAGGCCAGTGTAGGTACCTCGGGCAATGACACGATGACCGGTAGTGAAGGCAACGACATCATCGTCGCTGACGTATCCGGGCTGAACGTGGTTCAGGGCAAGAACTACAACATCGCCTTCATGGTCGATAGCTCGGGCAGTATGAGCGACAAGTCGATTGCCGACGCCAAGACGCAGTTGGCCTCGGTGTTCAACACGCTCAAGGCCAGCCTGGGCTCGGACACCTCGGGTACCGTAAACATCTTCCTGGTCGACTTCGATACCCAGGTAAACAAGAACGTGGCAGTGAACCTTGCCGACCCGGATGCTTTGAGCAAGTTGCAGGCGGTATTGAACTCGATGGTGGGCGGCTACTACGGTGGCGGTACCAACTATGAAGACGCGTTCAAGACCACGTCCAACTTCTTCAACAGCACCATGGCCACCGGCAACAAAGGTGCGGAGAACCTGACTTACTTCATTACCGACGGTAAGCCAACCTATTATCAGAGCGGTGAGTCCACCAACCCTAGCCTGTGGAAGAATGGCAAAAGCCTGGATGATGTAGTCAACGTCAACAATTACAAGATGGGTGACACGTTCAGCGCCTGGGCCGATGCGACTCACAAGGTCGAGATCAGCAGCAATGGTGTGGTCAAAGTGCTGACCTATACCGAGAACCGCCGCGGTGAGTTGGTGCTTGACTCCACCAAGACGGTCGGCACCCTTCACGCACAAGGTGATGGTACCTATGAACTCTCCAGCCTGGACGGTACCGGCTACGCGGATTACTGGAACTACGTCTACTCGGCCGCAGGTTCTACTGAAAGTTTCGCAGTATTGGGCGGCACCAATGGCTTGAGCAAAGTCCAGGCTATCGGCCTGAACAGCGATGTCACGCTGAACGATCTGAAACCTTACGACAGTGCCGGCAAGCCACAGACCAATATCGACCCGTCCGATTTGGCCAAGGCGATTCTCGGTCACTCCGAAGCAACGGTGCCAGGTGCCGACACCATTGATAGTGGTAACGGCAACGACATCATCTTCGGTGACCTGATCACCCTCAACGGTGTCGTCAGCGAGGGTTACCAGGCCCTGCAGACGTACGTTGCACAGAAGAGCGGTGTTGAAGTCAGTGCTGTCACTACCAGCAATGTTCACCAGTACATCACCGAGCACTACACCGAGTTCGATATCTCCGGTGCCAAAGACGGCAATGACATCCTGTCGGGCGGCAATGGCAATGACATCCTCTTCGGCCAAGGTGGCAGCGACACGCTCGATGGTGGCAAAGGTAACGACATCCTGCTGGGCGGTACCGGCAATGACTCCCTGATCGGTGGCCAGGGCGACGATATCCTGATCGGTGGCAGCGGTGCCGACACCTTCGTATGGAAGGCTGGCGACATCGGTAACGACGTGATCAAGGACTTCAACAAGGCCGAGGGTGACCGTATCGACCTGAAGGACCTGCTGCAGGGCGAGAAGGGCAGCACCATCGACAACTACCTGAAGCTCACCACGGTGGAGGGTACGACCACGTTGCAAGTCAGCAGCGAAGGCAAGCTCAACGCCGAAGGTGGTATCGCCAACGCCGACGTGACTATCAAACTGGAAGGGGTGAACTGGTCCAACCAGACGATCAACTCGTTGATCAGCGGTGCCGATCCGACCATCATCATCCACAACAAGGACAGCTGACAGACCACCGGGGCCGCACAGCGGCCCCGGCTCTTTCCTGCTACCCGCCAACAGCGCATACTCTGGCGCCGGGCCTGCGCGCCCGGCGATCTTTGCCTATGCTGCTGTCTACCAACAAGGAACCAACGTGACGAGGGACATCGCCATGTTCTACGTGCAACGCAACGCCGCCGGCCAGTTGCTGCGGGTGGAAGCAGCCGCGTTTGATCAGTTCACCGAAATGCTCCCTTCAGACCATGCCGATATCCAGGAATGGTTTGCCGATGATGTCGTGGAAAACAGCCTCAACCAGCTCAAACAAAGCGACCTGGACATGATCCGCGTGCTTGAGGACCTGATCGACGTGTTGACCGCCAAGGGCGTGTTCAAGATCACCGACCTGCCCGCCGGCGCGCAGGCCAAGCTGCTCAACCGTTCCACGGCGCGCAAGGCGCTCAGCAGCCTCAATAACCTGATTGACGAAGAAGAGCAGGGCGGGCTGATCTGACTGCAGGACGCTCCCGCGAGAGTGATATTGTTATTCCTTAATGGTATTTAAAATATTGGCTTTATGACTTTATAGTCGCTTTCACTGCGTACCCGTCGACCAATCGATGCGCCGCACGACTTGAACCCACACGGGAAATCCCCGTGCGTTTCTGATCGTTGCGCGCCATTGAGGTCGCGCATTGCGTGGGAGTGAAAAATGTCAGCCGCCTTGAACGCCTTGTCGTCCATCGACAGCGCCCAGCCGCAAGTTTTTGAAGTTCGCCCCTTCTCGGGTGCCGTCGGCGCCGAGATCATAGGTCTGGACCTGGCCAAACCGGTCAGCGCCGAGGATTTCACCCGTATCCATCGCGCCCACCTCGACCACCATGTGCTGGTGTTCCGCGACCAGCGTATCAGCCCGGAACAGCAGATCGCCTTTAGCCGCCGCTTCGGTGAGTTACAGATCCATGTGCTCAAGCAGTTCTTGCTGACTGGCCACCCCGAGATCCTGATCGTTTCCAACATCATCGAAAATGGCCAGAACATCGGCCTGGGTGATGCCGGCAAGTTCTGGCATTCGGACCTGTCGTACAAAGAGCTGCCAAGCCTCGGTTCCATGCTGCATGCCCAGGAACTGCCCAGTGAAGGCGGTGACACCTTGTTCGCCGACATGCATAAAGCCTGGGACGCTGTACCTGACACCCTGCGCAAAGTGGTCGAGGGCCGCAGTGCCGCTCACTCCTATACCGCCCGTTACGCTGAAACCAAATTCGAAGGCAACTGGCGCCCGACCCTGACTGCCGAGCAACTGGCGCAGGTAAAGGAGGTCATTCACCCGGTAGTCCGCACCCACCCGGAAAACGGCCGCAAGGCCCTGTTCGTCAGTGAAGGCTTCACCACCCGCATTGTCGGCCTGCCTGATGATGAAAGCCGCGACGTGCTGCAGCAGCTGTATGCCCTTAGCGTGCTGGAGCAGAACATTTACCGCCATCAGTGGCAGCCCCATGACCTGGTGTTCTGGGACAACCGCTCGCTGATCCACTTGGCCACCGGCTGCCCCGCGCACCTGCGGCGCAAGCTGTACCGCACCACCATCCAGGGCGATGCCCCGTTCTGACGACTGAGGAAACCATCATGCGCAAATCCATCAGCCGCCTGGCGGCAAGCATCGGCCTGGGCGCAAGCCTGGTCGTCGGCAGCCTAGCCGCCCCCGCCGTGGCCCAGGCCGAAGGCAAGATCCGTATTGCCGAACAATTCGGCATCGTCTACCTGCTGCTGAACGTGGTGCGTGACCAGCACCTGATTGAGAAGCACGGCAAGGAGCAGGGCATCGACATCGAAGTCGATTGGGCGCAGCTGTCGGGTGGCTCGGCCATCAACGACGCATTGTTGTCCGGTTCGGTGGACATCGCCGGCGCCGGTGTCGGGCCGCTGTTGACCGTCTGGGACCGCACCAAGGGCCGGCAGAACGTGAAGGCCGTGGCATCGCTCGGCAACTTCCCGTACTACCTGGTCAGCAGCAACCCCAGTGTGAAGACCATCGCCGACATCTCCGACAAAGACCGTATCGCGGTTCCGGCGGTGGGTGTTTCGGTGCAGTCGCGCTTCCTGCAGTACGCCGCTGCCCAGCAGTGGGGCGACAAGGAATACAACCGCCTCGACAAATACACCTTGGCCGTGCCGCACCCGGACGCCACCGCCGCGCTGTTGGCGGGCGGCACCGAGCTGAACGGGCACTTCTCCAACCCGCCGTTCCAGGACCAGGTGCTGGCCAACAAGGACGTGCACGTGGTGCTCAACAGCTACGACCTGCTCGGCCCCAACTCGCCGACCTTGCTGTTTGCTACTGAGAAGTTCCGCAAGGACAACCCCAAGACCTACAAGGCCTTCGTCGATGCCCTGGCCGAAGCCGCAGACTTCGCCCAGAAAGACAAGGCCGCTGCCGCCGACACCTATATCCGCGTAACCAAGGCCAAGATCGACCGCGACGCGCTGATCAAGCTGATCGACAACCCGCAGTACGAATTTACCGTTACGCCCAAGAACACCTACAAGCTGGCCGATTTTCTCTATCGGGTAGGCGCCATCAAGCACAAGCCGCAATCGTGGAAGGATTACTTCTTCCAGGATGAACGCCCGCTGCAGGGGAGCTGACCGATCATGACCGCCCCATTGCCAGGCCACACGGCCAGCAACCTGAGCCGTGTTGCAGCGCCGCCTTTGCTCAAGGTGGATAACCTCAGCCTCGAATACCGTACCGCGCAACGCGTGGTGCGGGCCACCCATCAGGTCAGCTTCGAAGTCGACCGCACTGATCGTTTTGTACTGCTCGGCCCCTCCGGCTGTGGCAAGTCCACCCTGCTCAAAGCCGTGGCCGGTTTTATCCAGCCGCAAGAAGGCCAGATTCTGCTGCAGGGCCAGACAGTTCGTGGCCCAGGCCCCGACCGCATCGTGGTGTTCCAGGAGTTTGACCAGTTGCCGCCGTGGAAAACGGTGAAGCAGAACGTCATCTTTCCGCTGCTGGTGTCTGGCCAACTCAAGCGTGCGGAGGCGGAGGAGCGGGCGCTGCATTATCTGGAGAAGGTCGGTCTGGCCGCCTTTGCCGATGCTTATCCACACACGTTGTCCGGTGGTATGAAGGCACGTGTGGCAATTGCCCGGGCCTTGGCCACCCAGCCCAAGATCCTGTTGATGGATGAGCCGTTCGCCGCCCTGGATGCGCTGACCCGGCGCAAGATGCAGGAAGAGCTGTTGCTGCTGTGGGAGGAAGTGCGGTTCACCCTGTTGTTCGTCACCCACTCCATCGAAGAAGCGCTGGTAGTCGGCAACCGCATCCTGTTGTTGTCGCCCCACCCGGGGCGGGTGCGCGCCGAAGTGCACAGCCATCAATACGGCTTGGGCAGCCTGGGTGGCAGCGACTTCCAGGCCAGTGCCCGGCGTATCCACCGTTTGCTGTTCGATGAAGCCGATATCCCGGAACAGCCTGACAACCTTGGGTTCAACGATATTCGTATCGCCTACTGACAGGAGCCTCAGCCATGACCACTACACCTGTACGCCAGGAATACGAGGTGCAGCTGGAGCCCCTGCTCAGTGTGCCTGTAGAACGACAACTCCCCTTGGCCCAACGCCTGTGGCAACAAGGCTGGTTGAGAAAGGCGGTCATATTGCTGGTGATCGCTGTGCTATGGGAAGCCGTTGCCCGCTACCAGGACAATGACCTGCTACTGCCAGGTTTTCTGCAAACCGCCGCGGCGCTATGGGACGGCATGATCAGTGGCGAACTGCCCGCCAAGGTCGGTGTTTCGCTGGTAATACTGCTCAAAGGCTATGTGCTGGGTATCGTCTTGGCCTTTGGCCTGACCAGCCTGGCGGTGTCGACCCAATTGGGCCGAGACTTACTGGGCACGCTGACCTCGATGTTCAACCCGTTGCCGGCCATTGCCCTGCTGCCGCTGGCCTTGCTGTGGTTCGGGCTGGGTGACAACAGCCTGATCTTCGTGCTGGTGCATTCGGTGCTATGGGCGTTGGCGCTGAATACTTATGCCGGCTTCCTCGGTGTGTCGGAGACGCTTCGCATGGCGGGCCGCAACTATGGTCTGAAGGGCCTGCGGCTGGTATTGCACATCCTCGTGCCAGCAGCCCTGCCGTCGATCTTGTCGGGGTTGAAGATCGGCTGGGCGTTTGCCTGGCGTACCCTGATCGCCGCTGAATTGGTGTTTGGTGCCAGCAGTGGCAAAGGCGGGTTGGGTTGGTACATCTTCCAGAACCGCAACGAACTGTATACCGACAAGGTCTTTGCCGGGTTGGCGGTGGTGATCCTGATCGGTCTGCTGGTGGAAGGGCTGGTGTTCAATACGCTGGAGCGGTTGACGGTGCGGCGATGGGGGATGCAGCGCTAGCAGGTTAGCCAGTACCGGCCTTTTCGCGGCAGATTGACGCTACAATCCGCGTCTGCGGGATCTTCGTCCTTGAAAAAGGGGCGAGGCGCCGAACCGCCGCGAAAGACCCTGTACTGGCTACAAATTCTGATACTGAGCTGCCGCATTGCTCAGAATCCTGCCAATCTCCTCCCGCAAGCCGGCAGGCTGCTCTACCACCACCCTGTCCCCATGGCTCAACAGCCACCAGCGTAATGGCCAACCGTCACTTACCGTGCCGCGTAACCGATGCCCATGCTCCAGCGCCGTCAGTTGCATGTCGCTGCTCAATGGCGCATCCCGCAACTGCCGCGCCAGTGCATCGCTGATTCGCGCCACCAGCTCCACGCCCTCACCCTGCGATGGCTGCAACGCATCCCCTCGCAGATGTGTCAGCAAGTCGAAATTACCGCGCAATTCGCCCACGGCACTGGCCGACCAGTGCCAACCGAACGGAATGCTCTTGTCATTGCGCTCCAGCGGGAATATCAGCGAAAGCTCGTTGAGGTCACGCTCGACAGTGCGTTTGCTGACCGTGAACCCCACGTCACGCAGGCGCCAGACCAGCTCGGCGCTGGTTATGCCTGGGGAACGGCTGGGCAACTGGCGCAGCAGCGCCCACTGTCGGCTAAGGGTGGCGCGAGTGGTGGCGAACGGCAAAAGATAACGTCCTTGTCTAGGCTTGCCGCAATAGGATGGCGGCATGCGAGGGGCATGGCAATTGGCCACAGCCTGCTCAGATCAAGGAAGTCGCATTTGGTTGCCTCGTGCCGGTTCGTTCGCGACAGGTTTTGACGTGACATCACGCAGAATCACGCCTCATCACAGCCGAAGGTTGGGGTTGTGCGTCGTTCAATGAGGATGAACATGTCTGTTGCCAGCAATATCCATTCGCTACTTGCCCGCCTTCTGCCCGAGCGGGTCATCGCCCCTCCGGCTCCTGTAGGAAAGCGACAGCGGCTGTTCTCCGGTGTGGGCTTGCCCAGCCAGCGGTCGCTGCTGGTCAACCGCCTGGATGAGGCCAACGACCTGCAGGCGGTGTATGTCGACCTGCGCCGCCAGGCATTGCAAGGCAGTGTGCCAGCATTGAACGACCTCGGCTGGATCTGGCTCAACGGCAAGTACTGGCGGGCCGATACCGTGCTGGCCGGGCACCTGTTGCGCATGGCGGCCCTGCAGGGCAATGCTGCTGCCTGGTTCAACCTTGGCCAGCAGCACTACTTCGGCAAAGGCATCGACCCTTCCTATGTGCAGGCGGCGGAGTGTTACCGGCAGGCCTTCGACCGCGGCATGCTGCATGCCGCCGCCGCACTGGGTGACCTGTACGAGGAGGAGGTGTGCGACGGTGACCTGGAGTGGCAGGTTGACCTGGTGCAGGCCTACCAGTGGTTCATGCGTGGCGCCGAACAGGGCGAGGCGCGTTGTCGTTTTGAAGTGGGCTACCGGTTGATGCATGGGCTGCACGTAGAGGCCAACCTCAAGGCAGCGCTGTACTGGCTTGAGCTGGCAGCAGCGGCGGGGGTGGTGCAAGCGGCAGAGGAGCTGGCAGTGCATTTCAGCAGCCGTGATGCGGTGCGGTATCAGGAGTGGCGGGACCGGGCGGTGCAAATGGGCAGCACATTGGCCTTGACCATGAAGCTGGAAGACCAGATCCAGCCCTGAGTATTTCTCTCCAGTGCTGCACAGGGATTGCGTAGATCCCGAACCCGGTGCAGCCCCTGTGTGCGGGTTTACCCGCGAAGCGCGCCAGCACTGGCTGAAAAATGAACAACATTTCACCCCGGCTATCCGTCGCCCCCTGTTGACGACAGGGGGATGTCGGGGCGTATATTGATAGTTAGCAAACTATGAATATACTTGGTTCTCTTCATGTCCCTTGATTTCCTGCGCCTGCAAGTCAGCAGTGGTCTGGTAGTTGCTGCCCGCCACTGGCGGCGCATCTGTCATACCGCCTTGACCGGCTACGGCATTTCCGAGGCCTGCGCTGCGCCGTTGCTGATGATCGTGCGCCTGGGCGACGGCGTGCACCAGGTGGCTGTGGCCCAGGCCGCCGGCCTGGAAAGCCCGTCGCTGGTACGCCTGCTTGACCAACTGTGCAAAGCTGGCCTGGTGTGCCGCAGCGAGGACCCACTGGATCGCCGCGCCAAGGCACTGAGCCTGACTGCCGAAGGCCGTGCCCTGGCCGAAGCCATTGAAGCCGAACTGGTGCGCTTGCGCCGCGATGTGCTCGGCGGTATCGATCAGGCCGACCTGGAAGCTGCCTTGCGTGTGCTTCGTGCCTTCGAGGCTGCCGGCCTGGGCAGCGCAGGCGAGGTGGCATGAACGGTTTCTTCAGCTCTGTCCCTCCGGCCCGTGACTGGTTCTACGGCGTGCGCACCTTCGGCGCGTCCATGATTGCCCTGTACATTGCTCTGCTCATGCAACTGCCGCGTCCCTACTGGGCCATGGCGACGGTGTACATCGTCTCCAGCCCCTTCGTCGGCCCGACCAGCTCCAAGGCGTTGTACCGTGCCGTCGGCACGTTGCTCGGCGCTGGCGGGGCAATCTTCCTGGTGCCACCGCTGGTGCAGTCACCGTTGCTGCTGAGCATCGCCATTGCCCTGTGGACCGGCACCTTGCTGTTCCTTTCGCTGAACCTGCGCACGGCCAACAACTACGTGCTGATGCTGGCCGGTTATACCCTGCCGATGATTGCCTTGGCCGTGGTGGATAATCCGCTGGCAGTGTTCGATGTGGCCTCTTCTCGCGCGCAGGAAATCTGTTTGGGAATTGTCTGCGCGGCAGTCGTCGGGGCTATCTTCTGGCCACGACGGCTGGCGCCGGTGGTAGTCGGTGCCACCGGAAACTGGTTCACCGAGGCGATTCGCTACAGCGACACCTACCTGGCCCGCGATGCCAGCGCCGACAAGGTCGGCGGTATGCGCGGGGCAATGGTCACCACCTTCAACTCGCTGGAGCTGATGATCGGTCAGCTCGCCCACGAAGGTGCCGGCCCGCATACCCTGAAGAACGCCCGCGAATTGCGCGGGCGGATGATCCATCTGCTGCCGGTGATCGACGCCCTCGACGACGCACTGGTAGCCCTGGAAGGCCGCGCCCCGGCCCAGTTCGCCCAGCTTCAACCCGTGCTTGAAGCGGCTCGTGAATGGCTCAAAGGCACTGCCGACAGCGCTTCGGTAGCGCACTGGGCCACGTTGCACGAGCAGATCGGCCGCTTGCAGCCCGCTACAGCCGCCCTCGACCAGCGCGCCGAGCTGCTGTTGTCCAACGCCCTGTACCGCCTGACCGAATGGGCCGACCTGTGGCAGGACTGCTGCACCCTGCAGCACGCCCTGCGTACCGATGATGCCAAGCCTTGGCGTGCGGTGTATCGCCACTGGCGGCTGGGCCGTCTGACAGCGTTTTTTGATCGTGGCCTGATGCTGTACTCGGTAGCCTCCACGGTCCTGGCGATCGTGGTCGCCTGCGGCCTGTGGATCGGCCTGGGCTGGAACGACGGCGCCAGTGCGGTAATCCTCGCGGCAGTTGCGTGCAGCTTCTTCGCCGCCATGGACGACCCGGCACCGCAGATCTACCGGTTCTTTTTCTGGACGCTGATGTCGGTCATCTTCTCCAGTCTGTACCTGTTTTTGGTACTGCCCAACTTGCACGACTTCCCGATGCTGGTGCTGGCCTTTGCCGTGCCGTTCATCTGCATAGGCACCCTGACCGTACAGCCGCGCTTCTACCTGGGCACCTTGCTGACCATCGTCAACACGTCGACCTTCATCAGCATCCAGGGCGCCTACGACGCCGACTTCTTCACCTTCCTCAACTCCAACCTTGCCGGCCCCGCGGGCCTTCTGTTCGCCTTTATCTGGACCCTGGTGATGCGCCCGTTCGGCGTGGAGCTGGCGGCCAAGCGCATGACCCGCTTCGCCTGGCGCGACATCGTCGAAATGACCGAGCCTGCGACCTTGGCCGAGCACCGCCAGGTTGGCGTACAGATGCTCGACCGCCTGATGCAGCACCTGCCACGTCTGTCGCAAACCGGCCAGGACAGTGGTGTGGCACTGCGCGACCTGCGCGTAGGGTTGAACCTGCTCGACCTGCTGGCGTACATGCCGCGCGCCGGCCAGCAGGCTCGCGAGCGCCTGAACACTGTGGTCGAGGAAGTCGGTGCGCACTACGCCGCCTGCCTGCGTGCTGGCGAACGGCTGCATGCCCCGGCCGCACTGTTACGCAACATGGAACGCGCTCGCCTGGCGCTGAACCTGGACGAGCTGTACGAGCGCGGTGATGCCCGCACCCACCTGCTGCATGCCCTGAGCGGCCTGCGCCTGGCGCTGCTGCCGGGGGTGGAGGTGATGCTCGAGCCAGCTGAACAACCGCAACTGCCCCCCGGCCTCGACGGAGCACCCCTGTGATTGGTGAACTGGATATCAGCGGGGTGTTCCTGCCCACGCTGCTGGTGATGATGTTTGGCACCTACCTGCTGTTCCTTGGGGTGCACGCGGTGCTGGTGCGCCTGCATTTCTACCGCCTGGTCTGGCACCGGGCGTTGTTCAACGTTGCTCTGTATGCCGTGCTGCTTGGTGCGGTGGACCACTTTTGCCGAAACCTGATGCTGCCATGAAAAAACCTATGCTGACCTTGGGCCGTGTGGTCCTGACCTTGCTGGTAGTGACCTTCGCCGCCGTGCTCGTGTGGCAGATGGTGGTCTACTACATGTTTGCCCCCTGGACCCGTGACGGCCACATTCGCGCCGACGTGATCCAGATCGCCCCCGATGTGTCGGGATTGATCCAGAAGGTCGAGGTGCGCGACAACCAGACCGTCAAACGCGGCGACGTGCTGTTCACCATCGACCAGGACCGCTTCACGCTGGCCCTGCGTCAAGCCAAGGCAACCCTGGGCGAGCGCCAGGAGACCCTCGCCCAGGCTTCCCGCGAAGCGCAGCGCAACCGCAAGCTGGGCAACCTGGTGGCCGCCGAGCAACTGGAAGAAAGCCAGTCCCGCGAGGCCCGTGCCCGTTCAGCCGTCAGCGAGGCGCAAGTGGCTGTCGACACTGCCCAGCTCAACCTTGACCGCTCAGTGGTGCGCAGCCCGGTAGACGGCTACCTCAACGACCGCGCGCCGCGTAACCACGAGTTCGTCACCGCCGGCCGCCCGGTGCTGTCGGTGGTCGATAGCGCCTCGTACCATGTCGATGGCTACTTCGAGGAAACCAAGCTGGGGGGTATCCATATTGGTGACGCCGTGGATATCCGCGTGATGGGCGACAACACCCGCCTGCGTGGCCATGTGCAGAGCTTTGCCGCTGGCATCGAAGACCGCGACCGCAGCAGTGGCGCCAACCTGCTGCCTAACGTTAACCCGGCGTTCAGTTGGGTACGCCTGGCCCAGCGCATTCCGGTGCGCATCGCCTTTGACGAAGTGCCGCAAGACTTCCGCATGATCGCCGGGCGTACTGCCACGGTGTCGATCATCGAGGGCCAGCGCCCATGAAACAGCTGATCCTGGCTGGCCTGTGCCTGTCGCTGGGGGCCTGCATGATGGTGGGCCCCGACTATGAGGTGCCTGGGGATGCGGCCGTGCAACGCAATGACTTGAACGGCCCGCTGCGCCAGGATGCCGACAGCGTCGTGTCGGCGCCGGTCCCCGAGGACTGGTGGCAGCTGTATCAGGATCAACGGCTGAATGAACTGGTGCGCCAGGCGCTGAGTGCCAACACCGAACTGCGCGTGGCGGCGGCCAACATCGCCAAAGCTCGCGCCCAGGTGGAGGTGGCTGAATCGCAAGGCGGCTTCAACGGTGGCGTCAAACTCGGCGCTCAGCGGTTGCAGGAGTCGGGCGAAGCCTTCCTGCAGCCTGAGAAGGTGCCGGTAGCCAACATCGGTGAGGCCATCATTAGTGCCTCGTACCAGTTCGACCTGTGGGGCACCTTCAAGCGTGGTACCGAGGCTGCCAAGGCAAATGCCGACGCGGTGCAGGCGGCTGCCGACACTGCCCGCATCACGCTTGTGGCGGACGTGGTCAAGGCTTATACCCAGGTGTGCTCGGCCAACGAGGAATACCACATTGCCCGTGAGTCCCTCGATTTGCAGGAGCAAAGCGTGAAACTCAACCAGCGCCTGCGCGATGCTGGGCGTGGTGATGAAACCCAGGTCACCCGCTCGCAGACCCAGTTCAAATCGTTGCGTGCCGAACTGCCACGCTTCAAGGCCGAACGCGAGACGGGCATGTACACCCTGGCTGCGCTGCTGGCCAAGCCGGTCGACCAGTTGCCTGCCGGTACCGCCGATTGCGCCGAGCTGCCGCACCTGAACCAGCTGGTCCCGGTGGGCGATGGCGCGGCCTTGCTCAAGCGCCGCCCCGACGTGCGCCAGGCCGAACGCCAGCTGGCTGCCGCCACCGCCTATATTGGCGTGGCCACTGGCGCCTTGTACCCGGACATCAGCATTGGCGCCCAGGTTGGCACCATCGGTATCCTGGAGAAACTTGGTGAGCCTTCGACCAACCGCTGGGGTTTTGGCCCGCAGATCAGCTGGAGCATCCCCACCAACGGCACCCGTGCCCGCATTCGCATGGCCGAGGCCTCGACCCAGGCGGCACTGGCGAACTTCGATGGGGTTGTGCTGAACGCCATCCGCGAGACCCAGACCCGCCTGGCGCAATACAGCGCCTTGCTCGATCGGCGCGATGCGCTGGCCGAGGCGGAGAAATCGGCCAAGGAAGCGGCGGACCAGACGCACCGGTATTACCAGGCGGGGCGTGAGTCGTTCCTGGCGGATTTGCAGGCGACGCGGACCTATACCGATATGCGTGCGCAGTTGGCTGCGGCCAATAGCCAAGTGGCGCTAGGGCAAATTGGCGTGTTCCTGGCGTTGGGTGGGGGTTGGAAGGGTACCGCCAAGCCCTGATGCGATCCTTGAGGGCTGTTCCTCTATGCCCTCCACTTCATCGGATTTGTAGCAAGATTTTTCATGAAATCCGCCCAGCACCCTTGAGTGAAGCAAAGTGGAAGTGAACAATGTTCTCTTTCGCATTTCCTTCGAGACTGGCCATGAAAACCCGTTCCCGCCTGCTTGCCTGGCTGCCGGCTGCATTGCTCGGCCCGGTGCTGGCGCTGTGCAGCTCCTTGGCGCTGGCCGAGTCCCCCGCCGAAGCTGCCAAAGCCCATAACTTGCTGGACTACATTGGTGCCGACTACCCGCCGACCGTGCAGGACGGCAAGGTGATCGACGAGGGCGAATACCGCGAGCAACAGGAGTTCAGCGCGGTATTGGCTGACCTGGTCAAAGGCCTGCCCGCAAATACTGAACAAGCGGCTTTGGAACAGGGCGTCCAGGCGCTGCGCCAGGCCATCGACCAGCGTCAGGAAGGTACCGCGGTCGCTAAACAGGCCCGGCAGCTGGGTGCGCGACTGGCGGTGGCTTACGAGGTCAGCCAGGCTCCGGTGATTACCCCGGACCCCGCCCGCGGCGCTGCGCTGTACGCACAGAACTGCTCGATCTGCCACGGCGACACCGGCGCCGGCGATGGCCCGGCTGGCGTGGGCCTGGAGCCTGCACCCGCCAACCTGCGTGATGCCTCACGCCTGGACCAGTTGAGCCTGTTCGACCTCTACAACACGCTGGCCCTGGGTATCGACGGCACCGAAATGCCGTCGTTTGCCGACCAGCTGGACGACCGCCAGCGCTGGGACGTGGCCGCGTACATCGCCAGCTTCACCGCCAAGCCGGAAGCGGGCAAGGGTGACAAGACCTGGAACCTCGCCGACCTGGCTCGCCAGACGCCGGCCGAAGTCGCCGCCAACGAAGGCACTGCGGCCGTCGAGGCATTCCGTGCCCAGCGTGCCCAACCGCCGCAGGTAAAGCGCGGCCCGGCGCAATTGCTCGAATACACGGCCAGCACACTGGACAAGAGCCTGGCGGCCTACCGCGCAGGCGACCACGATCAGGCTTATGACCTGTCGGTGGCGGCCTACCTGGAGGGTTTCGAGCTGGTGGAAAGCTCGCTGGACAACATCGACACCCAGGCGCGCAAGGACACCGAAAAAACGTTGATGGCCTACCGCCAGTCCTTGCAGGACGGCTTGCCCGTGGCCCAGGCCGAACAGCGTCTGGCCGACGCCAAAACCAAGCTCGAGCAGGCGGCCAAGCTGCTGGGCAGCGATGGCCTGAGCTGGACGCTGAGCTATATCTCCGGTTTGCTGATCCTGCTGCGTGAAGGCCTCGAGGCGATTCTGGTGCTGGCGGCGATCCTGGCCTTCCTGCGCAATACCGGGCAGCAGTCGGCAGTGCGTAGCGTCAACACTGGTTGGGGCCTGGCGCTGGTTGCCGGCTTCGCCACCTGGGCGCTGGCGGCCTATGTGATCGATGTGGGGGGCGCTCAGCGCGAGCTCCTGGAAGGCTGCACAGCACTGTTCGCTGCTGTGATGGTGCTATGGCTGGGTGTGTGGATGCATGACCGCCGCCACGCCGCCGCCTGGAAGGACTACATCAAGAGCAGCCTGGTCAGCGGTGGCGGGCGCTTCGGCTTTGCTGTGCTGGCATTCTTCTCGGTATACCGCGAATTGTTCGAAGTGATCCTGTTCTACGAGACCCTGTGGCTGCAGGCAGGTCCTGCCGGGCATCAGGCGGTGCTGGCGGGTGGCGCGACGGCATTGTTGCTGCTGGTGGGCCTGGCCTGGGTGATTCTGCGGGGTTCGGCCAAGTTGCCGCTATCGCTGTTCTTCAGCATCAACGCCGCACTGCTGTGCGCGCTGTCGGTAGTATTCGCCGGGCATGGCGTGAAGGCGCTGCAAGAGGCCGGTGTGCTGGGCACACGGCCAGTGGCGTTCTTTGAGTTCGACTGGCTGGGGATTCATGCCGATGCCTACTCGCTGTCGGCGCAAGCGGTGGCCTTGCTGGCCATCGTGTTCCTTTACGGCCGCTCGTGGCTGGCGGAAAAGCGCAGTACTGCGGCCAACTGACTGGAGCCTGCGCGGTCCTGCAGGGACCGCGCAAGGTCTCAGATCTTGCGCAAGCCTGATGCTCAGGCCGGCTGTGGCGCCTTGAGAATGTTCTGTAGCAGTTGGACACTTTCAACGGCGTCATGACCCAGGCTGGTCAGGTAGCCGCCATCCGGTTGATCGGTCAGCCCCTTCTCATGCAGGCGTTGCGCAGCCGCGATCAGGGCAGGGGATGCGGTGCTGGTTATCTTGATGCCTTCCTGGCTGCTGTCGTGTTTGAACAGCGCGAGTACTTCCATTTCGTCGATCAAATCGGGGGTAAAAGGCATGGCGACTCCTGACTTCCAGACAAGGATTGCGGCACTTTCTACGGTGCCTGATCTTCGAGTGTAGCCGGGTTATTCGTCGTCGCCTTGATCCATCTCAGGCGGCAGCTCCGGCAGTGCCCGCAGAGCGTTCTCATACCACTCGCCGTTGAACGCACGGTCCTCTACCAGCATGTTGTCGATTTCGAAGGCCAGCACATGGGCCATCAGGTTCAGAATGTCTTCACGCTCATAGCCGACCAGCGTCAGCTTGTTGAAAGTGGCCTTTGCTGCAGGCGGCTCGCCGCTCTCGATCTGGTTTTCGATGGCTTGGGTCAGCGTTTCCTCGGCGAAGGCTTCGTCGTCGTCATTGCCGATGTCGGTGGGCTCGCTCATGGCGGTACTCCTAGGATGGGATGCAACAGTGTGCCATGCCTATGGCGGCAATGCCCGGGCATTGACGCGGTGCATGACGCTGGTCAGCGGCAGGCGTTCAGTCTATAAAAGCCAGGCCAACCCCTTACGGCCTGGAGGCTGTTACCTCATGCTCAAGCTTCATGGATTCTCGGTCAGCAACTACTACAACATGGTAAAGCTGGCCCTGCTCGAAAAAGGCCTGCCTTTCGAGGAAGTCACCTTCTATGGCGGCCAGGCGCCACAGGCGCTGGAAGTGAGCCCGCGGGGCAAGGTGCCGGTGCTTGAAACCGAACATGGCTTCCTCAGCGAAACCAGTGTGATCCTCGACTATATCGAGCAGACCCAGGGCGGCAAGGCGCTGCTGCCAGCTGACCCGTTCGGCCAAGCCAAGGTGCGGGAGCTGCTCAAGGAAATCGAGTTGTACATCGAGCTGCCTGCGCGTACCTGTTATGCCGAGTCGTTCTTTGGCATGTCGGTCGACTCGCTGATCAAAGAGAAAGCGCGTGCGGACCTGCTGGCCGGGTTTGCCACGCTCAAGCGCAACGGGCGCTTTGCCCCCTATGTTGCGGGCGAGCAACTGACGCTGGCAGACCTGATGTTCTGCTTCTCGGTCGACCTGGCCAACGCGGTGGGCAAGAAGGTGCTGAGCATCGACTTCCTGGCGGACTTCCCGCAGGCCAAGGCGTTGCTGCAACTGATGGGGGAAAACCCGCACATGGCGCGGATCTTGGCGGACAAGGAAGCGTCGATGCCAGCCTTCATGGAGATGATCCGCAGCGGCAAGCGCTGAGATTTGTGTTGGGTCATTCGCGGGTAAACCCGCCCCTACAGGTAAAGCACAACCGTTGTAGGAGCGGGTTTACCCGCGAACGAGGGCGAAGCCCTCGCCCCGGGAGTTAGCGAGACGCCAACAGGGCCTTGCCACGAACCACGGCAGCACGCACCTGCGCCGGCGCCGTACCACCAATGTGGTCACGCGCATTCACCGAGCCTTCCAGCGTCAGCACGGCAAACACGTCCTGCTCGATCTGATCGCTGAACTGGCGCAGTTCGTCCAGGCTCATCTCGGCCAGGTCCTTGCCAGTGTCCACACCATACTTCACCGCGTGGCCAACGATCTCGTGACAGTCACGGAATGGCAGGCCACGGCGAACCAGGTAGTCGGCCAGGTCGGTCGCGGTGGAGAAGCCACGCAGGGCCGCTTCACGCATGATGGCGTGCTTGGGCTTGATCGCCGGGATCATGTCAGCAAAGGCCCGCAGCGAGTCGCGCAGGGTATCGGCGGCGTCGAACAGCGGTTCCTTGTCTTCCTGGTTGTCCTTGTTGTAGGCCAGTGGTTGGCCTTTCATCAGGGTCAGCAGGCCGGTCAGGGCGCCGAACACGCGGCCGCTCTTGCCGCGTACCAGCTCTGGCACGTCCGGGTTCTTTTTCTGCGGCATGATCGAGCTGCCGGTGCAGAAGCGGTCCGGAAGGTCGATGAACTGGAACTGCGCGCTGGTCCACAGCACCAGCTCTTCGGAGAAGCGCGAAAGGTGCATCATCGCCACGCTGGCAGCGGCGCAGAATTCGATGGCGAAATCACGGTCCGACACGCCATCCAGCGAGTTGCCGGCTACGGCTTCAAAGCCCAGCAGCTTGCAGGTCAGTTCACGGTCGATCGGGTAGGTGGTGCCGGCCAGCGCGGCGCTGCCCAGTGGCATGCGGTTGGTGCGCTTGCGGCAGTCGACCAGGCGCTCATAGTCGCGGCTGAGCATTTCGAACCACGCCAGCAGGTGGTGGCCAAAGGTGACCGGCTGCGCCGTCTGCAGGTGGGTGAAACCAGGCATGATGGTTTCGGCTTCACGCTCTGCCTGCTCCAGCAGGCCCTGCTGCAGGCGGGTGATTTCGCCCAGGATCAGGTCGATTTCGTCGCGCAGCCAAAGGCGGATGTCGGTGGCCACCTGGTCGTTGCGGCTACGGCCGGTGTGCAGCTTCTTGCCGGTGATGCCGATGCGGTCGGTCAAGCGTGCTTCGATGTTCATGTGCACGTCTTCAAGGTCGACACGCCAGTCGAAGTTGCCGGCTTCAATCTCGCCCTGGATGGTTTTCAGGCCATCGATGATGGTGTCGCGCTCGGCATCACTGAGCACGCCGACCTGCGCCAGCATGGTGGCATGGGCAATCGAACCCATGATGTCGTGACGGTACAGGCGCTTGTCGAAATCTACCGAGGCGGTGAAACGGGCGACGAAGGCGTCGACGGGCTCACTGAAGCGGCCGCCCCAGGACTGATTGGTCTTGTCGGTGCTCATGGATTCACTCATTGCAGGCGTGAACGAAAAAGTGGCGTCGATGATAGCAGGGTTGGGCTGGCTGCCGCAGGGCGCCGGTCGAGAGAAATGCCCGGAAAATCGCATAGAAGGATTTCAAGGAATGAACGGCAGTGTTCCACGGACCGTCTACAGTTGGACAAAGGACTGGCAGTGAATCTGCCGGGCCGAGTGAATCTTTGGCCATCGCACCGGTCTAGAGCGTGACCGCAGTGTCGCTCGAACCACACCTGTCTACGCTATACCTGTGCGAGACTCATTCAGGAATCCAGCGCAATTATGAATGTCCTGATCGTTGATGACGAACCCCAAGGCCGTGAACGCCTCAGCCGGCTGCTCGGCGAACTGGAGGGTTACACTGTGCTGGAGCCCAGCGCCACCAACGGCGATGAGGCCTTGGCGCTGATTGAAAGCCTCAAGCCCGATGTGGTCCTGCTGGACATCGGCATGCCAGGCCTGGATGGCCTGCAGGTTGCCGCTCGCCTGTGCGAACGCGAGGCGCCGCCGGCGGTGGTGTTTTGCTCCGGGGATGATGAATACGGTGCAGAGGCATTCAAGGACAGTACCCTCAGCCATGTGACCAAGCCCTTCCAGGCCCAGGCCTTGCGCGATGCCTTGCGCAAGGCCGAAAAACCCAACCGCGCCCAATTGGCGGCGCTTACCCGGCCGGCCAATGAAGGCGGCGGCCCTCGCAGCCATATAAGTGCCCGCACGCGTAAAGGCATCGAACTGATCCCTTTATCCCAGGTGATCTATTTCATTGCCGACCACAAGTATGTGACCTTGCGTCACGAAACCGGGGAGGTGCTGCTTGACGAGCCACTCAAAGCCCTGGAAGACGAATTCGGCGAACGCTTCGTGCGCATCCATCGCAATGCGTTGGTCGCCCGCGAGCGCATCGAACGCTTGCAGCGCACCCCGCTGGGGCACTTTCAGCTGTATCTGAAAGGCCTGGACGGCGATGCCTTGACCGTCAGCCGTCGCCATGTGGCCGGTGTGCGCAAGATGATGCAGACCCTCTGAGGCCCTTGGACTCGGGCCGCTCCTGCACCTGACTGCGTGTGGCCTGTTGATCCGTATCTGCAAGCGATACCGGCGATGCTGTTATGATCGGCGGTATTTCTCTGGATCGGGGCGTTTCATGTCCACTCGCGAAATCCGCATTGCCACCCGTAAAAGTGCTTTGGCCCTGTGGCAGGCCGAATACGTCAAGGCCCGCCTCGAGCAGGCCCACACCGGTCTGCAGGTGACCTTGGTGCCCATGGTCAGCCGCGGTGACAAGTTGCTCGACGCGCCGCTGGCAAAAATCGGCGGCAAGGGGCTGTTCGTCAAGGAACTGGAAACCGCGCTGTTGGACAACGAAGCCGACATCGCCGTGCACTCGATGAAAGACGTGCCCATGGACTTCCCCGAGGGCCTGGGCCTGTACTGCATCTGCGAGCGTGAAGACCCGCGTGATGCCTTCGTTTCCAATACCTTTGACAGCCTCGAAGCGCTGCCCGCCGGCAGTATCGTCGGTACCTCAAGCCTGCGCCGTCAGGCCCAGTTACTGGCGCGCCGCCCAGACCTGCAAATCCGTTTTCTGCGCGGCAACGTCAACACCCGCCTGGCGAAGCTGGATGCCGGCGAGTACGACGCCATCATTCTCGCCGCGGCGGGCCTGATCCGTCTGGGCTTCGAGGACCGCATCACCTCCACCATCAGCGTCGATGACAGCCTGCCGGCAGGTGGTCAGGGCGCGGTGGGCATCGAGTGCCGCAGTGCCGACGTTGAGATCCATGCACTGCTGGCGCCACTGCACCATGTCGACACCGCTGACCGGGTGATCGCCGAGCGCGCCCTGAACAAACGCCTGAATGGTGGCTGCCAAGTCCCGATCGCCTGCTACGCGGTCCTTGAAGGTGACCAGCTGTGGCTGCGTGGCCTGGTCGGCCAGCCTAGCGGCGGGACCTTGCTGGTGGCCGATGCCCGTGCACCCCGTGCCGCTGCCGAGGCCCTGGGCGTACAGGTGGCCGAAGACCTGCTGGGGCAGGGCGCCGAGGCCATTCTGAAGGAAGTCTACGGCGAGGCCGGTCACCCGTGAGCCAATGGCGCCTGTTGCTGACCCGGCCTGCCGAGGACTGCGCGGCGCTGGCGCAAAGCCTGGCGGCAGCGGGCGTGGGTAGCAGTTGCCTGCCACTGCTGGAAATTGAACCTATTACCGTGCAAGCCCCACAGCGACTGTCGCTGGAGGGCTTGCATGACTTCCAGGCGATCATTGTGGTCAGCAAGCCGGCCGCCCGGCTGTTGCTCGAGCATCTGGCCGAGACCAGCATCCAGCCTCCGCAGCGAGGCTGGTTCACCGTAGGTGAGGCAACCGCTGGGGTGCTGCAGGGTGCAGGGCTGGAGGTAAGCTTTCCGCCGCGTGGCGATGACAGCGAAGCCTTGCTGGCATTGCCGGCCCTGCGCCAGGCACTTACCGAGCCGGCACCGCGTGTCTTGATCGTTCGCGGCGTCGGAGGTCGCGAACTGCTGGCAGAGCGTCTTGCAGAGCAAGGTGCTAGTGTCGAATATCTGGAACTGTATCGTCGCTGCCTGCCGGCCTACCCGGCGGGTACGCTGATGCGCCGCATTGAAGCGGAACGCCTCAATGGCCTGGTGGTCAGCAGTGGGCAGGGTTTTGAACATTTGCAGCAGATGGCCGGTGCCGATTGGCTGCGGCTGGCCCAGTTGCCGCTGTTCGTGCCCAGCCCGCGGGTCGCCGAGCAGGCCAAGGCCGCCGGGGCCCAACAGGTTGTGGATTGCCGTGGCGCCAGTGCCACGGCCTTGCTGGCAGCCGTGCAGCGTAGCGCTGCACCTGCCTCTTAAGGCGCTAAGCTGAATGCGGTGCGCCCCCATGCAAAGGATGGATACGTGAGCGAGACTGTCTTGTCCAATAACGATCAACCGTCGGCACAGGCGCCTGCGGAACCCGTTACCACCCCACCTGCCAAGCGCTCCGGCAGTGGCCTGGCAGCGTTGGCCTTGCTGCTGGGTGCGGCCGGGGTGGCGGTAGGTGGCTGGGGTGTCTGGCAGGTGCGTCAACTGCAGGGCAGTGAGTTCAACCAGGGCCAGCACATCGAGGCGCTGACCCAGCGCGCCGAGGCGTTGCAGCAACGTGAACAGCAGATCAGTGCGCAACTCGCCAGTCTGCCAGCCGCCAGCGAGCTGGAAGACCGCCGGCGTTTGGTAGCCCAACTGCAGGGCGACCAGCAGCGGCTCAGTCAGCGCCTGGAAACCGTGCTGGGAGAAAGCCGCAAAGAGTGGCGCCTGGCCGAAGCCGAGCACCTCCTGCGCTTGGCTACCCTGCGCCTTTCCGCGTTGCAGGACATCACCAGTGCCAAAGCCCTGGTCGAAGGCGCCGACGAGATCCTGCGCGAGCAGAGCGACCCGGGTGCCTTCGCCGCCCGCGAGCAACTGGCACGCAGCCTGGCCACGCTCAACAGCACTCAGCAACCGGACCGTACTGGCCTGTTCTTGAAACTGGCTGCGCAGCGTGAGCTGGTACAGCAGTTGAGCGCCCAGTCCCCCGAGTTTGACAGTAACGCCGATGCGCTTGGCGCCCTGACCGCCGACGGTGATGGTGCCAGCAGGCTGTCGCAGTGGTGGGCAGAAATATCCAAGTACTTCCAGATCGACTTCAACGCTGATGAAAACGTGCGTCCGTTGCTGGCCGGGCAGCAACTGAACCAGCTGCGCCTGGCCCTGAGCCTGACTATCGAGCAGGCCCAGTGGGCGGCGCTCAATGGTGAGGCCAAGGTTTACACGCAGGCGCTGGACGACGCCCGCAGCGTACTGCTGGCCAACTTCAATGCAGACAACCCGCAAAGCAAGGCCATGCTCGACAGCCTCAATGCGTTGGCCGATCAGCCGGTGTCGGTGGTTACCCCTGACCTTAGTGAAAGCCTGGCGGCAGTGCAGGCCTATATTCAGCGCCGTCACCTGCCGGCCGAGGCTGAAGGGGGCAAGCCATGAAGCGTGTCTACCTGTTGGCCGTGCTTGCGATCGTGGTTGCTGCGGCACTGGGCATCGCGGTCGCCAAGCACAGCGGCTATGTACTGATTTCCTATGGTGGCTTCCGTTATCAGTCGGGGCTGTGGGCTGCCTTGGCGGGTATTTTGGCGGTCGTCCTGCTGCTGTGGTTGCTGCGCTATCTGGTCGGCCTGGTGCTGACTTCCAGTGGTGTGGTCAACCCGTGGTCACGGCGTAACCGCAGCCGACGTATCCGCCTGGCGATCGAACAGGGCCAGCTCGATCTTGCCGAGGGCCGCTGGGCCAGTGCCCAACGGCACTTGCACCGTGCCGCCGAGGCTGAGCGCCAGCCGTTGCTGTACTACCTCGGTGCCGCGCGTGCCGCCAACGAGCAAGGCCGCACCGAAGACAGCGACAACCTGCTGGAGCGTGCCCTGGAGCGCCAGCCGCAAGCCGAGCTGGCCATTGCCCTGACCCATGCCCAGTTGCAAATGGACCGTGGCGAAAACGATGGAGCCCTGGAAACCCTGCTGGCCATGCAGGAACGCCACCCGCACAACGGCCAGGTGCTGCGCTTGCTGCAACGCCTTTACGTGGAGCGCGGCGACTGGTCTGCACTGATCCGCCTGATGCCCGACCTGCGCAAGGGCAAGGTGCTGCCGGCCGCAGAGCTGGCTGCTCTGGAACAACGCGCCTGGGGCCAGAACCTGAGCCTGGCGACCACCCGTGGCGAAGATGCGCACAGTGCACGCCAATCCTTGGAGCGTGCCTGGCAGCAGTTGACCGCAGCCCAGCGCCAGGAGCCGCAACTGGTGCTGGCGTACGCCGAGCAATTGCGCCAGGTAGGTGCCCAGAACGAGGCCGAACAGGTGCTGCGCACAGCCCTCAAGCGCGACTACGAAAGCCATCTGGCCCGCCTTTACGGGCTGGTGCGTGGTGATGACCCGGTACGTCAGTTGCAAACCGCTGAAGGTTGGCTCAAGGCTCACCCGCAAGACGCCAGCCTGCTGCTGACCCTGGGCCGTCTGAGCCTGCAAAACCGCTTGTGGGGCAAGGCGCGTGACTACCTTGAAAGCAGCCTGCGCATGGAGCGCAACCCCGAGGCCTGTGCAGAGCTGGCTCGCCTGCTCGCGGGGCTGGGCGAGACGGAGCGCAGCAACCAGCTGTTCCAGGAGGGCCTTGGCCTGCTGGACGAGCGCCTGCTGGCGCTGCCTTTGCCAGAAGGCGTGCGCGCCTGACCTACCCCAAGGCCCGCGCAAAGGTGCGGGCTTTGGGGGCAGGTAATTTATCTTTCGCTGTCAGTTTGATCTGAAGTCTATTTCTTCAGTCGCCTCCTACGGCATATCTGGAAATTTCCTACGCGATTCAGTGACTTGTCGTTGCTGTCGTGCCTTGAAACAAAGCGTGTCTTTCCTCTACCGTTTCAAGCCACTACTTTTTCCCCGGGACCTTCACCGCCCATGCTGCCGGCCCGTTTGCGCACCTTTTTTCTTCCTGCCTGCCTGGTTGCACTGGCGGTACTGGTTGCGTCTTTCCGTCTGGAAAACACAGTGGGGCTGATGCCGTGCCCGTTGTGCCTCAGCCAACGGTTGCTGCTTGGCGTGTACGCGCTGCTGTGCTTCGCAGCCGTGCTGCAGGCGCCGGGCACGCGGGGCATCCTTCGTTATGCTCGCCTGGTGCTGGGCTGCTCGTTGGCCGGCGCATTGCTGGCAGCACGGCATGTCTGGTTGCAGGGGGCTGAGGGGGTCAATGAGGTATGCCCGGTGCCGATCGGGCGAGTGTTCGAGCAATCCTGGGGTGAGGCGGCACGGCAACTGTTGCTGGGTGGCCCGGATTGTCGTTCGCTTGCCTGGAGCTTTCTCGATCTGACACTGCCGGAATGGAGCCTGTTAGCCTTCCTGCTGCTGGCGGTGGTGCCCTTGAGTTGCCTGCTGGCGTATCGTTTCCGCACCCTGGCAAGAACATGACCTGGCGCAAGGTTGTGCCATTAGCGCGACCAATGGTGATGTAACAGGGTATTAAACACTTGTATGAACTTTGTGTGCTGCGTACCTTGAAGGGCAGCACGCGCGGGAATAATCTCCCAGCACGCATACCGGAAAAACAACTGCTCGATGCCGTCCTGCTGATGTCACCTTTGTGCTGCGCGGTCGTGGTGCGAGGTGCAGCGGCATCTACCCAGAAGGGAAGAGATCGCCATGCTCGATAGTTGTCAGAACGCCCAGGAACGCTGGGGTGGGGTTCACAAGCTGATCGACCGTTGGCTGGAGGAGCGCCAGGAACTGGTGCAGGCTTTTCGCGCCCTGCGCGATGTGAGGCCAGCCTTCGCCGACAAGGACACCAACGGGGACTTTTGCGCCCTTCTGGTCGACTACGTTTCGGCGTGGCACTTCGAAGTCTGCGAGCAACTGGTCAGCGAGGCCAAGGCGTTCGGAGACAAGAAGGCGCTGAAGCTGGCCGAAGAGATCAACCCACGGATCAACGACAGTACTCAGATCGCACTGGCCTTCAATGACCATTGCACCAAGGGGGAGTGCAAGGACACCGAACGCTTTGCCGAGAAGCTGGCCAAATTGGGCGGGTTGTTGCATGAGCGCTTCGAGCTTGAAGACTGCCTGATCGAAGTGCTGCACAACGCACACAAAGAAGAGGGTGCAGTGCAGGCCTGAGGTTGGCGTCAGTCGCCAACCGCCAGCAGTTCGATCTCGAATACCAAGGGGGTGTAGGGTGCAATCAGGTCTCCCGCCCCCTCGGCGCCATAGGCTTGCGCTGAAGGAATTACCAAGCGCCACTTGGCGCCAGTGTGCATGTTCGGCAAGGCGACCTGCCAGCCTTCGATAACCGAATCCAGGTTGAACCATTGGGGGGTCTGGTTCTGGTCGAAGACTGAGCCATCCGGCAATCTGCCCACATAGCGCACCTGCACTTTGCCGCCCGCTTTCGGCTGCACACCTGTGCCTGGTTGCAATTCGCTGTACAGCACACCTTCCGTTAGTTCGTGCACCCCATAACGCCCACGTTCATTAGCCATGAAACGCGTTTCGGCGGCCTGCAGCTTTTGCACAGCGGCGTCGCCTTCCTGGGCCTCATGCTGCTGCAGCACCGCCTGCATGCGTGCCTTGTCGAGTTTCAGGGGTTGCCCCTGATAGGACTGCTTCAGGCCTTCGACCAGTGCATCCAGCTGCAAGCCCGGCATCTCCTGGCGCAGGCGCTCACCCAGGCTGGCACCCAGGCTGTAGGCCAAATCGTGGTCGTCGTTGGCGGCCAAGGCGAGGGGTGCCATCAGGCATAAACCCAAAACAAGATATCGAGGCAACGCCTGACTCCCAAATACCAGCAATGATTAATTCAGCAACTACACTTTCACGCAGCTGCAAGATAACAACTTTGCCCAGGCATGCAACGCGGCGTAAACATTACGGTCAACATGCCCTAGCGGCGGTAGCAGCAGAAGCATAGTATGAGCCGCAATCTCGTCAGCCAGGAGGTAAACCATGTCGGCCAAAAAGAAGCCAGTAAGTACGCCGTTACACCTGCTCCAGCAACTTTCGGGCAGCTTGCTCGAACACTTGGAAGAGGCCTGCTCGCAAGCGCTGGCTGATGCGGAAAAACTGCTGGCGAAGTTGGAAAAGCAGCGTGGCAAGGCGCAGGAAAAACTGCACAACGGTCGCCTGAAACTGCAAGACGCGGCCAAAGCAGGTAAAGCCAAGGCGCAAAGCAAGGCGCAAAAAGCCATCGGTGAACTTGAAGAACTGCTCGAGTCTCTCAAGGAACGTCAAACCCAGACGCGCTCTTACATTCAGCAACTCAAACGCGATGCTCAGGACAGCCTCAAGCTGGCTCAGGGTGTAGGCAAGGTACGCGAAGCTGCAGCCAAGGCCCTTGATCTGCGTGCGGCTAAACCCACCAAGCCCGCTACTGCCAAGCCTGCGGCCAAACCAGCTGCCAAGGCGACCACTGCCGCCAAGCCTGCGGCCAAGGCGACCACTGCCGCCAAGCCTGCGGCCAAACCAGCCGCCAGGGCGACCGCTGCCGCCAAGCCTGCGGCCAAACCAGCTGCCAAGGCGACCGCTGCCGCCAAGCCTGCGGCCAAACCGGCTGCCAAGGCGACCGCTGCCGCCAAACCTGCGGCCAAACCGGCTGCCAAGGCCACCGCTGCTGCCAAACCTGCGGCCAAACCGGCTGCCAAGGCGACCGCTGCCGCCAAGCCTGCAGCCAAACCGGCTACCAAGGCGACCGCTGCTGCCAAGCCTGCAGCCAAACCGGCTACCAAGGCGACCGCTGCCGCCAAACCTGCGGCCAAGCGAGCTGCCAAAGCCCCTGCTGCCAAGCCGGCCGCAAAACCAGCTGCCGCCAAGGCACCTGCACGCACGGCCGCCAAACCCGCCGCCAAGCCTGCTGAAGCCAAGCCTGCTACACCACCGGCGGCCACAACCAACTCGGTGAGCCCGGCTGCTGCTGCACCGTCGGCACCTGTGAGTACTCCGGCTCAGGCACCTTCGGCGTCCTGAAGCGTAGCCGCTGCGACGCGCAACTGAACTAGCGCGTCATGATGCAGAGCCTGGTCCGGTGCCAGCCGGGCCAGCCAGTCGTCCGCGGGCTCATGGGAGCCCACGGGCCACTGTTGTGAGCGTTCCTGCAAGCGCTCCAGCAAGGCTTTTTCAGCCCGCAACTCCAACCCCTTCACCTGCTCACGTAATGCCGCCAGTTGTGTATCACCCGATGCTGTGGCTCGCCATTGCTGGCGCAGGCTGCGTAGCGGAGTGACCACGTCACGCTGCCAGGGCTCGGCAAGTTCTTGCAGTGCTTGCGCGCGTTCGCCCAGTACGGCCACACCACGTGCTTGCAGCCAGGTCGCGCACAGCAGCAGGCAGACATCGCCACCCAGTGCCTGCAATTCAAGGCAGGCGGCTTCCACGCCGGGCCTGGCATACAGGGTCAGTGCGTAATTCCACAGGTCGGTGTGCATGGTTCCACTCGCGCTATGGGCCGAGGAAGCTGGTAGACTCCGCGACCATCATGATCAGACTATCCAACCTCACTTTACAGCGTGGTCCGCAGCGCTTGCTAGAAGGCGCCGAGATGACCCTGCACGCCGGTCACAAGGCCGGCCTGATCGGCGCCAACGGCGCCGGAAAATCCAGCCTGTTCGCCTTGCTGCGCGGTGAGCTGTCGCCCGATGCCGGTGACTGCCAACTGCCCGGCGACTGGCGCATCGCCCACATGCGCCAAGAGGTCGACACCCTCGACCGCCTGGCTGTGGACTATGTGCTTGACGGCGACGTGCGCCTGCGCAAGGTCCAGGCCGAACTGGCCGCGGCCGAGCACGCCCACGACGGCACCGCCCTGGCGCGCCTGCACAGTGAGCTGGAAAGCGCCGACGGCTATACCGCCGATGCCCGTGCGCGCAAGTTGCTGGCTGGGCTGGGCTTCACCAACGAACAGATGGACCGCCGTGTCGGCGATTTCTCTGGTGGCTGGCGGATGCGCCTGAACCTGGCCCAGGCACTGATGTGCCCGTCCGACCTGTTGCTGCTCGACGAGCCCACCAACCACCTCGACCTCGACGCGATCCTGTGGCTGGAAGACTGGCTCAAGGGCTACCCCGGCACGTTGTTGCTGATCTCCCACGACCGTGACTTCCTCGATGCCGTGGTAGACCATGTGCTGCACGTCGAGCAACGCAAGCTCAACTTGTACAAAGGCGGCTACACCGCCTTTGAGCGCACCCGTGCCGAGCGCTTGGCGCAGCAGCAGCAGGCCTACGAGAAGCAGCAGGCGCAGCGCGCGCACATGGAGAAGTACATTGCCCGCTTCAAGGCGCAAGCCACCAAGGCCCGCCAGGCGCAAAGCCGAATCAAGGCCCTGGAGCGCATGGAAGAGCTGTCGGCGGCGCATGTCGATTCACCGTTCGACTTTGTCTTCCGTGAATCGCAGAAAATTTCCAGCCCGTTGCTGAGCCTTTCCGAAGGTCGCCTGGGTTATGGCGACAAGGCCATCCTCGACAAGGTCAAACTGCAGCTCACCCCAGGCGCTCGTATTGGTCTGCTCGGGCCCAACGGCGCCGGCAAGTCGACCCTGATCAAGAACCTTGCAGGTGAACTGGAGCCGTTGTCGGGCCGTCTGGTTCGTGGCGAGAACCTGGCTGTAGGCTACTTTGCCCAGCACCAGTTGGACTCGCTGGACGACAAGGCCAGCCCGCTGCTGCACCTGCAGCGCATCGCCCCTGCCGAGCGTGAGCAGACGCTGCGCGACTTCCTCGGCGGCTTCGATTTCCATGGTGCCCGCTGCGACGAGCCGGTGGTTAACTTCTCCGGTGGCGAAAAGGCTCGTCTGGCACTCGCGCTGATTGCCTGGGAGCGGCCAAACCTGCTGCTGCTTGACGAACCGACCAACCACCTGGACCTGGAAATGCGTCTGGCACTGACCATGGCCTTGCAGGAGTTTGCCGGTGCAGTGGTGGTGGTGTCCCACGACCGTCATTTGCTCAAGAGCACCACGGACGACTTCCTGCTGGTGGCCGACGGTAAGGTCGACACCTTCGACGGTGACCTGGAGGACTACAGCCGCTGGCTGGTCGAGTACCGCCAGCGCAGTGCGCCGGCCAGTACTGCACCGGCCAACCCGGACAAGACCGACAAGAAAGCCCAGCGCCAGGCTGCCGCAGCCTTGCGTCAGCAGTTGGCACCGCACAAGAAGGCTGCCGACAAGCTGGAAACCGAGCTCAACCAGGTGCACACGCAATTGGCCGAGATCGAGACCGCGCTGGGTGATGGTGGCCTTTACGAGGCGGCGCGCAAGGACGAGTTGCGCGACCTGCTGGCGCGCCAGACCAAGCTCAAGCAACGCGAAGGCGAGCTGGAAGAGGCCTGGATGGAAGCGCTGGAAACCCTTGAAAGCATGCAGGCCGAACTCGAGGCGTTGTCCTGATGGAGGAACTGCGTTCGCTGCTGCCAGGGCAATGGATGGACACCTTCTGGCTGGGTTTGCAGATCCTCTTGATCCTGGCCGCGGCGTTCGTCCTGCAGCGCATCATTGCTCGCGGGCTGAGCCGCCTGGGCCAGCGTTACCCGTTACCGCCGGAGCTGCTGGTGCCCGTGCGCGGTGGCCTGCGCTGGCTGATCATGGGCAGCGCGCTGCTGTTCGTGCTGGAGCGCATGGGCGTTTCGGCAACCGTGTTGTGGACAGCACTTTCCGGCTTCGTAGCGGTAGCGGCGGTGGCCTTCTTCGCCATGTGGAGCGTGCTGTCCAACCTGTTGTGCGCGGTGTTGATTTTCACGGTCGGGCCGTTTCGCATCGGCGATGTGGTCGAGCTGGTCGACACCCTCGACAAGCCAGGCGTGAAAGGCCGGGTGATTGCTATCAACCTGCTGTTCACCACCCTGCTGGAAGTGCCCGAAGCGGGCGGGGCGCTGGTGCAGGTGCCCAATAGTCAGTTCTTCCAGAAGTCGGTGCGGCGCTGGCGCGGTGCCGAGGTACAGGCCCTGCACAAAGAAACAGCTGCCGAAGCGGACTGAGCCTGCACTGGCCCCACAAATCCATCAGAAATCACTGGTTATTTTTTCGCCAAAACCTTAGCTTAACGTTTTGCAACAAATGTTCGAGCGAGGTGTGTGATGTCGATGGAAGTATGGTTAGGCTTTTTTGCCGCCTGCTGGGTGATCAGCCTTTCACCCGGTGCCGGGGCGATTGCCTCGATGTCCAGCGGCCTGCAATACGGCTTCTGGCGTGGTTACTGGAACGCCCTGGGCCTGCAGCTGGGCCTGATCATGCAGATCGCCATCATCGCCGCCGGCGTCGGTGCCGTCCTGGCCGCCTCGGCCACGGCGTTCCAGGTCATCAAGTGGTTTGGCGTCGCCTACCTTGTGTACCTGGCCTACAAGCAGTGGCGTGCCCTGCCGATGGACATGAGCGATGAATCAGGCGTGCGCCCGATCGGCAAGCCGTTGAGCCTGGTGTTCCGTGGTTTCCTGGTCAACATCAGCAACCCCAAGGCGCTGGTGTTCATGCTGGCGGTGCTGCCGCAGTTTCTCAATCCCCATGCGCCGCTGCTGCCGCAATATGTGGCGATCACCGTGACCATGGTCACGGTCGACCTGCTGGTGATGGCGGGGTACACCGGGTTGGCTTCGCATGTGTTGCGCATGTTGCGCACACCCAAACAGCAGAAGCGTTTGAACCGCACCTTTGCCGGGTTGTTCATTGGTGCAGCCACCTTCCTTGCGACCTTGCGCCGCGCGCCGGTCTGACAGGCCGCATACAGGCCATTCGCGGGCAAGCCCGCGATTGGCCCATCACTCTTTCTCCTTGCCCACCAAACCCTTCAGCAGATCTATCGGCAGCGGAAAGACGATGGTCGAGCTCTTGTCCCCGGCAATCGTCCCCAGCGTCTGCATATAGCGCAACTGCATCGCCCCCGGCTCCTTGCTCAGCATTTGTGCGGCTTGCATCAGTTTCTCCGACGCCTGCAGTTCACCCTCGGCATGAATCACCTTGGCCCGACGTTCGCGCTCGGCCTCGGCCTGGCGGGCGATGGCGCGTACCATCGACTCGTTCAGGTCAACGTGCTTGATCTCGACGTTGGCCACCTTGATGCCCCAGGCATCCGTCTGCGCATCCAGCACCTGGCGGATGTCCAGGTTCAGTTGCTCGCGTTCTGCCAGCAGCTCATCCAGCTCGTGTTTGCCCAGCACCGCACGCAGGGTCGTCTGGGCCAGCTGGCTGGTTGCCACCAGAAAATCCTCAACCTGAATGATCGCTTTCTGCGGGTCGAGTACGCGAAAGTACAACACTGCGTTGACCTTGACCGAAACGTTGTCGCGGGTGATCACATCCTGCGGCGGCACATCCAGTACCACTGTGCGCAGGTCGACCCGCACCATTTGCTGGATCACCGGGATCAACAGGATCAGCCCCGGCCCTTTGACCTGCCAGAAGCGCCCCAGCTGGAACACCACGCCGCGCTCGTATTCGCGCAGGATGCGAAATGCCGACAGCACCAGCATGGCCAGCACAATCAGCACAGCGCCGAAACCGACTTGCATGAACATGGTCATTCTCCTTGCGTCGCTGGGGCGGCGGCGCTCACTTCCAGCATCACGCCATGGCGCGCGGTCACCCGTACGTTCTGGCCAGTTTGCAGCGGCGTTGCGCACTGCACTTGCCATTGCTCGCCCTGAGCCAGCACAACACCACAGAAGGGGTCGCTTGCCATCACCTGGGTGACGGTGACCAGGCTGCCGACCAGGCCGGCGTCGCCGCTGACCAGTGCCCGTCGGCGGGCCTTGAGGGCCATGCCCAGCACGCCACCGATCAGGAGTGCCGAGAGCAGCGCCAAGGTGCCGATCAAGGCCAGCGGGATGCCGAAACCGGGGGCGTCGGTGTCGATCAGGATCAACGCGCCGACCACAAAGGCAACGATGCCGCCGAAGCCGACCACGCCGAAACTGGGCAAGAAGGCTTCGGCGATCATGAAGGTGATGCCAAGCAGGATCAGCGCCACCCCGGCAAAACTCACCGGCAATAGCTGCAGCGCATACAGCGCCAGCAGCAGGCAGATACCACCGACCACACCGCCCACCGCAGAGCCGGGGTTCATGAATTCGAACAACAGGCCGTAAACGCCGATCATGATCAGAACCAGCGCTACGCTGGGGTTGGTGATTACCGCCAGAACCCGTGTGCGCCAGTCCGGCAGGTGCTCGACCACGCTGGCGCCTGCGGTCTGCAACTGGCGTGGCTGGCCGGCCACCTGGAGCGTTTTGCCGTCGAGCTCGCGCAGCAGGTCAGGCAGGTCATCGGCCACCTGATCGATCACGTTCAGCCGCAAGGCCTCGTTGGCGGACAGGCTGACCGCCTCGCGCACGGCCTTCTCCGCCCAGTCGGCGTTGCGGCCGCGCATCTGCGCCAGGCCACGGATGTAGGCGGCGGCGTCGTTGACCTGTTTGCGTGCGAGGGTTTCATCGTCGCCGCCTTTGGCTTTGTCGTCACTGGGCGTGCCAGGCGCGCCGCCGATCCGCACCGGCGTGGCGGCGCCCAGGTTGGTCCCGGGCGCCATCGCTGCAATATGGCTGGCGTAGAGAATATAGGTGCCGGCGCTGGCGGCGCGGGCGCCGCTGGGGGCAACGTAGCTGGCGACGGGTACGGAGCTGGCGAGAATCGCCTTGATCATCTGGCGCATGGCACTGTCCAGCCCGCCCGGGGTATCCATGCGGATAACCACCAGTTGCGCGCCTTGCGCCTGGGCCTGGCCGAGGCTGCGCACCAGGTAGTCGGCGCTGGCCGGGCCGATGGCGTCGTCAATGCCCAGCACCCACACCGCGCCGGGCGCTGCCTGGCCACCTGGCGTGATGCCAAGCAACAACAGCAGCAACAGCCAGCGCCAGCAGCGGGCGATCACCTGTCGTCACCTCATTTGCGCGTATTACACAAGTTTAGCCCCGACCACCCGTACCCGGCCTAAAATTGAGAATTGGGGGGCGAAACCGGAGGTGCATCATGCGTATGGCAAAGACCCTGCAGGCCCGCCTGGACAAGGCCAACTGCGACTACGACATCATTCCCCACCCACATTCGGCCACCAGCCTGGAGTCGGCCCGAACGGCCGGCGTGCCCGCCGAGCGGGTCGCCAAGTCGGTGATGCTCGATGACCGTCATGGCAACTACATCATGGCCGTGCTACCGGCCAACCGGCACCTGGACATGACCAAGGTGCGTATGTCCGGGGCCTGGCATCTGACCCGTGAAAGTGGTCTGCCGAGCCTGTTCAATGACTGCGAACGCGGTGCCGTGCCGGCCCTTGGCGATGCTTACCAGATAAAAATGCTGCTCGACCCGAGTCTTACCCGCCAAGGCGATGTCTACCTGGAGGCGGGTGACCACGATCACCTGATTCACATGAGCATGGAGCAGTACATGAAACTGGTGCCGCACGCCGAAGTGCGCGAGCTGTGCTGATGTTTTCAAACCAATGCCAGGCGGGCGTCGTGGACGGCTTGCCTGGCGCTAAGGAGGAACCATGGAAGCGCCGATCCATCCCTTTGCCGAACTGTTCAAGCAGTTGGGCTTGCCCGACGATCCCAAGAGTATCGATCAGTTCATCACCAGCCATTCCCCGCTGAAGAACGAAATAAAGCTGGTGGATGCGCCGTTCTGGACCGACTCACAGCGTGCATTTCTCCAGGACATCATCATTGAAGATTCCGATTGGGCCGTGCCCTTCGATCAACTCAACGAAGCCTTGCGCCGCCCCCGAAAATAAAGCGCCGAGCGGCACCTGACGAGTGATCGGCCGTTGCTATGCTCAGGAAAACAATAAGGGGATAGCGCGATGAAAGATCCCTACGCACCAGGTTTCTGGTGTTCCGTGACGATCCTGGGCACCCTGACGGCCAGTTACTTCTATGGCATCAGGCAGACGCAACAGATGAACCAGGCCGTGCATTTCCTGTATGCCGCTGCCGCAGTCACTGTAGCGGTTGCACTGGTGGCGCTGACATGGATCGCCTGGCAGCAGTTGCGCCTGAACAAGCGCGAAGTGGTGCAGGGGCGAACGTTGCTGACCATCTGGAACACCAAGGTTGCGCTACGCCGCGTCGAGACGGTTTTCGACCGTTATTTCTGGGGCAGCTACTGGCATTCGGGGCGTACCTTCGAAGAGGTCATGGGCGAGCTCAGGGGCACTCCGCTGGAGCAGAGCCTGGATGCGCTGAAGCGCCAGTGCCGGGTGCTCGACCGCGAAATCCATGACCGCCATCACCACTGGCTGGCCAATGCTCGCGACCTGTCCAGCGTGGCACAGGCGATGGCCCGTGAACGCTACCAGCTGGACCTCGGCGAGCCCACGCACAGCGGCCACGGCAATACGGCAGTGCTCAACCGTGACCTGGAAGTGCTGGTGTACACCTGGTCGGCGCGCTTGCGTAGCTTCGACCATCAGCTGGACGAACTGGAGCGCGCCTACCATTGAGGCGCTTCATTCGCCGCGGATGTACTGCTCCATTTGCTTGATCAGGCTCGCCTGTTCGTCAATGGTTTCCTTGACCAGGTCGCCGATCGACAGAAGGCCGAGCAACCTGCCGTTGTCGACCACCGGCAGGTGACGCAGGTGCCGATCGGTCATCAGGTTCATGCAGAAATCGAGCTTTTGCTTGGGATCCACAGTGACTACCGGTGCGCTCATGATTTCGCGTACCGGCGTAGCGGCGGAAGAGCGGCCCTTGAGGACCAGTTTGCGCGCGTAGTCCCGCTCACTGACGATGCCCACTACCTGGCCACCCTCGACCACGGGCAGCGCACCGATGTTTTTCTCCGCCAGCAGTTTCAGGGCGTCGAGCACCGAGTCATCCGGGCCGATGGTGTACACGGTCTGGTGCTGGGACTTGGTCTTGAGGATTTGTTCGACGGTCTTCATACGGGCCTCTGCGGGTGAAAAAAGCACTGTCTCGGTGTAACTAAAGCATCCGGTACGGCGCTCTGCACGGCAATGCAGGAAACGGCATGGAGGCGATTGAAAAACGTCATGGCTGTTCGGTTGTAGCGGCCTTTTCGCGGCTAAAGCCGCGAAAAGGCCGGTACTGCCGATCAAAGCTTCGGCATCTGCCCGATCCGCGCCACCATTTCGCTCACCACCTGCAAGTCCAGCATGAACTGCTCCACGGTCTTGAACTCGTTGTCGTTGTGCCCGGTGTACTTCACGTCCGGCATGGCCAGGCCGAACTGGACGCCGTTGGGCAGGTCGTGGACCGAAGTCGCACCGGCGGACGTGCCGAACTCATGCTTCATCCCCAGGTTCTCGGTGGCCACAGCGAGCAGGGCCTTTACCCATTCGCCTTCAGGGTTGCGGTACATCGGCTCGTCCAGGCTGAAGTCGAACGCCACCGAGGTGTTGCTTTGCCGGGTCCATTTGCCCAGTTTGTCGGCCAGTTCGTCCTTGATCGTGGCGATCGGCTTCCCCTTGGGAATGCGCAGATTCACCGCCAGTTTCAAGCCTTTGTCATCCACCCCGACAAAAGTCAGCGAGGTGGTCAGCGGGCCCATGAACGGGTCCTTGAAGGCCACGCCTAGCGTGTTGCCCAGGTAGTCCAGGCCCCAGTTTTCGGCGGCGTAGCGGGCCGCGTCGGTAAAGTGGTTGTGCTTGAGCGACACCTGCTGGCCGAGGCCATTGATGAAGTCGAGCATACGCGCCACCGGGTTGATGCCGGATTCCGGCTCCGAAGAGTGTGCGGAAACACCGGTCACGGTGAGCAAGACTTGCTTGCCGTCGGCCTTGGCGTCGATGCTGAAGTCGCTTCCATGCTGCTTCACATATCTGGCGCCGGCTTGCTGCAGGTGCTTGGCCAGCTGTGCCGGGTTGTCAGAAATCAGGGTCGCAACCGAAGTTGTCGGGATCTGGTTGGTGGCCAGGCCGCCGGTCAGGTTGACGATCTCGGCACCCTTGCCGCTGGCCGGGCGCTTGGTGAAGCTGGCCATGACCGTGCCGTAGCCTTTCTCGGCAATCACTACGGGGTAGCCGCCGTCGAGGGCCAGGTTGTAATCGGGCGTAGGGTTGCGCTCAAAGTAGTAGGGGATGGCATCACCGCTGGTTTCTTCGGTGGTGTCGATCAGCAGCTTGAACTGCCGGGCGAGCGGCAGGTTTTCGTCCTTGGCCACTTTCAGCGCGTACATCGCCACCACGATGCCGTTCTTGTCGTCTTCGGTGCCGCGGCCGTACATGCGGTCACCCACCAGGGTGACCTTGAACGGGTCCAGGCGCGTACCGTCGGCCAGCTTCCAGTTGTCCGGGTTGACCGGCACGACGTCAGCGTGGGCATGGATACCGATCACTTCCTTCCCGCTGCCCAGCGAGATCTCGTACACCCGGTTGTCGATGTTGCGGAAGGCCAGGCCGAAGCGCTCGGCCAAGGCCTTGATCTTGTCGGCGATCTTGAGGAATTCAGGGTTTTCGTACTGCGGTGTACCCTCGACATTGAAGGTGGGGATGGCTACCAGTTCACGCAGGGTTTCGGTAGCGGCTTTGCCATACTTGATGCGGGTATACAGGCCGAGCAGGCGGTTGATCTCGTCTTGTTGCTCGGCGGCCAATGGCTTGTTGGCCAGGTAGGCGTCGACGGTTGCCTCGAGGTTGTCGGCCTTGCCCTGGTCGCTGCCTTTGAGCTTGCCGAGAAAATGCCTGAAGTCGCTTGGGTCGCTGCCGTCGAAGGCTTTGATGATGGCTGCGGACTGCTGCTGGGTGAGGTTGGCTTGGGCAGGCTGGGTGAACAGGCCAATGCCGGCCAGCAGCAGGGTGGTGGCGGTGAGTTTTTTCAACTGCATGGTTGTGCGCATTCCTTTGCCAATCATTGTTATGGGTTACCCGTTCGGAGAACGGGAAGACGCCCACGCTAACATCAATGACCCGTGGCACGGGAGTACCAGAAAGGTGACATGGCGCACAAACGAAAAAGCCCCGGGCTCAGGCCCAGGGCTTTCTTGATATGGCGCACTCGGCGGGATTCGAACCCACGACCCCTGCCTTCGGAGGGCAGTACTCTATCCAGCTGAGCTACGAGTGCAACGCGCACGCATGATACCCATCTGTATCGTTGACGTCCATCGCCTTGATCTGTAGCTGTTTTTACCGTGTTGGCTGTGCAGATCCCCGGGGCCGGATACACGACAATACCGATCAAACTGTCGGCCAGGGTGGAACCGGCCGTAACTGGACCCGCGTCAATGCCGTCGACTACGCTGCCGATGGCGACAGCATCATCGTTTCAGCCCACCATCAGGGTGTGTTGAACATTGGCTTTGACAAGCAGTAAAACGATTTTTGGCGTCGCCCCGAGTCCGGTCGCCGCATCGTCTACCCTTCAGCGGCCATTCTGCGGGCGATTTCAGATGGGCTGTTCAACCATTCGTTCTTTTTTTCGAACAGCCTATTGTCCAACACCCCAGCAGCCGCTTAGCATTCGTTTGAGATTTCAAACGCTCGATGCCCTGCCTTGGGCGCTTTTCAACAATCAACAATTCGGGAAGCCGACATGCAGCTCAAAGACGCTCAGTTGTTCCGCCAGCAAGCCTATATCAATGGTGAGTGGCTGGATGCGGACAACGGCCAGACCATCAAGGTGACCAACCCGGCCACCGGCGAAGTCATCGGTACCGTGCCGAAGATGGGCACCGCGGAAACTCGCCGTGCCATCGAAGCCGCCGACAAGGCCCTGCCGGCCTGGCGTGCCCTGACTGCGAAAGAGCGCTCGGCCAAGCTGCGTCGCTGGTTCGAACTGATGATCGAGAACCAGGACGACCTGGCTCGCTTGATGACCACCGAACAGGGCAAGCCGCTGGCCGAAGCCAAGGGCGAAATCGCCTACGCGGCCTCGTTCATCGAGTGGTTCGCCGAAGAAGCCAAGCGCATCTACGGTGACACCATCCCAGGCCACCAGCCAGACAAGCGCCTGATTGTCATCAAGCAGCCAATCGGCGTTACCGCGGCCATCACCCCGTGGAACTTCCCGGCCGCCATGATCACCCGTAAAGCCGGCCCGGCCCTGGCCGCTGGCTGCACCATGGTCCTCAAGCCGGCTTCGCAAACCCCATACTCCGCTCTGGCCCTGGTCGAGCTGGCCCACCGTGCCGGCATCCCGGCTGGCGTGCTGAGTGTGGTGACCGGCAGCGCCGGCGAAGTTGGCGGCGAACTGACCGGCAACTCCCTGGTACGCAAGCTGTCCTTCACCGGCTCGACCGAAATCGGTCGCCAGCTGATGGAAGAATGCGCCAAGGACATCAAGAAGGTTTCCCTGGAGCTGGGTGGCAACGCCCCGTTCATCGTGTTCGACGACGCCGACCTGGACAAGGCGGTCGAGGGCGCGATCATCTCCAAGTACCGTAACAACGGCCAGACCTGCGTCTGCGCCAACCGTATCTACGTGCAGGACGGCGTCTACGACGCGTTCGCCCAGAAGCTGGCCGCTGCAGTTGCCAAGCTGAAGATCGGTAACGGCCTGGAAGAAGGCACCACCACTGGCCCGCTGATCGATGGCAAGGCTGTCGCCAAGGTCCAGGAGCATATCGAGGACGCCGTCAGCAAAGGCGCCAAAGTGCTGTCCGGTGGCAAGCTGATCGAAGGCAACTTCTTCGAGCCGACCATCCTGGTTGACGTACCGAAGACCGCTGCTGTCGCCAAGGAAGAGACGTTCGGCCCACTGGCGCCGCTGTTCCGCTTCAAAGACGAAGCCGAAGTCATCGCCATGTCCAACGACACCGAGTTCGGCTTGGCCTCGTACTTCTACGCCCGTGACATGAGCCGTGTGTTCCGTGTCGCCGAAGCCCTGGAGTACGGCATGGTGGGTATCAACACCGGCCTGATCTCCAACGAAGTGGCGCCGTTCGGTGGTATCAAGGCTTCGGGCCTGGGCCGCGAAGGTTCCAAGTACGGTATCGAGGACTACCTCGAAATCAAATACCTGTGCATCAGCGTCTGATAGCACGGTAAAGGCTTTACCTCTGCCAGCGGGGCGCGAGAGCGACGTCTCGCTGGCCTTTTTTACATTGCAGTACCTGGTGGCCAGGGCGTTCACGACAGTCGATCAACGAATACTGTTCGCGAGCACTCCCAGCCGCCCCCGAATAAAAGCGCCATTCCTGTCGGCGCAATGAGGGCATTATGAGCAAAACCAACGAATCCTTGATGCAACGTCGTGTAGCTGCCGTCCCACGTGGCGTCGGCCAGATCCACCCGATCTTCGTCGACACCGCGAAGAACTCGACCGTGATCGACGTTGAAGGCCGCGAACTGATCGACTTCGCCGGCGGCATCGCAGTACTGAACACCGGCCACCTGCACCCGAAAGTGGTTGCAGCCGTGCAAGAGCAGCTGACCAAGGTCAGCCACACCTGCTTCCAGGTGCTGGCTTACGAGCCCTACGTAGAGCTGTGCGAAAAGATCAACAAGCTGGTCCCAGGCGACTTCGACAAGAAGACCCTGCTGGTCACCACCGGCTCCGAAGCCGTTGAAAACGCCGTCAAGATCGCCCGTGCTGCCACTGGCCGCGCTGGCGTCATCGCCTTCACCGGCGGTTATCACGGCCGTACCATGATGACCCTGGGCCTGACCGGCAAGGTCGTGCCGTACTCCGCTGGCATGGGCCTGATGCCAGGCGGCATCTTCCGCGCCCTGTTCCCGAGCGAACTGCACGGTATCAGCGTTGACGACGCCATCGCCTCGGTCGAGCGCATCTTCAAGAACGACGCCGAGCCGCGCGACATCGCCGCGATCATCCTCGAGCCAGTACAAGGCGAAGGCGGCTTCCTGCCAGCGCCGAAAGAGCTGATGAAACGCCTGCGCGCCCTGTGCGACCAGCACGGCATCCTGCTGATCGCCGACGAAGTACAAACTGGCGCTGGCCGTACCGGCACCTTCTTCGCCATGGAACAGATGGGCGTTGCGCCTGACCTGACCACCTTCGCCAAATCCATCGCTGGCGGCTTCCCGCTGGCCGGTGTGTGCGGCAAGGCCGAATACATGGACGCCATCGCGCCTGGCGGCCTGGGCGGTACCTACGCGGGTTCGCCGATCGCTTGCGCCGCAGCCCTGGCCGTGATCGAAGTGTTCGAAGAAGAAAAACTGCTGGACCGCAGCAAGGCTGTGGGTGAGCGCCTGACCGCCGGCCTGCGCGAAATCCAGAAGAAGTACCCGATCATCGGCGACGTCCGTGGTCTGGGCTCGATGATTGCCGTCGAAGTCTTCGAGAAAGGCACTCACACCCCGAACGCTGCTGCTGTTGGCCAGGTTGTCGCCAAGGCTCGTGAAAAGGGTCTGATCCTGCTGTCTTGCGGCACCTACGGCAACGTCCTGCGTATTCTGGTTCCGCTGACCGCCGAAGACGCGCTGCTGGACAAAGGCCTGGCCATCATCGAAGAGTGCTTCGCTGAAATCGCCTGATGTGACGCGCTTCAGAAAAAACCCGCCTCGGCGGGTTTTTTTATGCCCAGATAAGCCATGTGGCGCTATGGTTATCGGAGGATTGGCTTTGGAAGCTGCGACGGACTGTGTGTCAGGGTATTCAGGAGTAGTTGGTGATGAGCGCTGCAGCCCCCACCCCACCAAGCGTACTGATTGTCGAAGGCGATCCTTGGGTACGGGACATGCTCAGCGAGATGCTGCTCAGCGTGCGCTGTGATGCCCGCCTGCAGGTATGCGCTGACGGCGCGCAGGCGCTCAGTGCCCTGTCCAGCAAGCCGGACCTGATCATCGCTGCCCGCGAGCTGGCCGGTGTCGACGGCCTCGACCTGCTGCGCAAGGTGCGCGCCAAAGGGCCAGGGGTGCCGTTCATTCTCATGAGTAACCGCAATGACAGCGCCAGTGTGCGCGAAGCGCTGCCCCTGCACCCCACGGCTTACCTGAGCAAGCCACTGAACCTGGATAACCTGCGCAAGCGCCTGCAAGAGTTGCTGCTGGCCGTTGGCGAGGAGATTGCCTGCCCGGTACCGGCGTTGCAGGCGGGAGCCAGCCTGCCAGCCTACCTTGAGCAGCGCCGCGCTACCGCCGATGGCGGGCCGCTCCTGGCCGATGTGCAGGTAGCGATCAATCGAGCGCTAAACCCCCAGGGCCTGAACCTCAGGGTGCTCGAAGAGGAGGTGCGTAACGACCCGCAGGTGACGGCGGTGCTGATCGCTGCCGCCAATAGTGCGGCTTTGCACCGTGAAGCCCCGGTGCAGACGTTGCTGCAGGCCCTGAACAAGCTTGGCAGTACCCAAAGCATGAACCTGATCCTGGGCATGACCCTCAAGCGCAGCGCACGCCTCAGCGACCCACTGTTGGCAGAGCACGCCGCCCGTTACTGGGACCTGTCACTGCACACTGCCGAATATGGCCGCACCTTGGCGCGCATGCTCGAGCTGGACGAGGGCCGTTGTTATTGCGCGGGCTTGCTGCATTGCCTGGGCGACCTGGCGGTGTTGCGCTGCCTGCAAGAGTGGCGGTTGGCCGGGGGAGACCTGGACGAGCGCAATGTGCAGCAATCGCTGGAAGAGTTTGGTGCGGCGTTCGGCTCGGCGCTGCGTACTCGCTGGCGTTTGCCGCTGGCACTGCGCGAGTTGATCGCTGCGATCTACCAGTTGGGCGGTGGCGTTTACTCGCGGGAGATCCTGGCCATGAACCTGGCTGGGCAGTTGTCGCGGCTGCCGGCTGGGCAGGGGCTGGAGAAGGTGGCCAGCGGCAAGACGGCGCGCCTGCTCAAGCTTGGCCTGCCGGAGCTGAGGCGGTTGCGCAAAGAGGAGAACCCGGAAGTAAAACCGCAGGAAGAACCGCCGGTGGCTGGGGCCGAGGTTTCCAGCTGAGATTCGGGGGCCGCATTGCGGCCCTTCGCGGGCTTGCCCGCTCCCACAGGTGTGGCGCCGGGCCCGCGAATACCGGCCAAAGCCGGTGCCCTTGCCGCCTGATCAGCCGCGGACTATCTGGTTCTTGCCCTGCCGCTTGGCCTGGTACATTGCCGCATCGGCCCGCGCATACAGGCTGTCCAGCGCCACATCCTCATCGGTCAGCTCGGTCAGCCCCTGGCTCACCGTCACCCCGTACGTCTGCTGGCCATGGCTGAAGCTCAAGTGCTGAATCTGCCGTTGCAAGCGCTCGGCAATCTGCTCCGCGACCTGGGCGTTGCAGCCCGGAAACACCGCCGCAAATTCTTCGCCGCCAATGCGTCCGAACAGGTCGCCCCGGCGTAGCACGGCCTTGCCGCTGTCGGCGATGTGTTGTAGCACCTGGTCGCCTTCCTGGTGGCCATAGCTGTCATTGATGCGTTTGAAGTCGTCGATATCCAACAGCAGGAAAGCCAGCGGTGTACCATCCTCGCGTGCACTGTCGAAGGCTTGCTGAGCACATTCGAAAAAGTGCCTGCGGTTACTGCTCTGGGTCAGCACGTCGGTGGTGGCCAGGCGCTGCAGTTCGCCTTCAAGCTGCTTCTTCTCGGTGATGTCTTCGGCGATACCGACAATGATTACCCGGTCGCCATCGTGCTGCTGGTTGATGTAGCACTTGTCGCTCAGCCAGCGCAGTTGCCCATCGGCATTGAGGATGCGGTACTCGCGGTCTTCCACCGCCCCCTTGAGCAGTACCTGGGCCAGGCTACGTTCGGCGAACTCGAGGTCGTCGGGGTAGATGCTGTCACGCCATTCGTTGTAGTCAGCCAGCACCAGGCTGACCGGGCGGCCGAAGATGCGCTCGTAGGCTGGGCTCACGTACAGCACCTGGCGGGTTTCCCAGTCGAAGGCCCAAAGCACTGCGTTGACGCTGTCGAGCAACGAGCTGAACAGCTGATCACGCTCACTCAGGCGGGCAACCTCACCTTGGGCGTGGAGCAACGCCAGTAAAGTCTGGGCAGCTTCGGGAGGAGGGGTGCCGGGGAAAATCGTTGGAATGTTCTTGGCCATGTGCACGGAGCAGGTCTCAACGTGAAAGCGTGCGGCCAACATCCGGCCCGCCACGCAGGCGATATTCCGGATTCGAGTGGAGAGGCGGGGGCGAAGTTCCGAACGGCACGCCCCGTTGCGGGGCGTGCCGATCAACGGCGGTCAGGCGCCGGTCGGGCGCAGCGAGTAAGTCTTGAGTTGTGCTGCGAAGTCGCGCAGTGCCTGGATGCCGCTGGTTTCGGCCTCGTGTACCCAGTCTTTCATGGCAGCCAGCATGTCGTGGCCGTTGGCACTGGTGCGCGCCCAGATCTGCTGCAGGGCCAGGCGTTTTTCGTAGATGGTTTTCAGTGCCTGGCTGTGCGCGAGCATGGACTCGATGCGCACGTGGTGGCGGTCTTCCAGCAGGCTGGTTTCGCGCGAGAGCAGCCGTTTGGCACGGCGGAAGCGGTAACGCACCGAGGCGTCGACACGGGCCAGTTCCTGTTTCACCAGCGGGCCGATCACCAGCTTGCGGTACTGGGCCATGATCTGGAAGCGGTTGTTGAGGATGGCCATGGCGGTGTCCATGTCCAGGCTGGCCTTGCCGGCCACCCGGTGGGCGATGGGCGCCACGCGCTGCACCTTGGCCAGACGCAGCAGGCAGAACAAGCGGATCCACGCCCAGCCCATGTCGAACTCCCAGCGTTTGACCGAGAGCTTGGCCGAGTTGGGGTAGGTGTGGTGGTTATTGTGCAGTTCTTCACCGCCGATGATGATGCCCCAGGGCACCAGGTTGGTGGCGGCGTCGCGGCATTCGAAGTTGCGATAGCCCAGGGCATGGCCTAGGCCGTTGACCACACCGGCGGCCCAGAACGGAATCCACATCATCTGCACCGCCCAGATGGTGATGCCCAGGGTGCCGAACAGCAGCAGATCGATCACCGCCATCAGTGCGATGCCGCCCAGTTTGTAACGCGAGTACAGGTTGCGCTCAATCCAGTCATCCGGGCAGTTCTTGCCATAGATGCGCAGGGTTTCGGGGTTGCGTGCCTCTTCACGGTACAGCTCGGCACCTTTGCGCAGCACCGTGCCCAGGCCCTTGTACACCGGGCTGTGCGGGTCGTCGGGGGTTTCGCACTTGGCGTGGTGCTTGCGGTGGACGGCGGTCCACTCACGGGTGTTCTGCGCCGTGGTCAGCCACAGCCAGAAGCGGAAGAAGTGCTTGAGCGCGCCGTTGAGCTCCAGGGCCCGGTGCGCGGAGTAGCGATGCAGGTAGACCGTGACGCTGACAATGGTCACGTGGGTCATCAACAGAGTGATGCCGACCAGTTGCCAGGCCGACAGGTCGAGCAGGCCGTTATACCACATAGGTGCAAATACCCTCGAAATGCAGGGGGAAGGGCTGATTATCCCTTGGCGGGGAAATAAAACCAGTCAACCGTTGAGATAGGAGGTCACGACATGTTTCAGCCTTTATAATGCCCGCTCCTTTTTGATGGCCTTTCCCACCCGACATGTCTGTTTCCGTTCGCGACGCCTTGCGCATGGCTGCGCTGTATGTGGTGCTCTCGATCCTCTGGCTTGCGCTGGCAGAGGTGATGCTGCACAGCATGACTGACGACCCCTTGGCATTGACTGTGGGGCGGCAGATCAACGTGGTGGTCTGGGTGCTGCTCAGTGCCGTGCTGATCTACGTGTCGCGTGTGCGCCTGCTCAATTTCATCGGCCATGGCGCGCGTTTGCGTTGCGAAGACCGTGAACGGCTGCGCATGGCTGCCGCGGTGTTCGACAGTACCCTCGAGGGTGTGCTGGTGACCGACCGCCAAGGCCTGATCGTGCACGTCAATCGTGCCTTCATGCGCATCACCGGCTACCAGCAGGATGAGGTCATCGGCCATCGCCCGAGCAAGTTCAAGTCGGGCCGCCATGGCCTGGCCTTCTACCAGGAAATTTTTGCCACCCTGGCCGAGAAGGGCGAGTGGAGTGGTGAAATCTGGAACCGGCGCAAAAGCGGGGAAATCTACCCGCAGTGGCAGACCATTTGCGCCATTCGTGATGACGAAGGTGAGCTCAGCCATTACGTGGCGGTGTTCAGTGACATCAGCGCCATCAAGCATTCGGAACAAGAGCTTGCCTACCTCGCCCACCACGACCCGCTGACCGGCCTGCCCAACCGCCTGCTGTTTACCGACCGGGTGGAGCAGGCATTGGCGGCGGCGCAGGCCAACAAGCGCGGTTGCGCCCTGTTGCTGCTGGACCTGGATCATTTCCAGAGCATAAACGACGGCCTGGGCCATACCATTGGCGACCAGTTGCTGAAGCTGGTAGGTGAGCGTCTGGGAGAGGTGTTGGGTAACGGCATGACCCTGGCGCGTCTGGGCGGCGACGAGTTCGGCGTGCTGGCCGAAAACTGCCAGCAGGTTGGCCAGGCGGGCAAGCTGGCGCAATGCATCATCGAGCGCATGCGTGAGCCGTTTCAGTTCGAGGGCAATCGTCTGTTCATCAGCGCCAGCGTCGGAATCAGCCTGTTCCCCAGCGATGCCTTGAGTGCCGAGCAGTTGCTGCGCAATGCCGACTCGGCGTTGTACAAGGCCAAAAGCAACGGTCGGGCCTGTTATGCGCTGTACACCGAAGAGCTGACCGCCCACGCCCAGCATCGGGTCGAGACCGCCGCCGAATTGCGTCGGGCCCTGGAGCAGGATGAACTGCGGGTGTACTTTCAGCCGGTACACGACTTGGCGACGGGCCGGCAGGTCGGGGTCGAGGCGTTGGTGCGCTGGCAGCACCCCGGGCGCGGCCTGGTACCGCCGAGTGAGTTCATCCCGATTGCCGAACGCACCGGCCTGATTGCCGAGATCGATACCTGGGTGCTGCAACAGGCCTGTCGGCAAATGGTGCAGTGGCAGGCTGAAGGCCGGCAGCTGGCATTTGTTGGGGTGAACATCTCCAGTCGCCTGTTTGGCCAGCATGAGCTGTATCGGCAGGTAGCCGAAGTGCTGCACGACACCGGCCTGGCCCCGGCCTTGCTGGAGCTGGAAGTGACCGAAAGCGCGGTGATGGAAGACCCTGAGGTGGCGCTGGAGCAACTGCACCGCTTGCGCGAACTGGGGGTGACCCTGGCCATCGACGACTTTGGCACGGGGTATTCGTCACTGCTGCGGCTCAAGCGTTTGCCGGTGCAGAAGCTGAAAATCGACCAAGGGTTTGTGGCTGGGTTGCCAGTGGATGAAGACGACATCGCCATTGTGCGGGTGATCATCGCCTTGGCCCGTAGCATGGGTATGCAGGTGCATGCCGAGGGCATCGAGCAGGCGGAACAGGCCAGCTTCCTGTTGCAGGAGGAGTGCCAGTTGGGGCAAGGGTACTGGTTCGGGCGGCCAGTGCCGGCTGCGGATCTTCGCTGGGATTGAGAGCGGGCTGCAAAGCAGCCCTCAGATTTCAACGCTTGTTCAAACCCTTCGCCAGGCGGTCCCCGCCCAGCTGGATCAACGCCACTAACGCTACCAGCATGGCGATCACGGTCAGCATGATCTGGCTGTCGAAACGCTGGTAGCCATACCGATAGGCGATATCCCCCAGCCCGCCGGCACCAATCGCCCCGGCCATCGCCGACGAGTTGATCAAGGTCACCAAGGTAATGGTGAAGCCCCCGACGATCCCCGGCAGCGCCTCGGGCAACAGTACATGCCAGACGATGTGCCAGCGCCGGCAGCCCATGGCCTGTGCGGCTTCCACCAGACCATGGTCGACCTCACGCAGGCTGACCTCGGCAATCCGCGCAAAGAACGGTGTGGCGGCAATGGTCAGCGGCACCACTGCCGCCCACACACCATAAGTGGTACCCACCACCAGGCGGGTGAAAGGAATCAGCGCAACCATCAGGATCAGAAACGGAATCGAGCGGAACAGGTTGACGAAGGCGCCCAGCACCCGGTTCAGCAGCCGCGCCTCGAAGATCCCACCCTTGTCGCTGGTGACCAGCAGCACCGCCATGGGTACACCCACCAGCAGGGCGATCAGTGACGAAACCCCAACCATCAGCAGCGTATCAAGCAAGCCTTCCAGCAGGCGATCAAACCACATGGCCCAATACCTCCACGTCCTCGGCCCAACGGCGGGCACGTTCCAGCAATTGATGGGTGTCGTGCGGCGAGTGTTGCACCGAGAGGATGAGTTGCCCCAAGGCATGTTCGCCGATGGTTTCCACGCCGCCCTGCAGCAGACGCACACGCCCGCCCAGGTCGTTGAACAGGGCAGACAGCTCTGGCTCGCCAAGCACCGTCAGTTTCAGCACTACGGCGCTGTTGCCGCTCGCCGGGTGGGCCTGGAGGCTGGCTTGCAGTGCGGCGGGTAGCTTGGCCTGCAAAGGGGCGAGCAGGGTGCGGGTAACCTCGTGACGAGGTGAACCAAACACCCGCCAGACCTCGCCCTGCTCGACCACTGCGCCGCGTTCCAGCACCACAACCCGGTGGCAGATGTCGCGAATCACCGCCATTTCGTGGGTGATCAGCACGATGGTCAGCCCCAGGCGCTGGTTGATATCGCGCAGCAGCTCCAGGATCGAGGCGGTGGTTTCCGGGTCCAGCGCCGAGGTGGCCTCGTCGCACAGCAGGATCTCGGGGGTGTGCACCAGTGCCCGGGCAATGCCCACGCGCTGTTTCTGCCCGCCGGACAGTTGCGCCGGGTACACGTGATGTTTTTCCTGCAGGCCGACCAGTTCCAGCAACTCGCGCACCTTGCGCTGGCGTTCGGCTTTTGCCACGCCGGCGACTTTCAACGGCAACTCGACGTTCTGCCACACGGTCTTGGCCGACATCAGGTTGAAGTGCTGGAAGATCATGCCGATGCGCCGGCGCAGGGCCACAAGCTGGTCCTCATTGAAAGGCGCGATATCCACCTGGTCGATCAATACGCGGCCCTGGCTGGGTTGCTCCAGGCGGTTGATGGTGCGCAGCAGTGATGACTTACCGGCGCCGCTGCGGCCGATGATGCCGAAGATCTCGCCATGGCGGATGTTCAAGTCAATGCCTTGCAAGGCCGGTTGCGCCTGGCCCGGGTAGGTCTTGCCCAGGCCGATGAAGCGCACGTGGGCTTCATTGACCTCGGGGCGCAGGGCCTGTTCCCTCGCCATAGGCGGCAGTGCTTGGGGTGTAGGCGCCCTGAGCGCGCTGGCCTGGCTCATGTCAGCCTTCCCAGCCGGCTTGGTAGAGCTTGCCGTGAGCTTTGTTCAACGCAGCGCGCACTACTGGCGAATGCTGGTAGATGTCGACGAACTGGGCCAGGCGTGGGTCGTCCTTGCTTTGCGGGCGAATGACGAACTGGATCACGTATTCCTTGTTTTCCAGCCCATCGAACAGCAACGCCGAGGTGGCATCGAAGGTGTTGGCCAGGCGGATGTAGGCCGGGTAACCCTGCACCAGGTCGGCGTCGTCGTAGGCGCGTACCAGTTGCACCGCCTCGACCTGAAGGATCTTCAGCTTTTTAGGGTTGGCGACGATGTCATCCTCGGTGGCCTTGTAGCCCACGCCGGGCTTCAGGGTGATCAACCCGGCCTTGGCCAGCAGCAGCAGGCCACGGCCGCTGTTGATCGGGTCGTTGGCGATGGCCACGCTGGCGCCTTCAGGCAGCTCGGCAAAGCTTTTGTACTTTTTCGAGTACAGGCCAACGTTGTTGATGATGCCCGGGGCGTAAGGCACTAGGTTGAAGCCTGCAGCAGCCTTGGCGTTTTCCAGGAACGGGATGTGCTGGAAGTAGTTCACGTCGATGTCGCCGCTGTTGAGGCTGACATTGGGCGCAATCCAGTCGCTGAACTCGATCAGCTTCACTTCCAGGCCTTGCTTGTGGGCTTCTTCCACCGCGGCTTCCAGCGGAATGGCAAAGGCCGAGGTGGTACCGATCTTCAACGGCTCGGCAGCAAGGGCACCGGCGCACAGGCCGAGGGTGATGGCAATGGCCGCGACGGGCCGGAACAGTTTCTCAAGCATGGTGCAGGGCTCCAGTCGGGGCAGGGGTAAAGCGGTAAGCCGAGCCAGGATGGTCGGCGGGTAAGTGCGGGTGGTCGGCCTGGAACAGTTTTTCGCGCAGGGTGCCTTCGGTGTAGGCCGTCTTGTAGCGGCCACGCAGCTGAAGTTGCGGGATGACCAGCTCGACGAAGTCCTCGAAGCTCTCCGGGGTGACGGTGCGGGTCAGGTTGAAACCGTCCAGGCCGGTTTCATCGATCCACGCGATCAACTGCTCGGCCACCTGTTCAGGCGCGCCGACCAGGGTTACGTAGCGACCGCCCAGGGCGTGCTGTTGCAATAGGCGCCGGCGGGTCCAGGCGTTGTCTTGCAACTGGCGCGTGGCTGACTGGATGGCGTTGCCCTGGTTGAAAGCAATGGGTTCGTCCAATTCATAGGCGGCGAAGTCGATGCCAGTGGACGCGGCGAAGTGCGCGACGCCCGCTTCGGCGCTGGCGTGGCGCAGGTACTCGGCGTGTTTGGCCTGGGCCAGTTGCTCGGTGGCCGCAACGATCACCGTGATGCCCATGAACACTTTGACTGCCTGCGGGTCGCGGCCGGCGGCCTGGGCGGCCGCGCGAACCTTGTCGACCTGGGCACGGGTGGCTGCCTTGTCTTGGCCACTGATGAACACGCATTCGGCATGGTTGCCGGCGAAGGCCAAGCCACGCGCAGAGCTGCCAGCCTGGAACAGCACCGGGGTGCGCTGCGGTGAGGGCTCGCACAGGTGGTAGCCTTCGACCTTGTAGAACTCGCCTTGGTGCTGAACCTTGCGCACCTTGTCGGGCGTGGCATAGACGCGATGCTCGCGGTCGGCGACCACTGCGTCATCGGCCCAACTGCCTTCCAGCAGCTTGTACAACACCTGCAGGTATTCATCGGCCTGATCGTAGCGGCGATCATGCGCCGGTTGCTGCGCCAGGCCCATGGCCCGGGCAGCGCTGTCGAGGTAGCCGGTGACAATGTTCCAGCCCACCCGGCCATTGCTCAGGTGGTCGAGTGTGGAAAGTCGCCGGGCGAACAGGTACGGCGCCTCGTAGGTGAGGTTGGCGGTAAGGCCAAAACCCAGGTGACGAGTGACTGCAGCCATGGCGGAGACCAGCAGCAGCGGGTCGTTGACAGGCAGCTGGATCGACTCCTTGAGGGTGACGTCCAGAGACTTGCCGTAGATGTCGTAGGTGCCGACGATGTCGGCAATGAAAAGCCCGTCGAACAGACCCCGCTCCAGCAGGCGTGCCAGGTTGGTCCAGTAGTCCAGGGTCTTGTACTGGGTTGAAGTGTCCCGTGGGTGGGTCCACAGACCGTGGTTGATGTGCCCGATGCAGTTCATGTTGAAGGCATTGAGCAGAATCTGCTTGGCCATCAGATGGTCCCCCGGCGTGGCGGGTTGGCATCGTTGAGGTAGTAGTTGCCGATGGCGTGGTACTTCCAGCGCACCGGATCGTGCAGGGTGTGCACGCGAGCGTTGCGCCAGTGGCGGTCGAGGTTGTGTTCGGCCAATGTTGCCTGGCTGCCGCCCAGTTCGAACAGGGTGGTACCGGCGGAGAGGGAAATTTCGGTGCTGATGGCGCGTGCTTCGGCCACGGCAATGGAGGCGGCGGCAACATTGTCGGCAGTGCTGTCGTCGCGTGCGCGGTCGAGGTATTCGCCTGCGCGCTCCAGCAGGGCTTCGGCCGCGTGCAAGCGGATCGCCAGATGGCCGAAACTTTTCAGCGTCAGCGGGTCATCCGTGGCCTTGTCCAGGCCGGAGTCGACCCACGGACGGCTGCGGGTGCGCACGAAGTGCAGGGCGTCTTCATAGGCGGCGCGGGCAATGCCGGTGTCGATGGCGGCATGGAGGATCTGCGCCAGCGGGCCAACCGGGGTGGGGCGCTCGAAGGCGCTCTGGAACGGCACCACGTCCGCTGCGCTGACGTACACGTTATCGAACACCACCGAACCGCTGCCGGTGGTGCGCTGGCCGAAGCCGCTCCAGTCGTCGATCACCTGCAGCCCCTGGCTGTCGGCCGGGACGAAGGCCAACTGTTGTATGCCTTGTTCATCCACGACCGAGGTTGGAATGCGTTGGGCATAGATGGCGCCTGTGGAATAGAACTTGCGCCCGTTGATGCGGAAACCGTCGCCGTCACGGCTCAGGCGGGTGGTGCGCTCGTGGGCGGTCTTGGTGCCCAGCTCGGCCAGGGCATTGCCGAAACGGCGGCCGGCCAGTACCTCGGTGTACAGGCGCTGTTGCTGTTCGGGGCTGCCGTTTACCCGCAGCACTTCCAGACCGTAGAAATGATTCTGCGGAATCTGCCCGAGCGAACCGTCGGCCTGCGCGATACGGGCGATGACCTTGGCCAGGGTGACGTTGGATACGCCGGCACCGCCGAAGGCTTTGGGCACGCTGATGGCCCACAGGCCGGAGCGGGTGAACAGCTCGAGTTCGGCCAGCGGCAGGCGGCGCTCGCGGTCGCGCAAGGCGCTGTCGCGGCGCAGTTGCTGGGCGATGTCTTCGGCGACGGCCAGGGCTTGGGCGTCGTTGGTGATGATAGCGATTGTCATGGAGTTCTCCGGGGGCCGCTTTGTGGCCCTTCGCGGGCTTACCCGCTCCCACAGGTTGGACTGCCCCCCAAAAGTTGGACAGTTTTAAGCTGCAGCCTGAGCCCTGTACTCCACAGGGCTCAGGCCATTGAGCCTCAGCTTGATGCGATCATGGTTGTAGTAGTGAATGTACTCATCCAGACCCGCTCTCAGCTCATCAATGCTCTCGAAACGCTTCAGGTAGAAAAACTCAGACTTGAGCGTGCCGAAGAAGCTTTCCATGGCCGCGTTGTCCAGGCAATTGCCTTTTCGAGACATGCTCTGCTTTACCCCACATTCGCTTAGCTTACGGCGGTATTGCGCCTGCTGGTAATGCCATCCCTGATCCGAATGCAGCACGAGCTTCGGTTTCTCTCCCAGGCAATCGAGCGCTTTGCCAAGCATGTTCCCAACCAGGCTATAGCACGGGCGGCTGGCCATTTCGTAGGCCACGATTTCGCCGTTGTACAAATCCATCACGGGCGACAGATAGAGCTTCTGTTGAGCTACTTTGAACTCGGTTACGTCAGTCACCCACTTTTGGTTTGGGCGTTGAGCGATAAAATTTCGCTCCAGTACATTCGCTGCCACTTTACCGACGGTACCTCGATAGGAGCGATATTTCTTGGGGCGCACTACTGATTTCAATCCCTGCTCAGCCATCAGCCGTTCAATGACCTTCTTGTTCACCCGCTTTTCCTTCCTGATTACGAGTGCGATACGGCGATAACCATAAAGCCCTTTCTGCTCGTGGTAGACGCGATGCACCAATGCCTTGAGCTCAGCATGCCGATCTGGCTTCTGCTGAGCTTTGAGCTGGTAGTAGAAGGTGCTGCGCGCCAGCTCGACCAGTTGAAGGAGGTCAGGCAAAGGAAACCTGCGCTTGAGTTTGGAAACGATCAGGACTTTTTCCCGCGTGTTCGTTCCTTTTCCTCGCGCAGAGCCTTGAGCTCCTTTAGGACAGCATTCTCCATGCGCAGGTACTCAAGTTCAGCCATCAGCTGATCTCGAGACTTCTGATCATCATTGGTATCGGTGGGTTTGGCAGGCTTGATCTTCTTCGACACGTCGATTGGCTTTCTTGGCTTGATGGCAGTAGAGGGTGCAGGACTGCCACTGTAGTACTGCCGCTGCCAAATGCCTATCTGAGAAGACTGCCCAAGACCAAAGTGGGCAGCGGTCTGGCGCAGCGAAAGCCGATGCTCGTGCATATAGCTAAGCACCTGCTGTTTGAAATCACTGGTATAGCGCCGCCCATGCGAGCCTGGACCAATGCCATTATTGGCCTGATAACTGGCCACCCAGCGTCGAAGCAGGCTGAAATCGATACCTAAGTGTTGAGCCACCTTTCGGAAACCGTTGCTGCCATCCAGGTAGGCTGTGATCGCTGTGAGCTTGAATTGCTCGGTGTACTTACCCATAGATCCCCCAAGGGTTGGATTGGTGTCCAACTTCTTGGGGGCAGTCCAGGTGAAGTGATGCCCGTTCAGGCGGTGGCAATCCTGTGGGAGCGGGCAAGCCCGCGAAGGGCTGCGCAGCAGCCCCAAAGGCAGCAAATCAGATCCAGGAATGCCGTGCAGGCAGGGTGCCGTTAAGGTGGTAAGCGCCCACCGCGTGGTACTTCCAGCGCACCGGGTCGTGCAGGGTGTGCACCCGAGCGTTTCGCCAGTGGCGGTCGAGGTTGAACTCGGCAAGGGTGGCGCGGCTGCCGGCCAGCTCGAACAGCTTTTCGCTGGCCTGCAGGGCAATTTCGGTAGTCAGCACCTTGGCCTCGGCCACCGCAATCGAGGCACGTGCCGCACTGGCTGCGTCGATAGGCGCAGCATTGACCTCGTCGAGTACCCGAGCGGCTTTGCGCAGCAGCGCTTCGGCGGCGTGCAGCTCGAGTTTCAGGCGGCCGAAGTCGGCAATTACATAAGGGTCGTCACTGGCACGGTCGACGTTGGCTTCAATCCACGGCCGGGACTTTTCGCGCACGAACGTGATCGCATCATCGATAGCTGCTTCGGCGATGCCGGCGTCGATCGCCGCCTGGATCAGCTGCGAAGCGGCGCCCTGAATGTTGGGGATATCGCGCTGGCGCCAGTTGTCGATTACCAGTTCCGCGTCCACCGGCACCTGGTCCAGCAGCACGGTACCGCTGGCGGTGGTGCGCTGGCCGAACCCGGACCAGTCATCGACAATGCGCAACCCCGGGCTGCCCCGGCGCACGAATGCCAGGCGCTGGCGGCCTTCGTCGTCGAGGGCTTTTACCGCCACCCAATGGGCGAACAAGGCACCGGTGGAGTAGAACTTCTCGCCACTTATGCGGTAGCTGTCGCCGGCGCGCGTGATTCGGGCCTTGAGGGTGAGGGTATCCCTGGTGCCACGCTCAGGCCCGGCATTGCCGATGCGCCAGCCGTCGAGCACGCTGCGGAAGATCAGCGCTTGCTGCGCCTCGCTGGCCGTCAGGCGCAGCAGTTGCAGCATGCCGAACTGGTTCTGCGGGATCTGCCCCAGGGCGGGGTCGGCGGCGCTGATCAGGCGGAACACTTCGGCGACGGTTGCGAACGATACGTCGGGGCCACCGTAGGCCTTGGGTACGCTGATGCTGCCCAGACCGCTGCGGGTAAACAGCTCGATTTCGGCCCAGGGCAGTTTGCGTTGCTGGTCGCGCCGGGCAGCTTGCTCACGGGCGACCTCGGCCAGTTCGCGGGCCGCTTGCAGGGCTTCGGCGTCGTTGCGCAGTACCTTGGCCGGCAGCAGCGGGGGCGAGCTGTCCAGATCGCTATGGAATTGGGTGTTGGCTTGGCTGGGCATCAGTGCCGCTCCTTGGCTGCACTCAATGCCCTGGCGTTACGCACTGGGGTGATTGTGATCCTGACCATTCCTGACCTCACAAAATAGTTATGTCGCTACAGCTGATCGCGACAGATGTGTGCTGGTCCGGTGGTCCGGTTTATATACCCTAATGATTTATAAAAATTTTATGAACTAACTTTTTGGAATATTTATAGAAGGGGGGGATTTGTTAAGGGCGTGCTGGCCTCTTCGCGGGTAAACCCGCTCCTACACATGCCTCAAGATCTGTGCATTCACTGTAGGAGCGGGTTTACCCGCGAAAGGGCCGGAACAGGTTTACTCGGAGGCCGCAGTCCCGAGGAACTTGCGCAAGAACTGCCGGGTACGTTCTTCCTTCGGCGCCGCGAACAGCGCCTTGGCCTCGCCCTGCTCCACGATCACGCCCTTGTCGAAGAAGATCACCCGGTTCGCCACGTCCCGGGCAAAGCTCATCTCGTGGGTGACGATGATCATGGTGCGCTTTTCCTCGGCCAGGCCGCGGATGGTCGCCAACACTTCACCGACCAGCTCCGGGTCCAGCGCCGAGGTCGGTTCGTCGAACAGGATTACCTCTGGTTCCATGGCCAGGGCACGGGCGATGGCCACGCGTTGCTGCTGGCCGCCGGACAGGCGCCGTGGGTAGGCGTCTTCCTTGCCCGCCAGGCCGACTTTGGCCAGCAGGCGCCGGCCAAGCTCGATGGCCTGTTCGCGAGGCGTCTTCTTGACGATCACCGGCCCCTCGATCACGTTCTCCAGGGCAGTGCGATGGGGGAACAGGTTGAAGTTCTGGAACACGAACCCGGCTTGCTGGCGCAAACGGCGAATCGCACCCTGCTGCCCGCCCAAAGGGCGGTTGGCATCGATGCTGATGGCGCCGATCTGGATCTGCCCGGCATCGGGGGTTTCCAGCAGGTTAAGGCAGCGCAGGAAGGTGGTTTTGCCCGAGCCACTGGGGCCGATGATGGCCACCACTTCACCGGGCTGCACGGTCAGGTCGATACCGTTGAGCACGGTCTGGCCCTTGAACCGCTTGGTCAGGCCTTTGACTTCAATCATGCTCAATGCTCCTGGTCATGCTGGTTGACCCGCGCTTCCATGCGGTTCTGGAAGTGCGCAAGGATGCTGCACAGCACCCAGTAGATGACCGCGACCGCCACGTACATGGTGAACACTTCGAACGTGCGCGCGGTAATCAGCTGGGCTTGGCGGAACAGCTCGGGCACCTGGATGGTTGCCGCCAGGGCGGTGTCCTTTACCAGCGAGATGAAGCTGTTGCCCAGCGGTGGCAACGCGGTGCGCAATGCCTGTGGCAGGATCGCCCGGCGCATGGCTTGCACGCGGGTCATGCCGATGCTGGCGGCTGCTTCCCACTGGCCCCGGTCGATCGAGGAAATGGCTGCGCGCAGGATCTCGCAGATGTAGGCCGCCATGTTCAGCGACAAGCCGATCAGCGAAGCGGGGATTGGGTCGAGCTCGATGCCGATTTGCGGCATGCCGAAATAGATGACGAACAGCTGCACCAGCAGCGGCGTGCCGCGGAAGAACGACACGTAGACCCGCGCCAGCCAGTTCAGCGGCAGAATCTTCGACAGCCGCATCAGCGCCAGGGCAAAGCCCAGCACCAGACCGAAGAACATGCCGCCGACACTGAGCAGCACCGTATAACCCGCGCCCTTCAGCAGGAAGGGCGCGGAATCGACAACGAGTTGCAGGCTTTCAGCGATCATTTGGTGACATCGGCACCGAAGTACTTCTCGGACAGCTTGGCCAGCGTGCCGTCAGCTTTTAGCTTGTCGATGGCCTTGTTGATAGCTGCCAACAGTTCCGGCTCACCTTTGCGCAGGGCCACGCCGCTTTCCAGGCGCGAGAAGGCATCGCCAGCAAGTTGGGTGTCCTTGGCTTTTTGCGCGTATTCCAGCGCCGCCAGGCGGTCGATCAGGATGGCGTCGATACGGCCGTTGCGCAGGTCAGCGAACTTGCTTGGGTCGTCTTCATAGGTGCGCACATCGGCTTGCGGCACGTCCTTTTTCACCCACTGTTCGTAGTTGGTGCCAAGGCCTACGCCGACCTTTTTGCCGGCCAGGTCCTGTGCGCCCTTGATGTTCAGCTGCTCGGCTTTCTTCTTCAGGATCAGTGCCTGGATGCCGGAGACAGTGTAGGGCTCGGAGAAGTCGTACTTTTTCTTGCGCTCCTCGGAAATGGTCACCTGATTGACCACTACATCCAGGCGTTTGGATTCCAGCGCGGCGAGGATACCGTCCCACTTGGTCGGCTGGATCTTGGCCTTGACCCCCAGCTCCTTGGCGAGCAGCTCAGACAGCTCCACTTCGAAGCCGGTCAGTTTGCCGTTTTCGTCCTGGAAGCTGAATGGCGGGTAGGTGCCCTCGAGGCCGACGTTGATGACGCCTTTTTCCTGAATGGTCTTCAATTGCTCGCCGGCGAAAGCCTGGCTGAGCAGGCCGGCACCCAGCAGGAGGGCCAGGCTGGCGTTGAGTAGCGGTTTGGCGAATTTCGACATGTCAGAGCCCCGCGCTTGTTGTCTAGGTAGTGAGGTGGCGACTATAGGGTTGGCTGATTAGGCCGGGAAATACTAAAAAATAACTTTAATATTCCTTTTTTGATTTGCGCCAGGTGCTGGCTGCTTTGAGGGTAGGCGACGATACCCACTCCGTCATCGCGGCTTATGCCTGACTTAGTGCAGGATGGAATAAAGCGTTGTTTTTTCCAAGCCTCAGATTTGCCGTAAAGTGGATTGCAGCAGGCAGGTTCGGCCTTTTCGCGGGCCTGGCAACAAAATCAGATGGCCTATACGGCAGGAGAACACCGTGAGCGAACAACCTTCATCCGCGCATTGGCAGTTGCAGAGCATTGTCACTGGCCTGCGCGGGGCCCGTGAGCAATGGCGCACCCGTAATGGCCGCAGTATTGGCGAGCAGGGCGGGCGCGAGCTGCCGTCGCGTGAAGCGATGCGACAGATTCTGGAGCAACTGTGCGGGGCGCTGTTCCCCATGCGCCTGGGGCCAGTCGACCTGCGCGAAGAAAGTGAAGACTTCTACGTCGGCCATACCCTGGATGCCGCGCTGACCGCCTTGCTGGCCCAGGCTCGTCTTGAACTTCGTTACGCGGCACGGCAAAGCAAGGCTGAGCTGGCGGGCGTCGACGCCCGTGCGCTGAGCCTGATCCAGGGCTTTGCAGCTGCGCTACCGGAACTGCGCGTTCTGCTCGACACCGATGTGCTGGCCGCCTACCACGGCGACCCGGCAGCGCGCAGCGTCGATGAAGTGCTGCTGTGCTACCCGGGCATCCTGGCGATCATCCATCACCGGCTGGCACACCACCTGTACAAGGCTGGGCTGCCGCTGCTGGCGCGGATCAGTTCGGAGCTGGCGCATTCGGCCACCGGTATCGACATTCACCCGGGGGCGCAGATCGGCCCGAGCTTCTTCATCGATCATGGTACGGGTGTGGTCATTGGTGAAACCGCGATCATCGGCGAGCGCGTGCGCATCTACCAGGCGGTGACCCTGGGCGCCAAGCGTTTCCCCAGCGATGAGTCGGGTACGCTGCATAAAGGCCTGCCACGCCACCCGATCGTCGAGGACGATGTGGTGATCTATGCCGGGGCCACGGTGCTGGGGCGTATTACCATCGGTAAGGGTTCGACCATTGGCGGTAATGTGTGGCTGACGCGCAGTGTGCCGGCTGAAAGCAACATTACTCAGGCCAACCTGCAGCTGGATTGCCAGGACAAGAACTGATCCCCCATTGCGATTGCCTTGCTGGCCTCTTCGCGGGCAAGCCCGCGCCTACCACGGACGTACCAGATGTAGGTGCGGGTTTACCCGCAAGAGGCCGGAACAGGACGACACCAATCGGCGCCCCAATTCGCATTGAAATCCGATCCATGTTTAACTTGAACGCTTGTTCAATGAAAAACGCTGGTCCGCTGCCGGTGTTCAACAGGAGGATTCCTTTGCTGAACCCGTTCATTCCGAACCTCACGTCATTCGACGAGGTGCACGCCCTATGAGTGCACCGAACCCTTCCGCTGCCAACGGCAAAATCCGCATGAACCCCCCGGTGTTCTACTTTGCGGCGAGTTTCATCCTCATCTTTGGCCTGGTAGTCATCTCCAACCCGCAAGCCGCAGGTGACTGGTTGCTGGCGGCGCAGAACTGGGCGGCCAACACGGTCGGCTGGTACTACATGCTGGCGATGACGCTGTACCTGGTCTTCGTGGTGGTCACCGCCTTGTCTGGCTACGGCAAGATCAAACTCGGTGCCGACCACGACGAACCCGAGTTCAGCTACCTGTCGTGGGCCGGCATGCTGTTCGCCGCCGGCATCAGCATCACGCTGTTCTTCTTCTGTGTCTCCGAACCGCTGACCCACATGCTGCAACCGCCCCAAGGCGAAGCCGGCACGGTCGAGGCCGGGCGCCAGGCGATGCAGATCCTGTTCCTGCACTGGGGCCTGCATGGCTGGGGGGTGTTCGCCTTCGTCGGCATGGCATTGGCCTATTTCGCCTACCGGCATAACCTGCCGCTGGCCCTGCGTTCGGCGCTGTACCCGCTGATTGGCAAGCGCATCAACGGCCCGATCGGTTATGCGGTGGATGGCTTCGGCATCATCGCCACGGTGTTCGGCCTGGGCGCCGACATGGGCTTTGGGGTGCTGCATCTGAACGCCGGTCTGGACTACCTGTTCGGCATCAGCCACAGCCAGTGGGTGCAGGTGATCCTCATCACCCTGATGATGGGCGCGGCTGTGGCCGTAGCCGTGGCCGGGGTGGAGAAGGGGGTGCGGGTGATGAGCGACATCAACCTGTTCCTGGCCTGTGCGCTGCTGCTGTTCGTGCTGTTCGCCGGGCCTACCCAGCACCTGTTCAACACGCTGATCCAGAACCTGGGCGACTACCTGGGTGCGTTGCCGCGCAAGAGCTTCGACGTGTATGCCTATGGTGAAAACCGCGGCTGGCTGGGCGGCTGGACCGTGTTCTACTGGGCCTGGTGGATTGCCTGGGCGCCGTTCGTGGGCCTGTTCATCGCCCGCATCTCCCGTGGCCGTACCATCCGCGAGTTCGTCTTTGGCGTGCTGCTGATTCCGCTGGGCTTCACCCTGGCGTGGATGTCGATCTTCGGCAATAGCGCCCTGGACCAGGTGATCAACCACGGCATGACCGCACTGGGCCAGTCGGCGCTGGACAACCCGTCGATGAGCCTGTACCTGCTGCTGGAAACCTACCCCTGGAGCAAGGCAGTCATCGCCACCACGGTGTTCATCAGCTTCGTGTTCTTCGTCACCTCGGCCGACTCGGGCACCGTGGTGCTGTCGACCTTGTCGGCCAAGGGCGGTGACGCTGATGAAGATGGGCCGAACTGGCTGCGTATCTTTTGGGGGGCGATGACTGCACTGATCACCAGTGCGCTGTTGTTCGCTGGCAGCATTGATTCGCTGAAGTCGGCAGTGGTGCTGACGTCGCTGCCGTTCTCGCTCATTCTGCTGTGCATGATGTGGGGGCTGCACAAGGCGTTCTACCTGGAGTCGCAGCGGCAGATCGCGCAGATGCACTCGCTGGCCCCGTTCGCCCAGTCACGTCGCGGCCGTGGCGGCTGGCGCCAGCGCCTGAGCCAGGCGGTGCACTTCCCGTCACGTGATGAGGTGTACCGTTTCATGGATGATGTGGTGCGCCCGGCGATTGCCGATGTGCGTGAAGTGTTCGAGCAGAAAGGCCTGGTACTGATTACCCAGGACGACCCTAGCCATGACAACGTCAGCCTGAAGATTGGCCATGGCGAGGAACAGCCGTTCATTTACCAAGTGCAGATGCGTGGCTATTTCACACCATCGTTCGCCTTGGGGGGGCTGGGTACGCAGGAGTTGAAGAACCGCCGCTATTACCGGGCGGAGGTGCACCTGAGCGAAGGCAGCCAGAACTATGACCTGGTGGGCTACAGCAAGGAGCAGATCATCAACGACATCCTCGACCAGTACGAGCGGCACATGCAGTACCTGCACCTGGTGCGCTGACCAAGCTCTCCTGTCCTGGGCTCTTCGCAGGCAAGCCCGCGAAGAGCCCAGGACAGGCAACCGCTAGTAGGGTGCATCCCCAAGGATGGTCGCCCGGTGCATCACCCGCCGGTTCGGCCGGTAATCATCCACCGCAAAATGCTGGGTCACGCGGTTGTCCCAGAACGCGACGTCATTCTCCTGCCAACGCCAGCGAATGCTGAACTCCGGTCGCGTCGCATGGGCGAACAGCAGCCTCAGCAGCGCATCGCTTTCCAGTTCGCTCAGTTCATTGATGCGTGTAGTGAACCCTTCATTGACGAACAACGCCTTGCGCCCGCTCACCGGATGCGTGCGCACCACCGGGTGCGACAGCGGTGGGTTGTTGCGCCGGGTGGCCTCCCAGCGCGCCAGGTCTTGCGGCGTGGTGCCAAAGCGCTCCAGCGGGAACGACTTGGTGAAGTCGTGGGTAGCGGTCAGCCCGTCCAGCATTGCACGCAGCGGCGCCGACAAAGCCTCGAAGGCCGCAATGCCGCTGGCCCAAAGGGTATCGCCACCGTAAGCAGGCAATTGCTTGGCGCTGAGTACCGCGCCCAGTGCCGGGGTCGGCAAAAAGGTCACGTCGGTGTGCCACACGGCGTTGTCGCGCACATCGGTAACCGCCGTGTCGAGCACCAGCACCTGCGGGGTGTCCGGCACGTTGGGGTAAATCGGGTGGATGTGCAGGTCGCCGAAGCGGGCGGCAAAGCGCGCCTGCTGTTCCGGGTTGATCGGCTGGTCACGGAGGAACAGCACCTGGTGCTGGAGCAGTGCCTGTTCGATGGCATCGCGCTCTTCTGCGCTGATATCGCGGCTGATGTCCACGCCGCTGATCTGGGCGCCGAGTGCTGGGCTTAGGGGAGTGATGGTCAGGCTCATGTCGGTCTCTTCAATCGGGCGCCAGTGTGCTGGCGTGGACAATGGAATTCAGTGAATCTGCCCATGCCAGGGCACCAGCTTGCGTTGCAGGGCACGCAGGCTCATTTCCAGAGCGAAGGCGATCAGGGCGATCAGCAGGATGCCCAGCACCACCACGTCGGTGACCAGAAACTGCGCCGCCGATTGCACCATGAAGCCCAGGCCGCTGGTGGCGGCGATCAGTTCAGCGGCCACCAGGGTCGACCAGCCGACCCCCAGGCCAATGCGGATGCCGGTAAGGATGTCAGGCAATGCACTGGGCAAAATGACGTGGCGGATCAGTTGGGCCTTGGTTGCGCCCAGCGACTGCGCCGCGCGCAGCTTGGCCGGATCTACCGTGCGCACACCGGTGGCTGTGGCAATGGCAATGGGGGCGAAGATTGCCAGGTAGATCAGCAGCACTTTCGACAACTCGCCGATACCGCACCAGATGACGATCAGCGGCAGGTAGGCCAGCGGCGGGATGGGCCGGTAGAACTCGATCAGCGGGTCGAGAATGCCGCGGGCTACGCGGTTGTAGCCGATAGCGATGCCGACTGGTATTGCGGTCAGGGTCGCAGCCACCAGCGCCAGGCCGATGCGGCCCAGGCTTGCGCCCAGGTGCTGCCACAGGCTGGCATCCATGTAGCCTTGGGTCAGCAAGGTCCATGCCTTGGCCAGGATGTCACCGGGCGAGGGCAGGAACAGGGGCTCTACCCAACCGGCAGCCGTCACCAGCCACCAGACCAGTAGCAGGCTGGCCAAGGTCAGGGTGCTGATCCAGCGGGTGGACAGTGGGCGGCGTAGCATGGCGGCTGGCCGGGTTTGGGTGTTGTGTTTGCCGGCGACCGGCAGGTCCAGGCTGCTCATGCGCGCTCCTGCAGGCTTTGGCGTTGGGAAAACACCCGCGCCAGCACATGCTCGCGGGTTTCGATGAAGGCTGGATCGGACTTGATGGCCCGGGCCGATTCGCCAGCGGCATAGCGCTGGCCGAAGTTCAGCTGCAGGCGTTCCACTACGCGTCCCGGGTTGGGCGCCAGCAGTACCAGTTCGCTGGCGAGGAACACCGCTTCTTCGATGTCGTGGGTAATCAGGAACACCGGCTTGGCGGTGCGTTGCCAAACTTGCAATAGCAGCTCTTGCATCTGCTCCCGGGTGAAGGCATCGAGGGCACCGAACGGTTCATCCATCAGCAGTACCCGAGGGTCAGCCGCCAGCGCCCGGGCAAGGCCCACGCGCTGCTTCTGGCCACCGGACAATTGCCAGATACGCCGTTCGCCGAAGCCATCGAGGTCGACCAGGGTGAGCATTTCGCGGGCCTTGGCCTCACGCTGGGCGCGGGGTACGCCGGCCAGTTCAAGGCCGAAGGCGACGTTGCCCAGCACGTTCTGCCATGGCAGCAGGGCATCGTCCTGGAACACCACGCCGCGTTCTGCACCGGGGCCCTGCACCGGCACACCATCGAGGGTGATGTGACCGCCACTGGGGGCGACGAAGCCGGCGATCAGGTTGAGCAGTGAGGTCTTGCCACTGCCGGAAGGCCCCAGGGCCACCAGCAGTTGGCGTGGTCCCAGGCTCAGGTTGATGTCGGCCAGCACCGGGGTGCTGGCGCCTGGGTACTGTGCGCTGATGCGCTCCAGCTCGAGCAAGGCCATGACGGGCTCCGGATCAGTTTGGAAGGAACTTGGCGCTGACGTACGGCGAGTAGTCCGGCAGCACTGCTTCGACTTTGCCTTGCTGCTTGAGGAAGTTGGCGGTGTCCGTCAGCGCTTGGGTGGTCGGCGCGCCCAGGGCGTTGGCCTGGTCAGCGGCCAGCGGGTAGACGTTGCCCTCCAGCAGCACCGGGATGTCGCTGGCCTTGGCACCGGACAGCTTCACCAGCTTGTCTACGTTGCCCTTGTCGGCCAGCCAGGCTTTCGGGTCCTTGCGGTAGTCGGCGTAGGCATCGAGGGTGACTTTGGCAAAGGCCTTGACCACATCAGGGTGTTTCTCGGCGAAGTCCTTGCGCACGATCCAGGCATCGAAGGTAGGCGCGCCTTTCTGTGCCAGCTCACCGGAGGTGATCAGGACCTTGCCGTTTTCCTTGGCCACGCCCAGGGCCGGGTCCCACACGTAGGTCGCATCGATGTCGCCGCGCTTCCAGGCGGCAATGATGGCTGGCGGCGCCAGGTTGAGAATCTGTACCTTGGAAGGGTCGATATTCCAGCTTTTCAGTGCGGCAAGCAGGCTGTAATGCCCGGTGGACACGAACGGGACGGCGACCTTCTTGCCGATCAGGTCTTGCGGCGACTTGATGCTGTCACGGGCCACCAACGCTTCACCCGCGCCAATCTGGGTGGCGATGAGGAAGGTTTCAACCGGCAGCTTGCGGGTGGCGGCAGCGGCCAGCGGGCTGGAGCCCAGGTAGCCGATCTGCACGTCGCCGCTGGCCACGGCAGTGATCACGTCTGCGCCGTTATCAAATTTGCGCCAGTCGATGCTGGCCTTGCTGGCTTTTTCGTAGTCGCCATCGACCTGTGCCACTTTGGCCGGGTCGACAGTGGTCTGGTAGGCCACTGTCAGGTCGGCTGCCTGGGCCAACCAGCTGGTGCTGGCGAGGGTCAGGGCGGCGAACAGGCGCAGCGGAGCGTGCGGGATCATGGTTGAACCTCTCGTCAGGCAAGTCGGGTTGGATGACGAGAAGGCTAAATGATCTAAGAAAATTAAAATAAATAACTTTTTTGCATTAGCTTAGGAGCCAAACGCTTTAAAGCCAGGCGTTTCGCAGGCGAACAAGGGGTGAGTGCGCCATGACCCGTGGCGAAATCAGAGAGGCGTGCGAGGCGTTCTAGGCCCGATAGAACGATTTGGCATTAGGTTATGAGCAAACGTTTGCAAATAACCAAAGGTTATTAAACGAGTCGTAGCTACAACGAATTGCAGTAAAGGTTCCTAATATATTCCTTAAAAGTCTTACAAATTCATAAAACAGTCATTTTGGATTTATAGGATTGTCATTATCCTGTAGCGCAGGTGGCGTCTTAGACCAAAGTCGCGAAACGTTTAGAAACGATTGACTTAATAGTCACGCTTTGGGACTAAATCGCCCATCCCGGTGAGCGGGGCATCAGACCCCTCCGCCAGAGATACACAAAAATTAGAACGTAGAGGAGCAAAACATGTACAAGTCCAGCCTGGCTCTGGCCGTGGCACTGGGGGTTCTCGCCCAACAAGCAGGCGCTGCCGGTTTCGTTGAGGACAGCAAACTGTCGCTCAGCTCGCGCACCATGTACTACAACGGCGACAACCGTGAAGATCACGCAAAACCGGGTGCGGAGCGCCCGGATCAGCGTGAGTCGGGCCAGGGCTTCAAGCTCGACTACATCTCGGGCTTTACCCAAGGCACCGTAGGCTTTGGTGTTGATGCCCAAGCGCTGTGGGGTATTCACCTGGATGGTGGCGAGGGTTACCACAAGTCCGGCTTCTTCCCGGATGACGGCAAAGGTTCTGCAGCCCAGTGGGCTCGTTTCGGTGCCAATGCCAAGGCGCGCTTCTCCAAGACCGAAGCGCATTTCGGTAGCGCGCTCGCACCGAACCTGCCGATCCTGGTTTCCAACGATGGTCGTCTGCTGCCACAAACCTTCGAGGGTGGCACCATCCAGTCGAAGGAAATCGACAACCTGACCATCAACGCGGGTCAGCTGACCCACGCCATGGGCCGTGCTTCGAGCAACCGTACCGGTCTGTCTGTCGCCGGTTCCAATGCCGAGAGCAACAAGTTCCGCTATGGTGGCCTGGACTACAAGCTCACTCCAGACCTGACCCTGCAGTACTACTACTCGAACCTGGAAGACTTCTACAAGCAGCACTTCCTGGGCGCGACCCACGTGTTCAAGATCGCTGACGACCAGTCGTTCAAGACCGACCTGCGCTACTTCGACAGCAGCAGCGACGGCAAGAATGGCAACGACAGCGCTTACAACTTCAACAACAACGGTGGCTACGCCAAAAACACCGGCGAGATCGACAACAAGACCTGGTCCGCCATGTTCACCTATACCTTGGGTGGCCACGCGCTGATGCTCGGTCACCAGCAAGTGGGTGACGACGGTGGCTTCGTATGGTTGAACCAGGGCAGCCTGAGCAACGACAGCGGCACCTCGGAAGGTGCTGGCGGCTCCAGCTTCTACCTGTTCACCGACAGCATGATCAACCAGTTCGCCCGTGCTGGTGAAAACACCACCTTCGGTCAGTACTCCTATGACTTCGCGGCGCTGGGTGTGCCAGGCCTGAAGGCATCGGTTGCTTACCTGCGTGGTGACGATATCCGCAACAAGTCGGGCAGCGGTACCTACAATGAATGGGAACGCGATGCGCGCATCGACTACACCCTCCAGGAAGGTGCCCTAAAAGGCTTGGGCTTCAGCCTGCGCCAAGGCGTGTACCGTGGTGCCGGCGAGAGCAGTGCCGACCAGGATCAGGCTCGCTTCATCGTGAACTACACTTACAGCTTCCTGTAAGTCGTAGCCACAAAGAAAGCCTCGCCTAGTGCGAGGCTTTTTTGTGCCTGCTAATTCGTATGCGTTATGGTTATAAATAAATCGTTATTTATTCTTTTTATTTTTAACTGAATGCAGGCACATTGAGCCCATACGGTACAGAACCCAGCCCAGGAGCCGCAGCCCATGAGCCTCAAACTCGGCGATATCGCCCCCGATTTCGAACAGGATTCCAGCGAAGGCAAGATCCGCTTCCACGAGTGGCTGGGCAACAGCTGGGGGGTGTTGTTCTCCCACCCGGCCGACTTCACCCCGGTGTGCACCACCGAGTTGGGCCTGACCGCCAAGCTGAAGGACGAGTTTGCCAAGCGCGGGGTCAAGGCCATCGCCCTGTCGGTGGACCCGGTCGACTCGCATCACAAGTGGATCGATGACATCAACGAAACACAGAATACCGTGGTCAACTTCCCGATCATTGCTGACGCTGACCGCAAAGTGTCCGACCTTTACGACCTGATCCACCCGAACGCCAGCGACACCCTGACCGTGCGCTCGCTGTTCATCATCGACCCGAATAAAAAGGTGCGCCTGACCATTACCTACCCGGCCAGTACCGGGCGCAACTTCAACGAAATTCTGCGGGTGATCGACTCGCTGCAGCTGACCGACAACCACAAGGTCGCCACACCGGGTAACTGGCAGGACGGCGATGAAGTGGTGATCGTGCCTTCGCTCAAAGACGAGGAGGAGATCAAGCAGCGCTTCCCCAAAGGTTACCGGGCGGTCAAACCCTATCTGCGCCTGACCCCTCAACCCAATCGTTAATGGATTCCTCGTTGCATTGCTCTTAGCCAAGCAGGGATTTTCGGGCCGTTTCGACGGCCCTTTTTTATGCCTGTAAAAAACTGTGGGAGCGGGCGCGCCCGCGAGGAGGGCTTTATGGGTAAAGACAATAATGGAATAAACAAATGAAAAAATATGATTTCTAGATATATGTAGCAGCTGTTAATGTCTCCTCCAACAGAACACAAGGAAGCGCAGCAATGCTGGTCGTCTCAATCGGTGGTAGCCCAAGTCTCCGTTCACGCTCCGGCGTGCTGCTCGAGCGTTCGCGCCAGTGGCTGCAGGATCGCGGCGTTGAAGTGGTGACATTCCAAGTGCGTGACTTTCCCGCCGAAGACCTGCTGCATGCCCGTTTCGACAGCCCGCATGTGCAACACTTTCAGCAGCTGGTGGCCCAGGCTGATGGCCTGATCGTCTCCACCCCGGTGTACAAGGCTTCGTTTTCCGGTGCCCTGAAAACCTTGCTTGACCTGCTGCCCGAGCGCGCCCTGGCCCACAAGATCGTGTTGCCCATCGCCACTGGCGGCAGCATCGCCCACATGCTGGCGGTGGATTACGCATTGAAGCCGGTGCTGTCGGCACTCAAGGCACAAGAGACCCTGCAAGGGATCTTTGCCGACGACAGCCAGGTGGCTTACGCAGAAGGTACAAAGCCCGCGCAGTTGGTACAGGCGCTGGAAGAACGCCTGCACGACTCGCTGGAAACCTTCCACGTCGCCCTGGCCCGTCGGCCGCGCCCCGTGGCCCCTGGCGTACTGAACGAACGTCTGATCAGCGCTCGCTGGAGCATCTGAACGGCATTACCCGCTTCACCACCTTACTCGCCCGTTAACGAGGCAAGCAGGTGCAACCCGAACCCCATTCGCACAGGAGAGCGCCATGCGCACAGTCTTCTTGCGTCGTGGTCTGGTCGCCCTGTTTGCGGCGGCTGTGTCCTTCGGCGCCATTACCCAAGCCCAGGCCGAGAGCCTGCGTATCGGTTACCAGAAATACGGCACCTTGGTGCTGCTCAAGGCCAAGGGCACGCTGGAGAAGCGCCTGGCCGAGCAGGGAGTACAGGTGCAATGGACCGAATTCCCCGGCGGCCCGCAGCTGCTTGAAGGGCTGAACGTCGGCTCCATCGATTTCGGCGTAACCGGCGAGACGCCTCCTGTGTTCGCTCAGGCCGCTGGCGCCGACCTGCTCTACGTGGCCTACGAGCCGCCAGCGCCGCACAGCGAAGCGATCCTGGTGCCCAAGGGCTCGCCGATCCAGTCGGTGAAGGACCTCAAGGGTAAAAAGGTCGTCCTCAACAAAGGCTCCAACGTGCACTACCTGCTGGTCCGCGCCCTGGAAGACGCCGGCCTCAAGTACAGCGACATCCAGCCTGTCTACCTGCCGCCAGCCGACGCCCGCGCCGCCTTCGAGCGCGGCAGCGTGGATGCCTGGGTGATCTGGGACCCTTACCAGGCCGCCGCCGAGCAGCAGCTGCAAGCGCGCACCCTGCGTGACGGCAAGGGCCTGGTCGACAACCACCAGTTCTACCTCGCCACCCGCAACTATGCGACACAGCACCCAGCGGTGATCAACACCGTGATCGAGGAAGTGCGCGCCGTGGGTGAATGGTCCCAGGCCAACCCGCAAGAGGTGACCGACCAGGTTGCCCCGCTGCTCGGCCTGCCTGCCGGCATCACCCTGACCTCTGTCAAACGCCAAGGCTACGGCGCTGCGCCGCTGACCCCGGACGTGGTGGCCGCGCAGCAGAAGATCGCCGACACGTTCCAGGCGCTGAAGCTTATTCCCAAGCCGCTGAGCATCAAGGACGTGATCTGGACACCCCCTGCCAAAGTCGCTAGCGCGCCTTGATTGACTGCCAGTGCCGGGGCGCCGCTCCGGCTAGAGCCACCCTTGAGGAGACGACTCCAATGAGCCTTAACATTTTCTGGTTCCTCCCAACCCACGGTGACGGCAAGTACCTGGGCACTTCCGAAGGCGCACGTGCGGTCGACCACGGTTACCTGCAGCAGATCGCGCAGGCCGCCGACCGCCTTGGTTTTGGTGGGGTGCTGATCCCGACCGGGCGTTCCTGCGAGGACTCCTGGCTGGTGGCCGCGTCGCTGATCCCCGTGACCCAGCGCCTGAAGTTCCTTGTAGCCCTGCGTCCGGGCATCATTTCACCGACCGTGGCAGCACGCCAGGCGGCCACCCTCGATCGCTTGTCCAATGGCCGTGCGCTATTCAACCTGGTGACCGGTGGTGATCCGGACGAGCTGGCGGGTGATGGCCTGCACCTGAACCACCAGGAGCGCTACGAAGCTTCGGTCGAGTTCACCCGTATCTGGCGCAAGGTGCTGGAAGGCGAAAACGTCGATTACGACGGTAAGCACATCCAGGTAAAGGGCGCCAAGCTGCTCTACCCGCCGATTCAGCAACCACGCCCACCGCTGTATTTCGGCGGCTCCTCCGAGGCCGCTCAGGACCTGGCGGCCGAACAGGTCGAGCTGTACCTGACCTGGGGCGAGCCACCGGCAGCCGTTGCCGAGAAGATCGCACAGGTGCGCGAAAAAGCGGCTGCTCAAGGGCGCGAAGTACGCTTCGGTATCCGCCTGCACGTGATCGTGCGGGAAACCAACGAAGAGGCTTGGGCCGCTGCCGAGCGCCTGATCTCGCACCTGGACGATGACACCATCTCCCGCGCCCAGGCCTCGCTGGCGCGTTTCGATTCGGTGGGCCAGCAACGCATGGCTGCCCTGCACGGCGGCAACCGCGACAACCTGGAGGTCAGCCCCAACCTGTGGGCAGGTGTTGGCCTGGTACGTGGCGGGGCGGGCACCGCACTGGTGGGCGATGGCCCCACCGTGGCAGCACGGGTTAAGGAATATGCCGACTTGGGTATCGATACCTTCATCTTCTCGGGTTATCCACACCTGGAAGAGTCTTACCGCGTGGCGGAGCTGCTGTTCCCGCACCTTGATGTGCAGCGCCCAGAGCAGCCGAAAACCGGTGGTTATGTAAGCCCGTTCGGCGAAATGGTGGCCAACGACATCCTGCCCAAATCTGTGTCGCAGAGCTGAGGGCCTGGCCATGAGTCGTGCAACTTCTTCGAACCTGACCCAGCGCCTGGCGCCGTGGGCGCTGCCGGTGCTGCTGTTGGCCATATGGCAACTGGCCGTCAGCGCTGGCTGGCTGTCGACGCGTATCCTGCCGGCACCTAGCGCAGTGGTAAGCGCGGGCGTCGAACTGGTGCGCAGCGGCGAAATCTGGACCCACCTGGCCATCAGCGGCTGGCGTGCAGGCCTGGGCTTTGTCATCGGCGGCAGCATCGGCCTGGTACTGGGCTTCATCACCGGCTTGTCGAATTGGGGTGAACGCCTGCTCGACAGCTCGGTACAGATGATCCGCAACGTGCCGCACCTTGCGCTCATACCGCTGGTGATTCTGTGGTTCGGTATCGACGAGTCGGCAAAGATCTTTCTGGTCGCGCTGGGCACGTTGTTCCCGATCTACCTGAACACCTACCACGGCATTCGCAACGTTGACCCAGCGTTGGTGGAAATGGCGCGCAGTTACGGCTTGTCCGGCTTCGGCCTGTTCCGCCAGGTGATCCTGCCGGGGGCGCTGCCTTCGATCCTGGTGGGTGTGCGTTTCGCCCTGGGCTTCATGTGGCTGACGCTGATTGTTGCCGAAACCATTTCGGCCAACGCTGGCATCGGTTACCTGGCAATGAATGCTCGCGAATTTCTTCAAACCGACGTGGTAGTGCTGGCCATCGTCCTGTATGCCGTACTCGGCAAGCTTGCCGACCTTGCGGCCCGGGGCCTGGAGCGCGTGTGGTTGCGCTGGCACCCGGCCTATCAAGTTGCCAGGAAGGAGGGCGCATGACCGTGCTCAAGGAACAGCCGCCACGCCTGCTGCGTGGCACCCCGCTGGCCTCCAAGGGCCTGCGCAAGACTTTTGGTCAACGCGAAGTTCTGAAGGGTATCGACCTGCACATTCCGGCCGGCCAGTTCGTGGCCATCGTCGGCCGCAGCGGCTGCGGCAAGAGCACTTTGCTGCGGCTGCTGGCCGGGCTGGACCAGCCCACCGCCGGGCAACTACTGGCTGGTGCCGCGCCGCTGGAAGAGGCCCGTGAAGAAACCCGCCTGATGTTCCAGGACGCGCGGCTGCTGCCGTGGAAAAAGGTGATCGACAACGTTGGCCTTGGGCTGTCTGGTGACTGGCGACAGCGTGCACTGGAGGCCTTGGATGCGGTTGGCCTGGCCGACCGCGCCAACGAATGGCCGGCAGCGCTCTCGGGAGGCCAGAAGCAGCGCGTGGCTTTGGCCCGAGCCTTGATTCACCAGCCCCGCCTGCTGCTGCTGGACGAGCCACTGGGGGCGCTGGATGCATTGACCCGCATCGAGATGCAGCAACTGATCGAACGCCTGTGGCGTCAGCACGGCTTCACTGTGCTGCTGGTGACCCACGACGTCAGCGAGGCGGTTGCCGTGGCTGACCGGGTGATCCTGATTGAGGACGGCGAGGTCGGGCTCGACCTCACTGTTGACCTGGCACGGCCCCGGGCGCGTGGTTCGCACCGTCTGGCCGCGCTGGAAAGCGAAGTGCTCAACCGTGTTCTGTCCACCCCGGGCACTGCGCCCGAGCCGGATCCTGTAGCCCCTCTGCCCACGCAACTGCGCTGGGCGCACTGAATCCCAAAAGCCAAAAGGAAGCAAACCATGACTATCAAAGCCATCAATGTTCGCAACCAGTTCAAAGGTACTGTGAAAGAAATCCTCGAAGGCCCGGTACTGTCGGAAATCGACGTGCAGACGGCTTCGGGTATCGTCACTTCGGTGATTACCACCCGTTCCGTGCGTGAGCTGGAGTTGCAGGTGGGCAGTGAAGTGATTGCCTTTGTGAAGTCGACTGAAGTGTCTATCGCCAAGCTGTGATGCGGCGGGTCGATATTGGGGCTGCTTTGCAGCCCTTCGCGGGTGAACCCGCTCCTACGTCGACCGCGCACCAGCAAACCTCAGGGTTAACGCGGGGAGTGTAGGAGCGGGTTCACCCGCGAAGGGCGCGCAACGCGGCCCCATGATTCAGCGGGAACGCTTGGCCAGAAACGGCGGCAGGTACAACCCCAGATACGCTTCGAACACCCGCTTGCCTTCCTCGGCCATGCGCAGGGTGATCGCCTCGTGCAACTGCACCGACCGCGCATACACCCGGTCGCTCAATTCCATGGCCAAGGCAAACACGTCCACATCCAGTGGCATCACCGGCAGGTGAAAATGCTGGTCGAACAACGTGTGCATCAAGTCGCCCAGTTCCATGTCGTGCTGCCGGTCGGCCTGCACCACCTCGCTCAGGCCATGCTGCGCCAGGATCAACTGCCGCGCTGCTGCATCCTCGTTATAGATATCAAGCATGCGTTGTTCGATCAGCCGTGACAGTTCGTGCCAGGTGCTGAGCGCGCTGCTGTCGATCGGTGCGCTCAGGGCTTCGCGAAACGCCCGGTGCACATCTGCAGTAAGTGCCTCCAGCAAGGCCGGCACGCTGGCGAAAAAGTGATACACCGACGAAGGCGGAATCTGCGCCCGCTCGGCCACGCTGTAGATAGACAGTGCTGCCACCCCTTGCTCGGCCAACAGCTCACGCGCAGCCGCCAGGATCGCCTCGATCCTGGCCTGGCTGCTGGCGCGCGGTTTGCGCGGGGTGGTGGTGCGGTTCATCAGCTGCTGATTGCCAGGATGCTGGCCTGGTAGGCGCCGACGAACAGGTCGAAATCACCGACTTCGTCTCGCTCCAGCTCGGACTGCCTGGCGAGCGACTCTCGGGCCAGCGTCTCGAATGCTTGCTGCTTTTCGTTGCTCAGCGGTTGCTCGCGGAAAGTCTTGGCGTGCACACGGCTCTGGCGCAGCGAGAACTGGACGAAACTCTCGTCATGCTCGGTCATGCGTGCCAGCACCTGGGCCGACGGGGTCAGCGAGGTGTCGTCGACCTTGGCCTGCTGCGCATCCAGGGCCTTGGCGTGCTCATCAGAACCTTGCGCCTGGTCGAGCAGATTGGCCAATTTGCGGATACGCTCGATCAGCTCGCTGGCCCAGTCTTTCAGGCTGATCGGCTGGCCATTGCGGTGCAACTCCAGGCCCGGACGACGACCTTCCTTGACCACGGTCAGGAAGTTGCTGGTGCACTGGCCGCACTCACCGTTGTCCAGTTGCGGGCTGTCTTCCAAGGCGCAGAACAGCAGGAATGCGTCGAGGAAGCGCGCCTCGGTCAGGTCGATACCGACCGGCAGGAACGGGTTGATGTCCAGGCAACGTACTTCCACATACTGCACGCCCCGCGAGGTCAGGGCCTGGATCGGCCGCTCGCCGGTGTAGGTGACGCGCTTGGGGCGGATGTTCGAGTAGTACTCGTTTTCGATCTGCAGAATGTTGGTGTTCAGCTGAACCCACTCGCCATCCACATGCGTGCCGATTTCAACGTAAGGCGGGTAGGGCGTGCCAACGGCCTTGCGCAGGCTGTCGGTGTAGCTGGCCAGGTTGTTGTAGCAGGGCGTCAGGCCGGCCTGGGCGTTGCTCTGGTAACCCAGGTCGCTCATGCGCAGGCTGGTGGCATAAGGCAGGAACAGGGTTTCGGCATCCAGCTCTTCGAGCTGGTGCGGGCGGCCACGCAGGAAGCCTTTGTCCAGGGCCGGCGAGGCGCCGAACAGGTACATCAGCAGCCAGCTGTAGCGGCGGAAGTTACGAATCAGCGCGATGTAGGCCGACGACTGGTAGTCGCGGTCATTTTCCGTACTGCCTTCGGCTTCGCGCAGCAGTGGCCAAAGCGCTTCGGGCAGCGAGAAGTTGTAATGAATACCGGCGATGCACTGCATGGTGCGGCCGTAACGCAGGGCCAGGCCCTTGCGGTAGACGTGTTTGAGCTTGCCGATATTCGAGCTGCCGTACTCGGCGATCGGGATGTCCTCCTCGGCCGGCAGCGTGCACGGCATCGACGGGCTCCACAGGTATTCGTCGCCCAGCTTGCTGTAGACGAAACGGTGGGTCTCTTCGAGGCTTTCGAGCACCTTGGCCGGATCGGCCAGGGCCGGGGTGATGAACTCCAGCAGCGACTCGGAATAGTCGGTGGTGATCTGCTCGTTGGTCAGCGCCGATCCCAGTGCTTCCGGGTGCGGGGTCTGGGCCAGGCGACCTTCATCGGTCACGCGCAGGCATTCGCGCTCAATACCGTGCAGGCACTGCTTGAGCAGGGGGAGATTGGCGCCGAGCAGGCTCAGGCGGCGGTTGAGGAGTTCGCTCAAGATGTATTCCTTCACGCGTCAGTCGCCCCAATATGGGGGTAGAGATAACGGTCTACAAGGGTAGGAAGAAAGGAACTGGCGTTGTCGCCTGGTTTACGCGGTTCCAGCAGTGCCAGCGCACTGCTGAAAATACCGCAGATACTGCTTGGTGAGCTAGAGAACCGCGAAGGTTCCTTGCGCTTTGGCCACCAGCTTGTCGCCCTGAACTACGTCGGCGTCGACCACCAGGGTGCGCCGCCCGGCGTGCAGCACGCGGGCGGTGCACAGCACTTCGCCGTCGCTGACGGCACGCATGTAGTTGATCTTGCACTCGATGGTGACGCTTTGCTGGTCAAAGCCATGGCTGGCCGAGCAGGCCAGGCCCATGGCGATATCCACCAGGCTGAAGATCGCCCCGCCGTGCAGCTTCTGGCCACGGTTGCGCAACTGGGGCTCCAGCGCCAGGGCTACCTCGGCAACACCTGTGTCCAGGTGTTGCAGGCGGCAGCCCAGCAGTTGGCTGAAGGCGCTTTCGACGTATTCGCGTGGTACGTCCATTACTTCTTCTTCAATTGCTTGGCGTTGGCGAACAGCGAGGCCATGGCGTTGTTGGCCGGCGCAGCCGTGGCGGTTTCACGCTGGCGCGGTGCCTGCTGCTGGCGGCTGCCACCATTGCCGCGGTTACCACCGCGGTTGCCTTCGACCTTCTCGCCCGGGGTGTCGCTCATGCGCATGGACAGGCCGACGCGTTTGCGCGGGATGTCCACTTCCATGACCTTGACCTTGACCACATCGCCGGCCTTGACCGCTTCACGCGGGTCTTTGACGAACTTCTCCGACAGCGCCGAGATATGCACCAGGCCATCCTGGTGCACGCCGATGTCGACGAAGGCACCGAAGTTGGTAACGTTTGTCACCACGCCTTCGAGGATCATGCCCGGTTCCAGGTCCTTGAGGTCTTCGACGCCGTCCTGGAAGGTGGCGGTCTTGAACTCCGGACGCGGGTCGCGGCCGGGCTTGTCCAGCTCTTGCAGGATGTCGGTGACAGTTGGCAGGCCGAAGGTTTCGTCGGTGAACTTTTTCGGGTCCAGGCGCTTGAGGAAGCTGCTGTCACCAATCAGCGAGCGGATGTCGCGGTCGGTATCGGCAGCAATGCGCTGCACCAGCGGGTAAGCCTCAGGGTGCACCGCAGAGGCGTCCAGTGGGTTGTCGCCGTTCATCACACGCAGGAAGCCGGCGGCCTGCTCGAAGGTTTTCTCACCCAGGCGGCTGACCTTTTTCAGCGCTGCACGGGTGGCAAACGGACCATTGGCATCGCGGTGGGCGACGATGTTCTGTGCCAGCGTGGCATTGAGGCCGGAGATGCGCGTCAGCAGCGCCACCGAAGCGGTGTTCACGTCCACGCCCACGGCGTTCACACAGTCCTCGACCACCGCGTCCAGGCCACGTGCCAGTTTCAGCTGGGACACGTCGTGCTGGTACTGGCCGACACCGATGGATTTCGGATCGATCTTCACCAGTTCGGCAAGCGGATCCTGCAGGCGACGGGCGATCGACACGGCGCCGCGGATCGACACGTCCAGGTCCGGGAACTCGCGGGCGGCCAGTTCCGATGCCGAGTACACCGAAGCACCGGCTTCGGAGACCATGATCTTGGTGATTTTGAGGGCTGGATATTTCTTGACCAGCTCGGCCACCAGCTTGTCGCTTTCGCGGCTGGCGGTGCCGTTGCCGATGGCGATCAGCTCCACCGAGTGTTTGGCGCACAGTGCGGCCATGATGGAAATGGTGCGGTCCCAGTCGTTCTTCGGCGCGTGCGGGTAGACCGTGGTGTGGTCCAGCAGTTTGCCGGTTGCGTCGACCACGGCGATCTTGCAGCCGGTGCGCAGGCCTGGGTCGAAGCCCAGGGTGGCGCGCGGACCGGCCGGGGCGGCCAGCAGCAGATCGTGCAGGTTGTGGGCGAACACGTTGATCGCCTCGCCTTCGGCATTGTCACGCAGCTCGCCGAACAGGTCGGTCTCCAGGTGGGTGTACAGCTTGACCTTCCAGGTCCAGCGCACCACTTCTCCCAGCCACTTGTCGGCGGGTCGGCTGCGGTTTTCGATGCCGACGTGGTTGCCGATCATCAGTTCGCATGGGTGCAGGGTGCCGGGCAGTTCTTCGCCGACCTTCAGCGAGACGCTCAACACGCCTTCGTTGCGCCCGCGGAAGATCGCCAGGGCACGGTGCGATGGCGCAGTACGCAGCAGCTCGTCATGAGCGAAGTAGTCGCGGAACTTGGCGCCTTCCTCTTCCTTGCCAGCCACGACGCGGGCGCTGAGCACGGCTTCCTGCTTGAGATAGCTGCGCAGCTTGTCGAGCAGGGCGGCGTCTTCGGCAAAGCGCTCCATCAGGATGTATTTGGCGCCTTCCAGCGCGGCCTTGACGTCGGCTACGCCCTTTTCGACGTTGACGAAGCGTGCGGCTTCGCTTTCCGGGGCCAGGGTCGGGTCGTTGAACAGGCCATCGGCCAGTTCGCCGAGGCCGGCTTCCAGGGCGATCTGGCCCTTGGTGCGGCGTTTCTGCTTGTAGGGCAGGTAAAGGTCTTCGAGGCGGGTCTTGGTGTCGGCCAGCTTGATCTCGCGGGCCAGTTCCGGGGTCAGCTTGCCCTGTTCCTCGATGCTGGAAAGGATGCTGGCGCGGCGCTCGTCGAGTTCGCGCAGGTAGCGCAGGCGCTCTTCCAGGTGGCGCAACTGAGTGTCGTCAAGGCTACCGGTCACTTCCTTGCGGTAGCGGGCGATGAAGGGCACGGTCGAGCCTTCGTCCAACAGGCTCACGGCCGCCTCGACCTGCTGCGGGCGTACGCCCAGTTCCTCGGCGATACGGCTGTTGATGCTGTCCATGTAAACCACCTGACATTTGTGAATACGGGGGTCGCCTGTGGGCTTTTTGCCCGGCGGCGCTGGATGAAAGCCGCGCATTATACCCATCGCAAACGGCTTGCGGTGATGGCGCCCGGCCAGCCGGAACTGGCGCCGGGGGAAAAATCTGCTAACAATGCTCACGCAACGTGCAGCAATGGCTACGCCATAATGCGCGGCGATATCAGAGGAGTTATTCATGACCGGCACGCCAAACACCGCTGAAGGTGACAAGATTCTCATCGTCGACGACGATCCGGGGCTTAGCAGCCTGCTGGAACGTTTCTTCACCAGCAAGGGCTACCGTGCCCGTGCAGTGCCCAACACCGAGCAGATGGATCGCCTGCTGCAGCGCGAGGTGTTCAACCTGGTGGTGCTCGACCTGATGCTGCCAGGCGAGGATGGTCTGTCCGCCTGCAAGCGCCTGCGCCAGCAGAACAACCAGATCCCGATCATCATGCTGACCGCCAAGGGCGACGAGCTCAGCCGCATCAAGGGCCTGGAGCTGGGCGCCGACGACTACCTGGGCAAACCGTTCAACCCGGACGAACTGATGGCCCGGGTCAAGGCGGTGCTGCGTCGCCAGGCGCCGAGCGTGCCGGGAGCGCCGGGCAGCGAAGACGAGTCGGTCACCTTCGGCGACTATGAACTGTCGCTGGCCACCCGCGAGCTCAAGCGCGGCAACGAAGTGCACATGCTCACCACCGGCGAGTTCGCCGTGCTCAAGGCCCTGGTGATGCACGCCCGTGAGCCGTTGACCCGCGACAAGCTGATGAACCTGGCGCGCGGCCGCGAATGGGATGCGCTGGAGCGCTCCATCGATGTGCAGATCTCACGCCTGCGTCGCATGATCGAGCCGGACCCGTCCAAGCCGCGTTACATCCAGACCGTCTGGGGCGTCGGCTACGTGTTCGTACCGGACGGAAACGCCGGAAAATGATGCCTGAACGTCGATGAAAACACCGCTCTGGTTTCCGCAAAGTTTCTTCGCCCGCACCCTGTGGCTGGTGTTGATCGTCGTTCTGTTCTCCAAGGCGCTGACCCTGGTCTACCTGCTGATGAACGAGGACGTGCTGGTCGACCGTCAGTACAGCCATGGTGTAGCGCTGACCTTGCGCGCCTATTGGGCCGCCGACGAAGAAAACCGCGACAAGATCGCCGAGGCGGCAGGCCTTATCCGGGTGACCGGCTCGGGTGTGCCCGAAGGCGAGCAGCATTGGCCCTACAGTGAAATCTACCAACGGCAGATGCAGGCCGAGCTGGGTGACGACACCGAAGTGCGGCTGCGCATTCATGCACCGCCCGCGTTGTGGGTCAATGCGCCAAGCCTGGGGCCGGGTTGGCTGAAAGTGCCGCTGTACCCGCACCCATTGCGTGGGCAGAAGATCTGGAACGTGCTGGGCTGGTTCCTGGCCATTGGCTTGTTGTCCACAGCATCGGCGTGGATTTTTGTGCGTCAGCTCAACCAGCCGCTCAAACGCTTGGTGTTCGCCGCCCGCCAGCTTGGCCAGGGGCGCAGTGTGCGCCTGCCGATCAGCGATACCCCCAGCGAGATGACCGAGGTGTACAAGGCGTTCAACCAGATGGCCGAGGATGTCGAGCAGGCCGGGCGCGAGCGCGAGTTGATGCTGGCCGGGGTTTCCCACGACTTGCGCACGCCACTGACGCGCCTGCGTCTGTCGCTGTCCTTGCTGAACAGCGACAACGAGCTGAGCGATGACATGGTTCGCGATATCGAGGACATGGACGCGATTCTCGATCAGTTCCTGGCCTTCATCCGCGATGGCCGTGACGAGCCGGTGGAAGAGGTCGACCTTGCTGACTTGGTGCGTGAGGTGGTGGCTCCGTACAACCAGCCGGAAGAGCGTGTGCGCCTGTGCCTGGAGCCGATTCCACCGTTCCCGCTGCGCCGGGTTTCGCTCAAGCGCATGCTGGGCAACCTGATCGGCAACGCCCTGCACCATGCTGGCAAGGGGGTCGAGGTGGCTGCCTATGTGTCAGGCGATGAGAGTGCGCCGTATGTGGTGCTCAGTGTGCTGGACCGGGGCACCGGTATTGACGAGTCGGAGCTGGAAACCATTTTCAACCCGTTCATTCGCGGTGACCGGGCGCGGGGCGGCAAGGGCACCGGGTTGGGGCTGGCGATCGTGAAGCGGATTGCTGCGCAACATGGCGGGAACGTGGAGTTGCGTAACCGGTCTGGCGGCGGGATCGAGGCGCGGGTCAGGTTGCCGCTGGGGCTGCTGCTGCCGCGTAATGCTGTGTGAGGCTCACTGGCCTCTTCGCGGTTAAAGCCGCTCCTACAGGGACTCTGCAATACCTGTGGCAGCGGCTTAGCCGCGAAGAGGCGGGCACAGGCTTGAATCAGCCTTTGCCCTTGGTCCGGGTCTGATTGGGCCCGCCATTCTTCTCCAGGTGCTCGATGATCATCCCGGCGACGTTCTTGCCGGTGGTGACTTCAATGCCCTCCAGCCCTGGCGACGAGTTTACCTCCATCACCAACGGCCCGTGGTTGGAACGCAGGATATCCACACCCGCCACGCTCAACCCCATCACCTTGGCCGCCCGGATGGCGGTGATGCGCTCTTCTGGGGTGATTTTTATCAGGCTGGCGACGCCACCCCGGTGCAGGTTGGAGCGGAACTCGCCCGGTTTGGCCTGACGCTTCATCGAGGCAATTACTTTGTCGCCTACCACGAAGCATCGGATATCTGCGCCACCGGCCTCCTTGATGTACTCCTGAACCATGATGTTTTGCTTGAGGCCCATGAACGCTTCGATTACCGACTCGGCCGCCTGGGGGGTTTCGCACAGCACCACGCCAATGCCCTGGGTGCCTTCCAGTACCTTGATCACCAGCGGGGCACCGTTGACCATCTGGATCAAGTCGGGGATGTCATCCGGCGAGTGGGCGAAACCGGTGATCGGCAAGCCGATGCCGCGCCGCGACAACAGCTGCAACGAGCGCAGCTTGTCGCGCGAGCGGGCAATGGCTACCGACTCGTTGAGCGGGTAGACGCCCATCATTTCGAACTGGCGCAGCACCGCGCAGCCATAGAACGTAACCGAAGCACCTATGCGCGGGATCACGGCATCGAAGCCTTCCAGCGGCTTGCCGCGGTAGTGGATCTGCGGCTTGTGGCTGGCAATGTTCATGTATGCCCGCAGGGTATCGATCACCACCATTTCGTGGCCACGCTGGGTACCGGCTTCGACCAGGCGGCGGGTGGAATACAGACGCGGATTGCGCGACAGCACAGCGATCTTCATGCAGCACCTGTGACAGGGGAAAGGGTGGCCGGGAAGGCCGGTTTGTCTTGTACGTATTTCAGGCCTGGGTTCACTACCAGCTGGCCGTGTATCAGGGCCTTGGAGCCAAGCAACAGGCGGTAGCGCATGTTCTTGCGGCAGGCCAGGGTGAACTCCACCTCCCACACACCATCACCCAGCGCCAGTGACGTGCGGATGACGTAGCGGGTCTGGGCGTGGCCGTTGGAGCTCTTGATGGTCTTCATCGTCACCAACGGTGCCTCGCAGCGGCGGTGGCGCAACTGCACCACCGAGCCCAGGTGCGCAGTGAAGCGAACCCAGGGCTGGCCGTCGCGCTCGAAGGGTTCCACTTCGGTGGCATGCAGGCTCGACGTGCTGGCACCGGTGTCGATCTTGGCGCGCAGCCCGGCCACGCCGAGGTCAGGCAGGGCGACCCACTCGCGCAGGCCGATCACAGTCAAATGGTCAAATGTCTTCACGAAGCGCACCCTGCGAATGAGGTGGAGAACTTTAAGCACGGCGGGGACTTTTTGCATCCGTATGTGAAGGTAGTACAGTTCGATGAAAGACAGAATCCGAGGTAACGGGATGGCACAAAAAGCCGAAGACGACGACAAGGTTCGCCTGGACAAATGGTTGTGGGCGGCGCGTTTCTACAAGACGCGAGCGCTGGCCAAGGCGGCGATCGAGAGTGGCAAGGTGCATTGCCGGGGCGAGCGTTGCAAGCCGGGCAAAGAGCCGCGAGTGGGCGACGCGTTCGTGCTGCGTACCGGCTTCGATGAGCGCACGGTGGTGGTGAAGGCGCTGTCGGTGGTGCGTCGTGGTGCCCCAGAGGCGCAGGCGTTGTACGAGGAAACCGAAGAAAGTGTGCGTCGCCGTGAACAGGCGGCTGAGATGCGTAAGGCCGGGGCCATGGGCGTGACCACCGATGGCCGGCCGACCAAGAAGCAGCGGCGGCAGATTCACCAGCTGCATGGAAGGTACGATTGAATGGGGCTGCTGCGCAGCCCCAGGAATCTAGCGCAACACCGCCATTCGTCCGACCAGCGGTAACGTGGACAGCAGCTTGAACAACGGCGCTGTCCAGCGCATCAACGCCTCGCTGCCTTTGGCCGCCAGGGGCGTGTAGTAGCTCCAGCCCAACGCCAGTACGGCCATCAGCAAGCCGCCGATGTAGTCGTCCTGCCCCCAGTGGGCACCGGCCACCAGGCGCGGCAGCATGAACAGCGCTGCGAGCCCCCAGACCACTAGGTATTGCACAAGGCGGCGGCTGAACACGCTCATGAACAGCGCCCAGATCAGCAGCACCGAGGCGTGATCACCCGGGAAACTTTTGCTTGAGCGGTCCTTGAGTTCCCAGGCCGCCTCCAGGTTCGGGTAATAGTCACTCAGGTGCACGACGTCGTCGAAGATCATCGATGGGCTCTTGTGTTGCCACCCGGCTGCATCCACCCACTTGGAAAACAGCGCGCGAATCACCACTAAGAGGAGTAGCGTGACCAGAAAGCCGAAAAATGCCTGGCGAACCTGAGCGGCCTTGAACACCCAGTCACCACGAATGAGCACAGCGAGCAGGATCAGGCCGACGACGATGTCGAACGGGCGTAGGCTGCCGATGGTCCAGATGTAGCGCCAGGTGGTGCTATCGGCCAGCGGCGCGTTCAGGCTGCGGAACAGCCACTCGTCGAAAGTCAGGCACAGGATCTGGCCAAAAGGCCATAACCAGAAACACAGTAGAGCGATGGGAAGCAGCGTACAGGCTGCCAATGGTCCCCAGGACCACCTTGCTTGGAACAGTGGTCGATTGTCCATAAAATACCTCTATTGCAAACAGGAATCGGAGCGCCTTGTGAGCGCTCTGTCACGGGTTCTCGCCGATTCTCGACAACCCTTGTAACCATTTTGTCATCATTTTTTAGATAGCCGAAACCTATGAGCGATTTGCCTGATACAGATTTCACCCAACGTTTCCTCTTCGACGAGCGCGATGTGCGCGGCGAGTGGGTGTCTCTCGATGACAGCTACGCCGCAGTGTTGGCGCGTCACGAGTACCCTCAGCCGGTCAAGGTGCTGCTCGGTGAGTTGATGGCCGCCACCGCCTTGCTGGTGGGTGCGATGAAGTTCGATGGCTTGCTGATTCTGCAGGCGCGTTCGGCTGGGCCGATTCCGCTGCTGATGGTGGAATGCTCCAGCGACCGCGAGATCCGCGGCATGGCCCGCTACGAAGCGGACCAGATTTCGGCTGATGCCACCCTGTCGCAGCTGATGCCCGACGGCCACCTGACCCTGACCATCGACCCGGTCAAGGGCCAGCGCTATCAGGGGACCGTCGACCTCGATGGCGCCAACCTGTCGGAATGTTTCACCAGCTACTTCGTCCAGTCGCAGCAGCTCAATACCCGTTTCTGGCTCAATGCCGCAGGCGGCAAGGCCCGTGGGCTGTTGCTGCAGCAACTGCCGCGTGATCGCCAGCCGGATGATGAAGAGCGCGAAGACAGCTGGCAGCACGTGGTGGCCCTGGCCAAGACGCTCAAGCCTGAAGAGTGGACAGAGGGCAACGAAACCCTGCTGCACCGCCTGTACCACGAAGACGCCGTGCGCCTGTTCGATATCCAGCCACTGCGCTTCAATTGCAGCTGTTCGCGGGAACGCTCCGGCAATGCGCTGGTCAGTCTGGGCGAACACGACGCCAAGGCGCTGGTGGACGAATGTGGCGGGACGGTAGAGATCGATTGCCAGTTCTGCAACGAGCGCTACTTCTTCGATGCCAGCGATGTGGCGCAACTGTTTGCGGGTGGCGGTACTGACGTGGCCTCAGAAACTCGTCACTGAAACGTTAAATCACAGGATAATCTCCTGTCGAATTGCGCAAAAGCGCAGTTCTGACAGGAGGGGCCTACTTTTTTTGGGCGTTTCTGGCATAATCCGGCCACTTTTTTCGCTGTAGTAGTTTTTTCAAGACAACTACAAAACGTTTGGAGCACTCGGCCTCGGGCCGGATGGGGTATCTCATGACGCAAGCCAACAACACCGTGTACACCGACCTGAGCGTCGATGAGCTGGTAAAAGAAGCGCTGCAACGCGGTGAAGGCGTACTAGCCGATACTGGCGCACTGGTCGTGGAGACTGGTCACCGTACTGGCCGCTCGCCGGCTGACCGTTTCATCGTCGAAGAACCTTCCACCCAGGACGCCATTTCCTGGGGCCCGATCAACCGCAAGTTCCCGGCTGACAAGTTCGATGCCCTGTGGGCTCGCGTCGAGGCGTTCAACAACGCCCAGGATCACTTCGTTTCCTATGTTCACGTAGGGGCCGCAGCCGAGCACTACCTGCCGGTGAAGATGACCACCCAGACTGCCTGGCAGAACCTGTTCGGTCGTTGCCTGTTCATCAACCCGGAGCAGTTCAACCCGGCTGGCCGCGACCAGTGGCAGATCCTCAACGTCGCCAACTTCGTGTGCGAGCCTGAGCGTGACGGCACCAACTCCGACGGTTGCGTGATCATCAACTTCGCCCAGAAGAAAGTGCTGATCGCTGGCATGCGCTACGCCGGCGAAATGAAGAAAGCCATGTTCTCGGTGCAGAACTTCCTGCTGCCGGCTGCCGACGTACTGCCAATGCACTGCGCAGCCAACATCGGCGAAGAAGGCGATGTGACCTTGTTCTTCGGCCTGTCCGGTACTGGCAAGACCACCCTTTCGGCTGACGAAAGCCGTTACCTGATCGGTGACGACGAGCACGGTTGGGGCGAAGGCGTTGTCTTCAACATGGAAGGCGGCTGCTACGCCAAGTGCATCGACTTGTCCGAAAAGAACGAGCCGGTCATCTGGAAAGCCATCAAGCACGGCGCAGTACTGGAAAACGTCGTTCTCGACGCCAACAAGCACGCCGATTACACCGACGTCAGCCTGACTCAGAACAGCCGTGCGGCCTACCCGCTGGAGCACGTTGCCAAGCGTTCGGAAGCGAACCTGGGCGGCGAGCCTAACGCAGTGATCTTCCTCACCTGCGACCTGACAGGTGTTCTGCCTCCGGTTTCGATCCTGAACAACGAGCAGGCGGCCTACCACTTCCTGTCCGGCTACACCGCGCTGGTCGGTTCCACTGAAATGGGCTCGGGCGGCGGCATCAAGTCGACCTTCTCCACCTGCTTCGGCGCACCGTTCTTCCCGCGTCCGGCTGGCGAGTACGCTGAGCTGCTGATCAAGCGTATCAATGGTTTCAACTCCAAGGTCTACCTGGTCAACACCGGCTGGACTGGTGGTGGCTACGGCGTTGGCAAGCGCTTCAGCATCCCCACCACCCGTGCCGTGATCGCTGCCATCCAGAGCGGCGCATTGGTCGGTGCCGAAACCGAGCACCTGGACATCATCAACCTGGACGTGCCGAAGGCCGTTCCGGGCGTTGAAACCGAACTGCTCAACCCGCGCACCAACTGGGCTGACAAAGCGGCCTACGACGAGGCTGCCAAAGGTCTGGCCAAGCTGTTCATCGAAAACTTCAAGAAGTTCGAAGTTTCCGACGCCATCAAAGCCGCTGGCCCGCAGCTGTAAGCCGAGCCCAGCCGCAACGAGAAAGCCGCCCCCAGGGGCGGCTTTTTTGTGGATGCGGGATTACCCGCGAAAAGGCTGGACGTGCTGGCCAATTTCCACCCGTGGTTCACCGTCGCAGCCGCCATCGTATTCGCGGGTAAACCCGCTCCTACACACTGATCGGTGGTGGGCGCAGGCCGTCGTGTAGGAGCGGGTTTACCCGCGAAAGGGCCGGGCCTGCTGGCCAATTTCCACCCGTGGTTCACCGTCGCGGCCGCCATCGTATTCGCGGGTAAACCCGCTCCTACACACTGATCGGTGGTGAGCGCAGGCCGTTGTAGGAGCGGGCTTGCCCGCGAAGGGGCCCGCATAGGCAGCGAAAGTCTGTTTTTTCTGTTTCACTGTCGGCATCCATAGCGAAGACAAGAGCCAGCCAGATGACCGAAGCCCCTCAGCGCACTGCCTTCTCCCACTTCCACCCGATCCTCACCCGCCCCCAGGACAACGACCTGAACGGCCACATCGCCGGTGCAACGGTGCACGGTTTTTTTGAAACCGCGATCCAGGCGTTTCTCGTCGAGCAGGCCGAACTGGACCTGCGGCACGGTGAACTGGCCGCCTTCGTGGTCAGTTCGGCTGCGGATTTCTACGCGCTACCGGGCTTCCCGGATTTGTTGGAGGTGGGGTTGGGAGTGACGCGACTGGCGGGCAGCACGGTAGAGTACCGGCTGGCGCTGTATCGCCCGGGCGAACCGGAGGCGTGCGCAGCAGGCACGGTAGTGCAGGTGTTCATCGAGCGCGACAGTGGCCGGCCTGTGGCGTTGCCAGAGGCGCTGCAGGTGATTCTGTCCGGCCTCGTGCTGGAGCGGCAGGCATAAAAAAGCCCCGCTGGCAGGGGCGGGGCTTTTGTTGCCGGGGGCAGGGCCCTCAGGCGTTAGTCGCGCCAGTGGCGCTTGTGCTTGCGGTGGCCATAGTGGTGACCACGGTCCCAGTGACGACGGTCGTCGTCGTAGCCGCGACGATAGCGGCGGCCATCGCGGTAATCGTCTTCGTCGGCCTCTTTGCCCAGGTAGTTACCCAGCGCACCACCGGCACCACCGCCGGCTGCCGCGCCAATGTAGCTACCCGTGGTGCCGCCCACGGAGCGACCGACCACGTTACCACCTGCAGCGCCCAGCGCGCCGCCGATAGCGGCCTCACCACGCTGGCGTTTGTCTGCGCCCAGGGCGCCACCTGCCGCACCGCCCAGACCGGCACCAATGGCGCCGCCGGTGCTGCCACCGATGGAGTTGCCCACGACAGAGCCCAGTACCCCACCCAATGCGCCGCCAATGCCGGCCTCGGTGGTGCCGCCTGCCATGGCAACGCCGCTGAGCAAGCTGAAAGACAACAACAGAATCGAGGAGTACTTCTTCATCAAGAGAGCCTCATAGGGATGACGAGGCGAATTTGAGGCTAAGAGACGTGGCTGGCAACGGAAATCCGACGAGTAACACGAGTTGTACACAATTCTCTAACTTGCTGTATTTACTATGAAACTTTATCGTTTTTAGGCTGTCTGAGACCTTTATGACAAAGCCCTGAGCCGCCACGGAACAGGGCTTTTTTCATTTTTACAGGATACGCCCGTCCTCGCGCGCACGCTCCAGCTTGATGGCAATGAACTTCGATGTTGGCGTATGGCTACCAACACCAATGCTCTCCAGTGGCACCAGCGGGTTCACCTCCGGGTAATACGCCGCCGCCTGCCCGGCAGGTATGTCGAAGGCCAGCAGGGTAAAGCCTTGCACCCGGCGCACATGTTCATCCCCCCACAGCGAAACGATGTCGACCTTCTGCCCCGGCTGGAAGCCCAGGCGGATGATGTCGGCTTCGTTGGCGAACAGCACCTCGCGTTGGCCGCGCACACCGCGGTAGCGGTCGTCCAGGCCGTAGATAGTGGTGTTGTACTGATCGTGCGAGCGCATCGATTGCATGATCAAGTCTGGCAACTGGCCGCTGGCCCGTACGCGTTCGTCAAGCAGCGTGTCGGGCAGCAGGTTGGCCTTGAAGTTGGCGCGGCCGGTGCTGGTCGCCCATTCGCGGCTGGCCGCGCTGTTGCCCAGATAGAAGCCACCCGGATTACGCAGGCGCTGGTTAAAGCCGCTGAAACCGGCAATGGTGTCGCCGATCAGATCGCGAATGCGGTCGTAGTCAGCCACCAGCCAGTGCCAGTCCACCGGTTGCTTGCCCAGCGTGGCGGCGGCGATGCCAGCGATCACTGCAGGTTCCGAGCGCATTTGCGTCGACAGCGGCTTCAGCTGGCCGTTGGAAGCGTGGACCATGCTGAACGAGTCTTCCACCGTGACTGCCTGCGGCCCGTCGGCCTGCAGGTCGATGTCGGTGCGGCCCAGGCACGGCAGGATCAGTGCCTGCTTGCCATGGACCAGGTGGCTACGGTTGAGCTTGGTGCTGATGTGCACGGTCAGCTCGCAGTTGCGCAGCGCCTGGGCGGTACGCTCAGTGTCGGGTGTGGCTTGGGCGAAGTTGCCGCCCAAGCCGATGAAAACCTTGGCCCGGCCATCGAGCATCGCGTGAATGGCTTCGACGGTGTTATGGCCATTGCGCCGCGGCACGGGGAAGCCATAGCGCTTTTCGATGGCATCCAGCAGCGCCTCTGGCGGGCGCTCGTTGATGCCCATGGTGCGGTCACCCTGCACGTTGCTGTGGCCACGCACCGGGCACAGGCCGGCGCCGGGCACGCCGATGTTGCCACGCAGCATCTGCAGGTTGACGATTTCCTGAATGGTCGGCACCGAATGACGGTGTTGGGTGATGCCCATCGCCCAGCACATGATCACCCGCTTGCCGCGGCAGTACATGCGCGCGGCCAGTTCTATATCCGCCAAGGTCAGGCCGGATTGTGCCTGGATGTGCGACCACGGCGTGGCGTCCACCACGGCCAGGTACTCATCGACGCCATGGCCATGTTCGGCGATGAAGGCGTGGTCGAACACGGCCGGTTCGCCGTTGGCCTGGGCTTCGCGTTCCCATTGCAGGGCGAACTTGGCCATGCCACGCAGCATCGCCATGTCGCCACCCAGGGCCGGGCGGAAGAAGGCGGTGTTGGTCGGACGGTCACTGTTGGTCAGCATTTCCAGTGGGTTCTGGGGGTGCTGGAAGCGCTCCAGACCACGCTCCTTGAGCGGGTTGATGCACACCACCTGGGCGCCACGTTTTACCGCATCGCGCAGTGGGTCGAGCATGCGCGGGTGATTGGTGCCGGGGTTCTGGCCCCAGACAAAAATAGAGTCGGCGTGCTCGAAGTCGTCGAAGGTGACTGTACCCTTGCCGACCCCGACGCTTTGCCCCAATGCCACGCCGCTGGCCTCATGGCACATGTTCGAGCAGTCAGGGAAGTTGTTGGTGCCGTAGGCGCGCACGAACAGTTGGTACAGGTACGCCGCTTCGTTGCTGGCACGTCCCGAGGTATAGAATTCGGCCTGGTCAGGGTTGGCCAGCTTGTTCAGTTCGCGGGCGATCAGGGCGAAGGCGGCATCCCAGCTGATCGGCAGGTAACGGTCGCTGGGTGCGTCGTAGACCATCGGTTCGGTCAGGCGCCCTTGGTACTCCAACCAGTAGTCGCTCTGCTGCAGCAGCGAGGTGACGCTGTAACGGGCGAAGAAGGCTGCATCGACACGGCGCTTGGTAGCTTCCCAGTTCACCGCCTTGGCGCCGTTCTCGCAGAACTTGACCATGCCGCTTTCCGGCGAATCCCCCCAGGCGCAGCCGGGGCAGTCGAAACCGCCGTTCTGGTTGGTCTTGAGCAGGGCGCGAATGTTCTTCAGCGCGTTATCGCTGCCGACCCATGCCTTGGCCACGCTACGCAGTGCGCCCCAACCGCCGGCGGGGCCGTGGTAGGGCTTGTAGCGAGGAGGGGAGGCTGGGGCGTTGTCCGGAAGATGTTGGTACGAGGTCACGACTGTTACGACTCCGCCGCTGGGCTGTAGACCCGCGGTGCGCTGTGCTTGGGCAAATGGATAAGGTTGAGGTTGTGCTTGCGTGCCCATTGCAGGGCAAGGCCGGTGGGCGCTGACAGGCTGACCAGGGTCTGGATGCCGGCACGCAGTACTTTCTGGATCAGCTCCAGGCTGCAGCGGCTGGTGACGATGGCCAAGCCACCCTGGCTGTCGATGCGTTGCCGCAGCAGGGCACCAATCAGTTTGTCGAGGGCGTTGTGCCGGCCGATGTCTTCGCGGCCGAGCAGCAGTTCGCCTTGGCGGTCCATGAACAGTGCTGCATGTACGGCGCCGCAATGCTGGCCCAGTGGCTGGAAGGCGTCGATGCGCTCGCGCAGGCCGACCAGCCACTGGGCCGGGGGCAGGGGCGCACCCGGCAACACGGCCAGATCCGGCAGCGCCTGCTCCAGGGCCTCGACCCCACACAGGCCGCAACCGCTGGTGCCGGCCAGTTGGCGGCGCTGGTTTTTCAGGTTCCAGAACGCCCGGCTGGAGATTTCCAGGTCGGCGTACATTGCCGAGCCGCTGCCGGAAAGCTTGAGGTCGTAGATTTCTGCGGTGCCTTCGACAATGCCGCTGCCGACGCTGAAACCGACCGCGAAGTCTTCCAGATCGGTAGGACTGACCAGCATCACCGCCTGGTTGAGGCCGTTATAGACAATGGCCAGGGCCACTTCCTCGGCCAGCGGGGTGCTGTCGCGTTTGGCGTCGCTGAGCAGGACGTAATCGTAGGTGTTGCTGGCGGCGGGCATGGACAAGGGCGATGAGGCCGCGCAGACCGGAGGCTTGCTGTTCATCGGGGCGCTGAATACCGGCGGCTTTCTGATAGCACAAGCCTAGGCGTGCGGGCCGGCGGCGTCTAATCGCTAGGGTCTATGCCTTGATAGACCGCGTCGATTGGTCGCGCAGGGCGGGAGTGGTAAAGCTGGCCTAGACTCCTGTGTCCAAGGTTTCGTCAACAAGGAGAGCGCAATGAGCCTGTTCAGTTTCGTGAAGGAAGCCGGCGAGAAGTTGATCGACCTGCTGACCCCTGGCAACGCCAATGCCGAAGAGCAGCTTAAGAAACACGTGGAAGCTGTCGGCCTGGGCAACCCCAACATCACGGCCACTGTAGAAGGAGACAAGATCATCCTCAAGGGTGAAGTGGCCAGCCAGGAAGAGAAGGAGAAGATCATCCTGGCGGCGGGCAACATCAGCGGCGTGGCCAGTGTCGAGGACCAGATCACCGTGACCGGGCCGGTAGTCCAGGCGGCAAGGTTCGTCACTGTGAAATCGGGCGACACACTTTCAGCCATTGCCGTGGTCGTGTATGGCAGTGCCAACCAGTACAACAAGATTTTCGAGGCCAACAAGCCGATGCTCAAGCACCCGGACAAGATCTATCCGGGGCAGGTGCTGCGTATTCCTGACTGATCGCTGAAGTCTGTGCCGGCCTCTTCGCGGGCATGCTCGCTCCCACAGGTTGAGCGCCCTCTCACGGCTGGCGCAGTATCTGTAGGAGCGGGTTCACCCGCGAAGAGGGCCTCATAGGCCTACCAGTAACTCCCGGTAATCCTCGACCGCCGCAAACTCTTCAGTATCCCGCGGCCCTGCTTTGCTATCTGGCTGGCGCACCGCCAGCAAGTGCCCCACACCAAACCGCCGTGCACTGCGCAGAATCGCCAGCGTGTCATCAATGAACAGGCTGCGTTCTGGTTCGAAGCCGATATCCGCCTGCAGGGCATCCCAGAACTGCGGGCTTTCCTTCGGGTAGCCATAGTCGTGCGAGCTGATCAGCCGCTCGAAGTACGGTGCCAGCTCCACCCGTTCCAGCTTCAGCGACAGCGAGTCACGGTGGGCATTGGTGATCATCACGACACGCTTGCCGGCCTGGCGAATCGCCGCCAGGAAGGTATCGGCATCCGGGCGCAGGGCAATCAGGTCGGCAATTTCCCGCTTCAGCTCGCGAATGGGCAGGCGTAGCTCGCGGCTCCAGAAGTCCAGGCAGTACCAGTTCAATGTGCCGGCATTGCGTTCGAACAGCGGTTGCAGCTCCATTTCGGCCATGGCCCGGCTAACACCGTGCAGCTCGGCATAGCGCTGGGGCAGGTGGTCCAGCCAGAAGCGGTTGTCGTAATGCAGGTCGAGCAGGGTGCCATCCATGTCCAGCAGGACGGTATCGATGGCAGACCAGGGAAGAACAGGCATGGGAAACTCTCGATCAGTCGGCAAGCCACGGTATAGTAACCCGTTCACGCCAAGGAGCCGCCCCATGCGCCAGAAACCCACCGTACTCAGCCGCGAAATTGTCGCCAGTAGCCGCCTGTTCCGCGTCGAAGCCGTACAGCTGCGCTTCAGCAATGGCGCCGAGCGCACCTATGAGCGCCTGGTGGGCCGGGGTAACGGCTACGGCGCGGTGATGATCGTGGCCATGCTCGATGCCGAGCACGCCGTGCTGGTGGAGGAATACTGCGGTGGCACCGATGAATACGAGCTGTCGTTGCCCAAGGGCCTGATCGAGCCGGGCGAAGACGTGCTGGCGGCAGCCGACCGGGAGCTCAAGGAAGAAGCCGGTTTTGGCGCACGCCAGCTGGAGCACCTGACGGAACTGTCGCTGTCGCCGGGCTACATGAGCCAGAAGATTCAGGTGGTGCTGGCCAGCGACCTGTACGAAGAGCGCCTGGAAGGCGACGAGCCCGAGCCGATGCGGGTCGACAAGGTCAACCTGCGTGAGTTGTCGGCCTTGGCCATGCATCCGCAGTTCACCGAGGGTCGCGCCCTGGCGGCGCTGTACCTGGCCCGTGACCTGCTGATTCAGCGGGGGCTGCTGGAGCTATGAACGACCTGCAACTGATGCACGAAGTGGTCAAGCTGGCGCTGACGGCAGGCGAGGCGATCCTGCCATTCTGGCGCGCCGATGTCGCGGTAACCAACAAGGCCGACGATTCGCCGGTTACCGCCGCCGACCTGGCCGCGCACCGGGTAATTGCCGATGGTCTGCTGGCGCTGGCGCCGCAGATTCCGGTGCTGTCCGAAGAGGACTGCAATATTGCGCTGGCCGAGCGGCAAAGCTGGAGCCGCTGGTGGCTGGTCGATCCGCTGGATGGCACCAAGGAATTCATTGCCGGCAGTGAAGAGTTCACGGTCAACATCGCCCTGATCGAGAACGGCGAGGTGGTGTTTGGCGTGGTGTCGATGCCCACCAATGGGCGCTGCTATTTTGGTGGGCGCGGCATGGGGGCCTGGCGTGCAGATGCCGGTGAGGCAGCCCAGCTGATCCAAGTACGCAACGCACCCGCGCAGGGCGAGCGTTTTACCGTGGTGGCCAGCCGTCGGCATTCCAGCCCGGAGCAGGAAGCGCTGTTGGCCGGCCTTGGGGCTGCGGTGGGCGAGCTGGAGCTGGCCAATATCGGCAGCTCGTTGAAGTTCTGCCTGCTGGCCGAGGGCAGCGCCGATTGTTATCCGCGCCTGGCGCCGACTTCGCAGTGGGACACTGCTGCGGCGCAGGGTGTGGTGGAGGGGGCCGGTGGTGAAGTGATCGGGCTGGATGGCTTGCCGTTCCGGTATCCGCCACGCGAGTCGCTGCTCAATCCGCATTTCCTGGCATTGCCTGCCAATGCTGCATGGCGCCAGGCCTTCCTGAACCTCATCTAACTGCCTGGCACGATCCTGTGGGAGCGGCCTTGCGTCGCGAAAGGGCCGCAAAGCGGCCCCGGCAATTCTGGCGGCGAAGCTGAAATCCTGGGGCCGCTTTGCGGCCCTTTCGCGACGCAAGGCCGCTCCCACAAAGGCCGCGTTAGTCGTACTAGCGGTGCAGAACGTACTGGCCGCTGAATTTCACTGCAGGCTCGTCACTTCCGGCATTGCTCACGGTGGTTTCCAACGTCAACCGCGCCCGCCCACGGCGCTGGTACAGGGTCAGGAACCGCTCCCAGGTTTTCTCGTCTGGCGCGGCACAACGCGCCACTGCCGTGCCGGTCACTGGCAACGGGTAGCTGATCTGCCCTTCCTGGATGACGATATGCCCGTCATCGATCCCCAGTTCACGCAGGCGCAGGTGCAGCCAGCCCCAACCCACCAGCACTGCTGCGCAGTACAGGCTGCCGCCGAACATGGTGCTTTTGTGGTTGACGTTGGCCGCCAGCGGCAGTTGCAGGCGCAGGGTGTGCTGCTGCCAATCGATCACTTCCAGGCCCATCTCGCGGGTCAGGGGGATGTCGCTGTGCAGTACGGACTGCAGGTACTGGCTATTGGTGCTCATTAACGGTTGTCCTCTTGATCGTCATGCCCGCCGCTGCCGCCGTCGAAGTTCAAGCCATGCTTGCGCAGCTTGTCATGCAGGGTTTTGCGGGGGATACCCAGTGCTTCGGCCAGGCTCCGCATGGAGCCGTGTGGCTGGGCCAGTTCGGCGGCGATCAGCGAACGTTCGAACTGCTCGACCTGTTCGCTGAGGTTGCCGCTGAGCATGGGCGCTGCCGGCGCTGCTGCCGAGGGTGCCTGGCCATCGAGTGCCAGTTCCAGGCCAAGGGCGAAACGCTCGGCGGCGTTCTGTAGCTCGCGGACGTTGCCTGGCCAGTCATGACGCAGCAGCAGGGCGCGTTGCGCGGGTTGCAGCGCATGCGGCGACAGGCCATGACGTTGGCTGGCAGCATCGGCGAAATGCTGGAACAACACCAATATGTCGTCGCCGCGTTCACGCAGTGGCGGAATACGCAGCGGCGCCACGTTCAGGCGGTAATACAGGTCCGCGCGGAAACGCCCTTGGTCGGCAGCCTGACGCAGGTCTTCCTTGGTGGCGGCTATGATGCGGATGTCCAGCGGGATCAACTGGTTGCCGCCCAGGCGTTCGACCACCCGCTCCTGCAGCATGCGCAGTAGCTTCACCTGTACATCCAGGCTCATGCTCTCGATTTCGTCGAGGAACAGCGTGCCGCCGTTGGCAAATTCGAACTTGCCGATACGGCGTTTCTGCGCGCCGGTGAACGCACCGGGCTCGTGGCCGAACAGTTCGCTTTCGACCACCGACTCGGCCAGCGCGCCGGCGTTGATCGCCACGAACGGCCCTTCGCTGCGGCTGGACAGGTCGTGCAGCGCGCGGGCCACCACCTCTTTGCCAGCGCCCGTCTCACCCAGAATCAACACGTCGGCGCGGGTGCCGGCCAAGGCGCCGATCTGCTCGCGCAGGCGCAGCATGGCCGGTGAATGGCCGACCAGGCGGGTTGCCAGTTGCTGGCGGTCGCTCAGTGCCAGGCGCAGGCTACGGTTGTCCAGCACCAGTCGGCGCAAGGCCAGGGCGCGGCGTACGCTGTCGAGCAGGGCGTCTGTGGCAAAGGGTTTTTCCAGGAAGTCATAAGCCCCGGCACGCATCGCCTGCACCGCCAGCGGCACATCGCCATGGCCGGTTATCAGCAGCACCGGCAGTTCGCTGTCGCGGCCGTGCAGTTGTTCCAGCAACTGCAGGCCATCGATGCCCGGCATGCGGATGTCGCTGACCACCACGCCTGGCCAGTCGGCCTCGATACGTTCGGCCAGGCCTTGGGCTTCGGGCAGGGCGACTACCTTGAGCCCGGCCAGGTCCAGGGTCTGGCTCAAGGCTTGGCGCAGGTGGGGGTCATCGTCGACCAGGATGACCTGGGCTCGGCTGTCGATCAGTGTCTCGGTGGTCATGCCGAGGGGTCCTCCGAATTGGGCAAAGTAGCGCCAGATGCGGCCACACGCAGCTGGAGGGTCAGCATTGCACCACCTTCCGGGTGGTTGGCCAGCAGCAGTTCACCGCCCAGGGCGCGCATCAGGCTTTCACAGATGGCCAGCCCCAGGCCCAAGCCCTGGGTACGGGTCTTGGTGGTGAAAAACGGCTCCTTGGCGTGCTCCAGGGCCTGGCGGCTGAAGCCGGGTCCGTTGTCACGGATGTACAGGTAGACGCAGTCATCACGCTGCTCGGCACTTAGCCACAGGCGGCGCGGGTTGGCTTTTTCGGTCAGGGCGTCGAGGGCATTGGCCAGCAGGTTGCCTAGCACCTGGCGCAGGCGCGTTTCGCCGGCCTGTACCCACAAGGTGGCTTCCGGCAGGTCGCGGATCAGCTCTACGGCCATCGCCCGGCGGCGCTTGGCTAGCAGCGCCAGGGCATCGTCCAGGGCCGGCTGCAGGGCCACGCTCTCCGGGGCATGGCGGTCACGACGGGCGAAGGCACGCAGGTGGGCAATGATTGAGGCCATGCGCCCGGTCAGCTCGCCGATCAGCTTGAGGTTGCCGCGGGCGTCTTCGGTACGTTGGTGGTCGAGCAGGATCTCGGCGTTTTCTGCGTAGCTGCGGATGGCGGCCAGGGGCTGGTTCAACTCATGGCTGATACTGGCCGACATGGTGCCGAGCACCGACAGCTTGCCGGCCTGCACCAGTTCGTCCTGTGCGCGCACTGCCTCTTGCTGAGCGTTTTCGCGCTCCAGCACGGCATTTTTCAGGCGGGTATTCAGGCCTTCAAGGTCGGCGGTGCGTTCGGCCACGCGCTTTTCCAGTTCCTGGCGGCCACGGGCTTCGAAGTCGATGCGGTCGATGTAATGGCGCCGCCGTTGCATCACCAGGCCTGCCAGCAACATCAGTACCAGCAGCGTGCCGGCACCGATGGCCATTACCGTCTGCACCGAGCGATCAACCAGCGTGCGCGGGGCAAGGATGCTGACTTGCCAGCCAGTTTCCTTGATGTCGCGGGTCTGGGTGATCCAGGCCTGCGGGTTGAGAACCAGCGGCTGTGGGGCTTGGGTCGGATAGGGCTGGATGGCGATGATGGCCTGGCGCTCGGCGTCGGTCAGCGTGCGGGTAGCACGGAAGCGCCAGTCGGGCCGTGAAGTCAGGATGACCACGCCATTGTGATCGGTCAGCAGCAGCTGCTCGGGCGTACGGCCCCACAGGGTTTCGGTGTGGTCGAGATCGACCTTGACCACCAGCACCCCGACGATCCGCTCGCGGTCCCGCACGGCCGCGGCAAAGAAGTAGCCGCGCTTGGCCGAGGTGGTGCCCTGGCCGAAGAAGCGGCCCAGGTGGCCAGCCATGGCTTCGTTGAAGTAGGGGCGGAAGGCGAAGTTTCGGCCGACGAAGCTGTCGTGCTTGTCCCAATTCGAGGCGGCCAAGGTGTTGCCGCTGACGTCCATCAGGTACATCACCTCGGCACCGGTCTGCTGCACGATGTCCTTGAGCAGGCGGTTGGCGTTGGTCACCGCTTCCAGGCGGAAAGGGTCGGCCAGCACGCCACGCAGCGCCGGCAAGTCGCCGAGAATTTGCGGCAAGGTCTCGTAGCGGTGCAGGGTGCCGAGCAGGTTGGCCACATACAGGTCGAGGGTCTGGCGGTTCTGCGAGGCCAGTTCTTCCTGGTAATAGCGTTCGGCCAAGTGATGCAGGGGCCACAGTAATGGGGCCAAGATCAGCGCCAGCAGGGCCAGGCTGCGCCAGCGGGGACGGCGTGGGGGCGTGGGCTTTGCAATCATCAGGTAAATGCGCCAGAAAAGTCTGACGCAATTATGCGCTAGTTAAGGCAGCAGTTCCGCCTCTGCCAATGGCAGGCCTACCTTGTCCTTGTCCGACAACAGCGGAGGCTGCTGCAGCCCCCAGTCGATGGCCAGTTGCGGGTCGTCCCAGCGGATGCAGCGGTCGGCGCCCGGGTTGTAGTAGTCGGTGGTCTTGTAGAGGAACTCGGCCGATTCACTCATCACCGCAAAACCGTGGGCGAAGCCAGGCGGAATCCACAGCTGGCGATGGTTGTCGGCTGACAGGTGCACCGCGACCCATTTGCCGAATGTTGGCGAGCTTTTGCGCACGTCCACGGCGATATCGCGGATCTCCCCGTGCACCACGCGCACCAGCTTGCCCTGGGTGTTTGCCACCTGGTAGTGCAGCCCACGCAGCACGCCCTTGATGGAGCGCGAGTGGTTGTCCTGAACGAACTCCACGTTCACGCCGGTTTGCTGTGAGAACTCACGGGCGTTGAATGCCTCGAAGAAAAAACCACGGCTGTCAGCGAACACCTTCGGCTCGATGATCAGTACTTCAGGGATTGCTGTAGGGATGATGTTCATAGCGGCTCGCTGGCCCGTCGTTCAAGTATTGACCCTAGTCGGCCTTGCCGGAAATTTCCGCGCGTAGCTGTAACAGGATGCATAAGGTGTGGCTATGGTAGACAGCAGGCCGCTCCTTTCACCAGACCAGCGCTGACTGGTATCGATTGTTATCGATTTAAATTCGCCGAATGGCGCGGCATTCTTCGATTATCAGGCTTCAAATATCGATATATATCGGTTATAAATTGGCAAACGCCCCAGCACACCCGGCTCAGGGCCATCACAGAGGTCACCCATGAAAACCCTCAATTCCACGCCCCGTGCCGATGGTTTCCACATGCCCGCCGAGTGGGCCCCGCAGACTCAGGTGTGGATGGTCTGGCCGGAGCGCCCGGACAACTGGCGCCTGGGCGGCAAGCCGGCGCAGGCTGCCCACGTAACCCTGGCCAAAGCCATTGCCCGTTTCGAACCTGTGACCGTCGCGGCCTCCGCCGGCCAGTACGAAAACGCCCGGCGCCAACTCGACCAGCCGAACATTCGTGTGGTTGAAATCAGCAACGACGATGCCTGGGTGCGTGATACCGGCCCGACCTTTGTCATCGACGGCCATGGCGAAGTGCGCGGTGTCGATTGGGGCTTCAATGCCTGGGGCGGCTTCGACGGCGGCCTGTACGCACCCTGGAACCGCGACGAGGAACTGGCCGCCAAGGTGCTGGAAATGGAGCGCTGCCAGCGCTACCAGACCGAAGGTTTTGTGCTTGAAGGTGGTTCGATCCACGTAGACGGTGAAGGCACCGTGATCACCACTGAGGAATGCCTGCTCAACCGCAACCGCAACCCGCACCTGAGCCGCGAGCAGATCGAAGCGGTGCTGCGCGATCACTTGGCGGTCGACACCGTGGTATGGCTGCCTGATGGCTTGTACAACGACGAGACCGACGGTCACGTCGACAACTTCTGCTGTTACGTGCGCCCGGGCGAAGTGTTACTGGCCTGGACCGATGATTCCAACGACCCCAACTATGCGCGCTGCCACGCGGCCATGGATGTGCTGAAGAACACCCGCGACGCCAAGGGCCGCGAGTTCATCGTGCACAAGATGCCGATCCCGGGCCCGCTGTTCGCCACCGCCGAAGAGTGCGCCGGTGTCGACCAGGTCGCCGGCAGCCAGGAGCGTGACCCGTCGGTGCGCCTGGCGGGTTCGTACGTGAACTTCCTGATTGTTAACGGTGGCATCATTGCCCCAAGCTTCGACGACCCGGCAGATGCCGAAGCCAGAGCGATCCTGGCAAGGATCTTCCCCGACCATGATGTGGTGATGATCCCGGGCCGCGAGCTGCTCTTGGGGGGCGGCAACATCCACTGCCTGACCCAACAGCAGCCGGCGCCGGTCAAGCGCTGAGCGCGTGATGAATAAAGAGGCCCGTCATGTGACGGGCCTCTTTTTTGCGCGGGCGACGCCCGGAGGCCCGAGCTGGCATACGTTTTGTATTGTTTTTCAAGCAGATAGCGAGATGGCACGGCCAGGCCGCGCCTCTGATCTGTAACAATACCTACGTAAATTAGCCGCTCACGGGCCAGGGAGTACGTGTGGACATGAACGCAGCAAGTGAGTCGGCTTTGCGCCCATCGGCAGTTGATCGCCAATCGCTCAGGCTTTTGGCGAAGCGGTTGAAACACCATGGAAGCATCAGGGTCAGGACGACCGACTCGACCGACCCACGACGTCTGCTTGCCGGGCGATACCCCCAAGGGTTGATCAGCGAAGCAGAGATGCAGGCGCTGATGGCGGTGTGGCACTGATTGATTGCACCTGTACCTGCCTCTTCGCAGGCATGCTCGCGAAGAGGCAGGTACAGGCAACTAAGATCAGAAACTGTAGCTACCCGTCACCACAAGGCTACGCGGATCGCCCACCTGGATCTGCGCCGCACTGGTCGCCGAGCTGTAGTAGGTCTTGTCAGCAATGTTGCTCAATGCCGCCCGCACATCCCAGTCATGGGTCCGATACCCCGCCAGTGCATCCCAACGGCCATACCCTGGCAATACCGTGGTGTTCTGGTTGTCCGCATAACGTTCGCCCACCAGTGTCAGCCCGGTTTCGGCGTACCACCCCAGTTCTGGCTTCCAGGTCACGAACAGGCTGCCATTGCGCTTGGCCACGTCATTGATGCGGTTGCCTTCCTGGCCGTTATTGTCCTTGACGATGATCGCATCCTGCAGGCCAATGCCGCCGCGTACATACCAGTTGCCGACGATGTTGCCGGTGGCAGTCAGCTCGATGCCGCGCGAACGCTGCATGCCGCTGAGCAAGATGATGTTCGGGTCGTTCGGGTCGCGGGTGCGGCGGTTGTAAAGTTCCAGCTCGTAGATGGCCAGGGTGGTGGTCAGGCGCTGGTCGAGCCAGTCACTTTTCACCCCGATTTCCTTCTGCCGGGTCTGCTCCGGACGGGTGTCGTTGGTATTGCCCGGCGCCCCCGGGGTGATGCCGATCAAGCCTCCGCCCACCGGCGAGAAAGTCTTGCTCCACGAGGCGTAGAACGAATGGTCGCGCCATGGCGTGTAGACCACGCCCAGGCGTGGGCTGGTGCTGTTGCTGTCCTGCGGTTCGCGCAAGCCATCCTTGTTGGTGGTTTCCACTTCGAACTGGTCAAAGCGTACGCCGCCGAGAACCTGCCACTGATCGTTCAGGCGAATCTGGTCCTGCAGATAAACCCCGCGGCTGTCGACCACGGTGTGGTTGTTGCTCGATACCGCCAACGTACCATTGTGCGGCTGGCTGGGTTTGCCCAGGCCTGGCAGGTTCTGGCTGCCGGCGCTGTATAGCAGCGGGTCGCGCCGCTGGTTGCCGAACTCCAGGCCCAGCAGCAGCTTGTGTTCAAGGCCCAAGGTGTCGAAGTCGCCCTCGGCCTCCAGGTTATTGAACAGGTTGCGGGTGTTCAGGTCCTGCTGCCAGCGTTGGCGGGTCAAGGTATTGGTGCCGGCGTTGTAGCCCGTGACATAGGTATTGTCGAACTCGCTGTCGAGTTTGAACAGGCCCAGGGTGTGGCGCAGCTGCCAGGTTTCGTTCAACTGGTAGTTCAGGCGCGAGCGCAGCGATTGGGCGCGGTCGTCAATGTAGTCGCGATGGTCGCCGTAGGTGGCGCTGCGGCTGACGTCTGCCGGGCGGCCGTTGACACTCGGGATGCCCCGGTCTGGTGTGCGGTTGTAGCGGCTGTATTCGTACTGCACCAGCCAGTTCAGGTCGGGGGTGATCTGCCAGCTGATCGACGGGGCGAACAGTTGGCGGCTGCCGTCGACACCCTCGCGAAAGCTGTTGTTGTCCTGGTTGCCCATGTTCAGGCGTAGGCTGACCGTGTCGCTGGGGTCGGCGCTGAGGTCGGCATACAGGCTGCGCAGGTCTTCGCTGCCGGCCTGCGCTTCGATGGTCGAGCGGCGACCCGGCTCTGGTGCCTTGCTGACCCTGTTGACGATGCCGCCCTGGCTGCCACGGCCATACAGCACCGCCGCAGGCCCCTTCAGCACTTCGACCCGCTCGATGTTGTGCAGGTCGCGGATGTATTGGCTGTCGTCGCGGATACCGTCCAGATAAAAGTCGTTGCTGGCCTCGAAGCCGCGGATGCGTACGCTGTCAAAACGGGTGTCGGCGCCGCTGCTGACGTTGGGAATACCCTCCAGCGCCTTGCCCAGCGTGTTGCTGCCGTAATCCAGCACATTGGCGGTTTTCACCGTATCGATGGCCTGCGGCACATAACGCACGGGCGTCGAGGTGCGGGTTGCAGTGCTTACCTCCTTGACCCGCGGGTTGTCCTTCTCGCGCTCGCTGTCGGCGGTTACCGACGACTCCGGCAGTGTGGTGGTGGCGGCGCTGGCCAGGCTAGCGCTGAACAGCAGCGACAGGCCGAGCGTCAGGGGTGAAAGGCGGCAGGGTACAAGCATGGGCACATCCGGGCGAGCAGTTGAAAATAAAGTGCGGATGGTAATGCTTGTTATTTGCTCTTGCTCGGGTATTTGTAAAGGGTTGTCTTTACATATGTATCTGTTTGTAACTACCTCTACGGCCACGCTTTGCCTGCTTTCAGGAAATTGTTCGCCCGATCAAAAGGCAATTTCCTACACAAGATAAATTGCCCGCTGATAGCGCAAACCTGCATGGAAATGCACCAGACAGGTCGGTGATTTTGGTTATATCAACCTGCATTTCACGACTTTTTGACATTTGTAATCGCACACGGCTAGGATTCGGCCAACGCCTGCTGGCCATGGTATTGGCCAAGCTGCTGCCAAGGGCCGCCGTAAACTTACCGGTCGGCCCGCCCGGCTGGATCCGCATAGCGTCGAACCTACGAAGGGGCGTTGGTTCCTGGCGTCATATTGCAGAGCGTTTTTGATTAAGAAATAAGGAAAACAACATGTTGAAAACCAGGATCAGCCTGGTCGCCCTGGCGATGATCGCCGCGACCCAGGCTCAGGCCAATGACCAGGCTGACAGCAAGGGCTTCATCGAGGACAGTCACGCCAACGTCCTTCTGCGCAACGCCTACATCAACCGTGACAAGAAGCATGGCACCGACGACCAGATCGAATGGGGCCAGGCGTTCATCGCCAACTTCTCCTCCGGTTTCACCCAGGGTACCGTTGGCGTCGGTGTTGACGCATTCGGCCTGTACGCCGTGCGCCTGGATGGCGGCAAAGGCCACAACGGTGGTGGCGGCGTCGACTTCTTCAAACCGCACGAAACCACCAATGCCGAAGGCAACGCCAGCTCGCCGCACAACCTGGCGCGTGGTGGTGCTGCTGTGAAGTTCCGCATTTCCAACACCGTGCTGAAGTACGGTGACCAGATGCCAGCACTGCCAGTGCTGCAGTACGACGATGCACGCCTGCTGCCAGAAAGCTTCACCGGCACCCTGATCACCTCCAAAGAGATTCAGGGCCTGGAACTGAACGCCGGCCGCTTCACCCAGGAAGCGCGCAAGAGCGCCGAGCGCCGTGATGGTGGTGGCCTGAAGTCGATCAACGTCTTAGGTGGCAGCTACAAGTTCACCGACAACTTCACCGCTTCGCTGTACACCGCCGACAACGAAGATGTGATGAAGAAGCACTACCTGGGCTTGAACTACGTCTTCCCGATCGCCAGCGACCAGTCCCTGACCCTGGACTTCAACGGCTACAAGTCGGACATCAACAACAAGCATGTCAAGGCTGCCGAGCTGACCGGTGACTCCAACACAATTTGGAGCCTGGCGGCCACTTACGCCTATGGCCCGCACTCGTTCACAATTGCCCACCAGCGCAGCACCGGTAGCACTGGCTATAACTACGGCGGGTATCAGAACGCAGGCCGTCAGGGTGACGGTGGTTCCACCATCTACCTGGCCAACTCGTACTGGTCCGACTTCAACGCCGAAGACGAGCGCTCCTGGCAGCTTGGCTACGGCCTGGACTTCGGTGCCTATGGCATTCCGGGCCTGACCTACAAGCTGGCCTACGTGGTGGGTGACAACATCAACACCCGTAACGTCGCCAACCCGCAAGGCTTCGGCGAAGGTAAAGAGCGCGAGATCTTCAACCAGATCCGTTACGTGGTGCAGGACGGCCCGGCCAAGGACCTGTCGATCAAACTGCGTAGCTCGTTCTTGCGTACCAACAACGCCGTGCAGCAGAACGGTTACAACGACGACGGCAACGAAGTCCGCGTATTCGTCGAGTACCCGATCAGCATCTTCTGATTCTGATCTGATGTATCGAACAGCCCCGGCCTATGCCGGGGCTGTCTCTTTTCGGCGAACGGTTACTGGTTGAGCCGGCGCTGGGCTTACGGTCTCCGGCGCAAAACTGTCGCTACGCGCCATCCGCCACATCCGCGCATAAAACTCGCTTTCGATCGAGCCACTGAGTAATTCGCCCGGCTTGAGGAATGTGTGCAAGTCCGAAAACAACCCGATTTCGCTGGGGCTGATGCGCCGTGCCAGGTGCTTGGGCTTGAGCTCCGAAGGGTGCTCCAGGCCTGCGGCAGCCAACATCTCGGCCAGCGCGTGCAGTGTGTTGCGGTGGAAGCTGGCTACCCGCTCGGCCTTGTCTGGCACCACCAGGGCGCGCTGGCGCAGAGGGTCTTGGGTCGCCACGCCGGTCGGGCACTTGTTGGTGTGGCAGCTCTGCGACTGAATACAACCAATGGCAAACATGAAACCGCGTGCCGAATTGACCCAGTCAGCGCCGATGGCCAATACGCTGGCAATGTCGAAGGCGCTGACGATCTTGCCCGCCGCACCAATGCGGATGCTGGAGCGTAGGTTCAGGCCGACCAACGTGTTGTGCACGAACATCAGGCCTTCGCGCATTGGCACGCCCATGTTGTCGCTGAACTCGCGAGGTGCCGCGCCGGTGCCACCTTCCTTGCCATCGACAACGATGAAGTCAGGGGTGATGCCGGTGGCGAGCATGGCCTTGGCAATGCCCATGAATTCCCAAGGGTGGCCCAGGCAGAACTTGAAGCCCACGGGTTTGCCGCCCGAAAGCTCGCGCAGGCCGGCTACGAACTGCAGCAGCTCGACCGGTGTGCGGAAGGCGCTGTGCGCCGCCGGCGAGATGCAGTCCTCGCCTACACGTACGCCACGGGTCTCGGCAATTTCGGGGCTGACCTTGTGCCCCGGTAAAATGCCGCCGTGGCCAGGCTTGGCGCCCTGGCTGAGCTTGATCTCAATCATCTTCACCTGTGCCGAGCGGGCTTGTTCGGCGAAGCGCTGTGGGTCGAAACGACCGTCCTCGGTGCGGCAGCCGAAGTAGCCGCTGCCGATTTCCCAGATCAGGTCGCCGCCGTGTTCACGGTGGTATGGGCTGATACTGCCCTCGCCAGTGTCATGGGCAAACCGGCCCATGCGCGCGCCGCGGTTGAGCGCAGCGATGGCGTTGGCGCTGAGGGCGCCGAAACTCATCGCCGAGATGTTGAAGATCGAGGCCGAGTAGGGCACTCGGCATTGCGGCCCGCCGATGGCAATGCGGAACGACGCAGGGTCTGGCGTGGCCACCGGTAGCATGGAATGGCTGATGAATTCGAAACCAGGTTTGTAGGCGTCGTTGAGTGTGCCGAACGCTTTCTCGGCGCTTTCGTTCTTGGCGCGGGCGTAGACCAGCGAGCGTTGCGAGCGGGAGAACGGCAGCTTGTCGTCGTCACCTTCGATCAGGTACTGGCGGATTTCCGGGCGGATGGTTTCGATCAGGTAACGGATATTGCCCAGGATCGGGTAGTTGCGTCGCACCGCATGGTGGCTTTGACGCAGGTCATTCAGGCCGACCAGGCTGAGCAGCGCGGTGATCAGCGTTACCGGCCACAGCCAGGCATGTTGGGCCAGCAGGGGCAGGCTGGCGAAAGTGAAGACAAGGCAGAGTACGAGGCAGGCGTAGCGGCTGGGAAGAGAGTGTTTCATGGGTCCATCGCAGGCAGGATGACCGGGCATAGGATAGGCAAACGCAGGGGACGGAAAACCTGGGTAATCGGTAAAAGACTGTTACCTGATTGCGAATTCCCAGGTCTGCGCAGCCCTATTTTGTGGGAGCGGCCTTGTGTCGCGATGGGCTGCGTAGCAGCCCCAGATATTGGTGTCACGGCACTAATCGTCGGGGCTGCTGCGCAGCCCATCGCGACACAAGGCCGCTTCCACAGAAGATCGCGTTAGCCTGGCAGCAGTATGCTGACCCGCAACCCACCGCTCTCACGGTTCGACAGCATCAGCTCACCCCCATGGCTGGTGGCGATCCGCTGGGCAATGCTCAACCCCAACCCATATCCGCCGGACGCCTGGTTACGCGACCCGTCACCGCGCACGAAGGGGTCGGTAATGGTCGCCAGCAGGCCCGGGGCAATCCCTGGCCCGCAGTCGTCGATATGGATCAATACACCTGTGGTGGCCCGTTCCAACGTGACTGAAATCTTCTTGGCGTAGCGCAACGCGTTGACCAACAAGTTTTGCAGGCAGCGCTGCAACAGCAAGGCATCTACCCGCAAGCTGCCCGCCTTGCCGTGCACCGGAAGTGGTTCTACGGCAGTGGCCAGGTCCGCACACTGGCGCGCAACCAATCGGTCCAGGTCCACCTGCTGCAGATTCCGCTGCTCCCCCGCACGCAGGTAGTCCAGAACCTGACCAATCATATCGTCCATCTGCGTGATGTTCTGCCGCAGGCGCTGGCGGTGTTCGTCATCGGGTAATCGCTCCAGACGCAGGCGCATGCGGGTCAGTGGGGTGCGCAGGTCATGAGACACGGCGGCCAGGAAGTAGGCCTTGTCGTTGACCATGGCAATCAGCCGCTGCTGCATCGCGTTGAATGCCTGCGCCGCCTGGCGCACTTCCTCTGGGCCATCCAGTGCCAGGGGAGGCTGCTCGAGGTTGCTGCCCAGGCCGCGTGCGGCATCGGCCAGGCGCCGCAACGGGCGCAGGCACAGGCGCACGGCAACCAGGCACACCAGCAACACCGCGACGATGCGCAGCGCATACACCCGCAGCAGGTAATCGCTGATCAGCACCCAGGCCGACTCGCCGCTCCAGCCCTGCAGTTCCTGGCCCGCAACGGTCAGCCAGTGGCCATCGGGTAACGGCACCGCGAACTGGATATGCGCCTGGGCTGTGCGCAGGCCGAACAGGCTGCGCCAGACGATCGGCTGGCCCAACTCGTCGGTGAGTTGCACGTGCATCAGGCGTACGTCCTGGGCATGCCCCAGCTCGTACTTCAGGGCCTGCTGCAACAACAGCTCGACCCGCCTGTGCCCGCGGCGCTCGTCATGCTCTTGCGCAGGCGGGCTTTCGACGCAGTGAAGCTGGTAGTGGGCTGGCGCCTGCAGCGTACCGCCGTGGCAGTCGGCCTGGGCAATCAGGGGGGCGCTGCGTGCAGCAACCAGTCGTACGGGCACCTCTAGCGCCTGAGCGAAACGCACGTCGAACCAGATGCTGCTCGACATCAACTGGATCACCAGCGTGCCACTGACCATGATCAGCAGCAGTTGACCAAACAAGGTGCGGGGCCATAGCCGGTGAAACCAGCGCATGTCAGACACCAGCCGCGAGGGGGGCGAGACTCAGCAGGTAGCCTTCGTTACGGATGGTCAGGATTTGCGCGGTCCCCGCCGGCGCCCGGCGCAGCTGCTGGCGCAGGCGGCTGACACACATGTCCACGGAACGGTCGTCGGGCAGGTGGTCGCGGCCGAACGCGCTGCGGGTCAGTTGGTCACGGGAGACCACTCGGTTGTTGGCTTCCAGCAGTTCGCGCAGCACGCGGTAGTCGGAGCGCGGCAGGGTCAGGGTCTCGCCATCCGGGCGGGTGAGCAGGCGCTTGACGTGTTCCAGGCGAAAGCCTGCGAACAGCTGGGCGTCCACCACGGGTTCTTCGGCAGAGGTGCCCAGGCGTTGCGGACGACGCAGTACGGCTTTGATCCGGGCGATCAGTTCGCGTGGTTCGAAGGGCTTGGCCAGATAGTCGTCGGCGCCTACTTCCAGGCCGATGATGCGGTCCAGCGTGCTGCCCTTGGCTGACAGCATGATCACTGCCAACCCAGGTGTGGCCTGCAACTGCCTGCACAGGCTAAGGCCGTCCTCACCCGGCAGCATCAGGTCGAGCACCACCAGCTCCACTTTGTGCCGGGCCAGCTGGTCACGCATCTGTTGACCGTCGGCTGCCGCCAGCACGCTGTAGCCGGCATCGGTCAGGTAATCACAAAGAAGTTCGCGGATCTCGTCGTCATCATCGACAACCAGCAGGGTCGTGCTCATGCAGAAAAACACCTGTTAGGTGAGGGCCGGCGGCGCTCGTTACGTTCAATTACATCCCCGTACATGTCGGGTCTGGAGCCCGGAGGGCTGATCCCTAGAATCCTAACAAAAAATCATCTGCAAATACGAAGCCTTCCCAAATGAATCTCCAAAGCATCACGCCAGTGTTCACCCCCTTCAGTCAAAGCGGCAATTGCCTCAAGCCGCTGGCCTTCTGCGTCGCCGTCGCCATCAGCGGTGGTGCAGTGGCTGCCGACGGCAAACCCCTTGAACTCGACGCCACACAGATCGAAGACAGCGCAGTACTGCCTGCCGACGATGCCGGCCAGTTGGGCTACACGGTCGAGAGCACCCGCAGCTCCACTGGCCTGGCACTGACGCCACGGCAGACACCGCAATCGGTTACCACCATCACCCGCCAGCAGATGGATGACCGCGACATCCATACCATCGAGCAGGCATTGGAAACCGCCCCAGGCGTAACGGCCAACAAGTCCGAGGTGGGTGGGCGCACCGACTACCGCGCGCGTGGTTACTCGATCAGCAACTGGAAGGTCGATGGCCTGCAGACCCAGGGCGGCTCCGATTTCAGTGGCAGCGGCAATGCGCTGAACATGGACCTGTACGAACGCATCGACATCGTGCGCGGCGCCAACGGCCTGCTGGGCGGCACCGGCGACCCCTCGGCCACCGTCAACCTGATCCGCAAGGCACCGACCAAAACCTTCGGCGGCAGCGCTTATGCCACTTATGGCAGCTGGGACAAGCGTCGTCTGGGGGCGGACTTGAACCTGCCGCTGTCCGAAGATGGCCGCCTGCGTTCGCGCTTCGTGATGACCCAGCAGGATGCCAACTCCTTCCGCGACAACCAGTCCGAACGTTCCCGCGCCGCGTTGGCCAATTTCGAGTTCGACCTGGACGACGCCACTACCTTGGGCGCCGGTTACCAGTATGAATACAACAAGGTCGTGGGTGGCGGCTGGGGCGCGAACATCCCGATCTGGTACCGCGACGGCAGCAAGACCGACTTGCCGCGCAGCACCAACGTGGTGCCCAGCTGGAGCTTTGGCGAGTACACCACCCGCACTGCGTTCGGCTCGCTGGAGCACCGCTTCGACAACGACTGGACCCTGGACCTGAAAGCCGCCCAAGCCACCACCGAAGCCCTGAACCATCGCGGCCTTGCCAAGGTGAACTCAGCTGGGCGCGGCAGCTACGGTGGCTATTGGGACCAGGACGGCAGCGGCGCCGTGCTGAATGGTTTGCACAGCTCCAGCGACACCACCCAGCAGTCGGCGCAGATCGACCTGTCCGGCCCGTTCCAGCTGTTTGGCCGCACCCACCAGGCCATGGTCGGCTACAACGACAGCCGCACCGTCGGCTGGTCGCCTCAGTACACCTGCACCATGGTCGGCGACGGCATGACCAGCGCGCCTGCACTGGGTTGCCAGTTCCGCGCCAACAACGGCTTCCCGGTCACCGACTGGCACAATGGCGTGGATGACGACTACGACCTCATCGCCTCGCGCACCGGCCTTCACAGCAAGACCACCACTCGCCTGCAGGGCATGTACGCCGCCACCCGCCTGAGCATCACCGACCCGCTATCGGTAATCGTGGGCGTGCGCACCAGCAACTATTCCTCGGTCACCCGCAGCGTGGCTGGCGAGCGCAGCAGCCAGGAAGAAAACGGCATCGTCACCCCTTACCTGGGCGCGGTGTATGACCTCAATGACAACTACTCGGTATACGCCAGCTACACCGACATCTTCACCCCGCAAACCTCTGAAACCAGCAGTGGCAGCAAGGTCGAGCCGATTCGTGGGCAAAGCTACGAGACCGGTATCAAGGGTGAGTGGTTCGATGGCCGCCTGAACGCCTCGGCGGCCTACTTCCGCACCAAGCAGGAAAACAAGGCCGTGCTGGACGGCGACCTGACCACCCCGACCGGCGGCAGCGCCTACAAGGCCGGCTCCGGGCAGGAAACCGACGGTATCGACCTGGAAGTCGCAGGCGCCCTGACCCCCAACTGGAACGTCTACGCCGGCTACACCTATCTGCACTTCCGCCGCGTCGACAGCGACGGCCGCAGCGACCCGTCGCACCTGTTCAAGGCCTCCACCACCTACCGCCTGAGCGGCCCGCTCGACCGCCTGACCCTGGGCGCCGGCGTGACTGCGCAGACCAACATCCGCGCCATCTCCAGCCCGGCTGGCCAGCCTACGAACGGTGTGAGCAATGGTGCCACTGACGTGAACTGGTCCGGTTATGCCATCTGGAATGCCATGGCCAAGTATCAGCTCACCGACAACACCAGTGTCAGCCTCAACGCCAACAACATGTTCGACAAGCACTACTACAGCCAGTACGGGTTCTATGCCGGGGCGATCTACGGCGACCCGCGTAACCTGTCGTTGACGGTAAGCACCGCGTTCTGATCAAGCCCTTCCACAAGGCCTGGCGCTGTACCTGTAGGAGCGGGTTCACCCGCGAACACCGGCGAAGCCGGTGCCTGCACGCGCATCGCCAGCTTCGCGGGCAAGCCCGGTCCCATAGAGCCAGCGCTGGGTTCAAGGCCTGCGCAGGGCCGCCAAGCGGCCCTTTCTTACCTGGGCTTTACCGCTTGCCCTGGATCAACCGGCTTCTCCAGCTGGCCCTCGAAGCTATCCCAATCCTCGCCAAACAGCTCCACCGGATGCATGGTCCGGTCTGCGCCATTGCCACAGGCTAGCGCCTTGGCAGGGCAGTACAGGTCGCAACCCCAGCAGATACGCTCGGGGTGGCGAGGGTTTGTGGGGAATCTCTTGGCCATGCTCAACCTCCCTCAGGGCTGCCTGATCTGAAGGTAAACCTCTCGACCAGCCCTTCGTTTGACGGGCATCAATCCATTGGCGATCGCCAGGTCACCGTACATCGCGCATCCAGATATCTGGTTGACAGATATCTGGATCAGAGATATTTTCCACCCTATGTTGGTGCGCCGGGACAACACAATGCGGGTCATAACGAAAGCGGCGGTAACCAAGGCGATTGAAGCCCACGGCCAGTGGAAAGCGCCCCTAAGCTTGTGGCTGACGACCTTCGACAGGGCGACGCTGCGGTTTGAATCTTTTGAACAGTTGAGGCAGACGTGGGTCACTGTGTCTGGCTGGAGTGTTGATCGCATCCCCCACTCAGAACTTAGGCCCGCCAGCCGCAAAGGGCCGCTTGATATCTACGTGTTCGATATCAAGAAAAACGAATGCCGCCTGATCGCGTGGCTCAATGCGCGAACGGGCACTCTCTACATCAAGGCCATTCTGTCGCACGCCGAGTACGACAAATGGTGCAGAAGCGATATCAGGTAGCAACCTGGGCCGCGCGATATTTCAATTCGACAGGTGACAACATGAAGCGGGATAAAATTGAAGCCAATGGACTAGATGCCTTCATCGCTAATATTTCACCCATGCTCGATGGCCTGAACACTCAGATGGCAACCATGGCCCAGCTTCTAGCCGCCTGCCATGACCCCATCAAGGACGATGCCGAGCTTGAGGCACGCATGGCATTGATCGACGAGCTCTACTCCCATGCGGACAGCGAAGGCCACGCTGCGGCACGCTTTGCCGAGATGGTAGCGGACCGCGTCTACGAGTATGAGAGTGAGTCTGTATTGGTGCCGTTCGCGAGCCAGGCCGAAGCGTTGGCCTTTCTGCTGTCGGACAGGGGCGTGAAGCAGAAGGACCTGTCGGCGATAGCGACCCAGAGCGCGGTATCCGAGATTCTGAACAACAAGCGGAAGATGACGGTTGCCCAGATAAAGGGCTTTGCTGAGTTTTTCAGCGTACCGGTTGAGTTCTTCATGCATGGGGTGGTTTGACAGGCTCGATAGCCGTCTCCGACCACAACCCAGGCTCGACCAGCGCACTGCATGCCATGGCTCGGAACCCGTGGCCGCAGATGTCCGCCTTGGTGTCGTAGCCATCGTCCTGAGTGCGGCAACCCCCGCGAACACCAAGTCGAATTTGCCAGTGATCGCGTAGATCTGCCCAAGCAAGGCCACTGCATGCGGCGGGGTACAACATGAATGTAGCCGGCCCCAAATGAGGTCGAACTGATTTCAGCGGGCGAGAGAAACACGATATTTCAGGGTAGACCGCGAAATATTTCTAATTCCGCCAACTGCAAGCCACTGCGCTAGATTCGCTCCTCTTGGCATCCATGCCGTCCCCAATACTGCATCTCGCCGTGGCTGCGACGCATCCAGTATGGCCAGGACCCAGAGCGGCCGATCAAGTCGTTGACCGAGTCGGTCGGGGCGGGTGCGATTGAGCTCATCATCAACGGCAGCCCTGCATTCCGATGCGTGTATGTGGCCAAATTTGCAGACATGGTCGTCGTGTTGCATTCGTTCGTAAAAACGACCAACAGGCCCGACCGGCACGCGATGCAGGTCGCCGAAGAGCGTGAAGCAAGAACTGAGAAAAATGGGATACAGGGTTTAGCTGCCAGGCGTTTGAGTGATCACGATCTGGGGCGGTGAACCGGCATCGTTCGAGGGCAGGGTCAGGCTGGTGCGAAAGCCGAGCTTGTCCAGCATGTCCATCATGGCGTCCAAGGTGAATTTCTCGATCTTGCCATTTGCAAGCTCGGATAGGCGTTGTACTAGGGCCGAAGTAAATTTGCGCACTGAGAGATCGCCCAGCGGTTTCTTCAGCTTTGTTGGAGTGGCCAGCAGCACACCCCTGCTGTACTCGTAATCATCACGGGTTTTCTTAGCCAGTTTCTTGAACTGGGAACTTTCGTGAAACGCCCCGCATAGGTGCTTGAGGCTTTCCCTATCGGTGTCGCTCCGCTCTGCGGACGGCAATGAAGAGCAGCAAGGGCCCGGGCAACTTACGCAACCTGTTCATGTACGCGCCCAATGGTAAGAAGGACGGCATTCAGCTGATCCCGATCAGCGAGGTGGCGGCGAAGGATGACTTTGGCGCGATCAAGAACATCAGCCGTGACGACCAGCTGGCCATGCTCCGGATTCCTCCGCAGTTGATGGGGGTGGTGCCACAGAACGCTGGGGGATTCGGCTCGGTGAGGGATGCTACTGAGGTATGGGCTCTAAACGAGCTAGAGCCCGAGCAGGCCCGGCTCCTGCAGATCAACGAGTGGCTTGGCGATGAGGTAGTCCGGTTCCACCCTTATGTGCCAATGGGCGCATAAGGGCGGGGCGGGCTCACTTACCTCGCATCGTCTTTATGAGCTTACCGATTTCCTGAACTAGCACAGCGATGGCCCCGTAATCTTCAGGGGTCTCCTTCTCTGTGCTTTCCTTCCCGATTCGTACGAAGTTCGTGACAAATCGCGCGATTGTGATGAACAGGATGATCGCTAGAGCGGATGAGAACGATGCCGGGATAAGCGGCGCTAGCATAGTGAAATACAGCTTCTCATTGCTGGCATTGTCAGGTTTGACAGGTGGTTCAACTGATTGACTCGAAGCCGTTTTGGACGGTTTTACATCCTTGGCAGGAGCTTTCAATGCGGGTTGAGCTGCTACGGCGACAACCTGCTGGGGAGACTTGGTCATGAATTCCTGATGTTTGTCGTACGCCCCTAGGAAGTGGCACCCGACATACATAGCAAATCCCAAGCACCCAATAGCTGACGCGGACATCACAAAAAGTGCACCAAATGCGAACCAACGGCTCCATGCCATTCGCTTGATAGATTCGTTTGTAAGTCCCGCATCAGGAGAAGACGCCTGACTTGGAGAGGCATGTCGAGGCCCCCCCAAGTCGCTCGCGCCAAATCCTGCGCTTTCGTCAGTCCCGTCGCTCATCGAACAAGGCCAAGATTCTGCAACCGATATGACATCGCAGCGTTGGACACGCCGAAAGCTTCCGCCAACTGCTGAACGGTGGGCGAACCGATGAACATCTCACGGACCTTTTGCTCTGGCATGATCAGCTCAGCCGCAAAAGTGTTGGCCGCTCGCTCTACCGGGTCGGAGTTGCCAAACGTGGAGTCACGTAGGCGATTCTTGCCTTCGTGCACGTGGCGAAGCAACACATGCCCCAGTTCATGCGCGACCGTGAATCGGTTTCGGTAACTGATCTCGTCGCCGTTGTAGTCGCAAAAATACGCCCAGCCTTCGCTGGTGTTCTCCAAGGATGCCTGGCCGCTGGCAGTGCCGAGCGAAAAAGAGTTCTGCCGGCGTACCCGAATAGGCACGTTCTCCACTGCGCCAGTTGCGTCGTCCTTTTTAAACACGACAAGTGCCTGGGCAATCACCTCAGGCTTGACAGGGAGATTGCCATCCCAGGCGAGCTGCAGTGCCTGCTTCGCAAATTCAACCGCTTTCTGCGTAGAAACAATCATTTAGCCCTCCTGTATCTGCTATCTCATCCGAGCCGTGGCCATTGCGGACGGCGCGAGATTATAGCGGTTATGACAACTATTACTACACCGTTATCACAACGTTTTACATCATTCAACCAAAATGGTCGCTGTACGTTCATACAGTATACGTGTTTTTGATTGTGTTGGCATTAGGTGAGCGCAGTGTAGTCGCTGACTACTGATGCGCGAGCCTCCTGCAGCTAAAGCTGACCCCGGCGCGCGCCCTGATCGTGTCCCGGGAAGTGGTGTAACTCATCATGGTTCTGGCCGCTGAGTTCGCCGTTTAGTTGATCACGGCCGACAGCTTGGCCTGTGGATTATCGCTGACTGCCTCAAAGGCCTCCAACTGCATGTAACGCCGTTGCAGGCACCACTCGTCGTTCTGCTCCAGCAGCATCGCGCCTACCAGCCGTGTGATTGCAGGATCGTTGGGAAAGATGCCTACGACGTCGGTGCGGCGTTTGATCTCCGCGTTAAGCCGCTCCAGTGGATTGGTGCTGTGTAATTGCTGTCGGTGCGCTTTTGGAAACGCCATGTGAGCCAGCACTTCATCCTCGCAGCCGTCCATGAGTGTCGCGATCTTGGGGTATTTTTCGCGTAGCTGATCAGCGACCAAACGCCATTGCTGATGGCATTCGGCACGGCTGTCCTGGGCGAAGACTGTGCGCAGTAGGGCCGCCACCATGGTGCGCTGACCTTTGCCGACGTGGGCCATGGCATTACGCATGAAATGCACACGGCAGCGCTGCCAGGTCGCGTTGAAGACCTTGGAAACAGCCGCCTTGAGCCCTTCGTGGGCGTCGGAGATGACCAGTTTCACGCCCCGCAAGCCACGTCGCGTGAGGCTGCGCAGGAAGTCTGTCCAGAACGGCTCAGCCTCTGACGGCCCAACCCGCATGCCCAGGACTTCGCGGCCACCGTCGGTGTTCACGGCCACGGCGATTATTACGGCGACCGAGACGATGCGTCCGGCCTCCCGCACTTTGACGTAGGTGGCATCGATCCAGAGATAGGGCCAGTCGCCCTCAAGCGGGCGGTCAAGGAAGGCGTGAACGCGCTCATCGATCTCACCAGCTAGCCGTGAGACCTGGCTTTTGGAGATGCCGGTCATGCCCATGGCTTTGACCAGCTCGTCCACTGAGCGTGTTGAAACGCCTTGGATGTAGGCCTCCTGGATGACTGCCGCCATGGCTTTCTCAGCGGTGCGTCGAGGTTCAAGGAAACCAGGGAAATAGCTGCCTTGGCGCAGCTTGGGAATCTTAAGGTCGACGTCGCCTGCGCGGGTTTGCCAAAGACGATCGCGGTAGCCATTACGGCTATTTGTCCGGTCTGGGCTTTTGACATCGAAGCCCGCGCCGCACAGGCCTTCGACGTCGAACTCCATCATGCGCTGGGCAACGAACTGGATCATTTGCTTGAGCAGATCAGCGTCTGCCCCTTTCTCAACCAACTCGGTCAATGCGATAGTGGGCTTGGTCATCGTGGTTTCTCTGGTGAGTGTTTGGTCTTCGCAAACTCAACGTTAGCCAAGAACCACGATGACCATCCTCTTTCGCCCGCAGGGCGCCTTCGGCTGGTTCAGTTACACCACTTCCCGGGACACGATCCGCGCCCTCGTCCCCCCGCCACGCCTGCGGGCTAAACGTGTCGGAATTTCTGCGCCTCTGCGCACCTGGGCAGCCGGCCTGGCTATTGGGCTGCTGGGGAGAACTGGTGCGTCTGGTCTTCTGCGAAACCCTGCACCCAAGCGGTACTTGGCCGGCGCAGAGCTGATCCTGAACGGTTAATTGGCAGAGATAGGGGGTGGTCTCGAAAAAAGAGTAACAAGCGTAACTGTGGAGGATGGGTAGTGCTGGAGGCCCCGTATTTACTGGCCTTCGCTGGTTACAAATAGAGGTAATAGAAAGGTAATGGGAAAGGTAATTTTTCGCTAAGCCCTTGATTTTCAAGGGTTTGCTAGAGGGAAAATATGGGCCTGCCCCGTGATAGCGGACGCCAAGAAGCTGGCTACAGAGCCAACTGCCTTAAGCCTTTTGCGTATTCGTTCGGTGAACGGTAACCCAGTGCTGAATGCAGTCGACAGCTGTTGTAAAACCCATGGATGTAGCTGGCAATTGCCAGGTGAGCCTGTTTCTTTGTGGGGTAGACCGCGCAGGCTTCCTCTCTTCAATGTAGCGAAGAAACTTTCAGCTACGGCGTTATCCCAGCAGTTTCCTCTCCGACTCATGCTTTGCGCGAAGCCCTTCTTGGCCAAAGCGAGACGAAACCTGCTGCTCGCGTACTGGCGCCCTTGATCGGAATGGAAAATCACTCCGTAGACGCCCAAACATGCGTTCCAGGCGTTCATAAAAGCGCGCTCGACCAAGTCGTCAGGCATCCTGTCCGCCAGGCTGTAACCTAGCACCTGGCGGGTTTGGATGCTCAGTACCACTGCCAGATAAAGCCAGCCCTCTTTCGTAGCGATGTAAGTGATATCACTGACCCAGGCTGGGGTGGAGCTTTGAACGGAGAACTGACGACCCAATAAATTGCTCGCCACTGGCAGCGCATGGTGACTGTCGGTGGTGCACGGCCTGAAACCGCCCTTGGATCGGCCTTGTATGTGCTCTTCATGCATCAGCCGGTCAACGCGCTTATGACCTACCGCATAGGCCTGCTGCCTTAGCGCCTCGACTAGCCGTGGTCGGCCATAGGTCTTGCGGCTAGCCGCGTAAACCTTGTGTAGATCGATGCGTATTTGTGCATCCGGATCTGGACGGCCTTGGCGATGCTGATAGTCGTAAAACCCTGAAACCGAGACACCCATTACCCGGCACAACAGACGCACCGGGAACTGAGCCCGTTCTTCAGCGACGAAGGCGTATCTCACCTGGACTCTTTGGCAAAGAATACCGCCGCCTTTTTTAGGATTTCACGCTCCAGTTTCAGCTCGGCGTTCTCGGTTCGCAATCGTGCTAACTCGCTGTCCTCTCTGGTGATTGCGCGACGGTCAGGAGAGCTCAACGGCTGGCCGTTGCGGGAAGCGTTGACCCAGTTGTCCAACGTCTTCACAGACATCTCCAGCTGGCGAGCAGCTTCCGTCCTGCCAAGCGTTTCAGCCAGCGCAACGGCCTGAATCTTGAACTCATCGGTGTAATTGCGGCGAGTGGTTGGGTACATGACAACCTCCAAGATAGCGATGTAAGTATCGCTTCTTGGCGTCCGTTGTCACGGGGCAGGCCCAATATCACCCAAAGTAAGAGTAATCTGATTACTTATAGGTTACTTAAAAATTACTTTCTGGATCTGCGCTGAGCCCGCGAAAATCAACGGCTGCGAGAGATAAAACGGTCAAGATTACTGAGATTACTCTTTTTTTTAGGCGTGCCAGTACCATGACGTTCGAGGGGTTAAGCGCGAGCGCGCATGCGCGTAAGGAGCCTTACTTTCGTCGTCCCCTTTCCACTCGGCTGGGGAGCACGTACAGGAACTGGGCTAAGGCAAGTACGAATTCGATGACGCGCTCTGCATCATCGGTGCTTGGCAGATCCGCCTCTTCGTCAGCGTGCCGCTCGTCGTTTGCATCCAGTCGGACCTCGTGCGCCCAGGCTGCCATCTCTTCCGTAATGAGGTGCTGCTTGGCAGCATCATTGATTCGGCCATGCAAAGTGCCTTGTTTGAAGCCCTTGTCCTTAAGCATCGCGTCGACAGCTGACGCCGCCAGCATGACTGCCCCGGACGGTGCATGGATGCTGGAGATTGCTTGCTCCAAGTAATGCCTGGCTCGTCCTGGTACAGCTGCATCGACAGAAGCCTGCGTCGGCCACAGGTCATGAATTTCGGGGTATTGACTTCCGTCAGGATATGCAGCGGTCATTAAAGCTCCGCCACAGGTTTTGCAGTAGTAACAAGCCCAGCTGCGACGCACCCTGCCGCTGGCATTTTGCGTCTGGAAGCGACCGGCGCTTAACAGGTTGGGCTTGGCAACGCTGCAGTGTGGGCAGCGCTCGAGGTGAATAGACTCTTCCTGTCTCACTCAAAACCCCCCAACCGGCTGGCCTTCTAGGCCGATCAAAAAGATAGCGCTTGGTACGTGCATTGGTACGTGCAAGGCGTAAAAAAAGGGCCTGCATTGCTGCAAGCCCTTGATTTATATGGTGCCGGCACCAGGAATCGAACCCGGGACCTACTGATTACAAGTCAGTTGCTCTACCATCTGAGCTATACCGGCAATGGGGCGTCATTATAGCGATCGTTTGGCGCCTGTAAACCACTTCCTTGCGAATGTTCGCAAAAGACCTAAGTCACCGGCCCAAAAGAAGAATTTTCCTACCAGCCGCGGTGCATGGTGGTGACGCTAGGCTCGTTTTTACCCGGGTTGAAAAACAGCTTGTCGTTGTCGCAGCCGCGCTTGCGACATGGGGCTTCTGTGCGCAGGGGCAGGCCTTTGTCGCCGCCCAGCTGCATGCCGGGGTGGTTCCAGCCCAGGTTGCTGTTGGGTTGGGGCGGGGTGCCGCCGGCACAGCCGGTCAGGGCCAGGGCGAAGGTCAACAGGGCGAGGGGGTTGGCTCGGGTCACGATGCTCAGGTCCGGTGGTCCATTGTCGGTTCTGGCGCAACGCCAGAAGGTCGCGGGGCTGGCGGGCAGCGCGCGACGTCACTTTTTAATGATTTGGGGGGCGGATGATACACCGTTGCGGGCGTGGAGCATTAGCCTTGTGTTGTCTGGTATGGCCTCTTCGCGGGTGAACCCGCTCCTACAGGGGGGCGGGTAAGCCGGGTTATCTGTGTAAGGGAATTCTGAACCATGGGGTCAAAAGCTTCAGGGTTTGGATGCTTCGGAAGTATCCTACGCGCGCCGCCGAAGTAACGCTGTTGTCGGGGAAGTGGCTCACGGATACCGTTTTCGGGTCGCTCTGGCGACTGGGTGTGAGAACCCGACTTGAATAAGCGTTACCCGCCATGGTGGTCGTACGTGGGCAGACCTCGGTCTGGCCGGGCTTCCTTATTCACTCGGTTTCTCACCCTGCGTACGGCTGCCGCCCCAAATCCGTGAGAAAGATTTTTGGCAGTCTCCTTCCGTGAATAAGGATTTGCCATGAAAAAAGATATTTCTGAGCCAATCACAACCGCAGGCGTGGAAACCTTCCTCGCAGCCGGTAACCCATCCCTCAATCTCCTGCGCGTAGAGCCCGGCGTCCCCGTCGACGCGGCCTACGAGCATGTCTCGATCCTGATGGGCTACATCAAGCACCTGGTGCGCGAGGGGGATATGGAGGACGACCATAAATTCCTGGGTGCAGCCGATTACCTGTGCGACATGGCCAAGGCGCTGATGAACGATATCGAGATTGCCAAGGGCAAGGCGCATTAGGCATTAACGCGGTCATTTGTGGGAGCGGCCTTGCGTCGCGAAAGGGCCGCAAAGCGGCCCCCGTTTTCGGCACAATCTCTGAAATCGCCGGGGCTGCTTTGCAGCCCTTTCGCGACGCAAGGCCGCTCCTACAAAAGCCGCTTGCGCTAACCACAAGAAATGTTTATGCACAAGTGGCATCGGCGACCTGAGCGAAAGGCATGCCGGATCGCTACGCCGCTGGTCTTTGCGCAAACGCCTGTTTTTACTGGGCTGCAGCCGCAAGCAGGAATAAGCCAAGCGCTTGAAATAGCGCTTGGATCCAACAGGTAATCACAAGCTTGTTCACAGACTTATCCACAGGTTGTGCTGCGGCTAACCGTCGCGTTCCGCGAGAATGAGCAGGTTGCGCGGGGTCAGTGGGTAATCGCAAAACAGGCCCAGGCGCACGTCATAGCCTTGTTCTTCGAGGAACAGAGCGCGATCGAGTACCAGCCACAGCTCCAGTGGCCGACGGAACAGGTTGCGTACGCGCTCCAGGTTCCGAACCTCGGCCAGGCGTTGCCAGCCCGCAGCTTCCAGCATTGCCCAGTCCGGGTTGCCGCTCACTGGCAATTGCTTCAGTTCAGCCAGGTCACGGCAGTATTGCTCGAAGGGCTTCTCCAGCCAGGCCACCGGCAGGGAAGGCGTCGGCAGGTATTCATCGCTCTGGCGCTGCTGGCGTTGCAGCAGGTCGAAGCCCAGGCGCCGGGCCATCGAGGTGTCGCGCTGGCGCCGCACGCGGGCGCCGGCAGTGACGGTTTCGCTCAAGGGCAGGCCCAGGTCGTCCAGCGACAGCTGCAGGCTCGACGCCTGCGCGGCTGTGGACAACGCCTGGTACTGCTGCGCGGCGATGCGGTTGTAGCAGCAGGGTGCTATGGCCAGTTGCCGGCAACCTTGCTGGCTGGCCAGTTGCATCAGGCGTACATGCAGATCGCCACAGGCATGCAGGGCAACCACGCTTTTATCGTCAGCCAGGTGGCGAGCGCTGTCGCTGGCCATCACATCCTGATGTACGTGCTGTGCTTGCAAGTGGTGGTGTGCACTCAGGGCCTGACCGGCAGCGACCAGGTCGGCGTCGTACTCCAGGCAGGTCAGGTGTTGCCCAGGTTGCAGCAGGCGACGGCCGAGGTGGCCTTTGCCAGAACACCAGTCCAGCCAGTGCCGGGGCTGCTCGCGGAAGGCCAGGTGGCTGGCGAAGGCTTCGATCTGCTGCCATTTGCGGCCGGGGACGGCGACGTCCAGGCGGTGGGCGGCCGGCGGTAGATTGGTTTGCGCAAGGCTGCCGAGCGTGGCGAGCTGTCGGGCTTGTTCGGCCAGTTGCGGGAATGGGGCAGGCAAGCGGTCAGCGGCGCTGTCGGCTTCGGCGTCTGCCAGGGAACATTGGCGCAGGTGGGCGGCAAGCTCTGGGTGGGTGGTTTCCCAAGGCAGTTGCAGGGTGGTGAAGGGGCGGGGTTTCCACAGCTGTTGGTGCTCGATCAGGAACTGGTCGAGGGCCTGGAAGCGGGTGCTTAGGTGGTGGCTGTGGAGGGGGCTGGGCATGGGGATGTGTGTTGGGGTTGAGGGCCTGTTCGCGGGTAAACCCGCTCCTACGAAGGTTCAGCATAGGCCTGTTGTAGGAGCGGGCGTGCCCGCGAAGAAGGCTAGGAGATGTCAGCGGCCTTGGCAGGCATCCACGCGCAACCAGCGCTCCAGCAGCTTGAAGCCTTGCACCAGCACGAACGAGATCACCAGGTAGAACACGCCTGCGGCGAAGAAGATCTCCACCGGCAGGTAGGTGCGGGCGATGATGGTGCGAGCCATGCCGGTCAGCTCCAGCAGGGTCACGGTACTGGCCAGGGCACTGGCCTTGAGCATCAGGATCACTTCGTTGCTGTACGCCGGCAGGCCGATGCGCGCAGCGCGTGGCAGCATGATGTAGAACAGCGTTTTGCCACGCGACATGCCCAGCGCCCGTGCCGCTTCAATCTCACCTTTAGGGATCGCCTGCAGCGCGCCACGCAGGATCTCGGCGATGTACGCAGCGGTGTGCAGGGTCATGGTCAGCACCGTGCACCAGAACGGATCGCGCAGGTACGGCCACAGCGAACTGGAGCGCACCGCATCGAACTGCGCCAGGCCGTAATAGACCAGGAACAACTGCACCAGCAGGGGTGTGCCACGGAAGAAGAAAATGTAGCTGAACGGCACCGCGCGCACGTACCAGTGGCGCGAGGAGCGGGCGATGCCCAGCGGGATGGCCAGGATCAACCCGGCAACCACGGCGATGGCCACCAGCTCAAGGGTCAGGGTCGCGCCTTCGGCCAGGCGTGGCAGCCATTTGAAGATGACTTCCCAATTCATTATTCAGCCCTCGCAAAGCCGCGAGCGGCGCGTTTTTCCATGAAATGCATACCGGTCATGGCAAGGACGGTCAGGCCCAGGTAGATGCAGGCCGCGACCATGTAGAAGGTGAACGGCTCTTTGGTCACGGTCACGCCAATTTGCGAGTGACGCATGATTTCTTCAAGGCCGATTACCGATACCAGGGCGGTGTCCTTCATCAGGATCATGAACAGGTTGCCAAGGCCGGGCAGGGCGATGCGCCACATCTGCGGCAGGATGATCCGCGAGAGGATGCGGCCCTTTGACAAGCCCAGCGCCAGGCCAGCTTCGCGGTGGCCTTTGGGGATCGCCAGGATAGCGCCACGGAACACTTCGGTGGCGTAGGCGCCAAAGCACAGGCCCAGGGCGATCACGCCCGCGGCGAAGGCGCTTAGCTCAAGGCCCGGCATGTTCAGGGCTTCGCCGAGGCTGTTCATGAGCCCGACGGTGCCGAAATAGATAAGCAGTACCCACAGCAGTTCGGGCACGCCGCGAACCAGGGTCGAGTAGAAGCCGCCAAGCCATTGCAGGGGCTTGAGCGGTGAGGTTTTGGCCAGGGCGCCGAGCAGGCCCAGGACCAGCCCCAGCAGCAAGGCGCAAAGCGCCAGTTTTACGGTCATCAGGGTGCCGGCCATCATGGCCGGACCGAATCCGTGCAGGTCGATATTCATGGGCAGGTCATTTTAGGGACTGGCGCGCCGCAAGGGCGCGCCGGTCAGGGCGGATCATTCGATGCTGAACGGGAAGTACTTGTCGTTGATTTTCTTGTACGTACCGTCGGCTTTGATTTCTGCCAGGGCTTTGTTCAGGTCGTCGCGCAGCTTGGTGTCACCTTTGCGCACGGCAATGCCGATCTTGTCGCTGTCCATCACCGGCTCGCCCTTGAACTCGAAGTTCGAGCCGTCTTTGCTTTTCAGCCACTCGTACTGCACGTACTTGTCGGCCAGGATGCCGTCGATACGACCGGAGACCAGGTCGAGGTAGGCGTTTTCCTGGGTGTCGTACAGCTTGACGTCGACGCCCTTGAAGTTGTCTTCAAGGTAGGTGCCGGCCAGGGTGGCGCGCTGGGTGCCGATGACCTTGCCTTTCAGCGACTCTTTGTCAGTCTTGAAGTCGACGTTTTTCGGCGCGATGAACTGCAGCTTGTTGGAGTAGTACGGCTCGGTGAAGTCCACAGCCTGCTTGCGTTCGTCGGTGATCGACAGCGAAGACACCAGGAAGTCGAACTTCTTGGCGTTCAGGGCCGGGATGATGCCGTCCCAGTCGGAGGTAACGACCGAGCACTCGACTTTCATCTTTGCGCACAGGGCGTCGCCGATGTCTTTGTCGAAGCCAACCACGTTACCGCTGGCATCCTTGTTGTTGAACGGTGGGTAGGCGGCTTCGATGCCCATGCGCAGTTTTTCTGCGGCCATGGCGTTTGCCGACATCACCAGCGTGGCAGCAGCTGCCAGGAGAAACTTCTTGTAGGTGTGCATGTATTGCTCCGTTAGCGGTGGCTGGACATGAATTGCTTGCAACGCGCCGAGGTCGGGTTTTCGAAGACCTGCTGCGGCGATCCCTGCTCTTCGACCAGGCCCTGGTGCAGGAAGACGACTTCACTGGACACATGGCGGGCAAAGCTCATCTCGTGCGTCACCAGCAGCATGGTACGGCCTTCTTCGGCCAATGCGCGGATAACGTTAAGCACTTCCTGGACCATTTCCGGATCGAGTGCCGATGTAGGCTCGTCGAACAGGATGACCTTGGGCTTCATGGCCAGGGTACGGGCAATGGCGGCGCGCTGTTGCTGGCCACCGGAAAGCTGGGCGGGGTAGCTGTGGCGTTTGTCGTAGATGCCGACCTTGTTCAGCAGCGCTTCGGCGGCTTCGATGGCCTCGGCCTTGCTTTGGCCGAGCACGCGGCGTGGCGCCTCGATGATGTTGTCGAGGATCGACATGTGCGGCCACAGGTTGAAATTCTGGAAGACAAAGCCGATTTCGCTGCGCAGGCGATTGATCTGGCGGTTGTCGGCTGCGATCAGGTCGCCATTCTTGGCGGCCTTGAGCTTGAGGGCTTCGCCGGCGACCAGGATTTCGCCCTGGTGCGGGTTCTCGAGCAGGTTGATGCAGCGCAGCAGGGTGGACTTGCCGGAGCCGGACGACCCCAGGATGGAGATCACGTCACCGTCGCGAGCGGTCAGCGAAATGCCCTTGAGAATTTCCTGCTCGCCGTAGCGTTTGTGCAAATTGCGGATTTCCAGCGCGGGCGTGGCCTGAGCCATGTGCGGTCCTCATGTGTTCGGGTGCGTTCCCAGCTGTTGGCGGCCTTCCTGGCGTGCGCCAAGCTAGCATAGCGGCATTATGACGGCCAACAGGGTCGCCGGGGACTGGGGGCGCTGGTGGGGCAGTTTGTCGCATCGCTACAGCGTAACGTCGCGCAGATGTCCGCGAAGGTGTCGCCCAGCACCAGAGCCTTGATGAAAAAAGGCGCGATGGTGCCAGCTTTGGCCGGCGCATGGAAGCTGTTTTGACCCATCGGAGGGGTAAACCCGACCTTTTGCCAGTGCAAACGGGTTCACCCACGAATGCCATGTTGATGTCACAAGGTTGTACCTATGGGTTGCACTTTTTGGCATTGCGGTGGTGCACAGGTGTTACCGAGGAGCACCTTTGGTGCATTTGTAAGTGGGTATTTCAGTAATCCGATGATTTGATGCCCTTTCGGTCATGCAATGGCCGAAAGCCCTCCAAGCCGCATCCTAAAAGGCCTGCAGAATTTTCTGACGGGTGTATTCGGCATGTGGCGCGCTTATTGCCAGTTGGAAACCGCCGATTGCAGCGACGCCTGGGTCATCCCCTGGCGCGCTCTGTACCCGCAGTCGGCGTGGTCCACTCCTTACAAAGGTAGTTTCAATGAGCGGTAACAATTCCAATGACCTCGCTCAGGGGCTCAAACAACGGCATGTGACCATGCTGTCCATTGCTGGCGTCATCGGTGCCGGCCTGTTCGTAGGCTCCGGCCACGCCATCGCAGCTGCCGGCCCTGCCGTGCTGCTGGCATACGCTGCCGCCGGTACGCTGGTCGTGCTGGTCATGCGTATGCTGGGTGAAATGGCAGTCGCCTCGCCTGACACCGGTTCGTTCTCTACGTATGCCGACCGTGCCATCGGGCGCTGGGCCGGTTTCACCATTGGCTGGCTGTACTGGTGGTTCTGGGTGTTGGTAATTCCGCTGGAGGCCAACGCCGCCGCGGCCATTCTGCATGCCTGGTTCCCGGCGGTTGACCTGTGGGCGTTCTCCCTCATCATTACCCTGGCACTGACACTTACCAACCTGTGCAGCGTGAAGAACTACGGTGAGTTCGAGTTCTGGTTTGCCCTGCTCAAAGTGCTGGCGATCATCGGCTTCATCGCCGTGGGCTGTGCTGCCTTGTTCGGCTTTGTACCGAGCAGCCAAGTGAGCGGTGCCAGCCACCTGTTCGATACCCAAGGCTTCATGCCCAACGGCCTGGGCGCAGTGCTGGCAGCCATGCTGACCACCATGTTCTCGTTCATGGGTACCGAAATCGTCACCATCGCTGCTGCCGAGTCGAAGGACCCTGGCAAGCAGATCAGCCGCGCCACCAACTCGGTGATCTGGCGTATCTGCCTGTTCTATCTGGTGTCGATCTTCCTGGTCGTGGCCCTGGTGCCGTGGAACGATCCGGCTCTGGCCGAAACCGGTTCCTACCAGACGGTGCTTAGCCGTATCGGCGTGCCGAATGCCAAGCTGATCGTCGACATCGTCGTGCTGATTGCCGTGACCAGCTGCTTGAACTCGGCGCTGTACACGTCGTCGCGCATGCTGTTCTCGCTGAGCAAGCGTGGCGACGCGCCGGCCATCGCCCAGCGCACCACCAAGGCGGCGACCCCGCATGTGGCGGTACTGCTGTCCACCGCGGCTGCGTTTCTCTGCGTGTTCGCCAACTTTGTGGCACCGGCCCAGGTGTTCGAGTTCCTGCTAGCCAGCTCTGGCGCCATCGCGCTGTTGGTGTACCTGGTGATTGCCGTGTCGCAGTTGCGCATGCGCGCCCAGCGTGAAGCCCGCGGCGAGAAGATCACCTTCAAGATGTGGCTGTTCCCGGGCCTGACCTGGGCGACCATTGCCTTCATCGTTGCCATTCTGGTGGTCATGGCGCTGCGTGAGGATCACCGTGCGGAGATCATTGCGACTGCGTTGCTGAGTATTGGCGTAGTGGCGGCTGGCTTGCTGGTGCACCGCAAGCGCGAGGCTGCCGGGCGGGCGGCGCTGAACAGCTGATCCGCGCTGGCTGAAATGAAAAGGCCGCGCCCTGTGAAGGGTGCGGCCTTTTTTTGTTGCCTGTGATGGCCCTTTCGTGGGCAAGCCCGCAGGTTCACTACAGGCCCGTAGGAGCGGGTTTACCCGCGAAAGGGCCGGGGCTGCTGGCCAATTTCCTTGGCTAATCACCGTTGCAGCCGCCATCGTATTCGCGGGTAAACCCGCTCCTACAGGGGCCGCGCGGAGGCCACAACGGGTTACATGGCCCTGTCAGCCAAACTGCTTCTGCTGTTGCTTGGCCACGAGTTCGGAAGCGGCGATATAGGCGTCCTGGAACTCATCACTCTCCAGCCAGGCCATGGTGGTCTCTTCGTCAGCGCCGTCCAGCCATTTGCGGTAGGCGTTGAACACCAGCACGATGTAGTCGGTGGCGTGTTCTTCCTTGTGCCCCTTGAGCACCAGGGCGAGCAGCGGATCCACCAGGAACACCGAGATCATTGGCACCAGGCCGCCTTCCTGGGCTTCCTTCATCTTGTTGAACATCGCGTCGTAGCTGCCCGACTCCATGGCCTTGTTGTACACCTGCTCGACGCTGGCGCTGTCGCCGGCGCTGGCCTTGACCGCTTGGCCGCTGCGTACCATGCGGTTCTGCTTGGCCTTGCTGGCGGCGCGCTTGGCGCGTTTCTGTTGCTTGGTAGGGGTGGCCATGGGGAAATCCTTGGGTGTGTCTGAAAGTGCGCGTATTGAAGCGCAATTGCCCGATAAACCCAAGCCGTGCGCCTGGGCGCTGCAGCTTGAGATGTCTGTGGGATACATATCCAGATTATGCGAACCGTGGGCCCTGCGTAGCTTCTCTCCTGCTGCCAGCCATGCTGGCTGGCAGCCTGTCACTGCGCCAATTCGGCGTCTGTGAGTGATGCGCACGTTTGCGCTACAAAGGAGGAGTCATGAAGCACTTTTATCTGGTCACCCTGTACGGCTACACGGACGATGGCAGGGTTTACTATCCAACCGGTTTCGCCGATTGCGACGAGCAAAGGATTACAAAGGCTGACATCGCCGCCATTATCGAAAAAGGCAAGCAACACGGCCACCTTCAGTTGCACAGCATCTCCTACATGGGGCACATGACCGAGGACGCATTCAATCATCTTCGTTCCATGTCGGACGAGTAAGGTTTGGCCCGCAGTCTGCTTATGGCTGCGGGTTTCTCGATTGCATGGTGAGCCTTCAGGTTGCGTTGTGAAATCTGGTGTTCTTCGAAGCCGCTGAAGTTAAAAATCACAGGCAACAAAAAACCCGCACTAGGCGGGTTTCTTGTTGTCGCTTCGGGTAACTTTGCAACCACCAGAAGCTTGAAGGTGGTGCCCAGAGACGGAGTCGAACCGCCGACACGAGGATTTTCAATCCTCTGCTCTACCGACTGAGCTATCTGGGCGACGAGGTGAATTAAATAGATTTCCGGACCGCTCGTCAACGACTTTTTGAAAAAATTTTAAATTAATTCCGTCGCTTACGTTTTTTGGGGTCATTCGGCCGGTGGAACGTAGCCTTCGGCCTGGGCGTATTCTTCGCCGGCGAAAAACTTGTCCATCTCAGCCTGGAGGAATTTGCGGTCCTCGGCGTTCATCATGTTCAGGCGCTTCTCGTTGATCAGCATGGTCTGGTGCTTCTGCCAGTCGGCCCAGGCTTTCTGCGAGATGTGTTCGAAGATGTCCTGGCCCTTGGCACCGGGATAGGGCGGGCGTTCCAGGCCTGGCAGTTCTTCTTGGTATTTGCGGCACATCACGGTGCGGGTCATCGGGCGTCTCCTGCAATCAGTTCGTCGGTCGCGCGTTCAAGCAGCTTTTTCACCGGAGCGGCGAGGCCCAGGCGCGGCGGGGTGGCGAGGTTATACCAGAGCCAGTCGGCCTCGACCACGTGCTCGCCGACCGGGTCGACGCGCACGAGCCAAGGCTCGATCGCCAGCTGGAAGTGGCTGAAGGTATGGGTCAGGCCGTCCATGGCGTGGCGGCCAGCCAGGCGCAGGCCGTGCTGGTAGGCCAGGTCTTCGAGCTGGGCGATGTCGTCCAGCTCCGGGAGGCTCCATAAACCACCCCACAGGCCGCTGGAGGGGCGGCGGTAAAGCAGGATGGCGCCTTCGTGGTTGGCCAGCAGTGGCATCAGTGTGCGCCGTTGCGGCAGCGCCTTGCGCGGTTTGGGCTCTGGGTAGCGGGTTTCTTCGCCGTGCAGGTGCGCTTCGCAGCCGCGCTGCAACGGGCAGATCAGGCAACTGGGCTTACTGCGCGTGCACAGCGTGGCGCCCATGTCCATCATCGCCTGGGTGTAGTGGTTGGCGCGTTGTTGCGGGGTAAAGCGCTCGGCAGTGGCCCATAGCTGGTTGGCAACCTTGGGTTCGCCGGGGTAGCCAGCCTGGGCGGTGTAGCGTGCCAGCACGCGCTTGACGTTGCCGTCGAGGATCGGTGCGCGGATGCCCATGCTGATGCTGGCGATGGCGCCGGCAGTGGAGCGGCCAATGCCGGGCAGCTCGGTAAGCTGCTCGACGCTGCGCGGGAATTCGCCGCCATGTTGCTCGACGACGACCTTGGCGGCCTTTTGCAGGTTGCGTGCGCGGGTGTAGTAACCCAGGCCCGTCCACAGGTGCAGCACTTCGTCCTCCGGTGCCTCGGCCAGGGCTTGCACGGTTGGCAGGGCCTGCATGAAGCGGTCGAAGTAGTTGAGTACGGTGCTGACCTGGGTCTGCTGCAACATGATTTCCGACACCCACACCCGGTACGGCGTGATGCCCTGTTGCCAGGGCAGGTCGTGCCGGCCGTGCTCGTCATACCAGTCCAGCACTGCGCTGGAGAACTGCTCGGGGCTCATCGCTTGAACAGCCCCTTGAGCGCGTCTTTCAGTTCCGGGCTCACTTTGTCTCCAAGTTTTTCATCAAGCTTTTCATCGATCTTGTCCTTCAGGCGGTTGCCGGCCAGTTTGGCGGCAACCTTGCCCAGGCCGTTCTGGTCCAGGCGGCAGGCCTTTGCGCCGAGTTCCAGCGGACCACGGCAGCGCAGGGGTACTTCAACACCTACATAACGTTCGTTGACCTGGCAGGCCGGGTCCGGCATGGCACGCTGGTCGCCTTCGACGACTACACCGACGTTGTAGTCCATGCCCAGCACGCGCAGGTCGAGGTCACCATGGCCATTGACGGTGAGGCCCGGGATGCGCGCCTTGAGGTCCGGGTTGCTGGCGACGCCATTGCGTACTACCAGGCTGCCGCGCAGTTCCTGGAACGGGGTGTCCTTGCCGCGTGGTTCGCTGCTCAGCGTCTTGCGATTGAGCGTGGCGATGGCCTGGCACAGCTGCTGTTCCAGGTTGGCATTGACCAGCACGCCATCGTTGATGGCGAAGTTTGCGCTGCCGTTCAGGGTGTCGACCAGTGCTTTCTGGCTGTTACCGGTGGCTGTCAGATCACTGGTCAGGGTCAGCAGGCCCTTGACCGGCGGCGTCTGTTCCTTGCCTTCGGCCTTGATGAAGTGTTCCACCGGCACCCGCTGGATATTGGTGTTCACACCCAGCTGTGGCACGGCAGGGCGAACGTCGACCGTGCCCTTGGCTTCGAAGGTGCCGTTGTACAGCGCTCCGCGCAAGGTTTGCAGGGTCAGCAGGCCGCCTTGGCCAATGGCCTTGAGCTGGGCGTCCTCGATCGGCAGCTTGTCCAGGGTCAACGAGCCGAAGGCCAGGTCGGCCTGCAGGTCGAGGGCACGCAGACGGTCGACCGGCAGCAGCTTGTCGTCGCTCCACGCCACGTGTGTTGGGGCGTTGGGCAGTGGTGTGGTGCCGGCACCGGCTACGGCGCTGGCCTCTTGTTGCTTGACCTCGGCCTGGCGCGCAGCGGTGGCGCCCTTGGCTTCTTCGCTCTTGGCCGGCAGGTAGCGGTCGGCGTCGAAGGTGTCGCCCTTAAGTTGCAGGCGCAGGGCTTGTTTGGCGAAATCTTCGACGGCCACGCTGCCACTGAAGGTGCTGTCGTCCAGCTTCACCGCCAGGTCTTCCAGGGCCAGGCTGCTGGGCGTGCCCTGCAGGCGAGTCACCAGCTCCAGCTTGGCGAAGGCGGCCGGGTCGTTGGTGGCCGGCAGCGGGTGGCCAATGCTTTCAAGGAAGGCGCGCAGGTTGAACTGGGCGATGGACAGGCCGCCGCTCAGCTGGGGTGCTTTGTCCAGATCACGCAGGTTCAGCTCACCGAGGGCGCGCAGTTGGTTGGCCGAGACTTTCAGGCCGTTCCACGAGGCGACATTGGCGGCCAGGTCGACCAGCAGTTGTCCTTGGGCGGCGAAGGTCACGGTCTTGCCGCCGGTAGGCTCACCCGAGGTCTCGCCCGACAGGCGCATGTCTTCGAAGTTGTAGCGCTTGAGCTTGCGGTCGAAGCGCAATTCGCCGGCCAGCTCGGTACGGGCTTTGATGCTCGGCTGGCTGGCGCTGACGAAGGCGCTGGCCTTGAGCGGGATGTTTGCGCCTTCATGGACCGGGCCGGTGCTCAGCTGGATGCTCTCGGCGCTGTAATTTTGGCCGGTCTTGGCATCGGTGTACTGCACGCGGGCGTTGTTCACGGTCAGGCTGTCGATGTCCAGCTTGATGGCGCGGTCGTTGCTGTCGGTGGTCGCAGGCGCCTGCTCGGCAGGTGCCTGTGCCTGTGCATCGGTGCCTGCGCCATTCTGCGCGGGTAGCGGCTTGCCGATGTCCTCCCAGTTGCCATGGCCCTGTTCGTCACGCGCCAGGGTCAGGTTCAGGCCCTCGACACGTACGTCGCTCATTTGCACTTCGCGGCGCAGCAGCGGCAGCACACGGACTGAAAGGCCAAGCATCTGCAGGTCGGCGAACGGTTCCTTGGGTTTGTTCAAGGTAGCGATGCTGGCTTCGTGCAGCTCCAGACCCAGCCACGGGAACAGGCTCCAGCCGATGTCACCATTGAGGGTCAGTTCGACGTGGGCCTTGTCGCGTGCCAGCTGGCGAATCTCGTCTTTGTAGTCGTTGGGATCAAAGAGGTGGGTCAGGGCGAAGCCCAGCGCCACGATGATCAGCAGTAACCCGAGAAGCCCCAGTCCCAGGATTTTGCCGAACGCTTTCATGGGCGAGTCCTTTTAGTCCGTTAGTGAGTTCAGGCGGCAGAGTATAACGCTGTAGCGGTTACCCCTGCTTGTACGACTAGAGATGTAGAAAATTCCTACGCCTGCATCAGAGGGTACGGCTTTCGACAGCTTAATACTGAGCTTTTGCCGGGGACATGACCGATTCAGTTAGGCAAAAATGGACGATGGCAGATTGCTTTCATGCTGCTTGATGCTGCTACCCTTGCGCCGCTTCGCGAGCACCCTCCCTATAACAAGGATCAGATTCATGACCAGTACCGTCGCGACGGGAAGCTCGGCCAGTGAGCCAGGCTTCCTGTCGAAGGAACGCATAATCGCCCGCCCGGGCTTCAACCGCTGGCTGGTCCCGCCAGCTGCCTTGGCCATTCACCTGTGCATCGGTATGGCCTACGGCTTCTCGGTATTCTGGCTGCCCTTGTCGCAAGCCCTGGGGATCACCGCCCCCGTCGCCTGTGCGGCAGACATGGGCTTCATGGCCCGGATGTTCAGCGCCGAATGCGACTGGCCAATCTCGATGCTGAGCTGGATCTACACCCTGTTCTTCGTCTTCCTCGGTTGCTCGGCGGCGGTGCTGGGCGGCTGGCTGGAGCACGCCGGCCCGCGCAAGGCTGGCCTGGTGTCGGCCTTGTGCTGGTGCGGTGGCATGCTGCTTTCGGCGATAGGTGTGAAAACCCATCAATTGTGGCTGATGTGGCTTGGCTCCGGCGTGATTGGCGGTATCGGCCTGGGCCTGGGCTACATCTCACCCGTGTCGACCTTGATCAAGTGGTTCCCGGACAAACGTGGCATGGCCACCGGTATGGCGATCATGGGCTTCGGCGGCGGGGCCATGGTCGGGGCGCCGCTGGCCACCGCGCTTATGGGGCATTTTGGCAATGAGCACGAAGTTGGCGTATGGCAGAGCTTTGTCGCCATGGCGGCGATCTACTTTGTGTTCATGACCGCTGGCGCCCTGGCGTATCGCGTACCACCGACCGGCTGGAAGCCTGAAGGCTGGGCTGCGCCGTTGAAGAATGCCAGTAACGCCATGGTCACCGACCGCCACGTGCACGTCAGTGTGGCCTGGAAGACCCCGCAGTTCGCGCTGATCTGGCTGGTGCTGTGCCTGAACGTGTCGGCGGGCATCGGCATTTTGGGCATGGCGTCACCGCTGCTGCAGGAAGTGTTCGCCGGTAAGTTACTGGGCAACGAACTGACCTTCAGCCAGCTGAGCACTGCGCAGTTGGCGCAGATTGCCGCGATCGCCGCCGGCTTTACCGGCCTGCTGAGCCTGTTCAACATTGGCGGCCGGTTCTTCTGGGCATCGTTCTCCGACTACATCGGCCGCAAGAACACCTACTTTGCCTTCTTCGCCTTGGGCGTGGGCTTGTACAGCCTGGTGCCGAACATGGGGCACCTGGGCAACGTGGCACTTTTCGTGGCAGCGTTCTGCATCATTCTGTCGATGTATGGCGGTGGTTTTGCAACGGTGCCGGCCTACCTGGCCGACCTGTTCGGCACGCAGATGGTGGGTGCCATCCATGGCCGCCTGCTGACCGCCTGGGCGGCAGCGGGGGTGCTGGGGCCGGTGCTGATCACCTACCTGCGCGAGTATCAACTGGCAGCGGGCGTGGAGCGGGCGGCGGCTTATGACATGACCTTGTACATTCTCGCGGGTCTGCTGGTGCTGGGCTTTATCTGCAACATGCTGGTGCGCCCGGTGGCCGACAAACATTTCATGAGTGATGCCGAACTGGCGGCCGAGCGCGCGTTGAGCCATGACAAGGGCGCCGATGGGGCGCGGTCGCTGGAGTGGAAGGCGGCGCCAGGCAGCCTGCCACTGGTGCTGCTGGCCTGGGCGGTGGTGGTTGTGCCGTTGGCCTGGGGTGTTTGGGTGACCTTGCAAAAGACCGCTGTGCTGTTCTATTGATCAGGGGGGGGCGCGTGTTGCGCCCCTTTCGCCGCTGCAGGAGCGGACTGCTGTGGTTGTATAGACCTGTAGCAGCATCCAGCCCGCGTAAAACCTGGCTTTGCCATATGTCATCCGCGTTTCAAGCTGGCGCGTTCTGGGCCTATAATGAAACCCTTTTCGCCCAATGATTTTGCGGAGCTGGTGATGGTCGAACGTAAGGCTTCCGTCGAGCGCAATACCCTGGAAACCCAGGTCAAGTGCTCGATCAACCTCGATGGCAGTGGCAAGGCCCGATTCGATATCGGTGTGCCTTTCCTTGAACACATGCTGGACCAGATCGCCCGCCATGGGCTGATCGATCTGGATATCGAGTGCAAGGGTGACACGCATATCGACGATCACCATACCGTCGAAGACGTCGGCATCACCCTGGGCATGGCATTCGCCCAAGCTATCGGTGACAAGAAAGGTATCTTCCGCTACGGCCACGCCTACGTGCCGCTGGACGAAGCGCTGTCACGCGTGGTCATCGACTTCTCTGGCCGCCCAGGCCTGCAGATGCACGTGCCGTATACCCGTGCAAGCGTTGGCGGCTTCGATGTCGACCTGTTCCAGGAGTTTTTCCAGGGCTTCGTCAACCACGCCCTGGTAACCCTGCACATCGACAACCTGCGTGGCCACAACACCCACCACCAGATCGAAACCGTATTCAAGGCTTTCGGCCGTGCCCTGCGCATGGCCATCACCCTCGACGAGCGTATGGCCGGGCAGATGCCTTCCACCAAAGGGTGCCTGTAAATGCAAACGGTAGCCGTAATCGACTATGGCATGGGTAACCTGCACTCGGTGGCCAAGGCGCTTGAGCACGTAGGTGCCGGTAAAGTGCTGGTGACCAGCGATGCCTCAGTGATCCGCGAGGCCGACCGTGTGGTGTTCCCGGGCGTGGGCGCGATTCGCGACTGCATGGCCGAAATCCGCCGCCTGGGCTTCGACAGCCTGGTGCGCGAAGTCAGCCAGGACCGCCCGTTCCTCGGCATCTGCGTCGGAATGCAGGCGCTGCTCGAGCACAGTGAGGAAAACAACGGCGTCGACTGCATTGGCCTGTTCCCTGGCCAGGTGCGCTTTTTCGGCAAAGACCTGCAAGAAGAGGGCGAGCACCTGAAGGTGCCGCACATGGGCTGGAACGAAGTCAGCCAGACCATCGACCACCCGCTGTGGCACGACATCCCTGACCGCGCACGTTTCTACTTCGTGCACAGCTACTACATCAATGCCGGCAAGCCGGGCCAAGTGGTGGGACGCGGTCACTATGGCGTCGACTTCGCCGCAGCGCTGGCCGACGGTTCGCGTTTTGCCGTGCAGTTCCACCCGGAGAAGAGCCATACCCATGGCCTGCAGCTGCTGCAGAACTTCATCGCCTGGGACGGGCGCTGGTAAATGAGCAGGTCGAAGACCAAGGCCCCGACCATCACCCTGGCCCCCGAGCAGGAGCGCGAAGCGCTCGACACCTTGAAGCGTTTTCTCGAAGACCGCTTCGAGCTGCAGTTGGGGTCGTTCGAGGTGGCCGAGGTCCTCGAGCTGTTCAGCAAAGAGATTGCACCCCATTACTACAACAGGGCGATTGCCGATGTTCAGCTGCACCTCAAGGAGCGGTTCGAGAGCATCGAAAGCGACCTGTGGGCACTCGAGAAGCCCTGAAACCCAACAAATAGACAGGTTCCCAAGATGCTGATTATCCCCGCTATCGATCTGAAGGACGGTGCTTGCGTGCGCCTGCGCCAGGGCCGCATGGAAGACTCTACGGTATTTTCCGACGACCCGGTGAGCATGGCCGCCAAGTGGGTCGAGGGTGGCTGCCGCCGCCTGCACCTGGTCGACCTCAACGGCGCCTTCGAAGGCCAGCCGGTCAATGGTGAAGTGGTTACCGCCATCGCCAAGCGCTACCCGAACCTGCCGATCCAGATCGGCGGCGGTATCCGTTCGCTGGAAACCATCGAACACTACGTCAAGGCTGGCGTCAGCTACGTGATCATCGGCACCAAGGCCGTCAAGCAGCCCGAGTTCGTCGCTGAAGCGTGCAAAGCCTTCCCGGGCAAGGTCATCGTCGGCCTGGACGCCAAGGACGGTTTCGTCGCCACCGACGGTTGGGCCGAAGTGAGCTCGGTGCAGGTCATCGACCTGGCCAAGCGTTTCGAGGCCGATGGCGTCTCGGCGATCGTCTACACCGACATCGCAAAGGACGGCATGATGCAGGGCTGCAACGTGCCCTTCACCAAGGCACTGGCTGAAGCCACCCGTATCCCGGTGATCGCCTCGGGCGGCATTCACAACCTGGGCGACATCAAGGCGCTGCTGGACGCCAAGGCCCCGGGCATCATCGGCGCCATCACCGGCCGTGCCATCTACGAAGGCACCCTGGATGTTGCTGAGGCCCAGGCCTTCTGTGACAACTACCAAGGCTGAGGACTGAACCATGGCACTGGCCAAGCGCATTATCCCTTGCCTGGACGTGGACAACGGCCGGGTGGTCAAGGGCGTCAAGTTCGAGAACATCCGTGATGCCGGCGACCCGGTGGAAATCGCCCGTCGCTACGACGAGCAAGGTGCTGACGAAATCACCTTTCTCGACATCACCGCCAGCGTCGATGGCCGCGACACCACTTTGCATACCGTCGAGCGCATGGCCAGCCAGGTGTTCATCCCGCTGACGGTAGGGGGTGGCGTGCGGACCGTGCAGGACATCCGCAACCTGCTCAACGCCGGTGCCGACAAGGTCTCGATCAACACCGCCGCGGTGTTCAACCCAGAGTTTGTTGGCGAGGCGGCGGACCGTTTCGGTTCGCAGTGCATCGTTGTCGCCATCGATGCCAAGAAAGTGTCCGGGCCAGGTGAAGCGCCGCGCTGGGAGATTTTCACTCACGGCGGGCGCAAACCGACGGGGCTGGATGCAGTCGAGTGGGCGAAGAAGATGGAAGGCCTGGGCGCTGGCGAGATCCTGCTGACCAGCATGGACCAGGACGGCATGAAGAACGGCTTCGACCTGGGCGTTACCCGCGCTATCAGTGATGCGCTGGGGATTCCGGTGATTGCCTCGGGGGGTGTGGGTAACCTGCAGCACTTGGCTGACGGCATTCTGGAAGGGCATGCCAGCGCGGTGCTGGCGGCCAGCATCTTCCACTTTGGCGAGTACACAGTGCCTGAAGCCAAGGCTTACATGGCTTCGCGCGGGATCGTCGTTCGCTGACAGATGGCCGGGAGGGCTTTGCCCTCCGTTCGCGACACAAGGCCGTTCCCACCCGTACAGCGCTGAGCCTGAGGCTGATGCAGTACGTGTGGGAGCGGCCTTGAGTCGCGAAAGGGCCGCGAAGCGGCCCTAATTGCCTCAACCGTGGTTCTTGCCGAGCAGCGCGTGGTAAAGCTCGGTATCCCCGAGTATCCCCACCACCCTGTCGTTATCCTGCAGCACCAGCTTGTTGCCGGTTTGATAACGAATCTGCAGTGCCTCACGCATGCCGATGTCAGCATGCACCACGGTCGGCCTGCGCTCCAGCAGCTCCACATCTTGCCCCGGTGCCCATCTCTGCATGTCCAGCCCGTTCTGGCCCTGGCGTGCACGCTTGAGCGCGCCGCCTTCGCCAAGGTCCAGCCACGAATCGATACCTGGGTCCAGGCACACCGAGCCATTGACCCGTTTGCAATTGTCCAGGCTGCGCATCAGGCTGCGCCCGCACAGCACGTTCAGCGGGTTGGTATGGGCGACGAAAGTGCGCACGTATTCGTCGGCCGGGTTCAGCACGATCTCCTCCGGCTTGCTGTACTGGATGATCCGACCGTCTTTCATGATCGCAATGCGGGTACCCAGTTTCAGCGCCTCGTCCAGGTCGTGGCTGACGAACACGATGGTTTTGCTCAACTTGGCCTGCAGGCCAAGCAGCTCATCTTGCAGGCCCTGGCGGATCAGTGGATCCAGTGCCGAGAACGGTTCGTCCATCAGCAAGATGTCGGCATCCATCGCCAGCGCCCGGGCCAGGCCCACGCGCTGCTGCATGCCGCCAGACAGCTCATCCGGCTTCTTGTTGCGCCACTGGGTCAGGCCCACCAGCTCAAGCTTCTCGTCGACCAGCTTGCGCCGTTCCTTTTCCGGGCGACCCTGCATTTCCAGGCCAAAGCTGATGTTCTCGCGCACCGTCAGCCAAGGCATCAGGGCAAACTTCTGGAACACCATGGCAATGCGCTTGGTGCGCATCATCTTCAGCTCGGCCGCGGAGCAGTTGGCAATGTCGATGTGCTTGCCTTCGTGCTCGACGAACAACTTGCCACGGCTGACGGTGTTGAGGCCGTTGATGCAGCGCAGCAGGCTCGACTTGCCCGAGCCAGACAAGCCCATCAGTACGCAGATCTCGCCTTTGTTGATATCGAGGTTGGCCTTTTCGACACCCACCACCAGGCCGGTCTGCTTGAGGATCTGCTCGCGGGTCTGGCCTTGGTCCAGCAGCGCCAGTGCCTCGCGCGGCTTGTTGGAGAAGATGACGTCGACGTCTTCGAAACGAATGATGCTCATGCCTCACCCCTTACCGGCAGTTCCGGTTGCTTGCAGATACGGTCGAGCATGATTGCCAGCAGCACGATCGCCAGGCCCGCTTCGAAGCCCAGGGAGATATCGGCGGTGTTCAGTGCGTTGACCACAGGTTTGCCCAGGCCGTCAGCGCCAACCAGGGCGGCAATGACCACCATCGACAGCGACAGCATGATGCATTGAGTGACACCGGCGGCGATGCTTGGCATCGCGTGCGGCAGTTCGATACGGGTAAGCAGTTGACGACGCGAGCAGCCAAAGGCCTTGCCGGCGTCCATCAACTCTTGTGGCACGTCGCAGATGCCCAGGTAGGTCAGGCGAATGGGCGCGGCGATGGCGAACACCACGGTGGAAATCAGCCCCGGCACCACGCCCAGGCCGAACAGGGTCAGGGTAGGGATCAGGTAGACGAAGGTGGGCACCGTCTGCATCAGGTCGAGCACCGGGCGCATGGCGGTATAGAACATCGGCTTGTGCGCGGCGAGGATGCCCAGTGGCACGCCGATCACCACACATACCACCGTGGCGAAGGTGACCTGCGCCAGGGTTTCCATGGTTTCCTGCCAGTATCCCAGGTTGAGGATCAGCAGGAACGACAGGGCGACAAATGCGGTCAGGGCCCACTTGCGCTGGATGAAGTGCGCCAGGGCGGCGAACAGGGCGATAAGTACGAACGGGTTGAAGAAAGTCAGGGCGCTGGTGACGCCATGGATCATGAACTCCAGGCCTTGCGCGATGGCGTCGAAGTAATTCGCGCCGTTCTGGGTCAGCCATTCGACGAACGACGCGATGTACTGGCCCAGAGGTATTTTCTGATCGATAAGCATGATAGCGAGCTTCCACCTGCATAGATTGAAATCAACCCGGGGCAGGCACGGTCCTGCCCCGAGGTAGCGCTACTGCGTAGTTCGTTATTGCGTAAGCTTGGCCTTGACCGCCTCCAGGCCAGGCTTGCCATCAACGGTGGTAACGCCGGCCAGCCAGGCATCCAGCTTGCCTGGGTTGTCCTTGATCCATTTCTTGGCGGCGGCCTCGGGTTTCATCTTGTCGTCCAGGACATAGCCCATCATGGTGCTTTCATCCTTGAGCTCGAACGACAGGTTCTTAAGCAGTTGGCCAACGTTGCTGCATTCCTGCGTGTATCCTTTGCGGGTGTTTGTCAGCACGGTCGCCTTGCCGAAGTCGGGGCCGAAGAAGTCGTCCCCGCCGGTCAGGTACTGCATCTTGAAGCGGGTGTTCATCGGGTGTGGCTCCCAGCCCAGGAACACCAATGCCTCGCCGCGTTTCTGCGCGCGGTCAACTTGCGACAGCATGCCCGCCTCGCTGGACTGCACGATCTTGAAACCGGCGTCCTTCAAGCCAAAGGCGTTTTTGTCGATCATGCTCTGGATGGTGCGGTTACCGTCGTTACCCGGTTCGATGCCGTAGATCTTGCCGTCCAGTTCCTTCTCGAACTTGGGTATGTCGCTGAAATCCTTCAGGCCCTTGTCGTACAGCGCCTGGGGGACTGCCAGGGTGTACTTGGCGTTCTCCAGGTTGGCGCGCACGGTTTCTACCGTGCCGGCGTCGCGGTACTGCTTGATGTCGTTCTCCATGGTCGGCATCCAGTTGCCGAGAAACACGTCCAGGTCCTTGCCGGTGGCCAGCGACTTGTAGGTCACCGGTACCGAGATCATGGTGGTGTGGGTCTTGTAACCCAGTGCTTCGAGCACAACGCTGGTGGTCGCGGTCGTGACTGTGATGTCGGTCCAGCCGACATCGGAGAAGCGTACAGTCTGACATTGCTCGGGTTCGGCTGCTTGGGCCAGCAATGGCGCGGACAGCAACGCAACCAGTAACAGCGAGGGTGAACCTTTCATGGATGGACTCCTGAGATATTGTCTTCGGGTTCGCGTGGGTCGCCGGGCTTTCTGAGGGTCCGGTCGACCAGGCCTGCAGAGGGCAGGATGCGTGGCCGTGCTTTACGAGTCGCTTTCGATAATCCTCCAGCTCCGGGCAATCGCCTACTGGTTGGGTCGTATCCAGTACGGAACGGGTCGTATCCAGTATGGGCGATGTCGCTTATGGATTTTTCCACCCCCTCGCGCGCATTTTTGCGTCACCAGGCCGCTGGAAAACGGCGCGGTGGGCGCAGTTTCTGGTTGAGAACAGCGCGGCGCTGCTGGACAAAAGTACGTCGGTTGCAGACGGCGAGGTGGGCGGTAAAAGCCCGATGATGCTGGCATTCAAGGCGGCCCGCTGTTTGAGCCTAGCAGCTACCCCGCCCTGCGCATGGCGCGCAGAGACAAGCCCAGCAAGAGGTGATTCGACAATGGCCATCAGCGTGTTCGACCTGTTCAAGATCGGTGTCGGGCCCTCCAGCTCCCACACCGTCGGCCCCATGCGTGCTGGCGCCCTGTTCGTTCAGGGCCTGCGCGAACGCGGTGAGCTGGAGCGTGTAAAACGGATCGAAGTGCGCCTGTATGGCTCGCTGTCGGCCACCGGTATTGGTCATGGCACCGACAACGCCACCATCATGGGCCTGATGGGCGAGTGGCCGGACGCCATTGACCCGACCCAGATCGTGCCGCGTATCGCTGACCTGCGCGAAACCAACACCCTGCAGCTGGATAGCCGCTTGCCTGTCGAGTTCGTCTGGGCCCGCGACATGCTGCTGCTGGACGAGAACTTGCCGTATCACCCCAACGCCATGACCCTGATTGCCGAAGGCGAGCAGGGTGAGTTGCACCGCGACACCTATTACTCGGTGGGCGGCGGCTTTGTGGTCGATGCAGCCCAAGCCGCCAGCGGTGTGCTGGATGCTGACCAGACAGTGTTGCCGTACGACTTCAACAGCGCCGCCGAACTGCTGCGCCTGTGCAAGCAAAACGACCTCAGCGTGTCGCAATTGATGATGGCCAACGAGAAGGTCTGGCGCAGCGAGGAAGACATCCGCGCTGGCCTGCACAAGCTCTGGGAAGCCATGCAGGAATGCGTCAACAACGGCCTCAAGTACGAGGGCACGCTACCCGGCGGGCTGAACGTGCGCCGCCGTGCCGCCAAGCTGCACCGCAGCCTGCAGGAAATCGGCAAGCCCAACGTGATCGGCTCGACCATGAGTGCCATGGAATGGGTCAACCTGTTCGCCTTGGCGGTCAATGAAGAAAACGCCGCCGGCGGGCGCATGGTGACCGCGCCTACCAACGGCGCGGCAGGCATCATCCCGGCGGTGCTGCATTACTACATGCGATTCAGCGATGCGGTGGATGAGTCCAGCGTTGTCGATTACTTCCTGGCTGCCGCCGCTGTGGGCATCCTGTGCAAGAAGAACGCTTCGATCTCCGGTGCCGAAGTGGGTTGCCAGGGGGAAGTCGGCTCGGCCTGCGCGATGGCCGCAGCGGGGCTTGCCGAAGTGCTCGGCGCCACCCCGCCACAGGTTGAGAACGCCGCTGAAATTGCCCTGGAACACAACCTTGGCCTGACCTGCGACCCGGTTGGCGGGTTGGTGCAAGTGCCCTGCATCGAGCGCAACGCGATTGCTGCGGTGAAGGCCATCAACGCGGTGCAGATGGCGTTGCGCGGCGATGGTGAGCACTTCATTTCCCTCGACCAGGTAATCCGCACCATGCGCGATACCGGGGCCGATATGCACGACAAGTACAAAGAGACCTCGCGCGGCGGCCTGGCGGTCAGCGCTATCGAGTGCTGATTTCCTGAACTGACCTTCTGGGCCTCTTCGCGGGCAAGCCCGCTCCTACAGGAACTGTGCAATCCCTGTAGGAGCGGGCTTGCCCGCGAAGAGGCCCTTGAGGCTGATGCAGGTGCAACACAACCGCCAATGCCTCTTTATGGTGCGGCGCCACGCTACCGATCGTCGGATGTCGCGATCAGTGTGAGGGTTGTCGGTGACACTTAAAGGTGTCGCTTCTGGGAAACCCACGCGGCGCGTGTCACTAAACTGCTCAACCGTTACAGGCAACGCGCTAGCTCGCCTGTTCTGGACGACTGGCCAACACGATGCAAGCACTTGAATTGCCCCATAAAGGCGTCGTTTTCAGGTTTTTTTGGATGGCCGTTCAAGTTTAGGCACGGCGTTTGCGTTGAGATTGGCAAGCCTACCCCCGGAAAATGACCGAGGGGTCATAACAAGAAGTAAGTGCCCGCCTGAGGCACACCCTGCATTTGTGTGAGGAGAAATCGCGATGACGTCGTACACCTCCGGGAATCCAACCCAGAACCGCACAGCACCCCAGTCCATCGGGTTTCTTCTATTGGACAATTTCACCCTGATTTCCCTGGCATCGGCGGTCGAGCCGCTGCGCATGGCCAACCAGCTGTCTGGTCGTGAGCTGTATCGCTGGCACACGCTGACCATCGATGGCGGCCAGGTGTGGGCCAGCGATGGTCTGCAAATCACACCGGATGCTGCCATCAGCAATGCTCCGCCTATCGACACCGTGATTGTCTGTGGTGGTGTTGGCATCCAGCGTTCCGTCACCCGTGAACACGTCACCTGGCTGCAAGCCCAGGCCCGTCAGTCGCGCAGGCTGGGCGCCGTGTGCACCGGCAGTTGGGCACTGGCCTGCGCTGGCCTGCTCGACGGCTTCGATTGCAGCGTGCACTGGGAATGCCTGGCCGCGATGCAGGAAGCCTTCCCGCGGGTGAACATGAGTACCCGCCTGTTCACCCTTGACCGCAACCGCTTCACCAGCTCCGGTGGCACCGCGCCGCTGGACATGATGCTGCACCTGATCAGCCGTGATCACGGCCGCGAGTTGTCGGCGGCGATCTCCGAGATGTTCGTCTACGAGCGTATTCGCAACGAGCAGGACCACCAGCGTGTGCCGCTCAAACATATGCTTGGCACCAACCAGCCGAAGTTGCAGGAAATCGTCGCGTTGATGGAGGCCAATCTGGAGGAACCGATCGACCTGGACGAACTGGCGGTCTATGTGGCGGTTTCGCGGCGTCAGCTGGAGCGCCTGTTCCAGAAGTACCTGCACTGCTCACCTTCGCGCTACTACCTGAAGTTGCGCCTGATCCGTGCGCGGCAGTTGCTGAAGCAGACGCCGATGTCGATCATCGAAGTGGCATCGGTGTGCGGCTTCGTGTCGACCCCGCACTTCTCCAAGTGCTATCGCGAGTACTTTGGCATTCCGCCGCGTGACGAGCGCGTGGGCTCCAACACCGCGCAGCAGGTGGCCATGATGCCGATTCCTCAGGCCATGACCCTGTCGCCGCACAGCGGGCCGATGGCGGCCCTGAGCCAGGCACGCAACGAGTCGACATTTGCCAGTGTAAGGCTCTGATACCGAGTCGACTTTTTCGCGGGACAAGCCCACTCCCACAGGTCACCCGCTGAACTGAGTCAGCGGTGACCTGTGGGAGTGGGCTTGTCCCGCGAAGGGGTCGGTCCTGGGTAAGAGAATTACGCGCGTTTGTTGAACTGCGCCAATGCCGGCAACAGTTGCTTGTCGATGGCCTGGCGCACTGCCGGCAGGATCGTCGCACTGCCGGTGTACATCTGCTCCACCATCCCCTTCAGCGCCCGCGCATTGGGCTCGGTCAGCCCACGAACCACCGCTTCACACGCCTGTTCGGCGCTGGCCCCGGCCGGAATATCGAAACCGCGCGCGCGCAAATGGCCGGCGAGGTCGTCCTGATCAATCAAATCCGCATGCATCATGGCTGTTGTCCCTTTTATCGCTAAGAGAGTGCTGCTGTGATTTACGACCGATTCTGTGACGTGTGCGACAGCCTCGCAAGGACAGAATGCCGCCATGGCTGCTTTGGCTAAGAACAGGTCGTTTACGACTAAATCCCCTGCCAGGCAAGCACGCACACTGAAGCCATTCACGGTACAGAGGGTTTGGTCACCCTCGCTCACGCACAGTGGATGTTGCTCGCTCTTGGCCCCGGTAGCTCACGGCTTTCCGGGGTTATTTTTATTCCGCCAGACTCCCCTATACATACATACACCTAGCATTTATGTCAGGTGACGCACTGCAGAAGTCTGTGCTCTTTTGTGGAAGATGGATTCCACAGGAGCGGGAAATGTGAAAAAGAATATCTGCATGATCATTGTCCTAGGCGCGACCTTGATAATGGCTTCATGTTCGTCATCTACCCCGTCAATGAGCACTGTTGGCAGTGTTGTTCCGCAGCTGTTTACACTGCAGCCTACTCAAAACCGCCAGATGCTTCAGAAAACAGCAAAAGGCTATCTGAAAACGTTGTTGGCCGACCCCGCTAATGAAGAATTCACGCTAGTGAAGGTTGAGGCGTCATTGATTGGGGGGGATGCTGAAAACATCGCTATAACACTACCGGATCGAAAGGCTGAAAAGTTTAATCGGAGAAACTTCAATGCCTTGGCTGATGGGTATGAAGGATGGGTTGGCTATCAGCCTTCACAGTGGAAAGCAGGCCACTCAGGGTCGGAAGGAGAAATTGATTTCGATCCTAAATACTATATGTCAATCGTCCGTCATGATAATCAGCTGGCAGGCAATTTTTTGGTGGGTGGCCAGCGGTACCGATTGGTTTATATCGGTTCAGGTATGCACGTGCTGATCAAGGTTGACGAGTCAAAGCTGCCCTCTGAAGATGCACGGGGCGTAGAAGTTGAGAATACGGTATATCCTGCTCTAGAAGAACCGCAGCAGGTCTCGTCTGCCTACAGTATAATAAGACTGCTATTTGTAAGTACCGTTCAGTCTCGCGCGAAAAATCCAAACTATCGTGCTGATCTGATGTTAGGGTTGCAGGATGTAAATCAAATTGCAAAAAACAGCGAGGTGAATATTACTTACGAGTTTGCGGGATTTATAGATTCTGCTATTGACGAAGAGGGGAAAGACTTTGGAACGCTGCTCAATGAAGTTCAATATAACAATCCCGCTGTCAATGCCAAAAGGGTGGAGCTCAGGGCAGATCTAGTTTCGATGTACGTTGCCAATAATGAGCTCTGCGGCGCGGGTAAGCCGTCGAGTAATAAGACGCAAGGCTTTTCGGCGATTAGTTGCATTACCTCGTTAGGCCACGAGATTGGCCACAACTTTGGCATGGTTCATAACTGGGATGGGCAAACGGATACTTATATTCATGGGTATCGCTACGGTCCGGATGGGGGGAACCTCAGGTTCCGAACTCAGATGTCTTATGACTGTAGCCCGACATGTCCGAGAGTACCGTTTTACTCCAATCCTCGGCTGAGTTATCAAGGACAACCTCTGGGTACTGTCGCACATCATGATGTCGCCCGCGCGATCAACGAGCGCAGGGCAAGTATAGAGAGTTTCTACCCTCCCATGCCGGGCGTGCTTAAAAATAAAGGTCGGCTGGAGCAAGGTTCCCCTCACCCCTGCTTGCAGGATTTTGCCGGGTCAAATATCCAGTTCGTCGCGTGCTCTCCTGGCCCGCAGCAGAAGTGGACTTTAGAGCCGTGGGGCGATGCGGGTACGTTCAGGATTGTGGCGCCGGGCGGTAATTGTATGGTCGCGCGCGCTGACAATTATGTTTTGGCTGAACCATGCCCCGCAACAGTCAAAGATGGTCTTCTCTGGATGGTATCAGCGCAGCCCGATCACACCTTGAAAATACAGAGTTATAACCGCAACCTTTGCCTAGGCTCTCAGCCCAGCTTGAGGCCGGGGCCTGAGTTACTGGCATGTGATAACGGTAGGTACCAAAGTTGGATAAATCTCGATATCCCACAATAACCGAGGCCTAGTGTGGTGTTTCACAAATAACGACCATAACGCGCGGCGCTTTTTGCGCTCATGCGGCTTTGTCGCTCCTCGCCGTAGCTGGGCTACGACTCGTCGCGACGCCTTGCCTGAGCGCAAAAATCGCTCGCGAGTTATTGGCCGTATTTGCAAAACACCACACTAGCGAGCAGCCATGGTCTGACTGCTCTCGTTAGCGTCAAATGGGGAGCTTTATCACACGGCCTGTAAAGGCTGGCGTTGGTAAATCCCGTTGGCTATCGACCACGCTTTGTAGTTGATTGGTGCTGAATTCTCCAAAAGGCTTGGCCTTTGGCCCCGCCAGGTCCACATGTAAAAGCAATTGCTCACTGGCGGCTAACGCCTCGTCAAAACCTGATCGATGCAAGCTGTGATACAAGTGCAGTCGCTTTTTATCGAAGCCGATGATCTGCGTCTGCACCCACACCTCGGTGCCCAGCTTCACCTCGTGCAGATAATTGATGTGCGCCTCCAGCGTGAACAGCGAATTACCGCTTTGCCCGCGGCTGTCGGCGTCCAGGCCAATGCGCTCCATCAGGGCATCGGTCGCGTAGCTGAAGATCAGCAGGTAGAAGGCATCGCGAAGGTGCCCGTTGTAATCGACCCAGTCCTCCTGGACCGTGGTGCGGTAGGTGATCAGAGCAGGCATCTTGGTCTCCTTAATCGCTGAACGACATGCCGTGGCTGGCCTTGCTGGACTTCACCGCTTCCAGTACCGCCAGCAGGGTGTCGTCACGATAGCGCTCCAGTGCAGCGATGCTGCGCTCGCCCTGTTGCTCGGAAGTGCCGCTCACCACATCGTCGATCAGCTTGTCGGTCAGTTCCGGTGCTGGCAGGTAAGTCCAGGGCAGCTTCAGGGCAGGGCCGAACTGTGACATGAAGTGGCGCATGCCGGCATCGCCACCGGCCAGGGTATAGGTAAGGAATGTGCCCATGAACGACCAGCGCAAGCCTGCGCCGAAGCGGATCGCGTCGTCGATTTCGCCCGTGGTGGCAACGCCGTCGTTGACCAGGTGCAAGGCCTCGCGCCAGAGCGCTTCTAGCAGGCGGTCGGCGATGAAGCCTGGCACTTCCTTGCGCACATGCAGTGGGCGCATGCCGAGTGTGGTGTAGATGGTTTTGGCAGCTTCAATGGCCTCGGGTGAGGTGCGGCTGCCGCCGACGATCTCGACCAGCGGCAGCAGGTACACCGGGTTGAACGGGTGGCCGACGACGCAGCGCTCAGGGTGAGTGGACGACTCGTAGAACTCGCTGGGCAGCAGGCCCGAAGTGCTTGAGCCGATGATTGCGTCAGGCTTGGCTGCGGCGCTGATTTTGGCGTGCAGGCCGAGCTTGAGGTCCAGGCGCTCTGGTGCGCTTTCCTGGATGAAATCGGCGTTGCGCACGCATTCCTCGATGGTTCTCACGAACTTCAGGCGGTCTTGCGATGCGCCAGGGGCCAGGCCTTGTTTTTCCAGTGCCGGCCAGGCGTTGGCGACACGTTTGCGCAGTGCCTGTTCGGCGCCGGGCGCGGGATCCCAGGCCACCACGTCCAGGCCATGGGCCAGGGCGCGGGCGACCCAGCCGCTGCCGATCACGCCGCTACCCAGGGCGGCGAAGGTCTTGATCTCGGTAATGAAGGGCATATCGGTCTCCTGAAAGGATCAGCGGCGCTTGAGGTTCATTTTTTCCCGGCCTTCTGCCGGGCTGAGCACGCGGCCACCCATGCGGGTGATGATCTCGCTTGCGCGTTCCACCAGTTGGCCATTGCTGGCCAGCACGCCACGGTCCAGATACAAGTTGTCTTCCAGGCCCACCCGCACATTCCCGCCGAGCAAAACGGCCTGCGCGGCCATGGGCATCTGCATGCGGCCGATGCCGAAGCCGGCCCAGGTGACGTTGGCAGGCAGGTTGTCGACCATGGCCTTCATGGTGGTGGTGTCGGCCGGTGCGCCCCACGGGATGCCCAGGCACAGCTGGAACAACGGGTCTTCAAGCAGGCCTTCCTTCATCATTTGCTTGGCGAACCACAGGTGGCCGGTGTCGAAGATTTCCAGCTCGGCCTTCACCCCCAGTTCGGTAATGCGTTTGGCACCGGCGCGCAGTTGGGCCGGGGTGGACACGTAGATCGAGTTGCCATCGCCGAAGTTGAGGGTGCCGCAGTCGAGGGTGCAGATTTCCGGCAACAGTGCTTCGACATGGGCCAGGCGCTCCAGCGGGCCGATCAGGTCGGTGCCCGGGCCGAACGCCAGCGGCGTTTCACCCGGGCCGATTTCCAGGTCGCCGCCCATGCCGGCGGTGAGGTTGACGATGATGTCCACGTCAGCTTCGCGGATACGCTCCATGACTTCGCGATAGAGGTTTACATCACGGCTGAAACGGCCGGTCTGCGGGTCGCGGACGTGGCAGTGGACCACGGTGGCGCCTGCTTTGGCAGCTTCCACGGCGGATTCGGCGATCTGTTTGGGGGTGACCGGGACCAAGTGGCTTTTCGAGGCGGTGTCGCCGGCGCCGGTGAGGGCGCAGGTGATGATGACGTCGTGGTTCATGGCGGGTTCCTTGTTTGGTCAATGCTGGCCTCTTCGCGGGCAAGCCCGCTCCTACAGGGAGCCGTGATGGCCCTGGCGAGCGCGTTACCTGTGGGAGCGGGCGTGCCCGCGAAAGGGCCCTGTCAGTTGGCGGTAAGCTTGAGGTTGTCCGCAGCCGGCTTGCCATCGAAGGTGGTCACACCCTCAAGCCAGCGCGCCTTGTCCTCGGGGTGGTCCTTGAGCCACTGGCGGGCCGATTCCAGCGCGTCTTTGTGGTCAAGCAGTGGCTGCATCATGCGGCTCTCGTCCTCGGCGCTGAACTTCAGGTTGGCCAGCAGGCGGTGGGCATTGGGGCAGCGTTCGGCGTAGTCCGGCGCCGTCACCGTCCACACCGTCGCACGGCCTTCGTCAGGGCCGAGTGCATCCTGGCTGTCACCCAGGTAGGCCATGTCGATGTTCACGTTCATCGGGTGTGGCGCCCAGCCGAAGAACACCACGGCCTCCTTGCGCCGCACCGCGCGGTCGACGGCGGCGAGCATGCCGGCCTCGCTGGACTCGACCAGCTGGAATTTGCCCAGGTCGAACTGGTTCTTGGTGATCATCGCTTTGATCTGCGTATTGGCGCCGGAACCCGGTTCGATGCCATAGATCTTGCCGCCCAGCTCTTTCTCGAACTTGTGGATGTCGGCGAACGTCTTCAGGCCCTTGTCGTAGAGGTATTTCGGCACGGCCAAGGTGGCGCGCGCGTCCTCCAGGCTTGGCTTGTCCAGCACCTTGACCTGGTTGGCATCGACGAACGGGGTAATGGTCTGGGTCATGATCGGGTTCCAGTAACCCAGGAACATGTCCAGGCGTTTGTCGCGTATGCCGGCGAAGATGATCTGTTGCGAGGCACTGGTCTGTTTGGTCTGGTACCCCAGGCCGTCGAGCAGTACCTGGGCCATGGCGCTGGTGGCAATGACGTCGGTCCAGTTGACCACGCCAAGGCGCACGTTTTTGCAGGCGGCGGGCTCGGCGGCGAAAAGCGGGGTGGCAACGATGCTGCTCAGGGCAAGGGACAACAGGCTGCGGCGGATCAAGCTGTGCATGGTGGCTCTCCATCGGCAGTGCATATTGTTATTGAGGGCGGCCTCTGCGGACCGTGTGAATACGCTACGCTGGCGCTACCTTGCCCAAGCGCACGCTAGCGACAGGAATTAGCACCTGGGCGACCAGTTTCTGTGGAGGAGGGGATGATGGAGACGATTGCCTTTCTGTTGGTGCCCGGCTTTTCCGCCATGGGGTTCATTTCGGCGGTGGAGCCGCTGCGGGTGGCCAATCGTTTTGGCGGGCTGTTGTACCGGTGGCAGGTGCTTAGCCTGGACGGTGAGGCGGTGCTGGCGAGCAATGGCATGTCGATCAATGCCGATGCCGCCCTGGGGGAAGGAGAGCCGGCCAACATCCTGCTGGTGGTTGCGGGCTTTGAGCCACTGGCCAATGTCGCACCCAAACTGCTGCATGCGCTGCGCCGGCTCAACCACGAAGCTGTCATGCTCGGTGGCATCGACACGGGCGCAATGGTGCTGGCCGAGGCAGGGCTGCTCGAGGGCTACCGGGCGACATTGCATTGGGAGGCGCTTGAGGCATTCAAGGAACGCTATCCAGGCCTTCAAGCCACCCAGGAGCTGTTCGAGATTGACCGCAGCCGTATCACCTGTGCCGGCGGAACCGCCTCGATCGATTTGATGCTGCACCTGATTGCCCAGTCTCACGGCAGCGAACTGGCGGTCAAGGTGTCGGAGCAGTTCGTGCTGGGTCGTATCCGTCAGCGCCAGGACCACCAGCGCATGCAGATCGGTGCGCGTTATGGCATCAGCAACAAGAAGCTGGTCCATGCCATTGGCGAAATGGAAAAACACATCGAGCCACCGTTGAGTACGCTGGAACTGGCTGCCGCGATCAAGGTGACACGGCGTCAACTGGAGCGTTTGTTTCGCATGCACCTTGATGCAACCCCGAGCGGTTTCTATCTCGGGTTACGGCTGGACAAGGCGCGCCAGCTGTTGGCCCAGACCGACATGTCGGTGACTGAAGTCAGCCTTGCGTGCGGGTTTGAACTGCCATCCTATTTCACGCGGCGCTACAAGCTGAGGTTTGGACGGTGCCCGCGGGAGGAGCGACGGCCCAGCGGTACAAAGTGAGCTTCAATCCAGTTCACGCTCGAGAATGGCCCTTAGCTTTTCGCGATTCCTAGCTTGCAGATCTTTGCGAAGCGGGGCGAAATCCGCTGCATTGAAGCGTGCACCCAGATGGTCAAATATCAGGTTCAACTTTCTGGTGGGCTCGACCGGGTCGGTAACGCAGTAGGCATAAAACAGGATCGCAACCGGGACCTGGTCCCCTTCATGGTCCATTTCGATACTGAGATGTGAAGAGGCGTTCATGACGGTGAAGGTACGCGTACCGGCCGACTGCAGAGCGGCTTGAACATTTTCTTCGAGGCTCTTGAACCAAGGTCCTTTCTCGCGGGGCGGGGGTAGATAGCCACTGTAAACATCGCTTAATGCAAGCAAGTGCGGCTCATACACGATGGTTTTATGAGTGTGTTCGAACAGGGTGAATTTCAATGATTGCAAGGTGGCGAGAGCGACAGTGAACCATTGCTGAGGCTGGGTCTCCATCGAGAATTTTTCATTGGCCACTGCTTGTGAATAACGCAGGCTTAGCTGCAAGTCTTCCCATGTCTCAAGTGTCAGCCAGGGCGCAGGCTTGATGCTTAGCCGCTCCTCGAATACACGGGTATCCAGGTTCGTATCGCCCATGTGGCATTGCTCCTTGATGGATGCAGATGACCAGAACCGGGTACCAGAGAGCTGGTACCCGGTCTCGCTAATCAGATAGCGAGAAACGCGGCGATGTCGCCTTTTATCTTCTCATTCACAAGATCACGTGCAGCGTCGAAGTGACGAACGCTGAACGTGCCTTGTTGCGAAGCGCGATAAACGCGGGTAGAGGTTTTGTCGACCTTGCGGGTCAGGGCGCCTTCACGCTCGACTTTCGAGTCGTAGCTGGCCTGGAAGCTGGTCATGTGCATCGCCGGCAGGCCTTGTGGCGTCATTTCGCACTGGGCGACCACGAAGTTGCTCGATTTGCCGGATTCGCTATGGCTGTGCTTTTCCAGGTGCGCCTTGACTTCCGGCTTCTGCACGACAATTTGCAGAACACGCCTGGCGCAGGCGGCGCGACGAGGGTCCGCGGAGACGCTGATGGTGACGGACTTGGTAATCAGCTCTGCCAGGGTCAGGTTGTCCTCATCAATGGCATCTTCGGCATGTGCTGCGCCCGTCATGGTCCAGCCAAACTTGATCAGGCCATCGTTGTAGAAGTTGTACCACTCGCGCTGCTGGGTCTCCTTGTCGAACTTCTTGTTGGCCAGTTCGGTCATCAAACGCATGCCGGCCAGGATGTCTTCTGCAATGTTGGCAGGGACATTGTCAGCGAAGACGCAGATGGTCTGGCCGGTAGCGGCTACGCGCTCTTGACCCTCTTTGCGGATTTTTTCCATTTCAACTTTGATGTCAGCCACTTTGTAATTCCTTGATAGTTGTGAGTTCCAAGACACACATGGTGAGCACGTGGTCTGGGGGCACTATCGAGCAATTACGCAGGGGGCATCAGCGGCACGTTGTTCCTCTGGAGTTGATCCTTCACTCGCACGTGCTGATCAATCTTCGGGTGCTGGCTCGTCACTGTTTTGCGCGCCCAGGCTGCGCAAATACTCGGCTCGCTCATCGCTGCGCTGTGCAATGCAGCTGTTCCAGGCGATCTGGTAGGCCCTGCTGCCGGGTTGTTCAGCATGGGTTTCGACCTTGCAGTCTGCATCGCGCAGTTGGCTCCAGACTTTCTCGGCTGCCTCTATTCGCGACATCAGGCCTGCCTCGTCGCCGAACTGATCACGCATGCGCGCGACCAGGTCGTCGTAGGCCGACTGCAGCTCACGCTCGGCGACCTGCTTGTTGAATGCTGCACAGGCGAAGGTTTGCTGGTCGGTCTCCACATTGTCGCAAGGTGTGCTTTCGTCCTCACTGGCCTGGGCCCCGCTCACGATGGCCAGCAGCACCAGCCATGCCATTGATTTCATCCGTTTTCTCCTCACAGGCTGTCGAATCGCAAGGATTCTCGCTCAGCCAGAGGCCAGGTGGTAGCTCCCTGACCAAATGTTCATGTACCGGCCGCAAATGTCGTTATCGAGACTGTCTCGCATCCCCGGAACACGCGCCAGACGCGCTCTTGTCGCGCATTGACGCTTTCGGCAAACCCCCTGTCGTTTTTGCACCGGGGCGCCTCGGGGCACAGGCATATGCTGGCCTCAAAGCGCCGGCAGAAGGTTTGGCGCGACCCAACTCTATAAAAGGGGACAGCCTGATGAGCCCAGCCGAACTACACGCCGACAGCATCGTCATCGATGGCCTGATCATCGCCAAATGGAACCGCGAGCTGTTCGAAGACATGCGCAAAGGCGGTCTCACTGCGGCCAACTGCACGGTGTCGGTCTGGGAAGGGTTCAAGGCTACCGTCGACAACATCGCGTCCAGCCAGAAGCTGATCCGCGACAACAGCGACCTGGTGATGCCGGTGCGCACCACCGCCGACATCCGCAAGGCCAAGGAACTGGGCAAGACCGGCATCCTCTTCGGCTTCCAGAACGCCCATGCGTTCGAGGACCAGATCGCTTATGTGGACGTGTTCAAGCAGCTGGGCGTGGGCATCGTGCAGATGTGCTACAACACCCAGAACCTGGTGGGCACCGGCTGCTACGAGCGTGACGGCGGGCTGTCCGGCTTCGGTCGCGAGATCGTTGCCGAGATGAACCGTGTCGGCATCATGTGCGACCTGTCCCACGTTGGCTCCAAGACTTCCGAAGAAGTCATCCTCGAATCGAAAAAGCCGGTGTGCTACTCGCACTGCCTGCCCTCGGGCCTGAAAGAGCACCCGCGCAACAAGTCGGACGAAGAGCTGAAGTTCATCGCTGATCACGGCGGTTTCGTTGGCGTCACCATGTTCGCGCCGTTCCTGGCCAAAGGCATTGACTCGACCATCGATGACTACGCCGAGGCCATCGAGTACACCATGAATATCGTCGGTGAAGACGCCATCGGTATCGGTACCGACTTCACCCAGGGGCACGGCCAGGACTTCTTCGAATACCTGACCCATGACAAGGGCTACGCCCGCCGCCTGACCAACTTCGGCAAGATCATCAACCCGCTGGGCATTCGCACTGTCGGCGAATTCCCCAACCTCACCGAGACCTTGCTGAAACGCGGCCACTCCGAGCGTGTGGTGCGCAAGATCATGGGCGAGAACTGGGTCAACGTCCTCAAGGATGTCTGGGGCGAGTAAGCCGCTCTCCAAGCCTGATAGCCCCTGCCAGCAACGCCGGGGCACCCACAAAAAAATTTTATGGAGTTGAGTTTCCATGGCCAAAATCGCCCCGCAATTGCCAATCGAAGTCGACAGCGAGACCGGTGTCTGGACCAGCGACGCCTTGCCGATGCTGTATGTGCCTCGTCATTTCTTCGTCAATAACCATATGGGCATCGAGGAAGTGCTGGGCGCCGACGCCTATGCCGAAATCCTCTACAAGGCTGGCTACAAGTCTGCCTGGCACTGGTGTGAAAAAGAGGCCGAGTGCCATGGCCTGGAAGGCGTGGCGGTGTTCGAGCACTACATGAAGCGCCTGAGCCAGCGTGGCTGGGGCCTGTTCGAGATCCAGGATATCGACCTGGATAAAGGTACCTGCAGCGTCAAGCTCAAGCACTCTGCGTTCGTGTACGTCTATGGCAAGTGCGGCCGCAAGGTCGACTACATGTTCACCGGCTGGTTCGCTGGCGCGATGGACCAGATTCTCGCTGCCCGCGGCAGCAAGATCCGCACCGTGGCCGAACAGGTCTATGGCGGGTCGGAAGAAGGCCACGAAGATGGCCTGTTCGTTACAAAGCCGTTGTAAGCCGGAGATAGCGTCATGGCATTCGAAGCAATGTTCCAGCCGATCCAGATCGGCAAACTGACCATCCGCAACCGTGTGCTCAGCACCGCGCACGCCGAGGTCTACGCCACTGACGGCGGCATGACGACCGACCGCTATGTGAAGTACTACGAAGAGAAGGCCAAGGGCGGCATCGGCCTGGCCATCTGTGGCGGCTCGTCGGTGGTTGCCATCGACAGCCCGCAGGAATGGTGGGCATCGGTCAACTTGTCGACCGACCGCATCATCCCGCACTTCCAGAACCTTGCCGACGCCATGCACAAGCATGGCGCCAAGATCATGATCCAGATTACCCACATGGGCCGCCGCTCGCGCTGGGACGGCTTCAACTGGCCGACGCTGATGTCGCCATCGGGCATTCGCGAACCTGTGCACCGCGCCACCTGCAAAACCATCGAGGTGGAAGAGATCTGGCGGGTAATCGGCAACTACGCGCAGGCTGCGCGTCGCGCCAAAGAGGGCGGCCTGGACGGCGTGGAATTGTCGGCGGTGCACCAGCACATGATCGACCAGTTCTGGAGCCCACGGGTCAACAAACGTACCGACGAATGGGGCGGTACCTTTGAAGGCCGCATGAAATTCGGCCTGGAAGTACTGAAAGCTGTGCGCGCTGAAGTGGGTGACGACTTCTGCGTGGGCATGCGTATCTGTGGTGACGAGTTCCACCCTGATGGCCTCAGCCACGAGGACATGAAGCAGATCGCTGCCTACTACGACGCCACCGGCATGCTCGACTTCATCGGCGTGGTCGGCTCGGGTTGCGATACCCACAACACCCTGGCCAACGTCATCCCCAACATGAGCTACCCGCCGGAGCCGTTCCTGCACCTGGCAGCCGGTATCAAGGAAGTGGTCAAGGTCCCGGTGCTGCACGCGCAGAACATCAAAGACCCGAACCAGGCCACGCGCATCCTTGAAGGCGGCTACGTGGACATGGTCGGCATGACCCGTGCGCACATGGCCGACCCGCACCTGATCGCCAAGATCAAGATGGGCCAGATCGACCAGATCAAGCAGTGCGTCGGTGCCAACTACTGCATCGACCGCCAGTACCAAGGCCTGGATGTGCTGTGCATCCAGAACGCCGCGACCTCCCGTGAGTACATGGGTGTGCCGCACATCATCGAGAAGACCACCGGCGTCAAGCGCAAGGTGGTGGTGGTTGGCGCAGGCCCTGCCGGCATGGAAGCGGCCCGCGTGGCTGCTGAACGCGGCCACGACGTGACCCTGTTCGAGAAGAGGGACCAGATTGGCGGGCAGATCACCATTGCCGCCAAGGCCCCGCAGCGTGACCAGATTGCCGGTATCACCCGCTGGTACCAGCTTGAGCTGGCTCGCCTGAAAGTCGACTTGCGCCTGGGCACTGCCGCTGATGTGGCCGCCATTCAGGACCTGCGCCCGGACGTCATCGTGCTGGCCGTAGGTGGGCACTCGTTCCTGGAGCAGAACGAGCACTGGGGCGCCGCTGAAGGGCTGGTGGTCAGCAGCTGGGATGTGCTCGATGGCAAGGTAGCGCCGGGCAAGAACGTGCTGGTGTACGACACCATCTGCGAATTCACCGGTATGTCGGTCGCCGACTTCATCGCTGACAAGGGCAGCCAGGTCGAGATCGTCACCGACGACATCAAGCCAGGCGTGGCCATGGGGGGGACCACCTTCCCCACCTACTACCGCAGCATGTACCCCAAAGAAGTGATCATGACCGGCGACATGATGCTGGAAAAGGTCTACCGCGAAGGCGACAAGCTGGTGGCGGTACTGGAGAACGAATACACCGGCGCCAAGGAAGAGCGCGTGGTCGATCAAGTCGTGGTTGAAAACGGCGTGCGCCCTGACGAAGAGCTGTACTACGCGCTCAAGGAAGGTTCGCGCAACAAGGGCCAGATCGACGTGGAGGCGCTGTTCGCCATCAAGCCACAGCCGATCCTCAGCCAGCCGGGCGAAGGCTACCTGCTGTACCGCATCGGTGACTGCGTGGCCCAGCGCAACGTGCATGCGGCGATCTACGACGCCTTGCGCCTGTGCAAGGACTTCTGATCGTTAACAGTCGCCGCCATCGGGCGCGATCCCTGTAGGAGCGGGTTTACCCGCGAATGCGTCAGCACTGACAACACTGTTGCCTGACCGAACGCATTCGCGGGTAAACCCGCTCCTACATGGGGCCAGTCTCGCCCTCTGGTCGGCGCAAGAATCCAGCTGTTTGTGGGAGTCTCCCATGTTGAACACCCTTCTACCCATCCTGCTGTTCGCTGCCCTTGGCCTGGCAGTGCTCGGTGCTTTGCGCCGGGTGCGCATGTGGCGCCGTGGCCGGCCGTCCAAGGTCAACCTGATCGGCGGCCTGCTGGCCATGCCGCGGCGCTACCTGGTGGACCTGCACCACGTGGTTGAGCGCGACAAATACATGTCCAAGACCCACGTGGCCACTGCGGGCGGCTTTGTGCTGTCTGCTGTGCTGGCCATTCTGGTGCATGGTTTTGGCCTGCAGAGCAAGATCCTCGGCTATGCACTGCTGGTAGCCACGGTGATCATGTTCACCGGTGCCATCTTTGTCTTCAAACGCCGCCTGAACCCGCCCTCTCGTCTGTCCAAAGGCCCGTGGATGCGCCTGCCGAAGAGTTTGCTGGCGTTCGCCGTGAGCTTCTTCATTGCCACCCTGCCGGTCGCCGGTATCCTGCCGGCCAACACGGGTGGTTGGGTGATGGTCGCCGTTCTGGGCCTGGGCGTGCTGTGGGGTGTGTCGGAGCTGTTCTTTGGCATGACCTGGGGCGGCCCGATGAAGCACGCCTTCGCCGGTGCCTTGCACCTGGCCTGGCACCGCCGTGCCGATCGCTTCGGCGGCGGCCGCTCCACCGGCCTCAAGCCGTTGGACCTGGAAGACCCGAACGCACCCCTTGGCGTGGAAAAGCCGGTCGACTTCACCTGGAACCAGCTGCTGGGCTTCGATGCCTGCGTGCAGTGCGGTAAATGTGAAGCCATGTGCCCGGCCTTTGCCGCTGGCCAGCCGCTGAACCCGAAAAAACTCATCCAGGACATGGTCATCGGCCTTGCCGGTGGCACTGACGCGCAATTTGCCGGTAGCCCATACCCTGGCAAACCAATCGGCGAACACGGTGGCAATCCACACCAGCCGATCGTCAATGGCCTGGTCGACGCCGAAACGCTGTGGTCCTGCACCACCTGCCGTGCCTGCGTCGAGGAGTGCCCGATGATGATCGAGCACGTCGATGCCATCGTCGACATGCGCCGCCACCTTACCCTGGAAAAGGGCGCAACCCCGAACAAGGGCGCCGAGGTGCTGGACAACCTGATCGCCACCGACAACCCCGGCGGCTTCGCCCCCGGCGGGCGCATGAACTGGGCTGCCGACCTTAACCTGCGGCTGCTGTCTGAAGTGAAGGCGACCGAAGTGTTGTTCTGGGTCGGTGATGGTGCCTTCGACATGCGTAACCAACGCACTTTGCGTTCGTTTGTCAAAGTATTGAAAGCCTCGGGTGTGGATTTTGCCGTACTCGGCCTGGAAGAGCGCGACAGCGGCGACGTGGCGCGCCGCCTGGGCGATGAGGCGACCTTCCAGCAACTGGCCAAGCGCAACATCCAGACCCTGGCCAAGTACAAGTTCCAGCGCATCGTCACCTGCGACCCGCACAGCTTCCATGTGCTGAAGAACGAATACGGCGCTCTGGGTGGTGACTACCAGGTGCAGCACCATAGCACCTACATCGCCGAACTGATCGCGGCCAAGAAGCTCAACCTGGGCCAACACAAGGGCGGCAGCGTCACCTACCACGATCCGTGCTACCTGGGCCGCTACAACGGCGAGTACGAAGCCCCGCGCGAAGTGCTCAAGGCGCTGGGTATTGAGGTGCGCGAGATGCAACGCTCGGGCTTCCGTTCCCGTTGCTGCGGTGGTGGTGGCGGTGCGCCGATCACTGACATCCCTGGCAAGCAGCGTATTCCCGATATGCGCATGGACGACATTCGTGAGACCGAGGCCGAGCTGGTAGCCGTGGGTTGCCCGCAGTGCACCGCCATGCTTGAAGGCGTGGTCGAGCCGCGCCCACAGATCAAGGACTTGGCCGAACTGGTGGCCGACGTGCTGATCGAGGAGGACGCATCCACTGTCCCAAAGCCGCAAACGGCTAAACGTGAACCTGCGGAGGTGCACTGATGAGCGACATAATCCGCCGCGACCCACGCGCCGAGTGGATCGCCCGTAACCGTCTGCACCCGCTGCATGCCGCGATGCAGACGCAACAGACCAGCTGGATGGGGCCTAACGGCATCATCCGCAAGAACCCACATGCGATTGCCGCGGGCTTTGTCGGCCCGGCCGGCATCAAGCGTATCGACCGCAGCGGCGCCCAGCAGGGCACCGGCGCGGGCGGGCGGCGCACGGCAGCAGTCGAGGTCAAGTTGCCACTGCACCAGGTGGCGGCGCCGGCGTTCTACATTGCCGTTGTGCCGGACATGGTTGGCGGCCGCCTGAGCAGCCACGACCGCGACCTGCTTGGCCTGGCCCACAGCCTGGCCGGCAGCGACGGGGCGGTGCTGGCCGTGGTGTTCAACGAGCACAAGGAAAGCAACTTTTCCACAGCCGGTGTCGACCGCCTGCTGGTTATCGAAGGCGAGGCCTTTGAAGGTTATGCACCGGAGCAACTGGTGCAGGGCCTGCGGGCTGTGGATAACCAGTTCGCGCCGCGCCACTGGCTGCTGCCCGACAGCCGCACCGGTGGCGGTGAACTGGGTCGGCGCCTGGGCGCCGCGCTGGGCGAGCGCCCGGCAACGCGGGTATGGCAGATCAAGGACGGCCAGTGCATTGGTCGCGCCGGTGCCGGCCAGCAAGACCTGCAACGCACTGTGCCGCGCCTGATCCTGGCGGCGGCCGAGTGCGCCGAGCCGGTCAGCGAAACCCGTCACGAAGCGCTGCCGGTGGAGTTGTCCACAAGCGTGGTGCGCAGCCTGCCGCGCATCGAAGACCTTGGCTCGGTGGCCGTCGACCCGGCCACCATTGCCATGGCCGAAGCCGAGTTCATCGTCTCGGGCGGCAACGGTGTCAAGGACTGGGACCTGTACCACAAAGCCACCGCAGCCCTCGGCGCTACCGAAGGTGCCTCGCGGGTGGCGGTGGACGACGGCTTCATGCCGCGCAATCGCCAGGTGGGGGCTACCGGCACCTGGGTTACCGCGCGTGTCTACGTGGCTGTGGGTATCTCGGGCGCGATCCAGCACCTGCAGGGTATCGGTGCCTGCGACAAGGTGGTGGCGATCAATATGGATCCAGGCTGCGACATGATCAAACGGGCTGACCTGTCGGTGATTGGCGACAGCTCGGCGATTCTCAAGGCGCTGATCGAGGCTGTGGACAACTTCCGCAGCGGCGGCCAGCGCGACGCGGCATAAGGGCACGAGCATGAGTACGAAAGTGATCAGCCTGGTTTCCATTGGTGCCCACCCCAGCTCTGGCCGCGCCCGCCGCGCCGAGCAGGATGCCCGTGCCGTGGAGTTGGGTTTGCAGCTGGCTGGGGATAACTTGCAGGTGGTGCATGCTGGCGATCCACAGGAAGAGGCGTTGCGCGCTTACCTGGGCATGGGCCTGGACCACCTGGACGTGCTGGAGCAACCGGCCGGTGCCGATGTGCTGGGCGTGCTGGGCGATTATCTGCGCGACGCCGGGGCCCAACTGGTGCTGACCGGCAGCCAGGCCGAGACTGGCGAGGGTTCGGGCATGTTGCCGTTCCTGCTGGCCGAAAAGCTCGGTTGGCCGCTGATTGTCGGGTTGGCTGAGGTGGAGTCGATCGACAACGGCACCGCGCAGGTGTTGCAGGCTTTGCCGCGTGGTCAGCGGCGTCGCTTGAAGGTGCGTTTGCCATTGCTGGCGACTGTGGATAACGCGGCGCCCAAGCCGCGCCAGAGCGCTTTTGGGCCTGCGCGCCGGGGGGTATTGGCGGCGCGTAATGTGGCCATTGTCGAAGATGAGCTGTTGGCTGAAGCCGAGTTGCAACCGGCCCGTCCAAGGCCCAAGCGCTTGAAGGTGATCAAGGCCAAGAGTGGCGCCGACCGCATGAAGGCCGCGACGGCCAAGGCCAGTGGCGGTGGTGGCAAGGTGCTGAAGGACGTTTCGCCACAGGAAGGCGCCGAAGCCATCCTCAAGCTGTTGGTGGAAGAGGGCGTGCTGCGCTAAAGGCTCATGCACTCCCCGGCAAGGCGTTCTCCTGGAGCAACGCTAAATTACTGATTTTCCAGTGACCGAGTGCGGGCGGGCATGCCCCGCCAACACCGGCGCAGCCGGTGCCAGGCACTGGGTCTCCTGCTCCACGGGACAAGCCCGCTTCCACAAGGGCGCCCCGATCATCTGCCAGACGCACATTCTACCTGTGCATAAGTCCCTGCCGGACCCATCACACTGCTCGTCAGGCACGGATATGCATGCCTCCAGCTCGTATTGCCCACAATCGCTGTTAGCTGCTCTGTGGATAATCTGTTGGGCACTAGCTGGAGTACGCGTAGGGCGTGGCTTGCGAAGAAATGATTAAAAAACGATCAAGGTGGGTCAGAAGTCTCGAATTCTTGATTATCAGAGCTTTGAACCGCTTATCCACAGAACTACAGTTGTCGGCTCCGTGTTTTGCTCACAAAGTCTGTTAGTGTCTCTGTGGACAAGTTGTACGGAGTGCACTGTAGCCCTTTAAAAACAAGGGCTCCGTTGTTTCGATCAAAAATTGATCATCTGCTTTAATCCGATTGATACCTGCGGGCACTGACAAAATTGCCAGTGTTTGAGCACGCGGCGGCTAGATATCCTCCATGGACCCCACTCCAGGAGTTATCCACATGACTGTGATGCCTGAAGTTGTCAACGGATACTCACCCTATGGCTATCGAACGCATCGTGGAGCTTGTGTACTTGCGTTCAACGGCGAGCGGCGAGACCCGTTCACGGGTTGCTATCACTTGGGTAACGGTTATCGTGCCTACAACCCGGCATTGATGCGGTTTCAAGCCCCAGACTCCTTCAGTCCTTTTGGGGCAGGGGGGGGTGAACGGTTATGCGTATTGCGCTGGTGATCCGGTTAACCGAGTCGATCCCAGTGGCCATAGTATTGATCTTGGGAGCTTTATGCTGCGTGGTTTAGGTATGCTGTCGAACGGAGCGACGATTGCTTATAACTTTCTCGGACCTACCCCTGAAACTTGGATAGGCCTTAATGCCACTCGAGTGAGCACCTTCGGTTCCATACTGAGCTTAGGAAGCTCCGCGGCATTGTACGCAGGGGTGCCGAGCGCTATTTTTGGCGCGAACGTGGGCACTGCAGTCAGTGCTGCAGCAACGCTCACGCGAGCGATCAACGCAGCGATTGGGCCGGGGAGCCACCCATTGAATCAGATCAAGACGAATTGGAATTTGATGACGGGAGGCTTAGCCGCGGCGCCAATGCCGCACGAGTTCATGCTGGATGTTGTCACTCCAACGGGTGGGCCACCCGTGACCCCTTCGAATCAGACTATCAAGTATGACCTCAATGTAAGATTACGAATGCGGGGAAATGCTGGTGCTTCGCCGCCTCCACAATCGCTGGCTATACGGCGACAGCGTAGCCAGTCACAGTGAGCCATCTGCTATGGGGTTACGCCCTGCCGCAAAGTGCATCTTTTGCGGCAGGGCGTTTTTGTTTACTGAGCCTGCACTTCTTTCAGGTAGGCCGCCGGCTCTGCTCCCAGGTTGTTCAGCATCCGCCCGCTGTACCAGTCAATGAAGTTCACCACACCAAACTCGTAAGTCTTCGAATACGGGCCAGGCTGGTACGCGGTGGAGTTGATCCCACGCTGGTTCTCTTCCGCCAGACGGCGGTCCTGGTCGTTGGTGGCGTCCCACACCTTGCGCATGTTCTCGGGGTTGTAGTCCACACCTTCGACGGCATCCTTGTGCACCAGCCACTTGGTGGTGACCATGGTCTCCTGGGCGCTGATCGGCCACACGGTGAACACGATCATGTGGTCGCCCATGCAGTGGTTCCACGAGTGCGGCAGGTGCAGGATGCGCATCGAGCCCAGGTCCGGGTTCTTGATGCGACCCATCAGCTTCTGGCAGGCCTGCTTGCCGTCCATGGTCATCGACACGGTGCCCTTGAGCAGCGGCATGCGCACGATGCGGTTACGCAGGCCGTGGCTCTTGTGCAGGTACGGGATCTTCTCGGCTTCCCAGGCAGCGGCGGAGGCGGCCACGTGGTCCTTGAATTCCTGGCTGGCACGCGGGTCGTTGGTATCGTCCCATTCCAGCAGGGTTTGCAGCAGTTCCGGGTGCGAACCGGAGCAGTGGTAGCACTCGCGGTTGTTTTCCAGCACCAGTTTCCAGTTGGCCTTTTCCATCAAGGTGGTTTGCACCGCCACCTTGGTGTTCTCCATGTCGTACGGTTCCATGTAGTGCTCGAGCGTGGCCAGGAACTCGTCGATGGCAGGCGGGTTTTCCGCCAGGCTGATGAAGATGTAGCCGCCGGCCACCTTCACGTTCACTGGCTTCAGGCCATATTCCTTCATGTCGAAGTCGGCGCCCATCTCGGTACCGGCGAACAGCAGGCGACCGTCCAGTTCGTAGGTCCACTGGTGGTAGTGGCAGACCAGCTTGGCCACCTTGCCTTTGTCGCTGACGCACAGGCGTGAACCGCGGTGACGGCAGACGTTGTGGAAGGCGTGCACCTTACCTTCGGCACCACGGATAACGATGATCGGGTTCTTGCCGATCTGCAGGGTGATGTAGTTGCCTTTCGCCGGGATCTCGCAGGTCATGCCGGCGATCAGCCATTCTTTGTGGAAGATCTCCTGCATGTCGATCTGGAACAGACGCTCGTCGGTGTAGAAAGGCTGGGGCAGCGAGTAGGTTCGCTCGCGGGTCTGCAGCATCTCGGCGGTGGCCTTGCGTGCAGGTTCCAGTGGATCGCCCAGGCTCAGGGTTGCGGTGACGTCCATCGTGTATTCCTCGGGGCCGTATGCGGCCGGCAAAAGGTGGCTAATCGTTGTTGTGGTGCCGCAAGGCTGCTTGTCAGAAAACAGCATGTTGTTTTGCCGTGGAGTGTGCGTCCGAAGACGCCGCGAACCGTATCCATGGGCGACATGGCCGATTTGAATAACGACGCGCCAGCCCTTGTATCGCGGGGCTGGTCGCGATAAGCACGCCGATGTCGCTGGCAGGAATGTACGTCGCTCTCAGCTTGCGCATTATCCAAGCCATATAAAGCCCGATAGTCGGCCGCTGGAGATGAACATGTCCGATACCTTCCTCAATCCGGTCACTACCCAGACCTGGGCCAACGGCCGCCACATCGTGCGCTGCGTCAAGGTCATCCAGGAGACCTGGGACGTGCGCACCTTCTGCTTCATGGCCGACCAGCCGATCATGTTCTTCTTCAAGCCAGGGCAGTTCGTCACCCTGGAGCTGGAGATCGAAGGCAAGCCCGTGATGCGCTCCTACACCATCTCCAGTTCGCCGTCAGTGCCCTACAGCTTCTCGATCACCGTCAAGCGTGTGCCGGGTGGCCTGGTGTCGAACTTCCTGCACGACACCATGCACGAAGGCGCCGAGCTGCCGGTGCACGGCCCGGTGGGGCTGTTCAACGCCATCGACTTCCCTGCTGGCAAGGTGCTGTACCTGTCGGGCGGCGTCGGTATTACCCCAGTGATGTCGATGGCGCGCTGGTTCTACGACACCAATGCCAACGTCGACATGGTGTTCGTCCACAGCGCCCGTTCGCCGAAAGACATCATTTACCACCGCGAGCTGGAACAGATGGCGTCGCGCATCCCCAACTTCAGCCTGCACATCATTTGCGAAAAGCATGGCCTGGGCGAGCCGTGGGCGGGTTACCGCGGTTACCTGAACCAGCGGCTGATGGAACTGATTGCGCCGGACTACATGGAGCGCGTTGTGTTCTGCTGCGGCCCGACGCCGTACATGACGGCGGTCAAGCGCATGCTTGAAGCGGTCGGCTTCGACATGAAGAATTATCACGAGGAGTCGTTCGGCGCGACGCCGGCGGAAGCCAAAGCCGACGCCGTGGAGCACGCCGAGCAGGCGGCCGATGCACCTGAGCTGGACGTTTCCGACCTCAATCTGGTGGAGTTCATCGGCAGCGAGAAGAGCATCCGCATCGCCCCGGGCGAGACCGTGCATGCGGCCGCGGCCAAGGTCGGCCTGATGATCCCGAAAGCCTGTGGCATGGGCATTTGCGGGACGTGCAAAGTGCTCAAGCTGGGCGGCGAAGTAGAGATGGAGCACAACGGCGGCATCACCGAAGATGACGAGGCCGAGGGCTACATCCTGTCGTGCTGCAGTGTGCCGAAAGGGGATGTGCGGATCGATTACTGATCCAGTGGCCAGTCTGGATTCGTCGCGGGCACGCCCGCTCCCACAGGGCCATCGCTATCTTCAGGACTGCGGTGAACCTTGTGGGAGCGGGCGTGCCCGCGAATGCTTCTAGGTGCGGAACCGGGCTACCAGGCCATTGAGGTCTACCGCCAGACGCGACAGCTCGGCACTCGCCGCACTGGTCTGATGCGCACCGGTAGCACTCTGCACCGACAGGTCATTGATGTTCACCAGGTTGCGGTCCACTTCCCGCGCCACCTGGGCCTGCTCTTCCGCCGCACTGGCAATCACCAGGTTGCGCTCGTTGATCTGCGCCACCGCACCGGCGATGGTGTCCAGTGCCATGCCCGCGCCACGGGCGATGTTCAGTGTCGACTCCGCGCGCTCGGTGCTGGTGCGCATCGATTCTACCGCCTCTTCCGTACCGCCCTGGATGCTGCCGATCATGCGCTCGATTTCGCTGGTCGACTGTTGTGTGCGATGGGCCAATGCCCGCACTTCATCGGCGACCACGGCAAAACCACGGCCTGCTTCACCGGCCCGCGCGGCTTCGATGGCTGCGTTGAGCGCCAGCAGGTTGGTCTGGTCGGCCAGGCCACGGATCACGTCGAGCACCTTGCCAATGTCGCGCGACTGTTCGGCCAGGTGAGTAATCAGCTTGGCGGTGGCCTGCACATCACCGCTCATGCGCTCGATTGCACCCACGGTTTCCATCACCAGGTCACGACCATCGCCGGTGGAGCGGCTGGCTTCACTGGACGCTTCTGATGTGCTTACGGCATTGCGCGCCACTTCTTCCACTGCGCTGGTCATTTCGGTGACAGCAGTGGCGGCCTGTTCAATCTCATTGTTCTGCTGCTGCAGGCCACGGGCACTTTCGTCGGTGACGGCATTCAACTCTTCTGCCGCCGAGGCCAGCTGGGTGGCGGAGCCGGCGATCTGCTGCAAGGTATCGCGCAACTTGTCCTGCATGCGCGCCATGGCGCGCAACAGCCGGGCGGCTTCGTCGGTGCCCTCTGCGCGGATGACGTGGGTCAGGTCGCCGTCGGCGACTTGCTCGGCGCATTTGAGTGCTTCTTCGATCGGCTTGACGATACTGCGGGTCAGCAGGAAAGCACAGGCGAAGGTCAGTACGGTGGCGGCAACCAGCAGGCCGATCACCAGGGCGAAAGCGCCGGCATACTGGTTGGCGGCTTTTTCGTTGGTGGCGCGAGTCTGGTCAGTGTTGATGCGTACCAAGGTGTCCATGACCTTGTTGATCTGCTCGGAGTTGGCCAGCAGGTCGCGGTTGAGCAGGTCACGCAATTCGTCCAGGCGATCGGCCTGGCTCAGTGTGCGCATGCGCGATTCCAGCTGGCGGTACTGGTTGAGCAACTGACCGTACTGGTCGAATGCTGCCTGTTCGTCGGCGGCGACGATCATTGGCAGGTAGGCCTGGCGTGCGCGGTCGATCTGGCTGTTGCGCTGGTCCAGCAGATCGAGGGTATCGCGTTGGGTTGCCGGCTCGCGGTTGAGCAGCAGGCGGTAGGAAAGCGTGCGCATGCGCAGGTTCAGCGCGGTGAGTTCGTCGAGGATCTTGATGCTGGGCACGCTGACTTGCTCGATGGCAACGCCCGCCTGGCGGATGTTGCCCATTTGTACCAGGGAGAAGATACCAAGGCCGAGCATCAGCAGGCCGATGAGCGCGAAGCCGAGAAGCGCGCGCGGTGCGATATTCATGTTGCGTAGGGACATGGAGAGCAGGATCCAGGCAAGTGGGGAAAGAGCGACAAAACATGACTTGCCGGGCTATCGGTCGTGACTGGTTAGTCTTGAATGGGACCGGGGAAAATTGTGCAACCGCGAACCTTTTCCTGACCGGCGGTTGATCCAGGTCGGAACAAGGGGTCGATTACCCTGTCAATCTGCGGGTCAGACACCTTATGAATCCGATATTTAATGGCGATGGGCCGCACTTTTCTTTATCGTGTGCGCCCCTCGCAACAACCTGAGATAGACCCATGCTGGAAGCTTCCCTGAATCAAATCGAGCAACTGGTCAGCGACCTGATGCAGAAAAACGCTCAACTCATCGAGCAGAACACCGCCCTTGGCCAGGAACTGGCCCAGGCCAAGGAAGAGAACGAAACCCTGCAGCTGTCGCTGATGGAACAGGAAGAGAAGAACGGCGCTACCGCAGCACGCATCCAGGCCCTGGTCGAGCGCGCCAGCGCGGGCGTTGTTGGCGCATGAGACTGCAAGAGCAGCCGATCAATGTCGTGTCGATTCTCGGCATCGACTATTCGATCAAGGCGCCCGAAGGCCAGGAAGAAACCCTGGCCCAGGCGGTACGGATGCTCAACAAAGCCCTTAACGAGACCAAGCGTCAGTACCCGACCTTGATCGGTGACAAACTGCTGGTGCTGGCTGCCCTTAACCTGTGCTCCAAACAGGTTGAACTGCAGAAAGAGCATCAGCAGACCCTTGCGCGAACTCAAGCGCAGATCGACGCCACGGTGGATGCCATCGTGCGGACCATTGCAGAGCAATAAGACCGCACACCTTCCCCTGTAGGAGCGGGTTCACCCGCGAATGCGTCAGTGGCTTCAACACCGCATTCGCGGGTAAACCCGCTCCTACAGGCATCATCAGACCCTTGCGCGAACTCAAGCGCAGATCGACGCCACGGTGGATGCCATCGTGCGGACCATCGCTGAGCAATAAGGCCGTATACCGTCCCCCCCGTAGGAGCGGGTTCACCCGCGAATGCGTCAGTGGCTTCAACACCGCATTCGCGGGTAAACCCGCTCCTACAGGGTGCATCTGATTGCTTCAGATCACTGGATTAACTGGATACGCAAGTGTATACACTTTCCGCAAAACAATAATGTGCGGGGGAGTAGGGGCATGCGTATCTGGCGTAAGAGCATCCAGTTGCAATTGATCACCAGCATGGGCGCTGCCTTGCTGGCGAGCATCCTGGTGGTGGTCATTATCTTCACCGTGGCGCTCAACCGCCTCACCGACCGCTACCTGGTCGACACTGCCCTGCCAGCCAGCATCGAAGCCATCCGCAACGACATCGAGCGCATGCTGGGCCAACCGTTGGTCGCTGCCGCGGACATTGCCGGTAACACCCTGCTGCGCGACTGGCTTGCTGCCGGTGAAGATCCCGCGCAGGCGCCCCAATTCATCGAATACCTGACCGCCGCCAAACAGCGCAACCACGCCTTTACTACGCTGTTCGCCTCGACTGAAACCGGCCACTACTACAACGAGAACGGCCTGGACCGCACCCTCAGCCGCAGCAACCCCAAGGACAAGTGGTTTTACGGTTACATCGACAGCGGCGCCGAGCGTTTCATCAACATCGACATCGATGGTGCCACCGGCGAACTGGCTCTGTTCATCGACTATCGCGTGGAAAAGGAAGGCAAGCTGGTGGGTGTGGCCGGCATGGGCTTGCGCATGACCGAATTATCGAAGCTGATCCACGACTTCAGCTTTGGCGAGCACGGCAAGGTGTTCCTGGTGCGCAACGATGGCCTGATCCAGGTGCATCCCGATGCTGCCTTCAGTGGCAAGCGCCAGCTTGCCGAACAGCTTGGCGCGGACGCAGCCAAAGGCGTCATGACCGGAGGCGAGAGCCTGCGTAGCAGCCGCTTCAGCCGTGACGGTGAGCGGTACCTGGCGCTGGGCCTGCCGCTGCGCGACCTCAACTGGACCCTTGTGGCCGAAGTGCCAGAGTCGGAAATTTACGCGCAAATGCATCAGGCCGTCTGGCTGACCAGCCTGATCGGTGGCGCCGTCGCGTTGGTGTCGCTGCTGTTGGTGGTACTGCTGGCGCGTGGCCTGGTGCGGCCGATCCGCCGCGTTACCGCCGCATTGGTTCAGATTGGCGGGGGAGCGGGTGATCTCAGCCATCGGCTGGACGATTCGCGTCAGGATGAGCTGGGTGACCTGGCCCGTGGTTTCAACCGCTTCCTGGACAGCCAACGCAGCCTGATCGGCGAGGTGTTGAGTACCTCCGAGCGGCTGCGGCGGGCCGTGGAGCAGGTAACCCAGGTGGTGGACAATACCGCTGAGCGCTCCGGGCGCCAGCAGGAGATGACCGAGATGGTCGCCACTGCTGTACACGAGATGGGCCTGACCGTGCAGGACATCGCCCGCAATGCCGGCGATGCGGCCCAGGCGTCGCAGTCGGCACGAGACGAGGCGTTGCAGGCCCGCGAGGTGGTGCAACGATCCATTCGTGGCATCGAGGGCATGTCGGGCGACATCGGCAAGGCGGCCGATGCGGTCAGCCAGCTGGCCGACGAAGTCGCCTCGGTCGATGAAGTGCTCGCGGTAATCCGCAGCATTTCAGAGCAGACCAACCTGCTCGCGTTGAACGCTGCCATCGAGGCCGCGCGGGCAGGGGAGATGGGGCGCGGGTTCGCTGTGGTGGCCGATGAAGTACGTACGCTGGCCCGGCGCACACAGCTGTCCACCGATGAAGTGCAGCAGATGATCCAGCGCCTGAAGCTGGGTGCAGGTTCGGCGGTGAGTTCAATGCAGGCAGGGCAGCAGGCGACCGGCAGTGGCGTGGAATCGAGCCAGCGCACCGGGGCATCGCTGAGCGCGATTACCGACCAGGTAGAGCACATCAGTGACATGAACCACCAGGTGGCCACGGCTACCGAGGAGCAGTCGGCGGTGACCGAGGAAATCAACCGGACGGTGCAGGGGATTTCCGATTTGGCGCGTGAGACGGCGGCGGAGGTGCAAGGGTGCCGCGAGGAGTGTCAGGCGTTGCGTGGGTTGGCTGATGACCTGGCGCGGCAGATGGGTGGGTTCAGGCTCTAGATTGCGGGGGCCGCAAGGCGGCCCCGGCTCTCGCTCAGCCACCAATGATCGCGCGGATATCCGCCGCCAGCTCACGCACCCGCGCTTCTTCGGTATCCCACGAGCACATGAAGCGCGCGCCACCGCTGCCGATAAAGGTATAGAAGCGCCAGCCCTTGCCCCGCAGCGCCTCGATGGCGTGCTCCGGCATCTGCAGGAACACCCCGTTGGCCTCCACCGGGAACATCAGCTCTACCCCCGGCAGGTCACTGACCAACGATGCCAGCAGCTGCGCGCAATGATTGGCGTGGTTGCCATGGCGTAACCAGGCGCCACCTTCCAGCAGCCCGACCCATGGCGCCGACAAGAAGCGCATTTTCGACGCCAGTTGCCCGGCCTGCTTGCAGCGATAATCGAAGTCTTCGGCCAGCTGGCGGTTGAAGAACAGAATCGCCTCGCCCACCGCCATGCCGTTTTTGGTGCCGCCAAAGCACAGCACATCCACACCGGCCTTCCAGGTCAGTTCGGCCGGGCTGCAGCCCAGGAACGCACAGGCATTGGTAAAGCGTGCGCCGTCCATGTGCAGGTTCAGGCCCAGCTCCTTGCAGGTGGCGCTGATCGCCTTCAGCTCGTCGGGGCGGTACACCGTGCCGACTTCGGTGGCCTGGGTAATGGTCACCACGCGCGGCTTGGGGTAGTGGATATCCTGGCGTTTGAGCGCCACTTCACGAATAGACTGTGGCGTCAGCTTGCCGTTGACGCTGGCCGCTGTCAGCAGCTTGGAGCCGTTGGAGAAAAACTCCGGCGCACCGCATTCGTCGGTTTCGACGTGGGCGGTCTCGGAGCAGATCACGCTGTGATAGCTCTGGCACAGCGACGCCAGCGCCAGGGAGTTGGCAGCGGTGCCGTTGAAAGCGAAGAACACTTCGCAGTCGGTTTCGAACAGCTTGCGGAAGTACTCCGATGCACGCTCGGTCCACTGGTCGTCGCCGTAGGCGCGGTCGTGGCCGTGGTTGGCTTTTTCCATCGCCGCCCAGGCTTCGGGGCAGATGCCGGAATAGTTGTCGCTGGCGAATTGTTGGCTCTTGTCTGTCATGGCACGGTCCTGTGAACGACGCAGATCAGCACTCTAAACCATCGATTCAGCACTTGCCTATACAACCCGTGCATCGGCTGATTTCTGTGTTGTCCGGGCTGGCCCTTTCGCGGGTGAACCCGCTCCCACAGGGCGTCGTAAGCCTTCAGAGCGCCGCCGTACCTGTAGGAGCGGGTTCACCCGCGAAAGGGCCAGCACAAACAGCACAACAGCGAATGTCGTAAACGCGCCATTGCAAGGCGTGCGCAGGCATCTGACCCGGCCCCGCCAGTCATAACATCGCCACAAAGGGCCACAGTGCCCCACGACAAAAAACGATCGCTGCCGGGAGATACACAATGTTCAGCAAGCAAGACCAGATCCAGGGTTACGACGATGCACTGCTGGCGGCGATGAATGCCGAAGAACAGCGCCAGGAAGATCACATCGAGCTGATCGCCTCGGAGAACTACACCAGCAAGCGCGTCATGCAGGCCCAAGGCAGCGGCCTGACCAACAAGTACGCCGAAGGCTACCCTGGCAAGCGTTACTACGGTGGCTGCGAGCACGTAGACAAGGTAGAAGCCTTGGCCATCGAGCGCGCCAAGCAGCTGTTCGGTGCCGATTACGCAAACGTCCAGCCACACTCCGGCTCGTCGGCCAACGGCGCCGTCTACCTGGCCCTGCTGCAAGCCGGTGACACCATCCTGGGCATGAGCCTGGCCCACGGTGGCCACCTGACCCACGGCGCCAAAGTGTCGTCCTCGGGCAAGCTGTACAACGCTGTCCAGTACGGCATCGACACCAACACCGGCCTGATCGACTATGACGAAGTCGAGCGCCTGGCGGTCGAGCACAAGCCGAAAATGATCGTTGCCGGTTTCTCGGCCTACTCCAAGACCCTCGACTTCCCACGCTTCCGCGCCATCGCCGACAAAGTGGGCGCACTGCTGTTCGTCGACATGGCCCACGTTGCCGGCCTGGTTGCCGCTGGCCTGTACCCGAACCCGATCCCGTTCGCCGATGTGGTCACCACCACCACCCACAAGACCCTGCGCGGTCCGCGTGGCGGCCTGATCCTGGCCAAGTCGAACGAAGAGATCGAGAAAAAGCTGAACGCCGCTGTATTCCCGGGTGCCCAGGGTGGCCCGCTGATGCACGTGATCGCTGCCAAGGCGGTGTGCTTCAAGGAAGCGCTGGAGCCTGGATTCAAGGCCTACCAGCAGCAAGTGATCGAAAACGCCCAGGCCATGGCCCAGGTGTTCATCGACCGTGGCTACGATGTGGTTTCCGGTGGCACCGACAACCACCTGTTCCTGGTCAGCCTGATCCGTCAGGGCCTGACTGGCAAAGACGCCGACGCCGCCCTGGGTCGTGCGCATATCACCGTCAACAAGAACGCCGTGCCGAACGACCCGCAGTCGCCGTTCGTCACGTCGGGCCTGCGTATCGGCACCCCGGCCGTCACCACCCGCGGCTTCAAGGTCGCCCAGTGCGTGGCCCTGGCTGGCTGGATTTGCGACATCCTCGACAACCTCGGTGACGCAGACGTCGAAGCCGATGTGGCGAAGAACGTCGCGGCCCTGTGCGCAGATTTCCCTGTCTACCGCTGAGTGGAGTCACACACCATGCAACGTTACTCGGGCTTCGGCCTTTTCAAGCACTCCCTCAGCCACCACGAAAACTGGCAGCGCATGTGGCGCACGCCAACCCCTAAAAAGGTTTACGACGTGGTCATTGTCGGCGGTGGCGGTCATGGCCTGGCCACGGCCTACTACCTGGCCAAAGAGCACGGCATCACCAACGTTGCCGTGATCGAGAAGGGCTACCTGGGCGGCGGCAACACCGCCCGTAACACCACCATCGTGCGTTCCAACTACCTGTGGGACGAGTCGGCGCACCTGTACGAGCACGCCATGAAGCTGTGGGAGGGCCTGTCCCAGGACCTGAACTACAACGTGATGTTCTCCCAGCGCGGCGTTTACAACCTGTGCCACACCCTGCAGGACATGCGTGACTCCGAGCGTCGGGTCAGCGCCAACCGCCTCAACGGCGTGGATGGCGAGCTGCTGAACACCGCCCAGGTTGCGGCCGAAATCCCGTACCTGGACTGCTCGAAGAACACCCGCTACCCGATCCTCGGCGCCACCGTACAGCGCCGTGGCGGCGTTGCCCGTCACGATGCCGTGGCCTGGGGCTTCGCCCGCGCTGCCGACGCCCTGGGCGTCGACCTGATCCAGCAAACCGAAGTGATCGGCTTCCGCAAGGAAAACGGCGCGGTCATCGGTGTTGAAACCAACAAAGGCTTCATCGGCGCCAAGCGCGTCGGCGTGGTCACCGCCGGTAACTCCGGGCACATGGCCAAGCTGGCCGGCTTCCGCCTGCCGCTGGAATCGCACCCGCTGCAAGCGCTGGTATCCGAGCCGATCAAGCCGATCATCGACAGCGTGATCATGTCCAACGCCGTACACGGCTACATCAGCCAGTCCGACAAGGGCGACCTGGTGATCGGTGCCGGTATCGACGGCTGGGTCGGCTACGGCCAGCGCGGTTCGTACCCGGTGATCGAGCACACCCTGCAGGCCATCGTCGAGATGTTCCCCAACCTTTCGCGTGTTCGCATGAACCGCCAGTGGGGCGGCATCGTAGACACCTCGCCGGACGCCTGCCCGATCATCACCAAAACCCCGGTCAAGAACATGTTCTTCAACTGCGGTTGGGGTACTGGCGGCTTCAAGGCGACCCCCGGTTCGGGCAACGTCTTCGCCGCGAGCCTGGCCAAGGGCGAAATGCACCCACTGGCCGCGCCGTTCTCCATGGACCGTTTCTACAACGGCGCACTGATCGACGAACACGGCGCCGCCGCCGTCGCCCACTAACCGGAGACACCGTCATGTTGCATATTTTCTGTCCCCACTGCGGCGAGCTGCGCTCCGAAGAAGAGTTCCACGCCTCTGGCCAGGCACACATCGCCCGCCCGCTGGACCCTAACGCCTGCTCCGACGAGGAGTGGGGTACCTACATGTTCTACCGTGACAACCCACGCGGTATTCACCATGAACTGTGGGACCACGTTGCCGGCTGCCGCCAGTACTTCAACGTCACCCGTGACACCGTGACCTACGAAATTCTGGAAACCTACAAGATTGGCGAGAAGCCGCAAGTGACCGCCAATGGCAAAGCCGCCAGCGCCACGTCGACCGTCAAAGGCCAAGGGGAAAAAGTATGAGCCAGACCTATCGCCTCGCCAGCGGCGGCCGTATCGACCGCAGCAAGGTCCTGAACTTCACCTTCAACGGCAAGACCTACCAGGGTTATGCCGGTGACAGCCTGGCCGCCGCGTTGCTGGCCAACGGCGTCGACATTGTCGGCCGTAGCTTCAAGTACTCGCGCCCGCGCGGCATCATCGCCGCCGGTACCGAAGAGCCGAACGCCATCCTGCAGATCGGCTCCAGCGAAGCTACCCAGATCCCCAACGTGCGCGCCACCCAGCAGGCACTGTACGCGGGCCTTGTCGCCACCAGCACCAACGGCTGGCCGAACGTCAACAACGACGTCATGGGCATCCTCGGCAAGGTAGGCGGCAGCATGATGCCGCCGGGCTTCTACTACAAAACCTTCATGTACCCCAAATCGTTCTGGATGACTTACGAGAAGTACATCCGTAAAGCCGCCGGCCTGGGCCGTGCACCGCTGCAGAACGATCCAGACAGCTACGACTACATGAACCGGCACTGCGACGTGCTGATCGTCGGCGCCGGCCCTGCTGGCCTGGCTGCTGCACTGGCCGCTGCGCGCAGCGGTGCCCGCGTGATCCTGGCTGACGAGCAGGAAGAGTTCGGCGGCAGCCTGCTCGACACCCGCGAAACCCTCGACGGCAAGCCTGCTGCCGAGTGGGTCAACGCCGTGGTCAAAGAGCTGGAAGGCCTGCCGGAAGTGACCCTGCTGCCACGTGCCACGGTCAACGGCTACCACGACCATAACTTCCTGACCATTCACGAGCGCCTCACCGACCACCTCGGCGACCGCGCCCCGATCGGCCAGGTTCGCCACCGCGTGCACCGCGTTCGCGCCAAGCGCGTGGTACTGGCTGCCGGCGCCCATGAGCGCCCGCTGGTGTACGGCAACAACGACGTGCCGGGCAACATGCTGGCCGGTGCTGTTTCCACCTATGTTCGCCGCTATGGCGTGGCGCCGGGTCGCAAGTTGGTACTGTCGACCAACAACGACCACGCTTATCGCGCCGCGCTGGACTGGCACGACGCAGGCCTGCAAGTGGTCGCCATCGCCGACGCCCGCCACAACCCACGTGGCTCGCTGGTTGAAGAAGCGCGTGCCAAAGGCATTCGCATCCTCACCTCCAGCGCCGTGGTCGAGGCCAAAGGCAGCAAGCACGTCACCGGCGCCCGTGTGGCGGCGATTGATGTGCAGGCACACAAAGTCACCAGCCCAGGCGAAGTCCTCGAGTGCGACCTGATCGCGTCCTCGGGCGGTTACAGCCCGATCGTGCACCTGGCTTCGCACTTGGGCGGTCGCCCGGTATGGCGTGACGATATCCTTGGCTTCGTGCCGGGCGATGCGCCGCAGAAGCGTGAGTGCGTCGGTGGTATCAACGGCGTGTATGCCTTGGGCGATGTGATTGCCGATGGCTTCGAAGGCGGCGTCCGCGCAGCCACCGAGGCCGGTTTCAAGGCCACTGTCGGCACCCTGCCAAAAACCGTGGCGCGCAAGGAAGAGGCCACCGTGGCACTGTTCCTGGTACCGCACGACAAAGGCACCAAGGGGCCGAAGCAGTTCGTCGACCAGCAGAACGACGTGACCGCAGCCGGTATCGAGTTGGCCACCCGTGAAGGCTTCGAGTCGGTCGAGCACGTCAAGCGCTACACCGCGCTGGGCTTCGGTACCGACCAGGGCAAACTGGGCAACATCAACGGCCTGGCCATCGCCGCCCGTTCGATCGGCATCACCATCCCGGAAATGGGTACCACCATGTTCCGCCCCAACTACACGCCGGTGACGTTCGGCGCGGTAGCGGGCCGTCACTGTGGTCACCTGTTCGAGCCTGTGCGCTTCACTGCCCTGCATGCCTGGCACGTGAAGAACGGCGCCGAGTTCGAAGACGTCGGCCAGTGGAAGCGCCCGTGGTACTTCCCGAAAGCCGGCGAAGACATCCATGCTGCCGTCACGCGTGAATGCAAGGCCGTGCGCGACAGCGTGGGCCTGCTGGACGCCTCGACCCTGGGCAAGATCGACATCCAGGGCCCGGACGCGCGCGAATTCCTCAACCGCATCTACACCAACGCCTGGACCAAGCTCGACGTGGGCAAGGCCCGCTACGGCCTGATGTGCAAGGAAGACGGCATGGTCTTCGACGACGGCGTAACCGCCTGCGTCGGCGACAACCACTTCATCATGACCACCACCACCGGCGGCGCTGCCCGCGTGCTGCAGTGGATGGAGCTGTATCACCAGACCGAATGGCCAGAACTGAAGGTGTACTTCACTTCGGTCACCGACCACTGGGCCACCATGACCCTGTCCGGCCCTAACAGCCGCAAGCTGCTGAGCGAGCTGACCGACATCGACATGGACAAGGAAGCCTTCCCGTTCATGACCTGGAAGGAAGGCAACGTCGGTGGCGTGCCGGCCCGCGTGTTCCGTATCTCGTTCACCGGCGAGCTGTCGTACGAAGTGAACGTGCAGGCCAACTACGCCATGGGCGTGCTGGAACAGATCATCGAGGCCGGCAAGAAGTACAACCTGACCCCGTACGGCACCGAGACCATGCACGTACTGCGTGCAGAGAAGGGCTTCATCATCGTGGGCCAGGACACCGATGGTTCGATGAACCCGGACGACCTGAACATGAGCTGGTGCGTTGGCCGCAACAAGCCGTTCTCGTGGATCGGCCTGCGTGGCATGAACCGCGAAGACTGCGTACGTGAGAACCGCAAGCAGCTGGTGGGCCTGAAACCGGTCGACCCGACCAAGTGGCTGCCGGAAGGCGCCCAACTGGTGTTCGACCCGAAACAGCCGATCCCGATGGACATGGTCGGCCACGTCACCTCCAGCTACGCGTCCAACTCCCTGGGCTACTCGTTCGCCATGGGTGTGGTCAAAGGCGGCCTCAAGCGCATGGGCGAGCGTGTCTACTCGCCGCAGGCGGATGGCAGCGTGATCGAGGCGGAAATCGTGTCTTCGGTGTTCTTCGATCCGAAGGGTGAGCGGCAGAACGTCTAAGGCCCCGGATGGCGGCGCAGCCTGATTGCACGGCTGCGCTGCCCTGACGAACAAGAATTCAAGGCAGGTAAGAAATGAGCGCTATCAACGTCTTCCAGCAAAACCCCGGCGCCGAGGCCAAAGCCCAGTCGCCACTGCACCATGCCGACCTGGCCAGCCTGGTAGGCAAAGGCCGCAAGAACGCAGGCGTGACCCTGCGTGAACGCAAGTTCCTCGGTCACATCACCCTGCGTGGTGATGGCCACAACCCGGAATTCGCCGCTGGCGTGCACAAGGCCCTTGGCCTGGAGCTGCCCGTGGCGCTGACCGTGGTCGCCAACAAGGACATGTCGCTGCAATGGGTCGGCCCAGATGAGTGGCTGCTGATCGTACCCGGCGGCCAGGAGCTGGCAGCGGAGCAAAAGCTGCGCGCGGCCCTTGAAGGCCAGCACATTCAGGTCGTCAATGTCAGTGGCGGGCAAAGCCTGCTGGAACTGCGCGGCCCGAACGTGCGCGACGTGCTGATGAAGTCCACCAGCTATGATGTTCACCCGAACAACTTCCCGGTGGGCAAGGCCGTGGGCACCGTGTTCGCCAAGTCGCAACTGGTGATCCGCCGCACTGCAGAAGACACCTGGGAGCTGGTAATTCGCCGCAGCTTCGCCGATTACTGGTGGCTGTGGCTGCAGGACGCTTCTGCCGAATACGGCCTGAGCATCGAAGCCTAAGGAGCAAGAACATGAGTCGGGCACCGGATACCTGGATTCTCACCGCCGACTGCCCGAGCATGCTCGGCACCGTCGACGTGGTGACGCGTTACCTCTTCGAGCAGCGCTGCTACGTGACGGAGCACCACTCCTTCGATGACCGGCAGTCGGGACGCTTCTTCATTCGCGTCGAGTTCCGTCAGCCGGACGATTTCGACGAGGCGGGCTTCCGGGCCGGCCTCGCAGAGCGCAGCGAAGCGTTCGGCATGGCTTTCGAGCTGACCGCACCCAACCACCGCCCCAAGGTGGTGATCATGGTGTCCAAGGCTGACCATTGCCTGAATGACCTGCTGTATCGCCAGCGCATTGGCCAACTGGGTATGGATGTGGTGGCCGTGGTGTCGAACCATCCTGACCTAGAACCCTTGGCGCATTGGCACAAGATTCCTTATTACCACTTCGCCCTCGACCCCAAGGACAAGCCTGGGCAAGAGCGCAAGGTGCTGCAGGTGATCGAGGAGACCGGTGCCGAGCTGGTTATCCTTGCCCGCTATATGCAGGTACTGTCGCCCGAGCTTTGTCGCCGTCTGGATGGTTGGGCGATCAATATTCACCACTCGCTGTTGCCGGGTTTCAAAGGCGCCAAGCCTTATCACCAGGCCTACAACAAGGGCGTGAAAATGGTCGGTGCCACGGCGCACTACATCAACAACGACCTGGATGAAGGGCCGATCATTGCCCAGGGTGTCGAGGTGGTGGATCACAGCCACTATCCCGAAGACCTGATTGCCAAAGGGCGGGATATCGAATGCCTGACACTGGCGCGGGCGGTGGGGTATCACATCGAGCGGCGGGTGTTCCTGAACGCCAACCGGACTGTCGTTCTGTAATAACCGGTACCGGCCTCTTCGCGGCTAAAGCCGCGCCTACAGGTACTGGCCCTTGGATGGGTGCGGTCCCTGTAGGCGCGGCGTTAGCCGCGAAGAGGCCCGCACAAGCCGCCGCTCTGTTTGCCCACATTCCCCAACGACACTCCTGCCGCTAAAAGGCATCTCTCTGTCGCTCCCAGTCAGCGCAGATCTCCCCATCCGGCCCACAATTCCCTCATTCCAGAAACACATGCCGCCCACGGATGGCGGCGCGTTCAACCACCGCTGCATAAATAAAAATCAAGCGAGGTAAGAGCATGTCTGGCAATCGTGGAGTGGTGTATCTCGGCGCTGGCAAGGTCGAAGTACAGAAGATCGACTACCCGAAAATGCAGGACCCGCGCGGCAAGAAAATCGAACACGGCGTCATCCTGAAGGTGGTCTCCACCAACATCTGCGGTTCTGACCAGCACATGGTCCGTGGCCGCACCACTGCCCAGGTCGGCCTGGTCCTGGGTCACGAAATCACCGGTGAAATCGTCGAGAAGGGCCGCGATGTCGAGCGCATGCAGATCGGCGACCTGGTATCGGTCCCGTTCAACGTCGCCTGCGGCCGCTGCCGCTCCTGCAAAGAGATGCACACCGGTGTCTGCCTCACCGTCAACCCGGCCCGCGCCGGCGGTGCCTACGGCTACGTCGACATGGGCGACTGGACCGGTGGCCAGGCCGAATACGTGCTGGTGCCGTACGCCGACTTCAACCTGCTGAAGCTGCCTGAGCGCGATAAGGCCATGGAAAAGATCCGTGACCTGACCTGCCTGTCCGACATCCTGCCCACCGGCTACCACGGTGCCGTAACCGCTGGCGTCGGCCCAGGCAGCACTGTCTATGTTGCTGGTGCCGGCCCGGTCGGCCTGGCCGCCGCTGCCTCGGCGCGCCTTCTGGGCGCCGCCTGCGTGATCGTCGGTGACCTGAACCCGGCTCGCCTGGCCCACGCCAAGTCGCAGGGCTTCGAAGTGGTCGACCTGTCCAAGGACACCCCGCTGCACGAGCAGATCGTCGACATCCTCGGCGAGCCGGAAGTGGACTGCGCTGTCGACGCCGTCGGCTTCGAGGCCCGTGGTCACGGGCACGAAGGTGCCAAACACGAGGCCCCGGCCACCGTGTTGAACTCGCTGATGCAAGTGACCCGCGTGGCCGGCAACATCGGTATCCCGGGCCTGTATGTAACCGAAGACCCAGGCGCAGTGGATGCCGCTGCCAAGATCGGCGCGCTGAGCATCCGCTTCGGCCTGGGCTGGGCGAAATCGCACAGCTTCCACACCGGCCAGACCCCGACCATGAAGTACAACCGCCAGCTGATGCAGGCGATCATGTGGGACCGCATCAACATTGCTGAAGTGGTGGGTGTGCAGGTGATCAACCTGGATCAGGCGCCGGAAGGGTATGGCGAGTTTGATGCGGGTGTGCCTAAGAAGTTTGTGATTGACCCGCACAAGATGTGGGGCGCGGCATAACCGCTTGGAGTCAGATGAAACCCCTCTTTCGAGGGGTTTTTTCATCTCGTCTTACGGTAGAACGGCCATCGAAGGCTAAAGCCACGAGATTCTCTGGTCGACCTGTCAAGGCCGGTCGCTGACTTCGATGCAACCGGCCGAGACTAGTAGGCAGCCCTGATGATCGCAGTGGCTTAAGAGGCTTGGGATTACATTTCAGAAACCGCTTCCAAGGAACATGAAATCGCGGGGGGTTGGAGTCTGATTGGTTCGCCGAACTCTCGCCAGTTCATCAGTTGGCGGCGAGGAATCTGCTTGGTATCCGGGTAGGCTGTTGTCTGTGGCGGGGACTGAGGCTGAGACTGCATTTTGAGCCTGCATGAACTTATCCATGTTGGTTTGGCGCTTAGCAGTCAGATCATCCCACTTGGTTATCTCAGCGCTACGCTTCAATTCGTTGTTCGTTATCTTGGCTTTTAGGGATTCTACGTAATGTGATGGCTGGTTCCCGTATTCATCAGGTTGGTTATTGCTCCTTCTTTCAATCTTCCAATGTCTCAAATCGACATTTAGCTGGCTGAGCTTCTCGTCATAATGGTAAATTCTTTTTTCGACCTTGATTATTTTGTTGTTCAGTAGCTCAAGTTTCTTGGCGTAGTGTTTGAAAGCTGAAATCGGACTGCGTTTAAAAATTGATACTAAGAAATGCCCACTAGGGTCAGTGTTGTTAACAGGGTCGGCCATGCAATAAGCATAAGGATTTAATCCGCCCCTGCCGAACGGGCTCATTGTGTCCTGACTGCAGAAGCGCATCAGGGAGGGGCTAAACAACCTATATCCATTTCCCAGAGGGTACAGCATAGATACCGGGTCACACCGATGCCCGTTGAAGGCGAGCAACGACTTCATGACATGTTCATCAGAATAGCCGTAAGGCGAATAAGCTATGGTGTCTCGAGATAAACCTATAATTGAATTAGAGCGGTCGGTCTGTACTATTTTAGTCGGTTGTGTCTGCTCCATTTGGGCAATTGGTAATCCCAGAGCCCGCAGGGCCTTGTAGTTGCCTTGGGCGGAAACCTCATTAGATAATTGACCGGTTTGGTAAAAATACATGGAGGTTCGATTAGCCGCCTTTTCCGGCGGCATTGTGGTTGATCGATTTTTTTTACTATTCCTGTCTACGTTTTCAGCCATGATTTGATCCCGCCTCAGACTTTGCACTGAGTGTTTACGTTGCACTCCGCTGCCGGATGGTACAACTAGCATTTTTGCTAGGTAGTAAGCGGTCGGAACAAAACCCCAAACCACGAGTCAAACCCCTCGTTTCCCGGCCATCCCGGCCAACGAGGTCCCTCCCGATGAAAGCATTCACCCTGGCAACCCTGATGACCCTGGCTGCAAGCCCGGTGTTCGCCTTCAACCTCAGCGACGCTGCCAACGCCGTGTCCGCCATGCAGAACCAGCAACAGCAAGGCCAGGTACAGGCACCCGAAGCGCAGGCCAATCTGCTCAATACCCTGGGCAGCCAGTTGAACATCACCCCCGAACAGGCGGTAGGCGGGGCAGGGGCCATGCTGGGGCTGGCGCGCAACAACCTTAGCAGCGATGACTATGGGCAACTGACCAAGGCGGTGCCAGGGCTGGACCTGCTGGCCGGTGCAAATGCGCTGGGCGGGTTAAGTGGGTTGAGTGATTTGCTGGGCAAGAACAGCGAAAGCCAGTCGGCCTTGAGCAATGCGCTGGGCAACAACGTGGAAAACCGCAGCGACCTGGACAGTGCGTTCAAGGCGCTGGGCATGGACACCGGGATGATCGGGCAGTTTGCGCCGTTGCTGCTGCAGTACCTGGGGCAACAGGGGATTGCCGGGGCGTTGTTGCAGAATCTGGGGAGTTTGTGGGCCACACCGGCGCCATTGGCTCAGCCCTCGGTCTGAAGGTCGGGTGAGGATTCTTGCGCAGTCTGCCCGGGCCTCTTCGCAGGGTACCCGCGAAGAGGCCCGGGCAGACACTTAAAAAACATCAGCTCATTTCCTGCCGTAGCTGCTCGATCCGCTGGTCCTTGGCCACCCACAACTGGTTGACCCAGGCCTGCACCGTTTGCCGAAACTCGGGATCATTCTCGTAATCCCCCGCCCACAACGCCGGGTCCAGCTCACGCACCTGAATGTCGATAATCACCCGGCTGATGCTGCCATTGAGCAAGTCCCAAAACCCCGGCGCCTTGTTGCCGGGGTACACGATGGTCACGTCCAGCAGGGCATCCAGCTGCTCGCCCAATGCGGCGAGCACAAACGCCACACCGCCCGCCTTGGGCTTGAGCAGGTAGCGATACGGCGACTGCTGCTCCTGGCGCTTGGCTTCGGTAAACCGGGTGCCTTCCAGGTAGTTGACCACGGTCACTGGCTGGCGCTTGAACAGCTCGCAGGCCGCCTTGGTGATTTCCAGGTCCTTGCCCTTGAGCTCCGGGTGCTTTTCCAGAAACGCCTTGCTGTAGCGCTTCATGAACGGGTAATCCAGCCCCCACCAGGCCAGGCCAAGCAACGGCACCCAGATCAGCTCCTTTTTCAGGAAGAACTTGAAGAACGGTGTCCGGCGGTTGAGGCTTTCGATCAGCGCCGGGATGTCGACCCAGGTCTGGTGGTTGCTCACGGCCAGGTACGAGGTGTCCTTGCGCAGGTTTTCCACACCGCGGATGTCCCACTGAGTAGGGATGCACAGGGCGAAGATGGCTTTGTCGATTTCCGACCAGGTTTCGGCCACCCACATCACTGCCCACGAGGCATAGTCACGCCCACGGCCTGGCAGCACCAGCTTGAGCAGGGCGAAGACCAGCAGCGGGCAGATCAACACCACGGTGTTGAGCAGCAGCAGGGTGGTAGTGAGAATGCCGGTCAGCAGGCGACGCATAAAGAGACTCTTGTTGTGGGAGATAAACGGTTGGCAATGATAAGCAGGGCGGTGGCCTACGCCAAATGTCCAATGCCCGACGGCGGGGACAAATGTTTCACATTATGTTGGTTAGGCTCGTGACAGCGAACCTATCTGCCCAGTGCAGTCTAAGCATTGACCCTCTCAAGGAAGCCTGCTTGTGAAATCTCTTTTAGCCATGTTGTCGCTGTTGGCGCTGCCGGTGATGGCCGCCGAACCCACTATCTACGGCCGTTACGAGAATATTGCCCTGCCTGAACTGGGCGAAACCCTGAAAGCCAAGATGGACACTGGCGCCTTCACCGCGTCGCTGTCGGCCAAGGATATCGAGCTGTTCACCCGCGATGGGGACGAGTGGGTGCGCTTCCGCCTGGCGACCAAGGAATCGGACGGCAAGGTGTACGAGCACAAGGTCTCGCGCATCAGCAAGATCAAGGGCCGTGCCGATGAAGAGGACGAAGGGGATGCGCCAGAGATCTCCAAGCGCCCGGTGGTCGACCTGGAGTTGTGCCTGGGGGATGTGAAGCGCACCGTCGAGGTGAATCTGGTGGACCGCAGCAACTTCAACTACCCGCTGCTGGTGGGTTCCAAGGCGCTGCGCGAGTTCAAGGCGGCGGTCAACCCGGCGAAGAAGTTCACTGCTGGCAAGCCAGGCTGCTGATCTGAAGCGTGCGCCATACAATGTAGGAGCGGGCTTGCCCGCGAACACACATAATGGGGTGTCAGGCACCGGCTTCGCCGGTGTTCGCGGGCAAGCCCGCTCCTACACTGAAATGTGCCAACCTTCAAAACCGCAAGGCCGGACGCCATGCCTCATATCCTCATCGTCGAAGACGAAGCCGCCATCGCCGACACCCTGGTCTACGCCCTGCAGGCCGACGGTCACAGCACTGAGTGGGTAACCCTGGGCAGTGCCGCCCTCGACCAGCAGCGCCAGCGCCCGGCCGACCTGGTCATCCTCGACATCGGCCTGCCCGACATCAGTGGCTTCGAAACCTGTCGCCAGCTGCGCCGGTTCACCGAGGTGCCGGTGATGTTTCTCAGCGCCCGGGACGGTGAAATCGACCGCGTCGTGGGCCTGGAAATCGGTGCCGACGACTACGTGGTAAAGCCATTCAGCCCTCGTGAAGTGGCAGCGCGCGTTCGGGCGATCCTCAAACGCATGGCACCGAGGGCCGAGGTTGTCGGCGAAACCACCTTGTTCCAGCTCGACACCTTGCGCATGCAGATCACCTACCGCAGCCAGCCGCTCACGCTGACCCGGCATGAGTTCCGCTTGCTGCAATGCCTGCTCGAACAACCGCAGCGGGTGTTCAGCCGCGAACAGCTGCTCGACGCTTTGGGCGTGGCCTCCGACGTGGGCTATGAGCGCACCATCGACAGCCATATCAAGAGCCTGCGCGCCAAACTGCGCCAGGTAGCGGGTGATGCCGAGCCGATCCAGACCCATCGCGGCCTCGGTTACAGCTATAGCCCGGAGCACGCCTGATGCGCTTGGGCATTCGCATCTTTCTGGTGTACTTCCTGTTCGTCGGCTTGGCCGGTTACTTCTTGCTCAATACCGTACGCGAACAGATTCGCCCGGTAGTGCGCCAATCCTCCGAAGAAACCTTGGTAGACACTGCCAACCTGCTGGCAGAAATCCTGCGGGATGACGTCAAGGCCGGCACCCTGAACCAGGGCCGCCTGCCTGAGGTGCTCGAGGCCTACGGCTCGCGCAGCCCAGGCGCACAGATCTGGGGGCTGGCCAAGAACCAGGTCAGCCACCGCATCTACGTCACTGACGCCAAGGGCATCGTGTTGCTGGACTCCAGTGGCGAGGCCCTGGGCAAGGATTACTCGCAGTGGAATGACGTGCTGCTGACCCTGCGAGGCCAGTATGGCGCCCGCTCCACCCGCAGCGACCCCAACGACGAAAGCACCTCGGTGATGCACGTTGGCGCGCCGATCATCGACAACGGCAAGATCATCGGCGTTGTCACCGTCGCCAAGCCCAATAGCTCATTGCAACCCTACATCGACCGCTCCGAGCGGCGCCTGCTCACCCTGGGGCTAGGGCTGATCGGCCTGGGCTTGCTGATCGGCGCGGCTCTGTCGTGGTGGCTTGCGCGCTCGCTGCGCAAGTTGGCAGGTTATGCGCAGGCGGTCAGCGAAGGGGAACGTGCGGAGCTTCCGCATTACAAGGGCGGCGAGCTGGCGAACCTGGCACAGGCAGTGGAACGCATGCGCACCCAGCTGGAAGGCAAGGCCTATGTCGAGCGCTACGTGCACACCCTGACTCACGAGCTGAAAAGCCCGCTGGCGGCCATCCGTGGTGCTTCCGAGCTGTTGCAGGGCGAGGATATGCCCGCTGATCAGCGGGCACGCTTTGCCGGCAATATCGAGCGCGAGAGCGAGCGGTTGCAACAGATGATCGAGCGGCTGCTCAACCTGGCCAGGGTCGAGCAGATGCAGGCGCTGGAGGACGAGCAGCAGGTGGCGCTGGCGGCGTTGGTCGATGAGTTGCTGCTGGCCCATGCGGCGCGTATCGAAGGCGCCCGTTTGCAGGTACGTCAGCGGGTGCCTGCCACTTTGCGCTTGCTCTGCGATCCTTTTCTGATGCGCCAGGCGTTGGCCAATCTGCTCGACAACGCACTGGACTTCACTCCGGAAGGTGGCACGCTGCTGTTCGACCTGGAGCGCGATGGCGAACGGGTGGCGTTGAGCTTGTTCAACCAGGGGCAAGCGATACCGGCCTACGCCATCGGGCGGGTCAGCGAGCGGTTCTACTCGCTGCCGCGGCCCGGGAGCGGGCGCAAGAGTACCGGGCTGGGGCTGAACTTCGTGGCCGAGGTGATGCAGCTGCATGGCGGAGCCTTGGCGGTGGACAACGTCGATGGCGGGGTGCGGGTGCGGTTGTGGCTGCCGGTGCGGCGCATCAGCTGAGACAGCCGGGGCTGCACAGCAGCCCCAAATACACGTAAATCACACACGCGCTCCACAAAGCCTCCATGCAAGGCGCAGACACTGCGCCCAATGCCACAGGAGGCCACATGAACAAGACCCTCGGTTTCAAACTCGGCATGATCGCCATGCTGATGTTGCTGCTGCTCATCCCGCTACTGCTGATCAACGGCCTGATCGACGAACGCCAGGCCATGCGCGACGGCGTGTTGCGCGATATTGCCCAGAGCACCAGCTTCGACCAGCAACTCAGCGGCCCGCTGCTGGTGGTGCCGTACCGCAAGTACCAGCGCCGCTGGATCGAAAAGGACGGTGAGCGTACCCAGGAAACCAGCACCATCGCCGGCCACCTGTACTTCCTGCCGGAAACCTTCGACGCCGACCTGGGTGTGGACACCGAACTGCGCGCCCGAGGCATCTACCAGGCGCGGTTGTTTCACACCAAAGGCCGTATCAGCGGCCGCTTCAAGCTCCCGGCGCATTGGGGCATCGACAAGGACTTTGACGACTACCGCTTCGACACGCCGTTCCTGGTGGTGGGCATCAGTGATATCCGCGGTATCGAAAGTGCTCTGGAGCTGAGCATGGACGAGCAAAAAGTGCCGTTCGAGCCCGGCACCCAGCTCGACTGGATGCGCGGCGGCGTACACGCCAGCCTGCCGGGGCTGGACGGGCTACAGGCGCGAGCGTTCAGTTATGGCTTTGACCTGGCGCTGCAAGGTACCGGCCAGTTGCACGTGGTCCCCGTGGGCCGTACCAGCAGCGTGGACATGCGCGCCAACTGGCCGCACCCGAGCTTCGTCGGCAACTACTTGCCCAACCGCCGCGAAATCGATGCTCAAGGCTTCAGTGCCCATTGGCAAACCTCGTTCTTTGCCACCAACCTTGAGGATGCCATCCGCCAGTGCGCTAACGCCGGGCAGTGTACGGATTTCAGTGAGCGCAGCTTTGGCGTGAGTTTTATAGACCCAGTGGACCAGTACCTGAAAAGCGAGCGGGCAATCAAATACGCGTTGTTGTTCATTGCCCTGACCTTTGCCGGCTTCTTCCTGTTCGAGGTAATGAAGAACCTGAGCGTGCACCCCGTGCAGTACATCCTGGTGGGCGTGGCGCTGGCGTTCTTCTATCTGCTGCTGCTTTCGTTGTCCGAGCACATTGGCTTTGGTCTGGCGTATGGGCTGTCGGCTTCAGCCTGTGTGATGCTGATCGGCTTCTACCTGAGCCATGTGTTGCGCAGCCTGGTGCGAGGGGTGGGTTTTGCAGCGGGTTTGGCGGCGTTGTACGCGCTGCTCTTCGGGCTGCTGAGTGCCGAAGACTATGCGCTGCTGATGGGGTCGCTGTTGTGTTTCGGCTTGCTTGGGGTGTTCATGGTGCTGACCCGGCGGCTGGACTGGGCGCGTGTGGGGAGGGCGGCATGAGGGAGGATAGAGAGATCGGGCGCTGGTTGGCGCTCAGGATCGGGCTGTTGTTTCCTGTGATACCGAGGTGAGGCCTTCGCGGGCACGCCCGCTCCCACAAGCCCACCACAGATAGCGCACACTGTGGAAAACCTGTAGGAGCGGGTTTACCCGCGAAGGGGCCCTCAGGCCACTGGCGCTGTAGCGACCATCGATGGCCGCTTGACCACCTCGGCATACCACGCCGCCAACCCAGGCTGGCGCTCACGCCAGCCAAATCCGGGCTGACGCAAATCCAGATAGCCCAGCGCACAGGCCACACCAATCGCCGCCAGGTCGAAGCCGGAGATCAGCTCCGGCAAGTGCTCCTGCTCCAGGTTGGCCAGGCTACGGCGGATCTTGTCACCCTGCGCTTGCAGCCAGCCATCCCAGCGCTTGTCTTCTGGCCGCAGGAAGCTCTCATACCGGCTCGACACCGCCGCATCCATGATCGCATCGGCCTGTGATACCAAGGTCATGCGCCGCCAGCGCGCCGAACCTTCACGCGGCAGCAGCGGCAGGCCAACGTGCTGCAGGTCGAGGTACTCGCAGATCACCCGGCTGTCGTGCAGCACGGTGCCGTCTTCCAGGCGCAGGGCCGGGATTTTGCCGATCGGGTTGTCCTGGTTGAGCTGCGGGTCGCCGCTCACCGGGCTGATGTTCACCGGCTGCAGCTGCACACGCTCAAGCTGGCCGGTCTCGTGCAACACCACCATGACCTTGCGCACGAAAGGCGACAACGGCGAGTGGAACAGGGTCATCGTGCTCATGCTTCAGTTACCTTGCAGGCTGGGTGGCAGGCACACGCCGGTGCCGCCGATGCCGCAGTAGCCGTCCGGGTTCTTGGCCAGGTACTGCTGGTGGTAGGCCTCGGCGAAATAGACGGTCGGTGCCTGGTCGATTTCGGTGGTGATCTCACCGAAGCCGGCCTTGCTCAGCTCGGCCTGGAAGGCGTCGCGGCTGGCCTTGGCCTGTTCCAGCTGTTCCGGGCTGGTGCAGTAGATGGCCGAGCGGTACTGGGTGCCGATGTCGTTGCCTTGGCGCATGCCTTGGGTCGGGTTGTGCAGCTCCCAGAACATTGCCAGCAGTTCGCGGTAGCTGACCTTGTCCTTGTCGAACACCACCAGCACCACTTCGGTGTGGCCGGTCAGGCCCGAGCAGACTTCTTCGTAGGTAGGGTGCGGGGTGAAGCCGCCGGCGTAGCCGACCACGGTGCTGACCACACCTTCACGCTGCCAGAAGCGGCGCTCCGCGCCCCAGAAGCAACCCAGGCCGAAGATGGCGAAGTCGATGGCGCCTTCGAAGAACGGGCCGAGCAGCGGGGTGTCTTTGAAGACGTAGTGGAACTCGGGCAGGCTCATTGGCGTTTCGCGGCCAGGCAGGGCCTGTTCCGCAGTTGGCATGACGTTTTTGTTCACCAGGATTTCCGAACGCAGGACCATGGCCGTTCCTCTGTATGTCATTGAGATGGGGGCTGGGGCCTTCGCGGGTAAACCCGCGAAAGGGCCCGAATGGCTTCTATAGTGCCCGAGGATTACGCAGCTGTCAGGCCACCGGGCCACGCGGATAGCGCTTCAGCCGTTCGGCCAGCTCGCGCCCGGGAATCGGCCGGTCGAACAGGTAGCCCTGGCCCACATCGCAGCGGTGACGGCGCAGGAATGCCAGTTGCTCCGGCGTCTCGATCCCTTCGGCCACCACCTTCAGCTTCAGGTTGTGGGCCATGGCCACCACCGCCGAGGTGATTTCCATGTCGTCCTGGTTGTCGGGGATTTCGTTGATGAAGCTGCGATCGATCTTGAGGATGTCGATCGGAAACTTCTTCAGGTAGCTCAGCGACGAATAACCGGTGCCAAAGTCGTCCATGGCCAAGGTCAGGCCCAGGGCCTTCAGCTCGTCCAGCTGGCGGTGGGTGTCTTCGCTGGCTTCCAGCAGCAGGCCTTCGGTCAACTCCAGCTCCAGCAGGTGCGGGGGCAGGGCTTCTTCCTTGAGGATGGTGCTGATCGACGCCACCAGGTCCGGGTCGGAGAACTGTTTGGGCGACAGGTTGATGGCTACATGCAGGTTGCCCAGGCCGGCCTTGCGCAGTTGCTGGCTCATGCAGCACGCCTGGCGCACTACCCATTTGCCGATAGGGATGATCAGGCCGGTTTCCTCGGCCACGCTGATGAACTGGTCCGGGCGGATCATGCCGCGTTCGGGGTGGTTCCAGCGCAGCAGCGCTTCCAGGCCCAGCAGGCGACCGCTGCGCAGGCACAGCTTGGGCTGGTAGAACACGTCCAGCTCATTCTGGGTCAGGGCACGGCGCAGGTTGTTCTCGACGAACAGCTTGTAGCTGGCTTCGGCGTTGAGCACTTCGGTAAACACCTGTACCTGGTGTTTACCGTTGGCCTTGGCCTTGTGCAATGCAAGGCCGGCATTCTTCATCAGGCTGGCCGGGTCGACGCCGTGCAACGGTGCACAGGCCAGGCCTACCGAGGCGGTGACGTTGATCAGCTGGTTGTCGACGAACATCGGCTTGTCGAGGGTGCACAGCAACTGCTGGGCGACGCCTTGGCCATCTTCAAGGCTGGTGTGGTCGAGCAGCACGGCGAACTCGTTACTGGCAAAGCGCGCCAGGATGCCGCCGCTGTGCAGGCTGTTGCGCAAACGCCTGGCCAGGCTGATCAGCAGCTTGTCGCCGGTCTGGTGGCCTAGGCTGTCGTTGATGCGCTTGAAGTTGTCGATGTCCACCAGCAGCAGGCACATCGAGCTTTCGCCATCGCGGGCGAAGCGCTCGTCCAGGCTGCGGATGAACGCCGGGCGGTTGCCCAGGTTGGTGAGGTTGTCGGTGTAAGCCAGGCGTTCGATGCGTTGTTGGGCCAGCTTGGTCTGGGTGACGTCTTCGTAGATGCCGATGTAGTGGGTCAGCTCACGGTTGTCACCGTACACCTTGGAAATCGACAACTGGCCCCAGTACGGCTCCAGGTTTTTGCGCCGGCTCTTAAACTCGCCCTGCCAACTGTTGCCCATGGCCAGGCTCGACGGCGAGTCGAACAGCAGTTCGCTGAGGTTCTCCAGGGCCGGTAGCTCGCCCAGCTGGCGGCCCTGCACTTCGTCGGTACTGTACTGGGTGATGGCGGTGAAGCTGGGGTTGACGTACTCCACCCGGCCGTCGCGGTTCACCAGCAGAAAGGCGCTGGCGCTCTGCTCGACCGCACGCTGGAACAGGTGCAGGGCGCTGGCCGCGGCCCGTCGTTTGTGGTTTGTGATCACTTGGGCGAACTGGTCGGCCAGCTCGCCGGCAAAGGCAATCTCGTCCGACTGCCAGGCCCGTGGCTGGCCGGTTTGCTCCAGGCACAACACGCCGATCACCTGGCCATCGACACGGATGCTGGCGTCGAGCATGGCCTTGTTTTCCGGGCGCATGCTTTGCGCCAGGGCGCGGGTGCGCGGGTCGTGGCCGGCGTTGTGAGCGTCGATGGCGCGGCTTGCGTGCAGTGCATCCAGGTAGTCGGGGAAGCGGCTGGCATCGATGGCTTCGGGCTGGCGGTGCTCCTGTGCGTCGCGGTACCAGGCGATGATCGGTTCCAGGCGTTGGTCTTCCAGGTGCCAGATGCTGGCGCTGTCGACCTTGTAGATTTCGCAGGCGCTCTGGGTGATCAGCTGGGCCGCTTCGAGCAGCGAGTTGCCCGCGCTGTAGCGATGGCGGGCGAGGCGCAGGATAAGGTCCTGCTGGCCGCGCACCCGCTCCAGGTGCTCCAGTTGTTCTTGCTGCGTGCGCTGGTTCAGCTGCAGGGCCAGTTGCAGGCGGTTGTTGCGTGACTCCAGGTCGCTGGCGCCGGGTTCGCCGGCCTCTTCCTGCTGGTCGTCGAGCACGCTCAGGTAGCCGCGCAACAGCTGGCGGTTGTGTTGCTTGTAGGCTTCACCCGCTTCCAGCAGGCGCAGCGAGGTGCTCGGCGTGTGCAGGGTGTAGCGCACGCGATAGTAGCCGCGCTGGGCCAGTTGCAACTGGATTTCGTCGTGCAGCCGGTAGCGTGCTTCGGGTTCCATCAGGCTGGCGTAGGGCGCGTCAATCAGGGCACACAACTCGCCGGTTTTCAGGCCGAACTGGCGCTCACAGGCTGGGTCAAGGTAGAGCATGGCCCAGGTGGCTTCGTTGAGCCTTTCGAAACGCAGCATGCCGAGCCGCGAGGGCACGGGTAACTGTGTCACGACCTCGGCCGCCACACGGCTGGCGGCATCGGGTTGGCTTTTCATCGAAGACTCGCTTGAAGAGGGAACGCTGCCTTGTGGCTGCGGCGGATTTGGCAAGGTTGCATCATGTCCCGAGGGCTGGCAAGCGGCCATGCTTGATGCTGTGGACAGGTTATCGGCTGACGTGGCCGATTCTGCAGTTTGGCTGGAGATTTTGGGGCCGCTTTGCGGCCCATCGCGACACAAGGTCGCTCCCACAGGGATCGCGCCAGCTTTTAGAAATTGAGCAAGACAGTTACTCCCACAATGTGGACTGCGATTGCCTGTGGGAGCGGCCTTGTGTCGCGAAAGGAGGGCGAAGCCCTCCCAGCTTTTTCCAGGCAAAAAAAAGCCCCGCCAATCGACGGGGTTGAGGTACGAGCGTGGCAGCTCGAAAAGGGTACTGCCCCTCGCAAGGAGGGGCAGTGTGCTGGCTTACAGCAGCATGGTGCGGATATCGCCCAGCACGTCGCCCAGGCGCTTGGTGAAGCGCGCGGCGGCAGCGCCGTTGATCACACGGTGATCGTAGGACAGCGACAGCGGCAGCATCAGCTTTGGCTGGAAGGCCTTGCCATCCCAGACTGGCTGCATGGTCGCCTTGGAGACGCCCAGGATAGCCACTTCCGGCGCGTTGACGATCGGCGTGAAGCCGGTGCCGCCAATGTGGCCGAGGCTGGAGATGGTGAAGCAAGCGCCTTGCATCTCGTCGGCCGACAGCTTCTTGGTGCGCGCCTTCTCGGCCAGTGCAGCGGCTTCGGCAGCCAGTTGCAGCAGGCTCTTCTGGTCGACGTTCTTGATCACAGGGACCAGCAGGCCGTCCGGGGTGTCCACGGCGAAGCCGATGTGCACGTACTTCTTGCGGATGATGGCCTTGCCGCTTGGCGCCAGCGAGCTGTTGAAGTCCGGCAGTTCCTTGAGCAGGAAGGCGCAGGCCTTGAGCAGCAGAGGCAGCACGGTCAGCTTCACGCCAGCTTTCTCGGCCACGGCCTTCTGCGCAACGCGGAAGGCTTCCAGCTCGGTGATGTCGGCAGAGTCGAACTGGGTCACGTGCGGCACGTTGAGCCAGCTGCGGTGCAGGTTGGCAGCACCGACCTGCATCAGGCGGGTCAGGGCCACTTCTTCCACTTCACCGAACTTGCTGAAGTCCACGGCAGGGATCGGCGGGATGCCAGCACCACCGGTCGCACCGGCGGCTGCCGGCGCTTCCTTGGCCTTCTGCATCATGGCCTTGACGTAGACCTGCACGTCTTCTTTCAGGATGCGACCGTGCGGGCCGGTGGCAGCAACTGCACCCAGCTCGACACCGAATTCACGGGCCAGCTGACGAACAGCAGGGCCTGCGTGAACCTTGGCATTGCTGCCAGCGGCCGGTGCGGTAGCAGCCGGTGCAGGGGCAGCAGCCGGGGCTGCAGCGGCAGGTGCGGCAGCCGGAGCAGCCTCAGCCTTGGCTGGTGCAGGAGCAGCAGCCGGTGCCGGCGCGGCAGCCGGGGCGGCACCCGCCACTTTCAGCTTGAAGATCAGGTCGCCAGTGCCGACTTCGTCTTCCAGCTTGCACAGCACTTCTTCGACCACGCCGGCAGCCGGCGACGGGATTTCCATGGAAGCCTTGTCGGACTCCAGGGTAATCAGCGACTGGTCGGCTTCGACGGTGTCGCCGACCTTGACCAGCACTTCGATGATCTTGGCCTTGCCCGACGAACCGATGTCCGGCACGTGGATGTCCTGCACGCTGGCAGCAGCCGGGGCTGCGGCTGGAGCAGCAGGAGCGGCTTCAGCGGCTGGCGCTGGCGCCGCAGCCGGAGCAGCGGCAGCGGCCGGTGCCTCAGGGGCCGCAGCAGCGGCGCCCTCGGCTTCCAGGACCAGCAGCTCGTCGCCTTCTTTCAGGCGGTCGCCCAGCTTGACCTTCAGTTCCTTGATGACGCCGGCCTTGGGCGCCGGAATTTCCATGGAGGCCTTGTCGGACTCCAGGGTCAGCAGGCTCTGGTCAGCCTCGATACGATCACCGACCTTGACGAACAGCTCGATGATTTCACCTTCACCGCTGCCGATGTCAGGTACGCGAATGAGTTCGCTCACTTAAAAATACTCCTCAGCAGTCCAGTGGGTTGCGCTTGTCCGGGTCGATACCGAACTTGACGATAGCGTCTGCAACAACCTTGGGTTCGATCTCGCCACGGTCAGCCAGGGCTTCCAGGGCAGCCAGCACCACGAAGTGGCGGTCGACTTCGAAGAAGTGACGCAGCTTCTTGCGGCTGTCGCTGCGACCGTAACCGTCGGTACCCAGGACTTTGAACTCTTTGCTCGGTACCCACTGGCGAATCTGCTCGGCGAACAGCTTCATGTAGTCGGTAGAGGCGATAACCGGGCCTTTGCGACCGTTCAGGCACTGCTCGACGTAGGTCTGCTGTGGCTTCTGGCCAGGCTTCAGGCGGTTGGCGCGTTCCACGGCCAGGCCGTCGCGGCGCAGTTCGTTGAAGCTGGTGACGCTCCACACGTCGGCACCGACGTTGAACTCTTCACGCAGGATCTTCGCGGCTTCGCGGACTTCGCGCAGGATGGTGCCGGAGCCCATCAGCTGTACGTGGTGTGCGGCTTCGCGGGTGTCCTCTTCCAGCAGGTACATGCCCTTGATGATGCCTTCCTCGACACCGGCCGGCATGGCTGGCTGCTGGTAGGATTCGTTCATCACGGTGATGTAGTAGAAGATGTCCTGTTGCTCTTCGGTCATCTTCTTCATGCCGTCCTGGATGATCACCGCCAGCTCGTAGCCGTAGGTCGGATCGTAGGTGCGGCAGTTCGGGATGGTGCCCGCCATCATGTGGCTGTGACCGTCTTCGTGCTGCAGGCCTTCACCGTTGAGGGTGGTACGGCCGGCGGTACCGCCGATCAGGAAGCCACGGGTGCGGCTGTCGCCAGCGGCCCAGGCCAGGTCGCCAATACGCTGGAAACCGAACATCGAGTAGAAGATGTAGAACGGCAGCATCGGCTGGTTGTGGCAGCTGTACGAGGTACCGGCAGCGATGAACGACGACATGGCGCCGGCTTCGTTGATGCCTTCCTCGAGGATCTGGCCCTTCTTGTCTTCGCGGTAGAACATCACCTGGTCTTTATCGACTGGCTCGTAGAGCTGGCCGACCGACGAGTAGATACCCAACTGGCGGAACATGCCTTCCATACCGAAGGTACGGGCTTCGTCCGGGATGATCGGGACGATGCGCTGGCCGATGTCCTTGTCCTTGACCAGCTGCGCCAGAATACGCACGAAGGCCATGGTGGTGGAGATTTCGCGGTCGCCCGAGCCGTCCAGGATCGCTTTCAGCGTTTCCAGTGGCGGGGTCGGCACGCTGAAGCTCTTGGCACGGCGCTGCGGTACGAAGCCACCCAGGGCTGCGCGGCGCTCGGCCAGGTACTTGGCTTCGGCAGAACCTTCTTCCGGCTTGAAGAACGGCAGGTTCTCCAGGTCGGCATCCTTGACCGGGATGTCGAAGCGGTCACGGAAGTGACGCAGGCTGTCGACGTCGACCTTCTTGGTGTTGTGCGCGGTGTTCTTGGCTTCGCCAGCACCGGTGCCGTAACCCTTGATGGTCTTGGCCAGGATGACGGTCGGCTGCTCTTTGTGGTTCACAGCCTGGTGATACGCCGCGTAGACCTTGTACGGGTCGTGACCGCCACGGTTGAGCTTCCAGATCTCTTCGTCGGACAGGTCTTCGACCATGGCCTTGAGTTCCGGGGTGTTGAAGAAGTGCTCGCGAACGTACGCGCCGTCTTTGGCTTTGTAGTTCTGGTATTCGCCGTCGATGACTTCGTCCATGCGGCGCTGCAGGGCACCGTTGGTGTCCTTGGCCAGCAGTGGGTCCCAGAAACGGCCCCAGACGACTTTGTTGACGTTCCAGCCACCGCCACGGAACACGCCTTCGAGTTCCTGGATGATCTTGCCGTTGCCGCGAACCGGGCCGTCGAGGCGCTGCAGGTTGCAGTTGATGACGAAGATCAGGTTGTCCAGCTTCTCGCGGCCGGCCAGGGCGATTGCACCCAGGGATTCCGGCTCGTCGCACTCACCGTCGCCCATGAAGCACCAGACCTTCTGCTTGCCGGCCGGGATGAAGCCACGGGCTTCCAGGTACTTCATGAAGCGTGCCTGGTAGATCGCCTGGATTGGGCCCAGACCCATCGAAACGGTCGGGAACTGCCAGAAGTCAGGCATCAACCATGGGTGCGGGTACGAAGACAGGCCGTTGCCGTCCACTTCCTGACGGAAGTTGTTCATCTGGTCTTCGCTGATACGGCCTTCCATGAAGGCACGGGCGTAGACGCCAGGCGAAGCGTGGCCCTGGAAGAAGACCAGGTCGCCGCCGTGTTCTTCAGTAGGGGCCTGGAAGAAGTAGTTGAAGCCGATGTCGTACAGGGTGGCACTGGAGGCGAAGCTAGAGATGTGTCCGCCCAGGTCCGAGTCTTTCAGGTTGGTACGCATGACCATGGCCAGCGCGTTCCAACGCACCATCGAGCGAATGCGGCGTTCCATGAACAGGTCGCCAGGCATGCGTGCTTCGTGGGTGACAGGGATGGTGTTGCGGTATGGCGTGGTGATCGCATACGGCAGCTGGGAGCCACTACGGGTGGCCAGCTCGCCCATACGGGTCATCAGGTAATGAGCGCGGTCTTCGCCTTCTTTGTCGAGGACCGACTCCAGGGCATCCAGCCATTCCTGGGTTTCGATTGGATCGAGGTCTTGCATGGCTTGCTCCAGGGCGGAAAGGCAACCAGAATCGATTGCCTGAGATTGCGACTGGCCTTATGGGCAGACGTCGTGAATTCTTGGATTACCGGGGTGTCTTCCGGCGCGTTGTAGTTTTACTACATTTGCTTTCGCATTTCATGCTTTTACACGACACGAGTAGTAGTAAAACTACATTTGTGCGACGTTTGGTCGCACCTTGGCTTGTGAGGAAAAACGTTCATGTTGGTTGGCATTGTGTCGCGAACGGGTGGTTCTTGATGTTTGTTGCCAAGTTTTCGTTTTTTTCAGCTATTTCCAACTTTTGTACGACAGTCCAACCGTGGTCCGGCTTCCCCTTGGCCGCTTTTTCCCCTCTATTTCACGCCGATCAAGGATAGACCATGCGCCTACCTTTGCCCTCCGATCTGCCTGCCACCTTGCAGCCGCTGGTCACTCGCAACCAGCAGTTCATCAGCGATGCCGTGGCCGGCCACCCCGAACTCGACCTGCAGGCCTGGAGCCCGCTGCACCGGCAGCAGTTCGACCAGGTGGCTGCTGCCAGCGAGTTCGTGCTCAGCCTGGCCCAGCGCGAGCCCGCCATGCTGTTCGCCCTGCTGGCCAGTGGCGAGCTGGAGCGGCGATACGCCCCGGGTGAGCTGCGCGGGCAAATCGCCGCAACAGCCCAGGCGGCACAGAGCGAGGACGAGCTGGCGCGCAATCTGCGCCGCGCGCGCAACCGCCAGCAGTTGCGCATTATCTGGCGCGACATTACCCGTCAGGCGGAACTTGGCGAAACCTGCCGCGACCTGTCGGACCTTGCCGATGCGGCCATCGACGAAGCCTACCAATGGCTGTACCCGCGCCATTGCCAGCAATTCGGGACGCCCATCGGCAACCGCAGCGGCCAGCCGCAGCACATGGTGGTGCTGGGCATGGGCAAGCTGGGAGCGGTAGAGCTTAACCTGTCGTCGGACATCGACCTGATCTTCGGTTTCCCCGAGGGCGGTGAAACCGAAGGGGTGAAGCGCTCGCTGGATAACCAGGAGTTCTTCACGCGCCTGGGCCAAAGGCTGATCAAGGCGCTGGACCCGGTTACCGTCGACGGCTTTGTATTCCGCGTTGACATGCGCCTGCGTCCCTATGGTTCGGCGGGTGCCCTGGTGCTCAGCTTCAATGCACTGGAGCAGTACTACCAGGACCAGGGCCGTGACTGGGAACGTTACGCGATGATCAAGGCGCGGGTGGTGGCCGGCGACCAGGCGGCCGGCGCGCAGCTGCAGGAGATGCTGCGCCCGTTCGTGTACCGCCGCTACCTGGACTTTTCCGCAATCGAAGCGCTGCGCACCATGAAGCAGCTGATCCAGCAGGAAGTGCGGCGCAAGGGCATGGCCGAGAACATCAAGCTGGGTGCCGGTGGTATTCGCGAAGTGGAGTTCATTGCCCAGGCTTTCCAGCTGATCCACGGCGGGCGTGACCTCAGCCTGCAGCAGCGGCCGTTGCTCAAGGTGCTGGCCACCCTGGAAGGCCAAGGCTACCTGCCGCCAGCAGTGGTGGCCGAGTTGCGCGAGGGCTATGAGTTCCTGCGCTACACCGAGCACGCCATCCAGGCCATCGCCGACCGCCAGACGCAAATGTTGCCGGAAGGTGAGACCGATCAGGCTCGCGTGGCCTATGTGCTCGGTTTTGCCGATTGGCAGAGCTTCCACGACCAGCTGATGTACTGGCGAGGCCGTATCGACTGGCATTTCCGCCAGGTCATTGCCGACCCGGATGATGAAGACGGCGAAGGCGAACTGGTGGTGGGTGGTGAGTGGTCGCCGTTGTGGGAGCAGGCGCAGGATGAAGAAGCCGCTGGCCGGCAATTGCAAGAGGCTGGCTTCAAGCAACCCGCCGAAGCCTTGAGGCGCCTGGCCGGGCTGCGTTCCAGCCCGCAGTTGCGCTCGATGCAGCGCATCGGCCGTGAGCGACTTGACGCATTCATCCCACGGCTGCTTGCCCAGGCGGTGGAGCATGACAACCCCGACCTGGTACTTGAGCGGGTGTTGCCATTGGTCGAGGCTGTGGCAAGGCGTTCTGCCTACCTGGTACTGCTGACCGAAAACCCCGGTGCCTTGCGCCGTTTGCTGACGCTGTGCGCCGCCAGCCCGTGGATTGCCGAGCAGATTGCCCTTTACCCGCTGCTGCTCGACGAACTGCTCAATGAGGGCCGCTTGTTCAGCCCGCCCTTGGCGCCAGAACTGGCCAGCGAGCTGCGCGAGCGCCTGACGCGCATCCCCGAGGACGACCTGGAGCAGCAGATGGAGGCGCTGCGCCATTTCAAGCTGGCCCACAGCCTGCGCGTGGCCGCCTCGGAAATCAGCGGCAACCTGCCGTTGATGAAAGTCAGCGACTACCTGACCTGGCTGGCGGAAGCCATCCTCGACCAGGTGCTGGCCTTGGCCTGGCGCCAGACCGTGGCCCGCCACGGCCAACCCAAGCGCAGCGACGGCAGCCTGTGCGACCCGGGTTTCATCATCATCGGTTACGGCAAGATGGGCGGCCTGGAGCTCGGCCACGGTTCGGACCTGGACCTGGTCTTCATCCATGATGGCGATCCGCAGGCGGAAACCGACGGTGCGAAGCCTATCGACAGCGCGCAGTTCTTCACGCGTCTGGGGCAGCGCATCATCCACTTGCTGACCACCCAGACCAACTCGGGCCAACTGTACGACGTGGATATGCGCCTGCGCCCGTCCGGCGCCTCGGGCCTGCTGGTCAGCTCGCTGGGCGCCTTCGAGCGCTACCAGCAGAACGAAGCCTGGACCTGGGAGCACCAGGCGCTGGTGCGGGCCCGCGTGCTGGTGGGTTGCAAGCAGGTGGGTGCGGCGTTCGAAGGTGTGCGCGCCAAGGTACTGGGCCAGGCCCGCGACCTGGAAAAGCTGCGCGGTGAGGTGAGTGAAATGCGCGCCAAGATGCGTGACAACCTCGGTACCAAGGCTACGGCTGCCGGTACCGCGGCGAACGCCTTCGACGCCGGTGTACCCTTCGATATCAAGCAGGATGCCGGCGGTATCGTCGATATCGAATTTATGGTGCAATACGCCGCTTTGGCCTGGTCCCATGACCATCCGGCCATACTTCGATGGACCGATAACATCCGCATTCTGGAAGAGCTGGAGCAGGCGAACCTGATGCCGGCCAGTGACGCGGTGCTGTTGCGTGAAGTGTACAAGGCGTTCCGCTCGGCCTCCCACCGCCAGGCCCTGCAGAAGCAGGCCGGGGTGATCGATGCGGCACAGTTTGCCGATGAACGCCGTGAAGTGCGGCGGATCTGGGGTGAACTGGGGCTGACTTGAGATTGTTGGGGCCGCTGTGCGGCCCTTTCGCGACACAAGGCCGCTCCCACCATTGGCCGGCGTATGCAGTACCTTTTGTGGGAGCGGCCTTGTGTCGCGAAAGGGCTGCAAAGCAGCCCCAAAGGCTCATGCCTCACCACCGGTGTTACACTGTCGGCCACATAGCCTGAATATAAAGAGGGGAGGCCAGGCTGTACCGCAGTCTGTAGCCTCCCCGAGCGTTTCTGGACTAAGCATGAGAATACTGATCATTGGCCCCAGCTGGGTCGGCGACATGGTGATGGCGCAGACCCTGTTCCAGTGCCTGAAACAGCAGCACCCCGACTGCGTGATCGACGTGCTGGCCCCTGAATGGAGCCGGCCGATCCTCGAACGCATGCCTGAAGTGCGTCAGGCCTTGAGCTTCCCGCTCGGTCACGGCGCGCTGGAGCTGGCCACACGTCGGCGCATCGGCAAGTCCCTGGCCGGCCAGTACGACCAGGCTATCCTGCTGCCCAACTCGCTCAAGTCGGCGCTGGTGCCCTTTTTTGCCGGCATTCCCAAACGCACCGGCTGGCGCGGTGAAATGCGCTTCGGCCTGCTGAACGATGTGCGCAAGCTGGACAAGGCCCGCTATCCGCTGATGATCGAGCGCTTCATGGCCCTGGCTTACGCACCCGGCGCTGAGCTGCCGCAGCCATACCCGCGCCCCAACCTGCAGATCGAAGCGCAAAGCCGTGACGCCGCCCTGGCCAAGTTCGGCCTGGAACTGGACCGTCCGGTACTGGCGCTGTGCCCTGGCGCCGAGTTTGGCGAAGCCAAGCGCTGGCCGGCAGAGCACTATGCCGCTGTGGCCGATGCGATGATTCGCCAAGGCTGGCAAGTGTGGCTGTTCGGCTCGAAGAACGATCACCCGGTCGGTGAGCAGATCCGCGACCGGCTGATTCCGGGGTTCCGTGAAGAGTCGTCCAACCTGGCCGGTGAGACCTCGCTGGCCGAGGCCATCGACCTGATGTCCTGCGCCCATGCCGTGGTGTCCAACGATTCCGGCCTGATGCACGTGGCCGCTGCGCTGAACCGTCCGTTGGTGGCGGTGTACGGCTCGACTTCACCCGGCTTCACCCCACCGCTGGCCGAACAGGTGGAAGTGGTGCGCACCGGTATCGAGTGCAGCCCGTGCTTTGACCGCACCTGTCGCTTCGGCCATTACAATTGCCTGCGTCTGCTGGAACCGGGCAAAGTGATTGCCGCCCTGCACAGCCTCAGCGGACCGGACCTGATCGATACCGTGGCCGAGGTCGACTAAGTGCGGGTACTGATCATCAAGACCTCGTCGCTGGGGGATGTCATCCACACCCTGCCGGCGCTTACCGATGCCGCCCATGCCATTCCCGGCATCCGTTTCGATTGGGTGGTGGAAGAAGGCTTCGCCGAAATCCCCAGTTGGCACCCCGCGGTCGACCAGGTCATCCCGGTGGCGATCCGTCGCTGGCGCAAGAACCTTTGGCAAACCATCAAGAGTGGCGAGTGGAAGGCGTTCAAGCAGCGCGTGCGCGAGCGCAAGTACGACCTTGTGATCGACGCCCAGGGCCTGGTCAAGTCGGCCTGGTTGACCCGTTACGTGAAGGCACCCGTAGCCGGCCTGGACCGCTACTCGGCGCGCGAAGGCTGGGCCAGCCGCTTCTACGACCGGCCTCTGTCGGTCGCTACCGGCCAGCACGCGGTGGAGCGGGTACGCCAACTGTTTGCCATGGCCCTGGCCTATGACCTGCCAGAAGGCATCGGCAACTACGGCCTGGACCTCGACCGCCTGCAACTGCCCCCGGCTGCGCCCTATGTGGTGTTCCTGCATGGCACCACCTGGGCGACCAAGCATTGGCCCGAAGCCTACTGGCGCGAACTGGCCGAGCGCATGGGCCGGCGCAAGCTGGAAGTGCGCCTGCCTTGGGGTAATCCGGCTGAGAAGGCGCGGGCCGAGCGAATTGCCCAAGGCTTGAACAACTGCCAGGTGCTCCCCAAATTGAACCTTGCCGGCGTCGCTCGTGTTCTGGCGGCGGCAAAGGCCTGCGTGGCGGTCGATACCGGCCTTGGCCACCTGGCGGCGGCACTCGATGTGCCCACCCTTTCGCTGTTTGGCCCAACCAACCCGGGCCTGACTGGCGCCTACGGACGGACCCAGATTCACCAGGCCAGTGACTGGCCTTGCGCTCCCTGCCTGCAGAAGAAGTGCACCTACAAACCGAGCGCCGATGACCTGGCCCGGTTCGATCTGAAACGCGAGTGGCCACTGTGCTTCACTCGCCTGAATCCCGAGCATGTGGCGAGCCGCTTGAGCGCGTTGCTGCTGGCTGAGGATGTCCGTTGATGCAACTGGCTTTCGTGCTTTACAAATATTTCCCCTTCGGCGGGCTGCAGCGCGATTTCATGCGCATTGCCCTGGAATGCCAGAAGCGGGGCCACCAGATCCGTGTGTATACGCTGATCTGGGAGGGTGACATTCCGCCGGGCTTCGAAGTGCTGGTGGCGCCGGTGAAGGCGATCTTCAACCACCGCCGCAACGAGAAGCTCAGCGCCTGGATGGCCGCCGACCTGGCCAAGCGCCCGGTCGACCGCCTGATCGGCTTCAACAAGATGCCGGGGCTGGACGTGTACTACGCCGCCGACGGCTGCTTCGAGGACAAGGCGCAGACCCTGCGCGGTGGCCTGTACCGCCGCTGGGGCCGCTACCGGCACTTTGCCGAGTACGAGCGTGCGGTGTTTGCCAAGGACGCCCATACCGAAGTGCTGATGATTTCCGAAGTGCAGCAGCCGCTGTTCATCAAGCATTACGGCACCCCGGTAGAACGCTTCCACCTGCTGCCGCCAGGTATTTCCCAGGATCGCCGTGCGCCGGCCAATGCCGCCGAGATCCGCGCCGAGTTCCGCAAGGAATTCAATCTTGGGGATGACGACCTGCTGCTGGTGCAGATTGGCTCAGGCTTCAAGACCAAAGGCGTGGACCGCAGCCTCAAGGCACTGGCCGCGCTGCCGTCGGCCCTGCGCAAACGCACCAGGCTGATGGTGATCGGCCAGGACGACCCCAAGGTATTCCAGCTGCAAAGCGCTACCCTGGGCCTGGGCGACCAGGTGCAGTTCCTCAAGGGCCGCAGCGATATCCCGCGCTTCCTGCTGGGCGCCGACCTGCTGATTCACCCGGCGTACAACGAGAATACCGGTACGGTGCTGCTCGAAGCGTTGGTCGCCGGCTTGCCGGTGCTGGTGTCCAAGGTGTGCGGTTATGCCCACTACATTGCCGAGGCCGACAGCGGCCTGGTGCTGGACGAGCCGTTCGAACAAGATCAGCTCAACGGCTATCTGCAGCGCATGCTCGAAGACCCGCAGGCGCGTGCCAGCTGGTCGCGCAATGGCCTGGCATTTGCTGATAGCGCCGATCTGTACAGCATGCCGCAGCATGCTGCCGACGTGATCCTGGGGCAAAAAACCGCATGAAGCTGATATTGGCCGAACCCTTCAAACGCCTGTGGGCCGGGCGTGATGCCTTCGACGCCGTGGAGGCGCTGCAAGGCGAGGTCTATCGCGAGCTGGAAGGGCGCCGCACGCTGCGCACCGAAGTGGCTGGCGAGGGCTTTTTCGTCAAGATCCACCGTGGCATCGGCTGGGGCGAGATCTTCAAGAACCTGTTCACCGCCAAGCTGCCGGTGCTCGGTGCCGGCCAGGAGTGGAAGGCCATCCAGCGCCTGCATGAGGTGGGTGTGCCTACCATGACCGCAGTCGCCTATGGCGAGCGTGGCAGCAACCCGGCCGCGCAGCACTCGTTCATCATCACTGAAGAGCTGGCGCCGACCATCAGCCTGGAAGACTTCAGCATCGACTGGGTCAAGCAGCCGCCTGAGCCGCGCCTGAAGCGTGCACTGATCGCCGAGGTGGCGAAGATGACCGGCGGGATGCACCGCGCCGGGGTCAACCACCGTGATTGCTACATCTGCCATTTTCTGCTGCACACCGACCGACCGGTGACGGCAGATGACTTCAAACTGTCGGTGATCGACCTGCACCGCGCGCAAACCCGTGCCAGAATCAGCCGCCGCTGGCGCGACAAAGACCTGGCTGCGCTGTACTTTTCGGCCCTGGACATTGGCCTGACCCAACGCGACAAGCTGCGCTTCCTGCGCGGTTACTTCCAGCGTCCGCTGCGGCAGGTGCTGAAGGACGAAGCCGCGCTGCTCGCCTGGTTGGAGCGCAAGGCCCAGAAACTCTACGATCGCAAGCAACGCTATGGGGACGCACTCTGATGGCGAGTTGGACACTGGCGCCGGGGTACGAACACCTGGCGGCGGACTTCGGCAGCCTCGACGCGGTGTTCGCCCTCCAGGGCGAACGGCTGACCCGCGACCCGCTCAGTGAGGTGGTACGCATCGAGCGTGACGGGATCAACTACTACGTCAAGCGCTACACCGGGGCCGGCAAGCACATGCGCCGGTACCTGGGGCGGCCACGCATCAAGGCCGAATGGCAAAACCTCAAGCAGTTCGCCAAATGGGGTATTCCCACTGCCGAAGTCGTGGCCTGGGGCCTGGAGCGCAACGGCCTGGCCTTTGGCCGTGGCGCTATGATCACCCGTGAGCTGCCGCACACCGAAGACCTGTCGGCCCTGGCCGATAACAACGATGCGCGCTTGGCCGACCGCAGCTGGGTCGACCATGTCAGCCGTCAACTGGCGCGCCATACCCGGGTCATGCACCAACACCGCTTTGCCCATAACGACCTGAAGTGGCGCAACCTGCTGGTCGATGACCAAGGCACGCTATTCTTCATCGACTGCCCCACCGGCGACTTCTGGCGCGGTTTCATGTGGCGCCACCGGATGATCAAGGACCTGGCATGCCTGGACAAAGTGGCCAAATACCACCTGTCAGCTACCCAGCGCCTGCGCTTCTACCTTCAATACCGTGGCCGCGACCGGCTGAATGTGCGTGACAAGAAGCGCATTCATCGGGTACTGGGCTTTTTCGAGGGAAGGGAATGACCGATTACCTGGCCAGCGCGGACCTCGCGCTGCTCAAGCGCCATGGCCTGGACAACTTCGAGGCACTGTGGGCGCTGCAACTTGATGCTGTGGACGAACCCAACACCGGCCGTGGTGGCTGGAGCAGCGTCTTCCGTCTGGAACTCGAAGGCAAGGGCTACTACCTCAAGCGCCAGAGCGACTACCTGACCCGTACCTTGCACCGGCCGTTCGGCGAGCCCACCTTCGCCCGCGAATTCCGCAACATCAGTCGCTACCAGAAGCTGCGCATTCCGGCATTGCAGGCGGTGTTCTACGGCGAGCGCAAGCAGGGCGGCAAGCACCGGGCTATCCTGATGACCCGCGCTCTGGACGAATGGGCCGACCTCGACAGCCTGCTGGCGCAGTGGCCGCGGTTGGGTGAAGCCGAGCGCACTGGCATCCTGCAGGCCTGCGGTCAGCTGGCGCGCACCCTGCACAGCGCCGGCCAGGTGCATGGTTGCTTCTACCCCAAGCACATTTTCCTGCGTCAACGCCGTGAGGGTTGGGACGCGCAATTGATCGACCTGGAAAAGACCCGGCCGCTGCTGTTCGGCATGCGTGACCGCCTCAAGGACCTGGAGCCGCTGCTGCGCCGCGCGCAGGCCTGGCGCGTGCAGGATGTACGTACTTTGCTGGCGACCTACCTGGGGCAGCCGGCTGACGGCGCGCTGGTCGACACCTGGCTGCAACGGCTGACGCAACGCCGTCGTGAAAAAGAGGCTCGCTGATGCGTTTGTCTGAACTGAAGGATGCCGGGCGCAGCCCGACGCTGCCCCTGAGTATCACGTTGGTTGATGCCGCCGGCAGTGCCGACTTGCAACTGCTCACCCTGCTGCGTGTGCTGCCGGGCCAGCGTTATGTGGGCGCTGGTGTCTGGCGTGGCACACCGGTGCTGGCGAAGCTGCTGGTCGGTGGTAACGCCGCGCGGCATTTCCAGCGCGAACTGCAGGGTGTGAAGTTGCTGGCCGAACAAGGCCTGACCACACCGACGCTACTGGCCGACGGCCTCAAGGAAGGCGAGGGCGGCTGGCTGCTGTTCGAGTTCCTTGACGGTGCCCAAAGCCTGGCCGATGCCTGGGCCGCAGTGGAAAACCTGCCAGTGCTGGCGGACGAGCAGCACCTGGTACTGGGCGAAGCGCTCACGGCTGTGGCGCACATGCACGCTCAAGGCCTTTGGCAGGAAGACCTGCACCTGGACAACCTGCTGCGCCATGCCGGCAAGCTGTACCTGATCGACGGTGCGGGCATCAGGGCGGAAACACCCGGTCAGCAGTTGTCGCGTCCACGCGTGCTGGAAAACCTCGGGGTGTTCTTCGCCCAGTTGCCCAAGCGCCTGGAGCCGTTCATCGAAGAGCTGCTGGTGCATTACCTGCTGGCCAATGCCGAGCATGCGTTGCCGCTGGAAGCCCTGCAGAAACAGGTGGACAAGGTGCGCCACTGGCGGCAGAAGGACTATCTGGACAAGGCTGGCCGCGAGTGCAGCCTGTTCAGCGTCCAGCGCACCCTCTCGGGTTTGCAGGCGATCCGCCGCAGTGAGGTCCAGGCCATGCAGCCAGTACTGGAGCAGGCCGATGCGCTGATCGACAAGGGCCATTTGTACAAGACCGGTGGCGCTGCCAGCGTGGCGCGCATCGAGGTCAATGGTCGCCCGTTGGTGATCAAGCGCTACAACATCAAGAACACCGCACATTGGTTCAAGCGCTTCTGGCGCCCGAGCCGGGCCTGGCATTCCTGGATTGAAGGTCACCGCCTGGAATTCCTCGACATCGCCACGCCACGCCCCCTCGCGGTGCTGGAGCAGCGGGTGCTGGGCCTGCGCAGCCGTGCTTACCTGGTCACCGAGTATGTCGACGGCCCGGACCTGACGGCATGCTTCGCGCCCTACGTCGAAAGCGGCGATGCGCCCGAGGAGCAGGTGGATGCCTTGGTGCACGTGATGCAGCAGCTGATTCGCGAGCGCATCAGCCACGGCGACTTCAAAGGCCATAACCTGTTCTGGCAAAACGGCCAGTGGTCGTTGATCGACCTCGATGCCATGTGCCAGCACGCCACCCAGCTCAGCTTCGCACCGGCCTATGCCCGTGACCGGGCGCGGCTGCTGCGCAACTGGCCCAATGGCAGTGCCTTGCATCAGCGGCTGGACCGGCTGTTGCCAAAACTGGTCGACTGAGGCCGCCGGTTCCGGCTGTCAGTGGGCCGGCGGTGGTTGATCTGGCAGTGTCAGCCAGTCACTGCTGCGCCCTGCCTGGCGAACGCGTATCAGCCACTGGCCGTTTTCGTGGCGCAGCACCGCCCACGGCACCACGCCGGCGTCGCTGGCGATGGCAAGCTGCAAGTGGTAATGATCCGGCAGCAGGTGGCGGCGCACAAGCAACTGCCCGTCCTCGAGCGCCAGGTACAGCTGATCGTCAGCTTGAAAAAGCCCTTGTTCGATGTTTACCGGCAGGCCGTCCACAGGCGTTTGCAGATAGCAGTCCTGCAGTAATTGTGTCAGGTCGGGCAGCCCGTCGTACCAGAGCACCGGTGAGTCGATGACCCACTGCCCGTCGGCTTTGCGCTTGAGCGGTTGCTGCAGATAGGCATCTGGCTGGTCAGGGTCGATGGCTCGCCAGCGGTAGCCGTCGAAGCTGACCCGGTAATAGCGGTTGTCGTTGTCCTTGACGAAGTACAGCGATTGCCCACCAAACGCCGAGCTTTGCTCGTAGACACCTTCACCGTAGATACCGTCTATGCGATAGCGCAGGCTGCTGCTGCCCGGTTGTACCTGGAGGCGTGCGGGCAGCGGCAGTGGCGGTTGTTTGGGGATCCCGCGCAGGGATCGGCGCAGCACTCTGGAACCCAGAAAACTGGTTCCCGCATCGTTGATGTGGCTAAGCGCCTGATAGGCATGCCGTATCACCCCTTCGACATCCTCTTGCTTGAAGGCCTCGGCGCCGTCCCAGATATCGATTGCCATGCGGCCGATCGACAGCACCAGCAGCGCACGGTTCGGCAGCAGCAGGCTGATGAAGTCCAGTAAGCGCCAGCTCAGCGCCATGACCGACTCCACATTCACTTCCCTGGTCGTCATGCTTTCGGCATCGGCCTGAGCGATCAGCGCCCGGGCTTCGGCCATGTAGTAGACGAAGAACAGGTCGTCCTTGATCTCGGGTGTCGTCAAATGTGTGCTCATGCGACCCTTCTCCAGCAGCCGCTCCACCGTGGCGGCAGGCAGCAATGGCAGGCGCTGGGCTACGTATGCTCTCAACGTGGGCTGTTGGCGCAATGTGCGAAGCAGTTCGCGGGTCGTGCGAAAACGGCGCCAGGCCCTGCGGTCCGGGGCATCCGGGGTGTACAGCACGCATGCCGGAGACTTGTAGGGGAGGCTGTTGAGCAGAAGCACGCCCTGCAGGGTATGGCCCATGATGTTCAACTGCCGAACAGTGACCGGGTAGCCTGCTACTGGCGCACGCAAGGCATTGTGTGGTTGGTCCAGCACTGCGCGCACCCAGTTGTAGCCATGTTCGAAAGGGTCTTCGCCAAAGTGTCCGGCGTAGCGCGCCTTCACGGCTTCAGCGTGCATGCGTGCATGGTTGACCTTGCTGTGCGCAGTCAGGCGCCATTTGCCTGCTCTGGAACTGATCAGTTGGGTGTGCAGGTACTTTGCGTAGCTGTCACCCACGTTCAGTTCCCGGACCATGTGCTTGACATACTGCGGCGTGAGCCCGGCGGGCATGGCTTTGCCGTGGGCATGGATCACCCGGGCAGTCAGCCAGTAGTCGGTATCGAACCACGGCAAGTTCTTGAGGGCGATCTCTTCGAGGGTGTTGATTTCCTCGACCATCTCCACCATCTCGTGGCCCACGCGTCGCATGCCTACATAGGTGACATAGGATGAGAGGGCGAAGGGATGCATGATGGCGCCCGTGCGGCGGGCGCGTACGACCACGATCTTGATCTCGCGAGGATCTGTGTCGTACCCCAGGTCATGGCTCAGGTGCTCGCGAAGGCGTGCGTTGGCCCAGGCCAGCAGGCTATTGCGTTGTTTGAAGTCGTTAAGGCTCAGCACTCCCGGGGCAGCAGCCTGCTCGGCGATTGCCACCAGCGTTTGCATGGCCTGCATCATATGGCTCAGGCCTTGCGCAGATGTATTGCGCAGCCAGTTGGGCAGATTCTTCTCAAGCAATTGAGAGTAGCGTGTTTGCAGGATGGGTTTGGCGCCGACTTCGGGCCATAGCGCCAGGGCTTTATGTATTCGGGTGTGCTGGTCGGGTGAGCCGTTGCTCCACAAGCCGGTGTCACTCAGGCGTTGGCGTTGGGCTTCTATCACACTGTCGATCTGGGCCTCCAGCAGGCTGTCGGCGTACCAGTCATAGCGCAGGCGCTGTGACCGGCGAGCGCGGTCCGCCTGCGTGTCAGTGTACAGATGCAGCAGCGGTCTGCTCTGGAGTGGGTCTTCCAGGCGTTCGCAAAGCTCCTGGTGCAGTGCGCCCAGGGAGTCGAAAGCCTCGATGCCTTGTGACAGGCTGCACAGCAAAGCAGCGCCTGCGGCATCCTGAGGCGTGAGCATAGGGCCTTCGGCGGTACCGGCAGCGATGATCAGTGTGCCTGGCAGGTAGCTTCGCCAGTTGGGCCGTAGGCCTTCCAGCAGAACGCGGTAGACCTGTGGCCTTTTGGCCAGGGGCATATGCCTGCGCTGGGAGGGTAGTGGCTGTTGCAGGCAGGCCCATAGTTGATCGGCTGAGCGGTAGCCCAAGGTCTCGTCGCCCAGGCGCAGTTCAACCTCGGCCAGCATCAGCGCCTTGCGCAGTGCCAGCAGCTTTTGTCTGGGGGTTTCGCCTTGCTCATCGGCCGTGGTCCAGAAGCTGGCCAGTTCGCCGTGCAGCCAGGTGCGCGTGTCGGGGTTGATGGGGTGTTGAAGGTCGAGGGTCGGAAGGCCGTCGAGCAAGCCACCGATTTGTCGGTCGATCTGTTCCAGTTGTTCGAGGGGGCGCATGGGGCGGTTCCTTGGTTGAGGAAAACCCCATGCTTGGCAATACCTGCGGTTGCGGGGTGGTAGCGGGCTAGCGCCCCCGACGCCAGAGCAGCCCGCGCAGGCTCAGCAGGGCCGGCAGGCCCAGGCCGGCCCATGCCAGAACGTCCCAGCCACCGTCGCCGAGCAGTGCGGCGAACAGGCCCAGGAAGCCAAGCAGGGCAATCAACGCTGGCCAGGCGAAGAGGCGTGCAGTGGCGTGAGACCTGTGGCTCATGCGCGTGCCTCCCTGGGTTTGCGCTGCTTGCCCCACCACAGGTAGAGGCCGCTGCCGAGCACGATGATTGTCAGCACGTCCAGTAACGCCCAGAGGATCTGCATCGGTCGCCCGCCGTAATCGCCGAAATGCAGTGGCTGCGACAGGCCCATGGCATCCATGTACCAGGGACGGTTGCCGACGGCAGTCACTTCAAGGGTGCGAGCATCGATCAGTACCGGCGTGAACAGGTGCGAACTCAGGTGGGTGGCACCGTTCATGAACACCGCATAGTGGTGCTCGCTGGAGAAACGCGTGCCAGGAAACGCGATGAAGTCCGGGCGCATGCCCGGCGCGGCCTGTTCGGCAATGTCCAGCAGGCGAGTGGCTGGGGCGCGCTCGACGAGCGGCGGGGCGTCGCGGTAGGGGGCAACCATCGCAGCCAGGCTGTCGTTGCGCCAGGCCGCGATGACCAGGTCGGACAGGGCACTGATTACCCCGGTCACGCTCACTGTCAATGCCCAGGCCAGGGTGACCACGCCGATCAGGTTGTGCAGGTCGAGCCAGCGCAGGCGGCGGGACTTCTTGTGGCGTACGGTGCCGAATTCCAGGCGGCGCATGAACGGCGCATAGAGCACGGTGCCGGAGACAATCGCGACAATGAACAATACGCCCATGAAGGCCAGCAGCAGCTTGCCCGGCAGGCCTGCGAACATGTCCACATGCAGGCGCAGCATCACCATCATGAAACCGCCGTTGGCGGCCGGCATGGCCACCGCCTCGCCGGTGCGTGCATCGAGCATGAAGGTGTGCGACAGGTTGGGGTCGGTGCCGGCGGTGGCGGCGGTAATGGCGACCACGCCGTTGGGCTCATCTTCATCGTAGCCGAAGTACTGCATGACCTCGCCGGGGCGATGTTGTTCGGCCTTGAGCACCAGTTGCTGCAGGTCGAGGTGCGGGGTGCCTGCCGGCATTTCACGCAGTTCAGGGGCGTCGCCTAGCAGGTGTTCGAGTTCGTGGTGGAAGATCAGCGGCAGGCCGGTGACTGCCAGCAACAGCAGAAACAGGGTACAGACCAGGCTGCTCCAGGTGTGGATCAAGGACCAGCGGCGGATGGTGGGGCTCTTCATCACGGTACCGATTGTTGTCGGTTGGAACCCGGGGCCGCAAGGCGGCCCCAGCTCACTCAGAACTTGTAAGTGGCGCTGGCGACAACGCTGCGCTCATCGCCGTAGTAGCAGTAGTACGCGTCACAAGTAGAGAGGTAGTCCTTGTTCAGCAGGTTGGTGGCGGTGACCGCGACCGACGCGCCCTTCAGGCTGCCGTTCAGGCGACCCAGGTCGTAATGCACCGACCCGTCGAAGACGGTGTAGGCCTTGGCCTTGCCCAGGTAGGTATTGCCTTGGTCGCCGTAGGTATTACCGGTATAACGCGCGCCCAGGCCGATGCCGAAGCCGTCGAGCACGCCCGAGTGCCAGGTATAGTCGCCCCAGATGGACGCTTGCTGGTTAGGCATCAGTTGCAGGCGGTTACCTTTGAAATCGCCATCCTGCACCTCGGACTTGGCCAGGGTGTAGGCGGCAATCACTTTCAGGTTGTCGGTCACATCGGAAACCGCTTCCAGCTCAAGGCCGCGGACTTTCACTTCACCGGTCTGGCTGGTGATGGTCACACCACCGACCGTGTTGGTGACCGAGACGTTTTTCTGAGTCAGGTCGTACACGGCTGCCGACAACAGGGTGTTGGACCCCGGCGGCTGATACTTCACGCCCAGCTCCCACTGTTTGCCTTCGGTGGGCTTGAACGAGTCCGAGGCCGACACACTGGCATTGCTGGACGGCTGGAACGACTCGGCATAGGACAGGTACGGCACGAAGCCCGAGTCGAACACGTAGCTGATGGCTGCGTTGCCGCTGAACTTCTTGTCCCGCTGGGTATTGGTGGCATCGCCCTGGTTGAAGAACTTGGTGCCGGTGTGCACCCAGTCTTCACGACCGCCCAAGGTCAGGCGCCAGTTACCAAGCGCCATCTGGTCCTGCACATACAGGCCGGTCTGACGGGTTTTCTGGTTGTAGTCGTAAAACGCGGTCGAGCGATCCGGGCGAGTGATCGGCAGCCCGTAGACCGGGTTGTTGACGTTGCTGTCCGGCACGGTGAAGTCGAAGATCGACAGGTAGTTGGTGTTGATGCGCTGGTGGTCCAGGCCGATCAACAGCGTGTGGTTGATGTCCCCGGTAGCGAAGTCCGCCTGGAAGTTGTTGTCCACCGCGAACTGGCTGATGTCTTCATCGGTGTTGGTGGACATGCGGCTGACAGTGCCATCGTCTTTGACCGGGCCGCCGGGCTCGTAGTAACTGCCAGGGGTGATGGTCTGGAACGACAGGTCTGACTTGGTGTAGCGCAGGTTCTGGCGGAACTGCCAGACGTCGTTGATGCGGTGTTCGAAGGCGTAACCCAGCGCGTAGTAAGTACGGTCGTAGAACTCGTAATCCGGGTCACCCAGGTTCTTGTGGTGCGAGATCTTGCCGAACGGCATGTCGATCTTGGTGCCCTGGATGGGCCGGAATTGGCTGGTGGCACCGGTATCGTCACGGGTGAACTGGGTCAGGAAGGTCAGCGTCGTGTCTTCGTCAATGTTCCAGGTCAGGCTTGGGGCAATGTTGTAGCGCTTGTTGTCGATGTGGTCGATCTGGGTGCCACTGTCACGGATAACGCCACTGACGCCATAGAGAAAGCGACCTTCATCGTCGATCTTGCCGGTGCTGGCGAAGTTGATCTGGCGATGGTTGTCGCTGCCGTATTGAAGCTCGATTTCGTGAGCGCTTTCCGCTTGCGGACGGCGGCTGACCATGTCCAGCAGGCCGCCAGGTGGGGTCTGGCCGTAGATCGAAGAGGCCGGGCCGCGCAGCAGGGCGAGGCGGTCGAGGTTCCAGGTTTCGGCTTTCGGGTTGGCATACACGCCGCGTGGCAGCGGTAGCCCATCTAGAAATTGTGTTGGCTCGAAGCCGCGCACGCGCATCCAGTCATACCGCGTATCGCTGCCGAAGCTGGCAGAGACGATGCCTGGCATGTAGCGCACTGCATCATCCAGGCTGTGTACACCGCGGTCTTTCATTTGCTCGCGGGTGGCGACAGAGATGGAGCGGGGGACTTCCACAAGTGCCGTGTCAGTCTTGGTGCCAGCAGCGGTGCGCTTGGCCACGTAGCCTTCAACCGGGCCCCAGGCGCTTTCGCTGGCGCTGGTGGCATTCACGGTGGTTTCCGGCAAGGCCAGTGTGCCATCCGGCACGGCCACCAGGCTGTAGCTGCCCGCACTGCTCTGCTGCAACTGCAGGCCGGTACCGCTCAGGGCGGCTTGCAGGGCGCCCAGGCCGTCGTATTGGCCGCTTACCGGGGCCGAGGTGCGTCCGCTGACCAGTGCCGGGTCGATGGCCAAGGCAATGCCGGCCTGGCTGGCGATCTGGTTGAGGGTGGTGGCCAGTGGCGCGCTGGGCAGGTTGTAGGCGCGCGACATGGATTGCTCGGCGGCGAACAAGGCAGGGCTGGTCAGCGGGGCAGCCAGGCCGATGGCCAGGGCCATCAGGCTGGGGCGCAGAATATGATCAACGGCACGGGACATGCGGCGGTTCCTCGACGGGTAAGTGCTTGCTGCTTCCTTGCCGAGCGAGATCTGAAAAGTGACAGGGTGAATCTGAAAAATATTGAGAATTATTTAAAAGGGGGTTTGCCAGCACCGGCCTCTTCGCGGGTGAACCCGCTCCTACGACGACCGTGATGTGTGTCCACCACCGTGGTAGGAGCGGGTTTACCCGCGAATACGGTGGTGGCGGCAACAGTGAACGGCGGGTGGAAATTGGCCAGCAGGCCCGGCCTCTTCGCGGGTGAACCCGCTCCTACGCCGACCGTGATGTGTGCCCACCACCGTGGTAGGAGCGGGTTTACCCGCGAATACGGTGGTGGCGGCAACGGTGAGCGGCGGGTGGAATTTGGTCAGCAGGCCCGGCCTATTTGGAAGTGACGTTCACCCACCACTGCGTATGCCGCTCGATCTTCACCGGCAACGCCGGCACCAGCGAGGCCAGCGCCAGGTCGGTGTTGGTCAGCGGGAAGCTGCCGGTCACACGCAGGTCGGCGACCTTGGCATCCACCCCGAGGTAGCCGCTGCGGTACTGGCCCAGTGTGGCGAGCAGGTCGCCCAGGCGTACGTTGTCGACCACCAGCATGCCGCGGGTCCAGGCATCGGCACCGGCAGGCACCGTGCCAACCTCGCCGAGGCCGTTGGCGTTCATCAACACCTGCTGGCCTTCGCGCAGCACCTGTTCGTCGCCGCTGTTATGCGGCATGGCGGCGACCGAGGCTTGCAGCACTTCCAGGCGCGTACCGCCGGCTTCGCGGCGCACCAGGAAGCGTGTGCCCAGTGGCCGCAAACGACCGTCCTCAGTGCGTACCAGCAGCGGGCGCGAGTCCTGGTGGCCGGTTTCGACCGAGATTTCGCCTTGGTGCAGCACGATCACCCGTTGCGCGCCGGCGTAGTCGATGTCCACGGCGGTGTGGGTGTTCAGGCTCAGCAGTGTGCCGTCTTCCAGGCGCAAGGTACGCAACTCTCCCGTGGCGGTGCGCTGGTCAGCCAGCCAGTAGCTGGGTGCCAGCGACGGGGCGCCGCCCCATGCCAGCAGCGCGCCGAGCAGAAACGTGCCAGCCAGCCCGCCGCCAACCTTGCCAATGCGTCGCCGCAGGCTGGCGCGTGATTGCAGCAGCGCCTGGCGTGCCGGGCCAGCCGCCGCGCTAACGCGTTGGTCCATGGCGCCGAGCTGGCGCCAGGCACGTGCGTGCTCTTCGCTGGCGGCATGCCAGCGCATGAATTCATTGCGCTCATCAGGCGTGCTGCTGCTGTCGCCGAGGCTGAGTTTCCAGGCAATCGCGGCTTCCAGGACCCGGGACGAAACCGGGACGTTGCTCACGTCGGCTCCCCATACAGGGCTACATAGCACTGGCGCATCCCTTGGGCGATGTACTGGCGCACCCGCGACACCGAAACGCCAAGGCGCTCGGCAATCTCGGCATGGCCCATGCCGTCCAGGCGGCTGTGCAGAAACGCCGCGCGAGCCTTGCTCGACAGCTTGCCGAGCAGGCGGTCGATGGCTTTGAGGTCTTCAAGGATCAGGTGCTGCATTTCTGGCGAGGGCTGTTCGGCTTCAGGGATCAATGCCAGTTCGGCCAGGTAGGCTTGTTCCAGCGCGGTGCGACGGAAGTGGTCGAACATCAGCCCCTTGGCCACGGCGGCCAGAAACGCGCGGGGTTCGCGGGGTGTCTCCAGTTGCTCACGACCAAGCAGGCGCACGAAGGTGTCCTGGCTCAGGTCTTCGGCACGTTGGCGGCAGGCCATGCTGCGTTGCAGCCAGGCGAGCAGCCAGCCGCGGTGGTCGCGGTACAGCGCACCGACCAGATCGGCGTGTGGGCTTTGTGCAGAAGACAAGCAGCGTCCCCCCGGAACGAATGCATTAACTAACGATAATTATTCTCGATTGTTGCAGAGGGGAGGGGGTGGGTGCAATGGACGCTTATCGGATTGCCATCATGGGGCTTGGTTTGAGTTATGTGGCGCCGGTGGGATCGAGCTTGCTCGCGATGCGCCGCACGGGCGGCGCTCGATCTCACCGGCGCTGCAAATCCCACGCCCTACAAACCATGACTCTGCATCTTGCGCCGTCGCCACCCGCGCAACCGTTGCTCTAGCTGCAGCGGGCTGTCCAGCTGCTGGCGCCGGGCCTGGCTGAACAGGATCAGCGCAAGCTCTGCGGTCACCTGGGCATCGGCACTGGCATGATGGCGTTCTTCAACCTGCAAGCCAAACCGTGCCACCCAGTCATCCAGCCCGGCCTCGCGCAGTACCGTGTCTGGGTTGAGCATCGGTGCCAGTTCGGCAACGTCGAGGAACATTGACTGCAAGCGATGCCCAAGGGTCTCTTTCAGCGCACGGGCCAGCATGCGCTGATCGAATGACGCGTGAAACGCCAGCACCGGGCTGTTGCCAATGAAATCGAGTAGATCCAGCAAGGCCTCGGCCGGGTCGCAACCGGCAGCCAATGCGCTGGGGCCCAAGCCGTGGATCAGTACGCTGGCGTTGGTCTTCTGCAAAGGCCGGTGCAATGTGCGTTCGAACTGCTGGGCAAAGTCGATGGCACCGTCCTCGATGGCCACCGCCCCAATCGACAGTACCTGATCACGGTTGGGGTTGAGCCCGCTGGTTTCCAGGTCCAGCACCACCCAGCGCTGCTCACGCAGGGTACATACCCCCAGCGGCACGGGCTTGGGCAACCGGGCCAGGCGCTGGCGCTTGGCGTGGTCCAGCTCGGGCGCGCTGGGGCGCAGCCAGGCGAACAGGCTCACAACTGGTACCTCAAGGCCAGGCTGCTTTGCAGGCGCTGGGCCTGGCGCAGCGACTCGCGCAGGATGCGCCGGTCCAGGTGGTTGAGGCTGTCCGGGTCGACCCGGTTGGAGTAAGGCAGGTTGTCGCGTATCTGGCGCTGGTGCTGCTGCATGCGGGTTTGCTGGATGAAGTGGTAGGCCTCTTCATAGGCGGCGCCGTCCAACGGCTCGATCACGCCCTTGGCCACCAGTTGGCGTAGGCGCTCCAGGGTATTGCAGGCTGCTATGCCATTGGCCAGGGCCAGCAAACGGGCACCATCCACGAAGGGCGTCAGGCCCTGGACCTTGAGGTCGAGGGTCGCCGCCTTGTCGTTGCCCTGGCGTGTCAGCACGAACTCGCGCAACCGGCCCACCGGCGGGCGTTGGCGCAGGGCGTTGTCAGCCATCATGCGCTGGAAGATGCGGTTGTCGGCTACCTGTGCCAGCAGGCCTTGGCGCAGCTGCTCGCAGCCTTGCTCGTCGCCCCACACCACCCGCAGGTCGAAGTAGATGCTCGAGCCCAACAGGTTCTCCGGGCTGGCTTCGCGAACAAACCCGGCAAAGCGTCGCGCCCACTCGCTGCGCGACAGGCACAGTTCGGGGTTGCCGGCCATGACGTTACCCATGCACAGGGTGAAACCGCACTGGGCCAGGCATTGGTTGATGTATTGCGCCAGCGGCAGCAGGCGAGCGCGGATGGCGTCGGCCTCGGCGCTGTCGACTGCTTCGAAGAGGATGCCGTTGTCCTGGTCGGTGTGCAGGGTCTGCTCACGTCGCCCTTCGCTGCCAAAGCACAGCCAGCTGAACGGCACGCCCGGGTCGCCACGTTCGGCCAGGGCCAGTTCGATGACCCGGCACACGGTATGGTCGTTGAGCAAGGTAATGATCTGGGTGATCTGCGTCGACGATGCGCCATGGGCCAGCATGCGTTCTACAAGCTGGCTGATTTCGCCGCGCAGCGAAACCAGCGTATCCAGGCGTGGTGCATGGCGTATGGTGCGCGCCAGGTGAACCAGATCGACCCGTTGCAGGGAGAACAGGTCGCGCTCGGAAACCACGCCGCACAGGCGTCCGTTTTCCACCAGGCAGACATGGGCAATATGCCGCTCGGTCATGGCCATGGCGGCATCGAAGGCGCTGGCCTGGGGTGGGAGGTAGAACGGTTTGGCGGTCATGTGCCGGTCGATGGCGGCGCCCAGGTCGGCATCTACTGTCGCCACCACCTGGCGCAGGTCGCGCAAGGTGAAGATACCGATGGGGTAGCGCTGCGGGTCGACCACCACGATGCTGCCCACCTGTTGCTCGTGCATCAGCCGCACGGCTTCGCGCAGGGGCGTATGGGCGCTGCACACCACCGGGTGACGCATGGCCAGTTCACCCAGGGGGGTGTTCAGCGAGTATTGGGTGCCGAGGGTTTCCACCGCGCGCTGGCGTACTTGCTGATTGACCTGATCAAGCAGGCTGCTGACACCGCGCAGGGCAAAATCCCGAAACACTTCAGACATCGAGAACACGCGGATGAATGCGGCCTTGTTCAGTTGCAGGCAGAAGGTGTCTTCCCCGGCCAGGTGCTCGGTGCGGGTTGCCCGCTCACCCAGCAGGGCTGCCAGCGGGAAGCACTCCCCGCTGGTGATCTCGAACGTGGTTTCGACACCCGGCTTGGCCAGGTGCTGGCGCTCGCCAACCACGCGGCCCTGCTTGACGATGTAGAAGTGCTCGACCGGCCCGTCGGCAGGTTTGACGATGCTTTCACCGCAGGCGTAGAAGCGCAGCTGGCACTGCTCGACCAAGAAGGCCAGGTGGCTGTGCTCCATCTGATTGAACGGCGGAAAGCGCTGCAGGAACTGCAATGTGCCTTGGATGTTTTGCAGTACCGCTGTCTTGCCCGCCTGGCTGTAGGCGTCCTTTTTGCTCATGAAACTGACCGTATCGCTATGCCGAACTATATATATCTATATATAGGTACCGGCCATGTTGTTCTCTGCCTCCATGGTCGGCTTGCGGCGGGGTGGTGCCCATTGGACGTAAGTCTATGAGCGCCCTTGTCAAAGACCCGACGAAAGGCGAAACGGGTTACGCAAGTAATGCGGTCCTAATGCTGAAGCGGAATTATTTTGACGAGACAAGCATGCCCGAGCACACCGACATCCTGAGCGACGCCGAGCGCGAGGCCTTGGCCGTGATAAACCAAAGTGCGCCTGTGGCAGCCAGACCGTTGGTGCTGGTGGTGGATGACAACGCGGTTAACCGTGAGGCGCTGATCCTGTACCTGAAAAGCCGGGGCATTGATGCGGTGGGGGCGGATGGGGCCGAGGAAGCCAGGTTGTACCTGCACTACCAGAAGCGTATCGGGTTGATGATTACCGATTTGCGCATGCAGCCTGAAAGTGGACTGGACTTGATCAGGACAATTCGCGCGTCGGAGCGGGCGGCGTTGTCGATCATTGTGGTGTCGGGTGACACCGATGTGGAAGAGGCAGTGGATGTGATGCACCTGGGGGTGGTGGACTTCCTGCTCAAGCCGGTGGATTTGGGCAAGCTGTTGGAGCTGGTGAGGAAAGAACTGAAAATGGGTTGATGCGCCGAGGGGGCCGCAAAACGGCCCCTGGCGCAGATGTTACTTACAACCCGTTACGCGCCTTGAACTCGCGGCGACGGCGGTGCAGTACCGGTTCGGTATAACCGTTCGGTTGCTTGCCACCTTCCACCACCAGTTCCACAGCCGCCTGGAACGCCACGTTGTCGTCGAAGTTCGGCGCCATCGGGCGGTACAGGGCGTCGCCAGCGTTCTGCTGATCGACCACCACGGCCATGCGCTTGAGGCTTTCCAGCACCTGCTCCTGGCTGACCACGCCGTGGCGCAGCCAGTTGGCCAGCAGCTGGGCAGAGATGCGCAGGGTGGCACGGTCTTCCATCAGGCCGACGTTGTTGATGTCCGGCACCTTCGAGCAACCCACGCCCTGGTCGATCCAACGCACCACGTAGCCGAGAATGCCCTGGGCGTTGTTGTCCAGCTCGTTGCGGATCTCTTCGGCCGACCAGTTGGTGTCGGCAGCCAGCGGAATGGCCAGAATGTCGTCCACCGACGCCGGGGTACGTGAAGCCAGTTCACGCTGGCGCGCCTGTACGTCCACCTTGTGGTAGTGCAGGGCGTGCAGGGTGGCGGCAGTTGGCGACGGTACCCAAGCGGTGTTGGCACCGGCCAGCGGGTGGGCGATCTTCTGCTCGAGCATGGCGGCCATCAGGTCAGGCATGGCCCACATGCCTTTGCCAATCTGCGCACGGCCTTGCAGGCCGGTGGCCAGGCCAACGTCGACGTTGTTGTTTTCGTAGGCGCCGATCCACTTCTCGTTCTTCATGGCACCTTTGCGCACCACGGCGCCGGCTTCCATCGAGGTGTGGATTTCATCGCCAGTGCGGTCAAGGAAGCCGGTGTTGATGAACGCCACGCGCTCGGCGGCTGCCTTGATGCAGGATTTGAGGTTGACCGTGGTACGGCGTTCCTCGTCCATGATGCCGACCTTGACGGTGTTGCGCGGCATGCCCAGCAGGTCTTCGACCTGGCTGAAGATCTCGGCGGCGAAGGCCACTTCCTCAGGGCCGTGCATCTTCGGCTTGACGATGTACACGCTGCCGCTGCGGGTATTCTTGCGGCTGGTGTTGCCGTTGAGGTTGTGCAGGGCGATCAGGTTGGTGAACAGCCCGTCCTGGATACCTTCGGGGATTTCGTTGCCTTGGGCATCGAGGATCGCCGGGTTGGTCATCAGGTGGCCAACGTTGCGCACGAACAGCAACGAACGACCGTGCAGGGTCACGCTGCCGCCGTTGGGCGCCGCGTACTCGCGGTCCGGGTTCATGGTGCGGGTGAAGGTTTTGCCACCCTTGCTCACGCTTTCGGCCAGGTCGCCTTTCATCAAGCCCAGCCAGTTGCGGTAGACGATGACTTTGTCGTCAGCGTCTACGGCTGCAACCGAGTCTTCGCAGTCCATGATGGTGGTCAGTGCCGACTCCATCAGGATGTCTTTGACGCCAGCGGCGTCGGTGCTGCCGACGGGGGTGCTGGCATCGACCTGGATTTCGAAGTGCAGGCCGTTGTGCTTGAGCAACACGGCAGTCGGCGCGGCGGCGTCGCCGTGGAAGCCGATCAGTTGCGCATCGTCGCGCAGGCCGCTGTTGCTGCCGCCTTTCAAGGCAACAACCAGCTTGCCGCCTTCGATGCGGTAGCCCGTGGAGTCAACGTGCGAGCCGGCGGCCAGTGGCGCGGCTTCGTCGAGGAAGGCGCGGGCGAATGCGATGACCTTGTCGCCGCGTACCTTGTTGTAACCCTGGCCTTTTTCGGCGCCGCCTTCATCGCTGATGGCGTCGGTGCCGTAAAGGGCGTCGTACAGCGAACCCCAGCGGGCGTTGGCGGCGTTCAGGGCGAAGCGGGCGTTCATCACCGGAACGACCAGTTGTGGGCCGGCCATGTGGGCGATTTCTTCGTCCACGTTCTGGGTGGTGGCCTGGAAATCGTCGGCTTGTGGCAGCAGGTAGCCGATTTCCTGGAGGAATGCTTTGTAGGCTGCGGCGTCGTGGGCCTGGCCTTTGCGTGCCTGGTGCCAGGCGTCGATCTTGGCTTGCAGCTCGTCGCGCTTGGCGAGCAGGGCTTTGTTCTTTGGAGCGAGGTCATTGATGATCTTCTCTGCACCCGCCCAGAACTGCTCGGCGACGATGCCGGTCCCGGGGATGGCTTCGTTGTTCACGAAGTCGTACAGGACCTTGGCGACCTGAAGGCCACCGACTTGAACGTATCCAGTCATTGCTTGCCTCACTCTGCTCAGCTATTTCGCTCTTCTGTATTAAGCCTGTAGCGCTTCTCTAAACACGGCACCAGTGCATGCTCCCGGTTTTGCTCGGGGGCGGCTGGGTGCGGCCTGCCAGACAGGCTGGCGGGCAGTGTGCGTATTTTCACAGGCGCCTTGGCAGACATCCAAACGACGTTTTGTAGTCCGCGCCACGGGATACTACATGAAGCAGTAGGCGGGGCAAAATCAGACTAAAAGCGCCGTTATGCGACCCGTTGGTCGCGTATGGTCACGCTGGGAGAGGGTATGTTCGCAAAAAACAGGTGGATTGTTCCAGATAAATCTTGAAACAGTACACGATTGGCTGTGCAGATTGCCCTGCGGCAGGTTGCCGCGCCTTGCCTATACTGACTCGATCCCCCGATTTTCTGCCGCCCGGCGCGGTCCGACACGAGGAAGGGCTTGTGGATCATCTTGTACTGACTGTAATTGCCCCTGACAAGGCCGGCCAGGTCGAACGTATTGCCCAGTGCATCGCCGACCACAGTGGTAACTGGCTGGAAAGCCGCATGTCGCGTATGGCCGGGCAGTTTGCTGGCATTCTGCGGGTGGCGGTGCCGGCAGAGAATTACGCCGAGCTTGTGGCCTCGCTGCAGGGGCTGGCCAGGTATGACATTCGCGTGCTGATTGCCGAGAGCGGGATCGAGCCGTCGTGCACCTGGAAGCCAATTGCCATGGAGCTGGTGGGTAACGACCGGCCGGGGATCGTGCGGGACATTACCCGCTTGCTGGCCGAGTTGCAGGTAAACGTCGAGCGGTTTTCCACAGACGTGCAGCCGGCGCCGATGAGCAGTGAGCCGTTGTTCCACGCCGACGCATTGCTGGCGTTGCCGTTGACCTTGCCGCTGGAAGAACTGCAGCAGCGGCTGGAGAGCCTGGCGGATGACTTGATGGTGGAGTTGAAGCTGCGGGCAGAGGATTGATCAGCGATTGCCGGGGCCGCTTTGCGGCCCTATCGCGACACAAGGCCATCTGCGGTTATCCCGATATCACGGGGAAGGCCCTGTGGATAACCTGGGGGTGTACCTCTCCAGCCCAGGTATCACGTGCCTTGTACTGTTTTGCTCAAAAAATGCTCAATTATCAGCAGCTTGTGCACAAAGCGCGGGGACGAGGGTGTGGATAACCTATGGAGATGTCTCTGCAGGCCAGGCGCTACATGGCCTGCAGAGTTTTGATCGTTTTCTGATCAGCTACGTTTGCGCAAGTTCAGCCATGCATCGACGCTGTAAATCGCCAAACCTGCCCAGATGAACATGAAGGCCGCCAGGGTGCTCGACGACAAATGCTCATCGAACAGCACTACAGCCTGCAACAGCACCAAGGTCGGTGCCAGGTACTGCAGGAAGCCCAGCGTGGTGTACGGCAGGTGCCGTGCGGCGGCGTTGAAGCATACCAGCGGCACCAGCGTCACCGGCCCGGCCGCCATCAGCCACAGCGCCTCGCTGCTGGTATAGAACGCGCCCTGGGCACTCATCGCGGCCGGGTGCAGCAGCAGCCAGCCAAGGGCCAGCGGCACCAGCATCCAGGTTTCCACCACCAGGCCGGGCAGTGCCGCCACCGGCGCCTGCTTACGGATCAGCCCATAGAAGCCGAAGCTCAACGCCAGCACCAGTGACACCCACGGCAGGCTGCCCACTTGCCACACCTGCTGCGCCACACCCACGGCAGCCATGCCCACCGCCAGCCATTGCAGGCGGCGCAGGCGCTCGCCAAGAATCAGCATGCCCAGCAGTACGTTGATCAGCGGGTTGATGTAATAGCCCAGGCTGGCCTCGAGCATACGGCCGTTGTTCACCGACCACACGTAGGTCAGCCAGTTACCGGCGATCAGTGCCCCGCTCAGTGCCAGGATGCCCAGCCGGCGCGGGTTGTTGCGCAGTTCCCGCCACCAGCCGGGGTGTTTCCACACCAGTAGCAGCAGCGAGCCGAACAGTGCTGACCAGAGCACCCGGTGGACAATGATTTCCACCGCCGGGACGCTCTGGATTGCCTTGAAGTAGAGGGGGAAAAGGCCCCAGATGATGTAGGCGCTCAAGCCCAGTATGTATCCGCGACGCGGGTTTGCGGCGTGCATGCAGAATCCTTGCTTAGGTTGCTAAATAAAGCGACGCCTATTGTAGACAGAGGCGGGCGTGCTTCTAGAACAATTTCAGCGGAGCTTCATCCAGCGCAGCCATCTGTTCGCGCAAGGCGAGAATCTGGTCGCCCCAGTAGCGTGGCTGGCCAAACCAAGGGAAGCTGGGCGGGAACGCGGGGTCGTCCCAGCGCCTTGCCAGCCAGGCGCTATAGTGCAGTTGCCGCAGGGCGCGCAGGGGCTCGATCAGGGCCAGTTCGCGCGGGTCGAAGTCGTGGAACTCGTTGTAGCCGTCGATCAGCTCGGCCAGTTGCCCCAGGCGCTCCTCGCGGTTGCCGGCCAGCATCATCCACAGGTCTTGCACCGCTGGGCCCATGCGGCAATCGTCGAGGTCGACCACGTGGTACACCTCGTCACGGTGCATCAGGTTGCCGGGGTGCAGGTCGCCGTGCAGGCGAATGAGCTGGTGTGGTGTGCGAGCGTAGATGTCCTCCACCCGCTTGAGCAGATCGCGGGCCACGGACTCGAACGCCGGCAGCAGTTCACGCGGGACAAAATTACCCTCCAGCAAGGTGTTCAGCGAGGCGTGGCCAAAGTTGTCCACAGCCAGTGCCTCGCGGTGCTTGAACGGTTTGCTGGCGCCCACGGCATGCAGGCGGCCAAGTAACTGGCCCAGGCGATACAACTGGTCGAGGTTGCCAGGCTCGGGGGCGTGGCCGCCGCGACGGGGGAACAGCGTGAAGCGGAAGCCCTTGTGTTCGAACAAGGTGCGGTCATCGTGCTGCAGGGGCGCAACCACCGGGACTTCACAGTCGGCGAGTTCGGCCGTGAAGGCGTGTTCTTCGAGGATGGCTGCATCGCTCCAGCGGCCTGGGCGGTAGAACTTGGCAATCAGCGGCTGCGCGTCTTCGATGCCCACCTGGTACACGCGGTTCTCGTAGCTGTTCAGCGCCAGCACCCGCGCATCGCTGAGAAAGCCCAGGCTTTCCACTGCGTCCAGGACCAGGTCGGGGGTGAGGGTGTCGAAGGGGTGGGACATGGTGGCTCCGGAGGGTAAGCGGCGTGGGGCCATGGTAGCGCGTTATGCCTGTGCCGGCTTCTTCACAGGCAGGCCCACAATCTGCTCACCGGGTGGCCAGGCTATGCCGGTATCCCGATCAGCACATAGGACGGATGGAACTGCACCCGTACCGAACTGCCGGCCGCCACCTGCAGCCCAGCCAACCACTGCGCCTCTGCAATGGCACACAACGTCTGACCATTACCCAGCGCCAGCCTGACCTCGCTGGGGCCGTCCTCCTCGGCCAGCACTTCCTCCACCGTTGCGCTCAAACAGTTGCTGCCTCCCTCGGCTTCTTCCTCTTGCGCCAGCAACCGCACCCACCCGGCCTTTAGCAGCGCCACCACCATCGTTCCCAGGGTCAGCTCCAGGCGCGCAGTGCTGTCGTGGGTGATCAGCGCATCGATCTCCAGCCCGCCGCTCAATGCCAGGCTGACGCGGTCATACCGGCCTTCACGGCGCAGGCCGCTGACCTGGCCCTGCAACTGGTTGCGCGCACTGGTGCGCAGCATCAGGCGCCCGAGCAGGTCGAGGTCGCTGGATTCTTCGGCGGCTTCAAGGATTTGTGCCTGCAGGGCCTGCAGCCTTTGGTACAGGCGCAACACCCGCTCGCCTTCCGGCGACAAGTGCGCACCGCCACCGCCGCGGCCACCGGTGCTGCGCTTGACCAAGGGCTGGCTGGCCAGGTTGTTGAGCTCGTCGATGGCATCCCAGGCCGCCTTGTAGCTGATACCTGCGGCCTTGGCGGCGCGGGTGATTGAGCCTTGTTCGGCAATGTGCTGCAGCAGCGCGATGCGCTGTGGGCGGCGGGCGATGTGCTGGGTGAGAACGGGGGGTAGGGACATGGGTATTCCGTATACAAGGGTGCTTTACAAAGGGGCAGGTCGCGCCTGGTCATACATACCCCGGTTTGGGCGTACGTGCCAGGCAATACACATCCACCCGCCGCGCACCTGCCTTGCGCAGTGCCTGGGCGATAGCCTGCGCAGTGGCACCGGTGGTCAACACATCATCGACGATGGCGACATGCTTGCCTTCCAGTTTGCCCATGACCGCGAACGCCTGGCGCAAATTGCGCTGCCGTGCCTTGGCGCCCAGATGTTGCTGTGCCGGTGTCTCGCGTGTGCGGACCAGCAAACGCTCGTTGCAGGTTACCCCGACGTGCGACGACAACCACCGCCCAAGCATCCCCGCCTGATTGAACCCCCGCTCGCGTAGTCGACGCCTGGCCAAAGGCACAGGCAACAGCAGGTCAGGGCGAGGCAACCCTTCGGCATAGCGATACAGCAGCCCCTGCCCCAGCAGCTCAGCCATCAGGCGCCCCAAAGGCCATTGGCGATTGTGCTTGAAACGGCTGATCAACGTGTCCACCGGAAAACCGAAATGCCACAGGGCAATGACCTGATCGAAGGCCGGCAAGCATCGGCTACACGGGGCGCAGGTCAAGCCGGCCATGGGCAAGGGCAGGGCGCAATGCCGGCACTGATCACCCAGCCAGGGCAGCGCCTGTTCGCAGGTGACGCACAACGGGTAAGGCTGCTCGGCAGGCTCATCGCATAACAAGCACTTCTGATTAATAAGTGAGCACTTGTAAACCAGTCGCTTCCAGTACAGTTGACAGTTCATAGGCCTTCCATGACTATGCGAGCTATCCGTGATGCGCTGGCGGGCTTTCCTGTCCCGGCGCCAGCTACAGCCTAAACAAGGAAACGCCGATGAGCGCCAGCACAACTGCAACAACACGTCACGATTGGGCCCTGGCCGAGGTCAAGGCGCTGTTCCAGCAACCGTTCAATGATTTGCTGTTCCAGGCGCAGACCGTGCACCGCGCGCATTTCGACCCCAACCGCGTGCAGGTTTCGACCTTGCTGTCGATCAAGACCGGCGCCTGCCCGGAAGATTGCAAATATTGTCCGCAGTCCGGCCACTACAACACCGGGCTGGAGAAACAGAAGCTGATGGAAGTGCAGAAGGTGCTGGAAGAAGCTGCCCGCGCCAAAGCCATCGGTTCTACCCGTTTCTGCATGGGGGCGGCGTGGAAGCACCCGTCGGCCAAAGACATGCCCTACGTGCTGGAGATGGTCAAAGGCGTCAAGGCCATGGGCCTGGAAACCTGCATGACCCTCGGCAAACTCGATCAGGAGCAAACCAAGGCCCTGGCCCACGCGGGTCTGGACTACTACAACCACAACCTCGACACCTCACCGGAGTTCTACGGCAGCATCATCACCACACGTACCTACAGCGAGCGCCTGCAGACCCTGGCCTACGTGCGCGATGCCGGGATGAAAATCTGCTCTGGTGGCATTCTGGGCATGGGTGAATCGCTGGATGACCGCGCCGGCCTGCTGATCCAGCTGGCCAACCTGCCGGAACACCCGGAGTCGGTGCCGATCAACATGCTGGTCAAGGTGGCCGGCACGCCGCTGGCTGAGGAAGAGGACGTCGACCCGTTCGACTTTATCCGTATGCTGGCCGTGGCCCGTATCCTCATGCCCAAGTCTCACGTGCGCCTGTCCGCCGGCCGCGAGCAGATGAACGAGCAGATGCAGGCCCTGGCCTTCATGGCGGGCGCCAACTCGATCTTCTACGGCGAAAAGCTGCTGACCACTGCCAACCCCCAGGCCGACAAGGACATGCAGCTGTTCGCACGCCTGGGCATCAAGCCCGAAGCGCGTGAAGAGCACGCCGACGAAGTGCACCAGGCAGCCATCGAGCAAGCGCTGGTCGAGCAGCGCAGCAGCGAGATGTTCTACGACGCCGCGACAGCCTGATATGGCTTTCGACCTGGCAGCGCGCCTGGCCGAACGGCGCGCCGCAGACCTGTATCGGCAGCGGCCATTGCTGGAAAGCCCGCAAGGGCCGGAAGTCGTGGTCGACGGCCAGCGGTTGCTGGCCTTCTGCAGCAATGACTACCTGGGCCTGGCCAACCACCCCGAGGTGATCGCCGCCTGGCAGGCCGGCGCCGAGCGCTGGGGTGTGGGGGGTGGTGCCTCGCACCTGGTGGTTGGCCACAGCACTCCGCACCATCAGGTTGAAGAGGCACTGGCTGAACTTACCGGCCGCCCGCGCGCACTGTTGTTCTCCACCGGTTATATGGCCAATCTGGGCGCCATCACCGCGCTGGTGGGGCAGGGCGACACGGTACTGCAAGACCGCCTCAACCATGCCTCGCTGCTGGATGGCGGGCTGCTCAGTGGTGCCCGCTTCAACCGCTACCTGCATAACGACCCGGCCAGCCTGGCCAGCCGCCTGGACAAGGCAGTCGGCAATACCCTGGTGGTGACCGATGGCGTGTTCAGCATGGACGGTGACCTGGCCGATCTGCCGGCGCTGGCTGATGTCGCCCGTGCCCGCGGAGCCTGGCTGATGGTTGACGATGCCCATGGCCTGGGTACCTTGGGCGCACAGGGCGGCGGCATCGTCGAGCACTTTGGCCTGGGCGTGGATGACGTACCGGTGCTGATCGGCACGCTGGGCAAGGCTTGCGGCACTGCGGGCGCCTTTGTTGCTGGCAGCGAAGCGCTGATCGAGGCGCTGGTACAGTTCGCCCGCCCCTATATCTACACCACCAGCCAGCCACCGGCGCTGGCCTGCGCCACACTCAAGAGCCTGGAGCTGCTGCGCCGCGAAACCTGGCGTCGTGAGCACCTGGCAGCCTTGATTCGCCAGTTCCGAGAAGGCGCGCAGCAGCTGGGGCTGCAGTTGATGGACAGCCCGACGCCGATCCAGCCCATCGTGATCGGTGACAGTGCGCAGGCGTTGCGCCTGTCACGCCTGCTGCGTGAGCGTGGCTTGCTGGTGACGGCCATCCGCCCACCCACCGTGCCGGCTGGCAGCGCACGCCTGCGGGTAACCCTGAGCGCCGCACACAGCGAGGCGCAGGTGCAGCTATTGTTGAATGCATTGGCCGAGTGTTATCCACAGTTGGAGAACGCCGATGCGTAATCGACTTGTTCTATTGCCCGGCTGGGGCTTGGGAACTGCTGCACTGGAGCCGCTGGCCGCTAGCCTGCGTGCTCAGGACGCCCGCCTGCAGGTAGAGCTGATGCCCCTGCCAGAACTGGCCCACAGCGATGTGCAGGCCTGGATCGACCATCTGGACCGCAAGCTGCCCAACAATGTCTGGCTGGGTGGCTGGTCACTGGGTGGCATGTTGGCCAGCGCGCTGGCGCACAAGCGTGGCGACCACTGCTGCGGACTGCTGACCTTGGCCAGCAACCCCAGCTTCCTGGCCCGGCCAGATTGGCCCCATGGCATGGCCGAAGACACCTTCGGCACCTTCCTCGACGGCTGCCGCAACCATACCCAGGTCACCCTCAAGCGCTTCCGTACCTTGTGCAGCGACGGCGCCTTGCAGCCGCGCACCTTGTTGCGTCAGCTGGGTGTCGGCGTGCCGGATACCGACCCGTTGTACCTGGCCACTGGCCTTGAAGTGCTGGCCAAGCTGGACACCCGTGAAGCCTTGCAGGCCTATGGTGGCCCGCAACTGCACCTGTTCGCCGGCAGCGATGCGCTAGTGCCGGCAGAGGCGGCAAAGGCGTTGAGCGAGCTGTTGCCCGATGTAGAAGTGGGCCTGGTCGAAGACAGTTCCCACGCGTTCCTGCTGGAGTATCCGCAGGAGCTGGCGGCGGGCATCAAGAGTTTTCTGCATGAGAGTGGCGATGACTGACCTTTCCCGTCCGACCCTGCCCGGCGTATTGCCCGACAAGCGCCAGGTGGCGGCCTCGTTCTCCCGCGCCGCGGCCAGTTACGACAGCGTGGCGGCCCTTCAGCGCGCTGTAGGCCTGAGCCTGCTGGAGCTGTTGCCGGCAGGCCTGCAGCCGTCACACTGGCTGGACCTGGGCAGTGGCACCGGCCATTTCAGCCGCATGCTGGCCGAGCGTTTCGTCCAGGCCAGCGGCGTGGCGGTGGATATTGCCGAAGGCATGTTGCTTCATGCCCGTCATGTAAAGGGTGGGGCGCAGTATCACGTGGTTGGCGACGCCGAGCGTCTGCCGCTGCGCGATGGCAGCGTCGACCTGGTGTTTTCCAGCCTGGCGGTGCAGTGGTGCGATCAGTTCACCAGTGTGCTGGACGAGGCGCAGCGGGTGCTGCGCCCAGGCGGTGTACTGGCCTTCAGCAGCCTGTGCGTGGGCACCCTCGACGAACTGCGCGCCAGCTGGCAGGCGGTGGATGGCCTGGTGCATGTAAACCGCTTCCGCCGTTTCGAAGACTATCAGCGCCTGTGCGCAGCCAGCGGTTTTGAGCAGCTTGAGCTGGAGCGGTGCCCGCATGTGCTGCACTACCCGGATGTGCGCAGCCTGACCCACGAACTGAAGGCGTTGGGGGCGCACAATCTGAACCCTGGGCGACCTTCCGGCCTCACCGGCCGGGCGCGAATGCAGGGCCTGTTGCAGGCCTATGAGGCATTTCGCCAGCCTGCGGGGCTGCCAGCCACCTATCAAGTGGTCTATGGTGTGTTGCGCAAGCCACAGGCGTAAGGGGAGCACGATGAGCCAGGCCTTTTTCATTGCGGGTACCGATACCGATGTCGGCAAGACCACCATCGCTGCCGGCCTGCTGCATGCGGCGCGTTTGCAGGGCATGAGCACACTGGGTGCCAAGCCGGTTGCTTCGGGCTGCACCATGACGCCGAAAGGTTTGCGCAATAGCGATGCCCTGGCGCTGATCGACGAAAGCACGGTCAAGCTGCCCTATGAGCAGGTCAATCCGTTTGCCTTCGAGCCTGCTATTGCCCCGCATGTGGCGGCGCGCGAGGCAGGGGTGACGCTGGCTGTGCCAGAACTGCTCGCGGCGATGCGCAATGTGCTGCAACAAAATGCCGACTTCACCCTGATAGAGGGGGCCGGTGGCTGGCGCGTACCGCTGTCGGGCCTGGAGAACCTGTCCGACCTTGCCGTTGCCCTGCGGTTGCCGGTGATTCTGGTGGTAGGTGTGCGGTTGGGTTGCATCAGCCATGCCTTGCTCAGCGCCGAAGCGATCGAGCGTGATGGGCTGCAGTTGGCGGGTTGGGTGGCAAACATCATCGAGCCGCGCACCTCACGGCTGGAAGAGAACCTGGCCAGCCTTGCAGAGCGCTTGCCGGCGCCTTGCCTGGGGCGGGTGCCCAAGCTCAAGCAGGCCAGTGCCGACATGGTGGCTGAGCATCTGCAGTTGGATCTGCTGGATTAGTGTGATGCAGGCCCGGCCTCTTCGCGGGTAAACCCGCTCCTACGAGGGGGCGCATACCGTTGTGGGCGCGGGTTTACCCGCGAGGCGGCCAGTGCAGGAATACCCAAGGCCTATCAACTGGCATTGAGCCATTAGGGATTTAAACGGGCCTTTTCGCCCCTAGCCTGTTTTAATTGGGGCTGTTCGTCATCCAGCGTCAATGGAGTCCTGACATGGAAATCACCGGTAGCTCCGCCTACTACGCGGGCCTGAGCGCAATCCAGACCGGCCAGAACCGCGTCGATCAGGCCGCCAGCCAGATCGCCAACACCACTGCCGAACGTACCGCCACTAGCCAGTCCAGCGATTTTCAGGCCGAACGCCTGCGCGCGGTCGACCGCAGCCAGCAGATGGACCTGGCCACCAGTGTCGTGCAACAGGCGGTGGGCAAGACCGAAGTCGAGCTTGGCGCGAAGGTCGCCAAGGCATCCGACGAAATGCTTGGCCGGATCATCGACACCTACGCCTGAACACTTGCGTCATCCCCTATTTCAGCGCCTGCCCTTGTAGGAGCGGGCTTGCCCGCGAATGCGTCCGATCAGACAACAATTTTGTCTGGTCGGGCCTCTTCGCGGGCAAGCCCGCTCCTACAAGGGTTTGTGCCATGGCATGACTGATTTGCCATTTTTCGTGGCGTAAATGGCACCATAGTCCATCCTTGACAGAAAGCTGAGCTAAACGTAAGTTTCAAACAACTGTTTGATCGGCTTCCGCCAAGCGCGGGTCACCCCACAGAACTCACCTAGAGGTTCATCGCAATGCCTGACTACAAAGCCCCCTTGCGTGATATCCGCTTCGTTCGCGACGAGCTGCTTGGCTATGAGGCGCACTATCAGAGCCTGCCGGGCTGCCAGGACGCCACGCCCGACATGGTCGACGCGATCCTTGAAGAAGGCGCGAAGTTCTGTGAGCAGGTGTTGTCGCCGTTGAACCGTGTGGGTGACCAGGAAGGCTGCACCTGGAGCGAATCGGGGGTGAAAACCCCAACCGGCTTCAAGGAAGCCTACCAGCAGTTCGTCGAAGGCGGCTGGCCGAGCCTGGCACATGACGTCGAGCATGGCGGCCAAGGCCTGCCAGAGTCGCTGGGCCTGGCCCTGAGCGAAATGGTCGGTGGCTCGAACTGGTCGTGGGGTATGTACCCAGGCCTGTCGCATGGCGCGATGAACACTATTTCTGCGCATGGCACTGCCGAGCAGCAGCACACCTACCTGACCAAGCTGGTGTCCGGCGAGTGGACCGGCACCATGTGCCTGACCGAACCGCACTGCGGCACCGACCTGGGCATGCTGCGCACCAAGGCCGAGCCACAGGCCGACGGCAGCTACAAAGTGTCGGGCACCAAGATCTTCATTTCGGCCGGTGAGCACGACATGGCCGACAACATTGTCCATATCGTCCTGGCCCGCCTGCCGGACGCACCGGCCGGCACCAAGGGTATTTCACTGTTCATCGTGCCGAAGTTCCTGCCCAACGCCGATGGCGGTGTGGGCGAGCGCAACGGCGTGAGCTGCGGCTCGATCGAACACAAGATGGGCATCCACGGTAACGCCACCTGCGTCATGAACTTCGATGCGGCCACCGGCTACCTGATCGGCCCAGCCAACAAAGGCCTGAACTGCATGTTCACCTTCATGAACACTGCTCGCCTGGGTACCGCGCTGCAAGGCCTGGCCCACGCCGAGGTGGCGTTCCAGGGTGGCCTGAAGTACGCCCGTGAGCGCCTGCAGATGCGTTCCCTGACCGGCCCGAAAGCACCGGACAAGGCCGCTGACCCGATCATCGTCCACCCGGACGTACGGCGCATGCTGCTGACCATGAAGGCCTTCGCCGAAGGCAATCGCGCGATGGTGTACTTCACTGCCAAGCAGGTGGACATCGTCAAGTACAGCCAGGACGAAGAAGAGCGCAAGAAGGCTGACGCCCTGCTGGCGTTCCTGACCCCGATCGCCAAGGCTTTCATGACCGAAGTCGGTTTCGAAGCCGCCAACCACGGCGTACAGATCTACGGTGGCCATGGCTTCATCGCCGAATGGGGCATGGAGCAGAACGTGCGCGACAGCCGTATCTCCATGCTGTACGAAGGCACTACCGGTATTCAGGCCCTCGACCTGCTCGGTCGCAAAGTGCTGATGACTCAGGGCGAAGCACTGAAGGGCTTCACCAAGATCGTGCACAAGTTCTGCCAGGCGCAGGAAGGTAACGAAGCGGTCAAGGAGTTCGTCGAACCGCTGGCGGCCATCAACAAGGAGTGGGGCGAGCTGACCATGAAAGTGGGCATGGCTGCCATGAAGGACCGTGAAGAAGTGGGTGCGGCTTCGGTCGATTACCTGATGTACTCCGGCTATGCCTGCCTGGCTTACTTCTGGGCCGACATCGCCCGCCTGGCCGCCGAGAAACTGGCAGCCGGTACCAGCGAGGAGGCGTTCTACACCGCCAAGCTGCAGACTGCCCGCTTCTACTTCCAGCGCATCCTGCCACGTACCCGTACCCATGTGGCGACCATGCTGTCGGGCGCCAACAACCTGATGGCGATGGACGAAGAGCACTTCGGCCTGTCGTACTGATACTGGCGCTGTAGCCAAAACCCGCCTGCCCTGACCGGCAGGCGGGTTTTTTTGTCTTCAGGTTCAGCGTGGTCCCTCGTAGGAGCGGGTTTACCCGCGAAGAGGCCGGGCCTGCTGGCCAATCTCCATCAGCCGTTCACCGTTGCCGGCGCTACCGTATTCGCGGGTAAACCCGCTCCTACCACGGTGGAGGACACACATCAGGGGTTGGACACAGGCCGTCGTGTAGGAGCGGGTTCACCCGCGAAAGGGCCGGCCCTGCTGGCCAATCTCGATCAGCCGTTCACCGTTGCCGGCGCTACCGTATTCGCGGGTAAACCCGCTCCTACAAGGCTCGCGTGGCGGCCGGAAGTTCGGTCATCCAACCGCAAATTCAACTGTTCCAGTGCACTGCCGATGAAGTGAGGGCACAATGCCATTATTGATCTGCCGGGTTGGAGATTACCCTTGTTTCGTTTTAACGCTGTTCGCGCAAGCCACTTCCTGCCGTCGCTGTTCTTGTTGCTGGCAGGGCTCGCCGCAGCCTATGTGAGAGACCTCAGCGTCTTTTTCACATCGCTGTTCAATGTCCTGCCTACCTTGGTTCTACTGCTGGGCGGCGCCTACTGCGCGGTTTACCGCCGCCAGCGTGAGCTGTTCCTGATGCTGACGGTGTACATCGCCTACTTCCTGCTCGATACCCAGACCGACTTCTACCGTGACCATGGCCGCGTGCGTGAGGACGCCGCGGTGATCTTCCACCTGGTCTGCCTGTTGCTGCCGGCGCTGTTCGGGCTGTACGGCGCCTGGCAGGAGCGCACGCACCTGCTGCAGGACCTGGTCGCCCGCGGTGCCGTACTGTTTGCCGTGGGCAGTGTGGCGGTGGCCCTCCAGCAAAGCTACCCCGAGGCGTTGCTGACCTGGTTGGCGGAGATCCGCTGGCCGGCTTTGCATGGCCACTGGATGAGCCTGATCCAGATGGTCTACCCACTGTTCCTGGGTGTGTTCATTCTGCTGGTGGTGCAGTACCTGCGTGCACCCCGGCCGCTGCACGCTGCGCAGTTGATCGGCCTGCTGGGCATTTTCTGGATGCTGCCGCAAACCTTCATCCTGCCGTTTACCTTGAACATCATGTGCAGCCAGGTAATGTTGATGATCGCCGCAGCCGTGGCGCACGAGGCTTATCAGATGGCCTTCCGTGACGAGCTGACTGGCCTGCCGGGGCGTCGTGCGCTGAACGAGCGCATGCAGCGCCTGGGGCGTAACTATGTGATCGCCATGACCGATGTCGACCACTTCAAGAAATTCAACGACACCCACGGCCACGATGTCGGTGACCAGGTGCTGCGGTTGGTCGCCAGCCGCTTGTCCAAGGTCACCGGCGGTGGCCGCGCCTACCGTTATGGCGGGGAGGAGTTCGCCCTGGTGTTCGCCGGCAAGACTGCCGCGGAATGCGTGCCGCATGTGGAAGCCGTGCGTGAAGTGATCGCCAATTACGTGATGCACCTGCGCGATCAGCACAACCGCCCGCAGGACGATACCGCCGGGCGCCAGCGCCGGGCGGGCAGCGCCGGCGGCACGGTCTCGGTCACCATCAGTATCGGCGTGGCCGAGCGCCAGGCCGATCATCGAAACCCCGAGGCGGTGCTGAAATCCGCCGACCAGGCGCTTTACAGTGCCAAAGGCGCGGGGCGAAATTGTGTCATGGTGCATGGGCGACAATCACAGCGTGGGGCAGTGCGCACGGCGTGACCAGGCGAGACTATACAGTCGATTGATGACCCTATGTCTCGCAAAAGTTGTTCGGTTACACTGCCAGTAACCCCAGTGTCGCGGTTCCCCGAGACCGCCCCGACCCGACTAGCGAGAGGTTGTCATGGCTGACTATAAAGCGCCCCTGCGCGACATGCGCTTCGTACTGAATGAAGTCTTCAACGTGGCCGAGCAGTGGACGCAGTTGCCCGGGCTGGCCGAGGTTGTCGATGCCGACACGGCCATGGCCGTGCTGGAAGAAGCCGGCAAGGTCACCGCCAAGACCATTGCGCCGCTCAGCCGCGCCGCCGACGAAGAGGGCTGCCACTGGGACAACGGCGCGGTGCGGACCCCGGCCGGTTTCATTGAAGCCTACAACACCTACGCCGAAGGCGGCTGGGTGGGCGTGGGCGGCGACCCGCTGTTCGGCGGTATGGGCATGCCCAAGGCCATCTCGGCCCAGGTCGAGGAAATGGTCAACGCGTCCAGCCTGGCTTTCGGCCTGTACCCGATGCTGACGGCCGGCGCCTGTCTGTCGATCAACGCCCACGCCAGCGAGGCCTTGAAGGAAAAATACCTTCCGAACATGTATGCCGGCGTTTGGGCCGGCTCCATGTGCCTGACCGAGCCGCATGCCGGTACTGACCTGGGCATCATCCGCACCAAGGCCGAGCCCCAGGCGGATGGCAGCTACAAGGTCAGCGGTACCAAGATTTTCATCACGGGTGGCGAACACGACCTGACCGAGAACATCATCCATCTGGTGCTGGCCAAGTTGCCGGATGCACCGGCGGGGCCGAAAGGTATTTCGCTGTTCCTGGTGCCGAAATTCCTGGTCAATGAAGACGGTAGCCTCGGCGCGCGGAACCCGGCCACTTGCGGCTCGATCGAGCACAAAATGGGCATCCAGGCCTCGGCTACCTGTGTGATGAACTTCGACGAAGCTGTCGGCTACATCGTCGGTGAGCCGAACAAAGGCCTGGCGGCCATGTTCACCATGATGAATTACGAGCGCCTGGGCGTTGGCATTCAAGGCCTGGCGTCGGCCGAGCGCTCCTACCAGAACGCCGTGGAGTACGCCCGCGATCGCCTGCAAAGCCGTGCCCCGGCCGGCCCACAAGCCAAGGACAAGGCTGCCGACCCGATCATCGTCCACCCGGACGTGCGTCGCATGCTGTTGACCATGAAGGCGCTGATCGAAGGTGGCCGCGCATTCTCCACTTATGTGGCCATGCAGCTGGACAGTGCCAAGTACAGCGAAGACGCCAGCGTGCGCAAACGCAGCGAAGAGCTGGTGGCACTGCTGACGCCGGTGGCGAAGGCCTTCCTCACCGACCTGGGCCTGGAGTGCGCAGTGCACGGCCAGCAGGTATTTGGCGGGCATGGTTACATTCGTGAGTGGGGGCAGGAGCAGTTGGTGCGCGACGTGCGCATTACCCAGATCTACGAAGGTACCAATGGCATCCAGGCCCTCGACCTGATGGGGCGTAAAGTGGTGGCCAGCGGCGGGGCATACTACAAGCTGTTCTCTGACGAGATTCGTCAGTTCATTACCGGTGCAGGCAGCGAACTGGACGAATTCGCCAAGCCACTGGGCGCTTCGCTCGATCAGCTCGACGGGTTGACCGAGTGGGTACTGCAGCAGGCCAAGGGCAACCCGAATGAAATTGGCGCGGCTTCGGTCGAGTACCTGCATGCCTTTGGCTATGTTGCCTATGGCTACATGTGGGCACTGATGGCGCGGGCGGCACAGGCGGGCGAGGGGGATGCGCCGTTCTATTCGGGCAAGCTGGGTACGGCGCGGTTCTACTTCGCGCGGTTGCTGCCACGGGTGGATTCGCTGGTGGCTTCGGTGAAGGCGGGAAGTGAGTCGCTGTACCTGCTGGATGCCGAGCAGTTCTGATCGATTTCTGGGGCTGCTGTGCAGCCCAATCGCGACGCAAGGCCGCTCCCACAGGTATCGCCTAAGTTTGGATATGTGGGGCCTTGCGTCGCGATTGGGCCGCGAAGCGGCCCCAGCCATCGCATATCTGTGAATGCCCCTTGTGTAAGCTTTTTCCTACGCGACGCGGTGACTTTTCACCACTGTTCTAAGATTGGATCCACTGTTAATCTTTACCACATGGACGTTGCGCAGGAAGCGCATAGGACAGATCAAGGATGACGACGAAGGACCACCTGCCAGGATGGCGGGGCGATACGGATGTCACAGGGAAACAGTCTGGAAAACCCCGCTTCGGCGGGGTTTTCTTTATGTGCGTGTTTTAGGCCAGCACATCCAGCGGTGATGCCCCCAGCAGGCGGGCGTCCGTCTCTTCCTCAAGCAATGTGCGCAGCAGCTCTACAGAGGCCTGCTGGCGCTGGGCATCGCGAAATACCAAGCCAACCTTCAATGGCACGCGCGGCTCGCTCAACGGCTTCCACAGCAGCCCCTGATCATCTTCGGCGGCCTCCTTGGCGCGCCCCGGCAGAATGGTAGCCAGCGCCGTGTGCGCGAGGCTATCGAGAATCCCTGCCATATTGTTCATCTCTGCCTGCACCTGCGGCCGTCGGCCTTGGCTGGCCAGCTGCGCCTGCCAGATCTGGCGGATCTGGAACTCTTCGCCCAGCATCAGCATGGGCAACTCGGCGGCCTGACGGATGGACACCTTCTTGAAGTCCTTCAGCGGGTGGGTATCGGGTATGACCAGTTGCAGCTCATCTTCGTACAACAGCAGGCCATGCAGCCCTGGCTGGCGCGGCGGCAAGTAGCTGATGCCGATGTCCAGGTTGCCATTGAGCAGGCGCCGTTCGATTTCTAACCCCGACAACTCGTAAATCTGCACGACCAGGTGAGGTTGAGCCTTGCGCAGCCGTTCAAGCAGCTGCGGTATCAGGCTTGGCCGCACGGTCTGCAATACACCGATAGCCAAGGTGCGCAGCGACTGGCCCTTGAAGTTGCGCATAGCCTCGTGGGCGCGCTGCAGGCCGTCGAGCAACGGCAGGGCATGGTTGTACAAGGTGTGGGCGGCCAGGGTCGGCAGCAAGCGTTTGTTGCTGCGCTCGAACAGGCTCAGGTCGAGGCTGTGCTCCAATTGGCGAATCTGCTGGGAAAGCGCCGGCTGTGACAGCGACAGGCGTTCGGCGGCACGGCCTACGTGGCCTTCTTCGTACACCGCGACGAAATAACGCAGTTGGCGGAAATCCATAAGCAATACTTATCGAAAATGCTGGAAAAACGAAATGGTCGAAAACCCTGCTGAAGCCTAGTCTATCGCCGTATTCCAAAGGGTTACAGCGATGATTCGGTCGATTGTTACCCCGGATGAAAAACACTTTTGATAGGAAAGGCAAAATATCGAGTGCCGGCACCAAGACCGCACCGTGGCTGCCCTTTACCGTGATTGGTTGGAGCCCTTGATGAACCTGTTCAACCTGCGCCGCTCGGCTCCTGCCGCCGCCGCCGAGCCCAAGCGTGCGCCGGTGATCGTGCCGCACGCGTCTGAGCTGTCGCCTGAGCGCCTGATGCCCGGCGCCGAACGTGCAGCGCAGGTATTCGTGCGTGGCCAGGGCTCATGGTTGTGGGACAACGAAGGGCATGCCTACCTGGACTTCACTCAGGGCGGTGCGGTCAACAGTTTGGGCCACAGCCCCAGCGTGCTGGTCAAAGCGTTGGGCAACCAGGCTCAGGCGTTGATCAACCCGGGCTCGGGCTTCCACAACCGTGGCCTGCTGGGGCTGGTCAACCGGCTGTGTCAGAGTACCGGCAGTGACCAGGCCTACCTGCTTAACAGCGGTGCCGAGGCCTGTGAAGGGGCGATCAAGCTGGCGCGTAAGTGGGGCCAACTGCACCGCAACGGCGCCTATCACATCATTACTGCCAGCCAAGCCTGCCATGGCCGTAGCCTCGGCGCGCTGTCCGCGTCCGACCCGTTGCCGTGCAATCGCTGCGAACCTGGCCTGCCGGGTTTCAGCAAGGTGCCATTCAATGACCTCGCGGCGCTGCACGCCGAGGTGGATTCACGCACCGTGGCAATCATGCTCGAGCCGATACAGGGGGAGGCGGGCGTTATTCCCGCTACTCAGGAATACCTCAAGGGCGTGGAAACGCTCTGCCGCGAACTGGGCATCCTGCTGATCCTTGATGAGGTGCAGACCGGTATTGGTCGCTGTGGTGCGCTGCTGGCCGAGGAGCTCTATGGCGTGCGCGCCGACACCATCACCTTGGGCAAGGGCCTGGGGGGCGGCGTGCCGCTGGCCGCCTTGTTGGCAAGGGGCAAGGCATGCTGCGCCGAGCCTGGTGAGCTGGAAGGCAGCCATCACGGCAACGCGCTGATGTGCGCCGCCGGCCTGGCGGTGCTGGACAGCGTGCTGGAACCTGGCTTTTTAGCCCAGGTACAGGACAACGGTCGTCACCTGCGTGAAGGCCTGAGCCGCCTGACCGGGCGCTATGGTCAGGGTGAAGTGCGCGGTCACGGGCTGCTATGGGCCCTGCAACTGAAAGAAAACCTGGCCCGCGAACTGGTGGCTGCGGCCCTGCACGAAGGCCTGCTGCTCAACGCGCCGCAAGTGGATGTAGTGCGCTTTTCACCGGCGCTGACTGTGAGCAAAGGCAACATCGACGAAATGCTGCTGCGCCTGGCGCGCGCTTTCGCCCGCCTGCATGCCCAGCAGCAGGCCCGTCGCGAAATGCCGGCGTAGCGGCCTGGCAAAGAATTCAACGAACCGTCTGGCGTTCCTGCGCATCGCCCCTGGCCTGTTTCATTCGGCCCGGGGCGTTTTTTTTTGCCTGTGGAACCTCTACGGCTGGGAGCTAGTCTTTGATGTAACCCTTCAGGAGAGACTCGCATGGACTTTATTCGCATCATCATCGCCATTCTTCTGCCGCCGCTGGGGGTGTTCCTGCAGGTCGGGTTTGGTGGGGCGTTCTGGCTTAATATCCTGCTGACCCTGCTGGGGTACATTCCGGGGATCGTGCATGCGGTGTATATCATCGCCAAGCGTTGATACAGGCAGAGATTGGCCCCTGCAGGAGCAGCACAAGGTTGCTCCTGCGGGGGCGCCTGGAACTATTGCACCAACACCCGGCAATAAAATTTCCACTCTTCTTCCAAGGCATGCGCCAGGTTCTCCGCCTTGCGGAACCCATGCCGCTCTCCCGCATAAAAGTGCCCTTCAGCGTCGATCCCGTTGGCCTGCAACGCTGCCAGCATGGACCGCGTCTGTTCCGGCACCACCACTGCATCCAGCTCACCCTGGAAGAAAATCACTGGCACCTTGATACGCTCTGCATGCAGCAGCGGCGTGCGCTGGCGATAGCGGTCAGCGTCCCGCTGCGGGTCGCCGATCAACCAGTCCAGATAATCACCCTCGAACTTGTGGGTGGCACGGCCCAGGGCTATCGGGTCGCTGACCCCGTACAGGCTGGCGCCGGCGCGAAACACGTCTTGGAACGCCAAAGCGCACAGGGTGGTGTAGCCCCCGGCGCTGCCGCCGCGGATGAACGCCTTGCGTTTGTCGACCACGCCCTGAGCTGCCAGGTATTCGACTACCGCGCAGGCATCGGCCACATCGCTCTCGCCCCAGCGCTGGTGCAGTGCCTGGCGGTATTCCCGACCATAGCCGGTGCTGCCCCGGTAGTTGAGGTCGGCCACGGCAAAGCCGCGCTGGGTCCAATACTGGATACGCGGGTCGAGCACGGGATAACAGGCTGAGGTTGGCCCGCCGTGGATGAACACCACCAGCGGTGCGGCGCCTTGCGGCTGCGCTGGCGGGTAGAAGAAACCATGGGCCTGCTCGCCGCCACTGTCGTAATGGATCGGCTGCGGCAGGCTGATTTGCCCTGCCGGCAGCATTTCGGCACCACCGGCCAGCACGCGTACTTCATGGTTGCTGCGGTCAATGGCAATGACTGCCGGGGGGCTGATGGGCGACGCGGCGATGGCATACAGGTGTTCGCTGTCCATGGCCAGGCTGCGAAAGCGTGTGTAGGCACTGGCGAAACGCTCCATACGGCCATCTTCACCACGCAGCCCCAATTGCCCGAAGCCGTCTTCGAACCAGCTGGCCAGGTAGCTTTGCGGGCCCAGTGCCAACCAGGTACAGGTGCCCAATTGCCAAGGCGCAGCAGCATGGTCTGCCGGTGCGGCAGGCAACGCCTGCCATTGGCCATCGACCTCACCCCAGGGTTGCCAGAAACCATTGCGGTCGGACAGGCAGTAGAGCCGACCTTCGGCATCGAAGCGTGGTTGTTGCAGCGATTCTTCTGCGGCGGCTACACATTGCGCCGGCCCCCAGTGGCCGCTGGCATCGCGCGCGCGATACATCAGCCGGGTGACGGTCCAGGGCTGCGCCGGGCGGTCCCATTCGATCCACGCCAGGCGCTGGCCATCGGCACTGACAGCAGGCGAGGCATAGAAGTCGGCGCCCTCGGCGAGCACCTCGCGGCTGCTGTCACCCAAAGCGACCAGGCGGTGCTCTACCTGCTCGGCATGGCGCTCTTCGACGGCCAGCACCTGGCCGTCGTGCCACTGCACATCGCCGTAGCGGCAGCTGGCATCCTGGGTCAGCGCACGCGGTAGCGAATCGTCCAGCGGCTGGGTGTAGACCTGCTGGTCCTTTTCGTTGACGAACACCAGCCCGTCGCCACCCAGGCAGAAGCTGCCGCCGCCGTACTCATAAACCCGGCTGCGTACGCTGAAGCCGTCCGGGGTCAGGCAGCGGGCCTGGTAGTGCAGCCAGTGCCAGATACGGCACGCTCCATCGGCTGGGCGGAATTCGTTCCAGAACAGCCCGTCGGCACTGACCTTGAGTTCGGCGAAGTCGGTGCCGGCGGCAACCGCCTGGGCCGCGCTGAACTCAGCCGCGGGCGATGACACGGGAGTTTCGATCATTGCGGAAGGTCATCTGTTCGATCGCGAGCTGGGCGGTTTCTGCCTCCTCGCGGGCCTTGAGGATGATGCCGTGCTCGGTCGATTTGGCGCAGACCGGGTCTGCGTTGCTGGCATCGCCGGTCAGCATGAAGGCCTGGCAGCGACAGCCGCCGAAGTCCTTTTCTTTCTCGTCGCAGGAGCGGCAAGGTTCGCGCATCCACTCATAGCCACGGAAGCGGTTGAAACCGAACGACTCATACCAGATATGGTGCAAGTCGTGGTCGCGTACATTCGGAAACTGCACGGGCAGCTGGCGGGCGCCGTGGCAGGGCAAGGCGGTACCGTCCGGGGTGATGGTGAGGAACAGGTTGCCCCAGCCGTTCATGCAGGCCTTGGGGCGCTCTTCGTAGTAGTCAGGGGTAACGAAAATCAGCTTGCACGGGTTGCCCTCGGCCTTGAGCTTGTCCCGGTATTCGTTGGTGATACGTTCTGCCCGCTCGAGCTGCGCGCGGGTTGGCAGCAGCCCAAGGCGGTTGAGGTGCGCCCAGCCATAGAACTGGCACGTGGCGAGTTCGACAAAGTCGGCCTCAAGGGCAATGCACAACTCGATGATGCGGTCGATCTTGTCGATGTTGTGCCGATGGGTGACGAAGTTGAGCACCATCGGGTAGCCATGGGCTTTTACCGCGCGGGCCATTTCCAGCTTCTGTGCAAAAGCCTTTTTCGAGCCGGCCAGCAGGTTGTTCACCTGCTCGTCGCTGGCCTGGAAGCTGATCTGGATATGGTCCAGGCCAGCCTTTTTGAAGTCGGCGATGCGCGCCTCGGTCAGGCCAATGCCCGAGGTGATCAGGTTGGTGTAGTAACCCAGGCGGCGGGCCTCTGCGATCAGCTGGGCAAGGTCCTGGCGTACCAGCGGTTCACCGCCGGAAAAGCCGATTTGTGCGGCACCCATTTCCCGCGCTTCAGCCATGACCTTGAACCACTGTTCGGTGCTCAGCTCTTGGCCCTGGGCGGCGAAGTCCAGCGGGTTGGAGCAATACGGGCACTGCAGCGGGCAGCGGTAGGTCAGCTCGGCCAGCAGCCACAGCGGCAGGCCGACCTCGGGCGTAGGTGGCAACTCAGGCGAGGACGATCCAGTGTTCGGCACGGGCCACCTCCATGAACTGCTCGATGTCATCGGCCACTTCCGGGACATCGGGGAATTGCTGTTCGAGTTCGCTGATAATCGCTGCCACATCACGCTGGCCGTCGATCAGGCCACCGATCAGGCTCGCGCTGTCGTTGAGCTTGATCATGCCTTCGGGGTACAGCAACACATGGCCCTTTTGCGCCGGCTCGTACTGGAAGCGGTAGCCGGGGCGCCAGTTCGGCACTTGGTTACGGTCGAAACTCATAGGGTGATTCCCTTGTGCCACACCCGTTCCTGGGTGACGGAGTGATAGGGTGGGCGGTTCAGTTCGTAGGCCATGCTCATGGCGTCGAGCATACTCCAGAGGATATCCAGCTTGAACTGCAGTATCTCCAGCATACGCTCCTGGCCCGCACGGGTGGTGTAGTGCTGCAGGGTAATCGCCAGGCCGTGTTCCACATCGCGTCGAGCCTGGCCCAGGCGGGTACGGAAATACTCATAGCCGGCGGGGTCGATCCACGGGTAGTGCTGCGGCCAGCTGTCCAGGCGTGACTGGTGGATTTGTGGGGCGAACAGCTCGGTCAGCGAGCTGCTGGCGGCTTCCTGCCAGCTGGCGCGGCGGGCAAAGTTGACGTAGGCGTCCACGGCAAAGCGCACGCCAGGCAATACCAGCTCTTGCGAGCGCAATTGGTCCGGGTCCAGCCCGACAGCCTGGCCCAGGCGCAGCCAGGCTTCGATGCCGCCATCCTCGCCGGGCGCACCATCGTGGTCGAGCAGGCGCTGGATCCACTCGCGGCGCACTTCGCGGTCCGGGCAGTTGGCCAGGATCGCGGCATCCTTCATCGGGATGTTGACCTGGTAGTAGAAGCGGTTGGCTACCCAGCCCTGGATCTGCTCGCGGGTGGCGCGCCCCTGATACATCGCCACGTGGTACGGGTGATGGATGTGGTAATAGGCGCCCTTGGCGCGCAGGGCCTGCTCGAATTCGGCAGGGGACATTGGCAGTGCGTCGCTCATTCGGCTGGCTCCTGTAGAACGATTATCTGGCCGGGCACATCCCTCTCCCTTGTGGGAGCGGGCGTGCCCGCGAACACCGGCGAAGCCGGTGCCATGGACCGTGTTGGCTTTTTCGCGGGCATGCCCGCTCCCACAGGGTCTGGTGTCGCCTCACAGACTGTTTTACAACGCGATGCTCATGCCATCGAAGGCAACTTCGACGCCCCGGCGCAGGACTTCGGCGCGCTCGGGTGAGTCTTCGTCGAGAATCGGGTTGGTGTTGTTGATGTGGATAAGTACCTTGCGCTGGCGCGGGAAGCCGTCGAGCACTTCCAGCATGCCGCCAGGGCCGTTCTGGGCCAGGTGACCCATCTCGCGGCCGGTGCGGGTGCCCACGCCACGGCGCTGCATTTCGTCGTCTTCCCACAGGGTGCCGTCGACCAGCAGGCAGTCGGCACCGTGCATCATCGCCAGCAGCTTTTCGTCTACCTGGCCCAGGCCCGGGGCGTAGAACAGCTTGCCGCCGGTGCGGGTGTCTTCGACCATCAAACCCAGGTTATCGCCCGGGTGCGGGTCGAAGCGGTGTGGCGAATAAGGCGGCGCGGCGCTGCGCAGGGGGAAGGGGGTGAACTTGAGGTTGGGGCAGGCGTCGATCACGAAGCTGCCTTCCAGCTCGATACGGTTCCACTGCAAGCCACCGTTCCAGTGGCTGAGCATGTTGAACAGCGGGAAACCGGTGGTCAGGTCCTGGTGGACCATGTCCGTGCACCACACCTGATGCGGGCAGCCTTCGCGCAGGCTGAGCAGGCCGGTGGTGTGGTCGATCTGGCTGTCCAGCAGGACGATGGCGTTGATACCAGTGTCGCGCAGTGCCCGGGCCGGCTGCATCGGCGCAAAGGCCTGCAGTTGGGCGCGGATGTCGGGCGAGGCATTGCACAATATCCAGTGCACACCGTCGTCGGACAGGGCGATGGATGACTGGGTGCGCGCCGTGGCTTTCAGGGTGCCATCACGGTAGCCCTTGCAGTTGACGCAGTTGCAGTTCCACTGCGGGAACCCGCCACCGGCGGCGGAGCCGAGAACCTGGATGTACATGGCCACTCTCTATGCAGAAACCGGATCTGAAAAACGAAAACGCCCCGGCAGGCCGAGGCGTGAAACCCTAAGCCCGGCTTAGCGGTTAGCGAAGTACATGGTGACTTCGAAGCCGATACGCAGGTCAGTGTATGCAGGTTTGGTCCACATGGAATTACTCCTTCCGAATGAGGGTTGGGTTGTTCAGCTACTACTTGGGTACCGCCATGCGTTGGCAGTTCCGTGAAAACGGGATTGCGCTATCTTACAAGAAAAATTTGAACCGGAAGGTTAATTATTCGAGAAGCGCCGTTGCAGTTCGCGTAATAATCATCGATTTTCGCCCTGCCAGGAAGTGTCTGGCGCGGCAGCGTTGGCCAAACATAGCCAAGCGGAACCTGGGTCGAGCAGGTCGCTCAGCAGGTGGTCCAGATCCGTCTGCCGCGTAGTCAGGATAGACCTGCGCAGCACATCCAGCCTATCGGCTTGTGTGCCCAAGTGTGTCTGCCACGCCCATTCGGCGACATCGGCATTGGCCATGGCGGGTTCGTCGAATTGCCCGGCCAACGCCTGGCGAGCGGCCGGGTCAAGGGTGACGCCATGGCGCAGCAGGCTGAGCAGGTGGTCGAGCACCTGTGCCTGACCGGTGTGGGGGGATTGCACGCCGAACAACAGCCCACCGACCCCCTCGACCTGACGAAAGGCGCTGAACACCGCGTAGCCGAGTTGCAAGTCTACCCGCAGGCGCTGGTAAACCGGCCCTTGCAGCAATTGGGCTAACAGGCGGCCCGCGGCCTCTTTTGCCGCCGGCAACGGGCAGAACAGCAGCAGGGCATGTTCGCTGCCTGGCACTTGGGCATGCTGCCAGCGGTGGTTTGCCCAGGTTGGCAGGGGGCCAGGCCGCGAGCCCTGGCCAGGGCACTGCTGCAGCGCAGTGCCCAAAGCCTTTAGCGCGCTATCCTCGAAGCCTGCAGCCATGCCATGCCACTCGGTGTTCAGCCACAGGCTGTCAAGTTGCTGCTGGGTAAGCGTGCAGGCAGGCACCACTGCGGGCAGGCTACCCCGTACCGCGTCTGGCAGTTGCTTGAGCAGGGCCCTGATGGGGATCAGGGCCGGGGGCTGCGCCATGCAGGGCAGCCAGCAACTGGCAGGTGGCTTGAGCATCAAGGCCAAGGCTTGTTCCACTGCCCGCAGCACTGCTGCTGGCAGGCCGGCGCAGCGCAACTGCCAGTATTCTCCGGCGCTGCTGTACTGCAGTTGCACGGAGGCGCGGTCACAGCGTTCCTGCAGTGGTGCCAGGGCCAGTTCCAGCACACGCTGTAGCTGCTGGCGCAAAGGCGAAGGTACATACCAGCGCAGGTACAGCGCAGCGTATTGGCGCGCGGGCGGGAGCTGGTCACTGATCTTCAGCGCTGCCGGCAGCGGCTGCGCCTTGGCATGGGGCAGGTCAGCCTTCAGCAATGGATCGACTGGCAAAAGCTGCCAATCGCCATGGTCGCCACCTGGCAGGCTTTCCAGCAGGGCGCCAAGCGCCTGCAACCCTTGGGCATCCAGCCTGGCGAACGGCTGGCCTGTGCTGTCCCGGCGGGCCAGCTCGAGCGCGCTGGCACTGTGCGCACGGCTGTGCTGCAACAGGCCGAATTGGTGGTTAAACTGTTCGCGGTCGGCCTGGCGGATGAACCTGAACCAACCTTGCAGCAGGGCGCTGGCTTCGTCCGGGCAAGCGTCGGCACTGAGCTTCAGGTCAAGGTGCCACAGCAGCTGACCGGCGAACGCATACAGCCTTTCGGCCGTGAAACGTTGTAGCCAGCCACGCTCGCGAAGCGCGCCCAGCCAGGTACCTGGGCGGCTGTCCTCCAGGTAAGCGATCAGCAGTTCCAGGGCGTGCTCGGCACCGCTGGGGAGGCTTTGGTGCGTGAAGGTCAAAGCGCTAGCCATTGCTGGCAGTGGCGGCGGCAGCATTTGCGGCACGCGCTCACCTGCAGCGAACAGTTCGGCCTGCTGCCGGGCAAGGCATTCAAGTTCATCCAGCGGCTGCGGACCGCAAAGGCTCAGGCAGATCTGGCCGCCTTGGTAGAAGCGTTGATGAAAGCCCGCAAGCGCTTGCTGGAAGGCCGCATCGTGCAAGGCCAGGGTGTATCGATTGCCAGCATGAAAAGCGCCCAGTGGATGCTTGGCTGACACTGACTGCAGCAAGGCGAACTGCTGTTGGGCCGATGGATTGCGCGACCAGGCGATGAATTCGGCATGGATCACTTCGCGTTCACGGCGTTGGCGTTCGATGCCCAGATCCGGTTCTGCCAGCATTTGGCACAGGCGCTCGAGACCGCCACCGAGCGTGTTGGGGGGCACCTCGAAGAAAAAGTCGGTGGCGCGTTCCCGGGTGCTGGCGTTGACCTGGCCGCCCAGGGCTTGCACGTAGCGCATCAGTCCGTCTTCCAGCGGGAAGCGCGGGGTACCGAGGAAGAACAGGTGTTCGAGGAAGTGCGCCAGACCGGGCCATTTGGCAGGCGCGTCGTGGCTGCCCGCGTGCACCCGCAGTGCGGCGGCCGAGCGCTTGAGGCGCGGGGCGTGGCGCAAGGTCAGTTGCAAGCCGTTGGCGAGGGTGAGGTGGCGGATGGCGTCAGGCATGGGGGCTCCGGTGGCTGCTTTCCATGCTAACCGATTTGTTCGCAGGCCCGGCCTTTTCGCGGGTAGGGCGCCGGTATGAAAGGCAGCGCAGACCCCGTGGGAGCGGGCGTGCCCGCGAATGGGCCGCATAGCGGCCCTTGTCAGCCTTTACGCAGGTGCAGCTCCTGGCGCAAATCGGTCAGGTAGGGAAACGCCGTGCGCCCCTGCACCACCCGCTCATGTTCAAGCTCTGCCAACAACTGGCACTCATCCCGCCCGGCCATGGCCAGCAAGCTGCCATCCGGGCCGATGATGCTGCTCTGCCCGCAATACTCAATCTCGTCTTCCGCACCGCAGTAGTTGGCATATACCAGGTAGCACTGGTTTTCCTGTGCCCTCGCTCTCACGGTCACCTGGCAGGTAAAGTCGTACGGCGTCATGTTCGCCGTCGGCACCAGGATCAGCTCGGCGCCGTCCAGCGCTAGGCGTCGGGCGTTCTCCGGGAACTCGATGTCGTAGCAGATCAGCAGGCCAACCTTCCAGCCTTCCAGTTCCACCACCGGGAAGTGGTCCGCACCAGGGCTGAACATCGAGCGGTCCAGTTCACCGAACAGGTGCGTCTTGCGGTAATTGCTCAGGCTGCGGCCATGCGCATCGATCAACTGCACGCTGTTGTAGATCGCCCCGTCGTCACCGCGCTCCGGGTAGCCATAGACAATGGCGATGCGGTGCGCCTGGGCGATCTCTACCACGGTCATGGCTGCCGGGCCATCGGCGGCCTCGGCCAGGCGCTCGACCTGGGCCAGGCCGATGTTGTAGCCGGTCAGGAACATCTCCGGGCACACCAGCAACTGTGCGCCGCGTTCGGCTGCCAGCTGCGCCTGGTGGCGCAGCCGTTGCAGGTTGCCGGGCACATCCAGTGGCTTGGGTGCGCCCTGGTACAGAGCGATGCGCATGGTGCCTCCTTGTCTCAATCCGCTAGGGCGATCGGGCCGATTTCGTTGAACACATCGCCCGGGCCCGGGTTGTCGGGGTGGGTGTGGCCACCAAAGTGGTTCATGATACCCCACACTGCATTCAGCGACGTCTGCACCGCGCCTTCAACCCAGGCGGGGGTCCATGACACGTCGTCACCAGCAATGAAGATACCGCGCTGCTCTGCCGGCATGTCCTGCTGCATGAAGTGCGCGTACATGCGCTGGTTGTAGCGGTAATGGCCCGGAAGCGCGCCTTTGAAGGCGCCGAGGAAGTACGGGTCGGCCTCCCAGGAAACCGTGATCGGGTCGCCGATGATGTGGCCGGCGATATCGGTCTTCGGGTAGATCTTCTTCAGCGCATCCAGGGCCAGTTGTACGCGCTTCTCCACCGGGTGCGGCAGCATCTTCAGCGCGTCGCTCATCCACGAGTATGACAGGCAGATCACCCCGGGCTTGTCGTTGCCGTTGTCGAACAGGTAAGTGCCGCGGGTGAGGCGATCGGTGAGGGTCATGCTCAGCAGGTCACGGCCGGTTTCCGGGTCCTTGTCCTTCCAGAACGGGCGGTCGACCATGACGAAGGTTTTCGACGACTGCATGTAGCGGGTACGGTCCAGGGCCATCCACATCTTTTGCGAGAACAGCGATTCTTCGCAGTCGATCTGGGTGGTCAGCAACCAGGTCTGGCAGGTGGCGAGTACTGCGCTGTAGTGGCGGGTATCGCCCCAGTTGTCGGTGACCGCCAGGCGGCCATCGGTGGCGCGGGCAATGCGCTTGACACCGGTACGCGGTGCGCCGCCATGCAGCGTGCTCAGGCTGGTGCCCTCTGGCCAATGCACGCAGCGTTCCGGTACGTGGCGCCAGATGCCTTGTGGCACTTGTTCCACGCCCCCGACCACCAGGTGCTGGTGGTCGTCGCAGTTGGTCATCACCACGCGGAAGATTTCCAGCATCGAGTTGGGGAAGTCCGAGTCCCAACCGCCGGTGCCGAAACCGACCTGGCCGAACACTTCGCGGTGCTGGAAGCTCAGCTTGGCAAAAGAGCGCGAGGTGGCGACGAAGTCGTAGAAGGTGCGGTCGTCCCACAGCGGCACCAGCTTGTTCCAAAGTTCCTTCAGGCGCGGTACATCACGGTCGCGGATGGCCTGCTGGATATCGGCGAACTGCGCACCGCTCTCCAGCGCATCGGCCCAGGCGTCGGCTACCTCATGAAACAGTTGTGGCAGGTCGGTGGGCTTCTCGGCGTAGTAGGTCTGGCCTTCCAGGTCGATCACCGTGCTGCCCGAAGCCGGGGTCAGCGGGTTGGGGAAGGGCTTGGTTTCCAGGCCCAGCTTGTCGACGTAGTGGTAGAAGGCGGTGGACGACACCGGGAAGCGCATGCCACCCAGTTCGGCAACGATCCCGTCAGTGCCATTGAAGGCTTGCGAGCGCAGCCGGCCGCCCAGCTTGGAAGCCTCGTACACCACCGGCTTGAGGCCCAGCTTCATCAGCTCGTAGGCCGCTACCAGGCCGGCGATACCGGCACCGACAATGGCCACCTCTTCCCCATGGCGCTCAGCCGGAATGCTGCCCAGGCCTGCCGGGTGTTCCAGCCAGTCGTCGAAAGCAAAAGGGAAGTCCGGGCCGAAAATGGTGATCGGCTTCTTGCCGTCGGCGGGGTGGCGGTTCTTCTTGTTCATGAAATGACCTTGCCAGAGAGGCTGCGCGAGGAGCGGAGCCTGAGTATAGGAGATGCCTGGGGGTCATTTTAGGGAGTGAGGTGTTCGTTATTAAGGTGCAGAGTGTTGTCTGAATGTAGTTAGTTTCGTCGTAATGATTAAGCTTATGTTCATTAAGACGAGGCAGGCGGTCGAGGTAGTTCACAAACCGCCCTGGCCCTTTGTAGGAGCGGGTTCACCCGCGAATGCGTCGGTAGATTCTCTGCCCTATTCGCGGGTAAACCCGCTCCTACAACCGGCTCCTGCCGCGAAATCTAGAACTGACCCACGCCCGCTAACCTCACCCGAGCGCCAGTCCGTTCAAAGCGGCTGTCCACGGTCCACCTTGCTGCTGAGAATGATCGACGTGGTGGTTTTCTCCACCCCGTCGACACTGCCAATCTGGTCGAGCAACTGATCCAGCTGCTCGGGCGAGTCCGTACGCAGCCAGGCCACATAGTCGAATTCGCCGCTTACCGCACACAGCTGCTGCACCTGGCCCATGGCACTCAGGCGCCGCACCACGTCCTTGCCGGAGCGTGGCTGCACCTTGATCCCGACATACGCCTGCAACCCGCCGCCTATCACACTCTGGCCCAGGCGTACGCCATAGCCGGAGATAACCTTGTTTTTCTCCAGCCGCTCCAGGCGCGAATTGACGGTGGTGCGGGCGATTCCCAACTGGCGGGCGAGGGTGGCGACGCTTTCGCGGGCGTTGATCTGCAGCAGGGCGATCAGCTGGCGATCGATTTCATCCAGCGTGATGGAGCGGGAATCCGACATGGCGAGTCTCTACGGTTGGCCCGCTAGCCTAGCCAGCCTGTGCCAATCAGGGCAAGGCCAGGTACAGTCGATCACCGTTGACGGCGTCGGCTTGGCACTTTGGGTTAGAACGGCCGCGCATGTCCGAAGGCTGCGTCTTCGACACTAATTCGGCATGATGAAGTGCTAGTTCAACGGGAACCTCAGCGTGAACCTCGACCACCTGCTCGAATGCTGGCGACTGGAAGTCTCCAACAAGAAAAGGCCCGGACGCCCTATCAGCCTGCTGTTCAACGTGCTGCGCCGCGCACGCAAGGACAACAAACTGCGTTTCCTCTTCGCCTATCGCCTGGCCCAGTACCTCGACGCCCGCGGCGGCCTTGCCCGGCGTCACGCCCGGCGCATGCAACAGCGGCTCAACCTCAAGTATGGGGTGGACATCGACATCGGCGCCCAGATTGCCCCCGGCCTGCGCATCGCGCACCTGCCGGGGGTGGTGATTACCCGGTATGTGAGCATCGGGCGCAACTTCTTCATCCGGCAGAACTGCTCGATCGGCATCAAGACCCTGGGGTTGCAGGAGTACGCACTGCGCATTGGTGACAACGTGAGCATGGGCGCCAACAGTTGCATCGTTGCTGATCGCATCGACATTGGCGATGACGTGGTGATTGGCGCGATGTCGTTGGTTACGCGGGATATTCCGCCTGGCATGACCTTCTTCAACCCACGGCAGGTCGAGATGCGTCCGGGAGGGGATTAACCAACAGCGGTACATTTGCGGACGTTGGCAGAGGGGGCGGTGGAGCAGGCTGGGAGGGTTCTGATGGGGTTGCCCATGGTTGATGGCCTCGCCCGATGGACTGGATCATGCAGTGGTGCGGCCTTCTTCGTTTATCCCCAGGCGCCGCGCCAGTGATGAGCGCACCGAACGAATACGCAAAAGGCTTGAGGCAGTTGGCTCTGTAGCCAGCTTCTTGGCGTCCGTTGTCACGGGGCAGGCCCAGGTTCATTCATAGGCTTGCTCATCTGTGAGCCGATTAGCGAGCATATTCGGCTCATTTTGTGAGCTGATAATGGCGGCTATTCGGCTCATTGTCTGATCCTCAAGCTAGGGTGTTTGGCTTGAAGTATCGATAGGGCACCTTTCCGCGATTATCGGCGTGCTGGGTGATCGGCTTCTTGGTGGGGCTGATTTCGCTGAGATGGTGTTTCAGCGCCACTTCCAAGGTCATGCGCTCGGCGCCGCTGCGCTGGATGTACACGCCCCGAACATTTATTTCTTGCGGGCATGAAAAAGCCGCGCAGTGCGCGGCTTGTAAGCTGGTGGGCCCACACGGACTCGAACCGTGGACCAAAGGATTATGAGTCCTCTGCTCTAACCGACTGAGCTATAGGCCCTCAGTAAGTGGGCGGATTATAACGAGGGTTTCGCACCTGTGCCATCTGAAAGATCCGATAGTGCTATGCGAAGAAACGCGGCCGCGAATTCCTCTGGCGGTAGCGGGAGGCTGACGATGTAGCCCTGGATCTGCTCGCAGCCCTCGGCCGCCAGAAAACGTTGCTGGGCCTGGTTCTCCACGCCTTCGGCAATGATGGTCAACTGCATGCTGCGGCCCAGGGCAATGATTGCCCGGGCAATGGCGGCGTCGTGTGGATCGTCGGGCAGGCCGCGGATGAACGACTTGTCGATCTTGAGGATGTCCAGCGGCAGGCGCTTCAGGTAGCTCAGTGAGGAATAGCCGGTGCCAAAGTCGTCGATGGCTAGCTGTACACCCAGTTTTTTCAGTTGGTACAGCACGGCCAAGGCCTCCTCTGCCTGGCTCATGATGAAGTTCTCGGTGATTTCCAGCTGCAGGTCACCGGCCCTCAGCTGGTAGTGCTTGAGCAGTTGTTCGATGCGCCGTGCCAGGTGTGGGTGGCGCAGCTGGGCGCCGGCAAGGTTGATCGACAGCGGGCCGAAGGGTTCGTAGTGCTGCTTCCAGGCCTGCATCTGCCGGCAGGCTTGCTCCAGTACCCAGTCGCCGAGCTGCAGGATGGTGCCATTTTCTTCCGCCAAGTGGATGAAGTGTTCCGGCGGTACCTCACCAAAGGTCGGGTGGCTCCAGCGGATCAGCGCTTCGGCACCCACCAGGCTCTGGGTCTTCAGGCTGAGCTTGGGCTGGAAGCACAGGCTCATTTCGTTGCGTTCGACGGCCCGGCGCAGCTCATGCTCCAGGGCGATGCGCTCGCTGGCCTGGGCGGTGAGGTCGCGGGTGTAGGCTTCGACGCGGTTGCGGCCTTTGGCCTTGGAGCGGTACATGGCGGCGTCGGCGTTGCGGATCAGTGTGGAGACGTCAGTGCCATCCTGTGGGTAAAGACTGATGCCGATGCTGGCGCTGGTGAAAAACTCATGCTCGCCGGCCTGGAACGGGGCGTTGAAGCAGGCCAGTAGTTTGTTGGCGATAGTGCTGGCGTCACTGGGCCTGTGCAAGCCGGGCAGCAAAATGATGAATTCGTCGCCACCCAGGCGGGCTACGGTGTCAACATCGCGTACCTGCTCTTTCAGGCGCTGGGCGATGCCCTTGAGCAGCAGGTCGCCGACCGGGTGGCCAAGGCTGTCGTTGATGTGCTTGAAGCGGTCGAGGTCCAGGAACAGCACTGCGCCTTGGCGGTTGGACACCTGCGCGCAGGTGAGTACGCCCTGCAGCCGGTTTTCGAACAAGGTGCGATTGGGCAGGCCGGTCAGCGGATCGTGGTGGGCCTGATAGTCGAGTTTGGCCTGGGCGTGCTTGATGCTGGAGATGTCTGCAAAAACCGCCACGAAGTGGGTGATCTCGCGGTCGCTGTTGCGCACGGCGCTGATGGTCAGCCAGCTTGGGTAAAGTTCGCCGTTCTTGCGCTTGTTGTAGATTTCGCCCTGCCAGTGGCCCTCGGCGGTAAGCTGGTGCCACATGGCCAGATAGAAAGCGCTGTCGTGCTGGCCAGAGGCGAGCAGGCGCGGGGTCTGGCCGAGGGCCTCGATCTCGCTGTAGCCGGTGATTTCGCTGAAGGCGCGGTTGACGGCACTGATGCGCTGGTCAATGTCGGTAATCAGCACCCCTTCGGCAGTGTTCTCGAACACAGTGGCGGCCAGCTGCAGTTTTTCTTGCATCAGGTGACGCTCGGTGATGTCGCGGGCGATGGTCAGCATGCAGTCGACGCCGGTAATCGGCAGGGGCCGGGCGGACAGCTCGCACAGTCGGATCTGCCCGTCGCTGCGGCGGATATGGCAGGTGAAGTCGCGCACGAAGCCGTCACGGTTGAGCTGGTCGACCAGGCGTTTGCGCTCGTTGAGGTCGACCCAGATACCCAGGTCCAGCGAGGTCTGGTCAATGGTTGGGTTGAGGTCGTAGCCGGTGAGGCGGCAGAAGCCTTCGTTCACCTCCAGCAGCAAACCGTCGCTCTGGCGCGACAGCAGCAGGCCGTCGGGCGAAGCGTGGAAGGCCTTTGCGAACTTTTCTTCAGAAGTTTGCAGCTGCTGCTGGGTCTCCTTGAGCTGGCTGATGTCGCGTACCGCCACTACCAGCGCGGGTGTGCCGTCCAGTTCGAAGGTTTCAGCCGAAGTCAGGCCGGTGAACAGTTGGCCGTTGCTGCGGCGGAAGCTCATTTCCAGGTTACGGATACCCCCTTGGTGCAACCTTTGAAGCAGGAGCGGGCCACTGCCCTCTACGCCCCACAGGTCAAGGTCGGTGGCAGTGCGGCCTATGACCTGGTCTGGGGGCAGTCCGATCTGCTCTTCGAAAGCCTCGTTCACCTCCAGCAGGCAGCCATCGCTGTGGCGGGCGATGAGCAAGATATCGGGGCACTGCTGGAATACCGAGGCGAACTTCTGTTCGGACAGACGCAGGGCATCCTCCGTGCGCTTGGTTTCGCTGATGTCGATCATCAGCCCGCGCATCACTGGCTGGTGGCCGTGCTCGATCATACTGACGATGTTGCGTATCCAAAGGGGCTGACCGTCAGCCCGGATCACCCGGTAGTCCAGGCTGTGGTCGCGCCCCGCTGCGGTCTCGCTGTCGCAGTAGGCCTGGACCCAGAGCGCGTCCTCCGGGTGCAGGATACTGCGCCAGAAACCGGGCCTGAGCCAGTCACTCAATGGGTAGCCGAGCAGATCTTCGGCATGGGGTGAAACGTAGCTGTAGGTGAAGTCGTTGGCATCGGCTTCCCAGGCGATGGCTGACAGGCTCTCGACCAGGCCGCGGTAGTGGTACTCGCTGCTGCGCAGTTCTTGCTCAAGGGCGATGCGCCGGGAAATTTCCGAGCTGAGCCGGCGGTTGATGCGAATGACCACTGCCAGCACAGCCATCAGCAACAGCACCGTTGGCAGGCCATACACCAGCAGGTCGGACCAGAACATCCGCTGGTCGACCACATTGCCCACCCAGTGCTGCTGGATCTGGCTGATTTCGCTGCTGCTCATGTCGGCCATCACTTTGTCGAGGATGCCGACCAGCACGCTCTTGTCGCGGGGAACGGCCATCGCCAACTGGTAGCGGTAGGGTGTTTCGCCGCTGACGTAGAGGCCGTCGAGCTTGAGTTGGCGCAGGCTCCAGATACTGGAAGCGAGGTCGCCGACCACGGCATCCACTTGGTCGGTGGCCAGGGCTTGCAGCGTGGAGCTGACGTTTGGCAGGGCAACCAGGTTGAGGTCCGGGTGGTGGGTACGCAGCAACTCGTGCGGGGCGTAGTTCTCGACCACGGCAATTTTCAGGCCGTACAGGTCAGCCAGCTTGCGCGGTTGTGCGCCGCCTTTGTGCGCGAGGATGACAATGGGGAAGTCGAGGTACGGGCGAGTGAAAGCCAGGAAGCCCTGGCGTTCGGGGGTGGACATGATGCCGGGCAGCAGGTCGATACGGCTTTCCCGCGCTTGCGCCAGCACCTCGGTCCAGCTGCTGGGTTCGACCGGTTTGAACGTCACGCCCAGGCGCTGCTGGATCATGGCGATGTAGTCGGCGGCCAATCCCTGGTACCGGCCCTCCTGGTCGCGAAACTCGAACGGTGGCCAAGAGGCGTCTACACCCAGTTTCAGCTGCGGGTGGGCAGCCAGCCAGGCGTTCTCCTCATCTGTCAGGGTCAGGGCGCCGGCCGTTGTGTTCCACAAAATCAGGATCAGCAACAGAATGGCCGGCTTCAAGGACATGGCAGCCTCGCACTCAGGTGGTCTGCAGTCGAGTGTAGACGGGCATTGCTGCAGGTGTGCAACGGAAGGCGGGCTTTATGTCTCGGGCCACTAAAGAAAAACCCCGGCCTGGGCCGGGGTTTTGTCATCACTCGTCGAGGAAGGAGCGCAGGTGCTCGCTGCGAGTCGGGTGGCGCAGCTTGCGCAACGCCTTCGCTTCGATCTGACGGATCCGCTCACGCGTTACGTCAAACTGCTTGCCCACCTCTTCGAGGGTGTGGTCGGTGTTCATGTCGATACCGAAACGCATGCGCAGCACCTTGGCTTCACGTGCGGTCAGGCCCGAGAGCACGTCACGGGTGGCTTCCTTGAGGCTTTCGACCGTGGCTACGTCGATCGGGGACTGCATGGTCGAGTCCTCGATGAAGTCGCCCAGGTGCGAATCTTCGTCGTCACCGATCGGGGTTTCCATGGAGATCGGCTCTTTGGCGATCTTCAGTACCTTGCGGATTTTGTCCTCAGGCATTTCCATGCGCTCGCCCAGCTCTTCCGGAGTCGGTTCGCGACCCATTTCCTGCAGCATTTGGCGGGAAATACGGTTGAGCTTGTTGATCGTCTCGATCATGTGCACCGGAATCCGGATGGTGCGTGCCTGGTCGGCGATCGAACGGGTGATCGCCTGACGGATCCACCAGGTGGCATAGGTCGAGAACTTGTAGCCGCGACGGTATTCGAACTTGTCCACCGCTTTCATCAGACCGATGTTGCCTTCCTGGATCAGGTCGAGGAACTGCAGGCCACGGTTGGTGTACTTCTTGGCGATGGAAATCACCAGACGCAGGTTCGCCTCGACCATTTCTTTCTTGGCGCGGCGGGCCTTGGCTTCACCGATCGACATGCGACGGTTGATTTCCTTGATCTCGGCAACGGTCAGGCCGGTTTCGGTCTCAAGGTCGATCAGCTTCTGTTGGCAAGCGACGATGGCAGCGTTCTTTTCACCCAGGGCGGCAGCCCACTTGGTGTTGCGCTTGGCCAGGTCACCGCTCCAGGTCTGGTCGGTTTCGTTGCTTGGGAACATGCGCAGGAAGTCGGCTCGCGGCATGCGGGCGTCACGTACGCAGAGCTGCATGATGGCGCGTTCTTGCTGCCGCAGACGGTTCAGGGCATCACGTACACGCTCGACCAGTACCTCGAACTGCTTCGGTACCAGTTTGATCGGCATGAACAGGTCAGCCAGGGCCTGCAGGGCCTCGATGCTTTCCTTGTGGTTACGACCATTTTTCTTCAGGACCTTGGAGGTCGCCTGAAGCTGATCGGATACCGCACCGAAGCGTTGGGCTGCGACTACCGGGTCCGGGCCGCTCTCGGCCTCTTCCTCGTCGTCACCGCTTTCGGATTCTTCTTCGTCGTCGTCGGACTCTTCCTTCGCCGCAGCGGCCTTGGCGCCTGGGATCGGCACTTCTTCGGTTGGCGCGGCAATGTTGTCGTCAGGGTCGATGTAACCGCTGAGAACGTCCGACAGGCGGCCACCCTCGGTGGTGACGCGATCATATTCGCCGAGAATGTAGTCGACAGTGCCCGGGAAGTGGGCGATAGCGCCCATGACTTCACGAATGCCTTCCTCGATACGCTTGGCGATTTCGATCTCGCCTTCGCGGGTCAGCAGCTCGACAGTACCCATTTCGCGCATGTACATGCGCACCGGGTCGGTCGTGCGGCCGATATCGGTTTCAACTGCCGCCAATGCAGCAGCGGCTTCTTCGGCCGCGGCTTCATCGGTGTCGGCTTCCGCCAACAGAAGGGCATCCGCATCCGGAGCACTCTCGAATACGTTGATCCCCATGTCGTTGATCATGCGGATGATGTCTTCCACCTGTTCCGGATCTGAAATATCCTCAGGCAGGTGGTCGTTGACCTCCGCGTAAGTCAGGTAGCCCTGCTCACGACCGCGGGTGATCAACTCTTTGATACGAGACTGCTGTTGCGCTTTTCCGGACATAACACCCTATCCACTGAAGGTCTTGGCGGGCAAAAAACAAGCCGAGGATTATACCCGAGCATGGGCCTCACGCGCCAGATGAGGTCGGCGTTTGTGCGGGAACATTTCGGCTCAGCAGGGCGAGGAGCTGGGTTTTTTCCTCGCTGGTCAATTCGCTTTGACGTGATTTCCTGAGCAGTTGTTCCAGGCTGCGCTCGCGTTGGCGGGCGGACAAGCTAGTTATAGTGTCGAAAAACTGTTGTTCAAGGTTGTCGGCCACGATAAGCCATTCCTTTTCCGCCAGGGCCCGCAGCAGGCGGCCCTGTTCGGTGCCATGCCAACGTGCGATCAACTGCATTGAGCTTAGCCCAGGATTTTTCTGCGCGGCTTCGATCAACGCCACCAGCAGCTGGCTGTACAGGTGTTCTTCGTCGGCGAAGTGGCTGGCATCTTCCACCTTGCCTGCCAGCAGTGGGTGGTGCAGCAGGGTGCGCAGCGCGGCCAGGGTGGGCGGCTCGACCGGTGCTGGCACGCGGGGAGGTGCTTCGTCGCGTTGCTGCCAGGGCTTGCCGCCCTTGCGGTTCTTGTCCCAGGGTTTGTCACTCCACGGCTTCTTGCTACCACCCTTGTTGGGTTTCCATGCCTGCTCCTGATGAACGGGGGCATAGTCGTGCTGCGGCATGTCGCCGTAGTCGGGGGTGTAGCTGGCCATGGCGTCGTAATCGTAGCCAGGGTCGTAGTCCGGCATGCTGCTGGTCGCCGGCGCTTGCTGCGCCAGCTGCTCGACCTGCTGCGGGTCGAGGCCGGTGATTTCCTTCAGGCGGTTGCGCATCAGCTGACGCAGGTTGGCGCCGGGGATCTTTTCGATCAACGGTGCGGCCAAGGTCGCCATATGCGCCTTGCCTTCCAGTGAGCGCGGGTCGGCTTCGACGCCAAGTTGCTCGAAGAAGTAGTCGGCCAGCGGTTGGGCGTGCTGGTTGATACGGGCCATGAAGGCGTCGGTACCTTCGGCACGCACCAGGCTGTCCGGGTCTTCGCCTTCGGGCAGGAACAGGAAGCGCGCGCGACGGCCGTCCTGCAGGTTCGACAATGTCGATTCCAGTGCGCGCCAGGCCGCCTTGCGCCCAGCCTGGTCACCGTCAAAACAGAACAGCACGCTGGGCACCACGCGGAACAGGCGCTTGAGGTGCTCTTCGCTGGTGGCGGTGCCAAGGGTGGCCACGGCATTGCGCAGGCCTTGCTGGGCCAGGGCAATGACGTCCATGTAGCCCTCGACGACGATGATCTCGTCGAGGTTGCGGTTGTGCTTGCGCGCCTCGTACAGCCCGTACAGCTCCTGTCCCTTGTGGAACACCGGGGTTTCCGGGGAGTTCAGGTACTTGGGCTTGTCGTCGCCGAGCACCCGGCCACCGAAGGCGATGATGCGCCCGCGGCTGTCACGTATCGGGAACATCACCCGGTCGCGGAAGCGGTCGTAGCGCTTGCCGCTCTCGGCGTTCTCGATCAGCAGGCCGGCATCGATCATCACCTTCTGCTGCAGGGTGTCGGCACCCAGGTGCTTGAGCAGGTTGTCCCAGCCGGGCGGGGCAAAGCCCAGGCCGAAGTCGCGGGCAATTTCCCCGGACAGGCCGCGGCCCTTGAGGTAGTCCACCGCTGCCTTGCGTGACGGGTGGCTGCGCAGGGCCTGGCGGTAAAACTCCGAGGCGGCGTCCAGTAGCGGGTACAGTGGCGAGTCAGTGGGCTGGCGCGGCTTCTGGTCGCGGCGGCCTTGCTCGCGGGGGACTTCCATGCCAGCGGCGCGTGCCAGTTCCTCGACGGCCTGGGGGAAGTCCAGGTTGTCGTGGTCCATGACAAAGCCCAAGGCGTTGCCACCGGCGCCACAGCCGAAGCAGTAGTAGAACTGCTTGTCGGGGCTGACCGTGAAGGACGGGGTTTTTTCTTTGTGGAACGGGCAGCAGGCCGAGTAGTTCTTGCCGGTTTTTTTCAGCTGGACGCGCGAACTCACCACGTCGACGATGTCGAGGCGGTTGATCAGGTCGTCAATGAAACTCTGGGGAATCAGCCCGGCCATGGCAGTCTCGTTATCTGGCAACTGGCAAGTCTAATCGCTCACGCGCCGAAGGGGGCGAGTGCTGCTTGGGGAAGTGCGAGGGAATGTGTGCTCGTCGCCAGCCCCTAAGGGCTCGTCAGTCGGACGTGCACGTCTGGTCATACAGCAAGGAGGACCAGCTCTGACGTTTCAGGCAGGTTGCCCATGATGCAGTTCGCATGAAGCTTGTGCAGGGCCTTGAGCTAGCTGCTCAAGTTTGAAACGACCACTGCCATCGCCCGGGGGTTAGCCGGGCAGGGCAGAAGCTTTGCGTTGAACGTCTGTATTAGTACAGACGAACGGCGCGGCGCTGTTCGCGCTGAACTTTCTTGGCGTGACGCTTAACAGCAGCAGCTGCTTTGCGCTTACGCTCTGCGGTCGGCTTCTCGTAAAACTCGCGGCTACGAACTTCAGCCAGTACACCGGCTTTTTCGCAGGAGCGCTTGAAACGACGCAGAGCTACGTCGAAGGGTTCGTTCTCTTTAACTTTGACGGCTGGCATCCAGGGCTACCTTAATTCATTACCGGGGTAGACGTGCTCCTGGCAAAACAAAGGTGTGCTGGAGAACGTCGGTTTTCAAGGGTTGCGGATGTTAACCCTTAGCAAGCCGGAATGCAAAGCCTCTGATCGAAAACCGCTGGTCGGCACCCGACACGGGGACTATCATGCGCGGCTTCGAATTCAGCCCCCACAAGGGACGAGCCCATGCTAGTACTGGGATTGGAAACATCCTGCGACGAAACCGGCGTCGCATTATACGACAGTGAACGCGGTTTGTTGGCCGACGCACTGTTCAGCCAGATCGACCTGCACCGCGTCTTCGGCGGCGTGGTGCCCGAGCTTGCCTCGCGTGATCACGTCAAGCGAATGCTGCCGCTCATCCGCCAGGTGCTGGACGAGGCAGGCTGCGTTGCCACCGAAATCGACGCCATCGCCTACACCGCGGGTCCCGGCCTGGTCGGTGCCTTGCTGGTGGGCGCTTCCTGCGCCCAGGCGCTGGCCTTTGCCTGGGACATCCCGGCGATCGGTGTGCACCACATGGAGGGTCACCTGCTGGCACCCATGCTGGAAGAAAACCCGCCAGCGTTTCCGTTCGTCGCTTTGTTGGTTTCCGGTGGCCATACCCAGCTGGTTCGGGTCGATGGCATCGGTCAGTACGAACTGTTGGGCGAGAGCCTGGACGATGCTGCCGGTGAAGCGTTCGACAAGACCGCCAAGCTGATCGGCCTCAATTACCCGGGTGGTCCGGAAATCGCGCGTCTGGCCGAGCAAGGTGTGCCTGGGCGCTTCGTGTTCCCGCGGCCAATGACCGATCGGCCAGGCCTGGAATTCAGCTTCAGTGGCCTCAAGACCTTCGCCCTGAACACCTGGCAGCAATGCAAGAATGCTGGCGACGACAGTGAGCAAACCCGTTGCGACCTGTCCCTGGCATTCCAGCAGGCGGTGGTGGAGACTTTGACCATCAAGTGCAAGCGGGCGCTCAAGCAGACCGGCCTCAAGCGGCTGGTCATCGCGGGTGGCGTGAGTGCCAACAAGGCCCTGCGCGCGTCCCTGGAGGACATGCTCGGTAGCATCAAGGGCAACGTGTACTACGCGCGCCCGCAATTCTGTACCGACAATGGTGCGATGATCGCCTACGCCGGTTGCCAGCGCCTGCTGGCCGGGCAGCAGCAAGACCTGGCGATCAGCGTGCAGGCACGCTGGCCGATGGAACAGTTGCCGCCGCTGTAAGGCAGCGCGTCGAAGGTTCAGAAGTGCCGTTCGCGCCCTGCAAACAAGTCGCGCAGGTTGTTGCGGTGGCGCCACACGATCATCACAGTCAGTACGCTGATCGGCAGCAGGGCTTCGGGCTCGCGCCAGGCCAGCAATGGCAAGGTGAGTGGCGTGGCAATCAGTGCGGCCAGTGAGCTGGTACGCGTGAGGTAGAAGGTCAGCAGCCAGGCGCCGATGGCCAGCAGCGCGGCCGGGAAATACAGGCCCATGAGCATGCCGGCAGCCGTCGCCACGCCCTTGCCGCCCTTGAAACGGAAGTACAGGGGGAACAGGTGGCCCAGCACCGCGCATATGCCCACCCAGGCCTGCGCGTGCAGGTCCAGCCCGGCAACGCGGGCGAGCAATACCGGCAAAAGGCCCTTGCACAGGTCGCCAAGCAGGGTCAGGATCGCCAGTTTACGGCCTGCCAGGCGTAGCATGTTGGTGGCGCCGGCATTGCCTGAGCCGCTGGAACGCGGGTCCGGGCTGCCCGAGAGGCGGCTGAGAACAATGGCGAAGGACAGCGAGCCGAGCAGGTAGGCGAGCAACGCCAGTAACCAAAACATGCTAACTATTCCGGGCGAGGACGCCCTGATTCTAACGGCGCCAGTCGCCCTTGTCGTGCTGTGGAGAGAAGTGCTTGGACAGAGTGTTCATCGAAGGCCTGGAAGTCGATACCGTTATCGGTGCCTATGACTGGGAGCGGGATATTCGCCAGTGCTTGCGCCTGGACCTGAGCTTTGCCTGGGACAACCGCCCGGCCGCCGCCGGAGACGACCTGAACCTGGCGCTGGATTACGCCAGTGTGTCGGCGCGCATCCAGGCGTTTGCCGAACAGGCCCGTTTCGAGCTGGTTGAAACATTTGCCGAGCGCCTGGTGGCAACCTTGATGGACGAGTTCCACATCCCTTGGGTGCGCTTGAAGCTGACCAAGCCGGGCGCGGTGCCGGCGGCCCGTGGTGGTGTAGGCGTGGAGATCGAGCGCGGATGTCTTTGAGCACGGTTTACCTGGGCTTGGGCAGCAATATCGACCGTGAGGCGCATTTGTGCGCCGGGCTCGATGCGTTGGCTGGCATCCTGACCGACATGCGCTGTTCGCCGGCATTCGAAAGCCAGGCGGTGGGCATCAAGAGCGGGCCGTTCATCAACTTCGTGGTGACCGGGCAAACCGCGTTGCCGTTGATCGAGCTGGACCGCCGGCTGAAGTTCATCGAGGCCGACAATGGCCGCTATGCCCCGGACCGCAAAGGGTTGCCGCTGGATATCGACGTGCTGATGTATGACGATTTGCACGGTGCCTTCGATGGGCTGGTATTGCCCCGGGCCGAGATCCTGAAGAACGCTTTTGTGCTGTGGCCGCTGTCGTTGCTGGCACCCGACCTGGTGCATCCAGGGGTGGGCAAGCGCATGGCGCAGCTGTGGCAGGAAGCGCAGATCGATCAGGTACTGGCCCCGGTCGCCTTTGAGTGGCGCGGGTTGCAGTTGACGCCCGCTTAAGCCTGTAACGGCCTCTTCGCGGGTTTACCCGCGGATACGGTGGCGGCTGCGACGGTGAACCGCGGGTGAAATTGGCCAGCAGGTCCGGCCCTTTCGCGGGTAAACCCGCTCCTACAACGGGCTGTGCCCAACCCTCGATGTGTGCCCCTGTAGGAGCGGGTTTACCCGCGAAGAGGCCGGTAGGTCTAACCGCGCTGGTAAGCCTCGAGCGCTTTCAGCCGTTCACCTTTGAGTGCTTCGCCCAGTGCCTGCCCCGTGAGCCCGGCTTGCACCAACGGCTTCACATCCACCGCTCGCGCCGCCGCTGCTGCGCCTCGCAGGTAATCGGCCTGTGGGTAACCCTGCTCGCCATCGCCCCGCGCTGCCATCTCGCAAACGATCAAAAAATCCTCAAATCGCTGCGGCCGTCGGTACACATCGAACTTCTGCAACAGCTCCAGCAGTGCCGTGGCAGGCAGTTCGAGCGCCTGATTGCCCTGCGCCAGGCATTCCCCTGTCAGCATGGCCAGTTCCTGGCACTCACGCGGTGCCTTCAGGCGCTGGTTGACGGCTTTGATCGATGTCGGTGCCAACCCCCGCAACAGGCAGGCCCAGCGCACGTGCAGCGGTTGTTCGTGCGCCGCTGCCTGCTCCAGCGCCGCCAATGTCCGGGAGCTGTCATCGAGCTCTGGCAGCAGCTCCTGCAGGGCCCCGCACGCGCTCAGCACCTTGAAGAACACCTGCGGTTGCACTTCCATCAGCGCGCGCTCGATTTCCTTCCAGCTGCGCTCGGCAGTGAGTGCCTGCAGTTCGCCCGAGGCACTGATCTGGCGCATCAGCGCCAAGGTTTCATCGGCAACCCGGAACCCCAGTGGTGCGTAACGGGCAGCAAAGCGTGCAACACGCAGCACGCGCAAAGGATCTTCGGCGAATGCCGGGGAAACATGGCGTAGCAGGCGTTGATCCAGATCGTTCCTGCCTTGGTAGGGGTCGTAGACCGTGCCCGCCTCATCCTCGGCCATCGCATTGATGGTGAGGTCGCGACGGATCAGGTCCTCTTCCAGGGTTACGTCGGGGCTGGCGTGAAAAGTGAACCCGCCGTAGCCTCGCCCACTCTTGCGCTCGGTGCGCGCCAGGGCGTATTCCTCGCCGGTTTTCGGGTGCAGGAACACCGGGAAATCGGCACCCACCGGCCGGTAGCCCTTGGCGAGCATTTCTTCGACGGTGGCGCCCACCACCAGCCAGTCGATATCGCTGACAGGGCGGCCGAGCAGGCGGTCGCGCACGGCGCCGCCAACTTTGTAGATGTGCATGTGCAGCTCTCCATAACTGCCGACAGGATAACCCGTCGGCGGTCATGGGGTTGCATCAGAGGTGGTGGATAACAGCCAGGTCCATGCGGCCGTAGTCGGCGCTTTCGCTATGCTCGCCGCGCGGCGGCATGTGGTGAGTACTCATCACTTGCTCGCCTTGCACGGTCTCCAGGTGGATATCGAAGCCCCACAGGCGATGCAGGTGCTTGAGCACTTCGTCGGTCGAGTCGCCCAGCGGTTTGCGGTTGTGTTGCTGGTGTCGCAGGGTCAGCGAGCGGTCTCCGCGGCGGTCGACGCTCCAGATCTGTACGTTCGGTTCACGGTTGCCGAGGTTGTACTGCGCTGCCAGCTGCTCCCGAATCACCCGGTAGCCGGCCTCATCATGGATGGCGGGCACCAGCAGGTCGTCGCGTTGGTCGTCATCGAGGATGCTGAACAGCTTGAGGTCGCGCATCACCTTGGGCGACAGATACTGCAGGATGAAGCTCTCGTCCTTGAAGCTGCTCATGGCGAACTTGATGGTAGAAAGCCAGTCACTGCCGGCAATGTCGGGGAACCAGTGGCGATCTTCTTCGGTGGGGTTTTCGCACATGCGGCGGATGTCGGTGTACATCGCAAAGCCCAGCGCGTAGGGGTTGATGCCGCTGTAGTACGGGCTGTCGAAGCCGGGCTGGAACACCACGCTGGTGTGCGACTGCAAGAACTCCATCATGAAGCCTTCGGTAATCAGCCCCTCGTCGTACAGGTCGTTCATCAGGGTGTAGTGCCAGAAGGTTGCCCAGCCTTCGTTCATCACCTGGGTCTGGCGCTGCGGGTAGAAGTACTGGGCGATCTTGCGCACGATGCGCACTACTTCACGCTGCCAGGGTTCAAGCAGCGGGGCGTTCTTCTCGATGAAATACAGGATGTTTTCCTGCGGTTCGGCGGGGAAGCGCCCCTCATCGCGGTCGTTGCCCTTTTCGGCGTTTTTCGGAATTGTCCGCCAAAGGTCGTTGATCTGACGCTGAAGGTGCTCTTCGCGCTCCTGTTGCCGGCGCCGCTCTTCTTCGGCAGAAATAGGGTAAGGCCGCTTGTAGCGGTCGACACCGTAGTTCATCAGGGCATGGCAGGAGTCGATCAAGTCCTCCACAGCATCGATACCGTGGCGCTCTTCGCACTGTGCGATGTACTGCTTGGCGAACACCAGATAGTCGATGATCGAACTGGCGTCAGTCCAGGTACGGAACAGGTAATTGCCTTTGAAAAAACTGTTATGGCCGTAGCACGCGTGCGCAATCACCAGTGCCTGCATGCACATGGTGTTTTCTTCCATCAGGTAGGCGATACAAGGGTCGGAGTTGATCACGATCTCGTAGGCCAGGCCCATCTGGCCGCGGCTGTAGGACTTTTCCGTACTGAGGAACTGCTTGCCGTAGGACCAGTGGTGGTAGCCCAGCGGCATGCCGACCGAGGCGTAGGCGTCCATCATCTGTTCGGCAGTGATGACCTCGATCTGGTTGGGGTAGGTGTCCAGGGCGTAACGCTCGGCCAAGCGGCTGATTTCCCGGTCGTAGGTCTGGATCAGCTCGAACGTCCACTCGGACCCAGTGGAAATGGGTTGGCGTCTCTGTGCTCTGGCGGTCATGTGGCTAACCTGCGCTGGAAGAGTTCACGGAAGACCGGGTAGATATCGCCGGCCGATACCAACTGCTGCTGGGCGAACGTGTCGGGGAAAGCATCTCCGATACGCTCGTATTCATACCACAGCGCCTGGTGTTCACGGGGGGTGATCTCAACGTAAGTGTAGTACTGCACATGCGGCATGATCTGTTTGGAGAGGATGTCGCGGCAGATGGGCGAGTCGTCGTTCCAGTTGTCGCCATCAGAAGCCTGCGCGGCATAGATGTTCCAGTCGCTGGCCGGGTAGCGCTCGGCCATGATCTCCTGCATCAGCTTGAGGGCACTGGAGACGATGGTGCCGCCGGTTTCCCGCGAGTAGAAGAACTCTTCTTCATCGACTTCCCGGGCACTGGTGTGGTGGCGAATGAACACGACTTCGATGCGCTCGTAGTTACGCTTGAGGAACAGGTACAGCAGGATGAAGAAGCGCTTTGCGATGTCCTTGGTGGCCTGGGTCATGGAGCCGGATACGTCCATCAGGCAGAACATCACTGCCTTCGAGCTGGGGTTGGGTTGCTTGACCAGCAGGTTGTACTTGAGGTCGAAGGTGTCGAGGAAGGGCAGGCGGTTGATACGTGCCTTCAGGCGCTCGATTTCCTGTTCGACTTCCTGGATATCGGTGAAATTGTCTGGCTCTTCGACCCGCAGGCGATCGAGTTCCTTTTGTGCTTCGCGCAGCAGGGCGCGGCTGCTGCCGGTCAGGGCGATACGCCGGGCATGGGCCGAGCGCAGGGTGCGCACGATGTTGATGCGTGACGGGTTGCCTTCGTTGGCGATGCCGGCGCGAACAGTCTTGAAGGTATCGGCGCCAGTCAGGTGACGCTTGACCAGGTTGGGTAACTCGAGGTCTTCGAACATGAATTCGAGAAATTCTTCCTGGGTGATCTGGAAGACGAACTCGTCCATGCCCTCGCCGGAATTGCCGGCCTTGCCGCGACCGCCACCGCCTCCACCGCCTTGCGGCCGTGGGATGTGTTCACCGGCAGTGAACTCTTTGTTGCCAGGATGCACGATGGTCTGTTTGCCCCCGCGACCATGATGCAAGACGGGTTCGTCGATGTCGCGCCCGGGAATACTGATCTGCTCGCCGTGTTCCATATCCATGATGGAACGGCGGCTCACCGCCTCTTCGACGGCCTTCTTGATGTGTTCGCGGTACCGCCGCAGGAAGCGCTGGCGGTTGACCGTGCTCTTGTTCTTGCCGTTCAGGCGTCGGTCTATAACGTAGCTCATGGTCCCTCCGGTGACTGGATGCAGCTGCAACCCACAAGCTGCAAGCCACAAGCTTCAAGCTGCAAGAAAGAGCAGCCACCGCCGCTGCAAGCTGTGACGCGGGCAGCAATGCCAACGCCAGGCAGCTTGCAGCTTGCGGCTCGTAGCTTGCCGCTTTATTGCGATTTCCTGACCCGCAGGTACCATTCCGACAGCAGGCGCACCTGTTTGTCGGTATAGCCACGCTCCACCATCCGGGTGACGAAGTCGTTGTGTTTCTTCTGGTCCTCTTTGCTGGCCTTGGCGTTGAAGCTGATGACCGGCAGCAGGTCTTCGGTGTTGGAGAACATTTTCTTCTCGATCACGACCCGCAGCTTTTCATAACTCAGCCAGCTTGGATTCTTGCCGTTGTTGTTAGCGCGTGCGCGCAGTACGAAGTTGACGATCTCGTTGCGGAAGTCTTTCGGGTTGCTGATGCCAGCCGGTTTCTCGATCTTTTCCAGTTCCTCGTTGAGCGCAATGCGGTTGAGAATTTCGCCGGTTTCCGGGTCGCGGTATTCCTGATCCTGGATCCAGAAGTCTGCATACAACACGTAGCGGTCGAAGATGTTCTGGCCGTATTCGCTGTAGGACTCCAGGTAGGCGGTCTGGATTTCCTTGCCGATAAACTCGATGTAGCGCGGTGCCAGGTATTCCTTCAGGTAGCGCAGATAGCGTTCGCGCACTTCAGCCGGGAATTGTTCCTGTTCGATCTGCTGTTCGAGGACATACAGCAGGTGCACCGGGTTGGCGGCAATTTCGTGTGGGTCGAAGTTGAACACCTTGGACAGGATCTTGAAGGCGAAGCGCGTCGACAGGCCGTTCATGCCTTCGTCGACACCCGCAGAGTCCCGGTATTCCTGGATCGACTTGGCCTTTGGATCGGTGTCCTTGAGGTTTTCCCCGTCGTAAACACGCATCTTGGAATAGATATTGGAGTTCTCTGGCTCTTTCAGGCGGGAAAGCACCGTGAACTGAGCCAGCATCTTGAGCGTATCTGGGGCACAGTGGGCCTTGGACAGCGAGCTGTTGACCAGCAGTTTGTCGTAGATCTTTATTTCATCGCTGACCCGCAGGCAGTACGGCACCTTGACGATATAGATCCTGTCGATGAACGCTTCGTTGTTCTTGTTGTTACGGAAGGTGTGCCACTCCGATTCGTTGGAGTGCGCCAGCAGAATCCCGGTATAGGGAATCGCCCCAAGGCCTTCAGTACTGTTGTAGTTGCCTTCCTGGGTGGCGGTGAGCAAGGGGTGCAGGACCTTGATCGGCGCCTTGAACATTTCGACGAATTCCATCAGGCCCTGGTTGGCCCGGCACAGCGCGCCCGAGTAGCTATAAGCATCGGCGTCGTTCTGTGGGTATTCCTCAAGTTTGCGGATATCGACCTTGCCGACCAGGGCCGAGATGTCCTGGTTGTTTTCATCGCCGGGTTCGGTCTTGGCAATGGCGATCTGGTTAAGAATCGACGGGTACAGCTTCACCACCTTGAACTTGGAGATGTCCCCGCCAAACTCCTGCAGGCGCTTGGTGGCCCAAGGCGACATGATGGTATTGAGGTAGCGCCGTGGGATGCCGAACTCTTCCTCGAGAATGGCCCCATCTTCGGTGGCATTGAACAAGCCCAGAGGTGACTCGAATACCGGCGAGCCCTTGATCGCGTAGAACGGCACCTTTTCCATCAGCTGCTTGAGTTTTTCCGCCAGCGAGGACTTGCCGCCGCCTACCGGGCCCAGCAGATAGAGGATCTGTTTCTTCTCTTCCAGGCCTTGGGCGGCGTGGCGGAAGTACGACACGATCTGGTCGATGCACTCTTCCATGCCATGGAAGTCGGCAAAGGCCGGATAGCGGCGGATAACCTTGTTGGAGAAGATGCGCGACAGCCTGGAGTTGGTAGAGGTGTCGATCAGTTCTGGCTCACCGATGGCCAGCAACAGCCGTTCGGCCGCCGATGCGTAGGCACTGCGATCCTCTTTGCACAGCTCGAGGTACTCCTGCAGCGAGAGTTCTTCCTGGCGCGTAGACTCGAAACGTTGTTGGAAGTGGCTAAAAATACTCATGACGTCACCTCGCTCGATACGTGGAGACGACGCCGGATCAGTCAGCTGATGCTGGCATGCAACCGGGTTGGCCGATTGCTGTATACCCCCCAGAACACCCTGTAACGCTACCGATGACCCGCACGCCGGTGTACCGGCTCTCCCCTTTTTTGGATGGCCTGAGCTTAAGCGTAGTTGGTTATCTGCAAGGTCAAGGGGCGAGGAGGGCAGAAGTTACGAATGACCGTTCGTCAGATAAGCCGCAAGCCCGCACGGGGCGCGGGCTGCAGGAAAAATTAAAAAAATTATTCAGTGCTGCCTTGGGCGGTCTCGGCCGGGTAGGTCGCACGCCACAGTTCGAAGCCGCCGTCCACGCTGTACACGTCGGAGAAACCCTGGCCTACCAGGTAGGCGGCAGCGCTTTGGCTGGAATTGCCGTGATAGCAGACCACCAGGGTTGGCGCGTCGAGGTCGGCGTTGCGGATGAAATCGGCGACCGAGTGGTTATCCAGGTGCCGGGCGCCGGTGATGTGGCCGGCGGCGAAGGCCTGTGGGTCGCGAATGTCGACGACGACCGCACCTTCTTTCTTGCGAAGCTCCAAGGCCTGCTCAGGAGGGATGCGCTTGAATTCGCTCATGGGTACTACTTCCTTCAGGTGTGGTCGTTGAGTGTAGTGGGTTGTGCCGGCTGGCGCAGGGTGCCGTCGTCGGCGCAGTCGCAGCGGTGGTATTCGCCGCTGTCGACGTTGTACAGGGTCATGGCGCCGCCCCATACGCAGCCAGTGTCCAGGGCGATGACGTCGGGCTCGGTGACCTCACCCTGCAGAGCGGCCCAATGGCCAAAGATGATCTTCACGTGGCGTGAGCGGCGGTCCTTGTGCGCGTACCAGGCTTTGTAGCCTTTGGGCGCGCTACCCAGGCCTTCCTTGCTCTTGAGGTCGAGTTTGCCATCGGCCGTGCAGAAGCGCATGCGGGTGAAGTAGTTGGTGATGACCCGCAGGCGTTCGACGCCGGCGAGGTTCTTGCTCCACTTGTTCGGCTCGTTGCCATACATGCCGTCGAGGTACAGCTGCAGGCGGGTGTCGTCACGCAGCACTTCCTCGACCTCGGCAGCGAGCTCCAGGGCTTTGCCAAGGGTCCATTGTGGCGGTATGCCGGCATGAACCAGGGCGATGCCGCGGGGCTCGTCGTAATGCAGCAGCTTCTGCTGGCGCAGCCAGTCGAACAGCTGGTCGGCGTCCGGCGCTTCGATGATCTCGCGCAGTGTGTCGCTTTTCTTGAGGCGCTCGACGTTGTGCCAGGCGGCCAGCAGGTGCAGGTCATGGTTGCCCAGCACGCAGACCAGTGAATGACGGATCGAGTACAGGAAGCGCAGGGTTTCCAGTGACTCGGGGCCGCGGTTGACCAGGTCGCCGACCAGCCACAGGCGGTCGACGGCGGGGTTGAAACTGACGCGATCGAGCAGGCATTTGAGTGGCTGCAGGCAGCCCTGCAGGTCACCGACGGCGTAGGTGGCCATCAGTGCAGCGCTCCGGGCACTGCCAGCCGAAAGGGGGCAATCTCGGCGTCGAAGCGCTTACCGTCTTCGGCGAACATCTGGTAGCTGCCCTGCATGGTGCCAACGCGGGTGCTGATGACGGCACCACTGCTGTAAGTGTGGCTCTGGCCTGGGTCGATGTTGGGTTGCTGACCGACCACACCGGCGCCGCGGACTTCCTCTACCTCGCCGTCACCGTTGGTGATCAGCCAGTGGCGCGACAGCAACTTGGCGCTGAGCGAGCCGTTGTTCTGCACGGTAATGGTGTAGGCGAAAGCGAAGCGACTGTTTTCGGGGTCGGATTGTTCTTTCAGGTAGCGGGTCACGACGCTGACGTCGATTTGATAGCGGGGGTCGGACATGCAAGGGCCTTGGGCGAACTGACGCAATAATGCAGTCTAGGCCATTGGGAGGGGGGAGGGCCAGCGGTGATCGGGCTTGGGGGGGGTGTTGTCTGTGCCGGCCGCTTCGCGGGTAAACCCGCTCCTACAAGGGGTCGCACAGGATTTGAGGGTTGTGCGATCCCTTGTGGCCCGCGAAGCGGCCGGTACAGGCTAAATCAGGCTTGTTGCTGATCCGCCAGCTGGTCAGCCAGGCGCACGAAGGCTGCCAGGTCGAGCTGTTCAGGGCGCAGGCTGCCATCAACGCCGGCAGCCTCGATGGCGGCGCTGTCCAGCAGGCCTTTCATGGTGTTGCGCAGCGTCTTGCGGCGCTGGTTGAACGCTTCGCGAACGACACGCTCCAGCAGCAGGTGGTCCTTGGCCGGGAACGGCAGCACTTCGTGCGGCACCAGGCGGACGATTGCCGAATCCACTTTCGGGGGTGGGTTGAAGGCACCAGGGCCGACATTGAACAGGTGCTCCACGCGGCAGTGGTACTGCACCATGATCGACAAGCGCCCCCAGTCACCGCCGCCAGGACCGGCGGCCATGCGCTCGACCACTTCCTTCTGCAGCATGAAATGCATGTCGCGGATCAGCCCGGCGTGGCTGAGCAGGTGGAAGATCAGCGGGGTGGAGATGTTGTAGGGCAGGTTGCCAACCACCTTGAGGCTGCGCGGCGGCACGCCCAGCTGGTTGAAGTCGAACTTCAGGGCGTCACCCTGGTGCAGGCGGAAGTTGCTGCGATCAGCGAACTTGTGCTGCAGGATCGGCACCAGGTCTTTGTCCAGCTCCACCACGTCCAGCTGTGCGCCACTGCCCAGCAGGCCTTCGGTCAGGGCGCCTTGGCCCGGGCCGATTTCCAGCAGGTGTTCGCCGGCCTTGGCGTTGATGGCACGCAGGATGCGGTCGATGATACCGGCGTCGTGCAGGAAGTTCTGGCCGAAGCGCTTGCGCGCCCGGTGTTGGTATTGCTCGTTCATGGTCGGTTCTCGGCCATCTGGTAGGCGGTTTCCAGTGCGACGCGCAGGCTGCCGGTGTCGACTTTGCCAGTGCCGGCCAGGTCCAGGGCGGTGCCGTGGTCAACCGACGTGCGGATGATTGGCAGGCCCAAGGTCACGTTCACTGCTGCGCCGAAGCCTTTGTACTTGAGTACGGGAAGGCCCTGGTCGTGGTACATCGCCAGCACCGCATCGCAGTGCTCCAGATATTTGGGGGTAAACAGGGTATCGGCCGGCAGCGGCCCGCGCAGGTCCATGCCTTCGGTGCGCAGGCGGGCCAGGGTCGGCTCGATGATGTCGATTTCTTCGCGGCCCAGGTGGCCGCCCTCGCCCGCGTGCGGGTTGAGGCCACACACCAGGATACGCGGGTTGGCAATGCCGAACTTGTCGCGCATGTCGGCATCCAGGATACGGGTTACACGTTCGACGCGCTCTGCAGTGATAGCGTCGGCAACATCACGCAGTGGCAGGTGCGTGGTCACCAGGGCCACGCGCAGGCCGCGGGTGGCCAGCATCATTACCACTTGTGCGGTGCGGGTCAGTTCGGCAAGGAATTCGGTATGCCCGGAAAAGGCGATACCGCTTTCGTTGATCACTCCCTTGTGAACCGGGGCCGTGATCATCCCGGCGAAGTGCCCGTCCAGGCAGCCTTGCCCAGCGCGGGTCAGGGTTTCCAGCACGAACGCTGCGTTGGCCTTGTCCAGCTGGCCTGGCACCACCGGAGCCGCCAAGGGGGTATCCCAGACGTACAGGCTACCTGCGGGTGCCGGGAGGTCAGGCCATTGGCCCGGGGCTACCGGCAGCAGGCTGACGGCCAGCCCCAGCTGCGTGGCCCGCTCGGCGAGCAGGTCACGGCTGGTGATGGCGATCAGGGGGTGGGGCTGGGCGTCTGCGGCGAGCAGCAGGCACAGGTCGGGGCCTATGCCGGCCGGCTCGCCGGGGGTGACGGCGAAGCGCAGGGGCTTCACTGGGCGGCCTGGTCAGCGCCAGGCAGCTTGATTTCAACGTAGGCTTCGTCGCGGATCTGGCGCAGCCAGGTTTGCAGCTCTTCGTCGTACTTGCGGTTGCGCAGTACGCTCAGGGCCTGCTGTTCGCGAGCCTGCTCGGTGCTGTCGGTGGCGCGGCGGCCCAGCACTTCCAGAACGTGCCAGCCGTACTGGGTCTTGAACGGTTTGGTCACCACGCCTTGCTGGGCATTGGCCATCTGTTCACGGAACTCCGGTACCAGGCTGTTCGGATCGACCCAGTTGAGGTCGCCCCCGTTGAGTGCCGAACCCGGGTCTTCCGAGAAGCTCTTGGCCAGTTCGCCGAAGTCTTCGCCGTTCTTGATCCGATCGTACAGGCGCTCGGCCAGCTGCTGGGTGGCCGCCTCGCTGCGGATCTCGCTTGGCTTGATCAGGATGTGGCGTACATGCACTTCGTCGCGCAGCACGTTCTCGCTGCCACCGCGCTTCTCCTCGAGCTTGAGGATGATGAAGCCGTTGGGGATGCGAATAGGCTGGGTAATTTCGCCCACTGGCATGCTGCTGAGCATCTTGGCGAAGTCAGGTGGCAGCTGACCGGCTTTACGCCAGCCCATCTCGCCGCCTTCCAGGGCGTTTTCGCTGGCCGAGTTGGCAATCGCCATCTGGCCGAAGTCGGCACCCTGGCGCAGTTGCTGGTACACGTCACCGACCTTGCGCGCAGCCTTCTGGATATCGTCCGAGTTGGCGGCTTCCGGGGTCGGGATGAGGATGTTGGCCAGGCGGTACTCTTCCGACATCTGCATCTTGCCCAGGTCCGAGGCCAGGAAGTTCTTCACTTCCTGCTCGGACACCTGGATGCGTTCGGCAACGCGGCGTTGGCGCACGCGGCTGATGATCATCTCGCGCTTGACCTGTTCGCGAGCGTCGTCGAACGACAGGCCGTCATGGGCCAGCGCCGCGCGGAACTGGTCCAGCGACATACCATTGCGCTGGGCAATGGTGCCAATGGCCTGGTTCAGCTCTTCGTCGGTGATGCGGATGCCAGAGCGCTCGCCGATCTGCAGCTGCAGGTTCTCGACGATCAGGCGTTCCAGTACCTGCTGTTCCAGAGCGCTGGTCGGCGGCACGCCGCCGCCGCGCTTGGCGATGGTTTGCTGGACCTCATGGACACGCTGGTCCAGCTGGCTTTGCATGACCACGTCGTTGTCGACGATAGCCACCACGCGATCAAGAGGTTGCACCGCGGCATGCACCGCGCCACTCAGCAAAGCGACGCCCAGCAACACTGGGCGCAGACGATCAATAAGCTTGGTCTTCACGTTCACGGTAACCTTGAATGCCTTGGTCGAGGAAAGACTCGACCTTGTTGCCAACTACGCCGCCGAGGCCTTTCAGGACGATCTGAAGGAAGACACCGTGGTCGCCTTTTTCGTTCTGTGGAAGGGCCTGGCTGAAATCGTCGTAGTCGATCCAGTAACGGTTGATCAGGCGCAGCTTCCAGCAGCAGTTGTCGTATTCGAAACCACCCATGGCTTCCAGGGTACGGTTGCGGTTGTAGTCATGCTGCCAGCGAGCGATTACGTTCCACTGCGGCACGATCGGCCAGATGACCGAGAAGTCGTGCTGCTGGATCTTGTAGTAATCCTTGATGTAGTTCGGATCGCCCGGGGTGCCATAGTCACCACCGCCCACTTTCCAGGTACCCGTGGTCGAGTCGTAGGCAATGGTGTCGTTACGGTAGCGATAACCGAGGTTGACGATTTTGTTCGGGTTGTCTTCAGGCTGGTAGTGGAACATCGCGCTGCCCGAGCGGGTGCTGCGGCTGTCCGGGTCCCAGTTGAAGTCCGAATTGAGGCGCCAGTCGCGGTTGAAGTAGTAGTTGTACACCAGGGCGTATGGCGATACATCGGACTGCGCGTCCTTGCGGGTGCGGTAGTCGATGCCTGGCAGCTGGACCTTGCGGTCTTTGAAGTAGTAGGCCTGGCCGATGCTGAAGTTCTGGCGCTCGAAGCCGTTGTCTTCGATCCAGCGTGTGGTCACGCCCAGCGACAGTTTGTTTTCGTCGCCGATACGGTCAGTGCCGCTGAAGCGGTTGTCGCGGAACAGCGAATCGTAGCTGAACAGGGTTTCGCCGGTATCGAACAGCGGGATGTCCTTCTGGTCCTTGTACGGAACATAGAGGTAGAACATGCGCGGTTCGAGGGTTTGACGGTAATTGTTGCCAAACAGCGAGGTGTTGCGGTCGAAGTACAGGCCGCTGTCGACGCTGAAGATTGGCACGTCGCGGCTAACAGAGCTGTCGTAGCTTCCGTACGCGCCTGGATCGGCGGCTTGCAAGGCGATTGCATCGGCTTTGCCTTTGCTGTCCAGATCAAGATCGTACTGGGTGTAGGCGTATTTCAGTTTGGGTGTGAGGAACCCATAGCTGGCTGTCATTGGATAGCTGACTGACGGCGCGACGTTCAGGCGCGTGCCGTTGGCCCGCTCGATACCTCGAATATTTTCGTCAAGCCGACGACCATCGGGCCCCGCTGTGAGGTCCAGGTTGCCGTCCTTGTCGAACACAGTGTCGTTCTTCAAGTCACGTTCGAAGCGCGCAGCCTCGGTTTCGTAAGCGAAGTTCAACCCCCCTGGCTGAGAAGGCAGTACGCCATTGAGGGTAATCTGCGGCAGTCGATCATAAGGCGTGATCTGCGAAATGGTCGCCGCCTCATAGGCATGTACGTTCAGCCGCGCGGTGTAGCTATCGCCCCGGTAGGTCAATGCACCCTGCTGATTCAGGAAGTCGCGGCTTTCCACGCCAATCTGGTCAGATTCCAGGTCCTGGAAGTAGAACGGGTCGCTGATGTCGGTGTAGTCCACCTCGGTCATCAGGCGTTCGTCCAGGCCACCCTTGTGCTGCCAGTTGACCATCCAGCGCTGATCTTTGTAATCCGTCTGATCTTTGCGGTCGTCGTTCTTGTCGTTCAGGTAGGCGCCGCCGAACTGGCCTTCGCTGGAAGGTGTCAGGTAGCGGAACTCGCCTTCCATCAGCAGGCCGCGCTTGGCCATGTAACGCGGGTACAACGTGGCGTCGTAGTTAGGCGCCAGGTTGAAGTAGTACGGCGTGACCAGCATGAAGCCGGTGTCGCTGCTGGTGCTGAACGACGGCGGCAGGAAACCGGACTGGCGACGGTCGTCAATCGGGAAGTAGATGTACGGTGTATAGAACACCGGGAAATCCTTGACCCGTAGCGTAACGTTGGTCGCAGTACCGAAACCGGTGGCCGGGTTCAGGGTGATGTTGTTGCCCTTCAGCTGCCAGGCGTTGCTGCCCGGTTCGCAGGTGGTGTACGTACCGTCTTTGAGGCGGATGATGGCGTTTTCGCCACGCTTGGCGTACAGGGCACTGCCGCGGATGTGCGACTTGTGCATCACGTATTCGGCGTTGTCGACCTGGGCTTCGCCAGTGTCGAGCTGGATCTGGGCCTCGTCACCGACCACCAGCGAACCGTTGTCACGGATCTTGACGTTGCCCTTGAGCTCGCCACGGTTTTCGGCCTGGTAGAGGTTGGCCTCGTCGGCTTCGGCCTGCATGCTGCCCTGGCGCATTACCACGTCACCGGCGAGGGTAGCGACCTGCTGCTCCTGCTGGTACTTGGATACCTTGGCATTGATGTAGGTTGGCGACTCGTCCTTCGGCGTGGTGTCGGCCATGCCCGGGCGGGTTGGCTCGATATACGCGCCACCGCAGTACGGGCCGGTTTCAGCCAGCTGCGCGGCGGTGAGCTTTTCACGCGGAACCCAGTCCAGGTGGCTGTAGTCTTCGCTGCGCGACTTCAGACCACGGCCCTTGGCCTCGGTAACCAGCACGGGCCGGTCCGCAGTTTCGGCTTCGCCCGCCGCTTCGGTACCGGAGCTGACGGCTGCACCTTCGTGCACCGGGCGCGGTGGCAAGGTGTTGACTGGGGTTTTGGGCTTGCAGTCCCAACCACCGGCGGCGGACACTTGGCAGTCGAACTGTTCGGCTGCCACTACGTATGAGGTGGCCAGAGGTTGCAGGGCCAGCAGACCGCCGGTTACCAGCAACGGAAACTTTCTACGAAACGCGGGGGATTTCAATGCCATCTTATTAGTCCGGGCTTCCTGCGTGCCATCTGCCCGCGTGTGGGGCCGCACGCCTCTCGATGGTCTGAAAAAGATGCTGGATAATAAAGCATGACCCGCTTGACGGCTAGGGCCGTCGGAGACCCTTGCAATGCCTGAACACGATGTACGCCTGCAACAACTGACGGTCTGGCTCGATGAACAGCTCAATGATCTTTTCCGTGACAACGCCTGGGGCGAGGTGCCTGCAGGCAGCTTGACCGCTGCCAGCAGCGACGCCAGCTTCCGCCGCTATTTCCGCTGGCAGGGCGCTGGCCACAGTTTCGTGATCATGGATGCGCCCCCCCCGCAGGAGAACTGCCGACCGTTCGTCGCCATCGACCACCTGCTGGCCAGCGCTGACGTCCATGTGCCGCTGATCCATGCCCAGGACCTGGAACGCGGCTTTTTGTTGCTTGGGGATCTGGGCACTCAGACATACCTTGACATCATCAATGCCGACAACGCCGATGGCCTGTTCGCCGACGCCATCGATGCCCTTCTGAAGTTCCAGCGTTTGCCGATGGACGCGCCGCTGCCCAGCTACGATGACGCCCTGCTGCGCCGTGAAGTGGAACTGTTCCCCGAATGGTACGTGGGGCGTGAGCTGGGCCTGACCTTCACCGATGCACAGAAGGCCACCTGGCAGCGCGTCAGCCAGTTGCTGATCGACAGCGCCCTGGCGCAACCCAAGGTGCTGGTACACCGTGACTACATGCCGCGCAACCTGATGCAGAGCACCCCCAACCCTGGTGTGCTGGACTTTCAGGATGCGGTATACGGCCCGGTCACCTACGACATTACCTGCCTGTTCAAGGACGCCTTTGTCAGCTGGCCGCAGGCGCGGGTCGAAGGCTGGCTGAGCGACTACTGGCAGCGGGCGCAGGCGGCTGGCATCCCGGTGCAGGCCGAGTTCGAAGCCTTCCACCGCGCCAGTGACCTGATGGGCGTGCAGCGGCACTTGAAGGTGATCGGCATCTTCGCCCGTATCTGCCACCGCGACGGTAAGCCGCGTTACCTGGGCGACGTGCCGCGTTTCTTCGCCTATATAAATGAAGTGATCGGTCGCCGGCCCGAATTGGCGGAGCTGGGTGAGCTGATTGCCGAGTTGCAGGCCGGAGCGCGTGCATGAAGGCCATGATCCTGGCTGCGGGGAAGGGCGAGCGCATGCGCCCGCTGACCCTGCACACCCCAAAACCGTTGGTCCCGGTCGCCGGCCAGCCGCTGATCGAGTACCACCTGCGCGCCCTGGCGGCAGCGGGCGTGACCGAAGTGGTGATCAACCATGCCTGGCTTGGCCAGCAGATCGAGGACCATCTGGGCGACGGTAGCCGCTTCGGCCTGAGCATCCGCTATTCACCTGAAGGTGAACCGCTGGAAACCGGCGGCGGCATCTTCAAGGCCCTGCCTTTGTTGGGTGAGGCGCCGTTCCTGCTGGTGAATGGCGATGTGTGGACCGACTACGACTTCGCGCGTCTGCAGGCTCCCCTGCAAGGCCTGGCTCACCTGGTGCTGGTCGACAACCCTGGCCATCACGGCCGCGGTGACTTCCGCCTGATGGGCGAGCAGGTCGTTGACGGCGATGACGCGCCAGGCACGCTGACCTTCAGCGGCATTTCGGTGCTGCACCCGGCGCTGTTCGAAGGTTGCCAGGCGGGAGCCTTCAAGCTGGCACCGTTGCTGCGCCAGGCGATGGCGGCCGGCAAGGTATCTGGCGAACACTACCGTGGGCACTGGGTGGATGTTGGCACGCTTGAACGCCTGGCCGAGGCTGAGTCTCTGATTGGCGAGCGCGCCTGACATGTGGTGGCCAGGCACGGTGATTGGTGTGAGTGCCGGTTTTGCCGTTGCGAGCATACCGGGTGCCTTGCTCGGTGCGTTGCTTGGGCAGGCCATTGACCGCCGGCTGCGCTTGCAAGGCTGGGAAGACATGCGCGAACGCCTGGGTGGGCGCCCCGCATTACGCGATGACGAGTTGTTGTTCGTGATGCTCGGGCGTCTGGCCAAGTGCGATGGCCGGGTAGCCGAGCAGCATATCCAGCAGGCGCGTCAGGAGATGGTGCGCCTGGACCTGGCCGAGGCAGCCCGGCTGCGCGCCATCAATGCGTTCAACCGTGGCAAGGCGGGCAAGGACCGGCTTGGCGGGCACCTGCGGCGCATCAGTCAGCAGCCCCACGCGGCGGAAGGTACCTTGCGGGCGTGTTGGCGCATGGTGTGGGCGGACGGCAAGATGGGCAACAAGGAGCGTGAGTTGCTGCTGGACTGGGGGCAGAAGCTGGGCATGAGCCGACGCCAGGTGCAGGCCATGTCGCTGGAGTACGAGCCGCGCAAGGCCACGGGCGCAGAAAGCGTGCCCATGACCTACGCGGCAGCGTTGCGCTTGCTGGCGGTGGACGCAGACACCGACACCGATAAGGTCAAGCAGGCGTATCGTCGGCTTGTCAGTCGGCATCACCCGGACAAGCTGGCGGGTACTGGTGCCAGCGAGGCGCAGGTGCGTGAAGCGACCGCACGCACCCGTGAGTTGCACCAGGCCTATGCCATGATCCGCAAGCGGCGCGGCCTTTGACGCCCCGCCACAAGGATCAAGCCGAACTCAGCCCTGAGGGCTCATCCACCCCCGCACCCGGCGGAACAATTGCTCTTGTTCCGCCGCTTTGTTTGCTGGCATGGCAATCAATGACAATTGTCGGTACTGGCTATCCTTCTGCCGCTTGCTGGCCTGCAGCCGTTGCTGGGCTGCGTTGCGGTCAGCGCTGCGGGTGGCGTAGTAGATATCGGCCGTGGGTACCTTCAAGGTTGGGGCCAGGCTTTCCAGGTCCTGCTCCACCCGTGCAGGGGTCTGTGCAGCGACCATCACCAGTTTTTGTACCTGCGGTGGCTGCTTCTCGCTCAGGTAGCGCGCCGCCCAATATGCACCGCTACCATGGCCGATCAGTACGATGCTGCGGGCATTGTGTTGTTGGGCGAACGCCACGGCGGCATCCAGGCGGGCGAAGATGCGTTCGGCATCTGCCGGGTCGGCCTGCTCGCTGGCTTGTTCGGCATCGGTGCTTTCTGCTGTATCGGCATCGGCCGCGGTGGCTTGGGCCACGTTGGCGTTGGCGTCGGCCGGCACGTCTTTGACCGGTGCGCTTTCGCCTTTGTCTGGCGCAGGCGCTGCCGGTGGTGTGGCTTCGACCCGTGCTTGCGGGCTGTCTGCGAGCAGGTCGGGCAGGCTTACGCTGAGGCTGTGCCAGCCGATATCCGGGAATTTTTGCCGCAGTGGGCCGACTGCATTTGGCCAGTCGGCCGTTTCGCCTGCACCGGGGACAATGATCACCGCCCCTTGCGGATCGTTGTCGTTGGCCGGCTTCCACAGGGCCAGGAAGCTGTCGGCACCGGCCTGCAGGGTCTGCTGCTCAGCCTTGGGCAGCCGCCGCTCCAGCGCCAGTGCATCCTCCTGGCTGCGTTCCAGCAAGGGTGGGCGTGGGGCCTCGGCAGCCGGTGCCATGGTATTTGCAGGTGGTTTTTCGGCATCGGCGGCCAGGGCGCCGAGTGGAAGGACCGAGGCCAGGCAGCACATTGCCAGCGTCGTGCGATAAAGTGTGGACATGAGTCAACCCAAGGCCAGAATGAAACCGGCAGCCTAATAGTATTTGCCCGTGACGGCCATGCTGCATGGCCGTCTTTGCCAAGTCGAGCGTATAGATGAAGCGAGTGCGTCGCCTGTTGGTTATCGGCTGCTTGTGGCTGCCCTTGATTGCCTGGGCCAAGCCCGAGGCGCTGCCCTCTGTGGTGCTGGAGCCTGACCAGCAGCAGTGGCTGGACACCCACCGCAGCCTGCGTGTCGGCCTGGTGTTGCAGGCGCCCTACGCCCAGTTCGACCGGCGTCTGCAGCAACTGTATGGGGCCAATGTGGAGCTGGTGAACAGCTTGGCGCAGGCGCTGCGGCTGGACCTCACCTGGCGTAACTTCAGTGACCAGGCCAGTTTGGAACATGCCCTGCAAAGCGGCGAAATCGACTTCGCCCCTGGCCTTACCCAGACGCCAGCCAGCCTGCGCCTGTGGCTATTTAGCGACCCGTACATGCGCGTGCCACAGCTGGTGGTGGGGCCGCGCACCGGGGCCATGGCCGTGGAGCTGGAAAAGCTTGAAGCCGAGCAACGCGTCGCGGTGCGCATGCCCAGCCCGCTGGCGGATTACCTGCGCGGCAACTACGGCAACCTCAACCTGCAGGGGGTGCCCGACGATCGTGAGGCCTTGCAACTGGTGGTAGGTGGCCAGGCCAGTTTCGCCGTGCTGGATGAAGCGCAGCTCAGCCGCCTGTCGCGCGAGAGCGAGTTCGGTGAGCTGGCGGTGGTCGGCGATATTGGCCTGCCGCAGCTGTTGCGTATCGGTTCGCGGCGCGACTGGCCGCTGCTGGCCGATGTACTTGAACGTGGCTTGCAGGCAGTGCCGGCCAAGGAGCTGGAACAACTGCATCAGCGCTGGTTGCAGCCGAAGTACCCGCGCCTGAGCGAGTCGCCGGGCTTCTGGCAGAACATGGCCTTGCTGTTCGGTCTGTTGCTGTTGTGTGCCTTGGCCACGCTGGTGTGGCAACGCCGTCAGCAGCGCCAGCTGGAGCGCAGCCTGTTGGCCGCGCGGGAGAGCCTTGTTGAACGCCAGGTGCGCGAAGAGGCGTTGCGCCTGAGCCAGTTCGCCATCGATCAGAGCACCGTGGGTATCCTCTGGGTCAACTGGGACAGCCATGTGCGTTACGCCAACCATGCCGCCGAGCGCATGTTGGGCTACAGCGAAGGGGCGTTGCTGGAGCGGCCGCTGAGCGACTTCGAGCCGAGCCTGAACATGGACCGTTGGCTGGAGCTGTGGAAAGGGGCGCGGACAGGGGCGGGGGGTGTCGGTCAGTTTGAGACGCAATGCCGGCGGGCTGATCAAAGCTTGCTACCCGTGGAGCTGTCACTGAGCTTTCTGCGCTTTCGTGATTCCGAATATCTGGTGGTCTACCTCGCCGATGTCACTGAGCGCCACCGTGCCTTGGCGGCCCTTCGCGAAAGTGAGGCGCGGCTCAAGGGCATTGCTGGCAACGTACCAGGGTTGGTGTTTCGCCTGGAACGTGACCCAGCCGAGGGCGATCTGGAGTTCCCCTATATCAGTGAGGGTAGCGAGGCATTGGTGGGTTATGCACCTAGCGAGATCCAGCACCCGCAGATGGGCCTGCGCAACCTGGTGCACCCCGAGGACCGTGCTGATTATCACAGGGTGCAGGACCTGGCCCTGGCCAGCGACCAGGACTGGTCCTGGCAGGGGCGCATCCTCACCCGGCAGGGCGAACAGCGCTGGGCCGATATCAAGGCCAGCGCCCGGCATCTGGGCAACGGCCAGGTGGTGTGGGACGGTGTAGTCTGGGACATCACACAGGGCAAGCGGGCCGAGCTGGCGCTGGCAAAGTCCCAGGAGCAGCTGCGCGAACTCTCGGCCCACCTGGAGAGCGTGCGTGAAGAAGAAAAAGCCCGTATCGCCCGGGAAGTGCATGATGAGCTGGGGCAGATGCTGACTGTGCTCAAGCTGGAAGTGTCGATGTGCGAGCTGGCCTATGCCGAGCTGGACCCTGGCCTGAATGATCGCCTGGCGAGCATGAAACGCCTGATTGCCCAGTTGTTCCAGTTGGTCCGCGATGTCGCCACTGCCTTGCGTCCGCCGATCCTCGATGCCGGCATTGCCTCGGCCATCGAATGGCAGGCGCGGCGTTTCGAGGCTCGCACGCAAATCCCCTGTCTGGTGCAAGTGCCCGATAATCTGCCAGCATTGAGTGATGCCAAGGCCACCGGGCTGTTTCGTATCCTCCAGGAGGCGCTGACCAATGTGATGCGTCACGCCCAGGCGCACAGCGTAGAGATTGAGCTGGTACGTGAGGGCGGACAGTTGCGCATGACGGTCAGTGATGATGGCCAAGGCTTTTGCCGCGAGCAGACCCGGCCTACCTCGTTTGGCCTGGTGGGTGTGCGCGAGCGGGTGCTGATGCTGGGGGGGAGCATGACGCTGGAAAGCGAGCCGGGCGAAGGCACCAGCCTGAGCGTGGCCATTCCGTTGGAGTAGGAGAGCAATCGTGATTCGAGTACTGGTGGCCGAAGACCACACCATTGTCCGTGAAGGCATCAAGCAGTTGATTGGCCTGGCCAAGGACATGCAAGTGGCGGGGGAGGCCGGTAATGGCGAGCAGTTGCTCGAAACCCTGCGCCACACACCGTGCGAGGTGGTACTGCTGGATATCTCGATGCCGGGTGTGAACGGCCTGGAGGCGATCCCGCGTATCCGTGCGCTGCACGATGCTCCAGCGATCCTGATGTTGTCGATGCACGATGAGGCACAGATGGCGGCGCGGGCGCTGAAGGCCGGTGCGGCGGGCTATGCCACCAAAGACAGTGATCCGGCGTTGTTGTTGACAGCGATTCGTCGGGTGGCCGGTGGCGGGCGTTATATTGACCCGTCGCTGGCCGACCGCATGGTGTTCGAAGTAGGCCTCACCGAATCCCGGCCGTTGCACACATTGCTCTCGGAGCGGGAGTTTTCGGTGTTCGAGCGCCTGGCCCAAGGCGCCAACGTCAACGACATCGCCCAGCAGTTGGCGCTGTCGAGCAAGACCATCAGCACCCACAAGGCACGCCTGATGCAGAAGTTGAAAGTGAACTCGCTGGCGGAGCTGGTGAAGTACGCCATGGAGCACAAGCTGGTCTGATTGCGACATGCCGTTTTGATGACTACGCCGCTCTTTATTTGTAGGGTCGGGTTTACCCGCGAGGAAGTCTGGCCTGCCATCTGCGGTGCCTGAACCGGCCTATTCGAGGGTGAACCCGCTCCTGCAAGGGGGCGATGCAGCGCTGAGGTGAGTGTTCAAAACCCGCCATCCTTGTAGGGCGATCCCTACAACAAATCTTCCATCCGGATGATGGCATTCTCTCAGTACCCCCGATTTTCGGGCGCTTGCGTCTCTTCTACTCTTTTGCCTACGCAGTCATCCAACAAGAAGGTGCAGGCATGAGCGAGGCGAAGTCGAACGCTGCAACCGGCGAAACGCTGGTCAGCTTCCGTGGTGTGCAGAAGAGCTACGACGGCGAGTCGCTGATCGTCAAAGACCTCAACCTGGATATCCGCAAGGGCGAGTTCCTCACCCTGCTTGGCCCGTCCGGCTCGGGCAAGACCACCAGCCTGATGATGCTGGCGGGCTTCGAAACGCCCACCGCCGGTGAAATCCAGCTTGGCGGCCGCTCGATCAACAACGTGCCGCCGCACAAGCGTGATATCGGCATGGTGTTCCAGAACTACGCGCTGTTTCCGCACATGACCGTGGCCGAGAACCTGGCCTTTCCGCTGACCGTGCGCAACCTGAGCAAGACCGACATCAGCGAGCGGGTCAAACGAGTGCTGAACATGGTCCAGCTCGACGCTTTCGCCAAACGCTACCCCGGCCAGCTGTCTGGCGGCCAGCAGCAGCGTGTGGCGCTGGCCCGGGCATTGGTGTTCGAGCCGCAACTGGTGCTGATGGACGAGCCACTTGGCGCGCTGGACAAGCAGCTGCGCGAACACATGCAGATGGAGATCAAGCACATTCACCAGCGCCTGGGTGTGACCGTGGTGTACGTGACCCACGACCAGGGCGAAGCGCTGACCATGTCTGACCGCGTGGCGGTGTTCCACCAGGGCGAAATCCAGCAGATCGCCGACCCGCGCACGCTGTACGAAGAGCCTTGCAACACCTTCGTCGCCAACTTCATCGGCGAGAACAACCGCATCAGCGGCACCCTGCTGGCCAGCGATGGCAAACGTTGCCAGGTGCAGTTGCCTCGCGGTGAGCGGGTCGAGGCGCTGGCGGTGAATGTCGGCCAGGCCGGCGAGCCGGTGACCCTGTCGATACGCCCGGAGCGCGTGCGTCTGAACGGCCACAGTGAAAGCTGCGTGAACCGGTTCTCTGGCCGGGTGGCCGAATTCATTTACCTGGGCGACCACGTGCGGGTGCGTCTGGAGGTTTGCGGCAAAGGCGACTTCTTCGTGAAGCAGCCCATTGCCGAGCTCGACCCGGCGTTGGCCGTGGGCGATGTGGTACCGCTGGGCTGGGAGGTGGAGCACGCCCGCGCGCTCGATCCGATTGCCGAAGCCCATTGATGGATTGCTTCACCAACCCTGTACTGTGGAGAGAATAATAATGCGCAAGCAGTTGAAACTGACCGCCCTGGCTTTGGGGCTGTTCACCGCTGGCCAGGCCATGGCCGCAGACCTCACCGTGATCTCGTTCGGGGGCGCCAACAAGGCTGCCCAGGTCAAAGCGTTCTACGAACCCTGGGAAAAAGCGGGTAATGGCAAGATTGTCGCGGGTGAGTACAACGGCGAAATGGCCAAGGTCAAGGCGATGGTCGACACCAAGAGTGTGTCGTGGAACCTGGTAGAGGTTGAGTCGCCAGAGCTGGCGCGCGGCTGCGACGAGGGCATGTTCGAAGAGCTCGACCCAGCCCTGTTCGGCAATGAGGCCGACTACGTGCCTGGTGCCATTCAGCCTTGCGGCGTGGGCTTCTTCGTCTGGTCCACGGTCATGGCCTACAACGCCGACAAGCTCAAGACCGCCCCCACCAGCTGGGCCGATTTCTGGGACACCAAGCAGTTCCCGGGCAAGCGCGGCCTGCGCAAGGGCGCCAAGTACACAATGGAATTTGCACTGATGGCCGACGGCGTTGCGCCCAAGGACGTCTACAAAGTGCTGGCAACCAAGGAAGGCCAGGACCGCGCCTTCAAGAAACTCGACGAGCTCAAGCCCAGCATCCAGTGGTGGGAAGCGGGTGCACAGCCACCGCAGTTCCTGGCCTCTGGCGACGTGGTCATGAGCTCTGCCTACAACGGCCGTATTGCCGCTGTGCAGAAAGAAAGCAACCTCAAGGTGGTGTGGAACGGCGGCATCTACGACTTCGATGCATGGGCAATTCCTAAAGGCGCCAAAAACGTCGAAGAGGCGAAGAAGTTCATCGCCTACAGCGTCAAGCCCGAGCAGCAGAAGATCTACTCCGAAAACATCGCCTATGGCCCGGCCAACTCCAAGGCCGTGAGCCTGCTGTCGGACGACGTGAAGAAAGACATGCCGACCACGCCTGAGAACATTGCCAACCAGGTGCAGATCGACGTGGCGTTCTGGGCCGACAACAGCGAGCAGCTGGAGCAACGCTTCAACGCCTGGGCGGCGAAGAAGTAAACGTCCAGTGTGTGGGGCCGCAAAGCGGCCCCCAATTCAGCCTGTATTGCGGAGTTCGCCATGGCCATTGCAGTGCCCCTCAACGAAGGCGCAGGTTCAAGTCTCAAGCAGCGCCTCAAACACGCCGAGCGGGTCAACCGCTGGAAGGCGCAGGCGTTGATCGCGCCGCTGGCGCTGTTTCTTCTGCTGGTGTTCCTGGTGCCGATTGCGGCGCTGCTGTACAAGAGCGTCGGCAACCCTGAAGTGGTCGGCGGCCTGCCGCGCACGGTGGAAGTCATCAGCCAGTGGGATGGCAAAAGCCTGCCAGGCGAGGACGTTTACAAGGCGCTGAGCCAGGATTTGGCCGAGTCGCGCAAGAACCAGACCCTTGGTGACCTTTCCAAACGCTTGAACATGGAGCTGGCCGGTTACCGCAGCTTGTTGACCAAGACTGCCCGTGCACTGCCCTTCAAGGCTGAGCCTGCCTCTTATAAGGATGCGTTGCAGGCTGTCGACGAGCGTTGGGGTGACCCGGCTTATTGGCAGGCGATCCGCCGCAATACCAGTTCGGTGACTTCTTTCTACCTGTTGGCCTCGGTGGACCATCGCATCGATGACCTTGGTGAGCTGGCCAAGGCCACCCCGGACCAGGCCATTTACCTGGACATTTTTATCCGTACCCTGTGGATGGGTGTGGTGATTACCACTATCTGCCTGGTACTGGCCTACCCACTGGCCTACTTGTTGGCCAACCTGCCGACCCGGCAGAGCAACCTGCTGATGATTCTGGTGCTGTTGCCTTTCTGGACATCGATCCTGGTGCGGGTGGCGGCCTGGATCGTGCTGCTGCAGTCGGGCGGGCTGATCAACAGCGCGCTGATGGCCATGGGCATCATCGACCAGCCGCTGGAGCTGGTGTTCAACCGCACAGGTGTCTACATCTCGATGGTGCACATCCTGCTGCCGTTCATGATCCTGCCGCTGTACAGCGTGATGAAGGGTATTTCCCCGAGCTACATGCGTGCGGCGATCTCGCTGGGCTGCCACCCGTTCGCCAGTTTCTGGCGGGTGTACTTCCCGCAGACTTACGCCGGTGTTGGCGCCGGTTGCCTGCTGGTGTTCATCCTTGCCATCGGTTACTACATCACCCCGGCGCTGCTGGGTAGCCCCAACGACCAGATGGTCAGCTACTTCGTCGCCTTCTACACCAACACCAGCATCAACTGGGGCATGGCCACCGCACTGGGCGGGCTGTTGCTGCTGGCGACCGTGCTGTTGTACCTGATCTATAGCTGGCTGGTCGGCGCCAGCCGTCTGCGCCTGAGCTGAGGAGCCTGTCATGCTGAGCCCATACATGTCGCCCGTGGAGCGGGTCTGGTTCTACAGCCTGCGTATTCTCTGCGGCTTGATCCTGCTGTTCCTGATCTTGCCAGTGCTGGTGATCGTGCCGCTGTCGTTCAACAGTGGCAGCTTCCTGGTGTACCCGCTGCAGGGCTTCTCGCTGCAGTGGTATCAGGACTTCTTCGGCTCGGCCGAATGGATGCGGGCGTTGAAAAACAGCATCATCGTTGCCCCAGCGGCCACGGTGCTGGCCATGGTGTTCGGCACTTTGGCGGCCATCGGCCTGACCCGTGGCGATTTCCCCGGCAAGTCGCTGGTGATGGCGCTGGTGATCTCGCCCATGGTGGTGCCGGTAGTGATCATCGGGGTGGCCAGTTACCTGTTCTTCGCCCCTCTGGGCATGGGCAACAGTTTCACCTCGCTGATTCTGGTGCATGCGGTACTGGGTGTGCCGTTCGTCATCATTACCGTGTCGGCGACGCTACAGGGGTTCAACTACAATCTGGTGCGTGCGGCGGCCAGCCTGGGAGCCTCGCCTCTGCTGGCTTTCCGTCGGGTGACCCTGCCGCTGATCGCGCCCGGTGTCATCTCGGGCGCCCTGTTTGCCTTTGCCACCTCGTTTGACGAGGTGGTGGTGACGCTGTTCCTCGCCGGGCCGGAACAGGCAACTCTGCCGCGGCAGATGTTCAGTGGTATTCGCGAGAACCTGAGCCCGACCATTGCCGCGGCGGCGACCTTGCTGATTGCGTTCTCGGTGTTGTTGCTGCTGACCCTGGAATGGTTGCGTGGGCGTAGTGAGAAGCTGAGGACTCAACAGCCAGCTTGATGATGGGTTGCCTGTGCCGGCCTCTTCGCGGCTAAAGTCGCGGAGGCCGGCACAGGTTGCGCTGGTCGACACCAATTGATACCAATCAGCCTTCATCGCTTTCCCTGAGTTACAATGCGCGCCACCGTGACTCTGCCAACAGGTGCGCCATGCAGCCCTACGCTATTGCCCCCTCCATTCTCTCTGCCGATTTTGCCCGCCTGGGTGAGGACGTCGACAAGGTATTGGCTGCGGGTGCAGACATCGTCCACTTCGATGTCATGGACAATCACTATGTCCCCAACCTGACCATCGGTCCGATGGTTTGCACCGCTCTGCGCAAGTACGGCGTTACTGCGCCGATCGACGTGCACCTGATGGTCAGCCCGGTTGACCGCATCATTGGCGACTTTATCGAAGCGGGTGCCACCTACATCACCTTCCACCCTGAAGCCACGCAGCACATCGACCGTTCGCTTCAGCTGATCAAGGATGGTGGTTGCAAGGCCGGCCTGGTGTTCAACCCGGCCACCAGCCTGGACGCCCTGAAGTATGTGATGGACAAGATCGACATGGTGCTGCTGATGAGCGTCAACCCAGGCTTCGGCGGGCAGAAGTTCATCCCCGGCACCCTCGACAAGCTGCGCGAAGCGCGTGCGCTGATCGACGCCAGTGGCCGTGATATCCGTCTGGAGATCGATGGTGGCGTGAACGTCAACAACATCCGCGAGATCGCTGCCGCTGGCGCCGACACTTTCGTGGCCGGCTCGGCGATCTTCAACGCCCCGGACTACCAGGAAGTGATCGCCAAGATGCGCGCCGAACTGGCCCTGGCCCGCCCATGAGTGGCTTCGAGCAGCTGTTCCCGGGGACGCTGCCAAGGCTGGTAATGTTCGATCTGGACGGTACCCTGATCGATTCCGTGCCTGACCTGGCCGCCGCCGTGGACCGCATGCTGCTCGAACTGGGGCGCCCGCCTGCTGGCCTTGAGGCAGTGCGCCAATGGGTTGGCAACGGCGCCCAGGTACTGGTGCGCCGCGCGTTGGCGGGCGGCATCGACCATGCCGACGTGGACGATGCGCTGGCAGAACAGGCGCTGGCGCTGTTCATGGACGCTTATGCCGAAAGCCATGAACTTACCGTGGTTTATCCTGGCGTGCGCGACACCCTGCGCTGGCTGCGCAAGCAGGGCGTGGAGATGGCGCTGATTACCAACAAGCCTGAGCGCTTTGTTGGCCCACTGTTGGACCAGATGAAGATCGGTAATTTCTTCCGCTGGATCATTGGTGGCGACACCCTGCCGCAGAAAAAGCCCGACCCGGCGGCGTTGTTGTTTGTCATGCAGATGGCCGGTGTCACCCCGCAGCAGTCCCTGTTTGTCGGTGATTCGCGCAGTGACGTGCAGGCGGCCAAGGCGGCTGGCGTGCAATGCGTGGGCCTGACCTACGGCTATAACCATGGCCGGCCGATCGACGACGAATCCCCCAGCCTGGTAATCGACGACCTGCGCGCATTGCTGCCCGGTTGCGCAGACCCGGCCACTGGGATAACGTTGGCGGACCTTCAAGCCTCACAAGACAGAGAGTCCACCGTGGCGGTTACTGGCAAATTCTGGATGAAAGTCATCAAGGCCTTGGCCCGTTGGCGTTGGCGCGCCTGACTTCAGCCTGCCGGCGTGTGCCGGCCCGTCCGTTTGCCTGACCTATTGCTGCTTGCCACGAGACCACTCATGAACCGCGAAGAATTCCTGCGCCTGGCCGCTGCCGGCTACAACCGTATTCCCTTGGCCTGTGAAACCTTGGCCGACTTCGACACGCCGCTGTCGATCTACCTGAAACTGGCTGACCAGCCCAACTCGTACCTGCTCGAATCGGTGCAGGGCGGCGAGAAGTGGGGCCGTTACTCGATGATCGGCTTGCCATCGCGCACCGTGATGCGTGTGCATGGCTACCATGTCAGCATCCTGCACGATGGCGTCGAGGTGGAAAGCTGCGAGGTCGAAGACCCGCTGGCATTCGTTGAAACCTTCAAGGACCGCTACAAAGTTGCCGATATCCCCGGCCTGCCGCGTTTCAATGGCGGCCTGGTTGGCTACTTTGGCTACGACTGCGTTCGTTATGTAGAAAAGCGTCTGGGCGCCAGCCCCAACCCGGACCCGCTGGGCGTACCGGATATCCTGCTGATGGTGTCCGACGCGGTGGTGGTGTTCGACAACCTGGCGGGCAAGATGCACGCCATCGTGTTGGTCGACCCCGCTGAAGATCAGGCCTTCGAACAGGGCCAGGCACGTCTGCAAGGTTTGCTGGAAACCTTGCGCCAGCCAATCACCCCACGCCGCGGCCTGGACCTGAGCGGCCCGCCGGCGGCCGAGCCGGCGTTCCGCTCCAGCTACACCCGCGAGGATTACGAAAACGCCGTCGGTCGTATCAAGGAATACATCCTGGCCGGGGACTGTATGCAGGTGGTGCCGTCGCAGCGCATGTCGATCGACTTCAAGGCTGCGCCTATCGACCTGTATCGCGCGCTACGCTGCTTCAACCCGACGCCATATATGTACTTCTTCAACTTCGGTGACTTCCATGTGGTCGGCAGCTCGCCCGAAGTGCTGGTACGTGTCGAGGACAACCTGGTCACCGTGCGCCCGATTGCCGGTACCCGCCCGCGTGGTGCGACCGAAGAGGCCGATCGTGCGCTGGAAGACGACCTGCTGTCGGACGACAAGGAAATTGCCGAGCACCTGATGCTGATCGATCTGGGCCGCAACGATGTCGGCCGTGTGTCTTCGACCGGCAGTGTGCGCCTGACCGAGAAGATGGTGATCGAGCGTTACTCCAACGTGATGCACATTGTTTCCAACGTTACCGGCCAGCTGCGTGAAGGCCTGACGGCGATGGATGCACTGCGGGCGATTCTGCCGGCTGGCACCTTGTCGGGTGCGCCCAAGATCCGTGCGATGGAGATCATCGACGAGCTGGAACCGGTCAAGCGTGGGGTTTACGGCGGTGCTGTCGGCTATTTTGCCTGGAACGGCAACATGGATACCGCCATTGCTATTCGTACTGCGGTGATCAAGGATGGCGAGCTGCATGTGCAGGCCGGTGGCGGCATCGTTGCCGACTCGGTGCCGGCGCTGGAATGGGAAGAAACCATCAACAAGCGCCGGGCGATGTTCCGTGCGGTGGCGTTGGCCGAGCAGACTTCCGCCAGATAAATTGATTGGGGCTGCTGCGCAGCCCATTCGCGGGTAAACCCGCTCCTACAAGGTTGTGTAGGCGCGGGTTCACCCGCGAAAGGGCCGGGCCTGCTGGCCAATTTCTACCTGCCGTTCACCGTTGCCGCCGCTATCGTATTCGCGGGTAAACCCGCTCCTACAAGGGATGCGCAAGCCTCAGGTATACGAGGCCGTCGTAGGAGCGGGTTCACCCGCGAATGGGCCGGGCCTGCTGGCCAATCTCCACCCGCGGTTCACCGTTGCCGCCGCCACCGTATTCGCGGGTAAACCCGCTCCTACAAGGGTTGCGCAAGCCTCAGGTATACGGGGCCGTCGTAGGAGCGGGTTTACCCGCGAATGGGCCGCAAAGCGGCCCCCAGCAATTCAGAAGTCCACACTAACCCCCACGCTAACGCCCTGCTGCGTCAACTCATCACTCTTGCGCCAATTGTAGTTCCCGCGCAAATGCACCCCTGCCACCAGTTCATGGCTCACACCCAGGCTCGCCCGGGTCAGGTCGCTGTGCGGCGTATACCCGGTCAGGGTGAAATCATTCGCCGGCAAGCTGGTCAGGTGCATCGTCACATCCTGCTCGTCGTCCTCAAACTCATGCTCCTGCGCCACCTCGGCAAAAAGCCGGGTATTTGGCTGTACCTGCACACTGCCCAACAGCCCCACGCCCAGGCGACGTGACGTGCGCTCCTGGTCATCGAAGCCAAGCGCCGTCGAGCGCCCGCTCTTCTCGTCGTAGCCATCCACCTTCACCCGCGCATAGTCGGCACTGATGAAAGGTGCTAACTGCCAGTTGCTGGTGTCGGCCGCCAGGTTGTAGCCCAGCCGCCCGGACATTGCCCAGGCCTCGCCGTTGGTGTCGCCTTTTTCACTGCGGTCATTCACGCCCAGGGCGAAGGTACGCTTGAGGTCGCTGTAGTCCAAGTGCCCGGCGGTCAGCGCCGCGTCGGCCCACCAGCGATCCTGACGGTATTGGGCAAAGGCGCTGGCCATATAGCTGTTCAGCTTGTAGTCCGAATCCTGTTCGCCAGCTTCCAGCTTCTGCCGGTACGCACCGCCGGCCAGGCCCAGGCGCCAGGCGTCGTTCAGGCGATAGCTGCCGCCCACGGTCAGGTTGTAGCCGCGGCCGTCACCGCTGGCCGCGCTGCGCTGGCCGTCGAAGTCCAGGTCCTGAGCGCCACTGGCGACAAAGGCTTGCCATTGGCCAACGGCTTGCCAAGGCGTCTGCCACTGATTGCGCAACTCATCCTGATGAGCCCGCAGGCTGGCGTGGGCCATTTCCGGTAGCAGGGTCAGTTCCCAGGGGGCTGCGAGGATCGAGTAGGCGTAATCGGCAATCAGCTGCTGACCCGCGATGGTCGGGTGGACCGAGTCGTTGAACAGCAGTTTGGTCGGGTCTGGCGTTGTGCCGTTGATACCGTACACCGGGTTTTCCACGCAGCTATCACCGCTGTAGCAGGTACCGACCAGGTTCTGGTCGCTGGCCAGGCCGAACTGACTGGGGCTGGACAGCGCCTCGCTCAACAGCACAGGGATGTTCAGTGGAATGATCTGGGCATCGATCTGCCCTAGCTGGCTGATCAGTGACTGGTTGAACGCAGCGGAGAGCAGTGACAGTGGGTTTTGCTGTGGCGTGCCGCTGAAATTGGGCGTTTGGCCGAGGTCAGGTAGCAGCCAGACCATGATGTAGCGCGCGCCTCCTTGCTGAAGGGCTTGGGCGCTGGCAGCCAGGCGGGCGCCGGCGGCTACGGCGTCGGCCGGGCTATTCACCAGGCCCTGCAGGAAGTCGTTACCGCCACCTGTCAGGTAATACAAGGCATTTGGGTCGGCGCGCAGGCCGTTGGCCAGGTAGCCGGGGCGCTCGCGCAGCACCAACCCGGCATTGGGGTTTCCTGGTGGGATGACGGTCTCGGACGTTGTCGTGATCGAGTCCAGGATCTGTTGGGTGGTGTACCCGCCAACTGCCCAGTTATTACCATCGGGCTGGATGCCTATGGATGTCGACGGGTTCAGGTCGCCAGGCGCGACGCCCAGGCGGCCACCGAGGATCATCGGTGACACCGGAGCGAAGTTGCCGTCGGCATCGCGGTTGGTGAAACGCGCGCCTGGGGTACCGCCGCTCAGGTCGGGAAACTGCCCTGCATCGGCGAGGCTGTCGCCAAACACGATGAGGGTTGAATAGGGCGAAGGGCCGGCCAACGCCTGGCTACAGGCCAAGGCCAGTGAAGCGAGGGTAAAGCGCAATAACGGGGCTTTTCGCATCAGGGAACATCCTTTTCTTTGTTTTTATCAGGACAACCCCATCGACCTTAGCAAATCGTAGTGCTTCGCTCCCAAGTCCATTCGTTTCCCCGTGTTTACAGGCATATTGCGCCCGTCGCCCCGGTAGGCTACTGTGCCGGGACGTATGAGCGAGACCTATCCTGTGTTGATCGTCAGCAAACTCTTGATGCGCGTAATCAAGGCCCACGCCCGTTGGCGTTGGCGCGCCTGACTTTATCTCCTGCCGGCCCGCCCGGCCCGCCCCCGTTTGCCTTCTCGTTTACCGCCTGTTGTGGCAAAGCCGCGCCTGTGGCTGGTGCAGGAAGGTTCGAATCATGAAGTCAGTAGATTCAAGAGGTTTAACACCATGTTACTGATGATCGACAATTACGACTCATTCACTTACAACGTCGTTCAGTACCTTGGCGAGCTGGGTGCCGAGGTCAAGGTCATTCGCAATGACGAATTGACCATCGCTCAGATCGAGGCCCTCAACCCTGAGCGCATCGTCGTATCCCCGGGCCCATGCACCCCAAGCGAGGCGGGCGTGTCCATCGAGGCCATCCTGCATTTCGCCGGGAAGTTGCCAATCCTCGGCGTATGCCTGGGCCACCAGTCAATCGGGCAGGCCTTTGGCGGCGACGTTGTACGTGCACGCCAGGTCATGCACGGCAAGACCAGCCCGGTATATCACCGCGACCTGGGCGTGTTCGCCAGCCTTAACAACCCGCTGACCGTGACCCGTTACCACTCGCTGGTGGTAAAGCGTGAAACCTTGCCCGACTGCCTGGAAGTTACCGCCTGGACCTCCCATGCTGACGGCTCGGTCGATGAGATCATGGGCCTGCGCCACAAGACGCTGAATATCGAAGGGGTGCAATTCCACCCTGAGTCGATCCTGACCGAGCAGGGCCACGAACTGTTCGCCAACTTCCTCAAGCAGACCGGCGGCCGCCGTTAAGGATCGAACATGGATATCAAGAGTGCGTTGAGCCGTATCGTCGGCCAGTTGGACCTTACTACCGAAGAAATGCGCGAGGTCATGCGCCAGATCATGACCGGTCAGTGCAGCGAAGCGCAGATAGGCGCTTTCCTGATGGGCATGCGCATGAAAAGCGAAAGCATCGACGAGATCGTCGGTGCGGTGTCGGTGATGCGCGAGCTGGCCGAAAAGGTCGAGCTGCAAAGCCTCGATGGTGTCGTCGATATTGTCGGGACCGGCGGTGATGGCGCCAACATCTTCAACGTGTCCACCGCTTCGTCTTTCGTCCTGGCGGCGGCGGGTTGCCCCGTGGCCAAGCATGGTAACCGCGCAGTATCGGGCAAGAGCGGCAGTGCCGACCTGCTGGAAGCTGCCGGCATCTACCTGAACCTGACGCCGACTCAAGTGGCACGCTGCATCGACAGCCTGGGCATCGGCTTCATGTTCGCGCAAAGTCACCACTCGGCCATGAAACATGCCGCTGGCCCACGTCGAGAACTGGGGTTGCGCACCCTGTTCAATATGCTCGGCCCGCTTACGAATCCGGCCGGAGTGAAGCACCAGGTGGTCGGTGTGTTCGCACAAACCCTTTGCCGCCCGCTGGCTGAGGTGCTGCAGCGCCTGGGGAGCAAGCATGTGCTGGTCGTGCACTCGAAGGATGGTCTGGACGAGTTCAGCCTGGCTGCGCCCACCTTCGTTGCCGAACTGAAAAACGGCGAAATCACTGAATATTGGGTAGAGCCGGAAGACCTCGGCATGAAGAGCCAGAGCCTTCATGGCCTGGCTGTCGAGAGCCCTCAGGCTTCGCTGGAGTTGATCCGCGATGCGCTGGGCCGGCGCAAGACCGAGGACGGTCAGAAGGCCGCCGAGATGATCGTGCTTAATGCCGGCGCGGCGCTGTATGCCGCTGACCATGCCATGAGCCTGAAAGCCGGTGTAGAACTGGCCCATGATGTACTGCACACCGGCTTGGCCTGGGAAAAGCTGCAGGAATTGGGTGCCTTTACTGCAGTATTCAAGGTGGAGAACGAAGCATGAGTGTGCCGACGGTGCTGGAAAGGATCATTGCCCGCAAGTTTCAGGAAGTGGCCGAGCGCAGTGCGCGCGTCAGCCTCGCCGAACTGGAGGGCCTGGCCAAGGCCGCTGACGCCCCGCGAGGCTTCGCCAACGCGCTGATCGAGCAGGCCAAGCGCAAGCAGCCAGCGGTGATTGCCGAAATCAAGAAAGCGTCGCCAAGCAAGGGCGTGATCCGCGAGCACTTCGTGCCAGCGGAAATCGCGGTCAGCTACGAGAAGGGCGGGGCCACCTGCCTGTCGGTGTTGACCGATGTCGATTATTTCCAGGGTGCCGATGGGTACTTGCAGCAGGCCCGCGCGGCGGTTTCGCTGCCGGTGATCCGCAAGGACTTCATGGTCGACCCTTACCAGATCGTCGAAGCCCGGGCCCTGGGCGCAGATTGCGTACTGCTGATCGTGTCGGCGCTGGATGACGTGAAGATGGCTGAACTGGCGGCCACCGCCAAGGACGTCGGCCTCGACGTGCTGGTAGAAGTGCACGATGGTGATGAACTGGAGCGCGCGCTGAAAACCCTGGATACACCGCTGGTTGGGGTGAACAACCGCAACCTGCACACCTTCGAAGTCAGCCTGGAAACCACCCTTGACCTGCTGCCGCGCATTCCGCGTGACCGTCTGGCGATTACCGAAAGCGGTATTCTCAACCGGGCCGATGTGGAGCTGATGGCAATCAACGAGGTTTACTCGTTCCTGGTGGGAGAGGCGTTCATGCGCGCCGAGCAGCCTGGCCTGGAATTACAGCGGCTGTTCTTCCCCGAGCAGGTGAAGAAGACTGTTCAGCAACTGGACTGATCAAATGAAGCCGGCGTTTTTGCCGGCTTTTTTGTACCTGTAATGGCCGTGTCGCGGGCAAGCCCGCCCCCACACAGGTACGCGCCCTGTTGTAGGAGCGGGTTAACCCGCGAAGAGGCCCTTGAAATCAACATCATAGGTGGATCAATGACCGATCAACCCCTGGCCCTGAGCGTCGAACAAGGCCTGCACGCCGAGCAGGAACTGCTGGCCGCCGTCTGCCTCGGCGAACGCGAGAATGGTGTGCTGTTCTGGCGCCCCACCGACCACGCGCTGGTCATGCCTCGACGCATGAGCCGGCTGGGCAACTTCGAGGTCGCCTGCGCGGAATTGGCTATTGCTGGCTGGCCGGTGCTGCTGCGAGAAACTGGCGGTGAGCCGGTGCCTCAGTCGCATTCGACGGTGAACGTTGCACTGGTCTACGCCGCGCCGCGCAGTGAAGGCGACCACGGCCGTATCGAAAATGCCTACGAGCGCCTGTGTCTGCCGCTGTGCGATGTGCTGCGCGAGTGGGGCGGGGTGGCGTCAGTCGGGGAAATCGACGGGGCCTTCTGCGATGGCCGCTACAACGTCAACCTCAATGGCCGCAAATTGGTGGGTACCGCCCAGCGCTGGCGTCAGGGCCTGGGTGGCAAGCGCCCTGTGGTGCTGGTGCACGGTGCGCTGCTGCTGGACAACGAGCGTGAGTCGATGGTGGCGGCGGTCAACCGCTTCAACGAGTGCTGTGAGCTGGAGCAACGCTGTCGCGCCGATGCGCACATCGCCTTGCACGAAGTGGCGCCGGCAGCGCCCTGGTTCGAGCGCCTTTCGCAGGCCTACGCCAAGGTGCTGGCCGAGTTGCCCAAGGACTAGCGGGTACCGTGGACCACCATGGTCTTGCCCTTGACCTGCACCAGGCTGCGTTCCTCGAGGTCTTTGAGAACGCGGCCGACCATTTCCCGAGAGCAACCGACGATTCGGCCGATTTCCTGACGGGTAATCTTGATTTGCATGCCATCGGGGTGGGTCATGGCGTCGGGCTGCTTGCACAGTTCCAGCAGGCAACGGGCAACTCGCCCGGTCACGTCGAAAAATGCCAAATCGCCAACCTTGCGCGTAGTGTTGCGCAGGCGCTGGGCCATTTGACTGCCCAGGGCGTAGAGGATTTCAGGGTCCTGGCGCGCCAGTTCGCGAAACTTTTCGTAGCTGATTTCGGCCACTTCGCATTCGGTCTTGGCGCGTACCCAGGCACTGCGCTGCTGCTCGCCATCAACGGGCTCGAACAGGCCTAGCTCGCCAAAGAAATCGCCATTGTTGAGGTAGGCGATGATCATTTCATGGCCGTCGTCGTCCTCGATGAGGATGGTCACCGAACCCTTGATGATAAAAGACAGTGTCTCGGCCCGGTCGCCGGCGCAGATGATGTTGCTTTTGGCGGTGTAGCGGCGGCGCTGGCAGTGTACCAGCAGCTTGTCGATGTTCTTTATCTTGGCGGGTAGGGCGGAGGCAACCATCACGAAATCCTGTTCGATACGACGCATAGGCTTTTTATAGAGGTTGGCTGACGGAGAGCGCCAGTCATTTGGCGCCAGCTTATCAGACACTACGAGATGTTTCGGTACTAAACCGACACATCTCGTGCTTTTCCCACAGCCGCACAAGGTCTAAGCTGACACCCTTTTCCGAAAATCAGGAGTCCGGGTAGATGAAGGCACGTATCCAGTGGGCCGGTGAGGCAATGTTCCTCGGCGAATCGGGGAGCGGCCATGTCGTCGTAATGGACGGCCCGCCCGAGGCCGGCGGCCGCAACCTGGGCGTGCGACCGATGGAAATGCTGTTGCTGGGCCTGGGTGGCTGCAGCAGCTTTGACGTGGTGAGCATTCTGAAGAAGTCGCGCCAGGCAGTGGAAAGCTGTGAGGCATTTCTGGAGGCAGAGCGCGCCAGCGAAGACCCGAAGGTGTTCACCAAGATTCACATGAACTTCGTGGTGAAGGGGCGGGGGCTGAAAGAAGCGCAGGTCAAGCGGGCAGTGGAACTGTCGGCGGAAAAGTATTGCTCGGCTTCGATCATGCTCGAGCGTGCCGGGGTTGAGATTACCCATGGGTATGAAATCGTAGAGCTGGGTTAAGGCTTAGATTCCGGGGCCGCTTTGCAGCCCTTGTGGAAGCGGGTGAGCCCGCTCCCACCTGCGGCCCGGGCGAGCTTCAGTCGCGCAGGGCCGGAAGGGCCATCCGCAACCATTGCGGAAGACTGCTTCTTAGCGCCTGGCTCAACCGCTCCCGGCGCTTTTGGTAAACCAGGCCAAGCCAGATAACCCCCAGCCCGATCATGGTCAGCACCAACGGGAACAGCAACGACTGGGCAAACACCTCGTACGACAGATATCCCAGATAAGCCGCCACCCCCAGCGCACCGAACACCATGAACACCGGCCGACGCAGCAGCACCGCCATGCCCATCAGCGCAATGTTGGTCAGGCAGTACATGGCCTTGCCCAACTCACTGCCGCTGTCCAGTAGCGTCAACCCGCCCCAGAACGCTGCCAGCCCGGCGAGGTAACCCCAACGGGCGTAGTCCTCACGTGTGCGGCCGTCTATCACGAGGGAAACCACCAGCAAGCCCAGCCCAAACCACAGTGAGACGTGGCGACGCTGCTCCCAACTGAACGGTGAGCCGAAGAACCACTCGCTAAGGTCCATCGACATGAACCACAAGGCCACGGCCATTGGCATGACGACGAACGGGTAGTGGATCAGTCGCAGCATTAGCAGCCCGGCAAGCACCGTGGCTGCTTCCATCGCCAGCCAGCCGCCTTGCACGTAGGTGTAGTACTGGTGGTAGTCAGCCTGCGCATCGTCCAGTGGCCACCAGCCGAGCATGCGTTCGATAGCGAATACCGCCAGCGGCACGATGCTGACGGCTACTGCTGCCAGCACGCCAGCAGCGACGGGCTGGGCGCGGCGTTGCAGATTGAGGGCGAACAAGGTGATCAGCAGGATATAGAGGCTGGCGATGATCAACAGCGCGCCGTCACCGAGGCTCATCCAGGCCTCGGTGAGCAACCAGCCCATTGCCGCCATGATCAGCATGGCGCCAAAGTAGAAGGCAACATGGGCCAGCTGAAAGCTGCCACGTGGTGCGGGTTGCTGGCGCAGGAATGCCAACAGGCTTTGGTCCTGGCCTGGTTGGAGAATGCCTGCTTGCACGGCGCGCGCCAGGTCCTTGGCGTCGAATCGATCCGTCATGGTGATGCCTTCAGATGCGGTATGTGCTCTTGGTCATGACCTTGGCCAGCAAGCTCATGCCAAAGCGGACGGGGGCCGGGAAGCGATAACCACCGGCTTCCAGCGCAGACTCGGCGTGCTGCTCTTCGTCTATGCGCATCTGCTCGAGAATGGCCCGGGATTTTTCATCTTCGTGCGGGAGTTGCTCCAGGTGCTCGTCGAGGTGTTTGCACACCTGATGTTCGGTAGCGGCGACGAAGCCCAGGCTGACCTTGTCGCTGACCAGCCCGGCCAGTGCGCCAATACCGAACGACATGCCGTAGAACAGAGGGTTGAGCACGCTCGGGTGGCTGTTCAGCTGGCGAATGCGCTGCTCGCACCAGGCCAGGTGGTCGATTTCTTCCTCAGCGGCATGCTCCATGGCCTTGCGCACTTCGGGCAGCTTGGCGGTCAGGGCCTGGCCTTGGTACAACGCCTGGGCGCAGACTTCACCGGTATGGTTGATGCGCATCAGCCCGGCAATATGGCGGGCCTGTTGCTCGTCCAGGTCAACGTCTGGCTGGACGATGGCCGGCGATGGCCGGGCAGGTTGGCCGCTGAAAGGCAGCAAGGTGCGCATGGCGGTATCGGCCTGCAGCAACAAGCGGTCGAGCGGCGAGTAGTGACGTTCGGTAGCCATCGGGCACCTCCGCAAGAATGTGCCCGACAGTTTACCGCAATAGCGGCGGGGTCGCTTGCCGTGGGTCAGCCCGGTGGCCAGTTCATCTGGCGCTGGCCAAGCACGTGCATATGGATGTGGTAGACAGTCTGGCCGCCTTTGGGGTTGCAGTTCATGACCACGCGGAAACCTTCCTCGCAGCCTTGTTCGACAGCCAGGCGCTGGGCGGTGAACAGGATGTGGCCAGCCAGGGCCTTGTCTTCTTCGGTCAGGTCATTGAGGGTGCGAATGTGCTTTTTCGGGATGACCAGAAAATGTACCGGTGCCGCGGGTGCAATGTCCTTGAAGGCCAGGATCTGGTCGTCTTCATAGATGATATCTGCCGGGATTTCCCGGTTGATGATTTTGAGGAATAGATCGTCCACAGCACTTGCTCCATGGTGAGGGTCGGGCCGAGTGTACTCAGCCGGGCGCCGCTCGCCCAGTGGCTATTCCATGCCTAAGGGGCAATAGCGGCGGTGGATGGCCCCGGCCAGCTTGCGCACCAGCCAGCGCGGCAACAGCCGCGGTGCGAACGCCAGCCAGCGGTTGCGCCGGCCAGGCATGATCAGTGCGCGGTTCTTGTCCAGTGCCCGCACGGTGTACAGCGCCACTTCCTCGGGGCTGAGACAGCGCGGCTTGCCATCGAGCCGCGCAATGCGCCGGCGTGCGGAACGTACCGGGCCAGGGCACAGTACAGAGACCTTGATGCCGGTGCGCTTGAGTTCTTCGCGCAGGGCCTGTGAAAAGCTCAGCACATAGGCCTTGCTGGCGGCATAGGCGGCCATCCATGGGCCAGGCGCCACCCCGGCCAGGCCGGCGACGTTGAGAATCTGCCCGCCACCCTGCACAGCCATCAGGTTACCGATGGCGTGACACAGGCGGCTCAGGGCCAGCACGTTGACTTCCAGCAGATCCTGTTCGTCGGCCCACTCATGGGCCAGGAACGGCCCATAGGTGCGCAAGCCCGCGCAGTTGACCAGCAAATCGATACGCCGCTCACCTTCTTCCAGCTCGAGCACGAAGCCTGAAAGGCGCAACGGCTGACTGAGGTCGCAGGCGCGGAACAGCACCTCGACACCGAAACGCTGGGTCAGTTCGATGGCGACAGGCTCCAGCGTTTCTCGTTGGCGTGCCACCAGGATCAGATTGCGCCCGCGCCGTGCCAGCGCTTCCGCCAAGGCCAGGCCCAGGCCGCTGGAAGCACCAGTGATCATGGCGTAACGGGTCATGCAAGGCTCCTGGGGGCGGAAGAGGGCGCCTAGTGTACAACTTGCCCGTGCAAGGTGTTGCCTTTTGCTACAAGGCGCGGGCGCGCAAAACCTGGCAGCGTTCCAGGGCTTGTCGGTACTCGCCATGCAGGCGCTCGATCAATGCGCTGGCGCTGGGCAGGTCATGGATGGCTCCGACGCCCTGGCCCGCTGACCATACGGTCTTCCAGGCCTTCGCTTCGTCATCGATCGGCTTGAGCTTGCCTTGCACCTGCCCCCCCTTGAGGGTGTTCATGTCGTAGCCGGCCTGCTCCAGGCTCTGGCGCAGGAAGCTGGCGGGGATGCCGGACACCACGGGTGTGTGGATGATGTCGGCGGCATGGGCGTTCAGCAGCATCTGTTTGTAGGCGCCCTGAGCCTGGCTTTCTGTGGTGGCGATGAAGCGCGTGCCCATGTACGCCAGGTCCGCCCCCAGCAGTTGTGCGGCCAGGATTTCGTGGCCGTGGTTAATGCAACCAGCCAGCAGCAGGGTCTTGTCGAAGAACTGGCGAATTTCTGCGGCCAGGGCGAACGGGCTCCAGGTGCCGGCATGGCCGCCTGCGCCTGCGGCGACGGCGATAAGGCCATCGACACCCGCTTCGGCGGCTTTTTCGGCATGCCGGCGGGTGGTGACATCGTGGAGCACCAGGCCGCCGTAGCCGTGTACGGCATCGACCACTTCCTTTACTGCCCCCAGGCTGGTGATAACGATTGGTACACGGTGTGCGACGCACAAGGCCAAGTCGGCCTGCAGGCGCGGGTTGGTCGGGTGGACGATCAGGTTGACGGCGTAGGGCGCTGGCGCCTGCAGTTGAGCCAGGCCTGCCTCGATCTCTTCCAGCCAAGCCTTGAAGCCAGCGCTGTCGCGTTGGTTCAGGGCCGGGAAACTGCCAACCACGCCGCTGGCGCAGCAGGCCAGCACCAGTTGGGGGTTGGAGATGAGGAACATCGGCGCGGCAACCACGGGCAGCCGCAGGCGTTGTTCGAGCGAGGCAGGTAGCGACATGGCGAGGCTCCTTGAGCGGGTGGCTATGTCAGAACGGTTTCACCACCACCAGAATGACGATACCCAGCAGGATCAGCACGGGCACTTCGTTGAACCAGCGATAGTAGACGTGGCTGCGGGTGTTGGTGCCATTGGCGAAGCGTTTGCGCTGGGCACCGCACACGTGATGGTAGCCGGTCAGCAGGATCACCAGGGTGAGCTTGGCATGCAGCCACCCCTGGCTCAGCCAGCCGGGATTGAGGTACAGCATCCAGGCGCCAAAAACGTAGGTGGCGATCATCGCCGGATTCATGATGCCGCGGTACAGCTTGCGCTCCATGGTCGCAAAGCGTTCCTGGCTGATGCTGTCCTGGCTCTGGGCGTGGTAGACGAACAGCCTGGGCAGGTAGAACAGGCCGGCGAACCAGCAGACCACGCTGACGATATGCAGCGCTTTGATCCATAGGTAAAGCATGGAGGGAGTTCCTTCAGGTAATCACGGTCGTCAGATAGTAGTGGTCAAGCGCCCGAAGGGTCACCCGAAGAGTTGTTACAGGCGCCCTGCGCCCCTATTATCGTGCGCTTTCCAGACGGCTCGTTGATAAGGGGCAAGCGTTATGATCAAGGTCGGTATCGTCGGCGGCACGGGTTACACCGGCGTCGAACTGTTGCGTCTGCTGGCACAGCATCCACAGGCCGAAGTGGCGGTCATTACTTCGCGCTCCGAGGCGGGCGTGGCGGTGGCGGACATGTACCCGAACCTGCGCGGCCACTATGACGGGTTGGCGTTCAGCGTGCCGGACAGCAAGGCTCTGGGGGCCTGCGACGTGGTGTTCTTCGCCACCCCGCATGGTGTTGCCCACGCCCTGGCCGGTGAGCTGCTGGCGGCCGGCACCAAGGTGATCGACCTGTCTGCCGACTTCCGCCTGCAGGATGCCGCCGAGTGGGGCAAATGGTATGGCCAGCCGCATGGCGCGCCAGAGCTGCTCAAGGACGCGGTATACGGCCTGCCAGAAGTGAACCGCGAGAAGATCCGCCAGGCGCGTCTGATCGCTGTGCCGGGTTGCTACCCGACTGCCACCCAGCTGGGCTTCCTGCCGCTGCTGGAAGCGGGCCTGGCCGACGCGTCGCGCCTGATCGCCGACTGCAAGTCGGGTGTCAGCGGTGCTGGCCGTGGCGCCGCGGTCGGTTCGCTGTTCTGCGAAGCCGGCGAGAGCATGAAGGCCTATGCAGTCAAGGGGCATCGTCACTTGCCAGAAATCAGCCAGGGCTTGCGCCTGGCCGCAGGCAAGGATATCGGCCTGACGTTCGTGCCGCACCTGACGCCGATGATCCGTGGTATCCACGCCACCCTGTACGCAAACGTGGTCGATACCTCGGTCGACCTGCAGGCGCTGTTCGAGAAACGCTATGCCGATGAACCGTTCGTCGACGTGATGCCAGCAGGCAGCCATCCGGAAACCCGTAGCGTGCGTGGTGCCAACGTCTGCCGCATTGCCGTTCATCGCCCGCAGGGTGGTGACCTGGTGGTGGTGCTGTCGGTGATCGACAACCTGGTCAAGGGCGCCTCCGGCCAGGCGGTGCAGAACCTCAACATCCTGTTCGGGCTGGATGAACGCATGGGCCTGTCCCATGCCGGCTTGCTGCCGTAAGGCCACCAGCATTGGAAAAGGCCCGCGTCGTGCGGGCCTTTTTGCAGGTCGCGACTAAAGCCGCACAATTCTTGACCGATTTTCTCGGGAAAGCGGATAATGCGCGTCATCGAGTTTTATGGCGGCTACCGCGCCGGGAGAATCAACATGAGCGTCGAAACCTTCACCCCTACCGGTCTGGAATTTACCCACGGGGCAGCCCAGAAGGTGAAGAACCTGGTCAATGAGGAAGGCAATGAGCGTCTGAAGCTGCGAGTGTTCGTTACCGGTGGCGGTTGCTCCGGCTTCCAGTACGGCTTCACCTTCGATGAAGACGTGGCCGAAGATGACACCATTGTCGAGCGCGAGGGCGTTTCCCTGGTGGTCGACCCGATGAGCTTCCAGTACCTGGCGGGTGCCGAAGTGGACTACCAGGAAGGCCTGGAAGGTTCGCGGTTCGTGATCAAGAACCCGAATGCCGCGACCACCTGCGGTTGCGGGTCGTCGTTCTCGATCTAAGGGCTGGGCATACGAAAACGCCGCGCAATTGCGCGGCGTTTTGCTTTCTGGCGTAGCGGCTATGCCGGGTAGATTGCGCCCAGTACGCGCAGGCCCTTGGCGGCAGTGACGCTGGGGCGGTTGGCGGCGATACCCTCCAGGCAGCAGTGAGCCAGCCAGGCGAAGGCCATGGCTTCGACCCAGTCCGGGTCTACGCCATAGGCGCCAGTGCTTGCAACACGGGCCGCCGGTAGCAGTTGGCCAAGGCGGGCCATCAGCGCGCCGTTGCGGGCGCCCCCACCACAGACCAACAGCGCCTCGGTGCCTTGCTGGGCTTTGCCAAGCGAATCGATGATGCTGCGTGCGGTCAGCTCCAGCAGTGTCGCCTGCACGTCCTGGGCCCGGTATGCCGGCAGGTTGGCCAGGTGGCGATCCAGCCAAGGCAGGTTGAAAACCTCGCGGCCGGTACTCTTCGGGCCGCTGCCGGCAAAGAACGGGTCAGCCATCAGTGCGCTGAGCAACCCGGGCTGAACCACACCTGAGGCAGCCCAGGCGCCATCTGCATCGTAGGCGTGGCCGTGCTCGCGCTCGATCCAGGCATCCAGCAGCACGTTCCCCGGGCCGCAATCGAACCCATGAACCGGCTTGTCCTGCTCGATCAGGCTGAGGTTGCTGAAACCGCCTACGTTGAGGATTGCCAGGCGTCGGCCAAGCTGGCTGAACAGGGTTTCGTGGAAGGCCGGTACCAGTGGCGCGCCCTGGCCACCGGCAGCCACATCGCGACGGCGGAAGTCGGCGACCACGCTGATGCCGGTCAGCTCGGCGAGCAGTGCGGGGTTACCGATCTGCACAGTAAAGCCGCGGGACGGTTCATGGCGAATGGTCTGGCCGTGGCTGCCGATGGCGCGAATGGCTTCGGGCTTCAGTCCCTGGCGAGCCAGCAGTTGGTGGATACCTTCGCCGGCCAGGCTGGCCCAGCGGTTTTCCGCCAGTGCGGCACGGGCAATCTCGTCAGTGCCGCTGCTGCACAGGGCCAGCAGGTCCTTGCGCAGGTCCGGGGGCATGGGCAGGTAGTGGGTGGCGAGCAGTTCAAGCTGCTCGCCTTGTTCGATCAGGGCGATATCCAGGCCATCGAGGCTAGTACCGGACATCACCCCCAGGTAGAGCGCCATGGGTTAGCGCTTGTTCGCTGCGAGCAGGGTGGCCTTTTCCTGATCCATGCGGGCAATCAGCGGCTGGCTCTGCTGCAGGAACCGCTGACGCTCGTTCTTGGCAATCGGGTCAGCCATTGGCACCTTCTGGCTCAGCGGGTCGACGTGCACGCCGTTGACCTGGAACTCGTAGTGCAGGTGTGGGCCGGTGGACAGGCCGGTAGTGCCGATGTAGCCAATGATCTGGCCCTGTTTGACCGTACTGCCGGTCTTGATGCCTTTGGCAAAGCCCTGCATGTGGCCATACAGCGTCTTGTAGCGGTTGCCATGCTGAATGATCACGGTATTGCCGTAGCCACCACGGCGCCCGGCCAGTTCGATGCGACCGTCACCGGCTGCCTTGATCGGCGTACCTCGTGGGGCCGCGTAGTCGACGCCTTTGTGGGCGCGGATCTTGTTCAGGATGGGGTGCTTGCGACCGGCGGAAAAGCGCGAGCTGATGCGGGCGAAGTCCACCGGGGTGCGGATGAATGCCTTGCGCAGGCTGTTGCCGTCGGCGGTGTAGTAGGTAGTGTTGCCCTGCTTGTTGGTGTAGCGCACGGCAGTGTAGGTTTTGCCGCGGTTGGTGAAGCGCGCAGAGAGGATGTTACCGGTGCCGACGACCTTGCCGTCCATCACCTTCTGTTCGTAGACCACGTCGAACTCGTCCCCTGGGCGAATATCCTGGGCGAAGTCGATGTCGTAACCCAGCACGCGGGCCATGTCCATGGTCATGCTGTGGGACAGGCCGGCGCGCTGGGCGGAAGCTGACAGCGAGCTCTTGATCACGCCGTGGGCATAGGCGGTGCGTATCACCGGCTTGCTGATTTCACGGTTGAATGTGTAGCCCTTGGCGGTTTTGGTCAGGCGAATGGTTTCGAGGTTGCTGACTTTGCTGTGCAGACTGGCCAGCTGGCCATCCTTGTCGAGCTCGAACTGCAAGACCTGGCCGTGCTTGAGCTGGCTGAATTGCTTGGCCTGCTTGTTGCTGGCCAGCAAGTCATGCACAGCATTGGCGGGCAGGCCGACCTTGGCGAACAGGGTGGACAGGGTATCGCCGCGGGCCACGGTGACTTCGCGGTGGCCAGGCTCCTTGGCGGCCTCGGCAACCGGTTCGGCAGCCGGGGCCTGTTGATCGGCCTTCTGGGTTTCGGGGGTAGCCTCTTCGATCTGGGCGAAAGGCGAGCCTTGCTCACCTTCGCTTTGCACCAGGGGCGCAGCGCGGGATTCGTCTTTCAGCTGCTCGGCAGGGCTTTCGAGCTCGAGGTTGAGGGTAGTTTTCTTGGCTTCCACTTCGCTGGAAGGAAATACCAGCAAAGCCAGGCTGAGCAGGGCGGCGATGCCGCTGGCGGCCAACAGATGGCTCTTCGGATAAAGCGGGGGCGCTTTAGGCGGTTCGTTGGTCATGGGCAAGGTGACTTTGAAAAAGGTGAAATGGAAAAGATGAATGACATGATGAAGATGAAATAACTGTATAAAATATAACCAAATCCATTTTCACGCAAGGGCGCGTAGACGCCGCAAGCCTGTGTTCGGGTCACATTCCTTTGCGAAACTTGTATTTGACGGCCGATCTTGTATGGTTGGCTCCCCCTGAATCTGAGCCTTGCGGGTTTGTCTATGAAGTCGGTTGAAGAGCAGCTGGCGCTTATCAAGCGCGGTGCGGAAGAAGTACTGGTCGAGTCGGAACTGGTGGAGAAGCTCAAGCGCGGCCAACCTCTGCGCATCAAGGCCGGCTTCGACCCGACCGCTCCGGACCTGCACCTGGGTCACACGGTACTGATCAACAAGCTGCGCCAGTTCCAGGATCTGGGTCACCAGGTCATCTTCCTGATCGGTGACTTCACCGGCATGATCGGTGACCCGAGTGGCAAGAGCGCCACGCGCCCGCCGCTGACCCGCGAACAGGTGCTGGAGAACGCCGAGACGTACAAGCAGCAGGTGTTCAAGATTCTTGACCCGGCCAAGACTGAAGTCGCGTTCAACTCCACGTGGATGGACAAGCTGACCCCTGCCGACTTCATTCGCCTGGCTTCGCAGTACACCGTCGCGCGCATGCTGGAGCGTGATGACTTCGACAAGCGTTACACCACCAATCAGCCGATTGCCATCCACGAGTTCCTCTACCCGCTGGTGCAAGGCTATGACTCGGTGGCGCTGAAGGCGGATGTTGAGCTGGGTGGTACCGACCAGAAGTTCAACCTGCTGATGGGGCGTGAACTGCAGCGGTCTTATGGGCAGGAAGCGCAGAACATCGTGACCATGCCACTGCTCGAAGGGCTCGACGGTGTGAAGAAGATGTCGAAGTCGCTGGGCAACTATGTCGGCATCCAGGAAGCGCCAGGGGTGATGTACAGCAAGTTGGTGTCGATCCCGGATACCCTGATGTGGCGTTACTTCGAGCTGCTGAGCTTCCGTTCGATGGAAGAAATCGAGCAGTTCCGGGCCGATGTTGCCAATGGCGCCAACCCACGTGACATCAAGATCAAGCTGGCGGAAGAAATTGTGGCGCGCTTCCACGGTGAGGAGGCTGCAGCCAATGCTCACCGTGCTGCCGGTAACCGTATGAAGGAAGGCGAGCTGCCGGAGGACTTGCCGGAGATCGAAGTGGCTGCGGCGGAAGACCTGCCAATTGCTGCGGTGTTGAATCGGGCTGGTCTGGTCAAGAACTCGGCTCAGGCGCGAGATTTGCTGAGTGGCGGCGCGGTGAAGGTTGATGGTGCAGTGGTCGACAAGGACTTCATGTTTGTCCTTGGTGCTACGCATGTGTGCCAGGCGGGCAAGAAGTCGTTTGGCCGGGTCACCCTCAAGGCTGAGTAATTGCCTGGATGGTTTAGCTATATAGAAGCGGGGAGGCCGATAGGCCTCCCCGCTTCGTTTTCAGCAATATTAAGGTTTCTTGAAATAAAAGGTTGACGCCCTCTCGAATCCCCTTATAATGCGCCCCACTTCCAGCGACATCGGAACGAAAAGCTCCTTGAGATTCAATGAGTTAAGTAGTGAAGGCAAAAGCTGGAAGGGCTACGATCGAATGATCGAAAGCGGTTGAAATGGCGGTTGACAGCGCTTCCAAGTGCTGTATGATTCGCCTCCCGCTACGAGAGATCGCAGCGAGCCAAGTGTTTGAAGCTAAACGAGTTTCTCGCAAAAAACTTCAAAATAAACGCTTGACAGGCTCTGAGGAAAGCGTAGAATGCGCGCCTCGGTTGAGACGAAAAGCTCTTAACCAAACGCTCTTTAACAAATTGAATCAAGCAATTCGTGTGGGTGCTTGTGAGTACGGACTGATAGTCAAAAAGATTATCAGCATCACAAGTGACCATGCGAGAAATCACATAGTCATTTGAGATTGCTGAGCCAAGTTTAGGGTTTCTTAAAAACCCAAGCAGTATTGAACTGAAGAGTTTGATCATGGCTCAGATTGAACGCTGGCGGCAGGCCTAACACATGCAAGTCGAGCGGATGACGGGAGCTTGCTCCTTGATTCAGCGGCGGACGGGTGAGTAATGCCTAGGAATCTGCCTGGTAGTGGGGGACAACGTTTCGAAAGGAACGCTAATACCGCATACGTCCTACGGGAGAAAGCAGGGGACCTTCGGGCCTTGCGCTATCAGATGAGCCTAGGTCGGATTAGCTAGTTGGTGGGGTAATGGCTCACCAAGGCGACGATCCGTAACTGGTCTGAGAGGATGATCAGTCACACTGGAACTGAGACACGGTCCAGACTCCTACGGGAGGCAGCAGTGGGGAATATTGGACAATGGGCGAAAGCCTGATCCAGCCATGCCGCGTGTGTGAAGAAGGTCTTCGGATTGTAAAGCACTTTAAGTTGGGAGGAAGGGCAGTAAGTTAATACCTTGCTGTTTTGACGTTACCGACAGAATAAGCACCGGCTAACTCTGTGCCAGCAGCCGCGGTAATACAGAGGGTGCAAGCGTTAATCGGAATTACTGGGCGTAAAGCGCGCGTAGGTGGTTTGTTAAGTTGGATGTGAAAGCCCCGGGCTCAACCTGGGAACTGCATCCAAAACTGGCAAGCTAGAGTACGGTAGAGGGTGGTGGAATTTCCTGTGTAGCGGTGAAATGCGTAGATATAGGAAGGAACACCAGTGGCGAAGGCGACCACCTGGACTGATACTGACACTGAGGTGCGAAAGCGTGGGGAGCAAACAGGATTAGATACCCTGGTAGTCCACGCCGTAAACGATGTCAACTAGCCGTTGGAATCCTTGAGATTTTAGTGGCGCAGCTAACGCATTAAGTTGACCGCCTGGGGAGTACGGCCGCAAGGTTAAAACTCAAATGAATTGACGGGGGCCCGCACAAGCGGTGGAGCATGTGGTTTAATTCGAAGCAACGCGAAGAACCTTACCAGGCCTTGACATGCAGAGAACTTTCCAGAGATGGATTGGTGCCTTCGGGAACTCTGACACAGGTGCTGCATGGCTGTCGTCAGCTCGTGTCGTGAGATGTTGGGTTAAGTCCCGTAACGAGCGCAACCCTTGTCCTTAGTTACCAGCACGTTATGGTGGGCACTCTAAGGAGACTGCCGGTGACAAACCGGAGGAAGGTGGGGATGACGTCAAGTCATCATGGCCCTTACGGCCTGGGCTACACACGTGCTACAATGGTCGGTACAGAGGGTTGCCAAGCCGCGAGGTGGAGCTAATCTCACAAAACCGATCGTAGTCCGGATCGCAGTCTGCAACTCGACTGCGTGAAGTCGGAATCGCTAGTAATCGCGAATCAGAATGTCGCGGTGAATACGTTCCCGGGCCTTGTACACACCGCCCGTCACACCATGGGAGTGGGTTGCACCAGAAGTAGCTAGTCTAACCTTCGGGAGGACGGTTACCACGGTGTGATTCATGACTGGGGTGAAGTCGTAACAAGGTAGCCGTAGGGGAACCTGCGGCTGGATCACCTCCTTAATCGACGACATCAGCCTGCTGATGAGCTCCCACACGAATTGCTTGATTCATTGTCGAAGACGATCAAGACCCTATATAGGTCTGTAGCTCAGTTGGTTAGAGCGCACCCCTGATAAGGGTGAGGTCGGCAGTTCAAATCTGCCCAGACCTACCAATATGCGGGGCCATAGCTCAGCTGGGAGAGCGCCTGCCTTGCACGCAGGAGGTCAGCGGTTCGATCCCGCTTGGCTCCACCACTTGCTGTACCTTGATCAAACTCAGAAATGAGCATTCGCATCGAATGTTGATTTCTGGCTTTTGTCAGATCGTTCTTTAAAAATTCGGATATGTGATAGATATAGACTGAACACCAGTTTCACTGCTGGTGGATCAGGCTAAGGTAAAATTTGTGAGTTCTGCTCGAAAGAGCAACGTACGAATTTTCGGCGAATGTCGTCTTCACAGTATAACCAGATTGCTTGGGGTTATATGGTCAAGTGAAGAAGCGCATACGGTGGATGCCTTGGCAGTCAGAGGCGATGAAAGACGTGGTAGCCTGCGATAAGCTTTGGGGAGTCGGCAAACAGACTGTGATCCAGAGATCTCTGAATGGGGGAACCCAGCCAGCATAAGCTGGTTATCTTGTACTGAATACATAGGTGCAAGAGGCGAACCAGGGGAACTGAAACATCTAAGTACCCTGAGGAAAAGAAATCAACCGAGATTCCCTTAGTAGTGGCGAGCGAACGGGGACCAGCCCTTAAGTTGGTTTGAGATTAGTGGAACGCTCTGGAAAGTGCGGCCATAGTGGGTGATAGCCCCGTACACGAAAATCTCTTGTCAATGAAATCGAGTAGGACGGAGCACGAGAAACTTTGTCTGAATATGGGGGGACCATCCTCCAAGGCTAAATACTACTGACTGACCGATAGTGAACCAGTACCGTGAGGGAAAGGCGAAAAGAACCCCGGAGAGGGGAGTGAAATAGAACCTGAAACCGTATGCGTACAAGCAGTGGGAGCCTACTTTGTTAGGTGACTGCGTACCTTTTGTATAATGGGTCAGCGACTTATATTCAGTGGCGAGCTTAACCGAATAGGGGAGGCGTAGCGAAAGCGAGTCTTAATAGGGCGTTTAGTCGCTGGGTATAGACCCGAAACCGGGCGATCTATCCATGGGCAGGTTGAAGGTTAGGTAACACTGACTGGAGGACCGAACCGACTACCGTTGAAAAGTTAGCGGATGACCTGTGGATCGGAGTGAAAGGCTAATCAAGCTCGGAGATAGCTGGTTCTCCTCGAAAGCTATTTAGGTAGCGCCTCATGTATCACTGTAGGGGGTAGAGCACTGTTTCGGCTAGGGGGTCATCCCGACTTACCAAACCGATGCAAACTCCGAATACCTACAAGTGCCGAGCATGGGAGACACACGGCGGGTGCTAACGTCCGTCGTGAAAAGGGAAACAACCCAGACCGTCAGCTAAGGTCCCAAAGTCATGGTTAAGTGGGAAACGATGTGGGAAGGCTTAGACAGCTAGGAGGTTGGCTTAGAAGCAGCCACCCTTTAAAGAAAGCGTAATAGCTCACTAGTCGAGTCGGCCTGCGCGGAAGATGTAACGGGGCTCAAACCATGCACCGAAGCTACGGGTATCATCTTACGATGATGCGGTAGAGGAGCGTTCTGTAAGCCTGTGAAGGTGAGTTGAGAAGCTTGCTGGAGGTATCAGAAGTGCGAATGCTGACATGAGTAACGACAATGCGAGTGAAAAACTCGCACGCCGAAAGACCAAGGTTTCCTGCGCAACGTTAATCGACGCAGGGTTAGTCGGTCCCTAAGGCGAGGCTGAAAAGCGTAGTCGATGGAAAACAGGTTAATATTCCTGTACTTCCAGTTATTGCGATGGAGGGACGGAGAAGGTTAGGCCAGCCTGGCGTTGGTTGTCCAGGTTTAAGGTGGTAGGCTGAAATCTTAGGCAAATCCGGGATTTCAAGGCCGAGAGCTGATGACGAGTTGCCTTTAGGCGACGAAGTGGTTGATACCATGCTTCCAAGAAAAGCTCCTAAGCTTCAGATAACTGGGAACCGTACCCCAAACCGACACAGGTGGTTAGGTAGAGAATACCAAGGCGCTTGAGAGAACTCGGGTGAAGGAACTAGGCAAAATGGCACCGTAACTTCGGGAGAAGGTGCGCCGGCGAGGGTGAAGGACTTGCTCCGTAAGCCCATGCCGGTCGAAGATACCAGGCCGCTGCGACTGTTTATTAAAAACACAGCACTCTGCAAACACGAAAGTGGACGTATAGGGTGTGACGCCTGCCCGGTGCCGGAAGGTTAATTGATGGGGTTAGCGCAAGCGAAGCTCTTGATCGAAGCCCCGGTAAACGGCGGCCGTAACTATAACGGTCCTAAGGTAGCGAAATTCCTTGTCGGGTAAGTTCCGACCTGCACGAATGGCGTAACGATGGCGGCGCTGTCTCCACCCGAGACTCAGTGAAATTGAAATCGCTGTGAAGATGCAGTGTATCCGCGGCTAGACGGAAAGACCCCGTGAACCTTTACTATAGCTTTGCACTGGACTTTGAATTTGCTTGTGTAGGATAGGTGGGAGGCTTTGAAGTGGGGACGCCAGTTCTCATGGAGCCATCCTTGAAATACCACCCTGGCAACTTTGAGGTTCTAACTCAGGTCCGTTATCCGGATCGAGGACAGTGTATGGTGGGTAGTTTGACTGGGGCGGTCTCCTCCCAAAGAGTAACGGAGGAGTACGAAGGTGCGCTCAGACCGGTCGGAAATCGGTCGTAGAGTATAAAGGCAAAAGCGCGCTTGACTGCGAGACAAACACGTCGAGCAGGTACGAAAGTAGGTCTTAGTGATCCGGTGGTTCTGTATGGAAGGGCCATCGCTCAACGGATAAAAGGTACTCCGGGGATAACAGGCTGATACCGCCCAAGAGTTCATATCGACGGCGGTGTTTGGCACCTCGATGTCGGCTCATCACATCCTGGGGCTGAAGCCGGTCCCAAGGGTATGGCTGTTCGCCATTTAAAGTGGTACGCGAGCTGGGTTTAGAACGTCGTGAGACAGTTCGGTCCCTATCTGCCGTGGACGTTTGAGATTTGAGAGGGGCTGCTCCTAGTACGAGAGGACCGGAGTGGACGAACCTCTGGTGTTCCGGTTGTCACGCCAGTGGCATTGCCGGGTAGCTATGTTCGGAAGAGATAACCGCTGAAAGCATCTAAGCGGGAAACTTGCCTCAAGATGAGATCTCACTGGGATCTTGAATCCCCTAAAGGGCCGTCGAAGACTACGACGTTGATAGGTTGGGTGTGTAAGCGCTGTGAGGCGTTGAGCTAACCAATACTAATTGCCCGTGAGGCTTGACCATATAACACCCAAGCAATTTGCTGACGCAGATTGCGGTGGTGAAGACGAAAGACCCGAAAATTCGTAAGACCACAAATATCGCATATCCGGATTCGCTGGGCTGTCCATCTGGACATTCTGGCAACAGAATTTCTTGACGACCATAGAGCATTGGAACCACCTGATCCCATCCCGAACTCAGTAGTGAAACGATGCATCGCCGATGGTAGTGTGGGGTTTCCCCATGTGAGAGTAGGTCATCGTCAAGATTCATTTCGCAAAACCCCTATCTGCGCATGCAGGTAGGGGTTTTGTCTTTGTGGGCAAAAAAGCCTGGCCTGCCACTGCTTCTCTCTGTGATTGCGATACAAGGCTTCTCCTGCAGGCCCTTTTCCTATGCAAGCCAACAGCCCATGGCTATCATGCCTCCCTTATTCCAAGTCGAGACTGGCATGCTGAAGTTGTTGAATCTCCTCAAGGACGGTCGGTTCCATTCCGGAGAAGCTCTGGGGGCAGCCCTAGGGGTGAGTCGCAGCGCAGTTTGGAAGCAGCTGCAGCATCTGGAAAGTGAGCTGAACCTCACCATTCACAAGGTTCGTGGGCGCGGTTACCAGTTGGCCGCGCCACTGGCTTTGCTTGAGGCCCAGGCAATCGCCGAGTTCGCCGTGGGCGAACAGTGGCCGGTATTCATCCACGAAACCATCGATTCGACCAATGCCGAAGGCTTGCGCCTTGCCAGTGAAGGGCAGGCGGCTCCATTCCTGGTTCTGGCTGAGCGCCAGAGCGCCGGACGCGGTCGGCGCGGCCGGCAGTGGGTCAGTCCATTTGCTGAAAATCTCTATTACAGCCTGGTGCTGCGCGTCGATGGAGGCATGCGTCAGCTCGAGGGGTTGAGCTTGGTAGTGGGGTTGGCGGTAATGCGCACCTTGCAGGCGTTCGGTGTAAAGGATGTCGGGCTCAAATGGCCTAACGATGTGCTGGTACGTGGGCAGAAGATCACCGGGATTCTCCTGGAGTTGGTGGGCGATCCTGCAGATGTCTGTCATGTAGTGCTAGGCATTGGTGTCAATGTAAACATGCAGGTAAACGAACAGGTCGATCAGCAGTGGACCTCTATGCGGCGTGAGGTTGGAGCAGCCATAGATCGCAATCACTTGGTAGCGCTGCTCAGTCAGCACCTACAGCACGAATTGGCGCGCCATCGCCGCTACGGCTTTGCTGCATTCCAGGAGGAGTGGGAGCAGGCACACTTGTGGCAGGGGCGCAATGTATCGCTTGTTGCTGGTAGTACACGTATTGATGGTGTGGTTCTTGGCGTCGACGGGCAGGGTGGTTTGCGCCTTGAGGTGGACGGGATGGAAAAGAGCTTCAGTGGTGGTGAGCTCAGTTTGAGGTTGCGTGATGATTCTTGAGCTCGATTGCGGTAACAGCTTCATCAAGTGGCGGGTGATCCATGTCGCCGATGCTGTGATTGAAGGTGGCGGGATCGTCGATTCCGACCAGGCGCTGGTGGCCGAAGTGGCTGCGCTCGCTTCAGTACGCCTCACGGGATGCCGTATTGTCAGTGTGCGCAGCGAAGAAGAAACCGATGCGCTTTGCGCGTTGATTGCTCAGGCATTTGCCGTGCAGGCAAGAGTTGCCCACCCTGTCCGTGAAATGGCAGGTGTGCGCAATGGCTATGACGACTATCAGCGTCTGGGTATGGATCGTTGGCTGGCGGCGCTGGGGGCATTTCACCTGGCCAAGGGCGCGTGCCTGGTGATTGACCTGGGTACCGCGGCCAAAGCGGACTTCGTGTCTGCAGATGGCGAGCATCTGGGGGGCTACATCTGCCCGGGTATGCCATTGATGCGTAGCCAGTTGCGCACTCACACCCGTCGTATCCGCTATGACGATGCCTCTGCGGAGCGCGCATTGAACAGCTTGTCACCAGGTCGCTCGACTGTCGAAGCGGTGGAGCGCGGTTGCGTATTGATGCTCCAGGGCTTTGCCTACACCCAGCTTGAGCAGGCTCGTGTGCTATGGGGTGAGGAGTTCACCGTGTTCCTCACTGGCGGTGATGCGCCGCTGGTGAGGGCGGCCCTGCCACAGGCGCGGGTCGTGCCTGACCTGGTTTTCGTTGGCCTGGCAATGGCCTGCCCATTGGATTGAGGTGCCTATGCGCTGGTTGTTTCTGCTGTTACTGGTGCTCAACGTCTTTTACTACGTATGGCATCAGCAGGAAGCCCCGCTGAAGGTCAAGGAAGTCGCCCCATTGTCGCTGTACAAGGGGAATCAGCAAGAAATCCGTCTGTTGCGTGAGACAGGTGTGTCGGCACCGCCCAAGCGTCGTGATGAATGCCTGGTAGTCGGAGGCGTGAAGGGGCAGGAGCAGTTGGATGCGCTGCGTCAACGCCTGCTGAGTCTGGATATTGCCACCTCGCCGGTTGCAGGACAGCTGCCTGGGGCGGATGGTCGCTGGCTCAAGGTTGCTCCAGAAAGCGAGCGTTTGTTGGACCAAACAGTGCTCTTGGCTCTTTCCAATGATTTCAAAGACTTAAAACATAAAATTATTTTCTGCCAGGGTATTGCAACTGGCGAATAGCTTGATAGAATGGCGCCCGCTTCACAGGGAACACCACTCAGGTGGTAGAGCTGGAAGCGGTGTCAAAGCAGCTAAGTTTCAGATTTGATTGAAAAAATTTGAAAAAACGCTTGACACTAGGACGGCAGACAAATAGAATGCCGGCCACATCTGGAGGGATTCCCGAGCGGTCAAAGGGGACGGACTGTAAATCCGTTGCGAGAGCTTCGAAGGTTCGAATCCTTCTCCCTCCACCAGTTTTAGCGAGAGCCGCAAGCTCCGCGGGTATAGTTTAGTGGTAGAACCTCAGCCTTCCAAGCTGATGATGCGGGTTCGATTCCCGCTACCCGCTCCAAGTTTGCTGGATTTTGCACAAAGTGTTTCGCTCTTGTAGCTCAGTTGGTAGAGCACACCCTTGGTAAGGGTGAGGTCAGCGGTTCAAGTCCGCTCAAGAGCTCCATATAAACAAGGCAGATATGAAAATATCTGCCTTTGTTTTATCAGCGCAAGACTATTTCTTCTGCGGAGGATTGTATCGATGGCTAAGGAAAAGTTTGATCGTTCCCTTCCCCACGTTAACGTCGGCACTATCGGCCACGTTGACCACGGTAAGACCACTCTGACCGCAGCTCTGACTCGCGTTTGCTCCGAAGTTTTCGGTTCGGCAATCGTTGAGTTCGACAAGATCGACTCGGCTCCGGAAGAAAAAGCGCGCGGTATCACCATCAACACCGCTCACGTTGAGTACAACTCGACCATTCGTCACTACGCTCACGTTGACTGCCCAGGTCACGCTGACTACGTGAAGAACATGATCACCGGTGCTGCCCAGATGGACGGCGCGATCCTGGTTTGCTCGGCCGCCGATGGTCCGATGCCACAAACCCGTGAGCACATCCTGCTGTCCCGTCAGGTAGGCGTTCCGTACATCGTGGTCTTCCTGAACAAGGCTGACCTGGTAGACGACGCTGAGCTGCTGGAACTGGTCGAGATGGAAGTTCGCGACCTGCTGTCCACCTATGACTTCCCAGGCGACGACACCCCGATCATCATCGGTTCGGCTCGTATGGCGCTGGAAGGCAAAGACGACAACGAAATGGGCACTACCGCTGTTAAGAAGCTGGTAGAAACTCTGGACAGCTACATTCCTGAGCCAGTTCGTGCTATCGACCAGCCGTTCCTGATGCCGATCGAAGACGTGTTCTCGATTTCGGGTCGTGGTACCGTTGTTACCGGTCGTATCGAGCGTGGTATCGTCCGCGTTCAGGATCCGCTGGAAATCGTTGGTCTGCGTGACACCACCACCACCACCTGCACCGGTGTTGAGATGTTCCGCAAGCTGCTGGACGAAGGTCGTGCTGGCGAGAACTGCGGCGTTCTGCTGCGTGGCACCAAGCGTGACGACGTTGAGCGTGGTCAGGTTCTGGTCAAGCCAGGTTCGGTCAAGCCGCACACCAAGTTCACCGCAGAAGTCTACGTCCTGTCGAAGGAAGAAGGCGGCCGTCACACTCCGTTCTTCAAAGGCTACCGTCCACAGTTCTACTTCCGTACCACTGACGTGACCGGTAACTGCGAACTGCCGGAAGGCGTTGAAATGGTAATGCCAGGTGACAACATTCAGATGACTGTTACCCTGATCAAGACCATCGCAATGGAAGACGGTCTGCGCTTCGCTATCCGTGAAGGCGGTCGTACCGTCGGCGCCGGTGTCGTAGCAAAAATTATTGAATAAGTAGTTGATTTACTTGATCAGGCCGGTATAATGGCCGGCCTGATACAGCGTTACAGGTCAGTAGCTCAATTGGCAGAGCGACGGTCTCCAAAACCGTAGGTTGGGGGTTCGATTCCCTCCTGACCTGCCATTTCACCTCGGTGTGATGGCTTTCTTCTTACAGGATCCTCCTCGATGACCCCCAAAACTGAAGCCCAAGAATCGCGTTTTGATCTGTTCAAGTGGCTGGCTGTAGTGGCTTTGGTGGTTGTTGGTGTCGTGGGTAATCAATATTACTCCGCCTCTCCAATCCTGTATCGCGTTCTTGTGCTTCTCGTCCTTGCTGCTGTCGCGGGCTTTGTAGCTCTGCAGACTGCGAAGGGCAAGTCGTTCTTTGCGTTGGCGAAGGAAGCTCGTACCGAGATTCGTAAAGTCGTGTGGCCGACCCGCCAGGAAACCACCCAGACCACGCTGATTGTCGTGGCTGTCGTGCTGGTTATGGCACTGCTGCTGTGGGGGCTCGACTCCCTGCTCGGCTGGGCGGTCTCCTTGATCGTTGGCTAAAGGTGTCCCGTGGCTAAGCGTTGGTATGTTGTGCATGCTTACTCGGGTTACGAGAAGCATGTAATGCGCTCCCTCATCGAGCGCGTCAAGCTGGCTGGCATGGAAGACGGTTTCGGCGAGATCTTGGTCCCGACCGAAGAAGTCGTCGAAATGCGCAATGGCCAGAAGCGCAAGAGTGAGCGTAAATTCTTCCCTGGCTATGTACTGGTCCAGATGGAGATGAATGAAGGGACTTGGCACTTGGTCAAGGACACCCCTCGCGTGATGGGCTTTATCGGCGGTACTGCTGACAAGCCTGCGCCGATTACCGATAAAGAAGCTGAGGCCATCCTGCGTCGCGTTGCCGACGGTAGCGATAAGCCGAAGCCCAAGACGCTGTTCGAGCCAGGTGAAGTGGTTCGAGTCATTGATGGTCCGTTCGCTGACTTCAATGGTAGTGTCGAAGAAGTTAACTACGAAAAGAGTCGCCTGCAGGTTGCGGTGCTCATTTTCGGTCGCTCTACTCCGGTGGAGCTCGAGTTCAGCCAGGTCGAAAAGGTCTAGGCGGACGAAGCATCCCATACCCCGCAGCCCTGTGTGCTGCGGGGTTTTGTCGTCACTGGGATAAAACGCAAGTCATCCGGGGAGCCATCAGGCGTTCGTACCCGATTTTGGAGTAGCTCATGGCTAAGAAGATTCAGGCTTACATCAAGCTGCAAGTTAAGGCCGGCCAGGCCAACCCAAGCCCACCCGTTGGTCCAGCTCTGGGTCAACATGGTGTGAACATCATGGAATTCTGCAAGGCCTTCAACGCCCGTACCCAGGGTCAAGAAGCCGGCCTGCCGACTCCAGTGATCATCACTGTCTACAGCGACCGTAGCTTCACCTTCGAGACCAAGAGCACCCCTGCCTCGGTTCTGCTGAAGAAAGCTGCTGGCCTGACCAGTGGTTCGGCTCGCCCGAACACCGTTAAAGTCGGTACCGTTACCCGTGCTCAGCTGGAAGACATCGCGAAAGCCAAACAGGCTGACCTGACTGCCGCTGACCTGGACGCTGCTGTACGCACCATCGCTGGCTCTGCCCGCAGCATGGGCCTGAACGTGGAGGGTGTGTAATGGCTAAGCTGACCAAACGCCAAAAGGCAATCGCCGAGAAAATCGAAGCAGGCAAGGCCTACAACTTCGAAGAAGCGGCAACTCTGCTGGCCTCGCTGCCTGCTGCCAAGTTCGTCGAGTCCTACGACATCGCTGTTAACCTCGGTGTTGACCCGCGTAAATCCGACCAGGTCGTACGTAGCGCTACCGTGCTGCCACACGGCACTGGCAAGACCGTTCGCGTTGCTGTCTTCACCCAGGGTCCAGCTGCTGAAGCTGCTCTGGCTGCCGGCGCTGATCGCGTAGGTATGGACGATCTGGCTGCCGAAATGAAAGGCGGCGACCTGAACTATGACGTCGTTATCGCATCGCCTGATGCCATGCGCGTTGTAGGTCAGCTGGGTCAGGTTCTGGGTCCTCGCGGCCTGATGCCTAACCCGAAAGTTGGTACCGTGACCCCAGACGTAGCCACTGCCGTGAAAAACGCCAAGGCTGGTCAGGTTCGCTACCGTACCGACAAAAACGGTATCATCCACACCTCCGTTGGCAAGATCGGCTTTGAAGCTGACAAGCTGAAGGAAAACGTTGAAGCCCTGATCGCTGACCTGAAGCGTATCAAGCCAGCTTCCTCGAAAGGTATCTACGTTAAGCGCGTTACCCTGAGCACCACCATGGGCCCAGGTCTGGTCATCGATCAGAGCTCGCTGAACGTGTAAGAACATGGCGGCGCGACCAGTCGCGCCGCCAGCAAAAATTGGGGTCCCTGCCTGGCGGGGGCTATCCAAGACCGTAGGCGGCGCAAGCCTTAAAATATCAGCCCACGCAGATGGTGCTCCCGATTCGTTACCGAATCAGACACCAAAACGACATCCGGCCTCGGCCAGATGAAACGGTAAAAACCAGGAGTAAACCCGTGGCAATTAAACTCGAAGACAAGAAGGCCATCGTCGCTGAAGTCAACGAGGCTGCCAAAGTCGCTCTGTCCGCTGTCGTGGCTGATGCCCGTGGTGTGACTGTAAGCGCAATGACCGGACTCCGTAAAGAGGCCCGCGAAGCTGGCGTATACGTACGTGTAGTGCGTAATACCCTGCTCAAGCGCGCTGTTGAAGGCACCGAATTCTCGATCCTCAACGACGCGTTCAAAGGCCCGACCCTGATTGCTTTCTCCAACGAACACCCGGGCGCTGCTGCTCGTCTGTTCAAAGAGTTCGCCAAGGGTCAGGACAAGTTCGAGATCAAGGCAGCTGCGTTTGACGGCAATTTCATTGCAGCGAACCAGATCGACGTGTTGGCTACCCTGCCGACCCGCGACGAAGCTATTGCACGACTGATGAGCGTTATTCAAGGCGCCACCAGCAAGCTGGCTCGTACTCTGGCAGCCATTCGCGACCAGAAAGAAGCTACCGCCGCCTAAGGCGTGCGAACTCTTTCAAAATCATACGTTTAATTTGATGGCTGCGTAGGCTGTCACCCCAATACAGGATTGAGTCATGTCTCTGACTAACGAACAAATCATCGAAGCAATCGGCCAGAAAACCGTTCTGGAAGTTGTTGAGCTGATCAAAGCAATGGAAGAAACCTTCGGCGTTACCGCTGCTGTTGCCGCTGCTGGCCCAGCTGCTGCTGCTGCCGTTGTTGAAGAGCAGACCGAGTTCAACGTTGTTCTGGTTGAAGCCGGCGACAAGAAAGTGAACGTGATCAAAGCCGTTCGCGAACTGACCGGTCTGGGCCTGAAAGAAGCCAAAGAGAAAGTCGATGGCGCTCCTCAGGTTGTAGCTGAAGGCGTTTCGAAAGAAGCCGCTGAAGACGCTAAGAAGAAGCTGGAAGAAGCAGGCGCTAAAGTCGAGCTGAAGTAATCTCGACCTTGCGATGCCAGCCTGAGCGTTGAGCGAAAGGCTGATGGCTGGTGGCTTATGCCACCGGCCTTTTTCCGTTATTGGTGGCCGGTCAGGCCGGTCCCGATAACGAGCTGCAAGACACCCATGTGGGTGGCGCAAACCAAGGGGTTTGCACGATTTTCTGGCTGCTCCCGCCGGGAGAAGCCAAACAAGCAGGTGACCAAGCTGGGGAACGCTGATGGCTTACTCATACACTGAGAAAAAACGTATCCGCAAGGACTTTAGCAAGTTGCCGGACGTCATGGATGTGCCTTACCTCCTGGCCATCCAGCTGGATTCGTATCGCGAATTCCTGCAAGCGGGAGCATCCAAGGATCACTTCCGCGACGTCGGCCTGCACGCGGCCTTCAAATCGGTATTCCCGATCATCAGCTACTCCGGCAATGCTGCCCTGGAGTACGTAGGCTATCGCCTGGGCGAACCCGCCTTCGATGTGAAGGAATGTGTCCTGCGTGGCGTGACCTTCGCGGTCCCACTGCGGGTCAAGGTGCGCCTGATCATCTTCGACAAGGAATCGTCGAACAAAGCGATCAAGGACATCAAAGAGCAAGAAGTCTACATGGGTGAAATCCCCCTGATGACTGAGAACGGTACCTTCGTTATCAACGGTACCGAGCGTGTGATCGTTTCCCAGCTGCACCGTTCGCCTGGTGTGTTCTTCGACCACGACCGTGGCAAGACCCACAGCTCGGGCAAGCTGCTGTACTCCGCTCGCATCATCCCTTACCGCGGTTCCTGGCTGGACTTCGAGTTCGACCCGAAGGACTGCGTGTTCGTGCGTATCGACCGTCGCCGCAAACTGCCGGCCTCGGTGCTGCTGCGCGCCCTGGGTTACAGCACTGAAGAAGTGCTGAATACCTTCTACACCACCAACGTGTTCCACATTTCCGGCGAAAAACTCAGCCTGGAACTGGTGCCACAGCGTCTGCGTGGTGAAGTTGCAGTCATGGACATCCATGACGAAACCGGCAAAGTCATCGTCGAGCAAGGCCGCCGTATTACCGCGCGCCACATCAACCAGCTCGAGAAGGCCGGCGTCAAGCAACTGGACGTTCCAATGGAATACGTCCTGGGCCGCACTACCGCCAAGGCTATCGTGCATCCGGCTACCGGCGAAATCCTCGCCGAATGCAACACCGAGATGACCACCGAGCTGCTGATCAAGGTCGCCAAGGCGCAGGTTGTCCGTATCGAGACCCTGTACACCAACGACATCGATTGCGGTCCGTTCATCTCTGACACGCTGAAGATCGATACCACCAGCAACCAGCTGGAAGCTCTGGTCGAGATCTACCGCATGATGCGTCCAGGCGAGCCGCCAACCAAGGATGCAGCCGAGACCCTGTTCAACAACCTGTTCTTCAGTGCCGAGCGTTACGATCTGTCCGCCGTAGGCCGCATGAAGTTCAACCGTCGTATCGGTCGTACCGAGATCGAGGGTTCGGGCGTGCTGAGCAAGGAAGACATCGTCGAGGTTCTGAAGACCCTGGTCGATATCCGTAACGGCAAAGGTATCGTCGACGACATCGACCACCTGGGTAACCGCCGCGTACGTTGCGTCGGCGAGATGGCCGAGAACCAGTTCCGTGTTGGCCTGGTGCGTGTCGAGCGCGCGGTCAAGGAACGCCTGTCGATGGCGGAAAGCGAAGGCCTGATGCCGCAAGACCTGATCAACGCCAAGCCGGTAGCGGCGGCGGTGAAAGAGTTCTTTGGTTCCAGCCAGCTGTCCCAGTTCATGGACCAGAACAACCCTCTCTCGGAGATTACCCACAAGCGTCGCGTCTCTGCACTCGGCCCTGGCGGTCTGACTCGTGAGCGTGCCGGCTTCGAAGTCCGTGACGTACACCCGACCCACTATGGCCGTGTGTGCCCGATCGAGACCCCTGAAGGTCCGAACATCGGTCTGATCAACTCCTTGGCGGCCTACGCCCGCACCAACCAGTACGGCTTCCTGGAAAGCCCGTACCGCGTGGTGAAGGAAGGCGTTGTCAGTGACGACATCGTGTTCCTGTCGGCAATCGAAGAGGCGGATCACGTCATCGCACAGGCTTCGGCCGCGATGAACGACAAGAAGCAACTGATCGATGAGCTGGTAGCAGTTCGTCACCTGAACGAATTCACCGTCAAGGCGCCGGAAGACGTCACCCTGATGGACGTTTCGCCGAAGCAGGTTGTTTCCGTTGCAGCGTCGCTGATTCCGTTCCTCGAGCACGACGACGCCAACCGTGCGTTGATGGGTTCGAACATGCAGCGTCAGGCTGTACCAACCCTGCGTGCCGACAAGCCGCTGGTAGGTACCGGCATGGAGCGCAACGTTGCCCGTGACTCCGGTGTCTGCGTGGTTGCTCGCCGCGGTGGTGTGATCGACTCGGTCGACGCTAGCCGTATCGTTGTTCGCGTTGCCGACGACGAAGTGGAAACCGGCGAAGCAGGTGTGGATATCTACAACCTGACCAAGTACACCCGTTCGAACCAGAACACCTGCATCAACCAGCGTCCGCTGGTGAGCAAAGGTGACAAGGTTCAGCGTGGTGACATCATGGCCGACGGCCCGTCCACCGATATGGGTGAGCTGGCTCTGGGTCAGAACATGCGCATCGCGTTCATGGCGTGGAACGGCTTCAACTTCGAAGACTCCATCTGCCTGTCCGAGCGTGTGGTTCAGGAAGATCGCTTCACCACCATCCACATTCAGGAACTGACCTGTGTGGCGCGTGACACCAAGCTCGGCCCAGAGGAAATCACTGCGGACATCCCGAACGTGGGTGAAGCCGCACTGAACAAGCTGGACGAAGCCGGTATCGTTTACGTAGGTGCTGAAGTTGGCGCTGGCGACATCCTGGTTGGCAAGGTCACGCCAAAAGGCGAAACCCAGCTGACTCCGGAAGAAAAACTGCTGCGCGCAATCTTCGGTGAGAAGGCCAGCGACGTTAAGGACACCTCCCTGCGTGTGCCAACTGGCACCAAGGGTACTGTCATCGACGTACAGGTCTTCACCCGTGATGGCGTGGAGCGCGATAGCCGCGCGCTGGCCATCGAGAAGATGCAGCTCGACGAGATCCGCAAGGACCTCAACGAAGAGTTCCGCATTGTTGAAGGTGCAACCTTCGAGCGTCTGCGTTCTGCCCTGAACGGCCAGGTGGTTGATGGTGGTGCGGGCCTGAAGAAAGGCACCGTGATCACTGACGAGGTGCTGGACGGTCTGGAGCACGGCCAGTGGTTCAAACTGCGCATGGCTGAAGATGCACTGAACGAGCAGCTGGAAAAGGCTCAGCAGTACATCGTCGACCGTCGCCGTCTGCTGGACGACAAGTTCGAAGACAAGAAGCGCAAGCTGCAGCAGGGCGATGACCTGGCACCGGGCGTACTGAAGATCGTCAAGGTTTACCTGGCAATCCGCCGTCGCATCCAGCCGGGTGACAAGATGGCCGGTCGTCACGGTAACAAGGGTGTTGTCTCGGTCATCATGCCGGTTGAAGACATGCCGCACGATGCCAACGGTACTCCGGTTGACGTCGTACTGAACCCGCTGGGTGTACCTTCGCGTATGAACGTTGGTCAGATCCTTGAAACCCACCTGGGCCTCGCGGCCAAGGGTCTGGGCGAGAAGATCGACCGCATGCTCGAAGAGCAGCGTAAAGCTGCTGAGCTGCGCGTGTTCCTGACCGAGGTCTACAACGAGATCGGCGGTCGTCAGGAAAACCTCGACGAGTTCACCGACGAAGAGATCCTGGCCCTGGCTAACAACCTGAAGAAAGGCGTGCCGATGGCTACCCCGGTCTTCGATGGTGCCAAGGAGCGCGAGATCAAGGCCATGCTGAAGCTGGCCGACCTGCCAGAGAGCGGCCAGATGGTGCTGTTCGACGGCCGTACCGGCAACAAGTTCGAGCGTCCTGTGACCGTTGGTTACATGTACATGCTCAAGCTGAACCACTTGGTGGACGACAAGATGCACGCGCGTTCCACTGGTTCCTACAGCCTGGTTACCCAGCAGCCGCTGGGTGGTAAGGCGCAGTTCGGTGGTCAGCGTTTCGGGGAGATGGAAGTGTGGGCGCTGGAAGCATACGGCGCGGCATACACCCTGCAAGAAATGCTCACAGTGAAGTCGGACGACGTGAACGGCCGTACCAAGATGTACAAGAACATCGTGGATGGCGATCACCGTATGGAGCCGGGCATGCCCGAGTCCTTCAACGTGTTGATCAAAGAGATCCGTTCGCTCGGTATCGATATCGATCTGGAAACCGAATAACACGTGACGCGAAGGGGAGTGGGGCAGGTAATGCCCGCTCCCTGCTCCGCCAGGAGGAAAGGCCTTGAAAGACCTACTGAATTTGCTGAAAAACCAGGGTCAAGTCGAAGAGTTCGACGCCATCCGCATCGGTCTGGCGTCGCCTGAAATGATCCGTTCGTGGTCGTTCGGTGAAGTTAAGAAGCCGGAAACCATCAACTACCGTACGTTCAAGCCTGAGCGTGACGGCCTGTTCTGCGCCAAGATCTTTGGCCCAGTCAAGGACTACGAGTGCCTGTGCGGCAAGTACAAGCGCCTCAAGCACCGCGGCGTAATCTGCGAGAAGTGCGGCGTTGAAGTTGCCCTGGCGAAGGTTCGTCGTGAGCGCATGGCGCACATCGAGCTGGCCTCGCCGGTTGCCCACATCTGGTTCCTGAAGTCGCTGCCGTCCCGTATCGGCCTGCTGATGGACATGACCCTGCGTGATATCGAACGCGTGCTCTACTTCGAGAGCTATGTCGTTATCGACCCGGGCATGACTACCCTGGAAAAGGGCCAGCTGCTGAACGACGAGCAGTACTTCGAAGCGCTGGAAGAGTTCGGTGACGACTTTGACGCCCGCATGGGTGCCGAGGCTGTCCGCGAGCTGCTGCACGCTATCGACCTGGAGCACGAGATCGGCCGCCTGCGCGAAGAAATTCCGCAGACCAACTCGGAAACCAAGATCAAGAAGCTTTCCAAGCGTCTGAAGCTGATGGAAGCTTTCCAGGGCTCGGGCAACCTGCCTGAGTGGATGGTCCTGACCGTCCTGCCAGTGCTGCCGCCGGACCTGCGTCCGCTGGTTCCGCTGGATGGTGGCCGTTTCGCGACTTCCGACCTGAACGACCTGTATCGTCGGGTGATCAACCGTAACAACCGTCTGAAGCGCCTGCTGGATCTGTCGGCGCCGGACATCATCGTGCGCAACGAAAAGCGCATGCTGCAGGAAGCGGTCGACGCCCTGCTGGACAACGGCCGCCGTGGTCGCGCCATCACTGGCTCGAACAAGCGTCCGCTGAAGTCCCTGGCCGACATGATCAAAGGTAAGCAAGGTCGCTTCCGTCAGAACTTGCTCGGTAAGCGTGTTGACTACTCCGGCCGTTCGGTAATTACCGTAGGTCCGACCCTGCGTCTGCACCAGTGCGGTCTGCCGAAGAAGATGGCCCTCGAGCTGTTCAAGCCGTTCATTTTCGGCAAGCTGGAAATGCGTGGTCTGGCGACCACCATCAAGGCTGCCAAGAAGATGGTCGAGCGCGAGCTGCCAGAGGTGTGGGACGTTCTCGCCGAAGTGATTCGCGAACACCCCGTACTGCTCAACCGTGCACCGACTCTTCACCGTCTGGGTATCCAGGCGTTTGAACCCGTACTGATCGAAGGTAAGGCTATCCAGCTGCACCCGCTGGTCTGTGCTGCGTACAACGCCGACTTCGACGGCGACCAGATGGCCGTTCACGTGCCGCTGACCCTGGAAGCCCAGCTCGAAGCGCGTGCGCTGATGATGTCGACCAACAACATCCTGTCGCCAGCCAACGGTGAGCCAATCATCGTTCCGTCGCAGGACGTTGTACTGGGTCTGTATTACATGACCCGTGAAGCGATCAATGCCAAGGGCGAGGGTCGCGTGTTCGCCGACCTGCAGGAAGTCGACCGCGTATTCCGCGCCGGCGAAGCCGCCCTGCACGCGAAAATCAAGGTTCGTATCAACGAAACCGTGAAAGAGCGTGATGGCTCGGTGGTCAAGAACACCCGCATCGTCGACACCACCGTTGGCCGTGCGCTGCTGTTCCAGGTTGTGCCAGCAGGTCTGCCTTACGACGTGGTCAACCAGCCGATGAAGAAAAAGGCGATCTCCAAGCTGATCAACCAGTGCTATCGCGTGGTTGGTCTGAAAGAGACCGTTATCTTCGCCGACCAGCTGATGTACACCGGTTTCGCTTACTCGACCATTTCCGGCGTTTCCATCGGTGTTAACGACTTCGTTATCCCGGACGAGAAAGCCCGCATCATCGGTAACGCTACCGACGAAGTGAAGGAAATCGAGAGCCAGTACGCCTCCGGTCTGGTAACCCAGGGCGAGAAGTACAACAAAGTCATCGACTTGTGGTCGAAGGCGAACGACGAAGTGTCCAAGGCGATGATGGCCAACCTCTCGAAAGAGAAGGTCATCGACCGCGAAGGCAAGGAAGTCGAGCAAGAGTCCTTCAACTCGATGTACATGATGGCTGACTCGGGTGCGCGGGGTTCCGCAGCCCAGATCCGTCAGCTGGCCGGTATGCGTGGTCTGATGGCCAAGCCGGACGGCTCCATCATCGAGACGCCGATCACTGCGAACTTCCGTGAAGGTCTGAGCGTACTTCAGTACTTCATCTCGACTCACGGTGCTCGTAAGGGTCTGGCGGATACCGCACTGAAAACCGCTAACTCCGGTTACCTGACTCGTCGTCTGGTGGACGTTGCCCAGGATCTGGTTGTGACCGAGATCGACTGCGGTACCGATCAGGGCCTGGTGATGACGCCACACATCGAAGGCGGCGACGTTGTAGAGCCGCTGGGTGAGCGTGTATTGGGTCGTGTCATCGCCCGTGACGTGTTCAAGCCAGGCACCGAGGACGTTATCGTTCCGGCCGGTACCTTGGTCGACGAGCAGTGGGTTGAGTTCATCGAGCTGAACAGCATCGACGAAGTGATCGTGCGTTCGCCGATCAACTGCGAAACCCGCTACGGCATCTGCGCCAAGTGCTACGGTCGTGACCTGGCTCGCGGTCACCAGGTGAACATCGGTGAAGCTGTCGGCGTTATCGCTGCCCAGTCGATCGGTGAGCCGGGTACCCAGCTGACCATGCGTACGTTCCACATCGGTGGTGCCGCAAGCCGTACTTCGGCTGCCGACAGCGTCCAGGTGAAGAATGGCGGTATGGTGCGTCTGCACAACCTGAAGCAGGTTGAGCGTGCCGACGGTAACCTGGTTGCCGTATCGCGTTCGGGTGAGTTGGCGATTGCCGACGAGTTCGGTCGTGAGCGTGAGCGCTACAAGCTGCCTTACGGTGCGGTGATTTCGGTCAAGGAAGGTGAAAAGGTCGAAGCTGGCGCCATCGTCGCCAAGTGGGACCCGCACACTCACCCGATCGTTACCGAGCTGAAAGGTACCGTGACCTTCGTGGGCATGGAAGAAAACATCACCATCAAGCGTCAGACCGATGAACTGACTGGCTTGACCAACATTGAAGTACTGGACGTCAAGGATCGCCCTGCCGCGGGCAAGGAAATCCGTCCAGCAATCAAGATGGTCGATGCCTCAGGCAAGGACCTGTACCTGCCAGGTACCGACGTACCTGCCCAGTACTTCCTGCCAGCCAACGCCCTTGTCGGTGTGGCTGACGGTGCGCAGATCGGTGTTGGTGACGTTATCGCGCGTATCCCGCAAGAAACGTCGAAGACCCGTGACATTACCGGTGGTCTGCCGCGTGTTGCCGACCTGTTCGAAGCGCGTCGTCCGAAAGAAGCCTCGATTCTGGCTGAAGTCAGCGGCACCATCGCATTCGGTAAAGAGACCAAGGGCAAGCGTCGCCTGGTAATCACTCCGACCGACGGTAGCGATCCGTACGAAGAGCTGATTCCGAAGTGGCGCCACCTGAACGTCTTCGAAGGTGAACAGGTAAACCGCGGCGAAGTTATCTCCGACGGCCCGAGCGATCCGCATGACATCCTGCGTCTGCTGGGTGTGAGCGCGCTGGCGAAGTACATCGTCAACGAGATCCAGGATGTTTACCGTCTGCAAGGCGTGAAGATCAACGACAAGCACATCGAGACCATCCTGCGTCAGATGCTTCGCAAGGTCGAGATCTCCGAGTCGGGCGATTCCAGCTTCATCAAGGGCGACCAGATGGAACTGACCCAGGTGCTGGTAGAGAACGAGCGTCTCGCTGGCGAGGACAAGTTCATCTCCAAGTTCACCCGTGTGCTGCTGGGTATCACCAAGGCCTCGCTGTCCACCGAGTCGTTCATCTCCGCGGCTTCCTTCCAGGAAACCACCCGCGTACTGACCGAAGCGGCTGTAACCGGCAAGCGCGACTACCTGCGCGGCCTGAAAGAGAACGTGGTCGTGGGTCGTCTGATCCCGGCTGGTACTGGTCTGGCCTACCACAGCGAGCGTAAGCGTCGCCGTGATGCCGACAAACCGCTGCGTGTAAGCGCCAGTGAAGTGGAAGCTGCACTGACTGAAGCGCTGAATTCCAGCGGTAACTAAGTACAGGGCAAGGCCCCGGCAAGCCTCGGGCGAGCATCGGCGACATGAAATGTTGCCGATGATCGGGCGGGGAGGGCCGGGGCCTCGTCTTGACTGGGTGCAAGATCCTCTTTAGACTTTTGTACCCTTAAATTTGGTGAGGCTCCGTCTCGCCAATTTTTGGCTTTCTTGCAAGACAATAGAGTCGCAAGACAATCAGTGGAGCTAGTAGATGGCAACTATCAACCAGCTGGTACGTCAGCCGCGTAAGCGTTCGGTCGAGAAGTCCGACGTTCCTGCGCTGCAGAACTGCCCGCAGCGTCGTGGCGTGTGCACCCGTGTGTACACCACCACGCCGAAAAAACCTAACTCGGCACTGCGTAAAGTATGCCGTGTGCGTCTGACCAACGGTTTCGAGGTTTCCTCGTACATCGGTGGTGAAGGCCACAACCTGCAAGAGCACAGCGTCGTCCTGATTCGTGGCGGCCGTGTAAAAGACTTGCCAGGTGTTCGTTACCACACCGTTCGCGGCTCTCTGGATACTTCGGGCGTTAAAGGCCGTAACCAGGGTCGTTCGAAGTACGGTACCAAGCGTCCGAAGTAATCGGTCGTTTGCAGACATCCATTTTTTTGAGTCGATAAGAGTAAGGTCGGGCGTGGGTCGAATGACCTGGTCCCGGGCTAACCTGAAGACCGTTTGAGGGCTTATCATGCCAAGACGTCGTGTAGCAGCAAAACGTGAGATCCTTGACGATCCGAAGTACGGATCCCAGATCCTCGCGAAGTTCATGAACCACGTGATGGAAAGCGGCAAGAAGGCCGTAGCCGAGCGCATCGTTTACGGTGCCCTGGATACCGTCAAAGCACGCAAGAACAGCGACCCCCTGGAAATCTTCGAGAAAGCTCTCGACGCCATCGCTCCGCTGGTCGAAGTAAAGTCCCGTCGTGTCGGCGGTGCCACTTACCAGGTTCCGGTTGAAGTTCGTCCATCCCGTCGTAACGCTCTGGCAATGCGCTGGCTCGTAGACTACGCCCGCAAGCGCGGCGAGAAGTCGATGGCTCTGCGTCTGGCCGGCGAGCTGCTGGATGCTGCCGAAGGCAAGGGTGCTGCAGTCAAGAAGCGTGAAGACGTTCACCGTATGGCTGAAGCCAACAAAGCGTTCTCGCACTACCGCTTCTAATTCAAGCATCAATCTTTTTGCGAGGGCTTTATGGCTCGTACTACAGCAATTAACCGCTACCGTAACATTGGTATCTGTGCCCACGTTGACGCGGGCAAGACCACCACTACCGAGCGGATCCTGTTCTACACAGGTCTGAGCCACAAAATGGGCGAGGTGCATGACGGCGCCGCGACCACCGACTGGATGGTGCAGGAGCAGGAGCGGGGTATCACCATTACCTCCGCTGCCGTTACCACCTTCTGGAAAGGTTCCCGTGGTCAGTATGACAACTACCGCGTAAACGTCATCGATACCCCTGGCCACGTTGACTTCACCATTGAAGTAGAGCGTTCGCTGCGTGTACTCGACGGCGCGGTCGTTGTGTTCTGTGGCACCTCCGGCGTTGAGCCGCAGTCCGAAACCGTATGGCGTCAGGCCAACAAGTACGGCGTTCCGCGTGTTGTTTACGTGAACAAGATGGACCGTGCTGGTGCAAACTTCCTGCGCGTCGTAGGTCAGATCAAGAACCGTCTGGGTCACACTCCGGTTCCTGTTCAGCTGGCCATCGGTTCGGAAGATAACTTCCAGGGTCAGGTTGACCTGATCAAGATGAAGGCTATCTACTGGAACGACGACGACAAGGGTACTACCTACCGCGAGGAAGAAATTCCTGCGGATATGGTCGAGCTGGCTAACGAATGGCGCAACAACATGGTTGAAGCCGCCGCCGAAGCCACCGAAGAGCTGATGAACAAGTACCTTGAAGAAGGTGAGCTGTCCGTCGAAGAGATCAAGGCAGGCCTGCGCGCGCGCACGCTGGCCAGCGAGATCGTTCCGGCTGTCTGCGGTTCGTCGTTCAAGAACAAGGGTGTTCCCCTGGTTCTCGACGCCGTTATCGACTTCCTGCCAGCTCCGACCGAGATCCCTGCGATCAAGGGTATCCACCCTGACCTGATCGATGTGCCTAAGGACGAAGTCAAGCCAGAGCAATTCGACGAGCGTCATGCTGACGACGACGAGCCGTTCTCGGCCCTGGCCTTCAAGATTGCCACCGACCCGTTCGTTGGTACTCTGACCTTCGTTCGCGTTTACTCGGGCTTCCTGACCTCCGGTGACTCCGTCATCAACTCGGTCAAGGGCAAGAAAGAGCGCGTTGGTCGTATGGTCCAGATGCACGCCAACCAGCGTGAAGAGATCAAAGAAGTACGTGCAGGCGACATCGCTGCTCTGATCGGCATGAAGGACGTCACCACTGGTGATACCCTGTGCAACGCCGACAAGCCGATCATCCTTGAGCGTATGGACTTCCCTGAGCCTGTGATTTCGCTCTCTGTAGAGCCGAAAACCAAGCAGGACCAGGAGAAGATGGGTATCGCACTGGGCAAGCTGGCTCAGGAAGACCCATCGTTCCGCGTCAAGACCGATGAAGAAACCGGTCAGACCATCATCTCCGGTATGGGTGAGCTGCACCTGGATATCCTCGTTGACCGCATGAAGCGCGAATTCAACGTCGAAGCCAACATCGGCAAGCCGCAGGTTTCGTACCGCGAGAAGATCACCAAATCCAACGTCGAGATCGAAGGCAAGTTCGTTCGTCAGTCGGGTGGTCGTGGTCAGTTCGGTCACTGCTGGGTTCGCTTCTCCGAGCCGGACGTGGACGACAAGGGCAACATCACTGAAGGTCTGGTGTTCTCCAACGAAGTCGTTGGTGGTGTGATTCCTAAGGAATACATCCCTGCGATCCAGAAGGGTATCGAAGAGCAGATGAAAAACGGCGTTGTTGCCGGTTATCCTCTGATCGGCCTGAAGGCCGCGGTATTCGACGGTTCGTACCACGACGTCGACTCCAACGAAATGGCGTTCAAAATCGCTGCTTCGATGGCGACCAAGCAACTGGCCCAGAAGGGCGGTGGCGTGGTTCTCGAGCCGATCATGAAAGTCGAAGTTGTAACCCCGGAAGACTACCTGGGTGACGTGATGGGTGACCTGAACCGTCGTCGTGGTCTGGTCCAGGGTATGGATGAGTCGGTCTCTGGCCGTGTCGTCCGTGCTGAAGTACCGCTCGGAGAGATGTTCGGTTACGCAACCGACGTTCGTTCCATGTCTCAGGGTCGCGCAAGCTACTCCATGGAATTCTCCAAATACGCCGAAGCTCCGTCGAACATCGTCGAAGCACTCGTTAAAAAACAAGGCTAATCCCCTTTAGGCAAGAGGTTCACTGTCGTGGCTAAAGAAAAATTTGATCGTTCCCTTCCCCACGTTAACGTCGGCACCATCGGCCACGTTGACCACGGTAAGACCACTCTGACCGCAGCTCTGACTCGCGTTTGCTCCGAAGTTTTCGGTTCGGCAATCGTTGAGTTCGACAAGATCGACTCGGCTCCGGAAGAAAAAGCGCGCGGTATCACCATCAACACCGCTCACGTTGAGTACAACTCGACCATTCGTCACTACGCTCACGTTGACTGCCCAGGTCACGCTGACTACGTGAAGAACATGATCACCGGTGCTGCCCAGATGGACGGCGCGATCCTGGTTTGCTCGGCCGCCGATGGTCCGATGCCACAAACCCGTGAGCACATCCTGCTGTCCCGTCAGGTAGGCGTTCCGTACATCGTGGTCTTCCTGAACAAGGCTGACCTGGTAGACGACGCTGAGCTGCTGGAACTGGTCGAGATGGAAGTTCGCGACCTGCTGTCCACCTATGACTTCCCAGGCGACGACACCCCGATCATCATCGGTTCGGCTCGTATGGCGCTGGAAGGCAAAGACGACAACGAAATGGGCACTACCGCTGTTAAGAAGCTGGTAGAAACTCTGGACAGCTACATTCCTGAGCCAGTTCGTGCTATCGACCAGCCGTTCCTGATGCCGATCGAAGACGTGTTCTCGATTTCGGGTCGTGGTACCGTTGTTACCGGTCGTATCGAGCGTGGTATCGTCCGCGTTCAGGATCCGCTGGAAATCGTTGGTCTGCGTGACACCACCACCACCACCTGCACCGGTGTTGAGATGTTCCGCAAGCTGCTGGACGAAGGTCGTGCTGGCGAGAACTGCGGCGTTCTGCTGCGTGGCACCAAGCGTGACGACGTTGAGCGTGGTCAGGTTCTGGTCAAGCCAGGTTCGGTCAAGCCGCACACCAAGTTCACCGCAGAAGTCTACGTCCTGTCGAAGGAAGAAGGCGGCCGTCACACTCCGTTCTTCAAAGGCTACCGTCCACAGTTCTACTTCCGTACCACTGACGTGACCGGTAACTGCGAACTGCCGGAAGGCGTTGAAATGGTAATGCCAGGTGACAACATTCAGATGACTGTTACCCTGATCAAGACCATCGCAATGGAAGACGGTCTGCGCTTCGCTATCCGTGAAGGCGGTCGTACCGTCGGCGCCGGCGTTGTGGCCAAAATCATCGAGTAATCACTCGACCGATTGAAAAAAACCCCCGCTCAGCGGGGGTTTTTTTATTGGGTTGACACTAATTGGGGGCGTCTATAGAATCACGCCTCCTTTTAGCGGGCGTAGTGCGTCCGTTGGGAACAGCCTGGAGTCTGAAATCCAATGCAAAATCAGCAAATCCGTATCAGGTTGAAGGCTTTCGACCATCGCCTGATCGACCAATCCACCCAGGAAATCGTGGAAACCGCGAAACGTACTGGTGCACAAGTGCGTGGTCCAATTCCACTGCCTACCCGCAAAGAGCGTTTCACCGTTCTGGTTTCCCCGCACGTCAACAAAGACGCGCGTGACCAGTACGAGATTCGCACTCATAAGCGTGTTCTGGACATCGTCCAGCCAACGGATAAAACCGTTGACGCGCTGATGAAGCTTGATCTGGCGGCAGGTGTGGAAGTACAGATCAGCCTCGGCTAAGACTTCGGTCTAGTCGTGTAACGCTCTGAAATGGGCGGCCATAGCGGGTGAAAGCCCCGTACACTCATGAGGTTTACAACATGACTATTGGTGTAATCGGTCGCAAGTGCGGTATGACCCGCATTTTCACCGAAGAAGGTGTCTCCATTCCGGTCACGGTCATTGAGATCGAGCCGAATCGCGTCACCCAGTTCAAAACTGAAGAAACCGATGGCTACCGTGCAGTGCAAGTCACTGTCGGCGAGCGTCGTGCTTCGCGTGTGACTGCCGCTCAGGCAGGCCACTTCGCCAAGGCCAACGTTGCCGCTGGTCGCGGTGTTTGGGAGTTCCGTCTTGAAGAAGGCGATTTCCAGGCTGGCGATCTGATCAAAGCTGAACTCTTCACTGCAGGCCAGCTGGTTGACGTTACTGGTCAGTCCAAAGGTAAAGGCTTCGCCGGTACCATCAAGCGCTGGAACTTCCGTGGTCAGGACAACACCCACGGTAACTCCGTGTCGCACCGTGTTCCTGGTTCCATCGGCCAGTGCCAGACTCCTGGTCGTGTGTTCAAGGGCAAGAAAATGTCCGGTCACATGGGCGCCGAGCGCGTGACTGTTCAGTCCCTGGAAGTAGTTCGCGTAGACGCTGAACGCAACCTGCTGCTGATCAAGGGTGCCGTACCTGGCGCTACTGGCGGCGACGTGGTTGTACGTCCAGCTGTCAAGGCTCGCGGTTAAGGGGAAACTGACATGCAACTTAATGTAAATGACGCTCAGGCGATCGAAGTTTCCGAACTGACTTTCGGTGGCGAATTCAACGAGACGCTGGTTCACCAAGCAGTCGTGGCCTACATGGCTGGCGGCCGTCAGGGTACCAAGCAGCAGAAGACCCGTTCCGACGTGGCTGGTGGCGGTAAGCGCCCATGGCGTCAGAAGGGTACTGGTCGTGCTCGTGCTGGTACCACTCGTGGTCCGATCTGGCGTGGCGGTGGTGTAACCTTCGCAGCTCGCCCTCAAGATCACTCGCAAAAGCTCAACAAGAAGATGTATCGCGCAGCTCTGCGCTCCATCCTCGCTGAGCTGGTGCGTAGCGACCGTCTGGTCGTGGTTCAGGACTTCGCTGTTGAAGCACCGAAAACCAAAGATCTGCTGAACAAGCTGAACGGCATGGGTCTGAGCGACGTATTGATCGTTTCCGACGCTGTTGATCAGAACCTGTACCTGGCTGCTCGTAACCTGCCGCACGTCGATGTACGTGACGTACAAGGTTCCGACCCGGTCAGTCTGATCGCATACGAGAAAGTGTTGATCACTGTCTCGGCCGTGAAGAAATTCGAGGAGCTGCTGGGATGAACCAGGAACGCGTATTCAAAGTCCTCCTTGGCCCGCACGTTTCCGAGAAGGCTACCGTTCTGGCTGAGAAAAAAGGCCAGTTCGTATTCAAGGTTGCTACTGATGCAACCAAGCTGGAAATCAAGAAAGCTGTCGAAGGCCTGTTCAACGTAAAAGTTGAAAACGTGTCGACTGTTAACGTTCTGGGTAAAACCAAGCGTACCGCACGTGGTCTGGGCAAGCGTAATGACTGGAAGAAGGCGATCGTCTCCCTTCAGCCAGGCCAAGATCTCGATTTCAGCAGCAGTGCTGAGTAAGGAAGGGGTGCATCATGGCAATCGTTAAATGCAAACCGACTTCCCCTGGCCGCCGTTTCGTGGTCAAGGTGGTCAACAAGGAGCTGCACAAAGGCGCTCCTCACGCACCGCTGATCGAGAAAAAATCGAAGTCTGGTGGTCGTAACAACAATGGCCGCATTACCACTCGTCACGTTGGTGGTGGTCACAAGCAGCATTACCGTCTGGTCGACTTCCGTCGCAATGACAAAGATGGCATTCCAGCCACTGTCGAGCGTATCGAATACGATCCAAACCGTACTGCTCACATCGCCCTGCTGTGCTACGCAGACGGTGAGCGTCGCTACATCATCGCGCCTAAAGGCGTGAGCGCTGGCGACCAGCTGATCGCAGGTGCCCTGGCCCCAATCAAGGCCGGTAACTCCCTGCAGCTGCGCAACATTCCAGTAGGTAGCACCATTCACGGCATCGAACTGAAGCCGGGTAAAGGTGCTCAGATCGCTCGTTCCGCTGGTGCTTCGGCTCAGCTGATCGCTCGCGAAGGTGTCTACGTGACCCTGCGTCTGCGCTCTGGTGAAATGCGTAAAGTCCTGGCTGAGTGCCGTGCGACCCTGGGCGAAGTCTCGAACTCCGAGCACAGCCTGCGTTCGCTGGGTAAAGCTGGTGCCAAACGCTGGCGCGGCGTTCGCCCAACCGTTCGTGGTGTTGCCATGAACCCGGTTGACCACCCACACGGTGGTGGTGAAGGTCGTACCTCCGGTGGTCGTCATCCGGTATCGCCATGGGGCTTCCCAACCAAGGGTGCTAAAACCCGTGGTAATAAGCGTACCGACAACATGATCGTCCGTCGTCGCAAGTAACTAGAGGGATACGACAGTGCCACGTTCTCTGAAAAAAGGTCCTTTTATCGATCTTCACCTGTTGAAGAAGGTCGAAGTGGCGGTGGAGAAGAACGATCGCAAGCCAGTTAAAACCTGGTCGCGCCGTTCGATGATCCTGCCACAAATGGTCGGTCTGACCATCGCGGTTCACAACGGTCGCCAGCATGTTCCAGTTCTCGTGAACGAAGACATGGTCGGCCACAAACTGGGCGAGTTCGCCGGTACCCGCACCTATCGCGGGCACGTGGCTGACAAGAAAGCCAAGCGTTAAGGGGTAAGGAAATGGAAGTAGCCGCTAAGTTGTCGGGCGCTCGCATCTCCGCCCAGAAAGCCCGCTTGGTCGCCGACCAGATCCGCGGGAAGAAGGTGGGCGAAGCGCTCAACCTGTTGGCCTTCAGCAGCAAAAAAGCCGCTGAAATCATGAAGAAAGTCCTCGAGTCGGCCGTAGCCAACGCCGAACACAACGAAGGCGCAGACGTTGATGACCTGAAGGTCTCCACCGTCTTCGTCAACGAAGGGCGTTCGCTGAAGCGCATCATGCCACGTGCCAAAGGCCGTGCTGATCGCATCGTCAAGCGGTCTTGCCATATCACTGTCAAGGTTGCGGACAAGTAACGGAGTCGATCAGATGGGTCAGAAAGTACATCCCACTGGCATTCGCCTGGGAATCGTCAAGGAGCACACCTCCGTCTGGTACGCAGACGGTGCTACTTACGCAGATTACCTGTTGAAGGATCTGAAAACGCGTGAGTACCTCCAAGACAAACTAAAAAGCGCGTCCGTAAGCCGTATCGATATTCATCGTCCGGCTCAAACTGCACGCATCACCATCCACACCGCTCGTCCCGGTATCGTTATCGGTAAGAAAGGTGAAGATGTCGAGAAGCTGCGTCAGGACCTGACCAAGCAGATGGGTGTGCCTGTGCACATCAACATCGAAGAGATCCGCAAGCCGGAACTCGACGCTATGCTGGTTGCGCAGAGCGTAGCTCAGCAGCTGGAACGCCGTGTAATGTTCCGTCGCGCCATGAAGCGCGCGGTACAGAACGCCATGCGTATTGGTGCCAAGGGCATCAAGATCCAGGTGAGCGGTCGTCTCGGCGGTGCTGAGATTGCTCGTACCGAGTGGTATCGCGAAGGTCGTGTGCCTCTGCACACCCTGCGTGCCGATATCGACTACAACACCTACGAAGCTCACACCACTTATGGTGTGATCGGTGTGAAGGTTTGGATCTTCAAAGGCGAAGTTATTGGTGGTCGCCAAGAAGAACTGAAACCACAAGCACCAGCGCCTCGTAAAAAAGCTGCTAAGTAAGGGGTACGCCAAATGTTGCAACCAAAGCGTACAAAATTCCGCAAGCAGATGACTGGCCACAACCGTGGTCTGGCACTGCGCGGTAGCAAAGTCAGCTTCGGCGAATTCGCCCTGAAAGCTGTTGCTCGCGGTCGCCTCACCGCTCGCCAGATCGAGTCCGCACGTCGTGCGCTGACCCGTCACGTTAAGCGTGGCGGTAAGATCTGGATCCGTGTGTTCCCGGACAAGCCGATCTCCAAAAAACCTCTTGAGGTTCGTATGGGTAAAGGTAAGGGCTCCGTGGAATACTGGGTTGCCCAGATCCAGCCAGGCAAAGTCCTGTACGAGATCGAGGGTGTTTCTGAAGAGCTGGCGCGCGAAGCTTTCGCCCTGGCTGCTGCAAAGCTGCCTCTCGCCACCTCCTTTGTTAAGCGGACGGTGATGTGATGAAAGCGAATGAACTTCGTGAAAAATCGGCACAGCAACTGAACGAGCAACTGCTCGGCTTGCTGCGCGACCAGTTCAATCTGCGTATGCAGAAAGCAACTGGCCAGTTGGGGCAGTCGCACCTGCTCTCGCAAGTTAAGCGTGACATCGCTCGCGTGAAAACTGTGCTCAACCAGCAGGCAGGTAAGTGATCATGGCTGAAGCTGAAAAAACCGTCCGTACGCTGACTGGCCGTGTCGTCAGCGACAAAATGGACAAGACCATCACCGTTCTGATCGAGCGTCGCGTAAAGCACCCGATCTACGGTAAATACGTTAAGCGTTCGACTAAGCTGCACGCGCACGACGAAGCCAACCAGTGCAAGATCGGCGACAAGGTTTCCATCCGTGAAACCCGTCCGCTGGCCAAGACCAAGTCCTGGGCACTGGTTGAAGTCCTCGAACGCGCTGTTGAAGTCTAAGGGCTAGGGGTCGGAGAAATTTTATGATTCAGACTCAATCCATGCTCGATGTGGCCGATAACAGCGGCGCTCGTCGCGTCATGTGCATCAAGGTACTCGGCGGTTCGCACCGCCGTTACGCCGGTATCGGTGACATCATCAAAGTAACCGTCAAGGAAGCAATTCCGCGCGGTAAGGTCAAAAAAGGCCAGGTGATGACCGCTGTCGTCGTACGTACCCGTCATGGTGTTCGTCGCGCTGACGGTTCCATCATTCGTTTCGACGGCAACGCTGCTGTTCTGCTGAACAACAAGCAAGAGCCGATCGGCACTCGCATCTTCGGGCCAGTGACCCGTGAACTTCGTACTGAGAAGTTCATGAAGATCGTCTCGCTCGCCCCTGAAGTGCTGTAAGGAGATCCGACATGCAAAAGATTCGTCGTGACGACGAGATCATCGTGATCGCCGGCAAAGACAAAGGTAAGCGCGGTAAGGTGCTGAAGGTTCTGGCTGATGACCGTCTGGTTATCGGTGGCGTGAACCTGGTCAAGCGTCATACCAAGCCTAACCCGATGGCGGGCGTACAGGGCGGTATCGTCGAGAAAGAAGCGCCTCTGCACGCTTCCAACGTTGCCATCTTCAACGGTGAAACCAACAAGGCTGACCGCGTTGGTTTCAAAGTAGAAGACGGTAAAAAAATTCGTGTCTTCAAGTCGACCCAAAAAGCGGTTGATGCTTGAACACTGCTAGGTAGAAGACCATGGCACGACTGAAAGAGATTTACCGGAACGAAATCGCTCCTAAGCTTAAGGAAGAACTTAAGCTGTCGAACGTGATGGAAGTTCCGCGCGTTACCAAGATCACCCTGAACATGGGTCTGGGCGAAGCGATCGGCGACAAGAAAGTCATCGAGCACGCTGTTGCCGACCTGGAAAAGATCACCGGTCAAAAGCCGGTCGTGACTTTCGCTCGCAAATCCATCGCTGGCTTCAAAGTCCGCGAAGGCTGGCCGATCGGCGTCAAGGTGACCCTGCGTAGCGACAAGATGTACGAATTCCTGGACCGCCTGCTGGCGATCTCCCTGCCTCGGGTTCGCGACTTCCGCGGCCTGAATGCCAAGTCCTTCGATGGTCGTGGCAACTACAGCATGGGCGTGAAAGAGCAGATCATCTTCCCGGAAATCGACTACGACAAGATCGATGCTCTGCGCGGTTTGGACATCACCCTGACCACCACTGCTCGTTCGGACGACGAAGGCCGCGCTCTGCTGCGTGCTTTCAAGTTCCCGTTCCGCAACTGATTGGAGTAGGAAAATGGCCAAGAAGAGCATGAAAAACCGCGAGCTGAAGCGTCAGCTCACGGTAGCAAAGTTCGCCAAGAAGCGTGCTGAGCTGAAAGCGACCATCGTCAACCTGAACGCCTCTCCAGAAGAGCGTTTCGCTGCCGTTGTCGCTCTGCAGAAGCAGCCACGCGACGCTAGCGCCTCGCGCCTGCGCAACCGTTGCCGCCTGACCGGTCGTCCTCACGGTGTATACCGTAAGTTCGGCCTGGGCCGTAACATGCTGCGTCAAGCTGCAATGCGCGGTGACGTACCAGGCCTGGTCAAGGCCTCCTGGTAATCGCTGCAGGCAAGGCACGGGTGGAAGGGGAGCAATCTTCCGACCGCCGGTGACCTTGCCAACAAACAAGCCCCTATATGGGGCTTGTTTCGTTTCTGCCTTGTGTCTAGAATGACCGGCTCACCTGAGCCTGGGTTTTTGCCCAAATCGTTCAGGTGGTTGTCATAGCCGCAAGGCTAATAATTCTTGTATCAGGAGCATCTAGCCCATGAGTATGCAGGACCCGTTAGCGGACATGCTAACTCGCATCCGTAATGCCCAGATGGCTGAAAAGTCCGTCGTAAGCATGCCTTCCTCTACCCTGAAGGTCGCGGTTGCCAAAGTTCTGAAGGACGAAGGTTACATCGCTGGCTACCAGGTAACTGGTGAGGCCAAGCCTTCCCTGTCGATCGAACTGAAGTACTTCGAAGGCCGTCCGGTCATCGAGGAACTGAAGCGCTCCAGCCGTCCAGGCCTGCGCCAGTACAAGGCCGTCACCGATCTGCCGAAAGTACGTGGCGGTCTGGGCGTGTCTATCGTCTCCACCAACAAAGGTGTGATGACTGATCGCGCTGCGCGCGCTGCCGGTGTCGGCGGCGAAGTTCTGTGCACAGTGTTCTAAGGGGGGATAGACATGTCTCGCGTCGCTAAGAACCCCGTTAAGCTGCCATCCGGTGTCGAAGTCAAATTCGCCGGTCAGCAGCTTTCGGTGAAGGGTGCCAAAGGTACTCTCGAACTGAACGTTCACTCGTCTGTTGAAGTTACCGAAGAGTCTGGTGAGCTGCGTTTCGTCGCTCGCAATGGTGACCAGCAAGCTCGTGCCATGGCCGGTACCACCCGCGCTCTGGTCAACAACATGGTCCAAGGCGTAAGCCAAGGCTTCGAGCGCAAGCTCCAGCTGGTCGGTGTTGGTTACAAGGCACAGGCTAAAGGCACCGTCCTGAACCTGGCCCTGGGCTTCTCTCACCCAGTGGACTACGAACTGCCAGCCGGTATCACCGCTGAAACACCTAGCCAGACCGACATCCTGATCAAGGGTATCGACAAGCAGCTGGTAGGTCAGGTGGCCGCTGAAATCCGCGACTTCCGTCCGCCAGAGCCTTACAAAGGTAAAGGTGTGCGTTACGCGGACGAAGTAGTCCGTCGTAAAGAAGCCAAGAAGAAGTAGGGCCTAGTAAATGACCGACAAAAAAGTTATTCGACTGCGTCGCGCTCGCAAAGCACGTCTCAAGATGCACGAACTCGAAGTCGTGCGCCTGTGCGTGTTCCGCTCCTCGCAGCACATCTACGCCCAGGTCATTTCGGCCGACGGCAGCAAGGTTCTGGCAAGCGCCTCGACCTTGGACAAAGACCTGCGTGATGGCGCCACTGGCAACATCGACGCGGCCACTAAGGTTGGCAAGCTGGTAGCTGAGCGTGCGAAAGCCGCCGGTGTATCTCAAGTTGCCTTTGACCGTTCCGGCTTCAAGTACCATGGCCGCGTCAAAGCGCTGGCTGATGCTGCTCGTGAAGGCGGGCTGGAGTTCTAAGTTATGGCAAATAACGATCAAAAGCGCGACGAAGGCTACATCGAGAAGCTGGTTCAAGTTAACCGCGTTGCCAAAACCGTAAAAGGCGGCCGTATCTTCACCTTCACCGCGCTGACCGTGGTTGGTGATGGTAAAGGTCGTGTTGGCTTCGGCCGTGGCAAGTCGCGCGAAGTACCAGCCGCGATCCAGAAGGCCATGGAAGCTGCTCGCCGCAACATGATCCAGGTTGACCTGAAGGGCACCACCCTGCAGTACGCCACCAAGGCTGCCCACGGCGCCTCGAAGGTTTACATGCAGCCTGCCTCGGAAGGTACCGGTATCATCGCCGGTGGCGCAATGCGTGCTGTCCTGGAAGTTGCTGGTGTTCAGAACGTTCTGGCCAAGTGCTACGGTTCGACCAACCCAGTGAACGTGGTTTACGCCACCTTCAAGGGTCTGAAAGCCATGCAATCTCCTGAATCCATTGCCGCCAAGCGTGGCAAGAGCGTCGAGGAGATCTTCTGATCATGGCAACCGTAAAAGTAACGCTGATCAAGAGCGTCTCGGGCCGTCTGCCTAACCACAAGCTGTGTGTTAAAGGCCTGGGTCTGCGTCGCATCGGTCACACTGTAGAAGTCCAGGATACTCCCGAGAACCGCGGGATGATCAACAAGGCTTACTACATGCTGAAGGTCGAGGGCTAATCGATGAAACTCAATGATCTGAGTCCAGCGCCGGGTTCCCGTCGCGAGAAGCATCGTCCAGGTCGTGGTATCGGTAGCGGTCTGGGTAAGACCGGCGGCCGTGGCCACAAAGGTCAGACTTCCCGTTCGGGTGGTTCGATCGCTCCTGGCTTCGAAGGCGGTCAACAGCCGCTGCACCGTCGCCTGCCGAAGTTCGGCTTCGTTTCCCTGAAAGCCATGGACCGCGCTGAAGTGCGTCTGTCCGAGCTGGCCAAAGTGGAAGGCGACGTGATCTCCGTGCAATCCCTGAAGGATGCCAACGTGATCAACCAGCACATTCAGCGTGTGAAAATCATGCTGTCTGGCGAAGTTACTCGCGCAGTCACCATCAAGGGTATCGCAGCCACCAAGGGTGCGCGTGCGGCTATCGAAGCAGCTGGCGGCAAATTCGAGGAATAAATGGCTAAGCAAGGTGCTCTCTCTTCGCTCGGTAAGGGCGGGATGTCGGAACTCTGGGCTCGTCTGCGCTTTCTGTTCATGGCGATCATCGTCTATCGGATAGGTGCGCATATCCCGGTTCCCGGCATCAATCCGGACCGTCTGGCGGATCTGTTTCGGCAGAATGAGGGGACCATTCTTAGCTTGTTCAACATGTTTTCCGGTGGCGCGCTCGAGCGCATGAGCATCTTTGCACTGGGGATCATGCCGTACATTTCGGCATCGATCATCATGCAGTTGATGACGGCGGTCAGCCCGCAACTGGAGCAGTTGAAGAAGGAAGGTGAAGCTGGCCGTCGCAAGATCAGCCAGTACACCCGCTACGGCACCGTTATCCTGGCACTGGTCCAAGCCATTGGCATGTCCATTGGCCTGGCCAACCAGGGCGTGGCGTTTTCTGCAGGCCTGGGCTTCCACGTCGTCGCTGTTTCCACTTTCGTGGCAGGCGCGATGTTCATGATGTGGCTGGGCGAGCAGATCACCGAGCGCGGTGTGGGCAACGGTATCTCGATGTTGATCTTCGCAGGTATCGTTGCCGGTCTTCCGAGAGCAATCGGGCAGTCTTTCGAGTCTGCACGCACAGGCGATATCAACATTTTCGCCTTGGTCGCCATCGGTTTGCTGGCAGTAGCGATTATCGGTTTTGTGGTGTTCATTGAGCGTGGTCAGCGTCGTATCGCCGTTCATTACGCCAAGCGTCAGCAGGGCCGCAAGGTCTTCGCTGCGCAGACTAGCCACTTGCCGCTGAAGGTGAACATGGCGGGGGTTATCCCGGCCATTTTCGCGAGCAGCATTTTGCTGTTCCCGGCTTCGCTGGGTGCCTGGTTTGGTCAGTCCGAAGGTATGGGCTGGCTGCAGGACATCTCGCAGTCGATCGCTCCTGGTCAGCCGTTGAACATTCTGCTGTTTAGTGCAGGGATCATTTTCTTCTGCTTCTTCTACACAGCGTTGATGTTCAACCCGAAAGACGTAGCGGAAAACCTGAAGAAGTCCGGTGCCTTTATTCCGGGTATCCGTCCTGGTGAGCAGTCGGCGCGCTACATTGATGGCGTTCTGACCCGTTTGACCATGTTCGGTGCTCTTTACATGATGGCCGTCTGCCTTCTGCCCCAGTTCCTGGTGGTGGCAGCAAATGTGCCGTTCTACCTTGGCGGGACCTCGTTGCTGATTGTGGTAGTGGTTGTGATGGACTTCATGTCCCAAGTACAATCGCACCTCGTTTCGCACCAGTACGAATCCCTGATGAAGAAAGCCAACCTGAAAGGCTACGGTGGCAGCGGTTTGCTGCGCTGATACGCCCCTAAGGTTCGAGGAGTCGGTAATGAAAGTTCGTGCATCGGTGAAAAAGCTGTGCCGTAACTGCAAGATCATCCGTCGCGAAGGCGTCGTACGAGTGATCTGCAGCGCGGAACCGCGTCACAAACAGCGCCAAGGCTGAGTGTGATCTGCGCTTCAAACCCAGCAGCTAGTGTGCTGCTGGGTTGATTATTCGTTTCTACAGCGATATTATCTCGCGCCCTATTTCTTGGCTTCCGGGGCGTAGGTAGCTGTCAATTGGAGTCCCACTGAATGGCCCGTATTGCAGGCGTCAACATTCCAGATAACAAGCATACTGTTATCTCGCTGACCTACATCTATGGTGTCGGTCGCACAACTGCACAGAAGATTTGTGCAGACGCTGGTGTAAACCCAGCCGCTAAGATCAAGGATCTGAGCGACGAGCAAATCGAAACCCTGCGTGGCGAAGTCGCGAAGTTCACCACCGAAGGTGACCTGCGTCGTGACATCAACATGAAGATCAAGCGCTTGATGGACCTGGGTTGCTACCGCGGCCTGCGTCATCGTAAAGGTCTGCCGGTTCGCGGTCAGCGCACCAAGACCAACGCACGCACCCGTAAGGGCCCGCGTAAGCCGATCCGCAAGTAATCGCCCAGGAATATAGACATGGCAAAACCTGCTGCTCGTCCTCGTAAGAAAGTCAAAAAGACAGTGGTTGATGGCATCGCCCACATCCATGCTTCTTTCAACAACACCATCGTGACCATCACCGACCGTCAGGGCAATGCTTTGTCCTGGGCGACCTCCGGTGGTTCGGGTTTCCGTGGTTCGCGCAAATCCACCCCGTTCGCAGCTCAGATCGCTGCTGAGCGTGCTGGTCAAGCTGCGCTGGAATACGGTCTGAAGAACCTCGACGTTAACGTCAAGGGTCCAGGTCCAGGTCGTGAGTCCGCCGTTCGTGCATTGAACAGCTGCGGCTACAAGATCGCCAGCATCACCGACGTGACGCCAATCCCGCACAACGGGTGCCGTCCGCCGAAGAAGCGTCGCGTGTAATCAGGAGACAGAAGAATGGCACGTTACATTGGTCCAAAATGCAAACTGTCTCGTCGTGAAGGCACCGATCTGTTCCTGAAGAGCGGCGTTCGCGCTCTGGAATCGAAGTGCAATATCGAAGCAGCCCCAGGTATCCACGGCCAGCGCCGTGGCCGTCAGTCCGACTACGGCACCCAGCTGCGTGAGAAACAAAAAGTCCGTCGTATCTACGGTGTTCTGGAGCGTCAGTTCCGCGGTTATTACCAAGCTGCTGCCTCGAAAAAAGGCGCAACCGGTGAGAACCTGCTGCAACTGCTCGAGTGCCGTCTGGATAACGTCGTTTACCGTATGGGCTTCGGCTCGACTCGTTCCGAGTCCCGTCAGCTGGTTTCGCACAAAGCGATCAGCGTCAACGGTAAGACTGTAAACATTCCATCCTACCAAGTTCGTCCGGGTGACGTGGTCGCAGTCCGCGAGAAATCGCTGGGCCAGTTGCGCATTGTTCAAGCCCTTGAACTGTGCGCCCAGCGTGGCCGCGTTGAGTGGGTTGACGTGGATGCTGCTAAAAAGTCGGGCGTTTTCAAGAACGTTCCTGCTCGCAGCGACCTGTCTGCCGACATCAACGAAAACCTGATTGTCGAGCTCTACTCCAAGTAAGGGCTAGAAAATAGGTGCATCCATGCAGATTTCGGTAAATGAGTTCCTGACTCCCCGCCACATTGATGTGCAGGTAGTCAGTCCGACCCGCGCCAAGATTACGCTCGAGCCTCTCGAGCGTGGTTTCGGCCATACCCTGGGCAACGCGCTGCGCCGCATCCTGTTGTCCTCCATGCCTGGCTGTGCAGTAGTCGAGGCCGAGATCGATGGCGTACTCCATGAGTACTCCGCGATCGAAGGTGTTCAGGAAGACGTAATTGAAATCCTGTTGAACCTGAAAGGTCTCGCTATCAAACTGCATGGTCGTGACGAAGTTACGCTGACCTTGTCGAAAAAGGGTTCGGGGGTGGTTACCGCTGCCGATATTCAGCTGGATCACGATGTCGAGATCGTCAACCCCGATCACGTAATCGCGAACCTGGCGTCGAACGGCGCTCTGAACATGAAGCTCACTGTAGCTCGTGGTCGTGGTTACGAGCCGGCCGACTCCCGTCAAACCGACGAAGACGAAAGCCGTAGCATTGGCCGTCTGCAGTTGGACGCCTCCTTCAGCCCGGTGCGTCGTATCGCCTATGTGGTCGAGAACGCCCGTGTTGAACAGCGTACCAACCTGGACAAACTGGTCATTGATCTGGAAACCAACGGCACCCTGGATCCTGAAGAGGCTATCCGCCGCGCTGCGACCATTCTGCAACAGCAGCTGGCCGCGTTCGTCGACCTCAAAGGTGACAGCGAGCCTGTCGTAGTCGAGCAGGAAGACGAGATCGATCCGATCCTGCTGCGTCCGGTTGACGACCTGGAACTGACTGTACGTTCGGCCAACTGCCTCAAGGCGGAGAACATCTACTACATCGGCGACCTGATTCAGCGTACCGAAGTAGAGCTGTTGAAGACTCCTAACCTGGGTAAGAAGTCCCTGACTGAAATCAAGGACGTTCTGGCCTCTCGTGGTCTGTCTCTCGGCATGCGCCTCGACAACTGGCCGCCTGCAAGTCTTAAGAAAGACGACAAGGCGACCGCCTGATCGTCGTAATCACCGAACGTAGTGTTTGGTAAGGAATGAATCATGCGTCATCGTAAAAGTGGACGTCACCTGAGCCGTACCAGCTCTCACCGCAAGGCTATGTTCCAGAACATGGCAGTGTCGCTGATCGAGCACGAGCTGATCAAAACCACCCTGCCGAAAGCCAAGGAACTGCGCCGCGTTGCCGAGCCGCTGATCACCCTGGCCAAGGAAGACAGCGTTGCTAACCGTCGTCTGGCCTTCGACCGTACCCGTTCGAAGTCCGCTGTTGGCAAACTGTTCAACGACCTGGGCAAGCGTTACGCCACCCGTCAGGGCGGCTACCTGCGCATCCTGAAGTGCGGTTTCCGCGCTGGCGACAACGCGCCTATGGCGTACGTCGAGCTGGTTGATCGTCCGGTCGGCGGTGCTGTAGAAGCTGCTGAGTAAGACGTTCTGTCTGCTACAGAAAACCGGGCCTAGTGCCCGGTTTTTTGTTTTTACATCTATTGTTTATTTCTATTGATGTAAGTCATGTAATGAATTTGTTCCTGTAATCTTGCTCGTCAATACTCTCTCTACAGCCGATTAGCCGGCCCTTGAAGACCGAAAAGGAGAGCCCATGAGCAAGATTCTCACCACCGCCAGCGGTGCACCTGTAGCCGACAACCAGAACTCCCGCTCCGCCGGCCCGCGCGGTCCGCTGTTGCTCGACGACTTCCACCTGATCGAGAAGCTCGCCCATTTCAATCGCGAGAACATTCCTGAGCGCCGCGTCCATGCCAAAGGCTCGGGCGCCTACGGTACCTTTACCGTTACTCACGATATCACCGGCTATACCAGCGCCAAGCTGTTCGAAGAGGTCGGTAAACAAACCGAGACTTTCTTACGCTTCTCCACCGTTGGTGGCGAGCGCGGCTCTGCAGATACCGAGCGTGACCCGCGTGGCTTCGCGGTGAAGTTCTACACCGAGGAAGGCAACTGGGACATCGTCGGTAACAACACGCCAGTGTTCTTCATTCGCGACCCATTGAAGTTCCCGGACTTTATCCACACCCAGAAGCGCCACCCGCAGTCCAACCTGAAGAACGCTCAGATGATGTGGGACTTCTGGTCGCATTCCCCAGAAGCGCTGCACCAGGTCACCATCCTGTTTTCCGATCGTGGCATTCCGGACGGCTATCGCCACATGCATGGCTTTGGCAGCCACACCTACAGCCTGATCAATGCAAAGGGTGAGCGCACTTGGGTCAAGTGGCACTTCAAGACCCAGCAAGGCATCAAGAACCTCACCCCGACAGACGCTGCACGCCTGGCAGGTACCGACCCGGATTACGCTCAGCGCGACCTCTTCGAGGCCATTGAGCGTGGCGACTACCCGCGCTGGACTGTCTGCATTCAGGTGATGAGCGAAGCCGAGGCTGCCAGCCGCGACGAGAACCCATTCGACGTGACCAAGACCTGGTCGCAGAAGGATTATCCGCTCATCGAGGTGGGTGTGCTGGAGCTCAACCGCAACCCGCTCAACTATTTTGCAGAGGTCGAGCAGGCCGCGTTCGGCCCGAGCAATATGGTGCCCGGCGTCGGTCTTTCACCGGACCGCATGCTGCAAGGCCGTGTATTCGCCTACGCCGACGCGCACCGCTATCGCGTTGGCACCAACCACCAGCAATTGCCAGTCAACGCGCCACGTTGCCCGGTCAACAGCTATCAGCGCGACGGCTCGATGGCCACCGGCAGTTACGGTAGTGCACCGAACTACGAGCCAAACAGCTACAGCGATGCCCCGAAACAGTCGCCACGTCATGCTGAGCCAGCATTGGCCCTGAATGGTTCGGCTGATCGCTACGATCACCGTGAGGACACTGACTACTTCAGTCATGCCGGCGCGTTGTTCCGTTTGATGAGCGATGAGCAGAAAGCCCTGCTGATCAGCAACATCGCCGCTACCATGGCGGGTGTCAGCGAAGACGTGATTCAGCGTCAGCTACAGTACTTCTTCAAGGCGGATCCGGCCTATGGCGAAGGGATTGCGAAGGCTTTGGGCATCAATCTCGCCTAAGTCGAAGTGATAAGAAGAACCGCCCTCATTTGGGCGGTTTTTCAATGAATATCACTACTGTTTAACCGATTTTTTGCGTCTGATTGCGCGTTTTTCAGTGACCATAGGCAAAAGCTGGTTCACACTATGTGGCATAGACGTTTTCACATGGAGAATCAGGGCGATGCAAGGCCACCCGGATGTAATCAACTATCTCGTCACGCTGCTGAAGGGCGAACTGGCGGCACGCGACCAGTACTTCATTCATTCGCGCATGTACGAAGACTGGGGCCTGTCCAAGCTCTACGAGCGCATCAACCACGAGATGGAGGAAGAGACGCAGCACGCCGATGCCCTGATGCGTCGTATCCTCATGCTCGAAGGGACCCCTGACATGCGTGCGGATGACCTGGAGGTCGGTAGCACCGTGCCGGAAATGATCGAGGCAGACCTCAAGCTCGAATACAAGGTGCGCGGTGCGCTTTGTAAAGGCATCGAGCTATGCGAACTGCACAAGGACTACGTCAGTCGTGACATCCTGCGTGCGCAGCTGGCCGACACCGAAGAAGATCACACCTACTGGCTTGAGAAGCAGCAGGGCCTGATCAAGGCCATCGGGCTGGAAAACTACCTGCAGTCGCAGATGTAAGTTACCCACAGGCTCAAGTAAAAGCCCCTGGCACCCTCGGTACCAGGGGCTTTTTCATTGCGCTGGCAACACTTAGGCCCGGTCCCGCTCCAGCAATGGTTTCAGGTAATGGCCGGTATATGACTGCTTCATCTCGCTCAGCTCTTCTGGCGTACCGCAGGCAATGATCTGCCCACCCTTGGAGCCGCCCTCAGGCCCCAGGTCAACCAGCCAGTCGGCAGTCTTGATCACATCCAGGTTATGCTCGATCACCACCACGGTATTGCCGTGGTCGCGCAGGCGATGCAACACATCCAGCAGCTGCTGGATATCGGCAAAGTGCAGACCGGTAGTAGGTTCGTCGAGGATGTACAAGGTCTTGCCGGTATCGCGCTTGGACAGCTCGCGCGACAGCTTCACCCGCTGCGCCTCACCGCCGGACAACGTGGTCGCTGATTGCCCCAGTTTGATGTACGACAGGCCCACATCCATCAACGTTTGCAGCTTGCGCGCCAGCGCCGGCACCGCATCGAAGAACTCTCGGGCATCCTCGATGGTCATTTCCAGCACCTCGTGGATGTTCTTGCCCTTGTACTTGATCTCCAGGGTTTCGCGGTTGTAGCGCTTGCTCTTGCACACGTCACACGGCACGTAGATGTCCGGCAGGAAGTGCATTTCCACCTTGATCAGGCCATCGCCCTGGCAGGCCTCGCAACGGCCCCCCTTGACGTTGAATGAGAAACGCCCCGGACCATAACCACGCGAGCGTGACTCCGGTACACCGGAGAACAGCTCGCGGATCGGGGTGAAGATGCCGGTGTAGGTCGCCGGGTTGGAGCGTGGTGTGCGGCCGATCGGGCTCTGGTCGATATCCACCACCTTGTCCAGGTGCTGCAGGCCGTCCATGCTGCTGTGCGGTGCGGCTTCCAGACTGCTTGCGCCATTGAGTGCCGTGGCGGCCAAGGGGAAAAGGGTGTTGTTGATCAGCGTCGATTTGCCCGAGCCGGATACACCAGTCACGCAGGTCAGCAGGCCGATTGGTACTTCCAGGTCGACGTTCTGCAGGTTGTTGCCACGCGCGCCTTTGAGCTTGAGCTGCAGCTTCTTGTTGCGCGGCGTGCGCTTGGCCGGCACGACGATCTTCTTGCGCCCGGACAGGTACTTGCCAGTCAGCGAATCGGGATGGTCCATGACCTCCTGAGGCGAGCCCTCGGCGACGATCTGCCCACCGTGAACACCGGCGCCCGGGCCGATATCCACCACGTAGTCGGCCAGCCGAATGGCGTCCTCGTCGTGTTCCACCACGATCACCGTGTTGCCCAGGTCGCGCAAATGGTTGAGGGTGGCCAACAGGCGGTCGTTGTCGCGTTGATGAAGGCCGATGGACGGTTCATCGAGGATGTACATCACCCCCACAAGACCGGCGCCGATCTGGCTGGCGAGTCGGATACGTTGCGCTTCACCGCCGGACAGGGTGTCGGCGCTACGATCCAGGGTCAGGTAGTCGAGGCCGACATTGACCAGGAACTGAAGTCGTTCGCAGATTTCCTTGAGGATTTTTGCCGCGATTTCGCCACGCCGGCCAGTAAGGGTCAGTTGACCAAAGTAGTTGCTGGCTTCACCGATCGGCAAATTGGTTACCGCCGGCAGGGTTTTCTCGCCCACCCACACATGGCGCGCCTCGCGGCGCAGGCGCGTACCCCGGCAATCCGGGCACGGTTGCGTACCAAGGAACTTGGCCAGTTCTTCACGCACTGTGGCCGATTCGGTTTCGCGGTAGCGGCGCTCAAGGTTCGGCACAATGCCTTCGAACGGGTGCGATCGCTTGACGATATCGCCTCGGTCGTTGAGGTATTTGAAGTCGACACTCTGCTTGCCGCTGCCCTGCAGGATCACCTTCTGGTGTTCGGCCAACAGCTCACCGAATGGCTCCTCCAGGCTGAAGCCGTAGTGCGCTGCCAACGAACCGAGCATCTGGAAGTAGTACACGTTACGCCGGTCCCAGCCGCGGATCGCGCCTTCGGCCAAGGTCAGTTCGGTGTTGACCAGGCGTTTGGTGTCGAAGAACTGCTTGACCCCCAGGCCGTCGCAAGTCGGGCAAGCGCCAGCCGGGTTGTTGAAGGAGAACAGCTTCGGTTCCAGCTCGCTGATCGCGTGGCCGCACACCGGACAGGCGAAGCGCGCGGAGAAGATCGTCTCTTCGCCTTGTTCGTCGTCCATCGGTGCCACCAGGGCAATACCGTCGGCCAGCTTCAACGCGGTCTCGAACGATTCGGCCAGGCGCTGTTGCAGGTCGGCGCGGACTTTGAAGCGGTCCACCACCACATCGATGCTGTGCTTCTTCTGCTTGTCCAGCTTGGGCAACTCATCGAGTTCGTAGAGCTTGCCGTTGACCCTGGCCCGCACGAAGCCTTGGGCCCGAAGCTCGTCAAACACTGCCAGGTGCTCGCCCTTGCGCTCGCGCACCACCGGCGCGAGCAGCATCAGCTTGCTGCCTTCCGGGCGCTCCAGCACCAGGTCGACCATCTGGCTGATCGTTTGCGCCTCCAGCGGGATATCGTGGTCCGGGCAGCGTGGAGTACCGACGCGGGCGTACAGCAGGCGCAGATAGTCGTAGATTTCGGTGATGGTGCCGACCGTGGAGCGCGGGTTGTGCGAGGTCGACTTCTGCTCGATGGAAATCGCCGGTGACAGGCCTTCGATGGTGTCGACGTCGGGCTTTTCCATCATCGACAGGAACTGCCGGGCGTAGGCCGACAGCGATTCCACGTAGCGGCGCTGGCCTTCGGCGTACAAGGTATCGAACGCCAGGGACGACTTGCCGGAACCGGACAGGCCGGTGATCACGATCAACTTGTCCCGGGGCAGGGTCAGGTCGATGTTCTTCAGGTTGTGGGTACGTGCCCCACGAATCAGGATCTTGTCCACTGCGGCCTCGCTTGGCGGGCATAAACAAGGAAGTATACGGCGCGCCAGTATGACGCGGCAAAGCGTCGCGTTGATGCCGTCAAGCTGTCGGACTGATAGAATCGCCGCCGGTTCACACGAGGTTAATCCATGCACGACACCCACAACGAGCGTATGAGTGGCGGCGAAACCCGCGCCGCTGGCGGCCTTGCCCTGGTCTTTGCCTTTCGTATGCTGGGCATGTTCATGGTCTTGCCGGTACTGGCCACCTACGGCATGGACCTGGCTGGTGCCACGCCTGCCCTGATCGGCCTGGCCATTGGTGCCTATGGCCTGACTCAGGCGGTATTGCAGATCCCGTTCGGGATGGTTTCTGACCGCATCGGTCGCCGACCGGTGATTTATCTGGGGCTGGTGATCTTTGCCCTGGGCAGTGTGCTGGCGGCCCAGGCTGACTCTATCTGGGGCGTGATTGCCGGGCGCATCCTGCAGGGCGCGGGGGCAATTTCTGCCGCGGTGATGGCACTGCTGTCGGACCTCACCCGCGAACAACACCGGACCAAGGCCATGGCCATGATCGGCATGAGCATCGGGCTGTCGTTTGCTGTCGCCATGGTCGTTGGTCCATTGCTGACAAGTGCCTTTGGTTTGTCAGGTTTGTTCCTGGTTACGGCCGGGCTTGCCTTGGTCGGCATCCTGTTGATCGCGTTTGTCGTACCCAACACCCACAGCATTTTGCAGCACCGCGAGTCGGGGGTGGCGCGCCAGGCCATCGGCCCGACACTGCGTCATCCGGACCTTCTGCGCCTGGACATAAGCATTTTCATCCTGCACGCCGTCCTCATGGCCAGCTTCGTTGCGCTGCCACTGGCGTTCGTCGAGCGTGGCGGCCTGCCCAAGGAGCAGCACTGGTGGGTGTACCTGACTGCGCTGTTCATCTCATTTTTTGCAATGGTCCCGTTCATCATCTACGGCGAAAAAAAGCGCAAGATGAAACGAGTGTTGGCCGGCGCAGTCAGTGTCCTGCTGCTGACAGAGATATACTTCTGGGAGTGGGCTGACGGTTTGCGCGGACTGGTGATTGGCACCGTGGTATTCTTTACCGCATTCAACCTGCTGGAGGCTTCGCTGCCTTCTCTGGTGAGCAAGGTATCGCCTGCCGGTGGCAAGGGGACGGCAATGGGGGTGTATTCCACCAGCCAGTTCCTCGGTGCAGCGTTAGGCGGGATCCTTGGCGGCTGGTTGTTCCAGCACGGTGGGCTGAACACGGTGTTCCTCGGTAGCGCGGTGCTGTGTGCTATCTGGCTGATCGTCGCCTTGCGCATGAACGAGCCGCCATATGTGACCAGCCTGCGCATGCCCCTGACGCCTGAGGCGGTCCGGGAAGCCGGCCTGACCGAGCGCCTGATGGCCGTGCCGGGTGTGACCGACGTTGTGGTGGTGGCAGAAGAAGCCGCCATCTATATCAAACTGGATACGAAAATTTTGGACCGTGCGACCCTCGAGCGACTGGTGAATCCAGCCTCTTCGGCGTGCGAAGCCTAGGAGAACGTTATGGCCCGTGGGGTTAACAAAGTCATTCTGGTCGGTACCTGTGGCCAGGATCCCGAAGTCCGCTACCTGCCCAACGGTAACGCCGTGACCAACCTGAGCCTGGCCACCAGCGAGCAGTGGACTGACAAGCAGTCGGGCCAGAAGGTCGAGCGTACCGAGTGGCACCGTGTGTCGCTGTTCGGCAAGGTTGCCGAAATCGCTGGCGAGTACCTGCGCAAGGGTTCGCAGTGCTACATCGAAGGCAAGCTGCAGACCCGCGAGTGGGAAAAAGACGGCATCAAGCGCTACACCACCGAGATCATCGTCGACATCAACGGCACCATGCAACTGCTCGGCGGTCGTCCGCAAGGCCAGCAGCAGGGCGGCGACCCATACAACCAGGGTGGCGGCAATTACGGTGGCGGCCAGCAGCAACAGTACAACCAGGCACCGCCACGCCAGCAGGCCCAGCGCCCGCAGCAGGCCCCTCAGCGCCCAGCGCCGCAACAGCCTGCGCCGCAGCCGGCGGCTGACTTCGACAGCTTCGATGACGATATTCCGTTCTGATCAGAGCGGTAAGGCGTTCAGCAAGACCAGAAACCCAGGGCAGTTGCCCTGGGTTTTTTTATGGGCAGCACCGCGTATCTGGCATCGCTTTCAGTAGAACAACCGCGGCTCCGCCGAATCCAGCAGGCTTGCCAGCTTGGTCAGGGCAAAGCCCAGTGCCTGGCGGCTGGGTGCCATCAGGGCGATGCGCACACCGCTGGTGGGGTGGCTGCGTTCTGGCAGGAACTGGCTGCCGCTGACCACCGTTACGCCGTTATCACGCGCCAGGTTGGCAAACTCGTCGCTGGTCCACGGTTCTGGCAGCTCCAGCCAGATATGGAAGCTGTGAGGCTGGGTGCGGATCTTGTATTGGCCAAGAATCTCCCGGGCCATGTGCTGGCGCGCGGCCGCCTCCTGTTGCTGCATACGCACCAGCTGGTCGGCTTTGCCGCTGTTGATCAGGTTACTGGCCAGTTGCGCCATCAGTGGCGATGGCATCCACACGCTGCTGCGTACCATCGATGATAACCGCGACAGGGTTTGCGGCGGGGCGTACAGGTAGCCGATGCGCAGTGCCGGCAGCACGCTTTTGGACAGGCTGGTGAGGTACACCGAGCGTTCAGGCGCATACGCTGCAAGCGGCTTGTAGCCCGGGTCGGGCTCGAGAAAACCGTAGATATCGTCATCCACGATGAACAGGTCGAACTCACGGGCGATCTCGGCGATAGCCTGACGCCTTGCTGGGGGCATGATCGAGTTGGTCGGGTTCTGGTGCGTGGTGACGCACACCAGCAGGGAAGGGCGGTGTTCCAGGCAGGCCGCGCGCAATGCCTCCGGGATGAGCCCGTGTTCGTCCATGGCGACGCTGCGCAGGCGCCGGCCCAGGCTGTGGGCCAGGGATATGATGCCCGGGTAGCAGAGCGACTCGCACAGCACCACATCGTCACTCTTCGACAGGCTGCTGATGGCCACCAGCAGCCCATGCTGGGCGCCAGCAGTCAGTACCACCTGCTGCCAGCGAGCATCAGGCAGCCAGCGCTGTATCCAGGTCGCACCGGCTTGTTTGTGGGACGTGTGGCCACCTTCTGTCACATAGTCGAGTACCTGCCCCAAGTCAGAGGAGGCGGCCAGTTCGCGGATAGCCGTGCCTAGCCACTCGCTCATGTGAGCGTCGTTGGGCTTGATGATCGAGAGGTCGATCTGGCTACTCTCGCCGGCAATGGGTGTGGGCACCGACGGGGCGGGTAATGGCTGCCGCAGTTGCCTGACAAATGTGCCTCGGCCTACCTCGCCAGCCACCAAACCACGCTTGGCTGCTTCGTCGTAGGCCCTGCCAACCGTGCCGGGGGTTACATTCAGCGCCTCGGCGAGGTCCTTGAGCGTGGGTAAGCGATCGCCTTCTGCAAGCCGACCACGTTCGATGTCCTGTTCAAGGGCATCAGCGATCATCAGGTAAACCGGCTGTGTTTGATGGCTGTATTGGGGGACCCACATGGAGATGGCACCAGGCTCTGCAAGAGCGCGAAAGCCTAGCATGAAAGCTCGGATGCAGGTAATGATGGTAATTGGTTAAATTGAGTTGAATTTATTTTAGATTGAATCGATTCAATTTTTGAAATTACAATCATCGCACCGATCAGGCCAGCCGCTCTCAGGCTGCGCCTGGCATAACGCTCCACTGGATGGACTTTGCTATGGACATGTTGGGTTCTTACTGGGCGGAGCACGGGTTGCTGGCAATCCTCATGCTTGGCGCGATCGCTTTTGTTGCGGGCTTCGTTGACAGCATTGCCGGGGGTGGAGGTTTGTTCCTGGTGCCGGGTTTTCTGCTGGTTGGCATGCCGCCCCAGGTGGCACTGGGCCAGGAAAAACTGGTCAGTACCCTCGGCACGCTGGCGGCTATCCGCAACTTCCTGGCCAACAGCAAGATGGTCTGGCAGGTAGCGTTGGTCGGGGTGCCGTTTTCGCTATTAGGCGCCTACCTGGGGGCTCACCTGATCGTATCGATCTCGCAGGAAACGGTGGGCAAGATCATCCTGGCACTGATCCCCCTCGGCATTCTCATTTTCCTTACCCCCAAGGATCGTCCGGTCGAGGAGCGCGAGCTGTCTTCGCGAATGCTGTACACCGTAGTGCCGTTGACTTGCCTGGTCATCGGCTTCTATGACGGCTTCTTCGGCCCCGGTACCGGCAGCATGTTCATCATCGCTTTCCATTACCTGCTGCGCATGGACCTGGTCTCCAGTTCAGCCAACTCCAAAACCTTCAACTTCGCTTCCAACATCGGTGCTTTGGTGGCGTTCGTCAGCGCAGGCAAGGTCGTCTACCTGCTGGCATTGCCACTTGTGGCCTGCAACATCCTCGGTAACCACCTGGGCAGTTCCCTGGCCTTGCGTAAAGGCAACGACGTGGTGCGCAAGGCGTTGGTGTTCTCGATGCTCTGTCTGTTCATCAGCCTGGGCGTGAAGTACCTGACCTGACCCATTGATAGGAGATAACCAATGAAAACCGCATTTGTAACCGGTGCTTCCTCAGGCTTTGGCCGCGCCATCTGCTGCACCCTGATCGGCAAAGGCTACCGTGTGGTCGGTGGCGCCAGGCGCATGGACAAACTGAAAGCACTTGAGGACGAACTGGGCGTCAATTTCATTCCGCTGGCGCTGGATGTCACTGACCCCGAATCGCTCGAGAAGGCGGTCGAGCAGCTGCGTGAGGCGTCGCTGCAGATCGATCTGCTGGTCAACAATGCGGGGCTGGCGCTGGGCGTGGACCGTGCCCAAACCAGCAGTGCCGCAAACTGGCAGCAGATGATCGACACCAACATCACCGGCCTGGCCATGGTCACCCACAAGATCCTGCCGCAAATGGTGGAAGCCGATAGCGGCATGATCATCAACATCGGCTCGATCGCCGGCACTTACCCCTACCCGGGCGGTAACGTGTATGGCGCCAGCAAGGCGTTCGTCCGCCAGTTCAGCCTCAACCTGCGTGCCGACCTGGCTGGCACCCGCGTGCGGGTGAGCAATATCGAGCCGGGGCTGTGCTCAGGCACTGACTTCTCGGTGGTGCGCCTCAATGGCGACCTGGACGCCGTGCAGGCCTTGTATCGGGATGTAGAGGCCCTCCTGCCGGAGGACATCGCAGCAACGGTAGCCTGGGTTGCCGAGCAGCCGGCGCATGTGAATATCAATACCATCGAGATCATGCCTGTGGCGCAGAGCAGTGCGGCGCTGAATGTGGTGCGCAACTTGCCACGTGCCTGATCGGGGCCGCACCACTGACCCAGGTCATCGCACCTTCTGGATTCTTGACTAGTCTTATCCTTTGGCGGCCATCAATTGGCCGCCACCGTGACTACCAAGAGGCGCCGGCAATGTTCCGCGCGTCCACCACCTGATCAGGAGTGCACGATGGACCTGAACCGTCGGCAGTTCTTCAAGGTCGCCGCCGTCGGCCTTGGAGGCTCGAGCCTTGCGGCGTTGGGCATGGCCCCAACGCCGGCATTCGCCGAGCAGGTGCGTCACTTCAAGCTGGCGCATACCAAAGAAACCCGTAACACCTGCCCCTACTGTTCGGTCGGCTGCGGCCTGATCCTGTACAGCCAGGGTGATGCGGGGAAGAACGTCAAACAGAACATCATCCATATCGAAGGGGACGCCGACCACCCGGTCAACCGCGGCACACTTTGCCCGAAAGGCGCCGGCTTGCTGGACTTTATCCACAGCCCGAGCCGCCTGCAGTACCCCGAGGTTCGCAAGCCGGGCAGCAAAGAGTGGGTGCGGGTCAGCTGGGACGAGGCGCTGGACCGCGTCGCCGACCTGATGAAGCAGGACCGCGATGCCAACTTCATCGAGAAGAATGCCCAAGGCCAAACGGTCAACCGCTGGCTCACCACCGGTTTTCTTGCCGCTTCCGCTGCTTCCAGCGAGGCTGGCTACCTGACCCACAAGGTCATCCGCGCAACAGGCATGCTGGGGTTCGATAACCAGGCACGTGTCTGACATGGCCCGACGGTGGCAAGTCTTGCCCCGACGTACGGCCGTGGCGCCATGACCAACCACTGGTCCGATATCGCCAACGCGAATCTGGTCCTGGTGATGGGTGGCAACGCAGCAGAAGCGCATCCGTGCGGCTTCAAGTGGGTGACCGAGGCCAAAGCGCACAACAAGGCGCGGCTGATTGTGGTCGACCCGCGGTTTACCCGTACCGCTTCGGTGGCGGACTACTACGCGCCGATCCGTACCGGCACCGATATCGCCTTCATGGGCGGGCTGATCAACTACCTGCTCAGCAACGACAAGATCCAGCACGAGTACGTGCGCAACTACACTGACGTGTCGTTCATCGTCAAAGAGAACTATGGCTTCGAGGATGGCCTGTTCAGCGGTTACGACGAGGCCAAACGTGTGTATGCCGACAAGTCCGGCTGGGGTTACGAGCTGGGTGAGGACGGCTATGCCAAGGTCGACCCGACATTGCAGCACCCTCGCTGCGTGTTCCAGCTGATGAAGCAGCATTACAGCCGCTATACCCCGGAACTGGCGAGCATGACCTGTGGCATGCCACAGGACGCCATGATGAAGGTTTGGGAAGAGATCGCCTCCTGCTCGGTTCCGGGCAAGACCATGACGATCCTTTATGCGCTAGGTTGGACGCAGCATTCGATCGGTGCGCAGATTATCCGCAGTGCGGCCATGGTCCAGTTGCTGCTCGGCAACGTCGGCATGCCCGGAGGCGGGGTCAACGCCCTGCGCGGGCACTCCAACATCCAGGGCCTGACCGACCTCGGCCTGCTGTCCAACTCGCTGCCGGGCTACCTGACCCTGGCCGGTGACGCCGAGCAGGACTACGCCGCCTACATCGACAAGCGCGCTTCCAAGCCGCTGCGGCCTGGGCAGTTGTCGTACTGGCAGAACTACGGCAAGTTCCACGTCAGCCTGATGAAGGCCTGGTACGGCGCCAACGCCACGGCGGAAAACAACTGGGGTTATGACTGGCTGCCCAAACTCGATGTACCGGCCTACGACGTGCTGCGCATGTTCGAGATGATGGGCCAGGGCAAAGTCAATGGTTATATGTGCCAGGGCTTCAACCCGATCGCCGCGCTGCCGGACAAAAACCGCGTCACTGCGGCACTGGGCAAGCTCAAGTGGCTGGTGATCATGGACCCCTTGGCCACCGAGACCTCGGAATTCTGGCGTAACGTCGGGCCGTTCAACGATGTCGACACGGCCTCTATCCAGACCGAAGTAATCCGCTTGCCCACGACCTGCTTTGCCGAGGAAGACGGCTCGCTGGTCAACAGCAGCCGCTGGCTGCAATGGCACTGGAAGGGCGCAGACGGCCCCGGCGAGACGCGCACCGACGTGCAGATCATGAGCGAGCTGTTCCTGCGCCTGCGCCAACGTTACCAGGCCGAAGGGGGGGCCTATCCTGACGCGATAATGAATATCAGCTGGCCGTACAAGATCCCTGAAGAGCCCTCCCCGGAGGAGCTGGCCAAGGAGATGAACGGCTGGGCGGTGGCCGATGTCACCGACCCGACTGGCGCGGTGATCAAGGCGGGCCAGCAACTGGCGGGCTTCGGTCAGCTCAAGGACGACGGTAGCACCGCGTCTGGCTGCTGGATCTTTGCCGGTAGCTGGACCGAACAGGGCAACCAGATGGCTCGCCGCGACAACAGCGACCCGTATGGCATGCATCAGGTGCAGAACTGGGCCTGGGCCTGGCCGGCCAACCGCCGCATCCTTTACAACCGTGCCTCCAGCGACCCGCAAGGCAAGCCGTGGGATCCGGAGAAAAAGCGCCTGGTATGGTGGAACGGCAAGGCCTGGACCGGCACCGACGTGCCGGACTTCAAGGTCGACTCGCCGCCCGAAGCGGGGATGAACCCCTTCATCATGAACCCCGAAGGCGTGGCGCGTTTCTTCGCCATCGACAAGATGGCCGAAGGCCCGTTCCCTGAGCACTATGAGCCCTTCGAAACGCCGATCGGCATCAACCCGCTGCACCCGCAGAACAAGAAGGCCACCAGCAACCCGGCGGGGCGCATCTTCGATTCTGTGTGGGACACCCTCGGCACGCACGATGAGTTCCCTTATGCGGCGACCACCTACCGGCTGACCGAGCATTTCCACTTCTGGAGCAAGCATTGCCGGCTCAACGCCATTGCCCAGCCCGAGCAGTTCGTCGAGATAGGCGAGGTGCTGGCCAACGAGAAAGGCATCAAGGCCGGCGACCGGGTACGGGTGTCGAGCAAGCGTGGGCATATCGATGCGGTGGCGGTGGTGACCAAGCGGATTCGCCCGCTGCAGGTCAACAATCAGACCGTGCACCAAATCGGCATTCCGCTGCACTGGGGCTTCACCGGCGCTACCCGGCATGGCTACCTGACCAATACCTTGGTGCCGTTCCTCGGTGACGGCAATACGCAGACGCCAGAGTCCAAGTCGTTCCTCGTGAAAGTGGAGAAACTCTGATGGCCAGCCAAGACATCATCGCCCGCTCGGCCACCACTACCGTGCCGCCCTCGGTGCGTCAGCAGGAGGAGGTCGCCAAGCTGATCGACACTACCAAGTGCATCGGCTGCAAGGCCTGCCAGGTGGCGTGCTCGGAGTGGAATGAACTGCGTGACGAGGTTGGCCACAACCACGGCACCTACGACAACCCCCAGGACCTCACTGCCGAGACCTGGACACTGATGCGCTTTACCGAGCACGAGCGCGACGACGGCAACCTGGAGTGGCTGATCCGCAAGGACGGCTGCATGCACTGTGCCGACCCAGGTTGCCTGAAGGCCTGCCCGAGCCCGGGTGCGATCATCAAGCACGCCAACGGTATCGTCGACTTCAACCAGGACCACTGCATCGGCTGCGGCTACTGCATCACCGGCTGCCCGTTCAACATCCCGCGTATCTCGCAGAAAGACCACAAGGCGTACAAGTGCACCCTGTGTTCCGATCGCGTCAGCGTGGGGCTGGAGCCGGCGTGCGTGAAAACCTGCCCGACCGGGGCGATCGTGTTCGGCAGCAAGGACGAGATGAAAGTGCATGCGGCCGAGCGCATCGTCGATCTGAAGTCGCGGGGCTACGACAAGGCCGGGTTGTACGACCCGGATGGCGTCGGTGGTACCCACGTGATGTACGTGCTGCACCATGCCGACACACCGAAGCTGTATGCCGGCCTGCCGGACCAGCCAGTGATCAGTCCGTTGGTGGGGTTGTGGAAGGGCTTCACCAAGCCGCTGGCGCTGTTGGCCATGGGCGCGGCGGTGCTGGCGGGGTTCTTCCACTATGTGCGGATCGGCCCACAGCGTGTCGAGGAGGATGAACACCCGACACCGCCGGACGAAAGCGTGCATCAAGTGGACCCGTCGGTCCATGTCTATGATCCGAAGCAGCCCGGTGGGCAAGGGGAGCAGCGGCCATGAACGACAACAAACCCATCCTGCGCTACAACGCCAACGAGCGTAGCAACCACTGGGTGGTGGCGATCCTGTTCATCCTGGCTGGGCTGTCGGGGCTTGCGCTGTTCCATCCGGCGCTATTCTGGCTCAGCAACCTGTTCGGCGGCGGGCCGTGGACGCGCATTCTGCATCCCTTCATCGGGGTGGCGATGTTCGTGTTTTTCCTCGGCCTGGTATTGCGCTTCTGGCGGGCCAACTTCATCACCGCCAATGACCGCCTGTGGCTGCGCCGGGTGGACCGGGTAATGCGCAACGAGGAGGAGGGCGTACCGCCGATCGGCAAGTACAATGCCGGGCAGAAGCTGCTGTTCTGGACCCTGCTGGTGTGCATGCTGGTGCTGCTGGTCAGTGGCGTGGTGATCTGGCGCGCATACTTCAGCCATTGGTTTGGCATCGATGTCATTCGCTTGTCTGCGCTGCTGCATGCGCTGGCGGCCTTCGTGCTGATTCTCAGCATCATCGTGCACATCTACGCCGGTATCTGGATCAAGGGCTCGATCGGCGCCATGCTGCATGGTTGGGTCAGCCGCGCCTGGGCCCGCAAGCATCATGAGTTGTGGTACCGCGAAGTGACCGGCGACAAGACGCCGGGTGATCACGGACGAAAAGAAGGATGAGCGCTTGAGCATCATACTTGAACCCGGGCAGATCGAAGCGTCGGCAGTCACGCCGCCATTTCTGCACCTGCCTGCCGCCAACCTGTTTGAACTGCGTGCCGCGCGCCTGGAGCAACTGGCTGAGGGCAACGCGCTTGGCGACTACCTGAGGTTGATTGCGCGGTTATGCCGCATCCAGCAGCAGCTTGTGGATAATCCGCCCGGCGGCATACCGGTGGCCGAGGCGCGTCAGCGCCTGTGCATGGACCATGGTTTGCCGCCGCTGGCGGCTGACAGCCTGGTGCGTGAAGGGCCATGGCTGGTCTGGTTGCAGGCACTGCTAGAGCACCTCAGCGGCGAAACCCGTGGCCCGATGGGTGAGGCCCTGCAGGTGCTACGAGGCAGTGATGACAATCAGCGCAAGGGCTGGGGCATTGCTTTGCTGGCAGGCCAGTACGATGGTGTGCCTGCAGCACTGGTGCCGTTTCTCGGTGCCGCGTTGCAGGCGGCCTGGTCCAGCTGGTTGCTGGCGCTGCCCGCACACCAGCTCAAGCCTGCCGGCAGCCTGGCCCAATGCCCGGCTTGTGGTTCGCCGGCGATGGCCGGGGTGGTGCGCAACCGTGGAAAGCACAACGGCTTGCGTTACCTGGCCTGTTCGTTGTGTGCCTGTGAGTGGCATGTGGTGCGGGTCAAGTGTGTGTACTGCGAGTCGAGCAAGGATTTGCGTTACACCAGCCTTGAGGATGATCGCCATGCGCCAGGCAAAGCGCCGCTGCGCGCGGAATGCTGCCCCGGGTGCTACAGCTACCTGAAGCAGAACTACCTGGAGAACGATGCGGCGGCCGAGCCGCTGGCCGATGATCTGGCCAGCCTGGCCCTGGATATACGTCTGGACGGGGAGGGCTTCCATCGCCTGGCGCCCAACCTGATGCTCGCCCCGGGTAGTGGCTGAGGGTCTACACTGAAACACCGACTTGCCTTCGTACCTACAGGTAATTGCGCCAACCTTCCGGATCACGCTGTACTTGTAGGAGCGGGTTCACCCGCGAATGGGCCAGCACAGACAACGGATCAGTCCAAGGTAGTACCGCATGTCCAACAGCCTAGCCAGCGACACCCCACGCCTGCCGTCCATCGATACCCTCCTTCGCCACCCGGCTTGCCTCCCTCTGATCGATCGCCACGGCCGTGACGCCGTGCTGAATACCCTGCGCCAGTTGCTCGACGACCTGCGCGAGCCCGCCCGTCATGGCGAACTCGGCAGCGCCGAACTGGCTCCGGAAATCCTCCTTGGCCGCAGCGGCGAACGCCTCGTCCTCCAGCAACGCAGCCAGGTTCGCCGCGTGTTCAATCTCACCGGGACCGTGCTGCACACCAACCTGGGCCGCGCCTTGCTACCGGAAGAAGCCATCGAGGCCATGCAGACCGCGGCTCGTTACCCGCTCAACCTGGAATTTGACCTGGCCACCGGCAAACGTGGCGACCGTGATGACCTGATCGAAGGCCTGATCCGCGAGCTGACCGGCGCCGAAGCCGTCACCGTAGTCAACAACAATGCCGCCGCCGTGCTGCTAGCGCTCAACAGCCTGGGCGCGCGCAAGGAAGGCATCATCTCTCGCGGTGAACTGATCGAGATCGGTGGTGCCTTCCGCATTCCCGACATCATGGCCCGTGCCGGTGTGAAGCTGCACGAGGTTGGCACCACCAACCGTACTCACGCCCGCGACTACGAGGCCGCCATCGGCCCGCGCACCGGTCTGCTGATGCGGGTGCATTGCAGCAATTACAGCATCCAGGGCTTCACTACCCAGGTGCCTACTGCCGAGCTGGCACGTATCGCCCACCAACATCAACTGCCACTGCTTGAAGACCTGGGCAGCGGCAGCCTGCTCGACCTTACCCGCTGGGGCCTGCCCGCCGAACCCACGGTACGCCAGGCCCTGGCCGATGGTGCCGATATCGTCACCTTCAGTGGCGACAAGCTGCTGGGGGGGCCGCAAGCCGGGATCATCGTCGGCCGCAAGGACTTGATCACCAGGATCAAGAAAAATCCGCTCAAGCGTGCCTTGCGCGTCGACAAGATCACCCTCGCTGCACTCGAAGCTGTGCTGGCGCTGTACCGTAACCCCGATCGCCTGGCCGAGCGCCTGCCCAGCCTGCGCCTGCTGACTCGCAGCCAGGCCGAGATCCAGGCCCAGGCCGAGCGCCTGGCGCCTGAGCTCCAGGCGCGCCTCGGCGAGCAATGGGCCATCCGTGTAGAGCCCGCGTTGGGCATGATCGGCAGTGGTAGCCAGCCGGTTGCACGCTTGCCCAGTGCCGCGCTGTGCCTGCGCCCGCAAGTGTCCAAGAAGTTGCGCGGGCGCAGCTTGCATGTGCTGGAGCGCGCCCTGCGTGACCTACCGGTGCCGGTGCTGGGCCGCATTGATGACGATGCCCTGTGGCTGGACCTGCGCCAGCTGGATGACGAAGCCCAGTGGCTGGCCCAGTTGCCAGCCCTGCAGCTGGGGCCGGTGCAGTGATCGTTGGTACCGCTGGCCACATCGACCACGGCAAGACCGCACTGCTGCTGGCGCTGACCGGCCAGGCCGGCGACCAGCGGCAAGAAGAGCGCGCCCGCGGCATGACCATCGACCTTGGCTACCGCTATGCGGCGCTGAGCGAAGGCGCGCCGCTGACCGGCTTCATCGATGTGCCGGGCCACGAGCGTTTTATCCACAACATGCTGGCCGGCGCCCATGGCATCGACCTGGTGTTGTTGGTAGTGGCGGCCGACGACGGTGTCATGCCACAGACCCGTGAACACCTGGCGATCATCGAGCTGCTGGGCATTCCCCAAGCGTTGGTGGCGATCAGCAAATGCGACCGGGTCGAGCCGTCGCGTCTGGCCGAGGTGCAGATGCAAGTCAGTGAATTGCTGGCGCCTGGGCCATATGCCGGTGCGCGGCAGTTTCCGCTGTCGAGCATCAGCGGGGAGGGCGTGGACGCGTTGCGTCAGGCCCTGCTGGAGGCCGAAGCAGGAACACGGCAGCGTAGTGTCTTCGGTGGTTTTCGCCTGGCCGTCGACCGTGCCTTTGCGGTTACCGGCGCCGGTGTGGTGGTCACCGGCACGGCACTGGCCGGGCGGGTCAGTGCGGGTGATACGTTGTTGCTGGGCAAGGCCGGCAAGGTGGTACGCGTGCGTGGCCTGCATGCACAGAACCAGGCCGCGTTGGTGGCAGAAGCAGGCCAACGGGTGGCGCTGAACATCGCTGCCGAGCGCCTGGCCGTGGAGCAGGTGCACCGGGGCGACTGGCTGGTGCCCGAATGGTTGCATGCGCCCAGTGTTCGGGTGGATATCGAGCTAAACCTGTTACCTGGCGAGAAGCGTGCTTTCGAACATTTCAGTGCTGTGCATGTGCACCTCGGCACCCAGGATGTAACGGCCCGTGTCGCCTTGCTCGAAGGCGAAAGCCTGGCTGCCGGCCAACGCATGTTTGCCCAGTTGTTGCTCAACGCGCCGTTGCAGGCCGTGCACGGCGACCGCCTGGTGCTGCGCGATCAGCGCGCCCAACGCACACTGGGCGGCGGCAAGGTGCTCGACCCGTTCGCCCCAAGCCGCCAACGCCGCAGCGATGCCCGTCTGCAGCAGTTGCAGGTGCTGCGCGATGCAGCGGATCTGGAGCAGGCACTGCCAGCACTGCTTGCCAGTGCACCGGGCGGCATTAGCCCGCAGCGACTCGAGCGGCAGTTCAACCGCCTGCGGGAAACCTGGCAGTTACCGGATGATGTGCGGGTGGTGGCCACCCGGCAGGGCCAACTGCTGTTCGCCAACGCCCAATGGCAGGCGCTCAAGCAGCAGGTTCTGGAACAGCTGGCGCGCTTTCACGAGCAAGAGCCCGACCAGCTCGGCCCGGACCGCGATCGCCTGCGGCGCTTTGTAGCCTTGCCCCTGGAACGGCCGGCTTTCGTCAGCCTGCTGGATGAACTGCTCGACGACAGCGCCATCGCCAGCAGCGGGCCATGGCTGCATCTGCCCGACCACAAGGTGCAGTTGAGCGAAGCCGACAGTGCATTGTGGGCACGTCTGCAGCCGAAGTTGATCGCAGGGCAATACGACCCACCTTGGGTCAGGACGCTGGCGGGTGAGGAGAACCGTGCCGAAGCCGATGTGCGCCTGTTACTGCGCAAGTTGGCCCGGCTGGGCCTGGTGCATCAGGTGGTGCGCGACCTGTTCTATCCAGAGGCTACGCTGCAGCGCATGGCAGCGTTGATGCTGGGGCAGGCCAGCGAAACGCAGATAGTGCAGGTTGCCGCGTTTCGCGATATGTTGGGCATCGGTCGCAAGCGCAGTGTGCAGATTCTGGAATACTTCGACCGCATCGGTCTGACCCGGAGGGTGGCCGACCAGCGTCACATCCGCGCCGACAGCGCCCTGGCCCAACAGCAGGCCAGGCACTGAGTTCAAGGAAGGCAATCGCGCCCGGTGGCGCGGCCGGGCTTCAAACCCGGTTGGGGACGGCAGCCGTTCCCGGGCAGGTTCGACTCCCGCTGCCTTCCGCCATTTTTTCACCCTTTAGGGCCTCTTCGCGGGTGAACCCGCTTCTACACAGGAAACGCAATCGTCGTAGGCGCGGGTTTACCCGCGAAGAGGCCCTCAAAGGCGCTGATCAAGCCCGTTCGCCACACAGGTCCAGGACAAACCAGCGGTCTGCTGCGTCAGCATCCAACCCTGCGCCCAGTAGCGCCACCATCTTGCCCAGCGCTGCTTCACGGGTCATGCCACCGCCACTGACCAGGCCGGCCCCGCGCAAGCGGTTGCCCGCTGCATAGGTGTCGAACACCACCGAGCCTTCCGGGCACTGGCTGATAGCCGCCAGCATCACGCCGCGCTGGCGCGCTGCGCTCAGCACATTCAGCAGCGCCTGGTCATCCGATGGCCCGGTCCCGCTGCCGTAGCACTCCAGCAGCAAACCCTGCACACCACTGTCGATCAAGGCCTGCAAATGCCCGGCCTGAAGCCCCGGGAACACCGGCACAACCGCCAGGTTGACCGGTTTGCGCGGTTGCTTGTAGCCCAGCTCGGCAGGGATCGTATCGGCCCGCTCAGCGTCACGGTGGCGTGGCAGCGCAGCAAAGGCATCGAACGCTTCGCTGCGTAGCTTCGACGCCCGACAGCCATGCAGCAGCTGACCGTGGAAGTACAGCTGCACGCCATCTTCCAGGCCGTGTTCGAACTGGCGCAATGCGCCGCACAGGTTGTCCCAGGCATCGCTGTCCGGGGCACCTGCCGGCAGCATCGAGCCGGTCAGCACTACTGGTGCTGGCAGGCCCAGCAACAGGAACGACAACGCAGCAGCGCTGTAGGCCATGCTGTCGGTACCGTGCAGCACCAACACGCCATCGTGGCCCGCGACATCCACCGCCGCGACGATGGCATCGCGCATCGCCAGCCAGTTGTGCTGTTGCATATTGGCGCTGTCGAGCAGCGGGTTCAGCTCGTGCAGTGTCCATTGCACCTGGGGTGCATTGGCCATCTGGGCAAAGTGTTCACGCATCCGCGCGTCAAAACCACCGGCCGGTGCCAGGCCTTCGGGGGTTTCGAGCATGCCGATGGTGCCACCGGTATAGAGAACGAGAAGATTCTTTACTGCGCGCATGGAAAGCATCCGTAGCGGTGAGCGGACAAAGAAAAGCCGCCCGCGGAAGGGGCGGCTGGGCAGGGGAGGATATCAGCGCTGGGTCTGAACTTGGCCGACTGCGTTGTCAGTGGCTGTTTCCACCTGCGGATTGGCAGGCCAGGCATTGCGGTCCAGGTCCAGGTCGGCAAACTTGGACGAGTCGAACACAGGCTGCTTTACACCGGCCTTGCGCTGGTCGTCGTAGTCGCGCATGACCCGCAGGCCGACCTTGAACAGCAGGGCCAGGGCCACCAGGTTGACGAAGGCCAGGCAGGTCATGGTGATGTCGGCGAAGGCGAACACGGTCGACAGGTCTTGCATCGAACCCCACACGACCAGTGCCAGCACCAGGCCACGGAACACCATCAACACTGCGCGGTTACGGCTGAGGAATTGCAGGCTGTTCTCGCCGAGGTAGTAGTTGTAGAGGATGCAGGTGAAGACGAACAGCGACAGCGCCACGCTGACGAACACGCGCCCCCAGTCACCGACTACGGCGGCCAGCGAGTTCTGGGTCAGGACGATGCCGTCACCTTCGAAGCCCGGGGTGTAGAAGCCCGACAGCAAGATCAGCAAGGCGGTGCAGGTGCAGATCACGAAGGTGTCGAGGAACACGCTGAAGGCCTGGACCACGCCCTGTGCGCCCGGGTGTTTCACCGCGGCCACGGCGGCGACGTTCGGCGCGCTGCCCAGGCCTGCTTCGTTGGCGAACACGCCACGTTTCACGCCCATGACGATGGCGCTGCCGAGCAGGCCGGCAAACGCCGGGTCGAGGCCGAAGGCGCTCTTGAAGATGGTTTCCAGCATGGCTGGCACGTGTTCGATCTGGGTGCCGATCACGTACAGGGTCACGCCGATGTAGGCCAGGGTCTTGACGGGTACCAGCAGGTCCGACACCGCCGCGATGCGCTTGATGCCGCCGATGAAGGTGATGGCCAGCAGTACGGCCAGGACAATACCGGTGTGGCTTGGGTCGAAGGCAAAGGCATTCTGCAGCGAGTGGGTGACGGTGTACGACTGCAGGCCGATGAAGGCGAAGCCGTAGGTGACCAGCAGCAAGATCGAGAACACGATGGCCATGCTCTTGCGCTTCAGCCCGTGCTGGATGTAGTAGGCCGGGCCGCCACGGTACAGGCCGTCGCCATCAGCGCGCTTGTACACCTGGGCCAGGGTGCATTCGAAGAAGCTGCTGGACATGCCCACCAGTGCGGTAACCCACATCCAGAACACGGCACCAGGGCCACCCAGGGTCACTGCGATACCGACACCGGCGATGTTGCCGGCGCCCACGCGGCCGGCCAGGCTCAGCATCAGGGCCTGGAAGGAGCTCAGCTGGCCTGCCTGGCCACGCAGCGATTCCTTGAACACGCTGAACATATGGGTGAAGTGGCGGAACTGGACGAACCGGGAGCGGATGGTGAAGTAGCTACCCAGCCCGACGATCAGCACGATGAGGAGTTTCCCCGAAAGGAAATCGTTGATTACTTCGAGCATTGGAAAATGACCTCGATTCTTATTCTTCGTGTGGAAAGACCAGCGGACGGCAGGCGCACCGCTATTCGTTGGGGCGCATGGTTGGCTATGACAAGAGTGGTTACAATTTCGCGGATTGCTCTGACTTGATGCGACTTGATGCTACAATGGCGTCATTCGCGTCACCTGGATTCCGCATATGAGCGATCACTTCGCTACAAACCTCAAACTTGCCTGCAGTCACTACCGCTCTATTTCCGAAGTTTGCCGCCAGCTGTCGATCAACCGCGCGCAGTTCAACAAGTACCTGAGCGGGCAAAGCCGTCCGACGGCTTTCAACCTGAAGCGTATCGGCGACTTCTTCGGTGTCGAGGATTACGAACTGAACCTGCCCGCCGAGCAGTTCGCCCGTCTGATCGGTGCGCGGGTATCGCCCCAGGCCCAGCAACCCAGTGACCCGATCAGCGAGTTGTTCCGCCCGTTGCACGAACATGGCGGCAACCTTTCGCGCTATTGCGGTTACTACTTCGAGTACTCCAACTGCATGTCGGTGCCGGGCACGACCCTCGTGTCGCTGGTGCACCTGTGGGAAGAACGCGGCCGTTTTCTGTTCGAGCGTCAGGAACGGCAGGAGCGCTCCAGCGCCACCGATCAGCATGCCGAGGTACGCTGCCGCTACCTGGGGGCGGCGTTCCAGCTGCAGGACCGGATGTTCCTCATCGACTACGAGTCGCTGACATTCAACGAAATGAGCCAGACCATCCTCATCCCCAGCTTCAAAAGCCGCATTACCCGGCTGAATGGCCTGAAGGCCGGCGTATCCAGCGGTGACCGGCGCAACCCGGCCTGTACCCGGGTGGTGTGGGAATACCTGGGCGAGGAGATCAATCGCATCAATGCGTATCGGCAGGTGAAACTGTACCGGCCGGATGATCCGCGCATAGATGACGATGTGCGCGAGCGATTGAGCGTGGCGCCATTGCGCAATGGTCTGTTCGAGATCGAGTAATGCTCAACGCCTCAAGCATTGTCGAGGATGAACGTTGCTACTGCGTCCGCAACCTGGTCCGCTATTGTTGGAGTACTGCGCAAATGAGCCGCGATGCCATGGTCGCAGTCGGTAAGAAACAGGCATTGCAAACGTGACGCTGAAACTGCTCGCATCAAGGCGAGGGTAACTTCTTCAGGAATCGGGCTATAGCGTTCAGTGCCAGCAAGCCACAGGTTGCCAGCGCTGGTGCCGGGGCCTTTGCCGAATCGCTGAGAGTTGAGCCCGTCGTACTCGCCGATCACCATCAATACTCTTCCTCGAAACTGGTTGAGGAAGGTGTAGCTATCGCTCTCCAGAAAACCGAAAGGCTTGTTGATGGCGGCAGTGAATGCCGGGCCGAACGGCGCCTGGTGGGCATCGTCTGGATAAACAGCAGGGCAGATCAATACGATGCTGTCCACTTGTGGCAACTGTGCTGCAAGCTTAAGCGTAATGGCCGCGCCAAGGCTGTGGCCAATGAGCGTTCGGCATCGAGGCGCGATATGCGCGTGGAAACGCTTTGCTTCATCAAGGTTCGTCGCCAGTGACGGCGCCGTTGCGCCTGGCTCGCTGGCGAGGCTATGACCTGACAGATTGCCAGTGAGTGAACCAATGCCTGCGGTTTGCAGGCGATAAAGCAGAGGGTTGAGCCGGGTAAAGTCGGAACGCGCGCCCCCCAATACGAATGCGGGGGCTGCGCGCTCGATATCAGGTACCAGCAATCGCGCCTGTTGCTGGTAGTTTTCAAAGACTTCATTGATGAACAGCTCTTTGCCCGGGGCGGGCTCGTCAAACTGCCACTTCACGCGCTGCGGGGAAGCCTTTTGAATGTGCATGGTGCTCTCTAGAATAACTGGTTGAGCCAATCGCCGAGCGGGTTGCCGGTATCGAGCAGCAGTTTGAGTGCCATGATGCAGCAGACGCTGACCAGCAGCGGTTTTATGAGGCGTGAGCCGAAGCGAACTGCGCAGCGAGCCCCCAATTGTGCGCCCAGAAAGGCGGCGAGCGCCATTGCCAGCGCCAGCGGCCAGATGATCGCCCCGCTGAGAGAAAAAACTGACAATGCGCCCAGGTTACAGGCCGCGTTCAAAAGCTTGCTGGTGCATACGGCTTGAATGAGGTGCTGGCCCAAGAGGACCACGCAGGCCAGCATGAAGAACGAGCCGACTCCGGGGCCGAAGATGCCGTCATAAAAGCCAATGATGGGTGCAGCCGTCACGCAGAATAGGCTAGTCGATACCTTTGCCTTGCGCGCTTGTTCATTCGGCTTTGGACTGAAGGCAAAGTAGGCGGCGATCAGGATCAGCAGTGGTGGGACGCACGTCTGCAAAACGCTTTTGGGGACGTAAGTTATCGACAAGGCCCCCAACGCCCCACCGATGAACGACATGACAGCCATGGGACTGCCTCGTCTCCAGTCGATCATGCCTTTGCGGGCGAAGGCGCACGTAGCCGAAACCGTAGCCGAAGCTGCCTGGAACTTGTTAGTGGCAATAGCTGCCAAGGGTTCTACACCGGCAATAAACAGCACCGGGAGCGTGATAAGGCCACCGCCGCCGGCGATAGCATCAAAAAAGCCGGCCATCAGTGCGACCAGGGCGAGTAGCAGAACAAACGTCAAGTCGATTTCGATCATGGGGTATTTTCCTGTGCTCAACCACGGACCAGCAGCGGGTCTTCAGCGAGCACCAACGGTACGGCGAAGGGGGAGTATCCGAACTGACGGATAAGCAGGCGCCGGTTGCCCTCTGGGTAGAAATCCAGGTAGGCAGCTTCCGAATGAAGCATTGAACGTTCCTTGTCGTTTTTAGGTGAAACTCCCTGGCTGGCAAGTGGGGAGTCGACTATTCAATGCAGTTATGCCGAGACGTGGTAGTCAGCCCATTCCTCGTATGTCGTAGGAGATTTCTGTCTGTGGCGGTATTGAGCAGTGAAACGGTGGAATCACCCCCTGTGGCATCGAACGGGTCCGGTGTTGGACTTCCCGGGCAGGAAACCGCAAAATGACTCTTTTTTCTCATCAACCTCTCCGGATCTGCTGACTCTATGCGTATGCGCCTAATGCTGTTGGGTGGTGGCAATGCCCTCGGGCAAGCGCTGATTCGTCTTGGGGCCGAGGAGGACATCGCATTCCTGGCACCGCGCCCGCCCGAGAACGGCTGGGCGCCCTCAAGCCTTACTCAGTTGCTCGATGACCATCGCCCCGACGCGCTGGTGAACCTGGCCTATTACTTCGACTGGTTCCAGGCTGAGTCGGTCAGCGAGCAGCGCCTGGCTCAACAGGAGCGGGCGGTGGAGCGGTTGGCAGAGCTGTGCCAGCACCATCAGATCACCTTGGTGCAGCCCTCCAGCTACCGTGTGTTCGATGGTTCGCGGGCCACGGCCTATAGCGAAAAGGACGAGCCAGTGCCGCTGGGCTTGCGTGGCCAGGCCCTATGGCGCATAGAGCAGAGCGTGCGTGCGGCTTGCCCGCAGCATGTGTTGCTGCGCTTTGGCTGGTTGCTGGACGAGAGCATCGATGGCGCGTTGGGCCGCTTCCTGACCCGTGCCGAGCAACCACAGGAACTGCTGCTGGCCGATGATCGACGTGGCAACCCGACGCCGGTTGATGATGCCGCCCGAGTGATCCTGTCGGTGCTCAAGCAACTGGATTGCAATGCGCCGCTGTGGGGCACCTACCATTACGCCGGCAATGAGGCGACCACGCCGCTGGCGCTGGGCCAGGCGATCCTCGCCGAGGCCGGTCAATACCGCCAGCTGGCCGTTCAGGCCCCCACGCCGCAGGCCCATGCCGCGCGCCCGGATGCCAGCGAAGAGCCACAGCACGCGGTACTGGCCTGCAAGAAAATCCTTCATACCTTCGGTATCAAGCCGCGTGCCTGGCGCGCTGGTTTGCCACCTCTACTGGACCGGTTCTACCGCCATGGCTGACGCCCCCATCCTGATCACCGGCGGTGCCGGCTTCATTGGCTCCCACCTGTGCGATGCGTTGTTGGACAAAGGCTACGCCGTACGCATTCTCGACGACTTCTCCACCGGCCGGCGAAGCAATCTGCAGGTCGACCACCCACGGCTGGAACTGATCGAAGGTGATGTTGCCGATGCAGGGCTGGTCACTCAGGCTGCGGCTGGCTGCCGTGCTGTGGTGCATCTGGCGGCGGTAGCGTCGGTTCAGGCCTCGGTCGAAGACCCGGTGCGTACCCACCAGAGTAACTTCATCGGTACCCTCAACGTTTGCGAAGCCATGCGCGTGCATGGCGTGCGCCGGGTGCTCTTCGCCTCCAGCGCAGCGGTGTACGGCAACAATGGTGAAGGGGAGTCGATTTCCGAAGACACGCCCAAGGCGCCGTTGACCCCTTATGCCGTGGACAAGCTGGCCAGTGAGCAGTACCTGGACTTCTACCGTCGCCAGCATGGTCTGGAGCCGGTGGTGTTTCGCTTCTTCAATATCTTCGGGCCACGGCAGGACCCTTCCTCACCGTATTCCGGGGTGATCAGCATCTTCTGCGAGCGCGCTGTGCAGGGCTTGCCGATTACAGTGTTCGGTGACGGCGAGCAGACCCGTGACTTCCTTTACGTGGGCGACCTGGTGCAGGTGATGGTGCAGGCACTGGAGCAGCCGCAGGTCGAGGAGGGGGCGGTGAATATCGGGCTGAACCAGGCGACCTCACTGAACCAGTTGCTGGCTGCGCTGGAGAAGGTTGTAGGGAGCTTGCCAGCGATCAGCTATGCGGCGGCGCGATCGGGTGATATCCGCCATTCGCGAGCGGATAACCAGCGGTTGTTGGCGCGGTTCAAATTTGCGCAGGTAACGCCGATGGTTGAAGGCCTGACAAAGCTTCTCGGTAAAGGCTGAGCCCCGCGGGGCTGCTCAGCAGCCCTGACATCACCCATGCCGCACCCTTCTGCGCTGGCAATCTTCGGGATGTAAGACCCGCCCATCCTGGCCACGGACCTGCAATACTTCAAGCGCCTGCCCCGTCACGCCGTCCACCAGCTCCGAACGCGTTTCACCCGCCTCGAACAGAAACCGCTCCCCCCACTGCCTCAAACCAACCACCACTGGAAACACCGACCGCCCTTTGTCGGTCAGCACATACTCTTTGTAGGCACTGCCATCCGACGCCGGCTGTGTCATCAGCAACCCACTTTCCACCAACAGCTTTAGCCGCGAGGTGAGGATGTTCTTCGCCAGCCCCAGGTTCTTCTGAAATTCACTGAAACGCCGTAGGCCGTCAAAGGCATCGCGCAGGATCATCAGCGCCCAACGGTCACCCAGCACCTCCAGAGCCCGGGCCACGGGGCACTGCGCATTGTTTTCATCGAGCATGGGGCAAGCCTGTCTTGATTATCTGGTTGCAGATTAAAACCACATTTGCTAAATAGCCAGCATGTGGTTTCAAATTGAAACCAGATTCCAGAGGCTTTGCCGGATGACACCTTCGCTGACACGCTGGATAACCCTGTTGCTTGCCACCACCAGTGCGATGGCTGTGGCGACGGTGTACTTCGCTCAACCGCTGCTTGAGTCGATGGCTGCTGAGTTGGGGGTGGCGCAGCAGCAGATTGGCTGGGTCGTTGGCGCGACCCAGGGGGGTTACGCCCTGGGGCTGCTACTGATTGTGCCCCTCGGGGACTTGGTCGACCGTAAACGTCTGTTGCTTGGCCAGTTGCTGTTCTCGGCGCTTGCGCTGGTCGGCGTTGGCATGGCGCCGAACTGGGCAATATTGCTGCTGGCTCTGGCTATCGCCGGGTTGATGGCAGTCATGGTGCAGGTGATGGTGGCTCATGCCGCGAGCCTGGCCTCACCTGGCCAGCAAGGGCAGGCGGTAGGCACCGTCACCAGTGGTGTGGTGCTGGGTATTCTGCTGGCACGGCTGGCTTCGGGCGGGCTGGCCGACCTGGCCGGTTGGCGGAGAGTGTACCTGGTCGCCGCAGGGCTGTTGATGGTGCTGGCGCTGGTGCTGTGGCGCAGTCTGCCCGGCGGGCAGCCGATGAGGAGTCGGCCGGGTTACCGGGCGCTGATCATGGCTCAGTTCAGCCTGTATCGGCACGACCGGTTGCTGCGCCAGCGCGGCGTGTTCGGTGTGTTGATCTTCGCCGCATTCAGCGTGCTGTGGAGTGCCATGGTCATGCCGCTCAGTGCTGCGCCGCTGGCGCTGAGCCATACCGAGATCGGCCTGTTTGGCCTGGCAGGTGTCGCGGGTACGCTGGCGGCTTCGCATGCCGGTCGTCTGGCCGACCTTGGAAGGGGGGAGCGTACGACCGGGGTGTCGTTGGCCCTTCTGACGCTGTCGTGGCTGCCAACAGCGTTCGTCGAGCATTCATTGCTGGCCTTCGTGCTGGGTGTGCTGATGCTGGACTTTGCCGTGCAGGCAGTGCATGTCACCAACCAGAGCCTGTTGCTGGCCGGACGTGGTGCGATGGCTAGCCGATTGATCGGCGCTTACATGTGTTGCTATTCGCTGGGCAGCGGTTTGGGGGCGGTGTTGGCGAGCTGGGTGTTTGCACACTGGGGCTGGGTTGCCGTGTGTGGGCTTGGCGTGGGCATCAGTGCCGTCGCACTGTGCTACTGGCTATGGCTGCAACGCGCGAGGGCGGCCGAGGCCGCCCTGCGATGTTCAGGTCAGAACTTGTAGCCAAGGCCGACCATGTATACCCATGGGTCGACGTCGACGTTGACCTTGGTCTTGCTGTAGCCAAGGGCGGTCGGGCCGTTGACGCTGGCCTTGGTGTCGATGTCGACGTACCAGACCGAGGCGTTTACCAGCAGGTTGTCGGTCAGCAAGTAGTCCATGCCCAGTTGGCCGGCGATACCTACCGAATCCTGCAGCTTGAGGTTGCTGAAGCCTTGTTGCTTGCGTGCGCTGCTCAAGTCTTCGTCAAAGAACAGGGTGTAGTTGATACCGACGCCAGCGTACGGCTGGAAGCGCGAATTCGGTTCCATTGGGTAGTACTGCAGCGACAGCGTCGGTGGCAGTTGCTTGATGTCTGCCAGCTTGCCGTCCAGCCCGCCGCCCAGGCCTTTTACGGCGACGGTGTGCTTGAACGGGGTCGCTGCCAGCAGCTCCAGGCCGATGTGGTCGGTGAGCATGTAGGCAAAGGTCAGGCCCAACTGGGTATCGCTGTCCAGGGTCGCCTTGGTGCCCGACACCTTGTTGCCGTCGAACTTGAGGTCGCCGCTGCTCTCGTTCGGGGCGGTGGTGATGGCGCCTGCGCGCAGGATCATGTCCCCCGCCTGATAGGCGTGGGCGGCAGGGGCGGCGAGCGCAAGGGCCACAAGCGAGGCACCCAGCAAGGACTTGTTCATGGAAGCTCCCAAAGGACGTTATTAATCGAGTGGTCCAATGGTACGGAGCTGGTTAAACGGAAAGTTTGACCCAGCTCAAAGAAGCGTCTTCACGAATTCGAAACAGTTCTCATCTCAGCTCATAAGCGTAGATTTTCTCGGCTTCCATCTGGTAGCCGGCGTCGGCCAACTCGCTGCTGGAAGCTCTAACCTGCATCTTTCCCTCGATCCAGTAGGGCTGGTAGAGGTCTTCGACGCGCACGCCCATCTCGCTGAAAATGTGCACGATCTGGTTCGGCGGTGGCGGCGGCACGTGGATGCACGCGCCATAGTAAGGGACCAGCAGGAATTCGGTGGTGCGGCCTTCTTCGTTGACCTCCAGTGGCACGATGTAGCCGGGTAGTTTGACCTGTTGGCCGTCGAGGCTTTTTACCACTGGCGCGTCGGGCGCCTGTTGGCGCGCGGGTGGGGCGGATTCGGCAGACAGGGCGTTGCTGAGCTGTGACATGTCGTGCAGCGGGGTGAGTTGCGGCGGGATGACCGGGGCGCCTTCGGGGATCAGGGCGGGCCAGTCGAGTTCGCGGGGTTCCGAAGCCCACAAGGGCATCGCTACGGTAATCAGCAGGCTCAGTAGTATCTGCAGTGCTGGCCTCTTCGCGGGTGAACCCGCTCCTACAAGGGGAACACGACCCGGTGTAGGAGCGGGTTTACCCGCGAAGAAGTGCAGGAGGTAATGGATCATTCCGCGCTCTCAGAGGTGTAGGGTCAAACCATCGGCCAGCGACTGCCGATAGGCCCGCCATGCCGGCACGCTGCCCATCAGCAACGCTGCGCCAAGAATAATCGCTAGCAAGGTCCACTCATGAATGCTCGGCAGCGCCAGCGGCAGATACAAACCGTAGTTGGCCTGCACATACCCCTGCGCCAGGGCGATACCCGCATATAGCAAGCCAAGCCCGGCCACGATCCCGACCGAGGCCAGTGACAGTGCTTCCAGTACCAGCAACCCCGCAATATGCCAAGGCCGGGCCCCGACCGAACGCAGTATCGCCATCTCTCGGCGGCGTTCGTTGAGGCTGGTGAGAATCGCCGTGAGCATGCCGATCAAACCGGTCAGCACCACGAACAGTGACACCACGAACAATGCCTGTTCTGCAGTGCCCATCAGGCTCCACAGCTCCTGCAGGGCGACCCCTGGCAGGATCGCCAGCAGCGGCTCGCTGCGGTACTCGTTGATCTCTCGCTGCAAACTGAAGGTTGCGATCTTGCTGTTAAGGCCAAGCATGAACGCAGTGATGGCGGCAGGTTGCAGGTCCATGGTACGGGCCTGCTCGGCGCTGATGCGGCCGGCGCCACGGGCGGGTACGCCGTTGTGCCAGTCGATATGGATCGCTTCCATGCCGCCCAGGCTGATATGCAGGGTGCGGTCGACGGGTGTGCCGGTGCGCTTGAGTACGCCGACCACGGTAAACGGCTTGTCGTCGTGCTTGACCAGGCTGATTGCGGCCACACCGTGGGCCAGCACCAGCTTGTCACCCAGCTTGTAGTGCAATGCCTCGGCCACTTCGGCGCCGAGCACCACTTCGAACGGGTCGTTGGCGAACGTACGCCCCTGGCTCAGTTCCAGGTGCTGGCGGCGGCCGTACTGGTAATGGCTGAAGTAATCCGTGGTGGTACCCATCACTCTGTAACCGCGGTGCGAGTCGCCCAGCGAGATCGGGATTGCCCACTTCACCCGTGGGTCCTGTGCATAGTGCTGGAAGCTGTCCCAGCGGATGTTGTTGGTCGCGTTGCCAATGCGGAACACCGAGTACAGCAGCAGGTTCACCGAGCCGGAGCGTGCACCGACAATCAGGTCGGTGCCGCTGATGGTGCTGGCGAAGCTGGCACGGGCTTCGGTACGGACCCGCTCAACAGCCAGCAGCAGGCACACCGACAGGGCAATGGCAAAGGCGGTCAGAAACGCCGTGAAGCGGCGGTTGGCCAGGCTGGCCAAGGCAAGGCGGAGCAGGTACATCAGGCCTCCTGGGGCTTGGCGGCGCGGTTCAGTTCGGCAAGCGACAGGTGGCGGTCGAACAGCGGTGCCAGGCTCTGGTCGTGGCTGACGAACAACAAGCTGGCACCGGCGGCACGGCATTCATCGAACAGCAGGCGGATGAACGCTTCGCGGGTGTCTGCATCCAGTGCCGAGGTCGGTTCGTCGGCAATCACCAGCTCAGGCTGGCCGATCAGTGCGCGGGCGGCGGCGACCCGTTGCTGCTGGCCGATCGACAGGCTGTCGGCGCGGCGGGCGAGCATGGCAGGGTCGCCCAGGCCCAGGTGGGTCAGCAGCGTGCTGGCCGCCTGGTCAACACTGCCATGGCGCTGCTCGGCGCGGGCCTTGCGGCTGCGCGAGAAGCGGCAGGGCAGCTCGACGTTTTCACGTACCGAGAGGAACGGCAGCAGGTTGAACTGCTGGAAGATATACCCGGTGTGATCGACCCGAAAGCGGTCGCGGGCGCCCTGGCTCAGGCTGCCAAGGTCCTGACCGAGCAACTGGATGCGGCCCTGGACCGGCACGGTCACCCCACCCAGCAGGCCCAGCAAGGTCGTCTTGCCACTGCCGCTGGGGCCCTTGAGAAACAGCGCTTCACCAGCGTCCAGGCGTAATGCCGGAATATCCAGCAGCGGCGGGTGACCTGGCCAGGCGAACATCAGGTCATGCAGATCGATCAACGGCTGGTTCATTCAGAAGGCGACCGCTGCCTTGGCCGGCGTGGTTTCCACGCCTTTCTGGCCATTGGGGCCGATCAGTTGCACGTTGATTTTCTGGGTGGCGGGGAAGGCCTTGAACAGCGGCGCCAGGTCCAGCTCTGTCAGTTTGTCGGGGTTGGCGCAAGTCAGCTGATAATGGGCGCCGATGTCGCTGTGCTGATGGCCGTGCTCGTGCTCGTCACCCTCGTCGTCGGCCTTGGAGGCGTCACCGAAGAGAGGGCTTTCCAGTGCCTGCTGGTCTTCCTTGCAGCCTGCGGCGGCGGAAAGGCCGAACAGCTTCAGTGGTTGTTCAAGTTGCTGGCGCACGGCGGCGACTTTGGCCTTGTCGGCATCGCTGCTGGCGGCATGCTCGAAGCCGACCAGGTTCATTGCCGGGCTGTCCAGTTCCAGTTCCAAGGTATTGCCATCGAGCACCGCGTTGAGCTTGGCTACGCCATGCTCGTGGGCGCCGAGGGAGCCGTGGGTGTGGTCATGATCATGGTCATCGTGAGCATGGGCCACGGCCAGTGGCAGCAAAGCGAAGGGCAGGGCGAGCAGCAGGCGACGCATGGACGACTCCGGAGCGGGCTGAAAGATAGAGTTATGTTATAACAGCTTCTTGGCGTGCCGCCAGCCTGTGTGGCGCATGTTTCATGTTGCGGTAGCATGGCTGCATTGATTTGGGCTCAAGGAATGCATCATGAGAATTCGTGGACAGATTGGTGATTGGCCGGTGGACCTGACCATCGAGCTGACGCCTGAAGAGTGGGCGCAACTGGGGCGGCAGACCGAGGTGCCGATGGTAGCCCAGGCGGCCGCGACAGCTGCGGTGGTCGCGCCGCGCCAAGATGACGGTCAGTGGGCTGCGGCGCGTGATGTGTTGCGTCTGGCAGGACAGATGAGCGGGCCGGAATTGCTGGACCGGCTGGAAGGGTTGGCGGGGAGTACGGCGGCGGGTAAACGGTTGCTGGTGCGCTTGCGGCACAGCAGTGAGGTAAAGGTAGAAAGTGGCGTGGATGCGCCGATGTATCACTGGGTGGGGTGAGTGCTGTTTTCGCTGTTGGAGCCAAGCCTACGCGCTCGCCTGTAGGAGCGGGTTTACCCGCGAACACCGGCAGAGCCGGTGCCAGCCACTGCGTTGGCTTCTTCGCGGGCATGCCCGCTCTCAAATTCTGAAAAGCCTGCGCGCTCGCCTGTAGGAGCGGGTTTACCCGCGAACACCGGCAAAGCCGGTGCCTCCACTGCGCTGGTTCCTCGCAGGCATGCCCGCTCCCACTGGTCCAGCGCAGGCTTCAAGGTCACTCAGAACATCGCCGCCGACAGCTTGCGACGATAAACACCAACCAGCGGGTGATCGCCACCCAGCAATTCGAACACCTGCAACAGCGCCTTCTGCGGCAGCCCGTTCTCGTAGCCACGGTTACGCTGGAACAGCTTCAGCAGCCCGTCCAGCGCCGCCTCATACTGCTGGCGCGCCAGTTGCTGAATGCTCAGCTGATAAGCCGCCTCGTCGTCTTGCGGGTTCTGCGCCAGACGGCTTTTAAGGTCTGCCACTTCCGGCAGGCTGGCAGCCTGGCGCAGGAAGGTCAGCTGGGCCTTGGCACCGGCCAGTGCAGCTTTGTGTTCGTCAGTCTTGACCGCATCCAGCACCACTTGCGCTTCGCCCAGCTCGCCACGCTCGGCCAGGCAGCGGGCATACAGGATCAGCGCCTCGACATTGCTGTTGTCCTCACCCAGCAGCGCCTGCAACAGCGCCTCGGTTTCGGCAAAACGGCTTTCGGCAAACAGCGCCTTTGCCTGCTCCAGTGGCGAGGCGGTGGGCGCGGCTGGCATTTGTACATGCGGCTCGAGCATGGCGCGGATCGCCGACTCCGGTTGCGCCCCGGCAAAACCGTCCACCGGCTGACCGTCCTTGAACAGCACCACTGTCGGCAGGCTACGGATGCCGAACTGGGCAACCACCTGTTGCTCCACGTCGCAGTTGATCTTGGCCAGCAGCAGTTCGCCCTGGTAACCCTCGGCAATCTTTGCCAGCAATGGCATCAGCGCCTTGCACGGCGCGCACCACTCGGCCCAGAAGTCCACCAGCACTGGCTTGTGGAAGGAGTTCTCGATCACCAGTTGCTGGAAGTTGGTATCGGTGGCGTCGAAAATGTAAGGCGTGTCTTGGGTCATCGCGACTCTCGCAAACTCGTGTATGGCACCACTATAAGGTGTCGCGGCTGGCGTGGTACAGGCTGACCCGGCGGAATTCGTGTGGCTCGGCCAGGTCCGGCAGGGTCAGTGCTTCGAGCACGCCCAATTGCTGGTACAACGGGTGGTGAAAGTCACGTACCCGCGAGTCGGCCACCAAGGCCTGCCGACCGCGGCTCAGGAAGGCATCCAGCAGCGGCAGGTTGGCGCGGTCGTATAGCACATCGGCAACCAGGATCAGGTCGAAGCGGTCTTCCTCGGCAAAAAAATCGCTGCTGTAGCGTAATGTCACCCCGTTCAGTGCTGCATTCGCACGGCAGGCATCGAGGGCCAGCGGGTCGAGGTCGCAGGCCACCACTTCCCGTGCACCGGCGCGTGCAGCAGCAATGCCGGCGATACCAGAGCCGGCGCCAAAGTCCAGCACGCGCTTGCCCGCCACCCACTCCGGGCGTTCGGCCAGGTAGCGGGCCATTGCCAGCCCGCTGGCCCAGCAGAAGCTCCAATAGGGAGGTTCTTCAAGAATGCGCCGGGTTTCTTCGCTGCTGAAGGCGCGATCCATGTTCTGGTCGTCGATCAGCCATAGCTTCAGGTCACAGTCGGGCAGTTCGCTGACGATCAGGCGTGCTTCGCCGATCAGGCCGCTGAGGGCCTGTTGCAGAGCCAGCGGCATCACTTAAGGCGCCTTCTCGAAACGCAGCGGGCCGGTGGCCTGGGTTTGTGCTTGGGTAATGCGCACCGGGGGCAGGTGCATGATCAGCTGGCCGGAGTTGCTGGCGCGGCCACGCAGTTCGACCCGGGCACCGGGCGGGAAGGCTTCGGGGTTGAAGCGCAGGTGGTAGGGCAGTGCCTGGCCGGTACCGGTCAGATTACTGCTGGCCAGCAGGCGCTGCGGGCGGTCGCGTTCGTCGATCACCAGCAAGGCCAGTTCCACCTCGGCACCCGCCGGAATTTCCAGCAAGGTGCCGCTCAGCTCGCGCTGGTAGGCCGGCAGCGGGCCCAGTACTTCGGCCTTGGCCGAAGGGGCTGGCGCGGGCACTGGGTTGTCGGTCTTTGGCCTGTCGCTGCCGCAGGCGGCAAGCAGAGCGGCGCAGCACAGCACGACGAGCGCTCGGTAGTGCATGGGGGAGTCCTTCACGGGCATATTTCCCATGGATGTTAACCCCTTTGGCTTGTCTTGCCAGTGCAATGCGCTACCATGGCCCTCCCTTTTTTTGTTGCCTGCCACCATGCACTGTCCCTTTTGCGGTGCCAACGACACCAAGGTCATCGACTCTCGCCTCGTCGCCGAGGGCGAGCAGGTGCGCCGCCGCCGTGAATGCGTGGCCTGCGGCGAGCGCTTCACCACCTTCGAAACCGCCGAGCTGGTGCTGCCCCGGCTGATCAAGCAGGACGGCACGCGCCAGCCCTTCGACGAAGAAAAGCTGCGCGCTGGTATGCAACGGGCCCTGGAAAAGCGTCCGGTCAGCGTCGAGCGCCTGGAAGCTGCGCTGGCGCACATCAAGAGCCGGCTGCGTGCCACAGGCGAGCGCGAAGTCAAATCGCTGGTGGTCGGTGAAATGGTCATGGCCGAGTTGCGCAAACTCGATGAAGTGGCCTATATCCGCTTTGCTTCGGTGTACCGGCGCTTCCAGGACCTCGACGAGTTCCGCGAAGAAATCGACCGCCTGGCCCGTGAGCCAGCTAAAGAGTGAACATGCCCAGCCAAGCTGCCATTCTCGACGCTCACTACATGGCCCGCGCGCTGGAGCTGGCGCGTAAAGGCCTGTACACCACCCACCCGAACCCGCGCGTAGGCTGCGTGATCGTGCGCGATGGCGAAGTGGTCGGTGAAGGCTGGCACGTGCGCGCCGGCGAGCCCCATGCCGAAGTGCATGCTCTGCGCCAGGCCGGTGAACTTGCCCGCGGTGCTTCTGCCTACGTCACCCTGGAACCATGCAGCCACCATGGCCGTACGCCACCGTGTGCCGAAGCACTGGTCAAGGCCGGCGTGGCGCGTGTCGTAGCCGCCATGCAGGACCCTAACCCACAAGTGGCGGGGCAGGGCCTGCGGCGCCTGGCCGAAGCCGGAATCGAAGTGGCCAGCGGAGTGCTCGAAGCCGAGGCCCGCGCCCTCAACCCAGGCTTCCTCAAGCGCATGGAGCACGGCCTGCCGTTCGTTCGCGCCAAGCTGGCCATGAGCCTGGATGGCCGCACTGCCATGGCCAGTGGTGAAAGCCAGTGGATCACCGGGCCGGCCGCGCGCTCAGCCGTGCAGCGCTTGCGCGCCCGCTCCAGCGTGGTGCTGACCAGCGCCGCCAGCGTGCTGACAGACAACGCACGCATGACCGTGCGTGGCGCCGAGCTGGGCCTGGATGCCGAAACAACCGCCCTGGCACTCAGCCGCACACCCTTGCGGGTGCTGGTTGATGGCCGCCTGCGCCTGCCACTGGCGGCGCCGTTCTTCCAGGCGGGCCCAGCGCTGGTGGTGACTGCTGTCGCAGATGACCCGCGCTATGCCGCTGCCGGCCACGAATTGCTCAGCTTGCCGGGCGACAATGGCCAGGTCGACCTGGCGGCGCTGCTTCGCGCCCTGGCTGCCCGCGGCGTCAACGAAATCCTGCTGGAAGCCGGTGCCGGCCTGGTCGGTGCCTTCGCACGGCAAGGCCTGGTCGACGAGTACCAGCTGTTCGTCGCTGGCACCTTCCTCGGCTCTCAGGCCCGGCCACTGCTGGACTGGCCGATGGACAAGATGAGCGAAGCACCACGGCTGAAAATTACCGAAATGCGCGCAGTGGGCGATGACTGGCGGGTCACGGCCATCCCCCTGCTAGCGCCCGGCGTATAATGCCGGGCTTGCCCCGCGCAAACCGTTTTTGAGGAAGACCCCATGTTCACCGGCATCATCGAATCCATCGGCACCATCCGCAGCCTGACTCCCAAGGGTGGTGACGTGCGCGTCTACGTAGAAACCGGCAAGCTCGACCTAGGGGACGTCAAGCTCGGCGACAGCATCGCCGTCAACGGTGTATGCCTCACGGCCGTAGAGCTGCCGGGTGACGGCTTCTGGGCCGATGTCAGCGTCGAAACCCTCAAGCGCACCGCCTTCATCGACCTCAAGAGCGGCAGCAAGGTCAACCTGGAAAAAGCCCTGACTCCCACCACCCGCCTGGGCGGGCACCTGGTCAGCGGCCACGTCGACGGGGTTGGCGAAATCATTTCGCGCAGCGATAACGCCCGCGCCATCCAGTTCCGCGTGCGTGCACCGAAGGAACTGGCCAAGTACATCGCCCACAAGGGTTCGATCACCGTCGACGGCACCAGCCTGACGGTCAATGAGGTCAATGGCGCCGAGTTCGAGCTGACCATTGTCCCGCACACTCTGTCCGAAACCATCATGGCCGATTACCGTGCAGGGCGTCGGGTAAACCTTGAGGTCGACCTGCTGGCCCGTTACCTGGAGCGCTTGCTGCTGGGTGACAAGGCCGCCGAACCGAGCAAGGGCAGTGGCATTACCGAAAGCTTCCTGGCCGCCAATGGCTTCTTGAAATCCTGATTGAGAAGGGGGTGCCGCGTGGCGCTCAACAGCATCGAAGAACTGGTCGAAGACATCCGCCAGGGCAAAATGGTCATCCTGATGGATGACGAAGACCGCGAGAACGAAGGCGACATCATCATGGCGGCCGAATGCTGCCAGCCGGAGCACATCAACTTCATGGCCAAGCATGCCCGTGGCCTGATCTGCATGCCGATGACCCGCGAGCGTTGCGAAACGCTGAAGCTGCCGTTGATGGCACCGCGCAACGGCTCGGGCTTCGGCACCAAGTTCACCGTGTCGATCGAGGCCGCCGAGGGCGTCACCACCGGTATTTCCGCCGCCGACCGCGCCCGCACTGTGCAGGCTGCTGCTGCCAAGGACGCCAAGGCCGAAGACATTGTCAGCCCTGGTCACATCTTCCCGCTGATGGCCCAGCCAGGCGGTACGCTGGCGCGTGCCGGCCACACCGAAGCCGCCTGTGACCTGGCGCGCATGGCCGGTTTCGAGCCAAGTGGCGTGATCTGCGAAGTGATGAACGACGACGGCACCATGTCGCGCCGCGCCGAACTGGAAGTGTTCGCCGCCGAGCACGGCCTGAAGATCGGCACCATCGCCGACCTGATCCACTACCGCATGATCCACGAGCGCACCGTGCAGCGTGTTTCCGAGCAATCGGTGGAGAGCGAGCTGGGTGAGTTCAACCTGGTCACCTACCGTGACGCGGTCGAAGGCGACGTGCACATGGCCTTGACCTTGGGCAAGATCTGCGCCGAAGAGCCGACCTTGGTACGGGTACACAATATGGACCCACTGCGTGACCTGCTGCTGGTCAAGCAGCCAGGCCGCTGGAGCCTGCGCGCGGCCATGGCCGCAGTGGCCGAAGCCGGCAGTGGCGTGGTGCTGCTGCTGGGGCACCCGCTGGACGGCGACGTGCTGCTGGCGCACATCCGCGAAAGCGCGGGCGATGCACCGGCCAAGGCACCGACTACCTACAGCACCGTGGGGGCCGGTTCGCAGATCCTGCGCGACCTCGGTGTGCGCAAGATGCGCCTGATGAGTTCGCCGATGAAGTTCAACGCGATATCCGGATTCGATCTGGAAGTTGTAGAATACGTGCCCTCCGAGTGACTTGAGGCGGCATTGACGCCCTCTGCTCGAGTCCAGACCCCTGTCGAGGCCGCTTGTATGCGGCCTCGCTCTTGAAGATGAGAATATCGGAATGACCCTGAAGACCATCGAAGGTACCTTCATCGCCCCCAAAGGTCGCTATGCTTTGGTGGTTGGCCGCTTCAACAGCTTCGTTGTCGAAAGCCTGGTAAGCGGTGCCGTTGATGCCCTGGTACGCCACGGTGTCAGCGAAAGCGACATCACCATCATCCGTGCCCCGGGTGCATTCGAGATCCCGCTGGTGGCACAGAAGGTCGCCCAGCAAGGCGCCTACGACGCGATCATCGCCCTGGGCGCCGTGATCCGTGGCGGTACCCCGCACTTCGAATACGTGGCGGGCGAGTGCACCAAGGGCCTGGCCCAGGTGTCCATGGAGTTCGGTGTTCCGGTGGCCTTCGGCGTACTGACCGTCGACTCCATCGAGCAAGCCATCGAGCGTTCTGGCACCAAAGCCGGCAACAAAGGTGCTGAAGCTGCCCTGTCCGCACTGGAAATGGTCAGCCTGCTGGCGCAGTTGGAGGCCAAGTGATTAGCGACGAAAGCGATCGTTTCAACCCGCGCGATCCAAAACCTGCGGATGCCGGCAAGCCCTCGAAGAGCGCCAAGCGCCGCGAAGCCCGCAAGCTCGCGACCCAGGCCCTCTACCAGTGGCACATGGCCCAGCATTCGCTGAACGAGATCGAAGCGCAGTTCCGGGTGGATAACGATTTCACCGATGTCGACGGTGCCTATTTCCGCGAGATCCTGCATGGGGTCCCGGCAATCAAGGGCGAAATCGACAAAGCGCTGGTGCCTTGCATGACCATCGCACTGGAAGAGCTCGACCCGGTCGAGCTGGCCGTGCTGCGTCTGTCCACCTGGGAACTGATCAAACGCGTCGACGTGCCGTACCGCGTCGTGATCAACGAAGGCGTGGAGCTGGCCAAGGTCTTCGGTGCCACTGACGGCCACAAGTTCGTCAACGGCGTGCTCGACAAGCTAGCCTTGGCGCTGCGTGAAGCAGAAGTCAAGGCGAACAAGCGCTGATCCTGGCGCTGCCTGGTCATGGGTGAGTTCGAGCTGATCAACCATTACTTCGCCGCTGCGCCCTGTGCGCAGGGCGGCGAGGGCGTGGCGCTGGGTATCGGCGACGACTGTGCCCTGCTGGACCTTCCCCCCGGTGAGCAACTGGCGGTGTCGACCGACACCCTGGTCGCCGGGGTGCACTTTCCTGCTGTTTGCGATCCGTTGCTGCTTGGCCAGCGATCGTTGGCTGTGGCGGCCAGTGACTTGGCAGCCATGGGCGCGACTGCAATCGGCTTTACCCTCGCACTGACCCTCCCTGACGTTGGCCCTGACTGGCTGGCGGCCTATGCCAACGGCCTTGGTCGCATGGCCCACCGTTGCCGCATGAGCCTGATCGGTGGTGACACGACGCGCGGCCCCTTGAGTATCACCGTCACCGTGTTCGGCCGCGTGCCGGCTGGCCAGGCCTTGCGCCGCAGCGGTGCAAGGCCGGGTGACCTGTTGTGTGTCGGCGGTTCGCTGGGCAAGGCCGCCGGTGCCTTGCCCTTGGTGCTGGGCGAGCGCGAGGCGCCTGCCGCGCAGGCCGAGCCGCTGCTGGCCCATTACTGGTCACCGATGCCGCAGCTCACCCTCGGTGCCCTGCTGCGTGGCCGGGCCACGGCGGCGCTGGACATCTCCGACGGGCTGCTCGCCGACTGTGGGCATATTGCCAAGGCATCCGGTGTCGCGTTGGAGGTGAACCTGGCGCAAGTGCCAGTGTCTCCTGCTCTGGAGGCCTTCCTCGGCCGTGAAGCCGCCGTGCAGGCGGCGCTTACCGGTGGCGACGATTACGTACTGGCCTTCACCTTGCCACCCGAGGCGCTGGCGCCCTTGGCAGCCTTCGATTTTATCGAAGTGCATACCGTCGGTCGTGTGCTCGAAGGGCAAGGCGTGACCTTGCGCGACGCACAGGGCCAGGACATAACCCCCGTCCAGCGGGGCTATCAACACTTTAGGGAGAGACCGTGACCGATCACCCCAACCAGGTGCCTGCGGAGTTCGTTCCGCCTTCGGTCTGGCGCAACCCGTGGCACTTCATCGCTTTTGGCTTCGGTTCTGGCACCTTGCCCAAGGCGCCAGGTACCTGGGGCTCGCTGGTGGCCATACCGTTTATCCCGCTTTGGCAGATGTTGCCCGACTGGGGATACTGGCTGTTGCTCGGCGTGAGCATGCTGTTTGGCTTCTGGTTGTGCGGCAAAGTTGCCAATGACTTGCGTGTACACGACCATGAAGGCATTGTCTGGGACGAGATTGTCGGCATGTGGATCACCCTCTGGCTGGTGCCGGAGGGCTGGCAGTGGCTGTTGGCAGGGTTCCTGATGTTCCGCTTCTTCGACATCCTCAAGCCGTGGCCGATCCGCTGGATCGATCGTCATGTGCACGGGGGCGTCGGCATCATGCTCGACGATATCCTGGCCGGCGTGTTTGCCTGGCTGGGCATGCAGGTTCTGGTGTGGGCGGTTGCCTGAAACAGGGAGTGCGTGAATGGCCGTAAGGACTGTACTGCTGGCAATGCTGCTGAGTATTGCCCCGTGGGTAACAGCTGCCGAGGGCATCCCGAAACAGATCCATCTGGTTAGCGAGGAGTGGCTCGACTACACCAATGCCGACGGTACCGGGGTGGCCTGGGATGTGCTGCGCAAAGTGTTCGAGCCGGCCGGCGTCGAGGTGGTTACCCAGAGCGCGCCCTACAGCCGGGCGGTTGGCCTGGTCAAGCGCGGCGAGGCTGATGCCTGGGTTGGCTCGTACAAGGAAGAGAACGACGACAACCTGTACCCGCGCTGGCACTTCGACATGGACCACATCTATGCCCTGGGGCTGGCCAGCAAACCTGCGCCTACCCTGGATACCATCGGCAAGTACCGGTTGGCTTGGGTGCGTGGTTATGATTACGGCAGCTACTTGCCCAATGTGCACGAATTCCGCGAAATCCAGCGTCGCGAGGGCATTTTGCCGATGCTCGAGCACGACCGGGTGGACTACTACATCGACGCACTGACCGAGGTCGACTACGTGCTAGGGCAAGCCTCCCAGCCTGAGCGCTTCCGCCGTACCCACGTGGCCGAGTTGCCGTTGTACCTGGCTTTTGCCCGTAACGACCAGGCCAAGGCCCTGTGCGACCTGTTCGACAAGCGCATGAAGGAGCTGGTGCGTAGCGGCGAACTGAAACCGATTTTCGAGCACTGGAAACAGCCCTATCCGTTCAACGCGGGTAGTCACCCGCACTGAGGCTGAATACACCAAGGTACATCGCGGCCCCCTGTGGCAGCGGGCTTGTGATTGAGCGATGGCTTTTTAATAAGTATCGAACTTTTCGATCTTAAGCCACCGTATACAGCCAGCCCACATCCCCCAACCTGCTGATACAATCGGCCCACGAGAAATTTCCTACTTATTCCAGGAGCACAACGTGCCCGTCGTCTTTGTTGCCGCCTCTAAACTCCCGACGCCCTTCGCGACCTTCACCATGCATGGCTTTCTCGACGAAGCCACAGGCCGTGAGCATGTGGTGCTCAGCCTGGGTGATATCGCGGACGGCCAGCCGGTACTGGGGCGCCTGCATTCCGAGTGTCTGACCGGCGATGCACTGTTCAGCCAGCGCTGCGACTGCGGCTCGCAGCTGGAAGCCGCGCTGCAGGCCATCGCCCGCGAAGGCCGTGGGGTGCTGTTGTACCTGCGTCAGGAAGGCCGTGGCATCGGCCTGCTGAACAAGATCCGCGCCTACGAGCTGCAGGATGGTGGCGCCGACACCGTCGAAGCCAACGAACGCCTGGGCTTCGCTGCCGACCAGCGTGACTACGCCATATGCCTGCCGATGCTCGAGCACCTGGGCGTGAAGTCGCTGCGCCTGATGACCAACAATCCGCGCAAGGTCAAAGCCCTGACCGACATGAACATCGTGGTTGCCGAGCGTGTGCCGCTGCACACCGGGCATAACCCGCACAACCGCTACTACCTGGCGACCAAGGCCGGCAAGTTGGGCCACATGCTGGGCAACGAACACCAGGGCGAGGTGCCCCAGGCGTGACTCGCGCCGAGGTCAAGCGGCGCCTGGCGCTGGCCTGGTGGCAGTACCTGGCGGTGGGCCTGGTGCCGCTGCCAGTCATGGCTTGGGCCTTTGGGGGCGGTGATGCACTGATCCCGGTGTTGGCCATGCCACTGTTCATCGCCGGTGCGGCCACCATGTTCCTCAGCCTGCCGCGCTTCGGTGCCTACAAGCGCGCACTTATCGCCACCTCAAAGGTGCTCGGTACGGGCGAAGAAGCCGCTGCCTGGATCGAACTGGCGCGGGTGCGGCGCATGGCCATGCTGTATGCCTGCTTCCCGGCTTGGGTCGCCGCACTGTCGGTGCTGGTCGGTCTGGAGGCAGTGCCGCAGATCCTCCTCGCATTGTCTACCGTTGTAGTGCTGTACCTCTATCGCATTCCGCGCCAGCTGGGCTGATGCGACTGCTACCTGGCCTGCTGGCGTTGTTCGCCTGCACTGTACTGGCTGCAGAACCGCTGCGTGTCGTCAGTCTGGCCCCCTCGATGAGCGAGATCATGCTTGAGCTGCAGGCAGACGACCTGCTGGTGGGCGTGCTCGACGGTGGCGAACGGCCGGCTGCGCTGCGCCATTTGCCTTCGGTCGGGCGCCAAGGGCAACTGGACATGGAGCGCCTGCTCAGCCTGCGCCCCGACCTGTTGCTGCTGTGGCCAGGCAGTGTGCCACCGGCCCAGCGCGACCAACTCAAGCGCCTGGGTATGGCCACCTTCAGCGCCGAACCCCACGACATCAGCCAGCTGATCGAGCAGATCGAGGCCATTGCCGGGCGTATCGGGCGTGCCGAGCAAGGCCATTCCTACGCACGAGCCCTGCGTGAGCGGCTGCAGCAGCTGCGCCAGCAGTATCGGCGTGACGAACCCTTGCAGGTGTTTTATCAAGTCTGGGATCGGCCGTTGTACACGCTCGGTGGCCGACAGGTCGTGACCGACGCCCTGGCCGTGTGCGGGGCGCGCAATGTGTTCGCCGACCTTGGCCAGCCGGCGCCACAGGTGAATGTGGAGTCCGTGCTGCAGCGTAATCCGCAGGTCATCCTGGCAGCTGATGAGGCGCAACTGGCCAGCTGGAAGGCTTGGCCGCAGATTCGAGCGGTGGCTGATGGGCGCCTGCTGGTGGTGCCGGACAAAGGGCTGGAGCGCCCCAGCGGACAGATGATCGAAGCCACCGCCCGCTTGTGTGCGTTGCTGGACGCTAAAGCGCCGGTGTCCAGGTGATGCTGAAGAGCACAGTGCGGCCCTCTTCGCGGTAAGGGTGATACGCACCCTCGTAGCTATAAAGGGCGCGGCTGTAGCTGCGGTCCAGCAGGTTATCCAGCTTGGCTTCGAGTTTCAGTTCGTCGCTAGCCGCCCAACTGCCGCGCAAACCTAGCAGGCCATAGCCACCGATGCGGTTACGGTTGGCCTCATCGTCATAACTGCTGCTGACCGCCTGCCAGCTGGCACCCGCGCTGAAACGCCCGAACTCACGGTCTAGGTCCAGGCTCAAGGTGCGGCGGGCGCGGCGGGCGAGGGTGTGGCCAGTGTCGCGGTCGCGTGGGTCGATCAGCGCCAGGCCAAGCTGGCTGTGCCAGGCGCCCCATTGCTGCGCCAGCGCCATTTCCACGCCATTGATTCGTGCCGAGGCGACGTTACGGGGTATCGAGTCCTGGCCAAAGATGATCGCGTCGCGCAGGTCGGTGCGGTATAGCGAAGTCTCCAGCCGGCTCTCTGCAGTCAGCTGGCTGCGCCATTGCAGCTCGTAGCTTCTGGAGTGCTCTGGGTCCAGGTTCGGGTTGCTGAACTGTGGGTAATACAGGTCGTTGAACGTTGGCGCGCGGAAGCCTTCGCTGTAGGACAGCAGCACATCGTTGTGCGCGTTCAGCGGTACGGTCAGGCTGCCGCTCCAGGTGGTCTGGCCACCAAACTGTTGGTTGCGGTCATGGCGCACCCCCAGCTCAGTGGAAATCTGCTCGCCCTGGTAGCGGTGCTGGGCGAACACGGCACGGTTCCAGCGGCTGTCCTCAGTGAAGTCGGTACTGCCGTGTACGCGGTCTTCGTACCAGTCACCACCGATCAGTATGGTGTTCTGTTCGCCGAGGGCCAGGTCGTTCTGCCAGGTGGCTTGATCGCGGTAGGTGTTGAACACGAAACGCTCAGCGCTGAGCTTGTCGCGTTTGTCGTCTCGGTTCTCGCCATGGGCCAGTTCAAGGCGTGAATGCCAGGTTTCGGTGACCTGAACGTCAACGTAACTGCCCAGGCTGCTGACGCTGAAGTCGGTGTAGGGTTGTTGACCGAAACTCTCGAAGGTAACGGGGTCGAAGCCGCCGAACGGGTTGTCGTACTCGCTGCGCCCACGGCTGTCGAGCAGGTTCAGGCCGGCCTCGAAGCGCTCACCGAAGGTGTGGCTCAGGCTCAGGTTGAGGGCCTTGTTGCGGTAGGCGTCGTGGTCACCATCACTGTCGAAGGATGGCCCGGTCGAGTCGATGCCAGCAGTTTCGTCCAGGCTGGCGCCAAGGTTGAAGCGGGTCGTGTCGTTGCCGCCAGAAAGCCCTAGGCTGCGTTGGAATGTCTGGTTGCTGCCGGCGGCCATGCGCAGGCGTGGCTGCAGACCGGGGCCACTGCTGCGTCGGGTGAAGATCTGGATCACCCCGCCAATGGCATCGCTGCCGTACACCGCTGAGCGCGAGCCGCGCAGTACTTCGATGCGCTCGATCTGGTCGATGTCCAGAAACTGCAGGCCGCTGTCGCCCGAGGTGGCATTGGCGATGCGCACGCCATCGACCAGCACCAGGCTTTGCGCGGCCTTGGTGCCACGGATAAAGATGCCCGGCAGATACCACGGCCACCGGTAGGTGCCACTTGCACGCCCGGCACGCGGGAGAGCAGGTCGGTAACGCTGGTGGGTTGCAGGCGGTCGATGTCGGTGCGGGTGAAGACCGTGTTGGCAGCGCTGGTGGCGGTACGCGATTCGACCTGGCGGCTGGCGCTGATCAGCACGTCGGGGAGTTTGAGGGCGTCGTCGCGCTCAGCGGCCAGAAGGAATGTAGGGGTACAGAGAATCGTGGCACAGGCTAATTTTTTCATGGGCAGTTCCAAAGGATTTCCACAGCACTGTGCTGTCCCCCTAGGAGCGGGTTTACCCGCGAAAGGGCCGGCCCTGCTGGCCAATTTCCACCCGCCGTTCACCGTTGCCGGCGCTACCGTATTCGCGGGTAAACCCGCTCCTACAGTGAGCACACATCGGTGATCGGGCGCAGGCCGTCGTAGGAGCGGGTTCACCCGCGAAAGGGCCGGGCCTGCAGGCCAATTTTCACCAGTCGTTCACCGTTGTTGCCGCTACCGAATTCGCGGGTAAACCCGCTCCTACAGTGGGCACACATCGGTGATCGGTCGCAGGCCGTCGTAGGAGCGGGTTCACCCGCGAAAGGGCCGGGCCTGCAGGCCAATTTTCACCCGCCGTTCACCGTTGCCGCCGCTACCGTATTCGCGGGTAAACCCGCTCCTACAGTGGGCACACATCGGTGATTTGGCGCAGGCCGTCGTAGGCGCGGGTTCAGCCGCGAAAGCGCCCTAGAGCCCGAGCTTGACCATGCGGGCCTTCACCGAAGCCTCGATCCCGGCCGCATCCAGCCCGCACTCAGCCAGCATTTGCGCAGGCTTGGCATGCTCGACATAGATATCCGGCAGCCCCAGGTGCAGAAGCGGCTTGAGCACTGCCTGGCTGGCAAGGAACTCACCCACCGCAGCGCCCGCGCCACCCATGATGGCGTTTTCTTCAATGGTTACCAGCAGTTCATGGCTGCCTGCCAGCTCCAGCACCAGCGCCTCGTCCAGCGGCTTGACGAAGCGCATGTCGACCACCGTGGCGTTGATCTGTTCGGCCACTTGCATGGCCTCGGCCAGTTGTACGCCGAACACCAGCAAGGCCACTTTCTCGCCCTGGCGGCGGACCACACCCTTGCCGATCTCCAGGGGTTGCAGGTCACCGCTGATCGGCGCATTCGGGCCGGTACCACGCGGGTACCGTACAGCGGCCGGACCGTTGTACAGGTGGCCGGTGCTGAGCATCTTGCGCAGTTCGTTCTCGTCGCTGGGGGTCATCACCAGCATGCCCGGGATGCAGCGCAGGTACGACAGGTCGTAGCTGCCGGCGTGGGTCGGGCCGTCCTCGCCGACCAGGCCGGCGCGGTCGATGGCGAACAGCACGTCGAGGTTCTGCACCGCCACGTCGTGGATCAGCTGGTCGTAGGCGCGCTGCAGGAAGGTGGAGTAGATCGCCACCACCGGCTTGCTGCCCTCGCAGGCCATGCCGGCCGCCAGGGTCACGGCATGCTGCTCTGCGATCGCAACGTCGAAGTAGCGCTCAGGGTAGCGCTCGCTGAAGTCGACCAGGTCCGAGCCTTCCTTCATTGCCGGGGTAATGCCCACCAGGCGGTTGTCGGCGGCGGCCATGTCGCACAGCCACTGGCCGAACACTGCGGAGTATTTCGGACCGCTGGCTTTCTTCGGCGCAGCTGGCTTGTCGGCCGGCTCCAGCTTGGTAATGGCGTGATAGCCGATCGGGTCAATCTCGGCAGGGGCGAAGCCTTTGCCCTTCTTGGTCACCACATGCAGGAACTGCGGGCCTTTCAGGTCACGCATGTTGCGCAGGGTGGCGATCATGGTGGGCAGGTCGTGGCCGTCGATCGGGCCGATATAGTTCCAGCCCAGTTCTTCGAACAGTGTGCCTGGCACCAGCATGCCCTTGGCGTATTCCTCGGTGCGACGGGCAATTTCCCAGGCGCCTGGCAGTCGCGACAGCACTTTCTTGCTGCCTTCGCGCATGCTCGCGTAGGTGCGGCTGGAGAGGATCTTGGCCAGGTAGTTGGACAGGCCGCCGACGTTGCGCGAAATCGACATGTCGTTGTCGTTGAGGATCACCAGCATGTCGGCATTGACTTCCTGGGCGTGGTTCAACGCCTCGAACGCCATGCCGGCGGTCAGCGCGCCATCACCGATCACCGCGATCGACTTGCGTGCGCTGTTCTGCAGACGGGCAGCAATGGCCATGCCCAGCGCGGCGCTGATCGAGGTGCTGGAGTGGCCAACGCCAAAGGTGTCGTACTCGCTTTCGCTGCGGCGCGGGAAGGCCGCGATGCCGTCCTTCTGGCGCAGGCTGAGCATGCGGTTACGACGCCCGGTGAGGATCTTGTGCGGGTAGGCCTGGTGCCCTACGTCCCACACCAGCCGGTCGTCCGGGGTGTCGAACACGTAGTGCAGGGCGATGGTCAGCTCGATCACGCCCAGACCGGCACCAAAGTGCCCACCGGTCTGCCCGACGGTGTAGAGCAGTTCCTGGCGCAGTTCGTCGGCCAGCGTCTCCAGGTCGGCTTCGGCCAACCGGCGCAGGCCGGCAGGCGTGTCAGCGCGGTCGAGCAACGGCGTGACCGGGCGTTCGCGGGGGATCTCTTGAAACGTCGTGGGCATCAGGCGAGTCGTTATAGGTGTGTGAAGACGCGGCAGTTTACCCCATTGTGGGAAAAGTGCCCATTCGACCACAGGTTACGCGGTCCCCTGTGGGGGCGGGTTTACCCGCGAATGCGTCGGCAAATTCAAGATCGCATTCGCGGGTAACCCGCTCCTACAGGGATCGGTGAAGCTGTTTAGTTACGGCGTTCGACGATGTAACGCGCCAAGGCCCGCAGCGGTTCGGCCGTTTCGCCGAACCCTTGCAGTGCAGCCAGCGCCTGGTCGCGCAGTTCGATTGCATAGGCTTTGGCGGCTTCCAGGCCCAGCAGGGCCGGGTAGGTCGGTTTGTCACGCGCTATGTCTGCACCTTGGCGTTTGCCCAAGGTAGCAGTGTCGCTTTCCACGTCGAGGATGTCGTCCTGCACCTGGAATGCAAGGCCAATGGCCTGTGCATAAGTCTGCAGGGCATCCAGCTGCGCCGGTTCGGCACGGGCACTGGCCAGGGCGCCGAGGCGTACGCTGGCTTCGATCAGCGCGCCGGTCTTGTGCCGGTGCATGAACTCCAGCGCCTGCTGGTCCAGCTTCTGGCCCACCGAACCGAGATCGATCGCCTGGCCGCCAACCATGCCGGCCGGGCCGGCAGCTTTGGCCAGTACCTGAACCATGGCCAGGCGAATGCTGTCGATCTGAGGGCTCAGGCATGGGTCGAGCAGGGCACTGAAAGCCAGGCTCTGCAAACCGTCGCCCGCGAGGATTGCGCACGCTTCGTCAAACGCCTTGTGGGTGGTCGGCTGGCCGCGACGCAGGTCGTCGTCGTCCATGGCCGGGAGGTCGTCATGCACCAGCGAGTAAGCATGGATCAGCTCTACCGCGCAGGCTGCGCCGTTGGCCTGTTCGGCCGGGGCGCCCAAGGCTTCGCAGGCCGCATAGGCCAACAGCGGGCGCACGCGTTTGCCGCCGTTCATCACGCTGTAGCGCATGGCGGCGTAGAGGCGTTCCAGCTCTTTGCTCGGGGCGATGAACAGCGGTTCGAGGGCTGCGTCGACTCGGGCCTGGCAACTGGCCTGGTAGGTGCCAATCATGCTTCCGGCTCCGCGTCGAAGGGCTGGGCAGCCAGTTCACCGTCGCGCTCCAGCAGAATTTGCACCTTCTGTTCGGCCTGGGCCAGGGCGCCCTGGCAGTCACGGGTCAGGGCGATGCCTTGTTCAAAGGCGGCCAGCGACTCTTCCAGCGACAACTCGCCGTTCTCCAGGCGCTCGACCAGTGCTTGCAGGTCTGCGAGGGATTGCTCGAAATCGAGGGAGGCTTTTTTGCGGGCCATGGCGACTGTCTCGGTGGCATTCAGAACGGCGCGACACTAGCAGAGCGGGGCGGGGGGAGCAAACTTCCGGCAACTGCATCGGCTGATGCAGACCGATGGAGGAGCGGCCCTGTGTCGCGAAAGGGCCGCTCACACAAGGACCGCAAAGCGTCCCGGTTCGGTGGATCAGGCCGGCTCTGCTTCCCGTTCCAGCATCGCCTCACGGTACCGCGCCAGCTCCTCGATGGTCAGCACCGGCAAATTGTACTGCCGTGCATATACCGCCACCTGCTCGCCACGGGCCATGCTGCCATCGGGGTTCATCAGCTCGCACAAGACCGCTGCCGGGCGCAGGCCGGCCAGGCGCGCCAGGTCTACCGAACCTTCGGTGTGCCCACGGCGGGTCAGCACACCGCCATTGCGGGCGCGCAGCGGAAAAACATGCCCCGGGCTGACGATATGGCGCTGTTCGGCGCTGGAACGCAGTGCTGCGTCAATGGTGGTGATGCGGTCTTGGGCGCTAACCCCGGTGGTGATACCTTCGGCCGCCTCGATGGTGACGGTGAAACCGGTGCCGTGGCGGGCCTGGTTGTTCTGCACCATGGGTGCCAGTTGCAGTTCGTCGACGGTGGCTTCGTCCAGGCACAGGCAGACAATGCCGCTGCAATCGCGAATCATCATGGCCATGGTCTGCAGCGTAATGTTCTCGGCGGCGGCAATGATGTCCGCTTCGTCCTCGCGGTCGTCATCGTCGAGCAACAGTACAGGGCGCCCGGCCTGGAAGGCGGCGATGGCGGCGGAAACAGTGGGAAATTGCGTGTGGTGCTGGGTGAACATGAAACGCTCCTCGTGAATGATCGATGAACGTCTCGGGGCGAACAAAATGCGCGCGCAAGGGCGCCCGGATGGCCCCTGCATGACGCCTTCTTTCATCCGGACTATGACCGTCGGCTCTGGAGTTGCACCAGATCTGCTGACCCCCGACATGGTCGGGGCGCTCGCGGGCTCATCTTTCGATTTACCGCCGGTGGGGACTTACACCCCGCCCTGAAGACCGACCCAGCATACAGCACAGGGCCACCCCAGTGGCAACCCGCGGTTCTACTACCTTCGACGAGACTTGCAGCAGTAACCATCTACCCCTTTGCACTTGCCGCAGCGCTTACCTTCGTGACGGTCACATTGGCAAACCTAGGAAACGAACCGTCATGTCCTCTCTCTATCCTTTTACCGATACCGATCTCCATCTCGCATTCAGAAAGGTCGTCGACACTTTGTTCGACAAGAAGCGCGACTACGTCGACGGCGTGCTCAAGCCCAAAATGCTCATCATTGCCGGTACACAAGGCTCGGGTAAGACGTACTTGCTGGAAAACACGCTGCTGAAGAGCGGGCGCTACGACAATTATGTTCGCCTTTACGAAACCCATTTTCGTGAACTGCACCCTCATTATCGGGCGATGGAAGACAAAGGCGTGCTGCATGTCTATGAGCATACCGAGTCGTTCATCTGGCGACTGGGGGCCATGATTTGCACGTATGCGATGGAAAACAAATACAACATCATCATGGAGACCGCGCTCGACAGCCCTCATTTCGCTGATTTTCCACCTGAAGCCGCCCGGCAGGGCTATCAGAGCGAGGTCCATCTGATAGCGTGTCAGAAAGAGTTCAGCCACTGGTCGACCCTGGACCGTGTGGTCAACAGCGTTGGCAATCATGAGATCGAGCGTGTGGTCAGCCTGACGCAGATCGAAGAGGCGCAAATCAATGGCAGGTCCATCATCGATGCTTTCGAAAACGCCTGTATCGAGGTACCGGGTTCCGAAATCGTGATCTATCGACGTGGCCTGGAGACGGAAAAGAACAGCCTGCCGGTCTGTTACAGCACCTGTCCTGAAAAAGGGCTCCTCGTGCCCCAGCAGACCTACCAGGGCAGAGCATTCTTCCGCGGGGCAGACCTGAAGATCAACTTCAAGGTCCAGCGCAGTCCCCAGGCCGATTTCCCCTGTTCCTATATTCAGTATGCGCAGGTGGTGCATGCCGGCCTGCTGGGTTCGGAACACCGTCGGGCGATGGCCGAACTCAATTGCAAAACCCTCGGCCAGGCTCAGAGGCTGATGTCGCAGTTGCCTGTCGATGTCTACCGCGAGCTGTGCCTGTACGTGCTCAAGTACGCGCAACGTTGAGCCGGGCAGGCACAGGGCTGGTCACTGGCCAGACATGCCTTCGATCACCCTGCGCAGGGAGGCGCCCAGCATGGGCCCATGCCCCAGACCCTCGAAGCGCTCAAAGCGCACGTCGAGGCCTTTGATCGCGGCCAGATCTGCCGCCAGTTGGCGCGCAGGCAACTCGTCGTTCTCGTGCGGCGAACCATGCGGGCTGGCGGGCTCCTGCCCGCCGCGCATCAGCAACAGGTGCGGGCGCGCCTCGCCAAGGCGTGAGGGAAGCCCTTGCGCCTCCCGGACAATCACACCATCGCGCCACCACAGTGACGGGCTGGCAGCAGCGTAAAGGCTGAATTCGCCGGGGCAGGTAAACAGTGCGTGAAGCACAGCCAGGCCACCATAGGAGTGCCCCCACAGCGTCTGTCGTTGCGGATCGATCGGCGCCATAGCCGACACCATCGTGCGCATGCGCCCGGTCAGAAGCTTCAGGAACGCATCGACCCCGCCGCTGGGCTGGCCGGTCAGCGGATCACGCTGCTGCACCTGCTCCGGCAGCGCCGGGGTGTAGTCCAGCGTGCGGCCGGCCCTGTCGATGCGCAGTTCGGTCCGGTAACCCACCGCCACCAGCAGGGGCGCCTGGCCCGCGGCGAGCCTGTCCAGTTGCTGCTGATCCAGCGTCCCCAGTGCAGCATTCCCATCGAGCATCCACAGCACCGGGTACCCCGATGCTGGCGCTGGACGATTCGGCTTGCCAACCCACAGGCGGTAGTGACGCAGGCCATCGGCCGAGTCCAGATCAAGCTGGCTGAAGTGATAGGCCAGGTCCTGGCGCTGTAACACCGACGTGTCCATCTTCTGGTCATGCTCGGGCTGGGCCAGGACAAGAGGGGCCGCCAGGGCAAGTGCCAAGGCCAGCATCAGGGTCTTCTTGCTCATCGGGCGTCTCGTCAGGGCTTTGCAAGGAGCGCAAGGCTTGAGCGCCCAGATGATAACCAGTCCCGATCGAGCGTAAAGCGCATTAACTTTCTAAACAGTCTCAGGCCGCAGGCAAGGTCATGTGCAGGCACAGGCCCGGGTGCCCATTGCTGGCCCACAACCGCCCGCCTTGCAGTTCGATGGCGCGGCGGGCGATAGCCAGGCCCAGGCCGAAGCCTGCGCCACTGTCGGCCAGGCGCTGGTAGGGCTTGAAAATGCGCTCAAGGTCGGTATCCGGTACGCCTGGCCCTTGGTCGCTCAGGCGCAGGTGCCAGCATGCGCCCTCGCGCCAGCCATCAAGGCTGACCCGGCCTTCGGTCGGCGAGTGGCGAATGGCATTGCGCAACAGGTTTTCCAGGGCCTGGGCCAGACTGTCCAGATGGGCCTGCAGCAGGCAGTCAGTGCCAAGTGAACACGGCAGGCGCGCACGGTCCCAGCCGCTTTCGAAACAGACGTCCTCGCACAAGGCTTCCCACACGGAAAGCACCAATACCGGCTCGGTCGACAGGCTGGGTTGTTCGGTGTCCATCCACGCCAGGTCGAGGGTGTTTTCCAGCAACTTCTGCATGTCGGCCACCTCACGGTCCAGGCGCTCGCGCAACTGCGGCGGTGGCAAGTCGCTGTCATGGGCGATGCGCAGCCGCGCCAGCGGCGTGCGCAGTTCGTGAGACAGCGTGCGCAACAGCAGGCGCTGTTGCTCAAGGCTCTGGCGCAGGCGCCCGGCCATGTGCTCGAAGGCCTGAGCCAGTTCGCCCAGCTCATCACGGCGTTGCTGCAGGGGCAGGGCGGGGCTGTCAAGGTCATCGGCCCGCAGGGCGTCGGCGCGGTCGCGCAGGCGGTTCAGCGGCACGACAAGGTGCCGGTATAGCGCAAGGCCCAGCAGCAGGGCCAGCAGCGCGGGGGCAACGCCATGAGTCACCACATGGGTCCAGGGTGTCAGGCCTGTGGGTAGCAGCCGTTCGGGCAGTTGCAGCACCAGGCGGCCATGCTCGGGGTGTTGCGGAAATTCGATGCTGACGTATGGCAATTCATCCTGCAGGCGCCGGCTCATCGGCCAGTCGAGCTTGCGCATGAATGTCAGGTGGCTGGCTTCCTCGGCGCTCAGCGGGGTGATGCCAAGGCTCTGAAGGTGTGGACCTATCACGGCCACCCAGGTGTCCTCGGCCAGTGCCACCTGCTTGCGCCAGGCTTCGGTGCCGGCTGCGCCGTCCTGCTCCCACGCCTGTTCGGCCTGTTGAGCATAACGCGCCAGGTAGTCCTGGTCGGCCTGGGACAGAAAATAGGTACTGCGTTCCACCGAAAGGCCCCAGGTCCAGATGAGCCAGATCAGCAACAGGCAGAAGCTGACTTGCAGCAAGGCCAGTTTCCACAGCAACGGGTGGCGACGCATCAGGTCTGCTCCGTGTCGACCAGGATGTACCCTTGGCCACGCACGGCCTGGATCTGCAGGTGCTGGGCGTTGATGTCGGCCAGTTTGCGGCGCAGGTTGCACACATGCACATCCAGGCCTCGGTCCAGTCGGGTATAGGCCCTGTGCAGCACGGTCTGGTACAGGAAGGGCTTGCTCAACGCTTCGTCGGGGTGGGCCAGCAGCGTGACCAGCAAACGGAATTCGGAAGCGGTAAGGCCAGCGGCGTTGCCGTTGTGGATAACGTCCTGGCGGTCGTGGTCCAGCATCACCTCCCCCACGTCGGCACGCAGCGCCGTACCACGATCGAATGCCACGCGACGCAGCAAGGCATCTACCCGTGCGTCCAGCTCTGCCAGGCTGAAGGGCTTGGGCAGGTAGTCGTCTGCACCACGGGTGAAGCCGCTGATGCGATCCTGCTCGGCCCCTAGTGCCGACATCAGCATGACCGGCACGGCCTGCTGGCGGCGCAGGGCGTCGAGCAGGCTGAGGCCGTCGATGCCTGGCAGCATGATGTCCAGCAGCACCAGTTCGAACTGCGATTGCTGTATGGCATTCAGGGCCTGGGTGCCGCTGGCGCAGGCGTGCACCTGGAAGCCGCGGTTGCGGAAATGACGGTCCAGGTCCTGAAGCAGGCGTGGGTCGTCTTCGGCAAGGAGAAGTGAGGTGGGCACGGCGAGCCTTGATGAGAACTTTTATCAGTTGCGAATCATCCCACTGGCTGCAGGGAAAGGGCAACGGCTTGATGTGTTAAGAAGGTTAATCCTGCTGCACCCTGGTTTTCGCCCCGGTATCGTTCGCAAAAAGCAACTTGTTTCGTTTGCGATTCAATATCATTTTGGCGAAGGGTGTGTCATGACCGGTTTCAAAAGTGTGGGCAGCTTACAGCGGGTTCGGGGATGGCTGGCGCTGGGGTTGCTGGCGCCGTTTTCTTTATCGGCAGTGGCCGAAACGGTAGCGGCCCAGGTGGAGGCCGAAGACAACTCGCTTGATCTGCCTGCATTGACCATCGAAGGCAACCGCCTGTACGACATGCTGCCTTCGGAAGAAGCCGGCGGTTACAGCGTCGACGCCGCTACCGTGGGCACCAAGACGCCGGCAGCGCTCAAGGACATCCCGCAGTCGATCACCGTGTACACCCAGGACTACGTCAAGGATCGCCAGTTCGTGCACCTGGATGACCTGGCCAAGTACACCGCTGGCCTGCGCACCCTGACCAATGACAGCGGCCGCTCGTCGATCTACGCCCGTGGCTACGAGTACAGCGAGTTCAATATCGACGGCCTGCCGGCGCCCATGGCCAGCATCTTCGGTACTGTCCCGTCGTTGGCGGCGTTCGACCGCGTCGAAATCATGCGCGGGCCGGCCGGGCTGTTCAGCAGTACCAGCGAGCTGGGTGGCATCGTCAACATGGTGCGCAAGCGCCCGACCGCCGAGTTTCAGGGGCATATCGAAGGCAGCTACGGCACCTGGGACACCAATCATGAGGAAATCGACCTGAGCGGGCCGCTGGACGAGGCCGGTCGCGTGCGCGGGCGCTTCATCGCATCCCGTGACGACACCAATGGTGAAGTGGACTACAACGCCAACACCAGCAACACCTACTACGGTGCGCTGGACATCGACCTGGACGACGCCACCACCCTGTCGTTCGGCCTGATGCATGAAGTGAAGAACATCACCCCGCACAACGGCTACCCGGCCACGTTGTCCGGCGAGGTGCCCGACTTCAGCCATTCGCGTTTCCTGGGCGCCGACTGGAACTACTTCGACGGCAAGACCACTGACCTGGTCGCCGAGCTGACCCACCGCTTCGACAATGGCGGTTACGGCCGTGTCGCGGCCCGTGGCTCGCACCGCGACACCAACTATCTGTACGCCTTCACTGCAACCAATTCCACCACAGGCGCCAACTCCGAGCGCGCCAGCGCCCGTGATTTCACGCAAGACACTTATTCGCTGGACGCCAGCTACAGCCAGCCGTTCGAGACCTTCGGGCAGGTAAGCGAGTTTGTGGTCGGGAGTGACTACAAGAACTACGACACCGAGTACCTCAACGGCACCACCAATCTCGGCGCGATCAACGTGAATACTTACTCGCCGAAGCAGTTCGCCAAGCCGTCGCCCAACTACAGCACCGAGACCGGCATGCAGGAAGAAGAGTACGGCCTGTACTCCAAAGTGACCTTCCGCCCGGTGGAACGCCTGGCGCTGATTGCCGGTGGCCGCTTCAGCTGGTATCGCGGTGACTTCTACACCACCACCCTTAGCAGCGGCGCCACCACCAATGACAGCAAACGCGTCGACGGCCACTTCACCCCTTATGGTGGCCTGGTCTATGACCTGACCGACAACCACGCGCTGTACGCCAGCTATTCGCAGGTGTTCAAGCCGCAGTCCGACACCGACAGCAATGGTCGGGTGCTGAAACCGCGTGAAGGCGAGCAGTACGAGTTCGGCCTCAAGAGCAGCTACTTTGGCGGCGACTTGAATACGCGCTTCTCGGTATTCCGCCTGACCGACAAGAACCGCGCTACCACCGTGTACGATGCTGATGGTGTGGCCACCACCGACTCCGTTGCATCCGGCAAGACCCGCGTGAAGGGCGCGGAAGTGGAAGTGAGCGGCAAGCTGACGCCAAACTGGGAACTGCTGGCTGGCTACACGTGGATGGAGACCGAAACCGTCAAGGGGGACGCCGAAACCACGTTCTTCATCATGCCGCGCAACCAGGCTTCGCTTTGGAGCAAGTACACCATCAGCCAAGGGCCGCTGACTGGCTTGGCCGTGGGTGGCGGTATATCGGCGATGAGCAACTTCCATTCCGAGAGTGGCGGCGTGCGTATCGATGCACCGGGCTATGCCACGGTGGATGCGATGCTGTCTTACCCGGTGACTTCGAAGCTGACGGCCACCCTCAACGTCAATAACCTGTTCGACCGGGACTACCTGTCGCGGGTGGGGTCTACCTCGACGTTCAACTTCTACGGGCCGTCGCGCAGCATGATGGTTGGGGCGCGGTATGACTTCTGACGAAGTCTGTGGCTGCTAGGTGCGCCGTAAAACAAGGCCGCGCCGGCAAAGGGCGCGGCCTTCAGGCTGAATGATGAGAAGCGTGGGAGCGTATCTGCACCCTCGGGTATCAGGGCCATAAAATTGTGAGGCCGCGTGTTAATAAGTAGCGTGCTTTTAATTCAAGAAAATTAAATCTACGAGGCGTGCCATTGATGCTTTATTTCCTGCCATTGGGTGTCTGACAACCACTTTTCTGCCACCGGAAAGAAAATATTCTCCTCGGCATCCATATGGTCATAATATTTCTTGATGAAGTCTTCGATCGTGTCGGCGATTACTCCCGCTTCTTGCGTTGACTGCTCCAACATCTTGAGCTGTCCGGCAATTCGCTTGAAGGCTTTATGATCTTGCTCGATAGCCATGACCCGTTGGTGAATCGGTGCGTCGGTTGCCAGCAAGGCCAGCCGAATAAGCTCTTCATTTTCATGGTGGTGTCGCTCTGCATCACCATGCAAGGCTTCCAGCTGCTTAAACAACAGCTTGCAGTCATCGGCACCCGCGGATCCGTGCCTTATCCTCTCCAGTAACTCTTTGATCTGAGTAATTTTGGTAGCCACCTCATGATGATAGGCGTGCAGCTCTTTCAACATGGCGTTCATGCTAAGTCCTCATCACTACACCAAGCCGTTACAGATTAAATATTATTAAGCAATCTCCAAGGATAGCTGCACGTGTCGGCCTACATCTAATCCTTTAATTATAGTCTAGTGCGAAACGCTCACCTTCAAAAAAGCCGCCCCCTTGGAAGATTTCGAAATATCAATTTGATGTCTCTATGCATTGCAAGAAGACGCAGGCACACCAGGATCGCTTGCGTGCTGTCCTTAACAGCGGGGGGGCTGAGCACAACAGGAGGTGCAAGGGGCTGCGTGCTGTGCACGTAGGTCGGGGGTGGATACCCGCGGATTGTGACTGCTGTTTTTAAAGGCTTGTTAAATTTAAAAGCCGGCTTATGGTTGGTTTTTAAAGACTATCCATATGATTAGTATTGGTTTTTAACCTTTTTAAAGCGTTGAAATCCGCCACTTTGGGGTCGTTTTTGACCGGCTTTTTCTGCGACTTATGACGGCTGATTCATGGGAGGATCGTAATCAGCCTTCATGGGTATGCTCCGCACCATCACGGTGAATAGGCTTCTTCTGAGCCGGCTTTGAGTGGTGATCACTGCCGGTTTCGTCATGGCCGTGGTGTTCAGGTGCGGGCTCTGGTGATGGTGATTTGGGATGGTGTGCCTCTGCATGTCCCCTGTCATGATGATCTCTCCCCGAGACTGCCTCTGCAGGGTGATTGGGCACGTTGTCGCCGTGTTGGCCTTCATGGCTGTGCATTTCACTTTCACCTCCACCATGCTGGTGACCGCCACTGATCGCTACCATCGCGTTGTACTGTTGGGCGTTCATCTGGGGTAGTTGATCCAGAAATGCAACGAGTCCCCAGATGTACTCATCGCCCATGCTCTTGCCCCAGGCAGGCATGCCAGAGGCTTTGATGCCGTGCTTGATGGTCCAGAATGCTACGGCGGGTTTACCACCGACCCCAAGCTTGCCAAGGTTGGGAGGAGACGGATAAAGCGCCTGGCTGAGCTCTGTTTTCTCGACGCCAGGGGCAAGATGGCAACCGATGCACATGGCGTTGTAGTTGCCGGCGCCGACACGAATCAGGTTTTCATCCTTGAGGTTCGGTACCTCGATGTTTCTTGCGCGTACCTCAATGGAGCGATCCCGAGCCATGACCAGAAATGCATGCACTGCAGGGAAATGCGGATCGTCAGCGCCGACGTTGACCAGGCCAAGGTAAGCTGCACCCAATACCCCTGCACTGGCCGCGGCACCCGCTACTACGAGCGTTGTAATTGTTCTTTTCATGTAAGGCTCTCAAAACCACATGCGGATACCGGCAACGAAACGCGCTTCATCCACATCCCCACCCTCATCGCGGATGAAGTCTGCGGTCTTGCCGTAGGAGCGGCTCCAGGTGACGCCTATGTAGGGTGCGAACTGACGGACGATTTCATACCGTAGCCGCAGTCCGACTTCGGTATTCGCGAGGCCGGAACCTACGTCGCGCGCGGGATCGTTCTTGCCATAGAAATTGGCTTCAACTGTTGGCTGCAGGACGAGGCGATTAGTCAGGAGAATGTCGTAGTCGCCTTCCAGGCGAGCGGCGGTCTGACCGTTTTCACCGATGAATGCAGTGGCTTCGGCTTCGAAGTCGTAAATTGCCATACCCTGAATACCGAACGCCGCCCAGGTCTGGGGGGATTCGGGTTTGAAGTCCTGGCGCACCCCGGCAACCACATCCCACCAGGGGCTTATAGAACGGCCATAGAGGACTTGCAACTCGGCATCTTCAGTGACGCCGTTAGTGCGTTCACCTTCGGAGCGGAGCCAGAGCCGGTTGATATCGCCGCCTATCCAGCCAGAAGCGTCCCACGACAGCGCACTACCGTCGTCTGCGTCCTGATACTCCAGTTGATCCAGCAAGAAGAAGCTGTTGATCGCGCTGTCGTGCATCTGATGCCCGCCCAGTGGGGGGAAGGCCGCTTGGCGGTCCGCGTCCGTTAGTTCGGGAATCGGGGTACGGCTGCTGGTCGCAGGCTCGCCAGAGCCATGGTTCATCGTAGAGTGATCCATCGCCCCATGGTCCATGCCTGGCATCGAGTCATGCGACGGGGCCCTGCCCATTTTCATGGACCCGTGCCCCAATGCCGAATGGTCCATTTCGTCAGCGGCAAAGCTGGGCACAGCGCCTAGCATGCCGGCTGAAAGGGTCAAGGCCAGCAGCGATGGTCGCGCCAGGCTATTGGCCATCTTTCCCTGCCTTAGCTTTGTCGCTGCCATGTGATTCCATCATTTTTTTGTGGTCCATGCCCTTCATCGAGTCATGGTCCATACCCATCATGGATTCATGATCCATGCCCTTCATCGAGTCATGATCCATACCCATCATGGATCCATGATCCATGCCCTGGGAACCTTTGCCTTTCGCAGCATCGGCAGTTTTCTGGGCGTGCTGCTCATGGTCATCGCTGGACCACGACAACGGGGCATAAATAGCAAACAGGCCAGCCATCGCAGCGGAGAGGAAAAACGTGCTTCGTTTCATTGGTTTGCTCATCTCGGATCTCCCGTTCATTCGTCCACACGGACTTCTCGGAACATGCCCGTTTCCATATGGAACATGAGGTGACAGTGATAGGCCCAACGCCCCAAAGCATCCGCAGTTACGCGATAGCTTCGTTTTGAGCCTGGTGGCATGTCGATGGTGTGTTTTCGAACCATGAAGTTGCCGTTCTCATCCTCCAGGTCGCTCCACATGCCATGAAGGTGGATGGGGTGAGTCATCATGGTGTCGTTAATCAAGGTGATACGAAGGCGCTCTCCGTACTTGAGGCGCAGGGGGGCGGCATCGGAAAACTTGATGCCGTCGAAGGACCAGGCGAATTTCTCCATGTGACCCGTCAGGTGCAGCTCGATATTCCGGCTAGGCTCTCGTCCATCTGGGTCGATGAAGGTGCTCCGCAGGTCTGCATAGGTCAGGACGCGGCGGCCGTTGTTACGTAGCCCGATGCCCGGGTCATCCAATTTTGCCGTCGGGGTCATCGTCTGCATGTCGACCAATGGGTTGTTGAGCTCTGAGTCTGGATGACTCTGCATTTCCTTACTCATGCCGGCCATGCTGCCGTGGTCCGTGCCAGCCATCTTGCTGTGATCCATGCCGGCCATGCTGCCGTGGTCCATGCCAGCCATCTTGCTGTGATCCATGCCGGCCATGCTGCCGTGGTCCATGCCAGCCATCTTGCTGTGATCCATGCCGGCCATGCTGCCGTGGTCCGTGCCAGCCATCTTGCTGTGATCCATGCCGGCCATGCTGCCGTGGTCCGTGCCAGCCATTTTGCTGTGATCCATGCCGGCCATGCTGCTGTGGTCCATGCCCATATCATTCATGGAAATGAGGGGGCGTGGGTCAACGGTTGGAACAGCAGCTTGCAAGCCTTCACGGATGGCCAGGGTGCCCCTGGAAAAGCCCGTACGGTCCATGGATTGAGCGAAGATGGTGTATGCCTGTTCGTCTTCTGGCTCAACAATGACATCGTAGGTTTCGGCTACTGCGATACGGAACTCGTCGACCGAGACCGGATGGACATACTGCCCATCCGCTGCAACCACTGTCATTTTCAGGCCAGGAATGCGTACATCGAAATACGTCATGGCGGAGCCGTTGATGAACCGAAGCCGGATTTTCTCGCCAGGCTTGAAAACACCCGTCCAATTTCCATCCGGAGCCTGGCCGTTCATGAGGTAGGTGTAGGTATACCCGCTCACATCCGCGAGATCAGTGGGGCTCATCTTCATCTCGGCCCACATCTTGCGATCGGCCATCGCAGCAGACCAGCCCATTTCGCTTACGTCGTTGACGAAGTCACCCACGGTCCGCTTGTGGAAGTTGTAGTAGTCAGACTGCTTCTTAAGCTTGGATAGAACGTGGGCAGGGTCCTCATCCGTCCAGTCGCTTAGCATAACCACGTAATCCCGGTCATAGGCGAAAGGCTCGGGTTCTTTCGCGTCGATGACCAGTGCGCCATACACCCCGACTTGCTCCTGGAAGCCAGAGTGGCTGTGGTACCAGTAGGTGCCGTTTTGATGGAGTTTGAACTTGTACTCATACATGCCATCTGGTGCGATGCCATGGAAGCTCAGGCCTGGGACGCCGTCCATGTTCGCCGGCAGGATGATGCCGTGCCAGTGGATCGAGGTGTCCTGTTTCAAGCGGTTGCGCACACGAAGCGTAACGATATCGCCTTCACGCCACCGAAGCGTTGGGCCAGGTACAGAACCATTGATTGCCATGGCTGTCCGTTTTGCACCCGTGATATTCACCGGCAGTTCACCGATGTAGAGATCAAAGTCGGTGCCCGTCAGCACATTCGGCTGGCCAGGACTGGTCAACGCCCACACTGGCATGCGCCACATACCCAACCCGCCGAGTATTCCGGTAGCAGCCAGGCCTTTGACAAAGGAGCGTCTGGTGGTTTTGCTTTGCATGCCGTTGCGTCCACTCATATGGATTGCTGGTGTCCAGGCTGCTGGATGTAGCAACCTACGGTTTCAATAGCGCTCCCATCAGCCTCGACGACGTTCAAAAGAGCACAAGCTTTACGGGGGAAAGAAGCTCGACGCTGCAATCGTTTTGATGCTGGGGTAATTACATTTTTGGAAGCGCGTCTCAGCAACTCGTGTGCCGGTTTGCTTGCCTTCCTAATCAAGCGGACAGGCCTGATGGCGCTATGCTCAAGGACAATCTAGCTACCTGATGCTGTCAGATAACTGAGCCCGACATTACTTTTCTGTCAGCTTCCCGTGGGTTGCGTTACTTGCTGCAAACTGAAAGGGCCAAGAGCAGGGGGCAATTTCTTCATTGCGAGTAATGGGCAGGGCTTCTACTTGGCGCAACGGGTAAAGAAGACCGAGTAACCTCGTACCAAGGAACAGCACTTCGCTTGCGACTCAATACGCAATCACTCACAAACTACGATGAAATGCTGACGCGATTCCGTCGTGTATCACGCTGCTCGACAGTTCTGAGGTGATCAAGCTATTGAGCCGTCATTGGCTTCGACGATGCTATCCCGAGATTTTCAGGCCAAGTGAGAAATAACTTGCCTTCACTCTCATGCCGACTTGGCACAGATAGATGCGGGGGATGTGCTTTGACAGAGCATGGGCTGACCTTGGCCTAGCACAAATTCTCTTTTACTTCAGAGGGTTAGGAATTAAAAAGCCGGCTTGTGGCCGGCTTCTCGGGGACGCTTCCGACTAATTTATGGTAAGCCGCAATCGCCTTAACTGTGTGGCCATCAAGGGCCTGAAAGAGATGGCAGATGCCCGTGTGGGATATCGCCGAGCCCTCTGGAACGCGGCTCGCGCCGGTCGGGGCTTAATGTGCGGCGTAGCATACAAGGGCGGGCGCAGGATGCCCAGCAAAAAATTGCCCAGGGCGCTTCAACTGGGCCGCTGCTGGCGGAAATGTGACCAGTGGAACACCCAGCCAAGAATTTCCAGGCCCTGCGCCTGACGCTGGGCGGCGGTGTAGCGTTCGACTGTGTAGTTGCGCCGGTCATGGCTGTGCAGGTACAGGGTGTCGTGCGGGCCAAGACTGAGGTTGTTCACCCTGAGCATGCCGTTTTGCAGCAGGGCATAGGTTTCGCCCTCGACCACCTGGGTCATGCCCAGATCAATGGCCAGGGTAGCTTCCAGGGGAATCAGCGGGAGCATGTTGCTGGCCGGCATTGCCAGGCAGATTGCGTTGCCGGCTTGCACGCCCAAGCCCTTCAGGGCTTTTGCCGGCAAGCGCAGGTGCTTGCTGCTCACTGGCGACAGCAAGCCGTTGCTCACTTCGTAGTAGGGCACCTTCAATAACCGGCCACGATGGCCCGACAGCGGGGTAAGCGGGTTGGCGGGCACTGGTCGTGGAAGGCCGTTGCGCAGGAGTGGATTGGGGTGTTTGGGGCCTTCACCGGTGCGCAGCCAACGTCGGTGCACACAGAACAGATCGGCCAGTTCGTCCAGCCGGGCCAAAGGTACACCGCGTTTGAACCAGTTGTTGACGTGCTGTGCTGTGACGCTGCGCTGGGCGGCGAAATCGGAAGGGGTTAGGCCACATTCTTGGAGCAGGGCCCTGAGGCGGTCGCCGGAAGTGTTCATGGCGGCGAGTGTAGCGGCGAATTGCCAGACAGGATATGAACCGGATGTTGACGGGGTTTGTATGAAAAGTGGTTGTTTGTAAGGCTCTGGTGTAGGACAGCGTAGGATTTATTACCAGTAATGTGCGTATTGCCCATTCCTGCATAAAAAAACCCCGCCTAAGCGGGGTTTCTCCTGCAATCGGAATCAGCCCTTGTAGGCAGCGACCGATTTGGTGATCGCGGCACGGGCGGCGTCGGCGCCTTCCCAGCCTTCGATCTTGACCCACTTGCCCTTCTCGAGATCTTTGTAGTTGGCAAAGAAGTGCTCGATCTGCTGGATCAGCAGGGCTGGCAGGTCGGTGTATTCCTTCACGTCAACGTACAGCTGCGACAGCTTGTCGTGAGGAACAGCGATGACCTTGGCGTCGCCGCCACCGTCGTCGGTCATGTTCAGCACGCCAACCGGACGGGCGCGGATAACCGAGCCTGGGGCCACTGGGTAAGGGGTAACCACCAGCACGTCCAGCGGGTCACCGTCGTCAGCCAGGGTGTTCGGGATGAAGCCATAGTTGGCTGGGTAGAACATTGGGGTAGCCATGAAACGGTCGACGAACAGCGTGTCGCTGTCCTTGTCGATTTCGTATTTGATCGGCGCGTGGTTGGCCGGGATCTCGATGGCGACGTAGATGTCGTTCGGCAGGTCTTTGCCCGCCGGAATCTTGCTGTAGCTCATTGGGCAGTGCCCCCGTGTTTGACCAAAAAGTGGCGGCGATTATAGGCACATTCTGCCGGGGCACGCCACGCTTGGCCTGATGTGCGGGCCCGTCAGGCGTGGCTTTCGCGGTACTCGGGGTGTTCCGCCTGCAGCCGGCACAGGCGCGCCAGCGGGTCTTGCCGGTAGAACAGCGACAACTGGTGGTAGACCTGTGGATAAGCCTGATGAAGCAGGTCAGGGGCACTAAAGAAGTACTCGCTGGTAACGGCAAAGAACTCTGCCGGGTTTTCCGCAGCGTAGGGGTCGATGGCGGTTTCGGCGTCGGGGTTGGCGTCCAGTTGCTGGTTGAGGTCGTCGTACGCCTGCTGCATGGCGCTTGCCCACTCATCAACGGGCATGCCGCTGTGCAGCGGTGGCAGGCCGTTGGCATCGCCGTTGAGCATGTCGAGCTTGTGCGCCAGCTCATGGATGACCAGGTTGTAAGCCTCCCAGCCACCACTGGCCTGCACGCCGTTCCAGGCCAGGATGATCGGCCCCTGCTGCCAGGCCTCGCCGCTGTGTTCGCCGTCCCACACATGTTCCACGCCACTGGCATCGCGGTGGCGCTGGGGGCTCTTGAAGTCGTCGGGGTACAGGATGATTTCGTGGAAGCCTTGGTACCAGTTCAGCTCACCCAGGTGAAGCAGCGGTAACTGTGCCTGGGCAGCCAGCAACAGGCGCTGCTCGTCGTCCAGCTCGACACCGGGCAGGCAGGTGAGGTGCTTGTCGAGCAGGAACAGGATGCAGGCTTCGCGCAGCCAGCGGTCTTCAGCGTCGCTGATGCCGTCCAGCATCGGCAGCCGCTCGCGTACGGCCTGCCATTGCTGTGGCGTGATCGGGTAACGCGCCAGAGTACGCTTGCGCCGCCAGGCGCTGAATGACCACATGCCGTTTGTTCTTTACCTGTTCAGTGAGCCTTGGCCGTACGGCCCAGGCGCCCACGCAGCAAGCCGAGAATCATCGGCACCAGCGACAGGATGATGATGCCCACCACCATCAGCGACAGGTGCTGCTTGATGAACGGCACGTTGCCGAAGAAGTAGCCCAAGGTGACCAGGCCGCCGACCCAAAGCAGCGAACCGGCAACGCTGAAGCCGAGGAAGCGTGGATAGTGCATGTGAGCGATGCCCGCGACGAACGGTGCGAAGGTGCGCAAGATGGGCAGGAAGCGCGCCATGGTCACGGTCTTGCCGCCATGGCGTTCATAGAAATCGTGGGTACGCTGCAGGTAGTCGCGGCGGAAGATCTTGGAGTTAGGGTTGTTGAACAAACGCTCGCCGGCTGTTCGGCCGATCACGTAATTGGTGCTGTCGCCCAGGATTGCAGCGGCCATCAGCAGGCCGGCCAGCAGCACCGGGTCCATGCCGCCACCCGCCGCCACGGCGCCGGCGATGAACAGCAGCGAGTCGCCTGGCAGGAATGGCATCACTACCAGGCCGGTTTCGCAGAAGATCACGGTGAACAGGATGGCGTAGATCCAGGGACCGTAATTGGTGACCAGCAGATCGAGGTAGGCATCGAGATGCAGGATAAGGTCCAGCGGGTTGAAATCCATGTACAGCACCTGTGTTCTTGGGCGTAGGCTTGGTTACCGGGGGGAGGGTAAATTTTCACACATGACAGGTGAGCCATTATACGGCTAAGTCAGGAACATGCCCGGAGAGTTTGTAGCGGGGGGTTACGGTAGAGGGGTATTCCTTTGCCAACCGCTTCGCGGGCACGCCCGCTCCCACAAGGATCACTACCTTGCTTGTGGAAGCGGGCGGTGCCAGTCAATCCTGGCTGATTGGCAGAATGTAGCTCTTGAACTCGGTATCCTCACGAAACCCGATGGATTCGTAAGTCTTGTGCGCCACTTCATTGTTCGCGCTGGTTGACACGCGCATGCGCACGGCATTGGTCTCTTTGGCCATTTTCTTCGCTTCGCGAATCAGGTGGTCGGCGACCAGCATGCGCCGGGAGTCCTCGGCTACATAGATATCGTTGAGAATCCATACCCGCTTCAACGACAGCGACGAGTAGCTCGGGTACAGCTGGCAAAAGCCCAGCAGTTTGCCGTCGTCATCATCCGGAAGTGCCAGGTAAATCACCGATTCGTCCCGCTTCAGGCGCTTTTCCAAAAAACTGCGCGAGCTGTCGGGGTAGGGCAGTTGCCCGTAGAACTCACGGTATTTGACGAACAACGGGGTGAGCAGGTCGAGGTGTTCCAGGGTTGCTTTGATGATGCGCATGTGCGGCCCTCAGAGTCCATTTGGGAAACAGCGGAATGCCAGCAGCGTTCAAGGGCATGCTGCCCAATGCACGGCACAAGTGCAATCCGCCTTCCGTGACAGGTTTTTTACTCTTTGCCGAGCAGGAAGTTACCTTTCTGGCTGGCGCTGTCTTCATTCTCCAGGCTATGGACCTCGGCTTCGTCCTTCAGATTCACCCCGGAAAGCTGTCGCCGGCAGGCTTCGCGCATCAGGTACAACAGGCGGTGCGCCGCCATGCCATAGCTCAGTCCCTCCAGGCGGATATTGGAAATGCAGTTGCGGTAGGCATCGGTCAGGCCGACCTTGGGTGCGTAAGTGAAATACAGGCCAAGGCTGTCGGGCGAGCTCAGCCCCGGGCGCTCGCCGATCAGCATCACCGTCATCCGGGCGCCCAGCAGCTCGCCGACCTCGTCGGCCACTGCCACGCGGCCCTGCTGCACCAGTACCACCGGGGCGCTGGTCCAGCCGTCGGCGGCAGCCTGTTCGTCGAAGCGGGTCAGGAACGGTAGCGTGTGGCGATGCACGGCCAGTGCCGAGAGGCCGTCAGCCACCACGATGGCCAGATCGACGCCGCCGGGGTTGGCCTGGGCGTGCTGGCGAAGCGTCGTAATCGAGTCTTCGTTCAGCCGCCGTCCAAGGTCCGGGCGCTGCAGGTACTGGTGGCGGTCGCTGGCAGCGCTGTGCAACACCAGGCTTTCGCGCCCGCGGTCACTCAGCTGGCTGGCCAGGCCGGCGTGGTCGAAGGCCAGGTGCACGGCATCTCGTGCCTGGGCATGGGCGAACTGGAAGTCCAGCTGCGCCCCGGTCGGCAGGCTGGTGCCGGTGCGGCCCAGGGCGATGCGCGCCGGGGTCAGGTTGCGCAGGGCCAGCCAAGGGTTGTCGGGGGTAGGCGTGCGATGGTCCATGGTCGTCCCTATGCAAGCTGTGCCAAGGCCTGGCGGAAAGCCGGCGGCAGGTTGTCACCGAAGCGCACCCGGCCATCGGCCTGAGTGAAGATGCCGGTGCGGGCCAGCCATGCCTCGAATTCCGGGCCGGGCTTCAGGCCCAGGGTCTGGCGCGCGTACAACGCGTCGTGGAACGAGGTGGTCTGGTAGTTGAGCATGATGTCGTCGGAGCCGGGGATGCCCATGATGAAGTTGATGCCGGCCACACCCAGCAGCGTCAGCAAGGTGTCCATGTCGTCCTGATCGGCTTCGGCATGGTTGGTGTAGCAGATATCGCAACCCATCGGCACGCCCAGCAGCTTGCCGCAGAAATGGTCTTCGAGGCCGGCGCGGATGATCTGCTTGCCGTTGTACAGGTATTCCGGGCCAATGAAACCGACCACGGTGTTGACCAGGAACGGCTTGAAGTGGCGAGCCACGGCATAGGCGCGGGTTTCGCAGGTCTGCTGGTCGACGCCGTGGTGGGCGTTGGCCGAGAGCGCGCTGCCCTGGCCGGTTTCGAAATACATCAGGTTCTGCCCGAGGGTGCCACGTTTCAGCGACAGCCCTGCTTCGTAGCCTTCCTGCAACACGTTCAGGTTGATGCCGAAGCCGGCGTTGGCCGCCTCGGTTCCGGCGATGGACTGGAACACCAGGTCCAGTGGCACGCCGCGGTTGATCGCTTCGATCGAGGTGGTGACGTGGGTCAGCACGCAGGACTGGGTGGGGATGTCGTAGCGCTGGATGATGGCGTCGAGCATTTCCAGCAGGGCGCAGATCGAAGCGATGCTGTCGGTGGCCGGGTTGATGCCGATCATGGCGTCGCCGTTGCCGTACAGCAAGCCGTCGAGAATGCTGGCGGCAATACCGGCCGGTTCGTCTGTCGGGTGGTTGGGTTGCAGCCGGGTCGACAGGCGCCCGCGCAGGCCCATGGTGCCGCGGAACCGGGTGACCACGCGAATTTTCTGCGCCACCAGCACCAGGTCCTGCACGCGCATGATCTTCGAAACGGCAGCGGCCATTTCCGGCGTCAACCCGGGCGCCAGGGCGCGCAGGCTGTCTTCGTTGGCTTCCTCGCTCAGCAGCCAGTCGCGCAGGCCACCCACGGTCAGGTGGCTGACCGGGGCGAAGGCCTGGGCATCGTGGGTGTCGATGATCAGGCGGGTCACTTCATCTGCTTCGTAAGGGATCAGTGCTTCATTGAGAAAGTGCGTCAGCGGAATATTGGCCAACGCCATCTGCGCGGCGACGCGCTCACCGTCGTTGCTGGCCGCGACACCTGCCAGGCAGTCCCCGGAGCGTGCCGGGCTGGCCTTGGCCATCACGTCCTTGAGGCTGTCGAAGCGGTAGACCAGGTGGCCGACCGTGTGTACGAAACTTGCCATACAGAATCTCCAGAGCCGCGGGTTGCCCCGCGGCGGGTGGCGGCGATCAGTGCAGGGCCTCTTCGGCCTTCTGGATCGCGGCGAATTCCTCTTCCGGTGTGCCCGCAACCAGGTGGTGGCGGCTGTAGAAAGCAAAGTAGGCAATTAATACCGCATAGATGACTGCAGCGCCAATGACTACCCGCGGGTCAACCAGGAATCCGGCGACCACAGCGATGCACGCCAGCACCAGCGCCAGGCCGGATGTGAAGATGCCACCTGGGGTGCGGTAGGGGCGCTCCATCTTTGGCCGGCGGATGCGCAGGGTGATGTGCGCAGCCATCATCAGCACGTAAGACAGGGTAGCGCCAAACACTGCCACCAGGATCAGCAAGTCACCCTGGCCCGTCAGTGACAGGGCAAAACCGATGATGCCGGGGATGACCAAGGCCAGTACCGGGGCCTTGCTCTTGTTGGTTTCCGACAGTTTGCGCGGCAGGTAACCGGCGCGGGACAGGGCGAAGATCTGCCGGGAATAGGCATAGATGATCGAGAAGAAGCTGGCGATCAGCCCGGCCAGACCGACCAGGTTGACGAAGCCGCCCATCCAGGTGGAGCCGCCGTAGGCCTTCGACAGGGCTTCGACCAGCGGGTTACCGGAGGCCTTCAGCGCCTCGGAGCCTGCGCCGCCTGGGCCGACCACCAGGATCAGCAAGGCGAAGGCCAGCAGTACCAGCATGGCGCCGATCAGGCCGCGTGGCAGGTCACGCTTGGGGTTCTTGGTTTCTTCTGCGGCCAGCGGCACGCCTTCGACGGCAAGGAAGAACCAGATGGCGTAGGGGATGGCTGCCCACACGCCGACATAGCCAAACGGCAGGAAGCTGCTGGCGCCGACGGCGTCCGTTTTGGCGATGTCGAACAGGTTGGCTGCATCAAAATGGGGCACCATGCCTATCAGGAATACGGCCAGGGCAATGGCGGCGATGGCGGTGATGATGAACATCAGCTTCAGTGCCTCACCCACGCCGAAAATGTGGATGCTGATGAACACGATGTAGAACGCCAGGTAGATCATCCAGCCGCCGATACCGAACAGCGATTGACAGTAGGCGCCGATGAACACCGCGATGGCGGCAGGGGCGATGGCGTATTCGATCAGGATCGCCGTGCCGGTCAAAAAGCCGCCCCATGGGCCGAAGGCACTGCGGGCAAAGCCATAGCCACCGCCAGCGGTGGGGATCATCGACGACAGCTCGGCCAGCGAGAAGCACATGCACAGGTACATGGTTGCCATCAGCAAGGTGGCCAGGAACATGCCGCCCCAGCCGCCCTGCGCCAGGCCGAAGTTCCAGCCGGCGTAATCGCCGGAAATGACGTACGCCACGCCCAGGCCGACCAGCAGTACCCAACCGGCGGCGCCTTTTTTCAGTTCACGTTGCTGGAAATAGTCAGAGCCGACTTTCTCGAAGTCGACGGAAGAGCCTGCCGGCGATCCGGCGGAATGTTCGCTTGGCATAGATTCACCTGTTTTTTTTCTTGGTGGCCGGAAGGGTTCCGGGCCGATGGTGATGGGTGCTGCAGGAAGCGAGCCAGAGCGGTTGGTGCACGGTTACCGCCCTGGGTTTAAGGTATGCCGGCCTGGCCGCTTCGCGCGGTGAACCCGCTTCTACAGGGATTGCGCAACATTCAAGACCCGCGCAGGACCTGTAGGAGCGGGTTTACCCGCGAAGAAGGCGACGCGGTCTAGAAGAAGCCCAACGGATTGATGTCGTAGCTCACCAGCAGGTTCTTGGTCTGCTGATAGTGATCCAGCATCATCTTGTGCGTCTCACGCCCAACCCCCGACTTTTTGTAACCGCCGAACGCGGCATGCGCCGGGTACAGGTGGTAGCAGTTGGTCCACACACGGCCAGCCTTGATGCCGCGGCCCATGCGGTAGGCACGGTTGATGTCGCGGGTCCACACACCGGCGCCCAGGCCGAACTCGGTGTCGTTGGCAATCGCCAGTGCTTCGGCTTCGTCCTTGAAGGTGGTGACGCTGACCACCGGGCCGAAGATTTCTTCCTGGAACACGCGCATCTTGTTGTTGCCCTTGAGCAGGGTCGGCTGGATGTAGTAACCGGTAGCCAGCGAACCTTCCAGCTTCTCGACCTTGCCGCCGGTGAGCAACTCGGCGCCTTCGTCCTGGGCGATCTGCAGGTACGAGAGGATCTTTTCAAACTGCTGCTGCGAGGCCTGGGCGCCGACCATGGTGTCGGTGTCCAGCGGGTCGCCGCGCTTGATCTGCAGCACCTTCTTCATCACCACTTCCATGAACTGCGGATAGATCGACTCTTGCACCAGGGCACGCGACGGGCAGGTGCACACTTCGCCCTGGTTGAAGAACGCCAGCACCATGCCTTCTGCCGCCTTCTCGATGAAGCTTGGCTCGGCCTGCATGATGTCTTCGAAGTACACGTTCGGCGACTTTCCACCCAGTTCGACGGTGGACGGGATGATGTTCTCGGCGGCGCATTTCATGATGTGCGAGCCGACCGGGGTAGAGCCGGTGAAGGCGATCTTGGCGATGCGTTTGCTGGTGGCCAGGGCTTCACCGGCTTCGCGGCCATAGCCTTGCACTACGTTGAGCACGCCAGGTGGTAGCAGGTCGCCAATGACTTCGAGCAGCACGGTGATGCCCAGCGGCGTCTGTTCGGCAGGCTTGAGCACCACGCAGTTACCAGCGGCCAGTGCCGGGGCAAGCTTCCAGGCAGCCATCAGGATCGGGAAGTTCCAGGGGATGATCTGCCCGACCACGCCCAGTGGCTCGTGGATGTGGTAGGCCACGGTGCCTTCATTGATTTCGGCAGCGCCGCCTTCCTGGGCGCGGATGCAGCCAGCGAAATAGCGGAAGTGGTCGACCGCCAGCGGAATGTCGGCGTTGAGGGTTTCGCGGATCGGCTTGCCGTTGTCCCAGGTTTCGGTAATGGCCAGCAATTCGAGGTTCTGCTCGATACGGTCGGCGATCTTCAGCAGCACGTTGGAGCGATCCTGCACTGAAGTGCGGCCCCAGGCGTCGGCCGCAGCATGGGCGGCATCCAGGGCCTTCTCGATGTCTTCGGCAGTAGAGCGGGGGAATTCAGCGATCAGCTTGCCATTCACCGGGGAGGTATTTTCGAAGTACTGCCCCTTTACCGGAGTAACGAACTCACCACCGATGTAGTTGCCGTAGCGGCTCTTGAAGGAAACCTTCGCGCCTTCGGTACCGGGATGTGCATAACGCATGGTGTGTCTCCTTGGTATTGTGCTTTTTAGGGAGTTGGAAAGCATAGAGCAAGGGTTGGGCCAGTGTTGGCCACGCCAGGCAAATCAATGACTTGAGTCATTTTTACGGGACTGATCAAGGGCCGCTGTACCGGTGCCGGTACGCCTGGGGTGACATTTTGTGCCGTTTGCGACACATCACAGGCGTGTGCATTGCAAAGCCTACCCGGGTGGAGGATGCTGGGCTGACGCTCTATCTGCGGAGAATTACAACAATGCAGAGCAATCACTTCACGCGCCATGCCCGGCAGGTGCATAGCGTTGCCCATGGTGGGGCCGGGGAGGGCGGCAGTGACCCGTCCATCGCCCGCTCCTGGCTGCGCTGCCTGGAGGATTACCACCTCGACCCGGCGGTGGTCGAAGCGCCGGTGGTGCTTGAGCATGGGCGCCTGCTGGAAAGCCGCGAGCGCCTGCATCAGGTGCTGCAAATTGCCGACCATGAAATGAACAGCCTGCACCAGCAGCTTTCCGGCGCAGGCCACGCGGTGCTGCTGACCGACGCCCGTGGGGTGATCCTCAATTGCGTCAGTGCCCCCACCGAGCGGCGCAGCTTCGAGCGTGCGGGGCTGTGGTTGGGCGCTGACTGGAGCGAGGCGCGCGAGGGCACCAATGGCATCGGCACCTGCCTGGTCGAGCGCCAGGCGCTGACCATCCATCAGAACGAGCACTTCCGTGGCCGTCACACCGGGCTGACCTGCTCGGCCAGCCCGGTGTTCGACCCGCATGGCGACCTGCTGGCGGTACTCGACGTGTCCTCTGCGCGCCCCGACGTATCGCGGCAAAGCCAGTTCCACACCATGGCGTTGGTCAACCTGTCGGCAAAGATGATCGAAAGCTGCTATTTCCTGCGCCATTTCGAGCAGCAATGGTTATTGCGTTTTCACCTGCAAGCCGAGTCGGTCGGCCTGTTCAGCGAAGGCTTGCTGGCGTTCGACGGCGATGGGCGCATTTGCGCTGCCAACCAAAGCGCACTGAACCTGCTGGGCACGGTACGGGGCGGCGTGCTGGGCAAACCGTTGGCGTGCTTTTTCGCGTGCAGCCATGACGAAATGTTCAGCCGTGCCACGCCCGGCGGCAGTACTGCCTGGCCGCTGCGCACCCTGGACGGTCGCCAGGTGTTCGCCAGCCTGCGGGGGCAGGCCCGGGCGCCGGTGTGGTCGGTGCCGGCCGCCCAGCCGCGGCCCGCAGGTGAAGTGGAGCCGCTGGTCTGTCTGCTGGACCCTGCGTTGCAAAATGATTTCCGCCGCAGCGTGCGGGTGTTCGAGCGCGATGTGCCATTGCTGCTGCGCGGCGAGACCGGCTGTGGCAAGGAGGCCTTCGCCCAGGCTGTGCATCAGGCCAGTGAGCGGCGCGGCAAGCCGTTCGTCGCCATCAACTGCGCTTCTATTCCGGAAAGCCTGATCGAGAGTGAGCTGTTCGGGTACCGCGGCGGCAGTTTTACCGGCGCGCGCAAGGAGGGCATGCGCGGCAAGCTGTTGCAGGCCGACGGCGGCACCTTGCTGCTGGACGAGATCGGCGATATGCCGCTTGCCCTGCAAACCCGACTGCTGCGGGTACTGGAGGAGCGCCAGGTGGTGCCGATCGGGGGAGAGCCACAGGCGGTGGACGTGCGCATCGTCAGCGCTACGCACCGTGACCTGCTGGAACGGGTTGAACAGGGCAGTTTCCGCGAGGACCTGTATTACCGCCTCAATGGCCTGGAGGTCGCGCTGCCTGCGGTGCGCGAACGCAGTGACAAGGCGCAGTTGCTGGACTTTCTGCTACGCCAGGAGACGCAGGGGCAACGGATAGACATCGAGCCCAGGGCGCGGCAGGCGCTGCTCGCATTTAACTGGCCGGGGAACGTGCGGCAGATGCGCAATGTGCTGCGTACCCTGGTGGCGCTTTGCGAATATGCCCGCATCACCTTTACGGACCTCCCCGCAGTCATCCGCGCCAGCCCACCTCCCGTGGGGGCGGGCGAGCCCGCGAAGATGTCCGACCAGGCAATAGAGGGCGAGGGCGTTGCCCTCGTTCGCGGGCAAGCCCGGTCCTACAGGTCCGGCGGTGCCGCTGAGATTGTGGGTGAATCTGGAGGGACCGAGGTTCTGCTCGACGCGGAGCGGCAAGCGCTGAAGGAGGTACTGGAGGCAAAACACTGGCATCTCACCCGTGTCGCCGAGCACTTGGGCATCAGCCGCAATACCTTGTATCGAAAACTGCGCAAACACGGCATTACCAGGGGTGACTGAGCGAAACAGCGGGTGCGATTTGTCGCGCCCTGGGCTACCCTGCCTCGATGTTTTGCGAGGTCGACCATGCATATTCACATTCTCGGTATTTGCGGCACTTTCATGGGTTCGCTGGCGGTGCTGGCCAAGGAACTTGGCCACCGCGTCACCGGCTCCGACGCCAACGTGTATCCCCCGATGAGCACCCAGCTCGAAGCCCAGGGTATCGAACTGACCCAAGGCTATGACCCGGCCCAGCTGGATCCGGCGCCAGACCTGGTGGTTATCGGCAACGCCATGTCGCGCGGCAACCCAGCGGTTGAATACGTGCTGAACAAGGGCCTGCCCTACGTCTCCGGCCCGCAGTGGCTGGCCGACCACGTGCTGCAAGGCCGCTGGGTGCTGGCCGTTGCCGGTACTCACGGCAAAACCACCACCAGCAGCATGCTGGCCTGGGTGCTGGAGCACGCCGGCATGAGCCCGGGCTTCCTGATTGGTGGCGTGCCGCAGAACTTCTCGGTGTCGGCCCGCTTGGGCAACACGCCGTTCTTTGTGGTGGAAGCCGACGAGTACGACAGCGCCTTCTCCGACAAGCGCTCGAAGTTCGTCCACTATCACCCGCGTACCGCGATCCTCAACAACCTTGAGTTCGATCACGCGGACATCTTCCCGGACCTGGCCTCGATCGAGCGGCAGTTCCACCACCTGGTGCGGACTATCCCCAGCGAAGGCCTGGTCATCCACCCGACCACCGAGCAAGCGCTGGAGCGTGTGATCGGCATGGGCTGCTGGACCCCTGTGCAAACCACCGGGGAGGGCGGCCAGTGGCAAGCCCGTCTGCTCAGCCCAGATGGCTCGCGCTTTGAAGTCCTGTTCGAGGGCGAAGTGCAGGGTGTGGTGGACTGGGCGCTGACCGGCCAGCACAACGTCGCCAATGCCTTGGCCACCCTGGCAGCAGCGCGTCATGTAGGCGTGGTGCCGGCCATGGGCATCGACGGCCTGAGTGCGTTCAAGAGCGTCAAGCGGCGCATGGAGAAGGTTGCCGAAGTTCAAGGTGTGACCATCTACGATGACTTCGCCCACCATCCGACGGCCATTGCCACCACGCTCGACGGCCTGCGCAAGCGGGTGGGGGAGGCACCTGTGATCGCGGTGATCGAGCCACGCTCCAACTCGATGAAACTCGGTGCCCATCGTGACGGCCTGCCAGAAAGCGTCAACGACGCCGACCAGGTGATCTGGTATGCGCCGGCCAACCTCGGCTGGGACCTGGCCGCCACCGCTGCGCAGTGCAAGGTACCCAGCGTGGTGGCCGACAGCCTCGAAGCGATCATCGAGCGGATCAAAGGCCAGGCTCGCCCAGGCACCCATGTGGTGATCATGAGCAACGGCGGCTTCGGCGGCCTGCACGGCAAGCTGGCCGAGGCGCTGAAGTGAACGGGCCGGAACGCATCACCCTGGCCATGACGGGCGCCTCGGGTGCCCAGTATGGCCTTCGCCTGCTCGATTGCCTGGTACGCGAAGACCGCGAGGTGCACTTCCTGATCTCCAAGGCCGCACAGTTGGTGATGGCCACCGAGACGGATGTTGTGTTGCCGGCCAAGCCCCAGGCGATGCAGGCCTTCCTGACCGAATACACCGGCGCGGCCGATGGGCAGATCCGTGTGTATGGCAAGGAAGACTGGATGTCGCCGGTAGCCTCGGGTTCTGGCGCCCCGGCGGCAATGGTGGTGGTCCCCTGTTCCACTGGCACTTTGTCGGCCATCGCCACTGGCGCCTGCAACAACCTGATCGAGCGGGCTGCCGACGTTACCCTCAAGGAGCGTCGCCAGCTGATCCTGGTGCCACGCGAAGCGCCATTCTCCACCATCCACCTGGAAAACATGCTCAAGCTGTCGCAAATGGGCGCGGTGATCCTGCCAGCGGCACCGGGGTTCTATCACCAGCCGCAGACCATCGACGACCTGGTCGACTTTGTCGTGGCGCGTATCCTCAACCTGCTGAACATCCCCCAGGATATGTTGCCGCGTTGGGGCGAGCACCACTTCGGGGTGGATGATTGAAGCGAGCACTGGCGGGGTTGCTGGCGCTGGTGATGCTGGGTGGGTGCGCCACGGTGCGCACGCTGGATGCCAACAAGCCCGGCGCACCGGTGGTGTATGCCGGTACCCGGCTGGATTGGTATGTGATCAATGGCGGGTGTTGCCCGCGGGATCATTACGGGGCGGACGCTCCGGCGTATCCGCGCCTGGATCTGCCCGGCAGCATGCTGCTCGATACCCTGCTGCTGCCGTTGTCTTTGCTGACAGCGGCCGGCATAGGCTTCCAGGCTAGCGGCGGCCTGTGATGGCCCTTCGCGCGCACGCCCTCTCCCACAGGATCTCCGTAATCTTCCGGTGACTACTCACCAGTGGGAGCGGGCGTGCCCGCGAAGAGGCCAGCACAAGCGAAGCCTAGATCTTGCCCAACCTGCGCAACTCATCCGACTCCACAACCCGCACGCCGTCTTCTTCCTCCAGCGCCAGCCGCCACAGTGCTCGCGCCAGGGTACAAGCCTCGATTCCCCGATACTTCCCGGGTATCAACCTGGAAAATGGCGCAACAAGCTGTTCAGTGAGCCGTGGCTCCAGCCGCTCGCCCAGCAGGAACGAGGGCCGCACGATGGTCAACTGTGGCCAGTCCTGAGCCTTGAGCGCTTCTTCCATCTCGCCCTTGACCCGGTTATAGAAAATTGACGACTTAGGGTCGGCGCCCACTGCACTGACCACCAGCAGATGCCGTGCGCCCATTTCTCGGGCACGCTTGCTGAAGGCGACCACCATGTCCAGATCCACTGCGCGGAAAGCCGATTCGGAACCCGCCTGCTTCAGTGTGGTGCCCAGGCAGCAGTACGCGATGTCGACCCGCCCGGCCAGTTGCGGAAGGAATACCGCCGGGTCGCCCACCGGGTTTTCCAGGTGCGGGTGCTCGGCCAATGGCCGGCGTGTAGGCGCCAGGACACGGGTGATGGTGGGCTCGTTGAGCAGGCGGTCTAGCAGGTGTTCACCGGTCAGGCCGGTGGCTCCGGCAAGCAGGACATGCTGAGGCGTCAAGTACATGATGTCTCTCCCTTGTTACACACAAGTCTAGTGAGTGCCCGGCATTTTTGCCTGTTCCCTCACGTTGGCCTGTGTGGTGTTACGCAATGCTTCTTCGGCTTGTTGCTGGCGCAGGTGATGCCAGTGCTCAAGCACGGCCGGCGGTGCCCACAGCTGCGGCTCGGAGGCCTCGAAGCCTTCCCGTTGTTCTCTTTCGGCAACGCTGGCACGTGCCAGTTCAAACGCCTGTTTCAGGTCGTCGGTCTGGTTCAGCGCTTCAGCGAACAGGGCATCGCCAAAGTAGGTGAAGTCGGCTTCCTCCGAGCAACCGAAGGAGACGCGGTCGGCCCGGGCAGCGGTCATGATGAGCGTGCGCTCGTCTTTGAGCGGAGCGATATAGCCCCCTGAATAGCAGGCGGAGATGACGATTACCTTGTCGCGATCCTTCAGCGGCGCCAAGGCAGTGGCCAGCTCGTCAGCGGCCAGGTCGGCCAGTTGCAGACGGGGCTGGTCGAGCACCAGCTGGTGGTCCTGGCTGCCGTGGCTGGTGAGGTAGATGAACACCAGGTCTTCGGGGCCGCTGCGCTCTGCCAGGGTGGCGGCAGCGCGGGAGAGGTTTTCGCGGGTGGCCATGGGGCGTGTGGCCATGTGGTCGCGGTGGTTGACCAGGGTCACTTGGCCACGGGCGCCAAAGCGCACCTTTAGCAGGTTGCTGACGTAGTCGGCTTCGCGCAGGAATACGCTTTGCTGGCCATCGCCGGCCACTACCAGGCTATACAGCTGGATCGGTGGCGCCGAGCGAGGTACCCGAGCCAGCGCCTCGTCCAGCAGCCGGCCCTGGTTGAGCAACGCCAGGTCCAGTGGGTCTGGCAGCAGCTTGCCATTCTGGTCGCGCACGCGCACGCCGTTGGCCCATGTTCCGCTTTCGACCTTGCCACTGGGCAGAATCAGCCGCCCATGGCCATGGTAGGCATCGTTCAGGAAACCGCCGATGTACTTGCTGCCGTCGGCCAGTTGCAGGCTGCCCTGGCCCGACAGACGCCAGTCGGCGAACTCACCCTTGTAGTGGCTGCCATCGCTGCCCAGCAACTCGCCTTCGCCGATCAGCGAGCCGTCCTTGAATTCACCGATCCACACGTCGCCATCGGCATTTTCGTAGCGGCCTCGGCCCTCCAGGCGGTTGTCCTTGAACTCGCCGATGTACTGCTCGCCATCAACGCTGTCGTAGGTGCCGGCGCCTTGTAACTGGCCGTTGACGAAGTGGCCGCTGAACTGGTTGCCGCTGGCATCGCTGCGCACCCCGGCGCCGTTGGGCTTGCCCTTGGCGAACAGGCCTTGGTAGCGACTGCCGTCGGCCAGCTCCAGTTGGCCTGCGCCGTCGTACAGGTCGTCCTTGAACTGGCCGCGGTAGGTCTGGTCGGCTTGCTTGAGGGTGCCCTCGCCGTCGCGGCGGCCGTGGCGGAAGGTGCCGCTATAGTGGCTGCCCAGGGTGGTCAGCTCGCCCAGGCCCTGAAACAGCCCCTCGGCGAACTGGCCGCGGTAGACCTCGCCGTTCTGGCCATGCCATTCGCCCTGGCCGTGCCACTGGCCGTCCTTGAAGCTGCCGGCGTACCAGCTGCCATTGGGGTAGTCGATCCGGCCCTCACCCTGCAGCAGGCCATCGACCACCTGCCCCCGGTAACGCCCACCGTCAGGCAGCCGTGCGTCCGGCGGGAGCAGCGATTCGCCATCGCCACAGGCGGCGAGCAGCAGGACCAGGGTAATGGGGAGCAATGGACGCATGGCGATGACCGGGCAATAGGTCTGCCGAGTATGACGCAGAATGGGATCCTGAGACAGCGAGCCCCTGTGTCGGCGCACAGCCTTGGAACCTTGCGCGTGCCCTGTAGGAGCGGCTTCAGCCGCGAACACCGGCGAAGCCGGTGCCCTCGACCGTGTTGCTTCTTCGCGGGCCCGCCCGCTCCCACAGGTGCCACGTTGCCTTCAAGGTGCAATCAGCGCACACCTGGTGAAACGATGATCTTCACGTTCTCCTCTTTGTTGTTCACCAGTTCCTCGAAGCCCAGCTCGACAATCTGCTCCAATCCGATCCGGCCGGTTACCAGCGGGCGAATATCCAGCCGACCATCAGCAATGAAGGCAATCACGTCAGCAAACTCGCCGTTGTACGCCAACGCCCCCAGCACCTGTTTCTCGGTGGACACCAGCTCGAAGAAGTTGAACTCACTGGGCTCTTCGAAAATACCCACCAGCACGCACTTGCCTGCTTTGCGGATGGTGTCGATGGCCAGCTTGGCCGTATGTTTGTTGCCGATGCACTCAAAACTCACATCGGCGCCCAGCCCTGCAGTCAGTGCGCGGATTTCCGCCAGGGCATCGCACTGGCTGGGGTCCAGCACCACGTTGGCGCCAACCTCTTTGGCCTTGGCTTTGCGTGCTGAGGACATTTCCAGGGCGATAACCTGCGCTGCGCCCGCGGCTTTGGCGCACATGATGGTGCAAAGGCCGATGGTGCCGGCCCCCACCACTACAACGGTTTGCCCAAGCAGGCTGCCGGCCTTTTTCACCGCGTGCATACCCACCGCCAGCGGTTCGATCAGTGCCCCGGCTTCGGCAGGGAAGCCCTGCGGCAGCCGGTAGAGCAGGTTGGCGGGCACGTTGACCAGCTCGGCGAAGGCACCGTTGTTCATCAGGCCGGTGAACGCCAGGCGTTCGCAGATGTTGTACAGGCCATGGGTGCAGTAATAGCAGGTGCCGCAATGCTGGCACGCGTCTGCCGCCACCGGGTCGCCTACGGCATAGCCTTCCACGCCTTCGCCAAGCTTGGCGATGTGGCCGCAGAATTCGTGGCCGAGGATGCACTGGCCCTGAATGCCGGTCAGCGGGTGCGGGGCCTCTACCGGGATGAACACCGGGCCGGCAACATATTCGTGCAGGTCGGAGCCGCAGATGCCGCACCAGTCCACCTTGATCTGCACCCAGCCCGGCGCAGGGTCGGCCGGCAAAGGTACCTGTTCGACACGAATATCGTTGCGGCCATGCCAGACGGCCGCGCGCATGTGGGTGTGGCTCAGGTCATTCATTGTTGTTCTCCAGGCTCACGAAAAGGGCTTAGTGCTTGCGCAGGAATGCGAGCAGTTGCTGGTTGACCTGTTCGGCCGCCTCCATCTGCACCATGTGGCCGGCCTCTGGCAGCACCTGTACTTCGGCTTCCAGGCCCTCGGCGTGGCTGGCCGGGATGATCGCATCCTTGCCACCCCACACCACCAGTGCCGGGTGATTGCCAAGGACCCCGCGCAAGTCGTGGCGCTGCCGGTCGCCGTCGGCGAGCGCCCCTGCCAGCTGCTGCAGGGCCTGGTCCACACCTTCCAGGCGCTTGAACTTGAGCATGTCCTCCAGCATTTGCCGGGTGACCAGCGCCGGGTCGGCAAACAATTGCACCATCTGCGGTTTGAGTGCATTGCGGTTGGCCGCGGTGACGAAACCTTGCAAGTACTGCCCGTTGATCGCTTCGCCCAGACCGGCGCTGGCCACCAGGCTCAGGCTGGCCACCCGCTGCGGGGCCAGGCGCGCCACGTTGAGGCTGACGGCACCGCCCATGGAATGGCCGGCCAGGTGGGCCTTGGCGATGTCCAGGTGGTCGAGCAGGGCGAGCACGGTTTCGCTCAACTCATCCAGGTCGCCCCGCTGCAGGGCCTTGGCCGACTCGCCGTGGCCCAGCAGGTCGAGGGCGATGACCCGCCGCTCGGCAGCCAGTGCCGGGTGGTTGAACAGCCAGTTGTTGAGGTCACCGCCAAACCCGTGCACCAGCACCAGCGGTGTGCCGCCTTCACCCAGCTCGAACCAGCGCAGCAGGCGCCCGCCGACTTCCGCCTTCTGAGGGGCCGGCCCCTGGCTCTGGTCGGCGCCGCCTTCGGCGACGAACTCGGCCTGGAAGCGCTGTACCACGGCATCGATCTCGGCCTCTTCTGCTTCGCCTTCGACCACCACCGCCAGCAGTGCGCCGACGGGCAGGGTTTCATCCGGCTTGGCCACCTGGCGGCGCAGCACGCCGCTGAACGGCGCTTCGACGCTGCTGCTGATCTTGTCGGTCTCGACGTCCAGCACTTCGTCGCCCTTGCTGATTTCGTCACCTTCCTGCTTGAGCCAGGTGTCCACCCGGCCCTCGGTCATCGACAGGCCCCACTTGGGCATGGTCAGGGTATGGATCTGGCTCATGCGGCACTCCTTGCGGCTTCGATCACCTTGCGCACGGCGGCTTCGATCTTCGCCGCGTCAGGGATGTACAGGTCTTCCAGGGCGTCGGAGAACGGCACCGGGGTATGTGGCGCGGTGACCATTTCGATCGGCCCCTTGAGTGCGGCAAAAGCCTTCTGTGCCACCAGCGCGCTGATGTCGGTAGCCATCGAGCAGCGCGGGTTGGCTTCATCGATCACCACCAGGCGGCCAGTCTTCTCCACACTTTCCAGAATGCTGTCCTCGTCCAGCGGGCTGGTAGTGCGCAAGTCCAGTACCTCGCAGTCGATGCCCTGGCGGGCCAGGTTGTTGGCAGCCTCCAGCGCCACATGCACCATGCGCCCGTAGGTAACGAGGGTCACGTCGTCGCCATCGCGCAAGAAGTTGGCTTCGCCGAACGGTACGGTGTACACCTCTTCCGGCACCTCGCCCTGCATGCTGTACAGCAGTTTGTGTTCGCAGAAGATTACCGGGTCGTTGTCGCGGATCGCCTGGATCAACAGGCCCTTGGCATCGTAAGGCGAGGATGGGCACACCACCTTCAGGCCGGGGATGTGCGTCCATAGCGAAGTGAGCATCTGCGAGTGCTGGGCTGCCGCACGCAGGCCGGCGCCATACATGGTGCGCATCACCAGCGGGGTCACGGCCTTGCCGCCGAACATGTAGCGGAACTTGGCGGCCTGGTTGAGGATCTGGTCCAGGCAGCAGCCGGCGAAGTCGACGAACATCAGTTCGCACACCGGGCGCAGGCCCTGGGTGGCGGCACCGACGGCCGCGCCGACGTAGCCGATTTCCGACAGCGGCGCGTCAAGCACGCGGCCGGGGAATTGGTGATACAGGCCTTTGGTCACGCCCAACACGCCACCCCAGGCGTCATCCTCGCCGGGCGCACCGGCGCCGCCGGCGACGTCTTCGCCAATGATGAACACTGTGCTGTCGCGGCGCATTTCCTGGGCCAGGGCCTCGTTGATGGCCTGCTGGTAGCTGATCTTTCTTGCCATGGTGGTTCTCCTATTGTTCTTGTAATCCGCGGCTCAGGGGTAGGCGACGTAGACGTCGGTGAGCAGGTCGGCGGGCTGTGGCTTGGGATCGGATTTGGCGCGGCGTACGGCGTCTTCGATCAGGTCCTCGACGCGGGCGTCGATGGCGTCCAGTTGCTCGGCCGTGAGCAGGCCGGCGCGGGTGGTCTTGTTGCGAAATTGCATGAGGCAGTCGCGGGATTCGCGCAGGTTCTTCACTTCATCAGGGGCGCGGTAGGTTTGCGCATCGCCTTCGAAATGGCCGTAGTAACGGCTGAGCTTGACCTCGATCAGCGACGGCCCTTGCCCGGAGCGGGCGCGCTCGATGGCAGCGCCAGCGGCCTCGTAGACGGCAAAGAAGTCAAAGCCGTCGATGGTGACGCCTGGCATGCCGAAGCCGGCAGCGCGGTCGGCAATGTGGTCGCAGGCTACGGACCAGTTGGAGGCAGTGGCCTCGGCGTAGCCGTTGTTCTCGGCCACGAAGATGCAGGGCAGGTTCATGATCGACGCCATGTTCATGGCCTCGAACACGGCGCCCTCGTTGGATGCCCCATCGCCGAAGAAGGCTACCGACACGTCATCGCGGCCCTTGAGCTTGGCCGCCAGCGCCGCCCCGGCCACCAGTGGTGCGCCGGCGCCGACGATACCGTTGGCACCGAGCATGCCCTTTTCCAGGTCGGCAATGTGCATCGAGCCGCCTTTACCACCGCACACGCCGGTCTTCTTGCCGTAGATCTCGGCCATCATGCCGTACACGTCCACGCCTTTGGCGATGCAGTGGCCATGGCCGCGGTGGGTCGAGGCGATGCAGTCGCTGTCGCGCAGGTGGGCCATGACCCCGGCTGCAGAGGCTTCTTCGCCGGCATACAGGTGGACGAAGCCGGGAATTTCGCCGGTGGCGAACTCCACATGCAGGCGTTCTTCGAAGGCGCGGATGGTCCGCATGACTTCATAGGCATGCAGCAGTTGATCAGTACTGAGTTGATTGGACATCTTGTTGTTCTCCGGGGTTGTCTCAACACGGGTTTGCAGGGTGCAGCCGGTGGCCGCGCGGGACGGCCAGCAGGTGGTGGCGGGCGGCATGCGCCAGCACGGCCTCGACGTCCACACTGAGTGGGCCTTGGTGGTCGAGGGTGATGGTGGGGGTGTCATGCTCGGCAAATTCGATTTCGCGTTCGCCGTCCAGGGCCAGGGTGCCGCTGGCGAGGCTCAGGCGCTGGGCGACGCCGGGCGTCAGCTGACCGCAGGCGGAGATGCCGCAGGCTTGCAGCAGGCCGGGCGCCAACGGCGCCAACAGCGCCTGTTCGGCGTCGGGGGCCAGGCGTACCCAGGCGCCGTGCGGGTCTTGCCGTGACACCGGGCACCACAGACCGCACAGGGCCGACAGGCCGATGGCGTGGGGTTCGGCGAAGCAGGCGAAGACTTCGCAGAGGTCCTCGCTGCGGCTGAGCGCACGGGCACCGATGAAGCGCTGCGGCGACACGGCCACCTCGACCAAGGCCCATTCGGCCAGCTGTTGTTCAGGCACGTTCACCAGTAAGCGTTTGTTGCGGCGCAAGCCGATGCTGGCCGGTACCCGGCCACTGGCAAGCAGGCCACCGGCCAGGCCCGCGCTGGTGGCTTCACGAAGTTCGGGGAAGGCGTTGTTGGTGCCGGTGGACAGGGTCAGCAGCGGCACGTCAGCGGCCTCGGCGGCGACCGCCTTGTGGGTGCCATCACCGCCCAGCACGGCGATCATCGCCACGCCGCGCTCGACCATGCGCCGGGTTGCCAGGCGGGTATCGGCCACGGTCTGGGTCAGTGGCAGGTCGAGGATCTCGATGGCCGGCCAGTGCTGGTCACGGGCCCCTGGGCCCTGGCTGGCCTTGAGCACTGCGGCAGCGATGCCGGTCATGTCGCTGGGCAACAACACCTGGCCAATGCCGGTGGCGCCGAAAGCGGCCAGCAGGCGCTGGATAGCCGAGGCCTTGTCGGTGCTCGAATAGAGCCCGGCATTGGCGGTCAGGCGGCGCAGGTCGCGGCCAGAGGCAGGGTTGGCAATGATCCCGACAATCGGGGCGGGTAGCGGCATGGCGCACCTCATATTTTTGTTTGCAAGGGGAGGAGCAAGCGGGGTGCCAGCTTTCTTCGCGATGGCTGAAGTGGCCGGGCTAGAGGGTTCTGGTCGTGTTCGGGCAGGTCTTCACGGGTGTGGCGGCGAGACGCCGGGTGCCAGCGCCGGGCCGGCGTTGCCGAGACGCTGAGACGCTGCGTCTCAAGCCAGCCGGTAATCACACAGTGCTTGTCGGGGCATGCCCAGAGGCGCTTAATGGCCGGACAACGATAAAAACAGCAACGAGAACCGGAGGGCCTGAATGCTTGCCGCGAACTCCCGAGCCCATGTGGACTGCGTCAGCAGGGTGTTGAAGAATGCCGACCGCCTGCCGCAGGCGCCGGTACCACCGCTGATCCTCGATTCATGGCGCCGCTCCATGGATGTGTACCGCCTCGACCCCGGTTCCCAGCAGGGGCCGCGGATCCTTTCCCAAAGCCTGCTCAACGAATGCCGCGAACGCGCCGAGCTGTTCCTGCGCATCGCCAGCGATGCCGTGGCGCGCTTGCACGAACGGGTGCGCGGCGCTGACTACTGCGTGCTGCTTACCGATGCCCAGGGGCGCACCATCGATTACCGGGTCGAGTCGGCCATCCGCAACGACTGTCGCAAGGCCGGGCTGTATCTGGGGACCTGCTGGTCGGAGGGCGAGGAGGGCACATGCGGTGTGGCGGCGGTGCTGACCAGCAAGGCCCCGGTCACGGTGCACAAGCGCGATCACTTTCGCGCCGCCTTCATCGGCCTGACCTGCACAGCGGCGCCGGTGTTCGACCCATTGGGCGAGCTGCTGGGCGTGGTCGATGTGTCGGCCTTGCAGTCGCCGGACGATCGGCGCAGCCAGCACCTGATCCGCCAACTGGTCGAGCAGACCGCCCGCGAGATCGAAAACGCTTTCTTCATGCACAGCGCCCAGGGCCACTGGGTGATGCGCGCGCATGGCACGCCGGGCTATGTGGAGAGCCAACCCGATTACCTGCTGGCCTGGGATGCCGATGGCCGTTTGCAGGCAATCAACAGCCTGGCGCGGCAACGGCTGGTGGAGCGCCTGGGGCGCTTGCCTGAGCATATTGGCGAACTGTTCGACATCGACCAACTGCGCCGGGTGAGCGCGTCGTCCGCCCAGCGCCTGCCTGGTCTGGGCGGTTTGTATGGCCGGGTCAGCGCACCGCAGCAACGCCAGCGTGCGCAGCCTTTGCGCCAGGCCCAGGACACCCGTATCGAGCAACACCTGCGGTTGGCCACGCGGGTCAAGGACTGCAACCTGGCGGTGCTGGTACTGGGTGAGACCGGGGCCGGCAAGGAGGTATTCGCCCGCCAGCTGCACCAGCAAAGCCAGCGCTGTGATGGCCCGTTCGTTACCCTGAACTGCGCGGCCATTCCGGAAACCCTGATCGAGAGCGAGTTGTTCGGCTATGTGGCCGGGGCCTTCACCGGTGCTTCCAGCAAAGGCATGCAAGGGCTGTTGCAGCAGGCCGATGGCGGCACGCTGTTCCTCGACGAGATCGGGGACATGCCGCTGAACCTGCAAACCCGCCTGCTGCGGGTGCTGGCGGAGGGCGAGGTGGCGCCGCTGGGTGCGGCGCGGCGGGAGCGGGTGGATATTCAGGTGATCTGTGCGACCCATCGCGATCTGGCGGCGATGGTGGAGGACGGGCGATTTCGTGAAGACTTGTACTTCCGCCTGGCCAATGCCCGTTTCGAGCTACCCCCCTTGCGTGAGCGTGATGACCGGCTGGGGCTGATTCACCAGTTGCTGGCCGAAGAGGCGGCGGCCTGCGGGGTGGAGGTGGTGTTGGCGGATGACGCGCTGCAGGCGCTGTTGGTTTATCGCTGGCCGGGCAATTTGCGCCAACTGCGGCAGGTGTTGCGGTATGCCTGTGCGGTGAGTGAAGGCGGGCAGGTGCGGCTTCAGGATCTGCCGCAGGAGGTGCGCGGTGAAGCGGTTGGCTCGGCTGAAAGCGGGGTGTCGTGCCCGGCACGGCAGTTGTTGCTGGACGCGCTGATTCGCCATCGCTGGAAGCCGGCTGATGCGGCGCGGGCTTTGGGTATTTCGCGGGCGACGCTTTATCGGCGAGTGCATGAGCATCGCATCGACATGCCGCGGATGAAGGGGTAGAGCCCTGGGGGCGCGCTGCGCCCCTTTCGCGACGCAAGGCCGCTCCCACAAGGACGGCGTCAGTCCTGAGGCATGCGCGCAACCTGTGGGAGCAACTGTCTTGCTCAATTTCTAAAAGCGGGCGCGATCCCTGGACTGCCCCCAAGAAGTTGGACACCAATCCAACCCTTGGGGGATCTATGGGTAAGTACACCGAGCAATTCAAGCTCACAGCGATCACAGCCTACCTGGATGGCAGCAACGGTTTCCGAAAGGTGGCTCAACACTTAGGTATCGATTTCAGCCTGCTTCGACGCTGGGTGGCCAGTTATCAGGCCAATAATGGCATTGGTCCAGGCTCGCATGGGCGGCGCTATACCAGTGATTTCAAACAGCAGGTGCTTAGCTATATGCACGAGCATCGGCTTTCGCTGCGCCAGACCGCTGCCCACTTTGGTCTTGGGCAGTCTTCTCAGATAGGCATTTGGCAGCGGCAGTACTACAGTGGCAGTCCTGCACCCTCTACTGCCATCAAGCCAAGAAAGCCAATCGACGTGTCGAAGAAGATCAAGCCTGCCAAACCCACCGATACCAATGATGATCAGAAGTCTCGAGATCAGCTGATGGCTGAACTTGAGTACCTGCGCATGGAGAATGCTGTCCTAAAGGAGCTCAAGGCTCTGCGCGAGGAAAAGGAACGAACACGCGGGAAAAAGTCCTGATCGTTTCCAAACTCAAGCGCAGGTTTCCTTTGCCTGACCTCCTTCAACTGGTCGAGCTGGCGCGCAGCACCTTCTACTACCAGCTCAAAGCTCAGCAGAAGCCAGATCGGCATGCTGAGCTCAAGGCATTGGTGCATCGCGTCTACCACGAGCAGAAAGGGCTTTATGGTTATCGCCGTATCGCACTCGTAATCAGGAAGGAAAAGCGGGTGAACAAGAAGGTCATTGAACGGCTGATGGCTGAGCAGGGATTGAAATCAGTAGTGCGCCCCAAGAAATATCGCTCCTATCGAGGTACCGTCGGTAAAGTGGCAGCGAATGTACTGGAGCGAAATTTTATCGCTCAACGCCCAAACCAAAAGTGGGTGACTGACGTAACCGAGTTCAAAGTAGCTCAACAGAAGCTCTATCTGTCGCCCGTGATGGATTTGTACAACGGCGAAATCGTGGCCTACGAAATGGCCAGCCGCCCGTGCTATAGCCTGGTTGGGAACATGCTTGGCAAAGCGCTCGATTGCCTGGGAGAGAAACCGAAGCTCGTGCTGCATTCGGATCAGGGATGGCATTACCAGCAGGCGCAATACCGCCGTAAGCTAAGCGAATGTGGGGTAAAGCAGAGCATGTCTCGAAAAGGCAATTGCCTGGACAACGCGGCCATGGAAAGCTTCTTCGGCACGCTCAAGTCTGAGTTTTTCTACCTGAAGCGTTTCGAGAGCATTGATGAGCTGAGAGCGGGTCTGGATGAGTACATTCACTACTACAACCATGATCGCATCAAGCTGAGGCTCAATGGCCTGAGCCCTGTGGAGTACAGGGCTCAGGCTGCAGCTTAAAACTGTCCAACTTTTGGGGGGCAGTCCACCCTGTGGGAGCGGCCTTGTGTCGCGATAGGGCCGCAACGCGGCCCCAGCTTCAGGCAGGCAATAAAACAACCTGGCACAGAGCCGGGGTGCCCACAAGGACGGCGTCGGTCCTGAGGCACGCGCGCAACCTGTGGGAGCGGCCTTGTGTCGCGATAGGGCCGCAACGCGGCCCCAGCTTCAGGCAGGCAATAAAAACCCCGGCACAGGGCCGGGGTTCTGGTACATCACACTACACGATCACTCCTGGTTGGCCAGTTTGTGCTCGAGGTAGTGAATGTTGACGCCGCCTTTGCAGAAGCCTTCATCACGCACCAGGTCGCGGTGCAGCGGGATGTTGGTCTTGATGCCGTCGACGACGATCTCGTCCAGGGCATTGCGCATGCGCGCCATGGCTTCGTCGCGGTCCTTGCCGTAGGTGATCAGCTTGCCGATCAGCGAGTCGTAGTTCGGCGGAACCGAATAACCGCTGTACAGGTGCGAATCGACGCGTACGCCGTTGCCGCCCGGGGCGTGGAAGTGCTTCACCTTGCCTGGGCTCGGGATGAACTTCTTCGGGTCCTCGGCGTTGATCCGGCACTCCAGCGAGTGGCCGCGGATCACTACGTCTTCCTGGCGGAACGACAGCTTGTTGCCAGCGGCGATGCTCAGCATCTCCTTGACGATGTCGATGCCAGTGACCATCTCCGACACCGGGTGCTCAACCTGCACGCGGGTGTTCATCTCGATGAAGTAGAAGCGGCCGTTTTCGTACAGGAACTCGAAAGTACCCGCACCACGGTAGCCGATCTCGATGCACGCATCGACGCAGCGCTTGAACACTTCCTGGCGGGCTTTCTCATCGATGCCCGGGGCTGGTGCTTCTTCCAGGACCTTCTGGTGACGGCGCTGCAGCGAGCAGTCACGGTCGCCCAGGTGAATGGCGTTGCCCTGGCCGTCGGACAGTACCTGCACTTCCACGTGACGTGGGTTGGTCAGGAACTTCTCCAGGTAAACCATCGGGTTGCCGAAGGCAGCACCGGCTTCGGTACGGGTGAGCTTGGCCGAGGAAATCAGGTCCTCTTCCTTGTGCACCACGCGCATGCCGCGACCACCACCGCCACCGGCGGCCTTGATGATCACCGGGTAGCCGACGTCACGGGCAATCGCCAGGGCGACTTCTTCGTCTTCCGGCAGCGGGCCATCGGAGCCCGGTACGGTCGGTACGCCCGACTTGATCATCGCGTCCTTGGCCGAAACCTTGTCGCCCATCAGGCGAATGGTGTCGGCTTTCGGGCCGATGAAGGCGAAACCGGATTTTTCCACCTGCTCGGCGAAATCGGCGTTTTCAGCCAAGAAGCCGTAACCCGGGTGAATCGCGGTGGCGCCAGTCACTTCGGCGGCAGCGATGATCGCCGGGATGTGCAGGTAGGAATCCTTCGACGATGCAGGGCCGATGCAGACCGACTCGTCTGCCAGGCCCAGGTGCATCAGTTCACGGTCGGCAGTGGAGTGCACGGCGACGGTCTTGATGCCCAGCTCTTTGCAGGCACGCAGGATCCGCAGGGCAATTTCCCCGCGGTTGGCGATCAGGACTTTTTCGAGCTTCCCAGACATCGTTGGCTCTCCGCGATTCAAACGATGGTGAACAGCGGCTGGTCGAACTCAACCGGCTGGCCGTCTTCTACCAGGATGGCGTCGATGACACCGCCAACATCGGCTTCGATGTGGTTCATCATCTTCATGGCTTCGACGATGCACAGAGTGTCGCCTTTCTTCACGGACTGGCCAACTTCAGCGAAGTTAGGCGAGGTCGGCGAAGGCTTGCGGTAGAAGGTACCTACCATTGGCGAACGGATCACGGTGCCTTTCAGGGCCGGGGCGGCAGCAGTGGCTTCGGCGGCTGGCGCAGCAGCGGCAACCGGCGCAGCGGCAGGGGCGGCGGCCATAGGCGCCGGTGCGTAGAACTGCTGGGCAGCTGGGGTCTTGCTGTGACGGCTGATACGGACCGACTCTTCGCCTTCCTTGATCTCCAGTTCGTCGATGCCAGACTCTTCCAGCAGCTCGATCAGTTTCTTGACTTTACGGATATCCATTAATCATCAACTCCCAAAGGTTCGGTCAGGGGGCGAAATACAAAAAAACGTATCTGAAACGTTTCTCTCGAACCCCGGCCCACTTAGGCCAGGGTTTTCATCATTTGGGCTGTGCGTTGGCAGCCAGTTGTTCCAGCGCGGACTCCAGGGCCAGGCGATAACCGCTGGCGCCCAGACCGCAGATCACCCCTACGGCAACATCGGAAAAGTAGGAGTGGTGACGGAACGGTTCGCGTTTGTGCACGTTGGACAGGTGCACTTCGATGAATGGGATGCTCACCGCAAGCAATGCGTCACGTAATGCGACGCTTGTGTGGGTGAAAGCAGCCGGATTGATCAGGATGAAGTCCACACCCTCGTTGCGTGCGGCGTGAATGCGGTCGATCAGTTCGTATTCGGCATTGCTCTGCAGGTACTGCAGATGGTGGCCTGCGGCGCGGGCGCGTTGCTCCAGGTCCTGGTTGATCTGAGCCAGGGTCACGGCGCCGTAGTGGCCTGGCTCGCGAGTACCGAGCAGGTTGAGGTTGGGGCCGTGGAGCACCAGTAGCGTTGCCATCTGCGGATTCCTTGGATTTGTAGGGCAATTCGACACAGCGCGGCGAGTGTGCCGTAAAGCAACGGCAAGTGTCCAGTTCCCGGCAATAGCCAGCACGATGTCCGAGGTTCGCGCGAAGTATGTGACCGAATAATTAAATCCGGTCACTCATTTCAGGATTTTTCCCGGCTCGCGGGAAGTTATAGACCGACTTTGCCGCGCACGCGCGTCAGAATCTGCGCAAATTCACCGGCATTTATCTCGCCAATCACCCGATCAGCGGTAATTTCGCTGCCGTTCGCAGCAAAAAACAGCAGGGCGGGGGGGCCGAACAGCTGGTAGCGGTCGAGCAGCGTGCGTTGCTCGGCATTACTGTCGGTGATGTCGAAACGCAGCAGTTTGAAGCCGGCCAGCTGTGTTTGCACCTGCGGTGCATTGAGCACCTCATGCTCGATCACCTTGCAGCTGATGCACCAGTCGGCGTACCAGTCCAGCAGCACTGGCTGGCCGGCGGCCTGGGCCTGCGCCAGGGCTGCGTCCAGAGCATCAGGTGTGGTGATGGTCTGCCAGGCATCGGCTTTTGCCGTCGGGAGGCTGCCGCTGGCGGCCAGTGACGCCCCCGGCAGTGGGCGCAGTGGGTCGCCCTGGCCAGTGAGTGCGCCGTACCAGCAAGCCAGCGCGTACACCAGCAAGGCCAGGCCGAGCAGTTGCGCCAGGCGCTGGGCCGCCGTCTTGACGACGAATTCCAGCGCGCCGAGGAACAGTGCCACACCCGCGGCGAGGAAACCGACCAGCAGCAAGGTCACAGGGCCTGGCAGTACACGGCTGAGCAAACCGATGGCCAGCCCCAGCAGCAGTACGCCAATGGCGTTTTTCACCGTGTTCATCCATGGGCCGCTTTTGGGCAGCCAGGCCGCGCCACCGGTGGCCACCAGCAGCAGTGGCGCACCCATGCCCAAACCCAGGGTGAACAGCTTGAGCGCGCCACCCAGGGCATCGCCGCTGGCGCTGATATAGAGCAAGGCACCGGCCAGGGGGGCCGAGACACATGGAGAAACCAGCAAGCTGGAGAGTACACCGAGCACTGCTGCACCCAGCAGCGAGCCGCCGCGGGTGTGGTTGGCGACGTTGTTCAGGCGGTTGCTCAGGGCCTGGGGCAGCCTCAGTTCGAAGAGGCCGAACATGGCCAGGGCGAACACCACGAAAAACAGCGCGAAAGGTACCAGCACCCAGGCCGACTGCAGGCGCGCCTGCAGGTTCAGGCTTGCGCCGAACAGGCCCATCAGTGCGCCGAGCACCGCGAAGCTGGCGGCCATTGGCAGCACGTAGGCCAGCGAAAGCGCCAGGCCGCGCACGCCACCAACCTGGCCGCGCAGCACCACACCGGAAAGGATCGGTAACATTGGCAGGACGCAGGGGGTGAAGGTCAGGCCGACCCCAGCGAGGAAGAACAGCAGCAGCGACTTCCAGTTCCAGCCGTGTTCGCGGGTGGCTGGCGTGTTTGCAACGCCCTCGCCATCGATACTCAGGCGTGCGGTTTCCGGCGGGTAGCACAGGCCCTTGTCGGCGCAACCCTGGTAGCCCACCAGCAGGGTGAAGGCGCGTGGGTCTTTGCGTGGCAACTCGATATCGAGCACGCCGTGGTACACCTCGACGTCGCCGAAGAATTCATCGTGCTTGGCCTCACCCTTGGGGATGTTCGGCGTGCCCAGGGTGATGTCGGCCGGTTCCGTGTGGAACTGGAAGCGGTGGCGGTAGAGGTAGTAGCCATCGGTGGCGACGAAGCGCAGCTTGATGGTTTGCGCATCGGCCTGGACCAGGTTGAGCTTGAAGGCCTCGTGTACCGGCAGAAAGTCGGCGTTGTTGGCCAGCGAAGCGGCGCCAAGGGTGGCGCTTGGGCGGTTGTCGAGCAGGCCTGCGGCGAAGGCAGGGCTGGCCAGCAGCAGGAACAGCATGAAAAACAGGCGACGCATGGCGGACTCGCGAGGTGGAACGTGCTCGGCATGATAACGGATGCGCAGGAATAATTGGCCCGAAACAAACGTAGGAGCGGGTTTACCCGCGAAGCGCCGCGCGGGCGGCGCTCGATCTCCCAGGCGCAGCACATGTCCCGTCAAACACCACCCAACTGCTACACCTGTCCTGGCGACCACCCCGCTGACTCAGACCCTGAACGCTCGCACGGCCCGGTTCAGCTCACCGCCCAGGCTCAGCAGCTGTTCGCCCTGTTCACGCCCCTCGCCAATGCGCTGCAGGTTGTCTTCACCCAACGCGTGAATCCGCTCGCTGTGGTCACGAATCTCGCTCACCGCGCCACTCTGCTGCGCCGTGACATCGGCAATCCGCACCGCCGTATCGGCAATCGTACGAATGGCACAGACAATCTCATCCAGTGCCCCATCCGCCGCCTGGGCTTGGTTGGCCGTGGCCTCGGCATGTTCCAGTTGCGCGCGCATCCCCGCCACCGAACTTCTGGCGGCCTGCTGCAAGCGGTCGATCAACGCCTGGATTTCGCCGGTAGCCCCCGTGGTGCGCTGGGCCAGCGAGCGTACCTCATCGGCGACCACGGCAAAGCCACGGCCCATCTCGCCGGCACGGGCCGCTTCGATCGCGGCATTCAGTGCCAGCAGGTTGGTCTGCTCGGCAATCGCGCGGATCACCGTCAGTACCCCGCCAATGGTGGCCGACTCCTCCGCCAATTGTTCGATCATGCGGGCGTTGCCTTGCACTTCATCGACCAGCTCACGCAAGCCCGACAGGCTTTGGCCGATTACCGCCTGGCCTTGTTCCACCGCACGCCCGGCATCGCGGCTGGCCTCGGCGGCTGCGCTGGCATCACCAGCCACTTGTTGAATGGTCGCTTCCAGCTCGCCCAAGGCATCGCGGATCTGCCCGGTATCGCCGGCCTGGCGCTCGGCGCCGCCGTGCAGCGCAGCGCTCATGCCGGCCAGGGCGTGGCTGCTGCCGGCCACCTGCTCGGCGTTATGGCGGATGGTGCCGACCAGCTCCACCAGGTACTGACGCAGGCGGTTGAGCGACTCCTGGATGTCGTGCAGTTCGCGGTTGGTCTTGCCCAGGGCGATGGCTTGGGCGAAGTCGCCCTCGGCCCAGCACGACAGGGCCGGGGCCAGTCCGGTCAGGGTACGGGCCAGGCGCCGTTGCAGCGTGTCGATCAGTAGGGCGATCAGCAGGATCAGGCCGATCATGAGGCCTTGGATAATGCGCACCTCGGCAGCGATTTTCGCATGCTGGCCGCGCACTTCGGGTTCCAGCGCGGCGATGGCCTGTTGTACGGCTTCCAGGTGCTGGCCGGTGGTGGTGGCCAGCGCGACGCGGCGCTCGATCTGTTCGCGGGTGCGTTGCAGTTCGGCCGGGTAGCGGTTGAGCAGGCTTTGCAATTCACGCTTCAGGCCTACGGCAATGTCTTCCTGCTGGGCACTGGCCCGGGATTCCAGGCCCATCATTGCAGCGAAGTCGTCGGCACCGGATTCGGCAGTGCGGGTTACGCCGAGCAGTGGCAGGCCGTCGACCGTTTGGGCCTGGGCGCGGATCAGTTGCAGCTCGCGCTCCACCTCGTCGGCCAGCTCCGGGCGGCCGCTGCTGACCAGCTTGTCGCGAGCCAATGACAGCCGCCCCAGGTGCAGGGTGGCGTCGAGCAAGGGCAGCAAGTAGCGATTGGCCTCGGCGTTGCCACTGTCGCGGGCATAGCTGGCCATCTGCTCGAAGTTCGCCCCCAGCTCCCGCTCGGCTTGCAGCAGCAGGGCTTGTGGGTCACCGGCCAGCTTACCGGCGGCCAGCAGTTCGTTGGCGGTGAAGGCCTGCAGGCTATCCAGGCTGGGGCGCAACTTCTCGGCCAGCTCTACGGGCCAATCCGTCAGTGCGGCCTGCAACTGCTGGGTCGCCTCCATGGCTGCGGCCTGACGCAGGGCATCGCCACTGCCCAGGTAGGCCTGGATATTGCGCGCCGTCTGGTTCTGGAACTGCTGAGACAGGCCCAGATAGCGCTCCATCAGCTGGTAGGGGCGCTCGAGGGCGCGCTGCGACCACCACAGGGTGGCGCCCAAGGCGATACACACGGTCACCAGCAACAGGGTGTTGAAATTGGTCAGCCACTTCAGGCGCATAGCCGCGAATTTCCTGCGCAGGTGAGAGGTAGGCGCCTGAAGTTATTGCGATTTTGTGACGGGGTGATGACGCCGGGGGCTTGGTGTCAAAAAAAAAAGTGGCACAGTGCCTCTATTGGTGTGGCTGGCACAGTGAGTGCGAATCTCAGGGCTCTACACGAACGACGCAATTACGCCCCGCATGCTTGGCCCGGTACAGCGCCTCGTCCGCTGCACTGGCCATGGTCAGTGCATCCAGCCCCTCGTCCAGTTGCACCACCCCTGCACTGAAGGTGCATTGCAAATCCCGCGGCTGCGCCGGGTAGAGAATTTCGGCAAAGCGCCGGCGAATTTCGTCCAGCACCTTGTGTGCGGCGTCCAGCGCGGTATTGGGCATGACGATGGCAAACTCTTCGCCACCGTAGCGGCCAATGAAGTCGGTCTTGCGCAAGCGCTGCTTGAGGAATAGGGCAAGGCTCTTGATCACTCGGTCGCCCATGGGGTGGCCGTGGCGGTCGTTGATCTTTTTGAAGTGGTCGATGTCGAGCATGGCAAAGCTCAACGGCTGCTGCTCACGGCGGGCGCGGAAGCTGCAGTCTTCCAGCAGCTGCAGGATATGGGTGTGGTTGTACAGCCCGGTCAGGCTGTCGCGGACCATGCGTGCCTTCAAATGGCGGGCGCGGGCGGCGCGGTTGCGCACGGTAGTGATCAGGTGGCGTGAGCGAAACGGCTTGGTCAAAAAGTCATCACCGCCTTCGCTCATGGCATCCAGTTGCTTGTCCAGGTCGTCCTCGGCAGACAGGTAGATGATCGGCACGCTCACATAACGGTCACTGTGGCGGATTACCTTGGCCAGCTCCGGGCCGGTGCAGGCCGGCATGTACAGGTCGAGGATGATCAGGTCAGGCTGGAAGTCGGCAAGCTCGGCCATCGTGCGGATCGGGTCGGTCAGGCTGCGGGTGAGCATGCCGGCGCCGGCCAGTACACGCTCGGTGTACAGGGCCTGGGTGCGCGAGTCGTCGATGATCAGCACGCGCAACGGGTCGTGCGGGGCGGTGTTGGTCAGCAGTTCGACCTTTTCCAGCAAGCTGGAAGCTTCCAGGCTGCCGGTGAGAAAGTCCTGACCACCGGCGCGTACTGCGGCAAGGCGGGTCGGGGTGTCGGCTTCGTGATGGCTGAAGAACAGCAACGGAATGGCGCGTGCCAGGCCCTGCTGCACTTGGGCGGCCAGCAGCAAGCCCAGGCCGGCGCCGGTGAAGTCGACATCCATGATGATGGCCGAAGGCGGGTACTCGCTGATCGAGGCGAGAAACGCCGCTGTGCTGGGCAACGCTTGCACCACCAGGCCAAAGAATTCCAGTTGCTGGGCCAGGCGCTGGGCACGCTCGTGGTCCTGCAGCAGGATGTACACCGGTTTGCGCACGGGCAGCAGCAGCGGGTCGAGCGGGTCGTCCTTGCGCAGGCCGTTACGCGTCAGCTGTTGGACGGGGCACTGCGGGCTCGGCTCGACTGCTTGGCTCATGTCCTGGCTACTTATAGGTTGGGATGTGCAGGGGCAATGATGGCTCTATGCTAGCAGCTCTTTTCACGTGCGTGAGTGCCCTGCGTCAACAAAGCGGGCAGAACGAATATTCAGTTGCTGACTGAATGGTCGCTTATGCGTACGGTGGTGTCTGCTTTATAGTGCAGCCATTCGGGCTTCCCGTGGCACGCTAGCGCAGGCCTGTGGTCAAAGCCCCTGAACCGTCGTGACTGATTAAGGACAAAGCCATGCTGGACTGGAAAAACCGCGAGGCCAAAGCCGAGCCCCGTGAGCGTGTCGACGGGCGCGGCGCTGCCGCCCGTAGCTACCTTGGCGGCCTTTGGAGCCGTGCCCTGGGGACCCTGATCGGGTTGTACCTGCTGGTGTGTATCGGCCTGGGCTGGTACTGGAGCCAGGAGCCTGCTCTGTTCCCGGTGCAGCAAAATGCCCAGGCCGCAGCCGAACGTACTGGCCAGCAGATGGTGGTGGGCTATACCACCGTCGAAACCCTCAAGACCGTGGCCGGTACCTTGCTGAACAAGCCGGGCGGCTACATTTCCAACGACCGCTTCCCGCCAGGGCTGTGGATGGACAACATGCCAAGCTGGGAATATGGCGTGCTGGTCCAGGTCCGTGACCTGTCCCGTGCCTTGCGTAAAGACTTCGCCCGTTCGCAGTCGCAGTCCACCGAAGACGCCGACCTGGCCAAGGCCGAGCCGCGCTTCAACTTCGACAACAAGAGCTGGATTCTGCCATCGAGCGAGTCGGAGTTCGAAGAGGGCATCAAGTCGCTGACCCGCTACCAGACCCGTCTGGCTGCCGGCGACAAGGGCGCTATCTTCTATACCCGCGCCGACAACCTGAACAACTGGCTGGGTGACGTGGCCACCCGCCTGGGCTCGCTGTCGCAGCGCCTGTCGGCCAGCGTTGGCCGGGTCAAGCTCAACACCACGCTGAAGACCGAGTCGGTCGTTGCCGGCCAGGCGCCGCAGGTGGATGAGGAGCTGGTGGAAACCCCATGGCTGCAGATCGACAACGTGTTCTATGAAGCCCGTGGCCAAGCCTGGGCGCTGTCGCACCTGCTGCGAGCCATCGAGGTGGACTTCGCCGACGTGCTGGCGAAGAAGAATGCCACCGTCAGCGTGCGTCAGATCATCCGTGAGCTGGAGGCCTCGCAAGAGCCGCTGTGGAGCCCGATGGTGCTCAACGGCAGTGGCTTCGGCATGTGGGCCAACCACTCGTTGGTCATGGCCAACTACATTTCCCGGGCCAACGCTGCGGTTATCGATCTGCGTCAGCTGCTGTCGCAGGGTTGATGATGGCTATCAGCCCAACCGAGGCCGCCCATCGGGCGGCTTCCGACCGCGAGCTGGTCACCTGGGTGGACGAAACCGACCAGGTACTGGGCGCCTTGCCCCGTGCCGAGCTGCGCGAGCGTGGCCTGATCGGTCGCTGCACGTTCATTCTGCTGTTCAACAGTGCCGGTGAATTGTGTGTACACCGGCGTACCCTGAGCAAGGCGCTGTACCCCGGGTATTGGGATGTGGCGGCGGGCGGCATGGTCACGGCTGGGGAAGCGTATGCCGAGTCGGCCGCGCGCGAGCTGGCCGAAGAGCTGGGCATCGAGGGCGCCGAGCTGCGCTTTCACGAGCGGTTCTACTTCGACCAGCCGGATAACCGCTTGTGGTGTGCGGTGTATTCGGCGGTGTCGGATGCGCCGTTGCGGTTGCAGCCGGAAGAGGTGATCGAGGCGCGCTTCATCGGTCTGGAACAGGCTGAGCAGGAAAGCCTGAGCAAGCCTTATTGCCCGGACTCGTTGGCGGCGTTGCAGCGCTATAAGGCCACTTTGTAGGCTCGGGTTTGCCCGCGAAATACCGGCCCAGACACCCGTTTCGCAGGGCAAGGGCTTTGCCCTTGTTCGCGGGTAAACCCGCTCCTACACAACCGGCGTATTTATCGTTACACTGCGCGCCCTTTTCGGGCTGCCGCAATTCTTGCAGCAGTAGCGCCGCCCCTGCCAGAGTGGGGCTTCGCGGTCGGCCTCAACCCCAAGGCACGACCAGTTTTTGTCCTCAGCACCGAGGAACAAAAGTGGCCAAGAAAGCTTCTTCTTTTTCCGCCCTTGGCGGTCTCGTGTACTCCACCGACGCCGGTCGGCACTGCCCCGACTGTGGCCAGCCGGTGGACGCCTGCACCTGCAAGCAGCAAATCATCCCCGAAGGCGACGGCATTGCCCGCGTGCGCCGCGAAAGCAAAGGCCGTGGCGGCAAGACCGTGACCACTGTCACCGGCGTGCCGCTGCCGCCCGACCAGCTCAAGGAGCTGGCGACCACGCTCAAGCGCCGCTGCGGTACCGGCGGCGCCCTGAAGGACGGGGTTATCGAGATCCAGGGCGACCATGTCGAGCTGTTGATCGGCGAGCTGACCAAACAGGGTTTCAAGGCGAAAAAGTCCGGCGGCTGAGGCCATCGCACGATTTTTTGCCCAGCGCTTTCTAAACTCGTTCCCGTGGTCAGAGTCTATGCCTGAGCACGGATGAATCGTCATTTTCAGCTTTTACACTCGCCCCGCTGCCTGCGGGCAGTGTCTTCGACTTATTTATAGGGGACTTGAATGTCCGTACGACGCACACGCAAAGACGATGGTAGCCAATGGACCGTGGCTGACAGCCGCAGTGTTTATGGCATCCGCCATTGGGGCGCTGGCTATTTCGCGATCAATGAAGCCGGGCGCGTCGAAGTACGCCCCAACGGCCCTCAAAGTGCTCCGATCGACCTGTTCGAACAGGTCGACGAACTGCGCCAGAGCGGCTTGTCGCTGCCCTTGCTGGTGCGCTTCCCTGACATTCTGCAGGACCGTGTGCGCCAGCTGACCGGTGCCTTCGACGCCAACATCGCGCGCCTGGAATACCAGAGCCAGTACACCGCGCTGTACCCGATCAAGGTCAACCAGCAGGAAGCGGTGGTGGAAAACATCATCGCCACGCAAAACGTTTCCATCGGCCTGGAAGCCGGCTCCAAACCTGAGTTGCTGGCAGTGCTGGCGCTGGCGCCGAAGGGCGGCACCATCGTCTGCAATGGCTACAAGGACCGTGAGTTCATTCGCCTGGCGCTGATGGGTCAGAAGCTTGGCCACAATGTGTTCATCGTCATCGAGAAAGAGTCGGAAGTGGCCCTGGTGATCGAAGAGGCTGCCGAGCTCAAGGTGAAACCACAGGTTGGCCTGCGCGTTCGCCTGTCGTCGCTGGCCTCGAGCAAGTGGGCCGACACCGGTGGCGAGAAGTCCAAGTTCGGTTTGTCCGCCGCCCAGTTGCTTTCGGTGGTGCAGCGCTTCCGCGATGCGGGCCTGGATCAGGGCATCCGCCTGCTGCACTTCCACATGGGTTCGCAGATCGCCAACCTGGCTGACTACCAGCACGGTTTCAAGGAAGCCATCCGTTATTACGGCGAACTGCGTGCGCTGGGCCTGCCGGTCGACCACATCGACGTGGGTGGCGGCCTGGGTGTGGACTACGACGGCACTCACTCGCGCAATGCCAGCTCGATCAACTACGACATGGACGACTACGCCGGCGTGGTGGTGGGCATGCTCAAGGAGTTCTGCGACGCACAGGGCCTGCCGCACCCGCACATCTTCTCGGAGAGTGGCCGTTCGCTGACCGCGCACCACGCCATGCTGGTGATCCAGGTGACCGACGTCGAGAAACACAATGACGACGTACCGACCATCGAGAACAAGGAAGCCCTGCCCGAGACCGTGCAGTGGCTGGTCGACCTGCTTGGCCCGACCGACATCGAGATGGTCACCGAGACCTACTGGCGCGCCACCCACTACATGGGTGATGTGGCCGCGCAGTACGCTGATGGCAAGATCAGCCTGGGCGAGAAAGCTTTGGCCGAGCAGTGCTATTTCGCCGTGTGCCGCCGTCTGCACAACTCGCTGAAAGCCCGCCAGCGCTCGCACCGCCAGGTGTTGGACGAGCTGAACGACAAGCTGGCCGACAAGTACATCTGCAACTTCTCGGTGTTCCAGAGCCTGCCAGACACCTGGGCCATCGGCCAGGTCCTGCCGATCATCCCGCTGCACCGCCTGGACGAAGAGCCGATGCGGCGTGCGGTATTGCAGGACCTGACTTGCGATTCCGACGGCAAGATCAACCAGTACGTTGACGAGCAGAGTATCGAAACCAGCATGCCGGTGCATGCGGTGAAGGAAGGCGAAGATTACCTGCTGGGCGTGTTCCTGGTGGGTGCCTACCAGGAAATCCTGGGTGACATGCACAACCTGTTCGGTGACACCGACTCGGTGAACATCTACCAGAATGCCGACGGCAGCGTGTACCACGCCGGTATCGAAACCCACGACACCATCGAAGACATGCTGCGCTACGTGCACCTGTCGCCGGAAGAGTTGATGACGCATTACCGCGACAAGGTCGCCAGCGCCAAGATCACTGCGCGTGAGCGGACCCAGTATCTGGATGCCTTGCGCCTGGGGTTGACCCGGTCTTCGTACCTGTCCTCCTGAAATGCAAAGGGGCCGTTGCGCGGCCCCTTTGACTATCACTCTCGGTGAGCCGTCGCGGTGAGTTCGATTGTAATGGGCAATACTGCGCCACCCTCTTCGAGAAGAGTGGTACTCGAATAGCTGTAGACCTGCTCCTCAGTCCGCGCCGTTATTTTCAGGCCCTCCACGTGCAGCACGGCGCCCGATTGGCGAGTGACCAGGAAAGGCGTCAGCCTTTCAAGGCCCTTCAAGACCCGATCATCGTGCTGTTGTTTTTCAGCCACAAAGTACAAGTAGGTCAGCGGCACTGTCGCCCCACCAGCATCGCTGAGCACCTCATAAATGGCACTCTGCTTGCCAATTGGAGTTTCAGAAACAATCTTGGTCAACACAGGCCTTGCATCTCTGGAGAAGATCCATAGGGTTTGACCGAGGATAAGCAGAAGCAGGCAAGCAATCAGCCATCTAATACCCGTATGATTTGGCATATTCGATCCCTTTTTTGATCCATTCCTGATCCTCGGGGTCGTCGCCATAAGGGGAGCTGCCCCACCATGATCCAAATGCTGAATTACTGGTCCCCGCGCGGCTCTGTGCCCATCCCGCCCCCCTCAACAGGAATTCCTCCGAAAGGCCAGCAGCAGTTCCAGTTGCACCATAATTGAAATTACCTAAAGCCTCATATTGCCTTCCCTGTTGCTTGTAATCCCACTCGCCTCGATTACGAACCTTCGAATAGAACCACGACACTAGAAAAGCACTGCCGCCATTTTTAAAGTAGTTACGCTCTTTGCTTGCAGCGTGCATGTTGCTAAGTACTGAGACACCTGATGGCGCGGGTGGAGGGTACATGATGGCTCCTTGCTCATAGGCCGTTGGTGTGAGCCCCCTCCATGGGTTCTGCCTTTATCGGCCTGAGGCTTGGAAGCAGTCAATCGAGCATATTTTTCATATTGTGTTTCCGGGCCCTGTGACCCACTTGCCCTCCAGTTTCAGTTTCCATCCAACCCACCCCAACGTCACCGCCCGCAACCCCATGAACCCAAGAAACGCCATCCACAACCCATGGTTGCCCAACCCGCTCATGGCCAGTGCCACCGGCAGCGCAATCAACACCGAAACCAGCATTGCATTACGCATTTCCCGCGCCCGGGTCGCGCCGATGAACAAGCCATCCAGCAAGTAACTCCACACCGCGATCAACGGCAGCAACGCCAGGTAGGGCAAATACGGATAAGCCGCCGCCCGCACACTGTCGATATCAGTCTGTAAGTCGATGAACAGGTGCCCACCCAGCAGGAACAGCCCGGCAAACCCCACGCTGGTGATCAGTGACCAACCACAAGCGACCACCAGCGAGCGGCGCAAAGTGTCGCGGTCACGGGCACCAATGGCATGGCCGCACAAGGCCTCCACCGCATGGGCCAGCCCATCCAGCGCATAGGCCGTCAGTAGCAGGCCATTGAGCAACAGGGCGTTGGCCGCCACGGTCGCTTCACCCAGACGCGCGCCCTGCACGGTGATCAGCAGGAACACCAGTTGCAGTGCCAGGCTACGCAGGAAGATGTCGCGGTTCACCGCCAGCAGTGGCCTCCAGGCCTGCCAGCGCTTGAGCGCTGCCCACACGATCTGCCCCGGGTAAGCCCGCAGGGCCGGGCGGGTCAGGGCCAAACCGAGCAGGGCGGCACTCCATTCGGCAATTACCGACGCCCGCGCCGAGCCCAGTACACCCCAGTCCAGGCCCAGCACGAACCACAGGTTCAAGGCGATGTTCAGCAGGTTGGTGGTCAGCAGGATGGCCAGTGGCGCCCTGGCGTTCTGGGTGCCGAGGAACCAGCCGACCAGCGCGTAACTGGCCAGCGCCGCAGGCAGGCCAAGCAGGCGGGTATGGAAGAAGTCTTCGGTGGATTGCTGCAGGGCTGCGCTGGGTTGCATCGCATGGAGTGCCAGCTGGCTGAAGGGCAGGGCCAGCAGGCCGATCAACAGGGCGAAGCCGACCGCCAGCAGCAGCCCTTGCACCAGTACCTGGCGTAGCGCTGCACCGTCGCCACGGCCGGCGGCCTGGGCAGCGAAGCCGGTGGACCCCATGCGCAGGAAGCCCATCAGGCCGACCATGAAGGTGAACAAGGTGGCGCCCACGGCCACGGCGCCCAGTTGGTGGGCGTGCGGGAGATGACCGATGACCGTGCTGTCGACCAGCGCCACCAGCGGTACCGAGATGTTGGACAGGATCATCGGCGCGGCCAGCGCCCAGACCTTGCGGTGGGTGGGGCGGTGGCGCCAGTCGGCAGCGAGTTGGGGCATGTGCATTCCATGAGATTTTGGGGCCGCTGTGTGCCCCTTCGCGAGCTTGCTCGCTCCCACAGGAAAGTGTTGCTCTTGCGGCCGGCGCCAAACCTGTGGGAGCGGGCAAGCCCGCGAAGGGACGCCATGCGGCCCCTTTAACGAATGGCCACAGTGTAACGACCAGGCAACCATTTAGCGCGACCATGGTCTGACCTGGCGCGCAACGCCGGGTGCTGCACCTGACGTTGCGCTATAGTTGCTGCCCTCACGTACACGCTGCCCAAGAGTTCCTATCTCATGTTCAACAAAGGATTGTTGCTGGCCTGCGCGCTGGCGTTGCTCAGTGCCTGTGACTCTTCCACGCCGGGCAAACCGGCGCCGGTCGAGAAAACCGTGGCGCCCGCGCCCGCCGAAACCCCCGCCCCCAAGCGTGAGGACCCGGCCGTGCTCGCCAAGCGCTACGAGGGCCGCGAACTCACGGTGCTGGACGTATCGGAAGTGCAGCTCGATGGCGCGGCAACGCTGTCGATCAGCTTCTCAGCACCGCTGGATGCCAAGCAGGACTTCGCTACCAAGGTGCACCTGGTCGACACCGTCAAGGGTAAGCTAGATGGCGCCTGGGAACTCTCCGACAACCAGATGGAGCTGCGCCTGCGCCACCTGGAGCCGCAGCGCAAGCTGGTGCTGACCGTCGACAAGGGGCTGCTGGCAGTCAACGGCAAGCAGCTGGACAGCGAGTCGATCACCCGCCTGGAAACCCGCGACATGCAGCCGACCATCGGCTTTGCCAGCCGCGGCTCGCTGCTGCCTACCCGCCTGGCCGAAGGCCTGCCGGTGATTGCCCTGAACGTCGACAAAGTGGATGTCGAGTTCTTCCGCGTCAAGCCAGACATGCTCTCGACCTTCCTGGCCAACTGGGGACGCAACAGCAGCCTGTACTACTACCAGTCCAAGGAAACCCTGGACATGGCCGAGCTGGTCTACAGCGGCCGCTTCGATCTAAACCCGGCGCGCAACACGCGCGAGACCGTGTTGCTGCCGATTGCCGGCATCAAACCGTTGCAGGCGCCAGGGGTGTACCTGGCAGTGATGCGCGCCTCGGGTACCTACGATTATTCTCAGCCGGCAACCCTGTTCACCCTCAGCGACATCGGCGTGTCGGCCCACCGCTACCGCGACCGTATCGACGTGTTTGCGCAAGCCCTGGAAGGCGGCAAGGCGCTGAGCGGCGTCAACCTGGAAATCCATGACGAAAAGGGCAAGCTGCTGGCCCAGGCCACCACCGATGGCAAGGGGCATGCCCAGCTGCCGATCACGCCAAAGGCCGATACCCTGATTGCCACCCAGGGCGTGCATACCACGCTGCTGCGCCTGAACACCGCAGCCCTGGACCTGGCCGAATTCGACATCACCGGGCCTCAGGCCAACCCGCTGCAGTTCTTCATCTTCGGCCCGCGTGACCTGTACCGCCCGGGTGAGACGGTGCTGCTCAACGGCCTGCTGCGCGACCAGGACGGCAAGCCGGTCAAAGCCCAGCCGGTGAGCGTGGAAGTGCGTCGCCCGGATGAACAGGTGAGCCGCAAGTTCGTCTGGGAAGCCGACAGCAATGGCTTGTACCAATACCAGTTGCAACTGGCCACCGAGGCCCCGACTGGCCGTTGGCAACTGCTGCTCGACCTGGGTGGCGGGCGCAAGCAGGTCTATGAATTCCTCGTTGAAGACTTCCTGCCCGAGCGCCTGGCGCTGGAGCTCAAGGGCAGCAGCACACCGCTTTCGCCGGATGAAGATGCGCGTATCCAGGTCAATGGCCGTTACCTCTATGGTGCGCCGGCCGCCGGCAACCGCCTGAGCGGTCAGGCCTATGTACGCCCGCTGCGCGAGGCAGTACCGGCGTTGCCTGGCTACCAGTTCGGCTCGGTCACCGAAACCGATCTGAACCAGGACCTGGAACTGGACGAAGTCACCCTTGACCAGGCCGGCAAGGCGGTGGTCGATATCGAAAGCCGTTGGGCCGAAGCCCGCTCTCCGCTGCAACTGACCGTGCAGGCCAGCCTGCAGGAGTCGGGTGGCCGGCCGATCACCCGGCGCCTGGAGCAGCCTATCTGGCCGGCTGAGCGCCTGCCGGGCCTGCGAGGCCTGTTCGAAGGTGAGGAGACCGATAGCGACGGGCCCGTGGAATTCGAATTCCTGGTGGCCGACCGCGACGGTAACAAACTGGCGGCCGACGCGCTTAAGGTGCGCCTTGTTCGCGAACGCCGCGATTACTACTGGAATTACTCGCAAAGCGACGGCTGGAGCTACGCCTACAACGAGAAGTTCCTGACCCAGAACGAAGAGACGATCAGCGTCAAGGCAGGTTCCACCGCCAAACTCAGCTTCCAGGTTGAGTGGGGCCCGTACCGCGTCGAGGTCGAAGACCCGCAAACCGGTCTGGTGTCCAGTGAGCGCTTCTGGGCCGGCTACCGTGCCCAGGACAACGCTGAGGGCGGCGCGGTGCGGCCGGACCAGGTCAAGCTGGCGCTGGACAAACCCTCCTACACCGATGGCGCTACTGCCAAGGTCACCGTCACCCCGCCCGCTGCGGGTAGCGGCTACCTGATGATCGAGTCCAGCGATGGCCCGCTGTGGTGGCAGGAGATCGATGTGCCCGCCGAGGGCAAGACCTTTGACGTGCAACTGGACAAGGCCTGGGCCCGTCACGACCTGTACATCAGCGCGCTGGTTATCCGCCCTGGTGAGCGCAAGGCCAATGCCACGCCCAAGCGCGCCGTGGGCGTGCTGCACCTGCCGCTGGACCGCGCCGAGCGCAAGCTTGCGCTGAGCCTGCAGGCGCCGGAAAAAATGCGCCCGAAACAGCCTTTGACAGTGAAGGTAAAGGCCGCCAACGCCGATGGCAGTGTGCCCAAGCAGGTGCATGTGTTGTTGTCGGCGGTGGACGTGGGCATCCTCAACATCACCGATTTCAAAACCCCCGACCCGTTCGCCAGCCTGTTCGGGCGCAAGGCCTATGGTGCCGATCAACTGGACATCTACGGCCAGTTGATAGAGGCCGGCCAAGGCCGCCTGGCCAGCCTGGCGTTCGGTGGTGACGCAGCGATGGCCAAGGGGGGCAAGCGACCCAACACTACGGTAACCATCGTCGCCCAGCAGAGCCTGCCGGTGACGCTGGACGACAAGGGTGAGGGCCAGGCCACGGTTGACATCCCCGACTTCAACGGTGAACTGCGGCTGATGGCGCAGGCCTGGACCGAAGAGCACTTCGGCATGGCCGAAGGCAAGACCGTGGTCGCCGCGCCGTTGATTGCCGAGCTTTCGGCCCCGCGCTTCCTGGCCGGTGGCGACCGTACCAGCCTGGCACTGGACCTGGCCAACCTGTCCGGCCGCGCCCAGCAACTGAGCGTCGAAATCACCACGGATGGGCAACTGAGCCTGGCGGCCAATGCCGTGCAGAGCGTTAACCTGGCCGAAGGGCAGCGCTCGACGCTGATGATTCCGGTGCAGGCCCAGGGGGGGCTGGGGCAGGGCAAGGTGCATGTCCGGGTGACGGGCCTGCAACTGCCGAACGAGCCGGTCAATGCGTTCGAACGTGAGTGGACGCTGGGCGTGCGCCCGGCCTACCCGGCAATGCTCAAGCACTACCGTGTGGCCTTGAAGGACCAGCCGTGGACTCTGCCCGAAGCAGACCTGGCCGCCTTCGAACCCGCAGGCCTGGAAGCCAGCCTGGCCTTGTCGAGCCGGCCGCCGCTGAACCTTGCCGAGCAGATTCGCGCGCTGCAAGCCTACCCCTACGGCTGCCTCGAACAGACCACCAGCGGCCTGTACCCTTCGCTGTACGCCGATGCCGACAGCCTCAAGCGCCTTGGCATCAAGGGCGAGCCGGCGGATGTGCGCAAACGCAAGATCGAAATGGGCATCGAGCACCTGCTGGGGATGCAGCGCTACAACGGCAGCTTTGGCCTGTGGAGTTCGGACAGCGAGGAAGAGTACTGGCTGACCGCCTATGTGACTGACTTCCTGCTGCGTGCCCGTGACCAAGGGTATGGCGTACCCGCCGAGGCATTGAAGAAGGCCAGTGAGCGCCTGCTGCGTTACCTGCAGGAACGCAACCTGATCGAAGTGGACTACAGCGAAAATGCCGACCACACGCGCTTTGCGGTGCAGGCCTACGCGGCGCTGGTGCTGTCGCGCAGCCAGCAGGCGCCGTTGGGTGCCCTGCGCGGGCTGTTCGAACGTCGCGCTGATGCCCGCTCCGGTCTGCCGCTGGTACAACTGGCAGTGGCGCTGGACAAAATGGGCGACAAACCGCGTGCCGAGCAAGCCTTGCAGGCGGGCCTGGGCATCAGCCGTGGCAAAGGCTGGCTGGCCGATTATGGCAGCGCCCTGCGTGACCAGGCACTGATCCTGGCGCTGCTGCAGGAAAGCAACCTGGCCAGCAGCCAGGTCGATCAGCGCCTGTTCGCCTTGTCGGATGAACTGGCGGCCAACCGTTGGCTGTCGACCCAAGAGCGCAATGCACTGTTCCTCGCTGGCCGTGGCCTGCTGGGCAAGCCGGAAGGCCAGTGGCAGGCACGCCTGGACAGCGCGGGTGAAGTACGCGCGTTGAACAATGCCGAGGCCGGTATGAAGCTGGAAGGCCCGTTACTGGCCTCGCCTCTGAGCGTGCAGAATGAAGGCAACGAGACGCTGTACCAGCAACTGACCTTGTCCGGCTACCCACGACAGGCACCTGCTGCTGGCGGCAACGGCCTGCAGATTCACAGAGAGTACCTGGGCATGAATGGCCAGCCGCTGGACCTGCACAACCTGCGCAGTGGCGACCTTGTGCTGGTGCACCTGGCGCTCAAAGCTGAGGACCGCGTGCCGGATGCGTTGGTGGTGGACCTGCTGCCGGCCGGCCTGGAGCTGGAAAACCAGAACCTGGCTCAAAGCGCCGCCAGCCTGGACAACGCCAGCAGTGCAGTGAAGGCGTGGCGCGAGTCGATGCAGAATGCCAGCGTGGTGCATCAGGAGTACCGTGATGACCGTTATGTTGCCGCGCTCAAGCTTGACGGCTATGGCACCACCCACCTGCTGTACCTGGCGCGAGCAGTGACCCCGGGCACCTACCGCGTGCCGCCGCCGCAGGTCGAGTCGATGTATCGGCCGAACCTGCAGGCCGTGGGCGATGGGCAAGGGGAGATGACGGTGAAGGCCCGCTAGAGGCCCGCTCTACGCGGACAATGTGGGAGCGGCCTTGCGTCGCGATAGGGCCGCAAAGCGGCCCCGACAATTCAAACGGCGAAGCTGAAAGCCTGGGGCTGCTGTGCAGCCCTGTCGCGACGCAAGGCCGCTCCCACAAAGACCGCGCAGATCAGTGGATCACCCAGCTCATCACCCACAGCCCCAGCACCAGCCAGATGATTCCGAGGATGATCGAGGCGCGCATGAATGCGCGGATTGCCGAGTACAGCAGCATCAGGCCGATGATCAGGGCCAGGATGCTCAGCAGCGAAGTGTCCATGCCCAAGGTGCGCGACAGGCCATCGATGAAGTTGCCACCGGCATTGGCCAGCAGGTTGAACAACCCGCTCAATGCGTCGACGATGAAGCGGATCAACGACCCCAGTGCCTGGCCCAGCCACTCGAAAAAACCTTCTACATGCATAGTTGCTTCCTGATGAAAAAATCGGCGAGGTTGTCGTCCCAAAGCCTTTGGCCATTACCTGGCCAGGTCGGTTCCCGATGCCAAGCTTAGCGCGACCACGGTGCCGTGCGGGCAGGTTGTTGCGTGCCACGCTGATCAGTCTGCTGGTGCTCGGCAGCCTGTTCTGGCTGGCTGATCGTATCTGGCCGCTGCCGCTGCCGGGTGATGACCTGGCCCGGGTAGTGCTGGCCGAAGACGGCACACCCTTGTGGCGCTTTGCCGATGCTGATGGCGTGTGGCGCTACCCCGTGAGCCCTGAAGAGGTTTCGCCGCTTTACCTGCAGGCTTTGCTGACTTATGAGGACCGTTGGTTCTACAACCACCCAGGGGTCAACCCGCTGGCATTGGGCCGCGCGGCCTGGCTGAACCTGCGCGGCGGGCGTGTTGTGTCGGGCGGCAGCACATTGTCGATGCAGGTGGCACGCCTGCTCGACCCGCACGACCGTACCTTGGTCGGCAAACTGCGCCAGCTATGGCGCACCTTGCAGCTGGAATGGCACTTGTCCAAGCGCGACATCCTGCAGATCTACCTGAACCGCGCACCTTTCGGCGGCACGCTTCAGGGCGTGGCGGCAGCCAGCTGGGCGTACCTGGGCAAGTCGCCCCTGCACCTGACACCTGCCGAAGCGGCACTGCTGGCCGTGCTGCCCCAGGCACCCAGCCGGCTGCGCCCGCACCGCCACCCCGAGCGTGCCCAGCGTGCCCGGGACAAGGTGCTGCAGCGCCTGGCGGAATACCAGGTATGGCCGGCCCAGCAAATTCGCGAGGCGGCCGAGGAGCCGCTGGTGTTGGCGCCACGCCAGGAGCCGGCCCTGGCGCCATTGTTGGCCCGGCGCCTGAACAGCGCTGACAGCCCGCCTCTGATCCGTACCACGCTTGACGCTGCGCTTCAGCGGCGCCTCGAAGACTTGCTGCTGGGCTGGCGCGCACGGCTGCCGGAGCGTACCTCGGCCGCCATTCTGGTGGTCGAAGCGCAGAGCATGGCGGTGCGCGCGTACCTGGGCTCGATAGATTTGTCTGATGAGCGCCGCTTTGGCCATGTCGACATGGTGCGCTCGCTACGTTCGCCCGGCTCCACCCTCAAGCCGTTTCTTTACGGCATGGCGCTGGACGATGGCCTGATCCATTCCGAATCGCTGTTGCAGGATGTTCCACGACGCTATGGCGACTATCGCCCTGGCAACTTCTCCATGGGGTTCAGCGGGCCGGTGTCGGCCAGCTCGGCGCTGGCCCTGTCGCTCAACCTGCCCGCCGTGCAATTGCTGGAGGCCTACGGCCCGAAACGCTTTGCCGCACAACTGCGCATGGCGGGCATGCCGTTGATACTGCCACCCCTTGCCGAGCCCAACCTGTCGTTGATCCTGGGCGGTGCCGGCAGCCGGCTGGAGGACCTGGTCGGCGGCTACGCGGCGCTGGCGCGGGGTGGCAACAGTGCGCAGGTGCGCTTGCAGCCACAGGCCCCCTTGGTGGAGCACCGGTTGCTGTCACCGGGGGCGGCGTGGATCATCCGGCGTATCCTCAGTGGCCAGGCGCGCCCGGACCGCGACCCGCACGCCGAACTGGTGCAGCGCCCGCTACTGGCCTGGAAAACCGGCACCAGCTACGGCTTTCGCGATGCCTGGTCGATTGGCGTGGGGCCGCGTTACCTGATCGGCGTATGGATTGGCCGCCCCGACGGTACACCGGTGCCTGGGCAGTTCGGCCTGGCGTCGGCGGCGCCGCTGATGTTGCAGGTGCACGATCTGTTGAGCAATCGCGACAGCCAACGCGGCATCAGCGTCCCGGTAGCGCCGGTACCTGCGAATATCGGCGTTGCGGCGATCTGTTGGCCGCTGGGCCAGCCGATGAGCAAGCAGGACACCAACTGTCGGCGTCAGCGCTTTGCATGGACCCTGGACGGCACCACGCCACCCACCTTACAGGCAGCCGACCAGCCGCTGGGCCTGGGCTTGCGCGAAAAAGTGTGGGTCAACGAGCAGGGCTTGCGGGTGGATGGTAGCTGCCCGGGCGCCAAGGCGCGTGACATCGCCCTGTGGCCGGCGCCGCTGGAGCCTTGGCTCCCCCGTGTCGAGCGGCGCATGGCACGTTTGCCGGCCATCGACCCGGCCTGCCCGCCGCAGGCGCCGGCCAGTGCACCACCGCTGTCGATTGTCGGCGTGCGCCCAGGCGACAATCTGCGCCGCCCGGCCACCAGCACTGAGCCGTTGCAATTGCAGGTCTCTGCCTTGGGGGGTGGTGGACGGCGCTGGTGGTTCCTCAACGGCCAGCCGTTGGGTGAAACCCAGGGGCAGGACAGCCTGTTGCTGCGTTTGCCACAGGTGGGGCAGGCCGAACTCAGCGCGCTGGACGAAAGCGGTCAGACGGCGCGGGTGGCGTTCCAGGTCAGTGAGTAGGTGTTCGACGACAGCCGGGCCAGCACCTACGCTTGCAAGTGACGGGTGTGACCGGCTGGCGCCCCGCAACCCATGGGAACATGGAGTGCCCTATGCGTCCTCTGGTCGTGCCCCTGATGTTGCTGCTTTGGGCACTTGCTGCCCACGCCGACCCGTTGCCGGGGTTTCTCGACAGCCATGAGTACGAGCGGCGTCTGCCCAGCGCCAACCTGCCGATGACGGACTACTCCCCTGCGAGCCCCCGCATACGGCTGGCCGGGGCGGCTATCGACAACCCCGACTGGGCCCCGGCCAACACCCGGCTGGTACTGCATAAAGTGCGCTTCGAGGGCGGCACGGTGTTCCCCTTGGGCGACCTGCGCGAACACTATCAGCCGCTGATCGGGTGCGAAACCACGTTGGGTGAATTGCAGCAATACACCCAGCGCCTGACCCAACGCTACCGGCAGGAGGGCTACTTGCTGTCGTATGCCTACTTGCCTGCTCAGGATGTGGCCGATGGCAGGGTCAACGTGGTGCTGGTCGAAGGTTACGTACGTGATTACCGCGTGGACGGCGATATTGGGCCGGCCAGCGAGTATTTGCAGCAGCTGCTGGCGCGCATTGAGGCCGAGCGCCCACTGACCCGCGAAACGCTGGAGCGCTATCTGGGCCTGGCTACGCGCATGCCAGGGGTCGTGGTAGAGGCCGAACTGGCAATGGCGCGGGCTGCCGATGGTGTCGCCCAGCTGACCGTGCATGCACGGCGCAAGCCGCTCAGCGCCGCTGTGAGCGTGGCCGACTCCAGCCGTGATGCTGCACAGGCCCTGATCACCGTAGCCAGCAATGCCCAGACCCGCCATGGCGAACGCGTCACGGCCAGCTGGCTGCTGCCCCCAGGCAATGACCGGGTCTACTACCAGCGTCTCGATTACAGCCAGTACCTGGACGCCGCCGGTAGCCAACTGCTGCTGTCGGCGTCGCGCTACCGCAGCGAGCCCGGCACGCGCATACGTTTGGACGATGGCCGCGATATCACCCGCGAGCACGACAGTGAGCGCTATGCGATCGGCCTGCGTCAGCCGGTGGTTGTCAGGCCGAATGAGTGGCTGGCGGTGCAGGGCCACGTGTACTCGGTCAGTGAGCATGATGAAGACCGGATGGCCGAGCAGCCACCGTCTCGCAAGTACGACACCTATGTGCGGGCGCTGTCATTCGAAGGTGACTGGCGCAAGGTGGAGCAGGGGCGTTTGCGTATCGTCAGTGCCGGGGTCCATCAGGGGCTGGACTACCTGGGGGCACGCAGCGATGCTGACTACGATCTCGACTTCCTGCGCTTGCGGCTTTCCGGTTTGCAGAGCGACACCCTGTTGGAAAACGGGCAGGGGGTGGTGTCCGGGGCGTTGTACTGGAGTGATGATCGATTGCCCGACAGCGAGCGTGCGGGGTTTGGCGGGCAGCATTTCGGGCGCGGTTACCCGCGCGATCAGGCGGACGGTGACAAGGGCTGGGGTGTGGCTTACGAGGTCAACTACAGCGTGCGCAGTCGCTGGCTTGCGCGGGTTCAGCCCTATGCGGTGGTGGATACCGCTCAGGCCTGGCACAACCGGGGACCGGTGGAGGACGCCCATCTGGCGTCGGTGGCGCTGGGTGTGCGGTTAGGGGGTGGGCATATGTTCAATGTGGCGCTGGAAGTGGCCAAGCCGTTGGCGGATGTGGCGCTGGATAGCCTGGACCGTGGGCCTCGGCTGTCGTTGAACCTGGCGATCCAGTTGTAGCAGGCAATTGTGGGCTTGCAGGAGCAGCCTTTCGCAGCGCAAGGCCGCTCCAGAATGGTGTGCCGAGCCTTCACTCAATGGGTCGTGAACCGCTGGTGCACGGGCGACGAGCTGGGGGTCAGCGCCAGAGCCAGCTGGGTGCGGTTGTGCATATGCGTCAAACGCAATACCTGAGACACATACAGCTTCACGGTGTTTTCGGTAATGCCCAGTTCGCAGGCGATCTGGTAATTGGTCTTGCCCTTGCTAACCAGGCGCGCCACTTCCAGCTGGCGTGGTGACAGTTTCTCGAACGCTGCTGGCAGCTCGCTTTCGCTTTCTTCTGCATCACTGGCACGCCGGTGGGTGCCTTGGCCACGGGCTTTTTCCAGGTCCTGATACAGTTCGTCCACCGAATCGGCCAGTTCCTGCAAGCGCTGGTTCAATCCACCCAGATCGCGGATGTTGCGCTGGCGCTCCAGCAAGGCCTCTTCCTGCCGGCGGACGCCTGCCAGCAGTTCATCAAGGTCCATCGGCTTCTGGTAGTAATCGGCAAACCCTTCGCGTATCGCCCGGATCAAGTCCTGTTTCTCGGCACGCCCTGTCAACATGATGGCTTCGAACGTGCGCTGGCTGCCGTTGATTTCCTTCAAGGCGCGCACCAGCTCGATGCCATCCCGATCTGGCATGTGCAGGTCACAGATGAGCAAGCCGATGGTCGGGTCTGCCACATAGTGCTCGATGGCTTCGTCGGTTGAGAGGGCTGTAACGCAGGTATAGCCCTTGGTTTGGAGGAATTCACTCAGCTGTTCGACAATGACCGGTTGGTCATCAACCACCAACACCTTTACTTCACTCACTGATCTGGACACGATCAACTCCCTGTTCTTATACAGCCCTGCTCCCGTGCCAGACGCTCTGGCAGCTTAAAAGTAGTCGCACTCAGCGAATATGTACAAGGCGTGTACAGGTTATCGGACCACTGGAAGGCTTATTGGATCCATACGGCCGTTAGAAGAAAACCTGATAACACATAGGGGACGAACGCCTGCTTGTCGCCCATTTCCTCGGTCAGGGCCTGCAAACGCTTCTTTACCTTGGGGTTGAGCAGCGTCCACAGGCGCCGGCGGGTCAGTAGCCAGACCAGCACACTGACGCCCGCGCCAATGAAGGTGCCGAGCACATATTGCGGGCTGGTGGCCAGGGCCAGGGCCCCCATCAGCTTGACGTCGTCGGCGCCGAAGCGGCCGAGCATGTAGCCTGGCAGGGTCAGCAGCATGACGATGGCCAGCGCCCAACCGGCCTCGTTGGCTTCGGCGCCTATCCAGCTGTGGCCGGTGCTGAACAGCCAGGCCAGGGCGCAGCCAGCCACTCCCAGGGTCAGCACGTTGGAGATCTGGCGTTGACGCACATCCTGTTCGGAGCACAAGGCAAGCCACAGCAGGAGAACAATGCTTTGCATTGGCAGGTCGCCTTTCCCAAATGTTGAACACTTCTACCCGGTCAGTCAGGTTTCCTTAAATGAAGATAGACGGGAACGTGCGGGGGAGTGCGGTTGGCATCGGAAAAAAGGCGTGCGTGCAATGGATTTTGTCGCAGCTGACACAAGCCAGGTCGGTGATGCAGTCGTACTTCGAATCACGATCGCTGCAGGCGCGGGTTCAACCGCGAACACCCGCGAAGCCGGTGCCATGCACCGTGCCACTTTCTTCGCAGGTAAACCTGCTCCCGCAGGGGCACGGTGCATGCAAAGGCCGCGGTCCAACGCTATTTTTTGCTGCCCGGTGGGTAGTTGCCCAGCACCTTGGCCACGGTGTTGCGGATTGCGCTGTTACGTTCTTCCGGGCTTGGCGGGTAGTTGTTCATGATCTGCTCGGCACTGCCGCGCCATACCAGCTTGCCGTCACGCCCATCGAACATGTCGACCTGGATGGTGGCGACCTTGTAGTCGACACTGCGGGTTTCGTTGTACATCGGGCCACCCCAGTAGCCGCCCCAGTAGCCACCCCAGCCACCGCCGTAGTTGGTGGTGATCTGTTGTTGCCGCTGCTCCACGATCAGGTATGTGCGTACTGCCAGGTCGGGCCGCGCTCCGCCTTGTACCGGACGCAGGCCGCGTTGGTCGAGTTGGTCTGCCACCGCCTGGCGAATGCGCTGCTCGGTGAGGTCGCTCTTGATCCGCGGGTCATCCGGGCGGTACTGCAGGCCTGGCTCCTGCCATGCCCAGCTGCGGTAGGTGGCAAAATCGCGGCTGGCATCGAAATCCTGCTGGACGTTATTGCTCGAGCAGGCAGCGAGCAATAACGCGAATGACAGTAGAACGAGACGGCGCAACATGATGGTTCTCCGTTAGCTATTAACTGGGAGGATAGCCGCTGAGTGCCTTGTGCACAGAATCGCGCAAGGCACTTTCGCGTTCGCGGGGCGAGTCCTTGTTGCTGCTGCTTTCGGCGCTGGCGCTCCAGACCGGCTGGCCGCTGCGGGCGTCGTACAAGTCGATGCGCACCACCAGGACTTCGACCTCGTAGGTACGCACGATGGGCACGCTGGCATAGCCTCCATAACCGTGGCGGTAGCCGCCATAGCCGACCCCCCCATAGGGATACGGCCCGTAGTAGGGGTCGTAGGTGTCGTAGTCACGCACTTGGCGCAAGCGTTTTTCCAGGCGCATATCGGCGCTCACCAGCAAGTCGCCAGGGCCTGTGCGAGCGGGGCGCAGGCCATGCTGGTCGAGCGCACCGCTGACGGCATCGGCCAGTTGCGCCGGGTCGGCATCGACAGCGCCGCTGGGCAACTGGCCGTTGCGCCAGCTCCAGCTGCGGTAGTGCCCATAATCACGAGCGGGCGCAGGGTATGCACTGGCGTCGAAGGTGGTGGCCGCCTGGGCAGGGGCTGGTGGTAACGGGCGGCTGCTGGCCACATAAGGGTTGCTGCCCTGGCAGCCAGCCAGGGCAATGGGCAGCAGGGCCAGGCACAACAGACGGTACGGCATGTGTTCCTCCTGGCGCGGCGGATTAGCGGGGGCGGCAAACCCAGTGCAGGTAGCGGCCAAGCCCGGCGAAGGTGGGGTGGCGACGGTGGGCCAGTTCCATTTCCAACAGGTCGAGCAGCTCGGCCTTGCTCTGGAATTCCTTGGGCATATAGTCGTGAAACACCCGCACGCCGCTTTCGCTTTCAACCTGCCACATAGGCTCAAGTTGCGCCTTGAGTTCGCGTGGATCAAGCGGTTTCTGTGGGGTCAGGCTCTGCTTTTCACCTTCCAGCCGGTTGCTGCGCAACTTGCGGAAATGGCCCTTGAGCAGGTTGCGATAGACCAGTGCGTCGCGGTTGTAGAAGGCCAGCGATAACCAACCGCCGGGGGCCGTGAGCTGGTGCAGCACCGGCAGGATGCTCTCGGGTTCGGCCAGCCATTCGAGCACGGCGTGGCAGAGCACCAGGTCGTAGCGCTCGGTCAGCTGACCGAGCAGGTCTTGCCAGGGCGCCTGGATGAAGGTCGCGGTCTGGCCGGCTTCGGCAAAGCGCGCCCTGGCGCCGTCGAGCATGGGCGCCGCGGGTTCGGCCAGGGTCAGCTGGTGGCCGCGCTCGGCCAGCCACAAGGCCATGTGGCCCAGCCCGGCGCCGATGTCGAGGATGCGTAGCGGGCGGTCGGGTAGCGCTTCGGCCAGGTCGGCCTGCAGCACGGCCAGGCGGATCGCACCCTTGGCGCCGCCATAGATCTTTTCGGCAAAGCGGGTGGCCAGCTCATCGAAATGACGGTCGTTCATCGGGCGAAGCGCCTCTCGCTGTCGGCCAGCTTGGCACGCACCACCTGGTCCATGTCCAGACCCAGTTCGCTGCACAGCAGCAACAGGTAGAGCACCACGTCACCGATCTCCTGGCCGGCGTGGGCCAGTTTGTCGGCAGGCAGCTGGCGCGATTCGTCCTCGCTCAGCCACTGGAAGATTTCTACCAGTTCGGCCATTTCGACGCTGGCGGCCATGGCCAGGTTCTTCGGGCTGTGGAAGCCGCGCCAGTCATTGGTATCGCGGATCTGATGCAGGCGTTGGGTGAGTTCTTGCAGGTTCATCGGGGGTCTCCTATTGCTGCATAGCTTCTGCCCAGGCCCGATGCAAAGCAAGCGTATACCGCCAGGACAGGCCCGGCCCTACAGGCACTCCCAACGGCCGACCATATGCAGCACGTCCCCGTGCCCGTCCAGGCGCAGTTGGCCCGAAGGGCCCGCTTCACTGGCACTGAGCACCACCTCTGAAGGCAACCTGACCGGCTTGCGGAAGTCCACCTCAAAGGCAAAGCCACTGTGCGGCAAGTGCCCGCGCAGCGCGGCCAAGGCCATGGCCTTGGTCCACATGCCATGGGCAATGGCCGTTGGAAAGCCAAATAACCGCGCACTGACAGCACTGAGGTGGATAGGGTTGTAATCCCCGCACACCTTGGCATATCGCCGGCCGATATCACTGTCGGCATACCAGCGGGTGGCCTCGGGCAATGAATCAGGCGCCGTGTCGGCGGGCTCACTTGCCTCGCCTTCCAGGGTCAAGCCACGCACCAACATGCGGCTGGTCTCGCGCCAGAGCAGGCCGAGGCCATCTTCAGCCTCGGTGACCAGGTCGAAGGCGCCACCTTTGGCGTGGCGCTGCAGGTTGTGCGCGTACACCGCAAAACGCAGCCCTTCGACAGCACCCAGGGGGCGCAGCACTTCGATGCGGTTGTGCAGGTGTACCAGACCCAGCAGCGGGAAGGGGAAATCATCGGCTGTCATCAGCTGCAATTGCAGGGCAAACGCCATCACATGAGGATAGGTCCCCGGCAGGCGGCCATCATCGGGAAAGTGGCAAAGCCTTCGATAGGCACCCAGATTGCCCGGTTGGACCCGCATGAAACAGCGCAGGCCATCGTCCGGCAGCCGGTCGCCGCTGATGGAGCGTTTGCTGGCTGCGCGCAGGTACAGGCTGGCGCGGGCGGCCGGGTTGTGCAGGTCGTGCCATTGTCGGCTCATGTTCAAGCCCCCATCAGTGCCTGGCCGCACACCCGCAGCACCTGGCCGTTGACCGACCCGGAGCCTGGCTGGCTGAGCCACGCAATGGCTTCGGCGACATCCTGCGGGCGCCCACCCTGGCCCAGCGAACTCAAGCGCCGGCCCGCCTCGCGCAGGCCCATGGGCATGGCTGCAGTCATGTGGGTTTCGATGAAACCGGGGGCGATGGCGTTGATGCTGCCACCGCGCTCGGCGAGCCGTGGCGCCCAGGCCTGGGCCAGGCCGATCAGCCCGGCCTTGCTCGCGGCATAGTTGGCCTGCCCGCGGTTGCCGGCAATGCCGCTGACCGAGGCCAGCAGGGTGATGCGCGCGTTTTCCCCCAGCGCGCCGTTGTCATACAACGCCTGGGTGAGCACTTGCGGTGCCTTGAGGTTCACGGCCAGCACGGCGTCCCAGTATTCCGGCGTCATGTTGGCCAGTGTCTTGTCGCGGGTGATACCGGCGTTGTGCACCACGATATCGATGCCGTCGGGCAGGGCCGCGAGCAGTTGCGTTGCCGCATCGCTAGCGCATATATCCAGTGGCAGTGCCTTGCCGCCGAGGCGTGCAGCGAGGGCGTCGAGGTCCTGGCTGGCCTGCGGTACATCCAGCAGCAGTACATCGGCGCCGTCCCGTGCCAAGGTTTCCGCAATGGCGGCGCCGATACCGCGCGCAGCCCCCGTGACCAGCGCACGGCGGCCGCCGAGTGGGCGGGTCCAGTCCTCCACCTGGCCGGTGCAGGCTTGCAGGCGCAGTACCTGGCCAGAGATGAAGGCACTCTTTGGCGAGAGGAAGAAGCGCAGGGCGCCTTCCAGCTGATCTTCGGCACCGGGGGTGACATACAACAGCTGGGCAGTGGCGCCGTTGCGCAGTTCCTTGGCCAGTGAGCGGCTGAAGCCCTCAAGGGCACGCTGTGCAACGCTGGCCAGTGGGTCGTCGAGGCCTTCCGGTGCACGGCCCAGCACCAGTACATGGGCGCATGGGGCCAGGCTGCGTAGCAGCGGCTGGAAAAATTCACGCAACTGCTTCAGTGCATCGCTGTCGGACAAGTGACTGGCATCGAATACCACGGCCTTGATTTTCGGCCCCAGGCCGGCCACCCAGGCTTCAGCCTGCAGGTTGTCGGCATTGAAGCTGTATACCTCGTCAGTGAGGCGCGGGGCGATGGCTTCGACCTGCGTCGCCAGTGGCCCGCCACCCAGTACCAGGGCACCTTCCACCGGCCGCAGGCGGCCAGCCTGCCAGCGCTCCAGTGGCGCCGGGCGTGGCAGGCCAAGGGCATCCACGAGGCGGCGGCCGAGATTGGAGTTGGCAAAATCGAGGTAGCGATCGCTCATGAGGGGTCTCCCGAAAGGCAAGCTTGAAAGTGTGGACCAACTTTGCGGCAGGGTCGTTCGAATGCGGTAAAAACACCTAGGCTGTACCGAACAAATTGTTTCAGGAGGAACACGCGCATGCGTTCAACTCGCCGGGTCGCAATCCTGGGCGGCAACCGGATCCCTTTCGCCCGCTCCAATGGCGCCTACGCCACGGCCAGCAACCAGGCGATGCTCACGGCCGCGCTTGAAGGCTTGATCGAACGCTATCGCCTGCACGGGCTGCGGTTGGGCGAGGTGGTGGCCGGTGCCGTGCTCAAGCACTCGCGCGACATGAACCTGACCCGCGAGTGCGTGTTGGGTTCGCGCCTGTCACCGCAGACCCCGGCCTATGACATCCAGCAGGCCTGCGGTACCGGGCTGGAGGCTGCGCTGCTGGTGGCCAACAAGATTGCCCTGGGGCAGATCGACTGCGGTATTGCAGGCGGTGTCGACAGCACCTCCGATGCGCCGATCGCCGTCAACGAAGGCTTGCGCCATATATTGCTGCAGGCCAACCGTGGCAAAAGCCTTGGCGAACGGTTACAGCCCTTCCTCAAGCTGCGGCCTCATCACCTGAAACCCGAGCTACCACGCAATAGCGAGCCGCGTACGGGGTTGTCGATGGGCGAGCATTGCGAGCGCATGGCCCACACTTGGCGCGTTGGCCGCGCCGAGCAGGACGAATTGGCGCTGCTTAGCCATCAAAAGCTGGCCGCTGCCTATGCCGAGGGTTGGCAGGACGACCTGTTGACGCCGTTTCTTTCGCTGGTGCGGGACAACAACCTGCGCCCCGACCTGAGCCTTGAGCAGTTGGCCAGGCTCAAACCAGCCTTTGACCGCAGCGGGCAGGGCACGTTGACGGCGGGTAATTCCACGCCGTTGACCGATGGTGCTTCGCTGGTGCTGTTGGGCAGCGAAGCGTGGGCGCAGCAGCAGGGGTTGCAGGTGCTTGCCTATCTGGTCGATGGCGAAACCGCTGCGGTGGATTTTGTCACGGGGCGCGAAGGGTTGTTGATGGCGCCGGTGTATGCCGTGCCACGCTTGCTGGCACGCAATGGCCTGACGCTGCAGGACTTTGACTACTACGAAATCCACGAAGCCTTTGCTGCCCAGGTGCTGTGCACGCTCAAGGCCTGGGAAGATGCCGATTACTGCCGTGAGCGGTTGGGCCTGGAGGCGCCGCTGGGCGCGATCGACCGCAGCAAACTCAATGTGAAGGGCAGTTCGCTGGCGGCCGGGCACCCGTTTGCGGCAACCGGTGGGCGGATATTGGCCCACCTGGCCAAGCTGCTGGCGACGGCGGGTAAGGGGCGCGGGCTGATTTCGATCTGTGCGGCAGGCGGGCAGGGGGTGACCGTTATCGTCGAGCGCTGAAGCACCTCCAGGGTAACTGCAGAGGCGGTGAGTGCCTCGATCATGATCCAGCTGTTAGGCTTGTCTGGTCAGAACTACAAGAACATACCATGCCGATCATCGGACACCCCCGCGCTATCCCCGCGCTGGAACACCTGCCCAGACCGCTCTACGCCCGTGCCGAAAGCCTTGGCGCCGGTTCGTGGACTACCCGCCACCAGCACGACTGGGTGCAGTTCTCCTACGCCATCAGCGGTGTACTTGGCGTGTACACACGCGACGGCAGTTACTTTGCCCCACCGCAGTGGGGGGTGTGGATCCCTGCCGATGCCGAGCATGAAGTGGTCACCTCGATGCAAGCCGAGATGCGCAGCCTGTATGTGCGCCGCGATGCCTGCCCATGGGCGCCGGAACAATGCCGAGTGCTGGAAGTCACGCCGCTGGCGCGCGAGCTGATCAAGCAGTTCTGCCTGTTCCCGGCAGATTACCCAGAGGACCACAGCGCCGAATCGCGTCTGGTGGCAGTGCTGCTCGATCAGTTGCGCACCTTGCCGGAAGTCGGTTTTTCGCTGCCGTTGCCCCGCCACCCTGGGTTGCTGGCGCTGTGCAATGGCTTGATCGCTGCACCAGACCAGCCGCAGACCTTGCAGCAATGGGCGCGGGAGCTGGGGTGTTCGGAGAAGACGCTGATGCGGCTGTTTCAACGGGAAACCGGGTTGAGCTTTCGTAATTGGCGCCAGCGCATGCGGCTGTTGTCTTCGCTGGCGTTGCTGGAGGCGGGGGAGAATGTGACCGAGGCGGCGCTGGGGTGTGGGTATGACTCCACGTCGGCCTACATTGCGGCGTTCAAGCAGCTGTTTGGCGCGACACCGGGGGAATTGAAGCTCTGATTTTCGGTTGCCTGTGCCGGCCCTTTCGCGGGGTTATCCGCGAAAGGGCCGGCACAGGCCATACGTCAGGTGCGGAACCTGCGCACCAGCGTATCCAGCTCATTGGACAGCCCGGCCAGGCTCTCGGAGTCCTGGCGCGCCGCCTGGGCCAGCTCGGCCACCAACTGCGCATCCCCGTGAATCTGGCTGATGTGCCGGTTGATGTCCTCAGCCACCTGATGCTGTTCTTCGGCTGCCGTGGCGATCTGGGTGTTCATGTCGCGGATCACATCCACCGACTCACGGATCTGCCCGAAGCTGTCGCGGGCCAGACCAATGCGGCTCACCGACTGCTGCGACACTTCCAGGCTGGCGTGCATCTGCTCGGCCACTTCGGCGGTACGGCTGGCCAGGTTGCCCAGCAAACCGTCGATTTCAGCGGTGGAGTCGGCAGTACGCTTGGCCAGCGCCCGTACTTCGTCGGCCACCACGGCAAAGCCGCGGCCCTGCTCACCGGCACGGGCCGCTTCGATGGCGGCGTTCAGGGCCAGCAGGTTGGTTTGTTCGGCAATCGAACGGATGGTGCCGAGGATCGACTGAATGGCGTTGCTGTCACGCTCCAGTTGCTGGATCGACTGGGCCGATTGCTCGATCTCCTGGCTCAGGCGATCAACGCTGTGTACCGCTGCATCGATCTGTTGCTGCCCTTCGCGGGCCTGCTGCTGGCCGCTGTCGGCCGACTGCGCGGCCTGGCTGCAGGACCGTGCCACTTCATTGGCGGTGGCGACCATTTCGTGGAATGCAGTGGAAACCATATCCACGGCTTCGCGCTGGCGGCCGGCCGCCTCGGCCATGTCGCTGGAGACGCGGGTCGAGCTGCTGGACGTGCTGAGGATCTTGCTGGCGGCAGCACCGATGTGCTGGATCAGGCTGCGAATGGCACCGAGGAACTGGTTGAACCAGCTGGCCAGTTGCGCGGTTTCGTCGCGGCCGCGGATTTCCAGGTTGCGGGTCAGGTCACCCTCACCTTGGGCAATGTCCTCCAGGCCGTTGGTGACGCTGTTGATCGGGCGCACGATCAGTTTGGCGAAGGCCGCACCGACCACCGCGAACAGCGAGGCCAACACCACAGCGATGACACCGATCAGCCAGGTGAGCCGGGTGGTGGTCTGCATCACTTCGCTTTGTTCGATCAGGCCGATGAAGGTCCAGCCCAGCTGCTGGTCTGGGTAGACGTTGGCCATGTAATGCACGCCATTGAGTTCGACCTCGACCAGGCCTTTGCCGGCTTTGGCCAGCTTGGCGTAACCGTCGCCAAAGCTTCCCAGCTGCTTGAAGTTGTGGGCGGCGTCGCGCGGGTCGACCATCACGTTGCCGTTGCTTTCCACCAGCATCAGGTAGCCGCTTTCGCCCAGTTTGATCTGCTTGACGATTTCGGTCAGGCCCTTGAGCGACACGTCGATGTTGACCACGCCGCCGGGGTTGCCCAGCTGGTTGGCCACGGTGCGCACGGTGCTGACCAGCACCGCATCGTCGGCGGCCCAGTAGTAGGCGCCGGTACGCATCGTCTTGCCAGGGTTGGCCATGGCAAGTTGGTACCAGGGGCGCGTGCGTGGGTCATAATTGACAAACTTCTGGCCGGCCGGCCAGCCAGTGTAGCCGCCGTCATTCACCCCGTAGGACAGGTAGGCGTAGGCGGGGTGTGAGTTGGCCAGGCGAGTCATGAAGTCGAGAATTTTGCTGGCCTGCTCGCCCAGTTCGTAGGACGGGGTTGCGCTCATGTACTTGTTCAGCTCGCTGCCCGTGGCGGCAACCATTGGCTGGGAAGCCATGTACTCGACGTTCTGGTTGATCCCCTGGAAGAAGATGTTCATCGCGTTGCTGACCTGGCGGATTTCCCGGCTGCTGCTGTCGAGGAATCCGTCGCGGGCTTCGCCGCGCAGGTTGATGACCACCAGGGTGGCCACGAGAACGATGGGCAAGCCGGCGATGACCGCGAATGCCCAGGTCAGTTTCTGTTTGATGCTCATCGACGCTCCCGGAATTTTTGTTTTCGACACACGAGGCAGGTAGCAACTGCATCGGCAGCATCCGGGTTTTATGAAGCCAAAACGCCCGTATTTATTGGATAAAGTCGTGGTTGGTGACTATTCGGTCGTGTTTGGACATTTATGGCATGCCAAAGGCGCGTGGCAGCTCAGTGACAGCAGCTGCCCGCAGCGCCATTGGCCAGGTCTTTGAGGATCGGGCAGTCCGGACGGTCGTCACCCTGGCAGTGCGAAACCAGCTCGCCGAGGGTGTCGCGCAGGCTCACCAGCTCCTCGATGCGCCGGTTCAGTTCATCGATGTGGTGCATGGCCAGCGCCTTCACATCGGCGCTGGCACGTTGGCGGTCCTGCCACAAGGTCAGCAACTTGCCGACCTCTTCGAGGGAAAAGCCCAGGTCGCGGGAGCGTTTGATGAAGGCCAGGTTGTGCAAGTCTTGCGCCTGGTACAGGCGGTAGCCGCTGTCGCTGCGAGTGGCGGGTTTGAGCAGGCCGATGGACTCGTAGTAACGGATCATCTTGGTGCTGAGCCCGCTGCGGCGGGCGGCCTGGCCGATATTCATGGCGCCTCCTGGGTGCTGCTGGTGGGTTTCCACGTTTTAAGCCACAGTGCATTGCTGACGACGCTGACACTGGACAGGGCCATGGCAGCTCCTGCCAGTACCGGGTTGAGGTAACCCAGCGCGGCGAGCGGAATGCCGATCAGGTTGTAGATGAAGGCCCAGAACAGGTTCTGGCGGATCTTCGCGTAGGTCTTGCGGCTGATTTCCAGCGCGGCGGGCACCAGGCGCGGGTCGCCACGCATCAGGGTGATGCCGGCGGCCTGCATGGCCACGTCGGTACCGCCACCCATGGCAATGCCGATGTCGGCCGCGGCCAACGCCGGTGCATCGTTGATGCCATCGCCAACCATGGCGACCACCCCATCCTGCTTGAGCGCGGCCACGGTCGCGGCCTTGTCGGCCGGTAGCACTTCGGCGTGCACATCGTCGATGCCCAGTGCCTCGGCAACCACTTTGGCGCTGCCACGGTTGTCACCGGTCAGCAGGTGGCTGCTGATGTGTTGGGCGTGCAGGGTTTCGATGGCCTGCGCGGCGCCAGGCTTGAGGCTGTCACCAAAGGCGAACAGGCCCACGACTCTCGGTTGCGCGCCGCGCTCGATCAGCCACGACAGTGTGCGCCCTTCCGCTTCCCAGGCCTGGGCCTGGGCGGCCAAATCGCCGGGCTGCAGACCGCTTTCGTCAAGCAGTCGGCGGTTGCCCAGCGCCAGTTCACGGCCTTCAACGCGCCCGGCAATGCCGCGCCCGGTCAGTGACTGGCTGTCGGCAACGGTTGGCACGTCCAGCCCTTGCTCTGCACAGGCCACCAGTACCGCCTTGGCCAGCGGGTGTTCACTCCCGCGCTGCAGGGCGCCGGCCAGGCGGTGAAGGTCGGCACTGTTGCCGTCCAGCGCCTGACTGTGAACCACCCGCGGGCTGCCGGAGGTGAGGGTACCGGTTTTGTCGAACACTACGCGGTTGACCGCATGGGCACGCTCCAGAGCTTCGGCATCCTTGATCAGGATGCCGTGGCGGGCGGCGACCCCGGTGCCGGCCATGATCGCGGCGGGCGTGGCCAGGCCGAGGGCGCAGGGGCAGGCGATGACCAGCACGGCGACGGCGTTGATCAGCGCGGTTTCCAGCGGTGCCCCAGCCAACCACCAGCCGATCAGGGTGATCAGGGCCAGTACCAGCACGGCCGGGACGAACACCTGGCTGACACGGTCGACCAGCTTCTGGATCGGTGCTTTGGCGGCCTGGGCGTCTTCCACCAGGCGGATGATGCGCGCCAGCACGGTCTCGGTGCCCAGCGCCTGGGTACGCACCAGCAGCCGGCCTTCACCATTGATGGCGCCACCGGTGACGCTGTCGCCGGGCTGCTTGGGCACTGGCAAGCTCTCGCCGCTGATCAGGGCCTCATCGGCATGGCTGCTGCCGTCTTCGACCACGCCGTCGACCGGGAAGCGTTCGCCGGGCTTGACCAGTACCAGGTCGCCCAAGCGCAAGTGGGCGATGGCCACGTCCTCTTCCACGCCGTCGACCACGCGCAGGGCGCGTTCCGGGCGCAGGGCTTCGAGGGCTCGGATGGCACTGGCGGTCTGGCGTTTGGCGCGGCTTTCCAGGTACTTGCCCAGCAATACCAGGGCAATCACCACGGCTGAGGCTTCGAAGTACAGGTGCGGGGCCATACCGGCGGGAGCCTGTGCCCATTGGTACAGGCTCAGGCCATAGCCAGCGCTGGTGCCCAGGGCCACCAGCAGGTCCATGTTGCCGGCACCGGCGCGCACGGCCTTCCAGGCTGCAATGTAGAAGCGGGCACCGAGAATGAACTGCACGGGTGTGGCCAGCAGGAACTGCGCCCAGGCGGGTAGCATCCAGTGCAAGCCGAACGGTTGTACCAGCATGGGTAATACCAGCGGCAGGGCCAACAGCAAGGCTGCACCGACTGCCAGGCGCTCGTTGCGCAGGCGGCGCTGGAGAGCGCTTTGGTCGTCCTTGGTCGATTGCGGCAGGCTGGCGCTGTAGCCTGCCTTTTGCACAGCGTCGATCAGCAGGTTGTCATCAAGGGCCGCAAGCACTTCGAGGTGCGCGCGTTCGCTGGCCAAGTTGACGCTGACCCGCTCGACCCCGGCCAATTTGCCCAGGGCGCGCTCTACTCGGCCGACACAACTGGCGCAGGTCATGCCGCCTATCTGCAGTTCGAGGGTGCGGGTTGGTACCCCGTAACCGGCCTCGCGCACGGCTTCGACCAAGGCTGGCAGGCTGGCAGGCGGGGCTACAACCCGGGCTTTTTCAGTGGTGAGGTTTACGCTGACCTGTTCAGCGCCGGTGACCTTGCGCAGGGCGCGCTCGACCCGGCCAGCACAGCTGGCGCAGGTCATGCCGGAGATCGGCAGGTCGTATGTGGTGGATGCGGGCATGGCTCTCCTCCTTGGACAGGCCTCCAGCATCAACCTTGCCACGCAGGCAAGGTCAATAGCCCAGGTCGGCTCGTTTCAACTCCAGCCCATATTGCCCCATGGCGATGCGGTATTTGTTGATCTGGCCCGCCTGCAGATTCAAACGCGTGCTGCGCTGGTCCTCTATACCTGCGGCGCAACCCGGCATTTGCCCAGGCAGCAGGCGCAGGCGCACATCCACCGGGCCAGGCGGCAGGTTGAACGAGGTGGACTGCTCCTGGAAAACGCGCCCGGAAAGCTGGTCGTTGAGGTACACGCCGATTTCGCAACTGGTGGCCACTTCCAGGCGCTCCCGGGAAATGATCAGTACGCTGTAGGCCGAGTTGCCCTCGGCGAATGCCGGTGGCACCACAGCCAGCGCGCCCAAGAGCCCGACGACGCCCAATGCTGCCCTGAACATGAAAAATCTCCTGCTTGCCTGATCGTCAAAGGCGCAGCTTGGCCGACGCGGACGCGGATTTCCACCCCGGGCGTTGCAGGCAGGGCTTGACCTTGCCCTCATGGCAAGCTTGAGACTTGTGAAAAACCTGAAGGAGGTAACCCCCATGCAAGTGTTCAATGTACAAGGCATGACCTGCGGCCATTGCGTGAAAGCCGTGACCCGCGCGGTGCAGGAGCAGGATGCGGCAGCCAGGGTGGAAGTTGATCTGGCAGGTAAACAGGTGCGTGTGCAGAGCGAGTTGGCGCAGGAGCAGATTCTCACTGCGATTCGCGATGAGGGGTATCAGGCCGAAATCGCCTGAAGACCTGATTGCTCCCACCGGGGGTAACAGTGTTGCAAATGTTTTCACATTGACAGGGTCCACAGCAGGTAGAATCAGTCACTTGCTTAGCCTGCTATGGATTCCTGATGAACCTGCGAATGGTGCTCATCCTGGGCGCACTCAGTGCGTTCGGGCCCTTGGCGATCGACTTTTACCTGCCAGCCTTCCCGGCCATGGCGCAAGCGTTCGCCACCGATGAAAAACACGTCCAGGCCACGTTGGCCGCCTACTTCCTGGGCCTGTCTATCGGGCAGTTGGCCTATGGGCCGGTTGCCGACCGCTTTGGCCGACGCAAACCGCTGATGTTCGGCGTTACGCTGTTCACCTTGGCATCACTGGCCTGTGCCTACGCCCCCAACCTCGATACCTTGGTGGTGGCGCGTTTCATCCAGGCACTGGGTGGTTGTGCCGGCATGGTGCTTTCGCGGGCCATCGTCAGCGACAAGTGCGACCCGGTAGCTTCAGCCAAAGTGTTTTCGCAACTGATGCTGGTCATGGGCTTGGCGCCGATCCTGGCACCGATGCTGGGTGGGGTGCTGGTGAACCTGGCCGGCTGGCAGTCGATCTTCCTTGCGCTGAGCCTGTTCAGTGCCGGCTGCCTGCTGGCGGTAAGCCTGGGCCTGCCGGAAAGCCTGCCCGAGCATATACCCCGGCAACCGCTGTCTGGCGCCTTGCGCCAGTACCTGCGGCTGCTGGCTGACCGGGTTTTCCTCGGCCATGCCCTGACCGGCGGTATCGCCATTGCCGGCATGTTTGCCTATATCGCCGGTTCACCTTTCGTGTTCATCAAACTGTATGGCGTGCCCGCTGAGCACTACGGCTGGCTGTTCGGCACCAACGCCGCAGGTTTTATTCTGGTGGCGCAGGTGAACGCCCGCCTGCTGGCCAAACGCGGGCCGGCCTTCCTGCTGGGCCGTGCGGTGTGGCTGTATCTGGTTGCGGGCCTGGTGCTGCTGGGCGTGGCGGCGTTGCGCCCTGCGCAACTGTGGCCGCTACTGGTGCCGCTGTTCATCTGTATCGCCAGCCTTGGTTGCATCATTCCCAATGCTTCGGCCTGCGCCATGAGTGGACAGGGCGCGCGTGCCGGCAGCGCCTCGGCACTGATGGGCTGTGTGCAGTTCAGCGTAGCTGCGGGTGCTGCGGCGCTGGTCGGGCTGCTGCATGATGGCAGTGCGGTGCCCATGGCAATCGTGATCAGCCTGTGCGGGGCGCTGGTGGTCAGTGTTGCGCTGTTGACCCGGCGTTTGCAGGCCAAGGCTCCCGCATGAGCGGGTGAGGTGCCTGCAGCCGGGTTTCCAGCGTGGCGACGAAGGCACGCGCCTCAGCCTCGCTGCGGAAACTGACCACATGCTGATCGAGCTGGACTTGCCAAGGGCAGGCGGGGTTTCGGCTCGACGCACTTACGATAATTTTCATCGCTGCATACCTCCAGGAAGGGGAGCCGCTCAAGTGTAGCGCTGGCCCGCCAGCCTGCCATGACACGGCTTCAGCGTCCTGACTGACGGTAAGTGTGTGCATTTTTCTGGCGGTGTCTCCTACTTTGGGCGCAATGCCTGCAAACCCGCAGAACCTTCGCTTTGTTTCGCACTATTTGTGGAAGGTTGCTGTGGGCCACATCTGAAATGGCTGCAAGTTTGTTTTCATCAAGATGTTTCAGCGCGTTTGTGTGGGCGTACCGGTGCCTTGATTGACTGGGTGCCGGGGCGTTTTCGAAGCCGCCTCGCTGCTTGCCATGGGTAGGCATACCCAGTGGTTTTTCGTCATGAGTACGATGGCACCTGGCCGTCTGAACCGGCGTTTTCTGCGGCTTATACTGGCGAGCCAGGCCAGTGCCAGCGAGAGGCGCTTCCCTGGCAGGGTTGGCCATCGCATCCCCACAGTGAACTTGCAGGGAGTTACAAGGACATGAACGCAGCCAGCAGTATCAGCCAGATCGCCAGCCTGATGGCCGACCCCAAGCGAAGTGCCATGTTGTGGGCATTGATCGATGGCACACCGCGGTTGGCCAATGAGCTCGCGATAATGACTGGCCTGACTTCATCGTCAGCCTGCGCGCACCTTTCGCTGCTGTCGTCGGCCGGTTTGCTCAGGCATGAAGCCAGGGGCCGCAAACGTTACTTCTGCCTGGCTACCCCGCAGGTCGGAGCGGCGGTAGAGGCCTTGGCCAGCGTACAGCTGGAAAGCGCCAGGGGAGAGCGTGCCGAAGCGCCGGTATCGTCGCTGCCGCTGTCGATGCGCCGGGCGCGCCGTTGTGGCGATCACCTGGGTGGGGAGTTGGCCAGTGAGCTGTACCATCGCATGGTGGTGGCTGGCTGGTTGGAAGGCAGCGGACGGCACTTGAGGGTCAGTGACGAGGGGCGGGCGCAGTTGGCCTTGGTCGGGGTGTACATCGATGCCCTGGCGCCACACCAGCAACGAGGTTGCGTGATCTGCCGCTGCACCGAATGGAATGACCAAGGCCCGCATCTGGGTGGCGTACTGGGTCAGGCCTTGTTCAGGTTGTTCCTGCAATCTGGCTGGATGCGCGAGATAGAGGACTCACGGGCACTGCATATTTCGGCGCTGGGTATCCAGCAGATCAATCGCATAGCCCGCGTGGCGACGTTGCAGGTCGGTTGAGCGCAACGTCGTCATGCTACTCAAACCAGCCGTGCGTCCAGGCTGTTCTGCGCCAGGCGACGAGCCTGGTCTTCGGTCATGCCCAAGTGGGTATGCAGAGCGTGGAAGTTCTCCGTGACGTAGCCACCGAAGTAGGCCGGGTCGTCCGAGTTGACCGTGACTTTCACACCACGCTCGAGCATGTCGAGGATGTTGTGCTGGCTCATGTGGTCGAACACGCAGAGCTTGGTGTTGGACAGCGGGCACACCGTGAGCGGGATCTGCTCGTCGATGATGCGCTGCATCAGGCGCTCGTCCTCGATGGCGCGCACGCCATGGTCGATACGTTTGATCTTCAGCAGGTCGAGGGCTTCCCAGATGTACTCGGGCGGGCCTTCTTCGCCAGCATGGGCAACGGCGACGAAGCCTTCGCTACGGGCGCGGTCGAACACCCGCTGGAACTTGCTTGGCGGGTGGCCCATCTCCGAGCTGTCCAGGCCTACGGCAATGAACGCATCGCGGAACGGCAAGGCCTGATCGAGGGTCTTGTGCGCTTCATCCTCGCTGAGGTGGCGCAGGAAGCTGAGGATCAGGCCGCTGCTGATGCCCAGTTGTTCGCGGCCATCCTTGAGCGCCTGGCTGATGCCGTTGAGCACCACTTCGAAAGCAATGCCGCGGTCGGTGTGGGTCTGCGGGTCGAAGAAGGGTTCGGTGTGGATCACGTTCTGGGCCTTGCAGCGTTGCAGGTAGGCCCAGGTCAGGTCGTAGAAGTCCTGCTCGGTGCGCAGCACATCTGCGCCCTGGTAATACAGGTCGAGGAACTCCTGCAGGTTGTTGAAGGCATAGGCACCGCGCAAGGTCTCCACATCGGCCCAGGGCAAGGCGATCTTGTTGCGCTCGGCCAGGGCGAACAGCAACTCCGGCTCCAGTGAGCCTTCCAGGTGCAGGTGCAGTTCGGCCTTGGGCAGGGCGTTCAACCAGTCATACATAGTGGTCATCTCAATCAGGTACGGTTGCGGCCATTCTACAGGGGCTGGCTGGGCAATGCGCCCAGCCGGGCTGCGACCTGGTGAATCACCAGACCAAGGGTTCGCCCTTGTAGTTGATGAAACGCAGGCCGCCCTTGCCGCTTTGGGCCTTGATCTGTTCGATCATGCCGCGGGTGCTGGTGAGCACATCGATTTCGGCGTTTTCGCCACCCATGTCAGTTTTCACCCAGCCCGGGTGCATGGCCAGCACGCACAGGTCCGGGCGCTGCTGCTCAACGAAGAAGCTGTTGATCATCGAGTTCAGTGCCGCCTTGCTGGCCTTGTACAGGCAGATTTCGCCACCGTCTGGGATGGTGACGCTTCCCAGGATCGAGCTCATGAAAGCCAGCACACCACTGCCTTCGCGTATTTGACCCACCAGGCGGCGAGCCACGCGTATCGGCGCCACAGCGTTGGTCATGAACAGATCGCCAATGTCGCTGTTGTGGACTGCCTCCAGGTCTTGCGGCAGGGGGCCCATGACTCCGGCGTTGACGAATATCAGGTCGAACACCTGGCCTTGCAGGCGTTGCTTCAGGCTGTCGAGCTGAACGGTGTCGTTCATTTCCAGCTGCTCGATATGCACGCCGGGCACGTTCGCCAGGGCGCCGGGCTGCTGCGGGTTACGGACGGTGGCAGTGATGTGCCAACCGTCTTCGTGCAGGCGTTGTACCAAGCCCAGGCCAAGGCCGCGCGAGGCGCCGATGATGAGGGCAGTTCTTGAATTGGCCATAGGAACATTCCTTTATCGGTGTAGGAGAAAGGAATTGAGCATACGTCACGGCGAATACGCGTGCCTGGTTTGCGTCTGGTTAAAAAATGGTCAGTTTTGTCTGGGCCTTGCGGGGCCGGGCGCTTCGCCTGTTGGCGCACGGGTTATCCACAAGCTGGTCCACAGTTATTGTGTGCAAGGTGAGCAAGCGGGGTGCGGCTTGGATGGGCGGTTCGCTGGGGATAAGTCGCGCACATTCAGCAGTTTACGACTGTCATCAAATAGTGATCAAAATATGATCAAAGCTCTGGGGGCCTCGAAATCACTAGCCTGCAAGAGAGTGCCCCAAGCTTATCCACAGGCAGGCCCACAGTTGTTGTGGGCAATGTTCAGCGTGCTTCGAGCAAAATACGCCCGCGGCTCAGGTCCGCCAGTTGCTGTTGCAATGGCGCCAGGTGGGCGTCACCGAGGGCAATCACCAGGTCCACACCATTGGCGGTGAACTGTTCATCCAGGACCAGGCCGTCAATCTCGGCCAGGCGCAACTTCACCAGCGCCAGTTCGCTGAAACTGCAACTGCAGCTGAAGTGGCTGCGCTGCACCAGTAGGCGCTTGGGCGCCTGTTGCAGGCACTTGTTGGCGCCGCCGCCATAGGCCCTGGCCAGGCCGCCGGTACCCAGCTGGATGCCGCCGTACCAACGGATCACCAGCACCACCACCTGGTCGCAGTCCTGCGCTTCAATGGCCGCCAGTATCGGCCGCCCTGCAGTGCCGCCGGGTTCGCCGTCGTCACTGCTGCGGTACTGCGCGCCGAGTTTCCAGGCCCAGCAGTTGTGGGTAGCGGCCAGGTCGCTGTGGCGTTCGATGAAACTCATCGCTTCGGCGGCGCTGCTGATCGGCCCGGCGAGGGTGATGAAGCGGCTTTTGCGGATTTCCTCGCGGTATTCGCAGAGGTCGAGCAGGGTAGAAGGCATAAAGGACAGTCAGGCAGCCGGCTTGATGCCGCAGCCCTTCAAAATGATGTGGATAAGGTTGTTGCTCGCGTCTTCCATGTCCTGCTTGGTCAGGCGGCTGCGGCCAGTCACCTGGCAGATCTGGGTGGCGAAGTCGGCATAGTGCTGGGTGCTGCCCCAGAGCAGGAAGATCAGGTGCACCGGGTCGACCGGGTCCATTTTGCCTGCTTCGATCCAGGCCTGGAATACCGCAGCACGTCCGCGGAACCATTCGCGGTAATCGGCACTGAAGTATTCGGTCAGGCAGGTGCCACCGCTGATCACTTCCATGGCGAAAATGCGCGAAGCTTGCGGGTTGCGCCGGGAGAACTCCATTTTGGTGCGGATGTACTGGCTCAGGGCTTCACCGGGGTCGTCATCGACGCTCAAGGCGTTGAAGGTGCTGTCCCACAACTCGATGATGTTGCTGAGCACGGCGATGTACAGGCCCAGCTTGTTGGTGAAGTAGTAATGCAGGTTAGCCTTGGGCAACCCCGCCTTGAGGGCGATGGTGTTCATGCTGGTGCCCTTGAAACCATGGCGGGCGAACTCATCTTCGGCGGCCTGGATAATGGCCTGTTCGTTCTTCTGGCGGATACGGCCCGCGGGCTTGCCCGAGGCGGAGAGGCGATGCGCAGGGACTTCTAGGGTCATGGACGATTCCGTACGGGGCAGTGGCTGCGGCTGTGGGACAAGATTACCTGCCTGTGCCGAAGTGACAAGCGTTTGCGGCACAGACTGGCATCAACGTGTCGCAGCCAGGCTTTCGAGGAAGCTTTCCAACACCAGGTTGGGGCGCCGGCCTTTGCGGGTAACCCAGCTCAGGCTCAGGTCATAAAAGCGCTCCTTGGGCTTGAGCGCACGCAAACGGCCTTGCTGTACCCAGAACATGGCGTAGTGGTCGGGCAGATAGCCAATGTAACGCCCGGTGAGGATGAGAAACGCCATGCCCTCGCGGTCAGAAGCACTGGCTGTGCAATTCAGCGCCTGGTAGTGCGCCTGGATGTCGGCCGGCAGGCGGAAGGTGGGGGTGATGGCTTCCTGGCTGTTGAGGCGTTCGTCGTCTATCTGCTGGTCGTCGGCGTAGAACAGCGGGTGGCCGACTGCGCAGTACAGCAGCGAGCGTTCGCTGTACAGCGGTTGGTACTCAAGCCCCGATAGCGGGCTGGTCTGTGGGACGACGCCAACGTGCAGGCTGCCGTCGAGCACGCCGTGCTCGACCTGGCTGGGGGCGATCATACGGATCTGGATGCGTACATCAGGGCCGCGGTCCTTGAGTTCCGCCAGGGCATGGGTGATACGCATGTGCGGCAGGGTCACCAGGTTGTCGGTCAGGCCAATGTTCAGCTCGCCGCGCAAATGCTGGTGCAGGCCGTTGACCTCGGTGCGGAAGGTTTCCAGCGCGCTGAGCAGTTGCAGGGCTGAATGGTAGACCTCGCGGCCTTCCTCCGTCAGCGAGAAACCGGCGCGGCCGCGCTGACACAGGCGCAGGCCGAGGCGTTGTTCGAGGTCGTTCATCTGCTGGCTGATGGCCGAGCGACCAATGCCCAGTACGTTTTCGGCAGCGGAGAAGCCACCGCACTCGACGACGCTGCGATAGATCTTCAGCAGGCGGATGTCGAAATCGCTGACTTGGGCGAGTGGATCGGGTCTTCGGCTCATCAGTTTAGTCTCGGCCTGCCTGAAGGTTAGAAATGTAGGCTTTTTCAGACTCTATCGCCGTGCCAACTTAGCTGCAACAACATCCATCGTTGCCTAATCGTCTTCCGAGGAACCGCCGATGAACATGCCCGAAACCGCCCCCACGGGTATCGCCAGCCAGCTCAAGCTGGACGCCCACTGGATGCCCTATACCGCCAACCGCAACTTCCAGCGCGACCCACGCCTGATCGTGGCGGCCGAAGGCAACTACCTGGTCGATGACCACGGGCGCAAGATCTTCGACGCCCTGTCTGGCCTGTGGACCTGCGGCGCAGGGCACACTCGCAAGGAAATCGCTGACGCGGTGACCCGCCAACTGAGTACGCTGGACTACTCCCCAGCGTTCCAGTTCGGCCACCCGCTGTCGTTCCAGCTGGCGGAAAAGATCGCCGAGCTGGTTCCGGGCAATCTGAATCACGTCTTCTATACCAACTCCGGTTCCGAGTGCGCCGATACCGCACTGAAGATGGTGCGTGCCTACTGGCGCCTGAAAGGCCAGGCAACCAAGACCAAGATCATCGGCCGTGCCCGTGGTTACCATGGCGTGAACATCGCCGGTACCAGCCTGGGTGGCGTCAACGGTAACCGCAAGATGTTTGGTCAGCTGCTGGACGTCGACCACCTGCCTCACACCGTGTTGCCAGTGAACGCCTTCTCCAAAGGCATGCCGGAAGAGGGCGGTATCGCGCTGGCTGACGAAATGCTCAAGCTGATCGAGCTGCACGATGCCTCCAACATCGCAGCAGTCATCGTCGAGCCGCTGGCCGGTTCGGCCGGTGTGCTGCCGCCGCCGAAGGGTTACCTGAAGCGTCTGCGTGAAATCTGCACCCAGCACAACATTCTGCTGATCTTCGACGAAGTGATCACAGGCTTCGGCCGCATGGGCGCGATGACCGGCTCGGAAGCCTTCGGCGTTACCCCGGACCTGATGTGCATCGCCAAGCAGGTGACCAACGGCGCCATCCCGATGGGCGCAGTGATTGCCAGCAGCGAGATCTACCAGACCTTCATGAATCAGCCGACCCCGGAATACGCCGTGGAATTCCCACACGGCTACACCTACTCGGCACACCCGGTAGCCTGTGCCGCCGGTCTCGCCGCGCTGGACCTGCTGCAGAAGGAAAACCTGGTGCAGTCCGCGGCTGAACTGGCGCCGCATTTCGAGAAGCTGCTGCACGGCGTGAAGGGCACCAAGAATATCGTCGATATCCGTAACTACGGCCTGGCCGGCGCCATCCAGATCGCCGCCCGTGACGGTGATGCCATCGTTCGCCCATATGAAGCGGCCATGAAGCTGTGGAAAGCCGGCTTCTATGTACGCTTTGGTGGCGACACCCTGCAGTTCGGCCCAACCTTCAATACCAAGCCGCAGGAATTGGACCGCCTGTTCGATGCTGTAGGCGAAACCCTGAACCTGATCGACTGATCTTTCCGATTTTGATGCCAGGCGCATGCCCGCAGCGCGTGCCTGGCTCTCCTTTGTTTATCTGGAGTTTTGCATGAGCATTGTTCAGCACCTGATTCACGGCGAACTGGTTACCAAGGGTGAGCGCACCGCCGATGTCTTCAACCCGTCCACTGGCCAGGCCGTTCGCAAGGTCGAACTGGCCAGCCGCGCAACCGTGCAGGAAGCGATCGACTCGGCCAAGGCAGCCTTCCCGGCCTGGCGCAACACCCCTCCGGCCAAGCGCGCCCAGGTGATGTTCCGCTTCAAGCAACTGCTGGAGCAGAACGAAGCCAAGATTTCGCAGATGATCAGCGAAGAGCACGGCAAGACCCTGGAAGACGCCGCCGGTGAACTGAAGCGTGGTATTGAGAACGTCGAGTTCGCGTGTGCAGCCCCTGAAGTGCTGAAGGGTGAGTACAGCCGCAACGTCGGTCCGAACATCGACGCCTGGTCCGACTTCCAGCCGCTGGGCGTGGTTGCCGGTATCACCCCATTCAACTTCCCGGCCATGGTGCCGCTGTGGATGTACCCGCTGGCCATCGCCTGCGGCAACGCATTCATCCTCAAGCCTTCCGAGCGTGACCCGAGCTCGACCCTGTACATTGCCCAGTTGCTGCTGGAAGCCGGCCTGCCGAAGGGCATCCTCAACGTCGTGCACGGTGACAAGGAAGCGGTGGATGCGCTGATCGAAGCGCCGGAAGTCAAAGCACTGAGCTTCGTGGGCTCGACCCCGATCGCCGAGTACATCTATGCCGAAGGCACCAAGCGTGGCAAGCGTGTACAAGCCTTGGGTGGCGCGAAGAACCACGCGGTGCTGATGCCGGATGCCGACCTGGACAACGCAGTCAGTGCACTGATGGGCGCGGCTTACGGTTCGTGTGGCGAGCGTTGCATGGCCATTTCGGTCGCCGTGTGCGTGGGCGACCAAGTGGCCGATGCCCTGATTGCCAAGCTGGAGCCACAGATCAAGGCGCTGAAGATTGGTGCCGGCACCTCGTGCGGCCTGGACATGGGCCCGCTGGTGACTGCGGCAGCGCGTGACAAGGTCGTGGGTTACATCGATGACGGTGTTGCTGCTGGCGCCAAGCTGGTGGTGGATGGTCGTGGTTTCCGAGTGGCGGGTAATGAAGATGGCTACTTTGTGGGTGGCACCCTGTTCGACAAGGTGACCCCGGAGATGCGCATCTATAAAGAGGAGATTTTTGGCCCGGTGCTGTGCGTGGTCCGTGTGAATAGCCTGGAGCAGGCCATGCAGCTGATCAACGATCACGAGTATGGCAACGGCACCTGCATCTTTACGCGTGACGGTGAAGCGGCCCGTCTGTTCTGTGACGAGATCGAAGTGGGTATGGTGGGTGTGAACGTACCGCTGCCGGTGCCGGTGGCCTACCACAGCTTCGGTGGTTGGAAGCGTTCGCTGTTTGGTGATCTGCATGCCTATGGCCCGGATGGTGTGCGCTTCTATACCCGTCGCAAGGCAATTACCCAGCGTTGGCCGCAGCGGGCCAGTCATGAAGCGTCGCAGTTTGCATTCCCTAGCCTTTAAGGGAAGTAGATGAAGCGGGGAGGCCGGCAGGCCTCCCCGCTTTGTTTTTGGGGGTTGGTTGTTGCTGTTGTAGGGGGAGGTGTGGTGGGTATGTCTTGAGGTGGTTTTGGCGGTGAGATGGATCGTGTCCCGGGAAGTGGTGTAACTCATCATGGTTCTGGCCGCTGAGTTCGCCGTTTAGTTGATCACGGCCGACAGCTTGGCCTGTGGATTATCGCTGACTGCCTCAAAGGCCTCCAACTGCATGTAACGCCGTTGCAGGCACCACTCGTCGTTCTGCTCCAGCAGCATCGCGCCTACCAGCCGTGTGATTGCAGGATCGTTGGGAAAGATGCCTACGACGTCGGTGCGGCGTTTGATCTCCGCGTTAAGCCGCTCCAGTGGATTGGTGCTGTGTAATTGCTGTCGGTGCGCTTTTGGAAACGCCATGTGAGCCAGCACTTCATCCTCGCAGCCGTCCATGAGTGTCGCGATCTTGGGGTATTTTTCGCGTAGCTGATCAGCGACCAAACGCCATTGCTGATGGCATTCGGCACGGCTGTCCTGGGCGAAGACTGTGCGCAGTAGGGCCGCCACCATGGTGCGCTGACCTTTGCCGACGTGGGCCATGGCATTACGCATGAAATGCACACGGCAGCGCTGCCAGGTCGCGTTGAAGACCTTGGAAACAGCCGCCTTGAGCCCTTCGTGGGCGTCGGAGATGACCAGTTTCACGCCCCGCAAGCCACGTCGCGTGAGGCTGCGCAGGAAGTCTGTCCAGAACGGCTCAGCCTCTGACGGCCCAACCCGCATGCCCAGGACTTCGCGGCCACCGTCGGTGTTCACGGCCACGGCGATTATTACGGCGACCGAGACGATGCGTCCGGCCTCCCGCACTTTGACGTAGGTGGCATCGATCCAGAGATAGGGCCAGTCGCCCTCAAGCGGGCGGTCAAGGAAGGCGTGAACGCGCTCATCGATCTCACCAGCTAGCCGTGAGACCTGGCTTTTGGAGATGCCGGTCATGCCCATGGCTTTGACCAGCTCGTCCACTGAGCGTGTTGAAACGCCTTGGATGTAGGCCTCCTGGATGACTGCCGCCATGGCTTTCTCAGCGGTGCGTCGAGGTTCAAGGAAACCAGGGAAATAGCTGCCTTGGCGCAGCTTGGGAATCTTAAGGTCGACGTCGCCTGCGCGGGTTTGCCAAAGACGATCGCGGTAGCCATTACGGCTATTTGTCCGGTCTGGGCTTTTGACATCGAAGCCCGCGCCGCACAGGCCTTCGACGTCGAACTCCATCATGCGCTGGGCAACGAACTGGATCATTTGCTTGAGCAGATCAGCGTCTGCCCCTTTCTCAACCAACTCGGTCAATGCGATAGTGGGCTTGGTCATCGTGGTTTCTCTGGTGAGTGTTTGGTCTTCGCAAACTCAACGTTAGCCAAGAACCACGATGACCATCCTCTTTCGCCCGCAGGGCGCCTTCGGCTGGTTCAGTTACACCACTTCCCGGGACACGATCGTGAGATGTGTCTGCCATAACCCCTGCAGCGCCTGTGAGATCGAGCGCCGCCCGCGCGGCGCTTCGCGGGTAAACCCGCTCCTACGTTTGTTTCGGGCCAGTCTCTCCTGTGCCTGGCGCGCGCGACCGCCTTGTTGGTACGACGCGATATCGAGACAGGCACCAAGGCGTTCGCGCGCGAATCCCACAGGCATAATTGGCCCGAAACAAACGTAGGAGCGGGTTT
>NZ_CP079827.1:662500-5360000 GCF_024971855.1 Pseudomonas sp. HD6515
TTCTGTATGGAAGGGCCATCGCTCAACGGATAAAAGGTACTCCGGGGATAACAGGCTGATACCGCCCAAGAGTTCATATCGACGGCGGTGTTTGGCACCTCGATGTCGGCTCATCACATCCTGGGGCTGAAGCCGGTCCCAAGGGTATGGCTGTTCGCCATTTAAAGTGGTACGCGAGCTGGGTTTAGAACGTCGTGAGACAGTTCGGTCCCTATCTGCCGTGGACGTTTGAGATTTGAGAGGGGCTGCTCCTAGTACGAGAGGACCGGAGTGGACGAACCTCTGGTGTTCCGGTTGTCACGCCAGTGGCATTGCCGGGTAGCTATGTTCGGAAGAGATAACCGCTGAAAGCATCTAAGCGGGAAACTTGCCTCAAGATGAGATCTCACTGGGATCTTGAATCCCCTAAAGGGCCGTCGAAGACTACGACGTTGATAGGTTGGGTGTGTAAGCGCTGTGAGGCGTTGAGCTAACCAATACTAATTGCCCGTGAGGCTTGACCATATAACACCCAAGCAATTTGCTGACGCAGATTGCGGTGGTGAAGACGAAAGACCCGAAAATTCGTAAGACCACAAATATCGCATATCCGAATTCGCTGGGCTGTCCATCTGGACATTCTGGCAACAGAATTTCTTGACGACCATAGAGCATTGGAACCACCTGATCCCATCCCGAACTCAGTAGTGAAACGATGCATCGCCGATGGTAGTGTGGGGTTTCCCCATGTGAGAGTAGGTCATCGTCAAGATTCATTTCGCAAAACCCCTATCTGCGCATGCAGGTAGGGGTTTTGTCTTTGTGGGCAAAAAAACTGGACCTGCTCGAGAGCGGAGATGGCACCGGCTTCGCCGGTGTTCGCGGGTAAACCCGCTCCTACGGGGAAGGGGGCAACGCCAGGCAGGGCGCATACCCTCCAGGCCAATGTCGCCTCCCACAATTCGAGCCAGAACACTAGAATAGCCACCACGCACCTATTCAGAAGCGCCATATGTCCAATTCTGTCGAACCTGAAACCCTGGACCAGCTGCCGTTGGACGAGCTTGTCGCCTGCCATGAATGTGACCTGCTGCTGCGCAAGCCCGTGCTGCAGCATGATGAGAAAGCCCAATGCCCGCGCTGCGGCTACGAGCTCTATGCCCACCGGCACAATGTGGTCAATCGCAGCCTGGCCTTGGTACTGGCGGCCCTTTTGCTGTTCGTGCCGGCCAATTTCCTGCCGATCATGCAGTTGCACCTGCTTGGTCAGACTTCGGACGATACGGTCTGGAGTGGCGTGCTAGGCCTGTACAACTCGGGAATGCGCGGTGTTGCCGTAGTGGTGTTGCTCTGTAGCATGGTCATTCCGCTGGCGAAGCTGCTCTGTCAGCTGGCCGTGCTGTTGAGCATCCGCTTGAACTTCGGACGTGACTACGGCCTGGTCTTCTACCGCATCTATCACCATCTGCGTGACTGGGGCATGCTCGAGGTCTATTTCATGGGGGTGCTGGTGGCCATCGTCAAACTGGTGGACCTGGCCGAACTGACCGTGGGCCTTGGGCTGTTCTGTTTCATCAGTCTGTTATTGATCCAGGTGTGGCTCGAGGTGGTGATGTCGCCCCACCAGATCTGGAGTGCGCTATCGGGGGAGGACCTGCATGCGGGCGATTGACGCAGGCATTGTTGTCTGCAATGAGTGTCACGAGCTGAACAGGCAAGAGCCAGACAGCACTTCGCAAACCTGCACACGCTGCGGCGCTATCGTGCATGCACGCCGGCCGAACAGTATCGCGCGCACCTGGGCGTTGCTGATTGCGGCGTCGATCCTCTACATCCCAGCCAACATACTGCCGATCATGACCGTGAGTACCCTCGGTCAGGGCAGCCCGGACACCATCATGTCCGGTGTCATCACCCTGCTCAAGCATGGCATGGTGCCCATTGCGGCTGTGGTGTTCATTGCCAGTATCCTGGTCCCCACGTTCAAGCTGGTGGGCATCGGCTTGCTGTTGTACTCCGTCCAGCGGCGGCAACCGCTTTCGGCCCGGCAGCGGATATTGATGTACCGCTTCATCGAATTCATCGGGCGCTGGTCCATGCTGGATATCTTCGTCATTGCCATCCTGGTGGCAGTGGTGAATTTTGGCCGAATAGCCAGTGTCGAAGCCAACCTGGGCGCTGTCGCCTTCGCAACTGTGGTGATCCTGACAATGCTTGCCGCTTTAACTTTCGATCCCCGACTGATTTGGGATAACACGGAGTCGGATGACGACCATGAGTGACCTGCCAACGGCTAAAACCCGCCCCGCCTCGAACTGGTCGGCCATCTGGATCCTGCCCTTGATTGCGCTAATGATCGGTGGCTGGCTCGCGTGGCAGGCCTACCGCGACGCTGGCGTGGAAATTGAAGTCCGCTTCGAGTCGGGAGAGGGTATCGTCGCCAACAAGACCGAGGTCATCTACAAAGGCATGCCGGTTGGCAAGGTGAAAAGCCTGGTGCTCGACGCCAAGGGCGACACGCAGGGGGTGATCGCTACCATCGAGATGAACAAGGCTGCCGAGCCCCATCTAACCAAAGGCACGCGTTTCTGGCTGGTGAAGCCGAGTGTCAGCCTGGCCGGTATATCTGGCCTTGAAACACTGGTGTCGGGTAACTACATCGCTGTTAGCCCGGGAGAGGGGGAGCGTACCAAACGCTTTGTGGCATTGAAGGTGGCGCCACCGCTCTCGGATTCTGAACCAGGCCTGCACCTGACCCTCAAGGCCGACAGGCTGGGCTCGCTCAACCGTGACAGCCCGGTGTTCTACAAGCAGATTCAGGTTGGCCGGGTGAAAAGCTACCGCCTGTCCGAGGACCAGAGCACCGTAGAGGTGAAAGTCTTCATCGAGCCGGCCTACGCCAGCCTGGTGCGCAAGCACACGCGTTTCTGGAACGCCAGCGGTGTCAGCATCGATGCTTCGCTTTCGGGTGTGAAGGTGCGCAGTGAGTCGTTGTCGAGCATTGTGGCGGGTGGTATCGCCTTCGCCACGCCGGAGTACCGCAAGGACAGCCCGCCCACCGATCCAAGCCTGCCGTTCCGCCTGTACGAGGACTTCGATGCAGCCCAGGCGGGTATCCGGGTAAAAGTGAAGCTGAGCGATTATGAAGGCCTGCAGGCGGGTCGCACGCCGGTCATGTACAAGGGCATTCAGGTGGGCTCGCTGAAAGCCCTGAAGATGGAAGACAACCTGGCCAGCGCTTCTGCCGAGCTGACACTCGACCCGCTGACCGAGGACTACCTGGTAGACGGGACGCAGTTCTGGGTAGTCAAACCGTCGATTTCCCTGGCGGGAATCACGGGCCTGGAAGCGCTGGTCAAAGGTAACTACATCGCCATTCGTCCTGGTGAGAAGGGCGCACGGCCAGAGCGTGAGTTCGAGGCGCGTGCCAAGGCGCCGCCGCTCGACCTCAAAGCGCCGGGCCTGCACATGGTGTTGTTCGCCGACACCTTGGGTTCGCTGGAAATCGGCAGCCCGGTGATGTATCGCCAGGTGAAGGTGGGTAGCGTGCAGAGCTATCAGTTCGCCCGTAACAGCAACCGCATCCTGATCGGTGTGCATATCGAGAAGGAGTACGAGAAGCTGGTCAATGGTTCGTCGCGCTTCTGGAACGTCAGTGGGATCACCCTGACCGGCGGCCTGTCGGGCATCAAGATCAAGAGTGAGTCGCTGCAAACACTGATGGCCGGCGGTATTGCGTTCGATACGCCACGGCCCGATGTACCGCTGAAGCGACACATTCCACGCTTCCGCCTGCATGACAGCCAGGAGGCGGTAAACCGTGCGGGTACGTTGATCACCATCCGTGTAGAGCGTGCTGATGGCCTGAAACCGGGCACGGCCATCCGCTTCCGCGGCCTGGATGTGGGCAGCATCGAGAGCGTCGACCTCACCGATGACCTGCAGGCGGTGCTGCTACGGGCGCGCATTACCGAAGCGGCGGATCGTATTGCCCGTGCCGGTACGCAGTTCTGGGTGGTCAAGCCGGCCCTGGGCCTGGTGCGCACTGAAAACCTGGACACCTTGATAGGTGGGCAGTACCTGGAAGTGCAGCCAGCAGCCAAGAACCGTGGGCCACAGCGCGATTTCATCGCCTTGGCCGAAGCACCGCAGGTAGCAGGGCCAGAGGTCGGCCTGCCATTGACGCTCAGTGCGCCACGCCGCGGCTCGATCAAGCCGGGTGTGCCGGTTACCTATCGTGAGGTTACGGTGGGCAAGGTGACAGGCTTCGAGCTGGGCCAGAGCGCTGACCGCGTGCTGATTCATATCCTCATCGAGCCGCGCTATGCCGCCTTGGTGCGCAGCGGTAGCCGCTTCTGGAACAGCAGTGGTTTCGGTTTCGACTGGGGTCTGTTCAAGGGCGCTACAGTGCGTACCGAGTCGGTGGAAACCCTGATCGATGGCGGTATCGCCTTTGCAACGCCAGATGGCGAGCAGATGGGTAACCCGGCACGGCCGCAACAGACCTTTGCCTTGTTCGAAAAGGCCGAGGATGAATGGCTGCAGTGGGCACCGAAGATTCAAATCGCCAAGTGATGTAAAAGTAGGGCCGCCAAACGCGGCCCCGCTTTTTTGTGGGAGCGGCCTTGCGTCGCGACAGGGGTGCGTAGCGGCCCCTCGGCCTCAGCGCAGAAGCTGAGATTGCCGGGGCTGCCCCGCAGCTCTTCCGCGACGCAAGGCCGCTCCCAAAGAGATCAAGTACCACATGGAGCTGTGCCCGCAAGCATAAATCGCAGGCAACAAAAAACCGACCCTAGGGTCGGTTTTTCGACTAGCGCGTCGCTTAGGCAGCTGCAGCTTCTTTCAGCGCCTTGATGTGGCCATTCAGACGGCCTTTGTGACGAGCAGCCTTGTTCTTGTGGATGATACCCTTGTCGGCCATACGGTCGATTACAGGTACAGCCAGAACGTAAGCGGCTTGCGCTTTTTCGGCGTCTTTTGCGTCGATGGCTTTAACTACATTCTTGATGTAGGTGCGGACCATGGAACGCAGGCTGGCGTTGTGGCTGCGACGCTTCTCAGCCTGTTTTGCACGTTTCTTGGCGGAAGGTGTGTTGGCCACCGTCGAGCTCCTCGAAAGACTTTAGGTAAATAGCAAACAAAATAGGCCGCGAATCATGCCGATCAGTCGAGCAGATGTCAAGGCCACCTGCAAGGTTCCGCCGAGCGGTGCGCCAACAAGCGGGAAAGATTCCTTTCTGCTGCGCGACCTGTACACTCGGGAATTTTTGGCTCCCCTGCGAAGGCGCGGGAGTATCGCACATTCGGACGCTATCTGGCAGCGTCCTCTGTCATTGGCGTGAATCTTTTCGATGAACCTGCTCAAATCCCTGGCTGCAGTAAGCTCGATCACCATGATTTCGCGGGTGCTGGGCTTTGTTCGCGACACCATCCTGGCCCGCATCTTTGGTGCTGGTGTCGCTACCGATGCCTTCTTCATCGCGTTCAAACTGCCCAACCTGTTGCGGCGCATCTTCGCCGAAGGCGCATTCTCCCAGGCCTTCGTGCCGATTCTGGCCGAGTACAAGACCCAGCAGGGCGAGGAGGCGACGCGCACCTTCATTGCCTATGTCAGCGGCCTTCTGACCCTGGTGCTGGCCCTGGTGACCGCCATCGGCATCCTCGCTGCACCGTGGGTGGTGTGGGCGACGGCCCCGGGTTTTGTCGACAGCACCGAAAAATACGCGCTGACCACCGACCTGTTGCGGGTGACGTTTCCTTATATATTCCTGATCTCGCTGTCTTCCCTGGCCGGAGCGATCCTCAATACCTGGAACCGCTTTTCGGTGCCGGCCTTCACGCCTACCTTGCTGAACGTGGCGATGATCGCCTTCGCCGTGTTGCTGACGCCGTACTTCAACCCGCCAATCATGGCGTTGGCCTGGGGCGTGCTGGCGGGTGGCCTGGCGCAGTTGCTGTACCAGCTGCCAGCGCTGAAGAAGATCGGCATGCTCGTGCTACCGCGTCTGAACCTCAAGGACGCGGGTGTGTGGCGGGTACTGAAGCAGATGCTGCCGGCGATCCTGGGGGTGTCGGTGAGCCAGATCTCGCTGATCATCAACACCATCTTCGCCTCCTTCCTGGTGGCCGGCTCGGTGTCGTGGATGTACTACGCCGACCGCCTCATGGAGCTGCCTTCCGGTGTGTTGGGCGTTGCTCTGGGCACCATCCTGCTGCCGACCCTGGCCAAGACCTACGCCAACAAGGACCGTGAGGAGTACTCACGGATTCTCGACTGGGGCCTGCGCCTGTGCTTCCTGCTGGTGCTGCCCTGCACCCTGGCTTTGGCCATTCTTGCCGAGCCGCTGACCGTTGCGCTGTTTCAATATGGCAAGTTCAGCGCGTTTGATGCGGCCATGACCCAGCGGGCGTTGATCGCCTATTCCGTGGGCTTGCTGGCGATCATTCTGATCAAGGTACTGGCACCTGGCTTCTATGCGCAGCAGAATATTCGCACGCCGGTGAAGATCGCAGTCTTCACCTTGGTCTGCACCCAGCTGTTCAACCTTGCCCTGGTCGGCCCGCTTGCACATGCCGGCCTGGCATTGGCGATCAGCCTCGGTGCCTGCCTGAATGCCGGTTTGCTGTTCTGGAAGCTGCGCAGTCAGCAGCTGTTCGAGCCTCAGCCTGGCTGGGCAGTGTTCCTGCTCAAGCTTGTGTTGGCGGTGACGCTGATGTCGGCAGTACTGCTGGCGGGCATGCACTATATGCCGGCCTGGGAGCAGGGCATCATGCTTGAGCGCTTCCTGCGGCTTGGGGCGCTGATCCTGGCGGGCGTCGTGACGTATTTTGGCTGCCTGTACCTGTGTGGCTTCAGGCCCCGGCATTTCGCTCGCAAGGCCTTGCACTGAGGCTTTTGGCGGGTCAGGCGTCGGTTTTTCGCATTCCACGCCGCCCTTGGGCGCTGCTGCCTGTCACCAGCGCCCGGGTGTGGTTATAATCGGCCACTTTATGAGCAAGAAGCGCGTTATGCAGCTGGTTCGAGGTCTTCACAACCTGCGCCCCGAGCACCGGGGCTGTGTCGCCACCATTGGCAACTTCGACGGGGTTCACCGCGGCCACCAGGCAATCCTGGCGCGCCTGCGCGAGCGCGGTCAGGCCTTGGGCCTGCCGACCTGCGTGGTGATCTTCGAACCGCAACCACGCGAGTACTTCGCACCCGATACCGCGCCAGCGCGCCTGGCCCGGCTGCGCGACAAGATAGAGCTGCTGGCGACCGAAGGTATCGATCGGGTGCTGTGCCTGGCGTTCAACCAGCGTCTGAGCAAGCTCAGTGCCGATGCCTTCGTCAAGGCCATCCTGGTCGACGGCCTGGGCGTGCGTCATCTCGAAGTGGGCGATGACTTCCGCTTCGGCTGCGACCGCGCTGGCGACTTCGCTTTCCTGGTCGAGGCCGGCAACGCGTATGGCTTTACCGTCGAGGCCGCCAACACGGTCATCCAGGATGGCCTGCGGGTCAGCAGCACCGAAGTGCGCAAGGCCTTGTCCGAGGGCAACTTCGAGCTGGCCGAACACCTGCTGGGCCGCCCGTACCGCATTACAGGCCGCGTGCTGCACGGCCAGAAGCTGGCCCGCCAGCTCGGCACACCAACCGCCAACATCCAGCTCAAGCGCCGTCGCGTGCCGCTGTCCGGGGTATACCTGGCCAGCATCGTGATCGACGGCAAAGCTTGGCCGGGTGTCGGCAATATCGGCGTGCGCCCCACCGTTGCCGGTGATGGGCGCCCGCACCTGGAGATTCATCTTCTGGACTTTGCCGGCGATCTTTACGGCCGGCGCCTGACGGTGGAGTTCCACCACAAGCTGCGTGAAGAGCAGCGATTCGCCTCCCTGGAGGCGCTGAAGTCGGCGATCGATGCGGATATCGCCGCCGCACGTGCACATTGGCACGCTCAACCGCTAACGAAGAGCCTGAAATGACCGACTACAAAGCCACGCTTAACCTTCCGGACACCGCCTTCCCCATGAAGGCCGGCCTGCCTCAGCGCGAACCGCAGATCCTGCAGCGCTGGGACAGCATTGGCCTGTACCAGAAGCTGCGCGAAATTGGCAAGGATCGTCCCAAGTTCGTCCTGCACGACGGCCCGCCCTATGCCAACGGCAAGATTCACATCGGTCATGCGCTGAACAAGATCCTCAAGGACATGATCGTCCGCTCCAAGACCCTGGCCGGCTTCGATGCGCCGTACGTGCCAGGCTGGGACTGCCACGGCCTGCCGATCGAGCACAAGGTCGAGGTTACCCACGGCAAGCACCTTTCTGCCGACCGTACCCGCGAGCTCTGCCGCGAGTACGCTGCCGAGCAGATCGAAGGGCAGAAGACCGAGTTCATCCGCCTGGGCGTGCTGGGTGACTGGGACAACCCATACAAGACCATGAACTTTGCCAACGAGGCCGGTGAAATCCGCGCCCTGGCCGAGATGGTCAAGCAAGGCTTCGTGTTCAAGGGCCTGAAGCCGGTGAACTGGTGCTTTGATTGCGGTTCGGCGCTGGCTGAAGCGGAAGTCGAGTACGCCGACAAGAAGTCGCAGACCATCGACGTGGCCTTCCCGGTTGCCGATGAGGCCAAGCTGGCCGCCGCCTTCGGCCTGGCCTCGCTGACCAAGCCGGCCGCCATCGTGATCTGGACCACCACCCCGTGGACCATCCCGGCCAACCAGGCCCTGAACATCCACCCGGAATTCAAGTACGCCCTGGTCGACACCGGCGAGCGCCTGCTGGTGCTGGCTGAAGAGCTGGTCGAGTCGTGCCTGAAGCGCTACAACCTGGAAGGTTCGGTTCTTGCCACCGCCCAAGGTTCGGCGCTGGAGCTGGTCAACTTCCGTCACCCGTTCTACGACCGCCTGTCGCCAGTGTACCTGGCTGACTACGTCGAGCTGGGCGCCGGTACCGGTGTGGTGCACTCCGCGCCAGCCTACGGTGAAGACGACTTCGTCACCTGCAAGCGCTACGGCATGGTCAACGACGACATCCTTACCCCGGTGCAGAGCAACGGCGTGTATGTCGAGTCGCTGCCATTCTTCGGCGGCCAGTTCATCTGGAAGGCAAACCCGGCCATCGTCGAGAAGCTGAGCGAAGTCGGTGCGCTGATGCACACCGAAACTATCAGCCACAGCTATATGCACTGCTGGCGCCACAAGACTCCGCTGATCTACCGCGCCACCGCGCAGTGGTTCGTGGGCATGGACAAGCAGCCGAGCACTGGCGAGCCGCTGCGTGAGCGTGCGCTGAAAGCCATCGAAGACACCAAGTTCGTCCCGGCCTGGGGCCAGGCGCGCCTGCACGCGATGATCGCCAACCGCCCGGACTGGTGCATCTCGCGTCAACGCAACTGGGGCGTACCGATCCCGTTCTTCCTGCACAAGCAGACCGGCGAGCTGCATCCGCGCACTGTCGAACTGATGGAAGAAGTGGCCAAGCGTGTCGAGCAGCAAGGCATCGAGGCCTGGTTCAAGCTGGACGCCGCCGAACTGCTGGGCGCTGAAGCCGACCAGTACGACAAGATCGCTGACACCCTCGATGTGTGGTTCGACTCCGGTACCACCCACTGGCACGTACTGCGTGGCTCGCACGACATCGGCCACGCTACCGGCCCGCGCGCTGACCTGTACCTGGAAGGTTCCGACCAACACCGCGGCTGGTTCCACTCGTCCTTGCTGACCGGTTGCGCCATCGACAACCACGCGCCGTACCGCGAGCTGCTGACCCACGGCTTCACCGTGGACGAGAACGGCCGCAAGATGTCCAAGTCGCTGGGTAACACCATCGAGCCGGAGAAGGTCAACAACACCCTGGGTGCCGATATCCTGCGCCTGTGGGTTTCGGCCACCGACTATTCCGGTGAAATGGCGGTTTCCGAGCAGATCCTGCAGCGCAGCGCCGATGCTTACCGGCGTATCCGTAATACCGCGCGTTTCCTGCTTTCCAACCTGTCCGGCTTCGACCCGGCCCGCGACCTGCTGGCCTCGGAAGACATGCTGGCGCTGGACCGCTGGGCCGTGGACCGTACCCTGCTGCTGCAACGCGAGTTGGAAGAGCACTACAGCGAGTACCGTTTCTGGAACGTCTACTCCAAAGTGCACAACTTCTGCGTACAGGAACTGGGCGGCTTCTACCTCGACATCATCAAGGACCGCCAGTACACCACCGGCGCCAACAGTGTCGCCCGCCGTTCCTGCCAGACCGCGCTGTTCCACATCAGCGAAGCGTTGGTGCGCTGGATCGCGCCGATCCTGGCATTCACCGCCGACGAAATCTGGCAGTACCTGCCGGGCGAGCGCAACGAGTCGGTCATGCTCAACGGCTGGTACGAAGGCCTGAGCGAGCTGCCGGAAGGCACCGAGCTTGGCCGTGCTTACTGGGACCGCGTGATGGCGGTGAAGGCATCGGTGAACAAAGAGCTGGAGAACCAGCGTACCGCCAAGGTCATTGGCGGCAACCTGCAGGCTGAAGTGACCCTGTACGCCGACGAAGGCCTGAGTGCCGACCTGGGCAAGCTGGGCGACGAGCTGCGCTTCGTGCTGATCACCTCGGCCGCTAGCGTGGTGCCGTTCGCACAGGCGCCTGCCGAAGCCGTAGCCACCGAAGTCGAAGGCCTCAAGCTGAAAGTGGTCAAGTCCGGTCACGCCAAGTGCGGCCGTTGCTGGCACTTCCGCGCCGACGTCGGCAGCCACCCGGAGCACCCGGAAATCTGCAGCCGTTGTGTCGACAACCTGAGCGGCCAGGGTGAGGTGCGCCACTATGCCTAACCCTGCAGCGGGGCGCTTCGGGCGCCTTGCATGGCTTTGGCTGAGCTTGCTGGTCCTGGTCATCGACCAGGCCACCAAGCTGTACTTCAACAACGCCCTGACCATGTACCAGCAGATCGTGGTCATTCCTGACTACTTCAGCTGGACCCTGGCTTACAACACCGGTGCCGCGTTCAGCTTCCTGGCTGATGGTGCAGGTTGGCAGCGCTGGTTGTTCGCCCTGATCGCCGTGGTGGTCAGCGCGGTGCTGGTGGTGTGGCTCAAACGCCTGGGGCGCAACGAGACCTGGCTGGCCGTGGCGCTGGCGCTGGTGCTGGGTGGGGCGATTGGCAACCTGTACGACCGCATCGTGCTGGGCCATGTGGTCGACTTCATCCTGGTGCACTGGCAGAACCGTCATTACTTCCCGGCCTTCAACGTGGCCGACAGCGCCATCACCGTTGGTGCGGTGATGCTGGCGCTGGATATGTTCAAGAGCAAGAAGTCCGAGGATCCGGTCCATGACTGACACCCGTATCGGCCAGAACACCGAAGTCACCCTGCACTTCGCGCTGCACCTGGAAAACGGCGACACCGTCGACAGCACGTTCGATAAAGCCCCGGCCACCTTCAAAGTGGGTGATGGCAACCTGTTGCCGGGTTTTGAAAACGCCCTGTTCGGTTTCAAGGCCGGTGACAAGCGCACCGTGGTGGTTGCCCCGGAGAACGCCTTCGGCCAGCCTAACCCGCAGAACGTACAGGTCATGCCGCGGTCCAACTTCGAAGGCATGGAGTTGTCCGAAGGGTTGCTGATCATCTTCAACGACGCCGCCAACACCGAGTTGCCGGGTGTGGTCAAAGCGTTCGATGACGACCAGGTCACCATCGACTTCAATCACCCACTGGCTGGCAAGACCCTGACCTTCGAGGTGGAGATCCTCGAGGTGAAGGCCCTGTAAGCCTGGAGCCGAGCATGCAAATCAAACTCGCCAACCCGCGCGGCTTCTGCGCCGGGGTCGACCGGGCGATCGAGATCGTCAACCGCGCGCTGGAAGTCTTCGGCCCGCCGATCTATGTGCGTCACGAAGTGGTGCACAACAAGTTCGTGGTGGAAGACTTGCGTAACCGCGGCGCCATCTTTGTCGAAGAGCTGGACCAGGTGCCGGACGATGTCATCGTCATCTTCAGTGCCCACGGTGTTTCCCAGGCTGTGCGCCAGGAAGCTGCTGGCCGTGGCCTGAAAGTGTTCGATGCCACCTGCCCGCTGGTGACCAAGGTTCACATCGAAGTGGCCAAGTACAGCCGCGATGGCCGTGAGTGCATTCTCATCGGCCACGAAGGGCACCCGGAAGTCGAAGGCACCATGGGCCAGTACGATGCCAGCAACGGCGGCGCCATCTACCTTGTCGAAGACGAGGAAGATGTTGCCAACCTGCAGGTGCGCGACCCCAACCACCTGGCTTTCGTCACCCAGACAACACTGTCGATGGACGACACCAGCCGCGTCATCGATGCGCTGCGTGCGCGCTTCCCGAACATCGGTGGCCCGCGCAAGGACGACATCTGCTACGCCACCCAGAACCGCCAGGACGCCGTCAAGCAACTGGCCGGCGAGAGCGACGTGGTGCTGGTGGTGGGCAGCCCGAACAGTTCCAACTCCAACCGTTTGCGCGAGCTGGCTGAGCGCATGGGCACCCCGGCCTACCTGATCGACGGTGCCGAGGACATGCAACGCGGCTGGTTTGATCAGACCGCGCGGATCGGCATCACCGCCGGTGCTTCGGCACCCGAAGTGCTGGTGCGTGGTGTGATCGAACAGCTCAAGGCCTGGGGCGCTACCGGCGCAGAAGAGCTGGATGGGCGCGAAGAGAACATCACCTTTTCAATGCCCAAAGAGCTGCGGGTTCGCTCGCTGATCTAACGGGCTGCACCGCTGCCAATGCTGGGGCTGCTTTGCAGCCCTTGCGCGACTCAAGACTGTTCCTGCAATGACCGCGCTAGCAGCGGTCATTGCTCCGGTCCTCCGTAAGCAACCTGACTCTGCCGCTTGATGCCAGCGCCACTTGATATCGGCTGCGAGCAGCGGCGCGTTCGCACATTTCCAGTGTTGCGCCCAACCAGCTGTTGCCCGACGTCATTGGCACGCCCAGCGCACTGAATTTGAACTGCTCGCCGCGATTGCTGGTTATTTTCAGCGGCTTTGAAAGGCGCTGTTCGCGTAGCACCTGCCGGTTATGCTCCAGCACTACCCGCCAACCATTCCCCCAATGACCGTCCAGCGCCAGCACCAGCACCGGCTGGCTTTGCAGCATGGCATGGCTGCGTGCACTGCGCAGCGCCTGCGCCAGATCACGGGCAGCCGCCGCCCGGTGCAGGTCATCGCTCATTCGGGCGTAGGCCGGCATGCCCAGTTGGGTCAGCAAGACCGCCACGGCCAAGGCCGACAACATTTGTATCAGTGTTACGCCGCGTTGCTTCACCGTGCATTCCTCCCTGGACGTGCTTGGCTATAGCTTCCTGGCGGTTGGACAAGAGGTCCAGTCGCCCAAGTTGAAAGCAATGACGGGAAAAGTCGCAGGAGGTGCAGGGATGCACGCAAGGCAAGGGGGCATGACGCTTCTGGAAGTGCTGTTGGCGATCGTGATCGTGGCCGCAGGTCTGTTCGCAACGGCTGCGATGCAATTGCAGGCATTGCAGGCTGCGGACAGCGCGCGCCGGGATGGCCTGGCGGCGATGGCGCTGCACAGCGAACATGAGCGCAGGCGGCGATGAGGCGCTGTCAGGCAGGGTTTGGCTTGCTTGAGATGGTGGTGGCGCTGGCGATCGGATTGATGCTGCTGGCGGCGGCCAGCCAGCTTTTTGTCTCCGCGCACCAGACTTGGCGCCTGCAAAGTACGGCAGTGCGCATGCAGGATTCTGCGCGGCTTGCATTGCTGCGCATGGCGCAGGATATCCGCATGGCCGGGATGTTCGGTTGCCTGCGCCTGAGCCCAGACGACTTTCTGGTCTCCGGCGCGGAGCAGGCCTTTGCCAGGCCCTTGGCGAGCGGCCCGTCAAGTTTGAGCCTGGTCGTCGCTGAGTTACCAGGGTATGCCGGCGACCCCGACTGGACCTTGCTGACAAACTGTATCAACACGGTGGAGGTACACAAGGAGCGCGCGCAAGGTAGCGACACGCTTATGGCTGTGCCTGTCAGCCGGCATCGCTATGCTCACGTTGGAAGTACGCTTTACTTCGAGCGGCGCGGCCGCAATCAGCCCTTGGTCGATCACGTGCGCGAACTGCGTGTGGTGCAGGTGGCTGGAGAGCGGATCGATCTTCAGCTGACATTGTATGAGCCGACCTTGCAGCTTGAGCAGCACCATGCGCTGAGCGTGGCATTGCGTAACCCGGTGCCGGCTTCATGAACCGCCAGCGGGGTGTTGTCCTGTTGTTGGCGTTGGTGCTCAGCGTCCTGCTGGGCCTGCTTGCCACATCTGCCCTGCGTGACGCGCTGGTGGAAACACGGATGACCGGCTACCTGAGCGATGGCCTGCTGGCGCTGGAAGAGGCTGAGGCCACTTTGCTGGCCGGGGAGCGCGAACTTGAACGGGCGCCCCCTGACGTTTGTAACGCGTGCCTGCCGCCGCCCAGGCCGCACGATCTGGTTGGGCAGTGGCAAGGTACCCAGACCGGCTTTTTCCAGCTGCAGAACCTGGGTGTCAGCAAACGTGCCGCGCACATGCCCGAAGGGCAGCTGGTTAGCCTGTTCCGGATTACCGCCGTCAGCAAGCAAAGCCGCTCACGGCATGTACTGGAAGCGGTCTACGCCGTGGCCGGCAATCAAACCCAGCGCATCACCTGGCGGCAAAGATTGCGAGGAGACTGACATGCAGCAAGGCTTGAGCCTGATCGAGTTGTTGATTGTGCTGGCCGTGACCGGCATTCTGGCAGCCATTGCCTACCCCAGTTACAGCGACCAGCTTCGGCGAGCCGCGCGCAGTGAAGTGGTTGGCCTGCTGCACGACGCTGCCCTGCGCCTGGAGCGCCACCGCGTGCGCACTGGCCAATACGCCGAGGGCGACCTGGTCTTGCCCGAAGGTACCCGCTACTACAGCCTTCAGGCCCAGCGCGACAGTGACACCTTCACGCTGCGCGCCCGGCGGCTACCGCATGGGCTGATGGCGCAGGATGGCTGTGGCGATTTCCAGCTCGACCAGGCTGGCATGCAGCGCAATCCGGGTGCCGTTGAGCACAGCACGCACTGCTGGGGAAGCTGAAGGTTCAATGATGCCCGGTGCATCGCGGTTTTACTTCAGGTGTTGGATCGACAGATGAGCAAGCAAGTAGTGGTGGTCGGCGGCGGGGTGATCGGCCTGCTGACGGCATTCAACCTGGCGGCTAAGGTCGGCCAGGTGGTGGTGTGCGATCAGGGTGAGGTTGGCCGAGAGTCGTCCTGGGCTGGCGGAGGCATTGTCTCGCCGTTGTACCCGTGGCGCTACAGCGCCGCAGTGACCGCTCTGGCGCACTGGTCGCAGGACTTTTATCCACAGCTGGGCGAGCGTCTGTTCGCCAGCACTGGCGTCGACCCCGAAGTTCACACCACCGGGCTGTACTGGCTCGACCTGGACGACGAGGCTGAAGCGTTGGCCTGGGCCGCGCGCGAGCAGCGGCCGCTGAGTGCCGTGGATATTTCGGCGGCCTACGATGCGGTGCCGGTGCTGGGCCCGGGCTTCAAGCACGCCATCTACATGGCTGGCGTGGCCAATGTGCGCAACCCACGCTTGGTCAAGTCGCTGAAAGCGGCGTTGCTGGCGCTGCCAAACGTGACCTTGCGCGAACACTGCCAGATCACCGGCTTCGTGCAGGAAAAGGGGCGCGTGACCGGTGTACAGACGGCTGATGGCGTACTGGCGGCGGATGAGGTTGTGCTCAGTGCAGGCGCCTGGAGTGGCGACCTGTTGCGTACCCTTGGCCTTGAACTGCCGGTGGAGCCCGTGAAGGGCCAGATGATCCTGTTCAAGTGTGCTGAAGACTTCTTGCCGAGCATGGTGCTGGCCAAGGGACGTTATGCAATCCCGCGACGTGACGGGCACATTCTGGTGGGGAGCACGCTGGAACACGCCGGGTATGACAAGACGCCGACCGGGGATGCGCTGGAAAGCCTGAAGGCATCGGCGGTGGAGTTGTTGCCTGAGCTTGAAGGCGCCACAGTGGTGGCGCACTGGGCGGGGCTGCGACCGGGGTCGCCAGAAGGCATCCCTTACATTGGGCCTGTGCCAGGGCATGAAGGGTTGTGGCTGAACTGCGGGCATTATCGCAATGGGCTGGTGCTGGCGCCGGCTTCGTGCCAGCTGTTTACCGATTTGCTGACAGGGGCCGAGCCGATTATCGACCCGGCGCCGTATGCGCCAGAAGGGCGTTTGGGCTGAGGGCCTCTTCGCGGGTAAACCCGCTCCCACACGAGCGGGTTCACCCGCGAAAGGGCCGCAGAAGCCCATACAGATTTCAGCCAGTAATCGGTGCGTGTAGGAGCGGGTTCACCCGCGAAAGGGCCGCAGAGGCCCATACAGATTTCAGCCAGTAATCGGTGCGTGTAGGAGCGGGTTCACCCGCGAAAGGGCCACAGAGGCCCATACAGATTTCAGCCAGTAATCGGTGCTTGCAAGTGCCGGCTCGGATAATGCTGCTCATACACCTTGCACACCCGCAGCACTTGCTCATCGGCAAAGCGCCCGGCCACCACCTGCAGCCCCACCGGCAACCCTTCGCGGGTAAACCCGCAGGGCACCGAGGCTGCCGGCTGCTGGGTCAGGTTGAAGGGATAGCTGAACGGCGTCCACTCCATCCATTGCGCCATCCCCGACCCAGGCGGCACGTTGTGTCCGGCTTCGAACGCCACCAACGGCAGCATCGGCGACACCAGCACGTCATATCGCTGATGAAAGGCATTCATCTTCGCAATCAATTCTGCCCGTGCCTCTAGCGCCTGGGTGTATTCGCCAAGGCTGATCTGTGCGCCTTGTTCGGCAATCCAGCGCAGCCCCGGGTCAAGCAACGCTTTCTGCTCATCGCTCAAGGCACTGGCCAACCGCGCCGCACCGGCAAACCACAGGGTATTGAAGGTTTCCAGCGGGTCGCTGAAGCCCGGGTCCACTTCCTCTACCTGCGCACCCAACCGCACCAGGCGCTGCACCGCTTGCGCCACCAGTGCCTGGATCTGTGGGGCGACCTGCACGTAACCGAAGTTGGCGCTGTAGGCGATGCGTAGCCCACTCAGATCTTGCTGCTGGCTGAGCCAAGGCGCCTGCCGGCGTGCGCCGGCCAAACCGTCGCGGGCATCGGGGCGCGCTACGCAGTCAAGCATCAGCACCGAGTCGTCCACGGTACGCGTCATCGGCCCCAGGTGCGACAGCACGGTCATGGCGCTGGCCGGCCATTGCGGCACATAGCCGAAGGTCGGTTTGATGCCGAAGGTGCCGGTGAAGGCGCAAGGGATGCGAATCGAACCACCGGCATCGCTGCCCTGATGCAGCACCCCCAGGTTCAGCGCGGCGGCTGCCGCAGCACCACCAGACGAACCACCGGCAGTCAGCCTGGTATCCCAAGGGTTGCGGGTAATGCCGTACAGCGGGTTGTCGGTCACGCCTTTCCAGCCGAACTCCGGCGTGGTGGTCTTGCCCACCAGCACAGCACCGGCTTCACGCATGAAGGCGCTGAAGGGCGCATCGATTTCCCACGGCCCGGAACCCGAGGTAGTACGCGAGCCCTTGCGGGTAGGCATGCCGCGGGTCAGGGTCAGGTCCTTGATCGAGGCGGGTACGCCATCCAGTCGGCCACAGGGCTCGCCGCGCTGCCAGCGTTGTTCGCTGGCGCGGGCGGCGGCGCGGGCACCTTCGCCGTCGACATGGCAGTAGGCGTTGACCGCCGGGTTATGCAGGTCAATGCGCGCCAGCACATCGTCGACCACCTCGACGGGTGACAACTGGCGGCGCTGGTACAGTTCGAGCAGTTCGACGGCGGTGAGTTCGCCAATCGCGGTTTTCTGGGTCATTTCAACGGGCTCCCGGGTTGGCGGCCTGGAACATGGCGCGCAACAGGACGTCGCAACCATCGGCCAGGTCCTGGGGCGCGGCATTTTCGATTTCGTTGTGGCTGATGCCGCCTTCGCATGGCACGAAGATCATCCCGGCCGGGCCCAGCTCGGCGAGGAAGATTGCATCGTGACCGGCGCCGCTGACGATATCCATGTGGCTCAGGCCCAGCGCACGCGCCCCCTGGCGCACGGCATCCACGCACTGCTCGGCGAAGTACAGCGGCGGGAAGTCGGCTGTCGGGGTTAGCTGATAGCTCAGGCCATGTTTCGCCGTGCTGTTTTCGATGGCTGCGCGCACTTCGCTGACCATGGCGTCGAGGTGCCCAGGGTCGAGGTGGCGCAGGTCGATGGTCATGTGCACCTGGCCGGGGATGACGTTGCGCGAGCCTGGGTGCAAGGTCAGGCAGCCGACCGTGCCGCAGGCATGTGGCTGGTGCGCGTGAGCGACGCGGTTGACCGCAGCCACCACCTCGGCAGCGCCGACCAATGCGTCCTTGCGCAGGTGCATGGGCGTGGGGCCTGCATGCGCCTCGACGCCGGTAAGGGTCAGGTCGAACCATTTTTGCCCCAGGCAGCCCTGGACCACGCCGATGGTGGTGCGTTGGTCTTCCAGCACCGGGCCTTGCTCGATATGCGCTTCGAAGTAGGCGCCCACGGCATGCCCGGTGGGCACGCGCGGGCCGGCGTAGCCGATGCGTTGCAACTCAGCGCCGACCGACAGACCTTGGTCATCGACCTTGTCCAGGGTTTCCTGCAGGCCGAACTTACCGGCAAACACGCCCGAGCCCATCATGCAGGGCGGGAAGCGCGAACCTTCTTCGTTGGTCCATACCACCACTTCCAGCGGGGCTTCGGTGGTCAGGTGCAGGTCGTTGAGCGTGCGCATCACTTCGAGGCCGGCCATGACGCCGTAGCAGCCATCGAACTTGCCGCCGGTGGGTTGGGTATCGATGTGGCTGCCGGTCATCACTGGCGCCAGGGCAGGGTTACGGCCGGGGCGGCGGGCGAAGATGTTACCGATGGCGTCGATGCTGACGGTGCAGCCGGCTTCTTCGCACCAGCGCACGAACAGGTCGCGCGCCTGGCGGTCGAGGTCGGTCAGGGCCAGGCGGCACACGCCGCCCTTGGCGGTGGCGCCGAGTTGGGCCAGGTCCATCAATGATTGCCACAGGCGCTCGCGGCTGACCAACGGGCCTTGGCCGAGCAGGTGCTGCGAGGGATCGATGCGGGTGTTCATGGTTCATCTCTCCTGAAATTACTGGGTGGCTTGTACCGGCCTATTCGCGGGTGAACCCGCTCCTACAAAGGCCTCGCAGGGCTGGGGGGGGACACCTTTGTAGGCGCGGGTTTGCCCGCGAAAGGGCCGGTACAGGTAAGCACGGTCGGGTCAGGCGCTAAGGGCCAGGTAACGGTTCTTGATGCTCGGGTCCTCGCGGAACTGCGCTGCACTGCCTTGGTAAGCGACGCGGCCCTGCTCCAGCACATAGTGGCGATCAGCAAGGGCATCGCAGACCATCAGGTTCTGCTCTACCAGCAGGATCGACAGCCCTTCGTCCTTGATCCGTCGCAGGATCTTCACCAGTTCATCGACAATCACCGGGGCCAGGCCTTCGGTGGGCTCGTCGAGGATCAGCAGCCTGGGGCCGTTGAGCAGGGCGCGGGCGATGGCGAGCATCTGTTGCTCGCCACCGGACAGGGCAAAACCACCGTTGCGGCGACGCTCCTGCAGGCGCGGGAACATGCTGTACACGTCCTCCAACTGCCAGCGGCTGGTCTTGCGCACGGCAATCTTCAGGTTCTCCTCGACGCTGAGCTGGCGAAAGATGCCGCGGTGCTCCGGCACCAGGGCAATGCCCTGCCGGGCGATATCGAAGATTTCGCGGCCGACCAGTTGCTGGCCGTTGAAGCTGATCTGCCCCTGCCGTGGGCGGACGATGCCAAGGATGCTGCGCAAGGTGGTGGTCTTGCCTGCGCCGTTGCGCCCCAGCAGCGTTACCAGTTCGCCAGCCTCAACCTTGAGCGAGACACCTTCGAGCACATGGCTCTTGTCGTAGTAGGAATGGATCGAATCGACGTTGAGCATCAGGCGGCCTCTCCAAGGTAGGCGGTGCGTACGCGCTCGTCGTTGCGCACCTGTTCAGGGGTACCCTCGACCAGGATCTGGCCGTGACTCATCACCGTGATGCGCTGGCTGATCGACATGACAATGCTCATGTTGTGCTCGATCAGTAGCACGGTATGGTCGCGGCCAAGGTCGCTGATCAGGTCGGTCATCACCGGGATGTCGTCGATGCCCATGCCCGAAGTGGGTTCGTCGAGCATCAGCAGGGAGGGCTTGGCGCAGATCGACATGCCCACTTCCAGCACCCTTTGCTGGCCGTGCGACAGCTCGCCCGCCAGTGTTTCGGCACGGGCGCTCAGTTTCAGGCGCTCCAGCACCTGGTCGGCGGTGTTCCAGTGGCTGCGCTTGTGCTCGACGCTGCGCCAGAAGTTCAGCGCGCCCAGGCCATCACGGCCTTGGGCTGCCAGGCGCAGGTTCTCGCGCACTGAAAGGTTCTGGAACAGGCTGGTGAGCTGAAACGAACGCGCCATGCCAAGTGCCACCCGCCCGTGGGACGGCTTGCGAATGATGTCCTGGCCATTGAACAGGATCTTGCCGGCAGTGGCCTGACGTTCGCCGGTCAGGCAGTGGAACAGGCTGGTCTTGCCGGCGCCGTTGGGGCCGATAATGGTGTGGATGGTGCCGGCTCGCACTTTGAGGTCAATGCCCGCGACCGCTTTGAACGGCCCATAGGCCAGCTCCAGGTCGCGGGTTTCCAGGAGGTAGTCGCTCATCACAGGGTCTCCTTGGTCTTGGCCTGGGGTTTGTCATCGGCATTGCGGGTGGCCAGCAGGCGCTTGCCCAGTTCGGTCAGGCCGCCCCACAGGCCGCCACGCATGAACACCACCACCAGAATCAGGATCACCCCCAGCAGCATCAGCCAGCGTGGCCAAAGTTCCGACAGCACGTCACCCAGCAGCACGATGGCGCCGGCCCCCAGCAGCGAGCCGAACAGTGAGCCGGTGCCGCCGACGATGGTCATGATCAGGATGTTCTCGCTCATCATCAGGTCGATGTTCGACAGCGGCGCAAAGTGCAGCAGCATGGCGTACAGCGCCCCGGCGATGCCGGTGATGGCGCCCGACAGCATGAACACCAGAATCTTGAAATGGCGGGTGTCGTAGCCGATGGCGGCGGCGCGGGTCTCGTTCTCACGGATAGCCAGCAGGGTGCTGCCGAATGGCGAACGGATCACCCGCAGGGCTGCGGCGAAGATCAACAGGAACAGCACCGCGACGAACACATAGAAGTGCCGCGGATCGGCCAGGTCGACCAGCACATGGCCGGCGATTTCGATATTCGGCCGTGGCACATCAAGCAGGCCGTTGTCACCGCCGGTCCAGCCGCTGAGGGTATAGGCCAGGAAGTAGGCCATCTGGCTGAAGGCCAGGGTCAGCATGACGAAGTAGATGCCCGTGCGACGGATCGCCAGTGCGCCCACCAGCAGCGCGAGGAAGGCGCCGAACACAGCTCCGCCAAGCAGCGCGGCGAACATGCCCCACTGCAGGTGGATCATCAGCAGCGCTGCGCCATAGGCGCCCACGCCAAAGAAGATGCCCTGGCCGAACGACAGCAGTCCGGTGTAGCCGAGCAGCAGGTTGCAGGCCAGTGCGGCCATGGCAAAGATCAGGATCTCGGTGGCCAGGGTGGCCGAGGGCAGCAACAGCGGCAGCGCCACCAGGCTGGCAACTACCAGCGACAGCAGCGCCGGGGCGCGGCCCTTGGCGACTGGCAATGGGTTTTTCTCGCTCATCTCAGGCTCTCCCGAACAGGCCGTAGGGACGGACCAGAATCACTGCTGCCATGGCGCCATAGATCATCAGGCTGGCGCCTTGCGGCCAGAGACTGGTCATCATGCTTTGCACCACACCCACCAGCAGGCCGCCAACCAGCGCCCCGCCGAACGACCCCATGCCGCCAATCACCACCACCACGAAGGCAATGCCGAGGATTTCCGGGCCGACGAAGGGCTGGGCGCCCCGTAGCGGCGCAAACAGCACACCCGCCACACCTGCCAGGCCCACGCCCAGGGCGAATGTCAGGGAGAACAGGCGGAAAATGTTGGTGCCCAACAGCGACACGGTCTCGGTGCTTTCGCTACCGGCCCGCACCAGTGCGCCGAAACGGGTGCGTTCCAGCAGCAGCCACAGGCCAATACCGATCAGCGCTGCGAAGCCGATCAGGAACAAGCGGTAGTAGGGGTAGATGAAGTCGCCAAGTATCAGCACCCCGCGCAGTTCAGGTGGTACGGCAATGTTCTTGCCCACCGGGCCCCAGATCAGCACCGACGCTTCCTGGATGATCAGCGCGATGCCGAGGGTGACGAGGATCTGGAAGGTGTGCGGCAGGTGGTAGATGCGTTTGATCAACAGGCGCTCGACCGCCCAGGCCAGCGCGGCCACCACCAGTGGCGCAATCAGCAGCGCCAGCCAGAAGTTGCCGGTGACGGCCACGGCGGTGTAGCACAGGTAGGCGCCCAGCAAGAAAAACGCGCCGTGGGCGAAGTTGACGAAGTTGAGCAGGCCGAAAATGATCGTCAGGCCCACGGCGATGAGGAAGTAGATCATCCCCAGGCCCAGGCCGTTGAGCAGTTGGAACAGGTACAAATCGAGCATGAGCGTGCCCTCGACAGCGCGCCGGGCGGCTGCCTGTACAAGTGTTTGTGACTAACGCCGCAGCTTCAGGCCAGGGCGCAACCGGTGTGATCGACCTCGACGAACGAGCGGCCCGAACTGATGACTTCGGCCAGGTCGTCCTCGTCGCGCATCTGCCCCTGGGGCTTGCCGCGCAGCAGGTAGTAATCCTTGAGCACCTGGTGGTCACCCGGGCGGATCAGTTCTTCGCCGGTCGGGCCCTGGAAGCGCATGCCCTGCAATGCCGCAGACACGGCGGCCCCGTCCAGGCTGCCGGCCTTGACGATGGCCTCGAGCATCACCTTGGTGCCGATGTAGTCGGCGGCCAGCGGGTAGTTGGGGTTGATGCCATAGGCCTTGCGGGTGGCGGCGACCAACTGTTTGTTCAGCGGGGTGTCGACCTGGTGCCAGTACTGCGCACCCAGGTACACGCCCTCGAGCACGTCGCTGCCCAGCTCCTGGAACTGGTCGAGGCCGGCAGACCACACCATCAGCACTTTCATGCGGTCCTTGATGCCGAAGTTGACCGCCTGGCGCAGGGCGTTGGAGGCCTGGCTACCGAAGTTGAGCAGCACCAGCACGTCGGGCTTGGCGGCGATGGCGTTGGTCAGGTAGCCGGAAAATTCCTGCTCCTGCAGCGAGTGGTAGCTGTTGCCGATGTGTTCCACGCCGAGCTCGGCGAACACTTTGCGGGCGTTGTCCAGCAGGGCATCGCCGAATACATATTGCGGGGTGATGGTGTACCAGCGCTTGGCCTGGGGCAGCTGGCGGCTCATCGGCACCAGGGTTTCGCGGATGGCACCATAGGTGGGCACCGACCAGCGGAAGGTTGAGGCATTGCAGTCCTTGCCGGTGATTTCATCGGCGCCCACAGGCGTCATGAACACGCCGCCGGCTTTGTGGATTTCCTTGGACACCGCCAGTGCCGAAGACGACAGGGTGCACCCCTGGAAGAAGCGTGCGCCATCCTGGCCGATGGCTTCCTGCACCTTGCGCACCGCCTTGCCGGCGTTGCCTTCGGTGTCGATGACTTTGTACTTGAGCGGGTGGCCGAGCAACTGCGGATGCTCGGCGATGGCCAGGCGCGAGCCCATGTCGGCGTACTTGCCGTAGCTGGCGAAGGCGCCCGACATGGACTTGAGCCCATAGAAGGTCAGCGGTTGGTCGGCGAATGCCCGGTGTGCCCCCAAGGGGAGGCTACCTAAGGCACCCAGGGCAAGGCCTGCCTTGAGCAGGGTACGTCTTTGCATGAGTAACTCCTTGTTTGTGGTTATTAGGCAGGAGTGGCAATGACAAAGCGGGTACGGCCGGGCCTGTGTGCAGGCCTCTTTACAGGCGCATCAGTGGTGGTGATCGAACTCCAGCAGGAAGTTACGGGCAACCTCGCCTTCCAGCGCGGTCATATGGTGCTCGGCGTCGCACATGTGTTCGTGCATCAGCCGGCGTACGGCGGGTTCGTCGCTGGCGCGCAAGGCGGTCAGCAGTTGCTTGTGGTAGTCGATGTTGGCGGCGGCGAACTGCTGGCGCTTGGGCAGGTAGGCCTTTTTCAGCACCACCAGGTCGCGCAGCAGGTCGTTGAGGAACACCGCCATGAAACGCAGCAACGGGTTGGGGCAGCGGTCGGCCAGCAGGGTGTGGAATTCAAGCTCCGCCAAGCGCTGCTCACGCTGGCCTTCTTCGCTGTCTTCCGGCGCGCTGCAGAAGTCGATGTTGGCCTGCAGCGCGGCATAATCGGCCTCGCTCAGCTTGCCCATCACCGACACCGCCAGTTCTACCTCGATGACTTTGCGCAGCTGGTACACCTGTTCGCCGTCCAGGTGCTGGAAATGCAGGTAGTTGCGCAGCGCGCGGCTGGCTGGCTCGGTGCCCACTTCGTTCAGGTAGGCGCCCCCGGTCGGGCCGGTGCGGGTGCTGACCAGGCCTTCGACTTCGAGCGCCTTGAGCGCTTCGCGGGCGGTGCCCTTGGAACATTCGAAATGCTCCATCAGCTCACGTTCGGTGGGCAGGCGGTCGCCGGGGTGCAGCGCTTCGGTGACGATCGAGCGCTTGACTGATTCGACGATCACATCGGACAGCTTCTGGCGCTTGCGTTTGGGTTTGAGCATTTCGCTATTTTTCATATTTATGCGGATAAATAGGATTTAGCGAGTTTTGCCCAGGCGGGTCAATGCTGGCGGTGGGGAGGGGTCGTAAATGGTGTGAAAGGGTCGGGGAGGGATATGTGGGGAGGGGCTGTAAGGGGGGGCCGCGAATGCTGCAGTGGCGCTACTGACGCATTCGCGGGTGAACCCGCTCCTACACAGGGGGGGCTGGGTGTACCCGGGGATCAGCCCTTGTGGCCAGGGCCCTGCTGCAGGTGGGCCTGGCTGCAATACCACTCATTACCCTGCTGCAGCGCCCGGTCGTTGGGCAGGTGCACGCCGCAATGGGCACAGCGCACCATCTTCAGCGGCGCATCCAGCTTCGCCTCGGGGTGCGACTGCTGGCTGACTTTGAACTTGCGCCACAGCCAGAACGCGGCGGCGATCAGGGCGATCCAGAAAAGTAGGCGAACCATGGTGTCCAGCTTGTCGATTGAAGAAGCCAACAGTCTAGGACGCGGCCAATAAAAAAGGGAGGCCCAAGGCCTCCCTTTCATTCACCGCTGAAGGTCAGTCGAACAGACCAAAGGTCATGTAGCTGAACCAGGAACGGTCTTTCTCGGCTTCTTTCGGGCCTTCCGGCACGATCGGGTCGCCGTTCTCGTCTTTAGGCAGCAGCTCTCGCGGCATCTCGTCGCGCGCGTCCTGGAACTGCTTGACCACGTCCTGGTTGGCGCGGGTTTCGCCTGGCGGCAGCGGAGTATCGGTTTCGATCAGGCCCAAGGTGGCCTTGGACAGCCAGCCGCGGCCGTCAGACTCGGTCTGCTTGGGCTGGAACTCGCCATCGACCAGGCTCGGGTGGTCCGGGTAGTTGAGCTTGAGGGTTTCCAGGCTCGTGGCGGCCAGTTCGTCCAGGTGCAGCTTCTGGTACGACTCGACCATCACCGCCAGGCCGTCACCGACGGACGGGGTTTCCTGGAAGTTTTCGACCACGTAGCGGCCACGGTTGGCAGCCGCTACATAAGCCTGGCGGCTCAGGTAGTAGTCGGCCACGTGGATTTCGTACGAAGCCAGCAGGTTGCGCAGGTAGATCATGCGCTGCTTGGCGTCTGGCGCGTAGCGGCTGTTGGGGAAGCGGCTGGTCAGCTGGGCGAACTCGTTGTACGAGTCGCGGGCGGCGCCCGGGTCACGCTTGGTCATGTCCAGCGGCAGGAAGCGCGCCAGCAGGCCACGGTCCTGGTCGAACGAGGTCAGGCCCTTGAGGTAGTAGGCGTAATCGACGTTCGGGTGCTGCGGGTGCAGGCGGATGAAGCGCTCGGCGGCCGACTTGGCGGCCTCGGGCTCGGAATTCTTGTAGTTGGCGTAGATCAGCTCGAGCTGCGCCTGATCGGCATAGCGGCCGAACGGGTAGCGCGACTCCAGGGCCTTGAGCTTGTTCACGGCGCTGGTGTAGCTGGAGTTGTCCAGATCAGCCTGGGCCTGCTGGTACAGTTCGGCCTCGCTGAGGTTCTCGTCAATGACCTCTTTATTAGAGGAACAGGCCGCGGTAAGCCCGAGGATGGCGATCAGCAGCAGGTGTTTCACTCGCATGGCGGCTTGCGTCCCTTTGACGGCCGCTGTCTTGGGCGGTGCCGTCCTGTTATGATGAGCGCCCCGGCCAACCCCGGGACAAAAGAAGCCGTATTTAACCACAAGCTCGCAGCCGAAACCAAAGGCTGTGCGCCCGCCGAATCGAGCATGTCCGAGATCATTCAACTTAGCGCAGAGGTACCGTCCGAACTGGGCGGCCAACGCCTCGACCAGGTCGCCGCCCAATTGTTCGCCGAGTACTCGCGTTCGCGGCTAACTTCGTGGATCAAAGAGGGCCGCCTGACGGTCGATGGTGCAGTCGTGCGCCCTCGAGACCTTGTTCATGGTGGCTCTCTGCTTGCCCTGGAGGCCGAACAAGAGGCCCAGGGCGAGTGGATCGCAGAAGATATCGAACTGGATATCGTCTACGAAGACGACCACATCCTGGTGATCAACAAGCCTGCCGGGCTGGTTGTGCACCCGGCGGCCGGGCATGCCAGCGGCACCCTGCTCAACGCGCTGCTGCACCATGTGCCAGACATCGTCAACGTGCCGCGCGCCGGTATCGTGCACCGCCTGGACAAGGACACCACCGGCCTGATGGTGGTGGCCAAGACCCTGCAGGCGCAGACCAAGCTGGTCGAGCAGATGCAGGCCCGCAAGGTCAGCCGCATCTACGAGTGCATCGTGATTGGCGTGGTGACTGCCGGTGGCAAGATCGACGCGCCCATCGGTCGTCATGGCGGCATGCGCCAGCGCATGGCTGTAACCGACGGCGGCAAGCCGGCGGTCAGCCACTACCGCGTACTCAAGCGCTTCCGCTCGCACACCCATGTGCGGGTCAAGCTGGAAACCGGCCGTACCCACCAGATTCGCGTGCACATGGCCCACGTGGGTTTCCCGCTGGTTGGCGACCAGACGTACGGCGGGCGCTTCCGTATTCCGCCCGCTGCCAGCCCGACCATGGTCGAGGCGGTCAAGACCTTCCCGCGCCAGGCGCTGCATGCGCGTTTCCTCGCCTTGGCCCACCCGATTACCGGTGAAGTCATGAAGTGGGAATCGCCACTGCCGGATGACTTCGTCTGGTTGCTGTCGCTGCTGAACCAGGACCGCGAGAGCTTCATCGGATGAGTGACCTGACGCAGGCGTTGCTGTTCCCCGACTGGCCGGCCCCGGCCTCGGTACGCGCCTGTGTCACCACCCGTCAGGGCGGCGTCAGCCTGCCGCCTTACGAAACCTTCAACCTCGGCGACCATGTTGGGGATGACCCTGCCGCGGTCGCCGAGAACCGCCGCCGCCTGAGCGAACAGTTCACCATCCAACCGGCCTGGCTCAAGCAGGTGCATGGGCGGGTGGTGGCGGATGCCGACCCGGCGGTGGTCGCCGAGGCCGATGCCAGCTGGACCCACCAGCCTGGCATTGCCTGCACCGTGATGACCGCCGATTGCCTGCCTGCGCTGTTCTGCGACCGTGCCGGCACCCGCGTGGCGGCGGCACATGCGGGCTGGCGCGGGCTGGCGGGTGGCGTGCTGGAAGCCACGCTGGACCGGCTGGCGCTGCCGCCAGAAGAGGTGCTGGTGTGGTTGGGGCCTGCCATCGGCCCGCAAGCGTTCGAAGTGGGGCTGGAAGTGCGTGATGCCTTTACCGCCGTGCACCCGCAAGCAGCTCGGGCATTCGTCGACGGCGAACGGCCAGGCAAGCTGTTGGCGGATATCTATGAGCTGGCGCGTATTCGCCTGGCTGCCCGTGGCGTGACTGCTGTTTATGGCGGTGGTTTGTGCACGGTCAGTGATGCGCGGTTCTTCTCCTATCGCCGTACCCCGCAGGGTGGGCGTTTTGCATCGTTGGTCTGGCTGGACCCGCGCTAGCCTGTACCGGCCTCTTCGCTGGCACGCCCGCTCCTACAGTGATTCTGCAAACATTGAAACCGGTGGTGTACCTGTGGGGGCGAGCATGCCCGCGAATGGCCCCCGTTAATCCAACAGGTTGACTTTGGTCAACCCCGCTACGCTTGAATCTTCCAGAATCAGCCTTATCTATAAAGTCATCTCAGGCAGGTTTCTTTATAAACAGGCGCTGTCCATCGCTCCGACCTGCCCTTTAAAGGAAGGTACACCATGCGAATAGACCGTTTAACCAGCAAGCTGCAACTTGCAATATCCGATGCCCAATCTTTGGCCGTTGGCATGGACCACCCTGCCATAGAGCCCGTGCACCTGTTACAGGCGCTGCTCGAACAGCAGGGCGGCTCCATCAAACCGCTGCTGATGCAGGTAGGCTTCGACATCAATGGCCTGCGCCAGGGGCTGGTGAAAGAGCTCGACCAACTGCCAAAAATACAGAACCCTACCGGCGACGTGAACATGTCGCAGGACTTGGCACGCCTGCTTAACCAGGCAGACCGCCTGGCACAGCAGAAGGGCGACCAGTTCATTTCCAGCGAGCTTGTGCTGTTGGCCGCCATGGACGAAAACAGCAAGCTCGGCAAGCTGCTGCTGAGCCAAGGCGTGAGCAAGAAAGCGCTGGAAAATGCCATCAACAACCTGCGTGGCGGCGCGGCAGTGAATGACGCCAACGCCGAGGAATCGCGCCAGGCGCTGGACAAATACACCGTCGACCTGACCAAGCGTGCCGAAGAGGGCAAGCTGGACCCGGTCATTGGCCGTGACGATGAAATCCGCCGAACCGTGCAGGTGCTGCAACGCCGTACCAAGAACAACCCGGTGCTGATCGGTGAGCCTGGCGTGGGTAAAACCGCCATCGCCGAAGGCCTGGCCCAGCGCATCATCAATGGTGAAGTGCCCGACGGCCTCAAAGGCAAGCGCCTGCTGGCGCTGGACATGGGCGCGCTGATTGCCGGTGCCAAGTACCGCGGTGAGTTCGAAGAGCGCTTGAAAAGCCTGCTGAACGAACTGTCCAAGCAGGAAGGCCAGATCATCCTGTTCATCGACGAACTGCACACCATGGTCGGCGCCGGCAAAGGCGAGGGTGCCATGGACGCCGGCAACATGCTCAAGCCGGCTCTGGCCCGCGGCGAGCTGCATTGCGTAGGTGCCACCACGCTGAACGAGTACCGCCAGTTCATCGAAAAGGACGCCGCCCTGGAGCGCCGCTTCCAGAAGGTGCTGGTCGAGGAGCCGAGCGAGGAAGACACCATCGCCATCCTGCGTGGCTTGAAAGAGCGCTATGAAGTGCACCACAAGGTGGCCATCACCGACGGTGCAATCATCGCTGCGGCCAAGCTCAGCCACCGCTACATTACCGACCGCCAGCTGCCGGACAAGGCCATTGACCTGATCGACGAAGCGGCCAGCCGCATCCGCATGGAGATTGACTCCAAGCCAGAAGTGCTCGACCGCCTTGATCGCCGCCTGATCCAGCTGAAGGTGGAGTCGCAGGCGCTGAAGAAAGAAGAAGACGAAGCGGCGAAAAAGCGCCTAGAGAAGCTGACCGAGGAAATCGAGCGGCTGGAGCGTGAGTATTCCGACCTGGAAGAAATCTGGGCTTCGGAGAAAGCTGAAGTGCAGGGCTCGGCGCAGATCCAGCAAAAGATCGAGCAGTCTCGCCAGGAGCTGGAAGCCGCCCGTCGCAAAGGCGACCTGAACCGCATGGCCGAACTGCAGTACGGGGTGATCCCGGACCTGGAGCGCAGCCTGCAGATGGTCGACCAGCACGGCAAGACCGAAAACCAGTTGCTGCGCAACAAGGTCACCGAGGAAGAAATTGCCGAAGTGGTGTCGAAGTGGACCGGCATTCCTGTGGCCAAGATGCTCGAAGGCGAGCGTGAGAAGCTGCTGAAGATGGAAGAGCTGCTGCACCAGCGCGTGATTGGCCAGAGCGAGGCGGTAACCGCCGTAGCCAACGCCGTACGCCGCTCGCGTGCCGGCCTGTCCGACCCGAACCGGCCAAGTGGTTCGTTCCTGTTCCTCGGCCCGACCGGTGTGGGCAAGACCGAACTGTGCAAGGCGCTGGCCGAGTTCCTGTTCGACACCGAAGAGGCGATGGTGCGCATCGACATGTCCGAATTCATGGAGAAGCACTCCGTAGCGCGCCTGATCGGTGCACCGCCAGGCTATGTAGGGTATGAAGAGGGCGGTTACCTGACCGAGGCTGTGCGGCGCAAGCCTTACTCGGTGGTGCTGCTGGACGAGGTGGAAAAAGCCCACCCGGATGTGTTTAACGTGCTGCTGCAGGTGCTGGAAGACGGCCGCCTGACTGACAGCCACGGGCGCACCGTGGACTTCCGCAACACCGTGATCGTGATGACCTCCAACCTGGGCTCGGCGCAGATTCAGGAACTGGTGGGTGACCGCGAGGCACAGCGTGCGGCAGTGATGGATGCGGTGGGGGCGCACTTCCGTCCGGAGTTCATCAACCGCATCGACGAAGTGGTGGTGTTCGAGCCATTGGGCCGCGAGCAGATTGCCGGTATTACCGAAATCCAACTCGGCCGCCTGCGCAGCCGCCTGCTGGAGCGCGAACTGTCGCTGAGCCTGAGCCCAGAGGCGTTGGACAAGCTGATTGCTGTGGGTTACGACCCGGTGTACGGCGCACGGCCGCTGAAGCGGGCGATCCAGCGCTGGATCGAGAACCCGCTGGCGCAGCTGATTCTGGCCGGCAAGTTCCTGCCCGGTACGGCGATCACCGCCAAGGTGGAAGGCGACGAAATCGTCTTCGGCTGATTGTGTTGCACCATGAGCCCCGCGTTTGCGGGGCTTTTTTCTGCCTGTTGCCCATGTCGGCCCCTTCGCGGCCAACCCTGCGCAGATTTTTGCAGGCTAGGCAGCCCCTCGTAGGCGCGGGTTTAGCCGTGAAAGGGCCGGCACAGCCCAGCTATTTCGGGCCTTTGCGCCAATCTTGGATAACCGCCTGAAATTTTTGAAATTTTTGCTTGCATCAAATTTAGAGTGCCCCTAATATACGCCGCGTTGTCAGGCACTAAGCGAATCACCAGCAACATCAGTGATCGCAAAACAACTTACAAATCAGTAAGTTGAATGAAAAAAAGTGGTTGACAAGCAAAACGAAGAATGTAGAATAGCCGGCCTCAGCAGCGACAACGCGAAAGCGAAGAAGCTAAAGAGTCCGAAGCGAACACAGTCTTCGGAGTTGTACCGAAGTTCAGTTCCGCGATAGCTCAGTCGGTAGAGCAAATGACTGTTAATCATTGGGTCCCTGGTTCGAGTCCAGGTCGCGGAGCCAATCTCGGGGTGTAGCGCAGTCCGGTAGCGCGCCTGCTTTGGGAGCAGGATGTCAGGAGTTCGAATCCCCTCACCCCGACCATTTTCCGGGTCGTTAGCTCAGTTGGTAGAGCAGTTGGCTTTTAACCAATTGGTCGTAGGTTCGAATCCTACACGACCCACCATGTAGAAAAGGGCATCTCAAAGAGATGCCCTTTTTTTTGAAACACTCGGGGTGTAGCGCAGTCCGGTAGCGCGCCTGCTTTGGGAGCAGGATGTCAGGAGTTCGAATCCCCTCACCCCGACCATTTTTGGGTCGTTAGCTCAGTTGGTAGAGCAGTTGGCTTTTAACCAATTGGTCGTAGGTTCGAATCCTACACGACCCACCATGAACAAAGGGCATCTCGCATGAGATGCCCTTTTTCTTTTGCCCCGAAAAATGCGCCCATCGGTGCAAATCCCACCTGCATCTATTTGCCACACCGCCCCTTTGTAGGAGCGGGTTCACCCGCGAATGCGGCAGTGCAGCCACCATCGCATTCACAGGTAAACCCGCGCCTACAGGGCATGGGGGCGCCTGTTAGTGCAACTTCAGGCGCGGCTCGGTACCCCGGCCAATCTTGCTGCCCAGCATCATCAACGCCGTGCGGAAGAACCCGTACAGCGCCATCTGGTGCATGCGGTACAGCGACACATAGAACATCCGCGCCAGCCAGCCTTCCAGCTTCACGCTGCCCATCAGGTTACCCATCAGGTTGCCCACCGCCGAGAAGCGCGACAGCGACACCAGCGAGCCATAGTCCTTGTACTCGTAAGTCGGCAGGGCCTTGTTCTCCAGGCGCGCCTTCAGGCTTTGCGCCAGCATCGAAGCCTGCTGGTGCGCCGCCTGTGCGCGCGGCGGCACGTTACGGTCGCTGCCAGGTTGCGGGCAGGCGGCGCAGTCACCGAAGGCGAAGATGTTGTCGTCGCGGGTGGTTTGCAGGGTAGGGCGCACGACCAGCTGGTTGATGCGGTTGGTTTCCAGGCCATCGATGTCCTTGAGGAAACCTGGCGCGCGGATACCGGCTGCCCACACCTTCAGGCTGGCCTGGATCACTTCACCGTCCTTGGTTTTCAGGCCGTCCTCGGTCACTTCACTGACTGCGGCGTTGGTCATCACCTTCACACCGAGTTTTTCCAGGGTTTTGTGAACCGGTACGCTGATGCGCTCCGGCAGCGCCGGCAGAACGCGCGGGCCCGCCTCGATAAGGGTGATGTGCATGTCCTTGGGCTGGATGCGGTCCAGGCCATAGGCCGCCAGCTCGTGGGCAGCGTGGTGCAACTCGGCCGCCAGCTCTACACCGGTGGCACCGGCGCCGACAATGGCCACGCTGATTTTCTCGCTGGCCACGTCGCCGGCGTGGGCACGCAGGTAGTGGTTCAGCAGTTGCTGGTGGAAACGCTCGGCCTGCTTGCGGGTATCCAGGAACAGGCAGTGCTGCGCTGCGCCCAGGGTGCCGAAGTCGTTGGTGTTGGAGCCCACGGCAATCACCAGGGTGTCGTAGCTCAGGGTGCGCGCAGGCAGTAGCTCGCGGCCCTCTTCGTCGAGGGTGGCAGCCAGTTGAATCTGCTTGCCTTCACGGTCCAGGCCGCTCATGCGCCCCAGCTGGAAATTGAAGTGGTTCCACTTGGCCTGAGCCACGTAGTTCAGTTCGTCTTCCGAGGAGTTCAGCGAGCCGGCGGCCACTTCGTGCAGCAGTGGCTTCCAGATGTGCGTGAGGTTGGTGTCCACCAAGGTGATTTCGGCCTGCTTGCGCTTGCCCAGGCTTTTACCCAGGCGGGTCGCCAGTTCCAGGCCGCCGGCGCCGCCGCCGACAATCACGATGCGATGAGTCATGGGAATATCTCATAAGGTTTACGGAATTCGTGGCCCTGGGGGCCGGCCGCAAACTGCACGAGGGGAGGGCGAGCGCGAAGCAGCTCATAGCACCAGTCCACTCAGCAGGCGGCTGATGAGACCCAACCCGATGGTCACGGCCAGCACCAGCAAAAGGAGCAGCCACGGCCGGAAGGGCCTGCGCTCGACTTGGTGCTGGGGGGCTCGCAGATACTCATCGACACGACGCTGATCTTCCGGGTTCAGGCGACTGGTCATGGTGGGCCTCGTCAGGTAGACGTTTGTGACTGCGCAAACGCTACAGCGTTCGCGCAGGCGCTTGAAACAAATGATAATGCTTTCTATCCCTGGCGCCGAGTGTACGCCATCGCAAACAGTCGCTGCACTGGATCAAAGACTGATGCCTACGTCGAAGACGATGCTGCGGCCCAGGTTGCCGCGCAGGAAATCCGGCGCATCGGGGTGGGCAAACAGTACCCGGGCAAAGGTTGGCCCGACCAGCGACAGCGAACGCCAGCCTTGGCGCAGGTATTCGGTAGGCGGCGGGAAGTGGGTGTTGAGGTCGAGCACTTCGCGCTTGAGGCTGGAGAACGCGATGATGTCCAGCTCGTTCAGCTCCAGCCCGCGTTCCCGGTAATTGTGTGCCTTTTTGCGCAAGGTGGGCGCCAGGCGCCCCAGCAGTTCGGTGGCACTGATGCGCCGCGGGCGTGCTTCGCGGCGTACCAGCTGCGCCAGGGAAAACGCACTGCGCCGCCGCTGCAGCTCCTCGCGCCATTCATCGTTCAGCCTGCGGCCCTCGTCGAGCACGAAAAACACCTCGAAGGCGGCGTCGCGGAACAGCACGTCTGGTGGCTCCTGCCCCGCCGGGGTGAAGTCCTCGCTGCGGTAGGGAATGTTCAGCCCCTGCAACAGGCGCTGGCACACCCAACGCTCCCGCTCCCACTTACGGGCGTTGGAGAGAAAGGCATTGGCTTGTTCGGCCTGGATGGTAAGCAGGCGCAGGTAGTCTGAGTCATCCATGCAGACAAGCTTAGCCGCTAATCGATGACGGTAAGATGCTGTTTAAGCGTGAAAATCAGCCCAGCACCGGCCACTGCTGCACCAGCCCGACCAGATGCACCACGCCAAAGCCCAGGCAGATCAGCGAACTGACCACGATAAAACGCTGCGAACGCCCGGTGCCCGCCAGCAATCCTGGCCCCAGCAGGCCGCGTAACAAGTACACCAGGGTGATCAGGCAAATGACTGGCAGCAGCAAGGGCAGCCGCCCGATCGCCCCGGCAGCCGACAGCGCATAGGCCGACCAGGCCAGCAACACGCAGGCGATGGCGGCGGTGATCAGCGCCGGGTAGCAGCGGCCGTTTTCGGCGGCCACCGCCATGCGCTCACCGGCCCCGAACAAACGGTACCAACGCGGCCCCACGGCGATGATGGCCAGGTGAAGTACGCCGATGATGGCGTTGAGTGCCGCTGCCAGTAGCAGGGCGGGGTTGGTTCCTTCCAGCATGACCAATGCTTCCTGCATCGAACGGAAGCGTCAGCCTACCGCAGCCGAAGGAATGGGAGAATGGGTGTAGACTCGGTTTTATCCACATGGCCGCAAAGGGTATTGTTCAGGTGATCAGCGCGCAGGTGTTATCCGGCACCACCCTTACCCTTGGCTGGCTGGGTTATGTGCCGTTGTTGATCTGGGCGGTGAGCCGTGTTCGCTGGGTTGAACTGTTTACCGACCGGCGCCGCCAGCATTTGCTGTTTGGCACGGTGTTCTGCCTGTTTGCGCTGTGGCTGGTGCGGCGCGACTTTGATACCGGGGTGTCGTACCACTTTATTGGCATGACGGCGGTCACCCTGTTGCTGGACTGGCCGCTGGCGGTGCTGGGTGGCTTCATGGCCCAGCTTGGCTTGCTGGCGCTTGGGCGACAAGACCTGGCGGCGTTGGGGGTGAACGGCTTGTTGCTGATTGGTTTGCCGGTGCTGATTACCGAGGTGTGCGCGATAGTGGTCGAGCGCGCCCAGCCGCGAAACCTGTTCGTTTATATCTTCTGTTCGGGGTTCTTCCCGGCAGCGCTCACCGTGCTGGTTTGCGTACCGGCGGCGCTAGGGTTGTTGTGGCTCGATGGGCGGTTTGCCCTGCCGGAATGGCTCAGCGACTTTGTGGGCTACCTGTGGCTGATGATGTTCCCCGAGGCGTTCATCAACGGCATGGTGATCAGTGCGCTGGTGGTGTTTTGCCCCGAGTGGCTGGAAACCTTCAACCGCACACGGTATTTGCAGGCGCCCTGGAAGGAAGAGGAGCGATGATCATGCGGCGGCTCTGCCATCACATCTAAAACCTGACGCGGTCTCTGTGGGAGCGGCCTTGTGTCGCGAAAGGGCTGCGAAGCAGCCCCAGATTCGGTGGTAACTCAAAAAATGCCGGGGCTGCTTCGCAGCCCTTTCGCGACACAAGGCCGCTCCCACAGGCCGGCACAGCCGCCTTGCAATCAGCTCAATGCCGCGGCTCCAGGTCCCCCGAATACAGCTCATCTTCGGACCCTTCCGACCCCGCAATCTTGTGCTCCTCGGCTGCCCAGGCGCCCAGGTCGATCAGCTTGCAACGGTCCGAACAAAACGGTCGGAACGCGTTTTTTTCGCTCCATTCCACAGGCGCGCCGCAAGTCGGGCAATCGACGGTCAATGGCTGGCTCATGGCTGGCCTCCTTTCAAAGTCAGGTAAAAGTGGTGCAGGCGGTCAATCTGCTCATGCAGCGCGGCCAGGCCGCCGTCATTGACTACCACATCATCGGCATGGCGCAGGCGATCCTCACGGGCCAACTGCGCCTGCAAAATGGCCTGCACGTGCTCGGCACTGGTGTTGTCCCGCGCCAGGGTACGGGCTATTTGCAGGTCCTGCGGCGCATCGATCACCAGTACGCGTTGGGTCTTATGGTGCTGGCCCGATTCGATCAGCAGCGGCGACACATAGACCGCATAAGGCGACTGCGCCTTGGCCAGATAGCTGAAAATCTCCTGACCGATCAGCGGGTGCAGCAGTTGCTCCAGCCATTTGCGTTGCGCTGGGTCGGCGAAAATCAGCTGGCGCAGGGCGGCGCGATCGAGCTGGCCGTCGCCCTGCAGCACGCCCGGGCCGAAGCGCTCGACGATGCTGGCCAGGGCCGGGCGACCAGGTTCGACAACCCAGCGCGCCGCCTGGTCGGCATCGACCAGGTGCACGCCAAGCTCGACAAAGCGCTCGGCAGCGGCGCTTTTGCCGCTACCAATGCCGCCGGTCAGGCCGAGAATCCAGGGGGTAAAGGCCGCAGTGGTCATCAGTATCCAAGCAGTTGTATGTATGAGGCGTATATTTCATCACCCCAGAGCACGGCAATCCACCCCGCAATTGCCAGATAAGGGCCAAACGGGATAGCCGTGCCCAAGGCATGCCGGCGAAAACGCAGCAAGCACAGGCCAACAAGCGCCCCCACCACCGACGACAACAGCAGCGTCAACGGCAGCACCTGCCAACCCCCCCACGCCCCGATCAGCGCCATCAGCTTGAAATCGCCATAGCCCATGCCTTCCTTGCCGGTGACCAGCCTGAACACCCAGTACACCGTCCACAGGCTGAGGTACCCGGCCACTGCGCCCCACAGTGCGTCGGCCAGGGGCACATGGATGCCAAAGGCATTGACGATCAGCCCTAGCCACATGGTCGGCAGCACCAGCACATCCGGCAGCAGCTGGTGGTCCGCATCGATCAGGCTCAGCGCCAGCAGGCACCAGGTCAGCGGCAACGCCAGCAACGCCTCTACCGAAGCGCCGAAGCGCCAGGCCACTACCAGCGACAGCAGCGCGCTGGCCACTTCCACTACCGGGTAACGCAGGCTGATGCGGTTTTTGCAGGACGAACAGCGCCCGCCCAAGGCCAGGTAGCTGATGACCGGAATGTTCTCCCACGCACGAATCCGGTGCGCGCAGTGTGGGCACCGGGAGGCGGGCAGGCACAGGTCGAAACGCGCGTGCTGCGTGGTCGGCAGCCCCAACACCTCTTGCGCCTCACGCTGCCATTGGCGCTCCAGCATGATCGGCAGGCGATATACCAGCACGTTGATAAAGCTGCCCACCAGCAGGCCGAGCACCGTGGCAAGGGTGAGGAAATACGCTGGCTGTTCAGCCAGCAAAGCCCATAAAGTCATGTTCAGATCAAACTACCCAACTGGAAGATTGGCAGGTACATCGCCACCACCAGGCCACCCACCAGCAAGCCCAGGATCAGCACGATGGCCGGCTCCAGCAGGCTGGTCAACTGGTCCAGCGCCTGGCTGACCTGTTCCTCGTAATGGCTGGCGGCTTTTTCCAGCATCTGGTCCAGCGTGCCGCTGGATTCACCGATGGCCGTCAACTGCACCAGCAAGGGGGGAAACAGCGGTTCACCGGCCATCGCCTGGTTCAGCCCTTGCCCATTGGCCATGCCTTGGCGCAGCCGCAACACCGCCTGCTCGTGCAGGTCGCCACCCGTTACCCGCGCCACCGTACCCAGCGCATCCAGCAACGGCACCCCGGCGCCGTAGGACGTTGCCAGGCTACGCGCAAACCGCGCCAGCGCGGCCTGCCCCAGCAACTTGCCAAACACGGGCAAGCCCAGCACCCGCCGAGATATCCACAGGCGCGCTGGCGCGTGCTGCCGGTAAAGCTGACGCACGGCAACACCCTGCACCAAGCCCATCACCAGCAGCAGCGGCGCAAACCGGCTCAGCCCTGTGGACAAGTTGATCACCCATTGGGTAAATGCCGGCAACGCCGCGCCCATGCCCGAGAACATGCTCTCGAATTTCGGAATCACCTCCAGCAACAAGATCGCCGACACCCCCAGCCCGGTCAGCAACAGCAGCAGCGGGTAGATCATCGCCTTGCGCACCTTCTTGTGCAGCACCCGACGCTGTTCCAGCATGCCGGCCAGCTGCTCCAGCTGCCGGTCGAGCGTACCGGACTGCTCGCCCACCCGTACCAGGTTGCAATACAGCGCATCGAACCATGCCGGGTGACGCTGCAACGCATCCGCCAACCCCAGGCCCGAGGCCACATCCTGTTTCAATCTTTCCAGCAACCCCGCCTGCGCCGCATCGCAACCACTGCGGCCCATCACCTCGAACGCCTGCAGCAGCGGCACCCCGGCCTTGAGCAACGTCGCCAACTGCCGGCTGAACCCCGCCGGGTCAGCCTTTTCGCGCCGCTTTGGCAAGCTGAACGCCAGCCCGCTGGCCGGCCGCAAACTCGCCACCGTGATGCCCTGGCGAATCAGCCCGGCGCGCACATAAGCCGGGCTGCGCCCGGGTGTTTGGCCGCTGACCGGCGTGCCGTTGGCGTCGGTGCCGTGCCAGCGGTAGAGAAGTGAAGATGAAGTCATGCAAAGGTCCTTGTTCAGCCCCGGCGACAAGCCTGGAAACAGCTTGCCGCGTCCATGCAAGGGCAGGCGTCCGTGATGCTCACTAGAGTAGTTCAGCGAAGATGACGCCCGTGCGGGCAGGGGTGACAAAAGGTGTCTGTTCAGGCCTACTGCGCCGCTGCCGGTTGGGGCGCAACTGACCTCAATGTGTAAGCGAATCAAAAAGGAACTACGTTCATGAAAGGGCAACGCGGTATCACCCTGATCGAACTGATGATCGTCGTCGCGATCATCGGCATTCTGGCGACCATCGCCTTACCGATGTACACCAACCACCAGGCACGCTCCAAGGCCGCGGCCGGGTTGCTGGAGATCAGCGCGCTGAAGACGGCGATGGATCTGCGGCTGAATGATGGGAAGGATGTAGCGGATGTCGCCGCGCTGGGTGGCCAGCCAGCGACGGCGCATTGTGCGATCGCGGCCAGCGGCAAGGCCGCAGATGGCAGCGGCAGCATTGTCTGCACCCTGGTGGATGCGCCGGCCAACGCGCTGGGCAAGGCCCTGACCCTGACGCGTTCGGCCAGCGGCTGGGCGTGCACGACCGACATCGAGGAAGACCTGGCGCCCAAAGGGTGCAAGGGGGCTTGAGGGCAGGGCAATAAACCAGTGGAAACAGGGGTTTGCGTTACGGGTGTGAGCAGTGGTACGTTGCGCTACACGCCGGTGTAGCTCAGTCGGTAGAGCAGCGCACTCGTAACGCGAAGGTCGCAGGTTCGATTCCTGTCTCCGGCACCATGACATTTTCCGCGACGGACCATAACCTTCCGGAAACCCCAATGAAACCGCCTACTTGGCGGTTTTATTTTTCCCGTAACTTTGTGCAATCTTCCGCCGCGTTCCGCAAATTTTTAGTACATTGCGCAGCACATCCTAGATTCGGTGCCAAGGTGATGTACTAAATGCCCCTCACAGACACAGCGGCCAGGCAGGCCAAGCCCCAGGACAAGCCCTATTCCCTCAAGGATGGTGATGGCCTTTTTCTTTACGTCGCCAAGAACGGCACGAAGTCGTGGCACTTCCGGTTCACCTGGCACGGCAAACAGGAGCGCATATCGATGGGTACATACCCGGAGATCAGCCTGCGCGATGCACGCGACCGCCGGGATGAGGCCAGATCGCAGGTGGCCAAGGGCGTAGACCCGCGCATCGAGCGCCGGCAGGCCAAGGCCGAAGCCGCCGTGCACCAGCAAAACACCTTCGAGGCCGTGGCCAACCGTTGGCATGAGTTCAAGCTGCCGCGCTGGGCTGCAGCCCGGAAAGGCTCAGCGGTGCAATCCCGCTTCTACCTGGACAAGGACCTGATACCGGAGCTGGGCAAGCTGCCCATTGCCCAGATCAAGCGTGGCGATGTACTGGAGGCCATGCGACGGGTCGAGCGCCGTGGGGCGCTGAACTCGGCCCGCAAGTGCCGGTCCTGGCTGCATGAGATCTTCCGGTTTGGCATGGCCGAAGGCCTGCTAGAGGTGAACCCGGCCGCCGACCTGGACATTGTCGCGGTCCCGGAGCCGCCAGAGCAGCACAACCCATACCTGCGCCGGCATGAGCTGAAAGAGTTCCTGGTGACGTTGCGCGACTTCAAGTGCGCCGAGTACGCCCGCAGCGCGGTAAAGCTGCTGCTGTTGACCGGCGTGCGTACGATCGAGCTGCGTAGCGCGACCTTTGACCAGTTCGACTTTGTGGAGGGGCTGTGGACAATCCCGCCGGGGATCGTGAAGCAGTTGCAGAAGAGAGTAAGGACGAAAAGCGGGGAGATTCCACCGTACCTGGTGCCGTTGTCGCGGCAGGCGATGGAAGAGGCGAAGCGCGCTCACGAGGTCACCGGACGGTATCGCATGCTTATCGCGGGCCGAAACGACCCGCGCAAGCCTATAAGCGATGGCACGGTGAATAGTCTGTTAAAGCGCATGGGATACCAGGGACGGCTGACCGGGCACGGAATACGCGCAACGATCTCAACCGCACTGAACGAGATGGGATACAACGAGAAGTGGATCGACGCTCAGCTGTCGCACATCGGCGACGCATACAACCATGCTGAGTTCGTGGAGCAGCGGAGGGGGATGATGCAAGACTGGGCCGACTACCTGGACGGCCTGCTGGCTGAGTGATCAACCGCCGCGGGCGGCGGTGATCTTGGCTTGGGCCCAGGCCTGCACCTCAGATTTCACCCACACAACAGAGCGTGGGCCCAGCTTTACCTGCTTGGGGAAGGTGCCTTCCATCATGCGCTCGTAAATGAAGCTGGTGCCCATGCCGGTGATCTTGCGGACCTCGGCAATCTTGATGAACTCAACGTCATCGGGGATTTGTGCGGCGTTCATAGGTACCTCTCAGAAAATGTAACGGACAGGGGCAAGGTGTGCGGCCGGCAGTCGGGCCAGCACCGGCCCTTCGTCGAACTGGTCGCCCGCGGGTGGTGGCGGGTGCTGGTCATCGGCCTGGGCAACGCGCTGGTTGGTGGCGTAGATGGTGAGAACCACGCCGATCAGGAAGGCAAAGGCTGCTGCGGTGAGGCAGGCCCAGAAGACGGCGAGGGGCCTCATGGCTCACCCCGCGATTCCATCAGGGCTGCGACCTTGGCGCCTGGGCTGGTGGCCGTGGCCTCGATCTGCTTGCCCTTCTCGCACTCGGTGCATGGTGTGGTGATGTACTCGGGCTGGGTGTCATCGACGATGATGTAGCCAGTGTCGCTGCAGAAGCAGCAATCAGGCGTTTCGAACAGATCATCAATGTCGATCAGTTCGGCTTCTTTCGCTGCCCTGACCCTGGCTTCTGCTTCATCCGCCCAGGGGAAACGGTCGTAAGACTCGAAGGCTAGTTCCCAGTGGGCTGGCTCCGTCATCCCGACGTTGTCGTAGTGCGCCTCGTAGTGGTCGCACCTGAACACATAGAAGCCCGGGCCTCTTTCAAGCATGTCCTCGGCACCGGTCACAATGTCTTCTTGGATCAGGGTGAGTTGTTCTATGCAGATCGCGCCACTTACAGCGCTGATGAACGGATCGTCTCCTTCGCCATGGAATACCTGAACCCAGAGCGATTCTTCATGGTTCTTCCAGGCATCCTTGTCGTACTGGGCTTGGTCCAGATCATCGACGAGAGTGTCGATACGTTCGTCCCGCGCCGTCAGGTCGGCCTGCAGATGGTCGCACAAAACACATTTGGACAGGACGGTTGGCTTGGATCCTTCAAGCCAGGCGCGCATACGCCAGCCAACCCAAGCCCGCTGCAATGGCTCGTCGCAGTAATCGCCGTAGCAGGGATCATCCTTGGGCAGCAGGTCGCGCTTTCGGATGAGAGGGGCCTGTGGCCATTCAGCGACAATGGCACGCTCAAACGCTGCCCGCTCATCGCGCTCAACAGGTGGCGAGGGCCTGGCCAGGATGGCGCGCAACTGCTTCGAATCCTCGGCAAACATGGTGAACATGCAGACCTTGGCGATGCGCTCGGCCAGATCGCGGGGCAGGTTGACTGTCTGGTAGTCGCTCATTGCTGATACCCATCCTGTTGCATCATGAAAGAGAGCCGTTCGGCCGTGAGGGGAGCTGCATTCCTGGTACGGCCTTTTACCGACTGGTGATCGCGGCAGAACATGGTCGCGTCGACGCGAGGTAACTGGCAGTCCTTGGCAGCGCAGGATCTTTCTGGCTCAGCAGGTTCGGCCTGGATGGCCAGCTTGCCCAAGGCCCTGACCAAACGCTTGGCCTGGCCGAACTCCTGGCGCGCCAGCTTCCGGCGCTCGATCAGCAGCCAAGCGGCAAGGCAGTGCTCGCACTTGTACGGGTCGCCCGCTTCGAAGCTGAGGCCGCGCAGCTCGTCCTTGACCTCGTAGTCGTGAAGGCCGCGCTCAATGTCGTATTCGCCGCCATCGGTGGTGCGCATCTTGAGCACCTGGTGCAGGTGATGACGAACGCGTGAGCCATCCCACAGACGGTCAATATCAGCTTGGCTTTGCTGGCGGTACACGCCGTCAATGCTGTTTCCCTGGTACGCCTCAATAGTGATCGGGCACTTCTCCAGCTCTGCCACGATCCCTTTCTTGATGGCGCCAAGTTCGCCGGCCGCGCGCTCATACCGAGCAATGGCTGCAAGCGCGCGCTCGGCCAATGGTGGTTTCTTCATTGCCCTTGCTCCAGTAGTTGAATGACGTCCAGGTAACCGGCGATGTGGCTGCCGGGCTTGTCGGCGGCGGTGCGCTTGAGGTGTTCCACGACCAGGGCCACGCCGTTGGTTGCGGCCAGCGTGCGGTGCATGGTCATGACCGTGGCGATTGCCTCGTCCCGGGCCTGCTTGCGCATGAAGTTGTTGATGGGGCCGCGAACCACCAGCACCGGGATGGGCTTGGGGCGGATGGCTGATTCGGTGGAGTAGGCTGGTGCCGGCGCAGGGGCAGGCTGGCGGGCCCGGTTAAGGGCCTGCTGGGCGATTGGGTTCATGGAAGGCTCCAGCAAGCGCCGGTTGCCCGGCGCGGTGATGATCAGGCAACCGACTGGAAAGCCTGCAGGGCGAAGTACACGCGGGCGCAGGCCTCTGCGTCCGGACGAGCGCGGTGGGCACCCACCAGGTCCTCACCGGTGAAGAACTTCAAGGCTTCGGCCACGCTGGGCTGCTTGAACTGGCGGCCCCGGCCGGCGGCGATCATCTTGGGCGTGGGCGGGCACTTCACGATGTTGGTGGTGGACTGGCAGGTGCAGAACTTCGGCGCATCGCGGAAGGCTTCGGCCACCCAGGCATCCTGGAAGCGCTTGAGGGCGATGCGCATGATGCGGTCGTCGAACGACACGTTGTGGGCTACACGCAGGCCTGCTCGGTTGGCGATGGCGAGGAAGCCTTCGACGGCCACCGCTTCGGGGATGCCGTGCTCGAGCGCGATTTCGTTGGTGATGCCGTGGATGGCGGCCACCTCGTCGGGGATGCTCCAGCCATCAGGGCGGACCATGGCTTCGAAGCTGTCGACCAGCTCGCCCTCAGGGGTGAAGAGCAGGGCGCAGATATCGACCAGGTGCGGCTGGTCTGGGTGGTCGCTTGGGTCGCGGAAGTTCGGCAGGCCGGATGTTTCCGTATCGTAGATGCAGATCAAGTTGGACATTTGAGATTCCTCGGGGCATGAAAAAGGCGCCTTGCGGCGCCGGTTGTGCATATTTCGCTGTGGATAAGTGGGGGTCAGACCACGACGTCTTCCAGGGTGGCGATGACCTTGTAACTGTGGTCCAGGGCGGACTCGCCTTCCTTGTCCACTGCGATGACCTGGTCGTCGAGCAGACGCAGCAGCAGGCTGGTTGCCTGGTCGCTGCTGATCGACAGCCGGGCCTGTGCCCAGTGGGCCTTGAACGGCTTGCCGTTGGCCTTGAGTACGATCAGCTGCTTGGCGTCGTCGTAGTCGAAGTCGCCGAACTCCTTGCTTACAGGCACGCTGCCCTCAATGAACTCAGCGTCGACAACGTCGCTATCGTCCTTAGGGTTCTGCTGGGCCTGCTGTTCAGCCAGATCCAGCTGCTGCTCTTGGCGACGGTCCAGGCCGGCGCCGGCGATGATCTCGGCCGCGCTCAGCGGTAATTCGCCCTGGTCGCGTTCAGCACGGATGCCGTCCAGGCCTTCGGCGTAGTCATTCGGCGCCAGCACCAGGAGCGCCAACTTGCCTGAAAGATCGATCAGGCCATGCCGGTTGGGGTCTTGGGCATCCACCACCCCGGTCACGGTGATGTTCTTCTCCTTGAACTTGGAGTCGGCAATCTTGATCGGGATGGTGTCGACGCTGCGGGAGCTGATGATGCCGACTGCCGTCCACACCACCTCTTCTGCCTGCTTGGTGATGCGGTCGATTACTTCCTGCTGATCGTCTTCACCCAGGCGGGGGAAGGGCACCTTGATGTTGCGCAGCTCGAACAGAGCGGCCTCAACCAGGTCGTGCACCATCAGCTGATGGGCAAAGATCATCGAATCGGTTCCGTGCAGCTTGGCGCGCTCGATGGCTTCGCGGTGTTCTACTTTCATGGGGTTTCCTCAAGACTTGGCGATCTGTTCCAGCTTCTTCTGCTGGTGAACGCTCAGAAGGGTGCGCGGGCCATAGCGCTTGAAGCTGGCCCGCATGTTTTCGACGAACTCTTCTTCCCAGCTGCCGTTGGCGTGCAGCTCGGCAGCAGCCAGCAGGGAAGTGAACTCTTCGACCTGGTCGTACAGTTCTTCCACGCTCTGGCTGGCCATTACGCTGCTGCCTGGCTGTGCCGAACCGATTGGATGTGGTGGATGAGCGCGGTGCAGATGGCTTCAAAGTCGCTGGCGCGGTACAGCTTGGCCGAACGCTCTTGCGCGACCGCCTCAAAGCCCAGCGAGGCCAGGAAGTCGGCGGTGAGGGTGAAGCCCAGGGTGGTGCTGATATCGCCAAGCTTGATGCGTCGGCCATCGTCACCGGCCGCCTGTGCAGCTGGCGTTGCGCTGGTGATCGGCGTAACTGCTGGCGCCGGATCTGCCTGAGCCACCTGCTGCACTGCCGGCTGTTCTTGCATCTGCTGCTGAACTGGCTGTTGCTGGGAGGCCTGCTGCGCCGCTTGCTGGCGCGCCTGATCTTCCTGCTGGCGCTGCAGCTCAAGGTCACGCTTCTTCTGCTCAGCCTGTTCGTGCTCGCTGATGCGGACCTTGACCAGCGCCACCAGCGCATCATTGTCCTTAAGCACCAGATCCTGCGCATCGCTGAACAGGAACTTGTGGTTGGCCGCCAGCTCGTTGAGGCTGACTAGGTTGGTGCGGATCAGGTCGCCGATGCGGCTGGCCTCGATCTTGGCCCGGGCCAGCTCGCTGTCGGCCGCTTCGTTCAGGCTGTCGATGGTGCGCTTGCCCTTGATGGCTTCGGCGAAGTTGGCGTGCACCTTCGGCATGCGGATGCGGCCACCCAGGGTGGCGTCGATCTGCTCGATGTGCGACTGCAGTGCCTTGGCGGCATCCATCACGATCTCGGTGCGGATGGTGTCCTTGCGGGACTTGACCAGCTTGTCGAGCTCCAGGCGCTTGCGGCGTGCCTCGGCCGCAATGTCGTCGATAGCCTTGAACAGTGCGTCGATGCTTTCGGTCTGGCTCAGGGCGTGCTCTTTGGCTGCCTTGAGCTTGTCCTCGACCTCGCCGCACCATTTGACGGTCTTCTCAGCGTCCGCGAAGTCCTGGTCGGTTTTCAGGTCGGTATTGATGCCGCCGAACACCTGCAGGGCGTGGGACTTGAAGGCGTCCAGGTTGCTGGCGGTGACCATGCCGGTCACCTCAATGCGCAGGGCCGGCAGTTGATCAGGGGCGGCACCGATGACCTCGACCTTGGCTTCCTTCACCTCAAAGCTGCCCAGGTCTTCCTCGAACTGGGCCCATCCGGCCACCAGCTGCTCCCGGCGACCTGCGACTGGCGTGTACTCCAGGTGTTCGAAGTTGGCCTTCGTGCCGTCCGAACACACGAAGATCACCCGCTCGGCGCCGCTGACCAGCAGCTGCTGCTCAAGCTGCCAGTAGTAGTGCGGATCTAGCTCGCCGGCGCGAATCATCGCCACCACCTTCTGGTTCCACAGCTTGTGCTCGAAGAGCGTGTCGCCAAGCATCGTGGCCCCGTCCATCGAGGCCAGCAGGTTGCCGCTGGTACCGACGATTGGATACAGCTCTTCGCCCAGCATTTCCTCAACCAGGGGGCGGGCCAGCTCTTCGGTAGCGTGGCCACGGTCGAAGATGGCCTGCAGCTGAGGCGTGACCTCTTCAACAATGCCGGTCTTCTTCATCGCCAGCAGGTCGTTGCGGGTCTGGTACTTCGAAGCGCCCATCATCGCGGGCGCCTCCGAAGCGGTGAAGTAGCTGGAACGAAGGGCATGCCACTCGGGCGTGCCTTGTTGGACGTTATGCACTTGCATCGGCGTGATCTCCTTCAATAGGCGCCAGAGCGTGGATGCGCTCGATTTGCTCGGGGGTGATGGTGTATTTGCTGGAAAGGTTGGCCAGCAGATGTTCGGGGCTGGTGCGGCCTGCCGAAATCATTCCGCGCCACTTGTCCGCCATTTCATCCAGCTTGCTGTCGGGGTAGGCCGGCAGCTGCTTGGGCTCGTCGGCCTTGCGCACGTGGGCCTGGTTCAGCTCACGTTCGGTGGGAATGTCCTGGACTTCCTCGGCCACCGGCATGCCGCGCAGCACATCGGGGAAGACGTCACGCAGGGCGAATGCCCGGGCGCGCATCTGCCGCATACGCTTCGGGTACTGGGTCCAAGGGCCAGACTTGCCGGCCAGGCCTGCCAGCTTGGCGTCTGTCATGCTGAACGTGCGCACCTGCTCTTCCTCGCCGCGGCGCTTTACGCGGCAGGTGGCTGTCTCGCCGTCGTCCGTCTCGGTGATGTACTCACACATCGGCGAGCTACGAGCCAGGGCGATAACCGCGTCACCCCACAGGGAAGGGCGGCCGTTGATGACGGCGATGCTTTGCATGGCCTGCATGGGCTGCAGGCCCAGCTCCATGCCCCACTGCACAGCCACCAGGATGTTGGCCGGCTTGCGTTGGAAGTCCTTGGGGACAATGTCGGAATTGGCCAGGTAGTCGGCGAACTTCAAGGCTTCGTCGAGGTTCTGCGGGGCCAGGCTGAATGTGGGCTTGATGGCGAGATCGCTCATGGTGCTGGGTCCTGTTTCTGGTTGCGGGCGGAGAGCATCGCGTCGGCGTAGGCATATGCCCGGCCCGCTACGTTCTCGCGATGGGGGAAGTCAGCGTCGCTGGCCAGCGCGCCTTCGATCAGGGCATGCATGGCCTTGGCCGCGAAGTAGTCGCGCAAGCTCATGCCTTTCACGGCCTCACCTCGCGCGTGGATGTATGCGGTTTCACGCTCTTCGTGATCCTTCACGCCATGGCTGGCAGCAAGGGCGTAGGCGTGAATTGCGTTGCCGTCCTGCATAGGGAAGGCGGTACCGCCGTCTCGCTTACTCATGGAAACCTCACAACGCACATGTCACCGCGGAAGCGGATCGTTGTGCCGAGTGGAAGATCGCGGAACAGAAAAAAGCCCTGACGATGCAGGGCTTCAACGATCAGCGGGAAGTTAGGGGCGATGACCGCCCGGCATTTATTGGGCATGGCTCGGCTCCTGGTGTACGAGCGGGCGGTGGCAGAGCAGGGCAACACGACGGTGGCGGGCCGACTGGATGCGCATATGCATCAACTTGGCCTGATCGTGCGTGATATCGCCACGAAACAGCGCGTAGCTGATCATGCCGGCGGCGTAGCTGAGTTCGGTTTCAGAGGCCACCAGTTCGCCTGGCGGCACAGCAAGCGCTCTGTCGATGCTCTCGTCGAACACCTTCTGCGCGGTTGGGTTGAACATGGTGGAGTCCTCGGTTGATTCCCCGTCTGGCCCTTGTGAGAAGGCCAGCCAGTGGAATCTCAGGCCTTTCGTGCTTCGGCCATCGCTTCGTTGCGGGTGTCTGCAGCCAGATCAGCGGCCCAGAAGCGGCCGGCTTTCACGTGCGCCACCAGGTGGTGGTTGTACTCACGGGCTTTTTGTACGAGCTGTTGCTTGGTCATTGGGTGATCTCCGGTTGATTTCCCGCCTGGCCCTTAGCTTCAAAGGCCAGGTAGTGAAATCCTGTGCGATGGCCCCGAGGTCTATACGGCGCAGCCAGTGTGGGAGTCGCCCACGCCCAGCGCGTCAAAGCCTTTCCAAGCCATCGCGGTGAATCGTCTGGTTGTGTAAAGAGCTCATCTGGTCTTCCGCGAAGGTTCGGGGAGGTCCGGATGAGCGAAAGTTACCGCTTGGTAATGATTGCAGTCAATACCGTTTGGTAATAATTTTATTTGAGGCACGAAAAAACCCGCTTGCGCGGGCGTGTTCGAGCTAGACGGAATGCAGGTTACGTGGGGGTAGGTGTGAGGCCTTGGGGATACTGGTCATATCCCGAGGTGTTTGGGAATTTGTTCGTTAATCGATACACATCGACAGAGGCACCGACCACGTGCGGCATGCCACGGGCTAATTCTCCCCACATTTTTCGAGCAAGACCGCGTAACTCGTGCTGTCCTCCAACGCGCATAGTGTGCATCCAGACCATCGCACCTGCCGCATCACTCATGGCACCTGTGCGTTGAAACTCACGGATTAGCCGTTGAAGGCGGATCACAACAGTGGGATCGGCCGGATAATCAATCAAGGGGTCCATCAGCCGATAGCCGCTCTCCTCTAGGTTGTTTCGAAGATGAGTGGCGATCGCCAAGACAAAGCCAATCTCGCCACTGTCCATGGCAGCAAGCTGGTCAATGAATCGTTGCAGGTCTTTTTTCTGGCCTTTGATGGCCCAAGAGCTGATCAACCTCGCAAACATCCCCATGCTTTAGAAGCTCCTGCCAGTCCACCAGTAAATGATTTGAGCGAGGATTCGGATATCGGCCTCTCGGTCTGCGGGTACGACGATCTCTCGATACTGAGTGTTGTCCGAGATGATTGTGAGGCCGTCTAGATTCCGCTGGATGCGTTTTACATGCAGGCGACCACCCATTTCGAAGTAGTAGATCGCATCCGACTCCACACTGCAGACACCCACGTCCACGAGCAGCGCGTCTCCGTTTCTGATCGTCGGCGCCATGCTGTCGCCACGCCCGCTAATGAGCTTCAGATTCGCCGTTGCAGAGTAATTCAGGTTCTGCCGAACCCAATTGGCATCCAGGCCCATATGCTCAACCACCATGTTTACTTCGGGAACCTCCATCCCTGGTCCCATCGATCCTGCAACGTCGAATCGTTCGACCTGCACAATTGGTCGGTAACTGGTGATCTTCTTGGCCAGCGGCTCTGGCAGGCCTGCAACGTCGATAACCTCACCAAGCCCCATGCCCGGTATATCCAGGGCATACCGGCTCAAGCCGAACGCCTCTTCGATCTCGCGCGCAAAATCCTCCCCTATGGATTTCGCACCTGCGCGGCCTGGTTCTGCCAGGCAGCGCGACACGAAGTTCTGGGGCTTATCAAGTTTTTCGGCCAAGCGAGACTGGGCACCACGGGCGCCAACACCGTACTCGCGGTCCATGAGTTTCTGCAGGTTCTGCCTGCGCACCAAGCGTAATTCCATTAGCCGATTCTCTACACCCATTACTTCCCGGTAAATGACCGTTAGGTATTGATAAATCAATTACCAAGCGGTAATAATCTGCGCATTAACTAGGAGGTCCCGCTATGCGCACCAAACACACCAAGCTGCTGGACTGGCTGAAGACCGCGACGGACGAAGCGGTAGCAGCCACCGGCACCACCCGCGGTTACCTGCGCCAAATTGGCTATGGCAACAAGATTTCTTCAGCTGAAATCGCGACTTCAATCGAGCTCGCCACCGGCGGCGCCGTTACTCGCCGAGAGCTGCGCCCGGATGATTGGTCGCGAATCTGGCCAGAGTTGACGGCGGCCTGATCATGACGACGAACTCATTAAGCCAAGAAAGGCATGACATCACCCGAGAGATCGAAACCCTGATCTTGCAGCGCGTTGCACGGGTGAGCCAAAAGCAGATCGCACTGGAAGCGGGTTGCAGCGAGTCGACGGTTTCACGGTGGAATGATGGCGAGTACCAGCGCTGGGCCCAGGTACTGGCAACGCTGGGTCTTCGCGTTGTCCCTGAGGACGCAATGGTGGTCACAGCCGACTACCTGTCAGCCTTGGAAACCATGGCGCGGATCGGCCTCAAGGCCGAGAAGAAGCGGCCTGGCCCGCTGGGCTGGGACTGACCATGATCGCCATCCGTCTTGATCAATCCGAGTGGGATCTGCTGGCAGGTGAGCCGGCAGAGCTGCTCAAGTTATACTGCGCCCTCAAGCGCCGTATGGACTTCTCGACGGGCATAGCAGGGCGCAAGACCCTGATCAATGAGGTGGTGCTGCGCGAAGGCTTCACCGTTGACCCTATCCGCGGTCGAGCCACCCCCAAGCCTGTTACGCGCGAGCAGTACCGCTCAGCTGTCCGCAGGCTTGAAACACTTGGTCTTCTCAATTCAATTGGCCCCTTGGTCTTCGAGTTCCCGCAAGCTCGAAGTGATCGTCCGTCCAAATCATTTGCAACCGATCTACAACCAAATGAACAACCAGATCAGCAACCACTAGGGAATGATCTGGAACCCAGTGATTCCGGGGCTTTTGGTGGATCTGGCGACGATCTACAACCAAATCAGCAACCGCCCACTTCGCCGATCAGCAACCTACTTCCGGAATCCGGTAAAAGCCCTACTACTCTCTCCGCGCGCGGCTACTTCGCGATGCACGACGGCTGGCAGCCACAGGCAAAGACCTGGGGCCCAACCGCGCTTCGCAACGCCATCCCCAAAGCCGTTCCCGCAGAAACCCTCAACGAATTCCGCTCGTACTGGATCGCACGCCCCGACAAGGAGCAGTCGCAGGCCCAGTGGGAGCATCAGCTCGCCCAATCCCTGAAACACCACATTCGCCAGGCGCAAGCCGGGGGGTATACCCATGGAAACTCAAGAGCAGGCTCAGGCGGCAGTGCAGCGCCTGGTCAACAACGTCGTCTCTCTGCCGTCGACAGGGTCGAAGCGAACGTCGCAGCCCAGCGAGCAGCCCGCGGAGAAGGCCCCGGAACCCCTGAGCCTTGGACTGCTGGAGAAACTCTGGATCACGATGACCCAGACGTATGGCCACAAGTGGACCAGCAACTTCGGTGACGCCCCGAAGGCTGATCACGCTTGGGCAAAGATCCTCGGTGGGCTCAACGGCAAGCAGATCGCCAACGGCCTGCATCGCATGATCGAGGTTGCAGCTGCCAACGCAGGCTCCGGCAAAGAATCGTGGCCGCCTGACGCAACCGAGTTCCGCGCCATGTGCCTGCATGTGCAGGGGCTTCCCACCGTTGCCGAGGCCTGGACCGAGGCCCTGATGGGCAAGTACAGCCACGAAGCGGTGAAGGTCGCAGCCGAAGCCACGGGTACGTTCGACCTGAGATCGGCCAAGCACAGCGACAAGGCCCTGTTCCAGCGCTTCGAACGCAACTACGCCATCGTTCAGCGCCGAGCACAGAACGCGCAGCCCCTCGACGGCAAGATCGCCCAGGGCATCGAGCATGACAGCGGCATGAAGGCCCAGCTCGCTCGCTCCCACCAGGAAGCCCGCGACCTGATCGCGGCACAGAACATCCCAACAGATCCAAAGGCCGCACGCGCATTGCTGCTGGCCAAGCTCGGAATCAAGCGAGAACCGTCCCATGGCTGAACGAAACGGAATGAAGCGTGGCCTGCAGGCCCTTGGCCGACTCAAAACCGGCGAGATGAACAAGACCGAGGCCGCCTACGAGGAATACCTCAAGGATCGCCAGTTTGTGGGCCATATCGCCTGGTACAAGTTCGAGGGCATCAAGCTTCGCCTGGCTGACAACACGTTCTACACGCCCGACTTCGCCGTGATGCTCGCCAACGGTGAGATGCAACTGCATGAGGTCAAGGGCTTCTGGACTGACGACGCCAAGGTCAAGACCAAGATCGCGGCCAACATGTACCCCTTCAAGATCATTGCCGTCACCGCCAAGACCAAGAAGGCAGGCGGTGGCTGGGCATACCAAGAGTTCTAGGGGAAGGACATGAACAAACTGACGTGGTTCGCGCAAGAGATCGGTGTTGATGGTTGGCTGCTTCTGGCTGTTGACCTCGACATGACCAGGCATGGGGAGCCCGAGAACATGATCAGCCACCGCCGAGCCTTCCACCCCTTCCAGCTCGACGAGAACCCGCTGGCGCTGGCCGTGGCCATCGAAGAAATGACCGAAATCATGGGGCGGCTGAGTGCGCCGCCTCGCTCTGTCTCGCGCGCGTGCGCGTTTACCCCCGCCATCCAGGAGCAACAGCGATGAACAAGCCAACCCCAACGATTGACCTGACCAACGCCTGCACCATGGCCATCGCGGCCGGTACCGCGAGCGATTACGCCTGCCGCGCTCAATCTGCCGGGTACAACCCAGATGTAGCCCGGGCACTCGAAAAGGTCTCCCTGCGCTTTGCTGAGCTGGCGCTGGAAGCCCTGGGCGGCGAGGCAGGGAAGGGCGCCGGCGATGAAGCCGCCAGTGCCTGACCAGCTGACCCTGTTCGCAGAGCCGGTGCGCACCGCTGTCATGGCGGTGCGCCCGGTTGTGCTCTGTGAACCACCACCCTCCAGGCCCGGGCCCAAGCGCATCGATTGGTTCCGGGTCATCACCACCGTGCTGCGCTCTGGGTATTCAATCCAGGCGCTGGCGGACGAGATCGGCGTTGCCCGCACCACGCTCATTGGCTGGCGGCAGGGCGCAGAGCCGCGTTACAGCGAAGGGGAGCGTCTGGTACTGCTCTGGTGCCAGAAGACCGGGCAAGGCCGCGAGAGCATGCCCATGTGCACCACCAGCGACTGGTGGGCCTACCACGCGAAATAGTCGGGAACCCGACGCCCAGCTGCACCGACCCTGTGTGTCATCGATGCCCCGCCACCGAGCGGGGTTTTCTTTGTCACCAGCCTGGAGGCGCCCAATGAAAGCCCCAGTAAGGAGCAGAAGTATGGCGAGCAGCCCAGAAGGGATCGTAGAGGCAGTAGGTGCATCGGTGGCCAGCAAGGGTCTGTACGCGGGCGGCGTGGCTGGCTTTGTGGGATGGCTGACCCAGGTGAACTGGGTTGGCGTAGGTGGTGTGGCCCTGGCCCTGCTGGGCTTTCTGGTCAACACGTACTTCCAGGTGCGCAAGGACAGGCGCGAGGCCGCCGAGAGCCAGGCCCGCATCGAAGCGCTCAAGGGGCAGTGCCGCCCATGAGCAACCGCAACCGCATTGCGGTCGGCCTGCTGACGATGAGCCTGGCCGGGTTCGGCGTCTGGAAGGCCAACGAGGGCTTCACCGACGTGGCGGTCATCCCCACCAAGGGCGACGTTCCCACCATCGGGCACGGCTCGACGCGCTGGGAGGACGGCACCCGCGTCCGCATGGGCGACACCATCACCCGCCAGCGTGCCGAGGTGCTGGCCCGCAACCTGCTCACCGAAGACGAGAAGGCCTTCGCCGCCAGCCTGCCGGGCGTGAAGCTCCACCAGGACGAGTTTGATCTGTACATGGACTTCATCGGCCAGTACGGCATCGGCACCTGGCGCGCTGGTTCCCCTCGCCGCGACCTGCTGGCCGGCAACTACGTCCAGGCCTGCCACGACCTGCTCAAGTACAAGTACGCCGCCGGCTACGACTGCAGCACACCGGGCAACAAGCGGTGCTGGGGCGTCTGGCAGCGCCAGCTCAACCGCCATGCCAAGTGCATGGCCGCGCAATAGGAGCGAGTTATGGACAGTGTTCTGGGGCCAAACGGCTGGGTTGTCCCGGCCGTTGATGTATTTACCGACAACCACGGGCCAAGCCAGCGCTTGCGCGTTGACCCAGGGCAAACCGGGTTCTTCGCTGGCCGGATGTTCCGCACCTTCGCCCAGGGCGTCATGCCCGTGGCTGGGCCAAGCGTGCAATTCCGCTTCACCTCGCCCATCGACTTCATCGTGTGGCTGAACAAGCTGGACGTCACGCAGGGCGCTGTGCAGCTGGACGTTTACGCCGGTGCCACTTCCTCGGGCACCTGGACTGCGCTGCCGGTAATCCCGCTGAACAGCATGGCCAGCAGGCCGCAGCCCTACTACGTGCCTGTGTGCGTGGCAGAGACTGGCGGCGACTTCACCGGCGGCACGCTGATCGATCCCATGAAGCTGCGCACGTCCTCGGCCAACAACACGGCCAACAACGTGGGCGGCGAGTTCAGTGAGCGCGGCAGGCCCGCCAGTGTGCTGCATGCCAGGCTCAGCACGCTGACCGGTGGCCTGGCCGTCAACGATGCCGCGCAATGGGTCTGGAATCTCCAGTGGGAAGAGCGGCCATGACCAAGTACCTACTCGCAGCCATCGCAGCGCTCTCTCTCGTCTCGATTCTGGCGTTTTGGCGTCTCGACCATGCCACGACCGCCCTTGATGCCAGTTCGTCGCGTATCGAAGAGCTGGAGGCCTCAGAGCGCAGCCGCAAGGAAACCATTCGCCTACTGGGCGAACTTGACACCCAACACACCCAGGAGCGTGAACGTGCGAACCAAACCAATGCCGATCTGCGTGCTGCTGTTGCTGCTGGCCAGCGCCGGCTGTCAGTCCTCGCCAAGTGCCCCGGATCTGCCACCGCCGGCGTGGGCCATGCAGAAGCGCGAGCCGAACTTGACCCAGCGGCTGCTGAACGAATTGTCCGAATCGCCAACGACGGCGACGACGCCATCCGCCAACTGACCGCGCTCCAGGACTACGTCCGCACCGCTTGCCCCGCTGGCAAATAGTCGGGATCCCGACGGCTCCGCCCACTGATGCTTTGGTCTCACAACGTCTCAGTGGGTCTCCAGGAGTCTCCGACATGCCAGCACCCGACAACCTCACCGTCCAAACCCCGGGCGAGCCGATCACCCAGCCCACCACCACGCAGACGACCAGCACCGAGCAGCAGTCGGAGCCCGAGTACGTCGGCAAGCACAACGGTGGCGGGCGCTACCGTATCTTCCGCACGCCTGCCGGCGCCGAGCATGGCGACTGGTTCAGCGACTTCGTGGCCACTGGCGAAGGTGCCAAGGAAGCCGCCCAGGTCGAGGCTGACCGCCTGACCGCTGGTGGTGATCCCTTCTTCAAGCCCGAAGAAACCCAGCAGGCCACCGCTCAGGTCGCCGCCACCCAGCCCACCACCACGCAGGCGAAAACCCCGAGCTATGCCGCCGTGCTGACCGACGAAGGCTGGCTCGTCCCCGATCTGCCGGCGCGCAAGGAGTAACCCCATGGGATCGAAGCCGAAGAAGCCGAAGGTCGTTCAGACCGAAGACCCGGCAGTCACCGCCCAGAAGGCAGCCGACGAGGCCGCCCAGAAGGCCAACGAAGAAACCGCCGCCCAGCGCCGCCGCAAGGGCCAGAGCAGCCTGCTGTCATCCGCTGGCGCCTCGGGCACCGTCATCGAGCAAGGAAAAAGGACCCTCGGGGCATGAACGCTGACCAGATCTGCAAGACCCTGAGCACGCTCAAGTCGTTGCGCTCGCCGCATGAGCAGGTCTGGCGCGACTGCTACGACCACACGTACCCGATGCGCGGGAACGGGTTTTACAACGACCGGATGGACGCCCAAGAGGCGCTGAACCGCAAGGCGCGCATCCTCGACGGCACCACCACCGATGCGGCCCGCACCCTGTCTTCGTCCGTGCAGTCGGGCCTGACCCCGGCCAACAGCCTGTGGTTTGGCATGGACGTGGCCAACGCCACCGAGGACGAAAAGCGCTGGCTCAGCAATTCCGCTGAGATCATCTGGGAGAACATCCACGCATCGAACTTCGACGCGGCGGCTTTCGAAGGCCTGCTCGACGTGGTGTGCGCTGGCTGGTTTGCCCTGTACATCGACCAGGACCGTGAGAAGGGCGGCTACGTCTTCGACCTGTGGCCGATCTCGGGTGTGTACTGCTCGGCCTCCAAGCCTGGCGGCAAGATCGACACCGTCTACCGCTCCTACAAGCTGACCGCCGAACAGGCGGTTAACGAGTTTGGGGAAAGCAACGTCAGCGAAACTACCCGCAAGCTGGCCAAGGACAAGCCGCAGGACCTGGTCGAGTTCGTCCATGCGATCTACCCGCGCACCACGTACATGGTCGGCGCCCGCCTGGCCAAGAACATGCCGATCGCTTCGTGCAAGGTTGAGGTGGCGGCCAAGAAGACCGTCAGCGAGTCCGGCTACCACGAAATGCCTGTGGTCGTGCCGCGCTGGATGATGATCCCGGACAGCGTGTACGCCACTGGCCCTGTGGCCGAGGCCCTGCCAGACGCTCGCACCCTCAACGAGATGGTGCGCATGGACTTGGCCGCGGGTGACCTGGCCATTGCCGGCATGTGGATTGCCGAGGATGACGGGGTGCTGAACCCCCGTACCGTCAAGGTCGGCCCGCGCAAGATCATCGTGGCCAACTCCGTCGACAGCATGAAGCCGTTGCAGAGTGGGTCCAACTTCAACTACTCCGACAGCCGCATCACCCGGTTGCAGGCCGCCATCCGCAAGACCCTGATGGCTGACCAGCTGCAAGCCCAGGACGGCCCTGCCATGACCGCCACTGAGGTGCATGTGCGGGTGAACCTTATCCGTCAGCTACTGGGCCCAGTCTATGGCCGGCTCCAGACCGAGTACCTGCAGCCCCTGATTGAGCGCTGCTTCGGCATCGCCATGCGCGCCGGCATCCTCGGCCAGCCGCCTGAGTCGCTGGCAGCAGGCCGCCCCTACACCGTGCGCTACCTCTCGCCGCTGGCCCGCGCCCAGAAGCTGGAAGAGGTCACCGCCATTGACCAGTTCGTGGCTGGTTGTGCCCAGGCAGCACAGGCACAGGCAGCGGTTGGCCAAGCACCCGACGCCATGGACAACGTCGATCTGGACGCCGCCGCCCAGTTCCGCGGCGAAGCGCTTGGCGTTCCCTCCGGCGTCATGCGCAACCAAGCCGACCGCGACCGTGTGCGCAAGGAACGCGCCGAAGCCCAGCAGGCAGCCGTTGAGCAACAGCAACAGATGGCCATGCAGCAGGCCGTCACCCAAGCCGCAGTCAAGCAAGCACCAGGAGCAGCAGCGTGACCCAGTACACCGTCGAGCAGCTGGACGCGATGTTCAAGCGGGTGTTCGAGCAGCACGCCGAGGGCGTGATCGTGCTCGAGCACCTGATCCAGCGTTTCAGCAAGAACGCCGTAACCGTGGGCGGCATCGATGCCGTCCTTCGCACCTACCTGCAGGCCGGCCACCGCGAGGTGCTGGACCACATCCTGCTCCGCATCAACCGCGCCAATGGCGTGCAAGACCAACCAGAAGAGAACTGACCATGACTCACTACATCGGCACCAAGATCGTCGTTGCAGTAGCGATGAACCGCGCAGCCTTCCTGCAGTACATCGATCGTGCCATTGATCCAAACACTAATGGGGCGGACGAAGGCTACTTGGTGGAGTACACCGACGGTGGCACGCCGAATCATCCAGCACACAAAGGTTTCATCAGCTGGTGCCCCAAGGAGCAATTCGAGGCCGCCAACCTGAAACTGGGTGACATCGGTCACCTTCCGCCTCACCAGCAGCGCGTGGTTGCCGAGTGCGAGCAGCTGGCCGACCGCATCACCAAGCTGGAAGCGTTCCTGGCCACGCCCCTGTATGCCAGTCTCCCCGAGCGTGAACGCCAGCTGCTGAAAATGCAGGCTGATGCCATGGTCGTCTACCTGGGCATCATCAACACCCGCGTTGAAGACTTCGGGGGTGCCAAGTGAACTGGTTCATCCACGGCCGTCTCGGCCATTTCCTGCACCAGGAAGCAGGCGAGGGCGGCGACCCAAGCGGTGGCGCCCCTGCAGCAACCCCGCCAGCAACCACCGTGCTGAACGCTGGCGCCACCAACGACTGGATTCCCGAGAAGTACCGCACCAACAAAGAGGACGGCAGCCTTGATCTTGAAGCATCGTCGCGGAAGGTTGCCGAGGCCTACAAGCACCTGGAAACCCGCATGGGCTCCGGTGATGCGCCACCCAAGGACGCTGGCGAGTACTCGGTCAAACTGGAAGGCGTCGAGGGCTTCAACTGGGACGAGTTCAAGGCTGATGAATCCACTCAGTCGTTTTTGAAGGGTGCCCACGCCAAGGGCATGACCAATGCCCAGGTCGAATACGTGATCGGCGAGTACATGAAAGTGGCGCCTGGCCTGGTCGAAGGCGGCGCCCAGCTCAGCAACGAAGACTGCACCACGGCGCTCAAGGGCATGTGGGCCGACGACCAGACCTTCAGCACCAACGTGAAGGCGTCGTACCGCGCTGCCGAGGCCTTTGCCAGCGCCGAGGGCCAGCCCGGCAACTTCCAGACCCTGATGGCCAAGTACGGCAACGATCCTGACTTCATCGCGTTCACTGCCAACATCGGCAAGGAGCTGGCCGAAGACACGCTGATCAGCCAAGGCGTAATCAGCGAGCAGGACTTTGCGACCAAAACGGCAGACCTGCGCGCCCAACTGGATGCGCTTCCGGCGCATGATCCGAAGCGCGAACAGATCCGCACACAGCTCGACCAGCTCTACGCCGCCAAATACAACAAGCAAGCCTCTCGTCTCGGCGCTTAAGCGCTCCCGCCAAATAGTCGGGATTCCGACACCTCATAACTCCGACCATCACAGGCACCCGGTAGCGATACCGGGCCGGCCTGCGGTGGCGCGCAGATACCCGGAATGCCCCAGGCGAAGCAATGCCGATGCACGCCAGGAATCCCGGCCCGCACAGCGGACACCCGGAAGGCAATCCCTGAATTCGCATTGGAGTGCACCATATGTCTTTCCAAATCACCGAGGCGTTCATCCAGCAGTTCGCCGACAACTTCCGCCACGTTGCCCAGCAGATGACCTCCCGCCTGGAGCGCTGCGTATCCATCGAGCCCAACATCGTGGGTATGTCCAAGTCGGTTAACCGCCTTGGCCAGCGTACTGCGCAACGCCGCACCCAGCGCCACGCTGACACCCCTATCAACGATCAACCGCACTCGACCCGGTTTGTCGACCTGTTCGACTGGGACGATGGCGACATGATCGATGACCTGGACAAGGTCCGCATGCTGGTCGATCCGACCTCGGATTACGTTAAGGCCATGGTGGCTGCTCTCAACCGCGCCAAAGACGACGAGATCATCGCGGCCTTTGGTGGCGGTTCCCGCAGCACCCAGGGCGGCGCCGTGATCCAGCTGCCGAACACCCAGAAGATCGCCGTCGGCGGTACCGGCCTGACCAAAGCCAAGATCATCCAGGCGCGCAAGCTGTTCCGGAAGAACGAGGCAGACAACCATAACGGCGAAGAACTGTTCATCACCTACAGCGCCCAGGCTGCAGCAGACATCCTCGCTGACCCGCAGCTGACCAGCGCCGACTACCTTGCCGGCAAGTTCCTCCAGGAAGGTGACGTGGAAGGTAAGTGGATGGGCTTCACCTGGGTTCCATCCGAGCGCACCCCGTACGACGGTGCAACCCGTCGCCTCTACGCCTGGACCAAATCCGGAATGATCCTGGGCAAGGGTAAGGACGTCACCACGAAGGTTGGCGAGGATCCGGGCAAGGGCTTCAACACCCGCGTGTACGCCAAGATGGCCATCGGCGCCGTGCGTGTTGAAGAGGAAAAGGTCGTCGAGATCTCCGTCACTGAGGCCGCGTAAGCGGCTTCGGTCATCCATTCCTGAAAGGAGCCAACTATGGCAACCGTAAACGCTTCTGTAGCCGCCGCCCGTGCGGCCCTCCCGCAGCAGCTGGTCAAGCTCAACCAGCAGGGCGCAGACGTGCAAATCCTCGTCAGCACCTACACCGTGCCGGCCGGTGGTGTGCCCATTGGGGACAAAATCAAGTGGGGCTCGCTCCCACTGGGCGCACGCCTTCTGCCCACCACCAAGCTCTATTTCGGGGCGGGCGCTGCTTCTTCCACCCTCAACCTGGGCGACACCGTCAGCCAGGCGCGCTATCTGGCCGCGACGTCGGTAGCTGGGGCTGGTAACGCAACCGCTGAGGCGGTCTATGCCAACGGCGGCCTATTCGATGTTGCCGTCGTGGCGCCAGGCCAAGCCACTGACCAAAGCGAACTGTTCTCCACCGTAGCTGGCGCGCCCCTGCAGGCCGGGCAAGTGATCACCCTGGTGGCGCAATACGCCGGCCAGAACTGAGCGCGACTGCCATGGATGGCGTTTCACCTGCCGGGGCCTGATGGCCCCGGTGCTTTTTCAGGAGACACAAAGCATGGCAATGGCAACTGGCGTCACCATTTGCTCCAACGCGCTGTTAATGCTGGGCGCCCAGACCATCAACGACTTTGCCGACCAGAACAACCTCGATCGGGCGAAGCTGTGCGCGAACCTGTACCCCTTCCAGCGTGACAGCATCCTGCGGGCCCACCCGTGGAACTGCTGCATCAAGCGCATCGTGCTGGCGCCACTGGCCGAGATTCCCCCTTTTGGCTACCCGCATGCGTTCGCACTACCGGCCGACTGCCTCCGTGTGCTGGAGGTGGGCACCAAAGACATGCAGATCGATTACCTGGTCGAAGCGCGGCGGATTCTGGCCGACACCTCTGTCCTGGAACTGCGCTACGTGTTCCAGAACGAGGTAGAGGCGACTTGGGATTCCCACTTGGTGGACCTGATGACCGCGGCCATGGCTGCGGTTTTGGCGTATCCGATCACCCAATCGACCTCGGAACGGGACAGCCGTGAAGCCAAGCTGGCCCAGCTGCTGCGCCAGGCCAAGGCTGCCGATGGGCAGGAAGACCCGCCGCAGACCCTCGGCAATGAGCACCTGCTGCAGTCGCGCTTCGGCAATGGCTGGGGTATCCGCTGATGGCCAGGGTCACGCTGATACAGACCAACTTCACCGCCGGCGAGCTGTCGCCCCGCATGTATGGCCGTGTCGATATCGCCCGGTACCAGAACGGCGCCATGACGATGGAGAACGTGTGGCCGGTGGTGCACGGCGGCGGTGTGCGCCGTTACGGCACGCTGCACTGCGGTTCGGCCAAGTACGCAGACCGTGGTGCGATCCTGATTCCCTACGTGTTCAACACCGCTCAGGCCTACATGTGTGAGTTCGGTGACCTGTATGTGCGCATCTACTTCCCGGACGGCACGTACTCTGGCGTCGAGCTGGTGAGCCCCTACAGCCAAGCCATGCTGCGGCAGATCGAGTTCGTGCAGGGCGCCGACACCATGTTCCTGTTCCACCAGGGCGTGGAGATCAACCGCCTGCGCCGGATCACCAATACCGAGTGGAGCCTGGCCCCGGCGCCATTCGTGACCAAGCCTTTCGACGAGCGCGGCATCGACTTCGCCACCGGCATCACCCTGAGTGATCCATCGGTGGGCACAGGCCGCACGCTGACTTCGGCGGTTTCTGCCTTCCTGGCTGCTGACGTTGGCCGCGAGGTCTGGTCAGGCGCCGGCGTGGCCAGGATCACTGGCGTCACCAGCGGCACGGTGGCCACAGTTGACGTGCTGAACGCCTTCCCGTCGGCCAGCCTGCCGTCGTGGTCGATGAAGGGCAGCCCGCAGACCACCAATACCCTGAGCGCTTTCAGCCCCGTGGGCGCAGTGGTGACCATGACGCTTGGCGCTGCTGGCTGGCGTTCCGACGACGTGGGTAAGTTCGTCAAGATCAACACCGGCCTGTTGGAGATCACCGCGTTCACGAGCACAACCGTTGTCTCGGCTGTAATCAGGGTTGCCCCTACGTCTGCCACGGCGGCGCCAGCCAACGCATGGACCCTTGAGGCTAGCGTCTGGAATGCCGTTGACGGCTACCCAGGCAGCGGCACTCTGTACCAGCAACGCCTGGCCGTGGCCGGCTCCCCCAGTTTCCCCCAGACCATCTGGGAGTCTCGCACCGGCGAGTACCTGAACTTCGAACTGGGCACCAAGGATGACGATGCCTTCTCGTTCAACCTGTCCTCCGACCAGATCAACCCAATCCTGCACATGGCGCAGATGAACGCCTTGATCCCGCTGACCTACGGCGGCGAGTTCACCCTTACTGGTGGCGTCGAGAAGCCCATAACCCCAACCAACATCCAGTCGAAGAACCCCTCGGTTTACGGCTGCAACCGAGTGCGCCCAGTCCGGATCGGCAACGAGCTGTACTTCATACAGCGCGCCGGCCGCAAGCTGCGGGCCATGGCCTACAAGTACGACTCCGACAGTTACGGTTCGCCCGACATGTCTGTGCTGTCCGAGCACGCCACCAAGTCGGGGATCATTTCGATGGCCTACCAGCAGGAGCCGGAAAGCATCTTGTTCCTGGTCAGGTCCGACGGGGTGATGGCAACCATGACCGTGGACCGTGACCAGGACGTGGTCGGTTGGGCCCGCCAAGTCACGGACGGATACTTCGAATCCGTGGCAGCCATACCAACCGAAGACGGCGACCAGATCTGGGCGATTGTTCGCCGGAACATCAATGGCCAGAACGTGCGCTATATCGAGCGCTTCGTCGATGGCTGCCAGGTTGACGGCGGGATCTTCGCAACCAGCGAGGCCGGGCAGGCGACCTGGGGCGGCCTGGCTCACCTGGAAGGAAAGACCGTCGATATCGTCGCAGACGGCGTGGTCATGCAGCAGCAGGTTGTGGTCGGTGGCCAAGTCACCATCCCGCGCAATGCCTTCGATGTGCAGATCGGCCTGCACTTCACCAGCACCATCAAGACCCTCACCCCTGAAGTTCAGGGCGGTACCGGCAGCGCCCAGGGCAACAGCATGCGCTGTGCAGAGGTAACCCTGCGCTTCCTCGAAACCACAGGCTGCAAGGTGAACGGCCAAACCATCGCCTTCCGCAACCTTGGCTCCAACACCTTGGACAAGCCGCCACCGCTATTCAGTGGTGATCACCGACTAGAAAACCTTGGATGGGAGCGGGGCGCGTCCTCGATCGAGATCACCCAAGACCAGCCCCTGCCGTTCCACCTGCTCTGCGTCATCAAGAAGATGACCATCAACGACTGAGGAATCACCATGATTCGGCCTGCTACACATGACGATATCCCGCGCCTGGTCGAACTGGGCACTTTGCTGCACGACACCAGCGCCTACGCGAGAACAGGTTTCAACGCCGAGAAGGTCGGCAACTTCCTTGGGCAATTGATTGATGGCCTGGGCGTGGTCTTTGCTGCCGAGGTCAACGGCGAAGTGGTAGGCGGGTTCGCCGGCGCCGTTACCGAACAGTGGTTCAGCGACGACCTGCTGGCCTACGAGTACTCGATCTTCATCGAGCCCAGCAAGCGGCAGGGCTTAATTGCCTTGAAGCTGGTGCTGGCGTTCCAGGCGTGGGCCAAGGCCAAGGGCGCCAAGGAAATTCACATGGGCATCACTACGGGGATCAGCGTGGAAGGTACCTCCCGGCTGTACCGCCGGCTTGGCTTCACCTACATGGGGCCGCTTTTCAAGATGGAGGTAGATCATGGGAATTGAAACCGCTGCAATGGTTGCCCTGGTGGCTTCCACTGCGTATTCGGCCTACTCGTCAGTACAGCAGGGTAAGCAGGCCCAGCTCAACGCTGACGCCCAATCGGAACAAGCGCAGATCGATGCGGACAACGCCGCGAGCGCAGCGAAGGTGCAGGCCGACCGTATCCGGAAACTGGCGCGCAACCAGGCCGGTGAGGCCAATGCTGCGCTTGCTGCATCTGGCGTCGAGGTCGGCGCCGGTACCGCCCTGAATATCAACCAGGAGATCTATCAGAACGCCGAGGAAGATGCGGTGATGACGATCCTGAACGGGGAAGAGCAGCGCAAACGCGGCTACACCGATGCGGCGAACATGTCGATCTACGGCCAGCAGCAGAAGTCGGCGGCGAACTCCCAGGCAATCGGTTCGGTCCTCTCGGCGGGCGCCCAGTACGGCATGTGGAAGGCCAGTGCCAAGGGCAAAAACGGCGACGTAACGCAGCCAGGGGGTAACTGATGGCAACCATTCCAACCGGGCCAGCAGTGCCCCGCGTCCTTCCTGATGCCCAGCAGAACCGCGTCATCACCATGGACACCCGGGCGCAGAACCAGGCTGCCCAGCAGTTGGCCGGTGATGTGCAGCGCACGGCCTTTGGCGTTCTGGAGCAGAAGCAGCGCGAGGATTCTGCACTGGCCCGCGTGAAGGCCAGCAACGCGCTGTTCGAGCGCGAAACCCAGATCAGCACCATCAACAGCGATTTGGCCGAGCAGGTCAGGCTGGGCAGCCTCAGCCACGACAAGCTGGAAGAGGCCTACACCAGCGCAGTGTCCAAGCTTGAACCCTTGCAGTTCAATGGCTTGTCAGAGCCAGAGATCGAGCGGATGGGGCTGGCGCAGCAGCGGCTGCAACTGGCTGGCCAAGAGGGCATCCGTAAATTGGCCATCGGCGCCCGTGCTGACGCTGCCAAGGGCGATTTGGCCACGCGGTTGGACCTGATAGGCAAAGAGGCAGCCATGCCCGGTGTCGATATAGGCAAGCTGAATTCGCGCCTTGATGGTGAGGACATGGACATGGCTGGGCGCTTGGCTTACGGCGAAATGTGGCCGGCCAAGAAGCAGGAAGCCAAGGACGCCAACTGGACCACCCAGGCCACCCAGCGTGTGGTCGCTGCGCGTGATGGCCTCGGCACCTTGCAGCAGATCGAGCACGACCTGACCGCAGCTGACGGCTTCTATGCTGGCAAGCTGGACCCGGATAAGCGCAATCAGCTGCTGAACACTGTCACCGGCCGGATCTACCAGGTGAAGGAGCACGCCCAGCGCCAGGCGGAAATGCGTGAAATGAAGGCCATGCGGGTGCTGGACCAGATGGACAAACAGTCGGCTACCGGTATCCCGCCGAGCGTTGCAGAGCAAACCCGGTGGCAATCAGCGCTTTCTGGTACCTCCTTCGCCGGTGAGTACAACACTCGCATCAAGCAGATGAACGAGGTTCAGCAGGTTCTGCGTATGCCTCTAGCGGAACAGCAAGCGTACATACAGCATCAGCGCCAGCAGGTGGCCGCCAATGGTGCATCGGTTGAGCAGATCAACAACCTTGAGCGGCTCGACCGGGCCGTCACCTCAAACATGCAGCAAATGCGTGACCAGCCTTTGGAGTGGAATGCCACACGTACAGGCACTCAGGTAGAACCATTGGACTTCAGCGGTATTGGCACGCCAGAAGGGCAAATGACACTTGTGGGCCAGCTGGGCGGCCGCTTCGATACCTTGAACGCCATGCGCCGGCAGGTCGGTATCGAAGTCAGTCGAAACCCGTTCCTCCCGCAAGAGGCATCAATGCTAACAACCGCGCTTGAGCAGTTCGACGACGGCACCAAGCTGCAGATACTGGGGGCGATTGCTGGCGCGGCGCCCAGCGGGAATGATCTTACGGGCACGCTCAAGACGCTAGCCGCCGACAAGCCGCCACTGTTGATGGCCGGCCTGGCCCAGGCCCAGCAGCTAAAGGCCTCCGATGGTACCGAGGTGGCCCCCACCATTCTGCGCGGCGCCAGAGTTCTAGCCGATAAGTCCAGCGTCATGCCAAGCGACACGCAAATGAGCGTGGCGTTTGATGCGCTGGCTGGCCAGTCCATCCCGGCCGGCACCCAAGAGCGGGAGCGGGCATTCGGCGTGTTCAAGTCCCTATATGCTGGCCTGGCAGGACCTGCTGGCGTTAAACACGAACAGAGCAGTGACCCCTTGAATGAGGAGGTAGCGGCTAAAGCCATGGACATGGCCACAGGCGGCATCACGAACTATGCCGGGTCCAAGGTGGTAAAGCCCTACGGCTGGAGTGACGGCCGATTCACTGACTCAGTAGACAGCCAACTCCAAGGGTTCGCTGAGAGCACCAAGATCCCGCTCACCTCGCTTGAGCGTTTGCCGCTCTCGCCAGTACCTGGGCGCGATGGATCCTATTACTTGATGAATGCAGGGCGCCCCCAAGCTGACCCGCAGACCGGTAACCCTATCGTGGTGAAACTCCAATGACCTGGCTGAATGGTGCTGTAGACGATTCCGACATTCTCAACCGCCAGCAGGCGTTAGAGTTCACCAGCGAGACTCCGCAGCCTGGGTTCTTACAAGGCAGCCTCGACATCATCGGCCCTAGTCTCAAGCGTGGCGGTATTGAGGCCGTCAATAGCATCGAAGCTGGGGTCGTCAACCTCGCTGGTACTGAGGTGATGAGCACCATTGCCACTGGCATGGGTGCCGGTTATGCCCCCGGGTTCGACGCTGAGAAGCATGCGGCCGAGGCTGCGAGAGGGGCGGAAGAGCTTTCAGCAGAAATCGGTAGAGACACCGCCGCATCAGTGAAAGACCTTCGTCCTGACCCCGTAGAAGTCGGTATGGCTGGCCAGGTCATCGGCGAGCTTGCGGCGGTTCTGCCGCGTGCAATTGCTGGTTCGGTAATTGCGGGTCCCGCCGGTCTATTCACTGCCGCAGGTGCGCCGGCAGGTTACTCGCGTACTCAGGTCTCTACGTCGGAAGGTATTGACCCTGAAACTGCTATGAAGCTTGGTGCAACCGAGGGCCTCACCATTGGTGTTGGCGCAGTTCTGCCGGCAGCACGCTTTGTGGGGCCGGCGCTTGGTGATGCCGCCATTGCCGTAGGAGCGAACGTTGGCCTCGGGATTGCGCACAGGGGCGCCTCGGCCGAGATCCTGCGCGCCAATGGGTATGAGGCTCAGGCGGCTCAATACGAGATGTTGAACAAAACTGCCTTGGTCACGGATGCGGTGTTGGGTGTGGCTTTCTTTGGCGTTGGTCGTGGATATGTAGGGAAAAGCTATGGGGCAGTTAAGGAATTTGCCGGGCGTGCTGCGGAGAAAGTGGGCCTTAAAAGGCCTACACCTGACCAGGTCGACGCCGCGCTAACTGACCGCAACGCCCAGCACGCTGATATCGACACTGCTCCAGGCCTGGCGGTTGATGCTCGATCGGCCGTTGCCCACCAGGATGCTCTGGCTGCTGCCATTGCATCGATCAACCGCGGCGAGCCGGTCATACTTCCAGATAGCATCCACAGCGCTGAATTCCTCCGTAGGAGCGAGGCACCCGCACCTAAGGTACCGACCCGCGATGAGGCACTGGCAACTGCACGGGAAGAACTTGAGCCGGCAATCCGCACTGATCTGGAAGGGGAGGTTGCGGGCTTGCTGCCCAACGTAGCGGACGTGCGCACTGAGCTCGCCAGCGTGCAGCGCACCCTGGGCGACCTGGACGGCACATTCCGCGAGCGGGCCCGGCAGGCCCAGGGCGAAGGCATGAGCCGCAAGAAGGCGGAGGCTGCCGCCCGCCAGGAGATCGCGCAGGAACGTCAGCAGCTTACCGACCGCATTACGGCGCTGGAGGATGCTCTGCAGGGCAACCGTTCCGGTGAGCTGGCGCGGGGTGAACTGGCAGCCATTGCACGCGGTGAAACCCCGGAGCGCCTGCAACCACGGATCGAGGCCAGAGCCGACGAGATCATGCGTGGCTTTGACCGTTCGCCCTTGGCTGCTGGCGTTGCTCGAGCAGGTGAGCGGCTCACCCCTCGACAGCTGAACGAGCGGGCAGCGCGGGAAGAAATCGACACCCTGATGCGCGAGCATGAAGCGACCTTGCCGCGTGAGCCTTCCGCCACGCCAGCATCAAGACCTGGTGAAACAGCGGCGGCCAGACCTGCAACAAATGCAGCGGAAAGCGGAACACCACGGGCCGAAAGCGAAACAGCGCAGGCCGCTGCCCCAGCAGCTCGCGAAGGTGGCGAGGCTCGCTCAGATGCCGAGCCGCCAGAGTTGCAGGTGCTGCGCGACACAGTGGCGTGCAACCCGGAAGCCGTGGTGAACACCGGCTACGATGCCGATGGCAAACCAACCACGGCTCGGGCTGATGAAGTGCTGGCAGAGATCGAGGCCGAGCATCAGGCCGGTACCCGCGAAGCCCAGTCATACCTCGCTGCTATCACCTGCATGCTGAGGTTCTAAATAGTCGGGAAACCGTCTATCCCCCGCCCATAGGCTTGCTCCATTCCCCCAGGAGCAAGCCCATGCGCCCCGAATGCATCAGAGAGGTGGAGCAGGCTATCGGCCGCCCCCTCAAGAACTCCGAAGCCCAGGCAATCGAAGACAAGATCAGCTTCCACATCCGTGACCTGGCGCGCACCGACCCAACCAAATTCAGCTCAATGACCGATGCCCAGCGCCAGCTGGCTGCCGCCCAGGCAGCAATGGCCGATCACATGGCATCCGTCGACAAGGCCGCGCAGCGCAAGGGGCTGAACCTTCTCGCACAAACCCGGGAGCTGGCCAACCAAGCTGATCGTGCCGTTGTGCTGGGTGGCAAACAGCCCTTCACCTCCGCGCTTTTTGAGCGCATGCGGCAGATAGATAACCGAATCAAGGGCGAGCGCAACCGGGCTTTCAGCTCGATCATGGACGTTATCGATGCAGCGGCTCCACGCTTCCTCGGCATGATCACCAACAAGGCCGCCGAGCGGGATTTCGTGCATGAGGTCTTTGGCCAGGACACCGGCAATCAGGTCGCCGCCAAGGCGGCCAAGGCCTGGCGAGAACAGATGGATGCCTTGCGTGAGCGTATGAACAGTGCCGGCGCCAAGATTGGTCGCTTGGATTATGGGTGGCTGCCGCAGCCTCACAGCCTGGTAAAGGTGCGCAACGCCACACCGGACGCCTGGGCAGCCTTCGTGCTGAACCGCTTGGACCGCCGCCGCTACCTCAACGAGGACGGCACGCAGATGAACGACGCCCAGGTGACGGACTTCCTACTAGCAGCCAACGAAACGCTGCGTACCGATGGGCTGAACAAGATGACGCCAGGCTCTGGCCAGGGCGCGAGCCGTGCCGGAAAGTTCGACGAAGCCCACCGGCAGATCCACTTTCGTGACGGTGATGCCTACCTGGAGTACATGCGCGACTTTGGCCCGACCTCGGTATTTGAAGCCATGCAGGGCTCGGTGCATGCCCAGGTCAAAGACTCGGTATTGATTGAGCAGTTCGGCCCGAACTCGTCGCAGACCTACCGCCTGCTGCTGGATACCGCCCGGGTCAAGGATGGCATCGGTGATGGGTACTTCTCCGGCACCGAGTTTGGCGCAACCCCGGACATGGTCTGGAACGTGCTCAATGGAAGTTTGGGTGTTCCGGTTAATGCTCGGTTTGCTGAGTTCAACCAAGGCATTCGGAACTTCATGGTAGCGGCCAAGCTGCAGGCTACGCTGATTGCCTCTGTGGTCGGCGACCTTCAATCGCTCGCCATTACCAGTGTTTATCACGGCCTCCCCTTCGGGAAAACGCTTGTCAGTGCAGTGAAGAGCATTTCAGCCGATTACCGTGCCGAAGCTGCCCGCATGTCGCTGGGCATGGACAGCATCACCAATGATCTGGTGACGTTCCATACCGACAACCTCTCGGCCGGCTGGACCAGCAAGCTTGCCAACGCAACCATGAAGATGACCCTGCTTGAAGGCTGGACCACTGCCATGCGGCGTGGCTTCTCCGTGCAGATCATGTCCCGCATGGCGACGGACACCCGCAGCGCTTGGGGGGCTGATCCGAAGCTACAAGCCCGGCTGGAGCGCTATGGCATCAATGAAAAGGACTGGGAGGTATGGCAGGCAGCGCAGCCAGAGGATTGGCGCGGCCAGCAGATGCTTACGCCTGAGTCGATTGGCAGCCTTCAAGGCTTCAGCACGAAGCAGAAGAACGACGCCATCGGCAAGCTGCTGGGTTATATCCAGAACGAATCCGAGTTCACCTCAATCCTCCCGGGCTTGATGACCCGAGCAACCATGCGGCAGAACACCCAGTCTGGCTCGCTGGGCGGGGAAGCTCTGCGCCACCTGACCCTGTTCAAGTCTTTCGGCGTTGCCATGTTCGAGAGGCACTGGACCAGGGCAATGCAGATTGAGAGCACGGCCGGGCGCCTGGCCTATTCGGCATCCCTGTTTTCGGGCCTGCTGATGGCTGGTGCAGTGACCAATCAGCTCATGGACATCATGAACGGGCGTGACCCACGCCGAATGGACGACGCCAAGTTCTGGGTTCAGGCCATTCTGCGTGGCGGTGGCGTTGGGATCTTGGGCGACATAATGAATACCGGGCTGGGCGGCGATAACCGTGGCGGTCAATCGAACCTTACAGGCTTGCTCGGGCCGGTCTATGGCACCGCTGCCGACATTGGCCTGACTGCCGGCAGTGTCTTTAAGGAAAAGACCGAGCCTGCCGATGTGGGGGCGAACCTGTTGAGGATCGGTTACCAGAACACTCCATTCATTCGTAGCTGGTACACCAAGGCAGCTTTCGAGCACGCAGTCTTCCATGACATGCAAGAGCTGCTTTCGCCAGGCTATCTGCAGCGCATGAAGCGCAGGGCCAAGAAAGACTTCGGCCAGGGCTTCTGGTGGTCGCCTGGCAAGGCTGTGCCGGAGCGCGCCCCGAACCTCAACACCGCAGTAGGAGGCCGATGATATGCGCGACGATCAGATCGTAAGACTGCAGGCGCTGACCGAGCGCCTGGGCGAAGTAGTCATCACCGAGGTGGACCCGCACCAGTGGCCCGGTGCCGACAAGCCGCCGGCCGAGCTGACCCAGCAGGAGCGAGGCGACCGCTACTGGTGCAAGAAGAACGCTGCGGCCACCATGACCTTGCTGCTCAAGGTGGTGAACATCGCCGGCATCCTGAACCGCCAGAAGCCTGCGCCGGACGCCGGCAAGGAGATCGACGAGCTGGACGGCGAGCTGGCGGCGGCAGAGCGCGAAGCCCAGGCCATCATCGAGCGGATGCAGAAGGGCGGGAATGTCCACTGAGCCAGAGAAGAAAGTAAGCCTGCTGGTCTTCTTCCTGATTTGGGCAAAGCGGATGCGGTGGGAGGTCCCGGATATTCACGTCCGGGCGCTGATATGGCTGGAGGCCAAGGGCCATCTGGCCGTTTTGCGTTGTTTCCGGGGCTTCGGCAAGTCCACCATCCTGGCGATTTACAACGCCTGGCGGTACTACAAGGAGCCAGCCTTCCGGATCCTGCACCAGTCCGAGGCCGACAACACGGCCTACAAGACCAGCCGCGATACCCAAAACGTCATCCGCAACCATCCGCTGACCCGCCATCTGCTGCCACCCAACCAGGGCACGGTCGAACAGTGGTGGGTTGAAGGCGCTGCCGACTTCCGGAACGCCAGTATGTTTGCCAAGGGCATTCTGTCGAACGTCACCTCGGCCCGTGCTGACGAGTGCCAGAACGACGACGTTGAGGTGCCCAGAAACATCGCCACCCCGGAGGCCCGGGAGAAGCTTCGGTACCGCCTGGGTGAGCAAACGCACATCCTGGTGCCCGGTGGCAGCAAGCTGTATATCGGCACGCCGCATACCCATGACAGCCTGTACGACGAGATCGAGGCCATGGGTGCGGACTGCCTGACCATTCGCATGTTCGCCCAGGAGCACAGGATTCAGCTGGCCAAGGAAACCCACTACACCCTGCCGTTCGTGCCGGAGGTCGTGTTCTCTGGCATCGGCAAGCATGCCCGCGTGCTGATCGAGGGCAAAGACTTTCTGCTCAAGGGGCTGCAACTGGAGTTCCTGGAGGCCCCGGGCACGCTGATCGACTGCTATGCAGGCAGCGCCTGGCCCAAGCGTTTCGACCTTATCGAATTGCAGAACCGCCGGGTGGAAACCCGCACCATCAACGAATGGGATAGCCAGTACCAGCTGCACAGCAAGCCGGTTACCGATGTACGCCTCGACCCGGCACGCATGATCCCTTACGCCATCGAGCCGGAAATCCGCTACGCCAACGGCGCTTGCGCCATGTACCTGGGCACCACCCAGATCGTCGGGGCCGCGGCGTACTGGGACTGCTCCCTCGGCAAGATCAAGTCGGACGCGTCGGCTTTCTCGCTGATCCTGACCGATGCCCGTGGCCAGCTGTATTGGCAGGTGTGCAAAGGCCTGGAAGGCGAGATCGCCGAGTTCGATGAGCGTACCGAGAAGATCACTGGCGGGCAGGTGAAGCAGGTCCGCGACCTGGTCATCAAGTACCAGATCACCCGTGTGGTAGTGGAGACGAACGGCCCTGGCGGTTTCGTCCCGACCATTCTGCGCCAGGCCCTCAAGGGTACGGGGTGTGGTGTAGGGGAAGAGCACAGCAGCACCAACAAGCAAAAACGCATCCTCGACGCCCTGGAGTCGCCACTGTCGGCCAGCTTCCTGTGGGCCCACGTGGACGTGCTGCGCGGCCCGCTCTGGGACCAGATGCGCGACTTCAACCCAGCGCTCACCGATCAGGATGATGACTACCTCGATTCTGGTGCTGGCGCTATCGCCCAAACCCCTGTGCGCATTGGCCGGAACGTCGGGAAACCGACGGAAGTACGGCGGGACGATTGGCGCACCAACGCGGGCGTGCACGAGGTGCAAGTCGACTACTAGCCCGCCAGCACCAGGGGGCCACCATGGCAGTTCCAGCAGGACCAACAGAAGCACGCTACGTCGGGAACGGGGTGACCAACAGCTTTACCATCCCATTCCTGCTCATCTTGCCCACCGATCTCGACGTCTTCCTCAATGGGGTAGAGCAGACGTCGGGATACGTCATCACCGGCGCAGGCAATCCCACCAGCACCATCACCTTCACCACGGCGCCAGCAGTCGGCGCCGATGTGTACCTGGTCCTCAACGTGCCGTTCGAGCGCCTGAACGACTACCAGGAGAATGGTGATTTCCTCGCTAGCACGGTGAACCGTGACTATGACCGGATCTGGCAGGCGCTCAAGCAACTGTACCGTGGTGCAGTGCGGGCGCTTACCCTGGGTTCTACTGATGTGGACGGTCGTGGATGGTACCGCGCCAAGGGCAATGGCATCCGTGATCTGGCAGACCCGGTTGCCGAACAGGATGCGGTGAACTTCCGCTTCATGCGGACGGCCATTGAGCAGGCTGTTGCTGGCGTGGTCGGTGGCTTCGGCTGGTTTATCCAGGCTGGTGTGGGCGCGATTGTCCGGACGTTCCAGGAGAAGATGCGCGAGCGCGTCAGCGTGTACGACTTTGGCGCCATCGGTGACGGTGATATCCACCCGCTGTCCGAGAGGTTCGGATCAGACCTTGCTGCAGCGCAAGCCCAGTATCCGTTTGTTACATCTCTCACTCAGTCCATAGACTGGGCCGGGATCTATGCCGCCCAGCTCACTGGCAAGCCAGTCGATTTCGGTCACGGCATATTCTTGTGTAGCGACGAGCTTTTGCCTTTTGACTCAGGGAAATGGTTCTATGCCCCGCCAGCGCTGGATACCTGGGAGCATCTAGACCCGAGCGTGCCCAAAAAGAATAGTTCTGGTACGCACATTATTTTCTATGGTGCTGGTGCCAAGACCAGGACGCTCTATGGCGTCACCGACATGCGTACCGCTGGCGGCGTTCTGGATAACCCTGATTCGGTAAACGCACTGGACACACAGTATTCACTAGAGAGCTTTCATAACGACGATGCGGCAGATGGCGTGCCGTCTACTCTCCGGCAATTCTCCTGCGGTATTTATGTTAAGCCGAACGCTCAAAATGCCGGCATCAAGAACATCCGAATTCACCCGAACTTCGATGGCATCGACGGCTATAACGATCTGATGACCACCGATCTTGGTGACCCTTGGGATGTCGGCATATTCGTCGACAATGCCCCGTTCTTCAACTTGGAAAACTCTCAGGTTGTTGGGTACTGGCGCATAAAGGGCATGCTTGTAGCGTGCGCGACACGCACCGGTGTTCAGGGCAAGAACTTCTTTACCAGGATCAAAGGCAGCGTGATCCAGGCCGGCTTGGCTATTCGTGGCGGTGACCAGTCCAAGGTGGTGGCCATCACCACCACCACCATCGACATCCCTTGGGCTGACAACCACCCTTATCCGAACTCGGGTTCGGTCAACACCCCGAAAGGCTCGTTCGCGTTCACCTCGACCAACAAGGTCACAGGCACCCCGAATGGAACTGTCCTGCGCTTCAACAACGTAACCCCTGACCCAGTAGCTGCTGTTCTGGGCAACGGGCCGGTGCGAATCAGCTCGGGCTCAGGTCTTGGAGGTATGTCGATCAGCGAATCGGTGATCACCGGGCTCGACCACAGCAGCATGTGCCTGGCATCCAACCCGCTGATTGGGCTTGGCGTATCGAGTGCCTTGGAGATCAGCGGCACTTTCCGCCAGATATGGATCGACAAAACCTATATCCAAACCCGTGAGGACGTAGTCGGGCATTTCCATGCCATTGATGACCTTCGCCTGTCGCAGACCCAGTTCGAGGCCAACGATTTCAGGTTGGTCCCTGGTGGACCGTTCTCGCCTGTGCATGGTGGCCGCTTGATCTGTGCCCCTCAGGACATTGCCAACCCGCTGGCCACCGCCACTGGCGATACGTCGATCTCCATGTATCAACATCACACGGCCCCATACGTGGACATGTTCCCTTACGTGCCTCGGGCTGCCGGTAGCAAGTTCAGCTCCAGCTTCGCTTTCTTCAAGCCGCGCCGTTTCCAGTATCCAGACTTGCAAATTCCTGACAGCGATCATTTGGACGTGCAGGCGCTTGAAACCCAGGACATTCGCATCCGGATGGCAACCAGCCGTGCAACTTTCTTCCAAGACTCGAACAACGTCACGAAGGTGACGATTGGTTCGTCTGGCAGCATTTCGCTTGCAGCGGCAGCTCAGATTACTTACGGAAATGCTGCGGCTTTCCTAAACATTGCGGCGGGCCAGGTATACAGCATTCGCCACGGTACAACGCTCCGGTGGCAAATGACCGCTGCAGGGTCGTGGATTCCAGGGCAAGACGCGGGGCAGAACTTGGCTGCTGCGGATGCCAGGATCAATAACTCCTTCTTCGCGGTGGCCCCTACGGTTAGCTCGGATCGCAACCTGAAGAAGATTCGGGGCATGCTGAACGACGCAGAGTTGGCTGCTTGCGAGGCCATCCTCCCTCAGGTCTATCAGATGCTCGACATGATTGATGATAAAGGTGAAGACGTGGCCCGCCTGCACTTCGGATACATCGCGCAAGATGTTCAGCAGGCCTTTATCGACCAGAACCTGGATCCAGCGCGTTACGCCCTGTGGGGCGAGGATGCTGTCACCAAAAAGGTGAAGAAGAAGGTGAAGGTTGAGCGCCAGAAGATTGAAAAGGTTCGTGAGCCGCGTGAGCGTATCGAGATTCGCGACGGACAGCCGGTGCTTGTTCATGACCTAGAAGAGGTCGATATCCCAATCAGCGTGCAGGTCCCGCTGAAGAACGAGGACGGCAGCCAAGTCCTGGATGACAAAGGGCACCCGCGCTATGCGAGCGTGCCGGTCATGGAAGAGGTCGAGGAAGAGATCGAAGTCGAAGAACCCGATGGGCTCCGGCAGAGCCTGCGTTACACCGAGCTGCAGGTGCTAAAGGAGGCGTACCTGTGCACGCTCATCTCGAAACAAGGTGGACTGATCGAGGCCCTGGAGCAACGCGTCAAGAGCCTTGGAGGCTGACCGCTTCCCGGTTCGATGACGCAACCGGGAGTCGAACTGACAGGGTAATGAGATACGGGTATCCTGCAGTTCGACTAAGGCCAGCCCAAGGCTGTAGTGAGTGGCCAGCGTGATGCCAGAAGTACAGTGATCAGTACATTGGCTTGAGGCCCTGAAAGCAAAGGCCAGCAAACACGGATGTTTCCGGCTTAGATTGGGTGCCTGTCTCCGGCACCAGAATCAGTTGGCCTATGGCGATTTATCGCTACCTGGCACCAATAGAAGCCCGCCTTGTGCGGGCTTTTTTGTTCCCGCTTTTTCCCCAGGGATCTGCGTGTTTTTGACTTAACGGTTCGCAGTTTTCCACTTAGGGTTGGACGTATTTTTAGATAATGGTTAGCTGTCGATCAGGTTTTGGCCAGTGTTTACGGGGTGAGACCCGAAATTTTTCTAGATAATGATTTTCCCGTTTAAAGATAATTTTGAGATGCCCCAGTTTTCTCACCACGACTGCAGCTACTGAACCCATCCGTCGACTCGCCGCTGGTTGACGCTCTGGCCGAGCTCGAATTTCTGCGCAGGCTGAGGCTGGAAGGGGACGACGGCTTTTTTCAGACAGAGTCTAGTTCTCAAACCGCTAGGTCGTGCCTAGTCCTAAATCCGCGTTGCTCGTAGGAATCGTCTCGTTAGCTGCTCGAGGCCTCATTTGCCCCTTCTTAGCTGTTAGGTTCTTTCGCTCCTACAGTTCGAAAGGGACTCTGAAATGCGCGTCAGTCTGGATGGGCTTGGCCAAGCAGTAGACGGTGATGTGACCACCACAGGTGCGATTTGCATCGCTACCGGGGAAGGTTACCTCGACGAGGGACGAATGGTCCTGAGGATGGGGGATCCCACCACACCTTGTCCACTTTGCGGGCTGGAAGGAAAGGTCGTCGAAGGGGTGTGGCACTTCATCTCGGATGGCCAGCCAGTCGCGATGGATGGCGCGTTAGTTGATTGCGGTTGCCCAGAGGGTAGCAACCGGGTGGTGGCGCCTTTAGGGGAAATGCCCCCGCCGCGGCTGCCGGTTGCCGTACGCACTAGCCTCACACCCGCTGGCCCTGGGAGCTCTAGCGCTTTGGCAGGGGCTTCGCCCGCCATGGTTGGCGGGTTGCCTGGGCAGATGCAGCCGGGATTCTATGTGGTGCCCCGGAGCATGTCGTTCCCGCAGATTCTGTTGGAGCTGGCTAGCCATGATTCAACCTTGCCCATTTCGTACCTGCAGCGCCTGAACCCGACTTTCGAGCGGGGGTTCAAGGCAGGGGAAATCTTCGTCATCGGCGATCCGGATAACGGTTATGCCTGCACTCAGGAGGAGGGCCAACTCATGGCGGCCGCCGAGCGCGCGCGACGTTCCTTGGCTGTACTCGATTTTGCCGAGTCAGATTTCATGATGGAGTATCAGGCTGAAATTGCCGGACTGCTTAGTGACGCCAGTCTCTCCATGGGGGTGGGTAAGGACATGATGGACCACGGCCTCCGGCAGCTTCGCAGCACACTTGGCAACATCGAGCGTTTGCATCAGCAAGAATTTCTGCGCCATGGCCATCTGAATAGTCCATCGTTCTTCGCCGAACGACGGCTGTTATTGGAGCAGCTAGATGGTCAGCTGAAGGCGACTTTTCTAAATAAACATCTGAATCTAGGGGCCTACGAGCGGCTGAAGAAAAGCTTGAATATCTCGACCAAGAGTCTTGTGCATCATTGGTCAAAAGCCGGTGGGCCAGGGCAGATTCCTGGGTACGCCACATACTTGGACAAAGTGGCGAAGCTTAGTAAGTACCTTCGGTATGGTGGGCATGTCGGAATTGGCTTAGGTGGTACATCTTCCTATCTGAAAGTCCAAGAGGCCTGCCGTGCAGGGGAAACCGAAGCCTGCAAAAAAATTCGTTTGTCTGAGGCAGGTGCTTTCGCTGGGGGGCTGGCGGGAGGGATCGTGGGTGGCAAGATTGCTGGGATCACTGCGCTCGCTGTATGTGGGGTGTTCTCTGCTGGTACCGCGGGTTTCGGGGCGCCGGTATGTGGCATTGCGCTGGTCGGGGGAGGGGCTTTTGCTGGGAGCATCGCCGGTGCGGAGGGCGGTGAGCAAATGGGCGAGCTAATCTACGAATCACATTATGACTGAGTTCGAGAGTTGGCCCGTGTGGCTGAAGTGGATAATGCTGGCGTGTCCGTTCGTGATCGCGTTGGCCGGTTGTGCGGTCAGTGCATTCATCGCGGGTACAAGAAATTTCACTGTTGCAACCTCGGCTATCCAAAGTCATCCCGGCCTGGAGCAAATGAAACTGTTTTTGGGCACGCGGCGCTTTGGCGCTCGGTGGCTGCTGATAACGTTTCTTTGTGGAATACTCATTTGGCCTGGCGTACATATGCGCCGAGGGCATCTGGACATCGAAGAGCTAGAAAACTTCCCTGCAAAACTTAAGTTGGCTCTACAGGTATCCACGTGGCTGACGGCCTTTGGCTTCGCTTGGATGTGGGTGACCTATGGATTCATCAAGGCGTAGCCGTTCCACCCCCCTGTAGGAGCGGGTTTACCCGCGAACGCGGGCGAAGCCCGTGCCATCCACCACCTACCCAACGCAATTAAACATGGTCCTATAACCCAAAGGTTGAATCACACTTCCTGCCTTCCAGGCGCAGCAACGACCTCTAGCCCCCCTCCCGCGCGCTGTGAATGCATAATCGGTAGTGTGATGCCGGTTTTATCCGTGCTTAAGCTTTTAATCAGCAAAATATTGCCGATTACTGCCATGCGCACTATGATAATCAGCATTAAAGTACTGATTAATGGTGTCCCGATGCCGCTCAGACTCACGATCCAGGCTTTCTCCGATGGTGCATGGCGCGATGCAGCGACACTCACGGTTGAGAACCCCGAGCGTGTTGCTGATGGAAGGTGCCTTGTCGCCTACGACAGCGACTACATCATCGCGAACGTTGATCGCATGGAAGATCGTTGCGAACTCGCCCTAAGCGTTAACCTTCCGTTGAACTGGGACCACCATGACGTCAAAGGGTATCCAGCATTCCTCTACGACATCATTCCCTCTGGTGCTGCCAAGGACTCTCTTGAATCCCGCTATGGGCGTCTTAAGCCCGAAGGTGTGGAAATGGGGTTGTACCTTCTGGAGCGCTTCACGCCGGCGCCTATTGGGCACCTGCGCATCAAGGAATCGGTGGAAGGCCTTCAGCCGGATCGGAGCGAGGCTTTCGCGCATGCTGAGGTCGTGGACAGGACGAACGAATTTCTTGAGTACGCCTATGAAACCGGCGCGGCGTTGGGCGGTGCTACCGGTGCCAACGGGCAAGCCCCCAAGCTAGTCATGACCGAAGCCCACGGCGGTGCTCTGTATGCGGATGCGATGCTCCCCGATGACCAGGCGTGCCGTCACTGGCTGATCAAGTTCGCGCGTAATCGAGGCGGCGAGCGCGACCAAGACATCCTGCGAACAGAGTTTCATTACTACAAGGCGGTTGCTGCCCTCGGCCTTGATACGGTTGCCACTGATGGTTTGGCGCTTGAAGAGGCATTGAAGCCAAGCCTCTGGATGCCACGATTTGATCGCCGAGTAGTGGATGGCATGGTGGAGCGGATACCCCTGGAGTCGGTGTACTCGATCTGCGGTATTACCGGCTACGCGCATCCGATGGCGCATGCCGAAGTGGTTCACCGACTGGTAGGCCTATGGATCGATAACGGCCAGCAGGATGAGGTGGACGACCTGGTGTTCGAGTATGTGCGGCGCGATCTGCTGAACCGCATTTTAGGGAACACCGATAACCACGGCCGCAACACTTCCATCATGCGTGTGGGTGGGAGGTTTTGTTTGGCGCCAATCTATGACCTCGCGCCAATGATCCTCGATGAAGAGGGCATCACACGGACGACGAAGTGGGCGGCAGAGCGCAAGGGGTCTTCTAATTGGCGCGACAACTGCGCTGAGCTTGTTGGTTACACTGATCCCGATGTCCTGCTGCAACGGTTGATGAATGCGGCTGAGGCATTCCGGGCGTTGCCCGATTTGCTGACCGATGCGCCCGAATCGATGCGCAATGCAGCCTCTCTACCCGTGAATAACCTGGACAAGCGACTCGTGGAGTGGGGACTGCGATGAAAAAACTACAGCCTGAAGAGCGCGCCCAGCTTGTAGAGGATATCGTCAAGCGCAACGCGGCGGGGCTCGATCCAATTGGCACGTCCATCCGCCGTCTGCGGCTCGAAGTCACCGGGCTTGACCAAGAGACCTTCGCGGCCATGTGCAAGATGTCCACGAAAAGCCTGTACGAACTGGAAAGCGGGAAGTCGAATCCGAAGCTCAGCACTTTGGAGGCCGTGCTGCGTCTCTTTGGTGTGCGGATGGGGATGGTGATGACTGCCAAAGATAAGCCCACTGCAACGCTCGTCGGCAACACTGTCGGCCAGTTGAAGACTGGTGGGCCAATCGCTGTGGCCGCGCCGCTAGCCAGTTCCTGCGTGGTGGCCGGACCGAAACGAGGGAAAAGCCCTGCGGCAGCCAAAGCGAAGAAGGCAGTGTCGAGGCCGGCATCGTCACGGGCACGGAAAAGCAGTCAGGAATAACTACAACTGGGATTCATCAAGCGATTCGGATTATTAGCCGGTTGGCCAGGTATCGCATGTTGCGCCTGGCCTAGTCTGCTTAAGGCCGCTGAAGGATTATTCCAGTCATATCGGGGTATGGGGCTGCTGCGCAGCCCTTCGCAGGCAAGCCAGCTCCTACACGGACCGCATTTATCCTGGGAAGTACATGTGACCTGTGGCAAGCCGTTTTCCTACGGCGCGCGTTGGCTATTCGTGCCCCGAGAAACTTGCGAAAACCGCCACCCAGGAATAAAGTCCCTCTGTCGCCGAAGCATCGGCGATGCGACCTTGGCCGGTCGGAATCGAAAGGCGCATCAGCGCCCAATCTCCATCGCAGGCGCTTTTTTTGTGCCCGCGATGTTGCGTTATGGCGGTGGTGCGCGGGACACCTTCGGGTGTGCCGGGCTCCTTTCGTCCCGGTCGGCCAACCCGCGTACTGCTGCCACCTTAACTTGCTTGGCCGCGAGCGGTGGCAGTTCCATCACGAAAGGAACTCATGCATGACCACCGTAAACCCGTTACAGATCCGCGTATCCGTTCGCCGCCGTTGTTCTTCGGCCGCCCTGAGTGAGCTCACCGTCGGCAAACCTTTCTTCACCTCCGTCCAATCGGAGGCCCGCCATGTCTGACCAAGAACGCCTCTCCACCATCCAAAGCTACGCCTGGACCCTGGAGCTGCTAGGCGAAGCCCTGGTCCAGCACGACGAAATGCTCGAGTGCGAACACAACCCGCGGCTGAGTTTTCGCAACACGGCCGGTATCCATCAGGCGATCCGGATCATCAGCCGGTTGGCCAGTGAGCAGTGTGGGAAGGTAATGGAACGAAGCGAGCAGGATCTGGAACGTTAGGCCAGATCGTTGCTCGAGGGTGGGGCCAGATTGGGGCTGCTGCGCAGCCCCCGTTGACTCGAGTTCAACCTATGGTGATGGCCGCATTCAACATCAACACCACAATCAGCCCGACCACCGCCACGATGGACTGCACCACCGAGATGGTCTTGGTGGCTTCGCCCATGGTCATGCCAAAGGATTCTTTCACCATCCAGAAGCCTGCATGGTTCGCATAGTTGAAGAACAGCGAACCGCAGCCGATGGACAAGGCCAGCAAAGGCAGGTTGAGGCTGGGGTCTGCACCTGCCAGCGGCGCCAGCAAGCCGGCAGCACCCACAATACCGACCGTGGCGGAACCGGTAGACACCGAGAGCAGCATCGCGATCAGCCACCCCAGAATCAGGGGAGGGAAGGCAGATTGCTGGGTCAGGTGCACAATGGCATCGCCTACCTTGGCGCTGGTCAGCATCTCTTGAAAGGCACCGCCACCGGCAATGATCATGATGATCGAGGCGATTGGCTTGAGGCTTTTGCCCAGTGCATCGCGCAGCTGTTCGGCGTCGCCGCCGCGCGCAAGCACCAGGCTGGCGCCGGCGAACAGCACGCCCAGCAGCATGGCGATCAGCGGGTTGCCCAGGAAACTGGCCAGTTCCAGCAGCGCATTGCCTTTGGGCAGCAGCATCTCGGCGACGGCATGCACCAGCATCAGGATGGCCGGCAGCAATGCGGCCAGCACGCCGACCATTACCCCGGGGCGGGGCTGGCCATCGGCTTTTTCAGCCAGTGTGAACTGGTCCAGCAATGCCTGATCGGGCCGCGTGTTCATGCGCGGTGAAATGAACATGCCGTACAGCGGGCCGCCCAGGATCATTGCCGGAATGGCGGCAAGGAAGCCATAGAGCATGGTGGGCCCCACCGAGGTCTTGAGCACGGCGATGGCGGTCAGGGGGCCTGGGTGCGGCGGTACCATGCCGTGCATGGCGGCAAGCGCCGAAATGACCGGCACACCTACGTACACATACGCCGAGCCTTTGAAGCGCGCCTTGCTTTCCAGTTTGCGCGCCACGCTGAATATCAGCGGCAGCATGATCACCAGGCCGACTTCGAAAAACATGGGGATGCCAATGACGAAGGCAACCAGCATCATGGCCCAAGGGATCATGCGGTCGGAGGTGCGCTTGAGGATGACATCCGCGACCTGCTCCGTGACGCCTGCGTCAGCCAGGATCTTGCCAAGCATCGCACCCAGCGCGATCACCACCCCCACTGCGCCCAGTGTCTTGCCGGCGCCGGTGAGCAGGTGGGAGACGATGCTGCCTGGCGCCATATGCGTTGCGAAGCCCACGCCAATGGACACCACCAGCAAGGCCAGCAGCGGGTGCATCTTAAGGCGCGAAACGATGAGCGCCACCAGCACCAGAACGCTGGCCAAGGCTGTCAGTAATAGCTGTATATCTAAGGGAGTCATTCAAGGAGTCTCGGTTGGGCTGGCGCTCGGCTGCACTCAGGGTTTGAAGGCGTGACGGGCGTTTCCACGGGGCATGCCCAGGTGGCTGCCGTTGGGGCTGCTGCTACGTTTTCGAGGAAGGGGACGCGGCTTTGCGCTAGCTGCCGCTCACAGGCGGGCGCCTGGTAACGGAAGATGGGCAGCAGGGAGGCGTGGCGCTGAGGCCGGTGTGCGGCGGTGTGGCGACGGGGCGCTTGGGCAGCATGGTCATCGATTGATTCACCTTGTTGTATGGTCATCTATATGAATCTGGCCAAAGTATTCGCGCTGCCATGGAATACTGTCAAGTGAAGGTAGTCGCATCGTCTTGGGTGGCCATTTAGCCCCGGCAGGCAATACTTCTCTCTATACGCAGGCGTGTTCCTGGTGGCGCGCGCCGCTGGGAGGTGTCTGGTGAACAAATTAACGATTGTGGGTGCCGGCCTGGTCGGCGAGGCGGCGGCGCAGATCATCGCCCGGGATGAGTTGTGCCGTGAGCTGGTGTTGATGGACGTGCAGGGTGAACTGGCGCAGGGCAAGGCGCTGGACGTTTGGCAGGCTGCGGTGGATTCAGGTTCCGATACCCATGTTCACGGCGGGGCCAAAGCCGAGATGCTGGAGGGCTCCGAGCTGGTGGTGATCACGGCGGGTGTGCCGCGCAAGCCCGGCCAGTCACGCCAGGATGTATTGAGCACCAACCTGCCAATCCTCGACAGCATCATGGCGGATATCAAACACCACGCACCCACAGCGACGGTGCTCGTGGTGTCCAACCCGGTCGATGTGCTCACCTATCGCGCCTGGAGCGTCAGCGGGCAGGGGCGCGACAAGGTGTTTGGGCAGGCGGGGGGGCTGGATACCGCGCGCATGAAGTGTTTTATCGCTGAGCAAACCGGGTTTTCTGCACGGGATATCACGGCGCTGGTGCTGGGCGGGCATGGCGACAGCATGGTGCCGCTGATGCGCTACTGCCAGATCGGCTCGGTGCCGCTGTCGCACTTCCTGTCCAGCGAGCAGATCGAACAGATTGTCGAGCGCACCCGTAAGGGCGGCGGCGAGATTCTGGGGTTGAAGAAGACGGGGAGCGCCTGCGATGCACCGGGCGTGGCCATTGCGCAGATGGTTGATGCGATCGCCAATGGGCGGAACCGTATTTTGCCGGCGGTTGCGATTCTTGAGGGCGAGTATGGGCGAACGGATATCGCCATGGGGGTGCCCTGCGTACTGGCAGAGAAGGGGCTTGAGCGGATTATCGAGTTGCCGCTGGATGCGCAGGAACAGGCGATGTTCGACCACTCTGCAGACCAGGTGGCGCGGGATATTGCCGAGATGAAAGCTTTGTGAGCGGCAAAGCGGCTTCAGTTGACGCGTTCGATGCAGGAGCGCCCTGGTGGCGCTCCTGCACGTCGTGCCTGCATAGATGATTCTGCAAGGGGCCGTGTGCAGCCCTCAGCGCTGATAAGCCTTGCCGAAATGCCGTTCCAGGCGTGCCTGCAGCAGCTCCAGCAGTATCGACAGCACCCAGTAGATCACGGCGGCGGTGGTCAGCATTTCCAGGTAGCGATAGCTCGAACGCCCATACGACTGCGCCAGAAACATCACCTCCCAAACCCCCATCACGGAAATCAGCGACGAGTCCTTGAGCATCGAAATGAACTGGTTGGCGGTGGGCGGAATGATCACCCGCATGGCCTGGGGCAGGATGATGTGGCAGAAGATCTGCGGTGTGCGCATGCCCAGTGCCAATGCTGCTTCACGTTGCCCACGGGCCACACCGAGGATGCCGGCGCGGAAGATCTCGCTCAGGTAGGCCCCGTAGTTCAGCGACAAGGCAATGATGCCGGCGCTGATGGCGCCGGGTACCAGGCCCACCTGCGGCAGCCCCAGGTAGATCAGCAGAATCTGGATCAGCAGCGGCGTGCCACGGAAGAACGAGGTGTAGAAGCTGGCCACACCCACCAGCACCGCGCTGTTGGATAACCGTGCCAGCGCGGCGGCAAAGCCGAGCAGCACGGATACCACCATCGAGCACAGGCACAGGAACAGGGTCAGTGCGGCGCCTTGCAGAAAACCATTGGGCCCCAGCTTGAAACCGGCCAGGTTGGGAAACTTCTCCAGAATGATGGCGAACTTCAGGTCAAAGCTGAGGAAGAAGGCGACAAACAGCCCGAACAGCGCCAGCCAGGTCAGCAGTAACCGGGTGCGAAAGCCGAACAGGCCGGCGCCCGCTGGCTTTGCCACGGGCTTGGGGGAGGGGGGGAAGGTGCTCATTTGCTGATGTCGGCGCCAATCCATTTCTGCGACAGCTTGGCCAGGGTGCCATCAGCCTTCAGCTCGGCGAACACCTGGCGTACCTTGGCATCCCACTCAGGGTCGCCTTTTTCGATGGCCACCGCGTTGGGCTCTTCATACAGCGGCGCGCCGGCCAGCTTGAAGCGCTTGTCTTGCTGCAGGCGCGGCTGCGCGGTCACCAGGTTGGTAATGATGGCGTCCAGGCGCACGCCAGTGCCCAGGCCCAAGTCCTGGAAGGCGACGTTTTCAGTGTCGTAGGGCGCAGCCTGCACGAAGTCGAACGGGTAATCGATCTTCTGGTCTTCCTTGCCTTCAATGACCAGGTTCTTGTTCAGGTAGCTTTCGTAGCTCGATGCACTGATCGAACCCACCTTGCGGCCTTCCAGGTCTTTGGCGCCATGGATGCGCTCATCCGAGGCATTGACCACGATCACGGCGGGCGATGCGTAGTACTCCACGGGGAAGTCGAACACCTCGGCGCGTGCCTTGCTCGGGGTCATCGAGCAAATGCAGATGTCGTAGCGCCCGCTCCAGCGGCCAGCGGCAATCACGTCCCAGGACGGTGTTTCCAGGCGCAGTTTGACGCCGAGCTTGTCGGCCACTGCCTTGGCCACGTCCACGTCGTAACCGTCGAGCTGGTTGTGGTCATTGAGGAAGGAAAACGGCGGGTAGCTTTCCATCAGCACGTTAACCATTTCCTTGCGCGATTCAACCCGCTCCAACGTGGCGCCAGCAAAGGCTTGGGTGGCAGTTGCGAGCAGTACAAGGCCCGCACCCAGCAGAGAAGAAAATCGCATGTACATACCTGATATGTTGGGCAAATGGGTGATAGGGTATTTAATAGTTATAACCCCAATCCCCATAATGAATTTTATTCATAAGAACCTTCAGAGAAGTTATATGGCAGAGCGAACGATGGTAATTCTGGACGGTGGCATGGGCCGAGAGCTGCAGCGCAGCGGTGCACCGTTTCGCCAGCCCGAGTGGTCGGCGCTGGCGCTGAGCGAGGCGCCGGAGGCGGTCGTGGGCGTGCATGCAGCCTTCATCGAGGCGGGTGCGCAGGTCATCACCAGCAACAGCTATGCAGTAGTGCCGTTCCACATCGGTGAAGAACGCTTTGCCGCCGAAGGGCGACAGCTGGCCCATATCGCAGGCCAGCTTGCGCGGCACGCGGCAGATAGCGGCGCGCACCCGGTCAGGGTGGCCGGTTCGCTGCCGCCGCTGTTCGGGTCCTACCGCCCCGACCTGTTCCAGCCCGAGCGTGTGGCAGAGGTGCTGACCCCGTTGCTCCAGGGCCTGGCCCCGCATGTTGACCTGTGGCTGGCCGAAACCCAGAGTTCCGTGGCCGAAGTGCGGGCCATTCATAGCCATTTGCCGGCAGACGGCAGGCCGTTCTGGGTGTCCTTCACCCTGCAGGACGAGGACGTCGACGAGGTTCCGCGCCTGCGCTCCGGTGAACCGGTGGCCGACGCCATCGAAGCCGCAGTCAGCCTGGGGGTGGCTGCGGTGTTGTTCAACTGCAGCCAGCCGGAGGTGATCGGCGCCGCCATTGATGTTGCGCGCTCCGTCATCGAGCGGCACAACGCCGAGATTGCCATCGGTGCCTATGCCAACGCCTTCCCGCCGCAGCCCAAAGAAGCCACTGCCAACGATGGCCTGGACGAACTGCGCGAAGACCTCGATCCGCCGGGTTACCTGGCATGGGCCAAGGACTGGCGTGCGCGGGGTGCCAGCATGGTCGGCGGTTGCTGTGGCATCGGCCCGGAACATATCGCCGAGCTGAAGCGCAACCTGGCTTAAGCGCCCACGTGGCCGGGCGGCTTTGCTAGAGGCGAACAGTCGCTGACGTTGAGCCTGGCCCGGCGTATCGAGGTCGGCTATCTGGAAGAGGTGCGGATGTTTGCTATGTGCCTCGAATAGTCTTTTCTCTATGACGAGTGCCACGGGTCAACGCACAAACCGTGGTACCGCCCGTACATAGATCAGTTCGCTCACCAGCTCTACCAGGGTTTGCGTGATCACCGCCGCTGCCGCCAACCCGCGCATCTCTTCTGGCAACGCCAGCGCCAGCGGCAGCACCACCAGCGAGTTGCGCGTGGCTGCGCTGAAGGTCACCGAGCGTGCCTCGCTGGCCGGCAGGCGCAGCAGGCGCGCACAGATGAAGCCGAGCACCGGCGCCAGCAGCATGAAGCCGATGTATACCGGAACCACCGGCAGTAAACGGTCGAAATCACGCAGTACCACGACAATCTGCGAAGCGATCACCACCATCAGCACCAAGGCCATCGCCGGCACCGGCAACCACGCCCAGGCGTCGTTCCAGGTCGCGACTGCGCGCGAGCGCCGGGCACCGGCGCTGGTGAGCACCGCGAGGGCCATCGGCAACACGATCAACAGCACGAAGGCTTCCACGAACGGGGTGATGGAAATTGCCACCTGGCTGCTGCCACCCAGCATCAGGGCCAGATACACCGGCAGCAGCACCAGTTGCGCCAGCAATAACAGGGGGGTTGCGGCCAGTGTCAGGCGTGAGTCGCCTTTGCCAATGTGGGTGAACACCACCACGTAGTCGATGCAGGGCGTAAGCAGCACCAGCAAGGCACCGACGAGGATCGCCGGGTGTTCCACCAGCCCGCGGGTGATGGCCCAGACAAGCAGCGGAACGAGCATGAAATTGGCCAGTAGCAGGGCCGTGATGAAGCGGCGGTTACCCAGGCCCTGGCGCAGGTCGAGGAAGGGTATTTGCAGGAACATCGCGTACATCAGCACGGCGATGGCCGGAGTGATCAGGGCTTCCAGATGCCGTGCGCTGTGGCTGGCCATCAAGCCGAAGGCAACGGCTGCGAGCACGGCAGCGAAGTAGATCGGGATCTGGTGGGTCTCGAGTTGTTCTCTGGTCAAGGTGTGGCCTGTGCGGTGATCAACTGGGAACGCGGTCTTTGTGGGAGCGGCCTTGCGTCGCGATAGGGCCGCAAAGCGGCCCCTGCAATCTATGCATGATGCCGCGATCCTGGGGCCGCTACGCGGCCCTATCGCGACGCAAGGCCGCTCCCACAGGGATCGCGCCAGCTTTTACAAATTGAGCAAGACAGTTGCTCCTCCAAAGAGCAGCAGTGCGTGTGAAACAAACGAAATCAAACGAAAAAGCCCGGCACTGGGCCGGGCTTTTTCACTTCAGGCAAGCGCCAATCAGTTGCCGTAAACCGGCAGCTTCTTGCAGATGGCCTTGACCTTCTCACGGACAGCGTCGATCACCGCTTCGTTGTTCAGGTCGGCCAGGATGTCGCAGATCCAGCCGGCCAGTTCCTTGCACTCGGCTTCCTTGAAACCACGGGTGGTCACGGCTGGGGTGCCGAAACGCAGGCCCGAGGTGACGAACGGCGAACGCGGGTCGTTCGGTACCGAGTTCTTGTTGACGGTGATGAAGGCTTTGCCCAGTGCGGCGTCAGCATCCTTACCGGAGATTTCCTGCTTGATCAGCGACAGCAGGAACAGGTGGTTCTGGGTGCCACCGGAAACCACGTCGAAACCGCGCTCGATGAACACGCTGGCCATGGCCTGGGCGTTCTTCACGACCTGCTGCTGGTAAGCCTTGAACTCTGGCTGCAGGGCTTCCTTGAAGCAGATGGCCTTGGCCGCGATGACGTGCTCCAGCGGGCCGCCCTGGGCGCCCGGGAAGACGGCGGAGTTCAGCTTCTTCTCGATGTCGGCGTTGGCACGGGCCAGGATCAGGCCGCCGCGCGGGCCGCGCAGGGTCTTGTGGGTGGTGGTGGTGACCACGTCGGCGAACGGAACAGGGTTCGGGTACACGCCAGCGGCAACCAGGCCGGCAACGTGGGCCATGTCGACGAACAGGTAGGCACCGACCTTGTCGGCGATGGCGCGGAAGCGGGCGAAGTCCAGAACCTGCGAGTAGGCCGAGAAGCCGGCAACGATCATCTTGGGCTTGTGCTCGACAGCCAGGCGCTCGACTTCGTCGTAGTCGATCAGGCCGTTGCCGTCGATGCCGTACTGGATAGCGTTGTACAGCTTGCCCGAGGAGCTTACCGAAGCACCGTGGGTCAGGTGGCCACCGTGGGCCAGGCTCATGCCCAGGATGGTGTCACCGGCAGACAGCAGGGCCAGGTAGACGGCAGCGTTGGCCTGGGAGCCAGCGTGCGGCTGTACGTTGGCGTAGTCGGCGCCGAACAGCTCCTTGGCACGGTCGATGGCCAGTTGCTCGACGACGTCGACGTACTCGCAACCGCCGTAGTAGCGCTTGCCTGGGTAGCCTTCGGCGTACTTGTTGGTCAGGACCGAGCCCTGGGCTTCCATGACTGCCGGGCTGGTGTAGTTTTCCGAAGCGATCAGCTCGATATGCTCTTCCTGGCGCAGAGCTTCTTGCTGCATGGCTTCGAAGAGCTCGGCGTCGTACTTGGCAATGGTCAAATCACGGCTGAACATGGCGGTCCTCAAGGATCGGGGTAATTTGGGTGTGCATTCTAACCGATTGATTCGCGGCTGGCATATGAAGTGGCGTCAAGTCGCAGACCAATGGGCTTCATCTTGCATCCCGCGCCGTTTCTGGGCTGGGCGGGGGCAGGAGTTGACCTGGAAGTCCGCTTTTTATGCAGGATTGTGTCGCGACATCGTACTTGTCGGAACGGGTTTACCCGCTAAGAAGGCGGCGCGGTGGATGGCACCGGCTTTGCCGGTGTTCGCGGGTAAACCCGCTCCTACGGGGGACCTTGCGAGCAGGCAGCGTGCGGGTCAATGGAACATGAACAAGGTCTCGTTGGAGAATTGCGCCTCGAACTGATGCGCCGGCATCGGCCGCCCGAACAGATAGCCCTGCACCTCGTCGCAACCATGCTCGCGCAGAAACTCCAGCTGTTCGTGGGTTTCCACGCCCTCAGCGATGACTGCCAGGTTGAGGCTGTGGGCCATGGCGATGATCGCCCGGGCAATCTGCGCGTCCTGTTCGCCTTCGGGCAGGCCGTCAACGAAGGTACGGTCGATCTTCAGGACGTCGATGGGGAACTGCTTGAGGTAGTTGAGCGACGAGTAGCCGGTGCCGAAGTCGTCTACCGCAATGCTCAGGCCGAGGTTCTTCAGGCTGGCAAGAATCTGCAGCGCCTCGTTCACCTCACGCATCAGGATACTTTCGGTCAACTCCAGTTCCAGGCACGCCGGCGGCAGGCCGCTTTCTTCCAGGATGTTGGCAATCCGCGTGCCCAGTTGGCCGTCTGAGAACTGCCGCGCCGAAATATTCACCGACACTTTCGGCACTCGCACCTTGGCCTTGTGCCAGGCCTTGAGCTGGCGGCTGGCCTCGCGCAGCACCCAGTCGCCCACGTCCACCACCAGGCCCAGTTCTTCGATCACCGGGATGAAGTCACCCGGCGGCACCAGGCCACGGGTTGGGTGACGCCAGCGCAGCAGCGCTTCGGCGCCCGTCAGGCGCTTGCCGTCGCCGCTGAACTGCGGCTGGTAGTAGAGGATGAACTCGTTCTGCTCCATGGCATGGCGCAGGTCGCTTTCCAGCTCCAGACGCTCCAGGGCGCTGGCGTTCATTTCGGCCTGGTAGAACTGGAAGTTGTTCTTGCCGCGCTCCTTGGCGTGGTACATGGCGGTGTCGGCGTTCTTCATCAGCTGGCTCAGCTCACTGCCATCCTGCGGGCTGAGGGCGATGCCGATGCTGGCGGTGACGAAGAACTCGCGGTTTTCCAGCACGAACGGCCGCACCAGGCTGCCGAGGATGTTCTCGGCCACGTGGATGGCGCGGTTCAGGGCCATTTCGCGGGTGGGGCGCGGCTGCAGCAGCAGGGTGAACTCGTCGCCGCCCATGCGTGCCACCGTGTCGTCGTCATCCACGCAGGCCAGCAGGCGCAGGGCCATGTCCTTGAGCATGCGGTCGCCGGCCGCATGGCCGAGGGAGTCGTTGATCGGTTTGAAGCGGTCGAGGTCGAGGAACATCAGCACCACCCAGGCCTTCTGCCGCTCGGCCTGCTGCAGGGCATTGTACAAACGGTCCTGGAACAGTGTGCGGTTGGGCAGGTGGGTAAGGGCGTCGTAGTAGGCCAGGCGGTGGATGCGCTGTTCGCTGGCCTTGCGTTCGCTGATGTCGGTGAAGAAGCACACGTAGCTGGCCAGGTCGCCTTCGTCGTCCAGTACCGCGGTGATGCCGACCCAGGCCGGGTAATGGTCGCCGTCACGGCGCTTGAGCCACACCTCACCTTCCCAGCTGCCGCGCTGGTGCAGTTGCTTGACCACATAGCGCAGGTGGCCTTCCTGCTGTTCATCGACAGTGAGCATGCCCGGCAATTGGTCGAGCACTTCACTGACGGCGTAACCGCTGACGCGGCTGAACGCCTCGTTGGCCTGGACGATATAGCCGGCCGGGTCGGTGATTAGGATCGCCGACGTGGAATGTTCGAATACGGTCGCGGCCATGCGCAGGTCTTTTTCGGCACGACGTTGCTGGCTGATGTCGCGGCCCACCCCGAGTACGCCTTCGAAGCGCTGGTCATCGTCCCACACCAGCACCAGGCGCAGCTCGATCGGGATCTTGCGGCCATCGGCACGCAGGCAGTCGAACAGGAACAGCTGGGTGGGTAACTGGCTGCACAGTTGCGCCATCTGCGCCGGATCGCCCATGGCCTTGCTGACACGCTCCATCAGGCTGTAGATGCCAGTGAGCTGGGCCGGGTTGGCGACGATCGACTGCCAGCCGTTGGCGAAGATCCAGTCGGCCTGGTAGCCCAGCACGCTCTGTACCGAGGGGCTGACATAATTGAGCTTGAGCTGGTTGTCGGTGGAAAAGATCACGTCGCTGATGCTTTCGGCGAGCATGCGGTAGCGTTGCTCGCTGTCACGTAGCGACTGGCTGGCCTCGATCTGAACGGTGACATCCTTGCCCACACCGATGATGCGCGTCACCAGGCCTTCGGCGTTGCGGGTCAGCACTTGCTCGCGGATGTCGTAGCAGCGCCAGCTTCCGTCGCGGTGGCGGAAGCGCAGCTGGCAGTGCAGCGGTTGGTCATGACCGCTGTCGCGCTGTTGCTGGCGCAGTGCCTGGTAGTGTGCGGCGTCCTCGGGGTGCAGCAGCAGCTCCCAGAAGCGGTCGCCCATCTGTGCCAGCTCGGTGCGGTCGTAGCCCAGGGTCTGGCCGAGGTGGCGGTTGCTGAAGATCATCCGCTGGCTGGGCACATCCTGCACATACAACTGGTCGGGTACGGTGCGTACCACGTCCGACCAGAAGCTTTCGCGTTCCAGTAGCGACAGCTCCACCTGTTTGCGGCTGGTGATATCGCTGATGCTGAGGATCACCGCCTGGTGATCACGACGCTGCAGCGGCAGGCGGGCCATCAGCCACAGGTGCAGCTCGTCGCCCTGCGGTGTCGGCAAGCGCACTTCCAGCTCCAGCAGCGGGCGTTGTTCGATCAGTGCGTCGATCAGTTGCATGCCGACGCTGTCTCGGCTGTCGCCAGTGCCATTGATCAGCCGCTGCCAGGCACCTTCGTGGCAGTCGATGTTCAGCAGCTGGCGCGCCACTTGGTTGACCTCGGTGATCTTCAGCTCCAGCAGCAGCGAGCGGCGCAGGTTCGGGTCCAGCGCCAGGCTGTGCTTGAGTGCGGCCCGGTTACGCAGGTGGTAGCGATCGAGCTGGCCAGGCAGGCTGGACAGGTCGAGCACGCACAGGGCAACGCCGGTGCCTTCAAAAATTTCCTGATAACGCCGACGGTCTTCCTGCAGCGCCCGCTGGCGGCGACGCATGTTGATCAGCGCCAGCACCGGCAGCAGGGCGCAGAACAGCACCAGCAGGCATTTGCCAAACAGCGCCGGCAATAATTTTTGTCGGGCCAGTTTGGCGTCGAACAGACCGCGTAGCTGCCAGGTGCTGTTTTCGATAAAGGCCAGCATCACGCTTTGCAGCGGCTCGTCGCTGGTGTCGGTTGCGGTATGGCGCTGCAGCACCTCGCCGCTGCGGCTGTTTTCCAGCAGCCACTGCGGGTGGCCACTGCCCTCGAGGTGGAGGGTAAGCTCGCGGTAATAGTCCGGTGACAGGCGCAGTAGCCAGTAGCCGCTACCCTGTGAGGCATCCTGGCGCAGCAACAGGTACAGGATGTGGTTGTCGGCCGAATTGGTGAAGAAGTACGGGCGTCCCTGGCTCAGCACGAGCAACTCGTCAAGCGACTGGCGGTCGGGGCTGCCGGCCAGGCTGTCGGCGCGTAGCTGCCCGGTGTTGTTCAGCCAGGCCATGCTCTGCAGGGCGGGGAGGCGCTCGCGCAGGGTACCGAGCAGGCTGGGCAGGGCGGCAGGTGTTGGTGCATCAAGGTAGGGTTGCACCACGTTTACGGCCTGTTGCGCCTTGAGCGCCATGTTCAGGCTCAGATGGTCGGCCAGTTCCGCGGAGGCGTCCAGGCTCTGTTTGCGCAATTCGGCCTGGGTATGATTGAACTGGGCGAACAGCTGCCACAGCAGCAGGCCCAGCAGGATCAGGGCCAGCAGCGCCAGCGCACCCTTGATCGACCCGCGCAGGATAGTTGCGGGTGCTTGTGGGGCGGAACGCAATGACGACGGATGAGTAAGGTTGGTCAAGCGTTGATCCTGCGATTGGGCTGGCGATGGCAGGGAATGATCGTGCACGGAGCGTGCCGGCGCCGGGCTTGCGCACCGCGGTGGCGCACTATAAAGCCGGACACCCGAAACCGGCTAGCATGCCTCGGATTATGGCGAAGTGCCAGCCATGTTGACCGGTGGTGGCTGCCCGGTGGTTCGGCAAGCCCCTGTAACCTGTGCGAGAATAGCGCCCGCTATACATGACAACGCATCGGAGATGTTCGCTTTTGGTTACTCACTTTTCCTCCAATGGCCTCGATTCCGCCTGCGGGCGCAGCAGTCAGACCCTTGTCAGTACTGCCGTGACCGAGGACGTATCCTGCAAGTCTTGCCAGCGTTCGCTGGGCAAACCCGAGGCGGCCGCTGCCGCCAAAAGCAAGGCCCCATCGCTGGCTGAACTGCGCAAGACCGCCAAGGTGGCAGCAGAGCCGGCTGTTGCAGTACCGGCGGTCAAGCCGGCAGCCAAGGTGGTCAGCACTGCGCCTGCACCTGGCAAACCGGCCAAGGCGGCCGAGCAGCACCCTGCCCGCAGCGGCGGCTTCAGCGTGAAGTCCGCCTGGGCCGCACGCCTGGCCGAGCAGGGCGACCGTTGCCGCTTGCCGCGGGGCAAGGCCAAGCAGCGTCACGTCTGAGCCTCTTCGGCTGCTGTGCCGGCCCTTTCGCGGCTAAAGGCGCTCCCACAGGTACTGCATTGCCCTTGAAGGCAGTCAGATCCCTGTAGAAGCGGCTTTAGCCGCGAAGAGGCCAGCACAGGCAATAGATTCCCCCCAGGGATCACCCCGATCACACCCCACTATCGGCCCCTCCTATGCAACGCCGCGCGTTGGCGTAGAATGGTCGACTTTGTTCAATGACACCCCGTAAACACATCCCACTGGCCACCGCGTGCCGGGGCGATCGGCGATGTCTTTACCTATCTGATTAGAGGGCTTGGTTTTGGCTCAATACGTCTACACCATGCATCGGCTGAGCAAGGTCGTGCCGCCGAAGCGGGAAATTCTCAAGAACATTTCCCTGTCGTTCTTCCCTGGCGCCAAGATTGGCGTACTTGGCCTGAACGGCGCCGGTAAATCGACCCTGCTGCGGATCATGGCGGGCGTCGACAAGGAATTCGACGGCGAAGCCCGTCCGATGCCCGACATCAACGTGGGTTACCTGCCACAGGAACCGCAACTGGACCCAACCAAGACCGTGCGTGAAGTGGTCGAGGAGGCGGTCAGCGTAATCAAGGACGCCCAGGCCCGCCTGGACGAGGTCTACGCGGCCTACGCCGAGCCGGATGCCGACTTCGACAAGCTGGCCGCCGAGCAGGCCAAGCTGGAAGCCATCCTGCAGGCCGCTGATGGCCACAACCTGGAGCGCCAGCTGGACGTCGCTGCCGACGCCCTGCGCCTGCCCGCCTGGGATGCGCGCATCGAACACCTGTCCGGTGGTGAGAAGCGCCGTGTGGCCCTGTGCCGCCTGCTGCTGTCGGCACCCGACATGCTGCTGCTGGACGAACCCACCAACCACTTGGACGCCGACTCGGTGGCCTGGTTGGAGCGCTTCCTGCACGACTTCCCGGGTACCGTGGTAGCCATTACCCACGACCGTTACTTCCTCGACAACGTCGCCGGCTGGATCCTGGAGCTGGACCGCGGCGCCGGCATCCCGTACGAAGGCAACTACTCGGGCTGGCTGGAAGCCAAGTCGGAGCGTCTGGCGCAGGAATCCAAGCAGCAGAGCGCCCACGAGAAGGCCATGAAAGAGGAACTGGAGTGGGTGCGCAAAGGCGCCAAAGCCCGCCAGTCCAAATCCAAGGCCCGTCTGCAGCGCTTTGAAGAAATGCAGTCGCAGGAATTCCAGAAGCGCAGCGAAACCAACGAAATCTACATCCCGGCCGGTCCGCGCCTGGGTGACAAGGTTATCGAGTTCAAGAACGTCACCAAGGGCTACGGTGACCGTGTGCTGATCGACAACCTGTCGTTCGCCATGCCCAAAGGCGCCATCGTTGGCGTGATCGGTGGTAACGGTGCCGGTAAGTCGACCCTGTTCCGCATGTTGATGGGCAAGGAGCAACCGGACTCGGGCAGCATCGAGATCGGTGAAACCGTGCAGTTGGCCTGTGTTGACCAAAGCCGCGAGGACCTGGACGGCGCCAAGACCGTGTTCCAGCAGATCTCCGACGGTTCCGACCAGATCCGCATCGGCAACTACGAGATCCCTTCGCGTACCTACGTTGGCCGCTTCAACTTCAAAGGTGGCGATCAGCAGAAGTTCGTCAAGGACCTGTCCGGTGGTGAGCGTGGCCGCCTGCACCTGGCCCTGACCCTGAAGGAAGGCGGTAACGTTCTGCTGCTCGACGAACCGTCCAACGACCTCGACGTCGAAACCTTGCGCTCGCTGGAAGAAGCCCTGCTGGACTTCCCGGGCGCCGCGATCGTGATTTCCCACGACCGTTGGTTCCTGGACCGTGTGGCTACTCACATCCTGGCGTACGAAGACGACTCGAATGTGGTGTTCTTCGAAGGTAACTACACCGAGTACGAAGCCGACCGCAAGAAGCGTCTGGGTGATGCTGCAGCCCAGCCGCACCGTGTACGGCACAAGAAACTGGCCCAGTAAGCCGGTTTTCTGATGCACAAGAATGGGGCCCCAAGGGGCCCCATTTTTGTGCCTGGCGGGCCGCTATAAAGGGCGAGGCGAAGGTGTATTTTGTATACACTTACATAAAACGCACCAAATAATTTCAAAAAAACGACATTTCGCCCTATTCCGGTGCGATTGCTTCTTGGTACATTTCTGAAAAAAACCAATAAGTCCAATCCTCTTGGTGAGATGTCTACCATGATCGAATCTGTCGACAATTTCCTTGCACGCCTAAAGCAGCGTGACCCAGGCCAGCCGGAATTCCACCAGGCGGTGGAAGAGGTGCTGCGCACCCTGTGGCCATTCCTTGAAGCCAACCCCCACTACCTGCAGTCCGGCATCCTCGAGCGCATGGTCGAGCCCGAGCGCGCCGTACTGTTCCGCGTCTCGTGGGTCGACGACCAGGGCAAGGTGCAGGTCAACCGCGGTTACCGCATTCAGATGAGCAGTGCCATTGGCCCGTACAAGGGCGGGCTGCGCTTCCACCCGTCGGTGAACCTCAGCGTGCTGAAGTTCCTGGCGTTCGAACAGGTGTTCAAGAACTCGCTGACCTCGCTGCCCATGGGTGGCGGCAAGGGCGGCTCGGACTTTGACCCGAAAGGCAAGAGCGACGCCGAAGTGATGCGCTTCTGCCAGGCGTTCATGAGCGAGCTGTATCGACACATTGGCGCTGACTGCGACGTACCGGCCGGTGACATCGGCGTGGGTGCCCGCGAAATCGGCTTCATGTTCGGCCAGTACAAGCGCCTGGCCAACCAGTTCACCTCGGTGTTGACCGGCAAGGGCATGACCTATGGCGGCAGCCTGATCCGCCCGGAAGCCACCGGCTATGGCTGCGTTTACTTCGCCGAAGAAATGCTCAAGCGTCAGGACAAGCGTATCGACGGCCGCCGCGTGGCGGTGTCTGGTTCGGGCAACGTCGCCCAGTATGCTGCGCGTAAGGTCATGGACCTGGGCGGCAAGGTGATCTCGCTGTCTGACTCTGAAGGTACCTTGTATGCAGAAGCCGGGCTGACCGACGCCCAGTGGGACGCCTTGATGGAGCTGAAAAACGTCAAGCGTGGACGTATCAGCGAGCTGGCCGGGCAATTCGGCCTTGAGTTCCGCAAGGGCCAGACCCCGTGGAGCCTGCCGTGCGACATCGCCCTGCCATGCGCCACGCAGAACGAGCTGGGCGCCGAAGATGCCCGCACCTTGCTGCGTAACGGCTGTATCTGTGTGGCCGAAGGCGCCAACATGCCGACTACCCTCGAGGCTGTGGATATCTTCCTGGACGCCGGCATTCTGTACGCCCCGGGCAAGGCCTCCAATGCGGGCGGCGTAGCCGTGTCGGGCCTGGAAATGTCGCAGAACGCCATGCGCCTGCTGTGGACGGCCGGTGAAGTGGACAGCAAGCTGCACAACATCATGCAGTCTATTCACCATGCATGCGTGCACTACGGTGAAGAGGCGGATGGCCGTATCAACTACGTCAAAGGGGCGAACATCGCGGGCTTCGTGAAAGTGGCCGATGCGATGCTGGCTCAGGGCGTGGTCTGATCTGAGACCGTAGGGGGCCGCTTTGCGGCCCATCGCGACGCAAGGCCGCTCCCACAGGCTCTCACAGGCTCTCACAGGCTCTCACAGGCTCTCACAGGCTACCAAGGGTTGGATTGGTGTCCAATTTCTCGGTGGCAGTCCAGCTTGTGGGAGCGGCCTTGCGTCGCGATGGGCTGCAAAGCAGCCCCCAGGGCCCTCAACCCTCGCCCAGAATCTCAACCACCTCTATCACCTGTTCCCCCACCGGCCGCCGCCAGACCACCTCATCCCCCGGCCCAGCCCCGAGCAAAGCCCGCCCCAATGGCGAACCCCAGTTGATCAAGCCACGCCCGGCATCCGCCTCATCCTCGCCCACCAGCTGCACCACCTGCTCCTGGTCCTGCGCGTCGACAAATCGCACCCGGCTACCAATCTGTACCTTGCTATGCGAAGTCGCCGCGGGTACCACCTGGGCGCTTTGCACCCGCGCGCTGAAGTAGCGCAGATCCCGCTCGGTATCGGCCAGCCGTTGTTTGTCGCCCTGTTCGCCCTGCGCCTGCAGTTCGCTGCGCAAGGCATTCAGCTCGGCCACCCGCGTCTGCAGCTGGCGCAGGCCGCTGGCCGTCACATAGTTGGGCTGTTCGCTGATGCGCCGCTCGACCGGCTGGTCGGCCTGGTCGGCGGCTTGGTCTTCGTTGACGAATGCTCGGCTCATGCAGGGCCTCCTTGTGCGTGAGACCATCATGGCAGGCCGCCGGTTTAAAGGAATGTCCGTTTGCGACTCAGTTGTGGCGATAGGCCTTGGCAGCGCCGCGGTCCTTTTCCTGTTCCCACTCGCGGTCGCGCTGGTCCCAGAAGCGCTCGTGGTATTGGCGCTGTTCTTCGCTGTTCTGCATGGCGTGACACTGGCGGAAGCCATCGTCCCAGCCGGTTTCGTACTGACGCTCGTGCAGGTAGCGCGGTACGTTTTTGCGAAAGTTGCCCACCATCAGCCCGGCCGCCTGGCGGCCACTGCTGCAGCCGTCCTGGAAGCCATCCGCATAGGCGGGCGGGTAACCGTGGTTGACCATCTGCTCGTGGGTGGTTTCGCAACCTGACAGCAACACCGCAATGCACACGCCGAACCAGTACCGCGACATAGCCACAAAGCCCTCCAGTTGATGATGGGAAGTCTAGGTGGCGGTTTGTCGGGTAGGTGTCAAAACAGTGTCAAAGAGTCGGATGGCTCCCACAATTCACGTCAGTAGTGATACCACTTCAGCTCGAGCATCACCTCGTTCTGTGCCGTGGCCAGGTGGCTGAACTCACGCGAGGCACTCAACCGAAGCCCAAGGTTCTGGCTGATTTCCCACTGCTGGTTCAGGCTCACACTGCGTCGCACTTCGCCGTTGGTGAAGTAATCGCCCTTGGCCTCCAGCGTCATGTTGCCCAGTCCGTTGCGCCACAGCAGCCCGCCATTGAAGCCAGCCGCCGGGGCAATGAACTCAGCGAAGTCGTTGTGATGCTCGACCCGCACCGTGCCCAAGGCAAACCCCAGCAAACCGTCGGCCAGCTGCCAGGTGCCGCCAGCGCCACCATTCACATGGCTCACCAGCACTTCGTCATCATGCTTGCCCGGCACCCGCTCCAGCCCCCCAGCCACTTGCCATGACCAAGGCTTGAGCAGCTCGTTACGGGGTGTCAGTGAACGGATGGTGGCCAGGTCCAGGCGCTGCACCTGCCAATCGTTTCCTTCGTACTGGCGCAGCTTCAATTGCAGGATTTCGATCTGTGCGCCCAGCGGGAAGCCATAGGCGTTGTCATTCAGGTCGTGGTAGGCCATGCGCAGGCCATATTCGGCGTAGGCGCGGTCTTCACGGGTGCCCACGCCCAGTTGCCAGGTGCGCGAGTCATGGCCATCCTCGGGCAGGCCGGGGCGCTCGATCTGCAGGGGCGGCGGCGGGTTGCTGTTGATCGCCCGCAGCAACTCGAAGCTGCGTTTGGCCTGCCCTGGATCGCGTTCCTGGCCATTGGCCCGATACCGCTCAAGACGATACGCGGCATCTTGCACCAACGCTTGGCGTTCGCGAGGCAGGGCCTGGAATTCAGGGCTTTGCAATTGCGCAGTGTCGGCGCTTACAGCCAGCACCTGGCGCTTTTCGTTGGGGTCGAGTGGCTCGGCCCTGGCCAGCAATTCACGTTCGCGAGAGGGGCGGTAGGTTTCGCTGGCGACCAGGCCGGACTGCTTCACGGCTTTCACCGTGTCGGTGGGAATGGCGGTCAGCGGGAACTGAGACGTCAGGTCCAGGCTTGGCCGGGCCACTTGCAGCAGCTCCAGCAGGCGATAGGAGCAGTTTTCGTCGAAGAAGAAGTAGTCGAACTGGATCTGCTTCAGCTCCCACACATGCTCGACCATACGTCCGGTTTCTTCGGGGGTCAGGTCCAGCTGGTATTCCCACAGGTCGCGGTTTTCCAAGCTGCGGTATTCGGACAGTTTTTCCTGGTAGGGCATCAGCGCGAACAGCCCCGGGTAGCCACCCATCAGGCCTTTCCAGGCGTACAGGATGCTGTTGTCGCTGCCTTCGATATAGGCACCGAAGTTGATGGCGTAGCTCAGCAGCGTGGTGTCGTCGCTGCGGGTGTTGGACTGGTCGATGCGCAGCAGGGTGTGCCCGAACATCGACGACGGGCTGTTCAGGTAGGCTGCCGGGAAGATCAACGCGGCGCTGTGCGGGTCGATCGACTGGTACCAGGTCTTGAATTCCTGGCAGTCCGGTTGTGGCAAGTCTTGCAGATCGAGCTGTTCGCGCAGCCAGCGGGTGCGCGCGGGGAATACGCACTGGGCGTGCTTGTCACCGAGGCTGGCCGGGGCATACAGCGCAGCGACCGTAGCCTTGAGTTCCTGGTCCGGATGATGCGCGCCATCTTCGGCGAGGAAGAACGCATCATCGTCCACATAGCTGCGCCAGCCGCCGAGCTTGGCGGTTTCGTAATGTCCAATGGCGAGCCAGTAAGGGGTATTGGCCAATTGCTGGAGACGGCCTGGATCCAGCAGGGGGGCGGCATGAACAGGGGCGCAGGCACACAGCGCCAGGGCAGCGAGGCGTTTGAGCATATCGGGCAACTACTTCTTGACGATGCCGAAAAAGGCGAAACCCGCCCCGGGTGGGGCGGGAGCAGCTGTGCTTAGGCCTCGGTAGCGTATTTGGCCAGGCGGGGGTCGCTCTTCAGAACGGCCAGGGTGTTGCTGTGGACAGTTTCGGCAGTGACGTCGGCGCTGCTGAAGATCTGGTTGAAGTGCTGGTGGGTGACCGAGTTGAAGTAGCTGCGGTCCTCCGGTGCTACGCCGAGAACGACGGCATAGGTGGTCAGTGCTTCGCCCTGGCCCATGGCCATGTCTTCGGAAAGCTCGTTCATCATGCCGTTCATGGCGAACCAGGACTTGCCGCCGTAGGTCAGCGAAGCCTTGGTCGAGCAGCCGTTGGTGCCGGAGGTCATGCCGAAGGTGGCGTTACCGGAGGTGCCGTTGGTGGTAGAAGCCAGGAAGTGTGCCGGCGTGCCGCGCTGGCCTTCGAACAGCATGTTGCCCCAGCCGCAGTTCGGGCCGCCCGGCGCTTCGGCCATGGCGTTCAGCGAGACCACGGTGAACAGAGTACCCAGAAGAATCCGTTTCATAGCATTTGTTCTCTTTGTCTTAACCAAGGGTCAGGGTTTCTGGCAACTCGGTTGCCAGGTCGGGAAAGCGTTTCACCCACCCGCGCAGTTTGGAGTTTAGGCACGATCTAAAGGTTGCGTTGTTGATTGCGAAAAATTTGCTGTCACAAGACTGCACCGGCTGCGACATAAAGTCCTGTGGAGCCTTGCAAGGCGCGCGCGGGCAGCGCCAGAATGCTGCGTATCTGCCCGCCGAAGTAAGGAAACCCAATGCCCGATCCTGTCGCTGCGCGCCTGCGTCTTGCGCCTGAAGCCCTGACCCGGCGTTTCTCCCCCGAGCAGTTTGCTTTTACCCATACCGACGATCTGGAGCCGTTTCGCGGAGTTCTGGGCCAGGAACGTGCTGTCGAGGCCCTGCAGTTTGGCGTGGCCATGCCGCGTCCTGGTTACAATGTGTATGTGATGGGCGAGCCCGGCACCGGGCGCTTCTCGTTCGTCAAGCGCTACCTCAAGGCCGAGGGCAAGCGCCAGCAGACCCCGGCCGACTGGGTCTACGTCAACCACTTCGACGACACCCGTGAACCACGCGCACTGGAGCTGCCGTCCGGAAGCGCCGCCGAGTTCATCAGCGACATGGGCGGATTGATCGACAACCTGCTGTCGACGTTCCCGGCGGTGTTCGAACACCCGTCCTACCAGCAGAAGAAGGGCGCCATCGACCGCGCTTTCAACCAGCGTTATGACCGCGCTCTGGATGTGATCGAGCGCGCGTCGCTGGAAAAGGACGTGGCCTTGTACCGCGATGCCAGCAACGTCGCCTTCACGCCGATGGCTGATGGCAAGGCGCTGGATGAAGCTGAATTTGCCCAATTGCCGGAGGAGGTGCGCGAGCAGTTCCACGAGGACATTGCCCTGCTTGAGGAGCGCCTTAACGAAGAGCTGGCCAGCCTGCCGCAATGGAAGCGCGAATCGAACAACCAGCTGCGCCAGCTCAACGAAGAAACCATCACCCTGGCGCTGCAGCCGTTGCTGGCGCCGCTGTCGGAAAAGTACGCCGAAAACGCGGCGGTTTGCGCCTACCTGCAATCGGTGCAGTTGAACCTGTTGCGTACGCTGGTCGAGCAACTGGTCGATGACAGCAAGTCCGACGCCGTGGCCCGCAAGCTGCTCGAAGAGCAGTACGCGCCCAGCCTGGTGGTGGGCCATCACGCTGACGGTGGTGCGCCGGTGGTGTTCGAGCCGCACCCGACCTACGACAATCTGTTTGGCCGTATCGAATACAGCACCGACCAAGGTGCGCTGTATACCTCCTATCGCCAACTGCGCCCAGGCGCGCTGCACCGGGCCAACGGCGGCTTCCTGATTCTGGAAGCCGAGAAAATGCTGGGCGAGCCGTTCGTATGGGACGCGCTCAAGCGTGCGCTGCAGTCGCGCAAGCTGAAGATGGAGTCGCCGATCGGTGAGCTGGGCCGTGTTGCCACTGTCAGCCTGCAGCCGCAGGTGATTCCGCTGAACGTCAAGCTGGTGATCATCGGCTCGCGCCAGCTGTACTACGCACTGCAGGACCACGACCCGGACTTCCAGGAGATGTTCCGCGTGCTGGTGGACTTCGATGAAGACATGCCGATGGTCGACGAGAACCTGGAGCAGTTCGCCCAGCTGTTGCGCACCCGCACCAACGAAGAGGGCATGGCGCCGCTGACCAGTGACGCGGTGGCGCGTCTGGCCACCTACAGTGCGCGTCTGGCTGAAAACCAGTCACGCCTGTCGGCGCGTATCGGCGACCTGTTCCAGCTGGTCAGCGAGGCTGATTTCATTCGCCAGCTGGCCAGTGACGAAATGACCGACGCAGGCCACATCGAGCGTGCGCTCAAGGCCAAGGCCACCCGTACCGGCCGTGTGTCGCAACGGGTGCTGGACGACATGCTCGCCGGCATCATCCTGATCGACACAGAAGGCGCGGCCATCGGCAAGTGCAACGGCCTGACCGTGCTGGAAGTGGGTGACTCGGCGTTCGGCATGCCCGCGCGTATTTCGGCCACCGTCTACCCCGGCGGCAGCGGTATTGTCGATATCGAGCGTGAGGTCAACCTTGGCCAGCCGATCCACTCCAAAGGGGTGATGATCCTCACCGGTTACCTGGGCAGCCGCTATGCCCAGGAGTTCCCGCTGGCGATCTCCGCGAGCATCGCCCTGGAGCAGTCCTACGGCTACGTGGACGGCGACAGCGCCTCGCTGGGCGAAGCCTGTACGCTGATCTCGGCCTTGTCGCGCACGCCGCTCAAGCAGTGCTTCGCCATCACAGGTTCCATCAACCAGTTCGGTGAAGTGCAGGCGGTGGGGGGGGTGAACGAGAAGATCGAGGGCTTCTTCCGCCTCTGCGAGGCGCGTGGCCTGACCGGCGAGCAGGGGGTGATCATTCCGCGTGCCAACGTCGCCACCCTGATGCTTGATGAGCGCGTGTTGCAGGCGGTGGAGAACGGCATGTTCCACGTCTACGCGGTCAGCCAGGCTGATGAGGCGCTGAGCCTGCTGGTGGGCGAGGAGGCCGGGGTACTCGACGACAAGGGGCTGTTCACCGAGGGCAGCGTCAACGCTCGGGTGGTGGAGCGCCTGCGTGAAATTGCCGAGATGATCAGCGAGGAAGACATCGAGAAGGCAGAAAAGGAACGCCTGGAAGAGGTAATTGCCCAGGCCAAACCGGCCTGAGTCAATAAACTGGCGCTGGCGGCGATGTGCTACCGTTCAGCGCCAGTTTTCCATCTTTCTGTACTGTTCCTCTATGCTGGAACTTAAGGACGGTACAGCGTTCAGGATGGAAACAGCCTGAGGGTTTCGGGCTGAACAAGGCTCATTGGAGGGGACGCGGCCATGCGCAACCTCAGCCTCACACGCCAGTGCCTGGGCCTGGTGACCCGTATCGAATGCAGCATTCGCCCGCTGGCCGGTGACAACGGCATGTGGACGTTGCTGTTCGCCGCCGGCATGGCCGGTGAACAACCCTCCGCGATCAAGGCGCAGGGCCCGTTTCATGGGCCACTGGTGGCCGAGTCGGTGCTCAATGCCATTGTCGACAGCCTGACCCTGCATGGGTACCAGGTGGCCGAGGACCCGCAGATCTGGTGTTTGCATTTGCAGGCGCAGTTGCGACGGATCAATGGTGAGCGGTGTCGCAACCTGGGGGATTACCAGTTTCATCCTGAGACCTGAAAAATGCCGGGGCCGCTTTGCGGCCCATCGCGACACAAGGCCGCTCCCACAGGTACAGCATCGCCTTGCTGTGGGAGTGTGGCCTTGTGTCGCGATCAGGCTGCGGAGCAGCCCCCGGGCTTTTGCTGTAACAGGTGGCTGGCTATACTCGCCGTCGTTTTTCAGTCACCTGACGAGTCTCAAAACCCTCCATGGAACGTATCCTCGAAAATGCGATGTACGCCTCGCGCTGGCTGCTCGCCCCGATCTACTTCGGCCTGTCCCTCGGCCTGCTGGCCCTGGCGCTGAAATTCTTCCAGGAAGTGGTCCACGTCCTGCCCAACGTCTTTGCCCTCAGCGAAGCCGACCTGATCCTGGTGATCCTGTCGCTGATCGACATGTCGCTGGTCGGTGGCCTGCTGGTGATGGTGATGATTTCCGGTTACGAAAACTTCGTCTCGCAGCTGGACATTGATGAAAGCAAGGAAAAGCTCAACTGGCTGGGCAAGATGGACTCCTCGTCGCTGAAGATGAAGGTTGCCGCGTCGATCGTGGCGATTTCGTCCATTCACCTGCTGCGGGTGTTCATGGATGCGCAGAACATCTCCACCGATTACCTGATGTGGTACGTGATCATCCACATGACCTTCGTGGTCTCGGCGTTCTGCATGGGCTACCTGGACAAGCTGACCAAGCACTGAGTCCGCTTGCTGCTTACACCGCTCGGCCGTTGCCAAACGGACGGGCGGTGTCGTTTCTGGCTTGTGCTTTTAGCCGGTCTGTACAAAAAATGAGCTCTCATGCGTGGTTCCTATCGCGAGGTGCTCTCATGAACCTGCATCAGCTCAATACCGAGGCCAGGGCTGGCCATGTCGACGAACTGAACCTGATCGCCATCGAAGGCGGTGACTACCTGCTCGAGGCTCGGGTCAAAGGCCATCCTCACCCCCTGTCCGATACCCGCGGTGAACGCTTGCGCGTGCACTCGGTGGAAGATGCGCGCAAGTTGCTGCAAACCATTCCCTTGCTCTCGATGAACCTGGTGCACTGGTCGGTGCAGGACGAAATGTGCGGCATGGGTACGCACCCGGAAGAAGACCTGAAGGTGCCGATTTCCCAGCGTTCGGCCTGGTAGCTGCTCGCAGCGCCCCAGTGTGCTAGGCTGCTCGCCCTTTTTATCAAGGGCGCGGCTGCATTGCGCCCTGCAGTGGAGCACGACAATGTCCGAACTCAACCTGTCTACCGACGAAACGCGCGTCAGCTACGGTATCGGCCGTCAGCTGGGCGGCCAGCTGCGCGACAACCCGCCACCAGGCGTTAGCCTGGAAGCCATCCTGGCCGGCCTGACCGACGCCTTCAACGGTGCCGACAGCCGCGTCAGCGAAGCCGACCTGTCGGCCAGCTTCAAGGTCATCCGTGAGGTGATGCAAGCCGAAGCTGCAGCCAAGGCCGAAGCCGCCGCTGCTGCTGGCAAGGAGTTCCTGGTCGAGAACGCCAAGCGTGAAGGCATCACCACGCTGGCTTCGGGCCTGCAGTTCGAAGTGCTGACCGCTGGCGAAGGCGCCAAGCCGACCCGCGAAGACAACGTGCGTACGCACTACCACGGCACCCTGATCGACGGCACCGTGTTCGACAGCTCCTACGAGCGTGGCCAGCCGGCTGAATTCCCGGTCGGCGGCGTGATCGCTGGCTGGACCGAAGCCCTGCAGCTGATGAACGCTGGCAGCAAATGGCGCCTGTACGTGCCAAGCGAGCTGGCTTACGGCGCCCAAGGCGTTGGCAGCATCCCGCCGCACAGCGTACTGGTGTTCGACGTCGAGCTGCTCGACGTTCTGTAATGCCCTAGAGGCCGGCCCTGCCGGCCTCAATTCCAGTCTGTCCCCTCAGGGCGCAATGCCCGCGCATAGCAGAACAGAAACAGATTCCGTACCAGTTCCTTGAGCACCCCCGGCTCACTCGAATTCAGCCCGCTCATGTCCAGGTCACCCTGGTCACGCAGTTCGTCGAGGGCTTCTTCTTCAAGCACCGCGCACACTTCGCCGGTTTCCCGATGAAGAATGCGCAGGTAGGGGTGAGGGCGTTCCAGCCAGGCGTCGATCAGATAAGTCATGGCTATTCTCCTTGGACAGCAGTTCCAATGAGAATAATTCTTATTACGTAAATGGCAAGCGCCAATTGCCGGATTTTTGTGTAATCAGACTTTGCGGACGAACTCGGACTTCAGTTTCATGGCACCGATGCCGTCGATTTTGCAGTCGATGTCGTGGTCGCCGTCGCACAGGCGGATGTTCTTGACCTTGGTGCCAACCTTGACCACCAGGGACGAACCCTTGACCTTGAGGTCCTTGATCACGGTGACGGTGTCACCGTCTTGCAGGATGTTGCCGACCGAATCCTTTTTCACCACCTCGTCACTGGCCGCCTCGGCATCGCCGCCGGCCGACCACTCGTGGGCGCATTCAGGGCAGATCAGCTGAGTGCCATCCTCATAGGTGTATTCGGAGTTGCATTTTGGGCAGGGTGGCAGAGTGCTCACTTCGGTTCCTCAAACAAACAGACGGGCGGTTAAAAGCCCACATTGTAAAAGGTAATTTCCCGGAAGTGATTATGTCCGGACAAAAAGCATCGCGGGCAAGCCGGCTCCCACAAATGGTGTAGGAGCGGGCTTGCCCGCGAATGAAGGCGACTCGGTCTGTCAGTGCGTACGCGCGACCGCAAACTCGCTCAGTTCAACCAGCGCATCCCGGTATTCACTGGCAGGCAGCACTTCGAGGCAGGCGATGGCACGCTTCACGTAATCGCGCGCCAGCTCGGCGGTGTACTGCAGCGCGCCCGACTCTTCGACCGCGACGCGAATCTGTTCCAGATCTTCCAGGCCACCCTTCTGGATCGCCTGGCGTACCAGCGCCGCCTGCTCGGCAGTGCCTTCGCGCATGGTGTAGATCAGTGGCAGGGTAGGTTTGCCCTCGGCCAGGTCGTCACCGACGTTCTTGCCCAGGGTCTGCGAGTCACCCTTGTAGTCCAGCAGGTCGTCGACCAGTTGGAAGGCCACGCCCAGATGGTCGCCAAAGGTACGCAGGGCTTCGCGCTGCTCGTCGGTGGCCTGGGCCAGTGCCGCAGCACTGTGGGTAGACGCTTCGAACAGCATCGCCGTCTTGCCGCGAATGACCTCCATGTAGACTTCCTCGGTGGTGCTGGCGTCGCGTACGCGCGACAGTTGCAGCACTTCACCTTCGGCAATCACCCGGGTGGCCTTGGACAGAATCTGCATGACCGGCATCGAGCCCAGTTCGACCATCATTTCGAATGAGCGCGAATAAAGGAAGTCGCCCACCAGCACGCTCGGCGCGTTGCCCCACAGGGCATTGGCAGTAGAGCGGCCACGGCGCATGCCGGACATGTCGACCACGTCGTCGTGCAGCAGGGTGGCGGTGTGCAGGAACTCGATGGTGGCGGCCAGCAGGCGCAGGTCGTCGCCTTCGCGGCCCAGGGCCTTGCCACACAGCAGTACCAGCAGGGGACGCAGGCGCTTGCCACCGGCGGACGTGATATAGTCGCCGATCTTCGATACCAGCGGCACGCGCGAGGTCAGCTGCTTCTTGATGATCTCGTCGACGGCGCTGAAATCATCAGCCACCGCGCGGTAGAAGGTTTGGGGTTGCATCGGCTGCTCCAGTGAGGTTGCGCGGCATGCTAGGTCGCAGGTCCCGGTGTGTCAAGGCGCGGTGCCCGCAGGCCGGGGGCGGCACTTGCAAGCAAAACCGCGGTTGCGTACAATCGCGCACCCTAACTTCCTGGGCAGCACCTGCCTTACGCAATTGCGCCGGGCCGTTCCAGCCCTGTGCAGCCATGCCAGCCAATACTCATCATATAAAGCGCTGGGTGAGCAGGATTATCGGAGAAATACCATGTCTTACGCAGTAATCGTTACCGGCGGCAAGCAGTACAAAGTCGCTGAAGGTGAATTCCTCAAGATCGAAAAACTGGAAGTCGCCACTGGCGAATCCGTGACCTTCGATCGCGTTCTGCTGGTCGCCAACGGTGAAGAAGTCACCATCGGTGCTCCAGTTGTTGCTGGCGCTAAAGTAGTGGCCGAAGTCGTTTCGCAAGGCCGCCACGACAAGGTTCGCATCATCAAGTTCCGTCGTCGTAAGCACCACATGAAGCGTATGGGCCACCGCCAGTGGTTCACCGAGATCAAAATCACCGGCATCCAGGCTTAATCCCCTAGATCCCCTGAATTTATTTGGAGAATTGAACCATGGCTCACAAGAAGGCTGGTGGTAGTACTCGTAACGGTCGCGACTCAGAATCTAAACGCCTTGGCGTGAAGATGTATGGCGGCCAGGTTATCAAGCCAGGCAACATCATCGTCCGTCAGCGCGGTACCGAATTCCACGCTGGCTACGGCGTTGGCATGGGCAAGGACCACACCTTGTTCGCCAAGATCGAAGGCGTGATCAAGTTCGAGAAGAAAGGCGAGTTCATGCGCCGTTACGTGAGCATCGTCGCCGCTTAATCGCGACGTCGCTCCAGAAGCCCCGTCATGCGACGGGGCTTTTTCGTTTGTGGTGAGCCTCTTGCAAAGCTGTTTGTCTGGGTTGCCGGCGTTGGTTTCTACGGTCGTACGGGGCCGCCGCGCTCATTTTTGCAAGAGCCTCATGTTTTTGAGTCATTCAGCTCGTCTACCGACGAGAGGCGGTTTTAATGAAGTTTGTTGACGAAGTATCCATTCGGGTCAAGGCCGGTGACGGTGGCAACGGTTGCATGAGCTTCCGTCGCGAGAAGTTCATCGAGAACGGCGGCCCTAACGGCGGTGACGGCGGTGACGGTGGCTCGGTGTACATGATTGCCGACGAAAACCTGAACACCCTGGTCGACTACCGCTACACCCGTCACCATGAAGCCCAGCGTGGCTCCAACGGCGGTAGCACCGACTGCACCGGCAAGAAGGGTGAAGACCTGTTCCTGCGCGTGCCGGTCGGCACCACCGTGATCGATGCTTCCACACAGGAAGTGATCGGTGACCTGGTTACCCCTGGCCAGAAGCTGATGGTCGCGCAAGGTGGCTGGCACGGGCTGGGCAACACCCGTTTCAAGTCGAGCACCAACCGTGCACCGCGCCAGACCACCCCAGGCAAACCGGGTGAGCAGCGTGACCTGAAGATGGAAATGAAGGTGTTGGCCGACGTCGGCCTGCTGGGCTTGCCGAACGCTGGCAAGAGTACCTTCATCCGTTCGGTCTCGGCCGCCAAGCCGAAAGTCGCCGACTACCCGTTCACTACCCTGGTGCCAAACCTGGGCGTGGTCAGCGTCGACCGCTGGAAGAGCTTCGTCATCGCCGACATCCCCGGCCTGATCGAAGGCGCCTCTGAAGGTGCCGGTCTGGGTATCCGCTTCCTCAAGCACCTGGCGCGTACGCGCGTGCTGCTGCACCTGGTGGACATCGCGCCGCTGGACGAAAGCAGCCCGGCCGATGCCGCCGAAGTCATCGTCAACGAGCTGACCCGCTTCAGCCCGTCGCTGGCCGAGCGTGAGCGCTGGCTGGTGCTGAACAAGGCCGATATGGTCATGGACGACGAGCGTGACGAGCGTGTGCAGGAAGTGATCGATCGTCTGGAGTGGGAAGGCCCGGTCTACGTGATCTCGGCTATTTCCAAGCAGGGCACCGACAAGCTCAGCCACGACCTGATGCGCTACCTCGAAGACCGCGCCGACCGCCTGGCCAACGACCCGGCCTACGCCGAAGAGCTGGCCGACCTCGACCAGCGCATTGAAGACGAAGCCCGTGCCCAGTTGCAGGCCCTGGACGACGCCCGTACCTTGCGCCGTACCGGCGTCAAGAGCGTGCACGACATTGGCGACGATGACGGTTGGGACGATGATTTCGAGGACGACGAAGACGGTCCGGAAATCATTTACGTGCGCGACTGATCGGTTGCAGTACACTAAACGCCGCTCTCTGGAGCGGCGTTTTTGTATCCACGGTATCTACAGATTCGACATAGGTTGGAAGAAGATGCGAAGCAAGGTGACGGGCGCCAAGCGCTGGGTCGTTAAGATTGGCAGTGCTCTGCTGACCGCCGATGGCAAGGGCCTCGACCGCGGTGCAATGGCCGTTTGGGTCGAGCAGATGGTCGCGCTGCGTGAGGCAGGCGTGGAGTTGGTACTGGTCTCCTCCGGGGCCGTGGCTGCCGGCATGAGCCAGCTGGGCTGGACCAAGCGACCGAGTGCGATGAACGAGCTGCAGGCGGCTGCCTCGCTCGGCCAGATGCGCCTGGTGCAGGCCTGGGAGTCGAGCTTCGGGGAGCACGGGAAGCACACCGCGCAGATCCTGCTGACCCATGACGACCTGTCCGACCGCAAGCGTTACCTGAATGCCCGCAGCACCCTGCGCACCTTGGTCGATCTGGGTGTGGTGCCGGTGATCAACGAAAACGACACCGTGGTCACCGACGAGATCCGCTTTGGCGACAACGACACCCTGGCGGCGCTGGTGGCCAACCTGGTCGAGGCCGACCTGCTGGTGATCCTCACCGACCGCGATGGTATGTTCGATGCCGACCCGCGCAACAACCCCGAGGCGCAGTTGATCTACGAAGCCCGTGCCGACGACCCCTCGCTGGATGCCGTGGCCGGTGGTACCGGTGGTGCCCTGGGCCGTGGCGGCATGCAGACCAAGCTGCGTGCGGCGCGCCTGGCTGCCCGTTCCGGTGCCCACACCATCATTATCGGTGGCCGCATCGAGCGCGTGCTGGACCGTCTGAAGGCGGGCGAGCGCCTGGGCACCTTGCTGTCCCCTGAGCGTGGCATGCTCGCTGCGCGCAAGCAGTGGTTGGCCGGTCACCTGCAAACCCGTGGCACCCTGGTGCTGGATGCCGGTGCCGTGCAAGCGCTGCGTCAGGCCAACAAGAGCTTGCTGCCGGTTGGCGTGAAGACAGTGCAGGGCAGCTTCCGTCGTGGCGAGATGGTGGTGTGCGTCGGCCCGGACGGTGTTGAAGTGGCTCGCGGCCTGGCCAACTACAGCGCCCTGGAGGCGCAGAAGATCATTGGTCAGTCGTCCGAAGCCATCGAGTCGATCCTTGGCTATAGCGCCGAGCCGGAACTTGTACACCGCGACAACCTGGTGCTGGTATGAGCCTGCTGAAGAGCGTAATCGCGGTGGCAGCGTGCGTGCTGCCGATGTTGGCTGGCGCCGAAGAGATCGGCCAGGTGTCCACCGTGTTCAAGTTCCTCGGGCCGAACGATCGCATTGTGGTCGAGGCGTTCGATGACCCTAAGGTTGAGGGCGTGACGTGCTACCTGTCACGTGCCAAGACTGGCGGAGTGAAGGGGGGCTTGGGGCTGGCCGAGGACCGGGCGGAGGCATCGATTGCCTGTCGTCAGGTCGGGCCGATCAACTTCAAGGGTGAGCTCAAGGATGGCGAGGAAGTGTTCAAGGAGCGCACCTCGCTGGTGTTCAAGACCATGCAGGTGGTGCGTTTTCTCGACAAGAAGCGCAATACGCTGGTGTACCTGGTGTACAGCGACCGCATGATCGAAGGCAGCCCGCAGAATGCGGTGACTGCCATTCCGATCCTGCCTTGGGCTCATTGATAGCCCGCGCCTACATACGCTCGGTGGTTGGACGCAGGCCGGCGTAGGAGCGGGTTCACCCGCGAAAGGGCCGCAACGCGGCCCCGGCTATCTCAGGCCAGCTCCTCGGCCTGATCCTCACGCACAACCGCCTTCACTTCATCCAGCCGGCTGATGAACTTCCAGTCCGCCTCGTCGATGTAGATGCCGTTCGGCCCGCTGCCACCTTCCAGGTCGATCGCAACGTGCGCCGAGACCTGTGGTTTCACACTCGCCAGGATCGGTACGAAGCCCAGTTGCTGGCTGGTTTCCAGCAGTGCCGCCTGGTTGCGTTCGTCGATGTCTGCCGCTTCGTCCAGGTAGTACGGCAGGCGAATGCGCCCGGCCAGATCACGGTCCATCAGGTGCAGCAACAGGTACATGTTGGTCAGCGCCTTGATGGTCATGGTGGTGCCGTTGGACGCCGCACCGTCGATGTCGGCGTGGATGATCGGCTGGCCATTGACCTTGGTGATCTCGAACGCCAGCTCGAACAGGTCCTTCAGGCCCAGCTGGTTGTGGTTGGCCGCCACCAGCCGTGCCAGGTACTCCTTGGCCTCTTCGTTCTTGTTGTCCTGATCGGCACTCTGGGTCAGATCGAAGACCGACAGGGTTTCGCCTTCTTCGTACTGGCCGGCACTGTGGATAATCTGGTCGATGTGCTTGAGCGCTTCCTTGTTCGGCGCCAGTACCACGCGGAAGCTTTCCAGGTTGGACACCTGGCGCTTGTTGATCTCGCGGTTGAACAGGGCCAGCTGGTGCTCAAGGCTGTCGTAGTCGCTGCGGATGTTGCGCAGGGTTCGGGCGATGTCGGTGACCGCAGCGCGGCGTGCCTTGGCCAAGGTCAGGGCTTCGTCGGTACGGTGCGCGTAGGCGTTCACCAGCAGTTGCAGGCGGCGTTCCATGTCGTCTTCGCTGTCGAACTTGGCCACGCCTTTGAGGCGCACCTGGGCGTACAGCGCCTCGATCTGGTTGTCCACCCGCTGCAGGCCTTGCCAGCTGTCCTGGTAGTCATTGAGCAGCGGCAGCAGGTTGTCCATCGAGTCGTCGATGGCTTCCATGTATGGCGTGCCGTAGGGCAGGTCGGCCGGCAGCAGCTGGCGACGGCGCAGGGCATCTTCCAGGGTGCGCTGCTTGGACTCGAGGTCGCCGAGCTGACGGCCGACCAGTTGCAACTTGGCTGACAGCTGCTGGACGCGCTCGGTGAAGGCGTCGCTGGAGCGCTTGAGTTCGTCCTGGGCCGCTTCCAGCTGCGAGAGCTGTTCCAGCTTCTCGGGCTCTTCGGCGGTGAGGGTTTGGCTACGGCGGAAGTCTTCCAGCGCCTTCTGCGCGTCCAGCACTTCCTGGTACAGGGTTTCAGTCTGCGCTTTGGACGCGGAGCGGTCGGCGGCCACGGCCTGCTGGGTCTTGAGCTGCTTGAGTTCTTTTTCCAGGCGCTCTTTCTGGTCGCGCAGGGCGGCGCGGTCGGCCAGGGCCTGCAGGGCCGGTGGGTCGATGTGGGTCAGGTCGATGGCCAGGCCTGGGGCCTCGAAGCGCTCGCCCTTGAAGCCGTCCAGCACCGCTTCCAGCGATTTTACCCACAGGTCGCTGTCGTCCAGCTCGATGCCGCGGTCGCCCAGCGGCAGGCTGAACAGCGCACCGTTGAACAGGCGCATCAGGCGGTCGACGTCCTGCTGCGAGAACTCCTCGCGCAGGCGGGCATAGCTGTTGTTGTCAGCGTGATCCAGCTGCTGCTTGACCTGCTTCAGGCGTTTTTCCAGGTCGCGTACGCGCTCGTCGAGGTCTTCGGCACTGAACTGCCGTGACTGGGCCAGGGCGCCGGCCAGCTCGTCGTGGGCGTCTTTGGCTGCCAGCAGTTGCTGCTCCAGCACCTTGACGTCATCGACCAGCGCAAAGCGGTGCTTGAGCACCGACAGCTCGCCTAGCCAGCGCTGGATACCGGTAATTTCACGCTCTAGGCGCATCAGCTCCTGGGTGCCGCCGCGCTGGTCGTTCTGCAGGCGGTCCTGCTCGCCACGGTAGTGCTCGGACTGGATGACCAGCTCTTCCTTGCGCGCCATGGCGTATTCCTGCCAGGTGCCCAGCAGGGTGTCGAGCACAGGCGAAATGCGGTGCAGCTTGCCACGCAGGATGTCGCGCTGGGCCACGCCACCGGCCAGGGCCTCGACCAACGGGCCGGCAGCCACCAGGGCGTTGTAGTCCTGCTCCATGCGGCGTACGTCGCGGAAGGCTTCCTCGCACGCAGCGATGTAGTCGACGCTGCCCGAGCGCAGGCTGTGCTCGAAGGCGTCGAGGAACAGCTGCTTGAGCTTGGCGGCGGTGATCTCACGCATGTGCAGCAGGTTGATGAACAGCGCGCGGAAGGTTTTCAGGCTTTGCTCGCTGGTGGAGCGCAGCGGGATCATGGTCAGGTCCAGCGGCACCGAAGTGTGTCCGCCCACCAGCAGCCGGCGCAGTTCGTCCGGCTTCAGTTCGTAAGCCTTGATCCCCAGGCGTTCAAGGTTGGTGAACAGCTCTTTCTGACGCAGGCAGGTGTCGTTCTTCTGGTAGTGGGCCAGGTCCAGTTCGCCCTTGTAGGCGAAGAACTGGTGGCCGAAACCGCCACCCGGGCCGCGCCCGACCACACCAATCACGTGCGTGCCGTGGGGCAGGCTCAGTTCGCAAAGAATGTACGACGTGTCGCTGGCGAAGTAGAAGCGGCGCGATTGCTCAAGGCTGTACTTGCCGAAACTCATGTCCGACATACGTGCCAGGATCGGGAACTGCAGGGCATTGATCGAAGCCGATTTACCCAGGTTGTTGGCGCCGTATACCGACAGCGGGTGCTCCAGCGGGAACAGGCCAAGGCTGTAGCCGGCGGTGTTGAGCAATGCGAAGCGGCGGATGCCGTAGCGTTCCTGGCTCATGCGTCAATCTCCTGTTGCTCTTCGCGGATGGCCCGGGCCAGGGCGTCCTCTTCGCTTTCCTCGCCCTGGAAAGGCGTGAGGTCGAGCGGGTCGTCGGTACGGTTGAGTTCTTCGGCGCTTTCTTCCTCGACCAGTACCGGGGTCGGCAGCGGCAGGGCGCTGTGCAGGGTGGCGGCCAGGTCGCGGTCCTGCTGCACCGAAAGGCACACATCGAGGAAGCGGTGCATGGGCGGCAGGAAGCGGTAGATGCCGCCTTCCTCATGGGCGAAGCCGAGCTGGGTCATGCGCCGCAGGATTTTTTCTTCCAGCTCGTCCACGGTCTGCACTTCGGCCTGCAGGAACAGGTCGCGGTACTTGTCCAGCAGCGAGGGCAGTTCGTCGCGACCGATGCTGCCGCCATCGAGCACGGCCATCGGGTCGCGGCCCTGGTCAGCAAGGTGCTCGACCAGGATGAAGGTGAACAGCGACAGGCGCTGCGCGGTCTTGTTGACCTGCGCGGCGGTCATGTCGGGCACGAAGTAATAGAAGCCACGGGTATCGCACACCAGCTCGAAGCCCAGGGCCTTGAACAGGGTGCGGTACTGGTCCTGGAAGTTCGACAGCTGGGCGTACAGCTCAGGGTCGCGCCGGCTGACGTGGAAGCCTTTGAACAGCTCGCGGAAGATCGGCGCGAGCTGGGACAGTTCGGAAAGATCAAGATGCATGGGCTGGGCTCGCGTTGGGTTCGGTAGGCGCGCTAGGGGCGTCTTCGCGGCTGGAGGTCAGGGCGAACGAATGCAGGCTGACCAAATGTTCCTGAGTGGTGTATTCGCGGCGGTCGAGGCGTTCGCGCTTGAAGCGCTTTTCCCGCGACAGGCGCGAGAACCAGTACAGCAGCTCGTCGGTGGCGCCTTCGGGCTCCTGCTCCAGCAGCCAGACCATCAAGTCGGGCAGTGGCAGGGCCTGTTCGCAGCGTTCGGCCATTTCCTTGACCGTGCGCGGGGCACGGGGCAGGGCGCCGGACTGGGTCTTGTGGGCTTTGGGGAAGCGCGCCGGTTTGGGCTCGAAGCGGGCCAGTGCGTAAACGTAGGCCTCGACCTGGCTGGCACTGCCAAGGAAGGTGCTTTGCGGGCGGGTGAACATCGGCATGGCCGCCTGCGGCACGGCATCGATGCCCTTGCGCCGGATCACCGACAGGGCCAGTGCAGCGCCGCGGGTCACGGCGTTGTGGCGGCGGGCTTCTTCGCGCAGCGGCAGCAGCAGTTCGCGGGCGTGGCGCAGGGTCAACTGGGCGCTGGTCTGCATTTCCAGAATGCGCGCGTGGGTGCGCAGCAGCATGTCGTCGTCGACCAAGTGGCCCAGGCGCGCCTGTTCGCCCAGCAGTTTCAGCAGCACGGTCTCGACCTTGCGTACACCCTGTTCGAAGGCGCCGTCGGCGTTGACCAGCTGGATCATCGGCTCGACGTATTCGTCCCAGGTGGCCAGCACTTCGGCATAACGCTGGCGCAGCGGAATCTGGCGGTTGCTAGTCTTGGCCCGTTCGGCCACGGCCACCAGTGCCTGCTCGTCGTTGTCGAGCTTTTTCAGCACATCGCGCACACGCATGTCGAGCAGGCGCAACTGGCGTGCCAGGTCGTCGCTGTCGCGGTTGTCGAAGGCATCCTGGATGTGCCCGGCCAGGCGCTCCAGGTGGCGCAAGTAGGCTTCGATCTCCAGACACAGGCCCAGCCGGTGTTCGCGGCGCAGGTAGGCGAGGAAGTCGTGGATCTGCGCGTTGAGCTCGAAACGGTTCGGGCTCTTGGCCACTGGGACCAGGATATCCAGGCGGATCCACACGTCGAGTAGCTGGGTGATGTCCTGCGGGGTGCTTTCGAGCTGCTGGCGGGCCACATGCTGGCGCAGTTCGACCAGGCTCAGGGTGCCCTGGTCGAAACGCTCGCACAGCGGCTCGATCAGGGCCCAGTGTTCGGCTAGGGCGCGCAGGACGCGCTTGGGTTCGATCATTGGCTTCGACTCGTTGCCAAGAAAAAGGGGGCGATTGTACTGCATTCGCGGGGGTGGTTTTTACCCCTTGGTCTGTAATGAGAGATAACCTTTAGGTTTGTGGGTATATGTCGTTGTTCTAGTGGCACTCGTGAGATCGAGCGCCGCCCGCGCGGCGCTCGATCTGATAGGCGCTGCAAAAACCACGGCGTACACGTTAGAATGCCCAATTGCCTTCACCCCCTCGGATATCCGCCCCTTGCTGACCGAACCCCGTCGCCGCGCCTACCTTTCCGCCATGCAAGTGGTGCACTGGCTGCCGCGCGCCGAGCTGCCGTTCGCCGCACCGTCGCGGCCCGAGCTGCTGCTGCCGGTTGTGCCAGTCGAGGACATCGATTTCGAGGTCAGGCCGGCATCGGTAACCAACGAAGCGCCTGTCACCCCCCAGGCCCGCTCCGGCGAGCGGCCGAAAATCGAGATCCCACGCCCGGGCAGTGTGGCAAAACCCGCCGTCAAGCCTGCCGAGGCACAAGAGCAGCCCGCTGCTCCGCGCCCGGCACCGGTGCCGCCACCGCGCTTCTCGCTGCAGTTGTTGCGCGCCGGCAGTTGCCTGCTGCTGGTTGAACTGGCCACCGGTCAGCCCTTCCAGAGCCGCGATCCCTCCTATCTGCTGCTCAAGGACATGCTGCGCGCCGCCGGCCTGCCCGACGCCCCGCAGATCATCGGCGAGCCGGTACGCTGGCCACTGTTGGTGCGCGGCAACATGGACCAGGGGCCGGAGGCTGCGCGCGATTTCGTCCAGGGCTTCGTTCAGGCGCGCCTGGAAGACGCCCCGTCTACCTGTCTGTGGCTGGTCGGCCTGCCGGCACTGCGTTTTGCCGCCAATGTCGACGCCGACGCCTATTACCAAACCCTGACGCTCGACAGCCTGGGCGACGCCTGGGCATTGCCGGGCCTTGAACTGTTGATGGACGAGCCGCAACGCAAGGCGGACGTCTGGAAAGCCATGCGCCAGCTGATGGCGCGCTGGAAGAGCGTTGAATGAGTGACTCGATCAGCTTCCGCCCGATGACCGAGGCGGATCTGGATGCCGTACTTAAGATCGAATATGCCGCATTCAGTCATCCCTGGACCCGTGGAATCTTTCAGGATGCGCTCAAGTCGTACGAAGTCTGGCTGATGTTCGATGGCCAGCAGCAAGTGGGCCATGGTGTGATCAATGTGATCATCGATGAAGCGCACCTGCTCAACATCACCGTAAAACCGGAAAACCAAGGCTGCGGCCTGGGCCTGCGCCTGCTCGAACACCTGATGGCCCGGGCCTATCAGCTCAATGGCCGCGAATGCTTCCTGGAAGTACGCGCCAGCAACCAGTCGGCCTATCGTTTATACGAACGTTACGGCTTCAACGAAATTGGCCGCCGCCGCGACTATTATCCGATCGCCGGCGGCCGTGAAGACGCCCTGGTGATGGCCTGTACCCTGTTCGAAGACTGACTTTCCAGCGGCTTACCCCGTCACGCAGGCACCCCTCTGCTTCGGCCACCCGCTGACGCTGCAGTAACGGTTGCACGTTGAACTAGTATGAGTTCCGGTGGGAGTGCAGGCTTTGTTCTCAGCAGGGACGGATAAAGAATGAGAAAACTGCTTTTGGCAGCGGGCCTGTGTTTAGCGAGCGTTGCCCACGCTGACGAGCGCGACGTGTGGATGTTCGCCCAGTGGGCGGGTGATCATCAAACCCGCCCTTTCCGCGAAATGCTGGTAGATGCCCGGCTTTACGGTGTAGTGCCAATTCACCAGTTGCTGCGCTCGGCTTCGGACTGGAAACTGTGCCACGCATCGCCTTTCGCTGTACCGCCCCCCGGCAATTGGGCGGCTGTACGCTCGACCCTCGCGTTGATCAGGGCACTCGACGATCAAGGCATCCTGCGCCAGTTCGAGGTGGTTTCGGCTTACCGTGAGCCGCGCCTGAACGCCTGTGCGGGCGGGGCAGCCAACAGTGCGCATACCCGCGCGTTCGCCGTCGATATACTGCTGCCGGCCTGGGCCGACCCCAATCCGCTGTGCCGTTTCTGGCAGCAGCACGGCCAAGCCTGGAACATGGGCCTGGGCCGCTACCCATCAGGCCGCATTCATGTGGATACCGCCGGCTATCGCACCTGGGGCGGCGATGGCAGTGCGGGGTCGTCGTTCTGCGTCAAACCCAAATGAGCCAGGCAACCCCGGCATTCGTCCATTAGCCACTCTGCGAAGCGCTGGCACTTGCTGCTGTCGGCCAGAGGCTGTGGGCTAAGCAGGTGGTAGGCCGAGCCATCGCGCACAAAACCGTACGGCGCCTGCAACTGCCCGCTGTCGAGTTCGTCGCACACCATCAGGGCTGAGGCCATGGCCAGGCCCAGGCCGGCGTTGGCGGCCTGGATCGACAGGTAGAAATGCTCGTAGTCGCTGCGTTCGCAGTGCCGCGCCTGTTGGCCGCTCAGGCGCAGCCAGGTGGGCCAGGCAGCAGGGCGTGTGGTGCTGTGCAGCAGCCGTTGGCCATCGAGTCTGGCGCTGGCGGCGGGGTGGCACACCGGGCCGATCCATTCATCGCAGACCTTCTGGTTGAACAGCTGGTTATTCCAGTGGAAGTCGTCACGGCGGATGGCCATGTCGACCCCACTGCGGGCGAAGTCCAGCGGCCCGCCGGCAGCCACCAGGTGTAACTGCAGGTCGGGATGGGTGGCATGGAAGCGCAGCAGGCGCGGGATCAGCCAGCGCATGGCGATGGTCGGTTCGCAGGACAGCACAAGCACATTGTCGCGGACCTGGTGCTGCAAACGCTGCACGGCGCCTTCCAGCTGCTCGAAGATCGCCTGGGTGGTGCCATGCAGGGCGCGCCCGGCAGGGGTGAGGAAAATGGCCCTGTTGCGCCGTTCGAACAGTTCCACGCCAAGGCTTTCTTCCAGCAGGCGTATTTGGCGGCTGACCGCGCCGTGAGTGACGTGCAAGTGCTCGGCGGCGCGCACGAAGCTCTCGGTCTGGGCGGCAATGTCGAAGTAGCGGAAGGCGTTGAGTGGCGGCAGTTTCATGATTTCCCTGCTCAGCTGTGCCGGCCTCTTCGCGGGTAAACCCGCTGCTACATGGCCACATAGTTCCCTGTAGGAGCGGGTTTAGCCGCGAAGAGGCCAAGGCAGGTTGTACGTATCTGTGAGCAAAACTATCAGATTCATCTCAGCATAAATCGATTTTTCCGCATCTGTAAGCGCTCGATAATCGGCGGTCTGTGCATTTCCATCGCCTATCGAGAGCCATCAGCATGACCGAACTCATCGCCGTCGCCCTGTTTACCCTGCTCGCCGTCATCAGCCCTGGCGCCGATTTCGCCATGGTCACCCGCAGCAGTTATGCGCAGGGCCGCAAGGCCGGGCTGGCGGCCGCCATAGGTATCGCACTGGGGGTGCAGGTGCATGTGTTGTACACAGTGTTGGGCATTGCCGTGATCATCAGCCAGAGCCCGGCGCTGTTCCTCGTCATGAAAGTGCTGGGTGCGGGCTACCTGATCTACCTCGGGTACAAGTCATTGACCAACACCCGACGCATCAGCCTGGACGGGGTTGGCCAGTCTGCTGCCAGCGTACTGCAAGCGCTGCGCACCGGCTTTTTGACCAACGCCCTCAACCCCAAGACCCTCTTGTTTGTCATCAGTGCCTTCACCCAGGTGGTACAGCCTGGCAGCCCGCTGACGCTGAACTTCGCCTACGGTGCGTTCATGTCCGTTGCCCATTGGCTATGGTTCAGCCTGGTGGCGGTATTTTTTTCCAGCACGGCATTGCGCAAGGCGATGATCGAACGGCAAGTGCTGGTGGACCGGGCCATTGGTTTGGCATTGATCGGGCTTGGCCTGGCTGTGGCGGTGACCGGAATACGTTGAGGCGACGATAGCAGCGCCGAACCCTGTGGTTCGGCGCCCGGCTGCTGCTGGATGGGTTCGCGCGGGCACCAGCAACTTTTTCGCAGGCAAAGAAAAAGGGCTTACCTTGCGGTAAGCCCTTCGTCTTGTTTGGTGGCTACACAGGGACTTGAACCCCGGACCCCAGCATTATGAATGCTATGCTCTAACCAACTGAGCTATGTAGCCGATGGCGCGCATTATTCTCTTGAACGCCCCCTCTGTCAACACTCATTTCAAAAAAAATTTGCACGCTTTCAAAAACTTAGCGGCCAGCCCCGGTTTCAGCGCACCACAAGCCAGTGCCCGAGCACACCCAGCAACTGCAGCTGCTGGGCTGTAGCCAGGGATTGCAGGCTTTGGCCAGGCCGGTCGAGGTTGAAATCGCCGCTCACACGGCGATGAGCCACGTGTTCATCCATCATCCACAGACGCTGCCCTTGGTAACCGGCAAGGCGCTCCAGCACCTGCCTCAATGGCATGTCTGTGGCTTTAAGGCGGCCGTTGCGCCAACTGTCAGCGTTTTTCAGATCAGCCTTCCGCACCGGATCGATGCGTGTGTCATCGAAGGTTACCCGCTCACCTGCCGAGACCATTCGCTGCTCACCCCCCTGGGTGACCATGGCCTTGCCACTGAATACCACGAGTTCGTGACGCCCTGCATGGCGGGCTATCTGCAAGCGAGTGCCGTATACCTGGATGCGTGCGTTGCCCACTTCCACGTCCATGGCCCGCCCGTCGAGCACGACTTCCATATGCACCTGGCCCTGCACCAGGTGCAGTTGGCGGGTGCGGCCGCGCAGGTCGACGTTCATCGCGCTGGCGCTGTCCAGGTTCAATGTCGTGCCATCCGCCAAGCGTATGCTGCGGCGCTCTCCCACATCGGTGTGCAGCTCGCTGGCCAGACGCTGTATCAGCGGCCAGTACAGGTAAGCAGCAGCGCCTAACCCTAGCAAGAACACAAGCGCCAACCCTTTACCCAGGTGACTGCGACGGACAGTGACATGCCGTGGGTGAGGGCGGGCAGGTGCGGGTTGCAGCTGTTGCCAGAACGTCTCCAGCTCGGCGTAGGCGTGGGCGTTCTCTTGTACCTGGCACCAGGCTGCAAATGCCTGGCGCTGGGTTTCGTCGCAACCGGGCTGGCGCAGCAACGAAAACCACGCCAACGCTTCCTGTTGTGGGTCGGGCTGCAGCTGCTTGGCGGACATCGGGCTCATGGGGGCGGTCTGCTCACGATAGGGGCCGTTTGGCCTAACGATGACAGGAGTCATTGGCAGAGGATGCTAATTATATTGAGAACCATTTTCAAGTGCGTGGCGACAGGGGGATAAAAAAGGTAGCTATGTATCTATTTGATTCCTGATAATCGGATCCCAAACCAGAGGACGGAGATTCAGGCAAATGGCCACCAGTAGTGCCTCCACCGCATCCACCCCGGCAGCGGCAAGCCAAGCCTCGCCGATGGTGATGCGCATCATCGGTTTCTGCGCCTTGGCGCATTTGATCAACGACCTGATCCAGTCGGTGCTGCCGGCGATCTACCCGATGCTCAAGGCCAACTACGACCTGAGCTTCGCCCAGATCGGCATGATCACGCTCACGTTCCAGATCACCGCCTCGCTGTTGCAGCCTTGGGTCGGCTTCTTCACCGACCGCCGGCCCACGCCAAATCTGTTGCCGCTAGGCACCCTGTGCACGTTGGTGGGGATCGTGATGCTGGCCTTCGTTGGCAGTTTCCCGATGATCCTGCTGGCGTCGGCGCTGGTGGGCATTGGCTCGTCGACCTTCCACCCGGAAACCTCGCGTATTGCACGGCTGGCCTCGGGCGGGCGCTTCGGCCTGGCCCAGTCGACCTTCCAGGTCGGTGGCAACACCGGCTCCGCTCTGGGCCCGCTGCTGGCAGCGGCCATCGTCATTCCGTTCGGCCAGACCCATGTGGCCTGGTTCGGCCTGGCCGGGCTGTTCTTCCTCGGCGTTACCCTGATGCTGCGCGGCTGGTACAAGGAGCACCTCAATCAGGCCAAGGCGCGCAAGACGGTTCAGGCCACCCACGGCATTTCGCGCAATCGGGTAATTGCGGCGCTGATCGTGCTGGGCTTGCTGGTGTTCTCCAAGTACTTCTACATGGCCAGCTTCACCAGCTACTTCACCTTTTACCTGATCGAGAAGTTCGGTGTGTCGGTGGCCAGCTCGCAGCTGCATCTGTTCCTGTTCCTCGGCGCGGTGGCGGCGGGCACCTTCTTCGGCGGGCCGATCGGTGACCGTATCGGGCGCAAGGCAGTCATCTGGTTTTCAATATTGGGCGTGGCGCCGTTCACGCTGGCGCTGCCGTATGCCGACTTGTTCTGGACCACGGTGCTGAGCGTGGTGATCGGCTTTATCCTGGCTTCGGCGTTTTCCGCGATCGTGGTGTATGCGCAGGAACTGGTGCCGGGCAGCGTGGGCATGATTGCCGGGATCTTCTTTGGCCTGATGTTCGGTTTTGGCGGCATTGGTGCTGCGCTGTTGGGGTACGTAGCGGACCTGCGTGGTATCGAATACGTGTATGGGTTGTGCTCGTTCCTGCCATTGTTCGGGTTGTTGGCGGTGTTTCTGCCAAGTACAGGTAAACGCTGAACGCGCCGGGGGCCTGGCAGAGGCCCCTGGGCAATTGACGAGCCCCCCGGAGGTGGCTAGAGTGCCGCCTCTTTTTTCAATCACCTGCGTAGTAGCCAAAGCAATGCGCCGTACCCAGTCCCTCCCACACGCCCGCCAGCCTGCCTTCCAGGCACTGCGTCGTGCATGGCCGAGTGACACGGTGCTCAAGCGCCGCCGCAGCGTGCTGTTTGCCTTCACCTTCTCGCCACACCTCGCCTGAACTGATCTGCGCTTTCGCGTCGCTCGCCGTTCCGGCGTGCGCGCCTGTTTCTGCACGTCTTTTCGGTTTGCCAGGAGTGGTACATGAACATGCGTTTATTGGCGGGCTTGTTGTTCGCCGTTTCTGTCGTGGGTTTCAGTTTGGGGGCCAGTTTGCCGCTGGTGTCGTTGCGCCTGCATGAAGCGGGGGCGAGCACCCTGGAAATCGGCATCATCTCGGCCATCCCTGCCGCCGGCATGATGCTCTCGGCTTTTCTGGTCGACATCTGCTGCCGCCATCTCACCCGGCGCACTATCTATCTGCTGTGTTTCAGCCTGTGCACGGTCAGCATCGCCTTGCTCGAGTCCGCGTTCGGCTCGTTGTGGCTGCTGGCGTTGCTGCGCCTGGGCCTGGGGCTTGGCATGGGGATCGCCATCATCCTCGGCGAGTCGTGGGTCAACGAACTGTGCCCCGAACATAACCGCGGCAAGATCATGGCCCTGTACGCCACCAGCTTTACGGGCTTTCAGGTGCTGGGCCCGGCCATGCTGGCAGTGTTGGGCGCCGATAGCCCGTGGATCACGGGTGTCGTCACGGCCTGTTATGGGCTGGCGTTGCTGTGCATTGTGCTGACGGTGCCCAACGACCATGTCGAGCACGAAGAGGGCGAAAAAAGCTTCGGCCTGGCCGGGTTCTTCCGTGTGGCACCGGCGTTGTGCATGGCGGTGCTGTTCTTCTCGTTCTTCGATGCCGTGGTGCTGTCGCTGCTGCCGGTGTACGCCACCAGCCATGGCTTTGCCGTTGGCGTGGCAGCGTTGATGGTGACGGTGGTGTTTGCCGGCGACATGCTGTTCCAGCTGCCGCTGGGCTGGCTGGCCGATCGGGTTGAGCGCACGGGGCTGCACCTGGCGTGCGGGCTGGTGGCGATGGTGATCGGCATCGGTTTGCCTTGGCTGCTGAATCTGACCTGGCTGCTGTGGCCGCTGCTGGTGGTGCTGGGCGCGGTGGCGGGGGGCATCTATACCTTGGCGCTGGTGCTGATCGGGCAGCGCTTCAAGGGCCAGGACCTGGTCACTGCCAACGCCAGTGTGGGCTTGCTCTGGGGCGTAGGCAGCCTGGTCGGGCCGCTGGTCAGTGGGGCGGCCATGAATGTCGCGCCCCACGGTTTGCCCATGGCGCTGGCCCTGATGGCCGGGCTGTTCGTGTGCTTTGCCAGGCAGTCATACCGGCGCCGTGGGCGGATGCGGGCTGTGGCGCAGTGATACCCCTTTACGCCGCGCCGATGCTGACCCAATAGCGCGTTCGGTACTCGACCCGCACGGGCAGGCTGCGGGTGAGCAGTTGCAGGATTTGCCCGGTGTCAGCCAACTGATAGGTGCCGGAAACCTTCAAGCCCGCCACTTCTGGAGCGCAGCGCAACAGGCCCGGTCGGTAGCGGCCGAGTTCGCTGGCAAACTCGGCAAGCGGCATCTGCTGCACGCTGAGTACACCTTCGGTCCAACCCCAGGGGTCGTTGTGCAGTGTTCTGGCCTGAATGCTGCCGTTGGCGCTGACTTGCAAGGTTTCACCGGGCAGCACCTGCCTCGCTGAGGCCGAGGCAGGGAACAGCGTGACTTCACCACGCCGCACCGACAGCAGCAGGCCCTGGCTGTTTTCGCGCAGCAACAGCTGGCCATCGAAGGTGGTCAGCGGGCCGACAGGGGTGGCGACGTGGAATGGGCGGTTGTCGTTGGGGTTGCTGTCCAGGCTGACCTCGCCATGGATCAGTTTCAGCTGGCGTTGGTCTGCACTGTAGTGCAAGTCGATGGCACTGGCAGTGTTGAGCTGGATGCGGCTGCCGTCACTGCCTTGCCATTGGCGCCGTTCACCGGTGGCGGTGCTGGTGTCGGCCAGCAGCTGTGGCAGGCCTAGCGGTTCGCGCGCGGCCCAGCCCAGGCTGCCGCCCACGGCCAACAGCCCCAGTAACTTCAGGTGGTCCCTGCGGCTGGCTTTGGGGTGCTGGCTAGCGTCCAGGGTGCGCCGGCTCAGGTCCTTGGGCAGCCCGGCCAGTTCATCGCCCAGATGACTGACCCGCTGCCAGGCCAGGCGGTTGTGTGGGTGGCTGGCCAGCCAGTGTTGAAACTGCTGCTCGGTGCGCGGGCTGGGGGTGTCGAAACGCAGCTTTACCAGCCAGTCGATGGCCTGATCGACTTGCGTTTGAGCGGGCGTACCATCAGGCATCGGTATAGCGCAACCGGTAGCAGACGCCCAGGGCCTTGGCCAGATCGCGCTCAACGGTGGCCCTGGACACCTCCAGACGTTGGGCAACCTGCACGATGCTCAAACCGTCTAGCTGGGCCAGCAGGAACGCTTGGCGGACGCGCGGTTTCAACTGGTGCAAGGCGCGGTCGAGGCGTTCCAGGCTATCGAGGATGACAAGCTTATCCTCTTCGCTGGGCACTTCTGCTTCGGGCAGGTGAGCCAGGCTCTCCTGGTAGGCCCGCTCCAGCGCGCGGCGGCGGAACTGGTCGATCATCAAACCACGGGCGATGCTGCTGAGGTAGGCGCGCGGTTCTTTGAGCGGCGACACGTGGCGGGCGCGCAACAACCGCACGAAGGTATCCTGGGCCAGGTCTGCGGCATGTTCACTGCAACCGACCCGGCTGCGTAACCAGCCACGCAACCAGGCATGGTGAGACTGGTAGAGCAGAGCGACCTCGGTGGGCTTGAGCGTGTCGTTGATCTGCATCGTAGAGAAGGCCCAGTCCAGTGATGTGTGCGATTGTGAATAGTTCTCAATTCTATGCGGGGAAGATGGCGCCGAGCAATGGCATGCCAAAGATTAGCTGCGCAAGAACCGGCGTTTGCCCGATGAACGGCTGCGCTAAGCTGGACCTGCAATCGACTTGATGGAGGTGCCATGATGCTGGCCGACCTTTCGCCTGAGGCCTATCACGAGGCCACGCAACACCTGGCGGCACTTGACCCGGACTGGTCGCGGCATATCGCAGCGATCGGGCCCTGCCTGCACCAGGCTACGCCGGGACGTGAGCCTTATGAGGCATTGGTGCGGGCGATTGCCTACCAGCAACTGCACGCCCGCGCCGCCGAGGCGATCCTGGGGCGTTTGCTGGCGCTGTTCCCGGCAGATGATTTTCCGCAGCCAGAGCAGTTGCTGGCGGTATCCCCGGAAACCCTGCGTGCCTGCGGCTTTTCGGCGAGCAAGCTGGTGACGGTCCAGGGCATTGCTCAAGCCACCCTGGAGGGCTTGGTACCGACGCGGGAGCAGGCGTTAACCATGGCTGACGAGGCGTTGATCGAACGCCTGGTGGCGCTGCGTGGGGTAGGGCGGTGGACGGTGGAGATGCTGCTGATCTATAGCCTGGGCCGTTCTGACATTTTGCCGGTGGACGATTTTGGCGTGCGCGAGGGGTATCGGCGGCTCAAAGGGCTGGAGACGGCGCCGACACCGGCGCAAATGCGTTCGCTGGGCGGCGCCTGGCGGCCGTTTCGTACCGTGGCGGCCTGGTACCTGTGGCGGGCCTGAGTTTTTTGCATCGCCCGTACAGGCAACAACATATCCGGGAAACAAAGATGAACCCCTACACCACCCCCGACCAACGCTGGCAAGCCGTAGAGAGCCGCGACACTGCCGCCACAGGCCACTTTGTCTACGCCGTACGTACCACTGGCGTCTACTGCCACCCCGGCTGCAAATCACGCCAGGCCAAGCGCGTGAACGTCGAGTTCTACGACACTGCCGCGGCTGCCGAGGCTGCCGGCTACCGTGCTTGCAAACGCTGTATCAGCAAGGCCAGCGCCACCCGCCATAGCCAGCTGGTTACCCACGCCTGCCGCTTGATCGAAACCAGCGACCCCGCGCCAAGCCTCGACCAACTCAGTGCACAGCTGGCCGTCAGCCCCTTCCACCTGCATCGGCTGTTCAAGGCCGAAACTGGGGTCACCCCCAAGGCCTACGCCACAGCCTTCCGGGCCCGGCGCCTGCGTGCGCATCTGGAAGACGGCCAGCACTCTGTCACCGATGCTATTTACAACGCCGGCTACAACTCCAACAGCCGCTTCTACGAAAGCGCCGACCAGCGCCTGGGCATGCGCCCCCGGCAATACCGCGCCGGCGGTGCCGGGGCAACCATTCACTTCGCCCTTGGGCAGTGCTCGCTGGGTGCAATATTGGTCGCCCAGAGCGACAAGGGTATCTGCGCGATTCTGCTGGGCGACGACCCCGAGGGCTTGTTGCACGAGTTGCAGGATCAGTTCCCCAAGGCCCACCTGATTGGCGGCGACAGCGCCTACGAACAGAGGGTGGCCGAAGTGATCGGTTTCGTCGAAGCGCCCGCCTTGGGCCTGGCCCTGCCGCTGGATGTACAAGGCACCGCGTTTCAGGAGCGGGTGTGGCAGGCGCTGCGTGAGGTGCCGGCCGGCAGCCGGGTCAGCTACACCGACATCGCCGAGCGCATTGGCGCCCCCAAGGCCGTGCGGGCGGTAGCCATGGCCTGCGCGGCCAACCGTATTGCCGTGGCCATCCCTTGCCACCGCGTAGTGCGCCGGGATGGCGACATCAGCGGTTACCGCTGGGGCGTGGAGCGCAAACAGCAATTGCTGAAGCGAGAAACGGCACTCTCCTGACGGCCCGAAGCCGCGTAGAATCCCCCGCCAAATCGAATTGCAAAGAGGAATATTCGATGAGGCGTGTCAGCCTTGCCCGTTATTGCCCAGGTCTGATTGCCCTGCTGGCCCTGATGCTGTTGCTTGTCAGCCCGGCCTGGTCGGCCCCGGCCACGCCATTGTCCAACTTGGCGGCTGCCGAAGCGCCCGCACTGGACGAAAACGCCAGCCTCGAACAGCTGAGTGACCGCTTGGACCTGATCCGCCAAGGCGTCACCAGCGAGGCCAACGACGACGTGCTGTCGCAACTGCGCCTGGGCGCGATGCAGGTTCAGCGTCAAGCTGATGCACTGAGTACACAGCGCACTGCCGATGTGGGAAAACTCGACGACCAGCTGAAGGTCATCGGCCCGGCCCAGCCGGACGAGGCTGCTACCCTGACACAGCAGCGCAAAGCGCTGGAGGCCGAGAAAAAGGCGCTGGTAGCCCAGCAGGATCAGGCCACCAAGCTGACCCAGTCGGCCCGTGACCTGTCCACGCAAATCGTCAACCTGCGCCGCAGCCAGTTCAACTCGCAAATCACCAGCCGTGCAGCCTCGCCGCTGAGCCCAGCCTTCTGGCAGAGCATCATCCGCCCCACCCAGGACGACGTGGCGCGCCTGCGTGACCTGCGCAGCGAGGCGGCCGATGCCATCAGCAGCGCCTTCAGCGCCGAAAACCGCTGGCTGTTCGTTGCCAGCCTGGTGGCGGCGATTCTGGTGTGGACGTTGGTGCGGCGCGTGCTTGAACGCTTGCTGGCCAGTGCCATGGTTCACTGGCTGCCGGAGGGCCGCCTGCGCCGCAGCGCCTTGGCTCTGGGCGTTAGCCTGGCAACCCTGGGCACCATCGCCGGCTCGGTGTCGTTGCTACGCTGGGGGCTGGAAAGCAATGCACGCTTGGGTTCGGATATCGCCAGCCTGACCAATCACATTCTCACCCTGGTGGTGTTCAGTGCCTTCATCACAGGCCTGGGCCGCGCCATGCTGATGCTGCAGCGTCCGTCCTGGCGGTTGCCGGCGATTCACGACGAAGTCGCCAGTGCGCTGGGCTGGTTCCCGAAGGTGCTGGCACTGGCACTGATGGTCATGATGACCATGGAGCGCATGAACAGCGTGATCGGCGCCAGCCTGGCGCTGACGGTGGCCGTCAACGGGCTGACCGCGCTGGTGGTGGCGCTCACCTTTGCAGGCGCGCTGCTGTGTTACCGCCGCACCCTGCGCAAGCATGGCCTGGAGCGCCCGACGGGCCTGGCCGGGCTGATCCCGTTCGTGATGGTCATCTGGCTGACGTTGATCCTGCTGGCACTGCTCACCGGCTACCTGACACTCGCCTATTTCCTCACCGCCAAGCTGTTGTGGGTCAGCCTGGTGATCACCTGTGCCTACTTGCTGACCACCTTCTTCGGCGACCTGTGCGAAACCCTGCTGTCACCCCGCCAGCCCGGTGGCCTGGCACTGGCGTCGACCCTGGGCCTGGCGCCTCGCCACCAGGCCCAGGCCAGTACCATACTGGCCGGCATTGGCCGCACGGTCGTGCTGTTCCTGGCACTGTTGCTGGTGTTGATGCCGTCGGGCACCAGCCCTAGCGAATTGCTGTTGAGTCTGGGCGACTGGGATGGGACCGGCGGCAAGCTGCTCGGTAACCTGAACATCGTGCCGCAGGACATCCTGCTGGCCTTGGCCATCTTCCTCGGCGGCCTGTTCGCCATCCGTGTGGTCAAGCGCTGGCTGAGCGACCGCCTGCTGCCGGAAACCGAGATGGACGCCGGCATGCGGGCCTCGCTGGTAACCCTGGTGGGTTACCTGGGTTTCCTGTTCCTGGCCATGCTGGTGATGTCGACCTTGCGTATCAACCTCACCAGCCTGACCTGGGTGGTCAGTGCCCTGTCGGTCGGTATCGGTTTCGGTTTGCAGCAGATCGTGCAGAACTTCATTTCCGGCCTGATCCTGCTGACCGAGCGCCCGGTGAAGGTCGGCGACTGGGTCAGCCTGGCGGGTGTCGAGGGGGATATCCGCCGCATCAATGTCCGCGCCACCGAGATCCAGATGTCTGACCGTTCCACGGTGATCGTGCCCAACTCGCAGTTCATCTCGCAGAACGTGCGCAACGTGACCATGGGCAACGCGCTGGGCGTGGTCAGCATTACCCTGACACTGCCGCTGGAGACCGATGCCAACCGTGTGCGTGAGCTGCTGCTGGCGGCTTACCATGAGCATGAGGCGATTCTGGATGCGCCAGCTACCTCGGTGTCGTTCAAGGACCTGACGGCCAGCGGTATGGTGATCGGTGTGAGTGGCTATGTGGCTGGGCCGCGGCAGGTATCGGGCACCCGCAGCGACCTGCTGTTCACCATTCTTGGCCGTTTGCGTGATGAAGGCATTCCACTGTCTTCGCCGCAGAGCATGGTGCTGGTGCAGGAAGGTACGCGGCCGGCTGACGAGTCGGTGTAGGCATCGGGGGGCAAGGCCCCCCAACTCAATGCTGTTTGGCCTGCCTGATACGCAGCAGTATCACCAGCAGCACCAGCAGGACTGGCGGCGCCATGGCCATCAAGCCATCGCGCGCCGTCAGTCCCAACCCCAGTACATTCAGCCCGCCATACAAAAGCTTGAACAGATTCAGCAGGTAATAGGTGATGGCGATGATCGACAGCCCCTCCACCGCTCGCTGGATTTTCACCTGGGCATCTGCCCGGGCATTGAGGCTGCGCAAGATCTCGGCGTTCTGCTCCTCCATCTCAACTTGCACCCGCGCCTGCAGCAAGTCGCCCAGGTTGGCCACGTTCTTCGCCAACTGCTCCAGCCGTTGCTCGGTGGCTGCGCAGTAGCGCACGGTCGGCTTGAACCGGCGCTCGATGAATACCCCAAGGCGCTGGCAGTCACCCACATGGCTTTCCCGCAACTCCCCCAGGCGTTCGAACACCAGCTGTGCGTAGGCCTGGGTGGCGCCAAAGCGGTGACGGGTTTTTACTGTGCGGCTTACAACCTGACGTGACAGGTGGGCAATGGCTTCCAAGAGCCCCTTGGAATCATGGCCATCGACCCCGGCACTGCGCTCGGAGAGGCAGACCAGGGTCTTGTCGAAGGCATCCAGTTCCTGGCTCAGTTGCTTGGCCGTGCTCAGGGTCAGCGAAGCCATCATGCGGTACGTCTCGATTTCCAGCAGGCGGCGGATCATGCGGCCCTGGCGGTAGGCATTGAGGCGCCTGTTGATGAACAGGAAGCGGTTGGTGCCATCCTCGGTCAGGCGGAAGTCGCTCCACACCACCGCATCGCCACCACCCACGCACGAGCCGCACGGGTCTTTGAAACCGTAGTGGGCCAGGTTCAGGTCCTGTTCGTGACGTACCAGCACCTGCACTGCATTGATCACCTGCGCCGCCTGCGGCGCAATCGCCTCGGCCAGCACCGGCGGTAGGGTTTGCCATGTGGTATCGGCTGTGGTGCATGGCACAACCAGCGTCAACGTGAAGAACTCGGTGTGCCGCTCCCATTTGAACGGGTGGCCATCCATGTCAGTGATGCCTTGTGCGGCACCGGTGTCCGAAACATCAGGGCAGCAGCGTTGTAGCAATGCTGTACAGGCAGCATCGCCGCCGAGCAAGGCCAGGTGGAAGACATGCGCCGGGCCGTCGAAATAGAGTGACGGACGGGCGTGCAGTTCATTGTGCAAGGCGGTGCGTTGAGGGTGCATGGGTGGTCCGGCCTGGTGTTGTGATTATGGGGGTACCAGGAAGTGGGACTTTGCGGGCACTGGAGAAAGTCACGCGGGGGGAATGTTTGTATGGCCTGTACCGGCCTCTTCGCGGGTGAACTGCTCGTGGGCGCTCAACAGTTGAAAAGCCTTTGCGGTCGCCTGTAGGCGCGGGTTTACCCGCGAAAGGGCCGGCCCTGCTGGCCAATTTCCACCGGCCGCTCACCGTCGCAGCCGCCACCGTATTCGGGGGTAAACCCGCTCCTACACACGCACAGGTCGTTGTAGGCGCGGGTTTACCCCCGAACACCGGCAGAGCCGGTGCCATCCACCGCGTTGGTTTCTTCGCGGGCATGCCCGCTCCCACAAGATGACCACAGGCCTGAGGTGTTGTGGATTACCTGTGGGGGTTTACCCGCGAGGAGGCCGGAAAACCATAGATTTCGCCTTGCCCCACGGTTTGATGATTAATCACCTCTATTTCAAAGCCTTTCCAGGCATTGCCGCCGTTGAAGCTGCAGGTTGCTGCCTGTCGACTGACACCGGTGAGAAGTTTCAAGGCGGCCCCTTGCGATATCAGCCCAGACAGCGGGTTACATGCTTGACCGACTGATAGGCTGACAACCCCCAAGGCCCCAGCTCACGCCCGATCCCGCTGCCCTTGGTGCCCCCCCAGGACGTTTCGACGAACACCGCCTGCACCGAGTTGATCCACACATGGCCAACCTCCAGCGCATCGGCCACGCGCTCGGCGCGTTCCAGGTCGGCGGAGCACACCGTGGCGACCAGCCCGAAGCGGCTGTCATTGGCTTCGGCAATGGCCTGTTCCTCGGTGGCAAAGCGCCGTGCGCAGAGCACCGGGCCAAAGATTTCCTCGGTCCACAGGCGGCTGTCTTTCGGCACATCGGTATACAGCGTCGGGCTGACGAACCAGCCTTCACGGTCCAGTGCATGGCCGCCAGCCAGGCACTGCAAACCTTCTCCCCGCGCCGTGGCAAAGTAGCTGGCCACCTTCAGCCATTGCGCCTGGCTGGTCAGCGGCCCCATGTCGACCTCTTCGGTCAAAGGATTACCCACCCGCAGGTTTTCCAGTGCCGCCTGCAAGCGCGGCAGTAGTGCATCGGCAATGCCGTCCTGCACCAGCAGCCGCGATGTGGCTGAACACATCTGGCCGGCGTTCCAGCTGATGCCGGCAACAATCCATTCCACCGCCTGGTCGACATCGCAATCATCGAACACCACGATGGCCGACTTGCCGCCCAGTTCCAGCGTCACCGGCCGGCACTGCGCCGACGCGCTGCGCATCACCTGGCTGCCGACGCTGTTGCTACCCGTGAAGGACAACTTGTCCAGGCCGTTGTGGTTGCTCAGTGCGGCGCCGGTCTCGGCCTTGCCGTTGACGATGTTCAGCACCCCGGCGGGCAGGCCCAGGGCGTCGGCGATCTGGCCGTAGGCCTGCTCGATCAGCGGGGTGACCTCTGAAGGCTTGAGCACCACGGTGCAACCGGCGGCCAAGGCCGGAGCAAGTTTCCAGGCGCTGGTCACCAACGGGAAGTTCCACGGCACGATCAGGCCGACCACGCCCACCGGTTCAAGGCGGGTGCGGGCGGTGAAACCCGGCGCAGCCAGGGGCACAGTGCGGTTTTTCGATGGCAGTTGCTCGGCCAGCTCGGCGTAATAGCCAAAGGTGGCGATGGCGTCATCCAGGTCGATTTCCGCTTCGTGACGCGGTTTGCCGTTATTGCGCATCTGCAGGGCGACAAGCGCTTCACGGCGTTGCCCGAGCTGTTCGGCAAAACCACGCAGGAAGGCGGCACGTTCACTGGCGCAGGTGCTTTTCCAGGCGGGCAGGGCGCTGCGGGCAGCGGCGACGGCCTGGTCGACCTGGCTCACGCTGGCGGCCATCAGCTCGGCGAACGGTTGCCCCAGTGCAGGGTCGTTGACACTGATGCAGTCGCTGCCTTGGCCTTCGACCCAATGGCCGGCGATATAGTGGGAAGTGGTCATGGTCGGTTTCCAGTCAGGCCATTTCGGCAGTGGTCACAGGCGTATGCGCGGTGCTTTTGCAACGCACCCATCGCGGGCCCAAGGGGCCATACACGCCAGCAGGTTCAGGGAACAGGTTGAGCAACAGCAGGTACAGCACGCCAGCCAGCCCCAGCGTGACCGGCAGGCTCAGGTCGATGCCGCCAGCCAGGTCACCCAGTGGGCCGACGAACTGCCCCGGCAGGTTGACGAAGCACAGGCCAACCGCCGCGCTGGGGATCCACGCCCCCATGCCGCGCCAGTTCCAACCGTGCAGGAACCAGTAGTGGCCACCACGCTGGCCGCGGGTGAATACCTGCAGGTCGTCGGCGTGGTAGAAGCCGCGGCGGGTAATCAGGCCAAGGATCATGATCACCATCCACGGGCTGGTGCAGGTAATGATCAGCACGGCAAAGGTCGATACGCTCTGCACGAGGTTGAAGGTGAAGCGGCCAATGAAGATGAAGCCGATCGCCAGCACGCCGATCAGCAGGGTGGCGCCGGCTCGGCTGAGCAAGCGTGGGAACACGCTGGACATGTCCAGGCCGGTGCCATACAGCGCGGTGGTGCCGGTGGACATGCCGCCGATCACCGCAATCAGGCACACCGGCAGGAAGAACCAGCTTGGCGCTACCGCCAGCAGTCCGCCCACATAATTGTTGGCGGCGATGTAGTCTGGAGCCTGGGTGGCGACCAGGGTGGCCGTACACAGGCCGAACAGGAACGGAATCAGCGTCGCCCCCTGTGCCGCGATCACTGCCAGCATGATGCGTGCCTTGGGGGTTTCGCGTGGAATGTAGCGCGACCAGTCACCCAGGAAGGCGCCAAACGACACCGGGTTGCTCATGGCCAGGATCGCCGCGCCGACGAACGCAGCCCAGAAGCCTGCCTGGCCAAGGTTGACGCTGCCTGCGTAGCCGGCATCGAAGGGCCCGGCAAAGGCGACGATGCCCAGCAGGAACAGCAGGCTCGAGGCCCAAACGGCAATCTTGTTGACCCACAGCATGAAGCGGAAGCCAAAGATGCAGACCACCAGGACCAGCACCGCGAACACACCGTAGGCCAGCCCCAGGGTCAGGTCGGTCTCTGGCAGACCGGCCAGGCGCTTGGCACCACCGACCAATGCATCGCCCGAGCTCCACACCGAGAGGGAGAAAAACGCCACCGCCGTGAGCAGCGACAGGAACGAGCCGACGATACGCCCGTGTACGCCAAAGTGCGCGCCCGATGAAACGGCGTTGTTGGTGCCGTTAAGCGCGCCGAACAGCCCCATCGGTGCAAGGATCAGCGCGCCGATGCCAACGCCAAGCAGAATCGCCCACACACCCGCCTGGAATGACAACCCGAAAAGCACCGGGAAGCTGCCCAGTACGGCGGTAGCGAAGGTATTGGCACCGCCGAAGATCAGGCGGAACAGGTCCAGCGGGGAGGCGTCGCGTTGATCGGCGGGGATCTGTTCGACGCCGTTGGTCTCGATACCGGTCGAGTGGCTCATGGTGGTGCTCCAGCGCGGTTGTTGTAGCCAGCGCAGTGCGCGGGCCTTTTTGTGGGTGCGATGGCAGGGCGGCAGCGCCGCGTAAAGGGTGATCAGGCCGGTGTTACGACCGACAGGTGCTCGTGGCAGGCCAGCCACTGGTCACCATGGCGGCGGAAGACAATGGTCTCGCGCTCGCTCAACGGGTGCTCTTCACCGCCGATGCGGATACGCGTGGCCACATCGTGCATGAAAACAGCCACGTCGCCTTGCAGGCTTACATGGGCGTTGCCCGATTCGCAGGCAAGCACGGTAAAGCCCTCGGCCTGCCACTGGGCCCAGAGCTCTTCATAGGCGCGACGCGACAGCAGCGGATACGGCAAGGTGTGGAACAGAAAGGTGGCGTCTTCGCTGAAGCAAGCGAAATAGCGTGCGGTGTCGTTGCTGGCGAACGCCGCGACGAGGTCGGCGGCAGCTTGCCGCACTTGGAGTGTCTGGTCCACGGGAGTGGCCTCACGGTTTTTTGTGATTGTGGTGAAGCGATTCTGGTGGCGGTTGGCGAGGGGAAAAATCGCTGGCGGCAAATAATCAGTTCAGGAATTTGTGAAGTGATGGGGCACATGGCAGTACAGGCAAGCCGACTGACGGTCTCTCCCACCCTCCATCCTTGCCTACGCTGATACTCCCAACCCGAAGCAAGGAGATCCACTGTGACCTTCCAATACAAGCGACTGGACAAGAACAACGCAGCCGTACTGCTGGTCGACCACCAGACCGGCTTGCTCTCGCTGGTAAGGGACATCGACCCCGACCGCTTCAAGAACAACGTCTTGGCCCTGTCTGACCTGGCCAAATACTTCAAGCTGCCGACCATCCTCACCACCAGTTTCGAGACGGGGCCCAACGGCCCGCTGGTGCCAGAGCTGAAAGAGCAGTTCCCTGATGCCCCCTACATTGCACGCCCGGGCAACATCAACGCCTGGGACAACGAAGATTTCGTCAAAGCGGTAAAAGCCACCGGCAAGAAGCAGCTGCTGATTGCTGGTGTGGTTACTGAAGTATGCGTGGCCTTCCCGGCCCTGTCGGCATTGGAGGAGGGCTTCGAGGTATTCGTCGTCACCGACGCCTCTGGCACGTTCAACGAACTGACCCGTGATTCGGCCTGGCGACGCATGGAGGCTGCCGGGGCGCAGCTGATGACCTGGTTCGGCGTGGCCTGCGAACTGCACCGTGACTGGCGCAACGACATCGAAGGGCTGGGTACTCTGTTCTCCAACCATATCCCGGACTACCGCAACCTGATGACCAGTTACAACAAGCTGGCCAAATAGTGCCTCCCGGGGGCTGCACGACAGCCCCCCACATCAATCTGCAAGCGAAGCGGCAAACTGGCATTAATCGACCATACTCACTCTTCATTCGCCTTCAGGAGCGTGTCATGTCGAAGCCGTCCAGGAAGCCCCCCAAAAAACAGCCAGAAAAGCTGGGCGGCAAGGCCTACGAAAAAGCGCTCAAGAACCTGCATGTAGAGTTGGTCAAGCTACAGGAGTGGGTGGTCGCCAAGGGCCTGAAGGTATGCATTGTCTTCGAAGGCCGCGATGGCGCCGGCAAGGGCGGCACCATCAAGGCCATTACCGAGCGTGTCAGCCCGCGGGTGTTTCGTGTAGTGGCGCTGCCCGCACCGACCGAGCGGGAAAAGACCCAGATGTACCTGCAGCGTTACCTGGGCCATCTGCCTGCGGCGGGTGAAGTGGTGATCTTCGATCGCAGCTGGTACAACCGTGCGGGCGTTGAGCGGGTAATGGGCTTTTGCTCTGGCGAGCAAGCGGACAAGTTTCTGACCGGAGTACCCGGGTTCGAAAGGGTCATAGTCGATTCAGGGATCATCCTCATCAAGTACTGGCTTGAAGTCAGCGCCGATGAGCAGACTCGGCGCCTGCAGGATCGCATCAACGACGGCCGCAAGCTGTGGAAGTTATCGCCAATGGACGTCAAGTCGTATAGCCGCTGGGATGAATACACCCAAGCGCGTGATGACATGTTCCAGGCGTCGGATACCGCTTGGGCGCCGTGGTTCATGGCCAACTCCAACGACAAACGTCGCGCCCGGCTGAATATCATCAGCCATCTGCTCAGCCGTATTCCCTACAAGGATATAACCCGCGACCAGCACGTGAAGCTGCCCAAACGCGGCAAGATCGGCAAGTACAAGGCTGTCGCCTACCCGTTCAAGTTCGTCGAAGAACGTTTCTGAACCCCTCCCTGCAGGGAGCTGAAGGTACGAGCTCATGCCACATGACGGCAGCCTGTTGCAGGCGACGGTGGTATTCCTTTTGGCTGTGGTGCTTCTGGTACCGCTGGCGCAGCGTCTGAAAATGGGCGCAGTACCGGGATACCTCTTGGCGGGTATCTTGATTGGTCCGTCGGTGTTTGGCCTGCTCGGCAACCCGGACAACGTGGCGCGGCTGTCGGAAATGGGCGTGGTCATGCTGCTGTTCGTGATTGGCCTGGAGTTGTCCCCAAGGCGCCTGTGGACCATGCGCCGGGCGCTATTTGGCGTCGGCAGTTTGCAAGTGGGGCTGACCGCCGTGCTGCTTGGGCTACTGGCATTCTGGTTGTTCGACCAATCGAAACCCGCCGCCATCGTGCTGGGGCTGGGCCTGGCGCTGTCGTCCACCGCCTTTGGCTTGCAGGTACTGGCCGAGCGCAAGGACCTGGGCAAACCTCATGGCCGCCTGGCCGTGGCCATCCTGCTGTTCCAGGACATTGCCGCCATTCCCTTGATTGCCGTGGTGCCGCTGCTCGGTGGCGATGTCAGCACTGCTGACGAAGGTGCCTGGCCTTTGTTGGCTGTAGTTGTCGGCATTGGTGTGCTGATTGTTTTTGGCCGTTATCTGCTGACCCCGATATTCAAGTGGACGGTGGGTTCGGGCCTGCCTGAGCTGTCGACCGCCACGGCCTTGCTGGTCGTGCTGGGCACCGCTTGGTTGATGGAGCATGTGGGTGTGTCGATGGCGCTGGGGGCGTTTCTGGCCGGTGTGCTGATGGCCGAGTCGCCGTTCCGCCACGAACTGGAAACCCAGATCGAGCCGATCAAAGGCCTGCTGCTTGGATTGTTCTTCGTTGGCGTAGGTATGAGCGCCGACCTGCGTCTGCTGTTCGGCATGCCGCTGATGGTGCTGGGCCTGACCGTGCTGCTGGTGGCCATCAAGCTGCCCTTGCTGTATGGCCTGGGGCATACGGCCGGAGGGCTCAACCAGGCCCAGGCGTTATGCCTGGGCGTGGTGTTGGCTTCGGGTGGCGAGTTTGCCTTCGTGGTGTTCAAGCTGGCGCTGGAGCACCAGGTACTCACCCAGCAGGTACACGACCTGCTGGTGCTGGCCATCACCTTGTCGATGGCGGTGGTGCCCTTGGTCATGATGGCCCTGGCGCGGCAGCTACGCGATGACAGCCCTTTACAGGCATCCCCTGAAACGGGCCAGTGAATTGCGCCTTGCTGGCGCATTGGGTATCGGGAGGTGAGTCATGCAGTCGAGTTTCAAGCTGGACAGCGCCCTTTCGCGGGGCTTGCTCGATGTGCTCATCAAGGCCGGTCTGGTGGCAGCCTTGGTGATCTTCGCCTTCCAGGTGTTTCAGCCGTTCCTGGAGTTGATGATGTGGGCGGTGATCCTGGCGGTTACGTTGTACCCATTGCATTGCCGTATCCAGCGCCGCACCGGGCTCAAGCAAGGCTATGTGGCGACGCTGGTGGTGCTATTGGTTCTGGTGCTGCTGTTGGTGCCTATCTACCTGGTGATGATGTCGATTGGCGAATCGGTAAACAGCCTGGTGACGCTGCTCAAGAGCGGCGCCTGGAGCGTGCCGGTCCCGCCTGATTCCGTGGCGACCTGGCCACTGATCGGGCCGAAGGTGCATGCGCTGTGGTTGGCGGCCTCCGAAAACATGGCCAGTGTGTTGAATCAGTGGATGCCCCAGATGAAGGGGGCCGGGCTAACGGTGCTGGGCGCTGCGGCCAGCGCCGGTGGGGCCTTTCTTCTGTTCATCGGCGCAATCATCATTTCCGGGGTCATCATGGCCTTCGGTGAACGCGGTGAAATCGCTGCCCAGCGCATCGCCATGCGGGTTTCAGGCGCAGAGCGCGGTAAACCCCTGGCCACGCTGTGTACGGCTACCATTCGCGCGGTGGCACAAGGGGTGATCGGCATTGCCTTCATCCAGATGCTGCTGATCGGTGTTGGTTTTATCGTCAAAGGGGTTCCCGGTGCCGGGATGCTGGCCATCGTCATCCTCATGCTGGGCATTGCACAGGCCCCGGCGACGCTGGTGACCTTGCCGGTGATCATCTATGTGTTCAACGCCGAAGGCTTCACGGTGGCAACCATCATTTTTGCCGTCTACACCTTTGTCGCCGGCCTTGCCGACAACGTGCTCAAGCCGCTGCTGCTGGGACGCGGGGTCGATGTACCAATGCCGGTGGTACTGATCGGCGCATTGGGCGGGATGGTGGTCAAAGGCATCATCGGCTTGTTCATCGGCCCGGTAATCCTTGGCGTGGCCTACGTATTGTTCTGGCAATGGGTTGCGCTGCAGGTGCCGGAGCAACCGGCGCCACCTGCCGCCTGAGCCATGCCCAACCGCTGCTGTGGCCTGGGGCTGCTGATCGTGCTGGCCGGTTGCACCCAAGTCGGCCCGGATTATGAAAAGCCCCAAACGCCGTGGTTGGGCGGCTGGAGCACGCCAATGCTGGAGCAGGCCGAGCGCAGCGCGGCGGCGCCCGACCTGCGCCAGTGGTGGGCGGTGTTTGCCGACCCGACGCTGGATACGCTGATAGCTGAGGCCGATGCCAACAACACCAACCTGCGCGTGGCTGGCCTGCGTATCGCTGAAGCCCGTGCCCAGTTGGCCATCGTGCAAACCGGGCGTTATCCACAGCTGCAGCAACTGAGCGCGCAGAGCCTGTACCTGAAGCAGCACCAGTCCGGTACGCCCTCCGCCCGTGATTCGGTGTTCTGGCAATCCAGCGTGGGCTTCGGCATCGGCTGGGAAATTGACTTCTGGGGCCGCTTCAGTCGCGCCATCGAAAGCGCCGATGCCGTCTATTTCGCCTCCCAGGCCAACTACGCCGATGCCATGCTGCTGCTACGTGCGCAGGTGGCCGACACCTACTTTGCCCTGCGCACTGCCGAAGCGCGGCTGGCTATTGCACAAGAGAACGCCAAGCGCCAGGCGCGTAGCCTGGAGATCACCGAGCGGTTGTTCCGCCACGGTGAAAATGACGAACTCGACTGGCAGCAGGCGCGTACTCAATACCTGGCGACCCAGGCCACCATTCCCGAGTTCGAGAACCAGCTCAATGCCCTGCGCAATGTGCTGTGTTCGCTGCTCGGCCGCCCGCCAGGGCCGCTGCCGCAGCTGGCGGCCGGCCATGGCCAACTGCCCTTGCCAGACCGGGCAGTGTTGCAGGATGTACCGGCCAGCCTGCTGCAGCGCCGCCCGGACATCCGTGCCGCCGAGCAGGCAGTGGCGGCGCAGTCGGCGCTGGTCGGGGTGGCCGAGGCCGATCTTTATCCACAGCTGAGCTTGCTTGGCAGTATCGGCTGGACCTTTTTATCGGCCAATCATCTGCCCGACACCTTCGGCCTGGCGGCTGGCCCAAGCCTGATCTGGAACCCGTTCGACTATGGCCGGCGCAAGAACACCGTACGCGTGGAATATGCCCGCTTGCAGCAACTGATCGAGTTGTACCAGCAGGGCGTGCGCGAAGCCGCCCGTGAGGCCGACGATGCTGCCAGCGGGCTGGTGCGCTCGCTGCAGAGTGCAACCATTCGCGACCAGGCCTCTCAGGCTGCGCAGCGCTCGCTGAATCTGGCCAGCTCGCAATACCGCGAAGGCTTCGCTGATTTTCAACGGGTGCTCGATGCTCAGCAACTGCTGTTGCAGCAACAGGACGGTTACCTGGTCAGCCGTGGCAACGCGGTCAGCAGCCTGGTGACGTTGTACAAGGCCCTGGGTGGTGGTTGGGACGCCAGCCGCGCGCCGATCGACCCGGCGACCCGCCAGCAAATGCAGCAACGCACCGACTGGGGCGAATTGCTCGACGAGCCAGCCCCCTCCGCACATGCACAAGGTGAAACCGAATGAGCGACGCCACGCCCACGCCGCCCCCGTCAGCCCCGGATCGCGGCATGCGCTGGGTGCTGCTGCTGATTGCCGTCAGCCTGCTCTGGTACTTGCTGGCTGACCGCTATACGCCGTACACCCAGCAAGCTCGCCTGCAGGCTTACGTGGTCCCGGTGGCCGCCGAAGTGGCCGGGCAGATCAAGCGTGTGGCCGTAGGCAACAACCAGGAGGTGCGCCAGGGCGATGTGCTGTTCGAACTCGATCAGGAGCAGTACCGCATTGCCTTGGCCCGTGCCGAAGCCGACCTCGATACCGTGCGCCGGCAGATCGGCGCCAGTACCGCCGGCATCGATTCGGCGCAGGCAGCGCTGGTGGCCGCCCAGGCCAACGAACGTAAGGCGCGGCAGGACGCCGAGCGCCTCAAACGGCTGATTGACGAGGACCCCGGTACGGTGTCGGTGCGCCGCCTGGAAGGCGCCCAGGCCACCCGCGACCAGGCCATCAGCCAAGTGGCGGCAGCCCGCGCAGAGGTAGAGCGCGCCCGTGAGCAGCAGGGCGGGGCACAGGAAGACAACGCCCAGCTGCGCAGTGCTGCGGCCAATGTGGAAAAGGCCCGCCTGGACCTTGCCCGTACCGTCGTGCGTGCCGACGCGAACGGGTTGATCACCGACCTGCGCACAGACGTTGGCCACTATGTCGGGGCAGGCAGCCCGATGATGACCCTGATCAGTATCCATGATGTGTGGATAAGTGCCGACATGACCGAGAACAACCTCGGTCGCTTGCGCCCTGAAACCCCGGTGCTGGTGGTGCTCGATGCGCTGCCGGGCACCGTGTTGAAAGGGCGTATACGCAGCATTGGCTATGGCGTGAGCGTGGGCCAGAGCACGCCGCCGGGTACGCTGCCGACCGTGCAGAATAGCCGCGAGTGGCTGCGTTCGGCGCAGCGCTTTCCGGTGATTGTCCAGCTGGAGCGCGACCAGCTTCAGGACAAGACCGTGCTGCGGGTCGGTGGTCAGGCCGAGGTCATGGCCCTGCCCAGCGAAGGCAACCCACTGAACCTGCTGGGCCGGTTGTTCATGTGGCTGATGAGCTGGCTGTCGTATGCCTATTGAATGGCGCCGCTTGCGGGCGCTGCGCCTGGCCTGGGGTGTGGCGTTGTGCCTGGCGGTGAGCTTTGGTATCGGCTTGCCGGTGCCGATCCTGGCGCCGGTGTTTGCGGTGCTGTTACTGGCCATGCGCAGTCAGCCATTGCCCCTGCGTGCGGCACCGGCCCTGGCGTTACTGGTGCTGCTCGCTTGCGGCAGCGGGTTGCTGCTGATTCCGCTGTTGCGCCATGCTCCGTTGGCCGGGGTGTTACTGGTCGGGGTGGGTGTTTTCCTGACCTTGCGCTATGCACTGAAGGGCGGCAACGGCCTGCTGGCCAACCTCCTGGTGGTCGGCCTGACCATGATCGCCGCTGCCGGCACCAGTGACTTCACCCTGGCATTGTCGGTGGTCGAAGCGCTGGCCAAAGGCATGCTGCTGGCAGTGCTGGGCACGTCAGTGGCGCACAGGTTGTTCCCCGAACCTGCCAATGCGCCAGCACCGCCGGTGCCGCCGCTGCTGGGCAGCGAGCATGTCAGCTGGGTGGCGCTGCGTGCCACGTTGATCGTGATGCCGGCTTTTCTGCTGGCATTGATCGCCCCTGACCAGTACATGCCGTTGATCATGAAGGCCGTGAGCGTGGGGCAACAAGCCGGTGAAACGCGCGCGCGGCACGCCAGCCGGGAGCTGATCGGTTCAACCTTGCTTGCCGGGGTGTTGGCGATAGCGCTGTGGGTAGCGCTGAGCCTGTTCGTTCACCTGTGGATGTTCTTTTTGTGGGTACTGCTGTTCGCCCTCTGGCAGGCTCGGCGCCTGTACCAGGCGGTGCCGAGCCGGCAGAGCCCGGCGTACTGGGTCAGTTGCCTGACGACCATGTTGATCTTGCTGGGGCAGTCGGTGCAGGACAGTGCAGGTGGGCAAGATGTGTACAAGGCATTTGCGGTGCGTATGGCGCTGTTTCTGGCGGTGTCGGTGTATGCCAGCGCCATGTTGATCTGGATTGACCGGCTTCGGAGTCGGCGCGGGCTTCTTCGCAGTTAAGCCCGCTCCCCCCAGGCCATTCAGGGCTGCCAATCAACCCCACTCTCCTCCAGATAGGCATCCACCGCGGCGCCCACCGTCGGATGAAAAGCCTTCTCCCCCATATGCTCGAACAACTCGAACTGCCGCATCTTGTCCTTCACCGGGTCCTTCATTTCGGCAAACTGCAACTCCACCCCCCGCGCCTCCAATGCCCGGTCCAGTTCGGCCAGCATGTCCGCCGAAGTGATATCGATACTGGTCACAGGCTCAGCGGCAATTACCACCCGCTGCACCGGCGTTGGCGACGCGTCTACCGCCGCCATCACTGTGTTCTGGAACTGCTCGGCGTTGGCAAAGAACAACGGCGCGTCCCAGCGCAGCAGCACCAGCCCTGGAATACGCCGGGCCTGTGGATAACGCTGCATGTCATGGTAACCGCGCAGCCCATCCGCCCGGCCAAGCACCGCGTGGTGCGGCCGCCAGCCGTCCCACAGGAACTCGATCACCGACACCACCACGGCAATGCAGATACCGGGAATGGCGCCGAACACTGCCACGCCGACAAAGCAGGTGAACGACAGCCAGAACTCCCACTGCTGCATGCGGAAGATACGCTTGAGGTCGGCAAACTCGAACAGCCCCAGTGCAGCGGCAATCACCACCGCAGCCAAAGCGCTGTTGGGCAGGTGCTGCATCAGATTGGGCGCTACCAGCAGCAACAGGGTTACCGCCAGGGCGCCGATGATGCCGGTGAGCTGGGTCTGCGAGCCGGCAGCTTCGGCCACTGGGGTGCGCGACGAACTGCTGCTGATCGGTATGCCCTGGAACAGCCCCGAGGCCAGGTTGGCCACGCCCAGGCCGAACATTTCCTGGTTGGGGTTTACCCGCATCTTGAGGCGCGCGGCATAGGAGCGTGACAGTACACTGGTGTCGGCGAACGACACCAGCGCCACTGCGATCCCGCCCAGTAGCACCTCGACCAGGTCAATGCCGCTGACCCAGGGGAAGACGAAGCCGGGCAGGCCCTGGGGCAATTGCCCGAGTACCTTGACGCCCATCTGATCGAGGTTGAACACGCTCACTGCCAGCGTCGCCAGTACCACGGCGATCAGGATGCCCGGCAGGCGCTTGAACGGTTTGAGCAGCAGAATCAGCGCCAGGCTACCGGCACCCACGACAAAGCTTGGCCAGTGCCCTTGGCCGGCGTATAGCGCCTGGCCCAAGGACCAAAGGTCGCGCAAGGGCCCTTCGCTGTCGACTTTGATGCCGAACAGCTTGGGCAACTGGCTGATCAATACGGTCAGGGCGATGCCGTTCATGTACCCATAGCGGATGGGCTTGGACAGCAACTCGGTGATAAAGCCCAGGCGCAGCAGCCCGGCAATCACACAGAACGCCCCGGCGACCAAGGCCATCATGCTGGCGATGGCGATCGCCCGCTGCGGGTCGCTGGCCGCGTATTGCACCACCACCGCCAGGATAGGCGCGGCCAGCGCCGAGTCCGGGCCCAGCACCAGAATACGGCTGGGACCGAACAGGGCATAGGCCAGCAGAGGGATGATGGTGGCGTACAGGCCATAGATGCCGGGGACGCCGGAAGCCTCGGCGTAGGCGATGCCCACAGGCACCAGCATGGTGGTGAGTACCAGGCCGGCGGCGATGTCCTTGGGTAGCCAGGCTGCCTTGTAGTGGAGCAGGGTGACCAGGCCGGGTAACCAGCGTTGCCAGTCGAAACGAGTGGGGTGGGGCATGGTGTCGGCTCTGGGCGAGAAGGGCGCTGAACCTCAGCTTAGATGCTGGGATCGAGTGCCGCTTTGCGGCCCGTTGTCATCAAAGAATCGATCAATGCCCTGCTGGCCCCCGACAGCTGGCGATGTGGCGGATAGATGACCGAGAAGGGCCGTCGGGCCCCCTCGTAATCCTCCAGCAAGCGCACCAACCGGCCCCGCTGCAGGCGTTCTGCGACTATGAACTCGTAGGTCTGGCAGATCCCGACACCTTGCTCGGCCAGTGAGATGCACCCCAGCACATCGTCCGCCACCACCGGATTTCCCTGCGGAACGAAGAGCAGTTCCTCCTCTCCTTGACGGAACTGCCAAACGCCTGGCCTGCCATTGCTGGGCATGATGAAAGGCAGGCAGTTGTGTCCGGCCAGTTCCGCCAGTGATTGCGGCCTGCCGGCACGCGCGAGGTAAGCTGGCGCGGCGACCAGGCATAGTCGAGCCTCCTCTAGCCGACGCGCCACCAGGCTACTGTCCGGCAGGTCGCCAAGGCGAATAGCCAGGTCATACCCTTCGGCCACCAGGTCGACATTACGATTGGTGATGTTCAACTCGACCTGCACTTTCGGATAGCGCAGGGCGAAGGCTGCCAGCATGGCCGGCAACCGGTGATGCCCATAAGTGGTTGGTGCGCTCAGGCGCACACGGCCCTGTACTTCGCCATGGCCGCTCAGGGCTTGCTCTGCGCTGGCGATCTGCTGGAACGCAGCGCGCGCCTGCTCGACGTATTCCAGGCCACTGTCGGTGAGGCTCAAGCGACGCGTGGTACGGCGTAGTAACTGCACCCCCAGGTGCAACTCAAGCCGCGAAATGGCCCGACTAACCACCGACGGGGTGGTCGCCAAGGCCACCGCTGCCGCACTGAGCGAGCCACGTTCGACCACTTCCAGCAGCGCCTCGACATCCCCCAGGTGACCAAACCGTCGCGCCATTTTGTTCTCCAAAGCAAAAATGCTTTTCTACAGGCCCAATTTATCGCTTGTCTGATCGCCAATAAAGTGTCGGTCAGTGCACGGCATCCCGCCTGTGCCTGAATGGAGGGAATGCTATGCGCACTTACCAACGACTGGCCCTGGCTGCTGTCATAGGCAGCGCGAGTCTGGGCGCTCATGCGGCGAACGTCCTTGTGGTACTGTCTGACGAGAGCCACCTGGAGCTTCGCGACGGCAAGGCATTTGCAACCGGTTTCTACCTCAACGAACTGCTGGAGCCGACCAAAACGCTGCTGGACGCAGGCCATCAAGTTACCTTCGCTACTCCCCTCGGTCGCGCGCCGACGTTGGACCGCAGCTCGGCCGCGGCCCAGTACTTCGGCAACGATCCGAAGCAACTGGAGCAATATCAGGCGCTGCTGGATCAGCTGCAGCTTACTTCTGCGAAGCATTCGCCAGTGATCAGCCTGTCCCGCGTGGAGCAGATTGGTTATGGCAACTTCGATGCAGTCTATGTGCCTGGCGGCCACGCCCCGATGCAAGACCTGCTCGCCGACCCGGCGCTGGGGCGTCTGCTTCGCGCTTTCCACGCCGAGGGTAAAACCACCGCGCTGGTTTGCCACGGTCCCATTGCTCTGCTCTCGGCGCTGGAACGGCCGCAGAAGCTGATCCAGGCACTGGAGAGCAGGAACCGGACAGCAACGCCCGAAGACTGGATTTATGCCGGCTATCGCATGACAGTCATCAGCAATCAGGAAGAAGAACAGGCCAAGGGCCTGCTCGGCGGAGGGCAGATGAAGTTCTATCCGCAGACCGCCCTGGAGCGCGCCGGCGGGCAGTATCAGAGCAACCCATCGCCGTGGGCGCCTAATGTTGTCATCGACCGCGAATTGATCACTGGGCAGAACCCGGCGTCAGCGGCCCAGGTGGGCCAAGCCATATTGCATCGTCTGCAGAAACACTAACGGTAGAGACATACCATGACGCAACGTACTTTTCTTGTTACAGGAGCCAGCAAAGGCATCGGCCGGGCAATCTCCGAGCAACTGGTGGAGGAGGGCCATCAAGTCGTTGGTATCGCCCGCCAGGCTGCGGATGCCAGCTTCCCCGGCGAACTGATCGCCACCGACTTGAGCGACTCAGAGCGTTTGATTGCGACACTGGCCGACTTGACCAACCGCTATGCATTCGACGGCCTGGTAAACAATGTGGGCCTGGTCCGTCCCCAGCCACTGGGCGAAATTGACCTGGCAAGCTTCGATGAAGTAATGCGGGTTAACTTGCACCCCGCGCTGCAGGCGACCCAAGCGCTGCTGCCAGGGATGCGCGAGCGCTGCTGGGGCCGTGTGGTGAATATCTCCAGCCTGACCGTGCTCGGCATTCGCCAGCGCACTTCTTACGCCGCTGCAAAGGCAGCGCTGGTCAGTTTCACTCGCAGTTGGGCGCTGGAACTGGCCCAGACAGGAATCACGGTTAATGCAGTTGCTCCAGGGCCGATCGAGACCGAACTGTTCCGCAGTGGTAACCCGGTAGGCAGTGCTGGCGAAGCCGCCTATATCGACGGCGTGCCGATGGGGCGGCTCGGGCAGCCACACGAGGTCGCTTCGGCAGTCACCTTCCTGCTCGGGGATCGCAGTGCTTTCATTACCGGGCAGACAATCTACGTAGATGGTGGCGCCTCTATCGGTCGCAGCGGTCTTTGATGACTGGGGGCAGGCGGCTACCCATGGGAATACGGTAGAACGAATGTTCCCACCCTGCATCCCAGAAAAACAAAACCCCTGAGGTGCAGACCTCAAGGGTTTGTAGTTACAGCAGGCTAACGCTTAGACGTTGAAGCGGAAGTGCATCACGTCGCCGTCTTTGACGATGTAATCCTTGCCTTCCAGACGCCACTTACCGGCTTCCTTGGCACCGGCTTCACCCTTGAACTGGATGAAGTCGTCATAGGCCACCACTTCAGCGCGGATGAAGCCTTTTTCGAAGTCGGTGTGGATAACGCCGGCTGCCTGCGGGGCAGTGGCTCCGACGCGAACGGTCCAGGCGCGTACTTCCTGCACGCCGGCAGTGAAGTAGGTCTGCAGGTTCAGCAGCTCGTAACCGGCGCGGATCACGCGGTTCAGGCCAGGCTCTTCCAGGCCCAGGGCCTCGAGGAACATGTCCTTCTCTTCACCGTCTTCCAGCTCGGCGATTTCCGCTTCGATCTTGTTGCACACCGGCACCACGACCGCGCCTTCTTCCTCGGCAATGGCCTTGACCACGTCCAGGTGCGGGTTGTTGTCGAAGCCGTCTTCGACCACGTTGGCGATGTACATCACCGGTTTGCTGGTCAGCAAGTGGAAGCCACGGATGACGGCCTTTTCGTCGTCAGCCATGTGCTTCATCAGGCTGCGCGCAGGCTTGCCTTCGGTAAAGTGCGGGATCAGCTTTTCCAGAATGGCCTTTTGCGCCAAGGCATCCTTGTCGCCGCCCTTGGCGTTGCGGGCTACCTTCTGCAGTTGCTTTTCGCAGCTGTCGAGGTCGGCGAAGATCAGTTCGAGGTCGATGATCTCGATGTCACGCTTGGGGTCGACGCTGTTGGAAACGTGGATCACGTTCTCGTCTTCGAAGCAGCGCACCACGTGGGCAATGGCGTCGGTCTCGCGGATGTTGGCGAGGAACTTGTTGCCCAGGCCTTCGCCTTTCGAGGCACCGGCAACCAGGCCGGCGATGTCGACGAATTCCATGGTGGTCGGCAGGATGCGGTTTGGCTTGACGATTTCAGCCAGCGCAGCCAGGCGAGCGTCGGGCATAGGCACGATGCCGCTGTTCGGCTCGATGGTGCAGAAAGGGAAATTCTCCGCCGCGATGCCAGACTTGGTCAGGGCGTTGAACAGGGTGGACTTGCCGACGTTGGGCAGGCCGACGATGCCGCAATTGAAACCCATGGGTATTCCCCTCTCTAAAGGAAATCAGGCCTTCTGGCTGTGCAGCTCGCGCATCGCCTTGGCGAAATCGCCGGCAAGCACGTCCGGCAGCACGCCGAGGGCAAAATCGATGCTGGCGTCGAGCTTCTCCTGCTCGGCGCGCGGCGCGCGGCCCAGGACGAAGTTGGATACCAGTTTGGCGTCACCCGGGTGGCCGATGCCAAGCCGCAGGCGGTGGAAGTCGTTCTGGTTACCGAGCTGCGCGATGATGTCGCGCAGGCCGTTGTGCCCACCATGGCCGCCGCCGCGCTTGAGCTTGGCAACGCCCGGGGGCAGATCGAGTTCGTCGTGTGCCACCAGTATCGCTTCCGGCTTGATGCGGAAGAAATTGGCCAAGGCCGCTACGGACTGGCCGCTGCGGTTCATGTAGGTGGTGGGGATCAACAAACGAACGTCGTTGCCCTGATGGCTGAATTTAGCCGTCAGGCCGAAATACTTTTTGTCAGCGGTCAGCGAAACACGCTGGGCGCTGGCAAGGCGTTCAACGAAAAGAGCCCCTGCGTTATGCCGGGTCTGTTCGTATTCGGGGCCGGGGTTACCCAGGCCAACGATCAACTGGATGGCGGTCACGTCAGGGGCTCTTCCTTGGAGTTGGTGGGTTACAGTGCGCGCGGCACTGTAACCCGATCAACGCCGGCGTGCGAGTGGATTACTCGGCAGCGCCTTCTGCTTCTGGAGCAACGCGTGGAGCGTGAACGTTGGCAACAGCTTTGTCATCACCGTGGGCCAGAGCGACGAACTCTACGCCTTTCGGAGCTTTCAGGTCCGACAGGTGGATGATGGTGCCGATTTCGGCGTTGCCCAGGTCAACTTCGATGAACTCAGGCAGGTCTTTGGCTTCGCAGGAAACTTCGATCTCGGACTCAACGTGGGAGATCTCGCCGCCTTTCTTGACCGGGGCTTCTTCGTTGATGAAGTGAACCGGAACCTTGGCGGTCAGCTTCTGGCCAGCAACGACGCGAACGAAGTCAGCGTGCATGATGAACTGCTTGGCTGGGTGGCGCTGCATGGCCTTGATGATGACGTTCTGCTTAACACCGTCAACGTTCAGTTCGATAACGTGGCTGAAGGCAGCTTCGTTTTCGAACAGCTTGGTGATTTCCTTGGCCAGGATGGTCAGGGATTGAGCTTCTTTATCACCACCGTAGACAACGGCTGGGATGCTCAGCGAGTGACGCAGGCGGCGGCTCGCACCTTTCCCCAGGTCAGTACGCGCTTGGGCGTTCAGAATAAAATCAGTCATTTTGTTTCTCCAAAATAGCCCCCCGAGGGCGTTTGCGACCAGCGCCAACGGGGATGGCAAAAAAGCCCCGCCCCAACACAGGTTGGGGCGGGGCGCTTCACATCAACACGTGTCCCGCTTAGCGGAACATCGCGCTGATCGATTCTTCGTTGCTGATGCGGCGTACCGCTTCAGCGACAACCGGTGCGATATCCAGCTGGCGGATACGATCACAGGCTTGAGCAGCGGCGGACAGCGGAACGGTGTTGGTCACCACCAGCTCGTCCAGTACCGACTTCTCGATGTTCTCGATGGCGCGGCCCGACAGGACAGGGTGCGTGCAATAGGCGTAAACCTTGGCAGCGCCGTGCTCTTTCAGGGCTTTGGCCGCGTGGCACAGGGTGCCGGCGGTGTCGACCATGTCGTCTACCAGGATGCAGGTGCGCCCTTCGACGTCGCCGATGATGTGCATAACCTCGGAGTGGTTAGCCTTTTCGCGGCGTTTGTCGATGATACCCAGATCGACGCCCAGGGACTTGGCGACAGCGCGTGCGCGCACGACACCACCGATGTCCGGGGAGACGATCATCAGGTTCTCGAAACGCTGGTCTTCGATGTCGTCAACCAGTACGGGCGAGCCGTAGATGTTGTCGACGGGGATATCGAAGAAGCCTTGGATCTGGTCAGCGTGCAGGTCGACGGTGAGTACACGGTCGATACCTACGACAGTGAGCATGTCAGCAACAACTTTGGCGCTGATGGCTACACGTGCCGAACGCGGACGGCGGTCCTGGCGGGCATATCCGAAGTAGGGAATCACGGCGGTGATTCGGGATGCTGAGGAGCGGCGGAAGGCGTCGGCCATCACTACCAGTTCCATCAGGTTATCGTTGGTCGGGGCACAGGTCGGCTGAATAATGAAAACGTCTTTACCGCGAACATTTTCATTGATCTCAGTACTGATCTCGCCGTCGGAGAATTTACCGACAGAGACGTCACCGAGAGGGATATGCAGCTGACGTACGACACGCCGAGCCAGATCGGGGTTAGCGTTCCCCGTAAAGACCATCATCTTGGACACGCGCAGTACCTGAAGGCTGAGGGTATACCTGGATGAGTATAAGGAAAATGGCAGGGGCGGCTGGATTCGAACCAACGCATGGCAGGATCAAAACCTGCTGCCTTACCGCTTGGCGACGCCCCTGTATCTGTTGCTGCGAACGCTCATGCGCTCGACTTCTTGACCAGACTTTGCAGCTTGCGATGCAACATCGAAATATTGCTTCCTTTCGCCACAAACCCTGTTTGGGTCGCTGAAAGAAGGGCCAGAACTTTATCAGCTTCGGCTTTGCTTGGGAAGGCCCCAAACACACAACTCCCAGTGCCGGTTAGTCGAGCCTCAGTGAATTTTCCCAGTGAATTCAACGCATTGCGAACTTCTGGGTAATTCTGCTCTACCACCGGTTGGCAGTCATTTCGACTGTTTCCCTCGGGAACGGGGCGCATCTTAAGGGGGAGAGAATCACGTGTCAACTGTGGATGTGAAAAAATTTCTACTGTGCTGATAGACACTTGCGGCACCAGCACGACATACCAGGGTTCGATCGGGTCGACCGGGGTCAGTTGTTCGCCTACGCCCTGCGCGAATGCTGCGTGGCCGCGTACGAACACCGGCACATCGGCGCCCAGGCTAAGCCCCAGTGCGGCCAGGCGGTCTTCGTCCCAGTCCAGTTGCCACAGGTGGGCCAGGGCGAGCAGGGTGGTCGCGGCGTCCGAGCTGCCACCGCCGATACCTCCGCCCATGGGCAGTACCTTGGTCAGCCAGATGTCGGCGCCAAGCGTGGTGCCCGATTGTGCTTGCAACATGCGCGCGGCCCGTACGATCAGGTTGCTGTCGTGGGGGACGGCCTCGATCTCGGTGTGCAAGCGGATCACGCCATCGTCACGCAGGGCAAAACTCAGTTCGTCGCCATGGTCTAGAAACTGAAACACCGTTTCCAGTTCGTGGTAACCGTCTGCGCGGCGGCCGATGATGTGCAGCCACAGGTTGAGCTTGGCCGGGGCGGGCAGGGTGAGCTTTTGCATGCGATCAATGCCCCAGCTGGCGCGGCTGCCAGTCCTTGACCACCAGGGTCACGTCCAGGTCTTTGCCGTGCAGCTTCAGGCGCTCGGGCAACCAGTAGCCGTTCTGTTCGGTGTAGCTCAGGTACTGCACCTGCCAGCCATCCTGGTCGAGGCTGGCCAGGCGGCTGTCGCCATCCAGGGTCAGCTTGCTCTTGCTGTCGGGGGCGGGCAGGCCGCGCACCCACCAGACCAGGTGCGAAACCGGCAGTTGCCAGCCCAGTTGCTCTTCCAGCAGCGCTTCTGGGCTGGTGGCTTCGTAGCGGCCCTGGTTGGCCACTTCCAGCACCACGCCACCCGGGCGGCCGGTAAGGCGTGCGGCGCCACGGCCCAGCGGGCCGGCCAGGCGAATGTCGTAATAGTCCTGACGTTGCAGCCAGAACAGCGTGCCGCTGCCGGAATCGCGCGGGGCACGGATACCGACCTTGCCGTTGATCTGCCAGCCATCGAGGCTGCTCAGCTGCGCTTTGTGGGCGCGCCACTGCTGCGGGTCGCCGTGGCCCTGCAGGGCCTCGCGGCTACCGAAGCCGGCACAGCCGGCCAGCAGGGCGATCATGGTAAAGGTGATGCAATGGCGCAGGAACATGGCGTTAAAGAGTCTCGGATCCGGTCAGGCGCAAAAGGGTCTTGCGCAGGATAGGGCTGTCGGCCTGGGCCTCGAAGCCCTTGGCCCATACATGGCGAGCTTCGCGGCGCTTGCCGTTGGCCCACAGTACTTCGCCCAGGTGGGCGGCCACTTCGTGGTCGGGGAAGTTGGCAAAGGCCTGGCGCAGGTAGGTTTCAGCGACGTCGAGGTTGCCCAGGCGATAGTTGACCCAACCCAGGCTGTCGAGCACTGCCGGGTCATCGGGGGTCAATTGGTGGGCCTTGTCGATCAGTGCCTTGGCTTCGGCATAGCGGGTGGTGCGGTCGGCCAGGGTGTAGCCCAGGGCGTTCAGGGCCATGGCGTTTTCTGGCTCGCGGGCGATGATGGCGCGCAGGTCTTTTTCCATCTGCGTCAAATCGTTGCGCTTCTCGGCCAGCATGGCGCGGGTGTAAAGCAGGTTGAGGTCGTCCGGGTAGCGCTGGATGGCTTGCTGCAGCACCTGATTGGCCTGGGCGTCCTTGTTGTTGTTGCTGTAGCTTTCCGATTCGATCAGGAATAGCTGGATGGCGTAGTCTGGCTGGGCTTCGCGTGCTTCGGCCAGCAGGCGCGAGGCATCGCTGCCGCGACCGTTGGCGATCAGGATGTCGGCCTGACGCAGCTGTGCCGGCAGGTAGTCTGGGCCTGGGCCGACCAGGGCGTATTCATCCAGAGCGCCAGCAGGGTCGTGGCGCTCCTCGTGGATGCGGCCCAGGTTCAGGTGCGCGGCGTCAACGTAGCTGTCGCGCTCGATCAGCTCCTGCAAGTAGCCTTCGGCTTCATCCCAGTCTTTGTTCTCCAGGCACACCAGCGCCAGCGAGTAGCGCAATTCGTCATCATCGGGGTATTGCTGGACCAGGCTGATGAACTCGCCTTTGGCATCGGCGATACGGTCCTGTTCGACCAGGGTGCGAGCGTAGGTGAGGCGCAGGCGTTTGTCGTCCGGGTTGTCGCGAATCGCCCCGCGCAGCAGTGGCAGGGCCTCTGGACCACGGTCCAGGGCCTGTAGCAGACGGGCGCGCAGCAGGATCGGGGCGACTTCGCCGTTTTGTGCCGGGTGCGACTCAAGCAGTTCCAGGGCTTCTTCGGTCTTGCCGTCCTGGTTCAGCAGCAGGGCCTTGCCGAATATCAGCTGGCCGTTGTCGGGGTATTTCACCAGCAGGCGTTCGAAACTTTGCAGCAGGCCGTCGCGGGTGCTCTGGTCGGTTTCGGCTGCGGACAGGGCGAGGAAGTCGAAGTGGGTGTCGCCCTGGCCCTGCAGTACCTTTTCCATGTAGGCCATGGACTCGTCATAGCGGCCGGCGCGGGCCAGCTGGATGGCGGCGGCGCGCTGGGCGTCGAGGTTCTGCGGGTCGTTGCGCGCCCAGACCAGTGCATTCTCCAGTGACGGCTCGTCGGCGCCGAGGTACTCGGCAATGCGGTAGGCGCGCTCGGAAACTGCTGGGTCCTGGGTTTTTGCCGCCTGATCGGTGTAGTTGGCCAGGGCGATGTCGAAACGGTTGCGCTGGCCGGCCAGCTCTGCCACCAACAGGCTATAGAGTGTGTCCTGCTTGAACGAACCATACACCACGGGCTTTTCCGCCTCTGCCTTGCCAGCTTCGGCGACGGGAGGCTCGGCCTTTTGCGGGGCCAGGCTCTGGCAGCCCTGGAGCAGGGCGAAGGCAAGCAGCAATGCGTATGGTTTGTTCATAGAAAGGCTTATTAGGAGGACTCACCGGCGGTCGGAGCATGATGACACAAGCGCGTAGGCAAACCCACCTGCGAAGGTATGAAGCTACGCTTAGCCTATGCAGACCGCACTGCGCGCGCAGGGTTCGCCCCAGGCTGGCCACGATGCCCAGCGTTCGTGCTGTTGTTCTGCTTCTGCTTCTGCTTCTGCTTCTAAGCGCGCGGTAGTTCAGGCGACGCAGATTGCGACTTCAGGAGGCCGAGCGCAGGGCTTGCGGAGGGAGGTGACGGGCATGGATGCCCTTCAAGCGCTGGGCCCCAGGATGGGGCCTGCAGCGCGGTCCTCCCGGGAGCAAGCCCGGAGCGAGGGGACCCCGGAGCGTAGCGTAGGGGCCGGATGATGGGAGCCGACGGTTTTGGTTACTTTGGCCACGACCAAAGTAACCCGCCGGAAGGGCGGAAAGGTGAATAGGCGCCTACATCGTGAATGAATGTCTACTTGATGTGAAAGCGCACAACCCAAAGGCCCAAAAGCTCAAAAGCTCAAAAGCTCAAAAGCTTAAGCGCTGGTTCTGATCGGGCGTACAGTCCGTTTGCGATGGCGACGCCGACTCACCTTTCCGCCCTTACGGCGGGTCCCTTTTTGTCGTGGCAAAAAGGGACCAATGGGCCTGCCCCGTGACAGCGGACGCCAAGAAGCTGGCTACAAAGCCAACTGCCTTAAGCCTTTTGCGTATTCGTTCGGTGAACGGTAACCCAGTGCTGAATGCAGTCGACAGCTGTTGTAAAACCCATGGATGTAGCTGGCAATTGCCAGGTGAGCCTGTTTCTTTGTGGGGTAGACCGCGCAGGCTTCCTCTCTCTTCAATGTAGCGAAGAAACTTTCAGCTACGGCGTTATCCCAGCAGTTTCCTCTCCGACTCATGCTTTGCGCGAAGCCCTTCTTGGCCAAAGCGAGACGAAACCTGCTGCTCGCGTACTGGCGCCCTTGATCGGAATGGAAAATCACTCCGTAGACGCCCAAACATGCGTTCCAGGCGTTCATAAAAGCGCGCTCGACCAAGTCGTCAGGCATCCTGTCCGCCAGGCTGTAACCTAGCACCTGGCGGGTTTGGATGCTCAGTACCACTGCCAGATAAAGCCAGCCCTCTTTCGTAGCGATGTAAGTGATATCACTGACCCAGGCTGGGGTGGAGCTTTGAACGGAGAACTGACGACCCAATAAATTGCTCGCCACTGGCAGCGCATGGTGACTGTCGGTGGTGCACGGCCTGAAACCGCCCTTGGATCGGCCTTGTATGTGCTCTTCATGCATCAGCCGGTCAACGCGCTTATGACCTACCGCATAGGCCTGCTGCCTTAGCGCCTCGACTAGCCGTGGTCGGCCATAGGTCTTGCGGCTAGCCGCGTAAACCTTGTGTAGATCGATGCGTATTTGTGCATCCGGATCTGGACGGCCTTGGCGATGCTGATAGTCGTAAAACCCTGAAACCGAGACACCCATTACCCGGCACAACAGACGCACCGGGAACTGAGCCCGTTCTTCAGCGACGAAGGCGTATCTCACCTGGACTCTTTGGCAAAGAATACCGCCGCCTTTTTAGGATTTCACGCTCCAGTTTCAGCTCGGCGTTCTCGGCTCGCAATCGTGCTAACTCGCTGTCCTCTCGGGTGATTGCGCGACGGTCAGGAGAGCTCAACGGCTGGCCGTTGCGGGAAGCGTTGACCCAGTTGTCCAACGTCTTCACAGACATCTCCAGCTGGCGAGCAGCTTCCGTCCTGCCAAGCGTTTCAGCCAGCGCAACGGCCTGAATCTTGAACTCATCGGTGTAATTGCGGCGAGTGGTTGGGTACATGACAACCTCCAAGATAGCGATGTAAGTATCGCTTCTTGGCGTCCGTTGTCACGGGGCAGGCCCACAAAAACCGTCGGCTCCCATCATCCGGCCCCTACGCTGCGCTCCGGGGTCCCCTCGCTCCGGCCTTGCTCCCGGGAGCACGCGCTGCAGGCCCCATCCATGGGGCCTCAGCGCTTGACGGGCATCCATGCCCGCCATCTCCCTCCGCAAGCCCTGCGCTCGGCCTCCTGAAGTCGCAATCTGCGTTGCCTGGACTACCGCGCACTTAGAAGCAAAATCAAAAGCGAGAAGCGAATTCGGTGATCGGCCGGGCATCGCCGATGCATTCGGTGACGTTTTGCCCGGTCATCTGGATAAGGATATCGCCGGCATGGCTGCCCTCGGCCTGGTGTACCTGGAAGAACGTCGTTGCTCTTGCTCTTGCTTTGGCTTTTGCTTCTAAGCGCGCGGTAGTCCAGGCGACGCAGATTGCGACTTCAGGAGGCCGAGCGCAGGGCTTGCGGAGGGAGGTGACGGGCATGGATGCCCGTCAAGCGCTGGGCCCCAGGATGGGGCCTGCAGCGCGGTCCTCCCGGGAGCAAGCCCGGAGCGAGGGGACCCCGGAGCGTAGCGTAGGGGCCGGATGATGGGAGCCGACGGCTTTGGTTACTTTGGCCACGACCAAAGTAACCCGCCGGAAGGGCGGAAAGGTGACTACGCGCCACCTTCGCGAATGAATACCTATTTAATGTGGATGCTCACATCCAAGAAGCAAGAAGCAAGAAGCAAGAAGCAAGAAGCAAACTCGTCTGTTTTGACTCGGCGAACCGTCCATTTGCGATGGCGACGCTGACTCACCTTTTCGCCGGTATGGCTCACCCACATGGGTTACAAATCAGTTCACGCACATAGGTAACAGTCTTTAACTGGCAAGGACTGCGTTCGGCCCCCTGAAGTCGCGAAGATCAGAAGCAGATCAAAAGCGGGAGTGAATCCTGAAATCAACGTTGATGCTGGCCCGCGAGCGGCGATAGCCGCAGGACTATCAGCACAATAGCGAACGGTGGTTGTCCTGAAACCTGCGAAAGAGGACAATTATCGGCTTCCCGTCACAACCAGCGACCTTGCATGGCCTTTCTTGCACTTGGTATCAACCATAAGACTGCCTCGGTAGACGTACGCGAGCGCGTGGCGTTTACCCCAGAGCAGCTGGTAGACGCCCTGCAGCAGCTCTGCAGACTGACGTCCAGCCGCGAGGCGGCGATCCTGTCGACCTGCAACCGCAGTGAGCTCTATATAGAGCAGGACCACCTGTCCGCCGACGCCGTGCTGCAGTGGCTGGCCGACTATCACCGCCTCAGCCTCGACGAGCTGCGCGCCAGCGCCTACGTGCATGAAGAGCACGAAGCCGTGAAGCACATGATGCGCGTGGCCTCGGGCCTGGACTCGCTGGTTCTCGGCGAGCCTCAGATCCTGGGCCAGATGAAGTCCGCCTACGCCGTGGCCCGCGAAGCCGGTACTGTCGGGCCGTTGCTTGGGCGCCTGTTCCAGGCCACCTTCAGCGCCGCCAAGCAGGTGCGTACCGATACGGCCATCGGTGAAAACCCGGTTTCGGTTGCGTTCGCCGCGGTCAGCCTGGCCAAGCAGATTTTCGCCGACCTGGGCCGCAGCCAGGCCCTGCTGATCGGTGCCGGCGAAACCATCACCCTGGTCGCCCGCCACCTGCACGAGCAGGGCGTACGCCGTATCGTGGTGGCCAACCGCACCCTGGAGCGCGCCAGCATCCTGGCCGAGCAGTTCGGTGCGCATGCCGTGCTGCTGGCAGACATCCCCCAGGAATTGGCCAACAGTGACATCGTGATCAGTTCCACCGCCAGCCAGTTGCCGATCCTGGGCAAGGGCGCGGTCGAGAGCGCACTGAAACAGCGCCGACACAAGCCGATCTTCATGGTCGACATCGCTGTACCTCGCGATATCGAAACCGAAGTAGGCGAGCTGGACGATGTCTACCTGTACACCGTCGACGACCTGCACGATGTAGTGGCAGAAAACCTCAAGAGCCGCCAGGGGGCGGCTCAGGCGGCCGAAGAGCTGGTATCCGTGGGCGCCGAAGACTTCATGCTGCGCCTGCGCGAACTGGCGGCAGTGGACGTGCTCAGGGCCTATCGCCAGCAAAGTGAGCGCCTTCGCGACGAAGAACTGCAAAAGGCCCTGCGCCTGCTGGCCAATGGCGGCAACCCCGAAGACGTGCTGGCCCAGCTGGCCCGGGGCCTGACCAACAAACTCCTGCATGCGCCCAGCGTGCAGCTGAAAAAGCTCTCGGCCGAGGGCCGCCTCGATGCGCTGGCCATGGCCCAGGAACTCTTTGCCCTCAACGAGGGCTCCACGGACAAATCCCCGCAATGAAAGCGTCGCTGCTGAACAAACTGGAAATCCTCCAGGACCGTTTCGAAGAACTCACCGCCCTGCTCGGTGACGCCGAGGTTATTTCCGACCAGACGCGTTTTCGCGCCTACTCCCGCGAGTATGCCGAGGTAGAGCCGGTCTACGCTGCTTATAAAGAGTGGCGCAAAGTCCAGGACGACCTCGAAGGTGCCCAGGCGCTGCTCAAGGACAGTGACCCGGACCTGCGTGAAATGGCCGTGGAAGAGGTGCGTGAAGCCAAGGAGCAACTGCTGACGCTGGAGGCGCAGCTGCAGCGCATGCTGCTGCCCAAAGACCCCAACGACGGTCGCAACGTGTTTCTGGAAATCCGCGCCGGTACGGGTGGCGACGAGGCAGCCATCTTCTCTGGTGACCTGTTCCGCATGTATTCGCGCTACGCCGAAAAGCGCGGCTGGCGCCTGGAAATCTTGTCCGAGAACGAAGGCGAGCACGGCGGCTACAAGGAAATCATTGCCCGCGTCGAGGGCGAGAATGTCTACGGCAAGCTCAAGTTCGAGTCCGGTGCACACCGGGTTCAGCGTGTGCCCGAGACCGAGTCCCAAGGCCGTGTCCACACTTCCGCGTGCACGGTGGCGGTGCTCCCCGAGCCGGACGAGCAGGCCGCCATCGAAATCAACCCGGCCGACTTGCGCGTGGACACCTACCGTGCCTCCGGTGCCGGCGGCCAGCACGTCAACAAGACCGATTCGGCGATCCGTATCACCCACTTGCCCACCGGTATCGTGGTCGAATGCCAGGAGGAGCGCTCGCAGCACAAGAACCGTGCTCGCGCCATGTCCTGGCTGTCGGCCAAGCTGAACGATATGCAGACCAGTGCCGCGCAGAACGCCATTGCCAGTGAGCGCAAGCTGCTGGTGGGGTCCGGTGACCGCTCCGAGCGCATCCGCACCTACAATTATCCACAGGGGCGGGTGACCGATCACCGCATCAACCTGACCTTGTATTCGCTGGACGACATCCTCAGCGGTGGCGTAGACGCGGTGATCGAACCGCTGCTGGCCGAGTACCAGGCCGATCAACTGGCCGCCTTGGGGGACTGATGACTGTCATCGCCAGCCTGTTGCGCAACGCGCAGTTGCCTGAATCGCCCACTGAGCGCCTGGATGCCGAACTGCTGCTGGCTGCGGCCATCGGTAAATCGCGCAGCTACTTGCATACCTGGCCCGAGCGTATCGTCAGCAGCGAAGATGCCGAGACCTATGCCGGCTACCTGCAGCGCCGCCGTGGCGGCGAGCCAGTGGCCTATATCCTTGGGCTGCAGGGCTTCTGGAAGATCGACCTGGAGGTTGCGCCGCATACCCTGATCCCGCGGCCGGATACCGAACTGCTGGTCGAGACGGCGCTTGAACTGCAACCCGCTTCGCCAGCCAAGGTTCTCGACCTGGGTACGGGTACGGGGGCCATCGCTCTGGCGCTGGCCAGCGAACGCCCGGCCTGGCAGGTGACAGCGGTTGACCGGGTGGAGGAGGCTGCTGCCCTCGCCGAGCGCAACCGCCAGCGGTTAGGCCTGGCCAACGCTCGGGTACGGCTAAGCCACTGGTTCGACAGCCTGGCCGGGGAGCGTTTCGACCTCATTGTCAGCAACCCGCCCTACATCGCCGCTGAAGACCCGCACCTGGTGGCCGGCGACGTGCGCTTTGAGCCCAGCAGTGCCCTGGTGGCCGGTGCCGATGGCCTGGACGACCTTCGCGTGATCGCCGCCCAGGCCCCCGCGCACTTGTTGCCAGGTGGTTGGCTGCTGCTGGAACATGGCTACGATCAGGCGGCAGCGGTACGCGCTCTGCTGGCTGAACATGGCTTTATCGAGGTGGCCAGCCGCACGGACCTGGGCGGCCATGAACGCATTACCCTGGGGCGACTGCCATGCTGAGTGATCAGGAACTGCTGCGTTACAGCCGCCAGGTGCTGCTGTCCCAGATCGACATCGATGGCCAGCTGCGGCTCAAGCAGAGCAAAGCGCTGATCATCGGGCTGGGTGGCCTGGGCTCGCCAGTCGCCCTGTACCTGGCCGCCGCTGGCGTGGGTGAGCTGCACCTGGCCGACTTCGACACCGTCGACCTGACCAACCTGCAACGCCAGGTTATCCACGACAGTGCCAGCGTCGGCATGAGCAAGGTCGACTCGGCCTTGCAGCGCTTGCAGGCAATCAACCCGGAAGTCAGCCTGGTTGCTCACCGCCAGGCACTGGACGAGGACTCGCTGGCGGCTGCGGTGTCGGCAGTCGACCTGGTACTGGACTGCTCCGACAATTTCTCTACCCGCGAGGCGGTCAACGCTGCCTGTGTCGCCGCCGGCAAGCCGCTGGTCAGCGGAGCGGCAATCCGTCTGGAAGGCCAACTGTCGGTGTTCGACCCGCGGCGCGACTACAGCCCGTGCTACCACTGCCTGTACGGGCATGGTAGCGAAGCCGAACTGACCTGCAGCGAAGCTGGCGTCATTGGCCCACTGGTGGGGCTGGTGGGTAGCCTGCAGGCGCTGGAGGCAATGAAGTTGCTGGCTGGCTTCGGTGAGCCGTTGGTCGGCCGCTTGCTGTTGATCGATGCCCTCGGCACCCGTATCCGCGAGCTTCGTGTCAAGCGCGACCCGGCTTGCACGGTCTGTGGTAAGCGCGATGGCTGAGCGCTCGGCGCCGATCGGCGTCATGGACTCGGGGGTTGGCGGTTTGTCGGTGCTGGCCGAGATCCAGCGCCTGCTGCCCAACGAAACGTTGCTGTATGTGGGCGATTGCGGGCATATACCCTACGGTGAGAAGTCGCCGGACTATATCCGCGAGCGCTGCCGGCACATTGCCGGGTTCTTCCATGAACAAGGCGCAAAGGCCATGGTGTTGGCCTGCAACACTGCCACGGTGGCGGCAGTGGCTGACCTGCGTGAGTTGTATCCGACCTGGCCGTTGGTGGGCATGGAACCGGCCGTCAAGCCTGCAGCGGCAGCCACCCGCTCGGGCGTGGTCGGTGTGCTGGCCACCACCGGTACCCTGCAGAGTGCCAAGTTCGCAGCCTTGCTCGACCGCTTCGCCAACAACGTACAGGTTATTACCCAGCCTTGCCCGGGGCTGGTCGAGCTGATCGAAGCCGGTGACCTTGTAAGCCCAGCGGTGCGCCAGCTGCTGCAAGGTTATGTGCAGCCGCTACTGGCTGCAGGTTGCGATACGCTGATCCTCGGCTGCACCCATTACCCTTTCCTTCGCCCATTGCTGGCCGGCATGGTCCCGGATGACGTGGCCATCATCGACACCGGCGCGGCCGTGGCGCGTCAGTTGCGACGGCTGCTGGGTGCCAATGATCTATTGGCCGAAGGCCCGGCCGGCGCTGCACGCTTCTGGACAAGCGCTGACCCAGAAGCCTTAAGAAAAATCCTACCTGTGCTGTGGCATAAGTCTGACGATGTGCAAAGCTTTGCGTTGTGAAAAAAACGTGAAAAAAGGCTGAACTATCGTTCCACTTCTGCTTTCTACCGCTTTGCCTGAGATGAGGCGGACACTAACAACAGCATCAGAAAGAAGGATGTTTCTTATGAGGAAACTGCTCGGCTTGGCAGCGGCTGCTGCCTTTGTTTTGGGGCAAACGATGTCGGCACAAGCTGCCGATGTTTCGTTTTCGGTGGGGCAGACCGGCGATTCGACAATGGTTTACCGGCTAGGGCTGCAATCGAATTGGGATGCGAGTTGGTGGCAGACCAGCGTTGGTCGGCTGACCGGCTATTGGGATGGGGCCTACACCTACTGGGATGGCGACGAGACCGCAAGCAATCACAGCCTGTCCTTCGCGCCCGTGTTCGTCTATGAATTTGCCGGGGAGTCGGTGAAGCCTTACATCGAAGCCGGGATAGGGGTAGCGGCGTTCTCCAGCACCGAGCTGGAAAGCAACGAGCTGGGTTCGGCTTTCCAGTTTGAGGACCGCATCGGCTTTGGTTTGCGCTTTGCCGGCGGGCATGAGATTGGGGTGCGGGCGATTCACTATTCCAACGCGGGCATCAAAGAGCCCAATGATGGTGTAGAAAGCTACAGCCTGCATTACAGAATGGCGCTCTGAGTTCGCCTGCATTCGCCACTTCGCGGGCAATGCCCGCTCCTGCCGGCATACCACAGTACTCAAGGTCTGGGTAATTTGCAGGAGCGGGCTTGCCCGCGAAGACGGTAATGCTGATTTCAGGTGTTAACGCGCCAGCGGCCACAGGCTACTGAGGTCCAGCGTCTCCAGGATCAGTTCGGGTTCTCTCTGAGGCCAACGCCGCAGCAACTCCTCTGCGGCACTGCCGGGCGTCCACTCCTCCGGTATCGCCTGTGCCGACGTTAGCGTAACCTTCAACGATTGTGGCCCTACAATGGTCAGTGCTACCCCTTGGTCCTCAAGGGCCTTGCGTTGCTCACGCATCCATTGCGGCAAATTGTTCCAGCCCGCAGTCACCTGTGTCGGTGCAAACAGCTGCAACGCCGAATAGCGGTTGAAAAGCGCCATCACCTGCGGCGACCGACCCTTTTCCAGCAACGGCAGCGCTTTGCTCAGGCAATGCTCTGCGGCCAGCTGGTTGGTAGTGACGATCGCTTCGATCAGCTCACTGTCACTGGCATTGTCTGGCAGGTAATCGGTGGTGCCGGTGTTGAGGATCAGCCCGTCCAGCGAACACCAGGCATGGCAAATTTGTTGGCACGCATGGCTGACGTGTTGTTCTTCATGCAACTGCCACGGCAACCGCAACAATTGGCTGCCGTAGCGTGCCCCCAAAGCATCCAGTGCATCGCTATCCTTGCCACTCGCGGCAACGCGATGTCCTTCATCGAGCATCCGCTCCACCAAAGCCAAACCAAGTCCGTTGCTTGCGCCCGTAACCCAGAAACTGCGTGAGTTAATCAACACGTTATCCCCTAATTCTGCCGGCGTGGCAGCCCTTTGAACGCTTCCAGGGCCCGCTGGCGACTGCTGCTGAGATCTACGATTGGACTAAGGTAAGAAGTATTACCGAAAAGGTCCGTCGATTTAATGGGCTGATGGATGGCTTTTTCATCGAGTGCTTGTAGTTCTGGTACCCAGTGGCGAATGAAATGCCCCTGAGGATCGAAGCGCTGCGACTGCGAAACCGGGTTGAAGATACGGAAATAGGGCACCGCATCGGTGCCGGTGGACGCACTCCACTGCCAACCCCCGTTGTTGGCGGCCAGATCGCCGTCTATCAGGTTTCGCATGAAGTGTCGCTCGCCCTTGCGCCAGTCAATCAGCAGGTTCTTGCTGAGGAACATGGCCACGATCATGCGCAAGCGGTTGTGCATCCACCCGGTGTGCAGCAACTGGCGCATGGCGGCATCGATGATCGGGAAACCGGTGCGGCCCTGCTCCCAGGCCTCCAGGTCTGCCGGGGCGTCACGCCAGGGCAAGGCTTCGGTCTGGGCGCGGAAGGCGCGGTGGCGCGAGACCTGTGGATAACCGCTCAGGATGTGCTTGTAGAACTCCCGCCAGAGTAGCTCGTTTATCCAGGTCTGCACGCCCATGCTGCCACTGTCGAACTCGCCCCGGTTGCTGGCCAGTGCACCGTGCAAGCATTGGCGGGGCGAAATCACGCCGGCGGCCAGGTAGGGGGAAAGCTGGCTGGTACCAGGCTTGGCAGGTAAGTCGCGCAAGTGGTGGTAGTCGTCGATGGTTTCGTCCAGGAAGCGTGACAGGCGGGACTGTGCCTCAGCTTCACCGGCTGGCCAGTGGTCGCGCAGTGCGGGCGTGGTTTTTCCGAACCCCTCTACATGTTGCGGGATTGGGTCGCTGCCGATGTTCAGCGGGGCCTGGCGCTTCACCCGCCGTGCCAGGGCCGGCAGGCTGCGGTGCAGATGCTCCAGGCAGGTTTTCTTGAACTGGCTGAACACCTGGAAGTAATCGCCACTGCGAGTCAGTACGGTGCCCGGACGGAAGAACAGCTGGTCGAGGTAGCTGTGCGCCTGGATGGCCGACTTTTCCAGCAGTGCCCGGGTGGCATCATCCCGGCGCTGCTCATTGATGCCGTACTCCTCGTTCCAGTGCACGCTTTGCACCTGGTGTTGGCGACAGACATCGAGCACCGCCTGTGGCGCCTGGTCCCAGGTATCGATTGTGCGGATCAGCAGGGGTATGTTCAGCTTTTCCAGTGATTGGCGCAGGTCATGCAGGTTACGCAGCCAGAAGTCGACTTTGCAGGCGGCATCGTCATGGGCTTGCCATTGTCCGGGGCTGACCAGCCACAGGGCGATGGTCGGGCCGCGCTCGGTGGAGGCGCTGAGTGCAGTGTTGTCATCGATACGCAGGTCGCTGCGCAGCCAGGTCAGGTGCATGGGGCATTTATCTCTACAGGCTGTCGATCATGGGCTTGAAGCACGCGCAATGCCGCCTGCGGGGTGTCGAACAGGAAAAGGTCGGGTAGCTCAAAAGCCTTCAAGCGGGCTTCATGCAGCGCCAGCGTGGCACCACCCAACAGCTTGGGGATTGGTAAGCCTTGCAGGGTGCGCAGCAACGCCTTGTCGTCGATGCGTGGGCCCAAGTGCAGGAGTAAGGCGCGTGGTTTGAGCGCGTTGACGGCGCTTAGCAATTGCGGGCCTGCGACGGGCTGCTCGAGCACCTCGACCGGGAAGCCATTGCTGGTGAGCAGCCAGGCGCACAACCATAAGTCTGGGCTGAAGGTGCGTTCGCTGTCTTCGGCCAGCAACACGGCGGGCCCTTGCAGCAGCTGGTTGTCGTGGTACACGCGGGCACCGAGCTTGCTGCGCAGCCAGCTGTGGAAAAACACCTGCTCCAGCCGAGCGTTGAAGTAATTGCGCCAGCGCTGGTCGAGCATGTCGAGCAGCGGCAGCAGCAGTTGTTCGCACAGGGTGACTGCCGGGTACAGCGCCATGGCCTGGTTAAGTTGCTGGTCGAGGGCGCGCTGTGAAAGGCCGGCGATGGCTTCGATCAGCTGGAATTGCCTGGCTTGCCAGTCCCCCTTCGGTGGGGTGCTGGCGGGTTTGTCGAGCAACTCGCGGACTTGGCCGACCGACGCGCCACGCTGCAGCCAGGCCAGGACCGCCTCGACGCGTTCGACCTGCTCAAGTGGGTACAGGCGATGCCCCTTGGCGGTGCGCTGTGGCTTGAGCAACCCATACCGGCGCTCCCAGGCGCGCAGGGTGACCGGGTTTACGCCGGTGCGACGGGCAAGTTCGCCGATGGGCAGCAAGTCCTCAGACCGCATTGCGCAAACCCAGGCTCTCGGGGTGCGGCTGCAGGTAGGCTTGTTGCTGCAGGTAGGGGTCTGGGTGCTTGCGCAAATGGTGTTTGAGCAAGGTCAGTGGCACTACCAGTGGTACCACGCCTTGTTGGTATTGGCCGATGACTGCCTGCAACTCGGCCTTGTCCTGCTGCGTCAGGGCATCCTTGAAGTAACCGCTCAGGTGCTGCAGCACGTTACTGTGGGTGCCGCGGCTCGCACAGCGGCGCAGGGCTTGCATCAGCTGGCTGAAATAGCGCGGGCCGATGCTCTGTGGTTCATCAGCCTTGCTCATGCTGCCAAGCAGGCGGCCGAGGGTGCGATAGGCCTGGGGGTTATTGGCCATCAGCAAATACTTGTAGCGCGAATGAAAGCGTACCAGCGCGCCACGGTTCAGGCCCTCGGCCAGCAGGCGCTGCCAGTCGGCGTAGGCGTAAACGCGGCTTATGAAGTTCTCGCGCAGCACGGGGTCATGCAGGCGGCCTTCTTCCTCTACTGGCAGGTCCGGGCGCAATGCACAGAAAGCCTGGGCATAGACGCCGCGCCCACCATGCACGGCCGGGTGGCCATTGTCCTGATAAACCTTTACCCGTTCCAGGCCGCAAGAAGGTGACTTCTGCATGAAGATGTAGCCGCAGATGTCGTCAAGTTCGTTGGCCATCTGCTCGCCATAGGTGCGCAGCGGGTCGGTCAGGTCCTTGCCGGGGTCGCGGGTGCCGACCACTTCGGGTTGCTCGGGGTTGCCGACCAGGCGAATCGGGTCGCGCGGAACACCCAGGCCGATTGCCACTTCCGGACACACAGGTAGCCAGTCGAAGTGCTGTTCCAGCTGTTTACGGCACAGGTCGGAGGCCTTGTGGCCGCCGTTGTAGCGCACGCTGTGCCCGGTCAGGCAGGCGCTGATGGCGATACGCGGCTTGCGGTGGGCGGAAGGGTCGTGCATGGCTGCCTCCGAAAATAAACCTGTACGTGACTCGAAACTTGTACAGGTTTATTTCAGCACAGCGCTGAAGTTATGCAAACTAGTATTTTTGTATAGTTCGGCATCACTCAAGGTGTTCGAGCAAGCGCCGCGCCGCTTCCTGGCCACTGAGCCATGCGCCCTCGACGCGGCCGGACAGGCACCAGTCCCCACAGGCGTACAAGCCCTGGTCGGCATCGGCCAGTGCGCCCCACTCATGGTTGCTACTGGGGCGGGCATAGAGCCAGCGGTGGGCCAGGGCGAAGGTGGGCGGCGGTACCACGCAGCCGACCAGTTCGGCGAATTCACCCCACAACTGTTCGATCACTTCCTCCTTGGGCAGGTCGATGTGTTGCCGGCTCCAGTCTGAGGTCGCGTGCAGTACCCAGGTGTCCAGGTGCTCGTCGCGGCCGGGCTTGCTGCGATTGCGGGCCAGCCAGTCCAGCGGGTTGTCCTGCACGAAGCAGCCTTGCATTGGCGTATCCAGCGGTGCCTGGAAGGCGAGGGCGACGGCCCAGGTAGGTTCCATTTGCACGCCAGCGGCAACGGCAGCCAGCTTCGGTGTGGCGGCCAGAAGTGGCGTGGCCTGCGGAGCCGGGACGGCGATGACCACACGGCTGTAGGGGCCGTGGCTGCAACCTTCGGTGTCTTGCAGGTGCCAGTACTGCTTGCCGCGAAACACTTCCGCTATGCGGCAGCCGAAGTTGACGGTGGCGTCCTTGAGCAAGCCGCGGGTAATGGCGCTCATGCGTGGCACGCCTACCCAGCGCGTCTGCTCGTCAGGGGAGGGGGTGAGTTCGCCGTCACGGTAGTTATACAGTTGAGGCTTCCATTGTTCGGCCCAGCCGGCGGCCACCCATTGCTGCACCTGATCGACAAAGCGTCGGTCACGGGCAGTGAAGTACTGTGCGCCCAGGTCGAGCGCGCCGGCTTCGCTGCGCTTGCTGGCCATGCGCCCGCCACTGCCGTGGCCTTTGTCGAACAAGTGCACGGATTGCCCGGCCTTTTGCAAAGCCTGGGCGGCTGACAAACCGGCGATGCCGGCCCCGATGATGGCGATAGGTATTGTCATGATGGCCTCTTCAAACCTTGCTGTGAGCAGACTACGCTGTCAGGCAAACCTGTACAATGCAAAAATTCTGTATAAGGTTATTCCGTGTTGGCGGGCAGGTTGGCCTATGTTTATCCGAGAGCGTCGGGTCAAAAAAGTGCCTTGCTGTTAAAAATAGACCACCGATGCATTCTGCGAGGACACAGCCATGCATATATTGCTGACAGGTGGCACCGGTTTGATTGGCAAGCATCTGTGCCAGTACTGGCTGGGCCAAGGGCATCGGCTTACGGTTTGGAGCAGGCGTCCTGAACAGGTGGCAAAAATCTGTGGTAGCGGGGTGCGTGGTATCGCGCGCCTGGAGCAGCTGGAGGCCGACGATCATCTTGATGCGGTGGTCAACTTTGCTGGTGCGCCGATTGCCGACAGGCCCTGGACGGCCGCCCGGCGCAACGTGCTGTGGGCCAGCCGTGTCACCCTTACCGAGCAATTGCTGGCGTGGTTGGGCACCCGTGAGCAGCGCCCGGAGGTGCTGATCTCCGGCTCTGCGGTAGGTTGGTACGGAGACGGTGGCGAACGCGAACTGACCGAGGCTTCACCCCCGGTGCGTGAAGATTTCGCCAGCCAGTTGTGCATTGCCTGGGAAGAGACCGCCCAGCGTTCGCAAGCCCAGGGGATCCGCGTGGTACTGGTCCGTACTGGCCTGGTGCTGGCCAGCGATGGCGGCTTTTTGTCGCGCCTGCGCATGCCCTTCAAACTGGGGCTGGGCGGGCCTTTGGGCGACGGGCGGCAGTGGATGCCCTGGGTTCATATAGACGACCAGGTCGCCCTGATTGATTTTCTCTTGCAGCGCAAGGATGCCAGCGGTCCTTATAATGCCTGCGCGCCGGAGCCTGTACGCAACCGTGAGTTTGCCAGGCGACTGGGCCGAGCCCTGCATCGGCCGGCGCTGTTGCCAGTGCCGGCATTGCTGCTCAAGGCCGGGCTTGGCGAGATGTCGACCTTGCTGCTGGGAGGCCAGCGGGCGCGCCCGGTACGCTTGCTGGAAGCAGGCTTCACCTTCCGTTTCAACGATCTGCAATCGGCGCTGGACAACCTGTCCAGTGGCCTCTGACATAGGACGCTGCATGACCGATCACGCCCTGCTGCTGGTCAACCTGGGTTCCCCGGCCTCCACCTCGGTGGCCGATGTGCGCCGTTACCTCAACCAGTTCCTCATGGACCCGTACGTGGTCGACCTGCCGTGGCCGGTGCGGCGCTTGCTGGTGTCGCTGATCCTGATCAAGCGCCCTGAGCAGTCGGCACACGCCTACGCTTCGATCTGGTGGGAGGAGGGCTCGCCTCTGGTTGTGCTGACCCGTCGCCTGCAGGCAGCGATGGTCGAGCACTGGCCCCATGGCCCAGTGGAAATTGCCATGCGCTACGGCCAGCCAGCGTTGCCTGATGTGTTGGAGCGGCTGGCCGCCCAAGGTGTGCGCAAGGTGACTTTGGCGCCGCTTTATCCACAGTTCGCCGACAGCACGGTGACCACGGTGGTCGAGCTGGCAAAACAGACCGTCAGCGAGCGCCAGTTGCCGTTGCAGATGCGTGTGCTGCAGCCGTTCTACGAGCATCCGGCGTACATCGAGGCACTGGCTGCCAGTGCCCGGCCGTACCTTGAGACGGGTTACGACCACCTGCTGTTGAGCTTCCATGGTTTGCCGGAACGGCACCTGAAAAAGCTGTTTCCGAAAGGGGTCAAGCACGACCTGCGTGCTGCCGATTGCTGCCACGGTGCAACCGCCGAAGTACGTTCGGTTTGCTATCGCGGGCAATGCCTGGCCACGGCCAAAGCCTTTGCGCAGAAAATGGGCATACCTGATGGCAAGTGGTCGGTATCGTTCCAGTCGCGGCTGGGCCGGGACAAGTGGATCGAACCCTACACCGAGACGCGGTTGGATGAACTGGCCAAGGCCGGTGTGAAGAAGCTGCTGGTGATGTGCCCGGCATTTGTGGCGGATTGCATCGAGACGCTGGAAGAGATAGGCATGCGTGGCAGCGAGCAGTTTGTCGAGGCGGGTGGCCGGGAGCTGGTGCTGGTGCCGTGCCTGAATGATCACCCGGAGTGGGTGAGGGTGTTGGCTGATATGAGTGAAAAGGCCTGAATCGAAGGGGCCGCCTTGCGGCCCCTACCGACCGTTTATACATCCAGCTTCTTGTGCTTCCAGCTGTCATTACCCGGCAGAATCAGGTTCAGCGCAATAGCCACAATGGCGCACAGGGCAATACCCTTCAGGCCCCAGTCATCCGGGCCGTCACCGCTGCCGATCAGCACGCCGCCGATACCGAACACCAGTGTCACCGAGACGATCACCAGGTTGCGTGCTTCGCCCAGGTCAATCTTGTGGCGGATCATGGTGTTCATGCCCACCGCTGCAATCGAGCCGAACAGCAGGCACAGAATGCCGCCCATCACCGGCACCGGGATGCTCTGCAGCAGCGCGCCGAACTTGCCGATGAACGCCAGGGTAATGGCGAAGACCGCCGCCCAGGTCATGATCTTCGGGTTGTAGTTCTTGGTCAGCATCACCGCGCCGGTCACTTCGGCATAGGTGGTGTTGGGCGGGCCGCCGAACAGGCCGGCTGCAGTAGTCGCCAGGCCGTCGCCCAGCAACGTCCGGTGCAGGCCAGGCTTCTTCAGGTAGTCACGGCCGGTCACGCTGCCCACTGCAATCACCCCGCCGATATGCTCGATCGCCGGCGCCAGCGCAACCGGGACGATGAACAGAATGGCCTGCCAGTTGAACGCAGGGGCGGTGAAATTGGGGATTTCCAGCCACGGTGCGGCAGCGATCCTGGCGGTGTCGACCACGCCAAAGGCGAACGACAGGGCAAAGCCCACCAGCACGCCGGAGATGATGGGCACCAGGCGGAAAATGCCCTTGCCGAATACGGCAACGATCAAGGTTGTCAGCAGCGCTGGCATCGAGATCAGCATGGCCGTCTTGTATGGCATCAGCGCTGTACCGTCCCCACCTTTGCCCATCGCCATGTTGGCGGCGATCGGTGCCATGGCCAGGCCGATGGAGATGATCACCGGGCCGATCACCACCGGCGGTAGCATGCGGTCGATGAAACCGGTGCCTTTGATTTTTACCATCAGGCCCATGAAGGTGTACACGAAGCCAGCAGCCATTACGCCGCCCATGGTCTCGGCCAGGCCGAACTGGCCTTTGGCGAGGATGATCGGCGTGATGAAGGCAAAGCTCGAGGCCAGGAACACCGGTACCTGACGTCCGGTGACCAGCTGGAATAGCAGGGTGCCGATGCCGGCGGTGAACAGCGCGACGTTCGGGTCGAGGCCGGTGATCAGGGGCATCAGCACCAGCGCGCCGAATGCCACGAAGAGCATCTGCGCGCCCGAAACGACCTGGCGCCAGAGCGGGTCGTTGAAGCCGTCCTGCATGGTCAGGCGTCCTTTTGCTTGGTGCCGAAGATCTTGTCACCGGCATCACCCAGGCCTGGCACGATGTAGCCGTGCTCGTTCAGGCGCTGGTCGATCGAGGCGGTGTAGATCTTCACGTCCGGGTGGGCTTTTTCTACCACCTCGATGCCTTCTGGCGCGGCGACCAGCACCATGGCGCGAATCTCTTTGCAGCCGGCCTTTTTCAGCAGGTCGATGGTGGCAACCATCGAGCCGCCGGTGGCCAGCATCGGGTCGATGATCAGGGCCAGGCGCTGGTTGATGTCCGGCGCGAGCTTTTCCAGGTAGGTGTGGGCTTCGAGGGTTTCTTCGTTTCGGGCAACGCCGACGGCGCTGACCTTGGCACCCGGGATCAGGCTGAGCACGCCGTCGAGCATGCCGATGCCGGCGCGCAGGATCGGTACTACGGTGATCTTCTTGCCGGCGATTTTTTCAACCGAGACCTTGCCACACCAGCCGTCGATCTCGTAGGTTTCGAGGGGCAGGTCCTGGGTGGCTTCATACGTCAGGAGCGCGCCGACTTCCTGGGCGAGTTCGCGAAAATTCTTGGTGCTGATATCGGCACGGCGCATCAGGCCAAGCTTGTGGCGGATCAGCGGATGGCGGATCTCACGAGTGGGCATAGGGGAGGGCTCCGAAAGGCGGGCAAAAAAGTGCCGGTGTCAAGTCTTTCGCGCAAATCACGCAGGGCTTGAAACCGTATATGGGACAGTAGGTTAGCTCTTTTCGGGGCCGCTTTGCAGAACCGCGGCTTCGTCGGCTAGGAGCCACATAAGAGCGTCGGGAGAGAAAGCCGCATCGCACCGTGTCGTGCTGGATTGCCGAGGAACGGCGGGCCTGTCGCGTCATCATAGCCCAAGAGGCTTGGCGGCATCCAGAATGAAGAACGCGCAGCCGGTGGCTGCGCGTTCGATGGATGCCGTTGGTATGTGACGCCATCATGTCGGCTTCGATGGCGCGCTCCGGGTCGCCGTGCCCTTCCTGAATCCCCGATCCCCCGCCATGAACGCCTCCAGCATGTGCGGGATCAATTTCTCTGCATCGACCACCTCGCCATACGCCTGCGCGTGCAGCGAGGCGTAGCGGTCGAGGTCGGCTTTCAGGCTTGCCGGGCAGGCGAAGGTCAGCTTGACACTCTCGGTCTTGGGCAGAGGCCCGAGCCGCAGCTTCTTGGTCGTGGTCATTGCGAAGCTCCCCGGTTAAAGAACAGGGGCTGGTACGGCCGCAGCACCAGATCCCGGTTGACGATGATCCGCACCGGCAGGCCGGGCCGCGTGGTCAGCGTCGGCTGGATGTTCATGTTGCGCCGGGTGATCTCCTGTCCGACTTGATTGATGCTGTCCTGGGCGCTATCACGCCCGGCGATGACGATGCGGTTGCCGTCCTGGCGGTTCTCCGGCGCGGCCAGTTCGGCGCCCACGCCCAGCAGCGTCGTCAGCACCGCGCCCGAGACGATGCGCTTCCAATGCCAGTCCACGTCGTCCTCCAGGCCGGCGTAGCCCGCTGGATCGGTGCCCACAAGGTTGTCGAGCGTCAGCGATGAGGTATCCGGCAGGATGACCCGGTTCCACACCACCTGCACGCGGCTCTGCCCATAGCTGACCTGGCTGTTGTACTTGCCCAGGATGCGCGACCCCTGCGGGATCAGCAGGAACTTGCCCGTGGCCGTGTCATAGACCGGCTCCGTGACAGTGGCGATCACGTCGCCCGGCAAGTCTGACTTGATGCCAGTCACCAGCGCGGCCGCGATCACGGTTCCGGCCATCACCTGATAGGGCGACGCCGGCAGCGCCAGATTGCCGGAATTGCGGGTTTCCGTAGAGCCGGCTTTCAGGAACGCCTCTTTCTGGTCTTGCCGGTTCTGCACGGCAGTCGGGTCGGCGGGCTGGGCCGCCGTCGAGGCCGGCCCGGCAGCGAGCGGGTCGAAGGCCGCGAGTGCGCTTGCACCGCCGGGCGCACCCGGCGCCGCCTGCGCTATCGTGGCGGCCGCCTGCCCTTGGCCGCCCGAGCGGAAGAACACCGACGAAGCCGCAGCGGCTTCCGCCTCCTTGCGCAAGGCGTCGTTGGGATCGTGGCCAGGGGCCGCGTAAGCGGCCACGGCCGGCTGCTGCGAGTTCACGATGGCCGGGCCGAGGTCGCCCGGTAGCGGCCGCCCCAGCTCGGGCACTTTCGGCGTCAGCTTCGAGTAGTCCGCCGGCAGGCCGTCCAACCCTTCGGACTTCGAGACACGATCGACGTTGTAAAGCTCGGTCTGCTCGCCCGCGCCGCGCCGCTGCGGTTGCAGCGACCAGATCGTGGCCCCGAGCACGGCGACGGACAGGCCGCCGACGAGGATGGCCAGCGTGCGCCGATTCAGGCGAGTGACTGGGCGCGGCTGGGCGCGCAGCGCCACCGCCTCCGGCGCGACCTTGCCCGCCTGTGGCGTGGCGAGGTCGGGGGTGTCGTCCTGGCTCATGGTCAGTTCCTCCGCGCAACGCCGTCCGTGCGCTCAATTCGCACCACGTCACCCTTGTCCCCGCCCAGGCGCAGTTCGGCGGCGCCGAACAGCCGATCCACGATGTAGTACGGCGAGCGGAAGCGGTAGTTGACCAGTTGCCCGTCGCCTTCCGGCCCGATCACGAACAGCGGCGGCAACTCGCCTTGCGCGATACCGGGCGGGAACTGGATATAGACCTTCGCGCCGTCGTCGAACGCGCGCAGCGGCTTCCACGGCGGGGTGCTGCCGCTGACCGCGTAGCGAAAGCGCAGGTTCTCCAGCGACAAGCCGGAGTCCACCGGCGCGGCGGCGCTGGCCGCCTGCGCTTGGCGCTGCAAGGCCAGCATCCGGTCACGCGGATACTCCCAAGAAGCCGACGCCATCCACGTCTTTTCCGTCGAAGCCAACTCCAGCAGGTACGTCCTGCGGTTGGTGGTGATGACGAGATTGGTCTTGAGGCCCGAGCGGATCGGCTTGACCAGCACATTGACGCGCAGGTCAGCACCGCTGCCGCTCGACGTATCGCCCACGATCCAGCGCACGGTATCACCAGCGGCCACCGTCACCAGCTCCTCGCCCGGCTGGAGCGAAATCACGGTCACGCGGCCTACGGCTGCATAGACTTGGTAGAGCGCGCCATCGGTGAACGGCCACACCTGAATCGCGTTGACGTATCCCTCGCGCGTGGGTGCGACGCGCGCCTCGGCATTGGCCCGTGAGACGCGCACCTTCTCGTCGGCTGGCTCCGGCGTGGGCTTGGCGTCCTCGGCTTCGGGCAATGGCTTCAACTGCGCCGGCATCGGCAGCACCTCGGGCACGGCCACCACCTCCACCGGCGCGGGTGGCTCGGGTAGCGGCTGGGCCTGCACCGGCTGCTCATCGAGCGAGATGGTCGGCGGTGGCTTGCCCTGCGTGGCGCAGCCCGCCAGGGCAAGCAAGATCACCGGCAAGGCGGATTTACGGAAAAGATCATTCATGGCTTGGCTCCTTCGGAAGAATCCAGTTCGCGGCTCCACGACAGGCCGTTGACGTAGATGCCCAGGGGGTTCTTGCGCAGGCGTTCTTCGGTGCGCGGCGGCTGGAGCACGATGGACACCACGGCCGTCCACCGCTCCAAGCCCGCCGCGGCTCCGTTGACGTAGCGGCGTTCCGTCCAGCGCACGTTGAAAGACGTGTCGCTGGCGCGCACGACGCTGGTGATCTGCACCGTCACCGACTCCTTGCCGATGCGCGCGAACGGGTCGTTGACCCGTGCGTAGTCGTTGAGCACGGCCGCGCCCTTGTCGGTCGTGTAGTCGTAGGCGTCCAGCCAGTTCTGGCGGACGACGATGGGGTCGATGGACAGCGAGCGCACCAGCGTCACGAAGCGCGCGATGTGGTGCGCGGTCTGCGCATCGTTGGGCCGGTATGGCGTGGCGGCTTCGCCCACGGCGCGTACCTGGCCCGCGTTGTCCACCTCCACGACGTAGGGCGTCACGATGGATTGCGCCGAGCGCCACACCAGGCCGCCGGCCATCAGCAGCGCAAGCGTCAGGCAGCCGAAGGCCATCAGGCGCCAGTTCTTCGCCTGGACGCGCGGCGAGCCGATGCGCTCGTCCCACACCTGGCCGGCAGCTTGGTACGGCGTGGCAGGCTGCGGCGTGTCGGCGTAGCGCACCTGCGGTTTCTTGAATCGCATGGTCAGTTCTCCTTATGAATCGGAATCGCGCAGGCTCGGCCCTTGGCCGGAGCCGCCGCCATCGCCACCGCGCAGCGTGTGGGCGGCGGTGGTCGCGGCATGGGTGAGTTGCTGGCGGCGATGCAGCCGCTTGGCCCAGGCGGGCTGTTTCTGTGTCTGCGCCGTAGCGGCGCCGGATGCGGCCTCGCCTGCGGCACCCTGACCGGATGCCGCGCCCGCGCCGCCATCGGCAGCAGCGCCATTCCAGCCAGCGCGGAAGGGAGCGGCTATGCGTTGCCCGGCAGCGGAAGCGCGGGATGCAGCACCTCGCCCGGCTGCCTGCGCGCCGGTCTTGGCGACGTTGCCCAGGCCCGCCATTGCGCCTTTCGCACCACCACCTGCGGCGGCGGAGCCGGCCTGGAACGCCGATTTCGCACTACCAGCCGCCGACGTGGCGGCACGCGCACCAGCGCCGGCCAGCTTGGCGGCAGCCGGGGCCATGCGCGCGCCAGCGGCCACGGCACCGCCTACGCCCGTCGCAGCGGCGCCAATGGCGACGGCCGTGCCGGCAGCGCCGACAGCAGCACCGGCCATTGCGCCCGCGCCGAGTTGCGGCGCACCGGACACGAGGCCCGTGGCAATGCCGGGGCCGAAGATCCCCAGCGCCAGCAGCGTGAGTGAGGCCAGCATGATGACCAGCGCGTGGTCGATGGACGGCTCGGCGGGATGGACTTGGAACTGAGCGAACAAGCCCGAGCCGATACCGACGATCACGGCCAGCACCAGAACCTTGACGCCGGAGGCCACCACGTTGCCTAAGACCTTTTCGGCGAGGAACGCGGTCTTGTTCCAGAGCGCGAATGGCACCAGCACGAATCCGGCGAGCGTGGTCAGCTTGAACTCGATCAGCGTGATGAACAGTTGGATCGCCAGCACGAAGAAGCACAAGACCACGATCAGCCACGCGAGGAACATCACCACGATGGGGTCGAGGTTCACGAACACTTCGGGAAAGCCCGCCATCTCGCCGATCTGCTCCAGAATCGGCGCCCCGGCGTCGATGCCGGTTTTCGCCAGCCGGCCCGGCTGCAAGAAGTTCTCCATCGTGATGGCCCAGCCGGTGGCGGTGATGCCCAATCCCGCAAACGAGCGGAACACGATGCTGGCCAGCCAGTTGAAGTTATTGATGATGTAGGCGAAGGCACCGACGTAGAGCACCTTGCGCAGCAGCTTGGCGATCACGTCCTCGCCCTGGCCGGTGGCATGGCTCATGGCCCAGTACAGGCCGGCGATCGTCATGTCGATGACGATCAGCGTGGCCGTGAGGAACGCCACTTCGCCCCGCAGCAGCCCGAAACCCGAGTCGATATAAGCGGCAAAGGTGTTGAGGAACTGGTCGATGATGGTCACGTCATTCATGGCGTGTCCTCCGGTTCGGCGGGATCGGCCGGCGCCACGCCATCGGCCGGCTCCTCGAAGCTCGGCGGGATCGGCGGCAGGTCGGCCAGCGTCTGGTACTCATCCGGCCCGGCCTGGCCGGAGAAGAAGCGCCGCCGGAAGGCTTCGGCGGCGGCACGGCAAGCGTCCTCGCCCGTGGCCTGCCGGTCGGCCGCGCATTGCGCGCGCAATGCCTTGAGCCGCACGGGATCGGCGGCCAAGGCATCGGCAAGGTGGTCGGCCGGCTGCTCGCCGCAAGCGGCCAGCAGCACGACACCAAGGGCGAGGACGCATCGCATGGCGGCCTCCCGTCAGTTGCCGTAGAAGTTCACGGACTGCGGCGTGTACGGCGTGCCGTCGCCGAGGAAGCGCCGCCGCACCTCGCGGGCGCGCTCCGTGGCTGCCGCCTGCCGCGCCAGCTCCAGCGATGCCGCCCGGTCTTGCGTGATCTGGAGCCGCTGCGACTGGATCGACTGCTTGGCCTGCAAGGCCAGCAATTGATTCATGGCCTGCATCGCCTGCAACGCACCTTCGGCCGACTGGCTCTTGCCCACAAGATCGGCCAGCACGCTTTCGTCTTCGCCCAGGTTCTGCGACACCTGCGCCTGCATCTGCATGGTGGTCTGCAAGCCGTTGAGCGTGTTCCGCCAACGTTCCTGCGCGTCGCGGTACATCTGGTCGCCGCTGACGGTGGCGGCGTACTGCTCGGGATACAGGCGCGCGAACTCCCGATCCAGATTCGTCACGTCGTAGGCCAAGCCCCTGGCCTGGGCGATCAGCCGCTCGGTGGTCGCCAGATTGGCGCGCAACTGGTTCACCACGCTGGACGGCAGGCTGGCGAGGTTGCGCGCCTGGTTCATCAGCATCTGCGCTTCGTTCTGAAGCTGCTGGATTTGGTTGTTGATCTGCTCCAGCGTGCGGATCGCGGTCAGCGTGTTCTGCACGAGGTTCGTGGGATCGACCACGACCCATTGCGCATGGGCGGTGGCGGTGCAAAGCATGGCCGCGATGGCGGCGGCAATAAGACGCTTCTTCATGGCAGGTTCTCCAAGGGTTGGTCAGCGAGGGAACCCGGCGCGAGGCCGGGGAACGAGGGCAGCAGGTCGGCCGCCCAATCGAGGCCGCGATGGCGCAGCCAGGCGCCCGCGAAGCCGGGCACGCCGGCGTCCAGCAGCACGCGGTCTATGTCGCGCTGGTCTTGCGGCGTGGAAGCGCCCGCAAACGCCAGCGCCGCCGGCCCCAGGTCGAGGTCGAACAGGCGGTTGCCGAGGCGGGATTGGTAGTAGTAGTCGCGCTTGGGCTGCGCGGTGGCGACGATTTCGATCTGCCGCCTGTTGAGGCCGAAGCCCTCGTAGATCGTGCGAATCTGCGGCTCGGTCGCCTGCGGGTTGGGCAAGAAAATCCGACTCGCGCAGCTTTCGATGATCGCGGGTGCGATGCTCGAATCCTTGATGTCGGCAAGGCTCTGCGTGGCGAATATGACGCTGACGTTCTTCTTGCGCAGTGTCTTGAGCCACTGGCGGATACGCGCGGCAAACACCGGGTCATCGAGGAACAGCCATGCTTCGTCGAGGATCAGCAGCGTGGGCGCCCCGTCGAAGCGTTCATCAAAACGCGCAAAGAGGTAATGCAGCACGGCCATGACGGCGGCCTTGCTGTGCATCAGCTCCTCCATCTCGAAGCACTGCACGTCGGCCATGCCGAGGCGGTCATGGTCGGCGTCCAGCAGCTTGCCGTGCGCGCCACCGAGCACATAGGGCGACAGCGCCTGCCGCAGCGTGTTTGATTGCAGCAACACGGAAAGTCCCGTCATCGTGCGCTGCTCCACCGGCGCACCGGCGAGACTTCCCAGCGCCGACCAGATAGCCGCCTTCTCGTCGGGGCCGACCGCCACGCCTTCGTGCAGCAAGCGGCCTTCGATCCATTCGGCGGCCCAGGTGCGGTAGCCCTCACGGTCGATGCGCGCGAGTGGCTGGAAGGCGATTTCGCCATCCGTGCCCAAGTCGTAGTGTTCGCCGCCCAGGCCCAGGATCGTGGCCCGCATGGAACGGCCCATGTCGAAGGCGAAGATGCGCGAGCCGCGATAGCGGCGAAATTGCATCGCCAGCGTGGCGAGCAAGACCGACTTGCCCATGCCAGTCGGCCCCGCGACCAGCGTGTGGCCCACGTCGCCGATGTGCGTCACCAGCCGGAACGGCGTCGCGCCATCGGTGCGCGTGACGATCAGCGGCGGGCCGTCGAGGTGGTCGTTCTTCTCCGGCCCGGCCCATACCGCCGACACCGGCATCATGTGCGCCAAGTTCAGCGTCGAGACGATGGGCTGGCGCACGTTGGCGTAGGCGTTGCCGGGGAGCGAGGACAGCCAGGCATCCACGGCATTGAGCGTTTCAGGGATGGTGACGAAGCCCCGACCCTGGATGACGCGCTCCACCATGCGCAGCTTCTCGTCGGCGACGGCGGCGTCCGTGTCCATGACGGTGACGGTCGCCGTCAGATAGCCGAAGGCGACTTGATCGCTACCCAACTCCTGCAAGGCAGCGTCGGCGTCGGCGGCCTTGTTGTTGGCGTCGGTATCGACCAGCGGGCTTTCCTGCTGGAAGATCGTTTCACGCAGCAGCGCGATGACATTCTTGCGCTTGGCGAACCACTGGCGGCGCAGGCGCCCCAACTCCCGTTCCGCCTCGGATTTGTCGAGACACAGAAAGCGCGTGCTCCAGCGGTACGCAAAGCCGAGGCGGTTGAGGTCGTCCAGAATCCCCGGCCAGGTCGAGGTCGGGAAGCCGCGCACCGACACCACGCGCAGGTGCTGGTCGCCCAGCATGGGCGCCAGGCCGCCGACCAGCGCGGAATCGGTCAGCAGCGCGTCGATGTGGAACGGCACTTCGGGCACGCTCACGCGATAGCGCCGCGTCGAGATGGTCGCGTGCAGGTAGGTCAGCGTCTGGCTGTCATCGAGCCAGTCAATTTCCGGCATCACGCCGTCGAGCAGGTCGAAGACGCGATCCGTTTCCGCGACGAAGGCTTGCAGCCGCTCGCGCCAGTCCACGCCATTCGTCGGCGTGTTCTCGTAGAGCATCTTGGCTGCACGGGCGCGGGATTCTTCCGGCGGCAGGTAAAGCAGCGTCAGGTGATAGCCGCTCTCGAAGTGATTGCCCGATTCCTCAAAGGCGGCACGGCGTTCTTCCTCCACCACCCACGAAAGCGGCTCGGGAAACTCCGAGTGCGGATAATCGGCCGCCGGCCGGCGCTCGGCTTCGATGAATAGCGCCCAGCCCGATCCCATGCGGCGCAGCGCGTTGTTCAACCGCGCCGACGTGGCGACCAGTTCGCCTTGCGTCGCGCTGTCGAGGTCAGGCCCGCGAAACCGGGCCGTGCGCTGGAAACTGCCGTCCTTGTTCAAGACGACGCCCGGTGCGACCAGCCCGGCCCAGGGCAGCCAGTCGGCAAGTAAGGCCGGGCGCTGGCGGTATTCGGCGAGGTTCAGCATCGCGGCGTCCTCCCCTCACACGTCCAGCAGCGGGCGGTGCTTGATGTGCCGGGCGAAGACCTGCATGAACTGCGGATCGACGCGCGCACCCCACACCGCCAGCGAATGGCCGACGATCCAGAGCACCACGCCGGGAATCCACAGTTGCAGGCCCAGGCCGACAGCGGCGGCCAGCGTGCCGTTGGCGATCGCCACGGTGCGCGGCGCACCGCCCAGCAGAATCGGCTCGGTCAGCGAGCGATGCAGCGGCACCTCGAAGCCGTCCGCGAAGGTGTCCGGGGCACTCATACGACGGCCCCGCCGGAGAAGCTGAAGAACGACAGGAAGAAGCTCGACGCCGCGAAGGCGATGGACAGACCGAACACGATCTGGATCAGCTTGCGGAATCCGCCGGACGTGTCACCGAACGCGAGCGCGAGGCCCGTGGCGATGATGATGATGACCGCGACGATGCGCGCCACCGGCCCCTGGATGGATTCGAGGATGGATTGCAGCGGGCCTTCCCACGGCATCGAGGAACCGGCGGCCTGCGCGGTTCCGGCCAGGAACAGCAGCAGCGCGGCCAGCAACAGCCCTTGCCCCGCAGGGCGGGCCAGGCAGCGCAGCTGCGCAAGACGCAAAGCCGGATTTGCAGAAAAACGGAAAGCAGGAATGGTCATCTGCGTCATGGCAGTTCTCCAAGTGAGTCAGGGGATGGGGATGTCGCCGCAGCGGGTGCGGCATCGGGACGTGGCGGCAGCTCGGGAAACGGCGTTTCCAGCGCGTCCGCCAGTTGGTAGCCCACGCCGTCGAAGCCGACGACGCGGGCGATGCTCTCGATGCGGCGCTTGCGCCCGCGTCCGGCGATGTGGATCACCACGTTGACCGCCTCGGCGATCAGCGCACGGGGCGGATTCACCGCCACTTCGAGAATCAGTTGCTCCAGGCGCAGCAGCGCGCCGAGCGCGGAGCCGGCGTGGATCGTGGCGATGCCGCCGGGGTGGCCCGTGCCCCACACCTTGATGAGATCCAGCGCCTCGGCACCGCGCACCTCGCCGACGACGACGCGATCAGGGCGCAAGCGCATGGACGAGCGCACCAGTTCGGTCATCGACACCACGCCCGCGCGGGTGCGCAGCGGAACGTGGTCGCGGGCCGCGCATTGCAGTTCCACCGTGTCTTCGAGCACCAGCACGCGGTCGCCGGTGGCGGCGATTTCGGCGAGCAAAGCATTGGCGAGCGTGGTCTTGCCGCTGCTGGTGGCGCCGGCAATCAACACGTTCTGCCGCTCGCGCACGGCACGAACGAGAAAGCCCGCCTGCGCGCTGGTCATCATCCCGTCGATGACGTACCGCTCCAGCGGAATCACACCGATGGCGCGCTTGCGCAGCGCGAAGGCCGGCCCTGGCGCTGCCGGCGGCAAGATGCCCTCGAAGCGTTCGCCCGTCTCGGGCAACTCGGCGGACAGCAGCGGCTGGCCGCGATGGACTTCCGCGCCGACGTGGGCCGCGACCAGGCGGATGATTCGCTCGCCATCCGCCTCGGGCAGTTCCACGCCCATCGGCGCACGCCCACTGGAAAGCCGATCCACCCAAAGGGTGCGATCGGGATTCAGCATCACCTCCACCACGTCCGGGTCTTCGAGCGCAGCGGCGATTAGTGGCCCCATCGCCGTGCGCAGCATCTGGATGCGGCGGTCGAGCGACGTGGCACTCATGGACTGCGGAATGGCGCTCATGACGCACGCTCCTGCGCTTGCGCGGCTGCCGCCGCGTCTTCCATCCGCATCGGGTCGGGATGCAGTTCCTCCACCACGTCGCGCACCAGGCTGCGGCCCCGCAGCAGGTGGCGACCAAGCTGCTCGGTGAACTGCTCGAAGCGCGCCTTGCCCTGGGCGCGCGCCGCGTCTTGGTGCGCCTCGGGAACTGGCGTGCTGACGGTCAAGTAGTAGCGGATGAACAGCGCCAGCGTTTCGATGGCGATGTTCTGGTCGCGCTCCATGCGCTCGGCTTGGCGCGACAGGCGATCAAGCCGCTTGGCAATGGCCGCCTCGCGCTGGTCGGCAGCATCGGGCGAAAGCCACGATGCGAGCGCCGCCGCGACGATGGACGACTTGGACACGCCTTTCTTGGCGGCCAGCTCATCGAGCCGCTTGGCGTGCTCCGGCTGGATGAACAGGTTGAGGCGGTAGTGGCTCATAGCTCGATTCCGTCGTTGGGGTCGAGGGAAGCCAGCCGGGCCGTGCGCTGCATGGCTGGATCGAGCTGGCGAGGAAGGGGAAGCGGCAGGTCGTCGTCGTCATCGAGCAGCCCAAGGTCGGCCGCGGGAGCGGCCAGCTCGGGGTCGTAGGCGACGGTTTCGGAGAGTTCGGGCTGACGGCGCGGGCCGCCGTCGTCGGTCGAACCCAAGTTCTCCAGGCCATCGGCGGATGCGGCGGCCAGTGCAGCGGGCACGGCAGGAATCGCCAGCCCGCTCCAGTCGTCGGGCCGCGACGGCGGCGCGTCGGCGTACTGCCCGTCCGCCAGCGCGGGCGGCGGCAGCACGCGACGCTTGAAATTGGCGTCCGCGTAGTAGCGCAGCTTCTTGGCCTTGATCGGCGCCACGCTGGACACCATCACCACGGCCTCGTCGGGCGGAAGCTGCATGACTTCGCCCGGCGTCAGCAGCGGGCGCGCGGTTTCCTGGCGCGACACCATCAGGTGGCCCAGCCACGGCGCGAGCCGGTGGCCCGCGTAGTTGCGCTGGGCGCGCAGTTCGGTGGCCGTGCCCAGCGTCTCGGAAATGCGCTTGGCCGTGCGCTCGTCGTTCGTGGCGAACGTCACGCGCACATGGCAGTTGTCGAGAATCGAATGGTTCTGGCCGTAGGCTTTGTCGATCTGGTTGAGCGACTGCGCGATGAGGAAGCTGCGGATGCCGTAGCCCGCCATGAAGGCCAAGGCCGTCTCAAAGAAGTCGAGTCGTCCCAGCGCGGGGAACTCATCGAGCATCAGTAGCAGCTTGTGGCGGCGCTCGATGCCATCGGAGCCATCGAGCGATTCGGTGAGGCGCCGGCCGATCTGGTTGAGGATCAGGCGGATGAGCGGCTTCGTCCGCGAGATGTCCGAGGGCGGCACCACCAAATACAGCGACACCGGATGCTCTGCCGCGATCAGGTCGGCAATGCGCCAGTCGCAGCGCGATGTGACTTCGGCCACCGTGGGGTCGCGGTACAGGCCGAGGAACGACATGGCGGTGCTCAACACGCCGGAACGCTCGTTGTCCGACTTGTTGAGCACTTCGCGCGCCGCCGAAGCGACGACAGGATGCGGCCCATCGCCGAGGTGCGGCGTGGTCATCATCCGGTGCAAGGTCAGCTCGAAGGGGCTGGCCGGGTCGGACAGGAAGTTGGCGACGCCGCGCAGCGTCTTGTCTTCGCCCGCGTAGAGCACATGCAGGATGGCGCCGACCAACAGCGCATGGCTGGTCTTTTCCCAATGGTTGCGCTTCTCCAGCGCACCTTCGGGATCGACCAGAATGTCCGCGATGTTCTGCACGTCGCGCACCTCATGCGCGCCGCGCCGCACCTCCAGCAGTGGGTTGTAGGTCGCCGACTTTGCATCGGTGGGGTTGAACAGCAGGCAGTGGCTGAAGCGGCTACGCCAGCCGGCAGTGATCTGCCAGTTCTCGCCTTTGATGTCGTGGATGACGGCGGACGCAGGCCAGGAAAGCAGCGTCGGCACCACCAGGCCGACACCTTTGCCCGAGCGTGTGGGAGCGAAGGTCAGGACGTGTTCCGGGCCTTCATGCCGCAGGTACTGGCGGTCGTGCTGGCCGAGGAATACGCCGGCCGGCTGCGTCAGACCCGCCTTGCGAATGTCATCCGCGTTCGCCCAGCGCGCCGAGCCGTAGGTCGTGACCAGGCGCGATTGCCGTGAGCGCCAGATCGACATGCCGATGGCGACCACCACCGCCAGCAGGCCGCTGCCACCCGCGATGGCGCCGCCGGTATCGAACACGCGCGGCGCGTAGGCATCGAAGAAGAACCACCACTCAAACAGCTTCCACGGGTGGTAGATCGGTGTGCCAAGAAGATCGAACCAGGGCGAGCCAAGGCGTAGCTGATAACCAAGGGCGGCTGCTGTCCATTGTGTGGCGCCCCACACGCCGGCGATCACGATGCCGAATACCACGGCGATCTGACCGAACAGCACGTTCGTCCCTTGCATTACCTGGCCTCCGATTTCCCCTGCGCTTCTTCCTCATGGAAAGCGCGGCACAAGGACGTGCCGCTAGCGTCAGGATCGGTGCCAGGTCAGTGCCGGTCAAAGACCGTTTCGAGCAGAAAGGTCGAGCAAAAAGACAGAATTCGCGCGGCGTCGAATCAAAGAAAAACGCCGCAAGCGATAGCGCATTGCGGCGTGTCGAACAGAAAATTGAAGCCGATGCGGCGAACTGCCAACGATCAGAACTTGGGCGATTCCTTCGGCGGCGTGTAGGGCGTTTCGCCGTCGCCATAGAACCGTTTGCGCGTGGCCCCGGCCACCCGATTGCAGAGCACGTCACCCCGCTTGGGCCGATCCGTCTTGCACTGTTGGCGTAGTTCCTTCAACCGTTCGGGATTGGCTGCCAGTTCCTCCACCGTTGGGATATTCGCTTCCGATGTGTTGGCCTTCTGAGGCGTTTCGGATTGGCCGCAGGCGGTCAACACCGGCACCAGCAAGAAATGGATGATCTTCGTCATGGCGCAGGTTCCTCCGGGGGATCAAGATTGCGGCCCAGCATGGGCCTGGGAGATTCCAGAGATTCGATGGCCTGTACGCGCTCAATGAATCGAGCCAGAACCTCCGATGGTTCGCCTATAGGGTGCAGCAGATAGGTTGTCAGGGGTGGGACACGTGATGCCAAGGGGCGGGCCACCACGCCCGGTTGTCTGCTAGCTGTAATGTGTGCTGCACCCGTAAGCCCAAGCGCGAAGCCGGCCGATACAAGCGCCATCATCAAATCGCAGGAGGCCACGCGCTCCGCGATCAGGGGTTCCATGTCCGCACGGCGCAGTACCCGATCAACGTGTTTCGCGTGGCTTTCGCAAACCTGTGGATCGCACAGAACCAGAGGGTAGCGGAGCAGTTCCTCCAACGGAATGCGCTTATGCACCAGCAGAGGATGTCGAGCAGGTACAGCCACCATGAGCGCATCGCTCCAGACGGGTATAGCGACGATGCCTTCGCCCACTTCGTCTGATTGCGCGAATCCTACGTCATAAAGATCGTCGTGTAGCCCCTTGATTTGTTGCGACAACGGCACTTCGGAGAAGCGAATCTCGACTTCAGGTTCTTCCTGTCGGCACAAAGCGAGCACCGCCGGAAGGCGCGACGGTGTAATGCCGTCCGATAAGGCCACCCGCAACTGACCGTGAAATCCATTGGCCGCTGCTTTTACGCTGTCGCGCGCTTGTTGCAGAACAGCAAATACCCGGCGGACATGCTCCAGAAACAACTTACCTGCACGTGTTAGGCGAGTGCTGCGTGTGGTACGGGCAAACAGTACAACACCTAGCTCCTCCTCTAGCTCCTTAATGGCGCGAGAAAGTGGAGATTGTTCAATGTGCAGCTTCTCCGAAGCTCTAGCGAAGTGAAGCTCCTCCGCCACGGCGAGAAAGTATTTTAGATGTCTCAACTCCATAGACGAATAGCTCCCACGAGTGCGCATCGCAGGCGGTAGCCGCGACCTGTGAGTCGCGGCTACGCCCTAAACAATCAGTTGCCGCCGTTGGACGGGCGGCGTTCCGCAGAAGATTGCGCCGCGTTTGGCTTCTTCTTCGCGGCGTCGCATTGCTCTTTCAGCTTCTTTACTTCGGGATAAGCCACGTCACTGATATACCGCTTCGTATCTGCCAATTGCTCGCATGTCTTCGGTATCGCCTTCGCATCGTCGTCATGCCCGCCGGTATGGGCCATCACGAATGGCGAAGCGAGCGAGGCGCTGGCTAGAGCTGCAATCAAAACCGGACGAATGTTCATTTTTCAATATCTCCTGGGATGAGGCCCGGCCTATGTGGCAGGGCGGGAAACTTCGGCTTCCTGCCATGCAATTGGCATGGGGGGGGGAAGCCGGAGTGCATGGGCATGTGCCCGTAACCAATTTGCCAATCACAAGACGCGCTTCATTTCCATGTATTGACCGCGAGTGCGAACAATCACCGTCACGTCAGCGTCGCCACGGTTCCGCCAGAACCAACCGTGATTTCCACTAAAGGCAGCCTGGATCACGCCATTGCTAGCGGGCACCGCGCGACCCTTTTCATAACTGATGGACTGGCCGCCACCATCGCCGTGGGTATCGAAGTTCACAACGCCCCCTTCGGCAACCCAACTGAACTCGACCTGCTCGCCGGCCTTCATACTCAACTTCACCTCCGCCCCTTGGCCGGGCTTGAGTGCGACGCGCATTTCATCGCGCCAGGCGGCGCCGTTCTCCGCCTGCGCGGCGTTCTGTGCTTGTGCAGGCGCGGCGGTGCCTGCATTCCCTGTCGTCGCGGCAGCGGGCATGGCTGCATCCTTCGCGGCATCCGCAGCGGCTTCTTCGGCCAATTGCGTCTTGATCTCCCCCATTTCCGTCAGGCCGAGGACGCGACCAATCCCTGTTGGGTCGATCGCGTACTCGGAGGGAAGGACGATGCCGACCAAAATTGCGATGGCGGCGACGAGTGCAATGAGCGTCGAGCGCAGCAGTTGTTTCGACGATGGAAGGTCGTCGAGGGTTGGCTTGGATACGTTGTACATGGAATTTTCTCCGTGTTTGATTCAGGAAACGAAATAGCCGGTGAGCTGATAGCCGATCAGGATGAAACCGGCACACATCATCGCTACGTTGGCGGTGTACGCATGGCGCCAGAAACTAGCTGTTCGGCGCCAGTAGCTCATTGCGATCAGAATAGTGCCGAGCGCGATCAACTGCCCGATTTCAACGCCGACATTGAATGCCAAAAGATTTGGAATCAGGCCATCGGGCGAGATGTTGTATTCGATGATCTTGGTTGACAGGCCGAATCCGTGAAAGAGTCCGAATACGACTGTTGCGACTTTCGTGTTGGGCTGGAAGCCGAGCCAACGCTGAAATGCGCCGATGTTGTCGAGCGCCTTGTAAACCACCGAAAGACCGATGATCGCGTCGATGATGTAGCTGTTTATCCCGACGTTGAAATACACGCCAAGCAGCATCGTGGTTGAGTGGCCGATGGCAAATAGCGTCACATACAGGGCGATATGCTTCATCCGGTACAGGAAGAAGATTACGCCAAGCAGGAACAGGATATGGTCGTATCCCGTCGCCATATGTTTCGCCCCTAGATACATAAAAGGGATGAGGTTGACGCCGGATATTTCCTGGATGTAGCCCTTATCGCCCTCGGCAACGGCATGGGCGAGTGCCTGATTCGCGCACGCGAACAGCAGGATAGTCGTCGCCATAAGAAACAGGGAAGTCCGTTGCCAGGTCGGTCGATGGCGATCCGGCATTACTTCAAGTGATCTTTCACGCATGAATTTCATACCTCAATTACTCACCTAAGAATCCATGTGGTTCGGGTGCGGCAAGCGTCTTTCTCGTTCGCCGCGCCATGCGAACCGTTGAAATTGGCGTCTTGCTTACGCCGGCGCGGTGTCCTGGCTATCGGTGCGCCGATGGATGAGGCGATACAGGGCCGGCAGCACCAGTAACGTCAACAGCGTCGAGGAAACAATGCCGCCAATGACGACGGTTGCAAGGGGTCGTTGCACTTCCGCACCCGTTCCGACGTTGACGGCCATCGGGACGAAACCAAGGCTTGCAACCAGCGCAGTCATCAGTACCGGGCGTAGCCGCGTCATCGCGCCGTTCACGATGGCATCGTGAATCGGCGTGCCTTCGTGGTGCAGCTTGCGAATGAAGCTCACCATCACCAGGCCGTTGAGCACCGCCACACCGGATAGGGCGATGAATCCAACCCCTGCCGAAATCGAAAGCGGAATATCGCGTAGCCACAATGCGGCAACGCCGCCTGTCAGTGCCAATGGCACGCCGCTAAAGACGACTGTGGCGTCCCGGCCCGAGCCGAAGGCCATGAACAGAAGGCCGAAGATCAGAACCAGTACAGCCGGCACGACGACGGACAGCCGTTGGCTCGCCGAAATGAGTTGCTCGAACGTGCCTCCGTAATTGACCCAATAGCCCTCTGGCAGTGTGATTTCGCGGCTTACGCGCTCACGCAGTTCTTCCACGAACGACCCTAAATCGCGTCCGCGCACATTGCTGGTAATGACGATCCGGCGTTTACCGTTCTCGCGGCTGATCTGATTGGGGCCGGGTGCCACTTCGATTGACGCAAGCTGGCCAAGCGGTACGTAACCGGCTTGGCCCGGTGCGGCAGCAGTGCCGCTCGGGACGGGAATGGGTAGTGTCGCCAGTGCTTTAGGGTCTTGGCGCTGCGCTTCGGGCAACCGAACCACAATATCGAAGCGGCGATCGCCCTCAAACACCTGACCAGCGACGGCACCACCAAGAGCGATTGCCACCGTCTGCTGTATGTCAGCGATCGCCAGACCGTATCGAGACAGTGCATCCACGTTCGGCGTGATCGTCATCAGCGGCAGGCCCGTAATCTGTTCGAGCGCCACGTCAGCAGATCCCTCGATACTCTCGGCCACGGCTTCAAGCTTGGAGCCTAGTTGGGCCAGTTGCTCCATGTCATCGCCATACACCTTGATCGCCACCTCGGCTCGAACACCCGCGATCAACTCATTCATGCGCATCTGCACGGGCTGAGTGAACTCGTAGTTGTTGCCGGGAATGGTGTTCACCGCCTTTTCCAGCTCGGCAAGCAATACGGCTCTCGGTTTGCGCGGATCGGGCCATTCGCTGCGATCCTTGAGCATGATGAAAGTGTCAGCTACCGAAGGCGGCATGGGATCAGTCGCAACCTCGGCAGTACCGATCTTGGCAAAGACTTCCTCAACCTCTGGAAACTCCTTGATCCGCGCTTCCAACTGGCGCTGCATGCCAATCGCCTGGGTCAGACTCGTTCCGGGAATCCGCATCGCGTGCAAGGCGATGTCGCCTTCATCCAGATTAGGGATGAACTCGGTGCCAAGGCGCGTTGCAAGCAAACCAGACAGCACTACCAACACCGCTGCCGCCGCGACGACGGCGACTCTCAGCCTGATTGCCTTCTGGAGAAGTGGCGCATAGAAGCGGCTGATGCCCCGCATCACCTTGGTTTCCTTCTCGGAAACCTTGCCGGTGACAAACAACGCGACCGCAGCGGGCACGAAAGTCAGGGACAACACCATCGCACCAGTCAATGCGATCACGACGGTAAGAGCCATCGGATGGAACATCTTTCCTTCCACACCCGATAGCGCGAATATTGGAAGGTAAACCGCCGTGATGATGAACAATCCGAACAGGGCAGGCTTGATGACCTCTGCACTGGCGCTCGAAACCAGCGAGAAACGCTCATCGCGGGTCAACAGCCGACCGAGCTGGTGCTGTCGTTCGCTGAACCTGCGTAAGCAGTTCTCCACGATGATGACCGCGCCATCGACAATCAGGCCGAAATCCAGTGCGCCCAAGCTCATCAGGTTGGCCGAGATTCGGTTTTGCACCATGCCGGTGATCGTCAGCAGCATGGCGAGCGGAATGACCGCTGCGGTTATCAGGGCTGCGCGCAGGTTGCCTAGCAACATGAACAGCACGGCAATCACCAGCAACGCGCCTTCCAGAAGATTCTTCTGCACGGTTGCGATGGTGCGATCAACGAGTTGAGTGCGGTCATAAACCGCGTGCGCTCGGACTCCCTCGGGAAGTGTCGCGTCGATTTCAGCGAGCTTTTCTACCGTGCGCTGTGCAACCGCTCGGCTGTTCTCGCCAATCAGCATGAATGCTGTTCCCAGCACGACCTCCTTGCCGTCTTTTGTGGCCGCGCCGGTTCGCAGTTCGCTACCTTCCAGAACTTCCGCCACGTCGGACATTCGGAGTGGCAGCCCATCGCGCGTTGCCACGACAATCTTCCGCAGTCGCTCGATGTCGCCTACCTGTCCGGGGATGCGGATCAGGTACTGCTCGCCGTGACGTTCGATGTAGCCGGCACCGACGTTGGCGTTGTTCCGCGCAACGGCGTTCAGCACGTCGTTCATCGTCAACTCGTAGGCCAGTAGCTTGACCGGATCGGGTGTGATGTGGAACTGACGCACGTAACCGCCGATGGTGTTGACCTCGGTGACGCCTTTCAGATTGCGGAGCTGCGGACGCACCGACCAGTCTTGCAATGTGCGCAGCGCCGTCGGTGTCCATATTTCCTCGTAGCCCTTTTCGGGTTCCAAGGTATACATGAATATCTCGCCCAGGCCGGTTGCCACCGGCCCGAGAGAAGGATTCAGGCCCGCCGGAAGTTGCGAAGATGCCTGCTGCAAGCGTTCGGCGACCTGCTGGCGGGCAAAGTAAATATCAGTACCGTCCTCAAAGACCGCAGTGACTTGCGACAGGCCGTAGCGGGAAATCGAGCGGGTGTATTCCAACCGGGCGAGGCCAGCTAGCGCCGTCTCAACCGGAAAAGTGACGCGCTGCTCAGCCTCCATTGGCGAGTAGCCCGGCGCCTCAGTATTGATCTGTACCTGGACGTTGGTAATGTCCGGTATCGCGTCGATCGGTAAGCGGCTGTAGTTCCAGATGCCCAGCCCGGACAGGGCCAGCACCAATAGAAGCACGAGCCAGCGATGCGCGATGGACGCGCGAATGATACGTTCGAGCATATCCGCGCCCTCAGTGATCGTGGCTTGCGCCAGACTTTTCGATGTCTTGGCGTATCAGGAAACTTTGCTCGGCCACGTAGTTTGTGCCGGGCTTGAGTCCGTTAGTCACTTCGGCGTATTCACCATCGCGCTCGCCAAGTTCGAGCATTCGGACTTCGTATGTCTCGCCAACCTGTGCGAAAACCACGGTGAAGTCTCGGAATCTCTGCAACCCGGACTCCTTTACCGCCAGTGATACCTTGCGCGTGCCTACTGTGACCTCGGCCGCCACGGTCATGCCAGGGCGCCAGCGCCCCTCCGGGTTCGGGATGCTGACGCGGGCAATGACGCTTTGGCCGCTGCCAGCCACCGGCAACAATCGCTGGATCTTTCCGCTGGCTTCGGTCTTCCCGGTGGCTGACCGGATTCGTACCGGCTGCCCTGGCTGTAGGGCTTCGGCATCGGTGCCGATGGCGCGCAGGTCGATCCATACGTAGGACGGGTCAGCCAACTCGAACAGCGCACCTGCTTCAGCCACATCACCGACGTTCGTGTTGCGTGCGAGCACCACGCCGTCGAACGGTGCGGTAATCGGGTAGGTGCGCATGCTGTCGTTGCCCTCCACGATGGCCAGCGTCTGGCCGCGGCGGACTCGCTCGCCCTGTTGCACGTTCACTGACCGCACGATGCCAGGGAAGCGTGCGCGAACCGCTGCGTGTCTGTCGGCATCCAGAACAACGGTTCCCATCAGCCGCACAACGTCTCGGATGACTGCCGGCCCCGCTGATTCGGTCTTGATGCCAGCATCCTTGGCGATACCAGCCGGAATGCTTACGCGACCCTCATAGGATTCATAAGACCAAGTGGACTTCTTTCCGGCGTGTTCGGCGGTCACGGCGACATCGAAAGAATGCGGCTCGGTCACTTCACCGCTGCCGACCAGATAGTTGCCTTCTGGCCTGAACGTGAATTGGTTGACCTCGCCATCCAAACGGGAGAGCTTGATCGTTGCGGCAACATCAGCGGGGGCAACTGGCTTGCCGTCACGATAGGCGTAGAGCCTGTAATGCGGGGGGGCGTTGGTTTCGTAGATGGTGACCTCCAAAGCGAAGTCACCGTCGCGGAGTAGCCGCCCATTGTTTGGGCCGCGCTCATAGCTTCCGCTGGCTTGGGCACTGGCCGCCTCTTTGGGCTTGTCGCCGCCAGGGCTGCATGCGGCGGCAAGTACACAAAGGAGCAGCAGGGAAAGAATGCGAATCATGGTGCGGTGTCCTCAACGGTGGCGGTGAGGCGTTCCACCTCGACCAGCAGAAGGTGATAGCGGGTGGCGGCTTCCACAGCTCGCGCACGCAGGTCGAATAGCGTTCGCTGCGCTTGAGCCAACGACAAATAGGAGAATCGGCCTTGCTCGAAGCCGCGACGAGTCGTTGCCAGGGCGCTTTCAGCCATAGGCAGCATTCGTGCGCGTAGCGACTCAGCCTCTGTCCGTGCGCGCGTGAGTTCTTGATACTTGTCGAACAGCGCCTGATGGCGCTCAAAACGTTCGGCGTCACGCCTCGCTTCAAGCGCAGCAAGCTCCGCATTGGCCTGGGATACCGCGTATCCAGAGCGCGTCGGGCTGCCCAGCGGCACCGAGATCGACATCACTACGCCGTGATCCTTGTAGGCTTCCAAACGCCGAATGCCCAAGCTGACGTCGATGTTGGGTTTGGCTTCGGCCTCCGCGAGCCGGCGGCGGGCGCCGATGGTGTCGGCCCGCAAACGCGAAGCCCACAGTTCCGGCGTCATGGGCAAACGGGCGGCCAGCGTCTCGAATGGCGCCACGGTCGGCAAGGTTTGGAGGTCGCCGACGACCTCGCCGAAGTCGGGGATCGTTGCCCCCCAGCTTGCGGCCAAAGTCATCTTGGCGCTTGCCAGTTCGTGTTCAGCACTCTCCCGATTCAGTTGGGCCTCAGCGACTGCAATATCGGCAGCCTGCAAATCTGAATCAGGATTGCGTGCGGCTTTTACCCACGCAGCAACCTCTTGCCGCGTGCGTTCCGCTTGCTTGATGCGTTCCTCGGCATAGGTCAATCGCTGTTGCCTGGCGAGCACTTCAATGAAGCGGGCCGTCGTTGAACTAGCCAGGTCTATCCGCGTTTTGGTGGCCTGGTGCTCTTGTTCTCTCAGCTCGGCTTGTCCTAGCGTTTGGCGAGCCTCACGCTTGCCGCCGAGTTCTATGACCCGACCGATGCGCAATGTCGTTTCAGCCGAGCGGATACCTCGCAGGTTGCCGTTCCCAGCGACGTTCTCAACCTCGCCGCCAATGGTGTAAGGCGGTGGCAGGGCTTCGCGCTGTGTGCGCGCTCGGACGGCCTGGAGCTGCGCCGTTTCGGCGGCGATGGATGGGTGGGCGGCCAGTGCTCGGGAGACTGCCTCCTCCAATCGCAGGGGTTCGGCGGCCAGGGCTGCGGATGTACCGCAGGCTCCGACAAACACCAAGGCTACTAAGCGGATCAAATTCATGAAAATCCTCACGACGACGACAGGTGGCGAGCAAACGATTCCGCGTCATGGCTGCTCGCACACGCCTGAGTGGAGTCGTCATAAAACCGATCATCCATCGGTTTTTCAGGCAAAAAAACACAGCACGCGCGCATATGGACTTACCTCGTCATCACAGTGATGAGAGATTCGGTCACGGAATGCAGCCAGCCGGTAGATAGGCTGCAAAACGCCAGAACAAGAATGCCCAGCATCGGCCCCAGGTATGAGACAGACGAGTGCTTGGACGACAGCAACGCCTCGACACGCTCAGGGACGAAATCGGAAAAGAACGCCATAGCCAAAGGCATCTGTTTCTTGGCGTGTTGCCGAAATATCTTTTCTACTGCAACGATGGTTTCGGCTACGGCGACAGGGCATCCCACTTCGTTTGCAGCAGCGAAATCACAACGCTGTTCCAAGGCGAGTTCCAGATCGCGCAACAGCCGGCGACGAGTGCCCGGCAACTGGATGCTCGACAAGACGACAGCGATCAGGCGATGCAGCACATCTCGATTGGCGATATGAGCCTGTTCGTGCGCCAGCACCACGCGCAATTGCGTTGGGTCGAGTCGCCGCATCAACGAGGTTGAAAGCAGGATGTGGCCATTCCCGACGCCACAAGCCAGCGCCATAGGCTGATCGACATCAAGCACGCGAAGTTTGTCTGGATGCCCCGGACGCCAGCTCAGGCGCACCATCGAGGCAAGGGTTCGACGAGCACGCCAAAGGCCAACTGCGGCCCGTAAAGCCAGCCAAACCGCGTATCCCGCCAACAATGCCAATGCTCCCCATAGCCAGGCACTTTGCCCATTGCCGCTCGGGTGCCAAACGCACAGGTGCAGCAGCGTGTCAGCGTGCGCAGAGCAGGCAGCGGCAAATCTGGCCGAATCATCAAACATCGACGGCATGGCGATGGTCATGGCCGTATAGGCAATACCCGCCAATGCGGGTGTTACCAGCATCCACCAAGACACTCTTGCTCGCTGATAGGGGGTCTTTCCCGACAGCGCACGGCGTAATGGGCGCTCGCAGGCTCCAATCAGCAGGGTAAGCGTTACTGCCAGCACGAAGCCGGATAGCAATGCGAACTGAAGTAGTGGGCCATAACTCGTCATCACGGCTGATCCAATTCAGCGCGACGACGGGCAATCAACTCCTCCAGCCTCTTGAGCTGGTCATCATCCGCCCTTGCAGCAAGATCGACAAAGGCGCTCAACAACGCATCCGGCTGCGGGCCTGCGACACGACGCACCGTGGACTCGACCAGCTTCTGGATCAGTTCCCGGCGAGATACTCGTGCCGAGTATTCGTAGGCATGGCTGATCTTTTCGCGCTGGAGCATGGCCTTGCGAAACAGACGTTCTAGCGTGGATTGCACGGTGTTCAAGGAAATCGAGCGAGACTGCCCAATGCGCGCGTACACCGCCTTGGTGTCGGACGGGCCGAAGCGCCAGATGTCTTCGAGCACGGCGATTTCCAGATCGCCAAGTGTTGGTACGCTGTGGTTGGTCAATGTTGTCGGCTCCGAGCTTTGACTCGAACTCAAGAGTATCCACCACAAAAAACCGACCGTCAATCGGTTTATTGTGCGACCCCGTGCCGGACACTGCTATCGTAGGAAGTTAACCAACGGCAGGCCCACGCTGCCGTCCTATCTCCCAGGACACGCCGCCGCCGCGCACCGTAGCGGCAAGCTGCTGGCCCAGCCGCTGCTCGACCACCGGCCGCCACGGCACCAGACTGAACCCCTTGCCGTCATCGAGCATGGCGTAGCGCCCACTGGCGAGCATGACGCTGCGCCGGTAGATACCGGCCACGCGCTGACCGTCACCCGCAGGCCGATGTTCCAAGCCGGTTTCGGCCGCAATGTCCTTGGCGGCCTGCGCCAGCTCCCGATTGCGCAGCGTGCCCAGCAGGTTGCGCGCGAGGATCACGCGCTGCCCACGCCGCTCGGCCAGCCCCTGTTCGGCCAGGAAGTCGGCGCGCTGCTGCATTGCCTGCTTGGCCTCGCCGCCAAAGCCCAGGTCGCCCAGGCCCGAGCCGCCGCCGATCAACTGCTGGTCAAGCCAGGTGGCCCCGATAACGCGGGCCTGCCGCTCGATGGGCAGGTGCGATTTCAGTTCCACGGCCACGCCGCCCAGGCGCTGCGCGTCGTAGCGGCGGCCCTGTTCGGCCAAGTCGTCCGGCACCTTCCATAGTCCCTCGGCCACGCGCTCCACGATGCCAGCGCGGCGCAGGGCTTCCAGCCGGCGGACGTGGGCCGCGACGACTTCCTGCGGATCGCGGCCCGGTACGGCCTGACCCTGCGCGATGGCGAGGTGATGATCGGTGCGGTACAGGCCACCGCTCGCCAGTGCGGCGATGTTCTTGTCGGCGGCGCGCACGTCGGCCGATCCCTTCACCTCCACCACGGCACCGGCTGGGTAGTTCGCCAGCTCGTCGCGGGCGTTGAGCGCGACGTAGTGGGCCCTGCCATCCACCCCGTCGATGACCAGATAGCCCCGGTCGCGCAGTTCGTCGGCCAGCCCCTTCGCGGCCACGCGGCCGAGGATGGTTCGGCCATCCTCGCCCGGCTCGAACACCGCCAGCTCGCGCGGCTGGCCGCTCATGGCCCGCTGCATGGTGCGGATGATGTCGCCACGCTCGCCCAGGGCGCGCAGGGTCTTTTCGGCGTCGGTATGGACCGCCCAGGTGCCCGGCTGCGTTTCGTCGGCCAGGCCCAGACGCTGCAAGCGTTGCAGCCGGCCGATCAGCAGCAGGCGCTGGCGTTGCAACCTCGGCTCGTTGAGCCGTTCGACATGCACCAGGCCATCGTCGCCCAGCTCGCGCTTGAGCGTGCGATCCAGGCTCGTCCACCGCTCCTGTTCCACCTCGCGCTGCAAGGTCTGCTGGATCTCCAGCTCGGTGCGTGGCCCCAGCCACTCGGTCGCCAGTTCGGCCGCACGATGGCGGAAGCCATCGGCGATGTAGTCGCCCGCGATGATGAGGTCTTTGCCGGTGTCATCGCGCCCGCGCACGACGATGTGCGTGTGCGGGTTGTCGGTATTCCAGTGGTTGACCGCCACCCAATCGAGGCCCGTGCCCAGGTCGGCCTCCATGCGGCCCATGAGGTGCCGCGTGTAGGTGCGCAGGTCTTCGAGTTCCGGGCCATCCTCGGGTGAGAGGATGAAGCGGAAATGGTGTCGGTCGTCGGCGCAGCGTTCCTTGAAAGCGTCGAGGTCGGCGGCATCGGTCTGCGGCCCGTAGGCTTGGCCCGGCTCGCCATCGCGGCCCACGCCGTCGCGCTCGATGTAGCGCAGGTGCTTGGCGAGCGACTGCGGGCTGGCCTGGCGCTGGTTGACCAGCAGCGTCTTGATGGTCACGCGCCGCGACATGGGCGTCAGCTTCGCTCCGGCGAAGCGCGCGGCCGTGTGGCCGCGCCCCAGGCGCGAGCCGGGCCGCTGGCCGTTGCCCCTCCCGGAGCCGCTGGCAGCGCCAGGACGGCGCACCGACGACTTGCCGCTACTGGCCTTGCCTGCCTGCTTGAGCACCTTGGAAACGAAGCTCTGGCCCCGGTTCTTCGGTGCGCTGGGGCGGATGCGGAAATCATCGTCGCGGCGGTCGGTCATGGCTGCGCTCCCTGCAAGCTCTGGCGTGTCCGGTCGTGTGAAGCACGCGGACAGCCCTGCATTGGCGCGGGCCTCGCGCCCCAAGCGGCACGGCGGCGAAGCCGCTCCGTGCCGCGCCACCCCATGTGCAGACTGGCTTTCGACGCGGCCCGGTGCCGCGTCCTTTTGTCTTGCCTTCCGCCTTTGCCCCTCGCTGGCGCTCCGGGCAGCGGCGGCCCGGCGGTGCTGCTGCGCGAGCAGCCAGCGCGCCGGCGAACGCGGCGACGGCCATAGGCCGGGCGCGTTCGAGGCAAGACGCCTGCACGTTGGACGGCTGCGCCGAAGGCAGCGCGAAGTGCGGTGCGAATGCACCCGCACTGCACGCGCGACGACACGGCGACGGCCAGCAGAGCGACACGCCCGATGGCACGACAAGATGCACGGCAACGTGCAGCGAGTCGGCGGCCATCATGGGCGGGATTCCAGCCAGACTGGATGCGCGACCCCGATCACGGCGGATGCGCTGACCGGCCCGAAATACCGGCTGTCGAACGACGCCGGGTTGGTCACACTCAAGAGGAACAGTTCGCCGGATTCGAGGCGGCGGCATTGCTGCCAGGATGGCAGCGGCCGGCCCCAGCGGTCGGCAGGCAGCACGGCGGCCGAAGGCACGCCGTCGATGCGGACGACGCGGCCAGTGCTGCACACCTCCTGCGGCGCGACGGCGCCCACGCGCTTGAGCAGCGGCACGCGCGCCGGCAGGTAGCCGCGCTGCGCGGCCAGCGCGGCGGCGTCTGGCGGCAGCGTGGTCAGGACGATGCTGCCCACGGACAAGGGACGTGGCGGCGAGTCGGTGCCGTGGCCTTGCGGATCGACGCGATACCAGCCGACCGCCACGCTGTCGGACGGGTTGTAGATCAGGCGCGGCAGCGGATGCACGAAGGACGCCCAGGCGAGCGCAGCGAGGCCGCAGGCGGACAGGCCCGCCAACACGAGGCGAGCGCGCAGGCGCGAGCGAGGATGCGGCGGGATGCCGGTTGCGCTGGCAACGGCGGATGGAAGCGTCATGGCAGCGTCCTCCCGGTTAGCCAGGCAGCGTGCCGCTCGGCGGTGTATTCGGGCAGCGGCAGGCGTGCAGCGAGCCGGTTGGCGAGCGTGCGCCAGTACGCGGGCGAGACAGCGGCGGGCGCGATGCCCAGCGCCTCGATGGCGTCGATGCACTCCAGCACCGCGCGCACCTGGTTCTCCCCTTCGGCGTGGAGCAGCAAGCGCGCCCCCGGCTGCACGCCGGGGATGCGCTGCGCGGCATCCAGCGGCGTGCAAGCCTGCATCACCATGAGCTGCCAACGCACAGTGCCGTAGTCGTTGGCCTGCCAGCGGATACGGCACAACATGGCGCCCGGCAGGAACACCGCGCAACGGCGCCAGCGGTCGAGCTGGTGCGTGCGCGCAGGTTCGCCGAAGCGCAGGTAGAGCTTGAAGCGTGGTTCGATGTAGGCCAGCGCCACGCGCGTCAGCGGCGCGCTGGCAGGCTGGCCGGCAAGTGCAGCCGTAGCCGCGCCAGCGGCAGGCGAAGCGGATGCAGTCATGGTGCGTTCTCCCTGCGGTGCTCTGGAAACTCCCGCTCCAACAGGCCACGCAGCAGGTCGGCCACGGTCACGCCTTGCGTGAAGGCCGACACCTTGATGCGTGCCCGCATCGCGGGCGTGATGTCGAGAGTCAGACGGGCGGTGTAGAGGTCGCCCTTGCCCAGCGCATCGGCGTCGCCCTGGCGAATCCACGCCTCGGCGTGCGGATTCGCGGGCGGACGCGCGCCGATGCCGACGCGCTTTGCCGTGCGCTTGCTGTTCGATGGCGGCTTCGCGGTCATGTCGGCCACCGCAGCAATTCGTCCACCAGCGCAGTGATTTCGCGTGCGGCGGCGCTGTCGGGTGCCGTCTCGCGTGCAAGCCGGCCAGCGGCCACGCTATCGGCGAACACGATGCGCTGATGCACTTCCGCGCGCAGCGCAGGAAGCGGCTGGTCGGCGAGTGCCTGGCGTGCTTCGCGCCCGATCACGGTGGTACTGACGCGCCGATTGATGACGAAGGCCGCGCGCAGCGCAGGCCGAAATACCTGCGCCTCGCGGATCACCGCCACCATCTCGGCGCTGGCCCACAAGTCGTAGGGGCTGGGCTGCACCGGGATCAGCACGCGCTCGGCCGCCAGCAGCGCGGAGCGCGCCAAGGCGGCGATGCGCGGCGGGCCGTCGATGATGACGTGATCGGCCCGCCTGGCGAGTTCCGGCGCCTCTTGGTGCAGCGTTTCGCGTGCGAGGCCCACGGCGCTGAACAGCCGTGGCAAGCCTTGCTGGCTTCTGCGCTGCGTCCAGTCCAGCGATGAGCCCTGCGGGTCAGCGTCCAGCAGGACGACGTGCTGGCCGCGCATCGCCAACTCGCCGGCGATGTGCGTGGCGAGCGTGGTCTTGCCGACGCCGCCTTTCTGGTTGAGCAGTGCGACGATCATGGCCTGGCCCTCCATGCTGGAAAGCCGGGCTTTTGCTGCTGCGTTTGTGGCCGCGGGGTGGTTGTCCACCGCAGCGGCGTTTCCCTACTAAAAGTTAGAGAAACTAAGTTAGGGAAGTTAGAGGACGCGCAAGCCCAGTGCTGGCGCGGGTTTGCGGCCGATCGGCACGCCTGATAGCACGATAGTCCCACGCCTGATAGCACGATACCCCGCACGCCTGATAGCACGACACCATTCACAGGCTTTCCCGGAGTTATCCCCGTGCCGTCTGCGGCACGGGCCGGAACGTCAGCAGTTCCATGCCGTTGTCGGGCATCCGCTCGATGCCCAGGACGTAACCGGGCAGCGACTGCCGCGCGACGAGCGCGCGCAGATCGCAGGCGAAGTCGTAGGGCTTCGCGGTGCTGCCGGACTTCTGGTGCAGATAGCGAAAGTCGAACTGCCAGCCGTATGCCTGCTTGCCGCCGTGCTTGCGCACCAGGCGGTACAGCCACCGCTCGATGCCGCCGGTGAGCCGGAAATACGCCGGGTCGATGGTCAGCACCAGCGCAGCGTCGAGCACGCCGGCAAAGAACCAGTCCGGCAGGATCAGCTCGATGCCCAGCGGCGTGCCGCTGGCATCGGCCAGTTCCTTCCATTCGTTGATCCACGAAAAGCGGTGCAGGCGCCGGCCTGTTGTCTCGCGGATGGACGTGGCCACCGTGGTCGATTGCAGGCGATCCAGCGCGGCCTTGAGGCGCTGGTAGTCGCGCAGCGACTTGCCGCGTCCGATGAAGCGCAGGATCTCGTAGGGCGTCGCGCGCATCAGCCGCGACGGGCGCAGGCCCGCGTCCTTCGCTTCCACGATCTGCGAGGCCGCCCATATCAGCACGTCCGCATCCCAAATCGTGGCGATGCCGTGCTCCTGCGTGCCCTCTACGCGGATCGTCACGTTGCCCGCGCGGAAGTCGATGGGTTTGACCCGCTTGGACTTGCCGAGCGAGAAGAACGGATAGGCCATCAAGTCCTGGCTGTCGCGCGGCGCCATGTCGCCGGGCAAGGCGCGGAACAGGTCGAGCTGTTCGCGCTCCTGCAACGACCGCTGCCGGAACGGCAGCGCGGAGCTGGACATGGTGATGGCCTGCCGCGCGCCGCCGATCAGCGCGCACGGCTGTCGGCCGAGTGGTGCTCGGCGTACTCGGGATCGGAAGTCGTCTCGAAGCTGCGGTCGGCGGCCCAGGCATCGAGGTCGGCCACGGCGTACATGACGCGCCGGCCGAACTTGCGAAAGCGCGGACCACCACCGATCACGCGCTGCTTTTCCAGCGTGCGCGGCGACAGCCGCAGGTACTCGGCGGCTTCGTCGTTGGTGAGATAGCGTTGGGGCTGCGCGGCAGCGGTCGAGACAGTGGCGGCAGGCCGCAAAGGAGCGGGACGCATGGTGTGAACCTCCATAGCTTTCAAAGCTCCGGCCACACAGCGCAACCGGATGGAGGCAGTCTCAGAAAACCAAGCTGTCCTGCTCAGGGCCGTTTTGCGTCGTCCTCAAAACGACCCTTCTCAAGCGGCGGAAGCTGTGCTAGGCGGCGATAGCCGCCGCGCATCAGCGCATCGCCGCGCCGTACCAAGCGGCGTACCTTGGAGCGCAGGCCGCCGTCGCTGTACCAATCGGCTGCGGCATCGCCGCCGAACAAGCCTTCGGCCACCTCGCGCAAGGACGCACCCGCTAGGGTTGCGTCGAGCGCCTGCAAGGTGTGTAGCTCAAGCAGCGCGGCGGGTGCCGGCCTGGGCTTCGCAGAAGCCAGGGCCGCGCCGAGCGCACGGTTGCGCGCAGGTGCGGCGGCGCCGCCGCGGCGGGCATAGGCGACAGCCATCCCGTCTTCCAGGCCGGGCGCCAGCGCGAAGCGCAGGCAATGACCTGGGCTGTGCGCCATCAGCGCCAGCCCTTTGCCGTCATGGAGCAGTTGCTTGTGCCCGGCAATGCGCCAAAACGTGAACGCGGGAGCATACTGCGGCGGATCGGCGTCGGGATAGAGCTGCACCACGGCCACATGGCCGGGCAACCAGGCTGGATGAGCGTCGCGCGCATCCAACGCCGGATCTTCCAGCAGGCGCAAGCCCCAGCGATGCGCCGCCTGCTGCGCGGCTTTCGGCCGGCGATGATGGCGCAGCCAGTCGAGCCGGTAATCGGGGTTTCTGCGCAGATATTCCCAGGCCGTCCCAAGGTCGTCCAAGTGCAGCACGTACAGATACGCGGCAGTCGGATACCAGTGCTCGGCGCTGCGATCGACCATGACGCAACCTCCCTGCGAACAGGACTGGCCGCGACAGAAGAACTACGTGCTACATCGGTGTCATCAGAACGAAATGGGTTAAGGGAATAGTTGGGCTGTCAAGTCCGACTGGCTCCGATGCGTTGCGGTATTCGTCTCAATGCTGCGGCGGCAGCGTCCCTCCCGTGGGACGCCGTACAGGCCAGCCTGCCGCAGTCCGCGTCAGGCATCATGTCCGTTTGGATCAGACTGGCGCGGCTACGCCGCAAGAATCTCGATTGAGACCTGCCCGGTATGACACCAGACTGAAAAAGTCACAGTAGGCTGTGTTCAGTCCGGGATAGCCCCGTCGCGCTCGGCCAGCCGGGTGTATTCCGACAGCGTGCGCGTGGGCCGGAAGTAGCGGTCGCGCATCACGGGCTGCTGATGCGGCCCGACGATGCCAGCCAGCTCGGACAGCTTGACGGTTCCTTGCGCCGGCATTCCGATTCCCAGGTCGATGAGGCCCCAGGCGGTGTCGCCATCGGCGGGATCGAGTGCGGCCAGCAGCCAGGTCACATGCGCGTCCGGCGTGAACAGCCGCACCACGGGCACCGGGTCGATGGCCTGGCCAGCGGCACGAGCCTCGCCGTTGGCGAGCAGTTGCGCGCGCTCCGGGACGGTGGCGAGTGGCTGGGGCATGGTTGGCAATCCCACAAATCCAATGATGCACGGATGCGGTTTCACGCCCAAGCGCAGAACCGCCAAACCGGATTTACGCCTTCGTGTGCAAGCACGGATGCGCTTGCGTGGCTTTGCTGGAACCAGCAAATGCGGATTTCCGTAAAGGCACGAAAACGTAGAACACCAAATGAACACTATAGATTGTAGCCCTATAGGGCGCAATGGGCTGTCATCTTGGTTTTTCGAGGGAAACCATAGGTGGCGGCTGGGAACTCATTGGCGAAGGCGTTGAAGACAGTCAGGAAGGCGCGTGGCTTGAGCCAGGAAGCCTTCTCTGACGTGTCCAGCCGCACCTATATGAGCACCCTCGAACGCGACCTGAAAAGCCCGACCCTGCATAAGCTGGCCGAGCTGTGCGAGGTGATGGAGATCCACCCGCTCACGCTGCTGACGCTGGCCTACGCGGGCGACAGCCCGCACAAGGCCGACGAGCTGCTGGCGCAGGTGCGCCGGGAGCTGGAGGCGGTGCTGAAGGAGCGCGGCGCGGCGAAGCCGCGCGCGTGACGTGGTGATGTGCTGCGAACAGCAGCACAGCGCCCCGCCGCGATGGGCGGGGCGCTGCGGCGGTCACGCCGCCTGGGGCTTGCTGCGCGACCAGATCAGGTCGTGCGTACCGTCCTCGCCTTCGATCAGGCGGGCATAGACCGGAGCCGGGAACGAAGGATCGTCGAGGGTCACGGACTTGTATTCCCGCCCGGCCTCGCTGGTCTTGTTCCACGCCGCGCCGATGTCGTGGCCGGCGGCCTGGAGGCGGAAGTCGGGGGCGTTCTCGCTGCTGCCCTTGTCGTTGGGAACCAGCTTGACCTTGACGTTGAGCGTCAGGGTGCGCAGCGTGCCGGTGAAGCCGTCTTTGTCTGCGGTGAAGGTGCCGATGTTGGCCATGATGATTTCTCCTTTCGGTTGAACAAGGTTCGCGCCCATCGCGTCCTTGTTGTGATCCGGCCGGCGGGGGACGGGCTGGCTGCACCGCTTGCGGTCGAAACGCAGTGGAGAGCCGGGAGGCGAAAAGAATTTGCTGCGCGAGGAAGCCGCGCAGCGGCGGGGAAATTGTTTTCGCCGGACGGTTGCAGCCATGAAGCCCGAGGCGCAGCCGCGCCCCCGCCAGGATTCACAACGAGACAAGGACGCCTTGGGCCGAACCGCTCCGAAAGGAGATGGGGCCGACTCGGCATCCCCGCCCGAAGGCTTCTCCGGCTCGCCCGCTGACGCGGGCCAGGTCAACCCCGCAACGACAGGCGAGAACGCCCCCGCCATACCTTGCGGCGCCGGTCTTGAGGCGTGGCGTGGAAGCTCCATAGCGATACCGGGCGGGTTGTCCGTGAACCGTCCTTCGTGACGTGATGGGCAGGAACCGCCAGCGTTGAGGACGGCACGCACCTGCACAACCTGCCGCAGCAAGCGCCAGCGTGTTCGCCAGCGTCCCGTCCATCGCGGCGGGACGTTGGGCGGGCCGATCCGGCGCAGCCGGTTCGGCAGCATCGAGGGGCGCCAAGCATCGCGCGGCGGGGATAGCTCGCAGGGCTTTCCCCTGGAGGCAAGCGAAGCGCGCAGCGCCGCAGGCGCGAAGGCGTGAGGGATTGAAGCCGAATGGCCGTGACGGCAAAGACGGCACGGGGCGTAGCCCGAAAGCCCGGCGGCGCTATGCGCCGACACGCCCAGGCCGTTCCAGATTTCTAAGCAGGAAACGCGGACATGCCTCTGATGAAATGGGCGCGGCCCTACGCTGCGAGGTATGCACGCGGCAAGCCGAAAACCGCTGGTGATTCCCGCGCACGGCGGGCGCTACGGCTTGCAGACCCATACGGGCCTGCCATTACCGGGCGGGAAGCCCGGTCACGTCAACGCCGCCGTCTGAGCTGCCGCGAGGGCGGCGGCGTGCCGATTCGGCTGGTGGCCTTGAACACCGGGCGCGGCCACTGCCGCGCCCGGATTTTTGCGGTGCTGATCGCGGTTATTCCTTCGTCTCGATGAGCCACCACACGGCAGGCGGCAAGGCGCGGCCCGTGATGGGGTGAATGTCGGTGAGGTCGGCGCAGGCCGTCCAGCCCGAGGGCGGGCGGTAGCCGCGCACGTCGCCATCGCCGTTCCAACGGCGGGCGCGTACCGTGCCAGCGGCGTAGATCGCCGCCATGCGCGGGCGGCTAATGGTGGTGCGGGTCATGGGGGCTTCTCCTTCCAGCGAAGCGCCCCGGTCGAGGCCGGGGCGCTTGCCTTCGGCGCGGGTCAAGCGGCCAGCGCCTCGGCGGGTTCATCCGCCATTGCCTCGGCATCCTCCGTGGCGTCCTGCTCCGAGCCTTCTTCCTGCGCGGCATCCTGCGGGCCAGCGGCCTTGAAGATGGCGGGCATCCAGCCCGAGCCATCGGCCAGGCTTGCGGCCTTGGGCGCGTCGGCGTCCTCGTGCTCGTCGTTGGCGGATTCGCCTTCGGTGCTGTCGAAACCGCGCCGCAGCTTTTCCAGCGTGCGCAGCGCCTTGGCCTCGGCTTCGCGCAGCAGGCCGCGATGAATGGCGGCTTCGCCGTTGCGGTCGATGGTGACGATGGCACCGGCCACCTCGCGCACTTCGGGGGTGTAGCCCTGTAAGGCGTCCTCCGCGTCTTGCAGTTCCCCGACCACCTGATCGCGCCGCTGTTCCAGCTTCTCGGCTTTGGCTTCGTCCTCGGCGTCGCAGGCTTCTTCCAGTTCGCCGTCGATCTTTTCGAGGCGGGTTTCCAGCGAGGCGATGCGGCGGGCCTCACGGGTGGTCGGCTCGCGACGATGGCGCGGGGCGTTCTGGAACGCCTGCCGTTCCTCGTAGGCCAGATGCGGCACGGCCTCCACCCATGCCCACCCCTCGGCGCGCACGTCCTCGGCCAGCGTTGCCAGCTTGTCGCGCACCAGCGTTTCCAGCACTGCGGTATCGGTGAGGTAGGTTCCGGCATCGCCTTCCGCGAACAGGTCACGGCGGATGCCGCCGCCTGCCTGCCGGTAGGTGTCCAGCCCGACGAAGCGCACCAGCGCGTGCGTGGCGTCGATTTCGCGCTCGGTCAGGCGCTCGCGCAGCTTGGACGGGCTGCGCTGCCATTCCGGCGCACCATAGAACGCGGCTTCCTGCGCGGCGTGGTCGTCGGTGATGGTCAAGGCCATCAACTGTTCCAGCGTGACGGTTCCGGCGCGATAGTCGGCCATCAGGCGCGGCGCGATGTGGGCCAGCTTCAAGCGGCGCTGCACCACCAGCGGGGACACGCCGAAGTCGGCGGCAATGTCCTCGATGGGCCGGCCTTCCTTGACCAGCGCGGCGAACGCCTCGAACTGGTCGGCGGGGTGCATCTGCTCGCGCATCAGGTTTTCCGCGAGGCTGACGGTGCGGGCCGAAGCATCGGGCACCAGCAGGCACGGCACTTCGTAGTCGGCGGGGATGCGCTTCTTCTTCGCCAGCAGCTTCAAGGCGGTCAGGCGGCGATCACCGGCCACCACTTCGTAAGCCTCGCCATCGGCGGAAAGGATGACGATCAGGTTTTGCAGCAGGCCGATGCGGGCAATGCTCGCGGCCAGTTCGGGGATGGACAGGCGCGGCATCTTGCGGGCGTTGCGCTTGGAGCGGCGCGGCAGCAACTGCGACAGCGGAACCAGAATCAGGTTCTTGGACGGGTCGGCCATTTCCAGCGGTGCGGCGGTTTCGATGGCGGCGATTTCGGTTTTGAGTACGGCGTTCATGGTGATAACTCCTTGCGGTTAGGGATGCAGCAGCGAGAGAAGCGGCAAGGGCTGCTGCCTGCCCCTGCCGCGTGGGGATTCAGGCTTTCAACTGGCGCAGGCCATCGGCCAGCAGCCACAGGGCGCGATTCAGGCGCACGCTTTGGTCGATGCCCTGCACGGGCCGGGTGGTCTGGCGGCGGCCATTCGCGGCGCGGGCGGACAAGCCGCCTTTGGTCAAGTTCTCCTGCGTGCGGTTGAACACGCTCCACAGGTCGCGGCGGTCATCGTCGTGGCGGCGCGGCATCAGGATTTGCGATTCCGTGATGGGCGCGGGCTTGTCCTCGTCGTACTTCAACGCCAGCGCAGCGCGGGCGAACACTTCCGATTCCCCGGCGTCGAGCGTGATGGCGCGCATGGCATCGCGGGATTCCTGCGCCCGGTCGAAGCCGTGCAGGACTTCGTAAGCGCCTTCGATGACGTGCCCGGCTACGTCGCCCTTGTGCGGCACGCGCACGTCGGCCACGGTGTCGCCGCAGACAAGGCCATTGCTGCAAACGAAGCGGAACATCCCGGCCAGCATCTGATAGCTACTGGTGCCGTCATGGGAGTTCAGCAGGATGATTTCGTTGGCCTCGCGGCCGTTGATCTGGCTGGCGTGGCGCAGCCGGATCATGTGCTTGGTGTAGTCGCGGCGGTCGTCGTGGCGCACGCGGGTTTGCGTCACCATGAAAGGCTCGAAGCCTTCCCCGCGCAGTTCTTGCAGCACGGTCGCGGTGGGGATGTAGCTGTACCGCTCGGAGCGGCTTTCGTGTGGTGCCTCCGCGAAGATGGACGGGGCCACTGCCCGGATTTGGTCATCGGACAAGGGACGTTCCGAACGCAGCACCGGGGAACGGGAAGCGAAGCGGGATGCGAGTTGCATGGCATTTCTCCTGACAAAGAAAAAAGGGTTTGCTGTTCACCGCACACCGGATTCCTAGATTCGGAGCCCAGCCTTTCGGCTGTTTGGTGCGGTCGGCACGAGGAACCCGGTTGGCCCTGTTGCCACCGTCTTTCCTGAGTTCATCGCCCGCGACGGTCAGGAGCGCGCGGACGGGGGCCGTCAAGGAGGCAAGCGCAGGGTTGGTGCGGCCCGCAGCGAAGCGAGGACACGGCCCTGCGCGCCTTGACGGCGCACGGGCGCGGGCTACAGTCGCGGACAAGGTGATGAAGTCAGGGGAGACGGCTGGACATGGCAACGGCCCCTCAACACGCCGATCGCACGGCAAGCGAAGCGCGCAGGCCCGGATCTAGGAATCCGGGCCGGAGGCGTCAGCCGAGCGGAGCGAGGGAACGATGGAAGCCCGAATGGGGCGAGACGCCGCAGGCGGCTCGATGCGCTACGCGCACGACAGCGCGACCGGCCATGTTTCTTGGCCGGGGACGTCCGGACTTCAAGGCTCGATGCACAAGCTCATGCGCCAGTCATCGGGAAACAGGTTCGACAGCGACTGCCGTGGTCTGGCCGATCCGGCGCAGCCGGTTCGGCGGTCTTTGAGGGGCGCCAAGCATTGCGCGGCGGGGATAGCCCGCAGGGCTTTCCCCTGGAGGCAAGCGAAGCGCGCAGCGCCCCGGAAGGCGCGCGAAGGCATCACGCCGAGTCGTCAGGGCGCAGGCTGGATTCCGCAGCCGGCATCCACGGCGATGACGAGTCCAGCAGGTAGCGCGCACCGCGCGCGTACAGACCCGACAGCCCGGTGGGCCGGTAGAACCCGGTGACGCGGTGCCGGAACTGTGCGCCGTATTCGTTGGTGTAGATCACCGCGTCGCCGATCTTGAAGCGCAAGGGTTGTCCGTTCTCCGGTGCGAACGGCTTGAGCGCATCGTGCTGCGCCGTGATTTCGATGATGTAGTCGTGGTGGCTGCTCATGGCATTGAGGAGCGCCTTGCGGCGCTCCCAGGGCCGGGTCAGACAACGATTCGTCCGGCCAGCCGCGCATCGCGCGCGTAGGCGCTCAATCGCTTCTCGGCCCGGAAAGACAGGTCGCGCTCGATCGGCAGGCCCAGCCCGCCGCGCACCGTCGCCAGCTCGCCCAGGCTGACCCAGCCGATTTCCGGTGCCCCCAGGCCCAGGTCGCATAGACCAAAGGCGTGGTCGTGGTCGTCGGGATCAATCTCGGTCAGCAGCCAGGTCGCGCCGGCGTCCGGCGTGAACAGCTTGACCACGGGCGCCGGATCGAAGTCCGCGTTTTCCAAGGATTCGCGGCCGTTGGCCAGCAGCACGATGCGCTGCTCGTCAGTGATGAGTGCGTTGTTCATGGTGAACTCCTGAAAGGTTGCCGGGCGGAATTGCCCGACCCTTCCGGGGCACGGCGCAGCGCAAGCAGTCAGGGGTCAACGACGGCCGCCAGGACGCAAGCGCCATCGGCGCGCAGCCCTTGACGGCGAGAACGCCGTGGCACGATGAAGGGGACAGCAAGACGGCCTCCCTCGCACCTCCACGCACGGGGTTTTTGGCAAGCGAAGCGCGCAGGCCCGAATAGCAATCCGGGCCGGAGGCATCAGCGATGTGAAAGGCGGGCAGTTCTTAAATGCGCGCCCAGTCCCGGTGCAGATCGTCAACGATCATGGGATGACGATGCCCGCCTCGGTCTGCATGTTCGCGCAAGTGAGGATGATCTGGCGGTAGATCAGGGTGATCGTGGGCGATGTCGGAAGAATCACTAGCGGGCCAGAGCCACAGCGCCAGTCCCACTCCGACAAGACCAATCAGCGACATGATGATGAAGGTCGATTGCAGCCCAAAGGCAGCGCCGAAGCGACCGGCCAAGGGATAGCAAATGAGCCAACACGCATGGGACAGGGCGAATTGCGCGGCAAAGACCGCGGGGCGATCCTCGGGATGAGCGGAGCGGCGCAACAGCCGGCCGGAAGGTGTTTGCGCCACGCTGTAGCCGAAGCCGACCACCAACCAGATCACCACCAGAATGGCATAGGTCGGAATCATTGCCCCGGCTGCCGTTCCCACAACCAGCATCGCCGCTCCCGCAATCATGACAGGTCGATCAGCAATCTTGTCGAGCAGGCGAGGCAGCGCGAAGGCCGCAACCATCGACCCGCCTCCGAAGGCCGCCAGCGCCCACGCTACCTCGGATTCGCCCAGCCCGAAGCGTGCCTTCACGATGACCACCGTGTTCACGATCACCATTGACCCCGCTGCTGCCACAGCGAGGCTGATCGCCAGCAGACCCCGAAGGCGCGGCGTGGCGAGGTAAATGCGCGTGCCCCGCGTAGTGCGATCCCATATGCCACGACGCGGGCCGGGAACGGTTGTGGGAAGCCTCACGCTGACCACAAGCGCGGCTGACACGAGGAAGCCGAGAACCGTTCCGGCAAACAGGTTGTGGAAGCTGATGACCGTCAGTAGCGCGGCGGCCAGCATCGGGGAGATCAGGCTTTCCAAATCGTAGGCCAGCCGGGAAAGCGACAGTGCTTTCGTGTACTCGTCTTCGTCGGGAAGGATGTCCGGGATAGTGGCTTGAAAGGTCGGCGTGAAGCCTGCGGACGCCGCCTGCAAGACGAAGATCAGCAGATAGATTTGCCAGATTTCGCTGACAAAGGGCAAGCAGAGCGCAACGGATGCTCGTACTAGGTCAAGGGCAACGAGCAACGACCGTCGCGGCAGCCGGTCGGCGAACGCCTGCGCGACCGGGGCGACTCCGACATAGGCCAGCATCTTGATTGCGAGTGCCGTCCCGAGTACCGCGCCGGCATTCGCCCCGGCCAGATCGTAGGCAAGCAGGCCAAGGGCCACCGTCATCAGGCCGGTGCCGACAAGCGCAATCACCTGAGCGGCGAACAGGTGACGATAGGTACGGTTCTTCAGGACGGAGAGCATCGGCGGGCCTCAGAGCAGTTTGGTCAGTGCCTTCATTTCGGTCAAAACGGAGTCTTCGTCATGGGCCAGGCAATGGTCGATGTGGTCGTGGATCAGGACGCGCTTTGCGGCCGTCACCGCGCTTTCCACCGCCGCGAGCTGGCGGGCGATGTCGAGACAGGATTCGCCACTTTCGATCATCCCTATGACGTGCCGAAGATGACCATCGGCGCGTTTCAGCCGCTTCACGAGATCGGGATGGGTTGAGTGCTTGTGTGTCGCGTTCATGTGGCAATTGTATCCCCCCTGGGGGGATATGAAAAAGTGCGCCGCCCGCGAAGAAGCGACGCACCGAAGGCCGCACGACGCAATCAGCCCGCCGCCGGCGCTGTCATCGACTGCAACTGCTCGATCACGCCAGGCTCAACGAACACGCAAGCCTGCTCGTCCGCGATCGGCACGTTGAACACCTGCGCGAACACCGTGCGCCGCAGATGGGCCAGCCGGCCCGTCCGGTATGCCTGCTCGGGCTTCATGCGCCCGCCAGCCTGCGAGCCGCTGCGCTGCGGATCGCATTCGATCAGCGCGACAAAGCCATCGTCGGCCAGCTTCTGATGCTCGGGGCACAGGCCCCAGCCGGTCGCCGTGTGGCGCTCCATGCTCGCGCGCAGGCGCTTGTCCAGCAGGATCGCGCCGGTGTCGAACGCCGTGCCGCAGACCAGGCAAACGTGCTGTTCGAGGGAAACGTGTGATTTGTCGTTCATGACGGTTCTCCGGTTGCAAGGGCGGAATTGCCCGGAACCGTCGCCCTCACGGCGCAGCGCAGCAGTCAGGGGTCGCAGACGGCCGCCAGGACGCAAGCGCGCAAGGCGCGCGCAGCCCTTGCACGGCGAGAACGCCGTGATACGGTGAAGGGACACAGCAAGACCGCCCCCTCACACCACCCCACGCACGCGGGTTTTTGGCAAGCGAAGCGCGCAGGCGCGGATCAGCGAGCCGGGCCGGAGGCGTCAGTGATGGAAGCCCGACAGGGGCGAGACTCGCGCAGCGAGGCTCGATGCGCAGCACGACAGCGCGACGGCGGCACGCCGGGACGCCCGACTGCTTGAGACAGGACTACTCGTTGTCGGTCTTGCGCTGCTCGATCTGCAACTGCGCCCGTTGCGTTGCTTGTTGCAGCCGCTCCACTAGCACGCCCCTCGGCGGCAAGGCGGTCAGGTACTCGGCGACGTGGATGCCCGACTTGTCCAACTCCAGCAATTCGATCTGCTCGCGCTTCTTGCCGGTGCAAAGGATGATCCCCAGAGGCGAGGCTTCCTCCGGCTCCCGTTCGTGCTTGTCCAGCCAGCGAAGATAAAGCTCCATCTGTCCCTTGAAAGCTGCCTTGAACTCGCCGACCTTCAACTCCACTGCCACCAGCCGCCGCAGCTTGCGGTTGTAAAACAGCAGGTCGAGGTGGAAATCCTCGCCGTCGATCTGGATGCGCTTCTGCCGGGCCACGAAGCTGAAACCCGCGCCCAGCTCCAACAAGAACGACTCCATTTCGCGGATGATCGCCGCCTCCAAGTCGCCTTCTTGCCAAGTGTCCCGCAGCCCCAGGAAGTCGAGGATGTAGGGGTCGCGCATGATCAGGGCGGGCGACATGCGCTGCGCATCGCGCATCTTCGCCAACTCCTGTGCGATCGTCTCGCCCGGCTTTTGAGACAGCGCCGTGCGCTCGTACAACATCGAGTCGATGCGCTCGCGCAGCGTCCGCACGCTCCAGCGTTCGGCGCTCGCCATCTGTGCGTAGTAGTCCCGCTGGAGCGGGTCTTTCAGCGGGATCAGGGCGATGAAGTGCGTCCAGCTCAATTCTCGTATCAGTGATACGAGAATCTGCTCGTCGGGGAAGGTGGCCGCGAACTGCACCATGCGGCGCAGGTTCTGCTCGGCAAAGCTGCCGCCGTACTCCTTCACCAACTGCGCCGCCAGGGTGGGCAGGACTTCCTTGCCATAAGCGCCCCGGCGCCCGTCCAAGACCTGCGTGCGGATGCGCTGGCCGATGCGCCAATAGAGCATCGTCAGCTCGCTATTCACCGTCGAGGCGGCGCGCTTGCGCGCCGCCTCGATCAGTGCCCGAATGTCGCCCAGCAGCGCCGAAGGCGCTGCGGACGATGCTGCGGATGACCGGCGCGTGTTCATGCCGCCGCCTCCGCAAGCTGGCGCGCGCCCGTGATGGCCTGGCGCCGGCTGGCCACCAGTTCGGCCGCATCGCGCACCGGCTTGTCCTCGGTGTGGACGTAGTGCATGAACATCGCTACGGTCTTGTGGCCCGTCAGCTTCATGCCCACTTTGGTCGGCACGCCCGAATTGGCAATGTCGGTCGTCGAGCGATGGCGGATGCCGTGCGTGCCGACGTGCGGGACGCCGGCGGCCTTGAGCACCCGGCACCAGCCGCCATAGTGCTCGCCAAAGGTCAGGTGCTTGGCCGGGTCGTTCGGCGATGGCAGGACGTAGGGGCAGCCCTCCCGGCGCGGCGCCGTCGAAAGCAGCCGATAGGCTTCCTCGCTCATGGGCTTGGAAATGCCGCCGACCTTGCTGTCGGGCCACACCACGCGCCGGTTCTCGAAGTCCAGCCAGCTCCATTCGAGCGGGCAGATTTCGGAGCGCCGGGCGGCGAACTCGAATTGCAGCCGGATCGCCAGCGGGATGACGTAGTTCTCCAGCCCCTCCGCCTCCAGCTTCTCCAACTGGCGGAAGATCCGCACCATTTCCTCGTCCACGATGAGCCGGGTTTCCTTGCCCGGCGGGTACATGGGGACGTGGCGGCACGGGTTCGTGCCGTCCGGGCGGTAGCCCCACACTTCGGCCAGGTTGAACATCTTGCGCAGCACGCCGAAGGTCTTGTTCGCCTCGGTCGGCTTGTAGGCCAGTTTCTCCATCAGCCCGGCAATGTCGGGCCGCTTCACGTCATACACCTTCTTGCGGCCCAGCAGCGGGATGATGTTGCGGTCTATGACGCCCTGATAGCCGTCCTGCGTGCTGGGCTTGTTGCGCTTCTTGGAGTAGTCCTCCATGAACTTCTTGCACAACTCGGCCATCGTGGGCGCCTTGCGCGCCTCGGCCTTGGCGCCGCCGGGGTCGCCGCCCCGGCGAACCTCGGCCAGCCAGTCCTGTGCCTTGACTCGTGCCTGTTCGACGGTCAGCTCCCCGTACAGCCCCAGCGAGGGCTTGCGGGGCTGGCCGGAGTTCGTGCGGTACTGGAGCATGAACACCCGGCGGCCGGTCGGGGTAATCTTGCACAGGAAGCCGGGCACCACGGTATCCCGCAGTTCAACATCCTTGGCCTGGGGTTGGGCCGACTCCACGGCGGTCTTAGTGAGTTTGATCTTTGCCATGATGACTCCTCGGAACAACCCGGATTCCAGGAGCCAGATAGGAGCGGCGCGAGGGAAAACCGGGTCAAGTTTCAGAAAGCACCGGCATATGATGGACGCGCGTAAGTTATTGATAAACCTGCTGTATCTAGCTACGGCGCAGTCCAGCGAACTACCGGGCTGGAGTCATCGTGAAACAAAAAAACCGCGCTAGATTAATCTATTCAGCCTGTGCTGTCGTCTGGTCATTCTGGACGTTAGTCCATAAATGCTTGATCTGTGACGAGCGGATGCGTACCTTTGCCCGCTTTTCCAAAATGCCCCCCCGGAGAGCGCCATGTCCGCCGATCTCGAGCATATCCGTCAAGTCATGCGTGAAGCTGACTGCCTGTACACCGAAGCCGAAGTCGAAGCGGCCATCGCCAAAGTCGGCGAGCAGATCTGCAAGGACCTGCACGACAAGAACCCGGTTGTGTTCTGCGTGATGAACGGCGGCCTGATCTTCTCCGGCAAACTGCTGACCCACCTGCAGTTCCCGCTGGAAGCCTCCTACCTGCACGCTACCCGCTACCGCAACCAGACCAGCGGCGGCGAGCTTTTCTGGAAGGCCAAGCCGGAAGTGTCGTTCATCGACCGTGACGTGTTGATCGTTGACGATATCCTCGACGAAGGCCACACCCTCAGCGCCATCATCGAGTTTTGCAAGCATGCCGGCGCCCGCTCGGTGTACACCGCTGTGCTGATCGACAAGGATCACGACCGCAAGGCAAGCCCTGACCTCAAGGCCAACTATGTGGGCCTGCCTTGTGTCGATCGCTATATCTTCGGTTACGGCATGGACTACAAAGGGTACTGGCGCAACGCTAACGGCATCTTCGCCGTAAAGGGGCTGTAACCGTGCGCCAGCCTGCGTTCATCGACCAATCGCTGTTCGCCGGGCTGGCCGAAAAAGCCGCTGCCAACGCGCGCGGGCGGCAGCACCATAACTTTCACGCTATGGAAGAGCCCTGCCACCGCATGGCGGTCGGGCTGCAACCGAGCACCTACATTCCGCCGCATCGCCATGTGAGCGCCGACAAGGCTGAAACGTTGATAGCGCTCAAGGGGTGCTTTGGCCTGCTGATCTTCGATGAGCAAGGCGCGGTGACTGACAAGCGGGTGCTGCAGGCCGGTGGCGACTGTCTGGGTGTGGATCTGGCGCCTGGTACCTACCATGGCTTGGTGGTGCTTGAGCCCGACAGCATCCTGTTCGAGTGCAAGGCTGGGCCATACCGACCAGTGGGCGAGGGCGAGCACGCACACTGGGCGCCGCGCGAGGGTGAAGCCGGCGTGGCCGATTACCAGGCCTGGATGCGCGCGCAGTTCGATTGATATCGGCTGTACCCGGCATGCTAGAGTGCTCCTTCATACAAGGAGCCTCACATGCGTGCGATTCTTCCCCTCCTGCTGGCGGTCAGCCTGCCGCTCGCTGCCGCACCGCTGCACAGTCAGTTCCTGCCACCGGATGACCAGTCCCTGCGCCAGGAAGCGCCGACCAGCCAGCAATTGCTGCAAGTGACTGACTATTCGGTGGTCGTAGGGGCCCAGCGCCAGTCCGATCAGCAGCCGATCCCGATCACATCGTCGTTGCAGGTGCGCCTGAAGGGCAAGCCGCTGAGCAAGGGCGCGACCATTGCCCAGGTGCTGCTGACGTTCGATGGTGAAGCGGCCAAAAGCCTGAAAAAGCCTGTGTATGACGCTAAAACCCGCACCTTGAGCCTGAATTACCCGGTCAGCAACTACCGGGTGGTCATGGACCTGCTGCGTAACGAAACCCTGTACGTGCAGTTTCTGACTTACGGCAACGGCCATATCTGGGCCGACCTGCACACCGGGACGGTACGTACGCGTTGAGGCGCGAAGCCTGCGGGGGGTAAACTGCCGGCCTTCGAAATTCCGTGATGGTCCAGTTGGAGTCGGCAATGCGTAAAGACAAGAAACAGGTAATCGGTGACGAAATCAGCGACGACTACATCAAGTCGTTCCTTCAGTTCGAGCCGGCCGATGGTGTGACTTCGCCGTCGCTGCACAAGCTGGTCAAGGCCTACCGCGGCCTGCGCGTGGACGACTTTGAGCGCTTTGTAGGCTTCTTCGTCGAAGCTGGCCTGGACCTGGATGGCAAGGACGAGCACGGCAAGACCTTCGTCGAGCAGATTGCCGACCAGCGCAATGCCCCTGAGTACATCGAGATCATCGATAAAGCCCGTGGCTGATCTGTAGCCAGTGCCGGCCTCTTCGCGGGCGCGCCCGCTCCCACAGGAGTCGCGCCGCACCTGCGGGCATTACCGAACCTGTGGGAGCGGGCATGCCCGCGAAGAGGCCGGTACAGGCTGATCAAGCGCCAGGCACAAAAAAAACGCCCCGAGGGGCGTTTTTGCGTTTCAGGCCGGCTTAGGCGTAATGCTTGGCCGCCGGGCTGCTTTCTGCCAGGTCCAGGGCCGCGTCGTTATCGGCACTGATCTTGTGGTACAGCGCAGCATCGGTTGCCAGGGTCTTCTCGCGAGCCGGGAAGATTTCCTTGAGCTTGGCAGCCCAGGCACCCTTGGCCTGCTCGGGGAAGCAACGCTCGATCAGTTCCAGCATGATCGACACGGTCACCGAGGCACCCGGCGATGCGCCCAGCAGTGCTGCCAGGCTGCCGTCCTGGGCCGAGACCAACTCGGTACCGAACTGCAGCACGCCGCCTTTTTTCGGGTCTTTCTTGATGATTTGCACGCGCTGACCCGCCACTTCCAGGCGCCAGTCCTCGGCCTTGGCCTGCGGATAGAAACGACGCAGGGCTTCCAGACGCTGCTCCATCGACTGCATCACTTCGCTGACCAGGTACTTGGTCAGGTCCATGTTGTCGCGGGCCACGGCCAGCATCGGGCCAATGTTGCCCATGCGCACCGACAGCGGCAGGTCCATCAGCGAGCCGTGCTTGAGGAACTTGGTGGTGAAACCGGCATACGGGCCGAACAGCAGCGAGGTCTTGCCGTCCACGACGCGGGTGTCCAGGTGCGGTACCGACATCGGCGGGGCGCCGACAGCGGCCTGGCTGTAGACCTTGGCCTGGTGCTGCTTGACGATTTCCGGGTTGTCGCAACGCAGCCACTGGCCGCTGACAGGGAAGCCGCCGAAACCTTTGCTTTCCGGGATGCCGGACAACTGCAGCAGCGGCAGGGCCGCGCCGCCGGCGCCGAGGAAGACGAAGCGGGCGTCGACTTCACGGCTGCCGCCGCTGTTGACGTCCTTGATGCTCACGGTCCAGCCGCTGCCGTTACGGCGCAGGCCGACAACCTTCTTGCTGTACTTGACCTGCGCGTCCGGCGAGTCGCCCAGCAGCTTGAGCAGCTTGTTGGTCAGTGCGCCGAAGTTGACGTCGGTGCCTTTGGCCACGCGGGTAGCGGCGATGTGCTGGTCGGCCGGGCGGCCAGGCATCATCAGCGGCATCCAGTCGTTCATCACGGCCTTGTCTTCGGTGTATTCCATCTCGGCGAAGGCGTGGTGCTGCTTGAGCAGCTCGAAGCGCTTCTTGAGGAAGGAAACACCCTTGTCACCCTCGACATAGCTCAGGTGCGGGACAGGGTTGATGAAGGCACGCGCCGAGCCGAAGTTGCCCTTCTTGCTCAGGTAGGCCCAGAACTGGCGCGAAACCTCGAACTGGGTGTTGATGTGCACGGCCTTCTTGATGTCGATGCTGCCATCGGCGGCCTGCGGCGTGTAGTTCAGCTCGCACAGGCCGGCGTGGCCGGTGCCTGCGTTGTTCCAGGGGTTGGAGCTTTCCGCGGCCCCGGAGTCCATCGCCTCGACGACCTCAAGCTTCAGGGTCGGGTCAAGCTCCTTGAGCAGTACGGCCAGGGTGGCACTCATGATGCCCGCGCCTACCAGTACCACATCAACCGATTCGTTCTGCGCCATTTAACGCGTCTCCACAATCTACAGCTACCTAATTGACAGCATAGGACCTGGGTTTGCCAGGGTCGCCATGTCCGACTTTTCGCAGTTCTTGCAACTTCCGCGGACACCGCCAATCAGTCTTCGGGTTCGTGTATTGAACGCCGTTTGCCACAGGTGCGGCAATTCGACTTATGGTCAAGGTGTCGTGCGTGCGTTATGGAACGGTTCAGACACTCATACGGGATGAGCGCATTTGCCGCCTGTTCAGGGCTGTTCGGGACACATCTGCCGCTTTTGCACATGCCAGACTGTTCATTTGCTCGCCACACTCTTGTGAAGTTGTGAAAACCGTTTTTTCACGCTCTTTTGGAGACGTGAACCTCAAAAGGGGACTGCGCGATGGCAACCCGCAGGTTCATGCAGTGTGAAGGGCCGGAAAAAGCAGGCACGACAGCCGATGCAAGACCTGAGTGGAAGGCTCTCTGTGGGCGAGGCGGTGAAGTTGCCGGGGTCAATCGGCGAATGCGGGGCCCGATCAGGAGACGTCCTTATAATCGGGGGGAGATTATAGCGATGTCGCGGGCAGAAATGTCGCCATTCGTGGTTTTTATTGCAGCGTTTGTCAGGCAGCGAGGAGGCGTTGGTGCCAACGGCGCTTTGCACGGGCGCAAACCCGGGCTTCGGCGGGCAGTTCGCGCCCCAGCCAGGCCAGCTGAATTTCGCTGATCTGCACCCAGTCGATGCCCCGTGGTGCCTGGCTGCATTGCTTGAAGGCCAGGCATTTGCCATCAGCGTCAAGGCGGGCATAAGCGTTGTGACGCGGCCGTTTGAAGAGCTGAGTCCAGAGCGAGGTCATGGCGGCGAGTCCTTTGCGTTAGGGCTTGGCGCAAGAATAAGGGTGTGGCGATGAAACGATTGTGACAAGCGGATCGGGCCGATGACTGGTCTGTGCCTGGCTAGGTATACTGTGGGCCTTTGCCGCATTTTCTGGAGAAACGCGCATGTTGCAACGTCTGTTGTTCGGTTTGATCGCCGTGGCCAGCCTTAGCCTGGTCGGTTGTGCCCACAGCCCGCAACAACTCAACCCGCAACCCACGCTCAAGGCCCAGCTGGCCCCGGTCGGCCATGGCCAGCCGGTGGTGGTCCGGGTAGTTGATGGCCGGCCTTCGCCGTCCCTGGGTACCCGCGGTGGCATGTACCCCGAGACCAGCACCATCAGCGTCAGCGGTAACGACGTGGTGCCCAAGCTGCAGGCTCAGGCTGAAGCTGCTGTGCGCCTGCTCGGCTTCACCCCGACCCCGAACGCCTACAATGCGCCGCAGCTGACCGTCACCCTGGCCGAGCTGAAGTACCAGTCGCCGAAAGACAACCTTTACGTGACCGAGGCCACCATCGGCGCCACCTTCCGCGCTGATGTGACCAATGGCGGCCGCCGTTACAGCGGCCGTTATGGCGCTTCGCTGGACCAGCGTTTCGGCATGGCGCCAAATCAGGACACCAACACCCAGCTGGTGGGCGATGTGCTGAGCGATGCCCTGACCCGCCTGTTCAAGGACCCGAGCATCGGGCAGGTGCTGGGTCAGTAAGCTTCAGGTTGTGTCAGAAAACCCGCTGCCTGAGTGACAGGCAGCGGGTTTTTTGTTGTCTGGACGGCACAGATTTACGCCGCTTCTATGTGGAAATCCAGCAAGCTGAACCCTGTGCCTGCATCCACTTCGGGCAAGTCCTCATGCACATGTCCGCCAAGCGCACAGTAGACCAGCCACTGGCGGTCCTGCACATTGATGGCAAAACCATCGATCAGCGCCTGTTGTTCATCGCTCTGGGCAACGAGGTAGAGGCGGTCCTGGTTTTCGGCGTGCAACATCAAAAAGCTCCGGGTCATCAAAAGGTCGACAGGGTCGCCTGTATTGATGACGAGCGGATGACAGATGAAATTTAACGACAGTTTGTCGCCAAGGCCGGGCGCCACGGTGCGACTTGGGTAGAATGCTGGCCTTTGCCACTGCTCACACCGAGGTTGCGTGATGTCCTTGCAAGTGCTCTGGGGGTTCCTGGCCGCCCATCCCACCAAGCTGATCAACCTGCTGGCGCTGCTGCTGACCTGCCCGGGCGGTTTGCTGCTGCACAGTGCGCGGCGGCGCGAGGCCGAAACCCGCGCGTACATGGCAGTAGACGAGGGGGTAGTGGACGCCTTCGAGCTTCGTGTGCCGAAATACTTCTACATCCTGGGCTTTTCGTGCCTGGCGATGGCGCTGCTGCTGTCCTGGTTCAGCACCTGGATCTAAGAACCATCGGGGCCGCGTTGCGGCCCAATCGCGACACAAGGCCGCTCCCACAAGGGTGGACGCAATTCCCTGTGGGAGCGGCCTTGTGTCGCGATTGGGCTGCAACGCAGCCCCCGGGATCAATCAGGCGACCGGCGTCTGCTGCCTGACCTGATACTGGTTGCGCACCGGCGTCGCATACTGCAACACCAGGTACGGCCGCTGCTCTTGCGGGCAGGCATCCAGACGCCGTTGCCATTCTTCCTTGGCCTTGGCCAGCTCATCCGCCGGGAACACTTTCTCGGCGCTTGGCACCTGCAGGGCTTCGTCCTTGCCTTCCCACATCGCATACGCCAGGTAATGCACCGGGAACAGTCGGTAGCCCCCCAGAATCTGCCGGTCGATCTCTGCCGCCAGCTGTTTTGTGTCTTCGTGGTACTCGGTGACCGGCGGCGCGAAGTTGATGTGGACTCGGCCCTTGTAGCCGGTAATGCCTTTGGCAATGCTGTTGTCATCTTCGCCCGGCGCCTTCTTGTAGGTGCCGGTTGTGGCGCGGATGTACAGCTCGCGGGCCTTGGCCTGGTCGCACGGGTCGTATTCGTAGCTGATCGACACCGGGGTCAGGTTCAGGCTCTGGATAACCGCACCGAACGGCTCGTCCTTGCGGCTCATGTGGAACATCTTGAGGATCGCCGAGTCGGTACGGTCGTCACCGTCCTTGGCCCGACCTTCGGCCTGGGCAATCCAGATCGAGGTGGCATCGTTGCGGATCGAGTGGTTGATGTAGGCCGATAGCAGTTGGTAGGCAGCCAGTTTTTCGCGCCGCCCGCTGATCGAACGGTGCACGATGAAGCTCTTGTTCAGGCGCATCATGTCGCTGACAAAGGGCTTTTGCAGCAGGTTGTCGCCAATGGCGATGCGCGGCGTGGGCAGGCCGGCGTGGTACACGGCATAGTTGACGAAGGCCGGGTCCATGACGATATCGCGGTGGTTGGCCAGGAACAGGTAGGCGGTGCCGGCCTTGAGCTGTTCCACACCCGAATAGGTGACGCCGTCGGTGGCGCGATCGATGGTCTGGTCGACGTAGTACTCGACTTTGTCCTGCAGGGTCGAGACACAGGTAACGCCGGCGAATTCCTTGCGCAGGCGGCGTGCGATCAAGGGCTTGAGCAACCAGCCGAGAGCACCGGCCGCACGCGGAAAGCGGAAGTGAGTGAGGATATCGAGGAATGCCGGGTCGCTGAGCAGGCGTGCCAGAACGGCAGGGACCTCAGCGTCGTCGTACGGTCGGATGGCATCGAATTCGCCCATCATGCTCTCTTGTTGGAAACGGCTAGGGTAATAAGGTAGGGACGGGCTCCGAAAAACGGCTCGGACGCACACAGACCCTGTAAACAGACCGGCAATTATACGCATAAGTCACTGCGGAGGCCGCGATGCTGGAAACCGACTTCTATGATTGCCCTTATTGTGGCGAACGTGTGGAAACTACCGTCGATCTGTCTGCGGGCGACCAGGTTTATACCGAGGATTGTCAGGTGTGCTGCCAGCCTGTGGTGTGCATTCTGCAGGTGCATGGTGACGAATGGATGCTTGAAGTCCGTCGCGAGGACGACGCCTGATGCAGCGCATCTACGAACCGGAAAGCCTGCTCGAGGCGCAAATGCTGGCAGGTATGCTTGCCAGCGAGGGGATCGATGTACACGTGGTCGGCCGTGACCTGCTCGGTGCCGCCGGCGAGCTGCCCTTGCAGGGCCTGCTGGGGCTTATCGTGGCTGATGAGCAGGCCGAATGCGCACGGCAGCTGATCGATGCGTACAATGATGCCCAGCCACTGGTTGGCGACGAACCGGAGCATGTCCCCGGTACCTTGATCTGCTAGGTTCTGAATTCGCCCATGTGTGGACGTTATGCCCTGTTTCGCTGGCCCCAGGCCCTTGCCAGTCTGCCGGGTTTTCCCGTCGGCCAGCCGGCCCAATGGAATATATCGCCAGGGGCGTCGGTGCTGATCCAGCGCCAGCTTGATGGCCAGCAGCAACTGGCCAAGGCGCGCTGGGGGTTGACCCCGGCCTGGCTCACCGACCTGTCCCGTACCCCCGCCCATGCCCGGGCCGAAACGCTGGCCGAGCAACCGATGTTTCGCGATGCATTTCGCCAGCGTCGCTGCCTGATGCCGGCCAACGGCTTTTACGAATGGCGTGGCAACGTGCGCAAACGCCCGTTCTGGTTGACCCCGGGGGAGGGCGCGTCGCTGTATTTTGCGGCGGTGTGGGAGGCCTACCCGGTGCAGGACCAGGTATGGCTGAGTTGCGCGGTGGTGACCCAGGCGGCCATGAACCAGCGTCGGCCGCTGATACTGGACGAGGCCGGGCAGGCGGCCTGGCTCGACCCGGACACGCCGGTTACCCGCTTGCACGAGCTGCTGGCCAGCCCACCTGCGACGTTGCGTGAGCGGGCCCTGGCCAACTTCGTCAATGACCCGAAGCTGGATGCGCCGGAGTGTCTTACCCCGGCTTGATGGGGGGCTGTGCCGGCCCTTTCGCGGGCAAGCCCGCTCCTACAATGATCGTGTTACCCCTGCGGTAGGAGCGGGCAAGCCCGCGCCTACCCACGGTTGTGTTACCCCTGTAGGAGCGGGCTTGCCCGCGAAGAGGCCGGTACAGGCGACGAAAATCTTCCCTGCGGCTATGGCAGCCACTGGCGACTCGGCCTAGGATACGCCGCATGTGGATAGGGAGTGTTTTCATGCGTAAGTCTTTTGTCGTCAGCCTACTGAGTGCTGGCATCCTGCTGGCCGGCTGCCAGGCGGTGAATACCACCAGCGGCGGTGCTGTTGGCGTCGAGCGCCAGCAGTACATGTTCAGCATGCTCTCGACCGATGAGGTCAACCAGATGTACGCCCAGTCGTATCAGCAGACCTTGGGTGAAGCATCGAGCAAGGGTGTGCTCGACAAGTCCAGCGCCGATGCCAAGCGTGTGCAGGCCATTGCCAACCGCCTGATCGCCCAGGCGCCCAAATTCCGCCCGGATGCCGCGCAGTGGGACTGGCAAGTCAACGTGATCAAGAGTGATGAACTGAACGCCAACTGCGGCCCGGGCGGCAAGATCATCGTCTACACCGGGCTGATCGATCAGCTCAAGCTCACCGATGCGGAAATTGCCGCAGTGGTGGGGCACGAGATTGCCCACGCCTTGCGCGAGCATAGCCGCGAGGCCATGTCCAAGGCATACGGTGTGGAAATGGCTCGTCAGGGTGCCGGTGCCATCTTCGGCCTCGGCCAGAGCAGCATGGCCATGGCCGACACGGTGGTGAACTACGCCATGACCTTGCCCAACAGCCGGGCCAACGAAAACGAGGCCGACCTGATTGGCCTGGAGCTGTCGGCCCGTGCCGGCTACGACCCGAATGCCGCGATCACCTTGTGGAACAAGATGAGCAAGGCTTCCGAAGGTGCACCGCCTGAGTTCATGAGTACTCACCCGGCGTCCGCGAGCCGTATTGCTTCGCTGCAGGCGGCGATTCCGAAGGTGATGCCGCTGTATCAGGCTGCAGCCAAGCAATAAATGCCTGAATCCTGGGGCTGCATGGCAGCCCCCGGTTTTCCCTTTATCCAATCCAGCCACTGGCCTTCATTGCCGAATAGACGGCCACGATCGCCAGCACGAAGAACGCCGTTGCCGCCAGGCGGCGAATCAGCGTCAACGGCAGTTTGTCAGCCGCGAAGTTACCCGCCAGTACCACCGGCACGTTGGCAATCAACATACCCAGGGTAGTGCCGATAATGACCATGATCAGGTGCGGATACTGCGCAGCCAGCATCACGGTGGCGACCTGGGTCTTGTCACCGATTTCGGCCAGGAAGAACGCAATCAGTGTCGTCAGGAACGGCCCGAAACGGCGAGCCGGGTTCTCGTCGTCATCCATCTTGTCCGGTACCAGGGTCCACAGTGCGGTGGCGGTAAAGCTCGCGGCCAGGATCCAGTGCAGTGCCGAATCGCTGAAGAAGCTGCCGACCCAAGCCCCCACGGCACCGGCTGCGGCATGGTTGGCCAAGGTGGCGGCGATGATGCCGGCGATGATCGGCCAGGGTTTGCGGAAGCGGGCAGCGAGAATGAGTGCGAGCAGTTGCGTCTTGTCGCCGATCTCGGCCAGGGCAACGATAGCGGTGGGGACCAACAGTGATTCCAGCATCAGGATTCCTACGGGGGCGGGTCGACACGGCTATGACACGTACAGCCTCCCCGCCCCGGGTAAGGTGTGCGTGTCATAGGTCTTGTCAAACCCTCGATCCGTCTATGCGGATCTCGCCATGCAGGCGTGCATGGTGGGTCGCACGCGCCATGGTCTGTGGACCAAGTATGTTGACACGTACCGGGCGAGCTGGGTGCTCGCGGGAGACTACTCCCCTAGGACGGTGCGGATTCTGCCTAGACAAAACGCTTTCGGCAAGCGCTGTTTTTATCCGTGAGTGGCCTGGTAGATGCGGAAACCGTCGGCCTCGTCACGTACCTGGCAGTTGCCCAGTGCCCCTTCGATCAGTGGCTGGTAACGCAGGAAACTGTTGGCCACCAAGCGCATTTCGCCACCTTTTCGCAGATGAACGGCGGATTTTTTCAGCAAGTTTTCCGAAGCCTGATAGTTGGTATGAACGCCGGTGTGGAATGGCGGGTTGCTCAGGATAAGGCTCAGTTCGGTAGGGGCGGCGTCGATGCCATCGCCGCTGATCACTTCGCCTTCCAGGCCGTTGGCAGCCAGCGTCAGGCGGCTGGCGGCCACGGCGAAGGCATCCACGTCCAGCAAGGTCACCCGGCTTTGTGGGTAACGGCGTTTGAGCGTGGCCCCCAGTACCCCGGCACCGCAGCCAAAGTCCAGCATGTGACCACCGGGCAGGCCGTCAAGATGCTTCAGGAGCAGGGCCGTACCTCGGTCGAGTCGGCCATGGCTGAATACCCCAGGCAGGCTGACCACCTGCAGCGGGCCGTCTTCCAGGGCCAGCTCGAAGCGCTCGGCCAGGCTTTCCAGCGGTTTTGCCTGCGGCGCCTGGTCGATGGTCACTTGCCACAGCTGGCAGTGCCGGGCGCTGTCGAGCTTGCGTGGCTTGCCAAAGGCCGCCAACTGCTTGGCCGCGCCCTCGATGCCACCGCGCTTCTCACCGACCAGGTACAGCTCGCGGCCAGCCAGGCGCGACGCCAGGGTGTTGAGCAGATAGGCGGCCAGCTCGCGGGATTTGGGCAGGAACAGCACGGCGCTTTCGAATGCTGCGGCAGGGGCCTCGACGCCGTAATGGCTGCGGCCTGCGAAGCGGCTTTCGAGCATGGCCTGATCGCCGGCATGCCAAGTCCAGGCCTGGGCCTGAGGCAACTGGCCGAGCAGGTCGTCGGCGGGGGCGCCGGCGATCAGCAGCGGCCCCTGAAACAGCTCTGCCTGACGGAGCAACACTTCACTGCGCGGGTCCATGGACGACGTCTCCTGGAAAAAAGTGGCGCAGTGTAGCAGAGGCGGGCGCCTGGCTCAGCTGACCACGCGGCGTGGCTGCCCGGCGAAGAAGGCCTGGGCGTTCTCGCTGAGCTGGCCGACGATGCGCTGGCGCGACTCCACGGCACCCCAGGCGCTGTGCGGGGTGATGATCAGGCGCGGGATGCCGGGCTCCAGCAGCGGGTTACCGTTGACCGGCGGTTCCACGCTCAGCACGTCGGTGGCCACGCCGCCCAAGTGACCATCGCGCAGGGCATCGGCCAACGCCTGTTCGTCGATCAGGCCGCCACGGGCGGTGTTGACCACCAGTGCATTGGGCTTGAGCAGGGCCAGTTCGCGGGCGCCGAGCATATGCCGGGTGTGCTCGTTCAGCGGGCAGTGCAGGGTCAGGGCGTCGATTTGCGGCAGCAACTCGTCCAGCGGCAGCCGGTCGGCGCGCTCCGGGCGGCCAGGGATCTGCCCGCTCAATACGCGCATGCCGAAGGCTTCGGCCAGCCTCGCCACTGCGCTGCCCAGTTCGCCGTGGCCGAGCAGGCCGAGGGTTTTGCCCTCCAGTTCGACGATAGGAAAGTCCAGCAGGCAGAACTGGCTGGCCTTGGCCCACTGGCCTTCGGCCACCGCCTGGTTGTAGTCGCACAGCCGGGTGGCCAGGGCCAGCAGCAGGGCCAGGGTATGCTGGGCGACAGACGGCGTGCCGTAGCCCTGGCAGTTACACACGGTGATGCCCTGGGCGCGGGCGGAGGCCAGGTCGACATTGTTGGTGCCGGTGGCGGCCACCAGGATCAGCTTCAGTTGCGGGTTGGCGGCCAGGGTAGCGGCGTCGAGCATGACTTTGTTGCTGACCACTGCCACGGCGCCCTGCAAGCGTTCCGCGACCTGGTCCGGGCGGGTGGCGGCGAACAGTTCGAACTGGTCGAACTGCTGCTTCAGGGGCGAAAGGTCGAGGTCGCCAAGGTCCAGGGACTGGTGATCGAGAAACACGGCGCGACGCGGGCTGGGCATGAAGATCTCCGGTGGCAGGGGGGATAAGGGTGTTGTGGCCATTCGCGGGCATGCCCGCACCCACAAGGTCACCACAACCCTTGCAGGAGCGGGCTTGCCGGCGAAGAGGCCCTCGGCTTCAGCACAAACCTGAAGCCGCCGCCGCAGTGTCTAGCTCAACCTTGCTGCCCGTCAACGCCCGCCACTCATACCTCTGCCACGCAAATCATTCCTTCGGCTGATTTGGCCGTCACATTGGCGAACTACAGTAAACCCAGACTTATCCGGCCCGCTTTTCAGAAAAGGGATCCCCATGTTGCAGACACGCATCATCAAGCCCGCCGAGGGCGCCTATGCCTATCCATTGCTGATCAAGCGCCTGCTGATGTCCGGCAGTCGCTATGAAAAGACCCGCGAAATCGTCTACCGCGACCAGATGCGGCTGACGTATCCACAGCTCAACGAGCGCATTGCACGCCTGGCCAATGTGCTGACCGAGGCCGGGGTCAAGGCCGGTGATACCGTGGCAGTGATGGACTGGGACAGCCATCGCTACCTGGAATGCATGTTCGCCATCCCGATGATCGGCGCTGTGGTGCACACCATCAACGTGCGCCTGTCGCCCGAGCAGATCCTCTACACCATGAACCATGCCGAAGACCGCGTGGTGCTGGTCAACAGCGACTTCGTGGGCTTGTACCAGGCCATCGCCGGGCAGCTGACCACTGTCGACAAGACCTTGCTGCTGACCGATGGCCCGGACAAGACTGCCGAACTGCCCGACCTGGTCGGGGAGTATGAGCAGCTGCTGGCTGCCGCCAGCCCGCGCTACGACTTCCCGGATTTCGACGAAAACTCGGTGGCCACTACCTTCTACACCACTGGCACCACCGGTAACCCCAAGGGCGTTTATTTCAGTCACCGCCAGCTGGTGCTACACACCCTGGCCGAGGCCTCGGTCACCGGCAGTATCGACAGCGTGCGCCTGCTGGGCAGCAACGACGTGTACATGCCCATCACCCCGATGTTTCACGTGCATGCCTGGGGCATCCCCTACGCTGCCACCATGCTCGGCATGAAGCAGGTGTACCCGGGGCGCTACGAGCCGGACATGCTGGTCAAGCTTTGGCGTGAAGAGAAGGTCACCTTCTCCCACTGCGTACCGACCATCCTGCAGATGCTGCTCAACTGCCCGAACGCCCAGGGGCAGGACTTCGGCGGCTGGAAGATCATCATCGGCGGCAGCTCGCTCAACCGTTCGCTGTACCAGGCCGCCCTGGCGCGTGGCATCCAGCTGACCGCCGCGTATGGCATGTCGGAAACCTGCCCGCTGATCTCCGCGGCACATCTGAACGATGAACTGCAGGCCGGCAGCGAGGATGAGCGCGTCACTTACCGTATCAAGGCCGGTGTGCCGGTGCCGTTGGTCGAAGCGGCCATCGTCGACGGCGAAGGCAACTTCCTGCCCGCTGATGGTGAAACCCAGGGCGAGCTGGTACTGCGTGCGCCGTGGCTGACCATGGGCTACTTCAAGGAACCGGAGAAGAGCGAGGAGCTGTGGCAGGGCGGCTGGCTGCACACCGGTGACGTCGCCACCCTCGACGGCATGGGCTACATCGACATCCGCGACCGCATCAAGGATGTGATCAAGACCGGTGGCGAGTGGGTTTCCTCGCTCGACCTGGAAGACCTGATCAGCCGCCACCCGGCCGTGCGCGAAGTGGCGGTGGTGGGGGTGGCCGACCCGCAGTGGGGTGAGCGCCCGTTTGCCCTGCTGGTGGTACGTGACGGCCACGATATCGACGCCAAGGCGCTGAAGGAACACCTCAAGCCATTCGTCGAGCAAGGTCATATCAACAAGTGGGCGATTCCAAGCCAGATCGCCGTTGTTACTGAAATTCCCAAGACCAGTATCGGCAAGCTCGACAAGAAACGCATCCGCCAGGACATCGTCCAGTGGCAGGCCAGCAACAGCGCGTTCCTTTCCACGTTGTAACTGTTGTGCGGGTCGCGCACGTCAGAGCGTGACCCGCACGCTAGAGAGCCCGCCGCCTTGCCAAACGACAGAAATGCGCCATCCTTGAGCACTACCAGCCCGCAACCGGAGCAAAACTGCAGCGAGTTGGTGGCATGGAGCGCAAATCACACTTTAGAGGGATCAAGCGCCTGTGCCTGCTGGCTATAGTCGGGGCCAGGGGATTTTCAGGAATGGGGGAGGGCGACATGCGCAAGCTGTGTCGCCGCGGGTGCAAGCCTGCAAACCGGTCGCTCGGGCCGTTCTTGAAAGGACTCACTGCCATAACAAAAAAGTACATGGAGTAGCGTCGATGAAATCTGCAAACCTGTTCTGGCGCCGGGCCAAGCTGCCCTTGGCCGTCAGCCTTGCTTCCACGCTCGCAAGTCCTGCTTTCGCTGTCAGCTTCAACATTGGTGAAATCGAAGGCCAGTTCGACTCGTCGCTCTCCATCGGCGCCAGCTGGTCGACGGCCAACCCCAACAAGAACCTGATAGGGGTGAACAACGGCGGCAAGGGCCTTTCACAGACATCCGACGATGGCCACCTGAACTTCAAGAAGGGCGAAACCTTCTCCAAGATCTTCAAAGGCATTCATGACCTGGAGCTCAAGTACGGCGACACCGGTGTGTTCGTGCGCGGCAAGTACTGGTACGACTTCGAGCTGAAGGACGAACACCGCGAGTTCAAGGACATCAGCGACTCCAATCGCAAGGAAGGCGCCAAGTCGTCCGGCGCCGAGCTGCTCGACGCCTTTGTCTACCACAACTACTCCATCGGCGATCAGCCTGGCTCGGTGCGTTTTGGCAAGCAGGTAGTGAGCTGGGGCGAAAGTACCTTCATCGGCGGCGGCATCAACTCGATCAACCCCATCGACGTGTCGGCGTTCCGCCGCCCCGGGGCCGAGATCAAGGAAGGCCTGATTCCCGTCAACATGTTCTACATCTCGCAGAGCCTGACCGACAACCTGTCGGCCGAGGCCTTCTACCAGCTCGAGTGGGACCAGACGGTCGTCGACAACTGCGGCACCTTCTTCTCCCAGCCGGACATCATTGCCGATGGTTGTACCGACAACTTGCGCGTGCTCAATAGCAGCCGCACGGTGCCGGGCGCTGCGCAGCAGTTCCTCGCCTCGCGGGGCGTGAACATCAACGAAGAGGGTGTGATGGTGCGCCGTGGTGCCGACCGCGATGCGCGTGACAGCGGCCAGTTCGGTGTAGCCATGCGCTATATGTTCGAGCCGTTGGACACGGAGTTCGGCGCCTACTTCATGAACTACCACAGCCGTGCACCCATCTTCAGTGCCACAGGGGCTCCGCCGTCCGTGTTCGCTGGGCTGAGCGCCCTGCCTGCACAGCTGCGCGCATTGGCGCCTCTGATTGTGGCGGGTAATTCCGAGTACTTTGTGGAATACCCCGAGGATATCCGCCTCTATGGCTTGAGTTTCTCCACCACGTTACCCACTGGCACCGCCTGGAGCGGCGAAGTCAGCTACCGCCCTAACGCGCCAGTGCAGCTCAATACCACGGATATCCTGTTCGCCGGTGTCCGTCCCATTGGCGGCGCGTTGAGCAACGCATCGTTGCTGACCGGTACGCCGGGGCAAGACCTGCATGGGTATCGCCGCAAGGAGATCACCCAGTTCCAGACCACCCTGACCCATTTCTTCGACCAGGTGATGGGCGCCAGCCGGATGACAGTAGTCGGTGAAGTGGGTGTCACCCATGTCGGCGGCCTGGAGAATGCCCACGATACCCGCTACGGTCGCGACCCGGTGTTCGGCCCAGGTCCATTGCCATCCACCGGTGGTGCCGATACCTGCCAGGCGCTCAATGGCAGCACCATCGCTGGCGCGGGTGCGGGGACATCCACCACCAACCTGAACCGCAAATGCGAGAACGACGGCTACACCACCAGCACTTCCTGGGGTTACCGCGCCCGTGTCATCTGGGACTACAACGACGTATTCGCGGGTATCAACCTGAAGCCGAGCGTGGCCTGGTCGCATGACGTGTCCGGCTATTCGCCGGGCCCTGGTGCCAACTTCGAGGAAGGCCGCAAGGCAGTCAGTCTGGGCCTGGACGCCGAGTACCAGAACACCTACACGGCCAGCCTGTCGTACACCAACTTCTTCGATGGCAAGTACAGCACCGTGGATGACCGCGACTTCGTCGCCCTCAGCTTCGGCGTGAACTTCTAAGCATACAGATCCAGGACGACACGACATGAACAAGACCAGAAGTCTACTGCAAGCCGGTGTACTGGGCCTGTCCCTGCTGGCGACCAGCGTCATGGCTGCGGTATCCGCCGACGAGGCGGCCAAGCTGGGCAGCACCCTGACCCCGATGGGTGCCGAGAAGGCCGGCAACGCCGACGGCTCGATCGGCCCGTGGGAGCCGCTGTCGAAGACCGCAGGCAGTGTTGACGGCAAGGGCTTCCTGTCCGACCCGTACGGCAGTGAAAAGCCGCTGTTCACCATCACTGCGCAAAACGCCGAGCAGTACAAGGACAAGCTTTCGCCGGGCCAGCTGGCCATGCTCAAGCGCTATCCGGACACCTTCAAGATCCCAGTATTCAAAACCCATCGCGGCTCCACGGTACCTGCGGACGTGTTCGCCGCCATCAAGAAAAACGCCACCCAGACCACGCTGACGGAAGGCGGCAACGGTTTGAACAACTTCAACACGGCGGTGCCGTTCCCGATCCCGAAAAGCGGCCTGGAAGTGATCTGGAACCACATCACCCGTTACCGAGGGGGCAGTGTCAGCCGCCTGGTGATCCAGGCCACGCCACAGCAGAACGGCTCTTTCAGCCCGGTTTACTTCTCCGACCAGTTCGTCTTCCGCGACAAGATGAAGGATTACGACCCGAACAACCCAGGCAACATCCTGTTCTACTTCAAGCAGGAAGTGACCGCGCCAGCGCGCCTGGCCGGGACCGTGCTGCTGGTGCACGAAACCCTCGACCAGGTGAAGGAGCCGCGCAAGGCGTGGATCTACAACGCCGGCCAGCGTCGCGTGCGCCAGGCGCCGCAAGTGTCGTATGACGGCCCGGGTACCGCCGCCGACGGCCTGCGTACCTCGGACAACCTGGACATGTTCAACGGTGCGCCAGACCGCTACGACTGGAAGCTGGAAGGCAAGAAGGAGCTGTACATCGCATCGAACGCCTTCAAACTGGATGATCCGAAGCTCAAGTATGCCGACATCATCAAGGCTGGGCACATCAACCAGGACCTGGCCCGTTACGAGTTGCGCCGCGTCTGGCACGTAGTCGCAACCCTCAAGCCAGGCCAGCGGCACATCTACGCCAAGCGTGATTTCTACATCGATGAGGACACCTGGCAGGCCGCAGTGATCGACCAGTACGACGGCCGTGGCCAACTGTGGCGCGTGTCCGAGGCCCATGCTCAGCCTTATTACAACGTGGAAGTACCTTGGTACACCCTGGAAACCATCTACGACCTGCAGTCCGGTCGTTACCTGGCCCTGGGCATGAAGAACGAAGAGAAGCGCGCTTACGACTTTGGCTTCAGTGCCAGCAAGGCCGATTTCCAGCCTGCAGCGCTGCGTCAGTCGGGTATTCGCTAAGCTGAAATCACTGAACGCCGTGTGATCCCCAGAACGCCCCGGCTCGCCGGGGCGTTTCTATTTCCTGAACCGGCCTCTTCGCGGGCGAACCCGCTCCTACAGGCTCCGCGCAGCCCTGTAGAAGCGGGTTCACCCACGAAGAGGCCGGACAACGCAATAAGCCGCCTGAATACCTCCCCAAACCCCCGCCCCAGCCCCTGTCCATCAGCCATGTTGCTTTTTGTCGCAGTCTTTTCCATGCCAATTGCGTCCATCATCTTCAAATGCGCAGCGTTAACGGCTAGTCTCGCAAACATCCATACCGCCGTTGTCTTCCAACCAGAACGAGCCGGCCATGACAGATCTGTCCCGTACGCATGGATTCGCGAGTCAGGCCCTTGGCCTGCGGGACGGGCGTTTCTTCCGGCCACCGCTGCCGGATGGCCATGTGCAGCGCCTGCGTTTGTGCCAGCGGCTGGAAGCCGGTTTGGGCGGGCGGCTGCTGCTGGTCAATGCCCCGGCAGGTTTCGGCAAAAGCTCCCTGGCCATCGAGTTTTGCGAAACACTGCCCGAGCACTGGCGTAGCCTGTGGCTTGGCCTGAGCCAGCGGGACGCCGACCCTGGCCGCTTCCTTGAGCGCTTGCTTGAAGGCCTGCAGCAATACTGCCCGGCACTGGGCGGCCAGGCCATGGGCCTGCTGAAAATGCGCCAGCGCCATCAGCCGTTTGCCTTTGAAGAGTGGCTCGACGGCCTGCTCGATGAGCTGGCGCTGTACCTGCAAGCTGATACGCCGCTGCTGCTGGTACTGGACGACTATCACCTGGCCCAAGGGCCGGTGCTTGACCGTTGCCTGCAGTTCTTCCTCAATCATCTGCCACCCGGCCTGGTGTTGCTGGTGACCAGCCGCCAGCGGCCAGACTGGCACCTGGCGCGGCTGCGCCTGTCCCGGCAGTTGGTCGAGCTTAACGAACAGGACCTGCGCCTCACTGCGGATGAGTCGTTGGCAGTGATCGGTCGCCAGCCTACCGGCCTGCGCGGCCAGGCACTGGACAACCTGATCCAGCGCAGCGACGGCTGGGTCGCCGGGCTGCGTTTCTGGCAGCTGGCGGCCAGCGACAGCGCCGACGAGCAAGCCTTGCCCCAGGCGCTGCATGGTGGCGAGGGACTGATCCGCGACTACCTGCTTGAAGAAGTCATCGATAGGCTACCTGCAGACGTGCAGGCTTTCTTGTACGAAACCGCCTGCCAGGAGCGTTTCTGCGCTCCGCTTTGCGATGCGATGCGTGGCCGCCACGACAGTGCCGCCGTCCTGAGCTTCCTGCAGGCGCATCAGGTGTTCCTTGTGCCGCTGGACGAGCATGGGCACTGGTTCCGCTATCACCATTTGTTCTCCGACCTGTTGCGCAGCCGCCAGGCGAGCGAATCGCAGGTCGCTCTGCATTTGCGGGCCTGCCGCTGGTTTGAAGCTCAGGACCTGCTGGACGAGGCGGTGGAGCAGGCTTTGCGTGCCGGCCACCTCGATGTTGCCGCCGACCTGGTGCAAAGTCTGTCCGAGGAGCAACTGCTGGCCGAGCAGAACGTCGGCATGTTGCTGCGTTGGAAGATGGACCTGCCCGACAGTCTGTTGATCAGCACGCCGCGGCTGATCGTGCTGTACAGCTGGGCGTTGGGCCTGGCTTGCCAGCTGGATGCTGCCGAGGAACTGGCCGGTTACCTCAGTCGCTTTCTGCCCGCGCCTTCGGCGACCGCGCAAAAGTCGATGCTGGCCCAATGGCTGGCACTCAGTGGGGTCATTGCCCGTGGCCGTGGCGACCGCGAGCGCACCCTGGCCTATTGCGGCGAAGCGCTGCAGAGCCTGCCGAGCAAGCGCTACGGCCAACGCCTGGTATGTTTGTCGACGCTGTCCAACCTGGCCATTGCCGATGGCGACTTCTGGCGGGCCCGAGGCTGGAACCGCGAGGCCCTGGAGCTGGCCCAGCGGGTCGGTAACCCCTTGTTCGAGGCGCTGGCGCATTACGACCGGGCGCGGGTGCTGCATGCCCGTGGCGAGGTGCTGCGCGCGCTGGACGAAGTGCGCCAGGGCCTGCAACGTCTGCAAGGGCTTTCGGCGCAGCGGCTGTATGCCGTGCGTGCGCGGTTGACGCTTTACGAAGGTTACCTGCTGGTCTCGCGTCTGCAGCCAGCTCAGGGCCGCGCGCGTTTGCGCGCCGGGCTGGGTGAGGCGCGAGCGTGCCGGGACATCAGTGTGCTCATCGGTCATTGCGTGATTGCCACGCTTGATGGCCGGGAAGGTCACTTTGCCGAGGCTTTTGCCGAACTGGCCGAGGCCGAGCGCTTGATGCACATCTGGGATGTGCCCCCGGTCTACTACCTGGCCATGATTACCCTGGTCAAATGCGAACTGTGGCTGGCCCAGGGGCGTACCGACCTGGCGGAGTCCTGGCTGCAGCGCCTGGGCCAGACCTATGGCGGCGAGCAGCCGGCGGCGGCACCGGAATTCCATCCGCTGCTGCCGTTGCACATTGCGTTGCAGCAGGCATTGCTCGATCGCATCCAGTTGCGTAGCGACGATGCCGTGCAACGCCTGGCATGCCTGGTAAAGCGCGGCCAGGCCAGTGGCGGCATGATGCTCGCCGTCAGCGCCCTGTGCCAATGGCTCTCCCTGCTGTTGGACGAAGGCAAGGAAGGGCAGGCCGCGCAGTTGCTGCCAAGTTTGCTGGAAGCGGCGCATGGCGGTGTGATACAGCCAATGCAGCCACTGCTGGAAAAACACCCGCAATGGCTTCATGAACAACTGCAGGCAGGCGCCGCTTGCCCGGTTCAGGCGGAACTGCTCAAGCACCTGCCGTCAGTGCCAATTGCCAGTACGGGCAACGGCGAAGCGCTGAGTGGCCGCGAAATGGCTGTGCTCGAACTGATTGCCCAAGGCTGTTCCAATCAGCAGATCAGCGAGCAGCTGTTCATTTCCCTGCACACGGTGAAGACCCACGCCAGCCACATCAACAGCAAGTTGGGCGTGGAGCGGCGCACCCAGGCGGTGGCCAAGGCCAAATCCCTGGGGTTGCTGGCGTGATACTGGCCCTGCAGGTCATTGCTCGTTAAAGTGATGGCCTGAAGCCATAGTTTTTGGCCGACAATGCTCTACCCTCATCTTTCCCGACCAGCTGCCGATACAGCGATCGGTGGCATCGCCTCGCGCGATTTTTCAATCATTCCAAGGCAGGTCGTGTTGATGCTGCAGTACGGGCAAAAGAGCTTTCTGATCGTCGACGACTTTACCGACTTTCGTACGTCGACCCGTTCCATGTTGCGCGAGTTGGGCGTGCGCGACGTGGACACCGCTGACAGCGGCGAGCAGGCGCTGCGCATGTGCGCGCAGAAGCGCTATGACTTCATCCTGCAGGACTTCCATCTGGGTGATGGCAAGAAGAACGGGCAGCAGGTGCTTGAAGACCTGATCATCGACAAGCACATCAGCCATGAGTGCGTGTTCATCATGGTCACTGCCGAGAGCAGTCAGGCGATTGTCCTTAGCGCCATCGAGCACGAGCCCGATGCCTACCTGACCAAACCGTTCAACCGGGTTGGCCTGGCCCAGCGCGTCGAGAAACTGTTCCAGCGCAAGACGTTGCTGAAGCCGATCCTGCAGGCGCTGGACCGCAACCGTCCGGCCGAAGTACTGGCGGCCTGCGCCGAGCTGTGCAAGAAGGATCCGCGTCTGGCGCCCTTGTGCTTGCGCTACCGGGCCGATGCCCTGCGCAACCTCAACCGTTTCGAGGAACTGGAAAAATTCCTCAAGGCCATCCTGGCCAGCCGTCCGCAGCCGTGGGTATATGCCGCGTTGGGCGCACTGATGCACAAGCGTGGTCAGAATGCCCAGGCCCAGGGTGTATACGAGCAGGCGCTCAAGGCGTTCCCGATCATGCCAGGCCTTTACGATGGCATGGCCGAGGTGCTGGTGGCGCAGGGTGATACCCGGCGCGCGCAGAACTTGCTTGAAGAAGCCGTGCGCCTGTCGCCTTTGTCGGTGCGTCGGCAGTCGACGCTGGGCAAGCTGGCGCTGGAGAATGAAGACTTCGAGAGCGCATCGAAGGCGTTCCGCCATGCGGTGAACCAGGGGCAGAGTTCGCGCTACAAGGATGCCGAAAACAACCTTGGCCTGGTGCAGGCGCTGATGAGCAAGAATGCAGGCTTCGGCCTGGACGCCCGCACCCGGGTCGAGATTAACACCACGCTCAGCGAAGTGGCCAAGGAAAACCCCGAGGACCAAGGCCTGCAGGTGCGTGCGCGGATGATGAAGGCTGCCAGCCTGCAGCAGGCCGGCGACCCGGAAACGGCCGGCAAGCTGACAGAACAGGCGATTCAGCGCCTGGACAAGATGAACCAGTTCTTCTCTGTCGATTCGGCCCTGACTGTCGCTGCGCAACTGCAGGCGATGGGGCAGGAAGCCGCCGCCATCGGCGTGCTGAAGAACTGCGTGGAAAGTTATGGCGATGACCCCAAGGTCATGGAGAAAGTGGGCAAGCTGACGGATGACCCCAGTGTGCTCAACGCCATTACCGAAGCGGTCACCCTCAATCGGCAGGGTGTGCGCAGTTACCAGGGAGGGCAGCTTGGCGAGGCGTTGCAACTGTTCCGAAAGGCATTGGGTTTACAGCCGAAGAACATCAGCATCGCCCTCAATACCGCCCAGGCGCTGCTGCGCATCGGCGGTGACAACCCTCAGCCTGCGATCATGCAGGAGTGCCGCGACGCCTTGACCAGCGTGGCCGGTATCCCTGCCAGCGACAATCGCTATGACCGTTACCGCAAACTGCACATCCGAGTGTTCGGCGCATGAATCAAGACAATCAGGGGCTGGATTTTTCCACGGTGATCGCCTCCACCGTGCACGACCTCAAAAGTTCGTTGTCGGCGCTGATCCAGTCCCACAGCCAGTGGGTGGAACGCTTGCCCGAGGAACTGCGCGGCGGTGCCGAACAGGGGATCATGGAGCATGAATTTCGTCACCTCAACGGCATGCTGGTGCAGTTGCTGGGCTTGTACAAACTGGGTGTGAACCAGTTGCCGGTATGCCCGGACTACCATGAGCTGGATGATTTCATCGAAGCCCAGTTGGCGGCGCACGAGGAAGTACTCAAGCACAACGACATTCTCGCCACCTGGCGTATCGACACCGACAACCCGCTGGGTTTCTTCGACCGCGAACTGGTGGCCTCGGTGATCTCCAACGTTATCACCAACGCCACCCGCTTTGCCGGGCACGCCTTGCTGATCACCATCGAAGAGGCCGATAACCAGTTGGCCATTTGCGTCAATGATGACGGCCCGGGTTATCCAAAGCACATGCTCGAGCGCCAGGAGGAGTACATCCAGGGCATCGACTCGACCAGCGGCAGTACCGGCCTTGGGTTGTATTTTGCGGCGCGGATCGCAGCGTTGCATGAAAGCGGCGGGGTGCGCGGGCGGATCGAGATCTCCAACGGCGGGGCGCTTGGGGGTGGGTTGTTCAGGTTGTTTTTGCCTTGAGGTATTGGGTGCCTGGGCGATCGAGCGCCGCCCGCGCGGCGCATCGCGAGCAAGCTCGCTCCTACATTTGTTTCGGGCCAGTATTGCCTGCACCCTCGCGCGCGACCGCCTTGTTTGTTCCACGCAATATCGAGGTGGGCACCAAGGTGGCGCGCACCTCCGCCTCAGGAATAACTGGCCCGAAACAAATGTAGGAGCGAGCTTGCTCGCGATGCGCCGCGCGGGCGGCGCTCGAGCTCACAGGCGCCACTTCGCTCAAGACATGAACCTCGTGCACCCACCCCATTTTCCTGTCAGGCTCCCAGCAGAACCCAGCTTCACCTGCGAGAACACCATGACCCAAGCCCCGCCTGCTCTCATCCGCGAAACCTTCCCCGTCGGCCCCTTGCAGTGCAACTGCACGCTGATCGGCGACCCCCTGACCAAGAAAGCCATGGTCGTCGACCCGGGTGGTGATGTGGACAAGATCCTTGCCCGCCTGCAGGTCCACGGCCTGACGCTGGTGAGCATCATCCACACCCATGCGCACTTCGACCACTTCCTCGCGTCAGGCAAGCTCAAGGAGCTGACGGGTGCCACGCTGCACCTGCACAAGGACGACCAGATGCTGTGGGACAACCTTGAGATGCAGTGCCAGATGTTCGGCGTACCTTACACCCCGGTACCGGCACCGGACCGCTGGCTGGGTGATGACGAAGAACTGGCCTGCGGCTGCGGTGTGGCGTTGCACACGCCAGGCCATACCCCGGGCTCGATGAGCTTTTGGTTCGCCGACGCCAAGTTGTTGATTGCCGGTGACACCCTGTTCCGCCGGGGGATTGGCCGCACCGATTTGTGGGGTGGCGACCAGCGGGCAATCGTGCGTTCCATCAAGGAGCGGCTGTACCGGCTGGACGAAGAGGCCATCGTGGTGACCGGCCACGGGCCCGACACCCGTTTGGGCGACGAGATGCGGGAAAACCCATTCGTGCGTGCCTGATGGCACATGAAGGCACTTTCATGGAATTTTTCGTTGCCGATGCGTTCCAAGGCTGGCATAGAACCCTTTGGGATCTGCCGCATTTATGAATTTCAGTAGGAGCTTGTCCATGTTCACCATGCGTCGTCTGATTATCGTCGCAACCGCCGCTGCACTGATGACCGGCTGTGCCGGCCAGAACCCCTACGACAACCAGGGTCAGGCGCAGGGCTCCACAGGGATGAGCAAGACCGCCAAGTACGGCGGCCTGGGGGCGCTGGCCGGTGCCATCGCCGGCGCTGCCATCGACCACAACAACCGTGGCAAGGGTGCACTGATCGGTGCTGCCGCTGTGGGTGCCGCTGCAGCCGGTTATGGCTATTACGCCGACAAGCAGGAAGCCGAGCTGCGCGCGCAAATGGCCAATACAGGTGTGGAAGTGCAGCGTCAGGGTGACCAGATCAAGCTGATCATGCCGGGCAACATCACCTTCGCCACCGACTCGGCCAACATCGCCCCAAGCTTCTACTCGCCGCTGAACAACCTGGCTGGCTCGTTCAAGCAATTCAACCAGAACACCATCGAAGTGGTTGGCTTCACCGACAGCACGGGCAGCCGCCAGCACAACATGGACCTGTCCCAGCGCCGTGCGCAGGCGGTCAGTACCTACCTGACTTCGCAGGGTGTGGATGCCTCGCGTATCTCTGTCCGTGGCATGGGCCCGGACCAGCCGATCGCCAGCAATGCTGACGCCAATGGTCGTGCGCAGAACCGCCGTGTGGAAGTGAACCTGAAGCCGATTCCGGGTCAGCAGTATGAGCAGCAAGGTCAGGTTCAGCAGTATCCCTGATTGACCTTCAGGGCTGCTTTGCGGCTCTGTGGGAGCGGGCAATCCCGCTCCCACAAAGCTTGCAAAGAAGCCTCTGCTTTTAGCGCGCCACGCTGGCCTGAATCGCCGTCAGGGCAATGGTATGCACGATATCGTCAACCTGCGCCCCACGCGGCAAGTCGTTCACCGGTTTGCGCAAACCCTGCAGCATCGGCCCCAGGCTGACCCCGTCGGCACTGCGCTGCACCGCCTTGTGGGTCGTATTGCCGGTATTCAGGTCGGGGAACACGAACACCGTGGCGCGCCCGGCCACCGGGCTCGCCGGCGCCAGCTCTCGTGCGATCGCCGGGTTGGCCGCTGCGTCATACTGCAACGGCCCATCGATCAGTAGCTCCTGGGCCGCGTCCTGTGCCAGGCGTGTCGCTTCGCGCACTTTCTCGACTTCTTCATCGCTGGCCGAATCGCTTGAATAACTGATCATCGCCACCCGTGGCGCGATGCCGAAGGCCTGCGCCGATTCGGCACTCTGCTGGGCAATCTCCGCCAGCTCGGCAGCGCTTGGGTGCGGGTTCATCACGCAGTCGCCGTACACCAGTACCTGCTCGGGGAACAGCATGAAGAACACCGACGAGACCAGGCTCGAGCCGGGTGCGGTCTTGATCAGCTGCAGGGCCGGGCGGATGGTGTTGGCCGTGGAGTGCACCAGGCCCGAGACCAGGCCGTCTACTTCGTCCAGGGCCAGCATCATGGTGCCGATCACCACCGGGTCTTCCAGCTGCTGCTCGGCCATCGGTGCGTTGAGGTTCTTGCTTTTGCGCAGCTCGACCATGGGTTCCACGTAGCGCCCGCGAATCAGTTCGGGGTCGAGAATCTCCAGCCCTGGCGGCAACGTGATGCCCTGGGCGCGGGCCACGGCGTCGACGTCTTCGGGTTTGGCCAGCAGCACGCAGCGGGCGATGCCGCGGGCCTGGCAGATGGCTGCGGCCTGCACCAACAGTGGCTCGGCGCCTTCTGGCAGGACGATGCGCTTGTTGGCTTGCTGCGCACGCTGGATCAGCTGGTAGCGGAACACTGCCGGCGACAGGCGCAGTTCGCGCGGCGTGCCGCAGCGTTGGTGCAGCCAGGCCGCGTCGAGGTGGCTGGCGACGAAGTCGGTGATGAACTCGGCACGCTCGCGGTCGTCCACCGGGATTTCGCGGTTCAGCGAGTTGAGCTGGTTGGCGGTGTCGTACGAGCCGGTGCTGACCGAAAGGATCGGCAGGCCGGCCTGCAGTGCACCGCGGCACAGGCCGAGGATGCGCACGTCAGGCTTGCTGTCGCTGGTCAGCAGCAAGCCGGCCAGGGGGACGCCATTGATCGCTGCCAGGCTGACAGCGAGGATGATGTCGTCGCGGTCGCCCGGGGTTACCACCAGGGTACCCGAGGTCAGTAGCGGGACCGTGTTGGCCACCGTGCGTGCACAGATGATGATCTTGCTCATGCGCCGCTGCTCGTAATCGCCGGCATTGAGCACCTGGGCGCCGAGCAGCTCGGCCACATCGCGTGTCCGCGGTGCGTTCAGCTCGGGCTGGTAGGGGATGCAGCCAAGCAGGCGGAAGTCATTGCCACGCAGCAATGGCGAGTGCTCGCGCAGGCGGGTGGCGAAGTCCGCCATGCTCTCGTCGGTACGCACCTTGTTGAGGATCACCCCGAGCACTTTCGGGTCGCGTGGGCCGCCAAACAGTTGGGCCTGCAGTTCGACCCGCCCAGACAGCTCGCTGAGCACTTCGTTTTCCGGGGCCGATACCAGGATTACTTCGGCATCCAGGCTCTTGGCCAGGTGCAGGTTGACCCGTGCTGCGTAGCTGGCGTGGCGTGTGGGCACCATTCCCTCGACCACAACCACGTCATTGCCGACGCAGGCTTGCTGGTAGAGGCGGATGATTTCTTCAAGCAGCTCGTCCAGTTGGCCATCGCCGAGCATGCGCTCGACGTGGGCCAGGCTCAGTGGGACCGGTGGCTTGATGCCGTGGGTGCGGGCGACCAGTTCGGTGGAGCGCTCGGGGCCGGTGTCACCCGGGTGGGGCTGGGCGATAGGCTTGAAGAAGCCGACCTTCAGGCCGGCACGCTCCAAGGTGCGCACCAGGCCCAGGCTGATCGAAGTCAGGCCGACACCAAAGTCGGTCGGCGCAATGAAAAATGTCTGCATGCGTGCTTCTCGAAATAAGCGGTGCAAGAAATTAACGGTCAAGGGTAGCGCTATCGGCCCCTTGTGCGCACCAGCCGCAAGCGAAAGGTTGGCCGATGTGTTGCGCACGTTGTGCCGGGTCGAGCACCCAGGGGCGTGCCTGCCACGGCGGCTGGTGGCGCAGGTGCTGGGTATGGCCGCACGAAAGTTCCACCACCCAGTGGCCTTCTTCGTCCCGATGAAAGCCGTTGATCCGACTGATGGGCCGTTGCTCGTCTGCACCACGTTCGCAATCGGACGATGGCAAGGTTACACTTGTCCGCTCTACATTCTTTTGCAAAAGGTCTTGCCCCATGCTGATCGCCGCCAACAAGGCTGTCTCCATCGACTATACCCTGACCAACGACGCCGGGGAGACCATCGACAGCTCCGCCGGTGGCGCGCCGCTGGTTTACCTGCACGGTGCCGGCAACATCATCCCGGGCCTGGAAAAAGCCCTGGAAGGCAAGCAGGCTGGTGACGAGCTGAACGTTTCCATTGAACCTGAAGAGGCCTACGGCGAGTACCTGGCCGAACTGGTCAGCACCCTGAACCGTAGCCTGTTCGAAGGTGTCGACGAGCTGGAAGTGGGCATGCAGTTCCACGCTTCGGCGCCGGACGGCCAGATGCAGATCGTCACCATCCGCGACATCGACGGCGACGACGTCACCGTTGATGGCAACCACCCGCTGGCCGGTCAGCGCCTGACCTTCCAGGTCAAGGTTGTGAACGTGCGTGACGCCAGCGACGAAGAAATCGCTCACCGTCACATCCACGGTGAAGGTGGCCATCACCACTGATTTTCTGCGCTAAGCTCAGAAAGTCGCCAGGCGCTCGGGCAAGCCGATTTGCCTTCCTACGGGAGGTGAACGGTTTGGACGAGCGCCTTTTTAGTGGGCGAAATTCGCCTGCACGGCAACCGGGAACCTGAGAGGGGATTTCATCATGAGTGCATTTCACGACCTGAAACTGGAAGCGCTGAACGGCGGAGAGCTGCCCCTCGCACCCTTCAAGGGCCAAGTGGTGCTGGTGGTCAACGTTGCCTCCAAATGTGGCCTGACGCCGCAATACAAGGCCCTGGAAAACCTCTACCAGATCTACAAGGACAAGGGCTTCAATGTGCTTGGCCTGCCGTGCAACCAGTTTGCCGGGCAGGAACCGGGTAGCGAAAAGGAAATCCAGGACTTCTGCAGCCTCAACTACGGGGTCAGTTTCCCGCTGGGGAGCAAGCTGGAGGTCAACGGGCCGCAGCGCCATTCGTTGTACCGCCTGCTGGCAGGTGAGGGGGCCGAGTTCCCCGGTGACATTACCTGGAATTTCGAGAAGTTTCTGGTGGGCAAGGATGGCCGGGTGCTGGCGCGTTTCTCGCCGCGCACGGCGCCGGATGACCCAGCGGTGGTGCAGGCCATCGAGAAAGCCCTGGCCTGAAGAGTGCCTGACGTGATGTTTTGGCACCTGTGAGATCGAGTGCCGCGCGGGTGGCGCTGGATCTCACAGGCGCTGCAAAAATTGCGCAGAACGCCCAGCCGTAGCACCAGGTTGCCGGCATGCGCTGTTCAGATACCCCTCGAACTGTTCGACAATCGCCGGCCAGCCCTGACGGCTGGCATGCTGTCGCGCATTCAGGCGCACCCTGCGCAAGGTCTCCACTTCTTCCAGCAACCAGCACGCTGCATCGACAAACGCTGCCTGGTCCCCCGGCATGGCCAGCGCGCCACTGTGGCCATGGCGAATATGCTGCGCGGCGGCCGCCTCGTCATAAGCACCTACCGCCAACCCTGAGGCCATGGCTTCGAGCACCACATTGCCGAAGGTCTCGGTCAGGCTCGGGAACAGGAACAGGTCGCCGCTGGCATAGTGCTCGGCCAGTCGTTCACCGCGCTGGGCGCCGCAAAACACGGCGTCCGGTATCTCTTGTTCAAGCCTGGCGCGCTGAGGCCCGTCGCCGACCATGATCAGGCGCAGGCGCTTCTGTGGATAGGTCGTGCGTAATGCCTCAAAGCAAGGCCTTAGGAGGCCTAGGTTCTTTTCCGCCGCCAGTCGCCCGACATGCAGTACGGCGATATCCTCCGGGCCTAGCCCCCAGCTTTCGCGCAGGGCCTGGCTGCGCCGGGCTGGATTGAACAGGCAGGCATCGACCCCTCGGGCCAGCAGCTCCAGGCGTTCGAAGCCGCGACGCTCCAGCTCCAGGCGCTGGCTGGCACTCGGCACCAAGGTGATTGCCGTGCGCCGATGGAACCAGCGCAAGTAGTGAGTGAGCAGGCGCGCCAGCAGGCCAAGGCCGTACTGGCCGGAATACTGCGGGAAGTTGGTGTGAAAGCCACTGACCACTGCCACCCCCAGGCGTCGGGCCGCGCGTAGGGCGCTGAGCCCCAGCGGCCCCTCGGTGGCGATGTACAGTACATCCGGGCGCTGCCGGCGCCAGCGGCGCAACAGCTTGTGCATCGACACCTCGCCCCACTGCAAACCCGGGTAGCCCGGCAGCGCCCAGCCACGGCACAGCATCAGGTGCGGGTCGTTGTACGCGTGCCCTTCGCCTGCCTGGCGTGGGCGCACCACCTCGACCTCATGGCCGCGTTGGCGCAACCCTTCACTGAGGCGGCCAAGGGTGTTGGCCACGCCATTGATCTCGGGTGGGAAGGTTTCGCTGACCAAGGTAATGCGTAGGGCGGGTGTATTCATGACAAAAAGTTTCCGCCTGCCGGGTTGCGCTAATGTGACCGCCTTGTGACGTAAAGATGACGCCTGACCGCTGGCACGTTTGCCTTCATGAATATTTCCTCGCACAGCACTCAAGAAGGTGTCCCCGGCAGCCGATGAAGATGCATTCGACTACGTGATGCGCTCCAGGAGAGCGGTGATGTTCAACAACAAGCTCAAGCAAGAAATCCGGCAACTGCGCGAAGACCTGATGTCCATCGAACAGGTCAAGAGTAGTCTCGACAGCGAGATGCTGGTGCTGCAGCTCGACCCTCAGGGACGGATCGAGATGGTCAACGGCAACTTCGAGAGCGAGATGCTCTACCGTGCCGAACAATTGCTTGGACGCAATATCGAGGACATCGTCCCCGCCCACGTAAAGTCGCTGGACTTCTACCAGCGCATGAAAAGTGCGATCAGCCGTGGCGAACACCTGAACGGTGCGTTCCGTCTTCTGCGGGGCAATGGTCAGGAAGCCTGGCTGCGCTCGATCCTGCAGCCGGTGAAGAACAGCGAGGGGCGCATCAAGTACTTCACCCTGCATTCCAGCGACCTGACCCGAACCATCGAGACCTCACGCGAGCACGAAAGCCTGATCAAGGCCCTGATGCGCTCTACTGCGGTGATCGAGTTCGACCTCGACGGCATCATTCTCACTGCCAACGATCGTTTCCTGGCCACCGTCGGCTATCGCCTGGAGCAGATTCGCGGTAAGCACCACCGCATGTTCTGCGAACCGCAGGAGGCCAACTCGGCCGGCTACCAAGCGTTCTGGGACCGGCTGCGCCGTGGCGAATATGTTGCCGAGCGCTTCAAGCGCATCGATGCCCATGGCCGGGTGATCTGGCTGGAGGCCTCGTACAACCCGATCTTCGATGCCCACGATGTGCTGTACAAGGTGGTCAAGTTCGCCACCGTGATCACCGATCAGGTCAACCAGGAGCTGGCAGTGGCCGAGGCGGCAGATGTCGCCTACAACACCTCGCTGGGTACCGATGTCAGTGCTCGCAAGGCCACCGAGGTGGTCACCCAGACTGTCACCGTGATGCGTGGACTGGAGGCTTCGATGCAAGAGGCGGCCGACGGGATCCAGGCGCTGGATACCCAGTCGCGGGTGATCGGTTCGATCATCAAGACCATCAGCGACATTGCCGGGCAGACCAACCTGTTGGCCCTTAACGCGGCCATCGAAGCCGCCCGTGCCGGTGAGCAAGGGCGGGGCTTTGCCGTCGTTGCCGACGAAGTGCGCCAACTGGCCTCTCGCACCAGCACCGCCACCGAAGAAATCGCCCGGGTGGTACAGCAGAACGAACAACTGGCGCAGGCGGCAGTGTCGATCATCGACACCAGCAAGCGCCAGGCCGAACAGGGGCTGGCGCTGGCGGATGAGACGGGCAGCGTGATTGTCGAGATCCAGGACGGGGCGAAGCGGGTAGTGGACGTAGTGGGGCAGTTTTCCAGCCGGTTGAGTCTTTGATATGGCTTGGGGTTTGTAATGGCCATGGGATCGAGCTTCGTCTGCGCGGCGCTCGATCTCAAGAACGATAAAAATTTCCAGCCTTACCCACAGCAACAACTGAACAGCTGAACTTCGCCGAGCATGCCGGAAACGAAGTCGCATTTTCCTATAACTGACTCAGAAACCTCCGATCCGAATCCATGATGGGATTTCCCCCTGCACACGTTGTCAGGGAGACACCTCATGTACCTGGATTACCTCGTGCCCTCCTGGCACGAGATCGAGTCACGTGTCATCGCCATGGTGGGCTACCCAAGCGGTGGCCAGTTCCGCACCAGCCTCAATGAAGAGGTCGCCTCACTGGGCCTCAACCTGCGCCGGATCGAAGCTGTCCGCACAGCCTTCTACCACGCCGAATGGCAGGCGGCGCACCTGCTACGCAGCGCTTCGCCGACCTCGACATCAACAGCATCGTCGACGAACTGCTGAGGGTCGTGCAGCAGATGGCGATGATCGTCGTCGGCAGCACCGTTACCGGTGGCCTGCTTGGCGCAGGGGTAGGCGCATTCGCCGGCGTCGCCGGAACCATACCGTTCGCTGGCGCAGGCGCGGCCATGGGCCTCAAGGTCAGTGGTTGGATCCTTGGCGCGCTGGGGCTGGCTTGCATTGCCGAGTTCTTCATCGAGGGCTTGCCCAGAGAGCGAGAAAAAAGGAGCAAGAATTTATCAAGGAAAGATTGAAAAAGAGCTCAGGAAAACCATGGGCCCATTTGAAATGCAACGGGTTGCAATAGAAAAAGCCAGAAACCGGATGTCAATTACAGCAGCACTGCACAATCCGGATCTCGTCGCCGGAGGTAGAGACGTCATATCGGACTTTGGGGACCGCCAGGTTAACTCAGTGATAGGCGCCCAATGGAAAACCAGGATACCCAACTTAAAGAAAACGGCCGAAAGGGTACCCCTGGAGTCCAGAGGCTCAATCCGCATGAATGTCAAATTACATAAGTGCTAAGTGAGACGGTTGAAATGGATAAAGTATTTGCCAATTTGATTGAGAATTTCGGTCCGCCGATTGAGCGCCGGGAAGTACCTGGCTCCACAATCGAAAGATACAGAGACAAGCTTCCTCCCAAGCTTTTGGAATATTGGTCCGAGCATGGGTGGGGGGGCTACGGTGAGGGCATATTCTGGCTAGTCAATCCGCAAGAATATGACTCCGTAGTTTCCTGCTGGATTGCAGGCACGGCACTTGCTTCGTACGACAGCTATCATTTGGTTGCAAGAAGTGCCTTCGGAGACTTGTATCTTTGGGGAGAAAAAACTGGATTTTCATTGGAAATAACAAGCGTTGGGTCTCAGTACATATTTTATCGAACTGAATTCACAAAGGAACAACTAAATACTGAGCTTCAAGGCTTTATTTTGTCAAGAGAAGTGGAGTCAATGGATTTCAATGGTCTCTTCAATCCCGCCAAGGAAAAACTGGGTAGGCTTAAACATGACGAGATGTACGGCTTTTTCCCCGCGCTCATGCTGGGCGGGGCAGACTCCCTGCAACATCTTAGAAAAGTCAGCGCTGTTGAACACTTGATCTTTCTGGCGCAATTGACAGATTTTCAACCTTACTCCTTTTCCGAGCAGCCAGATTAATGCCGCAGTCAACCGCCAGGCTGAGCAAAGGCTGGCGCTGGCCGACGAGACTGGCAGCGTGATTATAGGGATTCAGGACGGGGCGCAGCCGGTGGTGGATGTGGTGGGGCAGTTTTGCAGCCAGTGGGGCAGTGAACCAGGCCAGGCACGCTCTGCTTTTTTGTGGGAGCGGCCTTGTGTCGCGATAGGGCCGCAGAGCGGCCCCAGATTTCAGCGCCACTGCACAGATTGCCGGGGCCGCTTTGCGGCCCTATCGCGACACAAGGCCGCTCCCACAGGGGCCCGCGCCATTCATGTCAATCGCACACGGCCCAGGAATCAGCTCCGCTCCCGCACCCAGAACAACGTAGCCCCGGCCACTGCCGCCGGCATCATCAGCACGTTCACGCCTGGAATCATCAGCGCCAGGTAGGTGATGCCGCCAAAGCCCAGGCTCTGCCAGCGCTTCTGCCGCAGCCAGGCGAGCATGTCCTGCCAGCTCATCTTGTTGTTGTCCGCCGGGTAGTCGATGTACTGGATGGCCATCATCCACACGCCAAAGATCAGCCACAGCGGCGCAGCCACCACGTTGACCACCGGGATCAGCGACAGGATGAACAGGCCGATGGCGCGTGGCAGGAAGTAGCCCAGCTTGCGCATTTCGCGGCTGAAGGTGCGCGGTACCATGGCTGCCAGCTCGCCCCAGCTGAAGGCTGGGAAGGTGTCTTCGCCACGCACTACCACCTCGACCTTTTCCGCCAGAAAACCGTTGAACGGCGCGGCAATGATGTTGGCCACCAAGGTGAAGGTGAAGAACACCATCAGCACCAGCAAGGCAACGAACAGCGGCCAGAGGATGTAGCTGAGGAAGCTCAGCCAGTCAGGCAGCGTGGGCATCAGGGCATCGAGCCACAGGCCGAACTGGTGGCCGGCGAAGTAGATCAGGCCACCGAACAGCAACAGGTTGACCGCCAGAGGCAGCAGCACGAACAACCGCAGGTTGGGGCTCAGCACCAGTTTCAGGCCTTCGCGCAGGTATTGGGGGCCAGAGAGGACAGGGGCTTGCATCTAGATACTCCGCAGAGAAGGAAAACGCGCTGACCTTACCGAGTTTGCCGCGCCGACGAAAGGCACGCCGTGGGCGGGAAACGGGATGTAACAAAAGCGCCCGGGGCTTGTTTATCGATGAAATCGCAGCATAGGCGATGCCTATGAGGTGGATTGTCTAAGGATATTTCCTTAATCTTTGCGACCTCGCTACAGTGCGCTCAACTTTTCGCTTTGCGGGCCTGCGCGTTTTAGCCTTCCCCAAGTGCTGCGTGGGTCCTTTTTAATTTCTTGGCTGGCGCAGCCGGTACACCGATGCCGGCCCTGCGGCCCGCTCGACAGGAGTTCGACATGTCTGAAGTACGTCATTCGCGCGTCATCATTCTCGGTTCCGGCCCTGCCGGTTACAGCGCTGCGGTGTATGCCGCCCGTGCCAACCTCAAGCCGCTGCTGATCACCGGCATGCAGGCGGGTGGCCAGCTGACCACCACCACCGAAGTCGACAACTGGCCGGGCGACCCCCACGGCCTGACCGGCCCGGCTCTGATGCAGCGTATGCAAGAGCACGCCGAGCGTTTTGAAACCGAAATCGTCTTCGACCACATCAACGCTGTCGACCTGGCCAACAAGCCGTTCACCCTGCAGGGTGACAGCGGCAAGTACACCTGTGATGCGCTGATCATCGCCACTGGCGCCAGCGCTCGCTACCTGGGCCTGCCGTCGGAAGAAACCTTCATGGGCAAGGGTGTTTCGGCCTGTGCCACCTGTGACGGTTTCTTCTACCGCAACAAGCCGGTCGCCGTGGTCGGTGGTGGTAACACTGCCGTGGAAGAGGCACTGTACCTGGCCAACATCGCCAGCAAGGTGACCCTGGTACACCGTCGCGAAACCTTCCGCGCCGAGAAGATCCTGGTCGACAAGCTGAACGCCCGTGTGGCCGAAGGCAAGATCGAGCTCAAGCTCAACGCCACCCTGGACGAAGTGCTGGGTGACAACATGGGTGTAACCGGTGCGCGCCTGAAGAACAACGACGGCAGCAGCGACGAAATCAAGGTCGACGGCGTGTTCATCGCCATTGGCCACACCCCGAACACTTCGCTGTTCGAAGGCCAGCTGACCCTGAAAGACGGCTACCTGGTAGTCAACGGCGGCCGCGAAGGCAACGCCACCGCGACCAACGTCGAGGGTGTGTTTGCCGCTGGCGACGTGGCTGACCACGTTTACCGCCAGGCCATCACGTCGGCCGGTGCGGGCTGCATGGCGGCGCTGGATGTCGAGCGCTACCTGGACGGTTTGGCCAACGCCTCGTCCTGATCTGAGAAAAAGGGGGGCAAAGCGCCCCCAATAAAAAACCGGCCAAGCGCCGGTTTTTTATGGTCTGCAATCAGCTCACAGGCTCAGTCGCATCGACAGGTCCACCGCTTTCACATCCTTGGTCATGGCGCCAATCGAGATGTAGTCCACCCCCGTCTCGGCAATCACCCGCAGGGTCGTTTCGTTGACCCCGCCGCTGGCTTCAAGTTTGGCTTTGCCAGCGGTAATGCGCACGGCTTCGCGCATTTCGTCCAGGCTCAGCTCGTCGAGCATGATGATGTCCGCGCCAGCGGCCAGCGCCTGGCGCAGTTCGTCCAGGCTTTCGACCTCGATTTCCACCGGCTTGCCCGGCGCAATGCGGTGTGCTGCGGCCACCGCCTCGGCTACGCCGCCGCTGGCGGCGATGTGGTTTTCCTTGATCAGGAAGGCGTCGTACAGGCCTATGCGGTGGTTGTCGCACCCACCGCAGGTCACTGCGTATTTTTGCGCCAGGCGCAGGCCCGGCAGGGTTTTGCGGGTGTCCAGCAGGCGCACCTGAGTGCCTGCAACCAAGTCGGCGAGGAAGCGCGCACGGGTGGCGACCCCCGACAGCATCTGCAGGAAGTTCAGTGCGCTGCGCTCCCCACTGAGCAGCGAACGGGCCGGGCCTTCCAGGTGGAACAACGGCTGATTGGCAGTGGCCTGCTCACCGTCGGCCACCTGCCAGTGCACAGCAACGCGCGGGTCGAGCTGGCGGAATACGGCATCGACCCAAGCGGTACCGGCGACCACGCAGTTTTCACGGGTGATGATGGTCGCTTTGGCCAGGCGCTCGGCCGGAATCAGTTGCGCGGTGATATCGCCACTGCCGATGTCCTCCAACAGCGCGCGGCGCACGTTGGCTTCAATTTCAGCGGTCAGGTCGGCAAGGCGTAGGTTCGGCATGGTCGGCTCCACAAGCTAGGTGCCCGCGATTATAGGGCAGGGGGCCGGTGTGTACAGCCGCCTTGGCGCTGACCTTTGGTCGGGCGTTGTGAGTAATCGGAGCCGATCAGGGTCATTAGCCAGCCAGCGAAACGGCGCTGGTAGCTATACGGTTTTTTACCGATAATGGCGACTGGTATTTGGCGCCATGGCTTTGACGATTTTCAGCCCTTTCGGGCAAGACACCCTGCAAGGAGTCCAGGATGCAAAAAGAAGGCAAGGTGGTGCCCTTGGCGGCAGCCATCGACCGAGGGGGGCGCACGCCTCATCCTTGCCTTCCGGTCGTGTTGCTGCAGGTGCGCGACAAGGCCGCGTTGCAGTTGCGTCAGGGCCTGCAGGACTTGTTCGACAATGCCGATGACATGCTCTTCGAAATGGCCGACAAGGCCTCGGACCGCGGTGACCAGAACCTGTACTTCGAGGCCATGCGTGACCTGCGCCTGAAGCGCAAGAGCATCGAGCGTGGTTTTCTGGATACGTTCCATGATGCTTTCCTCCGAGCCGGCCAGGTCGACTTGCTGGCAAACCTGGTCGAGCCGGGCAACCCGCGCAGCAAGGCTCAAATGGAGCGGGCCGCCGCCATCGAGGGCATGGTGGCGCGGGTACTGTCACGCGATGGCATTGCCCTGCAGCAACTGGGTCTGCGCCTGCAGGCATTGCTCGACCGCCCCCTGTACGAGCAGCACAACCCATTGGGGCCAGCCGCGCTGTGTCGTTACTTCCTCGAGGCCGGGCGTAATCTGGGCGTTGGCCTGCGGGTCAAGCTGGTGCTGCTGAAGCTGTTCGAGCGTTATGTGCTACGTGATGCCGATGTGATCTATGGCGAAGCCAATCAGTTGCTGGCCGCTGCCGGCGTACTGCCCGAGCTGCAACCGGCGCCGCGCCGGCGTGCCGAAGACCGGCGCATGCGTGCGCGACCCGGGCCGGCGAACCTTGGCCAGGAGGAGGGGGCGGACGCCGCAGGGCAGGCGTTGTTTGCCTCGTTGCAGGCACTGCTGGCGCCGGTGCGCGGGCAGTTCGCTCCGCGCTTGCACGCGGTGGCTGCCGCCCAGCCGATCAGTACCGCTGACCTGCTCCGGCTACTGTCGCATTTGCAGCGCTATGTGCCCGCCACGTACGAGGCCGATGACTTCGAGCTCGGCCAGCAGCTTGAGCAGCTGCTGTTGCGGGTCAGCGTGCGCAGCGGCACGCGCCGGCGCCTTCACGTGGCTGATGAAGACATGATCAACCTGGTTGGCCTGCTGTTCGCGTTCATCCACAACGATGACAACCTGCCGGCCAGCCTGCGGGCGCTGATTGCGCGCCTTCATATTCCCCTGCTCAAGGTGGCATTACTGGACAAGGGGCTGTTCAGCCGGAGTAGCCACCCGGCGCGCCGTTTGCTCAACGAAATCGCCGGCGCCGCGATTGGCTGGGAGTGCGGCAGCGAAGGCCAGCGTGACAGCTTGCACGTGCGGGTAGAGCGTATCGTCCAGCGTTTGCTCAATGATTTTGCCGACGATGCCAGCCTGTTCGCCGAGTTGCTCGACGACTTCCTGGCATTCAATCAGGACGAACGGCGACGTAACGAGTTGCTGGAGCAACGCACTCGCGACGCCGAAGAAGGCCGTGCCCGGGCAATGCAAGCCAGGCAGCAGGTGCAGCACGTGCTCAACCAGCGCCTGCGTAGCCGGGTACTGCCGCAGGTGGTGGTGCAAATGCTGGTGCAGGCCTGGAGCCAGGTACTGCTGCTGGCTTGGCTGAAACAGGGCGAGGGCTCACAGGCCTGGCACGACGCAGTGCAGACGATGGACATGCTGCTGGCCAGCATCACGCCGCCACATGAGCCACAAGCCTTGCTGCAGCAAGTGCCAGGCCTGCTCAAGGCGCTGCGCGATGGCCTGGCCAGTGTAGCCCTGGACGCGGTGGCGACCCGCGAGTTCTTCCTGCAACTGGAACAGTTGCACCTGCGGGCCTGCGCAGGTAATGAGGCGCTGCCGGGCAGGGAGGGCCAATCCTTGGGCGATGTGCGGGTGGCCGAAGAGATTGTGCTGGCTATTGCCGAAGAGCCCGCCTGCGTGCCCCTGCACGCTGCCGACGGGCAGGCTGCAGCGCTGCGCCAGGCGCAACGCCTGCGCATCGGCACCTGGGTCGAGGTGCTCGACGAGGATGAACCACTGCGCTGCAAGCTGGTCGCGCGCATTGACAGCAGTGACAGGCTGGTGTTTGCCAACCGCACCGGCATGAAAGTGCGCGAGTGGAGCAGCGCCAGCCTGGCCCAGGCACTGCAGCGGCACGAAGTGCGCGTACTGGATGACCGCCTGTTATTCGAACGGGCGCTGGAGGCGGTACTTGAGAGCTTGCGGCAAGGGCAGGCGCAATAGGCAGACTCATTACAATCATTCACATGCACACGGTGTTGGCCGCAGGGCATACTGTGGGCATGTTCACGGCGTTTTTCAGGATCTGCCCATGCAATTGGACCGTGCCACTGGCTGGTTCCACGGAATCGGAATCACCCACTGCCCCTCGCCGAACTTCAATGCGCGCCCCGAAGGCGAATCGATTTCCCTGCTGGTGATCCACAACATCAGCCTGCCCCCGGCCTGTTTCGGCACGGGCAAGGTGCAGCAATTCTTCCAGAACCGCCTGGCCCCTGATGAACACCCGTATTTTGCCAGCATCAACCACTTGACTGTGTCGGCGCACCTGTTTGTCGAGCGTGACGGCGCGGTGACGCAGTTCGTGTCGTTGCATGACCGTGCCTGGCATGCGGGTGTGTCGAGCTTTGACGGGCGCGAAGGCTGTAACGACTTTTCCATCGGCATCGAGCTGGAAGGCACCGACGACCTGCCCTATACCGATGCCCAGTATGCGGTGCTGGAGCAACTCACCCGGCACATCCGCAGTGCCTGGCCGGCCATCGACCTGAACCGCATTCAGGGCCACAGCGACATTGCCCCGCAGCGCAAGACCGACCCCGGCCCGGCCTTCGACTGGCCGCGCTACCGCCAGGCGCTGCAGCACAACGAGGACAAGGCATGAGTTTTCTGGTGTTGGTGCTGGCGCTGTGGGTCGAGAAGTTTTCGGCGCTGCGCCATAAGGTGCAGCGTGACGGGTTCTTTCTTGGTGAACTGGTGCGCCTGGAACGCAGCGGCAAGGTGCACCCGTGGTGGACGTTGGCCATCCTGGTGTTGGCGCCGGTAGCGCTGCTGGTGTTGCTGCTGCATGTGCTGGAGCCTGTGGCGTATGGTTTGCTGGCGTTGCCGGTGCACCTGCTGGTGCTGATCTACAGCCTGGGCCGCGGCGATGCCAAGGCATCGTTGGGGGCGTTTCGTGATGCCTGGCGGCGGGGGGACGATCAGGCGGCGCTGCACGTAGCCGAGCGTGACCTGGGCCTGGTGGCCGATGAACCCCACAGCCTGCTGGTACGGGTGCAGGGTAACTTGCTGTGGCAGGTGTACCAGGGCTTTTTTGCGGTGATCTTCTGGTATTTCGTACTGGGCCCTGGCGCTGCGCTGGCTTATCGATTGTTGGCGCTGTGTAGCGAGCACAGCAAGCAGCCGGCTTTGAAGGCGCGTGCCGAGCAGTTGCGGCACATCATGGACTGGTTGCCGGTGCGGGCGCTGGCGTTGAGCTTTGCCCTGGTGGGCAACTTCCTCGCGGTGACACGGGTGATGCTGCACGAGGTGCTCAACTGGCACATCAGCGCCGGGCACCTGGTGGCTCGGGTGGGGCGGATTGCCGATGACATTCCCGAGGAAGAGGACAGCCAGCGCGGTTTGGGGCGGCTGGACAGTCTGTGGGAACTGCTGTTGCGCTGTGCAGTGCTGTGGTATGCCGGGTTCGCGCTGTGGACCGTGCTGGTCTGATTCGGGGCCAATCGCATCCCACGCGAATCCCGGTCACCCGAGTTTCACCAGCCGAACAACGTGCAAGCATTGCGGGTGCTGGCCTGTGCCAGCACCTCGACATCCAGCTCCATCACGTGCGCCAGCGCCGTGGCAATTTCCGGCAGATGCTCCGGGCTGTTGCGTACCCCCGGGTACATCGCCGGTGCCATGTCCGGTGCATCAGTCTCCAGCACCACACTGTCCAGTGGCAGCCGCGCCAGAGTCTTGCGCAGCCGCAGCGCCTGCGGCCAGGTACCCGCACCGCCTAACCCAAGCAGGAAGCCCAGCTTGATGTACTCGCGGGCCTCTTCGTAGCTGCCGGCAAACGCATGAATCACCCCCGCCCGCGCTGGCTTGTAGCGCTTGAGTGTGGCAATCACCTGGGCATGGCTGCGGCGCACGTGCAGCAGGGCCGGTAGTTCGAAGTCGCAAGCCATCTGCAGTTGCGCTTCGAACAGCGCCTGCTGGCGGGTCTTGTCAAGGTCTGCGAGGTAATAGTCCAGGCCAAACTCACCTACGGCACATAGCCGCGGGTTGTCGCGCAGGCGCTCCAGCCACTCGCGCAACTGCACCAGGTGCTCAGGGCGATGCTGGTCGAGGTAGACCGGGTGCAGGCCAAGCGCGGCGAACAGGCGCGGCTCGGCGCAGGCCAGCTCCCATACGCGCTGGAAATTCGCCTGGTACACCCCCAGCACCACCATCCGCTCCAGTCCACGGGCCGCCGCGTTGGCCAGCAGGCGCGGACGGTCGGCGTCGAAGTCGGGGAAGTCCAGGTGGGTGTGGGTGTCGATCAGGCGCATGTTCAGGCTGCTGAGATGCGTTGCTTGAAGGTGCGGCCAACGGCGTGCACGCCGGGTTCATAGCGTTTTTCCTCGATGGCGGCCAGTGCCAGTTCAAGCGCAGTGGCGGCAATGTGGCCATGCTGCTGGGCCATGGCATTGACCGGCAGCGGCAGGAAGTCGAGCAACTGGTTGTCGCCAAAGGTACCCAGCTGCAGTTGGCGCGAGTCGACCGGGCGCGCCTGCAGGGTGTCGAACACGCCCTGCAACAGCACGTACGAAGTGGTCACCAGAGCATCCGGCAGGCCCCCCAGGTCGTCGATCAGTTGCTGCATCAGGCGTTGGCCGCACTCACGGCTGAACGCTTCGCCCTGATAGCGGCGCACTTCGCCGGTATAGCCTTGCAGGGCTTCGTCGAATCCGCCGGCACGCGCCTGGCTAACCGACAGCTCGGGGCGTGCGCCAATCAGGGCGATGCTGCGTGGGGCCGAGCTGAGCAGGCTGGCGGCCAGCTGGCGGCTGGCATCGCGGTCGTCGCTGATCACCGAGCAGAAGTGTGCGGGGTCCAGACGGCGGTCGATGGCAATCACCGGCAGGCCTTTGTCCTGCAGCTCGCGGTAGCTGTCATCTTCTGGCGGCAGGCAACTGGCAACGAACAGCGCATCGCATCGGCGCGCACGGAACAGTTGCTGCAGTTGGCGCTCGCTGTCTGGCTGGTCGTCGCTGCTGGCGATCAGCAGCTGGTAGCCGCGGGCGCGGGCGCCTTGCTCCAGTTGCTTGGCAATGCGGGCGTAGCTGGGGTTCTCCAGATCCGGGAGAATGAAGCCCAGGGTGCGGGTATGCCGGCTGCGCAGCCCAGCAGCCTGCGGGTTGGGGGTGAAGCCGTGGGCTTCGACCACCGCGCGTACCCGCTCGACAGTACTGTTACTGATGCGCTGCTGTTCAGCCTTGCCATTGATGACGTAGCTGGCAGTGGTCACGGACACACCGGCCAGACGGGCGATATCGCTGAGTTTCACCGAATTTTCCTTGTTATTACCGGGGCTGGCTGTAAGGCCGGACCGGGTAGTTTGACCCGGTACAGGCATCACGCGCAGACGACCATTGTCGCAATTGTCCGACAGGATGGGGCTTTTTACTGGGCAGATTATCGAGTAACGTGGCCGTCTGGTCAGATTAAACGTTTCAGCTGCCGAATTTTCTGCCTCGGCTGCCACCTGCGCAAGGCTGCTGAACTGGCCCTTTATGTGAATTTCACAACAATACTCCAGTACCCGAACGGGAACTGCAAAAGGAGAAGGTCATGCTCGAGCTCGCCAATGAGCAGATAGCCATGGGCCAGAAGGCCGCCGACAAGGCCGAGGCATTGCGCCTTTTGGCGGATCGGCTGGTTGCGGACGGCCTGGTTGCCGACGGTTACCTGCAAGGGCTGCAGGCCCGGGAGGCACAAGGCTCCACGTTTCTTGGCCAGGGCATCGCCATTCCCCATGGTACGCCGCAAACACGTGACCTGGTGTATGCCACCGGCGTACGCCTGCTGCAGTTCCCCGAGGGAGTAGACTGGGGTGACGGGCAAATGGTCTACCTGGCCATTGGTATTGCCGCCCGCTCCGACGAACACCTGCGCCTGCTGCAGCTGTTGACCCGGGCGCTGGGCGAGACCGACCTGGCCGAAGCCTTGCGCCGTGCCAGCTCTGCCGAAGCGCTGCTCAAGCTGCTGCAGGGCGCGCCCCAGGCGCTGGCGCTGGATGCGCAGCTGGTCGGCCTGAACGTGCCGGCAGAAGACTTCGACGAACTGGCCTGGCGCGGTGCCCGCCTGCTGCAACGTGCCGACTGTGTCGACAGTGGCTTTGCCGCCGTGCTGCAGCAGGCCGAGCCGCTGCCGCTGGGTGAGGGCCTGTGGTGGCTGCACAGCGAGCGCCAGGTTCGTCAGCCGGGCCTCGCCTTCATCACCCCGCAGCAGCCGCTGCGTTACCGCGACCAGCCGCTCAACGGTCTGTTCTGCCTGGCCAGCCTTGGCGCCGCTCACGAGGCCCTGCTCGAGCGTCTGTGCGAAGTCTTGATCGAAGGCCGCGGGCAGATGCTCTACCAGGCCACCAGCAGCCGTGCGGTACTGGAAGTGTTGGGCGGTGAAGCGCCGGCGGACTGGCCTGGCGCACGTGTCGTGCTGGCCAATCCACATGGCTTGCATGCGCGCCCGGCCAAGGTGCTTGCACAACTGGCCAAAGGCTTTGAAGGGGAAATCCGTGTGCGCCTGGTCGATAGCGCGCAGCCAGCCGTATCGGTGAAGAGCCTGAGCAAGCTGCTCAGCCTCGGCGCACGCCGTGGTCAGGCACTGGAACTGGTCGCCGAACCGAGCATCGCTGCCGATGCCTTGCCGGTGCTGCTGGCGGCTATCGAGCAAGGCTTGGGTGAAGAGGTAGAACCGCTACCGCAGAGCGTCGCGCCCATTGCCGATAACGTACCCGAAGTACTGCAAGCGCCAGCGGCCGGCAGCCGTATCCAGGGTGTGGGCGCCGCCCCCGGCATTGCCAGCGGCCCGGCGCATGTCTGTGTCGAGCGTGAGTTCGACTATCCCTTGCGGGGGGAATCGTGCGCCCTGGAGCGGCAGAAACTGCGCGAAGCCTTGGCTACCGTCAATGGCGAACTGCAGGCTTTGGTCCTGCGCAGCGACAAGGCCATTGGCGAAATTTTCGTCACCCACCAGGAAATGCTTGCCGACCCGGCCCTGAGCGACGATGTCGAACAGCGCCTGGCCCAGGGCGAAAGTGCTGCGGCCGCGTGGATGGCCGTGATCGAAGCTGCGGCCCGTCAGCAAGAGGCGTTGCACGATGCGCTGCTCGCCGAGCGCGCCGCCGACCTGCGCGATATTGGCCGCCGCGTGCTGGCGCAGTTGTGTGGGGTGCAGGCGCAGGCTGAGCCCGAGCAACCCTATGTGCTGGTGATGACCGAAGTCGGTCCATCCGATGTCGCCCGCCTGGACCCCAACCGGGTTGCCGGCATTGTCACCGCCCAGGGCGGGGCCACGGCCCACAGTGCCATCGTCGCACGGGCGTTGGGCATACCAGCAGTGGTCGGCGCGGGTGCATCGATACTGCTGTTGGAGAGTGGTACGCCGCTGCTGCTCGATGGCCAGCGTGGTGTGGTCAGCGTCGCACCGCCAGCGGATGAGCTTCAGCGGGCGCTGGCCGAGCGTGACCTGCGCGAGCAACGCCTGCAGGCCGCCTGGGCCAACCGCTTCGAGCCGGCCATCACCCGTGATGGGCATGCCGTCGAGGTGTTTGCCAACATCGGCGATAGCAACGGCATCGCCAAGGTGGTGGAGCAGGGCGCCGAAGGTGTCGGCCTGCTGCGCACCGAACTGATTTTCATGGCCCACCCTCAAGCGCCGGATGTGGCTACTCAGGAAGCCGAGTACCGTCGCGTGCTCGATGGCCTCGATGGGCGCCCGCTGGTGGTGCGCACCCTGGATGTTGGCGGCGACAAACCGTTGCCTTACTGGCCGATCGCTGCCGAGGAAAATCCCTTCCTCGGCGTGCGCGGCGTGCGTTTGACCCTGCAGCGCCCGCAAGTGATGGAAGATCAGTTGCGCGCGTTGCTGCGGGCCGCCGACCAGCGCCCGTTGCGTATCATGTTCCCGATGGTTGGCCAGGTGCACGAGTGGCGTGAGGCTCGGGCCATGGTAGAGCGCCTGCGTGCAGAAATCCCGGTAGCCGACCTGCAACTGGGCATTATGGTCGAGGTGCCTTCAGCGGCCCTGCTGGCAGCGCAATTGGCGCGCGAGGTGGACTTCTTCAGCATCGGCACCAACGACCTGACTCAATACACCTTGGCCATCGACCGTGGCCACCCCAGCCTCTCGGCACAGGCCGATGGCCTGCACCCGGCGGTATTGAGCCTGATCGACATGACCGTGCGCGCCGCCCATGCCCACGGCAAGTGGGTGGGCGTGTGTGGCGAGTTGGCGGCCGACCCGCAGGCGGTGGCCGTGCTGCTGGGGCTGGACGTGGACGAACTCAGCGTCTCCGCGCGCAGCATCGCCGAAGTCAAGGCACTGGTTCGCCAGGCCGATCATCAGACAGCCCGCGCCCTGGCGCGCGAGGCCCTGCAACAGGACAGCGCCGCAGCAGTTCGCGCGCTGGTGGAGCGTTACTGAATGGCCAAGATCCTCACTCTTACCCTGAACCCTGCGCTGGATATCACCATCGGCCTGGACACTCTGCGCCCAGGGCAGGTCAACCGTAGCCAGGCGCAGCACAGTCACGCCGCAGGCAAGGGGCTGAACGTTGCCCAGGTACTGGCCGACCTGGGGCACAGCGTAACCGTGGGCGGTTTCCTCGGGCGCGACAATCTGCAGCCCTTCGAGGCGCTGATCGACGGCCGCGGTTTTACCGACTGCTTTGTCCGTGTGTCGGGCGAAACCCGCAGCAATATCAAGCTGGTCGAGGCCGATGGCCGCGTGACCGACATCAACGGGCAGGGCCCGGAGGTCGACGAGGCGGCACGCAGTGCCTTGCTGCACAGGCTGGAACAGATTGCCCCCGGTCACGATGCCGTGGTGGTGGCCGGTAGCCTGCCGCGTGGAATCAGTGCCGACTGGTTCCGCCAGTTGCTCGAACGGTTGAAGGCCCAAGGCCTCAAGGTAGTCCTGGACAGCAGTGGTGAAGCCCTGCGTGTCGGCTTGCAAAGCGCGCCCTGGTTGGTCAAGCCCAATACCGAAGAACTGGGCGAAGTGCTGGGCCTGGCTGTGGATAACCTGGCGCAACAGCGCGCCGCCGCCAAGCGCCTGCTGGACAGTGGCGTTGAACACGTGGTGGTGTCTGCGGGCGAGCAGGGCGTCACTTGGTTCAGTCGCGATCTGGCCCTGCAGGCCCGCCCACCCAAGGTGCGGGTGGCCAGCACGGTGGGGGCGGGGGATTCGCTGGTGGCCGGCATGGTCCACGGCCTGCTGCTGGCCGAGGCGCCTGCACAGACGTTGACCCGGGCCACTGCCATCGCCGCCCAGGCCGTTACCCAGGTTGGCTTCGGCATCCATGACCGCGAGCACCTGGCGCAGTTGGAAGCGGCCGTGCAACTGACAGAACAACAAGAGGGTTGCCGATGAACATTGCCATAGTCACCGCCTGCCCCAACGGCCAGGTATCGAGTGTACTGAGCGCACGCTTGCTGTCCGCCGCTGCCCAGCGGCGCGGCTGGAGCACCAGCGTCGAAGTGCAGAATACTGAACACCCCGAGCGGCAACTGAGCGCTGCACAGATCGCCGAGGCTGACTGGGTGCTTGTGGTCAGCACCGGGCCGGTGGACCTGGCCCGCTTCGTCGGCAAGCGCCTGTACCAAAGCACGCCGTCCCAGGCGCTGGCTGATCGCGAAGGCTTTCTCGACGAAGCGGCGGCCAACGCCGAACTGCTGGCCGCTGTGACAGGCACCCCCGCCGCAGTTGGCAGTGCTGGCGCCCGCATCGTTGCCGTCACGGCATGCCCGACCGGCGTAGCCCATACCTTCATGGCCGCTGAAGCCTTGCAGCAAGCCGCACAACAACTGGGCTACCAGCTTACCGTCGAGACCCAGGGCTCGGTCGGTGCGCGCAACCCCTTGTCCGCTGACGCCATCGCTGCGGCCGACGTGGTGCTGCTGGCCGCCGACATTGAAGTACCCACTGCACGTTTCGCCGGTAAACGTATTTACCGTTGTGGTACCGGCATTGCCCTCAAGCAGGCCCGCGCTACCCTGGACAAAGCCTTGGCGCAGGCCACGGTGGAAAACGCTGCCGACGCTGCAGCGGCGACCACGCCGGCCAAGGGCGAGAAAACCGGCGTGTACAAGCACTTGCTGACCGGTGTGTCGTTCATGCTGCCGATGGTGGTGGCCGGCGGTCTGCTGATTGCCCTGTCGTTCGTGTTCGGTATCGAGGCCTACAAAGAGGCGGGCACCTTGCCGGCGGCGTTGATGCAGATTGGCGGTGAAGCCGCCTTCAAACTGATGGTTCCGCTACTGGCAGGCTATATCGCCTGGTCCATCGCCGACCGCCCCGGGCTGGCCCCGGGCATGATTGGCGGCCTGTTGGCCAGCACCTTGGGGGCCGGCTTTATCGGTGGCATCGTCGCCGGTTTCCTCGCCGGTTACAGTGCCAAGGCCATTGCCCGATGGGCGCGCTTGCCCAGCAGCCTGGAGGCGCTCAAGCCGATCCTTATCATTCCATTGCTGGCCAGTCTGTTCACCGGGCTGGTGATGATCTACGTGGTCGGCCAGCCGGTAGCGGCGATGCTCGAAGGCCTGACGCACTTCCTCGACAGCATGGGCACCACCAATGCCATCCTGCTGGGGCTGTTGCTGGGCGGCATGATGTGCGTCGACCTTGGCGGGCCGATCAACAAGGCCGCCTATGCGTTCTCGGTGGGGCTGCTGGCCTCATCGAGCTACGCGCCAATGGCGGCGACCATGGCCGCCGGCATGGTGCCGCCGATTGGCTTGGGTATTGCCACCTTCCTGGCCAGGCGCAAGTTCGCCCAGAGCGAGCGCGAGGCGGGCAAGGCGGCGCTGGCGCTGGGGCTGTGCTTCATCTCCGAGGGGGCGATTCCGTTTGCCGCCAAGGACCCTTTACGGGTGATTCCGGCCAGTATCGCCGGTGGTGCGTTGACCGGGGCATTGTCGATGTATTTTGGCTGCAAGCTGATGGCGCCGCATGGCGGCTTGTTCGTGTTGTTGATCCCCAACGCGATCAACCATGCGTTGCTGTATTTGCTGGCGATTGTGGCGGGTAGCCTGGTGACAGCGGTGGTGTATGCGGTTATCAAGAAGAGCGAGGGTGTGGAGTTGGCCGTGGCGCCTGCTAAAAGTGTATGAGCAGACCTCGTTCTGTGGGAGCGGCCTTGTGTCGCGAAAGGGCCGCGAAGCGGCCCCGGCATTGTTTGCATCGACGCTGAAATCCCGGGGCTGCTGTGCAGCCCTTTCGCGACGCAAGGCCGCTCCCACACGGATCGCGCCAGCTTTCAGAAATTGAGCAAGACAGTTGCTCCCACAGAGCCCGTGTTGGCCTTTCAACGGCGATGCTTCTGCCGCAACGGCACCAGTAGATCACCCAGCCCGTTGTGATCGATCTCATGCATCAATGCCAGCAACCCGCCCAGTTCTCCTGCCGGGAAGCCCTTGCGCGCAAACCACGCCAGGTAGTCACCGGGCAGGTCGGCAATGATCCTGCCCTGGTACTTGCCGAACGGCATGCTGCGGGTCACCAGTAGTTCGAGGGTTTCCGGCTTCATCTTCGCGCACCTGGCTGTGGAAAGGCGCCGACCATACTGCAATCTGCACGAAGCCCCAAGCGGCAATCATGCAGAACGCCGTAACCAACAGTCGCCGATCAAGCTGTAAGTTATTGAATAGTAAGGGGTTCGCGTTTTTTAAAAGCGTGGCACGAACACTGCAATTCTCTAGAGGACTATCACCTGCCAAGGAGTTCGACCATGAGCAACCCCAACAAAGACGTGATCGACGTACTCAACGACCTGATCGAGTACAGCAAGGATGGCGAGAAAGGTTTCAAGGCCTCGGCCGATGATGTAAAGAACCCCGAACTGAAAGCGTTCTTCGTCCAGCGTGCGGGCGAGTGCGCCAACGCTGCCAGTGAATTGCAGGGCGAAGTGCGCCGCCTGGGCGGTGATCCGGAAACCTCTACCAGCATCAGTGGCGACCTGCACCGCGGCTGGGTCAACCTCAAGTCGATGGTCACCGGCAAGGACGAAGAAGCCGTGCTGAACGAGGTGGAGCGTGGCGAGGACCACGCCCTCAAGGCCTACAAGGAAGCCCGCGAAAAGCTGGTGAAACTGGGCCGCACTGCCAGCGACATGACCTACAGCCTGGTGGAAAAGCAGCTGCAAGGCGTGCAGCGCAACCATGACCAGGTCAAGGCCCTGCGCAACGCTGCCCGCGCCCGCTCCTAATCGAGCGGGCCCTCTACCCGATTTCGGCCATTGGCCTTGGCGCGGTAGAGCGCTTCGTCCGCAGCACCCAGCACCCTGCCAAGGTCGTGCTGGGTGCCGGACAGACCGATACCGATGCTCACGGTCACTGCGTGGGCATCATCCGCAAACGGTGCCAGCGCCTCGACGCTGGCGCGGATGCGTTCAGCCAGTAGCTGGGCCCCGGCCAGATCGGTTTCCGGCAGCACTACCTGAAACTCCTCCCCACCATAGCGCGCAGCCAGGTCTGCCGGGCGACGAATGCAGGCTTCGATGGCCTTCGCCACTTCGCGCAAGGCATGGTCGCCACCGGCATGGCCATGGCGCTGGTTGAATGCCTTGAAGTGGTCCACGTCCACCATCAGTATCGCCAACGGCTTACGGCTGCGTTGGGCGCGGGCCCATTCCTGGCGCAGCACATGGTCCAGCCTGCGGCGGTTAGCCAGGCCAGTCAGGCTATCGGTGGAAGCGAGCATGGCCAGGTTTTCTTCGGCTTCGTGGCGGCGGCGCAGTTCGCGGCCAAGCAGCAACGTCAGCCACAGAATGCCCACGCACAGACCGCCGGTGGCGACGCTGACCAGAATGGCGGTGCGGCGCCAGGACTGAAACACCTCGTCGGCCGAATCCACCACCAGTACGATCAGGGGCAATTGCGCGACCCGGGCGAAGGTGAATATGCGCGGCTTGCCGCTGCTGTGGGAGCGGGCGGTGAAGTTACCGCTTTGTTCACTGAGGATGCGCTTGAAATTGGGCCGTTCGGTGTAGTAAGTGCCAATCAGCGGGTCTTGCGCGGGGGAGGGCTGGCGGACGAGCAACTGCCCGTCGGTATTGAACAGGTTGATGCTGCTGTCGTGGCCAATGTCCAGGCGCTGGAACAACTCATTGAAGTACGACAGGCGCAGCGCACCCGCTGCCAACCCGGCGAACTCGCCATTGGGGCCCGAGATGCGTCGGCTGAAACTGATACACCAGTCCAGGTCGCCAAGCTTGGCCTTGAACGGGGGGCCCACCAGCAAGCCGAGGTTGGCATTGTGCTGGTGGGCCTTGAACACCCCGGTGTCGCCGAAGTTGGCCTTGCGTGGCACGCTGCTGGTGGAGTCGCCGACGACATTGCCTTGCTTGTCCAGCCACAGCACGTCACCGCGCTTGCGGTCGACGAAGGCTTCATTGAACAGCAGGCGCTGGCGTATCGGGCCGGGGACTTCCGGCAGTTCCTTGCGCCCGACGGCCCAGATCAGGCCTTGCAGTGATTGGTCGTAGAGTTCGACGTTGCGCAGAATGTCGCTTTCGATCAGCTGGACGATGTTGTTCGACGAGCGCACCGCCGACTGCTCGACACTCTCGCGCTCGCGGGCAAGCAGGTAGCTGACGATGGCCACGATGGCGAGCACGGCAAGGCAACTGCCCAGATTGAGGATCAGCTCGGGGTGCGACCTGTAGATTGCGAAACGCGGGGATTGGGTGGGCATGCTCGCTACTGCGTGGGCAGGGCCATTCGCGGCGGCGGTATTCTAGGGAAGCAGGGATTGTCGGACAAGATTTGTCCGACGGAAGCACGGTGTACTGTTCTTTTCGAGTTGCCGTGTGCCCCTGTAGGAGCGGATTTACCCGCGAACATCGGCGAAGCCTTCTTCGCGGGTGAACCCGCTCCTACACTGGCAGCAAAAGATCAGAACACGTTCAGTGGGTAGTCGACGATGACCCGCACTTCATCGTTGTCGCTGTTGCTGTCGATCGACGCATAACCCTGGCTGCCGCGGTGGGTGGCATAACGCACCAGCACCGACAGGTCCTTGAGGTCACCTTCCTGGAACACGTATTTCACGTCCAGGTCGCGTTCCCAGTGCATGGCGTTCTTGCCATCTTCACGGTAGTAGTCGTAGTGAGTGGTGTCCTGAGTGGCCTTGGTCAGGTCAGCCTCGCCGCGCGAGTAGGACAGCGAGGTAGACAAACCAGGCACGCCGACACCGGCGAAGTCATAGCCGTACTGCAGTTTCCACGAACGCTCGTTCGGCGCGTTGAAGTCCGAGTACATGCGCGAGTTGTCCAGGTACACGCTGTCGCCCAGGTTGATGTAGTCGAATGGCGTGTTGCCGTTCACTCGCTGGTAGGCGGCGGTGACGCTGTGGAAGCCTGCGTTGACGGTGAAGTGCACGCTGTAGGTGTTGTTGTCGATCTTGCCTAGCAGGGCCTGACCGGTGTCCTGGGTGTGATAGAAGTGCACGCCTGGGTTCAGGCTGACCAGGTCATTGACCACATAGGTGTAGTCGAAGTCCGCGTAGTACTGGTTCCAGATGTCCTTCAGCTCGGCGGCGTACAGGTTGGCGGTGATGTGCTCGGTACCGCTCCACGACGCGCCGGCCCAGTTCAGGTGCTTGCTCTTGTCGTGCTCGTCCAGTGACCCGTAGTAGGTGTCGATGCGGCGGTGGCCGCTCTGGTTGTACGGGTGGGTGAAGCTGACCTGGCCGCCTTCGAGCAACAGGCCATCAATGCTGGTGTTGGTCAGGCTTACACCGCGGAAAGTTTGCGGCAGCATGCGCGTTTCACCGCCGGCGATCACCGGGTTGGTGAGGAACAGGTCACCGGCTTTCAGTTCGGTGTCGAAGGCCTTGAGCTTGACCGCAGCACCGGCAGTGGAGAACGAATGCGGGGCAGCGCCCAGTTCGCCGTCGTCCTTGATGTGTTCGGGCAGGATGCTGGTGCCGGCATGGCCGCCACCGCCGTCGAGCTTCAGGCCCAGCATGGCATGAGCATCCAGGCCAAAGCCGACCACACCTGGGGTGTAGCCCGACTCGAAACGCGCTACCGCGCCTTGGCCCCACTCGCGGGTGTCGCGCACGCCGGCGTTGTGGTTGTCGCGGTTGAAGTAGGCATTACGAAAATGCAGGTTGAAGGACGAACCTTCGATGAAGCCATCAGCCTTGTCTTCATCTGCCTGGGCGGCGAAAGGGATCGTTGCAGTCAACGCAATGAAAAGCGGGGTAAAACGAAACGCGGAAGGCACCGGTACTAGCTCCTTTGGTCTGACGGTGGGGCAGTTTTTATATTTGAATGTGCGTCTTTTTATAGGTACACGTTACAGCCGGGCTGAGTGTTAAAGCACATAAAAAAAGCCGCTGATCGGCAGCGGCTTTAAAAGGCTAACATATCGGCACCGGAGGTGCCCATGGCGTAGCCAAGGGAAAGAAGGAACAGCGACAGCGTTTGATCAGCTGTCGGCATTGGCATCGACGTTCACTTTGGAAGCTGTCTGTTTCGCGTCTTTTGCGGTATCTGCCTTGTTTGCGGCAACAGCCTCACGGGCCTCTTGATGGACCGCCGCGAACGCTGCATTACGGGTAACGAAAGCCGGGGATTCTTCGGCCATGGCCAGGGGCGACAACAACAGGGAAGACAGGACGAAGACGCTGGCAATACCCATACTGTTGGACATTTGAAACTACCTTCTTGCGGTGCAAGTGCTAATGAGGACAGGGGTAAAGTTAGTCCTTTCAGTGCACTCGAAACAGAGCGAAGTGCGATAAGCACTGTTGCGCAAAAGGTAACGATCCTTGCGAAAATCAATAGGACTTTCGGCGAAAGTCCCGTGCTAGAGCACCTGCACAGGGTGCCGCCTTGGGCAAAATGGTCAGGCTAGAAACCGATAAAGGCGTAATAAACCGGGGTTTGATGGGTTGTGCGCAAACCCAGTGCCTGCAAGCTTGCCGTCAGCGCTTCATCCTGCACATGCAAGGTCCACTGTGCCGCTTCATTCCCCTGTACCTGCGCCAGTGCCGCAGCAAAGGCCCCCATATCCGGCAAGTAGGCGGTAAACCCATTCCCCTTGAGCGCACTGGTCGTCATGCCCAATGCCTGGCACACCGCCACCTTGGCGGCAATGTCATCGCGGTCGGCCTGGCGCGAAGCCTGTACCAGTGCCTGCAGTTCCACATCGACCAGTTGCGCGCCATGAATCAGCTCCGGCCCCTGTTGCCAAGCCTCAGGCGGGCAGTCTTTGCTGTCTGGCCGCAGCGGGATATGCGGGTTGATTTCTACCGGATAGATGCGACACACCAGCGGGCGCTGCTCATAGATGGTGCAGAGGTCGTTGGCGTCGAGGTTACGGCAACGTCCGGGGTTGAATGCAGCAAAGGTCACCGAGACGCGTGCCTCGCCCTCGCCACAATGCACTGGATGGGAGCGTCGCAGCACATGGTCACGCTGCTCCAGCGGCATGCCGGGGCCGTCCACGACGAAGGCCTCGATCAGTACCACCACCTGGCCGGCATCGTCCGCCCAGCGACGCGCTTCGGCCAGCGTCAGTGGCACATGGTGGCCGGTGCAGCATTTGCCGCAGCCGGTACAGCCGAAACGTAAGCGGTCGGTCACTTGGCCTCCGGGCTCCATTCACTGACGAAAGCACGCTGGTGCTGGCGGTCGTACAGGCACAGTTCGGTGCCGGTGCGCTGCTGCATGTGCTTCTGTGGGTAGACGCCTTCGATCAGCAGGGCACTCATGCCGACCTGGTCATCAAACTCGGCGGGCTTGCCGCGGGCATGGGCGTCCTTGAACTGGCTGGCGGTCAGGCAAGCCTTGAGCATCTGCTGGCGTTGCTCGTTCCAGGCCTGGCTACTGGAGGCCTGGGCAATACCGCTGAAGAGGGCGCAGCTGATCAAGATAGAGCTGAGAAGCTTCATACGCGATTCCGGCAATTTTCTTGCGAGGGGCGCGAATTATGCCCGAGTCACCCCCGGCGGCAAGCCGGGGAGTTTGTCGCTGAATATATCAGTGCTCGGCGAACACCACGGTACGCGCAGCCACCACCAGACAATCGGTCAGCTCTGGCGAGGAGAACTTGGTAAGGATGGCATTGGCCCCGGCCTGGGTCGCCTTTTCACTGCTCATGGCACTGTCCAGCGAGGTGTGCAGCAGCACGTACAGGTGCTGGAAGTCGGGGGTTTCACGCAGCGTGCGGGTGAAGGCGTAGCCGTCCATTTCGCTCATTTCGATGTCGGAGACGATGATGTTGATCTCCTGCGCGGTGCCTTGCAGCTCCAGCAGCACGTTGATGGCGTCTTTGGCGCTGCGCGCGGTGTGGCATTCGATACCGAGGTTGCGCAGGGTGTGCACTGACTGCTGCAGGGCCACCTGGCTGTCGTCCACCACCAGGATGTTGGCGGCGGCCAGCAGGCTGGCGTCTTCTTCGCTCAAGGTGCCGTGCGCTGGCTCGGCGACGGGCGGGGCGATGGCGTGTATGACTTTTTCGATGTCCAGCACCTGCACCAGGGTGTTGTCCACGCGCGTCACACCGGTGATGAACGAGCGGGTGCCCGAGGCGTAGGGCGGCGGTTTGATGTCGGTGCTCAGGCAATGCACGATGCGGCTGACTGCCTGTACATGCAGGCCTTGGCGTGAGCGGCTGATCTCTGTAACGATCAGGCAGCCACCCTGCGGGTCGACCAGTGGCTGTTCGCCAATGGCGCGAGACAAGTCGATGACCGACAGCGAGTGGCCCCGCAGGGTTGCCACACCTTTTACGTGGGGGTGTGACTCGGGCAGCTTGGTCAGCGGCGGGCAGGGGATGATCTCGCTGACCTTGAGCAGGTTGATTGCCATCAGCTTGCCGCTGCGCAGGGTGAACAGCAGCAGGGATAGCGAATCCGCGCGGGCATTTTGCGTGGCCATGGTGACCTTCGGTGGGGAGCAGGGGATATCCGGTTATCGGCCTGTTTTGGTCGGGCTTTAGGCAATTTGCACAGAACTCAGGAGTGCTTGGGCCCCTTGTGGAAGCGGGTATGCCCGCGAAACGTGCGTCGCGGTGCATGGCACCGGCTTCGCCGGTGTTCGCAGGCATGCCCGCGCGCACAGGGATGTGTGTAAATAACTGGATCAGCGTTCGCGCAGGGCCTCCTTGGCCCGGTTCAGCGGCTTGATCAGGTAATCGAGGATGGTTTTCTCGCCCGTTCGGATATCCACCGTGGCAATCATCCCTGGCACGATCGCAAAACGCTTGCCGGCCTTGTTTTGCAAGCTGTCCTGTTCGGTGCGGATGAACACGCGGTAGTAGTAGATTTCCGGTTTGACCTCGTCCTGCAGGGTATCCGGCGAGATGCCCACCACCTTGCCGTCCAGCCCACCATAGACCGAGTAGTCATAGGCACTGATCTTGACCTTGGCCGCCTGGTCGGGGTGAATGAAGGCGATGTCCCGTGGCGCGATGCGGGTTTCGATCAGCAGGCGTTCGTCCATCGGCACGATCTTCATCACCTGGCCACCGGGCTGCACCACGCCACCCAGGGTGTTGACCTCGATGTCCTTCACGATACCGCGCACCGGCGAGCGCAGGGTCAGGCGGGTGAGCGAGTCGCTGCGCCCACGGATCACTTCCGACAGGGCGTCCGCTTCGGCGCTGGCCTTGGCCAGTTCTTCCCGGGCGCGTACCAGATAGTCTGAGCGCGCCTCGTTGGCTTTGAGTTCCAGCTCGGAACGCTGGCGGTTCAGGCGGATCACTTCAACCCGGCTGGAGGCCCCCATCTTTGCCAGGTTCTCGGTGATTTTCAGCTCGCTGCGCACCAGCTGCAACGAGTCCTGAATGCCCGCCAGGGTCTGTTCCAGGCCGCGGCGGCGGGTCTGGTACAACGCGGTTTCGGCATCGATCAGGTCGGGAGAGTCGCGCAGGCTCGCCGGGAAGGTCAGGGGCTTGCCGGTCACCTCTGCCTGCAGGCGAGCCTGACTGGCTTTGGCAGCCCGGTACTTGGCCTCGCTTTCACCCACGCTGGAAGCCGTCTTGGTCGGATCGAGCTGGGCCAGCACTTGGCCGCGCTCGACCAGGTCGCCTTCGGCCACGCTCATCTGCGCGACGATACCGCCCTCGAACGACTGAATGACCTGCTCTCGCGAACTTGGGATGACCTTGCCTGTGCCGGTGGACACCTCGGTCACCTCGAACCAGGCCGCCCAGGCCAGGAACGCCGCCAGCATCAGCGCGCAGAGGGTGATGATGCGGCCGGCGCGGAATACCGCCTGGTCGTCCTGCCCGTCCAGGTAGGAAGCCGGGAGTTCATGGTTGCTCATGCCTGGGCTCCCTGCAGTTTGGCCAGTGCGGCATCGCGCGCGTCATCGATGACGATGCGCCCGGCGTCCAGCACCAGGATGCGGTCGACCCGCTGCAGAACACTCAGGCGATGGGTTGCGATCACCAGTGTACGGCCCTGACAGAAGCGCTCCAGGTTATCCAGCAGCTTGCGCTCGGTCATGTCGTCCAGCGACGCGGTCGGCTCGTCCAGCAGCAGTACTTGCGGCTGGCGTACCAGCAGGCGCGACAGCACCAGGGCTTGGCGCTGGCCGCCAGACAAGCCCAGGCCTCCTTCGAGGATCAAGTGGTCCATGCCCTTGGGCAGGCGGCGGACGAAGTCCAGTGCGCCAGTGGCGGCCAGCGCGGCCACCAGTTCCTGGTCGCTGGCCTGGCCGGCGCCGAGGGTGAGGTTTTCCCGCAGGGTGCCGTGGAACAGCCTCGCGTACTGCGGCAGCAGGCCGACGTCACGGCGCAGGTCAGCAGGGTCGAGGTGGGCCATGGCGATGCCGTCCAGGCTGATCTCGCCCTGTACCAGGTCCATGGCCCCACCCAGCGCCTGCAGCAAGGTTGATTTGCCGGCGCCGTTGCGGCCCAGCACGGCAATGCGCTCGCCCGGCTGGATGTCCAGCCGGCCAATGTTCAGCACTGGCGGGTAGTCTTCGCTGTAGCGGAAGTTGGCCTGGCGCAGGCGGTACTCGCCGTGAATGGCTGGCAGGTGCACGCGGGCTTCGCCTTCGGGGTGGTCGACTGGCGACTGCATCAGCTTGTCCAGGCCTTGCAGCGCTACCTTGGCCTGCTGCCAGCGGGTCAGCACATGGGTCAGCTGGGCGAGCGGTGCCATCATCCGCGACGAAAGCATGGATGCCGCCACCAGGCTACCCGTGGTGAGGTCGCCGGCGATGACCATGGGTGCGCCGATCACGATGACCACGGCAAACACGGCACCCTGCACGTTCTGCGTCCAGGTCACCAGGCCGTTGGTGAGGGTGCGCAGGCGCAGGTTGGTGTGCGCGCAGGCCGCGTTGTACTGGTTCCACTGCCGTTCGAAGCGAGCCTCCGCCTGCAGTGCCTTGATCTCGTCCAGGCCTTGGATACTTTCAACCAGCATGGCGTTGCGCAGCGCCGACTCACGCATCGAGGCATTGGCCAACCGTGCCAGGCGCCGTTGTGCAAGCAACCCGGGCAACACCATGGCCAGCAGCGCGACCAGCGGGATGAACACCAGTACGCCGCCGATCAGCCAGAACACGAACAGGAACAGCAGGAAGAACGGCAGGTCGGCCAGCACCGTGGCGGTGCTGGACGTGATCAGGTCGCGGATCGACTCCAGCTCGCGCAACTGCGAGATGAACGAGCCGGTGGACTTCGGCCGCACCGAGTTGCGCAGGCGCAGGGCATGGCCGTAGACCAGGTCGCTCACCCGCAGGTCGGCGCGCTTGCCGAGCAGATCGGTCACCTTTAGCCGCAGCAGGCGCATGCTGAAGTCGAACACCAGTGCCAACACCACACCGCCAAACAGGACGTAGAGGGTGGGCAGGGATTCAGCCGGTATCACTCGGTCGTACACCTGCATCGAGAACAGCACGCCGGCCAGCGCCAGCACGTTGGCCACCAGTGAAGCGATCATCACCTGCCCATAAGGGCGCAGGTCACGCAGTACGATGCGGGCGAACCAGTGGCGGTCGTAAGGCGCGGTGTAGTCGTCGGTGCGCACATCGCGCAGTGGCCGGGCCGGGCGCAGCAGGGCCACGCGGTTGATACGGCCTTTCAGGGTGTCGCGGGGCAGACGCGAAGTCAGGCCCTGGTCACCGGCGAACACCACTGCCAGGTCGTCCTCTTCGGTCACCGACTCGACCACCGCCAGCTGCCCATCGTCCAGCTCCAGCACCAGCGGCGTGCGCCATTGCCGCAGGCCCTTGGCATCGAAGTGCACGAAGCGCAATGCCAGCCCCGCCTGACGTGCCATGTGGCGGAGGATTTCATTCAACGGGCGGGCATCCTCCGCAGCGGCTAGGCGAATACGCTGGGGTGATACGTCCAGGCGGTAGTGGTGCGCCACCTGCAACATCACCTCAAGCCAGGGGCCAAGGTCTGGCCGGTGGGCGGCGGCCTGCTCCGGCGCGGGCGCCTGGTTGGGCAGGGTCACATCGATCGAATCACTCATGGCTGGATCTCCACACCTTGCAGGTTGCGCCCCTCAAGGCCAAAGGCCGTGCGCAGGGCGCCGGTGTTGTACAGGCAGTCGACATCCAGGCGCAGCAGATCGGAGCGGGTGCCGGCAAGTTCGAAGCGTGACTGGTAGATCTCCTGCTCGGCGTTGAGCAGGTCGAGCAGTGGCCGTGTCCCCAGGTCCAGGTACTGACGCCCGTAGAGCATGCGTGCCTCCTGGATGCTGACCTGGCGTGCTTCCAGCGAGGTTAGCCGGCGGCCCAGCCCGGAGGTTTGCGCCTTGGCCTCGGCCAGGCCTCGACGCGCTTGCAGGCGTGCGGCGTCTTCGGCGGCGTCGGCGGCGGTCAGCGCGTGGCCGGCGGCGCGGGTACGGGCGCTGATGGAGCCCCCTTGGTAGATGGGGACTTCGACGTTCAGGTAGATGCCCGCCTGGGTGCGGTCCAGCCGTGCGTTATCGCGGTTGTAGTCGTCGTCCAGGTAATGATTGACCTGCGGTTGCAACGACAGGGTAGGGTAGGCCTCCGCCTTTGCCTGGGCCAGCTCGGCCTGGCCCTGTGCGCGCTGGGCCAGGGCCATCAGCACGGCGGGCAGGCGGTCATCACCCTGTGCAGGGCGCTTGCAGGCCTGGTTCAGCTCGGCGGGTGAGCCTTCGGCCAGTGCCGGTGGGGTAACGCGGCCCATCAGCGCCGCCAGGGTCGAGCGCCAGCGCTCGTACTGCGACTGGTACTCTTCCAGGGTGGCACGGGCGCTTTCCACGCGGGACTCGGCCTGCACCACGTCGGAACGGGTACTGGCGCCCATGTCGCTGCGCTGGCGCGCCATGCCGGCAATGTCGCCCACGCCGCGAATCTGGTCGCGGGCAATCGTCATCAGTTGCTCGTAGCGGCGGGTTTCGATCCAGGCATAGGCTGTGTCGCGCGCCAGGTCGTCGACCACCAGCAGGATATTGGCCTGGGCGCGGGCGGCGGCCGCCTGGGCCGCGTTGACGGCGCTGTCGACCTTGCCGAAGTCATAGAGCATTTGCTTGAGCGACAGGTTCAGGGCCTGGCTATTGCGGTCGCCGCCATAGCCGGTGTCATAACCGGTGCGCAGGCCACCGGAAATCTGTGGGTAATACCCCGCACGGGCGACGTTGATGCCTTCGCCCTGCTTGTAAAGGTTGCCGATGGCCTCAGCGATGCTCGGGTGCCATTGCGCTGCCTGCAGCACCGCGTCGGTAAGGCTCAGCCGTTCGCCACTGGCGACCGGGGCCATGCCGATGGGGGGGCGGGCGGGCACCGCTTCGGGCGCATCGCGTAGCAGCGACGGCCCGATCTGGCGCAGGTGGGGGTCTATATCATCGGCTGCCTGGGCAACCGGGTGGAAGTTCAGGGCCAGGAGCCCGAAGGCTCCCAGCAACAGCGGTGACAGCGGACTGCTTCGCTTCACATAGTTCCCTTACTGCTGGTCGTCCATGCCGCCGGGTATTCACCCGACGGGTTTACAGCGGCCTCAAACCACATGGATACCGTTCTGTACCCACAGGTGATGGCTTGGATCCTCCTGGGCCGTGTACTGGTTATAGTCGATGCCGTCGGCAGTTTGGTTCCCGACCAGCGTCCAGTTGTCCGTCATGTGAACTGAGTCTTTGTCGTCCCCCTTGATGATCAGTGTGTCGGTACCGGTTTCGGTGATCGCCACCACATCCGCCAGGTTGAGGGTGAGCGCCACCGAACTGGTGTCGTTGAGGTCGAGGATTTCGATGTCGTGTACGCGCCCGGCCAGGTTGCCCAGGTCAATGCTGGCATCACCGCCGCCCCACAGCAGGGTGTCGGTTCCCGAGCCACCGTCGACGCTGGCGAAGTTCTGGTCGACCACCACCAGTGTGTCGTCACCCGCACCACCCTGCAGGGTGATGTGGCCACCCTGGCTGCCATCGAGGTGGTCGTTGCCGTCAGTGCCGGCGATCACATCGGTGGCCGCTGCCAGGCTGGCGAGTGCCGCGGACTCGTCGCCGGTATCGGCCAGCAGCGATGTGGTGGCGGTGAGGCCGGCGGCGCTGTCCACGTTGATGGTGAGGGTTGCGGTGTCGGTCGTGCCGTTCGGGTGGCTTAGCTCGTAGGTGAAGGTGTCGTGCTGGCCCACCACCGCCGAGGTGAGCCCTGCGTTCAGGGTGTAGGTGTAGCTGCCGTCGGCATGCACCAGCAACGTGCCGTAGGTGCCGGCCACGCTTACCCCGTTGTAGCCCGGGATGGTGTAGGTGTTGGCCGCTGTCAGCACGCTCAGCACGGTCAAGGCCGAACCGACATTGTCGTCAGCCAGCAGGTTGCCGGTGGCGGCTGTCGCGCCACTGACCACGAACTCGGTCAGGTACGTTGTAGTGGTGTTCAGGCTGGTGGTGATGGAGCTGAGCAAGCCGATGCCGCCGGCGGTGACACGTACGTGGTAGGTACCGGCGCCCTGGTTCTCGAAGGTATACCCGGCGCCGCCGCCCAGTATGCTGACCAGCGAACCACCTGGCACCGACTGCACCAGCACGTACTGGCCGGTGGCCGGGTTGAGCTTGAGCAGCTCGATGGTGGTGCCGTTGAGCAGGCTCAACAGGTTGGTGGAGTTGACCACCACCTGCAGGTCGGCCGTGGTATTGGCGGCAACCGTGGTGGTGTAGGTGGCCTGGCGGGTACCGATCACTGGCAGGTTCAGCGAGCCCAGCGTACTGCTGCTGGAGTCCACGCGGTTGTCCAGGGTGACCTGGCTGGTACCAACGTCGTTGACTGCGTCGACCACCGTGGCCGGTGCACCGTAGTTGGTGTCGCTCCAGACCTCCGTGGCTTGCGGGCTGTCGATGCGCACGTACAGGTTGGCGGCATCGGACAGGCCGTTAGGGTGCACCAGTTGGTAGCTGAACACGTCCACCTTGCCGACACTGTTCGGGCTGCCGTTCGGCGTGTAGGTGTAGCTGCCGTCCGCACGGATCACCAGGGTGCCGTACTGGCCCTGAACCGTCGTGGCGGTCCCGGCCGAGACGTAGCTGCCGTTTTTGAGCACTTGCAGCACGGCGGCGCTGTCCGGGCCACGAGCATCCACTGCGCCATCGGTACCCACGTCGGTAATGACGTTGCCAGAGGTGGCAATGCCGGTGCCGGTGAATTGGGTCAGGCTGGTGGAGACGATGTCCAGCGTGGTGCTCACTTCGGTGATCAGGCCGATGCCGCCACTGCCCACGGTCAGTCGGTAATCACCGGCTTGCAGCACGCCGATGTCCACCTGCAAGCCGATTGGCAACACGATCAGGTCGAGCAGGCCCTGAGTGTTACCGGTGGCGATGGTCACCCAGGTGCCGCTGGCGTCTTTCACCTGCAGGGTGAAGCTGGTGTTGTTGAGCAATGCCAGCACGCTGTTGGTGGTCAGCGTGAGGGTAGGGTCAGCCGTGGTGCCTGCTGCCACCGTCCAGGTGTAGGTCTTGGAGAACCCCGACAGTAGCGTGGTGAAGCTGTCGGTGTAGGTCTTCGTGGCGCTGACCGCTGCCAGGTTGACCGTGGCCGTGGCCAGGTTGTCGCTGGCGATGACCGGCGCGTTGGCATCCACATCCGGTGCAGTGACGTTGACGTTGCCCGACACGTTGCCGCGCGGGTCGCTGAGGGTCACCGAAAGGATCTGGCCGTTGTCCTGAGGCGGGCTCAGGGTCACGGTGAAGGTGCCGTCCGCCTGCACCGTCGCGGTCTGCAGCACGGTCCCGCCGGCGCTGCGTACGGTGACGGTGGCACCCACTTCGCCCGTACCGGTGAGGGTACCGCCGTCGGCACTGAACAGCAGGTTGCCGGCAGCCGCAGGCGGGGTCAGGTCCGGTGCGGTCAGTGCAGTGCCCGTGGACACGTTACCGGCGCTGTCGGTGAGGGTGACGCTGAGCGCCTGGTTGTCGATCTGCGCCGCAGTCAGGCTGACCACGAACAGGCCGTTGCTGCCCACCGTTGCGGTACCCAGTACGGTACCGGCGCTGTTGCGCACGGTGACCGTGCTGCCGACCTGGCCAGCACCACTGACCGAGGTGCCGTTGGCGTTGATGGTGGCCAGCGGGGCGGCTGGCGGGGTGGTGTCCGGCGCAGTCAGGCTGGTGCTGGCGGACAGGTTGCCGGCAGCATCGGCCTGGCGTACCACCAGCAGTTGCCCGTCGTTCTGTGGCGAGGTCAAGGTAATGCTGAAGGTGCCGTTGGCTTGTACCACACCGGTACCCACCTGGCCGTTCGGGCCTTGGACGGTAATGGTAGCGCCCGCCTCACCGCTACCGGTAAGCACGGTACCGGTGCCGTTGATGGCGACGTTGGTGGGGGCAGCAGGTGGCTGCAGGTCTGCGGCGGTGTAGCTTGTGCTGCCGGACACATTGCCTGCAGTGTCAGCCTGGCTCACGCCCAGTACCTGGCCGTTGAGCTGCGCGGCGTTCAGGTTGACGGTGAACACGCCACCGCCATTCACCACCGCCGTGCCGAGCACGTTGTTGCCGGCATCACGCACTGTCACCGTGGCACCGGCTTCACCCGTGCCGGTCAGCACCAGGCCATTGACAGACAGGCTGGTGACCACCGGGTTGGTCGGTGGCGTGATGTCGGCCGCTTGCAGGAAGGTCGGCTGCGATTCGCCGCCTATCAGCGCCACCGCTGTCACCGAAATGTGTTCGCCATTGAGCTGGGCTGCGTCCAGCGTCAGGGTGAAGGAGCCGTTCAGGCTTGCGACCCCTGTACCGATCAGGTTGCCTGCAGCGTCGTACACGCGAATGCCCACACCGCTGGGTGCACTGCCTGTCAGGGTCAGGCCGTCGCTGCCCAAGGTCACGTCGGTGGGCGGCACGGGTGGTGCGATCAAGGGTGTGAGGTAGGTCGCGACCGCAGACGTATTGATGCCGTCGGACTGTGTCACTTCCAGGGTTGCGAGCGAGCCCGCCGCCGGCACCAGCGTTATCTGGAAGTTGCCAGCGGCATCCACCACGCCGGTACCGATCACGTCTCCGTCGAGGCTGACGGTAACCGTGGCATTGGCTTCGCCCTTGCCGGTCAGCACGTTGAAGGTGTTGTTGATCGCCAGGTTGGTCACCAGGTCGGGTGGCGAGGTGTCGTTGGTCTGGTAAGGGACAGCCACCGAAGCGTTGCCAGCATCATCCGTGGACACCACCGTCAGCAACTGGCCGTTGTTCTGTGCCGGGCTGATCGGCACAGTGAACTGGCCGTTCTCACCCACTTCCACCGTGCCCACGATGTTGTTGTTCGGGCCGCGCACCGTGATGGTGCTGCCGGCTTCGGCCGTACCCGTCATCGACGTACCGGCTGCGTTGAGCAGCAGGTCGGTCGGCTGCACCGGTGGCGTCAGGTCTGGCGCAGTCACTGCCAGCGGTACCGACGGGTTGCCAGTGGCGTCCTGAGCGATGATGGTCAGCGTTTCGCCGTTGATTTGCGGGCGGTTCAGGTCAAGGACGAAGGTGCCGTCCGGCTCCACCGTTACCTGGCCCAGCAGGTCGCCGTTGTTGTTGACCACCGTGACGCGGGTGCCGGCTTCGGCAGTACCGATCACCTGGGTACCGCTGTCGTTGATGGTGGCGACCACGGCGGCCGGTGGTGTGGTGTCCACCGCCGTGACCGAACTGATTGGCGAGATGTTGCCGGCTGCATCGGTCAGGGTGACCTGCAGCACCTGGCCATCGAGCTGCGCTGCATCCAGCTCGACGATGAAGGTCCCGTCGACGCCCACTGTGCCGGTACCCACCTGCGTGATACCGACGTACACGCGCACGGTGGCGCCCACTTCGCCGACACCGCCCAACTCGTCACCTGCCGCATTGAGCCGCAGCTCGGTTGCTGCCGCTGGCGGCGTGAGGTCCGGCGCTTGCACGTTGACCGGCAGGCTGACGTTGCCGGGGGGATCGGCCTGCAGTACCGACAGTGTCTGGTTGTTGATTTGTGCGGGTGACAGTTCGACGCTGAAGCTGCCATCAGCCAATACGATACCCGTGCCCAGTACGGTACCGGCCGCGTTACTGACGATTACCGTGGCGCCGGCCTCGCCCAGGCCGCTGACCACACTGCCGTCGGTGTTGATCACCACTTGGGTGAGCGGGTCGGGCGGGGTGAAGTCGGGGGTTTGCAGGGTTGCCACTGCCGACACGTTGCCGGCCGCATCGGCCTGGGTGAAGCTGAGCAGCTCGGCGTTGCCCAGTGCCGGGCTCAGCGTGATGGTGAAGTGGCCACTGGCATCGACGGTGGCGCTGCCAATTTCCTCGCCTGCCGGGTTGGTCACGGTCACCCGCGCGCCCACTTCGCCGCGGCCGGTGAGGGTGACACCATCACCGGAAACGGCCAGTTCGCCGGGTGCCGTTGGCGGTGTGGTATCGGGTGCGGTGATGGCGCTGGCAGCAGACTGGTTGCCGGCCGCATCGGTCAGTACCACCTGCACCTGTTGGCCGTTGGCCTGAGGCGATGCGAGGCTGACCTGGAAAGTCCCGTCGGCGCGCACCGTGGCGCTGCCCAGCACCGAACCATCGGCGGCGAGCACACGCACGGCGGCACCCGCTTCGCCGGTACCGTTCAACAAGCTGCCACCCCCGGCGAAAGCCAGGTTGCCGGCAGCATCCGGCGCGACGCGGTCAGGGGCTGTCAGGCTGACGCTGTTGGACTCGTTGCCGGCCACATCGGACTGGCTGGCGCTGAGCTGTTCGCCGTTAATCTGCGCGCTGTTCAGGTTGACATTGAAGTTGCCATTGGCATCGACCACGGCAGTGCCCAGGTCGACACCGCCTTCGCCAATCACGGTAACGGTGGCACCTGCTTCACCGCGGCCACTGAGTACCAGGCCGTCGTTGGACAACGCCAGGTCGGTGAGGGGTTGCGGTGCCGTGGTGTCCGGGGCCTGTAGGGTAGCGGGCAGCGATACGGTGCCATCGGGGCCTGTTGCGCTGACCTGCAACACTTCGCCATTGGCCTGTGCACTGCCGAGATTGACAGTGAACGTGCCGTCGTTGGTGACCGGGCTGCTGCCCAGCAATACGCCGTTGGGGCCGTACACCTTGATTGTGCTGCCCGCCTCGGCGGTGCCGCTCACCGACAGGCCGTCGGCCGCCAGTATCAGGTTGTCCGGCGTGGCCGGTGCCAGCACGCCAGGCGCCGTCACGCTCTGTGCAGGGGAGACATTCTGTGCGGCATCGGCCTGAACCACGCTCAGGCTTTCACCCGTGATCGCTGCCGGCGACAGGGATACGCTGAAGTGACCGTCGGCGGCCACTGTAGCGTTGCCCAGCACGGTACCGTCCGGTGCCCGTACGGTCACGGTTGCGCCTGCTTCGCCATCGCCTGTCAGGGTGGCGCCATTGGCGGAGACAGCCAGGTTGGTCACGGCGGCCGGCGGCGTGGTGTCGGCTGCGGTGTAAGGTGCGGCCGGCGACACGTTGCCGGCTGCGTCGGTGGCGGTCACCTGCAGCGTCTGGCCATTGGTCTGGGCACTGTTCAGGGTGACCTGGAAGGTGCCGTTGCCACTGGCTACCGCTGTGCCCAGCACGTTGCCGCTGGCATCGCGCACGGTCACGGTGCTGCCGGCTTCGGCGTTACCGGTCAGTTGCAGCCCGGTACCGGACAGCACCAGTGCTGTCGGTGCCGTAGGCGGGGTGAAGTCTGGCGCGGTGACCGCCACGGCGGTGGAGGTGTTGTTGCCCGCGTCGGTCTGCGTAACGCTCAGGTGCTGGGCGTTGAGCTGGGCGCTGTTCAGGGTGAGGGTAAAGCTGCCATTGGCCGCCACCAGGCCGGTGCCGATGATGGTCCCGTCCTGGCCGTGAACGGTGACCGTGGCACCGGCTTCGCCCAGGCCGGTCAGGGTCAGGCCGTTGTTGTTCAGCACCACGTTGGTCAGCGGCGCGGGTGGGGTCAGGTCCGGGGTTGTCACATTGATTGCCGGCGAGGTGTTGCTGGCGGCATCCACTTGCGTCACGCCGATGACCTGGCCGTTGGTTTGCGGCGTGTCGAATGTCACCGTGAAGCGACCGTCAGCGCCCACCGTGGCGGAGCCGAGCAAGGCACCGGCGGCGTTGCGTACCTGTACCGTGGCGCCCGCTTCACCGCTGCCGGAAAGCTGCCGGCCGTCCTGGCTCAACACCGGGTTACTGATGGCCGCTGGCGGCGTGTGGTCTGGCGTGGCCAGGCTGGCCGGGCCGGACACATTGCCCGCGGCATCACTGAGGGTGACCTGTAGCGGGCTACCGGTCACCTGCGCGCTGGGCAGGGTGATCTGGAACTGGCCGCTCTGGTTGACGGTGCCGGTGGCCAGGATGGCGCCGCTGGCGTCGCGCACGGTGACGCTGGCACCGGCTTCGCCCTGGCCGCTGAGCACGGTGGCTGCGCTATTGAGGCTGAGGTTAGTGGCCGCCAGCGGTGCCTGCAGGTCAGGCGCTTGCAGGGTGGCCGCGAGCGAAACGTTACCTGCAGCATCAGCCTGGGTGACGATCAGGTTCTGCCCATTGGCCACGGCCGGCGAGAAGCTGACGCTGAACAGGCCATTGCTCGCGACGGTTGCAGTCCCCAGCAAGGTGCCTTGTAGGTCTGTCACGCGCACAGTTGCACCCACCTCGCCTTGGCCGGTCAGCGTACTGCCGGTGGCGTTGAGGTTTACCTGCGTCGGCGCGTCCGGTGCCGTGGTGTCATTGGCCACGATAATGGCCGGCACCGAAGGCTGGCCATCGACGGTAGCCTTGGCACTGACCTGCAAGATCTGGGCGTTGAGCTGGGCGTTCTGGAGGAACACACGGAAGGTACCGTCGCTGCCGACCGTGGCGCTGCCCAGCGTGGTGCCCCCGGAGGTTACGGTAATCAGCGAGCCGACCGTACCCTGGCCGGTCAGCAGGAAACCGTCGGCGCTGATGGCAAGGGCTGAAGGCGTGGCCACTTCGGTACCGGTCGGGCCAGCCAGTGGTATTTCAGGCGATTCGTTACCGGCAGGGTCGATCACCACCACATCGACGGTTTCACCTGATGCCAGCGGTGGGGCGACCGGGATCACGAAGGTGCCGTCCGGCCCTGTAGTTACAGTGCCGCGCACGGTGTCATCCGGGTTGCGGACTTCCACTGTGCTGCCAGGCTCGGCTGTGCCGCCGACCGTGCTGCCATCCGGGCTTACGGTAAGCCCGGTCGCCGGTTCTGGGTTGGTCGTGTCCGGCGCGGTGACAGAGACCGGCGCCGAGTCGTTGCCGGCTGCGTCGGTCACTACCACGGTTACGGTCTGGCCGTTGTTCTGCGGTGTATCCAGCGGCACGCTGAAACTGCCATCCGGGTTGACCGCAACGGTGATCACATTGCCGGCCCCATCGCTCACGGTCACCGAACTGGCGCCAGGTGCGTTACCGGTCACAGCCGTGCCATCGCTGCTGACTGCAACGTCGGTGGGCAGTGCCGGTGGCGTGATGTCAGGCGCAAGGATCTGGCTGGGCTGCGAAATGTTGCCGGCCGCATCGGTCAGCGTCACATCCAGGGCCTGGCCGTCCAACTGGGCGGGCGATAGTGGGACCGTGAAGCTGCCGCCTGCGGGCACGACGACGGTGCCTACCAACGTGCCGTCGGCAAGCTTCACTTCCACCGTGGCGCCAGCTTCACCGGTACCCTGGATGGCACTGCCGCCCGGGGTGATCGTGAGGCCGGCAGGTGCAGCTGGCGCGGTACTGTCGTCAGCGGTGAAAGTGGCCGACGGCGAGGCATTGCCGCCGCCATCGATCAGCACCACCGACAGCACTTCACCGTTGGTCTGGGCCGGGGAGAGTGCCACTTCGAACGTACCGTCTGCATTCACCGGGATGGTGCCTAGCAGGTTGCCTGCGGCATCACGTACCTCTACGGTGCTGCCTGCCTCGCCCTGCCCGCTGAGCAGTGTGCCGGTAGGATCAAGGCCCAGCCCTTGCGCCGGCAGCGGTGCCTCGAAGTCAGGTGCGGTCACGGTGCCAGCGGGCGAGCCGTTGCCGCTGTTGTCCGCCTGAGTGACAGACAGCGTCTGGCCATTGAGCTGTGGCGGGTCGATGGCCACCTGGAAGGAGCCATCGGGCTGGACCGTTGCGGTGCCCAGTACTGTGCCGCCAGTGCCGGTCACGGTCACCTGCGCACCCGGCTCGCCGCTGCCGCTCAGGCTGCTGCCGTCGCCAGCCAGGACCAGACCGGTGGGGCTATCGGGTGCCTGGGTATCCGGTGCCGACACGTCGACTGCCGCCGACAGGTTGCCGGCCGCGTCGCGTTGCTCCACGGTCAGTGCCTGGCCGTTGGTTTGCGGCGTGTCGAGGGTGATTTCGAAAGCGCCACCCGCGCCAACCACCGTGCTGCCCAGCACGCTGCCATCCGGCCCGCGCAGGGTCACGGTGGCGCCCGGTTCGCCGTTGCCGGTGATCGTGGTACCGGTGCCGTCGATGGCCGGGTTGGTGACCACTTGCGGCGGGGTAGAGTCGGGGGCGGTGAAGTCCACCGGCCCTGCGCTATTGCCCAGGTTGTCGGTCGCTTCGACGGTCAGGCTTTCGCCATTGCGCTGTGGCGCGTTGAGGGTGACGTCGAAACGGCCGTCGCCGCCCACGGTGGCAGTGCCCAGCACATTGCCGTCGGCGTCACGCACGGTGACGATGGAGCCGCTTTGACCCTGGCCGGTAAGGTGAATGCCAGCGGTATCGATAGCCAGCCCGGAGGGTTGCAGCGGGCCGTCGGTATCGGGCGCGACGATGTTGGCGGTCGAGGTGTTGCCAGCGGGGTCGCGCAGGACCACGTCCAGTTCCTGGCCGTCGGTCTGCGCTGGGTTCAGGACCACGCTGATCACACCGTCGGCACCGACCTGGGCGTTGCCCAGCACAGTGCCGTCGGCGCTGATGACCTGCACGGTGGTGCCCGGTTCGCCGCGACCGGTGAGCAGGCCGCCATCGGCACTCAGTTGCAGTTCACTGGCTTCATTGGGCGGGGTGATATCGGGCGCGGTGATCTGGGTCGGCAGCGAACTGTTGCCAGCTTCGTCGACCGCGACGACATCCAGTGCTTCCCCGTTGGCCTGTGCCGGGGTCAGGCCGATGGTGAAGCTGCCATCCGGGCCGGCCTGGGTGCTGCCCAGGACATTGCCCTGCGCGTCACGCACTTGCACCTGCGTATCTGCCGGTGCGGTACCGGAAACACTGGAGCCGTCACCGGCCACCACCACGCCGCTCGGGCTTTCGGGCAGCGGTGTATCGGCAACGGTCACGCTGACCCCTGCCGAGGTATTGCCAGCGGCATCGGTCTGCACCAGCACGAGGTTCTCACCTGCGGCCAGCGGTGCCTCCAGGTCAATCACGAAGGTGCCATTTGGCGCCACGGTGCCAGTACCGATGACTGCGCCTTGGGCATCACGCACTTCGACTGTGGCACCAGGCTCACCACGGCCAGACACGGCCAGGCTGCCATCGCCTGCCAGCACGTCAGTGACGATCGCCGGTGCGGTAATGTCCGGGGCCACGTAACTCAGCGGCACCGAGGTATTGCCTGCCGCATCGGTCACGGTGATGGACAAGGTTTCGCCATTGGCCTGGGGCGGGTTGAGGGTCAGGCTGAAGCTGCCATCCGGCTCGGCAATGACGCTACCGATCAGGTTGCCCAAGGCATCTTTGACCTCAATCCGTGCGCCCCCTTCTGCAGTACCGACCAGGCTGTCACCATTACTCAGCACCAGGTCGGTGGGTTGCAGCGGTGCTACCTGGTCGGGCGCCGTCAGCGGGCTAGGTGTAGAGACGTTGCCGGCGGCATCGGTCAGGGTCACTTGCAGGGACGAGCCATCCACCACCGGGGTTGGCAGTTGCACATTGAAGCTGCCATCGGGCTGAACGGTGCCGCTCACCAGCACCTGCCCCTGATCGTTGCGCACCTCCACGGTGGCGCCCGCTTCGCCGCGCCCGGAGACTGTGCGGCCATCGTTACTGATGGCCAGCTCGGTAGCGGGCTCCGGCGGTGTGGTGTCGCCGCCGTTGTCCACGATCGGTGCGGTGACGTTGCCGGCCGTGGAGGCGTTGCCTGCGACATCGGTGGCCGTCACCTGCAACTGCTCGCCTGCCACTTGTGGCGGGGTGAGGCCGATGCTGAAGGCACCGCTGGCCCCCACCACGACACTGCCCAGTACACTGATGCCATCGGCGGCCAGCACACGGACGGTGCTGCCTGCTTCGGCGCGGCCGCTGACAACGGTACCGTCGCCACTGATTGCCAGATCGCTTGGCGCCACAGGCGCGGTGATGTCTGGTGCGGCGACCTGCACCGGCAACGACGAGGTGCCGTTGTTGTCGATCGCCACCACGTCCAGTAATTCGCCATTGGCCTGGGCCGGTGTGAGCACCACGGTGAAGGTGCCCTCGGCACCCACCACGATGCTACCGACCATCGTGCCGTTGGCATCATGCACTTCCACGCGGCTACCAGCAGGAGCAGAACCGCTGATGCTGCTGCCATCGGCGGCGACGACCAGTTCGCTCGGGCTGGTCGGGGTGACCACCAGTGGCACGTCGTAGGTCAGCGCTTCAGAGGCGTTGCCGCTCGGGTCGGTCTGTACCAGGCTCAGGCGTTCACCCGGCAGTGCAGCCGGATCGAGGTCGATCAGGAAAGTACCGTTCGCGGTCACTGTGCCGGTACCGATCAGCGTGCCATTGGCATCGCGCACCTCGACGGTAGCACCGGCTTCGCCGCGACCGCCCAAGGTCAGGCCGTCGGCGCCGACGACAATGTTGCTGACTGCGGCAGGCACGGTGATGTCCGGGGCCTCGAACTGCAGGGGTGAAGAGACATTGCCGGCGGCATCGATCAGACGGATGTCGAGGATTTCGCCATTGGCCTGGGCCGGCGACAGGGTGATGCTGAAACTGCCGGTTTCAGTGACCAGGCCAGTGCCGAGCAAGTTGCCCAAGGCATCGCGTACCTGCACGGTCGCGCCTGGCTCGCCGTTGCCGCTCAGGGTCACGCCGTCGGCCAAGGCCACGCCGCTCGGTTGGGCCGGGGCCTGCAAGTCCGGGGTAACCACCGACGCCGGGGCAGAAGCATTGCCGCTGGCATCGGTCAGCACCACTTGCAGGTTGCTGCCATCTTTCACCGGTGGGTCAAGGGTGATCTGGAAGGTGCCGTCCGGGTTGACCGAGCCGTTGGCCAGTACATTGCCCTGGGCATCGCGCACCTGCACGCTGGCCCCGGCTTCGCCGCGGCCATTGAGCTGGGCCCCGGCCAGGCCGACTACCAAGTTGGTTGCGGCATCCGGTGGTGTGGTGTCGCCACCGTCGATGTCCGGCGCGGTGATGTCGCCGGCCGTGGAGGTGTTGCCGGCGGCGTCGGTGGCGGTGATTTGCAGTACCTCGCCGTTTACCTGTGGCGGGTCGAGGGTGATGCTGAAACTGCCAGTGGCGTCGACCACCACACTACCCAGCACGGTGGTGCCATCGGCGGCCACCACACGCACGGTGCTGCCCACTTCGGCGCGGCCGGTGACCTCGCTGCCGTTGGCACTGATCGCCAGCTCGCTCGGGGTGACCGGCGGTGTGATGTCTGGCGCAGCGATTTGCACCGGCAGGGACGAAGCGCCGGTGCCATCGATGGCCACCACGTCCAGCAGTTCGCCGTTGGCCTGGGCCGGGTTGAGGATGACGGTGAAGGTGCCACCGGCACCTACCACCACACTGCCGACCAGTGTGCCGTTGGCATCGTGTACTTCCACACGGCTGCCCGTCGGGGCCGTACCAGTGATGCTGGCGCCGTTCGCAGCCACCACCAGGTCGCTTGGGCTGGCTGGGGTCGTGGTTGCCGGGACTTCATATTGCAGGGCTTCAGAGGCGTTGCCGCTCGCATCGGTCTGCACCAGGCTCAATTGCTCGCCCGGTTGCGCGGCTGGGGTGAGGTCGACCAAGAAGGTTCCGTTGGCGCCGACTGTGGCGGTGCCTATGACAGAGCCGTTGGCATCACGTACCTGTACGGTAGCACCGGCCTCGCCACGGCCACTGAGCACCAGGCCATCGGCGCCCACCACGACGTTGCTGACGGCAGCTGGCGGCGTGACGTCCGGTGCAGTGAACGCCAGCGGCGTTGAACTGTTGCCGGCGGCGTCTACCACGCGAATGTCCAGGGCCTCACCATTGGCCTGGGCGGGGAACAGCGTGACGCTGAAGGTGCCGTCTTCGTTGACCAAGCCAGTGCCGATCAGGCTGCCGCTGGCATTGCGCACCTGTACGGTGGCACCGGGCTCGCCGCGGCCGGTAAAGGTCACGCCATCAACCAAGGCCAGCTCGGTTGGCTGCGCTGGGGCCAGCAGGTCTGGCGCGGCGACCGAACCGGGTTGCGAGACATTGCCGGCAGTGTCGGTCAGGGTCACTTGCAGGGTACTGCCATCGGTGATGGCCGGGTTCAAGGTGATGGCGAAGGTACCATCGGGATTGACTGTGCCCGTGGCAACTACGGTGCCTGCGTCATCGCGCACCTGAACGCTGGTACCGGCTTCGCCACGACCGCTGAGTTGGCTGCCGGCAGCACTGATCACCAGGTTGGTCGGGGTCTGCGGTGGCGTTGTGTCGCCGCCATCGATGTCCGGCGCGGTAAGGTTACTGGCGGTGGAGGCGTTGCCTGCCGCATCGGTGGCCGTCACTTGCAGCACTTCGCCGTCTATCTGTGGCGGGTCGAGGGTGATGCTGAAGCTGCCGGTAGCGCCAACTACCACGCTACCCAGCACAGTGGTGCCGTCGGCGGCCAGCACGCGTACGGTGCTGCCCGGTTCGGCACGGCCGGTGACCACGCTGCCGTCGGCATTGATCACCAGTTCGGTCGGTGCGGCAGGGGCGGTGATATCCGGTGCGGTGATTTGGGCGGGCAGCGAGGAAACGCCGCTGTCATCAATGGCGACCACGTCCAGCAGTTCGCCGTTGGCCTGGGCCGGGTCGAGGGTAACGGTGAAGCTGCCGTCGGGGCCCGCCACCACACTGCCAATCAGCGTGCCGTTGGCGTCATGCACTTCCACACGGGTGCCGGCAGGTGCGGTACCGCTGATGCTGCTGCCGTCTTCGGCGAATACCAGGTCGCTGGGGCTGGCAGGCGCAGTGGTGACCGGGACTTCGAATTGCAATGCCGAGGAAGCGTTGCCGCTTGGGTCGGTCTGCACCAGGGTCAACTGCTCGCCCGGCTGTGCGGCCGGGGCGAGGTCGATCAGGAAGGTGCCGTTGGCACCGACAACACCCGTGCCGATCACGGTGCCATTGGCATCGCGCACTTCGACAGTGGCACCTGGCTCGCCGCGACCGCTCAGGGCCAGGCCGTCAGCACCAACCGTAATATTGGTTACTGCCTCAGGTGGGGTGATGTCCGGCGCATCGAATTGCAGTGGCGCCGAGGCGTTGCCGGCGGCATCCACCAGACGCACATCGAGCGCTTCACCATTGGCCTGGGCAGGCGACAAGGTGAGGCTGAACAGGCCGTCGGCACCGACGACACCGGTGCTAATCAGGTTGCCGGCAGCATCGCGCACTTGCACGGTAGCGCCGGGCTCGCCGCGACCGGTGAAGGTGACGCCATCGGCCAGGGCCAGGTCAGTCGGTTGTGCGGGCGGCAGCACGTCAGCCGAGGTGACCGAGCCCGGTTGGGATACGTTGCCGGCGGCATCGGTGAGGGTGACTTGCAAGGTGCTGCCGTCGTTCACGGCAGGGGCCAGGGTGACGGTGAAGGTGCCATCTGCAGCGACAGTGCCGGTCGTGAGGATGTTGCCTGCCGCGTCACGTACCTGCACGGTGGAGCCGGCTTCGCCTCGACCGCTGAGCTGGCTACCGGCAACGCCGATCACCAGATTGGTCGGTGCTTCAGGCGGGGTGGTATCGCCGCCATCGATGTCCGGCGCGGTGACCGAGCTGGCAACGGAAGTGTTGCCAGCGGCATCGGTCGCGGTGGCCTGCAGCACTTCGCCGTCAACTTGTGGCGGATTGAGGTTGAGGCTGAACACGCCGGTCGGGCCGACCACGGCAGTGCCCAGTTCGGTGCCGTCGGCAGCCACGATGCGCACGGTGCTGCCCGGTTCGGCACGGCCGGTGATAACGCTGCCGTCCGCGCTGACCGCCAGTTCGGTTGGGGCGGCAGGGGCGGTGATGTCGGGCGCGGTGATTTGTGCGGGCAGCGAGGAAACGCCGCCGTCATCAATGGCCACCACGTCCAGCAGTTCGCCGTTGGCCTGGGCCGGGTCGAGGGTAACGGTGAAGCTGCCGTCGGGGCCCGCCACCACACTGCCAATCAGCGTGCCGTTGGCGTCATGCACTTCCACACGGGTGCCGGCAGGTGCGGTACCGCTGATGCTGCTGCCGTCTTCGGCGAATACCAGGTCGCTGGGGCTGGCAGGCGCAGTGGTGACCGGGACTTCGAATTGCAATGCCGAGGAAGCGTTGCCGCTTGGGTCGGTCTGCACCAGGGTCAACTGCTCGCCCGGCTGTGCGGCCGGGGCGAGGTCGATCAGGAAGGTGCCGTTGGCACCCACCACACCCGTGCCGATCACGGTGCCATTGGCATCGCGCACTTCGACAGTGGCACCTGGCTCGCCGCGACCGCTCAGGGCCAGGCCGTCAGCACCAACCGTAATATTGGTTACTGCCTCAGGTGGGGTGATGTCCGGCGCATCGAATTGCAGTGGCGCCGAGGCGTTGCCGGCGGCATCCACCAGACGCACATCGAGCGCTTCACCATTGGCCTGGGCAGGCGACAAGGTGAGGCTGAACAGGCCGTCGGCACCGACGACACCGGTGCTAATCAGGTTGCCGGCAGCATCGCGCACTTGCACGGTAGCGCCGGGCTCGCCGCGACCGGTGAAGGTGACGCCATCGGCCAGGGCCAGGTCAGTCGGTTGTGCGGGCGGCAGCACGTCAGCCGAGGTGACCGAGCCCGGTTGGGATACGTTGCCGGCGGCATCGGTGAGGGTGACTTGCAAGGTGCTGCCGTCGTTCACGGCAGGGGCCAGGGTGACGGTGAAGGTGCCATCTGCAGCGACAGTGCCGGTCGTGAGGATGTTGCCTGCCGCGTCACGTACCTGCACGGTGGAGCCGGCTTCGCCTCGACCGCTGAGCTGGCTACCGGCAACGCCGATCACCAGATTGGTCGGTGCTTCAGGCGGGGTGGTATCGCCGCCATCAATGTCCGGCGCGGTGACCGAGTTGGCAACGGAAGTGTTGCCAGCCGCATCGGTTGCGGTGGCCTGCAGCACTTCGCCGTCAACTTGTGGCGGATTGAGGTTGAGGCTGAACACGCCGGTCGGGCCGACCACGGCAGTGCCCAGTTCGGTGCCGTCGGCAGCCACGATGCGCACGGTGCTGCCCGGCTCGGCGCGGCCGGTGATAACGCTGCCGTCCGCGCTGACCGCCAGTTCGGTTGGGGCGGCAGGGGCGGTGATATCCGGTGCGGTGATCTGGGTAGGCAGCGAGGAAAGGCCGCCGTCATCGATGGCGACCACGTCCAGCAGTTCGCCATTGGACTGGGCCGGGTCGAGGGTTACGGTGAAGCTGCCGTCGGGGCCAGCCACCACACTGCCAATCAGCGTGCCGTTGGCGTCATGCACTTCCACACGGGTGCCAGCAGGTGCGGTACCGGTGAGGGTGGTGCCATCAGCATTGATGGCCAGATTGCTCGGGCTATCGGGCGCAGTGGTCAGCGGTACGTCGTACTCAGTAGCCACGGACGCATTGCCGCTTGGGTCGGTCTGCACCAGGCTCAACTGCTCGCCTGGCTGTGCGGCTGGGGCGAGGTTGATCAGGAAGGTGCCGTTGGCACCGACCACACCCGTGCCGATCACGGTGCCATTGGCATCACGCACTTCGACAGTGGCACCCGGTTCGCCGCGACCGCTCAGGGTCAGGCCGTCAGCACCAACTGTAATATTGGTTACTGCCTCAGGTGGTGTGATATCCGGCGCATCGAATTGCAATGGGGCAGAGCTGTTGCCGCCGGCATCCACCAGACGCACGTCGAGTGCTTCACCATTGGCCTGGGCAGGCGACAGGGCAATGCTGAACAGGCCGTCGGCCCCGACGACACCGGTGCCAATCAGGTTGCCGGCTGCATCGCGTACCTGCACGGTAGCACCGGGCTCACCGCGACCGGTGAAGGTGACGCCATCGGCCAGGGCCAGGTCGGTCGGTTGTGCGGGCGGCAGCAAGTCGGCCGAGGTGACCGAGCCCGGCTGCGATACGTTGCCGGCGGCGTCGGTGAGGGTGACTTGCAAGGTGCTGCCGTCGTTCACGGCAGGGTCCAGGGTGACGGTGAAGGTGCCATCTGCAGCGACGGTGCCAGTCGCGAGGATGTTGCCTGCCGCGTCACGTATCTGCACGGTGGAGCCGGCTTCGCCTCGACCACTGAGTTGGCTGCCGGCAACGCCGATCACCAGATTGGTCGGTGCTTCAGGCGGGGTGGTATCGCCGCCATCGATGTCCGGTGCGGTGACCGAGCTGGTAACGGAAGTGTTGCCAGCGGCATCGGTCGCGGTGGCTTGCAGCACTTCGCCGTCAACTTGTGGCGGGTTGAGGTTGAGGCTGAACACGCCGGTCGGGCCGACCACGGCAGTGCCCAGTTCGGTGCCGTCGGCAGCCACGATGCGCACGGTGCTGCCCGGTTCGGCACGGCCGGTGATAACGCTGCCGTCCGCGCTCACGGCCAGTTCGGTCGGTGCGGCAGGGGCGGTGATGTCGGGCGCGGTGATTTGGGCGGGCAGCGAGGAAATGCCGCCGTCATCGATGGCCACCACGTCCAGCAGTTCGCCGTTGGCTTGTGCGGGATTCAGTTCGATGCTGAAGCTGCCATCGGCGCTGGCAATGGCACTGCCAATCAACGTGCCGTTGGCATCATGCACTTCCACACGGCTGCCGGCCGGCGCGGTACCGGTGAGGGTGGTGCCATCAGCATTGATGGCCAGATTGCTCGGGCTGTCGGGCGCGGTGGTCAGTGGTACATCGTACTCGGTAGCCACCGAAGCATTACCGCTTGGGTCGGTCTGCACCAGGCTCAACTGCTCGCCCGGCTGTGCGGCTGGGGCGAGGTTGATCAGGAAGGTGCCGTTGGCACCGACCACACCCGTGCCGATCACAGTGCCATTGGCATCACGCACTTCCACAGTGGCACCTGGTTCGCCGCGACCGCTCAGGGCCAGGCCGTCAGCACCAACTGTAATATTGGTTACTGCCTCAGGTGGTGTGATGTCCGGCGCATCGAATTGCAATGGGGCAGAGCTGTTGCCGCCGGCATCCACCAGACGCACGTCGAGTGCTTCGCCATTGGTCTGGGCAGGCGACAGGGTGAGGCTGAACAGGCCGTCGGCACCGACGACACCAGTACCGATGACAGTACCGCCGGCATCGCGCACCTGCACGGTAGCACCGGGCTCGCCGCGACCAGTGAAGGTGACGCCATCGGCCAGGGCCAGGTCAGTCGGTTGTGCGGGCGGCAGCAAGTCGGCCGAGGTGACCGAGCCCGGCTGCGATACGTTGCCAGCGGCGTCGGTGAGGGTGACCTGCAAGGTGCTGCCGTCGTTCACGGCGGGGTCCAGGGTAATGACGAAGGTGCCATCTGCAGCGACGGTGCCGGTCGCGAGGATGTTGCCGGCCGCGTCACGCACCTGCACGGTAGAGCCGGCTTCGCCTCGACCACTGAGTTGGCTGCCGGCAAGGCCGATCACCAGATTGGTCGGTGCTTCAGGCGGGGTGGTATCGCCGCCATCAATGTCCGGCGCGGTGACCGAGTTGGCAACGGAAGTGTTGCCAGCCGCATCGGTTGCGGTGGCCTGCAGCACTTCGCCGTCAACTTGTGGCGGATTGAGGTTGAGGCTGAACACGCCGGTCGGGCCGACCACGGCAGTGCCCAGTTCGGTGCCGTCGGCAGCCACGATGCGCACGGTGCTGCCCGGCTCGGCGCGGCCGGTGATAACGCTGCCGTCCGCGCTCACGGCCAGTTCGGTCGGTGCGGCAGGGGCGGTGACATCCGGTGCGGTGATCTGTGCGGGCAGCGAGGAAACGCCGCCGTCATCGATGGCCACCACGTCCAGCAGTTCGCCGTTGGCTTGTGCGGGATTCAGTTCGATGCTGAAGCTGCCATCGGCGTTGGCAATGGCACTGCCAATCAGCGTGCCGTTGGCGTCATGCACCTCCACACGGGTGCCGGCCGGCGCGGTACCGGCGAGGGTGGTGCCATCAGCATCGATGGCCAGATTGCTCGGGCTGTCGGGCGCGGTGGTCAGTGGTACGTCGTACTCGGTAGCCACCGAAGCATTGCCGCTTGGGTCGGTCTGCACCAGGCTCAACTGCTCGCCCGGCTGTGCGGCCGGATTCAGGTCGATCAGGAAGGTGCCGTTGGCACCGACCACACCTGTGCCGATCACAGTGCCATTGGCATCACGCACTTCCACAGTGGCACCCGGTTCGCCGCGACCGCTCAGGGCCGTGCCACCTGGGCCGACCAGAATGTCGGTGACCGCCTCGGGCGGTGTGATATCCGGGGCTGTGAACTCCAGCGGTATCGAACTGTTGTCGGCGGCATCCACCAGACGCACGTCGAGTGCTTCACCATTTGTCTGGGCAGGCGACAGGGTGAGGCTGAACAGGCCGTCGGCACCGACGACGCCGGTGCCAATCAGGTTGCCGGCAGCATCGCGCACCTGCACGGTGGCACCAGGCTCACCGCGACCGGTGAAAGTGACGCCATCGGCCAGGGCCAGGTCAGTCGGTTGTGCGGGCGGCAGCACGTCAGCCGAGGTGACCGAGCCCGGTTGGGATACGTTGCCAGCGGCGTCGGTGAGGGTGACTTGCAAGGTGCTGCCGTCGTTCACGGCAGGGTCCAGGGCGATGGCGAAGGTGCCATCTGCAGCGACGGTGCCAGTCGCGAGGATGTTGCCTGCCGCGTCACGTACCTGCACGGTAGAGCCGGCTTCGCCTCGACCGCTGAGCTGGCTACCGGCAAGACCGATCACCAAGTCAGTCGGGGCTGCGGGTGGCGTGGTGTCGATCCCGTCGATATCCGGTGCGGTGACTGCGCTGCTTGGCGATGTGTTGCCAGCGGCATCGGTCGCGGTGGCCTGTAGCACTTCGCCGTCAACTTGTGGCGGATTGAGGTTGAGGCTGAACACGCCGGTCGGGCTGACCACGGCAGTGCCCAGTTCGGTGCCGTCGGCAGCCACGATGCGCACGGTGCTGCCCGGCTCGGCACGGCCGGTGATAACGCTGCCGTCCGCGCTGACCGCCAGTTCGGTTGGGGTGGCAGGGGCGGTGATGTCGGGGGCGGTGATCTGTGCGGGCAGCGAGGAAACGCCGCCGTCATCAATGGCGACCACGTCCAGCAGTTCGCCGTTGGCCTGGGCCGGGTCGAGGGTGACGGTGAAGCTGCCGTCGGGGCCAGCCACCACAGTGCCAATCAGCGTGCCGTTGGCGTCATGCACTTCCACACGGGTGCCGGCCGGCGCGGTACCGGTGAGGGTGGTGCCATCAGCATTGATGGCCAGATTGCTCGGGCTGTCGGGCGCGGTGGTCAGTGGTACGTCGTACTCGGTAGCCACCGAAGCATTGCCGCTTGGGTCGGTCTGCACCAGGCTCAACTGCTCGCCCGGCTGCGCGGCTGGGGCGAGGTCGATCAGGAAGGTGCCGTTGGCACCGACCACACCCGTGCCGATCACGGTGCCATTGGCATCACGCACGTCCACAGTGGCCCCCGGCTCGCCACGACCGCTCAGGGCCGTGCCACCTGGGCCGACCAGGATGTCGGTGACCGCATCGGGCGGTGTGATGTCGGGGGTTGTGAACTCCAGCGGTATCGAACTGTTGCCGGCGGCATCCACCTGGCGGATGTCCAGGGCTTCGCCGTTGGCCTGGGCAGGCGACAGGGCAATGCTGAACAGGCCGTCGGCCCCGACGACACCGGTGCCAATCAGGTTGCCGGCTGCATCGCGTACCTGGACGGTAGCACCGGGCTCACCTCGACCGGTGAAGGTGACACCATCGGTCAGGGCCAGGTCAGTCGGTTGTGCTGGCGGCAGCAAGTCGGCCGAAGTGACCGAGCCCGGCTGGGATACGTTGCCGGCGGCGTCGGTGAGGGTGACTTGCAAGGTACTGCCGTCGTTCACGGCAGGGTCCAGGGTAATGACGAAGGTGCCATCTGCAGCGACGGTGCCGGTCGCGAGGATGTTGCCGGCCGCGTCACGCACCTGGACGGTGGTGCCCACTTCGCCTCGACCACTGAGCTGGCTGCCGGCAAAGCCGATCACCAGATTGGTCGGGGCTTCAGGCGGGGTGGTGTCGCCGCCATCGATGTCTGGGGCGGTGACCGAGCTGGCAACGGAAGTATTGCCAGCGGCATCGGTCGCGGTGGCCTGCAGCACTTCGCCGTCAACTTGTGGCGGATTGAGGTTGAGGCTGAACACGCCGGTCGGGCCGACCACGGCAGTGCCCAGTTCGGTGCCGTCGGCAGCCACGATGCGCACGGTGCTGCCCGGTTCGGCACGGCCGGTGATAACGCTGCCGTCCGCGCTCACGGCCAGTTCGGTTGGTGCGGCAGGGGCGGTGATGTCGGGTGCGGTGATCTGTGCGGGCAGCGAGGAAACGCCGCCGTCATCAATGGCGACCACGTCCAGCAGTTCGCCGTTGGCTTGTGCGGGATTCAGTTCGATGCTGAAGCTGCCATCGGCGTTGGCAATGGCACTGCCAATCAGCGTGCCGTTGGCGTCATGCACTTCCACACGGGTGCCGGCAGGTGCGGTACCGGTGAGGGTGGTGCCATCAGCATTGATGGCCAGATTGCTCGGGCTGTCGGGCGCGGTGGTCAGTGGTACGTCGTACTCGGTAGCCACCGAAGCATTACCGCTTGGGTCGGTCTGCACCAGGCTCAACTGCTCGCCCGGCTGTGCGGCTGGGGCGAGGTCGATCAGGAAGGTGCCGTTGGCACCCACCACACCCGTGCCGATCACAGTGCCATTGGCATCGCGCACTTCGACAGTGGCACCCGGTTCGCCGCGACCGCTCAGGGCCGTGCCACCTGGGCCGACCAGAATGTCGGTGACCGCCTCGGGCGGTGTGATATCCGGGGCTGTGAACTCCAGCGGTATCGAACTGTTGCCGGCGGCATCCACCAGACGCACGTCGAGTGCTTCACCATTGGCCTGGGCAGGCGACAGGGTGAGGCTGAACAGGCCGTCGGCCCCGACGACACCGGTGCCAATCAGGTTGCCGGCAGCATCGCGCACCTGCACGGTAGCGCCAGGCTCACCGCGTCCGGTGAAAGTGACGCCATCGGCCAAGGCCAGGTCAGTCGGTTGTTCAGGGGCTGTGGTATCTGGGTTGTCGACGTCCGGCGCCGTGATGCTAGCAACTGGCGAGATATTGCCAGCCGCGTCTGCGGCGCTGATCTCCAGGGCCTGGCCGTCGATTTGTGGCGGTTGCAGAGTGATGCTGAACTGGCCGTCCGCACCGGCCACCGCAGTGCCCAGCAATATACCACCTGCGCCTCGCACGGAAACCGTCGAGCCGGGCTCGGCACGACCGGTGAGGGTGTTACCTTGCTCATTGATAGCCAGGTCGGTCGGCGCCAGTGGTGCAGTTGCGTCCGGCGCAGTGACAGTGCCAGGCGCCGAGACATTGCCGGCGGCGTCGGTCAGGGTGACATCAAGGTTTTCGCTGTTGATCTGCGGCGCATTCAGCGTCACGTTGAAACTGCCGTCGGCACCCACTGTGCCGCTGCCGATCAGGTTGCCGGCGGCGTCGCGGATGTTCACCGTGGTGCCTGCTTCGCCACGGCCGGTCAGACGCAAGCCATCCGGCGAAACCAGCAGGTCGATCGGTGTGGCCGGTGCGCTGGTGTCGGGGTCGGAACCGCCGCCGCTGCTGCTGCTGCCGCCGCCGTTGTTCGCCGCCGCCGCTGCGCCGCCCACGCCGAGCAGGCTGAGCCCGGCTATCGCCCACGTTGGCATGGCGCTACCGGCGGTGCCAATACCCGCGACCAGTTCGTCCAACGAGGCCACGTCTTCAAAAGTGAAGCCGGTGAACGCTGCTGCATCGTACTGGGCATGCCACAGGGTGCCATCGTCGCCGACGAAGACCATATCGCTGCCGACCCCGGCCTGGTCTACGGCGAAGAAGTTACCGATGGTGACCTTTTCGCCTGACTTCAGGGTGATGATCAGGTCCTGCCCGCGCTGGGTGACCGTGGCCACTTTGTCTGGAGAAACCGGTACCTGCACGACGCTTGGTGCTTTGAGATTGATATTGCCCCAGGTGCTCTGAGTGGCGACTTCGGATTGCTTATCGGCGACGACGATGTTGTCCATGGATGCTCCCTGCTGATATCCGGATCCCCCGGCCCGAGTGTTCGGGCCACAACCGACGTAACAGAGCCCTTTCAGGGGTCTTACGCACAGCCTCGACCAGGCAGTCGACAAACGGGTGGTTAGGGAGATATAGCAGCCGGTGCGGAAGCAACCAGATGGCTTTCTGGGTTAATCCTTTGGTAGAAAAGCCTCAGCGAAGCCCTAGCCTGCGGGCCAAACGGCTCAGGTTTGCGCGGTCCAGACCGAGTTCGCGGGCCGCTGCTGCCCAGTTGTCCTGATGCCGCTGCAGGCAGGCTTCGATCACCTGTCGCTGGTAAATATCGACGGCTTCACGCAAGCCGCCTTCCGGCGGGGTGACCACTTGCAGCGGTGCAGCGGGGGAGGGCAGCGTGCCTGGCGTGGTTGCCGACACACGCAGGTCCAGGTCGATGGCTTCGAGGGTGAGGATACGTGGCCGATCAGGGTGCTGGCCCAGCGCCTTGAGTGCCGAGCGGCCGATCAGGTGTTCCAGTTCGCGCACGTTGCCTGGCCAGTCGTAGGCGATCAACGCGGCTTGGGCCTCATGGCTCAGGCGCAGGCTGTTCAGGCCCAGCCGTGAACGGTTCTGTTCGAGGAAGTAGCCCGCCAATAGCAGCACGTCTCGCCCACGTTCGCGCAAAGGTGGTACGTGCAGCGGGTAAACGCTGAGGCGGTGATAGAAGTCGGCGCGAAAGTTGCCCGTACGCACCTCGGCAGCGAGGTCGCGGTTGGTAGCGGCGATCAGGCGCACGTCCACCCGGTGCTCGCGGTCCGAACCCAGGCGCTGCAGCTGGCCGCTTTGCAGCACGCGTAGCAGTTTCGCCTGCACCGTCAGCGGCAGTTCGCCCACTTCGTCGAGGAACAGCGTGCCGCCGTTGGCCAGTTCGAACTTGCCGCGGCGCTCGCCATGCGCGCCGGTGAAGGCGCCGCGCACATGACCGAACAGTTCGCTTTCCACCAAGGTGTCGGGCAGGGCGGCGCAGTTGAGGCTGACCAGCGGCTTGTCGGCGCGGTTACTGGCCTGGTGCAGGGCCTGGGCTACCAGCTCCTTGCCAACCCCGGTTTCGCCGGTGATCAGCACGGTCAGGTCGCTGCTGCCGACCAGACGAATTTCCTCCACCAGGCGTTTGTGCGCGGGGCTCTGGCCAATCAGCTCTCTATCCTGGCCGCTGGCCTGACGGTAGAGCTCGGCGCGATGGTGTTCGTCTTCGGCGCGCAGGGCCAGGTGCTCGATACGCTCGGCCACGGTAACGGTGGCGGCAGCCAGGCTGGCAAAGGCCTGCAGGGCATCCAGCTCCAGGCTCTGGAACTGCCCGGGGGTGAGGGCGTCGAGGGTGACCAGGCCCCATGGGCGCTCATCGACCATCAACGGGCAGCCCATGCAGTCGTGCACTTCAAGGTCGGCATCGGGGGCATTGACCAAACCATCGTAGGGGTCGGGCAGTTCGGAATCGCTGGCGAATCGGGTGGGTTCCGGGCGGCTGAGCAGTATCTGGAAACGCGGGTGCTCGCTGACCCGAAAGCGCCGGCCGAGGGTGTCGGGGCTAAGGCCATCCACTGCCAGCGGCACCAGCCATTCACCATCCAGTCGCAGCAGTGCTGCAGCATCGCACGGCAGCAGGCCACGCATGGCTTGCAACAGGCGGCGGTAGCGTTCCTGGTCGGGCAAATCGCGGGACAGGTCGCTGACCAGGGGCAGGAGGGTGGTGAGCAGTGGCTGTGTAGTCATATGGACTCCTATGGGTCGATATGACTATACGCAGAGGTGGGTCGTTTTGACATGATCTGCATCAAACCCCTGATTTTACTGGCGATAAAAGTTGGCACGATTGCTGTAATGGCAGGGGCAGTCATTTGAAGCCACAGGCTCAGGAGTTGTTGCAATGCTCAATGCCGAACAACGTGCAATCATCAAGGCCACTGTACCTCTGCTGGAAAGCGGCGGCGAAGCGCTGACCACCCACTTCTACAAGATGATGCTCAGCGAGTACCCCGAGGTACGGCCGCTGTTCAACCAGGCCCACCAGGCCAGTGGCGATCAGCCGCGTGCGCTGGCTAACGGCGTGTTGATGTATGCCCGCCATATCGACCAGCTGGAGCAACTGGGCGGCCTGGTCGGGCAGATCATCAACAAGCATGTTGCCCTGCAGATTCTGCCGGAGCACTACCCGATTGTCGGAAGCTGCCTGCTGCGCGCCATCGAGGAAGTGCTGGGCAAGGACATTGCCACCCCTGCGGTGATCGACGCGTGGGGCGCGGCCTATGGCCAGCTGGCCGACATTCTGATTGGCGCTGAAGAAAACCTCTATAAAGAGAAGGAAGAGGCCGAGGGTGGCTGGCGCGGTACCCGTGAATTCCGCCTGGTACGCCGCGAGCAGGAAAGCAGCGAGATCGTTTCGTTCTACTTCGCCCCGGTGGATGGCATGCCGGTGCTCAAGGCAGAACCTGGCCAGTACATCGGTCTGAAACTTGACCTTGACGGTGCCGAGCAGCGCCGCAACTATTCCCTGTCGGCGCTGTGCGACGGCAAGGAATACCGCATTAGCGTCAAGCGCGAGGCGGGCGGCAAGGTCTCCAACTACCTGCACGATGAGCTGGTGGTGGGCGATACCCTGCAACTGTTCCCGCCTGCGGGTGACTTCACCCTGGCAGCCAGCGACAAGCCGCTGGTGCTGATCAGCGGAGGGGTGGGCATTACCCCGACCCTGGCGATGCTGCAGGCAGCACTGCAAACCCGGCGCGAGGTGCATTTCATCCACTGTGCGCGTAACGGCGCGGTGCATGCCTTCCGGGACTGGATCGATGGCCTGGCGGCGCGCCATCCACAGCTCAAGCGCTTTTACTGCTATGCCGAGCCGGAAGGTGGCGCAGCGGCCGACGCCGTGGGTTTGCTCAGTGAAGACCTGCTTGCCGAGTGGCTGCCGCAGGAGCGTGACGTGGACGCCTACTTCCTCGGCCCCAAGGGCTTCATGGCGGCGGTCAAGCGCCAGCTGAAGGGCCTGGGTGTGCCGGAGCAGCAGAGCCGCTACGAGTTCTTCGGGCCGGCGGCAGCGCTGGAGTGATGTAGCACCTGCGCCGGCCTCTTCGCGGGCAAGCCCGCTCCCACAGGTATTGCACCGGTCTTGAATGTGGTGCAGTAGGAGCGGGTTTACCCGCGAAGGGGCCGGTACAGGCTTATAAAGTACTCGTCCCCCCGCTGCAGCACACCTTTCTGCCTATATATAAAGGAAAGATGAAACCGGGCGCTGCGCTTTCATCCTTAATCATCCTTTAATCACGGTATCCTTCACTCCCGGGTGTCGAGGGGCTTGCCCCTGCGCGGCACCTGGGCAGCCGTTTTTTTGCCGGCCGGCGTTGAACCGACGTCGTTGCGGCCGGTCTCAGCCACACTGGATAGCCTTGCGCAGTGCTTCCGCGACGCTCCCTCGGCATGCTCACAGGCCATGCCCAGCGTGTAGACTTGCGCCCAGGCAGGCGGACCACGCTGCCACTATCCATCGAAGGAACCGGCAATGAACGAACAAACATCGCGCCTAAATCGGGAACGGCGCTTTCTGGTGCTGTTGGGGCTGATCTGCCTATCACTGATCGGCGGCGCCCTCTACATGCAGGTGGTGCTAGGCGAGGCACCTTGCCCGTTGTGCATCCTGCAGCGTTATGCGTTGCTGTTCATTGCCGTGTTTGCCTTCATCGCTGCGGCGATGCCTGGGCGCCGCAGCCTGACCTTCTTCGAGGCATTGGTGGTGCTCAGTGCAATTGGCGGAATCGTTGCGGCTGGCAACCATGTGTATATACTCGCCAACCCCATGGTCAGTTGCGGTATCGATACCCTGCAGCCGATCGTGGATGACCTGCCACTGGCAAAGCTGTGGCCACTGGCGTTTCAGGTCGACGGCTTCTGCAGCACGCCGTATCCGCCGATCCTCGGCCTGTCGCTGGCGCAATGGGCACTTGTGGCGTTCGTGCTGACCGCCGTCCTCGTCCCGCTCGGTATCTACCGCAATCGACGCCAGGCTTAGACAAAAGTCCCGAATTGCATGGGGTCTTTTGCACCGCATGAGAAGAGGGAAAAGTTGCGCACCGCTTGATCCAGATCAACCCGCAGGCCTTGCAGAATGCGGCTTTGAGGCCTAGCAAGCGGGGTGCGACAAACTGTCGCGAAGTTGAATTATTGAGCAGCATTGTTACGGATTCTGTAAAAGACTGTTGCTCAATAAGTCATAGTCAAGGGTTGGCGACCTATCTACAATCGCCCCCAATTTCCGTTCGGCACTGCTTGCGAGTCGCAGGATTGAAGGAAGCCCCAGCGCTCCTTTTTGCTGACTTCGTCAAGTTTCGCCCAACGGCGATACCGGGCGGACACCCCTCCGCGTTTTCCCGCACCAAATGGACTTGGTCTGAAGTACAGGCCTGTTGCCTACGAAACCATAAGCACCGCTAACCCGCTTGAAGCCAAGGTCCTGCAGTCGGACCCCAGGCAGGAGCGAGTACGGGCGCGAAATGCCTCACTTGGCAGGACGAAGTGTTGGCTACCAAAACACAAATTGCATTGAAGCAAGCTGATCTAGAGGTCGTGAGATGAGTAAAAAGCGTTACCCCAGACTGTTTGGCATATTGCCCTTTTTAGGCATGCTTTTACTCAGTGGGTGCAACTGGACCCTGCTCGACCCGAAGGGCCAGGTCGGCATTGAGCAAAAGAACCTGATCCTGATCGCTACCGGCCTGATGCTGCTGGTGGTAATCCCTGTGATCATCATGACCCTGGCGTTCGCCTGGAAGTACCGTGCTTCCAACAAGGCAGCCACTTACACCCCTGACTGGTCGCACTCGACCAAGATCGAGGCCGCGGTATGGATCATCCCGATCCTGATCATCATCGCCCTGGGTTACGTCACCTACCACTCCACCCACAAGCTGGACCCTTATCGTCCGCTGGATTCGGACGTTAAGCCGATTCAGATCGACGTGGTCGCGCTGGACTGGAAGTGGCTGTTCATCTACCCGGAGCAGGGCATTGCCACGGTCAACAAGATCGTCTTCCCGGCTAACACTCCGGTCAACTTCCGCGTCACTTCCGACGCCGTGATGAACTCGTTCTTCATCCCGGGCCTGGGCGGCCAGATCTACGCCATGGCCGGCATGACCACCAAGCTGCACCTGATCGCCAACGAAAATGGCGAGTTCGACGGTATCAGCGCCAACTACAGCGGTGCTGGCTTCACCGGCATGAAATTCAAGGCTACTGCCACCTCTCAGGAAGACTTCGACAAGTGGGTCGCTGAGGTCAAGCAGTCGCCGAAGAAGCTGGACAAGGCCGAATACGACGCCTTGGCCAAACCAAGCGAAAACAACCCGGTCGCGCTGTATAGCGAGGCTTCGCCTGAGCAGTTCCAGCTGATCGTCGACAAGTACGAAGGCATGAACCGCGGTCGTAGCCACGAAGAAGCAGGCAGCAAAGATCTGGCCACAACCAAGGGTGTGGAATCGAGTATGCAACCAGCTGCCGGTGCAGAGGAGTAAGAGATGTTCGGTAAATTAAGCCTGGAGGCGATACCCTATCACGAGCCGATAGTCATGGTGACGCTTGCCATGATCGCGCTCGGCGGTATCGCTGTCGTCGGTCTTATCACCTATTTCCGCAAGTGGACCTACTTGTGGAGCGAGTGGCTGACTACTGTCGACCACAAAAAGATCGGCGTGATGTACATCATCGTCGCGATGGTCATGCTGCTGCGTGGCTTTGCCGACGCCATCATGATGCGTACCCAGCTGGCTGCCGCAACCGGCGGCTCCGAAGGCTATCTGCCGCCTGAACACTATGACCAGATCTTCACCGCTCACGGTGTGATCATGATCATCTTCATGGCGATGCCGTTCTTCACCGGCCTGATGAACCTGGCGGTTCCTCTGCAGATCGGTGCACGTGACGTTGCCTTCCCGTTCCTGAACTCCCTGAGCTTCTACCTGCTGCTGGCAGGCGTGCTGCTGGTCAACATCTCGCTGGGTGTTGGTGAATTCGCCAAGACCGGCTGGGTTGCCTATCCGCCGCTCGCGGGCATTCAGTACAGCCCTGGGGTGGGTGTCGACTACTACATCTGGGCGCTACAGCTATCCGGATTGGGTACGACGCTTACCGGCGTGAACTTCCTCGTCACCGTGATGAAGATGCGCGCACCTGGCATGAAACTGATGGACATGCCGATCTTCACCTGGACCTGCACCTGGGCCAACGTACTGATCGTCGCTTCGTTCCCGATCCTGACTGCTGCACTCGCTCTGCTGACTGTTGACCGTTATCTGGACTTCCACATCTTCACCAACGAGCTTGGTGGGAACCCGATGATGTACGTCAACCTGTTCTGGGCGTGGGGTCACCCTGAGGTTTACATCCTGATCCTGCCGGCCTTCGGCGTGTTCTCGGAAGTCACTTCGACGTTCTCTGGCAAACGCCTGTTCGGCCACCACTCGATGATTTACGCATCGGGCGCGATCGCCATCCTCGGCTTTGCTGTATGGCTGCACCACTTCTTCACCATGGGTGCCGGCGCCAGCGTCAACACCTTCTTCGGCCTGGCGACGATGCTGATCTCCATTCCGACCGGTGTGAAGCTGTTCAACTGGCTGTTCACCATGTACCAAGGCCGTGTGCGCTTCACCGCACCGATGCTCTGGACCCTGGGCTTCATGGTCACCTTCTCCATCGGTGGCATGACCGGCGTACTGCTGGCCGTTCCGGGTGCTGACTTCGTCCTGCACAACAGCCTGTTCGTAATTGCGCACTTCCACAACGTGATCATCGGTGGCGCGGTATTCGGCTACATCGCCGGTTTCGCCTTCTGGTTCCCGAAAGCCTTCGGCTTCACCCTGAACGAGAAGTGGGGCAAAGCTGCCTTCTGGTTCTGGCTGTCGGGCTTCTACGTTGCGTTCATGCCGCTGTACGCCCTGGGCTTCATGGGCATGACCCGTCGTCTGAACCACTCCGACAACCCACTGTGGGAACCCTACCTGTACGTAGCCGTTGTCGGCGCCGTGCTGATCCTGTTCGGTATCGCTTGCCAGCTGATCCAGATCTTCGTTTCGGTCCGCGACCGCAACCAGAACCTGGACGTGACCGGCGACCCATGGGGCGGCCGTACCCTGGAATGGTCGACTTCTTCGCCACCTCCGTTCTACAACTTCGCTCACATGCCTGAGAAAGTTGGCCTGGACTGCTGGCACGAAGCCAAGGAAGCGGGCGTTGCGTACAAGGCCCCGGCCAAGTACGAAGCCATCCACATGCCGAGCAACACTGCTACCGGTCTGTTCATGGGCCTGTTCCTGACCGTCTTCGGCTTCGCCTTCATCTGGCACATCTGGTGGCTGGTGGGCGCGAGCCTGGTTGCAACCATCGCTGTCTTCGTTCGCCACGCTGCACGTGACGACCAGGGCTACATGGTTCCGGCCGAAGAAGTGGCGCGCATCGAAGGCGAGCGTATGAAAGCGCTGGCCAAAGCAGGTGCTCTGCCTGCCGGCGCACGTGTCGAATCGTTTGAGCGGGTGTAATCAATGTCCAGTCAAGTAATGCACGGCGGCGCTGCTCATGGTCACGACCATGGGCATGACGACCACCACCACGACTCGGGCCAGATGACCGTACTGGGCTTCTGGCTGTACCTGATGACCGACTGCATCCTGTTTGCGTCGCTCTTCGCCACCTACGCGGTGCTGTCCGGCAGTTTTGCCGGCGGCCCGTCGGGTCATGACATCTTCCAGCTCGATTTCGTAGCTGTTGAAACGCTGTTCCTGCTGCTGTCCTCGATCACCTTCGGCTTCGCCATGCTGAAGATGTTCGATGGCAAGAAAGCGGGCGTACTGGGCTGGTTGGCTGTGACCTTCCTGTTCGGTGCAGGCTTCATCGCGATGGAAATCTATGAGTTCCATCACCTGATCAGCGAGGGCTTCGGCCCGCAGCGCAGTGGCTTCCTGTCGGGCTTCTTCGCCCTGGTAGGTACCCACGGTCTGCACGTGACTGCTGGTCTGATCTGGATGGCAATCATGATGTACCAGATCAACAAGCACGGCATCACGCCGACCGCCAAGACCCGCATGAGCTGCCTGAGCCTGTTCTGGCACTTCCTGGACGTGGTCTGGATCTGCGTATTCACCGTCGTTTACCTGCTGGGGGTTCTGTAATGGCTAACGCACACGACACTCATCACGAAGGTAATCACGGCAGCGTCAAGTCGTACATGATCGGTTTTGTACTGTCGATCATCCTGACTGCGATCCCGTTCGGCCTGGCCATGACTGCCAGCCTGCCGAAGAACCTGACCGTTCTGATCATTGTTGCCATGGCCGTGATCCAGGTAGTTGTTCACCTGGTTTACTTCCTGCACATGGACCGCTCGAAAGAGCAACGCAACAACGTTTCGACGTTCCTGTTCACCACCCTGGTGATCGCTCTGCTGGTCGGCCTGTCGCTGTGGATCATGTTCAGCATCCACTTCGAAATGTTGGCCAAGTGAGGTAAGACTGCATGTCCGTTAAGCACTTTATCCAAATCACCAAACCGGGGATCATTTTCGGTAACGTGCTTTCCGTGGCAGGCGGTTTCTTCCTTGCCTCGAAGGGCCATGTGGATTTCGCCCTGTTCCTGGCGGTGGTGATCGGTACTTCGCTGGTGGTCGCGTCCGGATGCGTGTTCAACAACTGCATCGACCGTGACATCGACCACAAGATGGAGCGCACCAAGAACCGCGTCATGGTCCAGGGCGGCATGTCGCTGCCCCTCGCGCTGATCTACGCCACCCTGCTCGGGGTGGCGGGTTTCAGCCTGCTGTATGTCCAGGCCAACCCGCTGTCTGCGTTCTGCGCACTGATTGGCTTTGTCGTCTATGTCGGTTTCTACAGCCTGTGGCTGAAGCGTAAATCGGTGCACGGCACCTTGGTCGGCAGCCTGTCCGGTGCCATGCCTCCGGTGATCGGCTACTGCGCCGTGAGCAACAGCTTCGACCTGGCTGCGGTAACCCTGCTGGTGATGTTCAGCCTGTGGCAAATGCCGCACAGCTTTGCCATCGCGATCTTCCGCTTCAAGGATTACAGCGCTGCCAACATTCCGGTCCTGCCGGTGGCACGTGGCATCCTCGCGGCGAAGAAGCAGATTGTGCTGTACGTGCTGGCCTTTGTGCTCGCCACCTTGATGCTCACCCTCGGCGGTTACGCCGGCCTCGGCTACCTGGCCGTGGCAGCTGCCATGGGCCTGTACTGGCTGTACATGGCCTGGGGTGGTTACAAGGCCGAGGACGACAGCAAGTGGGCCCGCAAGGTGTTCGGCTTCTCCATCCTTACCGTCACTGCCCTGAGCGTGATGATGGGTGTGGACAGCCAGACCGCTGCGGATGTGCTGATGACCTACGCACGCTGAAACTGCTGCCTGTTTCACGAAAACCCCGGCCACTGTGCCGGGGTTTTTTTTGGGTATTTTTCCTGTGCCGGCCTCTTCGCGGGTAAACCCGCTCCTACAAGGTTCCTGTAGGAGCGGGTTTACCCGCGAAGAGGCCAGCACAGGAAAATATAAATCTCTGATTTTCAAACAATAGATCTGAAAAGTTCTAACAAAACAGGAAATTATCCTTTACAAGGATCCTGTTTCGGCACTATCTTCTGATTCAGGCCGCCACATCGGCCAGCGTCGCTCGGACGGTTCCGGGCGCTTACGTCCTCAGAGGAAGCCATGGCCAACCCAGGTTCGCCGCGCCGCTTTGCGCGCATCGATCGTCTCCCCCCTTACGTCTTCAACATCACTGCCGAGCTCAAGATGGCCGCCCGCCGCCGTGGCGAGGACATCATCGACCTGAGCATGGGCAACCCCGATGGCGCCACCCCGCCGCACATCGTCGAGAAGCTGGTACAGGTCGCCCAACGTGAAGACACCCACGGCTACTCCACCTCGCGCGGCATCCCGCGCCTGCGCCGGGCCATCTCCAACTGGTACAAGGACCGCTACGAGGTCGACATCGACCCGGAAAGCGAAGCCATCGTCACCATCGGCTCGAAAGAGGGCCTGGCCCACCTGATGCTGGCCACCCTCGACCAGGGCGACACGGTGCTGGTGCCCAACCCCAGCTACCCGATCCACATCTACGGCGCAGTGATTGCCGGTGCCCAGGTGCGTTCGGTGCCGCTGGTGCCGGGTGTGGACTTCTTCAACGAGCTTGAGCGGGCCATTCGCGAGTCCATCCCCAAGCCGAAGATGATGATCCTGGGCTTCCCGTCCAACCCGACCGCCCAGTGCGTGGAGCTGGACTTCTTCGAGCGCGTGGTGGCCCTGGCCAAGCAGTACAACGTACTGGTGGTGCATGACCTGGCCTATGCCGATATTGTCTACGACGGCTGGAAAGCCCCGTCGATCATGCAAGTGCCGGGTGCCAAGGACATTGCGGTGGAGTTCTTCACCCTGTCCAAGAGCTACAACATGGCCGGCTGGCGCATCGGCTTCATGGTCGGCAACCCCGAGCTGGTCAGCGCCCTTGCGCGGATCAAGAGCTACCACGACTATGGCACCTTCACCCCGCTACAGGTTGCAGCCATTGCCGCGCTGGAAGGCGACCAACAGTGCGTGCGCGACATTGCCGAGCAGTATCGCCAGCGTCGCAACCTGCTGGTCAAGGGGCTGCACGAACTGGGCTGGATGGTCGAGAACCCCAAGGCGTCGATGTACGTGTGGGCGAAGATCCCGCCGGAGTATGCACACCTGGGTTCGCTGGAGTTCTCCAAGAAGCTGCTGGCTGAGGCCAAGGTCTGCGTGTCGCCGGGGATCGGCTTTGGTGACTATGGGGACGACCATGTGCGCTTTGCGTTGATCGAGAACCAGGACCGTATTCGCCAGGCCATCCGCGGGATCCGGCAAATGTTCCGGGCTGATGGTTTGGCTCGCAAGTAAGCCCATTGGGGCTGCGAAGCAGCCCCAACTGCCTCTTGGGTGAGTTTTCCGCCTGCCTTCTGGTTACCCGTACGCCTACCGTCAGCACTCATTTCTCACCAAAGAGATCTCCCCATGAGTGTCTTCACCGCCTACTTCTGCGGCACTGGCTCGCACCGTTTCGACGACGCCAATCCCAACTTCTGGAATGGCGAGCTGGTCTCGACCCTGGCCAGTAATGACCAGAGCCGGGAATTCGCCCACTGGATCGCCGTCGACGGCCCAGGCAGCGGCAACCTTCAGGATGACAACCTGTTCGTCGAACCCGGCGGCTATTTCAACTGGACCGGCCAGCTGTTTGGCCGCGGCTGGGAGGAGAACGTCAACCATGTGCTGCAGGTCATCAAAGGCGAAAGCAGCTGGCGGCGCACCAAACTCAGTGAGCAAGAATACGAGCGGCTGAAAGCTGCCGGCGTGCCCATTCCGGACGTGTCTTCCTCCGCCTCATGGTTCTGGCGAACCTACGACTATGGCGATCGCCACCCGACCCCGCAGGAACTGCAGGAGCGCATCATCAGCATGTTCCGCAAACCGCGCCTGCCAACCCAGGTCAACCTGGTGGGCTGGAGCAGGGGAGGGATCAGCTGCCACATGCTGGCCAATGCCATGGCGCAAGACCCTGTATTGCGGGGCATACCGGTGAACATATTTGCCATCGACCCGGTGCCTGGTGTTGGTAACGTGCAAGTCGAACGCGTAACGTTGGCGGATAACGTCAAAGAGTACGTAGGCTTCTACTCAAGGGATGAGCGCTCCAAAGGTTTTGCCTGCGTGATCCCTTCGGTCGCCAAAGGGACACGGATATGCGTTTATCCGATGCCGGGTCGCCATGCCACGCTGGTGGGCAACGCCTCGGCTGATGGCGCAGGCGATGGCAAGGTGCTGGCCGAACCTGGGCTGATCGTTCGCCACTTTGCCGAGGTTTGCCTGACCCGCTGGGGCGTGCACCTGGACAAACGTCTGGCCTTGAGCAGCAGCCAGTTGATGAAGTATCACCAGGTCATGGCGGCTGCCGACAGGCAGTATCAGGCCATGCGCAGTGAGTCCTACACGGTACTCACCGAGGGCGATAAAAATGATCGTCTGGTGCATTGTGGTGAGGTGCATACGCAGTTCAGCAAGGTACAGGGAGGCAGCTACAAGCCGAGCGCAGGCCTGGGTTTACAATGCTGGGACGCTGAAGCCTACCAGCCCATCTGCTAGCTGAAAGGGGGCGGCCGGTGAATGCACTGGTCGCCCTTGTTCAGTGGCCGGATCAGCGGCAACTTTTTTTGCATTCCCCCTCTATCCAGCGGCCCCTGGTTGGATTAAAAATGGCGCCGCGGGCCAGCCCCGATAACAACCACCTTCCCTCCGTGACATCATGTCTGAATATAACCCTTGCCTTGACTGCGGCGCCTGCTGCGGGTACTTCCGTGTGTCCTTCTTCTGGGGCGAATGCCAGTCTGCCGGGGGCGTAGTGCCGGACGACCTGGTGGTACAGATCAACCCCACGCGCGTTGCCATGATTGGCACCGATGCCAAGCCCTGCCGCTGTGTCAGCCTTCAGGGCGAGATCGGTAAAGAGGTGGCTTGTACGATTTACGCCAACCGTTCCAGCCCGTGCCGCGAGTTTGATGCGTCGTGGGAGGGTGGGGTGCATAACCCGAGCTGTGATGATGCGCGGGCAGCGTATGGCCTGCCACCCTTGACTCCGCCAGAGGCCAACGAGCCGCATTGGCCGGATGATGGGGCTGAGGTGGCCTGAAGTATCAATCAGCCTGACGCGGTCGATGTGGAGCCTTGCGTCGCGAAAGGGCCGCACAGCGGCCCCAGGCATCAGCGGCACCGCGAGAATTGCCAGGGCTGCTTTGCAGCCCCTTCGCGACGCAAGGCCGCTCCCACAGGTAGCGTGCAAGGCTCCTGGCCTGTGGTGAACCTGCCGGCGACGGGCTGCTAAGCTGCCCCGAGATGCCTGAACCCTGCACTTGACGTTAAACTGTCATCTCCCCAGCAATGGACAGGAGATCCGGCGTGACCCCTCCCCGCAGTTTCCCCAGTGACCTCTGCCTCGACAGCCCACGGCTGCAACTGCGCCCCATGCGCCATGCCGATGCCGCGCAGTGGCTGGCGATCATGGCCGACCCCGAGGTCATGCGCTATTGGCACCATGCACCCTGGCAAGACCTGGCCGAGGCCGAAAGCGCCCTGGCCGCCGACCGCGAAGCCTATGCCAATGGCGACCAACTCAAGCTCGGCATGTACCGCCGCGACAACGGCGAACTGATTGGCATGGTCCAGCTGTTCAACATCGACGACATTTCCCGCCGTGGCGAAATCGGCTACTGCCTGGCCAGCGCCGTGCAGGGCAGGGGCTACATGGACGAAGCGCTGACCTGCTTCATCGACTACCTCGCCCACACCCTGCACATGCGACGCCTGGAAGGTGAAATCGACCCGCGCAACCAGGGCTCGGCACGCACCCTGGAGCGGCAAGGTTTTGTGCTGGAAGGCACCTTGCGGGCGCGCTGGTGCGTGGCGGGTGAGCTGTCCGACTCGGGTATTTACGGCCTGCTGCTTGAGCCGCCAGTAGCCTGATCTCATAACACCCGAGCGTGAATTTGGAAGCGGGGCAGGGCCTGGGTTAAGGTCGTAGGCTGTCCCGTTTCTCTCAGGAATCCCCTTTGCCCGCTTTCTACCTGAGTATCAGCCTGCTGCTGTATTTGCTCGCCCTGTTCTTCGATGGCGCGCTGATGAGCGGCGAGCGTCATATGCCGGCCCTGCAGATGCTGCTGTACGGGCCATGGGGCATGCCGTTCGGCTTGTACCAATGGTTTGCCAATCCGCTGCTGGCACTGGCCATCCTGGCTCATCGGCGGTTTCGCCGGCTGGCCTTGCTGGCCGGGCTTGGTGCGGCGTATCTGGCTGCCAGCAGTTTTGGCATCGACCGCTTGCCGGATAACCGCAGCTATGAGTTTCATGACCTTACCGGTTTTGGTGCTGGCTTCTACCTGTGGCTGGTAGCGATGGTGGTGTTTTGCCTGGGGCAAGCCTGGTTTTGCTGGAAGGCGCGAAGGGCTGACGACATGCCAGGCTGGAACTGGCTTGATGTCGCCTTGATTGCCGCCCTGGGGGTAACGTTGTATGCAGCGACGCAAATGCCCTCGCTGCGCTTCGAGCCAGGCAAGGTGCTGATGCCTCCGGAGCAGCCGCAGACGCTTTGATACCCACAAGGAGGGTTAGCATGATCAAGCATTACCTGGCAGGCCTGGCACTGGCCTGCGCGCTACCGGTAGCGATGGCGGACGATTACACGGCGGCCTACGGGCAGTGCATGGACAAGGCCTCCAGCACCGTGGCCATGAGCGCGTGCATCGGGGCCGAAACGCAAGTGCAGGACCAGCGCTTGAACCGGGTGTACAAGCAGCTGATGGGCAAGCTGGATGCCGGGCAACAGAAGAGCCTGCGGGATGTGCAGCGCAAGTGGCTGGCCTACCGTGATGGCAATTGCCAGTTCCATGTACAGGCCAGTGGTGGAACCCTGGCGCAGCTGGAAGGTGGCAGCTGCATGATGGACATGACCCGCGACCGCGCTGCGGAGCTGGAGCGGGTGCTTAGCCCTGGGCAGTAGCGCCTGTTCAGGCATGATTTGCACACATTTGCAGGCGCGGGTTCAGCCGCGAACACCGGCTTTGCCGGTGTCATGCTCCGCGTTGCCTTCTTCGCGGGTGAACCCGCTCCTACAGGGCACTGCAGGGTGCTGGTTCTATTTGCGCGGTTCGCGCAGCGCCCGGGCCTTGAGGTACTCGCGCACTTCCACGGCATCCCCGGCAAACTCGATGCGCTCGGCCTTGGCTGCGCGCTGGTAGGCATACATCGGGTCGTAGTACTCGTTCAGCAAGCCTTCGATCCAGCCCCGGTGCAGGTCTACTGCGCCGCTGCGCTGCTGCTCTTGCAGGGCTTCGCGCAGCATCTCGGACAAGCGCTGATGGCGCTCTCCACCCAAACGCTTGTAGATGTTGGCCATGCTCTGCAGCATGCGCTCGGCAAACAGCCGGGGGCCGTCTTCTTCGCCATGCACGGCCTTGAACTCGGCGCTCAGGTTGACCACGTAGTCGCGCAGTATGCGCTCCACGCGGTTGGTGAAGCTGTCTTCAAGCCACACCAGCGGGTAATGCTGCATGCCTTGGTACAACTCCAGCGGCACCGTGCAGCTGCCAACAATGCGGCCTTCATCTTCCAGCACAAACTGCCCGATACCGCGGGCGCGCTTTTTCAGCACGTCGATTGCCAGCTGGTTTTCAAAGTCGATCTGCGCCGGTTGCGCCGTGGCGCGCTTGCCGAAACTGGAGCCGCGATGGTTGGCGTGGCCTTCAAGGTCCAGCACGTTGTCCAACTGGTGCAGCACATCGGTCTTGCCGGTACCGGTCAGTCCACCGACCAGTACGAAATCACATTGCTCCACCGCTTGCTGGGTAGTCTCCAGCAGGAAGGTACGCATGGCCTTGTAGCCGCCTTTGACACGCGGGTACTGAATACCCGCCTCATCGCGCAGCCAGCCCTGCACGATCTGCGAACGCAGGCCGCCACGGAAGCAGTACAGGTAACCGTCAGGGTGCGCCTTGGCAAACGCTGCCCAGGCTTCCAGGCGGGCTTGCTTGGTGGTGCCACTGACCAGCTGGTGGCCCAGGGCGATGGCGGCGGCCTGGCCCTGCTGCTTGTAGCAGGTGCCGACCTTCTGCCGCTCCTGGTCGTTCATCAGCGGCAGGTTTACCACGCCAGGGAAGGCGCCTTTGGCGAATTCGACGGGGGCGCGCATGTCCATCATCGGCACGTCGTCGAGGAACAGCTGACGGAAGTCGGTGCAGTCGGGGCGCATCAGATCACCTCGACCGCATGGCTCTGTCGCTCGACCAGCTTGCCGATCGGAGACAGTTTCAGGCCCAGTTCGGCAGCCACGGCGAGGAACTCGGTTTCACCCTCCGGGGCAACAGCAACCAGCAAGCCACCGCTGGTCTGCGGATCGCACAGCAGGTGCTTCTGGTCGTCGCTGAGGGCGCCGATCTTGTGCCCGTAGCTGTCGTAGTTGCGCAGGGTTCCACCGGGGATGCAGCCTTCGGCCAGGTAGTGGTCGACGCTGGGCAGGCGTGGCACGGCGGCGTAGTTCAGGTTCGCGGTGAGGCCGCTGCCTTCGGCCAGCTCGACCAGGTGGCCGAGCAGGCCGAAGCCGGTGACGTCGGTCATGGCCTTGACCCCGTCCAGCTTGCCGAAGCGGCTGCCGGGCGTGTTGAGGGTGCACATCCAGTCACGGGCCAGGCCTTGGTCTTGCACGCGCAGCTTGGCCTTCTTTTCGGCGGTGGTGAGGATGCCGATGCCCAGGGGCTTGGTCAGGTACAGCTGGCAGCCCGCGCTGGCAGTGTCGTTGCGTTTGAGGTGGCGTTTATTGACCACGCCGGTGACGGCCAGGCCAAAGATCGGCTCAGGCGCGTCGATCGAGTGGCCGCCGGCCAGCGGGATACCCGCTTCGGCACACACTGCGCGGCCGCCGCGGATGACTTCGCGGGCGACTTCCGGCGGCAGCACGTTGACCGGCCAGCCGAGGATGGCAATGGCCATCAGCGGGTCGCCGCCCATGGCATAGATGTCGCTGATGGCGTTGGTGGCGGCAATGCGGCCGAAGTCGTAAGGGTCATCGACGATCGGCATGAAAAAGTCGGTGGTCGAAACCACGCCGCGCTCGTCGTCCAGCGCGTACACTGCTGCATCGTCGCGCGAGGCATTGCCGACCCACAGTTTCGGGTCCAGGGCCTGGGTGCCGCTTTCGGCGAGGATCACGTCCAGCACCTTGGGGGAGATCTTGCAGCCACAGCCGGCGCCATGGCTGTACTGGGTCAGGCGAATCGGCTCGCTCATATGCACCTCTGCAGGTCAAATTGTTGCGCGATTGTAGCAAAGCTGGCCTTTAGGCCCTTGCCTCTTATAATTCCCGGTGTCGGCAAATGTGTCGGCACTTCCCCGCTATTGAACCGGAGAACACCCATGCTCAACCGCCCCCTGGCGCTTGCCGCCGGCCTCGTGCTGTCTTGCTGTGCCGTTGTCGTTCAGGCCGCCGAAACCCTGCGGGTCAGCGCCATCCCCGACGAAGCGCCGACCGAACTGCAGCGCAAGTTCAAGCCTTTGGGTGAGTACCTGGCCAAGCAGCTGGGCATGGAAGTGAAGTTCGTACCCGTGGCGGACTACCCAGCGGTGGTCGAGTCGCTGGCCGCAGACCGTCTCGACCTGGCCTGGCTGGGGGGCTTCACGTTCGTTCAGGTGCACCTGAAGGACCCGACCGCCACGCCACTGGTACAGCGTGAGCAGGACGCTCAGTTCACGTCCAAGTTCATCACCGCCAACCCCGACGTGAAAAGCCTGACCGACCTGAAGGGCAAGTCGTTTGCCTTCGGTTCCATTTCGTCCACCTCGGGCAGCCTGATGCCGCGTTACTTCATGCTCAAGCAGGACAATATCAAGCCTGAAGAGTACTTCAGCCGCGTGGCCTATTCTGGCGCCCATGATGCCACCGTGGCCTGGGTGCAGGCTGGCAAGGTCGATGGTGGCGTGCTGAACGCCAGCGTGTGGCAAAAGCTGGTGGATGCCGGCAAGGTCGACACCACCAAGGTGAAGGTGTTCGCCACCACCCCGACCTACTTCGACTACAACTGGACCGTGCGCGGCAACATGGACCCGGCGTTGAAACAGAAAATCAAGAAAGCCTTCCTGGACCTTGACCCGAGCAACCCGGAGCACAAGGCGATCCTGGACCTGCAGGCCGCCAGCCGCTTCATCGAGACCAAGCCTGAGAACTACAAGGGCACCGAACAAGCTGCACGCGAGGCCGGCCTGCTCAAGTGACAGCTTCGAATGCGGCAATCCATCTTCACGGTGCCAGCCTGCGTCATGGCCAGGTACGCGCGCTTGACGCGGTGAGCCTGCGGATCGCGCAGGGCGAGCGTGTCGCCATCATCGGGCCGTCGGGGGCGGGCAAGTCCAGCTTGCTGCACCTGATGGCAACGGCCGTTCAGCCCAGCAGTGGGCGCCTGGAGTTGCTTGGCGAGCAGCCTTGGGCGCTGTCGGCAAGGGCACGCCAGCGACTGCGCGCGCAGGTTGGCCTGGTGCATCAGGCGCCGCCGTTGCCACCGCGTCAGCGGGTAGTGACCGCAGTGCTGGCGGGTCGCCTGGGGCAGTGGGGTACGCTGCGCGGCTTGCTCAACCTGCTGTACCCCAGCGATGTACCGGGGGCGCGCCAGGTGTTGGCCGAACTGGGCCTGGCCGACAAGCTGTTCGTGCAGTGTGGGCAGTTGTCCGGTGGCCAGTTGCAGCGGGTGGGCATTGCTCGGGCGTTGTACCAGCGCCCGCAGGTGCTGCTGACCGACGAACCGGTGTCGGCCATGGACCCGGTGTTGGCCGACCACAGCCTGGCCTTGCTCAATCGCCATGCCCAAGCGACTGGCGTGACGTTGGTGGCGAGCCTGCACGCCGTAGAGCTCGCGCTGGCGCATTTTCCGCGGGTGATTGGCATTCGGGAAGGGCAGGTTGTGTTCGACTGCCCGGCCGAAGCGGTCACCGAGCAACTGCTGGACGCGCTATACGCCAACGAACAACTGGCTCCGCCGCCCACCCAGGGGCCGACCCTGACTGTGCAGATTCCGCGATGCTGAAGGCCGACGCCCGCGACCCGGCGCTGCTGCCGCGGTTGCTGCTGGCCCTGTTGGCGGTGGCAGTACTGTGGCCGGCTATCCAGACAAGCGAACTGAACCCCGGGGTGCTGTTGCAGGCGGACAACCGTCAGCAGATTGCCAGCTTTACCAGCGCGTTCTGGCCGCCGGCACATGATGCCGATTTTCTTGCACTGCTGTATGAAGCCACCTTGCAGACCCTGGCCGTGGCGACTGCCGGCATGGCGCTGGCGTTGTTGTTGGCGATCCCGGCTGGCTTGCTGGCCAGCCGTGCCTTGTCCTTGCGTGCTGCTTCACGCGGCGGGCGGGCCGGGTTGTGGTCGCGACTGTTGCGCCTGCCGGTGCGTGGGCTGCTGATTTTCCTGCGTAGCGTGCCGGAGATCGTCTGGGCGTTGCTGTTCGTGCGCGCCGTGGGGCTGGGGCCGACGGCGGGCGTACTGGCTATCGCCATCACCTACAGTGGCATGCTCGGCAAGGTTTATGCCGAAATCTTCGAGTCGGTCGACCAGCGCCCGGCGCATGCCTTGTTGCAGGCGGGCAGTGGCCGGCTGGCGGCGTTTTTCTACGGCATCCTGCCCAATGCTGCCTCCGAAGTGGTGTCGTACACCGTGTACCGCTGGGAGTGCGCGGTGCGGGCTTCGGTGGTGATGGGCTTTGTCGGTGCTGGCGGGCTGGGCCAGCAGATCGACCTGTCGATGCGCATGTTTGCGGGTGCGCAAGTAGCGAGCATGCTGTTGACGTTCTTGCTGCTGGTGATCCTGGCCGACCTGCTCAGCCGCCTGCTGCGCTGGAGGCTGGCATGAACCGGGTGATCAATTGGGTGTTGCTGGGCGCCATGGTGGCAGCGGCGGTGGCCTCGTTCGCGTATCTGGAACTGGACCTGCACGCACTGGTCGGCAATGGCGGGCTGGGGCAGATGGGCGAGTACGCCGGGCGCTTCCTGCAGCCGGATCTGTCTGCGGGGCACCTCAAGGCGGTGTGGCGCGGGGCCATGGAAACCCTGGCCATGTCTGGCATGGGCACCTTGTTGGCAATGGTAGTGGGGATGTTGCTGGCACTGCCGGCGGCGGGCCGCTTCGGTTGGCCGTTGCAAGGGGCCGCGCGTTTGCTGCTCAATGCCTTGCGTGCCATTCCTGAACTGGTGTGGGCAGCGCTGACTGTGCTGGCGGCTGGGCTGGGGCCGAATGCCGGTACCCTGGCTTTGGCGTTGCACACTGCTGGGGTGCTGGGGCGGTTGTTTGCCGAGGCGCTTGAGAACGCCCCGCCCGAGCCGGCGGCGGCGATCCGTTTGCAGGGGGGCAGCCAAGTGGCGGCGTTCTGCTTTGGTACCCTGCCCAACCTGTGGCCGCAGTTGCTGGCCTACAGCTTGTACCGCTGGGAGAACAACATCCGCATGGCCAGCGTGCTCGGGTTCGTCGGGGCGGGTGGGTTGGGGCAGATGCTGTACACCACCTTGAGCCTGTTCCAGGAGGCCCAGGCCAGCACGGTGATCATCGGTATGCTGGTGTTGGTGTTGCTGGTGGATGTGTCGAGTGATGTGTTGCGTCAGCGCTATGTGCGGGCCTGACGGAAAGCCCGGGCTGCAAAGCAGCCCTGACATCTTTCAGGCGTCTACAGCCTCGGCACACTGCGCCTCCCGCTGCATCGACTCCAGGTTACGCTCGATCGTCTCGCATATGGTATCCATCTGGATCTGATGCTCGCTGAACCTGAACGGGCTCTGCAAGTCCGTGCCGATCCGCTCGATGGCCAGCAACATGAACCCTACCACCGTCGACGCCAGCGGCGTGAACCAGCCCAACGACTCCACCAGCCCCACCGGCACGATCAGGCAGAACAGGGTGATGAACAGCCGTGGGAAATACACATAGGGGTAGGGCAATGGCGTATTGGCAATCCGCTCCATGCCGCCCTGGGCGTTAGACAGGTCTACCAGCGTCGACTCCAGCCGCGCCAGGCGAATGCTGTCCAGTCGCCCGGCCTGGTATTCCCGCGCCAGCAAGGCTGCCGAGCCGCCGAGAATGTCATTGGCGAAATTGTTCGAGCGGTTGCGCCGTTCGAACTCACCTGGCGGGATGAAGGCCATCAGCTCCTCCGGGCAGGGCTCACCTTTCAGGTGCGCCGCCAGGCAGTTCACATAGGCGATATGCCGGCGCAGCAGGGTGGCCTTGACCGGGTTCAGGCTGTCATCCGGGTCATCGATCAGCGTCAGCGTCTGCCGGGCGAAGCTGCGCGAACTGTTCACCAGCGCGCCCCACAGGGTGCGAGCCTCCCACCAGCGGTTGTAGGCGCTGCTGTTGCGAAAACTCACCAGCACCACCAAGGCTGAGCCCAGCAGGGTCAGCGGGATCAGTGGCAGGGTGAACTTGCTGTTCAAGAACAGCATGAAATCGATGGTGACCAGCACATCCCAGATCAGCAGCCAGAACAGCGACCAACCGATATAGCCGATGGTCTTCACCACCAGGCGGTACTTGCGGGCGATGACGTCTTTCACGCGGGGGTACCTCGAAACGCGGGGGATGCAGGATGGGACGCCGAGGCTCGTCGAAGGTTCGAGGGTTGAATGTTGCAAGGGATTTTGTAGCTGAAACGAAGGGAAAACTCCGACCAGCCTATCAGACGTGCCTGAATTCCTGATTCAGCTCAAAAACGACAGAGTGGGTCGCTTCAATCCTTGAATGGGTGTATCCATAAGGATACGATTGGGTGACCACTTGATGTTTCTCGTTGAACAGACGGAAAGCTTTGCCGCTTGGCTATCGAGCTTGAGAGATTTGAGGGCCAGGCTGGCGATAGGTCGTAGGCTGGAGCGAGCAGCGGCGGGCAATCTTGGTGACTTCAAGTGGCTTGGAGGCGGTATTGGTGAGCTTCGCATCGACGTAGCTGCCGGTTATCGCGTCTATTTCACGCAAAAGGGGCAGAGGTTGGTTTTACTGCTGGTCGGCGGCGACAAGTCCACCCAAGCCGCCGACATCCTCAACGCCAGAAAGCTGCTGAAGGAGATGAAATGAGCGAAAAATTGATCCCGTTTGATATGGCAGCCTTGTTGAGCAGCGATGAGGCAATCAGTGAATACCTTAGCCAGGTGCTATCAAATGGCGATACCGAGGAAATCATTCGAGCACTTGGCCATATCGCTCGTGCACGGGGCATGACACATATTGCTACGGAGAGTGGGCTGGGTAGAGAAAGCCTGTACAAGGCGCTGAGCCCTGGCGCGAAGCCTCGTTTTGACACTGTATTGAGGGTCATTCGTGCTCTGGGGGTGGACCTTCTCGTTCAGCCACATGCAATGACCCGCTGATCCAGCTCGGTTAAGTCAATATTTGCTTCATCTGCACCAACGCTACCCGCGTGCCGTCCCACGCCTGCCGCTCCTCGATGCCGAACGGTGTGAAGCCCAGCTGTGGATAAAGCAGCAAGCCTGCGGTGTTGTGATTGAAGCATGACACCCAGACCTCCCGGGCGCTGTACTGCTGGCGGGCGAGGTCGATCATGGCCGTTACCAGATAACGCGCTACACCAAGGCCGCGGGCGCTGGGTGCCACCACTACGTTGCCCAGGGCACATAGGCCGCCATGTTCGGCTTTGTAGAAATTGGCGAAGGCCAGGACAGCGTCGTTACCTTCCACTACCGTGGAGCCGCTGCGTTGGGCTATGGCGTCGCTCAGCTGGTTGGGGGTGAGGGGGTAGGTGGCTTTGGGGAACATGTAGAACAGTTCGTCCGGGCTCTGAGGGAAGCTGCAGATAACGGGGATGTCTTCAGGCCGGATGGGACGATGGGTCAGGTGCATGGCAGGTCCTTCTCGCGTTGGCTGGCAGGGCCTCTTCGCGGGTAACCCCGCTCTCACAGGTACTGCACAAGGCTCAAATCCTGTGCAGGCCCTGTAGGAGCGGGTTTACCCGCGAAGAGGCCATCAGCCTCACATCATAGGCCGCTTTCCATCCAACACCGCGCCCCGATTCACGGCTTGGCGGCCACCGCCACGTAGCCTTTGACCGCAGCCGGCGCCCTCGGCTTGGCCTGGTGTGCCAACAGGTACTGATAGCGCCGCCATTCCTTGTCGATCTCGCTAAACGACATGAACACGCTGATGCGATCTTTACCGGCCAGGTCCGGGCGCTTGCCGGCGTCGATCTCGCTGGTGGGAATGATGGCGACGTTGATGCCTACCACCGTGCCGTCATCGGCGAACACTGGCCCGCCCGACATGCCCTTGGTGATCGGGCCGTCATGCACCGAGTAGAAAACACTGCCAGGCGTACCTTCAAGCCGTACCAGTGACGGCAGGGCATGGCCCTTGCCCTGCATCGGCATCATGAAACTGTTGAAGCCCACCGCCGTCACGGCTTCCCCTGGCACGTACTGGCGCCAGTGCGGCACGCTGCTGGCTTTGTGCTTGAAGAACACTACGTCACCGAGGCCCTCGTGGACCACGTTGCGCAGGAAGGGGGTGTGTTTGGCGGTTACAGCGTAATCCTCGTTCCACTGGATGGCGCTGGCCATCAGCAACATCGGCAGAGGGGCACCAGAAGTGACCACGAAAGCCTGACTGTAGACGGGATCTGAAACGTACGACGTTGGCACTCCATTGCACCCACTGAGCAGCATCATTGCCGCCATGCAGGGCGCGATTGTTTTCATGGGATACACAGTGCGTGGAGAAAAGGGAGCGCTACTATGGCTAAGTGCCATTACGCTAACAATACTTTCGGAATATATCTGACGAATGACAGCTTAAGTGCCAGTGCACAGCGCGGCCAATAGAATGCAGGTATGGGGGGAGGCGCGGGAGTCAGGGGGGCGGCGTCAATGACGGGCATAAATCGCAAGCAAAAAAAAACCGACCGTAAGGTCGGTTTTTTCCGGATTTTGGTGCCCCGAGGGAGACTCGAACTCCCACTCCTTTCGAAAACGGATTTTGAATCCGCCGCGTCTACCAATTCCGCCATCAGGGCGTGGCGCGCAGTATAAAGAGGTGCCGCTGGTCGGTCAATCGGCTTTCATGGTCAATTTTCACACATTGGGCTAAACTTCCCGGCCCTGCCGAACCGAACATCATCATGCGCGTCGCCGATTTTTCCTTCGAACTCCCTGATTCCCTGATCGCCCGCCACCCGTTGGCCGAGCGCCATGGCAGCCGTCTGCTGGTGCTCGATGGGCCTACCGGCGCGCTGGCGCACCGGCAATTCCCCGACTTGCTCGACTATCTGCGCCCCGGCGACTTGATGGTGTTCAACAACACCCGAGTGATCCCGGCGCGGTTGTTCGGCCAGAAAGCCTCCGGCGGCAAGCTGGAGGTACTGGTCGAACGCGTGCTCGACAGCCACCGGGTGCTGGCCCATGTGCGCGCCAGCAAGGCGCCCAAGGTTGGCGCGGTCATCCTCATCGATGGCGGTGGCGAGGCCGAAATGGTCGCGCGCCATGACACGCTGTTCGAACTTCGCTTCACCGAAGAGGTGCTGCCGTTGCTCGACCGTGTCGGCCACATGCCGCTGCCGCCCTATATCGACCGCCCGGACGAGGGCGCCGACCGTGAGCGCTACCAGACCGTGTACGCCCAGCGCGCCGGCGCGGTTGCCGCGCCTACCGCAGGCCTGCACTTCGACGAGGCGCTGCTGGAAAAGATCGCCGACAAGGGCGTCGAGCGCGCCTTCGTCACCCTGCATGTGGGCGCCGGCACCTTCCAGCCGGTGCGGGTCGACAAGATCGAAGACCACCACATGCATAAAGAGTGGCTCGAAGTGGGCCAGGATGTGGTCGATGCCATCGAGGCCTGCCGGGCCCGTGGTGGTCGGGTGATCGCGGTTGGCACCACCAGTGTGCGTTCGCTGGAAAGCGCCGCGCGTGATGGCGTGCTCAAGGCCTTCAGTGGCGACACCGACATCTTCATCTACCCGGGCCGGCCGTTCCATGTGGTCGATGCCCTGGTCACCAACTTCCATCTGCCGGAGTCCACGCTGCTGATGCTGGTCTCGGCTTTCGCCGGCTACCCCGAGACCATGGCTGCCTACGCAGCGGCGGTCGAGCATGGGTACCGCTTCTTCAGTTACGGTGATGCCATGTTCATCACCCGCAATCCGGCGCCACGCGGGCCCGAGGATCAAGCATGAGTCGCACCTGTCGAATGTCCTTCGAACTGCTGGCCACCGACGGCAAGGCCCGTCGGGGTCGCATCACCTTCCCACGTGGCACCGTGGAAACCCCGGCATTCATGCCAGTGGGGACCTATGGCACGGTCAAGGGCATGCTGCCACGCGACATCGAGGCCATCGGCGCCGAGATGATCCTCGGCAACACCTTCCACCTGTGGCTGCGTCCGGGCACCGAGGTGATCAAGAAGCACAACGGCCTGCACGATTTCATGCAGTGGAAAGGCCCGATCCTCACCGACTCCGGTGGTTTCCAGGTATTCAGCCTGGGTGCCATGCGCAAGATCAAGGAAGAGGGCGTGACCTTCGCTTCGCCGGTCGATGGTTCCAAGGTGTTCATGGGCCCGGAAGAGTCGATGCAGGTTCAGCGTGACCTGGGCTCGGACGTGGTAATGATCTTCGACGAGTGCACCCCGTACCCGGCCGAGCACGATGTGGCACGCACTTCCATGGAGCTGTCGCTGCGCTGGGCCCAGCGCTCGAAGAACGCCCATGCCGACAACACCGCAGCGCTGTTCGGCATTGTTCAGGGGGGCATGTACCAGGACCTGCGCATGCGCTCGCTGGAAGGCCTGGAAAACATCGGTTTCGACGGCCTGGCCATTGGCGGCCTGTCGGTGGGCGAGCCCAAGCACGAAATGATCAAGGTGCTGGATTACCTGCCGGACCAGATGCCTGCTGACAAACCTCGTTACCTTATGGGGGTAGGCAAACCGGAAGATCTCGTTGAGGGTGTGCGCCGCGGCGTCGACATGTTCGACTGCGTGATGCCGACGCGTAACGCGCGCAACGGTCATCTGTTCGTTGATACAGGGGTGATCAAGATCCGCAATGCGTTCCATCGTCACGATGAATCGCCGCTGGATCCGACCTGTGACTGCTATACCTGCACCAACTTCTCGCGCGCCTATCTCCATCATCTGGACAAATGCGGCGAAATGCTGAGCAGCATGCTGAATACCATCCACAACTTGCGCCATTATCAGCGCTTGATGGCCGGTTTACGCGAGGCTATTCAACAGGGTAAATTGGCCGCCTTTGTCGACGCCTTCTACGCCAAGCGCGGGCTTCCTGTACCGCCCTTGGACTGACTGTCCGCATCCATTATTAGAAAATTACATTAGGAGTGCCCAATGAGCTTCTTCATCCCCGCCGCATACGCGGACGCTGCAGCACCTGCCGCTGGCCCAGCCGGTACCGGCTTCGAGTGGATTTTCCTGGTCGGTTTCCTGGTCATCTTCTACCTGATGATCTGGCGCCCGCAGGCCAAGCGCGCGAAAGAGCAGAAGAACCTGCTGAGCAACTTGCAGAAAGGTGACGAAGTTGTCACCAACGGCGGCATCGCCGGCAAGATCGTCAAGGTTTCCGATGACTTCGTGGTGCTGGAAGTGTCCGACACTGTCGAGCTGAAGTTCCAGAAGGGTGCCATTGCTGCGACCCTGCCAAAAGGTACGCTCAAGGCTATCTGAGTTACCGGTTTTATTTTCCAGTCGGGGCGCGCAACGCGCCCCGCGTCTTGAACGGGCGGCGTGATGCTGAACAAATATCCTCTGTGGAAATATGCACTGATCGTGCTGGTACTGGTGGTCGGTTTCATTTATTCCGCTCCCAACCTCTACCCGGATGACCCGGCGGTACAGATCAGCGGTGCCAGCTCGGCGCTGCAGGTGAATCAGGCCGACCTTGATCGCGTCAGCAAGGCGCTGGTCGATGCCAAGATCGCTGTCAAGGGCGCAAGCCTGGGTGAAAAGGGCAGCGGGCTGATCCGCCTGACCAATCAGGAAGACCAGCTGCCAGCCAAGGATGTAGTGCGCAAGGCACTGGGCGATGATTACGTCGTGGCCCTGAACCTGGCCCAGACTACCCCGCAATGGCTGCGCAACCTGGGCGCAAGCCCGATGAAACTGGGCCTGGACCTGTCCGGTGGTGTGCACTTCCTGCTGGAAGTGGACATGGACAAGGCCATGACTGCCCGCATGAAAGTCTACGAAGGCGAGGTCAAGACCTTGCTGCGCAAAGAGCGCGTCCGCTACCGCAGCCTGCCTCAGCAGGATGGCGGCATCATGCTGGGCTTCGCTGACGATGCCACCCGCGAACAGGCACGTGCCCTGATCCGCAAGAATTTCAATGATTTCGACCTGACCACCACCGACCGCAACGAGCTTGCGGTGCTGCGTCTGGCGCTGACCCAGGCGAAAGTCGCCGAGATCCGCGAATACTCGATCAAGCAGAACCTCACCACCGTGCGCAACCGCGTGAACGAGCTGGGTGTGGCAGAGCCTCTGGTACAGCGCCAGGGCGCCAACCGTATCGTGGTCGAGCTGCCAGGCGTGCAGGACACTGCCGAAGCCAAGCGTATCCTTGGTAAAACGGCCAACCTGGAGTTCCGCTTCGGTGCCGAACCGGGTGCATCCAAGGCCACTACCGAGGTGTTCGAGTTCCGTGATGGCGGCCGCTCCGCCGCAGTCGAGCGGGGCCTGATCATCACGGGTGACCAGGTTACCGACGCCCAGGCCAGCTTCGACGAGCATGGCCGCCCGCAGGTGAACATTCGCCTGGATGGCCACGGTGGCGAGCTGATGAGCCGTGCTACCCGTAGCAACGTCGGCCGTAGCATGGCGGTGATCTTCATCGAGCAGAAGCCGGTTACCCGCTACGTCAAGCAAACCGTCGGCGGCGTCGAGAAGGACGTTGCCGTACAAAGCTTCGTCGAAGAGAAAAAAATCATCAGCCTGGCGACCATCCAGTCGCCGCTTGGCAGCCAGTTCCGCATCACCGGTCTGAACGGCCAGGGCGAATCGTCCGAGTTGGCCCTGCTGCTGCGTGCTGGTGGTCTGGCCGCGCCGATGTACTTCGCTGAAGAACGTACCATTGGCCCAAGCCTGGGTGCTGACAACATCACCAAGGGTATCGATGCGTCGCTGTGGGGCATGCTGTTCGTCTCGCTGTTCATCATCGCCATCTACCGCGCCTTCGGTGTGCTGGCCACCATCGCCCTGGCGGGTAACATGGTGCTGCTGCTGGCGTTGATGTCGCTGCTGGGGGCGACCCTGACCCTGCCGGGTATTGCCGGCATCGTGTTGACCATGGGTATGGCGGTGGACGCCAACGTGCTGATCTTCTCGCGTATTCGCGAAGAGATTGCTGCTGGTATGTCGGTGCAGCGCGCTATCCACGAAGGCTTCAATCGCGCCTACTCGGCAATCGTCGACGCCAACCTGACCACCCTGTTGGTCGGCGGCATCCTGTTTGCCATGGGTACCGGCCCGGTCAAAGGCTTTGCGGTCACCATGTCCCTCGGGATTTTCACCTCGATGTTCACCGCCGTCATGGTGACCCGTGCATTGGTCAACCTGACCTGTGGCGGGCGTGACATCAAGAAGCTGTGGGTTTGAGGGAGCTGCGATGAAAACCATCAATTTCATGGGCGTGCGCAATGTCGCGTTCGCCGTCACCGTGCTCCTCACCGTGTTGGCGCTGTTCAGCTGGTGGCAAAAGGGCCTGAACTTCGGGCTGGACTTCACCGGGGGTACGCTGATCGAGCTGACCTACGAGCGTCCTGCCGACCTCAAGGCGGTGCGTGCCGAGCTGGTCAACTCCGGCTTCCACGAGGCGGTGGTGCAGAGCTTCGGCGCCACCACCGACCTGCTGGTGCGCATGCCGGGCGATGACCCGCAGTTGGGCAACAAGGTAGCTGCCGCGCTGCAGAAGGCAGGCGGTGACAACCCGGCCACGGTCAAGCGTGTCGAGTTCGTCGGCCCGCAGGTCGGTGAAGAGCTGCGCGACCAGGGCGGCATGGGCATGCTCCTGGCCCTGGGCGGTATCCTCATCTACCTGGCCTTCCGCTTCCAGTGGAAGTTCGCCGTGGGCGCGATCATCTCGCTGATCCACGACGTGGTGGTAACGCTGGGTATCCTGTCGTTCTTCCAGATCACCTTCGACCTGACGGTGCTGGCGGCGGTCCTGGCGATCATCGGTTACTCGCTGAACGACACCATTGTTGTGTTCGACCGGGTACGCGAGAACTTCCGCGTCATGCGCAAGGCCTCGCTGATCGAGAACATCAACATTTCCACCACCCAGACCCTGCTGCGTACCGTCGCCACTTCGGTTTCGACCTTGCTGGCCATTGCTGCGCTGCTGTTCTTCGGGGGTGACAACCTGTTCGGTTTCTCGCTCGCCCTGTTCATTGGTGTCATGGCCGGTACCTACTCGTCGATCTATATCGCCAACGTGGTGCTGATCTGGCTGAACCTGAACAGCGAAGACCTGATCCCGCCGACCAAGGCCGAGGGTGTGGATGATCGTCCGTAAGGGCTAGTCCATCACCGCCTGGCGGTGTAAAAGGCGCGAGTATTGAACTCGCGCCTTTTTTTTTGCTCCAAGGCTGGGAGAAGCGCGGGTTGATACCCGCTGGTACGATCAGGAGGTCCACGTGAATAAATCAATGCTGGTGGGTGCGGTACTGGGTGCTGTCGGTGTGACTGCCGGAGGTGCTGTCGCGACCTACAGCTTGGTCAACAAGGGGCCTGAGTATGCCCAGGTCACCGACGTGCAGCCGATCAAGCAACAGGTGAAAACCCCGCGTGAAGTGTGCAAGGACGTTACCGTTACGCGCCAGGCGCCGGTCAAGGACCAGCATCAGATCGCCGGCACCGTCGTGGGTGCGCTGGCCGGTGGCTTGCTGGGTAACCAGATTGGTGGTGGTACCGGCAAGAAGATTGCCACGGTGGCCGGTGCGGTCGGTGGTGGTTATGCCGGTAACAAGGTGCAGGAAGGCATGCAGGAGCGTGATACCTACACAACCACGCAAACTCGTTGCAACACGGTCAACGACATCAGCGAGAAGGTGGTGGGCTACAACGTGACCTATTCCATCGGTGATCAGGTAGGCAAGGTGAAGATGGATCGCGAGCCGGGATCGACCATTCCGCTGGACAAGAATGGCAAGTTGATCCTGAGCGAAGCGGGTCAGTAATTTGCGTGGTCTGTGCCGGCCTCTTCGCGGGTAAACCCGCTCCTACATGGAACGCATTGTCCCTGTAGGAGCGGGTTTACCCGCGAAGAGGCCGGCACAGGCCGCGCAAAACCACCAGGCACAAAAAAAGCACCTCGAGAGGTGCTTTTTGTTTGCCAGCAATCTGCGCTTAGCGCTTCATGCTTTCTGGCAGGTGCGGTTGGATGGCAGTCAGTACTGCCTTGAAGCACTTGATGTTGCCTGCAACGATGTGACCTTTGTCGAGGAAGTCGTGGCCACCGTTGAAGTCGCTCACCAAGCCACCGGCTTCCTGGATCAGCAGTACGCCAGCTGCCATGTCCCATTCGGACAGGCCCGACTCCCAGAAGGCGTCGAAGCGGCCAGCAGCCACGTAGGCCAGGTCCAGGCTGGCGGAGCCGGCGCGGCGGATGCCGGCGGTCTGGCCGGTCAAGGCGCGGAACATGCCCAGGTAGTTGTCCATGTCCGCCATCTGGCCGTCACGGAACGGGAAGCCGGTGCCCAGCAGGGCGCCTTCCAGGCTTGTGCGCGAGCTGACGCGCAGGCGGCGGCCATTGAGTTGGGCGCCACGGCCACGGCTGGCGGTGAATTCTTCCTGGCGAACCGGGTCGACGATCACGGCGTGCTCAAGGCGGCCGCGGTATTTGCAGGCGATGCTGACGGCGAAGTGCGGGATGCCACGCAGGAAGTTGGTGGTGCCGTCCAGCGGATCGATGATCCACAGGTAATCTTTGCCTTCTTCGCCGCTACCCGCGTGCAGGCCGGTTTCCTCGCCCTGGATGGAGTGGTTCGGGTAGGCCTTGCGCAGGGCGTTGACGATGCTCTGCTCGGCGGCGCGATCGACTTCGGAAACGTAGTCCTTGGCCTCTTTCTCATCGACCTTGATGCTATCCAGGCGTTCGATGGAGCGGAAAATCAGTTCACTGGCGCTGCGAGCGGCGCGCAGGGCGATATTCAGCATAGGCTGCATGGGCGGGTCACCTGGAGATGTTAAAGAAGAAAGCCGATCATTCTAGCAGAAAACTTTGGCGGCAGAAGTGTCACATTTGCTTTCATGGCGTTACGTCTGTCGGTTCTGTAAGATCGAAGGCCCTGATTCCTGCATCTGTGAGCACAACACCTTGCTGCAAAATATTCGTGTTGTTCTGGTCAATACCAGCCACCCCGGCAACATCGGCGGCGCTGCGCGTGCCATGAAAAACATGGGCTTGTCGCGTCTGGTGCTGGTGCAGCCGAAAGAATTCCCCGCCGTGGATGCCAGTGCCCGTGCTTCGGGCGCCGACGATGTGCTGGATAACGCCCAGGTGGTCGACAGCCTCGAACAGGCGCTGGTCGGCTGCAACCTGGTGATGGGCACCAGCGCCCGCGAGCGCAGCATTCCCTGGCCGTTGATCGGCCCGCGTGAATGCGGTGCCAAGGCGGTGGAGCATGCCAATGGCGGCGAGGAAATCGCCCTGGTGTTCGGGCGCGAGCACGCCGGCCTGACCAACGAAGAACTGCAGCGATGTCATTTCCACGTGCACATTCCCTCCAACCCCGACTTCAGCTCGCTGAACCTGGCGGCTGCCGTGCAGGTGCTCTCCTACGAGGTGCGCATGGCCTGGCTGGCTGCCGGTGAAGCACCGGGCAAAGTCGAGAAGGTTGACGCCGCTGAGCTGGCGACCATGGATGAAATGGAGCTGTTCTACGACCACCTGGAGAAAACCCTGGTGGGCATCGGCTTCCTCGACCCCGAAAAGCCCAAGCACCTGATGCCGCGCCTGCGCCGGCTGTATGGGCGGGTGGCGGTCGAGCGTTCGGAAATGAGCATTTTGCGCGGCATCCTCACCGAGACCCAGAAGGTGGTCCGGGGCGAGCCGCATAAACGGAAGGACTGACAGATGTTCGAACGTCTGCGTGAAGATATTCAAAGCGTATTCCACCGTGACCCGGCTGCACGCAATGCCTTCGAGGTGCTCACTTGCTACCCCGGCATGCATGCCATCTGGCTGCACCGCCTGGGCAATGCCCTGTGGAGGCGTGATTTCAAATGGCTGGCCCGGCTGGTGTCGAACTTCGGTCGCTGGCTGACCGGTATCGAAATCCACCCTGGCGCCACCATTGGCCGGCGCTTTTTCATCGACCACGGTATGGGCATCGTCATTGGCGAAACCGCCGAGATCGGTGATGACGTCACCCTGTACCAGGGGGTGACGCTCGGTGGCACCAGCTGGAACAAGGGCAAGCGCCACCCCACCTTGGAAAACGGCGTGGTGGTAGGGGCCGGTGCCAAGGTGCTGGGGCCTTTCACGGTCGGCGCCGGGGCCAAGATCGGTTCCAATGCGGTGGTTACCAAGGCGGTGCCGGCCGGGGCTACAGCGGTTGGCATTCCGGGGCGGATCATCGTCAAGAGCGAGGACACCGAAGTCGAGGCCAAGCGTAAGGCAATGGCCGAGAAGATCGGCTTTGACGCCTATGGTGTCAGTGGCGACATGCCCGATCCGGTGGCGCGGGCCATCGGCCAGATGCTCGATCATCTGCAGGCCGTCGACGAACGGTTGGAGGGTATGTGTGGCGCGCTGACCAAGATGGGCAGTGACTATTGCGCCAAGGAACTGCCGGCCTTGCCGGAAGACGACTTCACCGAGGTTACCCAGGTGGCCCAGCGCGACACTCAGCCGCATTGATCGCGCCGCACTGAAGTCATGGTGGCATGTGGGGCGTGTGCTCGCGCCCCTCGTCTGCTACAATCGCGCCCGCCTCCCTGATGCAAACCCGACTAAAGCAGTAGGTCTAATAGTTGACTTAAATGCTCGGGAATCGCATACTCGCACACATCCTGAAACTCCCGTGGTACCCAATAGCCATGCGACTGACTACCAAAGGCCGATACGCCGTGACCGCCATGCTCGACTTGGCGTTGCACGCGAAGCATGGGCCGGTGTCTTTGGCCGATATTTCCGAGCGCCAGGGCATTTCCCTCTCTTATCTGGAGCAGCTGTTCGCCAAGCTGCGTCGCAGCAGCCTGGTTTCCAGTGTGCGCGGTCCAGGCGGCGGCTATCAGCTGTCGCGGGGCATGGAAACCATCCAGGTGGCCCAGGTTATCGACGCGGTCAACGAATCGGTCGATGCCACCCGTTGCCAGGGGCTCGGGGACTGCCATGCCGGTGATACCTGCCTGACCCACCACCTGTGGTGCGACCTCAGCCAGCAGATCCATGAATTCCTCAGCGGCATAAGCCTGGCCGACCTCGTCAAGCGCCGTGATGTGCAGGAAGTCGCCCAGCGCCAGGACCTGCGCCGTGTCGCAGGACGAACCGCCCAGCTGGACAAGATTGAGACGTCTGCCGTCGATTGATCCCCTGGGACGACGAGCGACGCCACCGCCTGATAGGAGAGACAAATGAAGTTGCCGATCTACCTTGATTACTCTGCGACCACTCCGGTCGACCCACGCGTGGCCCAGAAGATGGCCGACTGCCTGCTGGTCGACGGGAACTTCGGTAACCCGGCCTCGCGCTCCCACGTCTTTGGCTGGAAAGCCGAGGAAGCGGTGGAGAACGGTCGCCGCCAGGTTGCCGAGCTGATCAACGCCGATCCGCGCGAAATCGTCTGGACCAGCGGTGCCACCGAGTCCGACAACCTCGCGCTCAAAGGTGTCGCGCACTTCTATCAGACCAAGGGCAAGCACATCATTACCTCCAAGATCGAGCACAAGGCGGTCCTGGATACCGCTCGCCAGCTGGAGCGCGAAGGTTTTGAAGTCACTTACCTGGAGCCAGGCGAAGACGGCATCGTTACCCCGGCCATGGTAGAAGCGGTGCTGCGCGACGACACCATCCTGGTCTCGCTGATGCATGTGAACAACGAAGTCGGCTCGATCAACGACATTGCTGCCATCGGTGAACTGACCCGTTCGCGCGGCGTATTGTTCCATGTCGACGCCGCCCAATCTGCCGGCAAGGTCGAAATCGACCTGCAAAAGCTGAAAGTCGACCTGATGTCGTTCTCGGCGCATAAGGTCTATGGCCCGAAAGGCATCGGCGCGCTGTACGTCAGCCGCAAGCCACGTGTACGTCTTGAAGCCATCATTCACGGCGGCGGTCATGAGCGCGGCATGCGTTCGGGCACCCTGCCGACCCACCAGATCGTCGGCATGGGCGAAGCCTTCGCCATTGCCAAGCAGGAAATGGTTGCAGAAAACGCACGCATCAAGGCCCTGAGCGACCGCTTCTTCAAGCAGGTCTCAAACCTTGAAGAGCTGTACGTCAATGGCAGCCAGACAGCACGTGTACCGCACAACCTGAACCTGAGCTTCAACTACGTCGAAGGCGAATCGCTGCTGATGTCGCTGAAAGACATCGCCGTATCGTCCGGTTCGGCCTGTACCTCCGCGTCGCTCGAGCCGTCCTACGTACTGCGTGCTCTGGGCCGCAACGACGAGCTGGCGCACAGCTCGATCCGCTTCTCCTTCGGCCGTTTCACCACCGAAGAAGAAGTCGACTACGCCGCGCAGAAAGTCTGCGAGGCCGTCAACAAACTGCGTGAGCTGTCGCCGCTGTGGGATATGTACAAAGACGGCGTTGACATCTCCAAGATCGAGTGGGCCGCCCACTAAGCAGTCGCCGGCAAGAGCGGCTCCCTGATGAGGAAGGAATTGCACCATGGCATACAGTGAAAAGGTCATCGACCACTACGAAAACCCGCGCAACGTCGGCAAGATGAATGCCGAAGACCCGGATGTCGGCACCGGCATGGTCGGCGCCCCGGCCTGCGGTGACGTGATGCGCCTGCAGATCAAGGTCAACGAGCAGGGCGTTATCGAAGACGCCAAGTTCAAGACCTACGGCTGCGGTTCGGCCATCGCGTCCAGTTCCCTCGCCACCGAGTGGATGAAGGGCAAGACCCTGGACGAGGCCGAAACCATCAAGAATACCCAACTGGCCGAAGAGCTGGCGTTGCCGCCGGTCAAGATTCACTGCTCGGTACTCGCCGAAGATGCCATCAAGGCAGCCGTACGCGACTACAAGCAGAAGAAAGGCTTGATCTAAGTCGCCTGTTGCAAGGTAAGGAGTTCTGATGGCTATCAGCATGACAGAAGCCGCCGCCAACCACATTCGCCGCTCCCTCGACGGGCGCGGCAAAGGTGAGGGCATTCGCCTGGGCGTGCGCACCACCGGTTGCTCGGGTCTGGCCTACGTGCTGGAATTCGTCGACGAACTGGCGGACGAAGACCAGGTGTTCGAAAACCATGGCGTCAAGGTGATCATCGATCCCAAGAGCCTGGTCTACCTCGATGGCACCGAACTGGATTTCGTCAAGGAAGGGTTGAACGAAGGCTTCAAGTTCAACAACCCCAACGTGCGCGGTGAGTGTGGCTGCGGCGAAAGCTTCAACGTTTGAGGCTGGCTGTGGGTACTCCTTGTCATTACGCATTGTTTGATCTCCAGCCAAGCTTCCGTCTGGATCTCGACAAGCTGGCCACTCGCTATCGCGAGCTGGCCCGCGAAGTCCATCCCGACCGCTTTGCCGACGCCTCCGAGCGTGAGCAGCGGGTAGCGCTGGAAAAGTCCGCAGCACTCAACGACGCCTACCAGACCCTGCGCAGTGCGCCGCGGCGCGCCCGCTATCTGCTGGCCATCAGCGGCCATGAAGTGCCTCAGGAAGTCACGGTCCACGACCCTGACTTCCTGTTGCAGCAGATGCAGTGGCGTGAAGAGCTCGAGGAGTTGCAGGACGAAGCCGACCTTGATGGTGTCGGCGCGTTCAAGAAGCGCCTCAAGGCTGCCCAGGACACGCTGAACGAGGACTTTGCCGCCTGCTGGGATGCCCCAGGCGAGCGCGACAAGGCCGAGCGCCTGATGCGCCGCATGCAGTTCCTCGACAAGCTCGCCCAAGAAGTGCGCCAACTGGAAGAGCGCCTCGACGATTAACCCGGTGTTGCCCGTGATGACACCTAAGGTATTCAGATAAGCATGGCCCTACTGCAGATTGCCGAACCCGGTCAAAGCCCTCAGCCTCACCAGCGCCGCCTGGCGGTGGGGATCGACCTGGGTACCACCAACTCTCTGGTCGCTGCACTGCGTAGCGGCCGCAGCGAGCCCCTGCCCGACGCGCAGGGCAACGTCATTCTGCCGTCCGCGGTGCGCTACCTCGACGGGCGTATCGAAGTGGGGCAGGCTGCGCGTGACGCCGCCTCCAGCGACCCGCTGAACACTGTGCTGTCGGTCAAGCGCCTGATGGGGCGCGGCCTGGCCGACGTCAAGCAACTGGGCGAGCAATTGCCGTACCGCTTCGTTGGCGGTGAGTCGCACATGCCGTTCATCGACACCGTGCAGGGGCCGAAAAGCCCGGTGGAAGTGTCTGCCGACATCCTGAAGGTGTTGCGCGAACGTGCCGAAGCTACCTTGGGTGGCGAGCTGGTAGGCGCGGTGATCACCGTGCCGGCCTATTTCGATGACGCCCAGCGTCAGGCTACCAAAGATGCTGCGCGTCTGGCCGGCCTGAACGTGCTGCGCCTGCTCAACGAACCGACTGCGGCCGCCGTAGCCTACGGCCTGGACCAGAACGCCGAAGGCGTGGTGGCCATCTATGATCTGGGCGGCGGTACTTTCGATATTTCCATCCTGCGCCTGACCGCTGGCGTATTCGAAGTGCTGGCCACCGGGGGTGATACCGCCCTTGGGGGGGATGACTTCGATCACACTATTGCCGGCTGGATCATCGAACAGGCGGGTTTGTCGTCTGACCTCGACCCGGCTACCCAGCGCGCGCTGCTGCAAACCGCTTGCGCCGCCAAGGAGGCCCTGACCGACGCTGACGTGGTCAACGTCAGCCACGGTGCCTGGCACGGTGAGCTGACCCGCAGCGCCTTCGAAGCCATGATCGAACCATTGGTTGCCCGCAGCCTGAAGGCTTGCCGCCGTGCGGTGCGCGACAGTGGTGTTGAGCTGGAAGAGGTCAGCGCCGTAGTCATGGTCGGTGGTTCTACCCGCGTGCCGCGTGTGCGTGAGGCCGTCGGTGCACTGTTCGGGCGCACCCCGCTGACCTCGATCGACCCAGACCAGGTGGTGGCCATCGGTGCCGCCATCCAGGCTGACACCTTGGCCGGCAACCGCCGCGAAGGTGGCGAGCTGCTGCTGCTCGATGTCATCCCGCTGTCGCTTGGTCTTGAGACCATGGGCGGGCTGATGGAGAAGGTGATCCCGCGTAACACCACCATTCCGGTGGCGCGCGCTCAGGAATTCACCACGTACAAAGACGGCCAGTCGGCCATGATGATCCACGTCCTGCAGGGCGAGCGCGAGCTGATCAGTGACTGCCGTTCGCTGGCCCGTTTCGAGCTGCGCGGTATTCCGGCCATGGTTGCCGGTGCTGCGAAAATCCGCGTTACCTTCCAGGTGGATGCCGATGGCCTGCTCAGCGTCGCTGCCCGCGAGCTGGGTTCGGGCGTTGAAGCCAGCATTCAGGTCAAGCCGTCCTACGGCCTGACCGACGGCGAAATCGCCCGCATGCTCAAGGACTCCTTCGAAAACGCCGGTTCCGACAAGCACGCCCGCCAGTTGCGTGAGCATCAGGTAGATGGCGAGCGGCTGCTCGAGGCGGTACAGGGCGCCCTAGACGCCGACGGCGAGCGCCTGCTCAGCAGTGACGAGCGCGACGCCATCGAGTTCCAGATGCAAGAACTACGTGATTTGCTGGCCGGCACCGATGGCGCAGCCATCGAGCAACAGACCAAGCGTCTGTCGCAGGTGACCGATGCATTTGCCGCCCGTCGCCTTGATTCGACGGTCAAAGCCGCACTGGCCGGGCGCAACCTGAATGAGATCGAGGAGTAATCGATGCCGCTGGTGACATTCCTGCCGCATGAGAAGTTCTGCCCCGAGGGGCTGACCGTGGAGGTCAAGCCCGGGACCAACATCCTGGAGCTGGCCCACGACCATCACATCGAGATGGAAAGTGCCTGCGGCGGCGTCAAGGCCTGTACCACTTGCCACTGCATCGTGCGCAAGGGCTTCGATTCGCTCGAAGAGGCTGACGAGCTGGAGGAGGACATGCTGGACAAAGCCTGGGGCCTGGAAGCGCAATCGCGCCTTGGTTGCCAGGTTTTCGTCGCTGACGAAGACCTGACCATCGAGATCCCCAAGTATTCGCTCAACCATGCTGCCGAAGCACCGCACTGAGGGCCTGTACATGAGTCTGAAATGGGTTGATGTACTTGAGATCGCAATCCAGCTTGCAGAAAGCAAGCCTGAGGTCGATCCTCGTTATGTGAATTTCGTGGACCTGCACCGCTGGGTGCTGGCATTGCCAGAGTTCAGCGACGATCCGTCACGCGGCGGTGAGAAAGTGCTCGAGGCAATCCAGGCCGCCTGGATCGACGAAGCCGACTAAGCGTCACTTGCAGGTTAGGCAATCCCCCGGAACCCGCGTATAATTCGCGGGTTTAATTTTTCGTAACACTCATATTCTGGAGTTTTCCATGGCTGTTCAACGTACTTTCTCCATCATCAAGCCTGACGCTGTTGCCAAAAACGTCATCGGCAAGATCACCACTCGCTTCGAAGAAGCCGGCCTGAAAATCGTTGCCTCGAAAATGAAGCAACTGTCCAAAGCCGAAGCCGAAGGCTTCTACGCTGAGCACAGCGAGCGCGGCTTCTTCGGTGACCTGGTTGCCTTCATGACTTCCGGTCCGGTCGTTGTCCAGGTTCTGGAAGGCGAGAACGCCATTGCCAAGAACCGTGAGCTGATGGGTGCTACCAACCCTAAAGAAGCTGCTGCCGGCACCATCCGCGCTGACTTCGCCGAGTCGATCGACGCCAACGCCGTTCACGGTTCGGACTCCGAAGCTGCTGCTGCTCGCGAAATCGCTTACTTCTTCGCTGCTACCGAGGTAACCACTCGCTAAGCGAAAGCTTACGGGTGAGGGTGAATCCATGACGACATCTACTGGCAAAATCAACCTGTTGGGTCTGACCCAGCCGGAAATGGAACAATTCTTCGACTCTATCGGGGAGAAGCGCTTCCGTGCCGGCCAGGTGATGAAATGGATTCACCATTTTGGCGTGTCCGACTTTGCGGCCATGACCAACGTAGGCAAGGTCTTGCGCGAAAAGCTCGAGGCCGTTGCCGAAATACGCCCACCGGAAGTGGTCAGTGAAGACATTTCCGCCGACGGCACCCGTAAATGGGTGATCCGCGTTGCCTCCGGCAGCTGCGTCGAGACCGTCTATATTCCAACCGACGACCGTGGCACCCTGTGCGTATCGTCGCAAGCCGGCTGTGCCCTGGACTGCAGCTTCTGCTCCACCGGCAAGCAAGGCTTCAACAGCAACCTCACTGCCGCCGAAGTGATCGGCCAGGTGTGGCTTGCCAACAAATCCTTCGGGACCGTTCCTGCCAAAGTCGACCGCGCGATTACCAACGTGGTCATGATGGGCATGGGCGAGCCCTTGCTGAACTTCGACAACGTCATTGCCGCCATGAAAATCATGATGGATGACCTTGGCTATGGCATTTCCAAGCGCCGTGTCACCTTGTCCACCTCGGGCGTGGTGCCGATGATTGACGAACTCGCCAAGCACATCGACGTGTCGCTGGCCCTGTCGCTGCATGCGCCGAACGACGAACTGCGTAACAAGCTGGTACCGATCAACAAGAAGTACCCGCTGAAGATGCTGCTGGAATCGTGCATGGGCTACATGTCCACCTTGGGCGGCAAGCGTGTGCTCACCGTCGAGTACACCCTGCTCAAGGACGTCAACGACCAGCCCGAGCATGCCGCGCAGATGATCGAACTGTTGCGCGATGTACCCTGCAAGATCAACCTGATCCCGTTCAACCCGTTCCCGCATTCGGGCTACGAGCGACCGAGCAACAACGCCATTCGTCGCTTCCAGGACCTGCTGCACCACGGTGGCTTCAACGTCACCACCCGTACCACGCGCGGCGACGACATCGACGCTGCCTGTGGCCAGCTGGTGGGCCAGGTCAATGACCGTACTCGCCGCAGTGAGCGCTACATCGCTGTTCGCCAGCTTTCTGCGGACGTCGAACTGCCAGACAGCGCCGCCAGCCACTGACAGGTACCTTGCCCATGAGCCTGCGCGCCGCGCTGTCGATCCTTGCGCTTTCGCTGCTGGCCGGCTGCGTGTCGGGCGGCGCGAGCGACCCCTTGGCCAGCCGCCAGGGCAGGGTGGAGGCGGGGCGGGCTTATGTGCAGCTTGGCTTGGGTTATTTGCAACAAGGGTTGACCGAACAGGCCAAGGCGCCGCTTGGAAAGGCCCTGGCGCTGAATGACCAGGATGTCGATGCGCACGCCGCCCTGGCAGTAGTGTTTCAAGCCGAAGGCGAGCCGGCGCTGGCCGAAGCACACTTTCGCAAGGCCTTGCTGATAAGCCGCGGTGACACGCGAATTCGCAACAATTACGGCAGTTTCCTTTATGCTCAGGGGCGATTTGCCGAAGCCAAGCAGATGTTTCGCCAGGCCAGTGCCGATACCCTGTATCCTGAGTGCTCACGCGTGTACGAAAATCTGGGCCTGACCGTCCTGAAGCTCGAACGCCGCGATCAGGCGCACGCGTATTTGTTGAAAGCGTTACAACTCAACCCGCGGCAACCAAAAGCGTTGCTGGAAATGGCTGAGTTGTCCTACGAAAACAGGCATTATGTGCCGGCCCGGGACTACTACGATCGTTTCAGCCAGTTGAGCGACCACGACGCCCGTAGCCTGCTGCTGGGCAGCCGCCTTGCCAGGGTGTTCGACGAGCAGGGCGCACTGGCCGAATTGGGCCAGCAATTACAACGACTTTATCCCGGTACGCCGGAATACCAGCAATACCTGTCGGAGCAACGATGAACGCCGCGCACCCCGAAGTAGCAGTAGCGCCTGGCCAGAACCCCGGTGAGCTTTTGCGCCTGGCCCGTGAGAAACGGGACTGGTCTCAAGCCGAGGTGGCCCGCAAGCTCAACCTCACTGTCAGTTCGTTGAACCACGTGGAAACCGGCGCCTTCGACAAGCTGCCCGGGCATACTTTCGCTCGTGGCTACATTCGTGCCTACGCCAAGCTGATGGACCTCGACCAGGCCGCCCTGGTAGACGCCTTCGACCGTTACACCGGTACCCACGCCAAAGGCAGCGACGTGCATTCGCTGGGCCGTATCGAAGAGCCTGTGCGTCTGTCGCACAACATCCTGCGCGGCGTCAGCCTGCTGTTGCTGGTGGCTGTGGTCGGTGGTGGCTTTTTCTGGTGGCAGGACCAGGGCAGCCTGCGGGGCAAGGACCTGGCCAAGATTGCCCTGGAGCATGTCGAGGTCGAAAGCGCCGACGGCACCACACAGATTCACCCGCTCGATGAGCCTGAAGACCAGGCCGTTTCCGCTGGCCAGCAAGCTGAAAGTGCGCCGCTGGCGCTGGAGCAGGGCGCTGCCGAGCAGCCTGCTGCCGCTGAACAAGCACCGGTAAGCTCTGAGGCCGCCATTGCCGCAGCGCCTGCTCCAGCACAGCAAGCGCCGGTGCAACCCGCCCCTGCTGCTTCGCCTGCACCGGTTACGCCTCCGGTACAGGCCACTGCTGCACCTGCACCGGCACCGGCCGTGGCGGCCACCGAGCCTGCCGCAGTGCCAGCTGGCAGCGCCAAGGTCGCCATCCAGTTCACCGCCGATTGCTGGACCCAGGTCAGCGACGGCAACGGCAAGGTGCTGTTCAGCGCCATCAAGCGCAAGGGGGACAACCTCGAGCTGACCGGCAAGCCGCCATTCGCGGTACGCCTGGGCTTTGCCCGGGGCGCCCAGGTCAGCTACAACGGCCAGGCCGTCGATGTTGCCCCATTCACCAGTGGCGAGACTGCTCGCCTGAAGTTGGGACAGTAAGTCATGCACGGCGAATCTCCGATCAAACGTCGCGAATCCCGCAAAATCTGGGTTGGCAATGTGCCGGTGGGTGGTGATGCGCCCATCGCGGTGCAGAGCATGACCAACACCGACACCAACGATGTCGCTGCTACCGTGGCGCAAATCCAGCGACTGGTCGATGCCGGCGTGGACATCGTGCGTGTCTCGGTGCCGGACATGGACGCCGCCGAAGCGTTTGGCAAGATCAAGCAACGGGTCAGCGTGCCGCTGGTCGCCGACATCCATTTCGACTACAAGATTGCCCTGCGCGTTGCCGAACTGGGCGTTGATTGCCTGCGGATCAACCCGGGCAACATCGGCCGTGAAGACCGTGTGCGCGCTGTGGTCGATGCCGCCCGCGACCGCGGCATTCCGATTCGTATCGGGGTCAACGCCGGTTCGCTGGAAAAAGACCTGCAGAAGAAGTATGGCGAACCGACCCCGGCCGCACTGGTCGAGTCGGCCCTGCGCCACGTCGAGCATCTCGACCGCCTGGATTTCCAGGACTTCAAGGTCAGCGTCAAGGCCTCGGACGTGTTCATGGCTGTCGAAGCCTACCGTCTGCTGGCCAAGCAGATCGTACAACCGCTGCACCTGGGCATCACTGAAGCCGGTGGCCTGCGTTCGGGGACGGTGAAGTCCGCCGTCGGCCTCGGTATGCTGCTGGCCGAGGGTATTGGCGATACCATTCGCATCTCGCTGGCGGCCGACCCGGTCGAAGAAGTGAAAGTCGGCTACGACATCCTCAAGTCGCTGCATCTGCGTTCGCGTGGCATCAACTTCATCGCCTGCCCGAGCTGCTCGCGGCAGAACTTCGATGTGGTCAAGACCATGAACGAGCTGGAAGGGCGTCTGGAAGACCTGCTGGTGCCGCTGGATGTGGCGGTGATCGGTTGCGTGGTCAACGGCCCGGGTGAAGCCAAGGAGGCCCATGTCGGGTTGACCGGCGGCACGCCGAACCTGATCTACATCGACGGCAAGCCGGCGCAGAAACTGACCAATGACAACCTGGTCGATGAGCTGGAAAAGCTCATCCGCCAGAAAGCGGCCGAAAAGGCCGAAGCTGACGCGGCGCTGATCGTCCGTGGCTGACACACCGAATTCGTAAGGACTTTTCGTGAGCAAATCGCTGCAAGCCATCCGTGGCATGAACGACATCCTGCCAGAACAGTCGCCGCTGTGGCGCTACTTCGAAGGCACCGTGGCCGGGCTGCTGGACACCTACGGGTACAGCCAGATCCGCACGCCGATCGTCGAGTTCACCGAGCTGTTCAAACGCTCGATCGGTGAAGTGACCGACATCGTCGAAAAAGAGATGTACACCTTCGAGGACCGCAACGGTGATTCGCTGACCCTGCGCCCTGAAGGCACCGCGGCCTGCGTGCGAGCGGTGCTCGAGCACGGCATCACCGGCAACGGTCAGGTGCAGAAGCTGTGGTACATCGGCCAGATGTTCCGCCACGAGCGCCCACAGAAGGGCCGCTACCGTCAGTTCCACCAGATTGGCGTGGAAGTGTTCAACCTGGACGGCCCGGACATCGATGCCGAGCTGATCATGCTGACCTGGCGCCTGTGGGGCCTGCTGGGCATCCAGGACGCGGTCAAGCTGGAGCTCAACAGCCTGGGCACCAGTGAAGCCCGCGCACGCTACCGTGACGCGCTGGTCGAGTTCCTCTCGGCGCGCCTGGAGCAACTGGACGAAGACAGCCAGCGCCGCCTGAAGAGCAACCCGCTGCGCATCCTCGACAGCAAAGACCAGAACACCCAGGCGGTGTTGGTCGGCGCGCCGAAGCTGGAAGACTACCTGGACGAAGAGTCGCGCGTGCACTTCGAAGGCCTCAAGGCCCGCCTGGACGCCGCCGGTATTCCGTTCGTGATCAACACCAAGCTGGTACGTGGCCTGGACTATTACAGCAAGACCGTGTTCGAGTGGGTAACCGACAAGCTCGGCGCCCAGGGCACGGTGTGCGCGGGTGGCCGTTACGACGGCCTGGTCGAACAGATGGGTGGCAAGCCGACCACTGGCGTTGGTTTCGCCATGGGCATCGAGCGCCTGATCCTGCTGTTGGAAACCTTGGGCAAGGTGCCGGAGTCCATCAGCCGTCAGATCGACGTTTACCTGTGCGCCTTTGGCGAGCAGGCGGAGCTGGCAGGCCTGCGCCTGTCCGAAGGCTTGCGCGACCGCTTGCCGGGCCTGCGCCTGGCTGTCAACGCCGGGGGTGGCAGCTTCAAGAGCCAGTTCAAGAAAGCCGACAAGAGCGGTGCACTGTTCGCCCTGATCCTCGGCGACGACGAGCTGGCCAAGCAAGAGATCGGCTTGAAGCCCCTGCGTGGCCAGGGCGAACAACAGAACATTGCCTGGGATGCTCTTGCAGAGCACCTGGAAACCGCGATCGCGCAGGCGTAACGCGGTTCAACAAGCGAATAGGCGAAAAGGAGTATTGGGGTGTCGAGTACCGATGATGATGACCTGGCAGGGGTCAAGGACTGGTGGAACCGCAACGGCAAGCCGCTGCTGACCGGTGCATTGCTGGCTGGCGTGGTGGTGTTGGGCTGGAATACCTGGCACAAGTACCAGACCAACCAGTCGCAAGGTGCCTCGCAGTTGTATCAGGCGCTGATTGAAACCAGCCTGACACCGACCGGCCAGCCGGACGCCACCAAGGTCGCGGAACTGGCCGGCAAGCTCAAGAGCGAGTTTGGCGGCACCGCTTACGCCCAGTACGGCAGCCTGTTCGTGGCCAAGGTCGCTGTCGACAGCGGCAAGCTCGATGACGCCGCAGCCGAGCTGAAAAGCGTGCTGGATAAACCGGCCGACGTTACCTTGGGCGAGATTTCGCGTCAGCGTCTGGCGCGCGTACTGGCAGCCCAGAACAAGGCCGAGGATGCCCTCAAGTTGCTCGACGGCGACGCCGACAAAGCCTTCCTGGCCAGCCGTGAAGAGTTGAAGGGTGACCTGCTGGTGCAGCTGGGTCGCGCCGACGACGCACACAGCGCTTACGAAAAAGCCAAGGCTGCGCTGTCCGATGACGCGGCGGTCGGTGGCCTGCAATTGAAGCTGGATGACCTGGCTAAAGGGGACGCGTAAGTGATCGGTTGGAAACATGCAGCAGTGCTGACCCTGGCCGTACTGGCCGCAGGTTGCAGCAGCAACAGCAAGAAGGAACTGCCCCCGGCCGAGCTGACCAAGTTCACCGAGGAAGTGGTGCTGAAGAAGCAGTGGAGCCGTTCGATCGGTGACGGCCAGGGTGAAACCTACAACACCCTGGTACCGGCCATCGAGAACGACCGTATCTACGCTTCCGACGTCAACGGCGAAGTCTTCGCCCTCGACCGCATCACGGGTGACGTGGTGTGGAAGAAGGACCTGGAGCTGCAGGTTTCCGGTGCAGTTGGCGTAGGCTATGGCCTGGTCATGCTCGGTACCCTCAAGGGTGAAGTCATTGCTCTGGACTCCAGCACCGGTGAGGAGCGTTGGCGCTCGCGCGTGACCAGCGAAGTGCTGGCCCCACCTGCCAACAACGGTGACGTGGTGGTGGTGCAGACCCAGGACGACCGCCTGATCGGCCTGGATGCCGCCACTGGCGACCGCCGTTGGATCTACGAAAACTCCCCGGCCGTGCTGACGCTGCGTGGCACCGGTGCGCCGATCGCCACCAACCGCCTGGCGGTTGCCGGCCTGTCCACCGGCAAAGTGGTCGCGGTTGACATCAACAACGGTGTGCCGGTGTGGGAAAGCCGCGTGGCCATCCCGAAGGGCCGTTCCGAGCTGGACCGTGTGGTTGATATCGACGGCGGCTTGCTGCTGTCTGGTGGTACCCTGTACGTCAGCACCTACCAGGGCCGTGTAGCGGGCCTGGACCTGGAAAGCGGCCGCGAGCTGTGGCAGCGCGATGCTTCCAGCTATGTGGGTGTCGCCCAGGGCTTCGGTAACGTCTACGTCAGTGAAGCCTCGGGTACCGTGGAAAGTGTGGATGAGCGCTCTTCCAGTGCCCTGTGGAGCAACGACAGCATGGCTCGCCGCCAGTTGACCGCCCCTGAAGTGTTCAGCAGCTACGTGGCTGTGGGTGACTTTGAAGGTTACCTGCACCTGCTGAGCCAGGTGGATGGCCGCTTCGTCGGCCGTGAGCGTATCGACAGCGATGGCCTGCGCGCCCGCCCACTTGTGGTCGGTGACACCATCTATGTCTTCGGCAACAGCGGCAAGCTCGAGGCACTGACCATCCGCTGAAGCTATGCTTGAAGCCTTGGCGGGCTTCAAGCCGCGGCGTAGGACACGCCGCCCAAACTCCGGCCGCTGCCTTGCAGCGGCCTTTGCATTTTCAAGAATTCGAGAGTGGAGAGCCGATGGTTCCCGTAATTGCCCTGGTGGGCCGCCCGAACGTCGGCAAATCCACCATGTTCAACCGCCTGACCAAGACCCGCGATGCCATCGTCGGTGACCTGTCGGGCCTGACCCGTGACCGCCAGTATGGTGATGCCAGCTGGCAGGGTCGTTCCTTCATCCTGATCGACACCGGTGGTATCACCGGTGACGAAGTGGGCATGGACGAAAAAATGGCCGAGCAGTCGCTCATGGCCATCGAAGAAGCCGACTACGTGCTGTTTCTGGTTGATGCCCGAGCGGGCATGACCGCAGCAGACCAGATGATCGCCGAGCACCTGCGCAAGCGGAACAAGGCCGCGATCCTGGTTGCCAACAAGATCGACAACATCGACCCCGACGTTGCCCGCGCCGAATTCTCGCCAATGGGCATGGGCAACGCCATTCCGGTGGCAGGCTCCCAGGGCCGGGGTATCAGCGCCTTGATGGAGGCCGTGCTCGGTCACCTGCCGCGTGATGCCGAAGACGAAGCCCTCGAACAGGACGTTGCTGAAGGTGAGGAAGCCGTGCGCATTCCTGGCCCAAGCGAGAAGGATGGCATCAAGATCGCCATCATCGGCCGCCCGAACGTTGGCAAGTCGACGCTGGTCAACCGCATGCTCGGCGAGGAGCGTGTGGTGGTCTACGACGAGCCGGGTACTACCCGTGACAGTATCTACATCCCGTTCGAGCGTGATGGTGACAAGTACACCTTCATCGACACCGCCGGTGTGCGCAAGCGTGGCAAGATCCACGAGGAAGTCGAGAAGTTCTCGGTGGTGAAGACGCTGCAGGCGATCAAGGACGCCAACGTCGTCATCTTCGTCATGGATGCCCGTGAAGGTGTGGTCGACCATGACCTGAACCTGCTGGGCTTTGCCCTTGAAGCCGGTCGCGCCATCGTCATTGCCCTGAACAAGTGGGATGGCATGGAGCCGGGTGAGCGCGCCTACGTGAAGACCGAGCTGGAGCGTCGGCTGTTCTTCGTCGATTTTGCTGACATCCACTTCATTTCTGCGCTGCATGGCACGGGCGTGGGCAACTTGTACAAGTCGGTGCAGGCTGCGTTCCAGTCCGCGGTCACCCGCTGGCCGACCAGCCGCCTGACGCAGATCCTCGAAGATGCCGTGAGCGAGCACCAGCCGCCGATGGTCAATGGTCGCCGCATCAAGCTGCGCTATGCCCACCTCGGCGGTGCCAACCCGCCGCTCATCGTGATCCACGGCAACCAGACCGACAGCATTCCCAAGTCGTACTCGCGTTACCTGGAAAACACCTATCGCCGGGTGCTCAAACTGGTCGGTACGCCGATTCGTATCGAGTACAAGGGTGGTGAGAACCCGTACGAGGGTAAGAAGAACACCCTTACCGATCGCCAGGTCAACAAGAAACGCCGCCTGATGTCGCACCACAAGAAGGCCGAGAAGAAGCGTCGCGACAAACGCTAAGTAGCGCCATGTGGGGGCGGGCAAGGCTGCCCCCACAGATGCCCTTTGATCCAGAGCAATCCCCCTATTGTTTCAACCTTTTTCCTGACCGCTCGATCCGCTATGCTCGGACTCCACCCCGTGCCGGATATACCCCAGGAAAGAGGGCTCCATGATCCGCAGCAAACTGCCGAATGTCGGCACGACCATCTTCACCACCATGTCCCAGCTCGCCGTGCAGACTGGCGCGCTCAACCTGTCCCAGGGCTTTCCTGACTTCAATGGCCCCCAGGCCCTGCTCGATGCAGTGGGCCGGCACGTGGCTGCCGGGCATAACCAGTATTCGCCGATGACCGGCCTGCCGGCCTTGCGCCAGCAGGTAGCGGCCAAGGTCGAGCGGCTGTATGGGGCCAGGGTGGACGCCGATCAGGAAGTGACTATCACCCCCGGCGCCACCGAGGCTATTTTCTGTGCCATCCAGGCGGTGGTGCATGCCGGTGACGAAGTGATCGTCTTCGACCCCTGCTACGACAGTTACGAGCCGTCCGTGGAGCTGGCCGGGGGCCGCTGTGTACATGTGCAGTTGAGCGACGGCGACTTCCGTATCGACTGGCAGAAATTCAGCGATGCTTTGAGCCCGCGCACGCGCATGGTCATCCTCAACTCGCCACACAACCCCAGCGGCGCGTTGATCACCCGCGAAGACCTCGACCAGTTGGCCGCACTTATTGCCGACCGCGATATCTACCTGGTCAGCGATGAAGTGTACGAGCACCTGGTCTACGACGGCGTACGCCACGCCAGTGTGCTGGCCCATGAGCAGTTGTACTCACGTGCCTTCGTGGTCAGTTCCTTCGGCAAGACGTACCACGTTACCGGCTGGAAGACCGGTTACGTGATCGCACCGCCAGCCTTGAGCGCCGAGCTGCGCAAAGTGCACCAGTACGTCAACTTCTGTGGCGTGACGCCGCTGCAGTGTGCTTTGGCCGACTTCATGGCCGGGCACCCCGAGCATATTGATGAGTTGCCGGCCTTCTACCAGGCCAAGCGCGACCTGTTCTGCGGTTTGCTGGACGGTTCGCGTTTCAACTTTACCCGCACGACGGGCACTTATTTCCAGCTGGTGGACTATTCGCAAATCCGTCCGGACCTGAACGATGTCGACATGTCGCTGTGGCTGACGCGTGAGCACGGCGTGGCGACCATCCCGGTATCGGTGTTCTACCAGCAACCCATCCCCGAGCAACGCCTGGTGCGCCTGTGCTTTGCCAAACGAGAGGAGACGCTGCGTCAGGCAGCGGAAAGACTATGCGCGATCTGAGTACACTGCCGAACCTGAAAGTCGCTCTGGTGCAAACCACCTTGGCCTGGCACGACCGCGAGGCCAACTATGCGCACTTCGAGGTGCTGCTGGAGCAGGTGGGTGAGGTTGACCTGGTGATCCTGCCGGAAATGTTTACCACCGGTTTTTCGATGCAATCGGAAAGCCTGTGCGAGCCGGAGAACGGTCCGACCTACAAATGGCTGAAGGCACAGGCCAAGAAGCACAACGCGGTGATTACCGGCAGTGTGATCATCCAGGCCGCCGATGGCAGCCACCGCAACCGCCTGTTGTGGGCGCGGCCGGACGGCGAGATTCTGCACTACGACAAGCGCCACCTGTTCCGCATGGCCGGTGAGCACAAACATTACACCCCAGGCGAGCGGCAGGTGCAGTTCGAGGTCAAGGGCTGGCGGATTCGCCCGCTGATCTGCTACGACCTGCGCTTCCCTGTGTGGAGCCGTGACGCCCAGGACACCGACCTGCTGCTGTACACCGCCAACTGGCCGGCCGCGCGTCGCCAGCACTGGAACCGCCTGCTACCGGCGCGGGGGATCGAGAACCTGTGCTATGTGGCGGCGGTGAATCGAGTGGGCACGGACGGTAAAGGCTTTGCTTATTCTGGTGACAGCCAGGTGCTGGATTTCCAGGGTGAGAGCCTGCTCAGTGCCGGGGAGGCGGACGGGGTGTTCACTGCAGTATTGAGCGCGGCGGAACTGGCGGCGTACCGGGCCAAGTTCCCGGCCAACCTGGATGCCGATACCTTCGAGCTGCACTGACAGCAGGGCCGGCTTCTTCGCGGGCTTGCCCGCGAAAGGGCCGGCCTGCTGGCCAATTTCCACCTGTCGTTCACCATTGCCGCCGCCACCGTATTCGCGGGAAAACCGCGCCTACACACGTATCGGCGGGTCACAGGCCGTTGTGTAGGAGCGGGTTCACCCGCGAAAGGGCCGGCCCTGCTGGCCAATTTCCATCCGACGTTCACCGTTGCCGCCGCCACCGTATTCGCGGGTAAACCCGCGCCTACACACGTATCGGTGGTTGGGGAAAGGCCGTCGTAGGAGCGGGTTTACCCGCGAAGAGGCCGGCCCTGCTGGCCAATTTCCACCGGCCGTTCACCGTTGCCGCCGCCACCGTATTCGCCGGTAAACCCGCTCCTACACACCGATCAATACACATCCCGCCGATACCGCCCATCCTCGATCAACTGCTGTACAGCAGCTTCACCCAGCATGCCTTTGAGCGCCGCATCCACCCCCGCCGCCATGCCTTGCAGGCTGCCGCAGACATACACGCAAGCCCCGTCGGCCACCCAGCGCTTGAAGTCCTCGGCCTGCTCCAGCATCACGTCCTGCACATACACCTTCTCAGCCTGATCGCGCGAGAACGCCAGGTCCAGCCGTGCCAGGTCACCGTTGTCCAGCCAAGCGTGCAGCTCATCGCCACACAGCAAGTCATGCGCCCGATTACGCTCGCCGAACAACAGCCAGTTGCGCTGCTCACCGGCATTGACCCGCGCGCGCAACAGGCTGCGAAGGCCCGCCAGGCCAGTGCCGTTGCCGATCAGGATCATCGGCGCAGCAGCCTCAGGCAGATGGAAGCCACTGTTACGCCGCAGGCGCAGGCTCAGGGTGCCATTCATTGGCAGGTATTCGGTCAGCCAGCCAGAGCCCAAGCCAAGGCTGCCGTCGGGGTGGCGTTCCTGGCGCACGATCAGCTCCAGCACACCATCGCTGGCGATCGAGGCAATGGAGTACTCGCGGCAACCGATTGGCACCAGTGCATCGACCAGCGCTTGTGGCTGCAAGCCGATCAGGTGGTCGCGGCGCGTCGGCAGTTGGCGGCCAGCGAGTGCCTGGGCAAGGGTTTCGCTCAGGCCATTCACCTGCACCTGGCTGCTGGCGTCCAGTGCCATGCCCTTGAGGAACGCGTCGATCCGTGGCTGCCCATTCAGCGGCAGTACCTCCACCAGGTCGCCGGCTTCCCAGCTCGCAGGTTCTGCAGCCTGCAGGCCAAGCAGGTACACCGGTTGGCCTTGGCTGCCGGGGTTGAGCAGTTTGCGGCGCACCAGCGACCAGTTGGCAAAGGTTGGCGGCTGCCAGGCGGCCACCGGCTGGACGCCCGTCAGTTGCGCCAGTTCCTGCTGCCATTGCTGCAGGGCGGCCTGGTCGGCGTTGTCCACTTCCACCGGGCTGAATGCACTGCTGGCACCGCGCTCCCCCAGCCACGCCTGGAGACGACGAGCGAAACCGCAGAAGTGCGGGTACTGACGATCACCGAGGGCGAGCAGGGCATAGTTGAGGTTGTTCAGTGCCCAAGGCTGGCCGAGCACCTTGCGCTCAAAGACGCGAGCGCTGTCGGGCGCTTCGCCGTCGCCGAATGTACTCACCACGAAGAGCGCGCGATGGGCCTGGCGCAGGTCGTTTTCACCCAGCTCGGCAAGGGCGCGCACTTGAACGGGCTGGCCAGCTGCCTGCAGCTGCTCGGCACTCTGCCAGGCCAACTGTTCGGCAAAGCCACTCTGGCTGGCGAAGCCGATCAGCCAGCCGTCGCCAGTGCCGCTGTTGGCGACGTTGCCACGGGCTGCGCGCACCTGACGTTTCTTGCGGCGGCGGTCGAGGTACAGCAGCCAGCCGGTGACGAAGAACAACGGCATGGTGAGGCTGGCGATGGTGACGATGATGCGCCCCGGCAAGCCGAAGTATTCGCCGACGTGCAAGGCGTAAACACTCTGCAGCAACTGCGCCTTGAATGACTTGTCGGTGTAGCGATCGTGCTTCTTAACTTGGCCGGTGGCCGGGTCAAGGACCAGGGTATTGAAGGCACGTGGGTGCGCGGCGTTGTCGAGCAGGTAGAACAGGTTGGCCGGCTGACCGCCAGCAGGTGGCAGGCGCAGGTTGTAGGTGGACAGGCCTGGGCCTGCGGCCTCCTGGAGGTTGGCCCAGATGGCGTCGTAGTCCACCACCAGCGGTGGCGCATTCTTGTCGACTGTTTGCGGCCCGTGCCGGCCACGGCCTTCACCTCGTTTTTGCTGCTGGCCCGCGGCTGGCGCGTCGGCCAGCAGCTTGTTCAGGCCTTCACGGTACCACTCATAGGACCAGAACAGCCCGGTCAGGGCGAACAGAAGATAGAACAGCAGGCACCAGGTGCCGGCAACGGCGTGCAGGTCCCAGTTGAAGGCGCGGCCTTTCTTGGCCCAGTCGAAGGTCAGCCAGGTGCGCCAGTCCAGCGCTTTACGCGGCCAGCGCAGGTAAAGGCCGGACAGGCAGAAGAACACCAGCATCAGGGTGCAGGCCCCGGTGATTTGCCGGCCAGTATCGCCCATGGCGAGGAAGCGGTGCAGCTTGAGCATGAGGTTGAAGAAGCCTTGCCCGGCCGCTTCGCCCTTGAGTTCGCCGGTGTACGGGTCGGCATAGCGCAGCTCGCCACGGCGTTCGCCCGGTGCGGGCATGAAGAAGATCCGTGCAGCGTTGCCTTCGCGCACGTCGACCCACAGCATCGAGACTTTGTCGTGTTGCTGGGCTTCGACCCGCTTAACCAGCTCGGCCGGCGGTAGCACGCCTTCGGCGCGTACTTCTACCTTGAGTACATCGGCATTGAATGCGCGCAGCAGTTCTTCCTGGAACGAGTACAGCGCCCCGGTAATGCCCATCAAGGCCAGCACCAGGCCAGCGGTGATGCCAAAGAACCAGTGCAATTGGAACAGCGTCTTCTTCACCACGTTTCTCACCTTGAGTTGCTGCCGCGACCCGCGCGGCGTGCATTATGCCTTGATACGCAAAAGCCCCGCTCACAGGAATGAACGGGGCCAGGTGGGCTGCTTTTCGTGTTGTCTGTGCGGGCCTCTTCGCGGCTAAGGCCGCTCCTGCACCGGCAACGCAGGAGCGGCTTTGGCCGCGAAAGGGCCCGCACAGGCGCAGCCCTTCAACAGATCAACCCAACCCAGACATCAGAAGTGCACGCTGGTGGTCAGCAGTGCCGTCCGCCCGGCCGCCTGGTTGGCGAAGTGGGTGGAGAAGGCCTTGTCGTAGTACACCTCGTTGGTCAGGTTCTGCACGTTCAGTTGCAGGTCGACGTTCTTGGTCAGCTTGTAGGCGGCCATGGCGTCGTAGCGTACGTAGCTGTCGACCATGGTGGTGTTGGCCACGCTGCCGTACACGTCATCCACGTAGAACGCACCACCGCCAACGGTCAGCTTTGGCGTGATCGAGTAGGTGGTCCACAGGCTGGCGCTGTTGTTTGGCGTGTTCGGCAGCTGGTTGCCGTCGTTGGCCTTGCCCACCGGGCCGCCGTCGATCTGGCGAGCCTGCATGTAGGTGTAGCCGGCGAACACCTGCCACTTGTCGGTCAGCTTGCCGCTGGCCGACAGTTCGATACCCTGCACGCGAGTTTCGCCGACGTTCTCGTAGGTAGTGGTGTCCACCTGAACGCGGGCGTTTTCCTTCTCAGTGCGGAAAAGCGCCGCTGCCAGCGACAAGCGTTCGTCCAGTAAGTCCCACTTGGTACCGATTTCGTAGTTGGTGGTTTCTTCTGGTTCCAGGTCGCTGCCCAGAATATTGCCGCTGCGGTCGGTTGTACCTGGCAGTGAGTTGGTCTCAGTACCTTCGCCGAGCATTGCGCCTGGCGGTGTCGCCGAGGTGGCGTAGGAAATATAGATGCTACCGTTCTCGGCTGGCTTCCACACCAGACCCAGCTGGCCCGTGAAGAATTCGCTTTTGTCGCGACCTTTGGTGGGTACGCCGTTCTTGTTCAAGACGGTTGCGCCGCTGGCGTCGTAGGTGCGGAACTTGGTATCGAAATGGTCGTAACGCAGGCCCATGTTCAGCAGCCATTGGGGTGTGAGCTCCAATGTGTCGAAGACATAGATCGCTCGGGTCTTGCCGCTGGTCTTGGTGCCGGCGTAGTTGCGCGAGACAGTGCCGTCCCAAGTGTCGTCCGGGTTAGGGTCGCTCAGTGAGGTGCAGCTACCACCATTGCCAGGCCCGGTGCAGGTGAGCTTGCTGTTTGGCGTGACGGTGTAGCTCTGGCGGTCGGATTCTTCCTTGGTGAGTTCGATACCGGTCGAGAAGTTGTTTTTGAAACCGCCGACGAAGAACTCGCCGAACAGGTCGGTCTGGTTGGTGGTGGTGGCGGTGTTACCCACGCGGGTGTTGGCACGACGCCATACACCGTTGTTGTTCACGTTGCCGGCACTGTCATCCGGCTGGGTCAGCACGTAGTCTTGCATGCTGTTGCCGTGACGCAGGGTGTTCTTGATGGTCAGCGAGTCGGTCAGGTCGTGCTCGATGGCGAAAGTGGCGATGTCCACGCGGCTCTTGCGGAAGTCGCGACCGGTTAAGCCGTAGAAGTTGTCGCTGTCACCGCCATCGATCGGCTTGCTCGGGTGCGCCGAAGTACGGGCAGCGCTGCCAGTAACGGGGATGCTGTAAGGGATACCCGAATCCGGCAGGTCGTCGCTTTCCAGGTGGTAGTAGTCAAGGTTGACGCGGGTCGGCGTGCCCAGGCCAAAGGCCAGCGACGGGGCGATACCCCAGCGGTCGTAGTTGACCTTGTCGCGGCCGGCGACGTTGCTTTCGTGGGTCATCAGGTTCAGGCGACCGGCAACGGTATCGCTGAACTGGTAGTTGCCATCGAAGGTGTAGCGCTGGGTCTGGTCGCTGCCCCAGGTCCAGGCGCCGTCCAGCGAGTTGCCCAGATGCGCGCGTTTGCTTACCAGGTTGATGGTACCGCCGGCCGCGCCGCGGCCACCGATGGCCGAGTTCGGCCCCTTGGCCACTTCAACGGATTCGATGGCGAAGATTTCGCGGGTTTGGGCGCCAGTGTCACGTACGCCGTCCAGGTAAGTATCGCCCTGGGCGTCGAAGCCGCGGATGAACGGGCGGTCACCTTGTGGGTTGCCGCCTTCGCCAGCGCCGAAAGTAATGCCTGGCACGGTGCGCAGGGCATCCTGCAGGGTCAGGGCGTTGGTGTCCTTGATCACTTGCTGCGGGATCACGGTTATCGAGCGCGGGGTGTCTACCAGCGGCGCGGTGTACTTCTGCGAGGCGGCCTTGTCCACCTTGTAATCGGTGCTGGCTTGTTCAGCCTTGCCGTTGACGCTGGTGGCATCGAGGGTGATGGCGCTGCTGGCGGCCGGATCGGCGGCATAGACCGACGAGGCACTCAGGGCGACACCGATGGCAGACACGATCAGGCGTGGCGAACTCACAGCAGATGGTACGTACTGGCGCATTGCAAAGAACCTTCCCCAAGGTATTGAGGCGGTGGATCTTAATGTAAGCAATTTTGACTAACAATTGAGACTCGTTACCATTCGTGAAGAATTTACAATCTTTACAATTTGTCTTTACGGTTTCATGCCGCTGAAACGTCTTAAGTGGCGAATGGGGCTTGTGTAGCGCAAAAGGGAATCAATATCATTGCGCCTTTACATTTCCTAACGGTGCCGTTGCCATGCTGCTTCACATCCCAGGCCTGTTCGACGCTGATGAACTGGCCCGTATCTGCGAGGCGCTGGAGCGGGCCGACTGGGCCGATGGCAAGGTTACGGCGGGTTATCAGTCGGCCAAGGCCAAGCACAACCTGCAGTTGCCGGAAGGTCATGCGCTGGCCAAGGAAATCGGCAGTGCGCTGATCGACCGCCTGTGGAAAACCCCACGCTTCATGTCGGCAGCCTTGCCGCACAAGGTGTTCCCGCCGCTGATCAACTGCTACCGCGAAGGCGGCAACTTCGGTTTCCACATCGACAACGCCCTGCGCCAGCCCAAGGGCAGCCCGGAGCGGGTGCGTACCGACCTGTCTTCCACGCTGTTCCTCAGTGACCCGGAAAGCTACGACGGCGGTGAGCTGGTGATCCAGGACACCTATGGCGTGCAGCAGATCAAGCTGGCCGCCGGTGACATGGTGCTGTACCCCGGCACAAGCCTGCACAAGGTCAACCCAGTAACCCGTGGCCAACGCTATGCCGCATTCTTCTGGACCCAGAGCCTGGTGCGCGATGACAGCCAGCGGGCGCTGCTGTTCGAGATGGACAACGCCATCCAGCAACTGACTGCCGATGTGCCGGACCATCCTTCGCTGTTGCAGCTGACGGGCACCTACCATAATTTGCTGCGCCGCTGGGCTGAGGTCTGAGCCGTGTCCTACCTGCTGCGACGTGAGGAAGTGGTGGATGTGGCCGGCTTGCAGGCCATGCTCGAGGAAACCCCCGGCAAGGCCGCCCAGGCGATTCTGGCGGCAGCGGGGCAGGGCGCGGTCGAGGCGCAGTTGCTGCTGGGGCAGATCCTGCTGGATGGGCGTGGCATCCAGCAGGATGCCACGGTTGCCCGGCGTTGGTTCGGTATCGCTGCACAGGGTGGCAGTGCCATGGCGCACAACATGCTCGGGCGTTGCCTGGAGCATGGCTGGGGCGGCGAGGTGAGTTTGGTGCAGGCGGCCGTTCACTACGCCCGTGCGGCCGATTCGGGTTTGGACTGGGGCCTGTATAACCTGGGCAACCTTCTGGCGACCGGGCGTGGGGTGCCGGCCAATCAGGCGCAGGCACTGATGTGCTACGAGAAGGCTGCGCAGCTGGGGCATGCCAAATCGATGAACCTGTATGGGCGTTACCTGGAGCAGGGCATTGCCACGGCACCCAGCCCGGCGCGGGCGGTGCGCTGGTATCGGCGTTCGGCCGAGGCGGGGGATTTTCGTGGGATGTTCAGCCTGGCGCTGGTGCTGGTCGAACGTGGCCAGGTGGCGGAGGCCGCGCCTTGGTTGGAGCGGGCGCGGATCGAGGGCAACATGAACTTCCTGCGCGCTGCACTGGTGACCTTGCAGAAGGCGGGGCCGATGCTCATGGCCTTTGCCGGGCGCTATGCCGAGGAGATCGAACGGCGTGGTGAGTGAGGTTGACTGTGCTGGCCAATTTCCACTGGCCGTTCACCGTTGCCGCCTCCACCGTATTCGCGGGTAAACCCGCGCCTACATACGCATCGGTGGTTGGGCACAGGCCGTTGTACGGTTTACCCACCAAGAGGCCAGCATCGACAGCACGCACATGAAAACGGGGCCTTTCGGCCCCGTTGTGCATTACAGGTAGTAAGCCTTCAGCGGCGGGAAACCGTTGAATTCCACTGCGCTGTAGCTGGTGGTGTAGGCGCCGGTCGACAGCCAGTACAGGCGGTCACCGATGGCCAGGTTCAGCGGCAGCCCGTACTTGTAGTTCTCGTACATGATATCGGCGCTGTCGCAGGTCGGGCCGGCGATGACCACTTCCTCGGCTTCGCCTTTCTTCTCGGTCCAGATCGGGAACTTGATGGCTTCGTCCATGGTTTCGATCAGGCCGGAGAACTTGCCCACGTCGGTGTAGATCCAGCGCTCGACGGCGGTACGCGACTTACGTGCGACCAGCACCACTTCGCTGACCAGGATACCGGCGTTGGCGATCAGCGAACGGCCGGGCTCGAGGATGATTTCCGGCAGTTCGTCACCGAAGTCTTCCTTGAGGAAGCGGATGATTTCTTCGGCGTAGGTTTCCAGGCTGTTGGTACGGGTGATGTAGTTGGCCGGGAAGCCACCACCCATGTTGATCAGCTTCAGTTCGATGCCGTCTTCTTCTTTCAGGCGTTCGAAGATTACCTTGACCTTGGCGATGGCGGCGTCCCATACGCTGATGTCGCGTTGCTGCGAGCCCACGTGGAAGGAGATGCCATAAGGCACCAGGCCCAGGTCGCGGGCGAGGATCAGCAGGTCCATGGCCATGTCGGTCTGGCAGCCGAACTTGCGGGACAGTGGCCAGTCGGCAGTGGTGGAGCCTTCAGTCAGAATACGCACGTACACTTTCGAGCCCGGTGCGGCCTTGGCGATGTTGCGCAGGTCGGCTTCCGAGTCGGTGGCGTACAGGCGCACGCCCTTCTCGTAGAAGTAGCGGATGTCCTTGGACTTCTTGATGGTGTTCCCGTAGCTGATACGGTCGGCGCTGACACCGCGGCCCATCACTTTGTCCAGCTCGTAGATCGAGGCGATGTCGAAGCTCGAACCTTTCTCTTTGAGCAGGTCGATGATTTCAACGGCCGGGTTGGCCTTGACCGCGTAGTAAACCTTGGCAAATTCGAAACCGGCGCGCAGGTCGTCGTACGCCTGGCTGATCATCTGGGTGTCGATGAGTACGAACGGGGTTTCCTGCTTGTCAGCGAACGCCTTCATTTTCTGGAAGGTTTCACGCGCGAAATAGTCTTCGACCTGGATCGACATGCTCAGGGACTCCATGGGCAAACTGAAAGATTAAGTGGCTGCAAACTGAACGTCCTCCGTATCCCCACTTTGGTTCGCCTACTCAGTACTTGAGCCGGATGGATCGTTTCCAGCATGGACGTTCGGCGCGCACTTTAGGGCGTGAAGAATGCAGAATCAACAGGCAATCCGGGCGTGATCGACGTGGATCGACGACCAGCCATTTGAATAACCGACTCGTGTGACCGGCTGATGTTCCCTGCGATCTTTCAAGCGTAAAAAATTGTGGAATGGAGCGTGTTGGGCCCTTCGCGGGCAAGCCCGCTCCTACAGGGGATACGCGTTCCATGTGGGGGCGGGCTTGCCCGCGAAAGGGCCGGAGGTGTTCATATTTATGGCCACATTTTCCTGGTACCCCCGTACAGGAAATCGCCCATAAATTTTTTGTTACCGACTGGCGGATTTGCTGCTTTTGATGCGAAACATTACTATTCGCACCCTTATCTGCCTCCCTGATGACCCCCGACCGTGTCCGGACACAAAGGCTTCCTCGACCACTACCATGAGCTGATCGGCACCTGGACGCGCAAGCTGCGCAGTCGTCAGCAGGCCGAGGACCTCACCCACGATGCCTTTGTCCGGGTACTGGAAACCCCGCGCGAGCAGGTTGAACAGCCGCGCGCCTACCTGCATCAGGCTGCGCGCAACATCGCTGTGGATGGCTTCCGTCGCGAAGACCGCCGCCAGGCCCTGGAGCGGGAAGCCTTCGAAGAAGGCGCAACCGGCAGTGGCGACCCGGAAGCCTACGTGCATGCCCTGGAGCTGGCCGACAGCGTCGAGCGGGCTCTGGCCGAGCTGCCACTCAACTGCCGGCAGGTGTTCATCTGGCAGAAGCTCGAAGGCCTGACCCAGGCCGAGATTGCCGAGCGCATGGGGTTGAGCAAGAACATGGTCGAAAAGTATATGATCCGCACGCTCCGGCACCTGCGTGAGCACCTGGATGTGTCGGCATGAAGAGTCAGGAGACCTTTTCGATGAAACAGCACGGTACCGATGCCGTCCGCGAGCAGGCGGCCGCATGGTTCGCCCGCGTGCAGGATGCACCTCGGGATGCCGGGCTGCACACGCAGTTGCATGCCTGGTTGGCGAGCGACGAGCACCACCGGGAAGAATATGAGCATCTCTGCCGCGTGTGGCAGGCCGCCGACTTCATTCCACGTCAGCACCTGGAGGCGCTGTGCCAGCCAGACCCGGTGCAGCAGCTGCCACGACGGCGTTTCATGCGTCAGGCGTTGGCCGCCAGTGTCGCGGTAGTGGCGCTGGGCCTGGGCTGGGGCGGCTGGCACCACCTGCAACTGAACCATCAAGGCAGCCTGCAGACGGCCTTCAATGAGCGCCGTCAGGTCGAACTGCCGGATGGCTCGCATCTGGAGCTCAATGGCAACACGCAGTTGCAGGTCGAGTTCAGCGCCGGCCGGCGGCACGTGCGCCTGAACGCCGGTGAAGTGATGTTCAGCGTCGCCCATGACAGTAACCGGCCATTTGTGGTCGACACTGCTCAGGGCAGTGTGATCGTCACAGGTACCCGCTTTGACGTCCGCCTGGACCCAGCCAGCACCCGTGTGGCGGTGGAACAGGGGTCGGTGCGGGTGCAGGGCAAGGGCGACTCGCCGGCGCTACTGACGGCCGGGCAGGGGTCGCATATAGATGCACAGGGCCTGGTCGCCGCACCCTATGCGGTCAACACCGGCGCCATGACCGCATGGCGACAGGACAAGCTGGTGTTCGACAACGCAACCCTCGCCGAAGTAGTGGCCGAAACCTCGCGCTACCGTCGCCAGCCATTGCGGGTCGCCCCTGGGAAAGTCGCCCGGCTGCGCCTGTCCGGTACCTTCAGTACCAACGATACAGACGCTCTGCTGCGGGCCTTGCCGAGCATCCTCCCGGTGGCCATCAAAGCCCATGAAGACGGCTCCAGCGAAATAATCGCCAACTAGATTCAGGTTTTTTTTCACTCGTTCGTCTTCCTCGCCAGCTGCAACTGCCAAGCATTTCCATTTGCACGCGGTTGGCGTTTATTCCGCATTCCAGGATGTTTCGACGACGTGAACAACAACAAACCTCTCCCACGCTTTCGCGCCCTGGCGCTGGCCCTGGCGGTCAGTACTGTGGCCGTTGGCAGCCAGGCCGCAGAGGCCGCTAATGCCCTCCACATCCAGGCCCAGCCGTTGGGTTCGGCGCTGAACCAGCTCGGCCAGCAAACCAGCCTGCAGCTGTTTTTCAGCCCCGAGCTGGTCGCCGGCAAACAGGCCCCGGCGGTATCGGGCAACCTGGCGCCGGTGCAGGCGCTGCAACAGCTGTTGCAAGGCAGCGGGCTCACCTACGAGATGTCCGGGGACACCGTTGTGGTGAAGCCTCTGCCGACTACCCTTGACCTGGGCAGCGGCAGCCTGGAGCTGGCACCCACCGACATCAAGGTGGTCGGTGACTGGCTGGGTGATGCCCAGCAGAGCGTGGTACAGAACCACCCTGGGGCACGCACCGTGGTACGCCGCGAGGCAATGGTGGAGAAGGGCGCAATGAACGTGCGCGACGTGCTGCGCGGCATCCCCGGCGTGCAAGTGCAGGACTCCAACGGGACCGGTGGCAGCGACCTGTCGCTGAACGTGGGCGTACGCGGCCTTACTTCGCGCCTGTCGCCGCGCTCCACGGTACTGATCGATGGCATCCCGGCCGCCTTCGCGCCGTATGGCCAGCCACAGCTGTCGATGGCACCGATTTCTTCTGGCAACCTCGACAGCATCGACGTCGTGCGCGGTGCCGGCTCGGTGCGCTATGGCCCGCAGAACGTGGGCGGCGTGATCAACTTTGTAACCCGGGCGATTCCGGAAAAGGCCTCGGCAGAGCTGTCCACCACCCTGGAGACCTCTCAGCACGGTGGCTGGAAACACACCGAGTCAGCCTTCGTCGGTGGCACGGCCGACAATGGCATGGGCGTGGCGCTGTTGTACACCGGGGTGAATGGCAACGGTTACCGTGAAAGCAACAACGGCAACGACATCGACGACGTTATCCTCAAGACGCATTGGGCGCCAACCGATGTCGATGAGTTCTGGCTCAACTTCCATTATTACGATGGCCGTGCCGACATGCCGGGTGGCTTGACCCAGGCCCAATACGACAGCAACCCGTACCAGTCGCTGCGCGATTACGACTACTTCGCTGGTCGGCGCAAGGATGTGTCGTTCAAATGGCAGCGGCAGCTCGACGATGCCACCCAGTTCGAAGTGCTGACCTACTACACCGACAGCTTCCGCGGCAGCACCATCGCCTCGCGGGACATGAAGACGTTGTCGTCGTACCCGCGCAACTACCACACCTTTGCCATCGAACCCCGTGTGTCGCGCATCTTCTTTGCCGGCCCAACCACCCAGGAAGTCAGTGTCGGTTACCGTTACCTGAAGGAAGCGATGCGCGAACAATCGACTCGCCTGGCGCTGATCGACAACGTGCCGACGGTGACCCCGACTTCCGACGGCCACGTGTTCCAGGACCGCAGTGGCGGCACCGAGGCCAGCGCCTACTACATCGACGACAAGATCGACGTGGGCAACTGGACCATCACCCCTGGCGTGCGCTTCGAGCACATCAATACCGACTGGCGCGACCGCCCGGTGCTGGACGCCAACAACCGCCCGGTAGCCGAGAAGAAGCGCAGCATCACCAGCAATGAGCCTTTGCCGGCACTGAGCGTGATGTACCACGTTTCCGATGCCTGGAAGGTATTCGCCAACTACGAGACTTCGTTCGGTAGCCTGCAGTACTTCCAGCTGGGCCAGGGCGGTTCTGGCAACAGTACGGCCAATGGCCTGGAGCCGGAAAAAGCCAAGACCTACGAAATCGGTACCCGTTATGACAATGGCGGCTTTGCCGGTGAGCTGACGGCGTTCTACATCGACTTCGATGATGAGCTGCAGTACATCAGCAACGACGTGGGTTGGACCAACCTTGGTGCGACCAAGCACCAGGGTATCGAGGCTTCGGTGCGTTATGACCTGGCCGGGCTGGACCCACGCCTGGACGGGCTGTCGGTGAGCGGTGGCTACACCTATACCCGCGCAACCTATGAAGGGGATATCCCGGGGTTCAAGGGCCGAGACCTGCCGTTCTATTCACGCCAGGTGGCCACTGCCGGGGTGCGTTACGCAGTTAACCGCTGGACCTGGAACCTGGACGCCTATGCCCAATCGAAGCAGCGTGCGCCGAGAACCGGGATCAATGCCGACGGCAGCTTCAATGGCGATTACATTACCCAGCCAAGTGCCGACGGGCAGTATGGCGATATTCCGGGTTATGTGACCTGGCATGCCCGCGGTGGGTATGAATTCGGGCCTGAACTGTCCAACCTGAAGCTGGCGGCGGGGGTGAAGAACCTGTTCGACAAGCAGTACTTCACCCGCTCCAGTGACAACAATGCCGGCCTTTACGTGGGTGAGCCGCGGACCTTCTACGTGCAGGCCAGTGTTGGGTTTTGATCCGAGATTGTCGGGGCCGCTTTGCGGCCCTTCGCTCGCTCTTGTAGGAGCGGGTTTACCCGCGAAAGGGCCGGGCCTGCTGGCCAATTTTCACCAGTCGTTCACCGTTGCCGCCACCACCGTATTCGCGGGTAAACCCGCTCCTACACATGATCGGTGGTGGACATACATCGGGGATTGAACACAGGCCGTTGTAGGAGCGGGTTTACCCGCGAAGGGGCGCAAAGCGCCCCCGACGATTACGAAACCACCGCCTCGGCCGGCGAAACGATACTGCTTTTCGCCCCCCGCGATCTCCCCGAGCTCAGGTACGCGGCAATCGACTCCTGCGTCACCTCGCCCAAGAACACCTGCTCGGCATCCAGCACCGGCAACCACGCGCGGTTGAACTCGTACATGCGCGACAGCAGGATGCGCAAGTGCTCATCGTACGAGGCCGTGGCATTGAACGGCCGCAGGAAATCGCCACACGTCCCTTGCTGGCGGTGCATGTCGCGCCGGCGCACATAGCCCAAGGCCTTGTTTTGCGCATCGGTCACCACCACGTAGCGGCGGTCGTGCTCATCCAGCAGCTCCAGCGCGTCGCCCACCGGTGTTTCCGGGCTCACCGAGGGCGCGTTGTCCGCAGCATCCTCGGCACGCACCAGCAACAGGCGTTTGAGGGTGCTGTCCTGGCCCACAAAACTGCTGACGAAATCATCCGCCGGGTGCGCCAGCAGGGTATCCGGGTGATCCAGCTGCAACAGCTTGCCGGCACGGAAGATGGCAATCTTGTCGCCCAGCTTGATCGCTTCGTCGATGTCGTGGCTGACCATGATCACGGTCTTGTTCAGCGCCCGCTGCATTTCGAAGAACTCGTTCTGGATCATTTCGCGGTTGATCGGGTCGACCGCGCCGAACGGTTCATCCATCAACAGCACGGGTGCATCTGCTGCCAGGGCGCGAATCACGCCGATACGCTGTTGCTGGCCGCCAGATAGCTCGCGCGGGTAGCGTTGCAGGTACTGCTTGGGTTCGAGCTTGATCATGTGCATCAGCTCGCGAGCCCGCTCGTGGCATTTCTGCTTGTCCCAGCCAAGCAGGCGCGGGACCACGGTAATGTTCTCCTCGATGGTCATGTTGGGGAACAGACCGATCTGCTGAATCACATAGCCGATGTGCCGGCGCAGGGTAACTTCGTCCAGGCCGGTGGTGTCTTCGCCATTGATGAACACCTGGCCCGAGGTGGGCGTGATCAGGCGGTTGATCATTTTCAGCGTGGTGCTCTTGCCGCAGCCCGACGGGCCGAGGAACACGCAGATTTCCCCTTCATTGACGGTGAGGCTTACCGAGTCGACGGCTTTGACGTCCTTGCCGTTGACGTTGAAGGTTTTGCTGAGGTTCTTCAGTTCGATCATGAGCGCAGTCCTTCTGGAGTCAGGGCACGTTGCAGGGTTTGCAGCAGCAGGTCGGCGATGATCGCCAGCAGGCTGACCAGTACGGCACCGACCAGCAGCATCGACATGTCGCTGCGGCTGATGGAAGTCAGGATCAGCACGCCGAGGCCGCCGGCGCCGATGGTGGCGGCAATGGTCATCACACCGATGTTCATCACCACGGCGGTGCGCACGCCGGCGAGGATCACCGGTACGGCGATGGGCAGCTCGACCATGCGCAGGCGCTGGCCGAAGGTCATGCCGATGCCACGCGCGGCTTCACGGATACCGGGCTCGACATTGGTCAGGGCCAGGTAGGTGTTGCGCATGATTGGCAGCAGCGAATAAAGAAACACGGCAGTGATCGCCGGCAAGGGGCCCAGCCCCTGGCCGAACTTGGAGTAGAACGGCAGCAGCAGGCCGAACAACGCAATCGAGGGGATGGTCAGCAGCACTGTGGCGCTGGCCTGCAGCGGGCCGGCCACCGCCGGGAAGCGGGTCATCAGGATGCCCAGCGGCACGCCAACGAGGATCGCCAGGCCGACGGCGATGCCGACCAGCATGATGTGCTGCCAGGTCAGTTGCAGCACCTGGGCCCAGTCGAGGTGGGCGAACGTGTCGAGCAGGCTCATGGCTGTACCTCCTTGAGGGGATGCTCTCGCAGGAATGCGGCGGCCACAGCGGTCGGGTTCTGGTGGTCTACGTCAACCTTGGCATTGAGCTGGCGCATGGTCTCGTCATCGAGCTGCTCGGCCAGTGGCTTGAGTAGGGCGACCAGTTGCGGGTTGGCGTCGAGCACGGCCTTGCGCACCACCGGGGCGGCGGTGTAGTCGGGGAAGTAGTGCTTGTCGTCTTCGAGCAGCTTGAGGTTGAACGCGCTCAGGCGACCGTCGGTGGTGTAGACCAGGCCTGCGAACACCTGGTTGTTGTGCATGGCCGTGTAGACCAGGCCCGCGTCCATCTGGCGGATGTTGGCGCGGCCGACCTGCAGGTCGTACATTTCCTTGAGCCCGACCAGGCCGTCGGGGCGGTTGGCGAACTCGGTGTCCAGAGCCACCAGGTGATTACGCTTGCGCTCGTCGCGCAGCACCTGATTGAGGTCGCTGATCGAGTTGATCTGCGGGTAGGCCTCGGCGACCTGCTTCGGCAAGCCGAGGGCATAGGTGTTGCTGAATTTCGACGGGGTCAGCCAGATCAGGTCTTTTTTGGCATCCAGCTCCTTGACCTTGGCGTAGGTGGCCTCGGCGCTGGGCATACGCTCATCGATATGGTTGTAGGACACCAGCGACACCCCGGTGTATTCCCACATCAGGTCGAGCTGGCCGGTTTCCTGGGCCTGGCGAGCAATGCTGCTGCCCAGGCCGGTGGTGACGCGTACGTCAAAGCCGTTGGCGCGCAGGTACTGCGCGGTGATTTCGGCGAGCACGGTCTGTTCGGTGAACACCCGCGCGCCGATGCGCACCAGGGGTTTTTCCGCTGCCTGGGCAACTCCTGCGAACAGCAGGGCCGCGCCCAGCAGCAAGGCGATTCTCTTCTTCATACGTTTCCTATCCTTATTGGGCCAGGCCACGTTCCAGCCAGCGCCTGCTGGAGAAACTCACCGCCGCGTCCAGCACCAGTGCCAGCAGCGCGGTGCAGGCGGCACCCAGCAGCAGCTGCGGCTGGTTGTTCAGGGCGATGCCGGGGAAGATCAGGCTGCCCAGGCTGTTGGCGCCGATCAGGAATGCCAGCGGTGCGGTGCCCACGTTCAACGCCAGGGCCACGCGTACGCCGCCGACGATGATCGGCACGGCGTTGGGCAGTTCCACCTGCCAGAGTTGCTGGCGCGGGGTCATGCCGATGCCGGTAGCGGCTTCCTTGAGCGAGGCGGGGACGTTTTTCAGGCCTTCGTAGGTGTTGCGCACGATGGGCAGGAGGGACGCGAGGAACAGTGCGAAGATCGCAGGCCCGGCGCCGATGCCCAGGATACTCAGGGCGATGGCCAGAACGGCCAGAGGGGGGATGGTGTTGCCAACGTTGAAGAACTGCATGAAACGCTCGGCTTTGTCGACCCGGTGCGGTCGACTTAACGCAATGCCGGCGGGGATGCCCACGGCCAGCGCCGCCACCATCGAAGCCAGCACCAATACCAGGTGCGCTTGCAGGTAGAACCCAAGATCGTCGCGATAACGCGCGATCGTGTCGATGCCGATCCAGTGGACCAGCAGGGCCAGGATGACGAGCACGGCGGCCCATCCCAACAGCCCCTTTCCGTAGCGTTTAGCCACAGGCGGACTCCTTGTGTTGTCGGCGAGCACACTTCTTGGAAGCCGGCCAATCCTGGCGGCGGGTGGTGTGTTCGCGAGTAGCAGCGAGATGCAAGCCGAAGGCTGCGATCAGGCCATGAGCCGAACCCCGTCGGGCCCGAAAATGCTGATGAAACCAGTCCCCAACCGAAGCGGGTTGCAGGGGAGTGGACGTCTCCGTGGGCGTAAAGGTTCCCATCTGAGGCGGCATTTGGCCAGCGTTAATCGCTGGGTTGCGGGATTTTTGGCGAGAAAAAACAGCGGCTTAATACGCTGCAGGCGTTGAAATAACTGCGCTTTTGGCATTTGTCGTGATAAATCGATTGCCTGTTGGATTTCTTTTGTCTGTGCCGGCCTCTTCGCGGGTAAACCCGCTCCTACAGTGACTGCACCGCATCCGAACCCTGTGTCGTACCTGTAGGCGCGGGTTTACCCGCGAAGAGGCCGGCACAGGCGCCATTCATTCGGCAGATTTTGGTCCAGGCCCAACTTCAGGTATGATACTGCCCCTTTCAAATCCCCCAGTCAGGCGATTTCCCATGACCAACCAGGCCGCCGAAGTCGCGAAGCGCCGCACTTTCGCAATCATTTCCCACCCCGACGCCGGTAAGACCACCATCACCGAGAAGCTGCTGTTGATGGGCAAGGCCATTGCCGTCGCCGGTACCGTGAAGTCGCGCAAGTCCGACCGCCATGCCACCTCCGACTGGATGGAAATGGAGAAGCAGCGCGGCATCTCCATCACCACCTCGGTGATGCAGTTCCCGTACCGCGAGCACATGATCAACCTGCTCGACACCCCCGGCCACGAAGACTTCTCGGAAGACACCTACCGCACCCTGACCGCGGTGGACTCGGCGCTGATGGTGCTCGACGGCGGTAAAGGTGTAGAGCCGCGTACCATCGCCCTGATGGACGTGTGCCGCCTGCGCGACACGCCCATCGTCAGCTTCATCAACAAACTCGACCGAGACATCCGCGACCCGATCGAACTGCTCGACGAGATCGAAGCCGTTTTGAAGATCAAGGCCGCGCCAATCACCTGGCCGATCGGTTGCTACCGCGACTTCAAAGGCGTGTACCACCTGACCGGTGACTACATCGTGGTGTACACCCCGGGCCATGGCCACGAGCGCACCGAAGCCAAGATCATCCAGAAGCTGGACTCGGACGAAGCCCGCGCGCACCTGGGCGACCAGTACGATTCGTTCGTCGAGCAACTGGAGCTGGTGCAGGGCGCTTGCCACGAGTTCAACCAGGAAGAGTTCATCAACGGTCAGCTGACCCCGGTGTTCTTCGGTACTGCGCTGGGCAACTTCGGTGTCGACCACGTGCTCGACGCCGTGGTCGACTGGGCGCCGCGCCCGCTTGGCCGTGTGGCCCACGAGCGCACCGTGGAGCCTGTGGAAGAGAAGTTCACCGGCTTCGTGTTCAAGATCCAGGCGAACATGGACCCGAAACACCGCGACCGTATCGCCTTCATGCGCATCTGCTCGGGCAAGTACGAGAAGGGCATGAAAATGCGCCACGTGCGCTTGAACAAAGACCTGCGTATCGGCGATGCGCTGACGTTCTTCTCCTCCGAGCGTGAGCAGCTGGAAGAAGCCTTTGCCGGTGACATCATCGGCCTGCACAACCACGGCACCATCCAGATCGGCGACACCTTCACCGAAGGCGAGGCGCTGGGCTTCACCGGTATCCCGCACTTCGCGCCGGAGCTGTTCCGCCGCGTCCGCCTGAAAGACCCGCTGAAATCCAAGCAACTGCGTCAAGGCCTGCAGCAGCTGGCCGAAGAAGGTGCTACTCAGGTGTTCTTCCCTGAGCGCAGCAACGACATCATCTTGGGTGCGGTCGGTGTGCTGCAGTTCGACGTGGTCGCCAGCCGCCTGAAGGAAGAGTACAAGGTCGAGTGCGCCTACGAGCCTATCACCGTCTGGTCGGCGCGCTGGATCAGCTGCGATGACAAGAAGAAGCTCGAGGAATTCCAGACCAAGGCCATGGAAAACCTGGCTATCGACGGCGGCGGTCACCTGACCTACCTGGCGCCGACCCGGGTCAACCTGGCGCTGATGGAAGAGCGCTGGCCGGACATCAAGTTCCGCGCTACCCGCGAGCACCACTGATCTCAGTCGCCTGCTCCTGACCCTGTGTAGGAGCGGGTTTACCCGCGAATGCGGCGTCAAGTCTACCGACGCATTCGCGGGTAAACCCGCTCCTGCCAGTGATCGCGTAGCGGGTGAAATCAGTTCCCTGCTTTGATACTGGTCCAGATTCGCGTACGAATACGGTCGATCTTCGCCGGCATCGCCTCCAGCGCATACAGCTTGCCCATCACCTCGTCGCTCGGGTAAATCATCGTATTACCCTTCATCGCCGGGTCCACCAGCCCGTCCGCCTTGAGGTTGCCGTTGGCGTACTGGACGTGGTTGCTGATGTTGGCCATCACCTCCGGCTGCAGCAGGTAGTTCATGTAGGCATATCCGGCCTTTTCATCCGGCGCATCGACGGGCATGGCGACCATGTCGAACCACATCGGCGCGCCCTCCTTGGGTATCGAATAGCCCACCTTCACGCCATTGTTCGCCTCATCGGCGCGGTTCTTCGCCTGCAGCACATCCCCCGAGAACCCCACTACCACGCAGATATCGCCGTTGGCCAGGTCGCCCGTGTACTTGGACGAGTGGAAATAGCTGATGTAAGGCCGCACTTTCATCAGCAGGTCCTTGGCCTTCTCGTAGTCCTTGGGGTCTTGGCTGTGATGGGGCAAGCCCAGGTAGTGCAGGGCGATCGGCAGCAGTTCGGGGCCATTGTCCAGCACCGCGACGCCACAGCTTTTCAGCTTGCTCATGTACTCGGGCTTGAAGATCAGGTCCCAGGAGTCCAGGGGCGCGTTGTCGCCGAGCACCGCCTTGACCTTGTCGATGTTGTAGCCAATACCGGTACTGCCCCACAGGTACGGGAAGCCGTACTGGTTGCCCGGGTCGTTCACCTCCAGCGCCTTGAGCAGCACCGGGTTGAGGTTGTGCCAGTTAGGCAGCTGGGATTTGTCCAGGCGCTTCAAGGCCTTGCCCTGGATCTGCCGGGCCATGAAATGGTTGGAGGGGAACACCACGTCGTAGCCGGAATTGCCGGTCATCAACTTGCCATCGAGGGTTTCATTGCTGTCGTACACGTCATAGGTCGGCACGATGCCGCTGGCTTGCTGGAAGTTCTTCAACGTATCGGGGGCCACGTAGCTGGACCAGTTGTAGATCTTCACCGTTTCAGCGGCGCTGGCCACGCTGGCGGCCAGCATCAGGGGGGCGAGGAGGAAGGTGCGCATGTCGGGTTTACCTTGCTTTGTCTGTTGTTATCGAAGGCAGGCGATCAGCGGATCAGAAAATAAGCACGTAGGTCTTGCGCACGGTCTCCAGGATGTCCCAGGTGCCGGTGCTGTTGGCCGGTAGCATCAATGCGTCTCCGGCTTCTATGACCAGGGGCTCGCCACCGTCGGGGGTGAACGTGCAGCGGCCCTTGATGAAATGGCAGAACTCCTGTTGCACGATCTGCCGCCGCCAGCGCCCTGGGGTGCATTCCCAGATGCCGGTTTCAACGCCATCGCTGCGCTCCACGCAGGTGACTGACGTGACTGCCACGGGTTCGCCGAGCGGTACCGCGACCGGGTTGGAGCTGTCGAGCACGGCAAATTCGGTGTTCTTGAACTGGGTGATGCTCATGACCGGTGGATCCTGTACGAGTGAAAAGGGAAGTCAGTGCATGAAGCCTTCCATGAAGTCCGCAACCGAGATGGCCAGGCGCCGCCTCCACGGCGCACTGGCGGGGTTGGCGAGGGTCCGGTCCTCATGGACGAAACTCTGGATGATCGCGTTGTAGCCCAGCCAGCGGCAGGGCTCGGGAGGCCAGCTGGCCAGGCTCGATAGCGGGCGGTTGTCGAGCACCCAGGGTTGCGCCGTCAGTTCGTTGCGCTGGTTGAGGATCAGCGCCGCCAGGGTGCGCCCACCCAGGTTGGTAGCCCCGACGCCTTCGCCGCCGTAGCCGCCGGCAAGGGCGATGCCGCGCTGGCGGTCGCAGAGCATGTGTGGGCGGAAGCGTCGCGCCATGCCGAGGTTGCCGCCCCAGGTATGAGTGATGCGTACCTGTTTGAGCTGCGGGAACAGTTCGCCGAACAGGTAGCGGCGCAGTTCGACTTCGTGTTCGTCGAGGTTGAAGTTCTCGCGCAGACGCCCACCGAAGCGGTAGCCACCGCGAGCACCGAAGACCAGGCGGTTGTCGGCGGTGCGCTGGCCGTAGGTGACCTGGCGGCTGCTTTCACTGAAGGCTTGGCCCTGGCTCAGGCCAATCTGCTCCCAGGTGGCCTCCGGCAGCGGCTCGGTGGCCACCAGCAGGCTCTGTACCGGCAATTGGTGTTTGCCCAGTGGCGGCAGGCTGGCGGCGTAACCCTCCACGGCAGGCACCATCCACTGGCAGCGAATCTGTGCCAGCGGGGTACGCACCTCGCTCGGCTGCCAGTCGATGGCCGGGGTGTTTTCGTAGATCGATACGCCCAGCGCCTCCACTGCCCGGGCAAGGCCGCGCACCAGCTTGGCTGGCTGGATGGTCGCCGTGTGCGGGCTGTAGATGGCTCCAAACGCATTGCTGACCCGTAACTGGTTACCCAGCTGCTCGGGGCTCAGCCAGCGGTAGTCGTCCTCGGTCATGCCTTGGCGATACAAGTCGTCGAGGTAGGCGCGCAGGCTGCGTTCCTGCTCCGGGTAGCGCGCCGCGCAATAAAGTACGCCGCCTTTGCGGTAGTCGCAGTCGATGCCTTCGCTTTGCAGCACGCGATGCACTTCATCCGGGATGCCGTGCAGCAGGTCGATGCTGGCGCGGCGCTTTTGCGGCGAGAGGGTGCCGAGCAGGCGGTCTTCGCCGAGCAGGTTGCCCATCAGCCAGCCCCCATTACGGCCGGAGGCGCCGAAGCCAGCGATTTGGGCTTCGATCACCGCGATGTTCAGCTGGGGTGCCTGGCGCTTGAGGTAGTACGCGGTCCAAAGGCCGGTATAGCCGGCACCGATGATGCACACGTCAACGTCGAGGTCATTGCGCAGTGCCGGGCGCGCGCACAGCGGCTCGTCGAGCTGGTCCATCCACAGGCTGAGCGTGCGCAGGGGTTGCATCGGGTTCGGCTCCACATCCGTCAAGGTCTGTGGGCGATGCTAGTGGTGTCAGTGGGCGGCTGTCTTACGTGCGTGCACGCAGGGAAATTTGCTTCAGGTAGGCCTTGGGCGTGAGCCCGGTGTGCTCACGGAAGCACTTGTAGAACGCCGACAGCGAGTTGAAGCCGGCACTGAAGGCCAGCTCGTCGATCGTCGCCTCGACGCTGTCGTCGCCGAGGCTGGCCATCAGGTGCTGCAGGCGTGCCTGGTTGACGTAGCGGTAGAAGCTTTGCCCCAGCACCTGGTTGAGCAGGTAGGAAATCTGGTTGCGGCTGTAGCCGCTGGCGTCGGCGACCTGTTGCAGGTCGAGCTCCGGGTCGAGGTAGGGGCGTTGACGCTGGAAGTAATGCTCCAGGTCCTGGGCCATGGTCGACAACTGCCGGGGCGACAGGCCCAGGCGGCTGGTGGCGGGGCGCGGACCGCTGTTGGCGTGGCCTGTGCCGTTCTGGCGGACCAGCGTGGCGTATTCGTTGACCCGCCAGATCAGCCCGTCCCTGACGGTGATCGCCTCGCTGGACTGGAACGCAACCAGGCCGTCGCCGCCCTGGACCGTGACCTGATACTGGATGAATGCGGTGCAGCCATCGACGCGGATGCGGTCGCTGTGGACGATGTCTTCGCCGGCTTCATGGGGCAGGCAGCCGCGTACGTAGTCGCGCAGTTCCTGATGGCCGAGCACGCGATTCTGGAAGAAGTCGTGGTACTGGATATCGGGGTGGTAGAGCGCCATGACACCGTCGAGGTCGCGATGCTTCCAGCAGAGGTGGTAGCGCAGCACGATTTCGGCGGTAAGCGGCGTTTGCTCGGGGCCGTCGGGGAGGGTGATGGCGATCATGGGTGGATAGTGCATTGCAGAACACCCAGGTGCAAGGGCGTGGATCCTGCATATTGCACGGTTTGCTCAGGCGGCTTGGAGGGTAAGCCTTTGATTCTTATGAATGTAGTTTTTTGATACAACTGGCATGGCGGCTGCACCTTTCTTGTCACCATCGAACAAGGAGAAAGGCCATGCGCTCGATACTGCTTTGGATGATTGGGGTGCCGATTCCGGTGATCATTCTGATCTGGTTCTTTATGCATTGAGATTTTGGGGGCCGCTTTGCGGCCCTTTTGCTACAACTCTTCGCTACAAAAGGCATGTGCAAGGTAGGCAGGCGCGAACATAGTCGAATCCCCAGATTTTGTAGGTTTGGAGAAAACCGCACCCACAGGTAACGTCGCAGAATGCCCTGGGCAAAGCCCTCAGTTATCTGGCCAGCAACTGGTACTAGGTGAGGGTTTCCACCGCTTTGTTGTTCGCCACCCGCTTGATGTCGGTCAGGCGACCCAGCGGGTTGTCGTAATTCAGGCGCACGTGGGTGCAGCCGGTGGCGCTGAAGTCGGTCAGTTTGCCGTCGGACGTTGTAGGCTTACCGCTGTTAAACTCAAGCGAACAACCAAGGTGACCCCGGGCACTTAGCATTAGTCATCCGAAAATGCCATTAGAAAATACAAGCTCACATATCATCCCGACCTTCAACAAAACAAATACCAATCACAGCCTTATCCTGAAGCGACTCAGCTGCCCGATTCGACACTACGATGCGCGACATGCTTTCCAATGCGCGAAAAATTGAATGAGTTGGTTCGATATCCTGCAGAACGATCCTACTGAATCTTTTAGGCCCGTCAGGCAATGATTTTATTAAGGGTTTATAAATGCACCTTTCCATATCAAAAGCGCTTTCTGATGCTAAATAGTTCACTGCGTAATAATCATTATACACATCACCATTGATCACAATACATGCAGGTACAAACTGAATCTCACCTTCAAGCCCCATACCAAGAAAAATATTGAAAAGCCTAGACGTTATAATGTCAGGCCCATCACTAAAAAGATAGTCATACTTCCTAAACGCACTCAAGCCGACCTTTTGCTTGAGTGAAAGCTGAACTGGCAAATCAGAACCCGAAATCAGTTTACACTCTTGAAAGCTCAAGTGATCTATGTTGGTCCCATGATCATAGGAAAGCCAATATTTTTCAGGATAATTATCCACAGGCTCAATCAGTTTCATTAACATGCCACCCCTCTAATTGAGTTTTTATTGAGTTTTATTTTGCCCTTGCGCAAGCCTTGACGATTTTCGCTAATAATATCTTCAACAGCTGCCTTATATTGGGCTTGTGTCCATTTTTCCTGACGCCCAATTTTCTCTACCTCATTCAAACTTGCTTTGACATCTCGACTATACCCCGGGTGAGATCCTCTGTGGACTGTTCGCGTAGGATGGAGCTCTTCATGCGTCGGGAGATAAATTATATTATTCAGCGCGTGTATATTCATGCCTGACGCTTTTAAAACAGGATGATCCACTAGCTGCTGTGGGATAATATGGTGTTTTTGGAACCCTTCGATGCCCGGCATGGTGTTATACGTTGCCAGCCCCATTGGGTCGAGCCAGAGAATAGGGCTAGGGGCATATAAATAAAGATTAAATCCTCCTTCAAGCCCAATTGGATCTTGCGTAACGAACCTCCCGCACTCCGGATCATAGTGCCTGAAAGTATTGTAGTGCAGACCTGATTCATCATCAAAGTACTGGCCTTGGAAGCGTATATTTTGCTCAATCTCATCGACTGCAAGATGTTCCAGTGCCCCCCATGACCGATAAGTCGCCTGCCAAACGATCTTGCCGTCGCTGTCCGTCAACTCCAACGGTGTACCAATCTGGTCAGTATGGAAGTAATAGACCTTCTGCCCTTCCCCTTCAACCTGATCAACCCGCGCCAACGGCGCATAGCTACCCGGCTCGTACAGGTACAGGATGCTCTGCCCTGGCGTTTCCTCCCGCAGCATCCTCAGCCCCTGCCAGAGGAAGCGCTTCTGCTCGACCTCGCCATTGATTTCAGCCTGCTTGGCTATTCGCCTCCCCAAGCTGTCGTAACGATACTCGCCTTGGCTTTCCAGCTTGCCATTGACCAACGTCTCCGCCCGCACCAGCCGGTTCTCGCAGTCATAGCTGAAGTGCTGCAGCTTGCTGTGCCCCGAGCGCTTCTCGATCTGGTTGCCCCACGGATCGTAGCGGTACTCCTGATCGCGCCACTGTTTGATCCGATTGTCCTTGACCTTGTCGAACTGCCGCGCATTGAAGTCCAGGCGGTTGGCTGCCGGGTCGTAGCGGAATTCCTCGCTGCCGATCAACGAGCCGGTATCACGACTGCGCAACTGGCCGTTGGCTTCGTATTCGTACTTGATCTCGCCGCGTAGCTTGTCGAGGGTACGCACCAGTTCACCCGCCGGGTCGTACTGATAACGGCGGTGGATCGGGTTGTAGGCGTGCTCGACCAGCAACGAGGTATTGATGCCGGTGTTGTGCACCTGCGAAAGCTTGTCGGCCGGCAAGGTCGAGGCAAACTGCCAGGCCTTGCGCCCCATGGCGTCATAACCGAAGCAACTGGTGAGCTTGCCTTGGGTCCGGTACACCTCGCGGTGCAGGTCGTCACGCTCCATGTCGCTGATCACCAACCCGTCCAGGTTCAGCTGGTGCAGGTGGCCGCTGCCGTAGTACAGGTGATTGACCTTGCGCCCATCCGGGAGGGTCAGCGTGGTCAGGTTGCTGAGCGGGTCGTACTCGTAGCCAAGCGTGCCGTCAGGGGTGATTTCTTTGGTCAGACGGCCGAGCAGATCGTAGGTGTATTCCAGCTTTTCTTCCGTGATCCCAAGCTGCTTGCCGATCCCGGTCGGTTGCCGCTCGATGCTCAGCAACCGGTCACCGTCGTCGTATGCGAATGTCTGGCTCGCATCACGGTTGATCTTGGCAACCAAACGCCCAATGGCATCACGCTCGAACAGCGTATGGCGCTCCGGCCGTTCGGCATTCTCGCCATAGCCAATCTCATCCAGTCGTGTGAGATGGCCACCGACGTCGTAGCTGAAACGCCGGGTCAGGTTATCCACCCGCACTTCTTCGCTCAGCCGGTCCGAAGCGTCGTAGGCAAAGCTGTACGTGGCGTTGTTCTCGTTGACCAGCGCGGTCAGGCGAATGGCCTTGTCGTACTCGTAGCGAACCCGCTGGCCCTTGGCATCCTGGCGGCTGCTCGGCAGGCCGCGGGCGGTGCGCATCAGGCGAGTGGTCTGGCCCTTGCCGTCGGTGTGGCTGAGCACCTGACCGTATACGTTGTAGGTGAAGCTTTCCGTGGTGCCGTCCGGGTGGCTGATGCGCAGCACTTCGCCGTGGGGCTTGCGCGCCAGCGTGGTGGTCTGGTTTAGCGCATCGGTCACCGCCACCAGGTGCTGGCGTTCGTCATAGCGGTAGTACGTACTCTTGCCCGAGCAGTCCTGGTAGCGCTCGACCTGGGCCAGGGTGTTCCACCACAGGTACTTGGACTTGTAGGTCGCATCGATGATGGTGTGCGGCAGGCCGTCATCGCTGTTCAGGTACTCGGTCATCTGGCCGAGGGCATCGAATTCGGCGAGCAGGTTGCCCTTGTCGTCGTAACGCGCTCGCCAAGTGCTGCCATCCGGGTAGCTAACCTGGGTCACCAGTGTGGTCAGGTGGTGATATTCGTAGGTGGTCTTGCGGCCCAGCGGATCGGTCTCTTCTAGCAAGCGGGAGAATTCGTCGTACTTGAATTGCAGGCGGTTACCGTCCGGCAAGGTCAGACCGACCATATTGCCGTGTTCGTCCAGCTCGATGGCGTAACGCTCGCCGCCATAGTCGCGGCTGGCGACCACGCGGTGGTCGGCGTTGTACCGTACTTCCAGCTCGCGGCCGAGCACGTCGGTGGCCCAGCTAGTGCGGCTATCGAGGTCGTAGCGGAAGTGGTAGTGCTCGCCGTCGCTGGTCCAGTGTTCGACCACACGTGGCTTGTCGCCCAGGGTTTGCCAACGGTAGTGGCAGCCCAGCCCCAGCGCGTTGCTGTGGGTCACCATCAGGCCGTCGGCGTAGCTGAAGCTGCGCACGGTGTCGCCGTTGCGGTTGATCACCGTGCTCAGCTGGCCGTGTTCGTCGTAGCGGTACTGGGTAAGCGTTTCCACCGCTTCGTTGTTCACCACGCGCTTGATGTCGGTCAGGCGACCCAGCGGGTTGTCGTAGTGCAGGTGTACGCGGGTGCCGCCGGTGGCGCTGATGTCGGTCAGTGTGCCGTCGGGCGTGCGGGTGAAGTGCAGGAAGTGGCCGAGGACGTTCTCGATACGCTGCAGCGGCACTTCGGTGTTGGTGTCTGGCACTTCGCCAAAGTAGAAGAACAGGTTGTCGAGGGTCTGCAGGATGTAGTGGCCGCCCTCGGTGCACACCAGGTACACCTGCTCGTGCGGGTTGTAGATGCGCTGCCCCGGTTGCAGGGTCACGAACGGGACTTCGCGGCCCTGGTTGTCGGTGAGGTAGATGAATGCCCCCTGGCGGCGCAGGCTCTGCTCCCAGGGCAGCACCCAGCCGCGGCCGAGTACGCTGTCGACCGTCAGGTCGCTGGCGTAGAAGCGCGACCACTCGATCGGCATCAGGCCCGGCAGGCTGAAGTCGATTTCATCGGGGATCAGCTTGCGGCCCGTCGTGAGGTCGACGGGGTTGCCGACCAGGCCGCCGATAGCCTTGCGGGCCACGGGTTCGACCACGTAACGGCTGGCCACCTCACCGGCGACGAAGCCGGCCGTGAACTTCAGCGCGCAAGGCATGACGGCTTTCATGCCGGCCTGGGTACCCGCCTTGATCAGCTGGGCGATACCGCCTGCGGCACCGGCGATGGCCATCAGCACATCCACGGTGGTGCGCAGCCACTCCGGGACTTCATCGTCCACGGGCAGGTAACGGTAGGTGCCGCCGCCGATGATGACGTTGTCCGAACCACCGGAAATGGTGGCGCCGCAGGTCAGCTTGTCGCCCTTGCGCGCGGCGGCGACGCTGTTGATGAAGACGTTGGTCGAGCCTTCGGCAATCTGCACCGGCCCTGGGTGCTTGTCGCAGGCACCGATGCTTTTTTCGACGCGGGCGGCCTTGCGGCTGTTGATGAACACGTTGGGTGAGGCAGTGGTTATCGTCCCTGAGGGGGACGAGAACATACTGCCTATCGCCTCTCCGGCGGCAGTCAGCAAGCTGCCCCCGATGCCGGCTGCGAGGCCGGCCAGCAAGGCCACGCCGAACCCGCAGGTGAACGTGGCGATGGCCACCGTGGCCACCAGCGCAATCCCCAGGGCGGCCCCGATCAGGAAGCCCCCCAGCGCGCTGGTGTGCGATATCTCGTCGCCGAACCTGGCCGCTTCGAACATGAGGGGTTACTCCTGTTCGCCAGATACGGGACAACGTGCGACCCGGTCGAGTCGATCCATGATCATGGGCATCTCCCTGAAATGCACGGTGAGCGTTTCAATCCAATTGCCGTGTAATCTTCCGTGAAAGGTGTCAAGTAAATAGACCCGTGCGCCGCTCTGTCAACGATGCGAAAGCCAAGTATGGTAAGGGTTATGCGCGGTTTAGCGTGGTGTCATAGAGCCACGTCCCGGGAGTTTTCTGGGTTGTAGAGAGGGGAGGGGCTTTGCGCACGAAGTCTGTATTTTTTTGAGTTTCAGAGGCGCCTGTCAGAAAAGTCGTAGTTGTTGGAGGAGTTGCACTCAGCTCAGTAATGCATCATTCCTTATCAGCGTTTCGATGAAGGGGACCGAAGCCTGGAGCAGTTCACACTACCCCGGCAGCCTCATCGGCTTTCTCGTCCCCTTCGCGTATCACCTCACAAGATTAGAGAAATTGCTCGGCATAGTGACAAGCCACCTGCCGCGTACTCACCTGCCTCAGCGCCGGCACCTCCTTGGCACACCGCTCGGTCGCATACGGGCAGCGTTTGTGGAACGCACACCCATCCGGCGGGTTCAGCGGGTTGGGCAGCTCCCCGACGATACGAATCTTCGGCTTCAACGGATCTGGATGAATCGCCGGTGTCGCCGACAGCAGCGCCTGGGTATAGGGATGCAGCGGCTTGTTGTAGATGTCCTCCTTCGGCCCCATTTCTGCCGGCCGCCCCAGGTACATCACCAGTACCTGATCCGCCACATGCCGCACCACCGCCAGGTTGTGCGAGATGAACACGTAGGCAGTGTTGAACTCCTTCTGCAGATCCATGAACAGGTTCAGCACCTGCGCCTGAATCGACACGTCCAGCGCGGAGGTCGGTTCGTCGGCCACCAGCACCTTGGGTTGCAGCATCATCGCCCGGGCCAGGGCGATACGCTGGCGCTGGCCGCCAGAGAACATGTGAGGGTAGCGCTGGTAGTGCTCGGGGCGCAGGCCGACCTGCTCCATCATCTTCTGCACTTTGTCGCGGCGCTCGGCCTTGCTCAGCGAGGTGTTGATCAGCAGCGGTTCGGCCAGTTGGTCACCGATCTTCTGCCGTGGGTTGAGCGAGGCGTAGGGGCTCTGGAACACCATCTGCACATCGCGGCGCAGTTGTTTGCGCTCTGCCTTGCTGGCGCCCTTCACCTCAGTGCCGGCAATTTGCAGCGAGCCGGACGACGGCTCTTCGATCAGGGTCAGGGCGCGGGCCAGGGTCGACTTGCCGCAGCCCGACTCGCCGACCACGGCCAGGGTCTTGCCGGCCTCCAGTTCGAACGACACGCCATTGAGCGCGCGCACCAGCGCATGGCCCTTGAACAGCCCGCGGGAGACTTCGTAGTGCCGGGTCAGCTCCCGGGCAGATAGAACGACGGCCATCACGCCACCTCCTGGTTCAGCGGGTAGAAGCAACGCACCAGGCTGTGGGCCTGTGGGTCGAGGGGCGGGCGCTGGCGCCGGCAATTGTCCTGTACATAGGGGCAGCGTGGTGACAGCAGGCAGCCGACCGGGCGGTCGTAGCGGCCGGGGACGATGCCAGGCAGTGTGGCCAGGCGCTCGGCGCCAATGCTGTGCTCGGGGATCGCGGCGAGCAGGGCTTCGCTGTAAGGGTGGGCGGGCACATCGAACAGTTCTGGCACCTGGCCCACTTCCACGGCTTGGCCGGCGTACATCACGCACACCCGCCTGGCGGTTTCGGCGACCACGGCGAGGTCGTGGGTGATCAGGATGAGCGCCATGTTGCGCTCCTTCTGCAGGTTGACCAGCAGTTCCATGATCTGTGCCTGGATGGTCACGTCGAGGGCCGTGGTCGGTTCGTCGGCGATCAGCAGCTTGGGCTCGCCGGCAATGGCCATGGCGATCGCCACACGTTGGCTCATGCCGCCTGACAGCTGGTGCGGGTAAGCGTCCAGGCGGCTTTCGGCGGCCGGAATCTCGACCTTCTTCAAGAGCTCCAGAGCACGCTGGCGGGCAGCCTTGCCCTTGAGGCCCAAGTGCTGGCGCAGCACTTCCTCTATCTGGAAGCCCACGGTGTAGCTGGGGTTGAGCGCGGTCATCGGGTCCTGGAAGACCATGGCGATGTCCTTGCCCACCACCTTGCGCCGCTGACGGCCGCTGAGCTTGAGCATGTCGGTGCCGTCGAAGGTGAGGGCGTCGGCGGTGATGCGCCCGGGCGCATCGATCAGGCCCATCAGGGCCATCATGGTGACCGACTTGCCCGAGCCAGACTCGCCGACGATGGCCAGGATTTCGCCGGCATCCACCGCCAGGTCCAGGCCATCGACCACCGGTACCGCATTGGCGTCGCCGAAGCGCACGTTGAGGTTGTTGATATGCAACAGTGACATGGCGTTCTCCTCAGGCGGCGTTCTTGAGTTTCGGGTCCAGCGCATCGCGCAGGCCGTCGCCCATCAGGTTGATTGCCAGCACACTGAGCAGAATGGTCAGGCCGGGCAGGCTTACCACCCACCAGGCGCGCTCGATGTAGTCTCGGGCCGAAGCCAGCATGGTGCCCCACTCGGGGGTTGGCGGCTGTACGCCGAGGCCGAGGAAGCCCAGTGCGGCGGCGTCAAGGATGGCCGAGGAGAAGCTGAGCGTGGCCTGCACGATCAGCGGTGCCATGCAGTTGGGCAGCACGGTGACGAACATCAGTCGGGGCAAGCCGGCGCCGGCCAGGCGGGCAGCGGTGACGTAGTCGCGGTTCAGTTCGCCCATCACCGCGGCGCGGGTCAGGCGCACGTAGGACGGCAGGGAAACGATGGCGATGGCGATCACGGTGTTGATCAGGCCAGGGCCGAGGATGGCGACGATGGCCACGGCCAGCAGCAGTGACGGCAGCGCCAGCATCACGTCCATCAGGCGCATGATCGACGGGCCGAGCAACTGCGGGAAAAAGCCGGCCAGCAGGCCAAGGAGAATGCCCGGGATCAGTGACATCACCACTGACGACAGGCCGATCAGCAGCGACAGCCGTGCACCTTGAATCAGCCGCGAAAGCAGATCACGGCCCAGTTCGTCGGTGCCCAGGATGAACTGCCAGGTGCCGCCTTCCAGCCACACCGGCGGGGTCAGCAGGAAGTCGCGGTACTGCTCGCTCGGGTCATGCGGGGCGACCCAAGGCGCGAACAGCGCGCAGAACACCACCAGGCACATGAAGGCCAGGCCCATCACCGCGCCCTTGTTGCGCGCGAAGGCTTGCCAGAATTCTTTGTACGGGGAGGGGTAGAGCAGGCTCTGGTCCACCGGGCTGGCCGGTGACACGGATTTTGTAATCGGGCTAGTCATGGCAAGGGCCTCAGCGCTGATGACGGATGCGTGGGTTGGCCAGGCCGTAGAGGATGTCCACGACGAAGTTGACCAGAATCACCAGGCAGGCGATCAACAGGATGCCGTTCTGGACCACGGGGTAGTCACGGGCACCGATGGCTTCGATCAGCCATTTGCCGATGCCCGGCCAGGAAAAGATGGTTTCGGTCAGCACCGCCCCGGCCAGCAGCGTGCCGACCTGCAGGCCGAACACCGTCAGCACCGGGATCAAGGCATTGCGCAGGCCATGGACGAACACCACACGGGCCGGCGACAGGCCTTTGGCGCGGGCGGTGCGGATGTAGTCTTCGCGCAGTACTTCGAGCATCGACGAGCGGGTCATGCGGGCGATCACCGCCAGCGGGATGGTGCCGAGCACGATGGCCGGCAGGATCAGGTGCATCACAGCGTCCTTGAACGCGCCTTCTTCATCGCTGAGCAGGGTGTCGATAAGCATGAAGCCGGTTTTCGGCTCGATGTCGTAGAGCAGGTCGATGCGCCCGGATACCGGGGTCCAGCCAAGGCTCACGGAGAAGAACATGATCAGGATCAGGCCCCACCAGAAAATCGGCATCGAGTAGCCGGCCAGTGATATGCCCATGACCCCGTGGTCGAACAGCGAACCGCGCTTGAGTGCGGCGATTACACCGGCCAGCAGGCCGACGACGCCGGCGAACAGCAGGGCGGCGAAGGCCAGTTCCAGGGTGGCCGGGAACAGGGTGAGGAACTCGCGCCACACGCTTTCGCGGGTGCGCAGCGATTCGCCAAGGTCACCCTGGGCAAGTTTGCCGACGTAGTCCAGGTACTGGACCGGCAGTGGCTTGTTCAGGCCCAGGCGTTCCATGGCCTGGGCATGCATTTCGGGGTCGACCCTGCGCTCGCCCATCATCACTTCCACCGGGTCGCCGGGGATCAGGCGTATGAGCGCGAAGGTCAGCAAGGTGATGCCGAAAAAGGTCGGTATCAGCAGGCCAAGGCGCCGGGCAATAAAACTCAACATTGTCGGGGTTACCTCATCAGGCCGTGGGGCGATCAGCCCGGTACGGCAGTGCCGCCGGTCCCCGTGTGGGTGGCCGGCGGTCGTTGTTGTTCTACTTCACCTTGGTCGTGGCGAAGTTATTGTTGGTCAGAGGGCTGATCACGTAGCCCTCCACGTTGTCACGCATGGCCGTGAACACCTTGGGGTGGGCCATGCTGATCCAGGGTTGGTCGTCATCGTACACCTTCAATGCCTCGCTATAGAGCCTTGCGCGCTCGTCGTTGTCGATCACCTCGCGGGCACGGGTGATCAGTTCCTGGAATTTCGAGTTGCACCAGCGCGCGTAGTTCTCACCGTTTTTGGCGGCCTCGCAACTGAGCAACGGGCCAAGGAAATTGTCCGGGTCGCCGTTGTCGCCTGCCCAGCCGGTGGACACCAGGTCGGCTTCGCCCTGCTTGGCGCGGCGCAGCATCTCGGCCCATTCCATCACGCGAATATCCAGCTTCAGGCCGATCTGCTTGAGGTCGGCTTGCAGCATTTCGGCGGACAGGCGCGGGTTAGGGTTGGTCATGCCGCCGCCGTTGCGGGTGAACAGGGTGATTACCGTGCCCTCGGGTACACCGGCCTGCCTGAGCAAGGCGCGGGCTTTATCGAGGTCGCGCGGTGGGTTCTGGTTGTGGGTGTTGTAGCCGATCATGGTGGGTGGGTAGGGGTTTACACCCACCAGTGCGTTGCCTTTGCCAAACAGTTGGTCGACATGGGTCTGGCGGTCGAAGGCCATGTTGATGGCTTTACGCACGCGCACGTCGTTGAGGTATTTGTGCTGGGTATTCATGGCGATGTAGCCGGTGACCAACGCTTCGGTCTCTGCGACCTTGAGCCTGGCGTCGGCCTTTATCGACGGCACGTCCTCGGGTTTGGGGTACAACGCCACCTGGCACTCGTTGGCGCGCAGTTTCTGCAGGCGCACGTTGCTATCGGTAGCGATGGCGAATATCAGGGCGTCGGCTGGCGGCTTGCCGCGAAAGTAATCCGGGTTAGGTTTGAAGCGGACCTGCGCATCCTTGTTGTAGCGCTGGAAGATGAACGGGCCGGTGCCGATCGGCTTGCTGTTCAGCGCTGCGGTCTTGCCGGCCTTGAGCAACTGGTCGCCGTATTCGGCGGAGTAGATCGAGGTGAACCCCATCGCCATGTCCCGCAGGAACGGCGCTTCCGGGCGGGTGAGTGTGATCACCACCGTGTGGTCGTCGGTTTTGTCCACCGACTTGAGCAGTTGCTTGAAGGCCATGCTTTCGAAGTACGGGTAGCCGACGCTGGTCTTGTCGTGCCATGGATGGGCGGGGTCGAGCTGGCGGCGCAGGCTCCACAGCACATCGTCGGCGTTGAATTCACGGGTAGGGGTGAAGTACTCGGTGCTGTGGAACTTCACCCCCTGGCGCAGGTGAAACGTGTAGGTCAGGCCGTCGGCTGAAATGTCCCAACGCTCGGCCAGGGCCGGCTGGATATCGGTGGTGCCGGGCTTGAAGTCGACCAGGCGGTTGAACAGCGTTTCGGACGCGGCATCGAAAGTGACCCCAGTGGTGTACTGAACCACGTCGAACCCTTCCGGGCTGGCTTCGGTACACACCACCAGCGGCTTGGCGGCCAGATGCGTGGCGCTGCCCAGTATCAGCGCTGCCAGGGTAAGGCGCAGCACTGGCGTTTTCCTGAAAGCTATCTGCATAGGTTGAAGTCTCCCTGCGTGCATTGATTCCAGCGTAGCTGCCACGGCCCGCAGCGAAACAGGCCGTGGCGCCCGCGCTCAGAGAATGTTGAACGGAATGGTGGTGACCACGCGGAACTCATCCAGGCTGCCATCGCCCTGGGCCTTGCTGGCGCGATGGGTGGTGTAGGTGGCGCGTATGCTGGTGTCTTTCAGCGGCCCGCTCTGCAGCGCGTAGCTGGTGCCGATACCCCACTCATAGTGGGTTTCGCCATCCAGGCCATTCACGTCGTAGGCAGTGCCGCGGTAGTGAGTGCCGTCGATACCCCAGCCGCGGGCGTTGTACAGGTTGAACTTCAGGCCAGGCACGCCATAGGGCGCCATGTTCAGCACATAGGAAATCTGCAGCGATTTCTCGTTGGGGCCGTTGAAGTCCGACAGCAGCGAGTTGGCCAGGAAGATGCCGTTGGTTTCGTGCAGGTAGTCGAAGTACTCATTGCCGTTGACCTGCTGCCAGGAGGCGCTGAGGGTGTGGGCCTGATGGGTCAGGCCCAGTGACAGGCTGTAGGTGTCGTTGTCGATCTTGCCCATTTTCTGGCTGCCGGCGTCGACGGTCTTGTAGTAGTTCAGGCCGGTGCTCAGGCTGAGCACTGCGCTGTCGCCGAGCACATGGTTGGCGCCGAAGTAGTACTGGTTCCAGAAGTCGTCGACCTTGGTGGCGTACAGGCTGGTACTCAGGCTCTTGAATGGCTGGTAGTTGATGCCGGCGGTGCTGGCACGGTCGGTTTCCACGCCGGTGGCGCTGTACTCGCTGCGGAACTTGCTGAGGCTCTGTTCGGTACGTGGCGAGACGCGGTCGAAGGTGCCCAGGTCGAGGCTGAGGTTGTCGAATTCAGCGCTGTGCAGGAACGCGCCCTGGAAGCTCGAGGGCAGGGCGCGGTTGCCGATGTAGGCGATCATCGGCGTGTCCACCGACTGGCGGCCAAGGGTAAGGGTGGTGTTGGACACGCGCGCCTTGATATTGCCCAGGCCCAGTTTGCTCCACTGGCCGACGGGGTCGCCATCGCTGTGGGTGAGGGTGCGGTTGTTGGGGCCGGCAATGGCTTCGCGGCTCTGCTGCAGGGCGATGGCGTTGTAGCCGGCAGCCTCGACGGCGAAGCCCACGGTGCCCTGGGTGAAGCCGGAGCTGTAATTGAGGATGGTGCCCTGGACCCAGTTTTCACGGCTGTGGGTGTCGTGGCGGGTGCCGTCGTTCTTGTAGTACTTCCACAGCGGCGCGCGTGCGGCACGTTCGCGGGCATACCAGTTGCGGGTGCTGCCGGACAGGCTTTGGCCGTCGATGAAGCCGCTGGCTTGCGCTTGCTCGCTGCTGCTTTTGAGGGTGAGCGGGAGGTAGTCCTGGCTCTGCGGATCTGCCTGGGCCACCGTGGAAAAGGCACCGATGGATAACGCCAGTGCGGTCAAGGTGAATACTTTCAAGGTTAAAGCTCCCTTTCTTTTCTAGTTATGGCCGGCCTTGTGGGCCGGGTGATTGCTGCGGTGTTGCCAGGGGTGCCGCGGGATCGCCGGGCAGAATCGGGGCGTTGTGTTGGCCGTTCTGGCCTCGTCGCGGGCAAGCTCGCTCCCACAGGTAGGGCGCAGTGTCCGAACCTGTCGAGATCCTGGACTGCCCCCAAGAAGTTGGACACCAATCCAACCCTTGGGGGATCTATGGGTAAGTACACCGAGCAATTCAAGCTCACAGCGATCACAGCCTACCTGGATGGCAGCAACGGTTTCCGAAAGGTGGCTCAACACTTAGGTATCGATTTCAGCCTGCTTCGACGCTGGGTGGCCAGTTATCAGGCCAATAATGGCATTGGTCCAGGCTCGCATGGGCGGCGCTATACCAGTGATTTCAAACAGCAGGTGCTTAGCTATATGCACGAGCATCGGCTTTCGCTGCGCCAGACCGCTGCCCACTTTGGTCTTGGGCAGTCTTCTCAGATAGGCATTTGGCAGCGGCAGTACTACAGTGGCAGTCCTGCACCCTCTACTGCCATCAAGCCAAGAAAGCCAATCGACGTGTCGAAGAAGATCAAGCCTGCCAAACCCACCGATACCAATGATGATCAGAAGTCTCGAGATCAGCTGATGGCTGAACTTGAGTACCTGCGCATGGAGAATGCTGTCCTAAAGGAGCTCAAGGCTCTGCGCGAGGAAAAGGAACGAACACGCGGGAAAAAGTCCTGATCGTTTCCAAACTCAAGCGCAGGTTTCCTTTGCCTGACCTCCTTCAACTGGTCGAGCTGGCGCGCAGCACCTTCTACTACCAGCTCAAAGCTCAGCAGAAGCCAGATCGGCATGCTGAGCTCAAGGCATTGGTGCATCGCGTCTACCACGAGCAGAAAGGGCTTTATGGTTATCGCCGTATCGCACTCGTAATCAGGAAGGAAAAGCGGGTGAACAAGAAGGTCATTGAACGGCTGATGGCTGAGCAGGGATTGAAATCAGTAGTGCGCCCCAAGAAATATCGCTCCTATCGAGGTACCGTCGGTAAAGTGGCAGCGAATGTACTGGAGCGAAATTTTATCGCTCAACGCCCAAACCAAAAGTGGGTGACTGACGTAACCGAGTTCAAAGTAGCTCAACAGAAGCTCTATCTGTCGCCCGTGATGGATTTGTACAACGGCGAAATCGTGGCCTACGAAATGGCCAGCCGCCCGTGCTATAGCCTGGTTGGGAACATGCTTGGCAAAGCGCTCGATTGCCTGGGAGAGAAACCGAAGCTCGTGCTGCATTCGGATCAGGGATGGCATTACCAGCAGGCGCAATACCGCCGTAAGCTAAGCGAATGTGGGGTAAAGCAGAGCATGTCTCGAAAAGGCAATTGCCTGGACAACGCGGCCATGGAAAGCTTCTTCGGCACGCTCAAGTCTGAGTTTTTCTACCTGAAGCGTTTCGAGAGCATTGATGAGCTGAGAGCGGGTCTGGATGAGTACATTCACTACTACAACCATGATCGCATCAAGCTGAGGCTCAATGGCCTGAGCCCTGTGGAGTACAGGGCTCAGGCTGCAGCTTAAAACTGTCCAACTTTTGGGGGGCAGTCCATCCTGTGGGAGCGGGCTTGCCCGCGAAGAGGCCGGTACTGGCTAACGCTTAATCAACACTCACACCGGAAAAATCATTGCGCCCAAACGGGCTGACCTTGAACTGGGAAACCTTGACGCTAAGCGGCTGGCTCACGGTGGAATGCGCCACCGGCGTAATCGGTACCTGCTGCTTTAGCCGCTGCTGGGCCTGCTGGTACAGGGCGGTGCGTTGCGTACGGTCGGTCACTTGCTTGGCCTGCTTGACCAGGCTGTCGTACTGCGGGTCGCACCACTGCGAGTAGTTGTTGCTGCCGATGGCATCGCAGCTGTAGAGGGTGCCCAGCCAGTTGTCCGGGTCGCCGTTGTCACCGGTCCAGCCGATCAGGGCGATGTCGTGCTCACCGTTTTTCATGCGCTTGAGGTATTCGCCCCATTCGTAGCTGACGATGCGCACCTTGAAACCGAGTTTGCTCCAGTCGGCCTGGAGCATTTCGGCCATCAGCTTGGCATTGGGGTTGTACGGGCGTTGCACCGGCATGGCCCACAGGGTGACCTCGGTGCCAGGTTTGACACCGGCCTGCTGGAGCAGCTGTCTGGCCTTTTCGGGCGCGTACGGGGCGTCCTTGATGCTGTCGTCATAGGACCACTGGGTTGGTGGCATGGCGTTGACCGCCCGTTGGCCGGCGTCCTGATACACCGCCTGGAGGATGGCTTTCTTGTTGACCGCCATGTCCATTGCCTGGCGCACTTCCAGGCGGTCGAATGGCGGGTGCCGGGTGTTGTAGGCGATGTAGCCGAGGTTGAAGCCTGGTTGCTGGAGCACCTGCAGCGTGCTGTCGGCCTTGAGCGCCGGCAGGTCAGCCGGGCGGGGGTGCAGGGTGACCTGGCATTCGTTGCGGCGCAGCTTCTGGATGCGCACCGACGGGTCGGTATTGATCGAGAACACCAGGTTGTCGATCTTCACCTCGTTCGCTGCCCAATAGTCCTTGTTGCCCTTGTAGCGGATCTGCGAATCCTTCTGGTAGCGCTGGAACACGAACGGCCCGGTACCGATAGGCTGCTGATTGATGTCGCTGGGGCGTCCACTGGCCAGTAGCTGTTCGGCGTATTCAGCGGAGAGGATGGAGGCGAAACTCATGGCCAGGTTCTGGACGAACGCGGCATCGACGGTGTTCAGGGTGAACACCACGGTCAATGGGTCGGTCTTCTCGACGCGGGCGATGTTCTTGTCCAGGCCCATGCCGTTGAAATAGGGAAACTCGGTAGGGTAGGCCTGACGGAACCGATGCCCCTTGTCGAGCATGCGGTTGAAGGTGAACAGCACATCGTCGGCGTTGAACGTGCGGCTCGGGCTGAAGGCCTTGTTGCTGTGGAACTTGACCCCTTCACGCAGGTGGAAGGTGTAGCGCAGGCCGTCGTCGGACACCTCCCAGTGCGTCGCCAGGGCCGGGTGCACGGCGGTGCCGCCACGTTCGAACTCGACCAGGCGGTTGTAGATGGGTTCGGCGGCGTCGTTGTCGGTGGCGCTGGTGTACTGGGCGGTGTCGAAGCCAGCTGGGCTGCCCTCGGAGCAGAACACCAGATTGTTGGCCAAAAGGGCCGGGGATTGGCTGATCAGGCCCAGGGCCAGCAGGGTCGAAAGGCGTTTGGCGTGGCGCATGGCAGTTCCTTTTTCATCTGTTTGCGCCGCCTCGGGGTGCGAATGGCGGCAACAGTTAGCCGACCCCGCAGCGGATAGCCGCAGGACGACATGAAAGGGTGGCAAGGAGGGAGGGGCACCCGCCGCTCAGCGGGTGCCACGGTCAGCCTATTTGTCCACGCTGACGCCGTAGAAGGCGTTCAGCGCGAATGGGCTGATCTTGAAGTCCTTCACCTTGGCGCTCATGGGCTGGTAGACGGTGGAGTGGGCGATCGGGGTGATCGGTACCTGCTCCTTGAGGATGTGCTGCGCCTTCTGGTACAGCTCGGTGCGCTTGGCCTGGTCGGACGTGGCCTTGGCCTGCTTGATCAGGTCGTCATAGGGTTTGTAGCACCACTTGGAGAAGTTGTTGCCATCGACGGCATCGCAACCGTAGAGGGTACCCAGCCAGTTGTCCGGGTCACCATTGTCACCGCTCCAGCCAATCAGCATGGCACCCTGTTCGCCACCTTTGGAGCGCTTGATGTACTCGCCCCATTCATAACTGACGATCTTCGCCTTGATACCGATCTTGGCCCAGTCGGACTGGAGCATTTCAGCCATTAGTTTGGCATTGGGGTTGTACGGGCGTTGCACGGGCATGGCCCACAGGGTGATTTCGGTGCCTTCCTTGATGCCGGCTTCCTTGAGCAGTTGCTTGGCTTTCCCGGGGTCGAAGGCGGCGTCCTTGATGCTGTCGTCATAAGACCACTGTGTGGGCGGCATGGCGTTGACCGCCAGCTGGCCGGCGCCCTGGTACACCGACTCGATGATCTTTTTCTTGTCCACGGCCATGTCCAGCGCCTGTCGGACTTTCAGCTGGGCCATGGGGTTGGCCTCGTTGCTGCCCTTGATCTTGTCCATCACGTTGTAGGCGATATAGCCGAGGTTGAAACCGGCCTGCTGCGGCATTTGCAGGTTCTTGTCGGCTTTTAGCGGCTCGATGTCGGCCGGGCGTGGGAACAGGGTGACCTGGCACTCGTTCTTTTTAAGCTTCTGCATGCGCACCGAGGCGTCGGTGGTGATGGCAAAGATCAGGTTGTCGATCTTCACGTCCTCGGGCTTCCAGTAGTCCTTGTTGCCCTTGAAGCGGATCTGCGCGTCCTTCTGGTACTTGCTGAACACGAACGGGCCGGTGCCGATCGGCTTCTGGTTGATGTCGGCGGCCTTGCCATTCTTGAGCAACTGGTCGGCGTATTCGGCGGACTGGATCGAGGCAAAGCTCATGGCCAGGTTCTGGATGAACGCGGCGTCCACCTCGTTGAGGGTGAACTTAACCGTGTGCTCGTCAAGCTTCTCCACCTTGGCAATGTTCTTGTCCATGCCCATGTCGGTGAAGTATGGAAACTCGGTGGGGTACGCCTTGCGGAACGGGTTGTCCTTGTCGAGCATGCGGTTGAAGGTGAACAGCACGTCGTCGGCGTTGAACGGGCGACTGGGCTTGAAGTAGTCGGTGGTGTGGAACTTGACCCCTTCACGCAGGTGGAAGGTGTAGGTCTTGCCGTCGTCGGACACTTCCCATTTGGTCGCCAGGCCCGGGATGACCGCAGTGCCGCCGCGCTCGAACTGGGTCAGGCGGTTGAACACGGTCTCTGCCGAGGCGTCGAAGTCGGTCCCGGTGGTGTACTGCCCCGGATCGAAGCCGGCTGGGCTGCCTTCGGAGCAGAACACCAGGTTGGATGCGGCAACGGCCGACGGTGCGCCGCTGAGCAAGCCTGCACCCAGCAGGAACGGAATGACTGCGTGTTTGAGCATGGTGGCCTCATTGTTGTCATTTTTTGGATGAGGTGGCCTCGTGAGCCGACCTGCGGATACTTATGCAGGGGGTGTTCCCAATGCAACAGGTACAAGGATAGTTGGCGTCAGAAAAGTGGTACGACCGTACATGGATGTCGCATCGGTATAACTTTTGGCGAAGTTAAACGTTTGCGTAGGCAAAATGATGGCGTTTTGCGCGATGTTTCTAGGCAAGGGTAAACGTAGGACGCACCTTGATGGTGCGTAAGAAAGGTCTGAAAATCGTGAAAATGGCGCGTTCACCTGTAGGAGCGGGTTTACCCGCGAACACGGGCGAAGCCCGTGCCATCCACCGCCGTGTCTTGCTCGCGGGCTCCCACAGATGATGCGTGGACGCCTTATGGCATCTGCACTTCGATCAGGCCATCGGCATTCATGCTCACTTCACTGGTGCCCGCCTCGATATCTGGCGCCGGTGCTGCTTCATCAGCCCCCATGGCCTTCATTGCCATCGGCGCGCTACGCAAGTACGGGCGCGGGTAGCCGCTGCTGTTGAGGTTCAGGCTCACCACTTTGTAGCCTTTGCCACCCAGCGCTTCAGTCGCCAGTTGCGCGCGTGCCTTGAAGGCATCGACCGCATCCTTGAGCAGAGCATCCTCGCTGGCCTTGCGCGTGGCCGGGGCGATGGAGAAGTCCATGCCAGCCATTTTCAGCTCTTGCAACAAATCGGCGGTAAGCTGGGACAAGGCCGGGAAGTTGGCGCTTTCAAGGCGCAGTTCGGCGCGTTCGCGCCAGCCGGTAATTTTCTGGCCCTTGCTGTCATACACCGGGTAGCTGTTGCGGCTGCCTTGGCTGATCTTCACGTCCTTGACCTGGCGTGACTGCTGCACGGCCTTGTTCATGGTTTCGGTAATCTGCTTGGCGAGCTTGCCCGGGTCGCTGTTCTGCGCTTCGCTGTACAGGGTCACGACCATCAGGTCGCGCGCCACTTCCTTGCTGACTTCGGCACGCAGCGATACCTGGTTGAAGCGCGGTTCATCGGCGGCCAGTGCCGGCAGGCTGGCGAGCAGGCCGCAAGACATGATCAGGGCAGCGCCGCGACGTGGGATTTGCATGTGGTACTCCTTGGCATTTAAAGGCGTGGGGGCTGGTCATCCATTCCACGCATGGCCCATAAGACCGGCAACAGTGTAGTGGGTTCAAAAGTGCCATCATGAACCTGTGACAAAGTGTGGCGCTTTGCCGCATCGCTGCAGCGAGGCGCCCGGCTTCGGTATACTCCAGCCGATTTTTCTGGAGCACTCATCAGGAGAGCTCATGCTCGCCGCCGTACAACCGTTGTCCGCTACCCGCCAGAACCTCTGGCGCCTGACCGTCATTCGGGTCCTGGTCCTGGCTGCCCAGGCCGGCTCGGTGGGCGTTGCCTACTGGACCGAACTGCTGCCGTTGCCCTGGCTGTCACTGGCCGGCACCTTGGCCTTGTCTTCGTTGCTGTGTGCCTTCACGGCCCTGCGCCTGCGGCTGTCGCTGCCCGTCACCGAAATGGAGTACGCCCTGCAGCTGGCCTGTGACCTGCTGATCCACAGTGCCTTGCTGTATTACTCCGGCGGCTCGACCAACCCGTTCGTGTCGTATTACCTGGTGCCGCTGGCGATTGCCGCGGTGACCTTGCCGTGGCTGTATTCGCTGATCCTGTCGGGCATTGCGCTGACGGCCTACAGCTTGCTGCTGGTGCAGTTCTACCCGCTCGAAGGGCTGCCGATGGCGCGGGACAAGATGCAGGTCTACGGCATGTGGCTGAGCATTGCCCTGGCGGCGGCTGTGATCACCTTCTTTGCCGCGCGCATGGCCGAAGAGCTGCGCCGCCAGGAGCAGCTGCGTTCAGAGCGGCGTGAAGAAAGCCTGCGCGACGAGCAACTGCTGGCTGTGGCTACCCAGGCCGCCGGTGCCGCCCATGAACTGGGTACGCCGCTGGCGACCATGAGCGTGCTGATCAACGAAATGCGCCAGGACCACACCGACCCGCTGTTGCAGGAGGACCTGCAAATCCTCCAGGACCAGGTAAAGCTGTGCAAAGAGACCTTGCAACAGCTGGTGCGCGCAGCCGAAGCCAACCGGCGCCTGGCCATCGTGGAGCAGGATGTGACTGCCTGGCTGGACGAGGCGCTCAACCGCTGGCACCTGATGCGCCCGGAAGCCAGCTACCGCTTCCAGCGCCTGCGCGACGGCAAGGTGCCGCGTCTGGCGCCGCCGCCAGACCTGACCCAGGCGTTACTGAATCTGTTGAACAATGCCGCCGATGCCTGCCCTGATGATCTGGAGGTTCGCCTGGACTGGGACGCCCAGGACATCGTCATCAGTATCCGCGACCATGGTCCTGGTGTACCGCCAGCCATTGCCGAAGCCATTGGCAAACCTTTTATTACCACCAAGGGCAAAGGCTTCGGCCTGGGCCTGTTCTTGAGCAAGGCCAGCGTGACCCGTGCGGGCGGCTCGGTGAAACTCTATAGTCATGAACAGGGTGGCACCCTGACCGAACTGCGCCTGCCCTATGGCAAGCGAGGAGATGAATGATGAGCGAAGAAAACCAGGTCGAAAGCGAAGAGCTGCCGCACCTGCTGCTGGTGGATGACGATGCCACCTTCACCCGGGTCATGGCCCGGGCCATGAGCCGTCGCGGTTTCCGTGTGAGCACTGCCAGTTCTGCCGAAGAAGGCTTGATTCTGGCCCAGCAGGACCTGCCGGACTACGCCACGCTGGACCTGAAGATGGATGGCGACTCCGGCTTGGTGCTGCTGCCCAAGCTGCTGGAACTGGACCCAGAAATGCGCGTGGTGATCCTGACCGGGTACTCGAGCATTGCCACCGCAGTGGAGGCGGTCAAGCGCGGTGCCTGCAACTACCTGTGCAAGCCGGCTGACGCTGATGATGTGTTGGCAGCACTGCTGTCGGAGCACACCGACCTGGATACCCTGGTGCCGGAAAACCCGATGTCGGTCGATCGCCTGCAGTGGGAACATATCCAGCGCGTGCTGAACGAGCATGAAGGTAATATCTCGGCCACCGCGCGGGCGTTGGGCATGCACCGACGGACGTTGCAGCGCAAGCTGCAGAAGCGGCCGGTTCGGCGCTGATTCTGTATTGATGATGTTGGCCTGTTCGCGGGGGCATCCGCTCCTGCAACTGTGAGCGCGGGCTTGCCCGCGAAGGGCTGCAAAGCAGCCCCCATCAAGGCGAGCACGATGAAGGTACTGTTGGTCATCCTTGCGCTGGTTGCAGGTAGCGCCAAGGCGGAGGACTGGCCCGACCCGCAGTGGCAGAACGACCCCGCCACCCTCGACTGGCAGGCCGTCGACGCTTACGCCTTTCCTGCACGCTCCCCCTCGGAGCGCAGCGGCATCCGCACGGACGCTCTGCTGATCATCCGCGACGGGCGTATCCTCCACGAGCGCTACACCGCGCCCACCCGTGCCGCCACCGCGCACTTGACCTGGTCGGTAAGCAAGAGCGTACTGGCCACGATAATGGGCGTGGCCCAGGGCGAAGGCCGCTTCCAGCTGCAAGACCCGGTCAGCCGCTTCTATCCACCCATGCGCGCCCACCCCGGCGTGCGCGTGGCCGACCTGCTGCACTGGGCCAGTGGCCTCGAGTGGCAGGAAGACTACGAATACGCGCCGCTGAAGTCCTCGGTGGTGGCCATGCTGTATACCCGTGGCCGCGCAGACATGGCTGCCTACGCGGCGGCGCAGGGTGTTGCCGCCAGCCCCGGTCAGCGATTCCTCTACTCCAGCGGCGACAGCAACCTGCTGGCCGCCGCGCTGCGCGGCATGCTCGATGCCGGGCAGTACCCCGACTACCCCTGGCACGCACTGTTCACCCCGTTGGGTATCGGCAGTGCGGCGTGGGAGCGTGACCGGGCAGGCACCTACGTAGGCTCTTCCTATCTCTACCTCAGTGCCCGTGATTTGGCCCGTATTGGCCTGCTGATGCAGCGCGACGGGCGCTGGCAGGGCCGACAATTGCTGCCCAAGGCCTGGGTCGCCTTCAACCGCACCCCGTTTGCCCAGGCCCAAGCGCTGCCTGGTGAGGCCGTCCCTGGTGGCCATTGGTGGCTCAACCAGTCGCTGGCTGGCGCCGAGCGGCCTTGGCCCAGTGCACCGGCAGACACCTTCGCCGCCCTTGGCCACTGGGGGCAGGCGTTATATGTGCTGCCTGAGCAAAAGCTGGTGATCGTGCGCTACGCCGATGACCGCGACGGCAGCTATCGACACGACGAATTGCTCAAGCGGGTGCTGGCGGTACTGGCCGGGGAGGGGGCATGAAGCGGTTAGTGCTGCTGGCGCTGGCAGGGCTCCTGTACTGGGCCTGGCAGGAACGCCAGGCGCTGGCGGACTTCCCCGGCATACTCTCGGCCTACTCGGCCAAGGAATACTGTTCCTGCCGCTTTGTCATGGGCTTCGACAAGGTGTATTGCCAAGGGTACGTGAAGCAGTGGCTGCCACTGAGCCTGCTGGAGGAAAACAGCCAGCAGCAGCGAGTCACCGCTGAAGGCCTGGGGCGACGCAGCCAGGCGGCCTGGCAAGGCGCGCGTGAGGGCTGCCGCTTGCTGCCATGAATGCAGGCGGGTAAGGTTGGCGGCCTGGTTTCACGAGATCTGTCATGTTCAAGTTGCCCCGTCTGCTGCCTGCCTTATTGCTGGCTTTGTGCCTGCCCGCTCATGCCAATTGGCACCTGGATGGCGAATCCTCACGGCTGTCATTCATCACCGGCAAGAACGGCGACACCGCCGAAGTGCATCGCTTTCTGGTGTTGCATGGCACGGTCGATCGCAAGGGTATGGCCGGGTTGAGGATCGAGATGGACTCGGTGAGCAGTGGTATTCCGCTGCGTGACGAGCAAATGCGCGACAACCTGTTCGAGGTCGAGCGCTTCGCCGAGGCCACCGTGAAGGCGCAGATTGACCTGCAGCCGATCAATGACCTGGCCGACGGTGCACAGATCGAATTGCGCCTGCCGCTGACGGTCACCCTGCATGGCCAGTCGCACAGTTACAGTGTTCTGTTGCTGGCTACCCGCCTGGATGCGCGGCGCTTCCAGGTGGTGACCCTTGAGCCTCTGGTGCTGCGCGCCGAAGATTTTGGCTTGCTGCCGGGGCTGGAAAGCCTGCGCAAGTTCGCCAGGTTGAAGTCCATCAACCCGTCGGTACCGGTTAGCGCGGTGCTGATCTTCACTGCGCGCTGACATGGCGGGGCCGGTCTTCCCCTGGCGTGATGGCAATCAGTTCGAACTGCTTATCGACGGCCCTGTGTTTTTTCCGCGCATGCTCCAGGCGATCATGCGTGCCGAGTTCCAGGTTGACCTGGAGCTGTACCTGGTCGAGGCCGGGGCCTGTGCCGATGCAGTGGTCGACGCGCTGGAGCGGGCTGCCCGGCGTGGCGTACGGGTGCGGTGCCTGTTTGATGACTACGGTTCATTGGCCTTCAACAGCGCGTTGCGTCAGCGCCTGCTGGACGCTGGCGTGTACTTGCGCTGGTATAACCGCCTGCGCTGGAAGCGTGGCCTGCGTAATCTCTACCGTGATCATCGCAAATTGCTGCTGGTTGACGAACGTTGGGCCGTGGTGGGGGGGACGGGCGTTACCGACGAGTTCTGGACGCCCGGTGAGGCGACCAGCGAATGGCACGAAGTGATGGTGCAGATGCAGGGGCCGGTGGTGAGCGACTGGCAGTTGCTGTTTGACCGTCAGTGGCAAGCCAACAACCGCCGCACCGCCTGGCGCCCTGCTGAAGGCTTTGGTCTGCCGCGTCTGCCCAAGGTGCCTGCGCAGGGGCAGGGCATGGGCCGGGTCGCTTATGCCGACGCCCGCCAGCACCAGGACATCCTTCACGCGCTGGTACGGGCGCTGAACAGCGGCAAGAAACGGGTGTGGCTGGCCACGCCGTACTTCTTGCCGACCTGGAGCGTGCGCCGTTCATTGCGTCGGGCCGCCAGCAAGGGGCTCGACGTGCGTCTGTTGTTGACCGGTCCGCGCACCGATCACCCCTCGGTACGCTACGCCGGGCATCGGTACTACCCGCGTCTGTTGCGTGCGGGCGTGCGGATTTTCGAGTACCAGCCGTGCTTCCTGCACCTGAAGATGGCTGTGGTAGACGACTGGGTCAGCGTCGGTTCGTGCAACTTCGACCACTGGAACTTGCGCTTCAACCTTGAAGCCAACATCGAAGCGCTGGACCCGCCGTTGACAGCGGCGGTGGTGGCCAGCTTCGAGCGCGACTTCGCCCAGAGCGAAGAAGTCGACCTCGCCCACTGGCATGCGCGCCCTTTGTGGCGCAGGGTGAAGCAACGGATCTGGGGCTGGCTTGATCGGTTGGTGGTCAACTTCCTCGACCGCCGTGACTGACAGCGGCTATCGTGCAGTGACTATTCACAGTTAACCGAAGGAGTGGGCGAGATGACGGCGAAGAAAATTCTCATGCTGGTGGGCGACTACGTCGAAGATTACGAAGCGATGGTGCCGTTCCAGGCCTTGAGCATGGTGGGCCACACGGTGCATGCGGTGTGCCCGGAAAAGCTGGCGGGGCAGACCGTGCGTACCGCGATTCATGACTTTGAGGGTGAACAGACCTACAGCGAAAAGCCAGGGCACAATTTTGCCCTGAATTATGATTTCGTACGGGTGCGGCCCGAGAGTTATGACGCGCTGCTGATCCCAGGTGGCCGCGCGCCGGAGTACCTGCGCCTGAATGAAAAGGTGTTGGACCTGGTGCGGGCGTTCGACCAGGCCGGCAAGCCGATTGCGGCGGTGTGCCATGGGGCCCAGTTGCTGGCGGCGGCAGGGGTGCTGGAGGGGCGTGAGTGCAGCGCGTACCCGGCATGTGCGCCAGAAGTGCGCCTGGCGGGTGGCACGTTCATCGACATCGCGGTGGACCAGGCGCATGTGGATGGCAACCTGGTGACCGCACCGGCATGGCCCGCGCACCCGGCCTGGCTGGCGGCGTTCCTTCAAGTGCTGGGCACGCGTATTGTCTGACAGGCTTGATTGAATTGGCAGCGGGTTGCTTCAGGCAACCTGCTCAACCCAGTCATTGAGGTTGTAGTAGTTGGTCACCCGGGCAATCTTGCCACAGTGAATATAGAAGAACGCCCCCGCCGGCAGCACATAGGTTTGGCCGTTTGCTGTCGGCAACCCTTCGTCATCGGCCAGGTACTGGCCATGCACGGTGAACTCCGCCGCCGCGCGGCTGCCATCGGCGTTCTGCATCACCACGATGTCGGCCAGGCGCTCGCGGTAGCAGCGGTTCATCTTGTCCATGAACGCGGCGAACCTGGCCTTGCCCATCTGACGCTCGCCCTGGTTGATGTCGTGGATCACGTCTTCGCTGAGCAGCGCCAGAAAGCCCGGCATGTCACCCGCGTTGAAGGCGGCGTAGTAAGCATTTACCAGTTCGGTTGCGGTCATGGAACATTTCCTGTCGTGTAGGGAAAAGGCGGGTCGTTACCTCGGATGATAGGGTTTCCCCTCAAGCCCGGCTTAGCCGAGCGCGTCATCCACATCGACAAAACGACCGCCAAACATGGAAATACGCCTGTTGCACGGTGCCGCTATCGCGCCTTACATCGATGACCTCGCTCGCCTGCGCCTTACTGTGTTCCGCGAGTTCCCCTACCTGTACGACGGCACCCCGGAGTACGAGGCCGACTACCTGGCCAACTATGCCCGCTCCGGGCGCAGCCTGGTTGTGCTGGCGCTGGACGACGGCAAGGTGGTTGGCGCCTCTACCGGCCTGCCGTTGGTGGATGTCGCGCCCGAATTCCAGCAGCCATTCCTGGCCCAGGGGCGCGACCCGGCCAGTGTGTACTACTTCGGGGAGTCGCTGGTGTTGCCGGCATACCGCGGTCAGGGCCTGGGGGTTCGCTTCTTCATCGAGCGCGAGTCCTACGCACACAAACTGGCCGAGTTCGATTACTGCGCGTTCTGCGCGGTCGAGCGACCCGGTGCGCACCCGCGCCGGCCAGCCGAATACAAACCCCTGCACGGCTTCTGGCGCAACCGCGGCTTCCTGCACGACCCATCGCTGCGTACCACCTACGCCTGGCGCGACCTGGACGAGCAGGAAAGCTCCGACAAGCTGATGTCGTTCTGGCTCAAGGCACTGCCGATATGATCCGCCTGGCAGCCTGCCAGTACGCCATCGAGCTGCACGAAACCTGGGACGCCTACGCCGACCACCTGCAAGGCCTGTGCGCCGAAGCGGTGGAGGCGGGGGCACGCTTGCTGCTACTGCCGGAGTACGCCGGGCTGGTGCTGAGCGGCCAGCTGAATGCCGGGCAGCGGGAAGACCTGAAGGCTTCGATTGCCGGCATTCAGCCGCTGATCGAACCCTGGAAAGCGTTGTGCGAGAGCCTTGCCCGACGCTGGGGGATCTACTTGCAACCGGGCAGTGTGCCGGTGCTGGACAACGATGGGCGCTACCGCAACCGTGCCTGGCTGTTCGGCCCCCAAGGTGTGCTGGGTTATCAGGACAAACTGATGATGACCCGCTTCGAGCACGAGCAGTGGGACATCGCTGCAGGCCAGGGGCTGCAGGTGTTCGAAACCGAACTGGGGCGCTTGGGCATTCTGATCTGCTACGACAACGAGTTCCCGATGCTGGCCCGCCGCTTGGCCGAGTGTGGTGCCGACCTGATCCTGGCGCCGAGTTGTACCGATACCGAGGCCGGTTACCACCGGGTGCGTATTGGCGCCCAGGCGCGAGCCCTGGAGAACCAGATTGCCGTGTTGCAGAGCCCTACGGTGGGCGTGGCGCCCTGGTCGCCGGCATTGGACGAGAATATCGGCCGGGCAGGCTTGTTCGTACCGCCGGATCACGGGATGCCGGGGGATGGGGTGGTGGCGTTGAGTGAGCAGTTGAACCCGGACTGCAGCCAGTGGCTGGTGTGCGAGGTAGATCTGCAGGAAGTACGGCGGGTGAGGCGGGAAGGGCAGGTGTTTACCTGGCGGGACTGGCCGGAGCAGTTCGAAAGAGTCCTGTGATGACAGTGCGGCCTCTTCGCGGGCAAGGCCGCCCCACAGGTAACGCGTAGCCTTCTGGCTTGCGCTGTACGTGTGGGAGCGGGCCTGCCCGCGAAGCCGCCGCCGCAGTTACATCAGGTTACTTCACTTCGACGGCCAGGCTTTCGGCAATCTTGCTCTGCCACAGGGCAGGGCCAGTGATGTGTACCGACTCGCCGTTGCTGTCCACAGCGACGGTCACCGGCATGTCCTTGACCTCGAACTCGTAGATCGCTTCCATGCCCAGCTCGGCGAAGGCCAGTACCTTCGACTTGCGGATGGCCTGGGCGACCAGGTAGGCAGCGCCGCCAACAGCCATCAGGTACACGGCCTTGTTGTCCTTGATCGCCTCGATGGCGGTCGGGCCACGCTCGGACTTGCCGATCATGCCCAGCAGGCCAGTCTGCTCAAGGATCTGGCGGGTGAACTTGTCCATACGGGTAGCAGTGGTCGGGCCGGCTGGGCCTACCACTTCGTCACCCACCGGGTCGACCGGGCCGACGTAGTAGATGAAGCGGCCTTTCAGGTCTACCGGCAGCTCTTCACCACGGTTGAGCATTTCAACCATGCGCTTGTGCGCGGCATCGCGGCCGGTCAGCATCTTGCCGTTGAGCAGGATGGTTTCGCCCGGCTTCCAGCTGGCCACTTCTTCCGGAGTAATGTCGTCGAGGTTGACGCGACGGGCGCTTGGGCCGGCTTCCCAGACGATTTCCGGGTAGGCGTCCAGCGACGGCGCTTCCAGTTCTGCCGGGCCGGTGCCATCAAGCACGAAGTGGGCGTGGCGGGTAGCGGCGCAGTTGGGGATCATGCACACCGGCAAGGACGCCGCGTGGGTCGGGTAATCCATGATCTTGACGTCGAGCACGGTGGTCAGGCCACCCAGGCCCTGGGCGCCGATGCCCAGCTGGTTGACCTTGTCGAACAGCTCCAGGCGGATTTCTTCCAGGCGGTTCTGTGGGCCACGGGCTTTCAGTTCGTGAATGTCGATGGACTCCATCAACACTTCCTTGGCCATGACCGCGGCCTTCTCGGCGGTACCGCCGATGCCGATGCCGAGCATGCCAGGCGGGCACCAGCCAGCACCCATGGTCGGCACGGTTTTCAGTACCCAGTCGACGATCGAGTCGGACGGGTTGAGCATGGCCATCTTCGACTTGTTTTCCGAGCCGCCGCCCTTGGCTGCGACATCGACTTCCACCTTGTCGCCGGGGACGATGGAGTAGTGGATCACTGCCGGGGTGTTGTCCTTGGTGTTCTTGCGGGCACCGGCCGGGTCGGCCAGGATCGAAGCGCGCAGGACGTTTTCAGGCAGGTTGTAGGCGCGACGCACACCTTCGTTGATCATGTCGTCGACACTCATGGTGGCGCCGTCCCAGCGCACGTCCATGCCCACGCGGATGAACACGGTGACGATACCGGTGTCCTGGCAGATTGGACGATGGCCGGTGGCGCACATGCGCGAGTTGATCAGGATCTGGGCGATGGAATCGCGTGCAGCAGGCGATTCCTCACGCAGATAGGCCTCGTGCATGGCCTGGATGAAATCGACGGGGTGGTAGTACGAGATGAATTGCAGGGCGTCGGCGACGCTCTGAATCAGGTCGTCTTGCTTGATCACGGTCATGCAGCGCGCTCCTCTTAAAGACGGGAACATTCAAAAAGACGCTCGACATAGCCGACCAGCACGTCGAAGCGCCTTGCAAGGCGCCGGCAGGTCAGGCCGACGGAAAAAGGCGCGGCAGTATAGCGCGCATCCGTGCCCGGCACACCTGCGGCCGGTCTGGACCATGGTCGGTAACGGGCAGGCATGGTTTTTCTGCCAAGCGTGACGTCGCAGGCGACAGGTATCCAAGAGGCTGAGTGGTGATAGGGGGTGAGCCGACTGAAGAATATGGAGGGTACAGGCCGAGCTCGTGCACGGGTTAAGGTGAACTCGGCCTTTGATCACTACAACGTAGCAGAGGTGATGGGGTCAACTGTCCGTGTTGCAACGGAGTAAAAAGCCCAAGCGGGCACGACCGGACTCGAAATCGATTCCGCAGATGATGGTTTTGCCATTCACTTCGGCGCTGGAACTCCAGGCAACTTCGACGCTGTCACCCAATGCAATGCGTCCCCAGCCGCGGTTTTCACCAAATGCTGTGTCAGGAGTTCCGTCAAGGTTGAAGCGCCCGACGACGACATCAGCTTCTTCACCGCCTAACGTGGAACCGGTGGTGATAATTTTCTCCAAGGAACGGTTGACGTATCCGCTTGTCCACTGCCCGCCCTCACCACCAAAATCGGTGGCGCCACCGAAGCCGGGGATTTTCGAGCCGCTGCGCGTAAAGGCCGTCAGGTAGCCTTTTTGCAGGCCCTCCGAGGCGATGCAAACGATACTGCCTTCATCATTCAGCGTATCCAGATCATGGAAATACAAGCCGCTCGCGAGCTCCGATAGTAAATACCCATTCGCACAAAACTCTCCATCTTCCAACCCCGTGTCTTTCAAGCAGAGTATGTAGGGGCCACTGTCGCCATTGATTGTAGTGAAGCCGCAGACATAGATTTTTCTGCCTGTGATCAAGCAGACTCTCCCGGAGCTTTCGGAACATAGAGGAGGGGTCAGGAATTTATATCCAACCTTATTGAAGCTGGTGTCGTAATCTCCGTCGAAGTTGAACTTCATCAGCACGCTGAGTGACCAGGGGTACTGGTAGGTGACAAAAACTCCGTCTGCGCTGGATATGCTGGTGAGGGTCGGTGCCGCTGCCGGCTTCGTTGTCGGATTTGTTGAGGACTTCGGAGGTGCCGGGGGCAGTTCGATGACTTTGTGTCCATGGCTGCCGAATCGGGTGTCCAACTGCCCGTTCGCAGTGAAACGAGCCAGCGCCGGAAAATGCAAGTTGGTCGATGGGTCGTGGTAGAGGCCTGTGATGATGATGTGCTCGCCGTGCAGATGAATGCCTCCGGCTGTAGAGTTGAAGCCCTCTTTGAAGGTTCCGGTAGCCAAGCCGCCTTTGCCAAACGTAGTATCCAGTTTCCCGTTGTGGTCTATGCGCATGAGCGCATAACCCATCGCCTCGCCAATACGGGTCTCCCCCACGCACAGGCGCCATTTATCATGTTTGACTGAGACTATTGAGGCGTTTATTGCCACCACGTCCGGGTCTGGATGAACAATGCCTTGTTCGCCGTAGCTAGGGTCTAATAGTTCTGACTTTATAGATGTGAATTTCATGATGGGTACCTCCACGCTTGAGGAGATCCCAGCGTGATGTGTTAACCATCAAGGTTAAACTGTCAAATTTGTCAGTTGACACTCAATTCGTTGATTGTAAAAAATAATTCTGCCGTCGCTGTGGTACATTCGCCATGAAACCCGCCGTCAGGTTCCTTGTTTTGGAGAAACTGTAATCATGCCCATAATCTATGTGGGCTTGCGCCGTTGGACTGTGCCCATTGGCAGCAACCTGCTCGATGCCCTCAACGAGGCGGGGCTGAATGTGCCTTACAGTTGCCGTGCTGGTAGTTGCCACGCCTGCCTGGTGCGCTGCCTGGAAGGGCAACCGGCAGACGCATTGCCCGAGGCATTGGCATTGGAGAAACACGCCCAGGGCTGGCGTCTGGCTTGCCAGTGCCGGGTGGTCGAGGACCTGCGTGTGGCGTTGTACGACCCCCAGCAGGGTGGCGTACCGGCACAGGTCTGTGCGTTGGACTGGTTTGGCGATGTATTGCGCCTGCGGTTGCGCCCCGATCGGGTGGTGCGTTACCAGGCGGGGCAGCACGTGGTGCTGTGGCTAGGCGCGGTTGCTCGGCCTTATTCCTTGGCCAGCCTGCCGGGTGAGGACGATTTTCTCGAGTTTCATATCGATTGTCAGCGGCCTGGTGCCTTTTGCGACAAGGCGCGTGGTCTGCAGGTCGGCGATCAGATGCGTTTGGGGGAGTTCAGAGGCGGAGCCCTTCATTACGACCCTGATTGGCAGGAGCGGCCGCTGTGGTTGCTGGCTGCGGGAACCGGGCTGGCGCCGCTCTGGGGTATCTTGCGCGAAGCGTTGCGCCGGGGGCATCGGGGCGAAATCCGGGTGGTGCATGTGGCGCGGGATCCGGCTGGGCACTATCTGGCGGAGAAGCTGCTGGAGCTGCCCGGGGTGAGTGTCGAGCTGGTGCTGGTGGAGCATGTGGATGAAGCGTTGGCTGGGATGCGGCTGTTGTCGCGCCAGACGGTGGCGCTGCTGTGTGGGGCACCGGCGAGTGTCGAGCGGTTTGCCCGGCGGATGTTCATGGCAGGGGTACCGCGGGGGCAGGTGTTTGCTGATGTGTTCGTCGAGCATGCCTGAGGGTCGCCTTGAAGTGCGAAGGGCCGCAAAGCGGCCCCTCTTTCATGCGGCGCTGCGCTCGGCGACGGGTACCTCGGCCAGCCCCCGCCGATAGAGAACCAGGTAATACGACCCCAATCCGATCAACCAGCAGAACACTGCCGTCCACATATTGTGCGACAGGAAGTGCGCCCCCTGCATCATCCTGCCCACCGACAGTACCGACCCTGCTATCAAGGCCACTGCAAGCGCCACCCGCGCCAGGCGCGGCTTGCGATCACGCAGCATGAAGAACAAGGCGAACAGGCAGAAACCGGTCGCTGCATGCCCGCCCGGCCAGCACAGGCCAGGCTTGTCGGTAGGCGGCCGTGGTTCCAGCAGCTTGCTGTAGGTTTCGGTGCCGCCAAACTGGGTCAGGCTCCAAGGGCACTGCACCTGGGTGACTTTTTTCAGCGGTGTGACAAACGCCGTGGACAAGCCCAGTGCCAGCGCCAGGCAGCCCAGTTCACGGCGCCAGCCAAACAGGCGCTTCCAGAAAAAGCTCGCGGCAAAGGTCAGCAGCGATATCACCCCCAACAGGATCACCACTTGCTTGACCCGGTCATGCAGGATGTTTTCCAGCAGGTAACTGTGGCGGCCAATGAACTGCCCGACAGCGGGGTCGAAGAACAGGTTGGCGACATCCATGTCGACTGAAGTCAGCTCCAGCAGGATCAAGGCCAGCGCAGTCGCCAGGGGAATTCCCAGGTACAGCCAATAGTTGATCGGGCGAGGGGAGGTGCGTTGCTGCATGACGGCTCCAGGGCGCGAAAAAGATCGGGTATTGTCGGCCGCCCGCTATCCTGTGTCCGTGAAGGATCAGTGAAAAAACCGTCAAGTGCGGTGAATTTTCCCTAGGGCTGGCACCGTGCAGGCATAGGCCTTAAGCTGCGCCTGCCGCGCACCACAGCGAAGAGCGCCGCACAGGAGAAACCGATGCGCATTCTTTTGGTTGAAGACAACCGCGATATCCTGGCCAACCTGGCCGATTACCTGGGCATGAAAGGCTACACCGTCGACTGTGCCCAGGATGGCCTGTCCGGGCTGCATTTGGCCGCCACCGAACACTACGACCTGATCGTACTCGACATCATGCTGCCAGGCATCGATGGCTACACCCTGTGCAAGCGCTTGCGTGAAGATGCCCGCCGTGACACGCCGGTGATCATGCTCACTGCCCGTGACCAGCTGGACGACCGCCTGCAGGGCTTCCGCTCTGGGGCTGACGACTACCTGCTCAAGCCATTTGCCTTGTCGGAGCTGGCGGCGCGCATCGAAGCGGTGCTGCGCCGTGCCCAGGGCGGTGGGCGCCGCACCCTCCAGGTGGCTGACCTGAGCTACGACCTCGATACCCTTGAGGTAACCCGCCAGGGGCGCCTGCTGAAGCTTAACCCGGTCGGCCTCAAGCTGCTGGCGGTACTGATGCAGAAAAGCCCGCACGTACTGCGCCGCGAGGTGCTGGAAGAAGCCTTGTGGGGCGATGACTGCCCCGATAGCGACAGCCTGCGCAGCCATGTGCATCAGTTGCGCCAGGTGATCGACAAACCGTTTGAAAAACCGTTGCTGCATACCGTCCATGGCGTCGGCTATCGCCTCGCCGAGGGCCGCGATGGAGTTTAAGCAAAGCCTTGCCCAGCGCATCATCATCGCCTTTGCCCTGATGAGTGCGCTGGTGGCCGGGGCCTTCGCATTCGGTATCGTTGGCACGGTGCACCTGGTCGAAGAGCGACTGATTTCCTCGGTACTGGGCGGTGACCTGCAGCGCCTGCTGCGTATGGACAGCGTCAGTGACTGGAGTCATCGGCCTCGTCCAGACCAGCTGTTCTATTTCAGCGGCGGGCGTGACGACTTCGAGCTGCCCAAGGACCTGCGGCACCTCGACCGCGGTTTCCACGAAGTGTTCCGAGACCAGCTGTCCTACCACGCCATGGTTGAGATCGTCGATGGTCGCCGTTATGTACTGCTGCAGGACCAGAGCGACTTCGAGGAGCGCGAGCGCGTACTGTTTGCCGTGGTTGTGGTGGGCTTCGTGCTCAGCCTGGTGTTGGCGGTCATCCTTGGCTGGCTGGTTGCACGTCGGGTAATGGCACCGGTCATCCGCCTGGCGCGTCAGGTGCGCCACCGCGATCAACTACTGGGCCTGGCCCCGCCGCTGGCTCCGGATTATGCGGCGGACGAAGTCGGCCAGCTTGCAGTGGCTTTCGACGACACCCTGGGCCGCCTGCGTGATGCGCTGACCCGCGAGCGGCTGTTCACCAGCGACGTCAGCCACGAGCTGCGCACGCCTTTGATGGTGTTGGCGACCTCGTGTGAGCTTCTGATGGAAAACCCCGGCCTCGATGCCCGTGCGCGTAGCCAGGTGGAGCGCGTGGCGCGGGCCACCGAAGAAATGCGCGAGCTGGTCAAGACCTTCCTTATGTTGGCCCGCGCGCAGCGTGATGAGGGGGCAGTGGCGTCACGGGCGACCCTGCGCGAAGTGGCCGACGAGCTCATCGGGGTGTGGCGCGACACCATCGAACAGAAAGGCCTCACCCTGTATTTCGATGGCCGCGTGAGCGCTAGCCCTGTGCTGTACAACGCCACCTTCCTGCAGTCGGTGATGGGCAACCTGCTGCGCAATGCGGCGCACTACACCGACAGTGGGTATATCCGCCTGAGCCTGGAAGCCAACGGTTTCAGCGTAGAGGACAGCGGCGTGGGTATCCCCGAAGAGCAGCGTGAGGCCATGTTCAGGCCGTTCGTGCGCGGCGATGAACGGCGTGGCGAGGGCCTGGGGCTAGGGCTTTCGCTGGTGCAGCGGATCTGTGACGACCAGGGTTGGCGTGTCACCCTGACATCCACCTTGCCGCATGGCTGCCGCTTCCAGGTGGACCTGAGCAACACCGTGGCCAAAGGCGACCCGGACGCCCTGGCCGAGTAATTTCTTGTATCAGGTCAAATGGTGTTCAACGTTTTTTTCACATTGGCATGACCTGATTCCAACGCTTGCATACCTAATGTGGGCGCAATGGAGTCAGGAGATGTCCAATGCGTAGCCCCATCAAGCTTGAATTTTCCGAGAAGTACGACAAAGACCATGCGCGCGAGTACTTTCTCAAGCACCAGGACGGCCTGGCGCGACGCCTTTCCCACAAGCGAGATGAGCAGTTGGCGCGCCGCGCCCTGGCATTGGCGGGCGAGCCTGGTTTGGTACTGGACCTGCCATGCGGAGCGGGCCGTTTCTGGCCGCTGTTGGCGGAAAAGCCCAATCGGGTAATCATCGGTGCCGACAACTCCGAGGCCATGATCGAGACCGCCTGTGCGGCGCAACCGCCAGAAGTGGTGGCACGGGTACGGCCTTTGCAGACTTCGGCATTTGCCATCGACCTGCCAGATAACGCCGTGGACAGCATTTTCTGCATGCGCCTGTTCCATCACATTGGCGAGGCAGCGCACAGAAAGACCATTCTTTCGGAATTTCAACGGGTTAGCCGTGATAGCGTGATCCTGTCACTGTGGGTGGATGGCAACTTCAAGGCCTGGCGCCGGAAAAAGCTGGAGCAGCGCCGTAGCGCCAAGGCCGAACAGGATAATTACCAGAACCGTTTCGTGTTACCTGCCGAAACGGTCGAAGAAGAATTCAGGGCCGCCGGCTTCAGAATCCAGGAACGCCTGGACTTCCTGCCGTTCTATGCCATGTGGCGGGTCTATGTATTGCGTAAGGGGTAGTGTTTGATGGCTGTAGCCCATAAAGGGGAAGCGCAGTTCGATTTTTACTGGCGCCAGCAAGGCGAGTGGGTCGAGGAGCCTAACCAGCGCCGCGGCGGCGAGAGTGGCGTGCAACGCCTTAACGATGCCGATGGCAAGCTGCTGTATGCCAAACGCCAGGTCGGGCATATCTACCGCAGCCTGTTGCACCCTTTTGGTCGGCCGACCGTGTTGCGTGAACTCGATGCGCTGAACAGTTTCGAGCAGTTGGGCGTGCGTGTACCGCGCATCGTCTTCTGTGGCGCACAGCGTGATGCCGAGCACCAGTGGCGCGCGCTGCTGGTCAGCGAAGCGCTGGACGGTTTTGTCGAACTCGACACCTGGCATGCCGAAGGTGCCCGCGAGCGTTACCCGCAGGTGGTGCATGAGCGCATGCTCAAGGACCTGGCGGACAACCTGGCGCGGATGCACCTGGGGCACTGGCAGCACGGCTGCCTGTACGGCAAGCACGTATTCATCAAGGTAATCGGCGAGGGCGAGCAGGCCCGCGTCGAAGTGGCGCTGCTGGACCTGGAAAAGTGCAGGCGGCGCATCAGCTGCCAGCGGGCGGCCGGCAATGACCTGCGTCAGCTACGCCGCCATTCGTCGCTCAATGACGCGGAATGGCAGACACTGCTCTACTTTTACAAGATGGCGTTTGGCAGCGCTGTCAAAGGGTTAGAGTAATGAAGCTAGAAATTGCTCGAGCTTTGTTCCTGGTAGCTGGCCTGGCGGTGACCACCGTGGCGGTGGCTGCCTGGGAAGAGCCGAGGCCGACCGTGTTCAGCAAGGCTGAGATGGCAGACCAGTGCGCGTTGCCGCGGGATGCAAAACCGCAGCAGCAGGCCCAGAGCGAGCCGGACCAGGACCTTTTGCTGTTCCTGTTTGGCCTGCGTCAAGGGTTGCGGCCATTTGGATGAACCCTGCGTTAGCTGAAAAAGCCAGAGGCCTCGCGATTGCGGGGCCTTTGGCTTTTTGCGTCTGCGTTGCCGGCCTCTTCGCGGGCAAGCCCGCTCCCACAGGTCGGTTCAAGCGATTGCAGGTGCCTTGGCGCTCGCCTTGTGCGCCAGCAGGGTGTAGATGCACGGCAACACAAACAAGGTAAACAGCGTGCCAATCGACATCCCGGTGGCAATCACCATACCGATGTCAAACCGGCTGACCGCTCCCGCCCCGGTTGCCAGAATCAGCGGCACCATGCCGAACACCATAGCCGCAGTGGTCATCAGCACCGGCCGCAGGCGAATGGCCGCTGCTTCCTCGATCGCTTCGCGCACACTCAGGCCACGCTCATCGCGTAGCTGATTGGCGAACTCGACGATCAGGATTCCGTGCTTGCTGATAAGCCCGATCAATGTCACCAGCCCGACCTGGGTGTAGATGTTCATGCTCGACACACCCAGGAACAGCGGCAAAAGCGCGCCACAGATGGACAACGGCACGGTCACCAGAATCACCAACGGGTCGCGGAAGCTTTCGAACTGTGCAGCCAGCACGAGGAAAATGATCGCCAGCGCCAGGCCGAAGGTGACCCACAATGCGCTGCCTTCCTGCACATACTGGCGGGCCACGCCGGCGTAGTCGAAGGCAAAGCCCTCCGGGGCCTCTTCGCGAGCGATGTCCTGCACGGTCTTCAGTGCCTCGCCCAGGCTGACCATGGGGACGCCCTGGATGATCGCAGCGTTCAGTTGCTGGAACTGGTTGAGCTGGCGTGGGCGAGCGCGGTCGGTGAGGGTGATCAGGGTCGACAGCGGCAACAACTGGCCCTGCTCGTTCTTCACGTAGTAATTGTTCAGCCAGCCGGGGTTGTCGCGGTAAGGCCGTTCAACCTGGGCGATCACCTTGTAACTGCGGCCTTCAAGGGTGAAGCGGTTGATTTCCGCCTCGCCCAGCAGGGTCGCCAGGGTGCCGCCGAGGGTGTCCATCGACACCCCCATCTGCGCCGCCTTTGCCCGGTCGATGTCCACCACCACTTCGGGCTTGTCGAAGGCAAGATCGATATCGAGGAAGGCGAACTTGCCCGATGCCTGAGCGCGCGTCTTGATGCGCTGGGCCACGTCCAGCAGTGCCGGGTAGTCGCCAGCGGTATTGATCACAAACTGGAATGGCAAGCCCTCGCCAGTGCCGGGCAACGACGGCAGGTTGAAGCCGAAGATCTGCAGCCCGCTGATTTCCATGAGTTTGGCCTGCACCAGCGGCAGTAGCTCCATCTGTGTGCGTTCGCGCTCGTTCCAGGGCTTGAGCAAAAAACCACCGATACCAGTCTGCACGCCGTTGAAGCCGTTGATCTGAAACGACGAGTAATACTCGGGGAAGGTCTTGAACAGCGGTGTGAACTGGTCGGTGTAGGCGTTGAGGTAGTCGAGGTTGGCCGGTTGAGGCGAGCTGCTCATCATGAAAATCACCCCCTGGTCCTCGTTGGGTGCCAGTTCGTTCTGGGTGAATTTGAGCAGCACCGGGATCAGGCACAGGATGATCACGGCAAACACCAGCACCACCGGCCGGCTGTCGAGGGTGGCGTGCAGCACGCGCTGGTAGCGCCCTTTCAGGCGTTCGAACAGCTGGTCGAGGCGGTGGGCCAGGCCGCTCGGGTTCTGCTCCCGGCGCAGCAGCAGGGCGCACATCATTGGTGACAGCGTCAGGGCAACGATACCGGAAATGACCACCGCCCCGGCCAGCGTCAGGGCAAACTCCTTGAACAGCGCGCCGGTGAGCCCGGTGAGGAAGCCGATCGGTGCATACACGGCAGCAAGGGTGATGGTCATGGACACCACTGGCATGGCAATTTCGCGCGCGCCTTCCAGGGCTGCGTCGAACGGCGACTTGCCTTCTTCCATGTGCCGGTGAATGTTTTCCACCACCACAATGGCATCGTCCACCACCAGGCCGATGGCCAGCACCATGGCGAGCAGGGTCAGCAGGTTGAGCGAGTAGCCCATCATCTGCATGAAGAACAGTACACCGATCATCGACAGCGGTATGGTCACCACCGGAATCAGTACCGAGCGCAGGGCGCCAAGGAACAGGAACACCACGACGATGACGATCAGCACCGCTTCGCCCAAGGTCTTGATCACTTCGTCGATCGAGGCCTGGATGAACCGCGTGGCGTCCTAGGCAATCGACACTTTCAATGCCGAGGGCAGCTGGCTTTCCAGCTCAGGCATGATGCGACGCACTTCCTTGATGACATCCAGTGGGTTGGCGGCCGGGGTGGCCTTGATGCCGATATAGACCGACGGGGTGCCGTCGAATGAGCTGACCGTGTCGTAGTTTTCTGCGCCCATCTCGACCCGCGCCACATCGCCCAGCAGCACGCGGCTGTCACCGCTGGTCTTGAGCGGCAGGGCGGCGAACGCCTCGGCCGACTTCAGCTCGGTGCTGGCGTTGACGCTGGTGACCACGTATTCGCCTTTCACCTCGCCAGCGGCGGAAAGGAAGTTGTAGCGGCGTACGGCATTGGTCACGTCGGTAGCCGAAAGGCCGAAGCCGGCCAGCTTCACCGGGTCCAGCCAAAGGCGCATGGCGAACACCTGGTTGCCGAGGATCTCCGCCTCGGCCATGCCCGGCAAAGTGGCCAGCTTGGGCTGGATCACACGTGACAGGTAGTCGGTGATCTGCGGGTTGCTCATTTCCTTGCTGTAGAAGCTGACGTACATCAGCGCCGAGGCGTCGGCAGCTTCCTTGCTCAGTACCGGGTCTTCGGAGTCCTGGGGTAGCTTGTTACGCACCTCATTGGCCTTGGCCAGCAGCTCGGTGAACAGCCGGTCGCTGTCGGCGCCAACGCGCGCGTAAATGGAAATGATCGAGAAGTTCTGCCGGCTCACCGAGGTCATGTAGTCAATGCCTTCGGCGCTGGCCAGGCTTTGCTGCAATGGCTGGGTGATATAGCCCTGAATGGTTTCGGCGTTGGCCCCGGGGTAGGCGGTGGTGACCGTGATCAGGGCGTTTTCCATTTGCGGGTACTGGCGGATCTGCAGCTTGTTCCAGGCCTGGAAGCCGAGCAGCAGAATCAGCAGGCTGACCACGCTGGCCAGCACCGGGCGGCGGATGAACGGGTCGGTGAACGCCATGCCAGCCTCCTGTCAGTCCTTGGCCGCTGCGCCCGGTTCGGGCTTGAGGGCGTTGTCCTGGCCAATGCGTATCGCGGCACCGGGTGTGAGTTTCAGCTGCCCGGCGGTGACCACCTGTTCCCCGGCCTGCAGGCCTTCGCTGACTACAACCACGCCGTCTCGGCGCTCGCCAGTCTTTACCGTGCGCTGTTCGGCGACCAGCTGGGGTTGGCCCTTGTCGTCGTACTCCGGCTTGCCGTCCTTGTCCTTTTTCGGTGAGGCGACATACACCGAGTTGCCATACAGGGTGTAGGTAATGGCGCTTTCCGGCACCACCACTTGTGGCTGCGGGTTGGGCAGCAGGATCAACAGGCTGGCGAACATGCCTGGCAGCAGTTTGCCGTCGGGGTTGGCCATGGTGGCACGTACCAGCAGGTTGCGCGTGGTTTCCTCGACCTTGGGGTTGATGGCGCTAAGGCTGGCGGGGAAGCGCTGGCCGGGGTAGGCGGCCACTTGCACCAGCACCTGCTGGCCCAGGCTCAGGCGTGGCAGGGCCTGTTCCGGCACGTTGAAGTCTACGTACAGGCTGGACGTGTCTTGCAGGGTGGCGATCACAGCCCCGGCGGCCAGGTACTGGCCGATGTCCACCTGGCGGATGCCGATGGTGCCGCTGAAAGGTGCATTGATGCGTTTCTTGATCTTCTGCGCCTTAAGCTGCTCGACCACTGCCTGGTTGCGCCGGTACTGGGAGGAAAGGCGGTCGAACTCGCCGCGGGAGATGGCCGAATCGCCCACCAGCTGGCTGCCACGGCCGAAGTCGACCTTGGCCAGGCCCAGGTCGGCCAGGGCGGTACCGAGCAGGGCTGTTTCCTGATCGTCGTTGAGCTGCAAGAGCAGTTGCCCGGCCTTGACCTGCTGGCCTGAGTCGAAGTGCAGGGATTTGACGATGCCTTCCACCTCCAGGCTCAGATCCACACCCTGCAGCGCCTTGAGGCTGCCGACAGCGGGCAGGCGCTCTTGCCACGGGCGCTGTTCAGCCATGGCAGCCGCCACGGTGATAGGGGGCTTGGGGGCAGTGAACATCTGGATCTGCTGGTAGATCGAGAAGGCTTTGTAACCCCCCAGGGCCAGCACGATCAGCAGAACCACGGCCAACATGATGAGCATGCGGCGGCGCAGCATAGGTCCGGTTCCTTGGATGCAGTTGTTATTCGCTTCTACACGACAACGGGCGATCCTGCCCACGTGTGGATGGGGGAAGTATTGACTGTTTTTCCGGAGATGGGGGGGTGAAATGCCTGTGCCGGCCTTTTCGCGGCTAAAGCCGCTCCTACAGGGACTGTGTAGAACCCTGTGGGATCGGCTTTAGCTGCGAGAAGGCCAGTGAGTGCAACAGAACAATCAGACGAGATGCAGGTGGTTGTCCCAGAAGCCGGACGGCAGGTTCATCGGTTGCCCGACCAGTTCGGCCTTGCGGCAATCGTAGAACCGGCAGCGGCCCTGCCCGGAGGTGACGACAAAGCCGTCCTTCACCGCGCCAACGCCTGCGCAGTCGGGCATCGGGGCATCCAGCCGCACCGCGCCGCTGTCCAGGTCCCAGACGAACAGGCGGTTGGCCCGCGGTGCCGTCAGCGCCACCAGCCGCAGCTCGCTGTGGATGGCAACGCTTGCGGTGTATTGGGCCATGGCTTGCAGTTGCCGCTCCGGCACCGGGAAGGCCTTGAATGGCTCGCCCGGGCGCTTGATCGCCAGCAGCTCGGCAGTTTCATCGGCATCGCCCATGAACTGCTGGCAGGCGGCGATGGTGCCATCGCTGGCCACTGCCAGGTGTCGCACGCTGTTCATCTGCTGGGTCAGGGTTTCCTTGCTCAGCAGGGTGCCGTCGCGCTGCATCAGCACCAGGCTCGGTTGCATGGCGTCGAGGTTCATCTCGACACGGCTTTCGGCTTCGGTACGGATACCGCCGTTGGCCACGACCAGCGTTTCACCGTCAGGCAGCCAGGCAACCTCGTGCGGGCCGATACCGTGGGTCGGGATCTCACCGGTGTGCACCAGGCGTTCGCCTTCGAAACGATACACGCCAAGTACGCCGCGCCCGGGGTCGGTGGTGTCGTTCTCGGTGGCATACAGCCATTCGCCGCCTTTGTGCACGACGGCGTGGCCATAGAAGTGCCGGTTCGGCTGCGAGGTTACTGTTTGCAGCAGGCGCCCGTCACGCAGGTCGATCAGGTAGCTTTCGGTGCCTGGGCGCCGGGCGACGAACAGGGCGATGGGCAGCTCGGGGTGGTGGATGATGGCATGGCAACGCTGAGCGACCTGGGTGCTGAACACCTGTGTGCCGTCCAGGCGAAAACCTACGGCAAAGTGCTGGCCGTTGCCGTTGTCACGCGCCGAGAGCAGCAAGGGTTCGCTGCCTTTGTTGCGGAACAGGCTCCAGCCGCCCAAGGTGAGGGCACTGAGCAATACGCTACCGAGTTTGAGTGCCTGGCGTCGCAGCATGATCAGTCACCGTCGTTGGCATTGAAGCCCAGCTGGATGTTCAGCGCCTTGGCAAGATCGCCTTCGTGCAGGCGGTGGACGACGTTCAAGCTGTCGTAGATCTGGTTGAGGGTTTGCTGACCGGCGTCGTCGGCCAGCAGCTCACCGAGCGTTTTCTGGTTGTCGGCAAGCAACTTGAGCGAAGTAGCGTAGGCGGCGTCGATCTTGTCCACCAGCGCTTTTTGATCGCTGGGCAACAGGCCGCGCAGGCCCTTGTTGTCTACCCCGACCCAGACAGCTTCGGCGGCCTTGAGGCTGGCCTGCAGGCTGTTCATCGAGTTGTGGCTGCGCCAGGCCTCGGCCTGCAGCGGCTGCGGAATGCCCTTGCTCTGACGGCCCATCGGTGCGCCGAGCTTCTTCTTCAGGGTGTCCAGGGCGGTCACCTGGGCGCGCAGCAGATCGGCGATAGCCTCGTGGGAGTCGGCGTAGCGCTGGTTGGGGAACTTGGTCAACTGCGAGAGCATGCCGTCGGTACTGTTCCAGCCTTTGAGAATCTCCTCTGCCAGGGCTTTCTGGTGTGCGCCGATGGCCACCAGCAGCGGGCAGTAGCGGGCTTTCTGTTCGGCAGTGGCGATGTCCGGCTTGCTGTCGAACAGGATGTACTCATAGGCCGACAAGCCACGTACCACTACACTGGACTTGCCCAAAGCCTCAGCATCAACCGGCTTGTCGCCGTTGACCAGCTGCTCGACCTGACGGCCGACCAGGTTTTTCTTGTCAGGCCAGAATTGGACCTGCCAGGCGCGGTTGCCTTCAGCCAGCGGGCCGACCAGTAGCGGTTGCAGCTCGGCCCAGGCTTTTTGTGCATTGAGGAAGTCGGCGCGGGCTTTGTCCAGGCTTTCCTTGCCTTCGCAATACGCCAGGGCACTGGCAGCCAGCGTACGATCGGCCTCGACCCAGCGGCTGTAGGTAGGCAGGATCACCTGGTTGGCGATGGCGGCGGAGGTCACTGCTTGCGGGTCTTGTGGCGAGCAGGCACCGAGGGCGAGTGCGGCGAGGCTGGTGAACAACAGTTTGGGTCGGAACATGCCCGGCTCCTTTGCGCGTTTAAAGTGAGTTCAGGAACGCCAGCAACGCGGCGCGCTGCTCGGCATTGAAAGTGAGTACGAAGTTGCGTGCCGCCTCGGCTTCGCCACCGTGCCACAGCACGGCTTCAAGCAGGTTGCGGGCGCGGCCGTCATGCAGGAACTGGCTATGGCCACTGACCGTTTCGCTCAGGCCTATGCCCCACAGTGGCGGCGTACGCCAGTCCTGGCCGTTGGCGGCGAATTCGGTGCGCTCGTCGGCCAGCCCCGGGCCCATGTCATGCAGCAGCAAGTCGCTGTAGGGGCGGATGACCTGGTTGGCCAACGCGGGTTCGGTGGCGTCGGCGGCGGTGGTGAACTGCGGTGTGTGGCAACCTTGGCAACCCGCCTGGTAGAACAGGTTCTTGCCCGCCAGCACCTGTGGCGAGCCGACGTCGCGGCGGGCCGGCACCGCCAGGTTGCGGGTGTAGAACGTGACCAGGCGCAGGATGTTGTCGCTGACTTCTTTCTCGCCATCGGCACCGTCGCCGTTGGGCGCAGCCAGGCAGCCGGTTTGTGCCGGAGTGCAATCGTCGTTGGGCAGCAGGGTGCTGGTCAGGCCCATGTCGCCGGCAAAGGCGTGCACGTTCTGCTGGTTGACGTTGGGCTGCCCGGCTTTCCAGCCGAAGCGGCCGATCACTGTTTTGCCCTGGGCGTCGTCCCATACACGGTTGGCCCGCCCGCGGATGCCATCGCGGTTACGGTCGTCCGGGTCTTCGTTGGCCAGCAGGTCGGCTTCGGGGATCGCTTCAAGCAGGCCCAGGCCGATCATCGGTGGTGCCACCCGCGCAGAAAAGCGCGTGTCGGGGTGCATCACTCCATAGCCGAGCTGGGTGATTTGCAGGGCTGGCTTGCGCAACTCGACCTGATGGCCGTCCTTGAATGACACGGTTTCGCGGGTGTAGCTCACCCGCACCTTGCCTTCGGGCGCCACGCCGGGAATGGCCATGTCCTGCAACTGGGTACCGTAGACAGGTTCTGGCACCACGCCGAGGCGCTCGATCACTTTGGCCAGGTAGGGTTGGTCGGGGATCGACAGGCGTACCAGCATACCCACCGCGTTGACGTCGCCCGGCTCTGGCGGGTGGCCACGGCCATCGCGCACGTGGCAGTTCTGACAGGCGTTGGTATTGAACAGCGGGCCCAGACCATCACGCGCGGTGGTGGTTGACGGCGCGATCACCCAGGGGTTGCGAAAGAAGCTGTTGCCAACGGCGAAGTCCAGGCGCAGCGCTGGCGAGAGGTTGGCCGAGGGCAGGGAATAGGCATTGCGGTCGCTGCGCTGCACGGTCGCCTGGCCACCCGACAACGCTTCGCCGGGCTCGGCGTGAGTGAAACGCGGGGCGTCGTCACAGGCGGCCAAGGCCAAGGCCAGCAGCAAGGGAAGGAGTCGGGACAGCGACAAGGACATCGAGAATCCTGGGCGTGAGCGAAAAACCGGCGTGCAGCTTAGCAGGCCCAGGATCATTGAATAAGAGCAATTTGCGTTTGCTTGATGAAATCGCTGCCAGCGCGGTTGCTCAGGCCATATAGAGCATGAAGTGTCGGTTGACCAGGTTGACGATCAGGTTCTTGTTGCCGCCACCGCGATTATCGCCGATGACTTCGATGACGTCTTCGCTGGTGTATTCCATGGAGGAGGCGGTAATGCACTTGACCGCGTCCATGTGCGCAGGTTGCCAGTAATCCTGGAATAACCAGATGCTGGTGTCGGCAGACGGGCCGAGGATCAGGCGCAAGGCCTTGTGGTTCTCAGTCGATCTGCCGATCCACGGGATGGCCAGCGAGCCATTCCAGACGTGCTGGGCGCCGACTGCCAGGCTGTTGCTGCGGTTTTCACCGTCGATCAGGGTCAGGGTATAAGGCGTGTTATTGGCGATGGAGCGCAAGTAGGTGACGTTGGCCATGTAGTGTTTTCCTTTCAATGTTCAGTTTTCGGGCGTGGCAACGGGCTGGTCGGGGCGCGATAGACATAAGCCGCGAGCAAAGTGATTTCGTTGAACGGAGGGTCGAGCTCGGCGGGATGAAAGCGTCCGAGCAGTTGCATCCCTTGGTCAATGGCGACTGCCTCGAACATACGGCGGTCAGTTTCGTTGGGGTCGTACAGGTAGATCTTGCCGGGGCGGGCGACTACCCGGCACATTTCCTCGGCCACATGCCGGGTGATCGGAGCGCCCATCAGCGTCACGTGAGGGACTGCATGGTCGTCGAGGGGAAAGTCCGGAGCATCGTATTCGTATACGACAATGAGGTTGGGAATGTGCCCACCAGCGAACGGCCCGTTGGAGATGAGCTGGCCAGCCTTGTTCAGGTTGTACGCATCGTTGAATCCGGTGATGAGGTCTTCCCCATTCATGCGCTGGACGATTCGGCCTTCGCCCCAGACATCAAGAATCTGCAGCACTGTGCCTCCTGTTAGCTTTGATCGAAGGCCTACAGGATGAGCATCTGCGTGCACGCCAGGCAGCGGGAAGCGTTTTACCCGGCAGCAAACGAAAACGCCCGGCACAAGGCCGGGCGTTTTCGATGAAGCGCTACAGCAGGATCAGAACTCGTGATCCGCAGTGTCCGGGTTCAGGTTGGCAATGCCCAGCTTGCCCGCGGCCTGCTCGATCGAGCCGGTCTGCTTGACCAGGGAGGCGATGGCGTCACGCACGATCTGGTTGCCTGCAGCGTTGTCGGCGGCGATCAGCTGGTCGTAGTGCTCGCCTTTGAGGGCGTGGTCGACGATCACCTGAAGCTTGGCCTCGGTGGCTTCCAGATCGGCCTTGAGGGCTGCATCGGCGGCCGGGTCAACCTTGGCGACCAGCGACGACAGGCTAGGGCCGGTCAGCTTGGTGCCGTCCGGGCGGGTGTACTCGCCCAGGTAGACGTTGCGGATGCCCTTGGCGTCGTAGAAGTGCGAATAGTGAGTGTTGTCGCTGAAGCAGTCTTGCTCGTCTTCTGGCGAGTTGGCTTCCAGCGAAACTTTCATGCGCTCGCCAGCCAGTTCGCCCAGCGACAGGCTGCCCATGCCGAACAGCATCTTGCGCAGGCCGTCGTTGACAGGCTCGGCTTCCAGCTTGGCGCGGTAGTTGTCGGCGACGTTCGGTGCCCAGTTGCCGACCATCTCTTCGAGGTCGGTGACCAGCAGGTCGGTAACCGCTTTGAGGTAGGCGCGGCGGCGGTCGTTGTGGCCGCCGGTGGCGCCCTGGCCTTCCAGGTAGTCGGATGCCGGGCGGTTGCCAGCGCCAGGGCCGGTGCCGTTCAGGTCCTGGCCCCAGAGCAGGAATTCGATGGCGTGATAGCCCGTGGCAACGTTGGCCTCGGAGCCAGCCAGCTCGTTCAGGCTAGCCAGTTTTTCGGGGGTGATGTCCTTGACGTCGACCTTCTCTTCGCCCACCTGGATCTCGGTGTTGGCGATGATGTTGGCGCTGGCCCCCGGGTTGCCCAAGGCGTGCTCGTAGCTCTTGTCGACGTAGTCGATCAGGCCTTCGTCCAGGGGCCAGGCGTTCACCTGACCTTCCCAGTCGTCGATGATGGTGTTGCCAAAGCGGAAGGTTTCGCTCTGCAGGTACGGTACGCGCGCGGCGAACCAGGCTTCCTTGGCGGCTTTCAGGGTTTCGTCGTTGGGCTTGGCCAGGAACGCGTCGACTGCGCTCTGCAGTTTCTTGGCAGTGCTCAGCGAGTCGCTGTACACGGCGTAGACCATGTCGGTGTAATGCTTGACCACGGCTTTGCCGGCGGCTTCGTCGACAGCCCCTGGCGCAACAGCGGTGGTGGCGGCAGCAGGTGCCTGGGCTTGCGGCGCGGCGGCTTTTTCGTCCTTGCCTTCACCGCAACCGGCGAGGGCGATGGCAATGGCCAGCAGACTGGCGGAGGCCAGAGGCATTCGAATCATTATTGGTTTTCCTGCATCGTGTGGTTGGACCAAAGGGGTGGACCGTGCGCCGTGGCACGCAAAACTACAACATCATGCGAAAGATTTGCATTTGCTGTAAAGGGGCGGGCGCGCAATTCATGTAAATCAGGGGCACGGCCTGTAACCGGGCAGGTGGCCTCAGGACACCGAAACCCGGTTGCGTTGCGCTTGTTTGAGGAAGTGGGTCAGTTCACGGGCCGAAAGGGGCTTGCTGTAGTGGTAGCCCTGGCCCTCGTGGCAACCCTGGGCAACGATGTAGGTTTCCTGCTCGGCAGTCTCCACGCCCTCGGCGATGACCTGCATCCCCAGGCTCTTGCCCAGCTGGATGATGGCGCGAACGATGGTGGCGTCGTCATCATCGTCGAGCAGGTCCTGAACGAAGCTCTTGTCGATCTTGATCTTGTCCAGTGGCAGCGACTTCAGGTAGCTGAGGGACGAGTAGCCGGTGCCGAAGTCGTCGATGGCAATCAGCGCCCCGGAGCGGCGCAGGCTCAACAGGTGCTGGGCGGCGGTGCTGATGTCTTCCATCAGGCCGGTTTCGGTGACTTCCAGTTCCAGGCTGCGCGGTGGTAGGCGATAGGCTTGCAGCAGGTTGTTGACCACCCGTGGCAGCTCGCTGTGGTGCAGTTGCACGGTAGACAGGTTGACCGCCATGCGCAGGTCGCTGAAGCCTTGGTCGTGCCATTCGCGCAGTTGCCGGCAGGCCTGGTCAAGCACCCATTCGCCGATGCTGATGATGCTGCCGTTCTGCTCGGCCAAGGGGATGAACTGGTCGGGTGGCACCATGCCCAGTTCCGGGTGCTGCCAGCGCAGCAGGGCCTCTACGCCAACTACCCGGTGGTCGCGGTAGCTGATCTGTGGCTGATACACCAGGTAAAGCTGGTTGCGGGGCAGGGCTTCACGCAGGTCCTTTTCCAGTTCGCGACGGCGACGCATCTCGCTGTCGACGCTGGCGATATAGAACTGGTAGCGGTTGCGCGAGCGGGCCTTGGCCAGGGTCATGGTCTGTTCGGCTTTCTGCAGCAGTTTTTCGGTGCTGTCACCGTCTTCGGGGAACAGGGTGATGCCGATGGTCGCGCGCAGGCGGATTTGCTCGTGGTCGAGGTCGAACGGTACTTCCAGGTCATCAAGGATGCTTTGCGCCAGTTCGGCAGCCTCGTAGGGCTGCTCGATATTGGCCTGTACCAGGGCGAACTGGTCGCCGCCCAGCCGCGCCAGAGCGCCCAGGCGGCCGCTGTGGGCGCGTAGTCGATCGGCCAGGGCCAGCAGCAACTGGTCACCGACCTGGTAGCTGAACTGTTCGTTGATACCCTTGAAGTCGTCCAGGCCAACGCACAGCACTGCCACACGGTGCTGCAGACGGCCGCCGTCGACGAGGATCTTGTCCAGTTGCTGCTGCAGTTGCTGGCGGTTGGGCAGGCCGGTAAGGAAGTCGTACTGGGCCATGCGTTGCAGGCTGTTTTCCGCCTCGTGGCGCAGATGGGTGTTGCGCTCGATCGAGGCCAGCAACTGGTTGGCGGTGTTCACCCATAGGCCCAGTTCGTTTTTCTCGTGGCCCTTGAGCAGCGGTATCTGGTGCTGGCTGGGGCGGTCAGGGTTGATCTGGGTGAGGTGCTCGATGATCTTCGACAGCGGTTTGGTCAGCAGCCAGTGGTAGACCAGGTAAAGCACCAGGCCCATGGCCATGGCCCGCAGCACGCCGGATATGAAGATGATCACCGCGTTGATCAGGAAATCTTTGCCGTAGGAGGAGGTATCGAGGGTAATGCTGAGGTCGCCGTAGTATTCGCTGTAAGGGCCACGGCCGACCAGTTGCGTGGTGTAGGTGCGCTCCTGGCCGAGGATGAGGTCGGTAAGCCAGCGCATGGACATGTCCTGCAGCGGGCGGGACTTTTCTGCCAGCATGGTTTCGTTGGGGTGGCCAATGGAGGCCATGCGCACTGATTCGTCCTGGAACAGGCCTTCCATGACCTGCATGCCCATTTCACGGTCGAGGCTGTAAACCGCCTGGGTCGAGGGATCGCGGAACATGTCGAGGATGCGCTGGGCATCGTTGTCCACGGCCTGGCGGGTCTTGTAGGTGTCATAGACGATTTGCGCACAGCTGAGCACGACGCCAACCGCCAACGCCGACAGCAGCACGACCCTGAGCAACTTGACCGACAAGCTGTTCCGCAATTCCAGCTTCAATGGGGTTTCCTTAATCCATGCGCATGGCATCATTTTGCCATCAACGATGACGATACACTACCGGCCGACCGTTAGCAGTGTATCGGTTGCCTGACCCCGCAACTTGAATGCGCTGTATCAATCTTCCAGAGGTTTGATGTTAGCGTGGTATGCGGCCTGAGCAAGCGTTTTGCGGGTGGGGCGCAGGTGAAATGCGTGCTGGCTGCTTCGCGGATAGCCCGCCCCCCCAGGCATGGCAAACTCCTCGAACAGAGGGCCGGTGGAGCGGAAGTAACCGATGGCTGCCCCTGAAAGGCAGCGCTATTTCTCCGGCAGCGCCCAGGCAATGATGCTGTCACCCAGCTTGGTCGGAATCCGGTCATGCCCGCCGACCACGGCAACCACGTACTGGCGGCCTTCGCTCACGTAGGTCAGGGGCGACGCCTGGTTGCCGGCCGGTAGGCGTTCTTCCCACAGCAATTCACCACTTTCGCTGTTGTAGGCGCGCATGAAACGGTCGATGGCAGCGCCGATGAAGGTCACGCCGCCGGCTGTAGCCACGCCGGTGGCATCGCTCGGTGTACCGATTTCGAAGCGCAGTTTCGAGGCGATGCCCAAGGGGCCACTGTCATAGCCGGTGCCGAATGGGCGGCTCCAGCGCACTTCACGGGTGCGCAGGTCGATAGCGGAGATGAACCCCCAGGGTGGCGCGATGCACGGTTGTTCCAGCGCCGACATCCATGGGTCCTTGATGGCCCCATACGGCAGGCCGGCCTGGACGCGGAACCCTTGGTTATTGCCGGGCGACTCCTGAAACGATTTGGCATTGATCGCATCGAGCTGCTCGCGTGGAACCAGCCCCTGCATGTACGGCAGCCGCTGGTTGTTGATGATCAGCAGGCCTCGCTGCAGGTCCACCATCACGCCGCCCCAGTTCAGGCCGCCGTGGTGCCCGGGGAAGATCAGGCTTTGCTGGCCGACTACCGGTGGCGTAAAAATCCCTTCGTAACGCGCCTGGCGAAACTCGATGCGACATTGCAGCTGATCGAACGGTGTCAGGCCCCAGGCATTGGCTTCGTTCAGCACTTCCGGGTTTTTCGATGGGCGGCCCATGGTGCTCGGCATGCCCGGTGACAACGGTTGCGTCGCCGCGGTGTAGTCCCCTGGGGCCGTGCCCTGTGGGACGGCAGCCTCCGAGATATCGACCAGCGGTTCGCCGGTGGCTCGGTCCAGGACGAACAACTGGCCTGACTTGGTGGCTTGAATGACTGCCGGGCGTGTGCCGTTGGCGGTGGGGAAATCGATCAGCGCCGGTTGTGGGCTCAGGTCGTAGTCCCAGAGGTCGTGATGGACGGTCTGGAAGTGCCATTTGACCTTGCCGGTGAGGGCATCCAGGGCCACCAGCGAAGAGCTGAACGTGTCTTCCTGTTCGGTACGGGTACCGCCATAGAAGTCACCTGCAGCATTACCAGTGGTGATGTAGACCAGCCCCAGCTCGTCGTCGGCGGAAATCGGCGCCCATGAGTTGGGCGTGCTGAGCGTATAGGTTTCATCTGCCTCGGCAGAGGCAGTGCTATCGGGACGGCCAAGATCCCAGGCCCACTTTTGTTTGCCGCTGACTGCATCGTAGGCGCGAACCACGCCTGACGGTGCCGGGCGCACATCCGAGTCCAGCACCCGGCCACCGGTGATGACCACCCCGCGGATGACCAGCGGTGCGGAAGTGATGCCGGTGGAGCCTTTACGGAACGTACCCAGGCCGTCCTTGAGGTCGGCAAAGCCTGCCGTGCCGAAGTCTGGGCAGGCCTGCCCGGTAAGCGCATCAACTGCACCCAGGCGGATGTCGTTGGTGCCCCAGATGATGCGTTTGGCGCACAGCCCGCTGGCATTGGGTACTTCGTAGTACGAGACACCACGGCAATAGGCACCGCCGTTGGCGAAGTAGCCCGGGTCGACTTTCGAATCGTAGCGCCAGTTCTCTTTGCCGTTGGTCGCGTTCAACGAAATGATGATTTGCTTCGGCGTGCAGGTATACAGCGAGTCGCCAACCTTGATGGGTGTCGCCTCGTTCAGATACTTGGTTTTTTCGCCAGGCTGTTTGACATCGCCATGGTGGTATTCCCACGCCTTGACCAGGCCGGAAACGTTAGCTGGAGTAATCTGCGCTGCAGCGGAATAGTGGTTGCCGAGGTTCGAGCCGGCATAGGCGGTCCAGTTGGTCTTGTCGTGAGACGCGGCGACGTTGGCGTCTGGTGATGCCACCGTGCTGCGGCTGAACGGTTGCTGTGAATGCGCGGTGATCGCCGGCGAGTCGGCCAGATGAACGGTGTTCGGGAAGAACAGCGGTGCCAGGATGGTGGCCGCCATCAGCAGCGGCAGCACGCCCATGATGCTGAAGTACAGTGCCTTGTTGATTTTGGCGAAGTCGCGGCGGACCAGTGGCCAGAAAGCCAGAAAGATCACACTGAGCAGTACCAGCCAGGCCAGGCGTGGAAGATAGGCCCAGCCGTTGTAGCCCGACTCCCAGATCGCCCAACCGTAGGTGGCCAGGGATGCTGCGCCATAGAGGTAGATTCCGACCGCCTTCTTCAGGCCCATGAGTGCGGCGGCCAGCAACAATACGGTGCCCATCATCGCGTAGTACGGCGAGCCACCGGCATTGACCAGCGCGCCTCCCTGATAGGCCAGTGTCAGGCCAAGCAGGGCCAGCAGAATCGTGTAGACCCCGAACAGAAGGCTCGAGACCCCCGTCCCTTTAGCCAACGTTCCTCGTTCCATTGCATCCATTCCTGTGTGATTCGGTGCCACAGTGCGTCCGAGCGGTGCGCATATTGCTTATTGTTACAATGAAATACAATAAGTGGCGCGAAATTTACGGCGAGCGCTGATTTTTCAGGTTGCTTTGTATCTTGTGTCAAAAGGAGGCAATAGCTAAGCTGCCATGCCTGATTCACGCGCGGGTTTGAAGGGAGGTGGGAGAAGGGTTATGCCGGCTGGCTTTCCTGCAAGGCAGCCTGGCCGGTTTTGAGGCGGCCTACTTCGTCCAGATGTTTCCAGAGAAACCGTGCCGCCTCTTCGCGCCGACCGGATTCGATCAGGTCGAGCAGGTGCAGGTGCTCCAGGCATTGCGTCATCAGGCGACTGCGGTCGACATTGGCTTTGTAGCTCATGAAGCGTCTGAGCTGGTTTTGCCGGCGTATGGCATCGATGAAGAAGAGGTTGCCCGAGCATTGCACGATCATTTCGTGAAACTGGGCGCCGATTTCAAACAGTTGGGCACGTGACAGCGTGTGAATCTCGCCGTCGAGCATGGCCTGCTGTTGCGCCCTGGCTTTGGCAAAGGCGGCCTGGTTCACGTTGTAGCCCGGCTCACGCAGTGCGGCCGGCTCGATGGCCATGCGGAAGCGGTAGCTCTGGATGTGGGTCTGGGCGTTGTGCACGAATTCGTTGAGGCTCCAGCCTTGCCCGGGCTTGCGCTCGACCATGGCCTCGCTTGCCAGCCGGTTGAGGACCTTGAGCAGTTGCCCGCGAGGCACAGAGTAGCGTCGCAGGAGCTGGGCTTCGAAGAATTCGGCAGGGATTTCCCCGTTGAGGATGTCGTCCACCACACGCAGGTAGAAGTCTTCGAAGGGGTCGCAGACGGGCGGTACGGTGGCTTCCTGGATCTGCCCGGCGTCCTGTTTCAGAAAATAGCCGCGATTGGGCTCCTGGACCGCGATGTTCCACTCGGCGAGCAGGGCGAATACCCTGCGGATCGGGGAGCGGGAGACATCGAAGGCTTGGGCGAAGGTTTGCTCGCGCAATGGCTCGCCGGCCTTCATCGACCGGGCGCGGATCATCTCGATGACGCGAGGGGCCAATTGCAGGGCGAGGTCTTTCTTGATCACAGGCTGTATTCCGAATGTTTGACTTCAGTCGATCCGGCAGATTTGGGTCGGACTGGGGCAGGAAAATACCACACACGAAGGACCTGAGTATCTGCACGCAGCGAGCTGGCGCAGTTGCCGCCAGCGCAGTGCCTGAGCCGCGGCTCAGGATTTGGAACGACGAATGTTTTCTTCCCGGGATGGATCTTTACACATGCTCAAATTCAATGCTCACCTCGGCTTCCAGTTCAACGAAATGCCTTTTCTGCAGCGTATCGAAGCCGCCGCTGCCGCCGGATTTCGCGCGGTGGAATTCCCCTCGCCCTATGAGTTGGATGCGAGTTTGTTGGCTGATGAACTGGCGAAGTACGCGTTGCCATTGGTCCAGTTTGCCGCACCGGCTGGCGTTTCCAAGGGCATTGCTGCGGTGGCGGGCAGGGAACCCGAGTTTCGTGACGGGTTGCGCCAGGCAGCCAGCTATGCCCGCACACTGGCATGTACGGATGTGCACCTGATGTCCGGGATAACCCACGAGGATGGCGCCGGCAAGGTGTACGCGAGCAACCTGGACTATGCCGTGAAGTACTTCGAGGACCAAGGGCTGCGGCCATTGATCGAAGTGATCTGCACGCAGGAAATGCCAGGGTATTACATGTCCGACTTCAGCAAGGCACAGCAGGTGCTGGAGACGCATGTGAGTCTCGGGCTGATCCTTGATCTTTACCATGCGCAGTTGTTGACCGGAAATGCGGCCGATGTGTTGGCACAGTTCTTTGAGCGGACGGTGCATGTGCAGGTGGCCGACTGTCCTGGGCGGCATCAACCGGGGACGGGGCAGATGGATATTGCAGGGTTGTTTGCGACGCTGGAGCAGCGCGGGTATGCGGGCTGGGTCGGGTGTGAGTACCGGCCTACGGGCGCTACTGCGGATAGCCTTGGCTGGCTTGGTCAGTACGCCTCATGAAAGCCCTGTGCGCTGGCCCGTTCCAGAACCCTTGAAAAAAAACCGATGCCAGAAGACTGGCATCGGTTTTTCGAGGAAGCCCGGCGTGGATGGCAATGCTGGACTGCCAGCATTACGGCGCGAGGCCGGGTTTCTTGCTCAAGGCTGAGGGACTCAGGCCTTGAAGGTCTTGCCTTCGAACTGCTCGGCAACGAAGGCCCAGTTGACCAGGTTCCAGAACGCCTCGACGTACTTCGGACGCAGGTTGCGGTAGTCGATGTAGTAGGCGTGTTCCCAGACGTCGCAGGTCAGCAGCGGGGTGTCGCCGCTGGTCAGTGGGCAGCCGGCGCCGATGGTGCTGGCCAGGGCCAGGGAACCGTCAGCTTTCTTCACCAGCCAGCCCCAGCCGGAACCGAAGGTGCCAACCGAAGTCTTGGTGAACTCTTCCTTGAACTTGTCGAAGGAACCGAAAGCGGCGTTGATGGCGTCAGCCAGTGCACCGGTAGGCTGGCCGCCGCCGTTTGGCGACAGGCAGTTCCAGTAGAAGGTGTGGTTCCAGACTTGAGCGGCGTTGTTGAAGATGCCGCCCGAAGAGCTCTTGACGATCTCTTCCAGGGTCTTGCCTTCGAATTCGGTGCCTGGGACCAGGTTGTTCAGGTTCACGACATAGGTGTTGTGGTGCTTGTCGTGGTGATACTCCAGGGTTTCCTTGGAGATGTGCGGCTGCAGGGCATCATGGGCGTACGGCAGCGGCGGCAATTCAAAAGCCATGGTGGATCTCCTGATTCAGGTCTGTTTGCGGTTTGCGCAAGGCCGATCACGGGCGGCCCGATAAGCGTCGGCGAGTCTGTACTCTTTGCGACGCAAGGGCTGGATCATAGCACCGGGCCCGGCGCATAACCACGCAACAAACATAGGGAATAGAGGTTCCGGAGGGGTTGGGCTGTACCGACCAGTGGCTCGCCGTTGCGTTGGTGTTGCCAGTGAGGGCGAGCGTCGCTCGATCTGGCAGGCGATGAATATGCCGCACCAAGCCCCGAGGTCAGTTGAAGATCAATTGTGCCGCCACCGCGAACATCATCACCGCCACCATCAGGTCGAGCATGCGCCAGGTCGCAGGCCGCGCCAGCCACGGTGCCAGCCACGCCGCGCCAATGGCCAGGGTCGAGAACCACAGCAGCGAAGCGCTGGCCGCACCGGCCACGTAGGCGCCAGGGGCGGACTGTTGGGCGCCCAGCGAGCCGATCAGCAACACCGTATCGAGGTACACGTGCGGGTTCAGCAGGGTCACCGCCAGGGCGCTGAGCAGTACGGCGCGACGTGAGCGAACGCCCTGGCCTTGCTGGTGCTGCAGGCTCTGCTTGGAGCAGGCACTGCGCAGCGCCTTGGCGCCGTACCAGATCAGGAACACTGCGCCGCCCCAGCGGGCGATTGCCAGCAAGGTCGGGTTGTGTGCCAGCACGGTGGCCAGGCCGAATACCCCGGCGGCCACGAGGATGGCGTCACAGACGATGCACAGCGCTGCCACCGGCAGGTGATGCTCACGGCGCAGGCTCTGGGCGAGGACGAAGGCGTTCTGGGCGCCGATGGCCATGATCAGGCCGAAGGCCACCAGCATGCCATTGAGATAGCTTTGCCACATGGCAGGGCTCTCCAAAAAGGGTCACGGAAGATGCTGGCCATTGTGATGTTCGGCGCTGTATAAGAAAAACAAATAAAGCTGATCACCCATTAGGAAAATCGATGTTCGACTACAAACTGCTGGCTGCCCTCGCGGCCGTGATCGAACAAGGCGGTTTCGAGCGTGCGGCGCAGGTGCTGGGCTTGTCGCAATCGGCCATTTCCCAGCGCATCAAGTTGCTTGAGGCGCGGGTCGGCCAGCCGGTGTTGGTACGTGCCTCGCCGCCCGGCACGACCGAAGTCGGTCGGCAGCTACTCAACCATGTGCAGCAGGTGCGCCTGCTTGAACGCGACCTGCAGCGCCAGGTACCGGCGCTGGATGAAGAGGGCATGCCGGAGCGCCTGCGTATCGCCCTCAACGCCGATAGCCTGGCCACCTGGTGGGCCGGCGCGGTGGGCAACTTCTGCGCACAACAGAACGTGCTGACCGACCTGGTGGTTGAGGACCAGGAAGTGGGCCTGAAACGCATGCGTGCCGGCGAAGTGGCGGCCTGCCTGTGTGGGAGCGAGCGGCCGGTAGCCGGCGCACGCAGTTTGCCACTGGGGGCCATGCGCTACCGGGCATTGGCCAGTCCCGTGTTCATGGCGCGGCACTTCCCCCAAGGTTTTGTCGCCAGCCGCCTGGCCCGTACGCCAGCGATCGTGTACGGCCCGGACGATTTCCTGCAGCATCGCTACCTGGCATCGCTGGGCATAGAGGGTGGTTTCCTGCACCACCTGTGCCCTTCATCCGAAGGCTTCCTGCGCATGACCGAGGCCGGGTTGGGATGGGGCCTGGTGCCCGAACTGCAGGCCCGGGAGCAACTGGCCAGTGGGCAATTGGTGGAAATCTGCCGCGATACCCCTATCGATGTGCCGCTGTACTGGCATCATTGGCGCAATGGCGGGCAATTGCTCGCGCAACTGACCGACCACCTGCGGCACACCGCACAGCATTGGCTGGTGCCCTTGTAGCCGTGGCTGGCGTCAGTTGCATCTGAAATCTGGCAAGACGGAGTGTTACATGCGAATTCTGGTCACCGGCGCGAGTGGCTTCATTGGCGGGCGTTTTGCGCGTTTCGCCCTGGAGCAAGGCCTGGACGTGCGCGTCAGCGGCCGCCGTGCCGAAGGGGTCGAGCATCTGGTCAAGCGTGGCGCACAGTTCATCCCGGGTGATCTGGGTGACGCCGAGCTGGCCCGGTGTTTGTGCCAGGGTGTCGAAGCCGTGGTGCATTGCGCTGGCGCGGTGGGTAACTGGGGGCGCTATCAGGATTTCTACCAAGGCAACGTGGTGGTGACCGAGAACGTGGTCGAGGGCTGCCTGAAAGAGCACGTACGGCGCCTGGTGCATCTGTCTTCGCCGTCGATTTACTTCAATGGCCGTTCGCGTCTGGACGTCCGTGAAGACCAGGTACCGCGTCGCTTCCACGATCACTATGGGCAAACCAAGTACCTGGCCGAGCAGAAAGTGTTCGGTGCCCAGGAGTTCGGCCTGGAAGTGCTGGCGCTGCGTCCGCGCTTCGTTACCGGTGCGGGCGATGCCAGTATCTTCCCGCGGCTGATGCAGATGCAGCGCAAAGGGCGTGTGGCGATCATCGGCAACGGCCTGAACAAGGTCGATTTCACCAGTGTGCACAACCTCAACGAGGCGCTGCTAAGTGCATTGTTCGCTGATGACCGGGCGCTGGGCCAGGCGTACAACATAAGCAACGGCCAGCCACTGCCGCTGTGGGACGTGGTCAACTACGTGATGCGCCAGATGCAGCTTCCCCAGGTGACCCGCTACCGTTCCTATGGTCTTGCCTACAGCCTGGCCGCGCTCAACGAGGCGGCCTGCATGTTATGGCCAGGGCGCCCGCAACCGACCTTGTCGCGCCTGGGGATGCAGGTGATGAGCCGTGATTTCACCCTGGATATCAGCCGTGCCCGGCAGTACCTGGACTACCAACCCAAGGTCAGCCTGTGGACGGCGCTGGATGAATTCTGCGGCTGGTGGAAGCATTTGCCGCCCGGCTGACAATGGTCATCAATGCGCCGCGCTGGCGGTTTATACTCGTGCCTCTTTGTGACTACCGCGGTTGAATGTATCCATGCGTAACCATGCTCACGATGACTTTGATGACGTGCCTGCCTTGCGGGCGGGCACCGTTGATGATGACGAACTGATGCCGGCGCATGTGATGCGCAGCCGCCAGAAAGCCGCCCGCGGGGCTAGCACGGCGCCGTTGTGGGCGTTGATCGGTGCCGCGTTCATCGCGTTGGCGGGCCTGGGTTGGTGGAGCTTTCAGCAGATCTCGCTGATGGAGCAGCAACTGGTGGCGACCCAGGAAAGCTTTGCCCGCATCAGTGAAGAGGCGGCTGGCCGCCTTCAGGCGATCAGTGGCAAGGTGGCGGCCAGTGAGTCTGGCGCCACTACCAGCAGTGAGGCATTGAAGCTACAGCTGCGCCAGTTGCAGCAGGGTGTTGCCGGGCAGACCGGCGACCTGGGCAAGCGTCTGGAGCAGGTGCTGGCCGATACCCGAGAACAGCAGAAGGCTGTGACCGAGCTGCAAAGCCAGTTGCAGGCGCAACTGAAGCTGGTGAATGGCGAGTTGGCGGCGCTGCGTTCGGGCCAGGTCGATGGTGGCAAGCTGGATGCCCAGTTCAAGAGCCTGAGCGAGCAGGTTGCCGCGCTGAAAGCCTCACAGGTGGATGGCGGCCAGCTGGACGGCCAGCTCAAGAGTTTGGGTAGCGAGGTGGCGGCCTTGAAGAAACAGGGCAACCCAAGCGCTGAGATTCAGAGCCTGCAGCAGGACATGCTGGTGTTGAAGAGCCAGGTCGACAACCGCCCGGCCGCGGCGTCATCCAGTGGTGCTTCGGTGCAGGAGTTCGATGCCTTCCGTGCGCAGATGACGCGTAACCTGAATACGCTGCAGAGCCAGATTCAGAACCTGCAGCAACAGATCAACGCTCGGCCGTGACGCCGCAGGGGAGGGCGTTGCCCTCCTATCGCGACACAAGGCCGCTCCCACTATGTACGGTGTACGCCGATTGAGCTGCGCCCCGGCAATCTTGATTACAACCGCGGGTAGTCGATGTACCCCACCGGCCCCTTGCCATAGAAGGTTTCGGGATGTGCCTCATTCAACGGCGCATCCGCTGCCAGCCGTGCTGGCAGGTCGGGGTTGGCGATGAACGGCACACCAAACGCCACGGCATCCGCTTTGCCACTGGCCAGGGCCGCAGTGGCACTGGCCTTGTCGAACCGCTCGTTGACGATGTACGGGCCACCGAATGCCTCTTTGATCAGCGGCCCGATGCTGTCGTCGGCTTCCCGCTCCCGCGAGCAGATGAAGGCGATGCCGCGCTTGCCCAGCGCTCGGGCCACATAGGTGAAGGTCTCGGCGCGGTCGGCGTCGCCCATGTCATGGGCGTCGGCTCGCGGTGCCAGGTGCACACCTACGCGCTGCGCGCCCCACACTTCAATGGCCGCATCGGTCACCTCCAGCAGCAGGCGCGCGCGGTTTTCCAGCGAGCCACCGTAACGGTCGGTGCGCTGGTTGGTGCTGCTTTGCAGGAATTGGTCGAGCAGGTAACCGTTGGCGCCATGGATCTCCACACCATCGAAACCGGCAGCCTTGGCATTTTCGGCACCACTGCGGTAGGCCTCGACGATGTCGTTGATTTCTTCGGTTTCCAGCGCCCGCGGGGTAGGGTAGTCACTCAGCGGGCGCACCAGGCTCACATGGCCCTTGGGCTGGATCGCGCTGGGGGCCACAGGCAGTTCGCCATTCAGATAGCTGGGGTGGGAGATACGACCCACGTGCCACAGCTGCAGGAAGATGCGACCGCCCGCGGCATGTACGGCCTTTGTCACATTGTTCCAGCCACGTACCTGTTCATCGTTCCAGATGCCGGGGGTATCTGGGTAGCCGACGCCCATTGGGCTGACCGAAGTGGCCTCGCTGAGGATCAGCCCGGCGCTGGCACGTTGTACGTAGTATTCGGCCATCAGCGCATTGGGCACACGGCCTTCATCGGCACGGCAGCGGGTGAGCGGGGCCATGATGATACGGTTGGGCAGTTGCAGGTCGCCCAGTTTGATCGGATCGAAAAGCGTGGTCATTGTGGTTACCTGCCTTGTCAAAGTGCTTGGCGCAGTTGTTCGAGGAACGCCTGGATGGTGGCTTCGTCGCGTTTGAAGAAGTGCCATTGGCCAATCTTCTGGCTGCTGATCAGCCCGGCGCGCTGCAACGTGGCCAGGTGGGCAGAGACGGTCGACTGCGACAGGCCGCAGCGTTGGTCGATTTGCCCCGCACACACACCGTTTTCGGTGCTGTGGTACTGGTCCGGAAACTGGGTTGCCGGGTCTTTCAGCCAGCTGAGAATTTCTCGCCTGACCGGGTGGGCCAGTGCTTTTATGATTTCGTCGAGATCGAGTGGCATGGTTTGAGGCTCGTTGTAGCGGTATATCGCGATAGGCCGAAATATAATTCGCTGAATTCCGATATACAAATACGAAGGCGTTCTGAGCTGAGCGCGAATCGATATATCGCGTTATAACGATATGCTGGGTGGCGATGCTAGACTGCGCTCATGAACTACCTCGCACACTTGCACCTGGGCGGCCCGGCGCCGCAACAACTGCTTGGCAGCCTGTATGGCGACTTTGTCAAAGGCTCCTTGGAAGGGCGCTTTCCGCCTGCGCTGGAGGCGGCCATCCGGCTGCACCGGCATATCGACAGTTACACTGACCAGCATCCGTTGGTGCTGGCGGCTCTGGCACGTTTTCCGCGCGAGCGGCGGCGCTTTGCCGGCATCGTCCTGGATGTGTTTTTCGACCATTGCCTGGCACGGCACTGGGGCAACTACGCCGATCAGCCGCTGGAGCAGTTCACTGGCGCGTTTTATCGGGTATTGCTGGCAGAGCCCGAGCTGCCTGGGCGGCTGGCGCGGATTGCGCCGTTCATGGCAGCGGATGACTGGCTAGGGGCGTATGGCGATTTCGACACGCTGGAGCAGGTGTTCAACGGCATTGCCCGGCGCTTGTCACGGCCTGAGGGGATGGCCGGGGTGATGGTGGAACTGGAGCGACTGTATGAGCCGCTGCTGGCGGATTTTCGCGAGTTCTACCCGCAGCTGCAGGCGTTTGCGGCGGTAGGGCGGATGTCTGACAGTTAGAGGTGTGTGGGTGATACTGGCCCCTTCGCGGGTAAACCCGCTCCTACGGGCAATGCGCTCGGTGTAGGAGCGGGTTCACCCGCGAAAGGGCCAGAACAGGCAGTACACGCATTCAGGCAGCCCGCGCCTGTCGACGTGGCGCCATCTCTACGTCTTCAACCCCAAACAGCGCCAGGTGAATCGCCTGCTGTGCCTGCAATGCCAGCACCGCACGTTCCTTGCCCACGCTACCTATTGGCTGCAGGAGGTGGATGCACACCTCGCCCCGCGGCAGGGCGAACAGGCGCATAAGGTGGGACACCAGGTCGTCCTCACCAATGAACGGCGCTACCGGGTCGATCTGGCCATCACGCAGGTACTGGATAGCGACTGGCTGCACTGCCACGCCACGGTCGATGGCACCTGCCAGCAGGCGGCCATGAAAGGTGCGCAACGTGCGGCCGCTGGTAGTGGTACCTTCGGGGAATATGAGCAGCGGGCGGGCCAGCCCCAGTTGCCCGGCGATCTGTTCGCGCAGGCGCTGACTGTCGCCACCACCACGGCGAATGAACAGCGTGCCGGCCTTTTCCGCCAGCCAGCCGGCCACCGGCCAGTGGCGCACTTCGGCCTTGGACAGGAAAGACAGCGGCGTGAGCATGCCAAGCAGGGGGATGTCGGTCCAGGAAACATGGTTGCTGACCCATAGCATCGGTCGCTGTGGAAGTTCGCCAACTACCTTCACGTCGAAGGGCAGGGCGGCGACCAGGCGCTTCATGAACAGGCAGGTCCAGCGCTGGCGCCGTTCGATCGGCGCCTTGAAGCCCAAGCGTTCGCCAAAGGCGATAATGCTGGCCATCAGCATGCCTTGCGCCAGCACCAGCAGCAGTCGGATGAGGCGGGCCAGTACCCGCAACTTCGGCATCAGACCGCCGCCTTGAAGTGGCGGGCGTAGCGTGGGCACAGCTCGTCGCGTTTGAGCAGGATGAACACGTCTGCCACCTGGAAATCCTCGTCCCAGCATGGCTCGCCGCAAATCTTCGCGCCCAGGCGCATATAGGCCTTGAGCAGCGGGGGCATTTCGGCAATGACGTTATTGGGCAGGGCCAGTTTCGGCAGCGGGTTCTTCGGCTCGGCACGCAAGTGTTCGGTGCACAGGTAACGTTCACGCAGGCGCTGCATCACTGCATGGGCCTGCACGCCGCCGTCCTGCATGGGGATACTGGCGCAGCCCATCAGATAGCTGTAGCGACCCTCGTTGAGCACCTCGGCCAGTTCGCCCCAGAGCACGGCGATGGTACCGCCGTTGCGGTAGTCGGGGGCGACGCAGGTACGGCCCAGTTCGAGGATTGGGCCTTGCAGCTGCAACAGGCCGTGCAGGCTGAATTCTTCTTCGCTGTAGAAACGGCCCAGGCTGCTGGCGGCCTGGTGATCGAGCAGGCGGGTGGTGGCAACCAGTTCGCCGGTGCTCAGATCGCGTACACCAATGTGGCGGCAGTGCACGTCGTAGTCGTCCATGTCCAGGCCCTGCTCGGCACCTTTGAGCTTGGCCTTGAATTCTGCGCTGAATACGGTATAGCGCAGAGCCTGGGCTTCTTGCAGCGCCGCGGCGCCAACCAGGCGTTCGGCTTGCAGACGGCGTTCAGTGCTGTAGTCGCCAGCGGTAGCGATCCGAGTCATTACGAGTCTCCATAAGCCAGCCAAGAAGGGTTGCGGCCGGTCGGCTTTGTTGTGCAAAGTCAGCCTAGGTAGACCCAGTGTCACCCCTGTGAATGTTTGGTGATGCTTGCGTGACACACCCTGAGCCTTAACTGAAAGCCCTCCAGCAAGGAGCTGTTCCATGGCCTGGTTGCAACGACTCAACGATCCGCTTCGCCTCGCGCCGACAGGCACCCTGGGCGAAACCTACGCCGCGCTGCTTGAGCGCCTCGGCCCGGTTGCCCCGTTCGAATTGGCGGTACTGGGTGGGCGTGCAATGGCCACCCCGGGCCTGGCCTTCCTGGTGGGTTACCAGGCTGCCCTTCGCGTGCTGTGGCCCAGTGCGCCGCACAGTCTTGGCGCCTTGTGTGCCACCGAGCGGCGCAGCGTGCGGCCGGCAGACATGCACACACGGCTGGACGCTCTGCGGCTGTCGGGCTGCAAAGACTTCGTTACCGCAGGCCTGGAGGCGGAGTGGTTGCTGGTGGCGGCGCGTAGCGAAGCGGCTGGCGCGGCGCCACAACTGAGCTTGGCGGTGGTCTACCCCGGGGAGCCTGGGGTGACACTGGAGCCATTGCCGACCCTGCCGCTGATGCCGGAAGTCGGGCACGGCCGACTGCTGCTGGAGCAGGCATCGTGCGAGTTGCTGGCCGGTGACGGCTGGGATGCCTACGTGAAGCCGTTCCGTTCGCTGGAGGATTTGTATGTGCTCACGGCGCTGACCGCTTGGTTGTATGGCGTTGGGCAGGAGTGCGCCTGGCCGCAGGGGCTTCGCCTGCAGTTGCTTGGGCTGTTGGCCGGCTGCGCCGAGGGTAGCCGGCAGTGTGCCGATAGCATGGGTTGTCACTTGTTGCTGGGCGGGTTGTTTGCACAGTTCCAGGCGTTGCGGGGGGAGATCGATGCGGCGTTGGCGACAGGGCCGGGGCATTGGGCGCACATCTGGCAGCGTGACCAAGGGGTGATGGCGCTGGCGGCGTCGGCACGGGAGAAGCGGCTGAACAAGGCGTGGGTTGCTGCGGGTTTGTCATGAATGGCTGACAGGTTTGTGTGAACCGATGAGCCGCGGCGTGGTACCTGTGGGGGCGGGGTTAGGTGCAAAGCGGCCGGTACTGGCAGCAGAAAACCTGAAAGACATGTCCTTTTATCGCGCTTGATCCCCGCAAATCCCAGCCGTTGACGTATCATTGGCCGCCTGACGGCAACCCCTCCAGGATCGCTTGCGCATGCTCGCCCTTCTTATCCAGACCCTGAACATCACGGCACCGGTTTTCGCCATGCTGTTCATGGGCGTCCTGCTCAAACGCATTCACTTGATCGACGACAACTTCAACCGCGTCGCCTCGCAGCTGGTATTCAACGTCTGCATGCCGGCGCTGCTCTTCCTCGGCATCTACCACGCCGACCTGGCCGCAGCGGTCAAGCCCGGTGTCATCCTGTATTTCATCGTCGCCACCCTGGCCGGTTTCGCCCTTGCCTGGGGCATGGCCATCTGGCGCAGCCCGATGGCCGACCGAGGCATCTATACCCAGGGCGCCTTCCGCGGCAACAACGGTGTGATCGGCCTGGCCCTGGCCGCCAGCCTGTACGGTGACTATGGCATTTCCCTGGGGGCAGTACTCGCAGGCCTGGTCATCCTCATGTACAACTCGCTGTCAGCGGTGGTTCTGGCGGTGTACAGCCCGGACCTCAAGTCCGACCCGTGGAGCATCTGCAAGAGCATTTTCAGCAACCCGCTGATCATCAGCGTGCTGGTGGCCGCGCCGATGGCTTACGGCCAGGTGCCATTGCCCAACTGGCTGCTGACCTCGGGCGACTACCTGGCACAGATGACCCTGCCGCTGGCGCTGATCTGTATCGGTGGCACGCTGTCGCTGGCAGCGCTGCGTAACTGTGGCCGGCTGGCCATCGATGCCAGCCTCGTGAAAATGCTCTGGCTGCCGCTGCTCGGCACCCTTGGGGCCTGGTTGTGCGGGTTTCGCGGGGCGGAGCTGGGCATCCTGTTCCTGTACATAGGCAGCCCGACCGCTGCGGCCAGCTACGTGATGGCGCGGGCGGCCAACGGCAATCATGAACTGGCCGCGTCGATCATCGTGATTACCACGCTAATGGCGGCGATCACCACCAACATTGGTATTTTCATCTTGCAGTGGGGCGGATGGATCTAGATCCTTGACTGCAAATAACAGCAACAACACTGCCTCACTGAGCTAAAGGACACTTCATGCAAGACCAGAGCACGCCCGAGCGGTTACAGCGCGGGCTGAAGAATCGCCATATCCAGCTGATCGCGCTGGGCGGGGCCATCGGTACCGGGTTGTTCCTGGGCATTGCCCAGACCATCCAGTTGGCCGGCCCCTCCGTGTTGCTGGGCTACGCCATCGCCGGCCTGATGGCCTTCCTGATCATGCGCCAGCTGGGTGAAATGGTGGTGGAAGAGCCGGTTGCCGGCAGCTTCAGCCACTTCGCCCACCAATACTGGAGCGAGTTCGCCGGCTTTGTCTCAGGCTGGAATTACTGGGTGGTGTACGTGCTGGTCGGCATGGCCGAGCTGACGGCAGTCGGTATCTACGTGCAGTACTGGTGGCCGGACTTCCCCACCTGGGCCACGGCGGCGATCTTCTTCGTGGTGATCAACCTGATCAACCTGACCCAGGTAAAGGTCTATGGCGAGATGGAGTTCTGGTTCGCCCTGGTCAAGGTAGTAGCCATCGTCAGCATGATCGGCTTTGGTGCCTGGTTGCTGGGCAGCGGTCATGGTGGCCCGGATGCCAGCGTGGCCAACCTGTGGCAGTACGGCGGCTTCTTCCCTAACGGCGTCACGGGTCTGGTAATGGCCCTGGCGGTGATCATGTTCTCGTTTGGTGGCCTGGAGTTGGTCGGCATCACGGCTGCCGAGGCTGACAACCCGCGCGAGAGCATCCCCAAGGCCACCAACCAGGTGGTGTACCGCATCCTGATTTTCTACATCGGTGCCTTGGCAGTGCTGTTGTCGCTGTACCCGTGGCAGAAGGTGGTGCAGGGCGGCAGCCCGTTCGTGATGATCTTCCACGAACTGGACAGCGACCTGGTGGCGACCATCCTCAATATCGTGGTGCTGACGGCTGCGCTCTCGGTGTACAACAGCTGTGTGTACGCCAATAGCCGTATGCTGTTCGGCCTGGCCAGCCAGGGCGATGCGCCGCGTCAGTTGCTGAAGGTGAGCCGTAGCGGCGTACCGCTGACTGCGCTGGCCGTGTCGGCCTTTGCGACCGGCCTGTGCGTGCTGATCAATTACCTGATGCCGGGCGGGGCCTTTGGCTTGCTGATGGCGTTGGCAGTGTCCGCGTTGGTGATCAACTGGGCGAGCATCAGCATTACCCACCTCAAATTCCGCAAGGCCAAGCTGGCCGCCGGGATCACCCCCTTCTACAAAAGCCTGGGGCACCCACTGACCAACTACCTGTGCCTGGCGTTCATCGTGCTGATCCTGGTGGTGATGTACCTGACGCCGCCGATTCGCATCTCGGTAATGCTGATCCCGGCATGGATCGCTGTGCTGTGGGTGGCCTTCAAGCTGAAGAAGGCTCGCCAGGCCAAGGGCTGATCGGGTTTGTTCGTAAGGGGCATGCCGTTAGGTTTTCGGCGCCTGTGAGATCGAGCGCCGCCCGCGCGGCGCTCGATCTCACAGGCGATGAAAGCCTAAAGGCATGCGTCTGGCGGCCCTGACGCGTGCCCCTTCCATGCCCCTCAATGCTGCCTCCGCCAGGCACGCACAGTGGTGTACAGCAACACCGCAGCGAGCACCGGCAGTACATAGAACAGCATCAATCGCTCCAGGCGGCCAGCCAGCGGCATACCCATGGTAAAAGCCGCCACATGAAGGCCGTAGGCCAGGTACAGGCAAAGAAACACCAGGCCTTCGGCGCGAGTGATGCGGTAACCGGAATAGAACACTGGCAGGCTCAGGACAGCAACGCCGAGCATTACAGGCAGATCGAAAGACAGCGCGTTAGGCGAGATCGACAGGGGTTCCGGGGTGATCAGTGCGGTCAGGCCCAGTACGGCCAGCAGGTTGAACAGGTTGCTGCCGATCACCGTGCCCACGGCGATCTCCCGTTCGCCACGCAAGGCGGCGATCAGCGCAGCGGCCAGTTCCGGCATGGAGGTGCAGATGGCGACGACCGTCAGGCCGATAATACGCTCGGACAGGCCCAGGTCGGTGGCCATCTCGATGGCAGCTTCCAGTAGCAAGTGGCCCGCCAGGCTCAGCAGGCCAAGGCCGACCAGTATCTGCAGCAGCGTACCTGACCAGAAGCGCCCGGCCCCGGACCTGGCGGCGTCCGGGGCCGGGTAGGTGCGTGCGTAATGGCGCGACTGATGCCAGAGCATTGCCAGGTAACCGGCCAGCCCCAGCAATAGCAGTGCCCCTTCAACCCTACCCAGGTGGGCATTGGCGGACAGTGCATACACCAGCCCGCTGGCGACGATCATCAAGGGAAGATCCAGGCGCACCAGCTGACGAGACACCCGTAGCGGGATGATCAGCGCGGCCAGGCCGAGAATGACCAGCACGTTGAAGATGTTGCTGCCGATCACGCTGCCTACTGCCACATCCGGCGCGCCCTGGTAGGCGGCCTGCAGGCTTACGGTCAGTTGTGGCGCGGTACTGCCGAAGGCCACCAGGCTCAGGCCTATGATCAGCGGGCGAACGTGCAGGCGTTGCGCCAGGCGCAAGGCGGAGCGCACCAATAGCTCGGCGCCACCGATCAGCAACAACAGGGCAACGCCCATTTGCAGCAGGCTAAAAGTGGGGAGGGTGGCCAGGTCGAAAATGGTCGGACTCCTGTCGCGTCAGTCGCTAAGCCCTTGTACGCGCACGCGCGCTGTTCCGCTACGGAGCATACCGATTTTTTCTGCTGCTGCGCGAGACAGGTCGATCAGGCGGCCGCGGGTGTGCGGGCCACGGTCGTTGATGCGTACCACCACACTGCGCTGGTTGGCCATGTTGGTCACCCGTACACGTGTGCCGAAGGGCAGGCTGCGGTGCGCGGCGGTGAGGCCGTGCTGGTTGAACGGTTCGCCACTGGCGGTGCGTTTGCCATGGTGGCGCGAGCCGTAGTAGGAAGCGGTGCCCGTCTGGTCGTAGCCGCGCGGGTCGATGTCATGGCTGGCGCAGCCGGCCAGGAAAGAAAACAGGGCGAGGGTGCCGAGGGAACGTTTTAGCAAGTCAGGTGCTCTCCGGTGCGACCATTCGCGGGTAAACCCGCTCCTACAGGGAAAACGCTGGCTTGTGTAGGAGCGGCTTCAGCCGCGAACGAGGGCGAAGCCCTCGCAGCATTACAGGGGTAAAACCATCACCCTTCGAGCTTGGCCTTGAGCAATTGGTTCACCTGCCCCGGGTTGGCCTTGCCTTTGGAGGCTTTCATGGCCTGACCGACGAAGAAGCCGAACATCTTGCCGCGCTTGGCCTCATCGGCTGCGCGATATTGTTCGACCTGCTCGGCATTGGCTGCCAGCATTTCGTCGAGCATCTTGTCGATCGCACCCGTGTCGGTAACCTGTTTCAGGCCTTTGCTCTCGATGATGCTGTCGGCATCGCCTTCACCGGCGGCCATGGCCTCGAACACGGTCTTGGCAATCTTGCCGCTGATGGTGTTGTCACGAATGCGCAGCAGCATGCCGCCCAGTTGCGCAGCGCTGACCGGCGCCTGATCGATTTCGACACCCAGCTTGTTCAGCAGGCTACCCAGTTCGACCATGACCCAGTTGGCCGCCAGCTTGGCATCACCGCCGATCTTCACCACTTCTTCGAAGTAGTCAGCCTGTTCGCGGCTGGAAGCCAACACGTTGGCGTCGTAGGCCGACAGACCGTACTGAGTCTGGAAGCGCTCGACCTTCTGTGGCGGCAGCTCTGGCAGGCCGGCGCGAATGGTTTCGAGGAAGCTGTCCTCGATGACCACCGGCAGCAGGTCGGGGTCGGGGAAGTAACGGTAGTCGTTAGCTTCCTCTTTGCTGCGCATGGAGCGGGTTTCGTCCTTGTTCGGGTCGTACAGGCGTGTTTCCTGCACGACTTTGCCACCGTCTTCGATCAGGTCGATCTGGCGCTGGATTTCGCTGTTGATCGCGCGCTCGATGAAACGGAACGAGTTGACGTTCTTGATTTCGCAGCGAGTGCCGAACTCGGTCTGGCCTTTCGGGCGGATCGATACGTTGCAGTCGCAGCGCAGCGAACCTTCGGCCATGTTGCCGTCGCAGATGCCCAGGTAGCGCACCAGCGCGTGGATTGCCTTGACGTAAGCCACGGCTTCCTTGGCGCTGCGCATGTCAGGCTCGGAGACGATTTCCAGCAGCGGGGTGCCGGCACGGTTCAGGTCGATACCGGTGGAGCCGCTGAAGTCTTCGTGCAGGCTCTTGCCGGCGTCTTCTTCCAGGTGCGCGCGGGTTACGCCGATGCGCTTGATGGTGCCGTCTTCCAGCGCGATGTCCAGGTGGCCCTTGCCGACGATCGGCAGGTCCATCTGGCTGATCTGGTAGCCCTTGGGCAGGTCGGGGTAGAAGTAGTTCTTGCGTGCGAACACGTTGCGCTTGCCGATCTCGGCATCGATGGCCAGGCCGAACATGCACGCCATGCGCACGGCTTCCTCGTTCAGCACCGGCAGTACACCGGGCATGCCCAGGTCAACCAGGCTGGCCTGAGTATTCGGCTCGGAGCCAAAGGTGGTAGCGCTGCCGGAGAAGATCTTCGACTGGGTGGCGAGCTGAGTGTGGATTTCCAGCCCGATCACAACTTCCCATTGCATGTGTGAATTCCTCAGAAGCCGTTGGGGGCGCGGGTATGCCAGTCGGTCACCTGTTGGTAGCGGTGCGCGACGTTGAGCAGGCGGCCTTCCTGGAAGTAGGGCGCCAGCAGTTGCACGCCGACCGGCAGGCCGTCGACGAAGCCCGCAGGCATCGACAGGCCAGGCAGGCCCGCCAGGTTGGCGGTGATGGTGTAGACGTCTTCGAGATAGGCGGCAACCGGGTCGCTGCTCTTGGCGCCAAGCTTCCAGGCCGGGTTTGGCGTGGTCGGGCCGAGAATCAGGTCGACATCGTTGAAGGCGGCCATGAAGTCGTTCTTGATCAGGCGGCGGATTTGCTGCGCCTTCACGTAATAGGCGTCGTAGTAGCCGGCCGACAGGGCGTAGGTACCGACCATGATGCGGCGCTGTACTTCAACGCCGAACCCTTCGCCGCGTGAGCGCTTGTACAGGTCGGTGAGGTCTTTCGGCTCTTCACAGCGGTAGCCGAAGCGTACGCCGTCGAAACGCGACAGGTTGGAAGAGGCTTCAGCCGGGGCGATCACGTAGTAGGCCGGAATGGCATGCTGCATGTTCGGCAGGCTGATTTCCTTGACCACTGCGCCGAGCTTTTCCAGCTCTTTGACGCTGGCCTGGACCAGGTCGGCGATGCGTGGGTCTAGACCGGCACCGAAGTACTCTTTCGGCAGACCGATGCGCAGGCCCTGCAGCGAAGCGTTCAGGCTGGCGCTGTAGTCCGGCACCGGTTCTTCGATGCTGGTGGAGTCCTTGGCGTCGAAACCGGCCATACCTTGCAGCAGCAGCGCGCAGTCCTCGGCGGTGCGGGCCAGTGGGCCGCCCTGGTCGAGGCTGGAGGCGTAGGCGATCATGCCCCAGCGCGACACACGACCGTACGTCGGCTTGAGGCCGGTGAGGTTGGTCAGTGCCGCTGGCTGGCGGATCGAGCCGCCGGTGTCGGTGCCCGTGGTGGCGGGCAGCAGGCGCGCGGCCACAGCAGCGGCCGAACCACCGGACGACCCGCCCGGAACGTGCTCGAGGTTCCACGGGTTCTTCACCGCGCCGTAATGGCTGGATTCGTTGGCCGAACCCATGGCGAACTCGTCCATGTTGGTCTTGCCCAGGGTGACCATGCCGGCTTCGGCCAGCTTGGCGACCACGGTGGCGTCATAGGGCGCCTTGAAGTTGTCGAGCATCTTCGAGCCGCAGCTGGTGCGTACGCCGTTGGTGCAGAACAGGTCTTTGTGGGCGATCGGTGCACCCAGCAGCGCGCCGGTTTCGCCAGCGGCGCGACGGGCATCGGCGGCACGCGCCTGAGCCAGGGCCAGGTCGTCGGTGATGCTGATGAAGCTGTTGATCTGCGGGTCGAGCTGTTTGATGCGCGCCAGCAGGGCGCCGGTCAGCTCTTCGGAAGAAAACGATTTGTCGGCGAGTCCGCGGGCGATCTCGGCCAGGGTCAATTGATGCATGGCAGGCTCTATCCCTTACTCGATGACTTTGGGAACCAGGTACAGACCGCTTTCGGTCGACGGCGCGATGGCCTGGTAGGCATCGCGCTGGTTGCTTTCGGTGACTTGGTCAGGACGCAGGCGCTGGCTGGCCTCCAGCGGGTGGGCCAGGGGCTCGATGCCAGTGGTATCGACCGCTTGCATCTGGTCGACCAGGCCGAGAATGCTGTTCAGGGCGTCGGTAATGTGTGGCAGTTCGCCATCATTCAGGCCCAGGCGGGCCAGATGGGCGATCTTTTCCACGTCGCAGCGTTCAAGCGCCATGAGGATCTCCAAGGGAAACAAAGAACGGAATTTGGGTCCGCGGTGAGGAACATGTCAGCTTTCTGGCGGTCTAACGGCCGCGAAATTCTGCTGGCGTGCTCGGAAAAACAGCCAATTTAACATATTGGCTCCTTGCCCAAAATCCCTGCCATTGTTAGAGTTTGCCGCACTTTTTTACCCACGCTTTCCCCAGGGTCACTTTCCCATGTTCAAGAAACTGCGTGGCATGTTTTCCAGCGATCTTTCTATCGACCTGGGTACTGCCAACACCCTTATTTACGTGCGTGAGCGCGGTATCGTCCTGAATGAGCCCTCGGTTGTTGCCATCCGTACCCATGGCAACCAGAAAAGCGTCGTCGCCGTCGGTACCGAAGCCAAACGCATGCTGGGCCGTACGCCTGGCAACATTGCAGCCATTCGTCCGATGAAGGACGGCGTCATTGCCGACTTCAGCGTCTGCGAAAAAATGTTGCAATATTTTATCAACAAGGTTCACGAGAACAGCTTCCTGCAGCCGAGCCCGCGCGTGCTGATCTGCGTGCCGTGCAAGTCGACCCAGGTCGAGCGCCGCGCCATCCGTGAGTCGGCCCTCGGTGCGGGTGCCCGAGAAGTGTTCCTGATCGAAGAGCCAATGGCCGCTGCCATCGGTGCCGGCCTGCCGGTTGAAGAGGCCCGCGGTTCGATGGTCGTCGATATCGGTGGCGGTACCACTGAAATCGCCCTGATCTCGCTCAACGGCGTGGTCTATGCCGAGTCCGTCCGCGTTGGCGGTGACCGCTTCGACGAAGCCATCGTGACCTACGTGCGCCGCAACTACGGCAGCTTGATCGGCGAATCCACCGCCGAACGTATCAAGCAGGAAATCGGTACTGCCTACCCAGGTGGCGAAGTACGTGAAGTCGACGTGCGTGGTCGTAACCTGGCCGAAGGTGTACCGCGTGCCTTCACCCTGAACTCCAACGAAGTGCTCGAAGCGCTGCAGGAATCGCTGGCGACCATCGTCCAGGCGGTCAAGAGCGCCCTCGAGCAATCGCCGCCGGAGCTTGCCTCGGACATCGCCGAGCGCGGCCTGGTGCTGACCGGTGGTGGTGCGCTGCTGCGTGACCTCGACAAACTGCTGGCCCAGGAAACCGGCCTGCCGGTGATCGTCGCCGAGGACCCGTTGACCTGCGTCGCCCGTGGCGGCGGTCGCGCCCTGGAGATGATGGACAAGCACGCGATGGACCTGCTCTCCAGCGAGTGATCCCGCTCGCTGTTCACGAGCGCCCGGTTTACAGGTAGTACGTACAGTGCTACCTGTATGCGCTGGGCTGGCGCCCGTTTGGGCGCCGTATCCGTCAACCCGCAACCAGGCTGGTGCGTTGTTCCATGTCCAATGACCTCCTGAGTCGTCCACGAGGAACGGCCCATTAAACCGCTTTTCTCCAAGGGCCCTTCGCTGGGCGTTCGCCTGCTCGTTCTGGTGGTGATGTCGGTCGCGTTGATGGTTGTCGACGCGCGCTTCGACGTGCTCAAACCCGTGCGCAGCCAGATGGGCCTGGTGCTGATGGAGTCGTACTGGATCACCGATTTGCCACAGCGTGCCTGGCAAGGTGTGGCCGGCCAGTTCGGTAGCCGCACCGAGCTGATTGCCGAAAACGAGAAGCTCAAGACCGAAGCCCTGCTGCTGCAGGGGCGCCTGCAGAAGCTGGCGGCCCTGACCGAGCAGAACGTGCGGCTGCGCGAGCTGCTCAACTCTTCGGCGCTGGTCAACGAAAAGGTTGAAGTTGCCGAGCTGATCGGTGTCGACCCCAACCCGTTTACCCACCGCATTCTGATCAACAAGGGTGAGCGTGATGGTGTGTTCCTGGGCCAACCGGTGCTCGATGCCCGCGGCCTGATGGGCCAGGTCGTAGAGTTGATGCCCTATACCGCGCGGGTGCTGTTGCTGACCGATACCACCCACAGCATTCCGGTGCAGGTCAACCGCAACGGTCTGCGAGCCATCGCCAGCGGCACTGGCAACCCGGAGCGCCTGGAGTTGCGGCATGTGGCCGACACGGCCGACATCAAGGAAGGCGACCTGCTGGTCAGTTCCGGCATGGGGCAGCGCTTTCCTGCCGGCTACCCGGTGGCCACGGTCAACGAAGTGATCCACGATTCCGGCCAACCCTTTGCCATCGTCCGTGCCATCCCCACCGCCGCGCTTAACCGCAGCCGCTACATGTTGCTGGTGTTCAGTGACCGGCGTAGCCCGGAGCAGCGTGCCACCGATGCCGCCATTGCCCAGGAAGAGGCTGACCGAAAGGGGGCTGCACCTGCTGGCCAGCCGGCCGCTACCCGTGATCCGGTCGCACCCGCCGCTGGTACGCCTGCCGCGTCGGTCACACCGGCAGCACCGGCCACTCCGGTCGCGCAGCCAGCAGCCCCGTCTGCTGCACCTGCCACGCCGGCCGCACCCGCTCAACCCCGGAGGCAATGATGGCTGCATCACGCCGCAATAACGGCTGGGTCATCTGGCTTACGTTCGCCATCGGCCTGCTGCTCAGTGTTTCCCCCATGCCGCAGTTCATGGAAGTGTTCCGGCCCATGTGGCTGGCCTTGCTGGTGTCGTTCTGGACCCTTGCCGTGCCGAACAAGGTCGGCATGACCACGGCATTCGTGCTGGGCCTTGCCGAGGACGTGCTGTATGGCACGCTGCTGGGGCAGAATGCGCTGGTCCTTACCCTCATCACCTTTCTGGTGCTGTCCCTGCAGCAGCGTCTGCGCATGTTCCCCATGTGGCAGCAAAGCCTGGTCATTCTGGTGATCTTTGGTATCGCCCAGTTGATCCAGCTGTGGCTCAGTGCACTGACCGGCAACCGCCTGCCCACCCTGGCGCTGGTCTGGTCGGCGGTGATCAGTGCCTTGCTCTGGCCATGGATCAGCTTTGCCTTGCGCGACCTGCGTCGACGCTTGCACATCAACTGACGGCAACGCGCCACTGACAGGGAGATGTCTGCATGACCCCGCTATACCTGGCTTCAGGCTCGCCCCGTCGTCGTGAACTGCTGACGCAGATCGGCGTGCCGTTCATTGTCATCAGTGCCCCCATCGATGAATCTCCGCTACCCAGCGAAAGCGCCCCTGCCTACGTCGAACGCCTGGCCCGGGCAAAGGCCGCCGCCGGCCTGGCCCGTGTCGACGGCCCGGCTGTAGTGCTCGGCGCAGACACTGCCGTGGTGCTCGATGGTCGTATTCTCGGCAAACCGGAAAACCGTGAAGATGCCTTGGCCATGCTGGCTGACTTGTCAGGCCGCGAGCATCAGGTGCTGACCGCTGTCGCCCTGGACGATGGTCAGCGTGTGCACAGTTTTTGCGTGACCAGCACAGTGCGCTTTCGCGCCATCAGCACCGATGAAGCGCAACGCTATTGGGCCAGCGGTGAGCCAGCTGACAAGGCTGGCGGCTATGCCGTCCAGGGGCTGGGTGCGGTCTTCGTCACCGGTCTTTCCGGCAGCTATTCGGCGGTGGTCGGCTTGCCGCTCTGTGAAACGGCCGATTTGCTTGGCCAGTTCGGCATCGCCTGCTGGCAATCGCTCGCGCATACGCCAGAGGTAACAAACCCGCAGTAGCCAGCAGTGCATACGCCATCCATCATTAGAAAGAACCTTTGACGAGAGCCTGCCATGAGTGAAGAGATCCTGATCAACATCACCCCGATGGAGTCACGTGTGGCGGTGGTGGAAAACGGGGTGCTGCAGGAAGTGCATGTCGAGCGCACCCAGCGCCGTGGCATCGTCGGCAATATCTACAAGGGCAAGGTGGTGCGTGTGCTGCCAGGCATGCAGGCGGCCTTCGTCGACATCGGCCTCGAGCGCGCAGCGTTTATCCATGCCTCGGAAATCTCCCAGCGCGAAGGCTCGGCGGTAGAGAACATCACCGCACTGGTACATGAAGGCCAGGCCCTGGTGGTGCAGGTGACCAAGGACCCGATCGGCACCAAGGGGGCGCGCCTGACCACCCAGCTATCGATCCCGTCGCGCTACCTGGTGTACATGCCACGCAGCAGCCATGTCGGTATTTCGCTGAAAATCGAGGACGAGGCCGAGCGTGAGCGCCTCAAGCAAGTGGTCAGCGACTGCATGGACAGCGAGAACATCAAGGATGCCGGCGGCTTCATCTTGCGCACCGCCGCCGAAGGCGCGCGTGCCGAGGAGATCTTGCAGGACATCCGTTACCTGCGCCGCCTGTGGGAGCAGATCGGCACCCAGATCAAGACCTGCGGCGCGCCCACGGTCATTTACGAAGACCTTGGCCTGGCCCTGCGTACCCTGCGCGACCTGGTCAATCCGAAGATCGAGAAGATCCGCATCGACTCGCGGGAAACCTTCCAGAAGACCACGCAGTTCGTTGGCGAGTTGATGCCGGAAATTGCCGACCGCCTCGAACATTACCCCGGCGAGCGCCCAATCTTTGACCTGTACGGTGTCGAAGACGAGATCCAGCGGGCTCTGGAGCGCAAGGTGCCGTTGAAGTCCGGCGGTTACCTGGTGGTCGACCCGGCCGAAGCGATGACCACCATCGACGTCAACACCGGGGCTTTCGTCGGTCATCGCAACCTCGAAGAAACCATCTTCAAGACCAACCTCGAGGCCGCTACCGCCATCGCCCGGCAACTGCGCCTGCGCAACATTGGCGGCATCATCATCATCGACTTCATCGACATGGAAGACGAAGATCACCAGCGTCAGGTACTGCGTACCCTGGAAAAACAGCTGGAGCGCGATCACGCCAAGACCAACATCATCGGCATCACCGAGTTGGGCCTGGTGCAGATGACCCGCAAGCGTACGCGGGAAAGCCTGGAACAGGTGCTTTGCGAGCCGTGTCTGGCCTGTCAGGGCCGCGGCAAGCTGAAAACACCCGAGACCATCTGTTACGAAATATTCCGCGAGATCCTGCGTGAGGCCCGTGCCTATCAGGCTGAAGGCTACCGTGTGCTGGCCAACCAGAAGGTGGTCGACCGCCTGCTGGATGAAGAGTCAGGCAACGTGGCGGAACTGGAAGCCTTTATCGGTCGAACCATTCGCTTCCAGGTCGAGTCGATGTATTCGCAGGAACAATACGACGTGGTGCTGCTCTGAGGTCTTCTGAAACACGCCACTGCATTGTCGTCCTGGCAAAACCGGCACGACGGGCCATCATGGATAAACGACTTGGAGGGCCATGGCCATGGGACGTCTGAACCGCGTTCTTGTTGCTCTGACCCGCTGGGGGTTGGGCATATGTGCCCTGCTGGCCGTATTGGTGGCGCTGTATGTCAGCCTTGGTCGTGAACTGGTGCCGCTGGTAGCCGAGTACCGTGCCGACGTAGAAAGCAAGGCCGAGCAGGCGCTGGGCCTGCCCGTGCATGTCGGTGCCCTGGAAGGGCACTGGAGCGGACTGGCCCCTGTGCTGCGGGTGCGCGACCTGCAATTGGGCGAAGGCACCAAGGCGCTCCGGCTGGACGACGTCATGGTGGTGCCCGACATCTGGGCCAGCCTCACCGCCCGCGAAGTGCGCCTGGCGCGCATCCAGCTGGGCGGGCTGCAACTGATCCTTCGCGAGAACGAGCAGGGCGCCTGGAGCCTGGAAGGCCTGCCGAAGAAGGACGACGCGCCGCTGGACCCTGCCGACTTGCTGCAGCGCCTGCGCCAGCTGGGGCGCATCGATGTGTTCGACAGTCTGGTCACTCTGCACCCCTGGCAGCGCGACCCGCTGACCCTGACTTATGTGAGTGCCGGCCTGCAGGCCGGTGCCACCCGTCAGGCCTTGGATTTGCGTGCGACCCTGCCTGACGGCCAACCCCTGGCGTTGAGCCTGAACAGCCGTATGTCGGCCGACGCTTGGCGTGATGGCGAGGTAGACGCCTATGTCAGCCTGCCGCAAAGTGACTGGGCACATTGGTTGCCGCCCAAGGTGTTGGGTCAGTGGCATGCTGACACCCTGCGGGCGGGCGGTGAGTTCTGGATCGGCTGGGGCAAGGGGCAGTTGCAACGGGCCGTCGTAAGGCTCAATGCACCCAGGCTGGAGGGGGCCTATGCCGGGCGCAAGGCTGCCAACCTGAATAATCTGGCTTTGGGTGCCTGGTTCCAGCGCCGGGAGCAAGGCTTCGATGTGGTCGTCGACTCGTTGGCCATGGACCTCGGCAAGGCCCGCTGGGAGTCTCACCTGCAGTTGCAGCAGCGCCCTGGCCAGAACGTAGCCGATGAAAGCTGGCAGTTACAGGCCGACCGCCTCGACCTCACCCCGCTGACTCCGCTGATCGATGCCCTGGCCCCCCTGCCGGACAAGGTCAAGGATGTGGTCGATGGCTTGAAGGTGACCGGTGCGTTGCGCAATGTGCGCCTCGAGGCCAGGCCCAAGGCCGAGGGTGACCAGCGCCTGCAGTTCGCAGCCAACCTGGAGAAGGTAGGCTTCGATGCTTATCACAACGCCCCGGCGGCCGGTAACGTCAGTGGCAGCATCAGTGGTGACCTGGGCCACGGCGAGCTGCGCCTGGATACCGATGCGTTCATGCTGCATCTGTACCCGATCTTCGCCAAGCCCTGGCATTACCAGAAGGCGAATGCGCGCTTGACCTGGACCTTGGACAAAGACGGTTTCACCCTGATTGCGCCCTACCTCAAGGTGCTGGGCGAGGAGGGCAAGATCGCCGGTGACTTCCTGATTCGCCTGTTGTTCGAGGAAGGTCGCGAGGACTATATGGACCTGCGCGTCGGCCTGACCGAAGGCGATGGCCGCTATACTGCCAAGTATCTGCCCGAGGTGCTCAGTCCGGCCCTCGACGAGTGGCTGCGCAGCGCTATCGTCAAAGGCGCTGTGGATGAAGGCTACTTCCAGTATCAGGGCTCGCTGAACCATGGCGCAGCGCCGCAAGCGCGCAGCATCAGCCTGTTCTTCAAGGTGCATGACGCCGCGCTGGATTTCCAGCCCGGTTGGCCACAGGTGCAGCACGTCGATGGTGATGTGTTCATCGAGGACAGTGGCGTGCGCATCAAGGCCCAGCGAGGCGTGCTGCTCGACACCAAGGTCAGCGATGTGAATGTCGATATCCCGCATGTCGAGGGTGGCCAGCACAGCCACCTCTACCTGGATGGCGATTTCGACGGTAGCCTGGGTGATGGCCTGAAGATTCTCAAGGAAGCGCCAATCGGCACCGGGGAGATTTTCGCCGGCTGGGAAGGTGAGGGGCCGCTGAAGGGCAAGGTCAAACTCGATATCCCACTGGCCCATGGGCAGCGCCCAAAGGTGCAGGTGGACTTCGCCACCCACGATGCGCGCCTGAAAGTGGCCCCGCCAAGCCTGGAGTTGAACCGCCTGAAGGGCGACTTCAGCTTCGACTTCGACAAGGGCCTGAGTGGCAAAGGCATCAGCCTGCAGGCTTTCGGCAAGCCGGTAACGGCGCAAATAACCGCTGAAGGTCAGGCTGGGCAGATGCAGACCCGCATCAATGCCAATGGCCAGGTATCGCTCAAGACACTGACTGACTGGCTGCAGTTCAAGCAGGCCTTGCCGGCCTCCGGTGAACTGCCCTATCAGTTGCAGCTCAGTCTGGGGAGCCGGGACAACCGCCTGAATGTCACTTCCAGCCTCAAGGGGCTGGCCATCGACCTGCCGGCTCCGTTCGGCAAAGCGGCAGCAGATACCCGTGACAGCCGTTTCAACATGAGCCTTCAGGGCCCGGAGCGGCAATTCAACGCTGCCTACGCCGACCTTGCCCGCTTTGCCTATGCTGCACCGGCTGAAACGTTGACTCAGGGCCGTGGCGAGCTAGTGCTGGGCACAGGCGACGCCCGGGTACCTGCCAGCCAGGGGCTGAGGGTGCGCGGGCGCCTGGAGACCCTGGACCTGGCCCCTTGGCAAGAGCAGGCAGGCCGGCTGGCTGGGGATGACCCCGGTGGCAGCGCGCGGCAGAACCTGCAAAGCGTCGACCTGAGCATCGGCCAGTTGAAAGCCTTTGGCATGGACCTGAACCAGGCCGTGGTACGCCTGGCCCGGGGCGGCCCGGCCTGGGATTTGCGCCTCGACAGCAAGGAAGTCATCGGTAATGCGCGCGTACCGGATGCCAAGGGCGCGCCCATGGTCGTGCGCATGCAGACCTTGCGGCTGCCTGCCGCCAGCGCCGCTGAACAGCAGGCTGAAGACGGCCCCGACCCGCTTGCCTCGTTCGATCCGCGCAAAGTCCCGGCACTGGACCTGAGCATCGACAAGCTCTATCGCGGTGACGATCTTTACGGCAGCGCCGCGATCAAGCTGCGGCCGACCCCACGTGGCGTCACAGCCAGTGATATCGACCTCGACCTCAAGGGGTTGCGCATCGATGGCGGTGGTGGCTGGGAGGGTGAAACGGGCAAAACCAGCAGTTGGTACAAAGGGCGCCTTGACGGCAAGAACCTGGCGGATGTGCTCAGCGCCTGGGGCTTTGCCCCGACGGTGACCAGCCGCGACTTCCGCCTGGATGTGGATGGCCGCTGGCCGGGTTCGCCGGCCGCGGTGGGCCTGAAACGCTTCTCGGGCAGCATGGATGCAGCACTGCGCACCGGCCAGTTCGTCGAGGTCGAAGGCAGCGCACAGGCGCTGCGGGTGTTCGGCCTGCTCAACTTCAACTCGATTGGCCGGCGCCTGCGTCTGGACTTTTCCGACCTGTTTGACAAGGGCCTGGCCTATGACCGGGTCAAGGGCTTGCTGGTGGCCAGCAGTGGCGTGTACGTGACCCGCGAACCGATTACCGTGACCGGCCCGTCGAGCAACTTCGAACTCGACGGCACGCTGGACATGGTCAGCGACCGGGTCGATGCTGACTTGCAGGTGAGCCTGCCGGTGACCAACAACCTGCCGCTGGCGGCGTTGATCGTCGGCGCGCCGGCGGTGGGCGGTGCGCTGTTCCTGGTCGATCGGCTGATCGGTGACCGCGTGTCACGCTTTGCCAGCGTGCACTACCGTGTCGAAGGGCCGTGGAAAGAGCCTAGAATCACCTTTGTGAAACCTTTCGAGAAATCCCGCTAGGAGTACCCATGAAGGCAGCGGTAATCCAGATGGTCAGCCAGGACGACGTGCAGACCAACCTGCAGCGTGCCGGTGCCCTGTTGGAGCAGGCCGCATTGGGCGGCGCACGGTTGGCGGTGCTGCCGGAAAACTTTGCCGCCATGGGGCGCAAGGACGCTGCTGCCATCGGCCGTGCCGAAGCCTTGGGGGAAGGGCCCATTCTGCCGTGGTTGAAACGCACCGCCCGCGACCTCAAGTTATGGATTGTTGCCGGTACTTTGCCCTTGCCACCGTTCGGCCAGCCCGATGCCAAGGCCCATGCGTGCTCGCTGCTGGTCGATGAACACGGCGAGGTGGCGGCAAGGTATGACAAGCTGCACTTGTTTGATGTGGACGTGGCCGACAACCGGGGCCGTTACCGCGAGTCGGATGACTACGCGCAGGGTGCTCAGGTGGTGGTGGCTGATACGCCGGTCGGGCGGCTGGGGCTGAGCGTGTGTTACGACCTGCGCTTTCCCGAACTGTACAGCGCGCTGCGCGCTGCCGGCGCGGAGCTGATCACCGCGCCAGCAGCTTTTACCGCAGTGACCGGCGCAGCACATTGGGAGGTGCTGGTGCGTGCCCGGGCCATCGAAACCCAGTGTTACCTGCTGGCTGCGGCACAGGGCGGCGCCCATCCTGGCCCACGGGAAACCCATGGCCATGCGGCGATCGTCGACCCTTGGGGGCGCATTCTCGCAGAACAGGCGCAAGGTGAAGCGGTACTGCTTGCCGAGCGCGCCATTGAAGAACAAGCGTCCATTCGGGCGCGCATGCCGGTGGTATCGCACCGGCGCTTTTTTTCGCAGGGCGCGTTGCGACCTGCGCATACCTCGGAGTGACTATGAGCCAGATGTTATCCACCGTCAGTGAGCAGCTCCTGGCCCCAGGCGGCTTGACCCTGGACAGCCTGCAGAGCGTGCTGGGTGAGTTGGCTGGCCCCGGCATCGACGCCGCCGACCTGTATTTCCAGGGCCAGATCTCGGAAACCTGGGCGCTGGAGGACGGTATCGTCAAAGAGGGCAGCTTCAACCTCGACCAGGGCGTGGGCGTGCGTGCCCAGTCCGGCGAAAAAACCGGCTTCGCCTACAGCAACGCGATCAACCTTGAAGCGCTGACCTCGGCAGCCCGTGCCGCCCGTTCGATTTCCCGTGCCGGGCAAAACGGCACGGTGCAAGCCTTCCGCAGCCAGGAGGTGGCCGCCCTGTATACCGCGGACAACCCGCTGGACGTGCTCAGCCGTGCCGAAAAGGTCGAGCTGCTTAAGCGTGTCGATGCCGCCACCCGTGCCCTGGACCCGCGCATTCAGCAAGTCAGCGTGAGCATGGCCGGGGTCTGGGAACGCATTCTGATTGCCGCGGCCGATGGCAGCCTGGCTGCCGACGTACGCCCGCTGGTGCGCTTCAATGTCAGCGTCATCGTCGAGCAGAACGGCCGTCGTGAACGCGGTGGGCAGGGCGGTGGCGGGCGTACCGATTACCGCTACTTCACCGAGGAGCGGGTGATGGGCTATGCCCGCGAGGCCCTGCGCCAGGCCCTGGTGAATCTGGAAGCGATCCCGGCACCGGCCGGTACCTTGCCGGTAGTGCTGGGCTCGGGCTGGTCGGGCGTGCTGTTGCACGAGGCCGTCGGCCATGGCCTGGAAGGCGACTTCAACCGCAAGGGCAGTTCGGCGTTCAGTGGCCGCATTGGCGAGAAAGTGGCGTCGAGCCTGTGCACCATCGTCGACGATGGCACCCTTGAAGGCCGCCGTGGTTCTCTGAGCGTGGATGACGAAGGCACCCCGACCGAATGCACCACGCTGATCGAGAATGGCGTGCTCAAGGGGTACATGCAGGACAAGCTGAACGCGCGCCTGATGGGCATGGCTGTGACCGGCAACGGCCGCCGTGAATCCTACGCGCACCTGCCGATGCCACGCATGACCAACACCTACATGCGTGCCGGCGAAAGCGACCCACAGGAGATTATTGCGTCGGTGAAGAAGGGTATCTACTGCGCCAACCTCGGTGGTGGGCAGGTGGATATCACCAGCGGCAAGTTCGTGTTCTCCACCAGTGAGGCCTACCTGATCGAAGACGGCAAGATTACCGCGCCAGTGAAGGGCGCAACCCTGATCGGCAATGGTCCCGAGGCGATGAGCCGGGTTTCGATGGTCGGTAACGACCTGGCACTGGACAGCGGAGTAGGGACGTGCGGCAAGGACGGGCAGTCGGTGCCGGTTGGGGTGGGGCAGCCTACCTTGAAACTGGATGCGATTACCGTGGGCGGTACCGGGGCTTGATGGCTTCGGGAGCCATTGTAGGAGCGGGCACGCCCGCTCCCACAAGGCCCCAGTCCGTCAGCGCAACCCGCGCTGCAACTCGTCGAGGTCGCGGATGTACTTGAACACCTTGCGCGCGGCGGCAGGCGGCTTGTTCCGCGCCTTCTCGTGCTGGGCATGGCGCACCAGCGAGCGCAGCTGCTGGCGGTCGGTGTCGGGATACTCGTTGACGAAGCGCTCGAGGTCTTCGTCGTTACCGTCGATCAACCGGTCACGCCAGCGCTCCAGGCTGTGGAAACGTTCGTTGTACTGGCGAGTCGAGCTGTCCATCTGTTCGAGCAAGGCGTGGATGGCATCGAGGTCTTGCACGCGCATGAGCTTGCCGACGAACGACATGTGGCGTTTACGGGCGCCATGAGCGGTGTGCTTGCTGGCCTCGGCCAGTGCCTTGCGCAGCTCGTCGGTCAAAGGCAGGCGCGCCAAGGTATCGGCCTTGAGGGTGGTAAGCCGCTCGCCGAGTTCGACCAGCGCATGCAGTTCGCGCTTGATCTGGGTTTTGCTTTTTTCGCCGTCGAAGGCGTCGTCGTTTGAATCAACCATGGTGGCAGTCCGCTAGAAATCGCCGCCATGATAACCAGTCGGGGGCCGCTTGTCCGGCCCGGTCGTAGAATGACCCCAAGCCGTACGCAGAATTTGAGTGGAGAGAACCATGAGTGCAGTCCAGAGCGTAGGTCCGAAAGACCTGCCAGCATTGCAGGAACAGGTCGAGGCGATCATCGCCGAGGCGCGTCGGCAGGGGGCCAGTGCCTGCGAAGTGGCGGTGTCGCTGGAGCAAGGGCTGTCCACCACCGTGCGCCAGCGTGAGGTCGAAACGGTCGAGTTCAACCGCGACCAAGGCTTTGGTATCACCCTTTATGTTGGCCAGCGCAAAGGTTCGGCCAGCACCTCGGCCAGTGGTCCGGAGGCGATTCGCGAGACCGTCACTGCAGCGTTGGCAATTGCCAGGCATACCTCCGAGGATGAATGCTCGGGCTTGGCCGACGCAGCGCTGATGGCGCGTGAAATCCCGGACCTGGACCTGTACCACGACTGGGGTATCGAGCCTGAGAAGGCCATCGAAATGGCCCTGGCCTGCGAGGCAGCGGCGTTCGACGCCGACCCGCGCATCCTCAACGCCGATGGCACCACCCTCAATACCCACCAAGGCTGCCGCGTGTATGGCAACAGCCATGGGTTCATCGGTGGTTACGCCTCGACCCGGCACAGCCTGAGCTGCGTGATGATTGCCGAAGGCGACGGGCAGATGCAGCGTGACTACTGGTACGACGTGAACCGCCAGGGCAACCTGCTGGCCGACCCGAGCAGCATCGGCGTGCGCGCTGCCCAGCGTGCCGCTAGCCGCCTTGGCGCCCGACCGGTGCCGACTTGCGAGGTACCGGTGCTGTTCTCGGCCGAATTGGCCGGTGGCCTGTTCGGCAGCTTCCTGTCGGCCATTTCCGGCGGCAACCTGTACCGTAAGTCGTCGTTCCTGGAGGGTACCATTGGCCAGCGCCTGTTCCCTTCCTGGCTGACCCTCGACGAACGCCCGCATATTCCGCGCGCGTTGGGCAGCGCCGCCTTCGACGGTGATGGCCTGGCCACCTATGCCAAACCGTTTGTCGACAAAGGTGAGCTGGTGTCGTACTTGCTGGGTACCTATTCGGGGCGCAAGCTGGGTTTGCCGAGTACGGCCAATTCCGGTGGCGTGCACAACCTGTTCGTCAGCCACGGTGTCGAAGATCAGGCCGCGCTGATTCGCCGCATGGGGCGCGGGCTGCTGGTGACCGAACTGATGGGGCATGGCTTGAACATGGTGACGGGGGACTATTCCCGTGGTGCGGCGGGGTTCTGGGTCGAGAATGGCGAGATTCAGCATGCCGTGCAGGAAGTCACCATCGCCGGAAACATGAAGGACATGTTCCAGCAGATTGTCGCGATTGGTAGCGATCTTGAAACCCGTAGCAACATTCATACGGGCTCGGTGCTGATCGAGCGGATGACCGTTGCTGGTAGCTGATCTTTAGCCTGCGCCGGCCCTTTCGCGGATCAATCCGCTCCTACACGGTAGTGGACGCACATCGGGGTTGGACACCGGCCGCTGTAGGAGCGGGTTTACCCGCGAAGAGGCCTACACAGCACTACACCTTTCTCTGCAAATCCGAAGACCCGGCCCTCGCGCCGGGTTTTTATTTCATCACCTTTTTTCTTGAAGTGATTCTGTTTATCACTTAATAATGAATATCATTATCCAGTAACTCGGCGATGATGTTCATGAAATCCGTCCTCCGCGAACTGCCCTACCTGGAAAACTGGCGCTGGCTCAGCCGGCGCATTCGCTGTGCGCTCGACCCCGACGAGCCGCGCCTGATCGAGCATTACCTGGCCGAAGGCCGCTATCTGGTGTGCTGCACCGAAACCTCGCCATGGACGGTGGCGCTGACAGCGTTTCGCTTGCTGCTGGATACCGCCTGCGATCGCATGCTCCCCTGGCATTGGCGTTGTCTGTGCCTGGACCAAGCCTGGCGCCCTCTGCTGGACCTGCGCAACCTCGACCGCCAGGAACAGAACCAACGCTGGCAACCCTACGCCCTGCAGTTGGCCAATTGCCGTCTGCTGCCTTCGATTTCTCCCGATGAACTGATGCAAGGATTTGATGATGAGTGATACCCGTATCGAGCGTGACAGCATGGGTGAGCTGCAGGTGCCGGCCCAGGCCCTCTACGGCGCCCAGACCCAGCGCGCGGTCGACAACTTCCCGATCAGCGGCCAGCGTATGCCGGCCCAGTTCATTCGTGCCTTGTTGCTGGCCAAGGCCGCTGCGGCCAAGGCCAACGTCGAACTGGAGCAACTGTCTGCCGGGCAGGGCCAGGCTATCGTCAAGGCTGTCGAGCAATTGCTGGCCGAGGACTTCATCCAGCACTTCCCGGTGGATGTGTTCCAGACAGGCTCTGGCACCAGTTCGAACATGAACGCCAATGAGGTGATCGCCACCTTGGCTACCCATGTACTGGGTGAGGCGGTCAACGCCAATGACCACGTCAACTGTGGCCAGAGCAGCAATGACATCATTCCGACCACCATCCATGTCAGCGCCGCGCTGGCCCTGCACGAGCAGTTGCTGCCAGCCCTGGCGCACCTGGTACAGGTGATCGAGGTCAAGTCGGCACAAGTACATCAATTCGTGAAGACCGGTCGTACTCACCTGATGGACGCGATGCCCGTGCGCATGAGCCAGGTGCTGGATGGCTGGGCTGCGCAGATCAATGCTGCCAAGGCGCACATCGAAGGTGTGCTGCCGCACTTGCAGGCGCTGGCCCAGGGCGGAACCGCCGTGGGTACCGGCATCAACGCCCATCCGCAGTTCGCTGTCGGTTTCGCTCGCCAGCTCAGTGGCCTGACCAAGGTCGAGTTCACGCCCGGCCAGAACCTGTTCGCACTGATCGGCTCGCAGGACACTGCCGTGGCTTTGTCTGGCCAGCTCAAGACCACCGCGGTGGCGTTGATGAAAATCGCCAACGATCTGCGCTGGATGAACTCCGGCCCGCTGGCCGGTCTGGGCGAAATCGAGCTGCAAGCTCTGCAGCCGGGCTCTTCGATCATGCCAGGCAAGGTCAACCCGGTGATCCCGGAGGCCACTGCCATGGTCGCCGCCCAAGTGATTGGCAACGACGCGACCATCGCCGTCGCAGGCCAAGCCGGTAACTTCGAGCTGAACGTGATGCTGCCGGTGATCGCTCGCAACCTGCTGGAAAGCATCGAGCTGATGGCCAATGTCAGCCGTTTGCTGGCCGACAAAGCCATCGCCAGCTTCAAGGTCAACGAAGACAAACTCAAGGAAGCCCTAGCCCGCAACCCGATTCTGGTCACGGCGTTGAATCCGATCATCGGCTACCTCAAGGCCGCCGAAATCGCCAAGACCGCCTACAAGCAGGGTCGTCCAATCATCGATGTGGCGCTGGAGCACACCGACCTGTCCCGCGACCAGCTTGAAGCGCTGCTGGACCCGGAAAAACTCACCGCCGGCGGTATCTGACCTGCGTCACCGCCCAGGAGACAACCATGCAGCACTGGAAACGCACCACGGAAACCGCCAACCGCCTATTCGAACAAGGCGAGCTGGTGGACGCCCGGGAACACTACCTGCAAGCCTTGGCGTTGGCCCAGGTGCTGTTCGAGCGCTGGCATGACGTGGACGAAGCGGTGGCTGCATTCGTCATCGCCCACCACAACCTGGCTGACCTGCACCTGCGCCTTGACCAGCCGCATGAAAGCGCCGACTACCTGTGCGCGGCTCATCAGCGACTGCTGCAGGCCTGCCAGGAAGCGCGCCTGCCTCAGGGGCTGCGTGATGCAGCCTTGCGCCACAGTGCGCGCACTTACACCGAGCTGCTGAGTTTCATTGCCGAGTATGGCCAGTATCCGCGTACCGAGCGCTTGCTCAACCGCCACAGCGCCGGGGCCAGCGAGCTCGCTGCCCTACCGGATGTGGCGCCCAGAACCCATGCCTACGGAATTCACTGACATGCCCCATACCTTGCCTGCATTGCCATACGCCTACGATGCGCTGGAACCACACATTGATGCCCAGACAATGGAAATCCACCACACCAAGCATCACCAGACTTACGTGAACGGCCTCAACGCCGCCCTCGAAGGTACCGAGTGGGCCGAATGGCCGGTGGAAAAACTGGTCGCTGCCGTCAAGCAACTGCCGGAGAACCTGCGTGGCGCTGTGACCAACCACGGTGGCGGTCACGCCAACCACAGCCTGTTCTGGACTGTCATGTCACCTCAGGGCGGTGGCGAGCCTGTGGGCCAGCTGGCGCAAGCCGTCACAGCACAACTTGGCGGCTTCGAGGCTTTCAACGAGGCTTTCACCAAAGCCGCGTTGACCCGCTTCGGCAGCGGTTGGGCCTGGCTCAGCGTCACGCCGCAAAAAACGTTGGTGGTGGAGAGTAGCGGCAACCAGGACAGCCCGCTGATGCACGGCAATGCGCCGATCCTGGGCCTGGACGTGTGGGAGCACGCTTACTACCTCAAGTACCAGAACCGTCGTCCGGAATACATCGGTGCCTTCTACAACGTCATTGACTGGGTGGAAGTTGAACGTCGTTACCTTGAAGCCCTGAAGTGAGTCGGACCGGTATGCGCTCTGAGGTGATGTCTGTCAGCAGTGTGCGCCTGTTCCGCCTGGCGCTTGGGACTTTGCTTTTGCTGGCTGGCGCCGCGTTACTGGTGGCACGGGGCCTCGCCTGGCTAGACCTCGATCCGCGCATGCTGCGCGCCCTGGAGGGCGGTGCTTTATGCGCGCTGGGTACGGCACTGGGCGCAGTACCGGTACTGGTCATTCGCAATATGCCCGTGGCGCTGGCGGATACGCTGTTGGGCTTCGGTGCTGGCGTGATGCTGGCGGCCACCGCGTTTTCCCTGATCATGCCAGGCCTGGCGGCGGCTCAGTCTATTGGCTTCAGCCCTTGGGGGGCAGGTGGCCTGGTCAGTTTTGGCCTGATGTTCGGGGCGTTGTGCCTGTTCCTGGTCGACCTCAAGGTATCCTGGGCTTCGCCTGAAGCGTTGGTGGGCACAGCAAACCAGCCGGTGATTGCAGCGCGCATCTGGCTGTTCGTGATTGCCATCATTGCCCACAACATCCCCGAAGGTATGGCCATTGGTGTGTCGGCCGGGGGAGGTATGGCCGACGCCGACAGCCTGGCCATGGGCATTGCCTTGCAGGATGTGCCTGAGGGGCTGGTGATCGCGCTGGTGCTGGCAGGGGCGGGCATGCCGCGCTTCAAGGCCTTCCTGATAGGCGCAGCCTCAGGCTTGGTCGAGCCGGTGGCGGCGTTGATCTGTGCCTGGCTGGTGAATGTTGCCGAACTGCTGCTGCCGCTGGGGCTGGCCTGTGCAGCAGGGGCGATGTTGCTGGTGGTCACCCAGGAAATCATCCCCGAATCGCGCAGCAACGGCCATCATCGTCTGGCCAGTCTTGGGCTGTGTACAGGCTTCTGTCTGATGATGGTGATGGATACCGCGATGTCCTGATCTTGTGCAAGCGCAGGTTTGCGAGGCCTATTCGCCTTCGTCAAAGAAATTGTTGATCAGTTCGACCAGTGCATCCATGGCGTCGTTGTCCTGCTCACCCTCGGTATGCAGGTGCACCTGGGTGCCTTTGCCTGCGGCCAGCATCATCACCGCCATGATGCTCTTGCCATCCACCAGCTTGTCCGGGGCGCGACCCACCCGTACCTGGCAGGGGAAGCGGCCGGCCACACCGACGAACTTGGCTGCCGCCCGGGCATGCAGACCCAGCTTGTTGATGATGGTGATTTCGCGGGCGGGCATCAGGGGTGGATCCTTGGGCTAGAGGTCGCGATGACGGACCTGGACGTTTTTCAGGGTTTGCTGCAGCTGTTGACCAAGGCGCTCGGTGATGTACACCGAACGGTGATGGCCGCCAGTGCAGCCGATGGCAATGGTTACGTAGGCGCGGTTGCTGGCAGCGAAGCGGGGTAACCATTTGAGCAGGTAGCTGGAGATGTCGTTGTACATGTCTTCGACATCCGGTTGTGCGGCCAGGTAGTCGATCACGGGTTGATCGAGACCTGAGTGCTCACGCAGTTCTGGTTTCCAGTAGGGGTTGGGCAGGCAGCGCACGTCAAAAACCAGGTCGGCGTCGACCGGCATGCCCCGTTTGAACCCGAACGACTCGACCAGAAACGCTGTGCCAGGCTCGGGTTGGTTGAGCAGACGCAGTTTGATCGAGTCACGCAACTGGTACAGGTTCAGGTTGGTGGTGTCGATCTTCAGGTCGGCCAGGTCGGCAATGGGGCCCAACAAATCGCTTTCCACGCGGATCGCTTCCGCGAGCGAGCGGTTGGCGTTGGTCAGGGGGTGCCGCCTGCGGGTTTCCGAGAAACGCTTGAGAAGGACCTCTTCATCGGCATCCAGGTACAACACGTCGCACTGGATGTGCCGTGCGCGGGCTTCTTCAAGCAGCTCGGGAAAACGCATCAGGTGGCTGGGCAGGTTGCGTGCGTCGATCGAAACCGCCACCTTGGGCTGCAGCAATTCGGTGTTGATCAGTGCATTTTCCGCCAACTGCGGCAATAGCCCGGCTGGGAGATTGTCGATGCAATAGAAACCGCTGTCTTCCAGGACATCGAGGGCGGTGCTCTTGCCGGAGCCGGACCGGCCGCTGACGATGATCAGGCGCATGTTCAGTGCTCGTTCTGTACGTCCAGGACAACCTGGAACAGGGCCTCGTTGCTGGTGGCCGCACGCAGTCGATCACGGACCTCCTTGCGATCGAGCATGCTGGCGATCTGACGCAGAAGTTCAAGGTGGGCATCGGTGGCCGCTTCGGGCACCAGCAGCACAAACAGCAGGTCCACCGGCGCGCCATCGATGGCGTCGTAATCGATAGGCGCTTCCAGGTGCAGCAGGGCGCTGACTGGCGCAGAGCATCCTTCAAGCCGGCAGTGCGGGATGGCGATGCCATTGCCAAAACCGGTAGAACCGAGCTTTTCCCGAGCTACCAGTTTTTCGAAGACGTCCTGCATCTCCAGTTCTGGCACTTGGTCGGCGATGACAGTGGCGACCTTTTCCAGGGCGCGCTTCTTGCTGCCGCCCGGCACGTTCACGAGGGAACGGCCGGGGGTCAGGATGGTTTCAAGTCGGATCATGGATGAGGGGGATCAGCGGGCAGCTGCACCTTGCAGCAGGCTTTGCTGTTTTTCCTTGTGTTTTTTCAGTTGGCGGTCGAGCTTGTCGGCCAAGGCGTCGATCGCTGCATACATGTCTTCGTGTTCGGCGTTGGCTACCACTTCGCCGCCGGGAATCTGCAGGGTCGCCTCGACCTTCTGCTGAAGCTTCTCGACTTTCATGATTACCTGCACGTTGGTGATCTTGTCGAAGTGACTCTCCACGCGGGCGAGCTTTTCAAGCACGTAATCGCGCAGTGGCTGGGTGACTTCTACATGCTGTCCACTGATATTGACTTGCATACAGCTTCTCCTTTGTTGCCCGTGCATAAAGAGGCAGGTCTTGCACCTGCCACGAAAACGCTGTGGCACATCTCAGGGGCTACATCAGTCGCTTGCGTTCGCTCGACGGTGCGATGCCGAGGGACTCGCGGTACTTGGCGACGGTGCGACGGGCTACCTGGATGCCTTGTGCCTCCAGTAAACCAGCGATCTTGCTGTCACTCAATGGCTTTTTCTGATTTTCCGCCGCAACCAGTTTCTTGATGATCGCGCGGATCGCCGTGGACGAGCATTCTCCGCCTTCGGAGGTGCTGACATGGCTGGAGAAAAAGTATTTCAGTTCGTAGATGCCACGCGGGGTGTGCATGTATTTCTGCGTGGTAACCCGCGAGATGGTCGATTCGTGCATGCCTACGGCTTCGGCAATGTCATGCAGTACCAACGGCTTCATCGCTTCGTCGCCGTGGTCGAGGAAGCCGCGCTGGTGCTCGACGATCTGCGTGGCAACTTTCATCAGGGTTTCGTTACGGCTTTGCAGGCTCTTGATGAACCAACGCGCTTCCTGCAGCTGGTTGCGCATGAAGGTGTTGTCGGCACTGGTGTCGGCACGGCGCACGAAGCCGGCGTATTGTGGGTTGACGCGCAGGCGTGGGATGGCTTCCTGGTTCAGTTCTACCAGCCAACGGTCGCTGTCCTTGCGCACGATGACGTCGGGCACCACGTACTCGGGCTCGCTGGACTCGATCTGCGAACCAGGGCGCGGGTTAAGGCTTTGCACCAGTTCGATGACCTGGCGCAGCTCGTCTTCCTTGATTTTCATCCGCCGCATCAGCTGGCTGTAGTCACGGCTGCCGAGCAGGTCGATGAAATCGGTGACCAGGCGCTTGGCTTCGGTCATCCACGGGGTTGTAGCGGGCAGTTGGCGCAGTTGCAGCAACAGGCATTCGCCCAGATTGCGGGCGCCGACGCCAGCCGGCTCGAACTGCTGGATGCGGTGCAGTACGGCTTCGACCTCGTCCAGCTCGATATCCAGCTCCGGGTCGAAACCGGCGCAGATTTCTTCGAGTGTGTCTTCCAGGTAGCCCTGGCCGTTGATGCTGTCGATCAGGGTCACGGCAATCAAGCGGTCGGTGTCGGACATCGGCGCCAGGTTCAACTGCCACAGCAGGTGGCTTTGCAGGCTTTCGCCGGCCGATGTGCGCGTGGTGAAGTCCCATTCGTCATCATCGTTGCTCGGCAGGCTGCTGGCGCTGGTCTGGTAGATGTCTTCCCAGGCCGTATCGACCGGGAGCTCGTTGGGGATGCGCTCGCTCCACTCACCGTCTTCCAGGTTGTCGGCGCTGACGGTGCTTTCCTGGAAGCTGTTGTCCTGAACTTCGGCGGCCGGCTTGTTCTCGGCGTTGTCGGCCATCGGGTCGCTGTTGTCGAAGTCCTCGCCGTCTTCCTGACGTTCGAGCATCGGGTTCGACTCCAGCGCTTCCTGGATTTCCTGTTGGAGGTCCAGGGTAGAGAGCTGGAGCAGGCGGATGGCCTGTTGCAACTGAGGTGTCATCGTCAGTTGCTGGCCCATTTTTAGGACGAGCGATGGTTTCATGGCAGGGGCTTAATACCTTGTTCGCCGGCGCGCATGCGCCATCCACTACACGAGGGCGCCGAAGCGCCAGATCAAGCAAGTTTTATGCCTTAAATTGTAGCGTTTGCCTAGAGTACCGTAACAACTTTACCCGCAGTCTCAGGGCTGTTTGCCAGTACTTCAGGCGCGTGCCGGGTCAGAGGCGGAACTCGTGGCCCAGGTAAACTTCTTTGACCAAGTCGTTTGCCAGGATGGTTTCAGCGTCGCCTTCGGCGATCAATCGGCCATCGTTGACGATATAAGCGGTTTCGCAGATATCCAGGGTTTCACGCACGTTGTGGTCGGTAATCAGTACGCCGATACCTTTGGCCTTGAGGTGATGGATGATCTGCTTGATGTCGCCGACCGAAATCGGGTCGACACCGGCGAACGGTTCGTCCAGCAGGATGAACTTGGGTGCGGTCGCCAGGGCGCGCGCAATTTCGACGCGGCGGCGTTCACCACCGGACAGGCTCATGCCGAGGTTGTCCCGGATGTGGCTGATGTGGAACTCCTGCAGCAGGCTTTCCAGCTCTTTGCGGCGGCCGTCCCGGTCGAGGTCCTTGCGGGTCTCGAGGATGGCCATGATGTTGTCGGCGACCGACAGCTTGCGGAAGATCGAGGCTTCCTGCGGCAGGTAGCCGATACCGGCGCGAGCGCGGCCGTGCATGGGCTGGTGGCTGACATCGAGGTTGTCGATCAGTACGCGGCCCTGTTCGGCCTGGACCAGCCCGACAATCATGTAGAAGCAGGTGGTCTTGCCGGCGCCGTTGGGGCCGAGCAGGCCGACGATCTGGCCGCTGTCGATAGACAGGCTGACATCACGTACTACCTGCCGCCCCTTGTAGCTCTTTGCCAGGTGCTGGGCTTTGAGGGTTGCCATTTACTCGGCCTTCTTCTTGGGCTGGATCACCATGTCGATGCGCTGACGGGGTGTTGTCACATTGCCGCCACGGCCGGCGGTCGCCACCTGGGTCTGAGTGTTGTAGACGATCTTTTCGCCTTCGGTGGTATTGCCTTCGCTCTCGACCTTGGCGCGGTCGGTGAGAATGACCAAGTCCTTCTGCGACTGGTACTGGATGGTTACGCCCCAGCCTTTCATCTTGTCCGGCTTGGCTGCGCTCTGCTGCTGCTCGAAGTAGGCCAGGTTGCCCACCGAGGTCACTACGTCGATATCGCCAGAGGCGGAGCGGGTAATGGTCACGGTGTTGCCTTTGATCATCATCGAACCCTGAGTGATGATCACGTCGCCGGTGTAAGTGGCCACGCCTTGTTTGTCATCCAGGTGAGCGTTGTCGGCCTGGATGCGGATAGGCTGGTCACGGTCGTTCGGCAGGGCGAGGGCGCTCGCGCTTCCCAGTGCTGCGCTCAGGCTGAGCAAAAGGGGGAGGGTTTTAACGAGCCTCATACTGTCCTCTTACGTTAGAGAGCAAGTCCATCTTGCCTTCTTTCAAATACGCTTTCATGCCTTTGCCCGTAGTGGTGCCTCCGGCGCCGTCGATTCTAACGGCTTGCTCGGTCTGCGCATATTGCTTCTGCGGGAACACGGTCATGCGTGAGCTGGTAATGATGGTTTCACGCTGCCTTTCATCGGTGCGGGCAATCCGTACCTTGTCGATCAGTTCGACCTCGGTACCGTCAGGATTGACCTCGGCGCGCGTGCTCTGCACATGCCACGGGTACTCGGTGCCGCGGTACAGGTGCAGGTCCGGTGTGGTCACCTGGGTGACTTCGCTGGTCTTGAGGTGTTCGATTCTGTCGGCGGTCATTTCGTATTGCAGCTTGCCGTCGGGCAGGAACTGCACGCTGTGGGCGTTGATCGCGTAGTAATCGATGGCGCTTTCGTCGACTTGGGCCACGGGCTTGTCGAGGAAGCTTTCCGGGCTGACATTCCAGTAGCCAATGGCTACCAACAGGGCGGCTATCGCCCCGAGCAGCGCAATGTTTCGGGCTTTCTTGCTGAGCATGGGCAGCCTTACAGGTAGTTGGCGTTGGCAGCGTCCAGGGTGCCCTGGGCCTGCATGATCAATTCGCAGAATTCACGGGCCGCGCCTTCGCCGCCACGTGCCTGGGTCACGCCGTGGGCGTGCTGGCGTACGAACGGTGCAGCGTTGGCTACGGCCATGCCCAGAGCCACTCGGCGAATCACTGGCAGGTCGGGCAGGTCGTCGCCCAGGTAAGCCACTTGATCATAGCTTAGGCCCAGTTCGGCGAGCAGGCCGTCAAGCACCACCAATTTGTCCTCCCGGCCTTGGTAGAGGTGCGGGATACCGAGGTTACTGGCCCGGCGTTCGACCACGGGGGTCTTGCGCCCGCTGATGATCGCGGTGGTCACGCCCGAGGCCATTAGCATCTTGATGCCCTGGCCGTCGAGGGTATTGAACGTCTTGAATTCGCTGCCATCCTCGAGGAAGTACAGGCGCCCGTCGGTGAGCACGCCGTCCACGTCGAAGACTGCCAGCTTGATGCCTTTGCCGCGTTGCATGAGGTCCTGGTTCATTCCATCGCTCCTTTACATTACGCCGGCGCGCAGCAGGTCATGCATGTTCAGGGCGCCGGTCGGGCGGTCTTCACGGTCCACCACCACCAGGGCGTTGATCTTGTGGTCTTCCATTATCTTCAGGGCTTCGGCGGCGAGCATGTCGGCACGCGCAGTCTTGCCATGAACGGTCATGACCTGGTCGATCAGGGTGGTGTGCACATCGATATTGCGGTCCAGGCTGCGGCGCAGGTCACCGTCGGTGAAGATCCCGGCCAGTTTGCCATCGGCTTCGACGATCACGGTCATGCCCAAACCTTTGTGGGACATTTCCAGCAGCGCGTCCTTGAGCAGGGTGCCGCGTGATACTTGAGGCAGATCGTCGCCGGCGTGCATCACGTTCTCGACCTTCAGCAGCAGGCGGCGGCCCAGCGCGCCTCCCGGGTGCGAGAAGGCGAAGTCCTCGGCGGTGAAGCCGCGGGCTTCGAGCAAGGCGATGGCCAAGGCGTCGCCCAGTACCAGCGCTGCCGTGGTGGAGGAGGTGGGGGCCAGGTTCAGCGGGCAGGCCTCTTGTGCGACACGTGCGTCAAGGTTGACCTCGGCGGCCTGGGCCAGCGGCGAGTCCGGGTTGCCGGTCAGGCTGATCAGCTTGATGCCAAGGCGTTTGATGAACGGCAGCAGGGTGACGATTTCGGCGGTGCTGCCGGAGTTCGACAGCGCAAGGATGACATCATCCCGGGTGATCATGCCCATGTCGCCATGGCTGGCTTCGGCCGGATGCACGAAAAACGCCGGTGTGCCGGTGCTGGCCAGGGTCGCGGCGATCTTGTTGCCGATGTGCCCGGACTTGCCCATGCCGACCACGACGACCCGGCCCTTGCTGGTCAGAATCAGTTCGCAGGCTTTGACGAAATTGTCGTCAATGCGCGCCAAAAGGGCCTCTACGGCCTCGAGTTCCAGGCGCAGAGTGCGTTGGGCGGATTGGATCAGCTCGCTGGATTGGCTCATGTCGAAAAAGCAATGCCTGATGAAAGGGCGACGATTATACGCGCAATGATGAAAACCCTCACCTCCTCGATTGTTGCAGTGAATACCACCAAAGCCTGTCCCTGGGCTGAACGACTGCTTGCCCGGCCTTGGGGCGGGGCTGTCAGCGGTGCTATAGTTCGCCGCTATTCGGCCTGTCAGGGGTGCGTGTGCCTTCCAGATGGAGGCCGGCGTCCATTAGGACGAGGCTGCATTAGCAAGGAGTCTAGATGAGTGTGGATAGCGCCTACGCGGTCGAGTTGAAGGGTGTAACCTTCAAACGTGGTTCGCGCAGCATTTTCAGCAACGTGGACATCAGCATCCCGCGCGGCAAGGTCACCGGCATCATGGGGCCATCGGGTTGCGGCAAGACGACGTTGCTCCGCCTGATGGGCGCACAGTTGCGTCCCGCGAGCGGTGAGGTATGGGTTGCCGGGCAGAACCTGCCGACGCTGTCGCGCAGCGACCTGTTCGACGCCCGCAAGCAGATGGGCGTGCTGTTCCAGAGCGGCGCGTTGTTCACCGACCTCGATGTGTTCGAGAACGTCGCGTTCCCGCTGCGCGTGCATACTCAGCTGTCGGACGAAATGATCCGTGACATCGTGTTGATGAAGCTGCAGGCCGTGGGCCTGCGCGGTGCCATCGACCTGATGCCCGACGAGCTGTCCGGTGGCATGAAGCGCCGTGTGGCACTGGCCCGGGCGATTGCCCTGGACCCGCAGATCCTCATGTACGACGAACCGTTCGTCGGCCAGGACCCGATCGCCATGGGGGTACTGGTGCGCCTGATTCGCCTGCTCAACGATGCCCTGGGCATCACCAGCATCGTGGTTTCCCATGACCTGGCAGAAACCGCCAGCATCGCCGACTACATTTACGTGGTAGGTGACGGCCAAGTGCTGGGCCAGGGGACGCCTGATGAGCTGATGGGTTCGGACAATCCACGGATCCGCCAATTCATGAAAGGCGACCCGGATGGCCCGGTTCCCTTCCACTTTCCCGCGCCTGACTACCGCGCCGACCTGCTGGGGGCGCGTTGATGCGCAGAAAATCCTTACTCGAACGTGTCCGCCTGCTGGGCCGCTCGGCAATCGACGTGCTGGCCGTGCTCGGGCGTTCGTGCCTGTTCCTGTTCCATGCGCTGGTCGGTCGCGGTGGTATTGGCGGCGGCTTCCAGCTGCTGACCAAGCAGTTGTACTCGGTGGGTGTGCTGTCGCTGGCGATCGTCGTCGTGTCCGGTGTGTTCATCGGCATGGTGCTGGCGCTGCAGGGCTACAGCATCCTGACCAAGTACGGCTCGGAGCAGGCGGTAGGGCAGATGGTCGCCCTGACCCTGCTGCGTGAACTTGGCCCGGTGGTAACGGCGTTGCTGTTTGCCGGGCGTGCCGGTTCCGCGTTGACCGCCGAAATCGGCAACATGAAGTCCACCGAGCAGTTGTCGAGCCTGGAAATGATCGGTGTCGACCCGCTCAAGTACATCGTTGCGCCACGCCTGTGGGCCGGTTTCATCTCGCTGCCGCTGTTGGCGCTGATCTTCAGCGTGGTCGGTATCTGGGGTGGCTCGTGGGTGGCGGTGGACTGGCTGGGTGTCTACGAGGGCTCGTTCTGGGCCAACATGCAGAACAGTGTTTCTTTCACTGACGACGTGCTCAACGGGCTGGTCAAGAGCCTGGTGTTTGCTTTCGTCTCGACCTGGATCGCCGTATTCCAGGGGTACGACTGTGAGCCCACCTCAGAAGGGATCAGTCGTGCAACCACCAAGACCGTGGTCTATGCCTCGTTGGCAGTGCTGGGTCTGGACTTTATTCTGACCGCCTTGATGTTTGGAGATTTCTGATGCAAAACCGCACCCTGGAAATCGGTGTCGGCCTGTTCCTCCTGGCCGGGATCCTGGCGCTGCTGCTGCTGGCCCTGCGTGTCAGCGGGCTGTCGGCCAGCCCGACCACTGATACCTATAAAGTTTATGCGTACTTCGACAATATCGCCGGTTTGACGGTCAGAGCTAAAGTGACCATGGCCGGTGTGACCATCGGCAAGGTCACCGCCATCGATCTGGACCGTGATTCCTACACCGGTCGGGTGACGTTGCAGCTGGACAAGTCGGTCGATAACCTGCCGACCGACTCCACTGCCTCGATCCTGACCGCCGGTTTGCTTGGTGAGAAGTACATCGGCATCAGCGTGGGCGGTGAAGACGATGTCCTCAAGGATGGTTCAACCATCCATGACACTCAGTCGGCACTGGTGCTGGAAGATCTGATTGGCAAGTTCCTGCTCAACTCTGTTGGCAAGGAACCGAAAGAAGCGCAACCGGCTAATTAAGGAGTACCCATGATTTCGATCCTGCGACGTGGCTTGCTGGTGCTGCTGGCGGCCTTCCCCCTGCTGGCCCTGGCTGTGCAGACACCGCACGAAGTGGTTCAAAGCACCACCAATGAACTGCTCGGCGACCTCAAGGCCAACAAGGAGCAGTACAAGTCCAACCCCAACGCCTTCTATGACTCGCTCAACCGCATTCTCGGCCCGGTGGTGGATGCCGACGGTATCTCGCGTAGCATCATGACCGTGAAGTACTCGCGCAAGGCGACCCCGGAGCAGATGCAGCGCTTCCAGGAAAACTTCAAGCGCAGCCTGATGCAGTTCTATGGCAATGCCTTGCTCGAGTACAACAACCAGGGCATCACTGTCGACCCGGCTAAAGCCGATGACGGCAAACGCGCCAGTGTCGGCATGAAGGTTACCGGCAACAACGGTGCCGTGTACCCCGTGCAGTACACCCTGGAGAACATTGGCGGCGAGTGGAAGGTGCGTAACGTGATCGTCAACGGCATCAACATCGGCAAGCTGTTCCGTGACCAGTTCGCCGATGCCATGCAGCGCAACGGCAATGACCTGGACAAGACCATCGACGGCTGGGCTGGCGAAGTGGCCAAGGCCAAGCAGGCTGCCGACAACTCGCCAGAGAAGACCGTCAAATGAGCGAGGCCGCTGTAAGCATGGCAGAGCCGGGCGTGCTGCGTCTGGCTGGCGTGCTGGATTACCGCAGCGGCCCGGCCTTGCGCAAGCAAGGCAAGGTGCTGATCGATGGCTCGCGCGAGCCGCGACTGGTGCTTGATTGCTCGGCTGTCGAGAAGTCGTCGAGTGTCGGCTTGTCGTTATTGCTTGCGTACATGCGTGATGCTCAGGCCACTGGCAAGGCGTGCGAAGTGCGTGGCATGCCTGACGACATGCGGGAAATTGCCGAGGTCTATGATCTCGATGAAGTGCTGGCAAGCTAGTGGCCCGGCACGGATGATGGCCCCTCGGTCAGCGAAGCCTTCGTTGGGCTTCGCAGGCGAGGGGCTTTTTTGTATGATGGCCGACCCGTGCGCATCGGGCGCCGATTGAGGTTGAGCATGCAGGCCGTAGAAGTTAAAAGCTTCCTTGAAGAGAAATTGCCGGGTTCCCGGGTCGAAGTTGAAGGCGAAGGCTGCAACTTCCAGTTGAACGTGATCAGCGACGAGTTGGCTGGCCTGAGTCCGGTCAAACGCCAGCAGGCGATCTATGCTCACCTGAATCCGTGGATCGCCAATGGCAGCATCCATGCGGTAACCATGAAATTTTTCAGCAGCGCAGCCTGGGCTGAGCGCACCTGAGCCAACTTGGCGGCGAGACTCCAATGGACAAACTGATTATTACTGGCGGCGCTCGCCTTGACGGCGAGATCCGCATTTCGGGCGCGAAAAACGCAGCCCTGCCGATTCTGGCAGCGACCCTGCTGGCCGATGGCCCGGTCACCGTGGGCAACCTGCCGCACCTGCACGACATCACCACCATGATCGAGCTGTTCGGGCGCATGGGCATCGAGCCTGTGATCGACGAAAAGCTGTCGGTGGAGATCGATCCCCGCACCATCAAGACCCTGGTCGCGCCGTACGAGCTGGTCAAGACCATGCGCGCCTCGATCCTGGTGCTGGGCCCGATGGTTGCCCGTTTCGGCGAAGCCGAAGTGGCCCTGCCTGGCGGTTGCGCCATTGGCTCGCGCCCGGTCGATCTGCACATCCGTGGCCTTGAGGCCATGGGGGCGAAGATCGAAGTGGAGGGCGGCTACATCAAGGCCAAGGCGCCTGAAGGTGGCCTGCGTGGCGCGCACTTCTTCTTCGACACCGTCAGCGTGACCGGTACCGAGAACATCATGATGGCCGCTGCCTTGGCCAAGGGCCGCAGCGTGTTGCAGAACGCCGCGCGTGAGCCTGAAGTGGTCGATCTGGCCAACTTCATCAACGCCATGGGCGGGAACATTCAGGGCGCAGGTACCGACACCATCACTATCGATGGTGTCGAACGACTGGATTCGGCCAACTACCGCGTCATGCCGGACCGCATCGAGACCGGTACCTACCTGGTTGCCGCTGCCGTGACCGGTGGCCGCGTCAAGGTCAAGGACACCGACCCTACCATCCTTGAAGCCGTGCTTGAAAAACTCAAGGAAGCGGGTGCCGACATCAACACCGGCAAGGACTGGATCGAGCTGGACATGCATGGCAAGCGGCCGAAAGCCGTGAACCTGCGTACTGCCCCGTATCCGGCGTTCCCGACCGACATGCAGGCGCAGTTCATCTCGCTGAACGCCATTGCCGAAGGCACTGGCGCGGTAATCGAGACCATCTTCGAAAACCGCTTCATGCATGTTTACGAAATGCACCGCATGGGCGCGCAGATCCAGGTCGAAGGCAACACCGCCATCGTCACTGGCGTCAAGGCGCTGAAGGGTGCCCCGGTCATGGCCACCGACCTGCGTGCTTCCGCCAGCCTGGTGCTGTCGGCGCTGGTTGCCGAAGGCGATACTCTGATCGATCGCATCTACCACATCGACCGTGGTTACGAGTGCATCGAGGAAAAACTGCAGATGCTCGGCGCGAAAATCCGCCGCGTACCGGGCTAGTACCCCGCGGGTGCAAGGACGCACCTTTTGAATTGAATGCGGCCAGGTCGATGACCTGGCCGGCAGCAGCCGCTTAAGGACCGACGTTCCAATGTTGACCATCGCGCTTTCCAAAGGCCGTATTCTCGACGATACCTTGCCGTTGCTCGCCGAGGCCGGCATCGTGCCGACCGAAAACCCGGACAAGAGCCGCAAACTGATCATCCCCACCACGCAGGACGATGTGCGCCTGCTGATCGTGCGTGCCACCGACGTGCCGACCTATGTCGAGCATGGTGCTGCCGACCTGGGTGTGGCCGGCAAGGACGTGCTGATGGAGTACGGCGGCCAGGGCCTGTATGAGCCCCTGGACCTGCAGATTGCTCAATGCAAGCTGATGACCGCGGGCGTAGTCGGCGCAGCCGAGCCCAAGGGCCGCCTGCGTGTGGCCACCAAGTTCGTCAACGTAGCCAAGCGTTACTATGCCGAACAAGGTCGCCAGGTCGACATCATCAAGCTGTATGGCTCGATGGAGCTGGCGCCGCTGATCAACCTTGCCGACAAGATCATCGACGTGGTCGACACCGGCAACACCCTGCGTGCCAACGGCCTGGAACCCCAGGAACTGATCGCCACGATCAGCTCGCGCCTGGTGGTCAACAAAGCCTCCATGAAAATGCAGCACGCCCGTATCCAGAGCCTGATCGACACGCTGCGTCAAGCGGTCGAATCGCGACACCGCGGTTGACTCCTGCGCGCGACCTTCGCTGTCGCGCCCGTCTATCCGCGTCATAGCCATTTTTCTCGGGTGCCCGCGCGGATGGACTGGTAGCTTGGGATTGTGCGAAAAGTCGCCGAGCGGCGATCATGCAAGAACGAAAACAGGCGAGGAACGGCCGGGGTCGCGCCCGACTTTGCTGGTTGCAAATGAGCATTCCGAGCCTGTTTTTAACGTAGCATGATCGTCGCGCAGGCACTTTTCGCACAATCCCCTAGGGCGCCTGAGCATTCGCTAATATTACGAGGCCCTCGCCATGACCGTGTCCACTGCAATTGCCCGTCTCAACGCCGCTGATCCGGATTTCGCTCGACATCTGGATCATCTGCTGAGCTGGGAAAGTGTGTCCGATGACGCGGTCAATCAGCGCGTGCTCGACATCATCAAGGCCGTGCGTGAACGCGGTGATGCGGCGCTGGTGGAATTCACCCAGCGCTTCGATGGTGTTGACGCCAAGTCGATTGACGACCTGATCCTCAATCGCGCGCGCCTGGAACTGGCGCTGACCCGTATTACCCCGGTCCAGCGCGAGGCCCTGGAAAAGGCCGCCAACCGTGTGCGCATTTATCACGAGCGGCAGAAGCAGGACTCCTGGCAGTACACCGAGGCCGACGGCACCGTGCTCGGCCAGAAGGTCACCCCGCTGGACCGTGCTGGCCTGTATGTGCCGGGCGGCAAGGCGTCGTACCCGTCGTCGGTGCTGATGAACGCCATCCCGGCCAAGGTCGCGGGCGTGGCTGAAGTGGTGATGGTGGTACCGACCCCGCGTGGTGAGGTCAACGAGCTGGTGCTGGCGGCTGCCTGCATCGCCGGTGTCGACCGGGTGTTCACCGTCGGTGGTGCCCAGGCCGTGGCTGCGCTGGCCTACGGTACTGAAAGCGTGCCGCAGGTGGACAAGATCGTCGGCCCGGGCAACATCTACGTTGCCACCGCCAAGCGCCACGTGTTCGGCCAGGTAGGCATTGACATGATCGCCGGCCCCTCGGAAATTCTCGTGGTGTGCGACGGTCAGACCGACCCGGACTGGATTGCCATGGACCTGTTCTCCCAGGCCGAGCACGACGAAGACGCCCAGGCCATCCTGGTCAGCCCGGATGCCGCCTTCCTTGATCGTGTGGCTGCCAGCATCGACAAGCTGATGCCGACCATGGAACGTGCCGATATCATCGAGAAGTCGATCAATGGCCGTGGTGCGCTGATCCAGGTGCGTGACATGCAGCAGGCCATGGACGTGGCCAACCGCATTGCACCGGAGCACCTGGAGCTGTCCGTGGCCGACCCGCAAGCCTGGCTGCCACACATTCGCCACGCTGGCGCGATCTTCATGGGCCGCCACACCAGCGAAGCGCTGGGCGATTACTGCGCTGGCCCTAACCACGTGCTGCCCACTTCAGGTACCGCGCGTTTTTCGTCGCCGCTGGGGGTGTATGACTTCCAGAAGCGTTCGTCGATCATCTTCTGCTCCGAACAGGGCGCTTCCGAACTGGGCCACACTGCCTCGGTTCTGGCCCGTGGCGAGTCGCTGACCGCCCACGCCCGCAGCGCTGAATACCGTATCCTGACCCAAGAGAAGGGGAACTGAGCATGAGTCGATTCTGGAGCCCCTTCGTCAAGGACCTGGTGCCTTACGTGCCGGGCGAGCAACCCAAGCTGGCCCGCCTGGTCAAGCTGAACACCAACGAAAACCCCTATGGCCCGTCGCCCAAGGCGCTGGAGGCCATGCGCGGCGAGCTGAACGATAACCTGCGCCTGTACCCGGACCCGAACGGTGACCGTCTCAAGCAAGCGGTGGCCGAGTACTACGGCGTGACCCCGGCGCAAGTGTTTGTCGGCAACGGCTCGGACGAGGTGCTGGCGCACATCTTCCACGGCCTGTTCCAGCACGATGCGCCCCTGCTGTTCCCGGACATCAGCTACAGCTTCTACCCGGTGTACTGCGGCCTGTACGGCATTGCCTTCGAACAGGTGGCGCTGGATGAGCAGTTCCAGATCCGTATTGAGGACTACAAAAAGCCCAACGCTGGCATCATCTTCCCCAACCCCAACGCGCCGACCGGTTGCCTGATGCCGTTGCAGGTGGTGGAGCAGCTGCTGCAGGCCAACCGTGATTCGGTGGTGGTAGTGGATGAGGCCTACATCGATTTCGGTGGTGAAACGGCGATCAGCCTGGTGGACCGCTACGATAACCTGCTGGTTACCCAGACGCTGTCGAAGTCGCGCTCGCTGGCGGGGCTGCGAGTGGGCCTGGCGGTGGGGCACCCGGACCTGATCGAGGCCTTGGAGCGGATCAAGAACAGCTTCAACTCCTATCCGCTTGACCGTGCAGCTATCGTCGGTGCGGCGGTGGCGTTCGAAGACCGTGAGTACTTCGAGGACACCTGCCGCAAGGTGATAGACAGCCGGGAGGTGTTGGTCGGTCAGCTGCAGGCCAAGGGTTTTGAGGTGCTGCCGTCGGCTGCCAACTTCATCTTCGCCCGCCACCCGCAGCAGGATGCCGGCGAGCTGGCGGCACGCTTGCGCGAGCAGGGCGTGATCGTGCGTCACTTCAAGCAGCCGCGTATTGCCCAGTTCCTGCGGATCACCATCGGTACTCCGGAAATGAACCAGGCACTGCTGGATGCGTTGAGCTGACGTGTAGGAGCGGGTTTACCCGCGAATACGGTAGCGGCGGCAACGGTGAACGGCGGGTGGAAACTGGCCAGCAGGCCCGGCCCATTCGCGGGTGAACCCGCTCCTACAACAGCCTGTGCGCGTCCATCGTAGGAGCGGGTTTACCCGCGAATACGGTAGCGGCGGCAGCGGCGAACGGCGGGTGGAAACTGGCCAGCAGGCCCGGCCCTTTCGCGGGTGAACCCGCTCCTACAACAGCCTGTGCGCGTCCAATGTAGGAGCGGGTTTACCCGCGAATACGGTAGCGGCGGCAGCGGCGAACGGCCGGTGGAAATTGGCCAGCGGGCCCGGCCCTTTCGCGGGTGAACCCGCTCCTACAACAGCCTGTGCGCGTCCAATGTAGGAGCGGGTTTACCGGCGAATACGGTAGCGGCGGCAACGGTGAACGGCGGGTGGAAACTGGCCAGCAGGGCCGGCCCTTTCGCGGGTGAACCCGCTCCTACGGGGATCGCGCCAGCCCTTGAGGAACGACAGAACTGTTGCTTCTCAAGGGCTTAATAGCGGCGGTCTTCGATCACAAATGGCTTGGCTGCCGGCCTGTTGCGCACCGCCGCCGGTGTACCATCCAGCACCAGTACATAATCGTTCTGCTTGTCCATCCCCTCCGGATCGATCCATTGATCGTCTCTGGCCGCAACCTGGGCAACCACATGGCCGTTCTTGATAATGGTCAGATAACCCTTGGCGTTACTGTTCCAGCGTAGCCGTCCTTTGTTTTCATCGGCCCGCGCCTTGCGCACGCCGGTATCACCCAGTAAAGGCGTGCCGTCCAATAGCCATTCCGGCTGCAGCTTGAGGCCCATGTGACGCAGCACCGTGGGCGCTACCGAGGTCTGCGCGGGAAGCCCGTACAGGCCGCCGGGCCCAGGCATCTCCACAGGAATGCTCAGCTCGGTCAGTTCCTGATTCAACGGCTTGTTGCTGGCGATGAAGATACTCTTTTCCTGCTCCGAAGCGCCGCCATGGCCTTTCCCCCAATAGTCCCGGCCATGGTTGGTGCTGACGAGTACCAGCCAGTCTTCCTGTGGGAACATGCGACGCCGCTGGTCTACCTTGTCCAATAGCCGCCCGATCTCGCTGTCGGCCTTGCGCAACGCCTGCGCATAGTGCTCACCGTAACCCCTTTGATGGCCGATCTGGTCAGGTTCGTCCAGTTGAATGAACGTGAAGTCAGCGGGTGTGTCACCCAGGATCTGCAACGTACGCGCAATCACCTGTTCATCTGGCAAACCACTTTCGCGTACATCGGCGTCATGGGCGTCCTCCAGCAGAAATGCCGTGTTGATGGGTGACCAGTTGACGATGCTGGAGAGGTAGGCATTGGGGTAGGCCAGGCGTAGCCGCTTGAACAGGCTGGGAAACGCCGGGTTGACCCGTTGCGAGTCGTCGTCCGATTCAACGCCATGCTTGTTGCTCCACACGCCGGTCAGCAAAGTGATCCAGCCAGGGCCGCTCAACGTGAGCTGCTCGCTGGCTTTACCATTGATACACCCGGCGTAAGCCTTGCCGTAGTAAAGCCGCTGCTCCAGGTTGGTTGCATCGCCCAGTTGCAAATACTGCTGCAGTTGCACGCCATCAAGGCCGATGAGCAAGGTCTTGGGGCGGCTCGGGTGGCGGGCCGGGTCACAGCCTGGCTGCAGGGCCAGGAACAGCAGTAACAGCAAACTCGCCATTCGCATGTGGGCGCATCCTTGAAAGCACGCAACGAGCGTTGCAACAAAGTGGCATGCCCACAACTGGCAGAAATACCAGGTGGTTTACGTCTTCGCCTGCAATCCAGTAAGCTGCGGCAATTCATCGGATGATTGGTTGAGTGACATGAATACAGAGCTGACCAAGCGTTCCCTGGTGGAGTTGGCGGTAGAGCGCATGCGCGAATGCATCGTGCTGGGCGATTGGCAGGTCGGTCAGCGCCTGCCTACCGAGCCCGAGCTTGCCTTGCAACTGGGCATTAGCCGTAACACGGTGCGTGAGGCCATGCGCGTGCTGGCGTTCAGTGGCCTGGTGGAAATTCGCCAGGGAGACGGCAGCTACCTGCGCACTGCCCAGGACCCGCTGCAGGCGGTGCACGCGATGTCCCGATGTACGCTCGAGCAGGCCCGCGAGACCCGCCATATCCTCGAGGCGGAGGCCATCGGCCTGGCGGCTTTGCGTCGTAACGATGCCGACCTGCAAGCGCTGAAGGATGCCCTGGAAGGCAGTGCGGGGCACTTTCACGGCGATGTCGATGCCTATGTCGCCTGCGATCTGGTCTTCCACCAGCGGCTGGTCGATGCCGCCCATAACCCGGCATTGAGCGAGCTGTACCGTTACTTCTCCGGGGTCGTGGCTGCCGCTCTGCAACACAATATGGCCACCGTTCCGCGCTGCCAGGCCACGTTCGACTTGCATGGGCAGATCCTCGACGCCATCGAGCAACGTGACGCTGAACGGGCCAAGCGCCTGAGCCGTACCCTCATTGAATCCTGACACCGAGAAGGCCATGGCTGAATCCATCACCCGTAATACCCCATCGAACGAGCGGGATCTCGATGAGCTGCTGATCGACGCTGAAGCTGACGACGAACAGGTCCAGCAACAGGCTGTGGTGTTGCGGCGGCCCTGGCTGTTGCTGCTGGGCCTGGTGCTGGTGGCCTTGAACCTGCGCCCGGCATTGTCGAGCATGGCGCCGGTGCTGGGCCAAGTATCTGAAGGCTTGGGGATGAATGCTTCGCAGGCGGGCTTGCTGACCACCTTGCCGGTGCTCTGCCTGGGCCTGTTTGCTCCCTTGGCGCCAGTGCTGGCGCGGCGCTTTGGCAGCGAGCGGGTGATTCTTGGCATCCTCGTCACCCTGGCGCTTGGCCTCGTGGTACGAAGTACCTTTGGGGCTGTCGGCGTGTTCCTCGGCAGCCTGATGGCAGGGGCCAGCATCGGCATTATCGGCGTATTGTTGCCAGGTATCGTCAAGCGCGACTTTCCGCAACACGCTGGCACGCTGACCGGTGTATACACCATGGCATTATGCCTGGGCGCGGCCATGGCCGCGGGTGCCACCGTGCCGTTGGCCCAGCATTTCGACGGCAGCTGGGCACTGGGGTTGGGCTTCTGGGTGCTGCCGGCTTTGCTGGCCATGCTGGTGTGGCTGCCACAGGCCCGTCAGGGGCATGGGCTGCACAGGGTGGCCTATCGCGTGCGAGGCTTGTGGCGTGACCCACTGGCCTGGCAGGTGACCCTGTATATGGGCCTGCAGTCATCACTGGCCTACATCGTGTTCGGTTGGTTGCCATCGATCCTGATCGGTCGCGGCCTCAGCCCTACCGAGGCAGGGCTGGTGCTGTCGGGGTCGGTAATCGTGCAGTTGATCAGCTCGCTCAGTGCTCCCTGGCTGGCCACCCGCGGCAAGGACCAGCGGCTGGCAATCGTGCTGGTCATGTCAGGTACGCTGGCGGGGCTGTTCGGTTGCCTGTATGCGCCACTTTCCGGGTTGTGGGGGTGGGCCATTGTGCTGGGCCTGGGGCAGGGCGGTACCTTTGCCCTGGCGCTGACCTTGATCGTGCTGCGCTCGAAAGATGCCCACGTGGCGGCGAACTTGTCGAGCATGGCCCAAGGGGTGGGTTATACCCTGGCCTCGATGGGGCCTTTCGCGGTGGGCCTGGTGCATGACCTGACCGGCGGCTGGGCGGCATTGGGTTGGATTTTTGCGGTACTGGGCGTTGGCGCCGTCGTGTTCGGGCTGGGTGCCGGGCGGGCACTGCAGGTGCAGGTGACCTGCGAAAAAGTCTGAGGCCTGTTTTTGCAGTACCGTCCTCTTGCCTGCCAAGAGGACGGTACTGGCATAAGCCATCGGGGCAGATTATCGTGCAGTTTTCGAACCTAGGACGGACAAGCCCACAATGAGCGATGCCAACCGCGCCCTGATTACCCGTTTCTACCAGGCTTTCCAGCGCCTGGATGCCGACGCCATGCTGGCCTGCTACAGCAGCGATATCGTTTTCAGCGACCCGGTGTTCGGTACCCTGCGCGGCAAGGACGCAGGCGATATGTGGCGGATGCTCACCACCCGCGCCAAGAACTTCACCCTGACATTCGACAGCATACGTGCAGATGAGCACAGTGGCAGCGCGCACTGGGTGGCTACCTACCTGTTCAGCCAGACCGGCCGTGTTGTGGTCAACGATATCCAGGCACGCTTTGTCATGCGTGATGGGCTGATTTGCCAGCATGACGATACCTTTGACCTGTGGCGCTGGTCGCGGCAAGCGTTGGGTGTTCCTGGAATGCTGCTGGGGTGGTCGCCGCTGATGCAGAACAAGGTCCGCCTGCAGGCATTCAAGGGGTTGCGCGCATTCCAGCAGGCCCAGGGTGAGTGAAGTCGTCGAACCTGCCGTTGGTAAGCCCTGGTTTGTCTATCTGGTAAGGGCAGCCAATGGCTCGTTGTATTGCGGCATCAGCGATGACCCGCAGCGTCGGTTCGCCGCGCATCAGAAAGGGCAGGGCGCCCGCTATTTCAAGACCAGCCCGGCCCAGGCGCTGGTGTATGTGGAGCAGTGGCCGGACAAGGGCGCGGCGCTGCGCCAGGAGCGGTTGGTGAAACGGCTGCGCAAGTCGGCGAAGGAGGCACTGGTGGCCTCCTTTGGCGGCTTGGGGGAAATCAGTCCTTGCGGCGCTTCAGCTGATCCACCAAGGTTGTCGGCAGCCCCTTGATGATCAAGGTCCCCGCCGCTTCGTCATACTCCACCTTGTCCCCCAGCAAATGTGCCTCGAAGCTGATCGATAGCCCCTCGGCACGCCCGGTGAAACGGCGGAACTGGTTGAGGGTGCGTTTGTCAGCAGGGATTTCCGGCGACAGGCCGTAGTCCTTGTTGCGGATGTGGTCGTAGAACGCTTTGGGGCGGTCCTCGTCGATCAGGCTGGACAGCTCTTCAAGCGTCACCGGCTCGCCCAGCTTGGTCTGGGTGGTGGCGTACTCGACCAGGGTCTGGGTCTTTTCGCGGGCGGATTCTTCCGGCAGGTCTTCGCTTTCGACGAAATCGCTGAAGGCCTTGAGCAGGGTACGCGTTTCGCCCGGGCCGTCGACGCCTTCCTGGCAGCCGATGAAGTCGCGGAAGTAATCCGACACCTTCTTGCCGTTCTTGCCCTTGATGAACGAAATATACTGCCTGGAGTTCTGGTTGTTCTTCCACTCCGACAGGTTGATGCGTGCTGCCAGGTGCAGCTGGCCCAGGTCGAGATGACGGGAAGGGGTCACGTCGAGCTCGGCATTCACCGCCACGCCTTCGCTATGGTGCAGCAGGGCGATCGCCAGGTACTCGGTCATGCCTTGCTGATAGTGGGCAAACAGGATGTGGCCGCCGGTGGACAGGTTGGACTCTTCCATCAGCTTCTGCAGATGCTCGACAGCCACGCGGCTGAAGGCGGTGAAGTCCTTTTCCCCCTCCAGGTACTGCTTCAGCCAGCCGCTCAGCGGGTAGGCGCCCGATTCGCCGTGGAAAAAGCCCCAGGCCTTGCCTTGCTTGGCGTTGTAGCTGTCATTGAGGTCGGCCAGGAGGTTTTCGATGGCATCGGAGGCAGCCAGTTCGGAGTCGCGAGCATGCAGCACGGCGGGGCTGCCATCGGGCTTTTTGTCGATCAGGTGAACGATGCAATGACGGATTGGCATGGAATTCTCGGCGAGCTGCAAAAGTTGCCAAGTTTAACCTAGACCTGAGGTGATGCAGTGGCCGTATGTTGGCAGATATGTCGGTTGTTCGTTTTTTGTTCAATTTTGTGTGTTTTCAGCTGAAACCCCCGAAAAACCTGCATTTAATCAAAGTGCGAGGCGGATATTTATCCATTCATGTGGTAGTTTTGCGCGGTCTTGCGCCCCTCGTGTGCGCATTGCTGGCAGCATGCTGTCGTCGTGTCGAACCAAACGCCGATTTTCGTATCTACATACGCAATTGGCGCGGCCCTCCATTTCAAGGGGCTGGCCCGATAACGTCGTAGTCCGCTGCATAACCATCGAATTTGATAGGGAAGGAACACCACCATGGCATTGACCAAAGACCAACTGATTGCCGACATCGCCGAATCGATCGCCGCGCCAAAAGCCACCGCCAAGAACGCTCTGGAGCAACTGGGCCAGATCGTTGCCGACCAACTGGAAAACGGCGCTGAAATCACTCTGCCAGGCATCGGCAAGCTGAAAGTCTCCGAGCGTCCTGCCCGTACCGGCCGCAACCCTTCGACTGGCGCTGCCATCGAAATCGCTGCCAAGAAAGTCGTCAAGTTCGTTCCAGCCAAAGTGCTGACCGACGCTATCAACAAGTAATTGTTGTTTTGACGAAACCGCGTCCGGCTTGCCCGGGCGCGGTTTTTTCATGCCTGTGATTTACGCTGGGCGTGCCAGGCCTGGCGTGCGGCGTCGTCATGGAAGCTCCAGGCGACCATGCGGCTCTGTTTCTGCCCCTGGCCCATCTCGATGATGCGCACGGCCTTGGCGCCGGACTTCTTCAACGCGGCCTCGATGCCCGGCAGGTTGCTGGCCTTGGACACCAGGCTGGTGAACCACAGCACCCGTTCGGCGTACTGCACGCTTTCGCCAATCAACTGGGTGACAAAGCGGATTTCGCCACCTTCGCACCACAGTTCATTGTTCTGGCCACCGAAGTTCAGCACCGGCAGCTTGCGTTTGGGGTCCTGCTTGCCGAGGTTCTTCCATTTGCGCTGGCTGCCGCGGGTGGCTTCGTCGCGTGAGGCATGGAAGGGCGGGTTGCACAGGGTCAGGTCAAAGCGTTCGCCCTCCTGCAGCAGGCCGCTGAGGATGTGCGCTCGGTTGGCCTGCTGGCGCAGGGTAATGGCTTTGCCCAGGCCATTGGCCTGGACGATAGCCTTGGCCGAGGCCAGAGCCACGGGGTCGATGTCTGAACCGAGGAAGCGCCAGCGGTAGTCGCTGTGGCCCAGCAGTGGATAGATGCAGTTGGCCCCCACGCCGACGTCCAGCGCACGCACTTGGGCGCCCCTTGGGACGTCGCCAGCATTGTCATCGGCCAACAGGTCGGCGGCTACGTGGATGTAGTCGGCACGGCCAGGAATGGGCGGGCACAGGTAATCGGCTGGGATGTCCCAGTGCTGGATGCCGTACTGGGCCTTGAGCAGTGCACGGTTGAACACGCGGACGGCTTCGGGGTTGGCAAAGTCGATGCTGGGCTTGCCGTGGGGGTTGGTGATGGTGAAGCGGGCCAGGTCAGGGTGGGCCTTGATCAGGCTGGGGAAGTCGTAGCGACCCTGGTGGCGGTTGCGCGGGTGCAGGGTGGGTTTGTTCGGGGTCATGGCAGTGTCCAGCCCTATACGAGCGGTGGCTTGAAGAACCTGGGGCTGCTACGCAGCCCTTTCGCGACACAAGGCCGCTCCCACAGGGTGGTGGCGCCTTGAAGGTTGGCGCCGTCCTGTGGGAGCGGCCTTGTGTCGCGAAAGGGCCGTGCAGCGGCCCCAACGGTCTCTCTAGTGATTACAGCGCTGCAATCCGCGCATGCTGCTCGGTGAAGTTGGCCAGGGCCTGTTCGGACTCGGCCAGCTTGGCGCGTTCCTTCTCGATCACCGCAGGCGGGGCCTTGTCGACGAAGGCTGCGTTGGACAGCTTGCCGCCAACACGTTGCACTTCACCTTGCAGACGCTGGATTTCCTTGTTCAGGCGCGCCAGCTCGGCATCCTTGTCGATCAGCCCGGCCATTGGCACCAGCACTTGCAGGTCACCGACCAGGGCGGTAGCGGACAGCGGCGCTTCGTCGGCATCACCCAGTACGGTGAACGACTCGACCTTGGCCAGCTTCTTCAGCAGCGCTTCGTTTTCCTGCAGGCGGCGCTGGTCGTCGGCGTTGGCGTTCTTCAGGAACAGCGGCAGCGGCTTGCCGGGGCCGATGTTCATTTCGGCGCGGATATTACGCAGGCCGACCATCAACTCTTTCAGCCACTCGATGTCGCCTTCGGCGGCGGCGTCAATGCGCGTTTCGTTGGCCACTGGCCATGGCTGCAGCATGATGGTCTTGCCGTCGATGCCGGCCAGCGGCGCGATGCGCTGCCAGATTTCTTCGGTGATGAACGGCATGAACGGATGCGCAAGACGCAGTGCCACCTCCAGCACGCGCACCAAGGTGCGGCGGGTGCCACGGGCGCGCTCTACCGGGGCGTTTTCGTCCCACAGTACCGGTTTGGACAGCTCCAGGTACCAGTCGCAATACTGGTTCCAGATGAACTCGTACAGCGCCTGGCTGGCCAGGTCGAAGCGGAACTGCTCCAGCTGGCGGGTTACTTCGGCTTCGGTACGCTGAAGTTGCGAGATGATCCAGCGGTCTGCCAGCGACAGCTCGTAGGCTTCGCCGTTCTGGCCGCAGTCTTCACCCTTGTCCAGCACGTAGCGGGCAGCGTTCCAGATCTTGTTGCAGAAGTTACGGTAGCCTTCGACGCGGCCCATGTCGAACTTGATGTCGCGGCCTGTCGAGGCCAGCGAGCAGAAGGTGAAGCGCAGGGCGTCGGTGCCGTAGCTGGCAATACCTTCGGGGAACTCGGCCTTGGTCTGCTTGGCGATCTTCTCGGCAAGCTTGGGCTGCATCATGCCGCTGGTGCGTTTTTCCAGCAGGGCGTCGAGGGTAATACCGTCGACGATGTCCAGCGGGTCCAGCACGTTGCCCTTGGACTTGGACATCTTCTGGCCCTGGCCGTCACGTACCAGGCCGTGCACGTACACGGTCTTGAACGGTACCTGCGGGGTGCCGTCTTCGTTCTTGATCAGGTGCATGGTCAGCATGATCATGCGCGCAACCCAGAAGAAGATGATGTCGAAGCCAGTCACCAGCACGTCGGTGGAGTGGAACTTCTTGAGGAATTCGGTCTGTTCCGGCCAGCCCAGGGTGGAGAATGTCCACAGGCCCGAGCTGAACCAGGTGTCGAGTACGTCGTCATCCTGACGCAGGACCACGTCGGCGCCCAGCTTGTGCTTGGCGCGCACTTCTTCCTCGTTGCGGCCAACGTAGACCTGGCCGGCCTCGTCGTACCACGCAGGAATGCGGTGGCCCCACCACAGTTGGCGGCTGATGCACCAGTCCTGGATATCGCGCATCCAGGAGAAGTACATGTTCTCGTATTGCTTGGGCACGAACTGGATGCGGCCATCTTCCACGGCGGCGATGGCAGGCTCTGCCAGCGGCTTGGTGGAAACGTACCACTGGTCGGTCAGCCACGGCTCGATGACCGTGCCGGAGCGGTCGCCTTTCGGCACTTTCAGGGCGTGGTCGTCGATGCTGACCAGCAGGCCCTGGGCGTCCAGGTCGGCGACGATCTGCTTGCGCGCGACAAAGCGGTCAAGGTTGGCGTACTGGGCCGGCAGCTGGGTGTCGACCTGCTCGTTAACGCTGCCGTCGAGGTTGAAGGCCTGGGCGCTGGCCAGCACGAAGGCGTTCTTGTCGAAGATGTTCAGCAGCGGCAGGTTATGACGCTTGCCGACTTCGTAGTCGTTGAAGTCGTGGGCCGGGGTGATCTTCACGCAACCGGTACCGAACTCGGGGTCGCAGTAGTCATCGGCGATGATCGGGATGCGGCGGCCGACCAATGGCAGTTCGACGAATTTGCCGATCAGTGCCTGGTAGCGTTCGTCGTTCGGGTTGACGGCCACGGCAGCGTCACCCAGCAGGGTTTCCGGACGCGTGGTGGCAACTACCAGGTAGTCCTGGCCTTCGGCGGTCTTGGCGCCGTCGGCCAGTGGGTAGCGCAGGTTCCACAGGTGGCCTTTCTCGTCGTGGTTTTCCACTTCGAGGTCGGAGATGGCCGTGTGCAGCTTGGTGTCCCAGTTGACCAGGCGCTTGCCGCGGTAGATGAGGCCGTCTTCATGCAGGCGCACGAACGCTTCTTTAACCGCTTCGGAGAGGCCGTCGTCCATGGTGAAGCGCTCGCGGCTCCAGTCTACCGATGAGCCCAGGCGGCGAATCTGGCGGCTGATGTTGCCGCCGGACTGATCCTTCCATTCCCAGACTTTTTCCAGGAACTTTTCGCGGCCCAGGTCATGACGGTTCTGGCCTTTGGCTTCAAGTTGGCGCTCGACCAGCATCTGCGTGGCGATACCCGCGTGATCGGTACCCGGCTGCCACAGGGTGTCGCGGCCTTGCATGCGGCGGAAACGGATCAGGGCGTCCATGATCGCGTTGTTGAACCCGTGGCCCATGTGCAGGCTGCCGGTTACGTTCGGCGGCGGGATCATGATGGTGTAGGACTCGCCTGCACCTTGTGGAGCGAAATAGTTCTCGGACTCCCAGGTGTTGTACCAGGAAGTTTCGATTGCGTGCGGCTGGTAGGTCTTATCCATGCGCGGCGGGACCCTGTGCATTTATTCGGGAAAGCCGGGAAGTATAACCAAGCTGGGGGCCGCAGGCGACAAGCTGCTGACAACTGTCGGAACAGAGTCGCCTGCTTCGCGGGCAAGTCCGCTCTTACGGGCAAAGCGCAGGCTCAGAACCTGTGGGAGCGGGCTTGCCCGCGAAGCAGGCGACACCGTTGCCCGGTTCTACTCGGAACGCTTGATCAGCCGCTCGATCCGCGCATCCAGCCGGCGCTTGATTTCGTTCTCGATATGCGGGGTAAAGTCGTTGATCACGTCCTGCATGATCATCTGCGCTGCGGCGCGCAGCTCGCTTTCCAGGTGCAGCAGGGTGTCCTGGCGGCGGGTCTGCGGGTCGTCCTCGGGTTCGGCAGCTACAGGTTCGGCGGGCGCCGCGGGGTCGCTGGCGGCTTCGTCCAGCAGCAACGGAATCTGCTCTACCGTCTCGGTGAGCAGCGGCGGTTGCAGGTCGGCGTCGCCAAGCAGCTGACGGATCGACTCGAGGTCATCGAGCAGATGGGCGGAATCGGGCAAAGGGGAGGGCTTGTCCATCGTCGTCAAAGTCGCTGTAAGCGGTGGTCTTGCAGAGCATAGCCCTGTTCACGGTAGAAACGGAATCGCTCACGGGCTGATTGGCGGATAGCCGGCTCTTCAACAACGATTTCGGCCACCCGCTCGAACTGCCCGACAAAGCCCGGCACGCTGGCGCCGAGGTTGATCAGCAGGCCGTGGTGCTCGCCGGCGTTGTCAGCCAGGCCCAGAACCACGTCAGCATCGGCATGCACCTCGGCGAGGTCGTGGGGCACGAAGGCCTCGCCCTTGAAGCGCCACAAGCGTTGGTCCAGTTCACTGCGCTGTTCTGCATCCTGGCAGTGCAAATAGACCTGGTGGCCAAGGCGCCAGGCCTTCTCGCACAGCTTGCAGGCGAAATCGAGCCGCGCCGACAGCGAGTCGGTGGGCAGAATGTAGAAGTCGACTTTGCTCATGGTGGGAATCGCCGGCCGGTGGCGCGCAAGGCACCACCGGCTTCACGGCTTCAGGCGCCAGCGCGGTCCAGCAGGTACTGGGTCAACAGAGGTACCGGGCGGCCAGTGGCGCCCTTGTCCTTGCCGCCACTGACCCAGGCGGTGCCGGCGATGTCCATGTGCGCCCAGTTGTAGGCTTTGGCGAAGCGCGACAGGAAGCAACCCGCGGTGATCGTACCGGCCTTCGGCCCACCGATGTTGCCCATGTCGGCGAACGGGCTGTCCAGCTGCTCCTGGTATTCATCGAACAGCGGCAGCTGCCAGGCACGGTCGTCGGCGCGCTTGCCGGCATCGAGCAACTGCCCGACCAGGTCGTCGTTATTGCCCATCAGGCCGGAGGTGTGGCTGCCCAGGGCGACGATGCAGGCGCCGGTCAGGGTGGCGATGTCGATCACCGCCTGCGGCTTGAAGCGCTCGGCGTAGGTCAGGGTGTCGCACAGCACCAGGCGGCCTTCAGCGTCGGTGTTGAGGATTTCCACGGTCTGACCGCTCATGGTGGTGACGATGTCACCTGGGCGGGTGGCGCCGCCGCTTGGCATGTTCTCGGCGCAGGCCAGCAGGCACACCAGGTTGATCGGCAGTTGCAGCTCGAGCACTGCACGCAGGGTGCCGAACACGCTGGCGGCGCCGCACATGTCGTACTTCATTTCATCCATGCCGGCGCCTGGCTTGAGGCTGATGCCGCCGGTGTCGAAGGTAATGCCTTTACCCACCAGCACGAATGGCTTGTCGGCCTTTTTGCCGCCCTGGTAATTGAGCACGATCAGGCGTGGCGGCTGGTCGCTGCCCTGGCCCACGGCGTAGAACGCGCCCATGCCCAGGTCCTTGATCTTTTTCTCGTCCAGCACTTCAACCTTGAGGGCCTTGTGCGCCTTGCCCAGTTCCTTGGCCTGTTCGGCCAGGAAGCTTGGGTGGCAAAGGTTGGGTGGCAGGTTGCCGAGGTCACGGGTGAAGGCCATGCCGCTGGCGATGGCGCTGGCATGCTTGACCGCACGCTCGACTTCGGCCTGGCCGGCTTTGTCGGCCAGCAGGGTGACCTTTTTCAGCGCACGCGGCTCGGCTTTCTGGCTTTTGAAACGGTCGAACACATATTCGCCGTCCAGCAGGGTTTCGGCCAGCAGGCGGTATTTGCCGTAATGGGCGTCGCGGTTGCTGACCGCGATATCGTCCAGGGCCAGTACTGCGTCAGCGCCGTTCAGGCCCTTGAGCACGCCAGCGACACTGGCCACCAGTTTGCGCCAGGCGCGGTCGCCCAAGGCTTCTTCCTTGCCGCTACCCACCAGCAGCACGCGCTCGGCCTTCAGGCCCGGGAGGTTCTGTAGCAGCAGGGTCTGGCCCGGCTTGCCGGCCAGGTCGCCGCGCTTGAGCACGGCGCTGATGGCGCCTTCGCTGGCCTGGTCGACAGCCTTGGCAACAGCGCCGAGCTTGCGGTTTTCACCTACCGGAAGGACCAGTGTGGCGGTTTTTACGGATGCAGCAGCTACGCTTTTTACAACCAGTTCCATGTCAGGATCCCCGAATGATCGATACGAATGGCGCTGTGTGTTCCAGCGCTCTGGACGGGCCTGGCCGCGTCGTCGCGCACCAGCGGAAAAGCTGCCAGTTTGAGCCTGTGGCAAGCGTGCTGACAACCCCGTTGTGCACCTTCGTACGCGGCCAAGTGACAGGGGCGGTCAATCACAGGATAATGCGCGCACTTTACATGGAGGTTCGCCTTTGGCGAACCGGCATTGGTCTTGGATGTACTAAGTCATTGTTTGGCGCCATTGCATGGCAGTCCGCCCTGACAACCCAGGAGTGTCTGGTTTGATCGTCTTTCGTTATCTGTCCCGCGAGGTCCTGGTCACCTTGAGCGCCGTCAGCGCTGTGCTGTTGGTGATCATCATGAGCGGGCGCTTCATCAAGTACCTGGCCCAGGCTGCCCAGGGCGTGCTCGACCCTGGCGTGTTGTTCCTGATCATGGGCTTCCGCTTGCCAGGCTTCCTGCAACTGATCCTGCCTCTGGGGCTGTTCCTCGGCATCCTCCTGGCTTACGGGCGCCTGTACCTGGAGAGTGAGATGACCGTGCTGTCGGCCACTGGCATGAGCCAGCAGCGCCTGCTGGGCATGACCATGGCGCCGGCTGCCCTGGTTGCCCTGCTGGTGGCCTGGTTGAGCCTGAGCCTGGCCCCGCTGGGCGTGGCCCAGGTGCAGCAGATCATCAGCCAGCAGGATGCCCTGACCGAGTTCGACACCTTGGTGCCGGGCCGCTTCCAGACCTTGCGTGATGGTTCGCGGGTAACCTATACCGAGCAATTGTCGGATGACCGCATCAACCTGGGCGGGGTGTTCATCTCCGAGAAGCGCTTCAATCAGGACAAGACCAAGGACCGCGCCCCCTCGGTGCTGGTCGCCGAGAAGGGCCACCAGGAAATCCAGGCCGACGGCAACCGCTATCTGGTGCTGGAAAACGGTTACCGCTACGACGGCAACCCGGGCCAGGCCGACTACCGCGCCATCAAATATGACACCTACGGCGTGCTGCTGCCCAAGCCGGAAGTCGCCGAGGAAGTGACCGAGCGCGAAGCGCTTCCCACCTCCGAACTGATCGGCAAGGAGGGCCTGCGTGAGCGCGCCGAGCTGCAATGGCGGTTGTCGCTGCCGATCCTGGTGTTCGTCGTCACCCTGCTGGCGGTGCCGCTGTCGCGGGTCAACCCGCGCCAGGGCCGTTTCCTCAAGCTGCTGCCGGCAATTCTTCTGTACATGGCCTACCTGACAATGCTGATTTCCGTACGCGGCGCCCTCGAGAAGGGCAAACTGCCGATCGCCCTGGGCATGTGGTGGGTACACGGTCTGTTCCTGCTGATCGGCCTTGGCCTGATGTACTGGGAGCCGCTGCGCCTCAAACGCGCCGCCCGCCGTGCGGAGGTGGCCCATGGCTAAGCTCGATCGCTACATCGGCCAGAGCGTGCTGCTGGCCATCCTGGCCGTGCTGGGGATCATCCTCGGCCTGGCTTCGCTTTTCGCCTTCATCGATGAGATGGGCGACCTGAGTGACACCTACACGGTGCTGGAGGCAGGCAACTTTGTCCTGCTTACTGCACCTCGGCGGCTGTATGAAATGCTGCCAATGGCCGCCCTGATCGGTTGCCTGATCGGCCTGGGCAGTCTGGCCAGCAGCAGCGAGCTGACCATCATGCGTGCGGCCGGCGTGTCCATCGGTCGTATCGTCTGGGCGGTGATGAAACCCATGCTGGTGCTGATGCTGGTGGGGCTGCTGATTGGCGAATATGTGGCACCGGTGACCGAGAACAAGGCTCAGGCCGACCGTTCCCTGGCCCAAGGTGGTGGTGAAGCACAAAGTTCCAAACGTGGCATGTGGCACCGCCAGGGCGAGGAGTATGTGCACATCAACGCCGTACAGCCCAATGGCCTGCTGCTGGGCGTGACCCGCTACCGCTTCGACAGCGAGCGCAAGATTGTCACCTCGAGCTTTGCCCGCCGTGCGCAGTACCAGAACGACCACTGGCTGCTCGCTGATGTGCGTACCACCTATTTCCGTGGCGACCACACCGAGGTGGTCAACGCGCCGGAGGAGCGCTGGGATGTTTCGCTCACCCCAGAACTGCTCAATACCGTGATCCTCGCGCCGGAGTCGCTTTCGATTACCGGCTTGTGGGACTACATCCACTACCTGTCTGACCAGGGCCTGAACAACTCCCGATATTGGCTGGCATTCTGGACCAAGGTGCTGCAGCCGATGGTAACGGCGGCCCTGGTGCTGATGGCGATTTCGTTCATCTTTGGCCCGCTGCGTTCGGTTACCCTTGGTCAGCGCGTGTTCACGGGTGTGCTGGTGGGCTTCGTGTTTCGCATTGGCCAGGACCTGCTCGGGCCTTCGAGCCAGGTATTCGGCTTCCCGCCGCTGCTGGCGGTGGTGATACCGGCGGGCATCTGTGCCTTGGCCGGTGTGTGGTTGTTGCGCCGGGCAGGGTAATAGCCAGAGCTGCACAAGAAAGCCGACCTCAGGGTCGGCTTTTTCATGGCTGTTTATCTGGCCCGGCGCGTTCGCGGGGCAAACCCGCGCCTACAGGTATCGCGCAGGCATCAGGAAAGGGCCCGAACCGGCAACGCCAATCCTCTGGCTCATTTCTTCTGTTTAGGCACCCGCACCAGCTGGCTTTCCGAATAGATGTCATGCCAACCACGCTTGCGCTTGTCGATCAGCACCCAGAAAAAACCCAGCCCCAGGCACAGCCACGAGGCAATCGACACGACGAACCGCAAGAGCGCCTGCCACAGGCTGATGGCCGAGCCATCGGCATTCTGCACCCGAACGCCCCATACCTGCATACCCAGCGTCTGCCCACCGTGGGTCCAGAACTTGGCAAAAAAGCCGAACAGGGCAAACAGCAGTACCGTAGACAGCAATGGGTCGCCATCCAGTGCACCGGCCTCGGTCAGCTCGCGCATACGTGCTTCGCCGATGATCGACATCTGAATCATCTTGTAGGCACCGGCGGTCACGATCAGCAGCGCGGTGCACAGTAGAAAGTCATAGAACATCGCTGCCAGGCGCCGGCCCAGGCCGACCGGCGGAAAATCACCCTGGGGTGTGAGCAGAGGCTTGGACATGCAGGACAGCTCCAGAAGACGAGCCTGCTATTCTACGGGCAAAAAAAAACCCCTGCACTTGGCAGGGGCTTTTCAAAGTCTGGCGCTGGATCAGACAGGTTGAACCTTGTCAGCCTGCATGCCTTTCTGGCCCTGAACTGCTTCAAAGGTAACCTTCTGGCCTTCTTTCAGGCTTTTGAAGCCGCTACCTTCGATAGCGCGGAAGTGCACGAACAGATCCGGACCGCTTTCTGGGGTGATGAAGCCGTAACCTTTTTCGTCATTGAACCACTTGACGGTACCGTTCTGACGCTCAGCCATTGTCTTATTTCCTATGAAGCTTAAATTTTGATGACAGTTTCTTTCGCACTTTTTTGTAAGCGAAAGATTACTGGGCTGGGTTGCAGGAAGTAAGAGACGTCGAACGGGTTGTAGCAAATCTCGGCTACTGGCCCAGGTCACGAACTGTTGCGACCCATGCAAACACAGTGCAGTGACTCTACGCCAACTCCCGAGCGAAAAACAAGCCCTTGGTCGTATGGAAAACTGGCCGCTTGCCGATAACCGACCGATTTGTCGGAAACGGCATGGCGCCTGGCCTGGCGCCATGTTCAAAAGTTATTGGGCAGGTTCGAAAACGAATATGTCGACGCTGCCCAAAACCTTCACAAAGCTGTTTCAGCTACGGTAGTAACGTGGTGTCACGAAAGGCATTTTGCTGACTTTCAAGGCCACCTTCTTTCCACGCACCACGGCAAACAGTGCGGTGTCGAGTGCTGCATGTTCACTATCGATATAACCCATGGCGACAGGTGCGGCGAGTGTCGGGCCAAAGCCCCCGCTGCACACTTTGCCTACCGGTTTATCGTTTGCGTCGACAATGTCCGCACCTTCACGAACAGGCGTACGCTCCTGCGGCAACAGGCCGACACGTTTGCGCGCAACACCATCGCGCACGTGGGCGAAGATCGTCTCGGCACCCGGGAAGCCGGCAGCGCGTGCACCCTCGGCACGGCGCACCTTGGAAATTGCCCACAGCAGGCTGGCTTCGATCGGCGTAGTCTCGCTGTTCATGTCGTGGCCATACAGGCACAGGCCAGCTTCCAGGCGCAGCGAGTCGCGTGCGCCCAAGCCGATCGGCTGTACTTCCGGCTCGGCCAGCAGGCGGCGAGCCAGGGCGTCGGCAGCGTTGACCGGTACCGAGATCTCGTAGCCGTCTTCGCCGGTGTAGCCCGAGCGGCTGACGAAGCAGTCCACACCCAGCAGTGTTACTCGGCGGAACTGCATGAAGGTCATGCCGGCCACTTCTGGAGCCAGGCGTTCCAGCACCTTGACTGCAGCCGGGCCTTGCAGGGCGAGCAGGGCACGCTCCTCGAACAGCGGCTGCACCTCGCAACGGTTGCCAATGTGGGATTGCAGGTGAGCCAGGTCCTGCTCCTTGCAGGCGGCGTTGACTACCAGGAACAGGGTGTCCTCGCCCAGGTTGGCCACCATCAGGTCGTCGAGAATGCCGCCTTGCTCATTGGTGAACATGGCATAACGCTGCATGCCCACCGGCAGGTCGATGATGTCCACCGGTACCAGGCTTTCCAGCGCCTTGGCGGCGTCAGCGCCACGCAGAACGATCTGGCCCATGTGCGAGACGTCGAACAGGCCGGCCTGCTCGCGGGTGTGCAGGTGTTCCTTGAGCACGCCCAGCGGGTACTGCACCGGCATGTCGTAGCCGGCGAACGGCACCATGCGTGCACCCAGTTCCAGGTGCAAGGCATGCAGTGGGGTCTTGAGCAGTGTTTCGGACATCGATGACTCCTTGCTGTCATTGTTGGGTCAACATTCGATGATGTTGACGGCCAGGCCGCCACGGGCGGTCTCTTTGTATTTGCTTTTCATGTCGGCGCCGGTCTGGCGCATGGTGCGGATGACCTTGTCCAGCGACACGTAGTGCTGCCCGTCGCCGCGCAGGGCCATGCGTACCGCGTTGATGGCCTTCACCGAGCCCATGGCATTGCGCTCGATACAGGGCACCTGTACGAGGCCGCCGATCGGGTCGCAGGTCAGGCCCAGGTTGTGTTCCATGCCTATTTCGGCTGCGTTCTCCACCTGCTGCACGCTACCGCCCATCACTTCGCACAGTGCCCCGGCGGCCATCGAACAGGCAACGCCGACCTCGCCCTGACAGCCCACTTCGGCCCCGGAGATGGAGGCGTTTTCCTTGTACAGGATGCCGATGGCTGCGGCGGTGAGCAGAAAGCGCACCACCCCGTCCTCGCTGGCACCGGGGACGAAGCGCATGTAGTAGTGAAGGACTGCCGGGACGATGCCCGCCGCACCATTGGTAGGGGCGGTGACCACACGACCGCCGTAGGCGTTTTCCTCGTTCACCGCCAAGGCGTAGAGGTTGACCCAGTCGAGCACTGACAGGGCATCACGCAGGCTGGCTTCCGGGTGGCCGCTCAGTTGGCGGTACAGGGCCGGTGCGCGGCGTTTGACCTTGAGCCCTCCCGGTAATATGCCCTCATGCTGGCAACCTGCCGCGACGCAATCTTGCATCACCTGCCAGATGCGCAGCAGCCCGGCTCGGGTTTCTGCTTCAGGGCGCCAGGCGGTCTCGTTGGCCAGCATGACCTGGCTCACCGACAGGTCATGCGCGGTGCAGTGGCCGAGGAGCGCCTTGGCGGTCTTGAACGGATAGGCCAGCACCGTGGTGTCTTCGACGATGCGGTCATGGCCGGCAGCGTCCTCGTCGACCACGAAACCACCGCCTACCGAGTAATACTCGCGGCTTCGGATTTGCAGGCCTGCGTCGTCGAAGGCGCGAAATATCATGCCGTTGGGGTGGTAGTCCAACGGCTTGCGGATCATCGCCAGGTGCTGCTTTTCGATGAACGCAATGCTGTGTTCGCCCAGCAGGTTGATGCGTCCGCTGTCGCGGATGACCTGCAGGCGGGCGGGAATGCTGTCGGTGTCGATAATGTCCGGGTGTTCGCCTTCAAGGCCCAGCAGCACGGCTTTGTCACTGCCGTGGCCTTTGCCTGTGGCGCCCAGTGAGCCATACAGCTCGGCTTTGACGCTGGCGGTGCGGGCCAGCAGGCCGTCACGGCGCAGCCCTTCGGCAAACCGCGCAGCGGCGCGCATCGGGCCGACCGTGTGGGAGCTGGAGGGGCCGATGCCGATCTTGAACAGGTCGAAGACGCTCAGTGACATGTTGACCTCCTGCCAGATTGTTGGGCGGACGTTGAGCCCTGTAGGCGCGGGTTAACCCGCGCCTACACAGAGCCCGCCACCCAAGCCAGGTGGCGGGGAGGGGCTATCAGGCGTCCTGATAGCTCTCGATCGACGGGCAGGCGCACACCAGGTTGCGGTCGCCGAACACGTTGTCGACCCGGCCCACCGGCGGCCAGTACTTGCCTTCCACCAGGCTCGCCAGGGGGTATACCGCCTGCTCGCGGCTGTAGCCATGGGTCCATTCGCCAACCAGCTCAGCCGCAGTGTGCGGTGCGTTTTTCAGCGGGTTGTCGTCCTTGTCCAGGCTACCGTCCTCCACCGCGCGGATTTCTTCGCGGATCTGGATCATCGCGTTGCAGAAGCGGTCCAGTTCTTCTTTGGACTCGCTTTCGGTCGGTTCGATCATCAGCGTGCCAGCCACCGGGAAGGACATGGTCGGGGCGTGGAAGCCAAAGTCGATCAACCGCTTGGCCACGTCGTCGACACTGATGCCGCTGGTGTCCTTCAGTGGGCGCAGGTCGAGAATGCACTCGTGAGCCACCAGGCCGTTACCGCCGGTATACAGAACAGGATAGTGCTCTTCCAGGCGGCGGGCGATGTAGTTGGCGTTGAGGATTGCCATCTGCGAGGCACGTTTGAGGCCGGCACCGCCCATCATGCGGATATACATCCATGTGATGGGCAGGATGCTGGCGCTACCGAACGGCGCAGCGCATACCGCGCCTTGGGTGTTTTCCAGCTGTGCATGGCCTGGCAGGAACGGCGCCAGGTGCGACTTGACGCCAATCGGGCCTACGCCCGGGCCACCACCACCGTGCGGGATGCAGAAGGTCTTGTGCAGGTTCAGGTGGGAAACGTCGCCGCCGAACTTGCCGGGTGCGCACAGTCCGACCATGGCGTTCATGTTGGCGCCGTCGATGTACACCTGGCCACCGTTGTCGTGGATGATCGCGCAGATTTCGCCGATCGCTTCCTCGAACACGCCGTGGGTCGACGGGTAGGTGATCATGATTGCGGCCAGGCGCTCGCGGTGCTCGATGGCTTTGGCGCGCAGGTCCTCGACATCGACGTTGCCACGGGCGTCACAGGCGGTAACCACGACACGCATGCCAGCCATGTGTGCGGTGGCCGGGTTGGTGCCATGGGCCGACGACGGGATCAGGCAGATATCGCGGTGGCCTTCACCCCGGCTGCGGTGGTAGGCGCGGATCGCCAACAGCCCGGCGTATTCGCCCTGCGAGCCGGCGTTGGGCTGCAGCGACACGGCATCATAGCCAGTGGCCGCGCACAGCATGGCCTCCAGCTCGGTGGTCATCTGCAGGTAGCCCTGGCTCTGCTCGGCCGGGGCGAATGGGTGCAGGTTGCCGAACTCGGCCCAGGTGACCGGGATCATCTCGCTGGCGGCGTTCAGCTTCATGGTGCACGAGCCCAGCGGAATCATGCTGCGGTCCAGCGCCAGGTCCTTGTCGGCCAGGCGGCGCAGGTAGCGCATCAGCTCGGTTTCGCTGTGGTAGCGGTTGAACACCGGGTGTTCGAGGATGGCCGACTGGCGCAGCAGGGCGGCAGGCAGCAGGGAACCGGTGCTGGCGGCCAGTTCGGTGAAGTCAGGCTGTGCCTGCTCGCCCCCCAACAGCTGCCACAGCGATTCGACGTCAGCCTGAGTGCTGGTTTCGTCCAGAGACAGGCCCACATGGGCGGCATCGATCTGGCGCAGGTTGATGCCCTGGGCGCGTGCCTTGTCATGCAGGCTGGCGGTGGCAGTGCCGGTGGCCAGGGTCAGGGTATCGAAAGCGCTGGCGCCCACCACTTGTACGCCCAGCGCCTTCAGGCCGGCGGCGAGGATCGCGGTCAGGGCATGGGTGCGCTCGGCAATGCGCTTGAGGCCGGCAGGGCCGTGGTACACGGCGAACATGCTGGCGATGTTGGCCAGCAGCACCTGGGCGGTGCAGATGTTGCTGGTGGCCTTTTCGCGGCGGATGTGCTGCTCGCGGGTCTGCATGGCCAGACGCAGGGCGGTTTTGCCGAAGCGATCGATCGACACGCCGACCAAGCGGCCAGGCATGTCGCGCTTGAACGCGTCGCGGGTGGCGAAGTAAGCCGCGTGCGGGCCACCGAAGCCCAGTGGCACGCCGAAGCGCTGTGCGCTGCCGATGGCCACATCGGCGTCGAATTCGCCCGGTGGGGTCAGCAGGGTCAGGGCCAGCAGGTCTGCCGCTACGGCGACCAGGGCGTTGGCCGCGTGGAAGCGCTGCACGACCTCGCGGTAGTCGAACACTTCACCGTTGCTGGCCGGGTATTGCAGCAGGGCCCCGAAGAAGGCGCTGACATCGCCCAGCTCGCGTTCGTCGCCAACCACAACCTCGATACCCAGCGGCTCGGCACGGGTGCGCAGCACGTCGAGGGTTTGCGGGTGACAGTGCACGGAGGCGAAGAAGGCATGGCTGGACTTGTTCTTCGACAGGCGCTTGCAGAAGGTCATGGCCTCGGCCGCAGCCGTGGCTTCGTCGAGCAAGGAGGCGTTGGCGATCGGCAGGCCGGTGAGGTCGCTGATCAGGGTCTGGAAGTTCAGCAGCGCTTCCAGGCGGCCCTGGGAAATTTCTGGCTGATACGGGGTGTAGGCGGTGTACCAGGCCGGGTTTTCCAGCAGGTTGCGCAGGATCGGTGCCGGGGTGTGGGTGTTGTAGTAGCCCTGGCCGATGTAGCTTTTGAACAGCTGGTTCTTGCTGGCGATGGCCTTGAGTGCGGCGAGTGCGTCGGCCTCGCTCTGGCCGTCGTGCGAGCCAAGCACGCTGGTGCCTTTGATGCTGTCGGGGATGACCGCAGCGGTCATGGCGTCCAGCGAGTCGAAGCCCAGTGCAGTGAGCATGGCCTGTTCGTCAGCGGCGCGCGGGCCTATGTGACGGGCGATGAATTCGTTGGCGGTGCCGAGGTTGATGGTCATGGCGGGATTCCTCAGGCGTCGTCGTTGGCTTTGAGCAGGCGGTCGTAGGCGTCCTGATCGAGCAGAGCGGTGACGGCTTCTGCATCGGCAGGGATGAAGCGGAAGAACCAGCCTTCGCCCATCGGGTCTTCGTTGACCAGTTCCGGGCTGTCTTCAAGCTGGCCGTTGACCTCGACCACTTCACCCGTCAGTGGCATGTACACGCCGCTGGCGGCCTTGACCGATTCGACGGTGGACGCTTCGCTGCCTTTCTCATACTGCTGCAACTCTGGCAGTTGCACGAAAACCACGTCGCCCAGGGCATTCTGGGCGTAGGCGGTGATGCCCACGGTGACGCTGCCATCGGCTTCGACGCGCAGCCATTCGTGATCTTCAGTGAAACGCAACTCGCTCATGGGGAATCCTCGGGAAGCAGGGCGTTGGGGGCGCGGTGGCGCCGCGCTCTTAGGGTAGGATTCCCTTAGCAATAATGCGGCCAACCTATAAAACTTCTTATTTATCAATATGTTACGTAAATAGGCGGAGAAGCCGTATTTTTTGTATGGAATGATATCGTTCCAGGTGCTCATGGGAGGAAAAGGTTTTGAGCATCAAACCCTTGTGCACCCACGTCGAGGAGTGTGTGTATCGTTTTAGTTACGACGTATTGAAAACGATACACATGGTGTCCGACAGGCCAGGTGCCAATGGCCTCCGGTCATCTCACTTTCAGCATATGATCCAGCGAAAACGCGCCGGCGCCACGTGCGACCAGGAGCAGCAAGAGCCCCGCCCAGGTCAGGTGGGTGGGCCACGCATCGGGGTAGACGAACACTTCGATCACCAACGTCATGCCCAGCAGTGCCAGCGCTGATAGCCGGGTCATCAGCCCGAGCACCAGCAATAGCGGGAACAAGTGCTCAGCGTAGGCGGCCAGGTGCGCTGCAAGCCAGGGCGAGAGTAGCGGCAGCGCGTACTCGGTGCGGAACAGCTCATAGGTGCTGGGTGTAAGGGTGAGGAAACCCTCCACTTTGGTGCGTCCGGAAAGAAAGAATACCGAGGCGATCCCGAACCGGGCGACCAGGCACAACAGGTCATCGCTCAAACGGTGCTCGAGGCTCTGTGCAATGTGGTTCCAGGCGCGCCGCAGGCTGCTGGCCGGGGGCGTGAAGTCGGCACTAGCCATGAGGGTGTTCTCCTGTGAAGGCGAGTGGGCGAAAAGCCTGGGCTGTCATCAGGCGCCCGAGCATCTCGGTGAAATCCAGGTCGGTTTCAGCGTGTTGCGCCAGTTCCGAGGCCTGCATCAGCGACTGTCCGGCCGCACAGGCCTTGAGAAACGCATGGCCACCTTTCCCCAGCGGCTGATGGCATACGCCATCAGCGGTGCCGACAAACAGCACCCCTTCGCCCACCCATGGCTGGTCATGGGGCCAGGCAACCTGCTCGCGGGCGCAGCGCCACAGGGTGTACACAGGATGCGCTTCGCACCAGTACCAGCGAGCACTGGCACGGGGGGGCAAGCAACCGTGATCAAGATCACTGGGGGTCATGCCTGCCAGTTCGACAAGGTTCAGGCACGTTTCGTACGGCGCGCTGAAGGCTTCTGTCCAATGCAGGTCCAGGCGGGCGACATCCGCCAGATACGGCACAGCGTGCTGTGACTGAATGTCTTCGAGGAAATCCGGGAAGGTTGCGCCATAGCAGATCAGCCGGGGATCGCTGGGGGGGAATTGCCGCGCGTAAACTGCCGCGGTCTCATCCATCCAGGCGCGCCCGACGAGTGTGCACACGCTCGGAAAGTTTGCGCGCAGCGCATCCACGCAGCCGGCCAGCACCGTGTTGCGATAAACCGCGAACGCCGCCTGTTCGGTCACTCCTGAAAGCTCGGGAGCAGGACGGGAATAGAGCGCCTTGATGAACGCTTGCTGGAACTGACCAAGGGAAAGGTTCATGGCAATACACCTGGGCAAGACATGATCGACTGTGCGATGGACCGTTCAGCAAGCAGCTCGGTGAACGGGGGAAGCTTGTCGTCACGTTCAATAAGTGTCGGGCGCGGGCCGACACGGGAAACCAGTTGGCGGTACAGCGCCCACACAGGCTCGGCCACCTGTGCATCATGAGAGTCGATCAACAGGCTGCCTTGGTCATCATCGCTGTGCCCGGCCAGATGAACTTCTGTGATGGCTTGCGCTGGAAAGCGGTCCAGGTAGGCAGTTGCCGAAAACCCCAGATTGTGAGCACTCACATAGACGTTGTTGATGTCCAGCAGCAGGCCACAACCGGTGCGACGTGTCAGTTCGTCAAGAAAGTCGATCTCGTCCCAGTCATGGCCCTGCAGCTGCAAGTAATGACTGGGGTTTTCGATGGATATACGCCGGCCCAATACCTCCTGGCATCGCTGGATGTTTTCAGCGATGCGCTGCAGGGCTTCTTTGCTGCGGGGAAATGGCAGCAGGTCTGGATGGTAGTGCCCCTGCCAGGTGGACCAGGCCAGGTGCTCTGACACAAGTACCGGTTCGATCTGATCGCACAGTGCGCGCAGACGCTGCAAATGGTCCTGATCGGGGGGCGCGTCAGCCGCAAGCGAAAGTGCTACACCATGCAATGAGACCGGGTGAAGTGCTGCGATTCGGTTCAGCCAGGCAAGGCGAGGGCCACCGACCATGTAGTTCTCCGGGTGAACCTCAAACCAGAGCCCTTCGAGATTGCACGCCAGCGCCTGGTCGTAGTGCTCGGCCTTCAGGCTGATTCCGGCGCCCATTCGTGCGTCTGCGTTCATGGTCGGTTTCCCCTGATCAAGACTTTTGAGGTGTCAGCGAGCCCATGCCGGCAGGTGTCTTGATCGATGTGCAGGTGCCGGCGGGGACGTTTTTCCAGTGCATGCCGTCGTAGTCCTTCTTCGCACTGCCGGCGCAGCTGGTACCGGCGCCGGCCTTGCAATCGTTCTTTCCTGCCATGGCGACGCCGTAGCATTTCTCCATGGCAGCGCCACTGCCTGCGGGTTGCGTGCTGTCGGCCGCCATGGCAACGCCTGCAAGCGAGGCGAGAGCGAGTGCTGCAGTGGTGAGGGCGAGGGTTTTCATGGGTCAATCTCCTGAGAATGTGGCCGTGGTCTTTACCGGCGGCTCATGGAGTAGTTCGTGCCTTGCGTAAAACGGGTTACAGCCTTGGAAGAAATTTTTTCAGGGCGTGTCTTCACGACCTGATGTTGAAGCCAAGGGCATGGCATATTTGCAGCACCTGCGTGCCACACGCCGGGAGCGGATGAATCAAGTCAATTGTATTCAGGGTGTAACCCAGGCGACCCATGCAGCGAACTAACTCACAGGATGAGCTCGAGGCTCGCGAGGCCCGGTTGAAAGCACTGTTGCTTCGGGGGCTGACAGGCGACCAGCTGGCCTATCAGGATTTTCTTGGCACGCTTGCGCTGCATGTACGTGCGTTTCTGCGCAGCCGTCTGAGCAGGCGCCCGGCCGAGATAGAGGACATGGTGCAGGATGTGCTGCTGGCGGTGCATAACGCGCGCCACACGTACCAGCCGCAGCAGCCGTTGACCGCCTGGGTGCAGGCGATCGCCCGTTACAAGCTGGCGGATCATCTGCGAAGTGTTTCACGTCGCGACGCCCGGCATGATGTGCTGGACGATGATGCGCAACTGTTTGCCGTCTCGGAGGTTGAATCAGCCGAGGCCAGCCGAGACCTGACCAAGCTGCTCAAGCAACTGCCAGAGCGGCAACGACTGCCGATTGTTCATGTCAAGCTGGAGGGGTTGTCCGTCGAGGAGACGGCACAACTTACCGGGCTTTCCAGTTCAGCGGTAAAGGTGGGGATACATCGAGGTCTGAAAGCGCTATCCAGGCTGATTGGAGGAGCCAACAACCATGAAGACTGACGATTTGATCGCCTTGCTGGCTGCAGGCGAAGGGCCAGTACCGCGCCACGCCGTTTGCAATCGGATGGCAGTGGCTGTGCTGGGCGGGCTGACCGCCGCACTGCTGCTGACAATTACCCTTTACGGTGTACGCAGTGATATCACAGAGGTCGCACAAACCCCGTTGTTCTGGGGCAAAGTCGCCTTTCCAACCAGCTTGGCGTTGATCGGGCTGTGGTTGACGAGCCGCTTGGCCAGGCCAGGAGGGAAGGGCGCTGCAGGCTGGAAGATGCTTGGCTTGCCACTGCTGCTGGTCTGGTGCGGGGCGGCGGTCAGCATCGCCGGGGCGCCTGTGGAGGCGCGCGCCGACCTGTTGTTCGGGCGCACATGGCGTACCTGCGCACTGAATATCACGTTGCTGTCGGTGCCGGCCTTTGTCACCGTGTTCTGGGCGCTGAAAGGTCTGGCGCCCACCCGGTTACGGCAAGCGGGCGCTGCCGGTGGCCTGCTGGCGGGCTCGACCGCAACGGTTGCCTACTGCCTGCATTGTCCGGAAATGGGCGTACCGTTCTGGGGTGTGTGGTATGTCCTAGGCATGCTCGTGCCGACGGTATTCGGTGCCTGGTGGGGCCCCCGCATGCTGCGTTGGTAGGCTGTACCGGCAGGCCCCACGCCACTCAGAACGATGTCATTCAAGGGGAGCGTGAGATCGCTTAACCCGCAACAAACCAGGGCAATGCCAGGTACAGCTTGATCACGATGACATTGATGATGTCGATGAAGAACGCCCCCACCATCGGCACCACCAGGAAGGCAAGGTGCGAGGCACCAAAGCGTTGTGTCACCGCCTGCATGTTGGCGATGGCTGTCGGTGTTGCACCCAGGCCGAAGCCACAGTGGCCAGCAGCCAGGACTGCTGCATCGTAGTTGCGCCCCATTACCTTGAACGTCACGAAGATTGCGAACAGCGCCATGACCAGTGTCTGCGCGGCCAACAAGGTAAAGAAGGGTAACGCCAGGGCTGCCAGGTCCCACAACTTGAGCGACATCAAGGCAATGGCCAGGAACAGGGACAAACTCACATTGCCCAGTACCGACACTTCCCGTTCGAATACTTTGTAAACGCCTAAAGCCCGAAGCCCATTGCGCAACACTACACCGACGAAGAGTACGCAAACGAAGGTCGGTAGTTCGAATGCTGTGCCTTTCAACAAGCCATTAAGTAATGTGCCCGTCAGTAAGCTGACCGCAATAAGTGCCAAGGTTTCTATAAATGAAAACGATGTGATCAGGCGCTCTTTGTCGGGTTGTTCGAAGCCCTTGGGTAATTGCGGTGCTTCTTCTTGCACGCCAGGTGTTTCGACCCGTTTGATCAGCAACCGGGCGACTGGCCCACCGATCAAACCGCCCAACACCAGGCCGAAAGTGGCAGAGGCCATTGCCAGTTCCGAAGCCGAAGCCAGGCCGAACCGCTCAGTGAAGGTCGCGCCCCAGGCAGCGCCTGTACCGTGGCCACCCGACAAGCTGATCGAACCGGCCAGCAGGCCCATCAGCGGGTCGAGCCCCAGTGCGGTTGCCAGGCCGATGCCCATGGCGTTCTGAACCATTAGCAAACCCGTCACCACCAAAAGGAATACGGCGACCACGCGTCCCCCCTTCTTCAGGCTTGCGAAGTCTGCACTCAAGCCGATGGTAGCGAAGAATGCCAGCATCAACGGTGTTTGCAACGAGGTATCGAATTGGACGTGTACATCGAAACTGCGCAATGCCAGGAGTAACAGGGCAACGACCAGGCCGCCTGCAACAGGCTCCGGGATATTGTATGCGCGCAGGAAACCAATGCGTGCAACCAGGCCGCGTCCCAGTAGCAGTACCAACGAGGCGGCTACCAGTGTCCCGTAAAAATCGAGTTCGAACATCAGGGGACTCTTCGTTCAGGGTGACAAGCAAAATTGCAATGTCGCCATTCTACGGGGAGCACTCCAGTCACATGTGGCTGAGCGGCTAGGAAAAGTCCGATTCAATTATGGGTTTTGACCACAGCCGTCATGGTTTCCCGGGTATTCCATATTTACGCAGCCTCTGCGCGATAGCCGTGTGCGAAGTTTGCAAGCGCCCGGCCAGTTGCCGTGTTGACGGGTAGCTGGCATACAAGCGCTGTAACAGTTCACGCTCGAAATCACCTACAGCCTGTTCCAGGCTGGCCACTTCGCCATCTTGCCCGCGTGCCACCGAGGTGCCGGCGATGTCCAGGTCGCCGATATCCACCAGGTTGCCCTCGCAGATAGCCGCAGCGCGGAAGATCACGTTCTGCAATTGGCGCACATTGCCCGGCCAAGGGTTGGCTAGCAGTGCCGAATGGGTGGAGGGGGTCAGCCGACAGGCTGGGCGCTGGATCTGTGTGCACGCCTGCTGCATGAAGAAGTGCGCCAGCATCAGGATGTCCTGGCCACGGTCGCGAAGCGGCGGTACCTCCAGGTTAAGCACGTTCAGGCGGTAGAACAGGTCTTCGCGAAAGCTGCCTTCGGCGACCATGCGCTCCAGATCGCGGTGGGTGGCGCTGATGATGCGCACATCCACCTTCACTTCACGGTCGCCACCCACCCGGCGGAAGCTGCCATCGCTGAGAAAACGCAGCAGCTTGGCCTGCAGGTAGGGCGACATTTCACCAATTTCATCGAGAAACACGGTGCCCTGGTTGGCCAGTTCCATCAGCCCAGGCTTGCCACCTCGTTGCGCGCCGGTAAAGGCCCCGGGCGCGTAGCCGAACAGCTCGCTTTCGGCCAGGCTCTCGGGCAGCGCGGCGCAGTTCAGCGCCAGGAACGGGGCCGCATGGCGGCTGCTGACGGCATGGCAGGCGCGGGCGACCAGTTCTTTGCCGGTGCCGGTCTCGCCATGCACCAGCAGCGGCGCATCGAGCGCAGCCACGCGTAAGGCGCGGGCCTTGAGGGTGCGGATGGCCGGCGACTCGCCAAGCAAGGCATCGAAGCCTTCGGCGTGGTCGTGGTGCAAGGCCGACAGGCGTTCGCCCATGCGCGAGGGGGGGTACAGCGTCAGCAGGCCACCGGCGTTGGTAATCGGCATGGCGTCCAGCAGCAGGCTATGGCCGTTCAGCTGCATTTCGCGCATGGGCAGGTGGAAGTTGTTGTCCAGCAGCGCTTGCAGCAGCGCGGGATCGCCAAACAGCTCACCCACCGAGCGCCCGGCAGATTCGCGGCCGCACAGTTCGATCAGCGCCGGGTTGGCCAACAGCACCAGGCCTGCGCTGTCCACCGCCAGCACCGGGTCGCTCATGGCGGCCAGCAGGGCATCGAGCTGCAGGTGGCGGCGCTGGCCGGGGAGGATGTCGACCACGTCCACCGATTGCACGCCGTGTACTTCGAACAGCGCGTCGTGCAGTTCTTCAAGTACGGCGGGGCTGAGGGTGGGGGCGTCGATGTAGACGTTCGGCGGGACCATCTCCACGGCGTCCAGGTTGAGGTTGCGGGCACCGAGCAGGGCGAGGACTTCCTGGGTGATGCCGACGCGGTCGATGAAGCTGACGTGGATGCGCATGGGGTTCGAACAGTTGGCAACGGAGGCCGCCAGTATGCCCTGAGACGGGGTTCAGGCCCAAGGTCGGCGGTGGCGCATTCGCGGGCGTGCCCGCTCCCGCAGGGTTGCTGCTGTAGGGGCGGGCTTGCTCGCGAAAAGGGTCACTCCAGATGTTCAGGTTTGATCGGGTCGCCCGATTTCACGTCGAGCTTTTCGCGGATGTCCGCAAACATATGGTCATAGAGCTTGTGCGGCGAACTCAGGGTCTCGAATTTTTTCGGCGGCGCCAGATACGACTGCGCCTTGCGGGTCAGCAGCATGAGGAAGCTGGGCAAGGCCTGGTCCTTGGCCAGGAAGAACTTTTCTTCCACCGTTTTGCCTTCGATGCTGCCATGCATGTGGAACTGAATGCCTCTGCCTTCCTTGGGGTCCGACACAGCTTCGTACTCGATGTTCAGGTCATAGCTGTGGTCGGCGTTGTTCAGCGCAGAGCGCTCGATGTGTACATGACCAGGCTGATACTGGGCCATGGCTATCTCCTTTGGAAGGTCGAAAATGGCGGGCCGCGTAAGCCCGCCGACTGCATTCAACGGTAGCTGATCCCCGGCTTCTCGGTGGAAACCCGAGTGCCGGCTTTGCCTTTGACGATGCCTTCGATGTTCTCCAACGAACTGATCACCGCCACCTTGCCGGTGTTGCGGGCAAAGTCGCAGGCAGCCTGCACCTTCGGCCCCATGGAGCCGGCGGCAAACCCCAGCGTTTCCAACGCGTCCGGGTGGGCCTGGGCGATGGCCTTCTGCGTCGGCTTGCCCCAGTCAATGTAGGCTGCATCGACGTCGGTGGCGATAATCAGAAGGTCGGCTTCCAATTGCTCGGCCAGCAGCGCCGAGCACAGGTCTTTGTCGATCACCGCCTCGATGCCTTTGAGCTTGCCGTTTTCATCGTACATGGTGGGGATGCCGCCACCGCCTGCGCAAATCACGATGCTGCTTTTTTCCAGCAGCCACTTGATCGGGCGAATTTCGAAGATGCGCTTGGGTTTCGGGCTGGCTACCACGCGGCGGTACTTGTCGCCGTCGGCCTTGACCACCCAGCCCTTTTCCTTGGCCAGGCGCTCGGCCTCTTCCTTGCTGTAGACCGGGCCGATGAACTTGGTCGGGTCCTTGAAGGCAGGGTCGTTGGCGTCCACTTCCACCTGGGTCAGGAGGGTGGCGAACGGCACTTCAAAGTCCAGCAGGTTGCCCAGTTCCTGTTCGATCATGTAACCGATCATGCCCTCGGTCTCGGCACCCAGCACGTCCAGCGGGTAGGCCTCGTCTGGCTTGTACGACAGGGCCTGAAGCGACAGCAGACCCACTTGCGGGCCGTTGCCGTGGGCGATGACCAGCTCGTTGCCAGGGTGAATCTTGGCGATCTGTTCGGTGGCGGTGCGGATATTGGCGCGCTGGTTGTCAGCGGTCATGGGCTCGCCGCGACGAAGCAGGGCGTTGCCGCCCAATGCAACAACGATACGCATGGTAATGTCCTTTGGTGAAAGAGGGGACGCTGCTCTCGGACCGTACCGCTCCCAGTTGTAGGAGCGGGTTTACCCGCGAATGCGTCGGTAGCACCAACAGCGTTACCTGGGCTGACGCCTTCGCGGGTGAACCCGCTCCTACACACACACAAGGGCGGGGTGGCCGCGCTATCGAGACAGCCCTTACAGATCAGCCAGGGTCGATACCAGGATCGCCTTGATCGTGTGCATGCGGTTTTCCGCCTGCTCGAAGGCGATGCACGCTGGCGATTCGAACACGTCATCGGTCACTTCGATGCCGTTGGCCAGGTCCGGGTATTGTTCGGCGATCTGCTTGCCTACCTTGGTGTCGGAGTTGTGGAATGCCGGCAGGCAGTGCATGAACTTGGTCCGCGGGTTGCCGGTGGACTTCATCAGTTCGGCATTCACCTGATAAGGCTTGAGCTGCTTGATGCGCTCACCCCAGGCTTCGATCGGCTCGCCCATCGATACCCACACGTCGGTATGCACAAAGTCGACACCCTTGACCGCGGCTTTCGGGTCTTCGGTGAGGGTAATGCGTGCGCCGCTTTCTTCAGCGTACTGCTTGCAGCGCTCGACCAGGTCGTCGTGCGGCCACAGTGCCTTGGGCGCGGCGATGCGCACATCCATGCCAAGCTTGGCGCCGATCAGCAGCAGCGAGTTGCCCATGTTGTTGCGGGCATCGCCCAGGTAGGCGTAGCTGATGTCGTGCAGCGGCTTGTCGCTGTGCTCACGCATGGTCAGCACGTCTGCGATCATCTGGGTGGGGTGATATTCGTCGGTCAGGCCGTTGAACACCGGTACGCCGGCGAACTTGGCCAGCTCTTCGACGATTTCCTGCTTGAAGCCACGGTACTCGATGGCGTCATACATGCGCCCGAGCACTCGGGCGGTGTCCTTCATGCTTTCCTTGTGGCCGATCTGCGAGGAGTTGGGGTCGATGTAGGTGACGTTGGCGCCTTGGTCATAGGCTGCGACTTCGAAGGCACAACGGGTACGGGTGGAGGTTTTTTCGAAGATCAGGGCGATGTTGTTGCCCTTCAGGTGCTGCTGCTCGGTGCCGGTGTACTTGGCGCGCTTGAGGTCGCGGGACAGGTCCAGCAGGTAGCGCAACTCGCGGGTGGTGTGGTGTTCCAGGCTGAGCAAGTTGCGGTTGTGAATGTTGAACGCCATGACAGTTTCTCCTTGAGTTCGGTGATGTCCCGGCCGCCACTTCATGGGTGCGGCCGGGCGTAATGGTCGTTAGTAGTCGATCGGGTCGCGCACGATAGGGCAGGTCATGCAGTGGCCGCCGCCACGGCCCCGGCCCAGTTCGCCGGCGCTGATGGTGATGACCTCGATGCCGGCCTTGCGCAGCAGGGTGTTGGTGTAGGTGTTGCGGTCGTAGCCAATGACCACGCCCGGCTCGATGGCCACCACGTTGTTACCGTCATCCCACTGTTCGCGCTCGGCGGCGAAGCTGTTGCCGCCGGTCTCGACCACGCGCAGCTTGACACCCAGTTGCTCGCCCACCACTTCGATGAACGACTTGTTGATGCGGCGTACATCCATTCCGTAAGGCTTGCTTTCGTCCGGGCGGATGATGAATGGCACAATCTCTTTCACCACTTCCGGGAAGACCGTGACCAGGTCGCGGTCGCAGAAGCTGAAGACAGTGTCCAGGTGCATGGCGGCGCGGGACTTTGGCAGGCCGGCGACGATCACTTCCTTGACGGCGCCCTTGGCGAACAGGTTTTGCGCGAGCTGGCCGATGGCCTGGCGCGAGGTGCGCTCACCCATGCCGATGAGCACGATGCCATTGCCGATCGGCATCACATCACCGCCTTCGAGGGTGGCATTGCCATGGTCCTTGTCCGGGTCGCCATACCACACCTGGAAGTCGGCCTCGGTGAACGCCTTGTGGAACTTGTAGATGGCGGTGGTCAACAGGGTTTCCTGGCGACGCGCCGGCCAGTACATCGGGTTCAGCGTCACGCCGCCGTAGATCCAGCAGGTGGTGTCGCGGGTGAATTGGGTGTTGGGCAGGGGTGGCAGGATGAAGCTGGAGTGGCCCAGGTAGTCGTTGTACATCTTCACGACTTCGGCGCCTTCGCTCTGCGGCAGGTCCTGGCCTGCCACGCCGCCGATCAGGAATTCGGCCAGGTGGCGTGGCTCCAGGCCTTCGAGCCAGCTGCGCACTTCGTTGGTCAGGCCTACGCCGACGGTATCAGGGGTGATCTTGCGGTCGAGGATCCACTTGAGCGCCTCTTTGTTCTGCACGATATCGGTCAGCAGGTTGTGCATCTCCAGCACATCCACACCACGCTCGCGCATCTTGGTGACGAAGTCGAAATGGTCACGCTTGGCCTGGTCGACCCAGATCACATCGTCGAACAGCAGTTCGTCACAGTTGCTCGGCGTCAGGCGCTTGTGCGCCAGGCCCGGTGCGCAAACCATCACTTTGCGCAGTTTGCCGGCTTCGGAGTGGACACCGTACTTCTGTTTTTCAGCGGACATGGTTTCATTCCTCCAATTGAGCGAAGACGTGGGTCAAAGGGTCAGGAAGCCGTCATACAGGCCAAAGGCTGCCACCAGGGCGCCAATGACCACGGCTGCGAAGATCAGTTTTTCCACGTTGGTGAAGACCGGTTTGCCCACCTCACGCTTGGCCTTGGCGAACAGGATGGCGCCAGGTGCGTAGAGCAGGGCAGAGAGCAGCAGGTATTTCACGCCGCCGGCGTACAGCAGCCAGATGGCGTACAACAGGGCGATGCCACCGATGATCAGGTCCTTCTTGCGTTCGGCCAGGGCCTGTTCGTAGGTTTCGCTGCGCAGTGCCAGCAAGAACGCATAGGCGGCCGACCACAGGTAGGGCACCAGGATCATCGAGGTGGCGAGGTAGATCAGAGACAGGTAGGTGCTGCTTGAGAACAGCGTGATGACCAGAAAGATCTGCACCATGGCGTTGGTCAGCCACAGGGCGTTGGCCGGTACCTGTTTGGCGTTCTCGCGGCGCAGGAACTCCGGCATGGTGTGGTCCTTGGCTGCGGCGAACATGATCTCGGCGCACAACAGCACCCACGACAGCAGCGCCCCGAGCAGCGAGATGACCAGGCCGACGCTGATCAGCACCGCCCCCCAGTGGCCGACCACATGCTCCAGCACGGCAGCCATCGATGGGTTCTGCAGCTTGGCCAGTTCCGGTTGAGTCATGATGCCCAGCGACAGCACGTTGACCAACACCAGGAACAGCAGCACGGTCACGAAGCCGATCACCGTTGCCTTGCCCACGTCGGTGCGTTTTTCCGCCCGCGCCGAGAAGATGCTCGCGCCCTCGATGCCGATGAATACCCACACGGTAACCAGCATCATGTTGCGCACTTGGTTCATGACGCTGCCAAGCTCTGGCGTGCCTACGGCCCAGATATCGGCGGTGAAGATGTCGAGCCTGAAGGCGAACAGGCAGATCAGGGCGAACAGCACCAGCGGCACCACTTTGGCCACAGTGGTGACCAGGTTGATGAAGGCTGCCTCCTTGATGCCGCGCAGTACCAGAAAGTGCACCGCCCACAACAGGATCGATGCGCCAATGATGGCGGCTGGGGTGTTGCCTTCACCGAAGATCGGGAAGAAGTAACCCAGGGTGCTGAACAGCAGTACGAAGTAGCCGACGTTGCCCAGCCAGGCACTGATCCAGTAGCCCCAGGCCGAGGAAAAGCCCATGTAGTCGCCGAAGCCGGCCTTGGCATAGGCATACACCCCGCCATCCAGGTCAGGCTTGCGGTTGGCCAGGGTCTGGAACACGAAAGCCAGGGTCAGCATGCCGACCGCGGTGATCCCCCAACCGATCAGCACGGCCCCAACCCCTGCGCTGGCGGCCATGTTTTGCGGCAGCGAGAAGATCCCGCCGCCAATCATCGAACCGACGACAAGTGCAACTAATGCGCCGAGCTTTAGTTTTCCGGATGAATCAGACATTTAACAACTCCTGCCAGGAGAAAGTTGACGACAGAATAGATCCGACGCCGTTGCCTTGACCTGACTTACGTCAGTTTAAGGCGACGTGAAGGTAGGAAATTTCCTTCACGGGTGCTCCTGGAGAGTGCCGACAGCTTGAGCTGCAGGCCTTGTGTGCTGGCACCTCCATGTCCTTCTAGAGCAAACGCTCTGTTCAGCCTGCGAAGCTTGAAATTAGCCGCTTTTGCCGCTTTAGCAAATTTTTCACAAGAATTTCGAGTTTTATCAGTTTCTTTTCTAGTTGCTGGACTGCTGCTAGTTTTGAGGGAGCAGGTACATAGACAAAGCAGTTATTAGTGATATAGGTTGGGCGCACGGCTTCAGTATAAGTAACGGTATTTATATAGCCAGCAAGGCTGTTTCAAACGCATGACAGGGCTGGAAGAAAGGGAGGCTCATGAGCGAACCGGGACAGAAGCTGCGCCTGGGCGCGCTGATCGCGCTGGTGGTCGGGTCGATGATTGGCGGCGGGATCTTCTCGCTACCGCAGAACATGGCCGCGCGTGCTGATGTGGGTGCAGTGCTGATCGGCTGGGGGATCACCGCTGTCGGCATGTTGGCCCTGGCTTTCGTGTTCCAGACCCTGGCCAACCGCAAGCCGGAACTGGACTCAGGGGTATATGCCTACGCCAAGGCCGGCTTTGGCGAGTACATGGGCTTTTCCTCGGCCTGGGGCTACTGGATCAGCGCCTGGCTGGGCAATGTCGGCTACTTCGTACTGCTGTTCAGCACCCTGGGTTTCTACTTCCCGGTGTTCGGCGAAGGCAACACGCCCATCGCCATCGGATGTGCCTCGTTGCTGCTGTGGTCGGTGCACTTCCTGGTACTGCGCGGCATCAAGGAGGCGGCCTTCATCAACCAGGTCACCACCGTCGCCAAAGTGGTGCCTTTGCTGATTTTCGTGGTGATCGCTGCATTTGCCTTCCGCGCCGATATCTTCACCCGGGATATCTGGGGCTTGAGCAACCCACAATTCGGCAGCGTGCTGGAGCAGGTGCGCAATATGATGCTTGTGACCGTATTCGTGTTCATCGGCATAGAGGGCGCCAGCGTGTATTCCGGGCGTGCCCAGCGTCGGTCAGACGTGGGCAAGGCCACGGTCATCGGTTTTCTGGGTGTGCTGGCGCTGCTGGTGCTGGTCAACGTGCTGTCGCTGGGCATCATGACCCAACCGGAACTGGCCGGGCTGCAGAACCCCTCACTGGCCTCGGTGCTGGAGCATATTGTCGGCCCTTGGGGCGCCTTGCTGATCAGCCTCGGCCTGGCGGTCTCGCTGCTTGGCGCCTTGCTTTCATGGGCGTTGTTGTGTGCCGAAATCCTCTACGCCACGGCGCGGGACAAGACCATGCCGCGCTTTCTGGCCAAGGAAAACGCCAACCATGTGCCGGCTAACGCCCTGTGGCTGACCAACTGCATGATTCAGGGTTTCCTGCTGATTACGCTGTTCTCCGCCGGTACGTACACCAGTCTGATCTACCTGGCCTCGTCGATGATCCTGGTGCCCTACCTGTGGTCTGCGGCGTATGCCGTGCTGCTGGCGATGCGCGCAGAAACCTATGCCGGGCAGCCGAGGTTGCGGCGCAAGGACCTGCTGGTGGCGCTGGTTGCCCTGCTGTATGCCGTGTGGCTGCTGTATGCCGGCGGGCTCAAGTACCTGCTGCTTTCGGCGCTGCTGTACGCCCCCGGCGTCATCTTGTTCGCGAGGGCCAAGCATGAGCAGGGGCAGACGTTGTTCACGGCCTGGGAAAAGCTGATTTTCGCCGCCGTGCTGGTGGGCGCCGCGCTGGCGGCCTACGCCTTGTATTCAGGGCTGCTGAGCTTGTGACGGGGCAGGGCAGGCGTGTTCCGGGCGTGACCAGATCCACAGGTTGCCCAGGGTCATGCCGGCGATTGCCAGGAATACTGGCCAGTGGTGTTCCAGAAAGGTCAGCATCAGGCCCGCGCACAGCAGCATGCTGATGGTTGCGCTGACCTTGGCCCGGCGCTGGATCACCTTGCCGTTGCGCCAGTTATGCAGAATTGGCCCGAACAGCCGGTGGTTCTCCAGCCATGCCGACAGGCGCGGTGAGCTGCGCGTGGCGGCCCAGGCGGCCAGCAGGATGAACTCGGTGGTCGGCAAGCCAGGAATCACAATGGCGACCAGGCCCACCCCGAGGCTCACGTAGGCCAGGATTCCATACAACAGGCGGGCGAGTTTCGAGCGGGCTGGTCGGGTCATGTTCTCACTGCATAAAACGGTTCGGCCACCGGAGGGGTGGCCGGCTTCGGCGTATCAGACCAGCGCGGCATCCGCAGCGTAGGCGTGCTTGAGCAGCTCGGTGAAGCGCTCGAAAGCGGCCACTGCACCGCGCTCGGCAGCCGCTTCCTCTTCCGGCGAGAGCGCCAGGCCATCGAGGATGCGGGTGAACTGCTTCCAGCCTTCGGCACGGCCACCGGCGGGCTCCCCCAGGTGACGGGCACCGAAGCTGTCGGACAGTTCCAGGGCCACGGCACGCTTGATCAGAAACGCAGCGCCCAGTTTGGAGCCTTCGGAGACGAAGATCCAGCCCATTGCCTCGCCCAGGCTCAGCTTGCCCACGGCACCCGGTACGGCGGCCGGTACTTCGGTGTCGAGGTCGGCAAGGTCCAGGCGGGCCTGGTCGGCACGGCAGCGCTCAGCCAGATCAGGGACGATGGCGATCAGCTGAGGGTCGTTGTACAGGGCCTGCAGCTCGGACTGGAACAGGTACTGCGCGACGACGAAGCGGGCGAAGCTTTCGCGGCTGTCGAAAGGCGCGTGGGATTTGACCAGGGCATCCAGTTCGGCGTGCGGGGCGTGGGTGATCTGGTTCAGGCGCTGGGAGCGCAGGGATGGGCGTTCGGTCATGGGGCAGTCCTTGGAAAGAGGGCGTCTAGATACAAGACGAAACAGCGGGAGCGGGACAGTAAAAAAAGCCGGTATTTGTGTTGCCAGTACCGGCCTCTTCGCGGGTTTACCCGCAAAGAGGCCGGTACAGACGTAACGCCTCAGATATCCCAAACCACATTGATACCGAAGTTGCGCCCCGGCATGGTCAGGCGGTCGATGTTGGCTGGCTGGGTCACAGCCGCCTCACCCTGGCCGTCGTAGCTGCGCACCGAATCCCACTGCCAGTACTTCTTGTCGGTAAGGTTGTACAGCCCGGCGTTGATGGTGACGTCGTCGGTGACCTTGTAGTAGCCGGTCAGGTCCATCACACCGTAGCCCGGGGTGCGGAACTTCGAGGTAGAACCGTCAGGCGAATAAAAGGTGCTGTCGTCGACACGGGTCTTGCGCTTGACCAGCGTCCAGCTCAGCAAGCCACCGTAGTTCTGCTGCTCGTAGCCCAGGCCGAATACGCCCTTGAGCGGGTTGACACTGTTCAGCGGTTGACCGGTGTCATCGTTACGACCATAGGTGTAGGCAATCGAGGTTTGGGTATAGAGGCCCTGCGGTGCGCCGAAGTGGTCGAGGTTCAGGCGGCCCTTGAATTCGGCACCCTTGATGGTGGCGTGCTTGATGTTGTTGGCCTGGAAGGTCTGTTCCAGGTTGGCGCTTTGCACGGCATCTTCGTCGATGAAATCACGGTACTTGTTGTAGAACACTGCCACGTCGAAGTTGCCGGCGTCGAAGTTGCCACGCAGGCCGGTTTCGTAGCTTTTGCTCTTTTCAGGCTCAAGGTTCGGGTTGCCCTCCACGCGGTAGCCTTGGTCCAGGTTCTGGAAGCGGCCATACATGGCTTTGGCGGTCGGCGTGCGGAAGCCCTCTGCATATTGGCCGTACCAGGTGTAATTGTCGTTGAAGGCGTAGGTCAGGCCGAACTTGGGCGAGACGCGGTGCCACTTCTTGTCCGAATCGTCCTGGGAGGTAGGCGCTGTACCGCTGGACTCCAGGCCACGCAGGAATGCCTCGGTGAATTTGGGCTCCATACGGGTGTAGTCGTAGCGCGCGCCGGGCATGAAGGTCCAGTTGTTCCAGCGGATTTCATCCTGCGCGAACAGGCTGTAGGTATTCACGGTCGGGTCCGGGAAGTCGCTGACCAAGGCCTGGCCGTCACGCGCGCTGTCCTGTCCGATGGCTGTACAGGTACCCCCGATGTTCAGGCAAGTGCCGGTGCCGCTACGTGAACCCGTTACTTTCTCCTGTTTGAATGTGGTGCCGTAGGTAAACAGGTGGTCGGTTTGGCCAATGCTGAAGGCCTTGTCCAATTGGGCGTCGAATACCCACTGGCGATCCTTGTAGGTAGTCTGCCGGTCCCGAAGCACTTGGCGTCCCGAGGCGACATACAGCTCATCGGTACGTTGGTCGGTCTTCGCGATCTGGTAGTTGAGGCTCCATTTGACGTGATCTGCGACCACGCTATCGAGGTCGAATTCATGATTGAGGCCGAAGCGTTCACGGGTGATCGTGTCGTTGCCTTGGCGCATGCGGTACGAGTTCATGCCACCAAAGCCGGGGATGAACGGCCCACCCACCGCGCTGAGGATGTTCTGGTCGCGGTCATCTTTGTAGCGCTCGTAGGTGAACCCCAGACGCGCGTCGTCGGCGTAGTTCCAGCCCAGCTTGGCCAGCACGTTGGTGGTGCGCACGTCCATCGGGTTGGCTTCGGTGCGCGACAGGCCGTCGCCACTGTGGCTGCCGTGGGTTTCGGTCTCGTGGCCGTTGCGCTGGCTCAGGTGCAGCAGGCCGTCGAAATCACCCTGGCGGCCGGCGACGGTGGCGGAGGTCAGCCAGCTTTCGTCGGCCGAGCTGTAGCCGGTTTTCAGGCGTGCACCCACGTCTTTACCGGGCTTGATGATGTCGTCCGGGTCGAGGGTGAAGTAGCTCACCGCACCGCCGATGGCGTTGCTGCCATACAACACCGAGGCCGGGCCGCGGAGGATTTCCACACGCTTGACGATTTCCGGGTCGACGTAGTTGCGCTGGGTCTGGGCGTAAGGGCCGTAGAAGAAGCTGTCGGGGATCGACACGCCGTCGACTTGGGTGAGGATCCGCTCGCCGTCGATACCACGGATGTTGTAGCCGTTCAGCCCGCTGCGTTGGCCGGTTCCGGATACCGACACCCCCGGCTCGTAGCGCACCAGATCCTGGATATTGTTCACGTTCTGCCGGTCCAGTTGCTCACGGGTCTGCACGCTGACAGTGCTCGGCACCTGGCTGACGTCCTGTGCGCTGCGGGTGGCGCTGACGGTCACCTGCTGCAGGGCGATCACGTTGCTTGCGGTTTGGCGCTCCAGTACCACATTGCCGTTGCTGATCTTGCGAAAGCTCAGCCCGGTGCCCCGCAACAGGCGCTTGAGGGCAGCAGCTGGCGGCAGCGAACCTTGTACGCCTGGCGAAGCCACGCCGTCGGCCAGCTCGGCGCTGAAGCCGACCTGCCAGCCGGTGACCTGGCTGAAGGCGTTGATCGCCGACACCAGCGGCTGCTGGTCGATGCTGAAGCGGTAGTCGCCCATGCGCGGGCTGCTGGCCTGGGCCGGCTCGGCGGCCAGCGCCGGCAGGCTGCAGGCGCCGCTGGCGAGCAGAGCAAGGGTCAACAGGGACAGTTGTCCTGTACGGCGGGGAAGGTTGGACGAGCGGGTAGGACCAGTGGACATCGGAAGCGCTCCCAGACGCGCGGGCTGTTATAGGTGATGGCTGTTCTTGCTTTAAACAAGAATCAGTTGCATTGGCTATAACGAGACGGGCGGGCGAGTGCGATCGCGTAAAAATAATTCAGGGGTCAGTTCAGGATGACCAGCGCCGGGTACTCATGCAGTTGTGCCGAGGTGATGTGGGCCAGTGCGCGCAGGGTTTCCAGCGGCTGGTCGAGGCGGTAGTTACCGGTGACGGCAACGTTCTCCAGCTGCGCATTGCGGTTGATGATCCAGCCCGGGTAGTAGCGCTGCACTTCGGCCAGTACCTGGCTCAACGGGCAGTTCTCGAACACCAGACGGCCGTCGATCCAGGCCAGGTCCTTGTGCATGTCGGGGCGCTGGCGCTGGCCAAAGCCCTGGGGGCCGACGCTGATGCTGTCGCCGGCAGTCAAGCGGATGCGCTGGTCACGATCCCCCTGCAGGTCGACATCACCGCGTTGCACCCGTACCTGGGCCTCGCCGTCAAGGTAGCGCACGGCAAAGTCGGTGTCGCGCACCTGTGCGCGCAACGGCCCGGCTTCAACCTCCAGCGGCAATTGAGCGCCCTCGGGGACCTGGAAGTAAGCCTCGCCCTGTAGCAGGCGGGCGACCTGGCGGCCGTCCTGGCGTTCGCTGGCAAACGCTGAATTGGTGTTGAGCAGCACTTTTGCGCCGTCTTCCAGTTGCAAGCGCTGGCGCTCGCCGACCACCGTAAGGTGGTCGGCCTGCAGGCGCATGGGCAGGTTACCGACGGTGAACAGCCCGACCAGCAGCATCGCCGCGGTGGCCAGGGGTTTCCAGTGACTGCGCAGGCGCCCGCGTAATGAGCGGCGTTGCCGCTGGTGCATGTGCGTGGCCACCTGATGCAACGGCGCACCGTTCCACAGTGCCTCAGCCTCGACATAGGCCTCGGCGTTTTCTGGCGCGGCGCTCAGCCAGGCTTCAAAGGCCTGGGTGTCCTCGGCATCTGCGCATTGCAGGCGCACCAGCCAGTCCAGCGCCTCGTCCATGGCACGAGCACAGGCAATAGGCCTGGCAGGTGACGGGCGAGGGGCAGGGCTGTCGGTCACGGTGAATCCTTGAATGGTTTTTTGCGAATGATCAAGACTAAGGCGGGGTGTGGCAAGGGCTTTGCGTTGCCGTTCGCCTGCGGTCAGCTTACTTGAGTCGTTCGGCAACACCCATGCAGATTGCCATGATCAGTTTCAGTTCCTTTTGTACCGTGCTGGGCGAAACACTCAGTTGTTCGGCGATTTCCAGATAGGTGGCGCCATGCAGGCGGCTTAGGATGAAAATGCGTTGTTGGCGCTCGCTCAGTTGATTGAGGCTGACGCTGAGGTGCTTGAGCAACTGCTCGGCGTGCGCGGCATCCTCGCTGCTGGTGGCGGGCGCGGCGACACTGTGCAGCACTTCGTCGGGCACGTCGTCGACCAGCATGCGTGCCTGCACCCGGCGTGCACGCAGGTGGTCCAACGCCAGGTTGCGCGCGGTCTGAAACACAAACGGCTCGATGTGCTCGATGGGCCGCTCGCCCAGCGCGCGGGACACCCGCAGGTAGGTTTCCTGCAGCAGGTCTTCGGCCGTGCTGGGGTTACCGACCATGCGCTGCAGGGTACGCAGCAGGGTGAGGCGCTGAACGAGGAAGACGGAATTGAACCGGGACTGACTCACGGGGGGACCTGGCCGACGAAAGGTTAATGATAATGCTTATCATCCGCGCTGCAGGTCAAGTGTGGAATTATCAGGAAAAGGTAAAGATTGTAGTCGCGGGATGCCGTGTGCTTTTTTGTGGGAGCGGCCTGCAACCTTGAGCCTGCCCCAACCATTCATCGGTCACGGTGCGTTATACCTTGGTCGACGACCACGTTTGCCACGAGGCCTGAGCAACCCTTGTGGGAGCGGCCTTGTGTCGCGATAGGGCCGCAAAGCGGCCCCAGCAATCTATGCATGATGCGGAGATCCTGGGGCCGCTGCACGGCCCTTTCGCGACGCAAGGCCGCTCCCACAGGGATCGCGCCAGCTTTTAGAAATTGAGCAGGGCAGTTGCCCCCACACGGGTCGCGTCAGCCAGCCCGGTGCAGCGCCAGGCAGTTATCCAGCATCCGGTTGCTGAACCCCCACTCGTTGTCATACCAGGCCAGCACCTTGAGCATCCGCCCGTTGGCCCGGGTATGGTTGGCATCGAAGATCGACGACAGCGGGTTGTGGTTGAAATCGCAGGAAACCAATGGCAGGGCGTTGTAGCCCAATACCTTGGAATGCTTGCTGGCCTCGAGGAACAGCTGGTTGACCTGCTCGGCCGTGGCCTCGCGCTTGAGGTTGACGGTGAGGTCCACCAACGACACGTTGATGACGGGCACCCGCACCGCCATGCCGGTCAGCTTGCCGGCCAGCTCCGGCAGCACCAGGCCCACGGCCTCGGCGGCACCGGTCTTGCTCGGGATCATCGACTGGGTGGCTGAACGCGCACGGTACGGGTCGCTGTGGTAAACGTCAGTCAGCACCTGGTCGTTGGTGTAGGCGTGAATGGTGGTCATCAGGCCTTGCTCGATGCCGAACTCCCGGTGCAGCACCTGGGCGATCGGCGCCAGGCAGTTGGTGGTGCAGGAAGCATTGGAAATGACTTGGTGCGAGGCCCGCAGGATGTCGTGGTTGACCCCGTACACCACAGTGGCATCGGCACCCTTGGCCGGAGCCGAGACAATCACCTTGCCCGCCCCGGCGGCCAGGTGCGCAGCGGCTTTGGCGCGGTCGGTGAACAGCCCGGTGCACTCGAACACCACGTCGATCGCCTCGGCCTTCCAGGGCAGTTCGGCCGGATTGCGAATGGCACTGACCGCAATACGGTCCCCGTTGACCGTCAGGCTTTCGTGGTCGGCCTCGACGGTCGCGTCGAAGGTGCCGTGGACACTGTCGTACTTGAGCAGGTGGGCATTCATGGCGCTGTCGCCCAGGTCGTTGATGGCGACGACCTGCAGGTCCTGGCGGTAGCCTTGGGTATACAGTGCGCGCAGGACGTTGCGCCCGATTCGGCCGAATCCATTGATGGCGATGCGAAGGGTCATGGCAGTACCTCTGGCAGTTCGAGTGAAACCTGTGGCACAAAGGAGCTTCACTGAAACGGTTTTGTTGTTGGAATTACAAGATTATTCACTGGCTGATAGAAAACAAGCCTTTTTAGTGGCAGTATTTTGTTTAAATATACAACGAGTGGTTGGGCGACGTGCCTCCACCGATGCAGCGGGCTCCTAACCATGAGCCTAGGCCGCAATCGTTTGGAGGGGAAATGCCCGGTAAACCGCCCTTACAATTAGCCTGGAGTCCAGTACATGCATCCGCGCATCCTTGAGGTCACCCAGCGGCTGGTCGAACGCAGCCGCGCCACCCGCGAACGCTACCTGCAACTGATTCGCGGTGCGGCCAGTGAAGGCCCCATGCGTGCCAGCCTGCAGTGCGCCAACTTCGCCCACGGCGTGGCCGGTTGCGGCAGCGAAGACAAGCAGACTCTGCGCCTGATGAACGCGGCCAACGTGGCCATCGTCTCGGCCTACAACGACATGTTGTCTGCCCACCAGCCTTACTTGCACTTCCCCGAGCAAATCAAGCAGGCCCTGCGCGAGGTCGGCTCGGTCGGCCAGTTCGCCGGTGGCGTGCCGGCCATGTGCGACGGGGTGACCCAGGGCGAGCCGGGCATGGAGCTGGCGATCGCCAGCCGTGAAGTGATCGCGATGTCCACGGCGGTAGCGCTGTCGCACAACATGTTCGACGCAGCACTCATGCTGGGCATCTGCGACAAGATCGTTCCCGGGCTGATGATGGGCGCGCTGCGCTTTGGCCACCTGCCGACCATCTTCGTCCCGGGTGGGCCTATGGTTTCCGGCATCTCCAACAAGCAGAAGGCCGATGTGCGCCAGCGCTATGCCGAAGGCAAGGCCAGCCGCGAAGAGCTGTTGGAGTCCGAGATGAATTCCTACCACAGCCCCGGCACCTGCACCTTCTACGGCACCGCCAACACCAACCAGCTGGTGATGGAAGTGATGGGGCTGCACCTGCCGGGCGCCTCGTTCGTCAACCCGTACACGCCGCTGCGTGACGCACTCACCGCCGAGGCTGCGCAGCAGGTGACGCGCATGACCAAGGCCAGCGGCAGCTTCATGCCGCTGGGCGAAATCGTCGACGAGAAGGCGCTGGTCAATTCCATCGTCGCGCTGCACGCTACTGGCGGCTCGACCAACCACACCCTGCACATCCCGGCGATTGCCCAGGCTGCCGGTATCCAGCTGACCTGGCAGGACATGGCTGACCTCTCCGAAGTGGTGCCGACCCTGTCGCACGTGTACCCCAACGGCAAGGCCGACATCAACCACTTCCAGGCTGCCGGCGGCATGGCTTTCCTGATTCGTGAACTGCTCGATGCCGGCCTGCTGCACGAAGATGTCAACACCGTGGCCGGCCATGGCCTGCGCCGCTACACCCAGGAACCCTTCCTCGACAATGGCAAGCTGGTGTGGCGCGAAGGGCCGCAACACAGCCTGGACGAAAGTATCCTGCGCCCAGTGTCGCGACCATTCTCGGCCGAAGGCGGCCTGCGGGTGATGGAGGGCAACCTGGGCCGTGGCGTGATGAAAGTCTCTGCCGTTGCCCCCGAGCACCAGGTGGTCGAGGCCCCGGCGCGGGTGTTCCAGGACCAGCAGTCGCTGGCCGACGCGTTCAAGGCCGGTGAGCTGGAGCGTGACTTTGTCGCGGTGGTGCGCTTCCAGGGCCCGCGTTGCAATGGCATGCCGGAACTGCACAAGCTCACCCCGTTCCTCGGTGTATTGCAGGACCGTGGCTACAAGGTTGCGCTGGTTACCGACGGGCGTATGTCCGGTGCCTCGGGCAAGATCCCCGCGGCCATCCACGTTTGCCCGGAGGCTTACGACGGCGGCCCGCTGGCGCGGGTGCGCGATGGTGATATCGTGCGGGTCGACGGAGTCGAAGGCACGTTGCGGATCATGGTGTCGGCCGAAGAACTGGCCAGCCGTGAGCTGCCGCCAGCCCCCCAGGGCAACGACCTGGGGTGTGGGCGCGAGCTGTTCGGCTTCATGCGCATGGCGTTCAGCCCGGCAGAGCAGGGCGCCAGTGCCTTTACCTCGGCCCTGGAGCACCTCAAATGAAGCACCTGCTGGTTGGTGATATTGGCGGCACCAATGCCCGTTTTGCGTTGTGGCGTGACAACCAGCTGCATGAAGTAAATGTTTTCGCCACCGCGGACTACACCAACCCCGAGCAGGCCATCGAGGCCTACCTGGAAAGCCAAGGTATCGCCCGCGGTGGCTTGGCGGCGGTGTGCCTGGCGGTGGCCGGCCCGGTCGATGGCGATGAATTCCGCTTCACCAACAACCACTGGCGCCTGAGCCGCACGGCATTTTGCAAGACCTTGCAGGTCGAGCGACTGTTGCTGATCAATGATTTCACCGCGATGGCGCTGGGCATGACGCGTCTGCGCGAAGGCGAGTTCCGCGAGGTGTGCCCCGGCCAGGCCGACCCCTCGAGGCCGGCACTGGTGATCGGGCCAGGTACTGGCCTGGGTGTGGGCTCGCTGCTGCGTCTGGGCGAACAGCACTGGAAGGCCCTGCCGGGTGAAGGCGGGCATGTTGACTTGCCGGTAGGCAATGCTCGCGAAGCGGCAATCCACCAGCAGATCCACAGTCAGATCGGCCATGTCAGCGCCGAGGCCGTGCTCAGTGGGGGTGGCCTGGTGCGGCTGTACCAGGCGATCTGTGCGCTGGACGGCGACACGCCCAGGCACAAGACTCCGGCGCATATCACCGATGCCGCACTGGGCGGTGAGCCACGGGCGCTGGCGGTGGTCGAGCAGTTCTGTCGTTTCCTTGGGCGAGTGGCGGGTAACAATGTGCTGACGCTGGGCGCGCGAGGCGGGGTCTATATTGTGGGCGGCGTGATTCCGCGTTTTGCCGAGCTGTTCTTGCGTAGCGGGTTTGCCGCGAGTTTTGCCGACAAGGGGTGTATGAGTGGCTATTTCACCGGGGTGCCGGTGTGGCTGGTGACGGCGGAATTTTCCGGGTTGGAGGGGGCAGGGGTAGCGTTGCAGCAGGCGTTGGATCACTGATGGAGCCGCTTTGCGGCGCCAATGGCACTACCCGACAGCAGGCAAAAAGACCTGCAATCAACAAGAGGAAGGACCACCTTGAGCACTGCCGGCAAATCGATCCTGATGGTCGACGACGACCAGGAAATCCGTGAACTGCTGCAAACCTACCTGAGCCGCTCCGGCTTCCAGGTACATGCCGAGGCTGACGGCAAGGGCTTTCGCCACGCGCTGGAAACCACGCCCTGCGACCTGGTCATTCTTGACGTCATGTTGCCCGACGAAGACGGCTTCAGCTTGTGCCGCTGGGTACGCCAGCACCCACGCCAGGCGCGCGTACCTATCATCATGCTCACCGCCAGCTCCGACGAGGCCGACCGGGTCATCGGCCTGGAGCTGGGCGCTGACGACTATCTGGGCAAGCCGTTCAGCCCCCGCGAATTGCAAGCGCGAATCAAGGCTTTGTTGCGCCGCTCCGAGTTCGGCCAGGCGGCGCCGGGCAGTGCCGTATTGGCCTTCGACGACTGGCGCCTGGACACGGTCAGCCACCGCCTGTTCCACCGTGATGGAGAGGAGGTGATCCTCTCTGGCGCCGACTTTGCCCTGCTCAAACTGTTCCTCGATCACCCGCAGCAAATCCTCGACCGCGACACCATCGGCAACGCCACCCGTGGCCGCGAACCGATGCCGCTGGACCGTATCGTCGACATGGCGGTCAGCCGTCTGCGCCAGCGCCTGCGCGATACCGACAAACCTCCCCGGCTGATCCGCACCGTGCGTGGCAGTGGCTACTTGTTGGCGGCGCATGTCTGCTGTGCGCCCTGAGCGGCGCTGGCGCCTGCTGCCGCGCTCCTTGCTGGGGCGCATGCTGCTGCTGACCTTGCTGGTTGTCCTGCTGGCCCAGGGGTTGTCCAGCATCATCTGGGTGTCCCAGCTGCGGGCCAGCCAGCTTCAGGGGCTGCGTGCCAGCGCCAGCAGCCTGGCCCATTCCATGAGTGCCAGCGTCAGTTACTTCCGCTCGCTGCCGGTGGCCTATCGGCCGCTGGTGCTCGACCAATTGCGCAGCATGGGTGGCACGCGTTTCTTCGTGTCGCTCAACGCCACGCCGCTGGACATGCAGGCACTGCCCGTCACCCCTCGCAAGCAGGCGGTGATCGATGAATTCCAGCAGGTGCTGCACGAGCGCCTGGGTTCGCAGATGGAAATTTCCGTGGAGTTTGTCGGGCCTGACGACCTGCGCATCTTCAACAGCGGCCTCAAACTCGACGAGCTGCCGCGCTCATGGGCCCATTATTCGCTGACCCTGGAGCCGCTGAAACCCCCGGTACTGGTCACGCAGATCCGCTTGGGCGAGGGCGAATGGTTGTACATCGCCTCACTGTTGCCCGAACCGTACACGGGGCTGGAAGCCGAACGCCTGCCGCGCCAGCAGATCGGCTTCATCGTGCTGACCACGGCCTTGCTGTTGCTGTTCATCGGCTTGCTGGTGCATTGGCAAAGCTGGCCACTGAAGCGCCTGGCGCGGGCCGCCCGAGAGATGTCGCTGGGTGCCGATGTGGCGCCAGTGGCTGAAGCTGGCGGCAGCGAAGTGGTCGAGGTGAGTCGGGCATTCAACAGCATGCGCGAGCGTATCAGCCGTTACCTGACCGAACGCAGCCAGCTGTTCAGCGCCATTTCCCACGACCTGCGCACGCCGATCACGCGCCTGCGCCTGCGCGTCGAACTGCTGGAGGACGAGCGCCTGCAGGCCAAGTTCAGCCAGGACCTGGACGAGCTGGAGTTGCTGGTCAAAGGCGCCTTGCAGTGTGTAAAGGACACCGACATCCACGAAAACATCGAGCCGGTCGACCTTAACCAGGTGCTGGAGATTCTGGCCGAGCCTTACCTGGGCGATGGTCGCATCACCGTCGAGGGCCAGGCGCTGGCGCCTTACCCGGGCAAGCCGCTGGCGTTGCGTCGCTGCATCGGCAACCTGATCGACAACGCCATCAAGTACGGCGAACGGGCGCGGCTACGTATCATCGACGGGGCAGAGGGCTTTGTGCTGCAGGTGGATGACCAGGGGCCCGGGGTGCCGCAACAGCAGCTGGAACAGGTGTTCGAGCCGCATTTCCGTCTGGCCGGGCAGCAGCAGGGCTATGGGCTGGGGTTGGGCATTGCGCGCAACATCGCCCATAGCCATGGGGGCGAGGTGAGCTTGCTGAACCTGCGTGAGGGCGGGCTGCGGGTGACCCTGTATCTGCCGCGGGGTATGGATTGAATTTTTGGGGTGCCAGTGCGGGCCTCTTCGCGGGTGAACCCGCTCCTGCGACGACCGAGTCAGGTTTGCGTCGTAGGAGCGGGTTCACCCGCGAAGAGGCCCGCACAGGCACCCAAAATGTCACTGCCCGGTGACAATCCCGTCGTCCTTCGTGACATCCGCCATGACCCCGCTGGCTAGAATTCGCAAACGACTGGCAAGGATCAAGCTGGCCCATGATTTCCCTCAACCTGTCCGCTCACAGCTGGCTCAATGCCCCGGCCCACACCGCCTGGCGCCTGGCCGAAGCGCAGCGCCTGCTGGCATTCGCCAAAGCTGCGAAACTGCCTGACGGCTTTGGCAACCTGGATGCCAAAGGCCAGCTCGCTCCGGGCGCCTGCGCCGAAACCATGAACACCGCGCGAATGACCCACTGCTTCGCCCTGGCCCATCTGCAGGGCATTCCCGGTAGCCTGGCCTATGCCGAACACGGTGTGGCTGCCCTGCGTGGGGCCATGCAGGACGCCAGCTACGGTGGCTGGTTCGCCCACCCCGGCGGCCAGGAAGACAGCGGCAAGGCCGCCTACCTGCATGCCTTCGTCGCCCTTGCCGCCAGCTCTGCAGTGGTGGCCGGTGCAGCCGATGCCCAGCTGTTGCTGGCCGATGCAACCGAGGTGATCGAAACGCACTTCTGGAGCGAAGCCAAGGGTGCCCTTCGAGAGACCTTCTCTCGCGCATGGCAACTGCCTGAGCCGTACCGTGGCGCCAACAGCAACATGCACGCGACCGAGGCCTTCCTGGCCCTGGCCGATGCCACCGGCAACAGCCTTTGGCTGCAACGCGCCTTGCGCATTGCTGAGCGCATTATCCATACCCATGCCGCCGCCAACGGTTATCGGGTCATCGAACATTTTGACGCCCATTGGCAGCCGCTGCCGGATTACAACCGCGAGCACCCCGCTGACCACTTCCGGCCCTATGGCACTACGCCCGGGCATGCCATGGAATGGGCACGGCTACTGTTGCACCTGGAGGCCAGCCTGCAACGGGCCGGGTTGCTCGCCCCGCAGTGGCTTCCAGACAGTGCCTGCAGATTGTTCGATGCCGCCTGCCAGCATGCCTGGAACGTCGATGGCGCTGCAGGTTTCGTCTACACCCTGGACTGGGCCAATCGCCCGGTGGTGCATGCACGCCTGCACTGGGTGCACGCCGAAGCTTGCGCCGCCGCAGCAGCCTTGTTGCAGCGCACCGGCGAAGCCCAGTACGAGCAGTGGTACCGCAACTGCTGGGGCTTTATCGCCAACCATTTCATCGACCCTGTCGCTGGCAGCTGGCACCACGAACTCGATGCCCGCAACCGGCCAGCGGGGACCCTCTGGCCAGGCAAGCCCGACCTCTACCACGCCTACCAGGCGCTGCTGCTGCCAGGCTTGCCGCTGGCACCCAGCCTGGCCAGCAACCTGGCCAGTTCCAGCTATGTAACCAGATGATGACATTCACGCATCGCTTCGTTACCTGACGAGGCGGGCACGCTGTTTAGACTTCATGCTACGCAAGCGATCGACTTGCACGGCATAACAACAAGAAAGGTGCTCCGATGAATTCCACGCTCCGTCTCGCTGCCGCAATCTCTCTGGCTTCTTTACTTCCTTTGGGGGCTTCGGCTGCCGAATCCAAAGGCAGTGTCGAGGTCGTGCACTGGTGGACCTCTGGCGGTGAAAAGGCGGCGGTCGATGTGCTCAAGGCGCAGGTCGAGAAAGACGGCTTCACCTGGAAGGACGGCGCTGTTGCCGGTGGTGGTGGTGCCACGGCCATGACCGTGCTGAAAAGCCGCGCCGTCGCAGGCAACCCGCCCGGTGTCGCGCAGATCAAAGGCCCCGACATCCAGGACTGGGCGGCCACCGGCTTGCTCGACGCCGATGTGCTCAAGGATGTGGCCAAGGCCGAAAAGTGGGACTCGCTGCTCGACAAGAAAGTGGCCGACACCGTGAAGTACGACGGTGACTACGTTGCCGTACCGGTGAACATCCACCGCATCAACTGGTTGTGGATCAACCCCGAGGTGTTCAAAAAAGCCGGCATCGACAAGGCGCCTATCACCCTCGACGAATTCTACGCCGCCGCCGACAAGCTCAAGGCGGCCGGCTTCATCCCGCTGGCTCATGGTGGCCAGCCGTGGCAGGACAGCACCGTGTTCGAAAGCGTGGTGCTGGCAGTGATGGGCGCCGACGGCTACAAGAAGGCCATGGTCGACCTCGACAGCGCAACGCTGACCGGGCCGCAGATGGTCAAGGCGCTGACCGAGCTGAAGAAGGTCGCCACCTACATGGACCCGGACGGCAAGGGCCAGGACTGGAACCTGGAAGCCGCCAAGGTCATCAACGGCAAGGCCGGCATGCAGATCATGGGCGACTGGGCCAAGAGCGAATGGACCCTGGCGAAGAAAACCGCCGGCAAGGATTACCAGTGCGTGCCGTTCCCCGGTACCGACAAGGCCTTCCTGTACAACATCGACTCGCTGGTGGTGTTCAAACAGAACAACGCCGGCACCTCTGCCGGGCAGCAGGACATCGCGCGCAAAGTGCTGGGGGAGGACTTCCAGAAGGTCTTCAGCACCAACAAAGGGTCGATCCCGGTGCGTAACGACATGCTCGCCGACATGGGCAAGCACGGTTTTGATGCCTGCGCGCAAACCTCCGCCAAGGACTTCCTTGCCGATGCCAAGACCGGCGGCCTGCAACCGAGCATGGCGCACAACATGGCCACCACGCTGGCCGTGCAGGGCGCGTTCTTCGATGTGGTGACCAACTACATCAACGACCCCAAGGCCGACCCGGCCGATGCGGCGAAGAAGCTGGCGGCGGCGATCAAGGCTGCCCAGTAACGGCTGTTCGCGGGCACGCCCGCTCCCAGATGGGCCCTGCTCACCACTGTTCCTGGTCATGACGCCGGACCTGTGGGAGCGGGCTTGCCCGCGAAGCGGTGCGTAGCACCGCCACTACCTCGGGATCCAAGACATGACTACGACCACCGCCCAACTGCGGGCCTCACCCCTGGACGCGCTTCAGCGCTGGCTGCCCAAGCTGGTGCTGGCACCCAGCATGTTCATCGTCCTGGTGGGCTTCTACGGCTACATCCTCTGGACCTTCGTGCTGTCCTTCACCACCTCGACCTTTCTGCCTACCTACAAGTGGGCGGGCCTTGCGCAATACGCCCGTCTGTTCGACAACGACCGCTGGTGGGTGGCGAGCAAGAACCTGCTTCTGTTCGGCGGCCTGTTCATCGCCATCAGCCTGGCCATCGGTGTGTTGCTGGCAGTGTTGCTCGACCAGCGCATCCGTCGCGAGGGCTTCATCCGCACTATCTACCTGTACCCCATGGCACTGTCGATGATCGTCACCGGCACGGCCTGGAAGTGGCTGCTCAACCCGGGCATGGGCCTGGACAAGTTGTTGCGTGACTGGGGCTGGGAGGGTTTTCGCCTGGACTGGCTGATCGATCCCGACCGGGTGGTGTATTGCCTGGTGATCGCGGCCGTGTGGCAGGCTTCGGGCTTCATCATGGCCATGTTCCTTGCCGGCTTGCGTGGCGTTGACCCGTCGATCATCCGCGCTGCGCAGATGGATGGTGCCAGCCTGCCGCGTATCTACTGGACCGTGGTGCTGCCCAGCCTGCGCCCGGTGTTCTTCAGTGCGCTGATGATCCTTTCGCACATTGCCATCAAGAGCTTCGACCTGGTCGCGGCGATGACCGCTGGCGGCCCGGGTTACTCCTCCGACTTGCCGGCAATGTTCATGTACTCGTTCACCTTCAGCCGCGGCCAGATGGGCATGGGCTCGGCCAGCGCCATCCTCATGCTCGGGGCGATCCTGGCGATCCTCGTGCCTTACCTGTACTCGGAGCTGCGGAGCAAACGCCATGCATAGTCCTGTCGACAAGCCGGTGCTCAGCCTCAGCCGCATGGCCATCCATGCCGTGTTGCTGATCGCCGTGCTGCTGTATCTGGTACCGCTGGTGGTGATGCTGCTGACCAGCTTCAAGACCCCCGAAGACATCAGCACCGGCAACCTGCTGAGCTGGCCTGCAGTGATTACCGGCATAGGCTGGGTCAAGGCCTGGGGAGCGGTCAGCGGTTACTTCTGGAACTCGATCATGATCACCGTGCCCGCGGTGCTGATCTCCACCGCGATTGGTGCACTGAACGGCTATGTGCTGTCGATGTGGCGCTTCCGAGGTTCGCAACTGTTCTTCGGCCTGCTGCTGTTCGGCTGTTTCCTGCCGTTCCAGACTGTGCTGCTGCCGGCCTCGTTCACCCTCGGCAAGCTTGGCCTGGCCAGCACCACCGGTGGCCTGGTGCTGGTGCATGTGGTCTACGGCCTGGCCTTCACCACGCTGTTCTTCCGCAACTTCTACGTGAGCATCCCCGACGCCTTGGTCAAGGCCGCAAGGTTGGATGGTGCCGGGTTCTTCACCATCTTCCGCCGCATCATCCTGCCGATGTCCACGCCGATCATCATGGTCTGCCTGATCTGGCAGTTCACCCAGATTTGGAACGACTTCCTGTTCGGCGTGGTGTTCTCCAGCGGCGACTCGCAACCGATTACCGTAGCCCTGAACAATCTGGTCAATACCAGCACCGGGGCCAAGGAATACAACGTCGATATGGCGGCAGCGATGATCGCTGGCCTGCCAACCCTGCTGGTCTACGTGGTGGCAGGCAAATATTTCGTGCGCGGGCTGACGGCCGGCGCGGTCAAGGGGTAAGCCATGGCAACGCTCGAACTTCGCAATGTGAACAAGACCTACGGCAGCGGCCTGCCGGATACCCTCAAGGACATCCAGCTGTCGATCAAGGATGGCGAGTTCCTGATCCTGGTGGGCCCGTCGGGCTGCGGCAAGTCGACCTTGATGAACTGTATCGCCGGCCTGGAGCAGATCACCGGCGGCGCCATCCTCATTGACGAGCAGGACGTCAGTGGCATGAGCCCCAAGGACCGCGATATCGCCATGGTGTTCCAGTCCTATGCGCTGTACCCCACCATGAGCGTGCGCGAGAACATCGAATTCGGCCTGAAGATCCGCAAGCTGCCCCAGGCCGCCATCGATGAGGAAGTGGCGCGGGTGGCCAAGTTGCTGCAGATCGAACACTTGCTGGCGCGCAAGCCGGCGCAGCTGTCCGGCGGCCAGCAGCAGCGCGTGGCCATGGGCCGGGCACTGGCGCGGCGACCCAAGATCTACCTGTTCGATGAACCCCTGTCCAACCTCGATGCCAAGCTGCGGGTCGAAATGCGCACCGAAATGAAGTTGATGCACCAGCGCCTGAAGACCACCACGGTGTACGTCACCCATGACCAGATCGAGGCCATGACCCTGGGCGACAAGGTGGCGGTGATGAAGGACGGCATCATCCAGCAGTTCGGCACCCCGCAGCAGATCTACAACGACCCGGCCAACCAGTTCGTGGCCAGCTTTATCGGTTCGCCACCAATGAACTTCATTCCGGTGCGTCTGGCCAGGCAGGACGGCCGCTTGCTGGCGTTGCTCGACAGCGGCCAGGCGCGCTGCGAGCTGCCCTTGGGGGGGGCTGCTGACGCGCTTGAGGGGCGCGAGATCATCCTCGGCATCCGCCCTGAGCAGATTGCCCTGGGCGCTGCTGACGGCAATGGTTTGCCGGCTATCCGCGCCGAGGTGCAGGTCACAGAGCCCACCGGGCCGGACCTACTGGTGTTCGTCACGCTCAACCAGACCAAGGTGTGCTGCCGCCTGGCGCCAGATGTGGCGTGCCGGGTGGGTGACACCCTCAACCTGCAATTCGACCCGGCCCGGGTGCTGCTGTTCGACGCTGCCAATGGCGAGCGCCTGCACCTGGCCGGCACTGGCGCAACCGCAAAGGACAACGTGGCTCACTTCAAAGGCCGTTGAATCGTCTACACCATCAATAAGAAAAAGAGGACGCAAAGGGATGGAACAGCGCAAACGCATCAAGACACTGGGATCGCTGGCTCTGCTTGCACTTGTAGGCAGCAGCGGTACACAGGCTGCCGAGGCTTTTTCCAGCGAATCCAAATGGATGACCGGCGACTGGGGCGGCACCCGGACCGAGCTCCTGGACAAAGGCTATGACTTCACCCTTGATTATGTAGGTGAGGTGGCTGGCAACCTGCATGGCGGCTACAACGACGACAAGACCGCACGCTACAGCGACCAGTTCGCCCTCGGCGCGCATCTGGACTTGCAGAAAATACTGGGCTGGCATGATGCCGAGTTCAAGCTGGCGATCACCGAGCGAAGCGGTCGCAACCTGTCCAACGACCGCATCAGCGACCCGCGCGCCGGGCAGTTCAGCTCGGTGCAGGAGGTGTGGGGCCGTGGCCAGACCTGGCGCCTGACCCAGATGTGGATCAAGCAAAAGTACTTTGACGGCGCGCTTGACGTGAAATTTGGCCGTTTTGGCGAGGGGGAGGACTTCAACAGCTTCCCTTGCGACTTCCAGAACCTGGCCTTCTGCGGCTCGCAGGTGGGCAACTGGGTGGGCGGTATCTGGTACAACTGGCCGGTCAGCCAGTGGGCGCTGCGGGTGAAGTACAACATCACCCCGGCGTTCTTCGTGCAGGTCGGGGCCTTCGAGCAGAACCCCTCCAACCTGGAAACCGGCAACGGCTTCAAGCTGAGCGGTAGCGGTACCAAGGGTGCGATCTTGCCGGTGGAAGCGGTGTGGTCGCCCAAGGTCAATGGTCTGCCGGGCGAGTACCGCCTGGGTTACTACTACAGCACGGCCAAGGCTGACGATGTGTACGACGACGTCAACGGCAACCCGCAGGCGCTGACCGGTGAAGCCTTCAAGTCGCATTCCAGCAAGCACGGATGGTGGGTGGTGGCGCAGCAGCAGGTCACTGCCCATGGCGGCGACGTCAACCGTGGCCTTAGCCTGTTCGCCAACTTCACCGTGCACGACAAGGCCACCAACGTGGTCGACAACTACCAGCAGGTGGGGCTGGTCTACAAAGGCGCTTTCGACGCTCGGCCCAAGGATGATATCGGCTTCGGCGTGGCGCGAATTCATGTGAATGACGACGTGAAGAAGCGTGCCGAACTGCTCAACGCACAGAGCGGCATCAACGATTACGACAACCCTGGTTTCGTACCGCTGCAGCGTACCGAATACAACGCAGAGCTCTACTACGGCTTCCACGTCACCAACTGGCTGACCGTGAGGCCCAACCTGCAGTACATCAAGAGCCCTGGCGGGGTGGACGAGGTGGATAACGCGCTGGTCGCTGGCTTGAAGATTCAGTCGTCATTCTGAGGCAACTTGTTGTAAATTTACGCCAATCCATTTTCGGTTCCCGGCACCCACTGGTCTGCAGTGGGTGTTGGGGATAGGCCGAGACAGCGCTATCTCAAACAACAAGAGCTCTGAACCATGCCCGAACATCCGCTCCATCGCTTCTTCTCCTCGCAGCGGCCCCGGCCGACATTCGAGTGGGAGCGTTATCAGCAGCGCGATGTCCTGATCATCGATCACCCCCGTTGCCAGGCGGTGTTCAGCCGCCAGGGCGCGCAGTTGTTGCACTTTCAACCAGCGGGTGAACGGCCGTGGCTGTGGTGCGCCGAACAGTGGCCGCAGGTTGGGGCGATCCGGGGTGGTGTGCCGGTGTGCTGGCCCTGGTATGGCCGTCATCCCAGCGAAGACCTGTGGCCGGCCCATGGTTGGGCGCGGCTGCTGGACTGGAAGCTGGTGGACAGCCGTGAGGACGAGGAGGGCGTGACCCTGAAATGGCGGCTGGACCTGTGCGATTGGCAGGTCGACCTGCACGCCCGGCTGGGTAGCCGCATGGAACTGAGCCTGAGCACCGAGCATCAGGACAGCGAACCCTGCCAGTTGAGCCATGCACTGCTGGCGTACTGGCGCATCAGTGACGTGTCCGAGATAGCGCTGTCTGGGTTGGAAGATATTGAGGGCTACGACCGCCTCAACCGTCAGGCTTGCCGTGAAGATGGCGCGCTGAAGCTCAAGGGCGGGTGCCAGAAGGTCTACCCCGGTACGCCACGGGTGCAATTGCAGGACCCGGCCTGGCAGCGCGAGCTGTGCATCGATACCGGTGACAGCGACGACACCGTGGTCTGGCACCCTGGCAATCGCCCGCTGATGGGGGTGACTGGCCGCGAGTCGCAGCGTTTTGTCTGCGTCGAGGCGACCAGCGGCAGTGGTGAGGGCCTGAGCCTGGCGCCTGGGCAGCGTGCGCACCTGCGTTTGCAGGCGCACCGGCTCAGTTGAGTTCGTCGTCCTCGATCGGGTAGCGGCTGGCGTTGAGGCTTTCCTTGATCTTGCGCAGGTGGGGCTGGAAGTCCACGCCGCGGCGCAGGGTCATGCCGGTGGCCAGTACATCGAGCACGGTCAGCTGGATTATCCGCGAGGTCATCGGCATGTAGATGTCGGTATCTTCCGGCAGCGGGATGTGCAGGCTCAGGCTGCAGGCATTGGCCAGTGGCGAGCCCGCGGCGGTCAGGCCCAGCACCGAAGCGCCGTTTTCACGTGCCAGGCGCGCCACTTCGACCAGTTCGCGGGTGCGCCCGGTGTAGGAAATGATCACGAACAGGTCGCCGGTGTGGGCGACCGAGGCCAGCATGCGCTGCATCAGCACATCGGCGTGGGCCGACACGGCCAGGTTGAAGCGGAAGAACTTGTGCTGCGCATCCAGGGCCACCGGGGCCGAGGCACCGAGGCCGAAGAAGTGGATCTGCCGGGCCTGGATCATCATGTCCACAGCGCGGCTGACCTGTTGCGGGTCCAGTTGCTGGCAGGCGCTGTCAAGCGAGGCGATGGCGCTGGCGAAGATCTTCTGGGTATAGGCGGCCGGGTCATCGTCGGCCTCCACTGCGCGGCTGACATACGCAGCACCACTGGCCAGGCTCTGCGCCAGTTGCAGCTTCAGCTCGGGGTAGCCGCTGACGCCGAACGAGCGGCAGAAGCGGTTGACGGTCGGTTCGCTGACCTTGGCCGCCTGGGCCAGCGCAGCGATGCTGAAACGGGTGGCTTGTTGCGGGTTGAGCAGGATGACTTCGGCGACTTTGCGTTCGGCCTTGTTCAGCTCGTCGAGGCGGCCCTGGATCTGTTCCAGGAGGTTTCGCACGCGGTCCATGGGTGTGTCCTTGGGTCGGGAAGACAGCCGGCTGTGGGAGCAGCAGGCTTTTTGCACGGTCGTCTATCGTACTGTCGGTGCGGTTGGCGCACCACTTGTCTGTAACACTTGCGTGTAATGTTGTGGTTTTTACTACATTTTCCCTTGAAAACCGTGTGTGAAAGCGGTATTCCTAGACCAACTTTAGGAAAGAACCAACATCATGGCTGCAATCAGTGTCGAACCTTGCACCTTTGCCCTGTTTGGCGCCCTCGGCGACCTGGCATTGCGCAAGCTGTTTCCTGCGCTCTACCAGCTCGACCGGGCCAACCTGTTGCACCCGGACACTCGCCTGCTGGCCCTCGCCCGTGAGGTCGGCAGTGCGCAGGAGCACCTGGACAGCATCGAAGCCCACCTGCGCCGGCACGTGCCCGAGGCAGATATCGAGCCTGCCGCGCTAGGTCGCTTCCTCGCCCGCCTGAATTACCAGCATCTGGACTTCCTTCAGCCCGAGGGCTATCAGGCCCTGGCCGAGCAACTGCCGGGCGAGCTGCCGCTGATTGCCTACTTCGCCACGGCGGCGGCGGTGTATGGGGCCATCTGCGAAAACCTCGACAAGGTCGGGCTGGCTGCGCGCACCCGGGTAGTGCTCGAGAAACCGATTGGCCACGACCTGGAGTCGTCGCGCCGGGTCAACGATGCCGTTGCGCGGTTTTTCCCTGAAAGCCGGGTTTACCGCATTGACCACTACCTGGGCAAAGAGACGGTGCAGAACCTGATTGCCCTGCGCTTCGCCAATAGCCTGTTCGAAACCCAGTGGAACCAGAACTCCATCTCCCATGTGGAGATTACCGTCGCGGAAAAGGTCGGTATCGAGGGCCGTTGGGGTTATTTCGACAAGGCCGGCCAACTGCGCGACATGATCCAGAACCACCTGCTGCAGTTGCTGTGCCTGATCGCCATGGACCCGCCCAGCGAACTGTCCGCCGATGCCATCCGCGACGAGAAGGTGAAAGTGCTTAAAGCCCTGGCACCGATCACTGGTGACGGTTTGAGCACCAGTGTGGTGCGTGGCCAGTACATTGCCGGCTACAGCGAAGGCAAGCCGGTACCTGGTTACCTGGACGAAGACAACGCCAACGCCCAGAGCGACACCGAAACCTTCGTCGCCCTGCGCGCAGACATCCGTAACTGGCGCTGGTCGGGCGTGCCGTTCTACCTGCGAACCGGCAAGCGCATGCCGCAAAAACTGTCGCAGATCGTCATTCACTTCAAGGAAACGCCGCATTACATCTTCGCCCCGGAACAGCGTTTGCAGATCGGTAACAAGCTGATCATCCGCCTGCAACCGGACGAAGGCATTTCTTTACGGGTGATGACCAAGGAGCAGGGCCTGGACAAGGGCATGCAACTGCGCAGTGGCCCATTGCAGCTGAATTTTTCCGATGCCTGGCGCAGTGCACGAATTCCGGATGCCTACGAGCGGCTGTTGCTCGAAGTGATGCGCGGCAACCAGAACCTGTTCGTGCGCAAGGACGAAATCGAGTACGCCTGGAAGTGGTGCGACCAGTTGATCGCCGGCTGGCGTAATGCGGGCGATGCGCCCAAGCCATACGCGGCGGGCTCCTGGGGGCCGATGAGCTCGATTGCACTGATCACACGCGATGGGAGGGCGTGGTATGGGGATATCTGAATTGAAACTGCCAGCGGCCGTGAAGGCTCATGAACTGGCGGATGCCAAGGCACTGTCCGTGTCCTTGGCCCATGATGTGGCTGAGCGCCTGCGCGCCGCGATTGCCGCCAAGGGGCAGGCCTGTGTGGTGTTGTCTGGCGGCCGCAGCCCGGTGCCGTTCCTGGAGAAGCTGGCCAGCGAGCAGCTGGACTGGGCCAAGGTCATCGTCAGCCTGGCTGATGAGCGCTGGGTGCCAGTGGAGCACGCTGACAGCAATGCCGGCCTGCTGGCCCGCCACCTGTTGAAGGGCGCAGCGGCCAAGGCCCGCTTCGTTGGCCTGTACCAGCAGGCGGAGAACCTTGATGCAGCTGCGCTCAAAGCTGACCAGGCCTTGGCCGAGCTACCGCCGATCGACGTGCTGGTGCTGGGCATGGGCGACGATGGCCATACCGCCTCGCTGTTCCCCGCCAGTCCCAACCTGGAAGCAGGCCTGGACCCGGCCGGCCCGCGCCGCTGCCTGCCATTGCTGGCGCCGAGCGTGCCGCACCAGCGCCTGTCGATGACCCGTTCGCTGCTGGCCAGCGCGGCCTTCATCGCGCTGTCTGTGCAAGGCCAGGGCAAACTCGCTACCCTGCGCGCCGCGCTGGCGGGCAATGACCTTACTGAAATGCCGATTCGCGCTTTTCTTCACGACCCCCTGGACATCTACTGGTGCCCATGAGCCAAGGATCCACAGTCATGACCACCCTTGAACGCCCACAGCCCAAGCTCTCGATGGCTGATAAAGCCGCGCGGATCGACGCCATTTGCAAAAAGGCGCGCATCCTGCCGGTAATCACCATTGCTCGTGAGGAAGACATCCTGCCGCTGGCTGACGCCCTGGCCGCTGGCGGTATCCGTACCCTGGAAGTGACCCTGCGCTCACAGCATGGCCTCAAGGCCATTCAGGTGCTGCGTGAGCAGCGCCCGGAGCTGTGTGTCGGCGCCGGTACCGTGCTCGACCGCAGCATGTTCGCGGCGGTTGAAGCTGCGGGCGCGCAGTTCGTCGTTACCCCAGGTATTACCCAGGACATTCTCGAGGCTGGCGTGGACAGTGAAATCCCGCTGTTGCCGGGCATCAGCACGCCGTCCGAAATCATGATGGGCTATGCCCTGGGCTACCGCCGGTTCAAGTTGTTCCCGGCGGAAATCAGCGGCGGCGTAGCGGCGATCAAGGCCTTTGGTGGCCCGTTCGGCGATATTCGTTTTTGTCCTACCGGTGGTGTAAACCCGGCCAACGTGCGCAACTACATGGCACTGCCAAACGTGATGTGCGTGGGGGGAACCTGGATGCTCGACAGCAGCTGGATCAAGAACGGTGACTGGGCGCGGATCGAAGCGTGCAGTGCCGAGGCGATGGCACTGCTGGACGCCAACTGAAAACTGTTGTGTGCTTTACGGCTTGTGGGGCGCTTGGTCGGCGCCCCTTTTTTTGCCTGGGGTATTTGCAGTGGTTGTGCTGGCCCTTTCGCGGGTAAACCCGCTCCTACGCACCGATCTGCGGTGGACATACACCGGGGGGCACAGGCCGTTGTAGGAGCGGGTTCACCCGCGAATGGGCCGGGCCTGCTGGCCAATATCCCTGGCCGTTAACCGTTGCCGTGGCCTCCGTATTCGCGGGTAAACCCGCTCCTACACCTGATCGACGGTGGACACACATTGGTGATTGGACACAGGCCGTTGTAGGAGCGGGTTTACCCGCGAAAGGGCCAGTGCAGGCCAACAAAAAAGCCCGCATCAAACGATGCGGGCTTTCTCATCCCTCATTCCAGGCTTCAGGCCGCCTTGGCTTCCTGCTGGCTCAGCGAGCGGTTCAGCGCGCTGAACAGGGCCTTGAAGCTGGCCGTGGTGATGTTCTCATCGATACCCACGCCATGCACCGGACGGCCACCGGCTACACGCAGTTCAATGTAGGCCGCGGCCTTGGCATTGGTGCCAGCGCCAATGGCGTGCTCGTTGTAGTCCATGATCTCCACGGCAATCGGCAGGCCGGCCACCAGTGCTTCCAGGGCGCCGTTGCCCTTGCCGCGCCAGTGCAGGGTGGTTTCGCCTTCACCGGCAACTTCCACTTCCACAGCGCTGTGGCCGTTTTCTTCCTGCAGGCGATGGCTGACCAGTGCGTATGGCGCGTTGGCCTGGAGGTATTCCTTGTGCAGCAGGCTGTAGATCTGCTGGGCGGTCATTTCCAGGCCCAGGCGGTCAGTCTCACCCTGCACCACCTGGCTGAATTCGATCTGCATGCGACGCGGCAGGCTGATGCCATATTCCTGCTCGAGCAGGTAGGTGATACCGCCTTTGCCCGACTGGCTGTTGACGCGGATTACCGCTTCGTAGCTGCGGCCGATGTCGGCCGGGTCGATCGGCAGGTAAGGCACCTCCCACAGCTCCCCATCCTGCTGCTTGGCGAAGCCCTTGCGGATGGCGTCCTGGTGCGAGCCGGAGAACGCGGTATGGACCAGGTCGCCCACATACGGGTGACGTGGGTGCACCGGCAACTGGTTGCACTCTTCGACCACCTTGCGCACACCGTCGATGTCGGAGAAGTCCAGCAACGGGTCGATGCCCTGGGTGTAGAGGTTCAGTGCCAAGGTCACCAGGTCGACGTTACCGGTACGCTCGCCGTTGCCGAACAGGCAGCCTTCGGCACGGTCGGCGCCGGCCATGAGGCCCAGTTCGGTGGCAGCGATGCCGGTGCCGCGGTCGTTGTGGCAGTGCAGGCTGATGATCACGCTGTCGCGGCGGCTGACGTTGCGGCAGAACCACTCGATCTGGTCGGCGTAGATATTTGGCGTGGACACTTCCACGGTGGCCGGCAGGTTGAGGATGATCTTGTGTTCAGGGGTAGGGTTCCACACCTCGATGACCGCGTCGCAGACTTCCTTGGCGAACTCCATTTCAGTGGCGCTGAAGGTTTCTGGCGAGTACTGGAAGGTCCACTGGGTTTCCGGCTGCTGGGCGGCGTACTTGACGAACAGCTTGGCCGCGTTCACCGCGATGTCCTTCACGCCTTGCTTGTCCTGATTGAAGACGATGCGGCGGAACGACGGGCTGGTGGCGTTGTACAGGTGGACGATGGCCTTCTTCGCACCGCGCAGCGATTCGAAGGTGCGGGCAATCAGGTCTTCACGTGCCTGGGTGAGCACCTGGATGGTGGTGTCATCCGGGATGTGGCCGTCCTGGATCAGGGTGCGCACAAAGTCGAAATCGGTTTGCGAGGCAGACGGGAACGAGGCTTCGATTTCCTTCACGCCAACCTGCACCAAGGTCTTCCAGAAGCGCAGTTTCTTCTCCGAGTCCATCGGCTCTATCAGCGACTGGTTGCCGTCACGCAGGTCGGAACTGCACCAGATAGGTGCCTGGGTGATGGTCTTCGACGGCCAGGTACGGTCAGGCAGGTCGATGGTCGGGAAAGCGCGGTATTTCTTCGAAGGGTCTTTGAGCATGGTCATGGAAGCAATCCTTTTGTGTGCGGCCGAGATCGGGCCTGCCGAGCGATAACGATATGAAGAGGCGAGGCGACGCGATTCAGCCTGGTAGTCGGGCGCTGACCAGGCAGAGGCTGCGATGTTGTCGGAGCAGGATGAGGGTGCTGAAGGTTTTCATGCCTTCAAACTTAACCAGTGGGGTGGGGGATGGCAAGCGTTCGGGGAAAATTGAGAGAAATGCTTAAAAAAAGCCATTAGGCGAGATTTTATGGCTTGATTGGGCTGAGTGCTTCGTTGCTTTTGCGCGGTATTTTTCGATGGCGCAACACAATGGAAGAAATGCCAGCGGTGCTGGCCCATTCGTGGGTAACCCCGCGCCTACAGGTACGCCGCCCCTTGTAGGAGCGGGTTTACCCGCGAATGGGCCGGCCCAGGCAGCGCACCGTTCAGGGCTGGAACGCCCCAATGAAAATCGCCGGGTCCACCCGCGCATCGTTCAGGCTGACGTTCCAGTGCATGTGCGGCCCGGTAGCCCGCCCGGTCGAGCCCACGCGCCCGACCACCTCGCCACGACGCAGTTGCTGGCCCACCTGCACATCGATTTTCGACATGTGGCAGAACATGCTGATAAAGCCCTGCCCATGGTCGACGAACACCGTGCGGCCGTTGAAGAAATAGTCTCCCACCAGAATCACTTTGCCATTGGCGGGTGTCTTGATCGGCGTGCCTGCCGGCACCGCAAAATCCAGCCCCGCATGCGGGTTGCGTTCTTCGCCGTTGAAGAAGCGGCGCACGCCGAACTTGCTCGACAGCGGGCCGTTGACCGGCTTGTCGAGAACCAGGTTGCTCGGCAGGTTAGGGCTGAAGCTGCGGTAGGCCTTGATCTGCTCGGCCAGTTCGCGGTCGATGCGCTTGAGGTCGGCCGGGTTCGGGTTGACCTGGCGCGTGTTCTTCAGGGTGATGCGCTGCTCAGGGTACTTCTTGCTGCCTACGCTGAAAGGCAGGGTGCGCCCGCCCTGGTTCAGCACTGCGGTGCCGGGCTTCTGGGTCAGCGGGATGCCGACGATGGCCAGCCAGTTGTCCTGCTCCTTCACCACCAGCACCGGTTTGCCGTCGAAACGGGCGCTGGGTGCGTTGGCGGCGGGGCCCAGGTCGACGACTGCCACACCGCCGGGTACCGGTTTGTTCAGTGTGCGGGTGATGTAGCTGGCCTGGGCGCCGCCGGCCAGCAGCAACAGGGAAAGGGCAAGCAGGGGCGCGAGCACGCGGGGCATGTGTCAGTCCAGTAGTGAGAGGGTGACCGGGGTCAGGTGGTTGTCTTCGACCCGCACCAGCAGCTCGCCTTCGTTCAGGCGGGCGGTCAGGCGTTGGCCGTTGCGGGTCTGTTCCGCGCTGCGAATGGCCTGGCCTTGTTCATCCAGCAAAATGCTGTATCCGCGGGCCAGGGTGGCCAGCGGACTGACCACCTGCAGTGTCTGCAACTGGGCCTGGAACCGCTGGCGACGGTCCTTGAGCACCTCACGCATGGCCCGTGGCAGGCGCTCGGCCAGGCTGTCCAGGCGCTGGTTCAGCAGTTTCAGGTTACGCCCCGGATGCTGCGCGGCCAGGCGGGCGTCCAGGCGTGCCAGGCGTTCGCGGCGCTGGTTGAGGTTGAGCATGAACGCGCGACGCAGGCGCATGTCCAGGTCGTCCAGGCGTTGAGCCTGCTGGCGCAAACGCTCGCCTGGATGACGCAGGCGGCGGGTGAGTGACTCCAGGCGCAGGCGGTCGTGGGTCAGGCGGTTCTGCATGCGCAGCAGCAGGCGCCGTTGCAGGCCATCCAGGCGTTGCCGAAGGCCGCTGTTGTCAGGGGCCAGCAGCTCGGCGGCAGCCGACGGGGTGGGTGCGCGCACGTCAGCCACGAAGTCGCTGATCGACACGTCGGTTTCATGGCCCACGGCGCTGACAATTGGCGTGACGCAGGCGGCCACGGCACGCGCCACGGCTTCCTCGTTGAAACACCACAGGTCTTCCAGCGAACCACCACCACGCGCCAGAATCAGCGCATCGAAGCCGAGGCTGTCGGCCAGGCGGATGGCGCGTACGATCTGCGCGATGGCTTCGCGGCCCTGTACCGCCGTAGGGATCAGGTTCAGCTCCACCTGCGGGGCACGGCGGCCGAACACACTGATGATGTCGCGGATCACCGCGCCAGTGGGCGAGGTGATGATGCCGATGCGCTGCGGGTGAGCCGGCAGTGGCTTCTTTCGTTCGGTGCTGAACAGTCCCTCGGCACCGAGCTTTTCCTTCAGGGCCTCAAAAGCCAGGCGCAGCGCGCCATCACCGGCGGGTTCGACGGTGTCGAGAATCAGCTGGTAGTCGCCACGTCCCTCGAACAGCGAAACCTTGCCGCGCACCCGCACCGCCAGGCCGTCTCGCAGTGCCTGGCGTACCCGCGTGGCGTTCTGCCGGAACAACGCGCAACGCACCTGGGCGCCGCTGTCCTTGAGGGTGAAGTACATGTGGCCGGACGCCGGGCGGGCGAGGTTGGAGATTTCGCCTTCCACCCACACGCTGCGGAAAACGTCTTCCAGCAGCACGCGGGCGCGGCCGTTGAGTTGGCTGACGGTAAGGACCTCGCGGTCCAGCCCGAGTCGTTCGAAAGGGTCTTTGATCATGGCAGGCATCATAAATGACATCGGCCCCGGTTGTCTGTCTTGCCCCTACTGTCAGCCTTGACCCAATCCTTGTGGGAGCGGCCTTGCGTCGCGAAAGGGCCGCAACGCGGCCCCGGCACTTCATGCGGCGAAGCTGAAAACCTGGGGCCGCATCGCAGCCCTTTCGCGACGCAAGGCCGCTCCCACAAGACCGCAACCGGTGCCTTCAGCCCTGCATCGTCGCCACGAACTGCCGCACCAGTTGCCCCGCATCACGGCGACAGGCCAGTGCCACTGTGCTCTGGCAATCACCCTCCAGCGCTACGAAGCTGACTGAAGCCGGGGCAATCTCGCACATGCACCGCGGCAACAACGCCACCCCAAACCCCGCCTGTATCAGCTGCAACTGCGTAGTCTTGCGCGACAGTACCTGCGCCGCCTGCGGGAAGAACCCTGCCCCCATGCACAACGAGGCAGACAGGTAGCTCAAGCCACCGCGATCCCGGTGCGGGATGGAAATGAAGCGTTCTTCCTTCAATTGCTCCAGTTGCACGTGCCGAGTACCCGCCAAGGGGTGCCCAGCGGCGACCGCCAGCAACAAGGGTTCGTCGAACAGTTCATGCAGCACCACGCCTTCATGCTGGCGCAGCACCGGCAAGCGCAACAGGCCGATATCCAGCCGTCCGGCAGCAATGTCTTCCAGTTGTGCCTCCGACGACTGCTGCGCAATCTCCAGCGAAACCCCTGGGTTGTGCTTCAGGTAGTTCCCCAGGCGAGCCAGAAGCCCGCCGGTCAGCGGCACGGTGCTGGAATGGTTCAGGCGCAAGCTGCCTTGCAACCCTTGGCCAATGTCACGGGTAACCCGCTCCGCCTGTGCCAGGTCAGCCAGCAAGCGTCGCGCCCGTTCAAGAAAGGCCTGACCGGCCAGCGTCAGGCGAGGCAGGCGCGCCGTGCGTTCGAACAGCGGCGTGCCCAGTTGCTGCTCCAGCTCCTTGATCTGCCGGCTAAGGGCCGACTGGGCAACGTACAGTCGCTCGGCTGCACTGCTGAAACTGCCACACTCGGCGATTTCCACGAAGTAACGCAACTGTCGGATCGACGTCATGTCATGCCTTTTTGAGATGGCTCTTGGGATAAAGGCATATTAGTCGGCATGGCTCATGGCTGGCTAACCTTTGCCTGTCTTCCCAGGAACTGCTGCCATGCTTGCCCAACTGTCGTTTTCCGGCCTTGACTGGCTGCCGATCCTGTTCGCCATCGCTGCGGCCTACATCGTCTTCGGCATCGCCGGCTTCGGTACTGCACTCGTGGCGGGGCCGGTGCTGATTCACTTCATGCCGTTGTCACGCATCATCCCGTTGCTGGTGCTGCTGGATTTCGTGGCCGCGTTCGGCAACCTGCTGCCGTCGCGCCGGGATGTGGTACGCAGTGAATTGCTGCGGCTGCTGCCCTTCATGGCCTTGGGTTGTACGTTGGGCGTGGTGTTCCTGCTGCAACTGAAGTCCGACCTGTTGCTGCTGTTGATGGGGGTATTCGTGACTGCCTATGCACTTTACGGGCTGGCAGTGAAAGTGAGGCCAGCCAGCCTGTCCGGCTTCTGGGCGGTGCCGATGGGCACGGCAGGCGGGTTGTTCGGGGCTTTGTTCGGCAGCGGCGGGTTTCTCTATGCCCTTTACCTGAGCGCACGGCTGGAGGTGAAGGAACAGGTACGCGCCACCCAGAGCGCGCTGATCAGCTGCAGTACGATAGTGCGTCTGTCGCTGTTCCTGATCGCCGGTGTCTATGCCGACCAAAGCCTGCTGCTGCTCGCCGCCTGCCTGCTGCCTGTCATGTTCATTGGCCTGTGGGTAGGGCGTCGGTTGACCCACCGGTTATCCCTTGAAGCGTTCGTACGGCTGGTCACCTGGCTGGTGCTGGCCAGTGGGCTGGCGTTGATTGGTCGCTACCTGAGCGCCTGAGCGGTAGAATTGCGTCATTACCGGCGTTTCTCAGGCTTGTCCCGTTCATGAACACCCAGAGCATCATCGTTCCAAAGCTGTCTACCGTCCCGGTGCATGAAGCCCGTGCCCGCGCCATCCTGCGCTGGCTGGTGCGCGAAAAGGTCGTCGAGGAGCAGCTGACCACCTGTGGCCGCACCGGTAACCGCATGGGCCATGCCCTGGCGGCAGGGGCGCGCAAAGTGGCCCTGCACCCAGAAAAACTGCCCTTCGGCGAACCGGTCAACGGCCTGGAAGTGATGCTCAAGCGCTGCATCTATACCCCCACCGAAGGCTTCCTCGAAGAAGCCGGTTGCCCGGAGTGCCGGCGCGAGGTAGGCGAGCCGTTGTTCGAAAGCCTGGAAGAGTGGATGCCGGCAGTGAGCGACAACTTTACCTGCCCACTGTGCGGCTTCGAAGATGACATCAATGGCTTCATTTACCTGCAGCCATGTGCCTTTTCCAACCTGGGGTTCATCTTCAACAACTGGGGCGAGGCCGGGTTCACCCAGGCCTTTCTCGACAGCTTCGCCGACTGGCTCGACCAGCCGGTGGCCGTGGTGCAGGTAAAACTGCCACAAGCCTGACCGAAGGCCCTTATTTTGCATTGAGCGGCGCGCCATGCATGAGTATAATGGCGCGCTTCCATTTTTCCCGCCCGGGAGCCCCCGCGATGCTGCGTATCAGCCAAGAAGCCCTGACCTTCGACGATATCCTCCTTGTACCTGGCTATTCCGAGGTACTGCCCAATGAAGTCAGTCTCAAGACCCGTTTGACCCGTGGCATCGAGCTGAACATTCCGCTGGTTTCCGCTGCCATGGATACCGTGACCGAAGCGCGTCTGGCCATTGCCATGGCTCAGGAAGGCGGTATCGGCATCATCCACAAGAACATGACCATCGAACAACAGGCCGGCGAAGTGCGCAAGGTCAAGAAGTTCGAGGCTGGCGTGGTCAAGGACCCGATCACCATCGACGCCGATGCCACTGTGCGCGACCTGTTCGAGCTGACCCGCCTGAACAACATCTCTGGCGTGCCGGTACTGGCGAACGGCGACCTGGTCGGCATCGTCACCTCCCGTGACGTGCGCTTCGAAAATCGCCTGGACGCCAAGGTTCGCGACGTGATGACGCCGAAAGAGCGCCTGGTCACCGTCCGCGAAGGCGCCGATAAAAACGAAGTTCGCGAGCTGCTGCACAAGCATCGCCTGGAAAAAGTCCTGATCGTTGACGACAAGTTCAACCTCAAGGGCATGATGACCGTCAAGGACATCGAAAAAGCCAAGGCTTACCCGCTGGCCAGCAAGGACGACCAAGGTCGCCTGCGCGTCGGCGCCGCCGTCGGCACCGGCAAGGACACCGGCGAGCGCGTTGCTGCGCTGGTGGCAGCTGGCGTTGATGTCGTCGTCGTCGACACTGCCCACGGCCACTCCAAAGGTGTGATCGACCGCGTACGCTGGGTGAAAGAAACCTACCCGCAAGTGCAGGTGATCGGCGGCAACATCGCCACCGGCGCTGCCGCCAAGGCCCTGGCCGAAGCGGGTGCTGATGCGGTCAAGGTCGGTATCGGCCCTGGCTCTATCTGCACCACCCGTATCGTTGCCGGTGTCGGCGTGCCGCAAATCAGCGCCATCGCCAACGTCGCAGCAGCACTGGAAGGCACTGGCGTGCCACTGATCGCTGACGGCGGTATCCGCTTCTCCGGTGACCTGTCCAAGGCCATCGTTGCCGGTGCGTCCTGCGTGATGATGGGTTCGATGTTCGCCGGTACCGAAGAGGCCCCGGGTGAGGTCGAGCTGTTCCAGGGTCGTTCCTACAAGGCCTACCGCGGCATGGGCTCGCTGGGTGCCATGGCACAGGCGCAAGGCTCGTCCGACCGTTACTTCCAGGACTCCTCGGCCGGCGCCGAGAAGCTGGTACCGGAAGGCATCGAAGGCCGCGTTCCTTACAAAGGCGCCCTGGCCGCGATCATCCACCAGCTGATGGGCGGCCTGCGTTCGTCCATGGGCTACACCGGCAGCGCAACCATCGAAGAAATGCGCACCAAGCCGGAGTTCGTGCGCATCACCGGTGCCGGCATGGCCGAATCCCACGTGCACGACGTGCAAATCACCAAAGAAGCCCCTAACTACCGCGTAGGCTGAGGCTTCCAGCTACAACATAAAGCGGGGCTGTCATGACAGCCCCGCGTCGTTTCCGATTTCCACTGACGAGATTGAGTCATGGCCCTCGACATTCACGCTCACCGCATCCTGATCCTCGATTTCGGTTCCCAGTACACCCAGCTGATCGCCCGCCGCGTGCGCGAAATCGGCGTGTACTGCGAACTGCACCCGTTCGACATGGACGATGAAGCGATCCGCGAATTCAACCCGCGCGGCATCATCCTTGCCGGCGGCCCCGAGTCGGTCCACGAAGCCAACAGCCCGCGCGCTCCGCAAGCCGTGTTTGACCTGAATGTGCCTGTGCTGGGTATTTGCTACGGCATGCAGACCATGGCCGAGCAGATGGGCGGCAAGGTAGAAGGTTCCGACCTGCGTGAGTTCGGTTATGCCCGCGTGGACGTTGTCGGCAAGAGCCGCCTGCTCGACGGCATCGAAGACCACGTTGACGACGACGGCGTGCTGGGCCTGGACGTGTGGATGAGCCACGGTGACAAGGTCACCCAGATGCCTGGCAACTTCAACATTCTGGCCAGCACCCCAAGCTGCCCGATCGCTGGCATGTACGACGACGTCCGCGGCTACTACGGCGTGCAGTTCCACCCTGAAGTGACCCACACCAAGCAAGGGGGTCGCATCCTGTCCCGCTTCGTGCAGGACATCTGCGGCTGTGAAGCCCTGTGGACGGCGTCCAACATCGTCGAAGACGCCATCGCCCAGGTGCGTGCGCAAGTCGGTTCGGCCAACGTCCTGCTGGGCCTGTCCGGCGGCGTTGACAGCTCGGTGGTTGCCGCGCTGCTGCACCGCGCCATCGGCGACCAGCTGACCTGCGTATTCGTCGACAACGGCCTGCTGCGCCTGCACGAAGGCGACCAGGTGATGGCCATGTTCAAAGAGAACATGGGCGTCAAGGTGATCCGCGCCGACGCTGAAAAGCAGTTCCTGGACAACCTGGCCGGCGAAGCCGACCCTGAGAAGAAGCGCAAGATCATCGGCCGCACCTTCATCGACGTGTTCGATGCCGAAGCCAGCAAGCTGGAGAACATCCAGTTCCTCGCCCAGGGCACCATCTACCCGGACGTGATCGAGTCGGCTGGCGCCAAGAGCGGCAAGGCTCACGTGATCAAGTCGCACCACAACGTTGGTGGCCTGCCGGAGGAGATGAACCTCAAGCTGGTCGAGCCGCTGCGTGAGCTGTTCAAGGACGAAGTGCGCAAGATCGGCCTGGAGCTGGGCCTGCCGTACGACATGGTCTACCGCCACCCGTTCCCGGGCCCGGGCCTGGGCGTGCGTATCCTTGGTGAAGTGAAGAAGGAATACGCCGACATCCTGCGTCGCGCCGACCACATCTTCATCGAAGAGCTGCGCAAGGCCGACTGGTACCACAAGACCAGCCAGGCATTCGTGGTGTTCCAGCCGGTCAAGTCGGTCGGCGTCGTCGGCGACGGCCGTCGCTACGCCTGGGTTGTGGCCCTGCGTGCCGTCGAGACCGTGGACTTCATGACCGCGCGTTGGGCACACCTGCCGTACGAGCTGCTGGAAACCGTCAGCGGTCGTATCATCAACGAAATCGACGGTATCTCGCGCGTTACCTACGACGTGTCGAGCAAGCCGCCTGCCACTATCGAGTGGGAATAAGCTGAACCCCAAGGGCGCCGCAAGGCGCCCTTGTCGTATCTGCGCCTTGCCTGGCTCAAGGGGCGATGTGATGCATGCCGCGTAATCTCAATTGGGCATGAAGCTCGCCCAGGTTTTGAAAGCGACGTTCATGGATGGTTGGCCAATCGGGGCGCTCCAGGTAGTAAAAGCGCCCATCGCGCTGGATCAGCGTGCGTCGCAAGGTCGAGTCCCGGCTGCGGTTGATCAGGTATTCCTCGCCCTGGGTGCGTTCGATCGCGTAATCGCCAGGCCTCACCAGCAGGCTGTCAAAGTCTGGTGATGGCGGGCGGGTGGTCAATACGGCGGCGCGTAGCCGCAGGTCACTTTGCACATGCCTTACGGTGCCACCTTCGTCCAAGGCATCCACACCAGGGTCTGCGCTGTAAGCGTCAGGTTCGCCGATCGGGCGGTCTTCGACACGCAGTCCAATCGCGCCTTCGGTTTCGGCCAGCCCGGTTACGCCATGGAAGGTGTTGGCGTGGGTACTGCCGACCAGCGCAATCCATTTTCCCGAGCCGCGCGCGGCCTGGTCTGCCTCGATGATCAAGTGTGCATGGAAGTTCATCATGCGCTGGCGTGCCACATCGGAAACGGGATTTGCCCACGCCTGGCGGTAACTGGCCATGCAGTCGATGGACTGTATGCGTACGCCGTTTTTCTGTGCGCTGACCAGTACCTGCCGAAAGGTGTAGCGGCCCTCGGGGTCGGTGCGGTGGCCGACATCCTGGCTTTCCACGTAGCGATCCAGCTCCTGCGGCATCACGCCGGTGCGGTTGAAGGTATCCAGGTCTGCTTGCTGGAAGTCGGTGGTGAAGTGCTCCATGTACAGCGTCTTTACCTTCAGTTTGCGTAGCTGGCGCATGTTGTCGATCAGCAATCGCTTGCTGCCAAGGCCACTGTGCGCTTCGCCAATGACCAAGCCGTTACTGTTGTTGTAGAGACTTTTCAAAATGTATTTGGAAGAAGCGTTGGCGGGTAATTCTGGTATATGCGGCCGTGCCGGTGTTTGCACTGTGGTCATGAACGTTTGGGCATCGGCGGCCAGTTGATCACGTAGTTGGCGAAATCGGGCGATGGCGGCCTGTCGATCAGGGGCATCGAGGAACGCTCGCGCACCGGTAATCTCATCGTCAGAAACATCCTTCAGTGAGGCGCGCAAATCGGCTGGCACTGCGTAAGGTGTTTCAGCCAAGGGTGGCACGCTTGCTCTTGCTGACGGCCGGCCCCAGATTTTCAGGCTCGACAGCATGCCTCCGTTGAGGCCAAGGCGTTCCACTGGGTGCCACTGGCCTGCGCCATCCAGGCGGATGGGCAAGCTTTTGTAAAATGAGAAGGGGTTTTCAGGATCGACGATGGTCCAGGATTTCAGTTCGGGTACAAAACGTACTTGGTAAGGCATCTCATCGATCAATGCGTAAAACTGCCCATCTTGCAGATGGATACCTTCAAGAAACCCTGTACCAGGTTTGCCGCCAAGCACTACATTCGTTTCGAAAGGGCGCAGTGCAGCCCACCTTTCGCTTGGCTGGAAGGGCTGAGGTACCCAGGTTTCAATCGCCTCTGCCACCTCTGAAGCACTTTCATCAGTGGGTTCCCCGCTGTGTTCATGCGCTGATTCTTCCGCCGGTATCGGGGCTTCCCCTTCCTCAGTCGCAGCGCCTGCTTCAGCCACCTCTGCGAACTCGTCAAGGGGTTTGCCTGGTGCGCTGAGCAGAAAGGTCGCGTTGAACAGTGTCTCGATGGCGGCGAAAATGGCGCCGGTTGTACCTGCCTTGCGTTCACGCGTTGTGTGCCCGTGTACCGCCTGGTAGATGTTCAAACCCATTTCAGCAATGCCTGCCCCCACCAGCGCCAACGCTACCGGCCAACTCACTGCCGCCATGGGGCCGAACACCTGCAGGCCCGCCTTCAGATAACCGATCCACAGTTGCCTGCGCAGGTCGGCGTTGGAGCGCAAAGAGAAATGCGCATCATCGATCATCCGCTTGCGAGCCTTGTTGCGCAGCCAGTCGAAGGCATCCTCTTCAATGGTCAGGTCGAGGGTATTGAGGCCGCTGTAATCATGGTTGCCCCAGCCGTGAAAGAGCAGATCGATCAGATGATTCAACCCGACTTTGCCGTCAGCCTCTTCACGATCGTCGAGGGAAAAATGTGCCAGAAAGCGGGTTCGGTTTTCGACATAGGTGCAGTTTGTGAGCACCCACCAGAACAGTGCCTGGTCGTTCTGGAAGTAATGTAAGCCGTCGACATCGCCCGGCATGTAAATCAGCTGGCTGCCATTGGCCAATTGCAGGCGAAGGATGTCCGTCGCCACATACCCGCCAATGTCCAACGCGCATACGCGCGTTGCGCCACCCGGCAAGACCCTTTGTTGCAGTGCTTCCAGCGACGGCGGCCAGGTCGTCTCGCCCACCAGGGCATGAGCGATATCCTGGCCGTGACGGGCTAGCGCGGAGGAGGGCTCTTGCGCGCAGGCTTCCAGTAATTTGCTCATGAAGTTGGCTTTGGCCAGCGTGCGGAAGTGCTCTGAATGTTTTGCCCAGAACGAGGTCATCCGCGTCTTGAAACCCGAGGCAAAATCAATGCGCCAGAAATACTCCAGCACGTCCTTGGGGTCGAGTCGAACTTCATTGCGCTCGTCATACACGTCTTTGCCTGGTCCATCGCTGTAAAAGCCAGCGAGGTAACTGAGCACGTCAGCGTTGTCCCGGGCTTGGGCATCGAAGCGGTGCATCACCAGTTGTGGCAGGGTCAGGGATTCAAAGGGCTGATCCAGGTGCTGCCAGCCGTTGAAGGTTCGAGGGCTGCTGACGGCGGTGTGGAAACGGTGCAGGTAGACATTGTCGGGCTCGAGTGCTTTCAGGTCATGACGCGCAAGGAGCTGTTGTGCGACTTCGCGCGCCATCTCGCGCATGTCAGGGCAGTCTTCAGTGAGTTGTCCGGCGAGGGTCATCAGCATTTGCTGGTCGCTGGGGAGGGTGTCGGCAAGCATCACGGTTGTCCAATAGAGGTGAAAGGCTGCCAGTTTTGAACGGTCGTGAGCCAGGGCGGTGGTGCTTATTGCTTGTCCGGTCGCTTCGTGACGCCGGGTTTTCACTTAATATTTCCCGTTTGCAGGTGTATCGTATTCGCCTTTATCGTCAGTCCTGCTGGCAGTTTGATTGCACCGAAGCGAGGTACCCGCACCGATGTCCTTCACCCGTCGACAAATGCTCAAAGGCCTCACTGGCCTGGTTGTAGTAGGCCTGGGGGCCGGAGGCGCGGCGCGATACTGGTTGGGCAAGGTCGAGGACGAGAACGCCGGGCACGACTACGAGCTGATTGCCGCCCCGCTGGAAGTGGAGCTGGTGCCGGGTTTCAAGACCGAGGCCTGGGCTTTTGGCCCTTCAGCGCCGGGGACGGAGTTGCGAGTACGCCAAGGCACCTGGTTGCGGGTGCGCTTCATCAATCACCTGCCGGTCGAAACCACTATCCATTGGCACGGCATTCGCCTGCCGCTGGAAATGGACGGCGTACCCTATGTGTCGCAGTTGCCGGTCAAGCCGGGTGAGTACTTCGATTACAAATTCCGCGTGCCGGACGCCGGCAGTTACTGGTACCACCCGCACGTCAGCAGCTCCGAGGAGCTAGGCCGCGGTCTGGTCGGGCCGCTGATCGTCGAGGAACGTGAACCCACCGGGTTCCAGCATGAGCGCACGCTGAGCCTGAAGAACTGGCATGTGGACGAGCAGGGCGCATGGCTGCCTTTCAGCATTCCGCGCGAGGCTGCGCGCAACGGCACTGCCGGGCGGTTGATCACCATCAACGGCCAGGCCGACTCGATCACCGAGCTGCCGGCCGGCCAGGTGGTGCGGGTGCGCGTGCTGAACCTGGACAATACCTGGACCTACCGCCTCAACCTCAAGGGCAACTGCGAGGCGAGAATCTATGCCCTCGACGGCAACCCGGTGACCCCGCGTGCGCTGGACGAATATTGGCTAGGCCCTGGCATGCGTATCTGCCTGGCCATCCGCATTCCTGAGGCGGGTGAGGAAATTTCCCTGCGCGACGGTTTCGTGCGCCTGGGCACCCTGCGTTCGGTGGCCAGCAACGACGCGCCGAGTGACTGGCCGCCCGCGCTGCCACCCAATCCGATCGCCGAGCCGGACCTGGAGAATGCCGAAAAGCTGAACTTCAATTTCGAGTGGGCGGCCGGCGTCTCTGTCACCGCTGATCCGGCCAAACCGTCGAGCATGTGGCAGATCAACGGCCAGGCCTGGGATATTACCGACAAGACCTGTGCCGACCGCCCCATCGCCACGTTGCAGAAGGGCAAGAGCTACATCTTCGAGCTTAAGAACATGACCCAGTACCAGCACCCGATCCACTTGCATGGCATGAGCTTCAAGGTGATCGCCTCCAACCGTCACGACATCAAGGAACCGTGGTTCACCGACACCTACTTGCTGGGCAAGAACGAGCGCGCCCAGGTAGCACTGGTGGCGGATAACCCAGGGACCTGGATGTTTCACTGCCACGTCATCGACCACATGGAAACCGGCCTGATGGCCGCGATTGCGGTGGTCTGATGCGCCCGCAGATCATCGATCGCAGTCGCGATCAGGAGTTCATGCGCCTGGCGCTGGCCTTGGCCGCCGAAGGCGCGGTGCTGGGCGAGGTGCCGGTGGGGGCGGTGCTGGTACAGCATGGGCAGGTGATCGGCCAGGGTTTCAATCGGCCGATCATCGACAGCGACCCCAGCGCGCATGCCGAGATGGTGGCGATCAGGGCGGCAGCCAGGTCGGCCAGCAACTACCGGCTACCCGGCAGCACCCTGTATGTGACCCTGGAACCGTGCAGCATGTGTGCGGGGCTGATCGTGCATTCGCGGGTGATGCGCGTGGTGTTTGGCGCGCTGGAGCCCAAGGCGGGGATCGTGCAGAGCCAGGGGCAGTTCTTTGGCCAAGGCTTTCTCAATCACCGGGTGATGGTGGAGGGCGGGGTGCTGGCGCAAGAGTGCGGGCAGATCCTCAGCGACTTCTTCAAGGCCCGCCGGGCCAAGGCTTGAGCTGTACCGGCCTCTTCGCGGGCAAGCCCGCCCCTACAGGTTCTGCGCAAATCTTGTAGCCGCGGGTTTGCCCGCGAAGAGGCCTACTGGCTTACATCGGCGACGACTTATCCGCTGGCTTGTCCTTGTTGACCCCGGGCACATGCAGGTTGCCCTCGGCCACCTGGCCTTCGAGCTGCGGCTGGGTCACCCAGGTGAGGATGTCGTAGTAACGACGGATGTTGGCCACGAAATGCACCGGTTCGCCCCCACGGGCATAGCCGTACTTGGTCTGCCGGTACCACTGCTTCTGAGCCAGCCGCGGCAGCATCTTCTTCACGTCCAGCCACTTGTTCGGGTTGAGCTTCTCGCGCTTGGCCAGGGTGCGGGCGTCTTCCAGGTGGCCGCTGCCGACGTTGTAGGCCGCCAGGGCAAACCAGGTGCGATCCGGTTCCTGAATGCTGTCGTCAAGCTCTTCCTTGATCTTCATGAAGTACTTGGCGCCGCCCTGGATGCTCTGCCTCGGGTCCAGGCGGTTGGACACGCCCATGGCCTGGGCGGTGCGCTGGGTCAGCATCATCAGGCCGCGCACGCCGGTCTTGGAGGTGACTTCCGGCTGCCACATCGATTCCTGGTAGCCGATGGCGGCCAGCAGGCGCCAGTCGACCTGCTCGACCTTGGCGTAGCTCTTGAAGTGCTTCTCGTACTTGGGCAGGCGCTGCTGCAGGTGCTGGGCGAAGGTGTAGGCGCCGACATAGCCAAGCACGTCGACATGGCCGTAGTAGCGGTCCTTCAAGCGTTGAAGGGTGCCGTTTTTCTGTGCCTTGTCGAGAAATTCGTTGATTTCGTTGAGCAGGCTGTTGTCTTCGCCTGCTGCCACTGCCCAGCGCTGGTCGCGGGTGTCGCCCAAATCGAAGGCGACCCGCACGTTGGGGAAATACACCTGGTTCATCGCCAGTTCGTTGGAGTCCACCAGGGTCAAGTCGATCTGACCTTCGTCCACCATGCGCAGCAGGTCGACCACTTCGACGGCGTCGGATTCCTCATATTGCAAGGCAGGGTACTGCTTTTTCAGCTCGGCCAACTGGTCAGCATGGCTGCTGCCCTTGAGCACCATGATCTTCTTGCCGACCAAACCCTGGGCGCCGGTGGGGCGCGGGCGGCCGTTGCGGTAGATGACCTGCGGGGTCACCTCCAGGTAGGGATGGGAGTATTTCACCTGGGTTTTGCGCCGTTCACTGCTGACCAGGCCGGCGGCAGCCAGTACCGGGCCGGAGGGCTTGCCGAGGGAGTCGTAGAGCTCGTCCAGGTTGTCGGCGGTCTCGATCTGCAGCTTTACGCCGAGATCGTCGGCGAAATGCTGGACCAGTTCGTACTCGAAGCCGGTTTCGCCGTTACGGTCCTGGAAGTAGGTTGCCGGGCTGTTGCGTGTGATCACGCGCAGCACGCCATCCTCCTTCACGCGCTCGAGGGTGCTGGGTTTTTCAACGCAGGCACCTAGCAGCAGAAAGAGTCCGGTTGCGAGAAGCCATTTGGCGCAACGCTGGCGCAAAGCAGTGTGGGCGAACATAGGTTGCAGTATACGCAAAGGACTGGCCCAACCATATCTCGACAACGGTTAGCTTGTCTGGTAGCGGGTTGTGTGGTTGGGGAGGGGGAGGGGAGGGGGAGGGGATTGCATCAAGGCTACCAGGTGCCCTTCTTGAGATATTCAGCGCCTATGAGATCGAGCGCCGCCCGCGCGGCGCTTCGCGGGTAAACCCGCTCCTACGTTTGTTTCGGGCCAGTCCATCCTGTGCCTGGCGCGCGCGACCGCCTTGTTGGTACGACGCGATATCGATATAGGCACCAAGGCGTTCGCGCGCAAATCCCACAGGCATAATTGGCCCGAAACAAACGTAGGAGCGGGTTTACCCGCGAAGCGCCGCGCGGGCGGCGCTCGATCTCACAGGCGCAGAATGTCTTAAGGCGGACACCTGCGGCGCTCGATCTCACAGGCGCAGAATGTCTTAAGGCGGACACCTGCGGCGCTCGATCTCACAGGCGCAGAATGTGTCGAGGCGGACACCTGCGGCGCTCGATCTCCCAGGCGCTGAATGTCTCAAGCCGGACACCCGGCGGCGCTCGATCTCACAGGCGCAGAATGTCTTAAGGCGGACACCTGCGGCGCTCGATCTCCCAGGCGCAGAATATCTTAAGGCGGACACCTGCGGCGCTCGATCTCCCAGGCGCAGAATGTCTTAAGGCGGACACCTGCGGCGCTCGATCTCCCTGGCGCTGAATGTGTCGAACCGGACACCCGGCGCCGCTCGATCTCGTCTCAAGCCGGACACCGCTGAAAACTGACCCCGAAGTCCGGTTCCGCCGCCCGGCAGGCGTGGCTTAGAGCAGGTGCCGAAAGCCATCGAATTAGGCTAGAATGCACGGCCTCTAAGCACACCCCTTCCTGAGGCTGTCCCGACGATGTTGATCCTGCGCGGCGCTCCTGCCCTTTCTGCCTTTCGCCACGGTAAATTACTCGAGCAACTGAGCCAGAAAGTCCCCGCTGTTACTGGTTTGTATGCCGAATTTGCCCACTTCGCCGATGTTGACGGCGAGCTGACCGCCGACCAGCAGCAGGTGCTGGGCCGTCTGCTCAAGTACGGCCCGAGCGTGCCGGTACAGGAGCCGACGGGTCGTCTGTTCCTGGTGGTACCGCGCCTGGGCACCATTTCGCCATGGGCCAGCAAGGCCAGCGACATCGCCCACAACTGCGGCCTGCAGTCGATCCAGCGCCTGGAGCGCGGCATCGCCTACTACGTGGCCGGCACCCTGAGCGACGCTGACGCCGCCCTGATCGCCGCCGAACTGCACGACCGCATGACCCAGCGTGTGCTCAGCCAGCTGGAGCAGGCCGCTGACCTGTTCAGCCACGCCCAGCCCAAGCCTATGACCTCGGTGGACATCCTTTCCGGCGGTCGCGATGCCCTGGCCAAGGCCAACATCGACCTGGGCCTGGCCCTGGCCGAAGACGAGATCGACTACCTGGTCAATGCCTTCCAAGGCCTCAAGCGCAACCCGAACGACATCGAACTGATGATGTTCGCCCAGGCCAACTCCGAGCACTGCCGCCACAAGATCTTCAACGCCAGTTGGGATATCGACGGCCAGGCCCAGGAAAAAAGCCTGTTCGGCATGATCAAGAACACCTACCAGATGCACAACGAAGGTGTGCTGTCGGCGTACAAGGACAACGCCTCGGTGATCGTCGGCAACGTTGCCGGCCGCTTCTTCCCGAACCCTGAAACCCGCCAGTACGGCGCGGTGCAGGAGCCGGTGCACATCCTGATGAAGGTGGAAACGCACAACCACCCGACCGCCATCGCCCCGTTCTCCGGCGCCTCCACCGGCTCCGGTGGCGAAATCCGCGACGAAGGTGCGACCGGCCGTGGCGCCAAGCCCAAGGCCGGCCTGACCGGCTTCACCGTGTCCAACCTGCGCATTCCGGGCTTCGAACAGCCTTGGGAGCAGGCCTATGGCAAGCCCGAGCGTATCGTCGACGCCCTCGACATCATGATCGAAGGCCCTCTTGGCGGCGCTGCGTTCAACAACGAATTCGGCCGCCCGGCCCTGACCGGTTACTTCCGTACCTTCGAGCAAGCCATCAGCACCCCGCACGGTGAAGAAGTGCGCGGCTACCACAAGCCGATCATGCTCGCCGGCGGTATGGGCAACATCCGTGAAGACCACGTGCAGAAGGGTGAAATCACTGTCGGCGCCAAGCTGATCGTGCTCGGTGGCCCGGCCATGCTGATCGGCCTGGGCGGCGGCGCTGCTTCGTCGGTGGCTACCGGTGCCAGTTCGGCTGACCTGGATTTCGCTTCGGTACAGCGTGAAAACCCGGAAATGGAGCGCCGTTGCCAGGAGGTCATCGACCGTTGCTGGCAGCTGGGCGACAACAACCCGATCGCCTTCATCCACGACGTGGGCGCTGGCGGTATTTCCAACGCCTTCCCTGAGCTGGTCAACGACGGTGGCCGCGGTGGCCGCTTCGAGCTGCGCAACGTGCCCAACGACGAGCCGGGCATGGCCCCGCACGAAATCTGGAGCAACGAATCGCAAGAGCGTTACGTGCTGGCCGTCAGCGCGGTCGACTTCGAGCGCTTCAAGGCCATCTGCGAGCGCGAGCGTTGCCCGTTTGCCGTGGTCGGTGAAGCCACTGAGGAACCGCACCTGACCGTCAGCGACAGCCACTTCGGCAATACCCCGGTGGACATGCCGCTGGACGTGCTGCTGGGCAAGCCGCCGCGCATGCACCGTTCGGTTACCCGCGAAGCCGAGCTGGGCGATGACTTCGACCCGAGCGAACTGGACCTGGACAGCGCCGTCCAGCGCGTGCTGAACCACCCGGCCGTGGCCAGCAAGAGCTTCCTGATCACCATTGGCGACCGCACCATCACCGGCCTGGTTGCCCGCGACCAGATGGTCGGCCCGTGGCAGGTTCCGGTGGCTGACTGCGCCGTTACCGCCACCAGCTTCGACGTCTACACCGGTGAAGCCATGGCCATGGGCGAGCGTACGCCGCTGGCGCTGCTGGATGCCCCGGCGTCCGGCCGCATGGCCATCGGCGAAACCCTGACCAACCTGGCGGCTTCGCGCATCGAAAAGCTGTCCGACATCAAACTGTCGGCCAACTGGATGTCCGCTGCTGGTCACCCAGGTGAAGACGCACGCCTGTACGACACCGTGAAGGCTGTCGGCATGGAGCTGTGCCCGGAGCTGGGCATCACCATTCCGGTCGGCAAAGACTCGATGTCGATGAAGACCAAGTGGAGCGACGAGGGCGTCGAGAAGAGCGTCACCTCGCCGATGTCGCTTATCATCACCGGCTTCGCCCCGGTCACCGACATCCGTAAGACCCTGACCCCGCAACTGCGCATGGACAAGGGCGAGACCGACCTGATCCTGATCGACCTGGGCCGCGGCAAGAACCGCATGGGCGCCTCGATCCTGGCCCAGACCTACGGCAAGATCGCTGCCCAGGCACCGGACGTCGACGACGCCGAAGACCTCAAGGCCTTCTTCGCCGTGATCCAGGGCCTGAACGCCGACGGCCACCTGCTGGCCTACCACGACCGTTCCGACGGCGGCCTGGTTACCACCGTGCTGGAAATGGCCTTCGCCGGCCACTGCGGCCTCGACCTGCAACTCGACCCGCTGACCGACAGCAAGGGCGAAGTGCCGGCCATCCTCTTCAACGAAGAGCTGGGTGCGGTGATCCAGGTTCGCCAGGATGCTACCCCGGACGTGCTGGCTCAGTTCAGCGCTGCTGGCCTGGGTGAAGAGTGCGTCGCGGTGATCGGCAAGCCAGTCAACAACGCTGAAGTGACCATCAGCCTGAACGGCGAAGTGCTGTTCGACGATGACCGTCGCATGCTGCAGCGCCAGTGGGCTGAAACCAGCTACCAGATCCAGCGCCTGCGCGACAACGCCGACTGCGCAGACCAGGAGTTCGACCTGCTGCTCGAGGAAGACAACCCGGGCCTGTCGGTGAAGCTGGGCTTCGACGTCAACGACGACATCGCGGCGCCTTACATCAAGAAAGGCGTGCGCCCGCAAGTGGCCATCCTGCGCGAGCAGGGCGTCAACGGCCAGGTCGAGATGGCTGCTGCCTTCGACCGCGCCGGCTTCGCCGCCATCGACGTGCACATGAGCGATATTCTCGCTGGCCGTGTCGACTTCGAAGCCTTCAAGGGCCTGGTCGCCTGTGGCGGCTTCTCTTACGGTGACGTGCTGGGCGCTGGCGAAGGCTGGGCCAAGTCGGCGCTGTTCAACGCCCGTGCCCGTGACGCCTTCCAGGCCTTCTTCGAGCGTACCGACAGCTTCGCCCTGGGCGTGTGCAACGGTTGCCAGATGATGTCCAACCTGCACGAGCTGATCCCGGGCACCGAGTACTGGCCGCACTTCGTGCGCAACCGCTCGGAGCAGTTCGAGGCCCGCGTGGCCATGGTCGAAGTGCAGAAGTCCAACTCGATCTTCCTGCAGGGCATGGCCGGTTCGCGCATGCCGATCGCCATTGCCCACGGCGAAGGCCATGCCGAGTTCGCCAGCGAAGAAGCACTGCTGGCCGCTGACGTATCCGGTTGCGTGGCCCTGCGCTACGTCGACAACCACGGCAAGGTCACCGAAGCCTACCCGGCCAACCCGAACGGCTCGCCGCGTGGTATCACTGGCCTGACCAGCCGCGACGGCCGCGTGACTATCATGATGCCGCACCCGGAGCGTGTGTTCCGCGCTGTGCAAAACTCCTGGCGCCCGGACGAGTGGCAGGAAGATGCCGCGCTGATGCGTATGTTCCGCAACGCGCGGGTGTGGGTGAACTAAGGCGTGTACAAGCTCGCCTTCTTCGTCCCCGCCAGCCATGTCGAAGTGGTCAAGGCCGCTGTGTTCGCCGCTGGCGGCGGGCGCATCGGTGACTATGAGCACTGCGCCTGGCAAACCCTTGGCCAGGGCCAGTTCCGCCCGTTGGACGGCAGCCAGCCGTTCCTCGGGCAAACCGGCCAGGTCGAGGTGGTGGAAGAGTGGAAGGTGGAGCTGGTGGTGGCTGACGAGCTGGTGGCCCAGGTCGTCGCTGCGCTCAAGCAGAGCCACCCGTACGAGACGCCAGCCTATGAAGTCTGGCGGCTCGCCGAGTTCTAGAACGCATCACGGCTATTCGCGGGCACGCCCGCTCCCACAGGGATATCACAATCTTCAGAACCTGTGATATCCCTGTGGGAGCGGGCGTGCCCGCGAAAGGGCTCTACAATCCAGCCACAATCTCCTTGCCTGGCTCCGGCCGCTTCAACATTCCACAAGCCAGCAACCCCACCTCGAACAGCACCCACATCGGCACTGCCAGCATCGTCTGCGAAAACACATCCGGCGGTGTCAGGATCATCCCCACCACAAAGCACCCGACGACCACGTAGGGCCTGCTGCGCCGCAATGTGGCCACATCGGCCAACCCTGCCCAGACCACGATGAACGTCGCCACCGGGATCTCGAACGCCAGCCCGAAGGCCAGAAACAGCGCCAGGATAAAGTCCAGGTACTGGCTGATATCGGTCATCATCGCCACGCCGTCCGGCGTCACACTGGCAAAGAAACCGAACATCATCGGGAACACCAGAAAGAACGCGAACGCCATGCCGGCATAGAACAAAACGATGCTCGATACCAGCAGCGGCAGGGCAATGCGCCGTTCACGGCGGTACAGCCCCGGCGCCAGAAAGCCCCAGGCCTGATGCAGCAGCAGCGGCATGGCCAGGAACAGGGCGCACATCGCGGTCAGCTTGAACGGTGCCAGAAAGGGCGAGGTGACGCTGGTGGCGATCATGCTCGCGCCTTCCGGCAAAAAGCGCCGTAGCGGCTCGGATATGAGCGTGTACAGCGTCTGGGCAAAGGGGAACAGGCCGGCGAACACCAAGGCCACCAGCGCCAGGCAACGCACCAGGCGTTTGCGCAGGTCGCGCAGGTGTTCGGTCAGGGGCATGCTCGCGGCAGGGTCCATGGCAATACTCATGAAGCATTTTCCTTGGGCAGCACGGCCGTGGCCGCATCATTGGCCGGTTCCACGTTCAGGCTGATGCCCTGGCGGATCTCCTGTTCCAGGCGTTGCAGAGGTGCCTGGTCGAGGTTGGGCATCTCGATTTCGCGCTCCACCTGCGTGCGCAAGGCGTGCATGGCCCGGCGCGCCTGGCCCAGGCCGCGGCCGAGGGTGCGGGCTGCCACCGGCAGGCGCTCGGGGCCCAGCACCAACAGCGCGACGACGCCGATCAGCAGCAACTCGCTGAAGCCTACCTCGAACATCAGGCCTGGCGGTCCGCTTGAGATTGCTGGGCAACTTGGCCGTTCAGCGGGCACTGTTGCTGCACGTGCGCCTGGTCAGCGGCGCTGGCGTCATTGTCACCACCCATGGACTTGCGAAAACCCTGGATCGCCTCGCCCACATCGCTACCCAGCCCCTTCAGGCGCTTGGTACCAAACAGCAAGAACACGATCAGCAGTACGATCACCAGTTGCCAGATTCCAATGCCACCCATAGCGACCACTCCTGTAAGGTCATGAAAAGGAAGGGCAATCCTGCCTTGCCTAGATGACGAGCACATGACGAACGGGCACTGCCATCTACCTGAAACACCCCGCGTGTTGACTGGCGTTTTTATTCCGCAAGCGAGGCACGCACCGATGGGTGGAAGGCAACAGCAGGGTGCGGCCCTGTTGATGGTGATGGTGGTGCTGGCAATGCTGGCGGCGGGCATGGCCTGGCTGGTGGAAGATGGCCGGCGTCAGGTCGACGAAGTGCGCCTGTTGCACCAGCGAGTGCAGGTGCGGGCCATGGAGCAGGCCGGCCTGGCCTATGCCGGGCAGGCCCTGCGTGATCCCGCCTGGCGGCTCAGTCCGCTGTTCTGGCAAGCCTTGCGCGGGCAGCCGCTTAACTACGATTTTGGCGCTGGCCAGGCGCAGTTGCGGGTACGCGACCAGCACACCTGCTTCAACGTCAATGCGTTGCTGGGGGCCGATGGCGAACGCGCCGAGCGCCAGTTGCGTTATTTGCTGGGCAATGACATGGCGGCCGAACGCCTGGTCGATGCCCTGGCCGACTGGCTCGATGCCGACAGTGATGCCCGCCTGCAGGGCGCCGAGAGCGCCCAGTACCTGCGTCAGCAACCGCCACGGCTGGCGGCTGACCAGCCGATGCTCGACACCAGCGAGCTGAACCTGTTGCTGGAGCCGGACGCCAACCGCCAGGCGCGTTACCCGATGCTGTGCGCCTTGCCCCAGACCACGGGTTGGCGGCTCAACGCCAATGCGCTGGGGTTGGAGCATCTGCCCCTGCTGGAGGCGCTGTATGAAGGGCGTTACTCGCGTTCGTTGCTCAGCCGCATTGTCAGCGGCAGGCCGGCGTCGGGGTATGTGGACGCGGCTGCACTGCGTCAGGCGCTGGGGGCGGTGGATGACGAAACGTTCGAACGGTTGAGCGAAGGGCTGCTGCTCAACAGCGGGCATTTTCTGTTGCAGCTGTCGTTCGAGGAAGAGGGGCGGGTGATGCGCAGCGAGTTCCAGGTGGAGGCGCTGGGGGTGGTGCAATGGCATGCCCGGGTGCCGGCACAGCAGGTGCGGGTGCGTAGTAGAGAGCCTATAGCCTGGTAGGTTACCGCAGATCAGGCAGTGCCGATCTCACCACCATCGCTCCGCGGTAGAGGCCCGCGGCCGCCCTTCTCCTCAACTCGTCGTGCGGCTGATGGTGGTGCGATACACGCTTGGAAAGCGCTGCACAAGCTCACACCGTCTTCCAAACTTTTCCACTATTCCGAGTCATAACGATAACGACTATAAGGATAATGGGGCATTTGATCAGTTCCGGTTCGTAATTGTAATGCCATATCTCTGTACACGTTGCGCTCGAGATAGGCGTAAGTTAATGTACCGGCGGCAAAACCGACAGGTATACTTGCTGCGCCAACGGCGCTGTGACTCGCAAGATATATTCCATAACCGAGCCCACCTGATATGGCACCATTTTCGTAACGGGTCATCATAGTTCCCCAGAATTCGGCTAGATCATTTGACCTCCTGAAAATTTCCCTTGCCCCGTGCGCAATGGTCTCGATTCCATTGATCTCTAGGGTAACGTGGGGCGCGTTGGGTGGCGGGGTTTGTCCTGCCCTATACAAATTGATTCTCGGATCAAGATGTTGAACGGTGCTGTTGCCGTTACTGGTACTTAAAAGTGGTCTGACTACAGAAATGCGTGGAAGCTGACCGACCACCCAGTTCACTGCTCGACTCACTCCTCGCTGCACGCTTCGGCTGAACCACTCCCAAAACTGTCCAGTCGGGTCATTACGATTGATGGGGTCGTTCTGACAATAGCTGTATCCGTTGGTCCCACCTTTACGAAATGGAGACTGAGTGTCAGGTTGGATAAATCGCCTCAACGTGGGGCTGTAGAATCGGTGCCCATTGCCAAGTGGGTAACAGTGCAGCATCTGATCAAGTCGTTGCCCGCTATACGCGACAAGTTGTGAAGCGGGCAGCGTGTGAAGAAAACCATAGGGTGTATAGTTCTGTGGCAAGCCTTCAGGAACGATGCGCAAAGCAGTATTTGCATGGTCAGACTGTAGGATCAGGCCTGCCTGTGTGGGGGCGTCTAACTCTGCTAAAGCGATACCATTGCCCCGTAACAATTGACGTGGGCTGTCACCGACTTCACAAGCCAAATGGTCGACTTGGAAGAAGAAATTTTTCCTGTTTGACAGCCACTTGGTTGAGCGCATATGCGTGATCCGTGGAGTGGTAGGTGGCCTAATGATTTTCTACGCGCATGTTGATGTCTACTGGCAGATTTATCAGGTCGCTTGGACACGCCACTGTGTATGCGGCTTCCGAGCGAAGTGGAAAGAGAACGTTTGCTGATTGCGGTGCAGCCCATCGCAACATAAGGCCGCTCCACGAAATACGCGATCCCTGGTAGGCGCGGGCTCACCCGCGAAGAGGCCTGCACAGCCAGCACAAGGCTGGCTGTGTTACCGCAGGTCAGGCGGTGCCGATCTCACCGCCATCGATCCGCTGAATCACCACCGTCGAAGCCCGCGGCCGTACGGTAGCCCCAGCCGGCGTCGCATCGGTCGCCTTGTCGGTATACGGCCAGTTGTCCGGGTGTTGAATGTTGACGAACAGCGTCTTGTTGTCCGGGGTAAAGGTAATCCCGGTCACCTCGCAACCATTTGGCCCGACAAAGAAGCGCCGCAGGTCCACCTGGTTCTGTGCGTTCACCGGCACCTGCTTGCCGCTGGCATCCACCAGGTCGGTAGGGATCACCGCCAGCAACTGGTCGTTGGTGTAGTCGGTCAAGGTGGTTTCGCCGTTGTCGGTCTCAAACCACAGCACGCCGCGGCTATCGAAGCTCATGCCGTCGGGGCTGGCGAACTGGTTCAGTTCGGTCAGGCCGGAGCGGTTGATGTCGGCGGTGCCGGCAGCGTTGGCGCCGAACACGAAGATGTCCCAGGTAAAGCTCAGTTGGTCGTCGCTGTCGTGCCAGCGAATGATGTGGCCGTGTCGGTTCGGGCCGCGTGGGTTCGCTGCATCGACCTTGTCCGGGGTACGTGCACTGTTGTTGGTCAGGGTCAGGTATACGTCGCCGTTCAGCGGGTTGACCGTGGTCCATTCCGGGCGGTCCATCGGCGTTGCGCCCACGGCATCGCCAGCACCACGGGTGTTGAGGATGATGCCCGGCAGGTCACCATACAGCGCGCCCAGGGTGCTGCCGCCGGTGGTGGCGGTGGCCACGTCCAGCAGCAGCCATACGCCGGTGCCGTCGGCATTGAAGCGGGCCACGTAGAGTTTGCCTTGGTCGAGGTACTTGGCGCCGGTGGCCAGGCGGTCGGCCGGGTTGGCATCAGCGGCGTCCCACACGGCGGTGGACACCCACTTGTACAGGTACTCGTTGTTCGAGTCGTCACCCATGTACCACACCAGCGGCTTGCCGGCGACGGGCAGGCCGGGGGCGCAGCCCTCGTGGCGGAAGCGGCCCAGCGCAGTGCGTTTGGTGGCCAGGGTGCTGTTGTTGTACGGGTCGATCTCGACGATGTAACCGTAGGTGCTGGCTTCGTTGCGGTAGTCGTCGGTGGCGCTGGCGCCTTTGACGGTAACGTCGAAGCGGGCGAATTCGTCGTCCACTTCGCTGGCGTCACCGGCAGCGGTTTCCCACTTGTACTGGCCGCTGGAGGTGCCCACGCCAATGCGGCGCTGGTCCTCGGGGCGGGTGCCCTTGTTGACGAAGATGCCCGGCCAGTTCTCTTCGCAGGTCAGGTAGGTGCCCCACGGGGTGTAGCCGTTGCCGCAGTTGTTGTTGGTGCCACGGCAGTGGGTGCCAGCAGTGGAGTATTTGGTCTTGACGTGGTCGGTGCCACGCAGCGGGCCGGTGATTTCCATGCGTGAAGCCGTGGTGAAGCGACGGTTCAGCGGGTCGTTGTCGACCACTTGCCAGCGGCCGTTGATCTTCTGCAGGCGTACAACGCCAGCACCGTGAGCGTTGATTTCCTTGCGCACTTCTTCAACCGGGCGCTTGCCGTTGACATCGGTAGTGGGGCCGGCCGGGTGCAGGGCGGCAGTGTCGATGTACTCGAAATTGATTGCCAGCAGGCCGTCTTCCGAGCTGCCGTTGATGGGGAAGAAGTGCATGCCGTCGTGGTGCATGCCCATGGCGTTGGCCTGGTCGGTCGAGGTGTTGCTGCCGTCGGACTTCCACGGGTTGCCGTTGCTGTTCAGTGGCGTCCCCCAGGGCGCCAGCACGTAGGCGCTGTAGCCGGCGGCGACTACACAGGCGTCGGTGCGCGAGCCTGGGATGGACTGAAAGCCCAGTGCCAGTTTCGGCACTTCCGGCTCGGTGACTGGCGGTTCGGTCACCGGGGGCTCGGTGACCGGATCATCGTGATCGGAACCACCACCGTCGAAGCAGCCTGTCAGGCCGGTACCGGCGATCATGGCGATGGCGGCGCCCAGGCTGCCGCGCATGACGCTACGGCGGCTCAGGTAGGCGTCCATGACGTTGGCCATCGGCAGGTTGCCGCTTTGGTTCCGGTCCAGGTTGTCGCCGGTATCTCGACTCATCAGGGTGTCCTTGTGTTGGCTGAGTTGGAGGAAACCGCGACTTTAAGGCGCAAGTGTGATGATTCCTTGGCAGAAATGTTAACGAGCTTTTAAAACTGCCAGTTCTTAGATTTGTGGTCTACAGATCAAATTGGAATTGCTGTCGGATTTCTGCCATCAAACTGTAATGCCAACGCCGCAACATCCGGGTCCCTGAATGGACGTGGATAAGGATGGCGGATGCGATGGCGAGCAGTGTGCACAGGCGCGAAGTGATCGGCTGGATGGGTATCGGTGCCTTGGCACCGCTGCTCGGCGCCTGCACAGCCTTCCCAGGGCAGCAGGGCGGCAACGCCCAGCTCGACTTGCTGTACGTCGCCGATACCCTCGATGCCCGCCAGCCTGGCCAGGCGGTGGTACCGGCTACCCGGTTGGGGCCGGTCAGCCATTTGGGCCGCGCGCCCTGGATGACTGGCCGCAGTGCCAGTATCGCCTACCCGCAACTGGCGCCGCTGCTGGATGCCAGCCAGGCAACGACAGCGCAACTGGGCGGTTATGCGGTGCTCGCGGCGTTGCTGGAACAACTGCGTGGCGAGGCCGGTGCGGGCAACAGCCTGACCCTGGAGAACGGCCAGGGCTGGAATGGCAGTGGCCTGGCGTACCTGACCCAGGGCGAAAGTGGTGTGCAAGGCAGCCAACTGCTGGGCATCGAAGCGCGGGTCAGCAGCGATGAGCGTGTGCTGTGGCCACAACGCAGCACGGGCCTGTATCGCCAGGCCAGCGCCATTACCCTCGGCGCCGGGCTGGCTGACGCACAACGCCAGGCACTGGGTGTGCAAGCCCTGCACGTTTTCGAGCGCGGCGGTGCCCGTATCGCAGTGGTCGGCGTGACCGACCCGTACGCCCAGGATCAGAAAGCCTCACTTAAACAGTGGTACCAGTCTCTGCTGCCGGTATTCGAACAAGCCCGGCACGAGGCTGACCTGGTGGTGGCCATGGCCGATGCAGGCACGGGCCCCGGCCTGTGGCTGGCTGAACGGGTGCCGCAAATCGACGTGCTGTTGTGCGCCCGTGGTCAGGACCTGTGGCCCGCGCCGGTCGAGGTCACCCAGGCCAGCGGTCGCCGCGTACCGGTGCTGTTTGCCGGCTGCCGGGGCAGCGGTGCCTTCCGCCTGCGCTGCCAGCGTGTGGCCGGCCAGTGGCAGTTCGACGGGCGTTTTTTCCCGGCCTTTGAACAGCAACTGGCGCCTGCCGCGCAGCTGCGTGTCGCGCAATTACAGGCGCAACTGCGCCAGCAACGGGCCGGCCACGCGGCCTGGCTCGACCAGCCGCTGGCCCACGCGCCCCAGGCCTTGTGGCGCCGCGATACCCGTGGCGGCAGCTGGGACCGCCTGCTGCATCAAGCCTTGGCCGACGATAGCAGCATGCCCGTGTTGCTGCCGGGCCTGCGTTATGACTACCCGGTGGCAGCAGGGGCGCCCATTACCCGCGAACACCTGATCAGCCTTACCGGTGGCTACCCGGCGCCAGTGGTCGAGGCACCGGCCAGGCAGGTCGAACAAGTGCTGGAAAACGCCGCTGAACAATTGTTCGGTGACCCGCTGCTGCTGGACAACAGCCAGGACCTGCCGCGCTGGCAGGGCCAGGCCTGGAGCGTCAGCTACAGCCCACAAGGCAAGCGCATCACGGGGCTGGAGCCGGTGCAGGGCCTGTGCCGCACCTTTGGCCTGCAATTCGAAAGCCAGGCCGGCGAGCCACTGTGGCAGCGGGTCGAAGCCTGGCTGGCCCGTCAGCCTGACAACTGGCAACTGGCGCCGCTGCAACTGCCCGAAGTGCGTTACGTGCAGGGGCACCCAGGCTGGCACCCACGGCAGTTGGCCTCGTGATGCTCACCTCGCGTCTGCTCACCGGCGCTGGCCTGACCCTGGCCGGCTGGTTGTCTGCGCAGTGTGTGCTGCAGTTGAGCCGGCAGCCACACCCGGCCACGGCGTCTGCGGTGGCCGACAGCCTGCTGCCCGGGCTGATGGTCGGTCACTGGCAGGCGCCGCCCGACGACGGCGCCATCACCATTACCCGTCTGCCGCTGCAATACCTCGGCGGCCTCAAGGCCCAGCCATTGGCCGCCAGTGTGGTGGTGCTGCGCTACGGCGAGCAAGTGCGCACCCTGGCCCGCGGTCAGCGCCTGGCGCCAGGGATCGTGCTGCAGGACATCGACAGCGATGGCCTGATTTTCAACAACCAGGGGCGGCGTGAGCGCCTGCCCTGGCCGCCACGCCCCGCCGTGACCGGCTTCAAGCGGCAAGGATGAACGATGCCTGTTAGATACTGCATGGCGGCTGCGCTGAGCCTGGCCTTGTCCATGGCCTATGCCCAAGAGCCGGTGTTCGATGACAACGGTACGCCGATGTACGAAGTGAATTTCGTCGATACCGAACTCGGCGAGTTCATCGACAGCGTGTCGCGTATCACCGGCACCACCTTCATCGTCGACCCCCGGGTCAAGGGCAAGGTCAACGTGCGCACTGTCGACCTGCACGACGCCGACGCCATCTACGACATCTTCCTGGCCCAACTGCGCGCCCAGGGCTATGCCACCGTCGACCTGCCCAACGGCAGCGTGAAAATCGTGCCCGACCAGGCCGCGCGCCTGGAGCCGGTGCCGGTAGAGGCGGGCGGGCAGCAGGGCGAGGGCAGCGACAGCGTGGCCACCCGCGTATTCAGCGTGCGCAACGCCGCCAGCGAACAGGTACTGGGCATCCTCAAACCGCTGATCGACCCGCGGGTTGGGGTGATTACACCGTACCCGGCGGCGCACCAGTTGGTGGTGACTGACTGGCGCAGCAACCTCGAACGCATCGCCAGCCTGCTGCGCCAGCTCGACCGCCCTCAAGAGGCACCGGGCAGCGGCAGCACCCAGGTGATCTACCTGCGTCATGCCAATGCCGGTGAAGTGGTCAAGGTGCTGCGAGGGCTCAGCCAGGAAGGGGCGGTGCCGGCTGAAGGCGCGGGCGAGGCAGAGGGCAAGGACCGGCCGGTGATGCCAGCCTCCGGTGGCCCGGGTATCCGCCTGGAATACGAAGAAGGGACCAATGCCGTGGTCATGGTCGGCCCCGACAGCGAGCTGGCAGCGTACCGGGCCATTGTCGAGCAACTGGACATTCGCCGTGCCCAGGTGGTGGTCGAAGCGATCATCGCCGAGGTGTCCGACAGCAGCGCCCAGGAGCTGGGCGTTCAGTGGCTGTTCGCCGACGAGAAGTTCGGTGCCGGTATCGTCAACTTCGGCAGTAACGGGGTGAATATCGCCAGCATTGCCGGGGCCGCCGCGAGTGGCGACAACGAGGCCCTGGGTGACCTGTTGTCCACCACCACCGGTGCCACGGCGGGCATCGGCCATTTCGGCGGGGGCTTCAACTTCGCCATGCTGATCAACGCGCTGAAAGGCAAGAGCGGCTTCAACCTGCTGTCCACGCCCACCTTGCTGACCCTGGACAACGCCGAGGCATCGATCCTGGTTGGCCAGGAAGTGCCCTTCGTCACCGGCTCCGTGACGCAGAACAACGCCAACCCGTACCAGACCATCGAGCGCAAGGAAGTCGGGGTGAAGCTGCGCATCAAGCCGCAGATCAATGTCGACAACAGCGTGCGCCTGGACATCGTTCAGGAGGTGTCGTCGATTGCCGACACCAGCTCGGCCAGCGACGTGATCACCAACAAGCGCGAGATCAAGACCAAGGTCATGGTCGAGGACAACGGCCTGGTGATACTTGGCGGCCTGATCAGCGACGAGTTGAGTACCAGCAACCAGCGTGTGCCGCTGCTCGGCGACATTCCTTATCTTGGCCGGTTGTTCCGCTCCGATGCCACCAGGAACGCCAAGCAGAACCTGATGGTGTTCATCCGCCCGCGCATTCTGCGCGACGGCCCGAGCCTGGCGGGCCTCAGTGAAGACAAGTACCGCACCCTGCAGCAGACCACACCGCTGCAATTGCCGGACCTTGCAGAGGGCACGCGGCTGTTGCAGGTATTCCCCGCCAGCCGCGCACGCCTGGAAGGCGGTGACTGGTGATGCTGCCCTATCGCCAGGCACGGCAGAGCGGAGTGGCCATGGCCCCGGCAGAGCAGGGCTGGCAGCTATGGCTGCGGCCCGACGCCGACAATGCCCAGTTGCAGGAGTTGCTGCGTGTGCATGGCCAGCCAAGCCTGCTCGAATACCTGGAACCTGCGCTGTTCGACGAGCGCCTTGGCCAGCTGTACCAGGCCGGCGATGCCGCCACCGAAGCGCTGATCGAAGGCATTGGCGACCAGGTCGACCTGGATAGCCTGATGAGCGAGATGCCGCGCATCGAAGACCTGCTTGAAAGCGACGACGAAGCCCCGGTGATCCGCCTGATCAACGGCCTGTTCGGCCAGGCGCTGCGGCTGCGCGCCTCGGACATCCATATCGAGACCTTCGAGCAGAGCCTGGTGGTGCGTTTGCGGGTCGATGGCCACCTGCGTGAGGTGCTGCGCCCTCCACGTGCGTTGTCGGCCATGCTGGTATCACGGATCAAGGTCATGGCCCGCCTGGACATTGCTGAAAAGCGTCAGCCCCAGGACGGCCGCATCACCTTGCGCGCGGCGGGGCGCGAAGTGGACGTACGGGTCTCGACCTTGCCCGGCATCCACGGCGAGCGGGTGGTGATGCGCGTGCTCGACAAGCAGGCCAGCCTGCTGGCGCTGGATAACCTGGGCATGCCGGCAGCGGTATTGCAGGGCCTGCGCAGTTGCCTGGCGCGGCCCAACGGCATCGTGTTGTCCACCGGCCCGACCGGTTCGGGCAAGACCACGACCCTGTACGCCAGCCTGAACAGCCTCAACGATGGCAGCCGCAACATCCTCACCGTCGAGGATCCGGTGGAGTACGCCATCGCCGGCATTGGCCAAACCGCCATCAACCCGCGTGCCGGGCTGACGTTTGCCAGTGGCCTGCGCGCCATCCTGCGTCAGGACCCTGACGTGATCATGCTCGGCGAAATCCGCGATCAGGAGACTGCGCAGATCGCCGTGCAGGCCAGCCTCACCGGCCACCTGGTGCTGTCGACCTTGCACACCAACAGCGCGGTAGGCGCAGTGACCCGCCTGCGCGACATGGGCATCGAGCCCTTCCTGATCGCCTCGTGCCTACGCGGCGTCCTGGCCCAGCGCCTGGTGCGGCGTTTGTGCGGCTGTGCGGTGGCGCACCCGCTACAGGCCGCCGAGCGCGAGCTGTGGCCCGAGCTGGCGGCACTGGACAGCACTTATCACGCCGTGGGCTGCGAGCAGTGCCAGGGCAGCGGTTATATCGGGCGACTGGGTCTGTACGAATTTATCGAACTGGACGCTGGGCTCATCGGCTTGTTGTACGACGGCGCCAGTGAGCTGGCCATGCAGGATTACCTGGCTGATCGGCGCCAGAGCCTGGTGGCGATGGCCAGCGATTGCCTGGCCCGCGGCGAGACCAGCCTGGCTGAAGTGCTGCGCGTGGTGCAGGGCTAAGGCATGCCGACCTATCGCTACCAGGCCGTTGACCTCGCCGGCAAATCGCACAAGGCCAGCGTGCAGGCTGACAGTGAACGCCACGCCCGCCAGCTGTTGCGCGAGCAGGGCCTGTTCGCCCGCCAGTTGCAGCGTCATGAAGCCGGCAGCCGACAACCCCGTCGCCAGCGCCTGAGCCGCGCCCAGCTGTGTGAGCTGACCCGTCAGCTGGCCACCTTGACCGGGGCCGGCATTCCCTTGGTCGATGCCCTTGCCACCCTTGAACGGCAACTGCGTCAGCCCGCCTTGCACAGTGTGCTGGTGGCCTTGCGCGGCTCGCTGGCCGAAGGCCTGGGCCTGGCCCGCAGCCTGGCCCGGCAGGGTGCACCGTTCACTGGCCTGTACTGCGCGCTGGTCGAGGCCGGCGAACGTTCCGGGCACCTGGCCCAGGTGCTGACCCGCTTGGCCGACCACCTGGAGCAGGTGCAACGCCAGCAACACAAGGCCCGCACAGCGCTGATCTACCCCGCTGTGCTGATGGGTGTGTCGCTGGCCGTGGTGATGGGCCTGATGACGTTCGTCGTGCCCAAACTCACCGAGCAATTCGCCCACGCCGGGCAAAGCCTGCCGCTGATCACCTCGCTGCTGATCGGCCTGAGCCAGGGGCTGGTGCACGCCGGGCCGTGGTTGTTAGGGGTGGCGCTGTTGCTCGGGGGGCTGGCTGGCTGGTTGTTGCGCAAACCGCACTGGTGCCTGCGTCGCGACCAGCTGCTGCTGCGCCTGCCGCGTATTGGCAACCTGCTGCAGGTGCTGGAGAGCGCGCGCCTGGCGCGCAGCCTGGCGATTCTCTGTGGCAGTGGCGTGGCCCTGCTCGAAGCCTTGCAAGTGGCCACCGAAACCATCGGCAACCGGCGTATCCGCCTGGCCATGGAGCAGGTGCGCCAACACGTGCAGGGCGGCACCAGCCTGCACCGTGCGCTGGATGCCAGCCAGCAATTCCCGCCGCTGCTGGTGAACATGGTCGGCAGCGGCGAGGCCAGCGGCACCCTGGCGGACATGCTCGAGCGCGTGGCCGACGACCAGGAGCGCGGCTTTGCCCGCCAGGTCGATACCGCCATGGCGCTGTTCGAACCCCTGATGATCCTGGTGATGGGCGCCGTGGTGCTGTTCATCGTGCTGGCGGTGCTGCTGCCGATTATGCAACTCAACCAGGGCCTGCAATTGTGACGACAAGGAGTATTGCCATGCAGCATCGACGTAACCGCCAACGCGGCTTCACCCTCATGGAGATCATGGTGGTGATCTTCATCATCGGCCTGCTGATCGCCGTGGTCGCGCCCAGCGTGCTGGGCAACCAGGACAAGGCCATGAAGCAGAAGGTGATGGCCGACCTGGCCACTCTGGAGCAGGCGCTGGACATGTACCGGCTGGACAACCTGCGCTTCCCCAGCAGCGAACAGGGCCTGGCCGCGCTGGTGAAAAAGCCGGCTCAGGAGCCAGTGCCTCGGGCCTGGCGCAGTGATGGCTACGTGCGTCGCCTGCCGGAGGACCCGTGGGGCACCCCGTACCAGTACCGCATGCCCGGCGAACATGGCCGGGTCGATGTGTACTCGCTGGGTGCCGATGGCCTGCCGGGTGGCGAAGGCCAGGATGCCGACCTGGGTAACTGGGCGCTGTAACGGTGCGTCATCAGCGCGGCTTCAGCCTGATCGAACTGTTGGTGGTACTGGCCATTGCCGGGCTGGTGACCGGGCTGGCGGTGGCCGGCCTTGGCAACGGCCAGGCCAGTGTCGAGCAGGCCCTGCAACGGCTGGCGGTCGAGGTCCGCGGCCAGGCCGCGCTGGCCCGGCATGCGGGGCAACTGCGCGGGTTGCGCTGGAATGGCCAGCGCCCGGAGTTCGTCCGCCGCGAGGGCAATGCCTGGGTGGTCGAAGCGGTCCCGCTCGGCGACTGGCCCAAGGGCCTGCACCCGGACTGGCCGGCCAGCCCGCAACCGCGCGTGCTGTTCACGCCGCATGGCTGGGCGCAGGCGGGTAGTGTGCGCTGGCGCTGGGCCGATGGCAGTCAGCAATGGGCCTGGAGCCGCACCGATGGCATGTGGGTCGTGCCATGAAGCAAGCACAGCGTGGTTTCACTCTGCTGGAGGTGACCGTAGCCCTGGCAATCGCTGCCGTGCTGGCGGTGATCACCAGCCAGGTGCTGCGCCAGCGGCTGGCCGTTCAGGACAACCTGCAACAGCACCGCCTTGGCCTGCTGTGCGCGCGTGAGCTGCAAGCCCGCTTTGCCGTCGAGCAGTACTGGCCTGCCAAAAACCAGGTAGCCGGCGAGCTCGGCCAAGGTGGCCAATTGTGTCACTGGCAACTGCAACTGCGCCGCACTGGCGTGCGAGACCTGCGCCGTGGCGAACTGCAATTGTTCGCCGACCGCGATAAGCGCCTGCCACTGGGCCAGTACACCGTGTTTCTGGAGCGCCCATGAAACACCGCCAAACCGGCCTGACCCTGATCGAACTGATGGTCGCCCTGGCCCTGACAGCCGTGCTCGGCATCATGCTGGCCGCCCTGGTCAACGGCTGGCTGAAGGTGCGCGAACGCCTGCAGGACACCACTCGGCAAACCTCGGTGCTGGACTTTTGCCTGGCCCTGGAGCGGCGCTTCGACAGCCCGGTGTTGCGCCGTGTCTATGACCAGCGTCTGCCGCTGGCCAGCCGTTGGCTGGACTGGCAGCCCGCCAGCAACCAGTTGCTGTGGGTCGCCAGCACCGGCCTGCCGGCAGCCGAAGGTGGCTCGCGCCTGCAACGCCAGCGCCTGCGGTTCGAGGCCCGCGAGCAACGCCTGCTGCTGGAAAGCTCGGCGGACTTGTACGCCGCCGTCGCCCCGCACTGGGTACAGCGCGAACGACTCGACCAGGTCAGTGCCATGAACGTTCTGTACTACCAGGGCGGCCGCTGGCTGGCCTGGCCTTCTGACCAACCGGTGCACCCAGGCCGTGGTGTGCGTCTGGAACTGCTGCGTGATGGAGCCTCCTATGTCTGCACCTTCGCCCTTCCATGGGGGCGCTCATGAAATTTGAATGGCGGCGGCGTATGCCGGCCCAGGCGTGGCTGCTGGTGCGCCCGGGTACTGTCTGGCATTGGGCGCTGGTCCAGGACGGTATTTTGCAAAGCCAGGGGCAGGGCGAGCCACCGGCCAACCCGCAGGCCCATGTTGCGCTGGTCCTGCCTGCCGAGGCGTGCAGCCATTTTCGCGTGCCGGCCCCGCCCGGGCTCAAGCGCGAAGAGTGGCCTTTGCTGCTTGAGGATCGCTTGCTGCAGGCCCCGCATGAGGTGGCCTGTGCCTGCCTGGCCCGTGAACCCGGGTACCTTCGTCTGCTGGTAGTGGCGCGTCAGCAGCTGGATGACTGGCGTGGCCAATGTGCCGAATGGGGCTTGCAGACGGTGCGTTGCTGGGCGGAGCTGCAGCTGCTGCCATCACCCGAGCCAGGATGCGCCTGGCAATGGCAACGCACCCCCGGCCTGTCCCTCTACAAAGGCTTGGCCGAAGACGGACAGGAGCACTGGCTGGCATGGCTTGATGCCTTGGGTGGCGTGCCGCAGCCACCGTGGGCAGGGCTGCACAAGACGTCGCTGAACGGCAATTGGCCAACCGTATTTGCGCCGCTCGCCACATTGCCTGGCCTGTTCGAGCGCGCCCGCAAGGTGCGCTCGTTGCCGGCGGCCTCCCGCCAGCAGCAGCGGCTGCTGGCAGCTTGCCTGGTGCTGGCCACCGTTTGGGGTGGCCTGTGGGTGAGCCAGCAATGGCGTCAGGCGCAACTCTGGCGCAACCAGGTCGTTGCCGTGACCGGCGAGCAGGCCAGCCCTCGGCACGCGGCACAGGCCCTCAAGCGCCTGCGCGAGAGCGTACTGCAGCAGCAACTGCGTACACGTCAGCTAGACGACCTGCAGGCTCGCTTGCAGACCTGGCTGCGTGCCAACCCCGGCTTGCGCCTGCAAGCGGTGCGCTTCGATGGTCAGCGTTGGCACCTGCGCCTGGAGGGCGAGGGCAGTGCGCCGCCATGGCGTGATATGGCGGCTGCCGCTGGCGCCACAGTGCAGGTTCAAGAAGGCCAAGTGATCTTCGACCTGGGAGCAGCCTCATGAACCGGGACTGGCTACAGCGTCATCGCTTCACGTTCGCCTGGGGACTGATCGCCCTGCTGCTGGCCTTCCTGGCCCTGCGCGAAGGCGTTGCGCAATGGCGCGTGCTTGGCCAGTGGCGTGTGCTGGCCGAACAGGCGGCCAGCCTGCAAGGCGGGCCCGGTTTGAACCTGGAGCGGCTACGTCAGTCGGCCCAGGCCCGTGGGGTTGAACTGACCGAAGTCGATACGCAAGGCAAGGCCTGGCAACTGCGCGGGCAGGTGGCCGATGAGCGCATGCTGCAAGGCTGGGTGCAGAGCCTGCGTGCAGAAGGCGCACTGCCGTTGCAATGGGGACTGGAGCAGCAGGGCAAGGGTTTGCGATTTGATCTGGTGGTGCAGCCATGAGCCGCAGTGCAGCAATGGCCTGGGTGTTACTGGTATTCGTGCTCACGCTGTTTATCGAGCTTCCGGCCAATTGGGTGGTGCGTGCGTTCGGCCTGCCGGTACGCGATGTCGGTGGAAACCTCTGGCAAGGGCAGGCACAACAATGGGGGCCGGTCGGGCCTTTGCGCTGGACGCTGCAGCCCTGGCGCTTGCAGGCGAATGCGCAAGTGGGGTTCCAGGGGCAGGCCTGGCAGTTGCGTGCAGAAGGCTGGCCCTGGCGTTGGCGGCTGGAGGCATCAGCCAAGGGGCCTTTGGCGACGGTCTCGACGGATTACCGCCTGGCCGGCCAGTGGCAGGGTGTGTTGAGGATGCAGGGGGCAGGGCGGCAATGCCAGGCCAGTGAAGGCCGCGTGATCGTAACCGACCTTGCCCTGAGCGACCCTTGGTCCCTAGGCCTTGGGCACGGCTGGCTGGAAATGGATTGCCGCAGTGGCTGGCACCTGCGCGGGCAGTTGGCGCAGCAAGGGCAACATCAACTGGCCGTGGATGCCGACCTGGCAGGACGCCAGGCGCAGGTGGTGTTCCAGCTGCAGCCTGAAGCGCAGTTGACGCCATTGTTGCGTGGGGCCCAATGGCTTGGGCCGCAGGCCTTGGCGGGGCAGCGAGACCTTCGTTGGTAAGCAACAACGTGGCGCGGCCTCCTGTAGGTACGCTGCGAGCGGTCGAGCTTTTCTGAGGTGCTCGGGGCTGAAGCGCTTGGTCGTATCGATGGTGCATACCCGCGAAGCAGGCGGCGCGTTGCGTGGCACCGGCTGCGCCGGTGTTCGCGGGTGAACCCGCTCCTACAACGGCCTGTGCCCAACCGCCGATTTGTGCCCAACCGCCGATTTGTGTCCAACCACCGATTTGTGCCCAACCGCCGATTTGTGCCCAACCACCGAGTTGTGTCCATCCCCGATCAGTGTAGGAGCGGGCTTGCCCGCGAAGACGGCAGATCAGGCAATCACGATCACTCGTCGTCGGCAGTCCCGTTGGCCCGCCAGTAGGCTGCAGCCTTTAGCGCGTCTTCCTTTACCCCTTTCTCCAGCAACAACGCCTTGGCCTGGCGAGTCAGGGCTTTTTCCAGCGCTACCCAGGCATACAGCCGGCCTTGCGGCAAGCTCAGGTTCCGCACCAGTTCCAACAAGTCTTCCTCTTGGCGACGTACCCAGATCACTTCCACCTGCGCCTTGCTTGGCAGCGGCTGGCGCTCGTGCTCGTCTTCGATCTGGATGACTGCCAGCACCTGGCGGCCCGCCGGCAACTCCTCCAGCCGACGGCCAATGGCCGGGATGGCAGTTTCATCACCGATCAGCAGGTAGCTGTCGAAAATATCCGGCACCACCAGCGAGGCCCGTGGCCCTGCGATGTCCAGGGTTTGCCCGGGCGCGGCTTGCGCGGCCCAGGTAGAGGCAGGGCCGTCGCCGTGCAGCACGAAGTCGATGTCCAGCTCATGTGCCACCAGGTCGATGCGCCGTGGTGTGTACTCGCGCATGGTGGGCCGCGCGCCACCGTCCTTGCCCAGGTTGCGGGCCTCGATGGCCTGTTGTTGCTCCGGCGTTTCGGCGAACAGCAGCTTGATATGGTCGTCGCTGCCCATGCTGGTAAAGCCTTGCAGCTCGGCACCCCCCAGGGTGATGCGGCGCATGCGCGGGGTCAGCTCGGTGACCCGCAGCACCTGCAGACGGCGCTGGCGGATCTCGTGGTTTACGCGGTGAATGGTGTCACTCATGGGGCGTCTCCCTGAAAGGTTCGGTGGGCCCGGAGGCGATGGCCTTGGCGGTATGGTTGAGCAGGTCACGGACCCGTTCGATTTCTTCCACTGTCCAGCGGCCGCTGTGCATGTGCAGTGCATGGCGCAGGTTGCCGACCGCTTCATGAATCTCTGGCGGGCGGTCGTGGCCGCGCAGGGCGCGTTTGCTGACCTCGATGCGCATGCGCACGCCATCCAGGGCTACTGCCTGATCCGCCAAGGCGCTGCGGCCGGCATCGGTGATGGCGTAGAGGCGTTTGCTGCCTTGTACCTGGCCGCTGATCAGTTCGGCCTCTTCGAGGAAGTTCAGCGTGGGGTAGATCACCCCAGGGCTTGGGCTGTAGCTGCCGTCGAACAGATTTTCGATCTGGCGGATCAGGTCGTAACCGTGGCCGGGCTGCTCGGCCAGCAAGTCCAGCATCAGCAGCTTGAGGTCACCCGGGGCGAAGACACGCGGGCCGCGCTCGCCACGGGCGGGGCGCCGCTCGAAGGGATCATGAGGGGGATGTTCGCGCATAAGGATAGGGCTCCGTCGTTTGCGATATATCTTAAGATATTACTCAAGATATATCTAAAGACAAGCCTTTAAATGCTGATGATTATCATCTACTGCGTCGATGTGTTCCCTGCCGGTGGCGGTGTGTGCAGGGCAACCTGTGGCGGCTTGCATTCATTCGGATTGCCCGGCTGCAGGTATGGCATGAGGATCGGTGCCATGCCCTTGAGCACCTGCACTGGCAGCGCCGAAGTAAATTTGAACGCTTCTGCCGTGCGACCCGGCACGAAGGCGGTCAGCGTGCCGAAATGGTTGTCGCCGAGGAAGAACACGAAGGTGGCGGTGCGGTTCAGCGAGCGCGAGCCGATCAGCCGGCCGCCGGCGCCAAAGCTCTCGATTCGGTTGTCGCCGGTACCGGTCTTGCCGCCCATCACCAGTGGGGTGCCGTCCTGCAGCTTGAAGCTGCCGGAAATACGCCGCGCGGTACCTGCATCGACCACTTGCGACATGGCGCCTTTGAGTGCACGCGCCACTTCGACTGGCAGAATTCGCACGCCCCGGTCCGGGTCTGTGATCAACTTGGTCTCGTAGGGTGTGTTGGCTGCGAAGTGCAGGGTGTCGATGCGCAGGGTCGGCAGGCGAACACCGTCGTTCTGGATGATCCCGACCAGTTCGGAGAGGGCAGCAGGGCGGTCGCCGGAGCTGCCGATGGCGGTGGCCAATGAGGGCACCAGGTGGTCGAATGGATAGCCCACGCGTTTCCAGCGTTGGTGGATGTCGAGGAAGGCTTCGATTTCGACCATGGTGCGGATGCGGCTGTCACGGGCGCCCTGGTAGCGGCTCTTGAACAGCCAGCCGTATACCTCCTGGCGTTCGAAACGGCTGGCGTTGATCATCTCGGTCAGTGTCGAGCTTGGGTTCTTCAGCAGGTAGCCAAGCAGCCACAGGTCCAGCGGGTGGACCTTGGCGATGTAACCCTGATCAGGCAGGTCGTACTTGCCGGGGCCGTAAGCTGCGTACATCTCTGACAGACGGCCATCGGTCAGTTTGCCCAACACGGCCTTGTCGCCCTTGAGGTGGGCACGCACGAAGGCGTTGAAGGTTTCCTGGCCTGCCTCGGGGAACAGGTAGCGGTGTACCGCCGCCAACCGCTGCGGGGTCACGCGCATGCTGTCGAGGAAGGTGTCCAGGCGTTGTTGCGAGGTTTTACGCTGGTACTTCTTCCAGAAGCGCATCAGGTAGTTGGTGCCTTCCTTGTCGGCAAAGCGCGCAAGGTATTCCTGGCGGCGCGGGTCGGCATCGTCCTTGAGCAGTGGCACGCGGTTGTACGGCTGCTGGTAAGTCACGTAGCGCACCAGGTCGCGCATCAGGCGGATGAACGGCAGGTTGATCGACTCGCGCAGTGCATCCTTGAGTGTCGGGTTGCGGTTGTTGTCTTCCTTGCGGAAGTTGTTGAATACATGCATCCCGCCACCGGTGAAAAACGCTTCGCCGGTGTTGGCCGAGTACTTGCGCTCGAGCGCGGCGTCGAGCATGGCGTCAAGGCTCTGGTTCTTGCTGTTCAGCGCCAGCCATTCCAGCGACCATTGCGTGATGCGGTCGAGTTCGGCCACTTCGACCTTCTTCAGCTCGGCGGCAGGTTTGCCGGCGTACTTGTCGTGCAGCTCGGCGATAATTTCAAGGTAGGTGGTCAGTACCCGCAGCTTGGCGGTTGAGCCCAGCTCCAGCTTACTGCCTTCGTTGATGTCGAAGGGCTGGTTGGTGCTGTCGGTCTGCACCCGGACCCGCGAGCCATCGGCGGTGCGTTCGAACAAGGTGAAGCTGTAGCTCACTTGGTCGGTGGTCTTGGCAGTGAGCAGCCGCTCGCCGATCAGGCCGATCTGTGCGGCAAACTCCGGGTCGGCAAGGTTTTTCAGGTACTGGCTGATCTGCAACTGCAGGTCGGCCTGCAAGGTACTGGTGGCTGACAGGTCGAGGCGGTCGAGGTCGTACAGCGGGCGATTGAGCATGGCCGACAGGCGGTTGCGTGCCAGGCTGATGCCCTTGTTGGTAATGATCGGTACGATGGTCGGCTGCGCGACCCAGTCGCGGTACACCGCCTTGCTGGCCAGCGCGGCATCGGCCAGTGGCTGATCGATGACCTTGTTGGCGGCGAGCACGCGGATGTGCGCGTCGGTCAGTTCGGCCAGCTCGACCCGGCCCTTGGACAAGTAATGCGAGGGGCGGCGTTGGGCAATCATCAGCGACAGCACCTGGCGCAGGGCCAGGCCGCGTGCGGCCATGCTCTCGGGGTCGGTGGCGGTGGCGTTCAGGGCCTGGTTGACCTGGTCGAAGTCGGCGCCGTACCACACCCGCAGGCCCTCGGCCATGCCATGTACTTCACCATGCCCAGGCACAGCCGACAGCGGTACGCTGTTGAGGTAGTCACGCACGATGCGCTGGCGTGCCTCGGTGGTGTCGGGGCCGCCCTGGTAGGCACGCACGCTGGCAGAAATCATCTGCCGGATTTTCTCTGCGCCCGACACCGTCAGGCCGTCGGGTGAGTGGCGATATTTCTCCAGCTGCGTGGCCAGGGTGCTGCCGCCGGCAGACTGGCCGGGCAGGGCCAGGTACTTGGCGACCTGGCTGTAGGCGGCCTTGGCAAAGCGTGGCCAGTCCACTGCCGGGTTGTTACGTGGGTCCTGGGTATCCAGCAGGTCGCGGTTTTCGATGAACAGCAAGCTGTTGACCATCACGGGAGGGATCGCTGCAAAGTCCGGGTACAGGTGCTGGGGGTAGTTGTACTGGTACAGCGTGTCGCCGCGGCAGTCGGTGATCGACAGGCCGGCCTGGATTTTCTCGATATAGGGCGCGAACAGCCCATGATCGACGTAGTTCATCAATGCGGGTGAGAACTTCACCTGTTCGCTGATGAGGTAGTCGCGCTTGAGCAGGCGTGGCAGGAATTCACCCAGGGCGCTATAGCCCAGGCGTTTGTCGAACGGCCCATCACCGGGATAGATGATGGCATCGCTGGGTCCGGGTTGCAGTGAATAGGTCAGTGTACCGGCCAGTTTGCTGAACTCGCGCGATTGCAGTTCGGAGGTACGGAATTCGTCATACGCGGCAACACCTATGGCTACCAGTGCCACCAGCAGGATGAGGATGATCAGCCGCCACCATAGCCGACGCTGACGGGGGGACTTGGGTTGTGGCGTCTCGGCCGGAGGTATCTCGGGTGCTTCCGTTCTGCTTGGTTCCGATTGCCACAGTGCGCCCATAGTCTTCTATCCGGCCAAGTATTTTCGTCTTGCTTGTCTGAAGCTTAGACGTTGAGTGGATAGGGTGAAAAATTTGTAAGAAGAAGGAAAGTGGTGAGGGGCTATGCGGCTTTGGTGTGGGTTCCTTCAACGGCCGATGTTGCTATGGTGCCCCGGCGATTTTTGGGGCGGGTAGCGGCCCCAGAGTTCTAGCCAAATTTCTGCATATATACAGTGAAAACTCCTACAACGGTCTTCCTATACTGCTCGCCCCCTTCGCCTTGCCGGGCGCTCTACTCCGGCACACGGGCCGGTCCACAAGGCCAGCCTGGCAAGCCAATGCCACGCCTATCGGCTTGGTCGCGGCGGCACGAAGGTCAAATCCAATAACAAAATGAGGTTGTATTGCTATGCCAGTCGGCAACCACTCTGCCCACGGCCAGGCCACAGAAGGCGGCCCGCTCAAGCGTGAACTGGGCGAACGGCACATCCGCCTGATGGCGCTGGGCGCCTGTATCGGTGTCGGTCTTTTCCTCGGTTCGGCCAAGGCGATCGAAATGGCCGGTCCGGCCATCATGTTGTCCTACATCATCGGCGGCCTGGCCATCCTGGTGATCATGCGCGCCCTTGGTGAAATGGCCGTGCACAACCCCGTCGCCGGCTCGTTCAGCCGTTATGCCCAGGATTACCTTGGCCCATTGGCGGGCTTCCTGACCGGCTGGAACTACTGGTTCCTGTGGCTGGTGACCTGTGTTGCCGAAATCACGGCAGTGGCCATCTACATGGGCATCTGGTTCCCCGACGTTCCGCGCTGGATCTGGGCCCTGGCGGCGCTGGGCAGCATGGGCGCGGTCAACCTGGTGGCGGTGAAGGCTTTTGGTGAGTTCGAGTTCTGGTTCGCGCTGATCAAGATCGTCACCATCATCGCCATGGTGCTTGGCGGCATCGGCATCATTGCCTTCGGCTTTGGCAATGACGGTGTGGCAGTGGGGATCTCCAACCTGTGGAGCAACGGCGGCTTCATGCCCAATGGCGTGACCGGCGTGCTGATGTCGCTGCAGATGGTGATGTTCGCCTATCTGGGTGTGGAAATGATCGGCCTCACCGCCGGTGAAGCACGCAACCCGCAAAAGACCATTCCCCAGGCCATCGGCTCGGTGTTCTGGCGCATCCTGCTGTTCTACGTCGGCGCGTTGTTCGTGATCCTGTCGATTTACCCGTGGAACGAAATCGGCAGCCAGGGCAGCCCGTTCGTCATGACCTTCGAGCGCCTCGGCATCAAGACCGCTGCCGGCATCATCAATTTCGTGGTCATCACGGCGGCGCTTTCGTCGTGCAACGGCGGCATCTTCAGCACCGGGCGCATGCTCTATAGCCTGGCGCAGAACGGCCAGGCGCCGGCGGCCTTTGCCCGCACCTCGAAGAACGGCGTGCCACGCAATGCGCTGCTGCTGTCGATCGGCGCGTTGCTGCTGGGCGTGCTGGCCAACTACCTGGTGCCAGAAAAGGTCTTCGTCTGGGTGACCTCGATCGCCACCTTCGGTGCGATCTGGACCTGGGTGATGATCTTGCTGGCGCAGCTGAAGTTCCGTGCCGGTCTTACCACGGCCGAGCGCAAGGCACTGAAGTACCGCATGTGGCTGTGGCCGCTGAGCTCGTATCTGGCACTGGCCTTCCTGGTGCTGGTGGTCGGGCTGATGGCGTACTTCGAGGACACGCGTGTGGCCCTGTACATCGGCCCGGCGTTCCTAGTGTTGCTGACAGTGCTGTATTACACGTTCCGCCTGGCGCCGAAAGACGCACAAGGTGTGACGAGTACCGCCTCCTGACCTGACGTGGGGCCGCTTTGCGGCCCCAGCGTTCTCTCAGGCCGCCACTTCGCTGTGCGGCTCGAAACTGTCCGCCCGGGCCAGTTGCCACATCCGCGAATAGAACTGCCCGTTCACCTCGCCGGTCAGCAGCTCACCTGGCTTCAAAAACACATGCATCTGCGAGAACAGCTTGATCTCGGTGGCTGAAATGCGCCGCACCAGGTGCTTGGCCTCCAGTTGTGCCGGATGCTCCAGGCCGGCCGCCGCCAGCATTTCTGCCAAGGCACGCAACGTGTTGTGATGGAAGTTCAGCACCCGCTGGGCTTTGTCGGGCACCACCAGCGCACGCTGGCGTAGCGGATCTTGCGTGGCCACACCGGTCGGGCACTTGTTGGTGTGGCAGCTTTGCGACTGGATGCAGCCGATGGCGAACATGAAGCCCCGTGCCGAGTTGGCCCAGTCGGCGCCAATGGCCAGCACGCTGGCGATGTCGAAGGCGCTGACAATCTTGCCGCTGGCGCCCAGCTTGATCTTGTCGCGCAGGTTCAGGCCGACCAGGGTGTTGTGCACGAACAGCAGGCCTTCACGCAGTGGCACGCCGATATGGTCGGTGAACTCCACGGGCGCTGCGCCGGTGCCGCCTTCCTTGCCATCGACGACGATGAAGTCGGGCAGGATGCCGGTTTCCAGCATGGCCTTGGCGATGCCCATGAATTCCCACGGGTGGCCCAGGCAGAACTTGAACCCCACTGGCTTGCCACCGGACAGTTCACGCAACTGGGCGATGAACTGCATCATTTCGATCGGTGTCGAGAAGGCGCTGTGGCGCGACGGTGAGATGCAATCCTCGCCCATCAGCACGCCACGGGTTTCGGCAATTTCCTGGGTGACCTTGTGTTTGGGCAGTATGCCGCCATGGCCAGGCTTGGCACCCTGGCTCATCTTGATCTCGATCATGCGCACCTGAGGGCTGCGCGCCTGGGCCGCAAAACGTTCGGGATCGAAGCGCCCATCTGGCGTGCGGCACCCGAAGTAGCCGCTGCCCAGTTCCCACACCAGGTCACCACCGTGCTCGCGATGGTAGGGGCTGATGCTGCCCTCGCCGGTGTCATGGTGGAAATTGCCCAGTTTGGCGCCCTGGTTGAGCGCACGGATGGCATTGGCGCTGAGTGAGCCGAAACTCATGGCCGAAATGTTGAAGATCGACGCGGAGTACGGCTGGCTGCACTGCGGCCCACCGACGATGACGCGGAAGCTGGCTGGGTCGGCCAGCGGTGCCGGGCGCATGGAGTGGCCGATGAACTCGAAACCGGATTCATATACGTCGATCAGGGTGCCGAAAGGTTTGTCCGAGGCTTCGTTCTTCGCCCGGGCATACACCAGCGAACGCTGGGCGCGGGAGAAGGGCAGGGCATCGCTGTCGGACTCCAGCAGGTACTGGCGGATTTCCGGGCGAATGGCCTCGACCAGATAGCGGATGTTGCCAAGAACCGGGTAGTTACGGCGGACGGCGTGGCGCTGCTGCAGCAGGTCGAACAGGCCGATCAGGCTGAGAATGCCTGTGGTCAGGGTGAACGGCCACAACCATTCGTGGTGGCTGAAGGGGAGGCTCGCCAGGGTGAACAGCACACAGGCGGCGAAGAAGGCATAACGACTGAGAAGTGACAGGCTCATACAGGGTCCTTGCGATGGCGCGGTCAGGCTCAGGGCCTGGGGGCAAACCCCGACCATAGCCAAGTTGCCGGGCACTGCAAAATAAAATTGGGGTAGCGAAAATCATTCTCGACCCGAGCCAAATTGCCTGGTCGCAACGCAGATCGGTGGTGGACACACATTGATGATTGGGCGCAGGCCGTCGTAGGCGCGGGTTTACCCGCGAAGGGGCCGGGCCTGCTGGCCAATTTCACCCGCCGTTCACCGTTGCCGCCGCCACCGTATTCGCGGGTAAACCCGCTCCTACAGGGTGTCGCGCAGCAGTTTTTGCCGCCAGCTTTCCTGATCCTGTGCGGACGCCTCGACCAGATACGCGTAACGCCCGGCCATCCGCACCGCCACCGGTATCCCGTCGCGATACAGAAGCCGGTTGCCAATCACTGCCGGCACTTTCGCCCCGGGCAGCAACGAGCCGATCAGGTTCAGCGGGTCACCGGCGCTCACCACCTGCAGCGTTCCGTCCGGTTCACGTCGTCTCACTTGCCGCAGCAATACTACCGCCTCAGGCAAGGCGAACTGTTCACCGGCCAGCCCGGCAATGAAGCGCCCGCCCCGGATCTCGCCACGCGCTTCCAATCGGTGATAGCAGCGCAGCAGCTCACGCCAGGGCGGCAGTACATCACTCTCGCGCGCCAACAGCCGCCAGCAGATCACGCCATAGCGGCGCAGCAGCGTGCGGGCAATGTGCTCCAGGCGCTGGTCGTGATCCGGTGGCGCATCGCTGCGGCGCAGCAGGGCCCAACGTCCGGCATGCGCCATGCTGCTGGAAAGCGGCGGGTGGCCTCGGCGGCTGTTACGTGAGCTGCGCTTGGTTGCAGGCGTGATCAGGCTGCGCAAGCCAGTGAAACTGTCCGCCCCGGCCAGGCCCGAGCCCACCAGCTCCTGCAGTGCAGTTTCCAGTTCACTGGGCAGCAGGTGTGCCTCATGTGCCAGTTCATCGAAGAACAGCGCACCCTGGGTTTTCAGCGCTTCGTGCACACGTTGCGCACGTAGGCCAAGGGCGTCGACAGCAGGTGCGGGCGCCAGGCTGCGCCACGTGTTCAACTGGTCCCGCGGCAGCAACACCAGTGGGGTACTGGTCAACGTGCTGCTCGCCACTGTTGCCGCCAGCCGGCTCCAGGCAAACTGGCCGCTTCGGCAGGCTTCGTCGAGCCAGTGCGGACTGTAGTCTTTGATACGCGCCGGCAGCAGCTCCGCCTCCCAGGCCGCTGCGGCGCTGGGGAACCCTTGTAACCGGCCCAGCACTTCGGCCACCGCCTGCGGACCACGCAGGCGCTCGTCAGGCGCCAGGTGCTGCCAATCGAACAGAAAGCGCATGAAGTCTTGCAGGCTGACCGGTTCGATCTCGCGGCGCAGGCGTTTGACCGTGTAGCGGTGGATGCGCGCCAGCAAGTGGCGTTCGCACCATTGCAGGTCAGTGGCACCTGGGCTGAAATGCCCGCGCAGCACATAGCCTTCGGCTTCCAGGCGGGCCAGCGCCTGTTCGATATCGGTTACCGGTTTGCCCAATGGCGCAGCGATTTGCGCCAGGGTCTGTGGGCCATGGCCGCTCAGGCGGGCGCGCAGCAGTTCGCTCAGTGCGTTGTCGGGCTCGATGGGCTGGTCGAAGCCAGCGAGCCGTTCGAGCGCTGGCTCCCTGTGCGCTGTGGGGTACAGTGCCAGCAGCAGGTTCAGGCGTTCGCGGGCCAACCAGAGCTTGTCATCGGGCAGGCGCAAGGCACGCCCGGCCTTGGCCAGCTGCCTTAGCAGCACATCCCAGCAGGGGTTGGCATCTACCTCGACCTGACCGATGGCACCCAGGCTCATCAATGCTTCGTGCATTTCGTCGGGATTGGCCGGCTGTGGCCAGGCCTCGGCCGCTACGGCAGCAATGGCATCAGCGTCCAGCGCGCCCAGGTCGTCGCTACTGTGCACGTCGTTCCAGCGCCGGTTGAGTACCGCCTGGGTACGTCGTTCTTCCAGTGGCGCATCGTCCAGAAAGGCATAAGGCCGGGCATTGAGAATCGCTGAAGCCAGCGGCGAGGGGGCGGGCAAATCCCTGCACAGCAAGCGCACTGCACCGCTTTCCATGCGCCGCAGCAGGGCCAGCCAGCCTTCGCTGTCCATTGCCTCGTGCAGGCAATCGTCAAGGGTTTGCTCGACCAGCGGATGGTCGGGAATCTGCCGCTCGCCGACGATGTTCTCCAGGCAGGCGATCTGGTCGGGGAACACGGCGGCAACCAGGTCCTCACTCTTCATGCGCTGGATTTGTGGCGCCACCTTGCGTCCGCCCACAAAGCGCGGCAGTGCCATGGCCACGCCTGCATTCCAGCGCCAGCGCACGCCAAACAGCGGTGCATCGAGCAGGGCCTGGATGAGAATCGGCTCGGCGCTGCGGCTGTTCAGGTAACGCCACACTTCGTCCAGCTCGAAACTGTGGCTGGTCGACAGAGACAGCACGATGGCGTCCTCGCTGGCGGCAGCCTGCAGTTCGAAGTTGAAGGTGCGGCAGAAGCGCTTGCGCAGGGCCAGGCCCCAGGCGCGGTTGATGCGGCTACCGTAGGGTGAATGAATGATCAGTTGGGTCCCGCCGGACTCATCGAAAAAACGTTCCATCACCAGCGTATCCTGCGAGGGCAGGGCGCCAAGCACTTCACGGGTGCGGGCCAGGTAGTCGAGCAACTGGCCCGCACAAGCTTCGTCCAGTTCGAAGGTCGCCTGCAACCAGGCCAGTACCTCCACCGTGTCGCCGCCTGCCTGCGCCAGTTGCTGGTCGATTCGCGCCTGCAGCCGGGCCACGGCGGCAGACAGCTCGTCACTGCGCCCCGGCGCTTCACCCAGCCAGAACGGAATGGTCGGTGGCAGGCCATGAGCATCCTCTACCCGCACCCGGCCCGGCTCGACGCGCAGAATGCGATAGGAGGCGTTGCCCAGCTGGAAAATATCGCCGGCAATGCTTTCCACGGCAAAGTCTTCATTGACGCTGCCGATGTTCAGCGCCTGCGGTTCCAGCAACACGGCGTAGTCGGCGTTGTCGGGGATGGTGCCGCCGCTGGTCAGCGCGGTCAGTTGGCTGCCACGTCGGCCACGCAGCGTGCCGCTCACTGCGTCACGGTGCAAGTAGGCACTGCGCACACCCTGGCGGCCGTTGTAGCCCTCGGCGAGCATGCGCAGCAGGGCCTGGTAATGGTGCTGGTCAAGCTCGGCGTAAGGTGTGGCCTGGCGCAGGCAATCCAGCAGATCCTGTTCGTGCCAGGCCTGGTTGCTGGCTTCTGCGACGATCTGCTGGGCCAGCACATCCAGCGGTGCCCGGGGGATGTGCAGTGCGTCCAGTTCGCCCTGTCGAACGCAGTCAAGCAAGGCAACGCATTCGATCAGGTCATCGCGTGAGGTGGGGAACAGGCGCCCCTTCGGCACACCATCGACCTGGTGTCCAGCGCGGCCAACCCGTTGCAGGAAGCCGGCAATCGAGCCCGGCGAGGCGATCTGGCAGACCAGGTCGATATCGCCGATATCAATGCCAAGCTCCAGCGATGCGGTCGCGACCAGCACCTGGAGCTGGCCGCTCTTGAGCCGCTGCTCCGCATCCAGGCGCAGCGCTTTGGACAGGCTGCCATGGTGTGCGGCAACCGCCTCCTTGCCCAGCCGGTCGCTGAGGTGGCGGGTGATACGTTCGGCCAGGCGCCGGGTATTGACGAATACCAGCGTGGTGCGGTGTTCACGGGCAAGGGTGGCCAAGCGGTCATACACCAGGCCCCAGACATCAGTGGCCATCACCGCCCCCAACGGTACCGGCGGCACTTCGATGGCCAGGTCACGCTTGCGGGCATGGCCGATATCGACAATGGCGCAGGGGCGCCCGCTACCCACCAGAAACTGCGCCACCCGTTCGACCGGGCGTTGGGTAGCGGACAGGCCGATCCGCCGCAGTGGCTTTTTGCACAAGGCTTGCAGGCGTTCCAAGGTCAGGGCCAGATGGGCGCCACGCTTGTTACCGGCCAAGGCATGGATTTCGTCGACGATTACCGTGTGCACATAGGCCAGGCCTTCACGGCCAGACGCCGAGCCCATCAGCACGTAAAGCGATTCGGGGGTCGTCACCAGAATGTGCGGGGCCAGCTTGCGCATGGCGGCGCGTTCCTTCTGCGGAGTATCGCCGGTGCGTACCGCCGTGGTGATGCGTGGGGCGTTCAGGCCTTGCTCTGCAATGGCTTGGCTGATGCCTTCGAGCGGGGCCTGCAGGTTCAGACGAATGTCATTGGACAGGGCCTTCAGAGGTGAAACGTAGATCACCAGTGTCTGTGCGGGCAGTTCGCCCTGGTGCTTCATGCCTTCACGCAGCAGCTCATCTAGCACGGCCAGAAAAGCGCTCAGGGTCTTGCCTGAGCCGGTCGGCGCGGCCAGCAGCATGGATTGCCCGGCGTGGATCAACGGCCAGGCCTGTGCCTGGGCATCGGTGACCGTGGCGAAGCGGCGGCGGAACCAGGTGCTGACGGCAGGGTGGAACAGCTCGAGCACCGGGTGGTGTTTGGCGGGCAGGTTCATGTGGTGTTTATGGAGGGTGTGCAACAGGTTGGCAAGGGGCCGCTCGTCTGCCAGGCCGACACAGGAATGACCGGCCTTGTCAGGCCAATGACCCCATGGGATCCTCGCGGGTCATTTTATTCAGCGAGCCCACTTCATGCCCAACATCATCCGCATCGCCGCCGCCCTGCTGATCGACCCTCAGGGCCGCACGCTGCTGGTGCGCAAGCGTGGCACCGAGGCTTTCATGCAGCCAGGCGGCAAGATCGATGCCGGTGAAACGCCGGTACAGGCGCTGGTGCGCGAGTTGCAGGAGGAACTGGGCCTGCGCATCGACCCGGCTCAGGCCATGCACCTGGGCCAGTTCAGTGCCCCCGCCGCCAACGAACCAGGCTTCGAAGTGCAAGCTGAACTGTTCCGTGTCGACAGCGCCGCTGCCGTGGTGCCGGCCGCAGAGATCGAGGAGGTGGTCTGGCTGGCTGCAGATCAGGCGCCCGTCATGCCACTGGCTCCCCTGACCCGCGACTTGATCCTGCCGCTGTATCGCCAGGCGCTCAACGCACCGCGCTGACGCCGTCGAGGGTAGCGAACGAGGTGTCCTTGGCCGTCAGCAAAAAGTCGCGCATGTACGGGGCATCGAGCATGTCGGTGCGTACGGCGGCATAAAGCGTGGCAAACAAGCCTTTCTCGCCCAGGCGTTTGCCCTTCACATAGCCGCGCGAGCTGTACTCGTGCAGCGCCCAATGCGGCATGCCGCATACGCCACGGCCGCTGGCCACCAGCTGCATCATCATCACCGTCAGCTCCGAGGTACGCACGGCGGCTGGCTCGATATCGGCCGGCTCCAGGAAGCGCGTGAAGATGTCCAGGCGATCGCGCTCCACCGGGTAGGTGATCAGCGTCTGGTCGAGCAAGTCTTGCGGCACGATGTAAGGCTTGCTGGCCAGCGGGTGCTGGTTGGCCACTGCCAGCATCGCCTCGTAGGTGAACAGCGGCACATAAGTGATGCCTGCCAGGTCCACCGGGTCGGAGGTCACCACCAGGTCAAGGTCGCCGCGGGCCAGGGCCGGTAGCGGGGCGAAGGCAAAGCCCGAGGCCAGGTCCAGTTCCACTTCCGGCCAGGCATCACGGAACTGGTCGATGGTCGGCATCAGCCACTGGAAGCAGCTGTGGCATTCGATAGCCATGTGCAGGCGTCCGGCAGTGCCTCCGGCCAGGCGTGCGATGTCACGTTCGGCGCTGCGCAGCAACGGCAGGGTGGCATCAGCCAGTTGCAGCAGACGCAGCCCGGCGCTGGTGAAGCGGATTGGCTTGGTCTTGCGCACGAAAATCGGGAGGCCCAGGCGCTCTTCCAGCTCCTTGAACTGGTGCGACAACGCCGACTGTGTCAGGTGCAGGCGTTCGGCGGCCTCCACCAGGCTGTCGGCTTCGCGCAGGGCATGAAGGGTTTTCAGGTGACGGATCTCCAGCACAGATGACTCCGGGGTGTGGAATTGAAGAAACAGGGAATGAATTGAGTTTCTCTCATGATGCGGCATCTGTCGACTGGGCGATCGTCGCACCGCCTGGCGGGAGTCATGAAACTGTCACCGAACTGTGGCAGCGCGCCCGAACAGAATTCATCAGACTCGCGCTCTACTGGGGATCTGCATTCTGGTGTTTCTTTCATGCGGGCTTTTTGGCTTTTTCTTTTCTTCCTGTTCAGCGTTCCGGCGAGTTTCGCCGAACAGCGCTGTGACGCCCAGGTGCCGGTGCAGCGTGCCGAACTCGGTGCCGTCAGCCTGGTGTACCAGAGCGTCGGTGCGCCACGCGACCCGGCCTTGCTGCTGGTCATGGGCTTGGGCGGACAGCTGATTCATTGGCCAGATGATGTGGTCGAGGCATTGTGCCGCCAAGGTTTTCGGGTGATCCGCTATGACAACCGCGATGTCGGCCTGTCACGCTGGAACCAGGTACCACCGCACGCCAACCTGACGCTCGAACTGTTGCGTTACAAGTTGGGCCTGCCCGTGTCGGCGCCCTATACGCTGACTGATATGGCCGATGACGGCTTGCGCCTGATGGACGCGTTGGGCGTGCGCCAGTTTCATGTATTGGGGGTGAGCATGGGCGGCATGATTGCCCAGCACCTGGCGGCGATGGCGCCTGAGCGTGTGCGCAGCCTGACGCTGGTCATGTCCAGTTCAGGGGCGGCGGGGCTGCCGGCGCCGGCCCCGGCGTTGGTGCAGTTGCTGGCCCGGCGCAGCGCGCCGAACCGTGAAGTGGCTATCGAGCAGCAGGCCGACCTGCTGGCGGCCCTGGGCAGCCCTGAGGTACGAGACGACCGCGAAGTGTTGCTGCAGCAGGCGGCGCAGGCCTACGACCGGGCGTTCAACCCTGACGGGGCCAAGCGCCAGATCATGGCGATACTGGCCGAGCCGAGCCGCGTCGAGTTGCTCAACCAGTTGCGAGTGCCGACCCTGGTGGTACACGGCACGGCTGATCCGTTATTGCCGGTGATGCATGGCGTGCACCTGGCGGCGCATATCCAGGGCAGCCAGTTACGCTTGATCCCGGGGTTGGCGCACCGTTTTCAGGAGCCGTTCAAGGCGCCGTTACTGGGGGCGGTGTTGCCTTATTTGCAGGCGCACAGGCAAGCGGTCACGCACATCGCAGGGCTCTGAATCTGCGCTGGCTGCTTTCGATCAGTGCATCCGCACCCACACAGTCACCAGCACGGTCGCGGCGATCAGCCAGGCCAGCGTGGCCAGCGCCATCGATGCCTCGAGGCGCAAGCGGTCGACCAGTACATACAGGGTTGCCAGGTACACGAAATACGGAATGATCGACCACATGCCAAACAGGATGGTGGTCTTCAGGTCGGCAATGCTGCGCCCCTTGCCGACGATGTAGTGGGCAATCAGGGCGAAGGTGGGGAACAGCGGCACCAGCCCTGCGATGTAGTAGTTGCGCGTTTTCGACAGCACCGCCAGCAACAGCACCACGCCTGCGCCCAGGGCCGCTTTGAATACCAGGTCCACGTTGTTTTCCAGTTTGGGTTCAAGTCAGCCGAGGCCGTATTTTTTCACTTTGTCGAACAGCGTGGTCTTGGCCATGCCCAGCTCCTGGCTGGCCTGGCTCAGGTTGCCGCCCGTGCGTTGCAGGGCATCAGTGAGCAGGTTGCGTTCGAATGCTTCCACCGCCTCGGCAAAAAGCAGGCCTTGGTTGGCACCTCCGCTGGGGCCTTTCTTGAATGCTGGCAGGCCGAGGGCATAGCGTTCGGCCACGTTGCGCAACTCGCGCACGTTACCCGGCCAGTCATGGGCCATCAGGCGCGACAGGGTCTGACTGTCCAGTGTCGGTGTTTCGCGGTCGAAGCGCAGGGCCGACTGCTGCAGGAAATGTTCGAACAACTGCAGGATGTCTTCACGGCGCTCACGCAGCGGCGGCAGCTCCAGGGTGACCACGTTCAGCCGGTAATACAGGTCGCTGCGGAACTGGCCGCTCTGGCCCAAGGCATCGAGGTCGGCCTTCGTCGCGGCGATCACCCGGCAATCCACCGGGATGCTCTGGTTCGAGCCCAATCGCTCCAGGGTGCGCTCCTGCAGCACGCGCAGCAGCTTGATCTGCAGGTTGATCGGCATGCTCTCCACTTCATCGAGGAACAGCGTGCCGCCATTGGCGTGTTCGATCTTGCCGATGCGGCGTTTGCCGGCTCCGGTGAAGGCGTTGGCCTCGTGGCCGAATATCTCGCTTTCAAACAGGTTTTCCGGCAGGCCGCCACAGTTCAGTGCCACGAACGGGTGGCTCTGGCGACGGCTGAAGTCGTGCAGGCAGCGCGCGACCAGCTCTTTGCCGGTGCCGGTCTCACCTTCGATCAGCACGTTGGCTGAGGTGTCGGCGACGTTGGCGATCAGTTCGCGCAAGTGCTCCATGGCCGGTGAGCGACCAATGATGCGTCCCTCCAGGCTGCTCTGCTCGGCCAGCTGGCGGCGCAGGGCCACCACTTCGCGTGACAGCCCGCGCTGTTCCAACGCGCGGCGCACCACATCGACCAGGCGCTCGGGGGAGAACGGTTTTTCCATGAAGTCGTAGGCGCCGTTACGCATGGCGCCAACGGCCATGTCGATATCGCCATGGCCAGTGATCAGCACCACCGGCAGGCTGCGGTCACGGGCCTTGAGGCGATTGAGCAGCTCCAGGCCATCAATACCCGGCAGGCGGATATCGCTGACGACAATGCCGGCGAAATCGTCGCCGATGCGTTCCAGTGCCTGTTCGGCGCTGCCCACGCCCTCGCAGGCGATATCCTCCAGGGCCAGCGCCTGCTGGCAGCCGAGCAGCACATGCGGGTCGTCTTCGACAATCAGGACGGTAAGAGGCGCTTGGTTCATGGATGCTCTGCCGATTCGCTAGGGGGGGAAACCAGGGGCAAGGCCAGGACGAAGGCTGTGCCGCCGGTGGCGGGATGCTCGACGTTGAGGCTTCCCTTGGCGGCGGCGGCAAGGGAAGCCGACAAGGTCAGGCCCAGGCCCAGGCCATGCTCGCCCGGTTTGGTGGTAAAGAAGGGTTCGAACAGGTGCTTGCGCGCTTCGGCGTCAATGCCGTGGCCGTTGTCGCGCACCTGCAAACGGTACTTGTCGCCCTGCAACTCGCCTTCCAGCCACAGCTCAGGCTGCGGTTGCGCGGCCATCGCGTCAAGGGCGTTGCCGATCAGGTTGACCAGAATCTGCTCCAGGCGGGTCTGGTCGATGGCCAGTTGCTGGTCCTCGAACTGATGGTGCAATTGCAAGTGACAGGCACTGACGCGGTTGGCCAGCACCTGCAGGGTGGCCTCTACCGCCTTGGCCAGTGAAGCCTGGCCGCTGTCATCGCCGCGCCGGGCGAACGAGCGCAGGCTGGCGGTGATGCGGCCCATGCGGTCGATCAGGTCATTCATGGTGCGCAGGTTGGTGCTGGCGGTTTCCAGCGCCCCGCGCTCAAGGAAGCGCACCGTATTGCCAGACAAGGTGCGCAGCGCAGCCAAGGGTTGGTTCAGCTCGTGGGCAATGCTGGTAGACATTTGCCCGATGGCGGCCAGCTTACCTGCTTGCACCAGCTCATCCTGGGCGTGGCGCAAGGTCTGTTCGGCATGCCGGCGCTCGCGAATCTGGCCCTTGAGGCGTTCGTTGCTGGCGCGCAGGTCGGCGGTGCGTTCGGCAATCCGCCGCTCCAGCTGGCTGTTGGCCTCTTCAAGGGCTTCGCGGGCCGCCAGGCGTGTGGCGATCACTTTGCGCCGCTCGTTCCAGGCAATGCCGAGGATCGCCAGCAAGGCAAAGGCCACGCCCACCAGAATGCCCTGCACCATGGATTCGCGACGCAGGTCCTGCAGTGGGGTCAGCAGGGTGAAATGCCAGGGCGTGTCGACCAGGCGGCTGGTTTGCGCCAGGTACGCCACTTCGTGCGGTTTTCCATGAGCGGTTTCGGTGTTGGCCGGGAAGGTCAGCTTTTCCACACCATCGGCCAGGGTTTCCCGCGCCAGAGGCTGCAATTCGTTCAGCGGCCACCAGTAGTATTGCAGGCTTCGCGCCAGGCGCTCCTTGATTTGCGGGGTCAGCGGGCGCACCGACTTAAGACGGCGGGCCGGGTCGCTGGAGAGAATGATGATGCCATTCTCGTCGCTGACGAACGCCTCCAGGCGGGCACGCTGCCAGCGCTCCTCGAGGGTGTCCAGGCGCACCTTGATCACCGCAACGCCTATGATCTTGCCGTGCTCCTCAAGCCCATGGGCCAGGTAATAGCCAGCCTCGCCAGTGGTACTGCCGATGCCGTAGAAACGCCCGGGCTCGCCGCGCACGGCAGTCTGGAAGTAGGCGCGGAACGACAGGTCTTCACCCAGGAACGAGTCGGCATCGCGCCAGTTGCTGGTGGCCTGCACCCGGCCATTGGTGTCGAGGACGAAGATGGCCCGACTGCGACTGCGACGGTTCAGGCCTTCAAGGTATTCGTTGACCGTCTGGCGTGAAGCGCCGTCCGGGTCGGTGAGCAGGTGCGAGACGCTGTCTTCCAGCTCCAGCAGGCTCGGCAAGTAGGTGTACTTGCTGATTTCGCTTTCGACCGTGCGTGCATGCAGCTCCAGCTGGCGTTCGCCGTTTTCGCTGAGGGCGCGGATACCATTGCTCTCGCTGAACAGGTAGCCAGCCATTCCCAGGCCGACCATCAGCAGGATGATCAGTGGTGGTAACAGCAATTGACGGATCAGGCGGGAATTCACGGCAGGCTTGGCAGGGCGAAGTAGCGAGGGATCGCATTTCATCACAGTGGCCTTGTTACGACCAGCTTCCGCTGCCTGGTGGGGCCGTGGCAGCGGAAGCTGTGGCCGGGTCAGTGCTGCAGGATCTTGCTGAGGAAGTGCTGGGTGCGCTGGTCGCGGGCGCTCTGGTCACCGAAGAACGCTTCCTTGGTGCAGTCTTCGATGATGCTGCCCTTGTCCATGAAAATGACCCGGTTGGCGACTTTGCGGGCAAAGCCCATCTCGTGGGTTACGCACATCATGGTCATGCCTTCTTGGGCCAGTTGAACCATCACGTCCAGTACCTCGCTGACCATTTCGGGGTCCAGTGCCGAGGTGGGTTCGTCGAACAGCATGACGATCGGGTCCATCGCCAGGGCGCGGGCGATGGCCACGCGCTGCTGCTGGCCACCGGAGAGCTGGCCGGGGTGTTTCTTGGCATGGGCACTGAGGCCTACACGCTCGAGCAGCGCCAGGCCCTTCTTGGTGGCTTCCGCCTCGCTGCGGCCCAGCACCTTGCGCTGGGCAATGGTCAGGTTCTCGGTGATGGTCAGGTGCGGGAACAGCTCGAAGTGCTGGAACACCATGCCTACTCGCGAGCGCAGCTTGGGCAGGTTGGTCTTCGGGTCGGCAATCGAAGTGCCATCGACCACGATGTCGCCCTTCTGGAACGGCTCCAGCGCGTTGACGCACTTGATCAGGGTGGACTTGCCCGAGCCCGACGGGCCACAAACCACCACTACCTCACCTTTCTTGACCTCGGTGCTGCAGTCGGTCAGTACCTGGAAGTCGCCGTACCACTTGTTGACGTTCTTGATGGAAATCATACGGTGATCCTTTTTTGCAGGCGCTTGACCAGCCACGAAGCGGAGAAGCTGATGAGGAAGTAGACGACGCCGGCGAAGATCAGGAACTCATGGGAGCGCCCGATGATGTCGCCGTTGGAGCGTGCCGAGTTGAGGAAGTCGACCAGGCCCACGGTGTATACCAGCGAGGTGTCCTGGAACAGGATGATGCTCTGCTGCAGCAGCAGCGGGGTCATCTTGCGGAAGGCCTGGGGCAGGATGATCAGGCGCATGGTCTGCGCGTAGTTCATGCCCAGCGCTTGCGCGGCGCCCATCTGGCCCTTGGAGATCGACTGCACACCGGCGCGGACGATTTCGCAGAAATACGCGGCCTCGAACATCATGAAGGCGACCACGCAGGAGGTGAAGGCACCCACCGGGGTATCTTCGCCGGTGATCCAGCGCAGCACGAACGGGACCGCCAGGTAGAACCAGGTGATCACCAGCAGCAGCGGGATCGAGCGGAAGTAGTTGACGTAGGCGCCGGCCACGTTCGACAGCAGTTTGCTCGACGACAGGCGCATCAGGGCCAGGATGGTGCCCAGCACGATACCGCCGATGACGCCCATGACCATCAGTTTGAGGGTCATGACCATGCCCTCCCAGAGGGCAGGCAGGGCAGGGATGATTTCGCTGAAATCCATTTCCATTTACTTGCCCCCCACGGAAATCAGGCCAGGCACGGCGACTTTCTTCTCGATCATGCGCATGAGCAACATCAGGCCCATGTTCAGGGTGAAGTAGATCAGCGTGGCCAGGGTGAACGCCTCGAACAGGTTGGCGGAAAACTCTGCGGTCTGTTTGGTCTGCGCCAGCAGCTCCATCAGGCCGATCAGCGACGCCACCGAGGAGTTCTTGAACACGTTGAGGAACTCGGAGGTGAGCGGCGGAATGATGATCCGGTAGGCCTGCGGCAGCAGCACATTGTTGTAGATCTGCGGGAGGCTGAAGCCCATGGCGCGGGCGGCAGCTTCCTGGCCTTTGGGCAGCGCCTGAATACCGGTACGCACTTGCTCACAGACGCGTGCGGCGGTGAACAGGCCCAGGCAGACGACCACGCTGATCAGCGCCGAAGTGGTCGGGTTGAGGTCCTGCTTGAACCATTCCTGCAAGCCTTCTGGCAGAAGGTCCGGTACCAGGAAGTACCAGATGAACAGTTGCACCAGCAGTGGCACGTTGCGGAACAGTTCCACGTAGGCGGTGGCGATACCCGATACCAGGCGGTTCGGTACGGTGCGCATGACACCGAGGACTGACCCCAGCAGCAGCGCGATGATCCAGGCGGTGATGGCGATGGCGATGGTCCAGCCCAGGCCGGTGATGTACCAGTCCAGATAGGTTTCGCTGCCCACGCCGGTGGACTTGAAGAACACGCCCCAGTCCCAGTTGTAATTCATCGGGATTTCCCCTCAGACGGTTGTTTCACGGGCACCTTCGAGCATCCGGGGGCGCAAGGCGCCCTCGGATGAAAGGTTAGACACTAATGAGTGGCCTGCAGAATTGATTCGTGCTTGTGAGCACCAGGCCACTATTTGCTGAGGATCAGGACTTCTTCTCGTCCGCAGCCTTGTCGGTCGGCTCGGCGATCAGTTTTTTCAGCTCTTCGCTCATCTGGAAGTTGAGGTTCAGGCCTTTAGGCGGGATCGGCTGCATGAACCACTTGTCGTAGCTCTTGTTGACTTCGCCCGACTTGAAGTAGGCCACGATGGCGTCGTCGACCGCTTTCTTGAACGCAGCGTCTTCCTTGCGCACCATGCAGCCGTAGATTTCGTACGACTGTGGCGTACCGGTGATGACCCAGTCGGATGGCTTGCGCGCCTTGGCCATTTCACCGGCGAGCAGGGCGTCGTCCATCATGAAGGCCACGGCGCGGCCGCTTTCGAGCATGTTGAAGGCTTCACCGTGGTCCTTGGCGGAAATCACGTTCATCTTCATCTGCTTGTCGGCGTTCATCGCCTTGAGGATGCGCTCGGAGGTGGTACCAGCGGTGGTCACCACGTTCTTGCCGGCCAGGTCCGGGAAGTCTTTGTATGCAGGCTGACCGTCCTTGACCTTGGTCAACAGGCGGGTACCGACTTCGAAGATGCCGACCGAGAAGCCGACTTGCTGCTGGCGCTCGACGTTGTTGGTGGTGGAGCCGCACTCCAGGTCGACGGTGCCGTTCTGCACCAGCGGAATACGGGTTTGCGAGGTGACCAGGTTGTAACGGACCTTGATGTCCGTGCCCAGTTGCTTTTTCAGCGCGTCGACGACGGCCAGCTGGATGTCATGCGAGTAACCGACGGGCTCGGGTTTGCCGGCCAGGTAGGAAAATGGAATGGAGGAGTCGCGGTGCCCCAGTGTGATGGTGCCCGATTCCTTGATCTTCTTCAGGGTGCCGGTGAGCTCCTCGGCCATGGCCGGCGAAGCGATGACTGCAGCCGCGATGGCTGCGCCCAGCAATTGACGAACGATACGCATCAAATTTTCCTCGACGTGTTTGTTTTTTTTATGGAGCCGTTGGCGGACTCTTCGTTCAACGAATACAGCAAGAAGCGGGTGCATTCGGCTACCAAGTGTAGAGCATGACTCGTGCCAAGCCTTGCTGTCGACCTTAAACCGCTTGTATTGCTCGCGCTTGACAGTCTCGACATCTCTCCGGGGTTCGCCAGGCCGAATAAATAGCGCTTGCTCGTTCGGTTATCCGAACGCATGGGTCGCCGCACATCCAGATATCGCGTGTGGTAACTATGCAGTGCGCGGCAAGGGCGCAGACGTAGTGTGCTCTGCTCTTTGCCTGGAGAGCTCCACAGATGTCACCGCACCGGCCCCCGAACGATTCCATCGATAGCCTGATTGCCCAAAACTTGCCTGGATGGCTAGTCGACCACGCGCAACCGGAAAGGCTCGATGCGTTACGAAACGCCCTGCGGCGGCAGGCGAACTGCAATGCGCGGCTTGGCCCGATCCTCCAGGCCATCCCTTCTTTGCAGGCCTACGCAGCAGCGTTGCTCAAAACGAAACTGCGCAAGAGCGGCTTCAGCAACCCGGACGTGACGGGCTGGAGGGTAAGGGTCTCGCAGCGGCTGTTGCTGCCCAGCGCTTCGCCTGCGCTGCTGCGGCCCACCTATGTTCGTCGTTCCAGGCGGTCATTGCTGGAGGCGGCGCTGCATAACTATCATCGCAGGGAGACACGCCCCGGGCTCACGCTCAAAGGTGAACTGGTCGATGGCAACGGTAACCGCCTGCCGATGAGCTTCCACGCGTTTGCCTCCGCATGTCGCGAGGTTGACGCAGGGGGCAAGTACCAGGCGTTGCTCACCCACCATCTACAGCCTGAAGATGGCCCGGAGGATGAACCGGGCCAGGCCGTTTCCCGCTTGCACGGGCTGTTCGAAGCGAGTTTCAAGGCCCATTTCGAGGTGGCGATGCGGGTCGCTGCGTTGAAACAGGACATTGACGAGCGCACGTATTTTTTTCTGTTGCCGCTTATTGCCGAAAAGCCGGTGGTGCCTGCGCTGGTTGGCACTGTGGTTCCCCGACAGTTGTACCTGCTGGGCCGCCCGGTTCAAGGCGTGCTGACGCTGGAAGTGCGTCCGTCAGCTGAGGGCGCAGTGGAGTCGGTGGTGCTCTGGGTACCCGATGACCCTCATCAGCCCGTCTCCCGTCATGCCAGCTGGGATGCACTCGACAAGTACCTCGGTAAGCGCTTCCGTGCGCCGGCCTATCGGCGCTTTTTCGCGCGCTTCATTAACGAGCGTCAGCGCATCAATTTCTATCGGGTATTAAACGAACGGGTCGCGCAGGCATCGGCAGCCGGGGTGGAACTCGACGCCCGTTCTGCACCGATCACTGACGCACCGTTCGTACACCTGCGCCGGCAACACCTTGCCAAGATCAGGGATGACGCCAAGGTGCTCGCCGTGCCCACCGATGTCGAAGATGACGAAGACCGCGAAGCGCGCATGCAGGGCTACAAAGAGCTGGGTATGAACTTGCTGAATGTGGCGGGGGCCTTCGTGCCTGTGCTTGGCGAAGTGCTGCTGGTGGCAAATGCGGTTCAGATTGCTGACGAAGTGTATGAAGGGTATGAAGATTGGCGCATGGGTGATCGCGAAGGGGCGTTGAACCACCTGTTCAACGTTGCCGAGAATGTCGTGCTCGGCGGGATGATCGCAGCCGGCAGCCAAGTGGCCGTGCGTGCCCTTGAGCGTCTGGCCTTCGTGGATGACTTGGCACCGGTGTGCACCTCCGCAGGCAAGGTCAGGCTCATGGCCACGGATCTGCCCGGTTACGATGCCCAACCGTTGCGGGGTGTCGGCGCACAAGAATGGTTGTGGCACCTCGATGAGGGGCGTTATCGGGTGATGGAGGATCCGCAGGATGGTCGCTCCAGGATCCTGCACCCTGGTCGCCCCAGGGCCTACCGGCCAGTGATCGAGCAGAATGGCGCCGGCGGCTGGCGCCATGAACTGGAAGCGCCCCAATACTGGGAAGGGCGAGCCAATCTGGTACGCCGTTTGAGTACGCCCCTGGCAGAGCTACCGGAACCGACATGCGACTACCTGCTCCAGGTGACAGGGCTGAGTGAAGCGCAGATTCGCCGTTTACACGTTGAGCACATGGGCGCACCTGCACGGTTGCTCGATGCCCTGGAGCTTTATCAGGCACATGAGTTACACCCGGACTTCAGCGCGCCGCGACTGGCGCAGTACGTTGCTGATCGGCAAGTGCAGCCCAATGGCATCGAGCGGATATTGCGGCGCACTTTCCCCGGCCTGTCGGCTCGCTGTACCCGTGAGCTGCTTCAGCAATGCAGCGGTGCGCAGCTCGATACACTCAGCACCGCGCAGCGGATCCCTTTGGCAGTGGCCGAGCGTGCACGATGGTCGCTGCGCGAAAGCCGTCTGGACAGGGCCTGTGCCGGTTTGCGCCTGCCGCGTTGCGTCAATCCGGACACCGAACGCCTGGCTTTGGGCTTGCTCGAGCGTCAGCTGAAATGGCCGGACACCCTGCGCATCGAACTGCGCGAAGGTAGCCCGAGTGGCCGGTATCTGTCCGGTATCGGCGCAGAGTCTGCGCAGGATGTACGGTGTATCGTGCGCCGCGGCGACGGCTATCGCTACGCCGGTCAAGGTACATCCGGCCCCTACCTGGCGGCACTGTTGGCTGCGCTGGACGAGACGCAGACAGCCGATCTCGGCGATGCCGCTGTCAGTCCAGGCGCCCTGGGCTCGTTGTTGATCGAGGCCGCTGCCGGGGATCGCACCCAAGCGGCTGAGCTCTGTGGCATGCCCCGCCTGGGCGTTGGCCTTCGACCCCCGACCCGTTTTGGAGATGGGCGTATCGGGTATGCCTTGAGTGGGCGAGGCGAGAGCAGTCGGCGTGCCATAGGGCGTGGTATTCACCAAGTGTTTCCGACGATGACAGACGGGGAGCTACAAGCCTATCTGCTTGACCTCATGGAGCGGCGAGTAGGGTTGTGGGAGCACTACAGCCAGCTGACGGGGCAGTTGGCGCGCCTGCGTCAGAGCCTGCGCCAGTGGCGCAGGGATGCCAGTAACCCACTGGACGCGCTGCGCCGCCGTCGGGTCGCTACTGCCGTACGGCGAAGCTGGCGGCGCAAGATAACCGACGAGGCCGGGGACTACGCGCTGATCATCAGCGGAGAGCGTATCGGGAGTCTGCCCGAATTACCGGAGGGGGTGAGCTTTGATCATGTGCGACGGCTGATCCTCAGTGACCTGGGCCTTGGTGAAATCAATGCGGACTTTCTTCGACGCTTTCCCAACCTGATTGAGCTCGACCTGTCCGGCAATCGCCTGACTGCGATCCCTCACGGCATTGAACATATGCCCCGCCTGCGGCAGCTAAACCTGCGCCGCAACAGCGTGATAATGGATGAGGCCGGTGAATTGCGTCTTGCCGGGATGAGTGCGCTGCGGTACCTGGACCTCAGCCACAACCCGTTGGGAAGGGCGCCGGTACTGACGCGCCTGGGCAATTTGCGTGAAGTCAACTTGCGCTCTGCCGGCCTGGAGGCGTTGCCTGAGCAGATTTCATTTCGTGCCCATGTGGACGTGCGTAACAACAACATTCGCACACTGCGCCGAGAGTTGCAGCAGCTGCGCCTGCAGGTGCACCAGTTGTCCTTGCACGATAACCCACTTGGCGAAGCTGACGCATTGCTGCTCGATGAGGCACGAGGTGTGGCCCCGGGCCAGTGGGGGTCAGCGTCCGCACGCCATCGCGCCATTGACAGTGACCTGTTCAATACCTGGGCCAACAGCACAGCCGACGCTGAACGTGATCGCCAGCAGACCATATGGACAGCGCTGCTTGAGGAACCGCATTCAGATGGAATGTTCCGCTTTCTGGCAGACTTCGTCCACGGCGAGGACTTTGAACAGCACCCTGGGCATTACCGCAGCCGAATCTGGCGGATTCTGGAAACGTGTGAGCAGCACGAGCAGTTGCGTCATCAATTGTTTCTTGAGGCATCTGGCCGGCGCAGTTGTGAGGACCGCCTGCTGCTGTTGCTGGAGCAGATGGAAATTGGGGTTTTGGTACTGCGCGCCGTCGAAGATGCTCATGGCAGCCGGATGGAAGCTCGTTTGCTGAGCCTGGCGCGTGGTTTGTTTCGCCTGGACGAGGTCGACCGCCACGCGACGTTGCACGTGCAACGCATGCATGCCGAGCACGCCCCACATATCGATGAAATCGAGACAAGGCTTTTTTACCGACAGCGGCTTGCGCGTCCGCTGGGCTTGCCGATCGAGCTCGACGAAATGCACTACCCAAGTTTTGCAAACGTAACCACCAGCGACCTGCTGCGGGTCCAGGACGCGGTTCTGCAAAATGAGTCGACGGATGCCCTGATTGCCTCGTTGGCACAGCGGCCTTTCTGGGAGCAATACGCGCGCGAGTTTCATGCGCAGCGATTTGAAGACCTGGTACAGCCACTGCACCAGCGGATGGAGGCCCTGCAGGCTCAGGTAGATGAGCAAGTGATCAGCGAAAACGAGTTTCTGCAACGCTGTGAAGCACTGAAGGCTGATTTCGATCGCAGCGAGCGGGCATTGCTGGCGCGGTTGGCGCGTGAAGCCTACGAGCGCTGGGCGAATACGCCCCCTTGACGGATCAAGAGGGCTTCACCGTCGGTATCAGGCTGCGCGGCTATTCGCGCGCACCTTGCGGGCTTGCTGCAGATACGCCTCCAGGGCCATCTGCTCCTGTGCGGTCAGCGACAGGCCCAGCTTGGTGCGACGCCAGATAATGTCAGCGGTTTGCTCTGCCCATTCCTCTTCCAGCAGGTAGTCCACCTCGCGGGTGAACAGCCCGGCCCCTATAGCCTGCCCGAGGTCTTCGGGGCCGTGAACGCCATCGAGCAGTCGCCACACACGGCTGCCATAGGTGAGCACCCAGCGTTTGGCCAGGTCTACAGGCAACCAGCCGCAACGTGCCAGTACGGCATCGATCAGCGCCTGTACCGTTGTCATGCCCTCTGCGCCCGGCAGTGGCGCACTGGCGGTCCAGGGGCCGCGCATCTGGGTGAAGAAGGGCTTGAGTTCAGCCATGGCCGATTCGGCCAGCTTGCGGTAGGTGGTGAGCTTGCCACCGAACACCGACAGCAGCGGTGCCTGGCCAGCTTCTGCCGAAAGGGCGAGTGTGTAGTCCCGGGTCACCGCCGAAGGGTTGTCCGACTCGTCGTTGCACAGCGGCCGAACGCCGGAGTAGGTATGCAGGATGTCGGCTTGGCTCAGTTGGTGGTTGAAGTGCTCGTTGACGACCTTCAACAGGTAATGTGTTTCCTGCTCGGTAATGGCGACCGCGGCCGGGTCGCCGCTGTATTCCCGGTCAGTGGTGCCGATCAGGGTAAAGCGGTCCAGGTACGGGATGCAGAAGACGATGCGCTGGTCTTCATTCTGCAGAATGTAGGCATGTTCACCTTCATACAGGCGCGGCACGATAATGTGGCTGCCCTGGATCAGGCGGATGCCGTAAGGCGCATCGAGCTTGAGGTCGTCCTTGATGAAGCTGGCCACCCACGGGCCGGCAGCGTTGACCAGCGCGCGGGTATGGATCGTCTGGAGGCTGCCGTCGGCGTGCTGCAGCTCTACCTGCCACAAGCCCTCTACACGTTCGGCGCGCAAGCAGCGGGTGCGGGTGTGGATGTGTGCGCCCAGCTCACGGGCCGCCATGGCGTTGAGTACTACCAGGCGGGCGTCATCGACAGCGCAGTCGGCGTATTCGAAGCCGCGGGTGATTGCCGGCTTCAGCGGGTAGCCCGGGCCGAAGCGCAGGCTACGCGAGGCGCCCAGGCGCTTGCGCTTGCCCAGGTGGTCGTAGAGGAACAGGCCGGCGCGGATCATCCATGCAGGGCGCAGGTGCGGGCGGTGCGGAAGCACGAAGCGCATAGGTTTGACGATGTGCGGGGCCTTGGCCAGCAGCACTTCGCGTTCAGCCAAGGCCTCGCGTACGAGGCGAAACTCGTAGTGCTCCAGGTAGCGCAGGCCACCGTGAATCAGTTTGCTGCTGGCTGACGACGTGTGTTGGGCCAGGTCGTCTTTTTCGCAAAGGAAGACCTTCAAGCCGCGACCAGCGGCGTCGGCAGCGATGCCCACGCCATTGATGCCACCGCCGATCACGACAAGGTCATAGCAGTCGGCTGTTGGGGGCTGGGACGAAACTGGCTGGGACACGGGCAAGGCCTCCTGGGGCTGTTCACATCGAATATGAACATTGATGTTCGTTTGCGAAAATATTAGCGCAACAGAAAGCCGGTCGCCAGTCAGTCTCTATAGAAAAAACTGATCAAATGACAACGAAGTGAACATTTCCGAAAATTTAGGGGGTGGCTTTGGTTATGGGGGGGGCGCTGTCTCAGGCATAACTGGCCCGAAACCGATGCAGGCGCGAGCCACGTTCGCGATGCGCCGCGCGGGCCGCACTTGATCTCACGGCCGCCACACATCTGGCGGCATGCACCCACCAGCCCTCAAACCACCTCAAGCCTGATCTTGTTCTGGTTCAACAATTGGGTCAGGGTTGGGGTTGGTGTCTGGTCGGTCACCAGGCAGTCGACCAGGTCGATCGAGCCCAGACGCACCATGGCATTGCGCCCGAACTTGCTGGAATCGGCCGCGAGGATCACTTGCCGGGCATTGGCGATGATGGCTTGCGACACCCGCACTTCCTGATAGTCGAAATCGAGCAGGCTGCCATCCTCGTCGATACCGCTGATGCCCACCAGGGCGAAGTCGACCTTGAACTGGTTAATGAAATCGACACTGGCCTGGCCGACTACACCACCATCACGGCGTACCGTGCCACCCGCCACCAGCACTTCGAAATCGTCCTTGGCGGCCAGGATCGCCGCCACGTGCAAGTTGTTGGTGATGACTTTCAGGTGGTTGTGGTTGAGCAGCGCCCGTGCGATCGATTCGGTGGTGGTGCCGATGTTGATGAACAGCGACGCATGGTCGGGAATCTGCCGGGCTACGGCGTCGGCAATGCGCTGCTTTTCGTCGCGCATCTGGTCGGCACGCATGGCGTAGGCGGTGTTCTCGATGCTCGAATCGTAAGCCGCGCCGCCGTGATAACGACGCAGCAGGTTGAGCTCGGCAAGCTGGTTGATGTCGCGTCGGATGGTCTGGGGAGTGACAACGAACAGCTGCGCCATTTCCTCGATACTGACATAGCCGCGTTCGCGTACCAGTTCGAGGATTTGTTGTTGGCGAGGGGGCAGATTCATGGGCGGTCCTTTGGGGCTGCCGGACAAATTCTGCAATGATGCCGTAGGAAGGGGATGACGGCCAGTGGACGATTGGGGCCGCATGGCGGCCCCAACAGCTATCATGCCTCGTGATCTTCCCAATCACGGGTACGCTCGACCGCCTTCTTCCAGCCGGCATACAGCTTTTCTTTCTGCGTTTCGTCCAACTGCGGGCTGAACTCACGCTCGATGATCGCCTTGTCGCGCAGCTCGTCCAGGCCACTCCAGAAGCCACAGGCCAGGCCTGCCAGATAGGCGGCGCCCAGCGCCGTGGTTTCGCGCATCTGCGGCCGCTCGACGCAGGTGCCGAGGATGTCGGCCTGGAACTGCATGAGGAAGTTGTTGGCCACTGCACCACCGTCCACGCGCAGCTCGGACAAGCGCTGGCCACAGTCCTGCTGCATGGCGTCGAGGACATCGCGGGTCTGGTAGGCGATGGACTCCAGTGCGGCGCGAATGATGTGGTCCACCTTTACACCACGTGTCAGGCCGAACAATGCACCGCGGGCATACGGGTCCCAATACGGGGCACCCAGGCCGGTAAAGGCGGGCACCAGGTACACGCCGTTGCTGTCCTTGACCTTGCTGGCGAAATACTCGGTATCCAGGGCGTCGTTGACGATCTTCAGTTCGTCACGCAACCATTGCACGGTAGAGCCACCATTGAATACCGCACCTTCCAGTGCATAGGCCACCTCACCACGCGGGCCGCAGGCAATGGTCGTGAGCAGGCCGTGGGATGACTTCACCGCCTGGTCGCCCGTGTTCATCAACAGGAAGCAGCCGGTGCCGTAGGTATTCTTGGCTTGACCCGGCTCAACGCACATCTGGCCGAACAGTGCCGACTGCTGGTCGCCGGCGATACCGGCAATGGCAATGCCGCTCTTGGTGTGGCCGTACACTTCCGAAGATGGGCGCACCTCAGGCAGCATTTGCCGCGGGATGCCCAGGATTTGCAGCAGCTTGTCGTCCCACTGCAGGCTGTGGATGTTGAACATCAGCGTGCGGGAGGCGTTGGTGTAGTCGGTGACGTGAACCTTGCCACCCGTAAACTTCCAGATCAGCCAGGTGTCGATGGTGCCGAACAGCAGTTCGCCACGCTCGGCGCGTTCACGGGCGCCGTCGACATTGTCGAGGATCCACTTCAGCTTGGTGCCGGAGAAATACGGGTCGGTAACCAGGCCGGTGGTTTCACGAATGTAGCCTTCGTGGCCGTCACGCTTGAGCTGGGCACAAATCTCGGTGCTGCGGCGGCACTGCCAGACAATGGCGTTGTACACCGGGCGTCCGGTTTCCTTGTCCCACACCACCGTGGTTTCGCGTTGGTTGGTGATGCCCAGCGCAGCGACCTGGGCGTGGCTGATACCCGCCTGGGCAAGGGCCTCGACCATGGTGGCGCTTTGTGTGGCGAAAATCTCCATCGGGTCATGCTCGACCCAGCCCGCCTGCGGGTAATGCTGTGCGAACTCGCGCTGGGAGGTACCTACAACATTGGCGTCACGGTCGAAAATGATCGCCCGTGAGCTGGTGGTACCCTGGTCCAGGGCGATGATGTAGTTCTTATCCTGGGTGTCTGTCATGGTCGTAGGCCTTGCAAGAATAGGGGGTCAGGGCTGTGCGTGATGGCGGCATCAATTGGCTTGAGTATCGCCCTGGCGAATGTCATTTGTCTCAGGGGTCGCGGCAGGCGCCATTGGCAGGTTGCGTGCAATCAGGCCGCGATAGCTCGCTGCACCCAAGCAGGCGCCAAGGATCGGTGCAAATACCGGAACCAGGAAATAGGGAATATCCCGCCCGCCAGTGAAGGCGATTTCGCCCCAACCGGCCAGGAAGGTCATGAGTTTTGGCCCGAAATCGCGGGCCGGGTTCATCGCAAAGCCAGTCAATGGGCCCATGGCGCTGCCAATCACTGCAATCAGCAGGCCGATCAGCAGCGGGGCCATGGCGCCGCGCGGCAGGCCGTTGTTGTCGTCGGTCAGGGCCATGATCACGGCCATCAGAATGGCAGTGATCACCACTTCGACCAGAAACGCCTGGCTGGTGGACAGCGACGGGTGCGGGTAGGTGGAGAACACCGAGGCCAGCTCCAGGCTGCCTTCGCTACCGCGCAGCATGGCGTGGGCTTGTTCGAAATCGAAGAACAGATTGCTGTATAGCGTGTAGACCAGTGCTGCGCCACAGAATGCGCCGCATACCTGGGCCAGCATGTAGAAGGGCAGCTTGCGCTTGTCGAACCCTGCGAACAGTGTGAGGGCGATACTCACGGCTGGGTTCAGGTGCGCACCGGAAATACCGGCGGTGAGGTAGATGGCCATGCTGACGCCCACGCCCCAGATGATACTGATTTCCCAAAGCCCGAAGCTGGCGCCGGCCACCTTGAGCGCGGCGACGCAGCCGGTACCGAAGAAGATGAGCAGGGCGGTGCCGAGAAACTCGGCCAGGCATTGGCTGGACAGTGTGGGTTGGCGCAGAGCAGTCGTCATGTATGACCTCGTTTTTTTTGTTGTGAGGCGCGTGGCGCTCGACAGCAAAACCCGGTGTCTATCCCCATTGACCCCGGGTGATGTAGGAAATGCACCTTATAAGTGCACCGCTTATTCAGAAACGAAAAAATATAGACAAGAAACGCTGATGTCAAAGGTCGAAAGTGAACGGTCAGTCACGATATGGTCGCTAGAATCAGCTGCTGATCCCTGTACTAGACGCGCGCGATTGCGGTGCGGTGGCTGGGATGTGGGAATTGTCCTAAAGTAGCCGCCGAGTCGTCCCTGACTGGAGCCCTTGCATGACCCCCGCCCTAGACTTGTTGAAGAAGCACCGTGCCGAGCATCGTGTGCACAGTTATGAACATGACCCGAAGTCGGCGTCGTATGGCCTGGAGGCGGCAGAAAAGCTCGGGCTCGACCCGCAACAGGTGTTCAAGACGTTGCTGGCAAGCAGCGAGAAAGGGGAATTGCTGGTAGCGGTTGTGCCTGTGGTGGGTACCCTGGACCTCAAGGCCCTGGCCCATGCTGCCGGCGTGAAGAAGTGCGAGATGGCCGACCCGGCGGCGGCGCAGCGGGCGACCGGTTACCTGGTGGGTGGCATCAGCCCGCTGGGGCAGAAGAAGCGCCTGCGGACCTTCATTGATGACTCGGCGCAGAATTTTGCAACTATCCATGTCAGCGCCGGCAGGCGTGGCCTGGAAGTGGAGTTGGCAGCGGCGGTGCTGGCGGAGTATACGCAGGGCACGTTTGCCGGGATTGGTCGAGGCTGAGAACAGGGGGCCGCCAAGCGGCCCCCTGGCGCTGAAGTCAAGTCGCCGAACTGTATCGACGCACGCCATTCTCCTGGCGTGGCAACTGTGCTGCAACGCTACCCGGTACCGGGAATAGCACCAGGTGATCGGCCTTCACTGCAATCTCCACATTCTCACCGACCTCGTGGTCGTTATGGCTAGGGAAGATCGCTTCGAGCTGGCTGCCGGTGGGTAACTGCAGGCGGTAGAGCGTGGATGCCCCAAGGAAACTCTTGCCCACGATGTTTGCCAGGAGCGCGCTGCCAGGTGCATGCACGATATCATCCGGGCGCAGCAGTACATCCACCGAACTGCCCGGCGCCATGATGTAGGCGCGGTTACCGCGCAGCTCACCCACTTCGGTATTGACTGCCTCGTGGCTGCTCATTTGCCCACGGATGAAGTATCCCTGGCCGATGAAACTCGCCACGAATGGCGTCTGCGGTTCGTGGTAAAGGTTATAGGGCGTATCCCACTGTTCCAGGCGGCCTTCCTTGAAGACGCCAACCTGGTCGCTGACGGCAAAGGCTTCTTCCTGGTCATGGGTGACCAGAATGGCGCTGGTACCGCGGCTTTTGAGAATATCGCGAACCTCATGGCTCAGGCGCCGGCGCAGCTCCACGTCGAGGTTGGAGAATGGCTCGTCAAGCAGCAACAGTTGCGGCTCGGGCGCCAGCGCCCGGGCCAGGGCGACACGTTGCTGCTGGCCGCCAGACAGCTCATGCGGGTAACGCCCGCCCAGCCCGCCGAGTTTGACCAGCTCCAGCATCTCTTCGATGACGGCGGCCTGGCGTGGGTGTTTGGCGATACCAAAGGCAATGTTCTGCGCCACGGTCAGGTGCGGGAATAGCGCGTAGTCCTGAAATACCATGCCGATGCGGCGCTTTTCCGGAGCCAGGGTGAAGCCAGCCCGGGAAATGACCTCACCGGCCAGGTGGATTTCACCTTCGTGCACCGGCTCGAAACCGGCGATGGCACGCAGGGTGGTGGTCTTGCCACAACCGGATGAACCCAGCAGGCAACCGATGTCGCCTGCGTTCAGGTGCAGGTTGAGGTTCTGGACGATGCGCTGGTCGCCATAGCCGCAGGCGAGGTTGCGCAGGTTGAGCAGTAGGGGTTGACTCATGCGTGGTGGTAAGCCGGTTCTACAAGGAATTCGAGAAGCGCCTTCTGTGCATGCAGGCGGTTTTCAGCTTCGTCCCAGGCGACCGAACGTGGGTCGTCGAGCAGGTCCTGGCTGATTTCCTCGCCACGGTGGGCGGGCAGGCAGTGCATGAAGAGGACATCGGGTGCAGCCAGGTCGAGCAGTTCGCGGGTGACCTGGTAAGGCGCGAAATGCGCCAGGCGCCGTGCAGTTTCCTCCTCCTGACCCATGGAAGTCCAGACATCGGTGACCACCAGGTGTGCATCACGCACAGCTTCCCTGGCATCCCGGATGATCTGCACGCGGTCACCGCCCAGTGCCATGAAGCGTTGATCCGGCTCATAGCCTTCGGGGCAGGCGATGCGCAGCTGGAAATCGAACTGCCTGGCGGCTTCGATATAGGAGTTGCACATGTTGAAGCCATCGCCGATCCAGGTCACGGTCTTGCCCTGAATCGAGCCGCGGTGTTCAACGAAGGTCTGCATGTCGGCCAGCAGTTGGCACGGGTGCGATTCGTCGGACAGGCCGTTGATCACGGGCACACGCGACTTGGCGGCGAACTCGGTCAGGGTGCTGTGGGCGTGGGTCCGGATCATCACCACATCAACCATGCTCGACAGCACGATGGCGCTGTCACCAATCGGCTCGCCGCGGCCCAGCTGGGTGTCGCGGGGCGACAGGAAGATGGCCTGGCCGCCGAGCTGGATCATGCCGGCCTCGAACGACACGCGGGTACGGGTCGAGGACTTTTCGAAGATCATGCCCAGCACACGGTTCTTCAGCGGTTCGAACAGCACGCCTCGCTTGCGCAGGTCCTTCAGCTCGATGCCGCGGCGGATCACCCCGAGCAATTCGTCGGTGGTGAAGTCCAGCAGGGAGAGAAAGTGCCTAGCGCTCATGAGTGACTACCTTATCTGCAACGGTATGCAGGTCGACCGTATGGTTTTTTTGACAACGGGGGTGACCTGCGGCGTAAGCCGCACGGGGCGGACGAAATAGGGAAAGGCGCAATACTATAAGTAAATGTCGCCTGAAGCCAAGAGGGGAAAAGCGGGGTGATCGCAAAGGGTATTGCAAAGGGTGTCTTTACCCGTTGGCCCGTGCTGTTCTTTATTTGCTACAGACGGTTGTACACGGCTTGCTGGCAATTTGGCAAATGGCTGTCGTAAATCGTGCGCCTGATGTCGGTGGATTCACGCGGCGAAGCGCACTGGCCGCGGGGCGGGGGCGGGCGCATAGTCACTGTTCGACAACAACAAGGCAGAGGCGGCCATGACCAAGACCCTGCATCACCGTGCCTGTCACCTGTGCGAAGCGATCTGCGGGCTCAACATCGAAGTCAGCCATGAGGAAGACGGGCGGGCCCTGATCAGCTCGATCAAGGGCGACCCCATGGACCCGTTCAGCCGTGGCCATGTCTGCCCCAAGGCCGTGGCGTTGCAGGACATTCAGAACGACCCGGATCGCCTGCGCCAGCCCCACAAGCGGGTCGGCGAGCATTGGCAGGCCATTGGCTGGGATGAGGCTTTCGCACTGGCAGCCGAAAAATTGTGGGCGGTCCAGCAAGCCCATGGGCGCAATGCCGTGGCGGTCTACCAAGGCAACCCGAGCGTGCACAATTACGGCTTGATGACCCACAGCAACTACTTTCTGGGCCTGCTCAAGACCCGTAACCGTTTCTCAGCCACTTCAGTGGACCAGTTGCCCCAACACCTGGTCAGCCACTTGATGTATGGGCATGGGCTGCTGCTGCCGATTCCGGACATCGACCACACGGGGTTCATGCTGATTCTTGGCGGCAACCCGCTGGCCTCCAATGGCAGCATCATGACTGTTCCGGACGTGGAGAAGCGCCTGAAGGCCCTGCGGGCGCGTGGTGGGCGCCTGGTGGTGGTTGACCCGCGGCGTAGCGAAACGGCGGCAATGGCTGACAGCCATTTGTTCATACGCCCCGGTGGTGATGCAGCCCTGTTGTGCGGCTTGCTCAACACATTGTTCGAAGAGGGCCTGGCACGGGTCTCGCACTTGCCGGTCAACGGCCTGCAGCAGGTGCGCGAGGCCATTGCGCCGTTCAGTGCCGAGGCCGTGAGCGCCCAATGTGGTATTGCTGCAGCGGATATTCGCCAGCTGGCACGCGACTTCGCCGCTGCCGGGCAGGCCGTGTGCTACGGCCGCATGGGCGTCTCGACCCAAGCATTCGGTACCCTTTGCCACTGGCTGGTGCAACTTGTGAACCTGGTGACCGGCAACCTCGACCGCACAGGCGGCGCGTTGTGCACGGAGCCTGCCGTCGACCTGGTGGCAACCACCTCGGGCGGCCATTTCAACGCCTGGCAGAGCCGTGTGTCGGGTTTGCCCGAGTACGGCGGCGAGCTGCCGGTGGCTGCCCTGGCCGAGGAAATGCAAACACCGGGCGAAGGGCAGGTGCGGGCCCTGGTGACCGTTGCCGGTAACCCTGTGTTGTCCACGCCTAACGGCCGCCAGCTGGATACGGCGCTGGAGGGTTTGGAGTTCATGCTCAGTATCGATCTCTACATCAACGAAACCACCCGCCATGCCGACTTGATCCTGCCCTCCACCTCAGCGCTGGAGAACGACCATTACGACAGCACCTTCAACTTGCTGGCAGTGCGCAATGTCACGCGCTTCAACCGGGCGATCCTGGCCAAGCCGGAGGGGGCACTGCATGACTGGGAGATCTTTGTCGGCCTGGCCCAGGCGTTTGCCCAGCGTGCCGAGTTGGCGTTGAAGCCGACCTGGTCGCCTGCGCAGATGATTGATCAAGCCCTGCGCAAAGGGCGCTATGGTGAAGCAACGCCTTGGCAGCTCTCCCTGGCAACACTGGACGATCACCCGCACGGGCTTGACCTGGGGCCGTTACGCAGCAACCTCGCTGGGCGCTTGGCGACCGCCAGCAAGGCTGTCGAAGCAGCCCCTCAGGTCTTGCTGGACGACTTGCACCGCCTGGCGCGAATGACGCCCCCAGTGCCGGGCGAGCTGCTGCTGATCGGGCGCCGCCATGTGCGCAGCAACAACTCGTGGATGCACAACTTCCATCGCCTGGTAAAAGGCAAGCCACGGCATCAGTTGTTGATGCACCCGCAAGATTTGCAGCAGCGGCAACTGCAGGATGGCCAGCGCGTGCGCATCCGTTCGCGTACTGGCTCACTGGAGGTCGAGGTGCAGGCCTGCGAGGACATGATGCCCGGTGTGGTCAGCTTGCCCCATGGTTATGGTCATGGTCGTCAGGGCGTGCACCTGCAGATCGCCCAGGCGCAACCCGGCGTGAGTGCCAATGACCTGACCGATGAGCGCTTTCGGGACCAGGTTTCCGGAAACGCTGCGCTCAATGGCGTACCCGTGCAGGTCGAGGCCGCTTGAGGAACGGCAAGGCCGAGCACGGCGCTCGGCTTTCCGATACAATGCGACACCGTGCCGACGACTGTGTCGGATAGTTCAGCCGAGGTGCTACATGGATATCATCGAAACGATCAAAGAGCAGATTGCCAACAACACCATTCTGCTTTACATGAAAGGCTCGCCGAATGCCCCGCAGTGCGGCTTCTCTGCGCGTGCATCGCAGGCCGTGATGGGTTGTGGCGAAAAGTTCGCCTACGTCGACATCCTGCAGAACCCGGAAATTCGCGCCAACCTGCCAAAATACGCCAACTGGCCGACCTTCCCGCAACTGTGGGTAGCCGGTGAGCTGGTTGGCGGCAGCGACATCATGCTGGAAATGTTCGAGAAGGGTGAGCTGCAAACCCTGATCAAGGAAGCGGCTGCCAAGGCCAAGGCTTCTGAAGCCTGATCTTCCGGCAAGCATAAAAAAACCCGCGATCAGCGGGTTTTTTTATGGGGCGAATAGTTACTCTTCGCCCATCTGCGACTGCAGGTAGTTCTCGATACCGATCTTGTCGATCAGCCCCAGTTGGGTTTCCAGCCAGTCGATGTGTTCTTCCTCGGACTCGAGGATATCTTCGAGCACGTCACGCGAGCCGAAGTCGCCAGCGGTTTCACAATGGGCGATGGCGGCCTTCAGGTCGACCAGGCCTTGCTGTTCAATCTTCAGGTCACACTCGAGCATTTCCTTGGTGTGCTCGCCGATCAGCAGTTTGCCCAGGTCCTGAACGTTAGGAATACCTTCGAGAAACAAAATACGCTTGATCAGTTTGTCAGCGTGCTTCATTTCATCGATGGATTCTTTGTACTCGTGCTTGCCGAGTTTGTTCAGCCCCCAATCTTCGTACATGCGTGCGTGCAGGAAGTACTGGTTGATCGCGACCAGCTCGTTTCCGAGGATCTTGTTGAGATGCTGGATGACGCTTACGTCGCCTTTCATGTCGGGTTCCTGCCCTGTAGAAGTGTGTCAATCCACTGAAGTTTGAGCCCGATACTTAGGTGTGTCAAACCTAAGTTCTTGAATACTAAGTGAAAATTAATAGGAATAAGAATGTTTGTGAACCGCGTTGCAACGCTAACTTGTTGAATTGCGGGCATAAAAAAACCGGACACCAGGTCCGGTTCTTGAAATTCTGCGTTCAGGCAGCGGTAAATTCGACGGGGTAGGGCAAGGCCGCCTGGCTGACCTGAAGCTCGGTCAGGGTCTCGCGGACCACCTGCTTGGCCACGCAGGCGCATTTCCCACACTGGCTGGCGACATTGGTGGCGGCTCGCACTTCCTTGTAACTGCAGCATCCTTCATAGATCGCATCGCGGATCTGTCCGTCGGTAACGCCGACACAAAGACACACATACATAAGGGCTGACCATCGCTGGTTGGGTCGATGGGTTGGAGCTTAATGTTAATGAGAATGCTTGTCAAAGATCTTTCTGAGGGTGCTGTGCTTGAGCGACCGGTGGTCGCTTTGTCGACGGAGTCGGCCTGTCATGAGAAGCCGTGTATGATGGTCGGCCTTTGTTGGATGTCGGGCAAGCCCGTCTGGCCCGGCAAACGGTTTTTCACCCTCATCAGGAGATTACAATGAGCGTACTCGTTGGTAAGAAAGCCCCCGATTTCACCGTTCCGGCCGTGCTGGGCAATGGCGAGATCGTCGATAGCTTCAACCTGGCCTCGGCCATCAAGGGCAAGTACGGCCTGGTGTTCTTCTACCCGCTGGACTTCACCTTCGTCTGCCCGTCCGAGCTGATCGCCCTGGACAACCGCATCCCTGACTTCCAGGCGCGCAACGTGGAAGTGATCGGCGTGTCGATCGACTCGCACTTCACCCACAACGCCTGGCGTAACACCCCGGTCAACAACGGCGGCATCGGTCAGGTGAAGTACACCCTGGCTGCCGACATGACCCACGAAATCTGCAAAGCCTACGACGTCGAGTCCGAAGGCGGCGTGGCCTTCCGTGGTGCCTTCCTGATCGATACCAACGGTGTTGTCCGTTCGCAGATCGTCAACGACCTGCCACTGGGCCGTAACATGGACGAGCTGCTGCGTCTGGTCGACGCTCTGCAGTTCCACGAAGAGCACGGCGAAGTGTGCCCTGCCAACTGGAAAAAAGGCGACAAGGGCATGAACGCTTCGCCTGAAGGCGTTGCTGCCTACCTGAGCGAGAACGCTGGCAAGCTGTAATTGCTGCGTGCATGAAAAAACCGGCCTTCGTGGCCGGTTTTTTTATGCCTCACTGTGCAGGTCTCTTACGGACGCGCTCGCGAATGCTTTTGGCAGATCAATCGTTGAAATCGCGCCAGCCGCCCATTTCTTTCCAGCGGTTGACGATGCCGCAGAACAGCTCAGCGGTTTTCTCGGTGTCATAACGTGCCGAGTGCGCCTCACGCCCGTCGAAGTCGATGTCGGCGCTCTGGCAGGCTCGTGCCAGCACGGTCTGGCCATACGCCAGGCCCGCCAGGGTGGCGGTGTCGAAGCTGGAGAACGGGTGGAACGGGTTGCGCTTCAGGTCATTGCGCGCCACTGCTGCATTGAGGAAACCCAGGTCGAAGCTGCTGTTGTGGCCGACCAGAATCGCCCGCTTGCAGCCGTTGGCCTTGAGTGCCTTGCGCACGCCGCGGAAGATGTCGGTCATCGCGCTTTCCTCGCTGACCGCCATGCGCAGCGGGTGGTCCAGCTTGATCCCGGTGAACTCAAGTGCGGCCGGCTCGATGTTGGCGCCCTCGAACGGCTCCACGCGGTGGAAGTAGGTATGTTCGGGGAACAGGAAGCCTTTCTCGTCCATGCCGATGGTGACGGCGGCAATTTCCAGCAATGCATCGGTAGCGCTGTTGAAACCACCGGTTTCAACATCCACCACGACCGGCAGATAGCCGCGGAAGCGCTCAGCCATCGGATGGCGAGGACCGCTGCTGCCTTGGGTGTCCAGGTCGTCTTCGTAAAGGTCTTCGCTCACGCGTTTTTCTCCAGCAGGCGCCAGCGCAGTTTTTCGCCAGCGCGCAGCGGGACTACGGTTTGCTCGCCAAATGGCAGGCTTTCCGGAGCGGTCCATTCTTCGCGGACCAGGGTAATGGTGTCGGTGTTCGCCGGCAGGCCATAGAAGGCCGGGCCGTGCAGGCTGGCGAAGCCTTCCAGCTTGTCCAGCGCGTTACGCTGCTCGAACGCTTCGGCGTACATCTCGATGGCCGCATAGGCGGTGTAGCAACCCGCGCAACCGCAGGCTGCTTCCTTGGCGTGACGGGCATGAGGTGCCGAGTCGGTGCCGAGGAAGAACTTCGGATTGCCGCTGGTGGCTGCGTCCAGCAAGGCCACCTGGTGGGTGTTGCGCTTGAGGATCGGCAGGCAGTAGAAGTGCGGGCGAATGCCGCCGACCAGCATGTGGTTGCGGTTGTACAGCAGGTGCTGGGCGGTGATGGTCGCACCCACGTTGGCCGGGGCCTCGGTGACGAACTGCGCGGCATCGCTGGTGGTGATGTGTTCGAACACCACTTTCAGCGTCGGGAAGCGCTCGACCACACGGCGCATGTGCTCGTCGATGAAGCGCTTCTCGCGGTCGAACACGTCGATCTCGCTGCGGGTCACTTCGCCATGCACCAGCAGCGGCATGCCCACTTCCGCCATTGCCTCTATGGCCGGGAAGATGTTGTCGATGTTGGTCACGCCGGAATCGGAGTTGGTGGTGGCGCCGGCCGGGTACAACTTGGCGGCGTACACGAAACCGCTGGCCTTGGCCGCGCGGATGTCCTCGGGGCTGATGTTGTCGGTGAGGTACAGCACCATCAGCGGCTCGAAGCGGCTGCCGGCCGGGCGGGCAGCCAGAATGCGCTCACGGTAGGCGCCGGCCTCGGTGGCATTGCGCACCGGCGGCACGAGGTTGGGCATGATGATGGCACGGGCGAAGGTACGCGCCACGTCGCCAACGGTGTGGGGCAGGACGGCACCATCGCGCAGATGGATGTGCCAGTCGTCGGGGCGCAGGAGGGTCAGGCGATCGGACATTGGGGATTCCAGGCGGGTCGAACTCAAGCCCCAATCCTACCGGAAAACCCCGGGGCGAGCACGGCTATCAAGTTTTCCGGACAGCGTCCGATAGCCTGCAGGTAAGCCGTCAGAATTTGTGGAGCCGCCCGTGCGCCAGCGTTACCTAGCCCTGTTGACCCTGTTCGCCAGCCTGCCGGCCGGCGCACTGACTTTCCAGACGCGCATGGAGAACATTGCCTGGAAGGTCGAGGGTGACCAGTTCGAGTGCCGTCTGAGCCAGCCGATCGAAGGTTTCGGCAGCGGTACGTTCGTGCGTCGGGCAGGCGAGCAGCCGGTGTTCCAGCTGCGGTCGGACAGCAACGTACTGGGTGCCGGCACCGCCAGCCTGCTGGCTGCGGCAGCGCCGTGGCAACCTGGGCGTGGCGATATCAACCTGGGCAATGTGCGTATGGCCCGCAGTGGCGTGCTGTTCAGCTCCTCCCAAGGGCAGGCCAGCCGGCTGATCAACGGCTTGCTCGACGGGCGTAGCACCGTCGTGCGCAACTACACCGGTGAGGCGGGCAGGCCGATGGAGGTGCGTGTGCTGCCGGTCAGCTTCGCCAAAGCCTACAATGACTATCAGGTCTGTGCTGGCAAGCTGTTGCCGATGAACTACGACCAGGTGCGCCAGACCCAGGTGGGTTTCCCCGGGGGCGGTATCGAGCTGGATGCAGCAGCCAAGGCGCGGCTGGACGTGATCCTCGATTACATGAAAGCCGACCCGACGGTGAATCATGTCGAGCTCAATGGGCATTCCGACAACAGTGGCAACCGCCTGGCCAACCGCGACCTGTCACGCCGCCGCGCATTGGCCGTTGCCGATTACTTCAAGGCTAACGGTGTGCCGGAGGAGCAGATCACTGTGCGCTTCCATGGCGAACGTTATCCGCTCGCGAAGAACAACAGTGCGTCGAATCGGGCGCGTAATCGGCGGGTGAATATCGAGCTGGATCGGGTGGCGGTGGTTGAGAAACCGGTGGAAAAGCCGGTTGAGCAAGCGGCGCCGGTTGTTGCACCTGCCTCGGGCGTCCCGGGGGCGAAGGCGCCCTGAGATCTGGTCGGTGCATGTCATGGGCTCGCATCAAGGCCGCCAGGGGTTCGTCACAACATTTTCAGCGCCTGTGAGATCGAGCGCCGCCCGCGCGGCGCTTCGCGGGTAAACCCGCTCCTACGTTTGTTTCGGGCCAGTCCATCCTGTGCCTGGCGCGCGCGACCGCCTTGTTGGTACGACGCGATATCGAGATAGGCACCAAGGCGTTCGCGCGCGAATCCCACAGGCATAATTGGCCCGAAACAAACGTAGGAGCGGGTTTACCCGCGAAGCGCCGCGCGGGCGGCGCTCGGTCTCACAGGCGCAGAATGTGTCGAGGCGGACACCTGGCGGCGCTCGACTCACAGGCGCAGAATGCGTCGAGACGGACACCTGGCGGCGCTCGGTCTCGCAGGCGCAGAATGTGTCGAGGCGGACACCTGGCGGCGCTCGGTCTCACAGGCGCAGAATGTGTCGAGGCGGACACCTGGCGGCGCTCGGTCTCGCAGGCGTAGAATGTGTCGAGGCGGACACCTGGCGGCGCTCGATCTCGCAGGCGTAGAATGTGTCGAGGCGGACACCTGGCGGCGCTCGATCTCACAGGCGCAGAATGTGTCGAGGCGGACACCTGGCGGCGCTCGGTCTCACAGGCGCAGAATGTGTCGAGGCGGACACCTGGCGGCGCTCGATCTCACAGGCGCTGAACTCCTCAAGGCATGCACGCTGCGGCTCGACGCCCCTCCATGGTCCTCATGCCACATCCCGCAACCGACCGCCCGTCGCCCCTACGAAAGTTCCTGTCGCTTTGTCGTCAGAAGCTGTCGCCCCACTGTAAATTTATCCGCAACGCCGGTAGAATCGGTCCCTTTCCGTACAACCCCGTGGAGTGATGGCATGGCGGACGTAAAAAAGGTCGTACTGGCGTATTCCGGCGGCCTTGATACTTCGGTGATTCTCAAGTGGCTGCAGGATACCTACAACTGCGAAGTGGTGACCTTCACTGCTGACCTGGGGCAGGGCGAAGAGGTCGAACCGGCCCGTGCCAAGGCCCAGGCAATGGGCGTTAAAGAGATCTACATCGACGACCTGCGCGAAGAATTCGTGCGTGATTTCGTGTTCCCGATGTTCCGCGCCAACACCGTCTACGAAGGCGAGTACCTGCTGGGTACTTCCATCGCCCGTCCGCTGATCGCCAAGCGCCTGATCGAAATCGCCAACGAAACCGGCGCTGACGCCATTTCCCATGGCGCCACCGGCAAGGGTAACGACCAGGTGCGCTTCGAGCTGGGTGCCTATGCCCTGAAGCCAGGCGTCAAGGTCATCGCCCCATGGCGTGAGTGGGACCTGCTGTCCCGCGAAAAGCTGATGGACTACGCCGAGAAGCACGGCATCCCGATCGAGCGCCACGGCAAGAAGAAGTCGCCGTACTCGATGGACGCCAACCTGCTGCACATCTCCTACGAAGGCGGTGTCCTGGAAGATACCTGGACCGAGCACGAAGAAGACATGTGGCGCTGGAGTGTCTCGCCTGAGAACGCCCCGGACCAGGCTACCTACATCGAGCTGACCTACCGCAATGGTGACATCGTTGCCATCGACGGCGTCGAGAAATCCCCGGCCACCGTCCTGGCAGACCTGAACCGTATCGGTGGTGCCAACGGCATCGGCCGTCTGGACATCGTCGAAAACCGTTACGTCGGCATGAAGTCGCGCGGTTGCTACGAAACGCCTGGCGGTACCATCATGCTCAAGGCACACCGTGCCATCGAGTCGATCACCCTGGACCGCGAAGTCGCTCACCTGAAAGATGAGCTGATGCCAAAGTATGCCAGCCTGATCTACACCGGCTACTGGTGGAGCCCGGAGCGTCTGATGCTGCAGCAGATGATCGATGCTTCGCAGGTCAACGTGAATGGTGTGGTGCGCCTGAAACTGTACAAGGGCAATGTGACCGTGGTTGGCCGCAAGTCGGACGATTCGCTGTTCGATGCCAACATCGCCACCTTTGAAGAAGATGGTGGTGCCTACAACCAGGCAGATGCTGCTGGCTTCATCAAGCTCAATGCACTGCGTATGCGCATTGCCGCCAACAAGGGCCGTTCGCTGCTCTGATTGCTGGTGTGTGCGAAAACCCCGGCTCAGTCCGGGGTTTTTTTATGCCCGCGCAAAGGTGGGTCGTTCAACTTCGATGGCTCGCATCATCGCCCTCAAGTGCGCTGATCGAAAGCTGCGCACATTGACGTCTGTCCAGATTGCAAAAGCGCCAGACTCGCGTTGGCTCGGGCGGTTGGGCAAGTGCGTGCAAGAGTTGCTGCTCCATCATGCGATAGGCGTCTGGGCCGGAGAACATGAACGTGACAGGCTCGCCCTGTACCGCCTCACGGGCATCATTGGAAATCGCGGGTGTGGCCACACTGTTCAGTGCTGGCGTGTTGGGCTGTGCTGTGGTGTCGGGTAGCGGGTTGTAGAACGACTTGTAATTGAAGTTGAGCGTCAGAAAGAACAGTGCCGTCAGAAAGAATGGAAAGCCTACCAGGAACCAGGTGTAGAGCTTTTGGCTGGACTCGCCGAGAAATGGCAGTGTGGCAAGGGCGGAGGCTTCGATGATCCCCGCGAAGATGGCAATGATCGTCAGCGGGGCGACAGGTTGTGCTTGGGTCATATGGGCCGTCTCCAGCGGTTTTGTCCATCTTTACCTTACTGCTGTACTCAACTAAAGGCTGGATTGTTTCCCGGGGGAGGAATGATCGTCAGAGAACCTCGTTGTATGGCTTTTTCAACGTGTTTGAATCGGAAGTTTTCCTCTGCTCAAGATCAGTATTCAACTGGTACGTTTATGTCTGTGGGTGGTACCGTTTCTTTCGGTAATAAGTAATTTGTTTGTTACAACCCTAGTCATTATGTGTAGGAAGTTTCTGTAAGTTCTGTAGGCTTTTTCTGTCCATCGCTTTCGCTGGTAAATCGCCGCGCCAGCAAGCGTCCTGTCGGTTATCGTGGCGTGCCAAAGCAACAACAATGTATGGATATCGCATGAATAAAGTGCTTATCGTGGATGATCATCCGGTCATACGCCTGGCCGTACGCATGCTGATGGAGCGGCATGGGTATGACGTTGTGGCGGAGACTGACAATGGGGTAGCTGCGCTGCAGCTGACGCGGCAACACCTGCCGGATATTGTGGTGCTGGATATCGGTATCCCGAAGCTGGATGGCCTGGAGGTGATCGCCCGCATGGCGACATTCAGCCCGGGTAGCAAGGTACTGGTGCTGACGTCGCAGGCCCCCGGCAACTTTTCGATGCGCTGCATGCAGGCAGGGGCGGCGGGTTACGTGTGCAAGCAGCAGGAGCTTACCGAACTGCTCAGCGCTATCAAGGCTGTGTTGTCGGGTTACAGCTACTTCCCCAACCAGGCCTTGCATGCGTCACGTGGCAGGGGGGCGGGCAGCGAGACGGATATGGTGAATCGCCTGTCTGCGCGAGAAATGACGGTGCTGCAACAACTGGCGCGAGGGCGTTCGAACAAGGAGATTGCCGACAGCATGTACCTCAGTAACAAGACGGTCAGTACCTACAAGTCACGGCTGCTGCTCAAGCTCAATGCACGGTCATTGGTTGACCTGATCGAGCTGGCGCAACGGCAAGGTCTGAACTGATCGCCAAGCCTTGAAGCCTCCAGCCAGGAGGCTTTGCCAGGGCTATCGGTCCTTGACTACGGGACCCGCACTACAGGTCGTAATCGAAATCGGCCAACTGCTTTTGCAGGCGCCGTTCTTCCAGCATGTTGTCGATGGTGCGGCGTTTGCTCAGGTTGGTTTTTGCTGTTTCAACCTGTGGCTCCGCGTCATCGTCTGCGGCAACAAAATCATCATCGATCGACAGGTCGTCTTTATCGGTACTCATGAGTCGCTCCAAGCCAAGGGGCCATTGGCCGTCCTTATAACCAGAAAGCAGACGCTGGTAAAAAAGATTTTTTCAATCGACGTGAGTGGTTTTTGGCAATCGGCTCAATCGTCGGAGGTTTTGTGCTTGTACTCGCACAAATCTTCGATCCTGCAGCTGCCGCACCTTGGCTTGCGCGCCTGGCATACGTAGCGCCCGTGCAGGATCAGCCAGTGGTGGGCGTCGAGCAGGTAGTCCTTGGGTACAAACTTGACCAGTTTCTTTTCCACTTCCAGCACCGTTTTGCCTGGCGCGATGCCCGTGCGGTTACTCACCCGGAAAATATGAGTATCCACGGCCATGGCCGGTTGGCGAAACGCCGTGTTAAGCACCACATTGGCGGTTTTGCGGCCGACGCCGGGTAGCGCCTCCAACGCTTCGCGGGTTTGCGGTACCTGGCTGTCGTGGCGCTCGATCAGCAGCCGGCACGCTTCTATGACATTCTTGGCCTTGCTGTTGTAAAGCCCGATGGTCTTGATGTATTCGCTGAGGCCTTCAACGCCCAGGGCATAGATGGCCTCGGGGGTGTTGGCGACGGGGAACAGGCGGGCAGTGGCCTTGTTGACGCCGACGTCGGTGGATTGCGCGGACAGTGTCACGGCGACCAGCAGTTCAAACGGGGTCGTGTAGGCCAGTTCGGTCTTGGGGTCGGGGTTGTCTTCGTGCAGCCTGCGAAAAATCTCCAGGCGTTTGGCGGCATTCATGAAATCAGGGCTTTCCTTGACGATGTGGGTGGGCAGGGCCCGGAAGCAGGCGATTGTACAAGGCCAACAGCAGTCCCAGCAGCAGTAGCGCACCGGGGGCGAGGCTGGCCAGGTGCAGCTCGGCATGGTCAGCCAGCCATTGGCGGCTGGCGCCCAGCAGCAGGCAACTGGCAAAGACAGCGCCGAGGTGCGTTGCGAGCAGGCGCCAGCGGTGTTGGTCAGGCAACAGGTGGTCACTGGCCAGGCATTGCAGGCACAACAATGCGGGATAGTGGCCCAGGGCAATGGCCAGCGGTAGCAGCCAGGCCCGCATGGCCAATTGCAGGCAACTGGCCAAGGCTGCCAGCAGCAGCAGGCTAGCCAGTACATAGGCCCAGCTGGCCATGTGTTTACGCAGTGGCGCCAGCAACAGTTGGTGCAGGCACCCCATCACTACTGCGCACAGGCCGATGGCCGCGCCTTCAGCCAGCGTTCGGGTGGCACCCAGCAGTGGCGCCAGGCTCATGGCCAGCAGGCAGAACCTATTCATGCGCGGCGCCCTCCAGCAATACACTACGCTGCTCGTCGAAATAGCTCAGCGTGTCTTGCAATGCGGCGATCACCGCTCGCGAGGTCACGGTTGCGCCGGCCAATTGGTCAAAGTCACCCTGGTCCCGCTTCAGTGCCCAGTGATCGCCCTGATCGCGGTTGTTGAACTGACTCAGCCAGTGCAATCGCGGATCTCCCAGGCGGTCGCCCAGCCCGGGGCTTTCCTGTTGTTCGACAACCTGGCTGCCGATCAGCCGGCCGTCCGTGGTGATGGCGACGCTCAGTACGATCGGCCCGGCATACCCCTGGGTCTGTGTGATCAGGATAATGGCGCTTGGCTTACCTGCCAAAGTGGCACGGTAAGCCGCCAGGATACGGCTGTTGGGCCGCTGTGCGGCGGGCCTTGGCAGCGGGCTTTCCAGGGGCTGGTTGTCATAGCTACCGTCGGGCAGCACGGCCAGCCGCTGGCGGCTTTGCAGCTGCTTTTCAGCGCCGGCGATGGCCGGACCGGTCCACTGCCGCCAGGCCAGGGTGGCAGACACTGCCAATACTCCAGTCAGCAGCAGCAGGCCCACATCCCGAACCCCGCGCTTCATCGGGCTGCCTGCTGACGCCGCACAGCCATACGATCGAGCGCCGGTGCCAAAAGGTTCATCAGCAGGACGGCGAACGCGGTGCCATCCGGGTAGCTGCCCCAGGTACGAATCAGGTAGATGAGCACCCCTGTCCCCACGCCGAAGCACAGCTTGGCCCAGTCGTCTCTGGGGCCGGACACTGGCTCGGTCGCAATGAAGAAGGCTGCCAGCATGGTCGAGCCGGAAAACAGGTGCAGCAAAGGCGAGCCATTGGAGTCCGACCCCGAACCGTTCCAGCCCAACAGGCTGAATACCACTAGCCCTGCCAGCAAACCTGCCGGCGCATGCCAACTGATCACCTTGCGTTGCATCAAGAACAGGCCGCCAAGCAGGAATGCCAGGTTGACCCATTCGCTGCCTGCCCCGCCAATGTTGCCAAAGCCTGGATGGCTGGCGAACAGCTCGTCGATGGTCAGGCTGCGGTTGTGGCGCAAGCCGTCGAGCAATGTCGGACGGGCCCAGGCATCGATCTGTTCGCCCCCAGCGAACACCTGCTGCACGCTGTCGAGCAGGCCTGGGGCCTGCCCAGGCCAATGGTTCATCTGCAACGGGAAGCTGAGCAGCACGAAGGCATAACCCACCATGGCCGGATTGAACAGATTTCGCCCGACCCCACCGTAGGCCTGCTTGCCGATACCGATCGCGACACTTGCCGCGATGACCGGCAGCCACCATGGCGCCAAGGTGGGCAGGGCGGCCGCCAGCAGCACGGCGGTCACCAGTGCGCTGCCGTCGTTTAGCGTCTGGCTCAGTGATTGGCTGCGCAGTGCCAGCAGCAATGCCTCGCACAGCAGCGCGGCGCTGGCGCACAGCAACAGGTTCAGCATCATGCCCCAGCCATGCAGCCAAAACAGCGCCAGCAGTCCAGGCGTGCAGGCGAGCAAGACCAGGCGCATGCTGGTGCGTAGGCGCGGATCGGGACTGCTCATTGGCCAAACATTCCGTTGAAACCGTAAAGCGCCATGGCCATCACCCCGGCACCAATCAATTCGATGGGCAGGCCGCGCAGCGCGTTGGGGATATCGGCGTGGGCGCTGCGCTGGCGCAGGTCGGCGAACACCATCAGCGCCAGCCAGAAGCCGCCCCCCGTCAGCAAGCCTTGGAGCAGCATGGTTGGCCAGGTGCCGTCGTCGCTTGTCTGTTGCAGGGCCAGCCCAAGTACTGCTGCATTGCTCAACAGCAACGCTGGCAACCCCACTACAGGCCAGGCCGGGCGCCACTTGGCCAAAAGCCAGGGCAGGCCCCAGGCGAGCAAAGCCAGCCAGGGCAATAGCAGAAACAGGGCAAGATCGTGAATGTGCAGCGGGGCAAGTACCGCGTGCACCAGCAGCTGCGCGCCGATTACGCCCAGGGCGATGCACAGGGCGCAGGCCAGGCCGTGCACCTGCAGTTGCAGCCCGGAGAGTGGCTGTCGGAGCAGGCACAGGTGATTGATCAGTGCGGCGCTGATCAGGACCAGGATGTAGTCATTCATGAGATGACGATAGCCGGGAATCGGGGCGATTGTCCGGGTTTGGCATGAAGGGCCTGCGTAATTGTGGGAGCGGGCAGGCCGCTCCCACAATGGCCCGCAGGGCGGTTACTTGATGCGCTGGCCTGGCTTGGCGCCGCTGTCCGGGCTCAGCAGGTAGATTTCTTCACCGCCAGGGCCGGCAGCCATGACCATGCCTTCGGACACGCCAAAGCGCATCTTCCGGGGTTTGAGGTTGGCTACCATCATGGTCAGGCGGCCTTCCAGCTTGGACGGGTCTGGGTAGGCTGACTTGATGCCGGAGAACACGTTGCGGCGCTCGTCACCAATGTCCAGGGTCAGTTGCAGCAACTTGTCGGCACCCGCCACGGCTTCAGCCTTGACGATCAGCGCCACACGCAGGTCGACGGCAGCAAAGGTATCGAACTCGATCTCTGCCGACAGCGGGTCCTTGGCCAGCTCGCCATTGCCCGCCGGGGCCTTGGCTTCGGCAGCCAGCAGGTCTTCCTTGCTGGCAGCGACCATGGCTTCGACCTTGGCCGGCTCGATACGGCTCATCAAGGCCTTGAACGGGTTAAGCGTGTGGTTTTCCAGGCGTGTCAGGTGGTCGTTCCAGGTCAGCGGGGCCACGTTGAGGAAAGCCTCGGCATCAGCGGCCAGCACCGGCAGCACCGGTTTGAGGAAGATCACCAGCTGGCGGAACAGGTTGATGCCTTGGGCGCAGATGGCCTGGACTTCATCCTGCTTGCCTTCCTGCTTGGCCAGTGACCATGGTGCCTTGTCGGCGATCCAGGCGTTGGCGCGGTCGGCCAGTGCCATGATTTCGCGCATGGCGCGGCCAAAATCACGGGCTTCATAGGCTTCGGCGATGGAGGGGGCGGCAGCCAGGAAGGCTTCGGTCAGCTCTGGTGCGGCATCACCGCCGACCATCACGCCTTCGTTGCCCTTGTGGATGAAGCCGGCGCAGCGGCTGGCAATGTTGACGACCTTACCGACCAGGTCGGAGTTGACCTTCTGCACGAAGTCTTCCAGGTTCAGGTCCAGGTCGTCGACGCCACGGCCCAGCTTGGCCGCATAGTAGTAACGCAGGTATTCCGGCTGCAGGTGATCCAGGTAGGTGCGGGCCTTGATGAAGGTGCCGCGCGACTTGGACATCTTGGCGCCGTTGACCGTCAGGTAGCCGTGCACGTTGACTGCGGTCGGCTTGCGGAAGCCGGCGCCTTCGAGCATGGCAGGCCAGAACAGGGCGTGGAAGTTGACGATGTCCTTGCCGATGAAGTGGTACAGCTCGGCCTTGGAGCCTTCGTTCCAGAAGGCGTCGAAGTCCAGCTCCGGGCGGCGTGCGCAGAGGTTCTTGAAGCTGGCCATGTAGCCGATTGGCGCATCCAGCCATACGTAGAAGTATTTGCCAGGCTCACCCGGGATCTCGAAGCCGAAGTACGGCGCGTCGCGGGAGATGTCCCACTCCTGCAGGCCGGAGTCCAGCCATTCAGCCAGCTTGTTGGCTACCGCGTCCTGCAGGGTGCCGCTTCGGGTCCACTGCTGCAGCATGGCCTGGAAGTCTGGCAGCTTGAAGAAGAAGTGCTGGGAATCACGCAGTACCGGGGTAGCACCGGAGATCGCTGACTTGGGGTTCTTCAGCTCGGTGGGTGCGTAGGTGGCGCCGCATTTTTCGCAGTTGTCGCCGTACTGGTCTTCGGCCGCGCACTTCGGGCAGGTGCCCTTGATGAAGCGGTCGGCAAGGAACATACCTTTTTCCGGGTCGAAGTACTGGGTCACCGAACGGGTGGCGATGTGCCCGGCTTCACGCAGGCGCGAGTAGATCAGGCTCGACAGCTCGCGGTTCTCTTCGCTATGAGTGGAGTGGAAATTGTCGAAGTCCACCAGGAAGTCGGCGAAATCGCTGCTGTGCTCGGCCTGGACGTTGGCGATCAGCTGTTCCGGGGTGATGCCTTCCTTTTCGGCGCGCAGCATGATGGCCGAACCGTGGGCGTCGTCGGCGCAGACATAGATGCACTGGTTGCCGCGCAGCTTCTGGAAGCGCACCCACATGTCCGTCTGGATGTACTCCAGCATATGGCCGAGATGGATCGATCCATTGGCATAGGGCAGGGCGCTGGTGACGAGAATCTGGCGTGGCTCGGACATGGTGGCTCGGCTACTTATCTGGCTACGGGGTAAAAATGAGGGTGATCGGCCACTATAAAGGGCTGGCGAAGATATTTCACCCCGCAAGCGCATCTGCTGACGATTGACGGGTTAGGATAGGCGGCTGTTTTACATTCAGTTTGCCAATGGGAGTCTCCATGAGTGCCGTCACCCGTGCCGCCGTTGAAGGCGTGCTTCGCCAGTACACCGACCCCTACCTGAACCAGGACCCGGTCAGCGCCGGCTGCGTGCGCGCCATCGATATCCAGGGCGGGCAGGTCAGCGTGCAGTTGCAGTTGGGTTATGCCGCAGGGCTGTTCAAGAACGGCTGGGCCCAGGTGCTGCAGACCGCCATTGGCAGCCTCGAGGGAGTCACTGGCGCCCAGGTTTCGATTGATTGCGTGGTGGCTGCGCACAAGGCCCAGGCCCAGGTGCCAGCCATGGCCAACGTCAAGAACATCATCGCCGTGGCCTCGGGCAAGGGCGGTGTGGGCAAGTCGACCACCGCTGCCAACCTGGCCTTGGCCCTCGCACGCGAAGGCGCACGGGTAGGTATTCTCGATGCCGATATCTACGGCCCCAGTCAGGGGGTGATGTTCGGTATCGCCGAGGGTACCCGTCCACAGATTCGTGAGCAGAAGTGGTTCGTGCCGATCAAGGCCCACGGCGTGGAAGTCATGTCCATGGCCTTCCTCACCGACGACAACACGCCGATGGTATGGCGTGGCCCGATGGTGTCTGGCGCGCTGCTGCAACTGGTCACCCAGACCGCCTGGGATGACCTGGATTACCTGGTGATCGATATGCCGCCGGGTACCGGTGACATCCAGCTGACCCTGGCACAAAAGGTGCCGGTGGTCGGCTCGGTGATCGTCACCACGCCACAGGACCTGGCGCTGCTGGATGCCAAGAAGGGCGTGGAAATGTTCCGCAAGGTCAACATTCCGGTGCTGGGTGTGGTCGAGAACATGGCCGTGCATATCTGCTCGAATTGCGGCCATGCCGAACACCTGTTCGGTGAAGGTGGTGGCGAGAAGCTGGCCAGCCAGTATGGCGTCGACCTGCTGGCGTCGCTGCCGTTGTCGATGCTGATACGTGAGCAGGCCGACAGCGGCAAGCCGACGGCGATCGCCGAGCCGGAAAGCCAGATTGCCATGGTTTACCAGGAACTGGCCCGCCAGGTGGGCGCGCGGATCGTGCTGCAGGAAGCTGCGGCGCCGGCAATGCCCAGCATTACCATCAGCGAAGACTGACGCATTCCCTGTGGGGCAACTGTCTTGCTCAATTTCTAAAAGCTGGCGCGATCCCTGTGGGAGCGGCCTGGCGTCGCGAAAGGGCCGCGCAGCGGCCCCAGGATCTCGGCATAATGCATAGATTGCTGGGGCCGCTTGCGGCCCTTTCGCGACACAAGGCTCCACACACTTGCAATGCATGGCCTTCAGACAGGCATAAAAAAACCCGCCAGAAGGCGGGTTTTTTTGAAAGCTAGGAAGCTAGATCGACTTAGGCGATCTGAACTTCTTCAGCCTGCATGCCTTTCTGGCCGCGGGTAGCGACGAAAGTAACAGCCTGGCCTTCTTTCAGGGTTTTGAAGCCGTCAGCTTGGATGGCTTTGAAGTGCACGAACAGGTCATCGCCCGACTGAGGGGTGATGAAGCCGTAGCCTTTCTCATCGTTGAACCACTTAACAACACCGGATTGACGGTTGGACATTTTTCTGTCTCCTTGGACAATTTGATAACGGTCAGGAAAAACCCTGCCCGGGACTGAGCGCAAAGAGAGCAGAAAATTCAGCGATGGGCCGATCAGGATCGTGCATCAAACTAGAGATTCTCGGTGTCACGTGCAGCACAGTGGCAACACCTTACCCCACTTTCCGCAACCTGCCAATGGTCAGAAGACGCTTTAGGCAAATTCGGATCGGCGGCGGCTGCAGCCCCCACCCGGCGCGGGATGTGGGATGGAACTTTAACCTGGGCGCCGGGACCGGTAATATGCGCGTCACGATTTTCACCTCGCAACTCTTCAGGACACCCCGCCATGAGCATCAAATCGGACAAGTGGATTCGCCGCATGGCGCAGGAACACGGCATGATCGAGCCGTTCGTCGAGCGCCAGGTGCGCGGCGAGCAGGACAGCCGCGTGATCTCCTTCGGCGTCTCCAGCTACGGATACGACGTACGCTGCGCCGACGAATTCAAGGTGTTCACCAACATCAACTCGGCCACCGTCGACCCGAAAAATTTCGATGCTGGCAGCTTCGTCGATATCAAGAGCGACGTGTGCATCATCCCGCCAAACTCTTTCGCCCTGGCGCGTACTGTCGAATATTTCCGCATTCCCCGTGACGTGCTGACCATTTGCCTGGGCAAGAGCACCTACGCCCGGTGCGGCATCATCGTCAACGTCACGCCGCTCGAGCCCGAGTGGGAAGGCCACGTGACGTTGGAGTTCTCCAACACCACCACGCTGCCGGCGAAGATCTACGCCAACGAAGGCGTGGCGCAGATGCTGTTCTTGCAGTCCGACGAAGAGTGCGAAGTGTCGTACAAGGACCGTGGCGGCAAATACCAGGGCCAGCGCGGCGTCACGCTGCCGCGTACCTGAGCCGACAAGCGCGGGGAATTACCCGCGCCTTTGGCACTCCAACGAAGTAACGCCGGTGTGCATGATGTACATCGGCTTTCGTCAGGAGCAGCCAATGAAACTCCATCCCGCAATCAGTGCCAAGCTGGCAGGCCTGCAGCCCAATCACGTAGGGTTGTTGCCCTGGTCACTGCTGGCGCACCCGCTGCCCATGCAAGCGGGGGGCGTGCCCCATCAACCTGACCCCGATACCCCGCAACCGCCGGAACCCGGTGAGACGCCTCCCATGGAGCCGGGTGAGCCGACCTTGCCGGACGAGCCGCCTCCCGCCCCTGTCGCTTAAGCGTCGCTAAAGCGGCCAGACGCGGTCAGCGCCAACCAGGTACAGCCGGCTGGCGCTGGCGGGGGTGATTTCCCATCCTCCGGTGAACTCACCGAATGCAGGTAGCAGGCTGACTTGCTCATCGATCACGAAGCAAGGCAGGCGCAAGCGCTGACGGGCCTTGCCGCGCAGGACGAAGACGGGGTGTACGTGGCCCGCCAGTACCGGGTGTGTGTGGTGGGGCTGCGGCTCGTGCTGCAGGGCAAAGGGCTCCAGAACCCAAGGCTCGTCCACGACCTGAATATCGAGCGAGGCGGGTGGATCGCCGGCGTTGCGGTCATGATTGCCGCGTATCAGCACTATTTTCAGTTCATTGTGCCGCTTGCGCCAATCATCCACTTTGGCCAGCGTTGCCGGTGCACGGGCCGCGCGGGCATGCAGAAAGTCGCCCAGGATGATCAGTTGCTCACAGTCCTGTGCGGCCAGCAGGCGATCGAGCCTGGCGAGTGTCGCCTCAGTCGTTCCACGTGGCACCGGTTGATGCAGGGCGCGGTAGCTGGCGGCCTTTCCGATGTGCACGTCAGCCACCAGCAAGGCGCGGCGGGCGGGCCAGTAGATGGCTTTGTCGGCAAGCAGCCAGAGCGCCTGCCCCCGGTGTTCGATGGGTTGGTAATTCATCCCGCGTTCGCCGCTTGTTCCAGTTCCGCCACCATCCGCGCAATGCGGTCTGCCAGCTTCTCGGTGCTCAATGTCTCGCGCATGCCTTCCACCAACAAGGCAAACGCCAGGGGCCCTGGCCGCTCCAACGCCCGCAGGTCCAGTTGCAACTCACTCATTTTTAGCAGTTGCCGATGCAGCCGTTCGATTTCCAGCTCTTCGCTCAAGACTTCATCCCGCGCCTGGCCAAGCAGCAAATTCCCCGCGTCGTGCTTGCGAAACACCTCATAGAACAACCCGCTGGAGGCCTGGATTTGCCGCGTGCTCTTCTGCGCGGCGGGATAGCCGCCAAACACCAGCCCGGCAATCTGGGCAATTTCACGAAAGCGCCGCAGTGCCATTTCCCCGGCATTCAGGCTGGCCAGCACATCTTCCAGCAGGTCCGCGGTGCCGAGCGCTTGTGGCAAGTGCCTGGCCCAGTCCACCTGGGCAGGGCTGAGGAGTTCGAATCCGTAGTCATTGACGGCAATCGATACCGACAGTGGTTGTGCGCGGCTAACCCGCCAGGCAATCAGATTGGCCAAGCCCAGGTTGGCCATGCGCCCGGCAAAGGGATACAGGAACAGGTGCCAGCCCTGGCGGGATTTGAAGGTCTCGGCCAGCAGCGTGCCTGTGGTGGGTAAGGCTGACCACTGCGCCTGAAGCGCAAGCAGCGGGCGTACTGCCCGCATTTCCGGCCCGTCAAAGCGTTCATGGGCGGCAGCATCGAGTTGCTCGACCAGCGCCTCGGCCAGTTCGCTCGAGAGCGGCATACGCCCGCCGTTCCAGCGCGCTACCGCAGCCTTTCGCGCCGTGCTGCGACGCACATAGGCCGTCATGTTTTCCACGCGTACCAGCTCCAGTACCCGCCCGGCAAATACCAGCGTATCGCCGGGGCGCAGGCGGGCGATGAACGCTTCTTCAACACTGCCCAGCGTTTTCCCGCCGCCGCCCTTGCTCCAGTATTTCAGTTGCAGGTTGGCATCGCTGACGATGGTCCCGATGCCCATGCGGTGGCGCCGCGCCAGGCGTTCGCTGGTAACCCGGTAAACACCGTCGGCCTGGCGCTCGACGCGCTGGTAGTCCGGGTAGGCGGTCAGTGAGCTGCCGCCGTGGCAGACGAAGTCCAGCGCCCATTGCCATTGGCTGTCGCGCAACTGGCGAAAGGCCCAGGTGCTGCGCACTTCGGCGAGCAGTTGCTCCGGGCGAAAACCGCTGCCCAAGGCCATGCTGACCAGATGCTGTACCAGCACGTCCATGCACAGGCGCGGTGAAAAGCGGGCTTCGATGTGGCCGGCTATCAGCGCCTGCCGGGCCGCCGCCGCTTCCACCAGTTCCAGGCTATGGGTGGGCACCAGGGTGACCCTGGAGCGCCGCCCAGGCGCGTGTCCTGAGCGACCCGCCCGCTGCATCAGGCGGGCGATGCCCTTGGCCGAGCCGATTTGCAGCACCCGTTCCACGGGCAGAAAGTCCACGCCCAGGTCCAGGCTGGAGGTGCAGATCACCGCCTTGAGGCTGCCTTGCTTGAGGCTGCGCTCGACCCAGTCGCGGGTATCACGGGCCAGCGAGGCGTGGTGCAGGGCGATCAGCCCGGCCCAGTCCGGGCGGGCCTCAAGCAGGGCCTGATACCAGATTTCTGCCTGGGCACGGGTGTTGGTGAACACCAGGCTACTGGCACTGGCGTCGACCTCATGACTGACCTGGTCGAGCATCTTCAGGCCCATGTGTCCAGCCCAAGGGAAGCGCTCGATCGCTGCTGGCAGCAGGGTGTCGACTTGCAGTGCCTTGTCTTGCCGGCCTTGTACCAGCAGGCCGCCTTGAGGCAGCAAGACATCCCGTGCGTGTTGCAGGTTGCCGAGCGTTGCCGACAAGCCCCAGGTCGGTAGGCCTGGGGGCCAATGCCGCAGGCGCGCCAAGGCCAGCTGCAGTTGTACCCCGCGCTTGTTGCCAAGCAGCTCGTGCCATTCATCCACTACCACCAGTTGCAGCGTGGCGAAATCCTCATGTGCCTGTGCCCGGGTCAGCAGCAGGGTCAGGCTTTCGGGGGTGGTGATCAGCACACTGGGTAGCCGCCGGGCCTGTCGGGCGCGCTCGGCACTGTTGGTGTCGCCGCTGCGCACCCCTACGCTCCAAGGCAGCTGGAGCTCATCAAGCGGCGCTTGCAACGCACGTGCGGTGTCGGCGGCCAGGGCACGCATGGGCGTCACCCACACCACCTGTATGGGGGCCAACTGGCGGCTTTGGGGCCTGGGCTTGAACGCACGTAGTGCAGCGAGCCAGACCGCATAGGTCTTGCCGGCACCGGTACTGGCATGCAGCAAACCGGACTCGCCCCGTTCGACGGCAGCCCATACGCGCCGTTGGAAAGCGAAGGGCTTCCAGCCGCGCTTGGCAAACCAGGCATTGGCGAGGTCGGTAGCAGCAGGCATGAGGCAGGTGGCCCTCCGAAGGCTGTGCTTCTACAGACCACTTGCCGGCTGCAATGGTTTTACCGGATCAATTGGCCAACAGGTAGCCGCTGCGGCATACCTGTTCGCCGGCCACATGGGCGATGACCATGCCAGCCGTGGCCATGCGCCGTACGCTACGCGCATACAGCAGGCCTGGCTGGCGGTTGCGCAGGGCGGTGACTCGGTCACTGAGCGGGTCGATGACTTCGGCAATCAGTTGGCCGGCCTCCAGGTGCTGGCCCGGTTTGGCGTGGTAAACCAGCAACCCACCCAGTGGCGTTGCCACGGGTTCCACCGCGGCCAACGGCGTGGCGTGGCGTAACAGCGCGGGCAGAGCGGCGCTGGTGCCTTCGATGACACCCGCATGGGTCAGGAAGTCAAGGATCGCCTGGCAGTCCTTGCTGGCCAGATCATGGCTGACATCCGCCTGGCCGCGCAGCTCGACGGTGACCGAGCAGCAGCCCAGCGGAATCGGGAAGCGTTTGCCGAAACGTTGCTGCAATTGCCACCAGACCAGGCTGAAACATTCATCGAACGACTGCCCGCCCGAGTCCGTTGCCAGCAGGCTGGCCTGGGCGCCCAGGTAACGGGCCAAGGGTTCGATCTGGGGCCAGGCATCGGGTGTGGTGTACAGGTGCTCGACTGCTTCGAAGTCGCAGTGCAGGTCCAGCACCATATCGGCATCGCAGGCCAGGCGCTGCAGTATCAGGCGCTGGGCCTGCAGGGGTGTGCGGGCCGGGTGTGCGTCCAGGCCGCGGCGCAGGTATTCGCGGATCAGTGCAAGGTTGTGCGTCGGGTCCTGGGTGAGGTGTTCTTCGATCAGGTCGCCGATGCTGTCCGACAGGTCGACGAAGTTGCGATTGAAGTTCTCGCCGCTTTGCAGTTCAAAACGCCCCAATGGCGCATCCAGCAGCACTTGCTCCAGGCCCACCGGGTTGGCCACCGGCACCAGAATGATCTCGCGCTGCAGTCGGCCTTGCTGTTCCAGCTCGACCAGACGGCGCTTGAGGTGCCAGGCTACCAGCATGCCCGGTAGCTCGTCGGCGTGCAGTGAGGCCTGTATATAGACTTTGCCACCACTGCGAGGGCCGAAGTGGAAACTGTGCAGTTGGCGGGTGATGCCCGGTACGGGGGAGAGCAGGTCATGGGTTGAATGGTGCATGTTGGTCCTGGCTGCGTGGCGAAAACGGTCTGCGACACGGGTCGGCTCAAAAATAGAAGCATAGTTTCAGCGAATGCGCCTCATCCTGCAGCAGTCGGGCATCGCAAACTTTTTCAGGCCAGTAGCGCCTGCAAGGTGGCCAGGTCATCTGCCTCCTCCACCGGCTTGTCCAGCCGCCAGCGCAGCATGCGCGGAAAGCGCACGGCGATACCGCTTTTGTGGCGCCGGGACAGGGCGATGCCTTCGAAGCCCAGCTCGAACACCAACGTTGGGGTCACACTGCGCACCGGCCCGAACGTTTCCACCGTGGTCTTGCGGATGATGGCGTCGACCTTGCGCATTTCTTCGTCACTGAGCCCTGAATAGGCCTTGGCAAAGGGCACCAACGCCCGACCAGGGGTACCTGCCGGTGCATCCCATACGGCAAAGGTGTAGTCGCTGTACAGACTGGCCCTGCGGCCGTGGCCGCGTTGGGCATAGATCAGCACCGCATCGACGCTGAACGGGTCGATCTTCCACTTCCACCAAATGCCCATGTCCTTGGTGCGCCCCACGCCGTACAGGGCCTCGCGCTGCTTCAGCATCAGCCCTTCCACGCCCAGGCTGCGTGACTGTTCGCGCTGGCGGGCAAGGTCGGCCCAGTCCGGGCCTTGCAGCAAAGGCGACAACAGCACGGGGGCAAGTGGGTGTTCATCCACCAGGCGTTCCAGCTGGCTTCGGCGTTCGTGCTGCGGTCGGCTGCGCCAGTCATCGCCCTGCCACTCCAACAGGTCGTAGGCCTGCAACACCACCGGCGCATCGTTCAGCAGCTTTTTGCCCAGCGTTTTGCGACCGATGCGCTGTTGCAGCAAGGCGAAAGGCTGCACGGCCAGTTCCGTCTCGGTTTCACCGGGTTTCCAGACCAGAATCTCGCCATCGAGCACCACGCCATCGGGCAACGTCTGTGCCAGGCCATGCAGTTCGGGGAAACGCTCGGTAACCAGTTCTTCGCCGCGTGACCACACCCACAGCTGGCCATCGCGCTTCACCACTTGCGCCCGAATGCCGTCCCACTTCCATTCGATTTGCCAATCGCTTGGTGGCCCGAGCAGGGTATCGAATTGATCGCTGGACACTTGCAGCGGATGGGCCAGGAAGAAGGGGTAGGGCTGGCCGCCACGCTGGTTGTGTTCATCGGCGGACTCTGGGGCGATCAGCCTCTGGTAACTGGCTGCAGTGGGGCGATGGCCTATATCGGTGTAGCCGACCAGGCGCTGGGCCACGCGTTTGGCGTCCAGCCCGGCCAGTTGCGCCAGGGCGCGGGTGACCAACAGCTTTGACACGCCCACGCGAAAGCTGCCAGTGATCAGCTTCAGGCATAGCATCAGGCTGGCGCGGTCCAACCGGGCCCAGAGCGGCGGCAGGCGCTGGCGGACTTGCTCAGGCGGCAGCCCGCGCAGGGGCAGCAAGTGCTGTTCCACCCAGGTGGCCAGGCCTTCATCGTTGCCATCGGCGTGCAGCGGCAGCAGCAGCGAAATGGTCTCGGCCAGGTCGCCCACGGCCTGATAGCTTTCTTCGAAAAGCCAGTCCGGCAGGCCAGCCAGTGCCGTTGCCAGTTCGCGTAGAAGGCGGGTGGGCACCAGTTGGCGTGGGCGCCCGCCGGCCAGGAAATACACCGCCCAGGCAGCATCGTCGGCGGGCGCCATGTCGAAGTAGTCGCGCAGTGCCTCGAGCTTGGCATTGCTGGAGGTGGTCGCGTCCAGGCGCAGGAACAGCGTAGCGAAGGCTTTCATGGCGAGGGGGCGGTGTTGGGCACATCGTCTTCGTCGCCATACTCGGTGACAAAGGCGCGGGCATCCAGGCCTTGTTCGGTGAGGTAGCGCACCAGTACGTCGACTGAGCCGTGAGTGACCATCACCCGTTGGGCACCGGTCTGGCCAATGGCCCAGAGCAGGCCGGGCCAGTCGGCGTGGTCGGACAGCACAAAGCCTCGGTCCACGCCGCGCCGTCGGCGGGCGCCGCGTAGCAGCATCCAGCCGCTGGCGAAGGCATCACTGTAATCGCCAAAACGGCGCATCCAGCTACTCCCGCCGGCCGATGGGGGCGCCAGGACCAGTGCCTGGCGCAGCAGAGGATCGTTGCGCGGTATATCGCCTGCGTAGCGGGTTTCCGGCAGGCGGATACCGGCATCCCGATACACCCGGTTGAGCGGCTCCATGGCGCCATGCACGAGGATTGGGCCGATGCTGGCATCCAGCCCATGCAGAATCCGCTGGGCCTTTCCGAAGGCATAGCAGAACAGCACGCTGGCCTTGCCCTGTTCACGGTTGGCCCGCCACCAGGCATTGATGCTGGCGAAGATCTCACTTTGGCTTGGCCAGCGGTAGATCGGCAGGCCGAAGGTCGACTCGGTGATGAAGGTGTGGCACGCCACCGGTTCGAAGGGCGTACAGGTGCCATCGGGTTCTACCTTGTAGTCACCGGATGCAACCCAGACTTCACCTCGATACTCCAGGCGCACCTGTGCCGAACCCAGCACGTGCCCGGCTGGGTGCAGGCTCAACGTCACGCCTTGGTGCAGCAGGCGCTCACCGTAGGGCAGGGTCTGCAAATGGATGTCCTGGCCCAGGCGGCTGCGCAGAATGCCGGCACCGGGGCTGGCGGTCAGATAATGGCCATTGCCGCTGCGTGCGTGGTCGCCGTGGCCGTGGGTAATGACAGCCCGGTCCACGGGCCGCCAGGGGTCGATGTAGAAATCTCCGGGCGGGCAGTACAGGCCTTCGGGGCGGGCGATGACAAGGTCCATGGCACGGGCACTGGTTCTGGGGTTATCCGTTAAGAGGCATGGTGCCAGACGTTAGTTCGGATGGATTTGGGAGGGCGCTGCTGAAAAACTTCATCAAGCCCCCTCATGCCCCCTGAAGAATGCCGTTACCGCCCCGGTACCAATGTAAGCCGCTGGTTGCCATACGCCCTGCCGAAATTCTGCTGTTGCAGTGGCAGGCTCATGAAGCGCCCTTTGAACCAGGCATCCAGCCCGTCGCGGTAATGCGCGCTGGCCGGGTTGCCGGACTGGCCGCTGCTGGTCAGTATCTGCAACGGTTCGGCCTGGCCGAAGTCGACGATCATCCGTGCCGAGGCTGGCAGATGCGTGTCGAAGTCGCTGCCCCAGGCGAATGGTGTGAGGGCCAGGGTAGTGAAGTCGCCGCCTGCGGCAAGCGGCGCACGGCTGATCGCATCACCCAGGCCATGGTAGGCCGGTGCCGGCCAGCGGTACTGATGCAGCTGGCCCCACTGCCAGGTGCGTCGGTCGGCACCCAGCTGCGCGATCCCGGCCTCCATTGCGCCCGCCAGGCTGCGGGCGAGGATGGCGGGCTTGTCTTCTTTTTGCGGCGTGTTGCGGTCATCCCAGAAGGGGCTGTCATCGCGGCCCAGCAGATGATCGGCCTGCGCCGAGAACGACAAACGTGCATTGCTGACGAATGCCTGCCACGCCGGGCCGGCCTCCGGGCCCAGGTCATCGAGGAAGGTCTGGCGAGCGACCTCCTGCAAGAACAACTCGTACAGCGCGGCATCGGCCGACACCGGGCTCAGGCGGCCATCGAAGGCCTTGAGCCGGGCCAGCGTGTCGCGGGCCTTGTCGCGCTGCCCGGCGGGGAGGGCGTCGATCGCCTGCTTCAGTGGCTGGGCCATGCCGGGGGCGTCGAACATCTGCTTGAGCTTGTTGGCCAGCAGGGTCACTTGGTCGTTCTGCAGGGCCATCAGGCTGCGACTGTCGTGGCGACCGTTGCCGGCCAGCTGTGCCAGGCGTTCGGCACGTTCGGGGTAGTACCAGGTGCTGGACAGCTGCATGCCATAGCCGCGCGGCAGGCTGCGCTGGTTGGCGTGGCGGATCCAGCCTGCGGGCGGGTCCTGGTCGTACGGGTGCAGCATCGGGTCGGCATAGCCGTCCCAGTCGTAACGCCCGTCCCAGCCCGGCGAGGGCAGCAGGCCCTGGCCTTCGCGGCGATTGGGGTAGCGGCCACTGACTTGCCAGCCGATGTGCTCAGGCTCGGCGAAAACAAAGTTGACGGCAGCAGCCGTCACTTCACGTGTGCTGTCGAAGGCCCGCTCCACGTTCTTGGCCCGCGTCAGGTCGAACAGAGCATCCAGGCTGCGATCACCTTTGAATTGGGGCAGGTTCAGCGCCAGGCCCAGGCTGGCGTTTTCTGGCTGGGCCAGCAGGGTGCCGTGGCGGGTGTCGTACATCACTTCGCGCACGGGTCGCTGGCCACGTACAAAGTAGGTTTCGCTGCGGGCGCGGGCCGGCAGCCATTTACCATCGGCCAGGTAGCTCAGCTGATTGCCTTGGCGGCGCAGCCGCTCGAGGAACAGGTCCTGATTGTCGGCCATGACCGCGCTGCTGCTCCAGGCCAGCTTGCCATTGTAGCCGGCCAGCACAATTGGCAGGCCCGGCAAGGACAGGCCGGCAACCTGGTACTTGTTGGTATTGATTTGTACCGGGCTCAAGGCCCAGGCGGCGCGGCTGTCGCTGGCCAGCAGGCTCTTGCCGCTGCGGCTGCGCTGCGGGCCCAGGGCCAGGTTGGCCGACCCCGGGCTACCGAGCAGGTCGAGGTCGGCGAGCTTCTGGCTGGCAGCTGCCAGGGCTGGCAGCCCCGGCAACTGGCTGGCCAGGTTCAGGCCCTTGAGCTTGTCCACTTCCATTTCGGCCAGCGGCTCGTCCGGGGCCCCGGGCAGCAACCAGGCCAGCTTGTCGCTACCGGCTTTCTGCGCCAGGGTCAGGGCGCTGAGTTCCTCTTGCAGGTTGACCGACTGGCTGAACGCGTACAGGCAGAAGATCAGCGCCGAGTCTTCAGGCTTCCAGTATTCGGGGCGATAGCCACTACTGGCCAGGCCTGCTGGTAGCTTGTCGCGGTAGCGGAACAGGTAGGCGTTGACCCCGCGCGCGTACACTTCGAAGAAGCGCTTGAGCCGTGGCGATGCGTCGGCGTATTGCTGGGCGGCACTTTGCTTGAGGTTGGCGGCGCGCATGAGGCGGTCGATATCCAGCGCCTCGCTGCCGGCCAGTTCGGCCAGACGGCCTTGGGCGAGCAGGCGCATGGCGACCATCTGTTCGATGCGGTCGCCGGCGTGCACATAGCCCAGGCTGAACAGCGCATCATGGAAGCTGCTGCTTTCGATCAGCGGCGCGCCCATGGCATTGCGCCGTACCGAAACATTCTGTGCCAGGCCTTTGAGCGGCTGCACGCCGCTGGTCGGTGGCACGCTATCCTGGTAGCCGCCCGTCTGGCAGCCGGCCAGCCCGAGCATGCCGAGCAGGGTGGCAGCGGTTGCGAACCGCAGGCGGAAGGGAGGAAAGGCGGGGGCGGCCATGGCAAGGGCTCCTGCAAGGCGAGGCTGGTTTGGAAAGGCGCTAAGGTAGTAAGCGCGCAGGCGCCATGCAAGGTCCCAGGTCGGTTTATTTGATCGCGCCGGGTCAAACCTCGAAGTGCTCGGCCAAGGCGTCGGAAAAATGCGTGCAATTGATGCGCGTGTAGCGTTGGTAGTCACGGCTCACCGCGAATGCAGAGCCCGGCATCAGCAGGATCTTGTGTTGCTCCAGTTTACGCATGAAAGGTTGCAGGTCGGGCAGGTCCGGGTGGTAGACCCAAAGGAACATACCCCCTTGCGGCGCTATATCGAACTGCCAGCCGCGCTCGAGCAGCAAGCGTTGGGTTTGCACTTGCTGGCGGATCAGGCGCTGCTGCACGTCTTTCATGTGCCGGGCATACGTGCCATCCGACAATATGGTGTTGACGAAGCGTTCGCAAAACGCAGGGACGGCGACGCAGGTCAGCAGTTTAAGGCGTGTGAGCGGTTCGATCAGGTCTTGCGAGCAGGCAATGAACCCCACGCGCAGCGAGGCCGACAGGCATTTGGAGAAGCTGCCGATGTAGATAACCCGGTCAAGGTTGTCCAGCTCGGCAAAGGTCTGGCGCACAGCAGGGCTGAAGTCCCCATAGACATCGTCCTCGACCACGAAGAACTCGTGCTCCACCGCCAGGCGCAGGACGCTGAAGGCGTTGTGCGGGCTGATGTTGCTGCCGGTCGGGTTGTGGAAGGTGCTGTTGCAGAAAAACGCCTTGACCTTGTGCCTGGCCAGGTGGCTTCTCATTTCTTCCACATCTGGCCCGTCCTGGGTCCGCCGAATGCCGACGACGTGCCCGCCAGCCAGTTGGATCAGCTTGATCAGGTTGCCGTTGCCCGGCTCGTCGACGAAAACGTGGTCGCCCGGTTTGATCAGCAACCGTGCAACCAGGTCCAGGCCTTGCGTGGCACCCAGTGTGGTCAGCAACTGGTTGGGCCGGGCTTCGACACGGGTCAGCCGTTTCATGTGCACGCACAGCTGTTTGCGCATGGGCAGGTACCCCTGGATGTCGCCGTACTCTGCCAGCGAGCTTTGCTCCAGCCGCGCCGTGCGACGAATTGCCTTGGCCAGCAGTTCGGTGTCGCGCCACGCGGGGGGCAGCCAGCCGCTGCCCAGCTTGGTGAAGTGCTGGCCGCCCTGCAGCAGCCGGAACAGGGGGTCGCCGGCCATGCATTCGGGTTCGTGGATCACGCTGGTCTGCCTGGCGCGGTTTGCCACGAAGTAGCCTCGCCCAGGTGATGCCGTCAATACCCCTTCGCTGACCAGCTGGGCATAGGCCGACACGACGTCGTGGTAACTGAAGTCCACTGCAGCGGTCAGCTTGCGGATGGAGGGCATGCGTTGCCCGGGCAACCACTCGCCTGCATCCAGGCGTTCTTTCAAAAGGTGATGAAGGCTGCAGGGGATCATGGCAGGTCCGAAACCGTTAGAAAAAAAAGCCTAACAGTTAACGGAAATGCTTGTCGACTGTTCGTTTGCAAATGGCCAGCACATGCCAATATCCCCGTGTCGGAACTTTCGGCTGCCAACAAAGGCGGCACTTTTAGCGTCTGTGCAGACCAGACAACTGGATATCAAGCCCATGCACCCTATGGACATGCAATCAGCCGTCATTGCCAGGCTTCCTGTCCCTGACGAACTGGAGTCATTCAAAGTTGTAAAGAATCTTGTGACCTCGGCGTTATTGGAGTGTTGTTCAATCGTCGAGTTCGAAGCACTGAAAGAAACACCGGTCATTGAACGTGTGACTGAACAGGCACATGCCGATTTACAGGCATTTGCCATGAAAGATCCGGCTGCCGGCCGCGACCTGGTCTTCATTGCAAAAACCTACACCTCTTATTCTGCGGTTTTGCATTATCGGCTGGCCCATTGGATCTACAACAATAGCGCCGCGACCTACGGCGCCGGCGGTCAATGCCTGGCCGCCATGATCTCCAGGCGCGGAAAAATGCTTTCGGGGGCGGAGATCCATTTCCGCAGCCGCATTGGTGCGCGCTTCATCATCGATCACGGCATGGGCACCGTCATTGGTGAAACGTCGACCATTGGTGACGATTGCTACGTGCTTGGCGGCGTAACCCTGGGCGCCCGCGGTATCAGTGACAACCCCTCGAGCCCCAGGCACCCGACGTTGGGTAACCGGGTGCAGATCGGCGCTTTCGCCAGTGTGCTGGGCGCAATTCATGTCGGTGACGGTGCGTTTATCGGGCCGGGCTGCATTGTGACCAAAGACGTCCCGGCCGCTGCCCGGGTACAGGTTAAAACATCATTGCAGGTGGTATTGGAATCATGAACGCTCTGAACTATGAAGTTTTAAGAAATACCGAAAAACTGTATTACAAAGACCAGTACCTGGCGGGCGCGAATACGCAAGTAGCGCGGGTGCACAGTGACGGCATCGAGTTGCTGAGTACGGTGGCCTATCCAGAAGGGGGGGGGCAGGAAGCGGACTTCGGCACCATTGAATTACCGGTGGGTACCGTGCGATTCGTCTGGGTTAAAAAACTCTACGGTAGCCCTATTCGCCTGGACGGTTTCAAAGGCGGAAAACTGGGCGGCATTATTATTCACAGCCTGCACCCGGATGATTTACACCTGTTGGATGAAGTCACCGTGGGCATGCCGGCCCGCGTCACTATCGATATTGAACGGCGCGAACGGCTGACGTTGTCTCACAGTGCCAGCCACTTCCTGTATGCCGCCGCCATCGGGCTGCGTGAAGAACTGAAGCAATGGACGATCGGCTGCCATATCAAGGAGGACACGGCCCGTTTCGACTTCCTGGTCGAGGACGCTTTCACGGCTGAAGACGTACTTGAAATAGAACGACGGGCGAATGAACTGATTGGCTGCGATGCGCCGATCGAGCACTACGCGGTTCAAGGCCTGGAAGACGCGCGTTTGTGGACCTACGACGGCATCGAAATCCCCTGCGGTGGTACGCACCTCGATTCGCCTCGGCGCATCGGGCGCCTTAGCGTCAAGCGCAAACGCCTGGGTAAAGGCAAGGAACGGCTGATCTGCGTGTTCCCCGAGGCCGAAATCGACTTGTCCACTTATCACGAGCACGCACTATGAACAGTACGTTACCGCGGCGCACGTACCTGTACTTCACCGCACAGTCGATCAACCTGACGACTGCCGTGATGTCGGTGACGATGGCCGCCATTGTCGGGGCTGCGCTGGCGCCTGATGCCGCATGGTCCACGGTGCCGTACGGGTTCCAGTTTCTGTGCCTGATGTTGGCAACTTATCCGGTCTCCAGGCTGATGAGCCGCATCGGCCGTAAAAAGGCGTTCATGCTGGGCGCGATTCCCCTGGCGCTGTCTGGCGTCAGCGGCTTTCTGGCGGTGGAGCACCAGCATTTTCCAACGCTGGTCCTCAGCCACTCTGCATTGGGTGTGTACATCGCGTTCGCCAACTTCAACCGGTTCGCGGCAACCGACAATCTTTCCCAGGCCTTGAAGCCCAAGGCACTTTCGCTGGTCGTAGCGGGCGGGGTCATCGCGGCTGTCGTCGGGCCGACGCTTACCGAGTGGCTGCGTGACGTGGGTGGCTACCCACTGTTTTCGCTGTGTTATGCCGCGTTTGTCGGCCTGGCGTTGCTTTCATTGTTGATTGCGCTTTGCCTGCCCAACGATGCCGGTATGGCCAGCGCGGTCAACAGCGCAGCAAAGCCGGCCAGTGTCCGTGCCGAGCCGGCAGGCCCGAGCGTGGTTGTGGCAATGGCTGTCGCTGCGTTGGGCTACGGGATCATGAACCTGCTGATGATCCAGGCCTCGATGCACATGAAACACATGCACGAGGACTTCACTGACGTCCGCCTGGCGATCCAGTGGCATGTGATTGCCATGTTTGCCCCGTCGTTCTTCACCGGCGCCATCATCCAGCGGCTGGGTATCAAGACCACCATTTGTGCGGGCCTGGCCCTGTTGATCGGTTGCTCGGCGATGAATATCTGGTCGCACAGCTACGCCATGATGACCTTGGCACTGATTGCCCTCGGGCTGGGCTGGAACCTCACTTACGTAGGCGGAGGTGCCTTGCTGGCCCAGTCACTGCAGAACAGCCCGGCAGCGATGCAGATGCAGGGCAAGAACGACCTGGCGATTGCCATTTTTGCCACCCTCGGCGCATTCAGCCCCTCGTTGTTGCTGAGCTCGGTTGGCTGGGACGGTACCAACGCCATCTGCATGGTCCTCTGCCTGGGGCTGCTGGTTGCCACTGCCGGCCTGCTGCAGAACAAGGCCTGCCTGCAAACGTCAATGGAAGGTAGCCGCAAATGAGCGAGCTCATCAGTGTCAGCGATCGTATCTACACCAAGCTGGAAATGAACAACCCGGGCGGTAGCCACAAATACCGGGCGGCGCGGCGGATCATCGAACATGCCGTGCGCAAGGGTGACATCATTCCCGGGGTGACGACCGTCATCGAAAAAACCGGTGGCAGCTTCGGCTTTGGCTTGCTGGCGGCCTGCCACAAGTACCAGGTCGCTGTAGAGCTAGCGGTCGGGCTGAGTTTCAGCCAGACGAAGCGGGATCTGCTGGAGTGTTTCGGTGCTCGGCTGATCGGCAAGGAAATGCTGATGGCCGGTGCCACGCCCAAGGACGTGGTGATGCATCACCTGGATAACCAGGCCGCGTTGGGCAAGTCATACTTCTACACCGACCAGTTCAACAACCCGGTGGGCATCGAGGCCCATCGTTATCAGACCGCCAGTGAACTGGCCCTGCAACTGACCAACGCCGGGGCAGGGCGGCAGATCCTGTTCGTGGGCTGTGCGGGTACTGGCGCCAGTTTCACGGGTATCACCCTGGGGCTGAAAGACCATGGCTTCGACGTGTCGACGGTGCTGGTCGACCCCAATGGCTGTGATTCGAGGGCTGGCGTGTTCGCCGATCATCGTTTTGAAGGCATGGCCGTGGGCGTTTGCCCGCCGTTCATGGACTGGTCGCTGGTGGACGAGCGGGCTCAGGTGCAACATGCAGAAATGCTCGCCGCACAGCGCTGGTTCTACATGCAGAGTGGCATTTTTGTCGGTAATACAGCCGCTGCCTGCCTGGCGGTTGCCCAGCGCATGGCCCAGCACCCGCGGTATGTCGAGACCACCCTGGTGACCATCGCCTATGATGCCGGCCTTTGGTACCAGGATCTGCTGGGGGCTAACCGGCGAAAGGCCGCGTAGCCTCCTGTGTCAGGCTCATGATCCAGAGGCTGGCACGCTACCTGGGGAGCGGGCAAGCACGCGAAGCATGCGACGCGGTGTATGGCACGGGCTTCGCCCGTGTTCGCGGGCGCGCCCGCTCCCACAGTGATCGCGCAATCGATCAGATGTTGAATCGCGTCAGTCGATCAGGCGCCGTGGCACTTCTTGTACTTCTTTTCGCTACCGCACGGGCACGGGTCGTTACGGCCAACGTCCTTCAGGGCGTTGCGCACCGGCTCCTGGTGGCCGTGGTTGCAGTGCGGGCCGTGTACATGGCCGTGGTCGTGGTGGTGATCATGGTCATGGTTGCAGTCAGGGCCATGAACGTGGGGTTGTTGGGACATTGCAGGGTTACTCCGGTATGTGATCGCCGGGGATTATCTCACCACTGCGCGAGAAGTGCAGGTCCTGATGGATGAGCAATCCGGTCGCCAGTTCGCCCTGCAGGGTGTAATGCAGCGGCTGCTTGCTTCTGAGCAGCTTGGCCAGTGGCTTCAGGTGCTGCCACAGGTTGGTTCGTGCGGTGATCTTGAAAGTGCGCCCTGCATGCCCGCCCACGCTGCGCCATATGCTGGCTTCATCCTGCACCAGTAGCAGGTCATTGAGGCGTATTGCATACGACACGTTACGAATGAACAGGCGGCTGTCATTGGGGTTGTCGACCCGCAGGTGCAACACGAACTCCTGTTCCAGCAACCTGGCCTTGACCGTTTCGACCTCGACCAGATGCACTTCGGGTTCGCGCCAGTCCTCACCCCAACTGGCACAGCCCGTCAGCCATGCCAGTAGCGCACCGAGCAGTAGCAGACGGGTGCGCTTGATCATGTTCAGTTCCCTACGTAGCTGGCGCAGCATTTCTTGAATTTGTGCCCGCTGGCGCAGGGGCAGGGGTCGTTGCGCCCGGCCTTCAACCCGACCGTTGGGTCGATGAAGTACCAGCGGCCGGCATGCTGGACGAACGCCGAGCGTTCGCGGTGCTGATGATCGCCGTCTTGGTCGTGCCAGCGTGCGGTGAAGGTGACGAAGCTGTGCTCGGGTTGGCCGCCCAGCACTTCTGCGCTTACCACCTCCAGGCCCAGCCAGGTGCTCTGTGCACTCCAGTCGGCCATGGCAGCACGGTCCAGGCCGGCTTGCTGGGCCGGTAGGGTGGTGGCTACCAGGTAGTCGACCAGGCCCAGCACGTAGGCACTGTAGCGTGAGCGCATCAGGGCCTGGGCATCCGGTGCCGGAGTACCGGCATGGTAATGCCCGCAGCAGGCGTCAAGCAGGTTGCCACTGCCACAAGGGCAGACCGAGACACTCATCATCACCACCAGTACTTGCCGAAGTTTTCAGGGTTGGCCCAGAACCTGGCATTGAGCCAGTCCGGGACCTGCTTATAGTCATGTAGATCATAGGTGAACAGGTTCAAAACCTGTTGCTCACGGCAGAATTTCTCGCTGGCCGACATGGCCAGGGCGAAAAAGTCGGTGTCCTGCCAGCCGCAGGCAGCCAGGTCGGCCAGCACTGCAACCCGGCTGGCATTGAGGTTGCGAATGCCGCCGAGCAGCTCCAGGCCGGTGCGCTTGGGCAAGTGCTCCAGGCAGTCCACCAGTACCGCCAGGTCAAAGCGCTTGGCGGCCAGTTCAGCCGGCAGCGGCCCGGGGGCGGCGGTGTCGATGGTTACCTGGGGGTGTGCCTGGGCGAAAGCGTCCAGCGCTGGGAAGCGCGTACCCACCAGCAGCAGCCGTTGTGGAGTGAAGCGCTCGAGCAGGGCTGCCAGGGCCTGTTGCGGGGTGCGTTTGGAGAAACCTTCGGTCATTGCCATTCCTCGTTCAAGTCATCCAAGACTAGCGGGCTGCGGCGTGCGGGCAAAGGGGCATGTGACCGTGTCGTAGCTTATTGCTGGCAGGGTTGGAATGCGCGGTCTTTACTCCCAGAGATCGGCCTTATGCCGATTCCCCCTAGGAGAAGCAATGAAATGAGCATAGTACGCACAGCGATACCCCTGGTACTGCTCACCAGTGTGTTGACTGGTTGTGCAGGTTTGCAAAAAACCGACTGGCCGAAATGTGCCGCCGTCGGGGGTGTAGGCGGCGCCGCCCTGGGCGCCATCGAAAGTTCCAGCTGGGCTGGCTGGGGTGCGTTGCTGGGCGGTGGCCTGGCGGCGGGCTATTGCTGGGCCCATGGCGATGGCGACGAGGATGGCGACGGCGTGCCCGACAGCCGTGACAAGTGCCCTGGCACCCCGCGTGGTGTGCAGGTCGATGCCAACGGATGCCCGCCTGAGCCGGTTGCGGTGGTCGAAGAAGTGGTGGTGCAGAAGGAAGAAGTCATTGTCATCCGCGATGTGCACTTCGAGTTCGATTCTGCGCGCCTGACGGCCAGTGACAAAGAGCGCCTCAATACCATTGCCACGCGCCTGAAACAGGAAGCGCCCTCTGCCCGCCTTAGCGTCAGCGGCCATACCGACAGCGTCGGTTCCGACAGCTACAACCAGAAACTGTCCGAGCGACGTGCCCATTCGGTGACCGATTACCTGGTCGAGAGCGGTGTACCGCGCAGCAGCTTCGTTTCGGTGGTCGGCGCGGGTGAAACCCAGCCGGTGGCAGACAACGCCACGGCCGAAGGGCGTGCCATGAACCGTCGTACCGAGATCAAGATCCAGCGGTAAGACGGCGGGCGCCCGTGCCTCGAGCAGTGGCACGGGCGCGTCTTCATGCCGGCCAGCCGTTTGTGGCCAATGACACAGGAGCATTCAGCATGAGTGTGACGTCGAAGGCGGCTTTGCCGCTGTTGGTGGCTGCCAGCCTGCTCACGGGCTGCGCTACGCACAGCGATGGCAGCGCGCCCCTCAATCAAAGGACCTGGCCCATCTGTAGCCTGCTGGGCGGCTTGGTCGGTGGTGGCCTTGGTGCCATCGAGAGTTCTTCCTGGGCTGCCGGTGGCGGCGCCTTGGGTGCCATCGCCGGCGGGCTGATTTGTTACGCCCAGGACGGTGACGAAGATGGTGACGGCATTTTCGACCGGCGCGATCACTGCCCCGAGACCCCGGCCAACACGGCGGTCGACCACATGGGTTGCCCACTGAAGCAGTACCCGGCCGCGCCACCTGCCAGTGCACCCGAACCCTCGCCAGAGGTGATCACCCTCGATGACAACGGCGCGGTGATGTTCGCCTTCGACTCCGCCGAACTGACGCCGGCGGCCCAGCAACGCCTGCAAGGCCTGGTGGAGAAGCTCAATTCACCGACGGTGGCCAAGGTTCGTGTGATCGGGCACACCGACGGTGTGGGCTCCGACAGCTACAACCAGGCACTTTCCGAACGCCGCGCCAGTAGCGTTGCCGAGTACCTGATCGGCCAGGGCTTGGAGATGGGCAAGGTCACCAGCCAGGGCCGTGGGGAAAGCGAACCGGTTACCGACAACGAAACCGAGGAGGGCCGCGCGCGCAACCGACGGGTGGAGCTGCACCTCAACTGAGTGGTGCTGGTGCCTGTCTTGGCATTGCCGTTAATGTTGTTCGCACGGTTTGCTCGATCAGGCCACCTCGACATGACAACTCTCTATAGGGGCGTGGTATGAAGTTCATCCTGGGCCTGGGCAAGGTCCTGACGGTCGCTTTCTGGGGGGTGGTGCTGTTCAATCAGCTGATGCCACAACCCTTGCCCTTCAATCTGCTGATCAATGCCGCAGGCATCGTCTTGTTTGGCCTGCACCTGCTAGAAGTGCTGTTTTTCAATCGCAGCCTGCGCGGGCGCAGTCACCGCTGGTTTGACCGTTTGCAAATCCTGCTGACGGGTATCTTCCATGTCATGTCCATTCCCCGTCCGCGGGAGGCGCCGCGGGTGAACTGATCTTGCAGCGCCTCTGATGCTCACTGCGATCCCTTGCCGGAGCGGGCTTGCCCACGAACACCGGCAACGCCGGCGCCATGCACCGTGGCACCGGCTTCGCTGCAGGTTGCACGCAGCGCCTGTCAGATGACCAGTCGCGAACTGGCCACCGCAACCACTGCCAGCCCCAGCAGCAGATTGATCCCCACCATCCGCCGAATGCGCCCCAGTACCGCCGCACCCGTCGGCCAGTCCTCGGCCTGCACCGCTGCCTTCAATTCCGGCAGCAGCAACGCCTGAATGCGCATGAACAAGGCAAACATGGCGATCCCGCCACCGATCATCACGTGCACGTACCGGGGCGCCGTCTCGAAACCGCTGAAGCGCATGTGCAACATGCCGATACCACTTATCGCCAAAATCGCCACCGCCAGCCAGACCCAGCCGAAGAAGCGTCGGAAAACTTCCACCCACAAGCGCAGGCGGGCAGGCCCTTCAAGGGCTGCAACCGTTGCCGGGCGCAGCACCAGCCAGGCGAAGAACATGCCGCCGACCCATACGAGTGCGGCCAGAACATGCAGGGTGTAGGGCAGGGCAAAGGCGAGCATTCGGATCTCCATGCGGCAGAAAGGGCAATAGCGGGGTATGATAGCCGCCCCATGCGAAACACTGAAAATATATCCAGCCCTCCGGGCGCCTGCAGACCATGATCAGCAACGAACTCAAAGCCACTATCCAGGGCGCCTATTCGCGTTTTCTCGAAGCCAAGAGCCTCAAGCCGCGCTATGGGCAGCGCCTGATGATCGCCGAAGTGGCCAAAGTGCTTGGCGACATTGCCTGCGACGATGAAGGCCGCCGCGCTGGCGAGCCTGCCGTGGTGGCCGTGGAAGCGGGCACCGGTACCGGCAAGACGGTAGCCTACAGCCTGGCGGCCATCCCGGCTGCCAAGGCCGCCGGCAAACGCCTGGTGATCGCCACGGCCACCGTGGCCCTGCAGGAACAGATCGTCTTCAAGGACCTGCCCGACCTGATGCGCAGCAGCGGCCTCAACTTCAGTTTCGCCCTGGCCAAGGGCCGTGGCCGCTATCTGTGCCTGTCCAAGCTCGACATCCTGTTGCAGGAAGGCCACGCCCAGTCAGCCACGGCTCAGTTGTTCGAGGAAGAAGGCTTCCGCATCGAAGTCGACGAGCGCAGCCAGAAGCTGTTCAACAGCATGATCGAGAAGCTTGCCGGCAACCGCTGGGACGGTGACCGTGACAGCTGGCCAGAGGCCCTGGAAGACCAGGACTGGGCACGGCTGACCACCGACCACAGCCAGTGCACCGGCCGCCACTGCCCCAACTTCCAGCAGTGCGTGTTCTACAAGGCCCGCGAAGGCATGGGCAAGGTCGATGTGATCGTCACCAACCACGACATGGTCCTGGCCGACCTGGCCCTGGGTGGCGGTGCAGTGTTACCCGACCCACGCGATACCATGTACGTGTTCGACGAAGGCCATCATCTGCCAGACAAGGCCATCGGCCATTTCGCCCATTATTCGCGGCTGCGTTCCACCGCCGACTGGCTGGAACAGACCGCCAAGAACCTGACCAAATTGCTGGCCCAGCATCCGCTGCCCGGCGACCTGGGCAAGTACATCGAGCAGGTGCCGGAGCTGGCGCGAGAAGTACGCACCCAGCAGCAGTTCATGTTCACCCTTTGTGAACAGGTGGCTGACTTCCGTCCCAGCGAGGACACCGAAGGCCGTGAGCGCCCGCGTTACCGTTTCGAGGGTGGGGTGGTGCCGGAGCAGATTCGTGAAGTGGGCATCGAACTGAAAAAGGGCTTTGCCCGCCTCAACGATCTGTTCACCCGCCTGGCTGACCTGCTCAAGGAAGGCATGGACGGCGAGGTCAATATCGGCATCGCCAGCCATCAGGCCGAAGAGTGGTATCCGCTGTTCGGCAGCCTGGTCACCCGTGCCCAGGGTAACTGGGAGCTGTGGACGGCCTTCACCGCCGAAGACCCGGAAGACAGCCCGCCCATGGCGCGCTGGCTGACCTTGGCCGAAAGTGGCGCGCTGTTCGACATCGAAGTCAACGCCAGCCCCATCCTCGCCGCCGATATGCTGCGGCGTAGCCTGTGGAGCGTGGCCCACGGCGCGCTGGTGACCTCGGCGACATTGACCGCGCTGGGCAAGTTCGACCGTTTCCGCATGCGCTCGGGGTTGCCGCGCGACGCAGTCACCTGCGTGGTGCCCAGCCCGTTCGTGCATGGCGATGCCGGCCTGTTGCGGGTCCCCGACCTACAGGCCGACCCACGCGATGCAGCAGCGCACACCGCGGCGATCATCCGCGAGCTGCCGAACATCGTCGAGGATGCCCGTGGCGCGCTGGTGTTGTTCTCGTCACGCAAGCAGATGCAGGATGTGTTTGACGGTCTGGACCGTGACTGGCGCAAGCTGGTGCTCATCCAGGGTAACCTTTCAAAGCAGGAAACCCTGAACAAGCACAAGGCGCGGGTCGACGATGGCCAGCACAGCGTGCTGTTTGGCCTGGCCAGCTTTGCCGAAGGTGTCGACCTGCCGGGTGCGTATTGCGAGCACGTGGTCATCGCCAAAATTCCCTTTGCTGTGCCCGACGACCCGGTCGAAGCTGCGCTGGCTGAGTGGATCGAGGCACGTGGCGGCAACCCGTTCATGGAAATTGCCGTGCCTGACGCCTCGTTGAAGCTGATCCAGGCCTGCGGCCGCCTTCTGCGTACCGAGCAGGATCGCGGCGTTATCACCTTGCTTGACCGGCGCTTGGTCACGCAGCGCTACGGCAAGGCTATTCTCAATGCGCTGCCGCCGTTCCGGCGGGAAATTTCCTGACCGCCGGAGCACTTGCGCCGGCGCATTGTCCATCACCCGTCTTGGGCCCATCAGGGCCCTGAAGGAGAGCCCCAGCCTTATGATCCGCCGCACCCTGCCCGCCGTATTCGCCTTGTTGTGCAGTTCGCCCTTGCTGGCCGGGCAGCAGACGCTGTTCAGCTTCGTGCGCCCGGCTTCGGTGGTTAATGTGGCGACGGTGGATGCCGGCATGCCGCAGTACAACGCGGAACAAACGGCCGAGGGCGAGGTGTTGCGGCGTGTGGTGTTCAACCCGGCCCAGCAGCCGACCCTACGCCTGAGCCCGCAGAGTGGGGTGTGGGACTGGTCCGCTGGGCAGTTCCTGACCTTGCGCCTGCGAAGTGCCATGGACTGGGCATTGACCGTGGATGTCACCGTGCAAGGCAGCGATGGCCGCACCTTGACCAGCCGTATCGACCTGCCCGCGGGGCCCGCGCAAACCGTGCTGGTGCCCCTGACGGCCAGTTCGCCGCTGGACCAGGGCATGCGCGCCGGCCCGCCGATGCCCTGGAACCATGGTGGTCAGCGCCTCCTTTTGACCAGCAGTGCCGGTGCAGTCGACCTCAAGCAGGTGACCTCGGTCAGCCTGAGCATCCCCAGCCCCAAGGTGGCGCAGAGCCTGCTGATCGAGCGTGTCGGTATCCAGGATGACGACCAGGCGTACAGGGCGGCCTACCACGAGCTGATTGATGCTTATGGCCAGTCGACTCGCGGTAACTGGCCCGAGAAGGTATCCAGTGACGAGCAGCTCAAGGCGGCCGATACCCGTGAACAGCAACAGCTCAAGGGCTGGTTGGCAGAGCGCGGCAAGCAGCAGCTGGACGCTTACGGTGGCCTGGTGGGCGGTCCGGCCTTTGCAGCCAAGGGCTTCTTTCGCACTGAAAAGCGTGATGGCCGCTGGTACCTGGTAACGCCGGATGGGCACCCGTTCTATTCCCTGGGGGTAAACGCCGTGGCGGCAGACGGCGGGCGTACGTATGTCGCCGGGCGCGAAGGCATGTTCAAGGCCTTGCCCGCTGAGGGCGATGCACTGGCCGCGTTCTATGGCGAAAGCAACAACGACGATGGCAATGCCTCGTCGCAAGGGCGCAATTTCAAGCAGGGGCGCTGGTTCGACTTCTACGCCGCCAACCTGCAGCGTACCTATGGCAAACCCTGCCCGCCCGCAGTGGAGGGCCAGCCAGCCAGCTGCGCGCCGCCGGTACTGGATGCCGACCGCTGGCAGGCGCATGCGCTTGACCGCCTTCAGGCCTGGGGGTTTAACACTATTGGCAACTGGAGCGAGCCGGCGCTTGGCCAAGCCAGACGCATGCCGTATACCTTGCCGCTGTCGATCGTAGGCGACTACGCCAGCATCAGCACTGGCATGGACTGGTGGGGCCGCATGCCCGACCCGTTCGACCCGCGTTTTGCCATGGCCACCGAACGTGCCGTGGCCATCGCCGCGCGTGATCACCGTGACGACCCTTGGCTCATCGGTTACTTCGCCGATAACGAACTGGCCTGGGCAGCCCCTGGAAGCGACCCCAAGAGCCGCTATGGCCTGGCCTACGGCACCTTGCGTCTGACCACCGACGTGCCAGCCAAACGCGCATTCCTCAAGCAGTTGCGCGACAAGTATCGCAACCAGGAAGGGTTGTCCAAGGCCTGGGGCATCGAACTGACCGCTTGGGAACTCATGGAAGATCCTGGCTTCGAGGCGCCGTTGCCTGACCCGGAGCACCCGGAAATCGAACGTGACTACCAGCACTTCCAGCGGGTATTTGCCGAGACCTACTTCAAGACCATTTCCGATTCGTTGAAGTGGCATGCGCCCAATCACATGCTCCTGGGTGGCCGCTATGCGGTCAGCACACCGGAGGCGGTCAAGGCCTGCGCCGAGTTCTGCGATGTTCTGAGCTTCAACTTCTATACCCTCAAGCCGCAGGACGGCTACGACTTTGCCCGCCTGGCGGAGCTGGACAAGCCGGTGCTGGTGTCCGAGTTCCAGTTCGGCTCGCGTGATCGCGGGCCGTTCTGGCCGGGGCCATTGGAGCTGGCGCGGGAAGAGGATCGCGGCCCGGCCTACGCAAACTTCCTCAAGGCGGCCCTGGCGCAGCCTATGATCGTTGGTGCGCACTGGTTCCAGTACCTCGACCAACCGGCCAGCGGTCGCCTGCTCGATGGTGAGAACGGCCACCTTGGGCTGGTGGCGATTACCGATATGCCCTATCCAGGGTTTGTCGATGCCGTGCGCAAAAGCAATCTGCAAACCATGAACCAACTGCGTGCCGAGCTGGAAAAACCGGCCCCTTGAGATCAGGCAGATGCAGTCAACCCAGGTGAGAGCGGCCTTGTGTCGCGACCACTTGGCCCAAGCCTGTTTGCAAAACACCCAACTACTGAAACAATGCACACCTTTTTGGATAATGGTCGTACGGAGAGCAGCGGGTGCAGATCCAGGGTCACTATGAGCTGAAGTTCGAAGCTGTGCGCGAAGCTTTTGCCGCGCTGTTCGATGATCCCCAGGAGCGTGGCGCCGCGCTGTGCATCCAGGTGGGTGGCGAAACCGTCGTTGACCTGTGGGCTGGCAGTGCCGACAAGGACGGCCAGCAGGCCTGGCACAGCGATACCATCGCCAACCTGTTCTCATGCACCAAGACTTTCGCGGCTGTTACCGCCCTGCAGCTGGTCGGCGAGGGCAAGCTGGCCCTCGATGCTCCGGTTGCCAACTACTGGCCCGAGTTTGCCCAGGCGGGTAAGCAGTCGATCACCTTGCGTCAGCTACTCAGCCACCGTGCCGGCTTACCGGCCATACGCAAGCTGTTGCCGGCTGAAGCCTTGTATGACTGGCAGTTCATGGTCGATGCCCTGGCAGCCGAGACACCGTGGTGGACGCCAGGCACAGAACACGGCTATGCCGCCATCACCTATGGCTGGCTGATCGGCGAGCTGATTCGCCGTGCCGACGGCCGTGGCCCTGGCGACTCGATCGTGGCCCGCACCGCCCGCCCATTGGGGCTGGATTTCCATGTTGGCCTGGCCGACGAAGAGTTCCACCGCGTGGCGCATATCGCCCGTGGCAAGGGCAATGCTGGAGACAGTGCAGCGCAACGCTTGCTGCAGGTGACCATGCGCGAGCCTGAGGCACTGTCGACCCGTGCCTTTACCAATCCGCCCGCGATACTGACCAGCACCAACAAACCGGAATGGCGGCGCATGCAGCAGCCAGCGGCCAATGGCCATGGCAACGCACGCAGCCTGGCAGGGTTCTATGCCGGGCTGCTGGACGGCAGCCTGCTTGAATCCGAACTGCTCGATGAGCTGACCCGCGAGCATAGCCTTGGCCAGGACCGTACCTTGCTCACCCAGACCCGTTTCGGCCTGGGCTGCATGCTCGACCAGCCCGATGTGGCCAATGCCACCTTTGGTCTCGGCGCCCGCGCCTTTGGCCACCCCGGTGCCGGTGGTTCGGTCGGTTTTGCCGACCCGGAGTACGATGTGGCCTTCGGTTTTGTGGTCAATACCCTCGGCCCTTACGTGCTGATGGACCCACGCGCCCAGAAACTGGTACGCGTCCTTGCCAGTTGCCTTTGATCGGGTAATGCGGGTATTGCCACACCCCTTTGACTATCCTCAATGCCAACGCCTGAAGTTCGTAGGCAAAATATCTTTCTATTTCATGGTGTATCGCTGATGTCTTCACATAAAACCTTAGCACTCGCCCTGTGCCTGACCGCCGTTACCGGCTGCGCCAGTCACTCCCCGGACGGCTCCAAGGAAGGTGGCTCCAGCTGGTGGCCTTTCGGTTCGGACAAGGTTGCCGAGCAGGAAGTGAAGTCAGCCGTCACTGAAAACGTGGCCAAAGCCGATGCCAAATCCGAAAGCTCCAGCCGCTGGTGGTGGCCGTTTGGCGGTGACGACAAGCAAGCCAAGGGGCCGGTGGTGCCAAAGATCGATCAGAAGGCCACTCAGGCCTGGCTGGACGAATACGAGCCCAAGCTGCGCGAAGCGATCAAGGACAGCAAGCTGGAGCTGGAGCGTCGTGACAATGTGCTGGCGGTAACCCTGCCGGTGGACAGCTCGTACAATCCCGATCGCCCGAACATGTTGCTGCCCATGTCCCTGGGCCCGATCACCCGCGTCGCCAAGACAGTCGAAGGCGACCCCAAGACTGCCGTACTGGTACTGGGCCATGCCGACAGCAGCGGTGCCGCCGTTGCCAACCAGAAGCTCAGCCTGGAGCGCGCCGCTTCGGTATCGGCCATCTTCCGCCTCAGCGGCCTGCAGCGTGACCGCCTGACCCTCAAGGGCATGGGTTCGGTGATGCCGCGCGCTGCCAACGACAGCGCCGAGGGGCGCGCCCTGAACCGCCGCGTGGAAATGTTGCTGACCCCGCAAAACACCATGGTCGCGCTGCTGGCCAAATACCAGCAGGCCGCCCCGGCACCCGTCCCGGCCTCGATGGTGGCGGTGCAGGATGCCAAGGCACCCGCCGCCAAGGCCGCTGGCAGCAAACCGGCCGTCAAGGCTGCGGCGAAGAAACCTGTAGCCAAGGCCAAAACGCCTGCGAAGACTGCAGCCAAGAAAAAAGCTGCGCCGGCCAAGCCTGCCGCCAAGAAAGCTGCCGTTGACAAGAAAGTAGCTGCCAACAGCCCTGCGAAGACCAACTGATCGTCAAGGAACCGCAGTAATGACCCAATCCCTGGCCGATATGCGCCGCGACTACACCCGTGATGGCCTGGCCGAAGCCCAGGCACCAGGGGAGCCGTTCGCCCTGTTCCACCAGTGGTTCGCCGATGCGGTGAAAACCGAGCAGGTACCGGTAGAAGCCAACGCCATGACCTTGGCCACGGTGGACGGCGAAGGTCGCCCGCATTGCCGTGTTTTGCTGTTGAAGGGGCTCGACGAGCAGGGTTTCACCTTCTTCACCAACTATGACAGCGCCAAGGGCCAGCAACTGCAAGCCAACCCCTTTGCGGCAATGACCTTCTTCTGGCCGGCCCTGGAACGTCAGGTGCGCATTGAGGGCCGGGTGCAGAAGGTCACGGCGCAGGAGTCGGATGCCTACTACCAGGTACGCCCGCTGGGCAGTCGCCTAGGGGCTTGGGCTTCGCCACAGAGCCGCGTGATTGCCGGGCGTGAAGAGCTGGAGGGCCTGGTTAAGGCCACCGAAGCGCGTTTCTCCGACACCCAGCCGCACTGCCCTGAGCATTGGGGGGGATACCGTTTGTTGCCCGAGCGCATCGAGTTCTGGCAGGGGCGGGCAAGCCGCCTGCATGATCGTTTGAACTATCGGCTGGTGGATGGGCAGTGGCGGCGAGAGCGGCTGGCGCCCTGAGCAACTGGGGCCGCCAAGCGGCCCCAGCCATTGATCAAGCTACCCCGGATAACCTGCCGCCTCGCGCTCCAACCACCCCGCCAGTTGCTTACGCCCCACCTTCTCCTGGCGCGCCTGCGCCAACCTTTCCAGCATGAACGCGCGTTTTTCAGGATCGGCCCCTGCCAGCGACAACGCCAGGTCGCGGTCCATCCAGCGGCGCATGCGCACATACAACCACCAGTGGAAATACAGTCCCGTAACGGTGGTGACCACGACGATGAAGTAATCCATGGCTATTCTTGGTCTCACTTGAAAGGCCTTCGACACAGCCCGGCAGGCTGTACCCCGGCTGAATGAAAACAATTTTATTACGTTTGTACCGTGACAGCCGTCAATGTGCAGCGTCTAATGAGCACCTGACTTATGGAGACTTTACCCATGCGTAAATCCGCTTTGCTGGTGGCGACCTTTACCACCATGTCGCTGCTGCTGGGGGGCTGTGCCTCGAGCCTGACCGGTGACAGCTACTCTCGTGACGAAGCCCGCCGCGTGCAAACCGTGCGTATGGGTACCATCGAATCCCTGCGCCCGGTCAAGATCGAGGGCACCAAGACCCCGATTGGCGGCGGTGCCGGTGCCATTGTGGGTGGCGTTGCCGGCAGCGCCGTGGGCGGTGGTCGTGGCAGCATCGTGGCTGCCGTGATCGGTGCCGTGGCCGGTGGCTTGGCGGGTTCCGCAGCAGAAGAAGGCCTGACCCGTACCCAAGGTGTCGAAATTACCGTTCGTGAAGATGATGGCAGCATGCGCGCCTATGTGCAGGCCGTGCAGGAGAACGAAGTCTTCCGCGTTGGCGAGCGCGTGCGCATCATGACAGTTGACGGTACCAGCCGCGTTTCGCACTGACCGTAGCGCAGTAAAACAAAACCCCGACATGGCTGCTGCCAGTCGGGGTTTTTTCATGCTTCAGCCAAGTCAGGCAACGCTGGTTTTGCGGCTGGCCATTGCGGTGACGGCGTAGCCGATCACCGCGGCAAAGAACGAACCAGTAAGAATACCCATGCGGTCCATGCCGGCATACTCACTGCTACCCGGGGCGAAGGCGAGCGAGCCTACGAACAGGCTCATGGTGAAGCCAATGCCGCAGAGTATCGCCACCCCCAGAATTTGCCCCCAACCCGCACCCGCAGGCAGCGCGGCCAGGCGCAGCTTGACCGCCACCCAGGTCAGGCCGAAAACCCCCACGGTCTTGCCCAGCAACAGGCCGACCGTGATGCCCATCGGCACGGGGTGGGTGAAGCTGTCTACGGTCATGCCTGCCAGCGAAACGCCGGCATTGGCGAAGGCGAAAATGGGCAGGATGGCATAGGCCACCCAAGGGTGCAGGGCGTGTTCCAGCGCCAAAAGAGGTGACGATTCAGCATTGCGTGTACGCAGCGGGATGCAAAGGGCCAGGGCGACACCGGCCAGAGTGGCGTGCACGCCACTTTTGAGCACGCAGACCCACAGGATCAGGCCAACGATCATGTAGGGCCCGAGCTTGACGACGCCAAGCCGGTTCATCGCCACCAGTACCACCAGACAGGCCGCAGCCAGCAGCAGCGACACACTCGACAGGGTGCCGGAGTAGAACAGGGCGATGACAATGATCGCACCCAGGTCGTCGATGATCGCCAGGGTCATCAGGAACAACTTCAGTGACACCGGTACGCGCTTGCCGAGCAGGGCCAGGACGCCGAGGGCGAAGGCGATGTCGGTGGCGGTAGGGATCGCCCAGCCTGCCACGGCTGCAGGGTTGTCACGGTTGATGAACCAGTAGATCAGCGCTGGCACCACCATGCCGCCCACGGCTGCGGTGGCAGGCAGAATCACTTGTGAGGGCTTGGACAGGTGACCGTCGACCACCTCGCGTTTGACCTCCAGGCCGATGAGCAGGAAGAACAGGGCCATCAGGCCGTCGTTGATCCACAGTAGCAATGGCTTGGCGATGTTCAGCGCGCCGACCTGGACGGCGACGGGTACGTCGAGCAAGCCGCCGTACAGGTAGGACAGTGGCGAGTTGTTGATGATCAGGGCCAGAACGGCGGCGGCGATCAGCAGCAGGCCGCTGGCAGCTTCGAGCTGGAAGAAACGGGTAAACAGGCTACGCACGGGCTGTAGGCCCTCCATGAGCAGTTTACGAAGGGTGCGGGCGTACACCCTAGCCTGTGACGATGTTCCTTAAAACAAAAAACATATTCGTTTTTGTTATATGTTGTTGCTGACAGGCCTGGGGCAAGCCTAGACGGATTTGGGGAAGGATGGGGGAGGGGAAGTCTGGAGTAGGTGCCGGAATAGTCTGGTGCCGGACCGGGCCCTTTCGCGGGTAAACCCGCTCCTACAGGGGGCCATTGTTCCGTGTAGGAGCGGGTTTACCCGCGAAGAGGTGTCAGTCGATAAAGAGTCAGAGGCCGAGCATATCCCGCGCCACCGCCTCTGCGATGCGAATGCCATCCACACCGGCTGACAGGATCCCGCCCGCGTACCCGGCCCCTTCACCCGCCGGGAACAGCCCTTTGAGGTTCAGGCTCTGGTAATCCTCACCGCGGGTAATCCGCAGTGGCGACGAGGTACGCGTCTCGATCCCGGTCAACACCGCATCATGCAGGTTATAGCCCTTGATCTGCCGGTCGAACGCCGGCAGTGCCTCCCGAATCGCCTCAATGGCGAAGTCCGGCAGGCTCGGCGCCAGGTCACCCAAGGTCACGCCCGGCTTGTAGGACGGCTCGACACTGCCCAGTGCGGTCGAGGGCCGGCCGGCGACAAAATCACCCACCAGCTGCGCCGGGGCCTGGTAGTTGCTGCCGCCCATTACATAGGCGTGCGCCTCCAGGCGCTCCTGCAGTTCGATACCGGCCAACGGGCCACCCGGGTAGTCGCGCTCGGGGTCGATGCCGACGACGATGCCGGAGTTGGCGTTGCGCTCGTTACGCGAATACTGGCTCATGCCGTTGGTGACGACCCGCCCAGGCTCGCTGGTGGCCGCGACCACGGTGCCACCCGGACACATGCAGAAGCTGTATACCGAGCGGCCATTCTTGGCGTGGTAAACCAGCTTGTAGTCGGCGGCACCCAGTTTCGGGTGGCCGGCGTACTTGCCCAGACGTGCCTTGTCGATCAGCGTTTGCGGGTGCTCGATACGGAAGCCCACCGAGAACGGCTTGGCTTCCATGTAGACACCTTTGGCGTGCAGCATGCGGAAGGTGTCGCGGGCGCTGTGGCCCAGGGCCAATACCACATGGCGAGAGTGCAACTGCTCGCCGCTTTCAAGCACTACACCGGTCAGTTGGCCATCTTCGATCAACAGGTCGGTGACCTTCTCCTGGAAGCGCACGTCGGCCCCCAGGGCGATCATGTCCTGGCGCATCTGTTCGACCATGCCGGTGAGGCGGAAGGTGCCGATGTGCGGCTTGTTGATGTACAGGATTTCGTCTGGCGCACCGGCCTTGACGAATTCTTCCAGCACTTTGCGGCCGTGGTGTTGCGGGTCCTTGATCTGGCTGTACAGCTTGCCGTCCGAGAAGGTACCGGCGCCGCCTTCACCGAACTGCACGTTGGACTCAGGGTTGAGCACGCTTTTACGCCACAGGCCCCAGGTGTCCTTGGTGCGCTGGCGCACTTCCTTGCCGCGTTCGAGGATGATCGGCTTGAAGCCCATTTGTGCCAGCAACAGGCCGGCAAAGATGCCGCACGGGCCGAAACCGACCACGATCGGGCGCTCCTGCAGGCCTGCCGGGGCCTGGCCGACAAACTTGTAGGTGACGTCTGGGGCTGGGCCGATGTTGCGATCATCGGCGAACTTGCTGAGCAGCTCGGCTTCGTTGCTGGCTTCCAGGTCGATGGTGTAGATGAACAGCAGTTCGCTGTTCTTCTTGCGCGCATCGTAGCTGCGCTTGAACAGGTTGAAGCTGAGCAGTTGCTCGTCGCGGATGCCCAAGCGCTGGACGATGGCTTCGCGCAACGCTTCGTCGGGATGGTCCAGGGGCAGCTTCAGTTCGGTGATTCGTAGCATGGCAGGGTCCAGTATCCCGGCCATGGGCGGCCGGCGGCTTTACACAAACCGCCAAGTATAAGCTGTTAGACGCCCTGACTGGCAGGATAAAAGTGCCCGGCGATCAGTTGTCGCGCGCACCACCGTAGTAACCGCAGCCGCGCAGGGTCTGGCCGTCGATGCGCAGTTCGGCGCGCAGGTGGTGGATGGCGCCGGTGGCGCTGTCGACGCAGCGTTGCGGGGCGACCCACAGTTCCACGTGCTGGCCGTTGGCTTCGCTGGTCAGGGTCAGGCCGCCGCCGGGCACTTCTTCTTCGAGAAATGGCAGTGGCAGCGGGTCTTTGCCGATGCGGTTGAGCACCATGCCCTTGCCGCTGGCCTTGATGTCCCAGTCCGGTTCATGGCCATTGGCGCGCAGGGTCAGCTGCTTGAAGTTGGGGTCGTCGCAAGCGCGGGTGGAGGGTTCCAGGCGGTACAGGCGGCTGACTTCCAGCTGGCCGTCGTTGTCGGCCTGCTTGGCGCCCGTGAGGCGACCGCGCACGTCGGCGAACAACTTGGCATTGGCGTCCTTGGCCAGGTTGGCGGACTCTTGCAGGATGCCGGTGCCGGCGACGTCGTTGATCACGAAGCGGCGTGCTTCGCTGCAGGGCTTGAACAACAGGCGGCCGCCGTTGGCGCTCAGTTCGCCCTGCATGCGTGTGGTGCCGATGTTCGGGTCACGGGGCTGCTCGGCCAGTAGCTGGCAGCCAGCGAACAGCGGCAGCAGGGCACTGAGCAGCAGGATAGGGGTGAGGCGCATGGGGCGGGCTCCGGGGAATCTTTGCCAAAGAGCTGGCCACGATACACGTCCTGCGGGCAGAAAAAAGGGCCCGAAGGCCCTTTTTCATTCAACCCCCCAGGTAGGCATCGCGCACCTTCGGGTCGGTCAGCAGTGCCTCACCGGTGCCCTGCATCACCACCCGACCGTTCTCCAGCACATACGCCCGGTCAGCGATCTTCAGCGCCTGGTTGGCGTTCTGCTCCACCAGGAACACCGTCACGCCATCGCGGCGCAGCTGTTCGATGATGTCGAAGATCTGCTGGATGATGATCGGCGCCAGGCCCAGCGAAGGCTCGTCGAGCAGCAGCAGCTTGGGCTTGCTCATCAGCGCCCGGCCGATGGCCAGCATCTGCTGCTCGCCACCGGACATGGTGCCGCCGCGCTGGATGTAACGCTCTTTCAGGCGCGGGAACAGTTGCAGGACCTTGTCCAGTTGCTCCTGATAGTCGCCCTTGTCGGTGAAGAAACCGCCCATGGCCAGGTTTTCCTCGACCGTCAGGCGAGCGAACACGCGACGGCCTTCCGGCACTACCGCGATGCTTTTGCGCATGATGTGCGAGGACGGCTGGCCGACCAGCTCTTCACCCAGGTACTTGATGCTGCCGCTGTGCGCCTGCGGCGAGCCGCACAGGGTCATCAGCAAGGTCGACTTGCCGGCACCGTTAGCGCCGATCAGGGTGACGATCTCGCCCTGGTTGATCTCCACGTTGACGCTGTGCAGCGCCTGGATCTTGCCGTAGAAAGTGGAAACGTTTTCGAACTTCAGCATTTACGCTTCCCCCAGGTAGGCTTTGATCACGTCAGGGTTGTCGCGGATCTCCTCCGGCGTGCCATGGGCCAGGGGGGTACCCTGGTTGATCACCACGATATGGTCGGAAATGCTCATCACCAGCTTCATGTCGTGCTCGATCAGCAGCACGGTGACGTTGTGCGACTCACGCAGGTAGGCGATCAGAGCCTTGAGGTCTTCGGTTTCCTTCGGGTTCAGGCCGGCTGCCGGTTCATCGAGCATGATGATGCGTGGCTGGGTCATCATGCAGCGGGCAATTTCGAGGCGGCGTTGCTGCCCGTAGGCGAGGGTGCCGGCCGTACGGTTGGCGAACTCGGTCAGGTTGACCTTCTCCAGCCAGTACTGCGCGCGTTCCATGGCCTCCTTCTCGCTGCGGCGGAAGCTCGGGGTCTTGAACAGGCCGGCGAAGAAGTTGGTGTTGAGGTGGCGGTGCTGGGCGATCAGCAGGTTTTCCAGTGCGGTCATTTCCTTGAACAGCCGCACGTTCTGGAAGGTCCGCACCACGCCCTTGCGGGCGATCTGGTGGCCGGCCAGGCCCTGAATCGGCTGGCCATCGAGCAGGATGGTACCGCCGCTGGGCTTGTAGAAGCCGGTCAGGCAGTTGAACACGGTGGTCTTGCCGGCGCCGTTCGGGCCGATCAACGCCACCACCTGTTTTTCCTTGACGGTCAGGGCCACGCCGTTGACCGCCAACAAGCCGCCGAAGCGCATGCTCAGGCCGCTGACTTGCAGAATTTCGCGGCTCATCGACGCAGCTCCATGTGTGGACGTTGCATAGGCAGCAGGCCTTGCGGACGCCAGATCATCATCAACACCATCAGCGCACCGAACATCAGCATGCGGTATTCGCTGAACTCACGCATCAGCTCAGGCAGCAGGATCATCACGATGGCCGCGAGAATCACGCCCAGTTGTGAACCCATGCCACCCAGCACGACGATGGCGAGGATGATCGCCGACTCGATGAAGGTGAACGACTCCGGCGTCACCAGGCCTTGGCGCGCGGCGAAGAAGCTGCCGGCGAAACCGGCGAAGCAGGCACCCAGGGTGAATGCCGAGAGCTTGATCACGGTCGGGTTCAGGCCCAGTGCACGGCAGGCGATCTCGTCTTCACGCAGGGCTTCCCAGGCACGGCCGATCGGCATGCGCAGCAGGCGGTTGATCACGAACAACGCCAGCAGGGCCAGCAGCAGGGCCACCAGGTACAGGAAGATGACCTTGTTGATCGAGTTGTATTGCAGCCCGAAGAACTCGTGGAAGGTCTGCATGCCCTCGGCCGCACGGCGTTCGAAGGTCAGGCCGAAGAACTCCGGCTTGGGGATGTTGCTGATGCCGTTGGGGCCGCCGGTCCAATCGGTGAGGTTACGCAGGAACAGGCGGATGATCTCACCGAAACCGAGGGTCACGATCGCCAGGTAGTCACCACGCAGGCGCAGCACCGGGAAGCCGAGCAGGAAGCCGAAGGTGGCAGCCATCAGGCCGGCAATCGGCAGGCACACCCAGAAGCTCCAGCCCAGGTAATGCGAGAGCATGGCGTAGCTGTAGGCACCGACGGCATAGAAGCCTACGTAGCCGAGGTCGAGCAGGCCCGCCAGGCCGACCACGATGTTCAGGCCCAGGCCCAGCAACACGTAGATCAGGATCAGCGTGGCGATGTCGACCGCACCGCGAGAGCCGAAGAATGGCCATACCAGTGCCATCACGATCAACCCGATGATGACGTAGCGCTGGGTCTTGGGCAGGGTGAGGTAGTTGCTGACTGCCGGGGGGATCAGCTTGCGATCCGATCGGCGGCCCATCACCGAACTCCACTGCTTGTCGAACAGCACGCGCAGGAACATCAGCACCGAACACACGGCGATGATGCTGATGGTGAACGAGCCCTGACTGTGCACGACCAGGCTGATCCCGTCGATGCTCAGTTTCAGGCCCAGTACCGGGAAGGCCACGGCCCACACCAGCAAGGCGCTGAAGAACGCCTGTTTGAGATTTCTGTTCATACTTTTTCAACCTCCGGGCGGCCCAGGATGCCGGTCGGCCGGAATAGCAGGACAAGAACCAACAAGCCGAATGCCACCACGTCCTTGTACTGGTCGCCGAAGATATCGGCACCGAACGCTTCGGCCACGCCCAGCACCAGCCCGCCGAGCATGGCGCCCGGGATGCTGCCGATGCCACCCAGTACCGCCGCGGTGAAAGCCTTCAGGCCCACCAGGAAACCGGCGTTGGGGTTGATCACCCCGTACTGCATGCTCAGCAGCACGGCCGCCACGGCAGCCAGGGCGGCACCGATGACGAAGGTGAGGGCGATGATGTTGTTGGTGTTGATGCCCAGCAGGTTGGCCATCTTGATGTCCTCGGCACAGGCGCGGCAGGCGCGGCCCAGGCGGGAACGAGAGATGAACAGGGTGAGCAGGGTCATGGCCACCAGGGTGACAACGAACACCAGGACTTGCATGTAGCTGATCAGTACTTCTTCAGCACCGCCTGGCCCGAAGGAGAAGCTCCCGGGGATCAGGTTGGGGATGGACTTGTCCTTGGAGTCCTGCGAAAGCAAGACCGTGTTCTGCAGGAAAATCGACATGCCGATGGCGGAAATCAGCGGGATCAGACGGTTGCTGTTGCGCAGGGGGCGGTAGGCAACCCGTTCGATGCTGTAGCCATAGGCACTGGTGACGAAGATCGTCGCGACGAAGGCGACGGTCATCAGGATCGGCAGCGAATGGATACCCATCATGGCCAGGCCCGCCAGGGCAATGAAGGCCACGTAGGAACCGATCATGTACACCTCGCCGTGGGCGAAGTTGATCATGCCAATGATGCCGTACACCATCGTGTAGCCGATGGCGATCAAGGCATAGGTGCTGCCGATGGTCAATCCATTAACCAGTTGTTGGAAGAAATGGTAGATCTCAGGCATTACAGCGCTCCTAAAAACCTGATTTGCATTTCACTGGCAGGGGTACGGCCAGGAAACCGCGGGTGACGGTTTTAAGATTTTCAGGTGAGCCTGCCCCCGGATCGCGGGGATCGGGCCCATGAACCTCATAAAACGAAGCCCACTGCTCGCACAGTGGGCTCGTAGGTCAGCTATTAGTCACGCAGTTACTGAGGGGAGACTGCGGTCTTCGGCTTGCCGAAGTGCCATTCGTAGACCACGAACTTGAAGTCTTTCAGGTCGCCTTTGTCGTCGAACGACAGTTCGCCGGTCGGGGTCTTGAAGGTGCCTTTGTGGATGGCCTCGGCCACCTTGTCGGTATCATCGGAACCGGCTTTCTTGATGCCTTGAGCGATCAGCTCGACAGCCGAGTAGGCAGGGAATACGAACGGGCCACTTGGGTCCTTGCCGTCAGCCTTGATGGCGTCGACGATCTTCTTGTTCGCCGGGTCTGCGTCGAACGATTTCGGCAGGGTGACCAGCAGGCCTTCGGAAGCGTTCTGGGCGATCTGCGAAATGGAGTCGTTGCCCACGCCTTCCGGACCCATGAACTTGGCTTTCAGGCCTTTTTCCTGAGCCTGGCGCAGGATCAGGCCCAGCTCTGGGTGATAGCCGCCGTAGTAGACGAAGTCGACGTTGTTCTGCTTGAGCTTCTGGATGATCGAGGAGAAGTCCTTGTCACCGGCATTCAGGCCTTCAAAGACGGCAACCTTGGTGCCTTTCTTCTCAAGGGTTTGCTTGACGGCGGTGGCGATGCCTTCACCGTACTGCTGCTTGTCGTGCAGGACGGCAACGACCTTCGGCTTGACGTGGTCGGCGATGTAGTCGCCGGCGGCCGGGCCCTGGGCGCTGTCCAGGCCGATGGTGCGGAAGATCAGCTTGTAGCCACGGGCGGTGATTTCCGGCGAAGTGGCGGCCGGGGTGATCATGATCACGCCTTCGTCTTCGTAGATGTCGGACGCAGGCTGGGTGGAGCTGGAGCACAGGTGGCCGACCACGAACTTGACGCCGTCGTTGACCACTTTGTTGGCGACTGCCACGGCCTGTTTAGGGTCGCAGGCGTCGTCGTATTCCTTGGCTTCGAGCATCTTGCCATCCACGCCGCCCGCGGCGTTGATATCCTTGATGGCTTGCTTGGCGCCGATGAACTGCATGTCGCCGTACTGGGTCACAGGACCCGTCTTGGGACCGGCGATGCCGATCTTGATGGTATCGGCGGCAAACGAATGGCTGGCTACCCCGGCCAGTACCATTGCGGCGAACAGCTTGGAAATCTTGATCATAGTGCTCCACTCATTCTGTTGTAATTCTTATAGTCCTGGCGGCCAGGGCTACAGACCGGGCGGGATTTGCGGCGTGGCCATGCCAACGCGCTAGCCCACCTTCCCCCGGAACATGTCCCGGAACTGTACCGGTACAGTGTAGAGCGCTGTTCGAGCGCTTGAAAAGCGGTCGAAAAGTGCGTCTTTCCTGCGTTGTCGCTTGATCGACAGAAAGATACAGAAAGGCGCCATCAAACTGCCTGCATCTGCGATCCCGCCCCACAACTTCGGGGTCAATCGACCAAATTACATATTTGAAACCGGGTTTTTCTGCAAAAATGCCGGCCTTTTTTATTGACCGATTTTTTGCGGATACCACCCATGACTGATCAAACAAGCACCCTCTATGCCAAATTGCTTGGCGAGACGGCAATCATCGAGTGGAAAGCGCTGGAGCGTTTTTGGGCCAAGGGTGACCTGATTTGGGTCGACCCCTGCCTTGACCTGATCGCCGTTGCTGAGGCGATGGCCGAGAATCGCAGCGAGATCTTCGCCAAGTGGCGTAGTGATGGCACTGTTGGGCCGGTATCGGCCGAGCAGGCATTGGACCTGCAAAGCCGCGACCCAGAGATCTGGGCGGTGGTGGTTTCGCCGTTCATCGTGATACAGGTGAAGGGCCAGGAAGAAGCGTGATCTTTTTTGGTGCGCAAAAATACGCATCAGCTCCGTTTTGGTGCTTGAAAGCGATCAAGGCGGGTAGAGGGAAGTAACAATTCGGCGTGGCGGTAACAGTTTACGGGATGCGTAATGTGGCCGCCGTTCTGGCAGGCGCCAACGGAATCGTAGCCCGCCTGGGAAATGTTCGAATCAGTCAGGAGTTTATCGATGAGCACTGCACTACCTTCGCTTGGATTCGCCGGCATCGGCCTGATGGGCCTGCCCATGTGCCGCCGCCTGCTGGCAGCGGGTTATCCGCTGACGGTATGGAACCGCAGCCCGGACAAGTGCGCCGCACTGGTCGCTGCTGGCGCGCGCCTGGCCAGCAGCCCGGCCGAATTGTGCCGTGACAGCGACATGGTATTACTGTGCCTGGCCGACACGGCGGTGGTGCGTGAGGTGGTGTTTGGCGAGCAAGGCATTGCCCAGGGCGGGCGCAGCGGCCAGTTGCTGATCGATTTCTCTAGCCTGGAACCCACCGCCACCCGTGAAATGGCTGCCGAACTGGCAGCACTGTGCGGCATGGCCTGGCTGGATGCACCTGTCTCTGGCGGTACGCCCGGTGCCGAAGCGGGCACGCTGGCGATCATGGTGGGCGGTGAAGCGGCCGATCTGCAGCGTGCACGCCCGGTGCTGGAGGTGCTTGGTCAGCGCGTGACGCATATGGGCGCGGTAGGCACGGGACAGGTGACCAAGGCGTGCAACCAGATGATCGTCGCGTGCAATGCCCTGGTAATTGCAGAAGTGGTGGCACTGGCCGAACAGTCGGGCGTGGACGCGACGCTGATCGCTGAGGCGCTGGCGGGTGGCTTTGCCGATTCCAAGCCATTGCAGATTCTTGCGCCGCAAATGGCCGAGAGCCGCTTCGAGCCAATCAAGTGGCACGTACGCACGCTGCTCAAGGACCTCGATGGCGCGGTCAAGTTTTCCCGCGAGCAAGGCTCGGCGACGCCGCTCAGTGGCCTTGCCGCGCAACTGATGCGCTTGCACGGTAGCCAGGGTTACCTGCAAAAAGATCCGGCGACCCTGGTAGAGCTGTATCGCAACAAGGTGTGATCCGGCCGTTCTGGCGCTGCAACCGCTCCAGCAGTGGGCGCAACTCGGCCAGCGGTACGGGGCGCCCCAACAGGTAGCCCTGCAGGTAGTCGCAGCCATGGCTTTCGAGGAACGCCTGCTGTTCGGCGGTTTCCACGCCCTCGCTGACTACCCGCAGGTGCAGGGTATGCGCCATGGCGATGATCGCCTGGACAATTTCCCGGTCTTTCTGGCTGCCCGGTACATCCTGCAGGAAGGTGCGGTCGATCTTCAGCACATCCAGCGGCAGGCGCTTGAGGTAAGCCAGTGACGAGTAGCCGGTACCAAAATCATCGATCGAAAGTGCCACCCCCAAAGCCCTGACGCGTTTGAGCAGGCTGACCGTGCGCTGGATATCGCCCACCAGGGCGTTCTCGGTCACCTCCAGCTCCAGGTGGCGCGGCGCAAGGGCGGCGTGGAACAGCGCCTTTTCTACTTCCTTAGGCAGTTCGTCGTGGCTGAGGGTGACTGCCGAGCAATTGACCGTGACCTGGACCTCGCCGTAGCCGTGGCGCTGCAAGTGGGCCAGGTCGGCACAGGCATGGCGCAGCACCCACAGGTCAAGGTCGATGATCAGGCCGTTGGCTTCGGCAATGCCGACAAAACGGTCGGGCCCGAGCAGGCCGTGTTGAGGATGCTGCCAGCGTACCAGCGCTTCCAGTTTGGCCACTTGCCCGCTGCGCAGGTCGAAGATCGGCTGGTAGTGCACACACAGCCCGCGCTCCTCGAGCAGGGCCAGGCGCAGCTCTTCTTCCAGTTGCAAGGCGATCGACGCGCGAGCCTTCAGGCTGTCATTGAAGAAATTCAGGCTGTTGCGCCCGTTGTCCTTGGATTGGTAGAGGGCCAGGTCGGCATGCTTGAGCAGCTCTTCGGCTGTGCTGCCATCGTCCGGGAAGATACTTATACCAATGCTGGTGGTCATGACCATGCGCCGCCCGCCCAGGTCGATGGGTTCTTTCATCCGTTGCATGATGCGCTGGGCCAGGTGGCGGGCTTCGTCGCGGCTGTTCAGGCTGGTGACCACACAGAACTCGTCGCCACCAAAGCGCGCAACCAGGTCGTGGTTGCGGGTAGCGGCCTTGATGTGGTGGGCGATCACCTTGAGCAGCTCGTCACCGGCATCGTGGCCAAGGCTGTCGTTGATACGCTTGAAATGGTCGATGTCGAGAAACATCACGGCCAGGCGGTTTTCGCTGGCCTGAGTTTCGACCAGGCGCTCGGCGAACACCTGGTTGAATCCGCGGCGGTTGAGCAGGTTGGTCAGGGCATCATAGTGCGCCGCCTGCTGCAGCGAAGCGCGGGCCTGGTCCAGTTGGCTGAGCAGTACGCTGACCCGGCGCAGGTCGTGCTCCTTGCTTTGCAGCTTCTTGTCGGCCAGTGCGGCGCTGATGCTGGCGCCACTGATCAGCAGGGTGATGAAGCCGATGCCCAGTCCCAGCTGCAGGCTGTTGTCGCCAGACGGCAGGCGCAGTGCGGTATCGGCAGGGATGATCAAGGTCATGGCCGACATCGCGGTGAAATGAGTGGCGACGATGCCGCCCGCCATCAGCAGGCTGGCGCCGTACTTCATGGCCTGGTACAGGGTGCCGCTGCCATTGCGCAAGTAGCGGGCCAGGTACAGCGAGGTCAGGGCGGTGAGCAGGGCAATGGCGGCAGAGGCAAGTAGCAAGCCGGTTTGGTAGTACTGGCGGGCACCCGTTTCCATCGCGGCCATGCCGACAAAATGCATGAGGATGATGCCCAGGCCGATCAGCCCTGCGCTCAGCACGAAGTGGTGCGCGCGCATCTTGCTGCGTTCGAGGCTGTGCATGGCCAGCCAGGCCACGCCCAGTGCGATGAGCAGCGAAAGAATGGTCAGGGATACGTCGTAGTGCACGTCCACCGGGGCCCGAAAGGCCAGCATGCTGATGAAGTGCATGGCCCATATGCCGCCTGCCAGGCAGCAAGCTCCAAGCATGTTCCATTGCCGGTGGGCGGTGGGGTCGTCGCTGTGGGACTGGCGCTCGGCCATGTCGAGGGTGGCGAAACAGGCCGCGCAAGCAACGAAATAGGCGAGCAGAACCAAGAGCGGTTCATGACGGCAGTCGATGACGATGCGCCCGGTTGCGGGAAGATCGGCGAACAGTTGCAGCCCCAGCCATTCCATGGAATGCCTCTTGATCGAGTTTTCACTCGTCTGCGCTACAACCCTGTGCAGACTGTCCAGAGGCAGTATAGGAAGGAGTGCTTAAGCCTTCCTGACTAATGGCACAATGATTTCTACGATTTGGTTATAACTCCAATCGCAGTGAGGAATAAATTTGGGGCCCTGATGCCTTCCTGTGGGAGCGGGCGAGCCCGCGAAGCATCCACTGCGATGGATGCCACCGGCTTCGCCGGTGTTCGCGGGCGTGCCCGCTCCCACAAGGGCGCGGGGCCTGCGTTAGCCAGCCACCAGCACGCGAATGGCTTCCAGGCGCAGGGCGGCCTTCTCCAGCATTGCCAGGCCATCTTCGCGCCGCTTGCGCAGGGCGTCGATTTCGCTGTCACGCACACTTGGGTTGACCGCTTGCAATGCCACCAGGCGCGCCAGCTCTTCGTCGGCCTCGGCTGTCAGGCGGCGCTGGGCTTCGGCCACGCGCTCGTTGTGGGCCGGCAGGATCTTCTCCTCGCCGCCACTGATACGCTTGGCCAGCACATCGCGCTGGGCCTGGACGAACTTGTTGGCGCTGGCGCGCGGTACGCTCTCGAGCTGGTCGTTGAGGGTTTCGAAGGCCACGCGTGACGCCAGGTCGTTGCCATTGGCGTCGAGCAGGCAGCGCAGTGCCGCCGGCGGCAGGTAGCGGCCCAGTTGCAGGCTGCGGGGTGCCACCACCTCGCTGACGAACAGCAGTTCAAGCAGTACGGTGCCTGGTTTGAGCGCTTTGTTCTTGATCAACGCCACGGCGGTGTTGCCCATCGAGCCTGACAGCACCAGATCCATGCCACCCTGCACCATCGGGTGCTCCCAGGTGAGGAACTGCATGTCCTCGCGTGACAGCGCCTGGCCACGGTCATAGGTGATGGTCACGCCTTCATCGTCGCCCAGCGGGAAGCTGGCATCGAGCATCTTCTCGCTCGGCTTGAGGATCAGTGCGTTCTCGGAATGGTCTTCGCTGTCGATGCCGAAAGCGTCGAACAGGGTTTCCATGTAGATCGGCAGGGCGAACTGGTCGTCCTGTTCGAGAATGGCCTCGACCAGCGCCTGACCTTCGCCGGCTCCGCCGGAGTTGAGCTCCAGCAGGCGGTCACGGCCAGTGTGCAGTTCGGCTTCCAGGCGCTCGCGCTCGCTGCGGGCGTCGGCCACCAGGGTATCCCAGGCCTTGTGATCGCCGCCTTCCAACAGCGGCAGCAGGCGTGGGCCGAACTGGTGCTGCAGGGCATTGCCGGTGGGGCAGGTGTTGAGGAAGGCGTTGAGCCCTTCGTGGTACCACTGGAACAGGCGCTCTTGCGGGCTGTCTTGCAGGTACGGGATGTGCAACTGGATAGTGTGCTTCTGACCAATCCGGTCAAGGCGGCCGATGCGCTGTTCGAGCAGGTCGGGGTGCGCTGGCAGGTCGAACATCACCAGGTGATGAGCGAACTGGAAGTTGCGGCCTTCGCTGCCGATTTCCGAGCAGATCAGGACCTGGGCGCCAAACTCTTCATCGGCAAAGTAGGCAGCGGCACGGTCGCGCTCGAGGATGCTCATGCCTTCATGGAACACCGAGGCCGGGATGCCGGAGCGCACGCGCAGGGCGTCCTCCAGGTCCATGGCGGTTTCGGCGTGGGCGCAGATCACCAGTACTTTGGTGCGCTTGAGCATCTTCAGGGTGTCGATCAGCCAGTCGACGCGTGGGTCGAAACGCCACCAGCGCTCGTCATCGGCCACTTCACCCTGGGCCTGGAAGGCAACTTCCGGGTACAGCTCGGCATGCTCGCCGGCTGGCAGGTTGCGGTATTGCTCGGGCGTGGCCAGCGGGTAGGGGTGCAACTGGCGCTCGGGGAAGCCCTGAATCGCCGCACGGGTGTTACGGAACAGCACGCGTCCGGTGCCGTGGCGATCCAGCAGTTCGCGAATCAGCCGGGCGCTGGCCTGGGTGTCGCCGTCGCTGACCGCAGCCAGCAGGGCTTCGCCTTCGGCACCCAGGAAGCCCAGGATGGTGGCGTGGGCCTTGGGCGACAGGCGGCCCTCGTCGAGCAGTTCCTGCACCGCCTCGGCTACCGGGCGGTAGTGCTCGCTTTCGGCGCGGAAAGCGGCCAAGTCATGAAAACGGTTGGGGTCGAGCAGGCGCAGGCGGGCGAAGTGGCTGTCCTGGCCCAGCTGCTCGGGGGTGGCGGTGAGCAGCAGTACGCCCGGAATCACTTGGGCCAGTTGCTCGACCAGGCCGTATTCGGCGCTGACCTGGTCTTCGTGCCAGACCAGGTGGTGGGCTTCGTCGACGACCATCAGGTCCCAGCCAGCGGCAAACAGTGCGTCCTGGGCCTTTTCGTCGTCGACCAGCCACTCCAGGGCAACCAACGCCAGTTGGGCATCCTCGAACGGGTTGCTGGCGTCGCTTTCGATGAAGCGCTCGGCGTCGAACAGCGCCACTTGCAGATTGAAGCGCCGGCGCATTTCCACCAGCCACTGGTGCTGGAGGTTTTCCGGCACCAGGATCAGTACGCGGCTGGCGCGACCCGACAGCAGCTGGCGGTGAATGACCAGGCCGGCTTCGATGGTTTTGCCCAGGCCCACTTCGTCGGCCAGCAGAACGCGTGGGGCGCTGCGGTCGGCGACTTCGCGGGCAATGTGCAGTTGGTGGGCGATGGGCTGTGCGCGGCAGCCGCCCAACCCCCACAGTGCCGACTGCATCTGCTTGCTGGTGTGCTGCAGGGTGTTGTAGCGCAGGCTGAACCACGACAGTGGGTCTATCTGCCCGGCGAACAGGCGGTCGCTGGCCAGGCGGAACTGAATGAAGTTCGACAACTGGGTTTCGGGCAGGGTGCGAGGCTGGTTCTGCCCGTCCAGGCCGTGGTAGACCATCAGCCCGTCGATGTCCTCGACTTCGCGTACGGTCAGCTTCCAGCCTTCGAAGTGGGTGATCTGGTCACCTGGCGAGAAGCGCACGCGGGTCAGCGGCGCATTGCGCAGGGAATACTGGCGGGTGTCGCCAGTGGCCGGGTAGAGCACGGTCAACAGGCGGCCATCCTGCGCCAGGATGGTACCCAGGCCGAGCTCTGCTTCGCTGTCGCTGATCCAGCGTTGCCCCGGTTGATACTGCTGCGCCATACTGCCTGAACTCCCGCGATGAAAAAGCCGATTATGTTAACGGATCGGCCGGTCAGACCAAAGTGCCGAGAGCACCGAAAGGTATCGAAAGGCACAGTCTAGTCGTTTCATCGCCCTGCACAGCGCCGCCGATGAGGGCCCCGGATCAACATGTCTGCCAAGCACCGCTGGATCAGCGCTTCGATGGCCGTGGGCAGCCTGGTGCTGCTGAGCGCCTGCGAGCAGAAAAACTTTGAGACATTGCCCCCCATTCCGATGGAGCAGCTTGAGGTACTGGGCGTGCAGACGCCGATAAAGAGCGTGCACTTTCGTGACAGTGACGGCGAAGGGCTGTTGGTCCTGAGCCGCAGCGATGGCCAGGCCAGCGACCTGGAAAGCGAACAGGAAGTGGACAAGGTGGTGCTCAAGGCCACCTTGTACGGGCGCACGGCCGAGAACGACACCTTCAAGGCGCGTTGGCAGGTCGAGCAGGAAACGACCTGCCCGGGGCTGGACCTGGACGTGGACTTCTATAATGACGTCAGTGATGTGAGCGACCTGAACAAGAATGGGGTGGCCGAGATAACGGTGGCCAGCCATGCGTTCTGCGGCGGCGGTATCGACCCGCATGACATCGCCATCGAGATGCGTGAAGGGCAGGCCAGTTACACCATTACCGGCCAGTCGCTGATCACCCCGGCGGGCGAGGAACCGATCGGTGGTGAGCGCGAGGACAGCGCTTCGCTGAAAGCCGCGCCACAGGTGTTACGCGATCATATGGATGCGGTTTGGCAACAGGTGTACAAGCGGCCCTGGAGCGAGGCCAGTCCGCCAGTCGACGACGAGCCGGGTGACGAAGCCGAGTAAATGTTGTCCATGACATCAAGGTAAAGCTGCGCCTGCCGATACAGGGGGCATAGGAGAACGTCCATGCTGCCGCCGATCATTCCGCTCAGTGCCGCCCCGGTCACCTCGCAACAGGACCCGGTCAAGCCAACCCCCGATATCAAGCCGGTGGTGCCGACGCAGCCTGCGTCCGGCGAAAGTGCCATTGACCTCAAGCGCCAGCGCGACCCGCAGGAGCAGGTATTGTTGCTGCGCGATGAACAGCGCCGCCAGCAGCAACGCCGCAATAAGGGCGAGCAGGAACGCTACGATGCCGTCCCGGGTGACGAGGTCAATGCCGACAATACCGTGCCGGTAGCGCCATTGATGGGCGAGCATGTACGCCAAGGACTGCTGGTGGACATCGAAGTCTGATACGGGGCTGGTCAGCGCCTGCGCCTGGCTTCATCATGCATTTCTCTGTTGATCGTCGAGCCCACCCATGAGCCAAGACAACCTCATCGATTTCGATGCCGAACGTGCCAAGCGCGTCCACGACCTCAAGGAAAAGCGGCTGAACGAAATGCGCAATGCTTTCGAGCAGGCCCTGCCTTTGAGTACCAGCAAGAAAAAGAAGCCCAAGGGCAAACCTAAGAAGCGTTGAAACTTGACGCAGGTCAACCCTGCGCCCCCCTCGCGTGCCCGGCCTCGGGCACCATTGACACTGATCAATTTTCCCCGCCGCCACATTGGTTAACGTGTACCCATCGGACAACGGCAAACGAATGGGGAGGCCAGCATGTTCTTCGACAACGTGGTTATCGCCGGTGTGGTAACGGTCGGGCTGATGGTCGCCTTCTTTGCCGGTCTGGGCATTTTCATCTGGAAGGACTCGAACAAGCGCAAGCCGCGCTGACCTTCCGGGTACACGAGCACGCAAGGCATTTAGGGCGACTTCGGTCGCCCATTTTTTTTGCCTGCATTTTTTATTGCCTGAGCTGTCCCTCTCGGTGCAGGCCCATCGCATATACATGATTAGCTAGCTAATTAATCGTTTCCGCTTTATTCTGCTCATCATTGTCTATCTTTTCAGCAAGACTTTTCCCCGCAAGGTCCGCCTCGTGCCCATCACCTTTCAGGCCCTGTTCGCGCCCAACAGCCTCGCCCTCAAGTTTGCCATCAAGACCCTGCTCGGTGGCGGCCTGGCGTTGTGGCTGGCGATGCGCTGGGGGCTGGAGCAACCCTCCTGGGCATTGATGACTGCTTTCATCGTCGCCCAGCCGCTATCGGGCATGGTGGTGCAGAAAGGCTTGGCGCGGTTAGCCGGCACGTTGGTCGGCACAGTCATGTCAGTGCTGTTCATCGGCCTGTTCGCCCAGACCCCCGGGCTGTTCCTGCTTGCCTTGGCGCTGTGGCTGGCCCTGTGTACCGCCGCGTCCACCCAGTTGCGCAGCGCCTGGGCCTATGCTTTCGTGCTGGCCGGCTACACCGCAGCGATCATTGCCTTGCCGGCCATTGACCACCCCCTGCAGGTATTCGACCAGGCCGTGGCGCGCTGTACCGAGATCTGCCTGGGTATTTTCTGTGCAACAGCCAGCAGTGCCTTGCTCTGGCCCATGCGGGTCGAGCAGCAACTGGGCGGGCAGGCACGGCAGGCCTGGCAGAACGGCCTGCAGGCCGCCAGAGCCATGCTGGGCGGAGAGGACGAGGCGCGCAAGGGCCTGCTGGAAAGCCTGGGACGCATCGTTGCCATCGACAGCCAACGTGAGCATGCCTGGTTCGAGGGCAATCGCGGGCGCCAACGTGCCCGTGCCATTCGTGGCCTTAGCCAGAAACTGCTGGTGCTGTTGCGTATTTCCCGTTCGGTGCGCCGCCAGTGGCGGCAACTGGATGAGTGTGAGGTCGAGCACTTGACGCCTTGGTTGCAGGAAGTGCGTACGCTGCTCGACCAACCCGACCAGCCCAGCCTGTTGTTGTTGCGTCAGCGTATCTGGGATGCCGCACACGACGAGCAGATCAGTTCGGCGGAGCACTTCTGCCTGGCGCGCATGGCCCTGCTATTGGACTATGCCATGGCCGCCAGCCAGGCACTTGAGGATGTGGAGGCGGGCAGGGCGCCCAAGGACGTGTCCCAGGGGCTGGCCGTGCACCGAGACTGGTCGCTGGCCTTGCTGTTCGGCTCGCGCAGTGCGCTGGCCTTCCTGGTAATGAGTGGTTTCTGGCTGGCCACGGCCTGGCCTTCGGCACCGGGTGGCCTGGTGCTGACCTGCGTGGTCTGCAGCCTGTTCGCCAGTCGCGAAAACGGCGCACAGATCGGCCTGAGTTTTCTGCGCGGGATATTCCTGGCGATACCGGCGGCGTTTCTGGTCGGGCAGATCATGCTGCCGCAATGGAGCAGCTTCGCCATGCTCTGCCTGGGCATGGGCGTGCCACTGTTTCTTGGTGCACTGGGCATGGCCCATCCGCGTACCGGGGCTACGGCCACTTCCTATTGCCTGCACTTCATTGTGCTGGTGTCGCCGCTGAACGCCATGCAGTTCGGCGTGGCGACCATGTTGAACAGTGCCTTGGCCATGCTGGTGGGGGTGTCGGCAGCGGTCATGGCCTTCCGCTTGCTGGTGTTCCGCCACCCGGCCTGGCTGGGCCGGCGCTTGCGTGCTGCAACGCAGAACGACTTGGTGCGCCTGACCCGGCGCGACCTGCGCGGGGCTGACAGCTGGTTTGGCGGGCGCATGGCCGACCGGCTGATGCAACTGGCGCGGCATGCCAGTGAATTACCGGAAGGCGAACGCAAACGCTGGGATGACGGCCTGCACGGGCTGGATATCGGCGACGAACTGGTGCACCTGCGCATGTGCCTGGCGGTCGCCCAGGCCCCTTTGGGGCGGGCCGAGCGCGAGTACCTGCAACACGTGGAGGCAGTGCTGGCCAAAGGGCCGGCTGCCGGGCGTGGGCAGCGGCTGGATGCTGCCAGTGAGCAGTTCATTGCAGCCTTGCGTCGGTTGCCAGCCAGCGACCCGCTCCGGCTGGCCGAGGGGGCGGTGCTGCAATTGCAGAAAAGCTGGGGCAAATGGTGCCGCTGGCAGGAGGATACCCATGGGTTTGCGTGAGTGGGAAGTGGGCGGTGTGCTGCTCAGCCCGTTTCTGCTTTATGTGTTGTTGGCGCTGCTGATCACCGGCCTGCTGCGCCTGGTGGTGCAGGCCACACCGTTGGGGCGCTGGATCTGGCATGAAGCGCTGTTCGACGCAGCGCTGTTCGTCTGTGTGTTGTTCCTGGTGGTACGCCTGCTGGGAACTTTATAAAGGAGTGTTTCGATGCGTGCGGCCGTACGTATTCTGGTGACCCTGTGTGTGGTGGCCCTGGCCGTGTTGGCCGGCTACCAGCTGTGGCAGTACTACATGCTCACCCCATGGACGCGCGATGCCCGTGTGCGCGCCGATGTGGTGGTGATTGCGCCTGACGTGTCTGGCTGGGTTCGCGAACTCAAGGTTCATGACAACCAGCAGGTCAAGGCTGGCGACCTGTTGATGAGCATTGACCGCGAGCGCTTCCAGGCCGCGTTCGATCAGGCCAGCGCGGTGACCGAGACCCGCGCCCAGCAATTGCGCTTGCGCGAGCGTGAAGCAGCCCGGCGTACTGCCTTGGGGCCAGAGGCGATCAGTGCCGAGTTGCGTGAAAACGCCCAGATCAATGCCGCCATCGCGCGTGGCGAGTTGCATGAGGCCGAGGCGCAGTTGCAGGTGGCCAGGATCAACCTGGCGCGCAGTGAGGTGCGGGCACCGCGCAGCGGGCATATCACCAATCTGCGTCTGGCCGAAGGCAATTATGTGAACACCGGGGAATCGGTGATGGCGCTGGTGGATGATTCGACGTTCTACATCCAGGCCTATTTCGAGGAAACCAAGCTGCCGCGCATTCGCGTTGGGGACACTGTGAAGGTGTGGCTGATGGGCACGGGTGAACCGATGCAGGGGCACGTGGAGAGCATCAGCCGCGGCATCACCGACCGCAACAGCAACCCGGACAGCCAGTTGCTGCCGGAGGTAGAGCCGACCTTCAACTGGGTACGACTGGCCCAGCGCATACCTGTGAGGATTCGCCTGGATCAGGTGCCGGAAGGGCTGACCTTGAGTGCGGGTATGACGGCGAGTGTGCAAGTGCATGAGGACCGCGACCCGCAGTGATGGTGCTGCCCAATAGACAGAGATGTAACGGTCGAAGCGGTACAGCCGGGTCGTGTGGTGAAGGCAGTACAGCTTGAGTTCGTCGACGACGTTGGGCAGGCACGAAAAAATTTGGCGAACGGCCCGCCAGTTGCGTTAGGCTGCCGCTGTGAGTTGCCCGACAGAGGCAACCCTTCTTCCGCCAGGCGTGCGTATCTTCCGATTTCATTGCGAGGTTACGTCATGGCCATCACTTCCCAGGATATCTGCAACGCCGCCGATCAGCTAAAGGGCTTTGTCGGTTTTCACGGCAAGCGCGGTGTTCATATCGTGCGTTTCTCCGAGGACGCGTTCGGCATGGACGTGGCCGACGCCAGTATCACCCCCTGCAGCGAGTTTGTCTGGCGGCCCGAGCAAGGGCAGCGCATGGCGTTGTGCCGCGAACGGCTGTCGCTGTTGCTGGATCAGCATGTGGATGACCGCTTGAACATTGGTGAACCGCTGCGCGCCTACCTGCGCCGCTGTGATCTGCCCGAAATCGTGGCGCAGCGCAGCCTGCAGCAGCACACCCAGTCTGTTTAGGAGCAAGGCCGCGTCTACAAGGGCTGTGCAGTGCTTTGGGAGGTTTGGTGCAACAACGCCGCCAATCCGGCGCTGTCCAGGGGCATGCTCAGGTAATAGCCTTGCACTTCATGGCAGCGATCGTTTTCCAGCGCCTTGAGTTGATGTTCGCTTTCCACGCCTTCGGCTGTCACTGTCAGCCCCATCGCCTCACCCAGGTTGATGATGGCCTGGACCACAGCGCGGTCGCTGCCGCCGTTGTTGTTCAGGCCGCTGATGAAGCGTTTGTCGATCTTGATGCTGTCGAACGGGTAAGTACGCAGGTAGCCCAACGACGAATAGCCGGTGCCGAAATCATCCATGTTCAGGCGCACCCCTAGCTCCTTGAGCGACAGCATGGTGCCTAGCGCGCCCTCGATGTCGTTGAGCATCACGTTCTCGGTAATCTCCAGTTCCAACCGCTGGGCGGGGAAGGCCGTGTCGAGCAAAATTTCGCGCACGTCGGCTACCACATCGCTGCGCAAGAACTGCGCAGGCGACAGGTTGACCGAAACCAGCACGTCGGCTGGCCAGTCATGGGCAGTGCGGCAAGCTTCGCGAAGCACCCAGCGGCCCAGCGCAACAATGATGTCGCTCTGCTCGGCCAACGGAATGAAGGTGTCCGGCCCCAGTAACCCTTCCTGTGGATGCCGCCAGCGCACCAAGGCCTCGACCGCGACGATACGCAGGTCGTCGAGGCGGTAGCGCGGCTGGTAATGCAACTCGAACTCCTCATTGCGCAGGGCCCGGCGCAGGTCGTTCTCCAGCTGGCGGCGGTACTGGATCTGCTGGTTCATTTCGGCAACGAAGTAGCGCCATGTGTTCTTTCCATCGGCCTTGGCCTGGTACAGGGCGATGTCGGCGCAGCGGATCAGCTCACCTGCATCGAAGCCCTGGTTACGCGTCTGGGCAACGCCAATGCTGGCACCGATGTGCAGCGGCTGGCTTTCGAAGACGATGGGTTGCTGCAGCAGGCCGATCAGGCGCGCACAGAAGCGGTCGATCTCGCTGCTGTTGTCCATGCCGCTGAGTACCAAGATGAACTCGTCGCCGCCCAGACGCGCGACCAGGTCGCCATCGCGGGTGGTGTCGCGCAGGCGCGTTGCCACTTCTTGCAGCACGGCATCTCCGGCGGCATGACCGAGCGAGTCGTTGATCGGCTTGAAGTTGTCCAAGTCCAGCAGCAACAAGGTCAGCGGCGGCGAGTCACTGCCGCGCAACAAGGCCTGCTCCAAGTGCCGGGCGAGTTTGTTGCGGTTGGCCAGCCCGGTCAGTGGGTCGTGCAGCGAAAGATGCTGGATGCGCGCGTGGGCGTCGACTTCGTCGGTGATATCGCTGGCGGTACCCCGAAAACCGATGGCCTTGCCATCGCGCCAGATAGCGCGGGCGGATATCCGGCAGTAGCGGTTCTGGCCATTCTGGTCGCGGTAAGTGCAACGCAGGTTGGCCAATTGCTGCGGGTCGGCGGTAGCCAGGGCGTCGAGCCAAGGTGACAACGGCGTGGTGTCGCAGGCTAGCAACTGGTTGAGCGGGTGGCCCAGCCAGCCGTCTACCGGGTAGCCGGTGACGTTGGCGAAGCGTTGCGACAGGTAGGTCAGGCGTTGTTGCCGGTCGGTTTCCCAGATCCAGTCGGATGCCGACTCGGCCACCGCGCGGAAACGCTGCTCGCTGGCCTCCAGGGCCTGGTTGCTTTGTTGCAGATGCACGAGCGTGAGGCCGATTGCCCGGGAGCTGCGCAAGGCATGACGGAACAGGTACAGCATCACCAGGCCAAGTATCAGTAGTGCGCACAACAGTGCTGGCAACACTGCCCGCAGCATCTGACGCCCCGGCAGTGGGCTGTTCCAGGTCAGATGGTAGCCGGTGTCGCCCAGGTCGATGCGCAGGTGGCTGTGATCCTGCATATCCTCCTTTTCCACGTGCATGCCCGTCAGGCCGGCGCCGTGGCCCAACTGCGCCAGTTTGCTTTCGTTGAGCTGGTCAATGAACAGCATCACTGGCGCTTGGCTCACCTCGCTGTCGGTAACCTCCCGGTCCGGGCGCACGGCTGCTGCACTGAGTGCGGCCGGCCAGCCGTTGAACAGCACGAAATGGGTGATTTGCTCGCGTGAAACTGCCGCTGCGCGGGCTTGTTCGATGATCGGTTGCAGCGGTGTGTCTATATAGGTGTTGGCACCTGCCTGGCTGGGCTGGCCTTTGAACAAGGCATAGGTGGTGCGGTCGTTTTCCACTACGAACACCCCTTCGTAGCCGCTGGCGCTGTACAGCGACTCGCCTATGTTTTTTTCCTCGTAGGCCCATTGCCAGTCGGCTTGGCCCGACAAGTGCTCGAAGGCTGCATCCCATACGGCATAGCTGGACAGAAACTGGCGCGAGGCGAGCAGCCGTTGTTCCAGCGCCTGGTTCGCATGGAAGGCGCTACGCTGGCGCTCCTGTTGGTCGAGTGTACTGGCGATATTGAACAGAGCGCCGAGAATGACCAGGCAAGCCAGGCCGAACACTGCGCTGAAACCGGCAATGAGGTGGCGCACCTGAAAGCGCGGTGTGGGGCTAGCGGGTGGAAGCTTGGCGGTCCTGGCCATGCGCGAGCGGCTCCTTCAGGCAACCTCCCGCCAGGCAGTCAGGAAGGAGGTTCAATCAGAATAGGCCAGCCTGAGCGCGGCAGCTTCACTGCGGGCAAAATTGACCTGATCGCGGCCAGCGTGCTTGGCGATGTACAGCGCCTTGTCTGCCTGTTCGAGCCAGTGTTCGGGGGACTCGAGGTTGGCCTCGAAGGGGGACAGGCCGATACTCAGGCTGATGCGCAGGTGCGGTAACTGTGGGTTGCGGTAGCTGGAAACCCGCTCGCGCAGACGCTCCATGACTTGGCAGGCCTGGGCTTCACTGATTTCGGGCAGGATCACGCAGAATTCGTCGCCGCCGTAACGCCCGGCCTGGTCGCCCTCGCGCAAACTGCGCCGCAGCTCAGCGCTGAGCTGGCGCAGTACACAGTCGCCGACCACATGGCCAAAGGTGTCGTTGATGGTCTTGAAGTGATCGATGTCGATCAGGGCAATCACCGCGTGCTCCTGTCGCTGCTTGCACGCCTGGAACTTGAGCTGCAGCAGGTCCTTCCAGGCGCCGTGGTTGAACAGCCCGGTCAGGCTGTCGGTGAGGCTCAGGGCGCTCAGCCGGCGCTTGTGGTCGCCCAGCTTGATCGCAAGCTGGTAGCACACCCAGCCCAAGGCCAGTGGGTACAGCGCCAGCATGGGCAGGCACGCATAGACCTGCAGGGGCGTGGCGATCAATTGCAAGCCAGGGCCAAGTAGCAGGATGGCGGTGAGCATGCCAGCCAGTTGCGCCAGCGCTCCGCGAAAGACCATGCGCTTGCCGCCGGCGGCGACGTTGTTCATCGTCATCATCGACAGCACGGTCACGCTGGGTAGCGGGTTGAAGTGCATGGCGGCAGTCCAGAACCCGCCCATCAGCGAGTCCAGCAGAAGGTTGCGCTGTTCCGCCTGGTAAGGCGTTGTCGAGCGGGCAGCCCACTGGTAGGCCACGTGCGGCCACAGCAAACCATTGAACAGTACTAGCAGCCATGCCCAGGAGGGGGGCGACAGCGGCGCAATCGCCGCCATGACAGTGAGCAGGCCGATTCCCAGGCCAATGACCCGCGGCAGGTAGATGCGCTTGACGAATGAAAGCCCTTTGCCGATGCGATTGTCCATAATGCTGATCTTCTTCTGCCGGTGTACCGTTCATCGCATAATTCGGATGAATATTGTTGAACAGTGTTACATCGGCGAGAAATGACCTTACAAGCCAATTCACGGTTGATTCGATCACTGTGGTGGGCCGTCGATAACCAGGCTCAGGTGCGACTGGGCGCGCCGCGGACGGGAGCGGGGTAACCTGGAGTCACCGCATGGCGGGCAGAACGGATGTGTAGCCCTGGCCCATGAGTAAGCAGGGCCAGGGGCATGAGCTCACCGTAGCGGCACGCTGAGTATCATTTTGGCTCATGTCTGCTGCGCGCGGACTGGGGCTGGTCGTCGTTCAGAAGCCGCGAGGGTGGTTTGCCACTGTCACTGCGCACTTGCGCATGGCTGATCAAGGCGAAGATGAAACTGCCACCGATGATGTTGCCCGTCAGCGTCGGCAGTGCAAATTCCAGCCAGAAACGGCTCCAGGTTTCGTCGCCAGCCCACACCAGGTAGGACACTTCGACTGACCCCACCACTATATGAGTGAAATCGCCAAGGGCCATCAGGTAGGTGATCATCAGAATGATCCAGATCTTGGCGTGCTCCATTGAAGGGATCATCCAGACCATGGTGGCAATCATCCAGCCTGAGACTATGCCCTTGGCGAACATCTGGCTGATGTCGTTCTTCATTACCTTGCGACCGACCTCCAGGAATGCCACATCGGTCTTGCTGTCGAAGATCGGCAGTTCCAGCATCACCCAGGCTACCAGCAGGGTGCCTGCCAGGTTGCCAAACAACACCACGCCCCAGAGGCGTAGCAGTCGTCCGAAGTTGGCCAGCGTAGGGGCGGTCATGACGGGCAGCACGGCGGTGAGCGTATTTTCGGTGAACAGTTGCTGGCGTGCCAGGATCACGGCAAGAAAGCCCGCACTGTAGCCGATGCTGGCGACCACCTGGGCACCATCGCCTTCCGGCAGGCGGGCGTAGAATAGCCCCATGGCCATCAACGACAGCCCCATGGACAGGCCGGCGGCAAGTGCCGACCACCACAACGCGACAAGTGTACGTTCCAGTTCCTGGTCGCCCTGGTAGCGAATGATTTCGTGCAGCACAGCCGCCCGCGGCGGTTGGCTGTGGCTGACCTCCTGCTCTTCATCTGCAGAGAGGCCGGGGGTTTTCTCGCTTTGCCCATCGCTCATGGCCGCTACGCTCCGTGGTGTGTTTCTTTACAGATCCACGGCGCTTTCATTAGTTGCCGGTTAGCGGCAAAACGTTGATGGAAAAGTTTTTCAGAACAAGGTGTTGACTCTGATTTCAAAGCGCGTATTATTCGCCTCCTCGCAGCGATGAACGCTTCGGGGCAAGCGGTAAGTTGTTGAAGTTGTTAGCTTTCGAAAGAAAGCGGTGGTAAAAAACTTCAAAATAAACGCTTGACAGGTTCTGAGGAAAGCGTAGAATGCGCGCCTCGGTTGAGACGAAAAGCTCTTAACCAAACGCTCTTTAACAAATCGAATCAAGCAATTCGTGTGGGTGCTTGTGAGTACGGACTGATAGTCAAAAAGATTATCAGCATCACAAGTGACCATGCGAGAAATCACATAGTCATTTGAGATTGCTGGGCCAAGTTTAGGGTTTCTTAAAAACCCAAGCAGTATTGAACTGAAGAGTTTGATCATGGCTCAGATTGAACGCTGGCGGCAGGCCTAACACATGCAAGTCGAGCGGATGACGGGAGCTTGCTCCTTAATTCAGCGGCGGACGGGTGAGTAATGCCTAGGAATCTGCCTGGTAGTGGGGGACAACGTTTCGAAAGGAACGCTAATACCGCATACGTCCTACGGGAGAAAGCAGGGGACCTTCGGGCCTTGCGCTATCAGATGAGCCTAGGTCGGATTAGCTAGTTGGTGGGGTAATGGCTCACCAAGGCGACGATCCGTAACTGGTCTGAGAGGATGATCAGTCACACTGGAACTGAGACACGGTCCAGACTCCTACGGGAGGCAGCAGTGGGGAATATTGGACAATGGGCGAAAGCCTGATCCAGCCATGCCGCGTGTGTGAAGAAGGTCTTCGGATTGTAAAGCACTTTAAGTTGGGAGGAAGGGCAGTAAGTTAATACCTTGCTGTTTTGACGTTACCGACAGAATAAGCACCGGCTAACTCTGTGCCAGCAGCCGCGGTAATACAGAGGGTGCAAGCGTTAATCGGAATTACTGGGCGTAAAGCGCGCGTAGGTGGTTTGTTAAGTTGGATGTGAAAGCCCCGGGCTCAACCTGGGAACTGCATCCAAAACTGGCAAGCTAGAGTACGGTAGAGGGTGGTGGAATTTCCTGTGTAGCGGTGAAATGCGTAGATATAGGAAGGAACACCAGTGGCGAAGGCGACCACCTGGACTGATACTGACACTGAGGTGCGAAAGCGTGGGGAGCAAACAGGATTAGATACCCTGGTAGTCCACGCCGTAAACGATGTCAACTAGCCGTTGGAATCCTTGAGATTTTAGTGGCGCAGCTAACGCATTAAGTTGACCGCCTGGGGAGTACGGCCGCAAGGTTAAAACTCAAATGAATTGACGGGGGCCCGCACAAGCGGTGGAGCATGTGGTTTAATTCGAAGCAACGCGAAGAACCTTACCAGGCCTTGACATGCAGAGAACTTTCCAGAGATGGATTGGTGCCTTCGGGAACTCTGACACAGGTGCTGCATGGCTGTCGTCAGCTCGTGTCGTGAGATGTTGGGTTAAGTCCCGTAACGAGCGCAACCCTTGTCCTTAGTTACCAGCACGTTATGGTGGGCACTCTAAGGAGACTGCCGGTGACAAACCGGAGGAAGGTGGGGATGACGTCAAGTCATCATGGCCCTTACGGCCTGGGCTACACACGTGCTACAATGGTCGGTACAGAGGGTTGCCAAGCCGCGAGGTGGAGCTAATCTCACAAAACCGATCGTAGTCCGGATCGCAGTCTGCAACTCGACTGCGTGAAGTCGGAATCGCTAGTAATCGCGAATCAGAATGTCGCGGTGAATACGTTCCCGGGCCTTGTACACACCGCCCGTCACACCATGGGAGTGGGTTGCACCAGAAGTAGCTAGTCTAACCTTCGGGAGGACGGTTACCACGGTGTGATTCATGACTGGGGTGAAGTCGTAACAAGGTAGCCGTAGGGGAACCTGCGGCTGGATCACCTCCTTAATCGACGACATCAGCCTGCTGATGAGCTCCCACACGAATTGCTTGATTCATTGTCGAAGACGATCAAGACCCTATATAGGTCTGTAGCTCAGTTGGTTAGAGCGCACCCCTGATAAGGGTGAGGTCGGCAGTTCAAATCTGCCCAGACCTACCAATATGCGGGGCCATAGCTCAGCTGGGAGAGCGCCTGCCTTGCACGCAGGAGGTCAGCGGTTCGATCCCGCTTGGCTCCACCACTTGCTGTACCTTGATCAAACTCAGAAATGAGCATTCGCATCGAATGTTGATTTCTGGCTTTTGTCAGATCGTTCTTTAAAAATTCGGATATGTGATAGATATAGACTGAACACCAGTTTCACTGCTGGTGGATCAGGCTAAGGTAAAATTTGTGAGTTCTGCTCGAAAGAGCAACGTACGAATTTTCGGCGAATGTCGTCTTCACAGTATAACCAGATTGCTTGGGGTTATATGGTCAAGTGAAGAAGCGCATACGGTGGATGCCTTGGCAGTCAGAGGCGATGAAAGACGTGGTAGCCTGCGATAAGCTTTGGGGAGTCGGCAAACAGACTGTGATCCAGAGATCTCTGAATGGGGGAACCCAGCCAGCATAAGCTGGTTATCTTGTACTGAATACATAGGTGCAAGAGGCGAACCAGGGGAACTGAAACATCTAAGTACCCTGAGGAAAAGAAATCAACCGAGATTCCCTTAGTAGTGGCGAGCGAACGGGGACCAGCCCTTAAGTTGGTTTGAGATTAGTGGAACGCTCTGGAAAGTGCGGCCATAGTGGGTGATAGCCCCGTACACGAAAATCTCTTGTCAATGAAATCGAGTAGGACGGAGCACGAGAAACTTTGTCTGAATATGGGGGGACCATCCTCCAAGGCTAAATACTACTGACTGACCGATAGTGAACCAGTACCGTGAGGGAAAGGCGAAAAGAACCCCGGAGAGGGGAGTGAAATAGAACCTGAAACCGTATGCGTACAAGCAGTGGGAGCCTACTTTGTTAGGTGACTGCGTACCTTTTGTATAATGGGTCAGCGACTTATATTCAGTGGCGAGCTTAACCGAATAGGGGAGGCGTAGCGAAAGCGAGTCTTAATAGGGCGTTTAGTCGCTGGGTATAGACCCGAAACCGGGCGATCTATCCATGGGCAGGTTGAAGGTTAGGTAACACTGACTGGAGGACCGAACCGACTACCGTTGAAAAGTTAGCGGATGACCTGTGGATCGGAGTGAAAGGCTAATCAAGCTCGGAGATAGCTGGTTCTCCTCGAAAGCTATTTAGGTAGCGCCTCATGTATCACTGTAGGGGGTAGAGCACTGTTTCGGCTAGGGGGTCATCCCGACTTACCAAACCGATGCAAACTCCGAATACCTACAAGTGCCGAGCATGGGAGACACACGGCGGGTGCTAACGTCCGTCGTGAAAAGGGAAACAACCCAGACCGTCAGCTAAGGTCCCAAAGTCATGGTTAAGTGGGAAACGATGTGGGAAGGCTTAGACAGCTAGGAGGTTGGCTTAGAAGCAGCCACCCTTTAAAGAAAGCGTAATAGCTCACTAGTCGAGTCGGCCTGCGCGGAAGATGTAACGGGGCTCAAACCATGCACCGAAGCTACGGGTATCATCTTACGATGATGCGGTAGAGGAGCGTTCTGTAAGCCTGTGAAGGTGAGTTGAGAAGCTTGCTGGAGGTATCAGAAGTGCGAATGCTGACATGAGTAACGACAATGCGAGTGAAAAACTCGCACGCCGAAAGACCAAGGTTTCCTGCGCAACGTTAATCGACGCAGGGTTAGTCGGTCCCTAAGGCGAGGCTGAAAAGCGTAGTCGATGGAAAACAGGTTAATATTCCTGTACTTCCAGTTATTGCGATGGAGGGACGGAGAAGGTTAGGCCAGCCTGGCGTTGGTTGTCCAGGTTTAAGGTGGTAGGCTGAAATCTTAGGCAAATCCGGGATTTCAAGGCCGAGAGCTGATGACGAGTTGCCTTTAGGCGACGAAGTGGTTGATACCATGCTTCCAAGAAAAGCTCCTAAGCTTCAGATAACTGGGAACCGTACCCCAAACCGACACAGGTGGTTAGGTAGAGAATACCAAGGCGCTTGAGAGAACTCGGGTGAAGGAACTAGGCAAAATGGCACCGTAACTTCGGGAGAAGGTGCGCCGGCGAGGGTGAAGGACTTGCTCCGTAAGCCCATGCCGGTCGAAGATACCAGGCCGCTGCGACTGTTTATTAAAAACACAGCACTCTGCAAACACGAAAGTGGACGTATAGGGTGTGACGCCTGCCCGGTGCCGGAAGGTTAATTGATGGGGTTAGCGCAAGCGAAGCTCTTGATCGAAGCCCCGGTAAACGGCGGCCGTAACTATAACGGTCCTAAGGTAGCGAAATTCCTTGTCGGGTAAGTTCCGACCTGCACGAATGGCGTAACGATGGCGGCGCTGTCTCCACCCGAGACTCAGTGAAATTGAAATCGCTGTGAAGATGCAGTGTATCCGCGGCTAGACGGAAAGACCCCGTGAACCTTTACTATAGCTTTGCACTGGACTTTGAATTTGCTTGTGTAGGATAGGTGGGAGGCTTTGAAGTGGGGACGCCAGTTCTCATGGAGCCATCCTTGAAATACCACCCTGGCAACTTTGAGGTTCTAACTCAGGTCCGTTATCCGGATCGAGGACAGTGTATGGTGGGTAGTTTGACTGGGGCGGTCTCCTCCCAAAGAGTAACGGAGGAGTACGAAGGTGCGCTCAGACCGGTCGGAAATCGGTCGTAGAGTATAAAGGCAAAAGCGCGCTTGACTGCGAGACAAACACGTCGAGCAGGTACGAAAGTAGGTCTTAGTGATCCGGTGGTTCTGTATGGAAGGGCCATCGCTCAACGGATAAAAGGTACTCCGGGGATAACAGGCTGATACCGCCCAAGAGTTCATATCGACGGCGGTGTTTGGCACCTCGATGTCGGCTCATCACATCCTGGGGCTGAAGCCGGTCCCAAGGGTATGGCTGTTCGCCATTTAAAGTGGTACGCGAGCTGGGTTTAGAACGTCGTGAGACAGTTCGGTCCCTATCTGCCGTGGACGTTTGAGATTTGAGAGGGGCTGCTCCTAGTACGAGAGGACCGGAGTGGACGAACCTCTGGTGTTCCGGTTGTCACGCCAGTGGCATTGCCGGGTAGCTATGTTCGGAAGAGATAACCGCTGAAAGCATCTAAGCGGGAAACTTGCCTCAAGATGAGATCTCACTGGGATCTTGAATCCCCTAAAGGGCCGTCGAAGACTACGACGTTGATAGGTTGGGTGTGTAAGCGCTGTGAGGCGTTGAGCTAACCAATACTAATTGCCCGTGAGGCTTGACCATATAACACCCAAGCAATTTGCTGACGCAGGTTGCGGTGGTGAAGACGAAAGACCCGAAAATTCGTAAGACCACAAATATCGCATATCCGAATTCGCTGGGCTGTCCATCTGGACATTCTGGCAACAGAATTTCTTGACGACCATAGAGCATTGGAACCACCTGATCCCATCCCGAACTCAGTAGTGAAACGATGCATCGCCGATGGTAGTGTGGGGTTTCCCCATGTGAGAGTAGGTCATCGTCAAGATTCATTTCGCAAAACCCCTATCTGCGCATGCAGGTAGGGGTTTTGTCTTTGTGGGCAAAAAAACTGGACCTGCTCGAATCACTGTGGGAACAGGCAGCTCGGTGGAGGGCACCGGCTTCGCCGGTGTTCGCGGGTAAACCCGCTCCTACGACGGCCTGTGTCCACCCCCCGATGTGTGTCCACCACCAAACTGTGTAGGAGCGGGTTTACCCGCGAATACGGTGGCGGCGGCAACGGTGAACGGCAAGTGGGGATTGGCCAGCAGGGCCGGCCTCTTCGCGGGTAAACCCGCTCCTACAGAGGATGGTGCGACGCCAGGCTAGATTGGCCTCCACGCATCATTAACGTGACTTTCCCGCCCCCCCCCTACGTCAAGACTTTGGTTCGGGGCACTTCTGCTCTGGACCTGGCGATGCCAGCGTACCGTGCTGCGCATTTCTGGACTTCCCCGTCCCATCACTTGAGGTAGCAAGCAAGATGGCCAAGGCCGCCGATGTCGTTGTGCAATGCCTGGAAAACGAAGGTGTCGAGTATGTATTCGGCATTCCCGGTGAGGAAAACCTCGACCTGCTCGAATCCCTGCGCAAGTCGAAGATCAAGCTGGTACTGACCCGTCACGAGCAGTCTGCAGGTTTCATGGCTGCCACCTACGGTCGTCTGACCGGCAAGACCGGCGTCAGCCTGTCGACCCTCGGCCCTGGTGCCACCAACCTGGTGACCGCCAGCGCCTACGCCTACCTGGGCGGCATGCCGATGATGATGATCACCGGGCAGAAGCCGATCAAGAAGTCCAAGCAGGGTCGCTTCCAGATCATTGACGTGTGCGGCATGATGGACCCCATCACCAAGTACACCCACCAGTTCGCCTCGGCCGACAACATCCCGGCCCGCATGCGCGAAGCCTTCCGCCTGGCCGAAGAAGAAAAGCCGGGTGCGGTGCACCTGGAGCTGCCGGAAGACATCGCCGCCGAGCAGACCGACGCGCTGCCGATCCCGCGCAGCCTGCACCGCCGCCCGCTGGCCGAGCACGTGGCCATCGAAGCTGCCGTCGAGAAACTGCAGAACGCGCGTAACCCGATCCTGGTGATCGGTGCCGGTGCCAACCGCAAGATGACCGCCAAGGTCCTCAAGCAACTGATCGACAAGACCGGCATCCCGTTCATCACCACCCAAATGGGTAAAGGCGTGGTCGACGAGCGCCACCCGCGCTTCCTTGGCAACGCTGCGCTGTCGTCGGGCGACTTCGTTCACCGCGCCGTCGAAGCCGCCGACCTGATCATCAACATCGGCCACGATGTGATCGAGAAGCCGCCGTTCTTCATGGTCCGTGGCGGCACCGAAGTCATCCACATCAACTTCCGCTCTGCCGAAGTCGATGCTGTGTACTTCCCGCAAGTAGAAGTGATCGGCGACATCGCCAACGCCGTGTGGCAGATCAGTGAAGCACTGAACGACACGTCGCACTGGGACTTCACCCGCCTGATGGCCATCCGTGAAGCCAACGAAGCACAGATCGCCGAAGGCGCCGACGACGACCGCTTCCCGGTCTACCCACAGCGCATGGTGGCTGACATCCGTCGTGTACTGCCGTCCGAAGGCATCGTCGCCCTGGACAACGGCATCTACAAGATCTGGTTCGCCCGCAACTACAAAGCGCACAAGCCAAACACCGTGCTGCTGGACAACGCCCTGGCGACCATGGGCGCCGGCCTGCCATCGGCAATGGCTGCGCACCTGGTGCACCCGGACCGCCCGGTAATCTCGGTGTGCGGCGACGGCGGCTTCATGATGAACAGCCAGGAACTGGAGACTGCAGTACGTCTGGGCATGCACATCACCGTGGTGATCCTGCGTGACGACGGCTACGGCATGATCCGCTGGAAGCAGGCCAACATGGGCTTCACCGATTTCGGCCTGGACTACGGCAACCCGGACTTCGTCAAGTATGCCGAAGCCTACGGCGCCAACGGCCACCGCGTGGAAAGCGCCGAAGGCCTGCTGCCGCTGCTGGAGCACTGCATCAAGACCCCAGGTGTGCACGTGATCGACTGCCCGGTCGATTACAGCGAGAACGACCGCATCCTCAACAGCGAGCTGCGTGAGCGCGCGCTGGCGGTGTAAGCCCTGACGACCTTATCGCTGTAAGCCGGCACCCACAGGTATCTCAGATCCTGTAGGTGCCGGCGGGTGGTAGATGGCAACCACTTCACGCCTGTTGCAATTGATCATTCTCAGGTTCTCTACTCATGGAGAACCCGAGAACATGACTATTGGTTCGACACACAACCCTCCTGCCGATCTGGCCATCGACCCATCACTGCCTATGCAGCCATGGGCCGCACGTTTCCCTAATCCCCCGGATCTCTGCTTCGACTACCGCCGGCTTCTCGAACAAGAGGGCGGCGTCGCACGTGCCACACAACCCGATCACTGAATTTGCATCGTCGGTGCCGGAGTTACCGGGTTGCTTCAGCACAGTTCAATGGTGACTTTACCCTTGAGTACTACCCACACTATCAGGTTGGGAAATAACGGCGTACGGGGCATTTTGTAGGGGGAGTCCTACTGCCATTGTGTGATTTTCCTTTGGTTCCATAGGACTCTCCTGACTGTCGCTCCCTGACCCAACATCGCTTTACTGGCGTCCTTCCAAAACAACCACAAGAAGGAAGCCGCCATGTCTGAATCCTGTTCCCCCGTCAGCCCCGTACGTATCGCTGTCATCCAGTACGACCCTCAGGTCGGTCTTGAACACTGTGAGAGCAACGTGAGCAGAGGCCTGGCATTGGCCCGGCGCGCAGCACGCGAAGGTGCCAACCTGATCGTACTGCCTGAACTGGCCAACACGGGCTACACCTTCAACTCCCGTGCCGAAGCCTATTCCCATGCGCAGGTGCTGCAGGACGGCCCTTGCCTGAAAACCTGGGCCGACTTCGCCAAGCAGTACCAGGTATACCTGGCTGCGGGGTTTGCCGAACGTGACGGGCTGAAGTTATACGACAGTGCTGTACTGTTTGGCCCCGAAGGCCTGCTCGGGCACTACCGCAAAGCGCATCTGTGGAACCAGGAAAAGCTTTGGTTCACCCCTGGTGACCTGGGGTTCCCGGTGTTCGAGACGCCTATCGGCCGTATCGGCCTGCTGATCTGCTGGGACATCTGGTTCCCGGAAGTACCACGGGTGATGGCCGCGCAAGGTGCCGACATCATCTGCAGCCTCAACAACTGGGTATGGACCCCGCCGCCGTTGTTCGATGATGCAGGGCGCTGCATGGCCTCGTACCTGACCATGACGGCAGCGCATGTCAACAACGTTTATATCGCCGCCGCGAACCGCGTCGGCAGTGAGCGGGGCGGGCGCTTCCTGGGCTGCTCGCTGATCGCCGGTACTCATGGCTGGCCGATCGGCGAGGTGGGCAGTGCAGAAGCCGAGGAGATTATCTATGCCGATGTCGATTTGAGCAGTGCACGGTCGGCACCGATCTGGAACAGCCTCAACGACCTGCCAAGAGACCGGCGAACCGACCTCTACGATGCCACCCTTGGCTATCGCTTGCATGCACCTATGCCACGTTGAGGAGTTGCGAATGAACACGCACTTCTTCTCACGACAGCAGCATTGGCTTGTGTTGATGTTCGGCTGCCTGCTGGTGTTTCTCGCTGCAAGCCTTGCCCATGGCCAATGGCTGGATTATGCACAGAGGGTGGCGACGCTCGATGAGCCGCTCAGCCGCTTGCGCTGGATTGTTGGTGATATCAGTGAAGTGGCTTTCTACAAGCACGAACTACCCGCGCTGGGCTTGCTGCTGGGCGCGTGCCTGGCGCACTGGGCGCAGGTGCGAGGGTACCGCTGGCAGGGCTTTGCCATTTGCTATGGCAGCGGATTATGGCCATGGGTGTTTACCAGCTCGCTCTTGGGCTTGCTGCTCAGCCATGCGTTGTGGGGATGGACCTTGGCCAGTGGCATCTGGCAACCAACGTTCGTTGCCTTCGTGTCATTGCCGGCAGCCATGGTCTTGCTTTTTGGTGCGGGCTGGCGGGTGACGATCACGGGGGCGCTACTGGGGGCACTACTGGTAACACCGGCCAGCCTGCTGATGGTCAATTACCTGTGTTATCCCCTGCAGTTGCCCGTGGTAGTGGGCAATGTGAGTGGCATGGCTGTGGCAAGCGTCGTGGCCTTCATCCTGTGCAAGCGCTTTCCTTCATGGGTACGCCAATGCGGTGAACCCACCGTCGTGGCGCCGGTTGTCAATCAGCCTGACTACGGTGTGGTCTGGACTTTGCGGCGCGTTCTGGCCGACTTCAGCGAAGCCCCATTCTTTGGTAATGAGCTGGCCAGCCTCGGGCTATTGCTGGGTGTGTTGCTGGCATACCTGTTGAGCCCGGCTGCACTGTCATACGGTTCTATGTTGGTGATGCAGATGGTGGCCGGGCAGGCCCTGGCATCCCTGGTCGGGGTTGTATGCTGGCGTGGACAGTGGAAAGCCCGTGGGTGGTACCCCACCTACATTCCGATTGTGTCGATCGTCCCGGCCGCGGTCTTGACACATGGCGGCAGTTGGCAAGTGGTGGTGGCCAGTGCAGTGCTGGGTGCACTGTTGGCTCCGCCGCTGGCAGTGGCGATCACTCAGCGGTTGCCGGCCTATGTGCATGGCTACATCGGCAATGTGGTGTCGATGGCCATCTGCACGCTGGGCATCGTGCCGGTAGTCGGTTTGGTTGTGGGGGGAGAAGCATGAGTGAACATTCGAGCCTGCCCAGGCTGTCGATCGCCACTCTGGGCGGCACGGTCAGTATGCGGCTGGGTACTGTCGGGGATGGTGTGACGCCAAGCCTGGATTGTGAGCGGCAACTGCTTCAGGTTCCACAGTTGCGCGAGATGGCGCAGTTGAACGTTGCTTCATTGTGCCTGCTCCCCAGTGCATCGCTGGGCTTCGCGACGTTGCTGGAGGTGCTGGCATGGGCCCGGGGCGAGGTGGAGCGCGGAGCCCAGGCTTTGGTATTGAGCCAAGGGACCGACAGCCTTGAGGAAACGGCCTATTTCCTGGATCTGCTCTGGCCATTCGATGCGCCATTGGTGATGACCGGTGCCATGCGCTCGGCGAGTCAGCCGGGCAATGATGGGCCGGCCAATTTGTTGGCTGCGGCTCAGGTTGCATTGGCACAAGACAGCCGTGGGCGAGGTGTGCTTGTGGTCATGAATGATCAGGTCCACTGCGCGGCAAGGGTTCGCAAGACGGCCAGCCTGGCGATGGCGGCATTCGAGTCGCCCGGATGTGGCCCGTTGGGCGACGTTGTGGAGGGTGTTGTGTTGTATCGCCATCCGCCCGGGCGACGGGAAGTGTTGCCGTTACCGTATCGCACCGACCAGCGCGTTGCCCTGCTGGAAGCCTGCCTGGACGCAGACACGGCGCTGCTGCAGGCTGTGGCCGCATTGGGTTACGAGGGGGTGGTCATCGCCGGTTTCGGTGCTGGTCATGTTTCTGCCAGTTGGTCCGAAGTGCTGGAACACCTGGCGCCCACCTTGCCGGTATTGGTTGCTACACGCACTGGGAGAGGGCCTACAGCCCGGGCAACCTACGGGTTTGCTGGCGCAGAAATCGACTTGCAGAAAAAAGGCGTCTACATGGCTGGGCAACTCTGCCCGCGCAAATGCCGCATCTTGCTGTGGCTGCTGATAGGCACCGACCGGCAACATGAGCTGCAGGCCTGGTTGCAGCCCTGAACCATCTGCCCGCGCGGGCGTTCGCGCGGGCAGCCCTTCCGGCGTTGCTGTGCTAGGGTGCACACACTTTTGCTTCCCAGGATTCTTACCCATGCTCCCCGTACTCAGCGAAAAAGAACTCGACCGCCTCGAAGACCTGCTGATCACCTATGGCAATGACTACTCGGTGCTGGACCTGGCCGAGCTCAATGGCTTTTTCGTCGCACTCGCCAGTTCGCCGATCACTGTCCTGCCGGAACAATGGCTGCCGGCGGTAGCGGGTGGCAAGGTACCGAAGTTCAAGAAGCCCGCCCATGAGGAGGCCTACACGGCATTGATGCTGCGTTATGCCAGCCAGGTGGCAGAAGAACTGAGCAATGAGGTCGACCAGTTCGAACCGCTGTTCGAGGAACGCGAATGCGAGCAGGGCGCTGTGATCGTGATGGAGGAGTGGTGTTTCGGCTACATGCGCGGTACCCAGGTGGCCGGTTGGGGCGAGTTGCCACCGGAGCAGGCCCCGCTCCTCAGGGCCATTTCGCTACATGGGTTGGAAGATAACTTCGAGCTGCTGGACCAGATGAGCGATGAGGATATCCAGGCCTGTGTGCCGCAGGTGGTCGAGGCTGCGCGTGGGCTGTACCGACATTTCAAAAAACTGCACTGATCGGATCGTAGGCTAGCGCTCACCTGCCGGCGCCAGCGCAAGTGTTTGGAAACCATTATTCCGCCCCGCGAAATTATGGTTTCCCCTGCGCACTGATTCTGCTACCAGCCGATCCAGTGCAGCATGTGCTCCATCAGCCCCATCCCGGCGCTGACCAGGAGCCAAGCCCATGTCGAACCCGATCAAGCTCTACAACTTCCCCAAGTCTGGCCATGCTCATCGCATCGAGTTGATGCTCTCGCTACTGAACCTGCCCACCGAGCTGGTGTTCGTCGACCTGGCCAAAGGCGCGCACAAGCAGCCGGACTTCCTCGCCCTCAACCCGTTCGGCCAGGTTCCGGTCATCGATGACAACGGCACGGTGATTGCCGACTCCAACGCCATCCTCGTCTACCTGGCCAAAAAATATGACAACGGTGCCTGGCTGCCCGAAGAACCTGCCGCCGCCGCCCGTGTGCAACGCTGGTTATCAGTCGCTGCCGGCCCGCTGGCCTTTGGCCCGGCCGCCGCCCGCCTGGTCACGGTGTTCGGGGCTTCATTCAATGCCGACGAAGTGATTTCCCGTGCCCACACCTTGCTCAAGGTGATCGATGCCGAGTTGGCGAAGACGCCATTCCTGGCGGGTAGCACACCCACGATTGCGGACATTGCCAACTACTCCTACATCGCTCACGCCCCTGAAGGCAACGTGTCGCTGGAGCCCTATGCCAATGTGCGCAACTGGCTGGCGCGGATCGAGGCGCTGCCGCATTTCGTTCCCATGCCGCGCACCGTAATCGGGCTGCAAACCCACGCCTGAAACCCCGCCATCGCGAGGAGCGCCGCCATGCAACAATCTCCTGATCACCGCCCCTCGCCCTGGCATACGGGTGAAAAGACCCTGCAGGAAAAGGCCGGTGTAGCAGAACGCATGGAGGCGTTCGGGCAAAAGGTCATTCGTGACCACATGCCCGACCAGCACCGAACGTTCTATCACCAGTTACCCTTCATGGTCGCCGCCAGTGTGGATGCCCAGGGTCGGCCTTGGGCCACGCTGCTGGAGGGGCCAGAAGGGTTCGTAAGCTCGCCCGACCCTCGTATGCTGACGATCCACACCACGCTGCCAGCAGATGACCCCGCCACCCCCGGGTTGGCAGCCGGGCAGGCGGTCGGCCTGCTGGGGATCGAACTGCACACCCGTCGGCGCAATCGCATCAACGGGCAGATCCGTCACGCTGCCCAAGGGCAACTGCACGTGGCCGTAGAGCAGGCGTTTGGCAACTGCCCGCAGTACATCCAGTTGCGTGACTACACCCGCGTCACCGAACCCGCCCTCGGGCGCATCGATGCGACAACACTGGATACCTCAACCGTCAGCATGATCCAGGCGGCCGATACCTTCTTCGTGGCCAGCTATGTCGAGCATGCTGACGGCCAGCGCTCGGTGGATGTCTCCCACCGTGGTGGCCGGCCAGGGTTCATCAAGGTCGAAGGCAATCGGCTGACGATTCCCGACTATGCTGGCAATCTGCATTTCAACACCTTGGGCAACCTGGTGGTCAACCCGCGGGCCGGCTTGCTGTTCATCGACTTCAATAATGGCAACGTGTTGCAACTGTACGGGCGTGCCGAGGTGCTGCTGGACAGCCCGGCCATCCAGGCCTTTGAAGGGGCTGAGCGGTTATGGACACTGCAGGTCGAGCAGGTGGTGTGGCGTCCGGCAGCCGTTGCCCTGCGCTGGGCTTTCAAGGAATACGCGCCGACCAGTCTGATGACCGGTACCTGGGCCGAGGCCGATGCGCGCCTGGAGCAGCGGCGACAACAGCGCCAATGGCTGGCCTGGCGGGTGCTGCGGGTGGAGCAGGAAAGCCGCGACATCCGCTCGTTCTATCTCGAACCACCGGCAGGCTGCCGTGTGGCCTTTGCCCCTGGCCAGCATCTGCCTGTGCAGGTGACGCGTGATGGCGAGCCGGCGCTGATCCGCACCTACAGCCTTTCAAGTGCCCCCGACGATGGATTCTTGCGCATCAGCGTCAAAGCCCAAGGCCCTGCTTCTCGGTATTTGCATGAGCACGTTGTGGCCGGCGAGGTGTTGAATGTGCGGCCGCCGATGGGCAGCTTCACGCTTGATCAGCAAAGCACGCGCCCGTTGGTGCTGATCGGCGCGGGCGTGGGCATCACGCCGTTGCTGGCCATGCTGCGTCAGCAGTTGAGGACGGGGCAGGCCCGGCGCATTCATCTGTTCCATGGCGCACGCAGCCTGGCCGACTTGCCGTTCCAGCAGGAACTGGCGACCTTGCAGCAACAGGCTGGCGAACTACTGCATATACACCGCGCCCTGAGCCAGCCTGAAGGGCACGCGCAGGTCGGTCGTGATTACGAGTTTGCCGGCCGGTTGGGTATCGAACAGGTCAAGGCAACGCTGGCGTTGGACGACTACGATTTCTACCTGTGTGGGCCGGGCAGCTTCACCCAGCAGCTTTACGAAGGGCTGCGTGGGGTGCATGTGCCGGATGCGCGGATTCACGCCGAAGCGTTTGGCCCGTCGACGCTGCGGCGGCACACCGACGCAGACCAGCCAATCTTGCAACAGCCGCCTGCCGCCGACGAACCGGTGCCGGTGTATTTTGCTGCGTCGGCCAAGGAGGCTCGCTGGGTTCCCGGTAGCGGCACCTTGCTGGAACTGGCCGAGGCGCGTGGGCTGGCACCGGAGTTCAGTTGCCGGGGTGGTTCGTGTGGTACCTGCAAGACCCGGCTGGTGAGCGGCCAGGTGCATTATCCGAATCCGCCGGCAGAGTTGCCGGAGGCAGGGTCGGTGCTGATCTGTTGTGCTGTGCCAGCGAAGGGGGAGGAGGGGATGCAGGCGTTGGTGCTGGATGTCTGATTCAAGCCAGTCGTAGGAGCGGGCATGCCCGCGAAGAGGCCGGCACAGCTAACACCACGCATCCAGATGAACGATAATCCGCACGCCCCATTACCCTCAGGAGCCCGCATGGACCAGATCCACCTGATGAAGGTATTCGTCGCCGTCGGCGAGCTGGAAAGCTTCGCCGCGGCTGCCCGCCGTCTGGACATTTCTGCGGCCGCCGTCACCCGCGCCGTCAGCGCCCTGGAAGAGCAGCTCGGGGTCAAACTGTTGCTGCGCACAACACGCAGCGTGCGTCTGACCGAGGCCGGCGGCCGCTATCTGGAAGACACCCGGCACATCCTCGCCAGTATCCACGAGGCCAATGAAGCCGCTGCCGGCATCAACGCGACGCCCAGGGGCGACCTGGCGGTGACCGCGCCGATTTTGTTCGGCAAGAAGTTCGTCATGCCGTGCATCGTCCGTTACCTGCAGCAGTACCCGGAAGTCGACGTTTCCGCGTTTTTTCTCGACCGCGTGGTGAACATGGTCGAAGAGGGCATGGACGTGGCCGTGCGCATCGGGCCGTTGCCCGACTCCGGGTTGAAGGCGTTGCGGGTGGGCAGGGTGCGGCGCATGTTGTGTGCCTCGCCCGACTACCTGGCGCGCCATGGTGTGCCGAAGCACCCGTCGGACCTGGCCGGGCATGCGATAATCGGCACCACCAACCTGTCGCCGCGGGCGGGTTGGCGCTTCGGTGTGACCGACGAGCCGACCTTGGTGCGCATGAAGCCACGGCTGACGGTAACCAGCAATGACGGGGCAATCGCAGCTGCCAGCGGCGGGCTGGGGATTGCCCGGCTGCTGTCGTACCAGGTGGCGGACGAACTGGCCAGCGGGCAGTTACAGGTGCTGCTGGCCGAGTACGAAGAGGCGCCCTGGCCCATTCATGTGCTGCACCGCGAAAGCAAGTACGGCTCGGCCAAGGTCAGGGCCTTTATCGACATGCTGGCGCAAGACTTGCGCGATCAGCAGCTGGATTGAGGTCGTTCAGCGCGTCGAGAAATGGCGCCAGACAATGTTCGCTATCGTGACGGCCCTTTTTCAGGCAGCCCCGCTCACAACGCCCGATACTGCATCCTGAACCCCAGGGTCATTGCCTCCCCCCGGTTCAGCAACCGCAACCCTGGTCGCCCTGGCAGGTGATGCGCATTGATTGGGTGGCTAACAGGTTCAAAGCAGAAAAAACCTTGCCCCTGCGGGCAATACAGCAAGAAGTGTTCGGCCCCATTGGCACTGCACGCCAGTCGATAACCCGCGCTGGGCTGTTCGATCACACACTCCCCTGGCCAGCCATTGAAGGCGTGATCAACCACTGTCTCGGGTAAACGCCCCATGGCATTGAAGCGCCATTGTTCGGGCACCTCGGCCTGGTACGACGGCAACCGCCCATCCTCGGCCAGCCACACGTTGCGTGCCGATGCGTACAACTTGGTATCGGGATACCGCGGAAAGTAAGGGTGCAACCCCAACCCGTACCAGTTGGCCGACTCATCCAGATGGGTTACATGCAGGTCCAGGTTCAGGCACCCCTCATGCAGATGCACATCCAGCGTGGCCCGGTAAGCAAACGGCACAGCACTGTCTAGCGTCAGCCGTGCTCGCTGTTCACTGTGATGCTCCACCTGCCAGGCCTGCTGCCAGGCACTGCCATGGATCGGGTAAGGGTCATGCCCGGTATTGGGTGCCAGTGCCTGCCACCCCTCGGGTCGGGCAAAGCCACCCTCGCCAATGCGGTTGGACCAAGGCGCCAGTGGGTAGCAGGCGAGGCGTCGTGGCGTACCACTTTCCAGTGCGGCCAGGTCGGAATGGCGCAGCAGCGCTTGCCCGGTCGCTTTCACTTCCCAGTTGACCAGGCTGGCGCCCAACTCCGGAGCCAGGCTCAGACGGGTCAGGCGGTCCTGCAGGTGCAGTTCGGTCACAGACATTCAAGGCTCCATTTAAATGAACGATCAATTGGCCCGACGGTAGGTGAGCAGCACGATGCCGCACACCACCACCGCGCCGCCGAGTAATTGCAGGGTGCCCAGTTGCTGGTCGAGCAAGGCCCAGCCCAGCAGTAGCGTGGCGATGGGTTCGACGTTCATCACGGGGGCGTTCTGCGCCATGTTCAGCCTTGGCACACAAACGAACAGCAAGGTGAAGGCCAAGCCATACAGCACTACCAGGCTGGCCAAGGCCGCCCAGCCACTGCTGCTGCCTGGCAGTGACAAACCGGACGGCATCACGCCGCTTGCGCCTGCAACCAGCATGCTGGAGAACACGATCAGCAAAGTCAGCAGGCTGCGCACGGGGCCGCGCACGCTGGCCAGTTTATGGTCGGTGATCCACAAGGCGCAGGCAAAGGCACAGGCGGCGCCGAAGGCCAGACTGACCCCTGGCACCCAGTGCGGGTTGGCCGCAGCGCTGTCGGCCAGGCGTGCCGGGACATCCAGCGCCAGCACCAGGCCGCACAGGATCAGGCCCATGAACAGTACGGTGCGGCCCGTGGGGCGTGCGCCGCCCAGCGCCCAGGTGAGCAGCGCCAGCAGCATCGGGAAGGTGTTGCCCACCAGCAGCGCCAAAGCCACTGGAATACGCGCCACCGCCGAGTACAGGCACAGGCTCTGGGTGGCAATCAGCAGGCCGAGCAGCAGCTGCCACCGGCGCGCACCAGCGGGCAGGGCCAGGGCCTGGCGTTGCCACAGCAGCAGCCCGGCCAGTACCAGGAAGGTTATGCCAGAGCGGCAGAGGATGGCCAGCAGCACGCCGGTGCCGTCATCGAAGGCGATGCGCGCGGCGATGTGGTTGCCGGCGAATGAACAGGCCAGCAGGGCGAGCAAGGCGATGGCCAGTTTGCGGGGGAAAAGCGGTACAGCCGAGGAGGGGACAGCCATGTGCAGGATCCATTTGCAAGAGCCCAGGGGCCGCCAAGCGGCCCCCGTTCATAATTACAGCACCACGCTAGGCAGCCACAGCGAGATCGCTGGAATGTAAGTCACTGCCATCAGCACCAGGAACAGCGCCAGGTAGAACGGCATCAGCGCCTTCACCGTCGACTCGATACTCACCTTGCCGATGGCCGAGCCGACAAACAACACCGCTCCCACCGGCGGGGTGATCAGCCCGATACCCAGGTTCACCAACATGATCATGCCAAAGTGCACCGGGTCCACGCCGATACCGGTAATCACCGGCAGCAGGATCGGCGTAAGGATCAGGATCAGCGGCGCCATGTCCATCACCGTGCCCAGCAGCAACAACATGAAGTTGATGCACATCAGGATCACGTAGCGGTTGTCCGACAGGGTCAGGAACGCCGTGGTGATCTTCGACGGGATCTGCATCAGCGTCATTACGTAGCCGAAGCTGGCGGCAAAGCCGATCAGGATCATCACGATGGAGATGGTCCGTACTGTGCGGTGCATCAGCTTGGGCAGGTCGCGCCACTTGTAGTCGCGGTAGATGAACATGGTCACGAAGAACGACCACACCACTGCCACGGCTGCCGATTCGGTGGCGGTGAACACCCCCGACAGGATACCGCCGAGGATGATGACCATGGCCATCAGGCCCCACAGCGCCTCACCGGCAATTTTCAGCGCCTGGCGCAGCGGGATCACTTCGCCCTTGGGGTAGTTGCGCTTCTTGGCGAACAACAGGCACAGGCCCATCATCACCGCGCTCAGCAGCAGGCCGGGCATCACCCCCGCCATGAACAGCGAGGCGATCGACACCGTGCCGCCCGCCGCCAGCGAGTACAGCACCGAGTTGTGGCTGGGCGGGGTCAGCAGCGCCTGCACCGAGCCGCTGACGGTCACGGCGGTGGAAAATTCACGCGGGTAGCCTTTGCGCTCCATCTCCGGGATCAGCACCGAGCCCACCGAGGCGGTATCGGCTACCGACGAGCCGGAAATCGCACCGAAGAAGGTCGAGGCCATGATGTTGACCAGCGACAGCCCGCCACGCACGAAGCCCACCAGCACCCCGGCAAAGGCCACCAGCCGGCGTGACATGCCGCCTTCGGCCATGATCGCGCCGGCCAGCACGAAGAATGGAATGGCCAGCAGCGAGAACTTGTTAACCCCACTGGCCACCTGGATCATCATCGCCTGCAGCGGGATGTCGATCCACCAGGCGCCGATCAGTGCCGACAGGCCCAGGGCGTAGGCTACCGGCATGCCGATCAGAATCAGCACGATGAAACTGCCCAACAGAATGAACGCTTCCATTTACGCAGCTCCTTCGTTTTCTTCGACCAGATCAAAGCGCACGACCTTGCGGTTGCTCTGATCGCCCAGCAGGAGTTTTTCCAGCACGAACACCAGCGTCAGCACGCCGCCGACCGGGATCGGCGCGTAAGTCATGCCGACCCGCACACCGGGCAGCGAGGCCAGCGACTGGTTCCAGGTGGTGATGCACAGCCGGGTGCCGTAATAGGTCATGAACACGCACACCACGATCATCAGCAGTTGTACCAGCAGGGCGACCAGCTGGCGCTGCAGCGGCGGCAATCGGTCGGTAATCATCCCCACCGCCATATGCGCCCCGGCGCGATAGCTGGCGGCGGCACCAACGAAGGTGAATACCACCATCAGCAGGATAGAGACTGGCTCTGGCCAGCTGGAGCCGGTGCCCAGCACGTAGCGGGCGAAGATGCCCCACGGGATGATCAGCGTCATGGCCAGGATCGACAGGCCCGCGATCCAGATGCAACTGCGGTACAGCGTGTCGTTCACGCTCAGGAAAAGCGATTTCATAGGCATCACCAAAGCGGCAGGGCGGCGGCGGCCGCACTGCCGAGGTCGTCTTGGAAGGGGCTGGTATTACTGGACGGCGTCGATACGCTTCATCAGGTCGGCGTACGGCGCGCCGTACTTCTCGCGTACCGACGCGGTGGCTTCGAAGAACGGTTTCTTATCGACAGTGATGAACTCGACACCGGCGGCCTTGAGCTTCTCTTCGCTGGCGGCAGACTTGGCGTCCCACAGCGCACGCTCTTCCATCTGTGCTTCGCGCGCGACCTTTTTCACCAGCACCTGCTGCTCCGGAGTGAGCTTGTTCCAGGTGGTCTTGGACATCACCACCGGCTCCGGCAGGATCAGGTGGCCGGTCAGGGTGTAGTACTTGGCGCTCTGGAAATGGTTGTGCTCAAGCAAGGTCGGCGGGTTGTTCTCGGCGCCGTCGATCACCCCGGTTTGCAGGGCACTGAAGATTTCCCCGGTGTCCATGGCGATACCGTTGCCGCCCATGGCGTTCATCATGTCGATGAACAGCGGGTTGCCCTGTACGCGAATCTTCATGCCTTTGAGGTCTTCCAGGCTGCGCACCGGCTTTTTGGTGTAGATGCTGCGCGAGCCGCCGTCCATCCAGGCCAAGGCCACCAGGTTGAAGTCGGAGTTGGTGATCTTGTCGAGGATCTCCTGGCCGATCTCGCCATCGATGATCTTGCGCATGTGCTCATGGTCGCGGAACACGAACGGCATGTTGAACACGTTCACATCCGGCACTACCGGGCCGACGATGCCCAGGCTGACGCGGGTCATCTGCACGGCGCCGATCTGAGCCTGTTCGATCACTTCCTTTTCCGATCCCAGCACGCCGCCGGCGAACATCTTGAAGGTAATGTCGCCATTGCTGGCCTGTTCCAGCTTTTTACCCATGTTCTGCTCGGCGACCACGGTCGGGTAGCCGGCCGGGTGGATTTCGGCGAACTTGATGTCCAGCGCCGAGGCGGGCATGGCCACGCTGAAGGCGAACGGGAGTACGGCAAGAAGCAGCTTGCGTTTGAACGTCATGATGAAACTCCGTGGTTTTTATTATCCGGTTTCGGGCGTGCAAGTGTGGGTGTGGCAGTGGGGCTCAGCCCCGGTAGGCAGGTTCCTCCAGGCCCTTGGTGCCAGGGTTGAGGGCAAATACCCCGCCAGCCAGTGGCTGGTCGCCGAGGTCGATGCCCGCGGGGCGGATCGAGGTGACGTACAGGGTGTCGAGGTCGGCGCCACCAAAGGCGCACATGGCCGGCTTGTTCACCGGCACGCTGAGCGAGCGGTCGAGGCGCCCGTCAGGGGTGAAGCGGTGAACTTGCCCGGCGTCGTTGCCGCAGATCCAGTAGCAGCCATCCTGGTCGATCGCGGCGCCGTCGGGGCGCCCTGGGTAGCCGCGCATGTCGACGAACAGCCGCTTGTTGTGCGGCGTGCCGCTGTCGGTGTCGTAGTCGAAGGCCCACACCTTCTGCACGTTGGGGTGTGAGTCGGACAGGTACATGCGCATGCCGTCGGGGCTGAACGCCAGGCCGTTGGGCACGATCATGCCGTCCTGCTGCAGGTGCAGGTGGCCTTCGCCGTCATGCCGGTACAGCGCACCCACATGGGCGCCTTGCTGCATGTCCAGCAGCATGGTCCCGGCCCAGAAGCGGCCCTGACGGTCGCAGCGGCCATCGTTGAAGCGCATGCCGGCCTGGGCGTGCTGCACGTTGCTGAGCAGCCGGCTGTCCAGGCTGCCGTCCGCCCTGGCCTGGAGCTGAAAGATGCCGCTTTCCATACCCGCAACCCAGCCCTGACCGCTGCGGGCGATGCAGGCCAGCATCTCGTCGCCTTGCCAGAACTGGTGTTTGCCATCGGCCGCTTGCCAGCGATGCAATTGGCGAGCGGGAATGTCTACCCAGTACAGGGCCTGTTCACCGGGGTGCCACACAGGGCTTTCGCCGGTACCGTTACGGGCGTCGACGATCAGTTCGCAGTTCATGGCCGTGCCTCCTGGCGTGGGGTCAGTTGAACGGGCCGGCCACGGCGAAAGCGCCGCCCTGGTAGACCATGCTCGGGTCATCGGCGGCGGGTGCCGGTTGGGCCTCCACGGCTGCGCGGAAGGCTTCCGAGCTGTCCTTGGGCACATAGCCCAGGTGCGCGGCATGGCGGTTGTCCCACCACACGGTGCGATTGTCGGAGGCGCCGTAGACGATGGTATGGCCAACGTCGGGCGTCGATAGGCCACGTTCGATCAGTTGCACCAAGTCGTCATAGCTCAGCCAGGTGCAGAGCATGCGCGGGTTCTGTGGCTGCGGGAACGACGAGCCGATGCGAATGCTGACGGTCTCGATGCCGTAGCGGTCAAAGTAGAAGCTGGCCACATCTTCGCCGTAGCACTTGGACAGCCCGTAATAGCTGTCGGGACGGCGTGGCGCGTGAGCGTCGATGCGCTCATCCTGGCGGTAGAAACCGATGGTGTGGTTGGAGCTGGCGAAGATGATGCGCTTGACCCCATGCTTGCGCGCCGCCTCGTACACGTGGAACACGCCGCAGATGTTGGGGCCGAGAATCTCTTCGAAGGCGTGCTCGGTAGAAACCCCGCCGAAGTGGATGATGACGTCCACGCCTTCGACCAGTGCATGCACCGCAGCCTTGTCGGCCAGGTCGCAGGTGATGACTTCCTCATGCGGGCCAGCAGCAGGCGCCATGGGGCTTATGTCGGAAAGGCGCAGGACCTCGGCGTAGCCTTTCAGGCGTTCGCGAAGGACCTTGCCCAGGCCGCCTGCGGCTCCAGTGAGCAGCAGGCGATTGAAGGGGGTAGTGGTCATGGCCGGCTCTTGTTGTTAGTTGTTGTAGGTTGTCGTATGACTTGAGTGATTATTGGCGGTGGTTCTGTGTGTTGTCAATGAGGCTTGGGCGGCTTTTGCCGGCCTTTTCGCGGATAAGAAAATGCGAAAGGCCTGCGCGGTCGCCCGTAGGAGCGGGTTTACCCGCGAATGGGCCGGCCCTGCTGGCCAATCTCCACCCGCCGTTTACCGTTGTCGCCGCCACCGTATTCGCGGGTAAACCCGCTCCTACACCAGATCGAGGGTGGACACAGGTCGGTGGTTGGGCGCAGGCCGTCGTGTAGGAGCGGGTTTACCCGCGAAGAGGCCGGCCCTGCTGGCCAATCTCCACCCGCCGTTCGCCGTTGCCGCCGCTACCGTATTCGCGGGTAAACCCGCTCCTACACCTGATCGAGGGTGGACACAGGTCGGTGGTTGGGCGCAGGCCGTCGTGTAGGAGCGGGTTCACCCGCGAAAGGGCCGGCCCTGCTGGCCAATCTCCACCCGCCGCTCACCGTTGCCGCCACCACCGTATTCGCGGGTAAACCCGCAGGTCTTGATCAGAGCAACGACAATGGGTAGTTGAAGATCAACCGGTTCTCGTCAAACTCGTTATTGCTGTAATCCCGGCGAATCGACGAGTTACGCCATTTCACACTCAAATCCTTGAATGCCCCGCTCTGGATCACATACGCAAGCTCCGTTTCACGCACCCACTCCTTGCCATCGGTCACCCCCCCGCTGTGCACATCGCGACCGCTGATGTAGCGGTTCATCAAGGTCAGCCCTGGCACCCCGACGGTGACGAAGTTGAAGTCATGGCGCACCTGCCACGAACGCTCGTTGGCATTGTCGAAGCTGGAGTTGTAACTGTCGTTGGCCAAGGTCCCGCCACTGGTGCCGTTCACCCGCATCCAGGTATCACCATCGACTTTCTGCAGCCCCACCCAGAAGGTGCTGCCACCGTACTTGGCCGAGAACATCCCCGAGTAGGTCTTGTTGTCCAGCTGCCCGGCGCGTTCGGAGCCGTCCTCGTCGCCATGGAAGTAGCCCAGGTTCGCACCCAGGGTCCAGTCACCCACCGGCTGGCTGTGGCTCAGTTGCAGGTATTGCTGCTGGTACACGTCCTTCAGCACCGCATTCCAAAGCCCCACCAGCGTGCGGTCCTGGTTGAACTTGTACTCGCCGCCGACGAAGTTGAAACGGTCCGACACGCCGCCGCCGTAGCTCATGTCTTCCATGCTCGCGTCGTTACGCGGGCTGTTGCCGCGGAACTGGCCGCCGTACAGGGTCAGCCCTGCGATTTCGTTGGAGGTAACCTGCCCGCCACGGAACGTCTGTGGCAACGAACGCCCGTCGTCCGAACGCAGAATCGGCAGTACCGGCATCCATTCACCGATCTTCAGTTCGGTCTTGGAAATACGCGCCTTGCCCGCCACTGCCAGGCGCCCGTAGTCGTCTGCCGGCTTGCCATCGTCATGGCGTGGCAGCAACGCCGTGCCATAGGTACCGCCACCGCCGTCGAGTTTGACCGACCACAGCCCCAGCACATCCACGCCGAAGCCGATTGGCCCTTCGGTGAACCCCGAGCGGGCATCGAGGATGAAGCTTTGCGTCCACTCCTCGGCCTTGCTCTGTGGGTTGCTGGGGTTGGTGAAGTTGCGGTTGATGTAGAAGTTGCGCAGCCCGAGGGTGGCCTTGCTGTCCTCGACAAATCCCGCTGCCAGGCTGGTGCCCGGCAGGCCGGCGATAACCCCGGCGCCAAGCAGGGCGAAGGGTAGGGTGTGGCAGATTTTCATTATTGTTGTGCTCCCTAAGGGTGTGGCAGCCCGTCCACCGGGCACGCGCAAGCGGCCTGCGGCAGGGGCGGGTAGATAACGGGCCGGTCAGGGCCAGGGGTGAATGCGCGGTAACCGGGCGCTACGTACTGGCAGGTTTACGCGAGCTGGCCGGGGGAAGAGGGGTATGCAACAGACGTAGGTGTAGCGGGATGGATGTCGACATGAGTTCGTCCACTGATTGTTGTTTTTGTTATGCGTTGTCGTACAACTGTGGGCGATTATTAGCAAGGGGGAGGAGGGCTGTCAACGGCTGATCGCAGAGCAAATAGGGTACTAGACGCCAAAAACTGAGCGGCAGAGGCTCTACCCTGAACGCGCTGCAGACATACTACAACTGCCATGCACCATGCCACGCACGTACACGATCTACTGGTAGGCGCGGGCTTGCCCGCGAACACGGGTAAAGCCCGTGCCATCCACCCCATTGGCCGCCTCGCACCGCAAACCGGGGGCAGGGTTAAAAATCAAATCGTAACTGCGGTGGCCCCATCCCCGAGCCTGCGCTATCTTCAGATCTGGCCTCGCCCTTGACCACGTAGACTGGCATGTCCAGTCCCGGCATCCTTGCTGGTGCCGTACCCCTCCTGTCGGCAGGGGCGAGGCCTCTTCATTTGAAGGGAATGGCGCTGTGGTCACTTCCGGCAGACAAACTGCCATTGCAGAGTCCCCACGATCAGTGCATTGTAATGACAATCGTCTTTACATGAGGGCTATGTCATGGCTTCTATCAATATCCGCGTCGACGATGATCTCAAAGCCCGCGCCTACAAAGAGCTCGATCGCCTCGGTGTCACCCCCTCCGAACTCATGCGCCAGGCCCTGCAATATGTAGCTGAGCGGGGCAAGCTACCCTTCCGGCCGGTCCTGATGACCGAGGAAGATGAAGACCTCATTGCCACTGTACAAGAGCGGCTTGCTTCTCCGCAGCGCGTGAGGGTACAGCTGGATGACCTATAGCCTCGACTTCGATGCCCGCGCATTGAAAGAGTGGAAGAAGCTGGGCGATACCGTGCGTCAGCAGTTCAAGAAGAAACTGGCAGAGCTCCTGCTGAAACCTCGAATCGAGGCAAACCGCCTTTACTCGCTGCCAGATTGCTACAAGATATAGCTTCGCAGCAGCGGGTACAGGCTGGTTTATCAGGTCATTGACCAAGAGATCGTGGTTTTTGTCGTCGCTGTCGATCGCCGTGAGCGGGACCAAGCTTACAAAAAGGCTGCTGAGCGACTTGAGTAGGCCTATAGGGTTTGGCAGCCCCAGGCCGAAATCTCCAAGGTAAAACACCGCCTCAAAGCTAGAGCTGTGCTTCGGTGGGAGCGGGCTTGCCCGCGAAGAATCCGACTCGGTGTATGGCACCGGCTTCGCCGGTGTTCGCGGCGGTTCTACGCCTCGATGAACCCGCACAGCTCCCCCATCAGCCCAGAGGGCTCATTGCTAAGTCAGGCAGACCAGCTTGCCAGGTAACCCCGGCAAACTGCGATTGTCGGCGCTGATTGAAAACTGACCCACCCTGCCGATTGAAAAATGACCCAGGGCTGCTTGCCGATTTAGACCCCGGCAATTGTGGATAAGCCTAGCAGTCGACAGCGTCGTGAAAGTGCTGACCCTGCACTCAGCAAGGCCAGCCCAAAGAGGTCAAAACGGGTCGTCCTCCGATTCCTCGACATCCTGCCGTCTGCGCTCCCTCGCCTGGATCTTGGTCTTGGCCACCAAGGTGCTGTTTTGCAGGCGGTATGATTCATTCCCCGTCTCGACGATGTGGCAGTGGTGTGTCAATCGGTCGAGCAAGGCCGTGGTCATCTTGGCGTCGCCAAATACGCTCGACCACTCGGCGAAGCTGAGGTTGGTGGTGATGATCACGCTGGTGTGCTCGTAAAGCTTCGAAAGCAGGTGGAACAGCAGGGCTCCGCCGCTCTGACTGAAAGGTAGGTAGCCAAGCTCATCAAGGATTACCAGATCTGCACGCAGTAGTCCTCGGGCGATACGCCCTGTCTTGCCCTCATGTTTTTCACGCTCCAGCAGGTTGACCAGATCGACTGTGGAGTGAAAACGCACACGCTTGTTATGTTGGGTGATGCCGGCCACTGCCAAGGCAGTAGCGAGGTGCGTTTTACCGGTGCCAGGGCCACCGATGAACACCACATTTTGCGCTGTGTCGGTGAAGGCCAGAGTGGACAGTTCCCTGATCAATCGGACATCGGCGCTGGATACACCGAAGTCGAAGCCAGCCAGGTCACGGTGCATGGGCAGTTTCGCCATGCTCATCTGATGATGCACCGAGCGTACTGCTCGGTCGGCGTGCTCTTGATCAAGGAGATGCTCGATCAGCCATTTCGATGACGCAGTGGAAGATTCGCCTTGTGCGGCCAGCTCTGCCCAGGCATCGGCCATGCCGTGCAGGCGTAAGTCTTTGAGTTCCTCTGTGAGATCACGCATTGCGCACCTCCTCATCCGTGCTGCGCAACCGGTCATAGCGTGCGGTATTGGCAACAGGGGTAACGTTCAGTTGCAGGTTGGTTTCGACCGAGGGTGGTGCTTCACGAGCGGTCAGACGGGCCACGATGTTGAGGATGTGGTCAGCGCTCAGGCTGCCAGACTCCAAAACCAGCTCAACCGCTACGAGAACAGCATCCAGGCCAGCGATGGGCACGGCGGCCAAGACCTGGGTCATAACCCGGTCACCCTGTAGATTCCGCAGCAGCCCGCGCCTGAGCAGGCGTAGTGGCTTAGGCAGATCGGCAAACGGGGCACCATTGCGTAGGGCCCCCGGTTTGCGTTCAATGAGGGGGATGTAGTGTTGCCAGTCGTAGCTGACCTGATCGCGATCAAACAGGCGCTCATGGCTAGCAATCACACCCTCATCGGCAATCACGACGATTCGCGAGGGATAGAGCCGACTGCTGACCCACTGGCCAACACGCTCACAGGGTACTGAATAGCGGTTGCGAGCCACGTTGATCAGACAGGTGCTGGAAACGCGAACCGTGCGTTCTACATATCCGTCGAAAGGCGTCGGCATCGGCATCATTTCGACGCGCTCCAATTCCAAGACTTCTGCGACGGTAAGGCCGTTGTACTGCGGATGAATCAGCTCATGCCAGAGAGCCCGGCAGCGCTGGGCAAGCCAGGCATTCAACTCTTCGAAGCTATGGAAAGTATTGTCGCGGGCGGACAGCCAGATGCGGCGCCGACTGTCTTGGACATTCTTTTCGACGATACCTTTTTCCCAGCCGGACGCTACGTTGCAGAAGTCCGGGTCGAACAGGTAGTGCGAGCACATCACCATGAAGCGAGCATTGACCGTGCGGCCTTTACCCTTGGAGACCTTGTCGACCGCAGTTTTCATGTTGTCGTAGATGCCGCGACGCGGCACGCCACCTAAGGCGGCGAATGAGCGGGTATGGGCATCGAACAGCATTTCATGCCCTTGGCTGGGATAGGCCACTAGCCAGAAAGCTCGGCTGGCACATAGCTTCATGTGCGCGACCTGGACGCGCCTGAAAACACCGCCAACCAGCAGGCCTTCCTCGCTCCAATCGAACTGGAAGGCCTCGCCCAAGGCGAATGCCAACGGCACAAATGCCCGTACCGCCTTGCCTTGCTCTCCGCGCCAATGACGAACGAAGGCAGTGAGCTGGCTGTAGCCGCCGTCATAGCCTTCAGCGCGGATCATGGCCAGCAGCGCCTTGGCACTGCGACGATGTTGCTTGGCCCTTAAGGCATCAGCCCGCAGCGCTTGCTCCAACATCTCGTGAAAGGGACTGAGCTTGTTGAACACGGCTCGACGCTGATAAACCGGCTGTTTGGACTCCGGCGCTCTGACCCATTTTCGGATGGTGTTGCGCGACAGTCCGGTGCGCTTGGCTATCTCATGCAACGACAGCTTGTCGCGGAAATACATCCGCCGAATTTTGCCCATCATTTCCATGCTGATCACCCTGTGTTCTCCTGCTCAAAAATTGAGCAGGTGCAGTGGAACACCTGGGTCAGTTTTCAGTCAGCACAACGGGCGAAACTGGGTCAGTTTTCGGTCAGCGGCAACAGTGTTCCAGTGACGAGTGAGTCTTGGCTGGACATTCTGGTCACTCCTGGCGCTGGTTGGCGCGTGATGGGAAGTAACCTGAATTCAACATCTGAAAGTGAACAATGTCATTGCAACGCAATCAAGAGGGTTGCAGTGCAATACTCCAAATTATGTTCGGGAAAGGCTACGCCTGCCGGCTGCAAATTTCTCGTCCAGCGAACGCTTACTCAACCCTGGCACGCCACTGTAATGTGCAGTTATAGAATCGACGATGGCTGCTTGGTTGTCGAATATCGAATGTCGTCTTCCTGCCTCGGATGAGCTCAGCATCGTGTTTACCAATGCTCCGATCACGTTAAGAAAGCTTGCTTTGCTTTGGTCGCTGAGGTGCTTTCCATTTTCAGCAAGTGCGCGTAGGTTCTCGCGTTCTATACCTGCGGACTGAAGTTCGATCATTAGCGTCTGAAGTGTTGCTTCGGCTGCTTTTAATTGTACTTCTAGCGCTTCTCTATCTGCTTGCAAGGTCAGGTATGTCTCGTAGCGTATATTTTCCTGCTCAGTAGGGAGGCCAAATAAAAAAAACGGTCGCTGATCCGGATGGTGGTTGAACATCCACCATTTCAGGTCCGAATGCCTGATGGTCAGCAGTTTGTAATCAATTGGCGTGCCTGAGGGAACGGTCGTACCTAAAGCGCCATAACGTAGCTCATGATTTCGAATCGCGTCGAGAATTTTTTCAGTAGTAGCGTGTAGGCATGGCCACTGCGGGAAAGCTTTGGCGAGTAGAGCAGGGCACTCCCACGAGGACCCGAGGATCTGGGTTTCAAAAGCGATTAAGTCGCACCAGCGGATTGCAACGTCAATGGGTCTATAGAACAGCTTGGCAAGAGGATTGAATCCGTTCGATGTGTACATAGGGCAGCCTTTTAAAAAGGGCAGGCCCCGCTAGGTACAGTCTAAATGTTGGCGGTCATGGCCAAGGCTTCCGTGCGGTTGCTGTCCTAATATCGCAGTGAGTAACTAAGTCGTCATTGTCTCTTTCTTTGCAGTTCAAATAATTAAACGTTGTAGAGGTATTGCCTCGACTAGGGCGATTTTCTATCAGGGAATAATTCACGAAAAATGATGTAATTTGTAAATCGCGGATATTGATATGAACTATCGGCCTGGCATCGTTTCTGGTTTTTTTATGTGTCCAAGCAGCTGTGCAGTTGGGACGGTTTAGGAAGAAAATGATTAGTCCAGTGCATGTCGAAAAGTCTCGCTAATAAAACTGGTCATCTGTCAGAAGTGAGCATTTGTCTTCCGACGCTAGCATCTTAAGACTGACAGCTTATTTCCTAGTCGGACCAGCGTGGCACTCATCTTCTAGCCGGTGAGTGCCGCCATCTAGCACAAGTAGGAGCGTATTCGGAGCCCATTCTATCCGTTAATAGTCTAGAGTCGTAAATGACGCCAAGGTATGAAGCGATATATGCTGGTGGGAAGGACAGACTCAAGACTGAAAGAGCGCTTCCTTAGCCTTGCTATAAGCAAGTTTCGCAATAATTTTACCTTCACGGAAATGTAGAAGATCTAGCCCTCGCAACGATGTGGATACTCCATTCAGATGCATATCGCACCGCCACCGTATCATTATTTTGCTCGAATCAGCATCAACGAAAAGATCCTCTCCTACATACTCAATTTTTCCGAAAGAACCGTCAAAAAAAGGTGCCAAGGCCTGACGTATTTCCACCTTACCGATATGGCTCCCACCATAGATATCTTCGTAGACTGCGTCATCGCTAAAAAAAGCCATGACGACCTCGAGATTAACGGCATTATTTGCCTCAACAAACCTCTGGGTCGCTTGCGTCAGCGTTGCTCTTTCGGAAGATGTCGTGTTATCCAATTCAAATCACCTTTGCATTAAAAGTTATTTAACCGCCACTGCGACGGTCTATAATCATAAACACAGTATGTCTGCTGGGGATTGACATCAAACGCCAAATTTTTTGACTCGGCGCGACATTGATTTTTTGTGGTTGGTGCAGAGTTCGTTATATTTGCAGATGGAGAGGGTGAAATACCAAAAAAATTGCATATGAGCGTCGAGTGCAGTATGAGTAGTAAATTTCAGGGGGCGGAGTTGTCTGCCCCTTGAGTGGCACTTGGGAGATCTATTGAAGTGAAATTTTATTTATACTTGTCTTGAGTTGCTTGCTTGAGAGAGTTGATGCCGCCCGTGATAAATATCGTCATTCTTTCAACAATGTCATCTTCTGATTCTGCGTGAAGGTGTCCGTCAGTAAGCTCACCAATACGATCAACGCCTCTCAGCATATAAAGAATCATGGAAACCATAAATACTGCTCCCCAACTCACGGCAGCTGCGTCGTCTTCACCCTCACATTCCATAATTTCATGAATGAAGGCCTTTAATGTATGATCATATAGCTCTTTCCTCAAGGGTACGGCCACCTCTTCAGGTTCGCTAGCTAGCCGGGACTGCAAGCGTGCAAAATGCATCCATGCTTGTCCTCCTTCCCTGTGTTCAAATTGTGGTCTTAAGTAGGTTCGCACGATGTCATAGGTATTATAGCCTTCAGGACGGGATTTAAGTTCATCAAGGTAGTTCTGACGCTTCTTGTCTATATCGGACAATCCCCGTCGATATACTTCCATAAAAAGATTCTGTTTCGTTCCGTAGTAATAAGTAATTAGTGCTTGAGTAACGTTTGAGTTTTGCGCTATTTGCTTAAGGGTCGCTCCTAGGAACCCGTGCATAGCGAAAACCTTTTCAGCCTCATTTAAGATGAGCTCTTTATTAACGACCTCGCCGAGTTCAGAGAATCGGCGCCTACCGAGTTTAGGCCCAACTGCGGAATTTTGTGCTGATTTCGAGTCTGCCATAGGATTTTCCAGCTGGATTATAAAATAATCAGGGGATTATACATTGAAAATTTAGGGTTTTAAATACCCTCGGTTGACATGGTGAGATTTGGGGGGGGAGGATGTTTAACTAGGAAGTATGAGCATATTCTAATCTTGCATTTCACCAGAACGCTTGCGCTAATAGATTGTCGGGCTAATGTTGTTGCTGTTAGGGTGTAAGTCATTAGCTGGCAGGATGTGTAATTTAAGTGTGTCTCTCGGTGGGGGGGACTGCTCTAAAGTAAAGCATAGCCCGTACTGCTCGGGCTTGATTATATTTTTAGAAAGCTTGCCGATACTCTTGGCTATTAATTATTTATACTTCGCGGATATCGAGCTATCTATACTCGTTCAATTGTTCTGATATGTCTTTTGTTGGTTATTCGAACGTCGAAGCTTTTGTTGCGAGCATCACCTGTCAATGTACGGGGCTGGATATCTAGCTTGAAGGTGGGAGGGCTCTAAGACCTTTCGCGAGAGGTTCTCAGATTGAGGCAGTACCACGCGGGGACGCAGCACGCAGGTCCGGTTCGGGGAAGCGTAAGAGCTCTAGTGATGAGTCCAATTGAGCGCATAGCTGTAGCCGGGGGTATGGCGTGCGGTAGGGCGCGAGTCTCACCAGTTTCTCATTCGTCCCAGATAACAGCGGAATGAGCTGAGGCTCCGGGAATGGTGAGACGTCTGAAGGCCGGACTCGTGTGGGATATTGCTGTGTGGTCTAGTGACGTCATTCACCAGTCTCCTCTCGTCTCCCGAACGTCCCAGGACCGGGACGTGCATTGAGTTTTGAGGCTGAGGGATGTTGATTGTCAACATTCAGTGAGGCACCAGAAAACTGGTTCGATGCATTCGGGCTGGTTTGATGCGTCACGAGGTGCAATTAGCCGCTGGCATCATCTAGGATGTTGAATTTACTAAGGTATTGATAACACTGTGATCTGTGGCGCATTATCTCACAGGTGATGCGAGCGTTGCGAAATGACGCCCATGGAAGCGCTAGAGCGGAATTCACGACGTTAGCTGCTGAAGCAGAGAGCTCGCCAGCTTGGGGGAGGATTTTGGCCCCTCGCGTAGGTCGGCCTGGCACCAATATTCTCGTCTGAGAAAAAATACTCAATGGACTTAATCGTATAAACGTCAGTCACGATACATCTAGAAATAACAAGAATTCGGAGCTGCCAAATGAGTGGAAGAGACACAACCCAGATCGCGGAGACAGTACTCAGTCCTTTTCAAGAGCTCATTGAGCCTTATCTTGAACGGGTCGGTCTCGAAAAATCAATATTGGCAGATCCGGATATGGAAATACCGGATCGAAAATTCGTCGAATTATTAGAGCTGATTTCCAAAGAGCAAGATGATTTTATTGGCATACATATGGCAATGAAGCTTCGGTCACGTAACTGGGGGATATTTGGCCACGCGGTTCGCAATGCTCCAGATGTAGCGACTTTTCTGAACGTTATGGCTGGTTTTGTCAATGTTTTCTCCCAAGCTGTAGAAGAAAGGTTCGTCGAGACAAGTGACGCTATTGGGCTTAGCTATCGTTTGATCGACTCTTCTATAGGGTATCGTCGGCAAGATTCTGAGTTTTCTATAACGGCAATTATTATAATGCTTCGTGAAGCAACAGGCATGGAAATAAAAGCGAAACAGGTCCGATTTGAACACTCCGGATCTGCTGGGGCGAAACTATATAAAGAGGTTTTTGGTGTAGCTCCCAAATTCCAACAATCTATAAATTCGATCATGTTTAGCCGTTCGGTGTCGGCCATTCCAATCGTTGATGCCGATCCCAGATTGTATCGCCTTTCTATGCAATATTTAAAGGAAAGGCTATTGGAGCGCCGGGTGGAACGCAGCGTAATTGTCAGGGTATCACATATCGTCGGGCGCAAGCTGGCTGACGGGGTGCCGACATTGGCAGAGGTGGCGGACGCTATGCATATGAGTGAGAGAACGCTACAGCGCCGCTGCAGAGAGGAGGGTGTCGATTTCCTGCACCTTGTTGACGATATACGGAGAAACACGGCTATTGATCATCTTAAGAATAGCGAAAAAAACCTTACAGATATAGCTTCTGAGCTTGGTTACTCTCAACTAAGCGCATTCAGTCGGGCGTTCCGTCGCTGGACTGGATTAACGCCGATGGAGTACCGAAATACTTATAATAAACGCATGCTTTGATATCTAATGGCATTTTTAATTTGATACTTGTCCTGTTGTAGGCTGTTATAGATTGAAAGATTTCCTTTGTTTTACGGTGTTGGTCTTGGAGGTTGCTTTTTGGATAAAAAATATCTACTTATGCCCGCTTAAGCGCGTAATAAATCGGCGCGCTTGGCAAGGTCGCTTTTATCAAGTAAAATAAGCTACCGTATCGACCAGCGAGCGAGTGTCATCGATCCGTCTATTATGTAACCACGGAAGTCGTATCTATCCGTTCAGACTTGGCGGGTAAGTCAGGCTTTCATTCGCTCAAACAAAACCACTCCAGTTTCTGCCGCGCTTATGGCTCTCCAAAGAATTGCGACGTCCACTGTTACATCTAGCGAACGCACCTTGATCGCTTTAATACGGTAAATCAGCGTTTGCTTGTATACAGGTGTTTAGGACCATTTTGCCAAAAAAACGGTTTTGTCAAGAAAAACTCTCAGCATATTCTGCAACAGGCCTCCGTGTAATGCATCTTGTTCAATTAATGCACCTAGAGATGCGCCAATCAACTTGGCACATTTTATCGGCAAGTTGAAGAATCACCCAGCAAACCACGTTATTCGCTGAAAAACGCACCATGATTAGTACAGGGAAGGAGTTTGCGCCCGCCCTTTGGCGCCAGGAGCCTCACTCACCCATGCCCGTGAGCTGTTTTCGAGCCATCCACAGATTTGACTGGGCGAACAGCGTGGACAGCTGCGCTGTGTCGTTCATCAGCCCACGACAGCGCGCGTTCACGTAGCCGAAATGACGCTTGATCACCCGAGCGGATGCTCGACTGCGGCCCTTGTCTGAGCTTTTCAGTGCTCGAGCTTGCGCTTGGCCTTGTAGAGCACGCTGCGTTTATTTAGCATGAAATACGTGCTGTGCCGTGCATCGGCCATTATTGTCCGCCGCGCCATGAAACGTGATTAGTCAGTCTCGACTCGGGATCGGTGCCGATATGAGCCTTCAGCCCCAAGAAATGCTGGTTACTTTTCTTGGTCTGATGCATTTCGGGATCGCGCTGTCCATCTTCGTTCTCGGTCAAACTGCGGTATGAATAACGGTGGCATCGACGATCGTGCCCTCACGCGGCGACAGACCTCTCTCCTGCAAGTAGCCATTGATGACCGCAAATCGATCTAGAGCACGTCCTGATCCATCTCGGCAAGGAAGCGTTCCCGGGGGCTGCTTACGCTTGCCGGCGTATTCAAAGCCGAAAAAGCCCATCTGGCTGATAGGTAGCTCGAATCAAGGATCGACAAAGTTCAGTGCGTCTACTGAATTGTTCAGAGAATTCCTAAGGATGCTCCGATCAACTTGTCGTGCAGCCGCGGCAAGTTGCAATTTTCCAGGCACCTACAGCGTCATTGGACGAAAAGTGACCGAAAAATCATGTACGGAGAGCTTTTTCGACCGGTTCTCCGTGTTAAACGCGAACCTCACCCATACCCATGAGCTGTTTTCGAACCCTCCACAGGTTTGCCAGGGCGAACAGCGTGGTCAACTGAGCCGTGTTTTTCATCAGCCCACGAAAACGTATTTTCACGTAACCAAACTGCCGCTTGATCACGCGAAACGGATGCTCGACCTTGGCCCGTGTCTGAGCCTTGCAGAACTCGATCTTGCGCTTGGCTTTGTACAGTACGCTGCGCTGGTTCAGCTTGGAATAGGTGCTGCGACGCGCTGCAATCTGCCAGATCACCCCCCGATTTTCATGCTCTTCGCGCCTTTCGACACCGGTGTAACCGGCATCTGCATACACGGCGTTTTCTTCGCCATGCAGCAGTTCAGCCACCTGCGTGACATCGGCCACATTGGCAGCGGTGCCATGGACGTGATGCACCAGGCCGGACTCGACATCGGCACCGATGTGCGCCTTCATCCCGAAGAAATACTGACCGCCTTTCTTGGTCTGGTGCATCTCGGGATCACGCTTGCCTTCTTTATTTTTGGTCGAGCTGGGGGCATGAATAATGGTGGCATCGACGATGGTGCCTTGGCGCAGCGACAGGCCTTTTTCCTGCAGATAACCATTGATGACCGCAAGGATTGCCGGTGCGAGCTGATGCTTCTCCAGCAAGTGCCGGAAGTTCATGATCGTGGTGTCTTCGGGGATTGGCGCGCTCAGCGTCAGGCGTGCGAACTGGCGCATGGGCGTGATTTCGTAGAGCGCTTCCTCCATGGCCGGGTCGCTCAGGGAGAACCAGTTCTGCAACAGATGGATGCGCAGCATGGTTTCCAGAGGATAGGGTTTTCTACCGCCGCCGGCCTTGGGGTAGAACGGTTCGATCAGCTCCAGCAGGCCTGCCCAGGGCACCACCTGATCCATTTCGGCGAGGAAGCGCTCTCGGCGGGTTTGCTTGCGCTTGCCGGCGTACTCAAAGTCGGAAAAGCTCATCTGGCTCATGGGCGGCTCGGATCAGGTGTTGCGGGGATTCTCGCATAACTGAAGGCTTGTTCGGAGATTCCCTAAATCTCACCAATCACCCCACGATGGCCAATCTTGCCATCACATTCAGCGTAACGGTACGAGGAGGGGTAGGGCATGAGAAATCGTCAACAAATGATCGATTCCATGGCGCTGCGATGATGGCTCGACATCAAACTCTGTGTGATATCGCTTTGATATCGTAACGCCTGGTCACACATGCTGAAGCTATGGATATTGCGACTGCTTTTGTTAAGTTTGTCTTAAGTCTCTCAGTAAAATGTGTTATTGGAAGAGTGAGCGCCGCTTGAGGCTTCCGCGATATGGGGCTCCCAACTCAGCTGGAGGCCGTCCTGGCTGCAGTGGGCGTCAGCTTGAAACATGGAGGTCGCGATTATTCGATATTTCTACTGATGACTCGCCTCTGCCGGGTCGCAAGTCCAGGCGACCAATAAGTATTAGCTCAAACCTCTCGGCGACTCTGTTGGCAACCATGACTGGTAGACTCATAGAGTCTGCCCCCTAATTGTCGATATCCCTTAACGTCTTGCCACCGGATACCAGTTAAAATTATGTGTTGATCGATATCCTATCTCGGAGATTGACCGCACGTGGCGGCGGGCCGTGGATTCCGCCATTACTTTGCAAGCTCGTGCGTCAACAGTAGAGGTTGCGGTTTGGATGTCGACCACGCCTTATTGGCCGCTGAGGTAAGATCACAAACCCATCCGCTTGGCTTGTTGCTGGCTCTGGTGCATTTCAGGCATACACATACAATAGGGCTGGCTGCTCCTGATCGGATATTCCGGATTTGGAATCCCCTCCCACGCGGTCGATGCGAGGGCAGCCATCGATCCAGGCTCTGGGGAAAACCTGACTAACAACGGAAGTGCGCGCTTCTATGCAAAAGCCGTCAACGGTCAAACCGCTCCTTCATCAACTCTGCAAAAGCAAAACGATTCACTTGTACGATCGTATGAGCGTCTAACGTGTTTTCCTAATTGAGTCTAATTGTCGCCCTGCTCAAGCTCATCGAAACTGGCCCAAATTCCACTGACCAGGGCTCAGAATGAAGCTAAATATTACCCCGCCCTTGAAACCAAGCCACTGGATGGCAGCGACTGCCTTGACCGACGGCGCAACGCTGCCTCTTAAGGGCGAGCATGCCGTTGACGTTGCCATAATTGGTGGCGGGTTTGTTGGGCTCTGGACTGCGATAACGATCAAGGAACATGAGCCGGACGCCCGCGTGATGCTACTTGAACAGCACGTCTGCGGGGGGGGCGCCTCAGGTCGCAACGGTGGTTTTGTCATGTCTTGGTGGCCGAAGATTGGCACCCTGCGCGGCTTCTGTAATGACGAGCAAGCCCTCTTCCTGGGGCGTAGTGCCGAGCAAGCAATCACGGAACTGGGCGAATTTTGTGAGCGATATGGTATTGATGCCCATTTCCAGCAGAGCGGCTGGCTATGGACCGCAACGACCCAACAACACGTCGACACATGGAACGGCACCCTTGCCGCCTGCGAGCGCCTCGGCGTACGTCCATTCGAGCGTCTGGATCCCCGCGAGGTGGCGCGACGCAGCGGTTCGGCGGTACACCTAGCAGGTGTATTCGAGCGTAGTAATGCCACCGTGCAGCCCGCGTTACTGGTTGAGGGTATGCGGCAGGTTGCGTTGGCCAATGGCGTCGAGATTCATGAAGGGACGGGGGTGACCGACATCGAGCCGGGTCAACCAGCCTTGGTAAAAACCGCTCATGCCGCTATTCGTGCCCGTTCGGTCGTGCTTGCGGTCAATGCTTGGGCAGCAACAATACCAGCTCTGGCGAAAGTGGTCGTGCCGGTCAACAGCTCTATCGTGACCACCGAGGCTATCCCGCAACGCCTCAAGCAAATCGGCTGGACCGGAGGCGAAGCCGTAACCGACTCGCAATTGATGGTGGATTATTACCGCACCACGCGCGACGGCCGCATCGTCTTTGGTAAAGGCACAGGCGCCTTGAGCTTCGGTTCGAAAATCGGCGATGTGTTCAGCGAGGATATGCAGAGTTTGGCACTCGTCGAAGCGGACCTACGCCGTACCTATCCCATGCTCGACGATGCATGCATCGCCGCGCAGTGGTCTGGCCCGATTGACCGAACCTACGACAGCCTGCCGGTGTTCGGTCGGCTCAATAGCCAAGAGAACATACATTATGGCATCGGCTGGAGCGGCAACGGGGTCGGCCCGAGTCGAGTGGGCGGACGCATTCTCGCCAGTTTGACCCTGGGGCGCACGGATTTCTGGAGCTCCTGCTCGCTGGTGGAGCGTAGCTGCCGCACGTTCCCGCCTGAGCCGATTCGTTATTGGGGCGGCTCTCTTGTGCGCAACGCCGTAATGCGCAAAGAACGCTCGGAACTAGCCGGTAACACTCCAGCCGCTCTCGATCTTTTCCTGGCTCGCTTTGCACCGGCTGGACTCGAAGACAAAGCCTGAGGAAGTAAACCATGTCGATTGTTCGTATCCCTGCCAGTGCGCCGCTGACCTTCGGCGAAGCTATTACTCTCGGCAGTTCGGAGCAGGAGCTCGTAGCACAAGCACGCATCGCTGCGCACCTGGAGCTGCCGGACGCCCGTGGTTCTGTTGGTGTCTGGGAATGCAGCCCTGGCAGCTTCCGACGTCAAGTGGTCCAGGCCGAGTACAGCTACATCGTCAGCGGCGCTGGCTGTTTTACGCCAGACACTGGTGAGTCTGTCAATTTCAGCGCAGGTGACGCGCTGTACTTTCCTGCCAACAGCCAAGGCACTTGGGTCATTCACCAGAACCTTCGCAAGACATACCTGATTCTTGAGTGAGTCATTTGTCTGCCACTCCTCCCACATAACAAGACGAGGTAACAAGAAGTGGGTACACAACAACACATTGAAGAATCCTCGGGGTTGAAAGCTCATGCCCTTGGCCGGATGGAAACCATTGGCATCATCATCGGCACCAACATTGGTGCAGGCGTACTCAGCATGGCCTTCGCTGCGCGCAAAGTCGGCTATGCGCCCCTGCTGGTGTGTCTGGCGATTACGTGCCTGTTCTGCATCATTACCATGCTTTATGTCGCCGAAGCGTGCCTTCGCACCTGTGAGAACAAGCAGCTAAGTGGCCTGTCACGTAAGTATCTCGGAGCTTTCGGCGGCTGGCTGATTTTCATCGCCGTTGCCGCCAATAGCTATGGCGCTCTTGTTGCATACATGACTGGCAGCGGCAACATTCTTACCGACTTCTTCAGTCGGTTCGGTTTGAGCCGGCAAATGGGCAGCTTGCTGTTCTTCATACCTTCGGCGTTGGTGCTGTATCTGGGACTGAAGGCCTTGGGCGTTGCGGAAAAGTTGATCAGCGTCGGTATGGTGATGATTGTCTGCTTGCTGATAGGCGCAACCGTGGTCCATGACGACACTCGTTTCATGCATCTATGGCAAAGCCAGTGGCAATACGTGGTGCCGGTTTTCAACTTAGCTGTATTTGTTTTCGGCGCGCAATTCCTGGTGCCAGAACTAGTGCGCGGTAACCTGGATTCACCCAAGCGTGTCCCACGCCTGATCATCGGCGGTATGCTGCTGACTTTCGTTGTGGTGGCCGCCATTCCTGCTTCAGTGATCGCGCTAGTAGGCACTGAAAACCTCAGTGAAGTGGCTACGCTCAGTTGGGGGCGGTCGCTGGGTCAGTGGGCCTACTATGTTGCCAACACTTTTGCCTTGCTTGCGATGTTGACCTCCTACTGGGGGCTTGGTGGATGCCTGTTCACCAACATTTTCGACCACTTCCGGCTCGGTGACGAAAGCCATCGTGGCAAGCGACTCATGGTATTGGCTGTGGTGGCAATCCCGCCGTTCATCCTGGCATACTCGGGTATCAGCGGCTTTGTCAACGCGCTGTATTTTGCTGGAACCTTCGGCGGCGTACTCATGGGTATTATTCCAATCCTTTTGCTTAATGCCGCACGCAAACGTGGCGATAAGGAACCGGCGTTCAAGTGTGGCTGGTATGCTCATCCACTCATGCAAGCCGGTATTATCCTGGTCTTCGCCTCGAGTGGCGTCTACGCCGTGCTATCAGCCATAGGAATGCTGCCTGCCAGTTGGTAATGACTCGAGGCAAGGCGGGATGAGCCTGAAACCTCGAGTCATCCAATGGAGCAGCCCGCACATGTCTCATCACGTCCGTGACTTGATTGCCCACACCGAGCTCCGCTCACGCCTCTTGAGCGGTGCTGAAGGCCTTGACCGCGAAGTGCGCTGGGCACATGTCTGCGAATTGCCCGACCCCACCGAATGGCTGGGAGAGGGCGATGTGTTGATGACCACGGGGCTCGGCATTCCTGCTGACCCCCTGCAGCAACGCGAGTACGTGCAACGCCTGGCTGAAGCGGGCTTGGCCGGGATGATGATCGGTGAACATATGCAGGCGCCGGCCAACCTCCATGCCCTCTGCGAGCGGGCCGAGCAGATGAATTTCCCGGTAATCCTCACAGAATATGGCGTGCCTTTCGCTGCGGTGACCCGGGCGATCATCGATGCGAACCAGAAGGAAGAGTACCAACGCCGCAATGCGCTGGTGCGGGTATATGAGAGTGCCCGGCTGAGCATGTCTGGCCTGAGCCTGGCGGGGTTGGTCCTACGCCTTGAGGCTGATATCCACTGTCGTCTTCATGTGCTTTTGCTCGAAACATTAGAACCTTGGGCGGACGACCTTGCCCCGCTATCCGAGTCAGTCCGTTTGGCACTCCTAGGCAGCCGCCGCAAACAGGTAGAGCAGCAGCCCATGCTGCGCCGCCTTACTTTGGCGGATGGCGAAGCGCTTAGTATCGAACTGCATACCGAACAGAACTGCTTGTTGGTGGTGACCGGCGAGCGACTGCCTGACTATAGCCTGCTGCACCATCTCACCGCTGTGCTTGGGTTGGAAATTCAGCGACGTCAGGCCGAGCGTGAACGCCGTTTGCGCCTCGGCTCGGAATTACTGGACGACCTGCTGCAACAACGCTTGAGCCTTGATCAGGCAATCCAGCGCCTGGACGGTCAACTGTCTGGCCTAGCCCTTGAGCGTGCGGTCATCACCGTGGCGCGAGGACATGGACTACGGAGAAAAACGGAACTGCTGCTCAGGATACTGGACAACAGCGTACTGGCGCGCATTCAGGGTGATGAACTCATCCTAATGCACGCCGACGGCCTACAGCCGTTGCTCGGTGAAAAACTTGACATCAACCTAGGCTCAAGCGCGCCATTGCAGACATTGACACGCAGTGCGGAAGCGCTACGCGAAGCACTGTTAGCCAGCGCTCACACCCATGCACAACGGCGCATCTGCCGTTATGCAGAGCTGGAAACCGACACGCCTTGGTTGCCCAGAACACCGGACGAAGCAAAGCGCGCCTTCCACACGGTGCTGGGTGCAATTCATGATTATGACCAAGCCCAACGTACAACCTTGTTGCAGACGTTGCAGGTATTTCTCGAAGAGAACCGCTCGTGGCTGCATGCGGCGAAACGTCTACATGTGCACAAGCAAACTCTGGTTTATCGCGTTCGCCGCATCGAAGAGATCAGTGGACGCTCTATGGACAGCACCGCTGATGTGGCAGCGCTGTGGCTCGCACTCCAAAGTCGCTGGGTAGTGTCCAAATCGCCCCTAACCTGTTAGATAAATATGAACCTCTGCTTTTGCCGAATTCAACTAGTGCTGACAGGGTGCAGTAGTACGTTCCCAGCGATCAACCGATGACCGTCTAGGGCCTCTGTCCGGTGGCACGACTGGCAGAGGTCAGCCAGAATTCGCCTCTCATGTCGGCAGCAGTCGGGACGCCGCAGACCGCATCATTCTTTCACCGCACCAAATCAAAAGAAAAACTCCGATCAGCTTGCCGAAAATCGTCGACGATTTGAACATCCCTCCCCACAGACTCTAATGAGCTACCGGACAATTGTTTAATATAGACTTGATAGTTAGCACGCCTTTTCTGCATACGGTGACTTGGAAAGCGTTCGGAATAAATTTCACAACCGGCCAATGTGTTGGTGGGTAATAAATATTAAACATGTAGGTTGACTCGGTGATCGTCGTGCCTTCCAAGGATATCTAATAGAACTAAGCGCGGTTCGGAAATATGTAATTCGGCTTGCGAAAGCGTCCAGAATCAGGGCCTAGTCTCAAATCGTGTTCAGTGTTTCCTAAGGCGTTGGCGCGTGAAGGCATGTGAAATGGCGTCTCATGTCAAACGTGCGGTCCAAAGGATCGGGTACCTTACAAAAAACATAAAAAGGAGTGCCCGTATGATTATCCCGCAAGAACCCCGTCGCCATTTTCCTAAGCATAATAAGTGCAGTTTGAGGCACAGTTTTCTGTTGGTGACGTTCCTGACCTTGCTGTCTCCTCAGTTGTTCGCCAATGATGCTAAGACTGCATTTCATCTGAATCCTGATTTCGAAAAAAAATACAACTTTTCGATCGCAATTAAAGCTGGAAGTTATTTATATATCGGTGGTGTTACCGCAGTTGATAAGGAAGGGAGGGAAGTGTACGCCGGTGACGCTAGTAAACAGATGCAGCTAATCTACGAGCGAATGTCAGCCATTTTAAAAGCACATGGCGCTGACTTCAGTAAGGTTGTAAGCGAGACGATTTATTATAAGACTGATAATGATACTTATTATAAGGCTCTCGAAGCGAGGGCCGCTGCATATAATGGAGTAGTAGCGCCCAGCGCGTCGGGCGTAAGGGTAGCAGACTTTGCTAGCGATAGCGCACTAGTTGAAATAACGGCAGTGGCATATTTGGGGGAGTAGCCTAGATATAGCTGATTTTGGGTTTACAACTACTACGACCTAACTAGAAGGCGCCGGGACATGAGTGATAAAACAAAAACAAATGAAGGCTTTAGCCGCAGGTCTTTTATCGGAAGCGCGGCAGTCGTAACAGCAGGTGTTGCGGGATTGGGAGCTATTGATGCGGCTTCGGCTACGCAAAAAACGAACCGAGCAAGCACCGTCAAAGGTGGCTTCGATTACGATGTGGTAGTAGTTGGTGGAGGGTTTGCTGGCGCGACAGCCGCCCGTGAATGTGGTTTGCAGGGTTATCGAACGCTTTTATTGGAAGCGAGGTCCCGCCTAGGTGGTCGTACGTTTACCTCGCGCTTTGCAGGTCAAGAAATTGAATTTGGCGGGGCATGGGTGCACTGGCTGCAGCCGCATGTTTGGGCAGAAATGCAGCGTTACGGTCTGGGTGTAGTGGAAGATCCACTTACTAATTTAGATAAAACCTTAATCATGTATAACGACGGAAGCGTCGAAAGTATTTCGCCCGATGAATTTGGCAAAAACATTCGAATAGCTTTTGAAAAGCTTTGTCACGATGCCTGGGAAGTATTTCCTCGTCCGCATGAGCCGATGTTTACTGAGCGCGCTCGGGAATTGGATAAATCTTCTGTTCTTGATCGCATCAAAACTTTGGGCTTAAGTCGGCTGCAACAGGCTCAAATCAATAGTTACATGGCCTTGTATGCAGGTGAGACAACTGACAAATTTGGCCTGCCTGGTGTACTTAAGTTGTTTGCATGCGGCGGTTGGAACTATGACGCCTTCATGGACACTGAAACTCATTATAGAATTCAAGGGGGCACGATAGGCCTCATTAATGCAATGTTGACCGATAGCGGTGCCGAGGTCCGCATGTCTGTGCCCGTCACTGCTGTTGAGCAAGTCAATGGTGGCGTCAAAATCAAGACCGACGACGACGAAATTATTACCGCCGGAGTGGTCGTAATGACAGTTCCACTCAATACGTATAAACATATCGGTTTTACGCCTGCCCTTTCTAAAGGTAAACAACGATTCATCAAAGAGGGGCAGCTTAGCAAAGGTGCTAAGCTTTATGTTCATGTTAAGCAGAATCTCGGACGGGTTTTTGCGTTTGCGGATGAACAGCAACCTTTAAACTGGGTCCAGACGCACGATTACAGCGACGAGTTGGGGACAATACTGTCGATCACCATCGCTCGCAAAGAAACAATTGATGTGAATGACCGAGATGCTGTAACTCGCGAAGTTCAAAAAATGTTTCCGGGTGTTGAGGTTCTTGGTACAGCGGCTTACGACTGGACAGCTGATCCATTTTCCTTGGGGGCATGGGCGGCTTATGGAGTAGGTCAACTAAGTCGTCTCAAAGATCTACAGGCGGCTGAAGGACGTATTTTATTTGCAGGAGCTGAAACCAGTAACGGTTGGCACGCGAATATCGATGGTGCTGTTGAAAGTGGACTACGTGCCGGTAGGGAGGTTAAGCAGCTCTTAAGCTAGTACGTAAAACTACAATAAATGAGGATAAAAAATGAAACAAGCGTTGCAAGTTGTTACTCGTCATTTTGGTTCGTTAGTTCTTCTAGCATTATCTGGTGTAGCTGTAGGTGCAGATAACTGTGATCCGGAAAATGGGAAAAAGGTTTACCAAATTTGCAGTGTGTGCCACTCAAATGACACTACTGGTGTTCACGGCGCAGCGGCGCCCAATCTACACGGTCTGGAGGGCCGGAAAGTCGGCTCGGTGCCGGGTTTCAAATTTTCTTCAGCGCTACGTGATTCTGGGGACACTTGGACCCCGCAGCATTTAGATAAGTTCCTGGAGAATCCTATGGCCGTATATCCCCTAACCCGTATGGCTTTCTCAGGCCTCAAAAATGAAAAAGATCGACGCGACGTGCTTTGTTTTTTGAGCAAATCCTCTAACTGAAACTTTTGAAAGTCTATCGGGGTTTCCACAACATGACAAAAGATGGTGATGAAGGCAGCAAAAGCGGAGTATCACGCCGAAAGTTCCTTGGTAGCGCCGCGGTCGGAGTGGCAACAGCGGGCATAGCCTCGCAGCTTCTGACTCTGTCGGCGCCCGCGGAAGCGGCGGTGAAGACCAATGTTGGTCCATCACGCGCAGGCGTGGGTTATGACGTTATTGTAATCGGTGGAGGCTTCGCGGGTGTTACTGCGGCGCGAGAAGCAAGCCGTTCTGGCTTGAAAACTCTAATTCTTGAAGGTAGAAGTCGGTTGGGCGGCCGAACTTTTACGTCTAAGCTTCAGAATCAAAAAGTTGAGTTGGGAGGTACCTGGGTACATTGGACCCAGCCGAATGTTTGGACTGAGATTATGCACTATGGCCTAGAGGTGGAGGAGACGGTCGGTCTTGCGAATCCAGAGACCGTCATTTGGGTAACAGAGGATAATGTCAAAAGAGCACCTGCAGCAGAGGCGTTTGAAATTTTTGGCTCTGCCTGTAACGAATACTACAAAGAAGCACGGAATATTTATCCGCGCCCGTTTGAACCATTTTTTGAGCGAAAGAAGCTGCAGCATGTTGATGGACTTTCCGCGGCAGATTATCTTGAAAAATTGCCTTTGACCAGGGAGCAAAAGGATATGATGGATTCCTGGCTCAGTGGAAATGGACATAATTATCCGGAAACTATTGCATATAGCGAGATTATGCGTTGGTTTGCACTCAGTAACTTTAATATGCCCACAATGTTCGATTCCATTGCGCGGTACAAAATTAAAACCGGTACGCATAGTCTTTTAGAGGCCATAATGGCGGATGGTAACTCGGAAGTTAAACTTTCGACGCCAGTGACTAAGGTTAATCAAGATAAAGATAAAGTAACAGTTACCACTGAAGACGGTGTCTTCACGGCATCAGCGGTAATTGTAGCCGTCCCTATCAACACTTTGCATGATATTGAGTACTCGCCGAAGTTGTCGGCAGCTAAAGTGGATATGGGATCGCAACGGCATGCTGGTGCTGGTGTAAAGGGCTATATTCGCGTAAAACAAAATGTCGGCAATGTAATGACATATGCTCCTGCCCGGAATAAGCTCACACCATTTACCTCAGTATTCACAGATCACGTGGACGAGAGCGGTACGTTACTCATTGCATTTTCAGCCGACCCTAAGTTGATTGATATCAATGATATCAAAGCCGTCGAAAAGGCTTTGCAACCACTTTTGCCAGGCGTCGAAGTAACTGCTAGTTATGGCTACGACTGGAACCTCGATCCCTTTTCTAAGGGCACTTGGTGCACTTACCGTCCTAACCAGACGACTCGATACTTGACTGAGCTGCAGAAGCGCGAAGGACGGCTATTTTTTGCAGGCTCGGACATGGCCAATGGTTGGCGTGGATTCATTGATGGAGCAATCGAGAACGGTAGAGAGGTAGGGCATCAAGTCGCTACGTATCTAAAAAGAGAAAATGACAATGCGTGATTATCGGAAGTTTTATATAAACGGCGAATGGATAATGCCAGTGGGGGGCGAAGAACTCGAAGTGATTAACCCCGCCACTGAAAGTATAGCTGGTGTAATTACACTAGGAACAGCTGATCATGTTGACCTTGCGGTAAAATCAGCGCGCCTTGCATTTGAAAGCTGGTCCCGTACGAGCAAAGAACAACGACTTGAGTTACTTGAGAAAGTATGTCAGATATTTGAAGCCAGGATGGAGGATATCGCTGGCGCAATTACCGAAGAGATGGGAGCTCCGTTCAAGCAGTTAGCCCGCCCTCTCCAGGCACCATCTGGCTTGGGGCATTTCCTAACGGCAATCTCTGTATTGCGTAATTACCAATTTGAGGAATGTTCGGGAACGACTCGTGTAGTACGTGAGCCGGTCGGAGTTTGCGGGTTAATAACACCTTGGAACTGGCCAATGAACCAAGTGGCGGCGAAGGTCGCACCAGCATTAGCAGCTGGTTGTACTGTAGTATTAAAACCCAGCGAGATTGCCCCATTTTCAGCTTATTTACTTGCGGAAATTTTGGATGAGGCGGGTCTTCCGCCTGGTGTCTTCAATCTTATTAATGGAAATGGTTCCGGTGTGGGCGCTCCTCTGGCTGCACACGTGGATGTGGATTTGATCTCTTTCACTGGTTCTACTACTGCTGGCGCGCTCGTCTCGAAAGCAGCAGCAGATTCTGTCAAGCGAGTAGCACTAGAGTTGGGTGGAAAATCGGCAAACATTATACTCGACGACGCTGATCTCGCATCTGCTGTTTCGCATGGCGTTATGACTATGATGCTCAATACCGGGCAAAGTTGCAATGCTCCATCACGCATGCTAGTTCCGGCATCGAAATTGTTGGAAGTAGAGCGGATAGCAAAGAAGCTATGTGAAGAAATAATAGTCGGGAACCCGTTAGACGAACGCACAAGTCTCGGGCCGCTGGCGAGCGCCGTACAGTATGAGAGAGTTCAGGTCTGTATACGAAATGGCTTAGCTGAAGGTGCAAAGCTAGTCTGTGGAGGTTTAGGCGTCCCGGACGGAGTAAGAGCTGGGTATTATGCTAAACCGACAGTTTTTAGCAATGTTGCGAACGATATGGCGATTGCACAGGAGGAAATTTTTGGCCCTGTACTTTGCATTATCCCCTATACAGATGCTGAAAATGCGATCGCAATAGCAAATGATAGTTGTTTTGGTCTGTCCGGATATGTTAGTTCGGGGAGTCTGGCGCGTGCGCGCGAGGTCGCAAATAGACTGCGTACAGGAAGTGTACATCTTAACGGGGCACCTCTGGATTTTTCAGCGCCGTTTGGTGGTTATAAAAAGTCAGGTAACGGCCGCGAATGGGGTAAATACGGCTTTGAAGAGTATCTCGAAATCAAGTCAATTATGGGCTGTTAACTAAAATAACTATTGAATAATTTAGCGTGTGGTAAGTTGCGCGCATGTTGTAGCTGGCATCTAATACATGTTCACTATTTGATGTGGCTATCGTCGGTTTGTCTTGCGGAGCTTACAATTCGAAATAAGATGAAAGTCCGGGAGCCTGATATCAGTGTATGTCAGGCTGTCTTCAGATTCTCGGCTTCATTCTCCATCTGATATGACTTTGTTTTATGAGTATCCCTTTCTTCCTGATGCTAGATTTGTCAGTTAATTGGTGAGACTTATGTCCCGATTCTGAGCGCTGCGAGCAAATGGCATATATCTGCACGTTGAGATGCTGTAACTATAAATGTCTTGTCGGGGTGGTTTTCAGAATGCACCTAGACTCCCAGAAATTCGGTTTTCAATAAATATCCAGGCTGAATGTTAATTGTGGGTCTTCTAAAAATATTTATGACTCGTGAAACCAATGGTCGGTTTTGTTATTGAACGCTGTTATTTGTTTTTTTTTGGGGTGGGTAATCATTTATATCTTTTCACCTGCGGATACGATTTTGTGGGATGGAGTTTGTCGCGGTTCGTGCACGCGTAAGGAGCGTGCGATTGCAGTTCACGTCGCGGTCAGGTCGAGCTATATCTTAGACGTAAATTTATAAAGTTAAATCGAAGAAGTAGAAGCTGCCGAATATTTGCGAGCCAATATTTCTGGTTTAATTCATGAGGGCGTAATATAAAAACGATATTAAACTCTATTAATGCGCTAATGTTTTTTTTTATGCCAACACGCGCCAACTAGGTTTTTTTCAGACTGCCAGTCGGTGATCAAATTTATGGCGAAGATATTTCGATAGTGGTCAACCGAGCACGTACAGGAATCGCGGAATTCAATGTCCGGATCCAGTGGTTGACGTCATCCAGACCATCATCATCGACCACGGTGCATATACGCACCGCTGTCTTGGTACAGAAGTGCTTCCGGTTGGCTGGGACTGATAGGTGTTCGCTAGGGATGCTCCGATCAACTTGTCGTGCAGCCGCGGCAAGTTGCAATTTTCCAGGCACCTACAGCGTCATTGGACGAAAAGTGACCGAAAAATCATGTACGGAGAGCTTTTTCGACCGGTTCTCCGTGTTAAACGCGAACCTCACCCATACCCATGAGCTGTTTTCGAACCCTCCACAGGTTTGCCAGGGCGAACAGCGTGGTCAACTGAGCCGTGTTTTTCATCAGCCCACGAAAACGTATTTTCACGTAACCAAACTGCCGCTTGATCACGCGAAACGGATGCTCGACCTTGGCCCGTGTCTGAGCCTTGCAGAACTCGATCTTGCGCTTGGCTTTGTACAGTACGCTGCGCTGGTTCAGCTTGGAATAGGTGCTGCGACGCGCTGCAATCTGCCAGATCACCCCCCGATTTTCATGCTCTTCGCGCCTTTCGACACCGGTGTAACCGGCATCTGCATACACGGCGTTTTCTTCGCCATGCAGCAGTTCAGCCACCTGCGTGACATCGGCCACATTGGCAGCGGTGCCATGGACGTGATGCACCAGGCCGGACTCGACATCGGCACCGATGTGCGCCTTCATCCCGAAGAAATACTGACCGCCTTTCTTGGTCTGGTGCATCTCGGGATCACGCTTGCCTTCTTTATTTTTGGTCGAGCTGGGGGCATGAATAATGGTGGCATCGACGATGGTGCCTTGGCGCAGCGACAGGCCTTTTTCCTGCAGATAACCATTGATGACCGCAAGGATTGCCGGTGCGAGCTGATGCTTCTCCAGCAAGTGCCGGAAGTTCATGATCGTGGTGTCTTCGGGGATTGGCGCGCTCAGCGTCAGGCGTGCGAACTGGCGCATGGGCGTGATTTCGTAGAGCGCTTCCTCCATGGCCGGGTCGCTCAGGGAGAACCAGTTCTGCAACAGATGGATGCGCAGCATGGTTTCCAGAGGATAGGGTTTTCTACCGCCGCCGGCCTTGGGGTAGAACGGTTCGATCAGCTCCAGCAGGCCTGCCCAGGGCACCACCTGATCCATTTCGGCGAGGAAGCGCTCTCGGCGGGTTTGCTTGCGCTTGCCGGCGTACTCAAAGTCGGAAAAGCTCATCTGGCTCATGGGCGGCTCGGATCAGGTGTTGCGGGGATTCTCGCATAACTGAAGGCTTGTTCGGAGATTCCCTAGGGTGGTTGAAGTCGAGTGTTCCACGGCATCCCACCCAGTCCCATCCCGCCACGTCTTGAGTTGAGGGAAGGTCGGCAGTGGCGGATCTGGTCAGTGCTTGACAGATTACGGCACTAATTATACCGTCGTACATATAATAAATGGGGGTCCTCAGGCTTGGATGCCCCAATGAGCTTCATTGCATTGCAGGAGATTTAGCCCAGATGACAAACTTCGTTGGATCCAGAGTGACTAGAAGAGAGGATGAACGTCATCTTCACGGTCGAGGGCGCTTCGTCGCGGACATAAAGCTACCTGGAATGCTTGAGGTTGCCTTCGTCCGAAGCCCAGTTGCGCACGGCACTATTCGCGGGATTGGTAAGCCCGAGGGGGCCGAGAACCAAGTATTCACTCATGCAGATCTTGTTGGCGTAAGGCCCATTACTACACCTGTCACTACGCCGGGTTTTCAGCACAGCGAGTGTCCAGTGCTAGCGGCAGATCGCGTGCGTTTTGTGGGTGAGCCTGTCGCTCTATGCGTGGCATCAAACCGTGCTAGAGCTGAAGATCTGGTTGATTCCGTACTGCTTGATATAGACGAGTCAAAAGCAGTGACGACAATTGCAGATGCGCTTTCTATAGGAGCGCCTTTATTGCACGAGGGGTGGACGGATAATCGCTTTGTTCATATGGTAACTGAGGTTGATTTTTCTTCCATAACGGAGGAAGCGCCTATTGTCGTAGATGTAGAACTTGAACTCTCCCGTCAGACAATACATCCGCTCGAAGGTCGAGGTATAGTTGCATATTGGGATTTTGAAGCTGATCAATTAGTTTTGATAATGTCAACCCAAATTCCGCACCCTATTCGCACTGGTATGGCCCAGTTTCTAGGAATTTCTGAATCGAAAATTCGGGTTGCTCCACCCGATATTGGGGGGGGGTTCGGCTACAAGCTTCAACTTCTTCCAGAGGAAATCGCAGTCGCATGGTTAGCTCTGACCCATAAATCGCCTTTTCGCTGGGTTGAGGATAGGCGTGAGCATTTAGTAGCAGGGGCCTGTACGAGACAAGCGAAGTACAAGTTAACTGGTTATGCGACACCAGAGGGGCGCCTAATCGGGCTGGACGCTGACATATTTATCGACAACGGCGCGTATTCCGCTTGGCCTTTTACTGCCGTTTTAGAAGGATACTCTGCTAGAAGCAATTTGCCAGGTCCCTATCAGATTACCCATTATCAATCACGGGTAAGTGTAGTCGCTACAAATAAACCGAGTTTTTGTCCTTACCGCGGTATTGCGCGAGTGGGGACCTGCTTCGCAATAGAATCACTCATTGATGCGGTTGCCAATGCCGTCGGACGTGAGCCTTGCGACGTTAGAGCGTTAAATTTAGTGCCGCCCAGCGCAATGCCCTATAAGGATGTCACTGGAAAAATGTTTGACGTAGGCGATTACGGCAAGAGCTTGCGTCGTGCTAGGCAACTTATCGGGTTCGACGAGTTCAGGCTCGAGCGATCGCGCTCAGGCATAAAACCCACACGAGCCCTCACGGGTATCGGTTTCGCGACATTTTATGAACAGACTGCCAACGGTGCAGGTTTCTTCGCATCATGGGGAATGCCTGTGGTTCCTGGGTTTGATCAAGTAACGTTGAAAGTGGGGCCCGATGGAACATTGAAAGTAAACATTGGCTTGCAAAGTTTCGGCCAAGGACTCGAAACTGCTCTAGCTCAAGTGGCGGCCACAACGACCGGATTTAGCCTGGATAAGATTCGGATTTGTCTGGGTGACACGGAGTGTACACCCCATTCCGTAGGTTCGTTCACATCTCGCTCTGCTGTGATCGGTGCAGGTGCTATAGATGCGGCTTCCAAAATTTTGACACTTAAAATTCGTACACTAGCAGCAGCGCTCTTGGGCGGCGGGGATCCAGACGAAGTGCAGTTAAACGACGGTGTTGCCGCATTGGGAGCTAAAAGCATCGCTTTTGAAGAAATTACTGATATTTTTTATAACAGGCCTTATCTAATCCCTCAGTTGACTCAGGCAATCACCAGTTTGGAAGTGACTGACGGTTATAAGGTGCCCGTAGATAGTGGTATTTTTGCGTACGGAACTCATGCTGTGAAAGTTAGCGTCGATACGGAAACTGGGCACGTTAGTATTCTCGATTATATAATTGTAGAAGATTGTGGACAGCGCATTAATCCGATGATCGTGGACGGACAGACAATTGGTGGTGCTGCTCAGGGCATTGGAACAGCATTGTACGAGGAAAGTCCATATGATGAGAATGGCCAACCTCTTGCCTCGACGCTTCTCGACTACCTTCTTCCGGGCGCTGCGGAGGTGCCACGTTTTAAATTAGATCACATGGCGAATCTATCTCCTCACACGAGTTTCGGGATAAAAGGGGCCGGAGAGTCCGGTACCATCCCAGCCGCTGCTGCTCTTGCCAACGCAGTTAATGACGCGTTATCGCCGCTTGGTGCAACGCTTCGTATGCTTCCAATGAGTCCGTCGCGCATATTAGCGGCAATCACCGCTGCTGGAGATCGATAATGAGGCCTGCCGTATTTGTCTATGAAAAGGCTAACTCGATTGCGGAGGCCATTAAGTACCTTAGTGCCTCCGGTGGATTAGCGAAACCAATTGCAGGGGGGCAATCGTTGGTTCCAATGATGAACCTACGGCTGGCTCGCCCAAATGCTTTGGTATCCCTCCGAAAGCTGCCAGAGCTGTTATCGGTTGTAGAAAGTAAAACTTCAATTCATGTAGGGGCAGCGACAACCCATGCAGATATTGAAGACTGTAAAATTAAGGATGTGACATGCGGCTATCTCCCATATGTTGCGAAAGGTATTGCATACCGTGCAATACGGAACCGGGGTACAGTAGGCGGGTCGCTATGTCATGCTGACCCTGCCGCCGATTGGCTTAGTAGTTTAAGCGCGCTTGGTGCCCGGTGCCATGTCGAGGGTATTAGTGGCAAGCGCGAGATTCCTATTGAAAATTTCATGATTGCACCATTTGTAAGTGCGCTCGGAGTTGACGAAATACTGGTATCAGTAGAACTACCTTGTCTTTCGGTTGAGGCCCGATGGGCTTATGTTAAGTTCTGCCACAAAGCAGGTGAATTTGCCAAATCGATCTGCGCTATTGTTGTTGATCCGAGTAATAAAATTTACCGTATATTCATTGGTGGAACTGATGGTCCGCCTCTCTTTTTAAGAGAGGCATCCTCAGCATTGGCGACGGAGGATTATACCGAAATACTAAGTATCGCACAGCGAGAAATTCGGGCGAGTTTACCTGACGCTCAACCTGATAGTTTGAGTTTTCATTTGACAATGATCGAAAGGGCATTGGCCCGATTGGAGGCTTTCTCTCGATGATAAATATCCTAGATGTATCTGACCAGGAAACTCGTTCTATTACATTGAAGGTGAACGGTCAAAAGTGTGTCGCGCGTGTTTCTTCTCGCGATGTACTGGCGGATGTCATCCGGGAAAAGTTCCGCCTGACAGGGACCCACATTGGGTGCGATCAAGGGGTGTGCGGGGCTTGTACCATTCTTATCGATGGCACCCCTCAACGATCCTGTATCGCCTTTGCTGTAGATTGTGAAAACGTAGAGATTACTACGATTGAAGGTTTCAACGATGACCCGACTATGCAGAGCATGAGGGCGGGGTTCCGAGATAACCATGCGTTACAATGTGGTTTTTGCACATCCGGCATGCTAATAACCGCTCGCGATATGGTTCTAAGATTAGGAGAAATTCAGGAGCCGCAGATCCGAATGGAGCTGGCAGGTAACCTTTGCCGCTGTACTGGCTATACGGGAATTGTTGATGCTATTCGTGCAGTTGGTTTAGGAAAAGAACCAACCGGTAGCGCAGGGCCTGCCACACTTTCTGAACCCGAGATTGTTCAAGCTGGGGTGTTGACAGAGCAACAGCCATTACGTCAACCGCAATCAGAGACGAAACCGCATGGCAATTCCGACGATTTTCCTAATGCGATTCTACAAAGTGTAAAGGTAGACCTGTCGCCCGATGATGCTTGGGCAGTCATGCGAGATTTGAGGACAGCAGCTAGCTGCATTCCAGGAGCGGAGGTAGTTAGCTTAGATCATCATGAGGTGACTGGTAAGATGCACATGGCACTAGGTCCTATTAGAGCCCAATTTACAGGCTCCGGAACTTATGAAATTGATGATGATAACCGTCAGGGATTGATGACCGCAGGTGGACGAGACGCGTTAACTGGTTCCACAGTAACTGGGCGAATTACCTGGACTGTCAAAACAGACGGCTCAACAGGCTCGATAATTGATGTGGGGCTTGCATGGAAACTAACAGGTGCACTCGCACAGTTTGGGCGGGGTGGAATTGTCACAGAAACCGTTAGGCGTCTAGCAATTATGTTTGGAGAGAACCTCGAGCAGCTTTTACGTGAAGGAACATTAGGAGATAATCGAAACCTTCCTGTAGGGCTGAAATCACTAATCTGGCCGGTCATTAAGTCGTGGTTCGCGGGGCTTTTCAAAAGAAATGACTCTAAGTGACCAATCTCTGTAGATTTTATGGAAGATTAAATCTATTTAGCAGGAGGTATGGTATCTAAATATCTAAAAAAATTTCTGTGAAACCAATACCAATAAGAAGCGGAGCAGCATCATGACTGTTACAACTACACTGAATAGCGGTGGGTCTGAGTTCGATTATAAACTCGGGAGTGTGTTACGGAAGCGCTCGATGATAGCGACCGGTCTTGGAAATTGTCTGGAGTGGTTTGATTGGACAATTTACGCGATTTTCGCGTCCTATATCGCAAAAGCTATGTTTGATCCTAGAGATCCCGCCTCAGCGCTATTAGGAACGTTGGCTATATTCGCTGTCGGGTTTATTTCACGGCCGCTAGGCGGGATTGTATTTGGCACCCTTTCGGATTCTCGAGGCCGCAAAGCGGTGCTCCTTATCTCGATGCTGCTTATGGGGATCGGCAGCCTTGTCATCGCAGTTGCACCATCGTATGCATCAATTGGGGGTGTTGCGTCGTTTATTATTTTATCTGCCAGATTGCTCCAGGGCTTTGCACACGGGGGTGAGGCTACAGCTTCTTACACCTACCTGGCTGAAATTGCACCTAAAGGGCGGCGTGGCTTATGGTCCAGTAGTATGTATTTTTTCGCTGGTATGGGTAGTCTCTTGGCTTCATTGGTAGGCGCTTTTCTTACTCACATTATATCCCCTGAAGATATGAGCATGTGGGGTTGGCGTATCCCCTTCTATTTAGGAGCTACGCTAACCGTAATTGTCCTTTTTTTACGAAGGAATATGATTGAAAGTGAAGTCCTAGAAGATTATGCCAAGAAGTCTGATCCTGTAAGCCCAGGGGCTGCCAGGGTGGTCGAGTGGTCAAATAAGAAGATACTCCAGCGTTCACTTGGAATTTTTTTCTATCAAGCGGGAGTGGGTATTCCGTTTTATATCTGGACAGGCTATGCAGTAGTCATTGCCATCACCCAGCGAGGTATGGATCCCGGTGACGCCTTCGTGGCTACAGTACTTGCCCAGGTGGTCTATATCGTCGGGGTGCCATTTTGGGGATATGTATCTGACCGCGTGGGACGTAAGCCAGTCACCCTGTTTTACTTCGTAGCTGTTGCGTTATTGACCTTCCCAGCGATGGCCATGATCACGAATCAGGGCTGGACGCTATTCGTTGCACAAGGCGGGATGTTGGCGCTTGTGGCTTGCATAGGGGGAACAATGCCAGCCACCATAACTGAGCAAATTCCCACTCGATATCGAGCACGTGTTATGGGGGGGGCATTGTCTATCGGGGTAGCGGTTTTCGGAGGTACTGCACCTTATCTAAACTCTTGGCTTTCTGGATCAGATCGCGGGTGGGTATTTAACATTTACGTAATCACAATAGTTCTGGTGGCTGCTGCTGTCGTCGCGACTTGGCGCGAAACTAAGGGTATTGATTTGCGGGACGTTAACTAATAGTGACTTGTGCTGAAATGACTTAAGTTGCTGTCCCGTACGAAATGGTGATGAGTCAGGATGGGGCGGTGCACTCGGTCCTATCTTGCACTTATTTAAATATAAACAAGTTGCCTGGCAGTTTCTTTGACTAAGCTCTTTGTGTCGATTAATGATGGAGTCCAGTTTGCATAAGGGTTTCGCTATTCTCTATGAGGAAAGGGTGTGGTGCTTGGTGGCGTGTCTTGTTCTCTATTTCGGTTGTTAATAATTTAATGCTCTGAAATATTGAAGTTGTAGAGAAGTATCATGCGGTGTTTCGTGCTTTTTATATGAATAAGCGTCTCCCACGCCAATTCACCTCAGCTCTCCTCAATTCGTTTGATATGGTCTTCGGGTGCGGTCGTAGCGGAGGCGTTGTTGAGTGAATGGAAGTGATTCGATGCTTGCATGATAATTAGCTGTTTAAACTTCTTTGCTCTGATTTACTGCTGATAATTCTGGAGAAAACAATAATGAAAACTTACTCTATGGCACTCGTAACATCTATCTGTACTCCGGGTTTGATTACAAGTCAGATTGCCAGCGCTGAACTAATAAAAGATAGCAAAGCTAGTGTCGAAGCGCGCAACTTTTACTTTAATCGTGATCTGCATGATACTATGGATGCACAGCAATCAAAACGCGAAGAATGGGCGCAGGGATTTATCCTCAAGGCGGAATCCGGATATACCTCTGGAGCCGTCGGCTTCGGTTTGGATGCTTATGCTGGTCTCGGTTTAAAACTTGACTCTTCAGACGAGCGGGCCGGCACTAACTTGCTGCCCAGTAAATTCGGAGACGATGGTCCTGGTGGATATTCAGAGACAACCGTCACGTTGAAAGCGAAAATTTCCAAAACAGCGGTCAAACTCGGCGGCTTGATGCCTCGGCTGCCGACCGTAACTGCAAATGACTCCCGCCTTTTACCTCAGAATTTCCTTGGGGGGCACGTTAACTCCCAGGAAATAGCGGGGCTAAATTTCGATGTGGGTCAAATTAGAAAGGTCAATCAACAGGACTCTAGCGACTTCCAGGACTTGAGTCTAAATTCTGTTGGGGGTAGGCGTAACTTCAAATTTGGTAGTAACGGCAATCAGGGGGAAGACTTCAGTTTTGGTGGTGTGTCTTACAAATGGCATAGTGGTCTCACAACTGCATACAACTATGGAGAGCTAGAAAAACTTTATAAACAGCATATTATCAACATGACCTACGTACTTCCTATTGCCTCCAATCAGTCACTGAAGTCCGATCTTCGTTATGCATATTCGACTGATGACGGCGGGAGCAATGTTGATAATAGGGCTTTCGGTGCAATGCTTTCCTACTCGCTGAGCGGTCACATTCTTGGTTTGGGTTATCAAAGGATGAGTGGGGACACTGGCTACGCCTATCTCAATGGTGCAGGTGCTTTTTTGGTGAACTACGTTCAGATAGGTGACTTTGCAAGTAAAGATGAGTTTTCTTGGCAAGCGCGCTACGATTTCGATTTTGCTTCCGTTGGAGTACCGGGCCTGACATTTATGACTCGGTATATCAGAGGTACTAACATCGACCAAGGCACAGGGCTTGCTGAGGGGAAGGAGTGGGAACGGAATATGGATATAGTTTATGTTGTCCAGCAAGGGCCTTTGAAGAACCTCATGTTGAAATGGCGCAACGCTACAGTACGTAACAACTTCGCAAATGACTTTGACGAAAATCGTTTGATTCTAAGTTACACTGTGTCTCTTTACTGATGATCTGACATATGGAGCAATCGGAGTTACAATGCGGGCAGTAAGATTGAAGCGTTAATGAATGTGGCCGCCATGTCAATAAGTCCGCAGGTGGTATGACCGGAGGAGTGAGCGCGTCGTATGAAGGATCACGCGACGCAGTCGCTTATCGATCAAATCCGGACGGGTGTACGGGTACTACCCGATTTGTTCTGTGGGCTTAAACTGCATATGCACGTGTCTTACGTCAGTATAGGGATGAATACCGTCCTGACCTAATTCACACCCCAACCCGGATATTTTTCTACCCCTAAATGGAGCTGCGACATTGTCTTTGATCGGGTCGTATGATCCATACATGGCCCCTGTCGATCTCAGTGGCCGCACGCGTGGCCGATTCGAGGCTCGAGGTAAAGATCGTCGCATCCAGACCAAAATCGGCATCATTGGCCTATAGGCAATAGCCTCCTCTAGGGAGCATACACTGTAGGCGGTGATTGAAAGCTGACCCACACTGCCGATTGAAAAATGACCCGGGGCGGATTGCTGATTTTTGCCCCAACAATTGTGGATAAGCTTAGCAGTCGTGTTCCGCTTGAAGGCTGATCAAGCCCGACCGCATGTAGGCATGCAGCAGGGTATTTATGGTGCCGGTCAGAACGGTGCGTCGTCCTCGATATCCTCTGCATTCTTGCGCTTTCGTTCACGCGATTTGAACTTTGTCTGGTCTGCCAAGGTGCTGTGTTGTAGGCGGTAGGGCTCGTTGCGCGTTTGGACGATGTAGCAGTGGTGTGTAAGCTGGTCCAGTAACGCTGTGGTCATCTTGGCGTCAGCCAACACACTCGACCATTCCGAGAAATTGAGTTGGTGGTGATGACCACGCTGGTGTGTTCGTACAGCTTGGAAAGCAGGTGAAATAACAATGCGCCACCATTTTGGCTGAAGGCAAGTACCCAAGCTCATCGAGTATCATCAGGTTTGTGCGAAGTAGCTTCTGGGCGATTCGGCCTGCCTTACCATCTTACTTTTGACGCTCCAGCAGATTGACCAGAACCACCGTGGAGAAGAACCCTACTCGTTCTTATGCGTCGTTTTTCCTGACACAACCAAGGCACTGGTCAGGTGTCTTTTCCTTGTTCAAGGCCGGCCGATGAAGACCACATTTTTACGCTGGCTCCCTAACCTTCTGGTAGGATAACTCCTTGACCAGAAAGACAATCATCCCTAGAAACGCTGAAGTCAAAGTTAGCTAAATCAAGGTACATGGGAAGCTTTGGCACGTTCATCTGATGATTCACAGAGCGCACGGCGCGATCTGCCTGCTCCTGTTGGAGTAGATGCTCAAGCAGCCATTTCGAGGATGCCGTCGAAGCTTCTCCCTTCGCCGCCAACTCTTCCCAAGCTTGAGCTATGCCACGTAGACGCAGTTCTTTAAGTTCTGCCATCAATCACGCATTGCGGCTCTCCTCATCTGTTGTACGGAATTGGTCAGATCGGGCCGTGTTGGCAACGGGACCCACCCTGAGTTGCAGGCTGGTTTCTACGGAAGGCGGCTGTGCAGTAGCGGTGAGCCGGACGAGAACATTTAAGATGTGATCGGCGCTCAGACTTCCCGAGTCAAGCACCAGTTCTACGCTACTAGCACCGGATCAAGACCGGCGATGGGCGCGGCAGTGTGCACCTGCGTCATGATTCGTTCACCGTTGCTATGAAGTCTCAGGTCCCGTTTTAAAAGCCGCAACGGCTGGGGCAGATAGGTAAACGGTGCGCCATTGCGCAGTGCACCCGGCTGCGCTCGATGAGTGGGATGTAATGCTGCCAGTCAAAACTGACCTGATCTCGATCAAAGAGACGCTCGTGGCTGGCGATCATCATGTCATCGGCGATGACCACGATCCGGGATGTGTAAAGACGGCTGCTCACTCACTGGCCGACTTGCTCACAAGACACCGAGTGGCGATTTCGTGCGACACTGATGAGGCAGGTGCTGGAGACCCTCACGGTGCGCTCTACGAAGCCATCAAAGGCGGTCGGCATCGGCATCATTTCGACGCGCTCCAGCTCCAAAACTTCCGCCACCGTCAGCCCGTTGTAATGCGGATGCAGCAGCTCTTTCTAGGGCGCACGACAGCGTGGGCCGAGCCAGGCACTCAGTTCCTCAAAGGTGTGGAGCATGCAGTTTTGAGTGTCAAGCCAAATGCGCCGGCGACCGTCTTAAACGTTATTTTCGACAATGCCCTTTTCCCATCCAGAGACTACGTTGCAGAAATCCGGATCGAACAGGTAGTGCGCGGGTATCCCGGAAAACCGAGCATTGACTATGCGGCCCTTGCCTTTATAGACGTCATCGTCAACCGTTTTCAGGTTGTCGTAGATGCCGCGACGCGGCACGCCACCTAACGCTCCGAACGAGCGTATATGGGCATCGACCAGCATCTCGTGACCTTGGCGGGTACGCAACCAACCGGAATGCGCGATTGGCGCACAGCTTCATGTGGGAGACCTGGTTTCTTTGAAACAGACCACCGATCAGCAGCCCTTCTTCGCTCCAGTCAAATTGAAAGGCTTCACCGAGCGCAAACGTCAGCGGTGCTAATAGCTCGTAAAGACTTGCCTTGCTCACCTCGCCAAGAGCTTACAAACTCCGTGAGCTGCCTATAGCAGCCTTCATAACCCTCGGTGTTGACCTGCTCAAAAAGTGCTTTCGCACTTCTGCGATTGTGCTTTGCTCCGAACGAATCGACTGTCAGCATCTGTTCCAACGTGTCGTGGAAAGGGCTGAGGTTGTTGAAGGTCGAGCACCGCTGGTACGCTGGCCGAGTAGCTTCGGGCGCTTTGATCCATTTTCGGATAGTGTTTCTCGACAACCCGGTACGCTTGGCTATCTAGTGCAGCGAGAGCCCGCCGCGGAAGTACATCCGCCGGGTTTTTTCCAACATTTCCCATGCTGATCACCCCGTATTCTCATACACGGAAAGTGAGCAGGAGCAGTTGAACACCTGGGTCAGTTTTCAGTCGGCAGAAAAGCCTTTACTGGGTCAGTTCTCGCTCAGCGGCAACAGCGAAGGCGAAGCGGTGCGCCTGGCACGCGGCTCGGCTGCGGCCATTGGTGAAATCGAGGAGTTCTGCGAGGCCCATGGGATATACGCTCACTTCCGACGGGCTGGCTGGTCGTCAACGGCTACCAGCGATGCCCTGCGGGGTGCATGAAGGACGTTTTGCAGACCTGCCAGCGACTCGGCGAAGCCCTGTCCATGCCCTTGTCCAACCGCGAAATCGCCCGTCGCACTCGCCAATGCATCTGGAAGGCGTGTTGGAAATCAGTAATGCCACCGCGCGCCCGGCGCGGTTGGTACGCGGGCTACGCCGTGTGGCGCTGGAGCATGGTGCAAAGATTTCGCGAACACGCCTTAATTGGTCTGGAGCGTGGCGAGCCTGCCGTGCTGCAGGTAACAAGAGGACAGCTCACAACTTAGAACGTCGTGCTGGAGAACAACGTGTTGGCGGCGGCGATCCCCTGCGCTACGCCGCACCGTCTTGCCAGTAACTGGAACGATAATCGATATCGCGCCTATTCCCGAAAGTTTGGAAGCGATTGGCTGGATAGGCGAGGAGGCCATTACCGATTCGCAACTGATGGTCGATTACTACCGCACCACCCAGGACGGGTGAATTGCGTTCGGTAAAGGCACCCGGATGATCGGCTACGGCAGCCGGATATATGCTAGCTACGACGATAATATTCAACTCAGCCAAGACATCAAACAGGATTTTCGACGTCCTTATACGCATCTCAGTAACGTGACGATCACTCATTCGTGGTGCGGTCCCGTCGATCGAACGTTCGATAGCCTTCCGGTGGTTGGTCACCTGAAGGGAGCGACGAACATAGAGTACGGCATTGGTTGGAGCGGCAATGGCGTGGGGCCGAGCCGTCTGGGCGGACGCATTCTCGCCAGCCTGGCGCTAGGGCTGGAGGTGAGTGAGGCCACTGCGGATTGGTCGGTCGTAAACCGAAACTGTTTCCACCCTGCCGGCGGATTGATGGTGCGCAATGCAGCGCAAGGAGGCGGCAGAAGCGGACAGTCGCAGCCTCGTTCGACTGGACCCTGCGGTCGCTGGCCTGGAGTCGGCGGGGCTGGAAGACAAGAATCGTTAGAATAAAGAAAGGGTCATGCTGCAACCGATTGTATTAGCGAGTACCGCCGATTTGGTCCTTCCTGTCGCTGGCCCGGTAAGTGACCATCGACAAACCTGTGATGAGCACCGACACCCATGCTGGAGAGGGGCCAGTCGGCCTGCAGGCCGGTATCTGGGAGTGATCGCCTAAGCGCTGGCTTTGCAAGGTGCTGGCGCGTGAGTTTAGTCATTTTATTGCCAGTCATTGCATTTTCATCCGGGCGGAGGCCAGCCATTGAACGTCACGTGGGTGACGCATTGTTGTTTCCTGTGAACTGTCACGGCGTCTGGGATATCCGCGAAACCGTGCGCAAGAGTTTCGTGATCATGCCCTAAATCTGGTGACTGCCGTTGCGAGTAGAGTTTGAGGAGTGACGATCTCCCCGGGGGGGATCCAGTGCAGCGCCCGTTATGGTTCCTGTAATTTAGCAGAATCGGTGTACCGGTGATGCCGATATCATCTAGCTTGAGTGTTTAAGATGAGTGCGTCTGTGCATAAAAGGATAAGTAGCAGTTAATTGGCGCGTAGAGTCAATGTAAATGACATCTATTGTCAATTCGAGATTCTCATGGTCTGTCATAGTGGTTATCAGATACCAATAGTTATTAATATCGATTCTTTCCAGTTAATGAGAGATTTTATAGGAAATGGTATATTAAGGTTTTGGTAAGATTTATCTAGAGGATAAAACATAAACATTAAAAGATGCATTGATTGCGCTATCTAACAACATTGCTGATACCGTCAGGCGTAGGTGCAGTAAGTTATTGGCGCATATTTATCATCCTATTGCGTGCGTTATCTGGTCGAGGTGGTGGCAGCTGTGTTGCCGCGTTGCGAGCGTCGTTGCCATTTCATGTTGCTTAAATATTTGATTGTTAGCACATGTCTTCCCGCGGAGAGGTAGGGTGAGTATCGAACTGGTAATTTAGTAAGATGGGGCGCAGAGCTATGCAGCATATTGATCTACAGGTTATTGAGCATGCGTTAGCTTGGTCTCTTGCGGGGGAGGTTGTGTGGCTGTGCACTGTCTTGGGTACTTTTGGCTCGTCACCGCGCGAACCCGGATCGATGTTAGTCGCGCGGCGAGATGGCGGGCATATTGGTTCCTTGTCGGGTGGTTGTGTCGAAGAAGATTTTATCGAGCGACTTCAAGCTGGTGAGTTTAATCATCCAACAACTATTCTGCGCTATGGTGACTCTTCAGGACCACAAGGTCCACGGATATCACTGCCATGTGGCGGCATCCTCAAAGTTTTGGTGGAGCGTTTTTCGGCTGTCCCTGAAAGTTGGTCTCAAATGGAGTGTTTACTTGCAACTTTGCGAGGGCAGCTCCGCGTGACTCGCCACGTTGATTTGCGCGACGGTAAAGTACACTTGAGTGAGGATGTTGGTTTGGGTCCTCGCGTGATTGAGGGGCCGGATGGTATGTCTCTGCAGATCCGATTCGGTCCATCTATTCGTCTTATAATTGCCGGTATCTCGCCTGTTTCTGTGGTCTGCGCAGACTTTGCGCGTACTCTAGGTTTTGAGGTTATAGTCTGTGATCCGCGAGAGGAGGCTCACATAGGTTTCAACGTGTCTGGCATTGAGGTTCGCAAACAACTGCCCTCACAATTCATTGCTGCCAACGGTTGTCATCAAGCCACAGCCGTCGTGGCATTAACCCACGACCCCCGTATTGACGACCTTGCCATTATCGAAGCGGTACGTACGCCAGCATTTTATATCGGTGTTATGGGATCTGTACGCACTTCAGCAGTCCGAGCTCAGCGACTGCGACGCTCTGGGGGGTTGAGTGAGGCGGATATCGCCCGCTTGCATATGCCTGTTGGTTTGGCGCTGGGTAGCAAGACCCCTGCTGAAATTGCGTTGGCTGCGATGGCCGATATTATTCGCGTATACCGGGCACGGCCGCGCGATGAGCTCTGAGGCTTCCTATCGGATTGTAGATATACGAGGCAGGCGATTTCGCAGCCTCCAGCTAAGTTCGATCAGTGCCTGCAATTGCGTGCGCTTGCGTTCTGAAAACGGTGCTCTGCCGCTTGAAAAATTTTTGACAGCAGTGGAGTACCTTAAGCAGGTTCATGACCTACGTACCTTGCGTCTCGCTGGGGGTAAGCCTTCGATCAGTCCGCTGTTTGATCGCTTGGAAGTGGCACTCGGGTCTCTTGACTTTGAGGGCGTGTCACTGACCAATAATGATCAATTACTGTCTCGTAAGGTTGGCATGTTGCGCGACGCCGCAATTAAGCGCATCAACGTCTCGCTGGAGACCCTCAATCCACGAGACTTTCGTCGTATCGCCCGTGGAGGGGATTTGAGTGAGGTGCTCAGTGGCATCGAAAAGGCACTCGGCGCTGGACTGCAGTTAAAGATTAACATTGTCCCTATGCGTGGACATAACTACGAGCAAATTCTGCTTGACTTCTGCCTCGCCCTGGGAGCTGGGCTACGTTTTATCGAGCTAATACGGATGGGGCATCTAGCGAGCGATTGCGAGTCCTTTTCGCAGCAATTCATTGGTATGCAAAAGATCCTTGCTCTTGTATCGCAGAGGCATTTCTTCGCACCATTAGCAGGTACGACGGTTGCCACTACGCAGCGTTCCGAGATCCCTGGTCGAGGTTGCTTTGGCATAATCGCAAATGAGAGCGCTCCGTTCTGCGTCAGTTGCACTTGCCTACGACTTACCTCAACAGGCTGGCTTTATAGATGCCTTTCGTTTAGTCGCAGCCGTTATTTTTGCAGCCTACTGGATCTACCCAAGAATGAGGCGTTGACGGCGATTAGAGAGTCATCTAAACGTGCCTTGGCGGATAAGCAGAGGCAGGAGCTTACTGGCGATATTCTGTTGATGAAATTAATCGGTGGTTGATCGACATAGCGACAGAAGGAATCTTGCGGGACCGGTTTGTGGTGTAACTTACTCTAGTTTAAGTCTTTTCAACCGCTCGCGACAACACGCGCACTGCAAACGAGCGAAAGTTATAATGTGCATTGTTTCTATCAACGGCAACGTATTCAATACAGCAGGCCCCGTCAGTTCTTAGCGATTAAAACGTATCTGAATCACAATGATTTGAATGACCAATTTTTACAGGCGTTTGCTATAGATAAACAGTTGATGGCGTCGGAACTTCTCGCTTCTGGTCTCCTTCACAAGTGGTTATTTCAAAGCTTTAGACTTGGATGGTTGGTGCTTCGATTGCGGTTCTATTGCTCTGTAGAGTCTATCGTAAGAATGGATTGCCTATTTATTTTAATGGGTTCATCTACATTGCTATAGAGGTTACTCCTTGTTCTTCGGTGTCGACAAAAAAATTCCGTATCCGATAGATAATGATTTGTAGAAGAAGTGATCAGCTAACATAAGCGATGGCTACCATAAAGGTGCGGGGGTGAAGGGTGATAAAGTTTAGATCAGTTCAGACTTTTTTTGTCGCTCAGTCGGGAGTGGCAATGGTGTTAATTATAGCAACGTTGTTAGGCTTAAGTTTTTTGTTTGGCAAAACCAATACCGAGGAGATTAAAAAGGCTACAAACATTTTGGCTGCGGACAAGGCTCAGGCGGAACTCACCAATCTTGCAAAATCCAAAGCGACCGAAATAAGCGCCAAACTTAAATCATCACTACAAGTGGCAAAAGATCTCGCCGTAACTAACTCTTTGCTAGGAAAGAAAAATCCCTCAGGTGATCCTCTTGCAACCTTATCTAGGGAGCATCTTTCCAACTTGATTAAAGAGATGCTGATTGCGAACTCGGACCTGTCAAGTGTCTACCTTGCTTGGGAACCTGGAGCATTTGACAATGAAGATGCGCTTTATTCAGGCGAAGTATCAAATGGTTACGATGGCTCAGGTAGATTTCTAACCACTTGGTACCGTGACGCCAAACAACAGGTGAAAATTATGGCCGCCCCCTCTGTTGATAGTCGCACCAAGACGGGGACTGGGGATCGGGAAGGTGAATATTATCTTTGCGCTAAAGAAAGAAAGTTGCCATGTGTTACTGATCCAGCTGTATATGACATGGGGTCAGGTAAAAAAGAATTACTTTCCTCTTTTACGGTTCCGATTATCATAGATAATGCTTTCTTTGGTGTGGCGGGAGTCGACGTACCGTTATCGTTTATTCAGCGTCTGTTGGTTGAAAGCAATAGTGCTCTTTATAAGGGCGTAGGAACCATGACCTTGCTGTCAGCAAACAATCGTATTGTGGCAAGCACAGCTAATGAGGAAGAAATGGGGAAGCTCGCCTCTAATATTCTTTCTCCAGATGATATCTCTTTATTACAAACTGCTAAAAACCACTTTGTACGTTACGAGGTTGATGAAAAAGCTGGGGTTGTCAAGTTGTCTATGCCCTTAGAGGTCACTGATTCGGGATTATCTTGGACGTTATTTGTGAAAATTCCGCTTGAAGTTGTCATGAAGCAGGCGTGGGATTTGCAGCAGGAACTGGTGAGTAATAGCGTGCGGGATCTTCGAGCAATGGCGTTGATTAGTACATTTGTCGCAGTGGTAGGCGTTTGCCTGTTGTGGTTCATCAGCTTAGGAGTTGGGCGCCCGCTTAAGCAAGCAGCAAATCGACTTTCAGATATCGCTGATGGTGAGGGGGACCTGACACGCTCTCTGAACATTGATCGTCGTGATGAACTAGGTGCAATCGGTGCTGGATTCAATAATTTCTTAGTCAAGCTTAGGCTTTTGATAGGTCAAGTTGCTTCGCTTACTGCGGATATCGCTGATACTGCGAACACTATGCGCGCAAACTCTGACGTAACTGTGACCAAAGTAGAAAAGCAACTGGAAGCAGTCGAGCTTATCGCGGCGGCGGCCCAGGAAATGGCTGCTACTGCTCACGAAGTATCTCAAAGTGCAGGTAGGGCGGCCGATGCAGCAAACAATGCTGACCAATCTGTAAGGTCAGGTCAGGCTGTTGTGTTAGCAAGCGCTCTAGCTACGCAAAAGCTTCAAGAGGATCTGGTTCATGCTTCTGACATGGTCCAAGCACTGGCTGCGGGAAGTTCTGAGATCAACAAAATACTCCACAGTATTCAGACTATAGCAGGGCAAACAAACTTGTTGGCGTTAAATGCTGCAATCGAAGCAGCTCGGGCCGGAGAGCAAGGTCGGGGTTTTGCTGTCGTTGCGGACGAAGTTAGAAGTCTTGCAATGAAGACTCAAAGTTCTACGTTGGAAATCAACGCTATGGTTGAGAAGCTGAATATAGGTATTCGAGAGGTTGTAGTGGCTATGGAGCATAGCGGTAGTCGAATGAATGAGAGCATTCGCCACTCCGACGATACGACTACGGCGTTAAGTAGTATAGCGGTTGCTGTATCGCTTATTAATGATATGAATTTACAAATCGCTAGTGCGGCTGAAGAACAAAGTATGGTCGCTGAAGATATTAGCAGGAACATTGAGAGTATTAATAGTGCTGCTGCAGAGGTGGCGCGAGAGGCGCAGAACAGTGCCTCTGTGAGTGCGGGGCTTACTAAGCTGAGTACTCAGCAAAGGCTATTAATAAAGCAGTTTAAATATTAAGTGGCGTTGGGCAGTAACGATGGTGGTGTGTTGCCGATTTATCTATTCGATACGAGATCGAAGCCCTAAGGGCGTGCGAACGAAACCGCCAGTCGAAACTGGGAGGGTGATAGGTGCATTAGACGTTCTTCAAAATCTTGCAGGTATAAGTGGGTGGCCAGCACCCCCTAGGGATGCTCCGATCAACTTGTCGTGCAGCCGCGGCAAGTTGCAATTTTCCAGGCACCTACAGCGTCATTGGACGAAAAGTGACCGAAAAATCATGTACGGAGAGCTTTTTCGACCGGTTCTCCGTGTTAAACGCGAACCTCACCCATACCCATGAGCTGTTTTCGAACCCTCCACAGGTTTGCCAGGGCGAACAGCGTGGTCAACTGAGCCGTGTTTTTCATCAGCCCACGAAAACGTATTTTCACGTAACCAAACTGCCGCTTGATCACGCGAAACGGATGCTCGACCTTGGCCCGTGTCTGAGCCTTGCAGAACTCGATCTTGCGCTTGGCTTTGTACAGTACGCTGCGCTGGTTCAGCTTGGAATAGGTGCTGCGACGCGCTGCAATCTGCCAGATCACCCCCCGATTTTCATGCTCTTCGCGCCTTTCGACACCGGTGTAACCGGCATCTGCATACACGGCGTTTTCTTCGCCATGCAGCAGTTCAGCCACCTGCGTGACATCGGCCACATTGGCAGCGGTGCCATGGACGTGATGCACCAGGCCGGACTCGACATCGGCACCGATGTGCGCCTTCATCCCGAAGAAATACTGACCGCCTTTCTTGGTCTGGTGCATCTCGGGATCACGCTTGCCTTCTTTATTTTTGGTCGAGCTGGGGGCATGAATAATGGTGGCATCGACGATGGTGCCTTGGCGCAGCGACAGGCCTTTTTCCTGCAGATAACCATTGATGACCGCAAGGATTGCCGGTGCGAGCTGATGCTTCTCCAGCAAGTGCCGGAAGTTCATGATCGTGGTGTCTTCGGGGATTGGCGCGCTCAGCGTCAGGCGTGCGAACTGGCGCATGGGCGTGATTTCGTAGAGCGCTTCCTCCATGGCCGGGTCGCTCAGGGAGAACCAGTTCTGCAACAGATGGATGCGCAGCATGGTTTCCAGAGGATAGGGTTTTCTACCGCCGCCGGCCTTGGGGTAGAACGGTTCGATCAGCTCCAGCAGGCCTGCCCAGGGCACCACCTGATCCATTTCGGCGAGGAAGCGCTCTCGGCGGGTTTGCTTGCGCTTGCCGGCGTACTCAAAGTCGGAAAAGCTCATCTGGCTCATGGGCGGCTCGGATCAGGTGTTGCGGGGATTCTCGCATAACTGAAGGCTTGTTCGGAGATTCCCTAGGTGATTATTTGCTACATCCGGGACCGTCGTGTGACCGGCGTCACTGCGATTACTCTTCTTGTCGCTGATCAAGAGCGTGTCACGTCGGTTGCCTTCATAGCTTCGCCAGAGGCGCTCGACGCGAGGCCTAGCAAGGTGGGTTTGAAGTCGCACTACCGCTCCATCTTTCGGTCAAGGCTGCGCCCGGATCGGCGCGCTGGTCATGCCGTGAGGTAAGGCGGTGAGCGCACCGATGACTACATCAGTTTTGAGTTGACAACTATATGTACAGCCATATAATTATTCTGTATCGTCTGGAGCCCAAGGTGTCGGCGCCCTTAAGTGCCCACGCCTAAGCGCATAACAAGGCATTCGCCCAAAAAATGAGGAAGCACAATGAGCATGAAACAGCGCGTAATTATCGTAGGAGGGGGGCCGGTAGGGCTGCTGACTGCCTTGGGCCTAGCAAAGGCGGGGACAAATGTGGTGGTGCTGGAAGCTGAGAGCCAACCCAGCGATAGTCCGCGCGCGCTCGTTTATCATTTTCCGGTACTGCCACACCTGAAGCGGTTGGGCGTGCTTGATGACTGCGTCGCGGCTGGTTTAATGAGGCAGAATTTTGCATGGCGCGTTCACTCTACCAGTGAAATGATCTTCTGGGACCTCAGTTGTCTTGAGGGCGATGTTGAATTGCCTTACGCGCTGCATTTGGGTCAGGACAAGCTTTCCAGGATACTAATCGAGCATCTCAAAGCCTTGCCGAATGTTGAAGTGCGATACTCATCGCCAGTCGTTGATTGCGAAGTGGGCCCGCGGTCTGTTCGGGTAGTTCTTGGGGGCGAGTCGCCGGGCGTGATTGTCGAAGGGGATTGGTTAATCGGAGCTGATGGCGCTAATAGCTTCGTGCGTCGAGAGGTTTTGAATCAAAATTTCTTTGGCATAACTTGGCCGCAACGATATGTAGCTACAAATACCAGGTTCGACTTTGACAAGCTTGGTTTTGGAAAAACTACTATGCAAGTGGACGACGTGTATGGATCTGTAATATGCAATATCGATGCTGATTCTCTATGGCGGGTCACTTTCATGGAAGATCCGAACTTGCCTATGGAAGGCATTCGTGGGCGCATCGATCAAGTGTTTAAAGAGTTGTTGCCGACGAACGATCCATACGAAGTAGTCGCCTTCTCACCATATAGAATGCACCAGCGCGTTACGGATAGAATGCGCAATGGTCGTGTGATCCTTATAGGTGATGCTGCACACGTAACCAACCCAACTGGAGGGCTTGGTTTGACGGGGGGCATGTTCGACGCCTTTGCACTAACATCGGTGTTGAATCAGGTCATACACGACGGTCGTAGTGAAGACATTCTCGACGTGTTCGAAGCCGACCGCCGACGGAAATTTATTGAACTGGTATCACCTAGAGCAAGCGACAATTTGCGTAATTTATATCATCAGAAGCCTGGTGAAGGAAAAAATGACTGGGTAAACAACACTAGAAGCATTTCAAAGGATATAGATAGGATGCGCGATGCTTTGCGTTTTCCAGAGACTATGGAAACCTTTCTGTAGACGGCTGATTAGTTGGTGGGATTCTGATTGCTATAGTTCAATAATAAAATTTTGCGAGCCTGTCATCTGTTGATGAAGCAAGGTTTCAATGGTTGTTTAGTGGTCTGTTTTATTAATTGTTCTATACGTTATTGGGTCCCGCCCAACAGGCGTGAATAAGTGTCACTCTGGTATCCGGTCGGCACGGACAACGTCTTCTTGCTCAGTGGTGGTGGCAATATGTACTACAAACTTACCGATTTTGGCGGAAAGTTTCTGACTAGTCCTCCGCACTTTAGTGCGGGTAAAAGCTATCCAGGTGTAAGCGCCTATGTTCAATGGTTTATGCCTGCTAATCCCCTGCCAGTATCGGTGACATTTATACATGGTGGTGGAGGGCAGGGTTCAGAGTTTTTAACTACTCCAGATGGGCGTCCAGGATGGGTTCATAATTTCCTGCAAGCAGGTTTTCCAGTATTTATATTAGATAGGCCTGGTCATGGACGAAATAGTTGGAACAGTGAGATTTTAGGGGCTCACGTACCGCATCCAGACTATGAAACGCTTTATCCAAGGTTCGTAGAGCCCAAAATCAAGAATCTCTGGCCGGAGTCGAGGCATCATGATCAGTGGCCGGATCATGAGCCAATCGCTGGAGACAGATTCATGGCAAGCCAAGGAGTAATGGCAACAACGCTGGCCGCAGCTCAAAAGCATGTAGAAGCGATTGCACCTCAGTTGTTTGAAGTAACTGGAGACACGATTTTAGTCTCGCACTCGGCAGGTGGGCCATGTGGCTGGGCATTGGCAGCAATAGGGGGGGCGAGGGTAAAAGCTGTAGTCGCGGTCGAGCCGTTAGGCTATCCGGGCCTTCAACACTCACTAGGAGATTTTGAAAATGGTTTATGTGCAGTTGAATTCTCTGGCTCGCATGATCCTTATGAGCGTCCAGTCGCATTGGTGACCGGGCATGCTAGTTGGATGCGAGAAGCAAATTTGAAAGCCGCAAAGTATTTACAAGACCAAAATTACGACGTCACTCATTTTCTCCTTGAGGATTACGGGGTTTTAGGTAATGGGCATATGATGATGTCTGAGAAAAATAGTAGCGATATCGCAGCAATTATAATTGATTGGGTCAATGAGTCGGTTTTTTGAGTTATATAACTCCGTGGTATATGTGAGTGCTGGTAGGGCCACACTCATAAGACCCTTATGTTCGTGGTCAAGGTGATTCTATCCATGCATAGGATGGATTATCTAGGAGGGCTGCGGCGGGTGGTAGTCTGGTACAAATGGCTTTGGAAGGTAAATAAATAATTCAAATCTTGGTTTATGCGCGGTACTGAATATTAACTTCGTCTAAAGGTGGAAGCTATGAAGGTTGTACGCGTTGGTCAAATTGTCCCAAGCTCTAATATCACTATGGAAACGGAGATCCCGGCGCTGCTTAAGGCGCGGGAGCTGGTAGCTCCTGAGCGATTCACTTTCCATTCATCTCGTATGCGTATGAAACATGTAACGAAGGAGGAACTAGCTCGAATGGATGGCGACAGTGATCGTTGTGCACTCGAACTATCAGACGCTCGCGTCGACGTGATGGGATACGCTTGCCTGGTCGCGATTATGTCCATGGGGCATGGTTATCACCGAGTATCGGCGGAGCGCTTACGAAATGTGACCGAGAATAATGATGCAGCAACACCAATTATTACCTCGGCGGGGGCGCTTATAGATGGCATCCGTGCTCTTGGTGCGAAGCGCGTGGCTGTGGTTACTCCTTACATGAAACCGTTAACAGAATTGGTAGTTGATTACATTCGACATGAAGGTATCGAAGTAGGTGACTATCGAGCACTAGAAATCTCGGATAATCTGGCGGTTGCGGCCCATGATCCAATGAATTTGCCTGGAATAATTGCGAGCATGCGCACGGACGACGTTGATGCAATTGTTATTTCTGCATGTGTCCAGATGCCATCATTAAATGCCATCACAATGGTTGAGGCGCAAACCAGAAAGCCAGTTATTTCAGCCGCAGTTGCTACTACTTGGGCGATGTTAACTGCATTAGATCTCCCTACACGAGTTCCTGGTGGTGGAACTCTTCTTTCAGGTGCCTACTAATGAAAGGGTACAACGTTTATGCAAATGGCATTCGTCAGCACATCATTCATTTTCCGGGAACGGGTTCACCGCTGCTGTTAATCCCAGGTATCACCTCTCCTGCAGTAACATGGGGGTTTGTGGCCGAGCGTCTTGCCAAATATTTTGATGTCCACGTGGTAGATGTTCGAGGCAGAGGTTTGAGTGAATCGGGTGATTTAGATTACTCATTGGACGCAATGGCTGATGATTTAGTTGCGTTAGCCCAGCGGATGGAAGGAGTGGTAGTTTTAGGACATTCAATGGGTGCGCGAATTGCCATTCGAGCAGCTAGGAAAGATTCTCAGGTGTTTTCTCGATTGATCTTAGTTGATCCACCTGTTTCTGGCCCAGGTAGACGTCCGTATCCTGCAAAGTGGTCATGGTATGCGGAGTCCATTCGTTTAGCACAAAGAGGCTGTACGGCGATGGAAATGCGGTCTTACTGCCCGACTTGGACGGACGAACAGATCGAGCTCCGGGCTGAGTGGCTACATACCTGCCAGTACACAGCGGTCAAAACCGCATTCGATGGCTTCCACACAGATGATATTCATACCGACTTGGCGCAATTGACGCTTCCTATTCAACTCGTTGTAGCTGGTGGAGCAGAAGTTATTCAGCCTGATGATATCGCGGAGATTATTAGTTTAGCTCCTCAAACTACGACGTATGTTGTTGAAGAAGCTGGGCACATGATTCCGTGGGATAATTTAGAAGGCTTCATAACTGCAGTCAGCAATCGATAGAGAGGCGCGATATGGACCATGTGAGTTTTACCGAGATATGCCTACATCAGTTGAAAATGTCAGGTGTACATGAAGGGGAGCGACTGATCGTTCTAACCCAGGGGCATGAACGTCTAGCGTACGCCGACGCATTTATGGCCGCAGGCCAGCGACTTGGAGCCGAGATGTATCATATGAGGCTACCTTCGCCATTGCCTTCTAATGGCTGGGCTGTCGGGGTTACGGGACTTGCCGATTTACCCGGTGCTGTGGAGGCGCTTAAGAACTGCGACATGTTGATTGACTGCGTATTCCTTTTGTTTTCTGCTGAACAGTTTGAAATCCAAGCGGCAGGTACGCGTATTTTAACTGCGGTGGAACCTCCTGAGCTTCTGGCCCGTATGCTGCCATTTCCAGAGCTGCGAGAGAAAGTTTCTATTGCAGCGGAGTTAGTTGAAAACGCTAAGGATATGCGGATCACATCCCCGCATGGGACAGATATTACATACAAGCTGAATACCTATCCTACTATAGCAGAGTACGCTTGTACAGATACACCAGGTCGTTGGGATCATTGGCCTTCGGGGTTTGTATTCACTGGCGGTGACGATGACGGTGTGGATGGAACCATAGTTGTCGCCCCAGGTGATGTTCTTTTACCGCAAAATCTCATGGTTAGGGAGCCAATAACTTACACTATAGAAAAAGGTTGGATAGTCGATATTCGCGGCGGTCTTGAAGCTCAGATCGTTAATTCCTATATGGACTCATTTAATGATCCCCGTGGTAAAGGAATGAGTCATGTAGGCTGGGGAATGAATCCACATGCTAAATGGCACAGCTTTGTTCCGGGGCAATTTACAGGTGGAATGGGAATGGAGCTCAGAAGTTTTTACGGCAATGTAATGTTTTCAACCGGTCCAAACAATGAGCTTGGCGGATCGAATGATACCGCCTGTCATCTTGATATTCCAATGCGTAACTGTTCATTGTTCCTTGATGATACGCCAGTGGTCATTGATGGCGACATTGTTGTTAAAGAAATTCAGCTAGTGCAAAGGTAGACGTGCTGCTAAATTGTGCGGACGCAAGGAGTATTATATGTCACAAAAAGAAGTATATGACGCTGCAGGTTTCGGTAATCCGGTGTCTAGAGGCGTGCACCCAGCTATCATTGTTGTTGATTTTTCGTATGGATTTACTGATCTTCAATATCCAACTGCCTCTGATGCCTCACTCCAGATGTCCCGCACAAAAGAAATTTGTGACTTGGCAAGGGCATTAGAATTTCCGGTGATATTTACCACAATCGCATATCATCCAGGGGAGATACCGATGCTTCCGTGGTTGGAGAAATCTTCTGGTATGGCTGCATTGCTCTATGGGTCCCGATTAGTTGAAATAGATATGGCAACAGGTATTCAGCCAAACGATGTAGTTGTTGTAAAAAAAGGAGCTTCGTCTTTTTTTGGGTCGACGTTATCCAGCCTGCTGGCAGGGACAAATACTGATACAGTTGTGGTGACAGGTGCAACGACCTCGGGGTGCGTCCGCGCTACTGTTGTAGACGCTGTACAATCCGGGTTCAAAGTGCTTGTGCCAGCGGACTGCTGTGCGGATCGTGCGAAAGGGCCACATGAAGCGAGTCTGTACGACATACAGCAAAAGTATGGTGATGTAACCGATTCCGACGACATTTTAAAATGGCTGCGATCGGTTGCGGGCTAGTCGATTTATTAATTGTAGTCCTTAATTTGGTGCGTCTCGGCACATATAATGGGCGCCGAACGCACATTTCTACTTTTTAAGTACGCATGTAATTTCAGATGCTTCGCTGAGTCAATTATTTAAGTCATAGTGTTATCGCGATTTCTGTTTTATTTGTCTCGATGACGCAGTTTTTGATTCTGTATTCGGTTGAGAATTTTGGTGATCTGTCCGTGAGTTAATTGAATTTTAGGTTTGGTGTGTGATGGATAGAGTACTTTGCAAATAAGTGTGGCAAGTAAGGCTTATATGCTTGTTCGGGGGGGGTATTTAATCTCATCGCTTTCAGGGCTGATCCATAATTAGACGATCCTAATTTCTTGTCGCGGGTTCATTGAGCAGCCGACTCCCTAGTCTTCTATATCGTTGGAAGCTAACACATTGAAGAGCTTCCATTTCTTCTGTAATGCCGTTCTGGTGGCAAGTTTGGGCGAGCCGCAACTGTGATGGAAATAGCAATGAACTGGACCTGGTTTCATAAGCTCGGCTCACCCAAGTGGTTCTACGGCATCAGCGGCAGACTGTTGCCCTGGCTGAGCGTCGCGGCCCTGTTGCTGATCGGCATCGGCCTGGTCTGGGGCCTGGCTTTCGCGCCGCCGGACTATCAGCAGGGCAACAGCTTTCGCATCATCTATATCCATGTCCCCGCGGCGATGCTGGCCCAGTCGGTCTACGTGATGCTGGCGATCTGCGGTGTGGTCGGCCTGGTGTGGAAGATGAAACTGGCCGATATCGCCCTGCAATGCGCAGCGCCCATCGGTGCCTGGATGACCGCCGTGGCGCTGGTCACCGGGGCGATTTGGGGCAAGCCGACCTGGGGTTCGTGGTGGGTCTGGGACGCACGACTGACGTCGATGCTGATCCTGCTGTTCCTGTACTTCGGTCTTATTGCGTTGGGCAACGCCATCAGCAATCGTGACAGCGCCGCCAAGGCCTGCGCGGTATTGGCGATTGTCGGCGTGATCAACATCCCGATCATCAAGTATTCGGTGCAATGGTGGAACACCCTGCACCAGGGCGCGACCTTCACCCTCACCGAAAAACCGGCGATGCCGGTCGAGATGTGGTTGCCGCTGCTACTGACCGTGTTGGGTTTCTACTGCTTCTTCGGCGCAGTGCTGCTGCTGCGCATGCGCCTCGAAGTGCTCAAGCGCGAAGCCCGGGCCAGCTGGGTGAAAGCCGAAGTACAGAACAGCCTGGAGGCCGCTCGATGAGTTTCGCGTCATTCGGCGACTTCCTCGCCATGGGCCATCACGGCCTGTATGTCTGGTCAGCCTATGGCATCTGCCTGGCGGTGCTGGCCCTCAACGTGGCGGCGCCGATCCTGGCTCGCAAGCGGTATCTGCAACAAGAGGCGCGTCGTCTGCGCCGGGAGAACGGTCAGTGAATCCGCTGCGCAAAAAACGTCTTGTCATCATCCTGGCGATCCTGGTCGGCGTCGGCGCGGCGGTCGGCCTCGCCCTCAGCGCCTTGCAACAGAACATCAACCTGTTCTACACCCCGACCCAGATCGCCAATGGCGAAGCACCCATGGACACGCGCATCCGTGCCGGCGGCATGGTGGAGCAGGGTTCGCTGGTGCATTCCGGCGATTCGCTGGATGTGAAGTTCAACGTCACCGACTTCAACAAGACCGTGACCATCACCTATCGCGGCATCCTCCCCGACCTGTTCCGCGAAGGGCAGGGCATTGTCGCCCTGGGCAAGCTCAACGCCGATGGCGTGGTGGTGGCCGACGAGGTGCTGGCCAAGCACGATGAGAAATACATGCCGCCGGAAGTGACCAAGGCCCTGAAAGACAGCGGCCAGTCGGCGCCCGCTCCCGCTCCCGTGAAGGAGGGTTGATCGATGAATGCCGGTCTGTTTATTCCTGAGCTGGGCCATCTGGCGATGATCCTGGCGCTGTGTTTTTCCCTGGTCCAGGCCGTTGTGCCGTTGCTCGGTGCCTGGCGTGGCGACCGCTTGTGGATGAGCCTCGCCCAGCCTGCGGCATGGGGGCAGTTTGCATTCATGCTGTTCGCGTTCGGTTGCCTGACCTATGCGTTCATGGCCGACGACTTTTCCGTGGCCTATGTTGCCAGCAACTCCAACAGCGCCTTGCCCTGGTACTACAAGTTCAGCGCGGTGTGGGGCGCGCACGAAGGTTCGTTGCTGCTCTGGGCGTTGATTCTTGCCGGCTGGACCTTCGCGGTATCGGTGTTCTCCCGACAGTTGCCGCAAGTGATGCTGGCCCGGGTGCTGGCGGTGATGGGCATGATCAGCATCGGTTTCCTGCTGTTCCTGATCCTCACGTCAAACCCGTTCGAGCGCATCCTGCCGCAAGTGCCGATGGACGGCCGCGACCTCAACCCGCTGCTCCAGGACATCGGCCTGGTCGTCCATCCGCCGATGCTCTACATGGGCTACGTCGGCTTTTCCGTGGCCTTCGCGTTCGCCATCGCCGCGTTGCTCGGTGGTCGCCTCGACGCCGCGTGGGCGCGCTGGTCGCGGCCATGGACCATTGTCGCCTGGGCCTTCCTCGGCATCGGCATCACCCTCGGGTCGTGGTGGGCCTATTACGAACTCGGCTGGGGTGGCTGGTGGTTCTGGGACCCGGTGGAGAACGCCTCCTTCATGCCATGGCTGGTCGGCACCGCGTTGATCCACTCCCTGGCCGTCACCGAAAAACGTGGGGTGTTCAAGAGCTGGACTGTGCTGCTGGCGATCGCGGCGTTCTCGCTGAGCCTGCTCGGGACCTTCCTGGTGCGCTCCGGCGTGCTCACCTCGGTGCATGCCTTCGCCTCGGATCCCGAGCGTGGCGTGTTCATCCTGATATTCCTGCTGTTCGTGGTCGGCGGCTCGCTGACGCTGTTCGCCCTGCGTGCACCCGTGGTGAAAAGTCAGGTCGGCTTCAACCTCCGGTCCCGGGAAACCCTTCTGCTGGGCAATAACCTGGTGTTGGTGGTGGCGGCGTCGATGATTCTCCTCGGGACGCTGTATCCACTGGTGCTTGATGCGTTGTCCGGCGCCAAGCTGTCGGTCGGCCCGCCATATTTCAACGCACTGTTCATTCCGCTGATGGCGATTCTGATGGTGGTGATGGCGATCGGTGTGCTGGTGCGCTGGAATGACACGCCGGTCAAATGGCTGCTGGGCATGCTCACGCCGGTGCTGCTTGGCACCGCCGCCCTGGCCGTGGTGGCGGGCATCGCTTATGGCGATTTCAATTGGGCGGTGCTGGCAACGTTCGTGCTGGCGGCGTGGGTGTTGCTGGCGGGCGTGCGGGACATCTTCGACAAGACTCGCCATAAAGGTCTGGTCAAAGGCCTGCCGACCCTGACCCGCAGTTACTGGGGCATGCAGCTCGCCCACCTGGGGATCGCCGTCTGCGCCCTCGGTGTGGTGCTGTCCAGCCAGAACAGCGCCGAGCGCGACCTGCGCCTGGCGCCCGGCGAGTCTATGGACCTGGGCGGCTACCAATTCTTTTTCGAGGGCGCTAGGCATTTCGAAGGTCCGAACTTCACGTCCGACAAAGGCACCGTGCGGGTCATTCGCGACGGCCGGGAGATCACCGTGCTGCACCCGGAAAAACGCCTCTACACCGTACAGAACTCGGTGATGACCGAACCCGGGATCGACGCCGGTTTCACCCGCGACCTCTACGTGGCGCTGGGCGAACCCCTCGGTGATGGCGCCTGGGCGGTACGCGTCCACGTCAAGCCGTTCGTACGCTGGATCTGGTTCGGTGGCTTGCTCACCGGCCTGGGCGGCGTCCTCGCGGCGCTGGATCGGCGTTATCGGGTCAAAGTGAAAACCCGGGTGCGCGAAGCCCTGGGCGTGACGGGAGCCACTGCATGAAACGTTGGTTGATGGTGTTACCGCTGGCGCTGTTTTTGGTGATGGCAGTGTTCTTGTACCGCGGGCTTTACCTGAACCCGTCCGAATTGCCCTCGGCGATGATCGGCAAACCGTTCCCGGAATTCTCCCTGCCCTCGGTGCAAGGTGACAAGACCCTGACCCGCGCCAACCTGCTGGGCAAGCCGGCGCTGGTCAATGTGTGGGGCACCTGGTGCATCTCTTGCCGGGTCGAGCACCCGGTGCTGAACAAGCTGGCGCAGAACGGCGTGGTGATCTACGGCGTCAATTACAAGGACGTCAACGCCGACGCGCTGAAATGGCTCGCCGAGTTCCATAACCCTTACCAGTTGGATATTCGCGACGAGGAGGGCTCCCTGGGCCTGAACCTGGGGGTCTATGGGGCGCCGGAAACCTTCTTCATCGATGCCAAGGGCATCATCCGCGACAAGTTTGTCGGGGTGATCGACGAACAGGTCTGGCGCGAGAAGCTGGCCGCCAAATACCAGGCACTGGTTGACGAGGCCAAGCCATGAGGCGCTGGCTGGCAGCCGCCATGCTCGGATTGAGCCTGGTGGGAGTGGCCCATGCCGCCATCGACACGTACGAATTCGCCAACGAGGGCGAGCGCGAGCGGTTTCGCGAGCTGACCAAGGAACTGCGCTGCCCCAAGTGCCAGAACCAGGACATCGCCGACTCCAACGCACCGATTGCCGCTGACCTGCGCAAGGAAATCTTCCGCATGCTCGGCGAGGGCAAGGACAACCAGCAGATCATCGACTTCATGGTGGACCGCTACGGTGAGTTCGTGCGCTACAACCCCGCCTTGTCCTCCAAGACCGCGCTGCTCTGGTTCGGCCCCGCCGGGCTGTTGCTCGGTGGCTTCGTGGTCATCGCCGTGATCGTGCGTCGTCGTCGGGTGCAACGTACGGCTGCTCCGGACACGCTTTCCGTCGAAGAGCGCCAGCGCCTCGACCAACTGTTGGATACAACCAAGCATGATTGATTTCTGGCTCGCCGCAGGTCTGCTGCTCCTGATTGCCCTGAGTTTTCTGTTGATTCCTGTGTTGCGTGGTCGCCGTGCCCAGCGCGAAGAGGACCGTACCGCGCTCAACGTGGCGCTGTACCAGGAGCGCGTCGCTCAACTGCAGGCCGAGCGGGAGGAGGGCGTGCTCAACGCCGCGCAGTTGGACACCGGCCGCGCCGAAGCCGCCCGTGAGCTGCTGGCCGACACCGAGGGCGCCGAGGCGCCGCGCGAGTCGCGCCTGGGCAAGCCCTTGCCGTTGCTCGCCGCCGTGCTGGTGCCGTTGCTGGGCTTGGGGCTGTACCTGCATTTCGGTGCCAGCGACAAGGTCGAACTGACCCGTGAGTTCGCCCAGGCGCCGCAGTCGATGGAAGAAATGACCCAACGCCTGGAGCGGGCGGTGGCGGCGCAACCGGACAACGCCGAGGGCCTGTATTTCCTTGGCCGTACGTACATGGCCCAGGACCGGCCCGCGGATGCAGCGAAGATCTTCCAGCGCACCGTGGCGGTGGCGGGCCGCCAACCCGAACTGCTGGGCCAGTGGGCCCAGGCGCAGTACTTCGCCGATGGCAAGAAATGGTCGGACCAGGTCCAGGCCCTGACCGACGAAGCGCTGAAGCTCGATCCCAAGGAGGTCACCAGCCTCGGCCTGCTGGGCATCGCCGCGTTCGAAGGCGAACGCTACCAGGACGCGATTGATTACTGGAGCCGCCTGTTGGTGGAGCTGCCGGAGGGTGACAAGTCCCGCGAGGCGTTGCAGGGCGGTATCGCCCGCGCCACCGAGAAGCTCCAGGCTGCTGGCGGCCAGGTTGCGCCGGCGCAGGCCCAGGCACCCGCCGCCAAGACGGCCGCCGTGCTCAAGGTGCGTGTCGAGCTGGCGCCGGCGCTCAAGGCCAAGGTGCAGCCAGGCGACAGCGTGTTCATTTTCGCCCGCGCCGCGTCCGGCCCGCCGGCCCCGCTGGCGGCCAAGCGCCTGACCGTCGCCGACCTGCCGGTGACCGTAGAGCTGGGGGATGCGGACGCGATGATGCCGCAACTGAAACTGTCGAACTTCCCTGAAGTCCAACTGGTGGCGCGGATCTCCCGTGCCGGTCAACCCACCGCCGGTGAATGGATCGGCCGCAGCCAACCCCTGGCGAGCAGCACCACCGCGCCGCAGCACCTGACCATCGACAGCCCGGACCAATAACAGGAATTCGCACAATGACCGCCATCGCTCGTATCACTTTGCTCACGCTCGTCCTGGGCCTGAGCGTTTATGCGGTCCAGCGCTACCCTCGCCGTCATTCTTTCAACTTATGGTCGTCAGGGGGAGCGCCAATCATAGCCGGTTAGTCTCGATACATAGCACGTTCGTCGGGATTCACGCTTGGGTGGCTGGAGGTTGAGCATCTTGGTCGCATATGGGCTCGTCGTCCAGATTGTTATTTCGACTGCGCACTAAGCCTCCAAAGAGGAGACCTATCTCGAACAGGAGCCACATCGGTACCGCCAGCAGGGTCTGGGAGAAAATGTCCGGCGGAGTCAGGATCATGCCGACCACGAAGCAACCGATGATCACGTAGGGGCGGATCCTCTTCAGGTAGGCCACGTCGACCACGCCGATCCACACCAGCAACACCACGGCCACGGGGATTTCGAACGCCACGCCGAAGGCGAAGAACAGCGTCATGACGAAATCCAGGTAGCTGTTGATGTCGGTCATCATCTCCACGCCCGCCGGGGTGGCGGCGGCGAAGAACTTGAAGATCAGCGGGAACACCAGGTAATAGGCGAAGGCCATGCCGGTGTAGAACAGCAGGATGCTGGACACCAACAGCGGCACGGCGATGCGCTTTTCATGCTTGTACAGGCCCGGTGCGATGAAGCCCCAGATCTGGTGCAGGATCACCGGGATCGCCAGGAACAGCGAGACCGTCATCGTCAGCTTCAATGGTGTCAGGAACGGCGACGACACGTCGGTGGCGATCATTGTCGCGCCTACCGGCAGGTACTGGCGCAGTGGTGTGGAGACGAATGTGTAGATCTGCTGGGTGAAGGAAAACAACCCGGCGAAAATGGTGAAGACCGCTGCCACGCAGACCAGCAGTCGTGAGCGCAGCTCGGTGAGGTGCGATACCAGCGGCATTGGTTGGTCGTTCTCTGGGGTTTCGCTCATGAGGCTCGCGGTAGCAAATTAGGGAGATTTGAATTGTTAGGCGCTGGAGTCGCTGGAGGCGGCGTATCGACCGCAGATGCAGATTCATCCACCGCAGGCGTCTGAGGCACGATCTTTTGATCGGTAACGTGCGCCACCAAGGTCAGTTCCTGGTTGGTTGGTGCGAAGATTTTTCGCGCCTCATCCTCTAGGGATGCTCCGATCAACTTGTCGTGCAGCCGCGGCAAGTTGCAATTTTCCAGGCACCTACAGCGTCATTGGACGAAAAGTGACCGAAAAATCATGTACGGAGAGCTTTTTCGACCGGTTCTCCGTGTTAAACGCGAACCTCACCCATACCCATGAGCTGTTTTCGAACCCTCCACAGGTTTGCCAGGGCGAACAGCGTGGTCAACTGAGCCGTGTTTTTCATCAGCCCACGAAAACGTACTTTCACGTAACCAAACTGCCGCTTGATCACGCGAAACGGATGCTCGACCTTGGCCCGTGTCTGAGCCTTGCAGAACTCGATCTTGCGCTTGGCTTTGTACAGTACGCTGCGCTGGTTCAGCTTGGAATAGGTGCTGCGACGCGCTGCAATCTGCCAGATCACCCCCCGATTTTCATGCTCTTCGCGCCTTTCGACACCGGTGTAACCGGCATCTGCATACACGGCGTTTTCTTCGCCATGCAGCAGTTCAGCCACCTGCGTGACATCGGCCACATTGGCAGCGGTGCCATGGACGTGATGCACCAGGCCGGACTCGACATCGGCACCGATGTGCGCCTTCATCCCGAAGAAATACTGACCGCCTTTCTTGGTCTGGTGCATCTCGGGATCACGCTTGCCTTCTTTATTTTTGGTCGAGCTGGGGGCATGAATAATGGTGGCATCGACGATGGTGCCTTGGCGCAGCGACAGGCCTTTTTCCTGCAGATAACCATTGATGACCGCAAGGATTGCCGGTGCGAGCTGATGCTTCTCCAGCAAGTGCCGGAAGTTCATGATCGTGGTGTCTTCGGGGATTGGCGCGCTCAGCGTCAGGCGTGCGAACTGGCGCATGGGCGTGATTTCGTAGAGCGCTTCCTCCATGGCCGGGTCGCTCAGGGAGAACCAGTTCTGCAACAGATGGATGCGCAGCATGGTTTCCAGAGGATAGGGTTTTCTACCGCCGCCGGCCTTGGGGTAGAACGGTTCGATCAGCTCCAGCAGGCCTGCCCAGGGCACCACCTGATCCATTTCGGCGAGGAAGCGCTCTCGGCGGGTTTGCTTGCGCTTGCCGGCGTACTCAAAGTCGGAAAAGCTCATCTGGCTCATGGGCGGCTCGGATCAGGTGTTGCGGGGATTCTCGCATAACTGAAGGCTTGTTCGGAGATTCCCTAGGGAAATAATGCGTCCGCTGTGTAGCCGCCGACGAATTTCGTCAGCGCCGATTTCACGTGCAAGTTCCTCTTTGATGGCATTAAAGCTGCGTTTGAGGCGGCCTACCCACATACCGGCCGCACGTGCAGCACCTGGCAAGCGCTCGGGGCCCAGCACTAACAGGGAGACTAGGGCAACGAGCAACAATTCAGTGAAGCTGATCCCAAACATTAGTCAGTGCTCACGCGTTGTTACGAGTTGGCTCTTCAACTCTTTGCGCCTGCACGTCTAAGGTGCTTGGCCCATTCACAGGCTGGGTGGTCTTCGGTGATATCGATTCGGTCGGTTGCTCCGCAGACATGTTGGGGGCGGATGGTGGTTCATCATCGTTCATGGCTTTGCGAAAGCCTTTAATCGATTCGCCGACATCGGTGCCGAGGTTTTTCAATTTCTTGGTGCCAAACACCAGCACCACAACGACTAATATAACAATCCAATGTTTCCAGTCAAAAATACCCATATGCCTGTTCTCTTTAAGTTGAATTAGCTAAATTTTTAATTGTATTAAAACAGATCCAATAGTTCTGCGATCGGCTATCTGAGCTATTACATCGTCATCACTATGACTTGGCCTTTCAAACTCCAATTATTTCTGAGTATTCTCCCCGTAAGCTGACGGCTCGAGGCGAACCGCCATTCCTTACGAACTGCCAGTGTCTCATTTTTGATACCATATAAACTATAAGGCTCTACCTTGAGATACTTTAAATTCAAAAAAATTCAAATGGGTAGGAGATAATCAGTCGAGTTCGAATGATCCTACCGCCTGTACTGATGTCGCCTGAGTGCCAAGATTGTATTAATTTAGTCGTCAATGCCTTAGCCGGACCGCTCGGGATGATATACTGAGCAATCAAATCGGTCTCCCGCTCTTCTTCAGACTTCCCATAAAGTCCAAAATAAGCTGAGTCTGCGTTAACTTTACTGCCGTCGATGTCCGTCCCACGAATATGCTTGGCTGTCAAAGTCAAACCCGGTACTCCAAACGATTGCATGTCCAGCTCATAGCGAAGCTGAACTGACTGCTCATTTGGTGCATTAAAGTCTGATAATTCAGCGGCGTTTGCTAGGTATAGACCGTCGCTAAAAACACCTGCTGCCACTCCGGGACTGACGCTTCCTATCGCTGCGTAATCGTGGGGCTGGTCACCATCATTGCGCTGAAACGCCAGTGCGAATGTGTGAGGACCCGTTGCAAGTGCTGCTGAAATTGACGCTGCTGTGACATTAATATCACCTGCCTTTGCTTCTCCCGAGTTGAGGCTGCGGTATAAGTTAAAGTCAAGCGTTAATGATTGTGATTCGGATAATGCGATAGCTTGGTTGATATTGGTATAATACTGATCCATGAGGTTCTCCTACCGAGAGCCATAAAACGATATAGATGTCTGATCACTGAGCGCGTACGTACCACCAATATATCCCACCTGTGGGGTGCTGACCCTTGCGAAAGCCAGTCCGAGATCGCCGCTTCGATTGGTAGAAAGGTAACTTGTACCTGAGGTGAAAAGTCCAGCGGATAGGACGATATCCTTTAGCTCTCCGCTATCGAGCATCCAGCCAGTTGCGGTCTGGTTCAGTAACTTAGAGCTGCCGGTAGCGAACACAGGAACTTTTGGTTGTAAGTCACCGTATCTTAGTGTGGTATTGGACAGTTGAACCTTGATGCTGCCCCCCGCTTTACTATAGCTATCCGCCGGCTGACCGTTGTCGCGAACAGGGAGCGTCACAGAGCCTGTCCGTTTGCCGCTTCCGTCGAGCTTTATGGCTCCATAGGCGAAAGCATCGATGCCGAAGCCCACCACACCCTGGGTAAATCCAGAGTTGAAATCAAGCATTTCACCCTGTGTCCAATCACGCTGTGTACCCAAATCGCCAGTCTGATGCCAATAGTGATTGCGGGAAAGGAGGTTGAGATGACTGTCTTCTAAAAATCCAGCAGACTCCGATTGGGAGTTTGCATAACAAATGCCTGTAGGCATTAGTACTAGTACGGCCCCTGCAGCTAAACCTTTATGGTAGATTTTGTTATTCATTAGCTGATCTCGAGAGGAGAGTTTAGTTGGGTGTAGCGTAAAATTCGCTTGCTGGTTATATTTATTTAAATAAAGAGTTGGTTGTTATTCTGGTTGGATAATTTGCATGGTGCAGCCAGCATGATCGGATTTCATAGCATGTTAGCTTCCAGTTGGGTATAAAATCATTATACTTTTGGAGCTGTTATCCTATCTTAATTTTTTTGGCTTGTTTTACTTGCTAGGCGATATTGCGCTGGCGACTATTGCTGGATTTAGTCGCGTCCTTATGTATTATTTTTTGATGAGGATAATGAGTGTTCCTGGTTATTAGTGTCAGGCCGAATTAAGCGGTCACTTCCCCAGGTACGCCACTGCCGTTATTTCAATGAGCGCACTATCGCTGGCAAAGTCAACTACTCTCACGCCGGACGCACTTGGCGCTACCAATCCTTTATAAACGGCTGCTCTGGTCTCTAGGGCCTTAAAGTAAATGTCATTGTCTGTTTTATAGTAAATAGTTTCGCTTACAACATTGCTAAAGTCCGCGCCATGGGCTTTTAGGATAGCTGCCATTCGCTCGTAAATTAGCTGCATCTGCTTTGTAGCATCGCCGGCATAGACCTCTTTTCCGTCCTTGTCAACGGAGGTGACGCCTCCAATGCGTAGAAAATCCCCAGCTTTGACTGCAATTGAAAAGCTGTACTGCTTCTCAAATTCAGCATTCAAATGAAACGCTGCTTTGGGCTCCATTGCAAACAATTGCGTGGATAAGAATGGCAATAGAGCTAGTAATAGAATTTTACGCGTTCTGAACTTGTTGAAATGAGATGGATGCGGGGTAGGTGTTGTTTGAGTGGTCATACATGTGCTCCTTTTTGTTTTTTATTAAGCTACTCTAGCTTGTGCTTCAGGTGTTAGACATGAGCCGCCATATGCTTATACATTTTGCGCCACGGGGCCAGCCATCGCCGGGATTCTGAATTTTAAGGTGCCTTCTTGAGGAAATTGCAAAACCTGGGTTGGAAAGAGGTTTGCGCGTGCTCTCGGGGCGAGTTAAATTTATATTTCTTTTTACTGGTTGCATGTGCGATGACTCAATGCTGCAGAGCAATCCTCCCGTTGGAAATGCCGGTGTTCTCGCTCGATGCAACTGATCAAGCGTCCTTGAAGATAGTCCAGAGCCGTGAACAAGGTGACGGTGCCGTGGCGCGCATAATTGTGTGACTACGTACGGATGTGACCGATCGTCAGGGCAAACCCCGGTTGGGTCCGCTCAAGTGCTTGAACTTGGCTATTTTCATCGCAACAGAGCACCAGCGCTTTGTCCGGCGGATCCAGGTAGAGGCCGATGACGTCCCAAAACTTCTCTTCGAAATGCGGGTCATTGGGCCGTTTGAAGGTGCGGGTTAGGTGCGGCTCCAAATCGTTGGCAGCCCAGATCTTGTCCACACTGGTGGCTGAAATTCCAGCCGCCCGGGCCATGCTTCGGCGGCTCCAGCGACGTTCACGGATCCGGGGTTGTGTGACTTGCTCAAGCACGCGTTGTACAGTGTCAAGGGGCAGGAAGGGTTTACGACCGCGACCTGGCTTATCGATCAAACCGTCTAGCCGCTGATCCTGAAAACGTCGACACCAACACGTGACGACAGGAAGCGAGAACCCGGTCAGCCGGGCAATTTCTACCCGCGTGCAACCTTGGGCCGCCAACAGAATCACTCGTGCCCGACGACCGTCGCGCTGGCTGATGGTGGCCGAACGGACACGCCGGCTCAGTTCGGTGTGCTAAGCTATGCAGTTGCTGTCCCAGGTCGACGCGATGGGCCTCACTGATTCTGTTTCCCATAGAAATGGGCCAGATGGGCGGCCTCTGTACCCCTCAAGGTATGCCAATGAGCGCTGCACTGACAGAGTCAGGGGTTGAGCTGGAAGGGTGTTGTAGGATTTTAGGCGTGGCGGAGCTTGGAGCGACGATGAATACCAGATTCAGAATAACCATTGAGGATTGGGACGGAGACGGAGCAATCCGCATACCCGACCAAGCCTTGCAAGAGCTTGGCGTTGACGTCGGGGACTCCCTCTATCTGATTGAAGAGTTCGCCGGAACAAGTCGCTGTTTGGTCCTCTCCACAACGCCGAAAATTCCTGATCGGGTGGACGAGCTGTTTGGTTCTTAAGTACTTTACATATTCCGGCGTGGTCGGGTGCTCCTGATAGGCTAGTGGATTCGACAAAGCAGATTGTTAGTTGTTTATCCAGGAGGTAAGGAATGAGCAATGAAGAACTTTATATTTCTGTAGACATCGAAGCTTCAGGGCCGATCCCTGGAGAGTACAGCATGCTCTCACTTGGGGCATGTGTTGTCGGGCAGCCCAAACAAGCTATCTACCTGGAGCTAAAGCCAGACAGCCCCAAACATGATCCTGAAGCGGTAGCTGTAACGGGATTCGATCTGCAGGAACTGGCAGTTACAGGGGTTGTCCCCTTACAAGCGATGCAGAGCCTTGCGGAGTGGCTGGAAAATGTCAGCTCGCCCGGCCAAAGAATCGTATTTGTCGGTCTGAATGCACCTTTTGATTGGTCGTTCGTGAACTATTACTTTCATAAGTATATGGGTGAAAACCCCTTCGGGTTTGCGGCTCTCGATATAAAGGCGTATTACATGGGGGCTTTCAATCTCGATTGGAAGCAAACCAAGTCATCACACATGAGTGAAAGTTTACTGCCGCAGTCATCTGCCACACATAACGCGCTGGACGATGCACGCTACCAGGCAGAGCTTTTCCAATTGATGCTGCAGCGCAGGGCTGCGCTGGTCTGATCAGTTGGCGAAGGCGGCCTCCACGCACTTACCATCGCGGAACAACCACGCCTTAATGCCGTCGGGGTTTGGGGATAGGCCTACGATCACGGCGATCGGGTGGGGGAGTTCCTGCCTATAGCGTGCTGCGAAACGAGAGAAGCTTGCTATGTCTGTGGGTGAAATAGCCGGTACGGTTTGTGGGTGAGTATGCCAATACCCCACTAGCCTGAGCCCTCGTGCGTTGGCCGATTCGATTTCCTTCCGACAGCGGTCAGCGTCGAGTTCCAGCCAAGTCCATCCAGCGCGGTCTCTTGCATGTGGTGGTGTGGCGAGGCTCATGATCAAACCATCGGGGTTGGCGAGGTCGACAAACAGTTGACCACCGCGTTCAGTTTTCCACGTCCGTTGCCTGTACTGATCCAGCACATCGGCAACAGCTTGCGAAACAGACAAGCGAACATCGATGCCAGCCCATTGCCATGTCCACGCGATGGCACTCACTGCTTACCACTCCCTACATTCGGCCACTCGCGCTCCAGCACGATGTGTTGGACGCCATCTGCTAAAGCTGGCCCGCTGTAAATGCCGTCATGTTTAGCAATGTCCTGAGGCCGATAGATACTTGTGCTCCACACAGGTATGTCTATCTGCCCAGTCAGCCCCCTCAATGCTAGTTGCGTAACCATGGACGCCACGTTCGCCATCCCTGAGGCGCCTCCAGGGATGAATGTCTGGCCACACGCCGGCAGTGGAACTACTCCGCCACCGTTCGGCCATTCGCTGTATTTGAAGTCGAAATTCCCAGTGTCATCGAACAAAGGGCGTCCATCATGCCCCCCTTTGGGTGCTAAGAGCGCATGCCCTACAAACGAGTGCGGTTCACTCCACGCTTGCAGGAGATTCCAGCCTGCACCTAGCGCTTTGCGCAACCAGAGGGCTGCTTCCGATGACCAATCTGCAGTGGTGACAATCACCATGTCTGCATTTTTGAAAGTTTCCGGTATCTCGAGCAGCATGAGCTCGGCGAAATCCATGAAGGCCGTAACCTTGACGGTAGGTAGATCATGCGTAATTTTCTTGGCGAGAGCAGCTGCTTTTGACTGAGCGAGATCGTCGGTACCCAATACGTGGCGCCCTAGATTTGCAGACTCTAGGATGTCAGGGTCAATGAGGATGAGCTCTCCAACCCCCGAGCGGGCGAGTTGTAACGCAACAGTACTTCCCAGCGAGCCAACGCCGACCATCACGACCCTGGACTTTTCCAGGCTCTTCGCAGTATCACTGAGATCGCGTGAGAGGATCTCGCTCCGATCTAACACATTGAGGGTGGCGCTCCTTACTAATACCGGTGAGTGGGATGGCTGGTTCTTACCTGACCATCGCCGAGCGGAACGAAAGCCATACCAGCGACCATGGTCTGCTTGTTTGCTGTAGGAGCGGACATCTAGGCAGAATAGTGGTGCTCCAGTAGGGCCGGGTAGTTCGAGTACAAGCCACCGATTGGCCAGTGAGCCTTTTCCGGAAAACCAGGCAAGAAATTTCTTCTCGTCCTCCTGGCAAAGGTGCGGTGTCAACCATTCGAATAAACGATCTGGTGCAGGGATTTGGATATCGGGGTAGCTCAGCAATTTCAGATAGAAGCCAGCGACAGCCGGTGATGAGATTTTTGCGCTTAGTCCAAGCGTACGGTTGATATGCGTCCTGAGTGATTCTACGCTTGGCGCAAGCCACGCAGTGCGGGTGCGTCGGGCAGGGCGCGGGTCGCCAGTTGCAAACAGTTGTGAAGCCGCCTTGGGACGCTCCAGCAACAAGATATCTTGAGGAGAGCGACCAAGCTGCATGTTCCAATATGAGGTAATTTCGTTCTGGAATTCGCCCTCCCGTAGTGAGGGATCCGCGTCCATTCGAACAAATTCAAGAATTGCCCCTAGTCGTACGAGGCAGTCCTGCACTACTGTTTCCGGATCTCCCGTAATTGGTCGTTCGCGGAATCCGTGCAGGCAGAGTCCAGACTTCGTGGCATGCGGCCATGCGAGCCAGGGGGATGGCTCGACTTGAACCCTTAGCGAGGTCAAGGGAAAGTGGTTCGGAAACGCGATGCGCAGCTGCCTCTCTACTCCGGTGTAGTCGGGTGGGAGCGGCAGCAGAAAGCTGGCGGCTTCACCTCGTTTTTGGTCTGTTGATCGAAGGAGCGAAGTCGCAACTTCTTCGCCTATAAATGCGCGAAGCGCGGCGATGCCACGCTCCACGGCAGGGGACAGGTTGGGCTTAACCGAGGCGTTCAACTGGCTTCACATTCGTTTGTGGAGTGGCGTGGCTTGAGCTGCCAAAGATTGCAGTCGCAGCCAAGATGTTTCTGGTGGTGCCAGCTTTTCGGCCGGCCATCGTCCAATTGCCAGGTATCTCGTTGTTGCTCTCCGTGATTAGGCTCTCCCCGATCCCGAAGCTTCGCTTCATCACTTGGGCAAACGAACCAGCGCTGTCGTGGGGCTGCAGACCTAGTGTAAAAGCAACCAATGCACTCGCATGCCAGTTGTCAAAAGCTTGGCAATACTTGTGACCTTCTTCAGGTCTATTCCATTTTTCCGCGAAATTTTCACCGGCGTCACGTGGATTCAGCACATAGTACTGTCCTGCGAAAACTCTGATCTCCTCCGGTATTTTTTCCACGATCTTGAGGATCGCATCGATCGGGGTCAGTGGAGTGTGATGTGACTCCTTTACCACCTTGAGGTAGGCATGAGTTGCCAAGGTGGTGATCACAGCCGAAATTGGCCGGTAATTCTCATTTCGCGTTTCGATTGCCCATTCATCGCGGTGTCGCTTGAGCAATTTGATAGTGGCTCGCAAAGGATCAAGCTTGTCGTAGTCTTGGTATGAGGGGAGGGGCTCTTGCGTAGCCGAGTCCATCACCGCGCCGCGACTTTCATTTATTGCAAGGCTCTTGTAGAGCTCGAGCGAGATTTTTTGTTCTGATGCGCTATGTAGCCAATCCGCGTATGGGATTGGGCTACTCGCCTTCCAGCCAGTTTCTCGGTCAGGTACCTCAAGCTTCCCTTGTCCGTCGCTTTCCCCATTGCCTTGCACCGCGCGCGCGGGGGTGACATCGATGTGGAATCCTGGGTTTTCGTCCGCATACTCGATGCGGATGCCCCGGCGCAACTTAACTATATCCGACTGCACTCGGCTGCCTTCGCGGAATCGTTGTTCGATTGCAGCTAGAACCGTATCTGCATCTGCATTACCGGCATTGGGGAGCCAGACGATCGCGTCAGCATCGATCGTGCCGAGATCTTTGGGGGCATCTTTGACCGGATTGATCGTAGTCCTGAGACGCATGGAGCCCTGTGGGAAAATATGCGCCCCAGCGAGCAATGGATCTGTAGAGGCCGAGAGGATTTTCTCCAGCTGCGAATATCGGTCCTCAATCAACTCATATTGGCTCGCAGTCAAAGAGATGCTGCTTGCAGCGCGCAGCAACAGGTGCTCCCAGCTGCGTCGCCTAGTCAATTCGTCTTGCTTAATCATGGTCGAGTCTCGTCAGAAGTGTTGCCCAAGGTCATAATGTGTCGGAATGATTTCTATAGCTCCATTCTTACGCGCGTATAACGCATATGCTTGCTGCTGCTCCGGCGATGCCAGAACCAAAATCGTTAGATGTGCCGGCAATGAAGGTTGTAACGTTGCAGGGTGTAAATTACGAGCTTATAAATAATGTGCGCGACCGTAGGATGAGATCCCTAAGGTGCTCATAAAAAGTGCGTGGCTAAAGATGTCCAAGACTAGAGCTTGTGCGGTTGGTTTGTTGCCAAATTGGCGGCGTTTTTTTGACATCGATTTGCTGGATTTTTAACCATCACTGCAACTCACTAAAGAGGTGGTGTGGATATTCTATCTAGACCAGATTTGATCACGGATTCATTTGGAAGTCAAAGAAGATAAGTTTTGATGAATCGTTTCATCTGGTTGTTGTTTTGATGCAAAACATAGTGTTTTCACATCGTAACTTTTAACAGGCTTGATGGGAGGGAGTGCGACTTAATATGTCGCACTCGTACTGCCTGGTTGATCTGCATAATGCTGTTGAGGAGTTTATTATTTTGAAAAAACTCAACAGCCAAGTGGAAGGGCGTGGCCCGTACTCGAGCGTAAAAGAACGTGAGCTCTGTAGGTGATTTCAAGCGCTGTAGGTTACAGCAGTGGGCACCGGCTTTCGCTGACTAGATGACTACTGTTTGTTCGCTTTTCCTGCGGGCGAGCGTCTTGAGCGCGCTTTGTATACTGTCTTTAAAACTGGCTGACCTTGGTCTTTACGCTTTCCGTACACACGATCCTCATAGTAGGTTTCGTCAATCGTGTGGTAGATGATCGAGTTTGGCACTTCATTGTCATCGAAGCCCATCTCAAGTTTAATGAGTGCCTCTGTGCGCCAGCTCCTGGACCGGTTAGCGTGAGGGGGGGTGGATATAATAATTTGTACAATTCGTATTTGCTCATCCCGTTGACAGCATTCCAGAAAATCTAGAAATGCGCGCGGTGTCGCCAGCAATATTACGCCGAAGGTGAGCTTGGGGTCCCCTTGCTGCTTCGTGTGAACCTGGAAGAATGTTTCGCTGGTATCAACTCTAGGCCAACTCTTGTGGCTGGGGTCGACCTTGCCTATGAGAGTGATGACCTCTTCCTGGGGATCTGAAACAAACACGGCTTGAAACCTCGATCAAAACGGAGACGGAGTGGGGTCGTACTGATTAATTGGGAGTACAACGAATTTTCTCATATATGCTGTATGCAGCATAGCGTTTGAGTCCGCGTCAGGGCTTTATCGTTCCTTTTGTGGGTAACCAGATGGAACGCAAGTTGGCTTTTGGCTCCGCGCTTAAGGAGGTGCGGGTACAAAAGGAGATCGCACAAGAGCAGCTGGGGGCGAGTCAATCTTTCATTTCCACAGTTGAGCGTGGCATTCGCAGCCCAACGATCGAAAAAATGGAAGAATTTGCCGAGCGACTAGGAGTGAATCCTGCGACCCTGATTGTCTTGATGCAGGTGGGTCAGGAGGGCGATGTCGACGCGCTTCTGGCAAAAATCCGCGATGAAATCAGAGCGCTGAAGCGGGTAGGGGGTTAGCCGTTTTTCGGGCTGCGACAGTACCTATTACGGAAAGCTGAAGCGTTATATGAAAAAGCCACCTTGGCCCTTGCGGCTCAGGTGGCTTTTTTCATTTCATGCGCTTATTTGGTGCGAGAATTCGGAAAATCTGAAATTTGTTCGGTTCTCGCTGAAAAATAAGGCCCGGACGATCAGTCCCAGCTCAACGCCCCACCAGTCTGATACTCAATCACACGCGTCTCAAAGAAGTTCTTCTCTTTCTTCAAGTCCATGATCTCGCTCATCCATGGGAACGGGTTGGTAGTCCCTGGATACTCTTCCTTCAGGCCGATCTGGGTCAGGCGACGGTTGGCGATAAACTTGAGGTAGTCCTCCATCATCGCCGCGTTCATGCCCAGTACACCGCGTGGCATGGTGTCACGGGCGTATTCGATCTCCAGCTGGGTCCCTTGCAGGATCATCTGGGTCGCTTCTTCCTTCATCGCCGCATCCCACAGGTGCGGGTTCTCGATCTTGATCTGGTTGATCACGTCGATGCCGAAGTTCAGGTGCATCGACTCGTCACGCAGGATGTACTGGAACTGCTCGGCAACGCCAGTCATCTTGTTGCGGCGGCCCATGGACAGGATCTGGGTGAAGCCGCAGTAGAAGAAGATGCCTTCCAGGACGCAGTAGTAGGCGATCAGGTTGCGCAGCAGCTCTTTGTCGGTTTCGACGGTGCCGGTGTTGAATTCCGGGTCGGAGATGGCGCGGGTGTACTTCAGGCCCCAGGCGGCTTTTTTAGCGACCGACGGGATCTCGTGGTACATGTTGAAGATCTCGCCTTCATCCATGCCCAGCGACTCGATGCAGTACTGGTAGGCGTGGGTGTGGATCGCTTCTTCGAAGGCCTGGCGCAGGATGTACTGGCGGCACTCCGGGTTGGTGATCAGGCGGTACACGGCCAGGGCCAGGTTGTTCGCAACCAGCGAGTCGGCGGTGGAGAAGAAGCCGAGGTTGCGCATGACGATGCGGCGCTCGTCTTCGGTCAGGCCGTCCTGGCTCTTCCACAGGGCGATGTCGGCGGTCATGTTGACCTCTTGCGGCATCCAGTGGTTGGCGCAGCCGTCCAGGTACTTCTGCCAGGCCCAGTCGTACTTGAACGGTACCAGCTGGTTGAGGTCGGCGCGGCAGTTGATCATGCGCTTTTCATCGACTGCAACGCGGGCCGAGGAGCCTTCCAGCTCGGCCAGGCCTTCGGCAACGTCGAGGGCGTCGAGGGCAGCCTTGGCACGTTTGACGGCTTCGGAGTCAGAAGCGGTGGCCGCACGGGCCTCCAGGGCGGCGGCACCACCGGCGCTGTCGAGCTTGTCGAGGGTGGCGGCGGCAGCGGCCTGCGCAGGGGTGTTGCCTTTGGCGGCTACTTCGCCGTCTTCTTTGTCGAATTCGTCCCAGCTCAGCATGGTTTGGCTCCTGCTTGAGGGTCGCCCTGGGGCAACCGGTTGGATTTTAAGAATGTGATGCCTGACGCAAGGCCGTAACGGCGAATGGACAGCTCGAGAGGCTGACTCTCGTTTACATCTGAATGTGTTCTGGCTTGTACCTGGCCAGGCCTCTGGGAGGGGCCAGGACAATTGAATAGGTGCTCTTTTCAGAGGGCGCAGAGTATACCGGAATTCACCTTCGATCGGGGCGCGTGTGTCGCCGGCGAGGGTAACTTTTTCGACCGGTTTGGCGTGCGTCCGTTCACGAAAAAGGTGGCTTCTTCTACGGGGGGAGAGTGTAGCGCCAACCTATATGTTGTGCCAGTTTAAATTTCAAGGCACATCATATGGTGTTTCTTGAGGGCTGTGTTGCAAAGCCGGCCTCGCCGCGGGCTGGCCGGCGATGAGGCCAGCTACCACTAGCTACGGTGGGTATACAGCGTTTCGACAATGTGTGTCTTGGGGTGCTTGCGTGCCTGTTCCACTGAGGTGAAACGGCCGGTTTCTGCGTTGCGACCAATCTTGCGAGATGCCAGTTTTTTCCGCGCCATGGGCGTACATCCTTTTTTGAGAGGTCCTGTTCTTTTACCGAGCTGCGTGAACAGTGGGCAAAGGGCAAGGTTTCTCTGAGGCGCGGATACAAAAATGCCGCGCGGGGCACCCGTAGGCACCCCGCACGGCATTCAGGCCTTACTGGCAGGCTTCGCAGTCAGGCTCGTCGATCGCGCAGGCCTTCGGCACTGGCGCTGGGCCGGCTGCCTGGACCGGGGCGCTGTCGCCACCGCTGGAAACGGCGTTGAGCTTGCCGGTGTTGATGGTCGACTTCTCGGTGCTGGTGGCGGCCAGGGCACGGAGGTAGTAGGTGGTTTTCAGGCCACGGTACCAGGCCATGCGGTAGGTCACGTCCAGCTTCTTGCCCGATGCACCCGCAATGTACAGGTTCAGCGACTGCGCCTGGTCGATCCACTTCTGGCGACGGGAAGCAGCGTCGACAATCCACTTGGTCTCGACTTCGAACGCAGTGGCGTACAGGTCTTTCAGCTCTTGCGGGATACGCTCGATCTGCTGTACCGAACCGTCGTAGTACTTCAGGTCGTTGATCATGACCGAGTCCCACAGGTCGCGGGCCTTGAGGTCGCGAACCAGGTACGGGTTGATCACGGTGAATTCGCCCGACAGGTTCGATTTCACGTACAGGTTCTGGTAGGTAGGCTCGATCGACTGCGACACGCCAGTGATGTTGGCGATGGTCGCGGTTGGCGCGATGGCCATGATGTTCGAGTTACGAATACCTTTCTGCACGCGGGCACGTACCGGCGCCCAGTCCAGGGTTTCTTCCAGGTTGACGTCGATGTACTTCTGCCCACGGGCCTCGATCAGGATCTGTTGCGAATCCAGCGGCAGGATGCCCTTGGACCACAGCGAACCCTGGAAGGTCTCGTAGGCGCCGCGTTCATCGGCCAGGTCGCACGAAGCCTGGATGGCGTAGTAGCTGACCGCTTCCATCGACTTGTCGGCAAACTCGACGGCAGCATCGGAGCCGTAAGGAATGTGCTGCAGGTACAGCGCATCCTGGAAGCCCATGATGCCCAGGCCGACCGGACGGTGCTTGAAGTTCGAGTTACGCGCTTGCGGCACCGAGTAGTAGTTGATGTCGATCACGTTGTCGAGCATGCGCACAGCGGTGTTCACGGTGCGTTGCAGCTTGGTGGTGTCCAGCTTGCCATCGACGATGTGGTTTGGCAGGTTGATCGAGCCCAGGTTGCAGACTGCGATCTCGTCCTTGTTGGTGTTCAGGGTGATCTCGGTGCACAGGTTCGAGCTGTGGACCACGCCCACGTGCTGCTGCGGCGAACGCAGGTTGCACGGGTCCTTGAAGGTCAGCCATGGGTGGCCGGTCTCGAACAGCATCGACAGCATCTTGCGCCACAGGTCTTTGGCCTGGATGGTCTTGAACACCTTGATCTTGTTGTACTCGGTCAGGGCTTCGTAGTACTCGTAGCGCTCTTCGAAGGCCTTGCCGGTCAGGTCGTGCAGGTCTGGCACTTCCGAAGGCGAGAACAGGGTCCACTTGCCGTCATCGAAGACACGCTTCATGAACAGGTCAGGAATCCAGTTGGCGGTGTTCATGTCGTGGGTACGACGGCGGTCATCACCGGTGTTCTTGCGCAGCTCGATGAATTCTTCGATGTCCAGGTGCCAGGTTTCCAGGTAGGCACATACAGCGCCTTTGCGCTTGCCACCCTGGTTCACGGCAACGGCGGTGTCGTTGACCACTTTCAGGAACGGGACGACGCCCTGGGATTTACCGTTGGTGCCCTTGATGTACGAGCCCAGTGCACGGACCGGGGTCCAGTCGTTGCCCAGGCCGCCAGCGAATTTCGACAGCATGGCGTTGTCGTGGATCGCGTGGTAGATGCCCGACAGGTCGTCTGGCACGGTGGTCAGGTAGCAGCTGGACAGCTGCGGGCGCAGGGTACCGGCGTTGAACAGGGTCGGGGTCGAGGCCATGTAGTCGAACGACGACAACAGGTTGTAGAACTCGATCGCACGGGCTTCCTTGTCTTTCTCTTCCAGCGCCAGGCCCATGGCCACACGCATGAAGAACACCTGCGGCAGCTCGAAGCGCACGCCATCCTTGTGGATGAAGTAGCGGTCGTACAGGGTCTGCAGGCCCAGGTAGGTGAACTGCTGGTCGCGCTCGTGGTTGATCGCCTTGCCCAGTTTTTCCAGGTCGAAGTCGGCCAGGGCCGGGTTCAGCAGCTCGAACTCGATACCTTTGGCGACGTAGGCCGGCAGGGCCTTGGCGTACAGGTCAGCCATTTCGTGGTGGGTGGCGCTGTCGGCTACATTCAGGAAGCCCAGGCCTTCGGCGCGCAGGGTGTCCATCAGCAGGCGGGCGGTAACGAACGAGTAGTTCGGCTCGCGCTCCACCAGGGTACGGGCGGTCATCACCAGGGCGGTGTTGACGTCCTTGATGGCCACGCCGTCGTACAGGTTCTTCAGGGTTTCGCGCTGGATCAGGTCGCCATCGACTTCGGCCAGGCCTTCGCAGGCTTCGCTGATGATGGTGTTCAGGCGGGCCATGTCGAGCGGCGCCAGGCTGCCGTCAGCCAGGGTGATGCGGATGCTCGGGTGCGGCTCGACCACGGCGTCGGTGTTGGCGCGGGTGGCACGCTCCTTGGCGCGCTGGTCACGGTAGATCACGTAGTCGCGGGCAACTTTCTGCTCGCCGGCGCGCATCAGGGCCAGTTCGACCTGGTCCTGGATTTCTTCGATGTGGATGGTGCCACCCGATGGCATGCGACGCTTGAACGTGGCGGTAACCTGCTCGGTCAGGCGCGCGACGGTGTCGTGGATGCGCGACGAAGCGGCGGCAGTGCCGCCTTCAACTGCGAGGAACGCCTTGGTGATGGCGACGGTGATCTTGTCGTCGGTGTAAGGGACGACAGTGCCGTTACGCTTGATCACGCGCAGTTGGCCAGGGGCGGTGGCAGCCAGATCCTGGTTGGAATCGGCGGCCTGCGGCACCTTGGCCTGCGGGTTCTCGCGAGTTGTGTCGGTTTGCATGGGTGGGTGTCTCCACAATTTCTATATTGTTCAGGCGCCCTATGGGGCGCCCACCGTTCCGTCCACTTGCTCGATGGCCTTGCGGGGATGCACAAAGCATGCGCATCCGCCCGCACGGGCGTACCGACTTCGGGACAGACTCAGGAATTAGGGGCAATGGCTTGCCGCTCCCTGGCCGAAGTCAAAGGTTTTGGGCGGGGCCCAAAATCTGTTGCTGATGGATGCCAGGGCTGGCCTGCAACACCCATGCCCGAACAAGGCCCTGGAAGGGCTTGCCTCGGTCGCCTCCGCAGGAGCGGTTTGGCTGCTGAAATCACCTGAAGTTCCACCCGGAAAATCGCTTGATCTTGCGGGTTGACTTTTGTGTGTGATTTTGCACGAACCCCTATATCTAGTGGTTCGCTGCGATCGGGATACAAGATAATGCGGTATTGGGGGCTTTGCAAGGCGAGCGCCTGTGGATAAGTTGTGTGTACTTTGTGAGTGAATGGTGGGTATTCGCTGTAGGCCTTGTGCCAAGTGGTTTGCAGTATTTTTCTGCACCGTGACGCCCTTGGGCAGTTTTTTTTGGGCGCGAAGCCTGTCACAAAAAACGGTTCAGTCGAGGGGGCGGTAGGGCGTGTCTGAAGATCTGGGGTGCCTGGGAGATCGAGCACCGCCCGCGGGGCGCTCGGTCTCGCAGGGCCCCCATCTACATTCATACTCTCAACTGCCCTGACACGATCCCAAGAACAACAAGGCCAAAGCCATGGACCACCCCATACCCCGCATCCTCATCGTCGAAGACGACCAGCGCCTCGCCGAACTCACCGCCGAATACCTGCAGGCCAATGGTTTCGAGGTCGCGGTGGAGGCCGATGGCGCCCGCGCCGCGAGGCGCATCATCGACAGCCAGCCCGACCTGGTGATCCTCGACCTGATGCTCCCCGGCGAGGACGGCCTGAGCATCTGCCGTCGGGTGCGCAGCCAGTACCAGGGGCCGATCCTCATGCTCACCGCGCGCAGCGATGAACTCGACCAGGTTCAGGGCCTGGACCTGGGTGCCGACGACTACGTCTGCAAACCCGTGCGCCCACGCTTGCTGCTGGCGCGTATCCAGGCCCTGCTGCGCCGCAGCGAAACCGTGGACAGCAAGCGCCAGGACCTGGCCTTCGGTGCGCTGCGTATCGACAACCGCCTGCGCGAGGCGCACCTGGGCGAGCAGTTGATCGAACTGACCGGCGCCGAATTCGATCTGCTCTGGCTGTTGGCCAGCAACGCTGGCCGGGTGCTGACCCGTGAACAGATCTTCACCGCACTGCGTGGCGTGGGCTACGACGGCCAGGACCGCTCCATCGATATCCGCATCTCGAAAATCCGCCCCAAGATCGGCGACGACCCGCTTCAGCCGCGGTTGATCAAGACCCTGCGCAGCAAAGGCTACCTGTTCGTTGGCGAGGCACCATGAACAATTCGATCTTCCTGCGCATCTACGGCGGCATGCTGGCCGTGCTGGTGCTGGTGGCCCTGCTTGGCGTGCTCAGCCTGCACCTGGTCAACGAAGTGCGCGCTGCCCAGCATCGCGAGGGCCTGGCCCAGGGCACCTTCAGCCTGATGGCCGACAACCTGGCAATGCAGAATGAAACCCAACGCAAGCGTTCGCTGCTGATCTGGGAACGCCTGCTTGGCGTGCCGTTGGCGCTGCAACCGATGAGCGCACGCAGCCTTGACGGTGGCCAGCGGGCGCGCCTGTACCATGGCCTGGTGGTGGTCGAGAAAATTGGCCCGCATGCGGCGCAAGTGCTACGCAAGGTGGGCCAGGAAGACCTGATGCTGGTCGCGCAGATCAAACAGATCAGCGAGCAGTTGGCGCGGGCCACCCTCTATCTATTGGCCGACGAACTGGTGCGCTACCCGGTAACCGAACAGCAGCAGCGCCTGGCACAGATCAAGCAGGAAAAGGGCTTCGGCTTTGGCGTTGCCTTGCAACGTATCGAGCGGGTCAGCCTGGACGATGACCAGCGGCGCCGCGTGGAGGAGGGCGACACGGTGATGGCGCTGGGCAAGGATGGTGACTCGATCCGGGTGTTCGCCGGGCTGACGGGCTCGCCATGGGTACTGGAAATCGGCCCGCTGTACCAGCTCAACCCTTACCCGCCGCAGTTGCTGATTCTGATTGCCTTCCTGGGGCTGTGCCTGATCGGCCTGGTGGTCTACCTGCTGGTGCGTCAGCTGGAACGTCGTGTGTCCGGCCTGGAGATTGCTGCCACGCGCATCGCCCAAGGCAGCCTGGATACCCGCGTGCCGGCCGGCGACGCCGACTCGGTAGGGCGCCTGGCGGCTGCCTTCAATGGCATGGCCGAGCACCTGCAGCGCTCGCTGACCATGCAGCGCGAGCTGGTGCGCGCGGTGTCCCACGAGCTTCGCACGCCGGTGGCGCGCCTGCGCTTTGGCCTGGAGATGATCGAAAGCGCCACGACTGAACAGGTGCGGGCAAAGCACCTGGCGGGCATGGACGGGGATATCCAGGACCTCGACAAGCTGGTCGACGAGATGCTGACCTACGCCCGCCTGGAGCAGGGCGCACCGGCCTTGAAGTTCCAGCGGGTCGATCTGGATGCCTTGCTCGATCGGGTGATCGAAGAGCTGGCACCTTTGCGTGCCGAGGTGCGGGTGGTGCGCGGCGACTGTCAGGGCGCGGATGCCGAAGGCGCCTGGGTCGAGGCCGAGCCGCGCTACTTGCACCGGGCCCTGCAGAACCTTGTCGGCAATGCCATGCGCCATGCCGAGGGCGAAGTGCGCCTGAGCTATCAGCTGGGCCAGCAACGTTGCCGCATCGATGTGGAGGATGACGGCCCAGGGATCCCCGAGGGCTTCTGGGACCGCATTTTCACGCCCTTCACCCGCCTCGATGACAGCCGCACCCGCGCCTCGGGCGGGCATGGCCTGGGCCTGTCGATCGTACGGCGGATCATCTACTGGCACGCGGGCCGGGCTACGGTGGGCCGCAGCGAGGCGTTGGGCGGTGCCTGCTTCAGCCTGAACTGGCCAAGGCAGCAGGCACCGCTGTGAAGGTCAGACGCTGACCAGGCTCAGCAGGTGGCCGTCCTGCAGGCAGAACTGGCCTTGCAGCTCTGCGCCTTGCTGCCACTGCGGTGACAGGTCGGTGAGCAGGCGCAAGCGCGCCAGCCCTTCTGCGGACCAGTCGAGCACTTCTGCGTGTTCGAAGTAGAAGCGTTGGCGAGTCAGTGGGTACAGGGTCTTGAACAAGCTTTCCTTCAGCGAGAACGTCAGGGTGACCGTAAGCCCAAGCTGGCGGCGGTCCAGGCGCTCCAGCTCTGCCGGGGTAAGGATTTCGCCCATCAGCCGCTCGGCGCGCGCGTCATCCAGCAAGGCTTCCTGATCCAGGCCCAGACCTTGGCAGCTGTTTTCGCCGGCGACCACCGCGGCGGCCCAGCCCTTGCCGTGTGTGATCGAGCCATGAATACCGGCGGGCCAGATGGGCGAGCGGTCTTCGTGGGTGCCGGGCACGTAGTCGCGGCCGTCCAGGTGCTGGAGCGCGGCGCGGGCACATACGCGGCCGGCCAGGTACTCGGCCTGGCGCTTGGCCACCGAGCGCAGCAGGCTGGCGCTGGGCAGTACGCCAGCGCGCTGGAAGTCGTCGGCGGCCAAGTGGGCAGGGTCGAAGGCGCAACTGACCAGCACCGCGCCGGGCAATGGGCGGGGCAGGGGCCAGTGGTGCTGGAGCGGGGCGCAACAGGCAGGAAGTGTGTTCATGGCGGCTATTGTGCCAGCTGTGCAGGCGCTAAGGGAGGTGGCGTGGTAACGCCTCCTTTCCCACAACGATTGCACAATCTTTTATTTGAACACCTTCTTGAAGAACGCCTGCATATCCGCCCAGGAACGCTCGTCCGCGGCCTTGTTATAGCCAATGTCCGGCCCCCCATGTTCACCGTGGCTCAGCCGATCGGCATCGGGGTTGGTGAACCCGTGCTTGGCCCCTTCAATACTGACGAACTGGTAGTTGACCTTGGCCGCATCCATCTCGGCCTTGAACGCCTCCACCTGCTGTGGGGTGACCATGCTGTCCGCCGCACCATGCTCGACCAGGATATCGGCCCGCACCACGCCAGGTTTTGCCGGGGTCTGGGTGGCCAGTGCGCCATGGAAGCTCACCACGCCATCGAGCTTTTCTCCCCGGCGTGCGGCATCGAGCACCACCTTGCCGCCAAAACAGTAGCCGACAGCGCCCAGTTGATGCTTGTTCACATTCGGCTGCTTTTTCAACAACTCCAGGCCCGCGTCGAAGCGCGCTGCTGCTGCGGCCGGGTCCTTCATCGCTGCGGCCATGAATGCCTGGGCATCCTGCGGATGCTCGGTGTGCTTGCCATCGCCGTACATGTCGATGGCCAGTGCCTTGTAACCCAGGGCGGCAAGATCTCTCGCACGACGCTTGGCATAGTCGTTCAGGCCCCACCATTCATGCACCACAACGATGCCTGGGCGTTTGCCGTCCAGCGCGTCATCGTAGGCGTAGTAGCCGACGAGGCGGTTGCCATCGTCGTCCTGATAAGGAATTTCACGGGTCACTACCGCCGCTTGGGCGAGGGCGGCGCTGCACATCAGGGTCAGGGCCAGCAGGGCTCGCATGTTCACAACTCCTTGTTTTGCTATCGATTCGTTCAGCCGGGGTTCAGCCAGGGTTCAGTCGCGGTTCAGGGTGCCCTGATTACTCTAGCTTCCAGACCGAAACAGCGCACCCAACTGGAGTACCCAGCCATGAAAACCTTCAATACCCTACTTGCCGCCATGGCCGTCTGTGCCGCTGGCATTACCACCGCCCAGGCCGCGGACGACAACTTCGCCAGCCTCACCTACGGCCAGACCAGCGACAAAGTTCGCAAGTCCGGCCTGCTGCAACGCAACACCGATCAGCTCAATGCCGACGGTATTATCGGCAAGGACGATACCTGGGGTGTGCGTCTGGGCAAGATCAACGACCAGGGCCGCTACTACATGACCTATGACAATGTCTCTGGCGACCACAGTGGCCTGAAGTTGCGCCAGGAAAACCTGCTTGGCAGCTACGACTTGTTCCTGCCGGTGGGCGATACCACCAAGCTGTTCGGTGGTGGCAGCCTGGGTGTGACCAAGCTTACCCAGGACTCGCCAGGCGCCAGCCGGGACACTGACTACGGTTATGCCTACGGCTTGCAGGCCGGTGTGATCCAGGACATCACCGACAAGGCCTCGGTCGAACTGGGCTACCGTTACCTGCGCACCAATGCCGCGACCGAGGTGGGCGCGCATGGCGGGCCGAAGGATGGCACCCTGCGCCTGACCAGCAGCGCGCAGACCTACCTGGCAGCAAGTTACAAGTTCTGACGAACGAGCCGCGTTATCCTGTACCGGCCTTCGCGGGCACGCCCGCTCCCACAGGTACTGCACAAACCGCTGAAACTGTGCAGTACCTTTGGCTTGTGCAGGTGCTGCACACGTTTCAGAGACTGTGCGATTGCTGTGGGAGCAGGCATACCCGCGAATAGGCCGGTACAGGCAATACACATAAGGAGCTGCACATGAAACTGCTGGTGGTCGAGGACGAAGCCCTGCTTCGCCATCACCTCTACACCCGCCTGGGCGAAAGCGGCCATGTGGTCGAGGCGGTCGCTGATGCCGAAGAGGCGCTGTACCAGGCCGAGCAGTACCATTTCGACCTTGCCATCATCGATCTGGGCCTGCCCGGTATCAGCGGCCTGGAGCTGATCACGCGGCTGCGCAGCCAGGACAAGACCTTCCCCATTCTCATCCTCACAGCCCGTGGCAACTGGCAAGACAAGGTCGAGGGCCTGGCCGCCGGTGCCGACGACTATCTGGTCAAGCCGTTCCAGTTCGAGGAGCTTGAAGCACGGCTCAATGCCCTGTTACGCCGCTCCAGTGGTTTCATCCAGTCGACCATCACCGCTGGCCCCTTGGTACTTGACCTCAACCGCAAGCAGGCCACCCTCGACGAACACGCCTTGGCCCTGACTGCCTACGAATACCGCATCCTCGAATACCTCATGCGCCATCACCAGCAGGTGGTGGCCAAGGATCGCCTGATGGAACAGTTGTACCCAGGTGACGAAGAGCGCGACCCCAATGTCATCGAAGTGCTGGTTGGCCGCCTGCGCCGCAAGCTTGAAGGCGAGCGCGGCTTCAAACCCATCGACACGGTGCGCGGCCTGGGCTACCTGTTCACCGAGCGCTGCCGATGATCCGCTCGCTGCGGGTGCGCCTGATGCTGGCCGCCGCAGTGTTGGCGCTGCTGTTCATGCTGGCGCTGCTGCCGGCCTTGCAGAAGGCCTTCAGCCTGGCTCTGCAGGAATCGATCGAGCAGCGTCTGGCCTCGGATGTGACCACGCTGATTTCCGCTGCGCGTATCGAGCATGGCCAGCTGCAGATGCCGACACTGCTGCCGGACGAGCGCTACAACCTGCCCTACACAGGCCTGCTCGGCTATATCTTTGACCGCGACGGCAAACTGGTCTGGCAGTCGCGTGCCACCGCCGACCGGCACATCAACTACCAGCCGCGCTATGACGGGCGCGGCAACGAGTTCGACCGCATTCACCAGTCCGATGGCGAAGAGTTCTTCGTGTACGACGTCGAGATCAAGCTGTTGGGCGGGCAGAGTGCCGCCTACAGCATTGTCGCTCTGCAGCCCGTGAGCGAGTACAAGGCCACCCTCAATGGCCTGCGCGAAAAGCTCTACCTGGGGTTCGGCGCTGCATTGCTGGCGCTCATGGTGTTGTTGTGGGCAGGCCTGACCTGGGGGCTGCGCTCGTTGCGACGCCTCAGCCACGAACTGGATGAAGTGGAATCAGGTGCACGTGACGGTCTGAGCGGCGAGCACCCACGCGAGTTGCTGCGCCTGACCCGCTCGCTCAACCGTCTCTTGCGCAGTGAGCGTGAGCAGCGCACGCGCTACCGTGATTCGCTGGACGACCTGGCCCACAGCCTGAAGACGCCGCTGGCGGTGTTGCAGGGTGTGGGTGAAAGCTTGCAGCAGCGCAGCGGCGAGCGCGAGCAGGCGCGGGTGCTGCAAAGCCAGATCGAGCGCATGAGCCAGCAGATCGACTACCAGCTGCAACGCGCCAGCCTGCGCAAGAGTGGCCTGGTCCGCCACAGCGTCTTGCTGCGGCCGTTGCTCGACAGCCTGTGCAGCACCTTGGCCAAGGTTTACCGGGAAAAACGTGTGGACGTGGTGCTGGAGTTGCCGGACGCGGCGCAGGTACCGATGGAGCAGGGCGCGTTGCTGGAAATGCTCGGCAACCTGCTGGAGAACGCCTACCGGCTAAGCCTGGGCCAAGTGCGGGTGAGCCTGGTGAAGGCGCCGGGGTATCTGACCTTGTGCATCGAGGACGACGGGCCGGGCGTGCCCGCCGACCAGCGTGAACGCATTCTGGAGCGTGGGGAGCGGCTGGACAGCCAGCACCCGGGGCAGGGCATCGGCTTGGCCGTGGTCAAGGATATCGTCGACAGCTATGACGCCGAGCTGAGCCTTGGCGATTCGCCGCTGGGGGGCGCTGCGTTCAGGATCACCTTCAACCTGGATTGATCCCTAGCCTGTGCCGGCCCATTCGCAGGTCAATCCGCGAATGGGGGCACAGACAATCCACAAAGGGCGGATTTCCGCCATTCCTCCTTGTACAAATTCCGCCATCGGGCGGAAATCCGCCAATCCGTCTCGGGAATATCGCCCTGTCGTTGGGCATTTATTCCTAGCAAATACGGGCTTTGCACCCTTCATGGGCATTTTGGCACCACCCTTGCTATTGATCCTCGCAGAGGCCTGCCCAGGCAGCTCGAACACAACGACAAATCCCTCCAAGTGCAGGAGGGTTAGCGATTCAGGTGCCCCCATCACCCTGGGAAGGGTGAACCGGCACACTTGAGGAAAATTAGCCATGACGACACGTCAGCCGCTGTACAAATCCCTGTATGTCCAGGTGTTGGTCGCCATCACCATCGGCATCCTGCTCGGCCACTACTACCCGGAAACGGGCGTTGCTCTCAAACCCCTGGGTGACGGCTTCGTCAAACTGATCAAGATGGTCATCGCCCCGATCATCTTCTGTACCGTGGTCAGCGGCATTGCCGGCATGCAGAGCATGAAGTCGGTCGGCAAAACCGGCGGCTACGCGTTGCTGTACTTCGAAATCGTCTCCACCATCGCCCTGATCATCGGCCTCGTCGTCGTCAACGTGGTCAAGCCAGGCGCTGGCATGCACATCGACGTCAGCACCCTGAACGCCAGCAGCGTGGCTGCCTACGCCGCCGCCGGCGCGCAGCAGACTACCGTCGGCTTCCTGCTTAACGTCATCCCCAATACGGTCGTCGGCGCCTTCGCCAACGGCGACATCCTGCAAGTGCTGATGTTCTCGGTGCTGTTCGGCTTCGCCCTGCACCGCCTGGGCAGCTACGGCAAGCCGGTACTGGACATGATCGACCGCTTCGCCCACGTCATGTTCAACATCATCAACATGATCATGAAGCTGGCCCCGATCGGCGCTTTCGGCGCCATGGCCTTCACCATCGGCCAGTACGGTGTTGGCTCGCTGGTGCAGCTGGGCTACCTGATGGCCTGCTTCTACATCACCTGCCTGCTGTTCGTGCTGGTGGTGCTGGGCGGTATCTGCCGTGCCCACGGCTTCAGCGTGATCAAGCTGATCCGCTACATCCGTGAAGAACTGCTGATCGTGCTGGGTACTTCGTCCTCGGAGTCGGCCCTGCCACGCATGCTGGCCAAGATGGAGCGCCTGGGTGCCAAGAAATCGGTAGTGGGCCTGGTTATCCCGACTGGCTACTCGTTCAACCTGGACGGTACCTCGATCTACCTGACCATGGCTGCGGTGTTCATCGCTCAGGCCACTGACACCACCATGGACATCACTCACCAGATCACCCTGCTGCTGGTGCTGCTGGTGGCTTCCAAGGGGGCTGCCGGCGTTACCGGCTCGGGCTTCATCGTGCTGGCCGCGACCCTGTCGGCTGTTGGCCACCTGCCGGTTGCCGGCCTGGCGCTGATCCTCGGCATCGACCGCTTCATGTCCGAAGCCCGCGCCCTGACCAACCTGGTGGGCAACGCCGTTGCCACCGTGGTAGTGGCCAAGTGGGTCAAGGAAATGGACAACGACAAGCTGGCTTCGGAACTGGCCTCCGGTGGTGCGCCGCTGGTCGATACCCGCCCGACGGACGACCTGGGCGTGGCTGAAGGCCCGGCTCGTTGATAGCGGGTTGAAATGAGAAAGGCGACCCAAGGTCGCCTTTTTCGTGTCTGCGCGGTCCCTTGTGGGAGCGGCCTTGCGTCGCGAAAGGGCTGCGCAGCAGCCCCGGCGACCTTGCAGGATGGCTGAAATCTTGGGGCCGCTGTGCAGCCCTTTCGCGACGCAAGGCCGCTCCCACACAGGGCGATGCGGTGGCCCTCAGCCCAGTACCACCTCCATCACCCGGATGACGTCCGGCTGTGGGTAATGCCACCTTACTTGCACATCCCAGAACTTCACCCCGTACACCCGCTCGGACGGTGGTATCTGGTAGGCCGGCCGTGGGTCCTGCGCCAGGCATTGCTCGATCAGTTGCACCAGCGGCTCATTCAAACGCAGCGCATGCTCGCGGGCCTGGATCAGGGCGTTGTCCGCCCACTGCACGGCAATTGCCACAGGCGCTGCGTTGGCCATCTGGTTGCTGGCGCCAGCGACGCTGTCGGCATAGGGCACATAAGGCTTGATGTCCAGCACCGGCGTGCCGTCGAGCAGGTCGATCCCGGACAGCAGCAGGCGCCCGGGCTCCACGCCCTCCAGGCGTACCACCGACTGGCCGATGCCGTTGGGCCGATGGGTGGCGCGGGTGGCGAACACCCCCATGCTCTTGTTGCCGCCCAGACGCGGAGGCCGCACTTTCAGGCGCGGCTTTTCTTCCAGGGCCTGGTGGAACAGGAACAGCAGCCAGACATGGCTGACCTGCTCCAGGCCTTCGACCGCGTCACCTTGATCGAACGGCGGCAACAGTTCGAGCACGCCACGGGCGGCAGGCGCCAGCTGCGGCTGGCGCGGAATGGCGAACTTTTCCTTGAAACAGGAGTGGACGATGCCGACCGGGACAACCGTATGCTGCATGGCCACTCAGCCGCGCACGCGCAGGGTCAGGCCCTTGAGGAAGTTGCGCATCAACTGGTCGCCACACGGGCGGTAGTTGTCGTGGCCAGCCTTGCGGAACAGCGCGCTGAGCTCAGGTTTGCTGACCGGGAAGTTGACCGACTTGAGAATCGCGTGCAGGTCGTCTTCCTTGAGCTCAAAGGCCACACGCAGCTTCTTGAGGATCAGGTTGTTGGTTACCGGCAGCTCGATCGGCTGCTGCGGGCGGCTATCGTCTTTGCCTCGGCGGTAGATCACCAGGCCGTCAAGGAAGTGCGCCATCACCCGTTCAGGGCAGCGCACGAAGCCTTCCTCTTCTTCTTTTTTCAGGTAGGTGGCCAGCACCAGAGGATGCACTTCGAGGCCAGAGAGCCCGATGATCTCGGCCATCTTGGCGTCGTTCACCTTGAGCATGTAGCGCAGGCTGCGCAGGACGTCGTTGTGGTTCATTGCAGCAGAATCCTGTTCAGGTGCCGCGCGTTCCGGCGCGGCGTATTGCTTAGAAACGTTCGGAGGTAGCCAGGTAACGCCATTGGCCCAAGGGCAGCTTGCCCATCGACACACCACCCAGGCGAATGCGTCGCATGCCTAAAAGCTCCAGGCGCAGGTAGGCGCATAGCTCGGAAATCTGCCCTGGTTGTGGGTTTTTCAACACCATGCGCAGGTGTGTCTCGTTCTGCCAGCTGGCCTTGGCCTTGGGCAACTCGCGGTCATTGCGCATGGCCCCACGCGCCAGGCGTTCCAGCGCCTGGGGGGTGGTTTCGCCGCGCACTTCAATGATGAACTCTTGCTCCAGGCGACGCAGGTCGGCCTCGATCTTGCGGGATACCCGCCAGTCCTGGGTAAACACCTGCAGGCCGCTGGCGCCACGCTCCAGCGGTGCCACGCAGGCCTGCCGGGCAAAATGCCCGTGCAGGGCGCGCACGCCTTCGCGGTGGGCCTCGCTAAGGCTGCCCATGTTCATGCTGGCGCGGGCGTCTTCACTGTCCATGCCGGCTGGCTGGTTCAGCAGCAGGGTCACTGGCTCCAGGGTTTCGGCACGGGCGCCCGGCAGCAGTTCGACGCGCTGCTGCTCAACCTTGAACTGCGGCTGCTCGACCACCACGCCATCGACCGTTACCCAGCCTCCTTCAATGTACTGCTCGGCCTCGCGGCGGGAGCAGCCGAGCTGCTCGATGAGGCGTTTGGACAGGCGGACGGGTTCGGACATGGGGCAATTCGCAAGGCAGGGAAAGGCCTCCATTGTACCTGCCTGCAAGCGGTAAATGATGGGAATCTGTGTCAGATGCGCCATTTTGGACACATAGCGCGGCACATTCAGGCGCCGCCTCAAGGCACTGTGCGCATTAGCCTCATGTGCAGCAGAGGATAGGGCTGGCCCAGGCCGTCGGTTTCCGAACGGCCGATGACCTCGAAACCTTCATGCAGGTAGAAGCCCAGCGCTTTCGGGTTCTGTTCGTTGACGTCAAGGTACTCGGCATTCAGCTCATTGATGGCATAGCGCAGCAGGCGCTTGCCTACCCCTTGGCCACGGTAGCCAGGTGCGACGAACAGCATGTCCACCCGCCCGTTGGCGACACCGGCGAAACCACAGATGCGCTGGCGGTCCTTGCAGCAGATCAGCATCACTGCGTCGAGGTAGCGGCGCAGCACATGTTCGCGCAGTAGCAGGATATAGCCCTCTGGCAGAAAGTCGTGGGTGGCGCGTACTGAATCCTCCCACACCTGTACCAGCTCGCTGTAGTCGCACAAGCGCGGGGTTTGCAGCGTCAGTAGCGCAGCCATGCCGGTGTTCCTCTGGGACGATAGGGAAAACATAGCAGGCCAACCACCGGTCGGCTTGTTCGCTTGGCGCTTGAGACCTGGGGAGTGACGGTCTATTAATTAAGCGTGGGAAAAAATCCCACGCAAATATAAGTTCAATCTGAAGCAAGATTACTGACCGATTTGGCGTTCTCGTGGCGAAGACCTGGAGACGGACTATGCAAATCCACCTGCTGTTCAAGAAGGCTTTACTCGCGGCTGCTGTAGCTGGCGTGTTGTCGATGTCCATTGCCTTGATCCCTGACTCGATTTCTCATGGCTCCAGTGCCTACGCTAAAGATGGCGGTGGCGGTGGCGGTGGCGGTGGCGGTGGCGGTAGCGGTGGCGGTGGCCACGGTGGCGGTGGAAGTGGCGGCGGCGGTGGCCACGGTGGCGGTGGAAGTGGCGGCGGCGGTGGCCACGGTGGCGGTGGAAGTGGCGGTGGCGGTGGCCACGGTGGCGGTGGAAGTGGCGGTGGCGGTGGCCACGGTGGTGGTGGAAGTGGTGGCGGCGGTGGCCATGGTGGCGGAAGCGGAAGTGGTGGCCACGGCAGCGGCGGTGACGGTGGTGGCCATGCCGGCAACAGCGGCAGTGGCCACGACGGTAATTCAAACGCTGGGCGCAGCAGCAACCATGCTGAAGCGGGTGACGATCATGGCAATCACGCGGGTGGGGAACCCGGGGATGATCATGGTAATCATGTCGGCGGTGAGCCTGGCGATGATCACGGCAATCATGTTGGTGGTGAACCTGGTGACGATCACGGCAACCATGTGGGTGGCGAACCCGGTGATGACCACGGTGTTCATGCCGGCGGCGAGGCCGGGGATGACAACAGCAGAAGCTGATTGGCGCTGACCCGAAGTGGCCCATACAAAACCCAGCGGACGGGTTTTGTATGAGCAGGTTCTGGCCTGTCTTGCCTTTATCACGTCATTTCCAATGAGCGCTGACAGCTTTTTCCTCGTCCATGCCGGGATATGATTGCGGTTTGCGTGGGATTAATTCCCGCGTCTTATACTGGGTGCCTCTGTCAAGGAATGCCCTCGATGCAATCGCCTGTCTTACCCCCGTCGATGCTGAGTGCGCTGCGGCGTGTGATGCGCCCGCTGGTGCGCCTGATGCTGCGCAAAGGGGTTACCTACACGATGTTCACCGACCTGCTCAAGGAGGTGTTCGTCGATGTGGCCCATCGCGAGTTTCGCCTGAACGACACCGCGCCAACCGATAGCCGCATCAGCCTGCTTACCGGCGTGCATCGTAAAGATGTCCGGCGGCTGCGTAATGAGGGTGACACTGCAATTGCGGCCCTGCCGGATAACATCACGCTAGGTGCACAGTTGGTCAATGTATGGACCAACACCCCACCATTCTGCTCGGCACCCGGCCAGGCGAGGGCGCTTGCGCGGCTAGCCAGTGTGGGTGGCGATTGCTCATTCGACGCCCTCGTCGCCAAGGTCAGCACCGATATCCGCGGCCGGGTGGTGCTGGACGAATGGTTGCGCCTGGGCGTCGTGCGGCTCGATGAGCAGGATTGCGTGCACCTGGAAGCCCATGCATTCGTGCCACAGAAGGGTTTTGATGAAAAGGCTGCGTACTTCGGCCACAACCTGCATGACCATGCCTGTGCGGCGGTGCACAACCTCAGCGGCGAAGGCCCGCCATTTTTTGAGCGTAGCGTGCACTACGATGCCTTGAGCCCGGCCAGCGTCGAGCATTTGCGAGATGTGGTAGCCAAGGATGGCATGCAGACACTACTTGCCTTCAGCCGGCTTGCAGCAGCGTTGGAGAGTGCTGATGAGCCCGGTATCGAACAACGTCAGCGCATCACTGTCGGGCTTTATTTCTACACTGAAGCTACCGATTCCGATCCGTCGAAGACACCCGGCCCATGACTCTTCCTGTGCGCTACCTCAGTGCTGTCATGTTTGCCCTGGTTTTCGGGGGGAACCTGATGGCCCCGGCCGAGGTGGCCGCAGCGCCGGTGTGTGTCAGCCGTGACGAGATGGGTATGGCCGGTGCCGCAGGCCTGCAGTTTCCCGGCGGTATGGGCGGCACCGGTGTACGCAATGAAAATGGCGGCGTCGGTGGCACCGGTGCCCCAGTCCAGCAACGCCCGGGTGGTACAGGCGGCACAGGCGCGGTGGCGGAGGGTGTGGACGGCACCTACTTTGATCAGCGCCACGGTGATGTAGGTGGTACCGGTACGCCGATCCTGCGCCCGGGTGGTACTGGGGGTACAGGCATCGTCGGTACCATCACCGGCTTCGCCTCGATCTGCGTCAATGGCATGGAAGTGCACTATGGCAAGGACGTACCGGTGAGTGAAAACGGTGCGCCTGCCAGCAGTGGTCACCTGGCGATCGGGCAGGTGGTGGCGGTGGAGGCATTCGCCACCCAGCGCGGCCTGCAAGCGGGGCGCATTTCGATCCTCAACGTCTTCGAAGGGCCGTTGACGGCGCTGCCCAATGCCTCGGCCCCACTGCGGGTCATGGGGCAACCCGTGCGGCTGGCCGCTGGCGCGCGGGTAGCTGAAGGGTTGCGCCCGGGTGAGCCCGTGAGGGTCAGCGGCCTGCGCGATGCCCGGGGAGAAGTCGTGGCGACCCGTATCGAACGGGCACCGGGGTTGAGGGAGGCCAGCGCCATCGGCGCGGTTGATCGCACTGGCAGCCTTCAAGGGTTGAAGTTGGGTACCCGTGTGGCGCCTGCACGTGAGGTGCTGGTGCGCGGCCAGTGGACCGGGCGCCAGCTTGAAGTGGCGCAAACCCGTCCAGACCCGAGCCTGCCTTTTGCTGGTCGTGTCCAGCAGGCGGTGGTTGAAGGGCTGGTACAGCGCACACAAGCTCGGCAGTTGGTGGTTGCAGGTCTCAATGTGACATTGGGGCAGGGCACCGTAATTGTCGGTCGGCAGCCAGCGGCGTTGGCGCTTGATCAACGTGTGCGGGTGAGCGGGGTGCTCAATGGAACTCACGAGCTGCGGGCAACCCGCGTGGAATTCCAGGACGGCCGTGTCGACAATCCTGACAGAAGCCAGTCGGGGCACGGTGGTGAGCATGACGGAAGCAGCTCCGGCGGCTCCAGCAGCGGTCATGGCGCAAGCGATGGGGCCAACGATCGTGATGAAAACAGCGATGATCACAGTGGGCGCAGTGCCGTTGAGGGCTCCAGTGACCATGGCAGTGGTGACAAGTCGGGAGAGTCGGTACACCTCGACGCATCGGAGCAATCGACGCGTAGCAACAGTGGAAGCTCCGATCGGGTTGAGAGGGTCGAAGTCGAAAACACCGGAAAGGTCGAAAAAGTAGACAAGGTCGAGAAGCCCGAGAAAGTCGAGAAGGTCGAGAAGGTCGAGAAGGTCGAGAAGGTCGAGAAGGTCGAGAAGGTCGAGAAGGTCGAGAAGGTCGAGAAGGTCGAGAAGGTCGAGAAAGTCGAGAAAGTCGAGAAAGTCGAGAAAGTCGAGAAAGTCGAGAAGCCCGAGAAAGTAGAAAAAGTAGAAAAGCCTGAACGGATCGAAAAGGTGGAGTTACCAGAGAAAGTTGAAAAGGTGGAGAGGCCGGAAAAGGCAGAGACGGTGGAAAAAGTCGAGCATCCAGAGCGATCCGGGCGATAGCCAACTAGGCTGGGTAAGTCTGGCCATGCTTCCCGAAAGAGTACTGAGTTGCAAATGAGACCCACGCTCCCTCTGTTCGCCTGTTTGCTCTCGTGCACCTGCGTGTCGGCGCTGGCCGATACCTTCAGTGCCGCCATTGGCATGGATTATTCAAGTGGCGACTATGGTACCGGCACCACTTCGGAAATCTGGTATGTGCCGGTGGTCGGCAAGTATGAGAGCGGCCCCATGACCTACAAGGTTACCGTGCCTTGGTTGCGTATCACCAACCCCGAAGTCGGCCCCAATGGTGACCCCTTGCCCGGTGGTTGCCGAGACGTGGAAAGCGGGTTGGGTGACACGGTTGCCAGCGCCGCCTATGCACTGCTCGATGGTCGTGACGGCGGCCTGATGCTGGACCTGATCGGCAAGGTCAAATTCCCTACCGCTGATGAAGACCAGTGCCTGGGCACCGGCCAGTACGATTACACCACCCAGGTCGACATAGCCAAGGGCTTTGGCCCGGTCACCGGTTTCGCGACGCTGGGTTGGAAGAAGTTCGGTGACCCGCCCGATAGCGACTTCGATGACCCGGTATTTGCCAGTCTCGGCTTTGCCCTGCCGGTGGCGGTCGGTACTTCGGCCGGCGCCTCCTACGATTGGCGGCAGAAAGTGGTCTCGACCGGGGCGCAGATCAAGGAGCTTACCCTGTTCCTCACCCACAAGCTCAACCAGCACTGGAAAGTCCAACTCTATGCAGTCAAAGGCTTCTCGGATGCCAGCCCGGATGCCGAGGGCGGCCTGATGCTGTTTCACACATTCTGACAAAAAAGCCCCTGCGCCGGTCATTCCCTATGGAGAACGCCGGGGCAGGGGCTTTGCAGGCTTCAGCCGTTTTAGATGGGTTCAGCCCACATGTCGTACTCGTCGGCATCCACCACACGGCAACGCACTTTGTCGCCTGGCTTGAAACCATGGTCGCCATCGATGAACACGCTGCCATCGATTTCCGGTGCATCGAAGAAGCTGCGGCCAACCGAACCTTGTTCCTCGACTTCGTCGATCAGCACGTCGATTTCCTTGCCGATGCGCAATTGCAGGCGGGCAGCACTGATGGCCTGCTGGTGGGCCATGAAGCGGTCCCAGCGCTCTTGCTTGACGTCGTCCGGTACTTCGGCCAGGCCCAGGTCGTTGGCCGGGGCGCCTTCCACCGGCGAGTACTGGAAGCAGCCCACGCGGTCGAGCTGGGCTTCGGTCAGCCAGTCCAGCAGGTACTGGAAGTCTTCCTCGGTCTCGCCCGGGAAGCCGACGATGAAGGTGGAGCGGATCACCAGCTCAGGGCACTGCTCGCGCCAGTTCTTGATGCGCGCCAGGGTGCGGTCTTCGAAGGCCGGGCGCTTCATCGACTTGAGCACTTTCGGGCTGGCGTGCTGGAACGGGATGTCCAGGTACGGCAGGATCTTGCCGGCAGCCATCAGCGGGATCACGTCGTCAACGTTCGGGTAAGGGTACACATAGTGCAGGCGTACCCAGGCGCCCAGGCTGCTCAGTGCTTCGCACAGCTCGAGCATGCGGGTCTTCACCGGGCGGCCGTTCCAGAAGTCGGTCTTGTACTTGACGTCGACGCCGTAGGCGCTGGTGTCCTGGGAAATCACCAGGATTTCCTTCACCCCGGCCTTGACCAGGCGCTCGGCCTCGCTCAGCACTTCACCCACCGGGCGGCTGACCAGCTTGCCGCGCATCGACGGGATGATGCAGAAGCTGCAGCTGTGGTTGCAGCCTTCGGAGATCTTCAGGTAGGCATAGTGGCGCGGGGTTAGCTTGACGCCCTGTGGCGGCACCAGGTCGATCAGCGGGTTGTGGTCCTGACGCGGCGGCACCACTTCGTGAACGGCGTTGACTACCTGCTCGTACTGCTGCGGGCCAGTGACCGACAGCACGCTTGGGTGCACGTCACGGATGCTGCCTTCTTCGACGCCCATGCAGCCGGTGACGATCACCTTGCCGTTTTCCTTGATGGCTTCGCCGATCACTTCCAGCGATTCGGCCTTGGCGCTGTCGATGAAGCCGCAGGTGTTGACCACCACCACGTCGGCGTCCTCGTAGGTGGGTACGACTTCATAGCCTTCCATGCGCAGCTGGGTCAGGATGCGCTCGGAGTCGACCAGGGCTTTTGGGCAACCCAGGCTTACGAAACCTACCTTGGGGGTGGCGGGCGTGGTGGACATGACTAACCTCGGTATTGAATACAGGTCGCCCGGCCGGAATCGGGGGCGAACTTGACGGGCGCTTTTGGCGCCTCTGATCAAAAAGTGCGCAATTCTAGCGAGCGCAAGGGCGCTTGACCAGCAGAAATACGACGAACGCTGCGCTATGCTTCGCGCCGTTGCGCCGGGGTACCTTCCAGGGCCTGGTGGCAGATTGATTACCAAGGGCCGTGAAGGCCGTTTGCGGGAGTGGTCGATGGTTCAGGCAAGCAGTCACGCTGAGGGCGGGCACGAGGGGAAGCAGGGTGCGTCACGGTCGGTGGGCCTGCTCGTGGCGGCGGTCGGGGTAGTTTATGGCGATATCGGCACCAGCCCGTTGTATACCCTCAAGGAAGTCTTTACCGGCGGCTACGGGGTGTCGGTCAACCATGATGGCGTGCTGGGGATCCTCTCGCTGATCCTGTGGTCGCTGCTGTGGGTGGTGTCGTTCAAGTACGTGATGTTCATCTTGCGCGCCGATAACCAGGGGGAGGGCGGCACCATGGCGCTGACCGCACTGGCGCGACGGGCCACGGCGGCGTACCCGCGGCTGCGCACACTGATGGTGATCTGTGGCTTGATCGGCGCTTCGCTGTTTTATGGCGACAGCATGATCACCCCGGCGGTGTCGGTGCTGTCGGCGGTGGAGGGCATGGGCCTGGCCTTCGATGGCATCGACCACTGGGTGGTGCCAATTTCGCTGGTGGTGCTGGTGGCGCTGTTCCTGGTGCAGCAACATGGCACTGAGAAGATCGGCAAGCTGTTTGGTCCGATCATGGTGACCTGGTTCGTGGCGCTGGGCGCGCTGGGTGTGCATGGCATCTCGCAGAGCCCGGAAGTACTCAAGGCGTTCAACCCGGGCTGGGCAGTCAACTTCTTCGTGGTGCACCCCGGTATTGGCGTGGCCATTCTGGGTGCGGTAGTGCTGGCGCTGACCGGTGCCGAGGCGCTGTACGCCGACATGGGACACTTTGGCCGCAAGCCGATTGCCCGGGCCTGGTTCATCCTGGTGCTCCCGGCGCTGGTGCTCAATTATTTTGGCCAGGGTGCACTGCTGCTGCAAAACCCGGAGGCCGCGCGCAACCCGTTCTACCTGCTGGCGCCGGGCTGGGCGCTGCTGCCGTTGGTCGGGCTGGCCACCATGGCCACGGTTATCGCTTCGCAGGCGGTGATTTCCGGGGCCTTCTCCCTGACCCGTCAGGCCATTCAGCTGGGCTACATCCCACGTATGCAGGTTCAGCACACCTCAAGCGACGAGCAGGGGCAGATCTACATTGGTGCAGTGAACTGGACGCTGATGGTGGGTGTGGTGCTGCTGGTCATCGGCTTCGGGTCCTCGGGCGCTCTGGCGGCAGCCTACGGGGTTGCGGTCACCGGTACCATGCTGATGACCACCATCCTGGTGTCCGCGGTGATGCTGCTGCTGTGGAAGTGGCCGCCGCTGCTCGCAGTGCCGATTCTGGTCGGCTTCCTGCTAGTCGACGGGCTGTTCTTCGCCGCCAACGTGCCGAAAATCGCTCAGGGCGGTGCCTTCCCGGTGTTGGCCGGTGGTGTGCTGTACCTGCTGATGAGCACCTGGAAGCGCGGCAAGCAGATTCTGGTCGAGCGCATCGATGAAGGTGCCCTGCCATTGCCATTGTTCATCAGCAGCATCCGCATTCAGCCACCGCACCGGGTCGAGGGGACTGCAGTGTTTCTGACGGCACGCTCCGATGCCGTGCCGCATGCGCTGTTGCACAACATGTTGCACAACCAGGTGTTGCACAGCCAGGTGGTGCTGCTGACTGTGGTCAGCGAAGACCGGCCGCGGGTGCCGGAACATGAGCGTTTCGAGGTGGAAGCCTATGGCGACGGATTCTTCCGTGTGTTGCTGCACTTTGGGTTCATGGATGAGCCGGACGTGCCTGCCGCGTTGAAGCTGTGTCACCTGGATGACCTCGACTTCACGCCAATGCGCACTACCTACTTCCTCAGCCGCGAGACGGTGATCGCGTCACGGCTGGAGGGGATGTCGCGCTGGCGGGGCAACCTGTTCGCGTTCCTGCTGAAAAATGCCAACGGCAACTTGCGCTTCTTCAACCTGCCGTTGAACCGGGTGATCGAACTGGGGACGCAGGTCGAGATCTGAATGGGTTTGCACAGCAAGGGTCAGGGCCGCAGAGCGGCCCTGACCCTTGTCAGTTCTGCTCAGCTACGCTGGTCTTGCCCTGGCGCGTCTCGATCTCGCCAATCAAGCGCTTGGCGAGTGCCGGGTAGTTCTCGTCGAAGTGGTGACCACCAGGCAGTTTCAGGCGTTCACCCACTGCCGTCTTTTCCGTGCAACCGCTCTCGTCGGTTTCCTCGACGCCATATACGCACACGACCTTGGACGCTGGCAGCTTGGCCATTTCCGGCCCGGTTGGCGCTTCCTGGCCTTCCTTGCCCAGCCAACCCTCGACCTCGATCTCGAAGCTGCCACTGCGCGCAAAGGCTAGCAGCACCACCGCGTCGATACGCTGCTGGTCCTCGACGGGCAGGCGGTTGTAGATTGCCGGCAGCACGTCGGCGCCGAACGAATAGCCGGTCAATACGAAGCGCTTGGTACCCCACTTCTGCCGGTAGTGATGCATTAGCTCGGAAAGGTCGGCGGCGCTTTGTTCCGGGGTCTTGTGCTGCCAGTAGTAGCGCAGCGTGTCGATGCCCACCACCGGGTAACCCAGCTTGGCCATTTCCCCGGCCACGTCGCGGTCCAGGTCGCGCCAGCCGCCATCACCAGAGAGGAACAAGGTAACCGTGTCTGTGGTTTGCCCGGCCGGCACTTCGACCACCGGGATGGCCAGTGCGTTACCGTCGCGGCCGACCAGGGCTTGGGTCAGTTGCGCCTTGAGCACTTGTGGCAAGTGGATGTCGTAGTCGCTGATGCTGGTTTCGGCGTTGGCCTGGTCGCGCACGAAGGCGGCGCTGGCGTCATCCGGGTTGTCGTTCCAGGCGACGTTCCAGTGGCCATGGGCAGCCGATTTGGGCAGCGGAGCCTGGCAGTCAGGCTGTTCGAGGGTGAAGCCCACGGAAATGGCCCGCGCCTTGTCATCGTTCTGGCTGGCCAGCCAGCGCCAGGCCTGGGTGGCACCGGGACCGATGCCGGCGACCAAGGTCGGTTTTTCCTGCAGTTGGGTCAGCGCCTGGTCCATGGCCTGCTGCTGCTTGCTGCAGTCTCCAGACGGCAGAATCACCTGCACCAGCTGGGCTTCACCGGCCTGGCTCAGGTCGAGCAGTTGCTTGCCCGTCAGTGCCTGGTCTTGTGGCACGCCGATGGCCACCCGGGCCTTGGGGTGCACGCCAGGGGTAACACGGGTGATGCTGGTGTCATTGATGCTCATTTGCTCCAGGCGCGCCTCGGGGGCCGGGCGCGTCCACAGCCAGAAGGCCAGCGCACCACCCAGGGCGGCCAGCAGCAGGGGAACCAGCAGGTACAACCAAAAGCGTCGGGTCATCAGCGTTTCACCAATCCAGTCAGGCCGCCTGCAATCAGGGCGGCGGTGTCGGCCAGTGCCACCAGCGGGTCAAGCCCGGCTGGCACGGCCATGTAGCGGGGTTCCCAGTCCGGCTGGAACTTGTCCTTGAAGCGTCGAAGCCCCTGGAAGTTGTAAAGCTGTTCACCGCGGCGGAACACCAGCGAACCCAAGCGCTGGGTCAAGGGGGCGCCGCGCCTGGGTTGCAGGCCGGACAGCGGTACCATGCCCAGGCTGAAACGCCCGTAGTCATGGCTTTTGTAGTGCAGGATCAAGCCGATCATCATGAACTCCATGGTCAGCTTTGGCGCTTCGGGGTGCGCACGCATCAGGTCGAGGCTGGCCAGCTCGTTTCCATGGGTTTCCAGCAAGTTGGCGAAGGCTACCGGGCGGCCCTGGAAGCGAATCAGGGCTATGCGGAAGTGCTGCAGGTAGTCTGGGCTGAAGCGCCCCAGCGAGAAGCCTTTCTCGCGCACGTTTTTACCGCCGAGCCAGGCGTCGGAAATTTCCTTCAGCTCAGCCAGCGGGGCGTGGCCGGGCTCATGGATCTCCAGGCTCAGGCCATCGCGTCCGCCGCGGTTCCAGGTGTAGCGCAGGTCTTTCATCTCCTTGCCTTTGGCTTCAAGGTCAAAGCGGCGCAAGTCGACCCGGGCTTCTTCACCGAGCTTCAATGCGGTCAGGCCGATGTCCATGTAGAACGGCAGGTTCTCCGCGCGTACCTGGTAGAACACGGGGCGTGCGTGGTGCAGGTCGCACAGGTCGCGGAACTGCCAGATCATCTCGGCGCGTTCCTGGGCCGGGCCTATCGGGTCGTACAGCGCCACCAGGCTGCGGCCGCGCCGGGCGTACATGAGGAACGCGTTACCACGCGGGTGGAACAGCAACGCCTTGTCGCCAGTCAGCGCCAAGCCGCCGTCGGGCTGGTCGGAGGCCTGCAGGATGCGGCTGGCGCGTTGCAGCTCTTCTTCATCGGGCAGGTGGATCACGGGCGGCGCTGTGCGCAGCAGCCACGTCAGTGCCACGGCAGCCAGCAGCAAGGCACTGCCCATGGCGGCGCGCAGGCCCCGTGGCGCGTCGGCATCGAGGGTGAACTGCCACCACAGCTGATGGCTGTAAGGCACATCCTGGTAGGCGAACAGCAGAAGCCACACTGATGCGCCCACCGTACAGGCGCTGGCCACCAGGAAAACCGGCGAGAAGGGCAGCTCCAGCAGTCGGCTGGGGCGATAGAACGAGCGGCGGAACAGCGCGAGCAGGGCGGCGGTAAAGGTCAGCAGGCAAGCCTCTTCCCAGTCAAAGCCCTTCAACAGCGACAGCAGGGCGCCGACCAGCAACAGCACGGTGGTCAGTAGCCAGGCGGCGGACAGGCGCCGGCGCAGGCCTTGGGCCAGCAGCAGGCATAGCACACCGATCAGGCTGGCGCCGAAATGAGAGGCGTCGATCAGCCGGTGTGGCACCAGGAAACCCATATGCTCCAGACGCGTATCTATCTCGGGCGTGGCACCGGAAAACAGCAGCACCACGCCGGACAGGAACACCAGAATCGACAGGATCGGTGCGGCCAGACCTGAAGCGGCCTTGATGGCCTGTTGCGCAAACAGCAGGCGTCGGGCTTCATTGGCCAGCAGCAACACGCAGGCCAGCAGCAGTGGCAGCACCACATAGATCAGCCGGTACAGCAGCAAGGCAGCCGCCAGCGGTGCGGCACCGAGCTGGTCGGCAAAGGCCGCCAGCAGGATCGCTTCGAACACCCCGACGCCGCCCGGTACGTGGCTGAGCACGCCCGCAGCCAAGGCCAGCAGGTACACCAGCACGAACGCGCCGAAAGGAGGGGCTTCGGGCAGCAACAGGTAGAGCACGGTGGCCGCCGCCGCCACATCCAGCGCGGTTATCAGCAATTGCAGGGCCGCCAGGCGTGCATCCGGCAGGCGAAGTGTGCGCCGCCCCAGTTGAACGAGCAGGTTATTGGCCGCCGGTTGCTCGGCCAGGCGTCGGCGGTACAAGCCAATTACCAGTAAGGCAGACACCACCAGCACGGCGCTGGCAACAGCTGCCAGCAGGCCGGGCGCCAACCCGAGTGCTGTCGAGGCCGCCGGCAGGTTGCTCAATGTCGCCAAGGCGGCCAGGGGCGGCAGCGCGCAGCCCAGTGACAGGCTGGCAAACACGGTCATGCGTGCGACTTCGCCAGCACCAAGCCCTTGCCGTGCGTACAGGCGATAGCGAACCGAGCCGCCAGAGAGCATCGACAGGCCGATGGCGTTGCCGATGGCAAAGGCGCTGAAGCCGCCCAGTGCCAGGCTGCGTGCTGGCAGTTTCACGCCCGCATAGCGGCTGGCCGACCACTCGTAGCCCAGCAGGATCACAAAGCCGATCACCGTTGCCAGCAAGGCGCCCAGCAATGACTGGGTGGGCACGCTGAGCATGGCATCGTGCAAGGCATAGATGTCCAGCTCGCTCAGCAGGTGGCGGCAGGCAATCAAGGCCATCGTGAACAGTAACAGGGTCACCATCAGGCCTATGGGCTGGCGGTAGCGACTCAGGCGTTCGAGTAGGGGCAGGCGCTGCACAGCACCGGGTAGCGCCGTAGCGAGTGGCACCGGCGGTTCGGGATTGTGCGAAGTCATGAGTTGCCCCGGGCATGCGGCGCGAGGTGAAGGAAAGGTGCGGCCAAGTGAAAGTCCCTTAAGAAAACGTATCCAATGTTACTCCGGCCTCAAGCGTTTGCAGCGGCTTGGCAGGGTTAAAGATAGTTCATCCTGGGCACGACATCTCAAGCCTGCGGGTTGGCATGAGGGGAGGGAAAATCGAGGCGACGAAAATCAGGGAGGTATAAGCAACAAACCCCGCGCTGCTTTTACACAGGCGGGGTTTGTTCTGACGAATATGGTTGCGGGAGCCGGATTTGAACCGACGACCTTCGGGTTATGAGCCCGACGAGCTACCAGGCTGCTCCATCCCGCGTCAGTGGGGCGGATTCTACAGCGTGGAGTTTATATGTCAAGCGCTAGGCTTTGATTTTTCGAGGCTTTTTCGGAAAAGCTTTTTAACGGGCAAAGAAAAAGGCCACTGCGTTAACAGTGGCCTTTTCTCGAATCTGGTTGCGGGAGCCGGATTTGAACCGACGACCTTCGGGTTATGAGCCCGACGAGCTACCAGGCTGCTCCATCCCGCGCCTGTGAGATCGAATTCTACGGATTTACGCTCCGATGTCAAGCAATTGTTTTGGAAAAACCTTTTTTGTTCAAACCCTTAGCGCTTCATAACAGTGTACAGCTCAGTCACGGCGGGGCTTTCAGGCCGATTATCGTGTAGCAAAGCAGGTGAGCTGTTTCAGAGGAGGGCGCATGCGATACTATCTGTATGAATTTACAGTGCTGACGGTCGTCCATGTCCTTGCGCAAGATCATCCACGTCGACTGCGATTGTTTCTACGCTGCGATCGAGATGCGTGATGACCCGCGCCTGGCCGGTCGCCCCATGGCGGTGGGGGGCTCGCCCGACCATCGCGGGGTAATCGCCACCTGCAACTATGAAGCGCGTGCCTATGGCGTGCGCTCGGCCATGTCATCGCGGCATGCGCTGAAGCTCTGCCCCGATCTGTTGATCGTCAAGCCGCGCTTCGAGGCCTACCGTGAGGCCTCGCGGGAAATCCACACGATCTTTCGCGACTACACAGAGCTCATCGAGCCTTTGTCCCTGGACGAAGCCTATCTGGATGTCAGCGACAGCCAGTGGTATTCGGGCAGCGCCACGCGCATTGCCGAGGATATACGCCGGCGTGTTGCCCGCACCCTGCATATCACCGTGTCGGCTGGCGTGGCGCCTAACAAGTTTCTGGCCAAGATCGCCAGTGACTGGCGCAAACCCAACGGGCTGTTCGTGATTACCCCAAATGAAGTGGAAACGTTCGTTGCAGCCTTGCCGGTGGCCAGGTTGCATGGGGTGGGTAAGGTGACGGCCGACAAACTGACGCGGCTGGGCATCGAAACCTGCCTGCAGTTGCGTGAGTGGTCGCGGCTGGCATTGGTGCGCGAGTTCGGCAGTTTTGGCGAGCGGTTGTGGGGGTTGGCGCGGGGGATCGATGAGCGTGCAGTGCATAACGACAGCCGACGCCAGTCGGTGAGTGTGGAAAACACCTACGACACCGACCTGCCAGACCTGGCCAGTTGCTTGGCGCGGCTGCCAGATCTGCTGGCTAGCCTGAACGAACGCATCGCTCGAATGGACAGCAGTTACCGGCCAGACAAGCCGTTCGTCAAGGTCAAGTTCCATGACTTCAGCCAGACCACCATGGAGCAAGCCGGGGCCGGCCGGGACCTGGAGAGTTATCGGCAATTGCTGGGGCAGGCGTTCGCCCGTGGCGGCAAGCCGGTACGCTTGCTAGGGGTAGGGGTGAGGTTGCGTGACTTGCGGGGCGCACATGAACAGCTGGAGCTGTTCCCGCCTAAATGAAAGGGGCTGCACTGCAGCCCCTTCTATTAATGCACGCCTGGATCCGCCACCAACCGGCCAGTGGCCTTGGTCAGCGACTGCAAGAACTCCTGTTGCAGCTCCGGATCGTTGCGGGTCAGCTCGATCAGGCTCTGTTCCATTTCACTGGCTTCCTCTTCAAGGCCCAGTTCGGACAGGCGCTTGACCCGGTGCACCCACTGGCCGACATCATCATCTTCGAGGTCATCGAAGATCAGCTCATGGGCTTCGAGCAGCTTATTGCGCAGCGTAGCGCTGACCAACAGGCTGGCATCGCCTCGTACCGCATTGTCCTCGTCAAGTACTTGCAGGTGCAGGGTGCCGACGTGGTTGAGGTTTTGCTCGGAGAACGGGCTGTCGAGCAGGTTCAGGCGCAGCACGCCGTTGCGGTCCGTGGTCAGCTCGTGGGTCATCTTGCCGGCCTTGACCTCGACCAGGCGCTCGCTCCAGGGCAGGCTGGTGGATTCCTCTCGCTGGCCTTTCTGCACTTCGCTGATCCCGGCCAGGTTCTGCTGGGCGCGGCCGTTGGATGGCACGTTCATGAACGGATTGAGCCCATCCACGCCATAGCTGAGCCAGTCGTGGGTGATACTTTGCGGCAGGTTGCCCAAGGCGAAGACGTTGACCACATTGGCGCCGACACCCGCCACCACGGCCACTGCACCCAGCGGGATCTCGTAGATCTCCCGCCAGGGTTGGTAAGGCGTGTAGCGGTCATAGCGACGGGTCACTTCGAATTCGGTCACTTCGAAGCGCTTTTGCTCATGCACGCGCACACGTCGCTGCGGAAGCTCCATCACCTTCGGCTCGCCGACATCGATCTGCAGGGTGTGCTCGAGCAGTTTGCGCTCGACGCGCTCCTCATGGTCGCTGCGCTGGGACATCTGGTTGGCGCAGCCGCTGACGAGCAGGGCGCCGCACAGTGCGGCGCCCCCAAGGGTAAAGGTACTTCGCTTGTACATGATCACTCGTGCATTGGTTATCAGCGGCGAACGCGGGCCTGCAGGAAGGTCAGCACTTCATTGAGCGGCAACGCCTGGGCGTCCTGCTCGGTGCGGTGCTTGTACTCCAGGTTGCCTTCGGCCAGGCCGCGATCGCTGACGACGATGCGGTGTGGGATGCCAATCAGCTCCATGTCGGCAAACTTGATGCCTGGGCTGGTCTTCTTGTCGCGGTCGTCCAGCAGCACTTCGAAGCCGGCAGCAGTCAGTTCGGCGTACAGCTTGTCGGTTGCCTCACGGACCACCTCGGTTTCATAGCGCAGCGGCACCAGAGCGATCTGGAACGGGGCCAGGGCGTCGTTCCAGATGATGCCCTTGTCGTCATAGCTCTGCTCGATGGCCGCGGCGACCACGCGGGAAACGCCGATGCCGTAGCAGCCCATCGACAGAACCACCGGCTTACCGTTCTCGCCCAGTACCTGGCATTTCAATGCCTCGCTGTACTTGGTACCCAGCTGGAAGATGTGGCCCACTTCGATGCCGCGCTTGATCACCAGGGTGCCCTGGCCGTCCGGGCTTGGGTCGCCTTCGACCACGTTACGCAGGTCGGCAACCTGTGGCACCGGCAGGTCGCGTTCCCAGTTGACGCCGAAGTAGTGCTTGTCGTCGATGTTGGCGCCAATGCCGAAGTCGCTCATCAGGGCAACCGAGCGGTCGATGATGATTTCCAGTGGCAGGTTGAGCGGGCCGAGCGAGCCGGCGCCGGCGCCAATGGCGTCGCGCAGTTCGGCTTCGGTGGCCATGACCAGCGGGTCGGCAACCTGTTCCAGCTTGGTGGCCTTGATTTCGTTCAGTTCGTGGTCGCCACGGACGATCAGGGCAATCAGCTTGCCCTCTTCGGCACCGCGTACGATCAGGGTCTTGACGGTCTTTTCGATCGGCAGGCCGTGGTTTTCCACCAACTGGGCGATGGTCTTGGCGTTCGGGGTGTCGACCAGGCGTAGCTCCTCGGTAGGGGCAGGGCGCACGGTTTCACGCGGGATAGCCTCGGCTTTCTCGATGTTGGCGGCGTAGTCGGAGCTGTCGCTGAAGATTACGTCGTCTTCGCCGGACTCGGCCAGCACGTGGAACTCGTGCGAGTAGCTGCCACCGATCGAGCCGGTATCGGCCTGCACAGGGCGGAAGTCCAGGCCCAGGCGGGTGAACACATTGCTGTACGCCTGGTGCATGCGGTCGTAGGTTTCCTGCAGGGAAGCCTGGTCGGCATGGAACGAGTAGGCGTCCTTCATGATGAACTCGCGGCCACGCATCAGGCCGAAGCGCGGGCGGATTTCGTCACGGAACTTGGTCTGGATCTGGTACAGGTTGAGCGGCAGCTGTTTATAGCTGGACAGCTCGTTACGGGCCAGGTCGGTGATCACTTCTTCGTGGGTAGGGCCGACGCAGAAGTCACGCTGGTGGCGGTCTTTCAGGCGCAGCAGCTCAGGGCCGTATTGCTCCCAGCGACCGGATTCCTGCCACAGCTCGGCGGGCTGGATGCTCGGCATCAGCACCTCCAGGGCGCCGGCGGCGTTCATTTCCTCACGCACCACGGCTTCGACCTTGCGCATTACCCGCAAGCCCATCGGCAGCCAGGTGTACAGGCCGGAGGCCAGTTTGCGGATCATGCCGGCACGCAGCATGAGCTGATGGCTGATGACCACTGCGTCGGCAGGGGTTTCTTTCTGGGTGGCGAGCAAATATTGACTGGTGCGCATGGTTAGCCGTGTCGATTGCCTAAGACGTTGAAATAGCCCCGCATTGTACGGGGGGGAAACGAAGGCGTACAGGATGCCCCAGGGCGTGACACTTGTCAGCCAAGAAAAAGCCCGGCGTGATTGCCGGGCTTTTTCAGGTGCGGGGCACTGCAAGCCAGGCTTACAGGATGCTCAGCGGGTACTCCACGATCAGGCGCAGTTCGTCGATCGATGGGGAATCGTAGTAGACACCATCGGAAGAACGGTAGGTGGCTTGACGCACGCGGAAGCTCAGGTCTTTCGCCGGGCCTTCCTGCAGCACGTACTTGATGTCGACGTCGCGTTCCCATTCTTTGCCGTTGGTGGTGCCGGCGACGTTGGCGTCGGAACCGCGTACATAACGGGTCATGAAGGTCAGGCCTGGAATGCCGTATTCGGCAAAGTTCAGGTCGTAGCGAGCCTGCCAGGATTTCTCGTCTTCGGCGTTGAAGTCGGAGCGGGCCACGGAGTTGGCCAGGAAGATGGTGCCGCCACCGTCGATACCATAGCCATAGTCGCCGTCACCGGTGACTTTCTGGTAGGCCAGGGTGAAGGTGTGAGCGCCGATGTTGTAGGCGCCCGACAGGCTGAACGCGCGGTTGTCCAGCTTCTCGCCATCGAATGCGCGGTACTCGGCAGAGCCTTCGCTCTTGGTGTCATAGATGTTGAAGTCGAACACCAGGCCTTGATTGTCGGAGATTGGCAGCGCCCAGTTGACGTTGGCGTAGTATTTGCGCCAGTAGTCTTCAACCTTCGAGTAGTACAGGCTGGTGCTGAGGTTGTCGGTGAAGGCGTAGGTGCCGCCGACCACGTTGGCTTCCTTCAGGCCGAAGCTGTCGCGGTTGGTTTCCGCCTGGGCAGTCAGGCTGGTGAAGTGACCAGCGTGCAGGGTCAGCCCTTCGATCTCGTTGCTGGTGATCAGGGTGCCCTGGGCGATTTCTGGCAGCAGGCGGCTGTCATCGGTGGCGAAGACCGGCAGTGCGGTGAACTGGTCACCCACTTTCAGCACGGTGTCGGAAATGCGGAATTTGACCGCGCCGCCGCCCTTGGAGTAGTCATCCTGCGAACGGCCGTCGGAACCGGTCGGGAACAGGCCGGTACCGGCACGGCCCTTGCCGCTGTCCAGTTTCAGGCCGAGCATGCCGATGGCATCGACACCTACACCCACGGTGCCTTGGGTGAAGCCGGACTCGAAGGTGCCGACGAAGCCAAGACCCGTTTCTTCTACGCGGCTTTTGTCAGCTGAGGAGTTGTTGCGGAAGTCACGGCTGAAATACAGCATGCGGGTCTTGACGCTCAGCTTGCTGTCTTCGATGAAACCTTTGGACTCGTCCTGTGCCGAGGCCATTGCCAACTGCGAGGTCCCTGCCGAAACGGCCAGGGCGATCATGCTCCACTTCATCACGCGCATCGTGATTTGCTCCTTTGGTTTTTAGGAAGAGTACCGCTGCGTCCAAGTCTTTTAGTTATATGGGGCAGCTCTTTCTTGTTATGTCGGCGAAAATGTATAGCACGCAGACTGTTGTTGGCGATATGGCTATAAGCACTCTTTGCGGAACTTTTTCACCGTGTCGCTTTTAAGTATTTCCATGTCGCAAATCACGCCCCGGTTCAGGGGCCGTATAACCTCAGCGCTGTTCCTGTCACCGTAATGAATCGGTAACTGCCGATTCCGGATGAGGAAACTCCCTGGTCACCCATGTCGCTGTTGTTATTTGTCGCGTACAGCTGCCACTGCAGGTGTCGTGCCGACTTGGCGTGAAGGGAATGCAACAAGCGTGCTCAAAATTCGCAACAGTTCATGAAATTTTCACAAAACCTGCTACCGAGGGTCGGAAAGTGCCGTAAATGCGGGACGAAGGCGGCGTGAGTGATTTTTGGGATCGAGAATCATTAAAATTTAAAAACCTGCCATTAGAGTCAAAGTGTTACCGCAACTTGTTCATCCAGCGTCGTTTGTGGGGTGGTCAGTGTGGGAGGGGCGGGCAGGTGGCCTCATTTTGGTGCGAAAAGTAGCGCTGTGTTACCGGGAGTGTGCAAGGTATCCTTGCTGGCCTGTTTTCCGCCTGAAGCGGGATGGTATTGCCTGAAGGAGATATGCCGTGTTCGTCCTCGATTCGCGTTTGCAGCAGGATTCGCTGGTGTTGGGAGAGTTTTCGCTGTGCCAGTTGCTGCTGAGCAAGGATGCCAATTACCCATGGTTCATTCTGGTGCCCAAGCGCGCTGGTGTCAGTGAGCTGTTCGAGCTGGATGCGGCAGAGCAACAGCAGTTGTGGCAGGAAACCACCTTGTTGGCAGAAGCGCTGAAGGCCAGCTATGGGGCCGACAAGATGAACGTGGCTACCTTGGGCAACGTGGTCAGCCAGTTGCACATGCATGTGATCGTGCGCCAGCGCGACGACGCCGCGTGGCCGGCACCGGTATGGGGCAAGTGTGCGCCTGTGGGCTACACCGATGATCAACTGCAAGCCGTTCGCCAGCGTCTGCGCGGGCTACAACTTGCTGGTTACCAAGAGGCCTGAGATGACACTGGAAATGCGGATGGTCGAACTGGAAACCCGTCAGGCGTTTCAGGATGACGCTATCCAGGCGCTGAATGACGTGGTGGTGGAGCAAGCGCGTGTGATCGAGCGGCTGCAATTGCAGATGGCCGAGCTGATCAGGCGCCATGAAGAGATGGTTGGCCAGTATGGCAGCGAAGGGGAAGAGGCCCCGCCTCCTCATTATTGAGTTGTTCCCGGCTGCTATCGCCGGCAAGCCAGCCCCCACAGGTGTGATGCTGCCTTCAGGTGCAGCACGGCCCTTGTGGGCGTTGGCTTGCCGTTGATAGCGTCGGCCGGTCAGCCGTTGGTCAGCGGCGGGTTACTGCAACCACGTCTTCGGCCTGCAGGCCCTTGTCGCGGTGCATCACCGAAAACTCCACGCGCTGGCCTTCGACCAGAATGCGGTGGCCCTCGCCGCGGATGGCCCGAAAGTGCACGAAAATGTCATCACCCGAGTCTCGGGAGATAAAACCAAAGCCTTTCGATGTGTTGAACCATTTGACGGTGCCGGTATCACGGTTGCCGGCATCTTGTGCCACGTGTTGACTGCCGCGTGCCTTGCGCGGGCTGCGGGCAAAGCCCACGGCCAGATGCAGGGCCACGGCCAGCGCCGCACACACCAGGGCTGCCAGGTTGCCCATTTCCGGGCGGGCCAGTAGCGTCAGGGTCTGCAGCACGACGGCGACCACCAGCAGGGCGCAGGCCAGGTGCTGCAGTTGTTGCCGCGCGCCGCGATGATACAGCGGCACGACCGGGGCCAGCACCAGATTGAGCAGGCCGAGCAGGGCCAGGTAGACCGCGTCGGGTTGCTGCAGGAAGGGTGTCGCATCGGTTTTCAGGCTGGGTATGAGCGATAGCAGCAAAGCTGCGACGCCCGTCACCAGATGGACGATCTTGAACATGGGGTTGGCTCACTGTTGATAAGGCCGATCACAGGAAGAGCTGGCAGCACGGTGCGCATGAGATATAGAGCGCGAACACGTGGCAGGCCAGCCTATGCACCCGGCAATGACAGTCCGCACGGGTGGCACAGTGCCTATTTAACAGTAAAGCCACAGCCTACTCAAACCGCGGGCCGCCCAGTGGCGATGTATTGCGCCATGTCACATGCGGGATGCGACAAGTGTTGCTACAGTGGTCGGCGCCCGCTTGAGTCTCAAGCCTTATGGAAAGGGGAGCTTCATGGCAATCGATATCGGTATCAGTGAAGAAGATCGCAAGTCCATCGTCGATGGGCTGTCCCGCCTGTTGTCGGATACCTACGTGCTGTATCTGAAAACCCATAACTTTCACTGGAACGTCACCGGCCCGTCGTTCCGCACCCTGCACCTGATGTTCGAAGAGCAGTACAACGAACTGGCGCTGGCAGTCGATTCGATCGCCGAGCGCATCCGTGCCTTGGGCTTCCCGGCACCGGGTTCGTATGCATTTTATGCACGGCACTCGTCGATCAAGGAGGAGGAAGGCGTCCCCCCGGCAGACGAGATGATCCGCCAGTTGGTTCAGGGGCAGGAGGCCGTGGTACGCACTGCGCGCAGCATTTTCCCTGTGGTGGACAAGGTCAGTGACGAGCCGACCGCCGACCTGCTGACACAGCGCATGCAGGTACACGAGAAAACCGCCTGGATGCTGCGGGTACTGCTCGACGGCAAGTAACCGTTGCTCAAGGCGGAAAGCTTGCGCAACCGCTGTGGGAGCGGGCACGCCCGCGAACACCGGCGCAGCCGGTGCCCACCATTCATCGGCAGCCGCCTGCCAGGTGCAGTGCGTTATACCTTGGTCGACGGGCACCTCTGCCACGAGGCCTGAGTAACCCCTGTGGGAGCGGCCTTGTGTCGCGATAGGGCCGCAAAGCGGCCCCAGCAATCTATGCATGATGCCGAGATCCTGGGGCCGCTGCGCGGCCCTTTCGCGACGCAAGGCCGCTCCCACAGGCTCCGCCTGGCAATCCGGTATTTGCGAAGGAACATTTTGCCGCTGCTTTAAGCTCGCCCGTCAGCGCTTCATAGGCCACCTGGTACCTGTGACGAGGAAGTGTGGCGCATGATGCAAGCGAGCAAACGTATGGCTGGCCAGGGCAGCTGGCCAGGAAAACAGTGCATCGACCCGTTCAAGGCTGACTTCGACATGTTGCAGACGCAGCCGGTGTCACGTTCGGTGTGGCTCAACGGCTTTTCTACCTGTTTGCGCCTGGAGGCTGTCTACTGGGGTATCCTTGAGCGCATCGCTGCCGCCAACCGTTGTTCGGTCAGTGCGGTGTTGTCCTACGTGGACCGTGAAGTGCACCTGCGCCAGGGCGGAGTGCGCAACTTCAGCGGGCTGATCCGGGTAATCTGCGTGGCGTGGCTGCAGGACCCGCCAAGTGTGCGCTGATCGCCAGGCGGGCTGCGCAGTGCTTGCTAACCATATATAATCCCGCTTTTTGCTGCCCCCCGGCAGCCAGCGTTATGGTTGACGAGAGACACCCATGCCCCTTTATGACTATCAATGTGCGTCCTGCGAGCACCGCATGGAAGTGCTGCAGAAGATCAGCGCCGCGCCGCTGACCGATTGCCCGGCCTGTCAGGCGCCGGCACTGAAAAAGCTGCTGTCGGTGCCAGGCTTTCGCCTGAGCGGTAACGGTTGGTACGAAACCGACTTCAAGACCGGGGCGAAAAAGAATCTGGCAGGCGGCGACAAGGCCGACTGAGTTGAATGCTGTGACCGGGTCTTGCAGTATTAGCCCTCCGGGCGGCCAAGGCCTCCACCGAATACACGAATCACGAGAAGCGAAACCACCATCATGATGCGCAGCCATTATTGCGGCCAACTGAACGAGAGCCTGGACGGCCAGGAAGTCACCCTTTGCGGCTGGGTCCATCGTCGCCGCGACCACGGCGGGGTGATCTTCCTCGACATCCGTGACCGCGAAGGCATGGCCCAGGTCGTGTTCGACCCGGATCGCGCCGAAACCTTCGCTGCCGCCGACCGTGTGCGCAGCGAATACGTCGTGCAGATCACCGGCAAGGTCCGCAAGCGTCCTGAAGGTGCAGTGAATGCCAACATGGCATCCGGTGCCATCGAGATCCTCGGCTACCAGCTGAACGTGCTCAACGAAGCGGAAACCCCGCCGTTCCCCCTGAACGAATACTCCGACGTCGGCGAGGAAACCCGCCTGCGTTACCGCTTCATCGATCTGCGTCGCCCGGAAATGGCCGACAAGCTGCGCCTGCGCTCGCGCATCACCAGCAGCATCCGTCGCTTCCTCGACGAAAACGGCTTCCTCGACGTCGAAACCCCGATCCTCACCCGAGCCACGCCGGAAGGCGCGCGCGACTACCTGGTGCCAAGCCGTACCCACGCCGGTAGCTTCTTCGCCCTGCCGCAATCGCCACAGCTGTTCAAGCAGCTGCTGATGGTCGCTGGCTTCGACCGTTACTACCAGATCGCCAAGTGCTTCCGTGACGAAGACCTGCGTGCCGACCGTCAGCCGGAATTCACCCAGATCGACATCGAGACCAGTTTCCTCGATGAAAGCGAGATCATGGGCCTGACCGAAAGCATGATCCGCAAGCTGTTCAAGGAAGTGCTCGACCTGGAATTCGGCGAATTCCCGCACATGACCTTCGAAGAGGCCATGCGCCGCTACGGCTCCGACAAGCCAGACCTGCGTATTCCGCTGGAGCTGGTTGACGTTGCCGACCAGCTGAAGGATGTCGACTTCAAGGTGTTCGCCGGCCCGGCCAACGATCCGAAGTGCCGCGTTACCGCCCTGCGTCTGCCAGGTGGTGCCAGCATGCCGCGCAGCAAAATCGACGAGTACACCAAGTTCGTCGGTATCTACGGTGCCAAGGGGCTGGCCTACATCAAGGTCAACGAGCGCGCCAAGGGCGTCGAAGGCCTGCAGTCGCCGATCGTCAAGAACATCCCTGAGGCCAACCTCAACAACATCCTCGATCGCGTTGGCGCCGTAGACGGTGACATCGTGTTCTTCGGTGCCGACAAGTTCAAGGTGGTCAGCGAAGCCCTGGGTGCGCTGCGTATTCGTCTGGGTCACGACTTCGAGCTGCTGACCTGCGAGTGGGCGCCGATGTGGGTCGTCGACTTCCCAATGTTCGAAGAGAACGAAGACGGCAGCTTCACGGCATTGCACCACCCGTTCACCGCGCCGAAGTGCACGCCGGAAGAGCTCGAGGCCAATCCGGCCACTGCCCTGTCCCGTGCCTACGACATGGTGCTGAACGGTACCGAGCTGGGTGGCGGTTCGATCCGTATCCACCGTAAAGAGATGCAACAGGCGGTATTCCGTCTGTTGGGTATCGAGGCAGAAGAACAGGAAGAGAAGTTTGGCTTCCTGCTCGACGCTCTGAAGTTCGGGGCACCGCCTCACGGTGGCCTGGCGTTCGGTCTGGACCGTCTGGTCATGCTGATGACCGGCGCTCAGTCGATCCGTGAAGTGATCGCGTTCCCGAAAACCCAGAGCGCCGCATGCGTCATGACCCAGGCCCCTGGCATGGTCGACGCCAAGGCCCTGCGCGAGCTGCACATCCGACTGCGCGAACAGACCAAGGTCGAGTAAGCAGTCCCCGGGCGCATCCACATGGATGCGCCTTTGCGTTTCGACGCAGGTATTTTCCCGTCCCGCCCCGTCATGGGGCGGGGCTGTTTGTGATTCAAAGGATTCGGAGTCGTTATGGCTGGTCATTCCAAGTGGGCGAACATCAAGCACCGCAAAGAGCGCCAGGATGCCAAGAGGGGCAAGGTCTTCACCAAGTGGATCCGCGAACTGACGGTCGCTGCCAAGCAGGGTGGCCCTGATCCGGCATCCAACCCGCGCCTTCGCCTGGCGCTGGACAAGGCGTTGGGCGCCAACATGAGCCGCGACATCATCGATCGTGCCGTGGCCCGTGGTGCTGGCACCAATGAAAGCGACAATGTCGAAGAGCTTAGCTACGAAGGTTACGGCCCGGGTGGCGTGGCGATCATGGTCGAAGCCATGACCGACAACCGCAACCGTACCGCCGCGGCCGTGCGCCATGCCTTCACCAAGTGTGGCGGCAACCTGGGTACTGACGGTTCTGTGGCCTACCTGTTCGAACGCAAAGGCCAGATCAGCTTTGCTCCGGGCGTGGAAGAGGACGCGTTGATGGAAGCGGCAATGGAAGCCGATGCCGACGACGTGGTTGCCAACGACGACGGCTCCTTCGACGTGTTCACCTCGTTCAACAGCTTCTATGCCGTGCGTAATGCCTTGGAAGAGGCTGGCTTCAAGGCCGCTGACGCGGAAATCGTCATGCAGCCGACCACCAGCGCCGAACTCGACCAGGACGGTGCCGAAAAGGTGCTCAAGCTGATCGACATGCTCGAAGACCTGGATGACGTGCAGAACGTTTACTCCAACGCCCAGATTTCCGATGAGATCATGGAAAACCTCGGCTAAGGTGATTTGGCATTTTGTGCCAACTCTGAGCGTTTGATAGCGCCTGTGCCGGCCCTTTCGCGGGTAAACCCGCTCCTACAGGTATTACGCCCATTTCAAATGTGGTGCAGTACCTGTAGGAGCGGGTTTACCCGCGAAAGGGCCGGCGCAGTTTGTAGAGATGCATCATTTTTTCGACGGGCTTTATGACTCTGATTCTAGGTATCGACCCCGGCTCGCGCATCACCGGCTATGGCGTGGTACGCCAGACCGCCCGTGGTTGCGAGTACGTGGCGTCGGGCTGCATCCGCACCGGCAGCGGTGAGCTGCACGAGCGGCTGCAGATTGTTTTTCGTGGTGTCAGTGAAATCATTGCTCAGCACGGCCCGGTGACCATGGGCATCGAACGGGTGTTCATGGCCCGCAACGCCGATTCGGCGCTCAAGCTTGGCCAGGCACGTGGCGCGGCTATCGTCGCCGCCGCCGAGGCCGGCCTGGAGATCGCCGAGTACAGCGCCACCCAGGTCAAGCAGGCCGTGGCCGGCACGGGGGGGGCCAACAAGGAGCAGGTGATGATGATGGTCATGCACCTGCTGAAATTGACGCAAAAACCGCAGATCGACGCTTCCGATGCCCTGGCCATCGCCCTGTGCCACGCCCACACCCGCTCCAGCCTGGTGCCGCATGGCTTGAGCACAGCGCGGCGACGCGGCGGGCGCTTGCGTCTGTAAGCGCTTCATGCGCTGATACACATTTTGTTCGGGTGATGCATTCACCTGCTGCATTTGCTGATAGGGTTGAGCGGTCTTTGACCGGCTCCCCGAGAGGAAGGATCGGAACGTGATTGGACGTTTGCGCGGCACCCTGGCGGAAAAACAACCGCCTCACCTGATTATCGACGTCAACGGCGTGGGTTACGAACTGGAAGTTCCCATGACCACGCTGTACCGTCTGCCCAAAGTGGGTGAAACCGTCACGGTGCATACCCACCTGGTCGTGCGCGAAGATGCCCACTTGCTCTACGGCTTTGCCGAAAAACGTGAGCGCGAGCTGTTCCGCGAGCTGATCCGCCTGAACGGCGTAGGGCCTAAGCTGGCCCTGGCGCTGATGTCCGGGCTGGAAGTGGATGAACTGGTGCGCTGCGTGCAGGCCCAGGACACCTCAGCCCTGGTGCGCGTGCCGGGCGTCGGCAAGAAAACCGCCGAGCGCTTGCTGGTCGAGCTCAAGGACCGTTTCAAGGCCTGGGAAACCTCGCCGGCCATGTTCACCCTGGTGTCCGATGGGCCTTTGCCGGTTGCCAGCGAGTCCAGTGCCGAGGCCGATGCAGTCAGTGCCTTGGTCTCGCTGGGCTACAAGCCGCAGGAAGCCAGCAAGGCAATTGCCGCGATCAAGGACAAGGCCGGCCTGAGCAGTGAAGAGCTGATCCGCCGCAGCCTGAAAGGGATGATTTCCAAGTGATCGAAGCCGACCGCCTGATCGCCGCCAGTGGCCGCGACCGCGAAGAAGTCCAGGACCGTGCGATTCGCCCGCTGAGCCTGGACGAGTACATTGGCCAGCCGGTGGTGCGCGAGCAGATGGCGCTGTTCATCCAGGCCGCCCGCGGCCGCGGCGAGTCGCTTGACCACACGCTGATCTTCGGCCCGCCCGGCCTGGGCAAGACCACCCTGGCCAACATCATCGCCCATGAAATGGGCGTGTCGGTGAAGAGCACTTCGGGGCCGATTCTCGAGCGCCCCGGCGACCTGGCAGCCATGCTGACCAACCTCGAGCCGCACGACGTGCTGTTCATCGACGAAATCCACCGGCTGTCGCCTGTGGTCGAAGAAGTGCTTTACCCGGCCATGGAGGACTTCCAGCTCGACATCATGATCGGCGAAGGCCCGGCAGCCCGTTCTATCAAGCTCGATCTGCCACCCTTCACCCTGGTGGGGGCTACTACCCGTGCCGGCATGCTGACCAACCCGCTGCGTGACCGCTTCGGTATCGTGCAGCGCCTGGAGTTCTACAACGACAAGGATCTGAGCACCATCGTCAGCCGCTCGGCCAACATCCTTGGCCTTGCCATCGAAGACCAGGGGGCCTACGAGATCGCCCGTCGTGCCCGTGGCACGCCGCGCATCGCCAACCGCCTGCTGCGCCGCGTGCGTGACTATGCCGAGGTACGCGGCAAGGGCCAGATCACCAAGGCCGTGGCTGACATGGCGCTGAACCTGCTGGATGTCGACGAGCGGGGTTTCGACCATTCCGACCGTCGCCTGCTGCTGACCATGATCGAGAAGTTCGACGGCGGCCCGGTGGGCGTGGACAACCTGGCTGCAGCCATCAGCGAAGAGCGTCATACCATCGAAGATGTGCTTGAGCCGTACCTGATTCAGCAGGGCTACATCATGCGCACGCCACGCGGCCGCGTGGTCACCCGGCATGCCTACCTGCACTTTGGGCTGAATATTCCCGGGCGCTTGGGGGAGGGGGGCGATTTTTCCGAGCCAGGCGATGAATGACAGATCAAAAGCGACTTTTCGTGGTCCTACCGCTGGCATGCCCTGGGTGCGCTGGCAATAAGACATTAATGAAGAAAAAACAGTTGCCACAGCGGATTGGCAAGCTGAGGAGTAAGCACTAGAGTATGCGCGCGCAAAATCAGCTCGAACCGTTCGCACACCGGTGTCGCGTCTATTACGAAGATACCGATGCGGGCGGCGTGGTGTATTACGTCAACTACCTGAAATTCATGGAGCGCGCGCGCACCGAACGCCTGCGGCACCTGGGCTTTTCCCAGTCGCAGCTGGCTGAAGACAACCTGCTGTTCGTGGTCCATTCCAGCGAAGCGCGCTATCACGCGCCGGCGCGGCTGGATGACGAATTGCGGGTGACCGCGCAAGTACTTGAACTCAATCGCGCCAGCTTGCGTTTCGTACAGCAGGTCTGGCGGGAAAAGGATGAAACGCTGCTTTGCGAAGGGCAGTTCCTGGTGGCTGCCGTGCGCGCCGACACTTTCAAACCCCGAGCCCTACCCCCCCAGCTGCGCGACGCCTTTGCGGCGGACGGCTCGGGTAATCAATCGAATGCAGGAGAATAAGCGTGGAAGCTAACGTCGTCGACCATACCTCCATGTGGAGTCTGGTCAGCAATGCCAGCGTGGTGGTACAGCTGGTAATGCTGACCCTGGTGGCCGCCTCGGTCACCTCATGGATCATGATCTTCCAGCGCAGCACCATGCTGCGCGCCGGTCGTCGTGCGCTGGATGCCTTCGAAGAGCGTTTCTGGTCAGGCATCGACCTGTCCAAGCTGTACCGCCAGGCAGGCAGCAACCCAGACCCGGACTCCGGCGTGGAGCAGGTGTTCCGTGCCGGTTTCAAGGAGTTCTCGCGCCTGCGCCAGCAGCCGGGTGTCGACCCGGACGCTGTCATGGAAGGTGTTGGCCGTGCCATGCGTGTGGCCATCTCGCGCGAGGAAGAAAAACTCGAGCAGAGCTTGCCGTTCCTGGCCACCGTTGGTTCGACCAGCCCGTACATCGGCCTGTTCGGCACCGTGTGGGGCATCATGAACTCCTTCCGCGGCCTGGCCAGCGCACAGCAGGCCACCCTGGCCACCGTTGCACCGGGCATTGCCGAAGCACTGATCGCAACCGCCATCGGCCTGTTCGCGGCAATCCCGGCTGTCATTGCCTACAACCGTTTCGCCGCGCGCAGTGAAATACTGATCGGCCGTTACTACACCTTCGCCGACGAGTTCCAGGCGATCCTGCACCGCAAAGTGCACACCAGCGAAGAGTAATCAGGTAGAAGCCCATGGCCCGAGTTCGCCACAAACGCAAGCCCGTCGCCGAGATGAACGTGGTGCCCTACATCGACGTGATGCTGGTGCTGCTGGTCATCTTCATGGTGACGGCGCCCATGCTCAATCAGGGCGTGAAGGTCGACCTGCCCAAGGTTTCCAGCGAAGCCTTGCCGCAGGACAACAACGTCCAGATCCTCACCATCTCCATCAAGGCCGATAAAACCTATTACTGGAACCTCGGCAGTGAAGTCGATACCGACAAGCAGATGGACAAGGCCATGACCTTGCCGGCCATGACCGACGCCGTTACCAAGATCATTGCTGCCGGCCGTGACCAGGGCAAGCAGACCCAGGTGTTCATTCGTGGCGACAAGGCTGTCGACTATGGCGCGGTCATGGGTGCCATGGGCGGGTTGCAGAAGGCCGGTGTCGGTAACGTTGGCCTGATTACCGAGGCGCCCTGATGCAACAGCGAGAGCCATCCGCCTCGGAAAGCTACTTCTGGCCCAGTGTCTGGGCCATCGGCCTGCATGTGCTGGTGTTTGCCCTGCTGTTCGTCAGTTTTGCCATGACGCCTGAGCTGCCGCCTTCCAAGCCGATCGTTCAGGCTACCCTGTACCAGCTCAAGTCCAAGAGCCAGGCAACCACCCAGACCAATCAGAAGATTGCCGGGGAGGCGAAGAAAACCGCTTCGCGCCAGACCGAAGTCGAGCAGCTTGAACAGAAGAAGGTCGAGCAAGAGGCCGTGAAGGCCGCGGAACAAAAGAAAGCCGACGCCGCTCAAAAGGCCGAAGAGGCTCGCGAGGCCGCTGAAGCCAAAAAAGCCGAGGCCGCTGAAGCCGCCAAGGCTGCCGAGGCGAAGAAAGCCGCCGAAGCCAAGAAGGCCGACGAGGCGAAGAAAGCCGCCGAGAAGCAGCAGGCCGACATCGCCAAGAAGAAGGCCGAGGACGAAGCGAAGAAAAAAGCCGAAGAAGAGGCCAAGAAAGAGGCCGCTGAAGAGGCGAAGAAGCAAGCCGCCGAGGACGCCAAGAAAAAGGCAGCCGAAGAGGCCAAGAAAAAAGCAGCCGAGGACGCCAAGAAGAAAGCGGCGGCCGAGGATGCGAAGAAGAAGGCAGCTGAAGAGGCCAAGAAAAAGGCCGCTGCAGACGCCCAGAAGAAAAAGGCACAGGAAGCGGCCCGCAAGGCGGCAGAAGACAAGAAAGCCCAGGCCCTGGCCGAGCTGTTGTCCGATACCACCGAGCGGCAGCAGGCGCTGGCCGACGAGCAGGGTGACCAGGTGGCCGGCGACTTCGACGACCTGATCCGCATGCGCGCGGCCGAGGGCTGGGCACGTCCGCCTTCCGCGCGCAAGGGCATGACGGTGGTCCTGCAGATCAACATGTTGCCGGACGGTACCATCACCAGTGTCAGCGTGGCCCGGTCCAGTGGTGACGGCCCGTATGACAGTTCGGCGGTGGCTGCGGTGAAGAACATTGGTCGTTTGACCGAGATGCAGGGTATGAAGCCGAGCGATTTCAACCAATATCGTTCGTTCAAGATGACATTTACACCTGAGGATCTAGCGTTGTGATTAAACGTCTGAGAGGACTGCTGGTCATGCTCTGCTGCGTGGCAGGCATGGCGGTGGCAGAAGAAAAGAACATCCTGGTTACCAGCGGCAGTGATCGGGCCACGCCCATCGCGGTAGTGCCGTTCGGTCTGCAGGGCGGCAGCGTGCTGCCAGAAGACATCGCCGACATCATCGGCAATGACCTGCGCAACTCTGGCTACTACTCGCCAATTCCGCGGCAGAACATGATCAGCCAGCCGTCGCAGGCCAGCGAAGTGATCTTCCGTGACTGGAAAGCGCTGGGTGCACAATACGTGATGGTCGGCAGCATCGTGCCGTCGGGCGGTCGCCTGCAGGTGCAGTACGCGCTGTTCAACGTCGCCACCGAGCAGCAAGTGCTGACCGGCAGCGTGGCGGGCAGCACCGACCAGCTGCGCGACATGGCGCACTACATTGCCGACCAGTCGTTCGAGAAGCTGACCGGCATCAAGGGCGCGTTCTCTACGCGCATGCTGTACGTGACGGCCGAGCGTTTCTCCACCAACAACACCCGCTACACCCTCCAGCGTTCGGACTACGACGGTGCGCGTGCGGTGACCCTGCTGCAATCGCGTGAGCCGATCCTGTCGCCGCGCTTTGCGCCAGATGGCAAACGGATCGCCTACGTTTCGTTCGAGCAGAAGCGCCCACGTATCTTCGTGCAGAACATCGATACTGGCCGCCGCGAGCAGGTGACCAACTTCGAGGGCCTCAATGGCGCGCCAGCCTGGTCGCCAGACGGTTCGCGCCTGGCGTTCGTGCTGTCCAAGGACGGCAACCCGGACATCTACGTGATGAATGTGGCCTCGCGCCAGATCAGCCGTGTTACTGCAGGCCCTGGTATCAATACCGAGCCGTTCTGGGGCAAAGATGGCAACACCCTTTACTTCACTTCCGACCGTGGCGGCAAACCGCAGATCTATAAACAGTCGGTCAGTGGTGGTGGTGCCGAGCGCGTAACGTTCGTGGGTAACTACAACGCCAACCCGAAACTTTCGGCGGACGAAAAGACCCTGGTAATGATCCATCGCCAACAGGGCTTTACCAACTTCAAAGTGGCGGCACAGGACTTGCAGCGCGGAAGTGTAAAGATTCTGTCTGAAACAAGTCTTGATGAGTCTCCCACTGTTGCGCCAAACGGCACCATGCTAATCTACGCCACCCGCCAGCAGGGCCGGGGAGTCTTGATGCTCGTGTCGCTTAATGGCCGCGTGAGGCTCCCACTTCCTACCGCTCAAGGCGAAGTCAGAGAACCGTCCTGGTCCCCTTACCTGAACTGATTGCGGCGTAATACATTTTGCTTAACACACTGGGGTTTCATTAGGAGTTTCACGATGGAAATGCTGAAGTTTGGTAAATTTGCTGCGCTGGCCCTGGCCATGGCCGTAGCTGTAGGTTGCTCCTCGAAGGGCGGTGATAACGCAGGCGAAGGCGCTGCTGTAGATCCTAACGCTGGCTACGGTGCCAACACTGGCGCTGTTGACGGCTCCCTGAGCGAAGAAGCCGCCCTGCGCGCAATCACCACCTTCTACTTCGAATACGACAGCTCGGACCTGAAGCCAGAAGCCATGCGCGCTCTGGACGTTCACGCCAAGGACCTGAAAGCCAACGGCAACCGTGTTGTTCTGGAAGGTAACACCGACGAGCGCGGCACCCGCGAGTACAACATGGCTCTGGGTGAGCGTCGTGCGAAAGCCGTTCAGCGCTACCTGGTTCTGCAGGGCGTTTCCCCTGCTCAGCTGGAACTGGTTTCCTACGGCGAAGAGCGTCCAGTTGCTACCGGCAACGACGAGCAGTCCTGGGCTCAGAACCGTCGCGTAGAACTGCGTAAGTAAGTTCTTATGCGTATGTGCCGCCGTGTAGTAACCGTCCTCGCACTCAGCCTGCCGCTTGCGGCCTGGGCTGAGGTCCCTGTAGTAGATGACAACGCAGGCAGCTATCCGCCTGCGGGTTATGGCACGAGCGGCGCCTATGCCGGGTCAGGGGCTTCGGCCCCTGCCTCTGCACAGGGCCAGCTGTTCATGCAGCTGCAACAGATGCAGGATCAGCTTTCCCGCCAGCAAGGCATCATCGAAGAGCTGCAAAACGATGTGTCGCGCATGAAGCAGGAAAACCTGGAGCGTTACCAGGACCTGGACCGTCGCATCAACAGTGGCGCTGCGCCTGCCGCAACCCCTGATAATTCCTCCGGTGGTGGTGCGTCCAATGCCGCCCCCGATGCCGCAGCAGGTGCTGCTGCGCAACAACCGGCCGGCAGTAGCCAGCCCGGTGATCCGGCGAAAGAGAAGCTCTATTACGACGCAGCTTTCGACCTGATCAAACAGAAAGACTTCGACAAGGCCAGCCAGGCGTTCAACGCCTTCCTGCGCAAGTACCCCAACAGCCAGTACGCCGGTAATGCCCAGTACTGGCTGGGTGAAGTGAACCTGGCCAAGGGTGACCTGCAAGGCGCCAGCCAGGCTTTTGCCCAGGTCAGCCAAAAGTACCCGAAGCACAGCAAGGTGCCAGATTCGCTGTACAAACTGGCTGATGTCGAGCGCCGTATGGGCCATACCGACAAGGTAAAAGGCATCCTCCAGCAGGTCGTCACCCAGTACCCCGGCACCTCTGCCGCTCAACTGGCCCAGCGTGACCTGCAGAAGCTCTAGGCGTTGTCGCTGTACCGCTCGAAAGAAACCCGCGCCAGTCGCGGGTTTTTTCGTTAGAATCACTGCCCTTTTTTCGTAAACACGCTGCTGCGGATAACGCGATGTCGAGTCCGCGACAGTGCCTGACGGAGGCGGACAGCCTGTTTAGCTGTCACGCCCGTGGCGAGCATGCAAGACACATTACGCATCACCGAAGTCTTTTACTCTTTGCAGGGTGAGACGCGAACGGCCGGGCTGCCTACGGTATTTGTGCGCCTCACCGGTTGCCCCCTGCGTTGCCAGTACTGCGACAGTGCCTATGCCTTCAGTGGCGGTACCATTCGCACCCTTGATTCGATCCTTGAGCAAGTGGCCGGCTTCAAGCCGCGCTACGTCTGTGTCACCGGTGGCGAACCGCTGGCCCAGCCCAACGCCTTGCCATTGCTGCAGCGGCTGTGTGACGCCGGTTACGAGGTGTCGCTGGAGACCAGCGGCGCGCTGGATATTGCCGGCACCGACACCCGCGTCAGTCGTGTGGTCGACCTGAAAACCCCAGGCTCCGAAGAGTCGCACCGTAACCGCTACGAGAACATCGAGCAGCTGACGCGCAACGACCAGGTCAAGTTCGTCATTTGTTCCCGTGAGGATTATGACTGGGCGGTATCCAAGCTGATCCAGTACAACCTGGCAGAGCGTGCCGGTGAGGTGTTGTTCTCACCCAGCCATCATCAGGTGAACGCCAGTGACCTGGCTGACTGGATCGTTGCTGACAACCTGCCCGTACGCTTCCAACTTCAGCTGCACAAGCTGCTGTGGAACGACGAGCCCGGACGTTGATTGAGGAGCACGTACACATGACAGAAAAACGCGCAGTAATCCTGTTGTCCGGCGGCCTGGACTCGGCCACCGTGGTTGCCATGGCCAAGGGCGAAGGCTACAGCTGCTACACCATGAGCTTTGACTACGGCCAGCGTCATCGCGCCGAGCTGAACGCCGCTGCCCGCGTGGCCCGCGACCTGGGTGTGGTCGAACACAAGGTGATTGGGCTGAACCTCGACGGCATCGGCGGTTCGGCATTGACCGACAGCAGCATCGACGTGCCGGAAGCCCCGGGTGAAGGCATTCCGGTCACTTATGTGCCGGCGCGCAACACCGTGTTCCTTTCGCTGGCGCTGGGTTGGGCTGAAGTGCTGGAAGCGCGCGACATCTTCATTGGCGTCAATGCCGTGGATTACTCCGGCTACCCGGATTGCCGTCCCGAGTTTGTCGAGGCCTTCGAGCGCATGGCCAACCTGGCGACCAAGGCTGGCGTAGAAGGGCAGGGTTTCCGCATCCAGGCGCCGCTGCAGAACATGAGCAAGGCGCAGATCGTGCAGGCCGGTATGGCCCGTGGTGTGGACTACAGCCTGACCGTTTCCTGCTACCAGGCCGACGATGACGGCCGCGCCTGTGGCAAATGCGACAGCTGCCGCCTGCGCGCCGACGGTTTCAAGGCCGCCGGTATCGAAGACCCGACTCGGTATTTTTGAAAAAATCGTGATGGGGTGTTGAATTCTCGTTAGAAATCAGTATTATACGCGCCATCAAATGGGTCGTTAGCTCAGTTGGTAGAGCAGTTGGCTTTTAACCAATTGGTCGTAGGTTCGAATCCTACACGACCCACCATACGCAGTCCGTGAAAGCCCGCTACCAGAAATGGTCGCGGGCTTTTTCGTTTGCGCTACGGGTTTCGGAAAAAGGGCGCAGCGCGCCCACACATTACTCGGCCCATTCCGGGTCGCCAGTGAACACCACTGTCAGCCAGCGGTCCGGCCCTTCGCCGCCTACCGCGTCGCCAATCTCGTTGCGCCAGGCATCCCATTCATCGATGGTCTTCGCCGCCATGGTTTTGGGCACGATGAAATACAGTTCGATCTCCCGCGAACGCCCGACCTTGGCGACATAGGCGCGGTAAGACTGCAGGCCGTGGCGAGCGACGAAGGCCTTGGCCACCTCATCTACGTGCAGCTTGAGGTCGCCAGGGGTGACCAGGAAGATTTCAGACAGCGCCTGACGCACCACCGACATCGGCAATGGCACGATCACCAGGCACACCAGCGCCAGCACCGCCGGGTCAATATAGGGTGATACCCATTCCAGCGAAGTGCCTTGCACGGCATAGCCAAAGCAGAAGGCGATCAGCAGTGCGGCCGTGATGCTGGCTGACATTACCCAGCCCTTGACGTCCATGCGCACGAAGTCTGACTTTAGTTTGCGGTTGGCGCGGGCCTCGATGACGGCGATGGTCACGCAGGTGATCACCGTCAGCGCCGCGTAGACCATGGCAATGCCGAACTCCAGGTGGCGCCCGCCTTGCAGCAGGCTGCTGACGGCATTGATCAGCGCGTAGATGGCCACGCCGCCGAGCAGAATGCCGTTGAGCGCCAGTACCATGGGCTCCAGGTGCCAGAAACCCATGGTGAAGCGCTCGCGCAGCTTGCGTGACATCTGCACGCTGGTGGTGTGCGAAGTGATCAGCTTGACCACGACCAGCGAGAGCCCGCTCATGCTGGCGTCGACCAGCGAGTATACGCCGTCGAAGACGATGGAAAACGAGCCGGAGGCAAGGCCGAAGGCGATGCCGATGCTGGCGATGAACAGGGTGGCGGCGATCGAGGTGCGTAAAAGTCCTTGTTCGCTGGTGATGTCGAAGAAGGTGGATCGGGTTGCGGTTTGCATGAGTAGTGCTCAGTAAAAACGATGATGCTGTTGTGTCTGTGCCGGCCTCTTCGCGGGCAAGCCCGCTCCTACAGGGGCTGGCGCCGCCTACAAGAGCAGTGCAAATCCCGTGTAGGAGCGGGTTTACCCGCGAAGAGGCCCTCACAGGCTAGACGCGAAACTGCTCCATTAGCGCTTGCTGCTGGTTGGCCAGCCGGTTCAGGGCCTGACTGATGCGTGCCGATTCATCGGCCTGCCCGGCCAACGATTCTGTCACGTCTCGAATGCCGGCCACGTTACGGTTCACTTCCTCGGCCACCGCGCTCTGCTCTTCCGCCGCCGAGGCTATCTGCAAGTTCATGTCGCTGATCACCGCCACGGCCTCGCCAATACGCTGCAGTGCCGGTAATGCCTGCTCCATGCGTGCGGCGCTGTCCTGGGCCTGGCGTTGGCCTGCATGCATGGCCCCCACCACGTCCTGGGTGCCTTGCTGAAGGCCCTCGATGACCTGGCGAATTTCCTCTACCGAAACCTGCGTGCGCTGGGCCAGGCCGCGCACCTCATCGGCAACCACGGCGAAGCCACGCCCGGCTTCGCCTGCGCGGGCCGCTTCGATGGCGGCATTCAGTGCCAGCAGGTTGGTTTGCTCGGCAATGGTGCGGATCACTTCAAGTACCGAGCCGATTTGCCCGCTGCGGTCTTCCAGTGCACGGGCCTCGTCCATGGCAGTGTTCATGCCTGCGGCCAGGCGGTCGATGCCCTGGCGCGTGCTGTCCACCAGTTGCAAGCCTTCCTGGCTGGCCTGATCCGCGGCGCGTGCGGCCTGGGCCGCCTGCGAGGCGTTGTGGGCGACATCCAGAGCGGTGGCGCTCATTTCATTGGCCGCTGTGGCCACCTGTTCGATTTCGCGATGCTGTTGCTGCATGCCGTTGCTGGTCTGGCTGGCGATGGCGGCCGATTGGTCGGCGGTGTCGCGGGCCTCCTGCAGCGACCCTTTGACCTGGGCAATGACCGGTTGCAACTTGTCGAGGAAGCGGTTGAACCAGCCGGTGAGCAGGCCCAGTTCATCCTGGCGGGCGTAGTCCAGGCGACGGGTAAGGTCGCCTTCGCCACTGGCAATGTCTTCCAGGCGTGCCGCCACGGCCAGGATTGGCCGGCTAACGCCGCGAGCGGTCAGCCACACCAGCAGCAAACCCACGATTGCCGTGCCAAGGCCTATCAGCAGGCTGGTGAGGTTGGCATTCTGGTTATGGGCATCAAGGCGCTGGTTGAGGGCTACGGCAGGGGCCTGCAGCACGCTTTCCGGCACTTCCAGCCATACCTGCCACGGGGCTGTGTCAGGGATTGGCGTGAAGGGGTGGGCCACGCGTAGCAGGCCGTCGGCTACCGCATTTGCCATGGGCTTGCCGAGCGTGCTGTCGTCGCGGCTGTTGCCCGCCAGCAGGCCGGCGGCGGTGGCGATACTCACCTGGCCCTGGCCGTCGAACAGGTCGCGGCGGCCGTCCACACTCAGTTGCTGCAGGTTGGCCAGGCCGATGTCCAGGCCGACCACGCCGACTACCTTGCCGTGTTCCAGCAGTGGCAAAGCGATGCTGGTCATCAGCACCTGACGGCCGTTGACCTCGTCGAGGTACGGTTCGAGCATGCAGGTCCTGGCGGTGTCCTGCGGGCAGGTCAGCCAGCGGTTCTTCGCCGCGCCGTTGCTGCCGATGCTGGTGTCGCCGAGCATCGTTTCCGGCATGGCTTCAAGTTCCAGGGTGCCGGGGCTTGGTTGGGACCAGTACAGCGAGAAACGCCCGCTCTCATTGCTGCCCAGGGCGTCCTGCCCGAGGTAGTGGCTGTCCTGCTGGTCCAGGGCATTGGGCTGGAACACCAAATACAGGCCAATCACATCCGGGTTGCCGGCCAGGCTGGCACGCGCCTGGCGGGTCAGTTCGGCGCGCAGGTCGCTACCACCACGGGCCTTCAGCACGTGTACCAGGCGGGCAAAGCCATTGCCGTACTGGTAGGCGTCCATGAAGTAGCGCTGGATACGCAAGGCCTGGGTTTCGGCGTGGGCCTGCAGGCGCTGGCGGGCGCTGTCTTCGAGCATGGCAGTGTTGGCCTGGTTGACCAGGGCGGCGCTGCGATGGGCCTGGGTCAGCGAGGTGGCTACCAGCAAGGCGACAATGGCCAGCAGGCACAGGCCGGCGAGGAGTGTGATCTTCCACTGGATGGAGAGGCGACGCAGCGGCATGAGGGCTTTCCTTTTCGAACAAATGCAACGCCCGCGATCAGGCGCGGGCGTTGTTGGCAGCGTGGGTCATTCGGCGACGTAGTTGGGCGGTGCCGCGCGGAAGGCTTTGGTCAGCCAGCCCAGGTAGATCAATCCGAGCGCAGCCCAGATGCCGCCAAACATCAGCGAATGTGCGTTCAGGTCCAGCCACAGCGAGACGATGATGCAGAAGCCGATGGTCGGCAGCACCAGGTACTTCAACTGGTTGCTCAGGCCTTTGCGATTGCCTTCACGCAGGTAGCAGTGGTTGATGACCGACAGGTTGACGAAGCTGAACGCGACCAGGGCGCCGAAGTTGATGATGGAAGTGGCGGTAACCAGGTCGAAGAAGATCGCCGATAGCGAAATCAGCCCTACGACTGCAATGTTCAGCACTGGCGTCTTGTAGCGCGAATGCAGGCGGGCGAAGACGCTGGCCGGGATCACGTTGTCGCGGCCCATCACATACAGCAGGCGTGACACGCTGGTTTGCGAGGCCAGGCCCGAGGCGATGGTGTTGATCACGGTGCAGGCAATGAAGATCGACTGGAAGAGCTTGCCGCCAACGTACAGGGCAATTTCCGGCAGGGCTGCTTCCTGGTCGTGGAAGCGGGCCATGGTCGGGAAGTAGGCCTGGATGAAGTACGACACGGTGATGAAGACCACACCGCCAATCAGTGCGGTGAGGAAGATCGCCCGGGGAATGGTCTTGGCCGGATCGCGGGTTTCCTCGGACAGGCAGGTGACCGCATCAAAGCCCAGGAACGAGAAGCACAGGATGGTTGCACCGGCGGCCAGGGCACTGAACTGGGTCTGGCTGTCGGCGAACGGTATCAGGCTCCAGGTGGTACCCAGCCCTTCACCCTGGTCCAGGCCGCGCACGCACAGGTAGATGAACACGGCGATGATCGCCACCTGTACACCCACGAACAGCAGGTTGAAGTGGGCCACCAGGTTTACGCTGCGCATGTTGATCAGGCTGATCAGGGTGACGAAGCCGGCGACCCACATCCACTCAGGTACTTCCGGGAACATGGCCGAAAGGTACAGCTTGGCCAGTAGCGCGTTGACCATCGGCAGCAGCAGGTAGTCCAGCAGTGAAGACCAGCCCACCAGGAAGCCCACGTGCGGGTTGATCGCGCGCTGGGTGTAGGTGTAGGCCGAGCCCGACTGCGGGAAGCGTTTTACCAGGGTGCCATAGCTCACCGCGGTGAACAGGATGCCGGCCAATGCCAGGATGTAGGCGCTGGGTACATGGCCAGCGGTGATCCCGCTGACGATGCCGAAGGTGTCGAACACGGTCATCGGGGTCAGGTAAGCCAGGCCGATGATGATCACGTGCCAGAGGCGCAGGGTCTTGCGAAGTTGGCCGTTGCCGGAAGCGCTGTGGTCAGGCTGCATGCTGGCATGGCTCCTGCTGCTGGGCGTAAACGACGGGCACGGTGTATTGCGCATGCGGCAAGGGCGAGCGGGTGGGCTCCATATTGTTCACCTTTTATGTTGGAGCGGCGGAAGGCGCGGTGGGGCGCGCAAAGTGGTGAAAATAAAAAACGATGGGTAGGTGGGTGTCAAGTTAAACATGACAAGATGTTGCAAAATTGAAATATTTATCGATTAAATACGGGATTTGTTCGGTTGTTGCGCGTTTTTTTGCGATTCTGATCAATTTGAGTGTTCGTAAAAATTAACGAATCCTTTGCTTGTTTCACCTGGCTGTCGGATGTGTCCGAAAAATGGCATTTCTCGAGCTGGGCCAGCACTCGGCCCAATCGGGGGTGGTACTCTTCGATTTCTGCGTGGCCTCTGGCCGCCTTCGAAGCCCTTACGGACAGCAATCGGTTCTATTCATGAAGAAATCAGTTGGCATCCTTTCCGGCCTGGCTATCGCCATTGCCGTCGCAACCACCGCAGGCGCCTGGTACACCGGCAAGCAGCTGCCGGCAGAGCTGGACAACGCCCTTGCACGCAGCAACGCCGAACTCAAAAAGGCCCTGGTCAGTACCGGTGGTAGCATGAGCATCGAGCGTGTGTCGCTGGAGCAGCATCTCTTCAGCAGCACTGCCCAGTACCGGCTCAAGGCTCGCGACATCAACGTGGGGCAGGGCGAGGTGATCAATTTTGACGTGGGCGTGACCGACCAGATCGAGCACGGCCCGTTTCCCTGGTCGAGGGTCAGGGCACTGAAGCTGATGCCGGTAATGGCGGTCAGCAACAGCACGCTGCAGAAGGATGAAGCCGTCGCGCCATTGTTCGCCGCTGCGGGTGAAAAGGCTCCGATCAGCGCACAGACCAGCCTGGGTTACGGCGGCAGTGTGGTCAGCCAGGTTCAGCTGGCGCCGCTCAAGATTGACGAAGCGGATGGCAACACCTTCGACTTTTCGGGCATGCAGTTCGAAGTCAGTGGGGACAAGGAGGGCAAGGCCTCCAAGTTCCGCGGCCAGGCCGACAGGCTGGTGATGAAGCGTGTGCATGACGACCAGCCGCCGGCCACGTTCGAGCTCAACGGGCTGACGTTTGGCGGTAACCTCGCAGCCACCGCGCACGATGCCATCTATGTCGGTAACGTCGATCTGGCGTTGGCTGAAGCCAAGGTCACACTTGGGCCGAAACAGCAGGTGCTGTTGATCAAGGGCCTGGAACAGAACGCCTTGCAAACCCTCGACGGCACGGACACCGTAGGTGGCCGCGCGGCGTACAAGGTCGGCGACATCAGCTGGGATGGCCGCGCGGTAGGCAAGGCGCAGATGGCGGTGAGCGTGACTTCGGTAAACGCCCCGGCGCTGCAGGCCTTGTCGAAGTGGTACCAGTCGCACTTGCCGGAGTTCGAGGCCGCCAGTGCGGCTGGCCAGCCGGTGCCGCAGATCCAGATGGACGACGCCGAAAAGGCCCGCTTCCAGGGTGACTTGCAGAAATTGCTGGCCGCCAAGCCCAAGCTGGCGGTGGAAAACCTGTCGTTCAAGACCGCCAATGGCGAGAGCCGCTTCAACCTGTCGATGGACCTCGCCGCACCGGCCAGCTTCGACCTGCCGCCGGACCAGCTGAGCAAGCAGATCATCACGGAGGTGAAAGGCAAGCTGTCGCTGTCCAAGCCGATGATCGGTGACCTGGCGACCTTGCAGGCCTTGCTGGATGGCCAGACCGACGCGCAAGCGATTGCCATGCAGTCGAGCCAGGCGGGGGAGATGGTCGGCATGATGGCGCTGCAGAGCGGCATGGCCACCGTGCAGGGCGATGATGTGGTCAGCAGCCTGCACTATGCCGATGGCATGGTCGATTTCAATGGCCGAAAAATGACCGTGGAAGAATTTGCCATGTTCATGGCGGCGCATCTGGCGGCCCTGTCGCCGCAGGGGTGACGGTTTCTCCTGTTGCAGCCTCTTCGCGGGTGAACCCGCTCCTACCAGGATTTCACCGTGTAGGAGCGGGTTTACCCGCGAAGAGGCCAGCACAGGCAACACAAAAACCCCTTTAGTAATCGCTGGATTGTCTGTAGCCTTCGGCCTCCGATAATAATCCGCGCCCGCAGAGGGCCGTGGCGGTCACCATGCCGTCCGGCACCCTTAGCCGATCTGCCAGGGCCGGGTGATACACTCGATTTGACGCGCAAGCGCGCCTGCAGGTCCAGCGATCATGACCCAGATTTCCGAACGCCTTTTGGTTCAGGCCCACCTCGACGCCAAGCAGCCCAACCCGCTGACAGCCGAGCAGGAGGCCGAATACCGTGCGGCCATCGCTGCCGAGCTCAAGGCCCAGAATGCCGTGCTGGTTGCCCATTACTACTGCGACCCGGTCATCCAGGCGCTGGCTGAAGAAACCGGCGGCTGCGTGTCCGACTCGTTGGAAATGGCCCGTTTCGGCAAGAACCACCCGGCCGAAACGGTCATCGTGGCCGGTGTGCGCTTCATGGGCGAGACGGCAAAAATCCTCACCCCGGAAAAGCGCGTGCTAATGCCGACACTGGAGGCCACCTGCTCGCTCGACCTGGGTTGCCCGGTGGAAGAGTTCTCGGCCTTCTGCGACCAGCACCCTGAACGCACCGTGGTGGTCTACGCCAACACGTCCGCAGCGGTGAAGGCGCGCGCCGATTGGGTGGTGACTTCGAGCTGCGCGCTGGAAATTGTCGAAAGCCTGATGGACAACGGCGAAACCATCATCTGGGGCCCGGACCAGCACCTGGGCCGTTACATCCAGAAGCAGACCGGTGCCGACATGCTGCTGTGGGACGGTGCCTGCATCGTTCACGAAGAGTTCAAGTCGCGCCAGTTGGCTGACATGAAGGCGCTGTACCCGGATGCTGCGATCCTGGTGCACCCCGAGTCGCCGGAAGCGGTGATCGAGTTGGCCGACGCGGTGGGTTCCACCAGCCAGCTGATCAAGGCTGCCCAGACCCTGCCGAACAAAACCTTCATCGTCGCCACCGACCGCGGCATCTTCTACAAGATGCAGCAGCTGTGCCCGGACAAGGAATTCGTCGAAGCCCCCACCGCCGGTAACGGCGCGGCATGCCGCAGCTGTGCGCACTGCCCGTGGATGGCGATGAACACCCTGGAGCGGGTGCTGGATTGCCTGCGTAACGGCACCAACGAAATTTTTGTTGACCCGGCGCTGGTACCCAAGGCAATCAAGCCGCTAAACCGTATGCTGGACTTTACCCAGGCGGCGCGGCTGAAGCTTTCCGGTAACGCTTGAGGTTGCCGGGGCCGCTTTGCGGCCCCATCGCGACACAAGGCCGCTCCCACAGGGATCGCGCCAGCTTTTAGAAATTGAGCAAGACAGTTGCTCCCACATGGCCCTGCATACGCCTGTGGGAGCGGCCTTGTGTCGCGATTGGGGCGCAAAGCGCCCCCAAAACCCTCAGCGCCCCATCATTTCCTGAACCATGCGCCGTTGCTCCATGATCTCGCGCTGGCGCTGGTCAATCTGTGAGGCCAGCGGGAAATTCCCACCCGCCCGGCGCTTGGCGTAATCCAGCTGCTGGATTGCCTGATCAAAGTCGCCGACCAGCGTGAAGTACTCGGCACGCGCCCGGTGCAAGCCAATGGTATTGCCCGACAAGCCACGCACCTCGGCCATGTCGTACCACACATCCGGGTCATCCGGCCGACTCTTCACCAGCTCGTTCAACACCTTCTCGGCCTCAGCCGGCTTGTTCTGTTTCACCAGCAGGTCGGCACGCACCTGTTTCAACGGGTAGTTGCCCGGGTACAGCCCCTGCATCCGTTCGGCGCGCTGCTGGGCGTCGGCAAGACGGTTGTTGGTGATGTCCAGGTCGATTTGCGCCAGGTTGTAGGTGATGTCGTTGGGCGCCTTGGCCAGCAGCGGCTTGAGCATTTCACGGGCCTCGTTCAATTGCCCGCCCTTGATCTGTGCCAAGGCCAGGCCATAACGTGCGGCATCCAGTTTTGGATCTTCGTCCAGCTGGGCGCGGAAGCGCTTGGCGGCAAGCCCCGGCGTGCCTTCGTAGGTCAGTGCCACCCGGGCGCGGATCAGCTGGTAGCGCATGCTGTCTTCAATACCACCCTGGGGCGCCTGGTCGGCGCGGTTACGGGTGTCGGCAATACGTGATTCGGTCACCGGGTGGGTCAGCAGGAACTCCGGCGGTTTTGCGTCATAGCGATACTGGCGTGCCAGGCGCTCGAACATGGTCGGCATGTTGCGCGGATCGTAGCCGGCCTTTTCCAGGTTCTGGATACCGATGCGGTCAGCTTCCTGTTCATTCTGGCGCGAGAAGCGCCGTTGCTCCTGAATGGCCGCCGCCTGGGTGCCGGCAATCATGCCGATGCCCGCATCGCCGGCACCACCTGCGGCCAGCACGATGCCGGCCAGCAGCGCTGCCATCATCGGCAACTGCATACGCTGCTGGGCCTCGACACCCCGTGCGAAGTGGCGTTGCGACAAGTGCGCCAGTTCGTGGGCCAGTACCGAGGCATATTCACCCTCGGTCTGGGCGTTGAGGAACAGCCCGCCGTTGACCCCGACAATGCCACCCGGGGCGGCAAAGGCGTTCAGCTCGCGGCTGTCGATCAGGATGAACTCCAGGCGCCGGTCCTGCAGCTGGCTGGTTTCGGCCAGCTTGTACACGCTGGTTTCGACGTAGTCCTTGAGCTGTGGGTCGTTGAGCTGATTGACCTGGCCGCGCAGCAGGCTGAGCCAGGCACGGCCCAGTTGGTGCTCCTGTTGCGGCGAGACGATCGCAGAACTGGCATCACCCAGTGATGGCAGGTCGTCAGCATGGCCGGGAAGGGCCATCAGGCAGGCCAGCGTCAGCAGGGTAGGGCGCAGTAGATTCATGCATGAAGCTCGCGTCGGATCAAAGATACCTACTGTAGCGGGCTCACACGTTGGCGACCAGTGGCGCTATCCTAGCCAGCCATGCCAAGAAGCACCCTGGCGATGCCTTTGGAGACCCTGCGATGAGTAACACCCTGACCTGCGACGCCGAACTGGACGCCAGCGGGCTGAATTGCCCTTTGCCACTGCTCAAGGCCAAGATGGAGCTCAATCGCCTGGCCAGTGGCGCGGTGCTCAAGGTTATCGCCACGGACGCAGGCTCCCAGCGCGACTTCCGCACTTTCGCCCAGTTGGCCGGTCATACCCTGCTGCAAGAAACGGCCGAGGCCGGTACCTATACTTACTGGCTGCGCAAGGCCTGAGTCTTTTCCAAGGATCGTCAATGTTCAAAGTGCTTCGCGACTGGGTGCAGCGCTACTTCTCCGATGAGGAAGCGGTGGTGCTGGCGGTCCTGTTGTTCCTGGCTTTTACCGCCGTGCTCACCCTGGGCGGCATGCTCGCGCCGGTGCTGGCGGGCATGGTGCTGGCGTTTCTGATGCAGGGGTTGGTCAACGCCCTGGAGCGCGTGCGCGTACCTACACGGCTGGCGGTGATGCTGGTGTTTGCCTTGTTCATGGGCGCACTGGCGGTGTTCATGCTGGTGCTGGTACCGCTGCTATGGCACCAGCTGATCACGCTGTTCAACGAGCTGCCGGGCATGCTCGGCAAGTGGCAGTCGTTGTTGCTGCTGCTGCCGGAGCGCTATCCGCACCTGGTGTCGGACGAGCAGGTATTGCATGCCATCGAATCGGTGCGCGGTGAAATTGGCAAGTTTGGTCAATGGGCGCTGACCTTCTCGTTGTCCAGCCTGCCACTGCTGGTCAATGCCATGATCTATCTGGTGCTGGTGCCGATTCTGGTGTTCTTCTTCCTGAAGGATCGCGAACTCATTGGCCGCTGGGTCAGTGGCTACCTGCCGCGCCAGCGCACCTTGCTGAACCGGGTGGGCAGCGAGATGAACCGGCAGATCGCCAACTACATCCGCGGCAAGGGTATCGAGATTCTGATCTGCGGCATTGCCACTTACATCGCCTTCATCAGCCTGGGGCTCAATTACGCAGCGCTATTGGCGTTGCTGGTGGGGTTGTCGGTGGTGGTGCCTTACGTGGGCGCGGTGGTCGTGACCGTGCCGGTGACCCTGATTGCGCTGTTCCAGTGGGGCTGGGGCGACCAGTTCATCTACCTGATGACGGTGTACGCGATCATCCAGGCGCTGGATGGCAATGTGCTGGTACCGCTGCTGTTCTCCGAAGCGGTGAGCCTGCACCCGGTGGCGATTATCTGCGCGGTGCTGCTGTTTGGCGGGCTATGGGGGTTTTGGGGGATATTCTTCGCCATCCCCCTGGCGACGCTGATCAAGGCCGTGCTGGATGCGTGGCCCAAGCAGGAGCCTAGCGTTTCACCGATGCTTTGAATGTAATTGGGGCCGCAGAGCGGCCCCATTCAACTTCAAGCCTTGTTCAAGGCTTGGGCGGCCGCCAATACGGCATCCACATGCCCGGGCACTTTTACGCCACGCCATTCCTGGCGCAGCACCCCGTCCTTGTCGATCAGGAAAGTGCTGCGGTCAACGCCCATGTACTCCTTGCCATACAGCTTCTTCAGCTTGATCACGTCGAACAGCTGGCACAGGGCCTCGTCCCTGTCGCTGATCAGCTCGAACGGGAAGCCTTGCTTGGCCTTGAAGTTCTCGTGCGACTTGATGCCATCACGCGACACACCGAATACCACGGTATTGGCCGCGGCGAAGGCGTCGTGCTGGTCGCGGAAGCCCTGGCCCTCGGTGGTGCAGCCTGGGGTGCTGTCCTTGGGGTAGAAGTACACCACCACCTGCTGGCCCTTGAGTTCGGCAAGGCTGACGGTTTGCCCGCTGGTGGCCTGGGCCTGGAAGTCGGCGACAGGTTGGTCGAGTGCTACAGCCATGATCGGTTTCCTTACATTGGGTTCTGGGGACGCCATGGCTCGATCAGTGCGTCGAGGTTCAGGGCATCGGCAAAGTCCAGGAACTGGTCGCGTAGCCAGCTGATCTGCGTGCCGGCCGGCAGAATCACGGTGAACTGGGCGTTGAGCATGCTGCTACCGGTTTGCGGCGCCAGGTAGGTGTCGCAGGTCATGGCTTCCAGCTCGACGCGGTGGTCAAGGAAGAACTGGCACAGCTCGTTGATGATGTCCGGGCGGTAGGCAGCGCTGACGTAGGCTACATACGGAAGGGCCTGCGGGCGCACTTCCTGGTCCGCGCTGCGGACCACGTCGAGGGTCAGGCCGTGCTTCTTGCCCAAGCCTGGCAGGGTGGACTCGAGACGTGCCAGGGCGTCCCAGCTGCCGCCCACCTGCAGCACCAGGGCGCTGGTCTCGCCGTGGCGGCTCAGGCGCGAGGTGACCACCGCGCAGCGGTTTTCGAAGGCAGCGCGGCTGAGGACGTTGGCCAGCTCCATGGGGTTCGGGCCCAGGGCACTGATGACAAGGAATTGTTCGCGGACGGTGGGGGTGGACATGCAGCATTCCTAAAGCGATGAGCGGTCGGCACAGGACGGGCAAAAGCCTCCTGTCGGCAGGGCCCGGGGCTCGCATGCGAGGTCTTGGACGCTGGCGGGGAGCAAGGTCGACGGCCCGGCGGGCCGCGCTGCACCGATCAAAGGGCCAAGGGTAGCGAAATAAGCCGCCGAGGGGAATGCTCCACCCGCCTGCTTCGCTTGTGCAAGGTCGATGCCCCCAGTACCATTACCGCTCTCTTTTTCCGGCAGGAGCAGTTACATGATTGCGGGCAGTATGGTGGCATTGGTCACACCCATGGATGCACAAGGGCGTGTTGACTGGGGCAGCCTCGACAAACTTGTAGACTTCCACCTGGAAAACGGCACCCATGCGATCGTCGCTGTCGGCACCACCGGTGAGTCGGCCACGCTGGATGTCGAAGAACACATCCTGGTCATCAAGCACGTGGTCGAGCGCGTCAAACGCAGCGCCAAACCGATTCCGGTCATCGCCGGCACCGGTGCCAACTCCACCGCCGAAGCCGTGCACCTGACCCAGAACGCCAAGAATGCTGGCGCCGACGCCTGCCTGCTGGTTGTGCCGTACTACAACAAGCCAACGCAAGAAGGCCTGTACCAGCACTTCAAGCACATTGCCGAAGCCGTCGACATCCCGCAGATCCTCTACAACGTTCCCGGCCGTACCTCCTGCGACATGCAGGCCGAGACCGTGATCCGCCTGTCGACCGTGCCGAACATCATCGGCATCAAGGAAGCCACGGGCGACCTGGCCCGCGCCAAGGCCATTCTCGATGGCGTCAGCAAGGACTTCATCGTCATGTCCGGCGACGACCCGACTGCCGTCGAGCTGATCCTGATGGGCGGCAAGGGCAACATCTCCGTCACCGCCAACGTCGCTCCGCGCGAAATGGCGGACCTGTGCGAGGCCGCCCTTGAGGGCAATGCCGAGAAGGCCCGCGCAATCAACGAAAAACTCATGCCGCTGCACAAAGACCTGTTCTGCGAGTCCAACCCGATCCCGGTGAAATGGGCGCTCGTCGAAATGGGCCTGATGCAAAAAGGTATTCGCCTGCCACTGACCTGGCTGAGCGAAGGCTGCCACGAAAAAGTCCGTACTGCCTTGCGCCAGTCCGGCGTACTGGTTTAAGAGGAAGTACACCGCATGAAGCGACTGGCTGGTCTTTCCGCCCTTGCCCTGATTATCTCCACCACCAGTGGGTGTGGCTGGCTGTGGGGCGAGGATGGCTATTTCCGCGACCGCGGCAGTGACTACCTGCAGGCGCACCCGACCGCGCCGATGCAGCTGCCGCCGGACGCCAGCAACGTCAAACGCCTTGACCCGCTGCTGCCGATTCCGCGTAACGTCGCTGACGATACCGTCAAGGGTGAGTTTGAAGTGCCTCGCCCGCAACCATTGACGGGCGGTGCCGCCCAGGTCACCGACTACAGCCTGCAGCGCAGCGGCAGCAGCCGTTGGGTGCTGGCCCAGCATTCGCCAGCCGAAGTGTGGCCGGTAGCCCGGCAGTTCTTCGAGGATAACGGCTTCCGCATTGCTGAAGAGCGCCCGCAGACGGGTGAGTTCAACACCACCTGGCAGCGTTTCGACGAACTGTCGGCATCGCTTGGCCAGCGTCTGGCCAGCACTGCCAGCAGCGGCGACAGCGAGGTGCGTGTCCGTGTGCGCATGGAGCCTGGCGTGCAGCGCAACACCTCCGAAGTGTATGTGGTCAGCGTCGAGCGCCCGGCCGGCAGCACTGCCGAGCCTGCGTTCCCGTCCAGCTCCAGCAATACCGGCACCGATGCCCTGCTGGTCGACGAAATGCTTGCCAGCATGAACCGCAGCGCCGAGAAGGGCGGTTCGGTGTCGCTGCTGGCCGCGCGCGATTTCGACGCCCCAAGCCGCGTCAGCCTGAGCGAAGACGGCAGCGGCAACCCGGTGCTGTACCTGGGCTCCGACCTGGACCGCGCCTGGTCTGGCGTGGGCCGTGCGCTGGAGCAGGGTGGCGAATGGCGTGTTGAAGACATCAACCGCAGCCTGGGCCTGTACTACATCAACCTGTCCGAAAAGCCTGACGACAAGCAGAACCAGCCTGGCTTCTTCAGCCGCCTGTTCGGCAGCGAGCCGACCAAGGAAGAGCGTGAAGCCCGTGCCGAGCGTTACCAGGTTCGCCTGAGCAAGGTGGGTGAGAGCGTGCAGGTCACGGTCGAGAAAAACATCAACACCGTGGCTCCGGCCGATGTCGCCCGCCGTGTGCTGAGCGCCATTCAGGACCACCTGGGCTAAGTGCGCTTCGCGGTACTCGGAAGCGGCAGCCAAGGGAACGGCACGCTGATCGCCAGTGGTGACACGTTCATCCTGGTCGATTGCGGTTTTTCCCTGCGTGAAACCGAGCGGCGCCTGGCGCTGCTCGGGGTTTCTGCCGCTCAGCTCAGTGCAGTGCTGGTCACCCACGAACATGCCGACCACGTGCATGGGGTCGGCTTGCTGTCACGGCGCTACAATGTACCGGTCTACCTCAGCCAAGGGACTTTGCGCGGCATGCGCAAGCCGGTGGAGGTGGCCGGTTTTCTCGCGTGTGGCCAAAGCCTGCGTATCGGCAGCCTGGAAGTAACCGCAGCGCGGGTCGAGCACGACGCCTACGAGCCGTTGCAGTACGTGGTCAGCGACGGCAAGCGGCGCTTTGGCATGCTGACCGACCTGGGCTCTTACGACGCGCTGTTGCTGGAGCGTTACCAGGGCCTGGATGCACTGCTGATCGAGGCCAACCACTGTCGCGACCTGCTGGCACGTGGTCACTACCCGGCTTTTCTGAAGCAGCGGGTGGGTGGCATGCAAGGGCATTTGAACAACCACCAGGCTGCGCGCCTGGTGCACGAGTTGGGCTGGAACAACCTGCAACACCTGGTGCTGGCCCACCTCAGCAGCAAGAACAACCTGCCACACTTGGCCCGCCAGTGCTTTGTCGATACCCTCGGGTGTGACCCGGACTGGCTCCAGGTGGCGAATCAGGAACACGGGCTCGACTGGCGCGAAATCGCCTAGCCCAACACCTCAAGCAAGCGGAGCCCAATCATGGAAAAACGCGAAGAACTTTACCGCGGCAAGGCCAAATCGGTTTACAAGACCGATGACGCCGACCGCTTGATCCTGCTGTTCCGTAACGACACTTCGGCGTTCGACGGCAAGCGTATCGAACAACTCGACCGCAAAGGCATGGTGAACAACAAGTTCAACGCCTTCATCATGCAGAAACTGGAAGAAGCCGGCGTGCCGACCCAGTTCGACAAGCTGCTGGGCGACAACGAGTGCCTGGTGAAGAAGCTGGACATGATTCCGGTCGAGTGCGTGGTGCGTAACTACGCTGCCGGCAGCCTGGTCAAGCGCCTGGGCGTGGAGGAGGGCATCAAGCTGGAGCCGTCCACCTTCGAGCTGTTCCTGAAGAACGACGAGAAGGGCGACCCCTTCATCAACGAATCCCACGTTGTCGCGTTCGGCTGGGGCACCGCCGAGCAACTGGTGGAAATGAAGAAGCTGTCGTTGAAGGTCAACGAAGTGCTGAGCAAGCTGTTCGATGACGCCGGCCTGCTGCTGGTCGACTTCAAGCTGGAGTTCGGCGTATTCCACGGCCAGATCGTGCTGGGCGACGAGTTCAGCCCGGACGGCTGCCGCCTGTGGGACAAAGAAACCCGCAAGAAGATGGACAAGGACCGCTTCCGTCAGGGCCTGGGCGACGTGATCGAAGCCTACGAAGAAGTTGCCAGGCGCCTGGGCGTGCCGCTGTAAGCGGCACGTTCACGCAAGCGCCTGATACCACGCGGTTTTTTTGAAAAAAAGATTTGCGTTTTAAAAGAACGCTGGTATGATGCGCGGCATTGGAGAGATGCCGGAGTGGTCGAACGGGACGGATTCGAAATCCGTTGTACTGGCAACAGTACCTAGGGTTCAAATCCCTATCTCTCCGCCATATTAAAGGCCCCGAGCGCTGTATAGCACTCGGGGCTTTTTTCGTTTGGGGGAATTTTGGGGGAATGGGGGAGCGTGTAATTCCCCCAAGCGTTCGCTATCATTCCGCCATGGCCTACTACGAGAAGCGCGGGGACGCCTGGCGCGCCCAGATCCGCCGCAAAGGATATCCAACCCTTTCCGCCACCTTTGACACCAAGGCAGAAGCCCAGCGATGGGCCGCTGAGATCGAAGGCGATATGTCGCGTGCACGATTCGTCGACATGCGCGAGGCCGAGAGCACTACGCTCGCCGAGGCCTTGGAGCGCTACCTGTCAGAGGTCACTTCCACCAAGAAAGGTGCCAAGCAGGAACAGGTCCGCATCAAGAAGTGGAAAGAGCACAAGCTGGCCAGCAAGGGCCTGGCTGCCATCCGTTCGAGCGACATGGCCGCGTACCGCGATGCTGAGCTCAAAGAAGGCAAGTCGACGGCAACAGTCCGCCTCAACCTGGCGGTGATCAGCCACCTCTACACGGTGGCCACCAAGGAATGGGGAATCGAAGGGCTGACCAACCCGTGCCGAGCGATCCGTATGCCAAAAGGCAGCAAGGAGAGGGATCGCCGACCAACACCGGCGGAACTCACCGCGCTGTACAAGGCGGCCGGCCAGATGAATGCCCAGCTTCCGGTGTTCATTGAGTTGGCGGTGGAGACCGCGATGCGACGTTCTGAGCTGCTGCTGCTGCGCCGCGACCAGGTGCGCGGCAAAGTGGCTTATCTGGAAGACACCAAAAACGGCGAGCGGCGGGCTGTGCCGTTGTCCTCCCGGGCGATCGCCCTGCTGGAGGGGCTGCCCACCCCGATCGGTGGCGGCCGGTACTTCAGCCTGGCGCTCAACACGATCAGCAACTATTTTCCCAGGGCCTGCGAGGCCGCTGGTATTCAAGGCCTGCGCCTTCACGACCTGCGCCATGAGGCGACCAGTCGTTTCTTCGAGCGGGGCTTCACAATGATGGAGGTCGCTAGTATCACGGGCCACAAGACTCTCACGATGCTAAAACGCTACACTCATCTGAATCCCTATGATTTAGCAGATAAGCTAGCGTAAGATCGTCCACCCACACACATAAGGAGCGGGTCGTGTCAGCTGAGACAAAATTGAAATATCAAGTGGCGCTTTTCGGCGATTTTTCTCATGTGACTCCAGATGAAGAGACGCTCAAAAAGTGCATTGAGAACTTCTTTACGCTAGGGTTCATGCCAACTCCTATTCAGGAGTTCAATGGTCAAACTAGCAAAGTAGAGGCGCGGCTTGGATTTCAGTCTATACGTAATGGGATTGTAGTAAATATTCTTTCTAATCGGATGGATGTCTTTTGCAACCCGTTCCCTGGCAGCAATGCTGCAGGTTTGTCGCTTCGAGATTTTAGCGATGAAAGCAAAAAAATAATTGAAAAAATTATTTCAGTTTTTAGCCTGAATGTGCGGCGTGCAGGTTATGTGACGGAAACCTTTCTTAAGCCTTTAGATGACGCTAGCTTGGAAAAAGTTAAAGGGCTTATGCTAAATCCGGCCTTTAATCCTACTGGAAATTTGACGCCTAAAGAGTGGTCGGTTCGTTTGGTTTCTCCAGTGGGTATGGAGAATATTGCCTCGCCTGTAAATCTGATAACCAATTTCGCCCGAAGCGATGTTCAAATGGGTGATCAGAGCGGGCAGAAGGAGTTTACAACGATTCATGTGACCATGGATGTAAACATGCCAATGGAAAAAGCATCATTTACCATGGATGCGGCGCTTATTGCAGGTTTTATTGATAATAGCTTAGACCTTCAGAGTACAGTGCTGAACAATGTTCGGGAGATCGCTTATGGCTAACAGGCCTTCGGTCACCGACATATCTACTGCCATCGGAATTGGGGACCCTTTTTCGATAACCTCTCAGGCTAGCTTGTCTGCGTTTAATTTTAGCTTCACGCTTGCCAATTCGTCATTCTATGATCCTAATGTTACTCGGAACATCAGGATAATCGAGTCACCTCAAACCGGCTCTGCAAAACCACAGGTGCTGGACGAAGAGGCGCGGGCTAAATTTGAGAAGGGGTTTATGGAGCGACTCGATTCAGATCGATTCGAGCCTGGGGTAAAATCTTCTACAGAATATTATGTTGAGCAATGGCTTGCCACGAACCCATTTTTGGTGCAAACCTCTATCGGCAAGTTTTTTCTTGGAAACACTTCACATGTGAATCGTCTGGTAGGCGTGCTTTCTGTGGTCGCACATCTGGACAAGGAAGCTCTTAGTCCAGCTAACGAATTAATTGCATTAGCTGCCCTTTCGCATGGCTCTGTTGAAGTTAAGGAGTACGCTTTAAGGGCGTATGAGTACTGGGAAGATCCGGTTCTTGTTGCGAAGCTTAAGGACTTTTCGATCCAGCCGGCTTGGCTGGAGGAGTACAAAAATGAAATTATTGAAGATGTAATTGGGGGATAAGGATGTCGTATTTCGTGCGTAAGATCTCACGCTCAAAGTGGGAGGTTGATGGAAATGGAGCTGTTAACGCAGATGCTATCACCAATTGCATGAAGACGAATGGTAATACCTTATCGTTCTGGCGAGTAGATTCGGAAACCGAAATTAGTAGTGCGATTCTTGCGCTTGCCGCTGCTAACGACAATCTTGACAAAATGGATGTGGTGGTGATTCCCGAGGCTGTCTTTCAGGGGTTGGCAATAACAATCGCCGCGACACCAGGTAATACGGCCTGTGAAAAATTTGCACATACCCACAGGGATCTTGCCAATCTCACCATTAAAGAACTTGCATTGGTTGCAGATGTTTTGGCTGATAAAATCAGGTCGGGGGGCACCACCCGTTATACTCTCGGCAAGCTTAGGGCTCTTCTATTGGGTGCGATTGAAGAAAAGCAACTTGACTTCAACCTTCTAAGTGATGGCATAAAAAAGAAACTTCGACCGCAGCCGCCTAGCGAGCCATGCCCAACCTGTGGAGCTCTCAAGCAGTAAAAACGTTGTTGGGAGCGTAATTACGCCGCGCGTAGCGAACGAGGCTGTTTCCTTTTTCTGCCAGGTTTCGACTTCTGGTGCTCCCCATCCCGAAATTCGCGCAAGAACTTGCGAACGTCTTCTTTCAGCCAGCAGTGCCGGTTGCCCATCTTGAAGCTCTTGGGCAGCCACGGCACGCCGCGGCGAATCCCTTCCCTGATTGACGCCTCGGTGCGGCCCAGCAGCTTGGCTAGGCCCTCAACCGTCAGTACTTCGGTTTCTTCGCTCATTCCTTCCTCCCGTCCTGATGCGTCAGGTTCTCGTTTTCGCTCTGATCTCTCACGTCTGCATTCCTCAGCTCAACAATCACGGACTCGATGCCGGCCGCGTAGCTACCCGGCCGGCCTACCGTTGCGCCGTTCAACCGCTCTACCACAACTGAGACCGGCGATCCCCGCAGCGAGGCGACTAGGTCAACGGCCCAGCGCCTCGCCTCTAAGTACATGAGCCTGTTGATTGGCCCGGAAGCGATCGCAACTACGCCTGATGTCTTGATGCCCTCGGCGACGGCATTCTTAGTCGGTACCTTTGCGGCCGATCTCGATACGAGCGAGTTGACGCGGCCGCGACCCCGCTTGAGCCCCATCGATTCGATGATCTCCATTGCTGCCTGGCTGACATCGCGATTGCTCATGAGTGCCTCCGGAAGTGGTCGGCCAGAACCCGCCGCCCATCCAGGCCGCAGGCAGCGGACAGGTCAAGGACCTGCCCAAAGGTTGTTTCGCGCTGCTGCAGGGCATCCCACAGCAGTAAGAGCAGGCAGGCCTGGCTCATGGCTCCTGCTCCCGAGGCTTTTCCGCCTGCTGCGCCTGGTCACGATCAAGCAGCCTGTCGATCCGGGCGAGGAGCATGTCGCGATACCCGACGTTGACCAGGTCGTCGTTGATGTAGGCGATCGCCTCACGCAGCAGTGTGTCGGCTTCCTGCAACTGGGTCTCACGCTCTTCCAGCTTGACCTGCAGGTCTCCCTCGCTGGCGCCGGCGATTACTGCCAGCCCTCGGCCAGCTGAGACCAGATCGCCCAGCTTGGTGAAAGGCAAGATGTTCGATAGTGGCGCGGCCTCGCAGGCCCTCAGCACTAGCGTGATGCGTTCAGGCTGCTTCATGGCCGCTCTCCGATTTGAGTGCGGCTTTTTCCTCGGCTTCATCCTGCAGGAGCTGGCGCCACTCAGCCTCGGTGCGATTGCCATAGAGCGTTTCAGACTTGGGCGGCGCGTCACTCGATGCTGGCGCCTGTGGCTTGGGCAGACCTGCTGCTTTGCGCTCGGCAATTTCCTTGCGGTCTACGGCTACACCTTGCGGAGCTTCGATGCCAAGGCGAACTTGGCTCCCTTTGACGCCCAGCACAACTACGGTGATGTCGTCGGCGATCTTGATGGCTTCGCCTACGCGACGGGTGAGGATCAACATGGTCAAACTCCTTGTAGGGGAGGGCGGCGATTGCCGCCCCCCTTCAATTCACTGCGTTGTGCGCAGCTCGTTGCGTGGTACCCAGCCGCCAGTGGTTTTCACCATGCAGCCGACGTAGGGCGCGAACTTGGTGTGCCGCTCGGTCTGGTAGCCGTACCATTGGCACGACCCCCAGTTCACGACGGCGGCGATTGCGAGCGCGCACAGGGCAAGCCCTACAACCGCGCCCAGGCCTATGTGCTTGCGCTTCAAGCCTCGATACCGAAGTCTTTGGGGCGCAAGCCCAGCTGCACACCAACCTCGGCCAGGACCTTGAGTTCTTCGGGACTGATGCTTCCGTCGCCCTCGGCAACTGTGATCATGTTCACGAACACCTCCTCCGCATCGAGAGGATTGTTCTTGATGTCCGCGATCTCGCGCATGATGTTCATGCGCCCCAGGCGGAATCCGGCCTGCAGTTGCTCGGTGAAGAGGTTCACGGTGGCGGTGATCTCTTGACCGAAATGCTCCAGGTTCTTGTTCGCCCGGATCTGAATGTCGATCTGAGCCGCTTCGTTCTTGCTGATCTCGCCGTCAGCCGCCGCCACCAGCAGGCAGCCACCGACGATGGCTTGCATCAGGTCACGGTTTTCCAGCTTCTTGACTGCGCGCTTGGCGCCGAACAGTTTCTTTCCAATACCGAACATGGGTCTTTCCTCTTGGGTTGGTGGAGCTTTCATCAGGCAAGCCGGTGGCCTGCCGCGTTTGTTGGCTTTCGCAAAAGTCAGGGTTGGATCAGGTCAGGCGGGTAGCGTCACGCCACCGCCAAGGCGCACTCAGCGCGCCGGGTTGTTATGCGGGTTTCAATTTTTCGTTCGCCTTGACGGCGCACGCGGGTGAATTCGTCAGTACTGGATACGGAATGTCCAACCAACACCGCGCAGATAGTCATCACCATCGGAGATATCAGGCCCCTTCGCATTGCTTCTGCCACGAGTTGTGCGCGCTTGATCACACCGAGCTTGGTGCTGGCTGCAAGCAAGCGCTTGTCGATGGTGTCCTTGGCTACACCTAGCTCACGAGCGGCTTCTTTGCTGGTCAGTCCGCATGCCACAGCCATTACGCACTGGAGCTCACGCTCCGCCAGTCCCAGCCCAAGGCTGCCAGTCCAGTTACCGAAAGTCAGTGCGTTCATGTGCTTCGCTCCGTGCGAGTAAGTTGATGGGGCAAATAATGGTTTCCCTATATTCTACTGTCAACAGGTATACCTTTATTTTTTCGCAGCACTTCCCTCCGATAGTACCGGTTGAGTACCCTTTTGCTGTATGGATATACAGTAATCAGGAGAAGGTTGTGGCCAAGCAAAAAAAACAAGTGGCAGAGCAGCGCACGGAGATGACAGGCATGGAACGCTTGGTCTTGAGGGTTTCTTCGATGATCAACCATCCAATAGCTCAGACCCAGAGGTGGGTGACAATTCACCAGCTTGATACTGATAGCGATCAGAATTGGGAGGAGGTCATGAGCATGATTGCTGAAACCCCAGGAATAGAAATGACCTTCAGCGATGATGGAAGCGTGACGCTTCAGTGGGAGGCCGATGAAGAGCAGACCTCCACCTTGGCGATGGAGGGGGCAGAAGCCGAAGAGGAGGTCGCCGCCCCGTTTTAAGGGCGGAAATTGCGCGCTGCGCCATTGCTCGGCGCGCTACAGAAGGTTGCCATTCCAGACGTATAGGACTTTTGCCTGGATGTAGGTTTCCTCTTTACGGATCATCCGATCCTTGTGTTTAGGGTTGTCGGAGATCATCTCGTAATGCTCATCGTCCGCGACCTGGAGGCGCTTGATGTACTCATGCCCACCCCAAGAGATGAAATACACTCCATCGCCGATGAAGTCGCGAACAGTCACGTCGACAATCAATGGATCGCGATCCTTGATGGTTGGAGCCATTGATTGACCCCAGCCAGTGACGAGCTTCAGGTGATGTGGCTCTTTGAAGTCAAGCCCCAGTTCCCGTAGGTGGCTCAAGCTGACGCGAACGTCTCTAAGCATCTCCGGGTAGTCGTGCGTTACTTGGCCTCCACCCATTGCTCCTCGCACGTCATAGTGTGCAATTCGGATCATATCGCCAGCGGAGCCACGAGTAGCGCCCACCTTTGCAGAGCCGTCGTCAGGGTGTGAATCGGTCTCTTCGGCAGCTTGGAGTAGACGATTGCGCGCCTCTTCCGACAGGCCCGAGCCCGTTTTTTCCAGCATCTGCCTGACCATGTCAGCAGCCGAGAGCTTCTGTATCTCCTCACCGACGAGAGCGTAGCCAGGCTCGGTTGGGGCGGGGATGCTACCCACTCCCTCCGCCAACCATAGCGCATCAACCCCGCAGATCTGGGCGATCTTCACCAGGTGGCTACTGGATCGGGAGAGCCCTCTCTCGATTTCCGAGATCGAGGCTTGCGCGATGCCAGCCCTTTCGGCCAGCTCGGTCTGGGTAATCCCTTTCAGGCGTCGGGCGTGTTTGAGTCGATCTTTGAGTTCCATAACGCACCAATCTAATGGTTAGCCTTTTTCCTTGCAAAAAGGTATGCCTCTAAAATACAGTAAAGGCATACCTCTATTCGGCGTTAAGCCCATGAATGAAATCTTCAATGACTTGGTCAAGTTTTTTGGCGGCCAGGTGGCAACAGCGAAAGCGCTCGGCGTGACGCAAGGCACAGTCAGCGGCTGGGTGCGCGGCGTCCATGGCTGTTCTGCTGATATGGCTTTGATCATTCAGGCCAAAACTCATGGGCGTTTCGCCGCTTCAAGCATTCGTCCCTCGCTGGCGGAATCGCTCCCGACCTTGGATCAAAAGGTACCAGCCAAAAGCCATCAAGCGCAGACCAACGAATCTGCTGTTAATTCATCCAGTGCCGTGCAGGCCTCCCAATGAATGCCCCCATGCCATATCGATACCTCAGGGAAAGCTGTCATGGGCAAGAAATTCATAGCGCGGAAAGGCAGGGCAAAATTGATTTCAAGCCAGATCAGTCGCCAGGCCTTGATTCCGACTTTTTCTGTGAGAGCTTGGAGGGCAGGGGGAAATTTCAATGACTAGCACAGACACCGGAAAGCCGCCTTAACCGAGCGGCCCCACCAGTTTCTGCATTTGGCTTAGCCCAGAAAGCAGAAAACCCGGCTTCGCAGGCCGGGCTTCTTAACCAGTCCCCTGGCAGGGACTTTTTGAATCTTCGTTCTGTAGGAGGACGAGATGCACCCGAAAAATACCACCGAGGCACCGCCAACGCAAGCGGGCTTGCTCGTGACCATGGCGACAAAATTCAACCAGAACGGCGATGAGTTCTTCTTCTCGACGGTGCCTGGGATCAGCTGCTCTGAGGCGTTCAACTTTGCAAGTGCCAATCTGAGCGCAGCAGAAGACCTGCTCGGCCAGCTCGTCCAGGTCAATGCAAGCTGTAACTTGGCTTTTGCGATCCGCGCATTGGTTGGCCAAGCGAGAGCGCTGATCGACTCCGGGGTTGGATCTGTCGAGCAGGCCGAAGACTTCGCGCCACAAAACCTTGTATCTCCGGTTCGTGGCGCGGGGGTGTCGGAATGAGCCATCCCATGACCAAGTTTTCTTCCCCCGCCAAGCGCGTAGAGGAGGGGCTTGAGCTGCTGGCGATCCTCGCCGAGGTGCTTGAGCACAACGGCGGCTTCAAGGACAGCGACCCAGGCGAACACCCAGCAATGATCGGCGAACGCGGCGAGGACGGCATCATCCGTTCCATGCGAGTAATCGCCTGGGCGGCTCACCGTGAGTTTTGTCGGATGGCTACGGACTTGGAGATCCCCCAATGAACCAGATTGTCCCGGTGTGGCAGCCAGATGGCTTGCATGGTGAGATCGTCCACGACGTGACCCTCACCGCAGCGGATATCGCGCGTTTCAACGAAGCGCGCGAATCATTCAAGTTGATCAAAGCCTTGTACTGGGCGCATGTCGTGCCCTCGCTCGGCGGATTCGACAATCCTGTAGCCGGCGAACTTGAGCGCCTGTTCGAGCGCGTCGTTTTCGACACGCGAAACTTTATGTGGCCTCACCGAAACGCGGCTGCCTTCCATGATGCAAAGGATGTGGGAGGTGCTGCATGAGCAGCGTTATCAATTTCCCCGCAGCCCCCGCAGCTGATGTGATCGACGAAGCCTTCTTCGAGAAGTTCGCCGATGCTGCCCTGCTGATGACGTGCTTCGAGACCGTCGCCAACGCCATCGAGGTGGTGGAGGAGGGCGCCAAGATCCATGAGCGCGACGAAACGCACGTCAGCCTCATTGAGGCATGCATGGCGCTGGCGGTGCTCTTCCGTAGGCGAACTGGCTATGCCGTGCAGACTGTTTCTGCTGATCACCTGGAGAAGCAGCGCCAGGCGCTGTTGGCGGGAGAGGTGATCAGTTCGCTACCAATCCCTATCCGCCCGCCTGAGCTCAAGCCGTTGGCCGCGTCTGCTTTTGCCGGCCTGGCGGACCTGGAGCTGGCGCAGGCTGGATTCAACTACATCAGGCGTGTCGGTGAGCTCATCAACGGAAATTGCCCTCAGCTGGTTGAGCTGGACCTGGCGAGAGCCCACTCGGTTGACGCCTTGAACGCATACAGCCAACTGATTTCCCGGCTTGCTGGCAGTGCTGCGCAGGATGTGAGTGCTTCTCTTCCGACCATCACCGGTCCCTCATCGGAGACCCTCCAATGACCACGACCCCAAACCATGCCCAGGTGCTCCCGCAGCGCGCTGGCGCGTCGATCATCACCGGCCCTTGGCCAAGCTACGCCGCGTTCCGGGACCTACCAGAGCGCGAGCGTTGGGTGCTGTACGGAAGCGCGAAGGCTTATCGCGAGGCGCTGGAGCTTCAGGGGTTCCAGATGGCCGAGAGCTACGACCAGTTTGTCCGGCGGGTGACCGCTGAGTTGGAGATTTGAACCGATGAGCGTTCAAGCAATGACCTGGGCCCTAGAACAGCAGGAGGTTGGCGAACCGCATGCCCGGCACGTCCTGCTGTGCCTGGCCAACTATGCCGATCAGGATGGGCGCGCCGCGTTCCCTTCGGTGGCTCGTCTTGCAGTCGATACCGGCCTGAGCCCTCGCACTGTCCAGTATCGGCTTCGAGACCTGGAGCAGAAGGGAGCGATCCGCCGGGGCAACCAAGCTATTCCCGCTGCCTACATCACCCAGCGCGATCGCATTCCGGTGTGCTACGACATCGCCATGGAGCGGGGTGCACAGCATGCACCCGGTGCACGCCAGGACAGACCGGGGTGCACGCCAGAACATAACGGGGTGCACGCCACGACAGAACGGGGTGCACAGCATGCACCCGAACCATCAATTAACCACCAATTAACCACCCATAACCGTAAAGAAGGCTCAGGCGCCTCTGGGGATGGCAAAGGGACGCGGAAGGCAAAGGAATCCTTTGACCCTCTGATGGCCAAGCCGGAGAACTGCTCTGATCGCGCTTGGGCCGATTTCTGCGAGATGCGCAAGGCAAAGCGTGCACCGCTGACCAAGCGCGCTTGTGACCTGATTGCCAAGAAGCTGGAAGGGCACCAGAACGCAGATGCGGTCCTCGACAAGTCCACCGTCAGCTGCTGGACCGATGTTTACCCAGAGGCGACGGCAAACGCTGGCGCACGGCCAGGCCGGCCTGGCGCATTCAACAACCTCCCTCAGCACACCGATGACATGTACCAGGAGAGCCACGATGGCCGCCCAAATTTCTGATCTGTTCCACCGCGCCCCGGCCAAACGAATCTTCTCGGGCGAGTGCCCGGTGCATGGCCGCGTCGATATGAGCGAAGTCGAGCAGCTGGACGGCTCGATGCTGGCGCGTGGCTGCAAGCGCTGCGCCTGGGAGGCCCTGCACACCACGCCCCGCGATTCAGCAGAGCGCGCCCTGGCCACCGCCCAACGCAAGGCTGAGGATTCCATGGCCGCGCTTATTGGAGCCGGAATCACCCCGCGCTTTGCTGCCGCGACCTTCGACAGCTACCGAGCTGAAACTGATCCCCAGCTTAAGGCTCTGGCCAAGTGCCGTGCCTACGCAGAACATTTCCCGGCCAACTTCCGGGTCGGGCGGTCGCTGCTGTTAACCGGCAATGTCGGTTGCGGAAAGACCCACTTGGCCAGTGCGATTGTCCGTACTGTGGTGGCCGATCAATGCCGTGCGCTGATCATTCCGGCCGGTGACATTGTGAGCATTGCCCGCGCGTCGATGGCGCCCGGATCGGGTTACACCGATCGTGACGTGGCAGTCCATCTTGGCAGCTTGGATCTGCTGGTGATTGATGAGATCGGTGCGCAGAAGGGCAGCGAGTACGAACTGGGCCTGCTGCACAGCATCATCGACCGCCGGTATCAGGCCGTGCTGCCGACTGTGGTGATCAGCAACTTGAGCGCTGACGGCCTCAAGTCCTACATCGGCGATCGTGCCCTTGACCGCCTGCGCCAGAACGGCGGCCAGCAAGTCGGGTTCACTTGGGAATCGAAGAGGGCTGCGGCATGAGGGCTCTCTACAGCGACGAGGCTGAACACGGGGTGCTCGGCGCGGTGATTCACGCTTCGCTGCAGCAGAATGTGGGCCTGGTCGAGGACATGCTCGGCCAGATGACCTCAGCCGACTTCTATCACGCCGACAATGCGGCTCTGTTCGAGGCCATGCTGGAGTGCCGCGAGCAAGCCATGCCCATCGATCCGGTGACCTTGGGCGCGGTGCAGCGCCTGCTCCCAGGTGGCGACAACGTCATGGCCTATGCCGCTGAGTTGGCCAGCAAGGTGCCTTCGCTGGCCAACTGGAAGGCCTACGCCAAGCACGTCAAGGAGTGGGGTGTGATCCGGCGCATTCTTGACGTGGCCGGTGGCGCGCAGGAAATGGTGCAGGCCGGCGCACCTACCGGCGAAGTGATTGCTGCAGCTCAGCAGGCCATGGCAGACCTGCGCAACCTTGATGGGGAGGCAAAGGGTTACAAGCGGCTGGACCAATGGATGGGAGATGCCGCTGACCTGGTGGATGAAAAGCACCGAGGGGTGGCGCCGAAGTGGCCCTCCACGGGGCTCGAAAAGCTGGATGAGCTGGTCCAAGGCCTCCGCCCGAAGAAGGTGACCGTGATCGCCGGCCTACCGGGCAGTGGCAAGACCACCCTGGCCCTGCAGATCGCACAGCACAACGCGGTAAAGGAGCGGAAGCCGTGGCTGGTGTTCTCCATCGAAATGCCCGGCGAAGAACTGGGGCTGCGTGCTATCGCCTCGCTGGGAGGGGTAGCCCTGCAAAAGCTGGATAATCCGGCCCAGATGCGCGAAGACGACTGGGCCAGGATGAGCGGTGCCGTAGGATTGGCCCTGGAAGCCCCGCTCTTCGTCTGTGACGACCCTGTGCAGACGCCGTCCACCATTCGCGCGACGGCTCGGCAGTGCCAGCGCGAGCACGGACTGGCCGGCATCGTGGTCGACTACCTGACCCTGGTGCGCAGCGAGCGTGGTGGCCGATCTCGTACCGAGGAGGTGGGTAAGATCAGCAAGGCCCTACTGCAGCTGGCCAAGGAAATGGGCATCCCGGTCATTGAACTGGCCCAGCTGAACCGCGACTCGACCAAGCGCCCCGGCAAGAAGCCCCAATCCAGCGACCTGCGCGACTCCGGTGAGATCGAGGCCGACGCTAGCTGCATCCTGATGGTGCACCGGGACATGGATACGGAGGAGGGCCAGAACGGCCTCACCGAGATCCTGATGACCAAGTGTCGCCATGCGCGGGTTGGCAGCTGCATCGTTCAGCAGGAAGGGCAGTATGGCCGGTTTGCCACCTACGCCGGATCGCTGCCCAGTGATGATGAGGTCGAGGCTGGGCGTGGCAGCTACGCCCAGCGCTACAAGGGGGCTGGCCTGTGACTGAGCCAATCAAGATGGCGCCCTGTCCCTTCTGCGAAGGGCCGCCCTGCATCACCGCCAAAGATGAAGCCGGTACCGAAATCTCCGAGGGTCACACCTTCGACCCCTCTGACGAGTTCCCGATGGTTTCGGCGCACGTCTGGTGCCACGACTGCGGCGCGCAGGGGCCGAACATCGACACGCTGACCCTGGGCGCGTTCGAGCACCTGTATGACCTGCAGGTGGTGGATGTGATGCGGATCGCTGTCGAGAGCTGGAACAACCGCCACGCGAAAGCCCGCGCCTGCTACGACGCTGGCGATCAGAAAGGCCTGAACCTGTGGCCGAGGAGGGACGCATGAGCGACACCAAGACCCTCACCGTCACCCTCAGTGACGCGGAGATACGCCGGCACGCTGCCGGCCAGGTCTTCCAGCTGCGCGATACCCGTCACCGGGAGCTGCGGTTCCGGTTCTCGACGGTTGACCGCTCCCGTGGCGCCTGGCACGTCGTGGTGCGCGGGCGCTGGGGCAAGGCGGGTGATTACCCGGGGATCAACACCAAGACCATGCTGGCCACGCTGCCAGCGATCCTGGCCCGCCGTGCCGCCGATGCCAACGCCAAGTCCACCACCACCAGCTGGGCCACGGTGGGCGACGTGCTGTCATGGTACCGCGACCGGATGAACCGTGATCGAGGCCTGTCCGCCAAGCGCAAGGCCAGTGCCAAGTCGGTGCTGGATCGCCACCTGGTGCCGCGCCTGGGTGACCTGCTGCTGGCCGAGACCAACAAGCAGGCGATCGACCAGCGCCTGATGTGGCCGCTACAGGAGCGCTATGCCCTGTCATTCGTGCGTTCGGTATATGGCGTGCTTTCGGTCGCGTTCCGCCAGGCCCTGCGTCTGGACATGCTGCCCGCCAACCCGATGGCCTCGCTGAAGTTCACCGACTTCGTGCGGACCCGGATCAGGCCGCGACCGGCGCGACTGCGTGGGGATGATGTGCCGGGCCTGCTGATGGTGGTGGCCGAGCGCTTCGAGGTGGAGCCAGCAGGCTGCATGCTGGCCCTGATGATGCTGTGCCACGGTTCGCGGCTGGGCGAGACCCGGCTGGCGCGCTGGCGCAACGTCAACCTTGAAGCGGGGCGCTGGTTCATTCCGGCGGGTGACACGAAGACGAAGGCCGAGCACACGCTGCCGCTAACCACCCAGGCCTGCGCCCTGCTGCGCCGGTACCAGCGCCTGCAGGCCGCCCAGGGTTACACCGGCCTGCTGCTGTTTCCGGGCAGTCACGGAGCTCCGCTGAGCCCGAGCAAGGCCAACACCTTGTTCACCGACCTGGCCAAGGGCGAGTGGTCGAGCCACGACCTGCGCAAGGTGGCGCGCACGGCATGGACCGACCTTGGCGTGGATTACATGGTCGGCGAACTGCTGCTGAACCACGCCATGAAGGACCTCGACGCCACCTACATCCACACCACGGCCGAAGGGCTGAAACGTCAGGCGCTGGAGGCCTGGCACAAGCACCTCGACGGGCAGGGATTCGCCGCCATTCACACCGAGACATTGCCGGGACAGAAAACCGGGCCTGTAGCCGTTGACGCCACTGCCGGCGCGGGTTGCAGCACCTCACAGCATCCATCCCAAGGGAGGATGCGCAATCAAGATTCAGAGCCAGGAGGTGGCCATGAATAACGTCGCAGCGGCTCTGCCGCGCAAGAGCTTGACCCCAGTCGAGCGGGAGTTCCTGAAGAAGGGCAATCGTATGCTGCTCGATCAAACCAATGGCCGGATCGCCGCGGCTGCCCTGATGGACATCGTGGCCGACTGGCATGGCTCCCGGGCCGCTCAGGGCTTCGAGCAATTCGCCAAGGCCTGGATCATCCAGGGCGGCGCCAAGAACAAACACGCCTACAAGCTCCTGTGCGAGCTGTTCGGCCTGGATACCGACCCAACGCCCCGGAGGGCTGCATGAAGAAACGAACCTACGTGGACAAAGCGCTGGGCGATACCGAGTACATGCTTGAGCAGTGGGGGTTCTGGCGTATGTGCGAGATGGGAGTTCCCCGGTACGTTTCACCGCTCTACGCCCTCATGCGGGACAACGTCCCATCCGTGGGCGGCGCACGACAGCATGTGATCACAGACGATCTGGCCTTGGTGGTGGACCGCGCCGTGGCCAGGCTGGTGAAGCGTAACCAGCAGATGGGTGATTTCGTGTGGGCCTACTACGGCTACAAGCACCCGGCAATGAGGGTCGGCCGGGAGGCGGGCATGTCTGAGCGCAAGGCCCGGGAGATCATCAAAGCCGGAGTGGCATGGATCGATTGCGCCCTCGAAGAAATTCGAGAGGCAGCGTAAAAAGTTCTATGCGGGCGGATAAACACCTGTTTTCATAGCAGCGTGTCCAGCTTGCAACAACGCGACACAGACAAACCCCGGCCATTGTGTCGGGGTTTTTCGTTTATGCGGATGACGCGCCCAGGCAGCTGGGCTAAGTCGGTAGAGGCGTGGATCAAAGCCGTGCGCTCCCTGATCGACTACGCGATGAGAGTCTGGGGTACGTGACCCAGCGATCCAGACCAACAAGCCGGGAAGCGCCGGCCCTCCGCACCCATTCCAAGCCTCGCACCAGCTGGGGCTTTTTCGTATCTGGAGGATGCATGGAAAAGCTACAGCTCGACGTTGAGGTTGAGGGCGCCGCTGACTTCCTGCGCCCTCTGGCTGAAACGCTCAGGTCACTTGAACATTTTCCCGAGCTGCCGCTGCAGGTCCTTCGTGACCTTGTCGCCCACAGCCTTCATGAGCTTCCCGTAAGTCTCGACAGCACCGCATTTGCCGCAGGTGACCTTCGAGTTGTCGTTCGGCCTAGCCGGAACCTCGAACTTGTCACTGCCGCACTTGGCGCACTTGAGGGTTACCTTCATCGTTTTTCGCTCCGTGAAACGTCTTGTGTGGAAACTCGACGATAGCACGGGGCCATCTTTTCACGTATCCAAGGGCTCGCCAGTTCGACGGGTCATTTTGTTTCTGGAGCACCACCTATGGCCGAGCCAAGTACCGGCGCCCTCGCAGTGACCGGCGTACTTGCCAGCTTCGGCCTGGGTGCCCCGGCATAGCTAATCATCCCCCTCAAAGCGTACATCCGAGATACCCAAATCTGCGACCGCAATGCGGAGATCATCATGTGATAAGCGGCACGGCGCGCGCGCCTCAGGCAAGGGGGCAGCGGGGGCATGCAGACGGAGGAGAGCGGTCAGCACATTGTCTTCGTTCGGCGTGCTAGACCAATCGCATATCCAGAATCTGGTATGGCCTTTGAGGTTGTAGTCGATGCGGTATTTCATAGGTTGCCGGACCTCCGCCATTGGACGTCAGTTATGCCGAAGCGCTCAGCAGCAGGCCGAGAGACTTTTCTGATATCCGAAGCAGTGAACTTAGGGATGACTCCAACGCCGGCTTCGCAGGCAGCCCAGTGCCAGGCCTCATCGTTATCCATCCTCTCGGCGCGGACGATGAATTCGCGAGCTTCTCCATGGAGGTGATAAGCGACCACATAGATGTTACTGACGGGCATTTACTAGTTCCTTCTAGCGAAGCCAGATCGGCCAACATTCCTTTTAACCCCTAGGGATTCCGGGGGCAAGCATCCGGCCGGTTTTACGTCGGTGCACGAATTTTCATTTACGGAGCAAGCAATGGCCCGACCGACCTCGGCCCAGGCGCAGCCACCTCGCTGGGCATAAGGCTCCTCTACTGTTCTCGCTGGGTGGTTGGTCGCCCCAGCCTTCCGCACCCACTCCTGGGCTCGCCACAACGGCGGGCCTTTTCTTTTTCTGCTCCCCGCAAGGGAGGAACCCGGATGTCCAACATGCCAGACAAACCAGACACCTGGGCGGTTGCCCTTGCGTGGTTGAGCCAGCATTCGCCCCTGTTGTATGCGGCCGGGCTCTCCTGCGCCATGGCTGTGCTGCGCATCACTTACGGTGGCGGCACTCGCCGGCAGATGCTGGTGGAGGGCGCCATATGCGGCGGCCTGACCCTGACGATCATCAGCGGCCTGGAGTTCTTCGGCCTGCCGCAGAGCATGTCGACGTTTGTGGGTGGCTGGGTTGGCTTCCTTGGTGTCGAGAAGGTCCGCGCCATTGCTGATCGCGTCACCGACTTCAAGCTGCCGAGCCGCAAGGTCGATTAATCCGCGCCACAAAATAGACATGCGCCGTTTTGTGGCGCGAGCACGCTGGTCATGCGTTCAGCCAGATTAGTGAAGCACTCGACCGGGGACCGGTTGAAGCTGATCCCTTTCGTGGATGACTCCGCGCGCTGCTTTGGTAATTACATCTTGCTGAAGCTGATTAACCTGCATGGTGAGGACACGAACGGCAGTTTGATAAACAACTGATCCGGACGCCACGGGATGCTCCTCCAGTAGGCCTTCAAGCTTCTCGGTTAGCAAAACGCACCTGTCTATAAGCTCTTCGATTTCTTTCATCACGGTTTCTCCAGATCTTTCCGCTACGACCATCCGGGCGGAATGTCGTTCCGACGACCCCGCGGATGCGCCGATTTCATTGCGCGAGAGAGCTTATCGAACATGGCCAAGCAACCCTATACACCATGCAGGCTGTATGTCGACGGTGCCGACGGCATTGCAGTCAGTGATTTCATAACCACTGCTGCCGGATCTGCCTATTTGGTGCAGACGCTGCGTGTGAGCCGCACCCGGCCAGAGCGAAAGTACATGGGCTGCTTGCGCTGGCCCATCGCCGAGATACCCGCCGATGCGCGGTGCTACCAGCTGACCTGGTACAGGAGGTGAGCAATGGCCTGTAGTGGATGCGCCGCTCGGCGCGAGTGGATCAACAAGTGGACAAAGGTGGCGTATGAGCGAGCAGCAAACCTATTCGCAACAAATCGAGCAGCTGAGCCCGAAGAAGGGCGACCTGTTGGTGGTCAGCGTTCCGTTCCCGATCAAGACGGAGGTGCGCGAGCGACTGACTCAACACCTGGCAGGGACAGCTGATCGACTCAAGTGTGAGCTGATCGTGCTTGAGGCGGGCATCACCGCCCAGCTGCAACCAAGCGTCAGCGACCTACTGGCTGAGCAGCAGAAGCAGACCGCGCTTCTGGAGCAGATCGCAACCCAGAACCTGGCGCTGATTGAGGCGCTGGCGGACGGCGACGATGTTGATCCTGACGCTGAGCCAGGCACCTACCTGGATGGCACACCATGCCGCTGAGGCCACAGCGCCCATGCAGAGCCCAGGGTTGTCGGTCCCTGCACCGGAATGCCAATGGCTACTGCGTCGGACATGCCGAACTGGCTGCCGAGCAGGCCAAGGCCTGGGCTACACGCAAGGGCTCAGGTCGTGGCGGTCGCCCCTGGCGTCGGCTGCGTGACCGCATCCTCAAGCGTGATCAGTACCTGTGTCGGTGCGATGACTGCACAAGGCTGGGAGGGATTCGCGAGGCAGATGAAGTTGACCACATCATCGCGCTGGCCCACGGTGGCACGGACGATGACAGCAACCTCAGGGCCATCAACCACGATTGCCACAAGATCAAGACACAGAAAGAATCCCGACAACATCGATAGATAGACCATGCGACCTATACCCAACCTCAGCGGCTATTACGCGACTGAGGAGGGGGAAGTTGCGTCTGTTCGATCTGGATCGGTAAGGGTGCTGAAGAGCCAGGTGTACGATGGCTACCATCGCGTCACATTGACGGTGCGAGTCAATGGCAAGAAGGAGCGTCATCGCTTCGAAGTGCATCGACTCGTGCTTATGGCGTATGCAGGCTTGCCGCAGACTGACGGCCTTGAAGCGCGCCACCTGAACGGTATGAGCGAGGACAACCGTCCGGTTAACTTGGCGTGGGGTACCAGGCGACAGAACCTAGAGGACGCCATCAAGCATGGTACTCGCGGACCAGGAATGAAGGCTCTGCATCGACGCCTTACTGACCAGCAGGTGGTTGAGATAAGGCAGAGGAGAGCTGCAGGCGAGTCGCCGAAGACTCTGGCCGAGGAGTACGGTGTACATCGCGAATACATCCCCAAGATCGTCAGCGGCAAGGCTTGGAGCTGCATACCGATCAAGGTGGGGGTAGGGGCCTAGTGAAAGTTCACACCTTTTCGCTCGGACACCGCGCCCCCAGCTTTTTTTCCATTTCCGCAAAATTCAGGTTTCCAAAATGGCCCGACCGCGCAAGCCGACGAATGTGCTTGAGCTGACGGGTGCGTTCAAGAAAGACCCCCAGCGGCGCCGCGAGGATGCTGAACCGGTGGGCGAGCTGACCGCCCCGCCGGCTCACATCAATGGAGCAGTGCTCCACGCCTGGAAGGAGATCGCCAAGTACGCGCCAAGGGATGTACTGACGAACTCCGACCGACTGACATTGGAGCTGGCCGCCAACCTGCTGGCCCAGTTCCGCAATGACCCACTCGATTTCCCTGCCGCCAAGCTGGTGCGGCTGGAGGCCATGCTCGGCAAGTTCGGCATGACCCCGGCCGACCGATCCAAGGTTGGCGGCGGTAAGAAGGACGCGCCGAAAGGCAATGCATTCGCGGAGCTGTGATGGCAAAGACGAAATTCCCGCTGATGAAGGCGGCTGAGAAGTACGCCAAGGATGTCGTCGCCGGGAAGATCCTCGTCTGCAAATGGATCAAGTTGCTGGCCCAGCGTCACCTCGACGACCTGGTGGCATCCAAAAGAAAGGACTTCCCGTACAAATTCGATCCCGCCAAGGCGGAGAAAGTCGCCAAGTTCCTGCAGCTTCTACCGCACACCAAGGGTAAATGGGGCGGCAAGAAGCAGCTTATCAAGCTGGAGCCATGGCAACTTTTCTCGGTTTGCGTGCCGTTCGGCTGGGTTCGCAAGAAGGATGGCACCCGGCGTTACCGGACGATCCTGGTGTTCGTACCCAGGAAGAATGGCAAATCGATCATCGGCGGTGGCGTTGGCCTCTACATGTTCGTTGCCGACGGAGAGTTCGGCGCCGAGGTCTACTCTGGCGCGACCACGGAGAAGCAGGCCTGGGAGGTGTTCAGGCCGGCCAAGCTGATGGTCGAACGAACCGACGACCTCCGGGAGCACTACGGCGTCGACGTGAACGCATCCAACATGGTAGTTCTGGCCGATGGATCGCGATTCGAGCCTGTCATCGGCAAGCCCGGGGACGGGTCATCGCCGTCGTGTTCGGTGGTCGACGAATATCACGAACACCAAGACTCCACGCTGTTCGACACGATGGAGACCGGGATGGGCGCCCGCGAGCAGCCCATCATGCTGGTCATCACCACGGCTGGCTCCAGCATCGGCGGCCCCTGCCACCAGCTGATCCGCGATTCCGAGCGAATGCTGGAAGGCGTGATCGACCGGCCGGACCTATGGCCGGCCCTCTACACCATCGACCAGGGCGACGACTGGACCAGCGAAATCGCGCTGCGCAAGGCGAATCCAAACTTTGGGATATCCGTCGCGGAGGACTTCCTGCTTGCCCGGCAGCGTGATGCGATGCAGTCGGCGACCAAGCAGGCCACCTTCCGTACAAAGCACCTGAACGAGTGGGTCGGCGCCAAGAATGCCTGGCTCAACATGCTGCGCTGGAAAGAGGCTCCGGCCAGGAAGAGCCTTGCGGAGCTGGAGGGGCGACCGTGCTACGGAAGTCTCGACCTGGCGAGCAAGATCGATATCGCCGCCAACCTGCTGATCTTCCCGCCGTATGGCGACGATCCGTTCTGGCATATCCACGCCAGGTACTACCTGCCAGAAGCGCGCGTGCTCGAGGAGCTGGATAGCAACACCGCGCGGTACCGCGAGTTCGATGCGCTGGGTCTCCTGACCCTGACTGACGGGGAGGTCACCGAATTCGAAGTCATCAAAGAGGACATGCGTGAGTTTGCCGGGCGCTTCGACATCCGGGCCTACGCCTACGACCCGTGGCAGGCCACGCAGTTGGCTCAGGAAATGGATGCCGAAGGTTTACCGATGGTGGAGCTACGCCAAACGGTGCAGAACCTGAGCGAACCCATGAAAGAGGTAGAGGCCCTGGTGCTGCAGCGAAAGCTGGCCCACGGCGATTGCCCTGTACTGACCTGGATGGCCTCAAACGTTGTGGCAAAGCTTGACGTGAAGGACAACATCTACCCCAACAAGGAGCGCCCGGAGAACAAGATCGACGGCATGGTGAGCTTGATCACCGGCTGCGCTGTGGCCATCAAGCTCGGCATCGACGACTCCGGCCACTTCGATGACTTTCTTGCCAGCCCGATCGTGGTTGGCTAACGGGACAACCTATGAAAACTGGCCTGATCATCTTTCTGGCGCTTGCCGCCGGCGGCTTGCTGCTGGGCGTTGCTGGCGTATACGTGCTGGCCGGCCTGGGTTACGCGCTGCTGGCCGCTTCCGGTTCGCTACTTATCGCCGCGGGCTTCATTCGCAAGGGGTTGATCAGTGGCTAAATCACTAACGCAGATCCTCGGCCAAGCCTTGGTGAAGTCGGCCGAGCCAGGAGTAGCATCGAGCCTGGCGGGCTGGGCTGGCCGCAAGATTGGCCTGACCGACGCCGCGTTCTGGAACACCTTCTACGGAACCGACTCGGCGTCAGGAAAGGTGGTCAGCCAGCAGACGGCGCTCCAGCTCTCGACGGTATGGGCTTGCGTGCGACTGATCGCTGAGACCATCGCCACTCTGCCGATTGCCTTGTACGAGGACAAGAACGGCGCGCCGACGGTGGCCAGCTCTCACCCTGTCAACTTCGTGATCAGCCAGCAGCCCAACGCCGACCAGACCCCTGTCGAGTTCTGGGAGAACGTCATGGCTAGCCTGCTGCTCCAGGGTAACGCTTTCTGTGAGCCTCACCAGAGTGGCCGAACGCTGACCAGCCTGGAGTTTCTACTGCCGCAGAACATGTCACCGCCGCGGCGCTTGGCGGACGGCTCCATCGAGTACCGCTACACCGACAACTTTGGCAAGCCTCACACGCTGACCGAGGATCAGATGGTGCACGTGCGGGCCTTCGGCGTGGACCCACTTTGCGGCCTATCGCCGCTGGCCTACGGGCGGCAGGTACTGGGCTCAGCAATGGCTGCTGATGAGTCGGCGGCCAAGATGTTTGCCAACGGCATGAAGCTGGGCGGCGTCCTGTCCACCGACCAGATCCTCAAGCCGGACCAGCGGAAGGACATCCGCGAGGACATGATCAAACAGTTCTCCGGCGCAACGAACCACGGCAAAACCATGGTCCTCGAGGCTGGCATGAAGTACCAACAGGTCTCCATGACGCCGGAGGATGCCCAGATGCTGCAGACCAGGGCGTTCAACGTCGAGGAGATTTGCCGCTGGTTCCGGGTGCCGCCGTGGATGGTGGGGCACACGCAGAACTCCACCAGCTGGGGCACTGGCATGGAGCAGCAGATGATCGGCTTCCTTTCGTTCACCCTGCTCCCCTGGATCAAGCGCATCGAGATGTGCGCCAACCGGCGTCTGCTTCGCCCCGATGAGCGCCGTCGCTTCTACGTGAAGTTCAACCCGGAAGGGCTGCTTCGCATGGACAGTGCCGCACGGGCGGCCTTCTACAGCTCGATGACTCAGAACGGGATCTACACCCGGGACGACTGTCGGCGCAAAGAGAACTTGCCGCCGGAGGGTGGCAACGCGGCAAAGCTCACCGTGCAATCCAACATGCTGCCGATCGACAAGCTGGGCGAAGACCCCGGCGGCGCCAATCAGGCCAAGGCAGCGTTGCTCGACTGGCTCAACGACCAGCCAAGAGGTAATACCCCATGAGGCACAAGGATCGACTGGCGGCGGTCAAGTACCGCTCTTTCGACTATGACGTGAAGGCTGTCGGCGACGACGGCCTTTTTTCTGGCTACGGCTCGGTGTTCGGGGTGGTCGACAGCTACAACGAAGTGGTTGCGCCTGGCGCCTTCCTCGAATCGATCCAGGACGCCAAGGCTAAGTCGCGGACCTTCCCAGTGCTCTGGCAGCACCGCACTGGTGAGCCTATCGGCAGTTGGGACATCAGCAGCTTGAAGGAAGACGAGCGGGGGCTGTTTGGCGCCGGTGAGCTCTGGCTGCAGGACGCTCCGTATGCGCGCATCGCCTACCGCGGCATGCAGACCCGTTCGATCACCGGTCTGTCGATTGGCTACTACGTCCGCGAGTCGAGCTTCGACGAGAAGACGCGCATTCGCACCTTGACCAAGCTGGACCTGATCGAGATCTCCATCGTTACGGTACCGGCCAACGACGAAGCGCGTACCGACACCATTAAATCGAAGCTGGCCCACGGTGGCCTCCCTTCGATGCCCGAATTTGAGTTGCTCCTGCGCGAGGCAGGCTTCTCGAAGACTCAGTCTGCGGTGATTGCCAACCGTGGCCTGCAGCACCTGCTCCGGAGCGAGTCCGAGGGCGACCTGGCAGCAATTGAAATCGCTGAGGCGCTCAAGTCGCGCCCGGCTCTTGGCCATTGCGCTCAGGTAATGCGAGGCCCAGATCAGTTTCTGGTCGCCGTCCATCAGGCCGCTGATGATCAGGTCGCGCACGTAACCCATGAGTTCGGAAGCCTGTTCGCGGGCGTCCTGGCAGGGGATGCCGGGTTCGATGCGGAACAGCGGGTGAGTGTTGTTTTCGCCTTGGTAGAAGCAGGTCTTGCCGACTGTGGTGGGTTCTGTTGTGTTGTCGGTGGGCATTGTTTTGTTTCCCTGGATTCTGGGTTGCCTGGGCTGGCCTGTTCGCGGGCTCGCCCGCTCCCAGAGGTGCTGTGCAGTGCATGACGGCTGTGATGACCCTGTGGGAGCGGGCGTGCCCGCGAAGAGGCCTGACCTGCTAATGCAAGGTGTGAGGCTCTGTGGGTAAATGCGGCCGCATCTGCAACTGCATCAACGCCGACTCGACCAGCCCCTGTACCGCTTCCATTTCATGGATCACGGCCTGCATCACGATCGAGCTGTGGGCGGTGGGTTTGAGTTGCACGGATTGGCGGGCCACGGACAGGGCGCAGAGTACGTACTCTGAGGACTGGACCAGGGTGTCTTGCAGGATCTGGGTGGAATGGGGGGAGTAGGGTGGATCGGGGACTGTCTTGCGCATGTAAGCTCCTTGGGTAGTGGAGCCGCCTGGCAACGCTGTCAAACGAATGGAGGCAGCTATACATGGGTTGACAGACCGGTACCCAAGGACCCGGCGCACACGAATGTGCCCCATGCACAGCTGCCATTAAGCGCTGCAACGGAAACTTGAGTAGTCGGCCTGTCAAAGCCGGTCGCTGATTTCACAACGACGAGCCGAGACTAGAGCGCGACCGAATCCGTCGCAACCGTTTGAGCGGGTTGGCAGTATGTTTGGGAAACGCCCTACAAGGAAGGGGATAATTCTGAGTACAAGCTGTAGGACGGATTTCTACTAATCAATCAGACAGGCTTCCTGCAACATTTTGTCTTGAACTGCCAATGGCACCTTGGGCTACAATGCGGCCCTCTGATACGCCACTCACGCCCAGGCCACACGCCGTAATGATTACGCGCGCTGGGCGATGAACTCTTCCTGACATGGATTCGTTGGATGCTTTGCGCCGTACTGGTCTCCCCCTGCGCCCCTCGCTGGACGGCTGAATTGTCGTCTGCGGCCAGTGCTGCACACTTTCTGAAAATCCCGCACAAACTCGAATGCTGCCGCCAACCATTGGCTGCGGTACGCGGCTGTGCGCCCCACCGAAAATGGAGTGCTCCACTTGCGTAAGAAATTCGTCGCGTCCCTTCTGGCGGTCGCCATCGCCTCTACCACGGCCTGTGCACAGCTCGGGATCAGCAAAGAGCAAGCGGGCACCGTGATCGGTGGCCTGGCCGGTGTGGCCATCGGCTCGACCATGGGCAGTGGCAACGGCAAGATCGCCGCTGCGCTGATCGCAGGTGGCATTGGCGCCTACGTGGGCAACCGCATCGGCCACATGCTCGATGAAAAGGACCAGCAAGCCCTGGCGCTGCGTACGCAGGAAGTGCTGAGCCAGCAGCAAACCACTGCCAGTGCCCAGCCAGTGACCTGGAAGTCCGACCACTCCGGCGCCACCGCGCAGATCGTGCCGGGCAAGGAATACACCAAGACCAAGCAGGTCGAGGTCAAGCGCGCGCCGAAGATCCAGGCGGTGCCGTCGATGAAGCTGATCAACGAGCCGTATGTGACCATCAGCGACAACCTCAACGTGCGCGCCGCGCCTAACCAGGCTGGTGAGAAGGTCGGCAGCCTGAAGAACCACACCGAATTCACCGCCGTGGGCTCCACCGGTGACTGGATTCTGGTCGGCCGCAAGGGTGTGACCGTGGGCTATGTGCACAAGAACTACGTCGAGCCCAAGGCGCAAGCGGTTGCCAAGCGTGTAACGCCAGCCGTCAACCTGGACGAGCTGGACGTTGCCGCCAGCAAGGAAACCCAAGGCTTCGACCTGGACTCGGTGCAGTCGCTGCCGACCCAGACAGTTGCCGCCGAAGCGGCCTGCCGCCCGGTCACCGTCAGCCTGAAATCGCAAAGCGGCCAGACCGAACAAGAGCAGAACACCTTCTGCAAACAAGCCAACGGCACCTGGGAACTGATCTGAGGAACTCCATGAAAAAGCACGCGCTCGCGCTGGCTGTGATCGGCGCTTGTGGTCTGGTACCGCAGGCGTTCGCCCACGAGCTGGCCTTTTCCAAGAAAGACAACATCAAGGTCGAAGTGCCCGGGGATGCCACCACCTGGTGCAAACCCCAGGTAGACCTGACCATCACCCGCCCGGCCTGGGATAACCAGGAACTGCTGTCAGGCCTGCTGACCAAGCTGCCGTTCGTGTTCGCCAAGGACTGCTCGACCGCCAAGGTGAGCTGGAAGGCGGTCGATGCCAAGGGCAACCTGTACGCCAGCGGCTCGGGCAATGCCAGCAACCTGGGGCTGGTGACACTGGCTGCTGCGCCTGCCACTGCCGCCCCGGCGCCGGCTGCAGCAGTTGCCCCCGCTCCGGCACCTGCGCAGCCAGAAGCACCGGCTGCTGCTGCACCGACACCGGCCCCTGCTCCGGCCCCAGCCCCAGCCCCAGCCCCAGCCCCTGCTGCTGCAGCGGCCCCGGCAGTGGTCGAAGCCGCACCTGCGCAGGCAAAACCCGCTCCGGCCCCCGCGCCCGCGCCAGCCGTAGCTGCAGAGCCAGCCCCAACCCCCGAAGCCCCGGCAGCAGCCCCTGTTGTGCCGCCCGCTCCGGCACCTGCCACAGCAGTCGCCGCAGCCCCCACTTCGGACTTCGGTCGCTCGGTGGTCCTGGAAAACCGCAACCTGATGCAGGTAACGGACGGCACCGGCTGCAAATGGGTGCTCAGTACCTCGATCATCGGCGATGGCGACACCCTGTCGTTCGGCACCACCCCGGCCATGCCGTGCCCGGCGTCCGGCTTTGGTGAAGGCAGCTTCGACAAAATCAGCTGGAAGGCTGTGGGTACCTACCGGGGTGATAACTGGACCCGCGTCTATGCTCACCCGAGTGGTTTGATCTTCAACAAGCACCTTGAGCCTGCGGTAAAGGACAAGGCCGTTTCTTATCTCACGCCGCAAGCTGACCAGGCCGCGTTCCTGGTCGGTGAGATCCCCGGCCGGCAGATGAAGGTGTACCTGACGTTCACCCGCTCCAGCTACGGCGTGCTCCGCCCGTTCGGCAGCGACCCTTACTACGTCGCGGTCACCCCGGACGAGTCGTTTGCCCTGGACGCGACCAAGTACAAGGAAGCTGCGCTGGAAATCTTCGACCTGATCAAGACCACCTCGCCGACCACCACCGATGTGGCCAACCTGTTCATCGTCAAAGACCTGTCGGCGATCTCGAACAACATCTGGGGCAACGACGCGCAGAAAATCACCCGCAACCGCATCGGCATCAACCGCCAAGGCCTGTTCTTCGATGTGCGCGACGGAGCCAACTGGGCGGTACAGCGCGAGCAGCAGCGTGTGCGTGAGCAGCGTCAGCGCCAACAGGAACTGGCCCGCGTGCACACCCGTGTGCTGGAACGTTACCAGCAGTTGCAGGACGGCATGAGCGACTTCAAGGGGCGCGAAACCGAGGCGTTGGCGCAGATGGCCGGTATCAAGGTGCGCTTCGCTTCGCCACTGGAGCAGCAAAACCCTGCGACCTCGGCCAGCGTAGTGCCGATGATGGTGCACGTTACCGGCAAGAAAGGTGACTTCTACAGCATCGACTTCCCGAGCAACGGCCGCCTGGTTGCGGACGAGGAATACAGCGAAGGCTGGTACGTGACCCAGGTGGCCAACGCCACGCCGTACTACCCGCTGGACGACGGCCGCGCCGTGCCTACCTACCGTGCCTACAGCGCCGGTGAGCCGGAGGCCTGCAAACAGGACCACTGTGCCGACCGCGTGTCGTTCGGCGCCGTGCTGGCCAAGGAATTCCCCAACGCCGGTATCGATTTCAGCTGGACCCCCGAGGTCTCCCAACAGTACGTGAACGACTGGAACAACGCTTCCGCCATGGTCCAGTGAGGCAAACACCATGATCAAACAGATGAACAAGAAGCAGCTGCTGATTGGCGGTGTGGCCGCAGCGGTGCTGGTGCTCGGTGGTGGCTATGCGATGGTCGCCAGCTCGGGCAAGAAGGCTGCGCTGGCCTACTATGACGACTTCAAGGAGCGCTATTTCCTTGAGGATGTGCTGTCTGAGGGGGACATTTCCTACTCGGCGTTTTCCGGCAACCTGACGGTAGCCGACCCGGAGATCCGCGTGGCGGCGGCGCAGACCAATGGCGCCCAGCAGTTCATGCGCGGCCTGTCGGGCTTGATGGAGTCCGTACAGGGTGGTTCGGCTGAAGAAGGCCTGGCGGGCTGGGCCAAGTACCAGCTCAATGTCAGCCGCAATGTGGCCGGGGTGTACCTGAAGGCTGATGCGCTGAAGCTGGCCCATGACGGAGACAGCAAGGATGGCAGCATTCATATCCAGTTGCTGGGCATGCAGATGGCCAACCCTTACGTTGCCAGCAAGGGGGCTGAAGTCGTGCTGGTGGCGGATGTCAGCGACGAAGTCCAGCCACGTGCCGAGCTGGCCGCCAATGGTCGGGCCGCCCCGTCGAACTTCACCTGGGGCGCCAACATGGCGGTGCGCCAGCCAGTAACCGGCGCGTTTCTGGTCAGCAGCACCGGTGACTTTGGTACCACGGTCGACCTGGACTTCACCATCAAGCGCTCCAGCGATGGCGAAGGCTCGATGGCGTTCGTGGTCACCCACCGCAACGACGGCTCCAAGGTGGGGGAGATCGTGCGTAAGGCCGACTTCCAGTCGCTGCCGGAGCTGGACGATGTCGAAACACAGCTCAAGAGTGCCCTGAGCGCGATGCTGATTGGCGCGTACAGCCCGTACACCGGCCAGGCGGTGTTGGCTGAAGCGGTGAGCGGCTTTGCCCGCAAGGCCAAGGTCGAGAACTACTCGGTGAGCTACAGTGGCTTCAAATCGCTGAAAGAGGCTTTCAGCGATTACCAGCAGCAAGTCCCCAAGGCAAAGTTCGCAGCCTTCTGCCAGGAGGTTGGGCTGTCGTCGTGGAGCAGTGACTTTGGCGCCAAGGCCAAGAACCACAGCGACTCGGAGTGCGCCATCGGGCAGAAGCTGGTCGAAGACGGCAGTTTCGAAGAGCAGTACACCTTCAAGGAAGGCAAGAGCCTGTTTGCAGCGTTATTCGTGAGCAAGGCGTATCAGCTGGAAACCAATTGATTGGGTAATGGCTGAGTGAGCAAGCCCCCGGGAACCCTGAGTTGCCGGGGGCTTTTTTTGCTGTCAGGTGTGCCCGGACCCTGTCGGGCTTGGGATCAGCGCATCGCCGCCAGTTTGATGCCGAATCCCACCAGGCAAGCCCCCGCCAGTCGCTCGAACATATTGGTAATTCGCGGGTTGGCGCGCATGCGCTCGGCCAGTTGATGGGTCAGCACCACGGCAATCAGCCCATACAGGAAGGTCACCACCGCCACTGTCGCCGCCATGAAACCGAACGTCACCAGCCCTTGGTGCTTCACCGGGTCGACGAACAGCGGGAAAAACGCCATGTAGAACATGATCGCCTTGGGGTTGAGCAGGGTGATCATCATGGTCTGGCGCAGGTACTGGCCGTTGTCCATGCGGCAGGTGTGTGCTGCACCACCGGGTTTGCTCAGCAGCATGCGCAGGCCCAGGTAGGCCAGGTATGCAGCCCCCGCCCACTGCACCATATGAAAGGCGGCAGGGTAGGTGGCCAGCAGGGTGGCGACGCCGGCTACCGCCAGCCACAGCAGCACCTGGTCACCCACGATCACGCCACAGGTCGCGGCCAGGCCTGCCTTGATACCGCCCTTGCCGGTGGCGGTGATCAGGGCGAAATTGCCCGGGCCGGGGATGGCCAGAAGAATAAGGAAGGCGATGACGAATGCGCCGTAGTCGGTGACGCCTAGCATGGTGAGTTCCTGTTGGGCATTGCGAAGGCAGTGCGCTGAACTATCGTCGCCAACGGCGCGCTTTTCAACCTGTTGTTGCACAGTTGCAAAGAACCTGTGCCAAGTGCGGCTTGGATCCAATGCCTGGAGTCTGTATGATTCCGCGGCCATCAGACGATGGTCGAAGATGATTCATTTAAAGGACTGAGTAATGAAAAAGCTGTTCAAGGCCACCGTTGCCGTTGCTGTCGTTTCGGGTGTTGCCCTGCTGTCGGGTTGCACTGGCCAAGTTTACAACCAACCGAAAAACTGCACCTACGACTACCTGTTCCACCCTTCGGTTTCCATCTCCAAGATCATCGGTGGCTGCGGCCCGATCGATAAACTGCCTCAGCAGCAGTAATCTTGGCGGTACCCTGATCGCGACGCTTGCGGCGTGATCCAAGGCCCCCGGTCATGCACATGGCCGGGGGTTTTTGTTTTTGACGTGACAAACTGCCGCTGGGGCAACCGGTCGCCTTGACGCGTCTGCCTGCAATTTGTTTGTGCTGGCATTTCAGATACAATCGGAAAAACGATTCAGCCTTGTCGGTCAATTCGACCAAAGGCCGAGCCGTTTTCTGGTTCTCTGGCTGCTGAACAATGATCAACAAAAAGCCTGCGCTGAAGAACACGCTTTACCGGGGCCAGCCACAGGCCCTCCCTCTGTTCTCCTGACTGGAATTGATCAATGTTCAAGAAAGCTGGCAAGACCTTGCTGGGTCTGGCGGTCGCTGCAAGCGTCATGCAAGCGCACGCTGCAGAAACCAAGAAAGTAGACGTGCTGCTGGTCGGCGGCGGCATCATGAGCTCCACCCTGGCCGTGTGGCTGCACGAGCTGGAGCCAAGCTGGTCGATGGAAATGGTCGAGCGCCTGGATGGCGTGGCCGAAGAAAGCTCCAACGGCTGGAACAACGCCGGTACCGGCCACTCCGCGCTGGCCGAGCTGAACTACACCCCGGAAGACAAGGACGGCAACGTCAACATCGCCAAGGCCATCGAAATCAACGAAGCCTTCCAGATTTCCCGCCAGTTCTGGTCGTGGCAAGTACGCCAGGGCGTGCTGAAGAACCCGCACTCGTTCATCAACACCACCCCGCACATGAGCTTCGTGTGGGGCGATGACAACATCAAGTTCCTCAAGAAACGCTACGACGCACTGCAGGCCAGCCCGCTGTTCCGTCCGATGCAGTACTCCGAGGACCACGCGCAGATCGCCAAGTGGGTCCCGCTGATGATGGAGGGCCGCGACCCGAACCAGAAGCTGGCCGTGACCTGGACGCCAATCGGCACCGACGTGAACTTTGGCGAGATCACCCGCCAGTTCGTTGGCCACCTGCAGACCCAGAAAGGCTTCGACCTGAAGCTGTCCAGCGAAGTGCAGGACATCACCCGCAACAAGGACGGCTCCTGGCACGTCGAGTACAAGAACCTGAAGGACGGTACCGAGTCGGCCACCGACGCCAAGTTCCTGTTCATCGGTGCCGGCGGCGGCGCGCTGAAGCTGCTGCAGAAGTCGGGCATCCCGGAAGCCAAGGAATACGCAGGCTTCCCGGTGGGTGGCTCGTTCCTGGTGACCGAGAACCCGACCGTTGCCATGCAGCACATGGCCAAGGCCTATGGCATTGCCTCGACCGGTGCGCCACCCATGTCGGTCCCGCACCTGGACACCCGCGTGCTGGACGGCAAGCGCGTCATCCTGTTTGGCCCGTTCGCTACCTTCTCGACCAAGTTCCTGAAGAACGGTTCTTACCTGGACCTGCTGAGCAGCACCACCACCCACAACGTGTGGCCGATGACCAAGGTGGGTATCGACCAGTATCCGCTGGTCGAGTACCTCGCTGGCCAGCTGATGCTGTCTGACGATGACCGCTTCGAAGCCCTGCGCACCTACTTCCCGAATGCCAAGAAGGAAGACTGGCGCCTGTGGCAGGCCGGCCAGCGTGTGCAGATCATCAAGCGTGATGCCGACAAGGGCGGCGTGCTGAAGCTGGGTACCGAAGTGGTGGCTTCCGAAGACCGCACCATCGCGGGTCTGCTGGGTGCCTCGCCAGGTGCTTCGACCGCTGCGCCGATCATGCTGAACGTGCTGGAAACCGTGTTCAAGGACAAGGTCGCTACCCCGGAGTGGCAGGCCAAGATCAAGGAAATCGTACCGAGCTACGGCACCAAGCTGAACGATTCGGCAGCGGCCACCCAGAAAGAGTGGAACTACACCGCTGAAGTGCTGCAACTGGGTAAACCGCCGGTGATCGACGCCAGCGTTGAATTCGGTGGCGCGGCAAGCAAGCCGGTTGAGAGCAAGCCTGAGAACGACATGGCGCTGTAACCGGCCATTGTTGTGAAAGAAAGCCACGGGGGAGACCTCGTGGCTTTTTTGTTGCCAAGCACACCGCAACCCTCAGGCTTATCGCCATCCCTGGTAGGAGCGGGTTCACCCGCGAAGAGGCCTGCACAGGTATCACTGCTGGCGCAGGATGCACTCCAGCAGCCCGGGAAACCGCTCGCCCAGCATCTCGCTACGCAGCGAATTCATATGGGTAGTCCCCACATTGCGGGTTTGCACCAGCCCTGCATCACGCAACACACGGAAGTGGTGGGACATGCTCGACTTCGGCCGACCTCCATCCAGCTCGCCACAGCTGGCCTCGGCCACGCCGGCCAGGTGGCGGACGATTTCCAGGCGCACGGGGTCGCTGAGCGCATAGAGCAGGCGTTCAAGAATGAGGTCGTCGGGGTTGGGATGTTTATAGGCTCGCATGGTTGACATGATAACGGGGGTTTCATTAATTGCCATAGTTCGATTATGATCGAACAACAGTATTCAAATGAACCCGGAGTTTCCCATGTCCGCACTGTTCGAGCCCTACACCCTCAAAGACGTCACCCTGCGTAACCGGATTGCCATTCCGCCGATGTGCCAGTACATGGCCGAAGACGGCATGATCAACGACTGGCACCACGTTCACCTGGCCGGCTTGGCCCGTGGTGGTGCCGGCTTGCTGGTGGTCGAGGCCACTGCTGTGGCGCCGGAAGGGCGTATCACCCCCGGTTGCGCCGGTATCTGGAGCGATGCCCACGCCCAGGCGTTCGTACCGGTGGTGCAGGCCATCAAGGCTGCCGGCTCCGTGCCGGGTATCCAGATCGCCCACGCCGGGCGCAAGGCCAGCGCCAACCGCCCGTGGGAGGGTGATGACCACATTGCCGCCGACGACGCGCGCGGCTGGGAGACCATTGCCCCGTCCGCCATTGCCTTTGGCGCGCACCTGCCGAAAGTGCCACGCGAAATGACGCTGGACGATATCGCCCGGGTCAAGCAGGACTTCGTCGATGCCGCCCGCCGTGCGCGTGATGCCGGCTTCGAGTGGATAGAACTGCACTTTGCCCATGGCTACCTGGGCCAGAGCTTCTTCTCCGAGCACTCCAACAAGCGCACCGATGCCTACGGTGGCAGCTTCGACAACCGCAGCCGCTTCCTGCTGGAAACACTGGCCGCCGTGCGCGAAGTGTGGCCGGAGAACCTGCCGCTGACCGCGCGCTTTGGTGTGTTGGAATACGATGGCCGCGATGAGCAGACCCTGGACGAGTCGATCGAACTGGCCCGTCGCTTCAAGGCCGGTGGGCTCGACCTGCTGAGCGTGAGTGTCGGCTTCACCATTCCCGACACCCACATCCCCTGGGGGCCAGCGTTCATGGGGCCGATTGCCGAGCGCGTGCGCCGCGAAGCGAAGCTGCCCGTGACGTCGGCGTGGGGCTTTGGTACGCCGCAGTTGGCGGAGGCCGCATTGCAGGCCAACCAGCTGGATCTGGTTTCGGTAGGGCGCGCGCACCTGGCCGACCCGCACTGGGCTTACTTCGCGGCCAAGGAGCTGGGGGTGGAAAAAGCGTCCTGGACCTTGCCAGCGCCTTATGCGCACTGGCTCGAGCGTTACCGCTGAGGCTTGGAGGGGCTGCTTTGCAGCCCATTCGCGGGCAAGCCCGCACCCACAGAGACACCGCAGGTTTCAGATACTGCACCCTCTCTGTGGGAGTGGGCTTGCCCGCGAATGGGCCGGTAGAGGCTAAAACCGGTCCAGTCGGTATGCGCCCATCTCAGGCCCACCAGCCTGCTCAGCCAACCGCCCCACCCATTCCGCCGTCACCGCCGCCTGGGTCAACCCTAGGTGCTGATGCCCAAACGCCAACAGCACCCGCCCATCGCACACCCTGTCGATCACGGGCAATGAGTCCGGCAACGAAGGCCTGAAACCCATCCACGGCGTTGCCCCTTCGACGCTCAAGTCGTGCCGGAACAACCCCTTGCTCAACCGGTGCAACTGCCACGCCCGCTGCATGCTCGGCGGTGCCTGCAGCCCGGCAAACTCCACTGTGCCCGCCAGGCGCAAGCCTTCGGCCATGGGCGTCATGATGAATTTGCGCTCAAGCGAGGTGACTGCAAACGGCAGGCGCTGGTGCTCACCCGGCAACATCAGGTGGTAGCCGCGTTCGGTATCCAGCGGCACCCGCGTGCCTGTCAGCGCGGCAGTCAGTTTTGCAGAATGGGCGCCACAGCTGACAAGCACCTGGCGGGCATTGAGCATGCCTTGGTCGCTGGCAAGGCTCACGCCGGCACTGTGCAACTGCCCGCCATCGACCTGCGCCTGGACAAAGCGCACCCCACTGGCCTTGGCCGCTTCGAACAATTCGCACACCACCCTATAAGGGTCGATGAAGTGCCCGGTGCGTGGGAAGAACAGCCCGCCCAACAGTGACGGGCTGAGTTGCGGCGCCGCTTCGCGCACGGTTTCGGCCGACCAGAAGTCCACCGGCACCGCCTGCTGTTGCATGCGTGTGCGCAACGCCTCCAACGCCTGGCGTGACTCAGGCTTCTCGAACACCAGCAACGAACCATCCTCTTGAAACAACTCGCTGCGCCCGATTGAGCCCAACAGCCGTTGCCAGGCGCCCAGACTGCCTTCGTTCAGCGTGCGGATGCCCGCCACGCTGCGCTGGAACGGCGCCGGGCGCAGGTTGAGCAGCAGCCGGGTGAACCACGGCATGGCCTTGGGCAGGTATTTCCAGTCCAGGCGCAGCGGGCCCATCGGGTCGAGCAGCATGCGAGGCAGGCGCTTGAGGATCGACAGGTCGGCAATCGGGAACACTTGCTCGGTTGCCAGGTGCCCGGCATTGCCGAAGGACGCGCCAAGGCCGGGTGCCTGGCGGTCGACCAGGGTTACCCGACGGCCCTGGCGGGCCAGTTGCAAGGCACAGGCGACGCCGACGATGCCTGCGCCGACCACGGCAATATCGGTTTCAGCGGTTTCGAGCATGCTCAGCCTTCCCGTTTGCCGTCTAGCAGGCGCCGCAGTTGCAGCGGGTTGCCGTGTTTCAATGCCTGCGGCAACAGCGCATCGGGGAAGTCCTGATAGCAAACCGGGCGCAGGAATCGCAGGATCGCCGCGGTGCCCACCGAGGTGGTGCGGGCATCGGAAGTGGCCGGGAACGGCCCGCCGTGGACCATGGCATCGCACACCTCGACACCCGTCGGCCAGCCATTGACCAGAATGCGCCCGGCCTTGCGCTCAAGGGTGGGGAGCAGGGCGCGAGCGCTTTCGATATCGGCCTCGTCCAGTTGCAGGGTGGCGGTCAGCTGACCTTCCAGGTGTTCGGCTACCTGGCGGACCTGCTCAGCGTCGGTGCAGGCAACGACCAGCGACGCTGCACCGAACACTTCAGCCTGCAACGCCGGGTCGGCGAGAAACGCTTCGGCCTGGGTCACGAACAACTGTGCCTGGCACTGGTTGGGGCCCTGATCGGTTTGGCCACTGGCGATGGTTTGGGCGCAGGGGTTGTCTGCCAGGGCTGCGATACCGGCCTGGTAGGCACTGAAAATGCCGGGGGTGAGCATGGTTTGGGCGGGGGCCTGCTGCACGTAACCGGCGGCTGCAGTGATGAACCGCTGCAGGGCCGGCCCCTGCCGGGCGATTACTAGGCCCGGGTTGGTGCAGAACTGGCCGGCGCCCTGGGTCAGCGAGGCGACGAAACCTTGTGCCAGTGCTTCGGCACGGGCTTGCAGGGCGGCGTCGAACAGGAACACTGGGTTGATCGAACTCATTTCGGCATACACCGGGATGGGCTCCGGGCGCGCCTGGGCGGCTTGGCACAGCGCCATGCCACCGCTGCGCGAGCCGGTGAAACCAACGGCCTTGATACGCGGGTCGCTGACCAGGGCAATGCCCACTTCACGGCCCGAGCCATAAAGCAGCGAGAACACACCGTTCGGTAACGCGCACTGCTTCACTGCTTGCGCCACTGCCTGGCCGACCAGCTCACTGGTGCCGGGATGGGCACTGTGGGCCTTGACCACCACGGGGCAGCCAGCGGCCAATGCCGACGCGGTGTCACCACCGGCCACCGAGAAGGCCAGCGGGAAATTGCTGGCGCCGAACACGGCGACTGGCCCCAGGGCCACCTGGCGCTGGCGCAGATCAGCGCGGGGAAGGGGCTGGCGCTCAGGCAGGGCGCTGTCGACCCGCACGTCCAGCCATTCGCCGGCCCGCACTGTACGGGCAAAGGTGCGTAGCTGGGTGCAGGTACGGCCACGCTCGCCCTGAATGCGCGCCTTGGGCAGGCCGGTTTCGGCCACGGCGCGGTCGATCAGGGCATCGCCGAGGGCCTCGATCTGTGTGGCGATGGCTTCAAGAAAGTCTGCTCGTTGTTCGAGCGAGGTTTCGCGGTAGGCGTCGAATGCCGCCCAGGCCAGCGCGCAGGCCTGGGTCACGTGTTCGCCGGTGCCGCCGAGGTAGGCCGGCTCCAACGTCTGACCGGTGGCTGGGTCGATGGCACGGATGGCGTCGCGGCTGCCGGTTACCGGCCTTTGGCCGATCAGCAGGTTGCCTGTGAGGGGCATGTAGCCTCCTTGGAAATCTAATGCAGATGCATGGGGGGATTACGACCCCTGTAGGAGCGGGTTCACCCGCGAACACCGGCGAAGCCGGTGCCATGCACCGGGTCGCCTGATTCGCGGGCACGCCCGCCCCCACAGCGGGAGCAGTGGCTGCTCAGGCGATGTTCTGCTCAGCCGACCAGCTGGCGTACCAGCTGCGGAACAGCGCGTACTGCTGTTCGGCATAGTTGCGCTGAGCGTCGGTCAGTACGTCGGTCTCGTTGAAGTGCAGGCTGTACTCGGTGTCGCCGTTGAGCACCATCAAGTGCTTGTAATACAACACCAGGTCGCAGCCTTCATCGAACGACGACAGCACCGCCAGCGCCGCTTCCAGCTCGCGCGCCAGGCGGCGGGCACGGGCGTCGCCTTTGGCGGCCTGTTTGCTCAGGCTCACCAGTTGCAGCACTTCGCGCGGCAGCGCATTGCCGATGCCGGTGATGGCGCCGGTGGCGTTGCAGTTGACGAAGCCATGCACCACCTGGGTGTCGACACCGACCATCAGGGTGACATCGTCATCCTTGGAGGTGATGTGCTCGGCGGCGTAGCGCAGGTCGGCGCCACCGCCGAACTCCTTGAAACCGATCAGGTTGGGGAACGCGCTGCGCAGTTCGAAGAACAGGTCGGCGCGGGTGGCAAAGCCGTAGTAGGGGCTGTTGTAGATCACCGCCGGCAGCTTCGGCGCGGCAGCCAGAATGGCCGAGAAGTGATGCTTCTGGGCGATCAGCGAGGCGCCGCGGCTGAGCACGCGAGGGATGACCATCAGGCCGGCGGCACCGACCTTGGCGGCGTGGGCGGCATGCGAAACCGCCTCACGGGTGTTGACCGCGCCCGTGCCGACGATGGTCGGGATACCGGCCGCCACCAGGCGCGCCACGCCTTCCTGGCGCTCGGCCTCGGTCAGCAGCGGCCAGTCACCCATCGAGCCGCAGTACACCACCGCGCTCATGCCGGCTTCGATCAGTTCGCGGCCCTTGCGCACCAAGGCGTCGAAGTCCGGCTTGCGCTCGGCGGTGCATGGGGTCATCAGGGCGGGCATGGTGCCGGTGAAAATGTTGTTGGTCATTGTTGTTACTCCTGGCGAAATTGGGTTTGGTCAAAAGGCCGGGGGCTCAGATGCCCCAGGCGAACGGGTCCTGTTCGTCGATCAGCAGGGTGCTGTCGGCGGTCATGTGGGCGCGGCCGGTGATGAACGGTCGAATACGCTCACCGTCACGCTCGTAACGGCCGTGAAACTGGCTGCCGGTGATGCTGGCCTGCACCCAGGTCTGGCCTTCGGCAAGCGTGCCGTCGGCGGCCAGGCAGGCCAGCTTGGCGCTGGTGCCTGTGCCGCATGGGGAGCGGTCGTAGGCCTTGCCGGGGCACATCACGAAGTTGCGGCTGTCGGCGTTGGCGTCGTCGGCGAACAGCTCGACATGGTCGATGGGCGCGCCGTTTTCGCCGGTGATGCCTTGGGCTTCGAGCGCCTTGAGCATGGCCCAGGTGTACTCGGTCAACACCTCGCGGTTATCCAGCTCGATGCGCTGGCCGTGTTCGGCAACGAGGAAGAACCAGTTGCCGCCCCAGGCGATGTCGCCGTGCACCACGCCATGGCCGGGCACGTCCACCGCAACCTGTTGCCGGTAGCGGTAGGAGGGCACGTTGCCGACGGTGATGGCGCCGTCTTCATGCAGGGTGGCGCTGACCTGGCCGACCGGGGTGTCGATCTTGTGCACACCCGGTGCGATCAGGCCCAGGTGCTGTAGCGAGGCGACCAGGCCGATGGTGCCGTGGCCGCACATGTTCAGGTAACCGGCGTTGTTGAAGAAGATCACCCCGCAGGTGGCGTCGGCCGACACTGGCGGGCAGTACAGCGCGCCGACCAGCACATCGTTGCCGCGTGGCTCCAGCAGGCAGGCGCGGCGCCATGGGTCGTGCAGCTCGCGCAGTTCGTCGCGCTGTTCGGCCATGCTTCGGCCCCGCAGTTGCGGAAAACCCTTCATCACCAAGCGGGTGGGTTCGCCACCCGTGTGGGAGTCGATGACGTGAATCTGTTTCATGGGCTTGTCCCTTGCGTAAAAGATCAGGAAGCGACGGCAGCAGGGCGGCCGGTATAGGTTTCAGCGCAGGCTTCGCTTTCGTCCTCGCCTTCCAGGTGCACCAGGTGGGCAGGCACGCCAGTGGCCGCGCCCCAGTAGTAGATGCCCAGCGCGCAGGCCGCCACGACTACGGTGTCGAATGGGTGGCCGATGACGCCCAGGCCGCCGAAGCTGCCCAGCCACGACAGCAGGATGGTCACCGCGTAGAAGCCGATCAGCCACGCCGACGAGCGAACTTGCTGGGCCAGCGACAGGTGCTGGGTGGGTACGAAACGGCTGCACAGCAGGTACAGCACGAACATCACGATCTGCAGGGCCAGCAGCCACGACACGGTGTTCCAGCCCGACCAGTACACGATCAGCGCGGCGATGATGAACGACAGCGGGCCGAGCACAGCCATGCCCTTGACCCGGAACGGGCGCGGCATGTGTGGTGCATTGCGGCGCAGGGCGGCGACGCTGACCGGCGCTACGGCGTAGCTCAGTACCAGAGCGGCGGACACCACGTTGATCAGCGCTTCCCACGATGGGAAGGGCAGGGTCCAGAACACCGACAGGCCAAATGTCAGCCACAGGGCCGGGCGCGGGATGCCGGACTCTGCATCGATGCGGGTGAAGTACTTGAAGAAGGTGCCGGTCTGCGCCCAGCCATAGATCACGCGCGGGGTGGCGTTCATGTAGATGTTGCCGCAGCCGCTTGGCGAGATCACTGCGTCGGCCACCACCAGGTAGGCCAGCCAGCCCACACCCAGCGCCAGGGCGATGTCACGGTAGGGCAGGGCCAGTTCCTTGGTCACGCTGGCCCAGCCGTTGGCCAACATTTCGGTCGGCACGCTGCCGAGGAAGGCCAGTTGCAGCAAAGCGTAGATCGCGGTGGACAGCAACACCGAAAGAATCAGCGCAATCGGGATGGTGCGCTGCGGGTTCTTGACCTCGCTGGCCACCGAAATGATCGGCGTCAGGCCGAGGTAGGCGAAGATGATGCCGCCGGCGGATACGGCCATTTCCACCCCGGACAGGCCGAACGGGGCAAAGCCCTGGACCTCGAAGTTTTCTGGCTTGAAGAAGGTGAACAGCACGCCGATCACCAGCAGCGGCACGATGAACTTGAACACGCTGACCAGGTTGTTGGCCTTGGCGAAGGTTTTCACGCTGCGGTAGTTGAGGAAGAAGAACAGCCCCAACAGGGCGAACTGCACCAGCCAGCCGAGCACGGTTGGGTCGCTGGAGCCGGCCTTGGTTAGCCCGGGGAACCAGGCGGCGGCGTATTGGCGTGAGGCGACCACTTCGATGGCGATCAGGCTGGAAAAGGCGATCAGGGTGATGAAACCCATCAGGTAGCCGAGCAGTGGGCCGTGCGAGTAAACCGGGTAGCGCACCACGCCGCCGGCACGTGGCAGGGCGGCGCCCAGCTCGCAGTAGACGATACCCAGCAGCAGTACGGCGAACCCGCCGAGAAACCAGGAGAGGATGCCGGCCGGGCCGGCGATGGCCGACACGTGGCTGGCGGCGAACAGCCAGCCGGAGCCGAAAATGGCCCCTAGGCCGATGAAGGTGAGGTCCAGCAGTGATAACTGTTTTTTGAATTTGCCTGACATGGGTTCGCCTTTTTGTTGGTTATTGGATAGGCAGGTCTGATGTCACGAGATGCGGCTTTTTGGGCCGCGCTCTTGTAGGACTTGGGCGGCTTGCGTGGGGCATAGAGTGAACCGGTCGGGGCGGCGGTTCTTGATGGTTTTCTGCAAGGGGGATGACGAAATCGGCACAGTTGCAGAAAAACAGTGGTAAGGCGCAAAGCGGGGGGATAGGCTCAAAGCCATACCGGATAAGGGTTTGAGAGATGCAGTGCTAGTGCCGGCCCTTTCGCGGGTGAACCCGCTCCCACAGGCACCGCACAGGATTCGAAATCTGTGGGGGCCCTGTATGAGCGGGTTCACCCGCGAAGAGGCCGGCCCAGCCAGCAGAGAACCGACAGATGACCGACGCCCCCCTGGCAACCCTCTACCAGTCTCTCGACCAGCACCGCCCCGCCACCCTCGAGGCCCTGCTCGCCGGCGTATCGCTGTTGCTGCCGATGCTCGACGCCATCCCCAACGCCGCAATCTTCATCAAGGACCCGGCCGCCCGCTACGTGCTGGCCAACAACACCTTGGTCCAGCGCTGCGGCCTCAAGCGCTTGCAACCGCTGCTGGGCAAGACCAGCGCCGAAGTGTTCCCGGCACAGCTGGGCCCTGGGTACACCGAGCAGGACCGCCGGGTGCTCAAGGAAGGGATGGTGCTGGAGGACCAACTGGAGCTGCACCTGTACGGCAGCCGTGAACCCGGCTGGTGCCTGACCCACAAGCGCCCGCTGTACAACCAGGCGGGCGAGATCATCGGCCTGGTCGGCATCTCGGTCGACTTGCAGTCAGCCGCCGACAGCCACCCCGCCTATCAACGCCTGGCCGCAGTGGACGAGCACATTCGCCAGCATTTTCACCAGCCGATCAGCATGGGCGAGCTAACCCGCATCGCCGGTATCTCCGTGGCCCAGCTGGAGCGCTATTGCAAGCGGGTGTTCCACCTCACGCCCCGGCAGATGATCCACAAGGCGCGCCTGGAGCATGCCCATCGCCTGCTGCATTCGGAGCTGCCGATCACTGAAGTGGCGATGCGCTGCGGCTACACTGACCACAGCGCTTTCAGCCGCCAGTTCAAGCAACTGACCGGCTTTACGCCACGCCAGTATCGCCAGGCTACCGCCGATCAGGTGGCCTGAAACAACCCCCGGGCCTCGGCAAAGCATTGCTCGGCAATCGCCGAGCGCGGCTCGCTGCGGCGCAGCAGCAGGCCGACCGGGCTGTGGATGGCGGCGTCGGCCACCGGTACGATGCGCAGGTGCTCGCTGAGGTCTTCCAGGCCGCAGTCCAGTGGCATGATCGCGCAACATATGCCGGTGTTGATGGCCTGGATAAGCTGGAAGCTCGAGTCGCTCTCAAGCACCGCATTGGGCTCCAGACCACGGCTGCGGAAGCTCAGGTCCAGCGACTGGCGGTAGTGCATGCCTTTGCTCAACAGCCCCAGCGGAATATCACCGAGCTCATCCCAGCGCAGCCGGTCGCTGGCAAACTGGAAGTGCCGTGTATCGTGCAGCAGGCCCATGGTGGTGGTGCCGAGTTCGATCACTTCGAAGAAGCTGGTGTTGACCTGGTCCAGGTAGCAGATACCCAGGTCGAGCTGGTTGCGGCTGAGGCCGTCGATGACCTGTTCCGAACTCAGCGAGCTGAGCTGAAAGTGCAGTTCGGGGTATTTTTCGCGCAGGGGCAGCAGCAGGTGCATGGGGTTGAAACTGGCCAGCGGCACCGTGCCCAGGCGCAGGCTGCCGACCACCTGGCCACGGCAACTGGCAGCCTCGGCCTGCAGGCCGTCATGGGCGGCGAGCAGGGTACGGGCCCAGGCCAGGATGCGCTCGCCGGCCTCGGTGAAACCTTCGAAGCGCTGGCCCCGCTTGACCAGCACCAGGTCCAGTTCGTCTTCCAGGTTGCGCAGGCGCATGGACAGCGTCGGTTGGGTGATATGGCACAGCGCCGCCGCCTGGCCGAAGTGGCGGGTCTGGTCGAGGGCGATGAGGAACTTGAGCTGCTTGATGTCCATGGAAGTGCCTGGCGTCTGGTTATGCAGACCTTAACCCACGTCTGCGATAGATGTCATTGATCGGCCGGTACGTCATATCGATTGGACGCCTCTGGGGGTATGCCTCTAGCGTGGTGAAAATGCCCTTCAAGGAGCTTCACCGTGCGCGTCCAACTTGATGCGGTCTTCGTACCGCTGAACATCGCCGTGCTGACTGTCAGCGACACCCGTACCTACGACAACGATACTTCCGGCGCGCTGCTGGCCAACCGCTCGGTCGAGGTCGGTCACCGGCTGGTGGCGCGAGCGCTGCTCAAGGACGACCTGTACAAGATCCGCGCTCAGGTGGCCAGCTGGATTGCCGATGAACAGGTGCAGGTGGTGCTGATCACCGGCGGTACCGGCTTTACCGGGCGCGACAGCACACCCGAAGCGGTCGAGTGCCTGCTGGACAAGCGTATCGATGGGTTTGGCGAGTTGTTCCGGGCATTGTCGATTCTCGATATTGGCAGCTCGACCGTGCAGAGCCGGGCGTTGGCCGGGTTGTCCAACCGCACGTTGGTGTGCTGCCTGCCGGGCTCGACCGGGGCCTGCCGCACCGCCTGGGAAGGGATTCTGGCCGAGCAGCTGGATGCACGGCACCGGCCCTGCAACTTCGTCAAACACCTGTTGCCGATGTAGGAGCGGGTTTACCCGCGAAGAGGCCAGAACAGGCAACCACCCACGGTCAGCTCAACACATACCCCACCGGCAACAAGGCGGGAGGTAGCTGCTGTTCCCCCAGCCCGGCCAGCACATCGCGCTCCACAGTCCGCACCATGGCATCGGTCGGCAGATCGTTCTCATCGCGCCCGAACGGGTCTTCCAGCTCGTTGCCGATCGCATCCAGCCCGAAGAACGTGTACCCCACGATGGTGGTGAACAGCGGTGCCAGCCAGCCCAGTGGCTCGGCCAGGGCAAACGGCAGCAGCAGGCAGAAAATGTAGATGGTACGGTGCAGCAGCAGCGTGTAGGGGAACGGCAAGGGAGTGCCCTTGATCCGCTCACAGGTGGCCTGCACTTCGGTCAGGCCCACCAGGCGCTGCTCCAGCAGGTTGTAGCGCCATTCGCTGATCTGTTGCTGTGCGGCCAACCGTGAACAGTGTTCGCCGATTTCACGCAGGATGCCGTCGCACACATTGTGCGGGCTGATCGCATCGGCCCTGGCCAGCCACGGCCTGGCAGCTACTCGTTCGTCCTCATTACGCAGCCGGGCATTGAGTGCATGGGCGAAACCACACAGGTTGCGCAGCAGTTCGGTGCGCAGTGTTTCGTCGGCAATCACCACGCTTTCCCGCACGAACGAGCGGGTTTCGATAATCAGTTTGCCCCAGGCCTTGCGCCCCTCCCACCAACGGTCGTAGCACGCATTGTTGCGAAAGCTCATGAAGATCGACAGCGACAGGCCCAGCAAGGTGAATGGCGTGGCGCTGACCGGGTAGAAATACGTCGGGAAATGCCGCTCGACCAGCACGATCAGCGCGGCCAGCAGTGTCACCATCAGGCAACGCAAGGCAATGCGTTTGACGATCGACCCCTTGAGGGTGAACAACACGCGCAACACATCGGTGGAGGGGGGGACGATCATGGAAATCCAAAGACGGCTGCTCAGCCGCCGGTCATGTTCATGAAGCGCAGGATCTGCACATCGCCACCGACTTCGAAGTGATGGCGATAGGGCTTGAGGTGCAGCGAGTCGCGAATGGCCTTTTCCAGGCGTTCGGGGTTGCCAGGGTGGGCGCGCAGCACGTGCTTGAGGTCTACCGAGTGTTCGTTGCCCAGGCACAGCAGCAGGCGGCCTTCGACGGTAAGGCGCACGCGGTTGCAGGTGGCGCAGAAGTTGTGGCTGTGCGGGGAAATGAAGCCGACCCGGGTGTTCGCGGCTTCGGCCAGGCGCCAGTAGCGGGCCGGCCCCATGGACGACTCGGTCGATTCGACCAGCGTGAACTGCTCGGCCAGGCGTGCCCGTACTTCATCGCTGGAGCAGAACGATTCGCCACGTTCATGCTCGCTTATTACCCCCAGCGGCATTTCCTCGATGAAGGTGATGTCCAGCTCGCGTTCGATGGCAAAGCGCACCAGATCGACCAGTTCATGGTCGTTGCGGCCTTTGAGTACCACGCAGTTGAGCTTGGTGCGCTTGAAACCGGCCTGGCGTGCGGCGTCGATGCCGGCGATTACCTGGGCTAGGTCGCCGGTGCGGGTCAGCTGCTTGAAACGGTCGGCATCCAGGCTATCCAGGCTGATGTTCAGGCGTGTCACCCCGGCGTCGAACAGCGGCTGAGCCAGGCGCCCGAGTTGCGAGCCGTTGCTGGTCAGGCACAGCTCGCGCAGGCCGGGCAGGGCGGCGATGCGCCCGCACAGGTCGACGATGCCCTGGCGTACCAGTGGCTCGCCACCCGTCAGGCGGATCTTTCGGGTGCCCAGCGCGACGAAGCGTTCGGCCACCTGGAACAGTTCTTCGAGGCTGAGGATTTGCTGGCGCGGCAGAAACTGCATGTCTTCGGCCATGCAGTACACGCAACGGAAGTCACAGCGGTCGGTGACCGACATCCGCAGGTAGTCGATTTTCCGGTTGAAGCCGTCGATCAGGGCCCGGCTGTTCTGTTCCACGTTCGCACTCGAATGGGTTGGGACATGACTCCAAGCTATAACCTGGCCGCAAGGCCGTCAAATTGCTTTGCCTGACCGGTTGATCGATGGCCTCTATCGCCTGGGACAGCCTCTGGCAGCCATGATCGAAACCGCTTATCACGCCGTAAGATCTTTCGATTGGACGCTCCTTCCCACGCTCCATAGGCTGGAAAAAAGCATCGAAGCGTGAGGATTCATCGCATGAGCCAGGACGAACACATCAGGGACTACAAGGGCGCCGCTGCCGGCTGGGGGGCGCTCAAAAGCGTGACCAAGAGCTGGCTGGGCAGCGACAACGCCTTCAAGAACCTGCGGGCCATGCTCAAGACCAACCAGAACGGCGGTTTCGACTGCCCCGGCTGTGCCTGGGGCGAGTCGCCGGAAAGCGACATGGTCAAGTTCTGCGAAAACGGCGCCAAGGCGGTCAACTGGGAAGCCACCGGCCGCTCGGTCGACCCGGCTTTCTTCGCCAAATACAGCGTCAGCGCGCTGAAGGAACAGACCGACTACTGGCTTGAATACCAGGGCCGCCTCACCCACCCGATGCGTTACGACGCCGCCACCGACCACTATGTCGAAACCACCTGGCAGGAGGCCTTCGAGCTGGTCGCCAGGCACCTGCGTGCGCTGCAGTCGCCGGATGAGGCCGAATTCTATACCTCGGGCCGGGCCAGCAACGAAGCGGCGTTCCTTTACCAACTGTTCGTGCGTGCCTACGGCACCAACAACTTCCCGGATTGCTCGAACATGTGCCACGAAGCCAGCGGCGCGGGCATGTCGGAAACCCTCGGGGTGGGCAAGGGCACCGTGGTGTTCCACGATCTGGAGCTGGCCGACGCGATATTCGTCATCGGGCAGAACCCCGGCACCAACCACCCGCGCATGCTCGAACCCCTGCGCGAAGCGGTCAAGCGTGGCGCTCAGGTCGTCTGCTTCAACCCGCTGAAAGAGCGTGGCCTTGAGCGCTTCCAGCACCCGCAGCACCCGTTCGAAATGCTCAGCAACGGCTCCGAGCCGACCTCCAGCGCCTACTTCCGCCCGGCCTTGGGTGGGGACATGGCGGCAATGCGCGGTATTGCCAAGTACTTGTTGCAATGGGAGCGCGAGGCACAGGCCAAGGGCGAGCCGGCGGTGTTCGACCATGCCTTCATCGCCGAGCACACCAGCGGCGTCGACGATTACCTGGCGGCGGTGGACGCCACGTCCTGGGAGCACATCGTCAAACAATCGGGCTTGACCCTGGCCGAGATCGAGCTGGCCGCCCGCATGTACCGCAAGGCCGAGCGGGTCATCATGTGCTGGGCCATGGGCGTCACACAGCACCGCCATTCGGTGCCGACCGTGCAGGAAATCGTCAACCTGCAGCTGCTGCGCGGCAACGTCGGCAAACCCGGCGCAGGCCTGTCGCCGGTGCGTGGCCACAGCAACGTGCAGGGTGACCGTACCATGGGCATTGACGAGAAGCCGTCGGCGGCGCTACTCGATGCCATCGAACAACGTTTCCAGTTCAGTGTGCCGCGTACCCATGGGCACAACGCAGTGTTGGCGATCAAGGCTATGGAAGAGGGGCGGGCCAAGGTGTTCATCGGCCTGGGCGGCAACTTTGCCCAAGCCACCCCGGACACCGCGCGCACCCACGCGGCGCTGCAGAACTGCGCGTTGACCGTGCAGATTTCCACCAAGCTCAACCGCTCGCACCTGGTCACCGGCCGCGATGCGCTGATCCTGCCGTGCCTGGGTCGTACCGAAATCGACCTGCAGGCCGAAGGGCCGCAAGGCGTGACCGTGGAGGACACCTTCAGCATGGTGCACATCTCCAACGGCCAGTTGCGCCCGCGCTCGCCGCATATGCGCTCGGAACCGTGGATCATTGCCGGCATGGCCAAGGCCACGCTGGGCAACCAGCCGATCGACTGGGAGCACGCGGTGGCCGATTACAACCGCATTCGCGACATGATCGCTGACGTGATTCCGGGCTTTACCGGTTTCAATGAACGCTTGAACAGCCCCGGCGGGTTCCACCTTGGCAACAATGCCGCCGATCGCAACTTCCGCACGGCCACGGGCAAGGCCCGCTTCATGCCCCACGCGCTGCCCGAGGAACTGGTCAACGCCAAGGTACTGGCCCGTGGTGACAAGCCCGACCTGATTTTGCAGACCCTGCGTTCGCACGACCAGTACAACACCACCCTGTATGGCCTGGACGACCGTTACCGTGGGGTGTTCGGCCTGCGTGAAGTGGTGTTCGTCAATGAGGCGGACATCCGTCGCCTGGGCTTCGAACCGGGTGAGCAGGTAGACCTTGTGTCGTTGTGGGAGGATGGCGTGGAGCGGCGGGTGTCCGGGTTCCGCCTGGTGGCGTATGACGTGCCTGAGGGGCAGGCGGCGGCGTATTACCCGGAAACCAACCCGTTGGTACCGCTGGAAAGTTATGGTGAGGGGACCTATACCCCGACCTCGAAATTCGTGGCGATCAAGGTCGAAAAGGCCAAGGCGGGGAACCGCATTGCGGCGGTGTTGGCCTCGGATTGATGGGGTGCCTGTGCTGGCCTCTTCGCGGGTGAACCCGCTCCTACGGGACCCCACAGCGCTTGAGGTTGAGGTGATCCTGTGAGGTTGCCCGCGAAGAGTCCAGCACCGGTCAGGCGCGATGCACCGGGTAAGCCGTGGTGTACTTCATCTGCTCCATGGCAAAACTGGACGTGATGTTCGACAACCCATCGGTACGGGTAATCAGCTTTTTGTAGAACCGGTCATACGCCGCAATATCACCCACCACCACCCGCAGCATGTAGTCCCAGTCCCCGGACATGCGGTAGCACTCCATCACTTCCTCGAACCCGGTCACCGTCGCAGCAAACTGCTCCAGCCATGCGCTGTCGTGACGCTGGGTCTTGAGCTGGACGAACACGGTGAGCCCCAAGCCTAGCCGTTCGGGGTCCAGCAGGGCGACGCGGCCTAGGATGTAGCCGTCTTCCTCCAGGCGCTTGACCCGCTTCCAGCACGGTGTGGTGGACAGGTTGACGGCCTCGGCCAGGTCCTTCAGCGAGATCGAGGCATCACGCTGTAGCAGGGTAAGAATGTGCTGGTCGAAACTGTCCATATCGCGCGCTGGCCGTGCAGAAAAATATTTCACAGATTACCCCAAGGCCAGATGATTTGGGTTGTGCGATAGTTGCAGCTTTCATTCTGCCAATGGGCCTGACCATGTCCGACAAGCCGCGCAATTTCGCCACCCGTACCATTCACGCCGGCGAGCAGTTCAGCGTTGCCGATAACGCCATTTTTCCGGCCATCGTCACCGCCAGTTCGTTCACCAAGCGCAGCCTGGACGATAAGCCGGAATATTCCTACAGCCGCGTCGGCAACCCCACCCGGCATGCCTACGAAACCTGTGTCGCTGCCTTGGAAGAAGGCGTGGGCGCTGTGGCCTGCGCCTCGGGGGTCAATGCCACCGCAACCGTGCTTGAGCTGCTGCCCAAGGATGCCCACGTGGTGGTGATGAACGGCGTGTACGGTGGCACGTTCCGCATCATGGAAGATTACCGCAGCCGCACCTCGGGGCTGACCACCACCTATGTCGATCTCAACGACCTTGAAGCCGTAGCGGCTGCGATCAAGCCGGAAACCCAGCTGATCTGGATCGAGTCGCCGACCAACCCGTTGCTGCACCTGGTCGACATCAAGGCGGTGTGCGACCTGGCCAAGGCCAAGGGCATCCTCACCTGCATCGACAACACCTTCTGCTCGCCGTGGAACCAGCGCCCGATCACCCTGGGCGTGGACCTGGTGATGCACTCGGCCAGCAAGTACATCGGTGGCCACTCCGACCTCACCGGCGGTGTGGTGGTGGCGGCCAATGATGCGTTGCTGGCGCGCCTGCGCCGTATCAGCATGGCGATAGGGGCGGTGCAGGGGCCGTTCGACTGCTACCTGGCCCTGCGCGGTCTGAAGACCCTGGATGTGCGCATGGAGCGCCAGTGTGCCAATGCCCTGCAGGTGGCGCGCTTCCTGGAAGGTCACGCGCAGGTCGAGCAGGTGTATTACCCAGGGCTGGAAAGCCACCCTCAGTATGAGCTGTGCAAACGCCAGATGCGCAGTGGCGGGGCGGTGGTGGCGATGAAAGTGAAAGGCGACCGCGCCGCGCTCAACCGCCTGGTGGAGGCGCTGCAGATCTTTGTCCTGGCCGACTCGCTGGGTGGGGTGGAAAGCATGATCAACCATTCCTGGAGCATGTCGCACTGCTCGCTGAGCCCAGAACAGAAAGGGGTGATGGGGATCAGCGAGAACCTGCTGCGGTTGTCGGTAGGTATCGAGGATTACCGTGACCTGGTCGAGGACCTGGATGGGGCGTTGAAAGCGCTGGTTGCTGTGTAGGGCTGCAAGCCTCTTCGCGGGCTCGCCCGCTCCTGCAGGTGGTAGGAGCGGGTTTACCCGCGAATACGGAGGCGACGGCAACGGTGAACGGCCAGGGGTATTGGCCAGCAGGCCCGGCCCTTTCGCGGGTAAACCCGCTCCTACGACGGTCTGCACATTGGCGTAGGAGCGGGTTTACCCGCGAATACGGTAGCGGCGGCAACGGTGAACGGCCAGGGATACTGGGCAGCAGGCCCGGCTCTTTCGCGGGTGAACCCGCTCCTACGACGGTCTGCACATTGGCGTAGGAGCGGGTTTACCCGCGAATACGGAGGCGACGGCAACGGTGAGTGGCCAGGGACATTGGTCAGCAGGCCCGGCCCTTTCGCGGGTGAACCTGTTTCTACGACGGTCTGCGCGTAGGGGGGGTACCCGCGAATACGGTAGCGACGGCAACGGTGAACGGCCAGGGATACTGGCCAGCAGGCCCGGCCCTTTCGCGGGTGAACCCGCTCCTACGACGGTCTGCACATCGGTGTAGGAGCGGGCTTGCCCGCGAAGAGGCCGGTGGATTCAATAAATGCCTGTCAGGATTTGGGCGGATGAATGATCCGTTCGATCTTGTCCTTGATCAGCAACCTTTCCTTGCGCAGGCGGTTGACGGCCTCGTCGTTGGTGCCGTTGCCTTCGGCGGCTACCACCTCCTTGTCCTTGGCGTTGTACTCCTTGTGCAGTTTGTGCAGGTCCTGATCCTTCTCTATGAGTGCCTGGAATGCATCAGCGGTAACGTGCAGGTCAGCGAGCAGATCGTGCGGAACTGGCATTTCTTCACCTCTGTCAGGGTTGTCGGTAAGGTCCTGACCATTGAGGATAGCTGTCTTTGCGCAGGCTTGTGACGGCGGTTCAGGCTGAATGGCAGCTGAATGGTTTAGAGATAATTGGTAAAAGACGCGCCCTCACGAAATTGTTACCGAGTTTTTCACGAAAAATTGATGACGTGCTTTCTAGAGTTCGCCCAACTTTCCCACAGTGCCATTTGGCCTGGGGGTGATAATCACTCTTGATTGCGAACGCTGATGCTCAACTTCAAATCCCTGCGGACTGAATGGGTCACGCTGCTGGCCAGTCTTTACCTGCTGATCGGCTTCAACATGTTCCTCTGGGAGCACCTGCAAGCGGCGGTTCCTGCCGGCCTGTCGGGGTTGTGGCTGAGTCTGGCGTTTGCTGTGCTGATGCTCTTCGCCTTCAATCTCATACTCACGTTATTTGCTTTCCGGTATGTATTGAAGCCGGTACTTATCGTGTTGTTCATGAGTGGCGCGGGCGTGGCTTACTTCATGAACCAGTACGGCGTACTTATTGACGCCGCCATGTTCCGCAATATGGCCGAGACCAATGTTGCGGAAGTGCGCGACTTGATGTCGTTCAAGTTTGCCGCGTATATCCTGCTGCTGGGTGTGCTGCCATCGGTGCTGCTGTGGAAGGCGCAAATCGCCTACCGCCCGTGGCACCGCGAGCTGCTGGGCAAGTTGCTGGTCAGTGGTGCCTGTGTGGTGACCATTGGCTCGGTAGCGTTGGTCAATTATCAAGGGCTGTCGTCGCTGTTTCGCAATCACCATGAATTGCGCCTGATGCTCACCCCCAGCAATATCGTCGGGGCCTCCATTGGTTATGTCGGCGAGCGTGTCGGTACGGCCTCGCGCCCGTTCCAGCATTATGGCGAAGATGCCAAGCGTGATGCGGCCTGGCAAAAACATGAGCGCAAGTCGCTGACCGTGCTGGTGGTCGGGGAAAGTGCCCGGGCAGACCATTTCGGCGTGCTGGGCTATGACCGCGATACCACGCCCAATCTTGCCAAGGAGCAGGGCCTGCTGGCGTTTTCCGACGTGCACTCGTGTGGTACGGAAACGGCGGTTTCGGTGCCTTGCATGTTCTCGGGCATGAAGCGCAGGGACTACGATGCCCGCGTAGCGAAGAACCGTGAAGGGCTGTTGGACATCCTGCAGCGTGCCGGTCTGGCCGTGCAGTGGCGTGACAACCAGTCGGGCTGCAAAGGCACCTGCGATCGCGTGCAGTTCATCGACGTCAGCAACCTCAAGGACACGCAGCTGTGCGCCGATGGCGAATGCCATGACCAGATCCTGCTGCAAGGCCTGGACGCGTTGATCGACAACCTCGACAAGGACACCGTGCTGGTGCTGCACCAGATGGGCAGCCACGGCCCCGAGTACTTCAAGCGCTACCCCAGTGATGGCGAGCGCTTCACACCGGTGTGCCAGAGCAACGCGTTGAACCAGTGCAGCAAGGAGCAAATCATCAACGGATACGACAACACCCTGGCCTATACCGACAAGGTGCTGGCCTCGCTGATCGATACCCTGCGCAGCAAACAAGACAAGGTCGACACGGCGATGATCTACCTGTCCGACCACGGCGAGTCGCTGGGCGAGTACAACCTGTTCCTGCACGGCACGCCCTACGCCATCGCTCCCGAGCCGCAGAAGCACGTGCCGCTGCTGACCTGGTTCTCCGACAGCTACAAGGAGGACTTCGGCGTCGATACCGACTGCCTGGCACGGCTCAGCGATGCCCCGCTGTCCCAGGACAACCTGTTCCACTCGATGCTTGGCCTGTTGCAGGTGCATACCGAGCTCTACCAACAGTCGCTGGACATGTTCGCCAGTTGCCGGCCCTGGCTGGCGGCCAAGCGCTGAAGCCAGTCGCGTTTCATGCAAGCTTGGGCGATCCCTGTGGGAGCGGGCAAGCCCGGGCCATACACCGTGTTGCCTTCATTCGCGGGTGCGCCCGCTCCCACAGGGTGGACTGCCCCCGAAAAGCGGGACAGTTTCACCCGCAGTGCCCGCGCCGTATATACTGCGCGCCAATGTTAGTGGGAGAGCCTTGTGGCCATCGAAATTCACTGGATCCGTGACGACCAGAGCCTGGCCGAACACTGCCGCGACTGGCACCTGCTGCCCTTCGTCGCCGTCGACACCGAATTCATGCGGGTCGACACCTTCTACCCGAAAGCCGGGCTGATTCAGATCGGCGACGGCCAACGCGCCTTTCTGATCGACCCGCTGCTGATCGGCAACTGGCAACCCTTGGCCGACCTGCTGGAAGACAGCGGTGTGGTCAAGGTGCTGCACGCCTGCAGCGAAGACCTTGAAGTGCTGCTGCGCCTGACCGGCAAGCTGCCTCAGCCGCTGTTCGACACTCAGCTGGCCGCCGGTTACCTGAACCTGGGCTTCTCCATGGGCTATTCGCGGCTGGTGCAGGAAGTGCTGGGCATCGAATTGCCCAAAGGCGAAACCCGCTCCGACTGGCTGCAACGCCCGCTCTCGGAAACCCAGGTCAGCTACGCTGCCGAAGATGCCGTGCACCTGGCCGAGCTGTTCACCGTGCTGCGCCCGCGGCTGAGTGACGACAAGTATGCCTGGGTGCTGGAAGACGGCGCCGAGCTGGTGGCTGCGTTGCGCCGTGAAGTCGAGCCTGAAAGCCTGTACCGCGACGTCAAGCTGGCCTGGAAGCTGGCGCCTCAACAACTGGCAGTGCTACGTGAGCTGTGCGCCTGGCGCGAGCGCGAAGCGCGCAACCGCGATGTGCCGCGTAATCGTATCCTCAAGGAGCACTCGCTGTGGCCCATGGCCAAAAGCCAGCCGAACAACCTGTCGGCTCTGGCCAAGATCGACGAGATGCACCCACGCACCATTCGTCAGGACGGCGAGTGCCTCATCCAGCTGATCAAGCGCGCCGCCAGCCTGCCTGCCGAGCAATGGCCGGCGCCCTTGCCCGAGCCGCTGCCGATCGAGGCTGCGGGCCTTCTCAAGCAGCTGCGTGCCATCGGCCAGGCCGAAGGCGAGCGCCTGGGGATTGCGCCCGAGTTGATGCTGCGCAAGAAAGCCCTGGAGGCGCTGCTCAAGAGCGGATACCCCAATGGCCCTTATCAACTGCCCGATTCGCTGCGCGGCTGGCGCCGTGAGCGCATGGGCCAGGCCCTGCTGGACAACCTGGCAGGTGCCGGAGAAACCCGATGAAACGTATTTGCTCGATCTACAAGAGCCCACGCAAGAACGAAATGTACCTGTACGTACTCAAGGCTGACGGCCTGGAGCGCGTGCCTGAAGGCCTGCTGCCGTTCTTCGGCACCCCCGTGCACGCTTTCGACCTGGTGCTCAGCCCTGAGCGCAAGCTGGCCCGCGAGGACATCACCAAGGTGCTGGAGAACCTCGAAAGCCAAGGCTACCACCTGCAGATGCCGCCGCTGGAAGATGAGTACATCGAGCACCTGCCCGAAGAGCTGCTGCGCCGAAACGACCCCGTCTGACCATGCGTGTACTGATCGCTGAGCATGACCATGCTCGATACGCCGGGCTTTTGCGCGCCGCCGCGCCAGAAGTGGAAGTGTTGACCAGCGGCGACTCTGCCGAACTGGCCCGCCAGGCACCGCAGTGCCCGGTGTGGCTGGGCCAGCCGGACTTGCTGGCCAGTCTGCTGCGCCAAGGCCACAAGCCTGGCTGGATACAGTCGACATGGGCCGGTATCACGCCGTTGCTGGCCGACGGCCTGCCGCGTGATTACCGCCTGAGCCGCGCAGTAGGCATCTTCGGGCAGGTGATGGCCGAGTACATGCTCACCTATATGCTAGGCCATGAGCGTGAGGTGCTGTCGCGCCTGGTCAGCCAGGTCGAGCGGCGGTGGGATGACCGCCCGGGGCGCAGCCTGGAAGGGCGCAAGGTCCTCATTGTGGGTGTTGGCGACATTGGTCAGCGTGTGGCCGAGTTCCTGCAGCCGTTTGGTGTGGCGCTGTACGGCGTTGCCAGCAGCGCCCGTGAGCAGGCACCGTTCGTCGAGGTGGCGGCGCTGGCCGACCTGCCGCGCTTGGTTGGCCAGGTCGACTACGTGCTGAACCTGCTGCCGGATACCCCGGCGACTCATGACCTGTATGACGCAGCGCTGTTCAAGTGCTTCCAGCCCTCGGCCTTGTTCATCAATGCCGGACGTGGTGTGGCGGTGGTCGATGCCGACCTGGTCGAGGCGTTGAAGGAGGGCCATCTGGCCGGTGCGGTGATCGATGTGTGCCGCCAGGAGCCGCTGCCCAAGCAACACCCGTTCTGGACCGCCTGGGGCTTGCTGCTGACCGGGCACAGCTCGGCGCCCACCTCGCCGGCGGCGATGGTGCGCTTGTTTGCGGAGAATGTGCGAGCGTATGCGGCGGGGCAGGGGTTGCGTGGCGAAGTCGATTTCGCCCGGGGCTACTGATTGCTGTGGCCCGTACCGGCCTCTTCGCGGGTAAACCCCTCCAGCACAGGGTGGTGATATCCCCGTAGGAGCGGGCTTGCCCGCGAAGAGGCCAGCACGGCCAACACAAACCTTACAGGCTGAAATCGCCTTCAGCAGCCAGCTCGCTCAGCGGCTTGCGCGGGCTCGGCACTTCACGCGCCTGCAGGGCTTCATCCAGGCTGGCCTTGTCCCCCAGCTTGCCGATCGCCACCATGGCATGCAGTGCGTAACCTTCGGGAATCTTCAGTTCCTGACGTGCCAGGTCCTGATCGAAGCCGGCCATGCCATGGGTATGCCAGCCGCTGATGCTGGCCTGCAGGGCCAGGTGCCCCCAGGCAGAGCCCGTGTCGAAGGTGTGCCACAGCGCCGGTTTTTCTTCCGTAGTGCCCGGGGCCGCGAAGGTAGTCTTCGAAATGACCAGCACCAGCGCCGACGCTTGTTGCGCCCAGCTGCGATTGAATGGCACCAGCAGGCTCAGGTAACGCTCCCAGTTAGGCGTGTCGCGGCGGGCATAAAGGAAGCGCCAAGGCTGCGAATTATAGGCCGACGGTGCCCAGCGGGCGGCCTCGAGGAAGCTCAGCAGGGTTTCTTCGCTGATCGGCTCGGCGGTGAAGGCGCGTGGTGACCAGCGGTTGATGAACTGCTCGTTGATGGCGTAATCGGCAATGCGGGGGTTGGCGCTCATGGCGGCTCCTGCAAACGGACGGGAAAAGCGCACGCTACTGCGTGCCGTCGCGACTGACAAGCGGTCTGGCTTTGCCGAAGCCCAGGCTCTAGACTGGCGCCGCCGCGCGCCGTGGCCCCCAAGATGAAGGCAGGAACCCTGTGTGATGATCGCTGAAAACGCGCCGTTCTGGCGGCGCAAGACCCTCGAACAACTCAGCCAGCAAGAGTGGGAGTCGCTGTGCGATGGCTGCGGCCTGTGCTGCCTGCAAAAGCTCGAGGACGAAGACGACAACAGCGTCTATTACACGCGCATCGCCTGCAAATTGCTGGACCTGGATACGTGCCAGTGCAGCGACTACCCCAACCGCTTCGCCCACGTGCCAGACTGCATCCAGCTGACCCCGGGCAAGGCCGACCAGTTCAAGTGGCTGCCGAGTACCTGCGGTTACCGTCTGGTCAGTGAGGGCAAGGACTTGCCGGCTTGGCATCACCTGGTCTGTGGCGACCGGCAACAGGTTCATGAACAGCGCATTTCCCAGTCGGGGCGTATGCTCAGTGAACACGATGTGCACGAAGACGACTGGGAAGACCACCTGATCTTTCGCGCCAGCTGACCGGCGCGGCCCGCTGCCTCGGGGAAACAAGGAGTTTCTGTATGCGTTGCCAGCTGTTGTTGCTGTTGGGCCTGATGGCCAGTTCGCCGGCCTGGGCGAAGAAGGTCGACCTCCACTACCAGGTGCGCTTGCTGCCTGCCAGCGGCCAGGCCGAGGTCCGCGTGACATTGGCCGAAGGCAGCGCCGTGCGCAGCCTGGACTTCGACCTGGGCAAGGCTGGGGCCTACAGCGGCTTCCAGGCCGATGGGCAATGGCAGCTGAAGGGGCAGCGTGGTATCTGGCAGCCAGCGGCCGGCAAGACCAGCCTCAGCTACCGTGTGCAGCTGGACCAGAAGCTTGCCAGCGGCGCCTATTCATCACGCATCACCCCACACTGGGCACTGTTCCTCGGCGACCAGCTGATACCCCCTGCGCGCCTTGACCAGCAGGATGGTACCGAGCTGGTGGCGCGCCTGGCTTTCGACCTGCCCGAGGGCTGGAAGAGCATCGAAACGTCCTGGCCGCGTATCGGCAAGGGGAAGTTTCGCATCGACAACGTGTCGCGCCTGTTCGATCGCCCGACCGGCTGGATGCTTGCCGGCGACCTGGGCAGCCGCCGCGCTCGCCTGGGCGAGACCGAAGTGACCGTGGCCGCGCCGGTGGGGCAGGGCATGCGGCGCATGGACAGCCTGACCTTGCTCACATTCGTCTGGCCACAACTACAAGCTGTGTTCCCGCGTAACCCGCCCAAGCTGCTGTTGGTCGGGGCGCGTGACGGCATGTGGCGAGGGGCTATGGCTGCGCAGGGCTCGTTGTACCTGAACAGTGCCCGGCCCATGGTCAGCGAAAACGGCAATAGCCCGTTGCTGCGCGAATTGGTGCAACTGTTCGCGCAGATTCACGGGCGTGACGGCAGTGACTGGCTGGTAGAGAGCCTGACCGATTATTACGCCAACGAGTTGCTACGCCGCTCGGGCGGGATGAGTGATGACCGTTACCAGGTCTGGCAGGCGCGTCTGAGCAAGCAGGGCGCCAAGGTCAACCGGCTCAAGGGTGAACGCGCAAGCCCGGCCCAGGTGGCCCGCGGCGTGATGCTGTTGCAGGCGCTGGACAAGGAAATCCGCATTCACACCCAGGCCAAACGTTCGTTGGACGATGTGGTGCGGGGGCTGATGCGCCTGCCCAGCGTCAGTACCGAAGACTTTGTGCAGATCAGCGAGAACGTGCTGGGGCGGCGTTCCGATGTGCTGCAGAGCAAGGTGCTGCACTAGGCATCCCTGCGCCTGACAATCGGCAGGGCGGCATCGTCTGCAAGTCGCATTTCAAGCGTATCAAGTCGTACCTGGAATACACCGCCGAGCAGAAACTCAGCATTGTTCACGGGGCGAAACCGAGGTTGGGGAGCGTGCAGCCAACCATCGTCGGCAGCGTTGATCGCGACAACCCATGGTTTGTCGAGGCAATGTTCGGCCCGGTTTCGGTGCTGTTCTGACGGAGCTCAGCACTCGGTCGCCCTGTGTTGGCAGGTCTGTCCTGCCGCCGCAGTGGCGGCCTTTTTATTTGAACTTGGGCCCCGAGCGGGTATTCAGCCCCTTGGCCAAGCGGTCGTACAGCACCACATTCACCGTTGCTGCCAGGTTCATGCAGCCCTCGGTCGGGATGTAGATAGTCTCTTCACACCATCCCCGCACCTCTTCGCTCAACGAGCCATCCTCTGGCCCGAAGATGTAAATGGCCCGGTCCGGATGGGTGTAATCCGGCAATGGCCGCGCACCCTCCACCAGTTCTACCGCTACTGGCGTGCAGCCCAGCGGGATAATGCGCTGCAGGTCGTCGATGCCGATCAACGGGATGTCGTAGTGCACGCGCTTGGTGTCGGTGACGAAGTCACGCGCGCGTTCATAGCGTTTGCCCGTGTAGAACACCGAATTGACGCCATAGCAGCCCGCTGCGCGCATCACAGAGCCGACGTTTTCTGCCGACTTGGGGTTGAACAGGCCGATGCAGCTGTATCGTTTGTTTGCCACGTACCGGGGCCCTTCGCGAAAAAAAGCGCGATTATACGGGCTGCCCGGTAGCAGCGGGGGGCGAATCGATGGTCAGTCTTTCTTCAGCATGCCCGCCAGCCCGGCAAACGGGTTGTGCGTAGCCTTGGCAATGCTCGGGGTGCTGGTGGAGCCTTCGCTGAAGTACTGCTGGTCGGTGTAGCGCGAGTGCTCGTTGTCGTGGCAGTACAGGCACAGCAGCTCCCAGTTGGAGCCGTCCTGAGGATTGTTGTCGTGGTTGTGGTCACGGTGATGCACGGTCAGCTCGCTCAGGCGCTTGCCGGCGAACTCGCGGGCGCAGCGGCCGCATACGTGCGGGTACATTCTCAGGGCCTTGTCGCGGTAGCCCATTTCCTTGTCGCGCTTGGCATCGGCCAGGATGCGGTCGAGGCGCGCGGTGGCGGCGGCAGAAGAGGTGGAGCTCATGGTGTTTCCTTTGTTCTGATCAGGCAAGTGACGGTTATGCCATTGAGTCTAGCGCGCTTGCAGGTCAGGCGGACAGGCGAAAGCGTTGAATTAGGCGTAGCCTGTAGAAAGGTTCCCGACAGGAGGTTGCTGATGTTTCACGCGATCCTCGCCGCGCTGTTGATGGCTGGCCTGCCCTTGGCAGAAGCTGCCAGTACGCCACCCAGGCTCACGCCGCCAGTACCCGGCGCGCCCGGTACGCCGACGCCTACGCCATACCCGCAGATTACCCCGAGTACGCCGCCCAAGGCTTATGACAGCCAGCCGGGGGCGCCCTTGTTGCCGCCGATGCCAGTGCCCGGCCCGCCGAAGGATCAGCCATTGCCCGGGTTGCGACAGGACCCGCCAAAGCCGGTTGTGGAGGATGATTGACGGGCGGGAGCTGAGGGCGTCTGGGGCTGCTTTGCAGCCCATCGCGACACAAGGCCGCTCCCGCAGGTTGGACTGGATTCCGCGCTGTGGACTGCACCTCAGAAGATGGACAGATGTCCAACATCTGGGGTGCAGTCCACTGTCCTGTGGGAGCGGCCTTGTGTCGCGAAAGGGGCGCAACGCGCCCCCCGCTCTCTCAAAGGATACCCAGCTCGCCAAACACGAACGCATACTCCAGGGCCACATCCTTCAACCCCTGGTACCGCCCGCTCATCCCGCCATGCCCAGCCCCCATCTCGGTCTTGAGCAGCAGCAGGTTGCTGTCGGTCTTGAGCGTGCGCAACTTCGCTACCCATTTGGCCGCCTCCCAATACTGCACGCGGCTGTCGTTGTAGCCCGCCACCACCAGCATCGCCGGGTAGGCCTGCGCTTTCAGGTTCTCGTACGGCGCATAAGCCTTGATCCGTTCATACACCTCCGGCTCCTCAGGGTTGCCCCATTCGTCGTACTCGGTCACGGTCAGCGGCAGCTCCGGGTCGAGCATGGTGTTGAGCACGTCGACGAAGGGCACTTCGGCAATGGCGCAGCGGAACAGCTCCGGGCGCAGGTTGAGCACCGCGCCGATCAGCAGGCCGCCAGCGCTGCCACCACTGATGGCCAGGCGATCGGCGGCCGTCACGCCCTGGCTGATCAGGTGCTCGGCGCAGGCGATGAAGTCGCTGAACGTGTTGTGCTTGTACTCCTGCTTGCCGGCACGGTACCAGGCCTCCCCCAGTTCACCACCACCTCGCACATGGGCGATGGCAAAGGCCACGCCGCGCTCCAGCAGGCTCAGGCGCGCATGTGAGAACCAGGGGTCGAGGCTTTCGCCATAGGCACCATAGCCGTACAGGTACAGTGGCACGGTCTTGCCCAGGTCCTGGCGGCGGCGTACCAGGCTGATCGGCACCTGGGTGCCGTCCGCTGCGGTTGCCCACAGGCGCTCACTGACATAGTCATCGGCATCGAATGCACCGAGCACCGGGGTTTGCTTGAGCACCACCTGGGCGCCCGTGGACAACGCCAGCTGGCGCACCTGGGCCGGGCGGTTGAGCGCTTCGTAGCGCAAGCGTATGCGAGTGCTGGCAAATTCCAGGCTGTCCTGCACGTACAGGCTGTAGGCGGCGTCTGGCAGTTCGACGCGGTAGGCCGGCAGGCCCTGTGGGCGTACTTCGATGATCGGCAGGCCGCCTTCGCGCAGGCTCAGGGTGAGGGCGTCGGCGTTCAGGCTGAGGCCTTCGAGCATGACCGCGTCGCGGTGCGCCACCAGCACCTGCCACTGTTCGCGGCTTGGCACTGGTGCGACTGGCGCGTGGTACAGGGCGAAGTTGATGCCATCCTGGTTGGTGCGGATGAACCAGCGCCACTGGCCGTCGAGTTGGCCGTGGTCGGGGAAGTATTCGTGGCCTTCGACGCGCGGCGCCAGGCAGGTGAACGGCGCCTGCGGGGTTTCGGCGTCCAGCACCCAGGCCTCGCTGGTGGTCTTGCTGTTCAGCAGCAGCACCAGCTGACGCTCGGAACTGGTGCGGTAACAGTGCAGGAAGAAACGCCCGTCTGGCTCTTCGAACACGGTGTGCGCGGCGTCGGTGCCCAAGGTGTGGCGACGCAGGCGCCATGGGCGGTGGGTGTCGTCCAGCTCAGCGAAGAATAGCGTCTGGCTGTCGTTGGCCCAGGTCAGGCTACCGTCGCAGTCGTCGAAGGGCAGGGCAGTGACACGGCCACTGGCCAGGTCTTTGACGTACAGGGTATAGATTTCGTCGCCGCTGGTGTCGAGGCTATAGGCCAGCAGGCGGTGGTCGGGGCTGATGTTGAACGCGCCGAGGGAGAGGAAACCGCCGTTGGCCAGGACGTTGGGGTCGAGCAGCAGTTGCTCCTGGCTTTCATCGACGGTGTTCGAGTCGTCGGTCGGGCGTGGGCAGCGGTAGTGACGCGGGTATTCGTCGCCGGCGGTGGTGCGGGTGTAGTACAGGTAGGGGCCCCAGGGCGCCGGCAACGAGAGGTCGGTCTCCAGGATGCGGCCTTTGATCTCTTCGAACAGTTGCTCACGCAACGGTGCCTGGTCGGCCAGGCAGGCTTCCTGGTAGGCGTTTTCAGCGTGCAGGTAAGCGAGTACCTCGGGGGTATCGCGCTGTTGCAACCAGGCATACGGGTCGGTGGCCTGGTCGGCTTGGGCAATCGGGGGTTGGGGCTTGGCTGGCATTGAAGATCTCTTGATTGGGGTTGCCTGTGCCGGCCTCTTCGCGGGTAAACCCGCTCCTACAGGGATCGCACCGAGGCAGGAGCGGGTTTACCCGCGAAGAGGCCGGCACAGGCAAACACTGTCTGCGCCCGGAAAAGTGTTTATCATAGGCATCTCTTTGCCTGGCTTGCACGAACACCATGACCGAGAACGACTACACCTTCGCCTGGGGCTTGTACGCAGTAGCCGCCTTAGGGTGCCTGCTGGTGGGCTTCAAGCTCACCGGCTGGATGTGGCGCTGGCTGCGCGAACCGCTACGGGTGGTGCTGGCGGTGCTGCTGCTGACCCCGACCATCGTCGACCCGGTCAAGGACAGCTTCGCCCCTGCAATCGCCATCACTGCGCTGGATGTCGCTTTCAAGGTCGGCAACAACGCCTGGCGCGCTGTGTCCGACTTCGCCATGTATGGCATGATCGCCTTCGGCCTGTACTTCCTCTTCGTGCTGCTGCGCTGGCCGCTGGAAAAGCGCGCGCACGCACGCCGTGAGCAGGCCGAAGCCGCCGCCAGGCGTCAGCGGGCCGAGGATGACCAGCTCGGCACCCAGGCGCCGCTGGCTGCCGAGCGCAGCGACCGTTACCGTGACGACTTGCCGCCAGCCGCTACGCGTGGCGCAGGCCGGGTCGAGCCTCGTCTGTAAACGGAGACACGCCTATGTGCGAACTGTTGGGCATGAGTGCCAACGTCCCTACCGACATTGTTTTCAGCTTCACCGGCCTGATGCAGCGGGGCGGGCGTACCGGCCCGCACCGTGACGGCTGGGGGATAGGCTTTTACGAAGGCCGCGGCCTGCGCCTGTTCCAGGACCCGGCCGCGAGCAGCGAGTCGGAAGTGGCCAACCTCGTGCAGCGCTACCCGATCAAAAGCGAAGTGGTGATCGGTCATATCCGTCAGGCCAACGTCGGCAGGGTTTGCCTGTCCAACACCCACCCGTTCGTACGGGAAATGTGGGGCCGCAACTGGTGCTTCGCGCACAACGGCCAGCTGGGTGACTTCAAGGGCCTGGCCAGTTTTTACCGGCCAGTGGGCGACACCGACAGCGAAGCGGCCTTCTGCGACCTGCTCAACCGCATCCGCAGCGCTTTCCCCGAACCGGTGCCGGTGGAGCAGCTGCTGCCAGTGTTGGTCGAAGCCTGTGCCGGCTACCGTGGTCAGGGCGTGTTCAACTGCATGCTCAGCGACGGCGACTGGTTGTTCTGCTTTTGCTCGACCAAGCTGGTGCACATTACCCGCCGTGCGCCATTTGGTGCCGCACGGTTGAAGGATGTCGACCTGATCGTCGATTTTCATACCGAAACCACCCCCAACGACGTGGTCACGGTGATTGCCACCGAGGCCCTGACCGAGAACGAGACCTGGCACCGCTACGCGCCGGGTCAGTGGGCCCTGTGGCGGCACGGCGAGTGCGTGGCGCACGGCCAGAGCTAAGGACGCTGCATGTTCAGAAGTTACCTGCGATTGCTGTTGTTCACCTTCGGCCTGCTGGCCGGTATCCAGGTCCCGGGGCTGGTCAAGGACTACAGCCAGCGGGTCGAGGCGCACCTGTTCGAATCGCGCGAGGCACTCGATGGGTTCCGGCAAACGGCCGAGCGCTTTTTCAAGGGCGACTTGCAGGCGCTGCTGCAGCACTACCGCAGCAGCGACGACCCGGTGTTCAACAGTGATGCCAACAGCATCGAAAGCCTGATGATCCGCAACGAACTGCTGGAAAACGAATGGCAGGTGCTGCAAGGGTCATGGGCTGAGCGTACCTGGCATGTGCTGGTACAGGCCGACCCGCAGTTGCGTGAAGAAACCCTCAATGGCTACAGCTACCAGATTCTGCTGGTGCCCGAGGCGATTGGCTGGGGTGTGGGTGCCGGTTTTGTGCTGGCCTTTGTGGTCGAAAGCCTGTTGCTGGGGATTGGCTGGCTGATCCTGGGCGGGCGGCGCAGGGTGGTGAAAGAGAGCTGGCGCTAAGTTCTGCTGTACCTGTACCGGCCCTTTCGCGGGCAAGCCCGCTCCCACAGGATGGACTGCCCCCCAAAAGTTGGACAGTTTTAAGCTGCAGCCTGAGCCCTGTACTCCACAGGGCTCAGGCCATTGAGCCTCAGCTTGATGCGATCATGGTTGTAGTAGTGAATGTACTCATCCAGACCCGCTCTCAGCTCATCAATGCTCTCGAAACGCTTCAGGTAGAAAAACTCGGATTTGAGCGTGCCGAAGAAGCTTTCCATGGCCGCGTTGTCCAGGCAATTGCCTTTTCGAGACATGCTCTGCTTTACCCCGCATTCGCTTAGCTTACGGCGGTATTGCGCCTGCTGGTAATGCCATCCCTGATCCGAATGCAGCACGAGCTTCGGTTTCTCTCCCAGGCAATCGAGCGCTTTGCCAAGCATGTTCCCAACCAGGCTATAGCACGGGCGACTGGCCATTTCGTAGGCCACGATTTCGCCGTTGTACAAATCCATCACGGGCGACAGATAGAGCTTCTGTTGAGCTACTTTGAACTCGGTTACGTCAGTCACCCACTTTTGGTTTGGGCGTTGAGCGACAAAATTTCGCTCCAGTACATTCGCTGCCACTTTGCCGACGGTACCTCGATAGGAGCGATATTTCTTGGGGCGCACTACTGATTTCAATCCCTGCTCAGCCATCAGCCGCTCAATGACCTTCTTGTTCACCCGCTTTTCCTTCCTGATTACGAGTGCGATACGGCGATAACCATAAAGCCGTTTCTGCTCGTGATAGACGCGATGCACCAATGCCTTGAGCTCAGCATGCCGGTCTGGCTTCTGCTGAGCTTTGAGCTGGTAGTAGAAGGTGCTGCGCGCCAGCTCGACCAACTGAAGGAGGTCAGGCAAAGGAAACCTGCGCTTGAGTTTGGAAACGATCAGGACTTTTTCCCGCGTGTTCGTTCCTTTTCCTCGCGCAGAGCCTTGAGCTCCTTTAGGACAGCATTCTCCATGCGCAGGTACTCAAGTTCAGCCATCAGCTGATCTCGAGACTTCTGATCATCATTGGTATCGGTGGGTTTGGCAGGCTTGATCTTCTTCGACACGTCGATTGGCTTTCTTGGCTTGATGGCAGTAGAGGGTGCAGGACTGCCACTGTAGTACTGCCGCTGCCAAATGCCTATCTGAGAAGACTGCCCAAGACCAAAGTGGGCAGCGGTCTGGCGCAGCGAAAGCCGATGCTCGTGCATATAGCTAAGCACCTGCTGTTTGAAATCACTGGTATAGCGCCGCCCATGCGAGCCTGGACCAATGCCATTATTGGCCTGATAACTGGCCACCCAGCGTCGAAGCAGGCTGAAATCGATACCTAAGTGTTGAGCCACCTTTCGGAAACCGTTGCTGCCATCCAGGTAGGCTGTGATCGCTGTGAGCTTGAATTGCTCGGTGTACTTACCCATAGATCCCCCAAGGGTTGGATTGGTGTCCAACTTCTTGGGGGCAGTCCAGGATCATCACAGGCCTGGCGGGCCAGGTTGTACCTGTGGGAGCAACTGTCTTGCTCAATTTCTAAAAGCTGGCGCCTTCCCTGTGGGAGCGGGCTTGCCCGCGAACACGGGCGAAGCCCGTGCCATCCACCACGGTGTTGGCTTCGCGGGCAAGCCCGCTTCCACGCGGCTCACGCTGCGTTCTGGATTTAAGTTGTACTTTCAGGCTGCGGTAGCACTAGATCGAGCCAAGATGTACCCGTTCTGAGCATGGCATTTAACCGCACGATGAACGTTCTCATGCAGGCCACGATAGCGACTTTGGGAAGTTTTCCGCGCTCCCGCAGTGACTGATAACGAGCCTTGAGTGCTGGGTTGTATCTCATCGCCACAAGGCATGCCATGTACAGCGATCGCCTGACCGCAAATCGCCCGCCAGAGATAGAGCGCTTGCCCATGAATTTCCCGCTGTCGTGGTTGAAGGGCGCCACTCCGACCAGGGAGGCAATTTCTCTGGATTCAACCCGACCCAGCTCCGGCAGCAGCGCTACTAGCTTGCCCGCTGTCACCATCCCAATGCCTTTCACTTTAATCAGTTGGGTAACCCGTTCGTCGTTCAGCATCGCGGTTTGCTGTTCGATCTCACGCTCAACCAGTTTGATCTGCGCTTTGAAGTGTTTCAGGTTGGCATTCAGGTAGTTAGCAACTGCAGTCGATTGCACCTGCTTCAGGCGCCGCAGGTCGTCATCTCGCTGTTGAACCAACCGATCACGTTGCTGAAGCAACTCTCGCAGAAGCGCTCGTTCGGGGCTGATTCGCAGAGAGGGTTGATCTGGAATGACTTCGGCATAGTGCGCCAGAACCTCGGCGTCGATGGCGTCAGTCTTGGCCTTGATGCCTAAAGAGTCAGCGAATGACCTGGCTCGCCTGGGATTGACGCGTATGACCTTGTAGCCAGCGTCCTGTAGAAAACGCATGACATCTCGCTCGTAGCCACCCGTTGCCTCTAACAGGACGCGCTTGATACTGAGCTTGCGAAGGCTCTCCAGTAGCGCCTCAAAGCCTGTGGGATCATTGCTTAAATGCATTTTGATGCCCTGTGGCCGCACCGCAGCATCAAGGGAGAGACTGGAAACATCGATACCCAAGAAGGAAGCCATCACCAAAACCTCCTAAACTCAACACAGTGAGAGGACTTTGGCTTGGCCCACGCTTGTGATTCGAGATCAGAGCCGCATCCAACTGTTCGGGCTCTCGCCAAAGTGGAACGGTGAATGGCAGCTTGTGCTCCCACACGTGCTCAAGGCACCTACGGCATTCAGCTTGCCATTCACCGCTCTCACTCCAGATTCTAATCCCCCATCAAGACACAAGCGGGCTTGCCCGCGAAAGGGCCGGTACAGGCAGAGACTGTTGTTCAGACTAGTACGATCCGCTGCCCCCCCACATCCCGCGCATACCGCTCCAACACCTGCCGGCAAACCCCAACCACCTCATCGACCAACGCCACCCCGGTCTGCCACGCCACCACCAGCTCAAGGCTCGGCGGCGGCTGCAACCCTTCCAACAGCACCAGCTCGCCCCGGCCCAACTCGGCATCCACCAGCGCCGGCGGTAGCGCGCCAATGCCAAAACCGTCGCGCAACAGCCGGGTAATCGCCGCCACCGAGTTCACACAATTCAACCGCGGCGCCTCTGCCCCCGCAGCCTGCAGCAAGCTCAGCACCTCCTGGTGTGGCCGTGAATTCTTCGAGAAGGTGATGATGCGCTCGCGCCCAAGTTCGGCCAGCGATGCATAGTCCCGGTGCTGGTGGGCGCCTGCGGCCACCACCCAGCCCATTGGGTAGCGCGCCAGGTCGAGGCTGCGGATCGATTGCTCGCGCAGCAAGTCGGTCTGCAAAATCACGTCAAGAAAGCCCTTCTGCAGCTGCTCGCGCAAGTTCAGCGCGGTGTCGGCCACCAGTTCGATTTCCACCTGCGGGTAGCGCTCGGTCAGCTCCGCCACCAGTGCGCTCATCCAGGTGTGGATCACCGTGTCCATTACCCCGATGCGAATGCGCCCGACCTTGGCCCGGTCGCTGTCCAGCGATTGCTTCATGGCCTTGGCGGTTTCCAGCATGCGTTCGGCGTATTCCAGTACCTTGCCGCCCTCCGGGGTCAGGCTGACGCCGCGGGAGTCGCGCAGCAGCAGCTTCACGCCCAGGTCAGCCTCCAGTGCGGCAATACGGCTGGATACCGAAGCCTGGGTGGTGAACAGCTTTTCTGCCGTCAGGCGGAAGCTCTTGAGCCGGGCGACCCAGACGAAGGTTTCGAGGAAGCGAAGGTTCATGATCAGTTTTTCTTGTTCCAGACCGGCGGTTTTTTTCGTTGGACGCAGGCGAGGTGGCCTCTGAACAATGGCGCCCAGGCCGCGACGCTTCATGTCGCCCATAAAACAATACCAACAAGCCGAGGCATCCATGAACCCCACCGGCGTGCAACAGCAGGTCAGTTCCCTCCGTTCGTCCGGGCCTTTCGCCTGGTACCGCGACATCGACAAACAGCAACGACGTACCTTCTGGAGCTGCAAGATTGGCTATGGCCTGGACGGCATGGACACACAGATGCTCAGTTTCGTCATCCCTACGCTGATCATGCTGTGGGGTATCACCACCACCGAAGCCGGGTTGATCCACACCAGCACGCTGATCGCCTCGGCTGTAGGAGGCTGGGTGGCCGGTATCCTCTCCGACCGCATCGGCCGGGTGCGTACCCTGCAACTGACGGTGTTGTGGTTCGCCTTCTTCACCTTCCTGTGCGGCTTCGCTCAGAACTACGAGCAACTGTTGATTGCCCGAACCCTGATGGGCTTTGGCTTCGGTGGCGAGTGGACCGCCGGCGCGGTGTTGATCGGCGAGGTGATCCGCGCCCAGGACCGCGGCAAGGCGGTGGGCATGGTGCAGTCCGGCTGGGCAATTGGCTGGGGCCTTACGGCCATCCTTTATGCGCTGCTGTTCTCCTGGCTGCCGGCAGAGCAGGCCTGGCGTGCGTTGTTCCTGCTGGGGCTGGTACCGGCAATCTTCGTTATCTTCGTTCGCCGCCTGGTCAAGGACCCTGAGGTCTATCGTAAGGCCAAGGCAGTGGAAAACGCCGAGGCACCCTCGCGCTTCTACGAAATCTTCGCGCCGGGCATGCTCTGGACCACCGTGCGGGCATCCCTGCTGACCACCGGCGCGCTCGGCGGCTACTACGCCATCACCTCGTGGCTGCCAACCTTCCTGAAGAACGAACGCGGCCTGAGTGTGCTGGGCACGGGGGGCTATCTGGCCATGGTGATCGTCGGCTCGTACATGGGCTATGTGGTCAGTGCTTATCTGTCCGACCTGCTGGGGCGCAAGAAGAACTTCATCCTGTTCGCCGTGGGCTCCTTCGTCATTGTGCTGTTGTACACGCAGATGCCGGTCAGCGATGGCGTGATGCTGTGGCTGGGCCTCCCGTTGGGCTTCTTCGCCTCGGGTATCTTCAGCGGCATGGGGGCGTTTCTGACCGAACTGTTCCCCACGCGCATTCGGGGTTCGGGGCAGGGCTTCTGTTACAACATCGGCAAGGTCATTGCCGCGTTGTTTCCGTTGATGATCGGCATGCTCGGCCAGAATGTTCCGCTGGGCCTGGGTATCGGCGTGTTTTCTGCGGTGTCCTACGGCATTGTGATCGTGGCGGCCTTGAGCTTGCCTGAAACCCGCGGCAAACAGCTGCAGGCGCGGTAAGGTAGGCCTATGCACAACGACAAGGGAGACCGCGTGGTGGAACGCCTGCTACTCAATTGCGACATGGGTGAGAGTTTCGGCAGCTGGCGCATGGGCCTGGATGCCGAGGTCATGCCTTACATTGATTGCGCCAACATCGCCTGCGGCTACCACGCCGGCGACCCCGGTATCATGCGCCGTACCGTGGCCCTGGCGCTGGAGCACGGGGTGACTATCGGCGCGCATCCGGCCTACCCGGACCTGGTCGGCTTTGGCCGCCGTTCCATGGCCTGCAGCCCGGAAGAAATCCGTGACCTGCTGCATTACCAGATCGGTGCGCTGGATGGCATCTGCAAAGTGCTGGGTGGTCGCGTGGCCTATGTGAAGCCCCATGGCGCGCTGTACAACGACATGATGGCCGACCCGCTCAAGCTGCGTACCGTGCTGGAGGCCGTAGCGGCCTATGACAGCAACCTGCCATTGATGCTGATGGCCACCGCCGACAACCGTGCCGCCCAGGCACTGGGCGATGAAATCGGCGTGCCGCTGTGGTTCGAGGCGTTCGCAGACCGCGCCTACACCGCCAGCGGCCATCTGCTGTCGCGGCGCCTGCCGGGCGCGGTGCATCACGACCCGGCGCGGGTGGTGGAGCAGGCGGTGCGTCTGGCCCGAGGCGAAACGCTGTTGGCTGACGATGGCAGTGCCTTGCAGCTTGCCGCCCGCACCCTCTGCGTGCATGGCGACAACGACAGTTCGGTGGCGGCGGTGCGGCAGATTCGCCAGGCCCTCGATGGGCTGGAGGCGTGATGAAACCGCGAATTGAAGTGGTCGCCATCGACAGCCTGATGGTCCGCCTGTTCGACCGTATCGATGAGGCCAACATGCCATGGATGCTCGCCGCCAGCCGGCGCTTGAGCGCGGCGTTCGGCGAGCACCTGCTGGACCTGGTGCCGTCCTACACCACGCTGATGGTGCAGTCTGCCCTGCCGCCGGGCGAGGCCAGGGCGCGAATCGCTCAGGCGCTGGACGGCTTGCAGCCTGACACCGGCAGTGGCGGCCGCCGACACGAGATCCCGGTGTGGTACGACGCCAGTGTCGGCCCCGAGCTGCCTGTGCTGGCGGCCCGCAGCGGCTTGAGTGAAGCGGAGATTGTTCGGTTGCACGGCGAACGTGATTACCCGGTGTTTGCCCTGGGCTTCGCGCCTGGTTTCGGCTTTATGGGCCTGGTCGACGAGCGCCTGGCCAGCCCTCGTCTGAGTACCCCGCGCAAGCGCGTGGCGGCGGGCAGCGTGGGTATTGCCGAGCGCCAGACGGCGGCCTACCCGGCAGTATCGCCGGGTGGCTGGAACCTGATCGGGCGCACCCCGGTGCGGTTGTTCGACCGTGAGCGTGAGGGTTACAGCCTTTTGCAACCCGGTGACCGGGTGCGCTTCGTGCCGGTTTCGCGCAGCGAATTCCTGGCCATGGGTGGTGATGTGGAGGCGCAGGGATGAAGCAGTTGATGATTGAGGCCAGTACGCCGTTGTGCCAGTTACAGGATGCCGGGCGCTTCGGCGTGCGCCACCTTGGCGTGACCCAGGGCGGGGCGCTGGACTGGGTGGCGATGCACTGGGCCAACTGGTTGTTGGGCAACCCGTTGGGGGCGCCGGTGGTCGAGGTGGCGCTGGGTGGTTTTTGCGTGGTGGCTGAACAGGATTGCGTGCTGGCCCTGGCCGGTGCCGACCTGGATGCGTGTGTCGATGATCAGCCGCTGGCGCCATGGCGCAGCTTTGCCCTGGCCAAGGGGCAGCGCTTGACCCTGAAGCAGCCCAAAGTGGGTGTGCGGGCGTATCTGGCGGCACCGGGTGGGTTCCTGGGTGAGGAGGTGCTGGGCAGTTGTGCCACCGTGGTACGTGAAGCACTGGGTGGCATCGATGGCCAGGGGGCTGCGCTGGCTAAACACCAGGCATTGGCTTTTACCGGTAGCAGTGCACCCCTGCGCGAAGTGCCGCACGCGTTGTGCCCACAGTTCGCCCCAAAGCCGGTGCTCGACCTGGTGATGGGCGCGCAGATTGGTGAGTTCAGCGGTACCAGCCTGTTCGAGGCATTCAACCGGGAGTGGACGCTGGACAGCCGGGCCGACCGCATGGGCATCCGGTTGTTGGGCCCGCAACTGGTGTACCAAGGGGCGCCGATGATCTCCGAAGGGATCCCGCTGGGAGCGGTACAGGTGCCGCCGGACGGGCAGCCGATCGTGTTGCTCAATGACCGGCAGACCATTGGTGGGTACCCGCGGCTGGGCGCGCTGACGCCGCTGGCGCTGGCGCAACTGGCGCAGTGCATGCCGGGGGCGGTGGTGCGGTTCAGGGCGGTGGTGCAGGACGAGGCCTGGCGGGAGCAGCAGCTTTACCTGGGGCGTTGGTCGTAAGGCTGCTGGCCCTTTCGCGGGCTTGCCCGCTCCCACAGGGATAGCACTGCATTTGAAGGTTGTGAATGTGGGGCTGTGGGAGCGGGCGAGCCCGCGAAAGGGCCGGTGCAGGCAACCTCACTTGGACAGGTAGCGCATCCCGTCCTCCAACCCTTGCAGGGTCAGCGGATACATCTTGTCCTCGATCAGGTCGCGCACCAGATGGGTCGACGCGGTGTAATCCCAGGCCTGCTTGGGGTACGGGTTGATCCAGATGACCTTCCTGAATTTTTCCATGAAGCGCTGGATCCACACATACCCGGCTTCTTCGTTCCAGTGCTCTACGCTGCCACCCGGCTGGGTGATCTCGTAGGGCGCCATGGCCGCGTCACCGACGAACACCACCTTGTAGTCATCGCCGTACTTGTGCAGCAGGTCGAAGGTGGAAAAACGTTCGGACGTGCGGCGCAGGTTGTTCTTCCACACTGACTCATAAACGCAATTGTGGAAGTAGTAATACTCCAGGTGCTTGAACTCGGTCTTGCAGGCCGAGAACAGCTCTTCGCAAACTTTGACGTGGGCATCCATCGAACCGCCAATGTCGAGCAGCAACAGCAGCTTCACGGTGTTGCGCCGCTCGGGGCGCATCTGGATGTTCAGCAACCCGGCATCACGCGCGGTGTGGTCGATGGTGCCGTCGATGTCCAGCTCTTCGGCGGCGCCTTCGCGGGCGAACTTGCGCAGCCGGCGCAGGGCCAGCTTGATGTTGCGGGTGCCAAGCTCGACCTGGTCGTCGAGGTTTTTGTACTCGCGTTGGTCCCAGACTTTTACCGCTTTGCCCTGGCGCTTGCCGGCGTCACCGACGCGGATGCCCTCGGGGTTGAAGCCGCCCGAGCCGAATGGGCTGGTGCCGCCGGTACCAATCCACTTGTTGCCGCCAGCGTGGCGTTCCTTCTGCTCTTCGAGGCGCTGCTTGAAGGCCTCGATAAGCTTGTCCAGGCCGCCCAGCGACTGGATCTGTGCGCGTTCTTCATCGGTCAGCGAGCGCTCGAATTCCTTGCGCAGCCAGTCTTCGGGGATCAGCGCCTCGATGTGCCGGTCGAGGTTTTCCAGGCCCTTGAAGTAGGCTGCGAAGGCACGGTCGAACTTGTCGAAGTGGCGTTCGTCCTTCACCAGGATGGCGCGGGCGAGGTAGTAGAACGCGTCCATGTCGGCGAACACCACGCGCTTTTGCAAGGCCTGGTGCAGGTCGAGCAGTTCACGCACCGAAACCGGCACCTTGGCCGCACGCATCTCATTGAACAGATTGAGCAGCATGGCCCTGCTCCTGTCAGCGGTTGCCGCGCCGGCTCATGAAGGCCAGGCGCTCGAGCAGTTGTACATCCTGCTCGTTTTTTACCAGCGCACCGGCCAGCGGCGGGATGGCCTTGGTCGGGTCGCGTTCGCGCAACACCGCTTCACCGATGTTGTCGGCCATCAGCAGCTTGAGCCAGTCGACCAGCTCGGAGGTGGACGGCTTTTTCTTCAGGCCCGGCACCTTGCGTACGTCGAAGAACACGTCCAGCGCCTCGCTGACCAACGACTGGCTGATGTTCGGGTAGTGCACGTCGACGATCTGCTGCAGGGTCGTGCGGTCGGGGAAGGCGATGTAGTGGAAGAAGCAGCGGCGCAGGAAGGCGTCCGGCAGCTCTTTTTCGTTGTTCGAGGTAATGATGATGATCGGACGCTGTTTGGCCTTGATGGTCTCGTCGATTTCGTAGACGTAGAACTCCATCTTGTCGAGCTCTTGCAACAGGTCGTTGGGGAATTCGATATCGGCCTTGTCGATTTCGTCGATCAGCAGGATGACCCGCTCGTCGGCCTCGAAGGCCTCCCAGAGCTTGCCCTTTTTCAGGTAGTTGCGCACATCGTGCACCTTGTCCACGCCTAGCTGCGAATCGCGCAGGCGGCTGACCGCGTCGTACTCGTAGAGCCCCTGGTGGGCCTTGGTGGTGGACTTGATATGCCAGGTGATCAGGCGCGCCCCGAACGAGGCCGCCAACTGCTCGGCGAGCATGGTTTTGCCGGTGCCCGGTTCGCCCTTGACCAACAGCGGGCGTTCGAGGGTAATGGCCGCGTTTACCGCCAGTTTCAGGTCGTCTGTGGCGACGTAGTCGCGGGTGCCTTCGAACTTCATGGGGGGTTGTCCTCTGTTTAGGGCTGTGCGGGCCTTTTCGCGGTACAGGTGCGGGTTTACCCGCGAAGCGGCCCGAACAGGCAGCACATAATCCGGATTTGTTTCCGACTATAACGCGGGGCCAGGCGGCTGCAAACGCAGACCGGGTATTCAGTCCCTGAATGCCCCGTCACGCTGTCTCAGTCAGACTTCGGCGCTGGTTGCTCATAGCGCGCATTGAATGCCTGGACAAACCCGTTGCGCAGGATCTGCAAGAACGCCTCGAAGGCACTGACATCCTGTTTGCGCACACTGCCGCTGAGCTCCACCCGGGTAGCGAACTGGTTTTTCGGCTGGTTCTTCAGCACTGTCTCGGTCGCCCCCACCAAGGCTTCCCACACCGAGCGGAAGAAACCCTTGTCCTTTTCCTCGACGTCCTGTTGCCAGTCGAACACGTCGACATCACGCAGCAGCGGTTTTATATAGCCGTTCAGCCGGCCGTTTTCTGCCTGGGCCTCGATGACCACGTCACCGTGCCCGGCATTGAAGTCGAATTTGCCGTAAGCGCTGGCAAAGTCATTCAGTTTGCGTAGCTCGATGCCGGTGGCGCGAAGCCTGAATTCGAAGTCGTCGAAATCACTGAAAGGGTCGAAGGTGGCACGGCTTTCTACGTTCGCATCCCCCGCGATGAGCGCCGTGCCTTCGAAACTTGCGTCGCGACGGCCTTTCTGGTCGCGCACGTTGGTCAGGTTGCGGATGCTGGCGTTCAACCGGGTAGCCTTGAGGTCGACCGGTGGCTTGGAATTGAAGTTGCGGAACGTCAGCACGCCATTGTCGATACGCACTTCGTTGAGGGTGATGGGCAGGAGTTTTTCCAGCTGCTGGCGCCAGTCGGTACCTTGGCCGGTCTGCGACGCCTGTTTGCTACCACCGTCGACAAAGTTCAGCTCGGGATGCACGAAGGTCACCTCCGCCACCACTGCCTTGTCGTACCACAACGCATGCCAGCTCACCGAGAGGTCGATCAGTGGGGCGTCGAGAAACGGTACGGGCACCTTGCCGGTGGTCTTGACGATTTTCAGCCCGTTTATCTGATAGGCACCGCGCCACCAGGCCAGGTCCACATCGGCTACCTGGCCGCGGTAGTCTCCCATGTCGGCCAGCTTGTCGTTGAGGTAGTCGCGCACCAGGTAGGGCAGGGCCAGGTGCAGCGCCACCAGCAGCACGATCAGGCTGGCCAGGCCGACCAGCGGCCAGCGATAGCGGGCTTTCATGAGGCTGTCTCCAAGGCGGGATGTGCGGTTGACCGCAACGTGCCGGGCTGAGTTCGAACAGGCTTTACGGGCCACCGCCGCAGGCTTACCCTTGAGGCATTTCCCTGCTTTTTCATGCCAAGGACCCCTGCCATGAGCCGTATCTTTGCAGACAACGCCCACTCCATCGGTAACACGCCGCTGGTGCAGATCAATCGCATCGCCCCGCGCGGCGTGACCATCCTGGCCAAGATCGAAGGGCGCAACCCCGGGTACTCGGTCAAATGCCGCATTGGCGCGAACATGGTCTGGGACGCCGAAAGCAGCGGCAAGCTCAAACCGGGCATGACCATCGTCGAGCCCACCTCGGGCAACACCGGTATCGGCCTGGCCTTCGTCGCCGCCGCCCGCGGCTACAAGCTGATGCTGACCATGCCCGCCTCGATGAGCCTGGAGCGCCGCAAGGTGCTGAAGGCACTGGGCGCCGAGCTGGTATTGACCGATCCGGCCAAGGGCATGAAGGGCGCCATCGAGAAGGCCAACGAAATCGTCGCCTCCGACCCGGAGCAGTACTTCCTGCCGGGCCAGTTCGAAAACCCGGCCAACCCGGCCATTCACGAGAAAACCACCGGCCCTGAGATCTGGAACGACACGGACGGCGCCATCGACGTGCTGGTGGCGGGTGTGGGCACTGGCGGCACCATCACCGGCGTGTCGCGTTACATCAAACATACCCAGGGCAAGGCCATCCTGTCGGTGGCAGTGGAGCCCGTGGCATCGCCGCTGATCAGCCAGACCCTGGCCGGCGAAGAACTCAAGCCCAGCCCGCACAAAATCCAGGGCATCGGCGCCGGCTTCGTGCCGAAAAACCTCGACCTGTCGATCGTCGACCAAGTGGCGACGGTGACCGACGAAGAGTCCAAGGCCATGGCGATTCGCCTGATGCAGGAAGAGGGCATCCTTTGTGGTATTTCCTGCGGTGCGGCAATGGCGGCAGCGGTGCGCCTGGCCGAAAAACCGGAAATGCAGGGTAAGACCATCGTCGTAATCCTGCCCGATTCGGGCGAGCGATACTTGTCGAGCATGCTGTTCAGCGACATGTTCAGCGAGCAGGAAAACCAGCAGTAATCCGCCTTCCCGCTGATCCGGCGCAACAATCGGCGGCCTGGTTTATTGCAAAATCTTCATGAATGCGATCCCGCCCGGGTTGTTTTTACCGCGGCGGGATCGGTTTATGATGGCAGGATGATTTACTGGAGAGCAGGCAGCGCAGCCCTGGCTCTTCCCCAAGGAGTGAAAGCATGACCTTTTCCTTTGCAGCCAAGGCGGGTGTCTTGCTGGTGTTTTTCGGCAGCGTGCTGTTCGTGCACCTGCGCGGCAAGGCCCGCCTGCCGGTGTTGCGCCAGTTCGTCAACCATTCGGCGCTGTTCGCCCCCTATAACGCGTTGATGTACCTGTTTTCCGGCGTGCCGTCCAAGCCCTACCTGGATCGCCAGCGCTTCCCGGAGCTGGACGTGTTGAAGGACAACTGGCAGGAAATTCGCGAAGAGGCCATGCGCCTGTTCGACGAAGGCTATATCCGTGCCGCTGAGAAAGATAACGACGCCGGCTTCGGTTCGTTCTTCAAGAAAGGCTGGAAGCGCTTTTACCTGAAGTGGTACGACAAACCGCTGCCTTCGGCGCAAACCCTGTGCCCGCGCACTGTCGAGCTGGTCAGCAGCATCCCCAATGTCAAGGGCGCAATGTTTGCCCTGCTGCCCGGCGGCAGCCACCTGAACCCGCACCGCGACCCGTTCGCAGGCTCGCTGCGTTATCACCTGGGGCTGTCCACGCCCAACTCCGACGCATGCCGCATCTACGTGGACGGTGAGCAGTACGCCTGGCGTGATGGCGAAGACGTGATGTTCGACGAAACCTACGTGCACTGGGTCAAGAACGAAACCGACGTAACCCGCGTGATCCTGTTCTGTGACATCGAGCGCCCGCTGAGTAGCCCGCTGATGACGCGCATCAACCGTAAGGTCAGTGCCTTCCTCGGCCGCGCCACCGCGCCGCAGAACACCGACGACGAGCGCGTGGGCGGGATCAACCAGGCGTACGCCTGGAGCAAGCGCTTCAGCAACAGGATCAGCAGCCACGTCAAGCAGTTCAAACGCGCCAACCCCAAGGCTTACCGCGTGCTGCGGCCGGTACTGGCGGTGGTGGTGGCGTATCTGTTGTATCGCTGGTTGTTCTGAGTTTTTCTGCGTTAACCGGCCCCTTTGCGGGGCAAGCCCGCTGCCACCGGTGCGCCTCATCCTTCAAGGACGAGGGTGCGCTTGTGGCAGCGGGCTTGTGCCGCGAAGAATCACTCGCTATATTCCAGAACATTCACTTTCTCAAAGACCGCGTTCATGCCAGCCATCCCTTCCACCACACGCTTTGCCATCGCGCCAGTCGCGGGCTTGGTCGTGCGTGGTAGCCAGCAGCCGGTCATGATCTGTCACTCCTCACCACCTGTCAGTGGCGTCGTAGGCGGCGTAGCTCCGCCTCATTGCGTGGTTGTGCTGGGCTGATCGGCTTCGTGCCGCAACCCTTCGCACGCGCAACGTACTGAACACGGTCGGCTACTGCTCACGTTGAAGCGCACGCCGTCCGTTTGGCTTATCTGCCTACTATCAGGTGGCAATTCATGTCTGTCTTTACCAAAACGTCCGTGGCCTCGGCGGCCACTACCTGCCTGTTCGTCCTGCTGTGGAGCAGCGGGGCGATCGTCTCCAAGCTCGGCCTGGCGCATGCCAGCCCGTTTGCCTTTCTGCTGTTGCGCTCGGCGCTGGCCCTGGCCGGCCTGTTGCTGATCGGCCCGTTGCTAGGGCTGCGCTGGCCGCGTACTCGCGGGAGCATTCTGCGCGCCCTGGGTACCGGTTGTGTGCTGCTCGGTGCCTATCAGATCTTCTATCTGTTGGCGCTTGATACCCATGTCACCCCCGGCGTCATGGCCACGGTGATGGGGGTACAACCGATCCTCACCGTGGTGCTGATGGAACGCCAGCGCTCCTGGAGCCGTTTGTTCGGCCTGGGTTTGGGGTTGGGTGGCTTGATCATGGTGGTCTACCAGGGCATCAACCTGGGCGGGGTATCGCTGGCGGGCATGCTGTTCGCCCTGCTGGCGTTGGTCAGCATGACCTTTGGCTCGATCCTGCAGAAGCGCATTACCGACAACCCCATGGGCACGCTGCCGCTGCAGTACCTGGCCGGCTTTGCCATGTGCGCGCTGTTCGCACCTCTGCAACCGCTTCATGTCGAGTGGACCGGCAGCTTCGTCGGTGCGCTGCTGTGGATGGGCCTGGTGGTCTCGCTGCTGGCAACCTTGCTGCTGTACCGGCTGATCGCCAAGGGCAACCTGGTCAATGTCACCAGCCTGTTCTACCTGGTGCCGGCAGTGACTGCGGTAATGGACTTGCTGATCTTCGGTAACCGCCTGGCACCGCTCAGCCTGTTGGGCATGGGGCTGATCGTGGTAGGGCTGCTGTTCGTGTTTCGCAAGCCTGCCGCGCGCCTGGCCGAGGCGTAGGCCCTAGCGGAATTCTTCGGGGATGGCGTGGCGCAACACGCCTTCCTCGAAGTCCAGCAGGCCGGCTTCGCGCTGGGTGAGCAGGTAGTAGAGCAGGGTATCGAGCGAGCGTTGCGGTGGGACCTCGACCGCCAACATCTTCACTGCTTGCTCGGTTTCACAGGCGCAGCCGAAATCCAGCAATGCTGCGCGCACCTGGTCGAGGGTTTCCGGTGGTTTGACGACCACCCGGAACACCGAGCTGCCGCTGCTGTGGCGCAGCGCTGCGAACCAGGTTTCGCCTGCTTCCTCGCGGGTGTCGATCACGTCGCCCGGGGCGATGCCATAGACATGGAAGGGGATGTTGTCGATGGCATAGCCGCCTTCCACGGCCTTGGCCCACAGGCCCTCGACCGAGGCTGGTGGGTAGCCGTTCTCGTCCTGTTCCAGGCGGAACAGGACCTTTTTGTACGCGCTGTTCATGCCGTACTCCGCTTCAGCTGCGCGCCGGGCGCAGCACCAGCCACAAGGCCAGGCCAATCAGCAGGCCGCCGTATAGGTGCGCCATCGACAACGGCTCATTCAGCAGCCATGCCCCCCACAATACGCCGAATACCGGGATCAGGAACGTTACGGTGCTGGCTTTTACCGGGCCGATTTCCTCGAGCAGGCGGAAGTACAGGATGTAGGCAAAGGCGGTGCACAGCAAACCCAGCCCCAGCAACGACAACCACACCTCCCAGCCCCCCCAGCTGGCGGGCGGTTGGGTGAGTGCGCTCCAGCCGAACAGCGGGGTCAGCATGAGCGTTGCGCCGAGCATGCTGCCCAGCGCGGAAAGACGGCTGTCCAGGCCACTGATCCAGCGGCGGGCGAGGAACCCGGCAAAGCCGTAGCAGGTGGTGGCCGCCAGGCAGGCGAGGGCGCCTTGCAGCAGGGCCATGTCCAGTGCCACCGGGCCGGCGCCGCTGAGGATGCCGACGCCGAACAGGCCAAGGAAGATGCCGCAGAGTTTGGCCAGGGTCATTGGCTCGCGGAAGAACAGTACGCCGACCAGCACACCCATCAGCGGGGTGGTGGCGTTGAAGATCGCCGAATAGCCGGCCGGCAGCACCTGGGCCGCCACCGAGTAGAAGGTGGCGGGGATGCCGGAGTTGATCATGCCCAGCACCAGGCACGCACCGAGCTTGCCCTGGAAGTCCCAGCGCACGCGGGCGGCGGCCAGAAGCACGATCAGGCCCAGGCAGGCGATCGAAACCCGGAAGAACGCGGTCGGCACCGTGCCCAGTTCGGGGGCGATGATGCGCATGAACAGGAAACTCGCTCCCCAGACGGCGGCAAGGGTCAGCAGGCGGGCTAGGGCGATGGGGCTCACAACGGTCTCCGGAGGTAAGGCAGGGGCGCGAGTGTACGCCACGGGGCGGGGGGATTCTTGTGCTTTCTTGCTGTGTAATTCCTCTTGGGCTGCAGGGCTCTGGGCAAGGCAGCTGCAACTACAGCTCGGGCCTTCAATGGCCGTAACCCATGAAGCCAAGGGCGGCTAAGCTCTGTACTCAATCCCAGTTCCGAGGCCCCACGCATGTCCCAGCCCTGGCCCGCTGTCGAAATCGCCCGGATGATCCTCGCCGGCTTCGACGACTACCGCGATCATTTCCAGCGCATCACCCTGGGTGCTCGCCAGCGCTTCGAGCAGGCGCGCTGGCAGGATATTCAGCAGGCCGCCGCCGCCCGCATCAATCTCTACGAAGAGAAAGTCGCCGAAGTCAACGGCTGGCTGCGCCAGGCCTTTGCCGCAGAGGTGCTGCTGGACGTGGAACAGTGGCCGCTGGTGAAAAACGCCTATATCCACCTGATCGACCCACGCCTGGACGACGAGCTGGCAGAGACCTGGTACAACTCGCTGTTTTGCAGCCTGTTCAGCCATGACCTGATCAGCGACGGCTGCATGTTCATCCACACGACCCGGCCTTCCATGCGCGGCCGCGAGCGCGCGGCGCAAACCCGTACCTATCGGCTTGACGGCAGTCTCAGGAACTTGCTGCGCGCGGTGTTCGCCGATTACCCGTTCGACATGCCGTATGGCGACCTGGAAGGCGACCTGGCGCGGCTGGAAGAACAACTGCGCGAATGCCTGCCCGACTGGGTGTGCAAGGACCCGGCGCTGGCCGTGGAGCTGTTTGTACCCGTGCTTTACCGCAACAAGGGGGCCTATCTGGTCGGCCGCCTGTACAACAGCGATGAGCAGTGGCCGTTGGTGATTCCCTTGTTGCACCGCGAGGGCCACGGTATCGAAGCCGATGCACTGATCACCGACGAGGCCGAGGTGTCGATCATCTTTTCGTTTACCCGCTCTTACTTCATGGCCGATGTCCCGGTGCCCGCCGAGTTCGTCAATTTCCTCAAGCGCATCCTGCCGGGCAAGCACATTGCCGAGCTATACACCTCGATCGGGTTCTACAAGCAGGGCAAGTCGGAGTTCTACCGCGCGCTGATCAACCACCTGGCCAGCAGTGATGACCGCTTTGTCATGGCGCCAGGGGTGCGGGGCATGGTCATGAGCGTGTTCACCTTGCCCGGCTTCAATACGGTGTTCAAGATCATCAAGGACCGCTTCTCGCCATCGAAAACCGTGGACCGCGCCACGGTGATCGACAAGTACCGGCTGGTGAAGAGCGTCGACCGGGTGGGGCGTATGGCTGACACCCAGGAGTTTGCCGATTTTCGCTTTCCGCGCAGCAAGTTCGAGCCGGATTGCCTGGCCGAGTTGCTGGAGGTGGCACCGTCGACGGTGGCGCTGGAGGGCGACACGGTGCTGATCCGCCACTGTTGGACCGAGCGGCGCATGACGCCGTTGAACCTGTACCTGGAGCATGCCACCGAGGGCCAGGTGCTGGAGGCGCTGGAGGACTACGGCCTGGCCATCAAGCAGCTGGCGGCGGCGAACATCTTCCCCGGCGACATGTTGCTGAAGAACTTTGGTGTGACCCGTCATGGCCGGGTAGTGTTTTACGACTATGACGAAATCAGCTTCCTGACCGAGGTGAATTTCCGCCACATTCCGCCACCGCGTTACCCGGAGGACGAAATGTCGGGCGAGCCGTGGTACTCGATCGGGCCGCATGATGTGTTCCCCGAAGAGTTTCCGCCGTTTCTGTTTGCCGATATGGGCCAGCGGCGGTTGTTCAGCCGCTTGCATGGGGAACTGTATGACGCGGATTACTGGAAGGGGCTGCAGGCGGCGATACGTGAGGGGAAAGTGATCGATGTGTTTCCGTATCGGCGCAAGGCCCGGTGAGTCAGGTCGAACAGACCTGTCACGCCTTCAAACACTTCATCTCGCTCAAATGGGTACGCACCTTGCTCAGCCGTTCCTGCAGGAACCGCCGCTGTTGCGGCGTGCTTTGCCGCACCAGGTCCACCAGCAGGCTGCGCGCCTGTCGCTCGGTATTCTGATACGCCGCCCGGTACTCGGGTGTCCACAAACTCTCCTTGCGCTGCAACAAGGTCGCCAGGCGCGGCTCGAAGCTGGAGTCGTTGCGCTGGTTCATCGCCAACAGCAGTTGCTGTTGCCAGTGTGCACGGTTGGCGATCCATTCACGGTTCTGGTCACCCAGCGCTTGAGACCAGGTCTGGATGCGTTGCTTCTGTACCGCCGTCAACTCGCCAAACCATGGCGTCAGGCGTTTTTCCATGCGCTCGCTACGGCGGGCCATCTGCTTCGGCAATGGCGTATCCACATACTGCTTTTGCCGCTCACTGATGTCATCGCGGAAGGCTTCACGCATCTGCGCTACCTGGTCGTCGCTCATGCCGCGCAGCAGTTCGGTGGCCGAAGGGGTGATTTCCTCGGCCACCCGACCAATTGCCTCACGGACCTCCCGGGTGCTTTGCTGCAGCGCTTGGTCGGTGACCTGGTCGTCGGCGACCAGGTCACGTAGCCGGTCGAGCCAGTCGAGGTAGCCGGGCAGTTGAGTCTTGCAATGCCAGGCCAGGTGCTCGCGCAACCGATCGTCCAGCAGCGCCCTTTGCTCGCGGTTCATGTCCAGGTAGTCGCTCAGCGACCACGGCACCAGGCGGTCGAGGTTGCGATAGGCCAGGTCGATGCGGCTGCAGGCGGCCAAGGCCAGGGCGAAGCCGATGGCGATAAGCAGGGCTTTGGGCAGGCGTAGCGGCATGTGCTGTTCCTTCCTCAGGCTGGCCAGAAGGTAGATGCAAGTGCGGCCTGGCGGTTCCACTGCATGAGTGGTCGGGCCATGTGGTGGCTTCAGGTGTAGAATAGCCGCCTTGTCTTGAGGATCATCGGAAATGGCTCTGCTTGGGCGTTACAACAGTTTGCAAATCGTGAAACACGTGGACTTCGGTCTGTACCTGGACGGCGCCGCCGATGGCGAAATCCTGCTGCCCGGGCGCTACATCCCGAAAAACGCCGAGACCGAGGTCGATGACTGGTTGAACGTGTTCATCTACTTGGACAGCGAAGACCAGCTGATCGCCACCACCGAGAAGCCCAAGGTGCAGGTTGGCGAGTTCGCCAGCCTGAAGGTCAAGGACATCAACGGTGCCGGTATCTTCCTGGACTGGGGCCTGTCCAAGGACTTGCTGATGCCGTACTCGGAAGAGGCTCGGCCGCTGAAGATCGGTGATTACTGCGTGGTGCACGTGTACCTCGACAAGCGCACCCGCCGGATCACTGCCACGTCGCGCCTGGACCGCTACCTCGATGTCACCCCGGCCGACTACAAGGTTGGCCAGCCGGTCGAGCTGCTGGTGGCCGGCGAAACGCCGATGGGTTTCAAGGCCATCATCAACAACCGCCACTGGGGCCTGATCCACAAGAACGAGGTGTTCAAGTTCTTGCGCTCGGGCATGCACGAGAAGGGTTTCATCAAGGAAGTGCGCCAGGACGGCAAGCTTTCACTGAGCCTGCAGCCGGTAGGCGCCGCCCTGGCGGACACCCTGCAAGAGCAGATCATGGCGCGCCTGGAAGCCGAAGGCGGGGTGTTGGGGGTGTGCGACAAGAGTGACCCTGCGTTGATCAGCAAGCTGTTCAACGTCAGCAAGGGCAACTTCAAGAAGGCCATTGGCGGGTTGTTCAAGCAGGGCCTGATCGTCATCCATGACGATCGCATCGAGAAAGCCTGACGGCCTTACGCCTGTACGAAGTTGCGGAAGTCCAGCTGCTCGCCACCCGGACGGGTGTCGCGCAGCAGCGAGTCACGGTCGGCGCTGAGGGCCAGGCTGATGGTGGAGCGGCGCTTGCCGGGCTTGCGCACTTCCATTTGCTCCAGGTGAGCCTTGAGGAAATTGGTGGGCACCTTCAGGTGCTGCAGTTCATCGCTTTCTGGCGTGTGCAGCAGCAGGTTGACCCAGTCGGCCTGGCCCTTGCCCAGCAGTGCCACTGGCACTTCGAACCACCACAGGTTGCGTTTGTTGTCCAGGATGGCGAACAGGGTATTGCTGCTGGTCAGCACCGGCCGGGCCAGTGCTTCGTTGCGCCGGGCGATGGCGGCGGGTTTGTCGAGTTTCATGCAGGTTCCTGCGAGTTGACGCTATGAAGGCCTGCATTGTGAGGGGTGGCACGGGGCGGGGCAAGGTTTGTGACTTGCGGTGCCTGTGCCGGCCTCTTCGCGGGCTTGGGCGGTATTCGCCTGCCGTTTTACCGTTCGGCTTCTGGCCGGAAAATCCGTTGAAACTCCTGGCCCAGGCGTTGGGTCAACCTACTGTCGACACGGTTCACGTGTCTCCATTTGCAGGAGTTTTGCCATGAGCGGTACTAAAGACAAAGCGAAAGGCTTGGCCAACGAAGCGATCGGCAACGTGAAACAGGGTGTTGGCAAGGTGACCGACAACGACAAGCTGCGGGCCGAAGGCAAGGCGCAGGAGCTTAAAGGCGAGGCGCAACAGATCAAGGGCAATGTGAAGGATGCGGTGAAGAAGCCTTGACTTGAGGTGAGGCGGCCTGTGCCGGCCTCTGGCGGGTAAATCCGCGTAGAGGCCGGCACTATTCGTAAGCAAATTCTTCAATCACGGCCGGGAGCAGCACAGCACGGGCACGGTCTATTAGACTTGCCTGTGTAACGATCAAGCGGCGAAAGGAGACGCTATGATTTTCCCCGACCTGCGCGGCTTGCCCCTGCACCGCGTGCTGGTTCGCACCGTCAAGGAATTCCTCGACGACGAGATGTCCACCTATGCCTCAGCGCTGGCCTATCAGGCGCTGTTCTCGCTATTCCCCTTCCTGTTGTTCCTGATTGCCCTGATCGGTTTCCTGCACTTGCCGGACTTTTTCTCCTGGCTGCGTCTGCAATCGGAACTGGTGTTACCGCCCCAGGCGCTGGAGCAGGTGAACCCGGTGATCGACCAGTTGCAACAATCCAAGGGCGGGCTGCTGTCGGTGGGTATCGTGATCGCCCTGTGGACCGCCTCCGCCGGCGTGCGCCTGATGATGAGCGCCATGAACGCCGCTTACGATGTGCCCGAAGGGCGCCCGGTGTGGAAGCGTATCCCGCTTTCCATTTTCTACACCGTGGGCCTGGCTGGCATGCTGCTGGCGGCCGCAGCACTGATGGTGCTGGGCCCGCAGGTGATGGAATGGATAGCCGCCCAGATCGGCATGCAGGAGTTCATCGTCACACTGTGGACCATCCTGCGCTGGCCGGTGATCATCATTCTGCTGATGGTGGCAGTGGCCCTGATCTATTACGTGATGCCTGATGTGAAACAGCAGTTTCGCTTCATCACCCCGGGTTCGGTGCTGGCGGTTGTGGTGTGGATCGTGGCCTCACTGGGCTTTGCCTACTACGTGAAGACCTTTGCCGACTACAACGCCATGTACGGCAGCATTGGTGCAATCATCGTGCTGTTGCTGTATTTCTATATTTCGGCTGCCGTGCTGCTGCTCGGCGCCGAAATGAATGCGGTGATCGAGCACATGTCAGCCGAAGGCAAGAACCCGGGCGAGAAAGACTTCAACGGGGAAAAGCCCAAGGAAACCTTGACTGTACTGGGTCACGAGCACCCGAACCCGAGCAAGCCTCATAGCGTCGAGCCGAACCCCTGATGATCCGTGACATTCTCAAGATGGGCGACGAACGCCTGCTGCGCATCGCTCCGCCAGTGCCCGAGCACATGCTTGGCAGTGCCGAACTGCAGCAACTGATCGACGACATGTTCGAAACCATGCGTCACGTAGGCGGTGTGGGCCTGGCCGCCCCGCAGATCGGCATCGACCTGCAGTTGGTGATCTTCGGCTTCGAGCGCAGCGAGCGATACCCCGATGCCGAGGCGGTGCCGCAGACCATTCTGCTGAATCCGGTCATCACCCCGACCTCAAGCGAGATCGAGGACGGCTGGGAAGGTTGTCTGTCGGTGCCTGGCTTGCGCGGCGTGGTGCCGCGCTTCAAGCATATCGGCTACCAGGGCATCGACCCCCAGGGCAACCCGATCAACCGCTTTGCCGATGGCTTCCATGCGCGGGTGGTGCAGCACGAGTGCGACCACCTGATCGGCCGGCTATACCCCTCGCGCATCCAGGACTTTGCCAGGTTCGGCTACACCGAGGTGCTGTTCCCTGGGCTTGAGGTCAGCGACGACTGACCTCGCTGCAGGGCTACCAGGCGTTTGTTGCGCTGATAGCGAAGCAGGCGGCTGGCCAGGGCTTCTGGCAGCTGTTGGGCCAGGTCGAAACCCAGGCGCTGGTAGAAGGGCGTCAGGTCGGGATGACAGAACAGCCAGACGGGCCCGTCAACCTGCGCCAGTGCTGCCTCGATCAACTGCGCGGCCACCCCTTGGTTGCGTCGCTGCGGGGCGACGAACAGGCCCGTCAGCCAGAATCCCTCACCCACCGCACTCAGGCTCAGCCCGGCGATGATGCCAGGGGCCCGCGCTACCCACAGCTCGGCGTCGCTTGCAGCGCGCATGCGTGAGCTGTGCTGGCGGTAGAAGTGGTCCAGCAAACGGCGTTCTGTGTCCGAAAGCGTCGAACAGGACAATTTTTCAGAAATGGTGAGTCCTACCCTGAAACGTGGCCAGAGGCTCTGGCCTGATGATTTGCGGCCACTTTGTCGCAGATTGTTGCAAAACCGGCAAGGGTGAATATCCGACTCCGGGGTTCAACTATTACTGGCCGGGAGTAGAATTTTCTTCATCCCCCCTGGCAGTACGAAGCGGGATCGGTACTTCGTGCCATCTAGACCCTAGATGACAACTTCTCCGCGCCGGATACGGCAATAGAAGTCAATCGATCAGCTTGAACGCTCTAAAGGCAAAACCACATGAAACCATTACTGATTCTTGCATTGGTCGGTATGTCCTCGTTCGCCCTCGCCGATGAGGCCAAACCCGTCTCCAGCGAGCCTGTGGCTCAGCAGTACGACTACTCGATGAACCTGGACATCAAGCGGGTGATCAACCTGTCGACCATCCCCAATGTCTGCGAAGTGGTACCTGCGACCATGACCTATGAAGACCATCAGGGCCAGGTGCACACCATCCAGTACCGTGCCATGGGAGAAGGTTGCCAGCAGGGTTGACTGGCGGTGCCCGCCACAGGGGCTGAAAACGCTGTGGCGGGCACTTGCTGGCCCCGATCCGATCTCCCAGGTGCTCCGCCAATACAGAATAATGTCCCCGCCTGTCGAATCCTCCGCTTCCCGTTCGACCATAGCTGAAGGCACGCGTCACACACCGTGCCCCCTATGATCTGTCGGAGGTACCCCCGATGAGCACCGCAGCCGAATCCGAAATCCGCCAATTGATCGAGCGCTGGATGCAAGCCGTGCGCGATCGCGACATCCCGGGCATCATCGCCCCCTATGCCGACGATATCGTCGCCTTCGATGCCATCCAGGCTCTGCAATTCAAAGGCAAGTCCGCCTACACGGCGCACTGGGAAATGTGCATGGGCATGTGCACCGGCCCCATGGTGTTCGAACTTGCCCAACTTACCGTGTACGCCGCTGGCGATCTGGCCCTGGCCCATTGGCTGAACCGCTGCGGCCCGGGCGACGACGAAAGCCAGTGCGGCTTCATGCGCGCCACGGTGGGCTATCGTCGTCAAGGCGGCCAGTGGCAGGTCATCCACGAACACTGGTCGGCGCCTTTCGACATGGAAACGCAAAAAGCCCTGTTCGATCTCAAGCCCTGAGCCTTTATCGCCAAACGCACTTTGCCAATGCCTTGGAGGCGACCATGAAATACCTGTGCCTGGTCTATTGTGACGAGGGGCTGTTGCACAGCCTGCCCGACAGCCCGGCAGACGCTGAATGCATGGCCTACGCCGAAGCCATTCACGGTTCCGGGCGCATGCTGGCGGCCGAGGCGCTGAAGCCGGTGCAGACGGCCACCACGGTGCGTATGCGTAACGGGCGCATGAGCCTGACCGACGGCCCGTTCGCCGAAACCAAGGAGCAACTGGCGGGCTTTTACCTGGTGGAGGCCCGCGACCTCAACGAAGCGCTGAATATCGCCAAGGGCATCCCTGCTGCGCGGGTCGGCAGTGTCGAGGTGCGACCGGTGCGCGAGCTGCAACCCTGACAGCCAAGGAGAACCATTAGCATGAGCCTTGCCCCCATTGCCCAGGCGCAACACGAGTTGTCCATCAACCGCCTGATCGACGCCCCACCGGCCAAGGTATTTCGCGCCTGGACCGAACCCCAGTGGCTGATGCAGTGGTGGGGGCCGCGCGGCATGACCACCCCGGAGTGTGAGATGCAGTTGTGGGCCGGTGGCCTGTTTCGCACCCTGATGCGCGCGCCGGATGGCAGCGAGTACCCGAACCAGGGCGTTTTCCTGGAAATTGCCGCGCCACGCCGGCTGGTGTTCACCGATGCCTTCGGCCCCGGTTGGGTGCCGTCGGACAAGGCCTTCATGACCGCCGTGATCAGCTTTGACGAGGAACAGGGCAAAACCCGCTACACCGCCCGTGCCTGGCACTGGAATGCCACCGACTGCCGTGCCCATGAAGAAATGGGCTTCCACCAAGGCTGGGGAGAAAGCCTGGACCGCCTGGTGGAGGTGGTGACCCAGCGGATGCCCGACTGATGGCAGCACTGGCCCAGGTGAGCGCCGAAGTCGAGGCCGTGTACCGGCAGGAGTCGCGGCGCATACTGGCGACACTGATCCGCTTGCTGGGTGATTTCGACCTGGCCGAGGAGGCCATGCATGACGCCTTCTTCATTGCAGTGGAGCGCTGGCAACGCGACGGTATCCCCGCCAACCCGCGAGCGTGGCTGGTCTCTGTCGGGCGCTTCAAGGCCATCGACGCGCTGCGCCGGCGCGTCCGCTTCGACCGCTCCCAGGCGGACTTGAGCATGCTGCTGGATGGTCAGGCGCAGGACCCCAGTGAAGAAGAACTGCTGGCGGATGACCGCCTGCGGCTGATCTTCACCTGTTGCCATCCGGCCCTGTCGGCCGACGCTCAGGTGCCATTGACGCTTCGCGAAGTCTGCGACCTGACCACCGAGCAGATCGCCCGCGCCTTTCTGCAAAGCCCGACAACCATCGCCCAGCGGATCGTGCGTGCCAAGGCCAAGATCCGTGACGCGGGCATACCGTACCAGGTACCCGAGCTCAATGAGCTGCCCGAGCGCCTGGAAAGCGTGTTGCGGGTGATCTACCTGGTGTTCAATGAGGGCTATTCGGCGTCATCGGGCGAAACACTGCTGCAGCAGGAACTGAGCGATGAAGCCATTCGCCTGGCGCGGTTGCTGGTGCAGTTGCTGCCCGACCCGGAGGCGGTCGGCCTGCTGGCGTTGATGCTGCTGCAGGCGTCCCGGCAGCGGGCGCGCATCGATGGCCAAGGCGATTTGGTGGTTCTGGAGCAGCAGGACCGTAGCTTGTGGGACCGGCAGTTTATTGCCGAAGGCTGTGCTCTGGTGCGCCAAGCCCTGCAGAGCCGTGCGTTCGGTGCCTATACCGTCCAGGCGGCGATTGCTGCCGTGCATGCCGAAGCGGCGACGGCTGAAGAGACGGACTGGGGAGAGATCGTCGGCCTGTATGACGTGTTGCAGCGGTATTGGCCGTCAGCGGTGGTGGCGCTGAACCGGGCGGTGGCGCTGGCGAAGCGGGATGGGCCGGAGGTTGGCCTGCGGGAAGTCGAAGGGATCCTGGCGCGGGGGGAGTTGCTGGACTATCACCTGGCACATGCGGCGCGCGCCGAGTTGCATTGCCAGCTGGGGCAGGTAGAAGAGGCGCGAGCGGCCTGGCAGCAGGCGCTGGCCTTGACCCGACAGGCGCCTGAGCGGCGGCATATCGAGCGGCGTTTGCAGGCTATCGAATGATGTGGGGGGGCCGGCTCTGTGCGGGCCAGCCCATATCCCACAGGATGCCCGCTAAATCAACGAATTAGCGGGTTACCCAGGAGAGCAGCCTTGAAGTAGGTGCTGGCTGCATCACACTTCAGCTCGCCACAAAATTCGGCGGCGACACCAGCTCGACGGTCTGCTGCTTGCGCGGCGCCAGGATCTCGGCTTCACCCGCGACCACCAGCTCGTCGTTCTGGTTGTAGACGTTGGTGGCGATGCGCACCTTGAACTTGGGCAGCTTCTCGAGGATTTCCAGGCGCACGGTCAGGGTGTCGCCAATTTTCACCGGCTTCTGGAAGCTCATCTGCTGGCCCAGGTAGATGGTGCCAGGGCCAGGCAGTGTGCAGGCCACTGCCGCACTGATCAGCGCGCCGCTGAACATGCCATGGGCAATACGTTCGCGGAACATGCTCTTGGCGGCGAACTCGGCATCCAGGTGAACCGGGTTGTGGTCACCGGACATCGCAGCGAACAGTTGGATGTCGCGTTCTTCAACGGACTTCTTGTACTCGGCCTTCTGGCCGACTTCGAGGGCTTCGTAAGGCGTGTTGGTGACCTGGGACATCGATGCTTCCTTAAGCGTTGGGCGAGGGCGGCTATCATTCACTGCGCGCAGGGCGGCCAAGGGCCAGCGCCTGTTCAAGCCAGCCGAGAATATCGGCGATGACCTCGCCACGGTTGGTTTCGTTGAGTACTTCATGCCGCGCCTCAGGATAGACGCGCAGCTGTACATGTCGGTTGCCGGTCGCGCGCAGGGCGTCGGCCAGATGGGTGAGACGCTTGCCGGCACTGACCGGATCACATTCACCGCCGATCACCAGCATCGGCAGGTTGGGATCGATCTGCGCGAGGTTACCCGGCTGACTGATCTGCGCCAAGCCTTGCAGCAGGTCGAGCCACAACTGGTTGGTGCAGCGAAAGCCGCACAACGGGTCATTCACGTACTGATCGACCTCGCCCGGGTCGCGGCTGAGCCAGTCGAAGGCTGTGCGGTTGGGCTTGAAGGCGTTGTTGAACGAACCGAAGGACAACCATTCGATCAGTGCACTCTTGCCCAGTGGCCCCTGGCGCCAGGATTCCAGCCGGGCAATCAGCCGCGCAAAGCGGTACAGCACGGCCGGTTGGTAGTTGGAGCCGCTGAGGATAGCCCCGTGCAGGCTGCCACTGTGATGCAGCAGGTACGCCTGGGCGATATAGCTGCCCATGCTGTGGCCGAACAGGAACAGCGGCGTGCACGGGTACTGCTGGCCGATATGCTGGGCCACACATCCCAGGTCGTTGACCACGGCATTCCAGCCATGATGGCGGGCGAACAGGCCGAGGTTGCCCAGCTCGGCAGTGCGCCCGTGGCCACGCTGGTCGGCAGCGAACAGGGCAAAGCCGGCCTCGCTCAGGGCCTGGCCCAGGCGCTGGTAGCGCCCGGCATGCTCGGCCATGCCATGGGCCAGCAGCACCACGGCCTTTACCGGTTTGGCCGGCAGCCATTGGTGTACGTACAGGCTGCAGTGCTCACTGGCGGGCAGCCAGAAGGCGTCGTGGGGCATGGCGGGTCCTTGTGCGCGCAATTACCCGAACAGTGTATGCACAACCGGCCGGATTGCAGGAGGGGCACAAATAAGATTCACAATGTTAATGGCGGCACTTGGCGTATATGCCACCTTGGGTTTACCTGCTAACGTCGAATCAACGCCTTTTCGCCAGCAGGCGGTCAGGTAAAGGATTAAAGGACGCAGTGCAGGTCCAGGCAGAGGAACAATAATAAATGCAAGCCGATTTCTGGAATGACAAGCGCCCGGCAGGCGTGCCTTCCACCATCGACATCAATGCCTACGCCTCGGTGGTCGAGGTGTTCGAGCGCTCCTGCAAGCGTTTTGCCGACCGCCCGGCGTTCAGCAACCTGGGCGTGACCCTCAGCTACGCGGAACTGGAGCGCCATTCGGCAGCCTTCGCTGCCTGGTTGCAGCAGCACACCGACCTCAAACCGGGTGAGCGCATTGCCGTGCAGATGCCCAATGTGCTGCAGTACCCCATCGCCGTATTCGGTGCCATGCGCGCCGGGCTGATCGTGGTCAATACCAACCCGTTGTACACCGAGCGCGAGATGCGCCACCAGTTCAAGGACAGTGGCGCGCGTGCGCTGGTGTACCTGAACATGTTCGGCAAGCGCGTGCAGGAGGTGCTGCCCGATACCGGTATCGAGTACCTGATCGAGGCAAAGATGGGCGACCTGCTGCCGGCCGCCAAGGGCTGGCTGGTCAACACCGTGGTCGACAAGTTGAAGAAGATGGTGCCGGCCTACCAGTTGCCCCAGGCGGTGCCGTTCACGCAGGTGCTGCGCGAGGGCCGCAGGCTGTCGCCCAAACCGGTGTCGCTGAACCTCGATGACATCGCCGTGCTGCAGTACACCGGCGGCACCACCGGCCTGGCCAAGGGCGCCATGCTCACCCATGGCAACCTGGTGGCCAACATGCTGCAGGTGCTGGCCTGCTTCTCGCAGCACGGCCCCGATGGGCAGAAGCTGCTGAAGGACGGCCAGGAAGTGATGATCGCGCCGCTGCCGCTGTACCACATCTATGCCTTCACCGCGAACTGCATGTGCATGATGGTCACCGGCAACCATAACGTGCTGATTACCAACCCGCGGGATATTCCCGGCTTCATCAAGGAGCTGGGCAAGTGGCGTTTCTCTGCCTTGCTGGGTCTCAATACCCTGTTTGTCGCACTGATGGACCACCCGGGCTTCCGTCAGCTGGACTTCTCGGCGCTGAAGGTCACCAACTCTGGTGGCACCGCGCTGGTCAAGGCCACCGCCGAGCGCTGGGAAGACCTTACCGGGTGCCGCATCGTTGAAGGCTACGGCCTGACAGAAACCTCGCCGGTGGCCAGCACCAACCCCTACGGCCAGCTGGCGCGTCTGGGTACGGTGGGCATCCCCGTGGCGGGTACTGCGTTCAAGGTCATCGATGATGATGGCAACGAACTGCCGCTGGGCGAGCGGGGCGAGCTTTGCATCAAAGGCCCGCAGGTCATGAAGGGTTACTGGCAGCAGCCCGAGGCAACGGCCCAGGCACTGGACGCAGAAGGCTGGTTCAAGACCGGTGATATCGCGGTGATCGACCCGGACGGCTTCACCCGCATCGTCGACCGCAAGAAGGACATGATCATCGTCTCGGGCTTCAATGTGTACCCCAACGAAATCGAGGATGTGGTGATGGGGCATCCCAAGGTCGCCAACTGTGCGGCTATCGGCGTGCCGGACGAGCGTTCCGGCGAGGCGGTCAAGCTGTTCGTGGTGCCGCGCGAGGGGGGGCTGAGCGTTGATGAGCTGAAGGCCTACTGCAAGGCCAACTTCACCGGCTACAAAGTACCCAAGCACATCGTGCTGCGCGAATCGTTGCCCATGACGCCGGTGGGCAAGATTTTGCGGCGGGAGTTGCGCGATATAGCGTGATACCGGGATGGCTTCTTCGCGGGTAAACCCGCTCCTACACCGCCAATGTAGGAGCGGGTTTACCCGCGAATGCCTCTAAACCGCTCTAAAAGGCCATATACAGCCTTATCTGCGACATTTTGGATAATTACTCTAAAAATGACCTGTATTGTTCATTGAGTCATTTTTGTGACCGCAAGGCCTGTTTTGGCCTCTAGGCGACCCCAGACAAAGCTGTTACTCTCGGCCCGCTTCCAGATGATCCGGTTTGCAACGAACCGTCATCTCATATCAATAATAAGCGCATCGACGCGTGAATCGAACTTCGCTGTTGCTGAAGGAGTGGGCTTCCATGATCGAAAATTTTTGGAAGGATAAGTACCCAGCCGGGATTACGGCGGAAATCAATCCTGACGAATTCCCCAATATCCAGGCGGTACTCAAGCAATCCTGCCAACGCTTTGCCGACAAACCGGCCTTTAGCAACCTGGGCAAGACTATCACTTATGGCGAGTTGTATGCGTTGTCGGGGGCGTTTGCCGCCTGGCTGCAGCAGCATACCGACCTCAAGCCGGGTGACCGCATTGCCGTGCAACTGCCCAATGTCCTGCAATACCCGGTCGCGGTCTTCGGTGCCATGCGTGCCGGGCTGATCGTGGTCAACACCAACCCGCTGTACACCGCGCGGGAGATGGAACACCAGTTCAACGACTCGGGTGCCAAGGCCCTGGTGTGCCTGGCCAACATGGCCCACCTGGCCGAAAAAGTGGTGCCCAAAACCCAGGTCAGGCACGTTATCGTCACCGAAGTGGCCGACCTGCTGCCGCCACTCAAGCGCCTGCTGATCAACAGCGTGATCAAGTACGTGAAGAAGATGGTGCCGGCCTACAACCTGCCGCAGGCCGTGCGTTTCAATGACGCCCTGGCGCTGGGCAAGGGCCAGCCAGTGACCGAGGCCAACCCGCAGGCCAACGACGTGGCGGTGCTGCAATACACCGGCGGTACCACCGGCGTGGCCAAAGGCGCCATGCTGACCCATCGCAACTTGGTGGCCAACATGCTGCAGTGCCGGGCACTGATGGGCGCCAACCTGCACGAAGGCTGCGAAATCCTCATCACTCCGCTGCCGCTTTACCACATCTATGCGTTTACCTTCCATTGCATGGCGATGATGCTGATCGGCAACCACAACGTGCTGATCAGCAACCCGCGAGACTTGCCGGCAATGGTCAAGGAACTGGGCAAGTGGAAGTTCAGCGGCTTTGTGGGCCTCAACACCCTGTTCGTCGCCTTGTGCAATAACGAGGCGTTCCGAGCCCTGGATTTCTCGGCGCTGAAAATCACCCTGTCGGGCGGCATGGCCTTGCAGCTAAGCGTGGCCGAGCGCTGGAAGGCCGTTACCGGTTGCGCCATCTGCGAAGGCTACGGCATGACCGAAACCAGCCCGGTGGCGGCGGTGAACCCGTCGGAAGCGAACCAGGTGGGCACCATCGGTATTCCGGTGCCGTCGACCTTGTGCAAGGTCATCGACGACGCCGGCAATGAGCTGCCGCTTGGCGAAGTGGGCGAGCTGTGTGTCAAGGGCCCGCAGGTGATGAAGGGCTACTGGCAGCGTGAAGATGCCACGGCCGAGATTCTCGACAGCGAAGGCTGGCTGAAGACCGGCGACATCGCCGTGATCCAGGCGGACGGCTACATGCGCATCGTCGACCGCAAGAAAGACATGATCCTGGTCTCGGGCTTCAACGTGTACCCCAACGAGCTGGAAGACGTGTTGGCGGCCTTGCCGGGCGTGCTGCAGTGCGCTGCCATCGGTGTGCCGGACGAGAAGTCGGGTGAAGTGATCAAGGTCTTTATCGTGGTCAAGCCGGGCATGACCGTGACCAAGGAGCAGGTGATGGAGCACATGCGTGCCAACGTCACCGGTTACAAGGTACCGCGCCACATCGAGTTCCGCGATTCGCTGCCTACCACCAACGTGGGCAAGATCCTGCGCCGCGAACTGCGTGATGAAGAGCTCAAGAAGCAAGGCTTGAAGAAGATCGCCTGACCATAAGCCTGCACGCTCAGTGTGGGAGCGGCCTGGTGTCGCGAAAGGGCCGCGAAGCGGCCCTGGGGTTTCGGCGGCGATGCAACAATGGCTGGGGGCGCTTTGCGCCCCTTTCGCGACATAAGGCCCCACAATAAGATGCCGCGCCGTCTTCAGACACTGTGAGCCCCTGTAGGCGCGGGTTTACCCGCGAATACGGTAGTGGCGACAACGGTGAACGGCGGGTGGAGATCGGTCAGCAGGGCCGGCTCTTTCGCGGGTAAACCCGCGCCTACATCCGCGCAACTCAGCGCAGTTTCTCGAGCATCTGGTAGTACCACATCCCCGCCGCCAGCAGCGGGTTCCCCAGCAAGTCCCCCATCGGCACCCGCACATGCTTGCACTGGGCAAAGGTGTCGAACTTCTCCAGCGTGCCGGTCAACGCTTCGGCCATGATCTCGCCCATGATGTGGCTGGTGGCAATGCCGTGCCCCGAGTAACCCTGGCAGTACCACACGTTGTCCGACAGCTTGCCCAGCTGCGGGATGCGGTTGACCACGATGCCCATGGCGCAGCTCCACTGGAACTCGATCGGCACCCCCTTCAATGCCGGGAAGGTGCGTTCGATGCAGGGGCGCAATTCGCCTTCGATGTCGCGTGAATCCTTGCCTGAGTAGTTGGCGCCGCCGCCGAACAGCAGGCGCTTGTCGGCCGTCAGGCGGTAGTAGTCGAGGACGAAGCGGCAGTCGTACACCGCCAGGTCCTGCGGGTTGATCTGCTCGGCCAGTTCACCCAGCGGCGCGGTGGTGACGATACCGCCCATGGCCGGGAAGATCTTGCCCTTGAGCTGGCGCTTTTCCAGCTTGTGATACACATCGCCGGCCAACATCACCTGGCGTGCCTCGACCCGGCCGTGGGCGGTAACCACCGCCGGGCGCGGGCCATGGACGATGTCCAGCACTTCGGAATTTTCGAATATCAGTGCACCCAGGCCATGCGCGGCACGGGCTTCGCCCAGGCACAGGTTGAGTGGGTGCAGGTGCAGGTTGCGCAGGTTCTTCAACGCACCCAGATAAAGCGGGCTTTGCAGATGCTCCGCCACTGCAGCGCGATCGAGCAGTTGCACCTGCTCGCCCATGCCGCGGCGCTGTGCTTCGGCCTCGAACGCACGCAGTTCGTTCATGTGCGAAGGCTTCATGGCTGCATGCAAATGGCCACGCTTGAGGTCGCAATCGATGCCATAGCGCGCCACGCGCTGCTCGATCACCTGGTGCCCGCGCCAGCGCAAGTGCCAGATGAAATCGTCCACTTCGGCGCCCAGGTGGTTGCGCATCTGCGAGCGCATGGCCTCGTCGCCCGACAGGCTGCCGGTGACCTGGCCGCCGTTGCGACCGCTGGCGCCCCAGCCGATACGGTTGGTTTCGACGATGGCGACCTTCAGGCCGCGCTCGGCCAGTTCAACCGCCGTGGCCACGCCCGTAAAGCCACCGCCGATGATCGCCACATCCACTTGCACCGTGCCTTTGAGTTGCGGGTACTCGCTGTGGTCGTTGAGGGTGGCGCTGTAATAGGACGGCGCGCGCTGCGCCGGGCCGTTGTTCAATGCTGCGTTCATGGGTGTTCCTTGTTTTGTAGGGGCTCAGGCCTGGTGCAGGTACCAGCGCCAGTCCTGTTCGCTGACTTCAGCCATGAACTGGCGGTACTCGGCGCGCTTGACCTTCAGGTACACGCCAAGGAAGTCTTCGCCCAGTGCTTCACGGGCCCATTCGGAATGTTGCAGGGCGTCGAGGGTGGTCAGCCAGTCGGTGGGCAGGTGTTCGGTGGCCTGAGCGTAACCGTTGCCTTCAACGGGGGCACCTGGGTCAAGCTGTTCGCGGATGCCGCGGTGGCTGGCAGCGAGGATCGCCGCTGCAGCCAGGTAAGGGTTGGCATCCGCGCCACAGATGCGGTGCTCCACATGGCGACTGTTGGCAGGGCCTCCTGGCACACGCAGGCTCACGGTGCGGTTGTCCACGCCCCAGGTTGGCGCCAGGGGCGCATAGCTGTTGGCCTGGAAACGTCGGTACGAGTTGGCGTTGGGGCAGAACAGCAGCAGCGAGTCGCGCAGGTGGCGCAGCATGCCGGCCACGGCCTGGCGCAGCAGCGGGGTGCCGGCCTTGTCTTCGCTGGCGAACAGGTTGTTGCCGGCGCTGTCGGCCAGGCTCAGGTGCATGTGCATGCCCGTGCCGGCCAGTTGGGCAAATGGCTTGGCCATGAAGCAGGCCTGCATGCCGTGAGCATGGGCCACACCTTTTACCAGGCGCTTGTAGCGCACCGCCTGGTCCATCGCCTGCAGCGCATCGCCATGCTCCAGGGTGATTTCCACCTGGCCCGGGGCGTACTCGGAAATGGCCGTGCGCGCCGGGATGCCTTGGGCCTTGCAGGCAGCGTACAGGTCGGCGAGGAACGGTTCGATCTGCTCCAGTTCGCGCAGGCCATAGACCTGGGTGCTGCGTGGGCGACCGCCATCGTTGTCCAGTGCCGGTTGTGGGCGGCCCTGGGCATCACGCTGCTGGTCAAGCAGGTAGAACTCCAGCTCGCAGGCCATCACCGGGTGGTAACCATCGGCCTTCAACGCTTCGATGGTGCGCAGCAGCACATGGCGTGGGTCAGCGATGCTGGCCGGCAGCCCCTCGCTGGGGTGCATGCTCACCTGCACTGCAGCGGTGGGCACCCGGCGCCAGGGCAGCCGCACCAGGCTGTCGTCAAGCGGATAGGCACGGCAGTCGATATCGCCTACGTCCCACACCAGGCCGGAGTTTTCCACGTCGTCGCCATTGAGGGTCAGGCCAAGGATGGTGCTGGGCAGTGGCCGGCCTGTCTGGTACACGGCCAGCAGTTCCTCGCGGTGCAACAGCTTGCCGCGTGGCACACCGTTGGCGTCGAGGATGAACAGTTCGAACAGCTCGATATCGGGGTTGTCGGCCAGAAAACGGGTAGCCTGCTCTACAGGGGCAAAGTGCATGATCAATTCGCTCATAGGCGCGCAGGGCCACCGCGCAAGCAGGCGGCCCAGTTGAGTCAAACGGCCAGACGGTGGCCGGGTTTGGTCACAATGGCGTGAGCGAGGTGTCCGGTGGGCGCGCGTGACGGCAGTGCCACAAGGCCCAGAAGGCGAGGATGATGTGGACCAGCGGATTTTCCCCGGCACGGCTCCGGGCCTTCGGCAGCGAAGGGCGGGACGACGGTGGGGCGATAGGCTGGGCGGGAGTCATGCCTTTGATACTCACATGCGGCGTAAGGTTGATTAAAGCAGTGAATGGCAACCTTTACATCGCACTTGGCTAAACATTCTGGTGAAAGCATCACGGTCAAAGTGGGAGCGGGCTTGCGTCGCGAAAGGGCCGCGTAGCGGGCTCCGGCCATCAGCGACCATTCAGAAGTTGCTGGGGCCGCTTTGCAGCCCTATCGCGACACAAGGCCGCTCTCACAGGGCGCGTGCAAGCAGCAGAGAATCCGCAAATCTGCGACAATCGCCCGACTTTCCGAATGCCGATCATGAAAAAGCAGGCTCACCTGCATCACTAAAAAGCCCCATGACTGACCACGCCATCGACAAACTGCTGCAAAACCTCGACCACGCCATGATTGCCGACCGCCATCGCCTGCGCCGGCAACTGCACGAACTGCGCAAGCGCCCCGACGAGGCGAAGCTGGCGCAGTGGGTGGAGAAGGTCCAGGCCTCCTGCGCTCAGGTCACCGCGCGTCAGCAGAGTGTGCCGACCGTACGCTACGACGACAACCTGCCCATCGCCGCCAAGCGTGACGAAATCAAGAAGGCCCTGGCCGAAAACCAGGTGTTGGTGATCGCCGGCGAGACCGGCTCTGGCAAGACGACCCAGTTGCCGAAAATCTGCCTGGAACTTGGCCGTGGCAGCCATGGGTTGATCGCCCATACCCAGCCACGCAGGATCGCAGCGCGTAGCGTGGCCGCGCGAGTCGCCGAAGAGCTGGGCACGCCCTTGGGCGCGCTGGTCGGCTACCAGGTGCGTTTCGAAGACCAGAGCGATTCCAATACCTTGGTCAAGCTGATGACCGACGGCATCCTCCTGGCCGAAACCCAGCACGACCGTTTCCTTGAACGCTACGACACGATCATCGTCGACGAAGCGCACGAGCGCAGCCTGAACATCGACTTCCTGCTCGGCTACCTGAAAACGTTGCTGCATCGTCGACCGGACCTGAAGCTGATCATCACCTCGGCCACCATCGACCTGGAGCGCTTCTCCAGGCACTTCGACGGTGCGCCGATCATCGAGGTGTCCGGGCGCACCTTCCCGGTGGACACCTGGTACCGCCCGCTGACCAGCGAACAGGACGAGGAAGGCAACCAGATCGAGGATGACCTCACCGTCGATCAGGCCATCCTTGCCACCCTCGACGAGCTGGCGCAGCACGAGCGTAGCGAGGGCAAGGGGCCGGGCGATGTGCTGATCTTCCTGCCGGGCGAGCGGGAAATCCGTGATGCCGCCGAGATCCTGCGCAAGGCGCAACTGCGCCATACCGAGATTTTGCCGCTGTACGCGCGCCTGTCGCCGGCCGAGCAGCAGCGTATCTTCCAACCGCACACCGGGCGCCGCGTGGTGCTGGCCACCAACGTCGCCGAAACCTCGCTGACCGTGCCTGGCATCCGCTATGTGATCGACACCGGTACCGCGCGCATCAGCCGCTACAGCTACCGCGCCAAGGTCCAGCGCCTGCCGATCGAGGCGGTGTCACAGGCCAGTGCCAACCAGCGTAAAGGCCGTTGCGGCCGGGTCGAGCCGGGCATTTGCGTGCGTCTCTACAGCGAAGAGGACTTCACCAGCCGGCCAGCGTTTACCGACCCGGAGATTCTGCGCACCAACCTGGCGGCGGTGATCCTGCAGATGTTGCACCTGCGCCTGGGCGCAATCGATGCCTTCCCGTTCATCGAGCCGCCGGATGGCAAAGCCATCAGCGACGGCTTCAACCTGTTGCAGGAGCTTTCGGCGGTTAACCGCGAGAACCAGCTGACGCCAATTGGCCGCCAGCTGGCGCGCTTGCCGATCGACCCGCGGCTGGGCCGCATGCTGCTTGAAGGCGCGCGCCTGGGCAGCCTGCAGGAAGTGCTGATTGTCACCAGTGCGCTGTCGGTGCAGGACCCGCGTGAACGCCCTCCAGAACGCCAGCAGGCCGCCGACCAGGCGCACGCACAGTGGAAGGACGTGGACTCGGACTTCGCTGCGCTGGTCAACCTGTGGCGCGGCTTCGAGGAACAACGCCAGGCGCTGACTGCCAACCCGCTGCGCAACTGGTGCCGCAAGCAGTTCCTGAACTACTTGCGGCTGCGCGAGTGGCGCGATGCTCATCGTCAGTTGGCGCTGATTTGCCGTGACCTGCAGCTGACGGTGAACAAGGAACCGACTGATTACCAGAAGATGCACAAGGCAATCCTCAGCGGGCTGCTCAGCCAGATTGGCCAGAAGACCGAAGAGGGCGACTACCAGGGCGCCCGCCAGCGGCGCTTCTGGGTGCATCCATCGTCGGGCCTGGGACGCAAGCGCCCGCAGTGGGTCATGGCTGCCGAGCTGGTCGAAACCACCAAGCTGTATGCGCGCATGGTGGCCAAGATCGAGCCGGACTGGATCGAGCCGCTGGCCGGCCACCTGATCAAGAAAAACCATTTCGAGCCGCACTGGGAGAAGAAGCGCGGGCAGGTGGTGGCCTACGAGCAGATCACGCTCTACGGGCTGATCCTGGTCGGCCGTCGGCCGGTGCACTACGGCCCGATCGACCCGGCGACCTCGCGCGAGCTGTTTATCCGTGAAGGCCTGGTGGGTGGCGAAATCCAGTCGCGGGCCAAGTGCCTGGCGGCCAACAAACGCCTGCTTGAAGCGCTGGACGAGCTGGAAGCCAAGGCTCGCCGGCGTGACATTCTGGCTGACGAAGAAACGCTGTACGCTTTCTACGAAGCGCGCCTGCCGGCGGAAATCCACCAGACGGCGACCTTCGACAGTTGGTACCGCATGGGCAGCCAGAAGGACGCCAACCTGCTGATCATGCGCGAGGAGGACGTGCTGGCCCGCGAGGCCAGCGAAGTGACCGCCGCACAGTACCCCGACAGTATGCAGGTGGGCGATTTGCGCCTGCCGCTGAGCTACCACTTCGAGCCCGGCCACCCCCGCGATGGTGTGACGGTGCGGGTGCCGGCGCCGCTGTTGCCGAGCCTGCCGGGCGAGCGCCTGGAGTGGCTGGTGCCGGGCCTGCTGGAGGCCAAATGCGTGGCGCTGGTGCGCAACCTGCCCAAGGCCCTGCGCAAGAACTTTGTCCCGGTACCTGACTTCGTCAAGGCTTCGCTGGCGCGCATGACCTTCGGCCAAGGGGCGCTCCCGCAGGCCCTGGGCCAGGAGCTGCTGCGCATGACCGGTGCACGTGTGTCGGACGAGGCCTGGGACGAGTCGGTCAACCAGGTCGAAGGCCACCTGCGCATGAACATCGAAGTGGTCGATGGCCAGGGCAAGTTCCTTGGCGAAGGCCGCGACCTGGCGGAACTGACCGCGCGCTTTGCTGCCGCCAGCCAGGCTGCCCTGGCCGTGCCGCGTGACGCCAAGGGTGAGCAGCCGGTGCAGGCCAAGGCCTTCAGCGAAGTGAAGCAGACCGCCCAGCAGAAGATCGCCGGCCTGTCGATGACCGTGTACCCGGCGCTGGTGGAAGACAACGGCACTGTGCGTGAGGGGCGTTTCTCGACCCAGGCCGAAGCCGAGTTTCAGCACCGCCGCGCCTTGCAACGGCTGTTGCTGCAGCAACTGGCCGAGCCGGCCAAGTTCCTGCGCGGCAAGCTGCCGGGGCTGACCGAGCTGGGCCTGCTGTACCGTGAAATGGGGCGGGTCGAGGCGCTGGTCGAAGACATTCTGCTGGCCAGCCTGGACAGTTGCATCCTTGAAGGCGAACAACCGTTGCCACGTGATGGCGCGGCCTTGGCCGCGCTGGCTGAACGCAAGCGCGGCAGCTGGGCCGAGCATGCCGAGCGCCTGGCAAGGCAGACCCTGGAAGTGCTGAAGCTGTGGCATGGGCTGCAGAAGCGCTTCAAGGGCAAGATCGACCTGAGCCAAGCGGTGGCGCTGAACGACATCAAGCAGCAGCTGGGCAACCTGGTGTACCCGGGCTTCGTGCGCGAAACGCCTGGGGTGTGGTTCAAGGAGTTGCCGCGTTACCTCAAGGCGGTTGAGTTGCGCCTCGAGAAACTCGGCTCGCAAGTACAGAAGGACCGGGTGTGGAGCGGCGAGCTGGCCAATTTGTGGGCGCAGTACAAGGCCCGTGCCGACAAGCATGCCCAGGAAGGCAAGCGCGATGAGCAACTGACTGTGTACCGTTGGTGGCTGGAAGAATATCGCGTGTCGCTGTTTGCCCAGCAGTTGGGGACCAAGGTGCCGATTTCTGACAAGCGATTGAGCAAACAATGGAGTCAGGTGGAAGGCTAACCTCTATTATTTGTGGCAAACTTTGGGGCGTTTGGGGCCGCTTTGCGGCCCTTGGCGGGTGAGCCCGCCTTGCGGGGGTAAACGTAGGCCCCTGAATTGGCACTAAAGTGCCATTAACCTGTCATGTTTCCAGCCAGCGCCCTGTGGCGGTGGCCTTTGACCAGAGGAACGACCGTGCATAACGTCGTGATCAGCGGCACCGGCCTGTACACCCCGGCCCAGAGCATTTCCAACGAAGAGCTGGTGGCTTCCTTCAACGCCTGGTCGCAGCAGTTCAACCAGGACAACGCTGCCGCCATCGAGCGCGGTGAAGTCGAGGCGGCGCCGCTCTCCGACGCGGCGTTTATCGAAAAGGCCTCGGGCATCAAGAGCCGCTTTGTCATGGACAAGGCCGGTATCCTCGACCCGCAGCGCATGAAGCCGCGCTTGCCCGAGCGCAGCAACGATGAACCGTCGGTGCTGTGTGAAATGGCCGTGGCCGCTGCCCGCCAGGCCCTGGAGCGCGCAGGCCGAACGGCGGCCGATGTCGACGGGGTGATCGTCGCCTGCTCCAACTTGCAGCGCCCGTACCCGGCCATCGCCATCGAAGTGCAACAGGCACTGGGTGTCCAGGGCTTTGCCTTCGACATGAACGTGGCCTGCTCGTCGGCCACCTTCGGTATCCAGACCGCCGCCAACAGCGTAGCGCTGGGCCAGGCGCGGGCGGTGCTGATGGTCAACCCCGAGGTGTGCACCGGCCACCTCAACTTCCGTGACCGCGACAGCCATTTCATTTTCGGCGATGCCGCCACCGCCGTGTTGCTGGAGCGTGCCGACCAGGCCACTTCGGCGCACCAGTTCGACATCGTCAGCAGCAAGCTCTGGACTGAGTTCTCCAACAACATCCGCAACAACTTCGGCTTCCTCAACCGTGCGGCGGAAGAGGGTGAAGGCGCTGCGGACAAGCTGTTCATCCAGGAAGGCCGCAAGGTGTTCCGCGAGGTGTGCCCGAAGGTGGCCGAGCTGATCGGGGAACACCTGCAGGAGAATGGGCTGCAACCGGGCGACGTGAAGCGCTTCTGGCTGCACCAGGCCAACCTCAGCATGAACCAGTTGATCGTCAAGAAACTGGTGGGGCGTGAAGTGTCCGAGGAAGAGGCACCGGTGATTCTGGACCGTTACGCCAATACCAGCTCGGCGGGGTCGGTGATTGCCTTCCACCTGTACCAGGATGACCTGGCCAAAGGCTCGTTGGGCGTGTTGAGCTCGTTTGGTGCGGGGTATTCGATTGGTAGCGTGATTCTGCGCAAGCGCTGATTGAGCACAGGCCTGTTCCGGCCCCTTCGCGGGTAAACCCGCTCCTACGACGGGCCGTGCCGGACCGCCCATGCGTGTACACCACCGACCGTTGTAGGCGCGGGCTCACCCGCGAATACGGTAGCGCCGGCACCGGTGAACGCCCGGTAGAAAGTGGCCGATGCATTTCTGGCATGCAAAAAAGCGGGAAACGCCGGATGGGGTCGGCGTTTCCCGCTTCAGGTGAAGCAGAGCAGGGTGTTGCTTAGAACTTGGCTTCCAGGTCTACCTGCAGGGTGTCGACGTCAGCATTGCTGTTCGGCAGCTGCGACAGGTCGGTCTTGGCCATCAGGTAGGCAGCACCCAGGGAGAAGTTCTTGTCGATTTCGTAACCGACCTTGAACTTATGACCGCGCGAACCGGTGTAGCCGTTGCCGAAGTCCGAATCGGTGAACAGGCTGACCACCGCGTTACGCTGCACATCGCGGTAGTTGTAGTCCAGGCTCCAGGCACCCATTTTGGTTTTCAGGCCAGCCAGCCAGGCCTGATCTTCGCCGTCGGTGCTGTCGGTGTTCTTCACGTACTGGCCATAGGCCGACAGCGGAATCGCCAACCCAGTGAAGTCGATCTGGCCAAAGCCTTCCACCAGATTGAACTCGTTGGTGGTGTTGCCGAACGACTGCAGGATGGCGGCTTCCTTGTCGTTGTCGTAACCATAGATGCTGGCACCCACGGTGAGCTTGAGTACGTCGGCCGGCGCGAACTTGGCGCCCAACTGGCCGTGGTAGACCTGTGCATCGTGCTTGTACTGGACGCCGTCACCATCGACGTTGTCCTTCAAGGTGTACTGACCGGCGCTGGCAAACACTTCGGCCCCGCCCAGATCAGCCTTGTAAGTGGCCGCCACACCTTCCGGGTTGATGTCGCTATCCCAGATGATGTCGCCCATGCTCACCCAAGGCTGTTGCATCTTGCCGCCGATCAGGTGCAGGTTAGGGACTGCAGTCGGGTGCCAGTCGAGGTAGGCCAGGTCGACCCACAGCGACTTCTTGTCGAAGTAGTTGTCGAAGCTCTGGTTGGTCGAACGGCGGTCAGCGCTGCTGCCAGTGGCGATACGAACCCCAGCGTCAACCTGCGGGTTGATCTCGCTGTAGAAGCCGACACGGGCACGTACTCGCTGGCGGTCCTGGTTGCCGCTGCTGCTGTTCGGATCGTCGACGTTGACGTCTTCGTAACGCAGGCGCACGTCACCCTTGATCTGGGTCTTGGCGGCCCATGCCACTTTTTGTTCAAAGGAGCTCATACGTTCGGACTGAGCTTTCTGGTCGGCCTTTTCCTTGGTTTCTTTTGCCAGGTCGCCCTGCAGTTCGTTGTACTGCGCCTGGTTGATCGAGCCATTGGCGCGGAGCATTTCGAGCAGCTTGGCGTCGACAGCAGCACTGGCCGGGGCACTCAGGGCCAGCATCATGCCGGTGAGGCTTACTCCGGTAAGTGTGGAAACAAGACGCATAAGGTTCTCCCTACTGAAAAAAATGGGGGAGGCTCAAGCGCCTGCCCCTGCGTTGGCATGTCTTCGGAAAGGGCCTGAATAGACAGGTTCTAGGGTTCCGGAAAACAGGCGCAAGTATTGCGGGGGCCAATGACAGATTAATGTCTGATTAGTGGCACTGTTGTTAAGTAATTGAGAATTAAAGGGCCCACCCGGCGTTCGTCATTTGAGCGACGGGCCTTCCTTGGGGATACTGACGGTCTTCAGAGAGCGAGCCGAAAACGTGACCAGCCTGTACAGCCTTGCCCACCTGCGTGATCTGCCGACGGCCACCTGGGATGCCCTTGTGCCAGCCGGCCAACCCTTCCTGCGCCATGCTTTTCTCAGTGCAATGGAGGACAGCGGCAGCGTGGCGCGCAACACTGGCTGGGCCGCCGAGCACCTGGTGCTGGAGCGAGGCGGGCAGGTGCGGGCGCTGTTGCCCGCGTACCGCAAATGGCACTCGTTTGGCGAGTATGTGTTCGATCATGGTTGGGCCGATGCGTGTGAGCGGGCCGGTATCGCCTACTACCCAAAACTGCTTGGCGCTGTGCCGTTCAGTCCGGTCAGCGGCCCACGGCTGCTGGCGGCCGATCCGGCTGACGGTTTGTTGATGCTGCAGGCCCTGCCGGAGTATCTGGGCAAAGGTGGGCTGTCCGGAGCGCACATCAACTTCACCGACCCGGCGCTGGACGCGCAGTTGGCGGGCCTGCCTGGGTGGATGGAACGCCTGGGTTGCCAGTTTCACTGGCAAAACCGGGGGTATCGCGACTTCCAGGACTTTCTCGACAGCCTCAGCTCGCGCAAGCGCAAGCAGATGCGCAAGGAGCGCGAGCAGGTGGCGGGGCAGGGTATCGACTTCCGCTGGTACCGCGGTGATGAACTGGACGAGGCACAGTGGGATTTCGTCTTTCTGTGCTATGCCAACACCTATGCGGTGCGCCGTCGTGCCCCCTACCTGACGCGCGATTTTTTCAGCCTGCTGGCCGAGCGCATGCCCGAGGCGGTGCGCGTGGTGATGGCCCGCCAGGGTGGTCGAGATGTGGCCATGGCCTTGAGCCTGGTGGGGGGCGACAGCCTGTTTGGCCGCTACTGGGGCTGCCTGGATGAGTTCGACCGGCTGCATTTCGAGACGTGTTTCTACCAGGGCATGGACTTTGCCATTGCCGAGGGTTACCAGCGTTTCGATGCCGGGGCACAGGGCGAGCACAAGTTGATACGCGGGTTCGAGCCGGTGTTGACGCGGTCGTGGCATTACCTGCTGCACCCGGGGTTGCGGCGGGCGGTGGAGGATTTTCTGCTGCAGGAACGGGAAGGGGTCAAGGGGTATGCCGAGGAGGCGCGGGGGATGTTGCCCTACCGCCGGGACTGAGAGATCTGTGTTGCCTGTGCCGGCCTTTTCGCGGGTAAACCCGCTCCTACAACGATAGCGAACCTGTGTAGGAGCGGGTTTACCCGCGAAAAGGCCGCGCAGGTGTCAATCGACCCCGACAAAACCTCCGGTCTGGTGGTGCCACAACCGGGCATACAGCCCTTGCTGCTCCAGCAACTCACTGTGGCTGCCACTTTCGACAATTCGCCCCTTGTCCAGCACCACCAGCCGGTCCATACGGGCAATGGTGGAAAGCCGGTGGGCAATGGCGATTACCGTCTTGCCCTGCATCAGCGTCTCCAGGCTTTCCTGGATCGCCGCTTCCACTTCCGAATCCAGCGCCGAGGTGGCCTCGTCCATGATCAGGATCGGCGCGTTCTTCAGCAGCACCCGTGCAATGGCGATACGCTGACGCTGGCCACCCGACAGCTTGACCCCGCGTTCGCCCACATGGGCATCGAAACCGGTGCGGCCCTGTGTATCCGAAAGCTGTGGGATGAACTCGTCAGCCCGCGCGCGGCGCACAGCTTCGTGCAGTTCTGCATCGCTGGCACCGGGCCGGCCGTACAGCAGGTTTTCGCGGATCGAACGGTGCAGCAGCGAGGTATCCTGGGTGATCATGCCGATCTGTGCACGCAGGCTGGCCTGGCTCACCTTGGCAATGTCCTGGCCGTCGATGAGGATGCGCCCACCCTGCACGTCGTACAGGCGCAACAGCAGGTTGACCAGGGTCGACTTGCCTGCCCCGGACGGGCCGATCAAACCGATTTTCTCGCCCGGGCGGATGTCCAGGTTGAGCCCTTCCATGACATTGGTGGCCTTGCCGTAATGGAAGTCGACCTCATCGAAACGCACCGCGCCGCGGCTGACCTTCAGTGCCGGCGCATTGGGCAGGTCGGTGACGGTGACTGGCTGGGCGATGGTCTGCAGGCCGTCCTGCACCATGCCGATGTTCTCGAAAATGCCGTTGACCACCCACATGATCCAGCCCGACATGTTGACGATGCGGATCACCAGGCCAGTGGCCAGGGCGATGGCACCCACGGTGATCAGCGATTGGCTCCACAGCCACAGGGCAAGGCCGGTGGTGGCGACCACCAGCAAGCCATTGAGGGTGGTGATGACCACGTCCATGCTGGTGATCACCCGGGAGGCCAGCTGGGTTTTCTCGGTCTGCTCGCGGATTGCCTCACGCGCATACTGCTGTTCGTAGTCGGTATGGGCAAACAGCTTCAGCGTTGCGATGTTGGTGTAGCCGTCGACGATACGCCCCATCAGCTTGGAACGTGCGTCCGAAGACACCACCGAGCGCTCCTTGACCCGTGGCACGAAGTAGAACAGCGCGGCAATGTAGCTGACGATCCACGCCAGCAGCGGCAGCATCAGGCGCCAGTCGGCCTCGGCGAACAACACCAGCGAGGTGATGGCGTAGATCAGCACATGCCATAGCGCGTCCACCGCCTGCACGGCGGAATCGCGCAGCGAGTTGCCGGTCTGCATGATGCGCTGGGCAATACGCCCGGCGAAGTCGCTCTGAAAGAAGTTCAGGCTCTGCTTGAGCACATAGGTATGGTTTTGCCAGCGGATCAGGCTGGTCATGCCGGGGTTGATGGTCTGGTGCACCAGCAGGTCGTGCAGGCCGAAGAACAATGGCCGCAGCAGCAGAATCACCACCAGCATCCAGATCAGCTCGCCGCTGTGCTCGCTGAAGAAGTTGGCATTGGGCGTACCCTGGGCCAGGTCGATGATCCGGCTGAGGTAGCTGAACATCGCCACCTCGATCAGCGAGGCGACCAGGCCGACCACCAGCAGGGCCACGAAGCTGGGCCACACCTGGCGCAGGTAATACAGGTAGAACGGCCACACGGTCGTCGGCGGCGATTCACTGGGGGCTTCGCGAAAGATGTCGATCAGTTGTTCGAAACGGCGGTACAGCATGGGTGGTGACACTCCTGTTCCATCCGGCCCTCAGGCGGTTTCACATCCTTGTGAAAGCCTGCGGTCAGTCGATGCGTTTGGCCGACTTGATGTACACCGGGTCGCTCGGCACATCACGCATGCCTTTCTTGACGGTGGTCGGCGAGTTGACGATCTGGTCGACCACTTCCATGCCCTTGGTCACTTTGCCGAACACGGCATAACCGGCGTCGCGGCCTGGGTTGAGGAAGTCGTTGTCGGCGACGTTGATGAAGAACTGGCTGGTGGCCGAGTTCGGGTTGGACGTGCGCGCCATCGACAGGGTGCCGCGGGTGTTCTGCAGGCCGTTGCTGGCCTCGTTCTTGATCGGGGCCTTGGTATCTTTTTGCACCATCTGGTCAGTGAACCCACCGCCCTGGACCATGAACCCCGGGATCACTCGGTGGAAAATGGTGTTGTTGTAGAAGCCGCTGTCGACGTATTGCAGGAAATTCTTGGTGCTGACAGGCGCCTTCTCGGCGTTCAGTTCGATTTCGACCTGGCCGAAGCTGGTGTCCAGCAGAACGTGCGGGGTCTTGTCGGAGGCCATCACGCTGGTGGCGAAGGCGACCGAGCAGGCGGTGAGCAGGAGTTTTTTCAGCATGGGCTCAAAGATCCTTGAGAGGTGGAAGCGGCTGCGAGGAACTGCAGCAGGGTCTGGTTGAAGACCTCGGGTTGATCGAGGGGTGTAGCGTGCCGGGAATCGTCGACGACGACCAGCCTGGCGTTGGGTATGAGGGCGACATAGCGCTGTTTCAGTTGTATCGGCGTGTAATCGTGGTCGGCGGCGATCACCAGGGTAGGACAGTGAATCTGCCCGATGCGTTCCTGCACGCCCCAGTCGACGATGGCGTCGAAGCTTTTCAGGTAGGCGCGCTTGTCGTTGCGCGCCCAGCGCTGGGCCATCTTCTGTCGCAGGTCTGCTTGTTGTGGTTTGGGGAACAGCCGCTCGGCCAGCCCCTTGCCGACGGTTTCGACACTGAGGATGCGCGCCAGGCTCCAGCGCTTGAGCCACCACGCCCAGTCACTGCGGGTGCGGCGCTTGACCTCAGGGGCGCTGTTGACGATGCACAGGCTGCGCAACCATTGAGGGTGGTCGACGGCAAACTGGAAGCCGACCATGCCGCCCATGGACAAGCCGACGAAGTGCACCGGGCCTGTGTGCAAGTGTTCGAGCAGGGCCAGCAGGTCGGCACTGAAGGTGGCGATCTGGTAACCGTCAGCGGGTTTGTCGGAGCGACCGTGGCCGCGGATGTCCATGAGTATCACCCGGTAGTGGCGGCTGAACAGCGGCACCTGCAACTCCCAGTCCTGGCAGCTGGAGCCCAGGCCGTGCAGCAACACCAGGGGTTCGCCCTGGCCATATTCCTCGTAATGCAGTGTGCATCCTTCGTGTTCGAAATAGGCCATGGGCGCGGTCCTCTCAGGCTTGTGGGGGGGCTGCGAAGGGCACGTCCAGTGGCGCGGTGTCGAAATTGCGCAGCAGGTCGATGAGAATCTGCGTGGCCGGGCCCAGGGTCTTCTCTTTGCTCGAGTAAAGGTAGAACAGTGGGTGGCGGCTGCCACCCTGATCCAGCGGCAATGGCTTGAGCACGCCTTCGCGCAGTTCGCGCTCGATCATGTGACGGGGCAGCCAGGCAAAACCCAGGCCGCTGCTGACGAAGGTGGCGGCGGTGCCCAGGCTGCCGACGGTCCAGCGCTGCTCGGCGCCCAGCCAGCCGACGTCGCGCGGTTGGGCGCGGCCGGAGTCGCGGATCACCACCTGCAGCTGGCTTTCCAGGTCCTGGAAGGTCAGTTCGCGTCCCAGGCGGTGCAGGCTGTGCTCGGGGTGGGCGACGGCGATGAACTCCACTGCGCTCAATTCGGCGCCCAGGTAGCCGCCGATGCTGTAGCTGCTGATGGCCAGGTCGGCGATGCCTTCATGCATCACTTCCTCCACGCCAGACAGCACTTCTTCACGCAGGCGTACCCGGCAGCCGCGGCTTTGTGGCATGAATGCAGCCAGCGCGCGTACCAGACGGGCGCTGGGGTAGGCGGCATCGACCACCAGGCGCACCTCGGCTTCCCAGCCTTGTTCCATGTGGTGGGCCAGGTCTTCGAGCTGGCTGGCCTGCTTGACCAGGTGGCGCGAGCGGCGCAGCAGCACATTGCCGGCCTCGGTCAGCACCGCCTTGCGGCCATCGATGCGCAACAGCGGGACGCCCAGTTGCTCCTGCATGCGGGCCACGGTGTAGCTGACCGATGACTGCGAGCGGTGCAAGGCCTCGGCGGCCTGGGCAAACCCGCCGTGATCGACCACTGCTTGCAGGGTTCGCCACTGGTCAAGGGTTACGCGCGGCGCTTTCATCTTTCGCTCCTGTTGTCCTAAGCTGCGCTCTTTCAAGGAGAGCGGCCCATGAAGAAATGTTGTGCGGCAATACTGATGTGCCTGCCCCTCGGGGCCATGGCTTATCCCATCGATGTGGAGAAGGAGCTGACCGGGGTCAAGCTCGACTACACCGCCTATGACACGGCCTATGACATTGGCGCCATCACCCTCAACAACTATGGGCAGGTCCCGGCGGCGTGCAAGGTGACCTTCCGCAATGGCCCAGAGGCACCGCGGGTACGCCGTGTGAACGTACCGGCAGGTAAAAGCGTCGATGTCACTGCCAAATTCAATCGGCAAATCATCAAACTGCGGATCGCCTTGAACTGCACTGCGGAATAAACTGATTAATCGATAGATTGGACCCACTTTTTACGCTTTTTTATCGATAGGTCAAGCCTTAATCTCACCTCCATCGAATCGCACCCTTTTTGCCGATGGAGGCATCCCATGTCCCGTGTACTGATCATCGAAAGCAGCGCCCGCCAGCAGGATTCCGTTTCCCGTCAGCTGACCAAAGATTTCATCCAGCAATGGCAGGCTGCCCACCCGGCCGATCAGATCACTGTGCGCGACCTGGCAGTAAGCCCGGTACCCCACCTGGACGCGAACCTGCTGGGCGGCTGGATGAAACCCGAAGAACAGCGCAGCGCCGCCGAACTGGAGGCCCTGGCCCGTTCCAACGAGCTGACGGATGAATTGCTGGCTGCCGACGTGCTGGTGATGGCTGCGCCCATGTACAACTTCACCATCCCCAGCACCCTGAAAGCCTGGCTGGACCATGTGCTGCGTGCCGGCATCACCTTCAAATACACCCCGACCGGCCCGCAAGGCCTGCTGACCGGCAAGCGCGCCATCGTCCTGACTGCCCGCGGCGGCATCCATGCGGGTGCCAGCAGTGACCATCAGGAACCGTACCTGCGCCAGGTCATGGCTTTCATCGGCATCCACGATGTCGACTTCATCCATGCCGAAGGCCTGAACATGAGCGGCGAGTTCCACGAGAAGGGCGTCAACCAGGCCAAGGCCAAGCTGGCGGCGGTGGCCTGAGGGTTCACGAATTCCCAAACCTGACACCTGTTTTTGCTCCTTTGGGTGTACCTGCCCGGCTTGTATGGCCGGGCTTTTTTTATGCCTGGGGTTTTTAGGTCGCCAGTGCCGGCCTTTTCGCGGGTAAACCCGCTCCTACAAAGGCCATTGCAGATAACTGCGCGCAGGCGAGCCGCGAAGAGGCCGGTACAGCCCCTACATTCCTCATGGTTGAACTCATTCGCTGCAACCCGCTAAGGTCGCGGCCTTGATTCACGAGAGGCAACCATGGGCTACCTGATAATCGTCGCGCTGATCCAGGCGTTTTCCTTCAGCTTGATCGGCGAGTACCTGGCCGGGCACGTCGACAGCTATTTCGCAGTGCTCGCCAGGGTGCTGCTGGCCGGCCTGGTGTTCCTGCCGCTGACCCGCTGGCGCCAGGTCGAGCCACGCTTCATGCGTTCCATGCTGCTGATTGGCGCGCTGCAGTACGGCATCACCTATGTCTGCCTGTACCTGAGCTTCCGCGTGCTTACCGTACCGGAGGTGCTGCTGTTCACGATCCTCACGCCGCTACACGTGACCTTGATCGAAGATGCCCTGAACCGGCGCTTCAACGCTTGGGCGCTAGTGGCCGCGCTGGTCGCCGTGGCCGGTGCTGCCGTGATCCGTTTCGACAGCATCAGCGGCGAGTTTTTCATCGGCTTCCTGCTGCTGCAACTGGCCAACTTCACCTACGCTGCCGGCCAGGTGCTGTACCGTCACCTGGTCGCTCGCCACCCCAGCGACCTGCCACACTACGCCCGCTTCGGTTACTTCTACCTCGGTGCCTTGCTGGTGGTGCTGCCGGCCTTCCTGCTGTTCGGCAATACCCAGCACTTGCCGAGCACTGACGTGCAATGGCTGGTGCTGTTGTTCCTGGGGCTGTGTCCGACGGCGCTGGGGCTGTACTGGTGGAACAAAGGTGCATGCCTGGTTTCTGGCGGTACGCTGGCGGTGATGAACAACCTGCATGTGCCGGCGGGGCTGCTGCTGAACCTGTTGATCTGGAACCAGCACGAGCCGCTGGGGCGGCTGTTCATCGGCGGGGGGATCATCCTGGCGTCGGTGTGGCTGAGCCGCCTGGGTGGGCGCGCACAGGCGCCGCTGGCCGGCAAGGCCTGACGTGCCCTTTGATCCGGGGCTGCTAGGCAGCCCCGGCAATATCAGGCCTCGTTCATCTCTTCAAGGCGACGCGGCATTGGCTCTGCTGCCGTGCGCCCGGCCAACCCCACGCGCATATCATTGCCACTCGGCTGCTGATACAGGCTCAAGCCGAACTCCGGCAACACCGCCAGCAGGTAGTCGAAGATATCCCCCTGGATCCGTTCGTAATCCGCCCATACCGTGGTGGTGGTGAAGCAGTAGATCTCCAGCGGCACGCCTTCGGCGGTGGTCTGCATCTGCCGCACCATGCAGGTCATGTTCGGGTGCACGTTGGGATGGTTCTTCAGATAGGCCAGGGCAAACGCGCGGAAGGTGCCGATGTTGGTCAGCTTGCGGCGGTTGGCCGACAGGTCCGCCACCGGCCCCAGCGCCTCGTTCCAGTTTTGCAGTTCCTGGCGCTTGCCCGCCAGGTAGTCACTCAGTAGCTGCACCTGGCTCAGGCGCTGTTCTTCTTCGCGGGTGAGGAAGCGCACGCCGGCGGCGTCGATGAACAGGCTGCGCTTGATGCGCCGGCCACCGGACTGCTGCATGCCGCGGTAGTTGCGGAATGACTCGCTCATCAGGCGCCAGGTGGGGATGGAAACGAGGGTCTTGTCGAAGTTCTGCACTTTCACCGTGTGCAAGGTGATGTCCACCACGTCGCCATCGGCGCCTACCTGCGGCATTTCTATCCAGTCCCCGACATGCAGCATGTCGTTGCTGGTCAGTTGCACGCTGGCGACGAATGACAGCAGGGTGTCCTTGTACACCAACAGCAATACCGCCGACATCGCACCCAGGCCGGACAGCAGCAACAGCGGCGAGCGGTCGATCAGGGTGGCGACGATGATGATCGAGGCGAAGATCCACAACATCATCTTGGCCAGTTGCACGTAGCCCTTGATCGAGCGGGTGCGGGCGTGTTCGGTGCGGGCATAGATGTCGAGCAGGGCATCCAGCAGGCATGACAGCGCCATGGTCATGAACAACAGGGTAAAGGCCAGGGCGCCATTGCCAAGGAAGTGCTGAGCGGTGTCGGACAGCTCAGGCACCAGCTTCAGGCCGAACTGCAGCACCAGGGACGGGGTCGTTTGTGCCAGGCGGTGGAACACCTTGTTGTGGCGCAGGTCGTCCAGCCACTTCAGTGCAGGCTGGCGGGCCAGCAGGCGCGCGCCGTGCAGTATCAGGAAGCGCGCCAGGCGGCCGACTGCCAGGGAGATGAGCAGCAGTACTGCCAGACCGATGGCAGCGTGCAGCATGGGATGTTGGTCGAGGGTGCCCCACAGGTCGAGGGAGTCACGCCAGATTCGTTGGATATCCATGGGCTTGCATACAGTCTTGTTGCGAAACGAAGCCGTATTAGAGCGCGGATAGCGACAAAGTTGCCAAAAGAAATTCGGCTAAGGCTGCAGAAAACGTTACCCTATGCAACTGAATTTCCCGCACTTGTCTGAGGTTACCTCCGTGTTCTCCCAATTCGCCCTGCATGAACGCCTGCTTAAAGCCGTGGCCGAGCTTAAATTTGTCGAGCCAACCCCGGTGCAGGCCGCGGCCATCCCCCTGGCCCTGCAAGGGCGGGATCTGCGTGTGACTGCGCAGACCGGCAGCGGCAAGACGGCGGCCTTCGTACTGCCACTGCTCAACCGTCTGGTCGACCTCAGCGGTCCGCGTGTCGAGATTCGCGCGTTGATCCTGCTGCCGACCCGTGAGCTGGCCCAGCAAACCCTCAAGCAGGTGCAGCTGTTCTCGCAGTTCACCTACATCAAGTCGGGCCTGGTGACTGGCGGCGAAGACTTCAAGGAACAGGCCGCCATGCTGCGCAAGGTGCCCGACGTGCTGATCGGCACCCCGGGTCGCCTGCTCGAGCAGCTCAATGCCGGCAACCTCGACCTGTCCCACGTGCAGGTCCTGATCCTGGACGAAGCCGACCGCATGCTCGACATGGGCTTTGCCGAAGACATGGAGCGCCTGTGCAAAGAGTGCGAGAACCGCGAGCAGACCTTGCTGTTCTCGGCTACCACCGGTGGCGCGGCCCTGCGCGACATCATCGGCAAGGTGCTGAAAGACCCTGAGCACCTGATGCTCAACAGTGTCTCGCAACTGGCTGAAGGCACCCGCCAGCAGATCATCACCGCCGACCACGACCAGCATAAAGAGCAGATCGCGCAGTGGTTGCTGGCCAACGAAACCTTCGACAAGGCGATCATCTTCACCAACACCCGCGCCATGGCCGACCGCATCTACGGTCACCTGGTGGCCAAGGACGTGAAGGCCTTCGTGCTGCATGGCGAAAAGGACCAGAAGGACCGTAAGCTGGCCATCGAGCGCTTCAAGCAGGGCAGCTCCAAAGTGCTGGTGGCGACCGACGTGGCAGCCCGTGGCCTGGATATCGACGGCCTGGACCTGGTGATCAACTTCGACATGCCACGCAGCGGTGACGAGTACGTCCACCGTGTGGGCCGTACCGGCCGTGCCGGTGGCGAAGGCCTGGCGATCTCGCTGATCACCCACAACGACTGGAACCTGATGTCGAGCATCGAGCGCTACCTCAAGCAGCAGTTCGAGCGCCGGGTCATCAAGGAAGTGAAGGGCACCTACAACGGGCCGAAGAAGGTCAAGGCCTCGGGCAAGGCGGCCGGCAGCAAGAAGAAAAAGGTCGAGAAGAAGACCGGCGACAAGAAAGCTGCCGCCAAGCGCAAGCCTACTGCCAAGCCGAAGGCCAACGCGCCTCTGGCCAGTGCAGATGGCCTGGCGCCACTGAAGAAGCGCAAGCCTGCTGCTGAATAAGACTCACGCAGGCCCTTTGCAGAAGCGACGCAAGCTTGCTTCTGCGAAGGGCGTGCGCAGGCGACGAACGATCACTCCGCCTTTTTCTCTGCCTGCTTCAACTCCTTGATCCGCTGGTCGATCAGCTGACACTTGTCGGGCAAGTCCTTGCTCGCCGTCCCCAGATCCATCCCCTGAAGCTCATCATTGATCTCCTTGGCCTTTTGCGGGTTCTGCTCAGTCAACTGAGTGACCAGCCCGGCCAGCTCCTCACGTTTTTGCGTTGCTTCTTCAGGTGTGCAGGCCCAAGCGGGCAGGGCGCAAAGCAGGGCAGCGGCACAGGCTATGGGCAGTAGCGGTTTCATCCTTCCAACCTCCGGCGGTGGTGATGCCCGGTGGAGGGCTGTGGGGGCAGGTAAGTTCAGGGCTTGCGACCGATGGAAGATTTCTTTGGTGGTGGTAGTCCGTTTCTGAAACGCTCCCGTATCTCTCCAGCGCCGTTGAGCAGCACGCTACATCGCTCTAGTCTCGAAGGAAAAGAGGGGGTACTGTATGTACAGCTGTAAATACAGTTCGTCCCATGTTCTTTGAATGGGACGAAGGGAAAAACCAGAGCAATATCCGCAAGCACGGCATCGACTTTGCCGACGTTCCTGACATGTTCAACCATCCATGCTGATCCGGCGTGATGAGGATGTGGAATGTGCTGAAGAACGTTGGGTCAGCCTAGGATGGCTAAAGGCGCTGATAGGTGTCGTCGTGTACACGGAGAGGCGGGGTGAGGTGATACGCATCATTTCTGCAAGAAAAGCCACCAAACGGGAGGCCAGGTACTATGACCAAATCATCGAGAACTGACTGGAGCCGCCTGGCCCGGCAGGACGACAAGGATATCGACACATCAGATATCCCTGAACTGGACCAGGACTTTTTCCGCCAGGCCGAGCTGCGCGTTCCCGCCAAGCAGACGGTGACCATTCGACTGGACTCAGATGTCCTCGCCTGGTTCAAGGAGCAGGGCAGCGGCTACCAGACCCGCATCAATCAGTTGCTGCGCCAATACATGCAAGCGCAACAACGCCAGCGCTAAGCGCTTCGGAACGCTTGGCAACCTTGGCGGGTCCCAACCTGTGTACCCCTTTCGTCCACAGCAGGAGCCCGTAGCCATGAGCATCGCCTACGACTGGGACCTGATCGAACGCTTGCTGCACGAAGTGCAGAATGGCGCCGGTCACAGCTTCACACCCCGCCCATATGCCGAACAGCATGCTGCTGCACTGGCCGCCAAGGGTGAGCCGGTGGGTGACGTGGATCACCTGAAAACCCGTGCATGCGAGTATGAAAAGCTGCTATTTGAGCGCGGATTCATTGAATGCCGGCCTGAAGAGGACGGCGGCAATGGCGAAAACTTCGTCCTGACCGAACGCGGCTCGCGCTTGATGAGCCTGATCGACAGCAGCATCCCCGGCTTCGAGCACCCGCGCCAGGTGCTGGATGAGCAGGAAGATGCGCTGGACGAAACGACGTTCGAACAGGTATCTGCGAAGGCACAGATTGCTTGAGGTCGTTTTAAGGCTGGCAAGTGCAGCGTTCAAAACCCGATAATCGGTAGCTTCTGAACGCTGCCGAGCCTTGCCCATGCCTACGACCACCCCAGAGGCCCGCTTATGAGCGCGGTCCGCAAGAACCCTGACGCCTTTGCCTTCCAGGTAATGCTGGGCCTTTGCCTGATCTGGGGCTGCCAGCAGGTACTGATCAAGACCGCCGCCGCAGACATTGCTCCGGTGATGCAGGCAGCACTGCGCAATGGCATTGCCGCTGTGCTGGTAGGCCTGATGCTGTGCTGGCGGGGTGGCTGGGAGCAGGTCGGCACCACCTGGCGCGCAGGGTTGGTGGCGGGCGGGCTGTTCGGGGTGGAGTTTCTGTTCATTGCCGAAGGGCTGAAACTGACCTCGGCGGCGCACATGTCGGTGTTCCTCTATACCGCGCCGGTATTTACCGCCTTGGGCCTGCATTTTCGTCTACCCAGTGAACGCTTGCGGCTGCTGCAGTGGCTGGGCATTCTGCTGGCCTTCGGCGGCATTGCCATGGCCTTTGCCGGTGGCACTTCGTTCGAGCACATGGACAGCCGCACCTTGCTGGGAGATGCCTTTGGCGTGATCGCCGGGCTGGCCTGGGGCGCGACCACGGTGGTGGTGCGTTGTTCACGGCTATCGGAGGCGCCGGCGACCTTGACCCTGTTCTATCAGCTGGCGGTCGGTTTTGCCGGGCTGCTGCTGATCGCCCTGCTCAGCGGGCAGATCGGCGCGGTGTCGCTGACGCCGCTGGCGATGGGCAGTGTATTGTTCCAGGGGATTGTGGTGTCGTTCATCAGCTACCTCACCTGGTTCTGGTTGCTGCGCAAATACCTGGCGTCGAACCTCGCGGTGTTTTCCTTCATTACCCCGTTGTTTGGGGTGACCTTTGGCGTTTTGCTGCTGGATGAGCCGCTTAGTGCGAATTTCGTGGTGGGCGCGTTGATGGTATTGCTGGGTGTGATCCTGGTAAGTGCCGAGCCTTGGGTGAAACAACAATTGCGGCGGTTGGTAGGGTGATGTGTTGCCTCTACCGGCCCCTTCGCGGGCAAGCCGCGCCTGCAAAGCCGTTGTAGGCGCGGGCTTGCCCGCGAAGGGGCCGGTACAGACTGCATCGCCTCAGGATGCAGCCTTGGCCTGACAGGCGCTTCCCTGCTGTGCGTTACCCGGCAACTGGACCAGTACGCCCGCCACCGCCAACCCGCCCGCCGCCAGCATCAATGCCGGTTGCAGCCCGCCACTGTAATGGCTGCTGAGCGCCGCCAGCAGCGGCCCACTCAACTGCCCCAAGGCAAAGCACGCGGTCAGCAGCCCGGCATTGCGCTGTGTGGCATGTGGCGCCAACTCGCGCGAGCGCTGCATGACCAGTTGCATGCAGGCCAGGAACGGCCCGCCACACAGCGCAACACCCAGCACCAGCCCGATCCCTCCACCCATCAGGCAGGCCAGCACACCCAGCCCTTGCAACCACAGGGTGGTGGTCAACCAGGTCGAGGTGCGGCCACCACGGCGCACGCTCACCAGCAAAACGCCCAGCGCCGCCGCCAGGCCAAACGCCGGCCAGAACAGGTCAGCCAGCCACTGCCCGCGAAACTGCTGATTGGCCATCTGTGACAGAAAGGTGGCTGGCAGGATGTAGCCCATGCCATACAGGCCATACACCAACCCCAGGCGGCCAGTGCCGACACTGCGCGTCGGGCCTTGTCGCACTGGCGGCTGAGCCGGTGCCGCTTGCAGTGCCCGTGGCAACCACGGCCGCACGGCCAGCAGCATCACCAAGGCAGCCACGGCATAGATCAGCCACAGTGCAGCCGAGCCCAACCCCTGCACATGCGCGGCCAGTGCCAGTAGCCCGGTCACGGCAATACCCAGGCCGGGTCCGGCGAAAACCAGCGCTCCCAGGCGCTGGCGGTTGTGGGCAGTGGCTACTTGCTGGCTGAGGCTGGTGATCATCACCAGCACCCAGGCGCTGGCTACGCCTGTGCCGAAGCGCAGCAGCAGGTGGCCCCAAAAGCCGTTGGCAGCCCAGGAGGCCAGGGTCAGCAGCACACACAGCCACAGCCCCCCGTGCAGGCGCAGCCGGACCTGGCCTGGCGAGCGGGCGAACATGGCGTCCACCGCACCCACGAAATAGCCCAGGTAATTGGCCGCCGCGACCAGCCCGGCGACTGTCAGGTCGAACTGGCCTTCGGCAATCAGTTGTGGCAGTTGCGGGGTGAGGGCGAAACGACCGATGCCCATGGCCATCATCAGCGCCACGGCGCTGGCGAGCAGTTGAATGAGTGGCGACATGACAGGTCTCCTGCGCGGATGTAAGTGATGGCTGGCAGGTTAGGGTGCTTTTATTTTCAATAAAATTGAATAATGATGATCAAGTTGTTCTGTTTTGGAGAATGCCGTGGAATTCAGCCAACTGCGTATCTTTCAGGCCGTGGCCGAGGAAGGCTCGGTTACCCGCGCCGCAGAGCGCCTGCACCGGGTGCCATCAAACCTTTCCACGCGCCTGCGCCAACTCGAGGAGCAGCTGGGCGTCGAACTGTTCCTGCGCGAACGTCAGCGCCTGCAACTGTCGCCAGCAGGCAAGGTGCTGCTGGACTATGCCAACCGTATGTCCGCCTTGCGCGACGAAGCGCTGGGCGCCGTGCGTGGCGGTCAGCCGGCTGGGGACTTCGTGCTGGGGACCATGTACAGCACGGCGGCGACCCACTTGCCGGCGTTGCTGGCGCGCTATCACCAGGCTTACCCACAGGTGAACCTGCAAGTGCGTGCAGCACCCAGCGGCGAGTTGCTTGAAGGGCTGTTGAACCACTCCCTGGATGCTGCTCTTGTGGACGGGCCACCGAGCCTTGCCGGGTTGGATGGCGTGCCGCTGTGCGATGAGCAACTGGTACTGATCACCAGCCCCGAGCACCCGGCGGTCCTCACCGCCAAGGACGTGGCGGGCAAGGCGGTGTTCACCTTCCGCCAGGGCTGCTCGTACCGCATGCGCCTGGAGGCCTGGTATGCCCATGCCCATACGCCGATGGGGCGGGTGATGGAGATCGAGTCGTACCAGAGCATGCTGGCCTGTGTGATCGCGGGTGCAGGTGTGGCGATGATGGCCCAGTCGATGCTCGACAGCCTGCCTGGACGTGATCGGGTGAGGGTGCACCCGCTGCAGGCACCTTTCGATCAGGCGGTCACCTGGCTGATGTGGCGCCAGGGTATGCGCGGGGCTAATCTGCAGGCATGGATCGACCTGCAACAAAGCGAAACGATTAACCAGTCGTCGGAATGCGCCGCCACGGCTTGATCCGAGTCAAAATCGCCCTTATCTGTAGGAACAGAGGCATGCGTAATACAGGACATAGGGCTATGATCTGTATGAAACATTGCAGGATTGATTTGCCGTGAGGCTGACCCGTCAAGGGGGCATTATGAATAAACCACTGTCAAACTGGCTCCACGACCTGGCCGTCGCCTTGGGGCTGATTCCACCACCCTTGCAGCCGGTGCCGATCCCGACTGATGAAGAGCAGCGCAAACGTCAACCGCGTCGGCGCTGATTAACGACAAAGGCCGCTTCACCCGAGTGGGTGCAGCGGCCTTTTTGTGTCTGCTGATTGTCTATTGCCTGTACTGGCCCTTTCGCGCGTGCAAGCCCGCTACAAACGAAAGGGCCGGTACAGCAGTCAGGCCAGCTTCACCGCCGCCACCGACTTGCGCGACACCAGGCTCACGCCCACAAAGCTCACCAGCCCTACTGCCAGGCTGTAGTAGATCGGGGTATTGGCCTCCAGCCCGTCCAGGAACATGAACAGCAGGGCGGTGGCAAAGCCCAGCGACATGCTGGCAATCGCGCCTGCGGTGGTCGCACGCTTCCAGAAGATCGCCCCGATCAACGGGATCAGCATGCCGCCGACCAGCAGGTTATAAGCCAGGGTCAGGGCGTTGATCACATCATTCACCACCAGCGCGATGCCCAGCACCACCAGGCCGGTGAGCAGGGTGAACAGGCGGCTGGTGCCCAGGCTCGACTGCTTGCCGCCACGCAGCTTGGGCAGCAGGTCTTCGGTCACGGTGGTCGAGGCAGCCAGCAGACCGGCGCTGGCGGTGGACATCATGGCCGCCAGGGCCGCGGCCATCAGCAGGCCACGAATGCCATCGGGCAGGGTGGTCTTGATCATCTCGGCAAAGGCGTTGTTCGGGTTGGCCAGGTCGGGCATCAGCACATGCGCAGCCATGCCGATCGCCGCACAGGCCAGGCCATACAGCACGCAATACACACCGGCGGTGGTGCCGGCTCGCTGACAGACCTTTTCGTCACGGGCGGTGAACACTCGCTGCCAGATGTCCTGGCCGATGAGGATGCCGAAGAAGTAGATCAGGAAGTAAGTGATGATGGTGTCCCAGCCAATGGTAGTCAGCTGGAAGCTGGCCGCTGGCAGTTTGGCCACCAGGGTGTCCCAACCACCGGCCTTGTACAGGCACACTGGCAGCAGGATGAACATCAGGCCGACGGTCTTGATCACGAACTGGACGATATCGGTCAGGGTCAGCGACCACATGCCGCCGATGGTCGAGTACAGCACTACCACGCCGCCGCCGAGCATCAGCGAAGCCCAGAACGGCAGGTCCAGCAGCACCTGCAGGACGGTGGCCATGGCCAGGGTCGAGGTGACCCCGATCATCAGCGCGTAAGCCAGCATGATGACGGCGCTGGCCTGGCGTGCGGTGGGGTTGTAGCGCTGTTCCAGTACCTGGGTCACGGTGAAGATGCGCAGGCGCAGCAGCGGTTTGGCGAGGAACAGGTTGATGGCGATGATGCCCAGGCCCAGGGCTGCGCACAGCCAGAAGCCGGAAATGCCGTGGACGTAGCCCAGGCGCACGGTGCCGACGGTGGAAGCGCCACCGAGTACGGTGGTGGCCATGGTGCCCATGTACAGCACCGGGCCGAGGTTGCGCCCGGCTACCAGGTAGTCTTCATGGGTTTTCGCGCGGCGCATGCCATACCAGCCAAGCCCGAGCATGCCGGCGGTGTAGATCATTACAACAATGATGTCCAAGGCCATTGGGGGTCTCCCGATTATCTTTATTATGGCGAGATCGACCGCGCGGGCGTTTGCACGGCGCCCGGCGGTCTTTTCTTGTGTTGGCGGGCCTCAGTGGCCCTCCCTCATGGCTCCTGCCGGGGTAGAGCGGTATTAGCGACGCACCACGCCCGGTAGCACGCAGAGCATCTCGAACAGCAGGTTGGCACCGAGCAGCGAGGTGTTGCCGGTGGTGTCGTAAGGCGGGGAGACTTCGACAAGGTCACAGCCGATCAGGTCCAGGCCGTGGCAGCCGCGAATGATCTCCATCGCCTGGATGGTGGTCAAGCCGCCGATTTCCGGGGTGCCGGTACCGGGTGCCCAGGCCGGGTCGATGCCATCGATGTCGAAAGACAGGTAAACCGGGCCACCGCCGACTTTTTCCCGCACTTCGGCCATCAGTGGCTCCAGTGACTTGTGCCAGCACTCTTCGGCCTGGACCACGCGGAAGCCCTGGCGACGGCTCCAGTTGAAGTCATCGGCGGTGTAGCCCTGGGCGCGCAGGCCGATCTGCACCACGCGGTCACAGTCGAGCAGGCCTTCTTCCACGGCGCGGCGGAAGGTGGTGCCGTGGGCGATCTTCTCGCCGAACATGTGGTCGTTGACGTCGGCGTGGGCATCGATGTGTACCAGGCCGATCTTGCCGTGTTTCTTGTGCAGCGCACGCAGGATCGGCAGGGTGATGGTGTGATCGCCCCCCAGGGTCATGGGAATGACGTTGTGCTCGACGATCTCGTCATACGCTTCTTCGATGATGCGCACGGCGTCCAGCAGATTGAAGGTGTTGATTGCCACATCGCCGATATCGGCGACCGACAGCGAGTCGAACGGGGCGGCACCGGTCGCCATGTTGTACGGGCGGATCATCACCGATTCGGCGCGGATCTGCCGCGGGCCGAAGCGGGTGCCGGAGCGTAGCGAGGTACCGATATCCAGCGGTACGCCAATGAAGGCGGCATCCAGGCCTTCGGCGCTTTGCAGGTGGGGGAGGCGGAGCATGGTGGCGATGCCGCCGAAACGCGGCATTTCGTTGCCGCCCAGTGGTTGGTGGAGAGTCTTGTCCACGGTGGGCCTCATCAGTCGGTCGATTGTTGTGTTTGTTCGAACCTGTGCCGCCGCGCGCCATTCACGTGTGGTTTGCCGGCGGGCAGGGACATTTCGGCCAAGTCTGCTCAAGGGAGTACCGGGGAAGAATCGCTACCGACAAATACTTAGTTCAGGATTTTCTGAACTAAAGGCGGTAGAGCAGTTAGACTGCGCGCACATACCCTTGTGGAACCGTTGCACCATGGCCTCGACCTTGCCCGACCTGAAACTGCTGCGCATCTTCATCAGCGTGGTGCGCCACCAGGGCTTTGCCAACGCCCAGCGCGAGCTGAACCTGTCGACCTCGGCCATCAGTACCTACATGAGCCAGCTGGAGGGCGCCTTGGGTATCGTGTTGTGCCACCGGGGTCGGGGTGGCTTCAGCCTGACCAGCAAGGGCGAGCTGTTCCATCAGGAAACCCTGCGCCTGCTGGCCGAGCTGGACGGTTTCGAGCAGTATGCCGCCGCCCTCAAGGGCGAACTGCGTGGCACCCTCAACCTTGGCGTGATCGACTCCACGGTCGGTGACCGCGCCTTGCCGCTGGCCGAAGCCATCGGTGCCTACAGCCAGGAGCACCCGGCGGTGCACCTGCACCTGTCGGTGTCCAGCCCCTACGAGCTGCAACTGGGTGTGCAGGACAACCGCCTGGACCTGGCCATCGGTGCGTTTTCTTCGCGGATGAGCGGCCTGCTCTACCAGCCGTTGTACCGCGAACAGCACTGGCTGTACTGCAGCAGCCGCCACCCGTTGTATGCCGAGCGGCGCATTCCCGAGCAGGTGGTGACCCAGCAGCGCATGGTCGGCCGTGGTTATTGGAGCCAGGCCGAACTGGCCCGGCATGGCTTCAAGCACAGTGCGGCGACGGTTGAAAGCATGGAGGCGCAGCTGATCCTGATCCTTTCCGGGGCCTATATCGGCTACTTGCCTGAACACTACGCCCAGGCCTGGGTCGACAAAGGTGACTTGCGTGTACTGTCGCCGTCGACCTTTGGTTACCAGGCCCCGTTCTCGCTGATCATTCGCCGCGGGCGCAGCCGCGAACCGCTGATCCAGACCTTCCGTGACCTGCTGAAAAGCCAGCTCAACGTGGGCTGAGATGCGACGCATTCATGCATTCCGTCGGGAGCGGGTTAAATTCCGGTAAACGCTGGCCGCTAACCTGATAGCGCTCTGCTACATATCAACTTGCGCTGATGATTTCCCCTTATTTCATCCTGCAAGGATCGCCCAAGATGCGCATGAATTTGCCCGTCACTGAGCACGAAAGAACCTTCCCCGGCGATCAACGCCTTATTTCCACGACTGACCTCGGCAGCCGAATCACCTACTGCAACGACGCCTTTGTGGCAATCAGCGGCTTTACCTACGACGAGCTGGTCGGCCAACCGCACAACCTGGTGCGCCACCCGGACATGCCGCCGGCGGTGTTTGGCCACATGTGGGAGACCATCAAGCAGGGCAAACCTTGGATGGGCATCGTCAAGAACCGGGCGAAGAACGGCGATTACTATTGGGTAAGCGCCTATGTCACGGCGATATACGAACAAGGCCGGATCAGTGGCTACGAGTCGGTGCGCTCGGTGCCCACGCGCGAGCAGATCCGCCGTGCCGAGGCACTGTATGCGCGTTTGCGTGATGGTCGCGGCCCAGTGCCGTGGGCTGCTCGCCTGGGGCACGGCCTGGGCCATGGCTGGCCACTGATCGGCGCAGGCCTGCTGTCGGCGGCGGGTTACCTTTGGTTGCCCCCCTATGCGGCGCTCGCGGTGCTGATGGCAAGTCTGCTGCTGGCTTGGTACTGGGTCGAGCACCGGCAGAACCAGGCCATTCGCCGCACGTTGGCTGAGCATCCCAAGGCCTTTACCAGTCCGTTGGTGGCGCTGACCTACAGCGACAACCCAGGCCTGCAGGGCCAGCTCGACCTGGCCATCATCAGCGAAGAAGCCCGCCTGCAAACGGCCCTGACCCGCCTGGTGGATGCCGGGGTCGGGGTAAAGTCGCGGGCGGCGCAATCTTCCGACTTGTCCGATGCCCAGGCGCAGATGCTCGACCGGCAGCGCAGCGAGACTGACCAGTCCGCCACCGCCATCGCGCAGATGGCGGCAACCATCCAGCAGGTCACCCACAATGTGCAGAGCACGGCACACGCGGCAGGTGATGCCGACCAACTGGCGCAGCAGGGCAGCGAGCTGGCCCTGAAGAGCCTGCAAGCCATGGGCAGCATGAGCGACGCGGTCAATGACATTGGTCAGGCGGTCAACGCCTTGGCCGAGCAGACCCAGTCGATTGGCAGCGTGGTCGACGTGATCACTTCGATTGCCGAGCAGACCAACCTGCTGGCGCTTAACGCCGCCATTGAAGCGGCGCGCGCCGGTGAGCAAGGACGCGGGTTCGCCGTGGTGGCTGATGAGGTGCGGTCGTTGGCGCAGCGTACCCGCGCGTCGACCGAAGAGATCCACCATATCATCGCCTCGTTGAGGGCCGGGGCGGAGCGAGCGGTGAGCACTGCCAGCCGGGGCGAGCAGATTTCCCGGGACAGTGTGCACAGTGTCGAGGCGGTGCAGGCGGCGCTGAGCGGGATTGCCGTGGCGGTCAGCCGCATCACCGGCATGAGCCAGCAGATGGCCACGGCATCGGAGCAACAGAGCCATGTGGCTGAAGACATCAACCAGCAGATCGTGAGGATTGCCCAACTTTGCGACCAGAGTGCCGGGCAAGCCAGGCAAGGCGCGGAAATCAGCCAGGACCTCGAGCGCATGGCGGAGTACCTGCATAGCCTGGCGGAAAGGTTCAACCGTTGAAATCGCGGGGCCCGCAAAGCGGGCCCCTGTTATGTGGCAAACTGTCCCCGCCAAGGAGACCGCCATGCCCAGACCCCGCTGCGAGCGCTGCCAGCGCCCGCTCGACCATTGCCTATGCCCACTGATCCCCGCGCTCGACAGCCGCACCCGTGTGATCCTGCTGCAGCACCCCAGTGAAACTGCCCATGCCCTGAACACGGCGCGCCTGGCTGCCCTTGGCCTGAACAATGCCGAGTTGCGGATTGGAGAGGTGTTCGATGACCTGCATGACCTGCTCGCCACCCCCGGATACCACCCGGTGCTGCTGTTCCCGGGTGATGACGCCCAGGTGCTGACAGCTTATGGCGAGGCGGGCGACAAACCTTTGCTGCTGATCGTGCCCGACGGCACCTGGCGCAAGGCGCGCAAACTGCTGTACCTGAACCCATTGCTGGGGGGGCTGCCACGGGTGACGCTGGGGCAGGTGGCCGCTTCACGCTATCGGTTGCGCAAAGCGCCGGAGGCGGGAGCATTGTCGACGATCGAGGCGGTGGTCGGGGCATTGAACACGCTGGAGCAACCGGCCTGCTTCGATGCACTGCTGGCGCCGTTCGAGGCGTTGATCGAGGGGCAGATCAGGGCCATGGGCGTAGAGACTTTTCAGCGTAATCATGGCCGCGAATGAGGGTTGGGGGCTGCTTTGCAGCCCATTCGCAGCACAAAGCAGCCCCGCTACCTAAAACCCGCTCAACGCATCTCAGGCAGACGCGCCTCGGTGCGGACTTCGGTGGTCGCCAGCGCCTCTGGTGGCAACGAAATATGCTGTTTGCTCAGCAATTCACCCATGGTCGCCAGTACGCGGTAGCGCGAGAACTCTTCGGTATAACGCACCTCGGTGTAGCGACGGTCTGCGTTGTACAGCTCGTTCTCACTGTCGAGGACGTCCAGCAGGGTGCGCTGGCCCAGGCCGAACTGGTCCTGGTAGGCCGCGCGCACACGTTTGGTGGTCTCGGCGTATTCGCGCGCGGTTGGCAGCTGCTTGCTGGCGTTGTTCATGGCGTTCCACGCCAGGCTCAGGTTTTCGGTCAACTCACGCAGGGCGTTGTTGCGAATGTCCAGTGCCTGGTTGATCTTGTGCGCGTCGGACTGCAGGCGAGCCTTGTCGCTGCCACCGCGGAACAGGTTGTAGTTCATCTCCACGCCAGCTTGCCAGTCGTTGTTGTTGTGGCCTTTCTCGCCGCCGGTGTTGTTGTTGGCACCGGTTGCCAGAATGGCGTCGAAGCGCGGGTAGAAGGTCGACTTGCCCACTTCGTACTGCCGCTCGGCGGCGTTGACGTCAGCCTGGGCAGACTTGATGTACGGGTTGTTCTGGCGCATGCCGTCGCGGGCTTCGTCGAGGGTGCCTGGCACCTCGCCCCTGATGCTCTGCGGGCTTTCCAGCTCGTCCGGGGCGCGACCGATCACGCTGAAGAAGTTGGCCTCGGCATCGGCCAGGTCGACTTCGGCGGTGTCCAGGTTGTTTTCCGCCAGGGCGCGACGGGCGCGGGACTGGTCGAGGTCGGCGGTGCTGCCGACGCCGCGCTCGTTGCGCAGGCCAATCTGGTCGTTGACGCGCAGGTGAGCTTGCAGGTTGTTCTTGGCCAGCGTCACCAGTTCACGGCGTTTGAGCACTTCCAGGTAGACCTCGACTGCACGCAGGGCGACATCCTGGGCAACGGCCTGGGTGTAATAGGCGCGGGAGGTAGAGACCGCCTCGGTGCGGCCTACTTCATTCGAGGTGTTGAAGCCGTCGAAGATCATCTGCCGCAGGCGCAGTTCGGACTGGGTGTAGTTGAGGGTTTCCTTGTTGTGGTTACCCTCGGCACGGGTCGTGGCGTTGTCCGAGCGCTGGCGGCCATAACCGGCAACCAGGTCCACGGAAGGGTAGTAGCCACCACGCGCGAACTTCACGTCTTCATCGGCCGACAGCTTGCTGTTACGGTTGGAGCTGACTTGTGGGTGGTAGTCCACGGCGCTTTGGACAGCCTCGGTAATCGACATCGCCTGTACGTTGGCACTCGCCAGGGCCAACAGTAAAGCACTGGTGATGGGGTTCAAAACGCGCATGGTACATCTCCCTGATCCTGGAATTGATCCTGCTGTTCGCCAAAAAAATGACGATAAACGTATCGCGTATAGTGTTGCAGGTTTTTAACAACACAGCTAAGTACATTCAACGCGATAGATAAGAAGATTTATTCATATCAAATTGCCATATAAGATCGTTGTTGTCTAATAAGTGTGTATTCAAGGGCACGGAACGAAGGCGGGAAATGCCTCGAAAACCCATGGATACAAGGTCTACACGCGGTTCCAGAACTAATTCGGATAAAGAAGGTGTTGATTAGGCGAAAGCGATATTTGGCGACAAAATATTGTCACTTTGGCTTGTGCAGGGTTTTCAGCCTGAGCAGGTACAAGGTAACCAGCACGGCACTGGTCAGCATGAAGGTACGTGCCCAGAACAGCGGGACCAGGTAGCACGACAGGCCAATGCTGGCCCACATCAGGCCGATGGCGTAGACCTTGCCCTTGAGGGGGATGCCTTCACCACTGAGGTAGTCACGGATCCATGGTCCCAGCTTGGGATGATGGACCAGCCAGTGGTGAAAGCGCGGCGAGCTGCGGGCAAAGCAGGCCGCCGCCAAAAGCAGGAATGGGGTGGTGGGCAAGACCGGCAGGAATATCCCCAGCACCCCCAGCGCGACGCTGAGCCAGCCAGTGGCCAGCAGCAGGTAGCGCACAGGTTGCTCAGTGGTGGCGTGGCTTGAGCAGCGCCGGTTTTTCGTCAGGGGCGTGCAGCAGCAGGAACAGTGCGCTCAGTGCCTCAGGGATCTGCACGATCATGTCATCCTGCAGGTTGGCGTTGCTGGCGATATCGGCGAACTCTGGCTGTTCGTCAAACAACCCCGAACCCACCATGATCGGCAGCAGCATTTCGCTGACTTCTTCCTCGGCGTTTTCGAACCACGCCTCTTCCCGCAGGAACACGCCTTCCATGAAGCCGATGCACCAGCCGCGCAGGTCGGAATCGTCCGGCTCATCGGTCAGGTCGAGCTCGCAGGGCAGGTCGAATTCTTCGTCGCTGGCCAGCTGGCGGGCAATGTGCGCCTTGAGCGCCACCAGGGTGGCCTCGATCTCGGTGCGCTGGGCTTCGCTGGCGTAGTGCGGCTCCTCGGCGAACAGGGCGTCGATCCACTCGCGCTCGGGCACGTCCTCGGCGTTGATCGAAAGAGCGGTGAGGTAGCCGTGTGCGGCGACATAGTCCAGCGCTTCTTCGTGCAGCTCGTCGGCGTCGAGGAAGGCTTGCAGGCGGGTCAGTTGCTCGGCGAAGGACATTACAGGGCTACCTTGGGGAATAAACGATAACGAATTCTAGCACCTTGCAGCGGCAGCGGGGCAAAGGGAACGTCTATCGCCGCGGTGCATGTGCAGCGCGGTGCTGCGGTATACTCCGCGATTTTTCATCCAGGGGCAGGTTTTAACGGCTGCCTGGCAAAAACCGCTTACGCATTTGGCGTGTGCGGGGCGGGTTTTTCGTCCAGCCTTTATCCAGGATGGTACGGCGATTTGGAGTTGCACATGCTCGAACAGGCTCAGCGCGTTCTCAAGGACATCTTCGGCTACGACAGTTTCCGTGGGCGCCAGGCAGCGATCATCGAATGCGTGGCCAATGGCGGCGATGCCTTGGTACTGATGCCCACCGGTGGCGGCAAATCGCTGTGTTTCCAGGTGCCGGGGCTGCTGCGCCCGGGCTTGACGGTGGTGGTATCGCCACTGATCGCGCTGATGGACGACCAGGTCGCCACCCTTGACGAGCTGGGTGTGTCTGCGGCCGCCCTGAACTCTACCCTGACGGCGGAGCAGCAGCGTGAACTGGCCGGGCGCCTGCGCCGTGGTGAAGTCAAGATGCTGTACCTGGCGCCGGAGCGCCTGGTGCAGCCGCGCATGCTCGACTTCCTGCGCGATCTGGACATCTCGCTGTTCGCCATTGACGAGGCCCACTGCGTTTCGCAATGGGGTCACGATTTCCGCCCCGAGTACCTGCAGCTGGGTCAGCTGGCCGAACTGTTTCCGCATGTGCCGCGCATTGCGCTTACCGCTACGGCCGACATGCGAACCCGCGAGGAGATCGTTCAGCGCCTGCACCTGCAGGGCGCCGAGCGCTTCCTGTCGAGTTTCGACCGGCCCAACATCTTCTACCGCATCGTGCCCAAGGAGGCACCGCGCAAGCAGTTGATGGCCTTTCTCGGCGAGCGTCGTGGCAACGCTGGCATCGTCTACTGCCTGTCGCGCAAGAAGGTCGACGAAACCGCCGCCTTCCTCTGCAGTCAGGGGTTCCCTGCGCTGCCGTATCACGCCGGCCTGGCCGCCGAGACACGTGCGGCCAACCAGCACCGCTTTCTCAACGAGGAAGGGTTGATCATGGTCGCTACCATTGCTTTCGGCATGGGTATCGACAAGCCTAACGTGCGCTTCGTTGCTCACCTCGACCTGCCCAAATCGCTTGAGGCCTACTACCAGGAAACCGGCCGGGCCGGCCGTGACGGCCTGCCCTCCGATGCCTGGATGGCCTACGGGCTGCAGGACATGGTGATGCTCAAGCAGATGCTGCAGAACTCTGAAGGCGACGAGCGCCACAAGCGCATCGAGCAGCACAAGCTGGACGCCATGCTGGCGCTGTGCGAAGAAACGCGCTGCCGCCGCCAGTCGCTGCTGGCCTACTTCGACGAAACCCTCGAACAACCGTGCGGGCACTGCGACAACTGTGTCGACAACATCCAGACCTGGGACGCCACCGAGCCGGCCCGCCAGGCGCTGTCGGCGGTGTTCCGCACCGGCCAGCGCTATGGTGTAGGCCACCTGGTCGATGTGCTGTTGGGCAAGGACACCGAGAAGGTGCGCAATTTCGGCCACGAGAAGCTGTCGGTATTCGGCGTTGGCAAAGGCTTGGCCGAGGTCGAGTGGCGTTCACTGTTCCGTCAGCTTGTGGCGCGCGGCCTGGTCGATATCGACCTGGAAGGCTACGGCGGTCTGCGCCTGTCCGACAGCTGCCGGCCGCTGTTGCGCGGCGAGGTGACCTTGCAACTGCGCCGTGATCTCAAACCGCAGACCACGGCCAAAACCTCGTCGTCCAGCGGCGGCAGCCCGGCCAGCCAGCTGGTGCGTGCCGAAGAGCGCGATCTGTGGGAAGCGCTGCGTACCCTGCGCCGCAAGCTGGCCGAAGAACACAGTGTGCCACCCTACGTCATCTTCCCCGACTCGACACTGCTGGAGATGCTGCGCAGCCAGCCGGTCAGCCTCAGCGACATGGCCCAGGTCAGCGGTGTGGGGGCGCGCAAGCTGGAGCGCTACGGCCAGGCGTTCCTCGAAGTGCTGAACAGCAGCGGTGGCACCGACGAGGCACCGAAAGTGGTGCTCGACCTGCGCCACGAACTGGTCAGCCTGGCCCGTGCCGGCATGACCCCGGCGCAGATCGCCGGGCAGCTCAACTGCAGCGAGAAGAATGTGTATAGCCTGCTGGCCGAGGCGCTGGGCCGCCAGGAGCTGAGTCTGGACCAGGCCATCGACTTGCCGGAAGACCTGATGATGGAGGTGCAGGACGCCTTTCTTGATGGCGAGGGTGAGCTGCCACCGGTGTCGGCCATTGCCCCGCAGTTCGGGGCGCGGGTGCCGGAGGGTATACTTTATTGCGTGCGCGCAGCGCTGGCGGCGGAATTCGAATTGTAAACGCATGCAGGATCGAAGGCAGAAGCGCCATCTGCTGACCTTTGTCATGCTTTTTGACGATTATCGAACGCGTAACCATGGCCGAGCCTTGCCTCGTGGGGCAGGGCATGGTTAGCTGCCTAATAATTAGATCTACTCCAATGAGTTCCTTATGCCCCTGAACGACAACCAACACCGCTTTGGCATGCAACTGGCCCAGATGTCCCGAGGTTGGCGTGCCGAGCTGGACCGCCGCCTGGCCGGGCTCAACCTGTCCCAGGCGCGCTGGCTGGTGTTGCTGCACCTGGCGCGCTTCGAAGACGCCCCGACCCAGCGTGAGCTGGCCCAGAGCGTAGGTGTCGAGGGCCCGACCCTGGCGCGTCTGCTCGACAGCCTGGAAGCGCAAGGGCTGGTGCGCCGGCAGGCGGTGCTGGAGGATCGGCGGGCGAAGAAGATCGTGCTGTGCCCGCCGGCCAAGCCGTTGATCGATCAGATCGAGACCATCGCCAACCAACTGCGGGTAGAGCTGTTTACCGGCGTGGACGAGGCGGACTTGCAGGTCTGTATGCGCGTGCATGCCAAGATCCTGGCCAACCTCGAAAAGTCCTGAGCTCCCCCCATCGTTGCAGGTGCAGTGCAAGCCTCAGAAGGTGTGCCCAAGGTTCAGGTACACCGCCTGCTCATGCGCACTGTTGGCGCCGTAGCTGAAGTTCAGCGGCCCTAGAGGCGTCTCCAGCCCCAGGAAGATGCTCGCCGCATTGATGTACCCACTGTCGAATTCGTTGTCATTGTTCCACGCCCGCCCACGCTCCAGCGAGCCGCCGATGTACAGCGGGAAGTCCAGCGGCACATAGGCCCGTGGCGTCAGCCGGCGGTAATAGACCATGCGCAGCAGGCTCACGTTCTGCCCCGATACCGAGTCCTGGCGGAAGCCTGACAGCTCTCGCGCCCCGCCCATCACAAAGCTCGACGTCACCACTTCGGTGTCGTCCAGCGTGCGCCCGTAGCGCCCACCCAGTACGAACGTGTTCGGCCCGCTGCTGATGGCCTTGTCCAGGGTGAACAGCCACTGCCGGTAATCCTGGTCGGAGTCCAGCGACTTGTCGTATTTGCGCAAGGTGAGGCCGATATCCTCGCCATGGTGCGGGAAGTACACGTTATCGAGGGTGTCGAACGAGTACTTCAGCTCGTAGAAACCTTCGTTGAAACTGACTTTGGGCAGGTCCTGGTCGCCGATGCGCACCTCGGCTTCGCCCCAGGCCTTGCCCACGCCCAGGCGCACTTCACCGCTGTTGCCGATCTGCCGGCCTACGTTCAGGCCAAAGCCATAGCGTTCCAGGCGATACTCGGCGACCGGGTCGTTGTCCAGGGTGGCTTCGATGTTCTGCGAGCCCAGGTCCAGGTACGGCGCGATGAAGTAGCGTGAGCCCACATCCAGGGGTTGGTAGAACTCGCTGTACAGCGCTTGCTGGTCACCGATCTGGCCGCGGGTCAGCCATTCGGCGCCAAGGCTGTTGATGCCGTTGACCCGGTAGCTGGCGCCCAGGTTGAAAGCGCTGTCGCCGCGCAGGTCATCGGACAGGTTCAGGCCCAGGCGCAGGTAGTCCGTGCCGCCGCGTCGGCCCCGGGCGTTGATCACCAGGGTATTGTCGTTGCCCTTGTGCACCACGCGGTACTGCACCCTGTCGAAGTAGTCCAGGCCATACAGCGTACCCATGTCGGTCTGCAGGCGGCCCAGTTCCAGCGGTGCGTCGATTGGCTGGCGGATGTACGAGCGGATTACATCATCGCTGACCTTGGAGTCGTTTTCGATCCGGATTGCGGTAATTACCGGCGTGCGCTGGCGCGGCGAGCGGGCCACGGCCAGGCTGGCGTCGCCCTCGAGCTGGCGCAGGGTGGCCAGGCGTGGGTCAAGCAGGCGAGTGGCGCGGTAACCGGCGTCGATCATGTCGCGGGCACGGCCGAAGTCAGTCACGCCGAAGGCGGTCAGCGATGGCTGGATGAGGATGTCGTCGCGGTGCAGACTGGCCAGTTGTTCTTCGGAGTTGCGCCGGGTCATCAAAGTGATCGACTGATTCAGCACGTCGACCACTGTCAGTAATTGCTTGCGATCGCGCAGCGGGGTGCCGATGTCGACCACGATGGCCAGGTCCACGCCCATTTCGCGGGCCACATCCACCGGAATGTTGTCGACCATCCCGCCGTCCACCAGCAGGCGGCCGTCCAGTTCGACCGGGGCGAACACGGCGGGGATCGACATGCTGGCGCGGATTACCTGGGGCAGGTGACCCCGGCGGAACACGACTTTTTCGCCACTGGCGATGTCGGTAGCCACGGCGCGGAAAGGAATGGGCAGCTTATCGAAGTCGCGGGTGTCGGCGGTATGCGCCAGTTTGCTTTCCAGTAGCAGTGACAAGTTCTGGCCCTGAATCACACCCAGCGGCAGGCCCATGCTGCCGTCGTCGCGAAAGCTGAGCTTCTGCTTGACCAGGAAGTCACGGTCATCCTGCTTGCGCCGGAACGGCACATCCTTGCGCGGCGGGGCATCGGAGAGCGCCTGTTGCCAGTCAAGGGTGGTCGCAAGTTTTTCCAGCTCTTCGACACTGTAGCCCGAGGCGTACAGGCCGCCGACCACCGCGCCCATGCTGGTGCCGGCGATGGCGTCGATGCGCACACCCTGTTCCTCCAGTGCTTTGAGCACGCCGATGTGGGCCAGGCCACGGGCAGCACCGCCAGACAACACCAGGCCGACCTTGGGCCTGGCGGGTTCCGCAGCGATTGCCGTAAGCGAGGTGAGTGCGAGCAGAAAACAGAACAGCAGACGGCGCATCGTGACTCTCAAACCGTGGGCTAAAGACCGCTAGTATAAGCGGCCCCTTACCTGGAGATGTTTCACCATGGCTGACAACAAGCCGGAAATCGTCATCACCTATTGCACCCAGTGCCAGTGGCTGCTGCGTGCGGCCTGGCTGGCTCAGGAACTGCTCAGCACCTTTGCCGACGACCTTGGCCGGGTTGCGTTGGAGCCGGGCACCGGGGGTGTCTTCCGCATCACCTGCAATGGCGTGCAGATCTGGGAGCGCAAGGCCGACGGCGGTTTCCCCGAGGCGAAGGCACTGAAGCAGCGGGTGCGCGACCTGGTCGACCCGCAGCGTAACCTTGGTCACAACGACCGCTGATCAGGCGCCCTCGGTCAGTGGCCGCTGCCTGGGCGGCTGCTCGGCAGCCAGGCGGCTGGACAGCACGATGGCGAAGATGATCAGCGCGCCGCCCAGCAGCATGCGCACGGTAGGTGTTTCGGCGAACACTGCCCAGGCCACGGCAATGCCGTAGACCGGCTCCATGCCGAACACGACCGCAGCGGTGCGCGCCTTGATCACTGCCAGGCTGGCGACGAACAGGCTGTGCGCCACCCCCGTGCAGAAAATGCCGAGCAGGGCGATCCACAGCCAGTCCAGGGTCGCAACGTCGGCCAGGCCGGGCGCCGCGAACGGTAGCAGGCACAGGCCCACCACCAGGTTTTGCCACAGTGCGGCCTGCACTGCAGGCAAACGTCCGGAGCCGGCCCGGTTGGTCAGTGACAGCAGCGAGAACAGCAGGCCCGAGAGCAGTGCCCAGAGCAGGCCGCCGGTGGCTTCGCTGGCCAGGTCGAATGCCGGTGTGACCAGTATCAGGCCAATGCTGACCAGCACGACCAAGACGGCTTCGTTACGGTGGATACGCTCGCGGAACAGCAGGCTTTCGAGGATCACCGTAAAGGCCGGGAAGCTGGCGAAGCCGAGGGTGGCGATGGCTACGCCGCCCACTTTGACGGCGATGAAGAAGCTGACCCAGTGGCCGGCCAGCAGCACACCACCGAGCAGCAGGCGGCGCGTATCCTGGCGGCTCACGCGTTGCCAGCCCGGGCCGGCCAGGCTGGCGAACAGGGCCAGGGCGAGTACGGCGAAGGCGGCGCGACCGAAGACAATGATCGCCGGGCTGGCGCTGGCGGCCAGTTTGCCGAAGACGCCGGTAAGGCCGAAGAACAGCGCGCCAATGTGCAGTGCGCCGAGGGCGGTGCGGTGGTTCATGATGGGTCCTTGATGAAGATCTCTACAGGCAGTGCCGGCCCTTTCGCGGGTAAACCCGCTCCTACAGGTTGTGCCGGCCCTTTCGCGGGTAAACCCGCTCCTACAGGTTTTGCACAACCTTCAGGCGGGGGCATCCTGTAGGAGCGGGTTTACCCGCGAAAGGGCCGGTAAAGGCAAAGTCTAAAGCCTCAGGCGAACACGTTCTGTCGCAAGACTGCTGTCAGTTATCGCCAGACTCTCGCCGCAAAGCCAAAGGTGTACACCCGAACGCCCGTAGCATCGCCGCTGAAAAGGCACTTTGCGAGCTATACCCCACCTGCGCCGCAATTTCGCCCATCGGCAGCACGGTCTGCACGATTAGCCGCCGCGCCTTGAGCAAACGCCGCTGGCGAATGTAGTCCATCGGAGTCATCCCGCACTCAGTGGTAAAGCGCGCATGCAGCCGGGCACTGGACAGCCCGGCGATGCGCGCCAGGTCAGCTACCTGCAGCGGGTAAGCCGCATGTTGCTCGATATGCGCATCGAAGGCGCTGTAGGGCAGGCGCTGGCTGGCGTGCACGCTGGCTGCCGCCGTGGCGTTGAGGCTGGCCAGCAGCAGTGCCGCGCCTTGACGGGCAATCAGTGGGTCGTGCACGGGGCTGGTCGCCAGCCAGTCCACCAGTTGCTGCTGGCGCTCATCCAGGCTCACGGCGGCGGGGCGGTCGAGCAGGCGGCGGCTGGCATCGGCATGCTCGCCCAGGTGCTCGCGCAGCCAAGGCTCCCCTGGCACATCAAGCACCAGGCAATCACTGCCGGCATCGCTGGCGCACGTGTGATGAGCACCCGCCGGGACCACGATCAGCCCCTGGCGATCGATGCCGGCGCCATGTCCCTGGACCTCGAACTCCAGGCGGCCGCGCAGGCCGAACACCAGTTGCGGGTGTTCGTGGCTATGGGCGATCAGGCTGTCGCGGTAATGGCGCAGCGAGAGGATCGGGCCGGCGGTCATGGGGGCTTCCTCGCAGGGCAGGCGCCCATTGTGCCTCAATCCCTGCACGCCATCACTCGTCACTGTTTTGCCATGGCGCTGTCATGCACGCCTGCCAGTCTCCAGCAAACTGCGCCGGAGCCTGCCCATGAGCCATGCCGAACTGTCCCGCCCCTCGCGCAAGCAACGCGTGCGTACCCTGTGGATCTCCGACGTGCACCTGGGTACCCGCGACTGCCAGGCCGAACACCTGTCGCAATTCCTCAAGGGCTACCAGGCTGACCGCGTCTACCTGGTGGGCGATATCATCGATGGCTGGAAACTGCGCGGCGGGATCTATTGGCCGCAAGCTCACACCAACGTGATCCGCCGGCTGCTGACCATGAGCAAGCGCGGTACCGAGGTGATCTACGTCACCGGCAACCATGACGAATTCCTGCGCCGCTACTCAAAGTTGATTCTGGGCAACATTCAGCTGGTAGACGAGGCCGAGCACCTGACAGCCGATGGCCGCCGACTGCTGGTGGTCCATGGCGATCAGTTCGATGTGATTACCCGTTACCACCGCTGGCTGGCGTTTCTGGGTGATCGCGCCTACGAATTCACCTTGGTGCTCAACCGCTGGCTCAACCACTGGCGAGCGCGGTATGGCTATGGTTACTGGTCGCTGTCGGCGTACCTCAAGCACAAGGTGAAAGGCGCGGTGAACTTCATCAGCGACTTCGAGAATGCCATTGCCCATGAATGCACCCGTCGTGGGTTTCATGGAGTGGTGTGCGGGCATATCCATCATGCCGAGATACGCAAGGTGGGTGAGGTGGACTACCTCAATTGCGGGGACTGGGTGGAGTCGTGCACGGCCCTGATCGAGCATTGGGATGGCAGCGTCGAACTGTATCGGCTGGCCGAAGCGCAGGCCGTGGCGGCGTTGCGCGAGCCGGCTTAGGGGCCGAGGGCAGAGTGCCGCCAAGCGGCCTCGGACGCTTACAGCCTGAGCTTGCCCAGCAGGATATCCCGGAACATCACGAAATCCCCGGCCAGGCTGTACAGCGGATAGGTAAAGGTCGCTGGCCGATTCTTCTCGAAAAAGAAGTGCCCGACCCAGGCAAAGCCATAGCCGAACACCGGCACGGCCAGCAGCAGCAACCATTTGCCACTGCCAATGGTGTAGGCCAGCAGCGCTATCACCAGGCTGGTGCCGACGAAGTGCAGGCGGCGGCAGGTGGGGTTGCTGTGCTCCCCCAGATAGTACGGATAGAACTCGGCAAAACTGCGAAACTGCGCTGTGCTGTTCATGGCAGTGCTCCGGGATTAATACTTCTGGACAAGATACACGGCGTGGAGCCTGATTCGAGTCTAGAGTGACTGACGGGGCCTACCAGTGACAATAGGCGCCAAATGAGTATCCTTGGGGTTCACCGCAGGAGCGGTTGGTAAAAGAAGCCTGTCATGAGCGAAAGAACAACGTCAGCCAGTTGGGCATCAGGGATCGTGAAGGCACTTGAACTGGAAGGGCTGGATTGCAGAGCCATGTTCAAGCAATTGGGGTTGGACTTTGCCGCCCTCGACGACCCCGATGCACGTTTTCCGCAAGACTCCATGACCCGCCTCTGGCTGCTGGCGGTGGAGCTGTCGGGCAATGAGGCCATCGGCCTGAACATGGCACGGGTGGTCCGCCCGGCGTCGTTCCATGTGGTGGGCTATGCGTTGATGTCCAGCCGCACCCTGGCCGAGGGCTTCGAGCGCCTGGTGCGCTACCAGCGCATCATCGCCGAAAGCTCCGACCTCAGTTTTGTCCTCGGTCCCGAGGGTTATTCGCTGATTCTGACCGTGCACGGTGACCACCTGCCGCCAACCCGGCACAGCGCCGAAGCGTCGCTGGCCTGTGCGTTGGCGCTGTGCAAATGGCTCAGTGGCCGGCCGGTCCAGCCGCGGCGGGTACTGGTGCAGGGGCCGCAGCCGAAGAATGTCGAGCCTTACAAGGTGGCGTTCCATTCGCCGCTGGTGTTCGGCGCCCCACATGATGCACTGGTGTTCGAGCGGGCCGACATGGAGGCGCCGCTGCCGACCGCGAACGAGGCCATGGCGGTGCTGCACGACCGGTTTGCCGGCGAGTACCTGGCACGCTTCTCCGAAAGCCGGGTTAGCCACCGCGTACGCCAGGTGTTGTGCCGCATCCTGCCGCAGGGTGAGCCCAAGCGCGAAACCCTGGCCCAGGCCCTGCACCTGTCGCAGCGCACCTTGCAACGGCGGCTGCAGGAGGAAGGCACCAGCTTCCAGACCTTGCTTGACGACACCCGCCGCGAACTGGCCGAACAATACCTGGCCCAGCCGGGTATGACCTTGCTGGAAACCGCCTACCTGCTGGGCTTTGCCGACCCCAGCAACTTCTATCGGGCGTTTCGCCGCTGGTTCGATGCCACGCCCAGCGAGTACCGCGCCCGCCTGGGCGCGGAAGGCGAAGTGCTCAGTGACGCCAGAACGCCGGCATGCACAACACCAACACCGTGATGATTTCCAGGCGACCCAGCAGCATGCCGGCCGCCAGAATCCATTTGGCCGCGTCAGGCAGCGTGGCGTAGTTGCCCGACGGGCCGATCACTTCACCCAGGCCTGGGCCTACACCCGAAACCGTGCCGGCGGCACCGGTCAGCGCAGTCATCCAGTCCACGCCCAGCAGCGACAGCAGCAGCGCCAAGACACAAATGGTGATGGCGAAGAAGAACGAGAACGTCAGGATCGAACGCACGATGTCTTCATCGAGGCGATGACCGTTGTATTTTTGCTTGATCACCGCGCGCGGGTGAATCAGCTGGTTGAGGCTGGCCTTCAGCAGGATGTAGGCCACCTGGAAGCGGAAAATCTTGATACCGCCGGCGGTCGAGCCAGAGCAGCCGCCAACGAAGCCCAGGTAGAAGAACAGCATCAGCGAGAAGTTGCCCCACAGGCTGTAGTCCCCCAGGGCGAAACCGGTGGTGGTGACCACAGAGGTCACATTCAGCGCCACGTGGCGCAGGGCGTCGAGCCAGTGCAGGTTGGTGCTGTACCAGTACCAGGTGCCCAGTACCAGCCAGGTGACCACCAGCATGCCCAGCAAGCCTTGTACCTGCTGGTCACGAATCAGCGCCTTGCGGTTGCCGCGCAGGGTGGCTACGTAAAGGGTGAACGGCAGGCTGCCCATGATCATCACCACCACCGCCACCCAGTGCACGGCCGGGATATCCCATTTTGCCAACGACTGGTCGGAGGTGGAGAACCCACCCGTAGAGATAGCCGACATGGCGTGGTTGATCGCATCGAACGGGCTCATGCCTGCCCACCAGAAGGCCAACGCACCAAGGATGGAGAAACCGACGTAAACCGCCACGATCGACTTGGCGACCATGTGCGAGCGCGGCATGACTTTTTCCGAGCGGTCGGACGATTCGGTCTGGAACAGGCGCATGCCGCCGATGCGCAGCAGCGGCAGGATCGCCACCGCCATGGCGATGAAGCCGATACCGCCGAGCCAGTGCAGCATCGAGCGCCACATGAGGATGCCCGGTGACATGTTATCGAGCCCGCTGAGTACGGTAGCGCCAGTGGCGGTGATGCCTGACATGCTTTCGAAGAAGGCGTCGGTGTAGCTGATGTGCTGGGTCAGCAGGAACGGTAGCGCGGCGAATACGCACACCACCAGCCAGCTGCTGACGGTCAGCAGGTACATGTCGCGTGGGCGTAGGTGTACATGCTCCGGGCGCCCCTGCACCACCAGGGCCAGGCCGGCGATGAAGGTGATCAGGCTCGACCAGAGAAACGACGGCATGTCACCGGTGCGCTCGAAGATCACCAGGGTCGCCATGGGCACGGCCATGCCGACGGCCAGGGTAATCAGGAAGATGCCGATGATGAAACCAATGATCCTTAAGGTCGGCAACGCCATGTGATCTGCTCAGACTCGAAACGGAAGGGCGCCATTCTACCTATGGGTCTGGTGATGTAAACGCTAGAATGGCCGCACATTCAACTGCCAGGAGGGTAGCCGATGGAGGCTCTCGACGCATTGCTCAACCGTGTTTCCGTGCCACGCCTGACCGACCCGGCGCCCAATGCCGCCCAGCGCGAGGCGCTGTTCCAGGCTGCCCTGCGCGCCCCGGATCACGGCCAGCTGCGGCCGTGGCGTTTTCTTACCATCGAAGGCCAGGGCCGCGAGAAGCTGGGTGAGCTGTTCGCCGAAGCCGTGCAGCACAAGGGCGATGCCAGCCAGGCTGCACTGGACAAGGCCCGTGCGATGCCGCTGCGGGCGCCGTTGCTGATCGTGGTGGTGGCCAGGTTGCAGGACCACTTCAAGGTGCCCAAGTCCGAGCAGCGCCTGGCGGCGGGCTGTGCGGCGCACGGTATTCTGATTGCTGCGCACGCGCAGGGGATCGGCGCGGTGTGGCGTACCGGTGACATGGCCTTCGATGCCCATGTGCACAAGGGGTTGGGGTTGGCCGAGAACGAGGAGCTGATCGGCTACCTGTACGTCGGCACGCCGCTGACCGAGCCGCGGACAGCGCCGGTGCTGGAAACGGCTGATTTCGTCAGTGGCTGGGGTGAGTAACCTGGCCTTGGGCTGATTCAGGTATCAAGGCTTCCGGCCTTTTCGCGGGTGAACCCGCTCCTACAACAGCATCCACATCCCCTGTAGGAGCGGGTTTACCCGCGAAGAGGCCAGGTACCTTTACACCCCATCAACTGCCTGTCGCTTCAGCCAGGGGCAACTCCAGCCTGGCCACAAACCCACCCTGTGGATGATTCTCCAGCACCAGGCTACCGCCATGGCGCTCCGCGGCCTTGCGCGCAATCGCCAGCCCCAGGCCATGCCCCGGTGCTTCCTGCCCTGGCGCGCGGAAGAACGGCTCACCCAGTTGCGCCAGGTGCTCCGCTGCCGCCCCAGGCCCATGGTCACGCACGCTGATCACGATGCGGTCCTGCTCGCGTGCGGCGCTGACCTCGACCGGCTGGCCCGCCGGGTTGAAGCGCAGGGCATTGCGCAGCAGGTTGTCCACGGCACGCTCGATCAGCGTTGGCCAACCCTGCAAGTTCAACCCCGGCTGCGCCTCCAGGCGCACGTCCTGCTCCGGTGCGCTCAGCAGGGCGTCCTTGCGTACGCTGCCGAGCAAGGCATTGATGTCGACGGGTTCGGCATGAGCCTGTTCGGCATCCACTCGGGCCAGGGCGAGGATTTCGCTGATCAGGTCTTCCAGGCGGTCGCACTCGCGGGTCAGGCGTGGCCACAGCGCTTGCCGCTGCTCAGGCTCGGCGCGTTCGGCCAGGGCCAGGGCGATACGCAGCCTGGCCAGCGGCGAGCGCAGTTCGTGGGACACATCGCGTAGCAGCTGGCGCTGGCTGCCAATGGTGCTTTGCAGGCGCGCGCCCATCTTGTTGAAGTCCTTGGCCAGCACGCCAAACTCGTCGCGCCGCGCTGCCAGCCGTGCCAGGCTGTTCTGCTGATAGGTGGTCTGGCCCAGATCGTGTACGGCGCTGCGCAGGCGGCTTAACGGGCGGGTGATGGACAGCGTCACCAGCAGGCTGAACAGGGTCAGCACGACCAAGGCAATGCCCAGGGCGCTGAGTGGCCACAGCAGGCTTTCACGGTGCCAGGCATCCAGCGCCGGGTGGGGGATGCGGTAGATCAGCAAGTAGGTTTCGCCGGTGTCGGGGCTGGTGTATTCCTCGGTCAGCCGGCGCCATGGCAAGCGCCGCTGGTCATTGTGCTGGCGCGCTTCGAAGGCTGCCGCACGGCGTGGAAAGGTACCGGGCACCACGGCCTCACCGCTATCGTCGAGCACCTGCACGTCGATCTTGTAGCGGTCCTTGCGTCGTTCCAGAAAGTGCTGGGCCGCCTCCAGGCCTTCCTGCTCATAGTGCTTGGCCCACTTGCTGGCCAGGGTATTCAGGCCCGGGTGGCGGCTGAGGATCCAGGCGTCCTGGTTGAGCATGTGCCCCAGCAGGATCGACAGGCCTGCGACCAGGGTGATGGCCAGCCAGAAACTGGCCAGGATGCGCCAGAACAGTGAACGCAAGTGCACCTCCTAAACGGGAAAAGCCCGGCCCGCAGTGATGCGGGCCGGGCACGGGGCGGACAGCTTACTGGGCCTTGGCGCCTTTTTCAGCTTTCCAGGCCTGGAACTCCTGCCACTCGGCTTTCTTGGCGGCGCGTTCTTTTTGCAGTTCATCGAACTTCTTCTGCTGGTCAGCCGTGAGCAACTTGCGCACTGCGCTGTCGGTCTTGTCGCGGTTGGCTTGCAGTTCATCCTTCATGGCTTTCTGGTCGGCGGCCGGCAGCTTGGACAGGTAGCGCTCGGTAATGTCGCGGCGCTGCTGCATTTGCTCGCCCATCAGCTTGCCGATCTGCTGGCGCTGATCGCGGCTCAGGTCCAGTTGGTGGAAAGGCGCATCACCGCGATGATGCGGGCCGTCGTGGCGCGGGCCGCCATCTGGCATGGCCATGGCTACGGTCGGCAAAGCGGCAGCGAACATCAGGGCGATAAGGGTCTTGCGCATGGTGTCTCTCCTTTCATAGGCCGGTGATTACCGGATGAGCACAGTCTAGGGAGATCACCGTCAAGCGCAGTCAGGGGAGGGTAAAGGCAAAGTAAAGATGATGGGGCCGTGCAGCCCGGCCTTGTGCCGCGAAGGGGCGCGCAGTGGCCCCGGCGTTTTTACAGGCAGTAGTAATAGCCACGGCTACGCAACGCCACAATGCGTGGCCGGCCATCGGCGTGGGGGCCGATCTTCTTGCGCAGGTTGCTGACATGCATGTCCAGGCTGCGGTCGTACAGGGTCAGCTTGCGGCCCAGGCCGATCTGCGCCAGTTCCTGTTTGTCCAGCGGCTCGCCGGGCTGGCGCAGCAGCGCTTCAAGAATACGGCTTTCGGACAGGGTCAGGGTCATTTCGCGGCCATCGATGCTGGCCACGCCCCGCGCAGGGCTGTAGACCAGGTCACCCAGCTCCATCTGGCTGGTTGTGGCGGTGGGGTGGCTGCGGCGCAGCACCGCGCGCAGGCGGGCAGTGAGCTCGCGCGGGTCGCAGGGTTTGGCCAGGTAGTCGTCGGCACCCAGTTCCAGGCCGAGAATGCGGTCCAGCGGCTCGCCGCGGGCTGACAGCATCAGCACCGGTAGCTCGGCATGCTCGCTGCGCAGCTGCTTGAGAAGCTCCAGGCCACTGCCGTCGGGCAACATCACATCCAGTACCACAGCAGCAGGGGCATGCTCGGCCAGGGCCAGGCGTGCGCTCTGCCCATCGTGGCAGGCACGCACGGAAAACCCTTCCTGGGTCAGCCAGCTGCCGAGCAGCTCGCACAGTTCCTGGTCATCATCAATCAGTAACAGCTCGCTCATGACTCACTCAATTCAACCATTGACGGCGGTTATTCGGCCCGCCAGTGGCAAAGATACCGCAGACTGATGGCCTGAGTATAACTGCTGGTGCCGCGTGGCCCTCTTCGCGGGTAAACCCGCTCCTACAGCGGGCTGTGTCCAACCACCGAGATGTGTCCACCACCAATCTGTGTAGGAGCGGGTTTACCCGCGAATACGGTAGCGGCGGCAACGGTGAACAGCGTGTGGAGATTGGCCAGCAGGCTCGGCCCTTTCGCGGGTGAACCCGCTCCTACAAAGGGCTGTGTCCAACCGCCGACGTGTGTCCACCACCAATCTGTGTAGGAGCGGGTTTACCCGCGAATACGGTAGCGGCGGCAACGGTGAACGGCGGATGGAGATTGGCCAGCAGGCCTGGCCCTTTCGCGGGTGAACCCGCTCCTACAAAGGGCTGTGTCCAACCGCCGACGTGTGTCCACCACCAATCTGTGTAGGGGCGGGTTTACCCGCGAATACGGTAGCGGCGGCAACGGTGAACGGCGGATGGAGATTGGCCCGCAGGCCCAGCCTCTTCGCGGGTGAACCCGCTCCTACGGGCGATGGCACAGATCCGAAGGTTTGTGTAGCGAAGAAGGCCGTGCCGTCTCAGGTCAAGGCAGCACTTGCTTGAACGGCTTGACCACAACCTTGTCGTACACGCCGGCAGCGATGTACGGGTCGGCATCGGCCCAGGTCTGCGCCGCCGCCAGCGATTCGAATTCGGCAACGATCAGGCTACCGCTGAAACCCGCTTCGCCCGGGTCGTTGCTGTCGATGGCCGGGTGCGGGCCGGCCAACACCACGCGGCCTTCGGCCTTGAGCTGCTGCAGGCGTTCGATGTGCGCCGGGCGGGCAGCCAGGCGCTTTTCCAGGGAGTTTGCGACGTCGCTGGCGATAATGGCGTAGAGCATGTCAATCCTTGGGTTTGGAGGTAGAAGGGTCATCGTGCAGGTGGCGCGACAGGTACACGCCTTGCGCCACCAGGAAGATCACGGTCATGCCCAGGCTGCCGAACACCTTGAAGTCCACCCAGAAGTCCTGGAAGGTAAAGGCGACGAACAGGTTGGCCGCGCCGCAGAACAGGAAGAAAGCGATCCAGGCCAGGTTCAGGCGCGTCCAGATGGCATCAGGCAGGGTCAGGGCGTGGCCCATGATGCGCTTGATCAGCACCCGATCGCCGATGAAGTGGCTGCCGGCAAAACCCAGGGCGAACAGCCAGTTCACGACAGGAGCTTTCCACTTGAGAAAGGTCTCGCTGTGAAAGGTCAGGGTCAGGCCACCGAACACCAGGCAGGCGATCAGCGTCAGCCACTGGCCCTTTTCCAGCTTGCGCTGGCGCAGGAACAATACGCCGTACACGACCAGCGAGCTGATGATCAGCATGGCTGTGGCGCTGTAGATGCCGCCAAATTCGAAGTGATGGCCGGCGACTTCCATGGGGCGCGGGTCGAGCTTGTAGACGATGAAGAACAGCAGCAGCGGGATGAAATCGATGAATTGTTTCACAATGGCAGCCAGAATCGGGATGTGACGGCATAATAACAAACATCGATTCCAGCGAAAGCGCTCCTCCATGAATGTTGATCTGCACTGTCACAGCACGGCCTCCGACGGCGCCCTGTCGCCTTCGGTACTGGTTGCCCGGGCCCATGAACACGGGGTGCAAGCGCTGGCGCTGACCGACCATGACACCCTCGAAGGCCTGCCCGAAGCGCGCCAGGCCTGCGTTGACCTGGGTATGCGCTGGGTCAGCGGTGTGGAGCTGTCTTGCACGTGGGGCGGCGCGACCATTCACGTGCTGGGCTATGATTTCCCGCTCGACGCACCGCCATTGCTGGCGGCGATTCAAGCGTTGCACCGCGGCCGCTGGCTGCGTGCCGAAGAAATCGACAAACGGCTGGCGGCCAAGGGCATGCCCGGCACGCTTGAAGGCGCGCGCGCCGTGCAGCACGAGCTGGGTGACAGCGGCAACGCCCCGGCGCGCCCGCATTTTGCCGAATATCTGGTGCGTGCCGGGCACGTCAAGGACCGTGGTGAAGCGTTTCGCAAGTGGCTGGGCGCCGGCAAGCTGGGCGACGTCAAGCAGCACTGGCCGACGCTCGACGAAACCGTTGCCACGCTGAGGCAGTCCAACGCCTGGGTGAGCCTGGCGCATCCCATGCACTACGACCTGACCCGCAGCAAGCGCAGGCGGCTGATTGCCGACTATATTCAGGCAGGAGGGCAGGCGCTTGAAGTGGTCAACGGGATGATGCCTGCCGAGCAAGTGGGCACTATGTCCATTCTTGCCCGTGAGTTCGGCCTGCTGGCAAGCGCTGGCAGTGACTTCCACGGCCCCGGCACCTGGGGCGAGATCGGTGCCTATCGGCCTTTGCCCGAGGATCTGCCACCTTTGTGGCGTCGATTCAGCCATGAACAGCCTTTGGCGCTATGAACAGGACGATTACGTGAGCCAATTTTTCCAGATTCATCCGGAGAACCCACAGGCGCGCCTGATAAAACAGGCCGTCGAGATCATCCGCAAGGGGGGCGTGGTGGTGTATCCGACGGACTCGGCCTATGCGCTGGGTTGCCAGATAGGCGACAAGTCGGCAATCGAGCGGGTGCGACGCCTGCGCGGGCTGGACAAGACGCACAACTTCACCCTGATGTGCTGCGACATGTCGCAACTGGGGTTGTATGCCAAGGTCGACACCGGCACCTTCCGCATGCTGAAGGCGCATGTACCGGGGCCTTACACCTTCATTCTCAACGGCACGCGTGAAGTGCCGCGTCTGCTGTTGCACGATAAGCGTCGCACCATCGGGCTGCGTGTACCGGACCACGCCATCACCCTGGCCTTGCTGGCCGAGTTGGGCGAGCCACTGATGAGCGTCAGCCTGATCCTGCCGGGCGACAGCGAGCCGATGACCGACCCTTATGAGATCCGTGAACGGCTGGAGCACCATGTTGACCTGGTGATCGATGGCGGGTTTGGCGACCTCAAGGCGTCGACCATCATCGACCTGTCCGGCGACGAGCCGGAACTGATCCGCGAAGGTTGTGGCGACCCCACGCCGTTCCTGGTCAACGCGTGAGCCAGCTGGAAGCGCCTGAGGCGCCGGCCGAACGGGTCGAAGCGCCTCGGCAACTGCAGTTGGCGCTGGTCTATGGCGAAGCCCTGACCGAGCTGCCGCTGGACCTGTACATCCCGCCGGACGCCCTTGAAGTCATCCTCGAAGCGTTCGAAGGCCCGCTGGACCTGTTGCTGTACCTGATCCGCAAGCAGAATATCGACATCCTCGACATCCCTGTGGCCGAGATCACCCGGCAGTACATGGGCTATGTGGAGCTGATGAAAAGCGTGCGCCTTGAACTGGCTGCCGAATACCTGGTGATGGCTGCCATGCTGGCCGAGATCAAGTCACGCATGCTGCTGCCGCGTTCCGCCGACGTCGAGGAGGAGGAGGGTGACCCTCGCGCCGAGCTGATCCGCCGCCTGCAGGAGTACGAGCGCTTCAAGGCCGCCGCCGAGGGCATCGACGAATTGCCACGGGTCGGGCGCGAGGTGGTGGTGCCGCGCCTGGAAGCGCCGCAGGCCAAGGTACGCAAGCTGTTGCCTCAGGTCAGCCTGGAAGAGCTGCTGATGTCCATGGCCGAGGTGATGCGCCGCAACGACCTGTTCGAAAGCCATCAGATCACCCGTGAGACCTTGTCCACCCGCGAGCGCATGAGCCAGGTGCTGGAGCGTCTCAAGGGCGGTGCCTTTGTGCCGTTCATCGCGCTGTTTGCTGCCGAGGAGGGCAAGCTCGGTGTGGTGGTGACCTTCATGGCCATTCTCGAACTGGTGAAGGAATCGCTGATCGAACTTGTGCAGAATGAACCTTTCGCCGCCATTCACGTGCGGCTTCGCCCGGCGCCAGTTGAAGAACCCGATGAACCTGAATGAACCCCGCGACCTGGCGTCGCTGATCGAAGCCTTCTTGCTCGCTTCGGGCAAGCCGCAATCCCTTGAGCGCCTGTACGAGCTGTTCGAGGAAGCCGAGCGCCCCGAGCCCAAGGTGTTCAGGCAGGCCCTGGAGGTGCTGGGCAAGTCGTGCAATGGGCGTGCGTTCGAGCTCAAGGAGGTGGCCAGCGGCTATCGCCTGCAGATTCGCGAGGTTTATGCCCCTTGGGTCGGGCGCCTGTGGGAAGAGCGCCCGCAGCGCTATTCGCGAGCGCTGCTTGAGACACTGGCCCTGATTGCCTACCGCCAGCCGATCACCCGTGGTGAAATCGAGGACGTGCGGGGCGTTGCGGTGAACAGCAATATCATCAAGACCATGATGGAGCGCGAGTGGATTCGCGTAGTCGGCTACCGCGAAGTGCCCGGCCGGCCGGCGATGTTCGCCACCACCAAGGCGTTTCTCGATCATTTCAACCTCAAGAGCCTTGAGGACCTACCGGCCTTGGCCGAGCTGCGCGAAATGGAACCAGCGCCGCAACTTGACCCGGATGATGCGCCGGTGCCTGCGCACCTGCAGGCGTTGGCGGATGCCAGCCTTGGGGAAGAGGAGGTTGGTGAGCCGAGAGAGGAGACCAGCTTCCGTAGCCTGTTGGTGGAGCTGGATGCCATGGAAGACGGTTTGAAAACCGATTTTGATGATTTGCGGGGAGAAGAGCCTGAGCCTTCGGTGGAGGAAGAGAACAAGGCACAGCCCTGATTGATCTGCTGCCTGTGCTGCCCGCGGAGCGGCCAGCACAAAGCCCATTGGGCAGAAAATCATGCCCAGCCCCACAAAACCCTCTACCCTCCAGTGCGTTCCCCTGATGAACCGCGTATGATGCGCGGCCTTTTGGCGCGTTCGTCGCCAGAAACCTGTTTTCATTCCTACACCGGGAGGTGCCCAGATGAGTGAGCAAGACCTGAAAGAAACCGAAATCACCCCGCCATCCGGCGAAAAGCTGCAGAAAGTGCTGGCGCGCATTGGCGTGGGCTCGCGGCGTGATGTCGAGGCCTGGATCAGCCAGGGTCGCATCAAGGTCAACGGCGTCGAGGCCACCCTTGGCCAGCGCGTCGACCTGCACGACGCCATCGCCGTGGACGGCAAGCTGATCAAGCGCGAGGAGGCCGCCGAGGCCACCCGCCGGGTGATCATGTACAACAAGCCCGACGGCGAAATCTGCACCCGTGACGACCCGGAAGGGCGCCCGACCGTGTTCGACCGTTTGCCACGGCCAAAAGAAGGCCGTTGGATCAACATCGGCCGCCTCGACATCAACACCACTGGCTTGCTGCTGTTCACCACCGACGGTGAGCTGGCCAACCGCCTGATGCACCCGTCCTACGAGATGGACCGCGAGTACGCGGTACGTGTGCGTGGTGAAGTCGACGACGAGATGATCGAGCGCCTGAAAGCCGGCGTAATGCTGGAAGACGGCCCGGCCAAGTTCACCGATATCCAGAAGGCACCGGGTGGCGAAGGCTTCAACCACTGGTACCACTGCGTGGTGATGGAAGGTCGTAACCGTGAGGTGCGTCGCCTGTGGGAATCCCAGGGCATGGTGGTCAGCCGCCTGAAGCGTGTGCGTTTCGGCCCGGTGTTCCTCAATTCGGACCTGCCGATGGGCCGCTGGCGCGAAATGACCCAGGGCGAAATCGACATCCTCGCCGCCGAAGTGGGCCTGCAGCCGGTCGCGCTGCCAGCCATGAAACTCAAGGCCAAGGACAAGATGGAGCGCCTGCAGCGCAAGTCGACCCGTCCGCTGGGCCGTGGCGAGCGCGTGCGCAACCTGCGCCCGGCTCACGAAGGTGCCGCTACTGGCGAACGCCCTGCGCGTCAGCCGCGTGAAGAAGCGCCGCGTAAACCCACCCGTGGCAGCACGGTGGCTGAGCGCCCGAGCGAGATGCGCAAGCGTCCGGGCAAGCCTGATGGCGACAAGCCGGCAGGCCGTGGTCGCGGCAAGCCGCGTGGCTGATAAGCCAGTGTGGTTATCAAGGAACCAGCCTTCGGGCTGGTTTTTTTATGCCTGCGGGAATGTGGACCAAGCCCAAGATATTGAACAAAAAGAATTTTTCGGACGACTGGCAAGTTCTTGAACCGCCTTGTAAAGAAATCTGTACGAATGTGGCCGTTTTCAGTCCGCATTTCAGATCAAGCCCGATCGTGTAAACAAACCTTGCCGGCGCCCCTGTGCCAAAGCCGGATCGTGTCCCGGGAAGTGGTGTAACTGAACCAGCCGAAGGCGCCCTGCGGGCGAAAGAGGATGGTCATCGTGGTTCTTGGCTAACGTTGAGTTTGCGAAGACCAAACACTCACCAGAGAAACCACGATGACCAAGCCCACTATCGCATTGACCGAGTTGGTTGAGAAAGGGGCAGACGCTGATCTGCTCAAGCAAATGATCCAGTTCGTTGCCCAGCGCATGATGGAGTTCGACGTCGAAGGCCTGTGCGGCGCGGGCTTCGATGTCAAAAGCCCAGACCGGACAAATAGCCGTAATGGCTACCGCGATCGTCTTTGGCAAACCCGCGCAGGCGACGTCGACCTTAAGATTCCCAAGCTGCGCCAAGGCAGCTATTTCCCTGGTTTCCTTGAACCTCGACGCACCGCTGAGAAAGCCATGGCGGCAGTCATCCAGGAGGCCTACATCCAAGGCGTTTCAACACGCTCAGTGGACGAGCTGGTCAAAGCCATGGGCATGACCGGCATCTCCAAAAGCCAGGTCTCACGGCTAGCTGGTGAGATCGATGAGCGCGTTCACGCCTTCCTTGACCGCCCGCTTGAGGGCGACTGGCCCTATCTCTGGATCGATGCCACCTACGTCAAAGTGCGGGAGGCCGGACGCATCGTCTCGGTCGCCGTAATAATCGCCGTGGCCGTGAACACCGACGGTGGCCGCGAAGTCCTGGGCATGCGGGTTGGGCCGTCAGAGGCTGAGCCGTTCTGGACAGACTTCCTGCGCAGCCTCACGCGACGTGGCTTGCGGGGCGTGAAACTGGTCATCTCCGACGCCCACGAAGGGCTCAAGGCGGCTGTTTCCAAGGTCTTCAACGCGACCTGGCAGCGCTGCCGTGTGCATTTCATGCGTAATGCCATGGCCCACGTCGGCAAAGGTCAGCGCACCATGGTGGCGGCCCTACTGCGCACAGTCTTCGCCCAGGACAGCCGTGCCGAATGCCATCAGCAATGGCGTTTGGTCGCTGATCAGCTACGCGAAAAATACCCCAAGATCGCGACACTCATGGACGGCTGCGAGGATGAAGTGCTGGCTCACATGGCGTTTCCAAAAGCGCACCGACAGCAATTACACAGCACCAATCCACTGGAGCGGCTTAACGCGGAGATCAAACGCCGCACCGACGTCGTAGGCATCTTTCCCAACGATCCTGCAATCACACGGCTGGTAGGCGCGATGCTGCTGGAGCAGAACGACGAGTGGTGCCTGCAACGGCGTTACATGCAGTTGGAGGCCTTTGAGGCAGTCAGCGATAATCCACAGGCCAAGCTGTCGGCCGTGATCAACTAAACGGCGAACTCAGCGGCCAGAACCATGATGAGTTACACCACTTCCCGGGACACGATCCAAAGCCGTCGCCATGGCGCCAGCCACCCTTGCCCAAACCCCCGTCCCCACGGTGTTATAGCCGCCATTGCCTTGTGCAGGAGCCCGTCCAAAGAGCCGGGCTGACAAAACAACAAATGGAGGCGCCATGTACGCCGATCACTTCGCCTTTGAAGGCCTGAACCACAGGAACGCTGCGTTTTTTCCCGAGGAAACGATGCAACGCGTTGACGCCTGCGCGTTTGCAGGGGTATACAGTGCGCCGCGTTTTACCTGTGACCCTCTTGCGTACCGCGCACTCTTGATCACGCCTGGTTGACCTGCTCCGGCGGCACCTGAGGTCAAGAAACCCAAGGTAACCACCTTGCCCATTCCGCTGCGCCACGAGCGCGGTGGGTCCGATTCCGTCACAGATAAAAACAATGCAGGTGACTTCGTTCATGAGTGGACAAAACATGCATTCAGGCGAGCTAAAGCGGGGCCTGAAGAACCGCCATATCCAGTTGATCGCCCTCGGCGGTGCGATTGGTACCGGCCTGTTCCTCGGCTCGGCTGGCGTGATGAAATCCGCCGGCCCGTCGATGATTCTTGGCTACGCCATCTGCGGCTTCATCGCCTTCATGATCATGCGCCAGCTGGGTGAAATGATCGTCGAAGAGCCGGTGGCCGGCTCGTTCAGCCATTTCGCCCACACCTACTGGGGTGGTTTCGCCGGCTTCCTGTCGGGCTGGAACTGCTGGGTGCTGTATATCCTGGTGGGTATGTCGGAGCTTTCGGCGGTCGGCAAGTATGTTCACTACTGGTGGCCGGAGATCCCCACCTGGGTCACGGCGGCAGCCTTCTTCGTGCTGATCAACGCCATCAACCTGATGAACGTGAAGTTCTTCGGTGAAGCCGAATTCTGGTTCGCCATCATCAAAGTGGTCGCCATCGTCAGCATGATCGGCCTGGGTGCCTACCTGCTGACCAGCGGCAGCGGCGGCCCTGAAGCCACCGTGGCCAACCTGTGGTCACATGGCGGTTTCTTCCCCAACGGCGTCAGCGGGCTGGTAATGGCCTTGGCTTTCATCATGTTTTCCTTTGGTGGCCTGGAAATGCTCGGCTTCACCGCCGCCGAGGCCGACAAGCCAAAGACCGTGATCCCCAAAGCGATCAACCAGGTCATCTACCGCATCCTGATCTTCTATGTCGGTGCCCTGGTGGTGCTGCTGTCGCTGACCCCGTGGGACAACCTGGTCGCCAGCATCGACGCCTCGGGTGGCAGCTACGGCAGCAGCCCGTTCGTGCAAGTGTTCTCGCTGCTGGGCAGTGACGTGGCTGCCAACCTGCTGAACTTCGTGGTGCTGACTGCGGCGCTGTCGGTGTACAACAGTGGCACCTACTGCAACGCCCGCATGCTGCTGGGTATGGCCGAGCAGGGCGATGCCCCGGCGTCGCTGGCCAAGGTCGACAAGCGGGGCGTGCCAGTGCGTTCGATCCTGGTGTCGGCTGCCGTGACCTTCGTCGCTGTGCTGCTGAACTACCTGATGCCGCAAAACGCGCTGGAGCTGCTGATGTCGCTGGTCGTGGCCACCCTGGTGATCAACTGGGCGATGATCAGCTACTCGCACCTGAAGTTCCGTCAGCACCTCGACCGTACCGGCCAGAAGCCGCTGTTCAAGGCACTGTGGTACCCGTACGGCAACTATGTGGTGCTGGCTTTCGTGGTGCTGATTCTGGGCATCATGCTGATGATCCCGGGCATCCAGGTGTCGGTGTATGCGATCCCGGTGTGGCTGCTTGCGATGTTGGCGGTGTACATGGTCAAGTCGCGTCGCCAGGTGAATGCGGGCGGTGCTGTTGAGACTGTGACCAAGTAAGGCGCCATAAGCGGTATGCGAAAACCCGGAGTCAGGTGGCTGGCTTCGGGTTTTTTGTTGCCTGTGCGGGCCTCTTCGCGGGTAAACCCGCTCCTACAGGTACAGCGTTGGCCTCAGGTCAGGTGATCCCGCCAACAATCAGATCTGCTCCAGCAACCACCCCCTGAATGCCCGCAGCGACGGCAGTGCCTCATTCCTCGGCGGGTAGATCAGGTAATAACTACGCTGGCTGGCAAACGCCACACCCGGGCTGTACAGCTCGCCCTTGGCCAGTTCCTCCTCCACCAATATGCGCGGCACCAGCCCGATCCCGATCCCGGCACGTACCGCCTGGATCAGGTGCGAGGTCAGCTCGAAACTCGGCCCCAGCCGCATCGCCCGGTGCGGCAAGCCATGGTGGGAAAACCACTCGCCCCACGCATGCGGGTTGTTGGCCACATTCAGCAGCACCTCTTCACTGATCCGCGCCGGGCTCCAGCCCTGGCTGCCGACGCCGGCCTCCGGCGGCAAGATCACCACCAGCTCCTCGGCATGCAGGCGATGGCAGACAAGCCCCGGCAAGTCGTGGCTGGCCACGCCGATGGCGGCATCGATTTCGCTGGTGTCGAAGTTGATGGTTTCAATGCGTGAATGAATGTGCACCAGCATGCCTGGGTGAGCGCTGTAGAACGCATGCAGCCTCGGCAACAGCCATTTCGAGCCGAAGGTTGGCAGGGTAGCCAGGCGCAAGGTGCCTACCCCCGATTGATAGGCCAGTGCCTGCAAGGTGGCGCTGCGGATGCGCCCCAGTGCCTCGCTCAGCTCGCGCTGGTACAGGCGGCCGACATCGGTCAACTGCACCTGGCGCCCCTCGCGGCGGAACAGGGTCAGGCCCAACTGCTGCTCCAAGGCTTGCACCTGGCGGCTGACCGCGCTTTGGGTCAGCGACAGTTCGGCGGCGGCACGGGTGTAGCTTTCATGCCGGGCGGCGGCCTCGAAAGCCAGCAGCAGTGACATGGATGGGGTCAGGTGGCGGTAATTCATTCATAAAAGTCATTGATAGCGGCAGGATTATCCGTTTGCCCCTGACGCGAAACTACAGGAACATTGGCCTATACGTCATCCCTGCATGCCTCAACCCATGCCGGGGCGACAGGGATCCCGTGATTTAGCCAATATCAAGAGGCCATCCTTCGATGATCGCCCAGCTGTCCACCGTTGCACCGAGCGCCAATTACCCCGAATTCCTCGAAGCCCTGCGCAACAGCGGCTTCCGTGGCCAGATCAGTGCCGACTACGCAACCCGCACGGTACTGGCCACCGACAACTCGATCTACCAGCGCTTGCCGCAGGCGGCGGTGTTCCCGCTGGATGCCGACGATGTGGCGCGGGTCGCCACGCTAATGGGTGAACCGCGCTTCCAGCAGGTCAAGCTGACCCCCCGCGGTGGTGGCACCGGCACCAACGGCCAGTCGCTGACCGACGGTATCGTCGTCGACCTGTCGCGGCACATGAACAACATTCTCGAAATCAACGTGCAAGAGCGCTGGGTGCGGGTACAGGCCGGCACGGTCAAGGACCAGCTCAATGCTGCGCTCAAGCCGCACGGGCTGTTCTTCGCCCCTGAGCTGTCCACCTCCAACCGCGCCACGGTCGGCGGCATGATCAACACGGATGCCAGTGGCCAGGGCAGTTGCACCTACGGCAAAACCCGCGACCACGTGCTGGAGCTGCACAGCGTGCTGCTCGGTGGCGAACGCCTGCACAGCCTGCCGATCGACGATGCTGCGCTGGAGCAGGCCTGCGCCGCGCCGGGCCGGGTCGGCGAGGTGTACCGCATGGCCCGGGAAATTCAGGAAACCCAGGCCGAACTGATTGAAACCACCTTTCCCAAGCTCAACCGTTGCCTGACCGGCTACGACCTGGCGCACCTGCGCGACGAGCAGGGCCGCTTCAACCTCAACAGCGTGCTGTGCGGCGCCGAGGGCTCGCTGGGCTACGTGGTCGAAGCCAAGCTCAATGTGCTGCCGATTCCCAAATATGCGGTGCTGGTCAATGTACGCTACACCAGCTTCATGGATGCGCTGCGTGATGCCAACGCGCTGATGGCGCACAAGCCGCTGTCGATCGAGACGGTCGACTCCAAGGTGCTGATGCTGGCGATGAAAGACATCGTTTGGCACAGCGTTGCCGAGTATTTCCCGGCGGACCCCGAACGCCCCACGCTGGGCATCAACCTGGTGGAGTTCTGCGGCGACGAGCCGGCCGAGGTCAACGCCAAGGTGCAGGCGTTCATCCAGCACCTGCAAAGCGACACCAGCGTCGAGCGCCTGGGCCACACCTTGGCCGAAGGCGCCGAGGCAGTCACCCGCGTCTATACCATGCGCAAGCGTTCGGTGGGCCTGCTGGGCAACGTCGAAGGCGAAGTGCGCCCGCAGCCGTTCGTGGAGGACACCGCGGTACCGCCAGAGCAGTTGGCCGACTACATCGCCGACTTCCGCGCACTGCTCGATGGCTACGGCCTGGCCTACGGCATGTTTGGCCACGTCGATGCCGGCGTGCTGCACGTGCGCCCGGCACTGGACATGAAAGACCCGGCGCAGGCCGCGCTGGTCAAGCCGATTTCCGACGCCGTTGCCGCGCTGACCAAGCGTTATGGCGGCCTGCTGTGGGGTGAGCACGGCAAGGGCCTGCGCTCGGAATACGTGCCCGAGTACTTCGGTGAGCTGTACCCGGCGTTGCAGCGCCTGAAGGGCGCCTTTGACCCGCACAACCAGCTCAACCCGGGCAAGATCTGCACGCCATTGGGAAGCGCCGAGGGCCTGACCCCGGTCGATGGCGTGACCCTGCGCGGCGACCTTGACCGTACCATTGACGAGCGCGTATGGCAGGACTTCCCCAGCGCCGTGCACTGCAACGGCAATGGCGCCTGTTACAACTATGACCCCAACGACGCCATGTGCCCGTCGTGGAAGGCTACCCGCGAACGCCAGCATTCGCCCAAGGGCCGCGCCTCGCTGATGCGCGAGTGGCTGCGCCTGCAGGGCGAGGCGAACATCGATGTGCTGGCTGCGGCGCGCAACAAGGTGTCGTGGCTCAAGGGCCTGCCGGCGCGTCTGCGCAACAACCGCGCGCGCAACCAGGGCCAGGAAGACTTCTCCCATGAAGTGTACGACGCCATGGCTGGCTGCCTGGCGTGCAAGTCGTGCGCCGGGCAGTGCCCGATCAAGGTCAATGTGCCGGACTTCCGCTCGCGCTTCCTCGAGCTGTACCACGGTCGCTACCAGCGCCCGCTGCGTGACTACCTGATCGGCTCGCTCGAGTTCACCATCCCCTACCTGGCGCACGCACCGGGGCTGTACAACGCGGTGATGGGTTCGAAGTGGGTGAGCCAACTGCTGGCCGACAAGGTGGGCATGGTCGACAGCCCGCTGATCAGCCGCTTCAACTTCCAGGCTACCCTGACCCGTTGCCGCGTTGGCATGGCCACGGTGCCGGCCCTGCGCGAGCTGACCCCGGCCCAGCGCGAGCGCAGCATCGTGCTGGTGCAGGACGCCTTCACCCGCTACTTCGAAACACCGCTGCTGTCGGCCTTCATCGACCTTGCCCACCGCCTGGGTCACCGGGTATTCCTGGCGCCGTACAGCGCCAACGGCAAGCCGTTGCACGTACAGGGTTTCCTTGGCGCGTTTGCCAAGGCAGCGATCCGCAACGCCACGCAGCTCAAGGCCCTGGCCGATTGCGGTGTGCCGCTGGTGGGGCTGGACCCGGCGATGACGCTGGTGTATCGCCAGGAGTACCAGAAGGTGCCAGGCCTGGAGGGTTGCCCGCAGGTGCTGCTGCCGCAGGAATGGTTGATGGATGTGCTGCCCGAGCAGGCGCCTACCGCACCGGGCAGCTTCCGCCTGATGGCGCACTGCACCGAGAAGACCAACGTGCCGGCCAGCACCCGGCAGTGGGAGCAGGTGTTCGCCCGTCTGGGGCTGAAGCTGGTGACCGAGGCCACGGGTTGCTGCGGTATGTCCGGTACCTATGGGCACGAAGCTCGCAACCAGGAAACCTCGCGGACCATATTCGAGCAGAGCTGGGCGACCAAGCTGGACAAGGACGGGGAGCCGCTGGCGACCGGTTATTCGTGCCGTAGCCAGGTCAAGCGCATGACCGAGCGGAAGATGCGTCACCCGCTTGAGGTGGTGTTGCAGTACGCTCAGCGCTAAGTTTGAGGCCTTTTGGGGCTGCTTTGCAGCCCTTCGCGGGTGAACCCGCTCCTACGGGGGGATCGTGCACGCCAGGCTGGCGCGTCAACCCTGCAGGGGCGGGGTGGGCCGCGAAGAGGCCGGCACCGGCTTTCAGGCTGCTGTTGTACGGTCCCTGTCCCGACGCCCCTGGCGGTACAAATAGAGGCTCAATACCAACCCACACGCTGCCGCAGCCGCCGCGAACAGAAACATCGAAGCGAAGCCGAACCCCGCCGCCACCGCACCGACCAATGGCCCGGTCACCCCCAGTGACAAGTCGATGAACAGCGAATACGCCCCCACCGCTGCCCCGCGGTTAGCTGCCGACACTTGGTTCACCGCCTCCACGCCTAATGCCGGAAACACCAGCGAGAAACCAAACCCACTCAGTGCAGCCCCCGCCAAGGCCAGTTCGGCGTTGGGTGCCAGCCACAGCATCAACAGCCCAAGCGTTTCCACCGACAGGCAGGCGATCGCCACCCTGAAGCCACCGATGCGATTGATCAGGTTGCCAAAGAGCAGCCGTGCGCTGATGAAACTGGCGCCGAACAGGCTCAGGGTCAGCGCCGCATTGGCCCAGCCACGGCTTGCGTAGTAAAGGGTGATGAAGGTGGCGATGGTGCCAAAGCCGATCGAGCCCAGGGCAAGCCCCGAGCCATGCGGAAATACCTTGCCCAGCACCCGCAGGAACGGCAGGCGTACACCGCTGACGATGGGGGCGGCCTGCTTGGGCCAGGCCAGCAGCAAACCGAGTATGCACAGCAGGATGATGCTCACACCCATGCTCCACAGCCCGAGGCCTTTGACCATCAGCACGCCCAGTGGGGCGCCGATGGCCAGCGCACCGTAGCTGGCGATGCCGTTCCAGGAGATGACCTTGGCCGTGTTTGCGGCACCCACCCGGCCAATGCCCCAGCCGATCGCACCCGAGCCTACCAGGCTTTCGGCGCTGCCCAGCACCAGGCGACCGACCAGCAGGCAAGCCAGGCTCAGCCAAGGTAGGTGAGTGAGGAAGGCGCAGGCCAGCATGAATACCCCGCTGAGCCCGCAGCCAGCCAGTCCGTACATGACCGCCTTCTTGCTGCCGTGGTTGTCGATGATGCGGCTGGCGCCAGGGCGGCTGAGCAGCGTCGCGAGGTACTGCACGCTGATCACCAGGCCGGCGACCACGGCACTGAAACCCAGGTCGTTGTGCACATAGCCGGGCAACACGGCCAAGGGGATGCCGATGTTCAGGTAGCCGATGAAGGTGAACAGGACGATGGAGACGACTTGCCCAGTGACGGCAAGGGATGTGGGACTGCGTGCTGGCATTGGGGATCCGTTGCTGCGGTAAGGATGGCAGTGTGTGCCGCCATCTTAACCACAGCAAGGGTGTTTGCGGGCGAAGCTGTCAGGTTGTAGTCAGTTGGTGTAATCGAGCATCCAGGTCACACTGAACTCGGCTTTCGGGTAATCCAGCCGCAAGCGCGGCAGGACGAAGCCGCCACAGGAGCGACAGGAGTCGAGCAGTGTGAAGACATCGATACGCTCGACCTCGGTGTGGCGGTGAAGCAGTCTGCGGTTCAGCGCGCTGGCGATGTGTCGTTCGGCATCGAGATGTCGCTTATGGACGCGCGTCCACAGGAAATCTGCGCGCCGCAGGATTGGCAGCTCGGTAAACCGCGGGTCTGGTGGGAAAAACTGGTTAACCTGGCGTGCATCGACGTAGTCCACTGCCGGTGTGAGGCGGGGCGTCGGGATGATATGCAATGCGCGCCGGCCAGGGCTGCCTGACAGGGCGAAGAACACCACGCGGCTATGGTCCTTCAGCGTGACGCTGGCAAAGGCCAGGTTGACTGGGTAGAGGTGCTGACGCAAGGCGGCCATCGCGTTGTCGTCCAGCGACTGTGCACCTGCTGTCGGTGTGTAAGGGTGAGTGGCGCCGCGCGCGGGTAGCAGATCGTCCAGTATGCCGAGCATGTGTTGGCGGTCTGCGGCGCTGGTGCCGTGGAATTGCCTCCAGATCGGGATTATCTCCCGGTTCAATGCTGCGATGCCGCGACTGGCGGGGCCCGCCAAAGCGTCCTGGGCCGCGCTCTGCGTGAGGATGTTGCGCGCGTATTCCGGGAGCAGGCGCGACTCCATAGCTTCGATGAACTGCAGGAATCGCGAGGGGTGGCGGAGTTGCCATGTTCGCCCTTGTTCTATCCAGTCGCGCAGCAATCTGACCACGTTATCGACATCGCGCTGCAGGTTGGGGCGTTCGGCGACGATGCGGTAGGTTTCGCTGATTTCCAGGTACCGCTCGATGGCCTCGTGGTCGGTGATCCTCTCGAACCTGCGACGCAGCCCTCTGGGCGGATGTGGCAGCGAAGCTGGCAGTGCCGGGGCATCCAGCAGCCTTGTCTGCCACGCCCAGGGCTGATGAGGGGCGCCATAAAAAACTCCCAGATCGGCCTCGACGATCAACCACTGCTCACCGCGCCAGTCGATCAATGCGCCGCGCAGGGTGCGGCGGTCGGGGATGGTCCGTGCCAGCCCGCCCAGGCGCACGGGAGGGCAGTAGTCGGTAATCTGCCTGACTTGCTCGATCGGCATGTCCGCAGGCAAGCCAAAGCGTAGTTCAGGCGATGGGTCGACCACGATGCGCCTGTGGTACACGGGAGGCGAGATGACGCCAAGGCGTAACTGGGTTTCTTCGACGGGCAAGGCTTTCAATCGCCTGGGGTGATTAGGGGCGTGTACGACGACCTTGCCCTCGCGCACCATGACCTGCGCCCAGATGTCGAAGCGTGTGTGCTGGGGGCGATAACGAATCGGTACCGGCTCGATCCGCACGGTTTGGAAGGCGTGACTGACGTGTTGTCCGAATACGGGTGTGCCGGCGTCATTGGGCAAGGGCGAGAAGTTCAGGGCCATTTGCGCTTCGCCGCCGGTGTAAGGCGGCGGCACCTCGGTGGGTGGCTGGCCGAGTAGCGGCTCATGCGCAACCCGACGTAGCAGCCCCGAGGTGTTCGGTGTTTGAAGGCGATAGGCGGCGCCATGAATGATTGCATCGACCGTGGCATTGTCGCGGGGGATCAGTGTGGCTGTTTCGGGTAGCTCGCGTGGCACCGGACCATGGCTGTCGGGTATCTGGTCAAGTAGCACGGCATCGGGCGTCTGGCCCGGCAGTACCCTTCGCTGCGTCATGAGTTCCCGGGATTCGGGGGCGACCGTCGTCAGTTCGGGCGCGCTGCGCCAGCGCTTGGGCGGGGTAAGGCGCTCGCTGAAGTCGGGCGTGACGGGGATGCTGCTCCAGCGTCGGGCGGCGCGCGCGGCGTTCAGGCGTGCGGTGTTGGCGCTTTGGCCCAGCACGCCGGGAAGCTTGGCCAATGGTTTGAAGGCCCGTCCACCAAGCGTGACTGCCGCGCCTTTCAGCGCGGCGATGTCCAGGACACAAGCCAGTGCATCGCTGCCATCCTCTGGGTTCAGGCAACTCAAGCCCGGTATCAGGTTGGAAAACAACCGTTGCAAGTAGCGCCCAGTGCTCACGGACTGGCGCTTGGCCAGGAATTGTTCATGCGGGGTAGCGCCTTTGCCCAGTGCATGCAAAGCATCCCGATTGCCCAAGGCGATATCGCTAGCGTAATGCCTGGCCAGTGAGTCGAGGCGATCTTGCGTGGGGGCGATGAGCACTTGTCGCAAGGCGGGAAAGTCGGCAGCGATCCACGGCAGTTGTGATTGGTTGTATTCGCTGTAGAGCAGCGTCAATTGCTCGGCCAGGCGCGTCGGCGCTGTGTGGGCAATGAAGTGCGCTTGCCAGTGCAGCCGTTCAGGGAACAGCTCGTAAAGCCAATCGCCCTCTGTGCCCGGGGCATGTACGACGAAACCCTGGGTGGCCGTCTGCATGTGCCAGTCCGCTCTGGGGCTGGAGCCGTACTCAGGTCGGTTATCGTGGCCCACGTAGATCGGCCAGGTCACGGCATAGGCGGTCCAGGGGCCATCACGCAGGCGGTCCTTGATATCTTCCGGCAGGTGGCTCAAGCAGCGGTGCAGGATAGCTTGATAGACGTTGGTGGCACGCTGTTCCCAAGCGCCGAAGGCCACTTCATACCAGGCGGTCACGTCCGGCAGGCGGGGATTGCTTCGGTAGCCTGCGCCATGGTCAAGGTACATCAGCAGGTGCACTTGGCCATCCGCGTTGCGCGACTCGGGCGCTATCCGGCTCTGGAGCAACTGACGACGCGCCTCCTCGAAGCGGTCCGGGAGATCATTGAGGCTTTCAACGTCCCTGACCGCCAGGTAGCGATGCAACGCCAATTGCCATTGCTGGTGCGACCAGGGCGGGGGGAGTTCGAATGATCCGCGCAAGGGGGCCCACACCGCCAGCGTCTTGCGCAGTGCTTCTTCGGGAGCAGGGTCATCCTCGTGCAGGGCCTGGCGCATGACCTGTTCTGCGTTGTCGAAGGTCATCGGTTGCTGGCGGGCGCTGAGTATCAGGGCTCCCTGGCGGATGCTGGCCCAGCGCAGGTCGGGCTCGAAGCTGAAACCGGCCGGGTAGCCACTGAGCAGTAGTTCGGGCGCGAAGCGGCGCATCAGCAGTTCACCGGCCAGTTGCGCAATCGCCGGGGTGCAGGCGAGACGGATTTGCACACTGTTGATCAGGTCAAGGCGGATTTCCTCGACGGGGAGCGTGGCATTGTCCGGGCTGAACAGCTCGAAAGCCATGATCAGCCCCGGCTGGCGGTCATCGGGTGGGTACAACACGTCGATCAAGGTTTGTTCGGCCAAGGCCAAGTGATCGGAGCTGGCATCCCATTCTGCCGAGGCGGCCAGTTCGCCGGCCCATCGGGTGAACATGGACGAATGCAGCACGGCGTCGAGCGCTTGAGCGGCTGGCGCATTCAATGCCGGGCCTGGGAGAAACGCCTTTCCATTTTGATCAGGGGTTATGCCTGCCTCCCGTTCGCGGGCAGTGGGCGGGCGGTAACGCCTGCCTTGTGCATAGACTGTCGCACCGAGGGCGTTGAACAGGTGGACGGCAAGGTGAACACCGGCTGGAGGCTTCAGCAGGTGTCTGGCCAGTGTGGGGAGATCCAGGTAGTTGTCCAGCACCAGTGGACGGGAGGCCGATCGTGGGGGCTGGGGGGGAGTTGGCAAACTGGGGTACAGCAGCAAGGCGGCCGCTACGAAGCAGTCACGCTGGGTCAGGCACACCCGCCGAGCCCAGAGTGCCTGGGCAAGGCTGCAACTGGCATAGGGCCATGGATTGGGCAGGCCTTCGTTCAACCCGGCGATCAGTGAGGCATCGGTTGCCGTGATCACGATATGGGCGAGTTTTGCCTGCAAGGTCGCCACCAGGTTCGCCTCTACTTGGCTGCCGGCGGGGCGTCGCAGGGTGCGGTTGAAGTGCTCACGCGCCGGTTCACGGGCGAAAGCTTCGGTCAGCTGCTGGTGCAGGTCATGATCGCTCAGGTCGACGGGGAACAGGTCTGTGAAGCCCAGTGCCTGGTTGAAATGTTCGCGCAGCGATGTGGCCAGGTCCATTGGACCGGACAGGTCGCTGTGCAGGCGCACGCTTTCGGCGTCCAGGGTGTCTATCCGGGCGAGTAGGTCGGCGGCGTCAGTGATGGATGACATGGCTCTGCCTCTTTGCGGTTGGAGGCACGAGTCTGTGTAGGGAAGGGGCGGGGCAGGTGGTAGTGGGTTGTTACAACGTTGATTTTAGACGGTGTGAAAACGTGATGACGGGGGTAGCCCGCAGGTCAGCCGTTTTCACACAGTCGGGGATGCGCAGTTATTCCTGGTCAGCGCTGGATTGATCGTCACCATCCTGCTCGGCGGCAGCTGCCGGTTCGGCGTGAACGGTCACGGATGGCTCTTCTGGGTTCAGGCTTGGGAAGGGAAGATTCGGGATTTCATGCATCTCGTCGTTCCTCGCAAGTGTGAGTGAAAAGTCTGCGCCAGGCGCGTTTGTGGCTTCAAAAAGCTGGGGCAGGATACACAAGTCTGGATGACAGTTTGGTTTTTTTCCCGGTCGTTTGTCGGTTTTGCGGGCGAACAGCGCACAGATGCCCCATGAAAAAAGGGGCCTCTGGCCCCTTCGTTCTGGTGATTACTTCCGGCCTTCAGCCGTTTCCGCCACCTTGTCAGTGCGTGCGCACATGATGAAGTCGTTGCGGTGCAGGCCTTTGATCGAGTGGCTCCACCAGGTCACGGTGACCTTGCCCCATTCAGTCAGCAGCCCTGGGTGGTGGCCTTCGGCCTCGGCGATTTCGCCCACGGCATTGGTGAACGCCAGGGCGTGCTTGAAGTTCTTGAACAGGAACACGCGCTCCAGCTCCATGTGGCCGTCACGTACTTCGATGTTCCAGTCCGGGATTTCGCGGATCAGCTCAGCCAGCTCTTCGTCGGTGACTTTCGGTGCGTCGGCGCGGCAGGCTTCGCAATGGGCTTGGTTCAAGGCATTCATGAGGTGTTTTCCGGTTCGAGTTGTTATCGGCAAGGTCGCTCAGGCAGCGACCTTGGGTGGAAATTTCGGTGCGTGCAGACCCAGCTGCATGGCTTTATGGACCATGCCCATGATGTCCTCGTGGGCCAGGTCGAACAGGCGCTTCATGTTCGGCAGCACGAAATACACCGGTTGCAGAATGTCGATGCGGTAGGGCGTACGCATGGCCTCGATCGGGTCGAAGGCTTGGTGCTCAGGCTCGTCAGACAGACTGTAGACGGTCTCTTTCGGCGACGAGAGGATGCCGCCACCATAGATTTTGCGGCCTTGCGCGGTTTCCATCAGGCCAAACTCGATGGTCATCCAGTACAAGCGCGCCAGGTACACACGTTGTTCCTTGGTCGCGGCGAGGCCGAGCTTGCCGTAGGTGTGGGTGAACTCGGCGAACCAGGGATTGGTCAGCAGCGGGCAGTGGCCGAAGATCTCGTGGAAGATGTCCGGCTCTTGCAGGTAGTCCAGCTCTTCCGGGGTGCGGATGAAAGTGGCGACCGGAAAGCGCTTGCTGGCCAGCAATTCGAAGAAGGTCTGGAAGGGGATCAGCGCCGGTACCCGGGCAACCTGCCAGCCGGTGGTGGCACCCAGCACCTTGTTGATCTCGCCCAATTGCGGAATGCGGTCATGCGGCAATTTCAGCTGGTCGATGCCGTCCAGGTATTCCTGGCACGCACGGCCTTCGATCACTTTCAGCTGGCGGGTGATCAGGGTGTTCCACACCGCATGCTCTTGCTGCGGGTAATCGATAAAACCATGCGCATCGGGCTCGCGTGCCACGTATTGCGTCTGTTTCATGAGGCTCTCCTGGTGAGGGCTTTTCTTGTTATGTGCAGGACATGCCGAAAGGAATATCCCTTCGCCAGCGGTTTTGCACGGGGGTGGGCCTCGGCCGCGAAGGGTGCTGACGTGGGTTTTCGTAACGATAATTTTACAAAGCTCGGCAAGTGTCGGAAAATTCGAGGCATCTGGTTGATAGAAACCCGGTTTTTGTCAGCTTATCTTTACGAATTTTCCGCGCGGTGTTGAAAAACATCAGCGCTTCGAGAGCCCTCATGCGTATCAAAGTCCATTGCCAGAACCGCATTGGCATCCTGCGCGACATCCTCAACCTGCTGGTGGAGTACGGCATCAACGTGCTGCGCGGTGAGGTTGGCGGTGACCATGGCAACGCCATCTACCTGCACTGCCCGAACCTGATCAACCTGCAATTTCAGGCCCTGCGGCCGAAGTTCGAGGCGATTGCCGGGGTGTTCGGCGTAAAGCGTGTGGGCCTGATGCCCAGCGAACGCCGGCACATGGAGCTGAATGCGTTGCTGGGGGCGCTGGACTTCCCGGTGCTGTCGATCGACATGGGCGGCAGCATCGTTGCGGCCAACCGTGCCGCCGCGCAGTTGCTTGGCGTGCGGGTTGATGAGGTGCCGGGCATGCCGCTGGCGCGCTACGTAGAAGACTTCGATCTACCGGAGCTGGTGCGGGCCAACAAGTCGCGCATCAACGGCTTGCGCATCAAAGTCAAAGGCGATGTGTTCCTGGCCGATATCGCACCGCTGCAGTCCGAGCACGATGACAGCGAGGCGCTGGCCGGCGCGGTGCTTACCCTTCACCGCGCCGACCGAATCGGCGAGCGTATCTACAATGTGCGCAAGCAAGAGCTGCGTGGCTTCGACAGCATCTTCCAGAGCTCGCGGGTGATGGCTGCCGTGGTGCGTGAAGCGCGGCGCATGGCGCCGCTGGATGCACCGTTGCTGATCGAGGGCGAAACCGGTACCGGCAAGGAGTTGCTGGCGCGTGCCTGCCACCTGGCCAGCCCGCGTGGACAGTCGCCGCTGATGGCGCTCAACTGCGCCGGGTTGCCCGAGTCGATGGCCGAGACCGAGCTGTTCGGTTACGGCCCAGGGGCATTCGAAGGGGCACGGGCCGAAGGCAAGCTGGGGCTGCTGGAGTTGACTGCAGGCGGCACGCTGTTCCTTGACGGGGTAGGGGAGATGAGCCCGCGCCTGCAGGTAAAGCTGCTGCGCTTTCTGCAGGACGGCTGCTTCCGTCGGGTAGGTAGCGATGAAGAGGTCTACCTGGATGTGCGGGTGATTTGTGCAACCCAGGTGGATTTGTCCGAGTTGTGTGCCCGTGGCGAGTTTCGCCAGGACCTGTATCACCGGCTCAATGTACTGTCGCTGCACATTCCGCCTTTGCGCGAATGCATGGATGGTCTGGAGGGGTTGGTGCAGCATTTTCTCGATCAGGCCAGTCGACAGATTGGCTGTGCCATGCCGCGCCTGGCACCGGCGGCAATGGACAAACTTGGGCAGTACCACTGGCCAGGTAATGTAAGGCAGTTGGAAAACGTTTTGTTCCAGGCGGTTTCGTTATGTGACGGCGGCGTGGTTAAAAGCGAGCATATCCGCTTGCCGGATTATGGCGTGCGGCAACCGTTGGGTGAGTTTTCGCTGGAAGGGGATCTTTCGCAGATAGTAGGGCGCTTTGAAAAGGCGGTGCTGGAAAGTTTGATAGGTGAGTTTCCCAGTAGTCGGGCCTTGGGCAAAAGACTGGGTGTTTCGCATACCACGATTGCCAACAAGTTGAGGGATTATTCGTTGGGCAAATCGACTGATTAAATGGCTGTAAGTTAATAGCCTGTTAATCAGGTGGTGAATGCTTCGCGGGTGAACCCGCTCCTACAGGTACCGCGCCGCATTCATGGTGTGCGAGGTACCCGTAGGAGCGGGTTCACCCGCGAAGGGGCCCGCAGGGCCCCCGATTCCAAGGTATCAGCCGTTAGAGCAGCCGTTCCCCATCACGCGGTATTCGAGAATGTGCTTCTGGCCCTGGGAGTCCTCGTAGGTCATGCGGGCGGGCACGACTTCGCACACATTGGGCACTTCGCTCATGGAAATGACGCGAGCAATGTCCAGGTGCTGCGAGTAACTGTACTGTTCAACCGGAATCTGCTCGGCATCTTTGGCTTCGCCGGCCATTGCCGCGCCGCAAAGACTGCCAAGTACCAATACCAGTAAAGCTTTCATTTTCTATTTACCTGTCTAAGGTCGTGAGGGGGCACGCGGCGCTTATGGCGCCGCGAGTACAGCGAGTGTTAACTATCGGGATTAGAGGGGGATTAACGTTTGCCTTCGTGGGGGCTGTTACCAGTTGTTAATCGCCTTGCCGTTGCTGGCGAGGTGAATTTTATGGCGGTGGCCAATGCTGAAACAGTGGGTGTTTTGATAAAGTGTTTTGACAGAATCTGTAACAATCCTGTGGCAAACCCCTCGTTTTTTCGTCGGCAAGGCTGTAATGCCCGCGCCAGAGCGTTTTGCCGGAACGGGTGTACCAAATTACTACCAACGTCGAATGGCTTTTGTCGCTCTGGTACAGTTACAAACGGTTCCATACAAAAACAACTATTACACCGAGGTAACACAGATGAGTGCGGCTCCACTGTATCCCGTTCGTCCCGAGGTTGCGGCCACTACCCTGACCGACGAGGCCACCTACAAGGCCATGTACCAGCAATCGGTGATCAACCCGGACGGCTTCTGGCGCGAGCAGGCCCAGCGTATCGACTGGATCAAGCCGTTCACCAAGGTCAAGCAGACCTCCTTCGACGACCACCATGTCGATATCAAATGGTTCGCCGACGGCACTCTGAACGTTTCCTCCAACTGCCTGGACCGCCACCTTGAAGAGCGCGGTGACCAGTTGGCCATCATCTGGGAAGGTGACGACCCTTCCGAGCACCGCAACATCACTTACCGCGAGTTGCACGAGCAGGTCTGCAAGTTCGCCAACGCCCTGCGTGGCCAGGATGTGCACCGCGGTGACGTGGTCACCATCTATATGCCGATGATCCCCGAAGCGGTGGTCGCCATGCTGGCCTGTGCACGCATTGGTGCGATTCACTCGGTGGTGTTCGGCGGCTTCTCGCCCGAGGCGCTGGCTGGCCGTATCATCGACTGCAAGTCCAAGGTGGTGATCACGGCCGACGAAGGCGTGCGTGGTGGCCGCCGCACACCGCTCAAGGCCAACGTCGACCTGGCGCTGACCAACCCTGAAACCAGCAGCGTGCAGAAAATCATCGTGTGCAAGCGCACCGGTGGCGACATTGCCTGGCACCAGCACCGCGACATCTGGTACGAAGACCTGATGAAAGTCGCCTCCAGCCACTGCGCACCCAAGGAAATGGGCGCTGAAGAGGCGCTGTTCATCCTTTATACCTCCGGCTCCACCGGCAAGCCGAAGGGCGTGCTGCACACCACGGGCGGTTACCTGGTTTACGCCGCGCTGACCCATGAACGCGTATTCGATTACCGCCCGGGCGAGGTGTACTGGTGCACCGCCGACGTCGGTTGGGTCACAGGCCACAGCTATATCGTCTACGGCCCGCTGGCCAACGGCGCTACCACCTTGCTGTTCGAGGGCGTGCCGAACTACCCGGACATTACCCGCGTATCGAAGATCGTCGACAAGCACAAGGTCAACATCCTCTACACAGCGCCAACTGCCATTCGCGCCATGATGGCTGAAGGGCAGGCAGCTGTTGAGGGCGCCGACGGTTCCAGCCTGCGTCTGCTGGGGTCGGTGGGTGAGCCGATCAACCCTGAGGCCTGGAACTGGTACTACAAGACCGTCGGCAAGGAGCGTTGCCCGATCGTCGACACCTGGTGGCAGACCGAGACCGGCGGCATCCTGATCAGCCCGCTGCCTGGCGCCACCGGCCTCAAGCCGGGTTCGGCAACCCGTCCGTTCTTCGGTGTGGTACCTGCCCTGGTCGATAACCTGGGCAACCTGATCGACGGTGCTGCCGAAGGCAACCTGGTAATCCTCGATTCCTGGCCGGGTCAGTCGCGTTCGCTGTACGGCGACCATGACCGCTTCGTCGACACCTACTTCAAGACCTTCCGTGGCATGTACTTCACCGGCGACGGTGCGCGCCGCGACGAGGACGGCTACTACTGGATCACCGGCCGTGTGGATGACGTGCTCAACGTGTCCGGCCACCGCATGGGTACTGCCGAGATCGAAAGCGCCATGGTTGCGCATTCGAAGGTTGCCGAGGCCGCAGTGGTTGGCGTGCCGCATGACATCAAAGGGCAGGGCATTTATGTGTATGTCACCCTCAATGCCGGCATCGAGGCCAGCGAGCAATTGCGCCTGGAGCTGAAGAACTGGGTACGCAAGGAGATTGGCCCGATTGCCTCGCCGGATGTGATCCAGTGGGCGCCAGGGCTGCCGAAGACCCGCTCGGGCAAGATCATGCGCCGCATCCTGCGCAAGATTGCCACCGGTGAATACGACGCCCTGGGCGATATCTCGACCTTGGCCGACCCAGGTGTGGTGCAGCACCTGATCGATACCCACAAGGCGATGAACCTGGCTTCGGCCTAATTCCCTCCCCGGCAATACCCCCTGTAGGAGATCACCCAGCCCTTCCGGGCTGCGCTGTCGCGCAGCAAACATGAGGTGTACGGCTTCAGTTCCGCAGCGACGCTGACATTTTGAAAAAGAAAAGGCGGTTGGCCCGGTAGGGCCAGCCGCCTTTTGCTTTGTTAGGGTTCGTGTGCGCGGGACAGAGATCGTAGCCAGCACTGGTGTGTGTCCGCACACCCGCGTAGGAGAGTGATCCGCACGGTATCGGCGTGAAGTCCCTGTAGGCATCAGCTGATTCAGCTGTGACCACGTATGAGAGAGTGAACCCTTTCGCCACCGTGTGCCCCGCGCGCCCTTTATCCTGCGAGGATTCATCATGGCGCGCAAGCCTTCCAAGCAACGCTTTACCGTCGTCCATCCCGATTGCGCGGCGATCGATGTCGGTGGTCGAGAACATTTCGTGGCGGTCGATCCCCGGCACGAAAATCCCGTCCAGTCGTTCACGTCCTTTACTGACGACCTACTCAAGATGGCTAACTGGCTTGAAAGCCTGGGGATCAAGGTCGTTGCCATGGAATCCACGGGGGTTTATTGGATTCCAATTTACGAGATTCTCAGCGAGCGCGGTTTTGAGGTTTATCTCGTCAATGCCAGAGCAACTCGGCAAATCACGGGCCGTAAATCAGATGTGTTGGATTGCCAGTGGATTTGGCAGCTGATGACTCATGGACTGCTCAGAGGCGCATTCCGCCCCGATGATCTGACCTGCTGCGTCCGGTCATTGGTCAGGCAGCGTGCTTCCAAAGTGAAAGACCAGGCGCAGACGCTGAACCGTATGCAAAAGGCCATGAGCCAAATGAACATCCAGCTGGCCAATGTCATCAGTGATATTTCCGGTGTAACTGGCATGAAGATTTTGCGAGCCATCTGCGCAGGTGAACGGGACCCAGTGCAACTGGCTGAACTGACCGACCGCCGCATCAAGGCAGGCAAGGAGGCTGTCGCTCGGAGTCTTCATGGCAATTGGCGGCGCGAGCATTTGCATGCGCTAACTCAGGAATTGGCTGCCTATGACTTCCTGGAGCAGCAAATTGCTGATTGTGACGACGCCATAAAAGCCGCGTTAGAGCAGTTGCCGGTGCTGCAAAACAAGCCAGAGCCATCCAATAAGCCTTTACGGAGCCCACACCGAAACGGTGTCCAACAGACTGAATTGCATCAGACATTGTGGAAAGTTCTTGGCGTGGACCTAACCGCAATTCCAACCATTGGGGTGGACACTGCATTAGTGCTGGCAGGGGAGATCGGTACAGATCTATCACGCTTCCCGTCCTCACAGCACTTCTGCTCTTGGTTGGGACTGGCTCCCCCTACCCGAATTTCCGGCGGTCATCGACTGGCAGGTGGCGGGCCCAAAATAGTCAATCGAGCAGCTCAAGCACTCAAGCAGGCCGCATCCAATGCCCGTAACGACAAGGGTTTCATTGGTGCATCACACCGAGCCAGACTGACTCGAATGGATACCAGCTGCGCCATCAAGGCCACTGCGCATCAGTTGGCACGTCTGGTGTACAACCTGTTAACCAAGAAGCAGGCTTATGTTGAACAAGGTCTTGAGGAGTTTGAAACCAGAAGCCAAGACCGGCAGGTCCGGGCTTTGCTTCGCAAAGCCCGGAAACTGGGGTATCAACTGGTGGCCGCTTGAGTGTTTAGAAAACAATGGGTTGCATTTTGTTTGATGAGAGCGGGCTTGCCCGCGAATGCGTCAGTTCAGGCTAAGCTGTCTCCTGACCTCATGCATTCGCGGGCAAGCCCGCTCTTGCATTGTTACCCGACAATCATCGGTTACTGTTCTGTCACCGGCCCCGCACAGGTTCGGGGCGCCAGGAAACAATTCCGGCCCGTTTCGGTGCATCGGGGTCAGCATTTTGTGCATCAAGGCACGCTGCACTTGCCGTCGTACAAGGGTTTGCCAATAATAGGCCCAGGAATTGCTAGGTCTATAGGTTTTATTTCTTGCGCCATTGCATATTCTGCACTGGCTGTCAACATCGCCCGCGGCGGTTTCAAGCGCTTCTATAAGTAGTTGTCGCTTTGAAGAAATATCGACTACCGGGCTGTCGTTAAAATGCCACTCACTCGCTCGTGGTATGCGGCCTTGGTCGAACCCTGCGCGGCTCGCGTTGTACTCATTCGCATATCGGGCAGCCGTTACCTGCCTTGTATTGCCCCGTACCGATGGAGTTACCTGATGAAGAAGCTCGCACTGCTTGGCGCCCTGGCGCTGTCTGTGTTTTCCCTGGTGTCGCAGGCTGCTGAAAAACCGCTGAAAATCGGCATCGAAGCGGCCTACCCACCCTTCGCCTTCAAGCAACCTGACGGCAGCATTGCCGGCTTTGACTACGATATCGGCAACGCGCTGTGCGAAGAGATGAAAACCAAGTGTACCTGGGTCGAGCAGGAGTTCGACGGCCTGATCCCGGCGCTGAAAGTGCGCAAGATCGACGCCATCCTGTCGTCCATGTCGATCACCGATGACCGCAAGAAGTCGGTCGACTTCACCAAGCGCTACTACCTGACTCCGGCGCGCCTGGTCATGAAGGACGGCACCACCGTCAGCGACAGCCTGGACGAACTGAAAGGCAAGAAGATCGGTGTGCAGCGCGGCTCCATTCACGACCGCTTCGCCAAGGAAGTGCTGGGCGCCAAAGGTGCCACCGTGGTGCCTTATGGCACCCAGAACGAAATCTACCTGGACGTCGCAGCTGGCCGCCTCGACGGCACCGTGGCTGATGCCACCCTGCTGGAAGACGGCTTCCTCAAGACTGACGCCGGCAAGGGCTTCGCGTTCGTAGGCCCGGCCTTCACCGACGCCAAGTACTTCGGTGACGGTATCGGTATTGCCGTACGCAAGGGTGACAAGGCCAATGTCGACCGCATCAACGCGGCGATCGACGCCATCCGTGCCAACGGCAAGTACAAAGAAATCGAAAGCAAGTACTTCAATTTCGACATCTACGGTCCAGACTCGAAGTAAGACGTCGGGTTTCACCTGTGCAATGGTGCAAACAGCAGAGGCTCTGAGGTTTGCACCATTTTTCATTCTCTAGGTCGAGGACCTCATCATGTTGAAAGGCTACGGGGCAGTCATCCTCGACGGGGCGTGGCTGACGCTACAGCTCGCCCTGTCGTCGATGGCCCTGGCCATCGTGCTCGGCCTGATCGGTGTGGCGCTGCGTTTGTCGCCAGTGCGCTGGCTGGCCTGGCTGGGCGATCTGTATTCCACGGTGATCCGTGGTATTCCGGACCTGGTCCTGATCCTGCTGATCTTCTACGGCGGGCAAGACATCATCAACCGGGTGGCGCCGCTGCTCGGCTATGAAGACTATATCGATCTGAATCCGCTGATTGCGGGTATCGGTACCCTGGGCTTCATCTTTGGCGCCTACCTCTCGGAAACCTTCCGCGGTGCCTTCCTGGGCATTCCCAAAGGCCAGGCCGAGGCGGGCGTGGCGTATGGCATGAGCCCTCGCCAAGTGTTCTTCCGCATCCAGGTGCCGCAAATGATTCGCCTGGCCATTCCGGGCTTCACCAACAATTGGCTGGTGCTGACCAAGGCCACTGCGCTGATTTCGGTCGTCGGCCTGCAGGACATGATGTTCAAGGCCAAGCAGGCGGCTGACGCCACCCGCGAACCCTTCACCTTCTTCCTGGCAGTGGCGGCGCTGTACCTGGTGCTGACCAGTGTTTCGCTGCTGGCCCTGAAGTATCTGGAGCGCCGCTACTCGGTGGGCGTCAAGGTGGCTGAACTATGATCTTCGACTACAACGTCGTCTGGGAAGCGCTGCCGATGTACTTCGGCGGCCTGCTGACCACCCTGAAATTGCTGGCGATTTCGCTTTTCTTCGGCCTGTTGGCAGCCATTCCGCTGGGCCTGATGCGGGTATCCAGGCAGCCGGTGGTCAACCTTGCTGCATGGCTGTACACCTACGTCATCCGTGGCACGCCGATGCTGGTGCAGCTGTTCCTGATCTACTACGGCCTGGCCCAGTTCGAGGCGGTGCGCGAGAGTATCTTCTGGCCGCTGCTGTCCAGCGCCACCTTCTGCGCCTGCCTGGCGTTCGGCATCAATACCAGTGCCTACACGGCCGAAATCATTGCCGGCAGCCTCAAGGCGACGCCGCATGGCGAGATCGAAGCTGCCAAGGCCATGGGGATGTCGCGCATGAAAATGTACCGCCGCATCCTGCTGCCTTCGGCACTGCGTCGGGCACTGCCGCAGTACAGCAATGAAGTGATCATGATGCTGCAGACCACCAGCCTGGCGTCGATCGTCACCCTGATCGACATCACCGGTGCTGCGCGCACGGTCAATGCCCAGTACTACCTGCCTTTCGAGGCCTATATCACGGCGGGCGTGTTCTACCTGTGCCTGACCTTCATCCTGGTGCGCCTGTTCAAGATGGCCGAACGCCGCTGGCTCGGCTACCTGGCGCCGCGCAAGCACTGACCGCTTTGTGAGAATCGACAGCATGTACAAACTCGAAGTCCAAGACCTGCACAAGCGCTACGGCAGCCACGAAGTGCTCAAGGGCGTGTCACTGGCGGCCAAGGCCGGCGACGTCATCAGCATCATCGGCTCCAGCGGTTCGGGCAAGTCGACCTTCCTGCGCTGCATCAACCTGCTGGAGCAGCCGCACGCCGGCAAGATCCTGCTCAACAACGAAGAGCTGAAGCTGGTGGCCGGCAAGGATGGTGCGTTGAAGGCCGCCGACCCGCGTCAATTGCAGCGTATGCGCTCACGCCTGTCGATGGTGTTCCAGCACTTCAACCTGTGGTCGCACATGACAGCGCTTGAGAACATCATCGAAGCGCCAGTGCACGTGCTGGGCGTGAACAAGAAGGAAGCCCTGGAAAAGGCCGAGCACTACCTGGCCAAGGTGGGGGTTGCCCATCGCAAGGATGCCTTCCCCGGGCATATGTCGGGGGGTGAGCAACAACGTGTGGCAATTGCCCGGGCATTGGCCATGGAGCCGGAGGTCATGCTGTTCGACGAGCCGACCTCGGCGCTCGACCCTGAGCTGGTGGGTGATGTGCTGAAGGTGATGCAGGCGCTGGCCCAGGAAGGTCGGACCATGGTGGTGGTGACCCACGAAATGGGCTTTGCCCGCGAGGTGTCCAACCAGCTGGTGTTTCTGCACAAAGGCCTGGTGGAAGAAACCGGCTGCCCGCGTGAAGTGCTGGCCAATCCGCAGTCGGAGCGCCTGCAGCAGTTCCTCTCCGGCAGCCTGAAGTAAAAGCTGCATTTTTGCACCAGAATAGGGCATGCTGCGCGGCGAGCGCAGCCTGACCCGGCGCACAGACTCGAACGACCTCAGGTTTCGGACCGTACCCTATGACCACCCAGCGAATCGGTTTTCTCATCTGGCCCAGCACCAGGCCTTTGACCCTGGCGTTGGCCGAGGAAGTGTTGCTGGTGGCGCAGCGTGTGCATCCGGATGTGGTCTACGAGTTGGTCTTCCTGCAGGCCGAGCCTGCGCAGGAAGGCGCCTGGCGGCTGCCGGGCGAGCCGTGGACCGGCCGCCTGGAGGGCTGCCACAAGCTCTTTCTGCTGGCCGACGAGCCGCCTGCGGCGATGGGGGCTGCCTTTTCAGCGGCGCTCAAGCAACTGGCGCGCAGTGGTTGCCTGATCGGTGGCTTGTCGGCCGGTGTGTATCCGCTGGCCATGCTGGGCCTGCTCGATGGGTACCGGGCAGCCGTGCACTGGCGCTGGCAGGATGACTTTGCCGAACGCTTCCCCAAGGTGATTGCCACCAGCCACCTGTTCGACTGGGATCGCGACCGACTGACCGCCTGCGGCGGTATGGCCGTGACCGACCTGCTGCTGGCGGTGCTGGCGCGCGATCACGGGGCGGAGCTGGCCGGGGCGGTATCGGAAGAGCTGGTGGTAGAACGCATCCGCGAGGGTGGCGAGCGCCAGCGTATTCCGCTGCAGAACCGCCTGGGCTCGAGTCACCCCAAGCTGACTCAGGCCGTGTTGCTGATGGAAGCCAACATCGAAGAGCCGCTGACCACCGACGAAATCGCCCAGCATGTGTGCGTGTCACGTCGGCAGTTGGAGCGTATCTTCAAGCAGTACCTGAACCGTGTGCCCAGCCAGTACTACCTGGAGTTGCGGTTGAACAAGGCGCGGCAGATGCTGATGCAGACCAGCAAGTCGATCATCCAGATCGGGCTGTCCTGTGGCTTCTCCTCGGGGCCGCATTTTTCCAGTGCCTACCGTAACTTCTTTGGTGCAACGCCGCGGGAAGACCGGAACCAGCGTCGCAGCAGCAGCCCGTTTGAATTGAGCTCGGCGCCGGCTGAAAAGGGCTGAGATTTCGGTTGGGTTCGGGGTGTATGCCTTGGGGTTGGTGTTGGGTTGCAAATCGAGCGCCGCCCACGCGGCGCTTCGCGGGTAAACCCGCTCCTACGTTTGTTTCGGGCCAGTTATGCCTGTGGCATTTGCGCGCGAACGCCTTGGCGCACACCTCGATATCCCGTCGAACAAACAAGGCGGTCGCGCGCGCCAGGCACAGGAGGGACTGGCCCGAAACAAACGTAGGAGCGGGTTTACCCGCGAAGCGCCGCGCGGGCGGCGCTCGATCTCCCCGTCAACACATTAACATCGCCGTACATCCTGCCCCCTCACAATCCTGTGTGAACACCCGTACATCCCGCCCCCTCACAAACCTGTGTGAACACCCGTTCACCCAGCCCCCTCTCTCCCGTACACTGCGCGATTGCGACAGTGTTTGTCGCATTGCCGAAAGCCTTGTCAAAACTGGGTTTTGCGCTGTAACAAGTTGTCGCTTGGCCGCAAGGACAGGCGCGGATCAGTCCTTACAATCCCCCCATCGCTCGCCACTTCCAGGCCAGCGTTCCTCTTCAGGAGACTCAGATGTCCGTTGAGCAAGCCCCGGTGCAACGTGCCGATTTCGACCAGGTGATGGTCCCCAACTATTCTCCGGCGGCCTTCATTCCTGTGCGAGGCGAGGGTTCCCGCGTCTGGGACCAGTCGGGTCGCGAGTTGATCGACTTTGCCGGCGGCATCGCGGTCAATGCCCTGGGCCACTGCCACCCGGCACTGGTCAAGGCCCTGACTGAACAGGCCAACACCCTCTGGCACGTCTCCAACGTGTTCACCAACGAGCCGGCCCTGCGCCTGGCCCACAAGCTGGTGGACGCCACCTTTGCCGACCGCGCGTTCTTCTGCAACTCCGGCGCCGAGTCCAACGAGGCCGCTTTCAAGCTGGCCCGTCGTGTGGCTCATGACCGCTTCGGTCCGCAAAAGCACGAAATCATCGCCACCGTGAACAGCTTCCACGGTCGCACCCTGTTTACCGTCAGCGTGGGTGGCCAGCCGAAGTACTCCGATGGCTTTGGCCCGAAGATCACCGGTATCAGCCATGTGCCGTACAACGACCTGGAAGCGTTGAAGGCACAGATTTCCGACAAGACCTGCGCCGTGGTGATCGAGCCGATCCAGGGCGAGAGCGGCGTGGTGCCGGCCGACAAGGCCTACCTGGAAGGCGCGCGCAAGCTGTGTGACGAGCACAATGCGCTGCTGATCTTCGACGAAGTGCAGACTGGCGTGGGCCGTACCGGCTCGCTGTATGCCTACCAGCACTACGGCGTGACCCCGGACATTCTGACCAGTGCCAAGAGCCTGGGCGGCGGCTTCCCGATTGGCGCCATGCTGACCACCACCGAGCTGGCCAAGCACCTGGCCGTTGGCACCCACGGCACCACCTATGGCGGCAACCCGCTGGGCTGCGCCGTTGCCTGCGCGGTGCTGGATGTGGTCAATACTCCGGAAACCCTGGCCGGTATCAAGGCTAAGCACGAGCGCTTCAAAACCCGCCTGGAACAGATCGGCCAGCAGTACAACCTGTTCAGCCAGGTGCGTGGCGTTGGCTTGCTGCTGGGCTGTGTCTTGACCGAGGCCTGGCAAGGCAAGGCCAAGGACGTGCTCAATGCTGCCGAGAAAGAAGGCGTGATGGTGCTGCAGGCCGGCCCGGACGTGGTCCGCTTCGCGCCAAGCCTGGTGGTTGAAGACGCCGACATCGACGAAGGCCTGGACCGCTTCGAACGCGCTGTGGCCACGCTGACCAAAGGCTGATCCGCCAGCGGTCCTTTCGTCGGTCCCGGCGCAGCCTCAACCCGAGGCTACGCCGGGCCGGCGATACCCGATTCCAGTGCAGGTGCCTGGGTGCCTGCCGTTTTTCCGTGCCGACGTGAATGGCCCGTATTCCAAAGGAGTGACACCATGCTGGTGATGCGCCCCGCGCAAATGGCTGATCTGAACGACGTGCAGCGCATGGCTGCAGACAGCCCCATTGGTGTCACCTCGCTGCCGGACGACACTGCTCGTCTGGGCGACAAGATTGCCGCCTCTGAGACATCCTTCGCCGCCGAGGTCAGCTTCAACGGTGAAGAGAGTTACTTTTTCGTGCTCGAAGACAGTGAAACAGGCAAGTTGGCCGGCTGCTCGGCCATCGTCGCTTCGGCCGGGTACTCCGAGCCGTTCTACAGTTTTCGTAACGAAACATTCGTGCACGCCTCACGCGAGCTGAAGATACACAACAAGATCCATGTGCTGTCGCTGTGCCACGATCTGACCGGCAACAGCCTGCTGACCAGTTTCTATGTGGCGCCGGAGTTGGTGAACAGTGGCTGGGCCGAGCTCAACTCGCGCGGCCGACTGCTGTTCATGGCTGCGCACCCGGAGCGCTTTGCCGATTCGGTGGTGACCGAAATCGTCGGCTTCAGCGACGATCAGGGTGAATCGCCGTTCTGGGATGCCATCGGCCGCAACTTCTTCGACCTCAACTATGCCGACGCCGAGCGCCTGTGCGGCCTGAAGAGCCGTACCTTTCTCGCCGAGCTGATGCCCCACTACCCGATCTACGTGCCGTTGTTGCCAGACCTGGCGCAGGAAGCCATGGGCCAGGTACATCCGCGAGCGCAGATCACCTTCGACATACTCATGCGCGAAGGCTTCGAGACCGAGCACTACATCGACATCTTCGACGGCGGCCCGACCCTGCATGCGCGCACCTCTGGCATCCGCTCGATCGCCCAGAGCCGGGTGGTCCCGGTGAAGATCGAAGAGGCCCCGGCCAAAGGCGGTCGCCCGTACCTGGTGTGCAACGGCCTGTTGCAGGACTACCGCGCGGTGTTGCTGGACCTGGACTGGGTGCCTGGCAAGCCGGTCAGCCTGAGCGTGGCAGCAGCCGACGCGCTGGGCGTGGGCGAGGGCGCCAGCGTGCGCCTGGTCGCGGTTTGAGGTCTGGCAACAGACGTTTCGGGATTGATGCGTTAGCAGAGTTTCGCGCCGGCCGATGCCGCCGCACAAGGAGATAGCATGATCGTTCGTCCTGTACGCAGCAGCGATTTGCCTGCGTTGATCGAATTGGCACGCAGCACCGGCACCACCGGGCTGACCACGCTGCCGGCCAACGAAGAGCGCCTGGGGCATCGCGTTGGTTGGGCGGAAAAAAGCTTTCGTGGCGAAGCCGAGCGTGGCGACACCGATTACCTGTTCGTGCTGGAAAACGACGAAGGTCTGGTGGTGGGCATCAGTGCCATCGCCGGCGCCGTCGGCCTGCGTGAGCCTTGGTACAACTACCGGGTCGGCCTGACTGTCAGCGCCTCGCAGGAGCTGAAGATCTACCGCGAAATCCCGACGCTGTTCCTGGCCAACGACCTGACCGGCAACTCCGAGCTGTGCTCGCTGTTCCTGCGTAGCGACTACCGCTCGGGCCTCAATGGCCGCCTGCTGTCGCGTGCGCGCATGCTGTTCATTGCCGAGTTCCCCGAGCTGTTCGGCAAGAAGATCATTGCCGAAATGCGCGGCATGTCTGACGAGCAGGGTCGTTCGCCGTTCTGGGAAAGCCTGGGCCGGCATTTTTTCAAGATGGAGTTCAGCCAGGCCGATTACCTCACTGGCGTGGGCAACAAGTCGTTCATCGCCGAACTGATGCCCAAGTTCCCGCTGTACACCTGCTTCCTGTCCGAAGCGGCGCGCAGTGTGATCGGCCGTGTGCACAAAGACACCGAGCCGGCGCTGGCTATGCTCAAGCAGGAAGGCTTCAACTACCAGGGCTACGTCGACATCTTCGATGCCGGCCCGGCCATCGAGTGTGACACTGCCAAGATCCGCGCTGTGCGCGAGAGCCAGACCCTGGTGCTGGCGGTAGGTACGCCAGGCGATGACGCGACCCCTTTCATCATCCACAACCGCAAGCGCGACGATTGCCGCATCACTGCTGCACCTGCACGGTTGGCCGCCGGCACCCTGGTGGTCGACCCATTGACCGCCAAGCGCCTGCGCATGGGCGTCGGCGACAATGTCCGCGCGGTGCCGCTGTCGGCCAGCCGGGAGGCCCAGTAAATGACCACGCATTACATCGCAGGCAATTGGCAGGCCGGCCAGGGCGAAACCCTGCAGTCGCTCAACCCGGTGACCCAGGCCGTGATCTGGCAAGGGCAGGGCGCTGACGCCAGCCAGGTCGACGCTGCCGTGCAGGCCGCGCGGCAGGCCTTTCCGGCCTGGGCGCAATTGAGCCTGGAGGCACGTATCGATGTGCTGGAGAAGTTTGCCGCGCAGCTGAAAGTGCATGCCGAAGCCATGGCCCAGTGCATTGGCGAGGAAACCGGGAAGCCGCTGTGGGAATCTGCGACTGAAGTCACCAGTATGATCAACAAGGTGGCGATTTCAGTACAGAGCTACCGCGAGCGCACCGGCGAAAAGAGTGGTCCGCTGGCCGATGCCACGGCTGTTCTGCGGCACAAGCCTCATGGCGTCGTGGCGGTGTTCGGCCCTTACAACTTCCCCGGGCACCTGCCCAATGGCCATATCGTGCCGGCGCTGCTGGCAGGCAACTGCGTGGTGTTCAAGCCCAGCGAGCTCACCCCCAAGGTCGCTGAGCTTACCGTCAACTGCTGGATTGCTGCCGGCCTGCCGGCGGGTGTGCTGAACCTGGTGCAGGGCGCACGTGAAACCGGTGTGGCGCTGGCCGCCAACCCAGGTATCGATGGCCTGTTCTTCACCGGCTCCAGCCGCACCGGCAACCTGCTGCATCAACAGTTCGCAGGCCGCCCAGACAAGATCCTGGCCCTGGAAATGGGGGGTAACAACCCGCTGGTGGTGGACGAGGTCAAGGACCTCGATGCGGCGGTGTATACCATTGTCCAGTCGGCGTTCATTTCCGCCGGCCAGCGTTGCACCTGCGCGCGGCGCCTGCTGGTGCCGCAAGGCGCCTGGGGCGATGCGCTGATCGCGCGCCTGGTCGAAGTGTGCAAAACCATCACGGTGGGGGCGTTCGATGAACAGCCGGCGCCTTTCATGGGGTCGGTGATTTCGCTGCAGGCGGCTCGGGCGCTGCTTGCCGCCCAGGTTGAACTGGCCGCCAAAGGTGGCGTGAAACTGCTGGAAATGACTCAGCCGCAGGCCGATGCCGCACTGCTGACCCCGGGCATTGTCGATGTCACCGCCGTGGCTGACCGCCCGGATGAAGAGTTTTTCGGCCCGCTGTTGCAGGTGATCCGCTACGCCGACTTCGATGCTGCCATCGATGAAGCCAATAACACCCAGTATGGCCTGGCCGCCGGCTTACTGTCTGATTCGCGGGCCCGCTACCAGTACTTCTGGTTGCGCAGTCGCGCTGGCATCGTCAACTGGAACAAGCAGCTGACGGGGGCTGCCAGCAGCGCGCCGTTCGGTGGTGTGGGTGCCAGTGGCAACCATCGCGCCAGCGCCTATTACGCGGCCGACTACTGCGCTTACCCCGTGGCTTCGCTGGAGACCGCCAGCCTTGCCTTGCCGGCGACCCTGACGCCGGGCGTCACCCTATAACAACAGGTCACGGAGCCTAGCCGATGAAATCCTATGAAGTGAATTTTGATGGCCTGGTGGGGCCTACCCACAACTATGGCGGCCTGTCTTACGGTAACGTGGCTTCGCAGAGCAACAGCCAGCAGGCGTCCAACCCGCGTGAGGCCGCGCGCCAGGGCCTGGCGAAGATGAAAGCGCTGGCCGACATGGGCTTCAAGCAGGGTGTTCTGGCGCCACAAGAGCGCCCGGACGTGGCGGCGCTGCGCCGCCTGGGGTTCAGTGGTAGCGATGCCGACGTTATCCAGCGCGCCGCCCGCGAGGCCATGCCGTTGCTGGTGGCCAGTTGCTCGGCCTCGAGCATGTGGGTGGCCAACGCCGCGACAGTCAGCCCGAGTGCCGACACTGCTGACGGTCGCGTGCACTTCACTGCCGCCAACCTCAACTGCAAATATCACCGCAGCATCGAACACCCGACCACCAGTCGCGTGCTGGGCGCCATGTTCAACAACGAGAAACACTTTGCCCACCACGCTGCGCTGCCTGCCGTGGCACAGTTCGGTGACGAGGGCGCGGCCAACCACACGCGCTTCTGCCGCGCCTATGGCGAGGCTGGCGTGGAATTTTTTGTCTACGGCCGCAGTGCCTTCGACAGCCGTTACCCCGCGCCACAGAAGTACCCGGCCCGACAAACCCTGGAGGCCTCGCAAGCTGTGGCCCGGCTGCACGGCCTGAGCGATGACGGTGTGGTCTACGCTCAACAGAACCCGGCGGTGATCGACCAGGGTGTGTTCCACAATGATGTGATTTCGGTCGGTAACGGCGAGGTGCTGTTCTACCACGAGGACGCGTTTCTCGAGACCGACGCGGTACTTGGGCAACTGCGAGCTAAACTGGCCAGCAAGGGTGGCAACTTCCAGGCCATCTGCGTGCCCAGGGCCGCGGTGGCGGTGGAGGACGCGGTGCGTTCCTACCTGTTCAACAGCCAGCTGCTCAGCCGCGACGATGGTTCCATGCTGCTGGTCGTGCCGGAAGAGTGCCGCAACAACGAGCGGGTCTGGGCCTATCTGGGCCAGCTGACCAGCCAGGGAGGCCCGGTGAAGGAGGTCAAGGTATTCGACCTCAAGCAAAGCATGCAAAACGGCGGCGGCCCGGCCTGCCTGCGTTTGCGCGTGGCTTTGAAAGAAGCGGAACTGGCAGCCGTCAACCAAGGCGTTATCATGACGGCCCCGCTGTATGACACGCTGCTGCAGTGGGTCGACAGGCACTACCGCGATCGCCTTGGCGAAGCAGACCTGGCTGACCCGCAACTGCTGGTGGAATGCCGTACGGCACTGGACGAATTGACCCAGATCCTGAAGTTGGGCTCGGTGTATCCGTTCCAACGCCAACCTTGAAGAGAGACTCTGTAATGACCGACGCCTTGCGCCTGATCCTTGAAGATGAAGACGGCACCCAGCTGGAAACTTCCTGCACCCGCTTTGCTGTGGTCTGGCAAGGCAAGGAAGTGTGGATTCAGCAGGATGGCCGTGGCCAGTTGCTGATCGGCGTGGATGTCGAGGAAGACGACACCGAGTATGCCAACTTGCTGCTGCGCCCGATGGCCACCAATCTGGTCAGCCTGCAGCTGGAAATGGAACCGGCAGAACTTGGCGAAGACGACGATCACGTTCATGGCCCTGACTGCGGTCACCACCACTAAGGAAGCACCTATGCTCGCCCTTGGCAAATTGCTTGAGCTGACCCTCACCGCTCACGAACCGGCTGAGAAGACCCAAGTGACACCCGGGGGCGCGCGTTTGCGATGGCTGGGGGAGGGCGCGCTCGAAGTGCGTCCGGCCGAAAGCGAAGATTGCGGGCTGGACTTGCTGTTGTCCGCCGGCATTCATGGCAACGAAACAGCGCCGATCGAATTGCTCGAACGGCTGCTGCACGGCGTGGCCAACGGCAAGATCAAACCCAGGGCACGGGTGCTGTTCCTGTTCGGCAACCCGGCGGCGATCCGCAAGGGCGAGCGCTTTATCGAACAGGACATCAACCGCTTGTTCAATGGTCGCCATGAGCTGTCCAGCGGGTTCGAAGCACTGCGTGCTGCCGAGCTTGAACAGTTCGCCCGGGTGTTCTTCAGCAAGCCGGGGCGCAACCGCCTGCATTACGACCTGCATACTGCCATCCGCGGTTCGAAGATCGAGCAATTCGCCTTGTACCCTTATAAAGAGGGGCGCAAGCACTCCCGTCGTGAGCTGGCGCGCCTGGCGGCGGCAGGTATGGAGGCGGTGCTGCTGCAAAGCAAGTCGTCCATCACCTTCAGTGCTTTCACCTACGAACAGCTTGAGGCTGAAGCTTTCACCCTGGAGTTGGGCAAGGCCCGCCCGTTCGGCCAGAACGAGCAGGTGAACCTCGACAAGCTCGAAGAGCGGCTGATCCGCATCATCGAGGCTACCGAGCCCGAAAACGAAAGTTCGCTGGATGGCCTGCAGCTGTTCAGTGTTTCCCGCGAAATCATCAAGCACAGCGACAGCTTCCACCTGCACCTGCCGGCGGACATCGAAAACTTCTCCGAGCTGAGCAAGGGTTACCTGCTGGCTGAAGACCTGGCCGAGATGCGCTGGGTAGTCGAGGAGGAGGGTGCGCGCATCATTTTCCCCAATCCCAAGGTCAGGAACGGCCTGCGCGCCGGCATTCTGATCGTGCCGGATTCGGGGCAGCGGCTGGGGTGAGAGCGGTGTCGCCTGTTTCGCGGGTGAGCCCGCTCCTACGGGCACGGCGCCACATTAAGGTCTTGCACATACCCTGTAGGAGCGGGTTTACCCGCGAACCAGGCGACACAGTTTCGGATCCTATCCATGATGAAAACCTTTTAATTCACCGCCTGTTCCCTTTTCCCCTCCCTTAAGCGGTAATTGGCTTGCCAGTGGCGAAACACAGGATTTAGCATCCGGTCATGTCGTTTTCGTTTGCATAGCCCGAAAAACCGTCCAAACGATGGCTTCTATCGTATAAACACACTGCATCAAGACTGCAGGACCGATATAATGCGGCCCTTTGCCGTCGTTTCGTCGACGCGTTTGCCCAACAGGGCCGCCGTTTCCGTGGAAGAACCTATGAAAAGCGCAGAAATCCGTGAAGCCTTCCTTCGCTTCTTCGAAGAGCAGGGACATACCCGAGTCGCCTCCAGTTCGCTGATCCCGAACAACGACCCGACCCTGCTGTTCACCAACGCAGGCATGAACCAGTTCAAGGACTGCTTCCTCGGTGCGGAGAAGCGCGCCTACACGCGTGCTGTCAGCAGCCAGAAGTGCGTGCGTGCCGGTGGCAAGCACAACGACCTGGAAAACGTCGGTTACACCGCGCGTCACCACACCTTCTTCGAAATGCTGGGCAACTTCAGCTTCGGCGACTATTTCAAGCGCGATGCCATTACCTTCGCCTGGACCTTCCTGACGTCTGAGCAGTGGCTGAACCTGCCCAAGGAAAAGCTCTGGGTCACCGTCTACGCCACCGACGACGAAGCCTACGACATCTGGACCAAGGAAGTCGGCGTGCCGGCCGAGCGCATGGTGCGCATCGGCGATAACAAGGGCGCCCCGTACGCCTCCGACAACTTCTGGACCATGGGCGATACCGGCCCGTGCGGCCCATGCACCGAGATTTTCTACGATCACGGCCCGGATATCTGGGGTGGCCCACCTGGCTCGCCAGAAGAAGACGGTGACCGCTACATCGAGATCTGGAACAACGTCTTCATGCAGTTCAACCGTACAGCCGACGGTGTGTTGCACCCGCTGCCAGCGCCGTCGGTGGACACCGGCATGGGCCTGGAGCGCGTCAGCGCCGTGCTGCAGCACGTGCATTCGAACTACGAGATCGACCTGTTCCAGAACCTGCTGGCTGCCGCAGCCCAGGCCATCGGTTGCAGCAATGACGGCCAGGCCTCGCTGAAAGTGGTCGCCGACCACATCCGTTCGTGCGGCTTCCTGATTGCCGACGGCGTGCTGCCGTCCAACGAAGGCCGTGGCTACGTGCTGCGCCGCATCATTCGCCGCGCTTGCCGTCACGGCAACAAGCTGGGCGCCAAGGGCAGCTTCTTCTACCAGATCGTTGCCGCACTGGCCGCTGAAATGGGCGAAGCCTTCCCGGAGCTGAAGAGCCAGCAAGCGCACATCGAGCGCGTGCTCAAGGCCGAAGAAGAGCAGTTCGCCAAGACCCTGGAGCAGGGCCTGCGCATCCTCGAGCAAGACCTGGCCCAGCTGAAAGGCGACGTGGTACCGGGCGACGTGGTGTTCAAGCTGTATGACACCTATGGCTTCCCGATGGACCTGACTGCCGACATCGCCCGTGAGCGTGAACTGACTATCGACGAAGCCGGCTTTGAGCGTGAAATGGACGCCCAGCGTGAGCGTGCCCGTTCCGCCAGCGCCTTCGGCATGGATTACAACAGCCTGGTCAAGGTCGACAGCGCCACCGAGTTCCTCGGTTACGACACCACCGAGGGCCAGGGCAAGATCATCGCCCTGTACAAGGACGGCCAATCCGTTGACCAGCTGGGTGAAGGCGAGCAGGGCGTTGTGGTGCTCGACCGCACGCCGTTCTACGCCGAGTCCGGTGGCCAGGTCGGTGACAGCGGCTTCCTGCAGGCGGGTGCTGCACGCTTCGACGTGCGTGATACCACCAAGACCGGCGGCGCCTTCCTGCATCACGGCGTGGTGGCCAGCGGTGCGCTGCTGATCGGTTCGCCCGTCGAGGCCAAGGTCGATGCCGACGTACAGCACGCCACCTCGTTGAATCACTCCGCCACCCACCTGCTGCACGAAGCATTGCGCCAGGTACTGGGCGAGCATGTACAGCAGAAGGGCTCGCTGGTCGACAGCCAGCGCCTGCGTTTCGACTTCAGCCACTTCGAAGCGGTGAAGCCGGAGCAGATCAAGCAGCTGGAAGACATCGTCAACCGCGAGATTCGCAAGAACACCCCGGTTGAAACCGAACTGACCGACATCGAAACTGCCAAGGCCAAAGGTGCAATGGCGCTGTTCGGCGAGAAATACGGCGACACCGTGCGTGTGCTGAGCATGGGCGGTGATTTTTCGGTGGAATTGTGCGGCGGTATCCACGCCAAGCGCACCGGTGACATCAGCCTGTTCAAGATCATCAGCGAAGGCGGCGTAGCCTCTGGCGTGCGCCGTATCGAAGCCGTAACCGGTGCCGCTGCGCTGGCTTACCTGAACGCTGCCGAAGAGCAGGTCAAGGAAGCCGCACAACTGGTCAAGGGTAACCGCGACAACCTGATCGACAAGCTGTCGGCTGTGCTTGAGCGCAACCGCCAGCTGGAGAAGCAGCTGGAACAGCTGCAGGCCAAGGCCGCCAGCGCCGCCGGGGACGATCTCTCCAACGCGGCCGTTGAGGTCAAGGGTGCCAAGGTCCTTGCCGCCCGCCTGGATGGGCAGGATGGCAAGGCCCTGCTGGCCCTGGTCGATCAGCTGAAGAACAAGCTCGGCCACGCAGTGATCCTGCTGGGCAGCGAGCATGAGGGCAAGGTTGTGCTGGTGGCCGGCGTGACCAAGGACCTCTCCAGCCAACTCAAGGCTGGCGATCTGATGAAACAAGCCGCTGCGGCGGTGGGTGGCAAGGGCGGCGGCCGTCCGGACATGGCCCAGGGTGGTGGCGTCGACGTCGCTGCCCTGGACCAGGCCCTGGCGCTGGCCGTGCCATTCGCAGAGCAGGGACTTTGAGATGAGGGGGTGGAGGGTCTAGTGGCCACACAGGCCACTCCCGTCCACCCCTTCATGTTGGATTGTTTTTTGGGGCCCTGTATGGGCTGAGGCACCATTGAAATGGCGTTGATCGTACAGAAATTTGGCGGCACCTCTGTCGGTTCCATCGAGCGGATCGAGCAGGTAGCCGAAAAGGTCAAGAAACACCGTGAAGCGGGCGACGACCTGGTGGTTGTGCTGTCGGCCATGAGCGGTGAAACCAATCGCCTGATCGACTTGGCCAAGCAGATCACCGATCAGCCGGTTCCTCGTGAACTGGACGTGATCGTGTCGACGGGTGAGCAGGTCACCATTGCCCTGCTGACCATGGCCTTGATCAAGCGTGGTGTGCCAGCGGTGTCCTACACCGGCAACCAGGTGCGTATTCTCACCGACAGCTCGCACAACAAGGCGCGCATTCTGCAAATCGACGACCAGAAGATTCGTGCCGACCTCAAGGAAGGTCGCGTGGTCGTGGTTGCAGGCTTCCAGGGTGTCGACGAGCACGGCAGCATCACTACCCTGGGTCGTGGTGGCTCTGATACCACCGGCGTGGCCCTGGCGGCAGCGCTGAAGGCTGATGAGTGCCAGATCTACACTGATGTTGATGGCGTCTACACCACCGACCCGCGCGTCGTGCCACAGGCTCGTCGCCTGGAGAAGATCACCTTCGAAGAGATGCTGGAAATGGCCAGCCTTGGTTCCAAGGTGCTGCAGATCCGTTCGGTGGAGTTCGCCGGCAAGTACAACGTTCCGCTGCGCGTGCTGCACAGCTTCAAGGAGGGTCCGGGTACCCTCATTACCATTGATGAAGAGGAATCCATGGAACAGCCGATCATTTCCGGTATCGCCTTCAACCGTGATGAAGCAAAGCTGACCATTCGCGGCGTGCCGGATACCCCGGGCGTGGCCTTCAAGATCCTCGGCCCGATCAGCGCTTCGAACATCGAAGTCGACATGATCGTGCAGAACGTTGCTCACGATAACACCACCGACTTCACCTTCACCGTGCACCGCAACGAGTACGAGAAGGCGCAGAGCGTGCTGGAAAACACTGCGCGCGAAATCGGTGCCCGTGAAGTGATCGGCGACACCAAGATCGCCAAGGTCTCGATCGTTGGTGTCGGCATGCGTTCGCACGCCGGTGTTGCCAGCTGCATGTTCGAAGCCCTGGCCAAGGAGAGCATCAACATCCAGATGATCTCCACTTCCGAGATCAAGGTTTCGGTGGTGCTCGAAGAGAAGTACCTGGAGCTGGCCGTGCGCGCGCTGCATACCGCGTTCGATCTGGATGCTCCTGCCCGACAGGGCGAGTAAGGCGCTGCCTGGAAGGGCGCGGCTTGCCGCGCCCTTCGCGTTTCTGCTCGCCGCGCAGGCCCTGTCCTGCCCTGTGCGGCGAGTAACCGGGGCCATGGTCGTCGTCCGCGACCCGGCCCGATATCCAAGACTGTTACCCCTGAATGTTTTGCGTAAGGAGAAAGCTATGTTGATTCTGACTCGTCGGTGCGCCGAGAGCCTGATCATTGGAGACGGCGAGATCACCGTGACGGTGCTTGGCGTCAAAGGCAACCAGGTGCGTATTGGCGTGAGCGCCCCGAAAGAAGTGGCAGTTCACCGCGAGGAAATCTACCTGCGGATCAAGAAGGAGAAGGATGAAGAGCCAAGCCTTTAATTTTTTTGAAGTTTTTTTCAAAAAAAGGGTTGCAAAGGTGAAAGAGGTTCTTTAATATTCGCCTCGTGTTGCGGTGAGGTGGCCGAGTGGCCGAAGGCGCTCCCCTGCTAAGGGAGTATACCTCATAAGGGTATCGGGGGTTCGAATCCCCCCTTCACCGCCATTATTTGCGTAGGGCGCTGTAAACGGTAGGAACGCTAAGTAGTTGTTTTATAACGAAAAGCTTCTTGCAAAAATGTTTCAGCGACCTATAATGCGCGGCAAGACACGGACTCATAGCTCAGCTGGATAGAGTACTCGGCTACGAACCGAGCGGTCGCAGGTTCGAATCCTGCTGAGTCCGCCACTTTTGAAGTGGCTTTGTTTGCAAGGCTGCTTCAATCAACCAGCGGTATCTGGTCTAAAACTGCCAATCGCGGACTCATAGCTCAGCTGGATAGAGTACTCGGCTACGAACCGAGCGGTCGCAGGTTCGAATCCTGCTGAGTCCGCCACTTTCTTGAAGTGGTTCTGCTTGCAAAGCTACTTCAGTCAACCAGTGGTAACCTGGTCTAAAACTACCATCACGGACTCATAGCTCAGCTGGATAGAGTACTCGGCTACGAACCGAGCGGTCGCAGGTTCGAATCCTGCTGAGTCCGCCATACCCCATCAAAAAGCCCGCTCAATAGAGCGGGCTTTTTGTTTGTGCGCCAATGAATTCTTGAGCCTGTCGATCTACGCTCTTCTGTAATGATTGCGGTGTAGTCTTGAGCCGCTGAGCGGCCTCAAAAATCAAATGTGCTTTCTCATCCACAACAACCGTCGCACTGATAGCTTCGAGCGTTGTCCCAGCTTTATCACGCAAACGATTGTTCTGGCCAAAAATTTAAGCGATCTGACAGCTTTAGCAGTGTATGATTGCGCCCGTCAGCCCCGCCGGGGCTTGTGGAAAACCACCATGGACTTACCCAGTAGTTACTCGCTAACACGATTCATACAGAAAGATCTGACCGATTGATTCCCTCGGCGTGCTCCGCTGCTGGGAGTGGAGTTCGCCTATGACCGAAGTAGAAGTTAAAAAAGCGCAAGAAAGCCTGCAGGATCGCCTGGCCCAGGTGGTCGAACTGCTGCAGCGTCAGCGCATGGTCGAAGACCTGACCCATCGCCAGGAAGGCGCGCACAATGACCTGGTGGAAAACCTGGTCCACCGCCAGAACCTCGTCGAGCTGCAGCGCAAGCTCGATGACCTGCACCCCGCCGACATCGCCTACATCCTCGAAGCCTTGCCCCTGGAAGATCGCCTGACGGTCTGGCAGCTGGTGCGCTCGGAGCGCGATGGCGACATCCTGCTGGAAGTTTCCGATTCGGTTCGCCAATCGCTGATCGCCGACATGGACGATCACGAGCTGCTGGCTGCCGCCAAGGAGATGGACGCCGACGAACTGGCCGACCTCGCCCCAGAGCTGCCGCGTGACGTTGTTCACGAGCTGATGGAAACCCTCGATGCCCAGCAACGCGAGCGGGTGCGTTCGGCGCTGAGCTACGACGAGGAGCAGGTCGGTGCGCTGATGGACTTCGAGATGGTCACCATCCGCGAAGACGTCAGCCTGGAAGTGGTGCTGCGCTACCTGCGCCGCCTGAAAGAATTGCCGAACCACACCGACAAATTGTTCGTGGTCGATTACGACGGCATCCTCAAGGGTGTATTGCTGATCAAGCGCCTGCTGGTCAACGACCCGGAGAAGAAGGTGGCGGAGGTCATGGCGACCGACCCTGTCTCCTTCCAGCCCGAGGAAGATGCCTACGATGCAGCGCAGGCTTTCGAGCGTTATGACCTGGTATCCGCCCCTGTGGTGGACAAGAGCGAACGCCTGATCGGCCGTCTGACCATCGACGAAATGGTTGACCTGATCCGTGAGGAAAGCGAGAGCGAAGTCCTCAACATGGCGGGTCTGCGTGAAGAGGAAGATATTTTCGCCTCGGTCTGGCGTTCGTTCCGCAACCGTTGGGCGTGGCTGGCAATCAACCTGATTACCGCGTTCGTTGCTTCGCGAGTGATCGGGTTGTTCGAAGGTTCGATTGAAAAGCTGGTGGCGTTGGCTGCGTTGATGCCGATCGTTGCGGGTATTGGTGGCAACTCTGGTAACCAGACCATCACCATGATCGTCCGCGCCATGGCCCTGGACCAAGTGTCACCAGGCAATACCAGCCGCTTGATGCGCAAGGAATTGGCGGTGTCGCTGATCAACGGCCTGGTTTGGGGCGGAGTGATTGGTGCGGTGGCTTTCTGGCTGTATGGCAGCTGGTCGCTGGGGGTGGTGATGACCGCAGCGATGACCTTGAACTTGTTGTTGGCAGCGCTGATGGGCGTGCTGATCCCGATGACATTGGCTCGCCTGGGGCGCGACCCTGCGATGGGGGCGAGCGTGATGATCACTGCTGTGACCGACAGCGGTGGTTTCTTCATCTTCCTTGGGCTGGCGACGCTGTTCCTGTTGTAAGCCGGTCCTCCCTGTGGGAGCGTCCCACAGGGAAATGCCTTTGCTGCCAATCAGTCATCCACAAAAAAGCCAGCTTACGCTGGCTTTTTTGTGTTCGCTGCAGGCCTCAGGAAGCGTCTGCGGCCATTTCCACATCGTGAGCGATGAGGGCGACCAGGGCGTTCTGCTGGCGGTGGGACAGTTGGCGGAAACGCTGCAGCAACTCGCGCTCATGCAGGGACAGCTCGGGGCTGTCCAGGCGCATGCTCAGTTCATCACCCAGCGCACCTTCCTGGATAAGGCTCTGCTCCAGGCGTGCAATGATCTCGGAGTTCATGCTGCGATGGTGGTTGCGCGCTACCTCGGCAATGCGCTCACGCATTCCGTCAGGCAGGCGGACGACGAACTTGTCAGCAGTGCGGCTCGAATAAATAGCCTGTTTCATTGGGCGCATATAAATTGACCAGAGTTTGGTTCAGGGGAAGCGGTTCTCAAATTGGCCGCACGGGATGGAAGTACGACCGTGGCGACGACAAAATGTTCAACCGCCAGTGAAAAATGGATGCTCATCTTGCCTCATGGTCGCCGTTTGCTTGGCGTCAATTATGTGACAAATAGTGAGCCGGATAAAGGCTTTATGCCAGTACCAATTATCAGAAATGAGCACTGGTTTGAAAAGTTTTACATGCTCTGGCTAGCCTGGCCGTCAGTCTTTTGCCGTCAATAATCGGTAAAACGCAGAAAAATGCCCAGAAAAGCCCTAGAATGCGCCGGTTCTCTCCATAGAGCATAGTGGCTATGCAACATGACGCAAGCGACCGCCGATCAGGGACGGGCCGGTTGATATTTCTGGTTGGGCCGTCGGGTTCCGGGAAAGACTCCCTGATCGACGCTTCGCGTGAGCAACTGGCCCTCGCCGGGGTAGAAATTGCCCGCCGGGTCATCACCCGTTCGGCCGAAGCCAAAGGCGAAGCTGCCCAAGGGGTCACGCCTGAGCAGTTTGATACCTTGCGTGCGCAGGGTGCGTTTGCCATGCACTGGCGGGCCAATGGCCTGGACTATGGCATACCCCGGCAGGTGGACCAGTGGTTGGCGGCGGGGAGGGCAGTGCTGGTGAATGGCTCGCGGGCTTATCTGCCAGAAGCCCGTCAGCGCTACCCGGATTTGTTGGCCGTGTTGGTCGAGGTCAAGCCTGAGGTGCTGCGCCAGCGCTTGCTGGCCCGGGGCCGGGAAACTGCAGAAGAAGTGGAGCAGCGCCTGGCGCGCAGCGCACGCTTGCAAGCTGCAGCCGACCCATCGGTACATGTGCTGGATAATTCTTCCACACTGGAGGCGGCGGTCGCCGCATTTGTTTCGCTGCTTCGCTATCAGGGCGTGCTACCACGGGGATAGCAGCGGCAGAAAAGGATTACGCGAAAAAGCCCAGTTCAGGCATGACAAACGCCAGCATGCTGGTTAACATGCTGGCCATCCCGCTGTGCAGCGCTCGCTGCCGGTCGTAGCGTCTCAGTAGCTCAATTGGATAGAGCATCCCCCTCCTAAGGGGAAGGTTGCAGGTTCAATTCCTGCCTGGGACGCCATTCTCGTCATTCCCATTATTGTCTCCGTTGCCTTTGTCGCCGTCGTGCTGCTGTTGACAGCACCTGCGCTTGGCCAGCGCTGTCATGCATCACGTCCGTGGGCTAACGCCGCGCTTGGGGCCAGCCGCTGACGCATCAGGAAGTACCCCGCCACCACCAGCAGTACCGTCAGCACCGTGAACCAGAATTGGAAACGCGATGCCGGGTCGAACGCCTGGGTGCCGATGACTGCCAGCAAGGCGAACAGCGCAATGATATTGGTGTAGGGGAACAGCCAGGCACGGAAGGCGTTTGGGGCGACCGCTTCGTGGCGGGTTTTCCTGCGCATCGCCACGTGGGCGATGATGATGAAGATCCATACGACCATGACCAGGCTGCCGGTACTCTTGGCCAAGGTCATGAACAGGTCGCCGCCACTGACAAAGTGCACGGTCAGGATCATCGTGCAGATCGACAGGCTCAGCAGCAGTGCATTGATCGGTACGCCCTTGGCACTGGTGCGTGAGAACAGCTTGGGCGCGTGACCGCGCTGGCTCAGCGAGAACAGCATGCGCGAGTTGGAGAACATGAACGAGTTCATCACCGACATGAACGAGACGAACAGCACCAGTTTCATGGCCACTGCAGCACCACCGAACCCGGCCAGGCTGAACAGCGAAACATAGGGCGAGGCCAGGTTGGCCTTGTCGGTCCAGGGCAGGCAAAGGATCAGGATCGACACAGAGCCTACGTAGAACAGCATCACCCGCAGGATCACGCTCTTGATCGCACGGATCACGTTCTGTCGCGGGTTCTCTGACTCACCCGCGGCCACAGCGGCAATTTCGCTGCCGCCAAGGGAGAAAATCACCACGATAACGCCGGCCATCACCGGTGACAGGCCGTTGGGCATGAAGCCGTCATGGGCGGTGAGGTTGATCAGGCCGGGGGCGGGAATCTCACTGTGCAGGCCGAGCAGGATCGAGACGCCCAGCAGCATGAAGATGAGGATGGTGGCGACCTTCATCGCGGCGAGCCAATACTCGACTTCGGCAAACGAACGCACCGAGTAGGCGTTGCTGGCCATGAGTGTCACCAGCATCAGGAAGGCACCTGCCCAGATCGGTAGCCAGGGCAGGAAGTCATGCAGGATGGCGCCCAGCAGTACCGCTTCCAGGGTGATGGTCATCATCGACTTGAACCAGTACAGCCAGCCGACCGCAAACCCTGCCCAGTCACCGAGGTAGGTGTTGGCGTAGGTCGAGAACGACCCTGCATCCGGGTTGCGGCAGGCCATTTCGCCCAGCATGAACATGACCAGGGTGACCACCAGGCCACCAATGAAATACGACAGTATGGCCGCGGGCCCTGCCGATGCGATCAGTGAGCCCGAGCCCATGAACAGCCCTGCACCGATCACCCCACCCAGCGCGATCATGGTGATATGCCGCTGCTTGAGGCTTTGCTTCAAACCGTGTGATTGCATTTCCTTGTCCTCTCTTATTTTAGGAGGGATCCGACATCGTCCCCCTACGCAGGCATCGTCATGCGCCTGCGTCCACGCGTGGCAAATAGCTACCAGCCTGCCACCCTGGACAATAAGGCCAAGGACCTCAAACGAATTCTCTGCACAACATCCTGCCGATTTTTCCTGAGACCGGTCATGGCGCCGGCAGCGTTGCAGTTGACGAAGCCATGCACCACCTGAACATCGACGCCACCGCACGCCTTCAAACCGCTCAGGCTGGGGCGCCTTGGACGAACCGTGGCGCTCTCCTTAGCGGCCGCTGGCATTCCCTCACACCGGGCTTGCCGCTTGTTGCTCTTCATCCACGCCGCCGTCCACCTTGGCGACCTGCTCTTGCGCTTTCTCCTCGATCTTGCGCTTGATGTCTTCTTTCATGCGCTGGGCGATCAACTCGTCGACCTTTGCTTTCATTTCGGGCGGCAGGGCGTCGTACTCTTCTTCGGTCAAGCCTATTTCACGCAGCAGTTTTTCCTTGATCATCTCGCCGGGCGACTTGGACATGAAGTCGTGAAATTCCTGCCGGGCAGTCTTGGACGGCAGAGGTTCTCCGATGACCGGCTCGGTGGTCGCAGAACTCAGGTTTTGCAGCATCACCTTGAATTTGGCAAAGGCTTCTGCACGAGCATCCTCTGCGTTTTGCTGAGCGGTGCTGCCTCCATTCTGCTGTTGGCTCGCCGTGTTGGCGGTGGATATTGGCGTGCGGACCGGTGCAATCTGGGCCACTGCCTGCTCATCGCTGGTGGACCGAGGCTGATGGAGCGTGGGCTGCCAGCTGACGCCGTTAGGGGCGATTATCATGTTTCCTCCTTGGAAATCTCGTTGGCAGGTACCAAGCGCAAAAGCCATGCCAGCGCTGTGCCGGTCGAAATCAGGGCGTTGGCACTATTTCGGTTGCACGCGGGTGGGCATATGCTTGCCCGTGATAGGCATCATCTTGCCGCTCGCGGCAATCAACACCACTGTCGGCAGCCCCTTGATCGGAGCGCAGTTGCTGGGCATCAGGGAGAGCGTCCATGAGTCAAGACACCAGGCCGGTACCTGCCGGCTTCAGTGAACAGCAGTTGCACACCTTGTTCGATTTGATCAGCGACGGCATCTGGGATTGGAATGCCAATACCGGCTACGTTTATCGCAACCCGGGCTGGTACAACATGCTGGGTTATGCCAGCCACTCCATGGCCAACTCGGTATTTACCTGGGAAAGCGTGATCCATCCCGAAGACTACCCCCGGGTAATGGCCCATTTCGAGGCCTATATCAATCAGCGCAACGAGCGCTACCGCATTGAATACCGTTGCCGTTGTCAGGACGGCAGCTACATCTGGATCGAAGACAGCGGCTACGTCATCGCGCATAACGAGGACGGTTCCGTGGCACGCATGCTGGGTGCGCATCGCAATATCGACGCTGGCAAGCGCTTGGTGACGCAACTGGAACAGAAGAACCAGTCGCTGGAATTTCAGGTGGCCGAACGCACCCGTGAGTTGTCCAGGGTGAACCAGCAGTTGCAGCGGCAACTGGACGAAAACCGTGAATTGGCCGAACGCGATGCGTTGACCCGTGTTGCCAACCGTTACCGGCTGGAGAGCGCGTTGCAGCGGGAGTGCCAGCGCGCCCAGCGCTTCCGCCAGCCGTTGTCGCTGATCGCCATGGACATGGATGATTTCAAACCGATCAATGACCGCTACGGTCACGCCCGTGGCGATGCGGCGCTGGTCCGGGTGGCCGAAAGCCTGCGCACCTGCTTGCGCGAACTGGACCTGCTGGCGCGCTGGGGCGGCGACGAGTTCGTCATCGTGCTGCCGCAGACCGCGTTGGGGGAGGCGCTGGATGTGGCGGCGCGCTTGCGCCAGGTGCTGGAGCAGGTGGAGCCGGTGGGTGATTGCCGGCTGACCATGAGCTATGGCGTGGTGCAATGGCTGGAAGGGGAGGACCAGCACGCGCTGCTGGCGCGTGCCGACAAGGCGCTCTACAGGGCCAAGGGGACAGGCAAGAACGCAATTGCCGAGTAGCTAGTGTGGTGTTTCACAAATAACGACCATAATTCGCGGCGCTTTTTGCGCTCATGCGGCGTTGTCGCTCCTCGCCGTAGCTGGGCTACGACTCGTCGCGACGCCTTGCCTGAGCGCAAAAATCGCTCGCGAGTTATTGGCCGTATTTGCAAAACACCACACTAGCCCCTCAAAGAGCGCGCTGTTTTCTGGAGGCTTGGATGGCCTGAATGAAAAAAGACCCGCAGCGCCTCTCGGCGCAGCGGGCCAAATCGGCCTCGGCCGCTTCAGTGTCAGATATGCAAGGCGTGGCCCAACGCGCGCAGGGCGGCTTCTTGCACCGCTTCACCCAACGTGGGGTGGGCATGAATGGTGCCGGCCACATCTTCCAGGCACGCGCCCATCTCCAGCGATTGGGCAAACGCGGTGGATAGCTCGGAGACCGCCACGCCAACCGCCTGCCAACCCACGATCAGGTGGTTGTCACGGCGCGCCACCACCCGCACGAAACCGCTTTTCGACTCCAGGCTCATGGCCCGGCCATTGGCGGCAAACGGGAACTGCGCGACGATGCAGTCCAGGCCCTGCTGGCTGGCTTGTTCCGGGGTCTTGCCGACCACCACCACTTCCGGGTCGGTAAAGCACACGGCGGCAATCGCTGCCGGCTCGAAGCGTCGGGCCTTGCCGGCGATGATTTCGGCGACCATCTCGCCTTGGGCCATGGCCCGGTGCGCCAGCATCGGTTCGCCAGCGACGTCGCCGATGGCCCAGACGTTGTGCATGCTGGTATGACAGCGCTCGTCGATGGCAATGGCGGCGCCGTTCATCTTCAGGTCCAGGCATTCCAGGTTGAAGCCCTTGGTGCGTGGCCGGCGGCCAACGGCCACCAGTACCTGGTCGGCCTCCAGGCGCAGTTGCCCACCCTTGCCGTCGCTGGCCAGCAGGCAGCCATTTTCGTAGCCCTCGACGCTGTGGCCCAGGTGCAACGCGATGCCCAGTTTCTTCAGCGACTCGGCCACCGGGGCGGTCAATTCGCTGTCGTAGGTCGGCAGGATGCGCTCACGTGCTTCCACCACACTCACCTGTGCACCCAGCTTGCGATAGGCAATGCCCAGCTCCAGGCCGATATAGCCACCGCCAACCACTACCAGGTGTTGCGGCAGGGCTTTCGGCGCCAGAGCTTCGGTCGAGGAAATCACCGGGCCACCCAGCGGCAGCATCGGCAGTTCGACACTGCTGGAACCGGTCGCCAGCAACAGATGCTCGCACTGGATACGCTGGCCATCGACCTCGACCTGCTTGCCGTCCAGTACCTTGGCCCAGCCATGCATCACTTTCACCCCGTGCTTTTTCAGCAAGGCGGCCACACCGGTGGTCAGACGGTCGACAATGCCGTCCTTCCAGGTGACGCTCTGGCCGATGTCCAGGCGCGGCGAAGCCACGCTGATGCCCAGCGGCGAGGGTTCGGTAAAGCGCGAGGCCTGGTGAAACTGCTCGGCCACGTGGATCAGCGCCTTGGACGGGATGCAGCCGATGTTCAGGCAGGTGCCGCCCAGTGCCTGGCCTTCCACCAGTACGGTAGGAATGCCCAGTTGCCCGGCGCGGATGGCTGCTACATAGCCGCCAGGGCCGCCGCCGATGATCAACAGGGTAGTCTGGATAATCTGTTGCATGCTCACTCCACGAACAGGCAGGCGGGTTGTTCGAGCAGGCCACGCACGGCCTGGATGAACAGGGCGGCGTCCATGCCATCGACCACGCGATGGTCGAACGAGCTGGACAGGTTCATCATCTTGCGCACGACGATCTGGCCGTCGATCACCACTGGCCGTTCGACCATGCGGTTGACCCCGACGATTGCCACTTCCGGGGTGTTGACCACCGGCGTGCTGACAATGCCACCCAAGGCGCCGAGGCTGGTCAGGGTGATGGTCGAGCCGGACAGCTCTTCACGGCTGGCCTTGTTGTTACGTGCCGCGTTGGCCAGGCGCGAAATCTCGCCGGCATTGGCCCACAGGCTGCCCGCTTCGGCGTGGCGCAGCACGGGTACCATCAGGCCGTTGTCACCCTGGGTGGCAATACCCACATGCACCGCGCCATGGCGGGTGATGATCTGCGCTTCGTCGTCGTAGGTCGCGTTGATCTGCGGGAAGTCACGCAGCGCCACGACGAGGGCGCGCACCAGGAATGGCAGCAAGGTCAGCTTGCCACGGCTGTCGCCGTGCTTGCTGTTGAGTTGCTGGCGCAGGGCCTCCAGGGCGGTGACGTCGATTTCCTCGACATAACTGAAGTGCGCGACCCGGCGTTTGGCGTCCTGCATGCGCTGGGCGATCTTGCGGCGCAGGCCGATCACCGGCACCTGCTCGCTGTCGGTGCGCTTGGCATAACCATCAGGTGCTTGCCCGGCATTGCTTTGCGGCTTGCTCATGAAGGCGTCGAGGTCTTCGTGCAGAATGCGCCCGGCCGGGCCGCTACCATGCACATAACGCAGTTCGATACCGGCGTCCAGGGCGCGTTTGCGCACGGCCGGCGAGGCCAGCGGCTTGTCGCCCGGCTGGCGCGGCACGATGGGCGCAGCTTCGTGGTTGGCGGGCGCCTGGTACACGGCGGGTTTTACGTCTTTCTGCGGTTCCGGCTTGGCTGCAATCGGGGCGGCCGGGGCCTCTACCGTTTTTGGCTGAGGCACGTCCACATGGTTGCCGCTGCCTTCCACTTCGATGCGGATCAGTTCGCTACCGACCGCCATCACTTCCCCGGGCTGGCCACCCAGGGCCAACACCTTGCCGCTGACCGGCGAGGGGATTTCCACAGTGGCCTTGTCGGTCATGACGTCGGCCACCACCTGGTCCTCGGCGATGATGTCGCCGACCTTGACGAACCATTCCACCAACTCGACCTGCGCGATGCCTTCGCCAATGTCCGGCATCTTGATGACGTGCGTGCCCATTCAGACCTCCATGACCTTTTTCAGTGCCGCACCTACCCGCGAAGGGCCGGGGAAGTAAGCCCATTCCTGTGCGTGAGGGTAGGGGGTGTCCCAGCCGGTGACGCGCTCGATCGGCGCCTCCAGGTGGTGGAAGCAGTGCTCCTGCACCAGCGCCACCAGCTCGGCACCGAAGCCGCAGGTGCGGGTGGCCTCGTGCACCACCACGCAACGGCCGGTCTTTTTCACCGACTCGACGATAGTGTCCAGGTCCAGGGGCCACAGGCTGCGCAGGTCGATCACTTCGGCATCGACGCCGCTTTCTTCGGCGGCCACCTGGGCCACGTACACCGTGGTGCCGTAGGTCAGCACGGTCACGTCATTGCCAGGGCGGGTAATGGCGGCCTTGTCCAGCGGTACGGTGTAATAACCGTCGGGCACGGCGCTGTGCGGGTGCTTCGACCACGGTGTTACCGGGCGGTCGTGGTGGCCATCGAACGGGCCGTTGTACAGACGTTTGGGCTCCAGGAAGATTACCGGGTCGTCGCATTCGATCGAGGCAATCAGCAGGCCTTTGGCGTCATAAGGGTTGGACGGCATCACGGTGCGCAGGCCGCAGACCTGGGTGAACATCGCTTCCGGGCTCTGGCTGTGAGTCTGGCCGCCATAGATGCCGCCGCCGCAAGGCATGCGCAGGGTCAGCGGGGCAATGAACTCGCCGGCCGACCGGTAACGCAGGCGGGCCAGCTCGGAGACGATCTGGTCGGAGGCCGGGTAGAAGTAGTCGGCGAACTGGATCTCCACCACCGGGCGCAGGCCATAGGCACCCATGCCCACGGCGGTACCGACGATGCCGCTCTCGGAGATGGGCGCGTCGAACACGCGCGATTTGCCGTACTTGTTCTGCAGGCCTTCGGTGCAGCGGAACACGCCGCCGAAGTAACCGACGTCCTGGCCGTACACCACCACATTGTCGTCGCGCTCAAGCATGACATCCATGGCCGAGCGCAGGGCCTGGATCATGGTCATGGTAGTGGTGGCCATGGCGGTTTCCGGGTTGATGCTGTTGTTGTGGTCGTTCATCTCAAACCCCCAGTTCCTGGCGTTGACGGCGCAGGTGTTCGGGCATCTCCTTGTACACATCCTCGAACATCGAGGCGGCGCTCGGGATGTGCCCGTTAGCCAGGGTGCCGTACTGCTCGGCTTCTTTCTGTGCGGCAATCACCGCAGCTTCGAGCTCGGCCGTGACGGCCTGGTGTTCTTCTTCGGACCAGTGGCCGATCTTGATCAGGTGCTGCTTCAGGCGGGCGATCGGGTCACCCAGCGGGAAGTGGCTCCAGTCATCGGCAGGGCGGTACTTGGAGGGGTCGTCCGACGTCGAGTGCGGGCCGGCACGGTAGGTGACCCACTCGATCAGGCTTGGGCCCAGGCCGCGGCGGGCGCGCTCGGCAGCCCAGCGCGAGGCGGCGTACACGGCGACGAAGTCGTTGCCGTCAACCCGCAGCGAAGCAATACCGCAACCCACACCACGGCCGGCAAAGGTGGTCGACTCGCCACCGGCGATGGCCTGGAAGGTGGAAATGGCCCACTGGTTGTTGACCACGTTGAGGATGACCGGGGCGCGGTATACGTGGGCAAAGGTGAGGGCGGTGTGGAAGTCTGACTCGGCAGTAGCGCCGTCACCGATCCACGCCGAGGCGATCTTGGTATCGCCCTTGATCGCCGATGCCATGGCCCAGCCGACCGCCTGCACGAACTGGGTCGCCAGGTTGCCGCTGATGGTGAAGAAGCCGGCTTCGCGCACCGAGTACATGATCGGCAACTGGCGGCCCTTGAGGGGGTCGCGCTCGTTGGACAGCAGTTGGCAGATCATCTCGACCAGCGACACGTCGCGGGCCATCAGGATGCTTTGCTGGCGGTAGGTCGGGAAGCACATGTCGGTGCGGTTCAGCGCCAGCGCCTGGCCGCTGCCGATGGCTTCTTCGCCCAGGCTTTGCATGTAGAAGGACATCTTCTTCTGGCGCTGGGCAACCACCATGCGGCTGTCGAAGATCCGCGTCTTGAGCATGGCGCGCATGCCTTGACGAAGGATCTGTGGGTCGATGTCTTCGGCCCAGGGGCCTTGCGCATCGCCTTGCTCGTCGAGCACGCGGACCAGGCTGTAGGACAGGTCGGCAGTGTCGGCAGCATCGACATCGATCGCGGGTTTACGGGCTTGACCTGCATCGTTGAGGCGCAGGTAGGAAAAATCGGTCTGGCAGCCTGGCCGGCCGGTGGGCTCGGGCACATGCAAACGCAGGGGGGCGTACTCGTTCATGCTTTTTACGCTCGCTCGGGTATTTGTTTTTGTGAGCTCTGAAGCGGCCGCCGCTGAGTACCGGCTTGTGACTGGTAAGTCAGCGTCACCTACATCTTAGTGGCCCGGCAGGAGAATTTTTCTCTCAAGTTGATTGCCTTTGCGGAGCGGGGCAGATAAACATTCCGCATAAACACAAAAAACCGGTGATTTTGTCTTATGCGCAAACTCGATCGTACTGATATCGGCATTCTCAACAGCCTGCAAGAGAACGCCCGCATCACCAATGCCGAGCTGGCACGCTCGGTGAACCTGTCGCCCACGCCTTGTTTCAACCGGGTGCGGGCCATGGAAGAGCTGGGGGTGATCCGCCAGCAGGTGACCTTGCTGTCGCCTGAGGTGCTGGGGCTGGATGTGAATGTGTTTATCCATGTCAGCCTGGAAAAACAGGTGGAGCAGTCGTTGCATCGGTTTGAAGAAGAGATCGCCGAGCGGCCCGAGGTGATGGAGTGCTACCTGATGACCGGGGACCCGGATTACCTGTTGCGGGTGCTGCTGCCGAGCATCCAGGCGCTGGAGCGGTTTCTCGATTACCTGACGCGCTTGCCGGGGGTGGCCAATATTCGTTCGAGTTTTGCCCTGAAGCAGGTGCGCTACAAGACGGCGTTGCCGTTGCCGGCCAATGGCATGACCTTGCGGGAGTAGGGGGGGCTGTGCCGGCCTGTTCGCGGGTGAACCCACTCCTACACGGGGCGCACCCACCTGTAGGCGCGGGGTCACCCGCGAAGAGGCCGACACAGGCACCTATATAGGCTGCTTGATATTTTAAACACCCGCAGCCTATGTTGTTGTCAGCCTACAACAACAAGGACAAGCTTCATGAGCACCGCTCAGCTCCAGGGCATCGATGAAATCGAATGCGTCACCCCCGACCTCAACGGCGTCCCGCGCGGCAAGGTGATGACCGCCGACGGCTTCCTCGAAGGCCGTCGCCTGCAGATGGCCCGGGGTGTGCTGCTGCAGTGCATCATGGGTGGCTACCCAGCGGCGAAGTTCTACGGCAGTGATGACGGCGACCTGGCACTGGTGGCCGAACCCAGTCAGGTCCACCGCCTGCCCTGGAGCAACGACGGCCGTGCCTTGGCCATCTGCGATGCCAACGAGCTGGATGGCCGGCCCTCGGCACTGTCCACCCGGGGCCAGCTAAAAGCCGTGATAGCCCGCTATGCGGCACTGGGCCTGGCGCCGGTAGTGGCAACCGAGCTGGAGTTCTTCGTCTTTGCCCCCAACACAGACCCGCAGCAACCGTTCCTGCCGCCTGTAGGCAGCGATGGCCGCCGCGAGCTGGGCCATTCGGCGTTCAGTGTCAGTTCCAACAACGGCCTGCGCCCGTTCTTCAAGGAGGTGTACCACTGCATGGCCGCGCTCGGTCTGCCACGTGACACCTTCATGCACGAAATGGGTGTCAGCCAGTTCGAGATCAACCTCCTGCACGGCGACCCGCTGCTGTTGGCCGACCAGACCTTCCTGTTCAAGCACCTGCTCAAGGAAGTGGCGCTCAAGCACGGGCTGACCGTAGTCTGCATGGCCAAGCCGCTGGCGCGTACGCCCGGCAGTTCCATGCACATTCACCAGAGCCTGGTCGAGGCCGGCAGCGGGCGTAACGTGTTCAGTGACGAGCAGGGCCTGCCGACAGACACCTTCCACCACTTCATCGGTGGGTTACAGGCGTGCATGGCCGACTTCACCGCCCTGTTCGCGCCCAACGTCAATTCCTACCAGCGCCTGTGCCACCCCTATGCCTCGCCGAACAATGCGTGCTGGTCCGAGGACAATCGCGCTGCTGGCTTGCGCATTCCGGCCAGTGCGCCGGTAGCGCGACGGGTGGAGAACCGCCTGCCTGGCGCCGATGCCAACCCGTACCTGGCCATTGCTGCCACCCTGGCCGCCGGGCTGCATGGCATCGAGCAGCGCTTGCAACCATCGCCAGCCATCCAGGGCGAATTCGAAGTGCCCGAGCACCTGAGCCTGCCGTGCACGCTGCACGCGGCCCTTGAAAGGCTCAAGCGCAGCGCGCTGGCGCGGGAACTGTTCGGCAGCGAGTTCATCGAAGGCTACATTGCCAGCAAGACGCTTGAGCTGAGCGATTTCTTCGACGAGATCACGCCGTGGGAGCGCCGGGTCCTGGCGGCACAGGCCTGAGCGCGACACAACCTGCACCGGGCACGCCCCCGCAATGCCAAATAGCTGTCGGGGGGCCTGCGCCAGGCGGTTTTTGCCTTTATGCTGCTAGCACCCAAAACTGCCACCTGACCAGGGAGCTCCACGGGACGTATGCGAAATGTATGGAAGCCGTTTCAGTCGTTGTATTTCGCCGCGCTGATGATGTTGATCGGCTCGGGCCTGCTCAGCACCTACCTGGCCCTGCGCCTGGCTGCCGACCACGTCGACAGCCTGTGGGTGGGTGCGTTGATGGCGGCCAACTACTTTGGTCTGGCGGTTGGCGGCAAGGTTGGCCACCGGCTGATCGGACGGGTAGGGCACATACGTGCCTATGCCACCTGTGCCGGTATCGTCGGCGCTGCGGTGCTCGGTCATGGCCTGACCAGCTGGCTGCCGGCCTGGGTCGGGCTGCGCATGATCGTCGGCCTGGGGATGATGTGCCAATACATGGTCATCGAGAGCTGGCTCAATGAGCAGGCCGATGTGAAACACCGGGGCGCGGTGTTCAGCGGCTACATGATTGCCTCGTACCTGGGGCTGGTGCTTGGCCAGTTGATTCTGGTGGTGCACCCGCAGCTCGGCCCTGAGCTGCTGATGCTGGTGGCGATGTGCTTTGCCCTGTGCCTGGTGCCCGTGGCGATGACCCGGCGTATTCACCCGGCGCCCTTGCGCCCGGCACCGATGGAGCCGAAGTTTTTCATCAAGCGCGTGCCGCAGTCGCTCAGTACGGTTTTGGGCTCGGGGCTGATTGTCGGCTCGTTCTACGGTCTGGCGCCTTTATATGCGTCAAGCCAGGGGATGAGTACCGAGCAGATCGGTCTGTTCATGGGTAGCTGCATTTTTGCCGGCCTGCTGGTGCAGTGGCCGCTGGGCTGGTTGTCTGACCGTTATGACCGGGCGGTGCTGATTCGGAGTGTGGCAGTCGGGCTGGCGCTGGCGGCTGCGCCATTGGCAATACTGCCCAGTGTGCCGCTGGAGTTGCTGTTCGGTATCGGCTTCCTGATCTCGCTGCTGCAGTTCTGCCTGTACCCGCTGGCGGTTGCCTTTTCCAATGACCACGTGGAAAGCGAGCGCCGGGTATCGCTGACGGCGATGCTGTTGGTGACCTACGGTGTGGGGGCATGCGTCGGCCCCCTGGCGGCAGGAGTTCTGATGAAAGTGCTGGGCGCGCAGATGCTGTATGCGTTCTTCGTATTCTTTGCCCTGGTGCTGGTCTGGCGTATTCGGCCGAAAGCGGTTACCGGCCTGCATCAGGTGCAGGACGCACCGCTGGGCCACGTGGCGATGCCGGCGGCCGGTTCGCCGTTGTCGGCGGCGCTGGACCCGCGGGTGGATGAGCAGACGGTGCAGGACATGATGCAGGCGCCGGTGGCGGCTGAAGATACCGAGGATGAAGAGAAGGGCGCGCAGCAACAGGCGCCTGAACCTGAAGAGGTCAGCAAGTCGGTGTAGGAGCGGGTGTACCCGCGAAGAGGCCAGCCCAGCAGAAACACAAATGAAAACGCCACCTCAGCAGGTGGCGTTTTCTGTTTTACCGACCGACGATCAATAATCGTCCTTGTCGAACCGCCGCGCTTCACGCTGCAGCTGGTACACAAAACTCTCGATCTTGCGTTGAGCCTGGCCGCTCAGGTTGTGGAAGCGTACGCCGGCAAAGGTGGTGTTGATGCGCTCTTCATAGTGCAGATGACGCAGCTCGACCATGGTGTCCACCAGGCCCAGTGGGTTGCCCGCCTTGAAACGCTCATACACCTGGCCCAGTTGCAAACGGTCTTCGACATTGCCTTCAAAGCGCAGTTTGCAGCCAGTGGCCGAGATATCCAGCAGCTTGCCTCGCATGGCGCCGTTGCCCTTGAGGTGAGCGCCGTCGAGGATGATGTCGACCAGCTGCGATAGCTTCAGCGCGGCGCGGAAGGCGTTGCGGCGCTGGTGATAGGTCATCTCTTGCGGCAGGGCGCCGCTGTAGCAACGGTGGCCGTCGACTTCGCTGATTTTCAGCGTGTTATCGCATTCCCAGGCGATGCGTACACCATCGTGGAAGCCTTCGACACGGAAGTGCTCGCCGTTCTCAATGAATTTCTCGCCGTCACGGGGGATCATCTCATCCAGTGCCAGGGTGTTGCTTTCGCGGTCCACGTGCACCACATAGCTCTGGAAGCGCTGGCTGCGGTCATGGAAGGTGATGATCAGGGGGTCGTGGCTTTCCTGCAGCTGCCGCAAGTTGGCCGCAATCTCCAAGGGGGTGCTCAACACCTTGGGTGGTTGCGGGGCATCGGATTCATTGAACACAGCTTTTCGTTCTCCAGGCAAAAGCGACACACGCAAGTAACGGCATTTTGCCACTATGTTCTGTGCCTTGATAGAAAAATCACACTTGGCTGAGCGCGCGCGGCTTGGCCAGCGGCGAGGTGCTGCCACGGCTGTCGTAGAGCGAAGGTGAGTCGCCGCCCTGAAGGATGCGAATCTGGTTGTTGGTGACGTGTTGCTGCACCTGGATGATCCGGCCATTGGTCTGGTTGACCTGCTGGCACTCGTCCATCAGTTGCGACAACATGTCGAGCCGCTGCAGCATCACATCACCATGGGGTGACTGCGCGGCTACAGCCTGCATACCGGTGCGGTCGGCACTCAGGCCCAGGCTGCCGAGCAATTGGCTGCGGCGCTGGCCGTGCTGCTCGAGCAAGATGATCAACGACTGCTTGCGCGCCAGGATTTGCTCCAGCAGCGGCATGTCGCGGCCATGCAGGGCGATTGCTTCCTTGTGCAGAAGGTCGAGCAGTTCCTGCATCGGGGCAATGTCATCTTCGATCAGTTGCAGCAAGGTGGTGTCGTGCATGGCTAACTCTTGGCTTTTCTGGCGTCCGTGAAGTCAGCGCGCCGTACGGTCAGCGCTGGGCTTCGAAATCAAGCAGTTTGCTGGCGACCCGGCCGGCATCGACCTGGTAGCTGCCGTCGGCGATTGCCTGCTTCAACTGGGCCACACGGGCGCTGTTGACCACGGGCTCGTCGCGCAGCTTGTCGCTGATTTTCTGCAACTGCTGTGCCTCCTGGCTGAGGTGTACCGCCTCTCCGCTGGCGCTGGTGTCTTTCACCGCTTCCTGGCTGGCTGCCGGTTTTTCGGCGCTGCCGGACGCGGTGTTGCCGCGCACGCCGCCCGTGACGGACGGAGAGTTATTCAAACGACTGAAGTCGATGACCATGATCAGAAACCTCTGGGTATTTGGACGCTTGCCTTGTTTTCGGCCAACCCGATATAAACTTTAGGCACAAATGCATTGCCGCCTGTCGGCAAGCCCGCGAACCCGTGTTCTGACACAGTTTAGGAAAAGCGGTTCCTCACTGCCAGCGCAATCTGGTGGCTGGCCTACATACTGACCTCGACTTGGCCCGGGCCGGTCACCCTGGCCTTGACCACGCGTTTTGAATTGAGGTTGCGTACCCGGATCTGCTCGCTCAGGCCGCCCTTGCTCAGGGCTTCGCCCGGCATGCGTACACTCAGGCTGCCACTGCGGGCAATGATCACCACCTGGTCACCCTTGCGCACCACCTCGGCCTGTTCCAGGTGTTGCGGGGTGAGCACTTGGTCGATCACCGTGGGGCGCAGCATCTTCATGCCCACCGCCTGGTCCAGCTCGGTCAGAAAGCCCTGGCCCAGGGTGCCGACATCGCGCTCGCGCAGGGCCACGTCACCTTCGCCGACCGTGTTGTCGCGCTTGAGCGGGCGGGTCACCACCACCACGTCGCGGAAAAGTCGCACGGTGGCCGGCACAAATACCGTCCACGGTGCTGCGCCGTTGCAACGTACCCGTACCGTCACCCGGCCCAGCGGCTGGGCCGGGCTTTCCAGTGAGGCGTCCAGCTGCTGACTGCACAACGGCATGCGCAGGCGTGGGTCCAGCGGGTTGACCTGGATTTCATAGCGGCCGGCGGTCTGGGTAGTGGACAGATAATCTTCAATGGTGAATTCAAGAAACCCTTGGGTGACACCGATAAGCTGTTCAGGCAAGGTGAACGCGTTCGCCACCGTGCGAACGCCGGGCATCAGCAGGCACAGCGTGGCCAGCGGGCCAGTCAGCAGGCGTGTCAATCGTCGGGAAAATGTCGTTTTCGTGTGCATGACACTCAAAAAAGCAAAGCCCGTGCCGACTCGCTACCTGAGTTGCAACGAAAGGCTGAAACGTTAAGGAGTCTGGCATGGCGGGTGTTATGGATTCGGTCAACCAGCGCACGCAGCTGGTGGGGCAGAATCGCCTGGAATTGCTGCTGTTCCGCCTCAATGGCGAACAGCTTTACGGCATCAATGTGTTCAAGGTCAGGGAAGTACTGCAATGCCCTGCGCTGACCCTGCTGCCCAAGGCGCACCCTGTGGTGCGTGGCGTTGCCAATATTCGTGGGTCGACCATCCCGATCCTCGACTTGTCGATGGCCACCGGGTTGCGACCGCTGCAGGAAGACACACGCAACAGCTTCGTGATCATCACCGAGTACAACACCAAGACCCAAGGCTTCCTGGTGCATTCGGTGGAGCGCATCGTCAACATGAACTGGGAAGAGATCCATCCGCCACCCAAGGGTACTGGCCGTGATCACTACCTCACCGCGGTCACCCGGGTGGACAACCGCATGGTCGAGATCATCGACGTGGAGAAGGTGCTGGCCGAAGTGTCGCCGTCGTCCGAGTCGGTATCGGCCGGTGTGATCGATGCCGAAGTGCAGGACAAGGCGGTGTTGATGCGGGTGCTGACCGTTGACGATTCGTCAGTGGCGCGCAAGCAGGTCAGCCGTTGCCTGCAGACCGTAGGGGTCGAGGTGGTGGCGCTCAATGATGGCCGTCAGGCGCTCAACTACCTGCGTCAGCTGGTGGATGAGGGCAAAAAGCCGGAAGAAGAGTTCCTGATGATGATCTCGGACATTGAAATGCCGGAAATGGACGGATATACGCTAACGGCGGAGATTCGCAGCGATCCGCGCATGCAAAAATTGCACATCTGCCTGCATACTTCGCTTTCCGGGGTGTTCAACCAGGCAATGGTCAAGAAGGTCGGTGCCGATGACTTCCTGGCCAAGTTCAAGCCGGACGACCTGGCCCAGCGGGTGGTCGACCGGATCAAGGCAGCGCATTGAAGCAGCCGGGGGCATGCCCCCCGGCACCAGTGATTGAAAAGAGGCGGCAGTAGTGTCTACGGGTAATTTGGATTTCGAACAGTTCCGGGTCTTCCTGGAGAAAGCCTGTGGCATCCTGCTGGGCGAGAATAAGCAGTACCTGGTTTCCAGCCGTCTCAACAAGCTGATGGAACAACAGGGCATCAAGAGCCTGGGTGAGCTGGTGCAGCGCATTCAGGCCCAGCCGCGCGGCGGTTTGCGCGAGCAGGTGGTCGATGCCATGACCACCAACGAGACCCTGTGGTTTCGCGACACCTACCCCTTCGAGGTGTTGAAGAACAAGGTGATCCCCGAGTTCATCCGCAACAACCCCGGCCAGCGCCTGCGCATGTGGTCGGCGGCCTGTTCGTCGGGGCAGGAGCCGTATTCCATCTCGATGGCGATCGACGAGTTCGAGCGCAGCAACCTCGGCCAGTTGAAGATGGGGGCGCAGATCGTCGCCACCGACCTCTCCGGCACCATGCTGACCAACTGCAAGACCGGCGAATACGATAGCCTGGCGATTGCCCGCGGCCTGTCCCAGGAGCGCCTGCAGCGCTACTTCGACCCCAAGGGGCCGGGGCGTTGGGCGGTCAAGCCAGCGATTCGCAGCCGTGTCGAGTTTCGCTCGTTCAACCTGCTCGACAGTTATGCCAGTCTGGGCAAGTTCGACATCGTGTTTTGTCGCAATGTGCTGATCTATTTCTCGGCGCAGGTGAAGAAGGACATCCTGCTGCGCATTCACAGTACCCTCAAGCCCGGTGGCTACCTGTTCCTCGGCGCCTCGGAAGCGCTGAACGGCTTGCCGGACCATTACCAGATGGTGCAGTGCAGCCCGGGGATCATCTACCAGGCCAAGTAAGCACGAAGGCCGGTATCGAGAGATGCCGGCCTTTTTGTATGCCTATCCGCTGTTCCTGCCAAGCTCCCCGTAGGACCGGGTTTACCCGCGAAGAGGTCGGCCCTGCTGGCCAATCTTCACCCGCCGTTCACCGTTGCTGCCGCTACCGTATTCGCGGGTAAACCCGTTCCTACGACGGATCGGGGGGGGGCATAGGTCTGTGGTTGGGCACAGGCCGCGTGTAGGAGCGGGTTTACCCGCGAAGAGGCCCGCTCAGGAAAACACTGACGTCAATTTTTTGTTTTGCCGCTTTTGCCGCCCATCAATTGCCGCTTTTGTCACCTCAGGCGGAAGGCCTTTGCCGCTTTTCTGGCATCAGTCTGACAGTACGATTCCGCCAAGCCCCATGAACAGGGGCTTCTTCGTGGTTGGCACAGCCCTTGCTAAACCAAGCTCAACGAAATTCCGGTCAACCTCTGAAGGTTTCCCCGACATGAGCATCAGTTTCGACAAGGCGCTTGGTATCCACGAAAAGGCCCTGGGCTTCCGCGCTCAGCGCGCCGAGGTGTTGGCCAACAATATCGCCAACGCCGACACGCCCAATTACAAGGCGCGTGACATGGACTTTTCTTCGGTGCTCGCCGCCGAGACCAGCAGGCAGCAAGGCGGCCGCTTCGCCATGGACCGTACCAACAGCCGGCATATCGAAGCCGAAGGCCTCGCCATCGCGGCTGACGATACCCTCAAGTACCGCACGCCGCTGCAGCCGTCGATCGACCAGAACACCGTGGATGCGCAGATCGAGCAATCGAACTACACGGAAAACGCGATTGGCTTCCAGGCCAGCTTCACCTTGCTCAACAGTAAATTCAAAGGGCTGGTTTCCGCCCTGCGGGGAGAATGACCATGTCCCTTTCCAGTGTCTTCAACATTGCCGGTAGCGGCATGAGCGCACAGAACACGCGTCTGAACACCGTGGCGTCCAACATCGCCAACGCCGAGACCGTGTCTTCGAGCATCGACCAGACGTACCGCGCCCGCCACCCGGTATTCGCCACCACCTTCCAGAATGCGCAGGCCGGCAGCAGCCAGTCGCTGTTCGAAGACCAGGGCGAGGCAGGGCAGGGCGTGCAGGTAAAAGGCATCGTCGAAGACCAGAGCACGCTGGAAGCACGCTACGAGCCTAACCACCCGGCGGCGAACAAGGACGGCTACGTCTACTACCCGAACGTCAATGTGGTCGAGGAGATGGCTGACATGATCTCCGCCAGCCGCGCGTTTCAGACCAACGCTGAACTGATGAACACGGCCAAGAACATGATGCAGAAAGTGCTGACCCTGGGGCAGTGATAGGAAGCCGACATGACCACCACCAATTCCACTACAGACGTCGGCAGCGCATACCTGACCTCGCTGCAGAAGCAGACGTCCAAGACTGACAGTTCTACCGGTGCCGCCGGCAGCGCGCTGGGCAAGGACGCGTTCCTGCAGTTGCTGGTCACCCAGATGCAGAACCAGAACCCGCTCGACCCGCAGGAAAACGGCGAGTTCGTGGCCCAGTTGGCGCAGTTCAGCAGCCTGGAAAGCATGCAGTCGTTGAACGACGCAGTGACCTACATCGCGGCCGGGCTGCAATCTTCCCAGGCCTTGCAGGCCTCCTCGCTGGTCGGGCGCAATGTCATTGTCCAGACCGACAAGGCCGTGGTCGATACCAGCAAGGACATGAAGGGCTCGGTCAACCTGACGTCGTCCAGTACCGCCACCTCGGTGGGGATCTACGACAAGGACGATAAGCTGGTGCGCACCATCGAGCTCGGTACCCAGAAGTCTGGCAGCATCGACTTTACCTGGGATGGCCTGAACGATGACGGTGAAGTCGCGGCCGCCGGGACCTACACCTTCAAGGCCACCGCCTCGATCGATGGCAAGGCCACGGCCATGACCACCAACCTGCCGGCCTCGGTAACCAGTGTGACCATGGGTAGCAACGGTTCGGAGATGACGCTCAACCTGGCCGGGCTGGGCAGTGTTGCGCTTTCCAAAATCCAAAGCATCGGCATCTAGGGCCTGAGCAAAACGACAGGAGTTACACATGTCTTTCAATATCGGCCTTAGCGGCCTCTATGCAGCAAACAAGGCCCTGAACGTTACCGGCAACAACATTGCCAACGTTGCCACCACTGGCTTCAAGTCGTCGCGTGCCGAGTTCGCCGACCAGTACTCCAACTCCATCCGCGGCACCAGTGCGGGCAAGACCGTGATCGGCACCGGGGTAAAGACCGCTGCGGTTTCGCAGCTGTTCACGCCAGGCAACATCAACGCCACCGGCCAGGCGCTGGACATGGCCATTGATGGCAACGGCTTCTTTGCCCTGAACGACAACGGTTCGAAGATCTACACCCGTGCGGGCGCGTTCTACAGTGACAAGGCCGGTTATGTGGTGAATGCTTCGGGTGCCAACCTGCAGGGTTATGCGGTCGGCGAGGATGGCAAGATCATCCAGGGCATACTGACCAACCTGCAGATCGACACGTCCAACCTGACGCCGAAGCCGACCAGCCTCATCACTGAGAAGATCAACCTGAACTCGGCCGCGACCTCCCCTTCGGTGACGCCCTTCGATCCCACCAACGCCAGTTCGTACAACTTCACGTTCAATACCCCGGTGTTCGACAGCCAGGGTAACGAACACCAGATGAATCAGTATTTCATCAAGGACGACACGACCAATACCTGGTCGATGCACACCACTATCGATGGGCGCAACCCGGCTGACCCGGCTTCCACCACGCCGTTGGTCAACGCCGTGCCGTTCAAGTCCGATGGTACGCTGGACAAGGATGCAATGACTGCGGGTGACGTCGCGGGCGGCCTGAGCATTGGCGAAGACAAGATCTTCCAGCTCAACGACTGGATCCCGGCACAGAAAAATGCCGCCGGAGAGTGGTCGGCCAATGGCGCCATCGCCAACGCGGACGGTGTGAAGCTGGACATGCTGGGTGCCACCCAATACAACGCGTCGTCCGCAGAAATCGCCAAAACCCAGGATGGCTTCGCCACCGGTGAGCTGTCGGGGCTGAGCATCGACCAGAGCGGCTATCTGTTTGCCAGCTTCACCAACGGCAAGGACAAGGTGATCGGCCAGGTGGCGATTGCCAGCTTCGCCAACCTGCAGGGCCTGACGCCGATTGGCGGTACCAACTGGAAAGAGTCCTATGCCTCGGGCGTGCCGGTGGTCGGCGCTCCGGACACCGGTACCCTCGGCCAGATTTCCGGTGGTGCCCTGGAAGACTCCAACGTCGACCTGACCGGCGAGCTGGTCAACCTGATCAAGGCGCAGAGCAACTACCAGGCCAATGCCAAGACCATTTCCACTGAAAGCACCATCATGCAGACCATCATTCAGATGACCTGATGATTGTTTTGGCTGTGGTGTTTGTAATTGGGGCCGCTACGCGGCCCCAAGAATGTGAAGGTTCACGCCAATGAAGCGGCTGTCGTTACTGGCCTTGTTCCCCTTGCTGGTGCTGGTTCTGCCGGCCCCCGCCGCCCCCGCCCCGTTCTATCAATGGCAAAGCCTGGTCACCGGCCGCTACCTGTGTTCGGCCCACAACCCGGGCAAAGGCTGGGTGCGCCATTCCGGCCCCTACAACAACGCCGCCTGCCGCGCCCATTGAGCAAGCCTTTGCCGCAGGCGGCAAACATCCGCCGACAAACTGACGGTTGTTGCCCTTTGCCGCGCTGAAAGCCCCGTAAAACGGGTGTTTCAGACTTGGTTCAATTATTGCTTGGAACCTGCCCAGTGACAGCGCGGCAGCTACGCGCAGAGGAGAAACTGTGGACAAGTTGCTTTATGTGGCCATGACCGGCGCCAGCCAGAATGCGCTGGCGCAGAAGGCCCACGCCAACAACCTGGCGAACATTTCCACCAACGGTTTTCAGCGCGACCTGGAGCAGGCCCGCTCGATGCCGGTGTTCGGTGACAGCTTTCCGGCGCGTGCATTCGCCATGACCGAGCGCCCGGCCACCGACTTCAGTGAAGGCCCGTTGGTCGAAACTGGCCGCGACCTTGACGTGGCGGTGACCGGCAAAGGCTTTATCGCCGTGCAGGCGCCGGACGGCAGCGAAGCCTATGTGCGTACCGGTAGCCTGAACATCGATGCCCTCGGTGTGCTGCGTGCCGGCAATGGCATGCCGGTGATCGGCAACGGTGGCCCGATCGCCATCCCGCCGGAGCAGAAAGTGGAAGTGGGTGCCGACGGTACCATCAGCATCCGCTCCATGGGTGAAGACCCGCGGGTGATGGCCGAGGTCGACCGCATCAAGCTGGTCAACCCGGACACCAAAGGCCTGACAAAGGGCCTGGACGGCCTGATCCATACCGCCTCCGGCCAGCCGGCCGATGCCGACGTCAACGTGCGGGTGGTGGCTGGCTTCCTGGAGGGCAGCAATGTCAACGCTGTCGAGGAAATGACCTCGGTGCTGGCGCTGTCCCGCCAGTTCGAACTGCACGTCAAGATGATGAATACGGCCAAGGAAGGCGACGAAGCCATGGCTCGGGTTTTGCAAATCGGCTAATCACTTTTGAACGGGTGCCGTAAAACAGGCGCACGAGGAGAACTCACATGCTTCCGGCTCTTTGGGTCGCTAAAACCGGCCTGTCCGCTCAGGACACCAACCTGACGGTCATTTCCAACAACCTGGCCAACGTCTCGACCACCGGCTTCAAGCGTGATCGCGCCGAATTCGCAGACCTGCTCTACCAGATCAAGCGCCAGCCTGGCGCCCAGTCGACTCAGGACAGCGAGCTGCCCTCGGGCCTGCAGGTCGGTACCGGTGTGCGTATTGTGGGCACCCAGAAAAGCTTCGTCGCCGGCAGCCTGCAAACCACCGAAAACCCGTTGGACATGGCAGTCAACGGCCGCGGTTTCTTCCAGGTCCTGCAGCCGGACGGCACCGTGTCGTACACCCGTGACGGCACCTTCCACCTGAACTCCGATGGCCAGATCGTCACCGCCAACGGCTACGCCCTGGAACCTGCCATTGTCGTGCCTAACGACGCCCAGACCTTCACCGTTGGCCAGGACGGCACCGTGTCGATCACCACCGCCGGCAACCCGGCTGCACAGGTGATCGGCAACATCCAGACCGCCGACTTCATCAACCCGGCTGGCCTGCAGGCGATCGGCGACAACCTGTTCCTCGAGACCGCCGCCAGTGGCGCACCGCAGGTCGGTACCCCAGGCCTGAACGGTTTTGGCACCACCTTGCAGCAGACGCTGGAGAACTCCAACGTCAGCACCGTGGAAGAGCTGGTGAACATGATCACCACTCAGCGTGCCTATGAGATGAACTCCAAAGTCATTTCCACGGCCGACCAGATGCTGTCGTTCGTTACTCAACAGCTCTAAGCCCTGTCACTCAGCTGCGCCCGTGAGGTAAGTGTCATGAATCGTCTGTTGTCCGTTTTCGCCCTGGGGGGGGCGGTGTTGCTGGCAGGTTGCGTCGCACCGACGCCCAAGCCCAACGACCCGTACTATGCGCCGGTGTTGCCGCGCACCCCGTTGCCGGCAGCGGCCAACAACGGTTCGATCTACCAGGCCGGTTTCGAGCAGAACCTGTACAGCGACCGCAAGGCGTTCCGGGTGGGTGACATCATCACCATCACGCTCAATGAGCGCACGTCCGCCAGCAAGAACGCGGGCTCGCAGATCGCCAAGACCAGCAAGACCGACATTGGCCTGACTTCGCTGTTTGGTAGCACGCCCAACACCAATAATCCGTTTGGTGGCGGTGACCTTTCGCTGGAGGCCGGTTATAGCGGCGATCGCGCGACCAAGGGCGACAGCAAAGCCACCCAGGGCAACACGCTGACCGGTTCGATCACCGTCACCGTGGCCGAGGTGCTGCCCAACGGCATCATCGCCGTGCGCGGCGAGAAGTGGCTGACCCTGAACACCGGCGAAGAGCTGGTGCGCATTGCCGGTATGGTTCGCGCTGACGATATCGCCACCGACAACACCGTGCCGTCCACCCGTGTGGCCGACGCGCGCATCACCTACTCCGGTACCGGTTCGTTCGCCGATGCCAGCCAGCCCGGGTGGCTGGACCGCTTCTTCATCAGCCCGCTTTGGCCTTTCTGAGTACGGATGACCATGTTCAACGTAAGGCAGCTGATTGCCACAACCCTGCTTTTGTCCTGCGCCTTCGCTGCCCAGGCCGAGCGCCTGAAGGACATTGCCAGCATCTCTGGCGTACGTTCCAACCAGTTGATTGGTTACGGCCTGGTGGTGGGCCTCAATGGCACGGGTGACCAGACCACCCAGACGCCGTTCACCCTGCAAACCTTCAACAATATGCTGTCGCAATTCGGCATCAAGGTGCCGGCCGGTTCCGGCAACGTGCAGCTGAAGAACGTTGCCGCAGTGTCGGTGCATGCCGACCTGCCACCGTTCGCCAAGCCGGGCCAGGTGGTGGACATCACCGTGTCGTCGATCGGTAACTCGAAGAGCCTGCGCGGCGGCAGCCTGTTGATGACCCCGCTCAAGGGTATCGACGGCAATGTCTACGCCATTGCCCAGGGCAACCTGGTCGTGGGCGGCTTTGATGCCGAAGGTCGTGACGGCTCGAAGATCACTGTCAACGTGCCGTCGGCCGGTCGTATTCCGGGTGGTGCCAGTGTCGAGCGTGCGGTGCCGAGCGGCTTCAACCAGGGCAATACCCTGACCCTTAACCTCAATCGCCCCGACTTCACGACCGCCAAGCGCATCGTGGACAAGGTCAACGACCTGCTCGGCCCTGGCGTGGCCCAGGCCGTGGATGGTGGTTCGGTACGGGTCAGCGCGCCGATGGACCCAAGCCAGCGCGTGGATTATCTGTCGATCCTCGAAAACCTCGAAATCGACCCGGGCCAGGCGGTGGCCAAAGTCATCATCAACTCGCGTACCGGCACCATCGTCATCGGCCAGAACGTCAAGGTGTCGCCGGCGGCGGTGACCCACGGCAGCCTGACCGTGACCATCACCGAAGACCCGATCGTCAGCCAGCCGGGTGCCTTCTCCAATGGCCAGACTGCCGTGGTGCCACGCTCGCGGGTCAATGCCGAGCAGGAAGCCAAGCCGATGTTCAAGTTCGGCCCAGGCACCACGCTGGATGAAATCGTCCGCGCGGTGAACCAGGTGGGCGCAGCGCCCGGCGACCTGATGGCGATCCTCGAAGCCTTGAAACAGGCCGGCGCCTTGCAGGCCGACCTGATCGTGATTTGAGGACGGCGCGGATGAATATCAAAAGCCAGGTATCCGGTAGTGCCGACAGCGGCGCCTACACCGACCTCAACCGTCTGAGTGCCCTCAAGCACGGCGATCGCGACAGCGAAGCCAATGTGCGTAAGGTGGCCCAGGAGTTCGAGTCGCTGTTCATCAGCGAAATGCTCAAGGCCTCGCGCAAGGCCAGTGACGTGCTGGCCGACGACAACCCGATGAACACCGAAACGGTCAAGCAGTACCGTGACATGTACGACCAGCAGTTGGCCGTGAGCATGTCTCGCGAAGGTGGCGGTATCGGCCTGCAGGACGTGCTGGTGCGCCAGCTGACCAAGGGCCGCAGTGCAGCGGCCAATACCAGCCCGTTCCCGCGCGTTGATAGCGGTGGTCCGGCATTGTGGGGCAACAAGGTGGCGGAGCCAGCGCATGCCATGGCCTCGTCCGCTACCCGCAATGACGTTGCTGCACTCAACGCGCGGCGCCTGGCCTTGCCCAGCAAACTCACCGACCGCCTGTTGGCCGGTATCGTGCCGTCGGCGCAAACCACCAATAACGCCGCCGTGCCTGCCCGTGACGGTCAGCCAGTCGCCAAGGCCTTCGCCGTACCGGACAACGGCCTGCGCATTGTCGGCCGCGCCGTGGCCCAGCCACCGCTGGCGCCGAACAAGGCTTTCACCGACAGCGACGCCTTCGTCGCCACCATGCTGCCAATGGCCGAGCAGGCCGCCCGGCGCATTGGTGTCGACCCACGCTACCTGGTGGCCCAGGCCGCGCTGGAAACCGGTTGGGGCAAGTCGGTGATGCGCAACAGCGACGGCAGCAGCAGCCACAACCTGTTCGGCATCAAAGCCACCGGCAGCTGGCAAGGCGAGCAGGCGCGGGCGATCACCAGCGAATTCCGCGATGGCCAGTTCGTCAAGGAAACCGCGGCGTTCCGCAGCTACGACTCCTACCAGGACAGCTTCCACGATCTCGTTACCTTGCTGCAGAGCAATGCTCGCTATCAAGGTGCGCTGGATGCGGCCGATAACCCTGAGCAGTTTGCAAGAGAGCTGCAAAAAGCAGGTTATGCGACCGACCCGGGCTATGCGAAGAAAATCATCAGCATCGCCCAGCAAATGCAGTCAACCCCGCAATACGCCATGGCTGGCAGAACCACGAACTTATAAAAGGACTAAATCATGTCGAGCCTGATTTCCATCGGCCTGAGTGGCCTGAGTGCCAGCCAGGCGGCCTTGTCGGTAACCAGTAACAACATCGCCAACGCCGCGACCAGTGGCTACTCGCGCCAGCAGACGGTTCAGGCTGCGGGGCCCTCGCATAACATTGGCGCAGGTTTCCTGGGTACCGGGACCACGCTGGCGGATGTGCGTCGCATCTACAGTTCCTACCTGGACAACCAGCTGCAGACAGCCACCTCGTTGCAGGCAGACTCACTGACGTTCCAGGATCAGATCACCAGCGTCGACAAACTGCTGGCTGACCGTGACACCGGCATCAGCTCGGTCCTTACCGCCTTCTTTTCGGCCCTGCAGACTGCGGCGGCGAAACCGGGTGACGTTGCCTCGCGTCAGCTGCTGCTGACCCAGGCGCAAACCCTCAGCAACCGTTTCAACGCGGTGAGCACCCAGCTGACCCAGCAGAACGCCACGATCAACTCCCAGCTCGACACCATGGCCGGCCAGGTGAACAAGCTCACCGCCAACATTGCCGAGTACAACAAGCAGATCACCGCCGCCAGCGCCTCCGGCAACACCCCCAACAGCCTGCTGGATGCGCGCAGCGAAGCCGTGCGCCAGCTCAACGAGCTGGTAGGGGTGACGGTGCAGGAGCGTGATGGCAACTACGACGTGTACCTGGGCAGTGGCCAATCGCTGGTCACCGGAACCAAGGCCAACACCTTGTCGGTGGAGCCGGGTGTGGCCGACAAGAGCCAGGTTGCCCTGCGCATCAACTATGACTCGTTCAGCTCGGACGTGACCTCGGTGGTGTCCGGTGGCGCCATTGGTGGCCTGTTGCGTTATCGCCAGGACGTGCTGACGCCGTCGATGAACGAGCTTGGTCGCGTTGCCCTGGTCGTCGCCGACAGCATCAATAGCCAGCTGGGGCAGGGCCTGGATGCCAACGGCCAGTTCGGCAGCTCGCTGTTCTCCAGCATCAACAGCGCCACCGCCATTGCCCAGCGCAGCCTGGCCTCGTCGAACAACAGTGCCGGCTCTGGCAATCTGGATGTCACCATCGCCAACAGCGGTGCGTTGACCACCTACGACTACGAGGTGAAGTTCACCAGCGCCAACCAGTACAGTGTGCGCCGCTCGGACGGCACCGACATGGGCAGCTTCGACCTGAATACCGACCCGGCACCGGTGATCGATGGTTTCAGCCTGGCGTTGAAAGGCGGCGGCCTGGCGGCCGGCGACAGCTTCAAGGTCATCCCCACCCGTGCAGCTGCCGGGAGCATTACCACGACCTTGACCGATGCCAACAAGCTGGCCTTCGCCGGCCCTGTCAGCGCGACCTCGGGCAGTGGCAACAGCGGTACTGGCACCATCACCCAGCCGACCCTGAGCGAGTCGCTGGACATCTACGGCGGTGCCGATACCGCGCTGATCCAGCAGTCGATTCGCGATTCGATGCCGGTGCGCGTGGTGTTCGACGCTGCCAGCGGTGGCTCCCAGGGCTACAAGCTGTTCGATGCCAAGGGCACCCAGATTGGTACCGGCAGCGTGGTGCCTGGGCAGGACAACAAGTTGTCCATCGCCGTGCCGATGCTGGATGCGGCCGGCGACCCGATTCTGGATGGTAGCGGTAACCCGCGTACCTTTGCCGTCGAGACCACAATCGGTGGCAGCCCTGCGGCCAATGACAGCTTTACCCTGTCGTTCAATGCCGACGGCAAGGCGGACAACCGCAATGCCAACGCGCTGCTGGATCTGCAGACCAAGTCGACCGTGGGCACCAATTCCGGCACCGGTACCAGCTTCACCTCGGCCTACGCCTCTCTGGTCGAGCGGGTAGGGGCCAAGGCCAGCCAGGCCACCATTGACACCACGGCGACCCAGGCAGTGCTCAAGTCTGCGACCGAAAGCCGCAGCGCAGTGTCGGGCGTCAACCTCGATGACGAAGCGGCCAGCCTGGTGAAGTTCCAGCACTACTACACAGCGTCGTCGCAGATCATCAAGGCGGCGCAAGAAACCTTCTCCACCCTGATCAACGCCCTGTAAGGAGTAGCGGACCGTGCGTATTTCAACTGCTCAGTTCTATGAGACCAGCGCCACTAGCTACTCCCAGAACTACTCCAACCTGGCCAAGATTACCGAACAGGTCACCTCCAAATCGCGCATCCAGTCGGCCGGTGACGACCCGGTCGGCGCTGCGCGCTTGCTGGTGCTGCAGCAACAGAGCGCCTTATTGGAGCAGTACAGCGGAAACATGACCACGGTCAAGAACGCCCTGCTGCAGGAAGAGAGCGTGCTATCGACCATCAACGATGCCCTGCAGCGTGCCAGCGAGCTGGCGATCCAGGCGGGTAACGGGGGCCTGAGCGATGCCGACCGTACCTCGATCGCCAGCGAGATCAAGGAAATTGAAGCCAACGTGTTCGGTCTGCTGAACTCGCGCGATGCCAACGGCGACTACATGTTTGGCGGCTCCAAGTCGTCGACCCCGCCCTATGTGCGCAACGCCGACGGCACCTACAGCTACCAGGGCGACCAGACCCAGCTGAGCCTGCAGGTGTCCGACACCTTGCGCCTGGCGACCAACGACACCGGCTACAGCATTTTCGACCAGGCCACCAACAACAGCCGCACCCAGTCGAGCCTGGTAGCACCGTCGCCGGATGACGGCAAGGTATTGCTGTCTGGCGGCCTGTTGACCTCGGCCACCACCTACGGCAATCAGTTTGCCGCTGGTCAGCCGTATTCTGTCACCTTCACCAGTGCCACCGAGTACAGCGTGAGGGATGCCGCCGGCAATGACATCACCAATGAAACCGCCGGCAAGGGCAAGTTCGACGTCAATACCGAAGGCGGCAAGATGATCTCGCTGCGCGGTGTCGACTTCGAGATCAACCTGAACCTGGCGGAAGGTGACGATGCTGACGCCGTCGTTGCCGGCCATGTGTTCACCCTCGAAGCCAAGCCCGATACCCTCACGGCGACGCGTAGCGCGGGTAACCCGTCGACGGCGCAGGTTACCGGCACCAGCGTCACCGACCCGGAAGCTTACCGTAGCACCTTCCCAAGCAACGGCGCGGTGATCCGCTTCACCAGCGACACCGAGTATTCTCTGTATGCGCAGCCGTACAGTGCCGAAAGCAAGCCGATTGGCTCGGGTACAGTAGGGGCGGGCAACGCAGTGACGGTGGCAGGCGTTACCTACCAGTTCGACAGCGCGCCGAAGCAAGGCGACCAGTTCTCGGTCAATGCCAATACCCATCGCACGCAGAACGTACTGGACACCCTGGGCCAGCTACGCAGCGCTCTCGAAAAGCCACTGGACACACCCGAGGCGCAGGCTGCACTGAAAACCGCCACCGACTCGGCGATTTCCAACCTGGCCAGTGCCCGGGATCGTATCGACATTACCCGTGGTTCGATCGGTGCGCGGGGCAACTCGCTGGATATTCAGGCGCAGGAAAACGAAAGCCTGGGGCTGGCCAACCAAAGCACACAAAGTGCCATTGGCGATACTGACATGGCCTCGGCCACCATTCAGCTGACCCTGCAGCAGGCCATGCTTGAAGCTTCGCAGTTGGCGTTTGCGCGCATTTCTCAGCTAAGCCTGTTCGACAAGATCTAGTCTGCCTGCCTGATCCTGGGGCTGCTGCGCAGCCCTATCGCGACACAAGGCCGCTCCCACAGGTCCTCCTCTCTCCTGGAGGTGGCGTATTTCGGCTGCCCCCCAAGGGTTGGATTGATGTCCAGCTTCTTGGGGCATTCCAGGTCCTCCTCTCTTCTGAAGGTGGCGTTCGTGGGAGCGGCCTTGCGTCGCGAAAGGGCCGCTAAGCGGCCCCATCGATATCTGCTGCGAAGCTGATCATTCGGGGTCCAGTACCCGCCCGGTCATTCCGCAAATTCCCCAGTCCCCACACCCTCGCCACGGCTTTCGTAGCATTTCAATGTGACCAATGAGTCAAAACGCTCATCTTCCCTGTATTCTATGCAGCAGCTGTTGCAGCATTTTGTTACCGGTGCGCAGGCGAGCCCTGGCTACAACCCCTGGCGGTGACCGCTCCGGTATTTGGCGCCCTCAATTCATCGAGTGGTGGTCTTTGGCTGTTTTCATTGGGAAGCCAGAATGATTGGCATCAAAAGCATTGCGAGTTACGTGCCCACCGCTGGCCTGGACAACTACGTTCAGGGTGCGAAGTTCGGCAAGGACGAAGAGTTCATGTTCGGCAAGATCGGTGCGTCGTTCCTGCCGCGCAAGGCCGAAGAGCAAGAAACCTCCGACTTGTGCGTAGAAGCCGCCCAGGCGCTGTTCGCCAGCAACCCCGACCTTGATCCGCAATCGATCGATGCGTTGATCGTGGTCACCCAGAACGGCGACGAAGAAGGCCTGCCGCACACCGCAGCCATCGTCCAGAGCAAACTTGGCCTGTCTACCCGCGTGGCGGCGTTCGACGTGTCGCTGGGCTGCTCCGGCTATGTGTATGGCCTGTATGCGATCAAAGGCTTCATGGAGGCGGCAGGCCTGAAGAACGGCCTGCTGATCACCGCCGACCCGTATTCGAAGATCGTCGACCCGGAAGACCGTAACACCACCATGCTGTTCGGCGACGCCGCCACGGCAACCTGGATGGGTGAAAACGCGGTTTGGAACCTGGGCCAGGCGCGTTTCGGCACTGATGGTTCCGGTGCTGAGCACCTGAAAGTCAGCGACGGCAAGTTCTTCATGAACGGCCGCCAGGTATTCAACTTCGCCCTGATCAAAGTGCCAGCGCACCTGCACGAGCTGCTGGACGCCAGCGGCCTGAAGTCGTCGGATATCGACGCCTTCTGCATCCACCAGGGCAGTGCGGCGATTGTCGACGCCGTGGCGCGACGCTTTGAAGAGCAACACCCGGAGAAGTTCGTCAAGGACATGCTGGAAACCGGCAATACGGTGTCCTCCAGTGTTCCGCTGCTGCTGCAGAAGCATATGCTCGATGGCAGCTGGAAGCGCGTGGCGATCAGTGGCTTTGGCGTGGGCCTGTCGTGGGGCTCGGCCATCCTGTACCGCGACTGATCCCCTGTCAGCCCACAAAAGCGCCCGGCGGCCACCGCCCGGCGCTTTTTTTGTGCCGAAAATAAACTTCTGCCTGACGCAGCCCATTGTAGGAGCGGGTTCACCCGCGAAGAAGGCAGCTCGGTCTATGGCACCGGCTTCGCCGGTGTTCGCGGGTGAACCCGCTCCTACAGACGGGATGAGGCATTCAGCCCCAGTTCGAACAGTTTTTGACGCCAATAAACCGCCCTTAACCCCTTGATTTCTCAGGGCTGGCCCCATGCCAGTATTTTTTTTTTGAAAAAAACCTCAAGCAACCCGCGCACCCGACGATAACCATTACGAAGGTTCTCTAGGCCACACCCGGCTGTCGCCAGGGCCGGAAGCCGCAGTATCCATACAACGAGGAATTCGTCATGGCTTTGACCGTTAACACTAACATCACCTCCTTGGGCGTTCAGAAGAACCTGAACCGTGCTTCCGACGCGCTGGGCACCTCCATGTCCCGCCTGTCCTCTGGCCTGAAAATTAACAGCGCCAAAGACGACGCCGCTGGCCTGCAGATCGCCAACCGTCTGACTAGCCAGATCAAAGGCCTGAGCGTTGCCGTGAAAAACGCCAACGACGGCATCTCCATCGCTCAGACTGCTGAAGGTGCGATGCAGGAATCGACCAGCATTCTGCAGCGTATGCGCGAACTGGCCCTGCAGTCGGCTAACGGCTCGAACAGCGATGATGACCGTACTTCCCTGCAGCAGGAGTTCACCGCTCTGTCGGGTGAGCTGACTCGTATTGCAAACACCACTACCTTCGGTGGTCGTAACATTCTGGACGGCTCTTTCCAGAACATCGGTTTCCAGATTGGTGCTAGCGCTAACGAAACAATTTCGTTCGGCATGACTGACATCAGTGCAACTGGTCTAAAAGGATCTTACAGCGAGGCAACTGTTGCTGGTAATGAAATGGGGGGGCTGACTGCCACTGCATTGGGTACTAAGCTGACCACTCCAGCGCCGGTGGTGGGTGCGGCGGTCGTGAACAGCACATCAGTACCAGACGAGATTAAGGCTGGTGGAGGCGGCTTCGCTGCGGAATTCGGCTTCGCTATCGGTAATCAATCTGTATTGGTAGAGGTTGGTGACGAAGGTGCAGCTATTGCTACTAAGATGCAAGCCGCTCTGCGAGCTGCGACTGGTGATAATACCGCCACTGTAGGCTTTACTGACGCTGATGGCTTCACCATGTCTGCCTTGGCAGATATAGAAATTTCCGGCGCTGGTGCTTCCGCTGTTGGTCTAGCTACCGGCACCACTAACGCTGTTCGTGCAGGTACTCCAACCCCTGCAACTGGCGCAACTACTCTTGCTGCTGGTGGCACTATCAAGGTCAATGACACTCAGGTTACTTGGGCTGCAGGTGCTGATATTGACTCTGTTCTCACTCAAATCAACGCTATCGGTACTATCGACGCAACCAAAACCAAAATCGATGCTGATGGTCGTTTGAATATCGTTTCGAAAGATGGCAGCGATGTTCGTCTCTCGAATGATCAAAGCGGTTCCTTGGCTCAGTTGGGCCTGACTGCTGGTACTTCTGAAGCTAAAACTACTGAAGATACTTCGATTACTCTGAATGGTGTAGAAGTCAAGTTCGCCAAGGGCTCCAGCGCTCAGAACGTCGTTTCGGCGATCAATAGCGCTAGCACGGGTGTTACTGCCAGTCTGACTGATGATGGTAAGCTGTCGCTGTTCTCCGACAAAGACATTACTGTTGCTGACGGTAGTGCAGGTACTGGTCTCGCCGCTCTCGGTCTAGCCGGCAAAACTGGTGCGACGGCAGTTGCAATGGAAACTACCGTTTCCAACCTCAGCATTACTGACGCTAAGTCGTCGCAGATATCGATCCAAGCATTGGATGCTGCTATCGCCCAGGTCGACAGCCAGCGCGCCCAACTGGGTGCCGTTCAAAACCGCTTCGACAGCACCGTAGCCAACCTGAACAGCATCTCGGAAAACTCCACCGCTGCCCGCAGCCGTGTGCAGGACGCCGACTTTGCTGCTGAAACCGCCGAGCTGACCAAGCAGCAGACCCTGCAACAGGCTTCCACCGCGATCCTGTCCCAGGCCAACCAGCTGCCGTCGTCGGTACTGAAACTGCTGGGCTAATTTCAAAAGCTGAGTAGTTTGACGAAGGGTACGGCGACGTACCCTTTCGTCTTTCCGAGAATAAGGGGTGTAAGACATGGATATGAGCGTGAAACTGGGCCTGTCCTATCCCGCCTCCGCTGCGCCCGACACATCGACGAGCAAGCGGCAAGCAAGCGACCCGGCAGCCAGCGAGCCGGTCGACAAACAACCCAAACCTGAAGCTCGGCAAGACCTGGAAAGCGCCATCAGTGCCATCCAAGACTTCGTCAAGGCTTCAGAGCGACAACTCGACTTTTCGATCGATGACTCCACCGGCCAGGTGGTGGTCAAGGTCATAGCCCGCCAAAGCGGCGAAGTCATCCGCCAGCTGCCATCCGAAGTGGCACTGAAACTGGCGGAAAACCTGAAAGACGCCAACAGCCTGTTGTTCGATACCCAGGTCTGAGTTGGCACGGCATTTGTTTATTAGCGCACGGATGCCTTTTCGTCGGTAAACCGGCGGCAACGATTAAGGAGATGTGATATGGCGAGCTCAACCATCAATGGGCTTGGCTCTGGCCTCGATATCAGCGGTATCGTGAAGGCGCTGGCAGATGCCGAAAAGGCGCCCAAGCAAACCCAGATCAACAACCAGACCACCACAGCCACCACCTCGCTGTCGGCCATCGGTACTGTGAAAAGCGCACTGGATACCTTTCGTGCAGCCGTTGCCAAGCTGAACACGGCTTCGAGCTTTTCCGGTTTGGCGTCGTCGTCGTCCGATGAAGCCGTTGCCAAGATCAAGCTGGGCGATGGCGCGTCGTCCGGTAACTATGCTCTCGAAGTTACCCAGTTGGCGACAGCTTCCAAGATCTCGACACAGGTCTACGAGAAGACTTCGACTATCGTCAACGATTCGGGGCAATCGCAAACCCTGACGATTAGCCAGGGCAGTGCTACCCATAGCGTGACCATCGCCAACGGCGCGACCCTGCAGCAGGCTCGTGACACGATTAATGGTCAACTGCAGTCAAAAGGTATCACCGCGAACATCGTCACCGACGCCAGTGGTTCACGCCTGATCTTCTCGTCCACTAAAATGGGTGAGGGCACCGAACTGACGTTGGGCGGCGACGCCAGCATGGCTAGTGATGTGACGACCATCGCCAAGCCACAGAACGCAAAATACACCCTGGACGGTCTTGAGCTGGAATCGGCCTCGAATACTGTGACAGGCGCCATCAGTGGCGTGGATATCACACTGGTCAAGGAAGGCAAGGCCAGCCTAGCGGTATCGAGCAATAACGATACGCTCAAGACCTCGGTGCAGTCGTTCGTCACCGCTTACAATGCGCTGATGACTACTATCAATGCCCAGACCAAGGTCACCACAGGCTCTGATGGCTCTGCCACCGGCTCGGCCGCATTGACCGGTGATGCGACCATGCGCTCGCTGGTCAATTCCATTCGTAGCGAGATCAGTCGGAGCGTTGGCAGTACAGGCCTGCGCACTTTGTCGCAATTAGGCATCAATACCGTCCAGAAAACCGGCCTGTTGGAGCTCAATGACACCAAGTGGGACGCTGCGGTCAAAACGTATGGTGCTGACATCAGCGGTCTGTTCACCGGTAAGGAAGGCCTGCTCACGCGCATGACCTCCGCCACCGAGGAATACGCCAAGACCGGTGGCATCCTGGCCTCTCGTCAGACCAATCTGACTAATCAGCTCAAGCAACTGGAAGAGTCGCAAACCGCCCTGGACCGTCGTATCGAGTCTTTGACCGAAACCCTGACCAAGAAATATAACGCCATGGACACCATGGTCGCCCAGCTCAAGGCTACTAGTGACAGCGTGATGACCACGCTCAACGCGTTGAACAAAGCCAATAGCGACAGCTGATCATTAAAGAAACGCCGGGCCGGGCCGATGTAGTAGACATGCGGCCCACGTCCAGCCCCGTTCAATGAGGATCCCCCATGCACCCGATGAGAGCCCTTCGCCAGTACCAGAAGGTCAATTCCCACGCTCAAATTTCCGAAGCTACCCCGCACCGCTTGGTGCAATTGCTGATGGAGGGTTCGCTTGACCGCATGGCTCAGGCCAAAGGTGCGATCGCGCGCGGCGATGTGGCGCTGAAGGGTGTGATGCTGGGCAAGGCTATTGACATCATCGGTGGTCTGCGTGAGGGGCTGGATAAGGAAAAGACCGATAACCCAGACGAACTGGACCGCCTCGACAGCCTGTACGACTACATGGCTCGCCGCCTGACTCAGGCCAATCTGCATAGCGACCCGGCCATGATCGACGAAGTCGCGCAATTGATGATCACTGTCAAAAGCGGCTGGGATGCCATCGCCTCCGCCGAGCAATAACACCCTAAGGAGCACCCCCATGAGCGCGCTGCAGCAAATCGAAGACACCCGCCTTGCCCTGAGCGAGGCCCTGCAAGTGCGCGACTGGGCGGCCATTGGTGAGTTGGACTTGGCCTGTCGTGCGCTGATGGATGAATTACTGCAAGAGAATCAGGATGATGAGGCCGCAATCCGGGCCAATCTGGAAGCGTTGATGGCGGTTTATCGTCAGCTGATCGACGTTGCAAGTGACGAGCGTCAATCCTTGGTCGCACAAATGTCGAATATCAACCAAGCGAAACACGCCACAAAGGTATACCATCTGTTCAGCTGAAGCTGGGCAGAGAGCAACGCTTCGGCGCCATAAATTTGACTGCCTTTAAGTTTTTGACTTTACTAGTGGCTGTTTTCGAATTTCAGACGTCCGAACACTGACCATTCAGTCGGAATGATGTCGAGCACGCCCCTGCAGGGCGCCGATATGACTAGGGAAGTTGCTATTGCATGTGGCGTGAAACCAAGATTCTGCTGATCGATGACGACAGCGCGCGCCGCCGCGACCTTGCGGTGGTGCTGAACTTCCTCGGCGAAGAAAACCTCGCATGTGCCAGCCATGACTGGCAGCAGGCGGTCGAGCCATTGTCCTCGAGCCGCGAAGTGCTGTGCGTGCTCATCGGCACCGTGAATGCTCCGGGCAATCTGCTTGGGCTGCTTAAGACAGTGGCTACCTGGGATGAGTTCCTTCCGGTTCTGCTTTTAGGTGAAATTTCTTCTGCCGAGCTGCCGGAAGACCTTCGCCGCCGGGTGCTGTCCAACCTGGAAATGCCGCCAAGCTACAGCCAGCTGCTGGATTCGCTGCACCGTGCCCAGGTCTACCGCGAAATGTATGACCAGGCGCGCGAGCGCGGTCGCCAGCGCGAGCCCAATTTGTTCCGTAGCCTGGTGGGCACCAGCCGTGCCATTCAGCACGTGCGGCAAATGATGCAGCAAGTGGCGGATACCGACGCCAGCGTGCTGATCCTGGGTGAGTCAGGCACCGGCAAGGAAGTGGTGGCGCGCAACCTGCATTACCACTCCAAGCGCCGTGAAGCGCCGTTCGTGCCGGTCAACTGTGGCGCGATCCCGGCCGAGCTGCTGGAGAGCGAACTGTTCGGCCACGAGAAGGGCGCCTTTACCGGGGCCATCACCAGCCGTGCCGGGCGTTTCGAGCTGGCCAACGGCGGTACCCTGTTCCTCGATGAAATCGGCGACATGCCGTTGCCGATGCAGGTCAAGCTGCTGCGTGTGCTCCAGGAGCGCACCTTCGAGCGCGTGGGTAGCAACAAGACCCAGAGCATCGACGTGCGCATCATCGCTGCGACGCACAAGAACCTCGAAACCATGATCGAGGACGGCACCTTCCGCGAAGACCTGTACTACCGCCTGAACGTGTTCCCTATCGAAATGGCGCCGTTGCGTGAGCGGGTGGAAGACATCCCGTTGCTGATGAACGAGCTGATTTCGCGCATGGAGCACGAGAAGCGCGGTTCCATTCGCTTCAATTCCGCCTCGATCATGTCGCTGTGTCGTCACGGCTGGCCGGGCAACGTGCGCGAGCTGGCCAACCTGGTCGAGCGCATGGCGATCATGCACCCGTACGGGGTCATTGGCGTGTCGGAACTGCCGAAGAAATTCCGCTATGTCGATGACGAAGACGAGCAGATGGTCGACAGCCTGCGCAGCGACCTGGAAGAGCGCGTGGCGATCAATGGCCACACACCCAATTTCAGCAACCACGCCATGCTGCCGCCCGAAGGCCTGGACCTCAAGGACTACCTGGGTAGCCTGGAGCAGGGGCTGATCCAGCAGGCGCTGGACGATGCCAACGGTATCGTTGCGCGCGCGGCTGAACGTTTGCGTATTCGCCGTACCACACTGGTCGAGAAAATGCGCAAGTACGGCATGAGCCGCCAGGGCGGTGAGGAACAGGCGGAAGATTGAAGCCTGGCGGTTACCTATGATGGCTTCTTCGCGGGCACGCCCGCTCCCACAGGATCGATACACATCTTCAATTCGGTGATATCCCTGTAGGAGCGGGCGTGCCCGCGAAGAGGCCGGCACAAATCCCTATCTCCGGCACGGCTATTGCTACATCGCTGGCAACACACCGTTTTTATGACGGTCAGCCACGCGAGAGAGCACGATGCCCCAGGCCGCCCACGTATCCCGAGCCCCCGAACAGCAGGGGCAAACCCCGGTCGCGCAGGACAGCGGCCAGGGTATCGCGCAGGCCTTCGCCCTGTTCAATCAGGTGTCCAGCCAACTGAGCCAGTCCTACAGCCTGCTCGAAGCCCGGGTCAGTGAGCTCAAGGGCGAGCTGGCCGTGGTCAGCGCCCAGCGCATCGACGAACTGAGTGAAAAGGAACGTCTGGCCAACCGCCTGCAGAACCTGCTCGACTTGCTGCCCGGCGGGGTGATCGTGATCGATGGCCAGGGCCTTGTGCGCGAAGCCAACCCGGCTGCTTGCGAGTTGCTCGGCGAGCCGCTGATCGGCCAATTGTGGCGCCAGGTGATCGCCCGTAGCTTTGCCCCGCGCAAGGACGACGGCCACGAAGTCTCGCTGCGCGACGGTCGCCGCCTGTCGATCGCCACCCGCTCACTGGATGCCGAGCCTGGCCAATTGGTGCTGCTCAACGACCTGACTGAAACCCGTCGCCTCCAGGACCAGCTGGCTCGCCACGAGCGGCTGTCGTCGTTGGGGCGCATGGTTGCCTCGCTGGCCCACCAGATCCGCACGCCGCTGTCGGCAGCCATGCTGTATGCCGGCCACCTGGCCGACAACGAGCAAGCGCTGAGCGCGCAAACCCGTCAGCGCTTCGCCGCGACCTTGAAGGAGCGCCTGCACGAACTGGAACACCAGGTGCGCGACATGCTGGTGTTTGCCCGTGGCGAGTTGCCACTGGGGGACCGGGTGACCCCGAAAGCGCTGTTCCAGGCCCTGCAACAGGCGGCCCAGGCGCATGTGCAGGGGCACGCCGTGCGCTGGCAGTGCGACAGTCATCTGGGTGAGCTGCTGTGCAACCGCGACACCCTGGTCGGTGCCTTGCTCAACCTGATTGAAAATGCCCTGCAGGCCAGCGATGGCCCGGCACGGCTGAAGGTGCACCTGTACCGCCGCGAACGTAGCTTGCACCTGTGCGTCAGCGATGCCGGCAGTGGCATCGATGCAGGCTTGCTCGGCCGTTTGGGCGAGCCGTTCCTCACCACCAAGGCCACCGGCACCGGCCTGGGCCTGGCCGTGGTCAAGGCGGTGGTGCGTGCGCACCAGGGCACGATCAACCTGCGCTCGAAGGTCGGCCGTGGTACCTGCGTGCGGGTAGAGCTGCCATTGATCGACGGGCAATTGGCGGAGGGGGTGTAATGGCAATCAAGGTGCTGCTGGTCGAGGATGACCGCGTATTGCGCCAGGCGCTGGGCGATACCCTGGAAATCGGCGGTTTCGCCTACCAGGCCGTGGGCAGTGCCGAAGAAGCGCTGGAGGCCGTACTGGATGACGCGTTCAGCCTGGTGGTCAGTGACGTCAACATGCCCGGTATGGACGGGCACCAGTTGCTCAGCCAGCTGCGCCGCCAGCAGCCACAGTTGCCGGTACTGTTGATGACGGCGCACGCTGCCGTCGAGCGTGCGGTCGAGGCCATGCGCCAAGGCGCCGTCGACTACCTGGTCAAACCGTTCGAGCCCAAGGCGCTGCTCAGCCTCGTGGAGCGGCATGCCGCCGGGCGTGTGACCGGCGAAGAGGGGCCGGTGGCCTGCGAGCCGGCCAGCCGCCAGTTGCTGGAACTGGCGGCCCGTGTGGCGCGCAGTGACTCGACCGTGCTGATTTCCGGCGAGTCCGGTACTGGCAAGGAAGTGCTGGCGCGCTACATTCACCAGCAGTCGCCGCGCGCGGCGCAGCCCTTCGTGGCGATCAACTGCGCGGCGATCCCCGACAACATGCTCGAGGCCACCCTGTTCGGCCACGAGAAGGGTGCCTTCACCGGCGCTATTGCGGCTCAGGCGGGCAAGTTCGAGCAGGCCGAAGGCGGCACCTTGCTGCTCGACGAAATCTCGGAAATGCCCATGGCCTTGCAGGCCAAGCTGCTGCGTGTGCTGCAGGAGCGGGAGGTGGAGCGGGTAGGCGGGCGCAAGCCGATCAGCCTGGACATTCGGGTGCTGGCCACCACCAACCGCGACCTGGCAGGCGAAGTGGCAGCCGGGCGCTTCCGCGAAGACCTGTACTACCGCCTGTCAGTGTTTCCGCTGGCCTGGCGCCCGCTGCGTGAGCGGCCGGGCGATATCCTGCAGCTGGCTGAGCGCTTGCTGGCGCGCCATGTGGCCAAGATGAAGCACGCCCCGGTGCGCCTCTCGCCAGGGGCGCGGGCCTGCCTGCAAGCCTATGCCTGGCCGGGCAACGTGCGCGAGCTGGACAACGCCCTGCAGCGGGCGTTGATTCTGCAGCAGGGTGGTGTGATCGAGGCGGCGGATTTTTGTCTGGCAGGCGCCATTCCATTGTCAGCTGGCACCGAGCCATCTCTCGAGGTGGTTGCTGATGCCGGCGGCCTGGGGGATGACATGCGTCGCCACGAGTACCAGATGATCATCGACACCCTGCGCGCCGAGCGCGGCCGCCGCAAAGAGGCGGCCGAACGCCTCGGGATCAGTCCGCGGACGTTACGCTACAAGCTGGCGCAGATGCGCGATGCCGGGTTTGACGTCGAGGCCAGCCTGTTCGGCTGACAGGCCAATCACCTGCAACTGGCGCGGACCTCTGTGGGAGCGGCCTTGCGTCGCGATAGGGCCGCAAAGCGGCCCCGGTGATCTTTGCGGCGGAGCTGAAGTCCTGGGGCCGCTTCGCGCCCCTATCGCGACGCAAGGCCGCTCCCACAGGAATTGTGTGAGCCCTGGGAAATGAGTCGCGAAGGCTGGCACCTTTGTTGCTTTAGGTAGGTCATTCGCCGCATGAGTGTCAAAAAAATGCGGCCGCAGGAGAGAGAAGGGTCATGAGCCAAGGTGTTGAATTCAATCGTCTGATGTTGGACATGCGGGCCATGCAGGCCGATGCCATGTCGCTGCCCAAGGTAACTGCCGCCCCCGAGCTGGCGCCAGGGCAAAGCACCTTCGCCGACATGCTCGGCCAGGCCATCGGCAAAGTGCATGAGACGCAGCAGGCCTCGACCCAACTGGCCAACGCGTTCGAAATCGGCAAAAGCGGCGTCGACCTGACTGACGTGATGATCGCTTCGCAAAAGGCCAGCGTGTCGATGCAAGCCATGACCCAGGTACGCAACAAGCTGGTCCAGGCGTACCAGGACATCATGCAGATGCCGGTTTGAGGACGGATGTAACCCATGGCTGAAGCAGTCGTCGAAAACGCCCCCGCCAAAGCTGGCTCGCCAGCGGCCAAGCCGCCGCTGTTTGGCATGGCGTTTCTGGAAAACATCTCGCAGATGCCCATGCTGCGTCAGATCGGCCTCATGGTCGGCCTGGCGGCCAGCGTGGCCATCGGCTTTGCCGTGGTGCTGTGGTCGCAACAACCCGATTACCGTCCGTTGTACGGCAGCCTGTCGGGCATGGACACCAAGCAGGTCATGGACACCTTGGCCGCTGCTGACATCCCCTATAACGTGGAGCCCAACTCGGGGGCCCTGCTGGTCAAGGCCGACGACCTCTCCCGTGCGCGCCTGAAACTGGCAGCCGCCGGCGTGGCGCCGAGCGATGGCAATGTCGGCTTCGAGCTGCTCGACAAGGAGCAGGGCCTGGGCACCAGCCAGTTCATGGAAGCTACCCGCTACCGCCGCAGCCTTGAAGGCGAACTGGCCCGTACCGTTTCCAGCCTCAACAACGTCAAGGCCGCGCGCGTGCACCTGGCCATCCCGAAAAGTTCGGTGTTCGTGCGTGATGAACGCAAGCCCAGCGCCTCGGTACTGGTCGAGCTGTACCCAGGCCGTGCACTGGAAGCCGGGCAGGTGATGGCCATCGTCAACCTGGTCGCCACCAGCGTGCCGGAACTGGACAAATCCCAGGTCACCGTCGTCGACCAGAAAGGCAACCTGCTGTCCGAACAGATTCAGGATTCCGCGCTGACCCAGGCCGGCAAGCAGTTCGACTACAGCCGCCGGGTGGAAGGCATGCTCACCCAGCGTGTGCACAACATTCTGCAGCCGGTGTTGGGCAACGACCGCTACAAGGCCGAAGTGTCCGCCGACCTCGACTTCAGCGCGGTCGAGTCCACCTCCGAACAGTTCAACCCCGACCAGCCGGCGTTGCGCAGCGAGCAGTCGGTCGACGAACAACGTGCCAGCAGCCAAGGCCCGCAAGGCGTGCCTGGCGCGCTGAGCAACCAGCCGCCAGGCGCCGCTTCGGCACCGCAGACCACTGGTGGCGCGGCTACCCCGGCTGCTGCCATTCAGCCTGGCCAACCGCTGGTGGATGCCAATGGTCAGCAGATCATGGACCCGGCCACCGGTCAGCCGATGCTCGCGCCGTACCCGTCAGACAAACGTCAGCAAAGCACCAAGAACTTTGAGCTGGACCGTTCCATCAGCCACACCCGCCAGCAGCAGGGGCGCATGACCCGCCTGTCGGTAGCGGTGGTGGTGGACGACCAGGTCAAGATCGACCCGGCCACTGGCGATACCACGCGGGCGCCATGGGGTGCCGAAGACCTGGCGCGCTTTACCCGCCTGGTGCAGGACGCAGTCGGCTTCGATGCCAGCCGTGGCGACAGCGTGACGGTGATCAACGTGCCGTTCGCCGCCGACCGTGGCGAGGAAATCGCCGATATCGCCTTCTACCAGCAGCCGTGGTTCTGGGATATCGTCAAACAGGTGCTGGGCGTGGTGTTCATCCTGGTGCTGGTGTTCGGCGTGCTGCGGCCAGTGCTGAACAACATTACCGGGGGCGGCAAGCAGGCTGCCCCGGACAGCGACATGGAGCTGGGCGGCATGATGGGTCTGGATGGCGAACTGGCCAACGACCGCGTCAGCCTGGGTGGCCCGACAAGCATTCTGCTGCCTAGCCCGAGCGAGGGTTACGAGGCACAGCTCAACGCAATCAAAGGCCTGGTGGCCGAAGACCCGGGCCGTGTGGCCCAGGTCGTGAAAGACTGGATCAACGCCGATGAGTGATAACCGAGCCGTTACCGCCAAGCTGAGCCGCGTCGACAAGGCGGCGATCCTCCTGCTCTCGCTGGGCGAGACCGATGCGGCCCAGGTGCTGCGGCACATGGGCCCGAAGGAAGTGCAGCGGGTGGGTGTGGCCATGGCGCAGATGGGCAATGTGCACCGTGACCAGGTTGAACAGGTGATGAGCGAGTTCGTCGACATCGTCGGCGACCAGACCAGCCTGGGCGTCGGTTCTGATGCGTACATCCGCAAGATGCTCAACCAGGCCCTGGGCGAGGACAAGGCCAACGGCCTGGTCGACCGCATCCTGCTCGGCGGCAATACCAGCGGCCTGGACAGCCTCAAGTGGATGGAACCGCGTGCCGTGGCCGACGTGATCCGCTATGAGCACCCACAGATCCAGGCCATCGTGGTCGCCTACCTCGACCCGGACCAGGCCGGTGAAGTGCTGAGCAACTTCGACCACAAGGTGCGCCTGGACATCGTCCTGCGCGTGTCATCGCTGAACACCGTGCAACCCGCGGCGCTGAAGGAGCTGAACCAGATTCTCGAGAAGCAGTTCTCGGGCAACTCCAACGCCGCGCGTACCACCCTGGGTGGCATCAAGCGGGCGGCCGACATCATGAACTTCCTCGACAGCTCGGTGGAAGGCGCACTGATGGACGCGATCCGCGAAATCGACAGCGACCTGTCGGAGCAGATCGAAGACCTGATGTTCGTCTTCAACAACCTGGCCGACGTCGACGACCGGGGCATCCAGGCGCTGTTGCGCGAAGTGTCCTCCGACGTGTTGGTGGTGTCGCTCAAGGGCGCCGACGAGCGGGTCAAGGACAAGATCTTCAAGAACATGTCCAAACGTGCTTCGGAGTTGCTGCGCGACGATCTGGAGGCCAAAGGGCCGGTACGGGTCAGCGACGTGGAAACCGCGCAGAAAGAAATCCTCACCATTGCCCGGCGTATGGCCGAGGCCGGCGAGATCGTGCTTGGCGGCAAGGGCGCCGAGGAAATGATCTAAGGTATTCGCGATCCCATGGCCGACGCCGCCTTTTGTAGGCGCGGGTTTACCCGCGAAGGCGTCGGCCCTGGCAATCGAGGTTGTCGCTGCCGACGCATTCGCGGGTGAACCCGCTCCTACAAGGGACCGTGTCGGCCGAACATGGTTTGAGAACATGACAGCATGCCCACCAAAGAACAACACCCCAGCGACCTGATCCGCGCCCGCGACCTCGAGGGCGTGGACGTGTGGACGCTGCCCAGCTTCGACCCGGAACCGGAGCCTGCGCCCGAGCCAGAGCCGGAACCCGAGGTCATCGAGGAAGTCGAGGAAGTGCCGCTGGAAGAAGTCCAGCCACTGACCCTGGAAGAGCTCGAAGCCATCCGTCAGGAGGCCTACAACGAGGGCTTCGCCACCGGGGAGCGCGAGGGCTTCCACAGCACTCAGCTCAAAGTCCGCCAGGAGGCCGAAGAGGCCCTGAAGGCCAAGCTGGAAAGCCTCGAGCGGCTGATGGCCAACCTGATGGAGCCGATCGCCGAGCAGGACACGCAGATCGAGAAAAGCCTGGTGCACCTGATCGCGCACATGAGCCGTCAGGTGATTGGCCGCGAGCTGCGCAACGATTCCAGCCAGATCACTCAGGTGCTGCGCGAAGCGCTCAAGCTGCTGCCCATGGGCGCGGACAATATCCGCATCCACCTCAACCCGCAGGATTTCGAGCTGGCCAAGGCCCTGCGCGAACGCCATGAGGAGAACTGGCGGCTGTTGGAAGACGGCGCGCTGCTACCGGGTGGTTGCCGCATCGAGACGGCCCACAGCCGTATCGATGCCACCATGGAAACGCGTATCGAAAAAGCGGTGGCGCAGCTGTTCGACCAGTTGCACGACCATTCCCTGCACCCGGCGGCGCCAGACATGACGATAGACCTGGACGCGCCGGCCGAGCGTGCCGTGGACAGCCCAGATGCACCTTGAACGCACCAGTTTCGGCAAGCGCCTCGGCTCTTACGCTGAGGCCATCGAGCTGCCTGCCCAGCCCATCGTCGAAGGCCGCTTGCTGCGTATGGTTGGCCTCACCCTGGAAGCCGAAGGCCTGCGCGCAGCAGTGGGCAGCCGCTGCCTGGTGATCAACGATGACAGTTATCACCCGGTGCAGGTCGAGGCCGAAGTCATGGGCTTTGCCGGGCCCAAGGTGTTTCTGATGCCGGTGGGCAGCATCGTCGGCATCGCGCCGGGGGCCCGGGTCGTGCCGCTGGATGACGGCGGCCGTCTGCCCATGGGCATGAGCATGCTGGGCCGGGTGCTCGACGGCGCCGGCCGTGCGCTGGATGGCAAGGGCGGAATGAAGGCCGAGGACTGGGTGCCGATGGACGGCCCGGTGATCAACCCGCTCAACCGCGACCCTATCAGCAAGCCGTTGGATGTGGGCATTCGCAGTATCAACGGCCTGCTTACCGTCGGCCGTGGTCAGCGGCTGGGCCTGTTTGCCGGTACCGGGGTGGGTAAATCGGTGCTGCTGGGCATGATGACCCGCTTCACCGAAGCCGAAATCATCGTGGTCGGCCTGATCGGTGAGCGGGGGCGCGAGGTGAAGGAGTTCATCGAGCACATCCTCGGTGAAGAGGGCCTCAAGCGCTCGGTGGTGGTGGCTTCGCCGGCCGACGATGCCCCGCTGATGCGCCTGCGCGCCGCCATGTATTGCACACGCATTGCCGAGTACTTCCGCGACAAAGGCAAGAATGTGCTGTTGCTGATGGACTCGTTGACCCGTTTCGCCCAGGCCCAGCGGGAAATTGCCCTGGCCATCGGCGAGCCACCGGCCACCCGGGGTTACCCGCCATCGGTGTTCGCCAAGCTGCCCAAGCTGGTGGAGCGGGCAGGCAATGGCGAGCCTGGCGGTGGTTCGATCACTGCGTTCTATACTGTGCTGTCTGAAGGCGACGATCAGCAAGACCCGATCGCCGACTCGGCGCGGGGCGTGCTTGACGGCCACTTTGTGCTGTCGCGTCGGCTGGCTGAGGAGGGCCATTACCCGGCCATCGACATCGAAGCGTCGATCAGCCGGGTCATGCCCCAAGTGGTCGATGCCGACCACTTGCGCCAGGCGCAGAAGTTCAAGCAACTGTGGTCGCGCCTGTCGCAAAGCCGCGACCTGATCAGCGTGGGGGCTTACGTGGCCGGCGGTGATCCAGAGACCGACCTGGCCATTGCCTTGCAATCGAAGCTGGTTGAGTTCCTGCGCCAAGGCCTGTGCGAGAATGTGGGCATGGCGCAGAGCCGCGAACAGCTGGGGGCAATTTTCACGCCCCCGGCAGGTTGATAAGCCATGGCGCTGCCCGGACGTGCCGCGCGCCTGGCGCCGGTGGTGGACATGGCCGAAGAAGCCGAGCGCAAGGCGGCTCAGCGCCTTGGTCATTTCCAGCAGCAGGTGGCCACGGCCCAAGCCAAGCTGGCCGAGCTGGAGCGCTTTCGCGAGGATTACCAGCTGCAGTGGATCAACCGCGGCGGGCAAGGGGTCAATGGCAGCTGGCTGGTCAATTATCAGCGTTTTCTGGGGCAGCTGGAAACGGCCATGACCCAGCAGCGGCAAAGCCTGGTCTGGCACCAGAACAACCTCAATAACGCCCGGGGTACCTGGCAGCAGGCCTATGCCCGGGTGGAAGGTTTGCGCAAGCTGGTACAGCGCTACCAGGACGAGGCCCGGCGCGCTGAAGACAAGCGTGAGCAGCGCTTGCTGGATGAGCTGTCGCAGCGCCTACCGCGGCAAAACCATCTATAGGTGTTCGCCGCAGGCCTTGCAGCGGAATAATTGGCCCGAAACAAATGCGAGGTCTTGCCCGCGAATGCGGTGGCGGCTGCGACGGTGTATGACCGGGTATGTTGGCTGGCAGGTCCGGCCTATTCGCGGGTGAACCCGCTCCTACCACGGTATTGGGCGACACCACCGATTGATGTAGGAGCGGGTTTACCCGCGAAGAGGCCGTACAGGCCATCAAAGCCACGAGCCTGCATCCGCTTGCCACCCCCACCATCGCCTGCTAAACCTTAGAGCAGTTGCATCCGCCATCATCGAAGGAATCGCTAGCATGGCAGTCGAGACTGATTTTTCGCAGGACGGGAAAAAGCTGACCATCAAGATCAAGGGGCGCTTCGATTTCGGCAAGCATCAGGAGTTTCGCGACGCCTACGAACGCCAGCCCAGGCGCCCGGATTCGGTGGTCGTCGACCTGAAGGACACCACCTACCTCGACAGCTCCGCGCTGGGCATGCTGCTGTTGCTGCGCGACCACGCGGGCGGCGACGAGTCGGATGTGCGGGTAGTGCATGCCAGCTCCGACGTGCGCAAGATTCTCGCTATCTCCAATTTCGAAAAACTCTTCGATATCAGTTGAGCGCCGACATGCCGGCTGAACAGGCGTTGACCGTGCTGGTCGCCGAAGACAGTGCTGTCGATCGCCTTCTGCTTGCGCAGATCGTGCGCCGCCAGGGGCATCAGGTATTCACTGCGGAGAACGGCGAGCAGGCGGTAGCGCTGTACCTCGAGCGGCGCCCGCAACTGGTGCTGCTGGACGCCCTGATGCCGGTCATGGATGGCTTCGAGGCGGCGCGGCAGATCAAGGCATTGGCTGGCGAGGCGCTGGTGCCGATCATTTTCCTGACGTCGCTGAATGAAGAAGAAGGCCTGGTGCGTTGCCTGGAGGCGGGGGGCGATGATTTCATGGCCAAGCCCTACAGTGCGGTGATCCTCGCTGCCAAGATTCGCGCCATGGACCGTCTGCGTCGCTTGCAGGCAACGGTACTAGAACAGCGTGACCAGATCACACGGCATCACCATCACCTGCTTAACGAGCAGCGGGTGGCCAAGGCGGTGTTCGACAAGGTGGCCCACTCGGGTTGCCTTTCCGCCCCCAACATTCGCTACCTGCAATCGCCTTACGCGCTGTTCAATGGCGACCTGATGCTGGCGGCATTTACCCCGGCCGGCGACATGCGTGTGCTGCTTGGCGATTTCACCGGTCATGGCCTGCCGGCGGCGGTCGGCGCCATGCCGATGGCTGAGGTGTTCTACGGCATGACCGCCAAGGGCTACGGCATGGCGCAGATCCTGCGCGAGATGAATGCCAAGCTCAAGCGCATCCTGCCGGTGGACATGTTCTGCTGTGCGCTGCTGCTCAACCTCAGCATGCAGCGCGGCTCGGTGGAGGTGTGGAATGGCGGTATGCCCGATGGTTATCGCCTGTCGGTGGATGGCCAAGTGCTGTCGGCACTGAGTTCGCGGCACCTGCCGCTGGGCATTCTGGCCGCTGAGCGCTTCGATGACAGCACAGAGGTGTTGCCGCTGGCACCGGGCGAGCGCCTGTTGCTGCTGTCAGACGGTGTGCTCGATACCGCCGACGACCAGGAGCGCCTGTTTGGCGTACAGCGCCTGCGAGCGGTGCTGGCCGACAACCGCGACCCTGTGCAGTTGTTCGATGAGCTGATGCTGGCCCTGGAGCGTTTTGGTGGGCAGCCACGCGATGACATCAGCTTGTGCGACATTCGCATGTTCACTGCCGAGGAGCGGGTGCCGGCACCGATGATCTACTCTGATAGTGGCCGCTCCAGCCCGCTGGACTGGTCGCTGAGCTTCGAAGTGCGGGGCGAAAGCCTCAAGCGCTTCAACCCTGTGCCTTACCTGGTGCAGTTGTTGCAGGAAATTCATGGCCTGCGCGCGCGTACCGGCAACTTGCACAGTGTGCTTAGCGAGTTGTATGCCAATGCGCTTGAGCATGGTGTGCTGGGCCTGGACTCACAGCTCAAGCGCGATGTGCAGGGCTTTACCGACTATTACCAGGAGCGCGCCCGGCGCCTGGGCTCGCTGACCGAAGGCTTTGTAAGCATCGATTTCAAGGTTGAACCGCATGGCGGCGGTGGGCGTCTGATGATCGAGGTGCGCGACAGCGGTGCCGGCTTCGACGTGCAGCAAGTGCTTGCGCGGCCTTCGCTGGATCAGGGGCTGAGCGGTCGCGGTCTGAATCTGGTGCGGCAGTTGGCCAGTGACGCGCGCTGGAGTGAAGGCGGGCGTTGCGCGCATGTGGAGTTCGTATGGTGAGCCACGGGTTGGCTCGGGCATAATCTGGCTTGATCAAGGAGTGAACAAGTGACTGACATGCATATTGACCACAAGGTACTCAGTGACCTGCGTGAGGTCATGGAAGATGGCTACCTGCAGTTGGTGCAGACTTTTCTCGACGACTCAGAGCGGCGTCTTGGCCAGCTGCACGCGGCCAAAAGCGCCGAGGAGCTTGGCGCGGCAGCCCACAGTTTCAAGGGCAGCAGCAGCAACATGGGCGCGGTGGCCTTGGCCAGCCTGTGCCAGCAGCTCGAAGAGCGCGCACGGCGGCCCCCGTTATATGGAATTGAAGACTTGATCAGCCGCATCGACATGGAATTCGTCGTGGTGCAGCACTTTTACCGTGGTGAGCAGCAACGTATTTCCGCAGGCTGATACGCGAGTTGGCGCGAGTCTTGCCTGTCTCTGCCCGATGATTTTTGTTTCTGGCGCGGAGACCGCTCGATGCCTGTCGCACCCAACCCTTTGTTGCAAGCCAATGCCATTGCCAAGACCTCGCGTTCGGCCACCGTGCAGGCGGACAAGCCGCTGCAGGCGCTGGGCGACAAGGGCGATGCCTTTGGCCAGGTGATGGCCAAGCAGGGCCGCGACAAGGTTACCGGGCAGGACGACAAGGTTGCTCAAGCCAAGCCCAAGGACAAACCTGATGCGGCAGCCGGCGGCAAGAAAGACCCGGCTGGCAAAGCTGCAGTTGCCGATGACGGCAACAAGTTGCCAGAAGAGGATTCGGCCCAGGCCGATACGGGTGTGCGTGATGCCAGCCTGGTGGCCGGTCAGGTCACTGATGCCCAGCCCGGCGCACAACTGATCCAGGCTCAGGCCGAGGCGGTGGCGCCCGTGCTGCAGGCGGCCACGGCGCAAACCCAGGTCGCCGCGGCACTGCCTGAAGAGCCGTCCGCCGAGGAGGCCTTCGATCCGGATGCTGACCCCCTGGCCAACCTGCCAACCCTGCGCCTCGCGCTGGAGCACAGTGCCCAGGCCAAGGGTGGCACCTCGGCACATGCCCTCGATGCTGCCCAGGCTCAGGGCGAGGAAGGGCAGGCGGCCGTCAATACCTTGGCGAATTTGGTCGAGAATACCGATGGCGAAAGCGCCGAATCCGGTGACAAGGCCTTTGGCAGCTTGCTTGAGGACGGCCTGAAAGACACCAAGAGTGCCAGCAGCGACACCCGCATCGATGATTTTGCCAACCGCCTGGCCAGCCTGACCCAGGCGGCCACGGCCAAGACCGCCAATGCCGTGCCGGCCAATGCGAACCCGCTGCATCAGCCATTGCCAATGAACCAGAACGCTTGGGCCGAAGGCCTGGTCAACCGGGTCATGTACCTGTCCAGCCAGAACCTCAAGTCGGCTGATATCCAACTGGAGCCGGCAGAACTCGGTCGCCTCGACATTCGCGTCAATGTTGCGGCGGACCAGGCCACCCAGGTCACCTTCATCAGCGGCCACGCCGGCGTACGTGATGCCCTCGACAGCCAGGTGCATCGCCTGCGCGAACTGTTTGCCCAGCAGGGGTTGGCGCAGCCGGATGTCAACGTGGCTGACCAGTCGCGCGGGCAGCAACAACAGCAGGGGCAGGCGCAGGGCAGCAACCTTTCCGGGGTGGCGGCGCGCCGCTCCGAGCAGGGTGGGGTCGAGGCGGTCGATAGCGCCCGGCCTTTGGAGCAGCAGGTGGTTGTCGGCGACAGTGCGGTCGATTACTACGCCTGATAACGGTTGGCCTGGGCTGGCTTCTTCGCGGGCGAGCCCGCTCCCACAGGCATTTCGTTGATTTCGAACCCTGTGCGGTAGCTGTGGGAGCGGGCGTGGCCGCGAAGAAGCCAGCACCGCAAAACCTGCTGGAATCCATCCCCTGCGAAATCTGGCATAACACTTGCTCAAGCCAAGCCATCCTCCCTTGAACCCCCCGATGGACGACGGATTATTGGCATGGCGAAGAGCGAAGCAGTCAAAGACCCCGCCACTAAAGGCAAACTCAAGCTGATCCTGCTGGCCGTCGTCGGCCTGCTGCTGGCGATCGGCCTTTCGGTGGGCGCTACCTGGTTCATCATGCACAAGAGCGAGCCCGCTCCGGCCGCCGAGGCCGCGGCCAGCAACGTCAAGCCAGCGGCGATCTACGAGGCGCTGACCCCGGCCTTCGTGGTCAACTTCAACCAGAACGGCCGCCAGCGCTACATGCAGCTGAGCATCACCCTGCAGGCGCGTAACCAGGCCGACCTGGATGCCCTCAAGGTGCACATGCCGGTGATCCGCAACAACCTGGTGATGATGTTCTCCGGGCAAGGGTTCGACACCCTCGCCAGCAGCCCGGTAGGGCAGGAGATGCTGCGTCAGAAGGCCACCGCGGTGGTCCAGGAAGTGGCGCAGAAGGAAGTCGGCAAGCCGGTCATCGACCAGTTGCTGTTCACCAATTTCGTATTGCAGTAGGAGTCCGCAATGGCCGTACAGGACCTGCTGTCCCAGGATGAAATCGATGCCCTGTTGCACGGTGTCGACGACGGGCTGGTGCAGACCGAGAGTGCATCCGAGCCTGGCAGTATCAAAAGCTACGACCTGACCAGTCAGGACCGTATCGTGCGGGGTCGCATGCCGACCCTGGAAATGATCAACGAGCGCTTCGCCCGCTACACCCGTATCAGCATGTTCAACCTGCTACGCCGCTCCGCAGACGTGGCCGTGGGGGGCGTGCAGGTCATGAAGTTCGGCGAATACGTGCACTCGCTGTACGTGCCCACCAGCCTCAACCTGGTCAAGATCAAGCCGCTGCGTGGCACTTCGCTGTTCATCCTCGACGCCAAGCTGGTGTTCAAGCTGGTGGACAACTTTTTTGGCGGCGATGGCCGCCACGCCAAGATCGAAGGGCGTGAGTTCACCCCGACCGAGCTGCGTGTGGTGCGCATGGTGCTGGACCAGTGTTTCGTCGACCTCAAGGAAGCCTGGCAGGCGATCATGCCGGTCAGCTTCGAGTACATGAACTCCGAGGTCAACCCGGCCATGGCCAACATTGTCGGCCCCAGCGAGGCGGTGGTGGTGTCCACCTTCCACATCGAACTGGACGGCGGCGGCGGCGATCTGCACGTGACCATGCCGTACTCGATGATCGAGCCGGTGCGGGAAATGCTCGACGCCGGTTTCCAGTCGGACCTGGACGACCAGGACGAGCGCTGGGTCAAGGCCCTGCGCGAGGACGTGCTGGACGTGGCCGTGCCAATGACCGCCACGGTCGCCCGACGCCAGCTGAAGCTGCGCGACATCCTGCACATGCAGCCGGGTGACGTGATCCCGGTGGAGCTGCCCGAGCACTTGGTGCTGCGCGCTAACGGGGTGCCAGCGTTCAAGGCGCGGCTGGGCTCGCACAAGGGCAACCTGGCCCTGCAGATCATTGACCCGATCGAACGCCGCTGACGGTGTGCCGGTCGCTTACAACGAATTGAATGCCTGTCGAGGAAATCATGGCTAACGAAAACGAGATCACCTCCCCAGAGGACCAGGCACTGGCCGATGAGTGGGCCGCAGCGTTGGAAGAAACCGGTTCTGCCGGCCAGGCCGACATCGATGCACTGCTGGGCGGGGACACCGGCAGCAGCGGCCCGGGCCGCCTGCCGATGGAAGAATTCGCCAGCTCGCCGAAGCCGAACGAAAATGTCAGCCTCGAAGGCCCTAACCTGGACGTGATCCTGGACATCCCGGTGAACATTTCCATGGAAGTGGGCAGCACCGAGATCAACATCCGCAACCTGCTGCAGCTCAACCAGGGCTCGGTGATCGAGCTCGACCGCCTGGCCGGGGAGCCGCTCGACGTGCTGGTCAACGGTACGCTGATCGCCCATGGCGAAGTGGTCGTGGTCAACGAAAAGTTCGGCATCCGCCTGACCGACGTGATCAGCCCCAGCGAACGTATCAAGAAGCTGCGCTGAGTGAAGGGCACGATGCGCGCCATCGCCGTGGCAGCGGTGCTGTTCGCCAGCCACGCCTGCCTGGCTGCGGCCACGCCAGCGGCCACCCCGGCGGCTCAACCTGGCAGTCTCGGCGGGCAGCTGGCGCAGATGGTCTTGGGCCTGCTGCTGGTGGTGGGCCTGATCTTCTTCCTGGCCTGGCTGCTGCGGCGCCTGCAGAGCACCGCTGTGAAGGGTGGGCAGGTGATCGAGATTGTCGGCAGCCGTGCCATCGGCCCGCGTGACCGCCTGCTGCTGGTGCAGGTGGGCAAGGAGCAGATCCTGATAGGCCATACCCCCGGCACCATCGAGGCCCTGCACGTACTGGCCGAACCCGTGGAAGTGCCGGCAAGCGTCCGTCAGGCGACGCCGGAGTTTGCCCAGCGGCTGATGGAGCTGATGGGCAAGGACCCTAAGGACAACAAGTGATGAGCGGCGCGCTGCGTACGTTGTTGACTCTGGCGCTGCTGCTGGCTGCGCCGCTGGCCCTGGCCGCCGACCCGCTGTCGATCCCGGCCATCACCCTGTCCAACACCCCGGACGGGCAACAGGAATATTCGGTCAGCCTGCAGATCCTGCTGATCATGACCGCGCTGAGCTTCATCCCGGCGTTCGTCATTCTGATGACCAGCTTTACCCGCATCATCATCGTGTTTTCGATTTTGCGCCAGGCCCTGGGCCTGCAGCAGACGCCATCGAACCAGCTGTTGACCGGCATGGCGCTGTTCCTGACCATGTTCATCATGGCGCCGGTGTTCGATCGGGTGAACCAGGACGCGCTGCAGCCGTACCTGAAGGAGCAGATGACTGCCCAGCAGGCGATCGACAAGGCCCAGGGCCCGCTCAAGGACTTCATGCTGGCGCAAACCCGGCAGAGCGACCTTGACTTGTTCATGCGCCTGTCCAAGCGCACCGACATCGCCGGCCCCGACCAGGTGCCGCTGACGATCCTGGTGCCGGCATTCGTCACGTCGGAGCTCAAGACCGCGTTCCAGATCGGGTTCATGATCTTCATCCCGTTCCTGATCATCGACATGGTGGTGGCCAGTGTGCTGATGGCCATGGGTATGATGATGCTGTCGCCGCTGATCATCTCGCTGCCCTTCAAGATCATGCTGTTCGTGCTGGTCGACGGCTGGGCGCTGATCATGGGCACCCTGGCCAGCAGTTTCGGCGGCGTCTGACGCCGTCAAGGAGAGCCGCCGATGACACCTGAAGTAGCTGTCGACCTGTTCCGTGATGCCCTATGGCTGACCACCTTGATGGTTGCCGTGCTGGTGGTGCCGAGCCTGTTGGTGGGCCTGGTGGTGGCGATGTTCCAGGCGGCCACGCAGATCAACGAACAGACCCTGAGCTTTCTGCCGCGCCTGCTGGTGATGCTGATCACGCTGATCATTGCCGGGCCGTGGCTGGTGCAGAAATTCATGGAGTACATCACCACGCTCTACACCAACATCCCGCAGCTCATAGGTTGATGCGGCGATGCTGGAACTGACCGACACGCAGATCGGCACCTGGGTCGCCACCTTCATCCTGCCGTTGTTCAGGGTGACCGCGGTGCTGATGACCATGCCGATTTTCGGTACCCGCATGTTGCCGGCGCGGGTGCGCTTGTACGTGTCCGTGGCCATCACCGTGGTAATCGTGCCGGCACTGCCGCCACTGCCTGAATTCGACCCGCTGAGCCTGCGCGGTTTGCTGCTGTGCGCCGAGCAGATCATCGTTGGCGCACTGTTTGGCCTGGCCTTGCAGTTGTTGTTCCAGGCTTTCGTGATTGCCGGGCAGATTGTTGCGGTGCAGATGGGCATGGCCTTCGCCTCGATGGTTGACCCCGCCAACGGGGTCAACGTCACGGTAATCAGCCAGTTCATGACCATGCTGGTGAGTGTGTTGTTCCTGTTGATGAACGGCCACCTGGTGGTGTTCGAGGTGCTGACCGAAAGTTTTACCACCTTGCCGGTGGGGAGTGCGCTGGTGGTCAACCACTTCTGGGAGCTGGCCGGGCGCATGGGCTGGGTGTTCGGTGCCGGCCTGCTGTTGATTCTGCCGGTGATTGCCGCGCTGCTGGTGGTGAACATCGCCTTTGGCGTAATGACCCGCGCAGCGCCACAGCTGAATATTTTCTCCATCGGCTTCCCGCTGACCTTGGTCATGGGCATGTTCGTCTTCTGGGTGGGCTTGGCCGATATACTGTCTCACTATCAGGCATTGGCCAGTGAAACGCTGCAGTGGCTGCGTGAGTTGGCGAGGGCGCGCTGAACATGGCAGAAAGCGAGAGCGGTCAGGACAAGACAGAAGACCCCACCGAAAAGCGCAAACGCGATGCCCGCGAGAAGGGCGAGGTCGCGCGCTCCAAGGAGCTGAACACGGTGGCGGTGACCCTGGCGGGCGCTGGTGGCCTGCTGGCATTCGGTGGTCACTTGGCCGAAACATTGCTGGCGTTGATGCGCATGAACTTCAGCCTGACCCGCGACATCATCGTCGATGAACGGGCCATGGGGGCCTTTCTGCTGGCCTCGGGCAAGATGGCTATCTGGGCGGTGCAGCCGGTGTTGATCCTGCTGTTCGTGATTTCCTTCGTGGCGCCCATCGCGCTTAGCGGCTTCTTGTTCTCGGGCAGCTTGCTGCAGCCCAAGTTCAGCCGCATGAACCCGCTGTCGGGGATCAAGCGCATGTTCTCGATGCAGGCCTTGACTGAATTGCTCAAGGCGCTGGCCAAGTTTTTCGTGATTCTGGTGGTGGCGGTGGTGGTGCTCTCCGGTGACCGCCAGGCCTTGCTGTCGATTGCCAACGAGCCGCTGGAGCAGGCGATCATCCATAGCTTGCAGGTGGTGGGCTGGAGTGCCTTGTGGATGTCGGCCGGGCTGTTGCTGATTGCCGCGGCAGATGTGCCGTTCCAGCTGTACCAGACGCACAAGAAAATGAAGATGACCAAGCAGGAAGTGCGCGACGAGTACAAGGACAGCGAGGGCAAGCCCGAGGTCAAGCAACGTATTCGCCAACTGCAGCGCGAGGTGTCGCAGCGGCGCATGATGGCGGCGGTACCGGATGCAGATGTGATCATCACCAACCCGACGCATTATGCGGTGGCGTTGCAATACGACCCGGAGAAAGGCGGTGCGGCGCCGTTGCTGCTGGCCAAGGGTAGCGATTTCATGGCGTTGAAGATTCGTGAAATTGGCGTGGAGCACAACATCCAGATCCTCGAGTCGCCGGCGCTGGCGCGGGCGATCTATTACTCCACCGAACTTGAGCAGGAGATCCCGGCGGGGCTGTACCTGGCGGTGGCGCAGGTGCTGGCGTATGTGTTCCAGATTCGCCAATACCGCGCCGGCAAGGGCAAGCGCCCAGAGCCGCTGAAGGACGACCTGCCGATCCCGCCGGACCTGCGCCGCGACAGTTGACCTTGTGTCACGGCTTCTGGCTCTTTCGCGGGTAAACCCGCTCCTACCACGGTGGTGGGCACATGTCGGCGGTTGGCGCGCTGTAGGAGCGGGTTTACCCGCGAAAGGGCCGGGCCTGCTGGCCAATCTCCACCCGCCGTTCACCGTTGCCGCCGCTACCGTATTCGCGGGTAAACCCGCTCCTACACCTGATCGGGGATGGACACACATCGGTGATTGGGCGCAGGCCGTCGTGTAGGAACGGGTTCACCCGCGAAAGGGCCGGCACCGGCAACATAAATCTCCCTTCGAGCAAAGTTGGAAGGCTTCTTGCAGAGCCACGCCCAGGCGCCCCCTGGGCGTCAAAGTTTTGCATCAAGAGGACTCGCGGTGGATCGCACTCAGTTAATCAGCAACGCCCGCAACAACCTGGCCGGGCTCGGCCGGGGCAACCTGGGTGTGCCGCTGTTACTGCTGGTGATGTTGGCAATGATGATGTTGCCGATACCGCCGTTCCTGCTCGACGTGTTCTTCACCTTCAACATCGCCCTGTCGATCGTGGTGCTGCTGGTCTGTGTATACGCCTTGCGCCCGCTCGACTTTGCCGCGTTCCCCACCATCCTGCTGGTGGCCACGTTGTTGCGCCTGGCCCTGAACGTGGCGTCCACCCGTGTGGTCATGCTGCATGGCCAGGAGGGCCACGGCGCTGCCGGTAAAGTGATCCAGGCCTTTGGTGAGGTGGTGATCGGCGGTAACTACGTGGTCGGTGCCGTGGTGTTCGCCATCCTCATGATCATCAACTTCGTGGTGGTGACCAAGGGTGCCGGGCGTATCTCGGAAGTGAGTGCGCGTTTCACCCTCGACGCCATGCCTGGCAAGCAGATGGCCATCGACGCCGACCTCAATGCCGGCCTGATCGACCAGGCCCAGGCCAAGCACCGCCGTGCCGAGGTGGCGCAGGAGGCCGAGTTCTACGGTTCGATGGACGGTGCCAGCAAGTTCGTGCGCGGCGACGCCATCGCCGGCTTGCTGATCCTGTTCATCAACCTGATCGGTGGCATGCTCATCGGCATGCTGCAGCACAATATGTCGTTCAGCGAGGCCGGCAAGGTCTATGCCCTGCTGACCATTGGTGACGGTTTGGTGGCGCAATTGCCATCACTGCTGCTGTCCACCGCCGCCGCGATCATGGTCACCCGTGCCTCAGGCTCTGAAGACATGGGCAAGCTGATCAATCGGCAGATGTTCGATTCGCCCAAGGCGCTGGCGGTGTCGGCGGGGCTGATGATCGTCATGGGCCTGGTGCCGGGCATGCCGCACATTGCCTTCCTCAGCCTCGGCCTGATGGCGGCCGGCGGCGCCTACCTGGTGTGGAAGAAACAGCAACAGGCCAAGGTCAAAGCCCAGCAAGAGGCGCAGCGTCAGCAGGACCTGCTGCCCTCGCCACAGCGCGCGCTGGAAACCAAGGAGCTGGGTTGGGACGACGTCACCCCCATCGACATGATCGGCCTGGAGGTCGGCTATCGTCTGATCCCGCTGGTCGATCGCAACCAGGGCGGCCAGTTGCTGGCGCGGATCAAGGGCGTGCGCAAGAAGCTGTCGCAGGACCTGGGCTTCCTGATGCCCACCGTGCACATTCGTGACAACCTCGACCTGCAGCCCAGCGCCTATCGCCTGACCCTGATGGGGGTGATTCTGGCCGAGGCGGAGATCTACCCGGACCGCGAACTGGCAATCAACCCTGGGCAGGTGTTTGGCACCCTCAACGGTATTGCCGCGCGCGACCCGGCGTTTGGCCTGGAAGCGGTGTGGATCGACGTCGGCCAGCGCTCACAGGCGCAGTCGCTGGGTTACACCGTGGTCGATGCCAGCACCGTGGTGGCCACCCACCTCAACCAGATTCTGCAGAAGCACTGCCACGAGCTGATCGGCCACGAAGAGGTTCAGCAGTTGCTGCAGGTGCTGGCCAAGGCATCGCCTAAACTTGCAGAAGAGCTGGTGCCGGGTGTCATTTCCTTGTCGGGGCTGCTCAAGGTGCTGCAAGCCCTGTTGTCGGAACAGGTGCCAGTGCGCGATATTCGCAGTATTGCCGAGGCTATCGCGAACAACGCCGGCAAGAGTCAAGATACCGCCGCACTGGTGGCGGTGGTGCGCGTCGGATTGTGTCGCGCCATCGTGCAAAGCATTGTCGGCGTTGAGTCGGAGCTTCCAGTGATTACCCTGGAGCCAAGGTTGGAACAGATTTTGCTGAATAGTCTGCAAAGGGCCGGGCAGGGTCAGGAAGATGGTGTTCTTCTGGAGCCTAGCATGGCCGAGAAGCTGCAACGTTCGCTGATCGAGGCGGCCCAGCGCCAGGAAATGCAGGGTCAGCCGGCCATCCTGCTGGTCGCCGGCCCGATCCGCGCCATGTTGTCGCGTTTCGGTCGCCTGGCTGTACCGAATTTGCATGTTCTGGCGTATCAGGAAATACCGGACAACAAGCAAGTCACCATCGTTGCCACCGTGGGCCCTAACGGCTGAGGTAGGGGATAATGCAAGTTAAGCGATTTTTCGCCGCCGATATGCGTCAGGCCATGAAACTGGTCCGTGACGAGCTGGGCGCCGATGCCGCAATCATTGGCAACCGCCGCATTGCCGGTGGTGTCGAGCTGACGGCCGCGCTGGACTACAAGCTGTCCGCCCTGGCCCCGCGTGTGCCCAACGCCGAGCTGGAAGAAGAGCTGCGCAAGACCCACACGCGCATTGCCACTGCCCAGGCCGAGCTGGACCAGCGTCAGGACAGCAGCGACAACAACCGCCAATTGTTCGCCGGGCAATCTTTGACCGCTGCCGAACCGTTGATCGAGCCGCACGTCGATGCCCCTGAGGCCGCTGCCGTACCGGCTGCTGCGCCGGTTGACCCACGTCTGTTCGATGCCATGCGCTCGGAGCTGTCGGGCCTGCGCGAGCTGCTGGAAGTGCAACTCGGTTCGCTGGCCTGGAATCAGCTGCAGGGCAGCAAGCCGCAGCAGGCCAACCTTTGGCGCCGCCTGCAGCGCATCGGCCTGTCCGGGCCGATCGCCCGCGAGCTGCTGGACCTGACCGCCGAGATCGAGGAACCGCGCCAGGCCTGGCGCATGCTGCTGGCTCACTTGGCGCGGATGATCGAAGTACCTGAAATCGAGCCGATCGAAGAGGGCGGGGTGATCGCCATGGTCGGCCCGGCGGGCATGGGCAAGACCACCACCCTGGCCAAGCTGGCCGCGCGCTACGTGCTCAAGTACGGCGCGCAGAACCTGGCGCTGGTGAGCATGGACAGCTTCCGTATCGGCGCCCAGGAGCAGCTCAAGACCCTGGGCCGCATCCTCAACGTGCCGGTGACTTACGTCGACCCGGGCCAGTCGCTGGCAGCAGCGCTGGAGCCACTGCTGCGCAAGCGCGTGGTGCTGATCGATACTGCCGGCCTGCAAGCCAGCGACCCTGCGCTGCGCATGCAACTGGAAACCTTGGCCGGGCGTGGCATTGCCGCGAAGAACTACCTGGTGCTGGCCACCACCAGCCAGAAGCAGGTGCTGACCGCCGCCTACCACAGCTACAAGCGCTGTGGCCTGGCCGGCTGCATCCTGACCAAACTCGATGAAACGGCAAGCCTTGGCGATGTGCTGAGCCTTGCCATCAGTCATGAACTGCCAGTGGCCTATCTTACCGATGGCCCACGCATTCCTGACGACCTGCACCTGCCAAGGGGCCACCAGTTGGTCACGCGGGCGGTGAATGTGCAGCAGCAGGACGAGCCCAGCGAAGAGGCCATGGCCGACATGTTCGCTGATCTCTATCACAACCCACGGCGAGCGGGTTGACCATGAAGCGTGTGCAAAGTCGCTATGCCAAGGGGCACGCAGAATTGCCCTACGTGTGGCCTGAGTCCCAGCGAGACAAGGTAAAGAACAGACATGGGTAGCATGCATCCCGTACAGGTGATCGCCGTGACCGGTGGCAAAGGTGGCGTCGGCAAGACTAACGTTTCAGTGAACTTGTCCCTGGCGCTGGCCGAGCTTGGCCGCAGGGTCATGCTGCTGGACGCCGACCTGGGCCTGGCCAATGTCGACGTGTTGCTGGGCCTTACCCCCAAACGTACCCTCGCCGATGTGATTGAAGGGCGTTGCGAGCTGCGTGACGTGATGCTGCAGGGCCCCGGCGGTGTGCGCATCGTACCGGCAGCCTCGGGCACCCAGAGCATGGTGCATCTGGCCCCGGCCCAGCATGCCGGGCTGATCCAGGCGTTCAGCGAGATCGGCGACAACCTCGATGTGTTGGTGATCGATACCGCTGCGGGTATCGGTGACTCGGTGGTCAGCTTCGTTCGCGCCGCCCAGGAAGTGCTGCTGGTGGTGTGTGATGAACCTACCTCGATTACCGACGCCTACGCGTTGATCAAGCTGCTCAATCGCGACTATGGCATGAACCGTTTCCGTGTGTTGGCCAACATGGCGCAGAGCCCGCAGGAAGGGCGCAACCTGTTTGCCAAGCTGACCAAGGTCACCGACCGCTTCCTTGACGTTGCCCTGCAGTACGTGGGTGCCGTGCCGTACGATGAGTGCGTGCGCAAGGCGGTGCAGAAGCAGCGTGCCGTCTACGAAGCCTTCCCTCGCTCCAAGTGTGCGCTGGCCTTCAAGGCGATTGCCCAGAAGGTTGACAGCTGGCCGCTGCCGGCCAATCCGCGCGGCCATTTGGAGTTCTTTGTCGAGCGCTTGGTGCAACCCACCAGCGCGGGACCCGTACTATGAACGCCAGCGGCTTCAAGATGTACAGCCGGGCGGCAAAGGACGCCCAGTACGAGCTGATCGAACGCTACGCCCCGCTGGTCAAGCGCATCGCGTACCACCTGTTGGCGCGCTTGCCGGCCAATGTGCAAGTCGAGGACCTGATCCAGGCCGGCATGATCGGCCTGCTGGAAGTGGCCAACAAATACGACGCCAGCAAGGGCGCCAGCTTTGAGACCTACGCCGGCATCCGCATCCGCGGGGCCATGCTGGACGAAGTGCGCAAAGGCGATTGGGCACCGCGTTCGGTACACCGCAACACCCGTATGGTCAGTGATGCCATGCGTGCAGTTGAGGCCAGAACAGGCCGTGACGCTAAAGATCATGAAGTTGCTGCCGAACTCCAATTGAGTCTCGATGATTACTACGGGATCTTGAACGATACCCTGGGCAGCCGCCTGTTCAGCTTTGACGACCTGTTGCAGGACGGCGAGCACGAAGGGCTGCATGAGGATGGCGCCAGTGGCCAGGTCGAACCTGCGCGCGGCCTGGAGGAGGAGCGCTTCCAGGCTGCCCTGACCGAGGCCATCGCCAACCTGCCGGAGCGTGAGCGCCTGGTGCTGGCGCTGTACTACGACGAAGAGCTGAACCTCAAGGAAATCGGTGAGGTGCTGGGTGTCAGCGAGTCGCGGGTCAGCCAGTTGCACAGCCAATGTGCCGCGCGCCTGCGCAGCCGCCTGGGGGAATGGCGGGCGCGTTGAGCCCACTGTCGTTGCAGTCGTTTTCCACGTTGTACCGAATTGAATGAGTGCGTGCTCGGTAGGCCGAGCGCGTTTGAGACTGCTTGGAGGTCTAATTGGACAAGAACATGAAAATCCTCATCGTTGACGACTTTTCGACGATGCGGCGGATCATCAAGAACCTGTTGCGTGACCTGGGTTTCACCAACACCGACGAAGCCGATGACGGCACCACGGCGTTGCCGATGCTGGAAAACGGTCACTACGACTTCCTGGTGACCGACTGGAACATGCCGGGCATGTCCGGCATCGACCTGCTGCGTAAAGTGCGTGCCAGCGACAAGCTGAAAAGCATGCCGGTCTTGATGGTGACCGCTGAAGCCAAGCGCGACCAGATCATTGAAGCGGCACAGGCCGGCGTCAATGGTTACGTGGTCAAGCCGTTCACCGCTCAGGTGCTCAAAGAGAAGATCGAGAAGATCTTCGAACGCGTCAACGGCTGAGTCACGTCAGGGGGGCGCGTCATGGATTCATCACAAACGTCTTTGGGCGAGTTCGAGTCGACCCTGAAGAAGCATGCTCAGGAGTTGGTCGAAAGCCTGGAGCGGGGCCGTTTCGGCGAGGCGGTGCAGTTGATTCACGAACTGAACCAGACCCGCGACCGCGGCCTGTACCAGGAAGTCGGCAAGCTGACTCGCGAGCTGCACAGTGCCATCGTCAGTTTCCAGATCGACCCCACCATGCCGCAGGCAGAAGAGGTGTCGCAAATTACCGACGCCACCGAGCGCCTGTCGTATGTGGTCAAGCTGACCGAGGGCGCGGCCAACCGCACCATGGACCTGGTCGAGGAAAGCACACCGGTGCTCAATGAGCTGGCCAGCGAGGCCAAGGCCCTGAGCACCGACTGGCAGCGCTTCATGCGCCGCGAAGTGGCTGCGCCGGAATTCCGTGATCTGGTCAAGCGAGTCGACAGTTTCCTGACGCACAGCGCCGAGGGCAACCGCAAGGTTTCCGGGCACCTCAATGACATTTTGCTGGCCCAGGACTATCAGGACCTGACCGGCCAGGTGATCAAGCGCGTCACCGCACTGGTGACCGAGGTGGAAAGCAACCTGCTCAAGCTGGTGCTGATGGCCAGCCAGGTCGACCGCTTTGCCGGTATAAAACATGACCACGATCAATTGCGTGCAGAAAAAGATCGAGAAAAACATCCGACTCGGGGTGAAGGTCCGCAGATTCATGCCGATAAGCGTGAAGACGTCGTGTCCGGTCAGGACGATGTCGATGATCTGCTGTCCAGCCTTGGTTTTTAAGGAGCACGTTTGATGAGCTTCGGCGCCGATGAAGAAATCCTCCAGGATTTCCTGGTAGAAGCCGGCGAAATTCTTGAGCAATTGTCCGAGCAACTGGTCGAGCTGGAAAGCCGACCTGACGATGCCGACCTGCTCAATGCGATCTTTCGCGGTTTCCACACTGTAAAAGGGGGCGCCGGCTTCCTCCAGCTGAACGAGCTGGTGGAGTGCTGCCATATCGCCGAGAACGTGTTCGACGTCCTGCGCAAAGGTGAGCGCCGGGTCGATGCGGAACTGATGGATGTGGTGCTCGAGGCACTGGATACGGTCAACAGCATGTTTGGCCAGGTGCGTGAGCGTGCCGAAGTGACACCGGCCACCCCCGCACTGCTGGCAGCGTTGTCGCGCCTGGCCGAACCTGGCGCAGCCGAAACTGTTGCAGCGCCTGCACCGGCGCCGGTTGCCGACGTGTCGGTTGCCGCGCCGGCCGAGGCCGAGGAGCAACACCAGGACATCACTGACAGTGAATTCGAGCAGTTGCTCGATTCGCTCGATGCGATCAAGGCGCAAGCGGCGGCCGACGAGCAGATGCAGGGCGAGACTGTCAGCGGTGCGGGTGATGAAATCACCGACGCCGAGTTCGAATCGCTGCTCGACCAGTTGCACGGCAAGGGCCAGTTCAATGCCGAGGTTGCCGCGCCGCCGGTGGCCGTCAGCAGCGAAGCGGTCAGTGATGAGATCACCGACGCCGAATTCGAATCGCTGCTCGACCAGCTGCATGGCAAGGGCACCTTCCAGGCTGGCGCCTTGCCAGCCGCCCAGGCACCAGCGCCTGCCGCACCCGACAACAGTGCCGCCAGCGATGAAATCAGCGAGCACGAGTTCGAAGCCCTGCTGGACCAGTTGCACGGCAAGGGCAAGTTCGGTGGCGATGTTGCCGCTGTAGAGGCCCCGGCTGCTGTCCAGGCGCAAGCGCCGGCTGCCGCCAAGGCCGAAAGCCCGCCGGTGGCCAAGCCCGCTGCCGCGCCAGCGCCTTCGCTGGCCAGCAAACCTGCCGCGGCGCCTCGCGCGCCGGCCCCGGCCGCTGAAAAGCATGCCGCCAGCGAAGCGGAAACCACGGTACGCGTCGATACCGCGCGCCTGGACGAGATCATGAACATGGTCGGCGAACTGGTGCTGGTGCGTAACCGTCTGGTGCGCCTGGGCCTGAACAGCGGCGACGAGGCCATGTCCAAGGCCGTGTCCAACCTTGACGTGGTCACCGCCGACCTGCAGACCGCGGTGATGAAAACCCGTATGCAGCCGATCAAGAAAGTCTTCGGCCGCTTCCCGCGCCTGGTCCGCGACCTGGCGCGCCAGTTGAAGAAAGAGATCAATCTGGAGCTGGTCGGCGAAGAGACCGACCTTGACAAGAACCTCGTAGAAGCCTTGGCCGACCCGCTGGTGCACTTGGTGCGCAATGCGGTCGACCACGGTATCGAGATGCCCGACGAGCGTGAAACGTCTGGCAAAGCCCGTACCGGCCGCGTAGTGCTGTCGGCCGAACAGGAAGGCGACCACATCCTGCTGTCGATCTCGGACGACGGCAAGGGCATGGACCCGAACATCCTGCGTGCCAAGGCCGTGGAAAAGGGCCTGATGGACAAGGACGCCGCCGAGCGCCTGAGCGAGTCGGACTGCTACAACCTGATCTTCGCCCCTGGCTTCTCGACCAAGACCGAGATTTCCGATGTGTCCGGGCGTGGCGTGGGCATGGACGTGGTGAAAACCAAGATCTCCCAGCTCAACGGCTCGATCAACATTTTCTCGGCCAAGGGCCAAGGCTCCAAGATCGTCATCAAGGTGCCGCTGACCCTGGCGATCATGCCCACCCTGATGGTGATGTTGGGCAACCAGGCGTTCGCCTTCCCGCTGGTCAACGTCAACGAGATCTTCCACCTCGACCTGTCGCGCACCAACGTGGTCGACGGCCAGGAAGTGGTGATCGTGCGCGACAAGGCGCTGCCGCTGTTCTACCTCAAGCGCTGGCTGGTCCAGGGCCAGGTGCACGAAGAGCAGCACGAAGGCCACGTGGTGATTCTGTCGGTCGGCACCCAGCGCATCGGTTTTGTCGTTGACCAACTGGTGGGCCAGGAAGAAGTGGTCATCAAGCCGCTGGGCAAGATGCTGCAAGGCACCCCGGGCATGTCCGGGGCCACCATTACCGGCGACGGTCGCATCGCGTTGATTCTCGACGTCCCGAGCATGCTCAAGCGTTACGCCGCGCGGCGTATTTGATTTCGGTGGCGCGCCCTGGCGGGTTGCGCCGCCTAATGGAGTGTTTATGGCAGTCAAGGTCCTGGTGGTGGATGATTCTGGTTTCTTCCGCCGCCGTGTCTCGGAAATCCTCTCGGCGGATCCAACGATCCAGGTAGTGGGTACCGCGACCAACGGCAAGGAAGCAATCGACCAGGCGCTGGCGCTCAAGCCCGATGTGATCACCATGGACTACGAAATGCCCATGATGGATGGCATTACCGCCGTGCGGCACATCATGCAGCGCTGCCCGACGCCCGTATTGATGTTCTCGTCGCTGACCCATGAAGGCGCCCGCGTCACCCTCGACGCGCTGGATGCCGGCGCAGTGGACTACCTGCCGAAAAACTTCGAGGACATCTCGCGCAACCCTGACAAGGTCAAGCAGTTGCTGTGCGAGAAGGTGCACACCATTTCGCGCAGCAACCGCCGGATCGGCAGCTATGCCAGAACGGCGCCGGTCGCCGCGCCAGCGCCGGCCAGCACCTTCGCCAGCCAGGCGCAGACGCGCCCGGCAGCACCTGCCCGTGCTGCGGCCCCGACACCGGCGGCCTCGCAGTCGCCGGCACCCAAGCGCAAACCCTACAAACTGGTGGCCATCGGTACCTCCACGGGGGGGCCGGTGGCGCTGCAGCGGGTACTGACCCAGCTGCCGGCCAATTTCCCGGCGCCGATCGTGTTGATCCAGCACATGCCGGCGGCGTTCACCAAAGCGTTTGCCGAACGCCTGGACAAGCTGTGCCGCATCAGCGTCAAGGAAGCCGAAGACGGCGACATGCTGCGCCCGGGCCTGGCCCTGCTGGCCCCCGGTGGCAAGCAGATGATGATCGATGGCCGTGGCACAGTGAAGATCCTGCCCGGCGACGAGCGCCTGAACTACAAGCCGTGCGTGGACATCACCTTCGGTTCGGCGGCCAAGTCGTACGGCGACAAGGTGTTGTCGGTGGTGCTCACCGGCATGGGCGCCGATGGCCGCGAGGGCGCGCGCCTGCTCAAGCAGGGTGGCAGCACGGTGTGGGCCCAGGATGAAGCCAGCTGCGTGATTTATGGCATGCCCATGGCCATCGTCAAGGCCAACCTGGCGGATGCCGTGTACAGCCTGGATGAAATCGGCAAGCACCTGGTGGAGGCGTGCGTCTGATGGATGTCCTCAGCCTGATCGGTTTGATTCTGGCTTTCGTTGCCATCGTCGGTGGCAACTTCCTTGAAGGCGGTCATGTCGGTGCTCTGGTCAATGGCCCGGCGGCTCTGATCGTGCTGGGAGGCACCCTGGCGGCGGCGTTGTTGCAGTCGCCGCTGTCGTCGTTCAAGCGTGCCTTGCAGATTTTGCGTTGGATCCTGTTTCCGCCGCGGGTCGATCTGGCGGGCGGCATCGACCGTGTGGTGAACTGGAGCCTGACCGCTCGCAAAGAAGGCCTGCTGGGCCTGGAAGGGGTAGCGGACAGCGAGCCCGACCCCTATGCGCGCAAGGGCCTGCAACTGCTGGTGGATGGCGCCGAGCCGGAAGCGATCCGCAGCATCCTTGAGGTCGACTTCCTTACCCAGGAAGGCCGTGACATCCAGGCAGCCAAGGTATTCGAAAGCATGGGCGGCTATGCGCCGACCATCGGCATCATCGGGGCGGTCATGGGCCTTATCCATGTGATGGGCAATCTGGCCGACCCGTCGCAACTGGGCAATGGCATTGCCGTGGCCTTTGTCGCGACCATTTACGGTGTGGCCAGTGCCAACCTTGTGCTATTGCCGGTCGCCAGCAAGCTCAAGGCCATCGTCATGCGCCAGTCGCGCTACCGTGAAATGCTGCTCGAAGGCCTGCTGTCGATTGCCGAAGGTGAAAACCCGCGCTCGATCGAGCTGAAGCTGCAAGGCTTCATGGAGTAACCCATGCGTCGCCGTCGTCATACCGAGGAACACGAAAACCACGAGCGCTGGCTGGTGTCGTACGCCGACTTCATCACGTTGCTGTTCGCCTTCTTCGTGGTGATGTATTCCATTTCCTCGATCAACGAGGGTAAGTACAAGGTTATTTCCCAGGCTTTGCTAGGGGTATTCAACGACCCCGAGCGCAGCATGAAGCCGATCCCGATTGGCGATGAGCAGCCGCTGAGCGTTCGCCCGGCCCAACCGCTGGTCAAAGACAGCGAGCAGACCGAAGCGGGCCTGGCGGCGACCAATGTCGACCCGTTGAAAACCATCAGCGATGACGTGCGCGATGCCTTCGGCGACCTGATCAACAGCGACCAGATGACTGTGCGCGGCAACGAGCTGTGGGTGGAGATCGAGCTCAACTCATCGCTGCTGTTTGGCAGCGGTGATGCGATGCCCAGTGACAAGGCGTTTGCGATCATCGAGAAGGTGGCCAACATCCTCAAGCCGTTCGCCAACCCGGTGCACGTCGAAGGCTTCACCGACAACCTGCCGATCCGCACCGCGCAGTACCCCACCAACTGGGAGTTGTCCTCGGCGCGCGCGGCCAGCATCGTGCGCCTGCTGGCCATGGAGGGCGTCAACCCGGCACGCATGGCTTCGGTAGGCTACGGCGAGTACCAGCCGGTGGCCAGCAACGATACCGCCGAAGGGCGCGCACGCAACCGCCGGGTGGTGCTGGTGATTTCCCGTAACCTGGAAGTGCGCCGCAGCCTGACAGGCTCGGGCAGCGCCAATGCCACACCGGATGCCGCATTGCGCCGTGCTGGCACACAAAGTGCACCGGCAACACGAGCAACAGTGGCGGGGCAGTGATACGTCAATTCCCCGTCGCCGCTGTCCCCTGCAGGCGCGGGTTTACCCGCGAGCCGGGCGACGCGGTGTATGGCACCGGTTGCACCGGTGTTCGCGGGTAAACCCGCTCCTACATTGATTGCGCGAGCTTTCGAATTTTGAGCAAGGCAGTGTCCCTGCCAAATCAATAGATAGAGTTTGCTTGATGAGAGTCTGGGCAGTAGCCAATCAAAAAGGTGGTGTCGGCAAGACCACCACTACCATTGCCCTGGCCGGCCTGCTGGCCGAGGCCGGCAAGCGCGTGGTTGTCGTCGACCTCGACCCGCACGGCTCGATGACCAGCTACTTCGGGCACAACCCGGACGCCCTGGAGCACAGCTGCTACGACCTGTTCCTGCACAAGGGCACGGTGCCCGAAGGCTTGCCCGGGCAACTGCTGCTGCCCACCAGCGATGAGCGCATTTCGCTGCTGCCGTCGAGTACCGCCCTGGCGGTGCTGGAGCGCCAGTCGCCAGGGCAGAATGGCCTGGGCCTGGTAATCGCCAAGAGTCTGGCGCAGCTGTGGCAGGATTTCGACTATGCCCTGATCGACAGCCCACCCTTGCTGGGTGTGCTGATGGTCAATGCCCTGGCCGCCAGCCAGCAGCTTGTGATCCCGGTGCAAACCGAGTTCCTCGCCGTGAAGGGCCTGGAGCGCATGGTCGGCACCTTGGCCATGGTCAACCGTTCGCGCAAGCAGGCGCTGCCGTACCAGATCGTACCGACCCTGTTCGACCGTCGTACCCAGGCGTCGCTGGGCACCCTCAAGTTGCTGCGTGACACCTACGGGCAGCATGTGTGGCAGGGCTACATCCCGGTGGATACGCGCCTGCGTGATGCCAGTCGCAAGGGCGTCACGCCTTCGCAGTTCGACAGCAAGAGCCGTGGGTTGATCGCCTACCGGGCGCTGCTCAAGCACCTGCTCACCTACAAGACCGCAGTGCAGGTGGCCTGATGACTCAAACCCGGCAAACCAGCACCCGGCCCCAGATGGCCCTGCAATCGTACCTGGACGGCCTGCTGCAGGAGGCCACCGAGGCCGAAGACCTGAGCGAGCAGCCGGCAGTGGCGGATGAGTTCGCCGAGGCGGTGCGCGAGGAGCAGGCACGCGATGCCCGGCAGCCAGCCCGGCCTGAGCCCGCCGAAGCCGCCGCCAGCTTTGCCCCGCGGCCGTTCGCCGAACCCCGTCTGGCGGTGCTGACCAGCGTGATGCCAGTGGAAGCCCCGGTGGTGACGGTGGTCGAGCAGGAGGTCGTGGCCGAAGCCAGCATCCCGGTACTGGTCGAAGAACAAACCGTGGAACCGGCTGTGCCGCTGGTCGATGTGCATCTGCCGGCACCCAACCTGCCCGTACCCCCGGCCACTGTCGACGGTCGTCCGGTGTGGGCGGCCGAGCCGTTCGAATGCCTGCTGTTCGACGTTGCCGGCCTGACCCTGGCGGTGCCGTTGGTGTGCCTGGGCTCGATCTACACCCTGGCTGGCCAGGAGCTGACGCCACTGTTCGGCCAGCCCGACTGGTTCCTCGGCATCCTGACCTGCCAGGCCGGCAACCTGAAGGTGCTGGACACTGCGCGTTGGGTAATGCCCGACCGCTACCGCGATGATTTTCGCCAGGGCCTGCAATACGTGATTTCGGTGCAGGGCTACGAATGGGGGCTGGCGGTGCATCAGGTCAGCCGCTCGCTGCGCCTGGACCCGTCGGAGATCAAGTGGCGCAGCCAGCGTGGCCAGCGCCCGTGGCTGGCCGGCACCGTAATCGAACACATGTGCGCACTGCTCGACGTCGCCGCACTGGCCGAGCTGATCGCCAGCGGTGCGGTCAAGCAGATGCACGCCAAACAGAAATGACACAGAACATACCGCCAACGGCGGATTTTGAGGGTAGGGGAATGAAAAAGTCGTCTGCACAAGGTTCCGAAGATCCGATCCTGCAGTGGGTTACCTTCCGTCTGGACAACGAGTCCTACGGCATCAATGTGATGCAGGTGCAGGAAGTCCTGCGCTACACCGAGATTGCCCCGGTGCCGGGTGCGCCGAGCTACGTGCTGGGCATCATCAACTTGCGCGGTAACGTGGTGACGGTGATCGACACGCGTCAGCGTTTTGGCCTGATGCCGACCGAAGTGACCGACAACACCCGTATCGTCATCATCGAAGCCGACAAGCAAGTGGTCGGCATTCTGGTCGACAGCGTGGCCGAAGTGGTTTACCTGCGCCAGTCCGAAATCGAGACCGCGCCGAACGTGGGTAACGAAGAGTCGGCCAAGTTCATTCAGGGCGTGTGCAACAAGAATGGCGAACTGCTGATCCTGGTCGAACTGGACAAGATGATGACCGAGGAAGAGTGGTCCGAGCTGGAGAACATCTGAGTTGATCCTAGAGGTTGCTGTCATCTTCCTGGCGCTGGCCTGGGCGCTGAGCCTGTGGTTTTTCCTCAACTACAGCAAGCGCCAGCGCGAGCTGGCAGCGCAGCAGGCCGAGGGCGATGCGCTGCGTGACCAGCGCATCAAGGACTTGGCCAAGCGTCTGGATGACTACCAGAACGGCACTGTGCGCATGGGTGAGGCCATCCATGAGCTGCGTGCGACGGTGGCTACCCTGCCAGACCGGCTGGAGCGCCTCGAGCAGCGCGACCCCAGCAACGTTACCTTTAGCCAGGCGGCCAAGCTGGTGGGGATGGGGGCGAGTGTCGATGAGTTGACCCAGAGCTGCGGCCTGACCCAGGCCGAGGCGGAGTTGATGAGCAAGGTGCACCGGGCTCCTTGACGGGGGCTGGCAGGTAGCCTCGTTAGCAGGCTCGTCACCTGGGACATCGAGCGGCGCCCATGCGTCGCTCGATCTGAAGGGCGCCGCCAGGCCCGTTCAGTTCCCCATGCATTTCAGTTGCGAACCCAGGAGTGATTGCCGCCGACGCCGGCAAAACGGTTCAGGGGCAGCAATTGCTTCAGGGCAGCATTGGCCTGTGAGGCGTCGATGAATGGGTAGGTGTTGACGCGTGGCATGATGTGCAAGTTGATGATCTGGCGCAGGGTCCGCAGGCCGGGTAGATGGCGATCGACCATCTCGGTGAGCAGCGCCGGGCCGGTGAGGTAGCTGAGCTTGTTGGCATAGCGGTAGAAATTGCCAGGGTCCTGTTCCAGGCTCGGTCGGCTGTCGTAAAAGTCTGCATGGGTCTGGTAGCGTGCGAGCATTTCATCCGAGATCGCATCCAGCACCGGGTTGCCTGGGTGGCTACCTATGAGGCTGGTGTTGTACAGGCAATTCATGCTCATTTTTTCGTTGCACATCGGCGGTGGCAGCAGCAGCCCATCGGGCGGGGTGTGCAGCTCGACCTGGTCGATCGTTTCGCCCTTGCCGTCCGGCAGCAGGAAATCGTCTACGTCCATGTACAGCCCACCCTCATGGTGCAGCATTCGGTAGCGCAGCACATCCGTCGCCGACGCGTAATTGGTGGCGATACCACCGTTGCCATCCAGTGCTGCATCGTACTGTGCGTAATAGCGGCTCTGGCGGAAGGCCCGGAAGAAACCTTGCTCTTCAAGCGGCAATACCTGAAGCCTTGGCGCCCGGGCTGCCAATAGCCTTGCGTTCTGTTCGTAGGCGGTAGGCGAAGCCTTCGACAGAAACAGGCGCATGCTGTATTCACTGTCGCTCAGGCGCGCTGCGTTGGCGGCAAGGTTGGCCAGCAATGGCTCGCCAAGGACGTTGTTGCCGACCCAGAGGCTGGATATGAGTTTTGGGATAGGTGCGCTGTCCGGCGCCCGTGTCGGTATTTGCACCGGCAGGGGCAGGTCGACACCCAAGGCGCGCAAAGTGCGCGTGCGCATGGCGTCGGTTACCGGCCGAGGCATGTCGAGCGCCACCAGGTCACGGCTGCCGGGGACTGCCACGTAGGCTTGCGGATCGACCTCGTTGACGTCGTCCTTGAGGATGAACGCATTCCGCTCCATGTCATAGACCACCCGCGCGTTGTAGGTTTCGATGCTGCATTCCAGGTCGTCCAGTTCGCCATCGTAGTGGGGCAACCGTATCACCGCGCCGGCAACCTCCGGGTCGCCGTCATCAAGGGGTGCAATGGGCTCGTGGTTGTGGAAGTACTCCGCGCCTTCTGGCTCTGGAAGCCGCGGTGGGCTGGTCGGGCTCAACGGATAGCCGAGCTGCCCGTTGACCTCGCGCGGCATGACAAAACCATCGCTTTTGAACTCGAACAGGGCCTTGATGCCTGCTGTGCCCTCCGTTGCCAGCGGTACGGCGTTGAACAGCCCCCAGGCGATGTCGCCCACCCCATCCTGTTTGGCTTTCAGGCTGTGGCCGTTGATCACCTGATCCAGGCCCAGGCCCAACTGGGCAATGCCACCGAGCGCCAGCAGGGGCGCCAGCCCCGGCACCACCAGGCACAGTGGCGCTAGCAGGTTGAGCGTGTTGGTGAGGTAGCCACGCCATTTGGCTTTGGTAACCTGGCTATCGGTGGTGATGACAAAATCGGCATCGTCGTAGCTGCGCTGGCGCTGGCGCTCGGTCAGGGCTGCGAACATATCCCCGGTCAGTTTGGGGTTGTACTTGCCAGGTTTGTAGTTCACGTAGGTTCTGGGGGGCCAGACGCCATCATCGTTGAAATAACCATGTTCAGGTGGCAACCGGTGCCGGCCCGGATAGTCGCCAAGGCCCTCGAGCGCGGTGTCCAGGCCGCTGAAATCGAGGCCCTGAGGGCGGTCGGCAAGCCTGAAGTGTTGTTTGAGTGCCTCGCGTCGGGCGGGGTCCTTGCACTGATCGCCCACCCAGTCCTTGAGCAGGTTCTCGCTGGCGAATTCGAGCAAGGGCGAGCTGTTACCTGGCATGTACAGCAGGGTCAGATCGCTGTGGGGGGCATTGATGTACAGCAGGTCGGTGGCCGCATAGCCATAGATGCTCAGCGTGCTCACCCGTATCTTGAAACGCTGCGGCATCATGCCGGCGGCTTGCCATGCCAGCTCCCTGGCGGCATCGCTCAGGCGCCCCTGGCTGACCTGGGCGTTGCAGGCGGCGATGAAATTGAGCTTGCTGGCCAGGCGGTGACTGTCCTGATGCTCCTGCCAGTACGTGTCGAGCATGGCTTTGAACGGCCTGTGAAAATCCAGCGCTTCTATGAACCGCTGGAAAGCTTCAGCCGGTACCTGAACGTGGGTCGAGGCATCGTAACGGGCAGGGGACGATCGCTGGAACAGGCCGTTGTACACTTCGAAGGCTGCGCCCTGATGGCCAAAGCCCAGCGCTGGCAGGCGATCGACCAGCTTCAACGGCCCTTGGGGGAAGGTGCCTGCCCAAGGGTTGGCGAACAGCGCGCCGATGAGGTTGTTATCGGACTCCCCTTGCCAGTTGCCCAGCAGCGCCTGGGTCATGCTCTGGGTCTGCTGGATCGCTGCCACATACCCTTGGTCATCCGGCCGGTAGTGCAGGGTGACCACATCGACGCGATCGGGGTCGATATGCACACCTTGCCCGGCAAGCCACTGCCGGATCAAGCGATTGGCTTCGCGGTCCGGGCGTGGGATGTTGGCCAGATGGTCTACTACGAACTGCACGCCTTTGGCGTTGATTCTGCTGTCGATCATGACGGTCACCTTGTACGTGGGAAGCCGACAAGGTTGGGCGCATGGAGGGGGAGGGGGTGGTAGATAGTTACTGGCCAGTGCCGGGCAGCGGGGGCAATGGTGGGGTGATATCGCGTTCTGTCGGGCGCGGATCATCGAAGCCGGCGGGTACCTTGCCGCGCAGTTGCCAGGCGAAGGCGATGATTTCGGCAATGGTCAGGTACAGCGCTTCGGGTATTTGATCGCCCAGCTCCAGCCGCGCCAGCAGGCGCACCAGCTCGGCGTTTTCGTAGATCGGCACTTCGTGTTCGCGGGCGAGCGCAAGGATGGCCTCGGCCAGGTCCTCGTCGCCCTTGGCGGTGAGGGTCGGTGCCTGATGGCCGTCGTAGTTCAGCGCTATGGCTTGGCGTGGTGTCGTATCGTTCATGCGGTTTCGTCCACCCAGCGTTGTTCCATCCGTGTGCGTGGCCCCTGCGGCGGGATGCCCGGGTGGCACTCCAGGTCGCCGACTTCCAGGCCCCGGGCCACCAGGCGCGCGCGCAGCGCGCCAAGCTGGGCGTCGATCAACCGCGCGGTCTGCTCGCGCTCCGCCCATAGCTGCCCGCTCAGGCGGCCCTCGCTCAGTTGCGCCTGCACTTGCAGGGGGCCGAGCGGGTACAAGTCGAAGGCCAGCTCGATGCGCCACAGGGCTTGCCGAGGGTTTTGGGCTTCATGTTGGCGGTCGGCCTGTTGTTGTGGGGTTTCTTCGCGCTGCAGTTTGACTTGCAGCGGGATGAAGTCCTGGCCGTGGCGGATCGGCACTTCGGTTTGCCAGGTGGTCTGCAGGTTGCCGTTTTCCAGCGTGCCGGTTTGTTGCAGGCTGCTCATGGCGTGGCTCTGCAAACGTGAAACAGCAGCGGCAGCCAGGCGCAGCAGCTGTTGCAGGTCGCCTTCCTCTTCCAGGGCCTTGAGCAGGCGCGACGGTAATGGGAACGCGCCCGGCTGCGGCTTGGGGCTGACCCGCTCGAGCATGCCCAGTGCGCTGCGCGCCAGTATCGGCATGGTCAGGGCCAGGTTGGCGGGGCTCAGAGTGGTGGCCCCTGCCGGGAGGGCAGGGGCCTGGGCCATCAGCCGCAGTAAATGTGCTTTGAGGTCGGTGTCGACGCTGGCGGTGGACCCACTCAGCAGCTTCGCTTCGAGAAAGATGCCGCTGTTGTTCAGGGCCTGGGCCACTGCCTTGGCGTCGCCCAGTTGTCGGGCGTCCGGCAGGCCGGCCAGCAGGCGTTCGGCGCTGGCGCGCAGCTCGCCATCGACGCCTGGGTCGCGGGTGAGCTGTTGCAGGGTGTTGAGCAGGCCGGGCAGCGAGGCTTGACGGTTTTGCTGTGTCAGCAGCTGTTGGGCAATGCTGAGTTGGTCCTGCCTGCCGCTGAGCGGCACGAAGCGCAATGACTGATCACCCTGCACCAGGGCGCTGAGCAGGCTGCCAATGGCCAGCGGGCGCGGGCTGTCGATGCTCAGCGTGGCACCGGCCTGGGTGCTGTTGAGCAAGCTGACCAGCGCCCGGTACACGGCCGGTTGGCCGGGTGCCTGAGCCAGCGGTTGGTTGGTCAGGACCTTGCCTTGCAGCAAGGTGCCGACCGGCACCTTGCTGGTGTCCAGCTGGGTGAGGGTGGCGACCTGGCTGGCGCTGGCCTGTTGCAACATGATCGCCAGGCGATTGCTTTCGGTCTGGCTGACGGTGATCTGGCTGCCTTGGGGCAGCGGCTGGCTGGCGTTGGCCTGTAGTTGGGTCTGCACGCCGTTGGCCTGCATCAGCCTTAGCACCAGCTGAAAGTCCTGGCCCGCCTGGCGCAACGATAAAACCTCGGCTTGCGCGGTTTCGCCGGGGGCCAGCAACCCGGGCTGTGCCTGGATAAGGCGCAGCAGTTCGCCGGTCGTGCCCGCCTTCATGGCTTGGCTGTTGATCGCGGTTTGTGCGCCGAGACTATTGATTTCAGTCATGATTGTATACAACCTGTCGAGCCCGGCCTCTTGGCAGCGCGGCGGCGCGTGTAATAATGCCGAGCGCCCGTGGTTGCCAGTATAACGGCAGCGCGCGGGGCGACTTGAGACACAAGGGTTCTGGAGCGGTGTTGGCTGCTTCGCGGGTGAACCCGCTCCTACAGGGTTCTGTGGGAGCGGGTTCACCCGCGAAACAGGCGACGCCGCTCCAAAGCCCTACTGAAGATAAGGCGAAACCGTGACCCTTCACCTCCAAGCCGCGGGCCTGGCCTGCGAGCGCGACTGGCGCCTGCTGTTCGAACAGCTCGATTTCGAGCTGGGCGCCGGTGACATGCTGCAGATCAGTGGCCCCAACGGCAGTGGCAAGACCAGCCTGTTGCGCCTGTTGGCCGGGCTGATGCAGCCGACAGCCGGGCAGATTCTGCTGGGTGGCAAGCCACTGGCAGAGCAGCGTCATGCCCTGGCCAGCGCCCTGCTGTGGATTGGCCACGCCGCTGGCATCAAGGACTTGCTCACCGCCGAGGAGAATCTCACCTGGCTGTGCGCCTTGCACCAGCCGGCCAGCCGCGAGGCGATCTGGGCGGCGCTGGAGGCTGTCGGCCTGCGCGGTTTCGAAGACGTCCCCTGCCATACCCTGTCGGCCGGCCAGCAGCGCCGCGTGGCGCTGGCTCGGTTGCACCTGGCTTGCCCGCCGCTATGGATTCTCGACGAGCCGTTCACCGCGCTCGACAAGCAAGGCGTGGCGCAGCTTGAAGCGCACCTGGCAGCCCACTGCGAGCGGGGCGGCACGGTGGTGCTGACGACTCACCACACACTGGAACGCAAGCCCTCCGGTTACCGAGAACTGAACCTGGGGCAATGGGCTGCATGAGCGTATTCATTTTGTTGCTGCGCCGCGAAGCGCGCCTGCTGTTCCGTCGCCCGGCCGAACTGGCCAACCCGTTGGTGTTCTTCGCCATTGTCGTGGCCATGTTCCCGCTGGCGGTCGGCCCGGAAAGCCAATTGTTGCAAACCTTGTCGCCGGGCCTGGTCTGGGTGGCGGCGTTGCTGGCCGTGTTGTTGTCGCTGGACGGCCTGTTCCGCAGCGATTTCGAGGACGGCTCGCTGGAGCAATGGGTGCTGTCGCCGCACCCACTGCCGCTGCTGGTGCTGGCCAAGGTGCTGGCGCACTGGATCTTTTCCGGGCTGGCGCTGGTATTGTTGGCGCCACTGCTGGCACTGATGCTGGGGCTGCCAAGCCATTGCCTGCCGGTGCTGCTCGGTTCGCTGCTGCTGGGTACGCCGGTATTGAGCTTGCTGGGCGCGGTAGGTGCCGCACTGACAGTCGGCCTTAAACGCGGAGGTTTGTTACTGGCGTTGCTGATTCTGCCGTTGTATATCCCTGTATTGATCCTGGGCAGTGGTGCGTTGCAAGCGGCGTTGCAAAATATGCCGGCAACCGGCCATCTGCTCTGGCTCGCCAGCCTGACGGCCCTGGCCGTTACCCTGGCACCCTTTGCGATAGCGGCCGGCCTGAAGATCAGCGTCGGCGAATAACGAGTCCCGGGCTCTCAAGCCCGGCAAATACCCTGGATGTACCCTGATGAAAATAAGCTGGACGTGGTTCCACAAGCTGGGCTCCCCGAAATGGTTCTATGCCATCAGCGGCCGCATGCTGCCGTGGCTGGCCGGTGCTGCCGTGCTCCTGCTGCTGGTCGGCATCACCTGGGGCCTGGCCTTCGCCCCCCAGGACTACCAGCAAGGCAACAGCTTCCGCATCATCTATATCCACGTGCCGGCGGCGATGCTGGCGCAGTCCTGCTATGTGCTACTGGCGGTGGCCGGGGTGGTGGGGCTGGTGTGGAAGATGAAACTGGCCGACGTCGCCCTGCAATGTGCCGCGCCCATTGGCGCCTGGATGACCGCCGTGGCCCTGGTTACCGGCGCCATCTGGGGCAAGCCGACCTGGGGCAGCTGGTGGGTGTGGGATGCCCGCCTTACGTCCATGCTCATCCTGCTGTTCCTGTACTTCGGCATTATTGCGCTGGGCCAGGCGATCAGTAATCGTGACAGTGCAGCCAAGGCCTGTGCGGTGCTTGCGATTGTCGGTGTGGTGAATATCCCGATCATCAAGTATTCAGTGGAGTGGTGGAACACCCTGCACCAGGGCGCCACCTTCACCCTTACCGAAAAGCCGGCGATGCCGGCCGAAATGTGGCTGCCGCTGTTGTGCACGGCGCTGGGTTTCTACTGTTTCTTCGGCACCGTACTGCTGCTGCGCATGCGCCTTGAAGTGCTCAAGCGCGAAGCACGCGCCAGTTGGGTCAGGGACGAAGTATTGAACAGCCTGGGACGGAGGGCCGCACAATGAGCTTTGCCACCTTCGGTGACTTTCTCGCCATGGGCCACCATGGCCTGTACGTGTGGTCGGCCTATGGCATCTGCCTGGCGGTGCTGGCGCTGAATGTCGGTGCGCCACTGCTGGCCCGTCGTCGCTATTTGCAAGAAGAGGCGCGCCGTTTGCGCCGGGAGAACAACCAGTGAATCCGCAGCGCAAGAAACGCCTGTTGCTCATCGTCGGCCTGCTGGTCGGCGTCGGGGTTGCCGTCGGCTTTGCCTTGAGCGCATTGCAGCAGAACATCAACCTGTTCTATACACCGACCCAGATCGCCAACGGCGAAGCCCCGCTGGACACGCGCATCCGCGCCGGCGGCATGGTGGAGAAAGGCTCGGTGCAGCGTTCGGCCGACTCGCTGGACGTGCGTTTCGTGGTAACCGACTTTAACAAGTCGGTACCCATCACCTACCGCGGCATCCTCCCCGACCTGTTCCGCGAAGGGCAGGGCATCGTCGCCCTTGGCAAGCTCAATGCCGACGGTGTGGTGGTAGCCGATGAAGTGCTGGCCAAGCACGACGAGAAATACATGCCGCCCGAAGTCACCAAGGCCCTGAAGGAAAGCGGCCAGGCCGCTACCGGCGGGGAGACGAAGCCATGAACGCAGCACTGGTGGTCCCCGAACTGGGCCAGTTGGCGATGATTCTGGCCATCTGCTTTGCCGTCGTGCAGGCCAGTGTGCCGTTGCTTGGCGCGTGGCGTGGCGACAGCCTGTGGATGAGCCTGGCGCGGCCGGCAGCGTGGGGGCAGTTCGCCTTCCTGGCGTTTGCCTTTGCCTGCCTGACCCATGCCTTCATGACAGACAATTTCTCGGTCGCCTATGTGGCCAGCAACTCCAACAGCGCCTTGCCCTGGTACTACAAGTTCAGTGCGGTGTGGGGCGCCCATGAGGGTTCGTTGCTGCTTTGGGCGCTGATCCTCGGCGGCTGGACCTTTGCCGTGTCGGTGTTCTCCCGGCAGTTGCCGCAGGTGATGCTGGCCCGCGTGCTGGCGGTAATGGGCATGATCAGCGTGGGCTTCCTGAGCTTCCTGATCATTACTTCCAACCCGTTCCAGCGCCTGCTGCCGCAGGTGCCGACTGATGGCCGTGACCTCAACCCGCTGCTGCAGGACTTTGGCCTGATCGTTCACCCACCCATGCTCTACATGGGCTATGTGGGCTTCTCGGTGGCCTTCGCGTTCGCCATTGCCGCCTTGCTCGGCGGCCGGCTGGACGCTGCCTGGGCGCGCTGGTCGCGGCCGTGGACCATCGTCGCCTGGGCTTTCCTGGGTGTTGGCATCACCTTGGGGTCGTGGTGGGCCTACTACGAACTGGGCTGGGGTGGCTGGTGGTTCTGGGACCCGGTGGAAAACGCCTCGTTCATGCCTTGGCTGGTGGGCACCGCACTGATCCACTCGCTGGCGGTGACCGAGAAACGCGGGGTATTCAAGAGCTGGACGGTGCTGCTGGCAATTGCCGCATTCTCGCTGAGCCTGCTGGGTACCTTCCTGGTGCGTTCCGGGGTGCTGACCTCGGTGCACGCGTTTGCCGCCGACCCGTCGCGGGGTATTTTCATCCTGTTTTTCCTGCTGTTCGTGGTCGGCGGGTCGCTCACCCTGTTCGCCCTGCGCGCACCGGTGGTCAAGAGCCAGGTCGGTTTCGCCCTGTGGTCGCGTGAAACGCTGCTGCTGGCCAACAACCTGGTGCTGGTGGTCGCGGCTTCGATGATTCTGCTCGGTACCCTGTACCCATTGGTGCTCGATGCCCTGACCGGGGCCAAGCTGTCGGTCGGCCCGCCCTATTTCGACGCCTTGTTCCTGCCACTGATGGCGCTGCTGATGGTGGTGCTGAGCGTGGGCGTGGTGGTGCGCTGGAAGGACACCCCGGGCAAATGGCTGGTCAGCATGATGACCCCGGTATTGATCGGCAGTGCCATCCTTGCCCCGGTTGCCGGCTTTATCGTCGACGACTTCGACTGGCCGACGCTGACGGCCTTCGCCCTGGCCGCCTGGGTAGTGCTTGGCGGGCTGCGTGACATTTTCGACAAGACCCGCCACAAGGGCCTGGTCAAAGGCCTGCCGGGCCTGGGCCGCAGCTACTGGGGCATGCAACTGGCGCACCTGGGCCTGGCGGTGTGTGCGCTGGGCGTGGTGCTGTCCAGCAACAACAGCGCCGAGCGCGACCTGCGCATGGCGCCGGGCGAAAGCGTGGAGCTGGGTGGCTATCACTTCCTGTTCCAGGGCGCCAAGCACTTCGAGGGGCCGAACTTCATCTCTGACAAGGGCACCATCGTGGTCAGCCGCGATGGCCGTGAAGTGACCACACTGTACCCGGAGAAGCGCCTGTACACCGTGCAACAGTCGATGATGACCGAAGCAGGTATCGACGCCGGCTTTACCCGCGACCTGTACGTCGCGCTTGGCGAGCCACTGGAGAATGGCGCCTGGGCTGTGCGCGTACATATTAAGCCTTACGTCCGCTGGATCTGGCTGGGCGGTCTGCTGACCGGCCTGGGCGGGTTGCTGGCGGCCCTCGACCGGCGCTACCGCGTCAAGGTCAAGACCCGGGTGCGTGATGTCCTGGGCGTGTCTGGAGCAGCTGCATGAAGCGTTGGATCATGGTAGTGCCCCTTGCAGTGTTCCTGCTGGTGGCGGTCTTCCTCTACAAGGGGCTTTTCCTCAAGCCCGACGAGCTGCCTTCGGCAATGATCGGCAAACCGTTCCCGGTGTTTTCCCTGGCGTCGACACAGGGGGACCGCACCCTGACTCAGGCCGACTTGCAGGGGCGCCCGGCACTGGTCAACGTGTGGGCCACCTGGTGCCCGTCGTGCAAGGTCGAGCACCCGTACCTGAACCAGCTGGCACAGCAGGGGGTGGTGATCCATGGGGTCAACTACAAGGATGACAACGCCGCCGCGCAGAAGTGGTTGGCCGAGTTCCACAACCCCTATCAGCTGGATATTCGTGACGAACAGGGCAGCCTGGGCCTGGACCTTGGGGTGTATGGGGCGCCGGAAACCTTCCTGATCGATGCCAAGGGCATCATCCGCTACAAGCACGTCGGCATCGTCGATGCCACGGTCTGGCGTGAACAGCTGGCGCCGTTGTACCAGGGCCTGATTGATGAGGCCAAGCCATGAGGCGTTGGCTGGCAGCTGCGGTGCTGGGCATGAGCCTGGCCGGTGTGGCCAAGGCGGCTATCGACACCTACCAGTTTCGCGACGAGGCAGAGCGCGAGCGTTACCAACAGTTGACCAAGGAACTGCGCTGCCCCAAGTGCCAGAACCAGGATATTGCCGACTCCAACGCGCCGATTGCTGCCGACCTGCGCCGAGAAATCTTCCGCATGCTTGGCGAAGGCCAGAGCAACCAGCAGATCATCGACTTCATGGTCGACCGCTATGGCGACTTCGTGCGCTACAAGCCGGCGCTCAGCGGGCGTACCTGGCTGCTGTGGTTTGGCCCGGGGATCTTGCTGGCCGGTGGCTTCGTGGTGCTGGCGGTGATCGTACGCCGGCGCCGTGCTACGGCCGTGCAGGGCGCCGATGAGTTGTCTGCCGAAGAACGCGAGCGTCTCGCCAAACTGCTGGAAAAAGAACAGACCCATGATTGAATTCTGGCTTAGCGCGGGCCTTCTGCTGCTCGCTGCCCTCAGCTTTTTGCTGCTCCCGATCCTGCGTGGCCGCCGTCGCCAGCAGGAAGAAGACCGCACGGCCTTGAACGTGGCCCTTTACCAGGAACGTGTCGCCGAGCTGGCGGCCCAACAAGCCGCCGGTGTGCTCGATGAGGCGCAGATGGCCAAGGGCCGGGACGAGGCTGCCCGCGAGCTGCTGGCCGATACCGAAGGCGCCGAGGCCCCGCGCCAGGGGCATTTGGGCAAGGCCCTGCCGCTGCTGGCTGCGGTACTGGTACCGCTGATGGCGCTGGGGCTGTACCTGCATTTTGGGGCGGCCGACAAGGTGGCGCTGACCCAGGAGTTTGCCGAGGCTCCCAAGTCGATGGAAGAAATGACCACGCGCCTTGAACGCGTGGTGCAGGCCCAGCCGGATTCGGCCGAGGCCATGTATTTCCTTGGCCGGGCCTACATGGCCGAGCAGCGCCCGGCCGACGCCGCGCGTACGTTCGAACGGGCCGTGGCCCTGGCTGGCCGCCAGCCCGAGCTGCTGGGGCAGTGGGCCCAGGCCCAGTACTTTGCCGCCAACAAGCAGTGGAGCCCGCAATTGCAGGCGCTGACTGACGAAGCGCTGAAGGCGGACCCCAACGAGGTGACCAGCCTGGGCCTGCGCGGTATTGCCGCGTTTGAAGGCGAGCGCTATCAGGAAGCCATCGACTACTGGAAGCGCTTGCTGGCGCAGTTGCCAGAAGGTGATGCATCGCGAGCGGCGTTGCAGGGGGGGATCGACCGTGCCGCCGAGCGCGTGGGTGGCGCGCCAGTGCAGGCTACTGAGCCTGCACCTGTGGCGGCTCGCCTGAAAGTGCGGGTGGAACTGGCGGCTGCCTTGAAGGACAAGGTCCAGCCGGACGACACGGTGTTTATCTTCGCTCGCGCCAGCAATGGCCCGCCGATGCCGCTGGCGGCCAAGCGGGTGACCGTGGCGCAGTTGCCGATCGAGGTGGAGTTGTCTGATGCTGATGCGATGATGCCGCAGATGAAACTGTCGCAGTATGCCGAAGTCCAACTGGTTGCACGTGTTTCACGCGCGGGTCAGCCTACCCAGGGTGAGTGGATTGGCCAGGGGGCGCCGTTGTCTAGCGCCACCCAGGCTACCCAGCGCCTGACCATCGACACTCCAGACCAGTAAGAGAGCAATGCCATGCACAGCACCGTCCGCCTGACCCTGATTACCTTGGCCCTGGGTTTGTCTGCGTGTACGGTGCATGAGCCGTACGAGCAGCCCGCGCCACCGATCGAGCGTGTGCCGCCTTCGGGGCCGGTGGTCAAGCCCTTGCCGGGCAGGCAGCCTTCCACTCAGCCGAGCAAGCCGGCGGCGATACCCAAGCCCATGCCGCGCACCTCGGCCAGCTTTGCGCCACCGCCTGGCGGGGCAAGTCACTGGGATCCCAAGCTGGGTGTATATGTGTTGGAGAAGCAGCCCAATACCTTCTACCGGCAGCGTACCTACTATCGGTTTGATAACGGCTGGAGCTGGTCGTTGAGCCCGAATGGGCCTTGGCAGGAAACTGACAGCAGTGGTGTACCCGGTGGGTTAGGGCGCGCGTTCGCGCAGTAACGCTGTTTCTGTATCTGCTTATTCTGCTTCTGCTTCTGCTTCTGCTTCTGCTTCTGCTTTTGCTTGTAAGCGCGCGGTAGTTCAGGCGACGCAGATTGCGACTTCAGGAGGCCGAGCGCAGGGCTTGCGAAGGGAGGTGACGGGCATGGATGCCCGTCAAGCGCTGAGGCCCCATGGATGGGGCCTGCAGCGCGTACTCCCGGGAGCAAGACCGTAGCGAGGGAACCCCGGAGCGTAGCGCAGGGGCCGGATGATAGGAGCCAGCGTTTTTTGGTTACTTTTTGTCGCGTTTGACAAAAAGTGACCCGCCGTAAGGGCGGAAAGGTGACTATGCGCCACGTGCGTGAATGAATACCTACTCGATGTGAATGCCCACATCCAAGAAGCAAGAAGCAAGAAGCAAGAAGCAAGAAGCAAGAAGCAAATTCGTCTGTTTTGACTCAGCGAACAGTCCATTCGCGATGGCGACGCTGACTCACCTTTTCGCCCTTACGGCGAGTCACTTTTTGTCAAACGCGACAAAAAGTAACCAAAAAACGCTGCGCTCCCATCATCCGGCCCCTGCGCTGCGCTCCGGGGTCCCCTCTCTCCGGCCTCGCTCCCGGGAGGACCGCGCTGCAGGCCCCATCCTGGGGCCCAGCGCTTGACGGGCATCCATGCCCGTCACCTCCCTCCGCAAGGCCTACGTTCGGCCTCCTGAAGTCGCGAAGATCAAGATCAAGATCAAGATCAAGATCAAGATCAAGATCAAGATCAAGATCAAGATCAAGATCAAGATCAACAGCAACAGCAACAGCAGCACAGTACAGTTTTGCCTTGTTATTTCCATTGACTGTACCGGCCGGTGACTCCGCATAATGACGCCTCGAATTCACCCGGAGGTGGCATGAGCAAGACAGTCCTGGTACTGGTGGAAACCGTCGACGATTACCTGCCCATGCTGGAGCAGGCCGGTTACCACCTGATCCGTGCCCCTTCGCCGCAACTGCGCGCCGATGCCATTCATCGCCACGCCGAAGAAATCGATGCGGTACTCACCCGTGGGCCGCTGGGGCTATCCGCCACCGAAATTGACGCATTACCCAGATTGCAGATCATCTGCGTGATCGGCGCCGGCTACGAGCAGGTCGACCTGGCCGCCGCCGCTGCCCGCGGCATAACCGTCACCAATGGCGCCGGGGCCAATGCCGCAGCCGTCGCCGACCACACCCTGGCCCTGCTGCTGGCGCTGCTGCGCGACATTCCTCGTGCCGATGCCAGCACGCGGCGCGGTGAATGGAACCGGGTGATCAGCCCCTCGGTGAGTGGCAAACGCCTGGGCATTCTCGGCCTCGGCGCAGTGGGGCTGGCGGTCGCCAAGCGGGCCCACTTGGGCTTCGACATGCCCGTCAGCTACCACAGCCGCACACCACGCCAGGATGTGCCCTATGCCTGGTACGACAGCCCTCGGCACTTGGCTGAAGCCGTCGACATCCTGGTGGTGGCCACCCCCGGTGGCGCCAACACCCGGCATCTGGTCGATGCCCACGTCCTTCAGGCCCTGGGCGCTGAAGGCTATCTGGTGAACATCGCCCGTGCCAGCGTGGTCGACACGCAGGCCCTGATTGCCGTATTGCAGCGTGGCCAGCTGGCTGGCGCCGCGCTGGATGTTTTCGATGACGAGCCAGCAGTGCCCGATGCACTCAAGGCCTTGCCCAACACTGTGCTCACACCCCACGTGGCTGGCCAATCGCCAGAAGCCGCGCGCGACACGGTGGCCTTGGTGCTGCGCAACCTGCAGGCGTTCTTTGCCGGTGAGCCAGTTTTGACCCCGGTACGCCCGTAGCCCTTTTCCAGATATCTGCCTGGCAGCGCCCAGGTAACAAGGAGTGTGTGCATGCAACTCGAAATCTTCCAGGTCGATGCCTTTTCCACTGAACCGTTCGGTGGCAACCCGGCCGCAGTGATCCCACTGGAAAGCTGGCTGCCGGACGATGTGCTGCAGCGCATCGCTGAAGAAAACAACCTGTCAGAAACAGCCTACTTCGTGCGCAAAGGCGAAACGTTCGACCTGCGTTGGTTCACCCCCACCGTGGAAGTCGACCTGTGCGGCCATGCTACCTTGGCCTCGGCTTACGTGCTGTTCGAGCAACTGGGTGAGCAGGCGCAAGTACTGCGCTTCAACACCCGCAGTGGCGAGCTGCGTGTCAGCCGCGGCACTGATGGCCTGCTGGCCATGGACTTCCCGGCCAAACAACCCGTAGCGGTGGACACGCCGGCGGGCCTGCTGCAGGCGCTGGGCTTGAGCCAGGCGAAGGCGGTGTACCGTAGCGACGATTATGTGGTGGTGATCGATGACGCCATGCTGCTCGAAACGTTGAAACCCGACTTTGTTGCGCTGTCGGCCTTCGACGTCCGTGGCATTGCCGTGACCGCGGCAGGGCGTGGCTTTGACTTCGTCACCCGCTGGTTCGGCCCGCGGGTTGGGGTGAATGAAGACCCGGTAACCGGCTCGGCGCACACTTCGCTGGCACCGGTATGGGCCCAGAGTCTGGGCAAGAACGTGCTGAGCTGCGAGCAGGGCGGGGCACGCAAAGGGCAGTTGCAGTGCGAAGTGCCGGGCAATGGCCGCGTAATCATCAGTGGGCGGGCGGCGTTGTACCTGCGTGGTACTGCGTACATCTAGCCGTGAGTGCGATGCCCTGTAGCAGACAGCCAGCCCTTTTGGGCAGCGCTGTCTCGCAGAGTACAAAAGCAGCAAGCAAGCTGCTTTCGCGGCGAGCTTCTATAATTGCTGGCCCATCTTTGCATTCGAGGAGCCACCCATGGCCCTGGAAAAACACGGCACCTGCCTGTGCGGCGACACGCGGCTGACGGTCACCGTCGACAATACCCATATCAGCGCTTGTCATTGCAGCATGTGCCGCAAGTGGACCGGCGGCCCGCTGCTGGTGGTGCACTGCAGCAAGCCTCCGCTGATCGAAGGGCGTGCGCCCAGCGTCTATGATTCGTCCGACTGGGCCCAGCGTGCTTTCTGTGGCCGCTGTGGTACGCACCTGTACTACCGGCTCAAGGCCAACGACTTCCATGCCGTGCCGGTCGGCCTGCTCGATGGCGACCAAGCCTGGGATTTCGACCTGCAGATCTTCGTCGAAGAGAAACCCGCGTGGTACTGCTTCGCCAATCAGACCAAGGAGCTGTCCGGCCAAGAGGTGTTCGAGCAGAACAGCTGATTCAACGTCATGTCTGTACGGAGGCATTCCGTCGGCGAATGCCTCCGGACATTTCTGCGTGAACTTGCCAAACCGGTGCATTCCTGAGAAAAGGGCGGTTTTGTTTTTCAGCGTTTTGGAGTGTACCCGTGAGCCAAGAACTGCAGATCATCGACCTGGTCGAGGGAGACGGCAAAGCCGCCGTCAAAGGTGCCCTGATCACCACCCAGTACACCGGCTGGCTGGCCGATGGCAGCGAGTTCGACTCGTCCTGGTCGCGCGGTAAGCCGTTCCAGTGCGTGATCGGTACCGGCAGGGTAATCAAAGGCTGGGACCAAGGCCTGATGGGCATGCGCGTAGGCGGCAAGCGCAAGCTGCTGGTACCGGCGCACCTGGGGTATGGCGAACGCAGCGTAGGGGCGATCCCGCCGAATTCGGACCTGACCTTCGAGATTGAACTGCTGGAAGTGCTCACGCGGGATGATTGAGTGGGCACGTTGCAACCCGAGGTTCTTGCACCTTACACAATTGCGCAACACCCAGCCCCTAATCTAGGCCTTGCCTAGGGAACGGCATCCACCTCCAGGGAGGAACCAAACGGGTTCGGGGCACTCTGACCCTGACGCGTTGCCAGGGATGGCATTCACTACACGGGCGCCCTGCAACTGGCCGGGCGATGTGGCGGGTAAACCCGATTTTCTCTGCCACACGAGCCTGCCTTGATGAAGTTGCCAACATTCTTCCGTCGTCGCCGCCACTTGCTGCTGAGCCTGGTGCTCACAGCCGTCGCCGTACCATTGGCGCTGGAGGCTGTCGAAAGCCGGGCACGACCGGTGGATGGCACCCAGACCCTGGTGTTTCTGCGTCATGGCGAGAAGCCGGGCGAGGGGCTCGGGCAGTTGAATTGCCAGGGCCTCAACCGTGCGCTGGACCTGGCCACTGTACTGCCCGAGCGCTTCGGCAAGGCCGACTATGTGTTTGCTGCCAACCCCACGCGGCATGTCGAGGAAGGCAGCCGGGATGAAAGCTACAGCTACATCCGCCCATTAATGACCATCACCCCCAGTGCCATCCGCCTCGGCTTACCGGTGAATATCGACTACGGCGCCAACGACACCGCTGAACTGGCCGATGAGTTGCTGAGCGACAAATACCGCAATGCGACCATCTATACCGCCTGGTCCCACGGCTACCTGCCGGAACTGATCAACACGGTGGCCGGCAAGGCCCTGGGGGAGGAGCGGGTGATCACCGAGGACTGGAGCGGCGAAGACTTCGACACCCTCTACGTACTGACCCTGACCTGGCACGATGGCAAGGCCAGTCTGCTGAGCCGCAATGTGCGCCAGGGCCTGAATGACGGTGCGCATAGCTGCCCGACCTGATCCGCTGGTACTGTTTGGCAAGGAAGCCGGAACAGGGATGAGCGATGAAGCAGCGGGTAACGGTGATCGGTGGTGGAGTGGTGGGGCTGGCGACGGCTTACGCGCTGGTTCGGGAAGGGTGGTCGGTTGACCTGATCGAGGCCCGCGACAGCCTGGCGTCGGCCACCAGCTTTGCCAATGGCGGGCAATTGTCCTATCGCTATGTGGCGCCGCTGGCTGATGCCGGGGTGCCGTGGCAGGCGCTGGGCTGGCTGTTGCAGGGCGAGTCGCCATTGCGCTTGCGCTTGCGCATGGACCCGGCCCAGTGGCGCTGGCTGCTGGCATTCACCCTGGCTTGCAGGCGTAGCGTCAATCGCCGTAATGCCGGGCACTTGCTTGAGCTCGCGCTGTACAGCCAGGCCGTTCTGGCGCAGTGGCGCGAAGACCAGAACCTGGGGGATTTCGCCTGGCGGCGCAATGGCAAGCTGGTGGCTTTTCGCAGTGAACGGGCCTTTGCCCAAGGCCGGGAACAGTTGACGGACCCGGCCAGTCAGCAGGTGCTGGCGGCTGCCGAGCTGCGCGCGCTGGAGCCTGCCCTGGATGGCGCACCGTTTGTGGGGGGCGTGTTCACGGCGGGCGAAGAGGTTGGCGATTGCCACGTGTTTTGCTTGCGGCTGGAGGCGCTGTTGCGCGCGTCGGGCCAGTGCCGTTTCCTGCTTGGCCGGCCAGTGACGCAATTGGTTCAGCGCCAGGGCCAGGTCGTGGCACTGCAACTGGGCGATCAGCAGCTGGACGTGGAGCAGTTGGTGCTGTGTGCTGGGCATCGCGGCCCAGGCTTGGCATTACCGGGGGTGCAGATACCGGTTTACCCGCTGAAGGGCTACAGCCTGACCGCACCGATCAGCGCCGGGCACCTGCCCCCGGAGGTGAGCCTTACCGACTATGAGCGCAAAATCGTCTATGCACGCCTGGGGCAGCAGCTGCGGGTAGCGGCGATGGTGGACATTGTCGGCTTCGACGAGTCGGTGGACATGCGCCGTTTGCAGAGCATGCGGCGGCTGGCGCTGGAGACGCTGCCGAGGGCGGCGGATTATGGCCAGGCGGTGGAGTGGGCGGGGATGCGACCAGCGACACCTACCGGCGTGCCGATCATAGGTGGGACGGTGTACCGCAACCTGTGGCTGAACCTGGGGCATGGGGCGTTGGGGTTCACCTTGGCCTGTGGCAGTGCGCAGCGTTTGGCCAGGATGATGCGTTAAGCGGGCCGGCCTCTTCGCGGCTAAAGCCGCTCCTACGAGGCCCCCACGGTATTCAGGCTTGCGCTGGTCCGGTAGGAGCGGCTTTAGCCGCGAAGAGGCCGGTACAGGCGAAGGATGTCTAGCGGCCGAAGCGCATCGGCCAGCCCACCACTTTCTTCGCCCGTGGCGTCGCATAGGTACGCACTTTGGACGTGCTCAAACCCATGCGCACCAGCGATTCGGCAATGGTCACCGCTGCACTCACACCATCCACCACCGGCACGCCGGTGCGTTGGCGAATCTGCTCGTCCAGCCCGGCCATGCCGCCACAACCCAGGCAAATCACCTCGGCCTTGTCGTCACGCACGGCGCGTTCGGCCTGCTCGACAATCGCCTCCACGGCCCGCAGCGGGTCGGCTTCCAGTTCCAGCACCGCCAGCCCGCTGGCTCGCACCGAGGCGCAGCGGTCATACAGGCCCGAGAGCTTCAGGCGGTCCTCGATCAATGGCACGGTGCGGTCAAGCGTGGTTACTACGGAATAGGCGTGGCCCAGGTACATTGCCGTGCTGGCGGCGGCATCAGTAATGTCCACCACAGGCACGTTGAGCAGTTCCTGCAGGCCTTCGCGGCCATGTTCGCCATAACCGGCCTGGATCACGGCATCGTAGGGCCCTTCAAAGGCCAGGACCCGGTCCATCACCGCGATGGCCGCCAGGTAGCTCTCGAAGTTGCCCTCCACCGATTCGGCGCCGAACCAGGGCGTGAGGCCGACGATTTCGGTACCGGGTGCGGCCACCGCACGGGCCTGCTCGGCAATGGCCTGGGTAATGGCTTCGGTGGTGTTGACGTTGGCGATCAGAATACGCATGGGCAGTCCTCCTTGATTAATGGCCGCTGTGGTCGACGGCGATGCACTCGCCGCTGACGTCGTGGTAGTGGCGGTTACGTGGCGCGATCAGCAGGTACAGGGCGGCGGCGATGCCGGCACCGATCAGCCAGGAGAACGGCGCGATACCCTGGAAGTTGGGCACCAGGGCCAGCACGATGGCCAGCAGTGCGGCCGGCACGAAGGCGGCAACGGCGCGCAGGTTGATGCCCTTGCTGTAGTGATAGGCACCGGCCGGGTGCTCGGTATACAGCTCTGGCACGTTGATGCAGCCTTTGCGCAGCAACCAGTAGTCGGACATGATCACGCCGTACAGCGGGCCGAGCAGGGCGCCCAGGCCCGACAGGAAGTACACGATCACCAGCGGGCTGTTGTACAGGTTCCACGGCAGGATCAGCACCGCCAGGGTGGCACTGATCAGCCCGGCACGGCGGAAGTTCAGGTGGCGCGGCGCCAGGTTGCTGAGTACGAAGGCCGGGGCGACGAAGTTGGCCATGATGTTCACCGCCACGGTGACGATCAGGAAGGCCAGGCAGCCGAGCACCAGGAATGGCGTGCTGGGTATGGCGGCGACGATCTGCGTAGGGCTGTCGATGATGTGGCCGTTGATCTGGAATTGCGCGCCGCACAGCACCACGGTGATCACGGCGAACACCAGGATGTTCACCGGCAGGCCCCAGAAGTTGCCGACGCGGATGGTCTTGCGGCAAGGCGAGGAGCGGGCGAAGTCACAGAAGTTCAGCACCAGGGTGCCGTAGATCGCCAGCCACAGTGCGCCGCCGGCAAAGATGTTGCGCCACATCTCGTAGCCGGTCAGCGGGGTAGCCACCGACCAGGCAATGCGCGCGTCGGCCTTGAAGTACATGAACACCGCCAGGGCGGCGACGGTCAGCAGGATCACAGGCCCGGCAAAGGCCTCGTAACGGCGCACCATCTCCATGCCGTAGGCCAGGATCACCAGCTGCACCAGCCAGATCGACACGAAACACACCCAGCCCAGGCTCGACAGGCCGAGGATGCTGTCGTGGTCGTAGGCTGCCAGTTGCGGCCACACGGCGGTGAGCAGCACCCGCAGCACCACCGATGCCAGGTAGGTCTGGATGCCGAACCAGGCGATGGCGATGATGGCACGGATCAGCGCCGGGATCTGCGCGCCGTGGATGCCGAAGGCAATGCGGCTGATGACCGGGAACGGTACCCCGGTTTTCTGCCCCATGTAACCCGACAGGTTCATGAAGAAGTACACCAGTGCCGCGCCGATGGCCAGCGACAACAGAATTTGCCAGCCGCCCAGGCCGAGGGCGAACAAGCCCATGGCGAACGAATAGTTGGCGATATTGTGCACATCGTTGGTCCACAGCGCGAAGATGCTGTAGCCGCCCCAGCGACGGCCTTCCATACGCGTGGGCGCCAGGTCGCGGTTATGCAGGCGCGGGCTGAGAACAAGGTTCGGCTGGTGGCCGGCAAGCGTGGACGCGGGGTGTGTGCTGGCGACGGATAGTTCAGGGGCAAGGTCGAGGCTGCTACTCATTCCGGCGGGCTCCTGATGCACATGGACTGCGATGAGCGGGCATGCGCACGGGCTCGCCATCTCGTCGGTGCAGCGTTGGCATCACAGGGTTGTGGGCGCGGCGGCCGACATTGGGTCGGCGTCGCGGATTCTTGTGTATCTATGTTTTGTTTAAGTTGTATACAAAACACGAACACACAAAAGCGAGTTCCATGCCAAGGGAAGAGCAGGTTTCATCAGGCGATCATTTCGAACTTATCTTGTTAAAAGGTAAGTTAATGAAATACAGAGAATATAAGTTGACCAAATGAACAAGTTATATTTTTTGAAAGATTGATTAGTTGATCATTTGGTCAAAATAACGGGTGGAAAGTGTGTAACGAATTGGGGCGCCACTGAAGAAAGTGCACACAAAAATGGCACCTATGGTTACGTTTTTGTGTACAAAAAATAGTCAGCTTTTCCTGTGCTGGCCTCTTCGCGGGCACGCCTGCGAAGAGGCCAGCACAGGAGCCAATCAATCCATTGGCGGCAACCGCCGCTTGACCGGGGTCTTCTTGATGATCGCGGTATTGGTCTCGGCCAGCACATTCATGAGGTCGAGCAGGGTGTCCAGCTGCTCCATCGAGCGCACATGCAGTCGGGCGACGAAGCAGTCTTCGCCAATGACCTTGTCGCATTCGGTGAACTCAGGGATGGCAATGATCTGGCGCTCCACCTCCTGCAGCTTCCCCGGTAGCGGACGGATGCGCACGATCGCCTGCAACTGGTAGCCAAAGGCGCGCGGGTCGACCTCCACGGTATAGCCGCGCAGCACGCCACGCTCTTCCAGCCGGCGCAGGCGCTCGCTGACGCTGGGTGCGGACAGCCCGCTGACCTGCGCCAGCGCCTTGAGCGAGCGGCGCGAGTCCTCCATCAGTGCGTTGATCAATAATTGGTCGATGGCATCGGTCATACCCACCTCATCAGGTGATTCGTGTTATTTGCCTTGATAGTAAAGGCAGGTTGGCGAAAATGCCTTGGTTATCCGCTGGATGGCCAGGCTGCCGCCTTTGCATACTGTGGCCATCATCAACGGGAGGTTTGAGATGGACAGTTCATTGCGCCGTGGCTCGCTGGAAATGGTCGCTGCCATGCTGATTTCCGGGACCATTGGCTGGTTCGTGCTGGTGTCCGACCAGCCGGTGCTGGATGTGGTGTTCTGGCGCTGCGTGTTCGGTGCCGTGACCTTGCTGGCGATTTGCGCCGCGTTTGGCTTTCTGCGCCCGGGGGTGATCAGCCGCACGGCATTTTTGCTGGCGATAGCCAGCGGGGTGGCCATTGTCGGCAACTGGCTGCTGTTGTTCGCTTCATACGCACGGGCGTCGATTGCCATCGGCACGGCGGTGTACAACGTGCAGCCGTTCATGCTGGTGGGGCTGGCGGCGCTGTTTCTGGGCGAAAAGATCACCTTGGCCAAGGTGACCTGGCTGAGTGTGGCGTTCCTCGGCATGCTGGCCATTGTCAGTGCCCATGGCGCTGGGCAAAGTGATGGCGAGGACTATCTGCTGGGGATTGCCCTGGCGCTGGGGGCGGCGTTTCTGTATGCGATCGCGGCCTTGATCATCAAGCGCCTGAGTGGCACGCCCCCGCACCTGATTGCGTTGATTCAGGTAACCACGGGTGTGTTGCTGCTGGCGCCATGGGTCACGCTTGGCGGGTTGCCGGTTGAAGTGCCGGCGTTGGCCAGCTTGTTGACACTGGGCATGGTGCACACCGGCCTGATGTATGTGCTGTTGTACAGCGCCATCCAGCGTTTGCCCACGGCGTTGACCGGTGCGCTGTCGTTCATTTACCCGATTGCGGCAATTCTGGTGGACTGGGTGGCGTTCGGGCACCGCCTGGCGCCGCTGCAGTGGCTGGGGGTGGGGTTGATCCTGCTGGCGGCGGCGGGGATGCAGCAGGGGTGGTGGTTCCGCTCGGCGCGGCATCCTGTAGGCGCGGGTTTACCCGCGAAGAGGCCCGCAAGGTAGAATGCCGCTTTTTGCCAGCCTGCGATCCGCCATGACCTCGCCCATCGACACCCTTGAGCAACACCTGCTTGCCGCCCTTGACCCCGCACCACGGGAAACCCGCCGCTTGTTTCACGGACGCGGCCGCTGCTGGCAGGGCCTGGAGCAGGTCACCGTCGACTGGCTGCAGGGCGTGCTGTCGGTCGCTTTGTTCCGTGAGCGGGCCGAAGGCCAGCTCGCCGAACTGGAAGCCATGCTGCGCAGCTTGGCCGAGCGCCCGCAGTGGACGGGTCAGGCAGTCATCATCCAGCACCGCTACCTGCCCGACAGCCCGGGCCAGTGGCTGCTGGGTGAGCCGTGCCAGCAACGCGAAGTGATCGAGGACGGCCTGACCTACCTGCTGGACTTGGGCGTGCGGCAAAACAATGGCCTGTTCCTCGACATGCGCTATGGCCGCCGTTGGGTGCGCGAGCAGGCGGCGGGCAAGCGCGTGCTGAACCTGTTCGCTTATACCTGCGGCTTTTCCGTGGCAGCGATTGCCGGTGGCGCTGAGCAGGTGGTGAACCTGGACATGGCCAAATCGGCCCTGTCGCGGGGCCGGGACAACCATCGCCTCAATGGCCACGATGCATCACGGGTGGCGTACCTGGGGCATGAACTGTTCAAGTCGTGGGGCAAGGTGCGCAAGTACGGGCCTTATGACCTGATCATCATCGACCCGCCAACCTTCCAGCGTGGCAGCTTTGTGCTGACCCAGGATTACGCAAAGATCCTGCGGCGTTTGCCTGAGTTGTTGAGCGAAGGCGGGACGGTGCTGGCGTGTGTCAACGACCCGGGGATCGGGCCTGAGTTTCTGATTGAACGCATGGCAGAGCAGGCGCCTTCGTTGGCTTATGTCGAACGCCTGGAAAACCCGCCGGAGTTTCCGGACGTTGACCCGGCTGGCGGGCTGAAGGCCTTGGTATTCCGTCAGGTTTGATGCTGCCCTTGCTGGAAGCTTCGCGGGCGAGCCCGCGAAAGGGCCGGTGCAGGCGAATTCAAGCCCCCAGGGCCTGCAGCGGCAGCGGGTACACCTGGGCAAAGCGGTCCACTCCGGATACCTGTAACGGCCCTTGCAGGTTGATGCGCAGCAGCGGGTCTTCGCTGATCGACTTGCCCACCTCATGGATCAGCGCGAGTGACGCATCCACATCACTGTCGTAAGTGAACTGCACCGAGAAGAACGCATAGGCGAACTGCCGCGACTGGTTGGTAACCGCCTTGATCTGGCCAAACGGCACCGAGTGCACGAAGCCTTTGCCATCGCGCAGCCGCTACGGATCGTCAGGCTTTCGACTGTACCGGTATGGCCGGAATCGAGCACTACCCAGTCGCCGATGGAAATGGAATCCTCGATGAGGATGAACAACCCGGTAATCACATCGTGCACCAGGTGCTGCGAGCCGAAGCCGATGGCCAGGCTGATCACCCCGGCACCGGCCAGGAACGGCGTGACGTTGGTGCCCAGGTTGGCCATGGTGGTGATGGTGTAGATGACGATCAGGACCACTTTGATCGCATTGTGCAGCATCGGCAGGATGGTCCGCACCCGGGTGCTCGGCTGACGCGCGCTGCGGCGGCCGACGGGGGGCTTGAGTGCTTCCTGGATGGCCGTATCGAGTACCACCCACAGCAGCCAGGTGACCAGCAGGATCAAGCCAATGCTCGACAGCGAGTTGCTGATCGCCTGGCCCAGGCTGTTGCTCAGGGCGAAATCGACCACCGAGAAGCCCCAGATGCGCCCCAGCAGCTCGATGAAGGTGACGGCCATGGCGATGCGCAGTAGCGCGTGGGCGAGGCTGCGCATCCCTTGTAGGAGCCGAGGTGAACGGCACGCTGTTGTCCGGCAGGCGGGTTACCAGTTGTTCGGCACCTTACTGGCCTGTGCCAACGACCCAGGCATCGGGCTGCAGTTCCTTATCGAAGAGTTGTCCTTGCATGCCCCGGCGCTGGTGTTTGCCGAGCGGCTGGCGAGTCCGCCAATTTTTCGGATGCGGGCGTGGAGGAGCACTCAAGGTGATGAAGTTCTATTTTAAATACGTCATTATTCATCCGTTAATGTAGGATTTATCTTACGGATATGATTTATTTATATTCATTGTGTGGGGGTTAATTGTTTTGACAATTTTTAATATTTGCAATGAAATTGGCCGTCTACTAGGATCCGAGTTCCTATTTGGATGCGGCGCCGACAATCAGTGATCGGCTTGATCAAGGCAGGGAGAATGCCAATGTTCAACACTTACCAGCGATGGCTCGTATTGGCCGTCCTGTCCTTCGCCTTGCTATTGGTTGCGATCGACATGACGGTCCTTTACATCGCCTTGCCCACACTTACCCATGCGCTCGGGGCATCTACCTCCGATAAGCTGTGGATCATCAACATGTATCCCCTGGTCGTCGCCGGCCTGTTGCTGGGTGCTGGCACCTTGGGTGATCGCATCGGGCACCAGCGATTGTTCGTGATCGGCCTTATGCTGTTCGGTGCGGCGTCGCTTCTGGCTGCATTCGCGCCATCTTCCGCGCTGCTAATCCTGGCTAGGGGCGCGCTGGGCGTCGGTGCGGCGGCCATGATGCCGGCCACGCTGGCGATCATCAGCCTGACCTTCGAGGATGAGCGTGAGCGTGGTTTTGCCATCGGCGTCTGGACGGCCGTGGCTTCCGGTGGTGCAGCGATTGGTCCGCTGATAGGGGGGGCGCTGCTTGAGCATTTCTGGTGGGGTTCCGTGTTTCTGATCAACGTGCCCATCGTGCTGGTGGCCCTGGTGTTGTCCTTGCTGCTGATCAGGAACACGCAACAGGCCAACGCCGGGCCATGGGACTTGCTTGGCTCCCTTCAGGCGATGGTAGGGCTCATCAGCCTGGCGTACCTGATCAAGGAATTCGCCAAGCCCGAGCCCTCGCTGGTGGCGGCGCTGGGGGCGTTGGCCATCTGCGCGGGCTTCGGCTGGATGTTCGTGCGCGGGCAGCGCAAGCGTGGTTTTCCGTTGATCGACGTGCAGATTTTCCGCAGCCCCGCGTTCTCCTCTGCGGTCATCGCCAGCCTGGCCGCGGCCGGCTGCCTGATGGGCATCAACCTGGTACTGAGCCAGCGCCTGCAACTGGTTGTCGGGCTATCCCCGCTCGAGACCGGCCTTTATTTCCTGCCCCTTTCCGTGGGAGCGATCGTGGCCGGTCCGTTAAGCGGCTGGTTGCTGCCCAAGGTTCGTTGTGATCGGTTCCTGGTGCTCGCACTGTTGATCTACGCCGGTGCCATTGGCCTGTTCATGTACAGTTTCAGCCAGTCGGTCGCCCTGCAACTGCTGCTGCTGTTCGTCATGGGTGCTTGCGTAGGGGCGAGTATGACCGGGGCGTCCACCACCATCATGGCCAGCGCGCCGCCGGAGCGAGCGGGGATGGCCGCTTCGGCCGAGGAAATTTCCTACGAGCTGGGAGGAGGGTTGGGCATCGCCTTCATGGGTAGCCTGATGTCGGTGGTGTACAGCCGCTCGCTGGTCGTGCCCGAGCAGGCCGCCGACGCGGCGCGCCTGCAGGACGGGATCGACAGCGCGCTGACCGCTGCCGCGCAAATGCCCGCCCCGCTGGGGCAGGAAATCGCTGTGAATGCGCGATTGGCGTTCGACCAAGCGGTGTCCTCGGTAATGATGGCCACCGTGGGGGTACTCGTGGTCATCGCACTGTTGGTGTTTGTGAACTTTCGAAGGTATTCGACAGTTTCTGCCGAACAGCAAGTTTCTTCTTAATTTAGTCAAATAATGCTCGGCCCGGAACTGTTCAGTTGAATGGTTTCGGGTCTGGATTTGTGCTGCTTTAAATTTGGAGAGGAGGCATGCGCCTATTATTGGGGCAATTGTATGATCAGCGTGCGGCCTTGCATCTGGAACAGCGTTATGTCGGCGAAGTCCTGATACCGCAGGAGCATCTTTGTGCTCATCATCTGCGTGAGGCCGTGCGGTTTGTCGTGAGGAAGTATCCGGCACTTCGTGGCTGTTTCACGCGCAGCGAAGGCGAATGGCGCATGGACTTTGTTGCCGTTGACGCGTTTCCCGTGGACCAGGCATTGAATGTAGTTGCCGCCGCCCCCGGGGTGTTGCCTGGTGCACAGGTTCAGGCCAGCGTCTAAGCACTGCTCACGACCTTTCCTTTGACGGTTTTGCTCAATAGCCGCGCTTTAATCTCTAATGTGGTGTTTCAGAGAGAGGGCTTTTGACAGGCGCATAAAAAATCCGATGCTCGTTTCCAAGCATCGGATTTTGCGGCCTACAGGCTAAAGGTCAATGAGTCTGTCTTAACTGACTGGCATTAGGCCAGATGCCCCCTTATGGCTATTGGTTGGTATAGATTTGGTCAAAAACCCCACCGTCATTGAAGTGGGTCTTCTGCACGGTACGCCAGTCACCGAAGGTTTTCTCCACCGACAGGAAGTCCACTTTCGGGAAGCGGTCGGTGTACTTGGCCAGTACCGTTGCATCACGCGGGCGCAGGTAGTTGTTGGCGGCGATCTCCTGGGCTGCGGGTGACCACAGGTACTTCAGGTATTCCTCGGCCACGGCCTGGGTGCCTTTCCTGTCCACTACCTTGTCGACCACCGTCACCGGTGGCTCGGCTTCGGCCGATACGCTTGGGTAGACCACTTCGAACTGGTCGCGGCCGAACTCGCGGGCGATCATCTCGGCTTCGTTCTCGAAGGTGACCAGCACGTCACCGATCTGGTTGGTCATGAACGTGGTGGTGGCGGCACGGCCACCGGTGTCCAGCACGGGTGCCTGTTTGAACAGCTTGCCGACGAAATCGCGGGCTTTGCTTTCATCGCCGCCTTGCTTGAGTACGTAGCCCCAGGCCGACAGGTAGGTATAGCGGCCATTACCCGAGGTTTTCGGGTTGGGCACGATCACCTGCACACCGTCCTTGAGCAGGTCGGGCCAGTCTTTGAGGGCTTTCGGGTTGCCCTTGCGCACGATGAACACAGTGGCCGAGGTGAACGGCGCGCTGTTGTTCGGCAGGCGGGTTACCCAGTTGTCGGGCACCAGCTTGCCATTGTCGGCCAGGGCGTTGATGTCGGTGGCCATGTTCATGGTGATGACATCGGCCGGCAGGCCATCGATCACTGCACGGGCCTGCTTGCTCGAGCCGCCGAAGGACATCTGCACGTTGACCTTCTCGTTGTGCTCGGCTTCCCAGTGCTTCTGGAAGGCCGGGTTGTAGTCCTTGTAGAAGTCGCGCATCACGTCGTAGGAAACGTTGAGCAGGGTGGGGGCGGCCTGGGCGAGGTTGCCCAGGGCCAGGCCTGCGGCGAGCAGCGAGGCGGTGAAGAGTTTTTTCACGTTGCTTCCTTGTTCTTGAAGGGTGTTGGGGCAGATTGCCAGCGACTATAGCGGGTGGGTTTATACGGGTTAAAGAACAAAAAATGCTTTGGTTATGCTTCTGCCTGTGCCGGCCTCTTCGCGGGTGAACCCGCTCCTACAGGGACCGCGCACGGTCCGGGCCTGTTGTAGGGGCGGGCTCACCCGCGAAGAGGCCGGCGCAGGCGCTGTCACGCTTTGGGAAACAACCCATTCCCACAGCGAGAACAGAACGCCGCCCCATGCTCGTGGGTCTTCTTGTGGCAGGTCGGGCAATCATGCTGCAGCTGCTCCCCTCGCATGGCATTGGCCAGCTCGGCGGTGAAGATGCCGGTCGGCACGGCAATGATCGAGTAACCGGTAATCATCACCAGCGACGACAGCACCTGCCCCAGCGGGGTCTTCGGCACGATGTCGCCAAAGCCCACGGTGGTCAGGGTAACGATGGCCCAGTAGATGCCTTTGGGGATGCTGGTAAAACCATGCTCAGGCCCTTCGATCACGTACATCAGCGTGCCGAACACTGTCACCAGCGTCGATACCGTCACCAGGAACACGATGATCTTCTGCTTGCTGCCGCGTAGCGCCTCCATCAGGTAATGGGCCTGCTTGAGGTACGGGCTGAGCTTGAGTACACGGAAGATCCGCAGCATCCGGATGACCCGGATGATGAGCAGGTACTGGGCGTCGCTGTAGTACAGCGCGAGGATCCCCGGCACGATCGCCAGTAAATCGACCAGGCCGTAGAAACTGAAGGCATAGCGCAGCGGCTTGGGCGAGCAGTACAGGCGGGTGATGTATTCGGCCAGGAAGATCGCGGTAAAGCCCCACTCGATGCCGGCCAGCAGGCCGGCGTAGCCTTGGTGCACCTCGTCGATGCTGTCGAGGATCACCGTGACCAGGCTGGCCAGGATGATCAGCAGGAGGATCTTGTCGAAGCGGCGACCGGCTACGGTGTCGGTCTGGAAGACCATGATGTAGAGGCGTTCGCGCAGGGATTGCGGGGTAGACATGGGCTTAGGTTCCGCGATCTGGAAAAGGCAAGCCTAGAGGGTCTGGGTGGATGACGGGAAGAGGGGATGGTCTACCTGACAAAACTGATAGTTTTCCGCTGCTGCGGTAGGAACCATCATGGGCATCAGATTGACTGAAAAGGAGCGAGCAGGGGCTGAGCTTGAGTACAGATGGCGGCCAGTAAGCCGGCTTAGCTCTGGTGCACTTCGTCGATGCTATCGAGGATCACCGTGACCAGGCTGGCCAGGATGATCAACAGCACGATCTTGTCGAAGCGGCGACCGGCTAGGGTGTCGGTATGGAAGACCATGATGTAGGGGGGCCGAAGGCAAAGCGGAAAGCCTAGAGGGTCTTTGCCCAAGGCTGCAACGAATGAACTGTTAAAATTGCTAGTTCTCCGGATCGGATTGGCTGGGGCAGAATCCCGTAGGGTCAGGGGGGAGGCGAGCATGAAACTGCAGAATGGACAGTTACCCGAGCAAATTGCTGTTGAGCGTGCTCAGACGAAGTGGATACGGTCATACGCAGCTTATGGGTATTCACTGAATTGGCCGATTCCTTCATTGGGTTTCAATGGCGAACGGCACGATGGCATCTTGCAAGCCTATGCGCTGGGCAATGGTCACCGATTTTATAGCCCCATTTTTATGCGTTTTTACAGCCCGGATGGTTTAAGCCCTTTTGGGAATGGTGGGCTGAATGCTTACTGTTATTGTGAGGGTGATCCGATAAACAGCTCTGACCCGTCAGGTCAGATGAAAAGTGTGAAAACTGGGCTAACTGCTGAGTTTAAGCGCTTTGGCATACCGAAAATTTTCAAAAGGGGAGTGAAGAATCATTTCGAGAACAGCTCTGAAGCTTACAGCTTGGGTATTGGTAGTGCTGGATACGAAATTTCCAGAGGTGAGGATGGTCGGTATACGGTGGTCAAGGTTGATGGTTTGGGCGCTACTCGGAAACACTTGGAGCGCTCTCAAGCAGACAACGTTCTCCTTCAAAAACAGAATCAAGTGCTGCAGAGCAGGCTAAATGAGCAGCTAGCGCTACGCTCTCTTCCAAAGCCTCTTCGTCCTCTACCTCCGTCTCCGCCCCCGCGCCCGCCAAAGGGTATTTCCTCGGCACCCGATCCAGCTCCCATTAGGCTGCCATAGGCGGAGTGGATATCTGCGCCCCCCCGTTAGTTCGGTAATCGATGTGAGCTGTCTTTCTGTGTCCTGTGACCTAGGTGATCAGCTACATGCATCAGCCAGCAGGCGGCGACAAAGGGCGCGGTCAGGCCGGGCACAGGCATCAGCTTGAACAGCGGTTGCAGCAGCAAGGCCAAGGCAATCGCCAGCAGGGTCACCCAGGGTTTTTCACCTCGCCTGCTGAAGGCCAGTGCCGCCAGGGCTGCGTTGAAACCGTATAGCCCCAACCAGGCAGCTTGCGGTTGATCGGCGAGCAACGCCACGCCGCCACCAATGGCCGAACCGATTACAGCCCACATCGCCGCATAGGGATTGGCAATGAACATGCCGACGATGATCAGCAGCCCGGCCAAGGGTTGATCAAGCAGGAAGATCTGGCCCACGCCGCGGGCCAACGCGTACAGCGGGTCAGCTTCGACGAAGCCGCTGGGCGAGGGGCTGACGACTAGCAGTGTGCCCCAGCCCAGCAGCACGAATGGCGCGGTGTAGGCGACCAGCAACTTGCCGCCGCGCTTGCGCCACTGGTGGGTGATGATGCTGGACAGGCCGCCGGCGGCGATGATCAGGGGGGGCAATATGACCGACCAGGGCAGCACGGCGCTGATCAGGATGCCGATCAGCACGCCGTTGTAGCAGTACAGCCCGGCCTGGCGGTCGGCACGGTCATAGCCGCGTGCCTGGGCGGTGAGCAGGCCGGCCAGGGCGCCAAGCAGCGCGCCGCCGACCAGGTTGGGCGCCGTCAGCAGGATGGCCAGCAGGCAGCACAGGCCGCACAGGGGGTTGCGCAGCAGCAGCACTTGGCTGAAGCCGTTGAGTAACGCCGTGGCCCAGTCGGGGCACGGGTTGACGAAATTTTTGGTGTACATGGGGCAGTCAGTGAGGTTGATGGGGGAGCGGTGGGCCTCTTTGGGCCTCGGTTTTCCGCGGTCGGGTAGAGCGGTATTCAGGGAGGGCTTTGCCCTCCAATCGCGACACAAGGCCGCCCCCACAGGGATCGCATTCCCTTGTGCCAGCGTGGCCCTGTGGGAGCGGCCTTGTGTCGCGAAAGGGGCGCAACGCGCCCCCGGCAATCTCAGATCAAAGTCTCGATCCGCAGTGTGTTAGTCGTACCCGGCTTGCCGAAAGGCACGCCAGCGGTGATCAGCAGCGTGTCGCCACGGCTGGCCATGCCTTGCGCCTGGGCAATCTCCAGGGCGGTGGAAACCACCTCGTCGACCTGACGCAGGCGGTCGTTGACCACCGAATGCACACCCCAGGCCACGCTCAGGCGGCGCGCGGTGTTTAGGTTCGGCGTCAGGTTGAGGATCGGTGCCCGTGGCCGTTCACGTGCCGCGCGCAGGGTCGAGGCACCCGACTCGCTGTAGTTGACCAGCACCGCCACTGGCAGGATGCCGCTGATGCGGCGGATCGCGCAGCTGATGGCGTCCGACACGGTGGCCTCGGCTTTTGGCCGGCCGACGTCGAGCTGGGCCTGGTAGTCCGGGCCGTTCTCCACCTGGCGGATGATCTTGCTCATCATCTGCACAGCTTCCAGCGGGTAGTCGCCCGAGGCCGTCTCGGCCGACAGCATCACAGCGTCGGCACCTTCAGCCACGGCGTTGGCCACGTCAGTGACTTCGGCACGGGTTGGCGCTGGCGAGAAACGCATCGACTCGAGCATCTGCGTGGCCACCACCACGGGTTTGCCCAGCTGGCGGCAGGTGCCGATGATGCGCTTCTGGATCTGCGGCACGCTCTCGGCCGGTACTTCCACGCCCAGGTCACCACGGGCCACCATGATCGCGTCTGCCAGCTCGGCGATGGCTTGCAGTTGTTCGACGGCCGATGGTTTCTCGATCTTGGCCATCAGGTAGGCGCGGTCGCCAATCAGCTGGCGCGCTTCGACGATGTCCTCAGGGCGCTGCACGAACGACAGGGCGACCCAGTCCACACCCAGCTCCAGGCCAAAGGCCAGGTCGCGGCGGTCTTTTTCGGTGAGTGGGGAGAGGTCGAGCACCGCTTGCGGTACGTTGACGCCCTTACGGTCGGAAAGCTCGCCACCGTTCAGCACCTCGGTGTCAATCGCGTCGCTGTGCTTGGCGGTCACGCGCAGGCGCAGTTTGCCGTCGTCCAGCAGCAGGTCCATGCCGGGCTCGAGGGCGGCGATGATTTCGGGGTGCGGCAGGTTGACCCGGCGGCTGTCGCCCGGGGTTTTGTCCAGGTCCAGGCGCAGGGCCTGCCCGCGTTGCAACTGCACTTTGCCTTCGGCGAAGCGGCCAACGCGCAGCTTCGGCCCTTGCAGGTCCATGAGGATGCCCAGCGGGTAGTTCAGTTGCTGCTCGACTTCGCGGATCCACTGGTAGCGCAGGGCGTGGTCGGCATGCTCGCCATGGCTGAAGTTGAGGCGAAAGATGTTCACCCCGGCTTCGACCAGCTGGCGGATATCGTCGATGCCGTTGATCGCAGGGCCAAGGGTGGCGAGGATCTTAACTTTTTTATCAGGCGTCATGATTGGGCAGTCTCGAGGATCAGGATGGCGCGGAAGTCGTTGACGTTGGTGCGGGTCGGTTCGGTGACGATCAGCGCATCCAGTGCGGCGAAGTAGCCGTAGCCGTTGTTGTTGTCCAGCTCGTCGCTGGCCGACAGGCCCAAGGCTTCGGCGCTGGCGTAGCTGGCCGGGGTCATGAAGGCACCGGCGTTTTCTTCCGAGCCATCGATGCCGTCGGTGTCACCGGCCAGGGCGTACACGCCCGGCAGGCCTTTCAGGCTTTCGGTGAGGCTGAGCAGGAACTCGGCGTTGCGCCCGCCACGGCCATTGCCGCGCACGGTCACGGTGGTTTCGCCACCCGACAGGATCACGCAGGGCGCTTTGAGCGGCTGGCCGTGCTGAACGATTTGCCGGGCGATACCGGCATGCACCTTGGCCACTTCGCGCGATTCACCTTCCAGGTCGCCGAGGATCAGCGGGCTGAAACCGGCCTGACGGGCTTTGACCGCGGCGGCCTCGAGCGACTGCTGGGGTTTGGCGATCAACTGGAAGTGGCTGCGGGCCAGGGCCGGGTCATCGGCCTTGACGGTTTCCGAGGCCGGGTTGTTCAGCCAGTCGATGACCGCTTTGGGCGCTTCGATGTTGTAGCGTTTGAGGATGGCCAGGGCGTCGGCCGAGGTGCTCGGGTCGGCCACGGTGGGGCCGGAAGCGATGACCGTGGCGAGGTCGCCCGGTACATCGGAAATGGCATAGGTGTAGACCGTGGCCGGCCAGCAGGCCTTGGCCAGGCGCCCGCCCTTGATCGCCGAGAGGTGCTTGCGCACGCAGTTCATCTCGCCGATGGTGGCGCCGGATTTCAGCAGCGCCTTGTTGATCTGCTGCTTGTCGGCCAGGGTCAGGCCTTCGGCAGGCAGGGCCAGCAGCGCCGAGCCACCGCCAGACAGCAGGAAGATGACGCGGTCTTCTTCGTTGAGGTTGCTGACCAGTTCCAGCACGCGCTTGGCCACAGCCAGGCCGGCAGCGTCCGGGACCGGGTGGGCGGCTTCGACCACCTCGATCTTCTGGCAGTTGGCGCCGTGGCCGTAACGGGTCACGACCAGGCCGGAGACTTCGCCCTGCCAGCTTTTCTCGACCACTTCGGCCATGGCAGCTGCGGCCTTGCCGGCGCCGATGACGATAACCCGGCCGCTGCGATCGGCGGGCAGGTAGGGTTCGAGGACTTGACGGGGGTGGGCGGCGGCGATGGCTGTGTCGAACAGTTCGCGGAGAAGTTTTTGCGGATCGACCGACATGGCAGGCTCCCAATTATTGTTGTTCTGCAGAATCAAAAACGCCCCTGGAACTGCCTCCGTGCAGGCCGAACCAGGGGCGGGTGTTGCTCGATGCCACCATTGGGCCTGTGGTCGCAGGTTCAACGGCGTTGGCTTCTTCGCGGACAAGCCCCGCTCCTACATGCACAGCTCTGAGCGATTGTGCGGTCTTTGGTAGGAGCGGGTTTACCCGCGAAGAGGCCAGTGAAGGCTAAAAACGACTTATTTGTCGTCGCGGATCGAGAAGTTGGCCATGTGCTCCAGGCCTTTGATCAGCGCCGAGTGGTCCCAGTTGCCGCCGCCCAGTGCCTGGCAGGTGTTGAACACTTGCTGGGCATTGGAGGTGTTGGGCAGGTTGATGCCCAGTTCCTTGGCGCCTTGCAGGGCCAGGTTCAGGTCCTTCTGGTGCAGGTTGATGCGGAAGCCTGGGTCGAAGGTGCCCTTGATCATGCGCTCGGCGTGCACTTCGAGGATTTTCGACGAAGCAAAGCCGCCCATCAGTGCTTCACGCACCTTGGCAGGGTCGGCGCCGTTCTTGGCGGCGAACAGCAGGGCTTCGGCCACGGCCTGGATGTTCAGGGCGACAATGATCTGGTTGGCGACCTTGGCGGTCTGGCCGTCACCGTTGCCACCGACCCGGGTAATGTTCTTGCCCATGGCTTCGAACAGCGGCAGGGTGCGCTCGAAGGCTTTCGGGCAGCCACCGACCATGATGCTCAGGGTCGCGGCCTTGGCGCCGACTTCACCACCGGACACTGGGGCGTCCAGGTAGGCGGCACCGGTAGCCTTGATTTTTTCGGCGAAGGCTTTGGTAGCGGTAGGGGAGATCGAGCTCATGTCGATCACCACCTTGTTCGGGCCAACGCCTTCGGCCACGCCGTTTTCACCGAACAGGACGCTTTCGACCTGCGGGGTGTCGGGAACCATGACGATGATGAATTCGGCTTCCTGGGCAACTTCTTTCGGGTTGGCCAGGGCCACGGCACCGGCGGCGATCAGGTCGGCTGGCGCGGCGTCGTGGTGGGTGGAAACGAAGATGCTGTGACCTGCTTTTTGCAGGTTCTGGGCCATGGGCTTGCCCATGATGCCGGTGCCGATGAAACCGATTTTAGCCATGAGAGATTACCTCGTTGTATTTGTTGAATCTCGATGGAGCAGGCTGCACAGGCCCGTTGTTGGACACAGAATTCTGTGGGAGCGGGCTTACCCGCGAAAGCGGCAGTGAAGCCAACGTCGCATTCGCGGGTGAACCCGCTCCTACAGGGTCAGGCATGTGTCACAGGACCTCGATCAGCCTTAGATTGCGTTGTGGGTTTTCAGCCAGCCCAGGCCTGCTTCGGTAGTGGTCTTGGGCTTGTACTCCGCGCCCACCCAGCCCTGGTAGCCAATGCGGTCCAGGTGTTCGAACAGGAAGCGGTAGTTGATCTCGCCGGTGCCTGGTTCATTGCGGCCGGGGTTGTCGGCCAGCTGGATGTGGTTGATCAGTTTCAGGTTGGCTTCCATGGTGCGAGCCAGGTCACCTTCCATGATCTGCATGTGGTAGATGTCGTATTGCAGGAACAGGTTGTCGCTGCCCACCTCGGCCTGGATTTCCAGGGCCTGCTGGGTGGTGTTCAGGTAGAAGCCTGGGATGTCGCGGGTGTTGATCATTTCCATGACCAGGCGAATACCGGCGCCCTTGAGCTTGTCAGCGGCGTAGCGCAGGTTCTCGACGAAGGTCTTGCGCACGGTGGCGCAGTCCGGGCCTTGTGGGCGGATGCCGGCCAGGGCGTTGACCTGGGTGTTGCCCAGCACCTTGGCGTATTCGATGGCCTTGTCGACACCCGCGCGGAATTCCTCGACGCGGTCAGGGTGGCAGGTGATACCGCGCTCACCTTTGGCCCAGTCGCCGGCCGGCAGGTTGAACAGCACCTGGGTCAGGCCGTTGGCCTCCAGCTGCTGCTTGATTTCAGCTGCGCTGAAGTCATAGGGGAACAGGTATTCGACGCCGCTGAAACCAGCATCGGCGGCAGCCTTGAAGCGGGCCAGGAAGTCCTGTTCGGTGAACAGCATGGACAGGTTGGCAGCGAAGCGAGGCATGAGTTGTCTCCTTGCGATGAAGGCCCCCAGGGCGTGCCTGGGGGCGTCAGGCGATCAGTCCAGCAGCGAGATGGCGGTTGGCGCGTCGTTGCCGACCAGGGCCAGGTCTTCGAATTCGTTGACCGCGTTGATCTCGGTGCCCATGGAAATGTTGGTCACACGCTCGAGAATCACTTCAACCACCACCGGCACGCGGAACTCTTCGGCCATCTTCTGTGCCTTGATCAGGGCAGGGGCGATTTCTGCTGGCTCGAACACACGGATGGCCTTGCAACCCAGGCCTTCGACCACAGCGACGTGGTCGACACCGTAGGTGGCAGCGTCGGTCGAGTTGATGTTCTCGAACGCCAGTTGTACACAGTAATCCATGTCGAAGCCACGCTGCGCCTGGCGGATCAGGCCCAGGTAGGCGTTGTTCACCAGTACGTGAACGTACGGCAGGTTGAACTGCGCACCCACCGCCAGTTCTTCGATCATGAACTGGAAGTCGTAGTCACCCGACAGCGCCACAACCTTGCGCTTCGGATCGGCTTTGACCACGCCCAGTGCAGCAGGGATGGTCCAGCCCAGCGGGCCGGCCTGGCCGCAGTTGATCCAGTGGCGTGGCTTGTACACATGCAGGAACTGCGCGCCGGCGATCTGCGACAGGCCGATGGTGCTGACGTAGCAGGTGTCTTTGCCGAACACCTGGTTCATTTCTTCGTAGACGCGCTGCGGCTTGACCGGCACGTTGTCGAAGTGGGTCTTGCGCTGCAGGCTCGACTTGCGCTCCTGGCACTCTTCCAGCCAGGCCTTGCGGCACTTGAGCTTGCCGGCGGCTTTCCACTCGCGGGCCACTTCCAGGAACACGTCCAGTGCCTTGCCAGCATCGGAAACGATGCCCAGGTCCGGGGTGAACACGCGGCCGATCTGGGTCGGTTCGATGTCGACGTGCACGAACTTGCGGCCTTCGGTGTAGACATCGACGGAACCGGTGTGGCGGTTGGCCCAGCGGTTACCGATACCGAATACCAGGTCGGACTTCAGCAGGGTTGCGTTGCCATAGCGGTGCGAGGTCTGCAGGCCAACCATGCCGACCATCTGGGCGTGGTCGTCCGGGATGGTGCCCCAGCCCATCAGGGTCGGGATCACGGGTACGCCGGTCAGTTCGGCGAATTCGACCAGCTTGTCGCTGGCGTCGGCGTTGATGATGCCGCCACCGGCTACCAGCAGTGGGCGCTCGGCGTCATTGAGCAGGGCCAGGGCTTTCTCGGCCTGTACGCGGGTGGCGGATGGCTTGTTGACTGCCAGTGGTTCGTAGGCATCGATGTCGAATTCGATTTCGGCCATCTGCACGTCGAACGGCAGGTCGATCAGCACCGGGCCTGGGCGGCCGGTACGCATTTCATAAAAGGCCTTCTGGAAGGCGTAAGGCACCTGGCCTGGCTCCAGAACGGTGGTCGCCCACTTGGTCACTGGCTTGACGATGTTGGTGATGTCGACAGCCTGGAAGTCTTCCTTGTGCAGGCGGGCACGTGGCGCCTGGCCAGTGATGCACAGAATCGGGATGGAGTCGGCCGAGGCGCTGTACAGGCCGGTGACCATGTCGGTGCCGGCAGGGCCGGAAGTGCCGATGCACACACCGATGTTGCCCGGGTTGGCGCGGGTGTAGCCCTCGGCCATGTGCGAGGCACCTTCGACGTGACGAGCGAGGACGTGATCGATGCCACCGACTTTCTTCAGGGCCGAATACAACGGGTTGATGGCAGCCCCCGGGATGCCGAACGCGGTATCTACACCTTCACGGCGCATGACCAGAACGGCTGCATCGATTGCTCTCATTTTGCTCATGGTTTGTGCCTCATCGATTTTGTAATTGTATACAACTTGCTTTGCGACAGAGTGTATTCACGCCTGGCGGCTCAGGTCAATGGGTTTTCATCGGGTGGGCTCGCTTTCGTCAAAGCGGCCGTGAAAACGGCTATTTGCGCCATCGAATACGATCGTTTCAAAATATTGTATACAAAAATACATCTCGTTGTGTTCTATTTGCTCTATCGGTTTTCAACTGCCCTTAGGGCTTCTCACAACAAGAAGAGGACCTTTCCATGAACGTCTTGAACCTGAAAATCGCTGTCAGCCTGGTAAACGCCGCACTGGCGGCAGGCCGCAAGATCAACGCCGCGCCACTGACCGTTGCGGTGCTGGATGCCGGCGGGCACCTGCTGGCGTTGCAGCGTGAGGATGGCGCGAGCCTGATTCGGCCTGAAGTGGCCACTGGCAAAGCCTGGGGTGCGATTGCCTTGGGCAAGGGGTCGCGCTTGCTGGCGCTGGATGCGCAGCAGCGGCCGGCTTTTTTTGCCGCGTTGAACGGGATGGGTGAGCGGCCGGTGGTGCCGGCGCCAGGTGGGGTGCTGATTCGTGATCAGGACGGCAAGGTGCTGGGTGCCGTGGGGATCAGCGGCGATACGTCGGATATCGACGAGCAGTGTGCGATCAGTGCGATCGAGGAGGTGGGGTTGCGGGCAGATGCCGGGGTAGCGGCGTAAGGCTCAAGTCAGCTGGGGCCGCTTTGCGGCCCATTCGCGACACAAGGCCCCACAAGGACTGCGCCAGGCTTTAGATGTGTACGGCGACTTTCAGGGCTTCCAGCGCCGGCTCGACCTTGATGCCCAGCGCTGCACCCAGCTCCATTACCCAGGGTTGATGGGCGGGTTTGCGGTGATGATGTTTCTCGACACTGCGCTGGGCTGAGGCTGAACACCGGCCTGTGGGAGCGGCCTTGTGTCGCGAAAGGGCCGCGAAGCGGCCCCGGCATTATTTGCATCGACGCTGAAACCCCGGGGCTGCTGTGCAGCCCTTTCGCGACGCAAGGCCGCTCCCACACGGATCGCGCCAGCTTTCAGAAATTGAGCAAGACGGTTGCTCCCACAGGGGCGTGCGACCCCAGTGGAATGCGGTCCCCATTGGCCATGTCAGGCCACCTCTGGCTCACAACCCTTGAGCACCATGCGGATAATGGTTTCGGCCGCCGCGTCATAATCACTGTCGGCCAGCTTGGCCTTGCCGGTCACCGCAGAAATCTGCCAGTCGAAGTCGGCATAGGTCTGGGTCGCCGCCCAGATGCTGAACATCAGGTGGTGCGCATCCACATGGGCGATCTGCCCGCGGTCGATCCAGCGCTGGATGCACTCGATGTTGTGCCGGGCCTGCTCGTTCAACTGCTCTACCTGGTTTGCTGACAGGTGCGGCGCGCCATGCATGATCTCGCTGGCGAACACCTTGGACGCATGGGGCAGGTCACGCGAAATGCGAATTTTCGAACGAATGTACGCACTCAGCACTTCCTTCGGGTCGCCGTCTGCATTGAACGGCGTGGATGCCTGCATGATCGGCGCGATGATGCTTTCCAGGACCTCGCGGTAAAGGTTGTCCTTGGACTTGAAGTAGTAGTACACGTTCGGCTTGGGCAGGCCGGCCTTGGCCGCGATATCGCTGGTCTTGGTGGCGGCGAAGCCCTTGTCGGCGAATTCCTCGCTGGCCGCGCGCAGGATCAATTCCTTGTTGCGCTCGCGAATGGTGCTCATGGTCAGGGATCTTCCTCGTGTCTGGCCACCTCTAAGGGGGATCGGGCATGGTAGCACCGGGGTCGACGGGCGCTCAAGGCAGCGGCTTTGGGCTAGAATCCGGCACATTGACTTATTTGGATACAAGCAAACATGGCAGGAAGCAGTCTACTGGTACTGATCGACGACATCGCCACGCTGCTGGATGACGTCTCGCTAATGACCAAAGTCGCGGCGAAAAAGACAGCGGGTGTGCTGGGTGATGACCTGGCGCTGAATGCCCAGCAGGTCACCGGCGTGCGCGCCGATCGCGAACTTCCGGTCGTGTGGGCGGTGGCCAAGGGGTCGTTCGTCAACAAGGCGATCCTGGTTCCGGCCGCGCTGCTGATCAGTGCGTTCATACCGTGGGCGGTTACGCCGTTGTTGATGCTGGGTGGCGCGTTCCTGTGCTTTGAGGGTTTCGAGAAGCTGGCGCACAAGTTCCTGCACAGCAAGGATGAGGACGACGCGCAGCACAAGGCTCGACAGCAAGCCGTGGCGGACGCCAATGTCGACCTGGTGGCCTTCGAGAAGGCCAAGATCAAGGGCGCGGTGCGCACCGACTTCATCCTGTCGGCCGAGATCATTGCCATTACCTTGGGGATAGTGGCGGATACGCCGCTGCCGCAACAGATCATCGTGCTCTCGGGCATAGCCATTGTCATGACCATCGGGGTATACGGGCTGGTCGGCGGCATCGTCAAGCTCGACGACCTGGGGCTGTGGATGACCACGAAGGCCTCGCGTCTGGCTCAGTTGGTTGGCAACGGCATCCTCCGGGCTGCGCCCTACATGATGAAGAGCCTGTCGGTGATTGGTACTGCGGCGATGTTCCTGGTAGGGGGTGGGATCCTGGTGCATGGCATCGAGCCGCTGCATCATGCCATCGAGGCGTTCAGCGAAGGGCGTGGCGGGGCGTTGACCGGGGCGTTGCTCAACGGCGGGGCCGGAGTCATCGCAGGTGCTGTGGTGCTGGCGGTGGTAAGCGTTGCGGGGAAATTGTGGCGGGCGGTTCGGCCAGCCAATTGAGGCGTGTGCCCGGGGCTTTGCCCCGGTTCGCAGGTGAACCCGCTCCTACAGGGAATTGCTTGTTTCTGCAGGAACGGGCTTGCCCGTGAGCACCGGCAACGCCGGTGCCATCGCCGGATTGCAGGTCTACTGTTCGGCCACCGCCCCTTCCTCCTGCGGCTTCCAGGCCAGCAACCCCTTGCTGAAATCGTTGGCAGCACTTTGGTAATAGGCAATCGCCCGGCGGATCAGCGGGTTGTCACTGTCTGCACTCATTTCCCGGCTGTTGCCCAGGGCATCCTGGTGCACCCGCATGCCGCCGCGTGGGCTGAGGATCGCCAGGTCCTTGCCGTCGAACAGCCCCAGATGCTGGTAGTTGCCGATCAGTACCCGGGGTGGCAACTGGTTATTGCGCAGCAGGTCGCGGCCGAAGAAGGTCGAGGTATAGCTCAGGTTGAGCAGGCCGAGCAGGGTGGGTGCCAGGTCGATCTGGCTTGCCAGTTGCGGATCCTCGCGCGGGGCGATCAGCTTGGGTGCATAGATCCACAGCGGAATCTGGTAATTGCGCACCGGCAGGTCTTCCACCCCGGCGCTACCGGCGGTGTGGTCGGCGACAAACACGAACAGGGTATTGTCGAACCATGGCTTGCCCTTGGCTTCCTGCAGGAACTGCGCAATGGCATGGTCGGTGTATTTCACCGCACCTTCGCGGCCATCGCCCGAAGGAATGTCGATGCGGCCGTCCGGGTAGGTGTAGGGGCGGTGGTTGGAGGTGGTCATCAGTTGCAGAAAGAATGGCTGCTGCCTGGCGTGGCCGGCATCGGCCAGCCTGAGGGTCTGCCGGTACAGGTCCTCGTCGGCCATGCCCCAGGCGTTCTTGAAGCTGATTTCGTTCTCGGGGACGCTGCTCTGGTCGACGATGCGATAGCCGTTGCCGCTGAAGAACGCGTTCATGTTGTCGAAGTAGCCACGCCCGCCATAGACGAACACTGCGTCATAGCCGACAGCCTTCAACTGCTGACCAAGGCTGGCATAGCCGCTTTCGCGGCCGATGCGCTTGACGATCGAGCGGCCGGGGGTAGGGGGGATTGACAGTGTGATGGCTTCCAGGCCCCGGTCGGTACGGGTACCGGTGGCATAGAAGTTGTTGAAGTACAGGCTCTGCGTGCGCAGTACGTCCAGGTTGGGCGTGAGGTTGCGCGGGTCGCCGTTGCTGCCCATGTACTTGGCGCTGAAGCTCTCGATGGTGACCAGGATGATGTTGGGCTTGCGTGGTGCGCCGCTGGCGTTGATATGACGGCGAATGTCCTCAGGTTCGCTGGCTTTGAACTGCGTGTTGGGCTCGGCCAGCTCTTGATGCATCTGCGCTCCGACTTCGCTGGCGTTGAGGCTGGCGTAGAACTGGGTGTAGTCCAGCTCGTTGTTCCGGAACGCGGCAAAGAACTGGTACGGGCCGTTGCTTGCCAGTTCGCGCTGATAGGCGTTACCGCCCTGCCCGCGGGGGAACTGCTGGTCGATCAGGAGTACGCTGAGCCCGCCCAGTACTGCCAGCAGGGCAAGGCCGCCAAGGCGCTGGCGCAGGTTGGCGCTGGGCGCAGCGAGTGCACGGGAGAGCGGTTTGCGCAGAATCAGTGCGAGCAGCACGGCCACCAAGGCAATGCTACCCAGCAGGGTCGGTAGCGGGTACGACTCGCGTATATTGTCCAGCACTTCTTTGGAGTAGACCAGGTAGTCGACGGCGATGAAGTTGAAACGCACACCGAATTCGTCCCAGAACAGCCACTCGGCCACGGCGACGAACAGCATCACGAACAGGCTGACGATGAGTGCGCCGCCCATCAGCCTGCGATGTAAGGCCGTGCGCCACAGTGCGGCCGGGCATATCGCCAGGTACAGCCCCAACGGCAGTGCAGCGTAGGTGAGGAAGCTCAGGTCGTACACGGCACCACTCAAGAATAATGAGAAGTAGTCGCCATGTACTTCATCAAGATGGGTGACCAGCAATACCAGGCGGGTCAGCAGGAAGATGCCGAACCAGAGTGAGCAAACTAGCATAAGATACCGCCACGGGGCGGCGAGGTGGGTGCGCATTAAGTAGGCCTGTTTTCTTTTTGGAGTGGTGCGAAGAAAAGCAGATTAGTTCAGGCTATGCAAAAAAAATGTCAAAAGTTTGAGCGGTGGCCATGAGGCGTTCTGTGCGTGGCCAGCAGACGCCACCACAGGGCTGCGTCGCCGCTGCCAGGCAAAACGTCGCGCCAGTGGATAAATGCCTGTGAGCGTGTAAGTTAAAGCTGATTTTTTACTGCGTAACAGCGCCGCTACATAACGGCGCTGTTAACTTTTCAGTGCGTCAGAAGTGCACTTTCACCAAGAAGCTCATGGTGTTCTGGTCGGTAGTGAAGGCATCGCTGTCCTTGATGCCGTACTTGTTCTTCCAGTAGTCATACTCCACACCCACATACAGCTGTTTCTCACCCAGGTGCAATGCCTTGCCCAGGTCATACTTGATCTGCGGGTTGAAGTGCAGGTTGGCCTGGTAGGTGCCGCGGCGGTTCTCGTCGTTGTCCACCACCCAGTCCATGAAGCCGTCGATCAGCACGTCGGAATCGCCGACCGGAATGGTGTACGACCACACCGGGGTGATCTGCCACACGTTGTCGCCGGCGCGGCTGCCGTCGGTGGTGCGGTTGTAGAAGTTCAGCTGGAAGTAGTCGAAGCCCGGGATGGCCAGGTCGAAGCCCGGGCCGATCAGGTAAGACTCGGTGTCACCCTCGCCAAACTCGTAGGTCATCGCCAGCAGCACGTCCTTGACCGGGCCCAACTCCAGCTTCTGGTCGAAGATCTTGCCGAACGACAGGCGTGGGCTGAACTCGCCATAGTAGGTGTTGGGGCCGTTGCTGGCGTCCTTCTTGCCTTGGTAGAAGATCTTGTCGACGAAGAAGAAGTTATCGCCGTACTTCCACGCGTCGGCGTGTTCGAAGGTGAATGTTTGCTGGGTCTCGGGGTTGACCTTGAAGTTCTTGCCCCACAGGTAGGTCAGGCTGTTGTTCTGCCATTGCAGCAGGTCGCCGCCGAAGGTGGTGCCGCAGGCCAGCAGGCCGCCGGCAAGGATCAGGCTGTTGATGGTACGCATTGCGAGTGTCGCTCCCTTGATTGATCTGTTGTCAGCGCTCGTTGTTGGCGCTTTTTTGTCTTTTAAGTCAGCTTTTTTCGATAGGCCACAGCTGTTTGGCAAGGGTCGAGCCAACTTTTCCGGGTTGGCAAAACCTTCCTGCTCGACTTCGTTCTGAACGGATGAAAAGGGTCTTTCAGGCTGGCAACACGTTGGCCAACCGCCCGTATTCATTGACTGAGCGGTCAGTAAACGCAGGCAGAATCCGTTCTGCCCTGATCGAGGGGGCGCGCAGATTACTGGCTTGCGCGCCGCGCCTCAAGTGCTCCGTCCTGGAGCGGGGTGATTCAAACTTGTGCGTTTGGTCAACTTCCTAGAAGTGCACCTTGATCAGCGCACTGGCCACGCTCTGGTTGCTGTCCAGGTTGCCGCGGCTGTCAATGCCGTACTTGTCTTTCCAGTAGCTGTATTCAAAGCCGACGTAGAGCTGCTTGGCGCCCAGGTTCAGCGCCTTGCCCAGGTCGTATTTGACCTGCGGGTTGAAGTGCAGGTTGGCGTGATAGGTGCCACGGCGGGTCTGGTCGTTGTCGGTAACCCAGTCCATGTAACCGTCGATCAGAATGTCTGACCGGCCGACAGGGAGGGTGTACGACCAGCCGGGGGTAATCTGCCAGACATTGTCACCGGGGCGGCTGCCTTCGGTGTTACGCACGTAGAAATTGAGGGTGAAATAGTTGAAGCCGGGGATGTTCAAGTCAAAGCCTGGGCCGATCAGGTAGGCCTCGTTGTCGCCTTCACCGCGCTCGTAGGTCATGGCCAGCAGCACGTCCTTGATCGGACCGAAGGCAAGCTTGCGGTCGAAGATCTTGCCCAATGACAGGCGTGGGCTGAACTCGCCGTAGTAGGTGGTCACACCTTTGCCGGGGTCGGCCTTGCCGTTGTAGAAGATCTTGTCGACGAACATGAAGGTGTCGCCGTACTTCCATTTGTTGGCGTGCTCGAAGGTGATGGTCTGCTGGATATCAGGGTTGACCTTGAAGTCCTTGCCGTACAGGTAGGTCAGGCTTTCGCCGTGCCATTGCAGCCATTCGCCTGCGTGCGAGGGTAGGGTGGCCAGCAGGCTGCTGCCCAACAACAGGGACGTGGTGATGCGCTTCATGTTGTGATTCCCGGACTTATTGTTTTTGTTGGCGGTTTTTTTGGCGCGCAGGCGCCCCGGGCGACCCATTCCGGCGGGTCGACGGCGTAGCGGTTACTGCAGAGGTGATGAGGGGCGGTCATGCACCGCCCCTTTTGGCTCAATGCTGGTGACAGACGTCGTTGTGCATTGCGCGGTCGGCACCGCCAAGGATGTTGAACAGAACGTTCAACACCAGGGCACAGACCGTGGCCATGGCGATACCGCTGTGGGTGATGGGTTCCATCCACTGTGGCATCTGGGCAAAGAACTCCGGACGCACCACGGGGATCAACCCGAAGCCGACGCTCACGGCAACCAACAGCTGGTTGCGGCGGTCGCCGATGTCCGCCTCCTGAAGAATCTTGATCCCGGTGGCGGTGACCATGCCGAACATGGCGATGGACGCGCCGCCCAGTACCGCAGGCGGGATCGAGGCAATCAGGAAGGCCGCCTTGGGCAGCAGGCTGAGCAGGATCAGCAGTGCACCGGCCACGATGGTGACATAGCGGCAGCGCACCCCAGTCATCTGCACCAGGCCGATGTTTTGGGCGAACGAGGAGTGGGTGAAGGTGTTGAAGAAGCCCGCAATGAACGACGCACCGGCATCGCACAGCAGGCCGCGACGCAGCATACCAGGGGTGACTTCGCGATCGGTCACCTTGCCCAGGGCCAGGAACATGCCGGTGGACTCGACGAAGATGATCACCACTACCAGGCACATGGACAGGATCGGCGCCAGGCTGAAGGTCGGCATGCCAAAGTGCAGCGGGGTGACCACCTGCAACCACGGTGCTTCATTCAGACCCGACAGGTCGACCATGCCGATGGAGCCGGCCAGGATGTAGCCAAGGCCCATGCCCACCAGTACCGACACGTTGACCCAGAAACCGCGCATGAAGCGGTTGATCAGCAGGATAACGGCCAGTACCAGGCCGGCCACCAGCAGGTAGATCGGCGAGCCGAACGTTTGAGCGTCTTGGCCGCCACCGGCCCAGTTGACGGCCACCGGGAACAGCGACAGGCCAATCGAGGTGATCACCGTACCGGTGACCAGTGGGGGAAAGAAGCGGACAACCTTGGACATGAACGGCGCGATCAGCATGCCGAAGAACCCGGCAGCGATGGTCGCGCCGAAGATCCCCTGCAGGCCCACGCCGGGCATGCCGGCCATGGCCACCATGCTGCCGACGGCAGCGAAACTGGCACCCATCATCACCGGCATGCGGATGCCCACCGGGCCGATACCGAACGACTGGATGATGGTAGCGACGCCAGCGACCAGCAGGTCGGCGTTGATCAGGAAAGCGACTTCTTCGCGGGACAACCCGGCGGCCTGGCCGATGATCAACGGCACGGCGATCGCGCCACCGTACATCAGCAGAACGTGTTGCAGGCCAACCAGGAACAGTTGGAACAGGGGCAAGGGTTCTCGCGGCGGCGCAATGGGGATATACGCCTTGCGTGACTCGGACATGCAGCACCTCGAGTTTTGTTTTTATTCTCGGATCCAAGCGGCAGGCCTCATGCCTGCGCGCTCGATGCTTGCTTGTTGCGTAACACATGGAGCTTGAGGCCGGGGCTTCCGGCCTCTTCGCGGGCAAGCCCGCTCCTACAGGGGAAGGTGATTCCCTTGGGGGCGGGTTGCCTGGCGAGGTACTGTCAGTTGACCTGGGCGCCTTTGGCGATCCAGTCGCCGACGAGCTTGCGCTCTTCGGTGGTCATCTGGGTGATGTTGCCCAGCGGCATGATCTGGCTGGCAACCGCTTGCGCCTGAATGCGCGCGGCCTGGGCCTGGATCTGCTGCGGAGTGTCGAACATCACGCCGGCAGGAGCGGCGCTGAACAGTGGGCTGGTCGGCTTGGACGAGTGGCACACGGTGCAGCGTTCCTGGATGACATTGTGGATCTTGTCGAAGTCGCCACCACCGGCCTGGGCAGCGGCCTGAGCCGGTGCTTGCGCAGGTGCGGCGGGTGCTTCGGCAGCCTTGGCGGCGTCCTCGGCACGCTGCTCGGCAGCGGTCTTGCCGCCTACGGCAGTTGCCGGCAGCGGTTGGTACTCGATCTTCGCTGCGGCTTGGTCAGGGCTTACGGCCATCGGTTTCGGGCCGGTAACGTAGGCCAGGCAGATCATCGCCAAGGCGCCGACGGGCAGGGTCCAGGCGTACTTGTTGCTGTCGTGGCGGGTGTTGAAGTAGTGGCGGATCAGAACCGCGGCTACTGCGATACCGGCCAGGATCAGCCAGTTGTACTGGCTACCGTAGGTGCTCGGGAAATGGTTGCTGATCATGATGAACAGCACCGGCAGGGTGAAGTAGTTGTTGTGACGCGAGCGCAGCAGGCCCTTGGCCGGCAGTACCGGGTCGGGCGTCTGATTGTTCTCGATCGCCGCCACCAGCTGGCGTTGGGCCGGCATGATGATGCGGAACACGTTACCGACCATGATGGTGCCTATGATCGCGCCGGTGTGCAGGTAGGCACCACGGCCGCTGAACACCAGGCTGAAGCCCCAGCAGGCAGCGATGATCAGCACGAACAGCACACCACCGAGCAGCGCTGGCTTCTTGCCCAAGGGCGAGTCGCACAGGAAGTCGTAGATGAACCAGCCAGCGATCAGCGAACCGATACCGATAGCCACGCCTTCGGCACCGCTCAGGGTGCTGCCAGGCGCCAGCAGGTACAGCGCCGGGTTCCAGTAGAACACCACGCACAGCAGGGCGATACCGGACATCCAGGTGAAGTAGGCTTCCCATTTGAACCAGTGCAGGTTCTCGGGCATTTTCGGGGGGGCGAGCTTGTATTTCTCCAGGTGGTAGATACCACCGCCGTGAATCGCCCAGAGATCACCCGACAACCCATCGCGCGGGTTGCTTCGGTTCAGGTGGTTCTCCAGCCAGACGAAGTAGAACGATGCACCGATCCAGGCAACGCCGGTGATCATGTGAACCCAGCGAATGCTCAGGTTCAGCCATTCGTGAAGGTGTGCTTCCACAGTATGTACCTCTGCCAGTCACCGAGAAGATGACTGACCTTTTCTTATTGGTGGGGATTGAGGATCAGCATCTGTTCCTCGGTGAAGTAATGCTCATCGCAGTTGTTGCCAGAACCACTGCGATCAACCACCAGGAAATCATCCCGCTTTTCGATCGTCAGCACCGGGTGGTGCCAGACGCCGCGATGGTAATTAACGCCCTGCCTGCCATTACTGCGGAAGGCTCGGACCAAGCCTGATACAGGTGCATCGCCAACGGGCGCGACCACGATCAGAAAGGGGTTGCCGAGCAGCGGGATAAAAGCCTGGCTGCCCAGCGGATGGCGTTCCAGCATGCGCACGGTCAGCGGCATGTCCTGCGCGTCGGCGCGGAAGATGCTGATGATCGCCTTGTCTTCAGGCTCGGCGGTTTCGACCGTGGCGAGCTTGTGAAAGCGCATGGTCGAGCCGTTGTTGATCATGAAGTGGTCGCTGCCGTCGGTTTCGATCACGTCTCCGAACTGGGCGAAGGCTTCTTTGGTCAAGGGCTCGATCATCAGGGTGCGCATGCGGTTATCTCTTCTATTGTTCGTTTTCTGAATAAGGTTCGGCTGTTGCTTACAGCTGCAGCAGGCGGAACAGGGCGATCAGGTTGATCTGCGCCAGGGCTTCCTTGAATTCGGCATCGGCATCGTTGTGGATGCGTTTTTCAAAGGCGGCGAGAATCTGGTGCCGGTTGCTGCCCTTCACCGCCATGATGAACGGGAACTGGAACTTGGCCTTGTAGGCATCGTTCAGTTCGGTGAACCGGGCGAACTCTTCGGCGGTGCACTGGTGGATACCGGCACCGGCCTGCTCGTTGGTGCTCGATTCGGTCAGTTCGCCCTGGATGGCGGCCTTGCCTGCCAGGTCCGGGTGAGCATTGATCAGCGCGAGCTGGTCAGCGTGGTTGGCGCTGAGCAGGATGTCGCTCATGCGCTGGTGCAGCGCCTCGATCTCGTCCAGCTCGCCCAGCTGGCCCAGGTCATAGGCTTTTTCGGCAACCCACGGCGAGTGCTCGTAGATGTCGGCGAAGGCCTTGACGAAGGCGTCGCGGTCCAGGGCGGATGGTTTGAGGGTATTGAAGGCGGTCATCAGGCGTTCTCTTTCTTGTACGGGTGGGTGGTGTGCCAGTGGCGGGCGATATCCACGCGACGGGCGAACCAGACCTGGTCATGACTTTTTGCGTAATCGACGAAGCGCTTGAGTGCAGCCAGGCGTGCCGGGCGGCCGACCAGGCGGCAGTGCAGGCCGATGGAAAGCATTTTCGGTGCTTCGGCGCCTTCGGCGTACAGCACATCAAAGGCGTCTTTCAGGTACTGGAAGAACTGCTCGCCGCAGTTGAAGCCCTGTACCTGGGTGAAGCGCATGTCGTTGGTGTCCAGGGTGTAGGGGATCACCAGGTGCGGCTTGCCGGTGGGGTTGTTCGGCTCCCAGTAGGGCAGGTCGTCGTCGTAGGTGTCGCTGTCATAGAGGAAACCACCTTCCTCCATCACCAGGCGGCGGGTGTTCGGGCCGGTACGGCCGGTGTACCAGCCCAGCGGGCGCTCGCCGGTGAGTTCGGTGAGGATACGGATGGCTTCGAGCATGTGCTCGCGCTCCTGGGCCTCGTCCATGTTCTGGTAGTCGATCCAGCGGTAGCCGTGGCTGCAGATCTCGTGGCCGGCTTCGACCATGGCGCGGATCACGTCGGGGTGGCGCTGGGCGGCCATGGCCACGGCGAAGACGGTGAGTGGCACGCCGCTGTCCTTGAACAGCTTCAGCAGGCGCCACACACCGGCACGGCTGCCGTATTCATACAGCGACTCCATGCTCATGTTGCGCTGGCCCTGCAGGGGTTGGGCAGCGACCATCTCGGACAGGAAGGCTTCGGATTCCTTGTCACCGTGCAGGATGTTGCGTTCGCCACCTTCCTCGTAATTGAGGACGAAAGACAGCGCGATGCGGGCGTTACCCGGCCATTGCGGGTGAGGAGGGTTGTTGCCGTAACCGATCAGGTCGCGAGGGTAATCAGCGCTCACTGCAGTCTTCCTTCTTGTGCGTTAGTGCGGGGGGTGGGCGGGCCGCGTCGGTATGTCGCACCACCGGATGGGCTGATTGTATACAACTTCTGAAATCTTTTGTAAGCCTGTTTTTCCGCATTTCTTCCCTTTTGTCGCCTGACAGCGACCTGGAAATACAGTGCAAGAAACCTGCCTGTTTGGTCAGCTAATGAGGTTGGCATCTTTATGGTGCGTGTATTTGCGACCGATGGGTCGTTTATGGGCAGCAAAGGGAGGGTGTGACAGAGGGGATCAAAAAATTGTGTACAATCCTTGGCTGGAATGTCTTAATAACGTCATTCCCGCCTGCCGCAGGCGCTAAGCTGGTGCGATGGCTGAGTATTTTTTGCCCACAGATTGAACAAGAGGCGACACGCAATGGGACGTTTGACCACACACGTACTGGATGCCGCGCATGGCTGCCCGGGTAGCTCGATCAAGGTCGAGCTGTACCGCGTCGAAGGCCAGCAGCTGGAGCTGGTGAACACCGCCCTGACCAACAGCGATGGCCGCGTCGACGCGCCGCTGTTGCAGGGGGACGATTACCGCACTGGCGTTTACCAGTTGCAGTTCAGCGCTGGGGATTACTACCGCGCCCGTGGCGTGCAATTGCCGGCCCAGGCGTTTCTGGATGTTGTCGTGCTGCGCTTTGGCATCGACGAGTCGCAGGAGCACTACCACGTGCCGCTGCTGATTTCGCCGTACAGCTATTCGACCTATCGTGGAAGCTAGTTGGTCGCTAGAAGAATCTTCGTAGGTCCTTTGGCCCGCTCTCACACTGGCGGGCTTTTTTTCGTCTGCTGTTTTTGTGTGGCCTGTGCCGGCCTCTTCGCGGGTGAACCCGTTCCTACGACGGCCTGCGCCCAATCACCGATGTGTGTCCACCCCCGCTCCTACGCGACGGCCTGTGTCCAATCACCCATGCGTGTCCATCCCCGATCAGGCGTAGGAGCGGGTTTACCCGCGAATACGGTAGCGGCGGCAACGGTGAACGGCAGGTGGAGATTGGCCAGCAGGTCCGGCCCTTTCGCGGGTGAACCCGCTCCTACGGCGGGCCTGTATCCAACTGTCCACCCCCGTTGTAGGAGCGGGTTTACCCGCGAATACGGTGGTGGCAGCAATGGTGAACGGCGGATGGAGATTGGCCGGCAGGCCCGGCCCTTTCGCGGGTAAACCCGCTCCTACGGGCGACCGCGTAGGCCTTTCAAATGTTGAGCAAGGGCGCCATATCGTGGCGTCCCAACAAGGCGTTCGCGCGTCCCTCGCAGGCATTAATGGGCCGGAACAAGCGTAGGAGCGACCTTGCTCGCGATGCGCCGCGCGTGCGGCGCTCGATTTCGAAAACACTGGAAATCTAAAGCCAAGCGCCCTTGCTCAGAGGAACACGAACTTGGCAATGAAGATTGCGCACAGTACCCACAGGCTGGCCGAGATTTCCTTGTACTTGCCGGTACCTGCCTTCAACGCGACGTAGGTGATGAAACCCAGCGCGATACCATCGGCAACGGAGAAGGTCAGCGGCATCATGATGACCGTGACAATCGCCGGAATGCTGTCGGTGGCTTCGTCCCAATGGATGTGCGCCATGCTGCCCATCATCAGCATTGCCACGTAGATCAGTGCGCCTGCTGTCGCGTAGGCCGGGATCATCCCCGCCAGCGGGGCGAAGAACATCGCTGCGACGAACAGCAAGCCGACCACCACGGCCGTCAAACCGGTACGGCCACCTGCGGCGACACCTGCGGCACTCTCCACATAACTGGTCACTGGGGGCACGCCGACCACAGCACCGAATACGCTGGATGCACTGTCGGCCTTCAAGGCGCGTGACAGGCCTTCGATACGCCCGTCCGGCGCTACCAGGTTCGCTCGCTGGGCAACCCCCATCAGCGTGCCGGCAGTGTCGAACATGTGCACGAACAGGAACGCCAGCACCACGCTGATCATGCTGACATTGAACACGCCAGCCACGTCCATGGCCATCCAGGTCGGTGCCAGGCTTGGGGGCATCGACATCACCCCGCCAAACTTGACCAGGCCCAGGCCCCAGCCCGCCAGGGTGACACCAATGATGCTGATCAGGATCGCGCCGAATACTCGCTTGTAGCTGAGGATGGCGATCAGCAGGAAGCACACGGCCGCCAGCAGCGGCCCCGGCTCATGCAACGAGCCCAGCTTGATCAGGGTGGCGGGGCTGTCGACGATGATGCCTGCGGTCTTCAGGCCGATCAGCCCGAGAAACAATCCGACGCCGGCCCCCATGGCATGGCGCAGGCTGACCGGGATGCTGTTGAGCAGCCATTCGCGCACTTTCGACAAGGTCAGGAACATGAACAACACGCCGGAGACGAATACCGCCCCCAGCGCCGTTTCCCAGTTGTAGCCCATGGTGCCGACCACGGTGTAGGTAAAGAAAGCATTGAGCCCCATGCCCGGCGCCAGGCCCACCGGCCAGTTGGCGTACAGGCCCATCAGCAGGCAGCCCAGCGCGGCGGCGATGCAGGTGGCGACAAAAGCGGCACCATGGTCGATGCCGGCGTCGGCCATGATGTTGGGGTTGACGAAGATGATGTAGGCCATGGTGATGAAGGTGGTCACCCCAGCGATCATTTCGGTTTTGACAGTGCTGCCGTGTTGCTTGAGTTTGAAAATCCGCTCCAGCCAGCTCGTTTCGAGCGGCGGAGCAAGATCCAGCGTAGGGGCTTCGGATTTGCGGCTTTCCACAGCGGGTACTCCTCAAGTCTTTCTTGTTGTTATGGAGCCAGTTTCCTGCGCAATGCACTTGGCGGCTCCGCGAGGGAAGGCAGACGTCTGACCTTTTTGTTGACTCAAGGGTCAAGAAGTTGCTCGATGGATTATGCTTTTGTGTACAAATAAAGCAAATAATGTTTTATGTTTTGTATGCGCAATGCGTCGTACAACGGCTATATAGGTAAAACGCCCCCTGCGGAATCGCCTCAGCCTGTGTACAATGGCGCCATACTTTCTCTTCGTGCCTCGAGAGCCCATGAACGAACAGCTGCAACCTCTGAAAAAACCTGCACGAGTCGGCAAGGCCGGCCGCAGCGGTACCCAGGACGACATCGTCTACGCGCATATTTTCGAGGCGATCCTCGAGCAGCGTCTGGCTCCGGGCACCAAGTTGAGCGAGGAAGCGCTGGGCGAGATCTTTGGCGTCAGCCGCACCATCATCCGCCGCGCCTTGTCGCGCCTGGCCCACGAAAGCGTGGTGCTGCTGCGGCCGAACCGCGGCGCGGTGGTGGCCAGCCCGACTGTAGAAGAGGCGCGCCAGGTGTTCTTCTCGCGGCGCATGGTCGAACGCGCCATCACCGAGCTGGCGGTGCAGCATGCCACCCCCGATCAGCTTAACGAGCTGCGGCAGATGGTGCGTGAGGAGCGCGACAGCTTTTCGCGCGGTGACCGGGGTGCCGGCATTCGCCTGTCCGGTGAGTTCCACCTCAAGCTGGCCGAAGCGGCGGGCAATGCACCGCTGGTAAGTTTCCAGCGCAGCCTGGTATCGCAGACTTCGCTGATCATTGCCCAGTACGAAAGCGGCAACCGCTCGCACTGCTCTTACGATGAGCACATGCAGCTCATCGATGCCATCGAGGCGCGCGATGCCGAGCAGGCCGTGAGCCTGATGATGCATCACATGGACCACATCGACAGCAAGCTGAACCTGGACGAGGAGAGCGCCTCGGACGATTTGCATGCGGTGTTCTCGCATTTGCTGAAAAAGCCCAAGGTTTCCGTCAAGGGTTGAACGTTTGCCGGTGTGATCGAGGGGCTGCAAATCAGCCCCTAGCCACTACTGGCCATAACCCAAAGGTCTGCTAAATTCTTGTGAGCAAACCTTCATCAAGCAGTTGGGCTTGCGCATTCGTTGCGTTCAACTTCTTGAGGAATGGATTCATGAGCATGTCCCTCGGTAAACGCATGGGGGCCGAACTGATCGGCACCTTCTGGCTGGTCCTTGGTGGCTGTGGCAGTGCGGTACTCGCAGCCAGTTCCCCTCTCGGCATCGGTGTGCTCGGTGTCGCCTTCGCCTTCGGCCTCACCGTACTGACCATGGCCTTTGCCATCGGCCATATCTCGGGTTGCCATCTAAACCCTGCCGTGTCGTTCGGGCTGGTGGTCGGCGGGCGCTTCCCGGCCAAAGAGCTGCTGCCTTATGTGATCGCCCAGGTGATCGGTGCCATCCTGGCGGCCGGGGTGATCTACCTCATCGCCAGTGGCAAGGCCGGGTTCGAGCTGTCTTCGGGGTTGGCTTCAAACGGCTACGCCGACCATTCGCCCGGTGGCTATACGCTGGGTGCAGGCTTTGTCAGTGAAGTGGTGATGACGGCGATGTTCCTGGTGGTCATCATGGGGGCGACCGACGCCCGCGCACCGGCAGGTTTTGCACCCATCGCCATCGGCCTGGCCCTTACCCTGATCCACCTGATCTCGATCCCGATCACCAATACTTCGGTCAACCCCGCGCGTAGCACGGGGCCGGCCTTGTTCGTCGGTGGCTGGGCCCTGCAGCAGCTGTGGCTGTTCTGGGTGGCGCCGCTGATCGGTGCTGCAATCGGCGGCGCGCTGTATCGGGGCCTGGCGAAAGAACCTTAGCGCTGGTGCACGCAGCGCCCGGCGGCGTAGGTTTCACGCACGGTACGGTCATCGCCCAGGGTAGTGAGCACGAACAAGGTTTCTTCGATGCTGTTGGACTGCTGGATGCGGTAGTCCAGCAGTGGTGTGGCCTTGTAGTCCAGCACCACGAAGTCGGCATCGTTGCCTGGGCGCAGGCTACCGATACGGTCGTCCAGGCGCAGTGCGCGGGCGCCGCCGAGGGTGGCCAGGTACAGCGATTTGTACGGATGCAGGCGCGCGCCTTGCAGCTGCATCACCTTGTATGCCTCGTTCAGGGTGTTAAGCAGAGAGAAGCTGGTGCCGGCGCCAACGTCGGTACCCAGGCCCACGTTGACCTTGAACCGCTCGGCCTGGGGCAGGTTGAACAGGCCACTGCCAAGGAACAGGTTGGAGGTGGGGCAGAAGGCCACGGCCGAGCCGGTTTCGGCCAGGCGCTGGCACTCGTCGTCGCACAGGTGCACGCCGTGGGCGAACACCGAGCGCTCGCCCAGCAGCTCGAAGTGGTCGTAGACGTCCAGGTAACCCTTCTGCTCGGGGAACAGCGACTTGACCCAGTCGATTTCCTTGAGGTTTTCCGACAGGTGCGTGTGCATGTACACGCCGGGGTGTTCCTTGAGCAGTTGGCCGGCCAGGGTCAACTGTTGTGGCGTGCTGGTCGGGGCGAAACGCGGGGTCACTGCATAGTGCAGGCGGCCTTTGCCGTGCCAGCGCTCGATCAGTGCCTTGCTTTCGGCATAGCCGGACTCGGCGGTGTCGGTCAGGTAGTCTGGGGCATTACGGTCCATCATCACTTTGCCGGCGATCAGGCGCAGGTCCAGGCGCTCGGCCTCTTCGAACAGGGCGTTGACCGATTCCGGGTGCACGCTGCCGAATACCAGCGCAGTGGTGGTGCCGTTGCGCAGCAGTTCCTTGAGGAAGATCTTCGCCACCTGGTCGGCGTGGCCTTTGTCGGCGAACTGCTTTTCGCACGGGAAGGTGTAGGTGTTCAGCCAGTCCAGCAACTGCTCGCCGTACGAACCGATCATGCCGGTCTGCGGGAAGTGGATGTGGGTATCGATGAACCCCGGGGTGATCAGCGCGTCCTGGTAGTGCTCGACCGGGATGCCGGCATCCAGCGTCGGCAGCAGTTCACTGGCGTGCCCAACGGCGCTGATGCGGCCATCGTCGACCACCAGCAGGCCGTCTTCGTAGTATTCATGGGAAGCCTCCAGGCCCACCTCGGCCGGGTCGGCAATGCTGTGCAGGATGGCGGCACGGTAGGCTTTACGGGTAACGGTCATAACACACTCGTCAAATGGCTTGGCTGCGGCGGGAGGGCGGCAGCAATTGGGCAATGGGGCCGCCATTGGCGGCAGCGTCGTGCTGGCCGAAGCAGGCGTTGTAAGTGGCAATGATTTCACCGGCGATAGACACGGCGATCTCGATGGGCAGCTTGCCCTTGACCTCGGCCAGGCCCATCGGGCAGCGCATGCGTGCCATGACGGCCTCGTCGAAGCCTCGCTCGCGCAGGCGGTGCTCGAACTTGACCCGTTTGGTCTTCGAGCCGATCAGGCCGAACCAGGTGAAATCGTTGCGCTTGAGAATGGCGGCGGTCAGTTCCAGGTCGAGCTGGTGGTTGTGGGTCATGACGATGCAGTAGCTGCCGGGCGGCAGGTCTGCGACTTCGTCGACCGGCTCTTCACTGACCACCTTGGTCACCCCGTTGGGGATGAGCTCGGGGAATTCCTGTTCACGCGAGTCGATCCAGCGCACCCGGCAGGGGAGCGCCGCGAGCAAGGGTACCAGAGCCCTGCCGACATGGCCCGCGCCGAACACGGCGATCTGAGCCTGCACGGCGGCCATGGGTTCGAACAGCAGCACGGTCACGCCGCCGCAGCACTGGCCCAGGCTGGCGCCGAGGCTGAAGCGCTCAAGGTGCGGCGTGGTGCGCTGCGCTTCGAGCATTTGCCGGGCGATGTGCAGCGCCTTGTATTCCAGGTGGCCGCCGCCGATGGTGTCGAACAGACCGCTGGCGCTGACCACCATCTTCGAGCCGGCATTGCGCGGTGTCGAGCCGCGTTCCTCGATGATGGTCACCAGCACGCAGGCTTCGCCACGGGACTGGTGGTCGGCGAGGGCGTTGATCCATTGGTGCATGATGCAGATCCTCTTCAGGTCAACGCGGTCCGCTTCTTTGTGGGAGCGGCCTTGTGTCGCGATAGGGGCGCGAAGCGACCCCAGAATATTTAAAGCAACATACATATTTGGGGCTGCTGCGCAGCCCTTTCGCGACACAAGGCCGCTCCCACAGAAAAAGCGGAGCGCGGCGTTACTGGGTGACGGTTTCCAGCTCCGGTTCTGCGGACTGAGTGGCAGCCACCGCCTTGCGCATCTGCTCACAGCCCCACAGCACCCGCTCCGGTGTTGCCGGCGCGTCCACCTGCGGCTGCACGCGGTAATCAGCCAGGCTGGCTACGGCATCCTTGATCGCGCACCAGGCGGCAATGCCCAGCATGAACGGCGGCTCGCCCACGGCCTTGGAGTGGAACACGGTGTCTTCCGGGTTCTTGCGGTTTTCCACCAGCTTCACCCGCAAGTCCAGTGGCATGTCGGCCACGGCCGGGATCTTGTAGCTGGCCGGGCCGTTGGTCATCAGCTTGCCTTTGGCGTTCCACACCAGCTCTTCGGTAGTCAGCCAGCCCATGCCCTGGATGAAACCGCCCTCTACCTGGCCGATGTCGATCGCAGGGTTCAGCGAATCGCCCACGTCGTGCAGGATGTCGGCGCGCAACATCTTGTATTCGCCGGTCAGCGTATCGACGATCACTTCCACGCATGCAGCGCCAAAGGCGAAGTAGTAGAACGGCCGGCCGCGTGCCTGGCTGCGGTCGTAGAAGATTTTCGGTGTGCGGTAGAACCCGGTGCTGGACAGCGACACCTGAGCGAAGTAAGCCTGCTGCACCAGTTGCTCAAAGCTGACGATCTGGTCGCGCACCCGCACATGGCCGTTACGGAATTCGACGTCTTCCTCGGTCACCTGATAATGCCGTGCGGCAAACTCGGTCAGGCGTTTCTTGAGGATTTCGGCCGCGTTCTGCGCCGCCTTGCCGTTCAGGTCGGCACCACTCGACGCTGCGGTTGGCGAGGTGTTGGGTACCTTGTCGGTGTTGGTGGCAGTGATCTGGATGCGGCTGAAGTCCACCTGGAAGATCTGCGCCACCACCTGGGCCACCTTGGTGTTCAGGCCCTGGCCCATTTCGGTGCCGCCGTGGTTCAGGTGAATGCTGCCGTCGGTGTAGATATGGATCAGTGCACCGGCCTGGTTGAGGAAGGTGGCGGTGAACGAAATGCCGAACTTGACCGGTGTCAGTGCCAGGCCTTTCTTCAGGATCGGGCTGTTGGCGTTGAAGCGGCGGATCGACTCGCGGCGTTCGGCGTAGTCGCTGCTGGCTTCCAGTTCGGCGGTCATCTCCTCGAGCATGTTGTGCTCGACGGTCTGGTAGTAGTGGGTGACGTTGCGTTCGGTCTTGCCGTAGTAGTTGGCCTTGCGCACGGCCAGTGGGTCGCGGCCCAGATGACGGGCGATATGGTCCATCACCTGCTCGATGGCGACCATACCCTGTGGGCCGCCAAAGCCGCGGTAGGCGGTGTTGGAGGCGGTGTTGGTCTTGCAGCGGTGGCCGTGGACGGTGGCGTCGCCCAGGTAGTAAGCGTTGTCGGAGTGGAACATGGCGCGGTCGACGATCGAACCGGACAGGTCGGGCGAATAGCCGCAATTGCCGGCCAGGTCGAAATTGATACCGTGCAGCCGGCCGTTGTCGTCGAAGCCCACGTCATACTCGACGTAAAACGGGTGGCGCTTGCCGGTCATGGTCATGTCTTCGACCCGCGGCAGGCGCATCTTGGTTGGCTGGCCGGTCAGGCGCGCGACTACCGCGCACAAGCATGCCGGGCTGGCGGCCTGGGTTTCCTTGCCGCCAAAACCGCCACCCATGCGGCGCATGTCCAGCACCACCTTGTTCATCGGCACGTCGAGCACTTCGGCGACCAGTTTCTGCACTTCGGTGGGGTTCTGCGTGGAGCAGTAGACGATCATGCCGCCGTCTTCGGTGGGCATGACCGAGGAAATCTGCGTTTCCAGGTAGAAGTGCTCCTGGCCGCCGATGTGCAGGGTGCCCTGAATGCGGTGCGGGGCGCTGGCCAGGGCGGCAGCCGAATCGCCGCGCTGGTGGGTGTGGCTGTCGAGCACGAAGTGCTTCTTGCGCAGTGCATCGACCACGTCCAGCACCGGCTCCAGGTCTTCGTACTCGACGATGGCGGCCATGGCCGCTTTACGTGCGGTTTCAAGATCGCGGGCAGCGACAGCGAGCACCGGCTGGCCGAAGAACTCGACCTTGTCGATGGCCAGCAATGGGTCGCCGGCCACCACCGGGCCGATGTCCTTCAGGCCGGGGATGTCTTCGTGGGTGATGGCAATGCGCACGCCCTCGAAGGCGTAGCACGGCGTGGTGTCGATGCGCAGGATGCGCGCATGGGCGCGGTCGGCGGTGCGGGCGTAGACGTGCAACTGGTTGGGGAATTCCAGGCGGTCGTCGATGTACACAGCCTCGCCGGATACATGCTTGTCGGCGCTGTCGTGCTTGACGCTGCGGCCGACCCCGGTGGTCAGGTCCTGGCTGAACAGTTCGGCCATCTCGGCCTGGCTTTTGGCTACGTGATGGTTAGACATAAGCGGTCACCCGGGTTTCGATGTGCGGCGTTTGCTGTTCGATGAAGTACTTGCGCAGCAGGTTCTGCGCGGTCAGCAGGCGGTATTCCTTGCTGGCGCGGAAGTCGCTGAGTGGGGTGAAGTCCTCCGCCAGGGCCTGGCAGGCGCGCTCGATGGCGGCCTGGTTCCACGGCTTGCCGCGCAACGCTGCCTCGCAGGCACGGGCGCGCTTGGGTATCGCCGCCATGCCGCCGAAGGCGATCCGCACACCGCTGACCACACCGTCTTCGATGCTCAGGTTGAAGGCTGCGCACACGGCCGAGATGTCGTCGTCCAGGCGTTTGGATACTTTATAGGCGCGGAACGCCCAGTCACTGGAGGCGCGCGGTACGATGATCTTCTCGATGAACTCGCTGTCCTGGCGAGCCGTGATGCGGTAGTCGATGAAGTAGTCTTCCAGTGGCATCACCCGTTGGCGTTCACCCTGGCGCAGCACCACCTGCGCGTCCAGGGCGATCAGCAGGGGTGGCGAGTCGCCGATTGGCGAGGCGTTGCCGATGTTGCCGCCGAGGGTGCCCTGGTTGCGTATCTGCAGCGAGGCAAAGCGGTGCAGCAGGGCGCCGAAGTCGGGATATTCCTCGTTAAGCGCGCCATAGCAGTCGGTGAGCGGGGTGGCGGCGCCGATTTCCAGGTGGCTGGCGGTTTTCTCGATGCGCTTGAGCTCGGCCACGTGGCCGACGTAGATCATCACGGGCAAGGTCTTGTGGAACTGGGTGACTTCCAGCGCCAGGTCGGTACCACCGGCCAGCAGCCGCGCTTCGGGGTGCGAGCTGTACAGGTCGGCCAGATCCGCCACGGTCAGCGGCACCAGGCAGCGCTTGTCGCCGCTGTTCAGCTCGCCGGTCTGCGTCGGGGCAATGGCCTTGAGGCGGCTGATGGTTTGCGCCTGCTGGGCATCGAACTGGTCGCGGCAGGGCTGGCGGCAGCTCTGCTCGGCGGCGTCGAGGATCGGCCGGTAACCGGTGCAGCGGCACAGGTTGCCAGCCAGGGCTTCCTGGGCCTGGTGCAGGTCAGGGCCGCTGCTGTTCTTTTGCAGGGCGAACAGCGACATGACAAAGCCGGGGGTGCAGAAGCCGCACTGCGATCCATGGCAATCGGCCATGGCCTGTTGCACGCTGTGCAGCTGGCCTTGGTGCTTGAGCCCCTCGACGCTGATCAGTTGCTTGCCGTGCAGCGACGACACAAAGGTCAGGCACGAATTGAGGCTGCGGTAGCGCAGGCTGTCGTTGCCTTGGTCGTCCTGGCTCAGTTCACCGACCACCACGGTGCACGCACCGCAGTCACCACTGGCGCAGCCCTCCTTTGTGCCGGGTTTGCCCAGGTGCTCGCGCAGGTACTGCAGCACTGTCATGTTAGGGTCCAGGGCGTGCTCACTACGCAGCTCCTGGTTGACGAGAAACTGGATCACGGGGATGGCCTCGCAATGGTTTTATTGTTGTTGGGCGGACTCTAAGCAAGACCTGTCTAGCAGGTCAATATTTTTCTGACTAAAAGGTCAAGAAAATGCACGTATCCATGCCCAGCCGCACACACTGCCTCTATTCCAAGCATAGATCGCGCCGGGCGCGTGGCTGTCTGAAAGGTCAAATAAACCACCTGGCCCCTCTGCGCGATTACCGCCCAAGTACGCTACAATTCGCCCCTTGTGCCCAGTTCAATGATTTTGAAGGAAAACCATGACGTTCAAGGCCCCGGACAGCCTCTCCGAGCAGATTGCCGATTACCTGGCCGAACGCATCATCCGCGGCGAGCTGGCGCCGGGCGAACGTATCCAGGAGCAGAAGGTTACCCAGGCGCTCAACGTCAGCCGCGGCTCGGTGCGCGAAGCACTGCTGATCCTCGAACGCCGCCATCTGGTGGCGATCCTGCCGCGACGTGGTGCCCATGTCACCGAACTGGACGAACGCAGCGTTCGTAGCCTGTGCTCGCTGATGGGCGAGTTCTACATCCTGCTGGGCAATGCGGTTGCGCAAAAATGGCGCACCGAAGCCGACCTGCGCCCGTTTCTGGAGATCCAGCAGCGGCTGCAGCGTGCCCATGACCAGCTCGACATCAAGACCTTCGTCGCCGACAGTTTTGCGGTCATGCGTGCGGCCTATCCGTTCGCCGACAACCCGTTCCTGCAGGAAACCGTGGAAAACCTGCAACCGGCCATGAGCCGTGCCTATTACCTGTCGCTGGACCAGCGCCAGGCCAACATGATCGACTATCTCGACCTGTTCGCCCGCCTGCTCGAAGCCGTGGTCTCCCGCGACCTGCCGCGCATTCGCGAGGTGCTCACCGCCTATGGCCAGCGCAGCTGCGAACTGGTGCTGGCGGCACTGGCCAGAGGCTGACCGATGCGCCTGAAGTGCATTCGCCTGGCCGGGTTCAAGTCGTTCGTCGATCCGACCACGGTCAACTTCCCCAGCAACATGGCGGCCGTGGTCGGCCCAAACGGCTGCGGCAAGTCCAATATCATCGACGCGGTGCGTTGGGTGATGGGCGAGAGTTCGGCGAAAAACCTGCGCGGCGAGTCGATGACCGACGTCATCTTCAACGGCTCCAGTGGCCGCAAGCCGGTCAGCCAGGCCAGTATCGAACTGGTGTTCGACAACAGCGAAACCACCCTGGTCGGCGAGTATGCCGCCTACGCCGAGATTTCGATCCGCCGCAAGGTTACCCGCGACGGGCAGAACAGCTATTACCTCAACGGCACCAAGTGCCGCCGGCGTGACATCACCGATATCTTCCTCGGGACGGGGCTGGGGCCGCGCAGCTACTCGATCATCGAGCAGGGCATGATCTCCAAGCTGATCGAGGCCAAGCCCGAGGAGCTGCGCAACTTCATCGAGGAAGCGGCGGGGATTTCCAAATACAAGGAGCGCCGCCGCGAAACCGAGAACCGCATCCGCCGCACCCAGGAAAACCTGGCGCGTCTGACCGACCTGCGCGAAGAGCTCGAGCGCCAGCTGGAGCGTCTGCATCGCCAGGCCCAGGCCGCCGAGAAGTACCGTGAGTACAAGGCTCAGGAGCGGCAGATGAAAGCGCGCCTGTCTGCCTTGCGCTGGCGAGGCCTGGACGAACAAGTCCGCCAGCGCGAATCGGTGATCGGCGACCAGGGCGTTTCTCACGAGGCGCTGGTGGCCGAGCAGCGCAATGCCGATGCCAGTATCGAACGCCTGCGCGACGGTCATCACGAACTGTCCGAACGCTTCAACCAGGTGCAGGGCCGTTTCTACTCGGTGGCCGGTGACATCGCCCGGGTCGAGCAGAGCATTCAGCACGGCCAGCAGCGCCTGCGCCAGTTGCAGGACGACTTCAAGGAAGCCGAGCGCACACGCCTGGAAACCGAATCGCACCTGGGGCACGACCGTACCTTGCTGGCAACCCTGAGCGAAGAGCTGGTCATGCTCGAACCCGAGCAGGAAATGACCCTGGCGGCTGCCGAGGAAGCCGCTGCCGCGCTTGAAGAGGCCGAGCTGGGCATGCACGGCTGGCAGGAGCAGTGGGACAGCTTCAACAGCCGCTCCGCCGAACCGCGCCGCCAGGCCGAAGTGCAGCAGGCGCGTCTGCTGCAGCTGGAAACCAGCCTTGAGCGCCAGGCCGAGCGCCAGCGCAAGTTGGTCGAGGAGCGCGAGCAACTGGGCAGCGACCCGCAGGATGCCGCCATGTTCGAACTGGCCGAGCAATTGGCCAGCAGCGAAATGCTGCTGGAAGAACTGCAGCTCTGCGAAGAGCAGGTGATCGAGCGCCTGGAAAGCGCGCGCGAGCAACTGCAGCAGGCCACCCGGGCGCAACAGCAGGCACAGGGCGACCTGCAGCGCCTGGGCGGGCGCCTGGCCTCGCTTGAAGCCTTGCAGCAGGCCGCCCTGGAGCCGGGCGCAGGTGCTGCGCAATGGCTGCACGGCCAAGGGCTGGAGCAACAGCCGCGGCTGGCCGAAGGCTTGCGGGTGGAGCCGGGTTGGGAGCTGGCGGTAGAGACGGTGCTTGGCGCCGATCTGCAGGCTGTGCTGGTGGACGATTTCAACGACCTCGATTTTGCGGGCCTGGAACAGGGTGAGCTGCGCTTGCTGCTGGCCGTCGGCGCGGGGGCGACGTTGCCCGGCAGCTTGCTGGAGAAGGTTGAGGGCCGTATCGACCTGGCGCCCTGGCTGGGCCAGGTCAGGCCTGTGGAAGACCTGGCTCAGGCACTGGAGCAGCGCGGGTCGCTCGGCGAAGGGCAGAGCCTGGTCAGTCGTGATGGCTACTGGGTCGGCCGGCACTTCCTGCGGGTACGCCGAGGTGGCGAGGCCGAAGGCGGCGTGCTGGCGCGCGGCCAGGAAATCGAACGCCTGGGCCAGGAACAACTGGAGCAGGAAGCGGCGCTGGAACAGCTCGATCAACAGTTGCAGGCGCTGCGCGAGCAGCAACTGGACCTGGAGGAGCAGCGCGAACAGTTGCGCCGCCGCACACAGGATGAAAACCGCCTGCACGGCGAGCTGAAGGCCAGTCTTTCGGCCAGCCGCGCGCGCGCCGAGCAGGTCGAGCTGCGCCGCCGCCGCCTGCACGAAGAGCTGGGCGAGCTGGAAGAGCAGCGCGCCCTGGAACACGAGCAACTGGGCGAAGCACGCCTGCTGCTGCAAGAGGCTCTGGAGCTCATGGCCCAGGACACCGAGCAGCGCGAACAGTTGAAGGCCCGCCGCGACACCCTGCGCGAAAGCCTTGACCGGGTGCGTCAGGAGGCCCGCCAGCACAAGGACCACGCTCACCAGCTGGCGGTGCGCCTGGGGTCGTTGCGTGCCCAGCACGACTCCACCCGCCAGGCGCTGGAGCGTCTGGAGCAGCAAGCTGCGCGCCTGACCGAGCGCCAGGAACAACTGAGCCTGAACCTGGAGGAGGGTGAAGCCCCGCAGGAAGAACTGCGCCTGAGACTGGAGGAGCTGCTGGAGCGGCGCATGAGCGTCGACGAGGAAATGCGCCTGGCTCGCCTGCACATGGACGAAGCTGACCGCGAACTGCGCGATGCCGAAAAACGCCGTACCCAGGCCGAGCAGCAGGCCCAGCTGCTGCGTGGTCAACTGGAGCAGTTGCGCCTGGAGTGCCAGGGCCTGGATGTGCGGCGCAAGACCCTGCAAGAGCAGTTGCTGGCCGACGGCTATGACCTGCAAGGCGTGCTCGCCACCCTGGAAACCGAGGCCAGCGAGCAGGGTACCGAACAGGAACTGGAGCAGCTTGAAGCGCGCATCCAGCGCCTGGGGGCGATCAACCTGGCGGCCATCGAAGAATACGAGCAGCAATCCGAGCGCAAACGATACCTGGACGCTCAGGACGCCGACCTGGTCGAAGCGCTGGAGACCCTCGAAAACGTCATCCGCAAGATCGACAAGGAAACCCGCAACCGCTTCAAGGATACCTTTGATCAGATAAATGCCGGATTACAGGCACTTTTCCCAAAAGTTTTCGGTGGTGGCAGCGCTTATCTGGAACTGACGGGCGAAGATCTACTCGATACAGGGGTAACGATCATGGCGCGACCGCCGGGCAAGAAGAACAGCACCATCCATCTGCTGTCCGGCGGCGAGAAGGCACTGACCGCTTTGGCGCTGGTGTTTGCCATCTTCAAGTTGAACCCCGCACCGTTCTGCATGCTCGACGAGGTCGATGCGCCGCTGGACGATGCCAACGTCGGGCGCTACGCGCGTCTGGTCAAGGAAATGAGTGAAAGCGTGCAGTTCATCTACATCACCCATAACAAGATTGCCATGGAGATGGCGGACCAATTGATGGGGGTGACCATGCATGAGCCGGGATGTTCACGCCTTGTTGCAGTTGATGTGGAGGCGGCCATGGCCATGGTCGACGCTTGATGCACGACGATAGGGGCACATTCTGCAGCGAAATGCCCCGCCGTGTGCGACAGACGGTGTAAAGTTGTCTTTGGTCGTGCTAGCTTAATGTCACTCGTTTTTTGCGTGGGTAAAACGCCTGTCAGAACATAGAGTTGGCGCCACGTGTTAAAGGGCTTTGAACCCTTTGTTTTCAAGCATATTTTTATAGAGGCACGGGATTACATGGAAATCGGTCTGCGCGAGTGGCTGATCCTCATCGGCATCATTGTTATCGCCGGGATTCTTTTCGACGGCTGGCGCCGCATGCGCGGCGGGAAAGGCAAGTTGAAATTCCGTCTGGATCGCAGTTATTCCAACCTGCCGGACGAAGAGGGTGGCAGTGCCGAAGTGCTCGGCCCGTCGCGAGTGCTCGATACCCACAAGGAGCCTGAGCTGGACGAAAGCGACTTGCCGTCGCTCAGCGCGTCTGCGCGTGATCGCGAGCGTGAGCCCAAGCCGGTCAAGGCCAGCAAGCGCGGCAAGCGTGCCAGTGCGGCTGCCGATGTACAGCAGGGTGACCTGAACCTGAGCGCCGAGCAGCGCGAGCCCGACCTGTTTGCCGACAGCGATGACGACTTTGCCGCCGACAACAACCGTAGCAGCGGCGCAGCGCCTGCCAGCAGCAGCGTCAAGGAGTTGCCACCCGCCGAAGAGGTGCTGGTCATCAGCGTGATCTCCCGCGACGAGGGTGGCTTCAAGGGCCCGGCGCTGCTGCAGAACATCCTGGAAAGCGGCTTGCGCTTCGGCGAAATGGACATCTTCCACCGCCACGAGAGCATGGCCGGTCACGGCGAGGTGCTGTTCTCGATGGCCAACGCAGTCAAGCCTGGCGTGTTCGACCTGGACGACATCGATCACTTCAGCACTCGCGCTGTGAGCTTCTTCCTCGGTTTGCCGGGCCCGCGTCATCCGAAGCAGGCTTTCGACGTGATGGTTGCCGCGGCACGCAAGCTGGCCCACGAACTGAACGGTGAGCTCAAGGATGACCAGCGCAGCGTGCTGACTGCCCAGACCATCGAGCACTACCGCCAGCGTATCGTCGAGTTCGAGCGCCGTGCGCTGACCCAGAAACGCTGACAGATCCAGACGAAAGAGCAGCCTGAGGGCGTGCTGGCCGGTTCGGGTATCGTCGTTGCCTGTGCCGGCCTCTTCGCGGGTAAACCCGCTCCTACAGGTACATCACCGCCCTAGGGCATGTGACGCCCTTGTAGGAGCGGGTTTACTCGCGAAGAGGCCGGCACAGTCAACAGACACCTGATACCCCACGCACCACCCCCAAGCTGCTCTTTTGCTTTGCAAGAGAAGACAAATCCCATGACCGCCGAAACCCGTATCCTCGAACTGCGTGCCGAGCTCGATCAGCATAACTATCGCTACTACGTGCTCGACGAGCCCAGCGTGCCTGATGCCGAATACGACCGCCTGTTCAACGAGCTCAAGGTGCTGGAAGCCGAACACCCGCACCTGGTAACCCCCGACTCGCCCACCCAGCGCGTTGGCGGCGCTGCCTTGGCTGCGTTCAGCCAGGTGCGCCACGAAGTGCCCATGCTCAGCCTGGGCAACGCCTTTGAAGAAGCCGACCTGCGTGAGTTCGGTCGCCGTGTGGTAGAAGGCCTCGATCAGCCGGGTGCGGTCGACTACAGCTGCGAACCCAAGCTCGATGGCCTGGCCGTGAGCCTGCTGTACCGCGACGGACAGTTGGTGCAGGGCGCCACCCGGGGCGACGGCACCACTGGCGAAGACATCAGCGCCAACGTACGCACCGTGCGCAACATCCCGCTCAAGTTGCAGGGTAAGGGCTGGCCGGCAGTGCTGGAGGTGCGCGGCGAGGTGTACATGAGCAAGGCCGGTTTCGACCGGCTCAATGCCGCCCAGGCCGAGGCCGGTGGCAAGACCTTCGCCAACCCGCGCAATGCCGCTGCTGGCAGCTTGCGCCAGCTGGACTCGAAAATCACCGCCAGCCGCCCACTGGAGTTCTGCTGCTATGGCGTCGGCCAGTTGTCCGAAAGCATCGGCGACAGCCACATCGGCATCCTCGAGCAACTCAAGGCCTGGGGCCTGCCGATCAGCCGCGAGCTCAAGCATGCGGCGGGCATCGAAGAATGCCTGGCCTACTACCGCGACATTGGCGAGCGGCGTAACAGCCTGCCGTATGAGATCGACGGTGTAGTGTTCAAGGTCAACAGCCTGACCGCCCAGCGCGAGCTGGGCTTCCGCGCCCGTGAGCCGCGCTGGGCGATTGCCCACAAGTTCCCGGCCATGGAAGAGCTGACCGAGGTGCTGGACGTTGAGTTCCAGGTTGGCCGTACGGGTGCCGTAACGCCTGTGGCGCGGCTGAAGCCGGTCAAGGTGGCCGGTGTGACCGTGTCCAACGCCACCTTGCACAACATGGACGAAATCGCCCGCCTGGGCCTGCGCATCGGCGACACGGTGATCATTCGCAGGGCCGGCGACGTGATCCCGCAGGTGATGCAGGTGGTGCTGGAGCGTCGTCCGCAAGACGCCCGCCCGGTAGAAGTGCCAAGCGAGTGCCCGGTGTGTGGTTCGCAGGTTGAGCGCACCCAGCTGGTCAAACGCAGCAAGGGCAAGGAAACCACCAGCGAAGGTGCGGTGTACCGCTGCGTCGGCCGCCTGGCCTGTGGCGCGCAGCTCAAGCAGGCGATCATTCATTATGTGTCGCGCCGTGCCATGGACATCGACGGCCTGGGTGAGAAGAGTGTCGAGCAGTTGGTGGATGAAGGCCTGATCGGCTCGCCGGCTGACCTGTACAAGCTGCAGTTCGAGCAGGTCGTCGGCCTTGAAGGCTTTGCCGAGGTGTCGACCCAGAAGCTGCTGGATGCCATCGAAGCCAGCAAGCGCCCGAGCCTGGCGCGCTTCATCTACGCGCTGGGCATCCCGGATGTCGGCGAGGAGACTGCCAAGGTGCTGGCCCGCTCGCTGGGCAGCCTGGCGCGCGTGCAGCAGGCATTGCCGCAGGTGCTGACCTATTTGCCGGACATCGGTCTCGAAGTGGCCTACGAGATCCACAATTTCTTTGAAGACGAGCACAACCAGAAGGTTATCCAGCAGCTGCTCGACAGCGGTATGCAGTTGCAGGACGAAGGTGAGCTGGCCGCCGAATTTGCCGCCAGCACCACCTTGGCCGGGATGATCGCCAAGCTCGACATTGCCTCCGTCGGCCCGACCGGTGCCGAGAAGTTGGTGGCCAAGCTCGACAGCCTGGACAAGATCATCGCCGCCGACGGCATTGACCTGCGCCAGGCCCTGGCGGCCAAGCAGGCCGACGCAGTGCGTGAGTTCTTCAAGGATGAAGCAAACCAGAAACTGGCCCGGGACATCGAAGCGCAGCTGCTGGCATTCGGCATGCACTGGAGCAGCGAGAAGAAGGTGGCCGAAGGCTTGCCGCTGGCCGGCCAGACCTGGGTGCTGACCGGTACGCTGGAGCGCATGAGTCGGGACATTGCCAAGGACAAGCTGGAAAGCCTGGGGGCCAAGGTTGCCGGTTCCGTTTCCGGCAAGACCCACTGCGTGGTGGCAGGGCCGGGGGCAGGTTCCAAGCTGGCCAAGGCTGCTGAGCTGGGTGTGAAGGTACTGGACGAAGATGCCTTCGTCACATTCCTGGCCGAACAGGGCATAGCGGTCTAGGCATCCGTGCCCCCCCTGTGGGGGGCAACTGCCTTGCTCAAAACTCGAAAAGCCTGCGCGGTCCCCCGTAGGAGCGGGTTTACCCGCGAAGAGGCCCGTCCAGGCCGTCTCGCCCCTGACAAGTCATTGAGAAATGATGACTTTTTCTGCCGCAGTGGTTGTATCTGCCCCAAAGACCGGTACAATGGCGCCACTCGCTGCTCAGCGAGGCATGTAGTGGTGGCCCCATCGGTCCCCCCGCATTGATTACCCGTTAACCTGGTCAGGCCCGGAAGGGAGCAGCCATAGCGGGAACATCGAGTGCCGGGGTGTGGCTGGTGGGGCCGCCTCCATTTCTGGGGTCGGAAAACCTCAATCTGTAACGAACGTCTTCGTTCTTTTCTGCTTTTCGCCCAATGCTCCTGCCGCCGACAGCTTCATCAGCTGCTGGAATTTCGGGCATGTCAGATGATCTTTCTCAGGGCATTGCGCGGCATGCCGCAACCCCTTGCTCATCGCCTGCAAGCGCTTGATCCGCGCATCCAGCTCGTCCGCCTTTGCTATCAGCATCTGCCTGTCGACCTGCAGGTCCACCAGCATCGCCCCCACTTCATCCAGCGAAAACCCCGCAGCCTGCCCCAGGGCGATCAGCGCCAGCCTGTCCGCCACATCGGCTGCAAACTGTCGACGCTGACCGTGCCCGGCAAGCGACTTGAGCAAGCCTTTCTTCTCGTAGTAACGCAGTGTCGATGCAGGTACGCCTGTGCGTTTGGCGACGTCGGCAATGTCCATTTCGGGGCCCTTGACTTGAAGTTGACTTCAACTTCTATGCTGCGCGGCATGGGTAATGACCGTCAACTTTCGAGGGCTTGTTCAATGACGTTTACTGCGATGTTTTTAGCTGCATTGCCGATTGGCATAGGTGCCACTGTAGTGATGGACCTGTGGGGGCTGCTGCTGAGGCGGTTGGGTGTGGCAACGCTGAACTTTGCCATGGTCGGGCGTTGGGCGGGGCACTTGCTAGGTGGGCGTGTTTCGCACCAAGCGATTGCCAAAGCGGAACCGGTGCGAAATGAGTTGGCGTGGGGATGGGTGATTCACTACGCCACCGGCGTGCTTTTCGCGATGCTGCTGCTTGTGATCGTAGGGGAGGGCTGGTTGCGGTCGCCTACTCTTTTACCTGCAGTAGTTGTGGGTGTGGGTACAGTCGTGGCGCCGTTTTGCCTCATGCAGCCGGCGATGGGGGCAGGGTTCTTTGCGTCCAGAACGCCGACACCTGCGCGGAACTGTCTGAAGAGCCTGGCCACGCATTTTGTGTTTGGTGTGGGGTTGTTCTTGAGTGCGTATTTACGGGCTTTGGTGTGAAGACAGGGAGCCCGATAACAGTAAGCACATGATCAGAGTGCCCACTTTAAGATAGGTCTGATAACAGTCTAGGAAAGCCCCTACACGTCAGGCAGGCATAGCGAATTATCCTACGTGTTCCGTCGACTCCCGTCTGATTGTCCCGGTCAACCTCGCCCACTAGGCTTTCGCGGTCGCTGTCAGTTCAGTGATCGGGTGTGGAAGCCTGGGTGGTTTGGCGGCTGTCGATATGACGGTTGTGCGTGGGAGGCCTTCGGGCCTGCCGGGTTTGCCATACCCCTGGTCTTCCACCCCGCGTACAACTGTCACCCTAAGTGTGGAAGCGAAAGGGTGCTCTCAGCCCGGTATGGTGAACTCATGAAAAAACGGGTCCCCGATCCGCCCCACGTCTTCGATCTTCCCCAAGGCAAATCCCTTTCCCGCGCGATCAGCGAAGGCATCGTCCCGATGGAGTTCGCGTTGATGAATGTTTCCCACTACCTGATGTTCGCCTACAGCGATAGCCGGCGGGCGCTTGAGCGTATTCAGGACGAAGAAACCAGGCAGTTGTTGGAGCATGGTTTGCGGGCCATGCAGATTGCCTGGGGGCAGGCGGATGCTGTGGCATTGGCGTTTGAGCGGAGAAGCCATTGATTCCGGCCTTGGAGCAAGTAGAGATTGCAGGGATAGCGAATAACCCTGTGGGAGCGGATTCACCCGCGAAGCAGGCGACGCGGTGGATGGCACCGGCTTTTAGAAATTGAGCAAGACAGTTGCTCCCACAAGGTGGACTGCCCCCCAAAAGTTGGACAGTTTTAAGCTGCAGCCTGAGCCCTGTACTCCACAGGGCTCAGGCCATTGAGCCTCAGCTTGATGCGATCATGGTTGTAGTAGTGAATGTACTCATCCAGACCCGCTCTCAGCTCATCAATGCTCTCGAAACGCTTCAGGTAGAAAAACTCAGACTTGAGCGTGCCGAAGAAGCTTTCCATGGCCGCGTTGTCCAGGCAATTGCCTTTTCGAGACATGCTCTGCTTTACCCCACATTCGCTTAGCTTACGGCGGTATTGCGCCTGCTGGTAATGCCATCCCTGATCCGAATGCAGCACGAGCTTCGGTTTCTCTCCCAGGCAATCGAGCGCTTTGCCAAGCATGTTCCCAACCAGGCTATAGCACGGGCGGCTGGCCATTTCGTAGGCCACGATTTCGCCGTTGTACAAATCCATCACGGGCGACAGATAGAGCTTCTGTTGAGCTACTTTGAACTCGGTTACGTCAGTCACCCACTTTTGGTTTGGGCGTTGAGCGATAAAATTTCGCTCCAGTACATTCGCTGCCACTTTACCGACGGTACCTCGATAGGAGCGATATTTCTTGGGGCGCACTACTGATTTCAATCCCTGCTCAGCCATCAGCCGTTCAATGACCTTCTTGTTCACCCGCTTTTCCTTCCTGATTACGAGTGCGATACGGCGATAACCATAAAGCCCTTTCTGCTCGTGGTAGACGCGATGCACCAATGCCTTGAGCTCAGCATGCCGATCTGGCTTCTGCTGAGCTTTGAGCTGGTAGTAGAAGGTGCTGCGCGCCAGCTCGACCAGTTGAAGGAGGTCAGGCAAAGGAAACCTGCGCTTGAGTTTGGAAACGATCAGGACTTTTTCCCGCGTGTTCGTTCCTTTTCCTCGCGCAGAGCCTTGAGCTCCTTTAGGACAGCATTCTCCATGCGCAGGTACTCAAGTTCAGCCATCAGCTGATCTCGAGACTTCTGATCATCATTGGTATCGGTGGGTTTGGCAGGCTTGATCTTCTTCGACACGTCGATTGGCTTTCTTGGCTTGATGGCAGTAGAGGGTGCAGGACTGCCACTGTAGTACTGCCGCTGCCAAATGCCTATCTGAGAAGACTGCCCAAGACCAAAGTGGGCAGCGGTCTGGCGCAGCGAAAGCCGATGCTCGTGCATATAGCTAAGCACCTGCTGTTTGAAATCACTGGTATAGCGCCGCCCATGCGAGCCTGGACCAATGCCATTATTGGCCTGATAACTGGCCACCCAGCGTCGAAGCAGGCTGAAATCGATACCTAAGTGTTGAGCCACCTTTCGGAAACCGTTGCTGCCATCCAGGTAGGCTGTGATCGCTGTGAGCTTGAATTGCTCGGTGTACTTACCCATAGATCCCCCAAGGGTTGGATTGGTGTCCAACTTCTTGGGGGCAGTCCAAGGGGCGCGCAAGCTTTGCGAGGGTTTGCCTTCCATCAGGCTACTGGCTAGGGCTGGGTCAGCGACATAGAGCCGGAGTCGCTCACCCTTCCATACCGCTGCAAAATCCGCTCGATCTCCCCCGACTGCTTCATCCTTACCAACGCCCGCAACAGCCCTTGTGTCGGTATCGCCGGATCGTTGCGCACCATGCACCCCAAATCCTGTTCGTCCAGCACTGCCAGCGCTTGCAATTGCTGCTCCGCTGGCAACCCTTGGTTGAACCACTGCAACGACAACTGATTGCTCACCGCATGGCGATACCGGCCTGCCTGCAGCTTTTGCAGCACCAGCAACTGGCTGCGGCTGTCCTCACGGTGCAGCTGGCCGTGGTCCAGCAGCGGTTGCAGGGTTGAATAGGTGTAGCCAAGCACCGTGCCGATCGCCTGGGGTGGCAGTTGCTCCGGGGATATCGGGTTGCTGTCGCCGGCGAGGCCGACCAGTACGTCACGCTGATGAATCAGCGGGATACTCCACACAAAATCCCTTGGGCGGTCGTTGAGCCATTGGGTACTGACGTAGCAACGGACATCAATGTCGCCGCTGCTCATGGCCTCCTCCAGGCGCAGGCGGGCCATGACATGGAACTCGGGGCGAGCGCCCACTTGCCTGGCAACGGCTTGCATCAGGTCGTAAAGCAATCCCTCCACTGGCTGATCGCCTTCGATGCGTACCAGCGGCATGCTCCAGCTCTCGGCGACGGAAAAGCGCAGCACCGGCTGGTCAGCCAGGCTGTTTGTAGACCACAGCAGTAACAGGGCCAGCAGTCTTCGCAAAGGCAATCCTCCCTGGACAATGCGCCATTCCAAGCTTAGACGAGTTGCGCAGGGTGCAATTTTGCCCCCGCTCCGCTAGCATTAGCGATCTTCCGCTCGATCAGGCTACGATGGTTTTTCGATGAGTTATCAGGTTCTTGCACGAAAATGGCGTCCGCGCTCGTTCCGCGAAATGGTCGGCCAGACCCATGTGCTCAAGGCCTTGATCAATGCCTTGGACAACCAGCGCCTGCACCATGCCTACCTGTTCACCGGTACCCGCGGCGTGGGCAAGACCACCATCGCCCGTATTATCGCCAAGTGCCTGAACTGTGAAACCGGCATCACCTCCACGCCCTGTGGCACCTGTTCGGTGTGCCGTGAAATCGACGAAGGCCGTTTCGTCGACCTGATCGAGATCGACGCCGCCAGCCGTACCAAGGTCGAGGACACTCGCGAACTGCTCGATAACGTGCAGTACGCCCCCAGCCGTGGGCGCTTCAAGGTCTACCTGATCGACGAAGTGCACATGCTCTCGACCCACTCGTTCAACGCCTTGCTCAAGACGCTGGAAGAGCCGCCGCCCTACGTCAAGTTCATCCTCGCCACCACCGACCCGCAGAAGCTGCCGGCCACCATCCTGTCGCGCTGCCTGCAGTTCTCGTTGAAGAACATGAGCCCGGAGCGGGTGGTGGAGCACCTCAGCCACGTACTGGCCGCCGAGAACGTGCCGTTCGAGGAGGATGCCCTGTGGCTGCTGGGCCGTGCCGCCGATGGTTCCATGCGCGATGCCATGAGCCTGACCGACCAGGCCATCGCCTTTGGTGAAGGCAAGGTACTCGCTGCCGATGTACGTGCCATGTTGGGTAGCCTCGACCATGGCCAGGTGTATGGGGTCTTGCAGGCACTGCTCGAAGGCGATGCCAGGGCTTTGCTGGAGGCCGTGCGTAACCTGGCCGAGCAAGGGCCGGACTGGTCGGGCGTTCTGGCCGAAATGCTCAATGTGCTGCACCGTGTAGCCATTGCCCAGGCGCTGCCCGAAGCGGTAGACAACGGCCAGGGTGATCGCGAGCGGGTATTGGCGCTGGCTTCGGCGCTGCCGGCCGAGGATGTGCAGTTCTATTATCAGATGGGCCTGATAGGCCGCCGTGACCTGCCCCTTGCGCCGGACCCGCGCGGTGGCTTCGAGATGGTGCTGCTGCGCATGCTGGCGTTCCGCCCGGCAGACACGGACGATGCACCGAAGCCGGTGCTAAAGCCAACGGGGATCAGCCAGGCCACAGCTGATCCTGCAGGGCAGGTGGCAGCCGCGGCGCCGGTCGCGCTTTCATCGCCTGTCGCGGCTGTGCCGGCGGAGCCTGTTGCGCAAGCCCCGCAGCTGGAGGTGCCTGCACCCGCGACGGCTGATCATGAACCGGAGGCCGAGGCAGATGTTGAGCTGAAGGCCGAAGCCGAGGCCATCTCCGTACCTGAGCCTGTTGCCGAAGTGGTCGACCTGCCGTGGGAAGAGCCTGCCGTTGCACCCGCGCCGTTAGCGGCCGAACCCGCGCCTGAACCGGCACCTGCGCCCGAGCCTGTTGCCCCGGTGGCGCCCCCACAGGCCGCCCCGGCACACGACGAGCCGCCTTTCGACCCGTCTGCCTACGCTGCCGTAGGGATGGAGCGCGACGATGAGCCGCCGCTTGACGAAGACTATTACGGCGGCGAAAGCGATCCGGCAGGTTTCAGCTACCTGGACGAATTGGCCGAGCATGTTCAGGAAGACGTGTCCAAACTGGCTGCCGAACCGTTGCCGGCAGCCAAACCGGCCACCGGCCTGGCCTTGCAATGGCTGGAATTATTCCCACAGTTGCCTGTGTCCGGGATGACAGGCAACATCGCGGCAAACTGTACGCTGATTGCCGCCGATGGCGACGACTGGTTGCTGCATCTGGACCCGGGCCAGGGTGCGTTGTTCAACGCCACCCAGCAGCGGCGCCTGAACGAAGCGCTCAACCAGCACTTGGGGCGCACGCTGAACCTGCGCATCGAGCTGATCCTGCCCGAGCAGGAAACCCCGGCTCAGGCCGCAGCGCGCAAGCGTGCCGAGCGTCAGCAGGACGCCGTCGCGTCGATCGAGCAGGATCCGTTGATCCAGCAGATGATCAAGTTGTTCGGCGCCAAGGTGCGGCAGGATACTATTGAGCCTGTAGAAGCCCTGGCCAGTCAGGGCCAGTAACGGATAACCATGCGGCCGGCCCGGTGCCGGGCCGCATCACACGACCCAATCGAGGTATACCCCATGATGAAAGGTGGCATGGCCGGCCTGATGAAGCAGGCCCAGCAGATGCAGGAAAAAATGCAGAAGATGCAGGAAGAACTGGCCAACGCCGAAGTCACCGGTCAGTCCGGTGGCGGTCTGGTGAGCGTGGTGATGACCGGTCGTCACGACGTCAAGCGCGTCAGCATCGACCAGAGCCTGATGTCGACTGATGAAGACGACAAGGAAGTTCTGGAGGACCTCATTGCCGCTGCGCTGAACGACGCCGTGCGCAAGGTTGAGCAAAGCAGCCAGGAAAAGATGGGCGGCATGACCGCCGGCATGCAGCTGCCGCCAGGCTTCAAGATGCCGTTCTAAGGCATTGAGGTACTCAAAAACGCCGCTGATATCAGCGGCGTTTTTTTTGCGTAGATTTCACCCGGCTGCGGTCTGCTCTTTATGTGGGGGCGGCCTTGTGTCGCGAAAGGGGCGCGAAGCGGCCTCCGGATTCCAGCTTTGCAGCATAGAGTGCCGGGGCTGCTTCGCAGCCCTTTCGCGACACAAGGCCGCTCCCACAAAAAAGCAGACCTTTCAGGCTTTGGGCGAGGTGATTTGACGCCACCGCCCCCGCTGGGTATAAACCGCCTCTTATTGAATTGTCAGGCCTTTCCCATGAGCTTCAGCCCCCTCATCCGCCAACTGATCGACGGCCTGCGCATCTTGCCAGGCGTTGGCCAGAAAACCGCCCAGCGCATGGCCCTGCAACTGCTCGAGCGCGACCGCAGTGGCGGGCTGCGCCTGGCTCAGGCCTTGACCCAGGCCATGGAAGGGGTAGGGCATTGCCGCCAGTGTCGCACCCTCACCGAGCAGGAACTGTGCCCGCAGTGCGCCGACCCGCGCCGTGACGACACCCAGCTGTGCGTGGTCGAGGGGCCGACCGATGTGTATGCGGTGGAGCAGACGGGCTACCGTGGCCGTTACTTCGTGCTCAAGGGGCACCTGTCGCCGTTGGATGGCCTGGGGCCTGAGGCGATCGGTATTCCGCAGCTGATGGCGCGGATCGAAGAGCAGGGCACCTTTACCGAGGTGATCCTGGCGACCAACCCGACGGTGGAGGGGGAGGCGACGGCGCATTACATTGCCCAGTTGCTGAGCGAGAAAGGCTTGGTGGCGTCTCGCATTGCCCATGGTGTGCCGCTGGGCGGTGAGCTGGAGATGGTGGACGGTGGTACCTTGGCCCATGCCTTTGCAGGGCGCCGGCCCATTTCGCTCTGATTCATTGGGGCCGCTTGGCGGCCCATTCGCGGGTAAACCCGCGCCTACAAAAAATATGCGGCCTTTGTAGGCGCGGGTTTACCCGCGAATGGGCTGCAAAGCAGCCCCAACAGCCCGCTCAGTACTCGCTGAGGGAAAACTCGGTCAGGCAGAAGGTAGGCACCCCGGCCGCCTGCAACCGGCGCGAACCGTCCAGTTCCGGCAGGTCGATGATCGCTGCCGCCTCGAACACCTGCGCCCCAGTACGACGCACCAGGTTGGCCGCCGCCAGCAGCGTACCGCCAGTAGCAATCAGGTCATCGAAGATCAGCACCGAGTCGCCTTCACACAGGCTGTCGGCATGCACTTCCAGGAAGGCCTCGCCGTACTCGGTCTGGTAACCCTCGCTCAACACGTCGGCCGGCAGCTTGCCCTGCTTGCGGAACAGGATCAGCGGCTTGTTCAGCTGGTGGGCGATGATCGAGCCGATCAGGAAACCCCGCGCGTCCATGGCGCCGATGTGGCTGAATTCAGCCTCGACATAGCGCTCGATGAACTGATCGGCCACATAGCGCAGCCCGCGTGGCGACTGGAACAACGGGGTAATGTCGCGGAAGATCACACCCGGTTTGGGGAAATCCACTACCGGGCGGATCAGGGCTTTGAGGTCGAAGGCTTCGCTGTGCATTGTTGCGGGTATCCTGGGAAAACGAATGCCCAAGTATACCCGCTAAAGACCAGCGTCAGGCCTCGATTGCACCACCGGCCAGCGCGCACAGCTGGATCGGGTCGAGGATGTGCACTTCCTTGCCCTCGGCGCGCAGCAGGCCGTTCTGCTGGAAGCGGGTGAACACCCGCGACACGGTTTCTACCGCCAGGCCAAGGTAATTGCCGATTTCGTTGCGCGACATGCTCAGGCGGAACTGATTGGCTGAATAGCCGCGGGCGCGGAAGCGCGCCGACAGGTTGACCAGGAAAGTGGCAATGCGCTCGTCCGCGGTTTTTTTCGACAGCAGCAGCATCATTTGCTGGTCGTCGCGGATTTCGCGGCTCATTACCCGCATCAGCTGGCGGCGTAGCTGTGGCAGTTGTACCGACAGCTCGTCCAGCTGCTCGAAGGGGATTTCACACACCGAAGTGGTTTCCTGGGCCTGGGCCGATACCGGGTAGGCCTCGGTATCCATGCCTGACAGGCCGACCAGTTCGCTGGGCAGGTGAAAGCCTGTGATCTGCTCTTCGCCGCTGTCGCTGAGGCTGAAGGTTTTCAGGGCCCCGGACCGTACTGCGTAGACCGAGCCAAAACTGTCACCCTGGCGGAACAGAAACTCGCCTTTCTTGAGCGGCCGCCCGCGTTTGACGATTTCATCCAGTGCGTCCATGTCTTCCAGGTTCAGCGAAAGAGGCAGGCACAGGGGGGCCAGGCTGCAATCCTTGCAATGGGCCTGGTTGTGTGGGCGCAGTTTGACTGGCTCGGACATTTGAATCGATCCTTGTGGGAAAGCACACATAAGTCGTAAGGGTAACTCACGACACAGGGTGTAGGCCAGTGTGCGCGGTGATGGTGCGCGCTGGCGAAACCCCGGCAGGTGGCCTGCCGGGAGTCCTTGTGTGCTCATAGTGTGCCTGACAAGGAAGCTTGTCCATGCGGTTGAACGCCTTGTTTTTCAGATCACTCGCGAGAAGCGCTGGCGGTTGTGCATCGCCAGATAGGCGTCGAATACCATGCATACCGAGCGCGCCAGCAGCCGGCCGGCGGGCAGGATGCGAATGCCCTTGTCGTCCAGGCTGATCAGGCCGTCGCGCTGCAAGGTCAGCAGCTCGGGCCAGAGGTCGTTGAAGTAACCGCGAAAATCCAGGGTGAAAGCCTGTTCGATGGGTTCGAAATCCAGCTCGAAATGGCAGATCAGTTGCTGGATCACTGCCCGGCGTATGCGGTCGTCGTGGTTGCACAGCAAGCCGCGCTGGGTGGCCAGCTGGGCGTTGGACAGGCTGTCCTGGTAGGTGTTGAGGTCACTGCTGTTCTGGCAGTACAGGTCGCCGATCTGGCTGATCGCCGACACGCCCAGGCCAATCAGGTCGCAGTGCCCGTGGGTGGTGTAGCCCTGGAAGTTGCGCTGCAAGGTGCCTTCTTCCTGGGCAATGGCCAGTTCGTCGTCGGGCAGGGCGAAGTGGTCCATGCCGATGTAGCGGTAACCGGCGGCGGTCAGTTGGTCGATGGTGGCGTGCAGCATCTCCAGCTTGGCGGCCGCGCTGGGCAGATCGTTGCTGTCAATGCGCCGTTGCGGCATGAAGCGTTCGGGAAGGTGAGCGTAGTTGAACACCGACAGGCGGTCGGGCTGCAGGCGGATCACCTCTTCGACGGTGCGGGCAAAGCCTTCCGGGGTTTGCTTGGGCAGGCCGTAGATCAAGTCGAGGTTGACCGAGCGAAACTGCAGCGTGCGCGCAGCCTCGATCAAGGTGCGGGTCTGCTCCAGGCTCTGCAGGCGGTTGATCGCGCGCTGCACGACCGGGTCGAGGTCCTGTACACCCAGGCTGACGCGGTTGAAGCCCAGTTCGCGAAGCAGGCCCATGGTCGACCAGTCGGCTTCGCGAGGGTCGATCTCGATGCCGTAGTCGCCGGAATCGTCGTCCAGCAGGTGGAAGTGCTGGCGCAGGGTGGCCATCAGCTGGCGCAGTTCCACATGGCTGAGGAAGGTCGGTGTGCCGCCGCCAAAATGCAGCTGTTCAACACGTTGTTTAGGGTCCAGGTGGCAGGCGATCAGCTGGATTTCCTGCTCCAGGCGCTGCAGGTAGGGCGCGGCGCGCGCACGGTCTTTGGTGATGACCTTGTTGCAGGCGCAGTAGTAGCAGATGTTGGCGCAGAACGGCACATGCACGTACAGCGACAGCGGGCGTACGGCCCGTCGGCTCTCGCGCAGGGCGTTGAGCAGGTCGAACGAACCCACCTCGCTGTGCAGTTGCACGGCGGTTGGGTAAGAGGTGTAGCGTGGCCCGGCGAGATCGTAGCGGCGGATCAGGTCGGTATCCCAACGGAGGTCGTCGAGCATGAGGGTAGTCCCCGGAAAGAGCAGCAGTGCACCGGAGTCTATGGCCGTCTGTAGGAAACTGTGTTGATTTGTATCAAGGGCATTGGGGCTGCTTTGCAGCCCCGTCAATGCCCCATCAGCCAGTGCTGGTGTGGGCCCGGCAGGGTCCAGACACCGAATAGCATCACCAGCACACCGCCCGCCACGCGCACGCTGCGTCGCCGCAACAGGGCGTTTACCCGTTCGGCTGCCAGCCCGGTTGCCAGCAACACCGGCCAGGTGCCCAACCCGAACGCGAGCATCAATACCGCGCTGTACCCGGCGTTGCCCTGGCTGGCGGCCCACAGCAGGGTGCTGTACACCAAACCGCACGGCAGCCAGCCCCACAAGGCGCCCAGCAGCAACGCCCGGGGCAGGCTGGACACCGGCAGCAAGCGCGACGCCATCGGCTGGATATGCCGCCACAACCCGCGGCCCAGCGCCTCGATACGGGTCAGCCCGCTCCACCAGCCGGCCAGGTACAGGCCCATGGCAATCAGCAGCAGCGCTGCAGCCACCCGCAGCGCCAGCGCTGCCGGGCTGCTGGCCACGGCCCAGCCGGCCAGGCCCAGCAACAGGCCGGCGCAGGCATAGCTGAAAATGCGCCCCAGGTTGTACGCCAGCAACAGGCGCAGGCGCTTGCCGCGTTGTTCGGGGGGGATGGCCAAGGTCAGTGCGCCCATCAGGCCACCGCACATGCCCAGGCAGTGACCGCCCCCTAGCAGGCCAAGGACCAGTGCCGAGCCCAGCAGCGCAAGCAGGTCAGGCACGGGGCGGTGGTTCCTTGTCGGTGTCGGCCGGGGCATCGTCAAGCTTCACTGCCGCCTGGTGGCGCGGGTCCTGATCGTCGAACAGGATGCTGTGGGCGGGGCCTTCAAGGTCATCGTACTGACCGCTGTCGACCGCCCAGAAGAAGATGTACACGGCCACGCCGACCAGCAGCAGGGCTGCCGGGATCATGACATAGAGGGCGGGCATGGCGACTTCCTCCCGGGTAAAGGGGCTTCGTGGGGCAGCGGGCCCGAGGCCACTGGCATACGGGTCAGGCGCAAGGCATTGAGCACCACGATCAGCGAGCTGACCGACATGCCGATGGCGGCCCACACCGGCGTGATCCAGCCGAGCGCGGCGAACGGCAACATCAGGCCATTATACAGGGTCGCCCACAGCAGGTTCTCGAGGATGTTGCGGCGGGTGCGGCGGGCCAGCTCGAACGCCTGCACCAGCGCTTGCAGGCGGTTGGACAGCAAGACGGCGTCGGCACTGGTCTTGGCCAGGTCGGTGGCGCTGCCCATGGCGATGCTGATATCGGCGGCGGCCAGTACCGGTACATCGTTGACCCCGTCGCCGAGCATCAGCACCTTGCGCCCGTCAGCCTGCAGGGCTTTCAGGCGGTCCAGTTTGTCATCCGGGCGCAGGCCGCCAATGGCCTGCTCGATACCCAGCTGCGCGGCCACTTCGGCAACCATCGGCGAGCTGTCGCCCGACAGCAGCAGGGTGTGCCAGCCGCGCGCCTTGCAGGCAGCGAGCAGGGCCGGGGCATCGTCGCGCAGGCGGTCATCCAGGCCGAACCAGGCCAGTGGCCCCTGGCGGTCGCCCAGCAGCAGCCACTGGCCGCGAGGCTCGGGCACAGCGGGGATTTCCGCACCACTCAAGGCGCAGACGAAGGTAGCCTGACCAATGCGCAGGCGCTGGCCGTCGACCAGCCCCTCCAGGCCCAGGCCGGGTACGCTCTGTACGTCATCGGCAGGCGTGGCGGTACGACCAAAGGCGCGAGCGATGGGGTGTTCGGAGCGGTTTTCCAGCGCCGCGGCCAGGGCCAGGCAGCGGTCGGCGGCCTGGCTGCCGAGCGGGCGGATGCTGCGCAAGGTCAGGCGGCCTTCGGTCAGTGTGCCGGTCTTGTCGAAAATCACCGTGTCGATGTGGTTCAGGCCTTCCAGCACGTGGCCGCGGGTGACCAGCAGACCAAGCTTGTGCAGGGTTCCGGTGGCGGCGGTCAGTGCGGTTGGCGTAGCCAAAGACAGGGCACAAGGGCAGGTGGCCACGAGCATGGCCAGCACGATCCAGAACGCCCTTGTCGGGTCCAGGTGCCACCACCACAGGCCGATGGCAACGGCGGCCAGCAGCGAGAACAGCAGGAACCACTGCGAGGCGCGGTCGGCAATTTCCGCCAGGCGCGGTTTTTCAGTCTGGGCGCGTTCCAGCAGGCGGACGATGGCCGACAAGCGTGAGTCATGGCCGAGGGCTTCCACTTCCACATTCAGCGCGCTTTCGACGTTCAGCGTACCGCCAGTGACCCGCTCACCCACCCGGCGTGGTTGCGGCAGATACTCGCCGGTCAGCAGCGATTCGTCGACGCTGGAGCGGCCCTCGACGATGCGCCCGTCGGCAGGGATGACCGCGCCGGGCAGCACCTGCACGGTGTCGCCGCACTGTAACTCGCTGAGCAGGATGCGTTCGCTGCGCCCGATGGCGTCCAGGCGCAGGCATGAGGCTGGCAGCAGGTTGACCAGCTGCGCAGTGGCCGCCGCTGTGCGCTCGCGGGCGCGGCGCTCCAGGTAGCGGCCGGTCAGCAGGAACAGGGCGAACATGCCCACCGTGTCGAAATAAAGCTCGCCGCTGCCAGTGATGGCTGTCCAGATGCCGGCGCCGAACGCCAGGCCAATGGCCAGCGACACCGAAACGTCCATGGTCAGGTGGCGCGTTCGCAAGTCGCGCGCCGCGCCCTTGAAGAAGGGCGCGCAGCTGTAGAACACGATGGGAATGGTCAGGAACAGCGCCACCCAGCGCAGGATCGTGTGCAACTCGGGTGTCAGGTCGATGTTGAATTCCGGCCAAGTGGCCATGGTCGCCATCATCGCCTGGAACCACAGCAGCCCGGCCACGCCCAGGCGGCGTAGGGCGCTGCGGTTTTCCCGGGCCAATTGCTCGGCGGCCTGGTCAGGCTGGTAGGGGTGGGCGGCGTAGCCGATCTGGCGAAGTTCGGCGAGCAGGCGCGACAGCGGCAGCTGCTTGTCGTCCCAGTTCAGCGCCAGGCGGTGGTTGGACAGGTTCAACCGGGCTTCGGCGACACCGGGCAGGTTGCGCAAGTGCTTTTCGATCAGCCAGCCGCAGGCGGCGCAGCTGATGCCCTCGACAAGCAAGGTGGTTTCGGCCAGCTCGCCCTGGTGGCGGACGAAGGTTTGCTGCACGTCGCTGCGGTCGTACAGGGCCAGTTCGTCCTGCAGTTGCTTGGGCAGGGCTTCGGGGTTGGCGCTGTTGTCGCTGCGGTGCTGGTAGTAATGTTCCAGGCCACCCGCGACGATCGACTCAGCCACCGCCTGGCAACCGGGGCAGCAGAACTGCCGCGGCTGGCCGAGGACCACGGCGGTGAAGCGGCTGCCGGCCGGGACGGGCAGGGCGCAGTGGTAGCAGGGGGTGGGCTGGGTCATTTTGGAACAGTCTTATGTCGTGAGATCGCCGGGGCTGCTTCGCCGCCCTTTCGCGACGCAAGGCCGCCCCCACAGAAGCATGCGTTCTCCTGTGGGAGCGGCCTTGCGTCGCGAAAGGGGCGCAAAGCGCCCCCATTCATACCAGGAATCATTACTGGTGTTCGGCACCTTGAAGGGCTTCGTCACCCAACTGCAAGGTCACACCATGCGCCACTTTTTCCTCTTCGAACAGGCGCCAGACCTGGCCCCCTTCGCTGCCCAGCAGTTCCACAAAGCGCCGCCCGTCGACCTTGTCCTCCAGTTGTCCCACATAGCGCCCTGCTTCGACACGGCTCAGCAGCACCTTGCGGTCCTTCTCTGGCTGGGTCGGCGAAATCAGGTTCAGCTCCAGGTTTTGCGGGCCACTGCTACCGGTCAGGCGCAGGTCCACTTCGCCGGTCAGTTCGTCCAGATGCACGCTGGCTTTCAGGCCCAGCTGCTGCGCCAGCAGCTCGCGGTCCAGCGAGCGGTTGATGCCCTTGCCGGCCTCGTAGTAGTTGTCATTCACCAGGTTGTCCGGGTTGTGCACAGCGATGCTGACCATGGTCAGGCTCAGGCACACCGAGGTGGTGAGAATGCCGATGATGATCCAGGGCCAGAGGTGCTTGTACCAAGGGCTGGCGGCGGTGGCGGCAGGCATTGTGCGTTATCTCTCTTAGCGGATCTGTGGGCCGATGAAACGGCTCTTGGCTTCAACCTGGGCGTCGCTGTCGTCGGCGCTCTTGAGGATGAAGGTGATTTCGTTGGTGGTCGATGGCAGCTTCTCGGGGGCAACCGACAGCTGCACGGGAAGGCTGACGATGTCACCGGCGGCCACGCGGATCTCGCGCTGGCCTTCGAGCTTGAGGTCTGGCAGGCCGGCGGCGTCCAGCACGTAGACGTGATCGCGCTGATCCTTGTTCATTACCTTCAGGCTGTACACGTTCTCGATCCGGCCCTGGGCGTTTTCGCGGTACAGCACGCGGTCTTTGCTGACGTCGAAACCGACCAGCGAACGGGTGGCGAAGGCCGTCGCCAGCCCGATCATCATCACCAGCAGTACCACGGCATAGCCGATCAGACGCGGGCGCAGCAGGTGGGTCTTCTGCCCGGACAGGTTGTGCTCGGTGGTGTAGCTGATCAGCCCTTTGGGGTAGTTCATCTTGTCCATGATGCTGTCGCAGGCGTCGATGCAGGCTGCGCAGCCGATGCACTCGATTTGCAGGCCGTCACGGATGTCGATGCCGGTCGGGCAGACCTGCACGCACATGGTGCAGTCGATGCAGTCACCCAGGCCCTGGGCTTTGTAGTCGGTATCTTTCTTGCGCGGGCCGCGGGTTTCGCCACGGCGCGGGTCGTAGGACACGATCAGTGTGTCCTTGTCGAACATCACACTCTGGAAACGTGCATACGGGCACATGTACACACACACCTGTTCGCGCAGCCAGCCGGCGTTGCCGTAGGTGGCGAGGGTGAAGAAACCGACCCAGAAGTAGGCCCAGCCATCGGCCTGGCCCGTGAAGAATTCGACCACCAGCTCACGGATCGGCGAAAAGTAGCCGACAAAGGTCATGCCGGTGACAAAGCCGATCAGCAGCCACAGGCTGTGCTTGGTGAATTTGCGCAGGAACTTGTTGCCGCTCATGGGGGCTTTGTCGAGCTTCATGCGCTGGTTGCGGTCACCCTCGGTGACCTTTTCGCACCACATGAAAATCCAGGTCCACACGCTTTGCGGGCAGGTGTAGCCACACCACACCCGGCCGGCGAACACAGTGATGAAGAACAGGCCGAAGGCGGCGACGATGAGAATGCCCGAGAGCAGGATGAAGTCTTGCGGCCAGATGGTGGCGCCGAAGATGTAGAACTTGCGTTCGGGCAGGTTCCACCACACGGCCTGGTGCCCTCCCCAGTTCAGCCACACGGTGCCGAAGTACAGCAGGAACAGTGCGGCACCCCCGACCATGCGCAGACGACGGAACAGGCCGGTGAAGGCGCGGGTGTAGATCTTTTCCCGGGAAGCGTAGAGGTCGACGGAATCCTTCCCTTTGCTGGCAGGCGGGGTGACATCATGTACCGGAATTTGCTTGCTCATCATCAAGTCCCACGGCAGTGGAGAAACGCCGCGGCCTGTGCGTGCGGGCCGCAGTCTCGCGCAATCTGCTAGCGCTCTGCGGTCCATGATACGCCGCTGAGGGCGGTATGGGATCGCACTGCGACCTTTAGTCGCGTTGGGTTCGTGGTATGAAACGTGTTATGGCGGGTGTCAATTGATCCAGGTCATCAGCCTGCGAGAAATGCTGTGCCAGTACCGGCCTGTTCGCGGGTAAACCCGCTCCTACAAGGATCCTGTGTAGGAGCGGGTTTACCCGCGAACAGGCCAGGCCTGCCTTACTCAGCCTTGGCCGGCTCAGCCTGGTGCGACAGGCTGTACACATAAGCTGCCAGCAAGTGCACCTTGTCGTTGCCCTGCAGCTGTTCCTGGGCCGGCATCTGCCCCTGGCGGCCATAACGGATAGTCTGCTGCAACTGGGCAAAGCTCGAGCCGTAGATGAACGCCTGCGGGTGGGTCAGGTTCGGTGCGCCCATGGCGGGCGTGCCTTTGCCTTCCGGCCCGTGGCAGGCCACGCAGTTGGCTGCGAAGATCTTCTGCCCGTTCTCCACATCGGCCTTCGCACCCTCAGGCAGTGTGCGGCCATCGAGTTTGCTGACCACGAATGCAGCCACGTCGGCCACGCCCTGGTCACCGATCACTTCGGCCCAGGCCGGCATCACGCCATGGCGACCGCCCATGATGGTGGTCTTGATGGTGTCCGGTTCGCCGCCCCAGCGCCAGTCGTTGTCGGTCAGGTTGGGGAAGCCGAAGGCGCCCTTGGCGTCGGAGCCGTGGCACACCGAACAGTTGGAGGCGAACAGCCGCGCACCCATTTTCAATGCCTGTGGGTCCTTGGCTACGTCTTCGATCGGCATCGCCGCGAACTTGGCGAAGATCGGCCCGAAGCGGGCGTCGGCCTTGGCCATTTCCTTTTCCCATTCGTGCACGCCGGTCCAGCCCGGCTGGCCGTTGGAAAACTCGGTCTGCTTGTCGTTATCCAGGTACGAATAGCCCGGCAGGACGCCTTTCCAGTTGCCCAGGCCCGGGTACAGCACCAGGTAGCCGAGGGCAAAGATGATGGTGCCGACGAACAGCCAGAACCACCATTTCGGCAGCGGGTTGTCGTATTCCTCGATGCCATCGAAGGCATGCCCGACGGTTTCGTCGGTAACCTCTTCGCGCTGGCCCTTGCGGGTCGACAGCAGCAGCCAGGTCAACGAGAAGATGGTGCCCAGGGTCAGGACGGTAACGTACAGACTCCAGAAGGTTGTCATTGTTGTTTGCTCCCAGAAGCTTTTGCTTGCTCGACGTGCCGAGTGGCCTCGGGGTCATCCGCGAAGGGCAGTTGGGTCGCTTCGTCGAAGTCCTTTTTACGCCGTGGGTTGAACACCCACAGCGCCAGGCCCACGAAGGCCACCATCACCACGACGGTGCCCAGGCCGCGAATCATCCCGATATCCATCAGCGTCACCGTTTGCTCTTGATGATGGTGCCAAGACCCTGCAGGTACGCGACGATGGCGTCCATTTCGGTCTTGCCCTTGACCGCGTCACGTGCGCCAGCAATGTCGGCGTCGGTGTACGGGGTGCCGAGTGTGCGCAGCACTTCCATCTTCTTCGCGGTGTCTTTGCCGTCGAGCTTGTTCTCGACCAGCCACGGGTAGGACGGCATCTTCGATTCCGGTACCACGTTGCGCGGGTTGTACAGGTGCGCACGGTGCCAGTCATCGGAGTAGCGGCCGCCGACGCGGGCCAAGTCCGGCCCGGTACGCTTGGAGCCCCACAGGAACGGGTGATCCCACACGCTTTCACCGGCTACCGAGTAATGGCCGTACCGCTCGGTTTCGGCACGGAACGGGCGGATCATCTGCGAGTGACAGCCTACGCAGCCTTCGCGGATGTAGATATCGCGGCCTTCCAGCTCCAGCGCGGTGCGCGGCTTCATGCCCTCGACCGGCTTGTTGGTGACGTCCTGGAAAAACAGCGGGACGATCTGGGTCAGGCCACCGACGCTCACGGCGATGACCATGAAGAAGGCCAGCAGGCCTATGTTCTTCTCGACGGCTTCATGCTTCATCAGTGCGCTCCCACAACGACGATCTTGGCGGCCTCTTCAGCCTGTGCCGGGTTGGCGGCACGTACGGTACGGAACACGTTGTAGGCCATCAGCAGCATGCCGCTGGCGAAGAACGCACCGCCCAGGGCGCGGACGATGTAGCCGGGGTGGCTGGCCTGCAGGGCTTCGACGAAGGAGTAGGTGAGGGTGCCGTCATCGTTGATGGCGCGCCACATCAGGCCCTGGGTGATGCCGTTGACCCACATCGAGGCGATGTACAGTACGGTGCCGATGGTGGCCAGCCAGAAGTGCGCGTTGATCAGGCCGATGCTGTGCATCTGCTCGCGGCCGTAGAGTTTCGGGATCATGTGGTACACGGCGCCGATCGAAATCATTGCCACCCAGCCGAGGGCGCCGGCGTGGACGTGGCCGATGGTCCAGTCGGTGTAGTGCGACAGTGAGTTCACGGTCTTGATGGCCATCATCGGGCCTTCGAAGGTGGACATGCCGTAGAACGCCAGCGACACCACCAGGAAGCGCAGGATCGGGTCGGTGCGCAGTTTGTGCCAGGCGCCCGACAGGGTCATCATGCCGTTGATCATGCCGCCCCAGCTTGGCGCCAGCAGGATGATCGACATCACCATGCCCAACGACTGCGCCCAGTCAGGCAGGGCGGTGTAGTGCAGGTGGTGCGGGCCAGCCCAGATGTACAGGGTGATCAGCGCCCAGAAATGCACGATCGACAAGCGATACGAGTAGATCGGCCGCTCGGCCTGCTTGGGCACGAAGTAGTACATCATCCCCAGGAAACCGGTGGTGAGGAAGAAGCCCACGGCGTTGTGGCCGTACCACCACTGGATCATCGCGTCGGTGGCGCCGGAGTAGGCCGAGTACGACTTGAACAGGCTCACCGGCAGCGAGATGTGGTTGACGATGTGCAGCATCGCGGTGACCACGATGAATGCACCGTAGAACCAGTTGCCGACATAGATGTGCTTGGTCTTGCGCTTGACGATGGTGCCGAAGAACACCAGGCCGTAGGTAACCCAGACGATCGCCAGCAGGATCGCCAGCGGCCACTCGAGCTCGGCGTATTCCTTGGTGGTGGTGTAGCCCATCGGCAGGGTGATCAGCGCGCCGACGATCACGGCTTGCCAACCCCAGAAGGTGAAGGCGGCCATGCTGTCGGAGATCAGCCGGGTCTGGCAGGTGCGCTGCACCACGTAGTAGCTGGTGCCGAACAGCGCACAGCCCCCGAAGGCAAAGATCACCAGGTTGGTGTGCAGCGGGCGCAGGCGGCCGAAGCTGGTCCAGGGAAGGTCCAGGTTCAGCTGCGGCCACACCAGCTGCGAGGCGATGAAGACGCCGAGGCCCATGCCAAGGATCCCCCAGACCACCGTCATGATGGCGAACTGGCGGACGACCTTATAGTTATAAGCAGTCGGACTGATTGCTGTGCTCATTCTAAGGTTCCACGGTTTTGATGTTCTTGTTGGTCGAAAAATCGGCGCCAGTATTGATAACCAGCAAGGTTACCGCAACGCAACTTTGGTACGCCGACCCGTGTCCAGGTCCGATCACTGATGTCCCGCAGGGATCGGGTCTGGGCGATTGTACACAAATAAATATTTGTAATGTGTACCGTTTTTCACCTTTTTCTGATCGATCGGTCAAGCTTTTTCGGGGCGGCGTCAGGCTACGCGCCGTGTCTGCATCGGTCCTTTCGGAGCGAAGCCCACTGAGGCAACAAGCTTAGTTCTGTTCGGTGGGGGTGCAAGGGAAGGGGACTGAGGCTGGTAGTGGGCGGGGGAGTGTAAGGCTTGAGGGTTATGGGGGGCGGGGGGGTAAGGATTGGGTGTTGTGGTGGGGCGGGGGGGTAAGGATTGGGTGTTGTGGTGGGGCGGGGGTGTAAGGTTTGAGTGTTGTGGTGGGGCAGAAATCGAGCGCCGCCCGCGCGGCGCTTCGCGGGTAAACCCGCTCCTACGTTTGTTTCGGGCCAATTATTCCTGTGAGATTTGCGCGCGACCGCCTTGGCGCATGTCTCGATATCGCGTCGTACAAACAAGGCGGTCGCGCGCGCCTGGCACAGGAGGGACTGGCCCGAAACAAACGTAGGAGCGGGTTTACCCGCGAAGCGCCGCGCGGGCGGCGCTCGATCTCACAGGCGGCAAATGCCTTTCGGCGGACTCACTTGGCAAATCCCTTTCGGCGAACTCACTTGGCCGTCACGGTCTCAGCCGAACCACCCTGCGACAGGCTATACACGTAAGCCGCCAGCAGGTGCACCTTGTCATTCCCTTGGATCTCGGCCTGCGCCGGCATTTGTCCCTGACGACCATAACGAATGGTCTGCTGCAGCTGGGCAAAGCTCGAGCCATAGATGAACGCCTGCGGGTGGGTCAGGTTCGGTGCGCCCATGGCAGGCGTACCTTTACCTTCCGGCCCGTGGCAGGCCACGCAGTTGGCTGCGAAGATCTTCTGCCCGTTCTCCACATTGGCCTTCGCCCCCTCAGGCAGTGTGCGGCCGTCGAGTTTGCTGACCACGAACGCAGCCACGTCGGCCACGCCCTGGTCACCGATCACTTCGGCCCAGGCCGGCATCACGCCATGGCGACCGCTCATGATGGTGGTCTTGATGGTTTCCGGATCGCCGCCCCAGCGCCAGTCATTGTCGGTGAGGTTGGGGAAGCCGAAGGCGCCCTTGGCGTCGGAACCGTGGCACACCGAGCAGTTGGAGGCGAACAGGCGGCTGCCCATTTTCAGCGCCTGCGGGTCCTTCGCCACTTCTTCTACGGGCATGGCGGCGTATTTGGCGAAGATCGGACCGAACCTGGCATCGGCCTTGTCCATTTCCTTCTGCCATTCGTTGGCGCCAGTCCAGCCATTTTCATAGCCCGGCAGGATGCCTTTCCAGTTGCCCAGGCCCGGGTAGAGGATCAGGTAGCCGACCGAGAACGCCAAGGTGCCCACGAACAGCCAGAACCACCACTTGGGCAGCGGGTTGTCGTACTCCTCGATGCCGTCGAAGCTGTGGCCCATGGTTTCGTCGGTGGTGTTGTTGCTCTGGCCCTTGCGCGTGGCGAGCAGTAGCCAGGTCAGGCCAATCAGGCTACCGATGGTCAGTACGCTGATGTACGTACTCCAGAAGGTGGTCATTGCCCGTTACTCCTTTTTGCAGCAGGCTCCTGCCCGGCAGGGGGCAGGCGGTCGTCGACGAAGGGCAGCAGGCGCGCTTCGGCGAAATCACGGTCGCGGCGGCGGTTGAAGACCCACAGGGTGAGGCCGATAAAGGCAATCATCACCACCAGGGTGCCCACACCGCGGATCATGCCGATGTCCATTTCCATCGCACTCACCTCTTGTTCTTGATCGCGGTGCCGAGCACCTGCAGGTAGGCGACCAGAGCGTCCATCTCGGTTTTGCCTTTGACCGCTTCACGGGCGCCGGCAATGTCGTCGTCGGTGTACGGCACGCCCAGGGTGCGCAGGGTGCGCATCTTGACGTCGGTGTGGCTGTTGTCGACCTGCTGGGCAACCAGCCACGGGTAGGACGGCATCTTCGACTCCGGTACCACGTTGCGCGGGTTGTACAGGTGCGCACGGTGCCAGTCGTCCGAGTAGCGGCCACCGACCCGGGCCAAGTCCGGCCCGGTGCGCTTGGAGCCCCACAGGAACGGGTGGTCCCACACGCTTTCACCGGCCACCGAGTAGTGGCCGTACCGCTCGGTTTCGGCACGGAACGGGCGGATCATCTGCGAGTGGCAGCCCACGCAACCTTCGCGGATGTAGACATCGCGGCCTTCCAGTTGCAGCGCGGTATAGGGCTTCATGCCTTCGACCGGTTTGTTGGTGACGTCCTGGAAGAACAGCGGGACGATCTGGGTCAGGCCGCCGATGCTGACGGCAAATACCATCAGCAGGGCCATCAGGCCGACGTTTTTCTCGATGACTTCATGTTTCATCAGGCGTTTCTCCTCAAGCCAACTGGGCGTTCGCAGGGGCGACGTCAAGCGCTGGCGAACGCACGGTGCGCCAGGTGTTCCAGGCCATCAGGAACATGCCGCTGAGGAAGATCGCGCCGCCGACGAAGCGCACGACGAAGCCTGGGTGGCTGGCCACCAAGGTTTCCACGAACGAGTAGGTGAGCGTGCCGTCGCTGTTGACCGCGCGCCACATCAGGCCCTGGGCGATGCCGTTGACCCACATCGAGGCGATGTACAGTACGGTACCAATGGTGGCCAGCCAGAAGTGCGCATTGATCAGGCCGAGGCTGTACATGCGTTCTTTGCCGAACACTTTGGGGATGGTGTGGTACAGCGCGCCGATCGAGATCATCGCTACCCAGCCGAGGGCGCCGGCGTGGACGTGGCCGATGGTCCAGTCGGTGTAGTGGGACAGGGCGTTGACCGTCTTGATGGCCATCATTGGCCCTTCGAAGGTGGACATGCCGTAGAACGCCAGCGACACCACCAGGAAGCGCAGGATCGGGTCGCTGCGCAGTTTGTGCCAGGCGCCCGACAGGGTCATCATGCCGTTGATCATGCCGCCCCAGCTTGGCGCCAGCAGGATCAGCGACATCACCATGCCCAGCGACTGCGCCCAATCGGGCAGGGCGGTGTAGTGCAGGTGGTGCGGGCCGGCCCAGATGTACAGGGTGATCAGCGCCCAGAAGTGCACGATCGACAAGCGATACGAATACACCGGCCGTTCGGCCTGCTTGGGCACGTAGTAGTACATCATCCCCAGGAAGCCTGCGGTCAGGAAGAAGCCCACCGCGTTATGGCCGTACCACCACTGCACCATGGCATCGGTGGCGCCTGCGTAGACCGAATAGGATTTGGTCAGGCTGACCGGCAGCTCCAGGTTGTTGACGATGTGCAGCAGCGCCACGGTCAGGATGAAGGCGCCGAAGAACCAGTTGCCGACGTAGATGTGTTTGGTGTTGCGCTTCATCAGCGTGCCAAAGAACACGATGGCGTAGCCCACCCAGACGATGGTGATCAGAATGTCGATCGGCCATTCCAGTTCGGCGTATTCCTTGGAGCTGGTGTAGCCCAGCGGCAGGCTGATGGCCGCCAGCAGGATAACCAGTTGCCAGCCCCAGAACGTAAACGCGGCCAGGCCCGGTGCGAACAGGGTGGTCTGGCAGGTGCGTTGCACCGAATAATAGGAGGTGGCGAACAGTGCGCAGCCGCCGAACGCGAAGATCACCGCATTGGTATGCAGGGGGCGCAGGCGGCCGAAACTGGTCCAGGGGAGGTCGAAGTTGAGGGACGGCCAGGCGAGCTGGGCGGCGATGAAGACGCCGAGCCCCATCCCGACGATTCCCCACACCACCGTCATGATGGCGAATTGGCGGACCACCTTGTAGTTATAGGCGGTACTGCTGGTTGTGTTCATGTATGGGTTCCCATCCACGGTTATTTGGCAGGCTTTACAGCGAGGCAAGCATGATTAATGGGCAAAGTGCCGGTATTGACGGGGATCAATGGGCGAAGGTCGCAAATGTCCCAGGCTTGCGCTGCGATCCTCCGCGGTTTGAAGGTAAAGAGGGCTACAAGGGGTGCCTGATTCTGGCCCATGGCGCGGGCGCGCCGATGGACAGCGGGTTCATGGACGAAATGGCGCAAAGGCTTGCGGCGCTTGGGGTAGCGGTAGTGCGCTTCGAGTTCCCGTACATGGCCGAGCGCAGGGTTACCGGTGGCAAGCGGCCGCCGAACCCGCAGAAGGTGTTGCTTGAATGCTGGCGCGAGGTGTACCGGCAAGTGCGACCTTTGGTCGCGGGCAAGCTGGCCGTGGGTGGCAAGTCCATGGGCGGGCGCATGGCGAGCCTGCTGGCCGACGAATTGGGCGCGGATGCGCTGGTGTGCCTGGGCTATCCGTTCTACGCGGTGGGTAAACCCGAGAAGCCACGGGTAGAGCACCTGGCCGAGTTGAAAACACCGACGTTGATCGTGCAGGGCGAGCGGGATGCGCTGGGTAACCGCGAGGCGGTGGCGGGGTATGCGTTGTCGCCGGCGATCGAGGTGAGCTGGCTAGTGGCGGGGGACCATGACCTGAAGCCGTTGAAGGCTTCGGGGTTCAGCCATGAGCAGCATTTGCAGGCGGCGGCTGAACGTGTTGCTGATTTCCTGAAGGATTAGTGCTGGATTCTTCGCGGGTAAACCCGCACCTACAAGGACCGCACACCATCGAAGGTCGGCTCAGCACCCTGTAGGAGCGGGTTTACCCGCGAAGAGGCCGGAACAGGCCGGCGCTTAGTCGCGGTATTCGCACAGGTAAGCGGTATCCACCTTCACCTGCAGCTGGAACTTGCTATCAGCCGGCACGTTGAACTTGTCACCGGCGTTGAAGGTTTCCCAGTTGTCGCTACCTGGCAGTTTCACGGTCAGCGCGCCCGATACCACATGCATGATCTCACGCTTGGCAGTGCCGAATTCGTACTCGCCCGGAGCCATGACGCCGACAGTGGCCGGGCCTTCTTCGCCCGAGAATGCGATCGACTTGACGGTGCCGTTGAAGTACTCGTTGACCTGGAACATGGGCGACTCCTGAAAAGAGGTGCTGAAAAAGGGCTGGCCAGTATGCCCAAGGCCACAGGCGTCGTCATCTGCTTTCAGGGGCCGTTGGCGGGCAGGGTCAGCGGTAATAGCCGCGCCGTGTTGCGCGCATCTTCCAGGGCCCTGTGCTGTTGCCCGCAAAAGTGCATGCCGGCCAGTTGCAGGGCGCCGTTCAGGCCGGTGGGGCGCTGCAGGTGGCGGGCCTTGGCAAAGCGTTGCTTGAGATTGATGTGCGGCAATGTGCGCAGCAGGCTGTCGAGGCCGTGCTGCTGCCACTCCTGGTGCAATTGCTGGCGGTCGTAGTCGCCCCAGCTGACCCAGGCCTGAAGCTGCCCGCGGTGGTGCCCCAGCCAGCGCTCGAAGCTTGCCCACACCTCGCGAAACGGCGCGGCGTTGTCCACGTCGGCCTGGCTGATGTGGGTCAGCTCACGGCAGAACGGGGTCAGCTGCGGCCGCCGCCGTGGCTTTACAAAACGCTGGAAATGGTCGACCTCGCGGCCTTCGCGGGTCACCAGGCTTGCGCCGATTTCAATGATTTCCATCTCTGTGACCGGCCACCCACCATCGTCGGTGGTGGCTTCCAGGTCGATCACCAACCAATGGCCCATACCAGGCTCCCATGCAGATCCTGCTAGAGCGTAGCCAATGTACGGGCATACGGCATCCTATGGCATTTTGCCGCCTGCTTTGGCACAAAGAGCAGACGCCAGTAGTTGTGCCGCCCCTGGAAAACGCCTAGCTTAAGCGCATACAGGCATAAACCGTGATGAGTGTCCGTCTTGACTCCAGCGCCCGGCCTCAAGGCCTTGTCCACCCTGATGCTGCTGGCCGTGTTCTGGTTGGCGGCACCGGTATGGGCTGGCGAAGCGGTTGAAGTGAAGATTGGCGCAGCCCATTTCCCGCCTTACACAGTGCGCCCCGAGCAAGGTGCCGATACCGGTTTGCTGCCGCAGTTGGTCGATGCACTCAACCGGGCGCAGCAGCACTATCACTTCGTTCTGGTACCTACGTCTATCCAGCGGCGCTTCGGTGACTTCCAGCAGGGCCGCACCGACATGGCCATTTTCGAGAACCCACAATGGGGCTGGGAGCAGATTGCCCATCAGACCGTGGACATGGGCCTGGAAGATGCCGAAGTGTTCGTCGCCCGCAAGGAAAACGGCAGTGATCCGCGTTACTTCGACGACCTGCGTGGCAAACGCCTGGCCTTGTTCAACGGCTACCACTACGCGTTCGCCAGCTTCAACGCTGACCCGGATTACCTGCGCAAGACATACAACGCGACCCTGACCTATTCCCACGACAGCAACCTGCTGATAGTGCAGGCCGGCCGCGCCGATATCGCCCTGGTCACGCGTTCCTACCTCAGCGATTTCCTGGCACGCAACCCGGCGAGCAGGGCGCAGCTGGTGCCTTCGCAACGCATTGACCAGGTCTATCACCACTACGCCTTGCTGCGCCCGGGGGCGCCTATCGGCGAGCAGACGTTCGCTGCGCTGCTGCGTGGCCTGCGTGACAGCGGTGAACTGGCGCGGATTTTCGAGCCCTACCGCATCACAGTCAGCACGCGCAGGCCTTGATTCCCGCCCGACGGCCTCGCCAATGTTCTCGAAGAATGACTCAGACCTGCCGGTTGGCGGTCTTGCGGCAATGCACCAGTGCATCGCGGATCATGAAGTTGACCAAAGTCGGCGACACCCCCAGTTCCTTGGCAATGTCCTTTTGCGGTACCCCATGCAGGCGGTACATCTCGAACGCATAGCGGGTACGTTGCGGCAGCTCGTTCAGCGCTTCGGCAATGTCGTCCAGCGCGGCAAGGTTGATATGGGTGGCTTCGGGCGAGGCGTTCTGGATAACCACATTCAGGCCTTCCTCCTCGCTGCCGGAGTACTTCAGCTCCATCGTCTGCTTGCGGTAGTGGTCGATCGCAAGGTTGCGCACGATCTGGAACAGGTAGCTTAGCTGCGCCTTGAACGACGAAGTGATCTGCGGGGCAGCGCCGAGCCGGAAGAAGGCGTCTTGCACCACATCCTCGGCGCGGGAGCGGCAGCCAGTGATGCGGGCAGCAATCTTGACCAGGATGCTGCGGTTGTCGACGAAGGCCTGCAGTAATGGTGAATCGCACTTACTTGTGGATAGTTGTTCCGCCATGGAAATCACCTTGTCACAGAGGGGAAAGGAGGCGCCCAGGGGTGGGTCGCTTCCTACGACGTGCGACAAGCTATTCAGAATGATAATGATTGTCAAATGCGAAACTAAATTATTATTGGGTGTTTCTGTTCTAAGGGAGGCATACCTCAAGGTATGCCCCCAACCTTGACGCAGCGCAAAACCCTCACCCCCGCTAATTTCTGCCCCCGTCCATCCGTTCCCCTGTGTACATCCCCGGTCGCCGCTCGCTGCCCGCCCATGTTCGCGGCGTAGCCGGCACGCCCTAACAGACACTGGCAGGAACACCCCATGACGGACGCCTTCGAACTCCCGCTCTCGCTGGTCCAGGCCCTGGCGCAACGCGCCGCGCAGACCCCGGACAGGATTGCCCTGCGCTTTCTCGCCGACACCCCCGGCGAGCAGGCCGTGCTCAGCTACCGGGACCTCGACCAGCGTGCACGCACCATCGCCGCTGCCTTGCAGGCGCGCGCCAGCTTCGGTGACCGTGCCGTGTTGCTGTTCCCTAGCGGGCCAGACTACGTGGCGGCGTTTTTTGGCTGCCTGTATGCGGGCGTGATCGCAGTGCCGGCTTACCCGCCGGAGTCCGCGCGGCAGCATCACCAGGAGCGTTTGCTGTCGATCATCGCCGATGCCGAGCCGCGCCTGCTGCTGACCGTGGCGGCACTGCACGACAACCTGAACGGCCTGGAGGCACTGGCGGCAGATAACGCGCCCGAGCTGCTTGCCGTGGATGGCCTGGACCCGTTGCTGGCCTCGAGCTGGCACGCGCCCGAGCTCCAACGCGATGACATCGCCTTCCTGCAGTACACCTCCGGTTCCACCGCGCTGCCCAAGGGCGTGCAGGTCAGCCATGGCAACCTGGTGGCCAACGAGCAACTGATCCGCCAAGGCTTTGGCATCGACCTCAACCCCGACGACGTGATCGTCAGCTGGCTACCGCTGTACCATGACATGGGCCTGATCGGCGGCCTGCTGCAGCCAATCTTCAGTGGCGTGCCTTGCGTGCTGATGTCGCCGGGGTACTTCCTGGCCCGGCCGTTGCGCTGGTTGCAGGCCATCAGCGAATACGGTGGCACCATCAGCGGTGGCCCCGACTTCGCTTATCGCCTGTGCAGCGAGCGGGTCAGCGAGGCTTCGCTGGCCGGGCTCGACCTGAGCCGCTGGCGCGTCGCCTATTCCGGCTCCGAGCCGATCCGCCAGGACAGCCTGGCCACCTTTGCCGACAAGTTCCAGGCCTGCGGCTTCGACCCGCAGAGCTTCTTTGCCAGTTATGGCCTGGCCGAAGCCACCCTGTTCGTTAGCGGCAGCCGTCGTGGCCAGGGTATCGCCGCGCTTGAGCTGGATGCCAAAGCCTTCGCCGCCAACCGCGCCGAACCCGGCACTGGCAGCGTGCTGATGAGTTGCGGCTTCCCGCAGCCGGGGCACGCGGTACGCATCGTCGAGCCGCAACAGCTGCAAGTGCTGGGCGACAACCAGGTGGGGGAAATCTGGGCAGGCGGCCCGAGCATCGCCCGGGGCTACTGGCGCAACCCAGAAGCCAGCGCTCGAACCTTTGTCGAAATGGACGGCCAGACCTGGCTGCGTACCGGCGACCTGGGTTTCATGCGTGAGGGCGAGGTGTTCGTTACCGGGCGCCTGAAAGACATGCTGATCGTGCGCGGACAGAACCTGTACCCGCAGGACTTGGAAAAAGCCCTCGAGCGTGAAGTCCAGGTGCTGCGCAAAGGCCGTGTGGCAGTGTTCGCCGTCGAGCACCAAGGCGAGGAGGGCATCGGTGTCGCGGTGGAGATCAGCCGCAACGTGCAAAAGGCACTCAAGCCCCAGGACCTGATCAAGACCCTGCGCCAGGTTATTGCCGACGCCTGCCGACAGGCCCCGGCCGTGGTCCTGCTGTTGAACCCCGGCGCGCTGCCGAAGACCTCCAGCGGCAAGTTGCAGCGCTCTGCCTGCCGCCTGCGCATGGACGATGGCAGCCTGGACTGCTATGCCCGTTTCCCTGAGGTGAGCGAAGCCGGTACCCGTGCAACCGCTGGCGATGAGCTGCAAGCACGCATCGCCGCTGTGTGGCGCGACATCCTCAAGGTAGAGGCGGTGGCCGCGCACGACCACTTCCTGCTGCTGGGCGGTAACTCCATCGCCGCCACCCAGGCCACAGCGCGCCTGGCCGATGAGTTGGGTATCGACCTGAGCCTGCGTACCCTGTTCGAGGCGCCGGTACTGGCCGACTACAGCAAGGCTGTGGCACAGATCATCGCCGATGGCGCCGCAGCCACCGCAGCCACCGCAGCCATCACCACGCTGGCGCGCGCCCAGGCATTGCCCCAGTCGCTGGCGCAAAACCGCTTGTGGCTGCTGTGGCAGCTGGAACCGCAATCAGCGGCCTACAACATTCCTGCCGGCTTGCACCTGCGTGGCGAGCTGGATATCAACGCTCTGCACGTGGCCTTCGAGGCACTGGTGGCGCGCCATGAATCGCTGCGTACCGTGTTCAGCGAAGAGAATGGCCAGGCGCTGCAGCGTATCCTGCCGCAGCAGCCATTCAGCCTGCACCGCCTGGACCTTGAAGGGCACTCGCCCGAGCAGGTTGCCGCGCAGCGTGAAACCGAGGCCCGCCAGCCGTTCGACCTCACCCAGGGGCCGCTGCTGCGGGTAACCCTGGTGCGCCTGGGCGACGAAGAGCATCAGCTGTGGGTGACCCTGCACCACATCGTTGCTGACGGCTGGTCGCTGAACATCCTGCTCGAAGAATTCGCCAAGCTGTATGCCGCTCGCTGCCAAGGCCTGGAGGCCAACCTGGCGCCGCTGCCCCTGGGTTACGCCGACTACGGCAGCTGGCAGCGGCAATGGCTGGCTGACGGTGAAGCCGAACGCCAGCTGCAGTACTGGAAGGCACACCTTGGTGGTGAGCTGCCGGCGCTCGACCTGTGCACTGACCAGCCGCGCGCCAGCCAGCGCGAACACAGCGCCGCGCGCTTCAGCCTCAAGGTGCCAGCCAGGCTTGGCGAAGCGCTCAAGGGCCTTGCCCACCAGCAGCAGGCCAGCCTGTTCATGGTCCTGCTGGCAGGTTGGCAGGCGCTGCTGCAGCGCTACAGCGGCCAGGCCGATATCCGCGTCGGCGTGCCCAACGCCAACCGCCCGCGCCTGGAAGCCCAAGGCATGGTCGGTTTCTTCATCAATACGCAGGTGCTGCGCGCGCAATTCGATGGCCGTCACTCGTTTACCCAGTTGCTGACCCAGGTACGTCAGGCCACCTTGCAAGCCCAGGCTAATCAGGACCTGCCCTTCGAACAGCTTGTCGAAGCCCTGCCCGATGCGCGCGAGCAGGGCCTGTTCCAGGTCATGTTCAACCACCAGCAACGCGACCTGTCAGCCCTGCGGCGCCTGCCAGGGCTGTTGGCCGAAGAGCTGGCGTGGCACAGCCGCGAAGCCAAGTTCGACTTGCAGTTGCACAGTGAGGAGGACCATCTGGGCCGCCTGAGCCTGGCCTTCGACTACGCCGCGGAGCTGTTCGAAGCCAGCACCGTCGAACGTCTGGCCCATCACCTGCTGGCGTTGCTGGAACAGGTGTGTGCCGCGCCGCAGCAGGCGCTGGGCGACGTGCAACTGCTGGATGAGCCCGGCCGTGCGCAACTGCTGGGTTGGGGCCAGGCACCGGCCGCCGCAGCGCAGCACCTGTTGGTCGAACAACTCAATGAGCAGGCACGCCTGACGCCGCAGCGCACCGCCCTGGTTTGGGACGGGGGCAGCCTGGATTACGCCGGGCTGCACCAGCAAGCCAACCGCCTGGCCCACTACTTGCGCGACAAAGGCGTCGGCCCCGATACCTGTGTGGCCATTGCCATCGAGCGCTCACCGCAATTGCTGGTCGGCCTGCTAGCCATTCTCAAGGCTGGCGGTGCCTACGTGCCGCTGGATGTCGATTACCTTGCCGAACGCCTGGCCTACATGCTGGCCGACTGCGACGCCCGTTTGCTATTGAGCCACAGCAGCCTGCTGGGCAAGCTGCCGCAGGGCGACGGTGTCAGCGCCATTGCCCTCGACCAGTTGCACCTGGACAGCTGGCCCAGCCATGCCCCCGGCCTGCACCTGCACGGCGACAACCTGGCCTACGTTATCTATACCTCCGGCTCCACCGGGCAGCCCAAGGGCGTAGGCAATACCCATGCGGCGCTGGCCGAGCGCCTGCAGTGGATGCAGACGACCTATGCGCTAAATGACAGCGACGTGCTGATGCAGAAGGCGCCGATCAGTTTCGACGTCTCGGTGTGGGAATGCTTCTGGCCGTTGGTCACCGGCTGCAAGCTGGTGCTCGCCGGCCCTGGTGAACACCGCGACCCACAGCGTATCGCTGCCCTGGTGCAGGCTTATGGGGTGACTACGCTGCACTTTGTACCGCCGCTGTTGCAGGTGTTCGTCCAGGAGCCGCAGGCAGGTGCCTGCAGTAGCTTGCGCCGGGTGTTCTCGGGTGGCGAAGCGTTGTCCGCCGCGCTGCGTGACCGCTTGCTGCAGGTGCTGCCGCAGGTGCAGCTGCACAACCGGTACGGCCCGACCGAAACCGCCATCAACGTCACCCACTGGCACTGCCAGGTGGCGGACGGCGAGCGCTCGCCCATCGGCCGCCCGCTGGGCAATGTGCTGTGCCGCGTGCTGGACGATGAGCTGGAACTGAGCGCCCCCGGTGTGCCGGGCGAGCTGTACCTCGGTGGCGCGGGCCTGGCCCGTGGTTACTTGGGCCGCCCCGGCCTCACTGCCGAGCGCTTCGTACCCCAGGCCGACGGCAACGGTCAGCGTCTGTACCGCAGTGGCGATCGCGCCCGCTGGCAGGTTCAGCTGGAGGCACTGGAATACCTTGGCCGCCTCGACCAGCAGGTAAAGGTGCGTGGTTTCCGCGTCGAGCCCGAGGAAGTGCAGGCCTGCCTGCTGGCACAGGCGGGTGTGGAACAGGCGCTGGTGCTGATACACAAGGACGCCGTTGGCGCGCAACTGGTCGGCTATTACAGTGGCAGCGCTCAGCCTGCCGAGGTGCTGGCCGTGCTGGCTGAGCAATTGCCAGCCTACATGGTGCCGGCGCAACTCATCCCTTTGGCACAGATGCCACTGGGCCCCAGCGGCAAGGTCGACCGCAAGGCACTGCCTGCTCCAGTGTGGCAGCAGCGTGAGCATGTCGAGCCACGAACCGAGCTGCAACAACAGGTCGCGGCCATCTGGCGCGACGTATTGAATCTGCCGCGCATTGGCCTGCAGGACGACTTCTTCGCCCTCGGTGGCCACTCGCTGCTGGCTACCCAGATCGTTTCGCGCACCCGCCAGGCCTGCGATGTCGAGCTGCCGCTCAAGGCCCTGTTCGAAGCCAGCGAGCTGGGCGCCTTCTGTGCCGAAATCGCCCGCCTGCGCGCGGCCGGCGAGCGCAATCTGCAGGGTGCAATCACCCGTGTCGACCGCCGTCAGGCGGTGCCGCTGTCGTACTCGCAGCAGCGAATGTGGTTCCTCTGGCAGATGGAGCCGGACAGCCCGGCGTACAACGTCGGCGGCATGGCACGCCTGCGCGGCACCCTGCACGTGGACGCCTTCGAGCGTGCGCTGCAGGCGCTGGTCGTGCGCCACGAAACCTTGCGCACCACGTTCCCCAGCATCGACGGCGTGCCGTACCAGTGCGTGGCCGAAGACAGCGGCCTGCATCTGGACTGGCAAGACTTCAGCGCTTTGTCAGACGATGCCCGCCAGCAACGTTTGCAACAACTGGCCGACGACCAGGCGCACCAGCCCTTCGACCTGGAGCGGGGTCCGCTGCTGCGCGCCTGCCTGGTCAAGGCCAACGAGCGCGAGCACTTCTTCGTGCTGACGCTGCACCACATCGTCACCGAAGGCTGGGCCATGGACATCTTCGCCCGCGAGCTGGGCGAGCTGTACGAAGCCTTTGTCGATGACCGCGAGTCGCCACTGGCGCCGCTGCCGGTGCAGTACCTGGACTACAGCGTGTGGCAACGGCAATGGCTGGAAAGCGGCGAGGGCGCTCGTCAACGGGCCTACTGGAAGCACCGCCTGGGCGACGAGCACCCGGTGCTGGCGTTGCCTGCCGACCGCCCGCGTCCGGCAGTCCAGAGCCACCGTGGCGCGCTGTACCGCTTCGAACTCGATCCGGCACTGGTGGCCCGCGTGCATGCTTTCAACAGCCAGCGCGGCCTGACCCTGTTCATGACCATGACCGCCACCCTGGCCGCCTTGCTGCACCGTTACAGTGGCCAGCGCGACCTGCGTATCGGCGCGCCGGTGGCCAACCGCATCCGCCCGGAGAGCGAAGGCCTGATCGGTGCTTTCCTCAACACCCAGGTGCTGCGCTGCGAGCTGGACGGCCAGATGACCGCCAGCGCGCTGCTGGAGCAGATTCGCCAGGCTGCCATCGAAGGCCAGTCGCACCAGGACCTGCCGTTCGACCAACTGGTAGAGGCCCTGCAGCCACCGCGCAGCAGTGCCTACAACCCGTTGTTCCAGGTGATGTGCAACGTGCAGCGCTGGGCCTTCCAGCAAAGCCGCACGCTGGCCGGCATGCAGGTGGACTACCTGGTCAACGATGCCAGCGCCACCAAGTTCGACCTGTACCTGGAGGTGACCGACCTGGACGGCCGGCTGGGCTGCTGCCTGACCTACAGCCGCGACCTGTTCGACGCGCCGCGTATCGCGCGCATGGCCGAGCACTGGCAACAACTGCTGGTCGGTTTGCTCGACAACCCGCAACACCGCCTGTGCGAACTGCCAATGCTGAGCAGTGCCGAGCAACAAGTGCTTACAGGCCAATTGCAGGGCGAACACGATTTCGACCTTGGCCAGACCCTCCACGGTCTGTTCGCCGCCCAGGCCGCGCGCACGCCACAGGCTGGCGCGTTGACCTTCGCCGGCCAGCACTTGACCTACGCCGAGCTCGACCAGCAGGCCAACCGCCTGGCGCGTGCCCTGCGCGAACGGGGTGTCGGCCCGCAGGTGCGGGTGGGCCTGGCGCTGGAGCGCTCGCTGGAAATGGTCGTCGGCCTGCTGGCCATCCTCAAGGCCGGCGGCGCCTATGTACCACTTGACCCCGAGTACCCGCTCGACCGCCTGCGCTACATGATCGAAGACAGCCGCATCGGCTTGCTGCTCAGCCAGCGTGCGCTGCTGCACACCCTGGGCGAGTTGCCTGAAGGCGTGGCCTGCTGGAGCCTGGAAGACGATGCCGCCAGCCTGGCGGCCTACAGCGATGCGCCGCTGGACAACCTCAGCCTGCCGCAGCACCAGGCTTACCTGATCTACACCTCAGGCTCCACCGGCAAACCCAAGGGCGTGGTGGTCAGCCATGGCGAGTTCGCCATGCACTGCCAGGCGGTGATCGCTGCATTCGGCATGCGCAGCGATGACTGCGAGCTGCATTTCTATTCGATCAATTTCGACGCTGCCAGCGAGCGCCTGTGGGTGCCGCTGTTGTGTGGCGCGCGCGTGGTATTGCGCGCCCAGGGGCAGTGGGGCGCCGAGGACATCTGCCAGTTGGTGCGCGAGCAGCAGGTGAGCATTCTGGGCTTTACCCCCAGCTACGGCAGCCAGCTGGCGCAGTACCTGGGCGGGCGGGGCGAACAATTGCCGGTACGCCTGGTGATTACCGGGGGCGAGGCGCTGACCGGCGAGCACCTGCAGCGTATTCGCCAGGCCTTTGCGCCGCAGCAGTGCTTCAATGCCTACGGCCCGACCGAAACCGTGGTCATGCCGCTGGCGTGCCTGGCCCCAGAGGCCTTGCCAGCAGACCTTGGCAGCGTACCGATCGGCCGCGTCATCGGTAGCCGTACGGCCTACATCCTCGACGAGGATCTGGCCTTGTTGCCGCAAGGCGGCATTGGCGAACTGTATGTCGGCGGCGCCGGCCTGGCCCAGGGTTACCACGACCGGCCAGGCCTCACTGCCGAGCGCTTTGTCGCCGACCCGTTCAGTGCCGAAGGCGGGCGCCTGTACCGTACCGGCGACCTGGTACGCCTGGGTACCGATGGCCTGGTGGAGTATGTCGGCCGTGCTGATCAGCAGGTGAAGATCCGCGGCTTCCGCATCGAACTGGGCGAAATCGAGAGCCGCCTGCAAGCGCACGAGGAAGTCGACGAGGCCGTCGTGCTGGCGCTGGACTTGCCGGGCGGCAAGCAGCTGGTGGGCTATCTGGTGTGCAGGCAGGCCACCGCCGGTAGCGACGCGCAACAACTGCTGCGCGAAGCGGTGAAAGCCGATGCCCGCCAGCACCTGCCCGATTACATGGTGCCTGCGCACCTGGTGCTGCTCGATAGCCTGCCGCTGATGGGCAACGGCAAGCTCGACCGCCGTGCGCTGCCGCTGCCGGACCTTGAGCAGGCGCGGCAGCAATACCAGGCTCCTGGCAATGAGGTGGAAGCACAGTTGGCGCAGATCTGGCGCGATGTGCTCAACGTTGCCCGGGTCGGCGTGCAGGACAACTTCTTCGAGCTGGGGGGCGACTCGATCCTGTCGATTCAGGTGGTCAGCCGCGCCCGGCAGGCCGGCTTGCAATTCACCCCACGCGACCTGTTCCAGCATCAGACCATCCAGACCCTGGCAACTGTGGTTCAGCTCAGCGAAGCCGCGAGCACCGTCGAGCAGGGGCTGCGCCAGGGCCAGGCCGGGTTGACGCCGATCCAGCACTGGTTCTTCGACAGTGACGTGCCACAGCCGCAACACTGGAACCAGGCCGTGCTGCTGGAGGTACGCCAACCCTTGGTTGAGGCCACCCTTGAACAGGCATTGGCTGCGCTGGTGCAGCACCATGACAGCCTGCGCCTGCGCTTCAGCGACGCCCAGGGCCGCTGGCAGGCTCAGTACGTGCAGCCTGGCGCCGAGCAACTGCTGTGGAGCGCCACTGTCGCCGATTTCAATGATTGTCAGGCACTCTACAATGACGTGCAGCGCAGCCTGGACCTGCAACAGGGGCCGCTGCTGCGCGCCTTGCTGGTGCGTGACGGGCAGGGCTCTCAGCGGTTGCTGCTGGCGATTCATCACCTGGTGGTTGATGGCGTGTCCTGGCGGGTGCTGCTGGAAGACCTGCAGGCGCTGTACCGTGGCCAGCTACGCCGGCAGCGATTCGCTGCGTGACGAACTGGCCTGGTGGCAAGGCCAGCTGGGCGGTGTGCGTCGCGAATTGCCGTGCGACCATCCGCAGGGCGGCAATTTGCATCGCCACGCTCAAACCCTGGCCATCGGCCTGGACGTGGAGCAAACCCGGCAGCTGTTGCAACTGGCCCCGGCGGCTTACCACACCCAGGTCAACGACCTGCTGTTGACTGCACTGGCGCGGGCCTTGTGCCGCTGGAGCGGCGATGAAGAAGTGCTGGTGCAGCTCGAAGGCCATGGCCGTGACGGGTTGTTCGAAGACATGGACCTGACCCGCAGCGTCGGCTGGTTCACCAATGCCTACCCACTGAGCCTGCGTCCGCTGCCAGGTGAAGACGACGCGGCGCGGGCCGGTTCGATCAAGCGCATCAAGGAACAACTGCGCCATGTACCGCACAAGGGCCTGGGCTACGGTGTACTGCGCTACCTGGCGGATGCCGCCGGGCGCGAGCAGATGGCGGCCTTGCCGCAGGCGCGCATCACCTTCAACTACCTGGGCCAGTTCGACCAGCAGTTCGACAGTGCGGCCTTGTTCCAGCCCCTGGAGGCCCCGGCCGGGTTGGCACATGACCTCGATGCGCCGTTGCCCAACTGGTTGAGCGTCGATGGCCAGGTGTATGGCGGTGCTCTGCAATTGCGCTGGACCTTCAGCGCCGAGCGCTACGACCAGCAGACCATCGCGGGTCTGGCTGAGGCCTATCGTCAGGAGCTGCTGGCGCTGGTCGCGCATTGCCTGGCCGATGGCAATGGCAGCTTCACCCCATCGGACTTCCCGCTGGCGCACCTGACTCAGGAGCAGATCGACGCATTGCCGGTCCCAGCCGCGCAGATCGAGGACGTTTACCCGCTGACGCCGATGCAGGAAGGCATGCTGCTGCACACCCTGCTGGAGCCGGGCACTGGCCTGTACTACATGCAGGACCGCTACCGTATCAACAGTGCCTTGGACCCTGAGCGTTTCGCCCGGGCTTGGCAGGCGGTGGTGGCGCGCCACGAAGCGTTGCGCGCCTCGTTCAGCTGGAACAGCGGCGAGGCGATGCTGCAGATCATCCACAAGCCGGGCAACCTGGCGGTGGACTACCAGGACTGGCGCGGCCTGGCCGACGATGCCCAGGAGCAGCGCCTGCAGGCCCTGCACAAGCAGGAGCGCGAGGCCGGCTTTGCTTTGCTCAGCGAGGCACCGTTCCACCTGCGCCTGGTGCGCGTGGCCGATGAACGCTACTGGTTCATGATGAGCAACCACCACATCCTTATCGATGCCTGGTGCCGCTCGCTGTTGATGAACGATTTCTTCGAGGTCTACCAGGCCCTTGGCGAAGGCCGTCAGGCCCAACTGCCGGTGCCGCCGCGTTACCGCGATTACATCGGTTGGCTGCAACGCCAGGGCCTGGACGACGCACGTGCCTGGTGGCAGGCCAACCTGGCCGGCTTCGAACGTGCCACAGCCATCCCGAGCGACCGCCCGCTGCGCCATGACCACGCCGGTAGCGGCATGGTCGTCGGCGATTGTTATACCCGCCTTGAGGTGAATGATGGCGTGCGTCTGCGCGAACTGGCCCAGGCCCATCAGCTCACCGTCAACACTTTCGCTCAGGCGGCCTGGGCCCTGGTGCTGTCGCGCTACAGCGGCGACCGCGACGTGGCCTTTGGCGTAACCGTGGCCGGGCGCCCGGTGAGCATGCCGCAGATGCAGCGCACCGTCGGCCTGTTCATCAACAGCGTGGCCCTGCGCGTGCAGTTGCCCGCGGCGGGTGAGCGCTGCAGTGTGCGCCAGTGGCTGCAAGGCCTGCTGCAAAGCAACATGGAGCTGCGCGAGTACGAATACCTGCCGCTGGTGGCGATCCAGGCGTGCAGCGAGCTGCCCAAGGGCCAGCCGCTGTTCGACAGCCTGTTCGTGTTCGAGAATGCGCCGGTTGAAACCGCCGTGCTCGATCACGCCCAGCACCTGAACGCCAGCTCCGACTCGGGCCGTACCCACACCAACTTCCCGCTGACGGCGGTGTGTTACCCGGGTGATGACCTGGGCCTGCACCTGTCGTTTGACCAGCGTTACTTCGATTACCCGACCGTCGAGCGCCTGCTGGCCGAATTCAAGCGCCTGCTGCTGGCGCTGGTACAAGGTTTTGAAGGGGAGGTGAGCGAGCTACCGCTGCTGAGCGCCCAGGAGCAAGGCTTCCTGCTGGAGGACTGCAACCGGACCGAGCGGGTTTATCCGCTGGAACAAAGCTACATCGCGCAGTTCGAAGCGCAGGTCGTGGCGCATCCACAGCGTACCGTGGCCCGCTGCCTGGAGGCATCCTATGATTACGCCGGGCTGAACCTGGCGGCCAACCGCCTGGGCCATGCGCTGGTGGCTGCCGGCGTCTGCGTGGACCAGCCAGTGGCACTGCTTGCCGAGCGTGGGTTGCCGCTGCTGGGCATGATTGTCGGCAGCTTCAAGGCCGGCGCTGGTTACCTGCCGTTGGACCCGGGCTTGCCGGCAGCCCGCCTGCGAAGCATCATCCAGCTCAGCCGCACGCCGGTGCTGGTGTGCAGCGCAGCCTGCGCCGAGCAGGGGCGGCAGTTGCTCGGTGAGCTGGAGGCTGCGCTGCGGCCGCAACTGCTGGTCTGGGAAGACGTCCAGGCCAACCCGATCGCAAGCCACAATCCCGGTATCCACAGTGGCCCGGACAACCTCGCCTATGTGATCTACACCTCAGGCTCGACCGGGCTGCCGAAAGGGGTGATGGTCGAGCAGCGCGGCATGCTCAACAACCAGCTCAGCAAGGTGCCGTACCTGGCGCTGAGCGAGCAGGACGTGATTGCCCAGACCGCCTCGCAAAGCTTCGACATCTCGGTCTGGCAGTTCCTGGCTGCGCCGCTGTTCGGCGCTCAGGTAGAGATCGTGCCTAACGCCATCGCCCACGACCCGCATGGCCTGCTGGCGCACGTGCAGGCCACCGGCATTACCGTGCTGGAGAGCGTGCCGTCCCTGATTCAGGGCATGCTGGCCAGCGACCACCAGGCCCTCGACGGCCTGCGCTGGATGCTGCCGACCGGCGAGGCCATGCCACCGGAGCTGGCGGCGCAGTGGCTGCAGCGCTACCCGCAGATCGGTCTGGTCAATGCCTATGGGCCGGCTGAGTGCTCGGATGACGTGGCGTTCTTCCGCGTCGATGCCGCCTCGACCCAAGGCAGCTACCTGCCAATTGGTACGCCCACCGATAACAACCGGCTGTACCTGTTCGGCGAGGACCAGAAGCTGGTGCCGCTGGGGGCAGTGGGTGAGTTGTGCGTGGCCGGCACGGGCGTGGGTCGTGGCTATGTCGGTGACCCAGTGCGCACGGCGCTCGCGTTCATCCCTCACCCTTATGGGGCGCCGGGCGAACGTCTGTACCGCACGGGCGACCTGGCGCGGCAACGCCCGGACGGCGTGCTGGAATATGTCGGGCGCATCGACCACCAGGTGAAGATTCGCGGCTATCGCATCGAACTGGGCGAGATCGAGGCCCGGCTGCATGAGCAGGCGGAAATTCGCGATGCCGCCGTGGGCGTGCAGGAGGGCGTGAACGGCAAGCATCTGGTTGGCTACCTGGTGGCGCACCAGGGCGTCAGTGCCGATGCCGCAATGCTGGAGCAGGTCAAGCAACGGCTGCGTGCCGAGTTGCCGGAGTACATGGTGCCGTTGCACTGGGGCTGGTTCGACAGCTTGCCGCACAATGCCAACGGCAAGCTTGACCGCAAGGCCCTGCCATCCATCGACATCGGCGCCCAGCACAGCCAGGCCTATCTGGCGCCACGCAACGAACTGGAGGACCTGTTGGCGGGTATCTGGGCCGATGTGCTCAAGGCAGAGCGGGTTGGTGTACACGACAACTTCTTCGAGTTGGGCGGCCATTCATTGCTGGCCACGCAAATCGCTTCGCGGGTGCAGAAGCAGCTACAGCTGAACGTGCCGCTGCGGGCGATGTTCGAGTGCAGCACGGTGGAGGCGTTGGCCGAGTATGTACAGGGGCTGCAGGGCAGTGCGCTGGATGATGACAAGGTCGACCGGCTCAGTGACCTGATGGCGGAACTGGAGGGGCTGTGATGGGCAGGGGCGCTTGGCGCCCCTTTCACATGGTCAAAGTACCTGAGGAAGTCGCATAATACGCTTGCTGGATATGGCTGAACCCAAGTCTATTTCAGCCCGGGTCAGACGGCCTATGCTGACTTGATGCGGGAAGCCTTGACAGACCAGTGTTACCCATTAAACAAATGCCCCAAAAACTTTTAAAATGGCGCCTCATAAGGTCGAGGCCGCACTATCGGTCCAACCCGCGCCTCCCGGACGATAAATAAGTCATATGCCGATTCCCGAATAACAATTTGCATTTTTTCATAAGGTTGCAGGGCGGCATGCGAAAAGTCGAAATGTTTCCCAGGTGTGAAGCGGGCCATATTTGGGGTATATACGTTATACGATTGTCTTCCGTCGCCGGAACCGAACATTGACCACGACGAATCCACTGCAACATAAAATCCACGCCCAAGCTCCTGATGCCCCCCTCTTGGTTTTATAAGTTTCGGGTCAAGCGATTTCAGTAAGCTCTTTTTATTAGTGGTTGAAGAACCGTGAATACCTATCCGGTCCCACCCTGGTGGAATTTCATCAACGGCTGGGCTGGCTACTAGCGAACGGGCCGAGCCAAACTCATGTCGCCTTCCCAAAGTGCTTTTATAATTACTAATATTTGCATCAAACTCCTCCAGGTTTATTTGAAAACTTGTCTTGCGTTTGTGTAGGCTTGGGAACATAGTTCGAAGCCTAATGATATTCCAGGGTTGCGCCGGGGTTCGCCCATCGGGATCAGATAAATTTATCGGGTCGCACAGGCAATAACAATACGGGTTAAGACCTCCAGATCCGAAAGGGCTCACAGCATCTGGAGAAGTGAAGCGCATCAAGGCTGGGTTAAAAAATCGATAGCCAGCGCCCAGTGCATAATTATAAGTTACTGGGTCAGATCGCTCCCCATTAAATCCAGTAGCAGCCATCTGCATTGGCGCAGGGGGGCAATAACCATATGGCGAATAGGCAATAGCGTGGGTCATGCTGTTCTTCTTGAATATGTGCGTGGCAGTCGACATGGCGATGTTCTCCAAGCTTGACACTCTGCTTGTAAGTATTGCATTGCAGAAGGGTAATGAAAACTAGCAAAAATAATAGGTTCAATAATTGCGCGATGCTCGAGTGTGGCGCGCTGGATAGCACAGACTTTGCCCGTGCTCGCGGGTAAACCCGCTCCTTCACCCGACCACGCAGGCCTTTCGAATTTAGAGCAAGACAGTTGTTCCTACATCTACAGCGTATGTCTTGCGGCAGGCTAGTAGCCTTGCGATCACATGCCTGGCGCAAAATCCCGCCGTCAGCACGAACCCCCGTAGGAGCGGGTTCACCCGCGAACACCAGCGTAGCCGGTGCCATGCCCCGCGTCGCCTGCTTCGCGGGTATGAACCCGTTGATACAGCCAACTTTTCAGCGCTGAACACCTCAAAAAGCTTGACCACTCACATATCAAGGAGCGAACTTCGCGCGCGATGCGCTCGATCTGTGTATCACAGCAACACTCAAGAGAAGCCTAGCGCTTGCCCAGAATCTTCCCCAGCATCTCCGGCCGTGGTGCCCCTTGCTGGCTTTGCAGGTTGCCTTGCTCATCCTGATAGAAAATGGCCGGGGTCGCCTGCAACCCCATCTCTTCCATCAACGCCATGTTCGCCGCCAGCTTCTGTTGCACAGCCTCTGGCACCTGTTCCAGCGCCTTCAGGGTGCTGGCCTTGCCGGCCTTCTCATGCTGTTGCAGTGCCTTGGACGGGTCTTTCGCTGCCAGCAGCGCCGCCGACTTGCCCGGGCTGTCCTCACGGATGATGCCGACCATGATGTGGCGCAACTGCACCTTGCCCGACTCCACCCAGGGCCGCGCCTGTTCCCAGAACATGTTGCAGTACGGGCAGTTCGGGTCGCTGAACAGGTACACCTTGCGCGGCGCGTCGGCCTTGCCGTCGGCGATCCACGCGGTCTTTTCCATTTTCGCCCAGATTTCCTTGCTCATCGGCGCGTAGACCAGCTTTTGCAGCGGCTCGGCGCTCAGGTCCTTGCCCTGTTCGTCGAACAGGCTGCCGACCAGCACGTGCTTGCCGTCGGGGGTCAGGTACAGGGCCAGGGCGTTGTTCTGGTACTCGGCGGCATAACCACGCAGGCCGTTGGGCGCATCGAAGCTGCCCTTGATCACGGCGCCCTTGGCTTGCAGTTGCTGAACCGCCTTGGGCAGTTCTTCGGCCTGCAGGGCAGGGGCGGCCAGCAGGGCCAGGGACAGGGGCAGCAGTGCAGTCAATCGCATGTCAGTTTCCTTGTGCGGCAGGGGCGGGCGCAAGGGCCCGGTCGAAAGGTTCCAGGGCGTGGCGCAGGCTGGCCCGGGACAGCTCGCCCAGGTGGCTGCCAACCAGCCGCCCGTTGGCGTCGTAGAACAGGGTGGTGGGCAAGGCCATGGAGCCGACGCGCTGGGCCAGCAGGCCGGTGCCGTCGAACAGCACGTGGGTCAGGCTCAGGCCGGTGGTGGCGAGGAAGGTGCTGACGTTTTCCGGGGTTTCGCCCTGGTTGACGAACAGGAAGGTCACGTGCGGGTAATCGCTTTGTGCCTGTTGCAGCACTGGCATCTCACGCCGACACGGCGGGCACCAGGTGGCCCAGATGTTGATGACCAGCGGCTTGCCGCGGTAGCTGTGCAATGCCACGGCCTGGCCGCCGGCGTTGCGCAGGCTCAGTTCGGGCAGTTCGGTGCCTTTGCTGTACAGGTGGCCGCCGAGGCTGGCCAGGCCCCAGAACAGTGCGCCGCTGAACAGCGCCCAGCCTAGCGGGCGGCGCAGGCCGGGGTGGCGCCAGCCCTGCCACAGGGCTCCGAGCACGATGCCGGCAAGGCCCGACCAGAACAGGAAGCCGCCATCGCGAATGTCGATGATTTGCAGCGGGTCGTCCCGGTACATCGGCCAGTAGGCCAGCACGAAGCCGGCGCGGGCACACAGCAGGCCGATCAGGAACAGGTTGAACAGCGCCGATTCCGGGCTCTCGCCGCCACGTCGGGCGACCCACCAGCCGACCACGCTGGCGATCACCAGGGCGGTGAGCATCAGCAGGTGGTTGAGGGCCATGGTCAGTGGCCCGAGTGTTACGGTCAGCATCAGCCTTGACTCCTGGTCTGGACCCAGTGTTGCTGGAACGCGGCTGCGTCCACCTCACCGGTGATGCGTCGCGCGCGGCGTTCTTCGCCTTCCGGGCCGATCCAGATAATGCTGGGCGGGCCGGGTACCTGATAGCGCTGCAGCAGGGCCTTGCTGGCAGGGCTGTCGGCGGTCACGTCCAGGCGCAGCAGGTGTACACCGGCCAGTCCGGCTTGCACGTCGCTGCGGGCGAACACCTGCTTTTCCATGACCTTGCACGACACACACCAGTCGGCATAGTAGTCGAGCATCACCCACTGGCCGCGGGCTTTGGCCGCATCCAGCTCACGTTGCAGGTCTTCGGGGCGGCTGACGGTGACGAAGCGGTCTTCGGCGTGTTGGCTTGGGGCTGTCGCGGCGACGCCACCGGCGAACGGGCTTAGTGGCTGCCAGAGGTCGTCGCCGCCTGCTGCCGCACCGACCAGCAACAGGCCGCCCCACAGCGCGCCGAGCAACGGTACTGCACGCAACGCCGGCAGCCGTTGCAGGGCCGGCCAGGCAGCCCAGGCCAGGGCGATCAGCCAGGCGCCGCTCAGTGCCAGCAGCAAGGTCGCAGGCAGCAGGCTGCGCACGGTGTACAGCGCCATGGCCAGGAACACGAAACCGAACACACCCTTGACCCGGTTCATCCACGCACCCGGGCGCGGCAGATAACGGTTGCCCAGGGTTACCAGCAACAGCAGCGGCACGCCCATGCCCAGGCCGAGGCTGAACAGCACCAGCGCGCCTTGCAGCACGTCGCCGCTCTGCGCGATGTACAGCAGCGCACCGGCCAACGGCGCAGTCATGCACGGGCCGAGTAACAGGCCGGACAACGCCCCGAGCAATGCCGCGCCATACAGGTTGCCGCCACGGGTACCTTGCCCGGCGCGGTCCAGGCGGTCGCGCAGGGCGGCAGGCAGTTGCAGTTCGAAGGCGCCGAACATCGGCAGTGCCAGCAGCACGAACAGCCCCGCCAGGCTGCCCAGCAGCCAGGGTTGCTGCAGCCAGGCCTGCAGGCTGGCACCCAGCAGGGCAGCAACCACCCCCAGCCCGGCGTACACCAGGGCCATGCTCAGCACATAGACCCCGGCCAGCAGCCAGCCACGGCGGGCGCTGGCGCCATTGCCCAGCACCAGCCCGGCCAGGATCGGCAGCATCGGCAGCGAGCAGGGGGTAAACGCCAGCAGCAGGCCAAGGCCGAAGAACGCCAGCAGGCTCCAGGCCAGGTGGCCTTGTTGCAGGCCGCTGGCCAGGGCCTGGTCGCTGGCTTGCTCGGCGGCCGGCGTTACGCTGCCACCCAAGTCGATCGAGGTGGTTTGCGGCGGGTAGCACAGGCCGGCGTCGGCGCAGCCCTGCCAGCCCAGGCGCAACTGACCCTGGGCGTTGGCAGGCAATAGCAGTTCAAGCTGGTCGCGGTACACCGCGCTGTCGCCGAAGAACTCGTCGTGATGGTTGAGTGCCGGTGGCAGTTGCGGGTGCTGCTCGGTGGGCAGGCCATCGAACTTCAGGCGCTTCTGGTACAGGTAGTAGCCCGGCTTGATCTGGAAGTACAGGCGCATCTGGCCGTCGGCCTGGCGGTCGTGGGTGAGCACGAAGGCTTGGTCAACCGGCAGGAAGTCTGGTTTCACATCGAACGGGTTGGCTTGCAACGGGCCGGCCAGTAGGAGTGTGAGGAAGAGCAGGAGAACGCGCATGTCTTCGCCTTGGCAGATCTGGGAATGGGGCCATGCTGGCTGGGGTTGATTAAATGAAGGTTAACGCGGGTGTTGGGGTTGGGGTGGTCAGGAGTAGTAAGAGTTTGGTTCTGGATTTGCAGGGTCTTCGTTGTTGGATTTTCGAGGGGGCGGCGTTGGAATTTTGAGGTGTTTGCCGGGAGAGTTTCAGCGCCTGTGAGATCGAGCGCCGCCCGCGCGGCGCTCGATCTCACAGGCGCTGAAACTCTCGCGGCGAACACCTACCAGGCGCTGAAACTCTCGCGGCGAACACCTACCAGGCGCTGAAACTCTCGCGGCGAACACCTACCAGGCGCTGAAAATCTCCCGTCAAACACCTACCCGCCAAAGCGCGAATTCCGCCTCTTGCCCTATACACACCGCGACACATTGTCGGCTTGACTTTGCCTATATCCACCCAATTGCTGTAAAGTTGACGCCAAGGTCAGCTTTTCTCAAGCCAGGCCAAGAATCAAAAGAAAGGGCAGGCCCCAACTGCCCAGAGGATCAAGCATGTCCAACCGTGATATTTCCCGGCGCGCCTTCCTGCAAGGCGGCCTGATCGCTGGTGTCGGCGTGACCATGGCGCCACTTGGCAGCCAGGCCTTCGCCGCGTTGATGGAGGAGCGCGTTACCACTTCGCCGCAGAAGTGGATGAACCACGACGGCAAGGCGCGTTTCCGTAACGATGCCTTGTCCAAGGTCTGCGGCGACAAAGTGTTCGCCCGCGACATCCGCGCCAAGGACATGCCCGGGTGGCCCGCGCAGCAGGGCCATGCGCTGCTGCTCAAGGCCACCACGGTTGATCGTATCTATGCCGGGCATGACCTCAGCCTGCTCGGCACCGACCTGCAGCCGGACCGCATCGTCACAGCCGCCGACCTCGAACAGGACGGCATTGCCTGGCCCGAGGCCCATTCGCCCGACCCGCTGCTGCCGCCCGGCAAGGTGCCGATGTTCATCGGCCACCCGGTGGCGATCCTGATCTGGCACGACTTCGAGCGCTTCCGCCAAGCCAAGCGCAAGCTGCAGTTCAATCAGCAGGCGATCCGTTACGGTGCCCAGGCGCCGCTGTACCAGCGCGACCCTTATGGCAGCTTCCGCTTCGTGCGGGTGGGCGGCGCCACGCCGTTCGACGACGATGAGTTCTCCAGCCTGAAGAACTCAATGCTGTTCCCCACCATTCTCAACCGCAAGCCGGTGTGGTCGAAGCAGCCCAACCAGCACGGCGACCTGACCGAGCAGGGGTTGTTCTACGCCAAGCGCATGGCCGAGCAGCTGGACAACCCGCCCGAGGACTGGCTGGTGTTCGACGAGCGCTACAAGACGCCGTCCATCGAACCTGCCGCGCTGGAGCCGGACAACGGTAACGGCTGGTATGACCCGGCCACGGGTACGCTGCACTTCGTGGTCGCCACTCAGTGCCCGTTCGAAGTGGCGCAGGAATGCGTGCACATGATCAAGCCGTCGCGCTTTGCCCTGAACACGCTGAACATGCATCCGGGCTATACCGTGGGCTATGGCTCAAAAGACAACAACATCTTCGTCTTCTATGCCGCGGTGGCTGCGCTTTACGGCGCCGGCGTGCCGATCCGCCTGGCCAACGACCGCTACGAGCAGTTCCAGAGCGGTATCAAGCGCCATGCCTTCGATATCCGCTACCAGCTGGCGGTGGACAAGAAGGACAACAGCTTCAAGATCTTCCGCGCCGACATGAGCTGCGACGGCGGCGGGCGCATCAACTACAGCCCGTCGGTGGCAGCCGTGGGCGCCACGGCAGCGCAGTCGATCTACTACATGCCACAGAACGACCTGTCGGTGACCGCCTACTATTCCCGTGGCGTCGAGGCCGGCTCCATGCGCGGTTACGGCACCCTGCAGAGCATGGCGGCCACCGAGATGATGGTGGATGAGATCGCCGGCCGCCTGGGCGTCGATGCCATCGACCTGCGCCGCGCCAACGCGCTGAAGTCGGGCATGAAGAACACCCAGGGTGCGGTCCCGGCCGGCGCCCTGCGCCTGTACGAGATCCTCGACAAGGCCGCTGTGCACGAGTGGTGGCGCAACCGCGATGCACGCAAGCAACAGAGGGACGCCAAGGACCCGGACCACTGGTACGGCGTCGGCTTCGCCATCTGCCAGAAGGACTTCGGTACAGGTTCCGAGGCGCCGATGGCCAGTGTCGAGTTCAGCGCCGATGGCCGCATCAGCCTGCGCCATATCGGCACCGAGCTGGGCACCGGCATGTCCACCTCCCAGGCTTTGGTGGTCAGCGATTTCCTCGGCCGTTCGGCCGACGAGGTGAAGACTGCAGTCACCGAATGGCCAGAGCTGCAATTGAGCACCAGCGGAAACCCGTACCTGATCAGCCAGCCGGAGCAGGACGCCGCGCTGCGCAACCCGCGCTGGGTCGGCAAGCTGGCGTCGCCATCGTCGGCGACCAACTCGGCGTTCTACTTCAGCCATGCCACCCGCGAAGCGGCGCGTGTGCTGTTCAATCATGGGTTGTGGCCGGCGGCCATGGCGATCTGGAGCCAGGGCCCGCACGGCGGCCAGGCCAACCCGTTGGTGGTGCGCCGTGAAAATGCGGTGTGGGTCAACGGTGAGCTGACCGGCAACGGCCTGGCGCCGATTCCGTTTGCCCAGCTGGCGCAGAAGGCCCACGACATGGGGCTGGTTACCGGCGTGAGCGTGCACGGCTTCAACCGCTGGAGCTGGGCCGAGGCCGACTTTGTCATCGATGGCGTGCGCGAGCGCTTCCCGCTCGATGCCATGGCGGTGAAGTACGGCGATGGTGCGGTGAATGCCAAGAAGGCGCAGATGGGCAGCCATGGCTATCACCTGCTCGACCGGCAGAATGCGGCCTACCCCGACACCCAGCTGAACAACGCCATGGTCACCTACTACAGCCCAGTGGCGACCATCGTCGAGGTCAAGGTCAACAAAGGCACCTTGGAGACGCAGGTGCTCAACCACCACAGTTGGGTCGAGTGTGGCCGGGTGCTGGTGCCGGAACTGGTCAAGGGCCAGCTCGAAGGCGGTATCGCCATGGGCATTGGCCATGCACTGACCGAAGAAATGCCGTTGTACGAGGGTGGGCCCGGGGAGGGCGACTGGAACTTCAACCGCTACCGCCTGCCGCATGCGCGCGATGTGGCGGTGTGGCAGCAGACCAGCGAAATCCTCCCGCCGCTGTCACCGACCGACCCCTCCAAGGGCATCGCCGAAGTGGTGATGATCCCGGTCGTCGGTGCCATCGGCAATGCCGTCGCGCATGCCATCGGCAAGCGCGTGCGCGATCTCCCCATCACCCCAGCCCGTATCAAGGAGGCCTTCAATGGCTAACCGTCCACTGCAACTGACGCTCAACGGTCAACCGGTCGGGCCGGTCGAGGTCCCCGCGGACCTGGCGATGATCGACTACCTGCACGAACACCAGAACCTCACCGGCTCGCGCCTGGGTTGCGGCCAGGGCATCTGCCACGCCTGCGTGGTGATCGTCGACAACCCCGACGGCACCAGCGAAGAAGTGCGCACCTGCATCACCGGTGCGCATTACTTCGAAGGCAAGAAGGTTCGCACCATCGAAGGCCATGCCAAAAAAGACGAGGCCGGCAACCTGACGCTCAACCCGATCCAGCAGAAGTTCGTCGACCTGTTCGCCTTCCAGTGCAGCTACTGCGCACCAGGCTTCGTCAACGCCGCAACCGTGCTGGTGGAAACGGCCCAGCGCCAGCCGCTGAAGAAGAGCGAAGTGGAAGACCGCATCGAGGCCAGCCTTGGTCACCACATCTGCCGCTGCACAGGCTACATGCGTTACTACGATGCCACCCGCAAGGTGCTCAACGATCTCGGCCTGGTCAAGGAGGGTTGAACATGGGCTTCGTACGTAGCGCCTCGGCATTGGCCCTCGGGCTGGCGGTCAGTTCGTTTGCCTTGGCGGCCGACGATGCGCAGGTCAAGCGCGGTGAATACCTGGCCCGCGCGGCCGACTGCATGGCCTGCCATACTGCCGAAGGCGGCGCGCCGTATGCGGGCGGGCTGCCGATCCATTCGCCGTTCGGCACCATTTATGGCAGCAATATCACCCCGGACAAACAGTACGGCATCGGTAACTACAGCGCCGACGAGTTCTTCGCCGCAGTCACCGAGGGTAAGCGCAAGGACGGCGCCAACCTTTATCCTGCGATGCCTTACACCTCGTACCACCTGATCAAGCGTGAAGACTCGGACGCGATCCTCGCCTACCTGATGACCATACCGCCGATCAACCGCCCGGCACCGCAGACCGCGTTGCGCTTCCCGTTCAATGTGCGCATGGGGCTCAGCGGCTGGAACATGCTGTATGGCAAGAGCGTGCAACTGCAGCCGACCGAGGGCAAAAGCCCGGCCTGGCAGCGCGGCCAGTACATGGTCGAGGTCATGGGCCATTGTGGCGAATGCCATACCCCGCGCAACCCGATCGGTGCGCTGCAGCAGGACCAGCGCCTGAGCGGCGGCCTGCTGGGTGGCTACCTGGCGCCAAGCCTGCTGGCCCAGGACCTGGCCGAGCGCGGCTGGACCCAGCCGGACCTGACCACCTTCCTCAAGCACGGCATCAGCGCCCAAGGCAGCATGTTCAACGAGATGTTCCCGGTGGTGCACCACAGCACCCAGCACCTGGAAGATGCAGACCTTGCGGCCATGGCCACCTACCTGCTGGGTGACCAGCCGCCGCCGGCCAAGGCTATCGAGGCCGTTGCCCTGGAGCAGATGAGCGACAGTGCCAAGCGGGGCCACCAGCAGTACCTGAACGTCTGCGCCGGCTGCCATGGTGTCGACGGCGAGGGCAAGCCGCACATCGCCGTGGCCATGCGCGGCAACACCGTGCTGCGCCAGGCCGACTCGCGCAATCTGGTCAAGGTGGTCCTCGAGGGCATCCGTGAACAGCAGTTCACCGGCTTCGAGCGCATGCAGCCGATGCCGGGCTTTGCCGACAAGCTTGATGACCAACAGGTGACAGATATGGTCAACTACCTGCGCCAGGCCTGGGGTGGATTGCCCGGCGACCTGAACGTACAGCAGCTCGCCGAGCTGAAGGCGGAGTAAAGCGTGCAGCATCTCGATCTCCAGGTGATCCGTCAGGCTTTGCAGTGGTCCTGCAACGGCCAGCGGGTATGGTTGTGCACGGTGCTCGCCACCTACGGCTCGGCGCCGCGTGCGCCGGGTTCGCTGCTGGCGGTCAACGCCAGCGGCCAGTGGCTGGGCTCGCTGTCCGGTGGCTGTGTCGAAGACGACTTTCTCGAACGCGTGGCCCTGGGGGAATTCCCGGAGCCGGTTGCCATCGTGCGTTATGGCGACGGCAGCGACCCGCGTTCGCGCGTTCGCCTGCCGTGTGGCGGTGTGCTGGAAGTGCTGGTGGAGAACCTGCCGGTTGAATGCGAGGTGCAGGCGCATCTGCGTGAGTTGGAACGTGCGCTGCTGGGCCAGCGCCGGGTACTGCGTGAGGTGAGCCTGCCAACGGGTACCCGCCAGCTGCTCGATGACCATAGTCAGGGGCCACGGGTCGAACGGGAAAATGCCCGGGTGCGCTTGCGTGTCGGCGCCGCCCAGCGGCTGCTGCTGGCCGGCTATTCCAGCGTGGCGCATTTTTGCGCCGAATTCGGCAGGGGGCTGGGTTTTGAGGTCATCCTTTGCGAGCCGCGTGACGAAGTACTCGACGGCGTAGTGCTGAATGGCATAGAGGTGCGCCGCGAGCTGCCGTCGGAATTCATCGCCAATGGCGGTTGCCATGCCGATACGGCAGTGGTGGCATTGACCCATGATCCAAAAATCGATGACCTGGCCATGCTTGAAGCCGTGCGGACCGAAGCGTTCTACATCGGCGTAATGGGCTCCAAGGCCACCTCCGACAAGCGTCGCGAACGCTTGCAGCGAATTGGTGGCCTGGGTTGCGACGAGCTGGCGCGCATCCATGCGCCGATTGGCCTGAACCTGGGCAGCAAGACCCCGGCCGAGATCGCCCTGGCGGTACTGGCCGATATCCTTCGTGCGCGCAATGGCATCGAGCGGGCGGCGCTGTGAGCGTGGTTGCGTTGGTATTGGCGGCAGGCAGCAGTGTGCGTTTCGGCGCTGACAAGCGCCGTTCGCTGCTGGCTGACGGTCGAAGCTTGCTGGTACACAGCGTAGAGAGCGCCTGCGCAGTGTTCGATGATGTGCGGGTGGTGTTGCGTGAAGGGGAGCGAGGCGTGGACCTGGGGTTGCCTGCGCGGTGCAGGGTGGTCTCCAGTCCGGATTTCACATTGGGCATGGGCCATAGCCTGGCGGCCGGTGCCGCTTCGCTGGCTGACAGCGAGGCGCAGGCAGTAGCGATTCTGTTGGGTGATATGCCCTGGGTGGCGTCCGCGACCCTGGATTTGCTTGCACGCGAGGCCAGTGGGTCAACGATAGTCCTGCCTTGTCATGCTGGACGACAGGGCCATCCGGTGTTGTTCGGGCGCGATTTCTGGCCGGCGCTTGCCCGGCTGAAGGGTGATGAAGGGGCGCGTTCGGTGGTCAAGGCCAACCCAGCGGTTTGCGTCAGGCTAGAGGTGCAGGATGCCGGTGTGTTGCAGGATGTCGATAGGCCGGATGCGGTGCGCCCTTGAATGCGTTCGTCAAAGGCTATTCATCTTCTTCGCCAGTGAGTTCATAGGGTTCGAGTTCGCTCAGTTGGGAAAGCAGCACCAGATGCTCCACTGCCTTCAGCTTTTCAAGACGCTCAAGGCTGTCTGGGCCTCCCAGCATCAAGGCGGGGACAAAGCCATACATTTCGTCTGAGCCCAGGGTGCCGAGCCGTTCCCTGGCAGGTTCGAACAGGTCGTCGAAGTAGACGCACTCGGTCATCAGCCACATGAGCAAACCGTGGATCTTGTTGTCCCGTTCTTCGTCGCCTGAGCTGTGAGCGCCATCGAGGTAACGGGAATGGTAGGCCGCGATGGTCAGCACCGAACCGGTTTTCTCACCCCATAGGTACAGGTCGCCAAAAGCGCTGCGGGCTATGAGGTGATAAGTGTCGCATGCTTCGAAGTGCGTACCTGCCAACCAAGAGGCCACTACACCCTGGTATTCCTGAGGATTTACAAGCCAGAACAAGCCGCCGCCGTAGCCGCACCAGCCGTGGTCTTGCCAGTATTCAAGGAGGCGATTGGGGAGTTTGCCTTGGTAATGATCGACAGCGGCAGGTGGTACGGGTTGCTGGCCGATGGGTTCGCCGAAGGTTTCCAGGAAAATGCTGAAGATGACATCCATTCGTTTAGGTCCTTTTGTGTGCTCAGAAGTCAGAGAAGCTGTAGGGTTCGAGTTCGGTGATTTGAGACAGCAAAATTAAATGCTCTATTGCTTTAAGTTTTTCCAGGTTTTTGAGGTCGGGGCGCCCTCCCAGCATCAATGCAGGAACAAATGCATATATCTCATCTTCTTTCAAGATGCCCAGCTTTTTCTTCGCGGGCTCAAAAAGGCTTTCAAAGTCGTTGTGTTCTTTTTTTCTTGATAGAAAGAAGCTTTGGACCTCTCTGGTTGCTTCCGTTTCAGTGAGTGTGCAGTTTTCACCTGTGTAACGGGACAGAAGACTTGTGATTTTTACTGAAAAGCCACTGTTCTCTCCCCAAAGATACAGGTCGCCGAAAGCGCTTCTGGCAATCAAGTGGTAAGTGTCCCGGTTTTCAAGGAGGGTGCCCTCGGTCCAGGATGAGACAACGCCCTCATACTCCTGTGGATTAACCAGCCAGAATATACCTTCGCCAAAACCACACCATCCATGCTCTTTCCAGTATGCAAGTAACAACTCTGGAAGTTTTCCGTTATAGCGATCAATGCTGGAGGGGGGCACCTCTCGACGCGAAAAAGGCGCGCCTATATTGTCAAGGAATATGGAGAATACCTCATCCATTTGCGATGCCTCTTATCGTTAGCACTTATGAAGTCTTACATTCATGTAAGTCGAGTGGGTGCCGAATTTCGGCGATTTTTCCGCAGCCTCTTTTATGCTGGCTAGTCTGTTTCGCCATTGAGCACCAATGCTGGAGTTGACTTGCCTGTCGCCAAAGTCTGAGATCATGTCTCTGCCACCCGCGCTTAAGTCGGGATTGTGTAGCGCGGCCAAGGTGGCCATCGTCTCTTTCGCCTTTATGGTCGACAGTCTAGTTGCTTCTGCTGGGCTCATTTCGGCGAGCAGCTCCTTGTTGATTCTTTTTTCCAACCGGTCTTGTAGATCCCTGCGTGCAGCGCGTGCGACCGCAGGGTCACGCTTTACAGGATTGGCAACATTCTCCAAAAACTCCTCAACCGTCAGCCGATTCAACCCATCCTGTTGCCCCTTCAACTGCCGTTCAAACTCGCCATGCTTCGATGCTGACAATTTATCCGCCTTGAAACATGCCACCGTATGCAACGGCATGCTACCGGGCTTCCCTGTGGGGGTGCTCCTTGTCATTTCCCGCCTGCCGATTCGGCTGAACTGGCTGCGGATCATCCATCGCCCCTTTGCGCCGCTCCGGCACCTGCAGATCCGGCCGTTTCTTCAACCCCTCTTCATGCTGGAGCATCCATTGCCCCAACCGCGCGCCTTTGCGGCTGGCCGCCATCTCCTGGGCCAGCACTCGGGCATCGCCGCGCCCGCGGGTGAGGTACGACACGATCGCCCCCAACAACAGCACCACGACTTCCACATGGCCTTGAGCAATCTGATGCGTGGCCCGGGATATCGCATAGGGGTCGTCCCGGCAGAACGGGCCGGTGCCTTCATTGCCGCAGGTACCTTCCCAGGCGAAGCGGATGCCATCGACGTAGTACTCGCCGATACGCGGTAAGCCCTCGACGAAGAACTCGGCAATGGAGGCCAGCCCCAGCGCTCCGAGGATCCAGCCGCTGACCTTGAGGCCCATGGCCGCGCCTGCGCCAGCGAACGGAATGGTTCCGGCGCCGCCGGCGAATGCGCCTACCCCCGCGCCAAGCAAACCACCGGTAATGGTGCTGCCGGCGACGATCATCGCCATCTGCTGCACGACCCTCAGCAGTTCGTCGATGATGCTGTTGATGTCGAGGTCGGCGAAGCGCTGGCGTAGCATGTTCGCCGCCTGCCATTCGGCGTGGTAGAAGGCTGTGCGGACAGCTTCGATCCGGCGCAGGTTGAGGCCCAGCGAGGCGACCTCTTCATTGAGGCCGGTGCGGAACTGGCCACCGCTTGGGTAGCCCACCACGGCGATGACACGTGACTCGATCTCGTGCCAGGAGGGCACGAGGTAATCCAGGTACATGAGGTGTCTCCCTGACAGCGCGTGCAGGGGGAAATCCCATCATGGATTCGGATCAGAGGTTTCTAGATCAGTTGTAGGAAAAGGCGACTTCGTTTCTGTTGTGTTCGAGAAGCTCGGGAATTGGCGTTGAGGCTGCGAGGGGCAGGGTGGCGACCCGCGCGGAGATCGATCTCCCCCAAGCCCTCCCCAAAAGGTCCATAATCCCCCCTTAATCCGCCCAAGGTGCAATACCAGCCACACCACTCCGGGAGCCCCACCATGCACGTTCTGCTCTGCGAGGACGACGACCTGATCGCCGCCGGCATCTGCGCCGGCCTCACCGCTCAGGGCCTGACCGTGGACCGGGTTGGCAACGCCGCCGCTGCGCGAGCGATGCTGCAGGCCGCGCAGTTCGACGTGATGATCCTCGACCTCGGCCTGCCCGACGAAGATGGCCTCAAGCTGCTGCGCCGCCTGCGCGAAAAAGGCGAGACCCTGCCGGTACTGGTGCTCACCGCCCGCGATGCCGTCACCGATCGTGTCGATGGCCTGCAGGCCGGTGCCGACGATTACCTGCTCAAGCCCTTCGATCTGCGCGAGCTGGCCGCACGCCTGCATACCTTGCTGCGGCGGGTGGCCGGGCGGGCGGTGAACGTGATCGAGCACGGCCCGCTGCGCTATGACCCGAGTAGCTGCGAGGCGACCTTGGCCGGCCAGCATGTCGACCTGTCCCGCCGTGAGCAGGCCCTGCTCCAGGCGCTGCTGCAGAACCCCGGGCGCGTGCTGTCCAGCGAGCAACTGAAGGACTGCGTATATGGTTTCAGCGACGAGGTCGAGAGCAACGCCCTGAATGTGCACATCCACCACCTGCGTCGCAAGCTGGGTAACGGCATTGTCGAGACCGTGCGTGGCCTGGGCTACCGGCTGGGCCCGGCGCAGGCACCGCAAGAGGCCGCATCATGAGCCTTCGGGTACGCCTGAGCCTGATCCTCGGCAGCGCCTTCGTGATCATCTGGGCGCTGGCCGCGGCGTGGATGCTGCGTGACCTGCGCCAGCAGATGATGTTTTCCCTCGACCAGCGCCTGGTGGCGTCGGCGCGTATGGTCGCCGGGTTGATCGACCAGTTGCCGCAGCCGCTGACTGCCAAGGGCGGGGAGGCGCATTTTTCCGCCGACCAGTTCAGCGTACCGGACGGCATGGCCTGCCAGGTCAGCTCGCTGCGTGGCGAGATCCTCGCCAGCAACCACAAGCACGATGGCGCCATGGACGACGAGCGTAGCGGGTTCCGTGACCAGACCATCGACGATGCGCTTTGGCGCACCTTTACCTACAACCACGGCGATGTGCGCATCACCACGGCCGACCGGCACATGGAGCGCGAGGCGCTGAACCAGTCGATTCTGCTGGCGGCATCGGCGCCGGTATTGATGGCCCTGCTTGGCAGCCTGGGGCTGTTGTGGATCGGCCTTGGCAAGGGCCTGGAGCCGCTCAACCGCATGCGTGATGCCTTGCGCCGCAGGCGTGCGGACAGTGTCGAGCCGCTGCAGGTGGCGGGCATGCCCAGCGAGTTACAGCCGTTGCTGGAGACCCAGAACCAGCTGTTCCTGCGCATTGCTCAGACCCTCGAGCGTGAGCGGCGCCTGACCGACGATGCCGCGCATGAACTGCGCAGCCCGTTGACCGCGATCAAGACCCACCTGCAGGTGGCGCGCATGACCGACGGTGCAGTGCGCGAGCAGGCGCTGGAACATGCCGAGCAGGGCACCGACCGCATGCACCGCACGCTTGAGCAGTTGCTGATGCTGGCGCGGGTGGAAGGCAGCCTGTCGTTTGAGGATGGCGTGCAGTGCAGCGCCGAGCAGGTGGCGCGGCAGGCGATGCAGGATGCGGGCGGCGGCGACAACCGGCGTATCGTGCTGCGTCTGCCTGAGGAGGCTACGCAAATCTACCTGGGCATGCCGGCACCGTTGGCGGTGGCAGCGCTGCGCAACCTGCTGGACAACGCCTTGCGTCATGGCGGTGATGAAGCTGTAGAGCTGGACGTGCAGATGGCAGACGGCCAAGTGGGCTTCATGGTGCGTGACCATGGGCCAGGGATTGCCGAAGCGGACCTGGAGCACCTGACCGAGCGCTTCTGGCGTAATGGGCAGAGTGGTGGTTGCGGATTGGGGCTGGCGATAGTGCAGGCAATCGTGCAGCGGTGTGCCGGTAGCCTGCGCTTTGACAGCCGTAGTGACGGCTTGCGGGTCTTGTTGCGGGTACCGGCGCGTCCGGTGCATTGATGTTTATTGCCTGTGCTGGCCTCTTCGCGGGTGAACCCGCTCCTACGGGGGGTGCGGTCTGTGGGGCGGGTTTGCCTGTGCTGGCCTCTTCGCGGGTGAACCCGCTCCTACGGGGGGGGCGGTCTGTGGGGGCGGGTTTGTCTGTGCTGGCCTCTTCGCGGGTGAACCCGCTCTTACGGGCGGTGCGGTCCTTGTAGGAGCGGGTTTACCCGCGAAAGGGCCGGCACAGACAAAAATAAAATCCAGTAACAACCGCTAAATCCTCCCCCCACTCAAGCGTTTCCAAAGCGATAACCGCCCATCCGCTTGCTTGCGAGGATTCACCCATGTCCACCGCTTCCAGCCTTGCCCAGGTTGCACCGGCCAGCTTGCCGCAACCCTTGTACGAATTCACCGATTCGCCTTTGCTGCAACGCCAGCAACAGCAGGAATCCAACGCCCGCAGCTACCCGCGGCGCATCCCGCTGGCGCTCAAGCGCGCCCGGGGCATCCATGTCGAAGACGTCGAAGGCCGCCAGTTCATCGACTGCCTGGCCGGCGCTGGCACCTTGGCCCTGGGTCATAATCACCCGGTCGTAGTCGAGGCAATCCAGCGCGTGCTGGCTGACGAACTGCCGCTGCATACACTCGACCTGACCACACCGGTCAAGGACCGTTTCGTCCAGGACCTGTTCGGCATCCTGCCCGAGGCGCTGCGTCGCGAGGCCAAGGTGCAGTTCTGCGGCCCAACCGGTACCGACGCCGTTGAAGCGGCGCTCAAACTGGTGCGTGGTGCAACCGGGCGCAGCACCGTGCTGGCCTTCCACGGCGCCTACCATGGCATGAGCCAGGGCGCGTTGAGTCTGATGGGTAGCCTTGGCCCCAAGCAGCCACTGGGTGCGTTGCTGAGCAGCGGCGTGCAGTTCATGCCGTACCCCTACGACTACCGCTGCCCGTTCGGCCTGGGTGGTGAGGCCGGGGTCAAGGCCAACCTGCATTACCTGGAAAACCTGCTGCTCGATCCGGAAAGCGGCGTGCCGCTGCCCGCCGCCGTGATCCTCGAAGTGGTACAGGGTGAGGGCGGGGTAATTCCGGCCGACATCGAATGGCTCAAGGGCGTGCGGCGCATTACCGAGCAGGCGGGCGTGGCGTTGATCGTCGATGAGATCCAGAGCGGCTTCGCCCGTACCGGGCGCATGTTCGCCTTCGAGCACGCCGGCATCGTGCCCGATGTGGTCACCTTGTCCAAAGCCATCGGTGGCAGCCTGCCGCTGGCGGTAGTCGTCTATCGCGACTGGCTGGACACCTGGAAGCCGGGCGCCCATGCCGGTACCTTCCGTGGCAACCAGATGGCCATGGCGGCGGGTTCGGCGGTGATCCACTACCTGGTCGAGCATCGCCTGGCCGAGCATGCCGAGGCCATGGGGCTGCGCCTTCGTCAGCACTTACAGCAATTACAACGCGACTATCCGCAATTGGGTGATGTGCGTGGGCGTGGCTTGATGCTTGGGGTCGAACTGGTGGAGGCGCAGGGCGAGTGGGATGCCTTGGGGTATCCACAGGCCAACCGAGAGCTGGCGGCCAAGGTGCAGCGCGAGTGCCTCAAGCGCGGGTTGATCCTGGAACTGGGCGGGCGGCATGGCGCGGTGGTGCGCTTCCTGCCGCCGTTGATCATCAGCGCTGAGCAGATCGATGACGTGGCGCAGCGCTTTGCAGAGGCGTTGATCGCGGCAGTCTGAACCTTTGTCAGGGCCGCGTTGCGGCCCATCGCCTGCGCCAATGGCCCATCAAGATCAGGTTGCCGTCACGCCGGTTACCAGCCGCGTCCGGAGTCTACCCAGAAGTTCACGGACAGCGACGTGGACACTGACTCTACCTGGTGGAACCAGCCCTCGGGCAGGAACAGCAAGTCGCCGGCCTGCAACACCACACGCAGGAAGGGCACCTTAAGGGCTTCGGGGAAGCGTTCGTAGTCGGGGGCATCGGGGTTGAAATCGCAGCCGTCCAGGCCGCCCTTCGGGCTGGTTGACCAGGTGCCCAGTGCGGCGCGATGGTGCGGTGCTGCCAGAATGAACGATTTCTGCCCCCAGACCTGGGCGAACAGGTTGTCGGTGTCATCCCGGTGCAGGGGTGTAAGGGTGCCTTTGGGACCGATCCAGATGCGCGGTGGAATGAAGCGCTGGCGATCGAAGTAGTCCGGGTAGCGGATCAGAGCCTGCAGCTTTTCCGGCACGATATTGTTGCCCATGTAGGCGGGCGGCTCGCCGGGCTTGGCCGGCTTGTCGAGCGAAGCGATGAAGTCGGCCATGGGGGTGGCGCGGAAGTCGCGGTCGGTAGAGAACGTCTTCTTCACGTAGTCACCATGCCGGGTGATGCCCTGCAGCTCGGCAAAGTGGGCCAGCGAAGCGTCACGGCCCATGGTGAACAGCGGCCAGTCGCCAAGGGCATCGCTCAGCACCACTGGCACGCCCGTTGAAAGGTGTTCATGGTGAAACCGCGACGGCGGCATTTCGGCCCGTGACAGGCGTTGTACCTCATGCAGCGCGGGTTGGGCTGCCGAGACCTCCTCGCTGTAGCGTCCTGGCGTGGGGTAGCGCTGGTTCATCGCGGCCTTGCTGGCGGTCGTGCCCTGCCGCGCGCTGCTGATAACCTGCGGCAGCAGGGTCGCCAGGCCCATGTTGCCGGTTATTTTCAGGCGTCCGCTGGCGAACAGCTCCTCTACGTCGACAGCGCCCGCCATGATGCCGAGGAAGTCATCCTGGGCCACTTCGATCGTGACGTCCGGAGCCTCATGCCGGCCCCCCCCCGTGCATGGGTTGTCGCATACCTCCGACCAGTAGGCGAGCCCCTGGCCGAAGTCGAACTGGAACACGCCTTCGATACCGACGGCATGGGCATTGACGAACAGTTTTTCGAGTATGCGCTGAAAGTCCACGGTAAGCCTCGTCGGTTGTCGTTGTGCAGGTTAGGCATGGGATCGCGATGCCTGGCGCGGCCTGTCAGGCGCGCAAGCGCTGGCGCAGCACGTCGACCAGTCGGTCGATTTCCGCTTCGGTATTCAACAGGCCCGGCGCAGTGCGCACCACTGGCCCGGCATCGCGCGAAACGGCGTCGACGACGATGCGTTGGCTCGTCAGGTACCTGGCCAGTTCGTCGGCGTCCTGGCCTTTGCCGCGGAAGAAGGTGAAACCCGCTGAATAAGTGCTGCTGCGCGGGGTCACGAGTTCGATGGCGGGCATGCTTTCCAGCTGTTGTTTCAGGTATTCGTTGAGGGCGTGGATACGCGCCTGCACGGCTGCCTTGCCGGTTTGCAGGTGCAATTCGAATGCCTTGCCCAGGGCCCATCGGTGCTCGAAGGCGTGGTAGCCGCCCGGGCTCATGATGGTGGCGAAGTCTTCGTTTTCGGAGAAGGTGGCGATGCTCGGGTGCAACTGCCCCAGCGCCGAGGATGCAGCGCAGATGATGCCTGTCCCGCGGGGGCCGAACATCCACTTGTGGGTCCCGGATATGAAGTAGTCGCAGTTCAGGTCGGCGAAGCGCATGTCCTCGACGCCAAAACCGTGAACCCCGTCGATGACATACAGGATATGGTCGCGTTCGTCCCTGTTCTGATTGACCTCGCGTACGAGCGCACCGATTTCGCCAACCGGCAGTTTCACCCCGCTGCCCGAATGTACCCAGGTCATGCCCAGCACGCGCGTTTGTGGGGAAATGGCGGCCCGCACGGTACCCAGCACCTGGTCGGTGCTCACCTGCCAGGGTTGCTCGAACAGGCGTAGCCTGCGTACCGGGTTGCCATCGCGGGCGCTGCGGTAGTTCATGGTCTGCCGTGCGGCGGAATGCTCGTGCACCGTGGTCAGGATTTCCTGGCCGGGCGCCAGCTTGATGCCGCCATAAATCAAACCCAGGCCCTCGGTAGTGCTGCCCGTCAGGGCAATCTGGCGTGGCGCCACCTCCAGGTAGCGTGCCGCCCATTGGCGTACCTCAGCCTCGTGCTTCCACTCCGACTGGGCATCCCAGTCGACCATCAGCGCCGGGTGACGGTCGAAACGTGCACGCAGGGCCTCGATGGCTTCGCGTACCGGCCTTGGATGAGAGGTGATCAGGAAGTTGGCGAAGTGCGCATAGTTTGGGTCGAGTTCGAACAGGCGGCGAAAATCGGCCCATCGTTGGTTGCCGGCGCTCGGTATCGGCGTGGCGGCCTCGGCAACGGGTAGCAGATGGCTGGCGAGGGGCAGGCCAGCGGCGAGGATGCCGGCCCTTTTGAGAAAATTGCGGCGGTCGTTCATAAAGGTGCCCAATGGCTTAGCGCAGTGAAGTGTCGGTACCGCGGGCGGCGCTCTGTACCTGTGCCCAGACGCGCAGGAAGTTGCCACCCCAAAGCTTGGCGATGTCGGCTTCGGAGTAGCCGCGGGTAATGAGTTCGGCCGTTACGTTGCGTGCTTGGCTGGCGTCGTGCCAGCCGTCGATGCCGCCGCCTTCGTTGAAGTCCGAGCTGATGCCTACGTGGTCTATGCCGAGCTTGCGCACGGTGTAATCGATGGCATCACCGTAGTCCTTCAGGGTCGCTGGCGGCTCCTGTTCGAGGATTGCATAGAGTTCGTTGGCATATTGCCCGACCTTCTGCTCGGGCCAGCCGGCTATGACCGGGTCGCCAGGCATCAGCGCGTAGTTCAGGTCAGCCAGTGGCGGCAGCGCGTAGCGGGCACGCAAGGCATTGAGCTTTTCCTGGGTCTGCGCGCTGAGCGGCTTGAGGTAGCTGGAGAACGCGACCAGTTGCACGACCCCGCCGCTTTCCTTGATCAACTGCATTTCCTTGTCGGACAGGTTGCGGTTGATATCGACCATGGCCCGTGGTGCCGAGTGCGACGCCACCACCGGAGTACGGCTGAGCTGAATGACCTGGTTCAGCGCCTTGCTGGACATCTGCGAGACATCGATGATCACACCCAGGTCATTGAGCCGTTGTACGGCGCGCTTGCCGATGGGGGACAGACCCTCGAGCGCATCGACAGTGTCATTGAAGAACGGTAAGGGGCGAGACGAGTCGGCCCAGCTGTTGTTGCCGACGTAGCTGAAGCCGAACATGCGCACCCCGCGTGCCGCCCAGCGGTCGAGCTGGTCGATATCGTCCCCCAGCGCATACGCATTGAGCATGCTCAGGAACACCGCGAACTTGCCTTCGCCGTGCAGGCGCCGCATGTCCTGTGGGGTGTAGGCGATGGCGACGCGTTCGGGGAAGTCGCGCACCATTGCGGTGATGGCGTTGTAGCGCACTTCCTGGGTGTGGCGGGCGGCCTCGACGAAACCTGGCGTGGGGCGATGCGGGCTGTTTGCGCCCGTCCAGGATTCGGGCCAGGCAAAGATGGTCAGCGCCGCGCCAGACAACCGCCCTTGGGCAGCCTTGGCCAGGTCGAAGCGGCCCGGTCCGTCCTTGTCGGCTTCGCTGCCTTCGTTGCCGAAGTCCAGCGGCAAGGTGACATGGCTGTCGAACGAGATGATGCGTTCCTGCAAGTCGTTGGCTTGACGAACGACTTCCCGGGAGTAGCCGCCAGGGGCCGCGAAATGGTACCAGGCAGCCAGACCGGCACCCGCGGCGACTGCCGCAGCCAGGCTGATGTACAGGGCTTTTTTCCAGCGTGGTGTCGTCATCTTGGTCTCGGTAGGTTCGCCGTCGAGGGAGGGCACAGAGGCCGTCGCTACCTGGGGTGAACGAGTCGACACGGAGGAAATTTAGCCGCCCCGGCCGCGGCGTTAAATTTCAGTGCAGGTACAACGTTCTAGCCTTGGACGGGCCGTGCTCCATGGCCGCAATGAAGGCGCAGGTAGTTGCAATGACGATTTCTCGACGCGGGTTCATCGCTGCTGTGGCATTGACGGGCGTAGCGGTACCCGGAGCGCTGTATATACAGCGCCAGCGGGATGCCGAGGCGTTTCCGGAAACGCCTGGCGAGGCTGTTGTCGAGTTGGCCGATACCCGCCTGCAGCAGCTGGGCGACATCCTGCGGGGCATCTGGCGCTGGACTGCACAGGGCAAGGATGCCCAACTGCTGGGTTTGCCCGACGGGGAGCTGGAATTGTTTCTGGATGTCGCCAGCAATGGCCGGGGGCTGCGAGGTTACCTGGACACCGCCGAACGCCTGCGCAGTGAGCAGGAACCCCGTTATCGGGTCATGGGTGACTTGCTGACGGACAAGCCCGGGATGTTGCGCTGGCGGCTGTTTTCAACCGAGCCCGGTGCAGGTCAGGCGCGCTATGAATGCCATGTGGTGCTCGATGAGGTCTGGGGCGCCTATGGCAATGCCGGGCCGGCAACGCTCAATGGTCGTATCTCGGCCCTGGACCGCGCCCTGTCTCTGCCTGTTCTGGACAATGGCTTCCTGGCCTTGAAGCGGCCTTTCCCGGAGGCTCGCGAACGTACGCCGCTGTCGCCACAGCTGCTGGCTTGGCTCATTTCGCCGGAGCATCGGCTGTTCCACCAGCTATGGCACGCATCGCGGGACAAGTGGCACAAGCTGGAAGAGGACAAGCAATCCGCCCTGCGTGGCTTGGGCTGGAAACCCGGGCCGCGTGGCCAGGAGCGTGATGCGCGTGGCCGGCACAAGGATCGCAACGGTTCCGGAGAGGACTTCCTGTTCATGCACCGGCACATGCTCGGCAGTGCCAGGGCCCTGCAGGACCTGCCTTCGTGGACGCGGTTCCCGCTGCCTCAGCCGGAGCTTGAGCGTGACCGCATCGGTTTTGCCCGTTACTTCGACAACCACGACGGCAATGCCTTGCCACCGACCTGGCTGGCCCATGACGACCAGGAGTACACCCAGTGGGTACGCGACATCAAAAGCCCGGATACCTTCCACGGCAACTTTCAGGTCTGGGAGTCGCGCTACAGTGATCCGGAATATCTGAGCAAGCTGACCTTGGGGCAGTTCGGCTCAGAACTGGAGCTGGGCCTGCATGACTGGTTGCACATGCGTTGGGCGGCGGTGCCGCGCGACCCGTCCAACGGTATGCCGGTGCCTGCTGCACGTACCCCGGGTGATTTCGCTGAGCGCTGGTTCGAAGCACGCAACGATTTTCTCGGCGACCCGTTCTCGTCACATGTAAACCCGGTGTTCTGGCATTTTCATGGCTGGATCGACGACCGAGTCGACGATTGGTTCCGAGCCCATGAGCGGGTCCACCCGGGTGAGATCCGCCGCTTGCAGGTGAACGGCGTGCCCTGGTTCGCACCCGGGCGTTGGGTGGCGGTGGCTGACCCGTGGCTGGGTCCCGATACCCATGGCTGTTCGACGGTGCCGGGCTTGCGGCCCGGTCGAAGCGTCGAAATGGACCCGGAAACCATGAAGCTGGCGTTGCGCATCATTTATGGCAACGAAGACCTCTTTGCCCGGCTGCAACCACGGGTGCCGCAGCGCCCCTGGTATGCCCGCAATCTCAAGGTTGTACGGGCGTCGGGTTGACGGTAAGCACAGCGCAGGTGTGCGTTGCTGAGAATCATTATATTTTGTAAGATCGCACGCTGATATCACTCAGTTCTGCATCTGCCCCAGCGTGGGTGTGCAGACGACTCCAGGTGTGTTTGTGGAACGTTACTATCGTGAGTTGGTGAGTTTCCTGTCCGCGCGCTTGGGTAACCGTCAGGCGGCAGAGGATGTTGCCCACGATGCCTACCTGCGGGTACTGGAGCGAACGGACAACGGGCAGATCGAGCATCCGCGCGCATTCCTGTACCGTATCGCCCTGAACCTGGTGATCGACCGTCATCGTCGCCATCTGGTGCGTCAGGCCGAACCGCTTGAGATACTCGACAGTGATGAGGGCGGGCATGTGCCGGCGCTGGCGCAGGAACTGCAGCTCAACCAACGCCTGGCCCTCATGCAGCGGGCGCTTGACGAACTGACCGGCCCCTGCCGCGAATGCTTCCTGCTGCGCAAGATCGAAGGCCTTTCACATCTGCAGATCGCCGAGCGGCTGGGCATCTCCCGCAGCCTGGTGGAAAAGCACATCGTCAATGCCATGAAGCACTGCCGGGTGCGCATGCGGCAATGGGAATCCTGATTGCCAGGTTAAAGGCAAATGCAAATTCCGTCAGTCAATCACTTGATTTATGCGGCTTTCCCGACTTCTATCAAAGAAGACCGTTGCCGGGCATGGCCTTGGCATTAGCCGTTATTGGCGCAGTATGGTCATGGAGCGTGCCCATTACCCAATGGCCTAGGTCCGACCATGGTAAACAAGACCCTGCGCATTCTCATCGCCGATACACACCCGTGCCAGCGCCTGCAGCTGGAGCGGTTGCTCAATGGTTTGGGCTATTACCGGATAGCCCCAGTGGCCAGCTTCGAGGAGCTGCAGCGCCTGGTGCAGTGCGCCTTGCAGCCCTTTCACCTGTTGCTGGGCAATATTGAGCTGGCCAGCCATTGTGGCGTCGATCTAGAGCGCTTCTGCCGTGTCAGCACACAGATCCAGCATGCACTGCTTTACCATTCCAGCCAGTTGAAAGTGCCAGCAGTGCCGCAGGCCGAGCGCCAGGCGGTCAGCCTGAGCCTGCCTCAGGCGCCCGATAACGAGGCGCTGGAGACGTTCATGGCAATCATCGACGCACCGATGGTGGTCGGCAGGCTACCGCTGCCGGGCACCCTGCCGGCCAGTACAGCGCGGTCACGGCCGCGAGCCAACTTTGCGCATACGGTGTTCAACCGCTAGCGGTACCACCGGCGGGGCAATCGGGCAGCTATTTGTTATGCTCTTGCCCTTTGCCGATCTGCGGACCCTGCCATGACTGCCATCGATACCGCTCGCCCGCCCCGGTTCAGCCGCGGCGACCATCGGACCCTGGGCCTGGCGGCGCTGGGTGGCGCGCTGGAAATCTACGACTTCATCATTTTCGTGTTCTTCGCGCTGACCCTCAGCCAGCTGTTCTTCCCGCCCGAGATGCCCGAATGGCTGCGCTTGCTGCAAAGCTTCGGAATCTTCGTCACCGGCTATCTGGCGCGGCCGCTGGGCGGCATCCTGATGGCGCACTTCGCCGACCACCTGGGGCGCAAGCGGGTATTCAGCCTGAGCATCCTGATGATGGCCCTGCCGTGTCTGCTGATCGGGGTGATGCCGACCTATGCCGACATCGGCTATGCCGCCCCGCTGATCCTGTTGGCCTTGCGCATCCTCCAGGGGGCTGCCGTAGGCGGTGAAGTGCCAAGCGCCTGGACGTTCGTTGCCGAGCACGCGCCCAACGGGCGGCGCGGTTATGCCCTGGGCTTTCTGCAGGCCGGGCTGACTTTCGGCTACCTGCTGGGGGCGCTGACCGCCACCTTGCTGGCGCAACTGTTCACCCCGCAGGAAATCCTCGATTACGCCTGGCGCTACCCGTTCCTGTTGGGTGGGGTGTTCGGTGTGGTGGGTGTGTGGCTGCGCCGCTGGCTCAGTGAAACACCGGTGTTCCTCGCCCTGCGCGCGCGCCAGGAGCAACCTGTGAGTTTTCCGCTGCGGCGAGTGCTGGGTGAACACCGCCGGGCATTGATCCCTGCCGCGTTGCTGACCTGTGTGCTGACCTCGGCGGTGGTGGTGCTGGTGGTGATCACGCCGACGGTGATGCAGCAGCGCTTCGGCATGACTGCCGGGCATACCTTCGCCCTCAGCAGTGTGGGCATCGTCTTCCTCAACATGGGCTGCGTGCTGGCCGGGCTGCTGGTCGACCGTGTGGGTGCCTGGCGCGCGCTGATGCTGTATAGCCTGTTGCTGCCGCTGGGTATTGGCGCGTTGTACGCCAGCCTGGTGGGGCAGTGGGGCATGACCTGGCTGGCCTATGCGCTGGCGGGGTTGAGCTGTGGCGTGGTGGGGGTGGTGCCCTCGGTGATGGTGGGGCTGTTCCCGGCGCAGATCCGCGTATCGGGCATTTCCTTCACCTACAACGTGGCCTACGCAGTGTGGGCCAGTACCACGCCGCTGGCACTGATTGCGCTGATGCCGTGGAGCCCGTGGGTGTGTGTCGGGTTTTGTCTGATCATGGGCGCGGTGGGGCTGCTGACGGCCCTGTATTTCGGGCGTCGTGAGCCTTTGGTGTTTGCGGCTGAGCCGATGCCGGTCATGTGTGGCGACAAATGAGCCGGTAACGGCTGCGGGGCATTGGGGCAGACTTCCAGGTGGGGGCTATTGGAATAACCTATTAGCCAAATTTAACCTGGAAGGTTAATTTCTCATGGAAAAGAGAATGCCTAATTGCCCGCTGGAGCGAGTAAAAGCCCTGGCTGCGGCAAGGCGAATCCGCCCTACGGGTGCTGCATTGAAAGGCGCCAAGGCGCTGGGAATGGATTTTCCGGGCATGCTTGAGGTGATCACCAGCTTGAAGCGCACTGATTTCTACAAGAGCATGACCAGCCATATTGACCACCGGGTTTGGCAGGATGTGTATCGCCCGCTTACAGCAATTGGGTACGTTTATTTGAAATTGTCCGTGGTAGACGACGTGCTCATCGTGTCTTTCAAGGAGTTGTAACCATGAGATGTCCAATATGCGGCGGCTCGGAGCTTGCACCTGACATTCAGGGCATGCCCTATAGCTACAAAGGCGAGATGACAGTGATCCCTGAGGTAAGTGGCGATTACTGCTCCGCATGTGGTGAATGTGTACTGAGTCATGATGAAGCCATGCGCGTCAGTCACTTGATGACGGCATTCGAGCGCCAGGTCAACGCAAATGTTGTGGATCCTTCCTTTATTGCCTCCATACGCAGAAAGTTCGACCTCGACCAGCGTGAAGCGGGGGAAATCTTCGGTGGTGGGGTCAATGCGTTCTCCCGTTATGAAAACGGCAAGACCACACCGCCAGTGGCGTTGGTGAAACTGCTCAAGCTGCTGGATCGCCATCCAGAACTCTTTGAGGAAGTGCGTACTGCCTGATAATGGCAGCCAACAAAAAGCCCCCGGCCCATAAGGACCGGGGGCTTTTTGTTGCCGCAAGGGCAGGGGCCTTACATGTTCGGGTAGTTCGGCCCGCCAGCGCCTTCAGGGGTGACCCAGGTGATGTTCTGGGCCGGGTCCTTGATGTCGCAGGTCTTGCAGTGTACGCAGTTCTGCGCGTTGATCTGGAAACGCTTGTTGCCGTCTTCCTGGGTGACCACTTCGTACACGCCGGCCGGGCAGTAGCGCTGGGCTGGCTCGTCGTACAGCGGCAGGTTGCTGGCGATCGGCACGCTCGGATCGGTCAGCTTCAGGTGGCAGGGTTGTTCCTCTTCGTGGTTGGTGCTGGAGAGGAATACCGAGCTGAGCTTGTCGAAGCTGAGCTTGCCGTCCGGTTTCGGGTAGTCGATCTTTTTCGAGTCGGCGGCCAGCTTGAGGCAGGCATAGTCCGGCTTGGTGTCGTGCAGGGTGAACGGCAGCTTGCCACCGAACCAGTTCTGGTCGACATAGTTGAACGCCGCGCCCAGCAGCGGGCCGAACTTGTGCATGGCCGGGCCGAAGTTGCGGCTGGCGAACAGTTCTTCGTACAGCCAGCTGGCCTTGAAGGCGCTGACATAGCTGTTCAATTGATCGCCGCCTTCGCTACCGGCGATCAATGCGTCGGCCACTGCTTCGGCAGCAAGCATGCCGGACTTCATCGCGGTGTGGCTGCCCTTGATCTTGGCCACGTTCATGGTGCCCAGGTCGCAACCGATCAGCGCGCCACCATTGAAGACCATTTTCGGCAGCGAGTTGATGCCGCCCTTGGCCAAGGCGCGGGCGCCGTAGCTGATGCGCTTGCCGCCTTCGAGGTACTGGCTGATCACCGGGTGGTGCTTGAGGCGCTGGAATTCGTCGAACGGCGACAGGTAGGGGTTGGCGTAGGACAGGTCGACGATGAGGCCGACCACCACCTGGTTGTTTTCCAGGTGATAGAGGAACGAGCCACCGGTGTTTTCCTTGGCCACCACGTCCAGCGGCCAGCCGGCGGTGTGCACCACCAGGCCCTGTTCGTGCTTGGCCGGGTCGATTTCCCAGATTTCCTTCAGACCGATGCCGTAGTGCTGGACGTCGGACTCGCTGTCGAGGTTGAAGCGCTTGATCAGCTGCTTGCCAATATGGCCACGGCAGCCTTCGGCGAACAGGGTGTACTTGGCGCGCAGTTCCATGCCCGGGGTGTACAGGCCGTCCTTGGGGTTGCCTTCACGGTCGACACCGAGGTCGCCGGTAACGATGCCGCGGACCACGCCGTTGTCGTCGAACAGCGCTTCCTGGGCGGCGAAGCCCGGGTAGATTTCCACGCCGAGGTTCTCGGCCTGCTGGGCCAGCCAGCGGCACAGGTTGCCCAGCGAGATGATGTAGTTGCCATGGTTGTGCATGGTCTTGGGCACGAACAGGTCAGGCACCTTGGTCGCGCTGCCGGCATCCTTGAGCACGTAGATGTCGTCGCGCTTCACTTCGGTGTTCAGCGGTGCACCGAGCTCTTTCCAGTCGGGGAACAGCTCGTTCAGGGCGCGGGGCTCGAACACTGCGCCAGAGAGGATGTGGGCGCCAACTTCAGAGCCTTTCTCCACCACGCAGACGCTGATTTCGCTACCGGCTTCGGCGGCCTTCTGCTTCAGGCGGCAGGCGGCGGACAGGCCCGCCGGGCCGGCGCCGACGATGACCACGTCGAATTCCATGTATTCGCGTTCCACTGGTTCTCTCCTACTCATCAAGGCTCGTGCTGTTGCTTTGTCTTATGGGTGCGGGGCATTCGCAGCGGTTCTACGCAACGGCGGAACTGTAGCTGGGCAAATGACGGACTACACCGTTTTGTCTTGGCCGCGCATTATATCTACACCACTTGGCGGGTCCAATACAAACGTTTGTTTGAATTTGCCGCAGGCCAGTAAAATCACAGGAACGCGGCTGGAGGGTGACCGATTTGCCGTATTGACCGGAATGGGTGTTACGGTCAAGATACGAGCGGTTTTACGTTCGCCGTAGGCTTGCAGCCGGGCGCAGGTACACCTCTAAAGACCAGGTGTGGAGCAGGGTTTTGCGGGCTTAGGCCAGTTTGTAGTGGAGTTTACACGCCACGACAGGAAATGACCCGTGAGGATTTGTCGCAAGAGTCCGAACAAGACTGTTTGGTCACTGTGAAGTTGCTGCCTCCCGATACGTTTTTAGAGGTGCCCTTGTACCCACGCGCATCGCTGGGCTCTGCCCCAGGCGACTATCTATTCACCGGAGAGTAACGAGGAATCCATGAAGGTTCTTGTAGCTGTCAAACGAGTGGTCGACTACAACGTCAAGGTTCGCGTCAAAGCGGACAACTCCGGCGTCGACCTTGCTAACGTCAAGATGTCCATGAACCCCTTCTGCGAAATCGCCGTCGAAGAAGCCGTGCGCCTGAAGGAAAAAGGCGTTGCGACCGAGATCGTCGTCGTTTCCGTCGGCCCGACCACCGCCCAGGAGCAACTGCGTACTGCCCTGGCCCTGGGTGCCGACCGTGCCATCCTGGTAGAAGCCGCTGACGAACTGAACTCCCTGGCCGTGGCCAAGGCGCTGAAGGCCGTTGTCGACAAGGAGCAGCCGCAGCTGGTCATCCTCGGCAAGCAGGCCATCGACAGTGACAACAACCAGACCGGCCAGATGCTGGCCGCGCTGACTGGCTTCGCCCAGGGTACCTTTGCGTCCAAGGTCGAAGTCGCTGGCGACAAGCTGAATGTCACCCGTGAAATCGATGGCGGCCTGCAGACCGTTGCACTGAACCTGCCCGCGATCGTCACCACCGACCTGCGCCTGAACGAGCCACGCTATGCGTCGCTGCCGAACATCATGAAGGCCAAGAAGAAGCCGCTGGAGACTGTTACTCCAGACGCACTGGGCGTTTCCCTCGCCTCCACCAACAAGACCGTGAAGGTTGAAGCCCCGGCTGCCCGCAGCGCTGGCATCAAGGTCAAATCGGTGGCCGAACTGGTCGAGAAGCTGAAGAACGAAGCGAAGGTAATCTGATATGACTATCCTGGTTGTCGCTGACCTTCTACAAGGTCCGGAGAACGGTGCCGTAGCCCCGGCCACCCTGAACACTGTCGCCGCAGCCGCCAAGATCGGTGGTGATGTGCACGTGCTGGTCGCAGGCCAGAACGTCGGTGGCGTTGCTGAAGCCGCTGCCAAAATCTCTGGTGTTGCCAAGGTGCTGGTGGCTGATAACGCCGCCTACGCCCACGTCCTGCCGGAAAACGTCGCGCCGCTGATCGTCGAGCTGGCCAAGGGTTACAGCCATGTGCTGGCCCCGGCTACCACCAACGGCAAGAACATCCTGCCACGTGTTGCCGCGCTGCTGGACGTGGACCAGATCTCCGAGATCATCTCGGTCGAGTCCGCCGACACCTTCAAGCGCCCGATCTATGCGGGTAACGCCATTGCTACCGTGCAATCGAGCGCGGCCATCAAGGTGATCACCGTGCGTACCACCGGCTTCGACGCCGTGGCCGCCGAAGGTGGTTCGGCTGCCGTCGAGGCTGTTGGCGCTGCGCACAACGCCGGCATTTCGGCTTTCGTTGGCGAAGAGCTGGCCAAGTCCGATCGCCCAGAGCTGACCGCAGCCAAGATCGTCGTTTCCGGCGGCCGTGGCATGGGCAACGGTGACAACTTCAAGCACCTGTACAGCCTGGCCGACAAGCTCGGCGCCGCCGTCGGTGCTTCGCGCGCCGCGGTCGACGCAGGCTTTGTGCCGAACGACATGCAGGTCGGCCAGACCGGCAAGATCGTTGCGCCACAGCTGTACATCGCCGTCGGTATCTCCGGCGCGATCCAGCACCTGGCCGGCATGAAAGACTCCAAAGTGATCGTGGCGATCAACAAGGACGAAGAAGCGCCGATCTTCCAGGTGGCCGACTACGGCCTGGTCGCTGACCTGTTCGAAGCGGTTCCGGAGCTGGAAAAGCTGGTCTGATCCGCCTGCTTCACTTATAAAGAACCCGGCCCTCGTTTTGAGGGTCGGGTTTTTTTATGGCTTGAGGGGTGAGGGATGACGTTGCGCGGAACGGGCAGGGTGCTGGCATGTGTGGCGCTGTTGGTGTCACCACTGGCCATGGCCGCAGGCAAGTGCGAGCGCCTGGTGGCGACCGGCAGCCCTGATGCGCCGCCCTATTCGTGGCAGGACCCGAAAGACCCGAAGCACCTGGTCGGCGCCAACGTTGACCTGTTGCGCCAGGTGGCGGAAGAGCTGGGTGTGAAGGTCGAGGTGCTGAGTGCCGGTCGCCGTGATCAGGCGCTGGAAGAGGTGCGCAGCGGGCGCATGGACCTGCTGCTCGACACCCCCATGCAGGTGGAGCAACTGACCGCGCTGGACTACATCCATCCGCCGTTGCAGCTCAATGAGTACCTGGTGTGGACCCGTCATGATGCAGCGGTGACCTTTGATGGCCCGGCCGACCTGGCCAGGTACCAGGGCAGTTTGTCCGAGCGTGCGCGCCTGACCCCGGCCTTTACTGCGTTCGCCAAGGTCCAGCTCAAGCTGGTGCCGGCGCAGAACCTGACCCAGGCGTTCCAGAAACTGGTACTCGGCCAGGTGGATTATGTGCTGGCTGGCCGTTACTCCGGTATGGCCATGGCCCAGAGCCTGGGTATGAGCAATGACCTGATAGCCCGCGGCTTGCCGGTGGACAGGCCGGGCCTGTACCTGGCGCTGTCGCACAACTCGGCGTGCAATGACAGCTGGTTGCGTGGGCAATTGGCAAAAAAACTGACAGAATTGCCGATCTCTGGTGCATCCGAAGCTGTGCTGCAACGTAATGTCGAGCGCTGGAAAGCGCAGTTGCACGTGCCTGCGGACGCCCCCAAACACTAGGAAGATTGCGTGAGAACCCAACCACTAATCCTCGCCCTGGCCGTGCTCGGCCTGGCTGGCTGCGCCAATGATCCGGCCCCTGACGAGCAGATGCGCATTTCCGAACAGGCTCTGGACCAGGCCAAGGCCGTCGGCGCCACTGAGCAGGTAGAAACGCTGAAACTGGCTGAAGACAAGCTGGCCCGCGCCAAGGCCAACATGCTTACCCAAGACTATCGCGATGCGCGCATGCGCGCCGAGCAGGCCGAGCTGGATGCGCGCCTGGCCGAGGCCCAGGTGCTGAACCAGAAGAGCGAAGAGCAGCTGCAGGTGCTGCAGTCGCGGGTCAAGCGCTTGCGCAAGCAACTGGAGGTGCAGCCATGATCCGTCGTACGCCTTTGGCTGCATTGGCATTGTTGGCGCTGACGGCAGGTTTGCAAGGTTGTGCCAGCCAGCGCAGCAGTGCCGCGCTGGATGAGGCCACCGTCGCCTTCCAGGGGGTCAAAGATGATTCCGATGTGCTGCGCAGCGCGCCGCGTGACGTGATTCGGGCGGGTGAATCGCTGGCTCGCGCCGAGCGCCTGTCCAGTTACATCGGCACCGGTTCTGATGTGCGGCATTATGCTTACCTCAGCCAGCGCTACAGCGAGATTGCCCGCGAGCATGCCAAGCTGGCGCTGAACCAGGAGCGCCAGGCCAAGCTCGACCTGGAGCGCCAGCGCCTGCAGTTGGCCTTGCGTGAGGCCAAGCTGGCCAGCGTGCAGCAGCAGGGCAAGTGGGTCGAGTCGCAGATTGCCGCGTTGGCTTCGGAGCAGACCGACCGTGGCTTGGTGATGACCTTGGGCGATGTGCTGTTCGATACCGGCAGCGCCGACCTGAAGAACTCGGCCAGCCGGACTGTGCTCAAGCTGGTGCAGTTCCTGCAGCTCAACCCGCGCCGGGTAGTGCGTATCGAGGGCTATACCGACAGTACTGGCGCGGGCGAGGAAAATCTCAAGCTGTCGCGCGACAGGGCGCAGTCCGTGGCCGACATGCTTGTGGACCTGGGCATCGATGAAAAGCGCCTGCAGGTCGAGGGCTATGGCGACCAGTACCCGATCGAGGCCAATGCTTCGGAGCGGGGCAGGGCGCAAAACCGACGAGTGGAGATCGTATTCTCCGATGACAAGGGTCGGCTCGCGCCAGCGCGCTGAGTCTTGTCGAAACGGGCCGCTTTGCGGCCCGTTTTATGTCGGTTTAATCGTTTCGATAGCGGTCACGCTGTTGTATTGTCGACTATGTTGCAATCTGTCCCAGTACACTTTGCAACTGTTACGGTATTCTCTACCGTCAGTGACCCGTACAAGAATAACGAGCATGTCGACATGACCAACCTGCTGCTGTACCAGCGTATCGCCCAGCAACTGGCCGATGATATCCGTCGCGGTGTCTACCAGCCAGGCGAGCGGGTACCTTCCGTGCGCAAGATGAGCGCCCAGCTCAACGTCAGCCATGCCACGGTGTTGCAGGCCTATGCCAATCTTGAGGACCAAGGGCTTATCCGGGCGCGGCCGCAGTCTGGCTATTACGTGCACCAGACCCCTGCCTTGACCGCGCAAACCCCGGACATCGCCCGGGTGGAACGCCCCGGCCTGGTCACGCGCGCCAGCATCATCCAGCAGGTGCTGACTGAGGCGCGCCGCGATGGTGTGTTCCCGTTTGGCGCTGCAGTGCCGCATGTCGACTACCTGCCAGTGCGCGCCCTGCATCAGCAAATCGCCAAGGTGACGCGCTTCCACAGCCCGCGCGCCTTCAGCTACATGTTCAGCCCCGGTTTCGAGCCGCTGCGCCGACAGATTGCCATACGCATGCGCGATGCCGGCGTGCTGGTCGACCCGCGCGAAGTGATCGTGACCCATGGGTGTGTCGATGCCCTGCAGATGTCGCTGCGGGTGCTCACCCGCCCAGGTGACCTGATTGCCGCCGAGTCGCCGACCTATTACGGCTTGCTGCAGCTGGCTGACCTGCTGGGTTTGAAAGTGATCGAAATCCCCAGTGACCCGTCCACCGGTATCAGCCTCGAAGCCTTGCAACTGGCGGCTAACCAATGGTCGATCAAGGCGCTGGTGCTCACTGCGCGCTTGAGCAACCCGCTGGGCGGCACCGTTCCCGAAGAGCGGCAAAAGCAATTGCTGCGCCTGGCCTCGGACTTCGATATCCAGATCATCGAGGATGACATCTACGGTGAGCTGATGTTCGAGCAGGGCAAGACCAAGGCGCTGAAGGCGTTCGACCGGCTGGACCGGGTAATCTACTGTTCGAGCTTCTCCAAGACCCTGTCCCCTGGCGTGCGGGTGGGCTGGATGATCGCCGGGCGTTACCAGGACGAGATTCAGCGCCTGCAGACGTTTACCACCCACTCGGCCTGTAGCGTGACGCAGATGGGCGTGGCAGCCTACCTGGAGAATGGCGGCTACGACCGGCATCTGCGCTACATACGCCAGGAATATCGCAAGAACCTCAGTGCCTATCAGTTGGCAGTGCAGCAGCACTTCCCCGAGGGTACCCAGATGACCCGGCCGACAGGCGGCTTCATTCTCTGGGTGAGCCTGCCGGGTCGGGTCAATACCCAGGAGCTGCATGTGCGTGCGCTGGAGCAGGGCATCAGCATTGCGCCAGGACTGATATTCAGTAACACAGAGCAGTTCAACCACTGTGTCCGACTCAACTGCGGCATACCTTGGAATAAGGAGGCCGAGCGGGCTGTGATTACGCTCGGTTTGCTGGCGCAGCAGTTGTGCAGGGAGACTGCGGTTACGCTTTTGTAAGGCTTGCAAGCTGCCTATGGAACAGGGAGCATACGCATTTTTCCTGCCAGTCTGTCCATTTGCCATGAACGTTTTGCGCTGCTTTGTTCTGATCGTGTGCCTTTTGCCGTTTTGCTGCCCGGTCGTCCCTGCCTTGGCTGCGCAACCGGCAAGCGAGGTTCAGGCGGCTCAGGGTAAGCACGTGCCAAAAAAGGCGACAGCCAAGCCCGCGCACAAGCCGGTAAGCAAAGCGGTTGCCAAGCCATTGCCCAAGACAGGGCTGGACCTTAGCTTGCCCGTCGAGATGGTCAACAACCTTGAGCCGAATGTGGGCACGCTTTCCCCAATCCAGCGGCGCAAACCTTTGTTGCCGCCCATGTTCACAGAAAAGCCAGAGACCAATGACAGCCCGTTCCAGCTCAATGGCCGGCTGATCAACAACGAAATGCAGCTGCAACTGCGCAATGATAGCCGTCGTGAGGTGGAGGGCGCTGCCATCGATTTCGAGTATCGCCAATAGGCGAGAACTGACTGCTGGGTCACAGCAGATTTCATCGTGCCAGCAATTTCAAACGACTGTTTGAGCGGTTACTATCCAGGGACGTTCGTCCCGTTTTGTTCCAGGGAGTCCTGATTTTGGTGAATAGCCATGAAATGCCGTGAGGGCTGTGGTGCCTGCTGCATCGCCCCGTCCATCACTTCTGCGATGCCGCGAATGCCCAATGGCAAGCCGGCGGGGGAGCGCTGCCTGCACCTGACTGCGGCCAACCTTTGCGACCTGTTCGGCAAGCCCGAGCGGCCGGCGGTGTGCGGTGGCTTCAAGGCGGATGCCGAGGTGTGCGGCAGTGATCGTGACGAGGCAATCAGGATTCTTGGCTGGTGGGAGCAGATGACGGCGGCGTGACAGGCTGGATCTTCGACAACAAGGATAAACATGATGAGATCGTTCAAGCGTATTGCACTGCTGTGTGGCGTGGGTGTTCTGCTGTCGCCTGTGGCCTGGGCTGAAAACTGGCAAGTGGCCAAGAACGAGGACGGGATCAAGGTATCCCTCAGCGAAGTGGCGGGTTCCAAGTACAAGGCCTATCAGGGCGTTACCGTGATCAAGGCGCCGCTGGCCAAGGTGCAGGCGTTGCAGGAAGATGTGGTGGGTGCCTGCGCATGGATTCATGAGTGCAAGTTGCAGAAATTGCTCAAGCAAGAAGGTGGCCAGACCTGGACCTACACCCAGTTCAATACACCCTGGCCGGTGACGCCGCGTGATTCGGTTTTGCATGTGACCACGGTCAAGGAGACGGACGGCAGCCTGGTGCGTAACCTGAAGGAAGAGCCGACCTATTTGCCGGAAGAGAAGGGCTTTGTGCGGGTGGCCAAGGTTGAGGGCTTCTGGAAGCTGGTGCCCAAGGGCGACAGCACGGAGGTGACCTACCAGGTGCACACCGAGCCGGGCGGCAGCGTGCCGGCAATGGTGGCCAACAAGTTCGTGGTGGATGCGCCGTTCAATACCCTGAAAGCTCTGCGCGAGCGGGCTGAGAAAAACTGAGGTTTAACGCGGCGCGCGGTCTCTGTGGGAGCGGCCTTGCGTCGCGAATGGGGCGCGCAGCGGCCCCCGAATCTTAGGCTTGGCGCAATATTGCGTGGGCTGCTTTGCAGCCCTTTCGCGACGCAAGGTCGCCCCCGCAAAGGCCGAACTGCGACCGGCAGGATTTACAATAAAAAAGGCTGCCCGAGGGCAGCCTTTTACGTTCAGCGATCAACGCTTACTTGCGGTCTTTCAGAGCAACGATGTCACGCTTCTGCTCACCGGTGTACAGCTGGCGCGGACGGCCGATCTTGTACGGGCTGGAGAGCATTTCTTTCCAGTGCGAGATCCAGCCCACGGTACGTGCCAGGGCGAAGATCACGGTGAACATGCTGGTCGGAATGCCGATCGCCTTGAGGATGATCCCCGAGTAGAAGTCGACGTTCGGGTACAGCGAACGCTCGATGAAGTAAGGATCGGTCAGGGCGATCTCTTCCAGGCGCATGGCCAGTTCCAGCTGCGGGTCGTTCTTGATGCCCAGCTCGCGCAGGACTTCGTCGCAGGTCTGCTTCATCACGGTGGCGCGCGGGTCGCGGTTCTTGTACACGCGGTGACCGAAGCCCATCAGCTTGAACGGGTCGTTCTTGTCCTTGGCCTTGGCGATGAATTTGTCGATGTTCGAAACATCGCCGATTTCATCCAGCATGGTCAGTACGGCTTCGTTCGCACCGCCGTGGGCCGGGCCCCACAGTGCAGCGATACCGGCGGCGATACAGGCGAACGGGTTGGCACCCGACGAGCCGGCCAGACGAACGGTGGAGGTGGAGGCGTTCTGCTCGTGGTCGGCGTGGAGGATGAAGATCCGGTCCATTGCCTTGGCCAGCACCGGGCTGATCGGTTTGATCTCGCACGGGGTGTTGAACATCATGTGCAGGAAGTTTTCCGCGTACGACAGGTCGTTGCGCGGGTACATCATCGGCTGGCCCATGGAGTACTTGTAAACCATCGCAGCCAGGGTCGGCATCTTGGCGACCAGGCGCACCGCGGAGATTTCGCGGTGTTGCGGGTTATTGATGTCCAGGGAGTCGTGATAGAACGCCGACAGGGCGCCGACCACGCCGCACATCACCGCCATCGGGTGAGCGTCGCGGCGGAAGCCGTTGAAGAAGGACTTCAGCTGCTCGTGAACCATGGTGTGGTTCTTGACGGTGCTGACGAACTGGGCCTTCTGCTCGGCATTCGGCAGTTCGCCGTTGAGCAGCAGGTAGCAGGTTTCGAGGTAGTCGGACTGTTCGGCGAGTTGCTCGATCGGGTAGCCGCGGTGCAGCAGGATACCTTTGTCGCCGTCAATATAGGTGATCTTCGACTCGCACGAGGCAGTCGCCATGAAACCTGGGTCGAAGGTGAAGTGACCAGTGGCCCCTAACCCGCGGACGTCGATTACATCAGGACCAACGGTGCCGGTTAAAATGGGCAGCTCGACGGGGGCAGCGCCCTCGATGACCAACTGCGCTTTTTTGTCAGCCATGTGGCCTCCTATTAATGCTTGAAATCATCAGACAGACCCCCCACGCAGGGCCCGCACCACTATAGAGGGATAAATTCAGATGTCAATTTGCCTAAAGGCTTGTTGAATCAGGCATTCAAGCCTGATTTTTCCCGAAATTCTCGCCCATTTACGCCTTTTGTTCATTAAAGGCAATGCGCTATTTGGGCTACCCCGTCACGTTGTCATAAGCAGCCTAACTGTCTATACTCGGCACCCGACCGCCAGGGGCTTGCAAGCCCGAACTGCTGGGGGTCGCCGTTCCCTGGGTGGTGGGTACCTGACCAGTACACTTACCAACAACTTTGCCCTGATTCGCTAGGGGCTCTTCAGTGTGAAAAAAGCCGTGAAAAGCCAACGACCTGTAAACCTAGACCTAAGGACCATCAAGCTCCCCGTCACTGCGTACACGTCCATCCTGCACCGTATCTCCGGCGTCATCCTGTTCATCGGCCTTGCCATCATGCTTTATGCACTGGGCAAGTCGCTGGGTTCCGAGGAAGGCTTCGGTGAGGTGAAGGCGTGTCTGACCAGCCCGCTGGCCAAGTTCGTGACCTGGGGTCTGCTGTCCGCCCTGCTTTATCACCTCGTGGCAGGTGTTCGTCACCTGATCATGGACATGGGTATCGGTGAGACGCTGGAAGGCGGCAAGCTGGGCTCGAAAATCGTGATCGTCATCTCCGTGGTGCTGATCGTTCTGGTGGGAGTTTGGGTATGGTAACCAATGTCACGAACCTGTCGCGTTCTGGCCTCTATGACTGGATGGCGCAGCGCGTTTCTGCGGTCGTTCTCGCGGCTTACTTCCTCTTCCTGATCGGCTACGTGGTCGCCCACCCAGGCATCGACTACACCCAGTGGCATGGTCTGTTCTCCAACAACGCGATGCGGATCTTCAGTCTGCTGGCCCTCGTTGCCCTGGGCGCTCACGCCTGGGTTGGCATGTGGACCATTGCAACCGACTACCTGACGCCTATGTCGTTCGGCAAGTCGGCAACTGCGATTCGTTTCCTGTTCCAGGCGGTATGCGGCGTTGCGATGTTCGCTTACTTCGTCTGGGGTGTGCAGATTCTCTGGGGTATCTGATCCATGGCTAGCATTCCAACCATTTCCTTCGACGCCATCATCATCGGTGGCGGCGGCGCCGGCATGCGCGCAGCGCTGCAACTGGCTCAAGGCGGCCACAAGACTGCCGTAGTCACCAAGGTCTTCCCGACCCGTTCGCACACCGTATCCGCCCAGGGCGGCATCACCTGCGCCATCGCTTCGGCCGACCCGAACGACGACTGGCGCTGGCACATGTACGATACCGTCAAGGGTTCCGACTACATCGGTGACCAGGACGCTATCGAATACATGTGTCAGGAAGGCCCGGCTGCGGTCTTCGAACTGGACCACATGGGTCTGCCGTTCTCGCGCACCGAAACCGGCCGCATCTATCAGCGTCCGTTCGGTGGTCAGTCCAAGGACTTCGGTAAAGGTGGCCAGGCCGCCCGTACCTGTGCCGCTTCGGACCGTACCGGTCACGCGCTGCTGCACACCCTGTACCAGGGCAACCTGAAAGCGGGCACCACGTTCCTCAACGAGTACTACGCAGTTGACCTGGTGAAGAACCAGGACGGCGCATTCGTGGGTGTGATCGCCATCTGCATCGAAACCGGCGAAACCCTGTACATCAAGTCCAAGGCCACCGTACTGGCCACTGGCGGTGCAGGCCGTATCTACGCGTCCACCACCAACGCCCTGATCAATACCGGTGACGGTATCGGCATGGCCCTGCGTGCAGGCGTGCCGGTGCAGGACATCGAAATGTGGCAGTTCCACCCGACCGGTATCGCCGGCGCCGGTGTACTGGTCACCGAAGGTTGCCGTGGTGAAGGTGGCTACCTGATCAACGCCCACGGCGAGCGCTTCATGGAGCGTTACGCGCCGAACGCCAAAGACCTGGCCGGCCGCGACGTGGTTGCCCGTTCCATGGTCAAGGAAATCATCGCCGGCAACGGCGTGGGCCCGAACAAGGACCACGTACTGCTGAAGCTGGACCACCTGGGCGAGGAAGTGCTGCACAGCCGCCTGCCAGGTATCTGCGAACTGTCCAAGACCTTCGCCCACGTCGACCCTGTGGTCGCGCCGGTGCCGGTGGTTCCAACCTGCCACTACATGATGGGCGGCGTTGCCACCAACATTCATGGCCAGGCCATCACCATGGACGCCGACGGTCAGGATCACATCATCCCGGGCCTGTTCGCCGTAGGTGAAGTGGCGTGCGTATCGGTTCACGGTGCCAACCGCCTGGGCGGCAACTCGCTGCTCGACCTGGTGGTGTTCGGCCGTGCTGCCGGCCTGCACCTGGAGAAGGCGCTGAGCGAAGGCGTGGAATACCGCGACGCCAGCGACACCGACGTCGATGTTGCCCTGAACCGCCTGAACAAGCTCAACGAGCGTACCAGCGGTGAAGACGTTGCCAGCCTGAAGCGCGAGCTGCAGAGCTGCATGCAGAACTACTTCGGTGTATTCCGTACTGGTGAATACATGCAGAAGGGTATCGAGCAACTGGCCGGTCTGCGTGACCGTATCGCCAACGTCAAGATCAACGACAAGTCCCAGGCCTTCAACACCGCGCGTATCGAAGCGCTGGAGCTGCAGAACCTGCTGGAAGTTGCCGAAGCTACCGCCATCGCGGCGGAAGCCCGTAAAGAGTCCCGCGGCGCTCACGCCCGTGAAGACTTCGAAGACCGTGACGACGAAAACTGGCTGTGCCACACCCTGTACTACCCGGGTGAGAAGCGCGTTGCCAAGCGCGGCGTCAACTTTGCGCCGAAGACTGTTCCAGCCTTCGAACCAAAAGTCCGGACTTACTAAGGGTGGCTGCTATGTTGAAAGTCGAAGTTTATCGTTACAACCCGGACACCGACTCGGCGCCAAAAATGGAGTCGTTCGACGTCGATACCGGCGGCAAGGACCTGATGGTGCTCGATGTATTGGCACTGATCAAGGAAAAGGACGAGGGTTTCTCGTACCGTCGCTCCTGCCGTGAAGGCGTTTGCGGTTCCGACGGCATGAACATGAACGGCAAGAACGGCCTGGCCTGCATCACCCCGCTGTCGGCGGTGGTGAAGGGCGGCAAGCTGGTTCTGCGTCCTCTGCCAGGCCTGCCGGTCATTCGTGACCTGGTGGTCGATATGAGCATCTTCTACAAGCAGTACGAGAAGGTGAAGCCGTTCCTGCAGAACGACACCCCGGCCCCGGCCATCGAGCGCCTGCAATCGCCGGAAGACCGTGACAAGCTGGACGGCCTGTACGAGTGCATCCTGTGCGCGTGCTGCTCGACTTCCTGCCCGTCGTTCTGGTGGAACCCGGACAAGTTCCTGGGCCCGGCAGCCTTGCTGCAAGCCTACCGCTTCCTTGCCGACAGCCGCGATACCAAGACTCAGGAGCGCCTGGCGTCCCTGGATGACCCGTTCAGCGTATTCCGCTGCCGCGGGATCATGAACTGCGTAAACGTTTGCCCGAAAGGTCTGAACCCGACCAAGGCAATCGGTCACGTACGTAACATGCTGCTGCAAAGCGGCACCTGATACAAAGCGTTGTACCTGCAGTAAGCCGAGGTGCGGGTGGTGAGCCCGCACTGAGGTAAAACCCGAACAAGGGCCCACAAAGCCCGCGTTCATTACCTATGAAGATATGAGACCAGCAGGGGCTTTCCGGGCTGGTACCCGGAAAATCAGCAGGATCCAAGTGGCGTGGTTCAGTCGCTGTTTTCGGACTTTTCCAGGTTTGCTGTGGCTCTCGCCGATCAGTCCCCTAATCGAGGGTGACCAAGCATGCAAGAAAGCGTGATGCAGCGCATGTGGGATAGCGCCCACCTTTCAGGTGGTAACGCTGCATATGTGGAAGAGCTCTACGAGCTCTACCTGCACGACCCTAACGCTGTGCCAGAAGAGTGGCGCACTTACTTCCAGAAGTTGCCAGCCGACGGCAGCACCGCTACTGATGTATCGCACTCGACAATCCGCGACCATTTCGTACTGCTGGCAAAGAACCAGCGCCGCGCCCAACCGGTTTCCGCCGGGAGCGTGAGCAGTGAACACGAGAAGAAGCAGGTTGAAGTTCTGCGACTGATCCAGGCCTATCGTATGCGCGGCCATCAGGCTGCCAAGCTCGACCCGTTGGGGTTGTGGCAGCGCCCTGCGCCCGTAGACCTGTCGATCAATCACTACGGCTTGACCAATGCCGATCTTGATACGACCTTCCGTGCCGGCGACCTGTTCATCGGCAAAGAGGAGGCGAGCCTACGCGACATCTTCGATGCACTCCAGAAGACATATTGTCGCACCATTGGCGCCGAATTCACCCACATCGTCGATTCCGAGCAGCGCAGCTGGTTCCAGCAGCGCCTGGAAAGCGTGCGCGGCCGTCCGGAGTTTTCCGCTGACGTGCAGGCCCACCTGCTCGAGCGCGTGACCGCCGGTGAGGGCCTGGAAAAGTACCTGGGCACCAAGTACCCGGGCACCAAGCGTTTCGGCCTTGAAGGCGGCGAGAGCCTGATTCCGATGCTGGATGAAATGATCCAGCGTTCCGGCTCTTACGGCGCCAAGGAGGTCGTGATCGGCATGGCCCACCGTGGCCGCCTGAACGTGCTGGTGAACACCTTCGGCAAGAACCCGCGCGAGCTGTTCGACGAGTTCGAAGGCAAGAAGATGAACGAGCTGGGCTCCGGTGACGTGAAGTATCACCAGGGCTTCTCCTCGAACGTGATGACCCCGGGTGGCGAAGTGCACCTGGCCATGGCGTTCAACCCGTCCCACCTGGAAATCGTTTCGCCGGTGGTCGAGGGTTCGGTGCGCGCCCGTCAGGACCGCCGCAACGACACCGTTGGCGACAAGGTGCTGCCGATCTCGATCCACGGCGACGCTGCGTTCGCTGGCCAGGGCGTGGTCATGGAAACCTTCCAGATGTCGCAGACCCGCGGTTTCAAGACCGGCGGTACCGTGCACATCGTGATCAACAACCAGGTTGGTTTCACCATCAGCAACCCACTGGATGCGCGCTCCACCGAGTACGCGACCGACGTTGCCAAGATGATCCAGGCACCGATCCTGCACGTGAACGGCGATGACCCGGAAGCCGTGCTGTTCGTCACCCAGCTGGCCATCGACTACCGCATGCAGTTCAAGCGTGACGTGGTCATCGACCTGGTCTGCTACCGTCGCCGTGGCCACAACGAGGCTGACGAGCCGAACGGCACCCAGCCGCTGATGTACCAGCAAATCAGCAAGCAGCGCACTACCCGTGAGCTGTATGCCGAGCAGCTGATCCAGGCCGGTCGCATCGACGCCGAGCGCGCTCAGGCCAAGATCGACGAGTACCGCAACGCACTGGACAATGGCCTGCACGTGGTGAAAAGCCTGGTCAAGGAGCCGAACCGCGAGCTGTTCGTCGACTGGCGTCCGTACCTGGGCCATGCCTGGACCGCGCGTCACGACACCCGTTTCGACCTCAAGACCCTGCAGGATCTGTCGGCCAAGCTGCTCGAGCTGCCGGAAGGTTTCGTGGTCCAGCGTCAGGTGTCGAAGATCTACGAAGACCGTCAGAAGATGCAGGCCGGTGGCTTGCCGATCAACTGGGGTTATGCAGAGACCATGGCTTACGCCACCCTGCAGTTCGAAGGTCACCCGATCCGCATGACCGGCCAGGACATCGGCCGTGGCACCTTCTCGCACCGTCACGCGGTGCTGCACAACCAGAAGGACGCCAGCACCTACATTCCGTTGCAGAACCTGTTCCCTGGCCAGCCACGTTTCGATCTGTACGATTCGTTCCTGTCCGAGGAGGCGGTACTGGCCTTCGAATACGGCTACTCCACCACCATGCCGAACGCGCTGGTGATCTGGGAAGCCCAGTTCGGCGACTTCGCCAACGGTGCGCAAGTGGTGATCGACCAGTTCATCACCAGTGGTGAGCACAAGTGGGGCCGCCTGTGTGGCCTGACCATGCTGCTGCCACACGGCTATGAAGGGCAGGGGCCGGAGCACTCCTCCGCGCGTCTGGAGCGTTACCTGCAGCTGTGCGCCGAGCACAACATCCAGGTCTGCGTACCGACGACGCCGGCACAGATTTACCACCTGCTGCGTCGCCAGGTCATTCGCCCGCTGCGCAAGCCGCTGGTCGTCCTGACGCCGAAGTCGCTGCTGCGCCACAAGCTGGCCATCTCGACCCTGGAAGACCTGGCAGAAGGCTCGTTCCAGACCGTGATCCCGGAAATCGACGCAATCGATCCGGCCAAGGTCGAGCGTCTGGTGCTGTGCAGCGGCAAGGTCTACTACGACCTGCTGGAAAAACGCCGTGCCGAAGGCCGCGAAGACATCGCCATCCTGCGTATCGAGCAGCTGTATCCGTTCCCTGAGGACGATCTGGTCGAAATCCTCGCCCCTTACACCAACCTCAAGCATGCGGTCTGGTGTCAGGAAGAGCCGATGAACCAGGGTGCCTGGTACAGCAGCCAGCACCACATGCGCCGTATCCTGGGCCGCCACAACAAGGCACTGGTCCTGGAATACGCCGGTCGCGACGCTTCTGCCGCGCCAGCCTGTGGTTACGCTTCGAAGCACGCCGAACAGCAGGAAAAACTGCTGCAAGACGCCTTCACTGTCTAACGCCTTCGCGCACCTGAAACCGAATTTAAGGAAACACAGATAATGGCTATCGAGATCAAAGCCCCAACCTTCCCGGAATCGGTTGCCGATGGCACCGTTGCCACCTGGCACAAGAAGCCGGGCGAAGCCGTCAAGCGTGACGAGCTGATCGTCGACATCGAGACTGACAAGGTTGTCCTGGAAGTACTGGCGACTGCCGATGGCGTGCTGGGCGACATCGTCAAGGGCGAGGGCGACACCGTCCTGTCCGACGAATTGCTGGGTTCGATCGTTGAAGGCGGTGCTGCCGCCGCGCCTGCCGCGGCCGCCGCACCTGCAGCTGCTCCGGCCGCTGCCAGCGCTGACGCCGGCGAAGATGACCCGATCGCTGCCCCGGCTGCGCGCAAGCTGGCTGAAGAAAACGGCATCGACCTGGCTACCGTGGCAGGCACCGGTAAAGGCGGTCGCGTCACCAAGGAAGACGTGGTTGCTGCTGTTGCCAACAAGAAGTCGGCTCCTGCCGCTGCACCGGCTGCCAAGCCTGCCGCTGCTGCCGCTGCCCCGGTTGTCGTCGCCGCTGGCGACCGTACCGAGAAGCGCGTGCCGATGACCCGCCTGCGTGCCAAGATCGCCGAGCGTCTGGTCGAAGCCCAGTCGAACATGGCAATGCTGACCACCTTCAACGAAGTGGACATGACCGAAGTCATGGCCCTGCGTTCGAAGTACAAGGACCTGTTCGAGAAGACCCACAATGGCGTGCGCCTGGGCTTCATGTCGTTCTTCGTCAAGGCTGCCACCGAAGCGCTGAAACGTTTCCCGGCTGTCAACGCCTCGATCGACGGCAACGACATCGTCTACCACGGCTTCGCCGACGTCGGTGTTGCCGTGTCCAGCGACCGTGGCCTGGTGGTGCCGGTGCTGCGTAACGCCGAGTCGATGAGCCTGGCTGAAATCGAGAACGGCATCGCTACCTTCGGCAAGAAGGCCCGTGACGGCAAACTGTCCATCGAAGAGATGACCGGTGGTACCTTCACCATCACCAACGGTGGCACCTTCGGTTCGATGATGTCGACCCCGATCGTCAACCCGCCGCAGGCCGCCATTCTCGGCATGCACAACATCATCCAGCGCCCGATGGCCATCAATGGCCAGGTCGTGATTCGCCCGATGATGTACCTGGCGCTGTCGTACGATCACCGCCTGATCGACGGCAAGGAAGCGGTAACCTTCCTGGTCACTATCAAGAACCTGCTGGAAGATCCGTCCCGCCTGCTGCTGGACATCTAACCCTCTGGCTGCGTACCGTGCCGGGCCTGGCTTCGCGAGAAGCCATGCCGCGCGGTTCGCGGCTTGTAGCTTGTAGCTGATAAGGAATCTTTTATGACCCAGAAATTCGACGTAGTGGTAATCGGTGCAGGCCCAGGCGGCTATGTAGCTGCCATCAAGGCCGCACAACTTGGTCTGAAGACTGCCTGTATCGAGAAGTACACCGACGCCGAGGGCAAGCTGGCCCTGGGCGGCACCTGCCTGAACGTAGGTTGTATTCCTTCCAAGGCGCTGCTGGACAGCTCCTGGAAATACAAGGAAGCCAAAGAGAGCTTCAACGTCCACGGTATCTCCACTGGCGAAGTGAAGATGGACGTGGCCGCGATGGTTGGCCGCAAGGCGGGCATCGTCAAGAACCTGACCGGTGGCGTTGCCACCCTGTTCAAGGCCAACGGCGTCACTTCGATCCAAGGCCACGGCAAGCTGCTGGCCGGCAAGAAAGTCGAAGTCACCAAAGCTGACGGCACCACCGAAGTCATCGAAGCCGAGAACGTGATCCTGGCTTCCGGCTCGCGCCCGATCGACATTCCGCCGGCCCCGGTCGACCAGAACGTCATCGTCGACTCCACCGGCGCCCTGGAATTCCAGGCCGTACCGAAGCGCCTGGGCGTTATCGGTGCAGGCGTGATCGGCCTGGAGCTGGGCTCGGTATGGGCTCGCCTGGGTGCTGAAGTGACCGTCCTGGAAGCCCTGGACACCTTCCTGATGGCTGCCGACACCGCCGTGTCGAAAGAAGCCCAGAAGACCCTGACCAAGCAAGGCCTGGACATCAAGCTGGGCGCTCGCGTCACCGGCTCGAAAGTCAACGGCAATGAAGTCGAAGTGACCTACACCAACGCCGAAGGCGAGCAGAAGATCACCTTCGACAAGCTGATTGTTGCAGTCGGCCGTCGCCCGGTGACTACCGATCTGCTGGCTGCCGACAGCGGCGTGACCATCGACGAGCGTGGCTACATCTTCGTCGACGATTACTGCGCCACCAGCGTTCCTGGCGTGTACGCCATCGGTGACGTGGTACGCGGCATGATGCTGGCCCACAAGGCTTCGGAAGAGGGCATCATGGTCGTTGAGCGCATCAAGGGCCACAAGGCCCAGATGAACTACGACCTGATCCCATCGGTCATCTACACCCACCCGGAAATCGCGTGGGTCGGCAAGACCGAACAGGCCTTGAAGGCCGAGGGCGTTGAGGTTAACGTGGGCACCTTCCCGTTCGCGGCCAGCGGCCGTGCGATGGCTGCCAACGACACCGGTGGTTTCGTCAAGGTCATCGCCGATGCCAAGACCGACCGCGTTCTGGGTGTTCACGTGATTGGCCCATCGGCTGCCGAACTGGTGCAGCAGGGCGCAATCGCAATGGAATTCGGCACCAGTGCCGAGGATCTGGGCATGATGGTCTTCAGCCATCCAACCCTGTCCGAAGCGTTGCATGAAGCAGCGCTGGCGGTGAATGGCGGCGCCATTCACGTGGCCAACCGTAAGAAGCGTTAATTATAAGAAACCACGGCGGGCTGCCCGTCGTGAGTCTTGCGTGCATGACTCACCGCGGAAAGTCCGCCGGACCGGATCACACGGGAAACCCGGGGTCAACGGTCACAGGTGGTGCGGCGCCACTGATGGCGCAGCGCCGAAGCGCAGTACCTAACGAAGACGGTAAAAAGCATGAATCTTCACGAGTATCAGGGTAAGCAGCTGTTCGCTGAATACGGCCTGCCAGTTTCCAAGGGTTTCGCAGTCGACACCCCTGAGCAAGCTGCAGAAGCCTGCGACAAGATCGGCGGGAACGAGTGGGTTGTAAAAGCCCAGGTTCACGCGGGTGGTCGCGGTAAAGCGGGCGGCGTAAAGCTGGTTCGCAGCAAGGAAGACGCCAAGGCGTTCGCTGCACAGTGGTTGGGCAAGAATCTGGTTACCTACCAGACCGATGCCAACGGTCAACCCGTCTCCAAGATTCTGGTCGAATCCTGCACTGACATCGCCAAAGAGCTGTACCTGGGCGCTGTAGTCGATCGTTCGAGCCGCCGTATCGTGTTCATGGCTTCCACCGAAGGTGGCGTGGACATCGAGAAAGTCGCTCACGAAACGCCTGAGAAAATCCTCAAGGCCACCATCGACCCACTGGTCGGCGCTCAGCCGTTCCAGGGTCGCGAGCTGGCTTTCCAGCTGGGCCTGGAAGGCAAGCAAGTTCAACAGTTTGCCAAGATCTTCGTTGGCCTGGCCAAGCTGTTCAAGGATCATGACCTGGCGCTGCTGGAAGTGAACCCGCTGGTGATCAAGGCCGATGGCGACCTGCACTGCCTCGATGCCAAGATCAACATCGACGCCAACGCCATGTACCGTCAGCCGAAGCTGAAAACCTTCCACGACCCGTCGCAGGACGACGCCCGTGAAGCCCACGCTGCCAAGTTCGAACTGAACTACGTTGCCCTTGAAGGCAACATCGGCTGCATGGTCAACGGTGCCGGCCTGGCCATGGGTACCATGGACATCGTCAACCTGCACGGCGGCAAGCCGGCCAACTTCCTCGACGTTGGCGGTGGTGCTACCAAAGAGCGCGTTACCGAAGCGTTCAAGATCATTCTGTCCGACAGCAATGTCGCGGCCGTTCTGGTCAACATCTTCGGCGGCATCGTTCGCTGCGACATGATTGCCGAAGGCATCATTGGTGCAGTGAAAGAAGTCGGCGTTAAAGTTCCGGTCGTCGTTCGCCTCGAAGGCAACAACGCCGAACTGGGCGCTAAAGTACTGGCAGAAAGCGGTTTGAACATCATTGCGGCAACCAGCCTGACCGACGCTGCTCAACAAGTTGTCAAAGCTGCGGAGGGCAAGTAATGAGCGTCCTGATCAATAAAGATACCAAAGTCATCTGCCAGGGCTTCACCGGCTCGCAGGGTACTTTCCACTCCGAACAGGCCATTGCCTACGGCACCAAGATGGTCGGCGGCGTAACCCCAGGCAAGGGTGGCACCACCCACCTGGGCCTGCCGGTGTTCAACACCGTCAAGGAAGCCGTGGAAGCTACCGGCGCTGACGCTTCGGTCATCTACGTACCCGCTCCGTTCTGCAAAGACTCGATCCTGGAAGCTGCCTTTGGCGGCATCAAGCTGATCGTCTGCATCACCGAAGGCATTCCTACCCTGGACATGCTGGATGCCAAGGTCAAGTGCGACGAGCTGGGCGTGACCCTGATCGGCCCTAACTGCCCAGGTGTCATCACCCCGGGCGAGTGCAAGATCGGCATCATGCCAGGCCACATCCACTTGCCAGGCAAGGTCGGTATCGTTTCGCGTTCCGGCACCCTGACCTACGAAGCTGTGAAGCAGACCACCGACGCCGGCTTCGGCCAGTCGACCTGCGTCGGCATCGGCGGTGACCCGATCCCGGGCTCCAACTTCATCGACATCCTGAAGCTGTTCCAGGAAGACCCGAAGACCGAAGCGATCGTGATGATCGGTGAGATCGGCGGTTCGGCTGAAGAAGAAGCCGCGGCCTACATCAAGGCCCACGTGACCAAGCCTGTCGTTTCCTACATCGCCGGTGTTACCGCACCTGCGGGCAAGCGCATGGGCCACGCTGGCGCCATCATCTCCGGTGGCAAGGGTACTGCGGACGAGAAGTTCGCCGCCCTGCAGGACGCGGGTGTGAAAACCGTGCGTTCGCTGGCTGACATCGGCAAGGCCCTGGCCGAGCTGACTGGCTGGGAAGCCAAGAAGTAATACTGCTACACCCCCCACGCGCACAGAGGCCACCTTCGGGTGGCCTTTGTCGTATGTGGGGTTCGTAGGAGCGGGTTTACCCGCGAAGAGGCCGGTGCTGGCGATAGAGATTCTTCGACAGGTTTAATAGGAATTTTCACGCAGACGAATGTTTCAATCTGAGGATAATGCCTGCTGTCCTCGGTCGCGCAGACGACAAACATGTACGCACATCGGACAAGCAGCACTGTGCCAGTGCGTTTGACTGACAAAACAGTTACATTACGCGTTCACTCTGTGCCCGTGCCCCAAAAGGGAACGACACGCTAAACGGGTCTGGCCTATCAAGCCGGGCAGCATTTCCCCTTACCCAAAGGGAAATCCCCTCTCGAATCCCGATTTCAGCAGTGTGGTACTACCTTAAATGAAAGTTCTCAAAGGCCAGGATATCCTGGCGCTTGGCTTTATGACGTTTGCGCTTTTCGTGGGTGCAGGCAATATCATCTTCCCGCCTATCGTCGGCCTGCAGTCTGGCCCGCATGTATGGATGGCTGCACTGGGCTTCCTGGTGACTGCCGTCGGCCTGCCGGTCATCACCGTGGTCGCCCTGGCCAAGGTCGGTGGCGGCATGGATGCCCTGAGCAGCCCGATCGGCAAGTTCTTCGGTGGCTTGCTGGCTGCTGTGTGCTACCTGTCGGTAGGCCCACTGTTCGCCACCCCGCGTACCGCGACCGTGTCGTTCGAAGTGGGCGTTGCACCGCTGACCGGTGAAAGCCCGCTGGCGCTGTTCATCTACAGCCTGGTGTACTTCATCGTCGTGCTGGCCGTGTCCATGTACCCTGGCAAGTTGCTCGACACCGTGGGCCGCTTCCTGGCACCGTTGAAGATCATTGCCCTGGCCGTACTGGGCATCGCTGCCTTCGCCTTGCCCGCCGGTACCATCGGTGACGCACAGCCTGCCTATGCCGCCGCTGCGTTCTCCAAGGGCTTCTCCGATGGCTACCTGACCATGGATACCCTGGGTGCCCTGGTGTTCGGTATCGTCATTGTCAATGCTATTCGCTCGCGCGGTGTCGAGTCGCCGAGGCTGATTACCCGCTACGCCATCATCGCCGGCCTGATCGCCGGTGTCGGGCTGGCCCTGGTTTACATCAGCCTGTTCCGCCTGGGTGCCACCAGCCACGACATCGCGGCGGACGCCACCAACGGTGCGGCGGTGCTGCATGCCTACGTACAGCACACCTTCGGCTCCCTGGGCAGCGGCTTCCTGGCCGTGCTGATCGCGCTGGCCTGCCTGGTGACCGCGGTTGGCCTGACCTGTGCCTGCGCCGAGTACTTCAGCCAGATCCTGCCGCTGTCGTACCGCGCGCTGGTGGTGATCCTCGCCGGCTTCTCGCTGCTGATTTCCAACCTTGGCCTGACCAAGCTGATCATGTTCTCGATCCCGGTGCTCACCGCCATCTATCCGCCGTGCATCGTGGTGGTTGGCCTGAGCTTCGTGAAAGACCTGTGGAACTCGCCAACGCGCATCCTGGCACCGGTGATGCTGGTGTCGCTGTTGTTCGGCATGGTCGATGCGATCAAGGGCAGCAGCCTTGCCCACGTGTTGCCAGACTTCATGGCGCACCTGCCATTGAGTGATGCCGGCATGGCCTGGCTGGTACCTTCGGTGGTGACCCTGGTGGGTGCCGTGGCCTGCGACCGCATGCTCGGCAAGCCGCGCGAGGCGCTGGCCTGACCGGACAAGTCGAAGCCTGAGGGCGGCACCGGCCACAAGCCGAAGGGTGCCCGCCAAGGGTGAAAACAAGAGAGCCCCGTCTCCGAAAGGATGCGGGGCTTTTTGCTGTTTGCCTGTTTCGGCCGCTTCGCAGCAGGTAATGCATTTTTCAGTGTGCAGGTGTGCCTTTTGCCGCTTGCCAGCGTCGAAATCCGGTCCCTATCCTTTAGGCACATGGCCCTTTCGGTAACCCTGCATGAACTTCATCCAAAGCAACCTCAACAACCTGCTGGCCATCGCCTGGTTCGCCCTGTGCTGGGGTGGCTATACCCGCTATGCGATCTGGAAGGGGCGCGACACCGCGTGCCTGGCCAGTGTGCTGCACTTGTACCGCGAAGACTGGATGCGCCGCATGCTGCTGCGCGACAACCGCATCGCTGATGCCAGCGTGATCGGTAACCTGGAGCGCAACGCTTCGTTCTTTGCCTCCAGCACCCTGATCATTCTGGCTGGCATCCTCACCGTGCTCGGTGCCTCCGACCGGGCACTGTCGTTGCTGGCCGACCTGCCGCTGGTTCAGCAAACATCCCAGGGCATGTCGGAGATCAAGCTGCTGTGCCTGGCCATGGTATTTGTCTATGCCTTCTTCACGTTCAGCTGGTGCATGCGCCAATACAACTTTGCCGCCGTGCTGGTGGGGTCGGCGCCGATGATCGGCGAACGGCTGGTCAATGAGCTGGAGCGCAAGGCGTTCGCCTCCCGCGCGGCGCGGGTGCTGTCACTGGCCGCCAACCAGTTCAACTTCGGCCTGCGCTCGTATTACTTCGGCATGGCCATGCTGACCTGGTTCATCAGCCCTTGGCTATTCATGGTGGTGAGTGTGGGCGTGGTATTGATCCTGTACCGCCGTGAGTTCCATTCCGATGTACTGGAAGTGATGGTCTTCACGCCCACTGAAAGCGCCCCCACGGACGCGGGCAAGGAAAGCGCCGCTGGCAACGCTTGACCCGATCAGGGGGGGCGCCGCCGGGTTGTCTAGCGGCTGCCAACCTGCGCCTGCAGCCAGGCAACTGTCGCCGGCGAGGCCTGGCTGAGGGGGATCGAAGCCTGGTGCACGCTGCCATCCCAGCCTTCCATGGTGATCCACAATTCAGCGTTGGGTCGGGTCTTGGCCGGAACCGGGACGGAAGCGCCCATGCTGTAGGGTGAACCGAAGAAGATGCTCCCGGCCGCGCGCAGGCTGCGTGGCTTACCCACCCGCAGGTAGGTGGCCTTCACTTCGCCGATACAGTGGTTGCACAGCGCCGCACTGAAACTCTTGAAATACCCGGCCGGGCCTTCCTGGCGGGGCGCCGACGCACGGAATTCGGCCAGGCGCAGGCTCCATGGGCCCACTGCGACCACACCCGCCTCACGCTCACCCAGCCCGGCTTCACCTTTGAACAACGCCTGGTCGGCAAAATACCTGGGCATGAACCCCAAGGGGATGAGTATCAGCAGGATGTTCAGGTGAAAGCGCCATTTCAGCCACAGGCGGCGTGAGGCCGAAGGTGCGTCGGTGGTGGTGGCTCGGCTCATCGGGCGGTCTCCGGCAGGTGGGCGTCTTGCGCGGCGTTGGCCGTTGGTGCGCTGCGCGGCTTGCGTTTCAGTGCGGCTGCAGTGGCCTGTGCGGTGCGCTTGCTCCAGATCAACAGGCCGCTGAGCACCATCAAGGTCAGCACCAGGCCAAAAACGAACCAGATCATCTTGACCCACAGCCCGCCGAAGTCGCCTGTGTGCAACGGGCGCATGGATTCGGTGACGAACTCCAGCGACGTGCGATCATCCAGGGTGTGCGAGGTGGCGACCACGCCTGTGTACGGGTTGATGCTGGCGCTCTGGAACATCAGCGGGTACCAGCCGCGGCCACGGATGTTGAAGGTGTCATAGGCATTGCCGGGCAGGCGCACGAAGGATGCCTCGAAGCCGGGGATCTGCGCCTTCACCGTTTCGATGGCATGCTCCAGGCTGACCAGCCGGGGCGCTTCGCCAGCCTGCAGCAGCGGTACGTCCTCGCGGGCCACCACGGCGGGGGCGTCGCGGCTTGAGATCGAGATGTGGTTGTCGGCCAGCAACGCCTGGATCAGGAACCAGGTGCCGGTGATCGCGATCACGGCAATGAACCAGATCGACCAGATACCGCTCAGGCGATGGAAGTCACCCCAGAAGATGCGCGCACCTTGGCGAAAGCGCAGGGTAGGTTTCAGAAAGCCTTTCCAGAAGCGCTTGTAGACGACCAGGCCGGTGACCAGCGAGGCAAGCATCGGCAAGCCCAGCAGCGAGACCAGGTACCACCCCCACGGGTAGCCGTTGCCGAAAGGTACCAGCCACCAGCCATGCAAGGCGCGAGTGAACTGGCGGAAGTCGAAGGAAGGGCTGATGCCCTGGATCTTGCCTGTATAGGGGTTCACGTAGAGGTTCTGGGTGGTGTTGTCCGGTTGCACCACCTGCACCTGCAGCGCGAAGTGCGACTCGTCCGGGCGCATGATGTATTGCACATCCAGATCGGGGCGGGCTTCACGCAGGGCCTTGAGCACCTGGTCGTAAGTCAGCAGTGGCGCATCATCGCTCGGCTTCGCCGCGCGTATCTCCGGTTTGGCCAGCCACACCAGCTCTTGGCTGACCACTGCCAGGGTGCCGGTGAAGCAGACGATCAGCACGAAGAACCAGATGGGCAGGGCCAGCCAGCTGTGAACCAGGAACCAGAGTTTCGAGCGTGACTTTTTGGACATAGGGGCCGGTGCCTTGTGGTTTGGGGGGCTTGCGCGTCGATCCCTCGCGGTATGAGGAAAATCCCGCCGGTACCCTTATGACGCGCGAGGGCAGGCAAACCGGAAAACCGTCTGTCATGGCGAACCCCAGGCCCCCGCTGAGCCTGCCTTTGCCGGTGGCCGTGACGGGTTAATTTTCCCGGTGTTCCATCCGTTTCGTAGGGATAGCCGAGTTGTTACTCGAAACCCATGTGCACGGATGAAACCCGATGAATGTTGAGAAGTCCCTGAAGCTCGCCCGCCGTTTCATTGAGCTGCCGGTGGAAAAGCGGCGGCTGTTTCTCGAAACCCTGGCCAGCGAGGGTATCGACTTTTCACAATTCCCGATCCCTGCGGACGTCGCCGTCGACGATCGCCATGCACTGTCCTATGCCCAGCAGCGCATGTGGTTTCTGTGGCAACTGGACCCACACGGTGCCGCCTACAACCTGCCCAGTGCGGTGGTGCTGAAAGGGGCGCTGGACACCTCGGCGGTACAGCGCGCGTTCGAGCAGGTACTGCAGCGTCACCAGGCCCTGCGTACTGTATTCCAGACCCAGGGTGACGACGTGGTGCAAGTGGTGCAGCCAGCGGCCATCGTCATTGAAGAACACGACCTTCAGGCGCTGGCCGCCGAGGCCCGCGACGCCGCCGTCGCGCAGGCGGTGCGGGACGAAGCCGGTTTGCCCTTCGACCTCCAGCAGGGCCCGCTGTTTCGCGTACGCTTGTTGAAGCTGGCGGCACAGGAGCATGTGCTGCTGTTGACCCTGCACCATATCGTCGCCGACGGCTGGTCGATGAACGTGCTCATCCAGGAATTCGTCCACGGCTACGATGCCTTGGTTCGCGGGCAGGTGCCGGTGCTGCCTGAGTTGCCGATCCAGTACAGTGACTATGCGCTGTGGCAGCGGCGTTGGCTGGAGGCCGGGGAGCAGGCGCGACAGCTGGCTTACTGGCAGGCCAAGCTGGGCGACCAGCACCCGGTATTGCAGTTGCCTGCCGACTACCCGCGCCCGCTGCATGCCAGCCGCCAGGGCCAGCGCCTGCCCATCGCGGTGCCACAGGGCCTGAGCGAGCGCCTGGCTGGCCTGGCGCGTCAGCAAGGGGTCACCTTGTTCAGTGTGCTGTTGGCCGGTTTCAAGCTGCTTTTGCAACATTACAGTGGCCTGCAGGACATCCGTGTCGGGGTGCCGGTCGCCAACCGCAATCGCGAAGAAGTCGAGGGGCTGATTGGCGTATTCGTCAACACCCAGGTGTTGCGCACCGAGCTCGACCCGCAGATGTCCGTCGCCCAATTGCTGGCCGATATCCGCGAAACCACCCGCGCGGCCCAGAGCCACCAGGATTTGCCGTTCGAGCGTTTGGTCGAAGGCCTGCAAGTCGAGCGCAGCCTCAGCCACACGCCGTTGTTCCAGGTGTTGCACAACCATCAGGCGAACGTCGCCGACATCGGCGCCTTGCGCAGCGAATCAGGCCTTGAGCTGCACGTGCTGGAGCGTCACGAGCGCAGTGTCCAGTTCGAGCTCACCCTCGATACCGTGGAGCGCGACGGCCAGGTGCAGGCCGCCTTCACCTATGCCCGCGAATTGTTCGCCCCGGCCACCATCGAACGTATGGCGAGCCATTGGCTGAACCTGTTGCAGGCCATGGCCGCCGACCCGCTGGCGGCCATCGGCGATTTGCCGCTGCTGGGTGCCGGCGAGCGGCAGCGGCTGCTGCAGGCCAGCCAACCGGCCGCCAGCGAGTTCGCCGTCGACAACATACTTACGCTGTTCGCCGCGCAGGTGGCGCAGCAGCCGCAGGCCCCGGCACTGGTGTTCGGCGACCGGCAACTGAGCTATGCCGAACTCGATACCGATGCCAACCGGCTGGCACACCAACTGATCGAGTGGGGCGTCGGGCCTGAAGTACGGGTGGGTATTGCAGTCGAACGGTCGGTGGAGATGATCGTTGGCCTGCTGGCCATCCTCAAGGCCGGCGGTGCCTATGTGCCGTTCGACCCCGAATACCCGCAAGAGCGGCTTGCCTACATGCTCGACGACAGCGGTGTTCAACTGCTGCTGACCCAGCAGGCGCTGCTGCCCCGTCTACCGCAGGACACACAAGTGCGCTACCTGGTGCTCGACCAGGCAGCAGAGGAGCTGGCGCGCTTCAGTACGACGGCTCCGCCTGCACAGCTGAATGCCGATAACTTGGCCTATGTCATCTATACCTCGGGCTCTACCGGGCGTTCGAAGGGTGTCACCATCAGCCATGGCGCCCTGGCCAACTACGTACAGGCGGCCTTGCAGCGCCTGGCGCTGGGCCGGGTCGCGAGCATGGCGGTGGTCTCCACGCTGGCGGCCGACCTTGGCCATACCACCCTGTTCGGCGCACTGTGCAGCGGCAGCTGCCTGCATGTGATTGCCCTGGACATCAGCCTGGACGCCGAGCGCTTTGCCGCCTACATGCACGCACACGCGGTGGACGTGCTGAAAATTGTCCCTTCCCACCTGCAGGCATTGCTCGATGGCCCGCACCCGGCCCGGGCACTGCCGCAGCGTGCGCTGGTGCTGGGCGGCGAGGCTTGCCCCGCCGGGCTGATGGCACAACTGGCGCAGCTGGCCCCGCACTGCACGCTGTTCAACCATTACGGCCCAACCGAAACCACCGTGGGCGCGCTCGCTGATGCGGTCGAGGCGCCACCGGCGACCGGGCGTGCGCCGCTTGGGCGGCCGTTGGCCAACATGCAGGCTTATGTGCTGGACGCTTCGCTGCAACCGCTGAGCACCGGTTGCCAGGGCGAACTGTATCTTGCCGGTGCAGGGGTGGCGCGAGGCTATCACCGCCGCGCGGCGATGACCGCTGAACGCTTCGTGCCCAACCCGTTCGGGGCCGCCGGTAGCCGGGTGTACCGTACCGGCGATCTGGCGCGGCAGTTGGCGAACGGCCAGGTCGATTACCTGGGGCGGGTCGACCATCAGGTGAAGATTCGCGGTTACCGCATCGAACTGGGTGAAATCACCGACACCCTCAAGCGCCAGCCCCGTGTGCACGACGCCGTGGCCGTTATCCACGGCACCGGCAGCGCGGCCCGTATCGTCGCCTACGTGGTGCCCGACAGCCAGGCCGACGCCCCGCAGGTGCTTGCCGACGTACAAGCGGCGCTGGCCAGGCAGTTGCCGGACTACATGCTGCCGAGCCGCTTCATGGCATTGCCCGGCATGCCACTGACACTCAACGGCAAGCTCGATTTACGCGCCTTGCCGGTGCCTGACGAAGGCCCGGCACAGGCCTACCGTGCCCCGCAGACCACCTTGCAGCAGCTGGCGCTGATCTGGCAGGACGTGCTGAACGTCGCCCAGGTAGGGCTTGACGACAACTTCTTTGCCCTGGGTGGGCATTCCCTGCTGGCGACGCAGATCATCGCCCGGGTCCGGCGCATCCTGGGGCGTGACGTACCGTTGCGCAGCCTTTTCGAAAGCAACTCGCTACAGGGCTTTGCCGAACAGGTACTGGGCGCTGGCGCGCAGCACGTCGAGCCGATCGCAGCGGTGCCGCGTGACCAGCCCCTGGTCGCGTCGCACGCCCAGCAGCGGCAATGGCTGTTCTGGCAGATGCAGCCGCACAGCACCGCCTACCACACACCTATGGTCGTGCGCCTGCGTGGCGAACTGGATCGTGCCGCATTGATCCAGGCCTTCGCGATCCTCTGCGAACGCCATGAAGCCTTCCGCACGACGTTCGTCGAGCGCGATGGCGTGTTGCTGCAGCGCATTCAGCCTGCGGGTGAATTACCGCTAACCTGGGGCCGACTGCCAGCAACGGCCGAGCTGGCACAGATACAGGCTCAGGTACTGGCCGAGACCCAGCGGCTGTTCGACCTGGGCACCGGCCCGTTGTGGCGCGCCAAGGTGCTGCAGTTGGGCGAGCAGGACCAGTTGCTGGTGGTCACCTTGCACCACATCATTTCCGATGGTGGTTCGATGAGCGTGATGGTGCGTGAGTTCGTTGCCCTGTACCAGGCCTTGCACCGGGGCGAGGCGCCGGCATTGGCCAAGCTGCCGATCCAGTACGCCGATTACGCCGCCTGGCACAAGCACTGGCTCGACCAGGGCGAGCTCCAGCGCCAGCTGGACTACTGGCGCGGGCAGCTGGGAAGCGAGCAGCCCATCCTGGAGCTGCCAATCGACCACCCGCGCAGCGCGCTGAAAGACCACCGGCTGGGGCGCGTCGCGTTCGCCCTGGACAGCGAACTGGCGCAGCGCTTGCGGCAGTTGGCGCGTGAGCATGAGCTGACCCTGTTCCAGCTGTTCCTCGGGGCTTTTGCCCTGTTGTTGCAACGCTACTGCGAACAACCCGATGTGCGCATCGGCATACCGGTGAGCAACCGTAGCCGGCAAGAGCTGGAAAACGTCCTGGGCTTTTTCGTCAATACCCTGGTCATGCGCGTCGAAGTCGACCCGGCCATGAGCGGCGCGGCGCTGCTCAGCCAGGTCAAGGCCACGGCGCTGGCCGGCCAGGCGCATCAGGACCTGCCGTTCGACCGCCTGGTCGAGGCCTTGAACCCGCAACGCTCGCTGGACCGCAACCCGCTGTTCCAGGTGATGTACAACCACCTCAGCATTGCCGGCCAGCAGGTGGGCAGCACCAGCCTGGCAGGTTTGCATGCCGAGGAAATGACCCTGCAGGGTGGCACCGCGCAATTCGACCTGACCCTGGAAACGCTAGAGACCGACGCGGCGATCAACGTGTCGTTCCTCTACGCTGCCGAGCTGTTCGAAGCCGCTACCCTGCAACGCATGGCTGAGCACTGGTGCAACTTGCTGCGCGGCCTGGCCGCCGACCCAGCCCAGGCTGTCGGCGAGCTGCCGTTGCTGGCGCCGCAGGAGCAGGCGGCCCTGTTGCAGGGCTGGCAACAGGCGGGGCTCACGGCCGCGCCGGCGGCGGTTCACCAGCTGATTGCCGAGCAGGCCCGGCGCCAACCGCAAGCGGTAGCGCTGCTGATCGGCGACCAGCAACTGAGCTACGGCCAGCTTGAGGCCCGGGCCAACCAGCTGGCACACCGCCTGCGGGCGCTGGGTGTCGGCCCGGACGTGCTGGTGGGCATCGCCCTGGAGCGTTCGCTCGACATGGTTGTCGGTTTGCTGGGCATTCTCAAGGCCGGTGGCGCGTTCCTGCCGCTGGACCCCCAGTACCCGGCAGAGCGCCTGGCCTACATGATGCAGGACAGCGGCATCGACCTGTTGCTCAGTCACAGCCGGGTGCTGCCGGGCCTGGACGTGCAGGCCGGCATGCGTACGCTGCTGCTCGACCAACGGGTTGAGCAGCCGGGCGCCGACCATGCGCCGACCGTGGCATTGAGCCCGCAAAACCTGGCCTACGTGATCTACACCTCGGGTTCTACCGGCCAGCCCAAAGGCGTTGCGGTCGCACACGGGCCGCTGGCCATGCACTGCCTGGCCACTGGCCAATGGTACGAAATGACCCCGGCGGACCGTGAGCTGCATTTCCTGTCGTTTGCCTTCGACGGTGCTCATGAACGCTGGCTGACCTCGCTGGTCATGGGGGGCAGCCTGCTGCTGCGCGACGATGAGCTGTGGAGCCCCGAGCGCACCTACGAGGAGATACGCCGGCATGGGGTGACCATGGCCGGATTCCCGCCGGCCTACCTGCAACAGCTGGCCGAGCATGCGGCGCATGCCGGTAACCCTCCACCGGTTCGTCTTTACAGCTTTGGCGGCGATGCCATGCCGCGGGCGACTTACGAGCGGGTGCAGCAAAGCCTGCAACCCCAGGTGATGATCAATGGGTATGGCCCCACCGAGACCGTGGTCACGCCGATGGTCTGGCGTACCCGCGCCGGGGATCATTGCGACAGCGCCTATGCCCCGATCGGCCAGCCTGTCGGCGAGCGCAGTGCGTGTGTGCTGGACGCCGACCTGGGCCTGCTGCCAGCAGGCGTGGCCGGGCAGCTGTACCTGGGCGGTGCCGGCCTGGCCCGTGGCTACCTGGGGCGCCCGGGGCTGACGGCCGAGCGCTTCGTGCCCGACCCGTTTGGCACCGAGGGTGCGCGCCTGTACCGCACCGGTGACCAGGTTCGCCTGCGCGCCGACGGGCAGTTCGATTACCTGGGGCGGATCGATAACCAGGTAAAAATCCGTGGCTTCCGCGTCGAGCTGGGCGAAATCGAGGCGTGCCTGCTGGCCTGCGCCGAGGTGCGCGAGGCCCTGGTGGTAGCCGTCGACGGCCCAAGCGGCAAGCAGCTGGCGGCATACCTGGTGCTGGCCGATAGCATTGCCGCACACGGGCCGGCCGAGCAGCGCGAGCAACTGAAGGCGGCGCTGCGCCAGAGCCTGCCGGACTACATGCTGCCGACCCATTGGCTGGTGCTTGAGCAACTGCCGTTGCTGCCCAACGGCAAGCTCGACCGCAAAGCACTGCCGGCACCCGACTTCAGCGCCCTGCAGCAGGCCTACGTGGCGCCACGCAATGCCCTGGAGCAGCGTCTTGCCGCGTTGTGGCAGCGCGTGCTGAAGCTGCCGCAGGTGGGCGTGAGTGACAACTTCTTCGAGCTCGGGGGCGACTCGATCATCTCGATCCAGCTGGTCAGTCGGGCGCGTCAGGATGGCCTGCTGTTCAGTGCCCGTGATCTGTTCGAGCATCAGACCGTGGCCGCACTGGCCAGCGTTGCCCAGGTCGGCGCATGCGAGGTGCAAGCCGACCAGGGGCCGCTCAGTGGCGAGCAGGTGCTGCTACCGGTGCACCAGCTGTTCTTTGCCCAGGAGATCCCGGCACGTCACCACTGGAACCAGTCGATCCTGCTTGAACCACGGCAGCCTTTGAACGCTGCTGACCTGGACCAGGCCCTGCACGCCCTGGTCGAGCACCATGATGCCTTGCGCCTGAGCTTTGCGCCCGCCGATGACGGCTGGAAGGCGCACTACCGCAGCCCTGCCCAGTGCGCCCAGGCGGCGCTGCTGTGGCAGGCCGCGGTGGATTATGAAGGTGGGTTGCACACTTTGCTCGAGCAAGCGCAGCGCAGCCTTGACCTGGAAAACGGGCCATTGCTGCGTGCCTTGCTGGCAACGCTGGCGGACGGCAGCCAGCGGTTGCTGTTGGTCGTTCATCACCTGGTGGTGGATGGGGTGTCATGGCGCATTCTGCTGGAGGACCTGCAACAGGCCTACGCTGCCGTGCTTGCGGGTAACCAGCCGAACCTGCCCGCCAAGAGCCATTCCATGCAGGCATGGGCCAAGCGCTTGCAGGGGCATGCAGCGCACATGCAGGGCCAGCTTGGCTACTGGTGCGAGCAGTTGCAGGGGCGCGCCGCACTGCCACGTCGGCAGGTCAGCGACCTGGCCGCAGCCAATCAGCAGTGCCACGCCCACACGGTTTACAGCCGCCTGGACCGGGCATGGACCGAGCGGCTGCTGCGCGAGGCGCCGGCCGCCTACCGCACACGGGTCAACGACCTGCTGCTGGCAGCCTTGGTGCGGGTGATTGCAGGCTGGACCGGGCGCGACGAAGTGTCGGTGCTGCTGGAAGGTCATGGCCGTGAAGCACTGTTCGACGACCTGGACCTCAGCCGCACGCTCGGCTGGTTCACCACGGTGTTCCCGCTGAAGCTGGCGGTGCCCAGCGAGCGTTCCCACACCTTGAAGCAGGTCAAGCAGCACCTGCACAGCATTCCCGACAACGGCATCGGTTTCGGGGTGCTGGGCCAATGGGGCAGCGCCGAGGCGCGCCAGCAACTGGGCCATGCACCGCTGCCGGAAATCACCTTCAACTACCTGGGCCAGTTCGATGGCAGCTTCGATCAGGCCGAAGCGCTGTTCGTGCCGGCCAAGGAAGACAAGGGCGCCGATCACGACGCGCAGGCGCCGCTGGGCAACCTGTTGAGCCTCAATGGCCAGGTGTACGGCGGTGAGCTGAGCCTGGGCTGGACGTTCAGCCGCGAGCTGTTCGATAGCGCCACCCTTGAGCGCCTGGCCGCAGATTACACCCGCGAGTTGCAGGCGTTGATCGAGCACTGCTGCACACCGGGGGTGTGCGGTGTAACGCCGTCCGACTTCCCGCTGGCGCGCCTGTCGCAGACCCAGCTGGACCAACTGCCAGTGCCCGCGGCCGAGATCGCCGACCTCTATCCGCTGGCGCCGATGCAGCAGGGCATGCTGTTCCACGCCTTGTACGAGCAGCAGGCGGGGGATTACGTGAACCAGATGCGCGTCGATGTCGACGGCCTGGATGTCGAGCGTTTCCGCCGTGCCTGGGAGGCTGTACTGCAGCGCCACGATATCTTGCGCACGCAGTTCCACTGGGAACACGAGCAGGCCCTGCAGGTGGTACGCAAACACGTTGAACTGCCGTTCGTGGTGCACGACTGGCAGGGGCGCGAAGGCCTTGAGGCTGCCCTCGAGCAACTGGCACTCGACCAGCGCCAGCAGGGCTTCGACCTCAGCCAGGCGCCGTTGCTGCGCCTGGCGCTGGTGCGCACCGGTCCGGCTCGACAGCACTTGCTCTATACCAGCCATCACATCCTCATGGACGGCTGGAGCAACTCCCAGCTGTTGGGCGAAGTGCTGCACCAGTACGCCCTGCTGGGCGACGGGCAGCCCTCGGCATTGCCACCGGTCACCAGCCGCTACAGCGATTACATCGGCTGGCTGGGCCGGCAGGACGCCGCTGCTGGTGAAGCGTTCTGGAAAGACTGCCTGCGCGACCTGCAAGGGCCCACCCGCCTGGCGCAGGCCATTGCCTACGAGGCCCAGGCCGAAGCCGGGCAGGGCTACGCCGAGCATGTGCAGGTGATCGATGCCGCCACCACCGGGCAACTGGTGGCACTGGCGCGTCAACACAAGGTCACCCTCAACACCTTGCTGCAGGGTGCCTGGCTGTTGCTGCTGCAACGCTATACCGGGCAGGACAGCGTCACGTTCGGGGCCACGGTTGCCGGGCGCCCGGCGGCGCTCAAGGGCATCGAGCAGCAGGTGGGCCTGTTCATCAACACCTTGCCGGTCACTGCCAGCCCGGCCCCGCAGCTGCCGTTCGCGCAATTCCTGCAGCAGCTGCAGGCGCAGAACGTGGCCATGCGCGAGTTCGAACACACCCCGCTGTTCGACATCCAGCGCTGGAGCGGGCAGGGCGGCGAGGCCCTGTTCGACAACATCCTGGTCTTCGAGAACTACCCCGTTTCCGAAGCACTGCAGCAGGGTGCCCCGGCAGGCTTGAGCTTCGGCGAGGTCTACAGCCGCGAACAGACGCATTACCCGCTGACCTTGTCGATCAGCCAAGGGCAGACCTTGCAGTTGCACTACAGCCATGCGCTGGAGCATCTGCAGCGCCCGGCGCTGGCTGCGCTGGCGGACAACTTCCAGCATGTGCTGCAGCAGTGCCTGAGCTTGCCGCTGGACAGCTGCCTGGGCGCGTTCTGCCTGGTAGCCCCTGCCACCCGCGAAGGGCTGTTGCAGCACGTCAACCAGACGGCTGCCGATTACCCGCTGCAGCACAGTTATGCCGAGCTGTTCGAAGCGCAGGTCGCCCGTACCCCACAGGCGGTCGTTGCGCGCTGCGGCGACCGGCAGTACAGCTACAGCGAGCTCAACCGCCGTGCCAACCGTGTGGCCCATGGGCTGATTGCGCTGGGGGTCGGGCCTGACCAGCCAGTGGCATTGCTGGCGCAGCGCAGCCTTGAGCTGCTGGGCATGATGGTGGGCACCTTCAAGGCCGCCGCCGGCTACCTGCCACTGGACCCTGGCCTGCCACAACAACGCCTGAGCCATATCGTCGCCTTGAGCCGCACCCCGGTGTTGCTCTGCACCGAGGCGTGCCAGGCGCAGGCCGAGGCTTTGCTGGACGCACTGGACGAAGCACCGCGGCCGCAGCTGCTGGTGCTGGAAACCCTCGACCGGCCTGGCAGCGCCGAGCACGACCCGCAGCGCTACAGTGGCCCGCAGCACCTGGCATACGTGATCTACACCTCGGGCTCGACCGGGCAGCCCAAAGGGGTGATGGTCGAGCAGGCGGGCATGCTCAACAACCAACTGAGCAAGGTGCCTTACCTGGGCCTGGGGCCGGACGACGTGATCGCCCAGACTGCGTCGCAGAGCTTCGACATCTCCGTGTGGCAGTTCCTTGCAGCGCCACTGTTTGGCGGCTGTGTACAGATCGTGCCAAACGAACTGGCCCATGATCCCGAAGCCTTGCTGCAGCACGTGCGCGAGCAGCGCATCAGTGTGCTCGAGAGTGTGCCGTCGTTGATCCAGGGTATGTTCCAGGCCCCGGCCATTGCCGTGCCGTCGCTGCGCTGGATGCTGCCCACTGGCGAAGCGCTGGCGCCGGAGCTCGCTCGTCAATGGTTGCAGCGCTATCCCGATGTCGGGCTGGTCAATGCCTATGGGCCGGCCGAATGTTCCGATGACGTGGCGTTCTTCCGCGTCGACCTGGCGAGCACGCAAGGCGTGTACCTGCCCATTGGCAGCCCCACTGACAACAACCGCCTGTATGTGCTGGACGCCGCGCTGGAGCTGGCGCCGCTGGGCGTCACCGGAGAGCTGTGCGTGGCAGGAACCGGCGTGGGCCGTGGCTATGTCGGCGACCCACTGCGTACTGCCCAGGCCTTTATTCCGCACCCTTGCGGGGCGCCCGGCGAGCGCCTGTACCGCACTGGCGACCTGGCCCGGCGCCGTGCCGACGGCGTGCTGGAATACGTCGGCCGGGTCGATCACCAGGTCAAGATCCGCGGTTTCCGTATCGAACTGGGCGAAATCGAAGCCGCGTTGCTCGACAGCGATCAGGTACGCGAGGCGGTGGTGATGGCCCAGCCCGGCGTCAACGGGCCGCAGTTGGTGGCCTATTGCGTGGCGGATGACGCTGTGGCTGCCGACGCGCTCAAGCAACAGCTCAAAGCCAGCCTGAAAGCCCGTCTGCCCGACTACATGGTACCTGTGCACTGGGTGCTGATGGCGCGTCTGCCGCTGACGCCGAACGGCAAGGTAGACCGCAAGGCGCTGCCGCTGCCGGACATGAGTCAGGCACGCCAGGCCTATGTTGCCCCGCGCAGTGAACTGGAGCAGCAGCTGGCCGCGATCTGGCAGGACGTGCTCAAGCTTGAGCAGGTGGGGCTGGACGACAACTTCTTCGAACTGGGTGGCGATTCGATCGTTTCCATCCAGGTGGTCGGGCGCGCCCGCCAGGCCGGCATCGCCTTCAGCCCCAAAGATGTTTTCGAGCAGCAGACGGTGCAGGGCCTGGCGCGTGTCGCTCGGCGGGGTGCCGCTCAGCAGCAGATCGACCAGGGCCCGGTCAGCGGTGAGCTGCACCTGCTGCCGGCCCAGGCCGAATTCTTCGCGCTGGCTATTCCCGAGCGCCATCACTGGAACCAGTCGGTGCTGCTGGACGCCCTGCAGCCGCTGGATGCCGACCGGCTGGAACACGCCCTGCACCAGTTGGTGGTGCACCATGACGGCTTGCGCCTGAAGTTCGACGAAAGCGAACAGGGCTGGCGCGCCAGCTTCGGCGAAGCGCACGTGCGCCACGCGCTGTTGTGGCAGCGTGACTGTGCCGATGCGCAGGCGCTGGAGGCATTGTGCGACCAGGCCCAGGCCAGCCTGTGCCTGGGCAGCGGCGACCTGGTGCGTGCGGTGCTGGTAACGCAACCGGGCGAGTGCCAGCGCTTGTTGCTGGTGATCCATCACCTGTTGGTCGACGGGGTGTCCTGGCGAATCCTGCTGGAAGACCTGCAACGCGCTTATCGTCAATGCGTGGCGGGCCAAACGGTGGTGCTGCCGGCCAAGACCAGTTCGCTCAGGGACTGGGCCGGGCAGTTGCAAGCCTATGCTGGCAGCGAAGGGCTTGGCAGCGAGCTGGCGTACTGGCAGGCGCAGTTGCAGCACGACCACGCCGAGCTGCCCTGCGACCACCCAGGTGCCGGGCAACAACGCCGACGTGCGCGCACGGTCAGCACGCAACTTGACCGCGAAGTGACCCGGCAGCTTCTGCAAGAGGCTCCGGCCACCTATCGTACTCAGGTCAACGACTTGCTGCTGACTGCGCTGGCGCGCGTGGTGGGTCGCTGGAGCGGCCAGGCCGCGACGCTGATTCAGTTGGAAGGGCATGGCCGAGAAGAACTGTCCGCCGACCTTGACCTCAGCCGAACCGTCGGCTGGTTCACCAGCCTGTACCCGGTGTGCCTGCGCGTCGAGGGCGAGCTGGGCGCGTCGATCAAGCAGGTCAAGGAGCAGTTGCGCGCCATCCCCAACAAAGGCCTGGGTTACGGTGTACTGCGTTACCTTGGCAGTGACGAGCAGCGTCAGGCCCTGCAAGGCCTGGCAACACCACGCATCACCTTCAACTACCTGGGGCAGTTCGACGCCAGCTTCGATGGCGCCGGTGATGCCTTGCTGCAACCTTCCCGGCTGGGCGTCGGCGCCGAGCAGAGCGCTGACGCGCCGCTGGAAAACTGGCTCAGCCTCAATGGCCAGGTCTATGGCGGTGAGCTGCGCATGGGCTGGACGTTCAGCCTCGACCTGTTTGACGAACAGACCGTGCAACGCCTGGCGGACGATTACGGGCGCGAGCTGCGCAGCCTGGTCGAGCATTGCCTGCAGGCCAACGAGGCCGGTGAGCAGGGCATGACACCTTCGGACTTCCCGCTGGCGGGCCTGAGCCAGGCCCAGCTCGATGCGTTGCCGGTACCGGCGGCGCAAGTCGAAGACATCTACGCGCTGTCGCCGATGCAGCAAGGCATGCTGTTCCACTCGCTGTACGAGCAGGGCAGTGGTGACTACATCAACCAGATGCGTGCCGATGTGCAGGGGCTGGATGCCGAACGGCTGCGGGCCGCCTGGCAGGCAGTCTACGACCGCCACGAGGTGCTGCGCGCCAGTGTGCTGTGGCAGGGCCAGCAGCAACCGTTGCAGGTCATTCACAAGCACCTGGCCGTGGCGCTGGTGTACCAGGATTGGCGCGAGCGGCGGGAGCTGCCCACCGCGCTCGACCAGTTGGCCAACGCCGAACGCCTGCGCGGGTTCGACCTGGGCAAGGCGCCGCTGCAACGCATCCAGGTCATCCGCATTGGCGACGATCGCTACCACCTGATCGATACCAACCACCACATCCTCATGGACGGTTGGAGCTATTCGCAGCTGCTGGGGGAGGTACTCGAACAATACGGCGCCCAGGCCCGCGGCGAGCCTCGCCCAGCGGCGCCGGCAGGGCGCTACCGCGATTACATCGGCTGGTTGCAGCGCCAGGATGCGCAGGCCAGCGAGCAGTTCTGGAAAGCCCGCCTGGCGGACCTGGAACAGCCCACACTGCTCAGCCGCAGCCTGGCGACCGGCCAGCCATTGGCCGAAGCCGGCATGGCCGGGCAGGGGCAGGTTGTCCTGCTGCGTGATCGCCAGCAAACCCGCCAGCTCAGCGATTTTGCCCGGCAGCACAAGGTCACGCTCAACACCTTGATGCAAGGGGCCTGGTTGTTGCTGTTGCAGCGTTATACCGGGCAGGCGGCGGTCGCATTCGGTGTCACCGTCGCGGGCCGTCCTGCCGAGCTGCGCGGCGTCGAAGCGCACATCGGGCTGTTCATCAACACCTTGCCAGTGGTTGCCAGCCCGCGCCCGGAACAACCCGTGGTGCAATGGCTGCAAGCGTTGCAAAGCCTCAACCTGCAATTGCGTGAACACGAACACACGCCATTGTTCGAGATCCAGCGCTGGGCCGGTCACGGCGGCGAGGGGCTGTTCGACAGCATCATGGTGTTCGAGAACTACCCGGTCTCGGAGATCCTCCAGCAAACGGCACCCGAGGGGCTGCGTTTCGATGCGGTGCACAACCATGAGCAGGCCAACTACCCATTGACCCTGGCGGTCAACCAGGGCGAGACGCTGTCGGTGACCTTCGGCTACGACCGTGGCTGCTTCGCTGCCGTGCAGGTCGAGCAACTGGCTGGGCACCTGCGACAGTTGCTGGAGCAGATTGTCGAGGCCTCGGCGCACCAGGCGCTGGGCAGCCTGACGCTGCTCGATGCGCAACAGCAGCAGGCCACCTTCGCCCAGTGGAACCCTGCCCCCGCCGAGCACCCGGCCAACCAGGCCCTGCACAGCCGCATCGAGGCCCAGGTGCAGCGCACCCCCGATGCCATCGCTGTCACCTGCGAGGGCCAGGCCCTGAGCTATGCCCAGCTCAACCAGCGTGCCAACGCCCTGGCCCGGCGCCTGGTCGACGACGGGGTCGGGCCCGACGTGCTGGTCGGCCTGGCTGCCGAGCGCTCGCTGGACATGGTTGTTGGCATCTTCGCCATCCTCAAGGCTGGCGGTGCCTATGTGCCGCTGGACCCGGCCTACCCGGCCGACCGTTTGGCCTACATGATCGAAGACAGCGGCCTGCAGCGCGTGCTGGCACAGCCCCAGGTGCTGGCCAGCCTACCGGTGCCGGCAGGCGTGCGCGTGCTCAGCCTGGAAAGCAATGATGACAGCAGCCAGGCCGACCCGCTGGCCTGCTCGCCGGTCACGGTCAGCCCGGACAACCTCGCCTACGTGATCTACACCTCCGGTTCCACCGGCAAGCCCAAGGGCGTGCTGCTGCCGCAGCGCAACGTGCTGCGCCTGTTCACGGCCACCGACGCCGACTTCCGCTTCGGCAGCGACGACGTGTGGAGCCTGTTCCACTCCTATGCCTTCGACTTCTCGGTGTGGGAAATCTTCGGCGCCCTGCTGTACGGCGGGCGCCTGGTGATCGTGCCGCAGCACACCAGCCGCTCACCCGAGGCCTTCTACCAGCTGCTGGCCGATGAACAGGTCACGGTGCTGAACCAGACCCCGTCGGCGTTCAAGCAACTGATGGCGGTGGCCACCACGGCTGAGCCGCAGCGGCCACTGGCACTGCGCAGCGTGGTGTTCGGGGGCGAGGCGCTGGACGTCAACAGCCTGGCACCGTGGTTCGAACGCTTCGGCGACCGCCAGCCGCAGCTGGTGAACATGTACGGCATCACCGAAACCACCGTGCATGTCAGCTACCGGCCGCTGTCGCTGGCTGACCTGGGCAAGGCGGCCAGCAGCCCGATGGGCGTGCCGATCCCCGACCTGTCCTGGTATGTGCTCGACGGCGACCTGAACCCGGTAGCCAAAGGCTGCATCGGCGAGCTGTACGTGGGCCGCGCCGGCCTGGCGCGCGGCTACCTCAAGCGCAGCGACCTGAGCGCCACGCGCTTCGTGCCGGACCCGTTCGGTGCCCCTGGCGGGCGCCTGTACCGCACCGGTGACCTGGCGCGCTACCACGCCGACGGGGTGATCGAGTATGTGGGACGCATCGACCACCAGGTGAAGATCCGCGGCTTCCGCATCGAGCTGGGGGAAATCGAAGCCCGCCTGCAGGCCCAGCCGCAGGTGCGCGAGGCCCTGGTGCTGGCCCAGGAAGGCGCGACCGGCCAGCAGCTGGTGGCCTACCTGATCCCCGCTGCCGAGGTAGCGCTGGAGCAGCAGGCCGGGCTGCGCGCGCAGCTGCGCGAACAGCTGAAGGAAGCGCTGCCGGACTACATGGTCCCGGCGCACCTGCTGCTGCTCGACCGGTGGCCGCTGACAGCCAACGGCAAGCTCGACCGCAAGGCCCTGCCCAAGGCCGATGCCAGCCTGTTGCAGCAAGGTTATCGCGCCCCAGGCAGTGAGCTGGAACAGCAGCTGGCAGCCATCTGGCAGGACGTGCTCAAGCTTGAGCAAGTGGGCCTGGACGACCACTTCTTCGAACTGGGCGGCCATTCATTGCTGGCCGTGAGCGTGGTATCGCGGGTGCAACTGGAACTCGGCCTGAGCCTGACCCCGCAACTGATTTTCCAGCACCCAACCCTGGCGAGCTTCGCCGAACAGCTGGCCCAGGCATCTGCGCCGGCGGACACACAAACACTCAGCAAGCTGTCGGCTCTGCTGGACGAAATGGAGGAGGTGTGATGGACACCGCAGTCGCCACGAAAATTGCTCAGCGCTTCATCAATCTGCCGCTGGAAAAGCGTCGCCAATACCTGCAGAAAATGCTTGAAGAGGGCGTATCCCCGGCCAACCTGCCCATTCCGCTGGTGCGCGACGACACCACCGTGGTGCCGTTGTCGTTTGCCCAGGAGCGCCAATGGTTCCTGTGGCAGATGGAGCCTCAGGGCACTGCCTACAACATCGGGGTCAGCCTGCGCCTGCATGGCCCGCTGAACCTGCAGGCCTTGCAAGGCAGTTTCGATGCGCTGCTGGCGCGGCACGAGAGCTTGCGCACCACGTTCACCCATGACAGCCGCGACGGTGGCCCACGCCAGCAAATCGCCCCACAGCTGACGGTAGCGATCGAATGCCGTGAGCGCGGTGTGGGCGATGAGCAGGCGCAGATTCAGGCCTTTGTCGAAGCCCACCGGGAGCAGCCGTTCGACCTGCAACATGGCCCCGTGTTGCGCGTGGCGTTGCTGCGCCTGGCGGCCGAGGACCATGTGCTTAGCCTGGTGGTGCACCACATCGCCGCTGACGGCTGGTCGCTGAAGGTCATGGTCGATGAACTGCTGCAGGGTTACAGTGCCTGCTGCCAAGGGCATGCCGTGGCTGTTCGGCCGCTGCCCATCCAGTACGCCGACTATGCCATCTGGCAACGGCGCTGGATGGAGGCCGGTGAGCGCGAGCGGCAGCTGGCCTATTGGCAAGCGCAGTTGGGTGGCCAGCAGCCGGTGCTGGAACTGCCCACCGATCGGCCCCGCCCGGGGCTGATGAGCTACCGCGGCGCACGGCACGACTTCAGCTTACCGGCCGAACTGTGCCAACGCCTGCAAGACCTGGCCCGCCACGAAGGGGTGACCTTGTTCGTGCTGTTGCTGGCCGCGTTCCAGGCCTTGCTGCAGCGCTACAGCGGGCAGCAGGACATTCGCGTGGGTGTGCCCATCGCTAACCGCAACCGGGTAGAAACCGAAGGGTTGATCGGGTTTTTCGTCAACACCCAGGTGCTGCGCGCGCAAATCGAGCCGCAGCAGACCTTCCGCGCGCTGTTGCAGCAAGCCCGCCAGGCCGCCAGCGACGCCCAGGCCCATCAAGAGCTGCCGTTCGAACAACTGGTCGAAGCCTTGCAGCCGGGGCGTAGCCTGAGCCACAGCCCGTTGTTCCAGGTCATGTTCAACCACCAGCGCCAGGGCAATGGCCAGCAGGCCGCCAGCGACACAGCGCTGCGTATCGAGGCTTTGCCTGGTGAAACGCGCACCGCGCCGTTTGACCTCACCCTGGAAACCTTCGAAGCGCCAGGGCAGATCGGCGCTTCTTTCAACTACGCCACCGATCTGTTCGATGCCACGACCGTGGCGCGCATGGCCGGGCACTGGCTGCAATTGCTGGACGGCATCGTGGCGGACGCGGGCCAGCGAATCGCCGCGTTGCCACTGCTCAGCGACCGCGAGCTGGACGTGATCGGCCAGGCCTGGAATGACACGGCGGTGCCGGTTGCCGACGCCTGTATCCAGCACCTGATCGAGCAGCGTGCCCATGCCACACCGCATGCACCGGCCGTGCAGTTCGAAGACCAGACGCTGAGCTACCAGCAACTCAACGAACACGCCAACCGCCTGGCCTGGCGCCTGATCGAAGGCGGCGTGGGGCCGGACGTCAACGTCGGGGTGGCCCTCGAACGCTCGCCACAGATGCTCGTCGCCTTGCTGGCCGTGCTCAAGGCCGGGGGTGCCTATGTACCGCTGGACCCCCACTACCCGGACGAGCGGCTGGCCTACATGATGGAGGACAGCGGCATCAGGCTGCTGCTGACCCAGCCGTCGCTCCAGGCACGCCTGCCGATACCGGCCACGGTCCAGTGCCTGTTGCTGGCGCCCGAGCACCCGCTGGGCAGTGGCTGCAACGTGGCAGCCTACAGTGTGCACAACCCGCAGCCGCACCTGTCGGCCGAGCACCTTGCCTACATGATCTACACCTCGGGCTCCACCGGCAGGCCAAAAGGGGTGATGGTGCCCCACGGCGCGCTGGTCAACTTCATCGCCAGCATGGCCAAGGCGCCGGGGCTGGCTACCGGCGACCGCCTGTTGTCCTTGACCACGTTCTCGTTCGATATCTTCGGGCTGGAGTTGTACTTGCCGCTGGTGCAGGGCGCCTGCGTGGTCCTGGCCGGTCCGGATACCGCACAGGACCCGCAGCGGGTGCTGGAGCTGGTAGCGCAGCAGTCAGTGACCGTGCTGCAGGCCACCCCTTCGACCTGGCGCATGCTGCTAGACAGCGGCCGCGGCGAGGTGCTGGCCGGCTGCACGAAGCTGTGTGGCGGCGAAGCGCTGAGCGATGACCTGGCCCAGCGGCTGCTGGCCCTGGGCGGGCCGTTGTGGAACCTGTACGGGCCCACCGAAACCACCATCTGGTCGGCGCTGCACCGCTTGCAGCCCGCCAGGCCGCAGGCGTTGCTAGGCAGGCCGTTGGACAATACCCGGCTCTACCTGCTGGGTGAGGACCTGGCGCCAGTCCCTGTTGGCGTTGCCGGCGAGCTGCTGATTGGCGGGGCGGGGCTGGCGCGCGGGTATTACCAGCGGCCAGGGCTGACCGCCGAGCGTTTCGTCCCCGACCCGTTCGCCGGGAACGGTGAGCGGCTGTACCGCACCGGCGACCTGGCGCGTTACCGGGCCGAGGGTGTGGTGGAATACCTTGGGCGAATCGACCAGCAAGTGAAGATGCGTGGCTATCGTATCGAACTCGGTGAAATCGAGGCACAACTGGCGCGTCATCCCGCCATTCGCGAAGCGGCGGTAGTCGCCCGGCCGGGGCCTGGTGGCCAGCAGCTGGTGGCTTACCTGGTGCCGCAGGACGTGGCCGTGGTCGACGATGCGCAAACGCGGGAGGCACTGGGCGAGGCGCTGAAGCGGCAACTGCGCAGCGTGTTGCCGGAGTACATGGTGCCGACCTGGACGACGTTCGTCGCAACCTTCCCCCACACCCCCAATGGCAAGCTTGACCGCAACCGCCTGCCAGCCCCTGACCTGAGTGTCGCCCGGGTGGCCTACCTGGCACCGCAGAGTGAGCTGCAGCAGCAGGTGGCGCAGATCTGGCAGGAGGTGCTGCACGTCGATCAGGTCGGCCTTGCCGACAACTTCTTCGACCTCGGCGGGCATTCGCTGCTGGCCACCCAGGTCACCGTGCGGCTGCGTGAGCAGTTGAAGCTGGAAACAGCGGTCAAGGCGCTGTTCACCACCCACGACCTGCAAACCTACTGCGCCGAGATCGCTGGTGCTCAGCCGCACACCCAGGCGGTCAACGATGCCTTGGCTAAATCCTTGGAGGCCCTCAAACGTCTATCAGCCGAAGATCTGGAAAATCTGATCTCTTGACAGGGGAAGGGCGTGCAAAAGTTAATCGAATCGGTAGCAACACTGTCGGCAAAGCAACGCAAGGCGCTGGCGGTGCTGCTCAAGCAGCAAGGTGTCGATCTGTACAGCGTGGCACCTGTTTTTCGACGCGATCCGACCGAGCCGCTTTCGCTGTCCTTCGCCCAGGAGCGGCAGCTGTTTCTTTGGCACCTTGAGCCAGACAGCGCCGCCTATCACCTGCCCAGTGCGCTGAACCTGCGCGGCGCACTGGACCTGGCTGCCCTGCAGCAAAGCTTCGATGCGCTGGTGGCGCGCCACGAGTCGCTGCGCACCACCTTCGCCACTGACGGTGAGCGCACCACACCAGTGATCCATGCTCCCGCGCCGGTGAGCATTGCCAGGCATACCCTGGCCCTGGCGCCCGGCGAGGACCGGGCGGCGCGGCTGCGCACCTGTATCAACGAAGAAATCCGCCAGCCGTTCGACCTGGCCCAGGGCCCGCTCCTGAGGGCCAGCCTGCTGTGCCTGGGGCCGGACGATCATGTGTTGCTGATCACCCAGCACCACATTGTCTCGGATGGCTGGTCGCTGGCGCTGATGGTACAGGAGCTGGTGCACCTGTATCGCGCGTACAGCGGCGGCCAGCCAGCCAGTCTGCCGGCGTTGCCGATCCAGTACGCCGACTATGCCGCCTGGCAGCGTCAATGGATGGATGGCGGCGAACGGCAGCGCCAGCTAGCCTACTGGACCGCCCAGCTGGGCGGTGAGCAGCCTGTGCTGGCGCTGCCCGCTGATCGCCCGCGGCCGTTGCACAGCAGCTACCGTGGCGCCCGCATCGACCTGCCACTGAGCCCGGCACTGGCCAATGGCCTGCGGCAACTGGCACGGCGCGAAGGGGTGACCCTGTTCATGCTGTTGCTGGCGACCTTCCAGTGCCTGTTGCACCGCTATACCGGGCAGTCGGACATCCGCGTCGGCGTGCCGGTCGCCAACCGCACCCGCAAGGAAACCGAAGGCCTGATCGGCTTCTTCGTCAATACTCAGGTGCACAAGGCTGAAATCGATACGCACCAACCGTTCGTGCGCCTGTTGCAGCAGGTCAAGGCCACTGCGCTGGAGGCCCAGGCGCACCAGGACTTGCCCTTCGAGCAGTTGGTGGATGCGCTGCAGGTCGAACGCAGCCTGAACCGCAGCCCGTTGTTCCAGGTCATGTTCAACCATCGCAGCGCCGAGCGCCGGCTGCCAGGGGCCACACAGCTGCCAGGCTTGAGCGTGGAAGTGCTGGCGTGGGAAGAAGTGAACGCCCAGTTCGACCTGACCCTGGACACGGTCGAGACCGCGGATGGCCTGTGGGCATCGCTGACCTACGCCACCGACCTGTTCGACGCGCCAAGCGTCGAGCGCATGGGGCAGCATTGGCAGCACCTGTTGCACAGTGTGGTAGCCCAGCCGCAACAGCCGGTGGGCGAGTTGCCGATGCTGAGCCCGCAGCAGGCGCAAGCGGTGCTGCACGACCTTAACGACACCGCCACCGACTACCCCGGCGACTGGCGCGTGCACCAGCTGTTCGAGGCGCAGGCGCGTCGCCAGCCGGATGCCACGGCACTGCTGTTCGGCGACCAGCGCATGAGCTACCGGGCGTTGAGCGAGCTTTCCAGCCAATGGGCGCACAAGCTGATCGAACAGGGTGTCGGCCCGGAAAGCCTGGTGGGTATCGCCGCCGAGCGTTCGCTGGAAATGGTCGTTGGTCTGCTGGCGATCCTTAAAGCCGGCGCCGCCTATGTACCGTTGGACCCGGACTACCCGGCCGAGCGGCTGGCCTACATGTTCGAAGACAGCGGCATTGAGCTGCTGCTGACCCAGGCGCACTTGCGCGAGCAGTTGCCGGCGTTTGCCGGGCAGGTGCTGCTGCTGGACCAGCCCGGCGAGCTGGGCGGTTACGCGCGGCACGTGCCGGCGTGCCGGCTGCACCCGGAGAACCTGGCCTACGTGATCTATACCTCCGGCTCGACCGGGCGGCCGAAGGGTGCCGGCAACCGCCACCTGGCGTTGTATAACCGGCTGGCATGGATGCAGCAGGCGTATGCGCTGGACGGCGCCGACACGGTGTTGCAGAAAACCCCGTTCAGTTTTGACGTGTCGGTGTGGGAGTTCTTCTGGCCGCTGATGACCGGTGCACGGCTGGCCCTGGCGGCGCCGGGGGAGCATCGCGAGCCGGAGCGGCTGATCGACACCATCGAGCGCCACCAGGTCACCACTTTGCATTTCGTGCCGTCGATGCTGCAGGTGTTCGTCCGTGAGCCGGGCCTGCAGCGCTGCCACAGCGTGCGGCAGGTGATCTGCAGCGGCGAGGCGCTGGCGGTGGACACCCAGCAGCAGGTGTTCAGCCACCTGCCCGGTGCCCGCCTGCACAACCTGTACGGGCCGACCGAGGCAGCGATCGACGTCACCCACTGGACCTGTGTCGACGAAGGGCGTGACAGCGTGCCGATCGGCCAGCCGATCGCCAACCTGTACACGCACATCCTTGGCCCGGCGTTCGAAGCCTTGCCCCAGGTGGCCATGGGCGAGCTGATGCTCGGTGGCCAGGGCCTGGCGCGTGGTTACCATCGTCGCCCGTCGCTGACGGCCGAGCGTTTCGTGCCCGACCCGTTCGGCAGCCACGGCCAGCGGCTGTACCGCACCGGGGATTTGGCGCGCTACCGCGACAGCGGGGTGATCGAGTACTGCGGGCGCATCGACCATCAGGTGAAGGTGCGCGGGCTGCGTATCGAACTGGGTGAAATCGAGGCACGGGTGCTGGAGCACCCGCAGGTGCGCGAGGCGGTGGTGCTGGCCCAGGACAGCGGGCATGGCCAGCAGTTGGTGGCCTACGTACTGGCCGAAGAGCAGGGCATCGCGGTAGACGCCGCCGAACTGCGCGACAGCCTTCGCGAGCAGCTCAAGGGCAGCCTGCCGGACTACATGGTGCCGACGCACATCCTGCAGGTGCAGGCCTGGCCGGTGACGGCCAACGGCAAGCTCGACCGCAAGGCCTTGCCCAAGCCCGACAACAGCGCCCTGCAGCAGGCCTACAGTGCACCGCAAGGTTCGCTGGAACAGCAGATCGCGGCGATCTGGCAGGACCTGCTCAAGCTGGAGCGGGTCGGCCGCAGCGACAACTTCTTCACCCTCGGTGGCGACTCGATCGTCTCGATTCAGGTGGTCAGCCGCGCCCGCCAGGCGGGCATCCGCTTCACCACCAAGGACCTGTTCCAGCACCAGACGGTACAAGACCTGGCCGCAGTCGCCCAGGTGGGGTGTGCGGCACAGGCCGACCAGCGCCCATTGCACGGGCCAACCCCGCTGCTGGCGGTGCAGCATGCCTTCTTCGACACAGCCATTGCCGAACGCCAGCAGTGGAACCAGTCGGTGCTGTTCCGCCCGCTGCAGGCGCTTGATGCACAGGCACTGGAGCAGGCGCTGCAGGCCCTGGTCACGCACCACGACAGCCTACGCCTGAGCTTCGTCGAGGTTGATGGGCAGTGGCAGGCCAGCTACCGGCCTGCCGGGCAGGTACAGCCACCTTTGCTATGGTGCGCGACACTGGCCGATGCCGGTGAGCTGCAGGCATTGGGCACCGAGGCCCAGTGCAGCCTCAACCTGGCCGATGGGCCGATGCTGCGCGCGGTGCTGGCAACCTTGGCGGACGGCAGTCAGCGCCTGTTACTGGCGATCCACCATCTGGTCGTCGATGGGGTGTCCTGGCGTATTCTGCTGGAGGACTTGCACCGGGCCTACCAACAGTGTGCGGCCGGGCGGGCGCCACAGTTGCCCGCCAAGACCAGTGCCTTCAGGGCCTGGGCCGAACAGCTGCAGGCCTACGCCGGCAGCGACACGTTGCAGGCCGAACTGGGCTATTGGCAGGCGCAGTTGAGCCATGCCAGCGGCAGCCTGCCGCAGGACAACAGCGCTGGCGCCCTGAGCAACCGGTACGCCCACACGGTCTACAGCCACCTGGACGGGGCGCTGACCCGACAGCTGTTGCAACAGGCCCCGGCCGCTTACCGCACCCAGGTCAACGACCTGCTGCTGACTGCGCTTGCGCGGGTAATCTGCCGCTGGAGCGGCGAACCCTCGACCCTGATCGAGCTGGAAGGGCACGGGCGCGAAGCGCTGTTCGACAACCTCGACCTGGGCCGCACGGTCGGCTGGTTCACCAGCCTGTTCCCGCTGCGGCTGAGCCCGGCGGCAACGCTGGATGGGTCGATCAAGCAGGTCAAGGAACAACTGCGCGCCGTGCCCGAAAAGGGCATTGGCTATGGTGTGCTGCGCTATCTGGCAGACGCTGCCAGCCGTGAGTGCCTGCGTGCCTTGCCTGTGCCGCGCATCACCTTCAACTATCTGGGCCAGCTGGATGGCCACCTGGCGACCGATGAGCAGGCGCTGCTGGTGCCCTGCGCAGACCCCAAAGGCGATGAGCAAAGCCTGGACGCGCCATTGGGTAACTGGCTGACGCTCAATGGCCAGGTCTACGCCGGTGAGCTGAGCCTGGGCTGGACCTTCAGCAGCGACATGTTCGAAGTCGCCACCGTACAGCGCCTGGCCGATGAATACAGCCACGAGCTGCGTGCCCTGGTCGAACACTGCTGCCAGCGCGAACACGCCGGCATGACCCCGTCGGACTTTCCGCTGGCCGGCCTGACCCAGGCCCAGCTCGACAGCCTGCCGCTGCCGCCAGCGATGGTCGAGGACATCTTCCCGCTTTCACCCATGCAGCAAGGCATGATGTTCCATACGCTGCTGCAGCAGGGCGGGGATTACATCAACCAGCTGCGGGTCGATGTGACTGGTGTGGATCCCGAGCGCTTCCGTGCTGCCTGGCAAGCGGCAGTCGACTGCCATGACCTGCTGCGTGGCAGCTTCATCTGGGGTGAGCTGGCCAGCCCGTTGCAGATCATTCAGCGCGAGGCGCAATTGCCGTTCGCGGTGCATGACTGGCGTGGCTGTGACGACCTTGCCGATGCGCTGGAGGCGTTCGCTGCTGCAGACCGCGCGGCCGGCTTCGACCTGGTCCGGCCGCCGCTGTTGCGCCTGACCCTGATTCGCCTGGACGCGCAGCGTTATCACCTGATCTACACCAGCCACCACATCCTGATGGACGGCTGGAGCAATACCCGGCTGCTGGGCGAGGTGCTGCAGCGCTACCACGGCAGCGTGCCGGAGCAAGGGCCGGGGCGCTTCCGTGACTACATTGCCTGGTTGCAGCGCCAGGATGGCGAAGCCCGGCAGGCGTTCTGGATCCGCCAGTTGCAAGACCTGGATGCACCCACTTTGCTGGCCAGGGCCACGGACTGGGCAGCCGGTAGTGAAGGGCAGGGGCAGGTCGAGCGGGTACAGCAACTGGATGCCCGGCAGACCGCCCGCCTGGACGCCTTTGCCCGTGAGCGCAGGGTCACCGTCAATACCGTGGTGCAAGCGGCCTGGCTGCTGGTGCTACAGCGCTATACCGGCCAGGCCTGCGTCGCCTTTGGTGCGACCACGGCTGGGCGGCCGGCCGAACTCAAGGGCATCGAGCAGCAGATCGGCCTGTTCATCAACACCTTGCCGGTCATTGCCAGCCCACGCCCGGAGCAAGCGCTGGGTGACTGGCTGGACACCGTGCAGGCGCTGAACATCGCCCTGCGTGAGTACGATCACACGCCATTGTTCGATATCCAGCGCTGGGCCGGGCAGGGCGGCGAAGCGCTGTTCGACAGCATCCTGGTGTTCGAGAACTACCCGGTGTCCGAAGCGCTGCAGGCCGATACCACCAGCAGCCTGGTGTTTGGTGAGGTGGCGAACCACGAACAGACCAACTACCCGCTGACGCTGGTGGTTAACCTGGGTACGCACCTGTCGCTGCAGTTGAAAGCCGATCGGGCACGGTTCAGTGCCCGGTTGGCCGAGCAACTTGGCGAGCACCTGTTGCAGGTGTTGCAGCAGATGCTTGAGAGCAGCGCCGAAACGGCGTTGGGCGAGTTGCCGATGCTGAGCCCGCAGCAGGCGCAAGCGGTGCTGCATGACCTTAACGACACCGCCACCGATTACCCCGGCGACTGGCGCGTGCACCAGCTGTTCGAGGCGCAGGCGCGTCGCCAGCCGGATGCCACGGCACTGCTGTTCGGCGACCAGCGCATGAGCTACCGGGCGTTGAGCGAGCTTTCCAGCCAATGGGCGCACAAGCTGATCGAACAGGGTGTCGGCCCGGAAAGCCTGGTGGGTATCGCCGCCGAGCGTTCGCTGGAAATGGTCGTTGGTCTGCTGGCGATCCTTAAAGCCGGCGCCGCCTATGTACCGTTGGACCCGGACTACCCGGCCGAGCGGCTGGCCTACATGTTCGAAGACAGCGGCATCGAACTGCTGCTGACCCAGGCGCACTTGCGCGAGCAGTTGCCGGCGTTTGCCGGGCAGGTGCTGCTGCTGGACCAGCCCGGCGAGCTGGGCGGTTACGCGCGGCACGTGCCGGCGTGCCGGCTGCACCCGGAGAACCTGGCCTACGTGATCTATACCTCCGGCTCGACCGGGCGGCCGAAGGGTGCCGGCAACCGCCACCTGGCGTTGTATAACCGGCTGGCATGGATGCAGCAGGCGTATGCGCTGGACGGCGCCGACACGGTGTTGCAGAAAACCCCGTTCAGTTTTGACGTGTCGGTGTGGGAATTCTTCTGGCCGCTGATGACCGGTGCACGGCTGGCCCTGGCGGCGCCGGGGGAGCATCGCGAGCCGGAGCGGCTGATCGACACCATCGAGCGCCACCAGGTGACCACTTTGCATTTCGTGCCGTCGATGCTGCAGGTGTTCGTCCGCGAGCCGGGCCTGCAGCGCTGCCACAGCGTGCGGCAGGTGATCTGCAGCGGCGAGGCGCTGGCGGTGGACACCCAGCAGCAGGTGTTCAGCCACCTGCCCGGTGCCCGCCTGCACAACCTGTACGGGCCGACCGAGGCAGCGATCGACGTCACCCACTGGACCTGTGTCGACGAAGGGCGTGACAGCGTGCCGATCGGCCAGCCGATCGCCAACCTGTACACGCACATCCTTGGCCCTGCGTTCGAAGGCTTGCCCCAGGTGGCCATGGGCGAGCTGATGCTCGGTGGCCAGGGCCTGGCGCGTGGTTACCATCGTCGCCCGTCGCTGACGGCCGAGCGTTTCGTGCCCGACCCGTTCGGCAGCCACGGCCAGCGGCTGTACCGCACCGGCGACCTGGCGCGCTACCGCGACAGCGGGGTGATCGAGTACTGCGGGCGTATCGACCATCAGGTGAAGGTGCGCGGGCTGCGTATCGAGCTGGGTGAGATCGAGGCACGGGTGCTGGAGCACCCGCAGGTGCGCGAGGCGGTGGTGCTGGCCCAGGACAGCGGCCATGGCCAGCAGCTGGTGGCCTACGTACTGGCCGAAGAGCAGGGCATGGCGGTGGACGCCGCCGAACTGCGCGACAGCCTTCGCGAACAGCTCAAGGGCAGCCTGCCGGACTACATGGTGCCGACGCACATCCTGCAGGTGCAGGCCTGGCCGGTGACGGCCAACGGCAAGCTCGACCGCAAGGCCTTGCCCAAGCCCGACAACAGCGCCCTGCAGCACGCCTACCGGGCGCCGCAAACCCCGCTCGAGCAGCACGTTGCGGGTATCTGGCAGGAGGTGCTCGGCCTTGAGCGGGTGGGCCTTGGCGACCACTTCTTCGAGCTGGGTGGTCACTCGTTGCTGGCGACCCAGGCGGTATCGCGGATGCGCAAGCTGCCGGGTGTGCAAGTGACTTTGCGTGACCTGTTCGATCACCCGGTGCTGGAGCGCCTGCTGGCAGCGCTCGGCGGCGCTGGCAAGGCTGCGACCGCGCACGGTGTCGAGCTATTGGCCCATGGAGAAAAAGCCACCGCACCGTTGTCGTTGATGCAGCGGCGCTTGTGGGTTGCCGAGCAATTGTCCGGGGGCAGCGCTGCCTACGGCATGCCTTTGGCCCTGCGCCTGCAAGGGCCGCTGCAGGTCGAGGTGTTGCGCAACAGCCTGAACGCGCTGGCGCAGCGACATGAAGTGTTGCGTACGGCCTACGTGCAGGACGACGAGGGTGATCCGCTGGCGCTGATTGCCGACCGGATCGAGGTGGATATCGCCCTCGACGACTGGTCCGGGTTCAGCCCGCAGGAGCAGCAACGGTGCATTGCCGAAGCCACCCTGGCCAACGCCAGCACACCGATTGCACTGGAGCATGCGCCGTTGTTGCGCTGCCGTCTGGCGCGCCTGGCAGACCAGGAACATGTGCTGTTCTTCGCCATGCACCACATCATCTCCGATGGCTGGTCGATGGGCGTGCTGGTCCGCGACCTGGTTGAAATCTACCGTCACAGCGCCCCAGGGCAGACCCACCTTCTGGCGCCGTTACCGCTGCAGTATTCAGACTTTGCCTTGTGGCAGCAGGCCCTCGAGCAGGCGGGTGAGCTGCAGCGCCAGGCAAGCTACTGGCAACAGGCCTTGGCGGGCCATACCGGCCGCCTTGAGCTGCCACTGGAACAGCCGCGCAGCGAGCAGGCCTCCCATGCCGGCGGTGCGGTGGACTTCAGCCTGTCGCCGGCATTGACCGATGCGCTTGGCCAGTTCGCGGTCAAGGCCGGGGTGACCCTGTACAGCACGCTGCTGGCGGCGTTCCAGTGGTTGATGCACCAGACCAGCGGTGCCCACGACGTACTGGTCGGGGCCGACACCGCAGGCCGCCAGCACAGCGAACTGGAAGGCCTGATCGGCTTCTTCGTCAATGTGTTGCCGCTGCGTTCCAGGGTGAGTGATGGGCTGGCCTTCGGTGACTTCGTGCAGGGCACCCAGCGCACCTTGCTCGCGGCCCTGGAGCATCAGGACCTGCCGTTCGACATGATCGTCGAGGCCCATGGCGCCCCGCGGGTGCGCGGCATGAACCCGCTGGTGCAGGTGCTGTTCGTGATGAACAACCTGCCCGTACGCAGCGAAGCCCTGGCCGACATTACCGTGCAGGCGCTGCCCGCCCCGGCGCTGTATTCGAAGTTCGACATGGCCCTGTTCATCGAACAGGAGGCCGGGCAGCTCAGTGGCAACTGGCAGTTTGCGACAACGCTTTTCAGGCAAGAGCATATCCAGCGACTCGTCAGCGCATGGATCGCGATGCTCGAACAGATCGTCAGTGTTCAGGATATGAGGTGGCAAGCGATGAACGTTCCATTACAGGGTGGCGCCCTGGCTGGCAGCACACCGGTAAGCGCCCCGGCCAGCAAGGCCGACAAGCTGGGCAAATTCCTCAAGCGCTCTGCCGGTGCCACTGCAGCTGCACCGCCACGGGCGGCGGTGCGCGAGTCGCTGCTGGTACCAGGCCAGCTGTTCCCGTTGCTCGTCGAGCCTGGCGACGCATCGATCGACCTGATCGAGTGGGTGCGCAACAACCGGCCGCTGGTCGAGCGCAAGCTGGGCGAGCATGCGGGGATCCTGTTCCGCGGCTTTGCCCTGGAGGGTATCCAGGGGTTTGAAGCATTCGCCGAAGCTGTACAGCCGGGGCTTTACGGTCAATACGGTGACCTGCCGAAGAAGGAGGGGGGCAAGAACACCTACCGCTCCACGCCGTACCCGGAAACCAAAATGATCTTGTTCCATAACGAGAGTGCGCACCAGGACAGCTGGCCGCGCAAGCAGATGTTCTATTGCGAGCAGCCTTCGCCGGTCGGCGGTGCCACGCCGGTGGTCGACTGCCGCCTGATGTACGAAAAGCTGCCGCAGGCACTGCGGCAAACCCTCGAGGACAAAGGGCTGCTTTACGTGCGCACGTTCGCCGACAAGCTCGACGTGCCATGGCAGCATTTCTTCCGCACCGATGACCGCGCCGAGGTCGAGGCCCGTTGCCGTGCCGCTGGCATCGAATGGCGCTGGCTGGACAACGACGAGTTGCAGACCCGCACCCGCTGCCCGGCAATCATCACGCACCCGATCACCGGCGCACGCTCGTTCTTCAATCAGGTGCAGCTGCACCACATCTATTGGCTGGAGCCGGATGCGCGTGAAGACCTGCTGGCCATGTTCGGCCTGGAGCGCATGCCACGGCATGTGTACTTCGGCGATGGTTCGCCGATCCCCGATCAGGACATGCAACTGATCGGCGAGCTGTATGAGGCCTGTGCCGTGCGGTTCCAATGGCAGAAAGGCGACGTGATCCTGGTCGACAACATGCTGGCGGCGCATGCCCGTGACCCGTACGAGGGGCCGCGCAAGATCGTCGTGGCGATGGGCGACATGTTCGACCGGGCCGCGCTGGAGGCGGCTGCGGCCATGCAGGTGATGGCGACCGAGGAGGCCCAGGGATGAACAGTTACGTAGACCAGGCCGAGGACATCGGTTTTGCCCTGACCGTCGACCAGCAACACTGGCTCGATGCCTTGCCCGCTTGCCCGGACTGGTCACAGGCCGCGACGCTGCTGAAGATCAGCGTTCAGGGCCGGCCGGACCCGGCGCGCCTGAGCCAGGCGCTTGAGCGCTTGGTCGAGCGCCACCCGATATTGGCCGGGCGCCTGGGCACTGCCCCGGGATACCGCGGCATGCGCCAGTTCATCGGCGCCCGGCGGCCAGCCCTGACGCTGGCAGTGCAGGCCGAGGCAGGTGCGCCGGCACTGCTCGAGCCTTGGTTGCAGCAGCGCTTCGAAATCGACCAGCTGCCAGCCGCCCAGGCCTTGCTGGTACCGGCCGCCGATGCCGGGCAATGGCATCTATGGCTGGGGGTGGCGGGCTTTGCCTGCGACGCGGCTGGCATGGCCATGCTGTACCGTGACCTGGCGGCGTTGTATGACACGCCAGCCGTGCCGGATGAAGACCTGCCTGAAGCCTTCGGGCAGTATCTGGAGTGGCGTGCCGAAGTGGCCCAGGATGAGGATGCAGCGGCAGCCCGTGGCTACTGGCAAGGGCACCTGATGCCAACGGAGCAGGGCATGAGCGCGCCTTGGCCAGCCTATCGCCAGGACCAACCAGCGACGCATCAGGCACACCATCAGGTGAATCTGCCGCTGGCCTTGCAGGGGCAGTTGCAACGCCTGGCCGACGCCCGTCAGGCCAGTCTGGACACGCTGCTGCAGGCGGCCTGGTGGGCCTTGCTGGGCCGGCTTGGCGACAGCAACCGGTTGTTGGGCGCCTGGCAGCACGATGCGCGACAGGATTATGACTACTTCGCGAACAGTGCGGGGGCGCTCAGCAAGTTATTGCCGTTGTGCCTGCAGTGGGCTGACGAAACCCGTTTCGGCGAGCACCTTGCAGCGCTCGGCGCCGCGCTGGAGCAGCATGTGGCGTGGCAGGAGTACTGGGTACCGGAATGGGTGCCCACAGCCGTGCCGACCGTGGCGTTTTCCACTACGCCGGCGCTCGCGCCGCAGGTTGCCGGCGGGCTGTGCTGGCAGGGCGAGCTACTGGCGCCACGCCTGCCGACGGGCATCGAGCTGCAGCTGCGCATTTGCCCAGCAGCGGGTGCTGACCAACCGATTACCGTGAGCCTGGATTACCTGGCCGGGCGCTACAGTGCGCGCGGCATGCAAGGCCTGCTGGAGCAGTACATTGAATTGCTGCGCAGCATCGTCCAGGCGCCGGACCGCCCGCTGCGGCAGTTGAACCTGCTGGGTGAAGCCGAGCGCCAGCGCCTGCTGTCGATCAACCCCGCGCCGCAACCACTGGCCGAGACATCACTGGCGGCCCAGATCAGCCAGTGGGCAATCGACACCCCCGACGCGCTGGCGCTGGTCGCAGGTGACGCGGGCCTGAGTTACGCCCAACTGGAGTTGGCAGTGCAGCGCCTGGCGCTGGCGCTGCAGCAGGCTGGCGTGCAACCCGGGGCGGTGCTGGCACTGGCGCTGCCGCGTTCGCTGGACTGGGTCGTGGCGATGTTGGCCAGTTGGCGTGTCGGCGCAGCCTACCTGGCGCTGGAGCCGCACTGGCCCGTTGCCCGGCAGGTGCGCCTGATGACACAGGCCGGCGCCACGCAGGTGCTGGTCGAACAGGCAGCGGTGGCCAGCCTGCGTGAGCAGGGCATAGCGGCGCTGAGCCTCGACAGCCTGTACCCGCTGGCGGTTGACACTGCACGGCTGCAACCGCACGCCGCCAGCGCCAGCGATGCCGCCTATGTCCTGTTCACCTCGGGCTCGACAGGCACCCCCAAAGGCGTGGTGGTCGAGCACCGGCAACTGCTGAACTACACCGCAGGCGTGTGCCACACGCTGGCGCTGGAGGGCTGTCGTCACTTCGCATTCGGCTCGACGGTGTCGGCCGACCTTGGCCATACGACGCTGTTCGCAGCCTTGTATGTGGGTGCGACACTGCACGTGGCCGCCGACGAGGTGATGAAGGATGCTGAACTGTTTGCTGCGTACCTCGAGCAGCAGGCAATCGACTGCCTGAAGATCGTGCCGTCGCACCTTGGCGCGCTGCTGGAGTCGAAGGCACCGGCAGTACCGGCCACCGTCATCCTGGGCGGGGAAGCCCCGAGCGCGGCGTTGCTGCAGCGCCTGTTGCAGATACGTCCGGACTGCAAGCTGTTCAACCATTACGGCCCGACCGAAACCACGGTTGGGGTCATGGTGCACCCGGTTCGGGCGGTACCGACCGGCACCCTCGGGTTGTCGCAGGTGTTGCCCAACAACCAGGTCTATGTGCTGGATCAGCACTTGCAGTTGGCGGTCACCGGCGTGCTGGGCGAACTGTATGTCGGTGGGCAGCAGGTGTGTCGCGGCTACCTGCAAGACGTGCAGAGTGGCCCGCCGGCGTTCGTCGAGAGCCCGTTCGTGGCGGGCGAGCGGCTTTACCGCACCGGCGACCTGGCCCGCTATCGCCCGGACGGTGCTATCGAGCTGCAAGGCCGGCGCGACCATCAGGTGAAGATACGCGGCTTCCGCATCGAGCTGGCGGAGATCGAGGCACAGCTGTCGGGTGCACCGCAGGTGGTCGAGGCGGCGGTGTTGTGCGATGGAGAAGCGCTGAGCGCGTATGTCAGCTTGCGCGACGAGGCCACGGTGGCTGCCCTGGACGCGGTCCGCGAGTACCTTGCCCGGCAACTGCCGGCGGTGATGCTGCCGCGTACCCTGCAGGCATTGCCGCGGTTGCCGCGCCTGGGCAACGGCAAGCTCGACCGGCAAGCGTTGCGGCAGGTGGGCAATGAACCTGCGGCGGGTCTGCTGGCCCCGCGTGATGCACTGGAAACCGTGATTGCGCAGCGCATGGCGCAACTGCTGGGGCTGGAGCAAGTGGGCATCGAGCAGGACTTTTTTGCACTGGGCGGGCATTCGCTGCTGGTCATCAAGCTGGCGGCAGGTATTCGCAAGTTGCTGCAGTGCGACATCAATCCAGGCGTCATCTTCGACCACGCTACGGTTGCCACCCTTGCCCAGGCGCTGCGCGAGCGCGAAGCCAACCCTGGCCAGTTGCTCAAGCTGGCCCAGGCCCGTCTGCGGCTCGACAGCATGAGCCCTGAAGAAAAAGCCCGGCTGCTGGAAAAGAGCCGCTGAGCCTTACCACGCCCAGGGGCGGGCAACCCGCCCCTGGGGTCTTTTGCATTGCCTCCCCCGTACTGCCGTGCCGATTGCGTGGAAGGATGCCGGCGAGATACTAATGCAAAAAATTCTCATTCTGGATTTTCCAGGGTGATGCGTCTTATGTAGGAGCGCGCTGAAAGCCACACGTGGCAAGCCGTTTTGACTTGCGTGTCAGGCGTCTGTCGCGGGATCTGCCCGGGGGAGGATGGGCAGCTCGGCCGTTTGGGGGCCGTTGGCGGGCGCGGGACGATTTCATTACACGATATAAATAGAGAAATACCATGCCAGCAGGATTTTTCGAGTTCAAACCATTGGTCAAGGCGCTTTGCATGTCCCGCTCGATCAGCGCCCGCTCATCCCGGGCGTTGCTCGGCAAAGGGGTGCTGGGCGCCGCATTGATGCTGCCCATGGCCGCCCAGGTCTGGGCTCAGGGGGTCAACTTCGACATCGCTGCCCAGTCGCTGCCCAACGCCCTGCGTGCGCTTGGCGAGCAGGCCGATGTGCAGTTCATCTACAACGCCTCGGAAATGGCCGACCTGCGTGGCAATGAAGTGCGTGGCAGCTACACCGTCGACGCGGCAGTGGCCAAGCTGTTGCGCGGCTTGCCGGTCAGCTACAGCCTGGAGGGCGATACCCTGACCCTGGTGCGGCGTGAGCGGCCAGCGTCCTCGGCGCTGGAACTGGGCACCACCAGCATCACGGGCAACACGTTGGGCGTGACCACCGAAGGCAGCAACTCGTATACCACCGGTGGCGTCACCATCGGCAAGAGCGAACACAAGCTCAAGGACATTCCGCAGAGCGTGTCGGTGATGACCCGCAAGCGCATGGATGACCAGAACATCACCGACTTGCCGACGCTGTTGGCCAACGCGCCGGGCATGACCTTCGCCAAAAGCCCGGGTACCGGCGGCTTCATCACCTCGCGCGGCTTTGAGATCGACTCGCTGCAGTACGATGGCGTGCCCATGACCCGTGGCATCTACGCGCTGGGCAGCTACCTGACGGAACCGACGGCATTCTATGACCGTGTCGAACTGCTGCGTGGCGGCGCTGCGCTGCTGCAGGGGGCCAACAGCCCCGGTGGCGCGATCAACTTCGTGCGCAAGCGCGGCCAGGCCAAGCCGACAGTCACCCTGACCGCCCAGGCCGGTTCCTGGGACCACTATGCCACCCAGGTTGACGTTGGCGGCCCGCTGAACGAGGCGGGCAACATCCGTGGGCGTGCCGTGGTCGACTACGATACGCGCAACTCGTTCATCGACTATGTGGGCGGCTGGGAGCAGAAGGTCTACGGTGCGCTGGACTTCGACCTGTCTGAAGACACCACCCTCGGTGTCGGCATCAGCGATCGCAAGACGCGTTTCACGCCCATGGTCGCCGGTTTGCCGCGCTTCAGTGATGGCCGGGACGTAGGCTTGTCGCGCTCGACCTTCACCGGCTCCGACTGGAACCGCGGCATGACCGAGCAGCTGGCGTTGTATGTCGACCTCGAGCACCGCTTCAACGACCACTGGAAGTTCAAGACCGCGGCGGTGGCGATCAACGAGCGCAACGAAATGACCTACGCCTACGTGGTAGCGCCGACCGGCCTGGCCAACGATGGGTCTGGGTTGTTCGACTGGCGCTATGCCACTGATTTCAACTCCCACAGCCGTGGCCTGGACATGTTCGTCGATGGCGACTTCAACGGTTTTGGCTTCGACCAGGAAGTGGTCTTCGGCGGTAACTACTCACGCTTCACCAGCGACAACACCATGGCGGTGGTGCGCAGCGCCGGGGCGAACATTTTCGATCTCGACAACCACTTGCCCTTCGAGAACTACGACAGCCTGGCGGCCCGTGGCACGCGTACCGACAGCCAGTACAAGATCGTGCAGAAAGGTATCTACGGTACCTGGCGCGTCAAGCTGACCGACCCGCTGACCTTGATCCTGGGCGGGCGTACCAGCTGGTACTCCTATGATTACGATTCCCAGGTCTATCAGGCCGGCGTCCATCAATACGACAGCCCGGCCTCCAAGGCCAACAACGGTGTTGTCACCCCTTACGCGGGCCTGGTTTACGAATTGACGCCGCAATGGTCGGCCTACGCCAGCTATGCCGACGTCTTCATCCCGCAGAGTGCCATTGGCGTGGGTGGTTCCACGATCGAGCCGATCACAGGTAGCAACTACGAGCTGGGCTTGAAGGGCGAGCTCAACGACGGCCAGGTCAATACCAGCGTCGCGCTGTTCCGCTATGACCATGAAAACCGCGCGGTGCCGATTCTGAACACCGAATCGTTGTGTGGCGGCTCCAACTGCGCGGCAGCGTCTGGCAAAGTGCGTAGCCAAGGCCTTGAAGCCGAGATCAACGGTGAGGTGCTGCCAGGCCTGCAAGCGTCGGCCAGTTACGTCTACAACACCACCAAGTACCTCAAGGACAACACGTACGAAGACAAGATTTTCTCCACCTGGACGCCGAAACACTCGGTGAAGGTGTGGACGGACTACACCCTGCCTGGTGACTTCAGCCGCTTCAGTGTCGGCGGCGGTTTCAACAGCCAGAGCAGCACCGTTGCCTACGACCGCAAATTCGATTCGCCCGGCTTCACCATCTGGAATGCGCGCCTTGGTTACAAGGTCAGCGATGAAGTCAGCCTGGCGGTCAACTTCAACAACATCTTCGACAAGGTGTACTACATCCCGTCGTATGCTGCGGTCAGTGCCAACAACTACTACGGCGACCCTCGCAACTTCATGTTCTCGGTCAAATACACCCCACAGTTCTGAACCTGGGGCCACGCAGGCCATCTTGGCGGGTACCCCGCCCAGATGGCCTGCGCCAGGTCACAGCTCCCGCGCTACACGAAAGCCCAGGAAGTCGCCACGTACCGTGCGTTCGCGATCATTGCGATTGCCCGAACGCGAGAAGATCGGCGCTTCACCCCAGTCATTCCCGCGCATGTGCGCCGCCTGGCAAAGCCCGCCGTCGGCCTCCATCCAGGCGCTGCCATCGCTGGGCGCGCCGACGTAGTCCTTGTGGTAGCAGTCGGCGACCCATTCATACACGTTACCGTGCATGTCATAGACGCCAAAGGCATTGGGCGGGTAGCTGCCTACCGGTGAGGTGTAGCTGTAGCCGTCCTTGGGGCCGTAGGTATTGGCGTGCTTGCTGATCTGGTAGTCGCCTTCTTCATCGAACGGGAACGGGAACGGCCCGGTGGAGCCGGCCCGTGCCGCGTACTCGCGTTCGGCCTCGCTGAGCATGCGGTAAGTGTGGCCGGTCTTTTTGCTCAGCCACTGCGCATAGGCCTGCACATCGTAGTAATCAACGCACACTGCCGGCTGGCGCGGCCCTTGCGGGTAGCGAGGCTTGCTGGCCTGGCACAGGCGCCCTGGGCGTTTGTCACCGTCCTTGATGACCACGCCGGTTTCCTTGATATAGGCATCCAGCTCGCCGGCGGTGACCTGGAAGCGGCTGATGGCGAAGGGTTTGGCGAAGGTCACGGTATGTTGCGGGCCTTCGTCGGGCTGCTTGCCCGGTTCGTCATCCGGCGTGCCCATGACGAAACTGCCCGCAGGCAGCACGACCATTTCCGGGCAGCCGGCCTTGCAATCCTGGAAGACCTCGCCCGGGGTTTTGCTGGCAGCCTGGGCGAGTAGCGGGCAGGCCGCCATGGCCAGGGCAAGGGCCAGGCCGGTGACGGTGTAGGGGGCGCACTTCATGGCGAACGTTTCCTTTTTGGCAGGTGTGACGGGGTATTCAGGGTGCCGGGCAGCTACGGCCGAACGCCTCGATGAACGAGTCGATCAGGGGCTGCTCCAGCATCATGGTTTCGTGTGGGTAGGGTGAGTGCAGCGAAACGTCCAGCTCACCCCCTGCGCAGAACTGGCGGATGACCTGCTCGGCGGCGTGAATGTGTGCTGCGCTCTTGTGCACCTGCGACCACCAGCAACTGGGCTTGACCCTGAGCGGAGTGAGGGTGAAATCGGCGAAGCTCGCTTCCAGCTGATCGTGGATGTCGAACGCCTGGGCATTCATGATCTGGGCCTTGGCACTGGCCAGCACGCCCTGGACATCGCTGCCAGCGTCAGCCAGGTGCGCCGTGGCCCACTGGTAGAACGCCTTGACGTCCTGAGTAGGGTTGGCGTGCAGCTGCTCGGCGGCGGCCTGTTTGGCCTGCGGGAACAACAGCCCGAACAGCTCGACGGTGTCTTGCAGCTCGCGCTGGCCCGGCGTATCGCTGTGGCGGGCTGGGCGAGGGGTGTGAGGGGGGAACGCGGCGCGGCTTAACTGCGCCTCGGGCAGGGTGCTGTCGACCAGCCCCAGGAATGCGACCTCGCAGCCGGCCTGTTCCAGCTGCCGGGCGATGTCCCAGGCAATGCTGCCGCCCAGGGACCAGCCCATCAGGCGGTATGGCCCGGACGGTTGTGCCTGGCGGATCTGTGCGGTGTAGTCGGTGATCATCGCTTGCCAGCCCTGCCGTTCGGCCGGCGCCGGGCTGCCGCCCCGGTGCTGCACGCCGTATACGCGAGCCTGCGGTTCCAGGCACCTGGCCAGCGGCTGATAGCTGAAGACCATGCCGCCGCTGGGGTGGATACAGAACAATGCAGGCAGCGGTGTGGCCGGGCGGTTGAGGGGCACGATGCACGGGCTCGCACAGGCATGCTCACGGCCCAGATGTGCAGCCAGCAGGTCGATGCGGGGGTAGGCGAGCAGGTCCTGGATACGCACTGCCAGGCCCAGTGCCTGCTTGATGCTGGCCAGCAGCTGGATGGCCAGCAACGAGTGGCCACCCAGTTCGAAGAAGTGATCGTCGCGGCTGATACGTTCGACGTTGAGCGCGGTTTGCCACAACGTGGCCAAGGCCTGTTCCAGCGCGCCCTGGGGAGCGTTGTAGGCTTGCTGCAGCAGGCTGGCATCGGCCTTGGGCAAGGCCTTGCGGTCGAGCTTGCCGTTGGCTGTCAGCGGCCACCGGTCGAGCAGCAGCAGGTGCGCCGGCACCATGTAGTCCGGCAGCGCTTCCTTCAACTGTTCGCGCAGCTGCGCGCGCAGCCCGGCCTGCTGCTCCAGCGCTACCTTGGCAGCGGGGATCAGGTAGGCCACCAGCTGCTGGCCGGTCGCGCCTTCCTGGGCCAGCACCAGGGCCTCGCGCACCTGCGGCTGGGCCTGCAGGCGGGCTTCGATTTCACCCAGCTCGATGCGGAAGCCGCGGATCTTCACCTGGTGGTCGATCCGCCCGGCGTATTCGATCACCCCGTCGGCGTGGTAGCGCGCCAGGTCACCGGTGCGGTACAGGCGCCCGCCAGGGGCACCGAACGGGTCCGGCACGAAGCGCGTGGCGGTCAGGTCGCTGCGCTTGAGGTAGCCGCGCGCCAGGCCGGCGCGGCCCACGTACAGCTCGCCGATGCAGCCTTTGGCTACCGGGTTCAGGTCGCCGTCGAGCACATACCAGGACAGGTCGGGGATCGGCACGCCCATCGGGCTGCTGGCCGCCTTGCCCAGGTCAGCCAGCGACAGCGGCCGGTAGCTGACATGCACGGTGGTTTCGGTGATGCCGTACATGTTCACCAGCTGCGGCTGGCGGTCGCCGAAGCGCTCGAACCACGGTGCCAGGCTGTTGACGTCCAGCGCCTCGCCCCCGAACACCACGCTGCGCAGTGCCAATGGCCGCTGCGGCTCAGCCGTGGTGGCCACCGCCATCAGTTGCTTGAACGCCGACGGGGTCTGGTTCAGCACCGTGACCTGTTCATCGGCCAGCAGCTGGTAGAAGGCCTCGGGTGAACGGCTGGTGTGCTGCGGCACAATCACCAGGCGCCCGCCGTACAGCAGGGCGCCGAAGATTTCCCACACCGAGAAGTCGAAGGCATAGGAGTGGAACAGGCTCCACACGTCGTCGCTGCCGAAGCGGAAGTCGGCGTCGGTGGCCGTGAACAGGCGCAGCACGTTGCGCTGCGGCAGCAGCACGCCCTTGGGCTTGCCGGTGGAACCGGAGGTGTAGATCACGTAGGCGAGGTTGTCCGGGCTGACCGTGACCGGCGAGCAGGCCAGCGGGTCGGCCTGGCTGCTGTCATCATTGCTTGCCAGGCTGAGCACGCGCACGCCTGCCGGCACCGGCAGGCTGGCCAGCACCTGGGGCTGTGCCAGCACGCGCTGCAAGCCGCTGTCTTCGATCATGTAGGCCAAACGGTCGGCCGGGTAGGCCGGGTCCAGCGGCACGTAGGCACCGCCAGCCTTGAGGATGGCGAAGATGCCAACAACCATGTCCAGCGAGCGCTCGGCAGCCAGGCCGACCAGCACGTCGGGCCCGACCCCGTCGTCGACCAGGCGCCGGGCCAGGGCGTTGGCACGCTGGTTGAGCTGGGCATAGCTCAGGGCCTGGCCCTCGCAGGTGACGGCGATGGCATCGGGGGTGCGCTGCACCTGGGCCTCGATCCGGCTGTGCAGGGCCTGGTCGGCCGGGTGCTCGGCGGGGGCCGGGTTCCACTGGGCGAAGGTGGCTTGCTGCTCCAGGGTGCCCAGCATGTCGAGCTCGCCCAGCCGTTGCTCGGGCCCCCGGGCCATGGCCAGCAGCAGGTTCTGCCAGTGCCGGGCCATGCGTTGCACGGTGGCGTGGCTGAACTGGCTGCAGTCGTATTCCAGGCTGAAGCCAAGGCCGTCGGCTGCGTATTCAAGGTCGATGCCGATCAGGCATTTGGCCTGGGCGCTGGCGGTATCGAGGAAGTCCAGCTGCAGTGGGCCCAGGGCCAGCGGGCCGCTGGCAGTCCCGGCCACGCGCCAGTTGAACAGCGCCTGGAACAACTGGGTGGGTAGCACCTGGCCGTTGTGCTGCAGCGTCTCCAGGTACAGCTCCATCGGGTAGTCGCTGTGGCTCAGGGCCGCAATAGACTGCTCCCGCAGGTTTTGCAGCAGGGTCTGCACGGATTGCTGCGGGTCGAGTTCGGCGCGGTAGATCTGGGTGCTGACGAAAAAACCTACCAGCTGCTGGGTTTCGCTGCGGTTGCGCCCGGCGCTGGGCACGCCGAGGGTGAATTGCAGCTGGCCGCTGTAGCGGCCCAGCAGCACCTGCCAGGCGGCCAGGGCGATGACGAAGGGTTGCACGCCCTGCTGCCGGCTGAGCTGCAGCAGGGCCTGGAACACCTCGGCGTCCAGTTGCAGGCCATGGTAGCGCGCACTGGTGCCCTCAGGCGGTGCGCCAGCGCAGCGCGGGTCGAGGTCACCCGGCAACATCAACGGCTGCAGTTCGTCACCCAGCCGGGTATGCCAGTAGCGGGCAGACGCTTGGCACGCATCGCTTTGCAGGTAAGCCTGGCGTTGCCAGATGGCGTAATCGGCATACTGGATGGCGGGCCGTTGCAGCTTGCAGGCTCCCTGGGCGGCTGCCTGCGAATAGGCGTCCAGCAGGTCCTGCAGCAGGATTGGATTGGACCAGGCGTCTGAAACGATGTGGTGCATGTTCAGCAGCAACACATGCTCGTCACCTTGTACTTTCACCAGCCGGGCCCGGATCAGGGGCGCCTTGCCGAGGTCGAACGGTGCCAGCGCATCCGCTTCGATGAGCCGCTGCAATGCATGAGGGCGTTGCGTGGCGGGCATGGCGGTCAGGTCTTCGCAGGGCATTTCGAGGCGTGCGTCGGCTTCGACGAACTGCTGCGGTATGCCCTCGACCTCGGCGAACCTGCTGCGCAGGATGTCATGGCGGTCGACCACCGCCTGCAAGGCCATGGCCAGCTGCTGGCCATGCAGTTCACCCTTCAGTGACAGTGCCCGTGGCAGGTTGTACGCCGCGCTCTGCGGGTTGAACTGCTGCAGGTACCACAGGCGCTGCTGGGCGAAGGAGAGGGGGGCCGGCCCGGCGCTCTCGCGTGGTGCTATCCGGTCGGGTTCAGGCCGCTCATCCTGGAGGAGGGCGAGCAAGGCGTCGTCCAGCAAGTCTTCAGCGAGCGAGTCGGCATCCAGTGATTCGTGCATGGCGGTCCCTGTGGCAGTCGAGGCGAAGGACAGCAGCATGGGGCCGGCCTTGCCGGCGAATGGCCGCTGTCCTCTGGAGAGGTGTATGGCCAGTAAACGAGCCGCCGCACGGCAAATTTACCGGCGGGCGTGTGGGTGACGGGGCGGGTGGGCAGGCCCCGGCCAGGGTTGTAACCGACCTGGTCGGGGCGAGGGATGCAGCCGGTCAGGCCGGCTGGGCTGCGGTGCGAACCTTGCCGCTGTCCATGTGTACCAACTGGTCGGCAATATCGAAGTAGCGGTCATCGTGGGAGATGACAATGATGGTCTTGCCCAGGCGCTTGAGGTCCGGCAGCAGCTCTGTGTAGAAGATGCGGCGGAAGGTTGGGTCCTGATCGGCTGCCCACTCGTCGAACACCAGTACCGGGCGCTGCTCCAGCCAGGCGCTGATCAGGGCCAGGCGCTTGCGTTGCCCAGTGGACAGGTCGGTGGTGGTGAAGGCACCGTCACGTACGCTGACCTTGTGCGCAATCTCCAGGCGTTGCAGGTATTGGGTCGCATCGTCGGGGATTTGCTGGTCACCCTGGACCACGTCGTCGAACAGGTAGTAGTCGGCGAAAATGGTGGTGAACAGCTGCCGGTAGTCATCCCGGTCAAGCACCGACACCGGCTGGCCATCCAGCAGGATGTCCCCACTGTGCGGCGCATACAGGCCAAGCAGCAGCTTGATCAACGTGGTCTTGCCACAACCGTTCTCGCCGACGATGAACACGATGTCGCCCTGGTTGATCGTGAGGTTCACCGGGCCCAGGCGAAACGGCGTGCTGCCCTCGACGGCCGGAAATGCGTACTGCACATTGCGCAGCTCCAGGCTGGTGATGGTCTGGCGCGGTGCGCCTTGGCCGTCGAGCAGCAGGTTCGGTTCGGGCGAGGAAAACTGCTCTGACAGCTCGGCAATGCGCTGGAATGCCACCTGTGCCTTGCTGACCAGCGGCAGTACGCTGACCAGATGGTCCAGTGGGCCTTTCATGTACAGCAGCACCAGCACGAAACCGGTCATTGCGGCCTGATCGACGCTTGTCCAGGTGCTCTGCAGGGCCAGGGCCAGGCCGATGACGATGAAGAACAGCGTCGAGCCGAACGTCTTGGCCAGGATGTAGGTATTGACTGCCTTGATCTGGATGGCGCTGATCCGCTCGCTGATCCCCTGGATGTGCCGGGTGAACATGCGATACCGGCGCGGCCGGTGTATGCGCAGCTCCTTGGCGCCCTGGGCAATGGCGTTGTAATGCTTCTGCAGGTCGTCCTCGGCCTCGCGGGCGCTATTGAACCCCTTGATGCCGCGCGTGCGGGCGATGACCTGGGCGGTGATGCCGGCGCCCAATGCCAGCAGCATCAGCAGGAACAGCGGGCCGGACAATGTTGCCAGGTAGCCCATGCAGCCCAGCGTCACCGTCAGCGAAATGGTCAGGGGGGCGAAGGCGAACGAGAAATCGCTGATGGTATCGATATCGTGGGTCAGCACCGGTATCAGGCGGTGGCTGCGATAGCGCTCGATCTGCTCGATGGGCGCCGAAAGCACTTTTTCGCCCAGCTCCTTGCGCAGTTTGGCAATGATCTTCTGGCCAACGAAATTGGTGCCCATGTCGGAGAAGATGCTGCTGAGCAAGGTCAGCACGCAGAGGCCGGCAAACAACCACAGCACGGCGTGGGTCAGCCCTGCTTCGCTGTTGAGGGCGCGGTTGATGGTGGCCAGCAGCGTGGTGACGCTGAAGCCGCCGAGGATGCCCAACAGTATGGAAACCAGCACGATGGGCCAGAATGGCTTGAGCAACTGGGCAAGCTCGCGGGTCGCGCTGAGCGGTTTGCGAATCATGGGGAAGTCTTCTCCAGGCGGATCAAAGGACGTGGTCATCAAAGAAGGCTTCACGCTCCAGACGCAGCAGAGCGGCTTTCTTGTGGGCCAGTTGAATGTCCTTCAGGTGGCCGAACCCCTGGGACTTGAGGAAGTCGATCTGGCGCGTATGGTCGATGCGCGGCTCGCCGAGAATCCGCTGGGTGCGTGGGTCATCGAGGAACATGTAATGCATCAGCGAGCGAAACCAGCCGCGCAGTTTGCCGATGCCCTGGTGCTTGGGCTCGCCGATCACCACATGCCAGCCACGGTCGTAATCGGCGACGTCGTAGTAGGGGGCGATGCGGTCTTCCTTGCACCAGTACACCTCGAAGTAGGCGAAGGGTTCGTCGTCGAAGCAGCCGATCAGCGGGTGTACGCGCGGGTCGTCGAGTATTTCGCGAATGTATTGCGCATGTTCTTCCGGGGTGCCGGTCTGCTCCCAGAAGAACGCGACTTGCTCCAGGTTCATCCAGCGGTTGAAGGCTGCAAGGTCCTTCACCGGGTCGATGGTGCGCAGTGAAAAGGTGGCGTTCAGCTTCGGCAGATGGCGTCGATAGACTTCGCCCGCCGGTTTGGGCGGGCGTTGCGGGTGGCGTTTCTCGCCGCTGAAGCAATAACGCGGGGCCGTGTGCACGCTGGCCGGCTCGCGAAGCCATGGCAGGGGTTGCTGCCAGAAGGTCTGGCGGGTACAGCGCAGGGCAAGCCTGCCTTGGTCGTCGACCTGCCAGTGATCGAAAATGCCTTCGCGTACCGCACGCACGGCAAATTCCCGGTCGCCAGGGACCTGCACATTCACCTCGTTGCATTGTTTGCGGTGGCAGAAACGGGTCGCCAGCACTGCCAGCATCGCGCTGGCCGGAAATGCTGGCGGAAGTTGCTCGAAGACGATGCGGTTGTCGACCTCCCGGTAGGGGATGGCGGCGCTGCTGTCGAGGCGCAGGCTACCGCTCTCTGGCGTTTCATCCTGGGCACTGGCTTTGCGGCCATCGGCCAGGATCAGACTGAAAGAGGGTGCGTTCATAGGGCTTCCTGTGAGAGGGCGAGTGCGACTTGTCGGGTGCTGTCCATGGATAAAGACGAACCGCACCTGCCGATGTTTAAGCGCCAGGTGCGGCACCCGGTTCAACGCCAGCGACCTGCCAGCCGCCGCCCAGGGCCTTGTACAGGGCGATGCTGCCCATGACCCGCTTGAGGCGCAGTTGCACATCCTCGTCCTGAGCCTGGTACAGGGTGCGTTGGGTTTGCAGGACGGTCAGCAGGTCCTCGGCGCCCGCCTGGTAGCGGCTTTCGGCGATGTCGAAGGCTTTGCGCGCCTGTTGCAGTTCGATCGCCTGCCAATGCAGTTGCCGGTCGATGCCGTCCAGGGTATTGAGGGCCTTTTCCACATCGCCGAAACCGGCCAGGATGGCGCCGCGGTAGTTCTGCAGCAGTTCCTCCTGGCTTGCTACCGCCTTGTCGCGTTCAGCGCGCAGGCGGCCGTTGTTGAACACCGGCGTGACCAGGCCTGCGGCGAGGCTGGTGAAGGGGTTGCGCAAGACGTCCGGGAAGTGATCGGCGCCGCTGCCGACGATCAGCGTCAGGTTGAGTTTGGGCAGCATCGCCGCGCGGGCTACGCGCACATTGGCCTGAGCCGCCGCCAGCTTGGCCTCGGCATTGGCGATGTCCGGCCGACGGCTGATCAGTTCGCTGGGCAGGCCCGCATCGATCGAGGGCCAGTTGAGCTGTTCAAAGCGCGTGTGGCCCAGTTGCAAGTCCTGCACCGGTTGCCCGACCAGGGTCGCCAGAGTGATCAGGGCCTCCCGCGCCTGTTGCTGGTAAAGCGGGCGTTGCCGTTGCTGGGTGGCGACCAGGCTTTGTTGCTGGGCCAGTTCCAGTGCTGTGGCCGAGCCTGCATCGAAGCGGGTTTGCACCAGTTGCAGGACACGCTCGGCGTTGGCCAGGTTAAGGTCGGCAATCCGCCCCTGCTGCTGGAAGGCCAGCGCCTGCATGTAGCTGTCGGCAACCTTGCCGAGCAAGGTCAGTTCAACGGTCGCGCGGTCGAACTCACTGGCTTGCAGGCCGTGCAGGGCACTCTCGCGGGCTGCCGCGTTGCCGCCCCAGAAGTCCACCTCGTAGCTGGCCTTCAGGGCCACATCCAGGTAATGAGTGGTGCGCTGGGTCGGGCTGGAATTCAGTTGGCTGTAGCCGTTGCCGTGCTGCAGGCGCTCGCGGTTGGCATTGGCTGCCCCGGTCACCTCGGGCAGCAAGGGGCCGCCGGCAATGACCGCATCAGCCTGTGCCTGGCGAACCCGGGCCATGGCCGCGCCGATTTCGAAGCTGTCGGTGCGGGCTTGCTCCACCAGCTGGTTCAGTGCCGGGCTGCCGAACGACTGCCACCAGCCGGTCAAGTGGCGTGGTGTGCTCTGAGGCGCGGCCGCCTGCCAGCGGGCCGGGGTATGCACACCGTGTTGCGGCGGCGTTGCAGGGGTGGCGCAGGCGCTCAGCAGCAGGCAGGCGCCGAGCAGGGGCAAGGGTTTGATCAACGTTGGGGTACTCATACGCTGGTAAGGGCGGCCACCGGGTCGAGCCGTGCAGCCTTGCGGGCGGGCATGAAGCCGAACGCGATACCGGTGACCACCGCGCAGGCGAAGGCACCGATGGCGGCAGGCAGCGAGAAGGCGACGGCGACCTGGCCCAGGCTCAGGGCGCCGCCGATCAGTAATGCCAGGGCGATGCCGCTGACGCCGCCGACCATCGTCAGCATCACGGCTTCAGTAAGGAACTGGCGCAGGATGTCGCGCTGGCGCGCGCCGGTGGCCATGCGGATACCAATTTCCCGTGTGCGCTCGCGCACGGTCATCAGCATGATGTTCATCACCCCGATGCCGCCCACCAGCAGCGAAATGGCGGCAATGGCGCCCAGCATCAGCGACAGTGCGTTCTGCGTTTTGGCTTCGGCCTGGATCATGGCCGCATTGTTGGTCAGTTCGAAGTCGGTTACGCCGTTGTGCAGTTTCAGCAGCAACTGGTCGATGACCTGCTCGGTCTGCTTCACCTGGCGCGCATCTGCGGCGGCGATCACCACGTATTCCGGGGCCTGGTTGCCGAACAGGCGCACGCTGGCGGTGGTGTAGGGCACCATCACTCGGGCGTCGGCATCCTGGTCGCCAGAGCTGGCGCCCTTGCCGGCCAGCACCCCGATGACCTGGAACGGTGCGTTCTCGATGAGAATGTACTGGCCCACCGGGTTGCGGTCGGCAAACAGTTTTTCCCGGGTCTTTTCGCCAATCACTGCCACTGCCGCGCCGGCGGCTTCGTCGGCCTCGGTGAAGAAACTGCCCTGCGCCACTGGCCAGTTGAATATCTGCGGGAAGTAGGTGTTGGAGCCGCCGACATAGAGCTTCAGGTCCTGGTTGCCATAGCGCACACCGGCCTTGCCGCCATTGACGGGCATGATCATGCGCACCTGGGGCAGGGTGGCGATGGCGCGGGTGTCGTCCAGGGTGATGATGCCTTCCGGCGCCCTGGGGGCGGGTGGCTTGCCGTTGAGGTAGATGATGTTGGAGCCGAAGGCGCCCATCTGCGCCATGACCTGGCGCTTGCTGCCTTCACCCACTGCCAGCATGACCACCACCGACGCCACGCCGATGATGATGCCCAGCAACGTCAGTGCGGTGCGGAAGCGGTTGATCCACATCACCCTCCACGCCGCCTTGACGGCGTCCAGCAGTTCGCCTTTCCAGGCACCGTTGTGCTCGCTGCCGTCGTTCAGGCGCTGGCGCAGGTCGACGGCCTGCAGCACGTCGACCTCAGGGTGCGCAGCGGGCAGTGGCTCAGGCTGGGCCTGGTCGCTGATGATCTGGCCATCGCGGATTTCGATGATGCGCTTGGCCCGTGCGGCGACTTCCCGGTCGTGGGTGATGAGGATCACCACATGGCCCTGGCTGGCCAGTTCGTCGAGCAGGGCCATGACTTCGGTACCGCTGCGGCTGTCGAGGGCGCCGGTGGGTTCGTCTGCCAGAATGATGTGGCCACCGTTCATCAGCGCGCGGGCTATCGATACGCGTTGTTGCTGGCCGCCGGACAACTGGTGCGGGCGATTACCGGTACGTTCGGCCAGGCCCAGGCGGGTCAGCAGGGCATGGGCGCGTGCGTGGCGCTCGGCGGCAGGCGTGCCGGCATAGATCGCCGGCATTTCGACATTTTCCTGGGCGGTGCCGGAGGCAATCAGGTGATAGCCCTGGAACACGAAACCGAAGGCTTCACGCCGCAGCCAGGCGAGTGCGTCACTGTCCAGGCTGGCCACCTGTTCACCCGCGAACAGGTAGTCGCCACTGGAGGGGCGGTCCAGGCAGCCGAGGATGTTCATCAGCGTAGACTTGCCTGAGCCGGAGGTACCGACAATGGCGACGAATTCACCGGCGTGAATGCTCAGGTTGATACCGCGCAAGACCTCGATTTGCGGTGTATCGACGCCGCCATAGCATTTGCGGATATCGCGCAGCTCAATCAGTGGGACTGGCATTTACCCTCCTGCACTGAGCAAGGGGCTGATCAGCAGGCGATCACCTTCTTCCAGCCCTTCGAGAATCTGCACGCGCAGGCGGTCGCTGATGCCGGTGCGCACTTCGCGATTTTCAATGGCGCCGTGTTTCGTCAGTACCTGTGCCAGCCTGCGATCGGGCTGCTTGCCCGGGTTGAGCGCGGAAATCGGGGCGGTCAGCACATTGTGCGCACGGTCAGCGACGAAGAACACCTGGGTGGTCATTTCTGCCATCAGGGCGCCGTCGGCGTTATCGACGTCCAGCAACACCGTATACAACACCACCCGGCCATTGCTTTTGCTGGCCGGGCTGCCGCTGCCCTGGTTGGCATGCTCCAGCGGCTTGGGCGGCACCGGCAGGATCTGCCGTACAGTGCTGTTCCAGCGCCGGGTGCCACCGCTGAGGGTGGTGAAATAGGCGTGCATGCCGGGTTTGACGTGGCCAATGTCCGCTTCCGACACTTCCGCCCAGACTGTCATCGGTGACAATTTGGCGATGCGCAGGATCAGCGGGGTCTGCTGCTGGGCGTTAAGCGTCTGCCCCTCGCGGGCATCCAGTGCGACCACGGTGCCACTCATGGGGGCATAGATGCGGGTGTAACCCAGTTCGGCCTGGTCGCTGCGCAGGCTGGCCTGGGCCTGGCGAATCTGCGCCTGGATCATGTCGATGCGCGCCTGGGTGGCCTTGAGCTCGGCGCGCGCCGTTTGCACATCCTCTTCGCGCGTGGCGCCGCCTGCCGCCAGGCTCTGCTGGCGCTCGGCCTTCTGCCGGGCCAGCTCATGCTGGGCACGTTGCTCTTGCAACTGTGCCTGCAGGTTTTCGACCGAGTAGCGTCCCGCGTCCAGCTTGGCCTGTTGCGTGGAAGGGTCGATCTCGACCAGCAACTGGCCTTCTTGCACCGCGTCGCCGACCTCGACCTTGATGGCACGGATCTGCCCGGATGCCTGGGCGCCGACGTCAACATAACGGCGTGGCTGCAAGGTGCCGATGGCGGTAACGCTGCTCTCGATATCACCCCGGCTGACAGTGACGGTATTCAGGCCATCATGGCGGGGTGGCAGGATCTGCCAGGCACTTACGGCCAGCAATGTCGCCAGGCCAACTAAGGTGATCAGGGCCCGGCGGGCCAAGGGGGGACGTTTCATGCAGGGTTCCGGCCAAAGTAAGTTCCTCCGAGACACGTCGCGGGGTTGTACTTTGAACGAGAACCCGCCCGCAAAATTTACTGCGCGGCACGCGGCGGGTGCTGATAAATGCCGGCGGCGAGTGAACTATTGGGTTAAACGTTTAAGCTGCAACTTGCAAACACAAAAAAACCCGACAGTTGTCGGGTTTTTTTGTTGACGCGAGTTACTGCTTGGCAGGTTCTGCCGGCGTAGCTGGAGCCGGAGTAGCCGGAGCGGCTTCTTCGGCAGCCTTCTGCTCGGCTTCGGCCTGATCTTTGGCAGCTTCGGCGTTTTCCTTGGCGGCTTCGTTCATCTTATCCTGAGCTTCACCCATTTTTTCCTGGGCTTGCTCGGCGTGTTGCTGTGCGTCCTGGGCTTTGTCTTCGCTCGCTTTATCGCAAGCAGCCAGGCCCATGGCAGCGGCCAGCATCAGAGCAAAAGCAAAAGGTTTACGCATGGGGGTGTTTCTCCTTGGTGGAATAAGTGACTTGTTCCTTCGAGTGCAACTACGCGGAATAAGTTCCACGAAGATTACAGATATATAACGCCCCGTTCTACATAGACTTTTTAACGAATTTATGCCGCTGCCCTGCGGCCGGTGGGAACAGCCGATGAACGATTCAACCTTGATGGCAATGGCCGAACGCTTTCTCTCGGCGTTAAAACATTGTCAGCTGTTGCAGATGCGCGTGGCGCAGGCTGATGGTGATGGCATGACCCTGGTCCTGCCATGGTCGCCAGCGATTGTCGGCAACCCGCAAACCGGTGCCGTGCACGGCGGTGCGCTGACCACGCTGATGGACACCACCTGTGGCATGGCCACGTTGTGTGTGCTGCCGCGCTTCGAAGTGTGCCCGACGTTGGACCTGCGCATCGACTACATGCACCCGGCTGAGGCCGGCAAGGACATCTACGGCCACGCCCAGTGCTACCGTGTTACCCGCGACGTGATCTTTACCCGTGGCACCGCCTACCAGGACGACCCCGACCAGCCCATCTGCCAGGTGGTGGGCACGTTCATGCGCCTGGGCCAGGACATCAAGGGCGGCATCCGTTTCGGCGACAGTCTGAAGGAGGGCAAGGCATGATTCCGCACGCGGTGCGCCAGCAGCTCAACGCCGCCCATGCGGTGGGCGACTATCGACCATTGCTGGCGCTGATTCCCTATGCCGGGCTGATCGGCATCGAATGCGAACGTCAGGGCGATGATGTGTTGTTCCGCCTGCCGGCAAGCCCGGACAATATCGGCAACCCACTGCTACCGGCCATTCATGGCGGCGTGATCGCCGGCTTCATGGAGCTGTCGGCAGCGCTGTACCTGCTGATCTACAGCGAGAGCGCAAGCATTCCGAAGATCATCGACTTTTCTATCGACTACCTGCGCGCCGGGCATTTTCGCGATACCTACGCCCAGTGCCAGCTGTGGCGTCAGGGCCGGCGGGTGACCAACGTGGCCATCACCGCCTGGCAGGGCGACAGGCAGTCGCCGATTGCCACGGCCCGTGCGCATTTCAAGATCGAACCGGAAAAGCCCTTGAAATCATCCGGGCAGCCCCCATCTGCATGACATCCGCCGTTAACGCTGGCCGAACCGGCCGCCAGGCGCCACCGCCATCAGATCGGAGTTTCGAAGACCATGACTGTGGAAACACAAAAGGAAACGTTGGGCTTCCAGACCGAGGTAAAGCAACTGCTGCACCTCATGATTCACTCGCTGTACTCGAACAAGGAAATCTTCCTGCGGGAGCTGATTTCCAATGCTTCCGACGCCGCCGACAAGCTGCGTTTCGAAGCCCTGGCCAAGCCAGAGCTGCTCGAAGGCGATGCTGACCTGAAGATTCGCCTGAGCTTCGACAAGGACGCCGGTACCGTGACCCTCGAGGACAACGGCATCGGCATGAGCCGCGAAGACGTCATTGCCCACCTGGGCACCATCGCCAAGTCCGGCACTGCCGACTTCATGAAGAACCTCACCGGTGACCAGAAGAAGGACTCGCACCTGATCGGTCAGTTCGGCGTGGGCTTCTACTCCGCGTTCATCGTTGCCGACAAGGTCGACGTGTACAGCCGCCGTGCCGGCCAGCCAGCGGCCGAAGGTGTGCACTGGTCGTCGAAAGGCGAGGGCGAATTCGAAGTCGCCACCATCGACAAACCACAGCGCGGTACCCGTATCGTCCTGCACCTGAAGAAGGACGAGCAGGAGTTCGCCGATGGCTGGCGCCTGCGCAACGTGGTCAAGAAATACTCCGACCACATCGCCCTGCCGATTCAACTGCCGAAAGAGCAGGCCGCCGCTGAAGGTGAAGAGCAGCCGGCCGAAGCGTGGGAAACCGTCAACCGTGCCAGCGCCCTGTGGACCCGTTCGCGCACCGAGGTGAAGGACGAGGAATACCAGGAGTTCTACAAGCACATCGGCCATGACTTCGAAAACCCGCTGGCCTGGAGCCACAACAAGGTCGAAGGCAAGCTCGAATACAACTCGCTGCTGTACGTGCCGGCCCGTGCGCCGTTCGACCTGTACCAGCGCGAAGCACCGCGCGGCCTGAAGCTGTACGTGCAGCGTGTGTTCATCATGGACCAGGCCGAGTCGTTCCTGCCGCTGTACCTGCGCTTCATCAAGGGTGTGGTTGATTCCAACGACCTGTCGCTGAACGTGTCGCGTGAAATCCTGCAGAAAGACCCGATCATCGATTCGATGAAGACCGCGCTGACCAAGCGTGTGCTGGACATGCTGGAGAAGCTGGCGAAGAACGAACCCGAGCAATACAAGGGCTTCTGGAAAAACTTCGGTCAGGTGCTGAAAGAGGGCCCGGCCGAAGATTTTGCCAACAAGGAGAAAATCGCCGGTCTGCTGCGCTTTGCTTCCACCCAGGACGACAGCGGCGAGCAGAGCGTCGCCCTGGCCGACTACCTGGCCCGCGCCAAGGAAGGTCAGGACAAGATCTATTACCTCACCGGCGAGTCGTACGCGCAGGTCAAGAACAGCCCGCACCTGGAAGTCTTCCGCAAGAAAGGCATCGAAGTGCTGCTGCTCACTGACCGCATCGACGAGTGGCTGATGAGCTACCTCAACGAGTTCGACGGCAAGGCCTTTGTCGATATTGCCCGTGGTGACCTGGACCTGGGCAAGCTGGATTCGGAAGAAGACAAGAAAGCCCAGGAAGAAGTCGCCAAGGACAAGGAAGGTTTGGTCGAGCGACTGAAAGGTGCGCTGGGTGATAGCGTGGCCGAAGTGCGCGTCTCGCACCGCCTGACCGATTCGCCGGCGATCCTGGCCATCGGCGAGCAGGACTTGGGCCTGCAGATGCGCCAGATCCTGGAAGCCAGCGGGCAGAAAGTGCCGGAGTCCAAGCCGATCTTCGAGTTCAACCCGAGCCACCCGCTGATCGAGAAGCTGGACCACGAGCAGAGCGAAGACCGTTTCGCCGAGCTGTCACATATCCTGTTCGATCAGGCGGCCCTGGCGGCCGGTGACAGCCTGAAGGACCCGGCGGCATACGTTCGTCGCCTGAACAAGCTACTGGTCGAGCTGTCTGCTTGAGTTGATGCACAGCAAAGCCCGCTTCGGCGGGCTTTTTTATGACGAGTGCCAAAGGAGTGCTTGATGAGCAAAGTAATCGTCGAATCGCTGGTTTATCACCTGTCTGGCAAGGCCTTCGAAAGCCGTTTGGTCTATGAGCCGGGTGCGCTGGGCCGCCCAGGGCTGGTGATGGCGCCGAACTGGATGGGCATTGGTGAAGGTGCCGAGCGCATTGCCAAGGAAGTGGCCGAGAAGGGCTATGTGGTGCTGATCGCCGACCTGTACGGGCAATCGGTGCGCCCGTCCAATGCCGATGAAGCAGGCGTGGCGATGATGCCGCTGAAGAATGACCGTGGCGAACTGCGCAAGCGCATGCAGGAAGCCCTGGCGCAATTGCTGGGGCAGTCGAAGGCGCTGCTGGAGCCTGGCAAGGTGGCCACCTTCGGCTTCTGCTTCGGTGGCTGCTGTGCGTTGGAACTGGCCCGTAGCGGCGCCGACCTGCGTGCGGCCGTGTCGTTCCACGGCACCCTGGACACGCCGGACCCTGAAGATGCCAAGCACATCAAGGGCTCGGTGCTGGTGTTGCACGGTGCCTCCGACCCATTGGTGCCTAAGGAGCAGTTGCCGGCATTCGAGGACGAGATGAACGCGGCCAAGGTGGACTGGCAGTTGCTCAGTTATGGCGGCGCGGTGCACTCGTTTACCGACCCGAATGCCAATGTGCCGGGCAAGATGCAGTATAACCGGCGCACTTCCGAGCGAGCGTTTCGTTCGATGCATAATCTGCTGAGTGAAGTATTCCAGCGCTGAGATTGCAGGGGGCTGCTTTGCAGCCCTTCGCGGGTAAACCCGCGCCTACACGACGGCCTGCGCCCAATCACCGACCTGTGTCCACCCCCGATCAGGTGTAGGAGCGGGTTTACCCGCGAAGGGCCGCAAAGCGGCCCCGATCACCGAGGCAACTCGATCCTCGAATGTTCCCCCGGCACCTCCGGCCAATCCCCCGCAGCCCACCTGGCCCGGGCCCGCTCGATCAGCTCCGGGTCGCTGGCGACGAAGTTCCAGTTCATCCGACGCGGCCCATCCAGCGGTGCGCCGCCAATCAGTACCAGTTGGCATTCACCCTCGGCATACAATGTCACCTCTTCGCCCTGCGGCAACACCACCAGGGTGCACGGCTCCACGTCTTCATCGTTCATCATCAACTCACCATCGAGCACGTACAGCGCCCGCTGCACATGCTCGGTCGGTACCAGCAAGGTGGTCGCCGGTTGCATCCGGACATGCGCATAAAGGGTAGGGGACAGCACCGGCACCGGTGACGCCAGGCAGAACCCGCTGCCCGCAATCATGCAGATACGTACACCCAGGCTGTCACTGACGGGCAGGCTCTCGGCGGGGTGATGGCTGTAACTTGCCGGGCCTTGCTCAAACGCGCGTGGCGACGCCAGCCATACCTGCAGCCCATGCAGGCGCGAACCATGGGCCAGGGCATCTTCCGGGGTGCGCTCGACATGGGCGACGCCGCTGCCCGCAGTCATCCAGCTGACATCACCAGGCAGCACCCGCTGCGCCGAGCCGAGGCTGTCCTTGTGCAGGATTGCGCCTTCGAACAGGTAGGTCAGGGTAGACAGGCCGATATGCGGGTGCTGGCGGATGTCCATGCCATGCCCCGGGGCATAGTCTGTTTCGAGCATGTGGTCGAAGAACACGAACGGGCCGACGCTGCGGCACTGGGCTGATGGCAGCGGGCGCAGGATCGGCTGGCCCTCGACCGTCTCGGCTCGGGGGTGGATGACCAGTGGGCTGCTCATGGGGAAGGCTCCAGGCACGGTGGAAGTGCCTCAAGCATAGCGGTTTGCCCGCCGTGGCTGAACCGTCTTGGCGGCCGCCTGGTCTACTGGGTTCGTACTTGCATGAGGAAGATGACCATGACCGCCAGAGCGCTGGCTTGTGTGCTGTTGTTCGGCTGGCTGTGCCAGGCGGCCCAGGCGCGCGAGTACCGCTACAGTGATGCCCACTTGCACTACGTGGACTTCTTCCAGGAAAGTGAAGGCATGCCGGCGCTGATCAAGGCCATGGATGCCGCAGGGGTTGAGCAGTCGATGATTTCAGGCATACCCGTGGCCAAGAAATGGCACGAAGACGAGCCCAAGCGCCCGCGCTACTACGCCGGTGATGACGCCGACGCCTATTGGTACAGCGCCACCGACACTTACGTGGCGGCGGCGCTGCAGCAATTGCCAAGTGAGCAGCGCAAGCGGTTCCACCCGTTCCTAAGTGGTTTCAACCCGGTGGACAAGAATGCTGTCAGCCATATCGAGCGCATGCTCGATTTGTACCCGGGGCTGTGGCAGGGCATCGGCGAGGTGTTCACCCGACATGATGACCTGACAGCGCTGACCAGTGGCGACACGCCACGTGCCAATAATGAAGCCATGACGCGTATCTACCACCTGGCGGCCGAGCGCGACCTGCCCGTGCTGCTGCATTCCAACATCACCTCCAAGCGCGAGCGCAACCCGCTGTACCTGGCGGAGATCGAAGAGCCGCTGCGCAACCATCCGCACACGCGATTCATCTGGGCGCATGCGGGCAGCAGCATGGAGATACACCGCCACCAGACGCAGATGGACTTTCTACTGCCGGTGCTGACGCGATTGCTGGAGGACTACCCGAACCTGTATGTCGATTTGTCGTGGAGTGTGCTGCAGCCGTATTTGCTGGATGAGCAGGGCGTGCCGCGCGAGGCATGGTTGGCGCTGGTCGAGAAGTACCCGGAGCGGTTCATGCTGGGGTCGGATGTGGTGGGGCGGTTCGGCAGCCTGGGGGAGCAGATGCACGGGTTCAAGCCGTTTCTGGATGCCTTGCCGGAGGCGGTGGCGCACAAGGTGGCCCGGGAGAATTTTCTGGCGGTGTTGCCCAAGGTACAGCAGTGACCTGTGCGGGCCTCTTCGCGGGTAAACCCGCTCTCATCAAACAAAATGCAACCCATTGTTTTCTAAACACTCAAGCGGCCACCAGTTGATACCCCAGTTTCCGGGCTTTGCGAAGCAAAGCCCGGACCTGCCGGTCTTGGCTTCTGGTTTCAAACTCCTCAAGACCTTGTTCAACATAAGCCTGCTTCTTGGTTAACAGGTTGTACACCAGACGTGCCAACTGATGCGCAGTGGCCTTGATGGCGCAGCTGGTATCCATTCGAGTCAGTCTGGCTCGGTGTGATGCACCAATGAAACCCTTGTCGTTACGGGCATTGGATGCGGCCTGCTTGAGTGCTTGAGCTGCTCGATTGACTATTTTGGGCCCGCCACCTGCCAGTCGATGACCGCCGGAAATTCGGGTAGGGGGAGCCAGTCCCAACCAAGAGCAGAAGTGCTGTGAGGACGGGAAGCGTGATAGATCTGTACCGATCTCCCCTGCCAGCACTAATGCAGTGTCCACCCCAATGGTTGGAATTGCGGTTAGGTCCACGCCAAGAACTTTCCACAATGTCTGATGCAATTCAGTCTGTTGGACACCGTTTCGGTGTGGGCTCCGTAAAGGCTTATTGGATGGCTCTGGCTTGTTTTGCAGCACCGGCAACTGCTCTAACGCGGCTTTTATGGCGTCGTCACAATCAGCAATTTGCTGCTCCAGGAAGTCATAGGCAGCCAATTCCTGAGTTAGCGCATGCAAATGCTCGCGCCGCCAATTGCCATGAAGACTCCGAGCGACAGCCTCCTTGCCTGCCTTGATGCGGCGGTCGGTCAGTTCAGCCAGTTGCACTGGGTCCCGTTCACCTGCGCAGATGGCTCGCAAAATCTTCATGCCAGTTACACCGGAAATATCACTGATGACATTGGCCAGCTGGATGTTCATTTGGCTCATGGCCTTTTGCATACGGTTCAGCGTCTGCGCCTGGTCTTTCACTTTGGAAGCACGCTGCCTGACCAATGACCGGACGCAGCAGGTCAGATCATCGGGGCGGAATGCGCCTCTGAGCAGTCCATGAGTCATCAGCTGCCAAATCCACTGGCAATCCAACACATCTGATTTACGGCCCGTGATTTGCCGAGTTGCTCTGGCATTGACGAGATAAACCTCAAAACCGCGCTCGCTGAGAATCTCGTAAATTGGAATCCAATAAACCCCCGTGGATTCCATGGCAACGACCTTGATCCCCAGGCTTTCAAGCCAGTTAGCCATCTTGAGTAGGTCGTCAGTAAAGGACGTGAACGACTGGACGGGATTTTCGTGCCGGGGATCGACCGCCACGAAATGTTCTCGACCACCGACATCGATCGCCGCGCAATCGGGATGGACGACGGTAAAGCGTTGCTTGGAAGGCTTGCGCGCCATGATGAATCCTCGCAGGATAAAGGGCGCGCGGGGCACACGGTGGCGAAAGGGTTCACTCTCTCATACGTGGTCACAGCTGAATCAGCTGATGCCTACAGGGACTTCACGCCGATACCGTGCGGATCACTCTCCTACGCGGGTGTGCGGACACACACCAGTGCTGGCTACGATCTCTGTCCCGCGCACACGAACCCTAACAAAGCAAAAGGCGGCTGGCCCTACCGGGCCAACCGCCTTTTCTTTTTCAAAATGTCAGCGTCGCTGCGGAACTGAAGCCGTACACCTCATGTTTGCTGCGCGACAGCGCAGCCCGGAAGGGCTGGGTGATCTCCTACAGGGTGGGCACAGCGCTGAAGGCTTGTGTGGTGGGTTTACCCGCGAAGAGGCCCGCACAGGCAATACAAACAAAAACGCCCCGAACCAGTCGGGGCGTTTTCATTGACAGCAGCAGCGTCTTACTTGCCTTCCCAGCGCTTGAGCACCAGGGTGGCGTTGGTGCCGCCGAAGCCGAAGCTGTTGCTCATGACCGTGTCGATCTTGGCGTTTTCTTCGGTTTTACGCAGGATTGGCAAGTCGGCGACTTCCGGATCCAGCTCGTCGATGTTGGCAGAGCCGGCGATGAAGTTGTTTTCCATCATCAGCAGGCAGTAGATCGCCTCGTGCACGCCGGCAGCGCCCAGCGAGTGACCCGACAGGCTCTTGGTAGAGCTGATCTTCGGCGCCTTGTCGCCGAACACGGCACGCACGCCCTTGATCTCGGCCACGTCACCGACCGGGGTCGAGGTACCGTGGGTGTTCAGGTAGTCGATCGGGGTGTCGACAGTGGACAGCGCCTGCTGCATGCAGCGGATGGCGCCTTCGCCGCTCGGTGCAACCATGTCGTAGCCGTCGGAAGTCGCACCGTAGCCAACGATTTCGGCGTAGATCTTGGCGCCGCGGGCCAGGGCGTGTTCCAGTTCCTCGACCACGACCATGCCGCCACCGCCAGCGATGACGAAACCATCACGGTCAGCGTCGTAGGCGCGCGAGGCCAGTTCCGGGGTTTCGTTGCGCTTGGTCGACAGGGCGCCCATGGCATCGAACAGGAACGACTGGCTCCAGTGCTCTTCTTCACCACCACCGGCGAAGACGATGTCCTGCTTGCCCCACTGGATCTGCTCCAGTGCGGTACCGATGCAGTGAGCCGAGGTGGCACAGGCCGACGAGATCGAGTAGTTGATGCCCTTGATCTTGAACGGGGTGGCCAGGCATGCCGACACGGTGCTGCCCATGGTGCGGGTAACGCGGTATGGGCCGACGCGCTTGACGCCTTTCTCACGCAGGGTGTCCAGCGCTTCCATCTGGTTCAGGGTCGAGGCGCCGCCGGAACCGGCCACCAGGCCGGTACGCGGGTTGGAAACCTGCTCTTCGGTCAGGCCGGCGTCCTTGATCGCGTCCTGCATGGCCAGGTAGGCGTAGGCAGCCGCATGGCCGACGAAGCGGTAAACCTTGCGGTCGATCAGTTCTTCGAGGTTGAGGTCGATGGAACCGGAAACCTGGCTACGCAGCCCCATTTCCTTGTATTCCGGGTTGAAACGGATACCCGGACGGCTGTTGCGCAGGTTTTCGGTGACGGTAGCTTTGTCATTGCCCAGGCACGATACGATGCCCAGACCAGTGATAACGACGCGGCGCATGCGAATAACCCTTAGAAATTGTCAGTGGAGGTGAACACGCCGACCCGCAGGCCTTCGGCAGTGTAGATCTCGCGGCCGTCGACGCTGACCGAGCCATCGGCGATGGCCATGTTCAGCTTGCCCTTCAGGACGCGCTTGATGTGAATGTTGTACGTGACTTTCTTGGCTTCAGGCAGTACCTGGCCAAAGAATTTCACCTCGCCCGAACCCAGGGCGCGGCCACGGCCTGGCAGGCCCTGCCAGCCGAGGAAGAAGCCAACCAGCTGCCACATGGCGTCGAGGCCCAAGCAGCCCGGCATGACCGGATCGCCTTCGAAATGGCAGGCGAAGAACCACAGGTCCGGGTTGATATCCAGCTCGGCGACCAACTCACCTTTGCCGTACTTGCCGCCTTCTTCGCTGATATGGGTGATGCGATCGACCATCAGCATGTTCGGCGCGGGCAGTTGCGCATTACCTGGGCCGAACAGCTCACCGCGACTGCAGCGCAGCAGGTCTTCCCGAGTAAAGGCGTGTTGTTTGGTCATGCGAGCTCCTCAATAACCCCCTGCGGCAGGGGATGAATCTTCCCGGCCGGCCCGAAAACCAAGCGCTTCGAGACGGCAGCCTACAGGTAGACTATTGCGTTGTGGTGAAAGTCACAGCGCACCTGGTGAAAGAAGTACAGGTGTGCACTGAAACGTCTATTTTCAGGTCCGATGAAGGTCCTGTCCAGTGTTTAAGACTGCCGCACTTTAGCATTTATCGCCAGTCGCGGTTGTCTGACCGGGTAACCAGCGCTGCAGCACCTGCTGCAATTCGGTACGGCGCAAGGGTTTGCTCAGGTAATCGTCCATACCAGCGGCCATGCAACGTTCGCGGTCGCCCTGCAACGCGTTGGCGGTCAGGGCGATGATCGGTAGCCCAGCGCCGTTGGGCAACTGGCGGATGCGTCGGGTGGCTTCATAGCCGTCCAGGTGCGGCAGGCGGCAATCCATCAGCACGGCAGCAAAGCGCTGCTGGCCGACCCGCTCGACGGCTTCAAGGCCATCTTCTGCCGTGCATACTGCCAGCCCCAGGCTGCGCAGCATGGCTTCTACGACACTCCGGTTGACCGGATTGTCCTCCACCAGCAGTACCTGATCATTGTCCGGCACCGTCGTTCGTGCAGCCGTTGGCGGCGTCAGCGGGATGGGGGCAGGGGTGGCGAGTGCCAGCGGCATCTCCAGGGTAAAGGTCGAACCCAGGCCCTCACGGCTTTCACCGCGTAGCTTGCCGCCCATGCGCTCGGCCAAGGTACGAGCGATCGACAGCCCCAGCCCGGTACCGCCATAACGACGGGAAATCGAGCTGTCGGCCTGCTGGAAGGCGACGAACATCATTTCCAGGCGGTCGCTGTCGATGCCGATGCCGGTGTCGCGCACGCTGCAGGTCAGCCAGATCAGCTGCCGGTCGAGCACCTGCCAGCGTGCGTCGACTTGCACCTGGCCACGTTCGGTGAACTTCAGGGCGTTGCCCACCAGGTTCAGCAGGATCTGGCGGATGCGCGTGGGGTCGCCGTTCACCTGCAACTGCTCGATGCCGGCCGGCAGTTGCAGGTGCAGGCCCAGGCCGCGTTGCTGGGCGCTGTGCTGGAACGACTGGACACTGCTGGTGATCAGCTCGCCCAGGTTGAAGTCGATGTGCTCCAGCTGCAGCGCGGCGCGTTCGATGCGCGAAAAATCGAGGATGTCGTTGATGACCTTCAGCAAGTGCCCGGTGGACTCGCTGGCCACTGCCGTGTAATCGGCCTGTTCATTGCTCAGCGGCGTGGTTTCCAGCAGTTGCAGCATGCCCAGCACGCCATTCATCGGGGTGCGCAACTCATGGCTCATCATCGCCAGGAAATCCGATTTGGCGCGGTTGGCCTGTTCGGCCTCCTCGCGGGCCTGGATCAGTTCGGCAATGGCCTGCTTCTGTTCGGCACTGGCCTGTTCCAGGGCGCTGGCCAGGTTGTTGATGTGGCGGGCCAAGTGGCCCAGCTCGCTGTCGTCGACGACCGGCAAGGGGGTGTTGTACTTGCCTTGCTGAATTGCCTTGACCGCATGGCCCATGTCGCTGATCGGCTTGGCCAGGCTCAGGGCCAGGCGGCGTGCCAGCAAGAAGGTGAACAGCAGGGCGAACAACGCCAGGATCCCGGCCTTGATCACGATTTCCTGCTGGCGCTGACTGAAGGCGTCATCGGACATGCCGACGATCACGCGGCCCAGGTAGTCGTCACCGATGGCCGGGGTGGTGGCTTTGCCCTGTTGCAGGAAGTCGTTGTCCAGGCGGATTTGCTGCAGGCGAATGGGCGCCTGGAACACTTCGACCCGTTGCGCGCGGTTGGCACTTTCGTCGGACTGCTCGACGTACACCAGGATGTGGTTGCGGCTGTCCTGCACTTCCAGAAAGCGTACGTGCGGGATGCTGAGGGTGGCACGCATCAGCCCTTCAAGCACTTCGTTGTTGCCCGAAATCACCCCATACTCCGACGCCGGTGCCAACTGGTTGGCGATCAGTTGCCCGGTGTGGTTGAGTTCCTGGCGCAGGTCCTGGATGCGTACGAAGGTAAAGAAACTGATCAAGAGCAAGGTCAGCAGCAGGGCGGGGCCGAGACTGATGATCTGCGTGCGGGTATGAATGTCCCAGCTCAAGCGTTTGCTCATGGGGTGGGTTCTCCCTCGGCCAGGGCCTTGACGGCGGCGTTCTGATCGATCGGTTCAAGACCCAGGGCCCGGGCCACCTGCTGGTTGCCACTGACCCCGTAGCGCATTGGGTACAGGCTGCGCGGCCAGCGTGTCGGCGGCTGGTCGAGCAACTGGTCGAGCACCCACAGCCAGTCGTCCTGGTCGCTGTAGGTACTGGCCAGGGCGCCGGCGCGAACGAAGCCGGCGTTCGGGCCGATCAGTGCCATCTGCCGGCCATAACTGCTCAACAGCAGGTTCTTTGCGGTCTTGGAGTTGTACAAGTCAGGGTCGTCCAGGCCCAGTAGCACATCGCTGTTGCCCAGCAGGTGCTGCAGCGGCCGGTTGTCACGCGGGTCGGACCAGTCCTGGGCCACGATCTCCAGGCCTAGCGGCCGTGCAGCATGGCGCAGTTCGTCCAGCAGAAAGCTGCTGTGCTCGCCGTACAGCACGCCAACGCGCCTGGCCTGCGGCAACAAGTAGCGTGCCAGGCGCAGTTGCCGTCCCAACGGTGCGTCGCTCCACAACAGTGTGAGGAACGCGGGGCGCGACTTTCCCAGGCGCTGTTCAGCCTGTACCCGGCTGACCCGCATGACCAGCGCCGGTGGGCCGGCGGTTTCCCCCAGGCGCCATTCCAGTGCTGCGTTGTCGAGCAGGATCAGGCGTTGGTCGGCTTTGAGCTTGCCCGGGCGCGGCAGTTCGGTGGTGGTGCGAAACTGCACATGATCGTGTGGCCGGCGGCTTTCCAGAGCGGCGATGAAGCTGCGTACACCGGGCTGGTCCTCAGCCCCAACCAGCAGGACTTCGCTGGCGGACAAAGGCCCCAACGGCCACAGGCAGAGCAGCAACAGGCGCAGCAGCAGGGCCATCAGAACTCCAGCTCCGCGCTCACGCTCAGGCGGTGACGGCTGTCGTAGCGGTTCTGCAGGGCCGAGGTCGGTTCATCGTCCAGGCGCTGCTGCCACAGCGCCGCCAGCTCCAGGTTGCTGCCATACACCCGAAAACGCTTGGCCAGGCGCAGGTCCAGACGCTCGTAGCGGTACTGGTTGAGGGCATCGTCACCGTAATAGAACAGCGCGCTCGACCAGCCGGCACCCCATTCGCGCATCCACCCGGCCGAGCCGCTGTTGCGGGCGCTAAGGCGACGGTCGTCGGGGTTACTGGCCCAGGCATCGACGTAGGCATAGGTCAGGCGCAGGCGGTCGCGCAGGGTGGGGCGCCAGTCCATTTGCGCCTCGCTGCCGCTGAAACGGGCCTTGTTGGCGTTGCTGGCGATGTACTGGTTGTTCCTCAGCGGCTCGCTGATCATGCCGGTGATCTCGTCGTAGAACAGCTTCACATCCAGGCTCAGGTCGATGTCGCTGAAGTAGCCGTTGTAGCCCAGCTCGCGCGAGCGCATGCGCTCCTGTTCAAGGTCGCCAGGGCCACGGGTCTTGACGAAGTATTCGCCGTTTTGCAGCTTGAATGCATTAGGGGTTGGGGTCAGGTTCTTGACCGTGTAACTCCAGTTGACGTTGTTCTCGAACATGTCTGGCGAGCGCACAGCCTCGGAATACACCGCACGCAGGCCATGGCGCGGGGTGATCAGGTAGTTGATCGCCACCCGCGGGGTCAGCGAGCTGCCGGACAGGCGGGAGTCCTCGAGCATGGCGCCGCCCTGCAGGATCCAGTGCTCGTCGGCGCGCCATTCCAGCTGGCCGAACAGTCGCCAGGTCTGGTCGTCGATGCTGCCGTTGAAGTAGGTCTGCGAGTCGGCACGATCATAGCGGTAGTTCATGCCGCTGAGCAGGCGCAGGCTGTCGGTCAGGCTCAGGGTGTCCTGGATTTCCAGGTCGTAGCGGGTTTCGCGGGTGCTCTGGTCGACGTCGCCGCAGACCTGCTGATCTCCACCTTCCTTCCATTGCTGTTTCACCTTTTCCAGGAGCTCACTCAGGACAGGGTCGCTGGTCGAAAGTGGTGTTCCTCCAGCGATTCCGCGCGCTACTTTCTCGGCAAAATCGGGATTGATTTGCCAGATCTGAGTCAATTCGGGGCTGAATGATTGCAAGGCATCGCAAGCGCGCCAGACTTGCTGGCGGTCAAAATGCTGGGCTGAGCCCTGGATATAAAGGCTGTGTTCAGCGCTGAAGTCTTTGGTCCAGCGCAACGAGCCCGCATAGTCCTTGGCGTTGACGTCGGCATTGTTCCCGGACTCGTACTGCTGGAACACCGGCTGGTAGGTGTAGGGCCGCTGATTGCTGCCTTCCTTGGCCGCCAGTTGCCACTCCAGGGTCTGGTCGACCGCCAGGTTGTGGTTGGCGCTGAGGTTGAAGCGGGTCAGGCGGCGGCTGTCGCGGTAGTCCTGGCCGAACTGGTTCTCATCGAAGCCGTCGTCCTGTTGGCCCGACAGCGACAGGCGCATGTCGCCACCGTCCCAACCGAAGCCGTGGCTGGCATAGAAGTCGTTGATGCCGTCCTGGCCGCGCGTCACTTTCAGCCGTGTACCATGGCTGTCGGCGGGGTTGCGGGTGAGGATGTTGACCACTGCCATCAGCGCGTTGGCGCCATAGCTGACGGTGTTCGGGCCGCGGAACACCTCGATGCGCTCGATGTCCTCCATGGCCAAGGGGATGTCGCTCCAGTCCACCGTGGCCAGGCCTGCGCGGTACACCGAACGGCCATCGATCAGTACCTGCATGCGCCGTGCGTCGTTGACGTTGCTGCCGTGGTAGTTGACCGTGGGTTGATTGCCGGCACCGTAGCCGATCATCATGCCCGGTACCAGGCGCAGCAGTTCGGGGATGTCACGGGCACCGCTGGCGCGAATCAGTTCGCTGTCGAGTACGGTCATGCTGCCCGGGACAGCGGCGGGGGATTGTTTCAGGCGTGTGGCGGTCAGAACCTGTGGCAGGTCGGGGGTGTCGATGAACAGGTCGTCGGCCGCAGCCTGGCCGCCGAGCAGGGCGGTCAATAACAGCAGGCGCGGGTACGGTGGCGTGCCAGGGAACACGGAGCGGCCTTTGTTTCAGGATTGAAACAGGCATGGTAACTGACCTTGGCGTATTTTCCAGTGATCTGCAGCGGTTTTGCAGCGTGCCTGTCTTGACGCTTTCGTGGGGGCGGAAATCGAGCGCCGCCGGTGCGGCGCATCGCCAGCAAGCTCGCGCCTGCATTTGTTGCAACGTGGCCATGACAGTGTGATCTGCGTTGCTGACCTTGGCGCATGGCAGGCGAGCCGTATAATGGCGGGGTCGCCACTTAACTTTTGGCTTTAATGGATTGGATATGACTGAACAGCAACCTGTTGCGGTTCTGGGCGGCGGTAGCTTCGGCACCGCCGTGGCGAACCTGCTGGCGGAAAACGGTGTGCCGGTGCGTCAATGGATGCGCGACCCGGCGCAGGCCGAGGCCATGCGTGTGAATCGCGAGAATCCGCGCTACCTCAAGGGTATCCGCCTGCACGATGGGGTTGAGCCGGTCAACGACTTGCTGGCCACCCTGCAGGCCAGCGAGCTGATCTTCGTTGCCCTGCCATCGAGTGCCTTGCGCAGCGTGCTGGCACCGCATGCCGAGCTGCTGCGCGGCAAAGGCCTGGTCAGCCTGACCAAGGGCATCGAAGCGCAAAGCTTCAAGCTGATGAGCCAGATCCTCGAAGAAATCGCCCCCGAGGCGCGCATCGGCGTTTTGTCAGGGCCCAACCTGGCGCGCGAAATCGCCGAACATGCACTGACTGCCACAGTGGTGGCCAGTGAGCATGAAGCACTGTGCCAGCAGGTACAGGCCGTGCTGCACGGGCGTACCTTCCGCGTCTACGCCAGTGCCGACCGTTTCGGCGTCGAACTGGGCGGTGCATTGAAGAACGTCTACGCGATCATCGCCGGCATGGCTGTGGCCTTGGGGATGGGCGAGAACACCAAGAGCATGCTGATTACCCGGGCCTTGGCCGAGATGACCCGTTTCGCCGTCAGCCAGGGCGCCAACCCCATGACCTTCCTCGGCCTGGCCGGTGTCGGTGACCTGATCGTCACCTGCTCCTCGCCCAAGAGCCGCAACTATCAGGTTGGCTACGCACTGGGGCAGGGTCAAAGCCTGGAAGAGGCAGTCAACCGCCTGGGCGAAGTGGCCGAGGGGGTCAACACGCTCAAGGTGCTCAAGACCAAGGCCCAGCAAGTGCAGGTGTACATGCCGCTGGTGGCCGGCCTGCATGCCATCCTGTTCGAAGGCCGCACGCTGAACCAGGTGATCGAGCACCTGATGCGCGCCGAGCCCAAGACCGATGTCGATTTCATTTCCATCAGCGGTTTCAACTGAGCCCTTGGCGGCTCTGACACGAGCAAGGAGCAACACATGAACGATACGCCCGAACGCGCCCAGCGCGAGTCGATCATCCTGCGGGTGCTGTGGATGCTGGTGTTCCTGGTGGTCTGGCAACTGGCCGAGTTGCTGTTGGGTGGCCTGGTGCTGGTACAACTGATCTACCGACTGGTGTATGGCGCGCCCAGCGCCAGCCTGATGAACTTCGGCGACAGCCTGAGCCAGTACCTGGCACAGATCGGCCGCTTCGGCAGTTTCCACAGCGACCAGAAGCCATGGCCGTTCGCAGACTGGCCGGCCCCGCGTGCGCCGGAAGGTGAAGCCGCGCACGCCGTGGCACCGGCCGCGCATCCGGTGCGTGACGAGGAACCCAAGCTGTGAAGCTGTGGGTGCTGCGCCACGGTGAAGCTGAGCCGCGGGCCAAGACAGATGCCGAGCGCCGGTTGACTGCCCATGGTCGCGAGCAGGTGCTGCACAGTGCGGCTTACCTGATCGGGCAGCCATTGCAGGCGATTGTCGCCAGCCCTTACGTACGCGCCCAGCAGACCGCCGCGCTGGTGCATGACACCCTGGGCTTCGCCGAAGCGGTGCGCACCGTGCCCTGGCTGACGCCCGAGGGTGATGTACAGCAGGTCATCGGCGAAATCGAGCGCCTGGGGCTTGAGCATGTGCTGCTGGTCAGCCACCAGCCGCTGGTAGGCACCTTGGTCGGTGCGCTGGAGCACGGCCACAGGCAACAGCCGGCAGCCATGAGCACTGCCAGCCTGGCGGAGCTGGAAGGGGAGTGGCCGCTGGCCGGGTTGATGACGCTTCGGGCCATCCACTCACCCGCGTGAACGTCCCATGGCTTGTGCAGGCCACTGTTTCGCTCGCGTCTGAATGCTGGCATGGGTAAAGAGCGATAAGGCAACTGGCATTTTTGTCAGTTGTCGCACTTCACCACCGCTTGTTAGCGTTGCCACATGGCAAACATCAGGGAACGGCGAATGAGGGGTGAAATGCTGGAGCTGTTGCGCTCCCTGGACCTGCAACCCACCCTGGAACAGGTTGACCAAGGTACTTCGCTGGATTTCGCCCAATACAGCCTGCTGCGTGAATCGGCCGATGCCAAGCTTTACCACCTGATGCGCAAGGTGAACGACAACCCTGGGCTGGACCCTGTTGCGAGGCAACAATGCGAGCAGGACCTGCGGACGCTGCAGGACGCCTGCCTGCGGGTCTCGCACCTGCTGCAAACCAGTTGTCTGGCCTTGCGCCGCCTGCAACTGGACTACCAGGACCAGCGTCTGGCCCGCGAGGCGCTGGAGAGCCAAGTGGCCTACATGCAGGCCTGCCTGCGTCGGTCGCTGGGCAGTTTCGACCGCTCGGCATGACCTGATCCCCCTCGCCGATGACCTTTATGGACATTGCCGAACCGCCCCGCGATGCCGACAATGGGCCATCATTCCGGTCCGGACCAGGCGCCATGTCGCAGCAGATCTTCTTCGCCCATGCCAACGGTTTCCCATCGGCCACCTACGGCAAGCTGTTTGCAGCGCTGGCGCCGGACTATCAGGTGCAGCACCTGGCCCAGCACGCGCATGACCCGCGCTTTCCCGTGGACGAAAACTGGCAAAGCCTGGTCGATGAATTGTTGCATCACCTGGCGCAGCAGGACCAGCCGGTCTGGGGCGTCGGCCATTCGCTGGGTGGCGTGTTGCACCTGCACGCGGCATTGCGCTGCCCCGAGTACTACCGGGGGCTGGTGATGCTCGACTCCCCGGTGCTCACCCGCGCTGATCAATGGCTGCTGCGCACAGCCAAGCGCTTTGGTTTCATCGACCGCATCACACCGGCCGGGCGCACCCTGGGGCGTCGCGAAACGTTCAATGACCGCGACAGCGCCCGGGACTATTTCGCTGGCAAATCACTGTTCCGCCATTTCGATCCCGATTGCCTCGACGCTTATGTAGAACATGGCCTGCAGGTGGTGGAGCAAGGGCTACAGTTGCGCTTCGACCCTGCTACTGAAATCAGCATCTACCGCAGCATCCCGCACACCAGCCCCGCCCCCGCGCGCCAGTTGCAGGTGCCGCTGGCCATGGTGCGCGGCAACCGGAGCAACGTCATTCGTCGCCACCACACCTTGGCCGTGCGCAGTATGCCCAAAGGTGAATACCACAGTGTACCGGGTGGGCACATGTTCCCGCTGGAGCGCCCGGCCGACACTGCCAGCCTGATCAAGGGCCTGTTCGACCGCTGGAGCCAGGCATGAGCGCACACGTTGAGGAAATTCGTCTGAGCCTGGGCCATATCGAACTGGCTGCACACCTGTTCGGCCCCGAAGACGGGCTGCCGGTGATTGCCCTGCATGGTTGGCTGGACAATGCCAACAGCTTTGCCCGCCTGGCACCGCAACTGAAAGGTCTGCGCCTCGTCGCCCTGGACCTGGCTGGCCATGGTTATTCAGAGCACCGCCCGCTCGGCGCCGGGTATGCCCTGGCCGACTATGCCCATGACGTGCTGCGCGTGGCCGAGCAACTGGGTTGGCCGCGTTTCGCCCTGCTGGGGCATTCGCTGGGCGCGATCATTTCGGTGCAACTGGCCGGTGCATTGCCCGATCGGGTCAGTCACCTGGCGCTAATCGACGGCGTGATCCCGCCGACTGGCGCCGAGCAGGACGCAGGTGAGCGCTTAGGGATGGCACTGCAAGCCCAGTTGCGGCTGGATGGCAAGCGCAAGTCGGTGTATGCGACATTGGAAGCAGGGGTGCAAGCCCGGATGAAAGGCATGGTCGCGGTCAGCCGTGAAGCGGCCGAGCTGCTGGCCCAGCGTGGCCTGATGCCAGTGCCCGGTGGCTATAGCTGGCGCAGCGACAGCCGGCTGACCCTGCCCTCGCCGGTGCGCCTGAGCGAGGCCCAGGCCATGGCCTATGTGCGGCGGGTGAGTTGCCCGGCGCTGTTGGTGGTGGCCGCCGACGGCATGCTGGCGCGCCACACCGGGTTGCTGGAGCAGCTACCCTTTGAACAGGTGACACTACCCGGCGGCCATCACCTGCACCTGAACGATGCGCAGGGCGCGGCCCTTGTTGCAGACTGTATCAATCGCTTCTTTGGCTTTGCTTGACTTGCACCGGACAAGTGTCGAGGCTTGGCGGGTTGAACAGGGAGACAACCATGCAACTGCCAGACATCCTGGAGCTTCAATTCGGCGCTGAGCGCCGCCTGGTTCGCCAATGAGCGTACCCGTTTCCATTCGCACTGCCTTGGCTGCCTGTCTGGTGCTCGCCACCCCCGTGTCGTGGGCCGGCGTCCTGCCGGTCCCGCAGGACGCCAAGGTGGTCGATCAACGCCCGGCGACGGAACAGGAGCGGGTCTACCCGATGGGCCCGCTACGCAAGATCAGTGGCCGCCTGCGGGTCGATGACAAAGTCGAAAGCCGCGGTCAAGTCAGCTCGGTAACCTACGAATTGCCCGTCGAGCGGACTGCACGCGAGGCCTTCACCAGTGCCCGCGAAGCACTTGTGCGCGACGGTGGCTACCCGTTGTTCTGGTGTCAGGGGCGTGATTGCGGTGAGGCCAGCCTGTGGGCCAATGATGTGTTCGCCAATGCCCGCCTCAACGGAGGCGACGAGCAGCAGGCGTTCATCCTGCTACGCCGCTCGGCAGACGAGGCCGACACCCTGGTCGCGCTGTACAGCGTTACCCGTGGCAACCGCCGTGCCTATCTGCATGTGGAAGAGTTCATCGCAGGCAGCCCGCTGGGCGAGCTGCTGCCAACCGCTGCCACGGTGCTGCGCGAAATGCGTGACACCGGCAAGCTCGACTACCCTGACCTTGCTGCGCCGCAAGACGCCTGGGTAAACCTGCTGGCCCGCAGCCTGAACCTTGACAGCACCTTGCGTGTCAGCCTCAGTGGCGCCCAGGCTGAGGCCTGGCGCGAGGCGCTGGTCAAGGCCGGGGTGCGCAATCGCCGTCTTGAAGTCGGCAGTGCGCCTACAGACGGCCTGCACCTTGAACTGATCCCTTGAACGAGCACCCTCATGGTTAACAATGATCGCCTGCTGGTCCAGATTCTGCTGGTGGCGTTGCTAGGTGCCGGCCTGTGGGTGATGGCACCGTTCATATCGGCATTGTTGTGGGGGGCCATCCTGGCCTTTGCCAGCTGGCCGTTGATGCGCTTCCTTACGCGCCTGCTGGGCGGTCGTGAGACGCTGGCAGCCGGCCTGCTGACCATGGCCTGGATCCTGATCGTGGCACTGCCGCTGGTGTGGCTGGGGTTCAACCTGGCCGATCACATTCGCGACGCTACGGCGTTTGTGCGTGACGTGCAGGTCGACGGCCTGCCCGATGCACCGGCCTGGTTGGGTGGCATTCCATTCGTTGGCGAGCGTCTGGTCAACGGTTGGCAATCGCTGGACGAGCAAGGCGCAGCCTTGCTTACCTCGATCAAGCCTTACTTTGGGCAGGTGGGCAACTGGTTGCTGGCGCGCAGCGCGCAGATCGGCAGCGGCGTGCTGGAACTGACCCTGAGCCTGGTGTTCGTGTTCTTCTTCTACCGCGACGGGCCACGCTTGGCGGCATTCGTGCTGCGCTTGCTGCACCGGCTGGTGGGCGAACGCGCCGAGTATTACCTGGACCTGGTAGCCGCTACCGTGCAGCGGGTGGTCAACGGGGTGATCGGCACGGCGGCCGCGCAGGCCCTGCTGGCGCTGATCGGCTTCCTGATCGCGGGGGTGCCTGGGGCGATCGTGCTGGGGTTGGTGACCTTCATGCTCAGCCTGATCCCCATGGGGCCGCCACTGGCCTGGATCCCGGCCACCGCTTGGCTGGTGTGGAAGGGCGAATACGGCATGGCGGTGTTCCTGGGCGTCTGGGGCACCTTCGTCATCAGCGGCGTGGACAACGTGCTCAAACCCTACCTGATCAGCCGTGGTGGCAACCTGCCGCTGGTGATCGTGCTGCTGGGCGTGTTCGGCGGCTTGCTTGCCTTCGGCTTCATTGGCCTGTTCATCGGGCCGACCTTGCTGGCGGTGGGCTACAGCCTCCTGCTGGACTGGAGCCGTAACGCGGCGCAGCCTCCACAACAGTAAGCCTGCGTCGGCCCTTTTGCGGGCTTGCCCGCTTCCACAGCTACCACACAGGCCGTGAAGGCTGTGCAGTGCCCGTGGGAACGGGCGAGCCCGCGAAGAGGCCGTTACAGGCAAACCACAACGCTGATCTTTACGCATTCTTTATCCCCACCCCCATCCCCCGATCTCGCCCCTTTACGCCCCTCCCTCGGACAATTTCCCCAAAGCGGCCCAAGCCGTAACACGGGGAGAACCACACATGAACATGCTCGACGGGCTGTCACTGCTGCTGGCAGTGGCATTGGCGTTTTATCTGCTGGTGGCGCTGCTGCGCGCCGATCGCAGCTAGGGAGCGGCCATGCACAGTTACGATTTCGCCTTGCTCCTGGCATTCTTTGCCATTGTGCTGCTACCAGCACCCTGGCTCGGGCGGTTCTACTTCAAGGTCATGGAAGGCCAGCGTACCTGGCTGACGCCTGTGCTGGGGCCGGTCGAGCAGGGCTGTTACCGGCTGGCGGGTGTGAACGCCAGCCAGGAGCAGAACTGGCGGCAATACACCCTGGCCCTGCTGGCGTTCAACCTGGTCGGCTTCCTGCTGCTGTTCGCCGTGCTGCTGTTGCAGGGCTACCTGCCACTCAACCCTCAGCACCTGCCTGGCCAGGAATGGTCGCTGGCGTTCAACACCGCCGTCAGTTTCGTTACCAACACCAACTGGCAGGCCTACAGCGGTGAGGCGTCGGTCAGCTACCTGAGCCAGATGCTTGGCCTGACCGTGCAGAACTTTGTCAGCCCTGCCACCGGCCTGGCCGTGCTGGTTGCCCTGTGCCGCGGTATCGCCCGGCGCAGCGCGACGACGCTGGGCAACTTCTGGGTCGACATGACCCGTGCCACCCTCTACGGCCTGCTGCCGCTGTGCTTGCTGCTGGCGCTGTTGCTGGTGTGGCAGGGCGTACCGCAGACCTTTGCCGACTACGCCCACGCGCTGACCTTGCAAGGTGCCGACCAGACCATTCCGCTGGGGCCGGCCGCCAGCCAGATCGCCATCAAGCAATTGGGTACCAATGGCGGTGGCTTCTTCGGCGTCAACTCGGCGCACCCGTTCGAAAACCCAACGGCCTGGAGCAACCTGTTCGAGGTGGCATCGATCATCCTCATTCCGGTGGCGTTGGTGTTCACCTTCGGTCACTACGTGAAGGACCTGCGTCAGAGCCGCGCCATCCTCGCCTGCATGCTTGCCCTGTTCCTGATCGGCGGTAGCACGGCGCTGTGGTCCGAGCACCAGCCAAACCCGGCCCTGGAAAGCACGCAGGTGCAGCAGACCGCCCCCCTGGAGGGCAAGGAAAGCCGCTTCGGCACCACCGGTTCGGTGCTGTGGACGGTCACCACCACCGCCGCCTCCAACGGTTCGGTCAACGCCATGCACGACAGCCTGAACCCGCTGACCGGTATGGTGGCGATGGTCAACATGATGGTCGGCGAGGTGATATTCGGCGGCGTCGGCGCGGGCCTCTACGGCATGCTGCTGTTCGTCCTTATCGCGGTGTTCCTGGCCGGGCTGATGATTGGCCGTACCCCGGAATACCTGGGCAAGAAGCTGCAGGCCCGTGAAGTGCAGCTTCTGGTGGCAACCCTGCTGGTGATGCCGGTCGGCGTGCTGGTACTTGGCGCCATCGCCGCCAGCCTGCCCGGCCCGGCCGGGGCGGTCACCAACCCGGGGGCGCATGGTTTCAGCCAGTTGCTGTACGCCTATACCTCGGGCTCGGCCAACAACGGCTCGGCCTTTGCCGGGTTTGGCGCCAACACCGTGTACCACAACCTGATGATCGGCCTGGCCATGCTCATCGGCCGCTTCGGCTACATCCTGCCGATACTGGCGTTGGCCGGCAGCCTGGCGGCGAAAAAAAGCGCGCCGCTGGGGCAGAACAGCTTCCCGACTCACGGCCCGCTGTTCACCGGCTTGCTGCTGGTGACCATCCTGCTTGTCGGTGGCCTGACCTTCCTGCCGACCCTGGCCCTTGGGCCAATCGCCGAACACCTTAGCCTGGGTTTTTGAGGACCGATCATGAACATGCCCATTCCTGAAGTGAATAGCCGGCACAATGCCAAGGACCAGACCCGCTTCGCCGCGCTGTGGCGCCCGGCGCTGGTGCAGGCGTTCGTCAAGCTCGACCCGCGTCAGCTCAAGCGCTCCCCGGTAATGCTGGTGGTGGCCCTGACCGCGGTGCTGACCACCGTGCTGTGTTTTGCCCCCGGCGGCGGCGTGAGTACCGGCGTTGCGGTGCAGATTGCCCTGTGGCTGTGGTTCACCGTGTTGTTCGCCAACTTCGCCGAGGCGTTGGCCGAGGGCCGTGGCAAGGCCCGCGCCGACAGCCTCAAGGCCGGCAGCCAGGGCCTGACCGCCCAGCGTCGTCTGCGTGATGGCAGCTACGAGACGGTAGCTGCCAGCGCGCTGCGCAAGGATGACGTGGTACGCGTGGTCGCCGGCGAAATGATCCCCGGCGACGGCGAGGTGATTGAAGGCATTGCGGCCGTCAACGAGGCCGCCATTACCGGCGAGTCCGCGCCGGTAATACGCGAATCAGGTGGCGACCGCTCGGCGGTGACCGGCAATACGCGGCTGGTCTCCGACTGGCTGCTTGTCCGCATCACCAGCAACCCGGGCGAGTCGACCCTGGACCGCATGATCGCCCTGGTTGAAGGGGCCAAGCGGCAGAAGACCCCGAACGAAATCGCCCTCGACATCCTGCTGATCGGCCTGACCCTGATTTTCCTGATCGTGGTGGTGACCTTGCAGCCGTTCGCCCACTTCGTGGGTGGCAGCCTGCCGCTGATCTTCCTGGCCGCGCTGCTGGTGACGCTGATCCCGACCACCATCGGCGGCCTGCTGTCGGCCATCGGTATCGCCGGCATGGACAGGCTGGTACGGCTGAATGTCATTGCCCGCTCGGGCCGCGCCGTCGAGGCGGCCGGGGACGTGCATACGCTGATGCTCGACAAGACCGGCACCATCACCTTCGGTAACCGCCGCTGCAGCGCACTGCATGCTGCACCGGGCATTACCGCCAAGGAGCTGGGGGAGGGCGCCTTGCTGGCCTCGCTGGCCGACGACACCGCTGAAGGCAAATCGATTGTCGAATACCTGCGCCAGTTGCACGACTTTGTCGACCCGCCTGCCGGGCAGTTCGAAGCGGTGGCTTTCAGCGCCGAGACACGCCTGTCGGGCATCGACTTCCAGCAGCACCGGTACCGCAAGGGCGCCGTCGATGCGGTGCTGGCCTTCGTCGGTATGCAACGCCTGGAAATGCCGGCGGCGCTGGCCCGTGAAGTCGAACGCATCGCGCAGAGTGGTGGCACCCCGTTGCTGGTGTGCGTCGACAAGCGCTTGCTGGGTGTGATCCACCTCAAGGACGTGGTCAAGCCTGGCATCCGCGAGCGCTTCGCCGAGCTGCGCAAGCTGGGCATCCGCACGGTGATGGTAACCGGCGACAACCCGTTGACTGCGGCCGCCATCGCCGCCGAAGCGGGGGTCGATGACGTGCTGGCCGAGGCCACGCCCGAGAAGAAGCTGGCGCGCATTCGCCAGGAGCAGAATGAAGGCCGCCTGGTTGCCATGTGTGGCGACGGTGCCAACGACGCCCCGGCACTGGCCCAGGCTGACGTAGGCATGGCCATGAACGACGGCACTCAGGCTGCGCGGGAGGCCGCCAACATGGTCGACCTGGACAGCGACCCGACCAAGCTGCTGGACGTAGTCCAGGTCGGCAAGGAGCTGCTGGTCACCCGCGGTGCGTTGACAACGTTCTCCATTGCCAACGACGTGGCCAAATACTTCGCCATCCTGCCGGCGCTGTTCGCTGCCATCTACCCGCAACTGGGTGTGCTCAACCTGATGCAACTGGCCAGCCCGCAGAGCGCCATCCTGTCGGCGATCGTGTTCAACGCGCTGATCATCATCGTGCTGATCCCGCTGGCGCTGCGTGGGGTGCGCGTGCAGGCGGCCAGTGCGGCGCACCTGTTGCGGCGCAACCTGCTGATCTACGGGCTGGGCGGCATTGTGGTGCCGTTTGCCGGGATCAAGCTGATCGACCTGCTGCTCAACGCCCTGAACCTGGTCTGAGGAGGCCGCCATGACTGCTTATCTACGCCCGGCATTGAGCCTGGCTTTGTTGATGACCCTGGTGACGGGCGCCCTGTATCCGCTGGCGGTGACCGGTATTGCCCAAGTCGCTTTCCCGAACCAGGCCAACGGTAGCCTGGTACGCGATGCGCAAGGCCAGGTGCGGGGTTCGGCATTGATCGCCCAGGACTTCCAGGGCGATGGCTGGTTCCACTCGCGGCCCTCGGCAGGTGCCTACGCGACCGTGGCCAGCGGCGCCAGCAACCTGTCGCCGAGCAACCCGGCGCTGGCTGAGCGGGTAAAGGGCGATGCGGCCACGTTGTATCAGGCGCAGCAGGGGCCAGTGCCGCAGGCGCTGCTGACCACCTCGGGCAGCGGCCTGGACCCGCACCTGCCACCGGAGGCCTTGGCCTATCAGATCCCGCGGGTGGCGGCGGCACGGCAGCTGCCGGTCGAGCGCTTGCAAGCCTTGCTGGAACAGGCCACCCTCCACCCATTGATCGGCCCGCCGGTGGTCAACGTGCTGGCGTTGAACCAGGCCTTGGAAAAGCTCGCCATTGTCAGGTAATCGAAGCGCTGGCAGGACGCCTGTAGGAGCGGGTTCACCCGCGAATGCGGTGGTGGTGCCACTGACGTATTCGCGGGTAAACCCGCTCCTACACGTTAAGGGGGCTTTCCCTGAAGTGGCCGGCTGCTGGAAAAAGCAAAGGATGAAACATGAGTGACTCCGCCCGCGCCGATGCGCTGTTGGCCAACCTCCCACGCACCGGCCGGGGCCGGCTGAAGGTGTTCCTCGGCGCTGCCCCCGGCGTCGGCAAGACCTTCGCCATGCTCCAGGCCGCACACGCCCAGCAACGCCAGGGCGTGCAGGTGTTGGCCGGGGTGGTCGAAACCCATGGCCGCGCCGAAACCGAAGCGTTGCTCGGAGGGCTGCATCAGCAGCCCTTGCTGCGCAGCCAGTACCGTGGCGTCACCCTCGAGGAAATGGACCTTGACGGCCTGCTGCGTGCCGCGCCGGCGTTGGCCCTGGTGGACGAACTGGCCCACACGAACGCCCCCGGCAGCCGCCACGCCAAACGCTGGCAGGACGTACAAGAACTCTTGGCCGCGGGCATCGACGTGTACACCACGGTCAACGTCCAGCACCTGGAAAGCCTCAACGACAAGGTCCGTGACATTACCGGCGTGCAAGTGCGCGAGACCCTGCCGGACTGGGTGCTGCAGGAGGCGTTCGAGCTGGTGCTGATCGACCTGCCTCCGCGAGAGCTGCTCGAACGCCTGCGTGAAGGCAAGGTGTACGTGCCCGAGCAGGCTCGGGCGGCCATCGATGCGTATTTTTCGCAAACCAACCTCACCGCCCTGCGCGAGCTGGCCATGCAGACCGCCGCTGCTCAGGTCGATGCCGACCTGGCCCACGGCTATCGTCAGCGCGGCCAGGAGGCGCCGGCCTTGCGCGGCCGGTTGCTGGTGGGCATAGACGGTGACGACCAGGCCGAACGCCTGGTGCGCCATGCCAGCCGCGTGGCCCAGCGCCGCCACCTGCCCTGGAGCCTGGTGCATGTGGACAACGGCCGCCTGCGTGACGAAACCGCACGGCATCGTTTGCAAGCCGCGCAGCAACTGGCCGAGCGACTGGGCGGGGAGGTGGTGCTGCTGCGGGCTGGGGAAGTGGCCCGCACGCTGATCCAGCATGCTGTCGAGCGGCGGGCCAGCCTGGTGCTGGTCGGGCAATCCCGCAACCGCCTGCATCGGCGTTTGTTCGGCGCGGGTGTGGCGGCGCGGCTGCTGCGCGAAAGCCGTGGCCTGGAAATCAACGTGCTGGACCGCGACGTGCAGCCGCCAGCGCCGCGTTCAGCCGTGCGGCGGGTGTGGGTGTGGCGTCATTACCTGCTGGCGCTGCTGGCCACCGTGATGGCTGCGGGTCTGGCCTGGGCGGTGTCCAGTGTGCTGGCGCTGCCCAATATCTCGCTGGTGTTCCTGGCGGCGGTGTTGCTGGTCGCAGTGCGCAGTAGCCTGGGACCTGCGCTGGCTTGCGCCGCGCTGTCGTTCCTGGCCTATGACTTCCTGTTCATACCGCCCAACTTCTCGTTCACCATTCAGCGCGAAGAAGACGTGCTGACCCTGGTGTTCTTTCTGTTGATGGCTGCGCTCACCGGCAACCTGGCCGCGCGCCAGCGTCGCCAGTTGCAGGCGCTGCGCGAGACCCAGGCGCAGACCAGCCAGTTGCTCGACCTGTCTCGCCGCTTGACGGTAGCCACCGACCGCCAAGCCATATTCAAGGCTGCCGGCCAGCACCTGGACGGCTGGCAGGACACCCAGGTGTGCTTGCTGGAGCGCAACGCCGAAGGCCAGTTGCAAGTGGCCAGCGGGGAAGCCTGCACCTTCAGCGACACCGAACGGGCGGCTGCCGATTGGGCCTGGCAGCACGGGCAGGCCGCCGGCCACGGCAGCGATACCCTGCCTAATGGCCGCTGGTGGTGGTGGCCATTGGCGGTGGACGATCAGCCGCTGGCGCTGCTGGGCGTGCGCCCGCGCAACGGGCAGCCGCTCAGCGACCCACGGCGGCGCCTGCTCACCGCCCTGGGCCAGCCCCTGGCCCAGGCCCTGGCCCGCGCACGCCTGGCCGAACAGCTGGAAGCCGCACGCCTGCACGGCGAAACCGAGCAACTGCGCAGCGCCCTGCTGGCTTCCGTATCCCATGACTTGCGCACGCCGTTGACCGCCATGCGTGGCAGTATCGACAGCCTGCTGGCGTTGGGCGACGCGATCCCGGCCGAAGACCGTCGCGAGCTGCTGGAGGGCACCCGCAACGAGGCCGAACGCCTCGATCGCTACATCCAGAACCTGCTGGACATGACCCGCCTGGGCCATGGCGGCCTCAAGCTGGCCCGCGACTGGGTGGCCCCGGCGGATATCGTCGGCAGTGCGCTTAACCGCCTGCGGGTGGTGCTGGCGCCGCTGCGTGTGCACACGGACGTGCCGGCCGAGCTGCCATTGCTGTTCGTGCATGCGGCGTTGATCGAGCAGGCACTGGTCAACGTGCTGGAAAACGCCGCACGCTTTTCGCCGGTCAATGGTCGGCTTGAGCTGCAGGTGGCCGTGCATGACGACCAGCTGCGCTTGACCGTCAGCGACCAGGGCCCCGGCATTCCCGTAGCCGACCGCGAGAAAATCTTCGACATGTTCTACACCGCCGCCCGTGGCGATCGCGGCGGGCAGGGTACCGGGCTGGGCCTGGCTATCTGCCAGGGCATGATCGGTGCCCATGGCGGGCAGATTCTGGTGGGCGAAGGCATTGATGGCCAAGGCACCAGCATCACTCTATGCTTGCCGCTGCCTCCTCAACCTGAAGCCGAAAGCGAAACCCCATGAGCCACTCCGCCACCCTGTTGGTCATCGACGATGAACCGCAGATCCGCAAGTTCCTGCGTATCAGCCTGGCCTCGCAAGGCTACAAGGTGCTGGAGGCCGCCACCGGTGCCGAAGGGTTGGCCCAGGCGGCACTGGGCAAGCCGGACCTGGTGGTGCTCGACCTGGGGCTGCCGGACATGGACGGCCAGCAGGTACTGCGTGAGTTGCGAGAATGGAGTGCAGTGCCGGTGATGGTGTTGTCGGTGCGTGCCAGTGAAGTGCAGAAGGTCGATGCGCTGGATGGTGGCGCCAATGACTATGTGACCAAGCCGTTTGGTATCCAGGAGTTTCTCGCGCGCGTGCGGGCGTTGCTGCGCCAGGTGCCACAAGCCGGCGGCTCGGAAGTGGCGGCCAGCTTTGGGCCGCTGACGGTGGATTTTGCCTTCCGCCGGGTGACGCTCGACGGCGTGGAGGTGGCATTGACACGCAAGGAGTATGCTTTGCTGGCGCTATTGGCCGGGCACCCTGGGCGGGTGATTACCCAGCAGCAGTTGCTCAAGGATATCTGGGGGCCGACCCATGCGGAGGATACCCACTACCTGCGCATCGTGGTCGGGCATCTGCGACAGAAGCTGGGCGATGACCCCACGGCGCCGCGGTTCATCATTACCGAGGCGGGGGTTGGCTACAGGTTGGTAGCGCCGACAGCATAACCCTCCCAAAGGCGATCGCCTGCAGGGCCTGGACGTGCGCAAGGGTGTCAGGCCCTGGGGGGCTCCTTCTCGAACAGCTGGCGAATGACTTCCAGGTAGCGTCGCGCACCCAGGCCCAACGGGCGCGACTTGATCCAGATGATGTCTACCCACAAGCGCAGGCGGCTGGCCATGTTGTCGAAGCGCACCTCGGCCAGCGCGCCCGAGGCAATCAGCGGTTCGACCAATGGCTGCGGCAGGTAGGCCCAGCCCAGCCCGGACTGCACCAGGTCCAGCGTGGCCAGGTAGCTGTCGGTCAGCCAGATGCGCCGGGACAGCACCATGCGTGGGTCCGATCCGGTGGCCTTGCCCGAAGCCACGATGATCTGCCGTTGTTCGGCAAAGGCCTCTTCAGGCAATGGCGTACCGCTGTTCTGCCCGGCCGGATGGCGTGGTGAGGCAACGGCCACCAGCAGTTGGCTGCCGGCTTCGAGGAAGGATTCGCGCTCATCGATGCCGGGCCGTTCGAACACCAATGCCAATTGCACACTGCCGTCATGCAGCAGGCGAATGGCTTCGGTCTGGGTGGCCGAACGTACCTCGACTTCCAGGCTGGGAAATGCCTGGGCGAGGATTTCCAGCGGCTGGCTCCAGCGGCCGGTCTGCAACTCGGGCGCCATGGCGATGGTCAGGCGCTTTTCCAGGCCTTTGTGCAATTGCAGGGCCTGGGCATCCAGCAGGTTGAGTTGGCAGATGACCTGCCTGGCCTGGGGCTCCAGCGCCAGGGCGGCGTTGGTGGGCAAGGCTTTGCGCGTGGCCCGGTCGAACAGGGGCAGGTCCAGTTCCGCTTCCAGTTGGGCGATTGCCATGCTCACGGCTGAAGGCACACGGCCCAGCTTGCGGGCGGCGGCGGAGAACGAGCCGGCATCGAGCACCGCGAGGAAAATCGCCAGGGAGTCGCTGGTAAAGGCCATTGTCAGTAAACCTGATGATGATCATCTTTTATTGCTAAAAATTATGAACATTAATGCACCTGCAGGACAGCCCCCTCAATGGAGAAAAGCGTGCACAGACCAACCGCGTGGCATGTCACCCACTGGAGCTGCGACCCATTCAGCCTCGGTGCCTACAGTGCCTTGCTGCCTGGAGGGTCGCCGTTGCATCGAAGCGCCCTGGGCCAAGTGCTGCATGGGCGCTTGGTCATCGCTGGAGAAGCTTGTAATGCCAGCGCTCCGGCAATGACTCATGGTGCGTGGAATGATGGGCTGCGTGCCGCCGAGGCAGCCGTGAGTGCCGGTGCGAGCAAGGTGATCGTGATCGGTGCGGGGTGTGCAGGCCTGGCTGCCGCTCAACGCTTGCGGGAAAGGGGGGTCGATTGCACGGTGCTGGAGGCGCGTGGGCGAACGGGTGGGCGTACGCACACTGTCGAGTTGGGCGGCGTGAAAGCAGATGAAGGTGCGGCATGGCTTCAGCATTTCGCCGAGAATCCATTGGCCGCTGTTGCACTTCAGCATGGCTTGGTTTGCGTCGAGACCGATTTCAGTTGCCCGCTTGCGGCAGCACGCGGCGGGGCGTTGCCGGATATCGACGCCGCCTGGGATACCTTGACCAGGCGTCTCGATCGGCAACAGCCTTTGCCTGACGCGATCAATGGCTACATGGCCACACTCGACCCCGCGCTCGCGCGTGCCACGCAGTTCGCCATCGACGCCAACCTTGTACTGGAAGCGTGTTTGCCCGTCGAACAACTGTCGGTCTGTGCCTTGGATGAAGCGGGGGTCGGGCATGGTGATCGTATGCTGCCAGGCGGCTACAGCGAGCTTGTCGACTTGCTGTCGAAGCACCTGGATATCCGCCTGAACAGTCCTGTCACCCACATCGACTGGTCGAGCGCGCGCGTCAAGGTGAATGAAGAGGTGTGCGACTTCTGCATTTGCACAGTCCCGGTGGGTGTTCTGAAAACGTTGCACTTTACCCCTGCGTTACCTGAAACACAGCAGGGAGCGCTGGCGCATCTGGGGATGGGCAAGCTGGAGAAAGTGATTCTGCAGTTCGATGAGCGATGGTGGCCGTGCTCACCCTCAGGCTACCTGCGCTGGTACGACGTACCCGCCAGTTGGGGGGAATGGCTGGACCTGACCGATGCTGTCGGCAAGCCCACCATTGCCGGGCTGATTGCCGCCGATGCGATCGAGCGGCAGTTCACCGGGCGCACCGATGAACAGGTGGCCATGGCCGCGTGTGAGGCATTACAGGCGTGGGCCGCAGCCGTCGGGCCCACGCCTTGACACTTACAGGCCTTCGTCCAGCACCCGGTCAATGCTGTCGACAAAGTAGTCCACGCTGGCCCGGCTGGTGCACATCGGTGGCTTGATCTTGAGGATGTTCAGGTAGTCGCCGGTCGGCTGCATGAAGATGCCCAGGTCACGCAGGCGATCGCACAGCATCATGGTTTCTTCGGTGGCCGGCTCCAGGGTGGTGCGGTCGCGCACCAGTTCCAGCCCCAGGTAGAAGCCCGAGCCATGTGCCGCTCCGGCCAGCGGGTGCTTGTCGACCAGCGCCTGCAGGCGTGCCTTGAAGTAGCGCCCGGTGTCACGGGCGTTGTCCCACAGGCCTTCCTCCTGCATGACATCCAGCACCGCCATGCCGATGCGGCAACTGACCGGGCTGCCACCGGCCGAGGAGAAGAAGTAGCCCTCGGCCTCCAGCGCCTCGGCGATTTCGCGACGGGTGATGACCACGCCCAGTGGCTGGCCGTTACCCATGCCCTTGGCCATGGTAATGATGTCCGGCACCACGCCCTGTTCCTCGAAGCCCCAGAAGTACTCGCCCAGGCGGCCATAGCCCACCTGCACTTCGTCGGCGATGCACACCCCGCCGCGGGCGCGGACCTTGGCATAGGCTGCGCGCAGGTAGCCTGCGGGCAGCGAGATACCGCCGGCATTGCCGTACACCGGTTCGCAGATGATGCCCGCCAGCTGACGGCCACGGGCGTCGAGGTCAGCCAGCTTGGCGTCGACGTCCTGCAGGTAGTCGGCGGCGCTGTCGGCCCCGCGGAAGCGGCCGCGGAAGGTGTTCGGCGCTTCGACTGGGTGTACCCAGTCCGGGCGGGTTTCCAGGGCTTGCGGGTTGTCGGCGATCGACGTGGAGATGGCATCGGTGGCCACCGACCAGCCGTGGTAGGCCTCCAGCACACTGAGCAGATCGCGCCCGCCACTGTAGGCCCAGGCCAGGCGAATCGCCAGGTCGTTGGCCTCGGTGCCGCTGTTGACCATGAACACCCGGTCGAAACCTTCGGGGGCCAGCTCCAGCAGGCGCTCGGAGAATTCGGTGATTGCTGCGTAATGGAAGCGCGAGTTGGTGTTCAGCAGCGACCATTGCCGCGCCGACTCGGCAACCATGCGTGGATGGCCATGGCCCAGCACCGCGACGTTGTTGAGCATGTCCAGGTAGGAACGGCCCTGCATGTCGATCAGGTAGTTGCGCCAGCCACGTTCAATGTGCGGCGGTTGCGCGTAGTAGTGCTTCTGCGAGCGGGCGAAGCTGGCATCGCGGCGGGCCAGCAGCGCTTGCGGATCGGGTAGCGGCTCGGCATCGCAATCGAAGCCCAGCAGGGCGGCCGGTGACGGGCACAGGGCCAGCCAGGCGGCGGCTTGTGACGGCGTGGCGAAGCGCGGCGGCTGGGTGCCATTGTCCAGGCATACCTGCACGCTGAGGAAGCCGCAGCTGCTGCCCAGGGGCTGGCCTTTCTCCACGGCCTGGCCGTCTGCCGGTGCGTCTTCCAGGCCTTGCAGCCACAAAGCCCAATGCGGGGTGCGCAGGCAGCCCCGGCCGTCGCCGCGGTGCTGCCAGGTGCCGGCTGCCGGCGCTTGCACCGGGCTGCCGTTGGGCACATGCAGCTCGACGAAAAGGGCGCAGGTGGCGGGCTCTTCGGGGCGATCGATATGGGTTTGCGACAGGCGGTACTGCCCGTGCAGGCTGCAGGCCGGGGCGGCTTGCGACGTCAGCAGATGCAGGTCGTAACCGGGTTGCTCCCAGTTGCCGGCCTCGAAGTGTTTGCTCAGGACCCCCAGGTCCACCCGTGTGACAGCCTGCCCGGCCAGCTCGGGGAGCAGGGGGGCGCAGTCGCTCCAGTCCGGCGCCGTGGGTTGCAGGCCAGCAGCCTGCAGAATGGCCACCTCCATCAGGGCGAAAGGCACGGCGGTGGCCGTGTCGAAAATTTCCCATTCGTGGGCAATGTTATCGCGGGTGTACTGGTTGCCCGGGTCGACGGTTAGCTGTTGTTCGCTGCTCAGCACCAGCACGGCAGCGCGGTTCACCACCAGCGGCCACAAGGCGCGCAGTTCGGCCTCGGTCAGCGGGTTGAGCGCCTGGTAGGCCTGCACGGCGGGCAGGATGCGCAGTGGGTCACCCTCGGCGTGGTGCAACAGCGCAGCGCAGGTCACCGACAGGTCGGCGATACGCCAGGTGCGCAGCAGGTCGCCGAAATCGATCACGCCTTGCAGTTGCCACTGACGCTGGGCATCACGGGCCCACACGGTGTTGTCGTCGGTGATGTCCAGGTGCACGGCCTGACTGGGCAGTTGATCGACCAGCGGCAACAGGCGCTCGTTGGCCTGTCGCGTGGCGTGTTCGATGCGGGCGCGCTGCCCGCCGTCCTGCAGCACCGGTAGCAGGTGATCGATCAGTGCCCCGGCATGCTGAGGGTCCCATTGCAAGGTGCGCGCAAGGCCTGGGTGATCGAAATGGGCAAGCGCCTTGTCCAGCTTTGCACAGAGCCCGCCCAGTTCAGCCATCAGGCGCGGCTCCATGTGCTTGAGGCGGGTCAGCGGTTGGCCTTCGATGTAATCGAGCAGGCGCAGGCGCAGTGGTTGCGCGTCGATGTCCAGTTCCAGCAACCCCATGCCGTTGTGGGCTGAGCGCACGGCGGGTACCGGCAAACCTTGATCGCGCAGGAAGGCCAGGGCGGCGTGCTGGGCTTCAAGCTCCAGCTGGGCGTAGCTGCCGTGGCAGGCCTTCAGCACATAGCCACCCTGCGGTGTGACCACGCGAAAGTTCAGGTCTTGCTGGCTGCCCAGTACCGAAAGGTTGCCGGCAAGGCCATAGTGGGCCTGCAGCACGGCGTGTGCCTGGGCTTCGCTCAGCGTTGGGCTGGGCAGGCCGGAGCGCTGGATCAGGGTGGCCAGGGCAGGGGAAGCGGGCTGGTGTTGTGGACTGGACATGGGCTCTACCGTGGGTACTGGGAGTTGACGGCGGAGAATTTATGCCCTATTCGGCTGATGATGGAAGACGATTATTGTCAGAAAAATTGATCACCGCTGCTTGATTCTGTTGGCGTGGCAAGCAGATGGGCTAATTTTCTCGGCTGCCTGGCCCGGCCCTTTCGCGGGCACGCCCGCTCCCACAGGTATTTGCAAGTCTTGAAGATTGTGGTGATCCCGTGGGAGCGGGCGTGCCCGCGAAAGGGGCGGCCCTCACGGCACATTAATCAACCTTGATGCGAAGTCCCGAGGTCATCATCAGGATCGAAGCGGTGATTTGGGTTGCCGCTTCAACGCCTTATGCACCACGCTCGCGGCGCTCGATCTCAAACACGCCGCATGAATCAAGGCGAACACGCCCCCTTTCCCTACGAACCCCCAACCTCCAAAAACGCCGCCTCCAGCAACTGTCGGGTATACGGATGCTGCGGCGCATGGAAGATCGCCTGCGCGTCCCCTTGCTCCACCACATGCCCATGCTTGATCACCATCAACTGGTGACTCAACGCCTTCACCACCGCCAGGTCATGGCTGATGAACAGGTAGGTCAGGTTGTACTTTTGCTGCAGGTTACGCAGCAATTCCACCACCTGCCGCTGTACGGTGCGGTCCAGTGCGGACGTGGGTTCATCCAGCAGAATCAGTGCTGGCTTCAACACCAGCGCCCGGGCAATGGCAATGCGCTGGCGCTGCCCGCCGGAAAACTCATGGGGGTAGCGATGGCGCGTGCGCGGGTCCAGGCCTACTTCCTCCAGGGCCGCGATAATCGCCGCTTCCTGTTCCTGCGCGGTGCCAATGCCGTGAATGCGCAGCCCTTCACCGACAATGTCCGCCACGCACATGCGCGGGCTCAGGCTGCCAAACGGGTCCTGGAACACCACCTGCATTTCCCGCCGCAGGGGGCGCACGGCTTTCTGGTTCAGCCCTTCGAGGTTCTGCCCATGAAAGCGAATGCCGCCCTGGCTGGAAATCAGCCGCAAGATCGCCAGGCCTAATGTGGACTTGCCCGACCCGGATTCGCCAACAATGCCCAGCGTCTGGCCCTGGGGCAAGCTGAAGTTGACCCCGTCCACCGCCTTCACATGGTCGACCGTGCGCTGCAGAAAGCCCTTCTTGATCGGGAACCACACCTTGAGGTCATCCACCTCCAACAAAGGCGCGCCCACCGGATTGTGCGCAGGCAGCCCGCTGGGCTCGGCATTGATCAGCATCTGGGTGTAGTGATGCTGTGGCGAGCTGAACAGCGTGGCGCATTCGGCTTGCTCGACAATTTGCCCGCGCTGCATCACGCACACACGATGGGCGATGCGGCGCACCAGGTTCAGGTCATGGCTGATCAGCAACAGGGCCATGCCCATACGCGCCTGCAATTCCTTGAGCAGCTCGAGGATCTTCAGCTGCACGGTCACATCCAGCGCCGTGGTTGGCTCGTCGGCAATCAGCAGCTCGGGCTCGTTGGCCAGCGCCATGGCGATCATTACCCGCTGGCGCTGGCCGCCCGACAATTCGTGGGGCAGGGCCTTGAGGCGCTTGCGCGGCTCTGGAATGCCGACCATATCCAGCAACTCCAGGGTGCGCGCAGTCGCTTCCTTGCCCGTCAGGCCCTTGTGCAGCAGGAGGATTTCGTTGATCTGCTTCTCGATGCAATGCAGCGGGTTGAGCGAGGTCATCGGCTCCTGGAAGATCATGGCAATGCGGTTGCCGCGAATGCGCTGCAGGGTCTTCTCGTTCTGCTGCAGCAGGTCCTTGCCTTCGTAGCGGATGCTGCCGCTGGGGTGCCGGGCCAGGGGATAGGGCAGCAGGCGCAGGATCGAGTGCGCGGTGACCGATTTGCCCGAGCCACTTTCGCCCACCAGGGCCAGTGTCTCGCCTTTGCGAATATCGAAGCTGACGCTGTCCACCACCCGGTTGACCTGGTCCCCGGTCACGAACTCCACGGCCAGGTCCCGCACTTCGATCAGGTTCTGTTCACTCATGTCACTTCCTCGGGTCGAAGGCGTCGCGGGCGGATTCGCCGATGAACACCAGCAGGCTCAGCATCAGCGCCAGCACGGCAAAGGCGCTGATGCCCAGCCATGGCGCTTGCAGGTTGGACTTGCCCTGCGCCACCAGTTCGCCCAGCGAGGGCGAACCGGCGGGCAGGCCGAAGCCGAGGAAGTCCAGGGCGGTGAGGGTGCCGATGGCGCCGGTGAGGATGAACGGCATGAAGGTCATGGTCGAGATCATCGCGTTGGGCAGGATGTGCCGGTACATGATTGCGCCGTTGCGCATGCCCAGGGCGCGTGCGGCGCGCACGTATTCCAGGTTGCGCCCGCGCAGGAACTCGGCGCGTACCACATCCACCAGGCTCATCCACGAGAACAGCAACATGATGCCCAGCAGCCACCAGAAGTTGGGTTGCACGAAGCTGGCCAGGATGATCAGCAGGTACAGCACCGGCAGGCCGGACCAGATTTCCAGAAAGCGTTGCCCGGCCAGGTCGACCCAGCCACCGTAGAACCCCTGCAGGGCGCCTGCGATGACGCCGATAATGGAGCTGGCCACGGTCAAGGTGAGGGCAAACAGAACCGAAATGCGGAAGCCGTAGATCACCCGCGCCAGCACGTCGCGGCCCTGGTCGTCGGTGCCCAGCCAGTTGTCCGCCGAAGGTGGGGCGGGGGCGGGGACGCGCAGGTCATAGTTGATGCTCTGGTAGCTGAACGGTATGGGTGCCCACAGCACGAAGCTGTCTTTCTTCGCCAGCAGTTCGCGGATGTAGGGGCTCTTGTAGTTGGCTTCCAGTGGGAATTCCCCGCCGAAGGTGGTTTCCGGGTAGCGCTTGAACGCCGGGAAGTACCATTGGCCGTCGTAACGTACGGCGATCGGTTTGTCGTTGGCGATCAGTTCGGCGCCCAGGCTCAGCCCGAACAGAATCAGGAACAGCCACAGCGACCACCAGCCACGGCGGTTGGCCTTGAAACGCTCGAAGCGCCGGCGGTTGAGGGGGGACAAGGCCATGTCAGTGCTCCCGGCTGGCAAAGTCGATGCGCGGATCGACCAAGGTGTAGGTCAGGTCGCCGATCAGTTTCACCACCAGCCCTAGCAGGGTGAAGATGAACAGGGTGCCGAAGACCACCGGGTAGTCGCGGTTGATGGCCGCTTCGAAACTCATCAGGCCCAGGCCGTCGAGGCTGAAGATCACCTCGATCAGCAAGGAGCCTGTGAAGAAGATGCCGATGAACGCCGAAGGGAAACCGGCGATCACCAGCAGCATGGCGTTGCGGAACACATGACCGTACAGCACCCGTGATCGGCTCAGGCCCTTGGCTTTGGCAGTAACCACGTATTGTTTGTTGATCTCGTCGAGGAAGCTGTTCTTGGTCAGCAGGGTCATGGTGGCGAAGTTGCCGATGACCAGCGCGGTGATCGGCAGCACCAGGTGCCAGAAGTAGTCCAGCACCTTGCCGGTGGTGCTCAGTTCGTCGAAGTTGTTGGAGGTGAGGCCACGCAGGGGGAACCAGTCGAAGTAGCTGCCACCGGCGAACAGCACGATCAGCAGGATGGCGAACAGGAAGGCCGGGATGGCGTAGCCGACGATGATCGCCGAACTGGTCCACACGTCGAAGTGGCTGCCGTGGCGCACCGCCTTGGCGATCCCCAGCGGGATCGACACCAGGTACATGATCAGCGTGCTCCACAGCCCCAGCGAGATCGAAACCGGCATCTTCTCGGCGATCAGGTCGATCACCTTGGCGTCGCGGAAGAAGCTGTCGCCGAAGTCCAGCCGGGCGTAGTTCTTGACCATGATCCACAGGCGCTCGGGCGGCGACTTGTCGAAGCCATACATGCGCTCGATTTCAGCAATCAGGGCCGGGTCCAGGCCCTGGGCGCCGCGGTAGTTGGAGCCGGCCACGGAAACCTCGGCGCCGCCACCTGCAATGCGGCTGGTGGCGCCTTCGAAGCCTTCGAGCTTGGCGATCATTTGCTCGACCGGGCCACCGGGGGCGGCCTGGACGATGATGAAGTTGATGATGAGGATGCCGAACAGGGTCGGAATGATCAGCAGCAGGCGGCGCAGGATGTAGGCCAGCATCTTAATTGGCCTCGTCCGCAGGCGCTTCGCTGACCGCCGGGATTACACCGGGCTTGATCCACCAGGTGTCGATGCCGATGTCGTACTTGGGCGACACGCTCGGGTGGCCGATGTGGTTCCAGTAGGCCACACGCCAGGTCTTGATGTGCCAGTTGGGTATCACGTAGTAGCCCCACAGCAACACGCGGTCGAGGGCGCGGCAGTGGTCGATCAGGCTCTGGCGCGAGTCGGCGTTGATCAACTGGTCCACCAGTTGGTCGATGGCCGGGTCGCGCAGGCCGATGAAGTTGCGGCTGCCGGGGTTGTCGGCGGCGGCGCTGGACCAGAACTCGCGCTGCTCGTTGCCTGGCGAGTTGGATTGCGGGTAGCCGCCAACGATCATGTCGTAGTCACGCGAGCGCAGGCGGGTGATGTACTGCGAAACGTCGACGCGGCGAATGTTCAGCTCGATACCGAGGTCGGCAAGGTTGCGCTTGAACGGCAGCAGAATGCGTTCAAACTCGGTCTGCGCCAGCAGGAACTCGATGCTTGCCGGCTTGCCTTGGGCGTCGACCATCTTGTCGTCGACGATTTTCCAGCCGGCTTCCTGCAACAGCTTGTAGGCCTGGCGCTGTTGCTCGCGGATCATGCCGCTGCCGTCACTGACCGGGTTGTGGAAGACCTCGGTAAATACTTGCTCGGGCACTTTGCCGCGCAGTGGTTCGAGGATTTTCAGCTCGTTGGGGCTGGGTAGGCCGTGGGCGGCCATTTCCGAGTTGTCGAAGTAGCTGCCGGTACGGGTGTAGGCGCCGTTGAACAGCTGCTTGTTGGTCCACTCGTAGTCCAGCAGCAGGCTCAGGGCCTGGCGCACACGCACATCCTGGAACACCGGGCGGCGGATGTTGAAAATGAAGCCCTGCATACCGGTGGGGTTGCCGTTGGGCAGCTCTTCCTTGATCAGCCGGCCGTCGCGCACGGCGGGCACGTTGTAGGCGGTGGCCCAGTTCTTTGCACTGACTTCCAGGCCATAGTCGAATGCCCCGGCCTTGAGGGCCTCCAGGGCGACGGTGGTATCGCGGTAGGCGTCGAAGGTCATGACATCGAAGTTGTAGAAGCCACGGTTGATGGGCAGGTCCTTGGCCCAGTAATCCTTGACCCGTTCGTAGCGCACCGAGCGCCCGGCCTTGACCTCGGCGACCTTGTACGGGCCGCTGCCCAACGGGATTTCCAGGTTGCCGCGGTTGAACTCGCGGTTTTCGTACCAGTGCTTGGGCAGTACCGGCAGCTGGCCGAGAATCAATGGCAGCTCGCGGTTGTTCTTGTGCTTGAACTTGAACAGCACCTTGAGTGGATCTTCGGCGACCACTTCGGCGACGTCGGCGTAGTACTGGCGGTACAGCGGGGCGCCGTCCTTGATCAGGGCGTTGAACGTGAACACCACGTCGTCGGCGCGCATCGGATGGCCGTCATGGAAGCGCGCTTCGGGGCGCAGGTAGAAGCGTACCCAGCTGTTGTCCGGGGCCTTTTCGATCTTGCCGGCCACCAGGCCGTATTCGGTGAACGGTTCATCCTGGCTCTGGCGCATCAGGGTGTCATAGATAATGCCGATGTTCTCGGCCGCCACGCCTTTGTTGATGAACGGGTTGAGGCTGTCGAAGCCGCCGAAGCTGGACTGGCGGAAGGTGCCACCCTTGGGCGCATCCGGGTTGACGTAGTCGAAGTGCTTGAAGTCGGCGGGGTACTTGGGTGGCTCGTCGTAAAGGGTGAGCGCGTGCTGCGGTGCGGCCAGCGCGGGAAGGCTCAGGCAGGCGAGCAACAGGCTGCCTGCCAGCCGGCGCAGACGGTGCGTTGGCGTCATTGGGCTTTCTCCGAAGTCTTGATCCACCAGCTGTTCAGCCCAAGGGTGTAGGGCGGCGTGGTGACGAAGGCGAACCGGTTGCGGTAGGCCAGGCGATGGTTGTCGAGGTACCAGTTGGGGATCATGTAGTAGTGCCATGAGAGCACGCGGTCCAGGGCGCGGGCAGCGGCGATCTGGTCATCGCGGGTGCGGGCGGCGAGCAGGGTGTCGAGCAGGTGGTCGACCACCGGGTCCTTGACCCCAGCATAGTTCTTGCTGCCCTTTGTCGCGGCCTGGCTGGAATGGAAGTACAGCCACTGTTCGAGGCCGGGGCTGAGGGTCTGGTTCAGGGTCATCAGAATCATGTCGAAATCGAACTGGTCCAAGCGTTGTTTGTACTGAGCGCGGTCCACGGTGCGCAAGCGCGCATCGATGCCGATGCTGGACAGATTTTCGACATAAGGTTGCAGGATGCGTTCAAGGTTGGGGTTTACCAGCAGCAGCTCCATGCGCAATTGCTGGCCCTTGCTGTCGACCAGACGCTGGCCGTGCAGCTTCCAGCCGGCCTCGGCGAGCAGGCCCAGGGCCTGGCGCAGGGTTTGGCGGCTGATACCCCGGCCATCGGTGTGGCTGACCTTGTACGGTTCGCTGAACAGCTTGGCCGGCAACTGGTCACGGAATGGCGCCAGCAGCAGCCACTCCTTGCCGGTGGGCAGGCCGCTGGCGGCGAATTCGCTGTTGGGGTAGTAGCTGGTCGAGCGGCGGTAGGCGCTGCTGAACAGCGCGCGGTTGGTCCACTCGAAGTCCAGCATCAGCCCCAGCGCCTGGCGTACCCGCGGGTCGCTGAACGCGGCCCGGCGGCTGTTCATGAACAGGCCCTGTGTTTGCGTGGGAATGCTGTGCGGGATTTGTGCCTTGATCACTTCACCGCGGCGCACGGCAGGGAAGTTGTAACCGTTGGCCCAGTTTTTTGCCTGGTGCTCGATATAGATGTCGAACTCGCCGGCCTTGAAGGCTTCGAAGGCCACCGTCGCGTCTCGATAGAACTCGTATTCGACCCGATTGAAATTGTACTTGCCACGGTTGACCGCCAGGTCTTTGCCCCAGTAGTTCTTCACCCGTTCAAACACCAGGCGTCGTCCGGGTTGTACCTGGGTGATGCGGTAGGGGCCGCTGCCCAAGGGGGGCTCGAAGGTGGTGGCCTTGAAGTCGCGCTTCTGCCAGTAGTGTTTGGGCAGCACCGGCATTTCGCCCAGACGCAGGATCAGCAGCGGGTTGCCGGCGCGTTTGAACACGAAGCGGATGCGCAGCGGGCCGAGGATGTCTACCCGCTGCACTTCCTGCAGGTTGGTGCGGTAGATCGGGTGGCCATCCTTGAGCAGCGTGCGGTACGAGAAGGCCACGTCAGCCGAGGTGATGGGCTGGCCGTCATGCCAGCGGGCTTCGGGGCGCAGGTTGAACACCACCCAGCTGCGGTCCTCGCTGTACTCCACCGAGCGGGCGATCAGGCCGTAGCTGGAGGTTGGCTCGTCACCGGACGGGTCGTACTGGCCCGTGCCGACCATCAGTGGCTCGTTCAGCTCACTGATGCCGTACTGCTGGAAATTGGGCGTGGTAATCGGGCTCGACCCTTTGAAGGTGTAGGGGTTGAGCGTGTCGAAGGTACCAAAAGCCATGGCCCGCAACGTGCCGCCCTTGGGCGCTTGCGGGTTGACCCAGTCGAAGTGGGTGAAGGTGGCCGGGTACTTGAGCGTGCCGAACTGCGCGTATCCGTGGCTTTCGCTCACCATCGCGGCTGCGGGAAAGCTCAAGGCCAGGCTGAGTGACAGCAGGAGGGGACGTATCAAGTCGGCATCCGATCCAGAGGCGTTGGGCTTTGATCGAGTACAGTAACAGCTTGGTGGGGTTGGAAAAAGAGAGGTTTTGAAGGTGCGGGCCCCAAGCCGGGGGCAACAGGTGCCACGGTACCTGTGGGAGCGGCCTTGTGTCGCGAAAGGGCTGCGCAGCAGCCCCGGCAGTTTATGCTGAAAAGTTGAAATACTGGGGCCGCTCCGCGCCCCTATCGCGACACCAGGCCGCTCCCACAAGGCCGCGTGAGGGCCCTGGTTGCGGGATCAATGCCCGAGGTAGACGGTCAGGGTCTGGCCTGGCTTGAGGGCATGGCCGCTGCGTGGGTTCCAGCGCTTGAGGTGCTTCATTTCCACATTGAAGCGCTTGGCCACCAGGTACAGGGAATCGCCCTTGCGGACCTTGTATTGCGTGGAGCGCTTCCCGGAGGCGGCAACCCGGTTGCCGGCGGCGCTCGGTGCACTGCCACCGCGCAGGGCCAGAACCTGGCCAGCACGCAGACTGTTGCCGGACAAACGGTTCCAGCGCTTGATGTCCTTGACCGACACACGGTTGATCTTGGCGATGGCGCTCAGGTTATCGCCACGCTTGACCCGGTAGCTACGCGCCCCCACCGGTGCCTTGGCTTCGGCCACAGCCCGGGCAAACGCTGCTTTCGGCGGTTGCAGGCTGACCAGTTGCTCCGGGTTGAGGTTGGACAGGCTGGCACTGAGCAACTGCGCCTTGGCGGTGGGCACCAGCAGCTGTTTCGGGCCATCGACGGTCATGCGCTTCTTGAATGCCGGGTTGAGCTGGATCAGCTCGTCCTCGTCGATGTTGGCAAAGGCCGCGACCCGGGTAAGGTCCAGGCGGTCATTGATCGCCACCGCTTCGAAGTACGGTTCGTTGGCGATCGGGGTGAGATTGACACCATAGGCTTCTGGCGTGGACACCACCTGCGACAGTGCCAGCAACTTGGGTACGTAGTCGCGGGTTTCCTGTGGCAGCGGCAGGTTCCAGTAGTCGGTCGGCAGGCCGAGCCTTTCGTTGCGCTCGATGGCTCGGCTGACGGTGCCTTCGCCGGCATTGTAGGCCGCCAGGGCCAACAGCCAGTCGCCGTTGAACATGTCGTGCAGGCGGGTCAGGTAGTCCAGCGCGGCGTTGGTCGACGCGGTGACATCGCGGCGGCCGTCATAGAAGTTGGTCTGGCGCAGGTTGAAGTGGCGACCGGTAGCCGGCATGAACTGCCACATGCCGGCAGCGCTGGCGCGTGAGTAGGCCATGGGGTTGTAGGCACTTTCGATGGCTGGCAGCAGGGCCAGTTCCAGCGGCATGTCGCGTTCTTCAAGGCGCTCGACGATGTAGTGCAGGTAGAGGCTGCCACGTTCCCCGGCGCTTTCGATGAAGGTCGGGTTGCTGGCGAACCACAAGCGCTGCTGTTCGATGCGCGGGTTGACGTCGATGCTGTCCTGCAGGGCGAAGCCCTGGCGCATGCGCTCCCAGACATCCTGCGGCGCCTGCTCGGCCGGCTTGACCAGCAGCGGAGAAGGCTTGTGCTTGATCCGCGCCTGGTAGTTGTGCGCGCGAACGCTATCGGATTCGTCGAGCTGACGGGTGCTCTGGCAGCCCACCAAGGTGGCGGCCAGGGCCAGCGCACTGATTTGGGCCAGGCGCGTCAGGGCGACGGAATGAGAGGTTCTGCGGCTACGGGAAGACATCGGCTGATACAGGTATCCGGGCGAAAAAGTTCGGCGATTCTAGAAACCGCTCCGGGCCTGGTCAACCTTTGACCATCACTTGCGATATATCTTGCGGTTATCAGAAGGTGTCCTTCCAAGACCTCAAGGCAGCAAAAACAGCGACATGCGTGGTGTTTGAATGTCCCTTCCATTCGTCTGCTTTTTGTTTAACTAATGTTTCAGAGGTACGCAGAAAGGGGTTGGTCAGGCGCTCCAGGCCGATCGTTGATGGCAAACTGATGCGATTTTCGGCGCGCAAACGGCTAACGTCCTCGAACCGTTGTTGAACGTGCGGGTTGGTCGGTTCCACCGCCTTGGCGAAACGCAGGTTGCTGAGGGTGTACTCATGGGCGCAGTACACTGCTGTCTGCTCTGGCAGGGCCGCCAGGCGGGCGAGGGCAGGCTGCATCTGTTCGGGTGTACCTTCGAACATGCGCCCGCAACCGGCGGCGAACAGGGTATCGCCACTGAACAGGATGGGCGTTGCTGGCTGGTCGCTGAAGAAGGCGATATGCCCCAGGGTGTGGCCGGGTACCGCCAGCACCTGGAAAGTCACACCCAGCACGTCCACCCTGTCGCCTTCGTCCAGTGCCAGGTCGCGGCCGGGAATGCGTTCGTTGGCGGGGCCACAGACCCGTGCGCCGGTCAATTGCCTGAGCCGCTCCACACCGCCGACATGGTCATTGTGGTGGTGGGTGACGAGGATGTCGCTCAGCACCCATTCGGGGTTGGCAGCCAGCCAGCGCTCCACCGGGCCGGCATCGCCCGGGTCGACCACCGCACAACGGCGTTTGGCAGTATCCTGTAACAACCAGATGTAGTTGTCGGAGAAAGCGGGGAGAGCATCGATCTGTATCATGGTGCGGATCCGATTCGCCTAGCGTGGCACATGAGGGCATCTTAGCCGCGATGGCGCGGTGGGAGAACCTTCGAGGGAGAGCGCAATGACCGACCAAGCTTTTGCACAGGCCGACCCGGACTGGGTCGAGCTGATCAGCCTGGCCCGTGAGTGGTTCAACGGCCCACTTGGGCAACTGATGCTCAAGGAGGAGGACAAACTCCTGGAAGAAGAGCTCGGGCGCTTCTTTGGCGGCTATCTCGTGCATTACGGGCCCTGCGCCGAGCCACCGCCCAGAGCCCCCCAGGTGCAGCGTAACGTGCGCCTTGGTGCGCCCTTGCCGGGTGTGGAAATTGTCTGCGAAGAACAGGCCTGGCCGTTGAGCGAGCACGCTGCCGACGTGGTGGTGCTGCAGCATGGCCTGGACTTCTGCCTGTCGCCCCATGGCCTGCTGCGCGAGGCCGCCAGTGCCGTCCGCCCGGGCGGGCACCTGCTGATCGTGGGGATCAACCCCTGGAGCAGCTGGGGCATGCGCCATTTCTTCAGTCACGGTGCTCTGCGCAAGGCGCGCTGCATCTCGCCGTCCCGGGTGGGCGACTGGCTCAACCTGCTGGGCTTCGCGCTGGAGAAACGCCGCTTCGGGTGCTATCGTCCGCCGCTTGCCTCACCTGCCTGGCAGCAACGCCTGGAGGGCTGGGAGCGACTGGCCGGCGGCTGGCAGGGCTCCGGTGGCGGGGTGTACCTGCTGGTGGCGCGCAAGATGGTGGTAGGCCTGCGGCCTTTGCGGCCGGAACGCCGCGAGCCAATGGGCAAGCTGCTGCCGCTGCCACTGGCGAAAGTCAACCGCACCGCAGCCAACCCCGAAACTGACAAGCACTGAATTCAAGAGTGGTACATGAGCGATAGCGTCGAGATGTTTACTGATGGTGCCTGCAAGGGCAACCCTGGCCCGGGTGGCTGGGGCGTGCTGATGATCTATAAGGGCGTCGAGAAGGAACTGTGGGGCGGCGAACGTGAGACCACCAACAACCGCATGGAGCTGATGGCCGCGATCCAGGGCCTGATGTCGCTCAAACGTGAATGCGAGGTGGTGCTGACCACCGACTCGCAGTACGTGATGAAGGGCATCAACGAATGGATGGTCAACTGGAAGAAGCGCGGCTGGAAGACCGCCGCCAAGGAGCCGGTGAAGAACGCTGACTTGTGGCAGCAGCTCGATGAGCAGGTCAACCGCCACAAGGTGACCTGGAAGTGGGTACGCGGCCATATCGGCCACCCCGGCAACGAACGCGCCGACCAGCTGGCCAACCGTGGGGTCGATGAGGTGCGCGCCCAGCGTTGAGCTGGGGTACAATCGCGACCTTTGTAACGGATGCAAGTTGGAGCGCCCGCGTGGAGCAGCAGCAAGATAAACGGTTCGTCATTCTCGATACCGAAACCACGGGTATGCCGGTTGGCGAAGGCCACCGGATCATCGAGATCGGCTGTGTCGAGGTCATCGGCCGGCGCCTGACCGGGCGGCACTTCCACGTCTACCTGCAGCCCGACCGCGAGAGTGACGAGGGCGCGATCAACGTTCACGGCATCACGGATGCCTTCCTGGTCGGCAAGCCCCGCTTTGGCGATGTCGCCGAGGAGTTCTTCCAGTTCATCCAGGGTGCCACGCTGGTCATCCACAACGCGGCGTTCGACGTTGGTTTCATCAACAACGAATTCGCCTTGCTGGGCCAGCAGGACCGTGCTGACATTTCGCAGCACTGCACCATTCTGGACACCCTGTTGCTGGCACGTTCGCGCCACCCGGGGCAGCGCAACAGCCTGGATGCGCTGTGCAAACGCTACGACATCGACAACTCGGGCCGTGAGTTGCACGGCGCACTGCTCGACTCGGAACTGCTAGCCGACGTTTACCTGGCAATGACCGGTGGCCAGACCAGCCTGTCGTTGGCTGGGAATGGCGCAGATGCCGAGGAGGACGGGCAGGGCGCTGGCGGCAGCGAGATCCGCCGGATTGTCGGGCGTGCGCCAGGGCGGGTGATCATGGCCAGCGCTGAAGAGCTGGAGGCGCATGCCGAGCGGCTGGCGGCCATTGCCAAGTCGGCGGGTGGGCCTTCGCTGTGGCAGGCCCTGACTGAGACGCCAGCCGGCTGATCTTTCGCCCTGCAACAGAAGTGGAGATCGTTGTAGGCGCGGGTTTACCTGCCGAATACGGTGGCGGCTGCGGCGGTGAATGGCGGGGGCAGATTGGCCAGCAGGCCCGGCCCTTTCGCGGGTAAACCCGCTCCTACGACGGCCTGTGTCCAATCACCGACCGGTGCCCAGTAGGAGCGGGTTCACCCGCGAAAGGTCCAGTACAGGCAATACAAGGCTCAACTACCCTGAAATGGACGCCATGTCCTTCGGAGGTAGCCACCTGATGTACAAGGACCTCAAGTTCCCGATCCTCATCGTCCACCGCGCCATCAAGGCCGACAGTGTTGCTGGCGAACGTGTGCGCGGCATCGCCGAGGAATTGCGCCAGGATGGCTTTGCCATTCTCGCCGCCGCTGACCACGCCGAAGCGCGCCTGGTCGCTGCCACCCACCACGGCCTGGCCTGCATGCTCATCGCGGCCGAAGGCGCTGGCGAGAACACCCATTTACTGCAGAACATGGCCGAGCTGATCCGCCTGGCCCGTCTGCGCGCACCCAACCTGCCGATCTTCGCCCTGGGCGAGCAGGTGACCCTGGAAAATGCTCCCGCCGAAGCCATGAGCGAGCTCAACCAGCTGCGTGGCATCCTTTACCTGTTCGAAGACACCGTGCCGTTTCTCGCCCGCCAGGTGGCGCGTGCTGCACACACCTACCTCGACGGCCTGCTGCCGCCGTTCTTCAAGGCGCTGGTGCAGCACACTGCGCAGTCCAACTACTCCTGGCACACCCCGGGCCATGGTGGCGGTGTGGCCTATCATAAAAGCCCGGTAGGCCAAGCCTTTCACCAGTTCTTCGGGGAAAACACCCTGCGCTCGGACCTGTCCGTTTCCGTGCCGGAGCTGGGTTCGCTGCTCGACCACACAGGCCCGCTGGCCGAAGCCGAGGCCAGGGCGGCGCGCAACTTCGGCGCCGACCACACCTTCTTCGTCATCAACGGTACCTCCACGGCCAACAAGATCGTCTGGCACGCCATGGTCGGCCGTGACGACCTGGTGCTGGTGGACCGCAACTGCCACAAGTCGGTGGTGCACGCGATCATCATGACGGGTGCCATCCCGCTGTACCTGTGCCCGGAGCGCAACGAACTGGGCATCATCGGCCCGATCCCGCTCAGCGAGTTCAGCCCCGAGGCGATCGCCGCGAAGATTCAGGCCAACCCCCTTGCCCGTGATCGTGGGCAGCGTATCAAGCTGGCGGTAGTGACCAACTCCACCTACGACGGGCTGTGTTACCACGCCGGGCTGATCAAGCAGGCCCTGGGTGCCAGTGTCGAGGTGCTGCACTTCGACGAGGCCTGGTTTGCCTATGCCGCGTTCCACGACTTTTTCACCGGGCGCTACGCCATGGGCACCGCCTGCGCGGCAGACAGCCCGTTGGTGTTCAGTACCCATTCCACCCACAAGCTGCTCGCGGCGTTCAGCCAGGCTTCGATGATTCATGTGCAGGACGGGGCCAGGCGGCAGCTGGACCGGGACCGTTTCAACGAAGCGTTCATGATGCACATCTCTACCTCGCCGCAGTACAGCATTCTCGCCTCGCTGGATGTGGCTTCGGCCATGATGGAAGGGCCGGCCGGGCGCTCGCTGCTGCAGGAGATGTTCGACGAGGCGTTGAGTTTTCGTCGTGCCCTGGCCAACCTGCGTGAGCACATTGCCGCAGAGGACTGGTGGTTCAGCATCTGGCAGCCGCCAAGTGCCGAGGGCATCCCCCGTCTGGCCGCGCAGGACTGGTTGTTGCAGCCGGGGGCGCAATGGCATGGTTTTGGTGAAGTGGCGGCCGACTATGTGCTGCTCGACCCGCTGAAAGTGACTTTGGTGATGCCGGGCCTGAGCGCTGATGGTGTACTGGGCGCGCACGGCATCCCGGCGGCAGTAGTCAGCAAGTTTCTCTGGGAGCGCGGGCTGGTGGTGGAAAAAACCGGCCTGTACAGCTTTCTGGTGCTGTTTTCCATGGGCATCACCAAGGGCAAGTGGAGCACCTTGCTCACCGAACTGCTTGAGTTCAAGCGCCACTATGACGGCAACACCCCGCTCAGCAATTGCCTGCCGAGTGTGGGGGCTGCCGACGCCCTTCGCTACCAGGGCATAGGCCTGCGCGACCTGTGCGACCAGTTACATGACTGCTACCGCGTCAATGCCACGGCCAAGCAGCTGAAGCGGCTGTTCACTCGTTTGCCGGAGGTGGCCGTAAGCCCGGCCCAGGCCTATGACAAGATGGTGCGTGGCGAGGTGGAGGCGGTACCGATCGAGGCGCTGCTGGGGCGTGTGGCGGCAGTGATGCTGGTGCCGTACCCGCCTGGCATTCCGTTGATCATGCCGGGTGAGCGGTTCACCGAGGCGACCCGCTCGATCCTGGACTACTTGGCATTCGCCCGAGCATTCAACCAGGGCTTTCCCGGGTTTGTCGCCGATGTGCACGGCCTGCAGCACGAAGGGGGCCGCTACACGGTGGATTGCATCACGGAATGCGCGTGATCTCGACGCCGGAGCGTGCCAGTTCGAAACGGTTATCACCCAGGTGGTTGACCTTGTCGCCGATGGCCAGGCGGTAGGTGGTGATGGGGGCGCCCAGCGTGCTGCCGTCGAGTTGCAGGGTGGATTCCTGAAACTCGTGCACGGGGTAGATGCGGCCTTCGGCGTCACGGGCGTGGAATTGGCCGACCATTACTGCTGCCATTTGGGTGGAAACCTCTGAATTACGTAGGAAATGTATGAAGGCATAGACCGTGAAACAGACGCGGAAGTTTTCGCCCTGCGGAAAAAAAACTTAGGCACTGGAGAACGGTCATCTATAACTACAACGTCTATTTAACCCGCAAAGGTTGGAATTGCCATGAGCCAGGTGTATTCGGTAGCAGTCGTCGTGGGCAGCTTGCGCAAGGAGTCCTACAACCGCAAGGTCGCCCGCGCACTTTCGGAGCTGGCGCCGTCCAGCCTTGCGCTGAAGATCGTCGAGATTGGCGACCTGCCGCTGTACAACGAAGATATCGAAGCCGAGGCACCGCCGGAAACCTGGAAGCGTTTTCGCGATGAAATCCGCCGCAGTGATGCGGTGTTGTTCGTCACCCCGGAATACAACCGCTCGGTGCCAGGCTGCCTGAAAAATGCCATCGATGTGGGTTCGCGTCCTTACGGGCAAAGTGCCTGGAGCGGCAAGCCGACGGCGGTGGTGAGTGTGTCGCCGGGGGCGATTGGTGGCTTTGGCGCCAACCATGCGGTGCGCCAGTCGCTGGTGTTTCTCGACATGCCCTGCATGCAGATGCCCGAGGCTTACCTTGGCGGTGCGGCGAGCTTGTTCGAGGATTCGGGCAAGCTCAACGACAAGACGCGACCGTTCTTGCAGGCGTTTGTCGACAGGTTTGCTTCATGGGTGAAGTTGAACAGGGCGGTCTGAGCCCCGAATGATGCTGTGCAGCGCCCCTGTGTAGGCGCGGGTTTACCCGCGAATGCGTCATTGAATTTGCCGACGCATTCGCAGGTAAATCCGCGCCTACCCGTCAGCGGAAGCTGTAGGAAACCCCGGCATATACGCCAAATCCTTCGCCCGGTGTCGAACGGGCATTGTCCTGGCCGGCGTCGTTGTAGGCCGGCGTCACGGTCGCTGCATAGCGCTGGTTGGTCAGGTTGCGCAGGTCCAGCCAGGTCTGCCAGTCCTGTTTCGGTGAGTCCCAGCCAACGCGTGCGCCGAGCAAGGCATATTCATCGGCGTGGTAGCTATTGGCGTAGTCCACCTGCACCTTCGAAGCCATTTGTGTGTTGACCCCGGCATAGAAGCCGCTCGGCCAGTCATAGCGCAGCTCGGCCTGGTAGTAGTGCATGGGGATGCCGGGCAGACGGTTGTCGCCAAACGTGTCGTCATCACGGTAGTGGAAGTCGCTGAAGGTGTAGGCCTGGCGCAAGCTCAGCTTGCCAGTGCCCGCGCGTTCCCACAGGGTGCTGTCGAGGCCGGCTTCAACGCCTTGGTGCACGGTAGCGCTGGCGTTGAATTCCGAGGTGAAGTTCGGCACTACCTCAACGGCCAGCAGTTCGTGGCGCACTTGCGAGTAGTACCAGGCCAGGTCCCAGCGGCCGAGCGCCGAGTCGCCACGGGCGCCCAGTTCCAGGGTGGTGGCTGTCTGGTTCTGCATCTCGATCGGCTGGATCTGCTTGCCGCCTGTGCTGGGCGCGCTCCAGATCAGCGACCACGGGTGTGGCGGCTCTACCGAGCGGCTCAGGTTGCCGTACACCTGCAAGTCCGGGCGGATGTCGTAGCGCAGCCCCAGGCGGGGTGCATAGTCCCAGTCATGCATGCTCACCTTGCCGCCTTCAGCGGGGTAGGTCACGTCACTTTCGCGGCGTGTGTAGACCATGGCCAGGCCGGTGCTCAGCCACAGGTTGGGGACCAGTTCCAGATCGTTGCCAACATGCAGCACGGTGTCCGAGCCCTGGTAGGTGAAGTCACGGGTGCGCTCGCCGAACACATCGCCATTGCGGGTAAATTGCGAAGCGCCGCTGTTGGGCAGGTGCTTGGTGGTACGCCAACCGACGGTGGTCTTGCTCTCGCGCCCGAACAGTGTGTCGCGGCGGAAATAGTTCAGCGTACCGCTGACATCGGTATAGGCGACCTTCAGGCGCATGGGGCCTTCGCGCAGGTCCATCGGGTAGTCGTGATAGACCAGGCCGGCTTCCAGGCGCGCCTCGTCGTCGAGGTAGAAGGTGGTCTTGTTGCCCACCCAGGTGCTGCCTGGTTGCGGGCGGCTGTCGTCGCGTGCCAGATAGTTGGGGTTGGCCGCGCGTGGGTGGTGCTTGATCTGGTCTTTGGTCAGGCGCCCAGGCAGTTCGTTTTCAGTTTCCCGGTAGCGCAGGTAGAAGCGGGTTTCCAGGTCGGGGTTGAAGCGGTAACCGACATTGGCGGCAATGCCCTTGGCGCTGCCGCTGCTGTGCGCCTGGTAGCCGTCATATTCCGAGTCGGTCAGGGCCACGTAATAGTCGAGATTGCCCAGCACCTGGCCCGAACTGATGTGCCGATGCTGGTAGCCGCGGCTACCGACCTCGTAGCGTACTTGCAGTGCAGGCGCGTCGTAGCCGGTGTGGGTGACGTAGTTGATGGCACCGCCCAAGGCCAGGGAGCCTTGGTCAAAGCCATTGGCGCCACGCAGCACTTCGGCACGGCTCAGCCACAGCGGTTCGAACAATTCGTAAGGCGTGCCGCCCGGGCCGGTCAGCGGCAGGCCGTCGAACATCGTGTAAACGCCGGAACCGTGCGCCCCCGGCGCGCGGTTGAGGCCCGAGCCGCGTATCGACAGCTTGATGCCGTCGTTGCCTGCCGATTGGGCGAACACCCCAGGCTGGTAGGCCAGCACGTCCTGGTTGCTGGCCACTCGGCCTTGCCCCACGCGCTGCATGTCCACCAGGTTGCTGGCTCCCGGTATTTCACGCAGGCGCTCGCTGGCTGCCGTCAGCTCGTTCTGCTCCTCATCGGTGATCAGCACTCGGCCCAATTCGACCGAGGATGCCCCCAGAGCGGGCTGAGTAGCAGCCAAGGCCGCCAGCAGACCGAGGCAGGACGAGAGGGGTAAATCGGAACGCATTGTACGACTCCAGGCGAAAGGCGAATGGACAACGGCGTTGAGACGAGCGAAATGCGGCTTGGAGCACGCAGAAAGTCAGCAAATCGTGCGTAACCTTCGTCATACGGTCTTGTACGAAAGTTCTTTACAAACCACGGCGGTGGAGGTGGGTGGCCTGTGCTTCGTAAGGTGACTGCAGGTAGGCAGTAATGCCTCGCTCAATCACCCGTGGAGTTCAAACATGACTGACAACGCTCGACACTCGCAGCAACCCTTGGCGGACGCCCCGGTTCGCCTGACGCCACGTGAACAGCAAGTGCTGTTGTGGTGTGCTTATGGCAAGAGCTCGTGGGAGATCGGCCAGATCCTTGAATGCAAGGAGTCGACGGTGAACTTTCACGTGTCCAACATCCTGCGCAAATTTGAAGTGCCTACCCGGGTGGCAGCTGTGATCAAGGCCATTCGCTACGGCATGCTGGCCGAGCAGTAAGGGGGGTAGAGCATGAGCAACGATCCTCGGCTACCGCGCTTTGCCGATTGCCATGACCCGTTCTGGCCGCGGGTGGATTTGGGCAGTTTGCGTGAGCACCTGCAACTGCCGCGGTCTGTCAGTGATGCTGCTTTGGAAGTGGCCGCGCGCTGCGCTGCTATCGAGGCTGCACGCGAATTCGCCCGCTGGCGGTCAGTGCTGCGAGAGCGGGGCTACAAGCGCCTCGAGGATGTGGCCGGGCATGATCATGGGCGTGCCTTGCGGGTGTGCTACATCCGTTTTGTCGAAGCGGCGGTCATGTATAGCCTGGGGGCAACCGCCTGCCTGCCTGTTCCGCGCGGAGGGCAAGCCCATGCCTGAGCGACCTGTTTTAGACAGTTTGACCTCGGCATTGGTGGCGTTCCTGGGGGTGGATGGCGATGTGTTGTTCGCCGCGTTGCTGGGGGCATTGCTGGTGAGCGCGGCACGCGATCGATTGATCACCAATGAGACCAGGCGCCTGACACTGGCCAAGAAACTCCTGCTGGTATTCGTGACCGTGGGCGTGGGCCATTTGTTTGAGCCACTGGTTTCGTCATTGGTGCCTTTGCTGACTCGGGGCATGTCGGCATTCGTGGCCGCTGTGGTGGTGATCCCCATCAGCCTCAAGGTCATGGTCTGGCTGGATACACTCGACCCGCGCGAACTCATCCAGCGCTGGCGCCGTCGGGGTTAGCCATTGGTTGCGCCGCCGAGCTCGCTCAGTTGCTGTTCCAACTGCTGGATGCGCTGCTTGTCCTTGATGAACAGCAGGATGGCCTGGCGATCGCTGTGCGAGAGCGTGCGCAGCCGTTCGAGCATGTCGCACTCCCAACCCGCATCACTTGGTGCGGCGTTGTGCTCGGCATGGCCCAGCAATAGCCAGTCCAGAGAGCATGCATGCTTTTTGGCGATGTCTATGCAAAGTGAGTAAGGGATGCTTTCGCGAACCTTCCAGCTGCTCAGCGTTTGCGGGCTGACCGACAGTGCACGTGACAGCTCGGCATCTGTGTTTGCGCCAGTGAGAAGCTTAAGGCGGGTGAGCACCTCAGCAAGTATGTGAGTACTCATAACAAATATCCATGACTGGTTTAATGATATTCCATGGGCTTAAACTACTCGTTATGAATACAGCCCTGCGTTTTAAGGAGCACTTCTGCAATGAGAACCATCAAATTGAAGAATACACCCACAGTTGCAGCCAATACTGATACACAGGCTAGCCTGGGCAATGCTAGCAGGTACTTGCCGTGAGTACTTACAAGCTGGTTTGCCCGCATTGCCACAGCCGGATGCGCATACGTACTAGCGAAGGGCGCCATATTTTCCTGCGAATCGCTTATTTGCAATGCACCACCGAGGCGTGTGGCTGGTCAGTGCGCGCCGAATTCGAAATGACCCATGAACTCTCCCCCAGCGGCATGCCCAACCCGGAAGTGTACCTGCCTTCGGCCAATGGTGATTTGCGCAAGGCCGCCTTGCCGGGCGCAGGCCAGGGCTGCCCGAGTGAGTGAGGCACCATTGGGCGCAGGTAACAAAACGTGCAGATAAAAAAACACCCCGCCTAGGCGGGGTGTTTTCTATTACTGGGGCTGCCAGGGTGATCAACCGATCAGTTGCAGGCCCGCTTGCTGAACCAGTTCCAGCAGCGGTTGCGGGTACACACCCAGTACGAAAGCGAGAATGGCGATAGCCAGCAGCATGACGCCGCCGGTGCGCTGTTCCCACTTCAGCGGGGCGTCGTGACGACGCAGATTCGGCTCGACCAGGTACAGGGTAACCATGACGCGCAGGTAATAGTACACGCCGATGGCACTACCGATCACCAGTGCACCGACCAACCACCACAGGTGCGATTCGACGCCGGTAGCGATGATGTAGAACTTGCCGATGAAGCCGGCGGTCAGCGGGATACCCGCCAGCGACAGCATCATCACGGTCAGTACCGCTGTCAGGTACGGGCGGCGCCAGAACAGGCCGCGGTACTCGTACAGGGCATCGGCGTCACGGCCGCCGTATGGCGAGGACATCAGGGTGATGACGCCGAAGGCGCCCAGGCTGGTGATCACGTAGGTGACCAGGTAAACGCCCATGGCTTCCAGGGCCAGGCCCTTGCTGGCGACCAACGCGATGACCAGGTAACCGAAGTGGGCGATGGACGAGTAACCCAGCAGACGCTTGAGGTTGCTCTGGGTCAGCGCCAGCAGGTTACCAATCAGGATCGAGGCTACGGCAATCACCGCCAGTACGGTGCTGAGCACGCCGCTGCTGGCAGCAGGGGAGAGCATGAACAGGCGTACGACAACGGCGAATACTGCCACCTTGCTGGCGGTTGCCAGGAACGCGGCGACCGGCGCCGGAGCGCCTTCGTACACGTCCGGGGTCCACAGATGGAACGGCACCAGCGACAGCTTGAAGGCCAGGCCGACCAGCATCATGCCCAGGCCCAGCTGGGCCACCAGGCTTGGCATGCTGGTGGTAGCCAGGGCTTTGCCGATCTGGTCGAAGCTCAGGCTGCCGGCGTCGGCGTACAGCAGTGCCATGCCGAACAGCAGGAAAGCCGAGCCTGCGGCCGACAGCACCATGTACTTGATGCCGGCTTCCAGCGATCGCTTGTTGAAGAAGGCATACGCCACCAGGCCGTAGACCGGTACCGACAGCAGCTCCAGGCCGATGAACAGGCCGGCCAGGTGGTTGGCGCTGACCAGCACCAGGCCACCGAGGGCCGACATCAGCAGCAACAGGTACAGTTCTTCACGGTTGCCCGGGAAACCCTTGGAGCCCTCGCCGAGGTAGGCGTGGGCAAGGGTGACGCAGGCCAGCGTCGCGATGAGGATGATCGCCATGTACAGGCAGGCGAATTTGTCGATGGTGATCAGCGAGGTGACCGCCAGCGGCGCGACCTTAAGCGCCGGCAGGAGCGACAGCAGGGCCAGGTTCAGGCCCACGGTGGACAGCAGGAAGGTCTGCGAGTGGTTGCGCTTCCAGGCGATCGCCAGCATCACCACCACCGTGGTGATGGTGGTGATCAGCATCGGCGCCAATGCGATGAAGTGTTGAGTGGTGAATTCCATAGCGCTCTTACCGGGCCGAAGCGAGTTGAGTGAAAGCGGATCCGAGCCACTGCTGCACACCACTCATGGTGGCGGCAGAGGTGTCGAGGAACGGCTGCGGATACACGCCCAGCAGGATCAGCAATACCGCCAGACCCAGAACCATGATCAGTTCGCGACCGTCCATGCCGGCCAGCACGGTGTCGGTCTTGGCCGGGCCGAAGTAGGCGCGGTGGATCATGATCAGCGAGTACACCGAACCGAACACCAGGCCGGTGGTGGCAATCACGGTGATCCACGGTACATGCACGAAGCTGCCGATCAGGATCAGGAACTCGCCGACGAAGTTGCCGGTGCCTGGCAGGCCCAGCGATGCCGCTGCGAAGAACAGGCTGATGGCCGGCAGGTAAGCGATGCGGTGCCACAGGCCACCCATCTGGCGCATGTCACGGGTGTGCAGGCGCTCGTACAGCTGGCCAGACAGGATGAACAGTGCCGCAGCCGACAGGCCGTGGGCCAGCATCTGGATCACCGCACCTTGCAAGGCCTGCTGGCTGCCGGAGTAGATACCGATCAGCACGAAGCCCATGTGCGAGACGCTGGAGAAGGCGATCAGGCGCTTGATGTCGGTTTGTGCGAAGGCCAGGAAGGCACCGTAGAAGATACCGATCAGGCCCAGGGTCATGGCGATCGGCGCGAACTCGGCCGAGGCGTTCGGGAACAGCGGCAGGGCGAAGCGCAGCAGGCCGTAGGCCGCGGTCTTCAGCAAGATACCCGCCAGGTCCACCGAGCCTGCGGTCGGTGCCTGGGCGTGAGCGTCAGGCAGCCAGGAGTGGAACGGCACCACCGGCAGCTTCACCGCGAAGGCGATGAAGAAGCCCAGCATCAGCACGTACTCGACACCGGCAGGCAACTCGGCCTTGAGCAGGTCGCTGTAGTTGAAGGTGAGCACGCCAGTGGTGTTGTAGTTGACCAGCACCAGGCCCAGGATCGCCACCAGCATGATCAGGCCGCTGGCCTGGGTGAAGATGAAGAACTTGGTCGCCGCGTAGATCCGGGTCTTCTTGCCGTCTGCCGAGCTGTGACCCCAGAGCGCGATGAGGAAGTACATCGGCACCAGCATCATTTCCCAGAAGAAGAAGAACAGGAACAGGTCCAGGGCCAGGAACACACCGACCACGCCGCCGAGGATCCACATCAGGTTGAGGTGGAAGAAGCCGACGTGGCGCTGGATCTCTTTCCAGGAACACAGTACCGACAGCACACCGAGCAGGCCGGTGAGCAGGATCATCAGCAGCGACAGGCCATCAAGGGCCAAGTGGATGCTGATGCCGAAGCGCTGGATCCACTGGACTTTGTATTCCAGGGCCCAGGCCGGTTCGGCGCCCGGGGCGGGAGCAAGGGTGTAGTCGCCGGTACCCCACAGCCACAGGCCGATGCCAAGCAGCAGGGACATGGTAAGCAGCGCGATCCAGCGCGGCAGGGTGGCGCCGAAGCGCTCACCCAGCCAGCACAGGAAGCCGCCGATGAAGGGGATCAGGATCAGCCAAGGCAAAATCATGACGGGTTGGTTTCCTTTGGCAAAGTCGCAAGATTCATAGTCATACCGCAGCCACTACCACGGCACCGAGCACCAGCACGGCACCCACGGCGATAGAGGCGGTGTACCAGCGCAGTTGGCCAGTCTCGGTCTTGCTCATGGCCACGTGGCCACCACGCGCCATCCGAGGAATCAGGCCGATGGTGCGGTCAACCGGGTCCTTGCGCAGGATGTGGCTGATCAGCAGGTACGGTTTGACGAAAAGCTTGTCGTAGATCCAGTCGAAGCCCCAGGCAGCGAACCACCAGGCCGACAGGACGCGACCGATGCCACTGTTAGCGACGGCGCTGACGAAGCGGCGCTTGCCCAGGAACAGCAGGGCGGCCAGCAGGATACCGGCGATGGCGATGGCACCCGAGGTGATCTCCAGCGCGTGCTTGGCTTCGCCACCGGCATGGCCGGCGCTTTCTGGCAGCACACCGGCCAGCGGCGGGGTGATCCAGGCGCCGACGAAGGTCGACAGCACGATCAGCACGCCCAGCGGCAGCCAGTGGCTGATGCCGTGGCCCGCGTGGGCTTCGGTCTTGGCTTCGCCGTGGAAGGCGATGAAGATCAGGCGGAAGGTGTACAGCGAGGTCATGAACGCGCCTACCAGGCCGGCATACAGCAGGCCGGTGTTGCCGCTGGCGAAGGCTTCCCAGAGGATCTCGTCCTTGGAGTAGAAGCCCACGGTCACGATCGGCAGGGCCGCCAGTGCCGCACCACCGACCACGAAGCTGGCGTAGGCCAGCGGCAGCTTCTTCCACAGGCCGCCCATCTTGAAGATGTTCTGCTCGTGGTGGCAGGCAACGATCACCGCACCGGAGGCAAGGAACAGCAGGGCCTTGAAGAAGGCGTGGGTCATCAGGTGGAAGATCGCCGCGTCCCAGGCACCCACGCCCAGGGCCAGGAACATGTAGCCGATCTGGCTCATGGTCGAGTAGGCGAGGATACGCTTGATATCGGTCTGTACCAGCGCAGCGAAGCCTGCCAGTACCAGGGTCACGCCACCGACCACACCTACAAGGTGCAGGATGTCCGGCGCCAGCAGGAACAGGCCGTTGGTACGGGCGATCAGGTACACGCCCGCGGTCACCATGGTTGCGGCGTGGATCAGTGCCGAAACCGGAGTCGGGCCCGCCATGGCGTCGGCCAGCCAGGTCTGCAGTGGCAGCTGTGCCGATTTACCGACCGCACCACCCAGCAGCATCAGCGTGGCCAGCACCATCCAGGTGTCGCCAGCCTGGAACTTCTGCGGTGCCAGCACCAGCAGTTCCTGCACGTTCAGGGTGCCCAGCTGGGCGAACAGGATGAACAGGCCGATGGCCATGAACACGTCGCCGATACGGGTGACGATGAATGCCTTGAGTGCCGCGTTACCGTTGTTGCGGTTGCTGTAGTAGAAACCGATCAACAGGTACGAGCACAGGCCCACGCCTTCCCAGCCGAAGTAGATGAACAGCAGGTTATCGCCAAGGATCAGGAACAGCATGCTGGCGATGAACAGGTTGGTGTACGAGAAGAAGCGCGAGTAGCCGGCTTCGCCACGCATGTACCAGGATGCGAACAGGTGGATCAGGAAGCCGACACCGGTCACCACACCGAGCATGGTGACCGACAGGCCGTCCAGGTACAGGGTGAAGTTCGGCGCAAAGCCGTCCACCGACATCCACTGCCACAGCAGCTGGCTGTACGCGCCGCCCTCAGGCGGGGCGACGTTGAACTGCCAGATGACGTAAGCGGCCGTGGCGGCCGACAGGCCTACCGAGCCGACGCCGATCAGGGCGGACAGGTTCTCCGAGAACCGTCCGCGCGAGAACGACAGCAGCAGGAAGCCGATGAGGGGAAAGACGAAAGTCAGGAAGAGAAGGTTCATCCGCGCATCTCACTGGCAGCATCGATGTCGAGAGTGTGGAAGCGGCGATACAGCTGCAGCAGGATGGCCAGGCCAATGCTGGCCTCGGCGGCTGCCAGGCTGATCACCAGAATGAACATCACCTGGCCGTCGGGCTGGACCCAACGGGCACCGGCGACGACGAACGCCAGGGCAGAGGCGTTCATCATGACTTCCAGGCTCATGAGCACGAAGAGGATGTTGCGGCGGACCATCAGGCCAACCAGACCTAAGCAGAACAGGATGCCGGCGACCGCCAGACCATGCTCGAGAGGGATAGCACCCATGATTTACTCCTTCGCCTCGTTGCGGCCCAGGTGGAAGGCGGTGACGGCTGCAGCCAGCAGCAGCATCGACGCCAGTTCGACCACCAGCAGGTACGGGCCGAACAGGCTGATGCCCACGGCTTTCGGGCCCACGGTGGTACCGCTGATGCCGGCGCCGCTCGGGGCGACGAACAGGACGTACAGCAGCTCCGCCAGCAGCAGGGTGCCGAGGATCACCGGCCCTGCCCAGATACCGGGCTTGAGCCAGCCCCGTTCCTGGGCGACCGAAGCCGGCCCGAGGTTGAGCATCATCACCACGAACACGAACAGCACCATGATGGCGCCGGCGTAGGCGATCACTTCCAGGGCGCCGGCAAACGGCGCACCCAGGGCGAAGAAGATCATGGCCACGGAAATCAGCGAAATGATCAGGTAAAGCAAGGCGTGCACGGGGTTGGTGCCAGTTACCACCCGAAGGGTGGAGACCACGGCGATCCCGGATGCGAAGTAGAAAGCGAATTCCATCTTTCTGTCCTTATGGGAGCAAGCTCTTCACGTTGATCGGCTCGGCTTCGTTCTGTGCAGAGCCCTTCGGCTTGCCAGCGATTGCCATACCCGCAACACGGTAGAAGTTGTAGTCAGGGTTCTTGCCGGGGCCGGAGATCAGCAGATCTTCTTTCTCGTACACCAGGTCCTGACGCTTGAACTCGGCCATTTCGAAATCCGGAGTCAGCTGGATCGCGGTGGTCGGGCACGCTTCTTCACACAGGCCGCAGAAAATGCAACGCGAGAAGTTGATGCGGAAGAACTCCGGGTACCAGCGGCCGTCCTCTGTCTCGGCCTTCTGCAGCGAAATGCAGCCAACCGGGCAGGCCACCGCGCAGAGGTTGCACGCTACGCAGCGCTCCTCGCCATCGGGGTCGCGGGTGAGGACGATGCGGCCGCGGTAGCGCGGCGGCAGGTACACGGGTTCTTCGGGGTACTGCAGGGTGTCGCGCTTGCGGAACCCGTGGGAGAACACCATTGCCAGGCTGCGCAGCTGGGTGCCGGTGCCCTTAACGATGTCGCCGATATACTTGAACATGGGTCAAATCCTCACTGGGCCGCGACGGCTGGCGTGTTGTAGAGCACGATCGCAGCGGTCACCAGCAAATTGATCAGGGTCAGCGGCAGGCAGAACTTCCAGCTGAAGTCCATCACCTGGTCATAGCGTGGGCGCGGGATCGAGGCGCGCAGCAGGATGAACAGCATGATGAAGAACGCGGTCTTCAGGGCGAACCACAGGAACGACAGTTGCGGCAGGATGCCGAACGGGCCGTGCCAGCCGCCGAAGAACAGGGTTACCAGCAGCGCCGAGATGAGGATGATGCCGATGTACTCACCGACGAAGAACATGCCCCACTTCATGCCGGCATACTCGATGTGGTAGCCGTCGGCCAGTTCCTGTTCTGCTTCCGGCTGGTCGAACGGGTGACGGTGAGTCACGGCGACGCCAGCGATGAAGAAGGTGCAGAAGCCGAAGAACTGCGGAATGATGAACCACAGGTTCTGCGCCTGGTACTCAACGATGTCGCGCATGTTGAACGAGCCCACCTGCACCACCACGCCCATCAGCGCCAGGCCCAGGAACACCTCGTACGACACGGTCTGTGCCGAAGCACGCAAGCTGCCCAGCAGGGCGTACTTGTTGTTCGACGACCAGCCGGCGAACAGCACCGCGTAGACCGACAGGCCGGCCATGGCGAAGAAGAACAGCAGGCCGATGTTCAGGTCGGCAACGCCCCAGGTCGGGGTGATCGGGATGACCACGAAGGCGATCAGCAGGGCGCTCATGGCCACTACCGGTGCCAGGGTGAAGATCACGCGGTCGACGAAGGGTGGGTTCCAGTCTTCCTTGAAGAACATCTTCAGCATGTCGGCAGCGATCTGGAACATGCCGAACGGGCCGACGCGGTTCGGACCGTAGCGGTCCTGCCACCAGCCCAGCAGGCGGCGCTCGACGAAGCTGAGCAGCGCACCGCAGACCACCACGGCCAGCAGGACCACGATGGCCCGCAGCACGGTGAGGATCACATCGATCACTTCGGGGGTGAACCAGCTCATTGTGCTGCCTCCTGCAGACCTTCGACGGATGCACCGAAGATGGCAGGCGGAATGCCAGCCAGGCCTTTCGGCAGCGCGACCAGGCCAGCGCCCAGCTCTTCATTGATACGCAGCGGCAGGCGCAGGGCCACACCGGCGACGTTCAGGCTCAGCAGGGCACCCTCGTTGACGCCCAGGCGGTCGGCTTCGGACTTGGCCAGGGCCACGTAGGCAGCCGGGATGCGTTCTTGAACCGGAGCGGCGCGCGAGGAGCTTTCTTCGCTGCCGAACAGGTGGAAGAACGGTACGGCAGTCCAGGTGCCACGGGCCGGGTTGAAGGCCCCCGGAATGGTGTTGAACCAGTTCAGGCGGTCGCCTTGCGATTCGATCAGGCGCACGCCCGGGTCACCGGCACGCAGGTGGCCACCGACCTCGTCCTGAAACTTGTTCCAGGCTTGTGGGGAGTTCCAGCCCGGCGACCAGGCGAACGGCACCTGCTGGCGCGGTTCGGCCGAACCCGAGTAGCCTTCCATGGAGAAGGCGAACGCGGTGTCCTTGTCTTGCGGGGTGCGCGGCTCGTGCACGCTGATGTTGGCACGCATGGCGGTACGGCCGGAGTAGCGCAGCGGCTCACGGGCCAGCTTCATGCCCTTGATGCGGAACGCAGCGCTTGGCGCGGCGTTGACGATGCCGGCCAGTTGCGGGGCGGCTTCGGCGCAGGCGCTGGTGACGTGGTCCAGCTGGGTCCAGTCGACCGGCTTGTTCAGCAGGGTGGCACGCAGGGCGTGCATCCAGCGCCAGCCTTCGTGGATCTGGATGCTGCTGTCCAGGTACTGCGGGTCGAACACCTGGAAGAAGCGCTGGGCACGGCCTTCCTGGCTGACCAGGGTACCGTCACCCTCGGCGAACGAGGCGGCCGGCAGCACCAGGTGGGCGCGGTCGACGGTGGCAGTTTTGGAGTGGTCGGCAACGATCACCACCTTGGCCGCAGCCAGGGCTGCATCGACCTTGGCGGCCGGTACGCGGGCGTACAGGTCGTTTTCCAGCACGACGATGGCGTCTGCTTTGCCGCTGATGACCGCGTCCAGGGCGGCATCGACCGACTCGCCACCGAGCATGGCCAGGCCGATGCTGTTGGCCTCAGGCACCACCAGGCTCAGCGAGCCGTTTTTCTCGCGCAGCTTCAGGGCCTTGGCGATGTTGGCGGCGGCTTCGATCAGCGCCGGGTCGGCCAGCGACGTACCGGCAACGACCAGTGGGCGCTTGGCGGCGACCAGGGCGTCGGCGATGCGCTGGGCCAGGGCCTTGGCTTCGTCGTCCAGGCCGGCGACGGCAGGGGCGCTCGGGTCGATGGCGTGGGCCACGGCGAAACCGATGCGGGCCAGGTCGGCCGGCGCGGCGTGTACGCACTCTTCGGCGACGTCGTCCAGCTTGGTTTCCGCCAGGGACGCGATGAACAGCGGGTACAGCGCGTGCTGGCCGATGTTCTTCACGGCAGCGTCGAGCCAAGGCTGCACTTTCATTGCTTCGGCCATGGCCTCGGCCTTGCCTTTGGTGGCCTGGCGCACGGCCAGGGCAACGCGGGCAGCGGTCTGGGTCAGGTCTTCACCGAGCACGAACACGGCGTCGTGGTCTTCGATGTCGCGCAGGGTCGGCACGGGCAGCGGGCTGTTGTTCAGCACGTTCAGGGCCAGGCGTACGCGGGCCAGTTCGCCCGCTTCCATGCCCGAGTAGAAGTACTCGGCGCCGACCAGCTCACGCAGGCCGTAGTTGCTTTCGAGGCTGGCGCGTGGCGAGCCGATACCGACGATGGTACGGCCGCGCAGCAGGTCGGCGGCCTTGTCCAGGGCGGCGTCCAGGCCCAGCTTGGTGCCGTCGGCCAGTTGTGGCTGGCGCGGGCGATCCTTGCGGTTGACGTAGCCATAGCCGAAGCGGCCGCGGTCGCACAGGAAGTACTGGTTGACCGAACCGTTGAAGCGGTTTTCGATACGGCGCAGTTCGCCGTAGCGCTCACCCGGGCTGATGTTGCAGCCGCTGGAGCAGCCATGGCAGATGCTCGGGGCGAACTGCATGTCCCACTTGCGGTTGTAGCGCTCGGAGTGGGTCTTGTCGGTGAATACGCCGGTCGGGCAGACCTCGGTCAGGTTGCCGGAGAACTCGCTTTCCAGCACACCGTCTTCGACGCGGCCGAAGTACACGTTGTCGTGGGCGCCGTAGACGCCCAGGTCGGTACCACCGGCGTAGTCCTTGTAATAGCGCACGCAGCGGTAGCAGGCGATGCAGCGGTTCATCTCATGGGCGATGAACGGGCCGAGGTCCTGGTTCTGGTGGGTACGCTTGGTGAAACGGTAGCGGCGCTCGTTGTGGCCGGTCATTACCGTCATGTCCTGCAGGTGGCAGTGACCGCCTTCCTCGCACACCGGGCAGTCGTGCGGGTGGTTGGTCATCAGCCATTCGACGACGCTGGCGCGGAACGCCTTCGACTCTTCATCGTCGATGGAAATCCAGGTGCCGTCGGAAGCAGGGGTCATGCAGGACATGACGATACGACCACGGGTGTCGTTCTCGTCGGTGTACTGCTTGACTGCGCACTGCCGGCAGGCGCCAACGCTACCAAGCGCCGGGTGCCAGCAGAAATAAGGGATGTCGAGGCCGAGCGACAGACATGCCTGTAACAGGTTGTCTGCACCGTTGACTTCGAGCGCTTTGCCGTCTACGTGGATAGTGGCCATTGTTCAAAGTTCTTCGTTGGCCCGCGTGAGCGGGCGTGGCTAATGGAAATCGGTGAGCTTGCGACACGCCTCGATTGCTCGGGCCTGCCGGTAAGCTGGCGAGTGGCACGGACCACCCGCCTAATCATCTTGTTATGCGCCGACCACGATCGGCTTCGCCAGGTCGGGGCGCAGGGTGGCAGCGCTTTCTGGCGCCACACCGGCCTCGAACTCCGAGCGGAAGTATTTGATGGCACTGCCCAGCGGCTCGACGGCACCCGGTGCGTGAGCACAGAAGGTACGGCCCGGGCCGAGGAAGTTGACCAGTCCCAGCAGCGTCTCGATGTCCTCGGCGCGGCCTTGGCCGTTTTCCAGTGCGCGCAGCATCTTCACGCTCCACGGCAGGCCGTCACGGCATGGGGTGCACCAGCCGCACGATTCGCGGGCGAAGAACTCTTCCATGTTGCGCAGCAGCGACACCATGTTGACGCTGTCGTCGACCGCCATGGCCAAGCCAGTACCCATACGGGTGCCGACCTTGGCGATGCCACCGGCGTACATTTGTGCATCAAGGTGCTCGGGCAGCAGGAAGCCGGTACCGGCGCCGCCTGGCTGCCAGCACTTGAGCTTGAAGCCATCACGCATGCCACCGGCGTAGTCTTCGAACAATTCGCGTGCGGTAACGCCAAATGGCAGTTCCCACAGGCCTGGGTTCTTCACCTTGCCGGAGAAGCCCATCAGCTTGGTGCCGTGGTCCTCGCTGCCTTCGCGGGCCAGCGACTTGTACCAGTCGTTGCCGTTGGCGACGATGGCCGGGACGTTGCACAGGGTTTCGACGTTGTTCACGCATGTCGGCTTGCCCCACACGCCAACGGCGGCAGGGAAGGGCGGCTTGGAGCGCGGGTTGGCGCGGCGGCCTTCCAGCGAGTTGATCAGCGCGGTTTCTTCACCGCAGATGTAGCGGCCGGCACCGGTGTGCACGAACAGCTCGAAATCGAAACCGCTGCCCAGGATGTTCTTGCCCAGCAGGCCGGCGGCCTTGGCTTCATCGATGGCACGGTTGAGGTTTTTCGCTGCGGTGGTGTACTCGCCACGCAGGAAGATGTAGCCGCGGTAGGCCTTCAGGGCGCGGGCGCTGATCAGCATGCCCTCGACCAGCAGATGGGGCTGTTGCTCCATCAGCATGCGGTCCTTCCAGGTGTTCGGCTCCATTTCGTCCGCGTTGCACAGCAGGTAGCGGATGTTCATGGATTCGTCTTTGGGCATCAGGCCCCACTTCACGCCAGTGGGGAAGCCTGCGCCGCCACGGCCTTTGAGGCCGGAGTCCTTGACGCTCTGCACGATGTCGTCGGCGGACATTTGCGCCAGCGCCTTGCGGGCTGCGGCGTAGCCGTTCTTCGATTCGTACTCGGCCAGCCAGACCGGCTCGCCGTCGTCGCGCAGGCGCCAGGTCAGTGGGTGGGTTTCGGCCGAGCGCGCGATGCGGTTGGCCGGGCCGAAGGAAGTAATGGTCATACGTAACCCTCCAGCAGTTTGGAAACGCCAGCCGGCTGCACGTCACCGAAGGTGTCGTCGTCGATCATCAGTGCCGGGGCCTTGTCGCAGTTGCCCAGGCAGCACACGGGCAGCAGGGTGAAACGGCCGTCGGCGGTGGTCTGGCCGAGGCCGATGCCCAGCTCGCTCTGGATCTGGCTGACCACCGACTCATGGCCGCCGATGTAGCAGACCATGCTGTCGCACACGCGGATGATGTGGCGGCCGACCGGTTGGCGGAAGATCTGGCTGTAGAAGGTGGCGACACCCTCGACGTCGCTGGCCGGAATGCCCAGCACTTCGCCGATGGCGTGAATGGCGCCGTCCGGCACCCAGCCACGCTCCTTCTGGACGATCTTCAGGGCTTCGATGGACGCCGCGCGCGGGTCCTCGTAGTGATGCATTTCGTGCTCGATGGCCGAGCGCTCGGTTTCGCTCAGGGCGAAACGGTCTGTCTGGATAAGCGTGCTGTTCATGCTTAGCGGTCCACGTCAGCCATAACGAAGTCGATACTGCCCAGGTACGCAATGAGGTCGGCAACCATGCTGCCTTTGATCACCGAAGGGATCTGCTGCAGGTGCGGGTAGCTCGGGGTGCGGATCCGGGTGCGGTAGCTCATGGTGCCGCCATCGCTCGTCAGGTAGTAACTGTTGATGCCCTTGGTCGCTTCGATCATCTGGAACGACTCGTTGGCCGGCATGACCGGGCCCCACGAGACTTGCAGGAAGTGCGTGATCAGGGTTTCGATGTGCTGCAGGGTGCGCTCTTTCGGCGGCGGCGTGGTCAGCGGGTGATCCGCCTTGTACGGGCCTTCCGGCATGTTGCGCAGGCACTGGTCGATGATGCGGATACTCTGACGCATCTCCTCGACACGGACCATGCAGCGATCGTAGGCATCGCCGTTGTGGGCCAGCGGTACTTCGAACTCGAAGTTTTCGTAGCCGGAGTAAGGACGGGCTTTACGCAGGTCGAAGTTGCAACCGGTGGCACGCAAGCCGGCACCGGTGGTGCCCCATTCCAGCGCTTCCTTGGTGTTGTACGCGGCAACGCCGATGGTACGGCCCTTGAGGATGCTGTTTTGCAGGGCGGCCTTGGTGTATTCGTCGAGGCGCTTGGGCAGCCACTCGACAAAGTCCTTGACCAGCTTGTCCCAGCCACGTGGCAGGTCGTGGGCGACGCCACCGATGCGGTACCAGGCCGGGTGCAGGCGGAAACCGGTGATCGCTTCGATCACGGTGTAGGCGCGCTGGCGGTCGGTGAAGGTGAAGAACACCGGGGTCATGGCGCCGACGTCCTGGATGTAGGTACCCAGGAACAGCAGGTGGCTGGTGATGCGGAAGAACTCGGCCAGCATGATGCGAATCACGTCGACCTTCTGCGGCACCTTGATGCCGGCCAGCTTCTCTACCGCAAGCACGTACGGCAGGTTGTTCATCACCCCGCCGAGGTAATCGATACGGTCGGTATAGGGGATGAAGCTGTGCCAGGACTGGCGCTCGGCCATTTTTTCGGCACCACGGTGGTGGTAGCCGATGTCCGGTACGCAGTCGACGATTTCTTCACCGTCCAGCTGCAGGACGATACGGAACGCACCGTGCGCCGAAGGGTGGTTGGGGCCGAGGTTGAGGAACATGTAGTCCTCGTTGGCGCCCTGACGTTTCATGCCCCAGGCTTCCGGGTTGAAGCGTGCCGATTCCTCTTCAAGCTGCTGCTTGGCCAGGGTCAGGCTGTAGGGGTCGAACTCGGTCGCACGGGCAGGGTAGTCCTTGCGCAGCGGGTGACCTTCCCAGGTCGGCGGCATCATGATGCGGCTGAGGTGCGGGTGGCCGGCAAAGTCGATGCCGAACATGTCCCAGACTTCGCGCTCGTACCAGTTGGCGTTTGGCCAGATGCCCGTCACGGTCGGCAGGTTCAGGTCGCCTTCGCTGAGCGACACCTTGATCATCACATCGCTGTTACGCTCGATCGACAACAGGTGGTAGAACACGCTGAAATCGGCGGCTGGCAGGCCACGGCGCTGGGTGCGCAGGCGCTCGTCGACGCCATGCAGGTCGTACAGCATGCTGTAAGGCTTGGCGACGCCGCGCAGGAAACTGAGCACCTCTTTGAGCTGGGCGCGTTTTACCCACAGCACGGGCATGCCGGTGCGGGTCTCCTGGGCGACGAATGCTTCGGCGCCAAAACGGTTGTTCAGTTCGACGACCACATCCTGGTCGTCAGCCTTGTAGGGCGGAATGAAAATAGCGTTGTCCGCTGTCATGGTCTCGGTCGCTTTGGGTCAACGTTAAGAATGAAGCCAGGCCGCCGGCTCCTTCGGGAGCGGGCGGCAGGTCGCTGGATCAGACTTCGTCGGGGCTGCGCAGGTTGGTTACTGCAATGCGCTGCTCACGACGCAGGTCTTTCTGGGCTGGCATCTCGGCACGGTAAATACCTTGATCACCAACAACCCAGGAAAGCGGGCGTCGTTCTTGGCCGATCGACTCCTGCAACAGCATCAAGCCTTGCAGGAAAGCCTCAGGGCGTGGCGGGCAGCCAGGCACATAGACGTCCACGGGGAGGAACTTGTCGACCCCCTGAACGACCGAGTAGATGTCGTACATGCCACCGGAGTTGGCGCACGAACCCATGGAAATGACCCATTTTGGTTCGAGCATCTGCTCGTACAGGCGCTGGATGATCGGCGCCATCTTCACGAAGCAGGTACCGGCAATGACCATGAAGTCGGCCTGACGCGGCGAGGCCCGGATGACTTCGGCGCCGAAGCGGGCGATGTCGTGGGGTGCCGTGAAGGCCGTGGTCATTTCCACGTAGCAGCAGGACAGGCCGAAGTTGTACGGCCAGAGGGAGTTCTTGCGGCCCCAATTGACCGCGCCACGCAGCACATCTTCAAGTTTGCCCATGAAGATGTTCTTGTGGACCTGGTCCTCTAGCAGTTGATCGGTGACGGTTTCCCGTTCACCGACCGGGTACTGCTCGTTGGGCGCATCCGGATCGATTCTGGTGAGATTGTATTGCATGCCAAAGCCTCATTGTTTCAGCTTCGCTTGCCGCTTGCGGCGACCTTCGGGAGCCCAATCAAGTGCCCCGACGCGCCATAGGTAGACAAGACCTGCCAACAGAATTGCTATGAAAACGAGTGCTTCGACGAATCCGGTCCAGCCGCTTTCGCGGACGGACACAGACCATGCAAAGAGAAAGAGGGCTTCGATATCGAAGATCACGAACAGCATCGCGACCAGATAGAATTTGGCGGACAGGCGCAGGCGAGCGCTGCCGACGGGCAGCATGCCGGATTCGAAGGGTTCGTTCTTGGCGCGGCCCCAAGCCTTGCTACCGAGCAGGCTGGACAGGCCGAGCATGAAGGCGCACAGGCCGACGACACCCAGGAGGAAGATGGCAAAGCCCCAGTTGTGGGCGATGAGTCCTGCCGAATCGGACATGCTAGAAATCCTTATACAGAGACCCAGCTCTGCAGTCTGAAATAAGTGTAGAGCGGCGACTTGGCGTCGCACATGCAGTGACCAAATGTCGCAGCCGAATCAATCGCGCTGATTTTATGGGTAAACCTGGTGCAAGTAAAATTTCTGTCGCAAATTTATTCGTAGGATTAAGTACAAAAACCGTTCGTAACTGGCTGAGAGCCTTGAAATTCGGGCATTAGGCGCGGTTTTGTTAATTATGTTTCTTGCTGCAGGTAACGAATTGCAAGTCCTGTAATGATAATTAATATCATTTGAGCTGCTGCCGTTGAATTTGGCTCTTCTGTGCCTTGTAAAGTTCATCTGGCGATTCCCCCTACTTGCAATTGCAAAAAACCCTTGTTCTAGCAGCTCTCGGTCCTGCGCGCACCGCTCTGGGTCAATACTTTATCGGTTGAGCGATGACCGACTGATGAAGCGATGGCCCATTGGCCGAGCCAGTAGGCGAGGATGATCAGGTACGGTGCGGCGGCGAACGGGCTGACGAAGCGGTCGATGCCGATCAGGCTGTCGGAGAACACGAACAGGCCGGCACCAAGCGCTGCCAATCCCCCGCAGGCCAGTGCGCGCCAGAGCATGGCGCTGATAGCCAGGGCGTAGAGCGCTACCGGGATCAGCAACGGGCCGAGGCCGTGGCTGGCCAGTACGCCGAGCAGCGCGATGCCCGTGATTGCGCTGAAGATCAGTGCGGGCAGGGCGGGGCGCAGGGTAATGCCGCAATAGCCGCGCAGGTAAGCAAGGTGAGCGCAAAGGAAGGCGGCCAAACCGAACACGAACAGGTCGGCGGGGATGGCCAGCAGGATGTCACCGAGTACCGAGAAGCCCAGGCCGATCGAGATCCACGTGCGATAAGGCGAAACCGGGGTGCTGCGCAGCCAGGCAATTAAGGCCAGCACCGGGATGGGTTTGGCCATGAGGGCGAGCAGGGTGTTGTCGCTGGCCAGTGCATATAGATAGAGGGCAGCGGCGGTCAGGGCGAGAATCATCAGGTGGCTTGGACGAGGCATGGGCGGTCCTTGCTGCTGGGCTGCCGCAAGCATAGCCCTGATCCGGGGTTTTGCTGCGGCCTGTGCCGGCCCTTTCGCGGGTAAACCCGTTCCTGCAGCGGCCTGTGCCCAATCGCCGATGTGTGTGTCTTCCCGATCAGTGTAGGAGCGGGTTTACCCGCGAATACGGTAGCGGCGGCAACGGTGAACGGCTGGTAAAAATTGGCCAGCAGGCCCGGCCCTTTCGCGGGTAAAAACAAAGGCCCGGAGCTTTCACAAGCCCCGGGCCTTTGTTCAACCGCAACCCACTATCAGTGGAACTGCTCTTCCTCGGTCGAACCGGTCAGTGCAGTCACCGACGAAGCGCCACCCTGGATCACGGTGGTCATGTCGTCGAAGTAGCCAGTGCCCACTTCCTGCTGGTGCGCCACGAAGGTGTAGCCCTTGCTGGCGTCAGCGAATTCCTGCTCCTGCAGCTTCACGTAGGCGGTCATGTCGTTGCGGGCGTAGTCGTGCGCCAGGTTGAACATGCCGTGCCACATGTTGTGGATGCCAGCCAGGGTGATGAACTGATGCTTGTAACCCATGGCCGACAATTCGCGCTGGAACTTGGCGATGGTGGCGTCGTCCAGGTTTTTCTTCCAGTTGAAGGAAGGCGAGCAGTTGTACGACAGGATCTGGTCCGGGTACTCCTTCTTGATCGCCTCGGCGAAGCGGCGGGCTTCGTCCAGGTCCGGCTTGGCGGTTTCACACCAGATCAGGTCGGCGTACGGGGCGTAGGCCAGGCCGCGGGCAATGGCCTGATCGAGGCCGGCACGGACCTTGTAGAAGCCTTCGCGGGTGCGCTCGCCAACCACGAACGGCTGGTCGTACGGGTCGCAGTCGCTGGTCAGCAGGTCGGCGGCGTTGGCGTCGGTACGCGCCAGGATGATGGTCGGTACGCCCGACACGTCAGCGGCCAGGCGCGCGGCTACCAGCTTCTGTACGGCTTCCTGGGTCGGTACCAGCACCTTGCCGCCCATGTGGCCGCATTTTTTAACCGAGGCCAGCTGGTCTTCGAAGTGCACGCCGGCGGCGCCTGCTTCGATCATGTTCTTCATCAGCTCGTAGGCGTTCAGTACGCCACCGAAACCGGCTTCGGCGTCGGCCACGATGGGCGCGAAGTAGTCGATGTAGCCGTCGTCGCCCGGGTTCTTGCCGGCTTTCCACTGGATCTGGTCGGCGCGGCGGAACGCGTTGTTGATGCGTTTGACCACGGTCGGTACCGAGTCGACCGGGTACAGCGACTGGTCAGGGTACATCGACTCGGCCGAGTTGTTGTCGGCGGCAACCTGCCAGCCGGACAGGTAGATGGCCTGGATGCCGGCCTTGACCTGTTGTACAGCCTGGCCGCCCGTCAGGGCGCCCATGCAGTTGACGAAATCTTTTTCGGGGCGGAAGGACGGGTGGGCACCTTCGGTGACCAGCTTCCACAGTTTTTCTGCGCCCTGACGCGCAAAGGTGTGCTCAGGTTGCACGGAGCCACGCAGGCGAACGACATCAGCGGCGGTGTAGGTACGGGTCACGCCTTTCCAGCGCGGGTTTTCGGCCCAGTCTTTCTCGAGGGCTGCAATTTGCTGTTCGCGTGTCAGTGCCATGGAAATAAACCTCGTCGCATCGATCTTGGGTTAATTGTGCTGATGCTCGGAGCAGATCAGGTGCCTGGCGGCTGTCCTGTTCGCAGGAATGCGGCGGCGAACGCGAAGGCTCGAAGGGGAAGGGTGGGCAGACCAGGCGAAGGTGTGCTCCGGCAGGTCGGCTCGTGGTTGCCTTGCTGCGGTGCGACGCGATTGCCAGTACTGCGGTGATGCGCTTCCGTCCCTCGGGACAACTTCTTCGTTGCAGTCGCAATCCCGTCGAACCGCCTTGTGGGCCGTATAGACACGAGGCGCCTCCAGGGGTGGGAGGAGCACGCCTCGAAGGCCCTTGCCAGGGCCCCTGATTAGCGGGAGCGAGGCCATCATGCCCTTGGGAAAAAGACCCTGTCAAATGTTTTGTAGTGCTTTTTTGTACTTACTACATCTTTGGTCTAATGCGACTTGGCAGTCAGTTTCAAGGCCTTTGGTCGAGGCCTTGAATTGCCTGGTATCAGTCGACAAGGTCGACTTTGACCCGCAATGTCATGTTTTCACCCCGTTGGGTGCTGTACGTATGGCTTGATGCGCTGCGATCGGCTTGGCTCTGCTGGTTGAACCCCGCCAGGGTGATCCACTCGCCGAGCTTGCCCGTGACTGTCGTGTCGGTACTTTGTACTTTCACTACATCTGCACGTTCGTGGCTGATGCGGTCATTATTACTGCTTATTTGCAGACGAACCGTTTCGCCGCTCAGGCTGGGGGTCACGTAGAAGCCTTGGGTCACGTTGCGGTATTCGGTGTTGCTCTGAATGCGCCCATAGCCGTCTGTGCTGGTGCTGGTAATGGGGATGCTCTGGCCCACCTGGATCAGTGCCGGTTGCCCTTCGCTGGCTTGTACCTGCTGCATGCCGCCGTCGCGGTTGCTGGTGCCGTAGTGAATGACGCGTGCGTTGCCGCGGTTGTCCTGGAAGTTGCTGTCGTTGTTGTCGACGCTGATCAGCAGGCGCTTGGGCGCGGTATCCAGCTGTTGCAGCAGGGCGCGCAGGTCGTCGATGCGCTCGGGGCTGGCGTTGACGATCAGTTTGTTCTCGAAGGCGCTGACCGTGCCGTCCTTGCCGATGAACGCCTGCAGGGCGGGCAGCAGTTCGGCGCTGCTGCGATGCTGAAGTGGCACCACCTCGGTGGCGGCATGGGCGGTGAGGCTGGCGACCAGCAACAGGGAGGTGAAAAGGGGGCGTAGCGGCATGTCCATGATCTCCGCAGGTGGAATCAACATGATGGCAAATTTGCTGACTTTTTGCCGGATCTGGATCACGCCGGCACTGTTGCGGACGGTCGTATTATCCTGGTTTATCTTGTAGGCTATAAATTATAGTAGGCAAGATAATTGAGGTTAATTGCATGTCTCCCGTTCGCCCGCTCCTACGCCGTCATCAGTTGGCCACCGCACTGGCCCAAGACCTGGCCGGCGAGTCGTTGGTCGATTACAGCTCGGGCATGTTCCTGGCCGCGCCCCGGCGTACGGGCAAGAGCACCTTCCTCAACAACGACTTCATACCGGAATGCGTACAGCGCGGCTGGCTACCGGTTTACGTCGACCTGTGGTCGGATCGCGACGCCGCCCCTGCGCAGCTCATCAGCGGCGCCATCGGTACTGCGCTGGCCAGATTCGAAGGTGCGCTGGCCAGGACGGCGAAAAAGGCCGGTGTCGACAAGATCAACCTGCTGCGCACCCTGAGCTGGGATTTCACCCGCCCGCAACTGCCTGCGGGTACTACCCTGGCCCAGGCGCTTGCCGTGTTGCATCAAGTGTCAGGGCAGTTGGTAGTACTGATCATCGACGAGGCTCAGCACGCCCTTAACAGCGAAGATGGCCTTAATGCGATGTTCGCGCTGAAAGCCGCGCGTGACCACCTTAACCGTGGCGACCGTCCGGACGGCTTGCGCCTGGTGTTCACGGGCTCTAGTCGCGACAAGCTGGCCAACCTGGTACTCAAGAGCAAGCAGCCATTCTTTGGTGCCAGCATCACGCCTTTTCCGTTGCTGGGGCGTGACTATGTCGAATTCATCACCGCCTTGTGGAACCGTCGCCTGGCCGACAGTAACCAGTTCAAGGTAGAGGACCTGGCATACGCGTTCGAATTGGTCGGCCGGCGCCCGGAAATGCTCAACAAACTGTTGGCCGAAGTCAGTGTCGGCCTGGGGGAGGCGGGCAACCTGGGTGAACTGCTGCGCAATGGGGCGCTGAACCATCAAGCCGGGGTGTGGAGCGACTACGAAAGCGCTTGGAACGAACTTACGCCGTTGCAGCAGGCCGTGCTAGAGGTCATGGCTGAGCGCACGCTGGGTCGGCAGCCGTTTTCCCCGTTTACCGAGCAAACCCTGGTTGAGGTCAGCCGCAAGCTGGAGCAGGCCCAGGCGGTAGCCAACGTCAACACGGCAAACGTACAGAAGGCCCTCGATGCCCTGCGCGACAAGGAGCTGGTATGGAAGGCCAATCGTGGCGAGTACGCGTTGGAGGATACTGCCATGGCCGAATGGCTCGCCCGCGACCAGGCAGTCGCCGGCCACAGGTGAACCTTTGAGGTGCCCCGTAAGTCGCACTCACAGGGAGCGCGTGGGGTGATTGCATGAAGGGTGTCCTGATCTTGCTGTTATGGCTTTGCAGTCTTGGTGCACAGGCTGCAGCGGACACGCTGCGCATCAAGCAGCTGCAGCGTTGCGGCGACTTGTTCAGCGATAGCCAGCAGCGATGGTGCCTGCGTGCCGAAGGGCTCCGGGCAAATCTGCCAACGGTATGGCTCGGCGGTACGCGGCTGTCAGAAGCCGATATCGAGCGCCAAGGTGACCGGCTAACGCTGAAACTGGCGAGACAAGCCCAGCGCAGTGCCCCGCTCTGGCTGGCCGATGGCGGCCGCACCAGCAACCCGGTATGGCTGAGCCGCCAACGCAGTCATGTGATCGCCGCAGGGCCCGATGAAGTGGCGAAGAACATGGATGGCCTGATCACCTATGTCGATCTGGTCAGCCTGTTGATCGAAGAAAAATACGACGGCCTCGACGAGGCCCGGCGCATCGCCGGCAAATACGGCGCCCAGGTTGTCGGTGCCATACCGCCGCTGAATGTCTACCAGTTGCGCTTGCCGGTAGATGACCTGGTGCAGCGCGATGCGATGGTCCTGCGCATGGGCAGTGAAGTCAGCGTGGATGCCGTGATTGTCGAAGAGTCCGGCCCCGAGCGCGGGGAGGAGGGCAATGGGCGCAGCACCCGGGCCATCGACCAGGCGGACGAATGGGCCGCCAACCGCTTCATGGACGCGCTGTATTTCTACCGGCGCCGGATTGCCGCATCTCGCTTGCCGGTGAAGCCCGTGCGGGTCGGGGTAATCGAGCGCGAAGTGGACTTTGACGCCCCAGGGTTCAGCCATTATCGAGGGGGCTGCGAACAAGGCCAGACATGCCTCTACGCGCGCGACGGTGATCACCCGGCAAGCCACGGCAGCCATGTCGCAGGCATTCTCGCTGCGCAGGGTGAGGGCTTTTTGCCGGGGCTGGGCAAGCACAGCCCTGGCTTCGAGGTGGTGGTAGAGCGCAACTCGGATGCCGGTATCACCGCCAACATCGCTGCCTCGGTGAACCTGGTCGAAGATGGCGTGCGGGTGCTGAACTGGAGCTGGGGCATTCACCGGGTCGGGGCACGCAATGTGAAGGGTGATGAGGTCGATTCGCTGGTGCGCTCCGGGCTGGCAATGAGTGGCTACGAGGAGTTACTTGAGGAGTTCTTCCTCTGGCTGCGCAAGGAGCACCCTGATGTGGTGGTGGTGAATTCGGCGGGCAATGGTGCGTCCTGGTCGGGGACCGATGAATATCGCCTGCCTTCGTCGTTTATCACCGAGCAATTGCTGGTAGTGGGCGGGCATCAGCGCAGTGACAAGGCTACGGCAGTTGAAGCCCACGATCACGTGCGCAAGCGTCACAGTTCCAATATCGACATGCGCGTGGATGTCAGTGCTGCTGCCTGCATACGCCCGGTGTCTGCCGAGGCTGCGCATTGCGGCACGTCGTACGCGACACCCTTGGTGACTGCCACTGTGGCGACGATGCTGTCGATCAACCCGGCACTTACCCCGGAACAGGTGCGCATGCTGTTGCGGCGCAGTGCCTTGACCCTGGGCGCCGAACAGGATTTTGAAGCGATGGATGCCGAAGACCTGACGGCGCCGATCCTGCCCTCAGAGCGTGGTGGCCGCCTGAACGACCCGGACCTGGGCCGTTCGGCGCGCCTGGACATGCAGCGTGCGCTGGACCTGGCCGTGCAGAGCCTGGAACGGGTGCGTTGAGCGGTGGCCGCTGTCAGACAAATTCCGTAACATCGCGCCCCTCGTTTTTCTATCGTCCGTCAGGACTGCACCACAGGAAGCCCATGAAGCCCGCCCGACTACGCGCCGACCTGCTCGCCGGCCTCACTACCTCGTTTGCCTTGGTCCCCGAGTGCATCGCCTTTGCTCTGGTGGCCCATCTCAACCCGCTGATGGGCCTGTATGGCGCGTTCATCATTTGTACCCTGACGGCGCTGTTCGGCGGGCGGCCGGGGATGATCTCAGGCGCTGCCGGCTCGATGGCGGTGGTGATCGTCGCCTTGGTGGTGCAGCACGGCGTGCAGTACCTGCTGGCCACGGTGCTGCTGGGCGGTGTGGTGATGATCCTGTTCGGCCTGCTGCGTCTGGGCAAACTGGTGCGCCTGGTGCCATACCCGGTCATGCTTGGCTTCGTGAACGGCCTGGCCATCGTCATCGCCATGGCTCAGCTGGAGCATTTCAAGGACGGCGAACACTGGCTCAGTGGCACGCCGCTGTACCTGATGATCGGCCTGGTCGCGCTGACCATGGCGGTGGTTTATGTGCTGCCGAAACTGACCCGTGCGGTGCCGCCGGCCCTGGTGGCGATCCTCGGTGTTGGCCTGCTGGTGTACGTGCTCGGGCTGCCTACCCGCACCCTGGGCGACATGGCGCACATCGCCGGTGGCCTGCCGGGGCTGGCGCTGCCGGAGGTACCCTGGAATCTGGAAACCCTGAAGATCATCGCCCCCTACGCGGTGCTGATGGCCATGGTCGGCCTGCTGGAAACCCTGCTCACCCTCAACCTGACCGACGAAATCACCGAGAGCCGTGGCTTCCCGGACCGCGAGTGTGTGGCATTGGGCGCTGCGAACATGGTGTCGGGCCTGTGCGGCGGCATGGGCGGCTGCGCGATGATCGGGCAGACGGTGATCAACCTCAGCTCCAATGGCCGGGGCCGGTTGTCGGGGGTAGTGGCCGGGGTGATGATTCTGCTGTTCGTGCTGTTCCTGTCGCCGCTGATCGAGCGCATTCCCCTGGCGGCGCTGGTTGGGGTGATGTTCGTGGTGGCCCAGCAGACCTTTGCCTGGGCGTCGTTGCGGGTGTTGCACAAGGTGCCGGTGAATGATGTGCTGGCGATCGTTGCAGTGACTGTGGTCACGGTGCTCACCGACCTGGCCATGGCAGTGCTGTTCGGTATCATCATCGCGGCGCTCAACTTTGCCTGGCAGCATGCGCGGGAGCTGTATGCCGACACCCATGAGGACGCGGAGGGCGGCAAGCGTTATCAGCTGCATGGCACGCTGTTCTTTGCCTCGACCACCTCGTTCCTCAACCAGTTCGACACGGCCGGGGACCCGGCCCAGGTCACGCTGGATTGCCAGCATTTGAGCTTTGTCGACTATTCGGCGGTTGCGGCGCTGAAAACCCTGCGCGAGCGCTATGCCAAGGCGGGCAAGCATTTGCGCGTGGTGCATTTGTCCGAGCGGTGCAAGAAGCTGTTGAAGCGGGCGGGCGAGCAGCACTGAAAACGGTTGCTGTCTGTGTCGGTTTCTTCGCGGGTAAACCCGCGCCTACGGGAGATCGCATACCCCTGTAGGCGCGGGTTTACCCGCGAAGAGGCCGGCACAGGAGAACCACTTACTCTCCGCGGCTCTTCTTGACGATGCCATCGGCAATGCTCGCCGGGGCCTCGGCATAGCGGGTGAACTCCATCGAGAAGCTGGCCCGGCCCTGGGTCATCGAGCGCATCGAGGTGGCGTAGCCGAACATTTCACCCAGCGGCACTTCGGCACGTATCACCTTGCCAGCCGGTGTTTCATCACCGTCCTGGATCATGCCGCGACGTCGGCTCAAGTCGCCGAGGATGTCGCCCTGATATTCCTCGGGCGTCACCACCTCTACCTTCATCACCGGCTCCAGCAACACTGCGCCGCCTTTCTGCGACAACTGCTTGGTGGCCATTGACGCGGCGATCTTGTAGGCCATCTCGTTGGAGTCGACATCGTGGTACGAACCGTCGAACACGGCGGCCTTGAGGTTGATCAGGGGGTAGCCGGCAAGCACGCCGTTCTTCATTTGCTCTTCGATACCCTTCTGGATTGCCGGGATGTACTCGCGGGGTACCACGCCGCCGACGATCTCGTTGATGAACTCCAGGCCTTCTTTGCCTTCATCACCGGGGGCGAACCGGATCCAGCAATGGCCGTATTGGCCACGGCCACCGGACTGGCGCACGAAACGCCCCTCGATCTCGCAGGTATTGCGGATTTTTTCCCGGTAGGCCACCTGCGGCTTGCCGATGTTGGCCTCGACGTTGAACTCGCGGCGCATGCGGTCGACGATGATATCCAGGTGCAGCTCGCCCATGCCCGAGATGATGGTCTGGCCAGTCTCTTCATCGGTACGCACGCGGAATGAGGGGTCTTCCTGGGCCAGCTTGCCCAGCGCGATACCCATTTTTTCCTGGTCGGCCTTGGTTTTCGGCTCTACTGCGACGGAAATCACCGGGTCGGGGAAGTCCATGCGTTCGAGAATGATCGGCTTGTCCATGTCGCACAGGGTGTCACCAGTGGTCACGTCTTTCATGCCGATCAGCGCGGCGATATCGCCGGCACACACGTCCTTGATTTCTGCGCGCTGGTTGGCGTGCATCTGCACCATGCGGCCGATGCGTTCCTTCTTGCCTTTGACCGAGTTGAGTACCGCATTGCCTGAACTGAGCACGCCGGAATAAACGCGGGCGAAGGTGAGGGTGCCGACGAACGGGTCGGTGGCGATCTTGAAAGCCAGTGCCGAGAACGGCTCTTTGTCGTCGGCGTGCCGTTCCAGGTGCTTTTCTTCATCGTCCGGGTCGGTGCCGCGGATGGCAGGAATTTCCGAGGGGGCGGGCAGGTAATCGATTACCGCATCGAGCATCAGCGGCACGCCCTTGTTCTTGAAAGAGGAGCCGAGGATGGTCGGCACGATTTCGTTAGCGATGGTGCGTTTGCGCAATCCGGCCTTGATTTCGTCGACGCTCAGCTCTTCGCCTTCGAGGAACTTGTTGAGCAGTTCGTCATTGGCCTCGGCGGCTGCTTCTATCATGTGCGCGCGCCATTCGTCGGCAAGCGCCTGCAGATCGGCGGGGATTTCTTCTTCGCGGTAGCTGGTGCCCTGGTCGGCATCGTTCCAGTAGATGGCCTTCATCTTCACCAGGTCGATCTGGCCCATGAAGTTTTCTTCGCTGCCGATGGCCAGCTGGATGGGCACCGGGTGGTGCCCCAGGCGTTGATCGATCTGCTTGACCACGCGCAGGAAGTCGGCCCCTTGGCGGTCCATCTTGTTGATGTAGGCCAGGCGTGGCACGTGGTACTTGTTGGCCTGGCGCCAGACTGTCTCGGACTGCGGCTCGACGCCGTCCGCGCCGCTGAATACCACGACCGCGCCATCGAGCACGCGCAATGAGCGCTCCACCTCGATGGTGAAATCGACGTGGCCTGGGGTGTCGATGATGTTGAAACGGTACTTGTGGGCGAACTGCTTGGTCGAGCCTTGCCAGAACGCTGTGGTCGCCGCCGAGGTGATGGTGATGCCGCGTTCCTGCTCCTGGGCCATCCAGTCCATGGTCGCCGCGCCATCGTGCACTTCGCCCATCTTGTGGTTGACCCCGGTGTAGAACAGGATCCGCTCGGTGGTCGTGGTCTTGCCGGCATCCACGTGGGCGACGATGCCGATATTGCGGTACAGCTCGATGGGCGTTGTGCGGGCCATGGCGGACTACCTGTGGATGGACGGATTCCACCAAGTTAGCAGACCGGTGGAATCCTGCCCTGCCACCGGGCCGTCAGTCGGCCTGGGCTTGCAGCATCCACTGGTCATCTACTTCACGGGCCAGGCCGCTGGCCGGCAGCAAGGCCAGCAGGCGCGTGTGCAGGGCGGCCTCGGTGAAGGTCTTGAGGGTGGTCAGGTCCAGCGCGCCGACCAGGTTGAGATCAGCCTTGGTGTACGACAGCCAGGCTTTTTTCAACACCTGGGCGACGTCGCTGCCGGCGGTGGTGGCGAACCGGCGGTGCCACTGGCGGCCTTCGAAGGTGAAGTTGTGCGCGTGGCTGTAGGTGCTTTGGTCGGCGCCTTCTACGCAGCGGTGGCAGCGGCATGGGCCCTCGCCGAAGGCGTTGCGCAGGTAGCTGTTGAAGTCCACGACGGGCTTGAGGGACAGGCGTTTGTCGACTTCGAACAGGTCGGCGATCAGGGGTTCTTCGGCGCTCACTCGGGATCCTCGTGTGGTGTGGCTTGCATCGGCGGGCACCCTAACAGATCGGGGCATTCAGATCACCTGTTGCAGGTGTCCTGCATACCCTGAGCAACATGCGATCCCCGTGGGAGCGGGCGTGCCCGCGAAGAGGCCAGTAGAGACAACAGAGACGGCCTGCCGTACTCTACGCGCCCGTACGCCTATACACCCACCGAGGTAACCCCGTTTGAGCATCAAGTACCCGTACATCGCCACCGTGACCATCAGCGCTGAAGACCGTGGCGGAGATACCGAGGCTTCGGAAAACCCCAGGATGCGCGTGGGCCTGGAAGCGGTGACCGAAACCCTGAAGAAGGTGCATTTCGTCGGTACGCTCGCGGCCCCTGAGAAACCGGCCACGCACATTTGCGTAACCCTGGAGAACGGCCTGACCTATTACGGCCCGATCGTCAACGGCCATGCCGAACTGGAAGGCGGCTGGATCGCCTTCGAGTCCGACATGCTTACCCCGGAAGAACTCGGCCTGTAAGCCTCAGTTCAGTTCTGCCAGGCACTGCTCGAGGATATCCAGCCCTTCCTCGAGCACCTCGGCCTCGATGGTCAACGGCGCCAGCAGGCGAATGATGTGCCGCGCCTTGCCGCTGGGCATCAGCAGCAGGCCCTTGGCGCGGGCCGCTTCCATCACCTTGGCCAGTTGTGCCGGTGCCGGGCTGCCATCGGCATTGGCGAACTCGATCCCTCGCATGGCGCCCACGCCGGTCAGGCGGCCGATGTACGGGCTCAGGCCCGAAGCCTTCCAGCGCTCATAACGGCTGACGATGGCCTGTTCCTGCTGTTCACCCCAGGTTGCAACGTTTTCGTCGGTCATCTGCGCCAGGCTGGCCAAGGCCGCCGCACAGGCAATCGGGTTGCCCGAATAGGTGCCACCCAGGCCGCCCTTGGGCAGCGCCGCCATCAATTCCTTGCGCCCGACCACTGCACCCAGCGGCATACCGCCAGCGATGCTCTTGGCCAGCAGCAGCAGGTCGGGCTCGATACCCAGGCGCGGAAACGCGAAGCGCTGGCCGGTGCGGCCGAAGCCCGACTGGATCTCGTCGATGATGATCAGGATGCCACGCTCGTCGCAGAAGCGGCGCAGGGCCTGGGCGAAGGCCGGGTCCAGGGCAAGGAAGCCGCCTTCACCCTGCACCGGCTCGAAGATGAACGCCGCGACGTCCTCCACCGCCAGCTCGACGCTGAACAGGCGGTCCATGGCCTTGAGTGCCTGTTCGCAGGTAACCCCGGTATCCGCGCCAGGGTAGGGCAGGTGGTACACCGGCCCGGGCAGTTCGCCGACCCGCTGCTTGTAGGGGGCGACCTTGCCATTGAGGTTCAGGGTGGCCAGGGTGCGGCCATGGAAGCCGCCGTCGAACGCGATGATGGCGCGTTTGCCGGTGGCGCCGCGGGCCACTTTCAGGGCGTTTTCCGCCGCTTCCGCGCCGCTGTTGGTGAGCATGCCGGCCAGTGGGTAGCTGACTGGCACAAACTGGCTCAGTTGCTCCATCAGGGCCAGGTACGGGCCGTGAGGGGCCGCGTTGAAGGCGTAGTGGGTCAGGCGGGTGGCCTGAGCCTGAATGGCCTCGACTACAGCGGGGTTGCAGTGGCCCAGGTTGAGCACGCCGATACCGCCGACGAAGTCGATGTAACGTTTGCCGTCAGTGTCCCAGACTTCGGCGTTACGGCCATGGGAAAGTGTGATCGGGTGAACGATGGCAATGGATTGGCTGATACTTTCCTGGTTCATGGGGGCACGCGGACCTTGTTCGAGTTTCTTATTATCCAAGCGTGTCGGCGGGTTATTCCGCAAACGAATTATTCGATTGCGATCATTCCATGGATTCGTGATCTGGCCGGTTTTTTGGGTTGGCTGTGCCGGCCTCTTCGCGGGCAAGCCCGCTCCTACCAGAGGCCGGGGCAGGTCAAATCAATCGCCTTCAGCCACCCGCTCCCGGATCCACTGCACGAAGGCCCTGATCTTGGGCACTTCGGCCGCATGCTCGGCATGCGCAATGAAGTGCCTCCCGTTGCTTGCCACAGGGTGGTCCCAGGCCACCACCAGCTTGCCCTCGCTCAGCTCTTCGGCCACCAGATAGCGGGGAATCAGGGCTATGCCGCAGCCGGAGATGGCCGCGCGGATGCACAGGTAGAACGTGTCGAAGCGCGGCCCGTGGTAGCTGTTCTGGCTATGCAACCCAAGCCCCAGGAACCACTCATGCCAGGCCTCCGGCCGCGACACGCATTGCAACAGGCGGTGCTCAGTCAATGCCTGGGCGCTGTCGAAACGGTGGCTGGCCAGCAGCTGCGGGCTGCACACCGGCACCACTTCTTCGCTGAACAACTCGATGCAGGTCGCCCCGGGCCAGGTGCCCTGGCCGAAGAAAAAGGCGACGTCAGCCTTGGCCTGTACCAGGTCGAATGGCTCCAGCTCGTTGCGCACATCCAGGTGAATGCGTGGGTAGCGGTCACCAAAACCCTTGAGCCGGGGCACCAGCCAGCGGGCGCCGAAGGTCGGCTGTGTGGCGATGCGCAGCACTTCGGTTTCGTCGCCGTAGCTGAGGATGTAGCGGCTGGATATGTCGATCTGGGTGAGGATCTTGTTCACTTCGGTGAGGTACAGCGCGCCGGCCGGGGTCAGGTGCAGGCGCCGGCGAATGCGCTGGAACAGCGAGTGCGAGAGCATGTCTTCAAGCTGCGCGACCTGCTTGCTGACGGCGCTCTGGGTCAGGTGCAGTTCCTGGGCCGCGCGGGTGAAGCTGAGGTGGCGAGCGGCCGCTTCGAAGCACTGAAGGGCGGTGGTCGAAGGCATCAGGCGTTTGGACATGACGGGCAAATACCGAGCAAAAAAGGAAGGAGTTCATTCCATAAAGGAATTATGTGGTTCGAAAAGGTCGTTTGTTGACCCCGGCCTATAGATTAATACTGACCTGGATCAACGATTACAACCGGTCATGCGAAGAGGAGGTCAATACCCGCTTCGGTCATCTGCAAAAAACAACAACAACACACATCAGAAATTTATAAGAATTCTGCTCAGACCTTCAGCCGCTTTGCTGCGGCCGACCCATTCGAGGGTTCTTCATGGCTTCGCAAGACAACAAGAAACAGCGCTCACTGCAGCACGGCCTGACTTCCCGTCAGGTTTCCATGATCTCCATTGCCGGCATCATCGGCGCCGGGCTGTTCATCGGGTCCTCCAACGCCATTGCCACCGCCGGCCCGGCCATCCTCATCTCCTACGCCATGACTGGCCTGCTGGTCTTGCTGGTGATGCGCATGCTGGGTGAAATGGCCATCGCAAACCCCAACAGCGGCTCTTTTTCCACCTACGCCTCGGAGGCCATCGGGCCTTGGGCGGGCTTTACCATTGGCTGGCTGTACTGGTGGTTCTGGGTGTTGATCATTCCGGTGGAAGCCATTGCCGGTGCTGACATCCTGCATGCCTACTTCCCTGGCGTGCCGTCCTGGCTGTTCGCCTTCCTGATCATGCTGGTGCTGTCGGGCACCAACCTGGTCAGCGTGAAGAACTTCGGTGCTTTCGAGTACTGGTTCGCGTTGGTCAAGGTGGTCGCGATCATTGGCTTCATCGGGGTGTGCACCTTGGCGGTGTTCGGTTTCTGGCCGCTGGCCGAGGTCTCCGGGGTCAGCCGACTGTGGGACAGCGGTGGTTTCATGCCCAATGGGTTCGGGACGGTGCTTGGGGGCGTGCTGATCACCATCTTCTCGTTCTTCGGTGCCGAAATCGTCACCATCGCGGCGGACGAAACCGCCAACCCGAAAGACAAGATTCGCCGCGCCACCAACCTGGTGGTGTACCGCATCGCCATTTTCTACCTGGCGTCGATCTTCCTGGTGGTGTCGCTGGTGGCCTGGAACGACCCCGGGCTGAAAGCAGTAGGGTCGTTCCAGCGTGTACTGGAAGTGCTGAACGTGCCGGGCGCCAAGTTGCTGGTTGACCTGGTGGTGCTGGTGGCGGTGACAAGTTGCATGAACTCGGGGCTGTACACGGCGTCGCGCATGCTCTATTCGCTTGGCGCGCGTGGCCAGGCGCTGAGCGTGACCAAGCGCATCTCCGGTTCCGGCGTGCCGACCGTGGCAGTGATCTTCTCGACCCTGGCGGGTTTCGCTGGCTGCCTCGTCAACTATGTGTTCCCGGGCAAGGTGTTTGGCTTCCTGCTGTCGACCACTGGCGCCATCGCTTTGCTGGTGTACCTGGTCATTGCCGTGTCGCAGCTGCGCATGCGTGCCCGTGCCGAGCGTGAAGGGCGCCCGCTGGAACTGAAGATGTGGCTGTTCCCATGGCTGACCTGGCTGGTGATCGGCACCATCGTCATGGTGCTGGGCTACATGCTGTTCAGCGATGCCTACCGCTATGAGACGCTGATGACTGCCGGGGTGACCGCGTTCATCCTGCTGGTTTCGCTGACCCAGCGGCGTACGAAGATGGTTGCCCAGACGGTCTGATGTTTCTGCTTTAATGGGGGCGTTGCGCGCCCCCATTCCAACAAGCACAGGAAGCGTATGACTGATCACACACTTTCCCTTCAAGCCCTCGCGGCCCCTGAGGGTACTTGCTATGGCTGCGGCTGTTCCCACCCCAGCGGCCTGCACCTGCAAAGCCACTGGGACGCCGACGGTGTTCACCTGGTGTGCCGGCACTCGCCCGACAGCACCTTCATTGGCTGGCCTGGCCTGGTTTACGGTGGCCTGCTGGCGATGCTGGTCGACTGCCACTCCAACTGGACGGCGATGGCCTACCACTACCGTAACGAAGGCCGAGAACCGGGCAGCCTGCCGCGGATCGACTGCGTTACCGGCACGCTCAACCTGACCTACCTGAAACCTACGCCGATGGGCGTCGAGCTGTTGCTCAAGGCGCGTGTCGAAGGCGAAGTGGGGCGCAAGAGCCGGGTCATCTGCGAAGTCTGGGCAGAGGATGTACTGACGGTGACGGCCGACTCCGTGTTTGTCCGCGTCGATACCGAAAAGCTCAAGCTCAAGGCCCACGGCCAGGCCTGAGCTGCCAACGCTGATGAGTGGTCGGTGATGGTCAGCGGCTGGGGATGTCTCTAGAGTGACAGGCTCATTCCCTTGGCAAGGTTGATCATGACCGAACTCAGTGCTTTCCCCATTACCCGCAAATGGCCCGCCAAACATCCCGAACGCCTGCAGTTGTACTCGCTGCCGACGCCCAACGGGGTGAAGGTGTCGATCATGCTCGAAGAGATCGGCTTGGCTTACGAGGCGCACAAGGTCAGCTTCGACAACGATGACCAATTGAGCCCCGAGTTCATCTCGCTCAGCGCGAACAACAAGATCCCCGCCATCCTCGACCCGAACGGGCCGGGCGGTCAGCCGCTGCCGCTGTTCGAGTCGGGGGCGATCTTGCAGTACCTGGCGGAGAAGAGCGGCCAGCTGCTCAGCCAGGACCCCGCCCAGCGCTACCAGACCCTGCAGTGGCTGATGTTCCAGATGGGCGGCATCGGGCCGATGTTCGGCCAGGTCGGGTTCTTCCATTTCTTTGCGGGCAAGGAATATGAAGACAAGCGCCCGCGCGACCGCTATGTCAACGAGTCCAAGCGGCTGCTGGGCGTGCTGGATCGGCATTTGAAAGGTCGGCAGTGGATGGCTGAGGAATACAGCATTGCCGACATCGCCATCTTCCCTTGGGTGCGCAACCTGGTGGAGCGCTACAACGCCCGTGACCTGGTGGGCTTCGACCAGTTCAAGGAAGTGCAGCGCGTGCTGGCGAATTTCCTCGAACGGCCAGCCGTGCAGCGTGGCCTGAAAATCCCGGGCTGATCAACCTGTGTAGGGACAACTGCCTTGTGCAAACGTTGAAAGGCCTGCGCGGTGGCCCGTAGGCGCGGGTTCGCCCGCGAAAGGGCCGGGCCTGCTGGCCAATCTCCACCCGCCGTTCAGCGTTGCCGCCGCTACCGTATTCGCGGGTAAACCCGCTCCTACACCTGATCGGGGGTGGACACATGTCGGTGATTGGGCGCAGGCCGTCGTGTAGGCGCGGGTTTACCCGCGAAAGGGCCGGGCCTGCTGGCCAATCTCCACCCGCCGTTCACGGTTGCCGCCGCTACCGTATTCGCGGGTAAACCCGCTCCTACAGAAGGCGGCGTACGGGTTCAGAAGATGTGGTTCAGCAGCCAGTACAGGCTGCCAGCCAACAGCATTGCCGCTGGCAGGGTCAGCACCCAGGCCATCAGCAGATTGAACAACGTGCGTTTCTGAATCCCCGACCCATTGGCGACCATGGCGCCGGCCACCCCCGAACTCAGCACATGCGTGGTCGACACCGGCAACCCGAACATATCCGCCGCGCCAATGGTGCACATCGCCACCACTTCAGCCGATGCGCCTTGGGCATAGCTGAGGTGGGTCTTGCCGATCTTCTCGCCAACGGTGACCACAATACGCCGCCAGCCAACCATGGTCCCCAACCCGAGCGCGATGGCTACAGCCACCTTCACCCACAACGGAATATAGCGGGTGGCGTCGTCCAGCTGGGCCTTGAACAACAGCACTTGGCTGCGGGTGTCGGCATCGAATGTCACCAGGTGGTTTTTCTCCATGAGGCGGATGGCTTCACTGGTCAGGTACATGTCGTTGCGCACGTTGGCCATGGCTTCAGCCGGTACGCGTTTGAGCGAGCCATAGCCTTTGACCTCTTCGCCGATCATCCCGGTCAGCGCCGCCAATGCCGGTACCAGGTGCGGGCTGGCCTTGGGCTGGGCAATGAACAGGGTAAGCACCTGGCGCGGGTCATCCGGGGCCGCTTGCGGGTTGCTGCGTACCAGTGCCTGGCGGGTCACCTCGGCGACGGCGGAAAACTGCAGGGCCTGCGCGTTGGGCATGGTCTTGTTCAGCGCATAGGCCATCGGCAGGGTGCCGACCAGAATCAGCATGATCAGCCCCATGCCTTTCTGGCCATCGTTGGAGCCGTGGGCAAAAGAGACCCCGGTGCAGGTCAGAATCAGTAGGCTGCGGATCCACCACGGTGGCGGTGTTTGGCCTTCCGGTGCCTGGTAAAGCGCCTTGCGTTTGACCAGCGCGCGCAGGGCCAGCAGCAGCAGGGCTGCACAAGCAAAACCGATCAGCGGTGAGAACAGCAGGGCATAACCCACCTTGCTGGCCTGGGCCCAGTCCACGCCGCTGGTGCCGTCACGCCCATGCATCAGCGCATTGGCCACGCCCACGCCGATGATCGAGCCAATCAGGGTGTGCGAGGACGATGCCGGCAGGCCCAGCCACCAAGTGCCAAGGTTCCAGATGATCGCCGCCAGCAGCAGGGCGAAGACCATGGCGAAGCCGGCCGAAGAACCCACCTGTAGAATCAGTTCTACCGGTAGCAAGGCGATGATGCCGAAGGCCACCGCGCCACTGGAAAAAAGCACGCCCAGGAAATTGCACAGCCCAGACCACACCACCGCTACCGGCGCGGGCAATGAATGGGTGTATATCACGGTGGCTACCGCGTTGGCGGTGTCGTGGAAGCCGTTGACGAACTCGAAGCCCAGGGCAATCACCAGCGCCAGGCCCAGCAGAAGGAACGGTGTGGCCGTGGTGATGACCGTACCGCTTGCGGTCACATCCTGCTTGAGGCTCCAGGCGGTGTAGGCGATACCCGCCAGCAGCAGGCTGAAGAACAACGTTAAGGTGGCACGCCCAGGTTTGTGGGAGAGCTGCGGGCGAGCGTCGTGTTTGGCCAGTAGTGGGCTGCTGGCCACTGACGGGGTTGCCATGGGGGCTCCGGTTGGCGTTGGGCGAAAGTGCCGAAGGCCTTGAGCATAGAAACAATTCGTAACCCGGCCGTGACCTCGATCAATGAATTATCTAGGCTCAAGACGGACGGTAATGGCAGGAGACGCCCATGATTCGCTGCAAACGTGTCTATGATGCGGTTGAGGATGAAGATGGCCAGCGTGTGCTGGTCGACCGCCTTTGGCCGCGCAACAAACGCAAGGAAGACCTCCATGGGCAGTGGTTGCGCGAAGTGGCACCTTCGAATGAATTGCGTAAGGCGTTCCATCAGGGTGAAGTGGATTTCGCCGGTTTTACCCAGCGGTACCAGCAAGCGCTGGCGGCCCACCCCGAACACTGGTATCCGCTGCTGGACATGGCCAGGAAGGGGACGCTGACATTGCTTTATGCTGGCAAGGACAGCGAGCACAACAATGCCCGGGTACTGGCCGACTGGTTGGAAAACGAACTGGACAGGTGTGGCCCTGGCAGTTCGCCAGTGTGTTATGCCCAATGAGCGCAATGCGATGCCCTTACAGTTGATTCCCGCCCAAGACATCCACTGCACCTTCGCCCGCGACCTTACGCGCCGCGCCATGTTGCCCTACTACCGTGAATTCGACCTGCTGTGGATCGAGGACGCCTTCGACGCGGCCTGGGGCTGGCGCGAGCAGTGGCTGGTGATCGAAGGCGACACGCTGTTGGGTTTTTGCAGCCTCAGCCAGGACCGCCAGGCGCTGTTCATCCGCGAGTTGCACCTGTTGCCTGAGTACCGTGGGCGAGGGGTCGGTAGCTGGGTGCTGGAAGAACTGGCGCTGTGGGCCAGGCAGCGGCGCCTTCCCCTGTTGCGGCTGATGGTGTTCCGCAGCAACCCGGCCCGCCTGCTGTACCAGCGCCATGGCTTCATCGAAATGGGTGAAGACGAATGCTTTGTGCGGATGCAGCGGGATATCAACGTAGTAGCTAAATGATGGCTTGTCGCGACCGCAGAGCATGGGCATAGTGGATCCACACCTTTACGGCTGCCTGCAGGCGGGCAGGCCGTACTTGAGAGGATAAGGGAAAAGGAGAAGCCCCTATGAACGGAATCGGTCCACGGCTGCGGGAAGAGCGTGAGCGGCTGGGTATGACCCAGCGTGTATTTGGCGATATCGGTGGCGTCGAGCCCAACGCTCAGGGCAAGTACGAAAGCGGTGAGCGCACGCCGCGGCTAGATTACCTGGCGGCATTGGCGACCCGGGGCGTGGATGCGTTGTATGTCCTCAGCGGCCTGCGCACCCCGGCAGCGCACGAAGGTTTGAACACGGATGAGTCCGGTTTGCTGGGGGCTTTTCGGAAATTGCGGTCGGATGATCAGGCGGCGCTCTTGCACCTTTTGGGGCGGTTGGCCAACGACGCCAAGCCCCGGCAAATAGTGCGGCCTCTCACAGTCGAACGTCAGTCGTTTCTGACGGAAGCAATGCGTTAGGCCCACCGTGAAAAATTTTGTTAAGGTGGCGGGATCCAATCGCCCTGCTGACGAGGTGTGTGCTTGATTAGGGTCTTAGTGGTCGATGATCACGATCTGGTACGAACCGGTATTACACGCATGTTGGCCGACATCGACGGCCTGCAGGTGGTGGGTGAGGGAGATTCCGGCGAATCGGCACTGAAACTGGCCCGGGAGCTGAAACCGGACGTTGTGCTGATGGATGTGAAAATGCCCGGTATCGGCGGCCTGGAGGCCACCCGCAAACTGCTGCGCAGCCACCCTGACATCAAGGTAGTGGCGGTGACGGTGTGCGAGGAGGACCCGTTCCCCACACGCTTGTTGCAGGCCGGCGCTGCCGGCTACCTGACCAAGGGTGCAGGCCTTGACGAAATGGTCCAGGCCATTCGTCTGGCCTTTGCCGGCCAGCGCTATATCAGCCCGCAGATCGCCCAGCAGTTGGCGCTGAAACCGTTCCAGCCGCAGGGCTCGCCGTTCGACGCGCTGTCCGAGCGGGAAATCCAGATTGCCCTGATGATTGTCGGCTGCCAGAAAGTGCAGATCATCTCCGACAAGTTGTGCCTCTCGCCCAAGACCGTCAATACTTACCGTTATCGGATCTTTGAAAAACTCTCGGTCACCAGCGACGTCGAATTGACCTTGCTGGCCGTTCGCCACGGTATGGTTGACGCAAGCCTGTAAAACCTCATGTCCCAAGTCTTTGATGCCAGCGCATTCCTGGCGACCTGCAGTGGTCGCCCGGGCGTTTACCGGATGTTCGACGGCGAAGCCCGGCTGCTTTACGTGGGCAAGGCCAAGAACCTGAAGAAACGCCTGGCCAGCTATTTCCGCAAGGCTGGCCTTGCGCCCAAGACCGCCGCGCTGGTTGCGCGCATCGCCCAGGTTGAAACCACCATCACCGCCAACGAAACCGAGGCGTTGCTGCTGGAGCAGAACCTAATCAAGGAGTGGCGGCCGCCTTACAACATCCTGCTGCGCGACGATAAGTCCTACCCCTACGTGTTTCTGTCCGATGGCGAGTTCCCGCGCCTGGGCATTCACCGTGGGGCGAAAAAGGCCAAGGGCCGTTACTTTGGCCCGTACCCCAGCGCCGGGGCCATTCGCGAAAGCCTCAGCCTGCTGCAAAAGGCCTTTTCTGTGCGTCAGTGCGAAGACAGCTACTACGCCAACCGCACCCGGCCATGCCTGCAGTACCAGATAAAGCGCTGCAAAGGGCCCTGCACCGACCTGGTGACTGCCGAGGAATACGCAGAAGACGTGCGCCATTCGGTGATGTTTCTGGAAGGGCGTAGCCAGCAACTGGGCAATGAGTTGAACGCCGAGATGGAAAAGGCCGCCATGGCCCTCGATTTCGAAAAAGCCGCCGAGCTGCGCGACCAGATCGCCTTGTTACGCCGCGTGCAGGACCAGCAGTACATCGAGGGCGGCAGCGGCGATGTCGACGTCATCGCCGCCTTCGTCAACCCGGGTGGTGCCTGTGTGCACCTGATCAGCGTGCGCGGCGGGCGAGTACTGGGCAGCAAGAACTTCTTCCCGCAGGTGGGCATCGAGGAGGAGGTGGCCGAGGTCATGGCCGCATTCCTGTCCCAGTACTATCTGGGCAACGCAGAGCGCGAGCTGCCCGGCGAGTTGATCGTCAACGTTGTTCACGAAGACTTCAACGCCATCACCGAAGCGCTGCACACGCTGCGTGGCCGCGAACTGACCATCAGCCACCGGGTGCGCGGCACCCGCGCCCGCTGGCAGCAACTGGCCGTGACCAATGCCGAGCAGGCGCTGAATGCCCGCCTGGCCAACCGCCAGCACATGGCTGCGCGCTTCGAAGCCCTGGCCGAAGTGCTGGGCCTGGATGAAGTGCCGCAACGCCTGGAATGCTACGACATCAGCCACTCCAGTGGTGAAGCGACCGTGGCCAGTTGCGTGGTGTTCGGCCCCGAGGGGCCGATCAAGTCCGACTACCGCCGCTTCAACATCGAAGGTGTCACCGCAGGTGACGATTACGCGGCCATGCATCAGGCCCTGACCCGCCGCTATGGGCGCATCAAGGACGGCGAGGGCAAGCTGCCCGACGTGCTGCTGGTGGATGGCGGCAAGGGCCAGCTGAACATGGCCCGCGATGTGATGCAGGCGCTGGGCTTCACCGACCTGACCCTGCTGGGTGTGGCCAAGGGCGTTACACGCAAGGCGGGTTTCGAAACCCTGTACCTGAACGATGTGCATCACGAATTTACCCTCAAGGGCGATTCATCGGCGTTGCACCTGATCCAACAGATCCGCGACGAAGCCCACCGCTTCGCTATCACCGGCCACCGCGCCCGCCGTGGCAAGGCCCGTCGAGTTTCCAGCCTTGAAGATGTGGCCGGGGTAGGGCCCAAGCGCCGCCGCGACCTGCTGAAACATTTCGGCGGCCTGCAGGAGCTCAACCGCGCCAGTATCGATGAAATCGCCAAAGCCCCCGGCATCAGTAAAAAGCTTGCCGAGTCGATTTATGCCAGCCTGCATAGCGAGTAGAATGCCGGGCTCAACTTGCAGCCAGTCGTACCGATGAATATTCCAAACCTGCTCACCGTTCTACGCGTCCTGCTCATTCCGTGCTTCATTCTGCTGTTCTACATGCCCTATCAGTGGAGTTACATGGCCGCCAGCAGCGTATTCGCCGTAGCCGCCGCCACCGATTGGCTGGACGGCTACCTGGCGCGTCGACTGCAGCAGAGCACGCCGTTCGGCGCCTTCCTCGACCCGGTGGCCGACAAGCTGATGGTGGCAGTGGCCCTGGTGCTGCTGGTGCAGACCCACGCCAACTTCTGGCTGACCCTGCCCGCCGCGGTCATCATCGGCCGCGAGATCGTGGTGTCTGCGCTGCGCGAGTGGATGGCTGAGCTAGGCGCGCGGGCGCATGTGGCGGTGTCCAACCTCGGTAAGTGGAAGACTGCGGCGCAGATGCTGGCGCTGGTGATCCTGCTGGGCAACCCACCGGCGGTGACCTTCTGGGTGATCCTGGGCTACGGGCTGCTGCTGGTGGCAGCGGGGCTGACGCTGTGGTCGATGGTGCACTACCTGCTGGCCGCCTGGCCGCACCTGCGCGAAGGCTCAGAAAAAAAATAAAAGTTTTTTGAATCAAGGGGTTGACGCTGTTTTAGAAATCGCTAGAATGGCACCTATCACGACGCGGGAATAGCTCAGTTGGTAGAGCACGACCTTGCCAAGGTCGGGGTCGCGAGTTCGAGTCTCGTTTCCCGCTCCAGTTATAGATCTACAGAGTTCCATGGAAGTCTGTAAGTCGTTGAAATAAGGGCCTTCGGGCCCTTTTTTCGTTCCAGCGGAAACCACCGAAAACCGGCAGTATCCGGACATTTTAAGTCCAGAATTGAGTCCAGAATTGGAAATGCCCCAATTCGCTTTTCCGGTAGAGCTAGGTGGAGCACGAGACGAGCATTTGGCCTCTGACAGGTTCAGGAGGTCACCATGGCACTCTCGGAGATGGCGATTCGGCACGCCCGAGTTACCGGTAAGGACTACACGCTCGCGGACAGCGATGGCTTGTTCCTCAATGTCACGGCGCAGGGCGGTAAGATCTGGCATTTCCGCTACTACTGGGCTGGCCGGCAGAAACGCATGTCGTTTGGCAGCTACCCACAGGTCGGCCTGCGCGACGCACGTACGCGTCGCGATGAAGCACGGGCACTGATTGCTCAGGGCACTAATCCGTGCGAGCAGCGCAAGCAGCAACGGCAGGCAGTCCGCCTCTCCAGCGACCATTCCTTTGAGGCCGTGTTTAATCAGTGGATCGCTTTTCGCCGGCTGAGCCTCAACGAGGGGCGGCAGAGCACGCTGTCGCAGATCCTGCGCATTTTCGGCAAAGACATTCTTCCCTACCTCGGTGATCGCTCCATCTACGACATCAGCCGTCATGTGCTCATGGAGGTGCTGGATCGCATCGAGTCTCGTGGCGCGTACACCACTGCAGAAAAGTGCCGGACCTGGCTCAATCAATTGTTTCGGTATGCGCTTGTGCGCGTAGCGGGGCTTGATTACAACCCTGCTGCAGACCTGGATGTGGTGGCTATGCCCAAGCCACCGGTAGAGCACAATCCCTTCCTACGCATGGAGGAGTTGCCTCAACTGCTGAGCAAGCTGCGAGGTTATCATGGCGGTCAGCAGACCCTATTGGGTATCTGGCTCCTGCTGCTCACTGGTGTGCGAACCGGTGAGCTGCGCCTGGCCACACCGGATCAGTTCGACCTGGAGCGCCGGCTGTGGGTCATTCCAGCTGAGGTGGTCAAGCAACTACAACTCAAACTACGCAAGAACCGCAGTCTCGCCTCCAAGGTGCCGCCGTATATCGTTCCGCTCTCCGTCCAGGCGACCGAGGTGGTCAGGCTATTACTTGATCGTGTGGTTCCCGCGCAGCGGCATCTGCTTACCCATCGAAGCGATCTCAGCAAGCGCATCAGCGAGAACACTTTGAACAGCGCGTTGCGGCGCATGGGGTTTGCTGATCGGCTCACCGGGCACGGTATGCGAGCGACCATATCGACTGCCCTGAACGAGATCGGCTATCCGAAAGTTTGGGTCGACGCACAACTTTCACATGCAGACCCTGACAAGGTCAGCGCTTCGTACAACCACGCCGAGTATGTCGAGCAGCGCAGAGCCATGATGCAAGACTGGGCGAATCGGTTGGACCTCTGGGCGCAAGGTCAAGCCCAGGCAGCTGGTGCACCCTTGAGCATACGTTTGGAGGGGACGGCTTCCCAACAAATGCCTACCGATGTTCTACGCGCTGCTGTTCCACTGCACAATATCCCTGTGCAAACCAATCCTCGACTGGGACGGAAAGATGGTCGAGCACGATGGCAGCCAGCACTCGAGGTGTCCGAGCAAGAGCGGAACCATGAAGTCTCCGATATCCAAAAAGAGCGTGCACAGATGCTCGCAGTCTATGAAGCCCCTACTAATCTTCCGCTTCCTGTGTTCGCTCGTCTCGCGGGCAAGTCCCGTGATCAGATCAACCGTGAGATCAAGGCGCGTCGGCTGCTTTCGCTCAGCCTTGGTAACCGGGGGCAGCGTATTCCAGACTGGCAGCTGGATCCTTTGAGACTCAAATTGGTGCTGGCAGTATTTGAATTACTGCCGAGGTTGGGTGATTGGGATGTCTACCGCATGCTGAGCGAACCGCACGGCAAGTTGCGCGGAAATGCTCCGTGCCATGTTGTCACCGTCGCTAATTTTGACGATACGTTACGGTTGCTGACCTGCGCGGGCTAGTGCGTGAATGGATTCGATTTCCTGTCATTCACCGCTGTACTGCTTGGGCTGATCAGATATGGCGGCAGTTGAGGCTCCAGTGGTAAACGCTGATCCGCTATGGGCCCAGGCTGTGTGAAAACGCACGTGATTGTCTAACCTTCTGATCGTCGAGATCGTGGCGGGGACGATCATGAAGCGATTCATTAAAGGTGAATCTCGGACGCAAGTCACGTTGCTGCCGGAGTGCCTGGACGATTACATCACCGAAGAAAATCCAGTTCGGGTGGTCGACGTTTTCGTCGATGAACTCGACCTCGGAGCACTCGGCTTCGAGGGTGTCGATCCGGCTGCAACGGGGCGCCCGGCCTACCATCCAGCAGTCCTGCTGAAAATCTACATCTATGGCTACCTCAACCGGATTCAGTCCAGCCGCCGGCTTGAGCGCGAGGCAGAGAGCAATGTCGAGCTGATGTGGCTAACGGGCCGGTTGGCTCCCGACTTCAAAACGATTGCCGACTTTCGGCGAGACAACGGCAAAGCTATTCGCAGCGTCTGCCGGCAATTCGTAGTGCTTTGCCGCAGCCTCAATCTCTTCTCCCAATCGATCATCGCCATCGATGGCAGCAAATTCAAAGCCGTGAACAACCGCGACCGAAATTTCACTCAAGGCAAGGTGAAGGCGCGCATGCAGCAGATCGAGCAGAGCATTGACCGCTATCTAGCGGCAATGGATTCAGCCGATCAGGCAGCGCCGGAAGTGGCCGAGGCCAAGACTGAGCGATTGAAAGACAAAGTCGAAAAGCTGAAACAGCAGATGCAAAAACTCAAGGACATTGAGGCGCAGCTTCACGCCAGTCCCGATCAGCAAATCTCTCTTACCGATCCAGATGCCCGCTCAATGGCCACTAGCGGCCGAGGCTCCGGCACAGTTGGGTACAACGTACAAACAGCAGTCGACGACAAGCACCATCTGATCATTGCCCATGAGGTGACCAACGTTGGTAATGATCGCGGGCAACTGAGCAATATGGCTAACCAGGCACGAGAAGAAATCGGTGCCGAGGCGCTGACAGTGGTCGCCGACCGAGGCTATTACAAAGGTCCGGAGATCCTTGCTTGCGAGCAGGCCGGGATCACCACTTTTGTCCCGAAGCCGATGACATCAAGCAGCAAAGCGGAAGGCAGATTCGGCAAGCAGGACTTCATCTACATCGCTGCATCGGATGAATACCGATGCCCTGCGGATCAACTACTGACCCGCAGGCATTCTTCGGTGGAAGACGGCATGTTGCTGCACTCCTACTGGTTCGCTGGCTGCCAAAGTTGCTCCTTGCAGAAGCAGTGTACGACGGGTAAGGAACGCCGGTTGAAGCGCTGGGAGCATGAAACGGTAGTCGAAGCGGTGCAGATCCGATTGGAGCATGACCCCGGAAAGATGAAGGTTCGCCGGCAGACGGTGGAGCATCCCTTCGGAACGCTCAAATACTGGATGGGAAGCACCCACTTCCTGACCAAAACCCTGCCGAGGGTAAGCACCGAGATGAGCCTTCACGTACTTGCTTACAATCTCAAACGAATGATGAGCATCTTTGGCATCGCTGGGCTGATTGAAGCGATCAGGACATGAGTCCAAGCGTTTATGCGTCCATATACGGCTATCTGGGCCGCTGCCGCGGCCCAGATAGCACAGGCATCGCCTGGCGCCCGACTGAGTTAGACCTGCACTTACATCTGCTGAATTTACAGGCTGACCCAGCTTCTTTCGCTACTCGATATACTTATTTGCGTTTTCACACGGCCTGGGCCGATAGCAGTCAGTCATGGCTGACCGTTATCGAGCCAAACGGACGTAGTCAAACCTGACGATTTACCGTTCGGCGACCGACATACTCACTGATGAAACAGCAAATTCTTTTACCTTTGGGCTGCGGCGAATGCTTCTGGCGTCGGGCTCTCCTGTCATTGCGCGCTAGTCCCCGACAGCGCCCACGTTCGGCGATGTCCTGGACGGCCTGTTCATCACAGGTTTTGCGGGTGGCTTGTTCTACCTCGCTGGCAGATGGTGAGCGCTCATCCGTGCCCTCACCAAACATCTGCCTTTCACCTGCCAGCGTCAGCTCAGATCGAACTCACCACAACCCCCACGTATAACTAACAATCAACCGCGTCTCATCCAGATCATTACCAAAGTTCGACCGCACCGTCGCATTACGCACCTTCACCCCGAGATTCTTCAACGCCCCAGTCTGCACCACATAACCGATATCGGTATTACGCTCCCACTCCTTCCCCCCATGCCCACCACCGACGCTTACATTGTCGCCACTCACATAGCGGGTCATGAAGGTCAGCCCCGGCAGGCCCATGGCGGCAAAGTTGTAGTCGTAGCGCAGTTGCCAGGAGCGCTCGTCGATGTTGGCGAAATCGTTGATCTGCACGAAGTTGACCAGGTACGGGTCACTGTTGGCGATATACGGGAACGGGTCATCGCCGCTCATGCGCTGGTAGGCGGCGGTGACCATATGGCCGCCAAGGGTATAGGCCACCTGGCCGTTGGCCGAGCGGTTGTCGAGCGGGCGGAAGTTGCCGTCCTCGCGGCTTTTGGCGTAGCGCAGGTCGAATTTGAGGGCCTGCTGCGCGGCCAGTGGTAGTTCGTACACGACACCTGCGAAGATCTGCCGGTAGACGTCTTCGAGGTTGCCGTAGAACAGGCTGGTGCTGAGCCCTTTGTTGAAGCTGTAAGTGCCGCCGGCAAAGCGAAAATCATCGCTCACGCCGCCAATGCGGTTGCCGGTGAAATCCTGGTAGTCAGATGAACTGTTGAACTTGATCTGCTGCAGCTTGCCCGCTTGCAACGCCAGCTTGCTGATGTCGCTCGAGGTGACCATCGCGCCTTCGAAGGTGGAGGGCAGCAGGCGGGTGTCGTTGCTTTGCGCGACCGGGTTGCGAAAGGCCAGCGAGCCAACTTTCAGCACGGTTTCGGACACCTTGGCTTTGGCGGTCAGCTCAAGCTTGGCATAGTCGCGCTGCGAGCCCTGGCCATTGTTGGCGCTCAGGTCCGCTGGCAACAACCCGGTGCCGCCGGAGCCGTCACCGCCATCGAGCTTGAAGCCATACATCCCCAGCGCATCCACCCCCAGGCCAACGGTGCCCTCGGTGTAGCCGGAGCTGAAGCGGAACATCGCGCCTTGTGCCCATTCGGCGGCGTTGTCGCGCTGCGCGGTGGGTGGGCCGTTGCGAAAATCCCGGTTGAAGTAGAAGTTGCGCAGTTCGATGCCGGCGGTGCTGTCGGCGATGAAATCCGCCGAGGCCAGCACCGGGAAAAACAACGCGCACGAACCGAGTGTTGCAAGGGTCTTTTTTGACGACATGCCTGGCATGCTCCGTAGTGGGCAGAGGGGTCGATAAACGTTCTTGTTGTGGGTGCAACAGCGCCGGAGGCTGATTTCCGGCAACATGCAGCCCCTCGGGCCCGAAGGCCCGAGTGCGCGTGGTGGTTCAGGGTGACGCGGGGTGTATCAGTCGATGCGGCCGATGCTGGCGCGCGCCTCGAAGTAGTTGCCGGGTTGCTCGGCAATGCGCAGGGTGCCGGCGCACGGGGCGAGGATGGAGGTTTCCATCTTCATCGCTTCCATCACCGCGATCACTTGCCCGGCCTGCACCTGGGCGCCGTCTTCAATCACCCAGGCGTGCAGGTTGCCGGCCACCGGGGTGATGACGGCTTTGTCGTCGACTGCGGCGGCTGGCGCAGTGGCCTCAGTTGCAGGCGCTGCGCCGTTGAGGCTGATGCCGGCCAGCAGGGCGGCGGGCAGGCCCATCTGGTGGCGCTTGCCGTCGATCTCGACGAAGGTGCGCAGCACGCCTGGGTCGGCCTGCGTGGCGCTGCGCGGGGCGATGCTGACGTGCTCGGCAAAGTCGGTTTCGATCCACCGGGTGTGCACGGCAAAGGTATCGGCGGCGGTGAAGTCGTCGTGGTCCATGACCGCGCGGTGGAACGGCAGCACGGTGGCCACGCCGTCGATGCGAAATTCCGCCAGGGCACGGCGGGCGCGGCGGATGGCTTGCTCGCGGGTGGCGCCGGTGACGATCAGCTTGGCGATCATCGAGTCGAAGTTGGGCGAGACGCGCGAGCCTTCGACCACGCCGGTGTCCAGGCGCACGCCTGGGCCGCTGGGTGGCTGGAAGCCGTCGATGCGGCCGGGGGTGGGCAGGAAGCCGTTGCCGGCGTCTTCGGCGTTGATGCGAAACTCGAAGCTATGCCCGCGCGGCGCCGGGGTGCCGTCGAACGACAGCGGCAGGCCGTCGGCCACGCGCAGCTGTTCGATCACCAGGTCCACGCCGCTGGTTTCTTCGGTGACCGGGTGCTCCACCTGCAGGCGCGTGTTGACCTCCAGGAACGACAGGGTGCCATCGGCGCTGAGCAGAAATTCCACGGTGCCGGCGCCCACGTAGCCGGCCTCGGCGCAGATATCCCGAGCCGAGGCGTGGATGCGCTGGCGCAGCGCGTCGTCCAGGTAGGGTGCCGGGGCTTCTTCGATGAGCTTCTGGTTGCGCCGCTGCAGCGAGCAGTCGCGGGTGCCGACCACGATCACGCGGCCATGGCGGTCGGCGATGATCTGCGCCTCGATGTGCCGTGGGCGGTCGAGGAAGCGCTCGACGAAGCACTCGCCGCGGCCGAAGGCGGTGATGGCCTCACGCACGGCGGACTCGTACAGCTCGCTGACCTCATCGAGCTGCCAGGCCACCTTCAGGCCGCGGCCACCGCCGCCGAAGGCGGCCTTGATGGCAATCGGCAGGCCGTGCTGCTCGGCGAAGGCGACCACTTCACTGGCATCGTTCACCGGGTCTTCGGTGCCGGCCACCAGCGGTGCGCCGACTTTCAGCGCGATACGCCGCGCCTGGACCTTGTCGCCCAGGGCGTCGATGGTGGCAGGGTCCGGGCCGATCCAGGTCAGCCCGGCAGCTTGCACGGCGCGGGCGAAGTCGGCGCGCTCGGACAAGAAGCCGTAGCCTGGGTGCACTGCATCGGCGCCGGCGCGGGCCGCCACCGCCAGCAGTTTCTCGATGTTCAGGTAGCTGTCGGAGGGGCGTTGGCCGTCGAGGGCGTAGGCTTCGTCGGCCTGGTGTACGTGCAGGGCATCGATGTCGGCATCGGCATACACCGCGACACTGGCGACGCCGTAGTCACGGCAGGCGCGGGCGATACGCACGGCGATTTCGCCACGGTTGGCAATCAGGACCTTTTTCATCGGGCAGCAATCTCGTTGGAAGGGGCAGGCCGCACGGGCTCGAAAGCGCCCAGCGGATTGAAGCGAATACGGGCGTTGACCGGGATCTGCCCGGCCAGGTCCAGGTGGTGCGGGGCGACCACGCCAATCACCGGGTAACCACCGGTCAACGGACGGTCGGCGAGGAACAGCACCGGCTGGCCGCTGGGCGGCACCTGGATGGCGCCGACGGTGGTGCCTTCGCTGGGCAGCTCGCCGTCGATGGCGCGTTGCAGCGGCTGCTCGCCAGCCAGGCGAATGCCGATGCGGTTGGATTGCGGCGTCATCTGCCAGACCTGTTCGGCCAGCAGGGCCTGTGCCTCTGCGGTGAACCAGTCGCTGCGCGGGCCCATCACCACGTCCAGGGTGATGACCTGATCGCGGCGCGGCATGGCGAACGCCGGTTGCTCGGTGAGCGACACGGCGGCGCCGCCGACGCGGGCGTGCACACCCAGGCGGTCACCGGCAGCCAGTGGCGCCGGGCCGACCTGGGCCAGGGTGTCGGTGGCCAGGCTGCCCAGCACCGGGGCATGGGTGAAACCCCCGCGGATCGCCAGGTAGTTGCGCAGCCCCGCCGTGGGCGCGTGCAGGCTGACCTGATCGCCGTCCTGCAAGGTGAAGGGCGCGTACAGGGCAGGGCGCAGTACTTCACCATCGGCGCTGCGCACTTCGACCACGGCGTCGGCGCCGGTCACCGCGGCCACGGTCTGGCCGTGGCAGGTAAAGGCCAGGCCGCCCATCAGCACTTCCAGGCAGGCGCTGCCGGCGTCGTTGCCTACCGCGCGGTTGGCCGCGCGCAGGGCGCCGCGGTCCAGCGCGCCGGAGGCCGAGACGCCTTGCCCGGCGCGGCCGGGGCGGCCGAGGTCCTGCAGCAGGGTTTGCAGGCCAGGCGTGAGGATCTCCAGGGCGGTACCGGTGTGGGTGGTCGAGCGGCTGGGCGTTGCCACCGAGACGCGCTGCTCGGCCGAAGGGCCGGCGTCGACGAAGCGCACGCGGTAGCCCGGTTGCAGCAACGCAGGCTCGTCACGCTCCAGGTCCCACATGCGCGTGCCGGTCACGCCGATGATCTGCCAGCCGCCGGGGCTGGCTTGCGGGTAGATGCCACTGAAGCCGCCCGCCAGCGCCACGGCACCGGCCGGGATGCGGGTGCGCGGGGTGCTGCGCCGAGGCACCACGAACCCGGCGCCGCCGCTGAGGTAGGCAAAGCCTGGGGCGAAGCCGCAGAAGGCCACGCTGTAGTCTCTGCCGGTGTGGCGCCGGATCACTTCATCGGTGCTGATGCCCAGCGCCTGGGCGACGTCGGCGAGGTCTTCGCCGTTGTAGTGCACTGGGATCTCGATGAGCTTGCCGGCCTGGCGCGCCGAGGCGCTGATGTCGCGCGCGGCAATCTGCGCCGCCAGCGCCTCGCGGCTGATGAAGCCTGGGCGAAAGTGCACCAGCAAGGTCCGTGCGGCGGGCACGATTTCCTGTACGCCAGCGATGGGCGCCTGCTGCAGGGCGTCGAACAGGGCGAGGGTTTCGTCCAGGTTCGCAAGCTCAACCAGCAACGCGTCCAGGCTGACCGGGTAGAAACGCATGATCCACTCCTATACGTGGTATTGGCTGTCAGGCACGTCGGTGATGAACATGTGCCCCGGCGCGTGGGAAATCGCGAACGGCACCTTCGAGGCCATCACCACCGATTGCGGAGTGACCCCGCAGGCCCAGAACACCGGGATCTCGCCGGGCTTGATGCTGACCGCATCGCCAAAGTCGGGCTGGGCGATATCGGCGATGCCCAGCAGCGCCGGCTCGCCGACATGCACCGGGGCGCCATGCACGCCGGGGTAGCGCGCGGTGATGCGCGCAGCGTCTGCCACACGCTCCGCGGGTACCGGGCGCATCGACACCACCATGTTGCCCTGCAGGCGGCCGGCTGGGCGGCAGGCCCGGTTGCTGCGGTACATCGGCACGTTGCAGCCTTCGCTGATGTGGCGCACATCGATGCCGGCTTCGAGCAGGTCGTTTTCGAAGGTGAAGCTGCAGCCGATCAGGAAGGTGACCAGGTCATCGTGCTCGGCCCACAGTTCACGCACGTCGCTGACTTCTGCTGCCAGTTCACCATCGCGCCACACCCGGTACAGCGGCAGGTCGGTGCGCAGGTCTGCATCGGCGGCCAGGAAGGTGCTGAACTCGCCAGGCTCGGTCACATCCAGCACCGGGCAGGCCTGGGGGTTGCGTTGGGCGAACAGCAGAAAATCATAGGCCCAGTCGCGCGGCAGGCAGATCATGTTGCATTGGGTCAGGCCGGGGGCGTGGCCGGCAGTGGGCGACACCAGCCCGTCACGGTAACGGGCGCGGGCGGCAGCGGCGGCTTCGCGGGCTTGCTGGAATGGGTTCATGGGCGAGCTCCGGTGAATGCGCGCAGGGTGGTGCCGGCTTCGAGCAGGCGGCTTTTGACGGTGCGGGCGATGCCGACGGCATCGGGGCTGTCGCCGTGCACGCAGATCGAATCGGCGTCGAGCTTGATCAACTGTCCATCTTCGGTCTCGATCACCCCGTCACGCACCAGGCGCAGCATGCGCTGGGCGATCAGCTCGACATCGTGCAGCACAGCGCCCGGGCGACTGCGCGCCACCAGCGTGCCTTGGGCGGTGTAGGCGCGGTCGGCGAAGGCTTCGGCGACGCAGCTCAGGCCGGCTTCAGTGGCCCAGCCGATCAGCGGCGAATTGGCCAGGCACACCAGCTTCAGCTGCGGGTCGACACGCAGCACGGCTTCGATCACCGCAGCCGCTTGCACCGGGTCCTGGGCGATGGTGTTGTACAGCGCGCCATGGGGTTTGACGTAGCTCACCTGGGTGCCGACGCTCCGCGCCAGGCCTTGCAGGGCGCCGATCTGGTAGATCACGTCGGCGCGCAGCTGCGCGGCGGGCACCGCCATGTTGCGCCGGCCGAAACCGACCAGGTCGGGGTACGACACATGGGCGCCGATGGCCACGCCGCGGGCGGCGGCGGCTTCAAGGGTGGCGAGGATGCCGGCGGGGTCGCCGGCATGGAAACCACAGGCAACGTTGGCACTGGTGACGATGTCGAGCATCGCGGCATCGTCGCCCATGCTCCAGGCGCCGAAGCTTTCGCCGAGGTCACTGTTGAGGTCGATGGCAGGCATGAAAAAGGTCTCCGTGGCAGTCTCAGGCTGCGTTGATGAAGGCGAAGATGGCACCGGCGGACTTGAACGCCATGTACCACGACAGCAGGCAGGTCAGCACGCCCAGTACCAGCAGCCAGCGCGGGTAGTGGTAGCCGTCCATCAGGTCCGAACGGCGCCAGCCGACGTACATGAAGATGCTCAGGCCCAGCGGCAGAATCAAACCGTTGAAGCCACCGGCGAACACCAGCAGGGCGGCCGGTGGCTTGCCTGCTGTCAGGTATACGGCGACCGCGACCAGAATGAAACCGACCGTGGCCAGGTGGCGGGTGCGCTCGGTGATGCGGCTGGAGAATACCGTGATGAACGACATCGACGTATACGAGGCGCCGATCACGCTGCTGATACCGGCTGCCCACAGCACCAGGCCGAAGACCATCAGGCCGGTTTCGCCGGCGGCGGCGCCGAAGGCTTGCGCGGCCGGGTTGGCGCCTTGGCCCGAGACGTCGATGACAACGCCGCTGGCAACCACGCCGAGGATGGCCAGAAACAGTACGTAGCGCGCGACACCCGTGACCAGGATGCCGGTCAGCGCGGCCTTGGACACCACGTCGATGTTCTCCACGCCCACGGTGCCCTTGTCGAGCAGGCGGTGGGCGCCGGCGTAGGTGATGTAGCCGCCCACCGTGCCACCGACGATGGTGGTGATGGCGGCAAAGTCGACGAAGTCCGGCCACACCGCCTGGCGCAGCGCCTCGCCCAGCGGCGGGTGGGTGGAACAGGCGGCGAAGATGATCAAACCGATCTTGAGCGTGCCGAGCACGATCATGATGCGGTCCATGGCAATGCCCGCGCGGTGCGAGGAGAAGATGCCGATGGCCACCAGCGCGCTCAGTGCGCCGCCCCATTTAGGGTCCAGGCCGATCAGGGCATTGAGGCCCAGCCCGGCGCCGGCAATGTTGCCCAGGCTGAACACCAGGCCGCCGAAGATCACCAGCACGGCCAGGACGTAACCGGAACCCGGGATGGCGGTGTTGGCAAGGTCGGCGGCGCGCATGCGGGTCAGGGTGACGATGCGCCACACGTTCAGTTGCACGACGAAGTCGATCAGGATCGAGGCCAGGATACCGAAGGCGAACGCGGCGCCCAGGGTGGCGGTGAAGGTGGCGGTCTGGGTCAGGAAACCCGGGCCGATGGCCGAGGTGGCCATCATGAAGATCGCGGCGATCAGCGACGATCGCCGGGCCTTGCTGAACTCTAAAGCGGTCTGTGTCACGGCAGCATTCCTACAATGAGAGATGGTTTGGCTGAGCAAAGGCCATGCCATTATTCACAAATATCGCTGAAAGTTAGGGTTTACGCGGCTTGGATTGTTGAACAATCCAGTGTGCATGAGTGAGCATTGTGCGCCAGATTGTTACACTTTCACTCAGCAGTGCTACCTTTTGGAGCACGTAACCCCCCTTGGGCCTTGCCTCGCGCACAGCTCTCGGGGAACATCCACAGGGTTACCTTCACTCAGGACTGCACATGAACGACACCGCCGGCGCCCTCCCTAAAACATTGGGCGAGACCATCACCCAGGACATCCGCCGGATGCTGGTCGAAGGCGAACTGGTGCCGGGGCAGCGCCTGTCCGAGGCGGCATTGGCAGAAACCCTGCAGATTTCCCGCAACACCCTGCGCGAAGCGTTTCGCGTGTTGACCCGCGAAGGCTTGCTCAAGCACGAACCCAACCGCGGCGTGACCGTGGCCGAGCCGGACATGGCCTCGATCATCGACATTTACCGGGTGCGCCGCTTTATCGAATGCAAGGCCATCGCCCAGGGCTTTGCGCTACATCCAGGCGCGCTGAACATGCGCCAGGCGGTGGATGCCGGCATGCAGGCGCGTGAAGCCCGGGACTGGGTGGGCGTGGGCACCGCGAACATGCTGTTCCACCGGGCCATCGTCGAGCTTGGCGACAGCCCGCGGCTGCTGGTGTTCTATGAGCAGATCTCGGCCGAACTGCGCCTGGCGTTCGGCGTGCTCAACGACCCGGAGTTTCTGCACCTGCCGTACCTGGACATGAACGCCGCGATTCTGCGCTGCGTCGAGGAAGGGCGGTCGGAGGAGGCCACGCGCATGCTGGAAGGGTATCTGGTGCAGTCCGAGCGGATTGTGCTGGCGGCGTATGAGCGGCGGGTGAAGCGCTGAGCCTTGTCGCTTCACAGAGACTGAGCCGCTGGTGACGAATCTCTACGCTTCCGCCACTAATTTCCATTAAAGCCCTGATTTTTTCGGGGCTTTTTTGTGCCTAGACGTTTTTGGTCCCCCATCTGGTCCCCCATTTTGGAATTGGATTCAACGAGCGTTCTGCGGAACACGACGGACGGACAAGGCATAGTTTTTAGGCAAATGTGGGTGGCAGGAAGCTCCTACCTACACCTGCTCGGTGACAGTCGCATGCTTGTAGAAGGATTCTGCCTCGAATTGGTGATCAGCACTGTATCAATGCTGATGCGGACTCTTGTCTCTGGGCGAGACGTCCGCAGCATTGGTGAATCTAGAGCTGGGAGGGGCGTGACGACTATCAAGTCCAGGGTCACGGATGTCTTTCGTATCCAGCTCAAAGGGACTTGCTCATCGTCGATTTCAGCAGACGGTGAGTTCATCTCGGTGGCTTTAAGGCCTTGACGGTTAGGTACTACAATCGTGTGGTCGTTTCCGAATTTCTAGTGATCTGCGATTTATTTGTGAATGAGGATCCGGTTGGTTGCACCCCGCATAATGTCATGGGGTCATGAGGTGCCTATCATACACGCCTTTCATGAGTAGTCTTCAAATCGAAATAAATCGTACGAAACTACAGGCAAGGCGTTCTCGTGCGCCATTAGTCGACCTTTTTCTTTCTGGGTTTTGGAGTCTTCGATGACATCGAAGATGGAGAGGTGAGATTGCCGGGTACTCTGAAAATAATCAGGTGGCGCGCGACACTGCTGTTTATTGGCACTACGGCGTCGTACCAGATACATTCCTCAAGACTTGGTGGCGGGCCTATGCGATCCGCAATCTCCAGCACACCTAAAAATCCGAGTTTGACGTTTGTGTTCTGATAGCTGGCTGCTTGGTTGCAATAATCTCTCGCAGTAGTACGATCCACATGTCCATGATGGCGCTTTAACTCGATGACGAACCTATGTCCACCGAAGCCGGCGTAGAGATCCGCTCGGCCTGTCGCTATACCTTCTACCTCATCAAGTATTTCTCCATGGCGAAAGTTTCCAGATAACCATTGCCATAGGTCTTGTTGAAGGTGGAACTCTGTAGCATCTCGGTCACGCAAATATTTGCCCCGGTCCCGCAACTCTTTTGTTCCCCCATCTTGACGGCTTTTACAGAAAAGGATGATCTGAGCCAAAAGCTCATTGAAATGGAATTTTATTTCTCCTGAGTAGTCCCCGCAGGATGCGAGATTTGATGTGGCTTCCTGAAGAAGTCGCTGTATCACAGGATTGCTGAAATCGTGCGACGGATTGTAACGGTCCTCCAGCGCCGTTTCTAAAAGTTGCAACACATCGGAAGACCAATCAGAGGGAATCTCGGGGGGCCCGAGCAGCCGCTGCAGAATTGGGTAGCTCGCGTTAGCCGAATACTTTCCCAAAGTAATCCCTTTGGCCTCCATTTGGGTGATGCAGGCACGAAGGGCAAGTGCTGTATTCTTATGTTTTGGTTCCCACTCTGGCTCATCAAGTAGTTCGTCAAGATGCGCTAACTGTCCCCTTTCTCGTACGAAGCTGGCTTCTATCTTGGGACGAAGAAGCTGACCAAGCCCACCTCTTGTTCCGAAGCTGCGGTCAGCGTCAAAGACTTCCAGCAAATTTTCAATGACTGCGCCTGCTTTTAACCAGCTTGGACGCGTCAAATCTTTGCAAGCCTGTTGCACCGACCTAACTAACCGTATCCATTGAATTTCACGGTCAGCCCGTGGAAGCAGCCAATCCGGAAGGTACTGTTTATCTAATACCACCGCGCGGTCCTGAACGGCTCTGGCAAGAGCCTCCATACGTTCATTCATGAACGCCGCTTCTGCACTTGCGTGAAATCCTCTAATGATGTCTATGGCTGCTGTATAAGCAGCAGCGTCGGCTCGGTCTTCGTCTGCTGCTTGGGCGTCACGCAAATATACTCTTGCAACTTCGAGGTGCTGATTGATTTCTTCGAGGGATCCGGCATCCAACGCTTTGGATAGGTTAGCCAGTGCAAGTTCGAAGGCTGCTTCTCCCTCTACGCCGTCAACTTTTCTCAGCTCGTTCAGAGCGTTGATTAAGTCTGGCTCTTGCCAGGTACTAAACGCAGCGCCTGCTAGCTTCGTCGCATGCAATGCATATAGGCTGTTGATTTCTGGTTTAATGCAGGCCAGGATCTTGAGCGGGATAAATTTTGTGATACAGGAGGCCAGGGCAAGGCGGAACAGCGCCTCAAGTGCGTAGGCAGCTATAAGTGCCTGTTTATCATTATTCTGAGTTTCAATGCGTTGTTCCAGTATTGCGGCAAGACGTGCGCTGACTCGCAGGCGCACTGGGGGGGCGCAGATTACGATATCTGCCGCAGCACGAATTGCGCAAGGATCTTGGCAATTCGCAAAACCTTCAAGTAGCAGACTGTCCATCTCCATCGCCTCATCAGACAGCGCGCAGCATGCTAGTTCTGCGAGTACGTCAAGGAACGGAGATGCCACGAGCGACTTGGCCTGTGCCATCAGAACAGCCATCCCTCCCAGAGACTCAATCGTCAGTGGTGTGTCTGATGTTAGATGTCTCTCTATGATATCTAACAGACGGGGATGCTCGTTACCAGACATAGCCGCCTTCCGGCGCCACTCGGCATTGGCTTTCTCCTAAGGCATTGATTACAGCGGGCGCGTTCGCACTTGCAATGAATATCTGCAGTCCTTGCGTTTCATTAGCAACCCGTCGAAGTTCGGTCAAAAGTTTGGCGAGGTCCCCCTCGCTTGTTTCTTCGGATCCAGGGGAGTCGATGATCAATAGACCAGGATGACGCCCGACACCTAGGCTCTGGCCAACCCGTAGTAGTGCGATGGCCGTCGCAATGCGAAGCCTGAGGCGCTCACCAGGAGTCAGCTTACTAAACGGTGACTTCTGATTTCCTTTGCCTACAGTCATTTTTGCGTCGGATCCAAGCTCAATGGACTCGAGTCCCAGCGCACCAAACTCATTTGCCAGTCGAAGGATCTCCTGGTTGAGTTTAAACATCAGATCAACCTTGCCCCCATCAAAGGCTTTTCTTGCGGTTTTTAAAGCAATATCAATCAAACCGGCATCTTCGGGCAGCTTAGGCGCCTTAAGGGGAGTGTTATGTGCTTGGAGTTCTCCCTCCAGACGCGCTACGAGAATTTCGGCAGTCCGCTGTTGCTGATAGCTCAGACTGTTGCTCGCGTTTGTTAGAGCTTGTTGGGCAAGAGAGAGTTGATTCGACGCCGATTTGACCTTGGATTGAATATCCTTGTGGATCGCCTTCGCTGCTTGATAGGCAGCTTGCGAAGCTGCTGCCCGCGTCTCTGCTGCACTCAACCGTTCGGAGCTATCGTCTTGCTCGTCTAGGCTAATAGGCTCTGAGCACAACGAGCAACTCTGCTCTACACTTTCTCGCTTGATCCTTGTCTGTGGCACTGCTTTCTCACAACGAGGGCAGCAGCTAGGCTGTAAGCCTGTGAAGAAGGCTGTAGTGACTAGATGCTCTCGCAGGTCTCGAAGAGCTCGTTGGTCGTTATCTGATTCGCTTCTAAGTATTGCTAGCTCCGCCGTAGCTTGGGCTTCTGCTTGCTCAAGCTGTAGCGTCTGAGTGGTTATCTCCCTCGCGTCTTTAGTCAACTTATCTAGAACTTCTGCAGTAATGGCTGTGCTACTGAGGGAGGCGAGATCGCGACGGGCCTGCTCAAGCTGAGCTGAGATTCGCACTCTTGACTCTGTCGATTGATGATTTTGAGCGAGATGAGTTCGATTGGCATAAGCTAGTTGCTGCTCGATTTCCTTCTTGGCAGTACCTGCTTGCATCACGGTGCTCGCCCACGGTAAACCGATATACAGTTGGAGCATGCGTGCGGGTAGTCCCGCCATCAGCACGTCACCCAGAAGTGCCTTGTGGTCCCCGCCAAAGTAAAGCGCCCCGGATAGCGCTGGCCATCCATGGGAGACGGTGCTGCCGCCTTCATTGCTATCCTTTCGCGATGGAATCGACTGAAGATCAAAGGCGCTCATCATGAAGCGAGACATAGCTGCAGCAAACCCATCATCGCTGCTAAATCGGTCTATGGTGTCGGTGACTCCATTAGGCCGGGTGACTTTGAGCACCCCATTGGGCCTTTTATCTTTGACGTCGAACTCAATGATGTGGGGGCGATCATCAAGATTGAAGCTGAGTTTCACCCATGAAAGCCAACTGCGAACATCCTCCTGCAGGCCTTTCACCTCACCCCGTAGACACCAAAGGATGATTTCGAGGACGCTCGATTTGCCCACAAGATTGGACTTTCCAAGACTTCCGTGACTGGTGACGGCCCATACGCCAGGGCTTAAGTCTGTCCAGCTGAAATCGATAGCGCCTTCGACTTTTCCGACCTTTTGACCTTTGAATGCAATAGCCGTCACGCTTAGCTTTGGGGTCGGTCTGACGGGCCGATCTACGTAAACACCACGCTGCTGAAGGCGTGACTCTGCGTCTGTTACTGACAGTCCGGCGTCATTGGCGACTGTTTCAAGCCAACTCATGGTCATGCGGCATTTCCTTGCAAAAGAGCTTCCAATCGTTGACGTACGCGGTCCGTAATCGGTGCAATAATGTGCTTTAGTGCTGTGTCGGCGTACTCAGCCTGAAGATACTGGCGGTCCTTTAGTGCCTTACCTCCCGCACCACCGGCTATTCGGGCTACCACGCAGGCCCTATCTCTATACCAGGCGATCTCCTGAGACATGCCAGACAGCTCGTTCATTGCATTCCTACCTTTGAGTGTCAACAGGTAGATATGCTCTTGCACCTTACCGGGAATTCCGTGACGCTTGATTTTGATGAATTCGGCAGCGCGCAGAATTGATAGCGCGTTATCCAGCGGTTCAAAGGCGCCAAAGCGATAGCGGATCATCGGAACACGGCTCAAGTCCGGCTCGCGGGAATTAAGTATATTCTGCGCCAGAACTAATGACGCCGGATCACCACCTGCCTCGAACTCGGTGAGCAACTCGTTGGCAAGATAGTCAGGATTTCGCATCCAGAAATCTAGGGCCTGAAGACGCGATTGAGCACGCAGGGCTGCGACAATTTCGCTCCCCCAGGAGTCATCGGTGACGTCAGTGGACCCGGCGTCAATGCAAGCAAGCAGTCGTACGGCGCTCTGGCGATCGCTGGCTACGTGAATAGAACTCAACGGAAGGTGCCTCCCTATTACACCAGGCGCGTCAATGCGCAGATGATTTCTTGGCTAAGGTCTACTGCCTGGTGGCACATTAGCATGATTTTGTAGGGATCTGTCAGAATGGGGAGACTGAAGGATGATTTTGAAATTAGAACAGGCTGCAACCAGCTGTACCGACCGTTTGGCCCGGCCTTGCTCGTAAGAAACTATGCTCGCGATTTCCAGCAGGCAAAGACCATGGCACACGAGGGGCTCTGTTCTCGCCGTCTGGATGTTCAGAGTTCAGGGCATCAACGTCAAAAACGGATTATTGGCGGGGAGCTCACTCGAAATTGACCTGGCGTCGCGCAGCAAGTAGCCATTCAATGGGCTGGCTTTTCGGGGGCCTCTAACTCTGCAGATCCAAATATTCCGACCATTAGGCTTTCTCAGATGAACATCCAGCTTCTCAAATTGACGCTGTAGGCGTCGCCAGGCGTCGATTTGAGGATCTGCTTTGGTCAACACTGGGTGTTCGGCTACGTAGCGTTGGAAAATGCTTGGGGTGACCAGGAAAAAAGTGCCGTCCACGGTGTGGACCTTGGCTTTGCTGTCGTTGATCACCAAGCGATGACTGAGAACTCCTTTGCGCAGCCATTCGAGGAAGGCCAGCCCTTCGGCATCCTTGGGTGACGCAGTGGTGGATCGCAGGCCTCCAGCGCATGCTCCAGTCTCGACCTCGCTCGGTTCTTGGTAAGCGCTCCATGAACCCCACATTCAAAGCGCTTACCTGATCCTCGATGCTGTGCTCCCGATTTCTTTCTGGAGCTCGCCGACCATGATGCGACCCGACGCCAAAGTCGAAAAAGTGTACCTCTACCCCAAGCCTGTCGACTTTCGAAAATCCATCGATGGCCTGGCCGCATTGGTCGAACTCGATATCAAAGTGGCGGTGTTCGACCCAGTGCTTTTCGTCTTCCTCAACAAGCCGCGCAACCGCGTGAAGATCCTGTATTGGGAACGCAACGGCTTCTGCCTCTGGCTCAAACGCCTGGAGTCCGAACGTTTCAAAACTTCACCTGATCCGACTGACGTCGCCATTGTCCTGACCGTTCAGGAACTGAACTGGCTACTCGATGGCTTCGACCTCTGGCGCAACCGTCCGCATCAGGTTTTGACGCCTCGATACGTCGCCTGATTCGGTATAATCCGCGGCATGATTTCCATGCCCGAAAACCTCCCTGACGATCCTGTTCTGCTCAAGCAACTGCTTGAGCAGATGATCCACGAGCGCGCGTCCGACAAGGGCAAGATCGTTCATCTCGAAGAGGAAGTTGCGCTGTTGCGCCAGCGCTTGTTCGGGCGCAAGACCGAGCAGACTGGCGATACGGCGACACCACAGTTGCCACTCTTCGACGAAGCGGAAAGCCTGGCCGAGCCCTTGGATGAGGCTGACGACGAAGAAGTCGTTGCGCCAACCAAACGCCGTGGCAAGCGCAAGCCGCTGCCAGCTGATTTGCCGCGTATCGAAGTTGTCCACGAACTGCCCGAGCATGAACTGACCTGCGCTTGTGGCTGCCGTAAACATGCCATCGGTGAAGAAGTCAGCGAACAACTTGAAATCGTCCCGATGCAGATTCGCGTCATCAAACATGTTCGCAAGGTGTACGGCTGCCGGGACTGCGAGTCAGCGCCCGTAACGGCGGACAAGCCCGCCCAGATGATCGAGAAAAGCATGGCCAGCCCGAGTGTGCTGGCCATGCTGCTGACCACCAAATACGTAGACGGCTTGCCGCTTCACCGCTTCGAAAAAGTGCTGGGGCGTCACGGTATCGATATCCCGCGCCAGACCCTGGCACGCTGGGTGATTCAATGCAGCGAGCACTTTCAGCCGCTGCTGAATCTGATGCGCGAAAGCCTGTTGAACAGTCGGATCATCCACTGTGATGAAACACGTGTGCAGGTGTTGAAAGAGCCTGGTCGTGAGCCCAGCAGCCAATCCTGGATGTGGGTGCAAACCGGCGGCCCACCTGATCGCCCGGTGATCCTTTTCGACTACGCCACCAGCCGAGCGCAGGAGGTGCCGGTGCGCCTGCTGGACGGCTATCGCGGCTATGTCATGACCGACGACTACGCCGGTTACAACGCGCTGGCCGCACAGGACGGGCTGGAGCGATTGGGCTGCTGGGCGCACGCGCGCCGCAAGTTCGTCGAAGCGCAGAAAGTACAGCCCAAGGGCAAAACAGGACGCGCTGACATCGCATTGAACCTGATCAATAAGCTCTATGGCGTCGAGCGCGACTTGAAGGACAGTGACGACGAAGATCGTAAGGTTGCCCGCATGGAGCGCAGCCTGCCATTGCTGACTCAGCTGAAAAACTGGGTAGAGAAAACGCAACCTCAGGTCACGACGCAGAATGCCTTGGGCAAGGCCATCGGTTACTTGGCCAGCAACTGGAGCAAATTGGAACGCTACGTCGAGCACGGCTACTTGCCGATGGACAACAACGCGGCCGAGCGTGCGATCCGCCCGTTTGTCATCGGGAGAAAGAACTGGTTGTTCAGTGACACGCCCAAAGGTGCCACTGCCAGCGCACAACTTTACAGCTTGGTAGAAACGGCCAAAGCCAACGGCCAAGAACCCTATGCGTGGCTGCGCCACGCACTGGAACGCCTGCCGCAGGCGTGCTCAGTCGAAGACTACGAAGCGCTACTGCCATGGAATTGCACACCTCACATACACAGCTAGGTGCGCTGCCCATCTTTGGTTAGGTGGGGTTTATGGAGCGCTTACGGTTCTTGCAACATTTCCATAAAATCGTCGAGATAGTCGAAATCCTGATTCATGTGATTGGCAATTAGCTGTTTCTCTTCCGGGACTGGTTGCAGCTGATCCGGGGCCGACTCGCTGGTTTCACTAGTCGGCACGGGATCGTCCATCATCGATTTAACCGTGCCACTGAAACAGTCTGGCCGTGATTCATAGGCCCAAACCAGGCTCGGCTGCAGGCGGAGGAAGGTAAAGCGATGTTGCCAGTCACCGTCTACTACGGTGGCGTTCCACACGGCTTTCCCTTCCGGTGTTGCGTCGACCAATCCATGTGACTGCAGCTCATCGAACAAGGCGATGTTGGAGGAGGGAATGCCGTCCACCGATTGGGCCAGTAAGTAGGCACGCAGCTTGTCGGTAGCAGTTTTGCTGACCAACCACAGATGGTCCGGGGTGAGCCAGCCGGCAGCGCCAGGCTGGTTGAGCTTGAACTCGTTTTTGACCAGGTAGCGTAGCCCCATGAGCAGGTGATGCTGCAGCGAATATTTAGGTGCCTGCAGTGCTTTGGTGGGGTTGGCCCCGATGTTCTGTGCCGTGGATACCCGGTCTGCTTGCAGGACCAACTCCCCGAGTGTGCCGGCGTGCTCGTAGTGGTCGGCCAGCAAGGACAGCAATTGTCTCCACAATTCTGGGTAGCAGCTGAGCCAGTCGAGTAGGCCAGGCCTCAGGATCTGCATATACAGCAGCCCTGCGGCGGCACCGTGTAGTTGGTAATCCCGGTCGGGGTCGTAGCGGAAGCGGTAAGGCTGGTTCAGGGGGCCGTGCCAGGGGTGCCAGCGTTCACCATTCTGGAACTCCACCTGGAGATCGACGGCAATTTTACCCACGTCATGGAGCAGGGCGCCGTAGGCAATGGCGGCGCTCCAGGCATCAGCCTGCGCGGCCTGGTCTTCCGGTGCGGCACCACTGGGGAGCAGGTAGGACTGGCGCAGCTTCAGGCTGCACGCCACCAGCTCCAAGCCGTGGTCGAGCATGCCACCTGGATAGGCATGGTGATGGCTCTCACTGGCCGGTAGTTGCTGTACATAGGTGGCGTAGCGACGAATCGGTTCGAGGTAAAGTTGTTCGAACTGTAGCGGGGAGAGTGCTGTGTATTGCCAGATGCGCTCGAGCAGCCTTTTCCGGTGGCTGGCAGCGAGCAGTGATTCCGCCGACAGTGGTTGATGAAAGCCCTCGGCGGCGGGGGTGGTCTCTTCGGGAAGGCCTTTTTGCGGTTTGAACCACCAGCGTTTCATCGCAGTACCTGCCTTGCGTTCTAAAGGTCCTTTTGCCTTTTCGGATAAGCCTCTTACCCTTGCGCCCCCTTCCATTGACGCCATTACCCTTTACCGCCTTGGCCTTTTTCGCGAGTGCGATAATCCGAAGTCTGGCGCGTCGGGTTAGCCGGCCGATCGGCATAGCCGACCCTTTCGCGTGGGGGTAGACTGCCCGGCATCATATTTCTGAGCTGGGGCGCTGATGACGCTGAGTGATGCTGTATTGATCGTGCTGTTGGCGGACCGAATTCATGGCACAGATGCTGCCATTCGGTCTGCCGCCAAGCGCTGTGCGAAAAAGATGCCGCGCAGCCAGCGAGACATCATGTTCAAGATTGGCAACAGCGCGGCGCCTCGCGAAGTGGTGGCGCACCTCTGTCAGAACTTGGCTGACTGATTTGTCACAGAGTTCTGCAAGTAATGAGCATGAAATGACTCTTAGATTGGGAATTAATACTCGGATATCGAGTGTTCCTCAGTTACCATGCCTTCACATGTCTCATACCTAGGAAAGATTTCTCATGTCCAAACTTGCCGAATTCAAAGCACTGGAAGCGCAGCTGGCCGCACAACTTCAACAGCTGGATGCGATGAAAAACGATTCCGGCCTGAAGCAGGAAATCGAGTTTGAACAGAAGCTCAAGGCCTTGCTGGAAGAGTACGGCATGAGCCTGCGTCAGGTGATCACCATTCTGGATCCGTCCAAAGGCGTGAGCGTGAGTGCGGCTAGCGCGTCGAGCGGCGCTCAGCGCAAGCCGCGCGAGGTCAAGCGCTACAAGAACCCGCACAGCGGCGAGGTCGTGGAAACCAAGGGTGGCAATCACAAGATCCTCAAGCAGTGGAAGCAGGAACACGGCTCGGATACCGTCGAGAGCTGGCTGCAGTAATCGACTGCGCATTTTCAGTGGCCGATACTTGGCGCTGCAGGCAAAACAAAGGCCCCAAGCGGGGCCTTTTTGCTGGGTGCGCCAGGCATGGCGCGTTGCGCGTCAGCGCAACCCGCTTGGTTGTGGTGACCAGGCGGGTGACTTGGAGGTGGAAGTCCTCTACACACCCGGCAAGGGGAAGTGTTAGCCAGAGGCAAGGGTGTCGCGGGTGACTGCGAATCTGAAGGAAGCCCGAGGCAAAATGCTGGCCTGACGAACAGGAAGCGGATAGAGGCGGCACAGCGGGGTAAGGCGGCCCAAATCGTCGAAGCCCAATACTTGCACGGAACGCTGTGACGTAAATCCGACAGGCATAAGCAGGAAGGTCACGCGAATTACCCTGGGAGATCTGCACACCTGCCTTTGTGCTACCGAGCGTCGAGAGGCGACGGGATGGGCGTGCAGAAGTCAGCCGAGGCCGTAGTAAGTGGCGGTTAACCACGCTACCAAGGGCCGAACAGGTTATGCCGCCAGTAGGCGTCACTGTCTCGTTGGTAGCCGTAATGCAGAAATTTCCCACAGCGGAAACTATCATCCTGAGTCCCGGCCAGAAGCCGAGGATGATGCCTGACAGTGCAAAGGTATCGATGGCGTCAGTGGCGTGGACGAGCGCGGAGTCGGGCACGCTGATGGAGCGGGTGCTTGCACCGGCCAACCTCAGGCGTGCGTATCAACGCGTAGTCAGCAACAAGGGGGCGCCGGGTGCCGATGGCATGACGGTGGCCGACTTGGCGGGCCACGTGAAACAGTATTGGCCAACACTCAAGGCCAGGTTGATGGCCGGTGAATACCATCCTCAAGCAGTGCGAGCGGTTGAAATTCCCAAGCCGCAGGGCGGCACACGGCAACTGGGAATCCCCAGCGTCGTAGATCGCCTGATCCAGCAAGCCCTGCAGCAACAGCTTACGCCAATCTTCGATCCGCTGTTTTCGGACTACAGCTACGGCTTCCGTCCGGGCAGAAGCGCTCACCAAGCTGTCGAGATGGCCCGCGCTCATGTGGCGTCGGGGTATCGCTGGTGCGTGGAACTCGACCTGGAGAAGTTCTTCGATCGGGTCAACCACGACATCCTCATGGCTTGTATCGAGCGCCGTATCGGAGACAAGGGCGTGCTCAGGCTGATACGTCGCTATCTCGAAGCCGGTGTCATGTCGGGCGGTATCGTCAGTCCGCGGCAGGAGGGGACGCCGCAAGGCGGCCCGCTCTCGCCGTTGCTGTCGAACATCCTCCTGGATGAACTCGACCGCGAGTTGGAGCGACGGGGTCATCGCTTCGTACGCTACGCCGATGATGCGAGCATCTATGTTCGCAGTCCTCGGGCAGGCGAGCGGGTGTTGGCCAGCATCGAGCGCTTCCTGTGCCATCGTTTGAAATTGACGGTGAACCGGAAGAAGAGCCAAGTGGCAGAGGCCTGGAAGTGTGACTATTTGGGCTACGGGATGAGCAGGCACCAGCAACCAAGACTGCGCGTGGCAACGATGAGCCTGGGGCGCTTACGCGACCGACTCAGAATATTGCTGCGCAGTGTAAGGGCCCGCAAAGTGGCGACTGTCATCGAGCGAATCAACCCTGTCCTGCGAGGCTGGGCTGGCTATTTCAAGCTCAGCCAGAGCAAACGCCCGCTTGAGAAATTGGACGGCTGGGTCAGGCACAAACTTCGCTGCGTCATCTGGCGCCAATGGAAACGGCCCTCAACGAGGGCGCGCAACCTGATGCGCCTGGGCTTGGGCGAGGAACGTGCCTATAAATCGGCCTTCAATGGCCGAGGCCCGTGGTGGAATTCGGGGGCATCTCATGTGAATCAGGCGCTACCGAAGAAACTATGGGATAGACTCGGACTGGTCTCGATACTGGATACAATTAACCGGCTTAGCCGCATAACCTGAACCGCCGTGTACGGAACCGTACGCACGGTGGTGTGAGAGGACGGCGGCTGTGAAGCCGCCTCCTACTCGATTTGATGGAAATTACGCCGTGAGTCGCTCCGTCACTTCAATGGTGTGATCGGCCTGCAGCGCCAGTAGATACTCCGAGGCCTCACGGGCCTGGCCACTGGCGCGGAAGATCGCGCGCTTGTCTTCCTTGAGGATCTTCAGCCAGGAGGCTAGATACTCCTCGTGGCGCAACTCTCCCTGGGTTCCGGTCAGCGCGCAGAGAAACGCTGCACCCATTTCCGCGACCAGTTCCTCGAAGGCATAGGCTGCGGAACCGAACGCGTGCCCGCCGGTGATGCCATCGCGGTTCAGGCGCGATCGGTGACCCGACCAGTGAGTCAGCTCATGCAGGGCAGTCGCATAGTAGCTGCCGACGTCCTCGAACTGGGCCTTGGTGGGTAGTTGGATGCGATCGCGCAGCGGCTGATAGAACGCGCTATCGCCGTAGCAATGCTCGATCTGCGCGCGGCTGGCTAGCAGCAGTTGCTCGGCCGGGGCATGGTCGATAAACGCGGGCGGCTCGATGTGCTCAGCTGGGTCTGATTCCTCGTCAGGCAAGCCCTCGGTCTGCTCGATGTTGAACAGGCAGTGCGTTCGCAAGAGGGCAAACTGCACCATCTTGATATTGCCCTGGTCATCGCGAACGACCTGGCCGTCCTCGTCATGCGCCTCCTTGCTCATCGGTTTGTACAGTACCGCGAGGGTGGATTGCTCGCCCTTGCGTACGTGGCCACCAGCTTTGCGTGCCTGGTTGAAGGTCAGCCAGCGATCCTGGCTGAAACCTCGCAGGCGCGCCTCGGCCCACAGCAGTGGAATGTTGATGCCGGCGTAGGGCCGTCGGGTGATGGCGTTGATGGGAAAAGGGGAGTCAGCACTTGAACCAGTGGTGGTCCAGGGTTTGATCCAGGGGATCACGCCTTGGCTCAATGCGCTGACGATCTTGTTAGTGACATCCAGATAGATATCGGACATGGCGTTCTCCGGGCATGTAGGGGGAACGCTGCCCAGCCGGGAAGGGTTCCCGGTGGGGTAAGTGAGGCAGTAGCGGTGCTGACAGGGTCAGAGGGCGGCGATGTCTACTACGATTTCGCCGGATAGCCGGATAAGCAGAAAAGCCGGGCCGCTGCGTGGCGTGATGCGAGCCAGCTGAAGCTGCGGCAGGTGAGCAGGCACTGAAGTGCCGTTGCTCCACGAACGGTCGAGTTGCAGCTCGATGGGGCAGTGTGAGGTACGCGAAGCCGAGGTCAGGATGCTGTTGAGCAGGTCTGCCAAGCGCAGGCCTGACTGTCCGATCGGCTCCTCACCTGTGGCAGGTGCAATGAATTGCTGCCAAACGCCTGGGCTCAGTACAACGGCGTTGGAAAAGCGCTTCATCCTGGGCATTGGGACCTCCGCGTAGCTAATCCCGCGACACCTGTAGTGAGCTTCGTGCGCGGACCTGCTCAATCCGAACAAGGCATTGAGCAGGGGACGTCCATGTATTAAACCGAGCTTGGCCGTGAGGTCAATCTCCGATCCCTAACTCCAATGGAGGTCTCTATCCAGGGTGTTCCAGGGGAGACTTTCGGCCTTGAATTCCTGACAAACGGCGCTCTTCAATTGACTGAAACGTGATGCGAGAGGCGTCCAGAGAGGCACGGTTAAGGTGCCGCTCTGGATGCGCGTGGAGCTCGCTTGTGCGTTCAAGATTTGCCTGCGGGGTCAACCTCGGCGGCCAGGTACAGGTGGGTGGGGGTGGCCTCCACCACTAGCGATCCCGCAGTACCGCGAAGGCTGGCGAGGACAGGATCATCGATGTCGAAGTACTCGGCAAAATCATCGCCGCCGAATTCATCGCGGGCGCGATTCCACCAGGTGTCGAAGTCGTCGACGTTGGGGTTGCAGCCGGTGGCATAAGCAACGCGTTTGCGGACACCGCCATCCGGTTTGCTTTCGCCGATTTCGGACATGAGGTAAACACCGTGGTCCTTCACCAATATCAGTCTGCAACCATTGATACCGGCCTCGGCCAACACAGCGTGAAGTTCAGTGCCTGTGAAACGCAGCATGATGAGATCCTCCAGAGGGTGCGGAGGAACGCCATCCCGTGTGGGAGAGTTCCCAGCACTGGAATGGATGTGAGTAGGGTGCAACGAAAACGCAGGTTCAGTGAACCCGGGGGAGTAGAAAGCGTTCATCACCGGGGAACGGTGACCATGCGAGCTGCCGAACGCGAATCGCATTTCGGGGTAACCATCACATGCGTGACGTAGCCTCAAAGGTCATGGCTACCTGGGATGCTGGAGAACCAGCGATTGCATAATTGGTTTACCAAGCGAACCGATATAGCGTCAATGACGTTTTTCAGTGGAGGCAATGTTCCCTATCCAATGAGCGCCACCGGCGATAATTCGCGTTGTCCAAGTGATCAACGGTCATGGAATTTAGCGACGGAGGAGTAAGCTAAAGCTTGGATCCAAATTAGCAGCAGCGGCTTGGTCTCGATCGCAGTGACGGGTAAGGGAGGCAATCCAATGTCGACTCCAGCATCTTCGACTTCTGGCCGGACCGGCGTCGGCAGGCATCTCATCAGTGCTGCGATTGGTGCTGGTCGGATGGTGCGCCGCCTCGAATTGTCAGTGTTGCACTCCAACATATTGGCTTCAGTGCCGTTCAAATATCGGCAAATCGCTTTGCAGCTTTTCAAGCTGCTCCTGTTGCTCGCTGTTGCGTCATTTGCGTTGGTCATAGCAATCGGAATGGTTGCTTTGTGGACCATAGCGGCACTGCCTATTTCTGCACCCGACAATGAGCCCGATTTCTTTGAGGTAAGCCATCCTCGTCATCGTTTCAAGTATCCTGAAATGTACGATGATCACGGATCACTTCGTTAGTTTTCATTACTTGAGCTTTTGGGCGCCTCCAACGATTTGGGACGATCCTTTTCCTGCTTGGAGTTTGGCGCTTTCTGCGCCTTGAGTTAGCAAGCTTTGAACGTTGCTGCCAACGTTGTAACCCGCCCAGCTCATCGCGCCGAGAAAAAACATCGGTAGTACCAAAAACATTGCGCCCATGACGTATTCGATCACCTGCGCGGTAACTGTCCCGTCCATGAAGCCTGCTGTCGGCAACGACAACAGCGCCTGGTCTGTGGCCGATACCTGGTTGTACAGCGTTTCCAGCATGCTCGAGTCGATCCAGCGTGCGAGCTCCCACCAGAAGGTGAGCATGTGCAGGGTGAACAGCGCGAACGTGATCGTCATGAGCGCCTTGAGCTGGTAAGTACTGATCAGCAGCACCAGCGGCAGACTGATGATCGTGCCCATGATCAGAAAAGCCTGGACCATCGGCAATGCCGCGCGTAGCGCATTCATTGCCGGGAAGTTGCTGAATGAGCCCAGGGCCAGGCCGGTGTTGGTGGCTAGGTTGTTCAGCCCTTGCGTCAGCGAACCGCCGCGGGCGCTGCTGCCGTAGTCCTGGAACACCTGCCCAGGCGCCATGCTCAATGACTGCTGCCGTGGGCTCACCAGCTCGCGCAAGGTGGCGTCTTCGACCTCCGCAGAGGTGTGCCCCGTCAGCCAGCCGCGCAGTTGCGATAGCAGCGATGGATCAATCGCGGCCACCAAACGATAACGCAGTCCGATCGTGCCGTCGCCCCACCACTGCTTGCAGGTGGGGTAGCCGGCGCCGTTGTCGAGCCGGGGCAGGGAGGTATCCCGCGTCTCGTCGTATGGCCAATCCACTCGGGGCATTCGCGATCGGTCGGTATCGTAGTAGCCCGGCGTGTTGAGCAGGTAGGTCGAGCCTATCCAGGACGCATCGTAGCTTTGCGACTCGTCCAGCTCGGGGCGATTGGTAAACAGCCGCGAGCGCGAAAAGCCGTAGCAGTCCCGCGTGAAGTCGGCGACTTCCTGCAGCAGTACCTGGTCGTTGATCCGCGAACTGTCGATCTCCATGCGCATTGCACGGATATCGGGTGCGCAGGGAATCGACGCGGTCGCTGCGGCGGTGATGCCTTTGCTCATGGCATGCACGAGAAACCACCACACCGGCACGTTCGCTGACTTCTCGCCGATGGTGTTGAAGGTCGTGGCCCAAGCCGTGTCGGCGGGCCTAGCCATGGATACACCACAGCGCTGGCTCGCGGCATCGTCGAAGGTCACGGATGAAAGGCTCAACGGGAAGAACGGCATGCAGCCGAACAGAATGACCACGTAGCTCATCCACAGCCGGTTCTCGACGCGAGGGATCGACAGCAGGCCCTTGTTGCCTTCGTCGGCCCCCTGTTGGCGGGCCGACAGCCATTCCTGCAGGATGATCGCACCGAAAGGGGCGGCGAACAGCCCGGTGTCCGCCAGCGTGTTCCAGATGCCGTTGTTGATGATCCAGGCCAGCAGCGACAGGTAGTACTCGAGGTAGCTGTTGGTGCTCATGTTCATGGCTGCACCTCACACGCGAGACAGTTCGACCAGGATGATCGAGCTGAAGCCAATCAATCCCAGACGCTTTAGCCGTTGCTGGTCCACAGGCGCAGGCCGCATGCGCAACGCTGCGGTCCAACCGGTGAAGATCAGGGTGTACAGCAGGACGCGCCACCACGTGAAGTAGGTGGCAGTTGCCCGCGTTGGTGCGAGCCAATCCAGTTGGGCGGCGGGCAGTTGTAGTGCCATCCAGGCAATCAGCAACATGATCAGCATGGTGCCGAGGATCAGCAGCACGTGGGCGATCATGGACCTCACAGAAATCGGCATCATGGCTTGCTCCTTTCCTGTTCAGCCCGACGCAGTCGATCCGGTACTGGGTCGCGCTGATCAATGCTGCGTGAGGCGTCGGCGCCTCCGGCGTGGCGATCGAGGACCAGGCTGGCGGTATTGGTGGCCAGCGACTGGCGTACCTGCAGCTCGGTTTGCAGCAGGCGGATCTCCCGTTCCAAGGTTTCGACGTTGCTGTTGAGGGCGGTGGTGGCGGGCTGCGCCGACGCCACGTTCGGTTCGTGGCTGCCGGCGAATAGCGTGCGCTGTAGCAGCATCGCCTTGTAGATCACGCTGGACAGCGCGGTCTCACTGGCCAGGCGCCGGGCCAGCAAGTTTTGGTCGGGGTCATCGCGCAGCCCCTCGATAACGCCGCGCGAGACCTGCAGCAAGGGGCTGGAGACCTTGCTGAGGTTCTCTGAGGTAGGCTGGTCGGCGCCCGAGACCATGCGTTGCAGGCCTTCCAGGTGTTCCGTGTAGGTTTCCTGGATCAGCGGCGACAGGCCCATACCGGCGGTGACGCGCAGCGTCTCGCAGTCATCGCAGGTTTCCACCTCGGTTTCACCGAGCACCCGTGTCGCCCATTCCGAGGCCTCCTCGGAGCTCGACCAGGCTTGGCAGATGGCACCATTCTGGCAAGCCGACCCGACGGCGGAGGTGTCCTCGACGGCCCGGTTGTGCAGCAGGTTGTAGCCGGCCTTGACCACGTCCGATGTCACCCGGATGGGTTGCTGGCCGTTGCCGCCAGCTTTCTGCCCACCGACCCAGCTGACGCCGTTGTTGCCGTTGTTCGACTCGGTATCCTTCACCGCCATGACGGCATCGCCGCCGGACTGCTCAAGGTTGTGCTGCATCTCCTGGTTCTGCGCCAGCGCACCCCATCCGGCCTGGTCGACCTTGTCGGCCATTTTTGCCGCCATCGCCTGGCAGGTGAGCTTGGAACGATCGAAGTCGATGCGCCCCTGAAGCACGCCATTGCTCAGCAGCTCATACAGCCCCGGATTGGCGCGCTGGATGATCATTGCCGGCAGCGACATGACCGCCTGCGTGGCGTTCTGGATGACATTGCCCATGATCTGCTGGAAGCCCTGGGTGGCGCCATTGAGTTGGTTTTGCAGGGTGTTCGAGAGGTTCATGTTTCCGCACATCATGTTGGCGCGCCAGGACATGCCCACGCCGAGGCCATTGGGACGGTAGAGCGAGGAGGGCGCACCGGCTGCTGAGCCGCCACCGATGGTGTACATCACGCGGTCGTCCAAGACCGGTGCCTGGTCACTGAGGTGGTAGCCGTTCTCTGCGGCATGGCCTGCGGCACACACAAGGAAGCACACCAACCCGAGCGCGAGGTTATTCATCACTAGCCTCCATCAAAGTCGATGCTGAACAGGAACGTCTGGCCCATGCGCTGGCAGCAGCGGTAGGGCCGCCACAGCGACCAGGCATAGGCGCCGTCGGCGCTCTGGATCGTTGGGCTGGGGAAGATGGCGCAGGTGTTCTGGATCACCGGAGTGAGTAATTGCCAGCGGTGGTTGTTGACGTTGTTCTCCATCACCGGCTGCGGCGGCCAATAGCCGGGAGCTGGCATCGGCTGCAGCGGCAGATAAACGTGCGGCTGGCCGACGCGGGTAATGAAGTCGCTGGCGCGCTGGGCCATCACGGCAGCCGCCTTGAAATCATCAGGCTGCACCAGAAAGCCGTGTCGCGGATACACGCTGCCCCACATGTCTCCGAGTGCCTGGTCGCCGATCTCGCGCATCCCCGGGACCAGTGCCTGTGGGTAGACGGACTCGGGGATCGCCTGGCGCCACGCCAACGGGTCGAGCGTGCTGAGGTAGTAGGGCGCAAACGGTACGGCTCCGCTTGGGCACGCATAACCGAATGTATGCGCGAGAGCTGTGAGGGCTGCCCCGCCGGGATGGCCAATGCCGTCAACATTCTTGAACCTGGGCAGGTTATCGCGCTGCGGCGAAGGCGTGATCAGGTTGCCACCCCCTTGCGACGCCGGCGTCGGCATCGACAGCGCGGCCATCTCGCTCCAGGGATTGGCCCCGGTGTCGGCATAGCTCGATACCACCAACTCGGGAATGAAGTGACGGATCTTCGGTGAAGTCCGCACCGTGCAGCCGAACGGTGTGCAGAGCAGCCAGTAGCAGATGCCGACGACCCGATACTCCAGGCACTGCGGTGAAGTGACGGAGGCGATAATGGTAGGCGTGGTCAATGCCAGGCACTGCTCGGCGGCGATCAGTAGAGTTGCTGCGGTGAAGGCACGGCCACGGCGAACCGTTCTGGGTTTCGGCGCTTTGCTTCGGGTGAAGGCGGTGACGTTCATGGGCAACGCTCGGCAGGTGGCAGCGGTGTGCGTCCGTGCGCCAAGTTTCAGCATCCCGGATCCGGTGCTGGAGGAGGGCGGACAAACCGAGTCCGGGGTGATCGGTTTCGTCGGGGCTAGATTTAGCGGCGCGAGATGAGCAAACTGCCAGTGGAGTACAAATGTACTCTTTCCGATTTTTACTGAGCAGAACGGCTCGGATAGCCCTGACGGTGTCGTTCACGAGATGCCGCGCAGACGATCAATCTCCGCCGCGACCTGCAGGGCGGCTTCCAGCTCGGACTGCTGGTGCTCTTCCATCAATCGCCAACGCTGGGCTTTTTCCTCGGGCTCGGTCATGGCCAGTGCGAGGTATAGGCTCGGTGGTACCGCGCGGAACAGTGTCTCCAGATTTTTCGACAGGACCACGCCTTCGGTGTATTTGCCCGAGGCCTTACTCGCGGAGAGCAGCAGCGCCTTCTGCGCCGGCGTGAGTTTTTTGAAGCGGGCGATCTCCTCGATCTCCGCTGGTGGCATGTTCAAGCAGATCCACCACTCGATCATGTTGAGCATGGTCTCCGCCGCATCGGGCAAGTCGGCCATATTCTGCGTTGCCAGCCAGAACCAGGCGCCGAGCTTGCGCCACATCTTCGTTCCCTTGACCACAAAGGGTGCCAGCAGCGGATTCTTGGTGATGATGTGGCCTTCGTCGGTGACCATGATGATCGGGCGGCCGAGGTACTGGTCGCGCTCAGCGATGTTGTTTACCGTGTTCATCAGGCTGATGTAGCTGATCGACATCTGCGCCTCGTAACCCTCACGGGCATAGGTGGCGAGGTCGACGATCGTCACGTCGCTCTCCGGCCAAGGTGTGCCGGGCCGGTCGAACAAGGCACCTTCGAAACCCTGGCAGAACAGGTCGATCGACTCGGCCATCTCCTGCGCGCGCTCGCGGCGTTTGTCAGGCAGGTGGGTGTCGCTGGCGACCTTACGCAGGGCGTCGCGGACATGCCGGGTCAGCACTTGCTGCTCAGTCGTCGCGCAGTGGCGGGCGGCATCAAGGATGCACTCGCGGATCAGGCTGCGGTCCGCCCGGGTCAGGCGCGCCTCTTCCTTGGCTTCGCCGCCGGTGATCATCAGTCGCGCGGTGATCTCCAGCTCGCCCAGCACATCGCGCTGCTCGTCACTGTCCGGCGCGGCCTCATCCAAGTCTTCGGTCGACAAGCTGGCGACTTGGTCCGGATGGTCGATCAGGCGCCGGGCATGGGCGAACGGTGCCAGGCTCACATCACTGCCTGGTTTGAGCTGAACCTTGTTGACGGTTAACCCGAGAGTGGCGAAATAGTCGCCCTGCAGGCCAAAAGAGTTGCCCGCTTCGACGATAAACAGTCGTGGCCGGTACACGGCCATGACCTGCATGAGGATCGAGACCAGGGTTGCCGACTTGCCGGCGCCGGTCGGGCCGAACAACAGCAGGTGGCCATTCATCGAGCGGTCGAAGCGTGACAGCGGATCGAACGACAGCGGTGCGCCACCACGGTTGAAAAAGGTGATGCCCGGGTTGCCTGTACCGATGCTGCGGCCCCAGAGGGGAAGTAGGTTGGCGACGTGCTGGGCAAACAGCAGTCGGGTGTACCAATTGCGTGTGTCCCGCGCGGGGTTGTAGACCATCGGCAACCAGCGCAGATAGCTGTTGCAGGCGGCCACTTCATCACCCTCGCGTACCGGCTGCAGGCCGGCGCCGAGTAGTACGTTGGCAGCCTGGACCGAACGCTGGCGCAGCTGCTGTTCATCGGCACCGCGCAGGTACAGCGCCAACGTGCCGCGGTACAGTTTGTGTTGGCGGCCAATCAGCGCGCGGGCCTCTTCCACGTCCTGGCGGGTCTGGGTCGAGGCGAGGTTCTCGCCGATGGCTTTGCGCGCCAGTCGATTGAGCTGCTCCTCGAGCACATCCTGGGGCGTTATCACCAAGGTCAGGCTCATCACCGCCTGCTCGGGCAACTGATCGAACAAGGCATTCAAGGCCTCGCCCTTGCGCGTTTCGCCGGTCAGTTGGCCGATATGCGGTGGCCTGCGCAGCTTGTCGACCACCATCACCGCGTGGGGCTGCTGATCGAAGTACCACAGACCCTGCTCACTATCGGAGCGCGGTTCTTGGAAGAACAGCCGCTCGGCGAAATCGTGGTCGAACGGCAGTGGGAGATCCTCGCCGTCATCCACCTCCGGGTAGGGCACGCGCCGATAGAACGCGGCAGGGGATTCGCCAGTGAGGGCAGGAGCGGGATTAAACCAGGGCAGCAACCAGGCGTAGAAATCGCGCCCGGTCAGCCGTCGAGGGCTGACCCCGCAGACCTGCAGCGAGGCCACTAGACGATCGCAGGTGCGGCTCAACAGTTGGGCTGGACTCTGCCCATCCTCGTCGGCCTGCTCCCCGAGCCAGCGGTAGACCACCAGGCGAATCCGCCGATTGCTGCCGCGCCAGGGTAGGTGGGACACCACATGGTCGTCGAACAGCCCGCCCGGTTTGCTGACGGCGTCGAGATGACGCTGCATCGACGCGAGAAAGGCCTCGGTGAACGGCGTACCTCGTGCGCGCGGCGCGATGTAGCGCTCCAGGCCTTCAAGGTACGGGGCAAAGTCACTGTCGTCCTGGCAGAAGAACTGCACCACCCAGGGCGCCTGATCGAGCTCGTCGAGGCTGTCCTGCAGCGCATCTTCCAGCGCATCGCGAGCGGCCATCAACCATTCGGGTTCACGCCCCTCAGTCCCGATCGGCTGCAGCTCGAACACGGCGCCCACAGAGCGGTTGTCGTCGAGCAGAAAGCACTGCTCATCCTCGAGGTATTCGACCCAGGGCAGGTGGTCGGCGAAGCTGGGGTTGTGCGCATACTGGGCAGCCTCGTCGGTCAGCGTGGCGCGCCGACGCTGCGCCGCGCGCCAGGGCTTCCAGCGGGACGGATTGCTACTCGCGTCATCGTCCATCACAGATCATCCAGGCGCTCGCCGGGCAGCGCGTACTGGACCTTCTCGTGCAACGGGAATACGGTGGAGTAGCCAGGCACCGGCGTCTGTTGGGTACCGGCCAGGTGCGGGTAGACGTACATGACTAGGTCTGGGTTAGGCAGACGCGGAAACTGGGCACGGATTTCGTTGGCCGCCGTGCGCGTATAGGCGCTTTGGTCGTTGATCAGGCGCTCGGGACCCAGCACCGGGCGACGCAGTTCCCCACGCGCCTCCAGCAGCTGTTGCTGAGTACCGACCGAGCCACCGCCGTTCCAGATATCCAGCATGGTGTGATCGCCATGGGGCAGCATTTCCTCCTTGCTGGTGGAGCAACCGGCCAGGTGCAGGCCGAGCAGCAGGCTAATCCAGATCCAGTACCGAGACGGATGGGCTTTCATGGTTCACTCTCCGGCCTTTGGGTTCGTAGTCGATGCTGATTTCGTGGTCCAGGTGTAGAGCCACCTTGGCCCCAGGGGGCACGTAGATAGCGGCGAAGGCTTCGCCGTAGAGCTTGTTGATCCACTCACGGATGTCGCCAATGCCCCCGCTGATCACCGAGTTCAGCGCGCTGTTGCCGCTGTTCTGGGTCAAACCCAGGCTACCGCTGGCCGAATTGATGAACGAGGTGTTGGTCTGCTCGCTGCCCAAGGCTGCGGCGAAGCCGGCGCCGGCTGCAGTGATCAAGCTCTGGCTGCCCAGGTATTGCTGGGCGTTGGAGCGGCGCTCGCCGGAAATGCAGGGAACACCGTAGGGGTCGGAGATGTAGCCCAGGCCGCCGCGGATCTTCTCGGTGTCCGAGGTCTGGGTGCTGCTGCGATTGCGGCTGACGACTTTCTGTGGCTGCGGCACCGTGCGAACGGTGCCGTCGCCGAAGACAAAGGTGATCGACTCGACCTGACCACGCACGCAGGACAGCGTCCAGTCACCGGCGGCGGTGCCGCTCATGACCGCGCCAACCACGTTCGGCAGCTCGATGCCGTTGGCAGTGAGGTTATCCGGCCCCACCAGCACCTTGAACGGATAGGGATCGTTCACTGTGCCGTCCACCGGCACCCGGCCAATCAGTGCTGTCATGGCGATCGAGCCCATCAGCGTCGAATTCTCGGGGATGGTGTAGACGGGCCGGGCACCTTCGGTACGGTCCTGAACGTTCTCCATGTCACGTTCGCCTTTGGCGACGGCGCGCAAGCGGTCCTGGCCACGGTCGATGGCGTTGTTGTCCAGGCCGTGCAAGTCCTTGAACTTGGCTGTCAGCGACGACAGCGGCCCGTCGGCTTTGCCGATGTCCTCTTGTCCGGCGCGTGCATTCGACGGTTCGATCCACTGCATCGCATCTGCGGGTGCCTGAGCACCGGCAAACTGCTGCTCGTCGCCCGGCTCAAGACCGAAGCCCGCAGGTACATCCGACTTTGCGGCTGGCTTGCCGGTGAGCTGGTCCTTGAGTCTGGAGAGCAGCCCCTGGGTCTCGCGGTGCTGCTGCTCGGCCTTCTGCCGGGCATCGTTGGCCTGCTGGCGCTGCTCGGTGACCTGTTGGGTGACACTACTCAGCGTGCTCTGGATGCGCGTGTCGATGTTGCCTTCGCGTGTGCGCAGCCGGCTGTTTTCAGTCTGCAGCGCATCGTTGCCTTTCTTCAGCGTCTGCATCTCGCTGCGCATCGCTTTGACCTGGCCGATCAGCGTGGCAACGGTATCGCGCGGGGTGTCGCCGGCGATGCCCAGGGCCTTGGCCTGTTCCGCGCTGAGCGTGGCATTCTCCGGATCGTGAGTGGGCTGGCCATCCGGGGTGGTCACCCAGGACTTGATGATGATCAGCACGATGCCCAGCAAGACCGCAGGCACACACCATTTCAGCAGGCCGTTAGCTTTCATGATCGGCAGCCTCCGGTTTTGGCGGGGGCAACAGCAGCGCGTGCTTTAGATCGCCGCCACGGGTGACGAGGTACGCCACGGTGGTATCTTCAGGTGTGCCGGTGATACCTAAGTCCGCGTGCTGGAAGGTTGCGGCGAACAGCGTGGCCTGCAGGTGGCGCGGGTCCAGCACCACCTTGCCAGGACCGCGATTCACGATCTTTACCGCCGTTACCCAGTAGTCGCCCAGCCGCCAAGCCGCGAGGGCCTTGATCGAAACCCGCTCGGTCGGCAGCAACATGCTGAACGCGGCGGAGTCGCTCAGCGGCACCCGCCGCACGCCGGGCAGTGGCGCCACGGTACGCAGCGGCGCATAGAGGTTTTGCGCCGCATAGCGGGTGAGTACCACCGGTACCGGTGTCGCTGCAGGTGCTGCATCCTTAGCAGTTTCCATGTCCGATGCCGGAGCCTGGGCCACGATCTTAACCGGCTCCAGCACCTCTTTGCCCTCAAGCGCCTCGATGTCGATCAGGATGATGTCGCCTGACTTCACCGACTGCAGCTGCAGCCGGGTAGGGGGAAGGGCTTCAGCAGCACGCAAGTACACTGTGCCACCGACGGACTGCACACGAAGATTACTGGCGATCGCACCCGGCACTCCCACGCGCACGTCCTCATCCAGCATCAGGACGCGCTCCTGGCCCACCGCTAGTGGAACGGCCAGCGGCAGGCGGTCCCAGTATTTGACCTCGACCGCACCGACTGCAGAACACCAGCCTGCGGCTACCGCCAGCATCATGATCAAGACTCGCATCATCCCCCACCTCCAGGCAGCGTCAGCTTCTGCGGCGTGCCTTCGTAGCAGTCCAGGGCCAAGCCCCACTTGTTGTGCTCGGGGTCGACGTCGAAGCGCACCACGCGCAGCGGGTAGCGCACGACCACGCGCTTCACCGGCTCGGCGGCGTAGTACTCGTCGGCGTTGAGGTCGAGCTTGACCAGCCAGCTGTGCTTATCCAGCTGCTTCACCCGCAGGTCGGGGTCGTCGCTGTAGCCGCGGCCCAGCACCTCGTATACGCCGCGCACCCGGCCGCGCAGTTCGCCGGCAGCCTTGCGGTACTCGAAGTCGCCGTCGAAGAAGGTTTTGCACGCCGGTGTCAGGTAGGGCTGCAGGGCAAAAATGGCGCGGTGATAATCGACCTCGCCGTCGGTGGGCCAGCGGTTGAGCTGGCCGAAGATGTACAGCGCGAAGGCGTAGATGTTTTCTGGCGGTACATCCCACCATTTACGTGTGCTGCCGGAACGTAGATCGGGCGGCACATGGATGGTCAGCTCGGAGGGCGCGGACTGCCAGCCATACCACAGTCCGCAGCACAGCAGTGCCAAGATCGAAACGGCCAGGCGCAGGCTGAAGATATGCGCCTGTTGCGCATCCACCTTGTTGCGGAAGCGGCTCATGGGGTGGCCCTCGCATGCCGACGAGTACGGCGGACGGTCCAGGGCCCCGAATGCAGGATTAGCTGGTGGGTACCGATGCCCCAGTGCACCGCCAGGTGCCACTGTAGGCGTCGGTACAACCAGGTTTCCGGGCGGGCGCGCTTGGCTCGGCGCATCAGCTTGCCGCCTCCCAGCAACACCAGCGCCATGCAGATGAACATGCAGGTGGGGAGGGTCGCGATGGAGACGGTGGCCACGGCCAGCGGCGCGCCGAGAATCACACCTAGCCCAGCGCCGATGATCAGCGCGACCCACATCTCGTCGTTGGTGAGCCCACGGAGAACGGCCGGGTCACGATTGAGGCGCTCTGGGAGGAAGGTCAACGTACCGTCAGGCAGGGTGGCAGGGGTGTCGGACATGGTGACCTCACAGGATCGTCGCGGCTTTGGTGAGAAACCACAGGATCACTACCACCAGCAGCGCGCCTACTCCGACCACGGCGCCGAGGTCCTTCCAAGTCTTGCGCTGATTTTGCACGTCGGCGTAGACGGTGAGCGAATGCCAGGCCACACCGAGGAAGGCGAGGGTGGCGATCAACAGGCCGAGTAGGATGCCGCCATCGTAGGCGTAGTTTTTGATGGTGTCGATCAACCCAGAGCCTTCGCCGCGAGAGGGTGCCTCCATGGTCGGCAGGTCAGCCCAAGCCAGCGTCGAACTCAGCAGCACCAGAATACCGAATAGGACTCGGGAACAGGACTCCCGCAACAGAGCGAGCGGGCGATGGCAACGAAGGGAGAGGTTCATGGCGAGGTCTCCTGGTTACGACAGCATGAAAAACATCAGCACGATCAGGGCGAGGGCCAGGCGCAGCGTGCTACCGCCGAGCGCACCAAAATTGAGGTTGCCGGCCGCCCAGCCGCGGTAGCCGGTCCACAACGTCCAGGCGCACCAGAGCAGCGCCAGCACCAGCACTGATGAGCGCCACAGCACCGAGCAGAGCTGCGGAGTAAATCCGGCAACGGCCGAGAACGCGCTGAGTTGGGCGTTAGTCATGTTCATCGGAGGGTCTCAAGTGAGGCGCTTCAGCGCGGTAGTCACCGGTGAGCTCGACCAGGTCAGTTGGTTGCGCGCGGGAAGGCGAAAGGTACTCGTGGATGCCTCGACGCATACGCTTGAGGTCCGCAGCGAGCCTCGAGTAATCGAATCGATAGCGGGCCCCTGCGGCATCGACTGAGCTACTACTTGCGCGGTCGGCCAACAGTTGGATGGACGTGATCTGCCGCTGCGCGAGGTCCAGATCAGAGCGCTCGGGCGCGTCTTGAGCGGCGGTACCGAGCGACACTAGGCAGACAAGCAGCAGGGTGGAAGAGGTGGTCTTCATGGCGATATCCAGCCGGGGTAACTGGTATTCACCCTGAGGAGTCAGGCAGCTTTTGGCATGGAATAAAGGGATCTGCGAGCCTTCGCTTTAGATGCGAAGGCTGCAGAGAGTGCGTCGCGTGCCACTGGGGCCACTGTTTGGGATCGGCTACGAACTACTCACCAATGTCTGCAATCGCCCCAGGCTGTATGAAAACCTCCCGACCGATGTGGCTGTTCAAAAAACATCCTAAAAATCGCGCGTCTACGAAAAGTCTGGGTCTGCTGAGCAGCTATCTCTTTTCAGATTTCACGTACGAGCGCGATCATCGAAAAGCTGCGGGGGTTTTCACACAGCCTGGACCCAAGGCTGCTGTTGGCGGAGGGCAGCTCACGGCTAGAAGCGGACTCTGGGCTTTCCACTTAGTGCAATAAGCAGTGTTGACTACTGAAGAATTCGCTTCAATTTTTACGCATTGCCCACCATGTTGCAGCCCCGCTTGGGCGGAAATTTATTACCGCTCAAGCGGGGGACCATATCAGCCAGGATGACTTAGTTCATTGAGCAACTTATATAAGTCGGCCACTCCCCACTTTGCTGCATGTGAGCGGATGAAAGTTTTTCGACCATCTGCAAAGCCTGTTCGTGAGGGGAAGCGTTGAAGTCAAAGCCCATCTGATCCCTGTACGGCATCCGTCCACGCCAGTAGCCCATGCCCTGATCCAGCAGGATCTTGCTGATCTTGCCCGACATCCAGTTCACAGTGATGACTCTGCAGTGCAGCAGATCGCGGGGGCTGTTCATAACGTGGATGCGCGGAGCGATATCGAACTGACTCTTCAGCCAGAGCTCGAGAATCGCCTCTTGATCGTCTACGCGCATCCAGTCATGGCTGAGAAGATAGCTTGGCTGGCTACCGCTCGGCGCCAGAGTCTGCACGGCTAGCGACTGCAGCTGATCATTCCGGAAAAGTTCCAGGAAGCTGCTCAGGAGCATCAGCGACCAGGGCGACTTCAGGTAGCGATCCGAGTAGCTTACGGAGACGGCCTGATCATTGGCGAGCAAAGAGGCCAACTCCGGCATCTGGTCGTCGATTAACGTGGCGATGCGTTTTTTCAGAGTGTTGACGGGGCCGTCGAGCTGAGAAGTGACTTCGACGATGCGCGCGCCTTGCGGAGGCTGGCTCCAGTCGCTGCAGTTGATGCTGTTGCCCGCAATCGCAGGCATCAGTTTGCTGGTAGCCCAGACCACATCGGCATGTCCTTTTAGCCAATCGGCTCCGGGCACTCCGACGTTGTTCATGTTGCTGTAAAGGCTCCGGGCGCCAGCCTGGGATGACACTTGGGCAACCAGATAAGGAGCTTGCAACGTTCCGGTTTGCAACTCGACTAGCTCAACGCCCAGACGGGCAAGTAGTGCCAGGGTTTCTTTTTGCTCCGCGTTCAACCGTGCCGACCCAGCAATACCGAGGCGGACCTTGAGTCGTTCGGCAATGGCCCAGGTCAGCACCTGTTCCCGGAAACGAGGATGGTCGAGATCCCAATCCGCACAGTCGCCGTGGAGGCACAGCAGAATCGCTGCTGTCGGATCTCGGCGATCCAGCAAGTTGATGGCGGCACTCAGTTCGCGCAGTGGGCCAACCGAGCAATAGCGTGCGCCATGCAAGCCAGCAAATGTATCGGGCAGCCCCAGATGCTCAACCAGCCGGGATTCGTACAGCCACCGCAGTGCCAGCTTGCGATCCAGCTCTTCACGCTCGACACGGCTGTCCTGGCTGGCCAGGCAGTGCGAGCAGACATTCTCGCAGTTGGCCGGGCACTGCAGCCGATCCAGAGCCTTGCCCAGCAGCAATGCGATATCGCTCAGGCCAGCCAGCACGAATCCGGCCCCCCCGCTGACTTCATCGAACAGCTGAATGACCGAGCGGCCTTGCCGGGTGTCACGGTCGCGGTCGAGGCGATGGCTGAAGCCCATTTCGCTGCTGGCGATACCGAGCCGGTCGGCGATCACGTCGCGCATGGCAACGCCGAGCGTTGTCGCAATCAGACGGCCCTCGGGAGTGTCGGGAAGCCATTCACCTGTAAGTGGATTCCTGAGGAAGACCTCCAGCACATCGGTACGGATCTGGTAGCCCAAGTGCAGGCTGGCCTTGACCGCTTCGCCCGAACAGTCGCGTTCCTTGCGGCTGCCGGCCAGTCCACCAACCGGGCGATGAGCTTTATCGGGTTGCAGATCTCTGGGCACTTCGCCCGAGGCAAGCATGGATTCCGCGCGTCCACAGGTCATGCAGACGGCATAACCCATTTCATGTTCGCCGGACGAATGATGAAAGACGCTGCCGTCATGGCCGAAGCGCATGAAGCCGCAGCGCTGGTCGGGTAGGGCGATGCTTTCGCCATTCAGCTGGATGCGCGGTCGCTCGACGCGGATGAACTTCTGCGAAGTGACGTCGTTGGTGGTTTCCTCGTAGAAGTCGGTCACGAAGCCACCCGGACGCAGCACCATGCGGCGCTCGCTGGGTGGAATGGGAGTCGTGCAATGCGAGCAGGACAGCCCCTCGTTGTTGGCATAGGCGTTTTCGATCACTCCCGTGTTGCCGCATTCAGGGCAGCGCCAGGCGATGTCGAATTTCTGTGCTTCGTTGACCTGCCCGTCGGCATGCCACTGCAGGCTGACACCGGCAGAGCGGTATACGCGGCCATCGATCACCACCTGAGCGCCGGGAGCATATTCGCGAATGGCGATGTTCAGGCTGCGCGAGGGCATTTCCTTGTTGTCGAAGATGCTGTCCTCGCGACTGGCATCGCTTTTCTGCTGCTGATGCAGGAAGTCCTCGACGTTGTAGGTCTTGAGGCTCACCACGTCAGTCGGGAAGCCATAGCCCGGCAGGAATGCAGACGACGCTAGATAGCGGAGCAGGTACTCGTTTTCGTGGCGCTGCTTCTCCAGCGCCAGGGCCTTCTTGTATGGCCCGTCGCTGGCGGCCTGCAGCTTGTGGTTGATATTGCGATACTCGCCCAGCCAGCGCTCCTCGAGGTCGCGCAATGCCAGCCGAGTTTCGCCGGTGATCGAGCTGAGCGAGCGACCTTCCAGGCAGGTGCCGCGCACCAGCTGCTTTACGGCACGGTCAAATTCATTGGGGCTTGCCGCGAGCCAGGCCATGAACTGCTGAACGGGTGAGTCGTCTGGAGCAAAGAACCAGTGCAGGGTCAGCTTGGTACGGTCGCCATCATTGCTGCTGTGCATGCGCAGGAATAGCGCCAGTAACAGCGAGTTGACGTGCCGCTGCACGATCCGCGCAGAGTTGAGGGTGATGCTCGGTGCCGGAATAGCAGTCACGAACGGCCATTTGGGATTGGCGAAGGCGCGCTGGTTATGCGGATCGGCCTTGCACAACGTATAGGCGATGGCCCGAGCCTCGCTGCGTCGCCCTGCTCGACCGGCGCGCTGCAGATAGTTGGCCGGATGTGGCGGCAGGTTGTTCATCACCACGGCAGAGATGCCGCCGATATCCACGCCCATCTCCATGGTGGTGGAGCAGTTCAGCACGTTGATATCGCCGCGCTTGAAATCCTCGACATAGTCATCCAGCCGTTTTGCCGACTGCTGCGCCGAGTGTTCTGCGGTTCGGTAGTAGAAGCCACCCTCGACCGTGCGGTCGCTGATATCCGTCCACAGGCTACCCTGGCGCAGCTGGGCAATGACGGGATCTCTTGCGACCAACTGACGGATCTGTACCTGCTTGGGTACCGGGGAGCCGTCCGGCATCAGTGTACTCAGGGCGGGAAGCTGGATCTTTTGGCAGCGGTAGTCCTGGCTCAGCAGTTTTTGCGGCAGATAGGGTGTCAAACCACGGAAGGTGGTATCGAAAATGCGCCGGGTCAAGGGGCAGACCCAGCCCTCGTTAGGCAACGAGAAGGTGAGGGTTTCCAGGCGCAATCGATGGCCGGTGTCGGAGGACTCCAGAATGCCGGCATTGACCAGCGCCAGCCACGCTGCTTCGAGCCAGCTGTTGATCTTGTCTGCATCCGCATTCATGGCGCGATTCAGGCCGGTTGCCAGTTCGAGCAGCTTGATCAGGCGGTGGGGCGTGCCCGTCTTGATCTGCGGCCACTTCCTGATGGTGCTGCTTTCCTGCACGTCGCTCTTGGGCGAGTAAAGCGCTTTGGGACTGAAGCGGCTACCCATCCAGCGGCGCATCTTGTTTTCCATCGGGATGAAGGTGTTCTCGCGGACGTAGAAGTCGAGTGCCACCTTGAGGAAGTCGCGCCAGTCGTCCAGCGTCAGAGCACTTCTGGAATCATTTGCAGCGCCCAGGGCGGGAATGGCGCGGGTATCGACCCACAGCGGTGGAGCCGTCGACACCTTCTCCAGCCCCTGGTAGCCGACCTTGATCAGTCCCAGTGTTTCCGTGCTGTTCTGGTTCTTGGGGCGCCGGGAGAACTCGCGGGCCAGCAGCAGGCGCGCCATAGTCAGACCACCTTCACTGCCATCGAACAGCGCCGGATTGGCATAGCGGTTGTAGCGCAGGATGAACTTGTCGATATCCCTGGCTGCCGCGATGGTGTCGGCCATCTGCGGCCAAGGAATGGTCTCGGCCTGATTGGTAGGCGCAGCGCCGCTCTGCAAAAGTTCAGCCTGGTTGCGCAGTACTGCCGCCATGCCAGCCAAGCCTTGTTTTTCCAGATTTTCAGCCAGAGTGAGCAGTTCGGCTGGACTGCCGTTGGGAATGTCCCTCGGAGCGGCATCGGCCTTGGCCTGCGCATTCCTCAGTGTTTCAAATACCAGCCCGCGTAGCCGGGAGCGCTCCGCTTCCTGTTGCATCCTCACCGCAATGCGTGCGGTGCCCTGGCGGCTGTCGGTGAAGGTGATCAGCTTGCGCCCGCGTCCCGGTAGCTCTTCGGGTGAGCGGCCTTCGCAGTCTTCCTTGTCAGGATCAGGACAGAACTCAAGAACGGTCGGAACGGCGTTGGCGATGTAGAACGGTGCACCAAGGTAGGCCTTTCTCAGGAAGTCGTTGGTGCCAAATGACGAGTTGTCGCAGAGGCTGCAACAGCAGTCCTTTTCCTCAGTGAGCATAATGCCGATGTTGCGGGTAGCATTCACTGCTCCCAGCTTCTGGCTTTCCAGATCGAGGCTGATCGAGAAATAGGGGCCATGCGCCGCCGGCAATGCGGCAATGATCAAACGCGTGCTCATGGCATTCGCCGTCAGCAGTTCGACTGGCGCGTCTTCGCCACCGATTTCGTGATTGAGGGCGAACTCATCGCCGGCGTAGGGGCTGGGCTGGTGCAGTTCGCCATTGCGATCTTCTGCCAGCAGGTGCGGCGTCTTGCAGTCGTCGCAGAAGCCCAGCTCGTACACTGGGGCATTGCACTCGCAGCGCGCACGCTGGGTCACATAGACGTTACCGAAGGGCCAGTCCTGCAGATGAGCAGATTTGGCACTGCACTGTGGGTCGACGCAGGACCAGAGGCCATGCAGCATACGCTGGAACAAGTGGGCTCGCAGCTTAAGGAACGGCAGCTGCTGCTCGGCCGGATGAGTACCGGTCATGGTATCGAGCCAGTCGAGCACCTCCTGCTGCTGCTCGAGGGGGCTGCCTCCCTGCAATTGGTTAGAAACTGCGCTAATCAGGTCATCAAGATCTAGGGGTTTGCCGGAGCTGACTACTGCATGGCGCAGGCTCCTAGCGGTGGTGCTATCGCATAGGGCCTTGAAGCGTGCAGCGGACACTGCCGTTTCCGGCTCAATGTCCCTGATAGCCTGCAAGGCGATATTGTTGCCTGGCGAATCAAACTCAAGGTCGGGCCAGACACGCGATCCACCAATTACTTCTACCTGGTCAAGCGGGACGCCCGCCAGGTTGGCCAAATAGCGTTTCAGTCGATCTTCCGCATCGGCCCCGGCGATGGTCGCCGATGTGGCGATGAAGCGAATCTGCTCGGATTGCCGGCCGAAGGCCTGGACCACCCTGCGCAACAACAGAGACATTTCGGCCGCCTGGGAGCCCACATAGGTGTGTGCCTCGTCGAGGACGATCCAGCGTAACGATTTCTGCTGCCTGGAAATCTCCAGAATCGAGTTGTCGACCTGACGCACCAGCATGTACTCCAGCATGGTGGCGTTGGTCATCAGAATCGGTGCAGGCTCCTTGCGCAAAAGTTCCCGCGACAGGATCTGGTTGAGCTTCTTTTGCTGCTCCTTGCGGACCTTGTCGGCGCGCTCTTCAGTCTTGCCGTTGTACAGGCAGAAACGGATGTTGCTGCCGTATTTTCGAGTCCAGGCGTCGAGACGCTCCTGTTGGGAGTTGATCAGGGCATTTAGCGGGTATAAGAATAGAGCGCGAACTCCCACTAGGGCTGCCTCGTTTCGCTCTTGCTCCCGGATCAGATCCTCAAGGATCGGCACCATAAAGCATTCGGTCTTGCCCGAACCGGTGCCGGTGGTGATGACCGCCGAGTGTGGTGTTTCGTCGAGTAGAGTGCGCCAGGCTTGTAGCTGGTGGACATAGGGGTGTGCCGTTTTCGGGAATCGGTAGGCTGGCGCACATGCCAGTGTGTCGAGCAGGCTGGGCGACAGCAAGCCCTCTGACGGCAGATCCTGCAGGCGCAGCTCGGCTTCCTGCCAGCCAAAGGTATGCTCGAATACCGGCGGGGCAAGGAAGCAGCCCTCAGCCCCCAATGTGTTCACCATGCTTTCGTTCAGGTGACGACGTAGGCCCGGATGATTGATGCCCAAGACCCCGAGCGTTGCCTCACGGGTGCGCTCAAGGCTTTGCTCGATCAGATTCCTGAAAAAGCGCATTGCAACTCCTTATGCCTCATCCTGCGAGGCGAGCAGATAGGACACCATCAGGGCGTGCACCGGTATAAACCAGCCCTGACGGTCAAAATCGGAAACCAGGCGAATGGCAAATTTCAGATAGGCCGGTGTCGCCGGGAGGTCGGTGATTCTAGCTTTGCCGGCGGTGACGAAGGCCATGAAGATCGGCAGGTAGGCCACGGCGTCGGTGAACTCCACCAGCGAAAGGGCTTTCACCAGAGGGGGGAGCCGCTGCCTGTCAACCCATCTGGAAAGCTCGCTGCCGAGCAGGGTGGGCCAGTTCCGATTGGACTCGTGAAGACGCCGCAGATCCTGGTACCAGATAGGCAGAACACTTTCCGGTGGCAGCTTGGTCAGCGACCTGCGATTGCCGGTGCTCAGATAGTCGCCCAGGTAGTCGAACCCGGAAACGATGCAGCGCAGCACGTTGGTCCGGTTCGAGACGAGATTGTTGACCAGCGTTTCAGGAAGCCCGGTCAGGCGCATGCTGTCGTGGAAGAGTCGGTAGGCCTGTACCCATAGCGGAAGCGGGACGGCCTCCCAGATGACAGCAAGCTCGTCGCGTATGCGTGCGCAGAACCACTCATCCATTTCCAGCCGGAATACCGCAAAGCTCAGCGCCTCCCGATTGCGCGACAGGACTTTCCAGGTTTCGAATGACGACAGCGGCAGGTGGCGGTAGTGCTGCTTCAGGTCGGCCAGATACTGCCAGCCACTGTGGTTGAAGTTGGCCGCCATGGCGGCAATCTGCTGCTCGATGACATGCGGATTGTGCTGAGGGTGGAAAAGCTCGGCGGCGCGGTGCAGCGAGCACACCTCCGACTCGGAGTCGAAAATGTTGTCCGGCGTGATATACAGGCCCGGACGGAAGCGAACGCTCGACTGTTCGCCCGGATAGATCAGCCATGGCCCCTGAAATTGCATTTTTTGCGGAATATCGAAGCATCCGGTGCCCACCGTCTCGCTGGTCTTTTCGGTCAGATGCAGCGGCGTGCGCTTGGGATCGGACAGCAGCATTGCCTCGGCCTGAACGCCATCCAGCATTGCGGCATTAGAAGTATTGCAGATATAGAAGGCATACCGTCCCTCCCACTGGAGTTGCCCGCCATAGCGGCGGATATCGAGTTTCAGCAGTGGTTGCTCGGTTTCCAGGGAAAGCCTGATATAGGCATCCTGTTCGTCAACTGCGCTAAGCATGTTCTGCATGTCGCTCAGGTAGCTGAACAGGTTGAGCATGACAGGCGCCGTGCCTACCCGGATGCTGAAGGCGCGTTTCGGGTGCGGTTGCTCCGTACAGATCAGCTCCAGCTCCATGTGGAATGTCTGGCCCTGTGGAAGACCGGAGGTCAGCGCGATGCGGTAGCCGATCAGCTCGACCAGTGTCAGCTCGCGGGTCCGCGACGGATTGCCGTACTGGTCCAGAAGATGTGCCCCCTGGTAGGGGTAGGGTAGACGGAGCTGAATGGGAGGCAGGTCCTGGCCGGCCTCCAGAATGAAGGTCGTGGGGGGATTCTCCTCATGGTGGCGCAAGTGCAGAGCATGTTCGGATTGCTCCACTGCCAGGCTTTTGCTGACGACCTGCAGATCAAGCAGCTGCGCGCCTTTGGGTAGGAGGCGTGCGGACTGCTGTCCCAGTCCAAGGAACAGGGAAAGGCTGAACTCCTTGGGTAGGACGCCGAAGCGGCGCTGCAGCAGCGTTTTGCCAGAGCGGTTGCGCAGGGTGTAGCGGGCGAGGCCATAGCTGCTGTTGCGCTGGCGGTCCAGCAGCTCGCCGTTAACGAACTCGACCAGCTCATCCCGGGGGTGGGGGTAGCCTTCGGGCAGCTCAAGGCGTGGCCAGCCCAGGAAGACGATCGAGGGGGAGCTTTCGTAGAGTGCGAAAACGCCCGTCAGGGTGGGTTTCAGGTCGTCGCCGCCTGCTCGATTCAGCTCTATCTGGTAGTGGTCGGCCCCCTTGGCCAGAGACAGGTCTGAGAGTATCTCCAGCCAGCGACCATTCTCCGCGTCCTGTGCTAGAGTGTCTGGCGCGGCACCTTCACTGGTGATGAAAAAATCCTCAGGAATACGAAGCCGAGCCAGTCCGGAGACCACCGAGCAACTGGAGGTGGCCACCAGTTGCCAGCGCTCGGAGCGATTCTCGAAAACCAGGGGAGCCTCCCGGTAATCGAGTGCGCTACCGTCGAAGAACAGGCAATGGACCGTGCGGCCGTTTTCCAGCAGGCGCAGGCTCAGTGGCTCCTCGAGCGCGCGCCGCTCCACGGTGACCTGAGGGTTTGCGAAACGGACCTTGATACCCTCTACGGTGAGCTGGCCATAAACGGAACCACCACGGGCCAGTAGCCGGTCACCTTCGTAATAGGCTAGCTCCAGGCGGGTGCTGCCCAGAGTCGTCGGATCTACCGCAAATGTTTCTTCGGGTGGAAGGGTCAGATCGGTGCGTATTGACCATTGGGGGAGCGAGCCATGCAGAAAGTGCTCGCAGATAAACGCCTGCCTCTTCTCGAGAGCCTCCTTGCGCTCCTGACGTTTCTGGCCGGCATCGCGTAGCCAGTCGTTGAGCAGCGTGCGGGCATTACTTTCATCCAGCGGGATCGGGAAGGCATCCGTCCAGCCGGGAGCCTGCTGGTCGAGGTGGCTGACTGGGTCGTGGTGATCCTTGAGGGGATAGTGCTCAACCAGATACATGAGCTGGTCGACGATGCCTGCCAGCAGCCGGCGCGTTTCCAGGTTGCGGAAAGCGGTCGGAAGGCCCTCCTCGAAGTCGGCCATCAGATCAGCCGTGGTCCTACGATTGCCCTCGGTCCGGTAGAAGTGTTTGATGCCCCGGCGTACAGCCCGCCCGAAACCATGTGACTCGCTTTGCACCAGCGGCCAGGGCAGGCCGCCCTCGGTGAACAGCGAACCCAGCCAGTCTCGGCCACTGTCCCGGAAACGTATCGGTCTCTTCCAATAGGCCAGCCCATCGTTGGTCAGCGCTGCATGCTGTTGCGGGGTCAGCGAAATCCCTAGTTCCGTCTCGGCCCCGGACCAGGACCATAAGCTGTTGTAGTTTCGGCGATATTGTTCACTGACGAAAAGGCAGAAACAGGCCCCCAGATGAATGGCATGCAAGGGGTTGCCCACTCTTCTGAGTTGCTCTTTCAGCAGCTCAAGGAGTGATTTGTACTCTTCCTCGGACACTTGATAGCTATAGAGGGGCTTGCCATGTGGTCCTTTGAACAGCTCACGATCGAGTAGGAACTCGCTGATCCAGGCTTTAAGTGGATTTGGAGCATTCGACGTTTTTGTTGTAAGCATCAAGGAAGTCCTTTTGGAATCCATGAGTCCTGAAGGACTCATGGGATCACTTGTCCGAAAACGGTGAACTTATATTCATCTGGTCAGGGGTGAGCGATCCTGCCACTACAACGTTTGCCGTGGCGAGGTCAGCTCTGCTCTGATTAAAATCTCCCGAAATGAGACAATATGCCAGCATTCAGTTGGAAGCGTTACATTTTCACCATACAAATGCTCTCTCTGCAAAGGCTCACCAGACATGGCTAGCTCATCCCTCCCTTCAGCCTCTCACACCAGGAGGCATGTGGCTTGCGCAGGGCTGCAACTGCCACTCAACTAGGTTGCGGCTCTAGATTGGTAGTTAGAAATGCAGCGGTTTCAGCTGGATATGCAAGTTGTAAATAGTATTCCGGCGGTAGAGGATGGTATGCGTTTGTACCCAAGAGTCAGCATGTGCCTCGAGGTTGACCAGTGCGCTCCGGGGGCGCCGAAATAGTCCTGACGCGGCTGTCCGCTTTTGACCGTTAGCGGCGCTTCGCCACGTGCCGCTGAGGGTCGGAGCAGACGGTCAAAGGTATTTTTTGAACGTGGCGGCCGTGATTGCCACCATCCATCCAAGTACCGCAGCGCATGGTAGTAGAACCCAAAAGGGATTCACCGATAAGGGAAGGGAGAGGTAGATCACCCAAGGACTTACCATCAGCGGCAGCAACGTACGCTTCGCTCGGTGGTACACAAAACTGCTCTCCCGGCCTGCTCCGAACTTGCGCAAATCACGACGCATCAGCCCATCGACCGCGCCGGTGATCACCGCAAGCAAGAACAGAGGGGTGGCCAAGGTTAGAACGGCCAGTCGTACGACGAAAGTAAAGACCGTAAACAAGCCAGCCAGCAGATAGTCCTGTATCACAACGTAGACCTGCGCGAACTGCCCCTGCATTGACGCTTCTCGACTGAGCAGTTTCAGCTGTGCGTCGGAATGCGCCCATCCAGAGCGCACTACGACCCAGTTGTTGAGGTATTCGAGGACCTTGGCGGTCGCTTCCGCCGGTTCTTGCACGAGCAGCGAATTCTTGAAGTGATAGCTGAGCCAGCCGAGTTCACTCAGCCACATGGCATGGCTGTGATGCCAGCCCTGCTCGGGCCACAACCAGAGCATGCCCACGAACTCCAGCACGATGGAGAAGATCAACGAAGCGAAGAGCAGGCCGAGCAGTCGCAGACACAGCTCGAGCATGCCGAAGATGAGCCCCGGACTTCGCTGCGGGGGAGGTGTGCTGGCTGGGGTGGTCGACATATAGGCTCCAGAGTATCCGGTTGCACACAGCGTGCTCATCAGGAGTGCCTGCGCCCGGGTGGAGGCATCTCGGGATCAAAATCGACTGTCGGCGCACCGCCAGCGCTGCTCCACCAACTCCCCGCATTGGCGTTGTAGGACTCGCGCATGCGCGCGGCCAGGGCCTGCAGATCCGCAGGCATCGCATCGTCGCTAGCAGGCTTCGGTAGCGGCATACGCACTTTCCATAGCTGTCCCCCTTCCTGGAACGAGAACATCTGCCCCTTGGGCAGGGCGATGATGTGCGCCGGTTCGATCAGTGGCACGGCTGTCGTGGTAACCCGGTCCTGCGAGGAGGAGGTGAAGTCAGTCCTGGCATCAGGATCGGCGGTGTCCGTCGCGCCGGAGACCAGGGTGCGGGTCTGCACATTGACCTTGGGCAGCTGGTTGGTCAGCAATTGGGCGGTGGCGGTTTCCCGCACGCGAAGCATCTGCAGGGTGTTGAAATTGCCGATGACCTGGCCGGCCTTGGCCCGGTTGCCGATACGCGCCTCAATGTCGCTCAAGGTCTGGGTGTAGGCGGTGACCTGGATACCGGCGCCACCACCCTTGTTGATCAGCGGAATGAACTCGTCGCCCATCAGTTCGTTGAACTCGTCGGCGTGCAAGTTGATCGGCACCTTGTCCGCGGCGCTGGAGGAGCCTGGCAGGCCGTGGTCAATGCCGTGCTTGTAGATATGGCCGGCGACGGAGACCAGGTCGGCAAACATCGAGTTGCCGACGGCAGCCGCCACCTCGGCATCGGACAGCGCATCCAGACCGACGTAGACAATGCCGCGTTTGCGGATGACCTGCAGCCAGTCAAAGATCGGCCGCGGATCGTCGAGGTCGGTGTAGTTGGGGGCGAGCAGTTGCGCTGTCTTGCCGCTGGTGAGCTTTTCCAGCAGCGGCAACAGCGAGGCTACGATCTTGTCGAAGTAGGTGCGGTCGTAGCGCACCGCCGAGCGCAGGCCGTCCATCACCGGATCGAAGATGCGCTTGGCGGTCAGGTACTGCTCGATGGCGACCACACGCTTTTCTCGGCCGATCATGTGCCGCGGGATGTTCTTTTCGTTCAGGCGACCTTCGATTTGCACGATGGCTTCCCAGGCCTGTGGATCATGGCGGGCGAAGAAGTGCTGGGCGTATTCGACGAACAGCGCATCGATGTTCACCACGTGCCGCTGGATCTGCAGGTAGTCCGGGCGCCGGCCGAGCTCGATCAGGGCCCGGGCGATGATGTTGACGAAGCGCCAGGCAAACTCGCGAAACGCCGCTGAGTTGCCTTCGCCGCTGAGCTGGCCGGCGATCCGAGTGGCGACTTCGGATATGCGGCCGAAGCGGCCGATGGCGTTGTAGCGGGCGGAGATCTCCGGCCAGCCTAAGTGGAACACATAGAACTCATGTTCGCGGCCGGCGCGTCGCGCTTCCACGTACGTGCGCTTGAGCAGGTCGGCATCGCCCTTGGGGTCGAATACGATCACCACCTCCTGGCTGGGTCGGTGGATGTCCTGGGTGATGTACACCTCGGCCAGGCGCGTCTTACCGACCCGCGTGGTGCCCAGCACCAGGGTATGCCCGACGCGTTCGCCCAGCGGCAAGCTGGCTTCCTGTTCCATTGGCTCGACGCCGTGCAGCAATGGTGAACCACCCACCGGCGGCAGTGGCCGTACCGGGTTAAATGGACTATCCCAGGCAGTCAGGCGGGGCAGCAGCGACAGCCCGGGTGGGGCCTTCTCCAGCAAGTGTTCCATCCGCCGCGCCCACTGGTGGGCAGCCGATTGATTGACGTAGCGGGCCAGCGCCGGGTCCTGCGCCTCGAGCAGGCGCTGGGTGTGCAGGCGGGACCAGCGAAAGCCGCGGCCCATGAACAGGCGCTTGCCGCTCACCGGAATCTGGCGACTGGTCAGCGCATAGCGCGGCAGGCGGCGGATGTTGCGCCGGTAGCGCAGGACGATCCGTGCCTCGTTAAGCCGCTTCAGGCCGAATGCGGTGTAGGCCAGGGCCATGCCTGCGCCTACCTCGGGCGACAGGGCTACTGCCCAGGGCGAATACAGGCACAGAGCGCCGGCACCGGCGCAGATGCCCACGGTGTACAGTTCCACCGCAGGGCGCAGCAGGGATTCCATCGCATGCTCGCCCATGGTTCACCCTCACTGTTCCAGGCCGGTGGGCGTGATCAGCACCGGGTAGTACTGCAGCTCCAGGCGTTCGGCGATGTCGTTACCACTCACCGGCCAGATTTCCAGCCCCGGGGCTGACGCCTGGATGCGGCGCAACGCCTCGGCGTCGGCCACTTCAACCGCCAGGCCGCTGGCGCCCAGCTCCTGCAGCCTCTGTGCATGCTGTGCCAGCCATTCCATGGACGCGGGGTCTTGCCCTACCAGGAACAGCGGCGTGAACCCTGGCAGGTTTAAGGTCCTCGGCGGCACGGCACCGGGCGACAGGCGTGTGCTGTGTACGGGCAGGGCCCACGTCAGCGCGCGGGGATCGGGCCGCTGGCTGGGGGCCGCGAGCGCGGCAAACGTCCACCACAGGCACGTGCACAGCGTTACCCAGCACCGACGGTTCATGGCCGTGGCCCTCTCGGAGATCCCACAACTGCCTGAACCCGCTGCCAGTGCTGGCTGAACTGTCGGCGGTACTGCGCTGCGGGTTTACCGCCGGCAGGACGGTGATAGCGGCCTGCCGCCACGACCCAGTCACCGCTGTCGGCATAGTGGGCGCGCAGCAGCTCGGCAGTCACAGCTAGGTTGGCGCGAGGATCGAGAGCCTCGCAGGCACTGCGGTAGCGGTCCGGGTGGTAGCCGAGGTTGGTCTGGCCCAGACCGACATCGATTCGCTTGGGGTCGTGGCTGATCAGCGCCTGCTTGAGTGCGGCACACGCCTCATCACGGCGGGCGAAGCGCAGCGGTGTGCCGGCGACATTCAGGGTCCAAGGCCAGGGCATGAGGTGACCCCGCAGCGGCGTACCGCTCTCCTGCAGGGCGATGGCGAACAGCACTGACGCTGGGATGCCAGCGCGCTCGGCGGCCAGTTGATACGCCGGAGGCGGCAGCGAGCCCGCATGAACGGCCGTAGTGCCGGTCAAGGCCAGCGCCAGGATCAGTCGATACGCTGCCATTTGCCGTCCACCTGCTGGAAGCGCGCTGGCAAGGGGCGGCTGGCGCCCAGGGCGAACCAGCGGCCGCGGTCATGGTTGAGGGTGACCTGGCCACTGCTGACCTGGGCGGGGGTAATGCCGGCATCGCGTGCCCACTGGCGTAGACGCCCATCGTCACCCTGGCTGCCGACCAGGTACACATCGAGGTGTGCGCCGCTACGCAGCCACTGCTGGGTGTTGGTGGCGCAAGCAGTACAGTGTTCCTCCACAAACAGGGCAAAGCGGCCGGCAGGGGTAGCCGCTGGATCTTCGGCCATGCCCTGCACGGGCAGCATGCCCGGGAACAGTCGTGCCCAGGCGGCGGTGTAGGCCTTCTGGTAGGCCAACTCGCGCTCGGCACGTTTGGCTTCGAGACGGACCTGCAGCTCGGCGTAGCGTTGCCGTTCCTGGTCCGAGTCGGCCTCTACGCCAAGGGTGGTGAGTGGGTCGAGCTGCGGTGACCAATAGTGGCGAGGCCCAGCCTGCAGGCGCTCGAACTTGGCCCACTCATCATCGGTCAGCCCCCAGGCCTTGGCCCGAGCCGCAGCGGATACGTGTCGATCCAGCGGCGTCTGTTCGCTGAACTGCGGGGCCGAGTCGACCAGCTCTGGCGCGCTCCACGCCGCACCTGAAAACAGGTAACTGGGGAGCAGGATGAGCCAGAGAAAGGAGATCCGAGTCATACGCACCTCGTCACGGCAGTGGCAGTGTGAGGTCGCCCTGCCCGGGGACGTGGAACACCACCTGGTCTGCGCGAATCGCGCGCAGTTGCCAGCTGTTCAAGCTGTCGCCAGGCTGTAGCAGGTGTACGGTCGTGAGCGAATTGGCGCCGGCGGGTAGGGCTGCCACGAACCTGACGTCACCTCGGGTCTCGATACCCAGCAGGGTGAAGGGCGGGGTCAGAGGCTTGGCCTTGGCTTTCTCGCCCCTGAAGGCCTGCGACTGTGTGTTGGTGGCCGCAGGCGCAGCAGGGTGGACCGACAGTTGCTCTAACGTCGCCTCTGCCGAGACCAGCCGTTGTTCCAGCGCCTTCAGATCGTTGCTGCTTGGACCTGCCGGTGCTGCCTGGAGCGTCTTGAGCGAGGTGGCCAGTTCATCCTGCTGCTGGCCGAGGGCGACCTGCGACGCGGTGTGTCGACCTTGCGCCTCGCTCAGCGCAACGACCTGCGGCTGCAGCGTCGTGAACTTGGAGGACAAAGCATCGATATCGCGGCGCAGTGCTGGCGCTGGATCCGCCGGGGCATTACGGGCCTCGGCTTGAAGTTCGGCCAACTGCTGGTGATGGTTGTACGTTTCGGCGGCGAGCACCGCAGCGCCCAGGCACAGGGCACCGACCACCAAGGCCTGAAAATGGAGGACCTTCATGGCGTGAGCTCCAGGGTCGAGAAAGGGGGAACGGGCGACGGCACGCGCAGGGCATAGCACACGCTCCGTTCGACTGGATCGATGTCGAGTTGCCAGGCTGGGCCGCCGATGATGGTCAGGGCGTCCAGCAACGAGATCGGCCCGAGCTGGTGCTGCACCGCGGGCAGCGGGCGACGGAACAAGCGATCCACCACTGGGCTGTCGGCACACAGCGCGTAGCCCGAGCGGTGCAGCACGTGACGCAGGGCTTCACCGACGGTGGCATTCAGGGCTGGCGCGATCTGCACGTTGACCAATTGATACAGCGGCTGGCGCTGCTCCAGCGTGGGACGCGTGGTGACCAGGGTGTAACGGTCCTGGCGGACCCAGGCCGGAAGCTGGGTTTTCGGCTTGGGCGATGTCGCCGGCAAAGCGGGTGGTGCTGCGGGTGCAGGAGCCGGAGGTGGGGTGCTGCAGCCAGCCAGGGCGATCAGCAGACCGAGGGTGGGAAGTAGGGATGTGTCCATGACCGAGTCTCGACAAATGTTGCCGATACCATGGCGAAGGCGCGAGGCGAGTCCCCACTGGAAAACCGAATCTGTCGAGCTAGTTTTTCTATCAGCCACCACAAAAAAGGCGCCCGGGAGGGCGCCTTGGTCAGTCTTCGGTGAAGAGCGGTAGCTCCGCCAGTGGTGCGGCGTCAGGGTCAAAGATCAGCAAGCGGGTGTCTGCCTGGCCTGCCAGCATCAGCAGCTGGAGTAGCACCGGCGGGACATGGTCATCGCGCATGCGCGCACAGACTTCGCTGGCGCCCCAGCCGATCCTGCTGGCTTCATGTACCGCTACCCAGGGTGTCGAGTACAGCTTGCACCCCACGGCATGGTTGCTGTTGAGCTCGAAGCACTCGAAGAAGCTCGCCGGTGAATTGCACCAAGCGCGCACCTGCAGGTACTCGAAGTCGTCTGCGGGCAGGTGCGCGCTGCTGATTTCCCAACTACGGCTGTAGTGCCCGGTGGCAAAGGACAGTTGTTCGATCAGGTTTTGCGCAGCCTCGACGTTGCCGAGGTCGCCGATATGCATCGGGCGTCCGAGCTGATTGCCCAGGATCTGGTAGAGCACCGTGCTGACCAGGCCGTCGGCAGGGCAGCGCATGCGCACAAACTCGGGTACGCATACACCGTCGGTGATCACCGCGACGTCGTCATCGAACAGGCACGGTTGCAGGCTAATGACCTCATCGGGCAGCTCGTTCTGAGCCGGGTGCAGCGCGCGGTAGCACGGTGGGCAATCGTCGGCATAGCTGATCTGCAGGATACGCTCGTAGCGCAGGTCTTGGAAACCGCGAAGAAACGGATTGGTAAGGGAAGGGGGCATGGTTGTTCTCCGAAAGCGCCGAGGCCACCCCGAACGGGCGGTGACCTCTGGGGCAAAGTGGGCTGTCAGATCCAGCCATACTCGGCCAACGAAAGCGGAGTGCCTTCGCCGACGATGATGTGGTCCAGGACGCATACCTCGACCAGGGCCAAAGCCTCGGTCAGGCGGGTGGTGAGCACCCGATCGGCGCCGCTCGGTTCCGAGCAGCCGGAGGGGTGGTTGTGGCTGAAGATCACGGCGGCGGCATTGTGTTCGAGTGCCTTGATCACCACCTGGCGGGGATACACGGATGCACCGTCAATGCTGCCGGTGAAGAGGATGTCGAAGCTCAGCACACGGTGGCGCGAGTCGAGGCAGATCAGGGCAAACACTTCGTGGTGGTAAGGGGCGAGTTGCAGTTTCAAGTAGGCTGCGGCATCGGCGGGGGTTATCAGCACCTCGCCGCGCTGGAAGTGACGTTGGTCCAGCAGCTGCAGGGCCTCGCTGATCAGCGCATCCTCACGGACGCGTTGAGCCAGTACGGGATCGATCGGGTCGACCAGGTTCAAGGCGGGGTTCATGGGCAGTTCCTCGTGGCTAATGGAGCGCCCCTGGGGGCTTGCCCCAGGCTGGTTAAGGTGTGTGATCAAAGGCGCGTGAAGCGATGTCGCGTGCCGTGCAGTGGGCTTAGGCAGCCTTCGCACGGTTGCGTGGACAAGGCCTCGATACCGGCGCCGGTATGGGGATCGAAATCGGCGCTCAGGGGTAGCAGGGCCTGCAGTTGGGTGCGCATAAGGGCGATGCGTTGCTCGACGTCAGCCTCGCTGTAGTACAGCGACAGCGCGCTGAAGTCGTCGTAGGCGACCGCCTGTAGGCAGTCATCACAGAGCCAGAAGCTTTCCATGGCGACCTCCGACGTGAATGAACAACAGGCGCTCATGAGAGCGCCTGCTGCGGGTGGTCAACCTGCCTTAGGCAGACTGACGTGCGGCGGTGGATTTACGTGCAGCGGGTGGGGTGGGCTGGCCTTGGTCAGCGCTACCGTCAACCTGTTCCGACCCTGCTGATTCAGCAGCCTCAGGGGCTGCAGCAGCGTCGGTCCGAGCCGGCGCACGGTAGCTGAACTGACCGTCGACCTTGATCCACTCGATGAAGATCAATCGGCCTTTGAGGCTGGCGCCGGGTTGCCCCTTGCGCTCGCCTTTCTCGTACATGAACGGATCGACCCAGAGGTCGCCGATGCGAAACGCGATGAGGACTTTGCGTTCGGCACGGACGTCTTCCAGGTGTTCACGGATCAGCCGGTCGGCCTCACCGCTGGCGACCTTGCAGTCGAAGCGGGTGTACTCGACGTCGTCCGAGGCACCGTGCAAGGCAGCGATGTCACAGGCCATGAACGCTTGGCCGCGGCGAACCGGGACTTCGCGAACCCGGTTCAGGTAACCGATGCCTTGGGTGTGCAGGTTGAAGTAGGTGGTGGGGGCGTTATTGCTTGCAGTAGTCATGATGGAGCTCCTGTTCAGCAGAACGCGGACATCCACCGGCCCTGGCGGCTGGTGAGTTCCGCAAGGGGAGGTGCAAACACATGATCGGTTGAGAAGGCGCTCATCACCGATGGGGCGGTGACCGTGCGAGCTGCCGAGCGCGAGTCGCACTTTGGGGGAGAACCACCCGAAACGGGCGTAGCCTTGAAGGTCCCGGCTACCTGGGTGCTGTCAACGACAGCGAGGTGCAGCTCATCTATAAAACGCTCCAAAAGACCCGTCAACGGTGTTTTTCAGGCAGTCTAGGAGGGCGGAATCGGGTGGCTTGCTATGGATTCTCGGCGGCGAAAAAATAGCCCGACGGTCATCAGGCTAGGAAGAGTTGGACCACCCTTGACCGGCGATGTGGCACCGGAGTCCGTCGCAGACCCCCACTGCCGATCCACCTGGATCAACCGACCCTTGTCGTGGCCTGGGTCGGAATCAACTGGCACGCATCCGCGCACAAAAGGTGCCCAGTGTTTCGCCGGCGGGCACCGGAGCTGAGCATCGTCGCCGAAGCGGATGACCCCTAAGGCCTGGGACAAGCCGCACGGGTCATCCACCTGGGAGACTTGCAACGCTGAGAAGTCATCCGCAGATGCGCTGAAGTGTGGCTCCGAACTCTAGGAGTCTGACCGAACTGCCCGGAGCGAATCGGTCTAAGTCGCCAAGCGGCGAGGGGCCAGATCACTACACCAGCGCTGTGGTGTGCCGTCAAGTCATGCGTTTTTTCGCCCGTTTGGATTTTGCCACCGGTTTGGTGCCCTTGCATTCGGGGTAGCGGATACACGACCAGAAGCTGCCGGTGCGACCTATGCGCTGGCGCATGGCGCTGCGGCAAACCGGGCAGAAGGGCCCTTTGCTGGGGGGCGGGCGCAGGGTGAGCGTGGCGTTAATGCGCACCAGTCGAGTCAGCCACTCTGCCTGCTTGGCGAGAAAGGTCTCGACGCTCAGCTGGCCCGATTCGATGCGGTCCAGCGCCTGCTCCCACAGCGCAGTCATGATGGGGTCGGCCACCTCTGGTGGCACCGCTTCGATCAAGGTATGGGCCGCAGCTGAGGCAGCCAGGCTGCGTTTCTTCTTGGTCAGATAACCGTGGTCGATCAGGCCCTGGATGATCGATGCCCGGGTTGCCTCGGTACCAAGACCGCAGCTGTCCTTGAGCTTCTGCTTGAGCCGCGGTTCGGCCACCTGATTGGCGATGGTCTTCATCGCTTTGACCAGCGTGCCTTCGGTATACGCCTTGGGCGGTTGTGTGCGCTGTGCGTTGAGCGTGGCGTCGATCAGCACTGCCGTCGCGGATTCACGCAACGTCGGCAAACGCTGCGCCTGTTCGGCCGGCTCGGTGCCGTCGGCCTCGTTGATCACTGCCTTCCAGCCGCGAACCAGGATCTGCTTGCCGCGCGCCAGCAAATGGTCGGACTGGCTGTGCAAATGCGCCTGGGTTTTCAGGTACTCGTGCTCGGGTATGAGCTGCGCGAGATAGCGGGCGCGAATCAGTGTGTAAACCGCCCGCTCGCGCTCGGAGAGCTGCGCCAAATCCAGCGTGACGGCGGTGGGAATGATGCCGTGGTGCGCGGTGATCTTGCTGCTGTTCCAGGCACGGGAGCGGCGGCTGGGGTCGACTTCCTTGAGCACTGCCCCCAGCGAGGGTGCGGCTGCGGCCAGGGCGTGAAGCACGCGCGGCACCTCATCGAGCATACTCTCTGGCAAGTAGCCGCAATCCGTCCTCGGGTAGGTCGTTGCCTTGTGGGTCTCATACAGGGCCTGGGCGGTGGCCAAGGTCTCCTGTGCACCCAGTCCGAGCTTGGCCGAGCAGATCTCCTGCAGCGTGCCCAAGTCGAACGGCAGTGGCGGACCTTCGCGCACGCGCTCGACTTCGACGCTGTCGACCTGTGCGCTGCCAGCTTGAGTGAGGCGCCTGAGCGCCTGCTGCGCGGCGGTTTCGTCGATACAGCGTCCAGCCGCATCGCTGACCGCGGTCGGGGCCTGCCAGCGCGCTTGAAAGCGGATCCCGTCCTGCTCCAGGTGTGCATCGACGGTCCAGAATGGCTGCGGCACAAAGCTGGCGATCGCCCGGTCGCGCTCGACCACCAAGCGCAGGGTGGGCGTCTGTACGCGTCCCACCGGCAGCAGTCCATCGAAACCAGCGCGGCGGCCGAGCAGGGTAAATAGCCGGCTGAGGTTGATGCCGACCAGCCAGTCGGCACGGGAGCGAGCGAGGGCACAGTGGTACAGCGACAAGGTCTGCTCTCCTGGTCGCAAGGCGCTCAAGGCCCGTCGGATCGACGCTTCATCCAGTGCGGACAGCCATAGGCGCAAAATCGGCCCCTGGTACTGACAGCGATCGAGGATCTCCCGGGCGATCATCTCGCCTTCGCGGTCAGCATCGGTAGCGATGACCACCTCGCTGCAGGTGCGCAGCAGATGACTAATCACTTTAAGCTGACTGGCGACCTTGGGCTTGGCCACCAGTTGCCAGCGGCTGGGAATGATTGGCAGATCGTCCAGCGACCAGCGCTTGTAATCGCCATAGGTTTCAGGCGGCGCGGTCTCCAGCAGATGGCCGACGCACCAGGTGACGGTGACGTTCTGACCCTTCAGGCAGCCATCACCGCGATTGCTGGCCTGCAGCACCCGGGCGATATCGCGGGCTTGGGATGGTTTCTCGCAGATGAACAGGCGCATACACGTGCCCTCTCGGTGGGTACCGACAGGGTGGGGGTGTGGTTGCGAAGCGCCAGGGGAAATCCGAAGGTGCCGCGTTCATATCGGCGGACGGGTGTTACTTGCGTTGCGCGAGGTGGCTCGCCAGCGCTTTCAGAGACTCCAAGGCGAACTGCTTATCCGCTTCATCCAGCTCTTTGATGATCGAGTTGATTTGCACGCCCAGGTCCTGCGGCCGAGGGCTGATCGCCAGCAGCAACTCATCGGCGGGGCAGCCGTACAAGTCGGCCAATTGCAGCAGCTTGGACACCGAGAGCTCAACGAAGCCTCGCTCCAGGCGCGACACCGCTTCGCCGGAGATCTGCAGGTGCTCGCCGACCTGCGCCTGGGTCAAGTGCTGGGCACGACGATACTTCGCCAGCTGGCGACCAATGTGATGTGGACTAGGCTCTTTGACGGGCAATGGGGGCGCTCTCCAATTCGACCTATATGGTCGAACAGCACCCCAAAGATATGAACGACTCAGAAGGTTGACTAACAACCTTACGGGGCGTATTACCAAGAATAAGATGGATGACTCGACCGTCACCACGGAGGCAACAACTTGCACGGAACCCACCAGAGTGAGGCAGATGCGTTAGCGATCAAGGCCTATGAGCTGTTCATGGCCACCCATCTGGAACCGGACAAGGAGCAGGCTCGCGCCCGGCTGATTGCATGGGTTCAGGAGAGTCCGCTGCACTGGCGGGCGTTCCTTGCCCTGGACCAGTATTTGGCGGAAGTGAAGCAAATGCTTGAGCATGAGCGGAAAAAGAGTGCCCGGCGGGAGTAAAGCAACGGCAGTAGCCAATGTTGCCCGCTGAGCTGACTGTATGGCTCCAGTGATATCGCGCTGCGGGCGGCGATTCCACTGAGTACCACGCACTTACCCGGACTTGCGTGGCGCTTTATTGCCTCCCCCTTTGCGCGATGAGCTGGCGTTGTCGCTGGCTTTCTCGCGCATGGTCACCGAGGCCAGGCGGTGCGGCAGAATACCGATGCGCCGCGCTTCCACCTTGAACGTCACGCGCGCGTTGTCCTCGCTGTCCTCCCATTCTTCCTTGACCGTGCGCCCTTCAACCAGAACGCGCATGCCTTTCTGGTACAGCGTGGCCCAGTGCTCGGCGTCGCGGTTCCAGAGCTCGACGGGCGCCCAATAGCCGCCGCGATCCTCGTAGCCGCCTTCGCGAGGTACCGGGTTGTCGAAATAAACGTTCAGCCGCAGCAGGCGCCGCGGTTCATCCGGATTGGTGTTGAACTCCTGGTACTCCGGCACACTGCCGATGTTGCCTTCACCAACAAACAACGTACTCATGGGGGTTACTCCTCGGTGGGGGAACGGGTTACGGCGAGCTCGGCGGCCTCGAGCTTGCTGACGCCGGTGATGGCCTGGCGATACAGCGACTGCAGGCTGCTCATCTGCAGGTTCAGCACCACGCGATTGGTCTCCAGCTGATACAACGCCTGCCGCAGTTCCGGGTGCAGCCGCGGCTGAACCACGGCCTCCTGCCACACTTGCACGCCCATGCGCAGAAAATCCGGGCTGCGCCAGCGCAGGAAATCAGTGCCCGTCGCGCTGTGCTGGACGACCAGGCGCAGCTCCAGCAACGAGAAGGGTGGCTGGGCCATGATCGCCAGCATCACCGCCATCAACTCGGCGACCTGGGTGCGTAGGCGCAGGATCGTCTGGGCGAACTGCTGCAGCTCCCCCTTACCCTTAAAAGGCTTTAAAAGGCCTTTTAGGGAGGCACCTTGTGCGAATTCGCGATAGGCATCCGCTGACAAACGCCGGGTGATGGCTTCGGCCAAGGTCATGCCTCACCCCCGTCGTTCGCGGTGTCCGCTGTTGGCTGCTCCTCGGCTTCCGGCGGATTCGGGCCTTCGATCTCGGAATGCGCGTGGCTGCGGGCAATCGGTGGGGCGAACTGAGAGCGGCGCGTCCCTTCGAGAATGTCCTGCGGCAGGGTGCCGAACTTGTCGATGGCGTCGCGGGCGCGGGCGTTGTTAGCGGCCATGTCGTCGCGGCTCACCCCGGCCAGGCGGTAGCGCTGCGCCAGGCCGAACAGGCTGCGCAGCAGATGCGCGCCGCCATCGATCCAAGACTCCATGTCGGCTCGGCCGATCAGCGCCGTATGGTGGGCAAGCAGCACCCGCCGGACCAGGGTGTCGTAGTCGGTGAGCAGGTAGATCGCGAGAAAGCCCAGCTGGCTGCCAATGAACAGCGGCAGGGTGACGGGATGGATGTTGAGGTTGTCGCCGACATCGACCTGCGTGGGCAGGGCCCGTTCCACGCGGCTCATTTGCTGCGTCAGCGTGGCCATGTCCAACCTGGCTTGCAGCAGCTTTTCCTCCAGTTGCAGCATGAACCAGTCTGCATACGGATCACCCTGGCTGCTGGCGTGCTTGAGCAGGTTGGTGACGCTGATGTAACCAGGCATGCCCAGAATCGGGTGTACCCCATCGCGGCCGCTGCGCCCCTGCCACAGCCGCGCCGCATGATGCGTGTGCAGGGTGAGGGTGATGCTGCTGCGCAGGGAGCCCAGGTTGAGTTGGTAGTGATCGACCATCGCCAGTACCTCGCCGTCGGAATGACGCCGACGATGGGCCTAACCCTTGCCGGCGACGCGAATCATCGCGAAGGTGGATTGCTCGCATTTTCCCGAGAGTGGATCTCCATGGAAACGATGGCATCGACATTAGATCCACCGAGTTCCAGCCCTATGTAGCCGCAGTGATCCCTCGGCAGCGTTGTTTCAGTTCCTCCAGGCAGGAGAGGGCAAGTGGCGACGCGGTGCGCTGACCGCTGCGCTTGGATCGCTCGCGGGGCGGTTGCTCCGACGTAGGCTTGGCTGTGCGTGAGGGAGGGGTTGAGGATTTCTCTTCCTCGGTACGCGCGGCCCACAGGGTGAACTCGCCCTGGCAGGCGCGCTTGATCAAGCCCATCAGGTAGGCGACGGGTTTTCGGATCTCACCGCGGGCGCAGCGCACCGCCGCTTCATTGATCACCGCTTGTTGCTGTTCCGGCTCGAGCTGACGCATTGCCTGGGAGGCCATGCGCCGCTCGTTCGGGTTCAGCGGTAAATCTTCGGGCCATCGCGCACGACCAAACTCCACCTGCCCCAGTACCGTACTTTTTTTGCTTTGGTCTTTCTGTACTGTACGGCCAGCGTCGGCATTCCGAACCACAGCCAAATCCGCTGCATTGCCGCAGGGTTCGGGATCTGTTGCGCCAGCCGAAGAATTCCGAACGAGGTCGTGTGCGCCAGGTTCGGAATCCTCTGTCTTTGTTTCATCGTTCATCAGCGGCAGTGTTTGCTGTTGGACTAGCGGCAGCGAGCCGAGCCTGTCCTTGTCGAGCTGGGACACCTGGGGGTCGGCCTGGATTTCGGCGATCACATGCTGCGCCACGTCCCGGACCCCTTTGGTGGCATGAGAGAGGTTCTGTCGCAGCAGCGCCGCATAGCCGCTGTCCAGCTCCAGTTGCTCGGCCGCGGTCAACGGATCACCGTGCAGCACGTAGACGCAACCGCGCAGGCAGCCGTTGGCATCGCGTGAGCGCTCCACCAAGCTGAGCCAGCGGGTGCTGCGCAGGACATTGAGTGCGCGGGCGATGGTTTCCCGCGAGGCCTGCGCGCCGCAGGGACTGGTCGCCAGGTAGGGCTGCAGGTCCTGGTAGCGTGGCGTCTTGACCTTGCGTTCGGTGATCAGCCAGCGCAGTACCTGCCAGGTGTTGCGCTCCAGTGGCGTCAGGCGGCGGTCCAGCAGCAAGGTCTGCGGCAGCGGGTTGTTGTCGCCGTAGTAGATCGTCCGCACCGCGGGCTCCTGGGTGGGGACAACCAGTTTGCCGTTCGCCGCGTACCACTCATTTCGGCGCCGAAGGGCGTCGTAGCACTGACGCACCACGTCCTGCCAGTCGACCTCGTAAAAGCTCAGCATGGTGTGCCTCCGTACAGTTCGACCTGTTGCCAGACCAGGGTCAGGCTGATGTGTTGCTCCTCGGCCAGCATCATCATGGTGTCCAGCGGATCGTTGTCCGGATCCTCTGTGCGCAGCTGGCTCCAGCGATTCCACACGGCATGCTCCTGCGCTTCACTGAGCTGGACCGGCCGACCGCGGTGCGTCTCGATCTTCAGCACACGGCGGCGCAACGCGGTCTCCGAATGGTCCAGGCCGAAGCAGCGGTACATGATGTTGGAGCTTGCGCCCAACTTGAGCGCCCGGTTGATCAAGCGCTCGTTCTGTTCGTCGCGCTCGGCCTGAACGATCAGGCGGCGCAACACGGTGATGTCGACCTTCACTTCGACCCAGGCGATCGACGAGTGCGCCAGGTGGGACAAGGTGGTCGGCGGCAGCGACTGCAGCACCTCGATGTCTTCATCGGCTAGGCCCAAGGCTTTGCAGCGCTGTAACCGGCCAAGGCGCAGCTCATGCAGCACCTGGTTCAACATGGCATGGTTCAACAGATTGAAAGTCGTGTTCATGAGGTAGCTCCTCACGTTATCGAGTGGACGACAGCGTCAGTTCGATCAACTGCCGGGCGTGGCGGATCAGCGTGAACAGCTGCTCCAGCTGGGCATCAGGAAGGCGTTTAAGGCCCACCGTCAGGGCTGGGCGGTCGGTGAAGGGCAGGTCGTAAACGCCGATCAGCAGCTGACCAAACAGTGCTGCCGGCAACTGCTGGCGTTCCTTCCAGGCCACGTCGTCCTGCAGGCGCAGCAGGGCCGAGAGCAGCAGCTGGATACCGGTGTGCCGCGGGCTGAGTCGCTCGCCATGCCCCGGTGAAAGCGTGAAGCCCAGGCCGTCCACGAGCGGGCTGATCATGTCGCGGGCGTCTGCGTAAGCGGCAAGGTCGGCAGCCAGGGCGGCGCATCTCGCGCGCAAGTCGCTGATATCGTCCAGTGGCCCGGGGCATGATGGTGACGCGACGATCGGGCTCGGAGCATCCTCGAGCTCTTCCAGGGGCTTGTCTGGCAACGGTTCGTCACCCAGCGCTTGGCGTATATCGGGTAGGCGTGGTGCCTGCAGTGGCTGGAGGGCCTCAGCTGGCTCCGGATCTGGCTCTAGCTTGGGCGCCGTGGTCTGTCTTCCCGGCGCATGGACAGGTGTTGGTGAGGCTGCTGGGGACTGGCCAGACAGGGCGGGTAGCGAGGGACGTTGTCCCTGGTGCAGCTCCAGTGCCAACAGACGAGGTGTTTGCTCCAGGCTCACTGCCATCCTGGCAATCAATTCGTCCTGCAGCTCACTCGAGTCCAGCTCGGGCTTTTCACCGTCGAACGCTGATAGCACTTCAAACCACAGCAGCGGGAACTGCTCGGGGCTGCCGAAGTACCGGTTCCAGATCGCCTCAGCCCGCCGTCGCAAGCTGATGAGGCGCCCGATGGCGTTTTTGCCCAGGCCCGCGTACAACACCTGCGGGATGACGGGGAGCAGGTACTCGAGTGCGTCGAACATGCGGCTGATGTGTGACTGCGAGATGGGATAGCCACCCTCGCTCAAGCGCGTCGCGAGTTCGCGCTGGGTGAGGTGGGCGTCGCTGGGCTGAAACATGTCCTGCAGCTTCGCCACGGCCAGCGCCCGCTCGATAAACGTCAGCTGGCCATGCAGGTCACTCTCGGCCAGGTGCCCGAGCAAGGCATGCGCTTCCGATTGCCAAGGGCGGAACAGGCAATGGATGCGGAAGAACCGCTCTTCGCGCGTTTCCTGCCACAGCTCACCGAGGATGCTCAGGCGAGTGTTGCCGCCATTACGGATGATGAAGTGCGATTCATCGGGCCGGCGGGTGATGGCGGGCGGTTGATCCAGGCCGCGCTCACGAATTGAAGCCTTGATATTGTCATACAGCGGGTTGCGCACCACACGCGGGTTGAGCTCGTAGGGCCGCAGTTGCTCGAGACTGACCACCATCGGTGTATCGCCGACGAGGACTGCCGGGAGGTCGCGTCCGTGCTTCTGCGGAAAGTGCGCCTGCTGCAGTTGGCGTGTAATGTCTTCGGAGGTCGGCGGCTTCATCACTTATTCTCCGGTCAGCCGCGGCGGATCAACTGGTGCTCGGCGGTGGCCGGGCGGCCAGATGCAAGCGCGGTAAGAGCACCGAGCTGCTCGGCCCATTGCGGGAACAGCTCAATGGCCAAGCCACACATGATCTCGGCGGCACAGGGGTTGCGGCTGCCGGGCGGTGGAACTGGCTCTACGCGGTGCACAGGCAGGCCGAGCGAGGCGGCATTGGGATAAGCCACGCGGTCGGGGAGCACCGAACTGCAGACGCTGACATGGGGATCGTCCTGAAAAGAGGCTTGCAGGCTTTGCATGATCAAGCGCGTATCACGGCGATTGGCGTTGACCTGGTTGAGCAAAAGCTTCACTGACGGCAAGGCAATGCCCAAGTAGCGGTAGGGCTCCAGCTCTTCGAATAGGCCCAGCGTGCCGCGACGCAGCTCGCGCGCGGCAAGCATTTCTGGAGGGACTGGGCACAGAGCGCAAGCGGAGGCGAGGATGACCATTTCCACCACTACGCTGCGTGCGCCTTGGGTGTCGATGATCAGCACATCGTAATGATTCTCGAAGGTGGGTAGCAGGTTGCGCAGGCGCAGACGGCCATCGGCCGCGTGCAGCAGCAGGGTGCTGATGTGCCCGGCACGGTCGTTGGAGACGATCAGGTCCAGGTGCCGGATGACTGTGGTGGAAATGATCTGCTCAGGCGCCGTGAGCCGTTGAGCGATCAGCTCGTAGCTGCCGGCACCACGGGACTCGCTCAAGGCGTAGTAGCTGGATAGCGTCGGTTGGCTGTCCAGGTCCAGCAGCAGGACGCGAAGGCCGGCATCGGCGAGCACACCGCCTAGGTTGGCGGCGACGGTGGTCTTACCCGCGCCGCCCTTGGTCGAGATCAGCGAGAGGACGTCCATGATTCAGTCCCTCGTGGAGAGCCGGTCTTGGACCCACTGTTCGATTTCCAGTGAGTCCCAACCGACGGCGCGCGTGCCGATGCGCCGGCACTGCGGGAACTGACCAGCCTTCATCAGGTTGTAGATGTGCGAACGCTTGAAACCGGTTTTCTGCTCTACTTCGTCGCGGCGCATGATGTGGCGGTCGGCAGGCAGAGGGGCAGGGCTGGTCGGTTGCATGATGTCACTCCGTAGCGCCGGGTGGCGCGTGGTGGGATGTGACAGTCAGTGAAGGCCGGCAGTGGCGGAAAAGCATTGCCAGGCAATGCTCGGCATTGCCTGGCAATACGGCTTCAGCCCTGTAGGGCTTGGGCCAAACGACGACGCGCTTCGGCAAATCTCCGATCAATGGTGTGTTTTCTAAGGCCGCTTACGCCGGGAAACCGGAGGGTAATGGCCGCGACCAAGGCGGCCTGGCTTGGATAAATCGACAGCACTTGGCCGCTCTTCGATTTGCCCAGCGTGACCTCCAGTACGGCGCCGACGAGCAGGTCGTGCGTGTCTTCAGTTACCTCGGAGGATATCCCCCTGGACTCAAGCCGGGCTGACAACTCGTTATTGAGTGCGGTGAGAGCCGCCAGTTCTTCTGTCGTCGTGGAATACGTTTGCTGCATCCTTTCTATCGTACGCTGGGCAACTTCTAGCTCTGCTTGCTGAGCAAGATAGGTATCCAGCCTGATGCAACTTGAATGATCAACACTCTGCGGGAACAGGAACGCGGGCCTCTCATCCGGAAAGGTGCGTAGGAACCAAACCAGAAGATCGGCACGTCGAATGGACCAGTACAAACGGTGCGCCTGGTTCTCCGAAGAGATCGGGCGCCCCAAGTAGGTCGCAGGTAGCTCACCGCAGACGATGGCGTCGTAGATGTATTCCGCATACTTGTGCAGAGAGGGCCATTGCGGGAAATGCTTGAGCAGGCTGCCGGGGTGTGAGAGATCGACACGCAAAATCTCCTCTTCATAGTCGGCAAGGTCACACCAGAGAATGGCGGCATCGATAGGGTGGTAACAGCTTTTGATTGAGATCATGGCACACAGCCTCCTGCTGCGTTCGTCCTAGAATCGCCGGCGGGGGCGTTGCTGGGCCTTCGTCGAGCGAGCCAATTACCAAGAGACCATTTTCAGATCCAGTGCAGGAGACCTTGCGAGGGACGATTGGTTCGGTGCGCGCGATTTTGGTGCGACAAGTTTTGACGCGAAGGTGTTTATTGGGACTGAGGCACAAAGATAGACCATCACTGACCTGGAATACCTGATGCTGGAGGGTAGCTTCGTCCGAGTTCATCAGCATGGTACCGCAAAAAAACAGCACAAGCCGCCGAGACCATGGGGAAGTCCCGAGGTGGCTTGAGCACCAAGATTCACGCAACTGTGGGTGCTCTCGGTAACCCCGCAGTATAGCCTTTGTGTTGAAGTGCCTGCTGCAGCCAGCCACCCAGCCACCCACCCACCCCACGCCCCTGCCCCTGCGCTCTGGGTGCAGGGGCGTGGGGTGGGTGGGTGGCTGGGTGTGTTCAAAGTTAAATATCTCAGGTCAGCGTCTTGACGACTCATTCGAAGCGTGCTCTCAAAACGCCCCGCCGCACTAACCTTTGTCATCGAACTCCATCATGCGCTGGGCAACGAATTGGTCGCTTGCTAGAGCTGATCAGCATTTCCCCTCTTTCTTAAACGGCTAAGTCAATGCCATAGTGGGGCTGGTCATCGTGCTTTGCTGGGGAAAGTTAAGTTCGCAAAATCATCGCTGGCCAAGTGCCACGATTTTCATCCGATTTTGGCCGTTGAGCTTCTTAGGCTGGTTCAATTACACCGCTTCCTGGGACACTATCAGTGAAACCGACCGTTTGTTGTTGGATTATGCATTTCCGAGGGGCGCTGCTATGTTGATTCGAGGTGTGGGCCGCGCCGTGGGGGATATCTTCTACCAGCGCTGTTTCTATTTGTTCCTCATGCTGATGGCCTTCATTGCCGTGGTGTCGTTCATCGAGCCGACGCCGGTGGGCCGCATCACCATCGCGGGCGCCAATGCCTTCCTGATAGTGGCGACGGTCGCGTCGGTCGGCCGCACCACGCTCTCTTTCGTGCTGGCGCTGGTGCTCGCCGTCCCGGCACTAGTCTATCAATGGGTTGCTCTGCGATCAGGTGATCTGCACGCGCTGATCGTGTCGCGCTGGATTGCTGTTGCGCTCTATGCCACCGCGATCGGTTACCTGATGCGTTACGTGTTCCAGCGCGAGGTGATGACGGCTGATAAACTGTTCGGCGCTGCCTCGATGTACCTGTTGATCGGCATCTTCTGGGCGTTCCTGTATGCGATGGTGGACAGCTACCATCCCGGGTCATTCACGTTGGGCGGCCAGACGACGACCCCCGACTTTTTCGACTTCGTCTATTTCAGCTTCACCGTATTGACCAGCACCGGCTTCGGCGACTTCGCGCCGCTCGGCCGGCAGGCGCGTGGCATCTGCACGGTGGAGCAGATTGTCGGATCGTTGTTTGTGGCGATACTGATTGCGCGGCTGGCCGGGGTTTACCCCCCGGGGGTGAAGGCGCAGTGATTGTGGCGGTGTCGAAGAGTGGATGAGAGCCAGCCATTGCGCGGCTTGAGTTCAAAAAACTACGGGCTGTAGGTATCGTGAAACACTAACGTCCGGTCTTCTTGGCAATGTCCAGCTGCGCCAGCTAGTGTTCTGTCTCCGATAAAACGTTCTCTTTGTTCTCGCGCGCCATGGCCTTTCGGGCAACCTGGATCTTGCGCAAGATGTCTTCACCTTTCGCGCTCCAGACGTACCGGCAGGGCTGGGCGTTGTGCAGCGCTAAAAACGTGGTAATGGAGCTGGCCAGTTCACGTGTGGAACTGAAGCTGCCGTCGCGCAGGTAAACGGTGATATCCCGGAAGAAGCGCTCAAGCATGTTCATCCAGGAGCTTGAGGTCGGGGTGAAATGCAGGTGGAATGGTGGATGCCGCTTAAGCCATTCCTTGACCACCGGATGCTTGTGAGTGGCGTAGTTTTCCACGATCAAATGCAATTGAAGGCCTTTGGGTGTTTCTCGGTTGATCTTTTTCAGGAAGGCCAGTCACTCCTGATGCCGATGCTGGGTTTCGATGCTGCTGATCAACCGACCTTGCAGATAGTCCATGGCGGCGAACAACGTTCGCGTGCCGTGACGGACATAGTCATGGGTTTGCGTGCGGATGTGGCCGCTGCCCAATGACAAGCCTGGTTGCGTGCGTTGCAGAGCTTGAACCTGGCTCTTTTCATCACAGCAGAGCACCAATGCCTTATCCGGTGGCGCCAGGTACAGGCCGATAACGTCCCAGAATTTTTCTTCGACTGAGGATCATTGGATAGCTTGAAGGTGCGGGTGAGGTATGACTTGATGTCGTTGGCAGCCCAGATCCGCTGAACGCTGGCAGGAGAAATGCCAGCGACACGCGCCATGCTACGGCAGCTCCAGCGTGGCTGACCGATGCGCGGTTGAGTGACCTGCTCGAGTGTTCGCTTCAAGGCTTCGGCAGGCAATGAAGGCTTGCGGCCTCGCCCCGGCAAATCCACCAAACCCTGAAGACGCAGTGCTTGAAACCGCTTGCACCAGCGCGTGACGGAAACCACGGAGAGGCCCGTCAGTTCAGCGATTTCATTACGTGAATGACCTTGAGCGGCCAGCAAAATTACACACGCTCGACGGCCATCGCGTTGCCTGATGGTGGCAGACCGAACTCATCGGCTCAGCTCAACTTGTTCATCGTCACTGAGCACGATGTCTTGAGAATTCATCGCTCCCCCCCGCGTCCTATCTGACCAAGGAAGCCCACTCTAATTGGATACTTATTTTTGAGACAGAACACTAGGGCCTGCGATCAGGAGGGGCTTTCTTGATTTGGAGTAAGTGCATCTCAACGTTAGCTGCTATGGTGCATGACCATCATCGGTCTCATTCTCCAGCTTGATGATCTCATGCTCTATTGCTGTCATCTGGAGCCGAAGGTCAGCAAGCTTTCTGTACAGAATTTCAATATGCTCATCTTTGCTTTTCGGAGGAGTTCTTTTTGCCAAGTCATCAATTTTACCGATGTTCGTGGCAGAATTTTTGCTGTGTGAGGCGATGGTGCTATCAGCAATCCATGCCTTCATAACCTGATAAGACGGATTACCTTCTTGCTTGCAGAAATTGCTCAGGGATATGCGAGAGTTGCGGAAGTTCTCTATCGCAGCGACACGTTCTTTATCGCTATATCGTTTGGCTTGCTTGGCGGTCGCGATCAGTTTTACGGGCGTGTCACAGAGGCTCATTTGGTTGTCCAACTTGGTGCAAGTGATCAGATAAACCAGTGTAGCAGTACCGTTATTACGGTCACGCCTAGCAAGGCCGCAACGATGAATACCCAATCTAAGAATGACAGATGATTGCCCATATCAATTGCACCTCGGACGCGTCGATGGCCATCCAGATGAATAGGGCGGCAGCTGCGATTGCGATAAATGCGTAATACAACTCATTCTTATCTGTCGATGAGTTCATGATTAAAGCTCCATTCAGATTGAGCAATTGAAGTGGAACTTTCAAAGCGTAGCACTGTCTCTCCGTCTCGGCATTACAATCGCTCATCAAAAACCGAGCGAGACTCATGGCTGCAAGTCGTAATCGAAGTAAGAATCACCCAATTTTTTGTGAAGAGAACCGCCTGTAACGTGCTGGTGCTCTAAGTAGTGAGCGTTTGCATTAGCTCTCATTACCAGATAAAGGTGCATTGCCCGGACATTGGAGTCTTGGCAACGTCTCCTCTGCCAGTACAAGCCAACGTAATTTCATCGCCCGGCTTTAGAGAGACTGCGAATTTCTCGTCACTTTCTGCGATTGCAAACTGCGGCTCCTGAAAGCGATTCGCCCCGCCCTTCATGGTGACGTAGGGCTTGCCTCGGAAATCGGTATTGATGCTAGCCACAGTGCCCGTAACCTTGAAATCTCTTCCTTTGAAGGTCTGGTCGGCTGCGTAGGTGTTCTGGCTGTACGCTTTGGCAATTTCGGATGCGGTGAATGACTCCAATGCAGCAACCCGCTCTGCCTCAATCTGCCGCTTCTCCATACCCGCCATGACAGCCTGCTTAACGGGGTCAACCTCAACGGATTGAGTGCTAGTAGCGCGGGTGTCAGGAGCATTAATCATGCCCTTAACGACGATGTACGCACACCCTACTGCAAGCGCAATTCCGATTTTTCGCTTCAATGACACAACACTTTCCTGGATTTGGTGGTAACGGGACATGGTGTCATAGCAACATTGCGCACGTCCAGAGGCGGCGGAAAAGCACAGCAGGACGGTTTGCCAGCACCTTCGTTACCCCAGTCTTCCCTTGTATGCTCTACTGCTGGCTCAGTTTATCGCGAGGCAAACGGCCATGGGTTTGCTAGACGCTTGTGAACACTTCGACAAGGCGCTGGTCAGCTTGCTGGGCATGAATGACATTCTGCGGGAGGACTTGAATGCACTCCTCGACGCTTTCCCAGATCAGTCCAGTCAAGTGCTCCGGCGTAGTTTTGTTCAAGCATCGTGGGCTTATGTTGAGGCCATCACGCACGCTCTTAAACTCATGGCGTCGATCATGGTGGATGCAGCGACATGTAGGCTGGAGGCTGACGAGATAGCGTTTCTCAGGGCTCAGCGAGCGGGGACGCTTTGTAACATCAAGCAGACAATCCATGTAGTTACCAAGGTCTTCGGTCTGCGTGAACGTAACCTAGGGGGCGGGAGCGACTGGCGACTAGTAAAACCGAGTATTAAAATTAGAGATCGCTTGGTTCATCCCAGGGCCGTTGAGAGCTTGCAGGTGGGAGACACCGACTAACCAAAGAGAACAACTGCTCCGAGGCTTGGAGCAGGGCGCCCAGGCCGCATCCGACGGCACCAATAAGGATGAGGTCAGACAGAGCTGCACCTGCCATCCCGAAGGAAGCTATACGTATCCCATTGGAGGCTCCGTTGCTGAGCGCCAGGAGCATCGATGGTCCGGGCGTGATCATCACTGCGCTGACCGTAATGACGTAAAGAAAAAGCGTAGAGGCGTCCATCCAATAAATGCTCCTGCGGCCATGTGAGTGCATGCAAGACCGGCAATTTAACCTGGCGCTGATTCGGCAAGCAACGCTGCCTGGGCGAGGTCGTGCCTCAATCGTTCATGAGTTTAGCTACACCGCGGGTGATGAACTCCAGGTTGTCATCCAGCTTCGCCAGTGACTGACGGATCTTGATCGACCCGTCGGCGGGCCCATGAATTTGCTCGATCCATTTGGAAAGCTCTTCGACGGCTTCGGCGATGGCGAGTTGGTTCTCGTTGAGCTTGAAGATGAGAGAAGGGATGAGGTCGTTGGTAGGCATGACGCGATCCTCCATGTGGCAAGGAAAGCGTAGCAGGCATAAAAAAGCCCACCGAAGTGGGCAGAGAGGGATCTTTAGCCTGGTCAGCTCAATCTGTTTCGTCGCTCTGGCCATCAGGTTTCCACCTAGCAATTAGGTCCACCAGCAGCTCGGCTATGGCGTCACTGTTATCCGAAAGCACTTCAAGATGCTCGCTTATCCGCTCGGACGTATCAATCGATCCCCGCTGGTCGATCCAGATTCCAATCTCCTCGATTGCGGCGCCGAGAGCATTGATGTTTTGGTTTAGTCGGCCGAGGAGGGCTGGAGTCGGATCATCGGGAAGGTCGGTCATAGTGGCTACTCATGGTGATGAGGGAAGACTAGCAGGCAGGGAAAACCAGCGGTAGGCCGGCCTTTCTGTAAGCGGGTCTGATGGTCAACTGATCGGCGGCAGTCGGTCGACCACCTCAGACATGAGGTCCGCAATGATCTGTCCGTTGCTTTCAACCAAGCGGAGGTGCTCCAGGGTCTTTAGGGATGTCTGGATGTCACCGCCGTGCTCGATCGACATACGAATCTCATCTACGGCAGAGCCTAGCGCCATTACGCTTTGATTCAGACGGTATAGAACAGCAGTAGTAGGGACGGCTGGCATCTCTGATCCTCCATCTAGATTGAAGGTTAACAGGGCTAGCAGAGTTGGCAGCCTGCTCAGAAATGCTCAGATCTGAGCTGACCTACAGGCGAGCCCGGCAGTCGTCAACATCAGTCATTCATCAGTCTAGCGACACCACGAGTAATGAACTCCAGATTGTCGTCCAGCTTTGCCAGTGACTGACGGATCTTGATCGAGCCGTCGGCGGGCCCATGAATCTGCTCGATCCACTTGGAAAGCTCTTCGACGGCTTCGGCGATGGCGAGTTGGTTCTCGTTGAGCCTGAAGATGAGAGATGAAATGAGGTCGTTGGTAGGCATGACGCGATCCTCCATCTGGCAAGGAAAGCGTAGCAGGCAGACAAATCGCTGCCGAGTCTCAATTCTGCGCGATCAGACTCTGAGGCGATCAATGCAGCTTGCCTTGCGTGTTGGCTAAGTCAATGGATGTCCTGATCTGGGCGATCAACGCCTCGATCTGCTCCAGAGCCTCGGAGATTCTCTGAAGATCCTCATCAGGGTACCCCTGACATGCAGTCGTTACCCCTTTCATCAAGGTGGCCAGCTCCAATTGAGCATCAGCCAGGCGCGAAAGCAGCGCCAGTGTGAGTTTGTCCGTGACCATGGCTTAAACCTCCAAGGGTCACGACAGGATAGCAGGCATGAAAAAGCCCGCTCAATGGCGGGCTCTCTGCGAAGCGCGCTGATCTCTCTACCGCTGGACTTCTCTAGCTAGGGATACCAGATCAAGCGCGGCGTACCTGTCGCTTGCTTTTACCGGGTAGGTTGAATAAACATAATCAATGAAAGAGCTGAAATACTATTGACTTCGTTTTTTCAATTACAGCATCCAGTATTTCTTCATCCCTGTCAGAAAGATCAATATCCCGAGCGTCGCCACAAAAACTCTATTAAGTGCTTGGAGGAGTCGTAATGGTTTTCTTGGTGAAGGATATTGAAGGATCGAATACCTTTGGCTGAGTCAATTACGTCATCTACGTATGGGTCGTAGTGATTAAATGCCCATCGGATATCGGTTGGCTGTTCGTCGTCAAGCAATGCGGAAAACCAATCAGCCAAATACACTGGATTTGTGAGTCTGGCTTTGGATAGCTCGTGCTTGTACGGGTAATTGCTGCAGAGCTAGGCCACTATGTTTTGAAGTCTGTTCATTTGGCGCCTGCTTTTTTGAAGTCTTTAACAAAGTCTTTCTCTGCTGAGTTCGGTGCAGATTTAATGTGCGCCTTTCTGCTCAGCTCTAAGCCATCACGCAGGAATTTTGAATGTATTCCTTGGTGCTCAGAGCAATAAGCGATAATCTCGGTTTCGATGCATTTTTCTGAGAAATTTAGATAATTCTCGTTGGTGCTTTCAAAGACGATAACCCCTGTATGAGAGTCTGCATCAGCATATAGCTATGGCCACATATCTGCAGCTCTTCATGGCGAAACCTAGGGCTTGAGGCTCCTTAAAACCGTAGGTTTTCCATGTGCTCAAGGTAATCTGCCCGGTTTTGGTATCCGGGGCAATGCCTTTCGACGTGCTGCTGGTGCTGCCAGGCCTGACCGATGACCCCTTGGTTAAGGGCGTATTTTTGCCTGTGGGATTTTGCGTAAACCGGATTTTTCGAATGCCTTGCGAGAAGATAGAAGTCATTTCCATGCTCATAATATATTGACACCCGGTCATGAGTTGTTAGTCCTAGGCTCTTATAAGCGGCCTTTAGGTGAGTTGTAACCAGCTCTGTATGTAAGGTCTGAGCGAAGACTTAAGTGGCTCTATGGTTTCTTGGTAGCTGATTATTTCATTATTCAGGTCGGGGATGGAATTATTTTGTGGTTTTAGAGATTCAGTAGTGGGTCTCAGGGCGTTCGAATCGATGCAGTTACCTATTCCTCCAAGCACGGAAAGCCCTGTGACTGCTATCATCCATGCTACAGGGTAACGAAAAATCACTGAGGTATAGCTCCACAATGTAGTCGTCCCCCCCCCCCCCCCACACACACTCTCTCTCTCTCTCTCTCTCTCTCTCTCTCATCGTCAATCTTAAACCCGCTGGCAAATGCACCGCCAAAGGCCAATGGCACGGTGCCGATCACTGTCATGGCAATATATAGGCTGCCATTAAGCTTCGTGCCAAGATCTCCTAGAAGATTGCTTTCTCCAGCAAATCCAAAGGCTTTAAAAAATCCCTTTATTATGGTTATTCAGGTTCTGTTAGTCGGCTTTGTCTATCTATCTGGGTTTGGTTTCAGGTATTAGCAACTCCGACCAATCAATGTGCTCCAACCGATCTTCCCGAGCCTGCATCACCTGGCAGATCCGACTATTGATCGTCATCTTGCGAGGCGTGCGGTGCTGCTTCAATCTCATCTGCCAGCCTGTCGCTGAACGATCTGACTGGTATGCCGCTAATCTCCTCGAACGCTAGTGCAATCGCTATGGTAAGCGGTCGCTTTCCAGTCAGGTAGTTGCTCACCGTCATAGTACTGACGCCCATCGCTTCTGCCAGCTTACGCAGTGTGATTCGATCAGCTGGCGATGCCGCCTGGTTGAATTCATCGAGAGCCTTACGCAATGCATTGCGTTCGTCCTCTTCCCAAATCCACAAATTTTCACGAGCCATTGATCTCAATATTCCTGACTATGAGCATCAATGGCTCGACCTGGGCGTCGCGCCCGTATCCGATTGGGTTCGGTCTCGCAGCTATGCGCATTAGTTCGACCGCCGAGCGCAGCTGCTGGTTGGGCTTGGTGAGGGGCATATGAACCTCCTAGAAAAACGAAGCACCCCAGAAAACTCGGCCGATAATCGATCTCTTCATCGACTAGTTGCTCTGCTGTGTACTCCTCGTCTGGGTGTTCATCACGGTTGAAGCTGCGCAAGCGCAACCCCCCGCGCGCCAGTCTGTATAGCTGCTTAACTCGGACGTGCCCGGCATGGTTCAACGCGTACATCTTTCCGTCGACCACATCAGCCACCTTGTTTTTGCCTCGATCCACCGCAACGGTCCCGCCGTTTTGCAGTACCGGCTCCATAGAGTTTCCTGAGATCGACACACATACGGCCTGGTCTGGCTGAACGCCGAGATTGCGTACGGTGTATTTGCCAAATCGCAGCTTCCTGGTTCCGCTTACCTCGACCACTGTCTTACCGCCTCCTGCAGACAGCTCAACTTCCTTTAGGAATGGCAGTTCGATCTCGTCATCATCCAGCGGCGTATCATCCGCCCACTGATCGATGCCTTCGGATTCGATCCTGGCATTCGTCTCAACAGGTCGCTTGCCAGGGGTGTGGTCGTGCGGCTGGTCAAGCCACCCATGCTCAAGACCCGCGGCCGCCTCAATCTTCCTGGGCAGCTGCGGACCCAGGTTGCGCTCAGGGTTTGATGAAATGATCAGGCTGATTACGGACGGCGCCGTACCGCACGCCGCAGCGAATTCAGCCTGAGTGGGAGAGCGCGCCGCAAGGGCTCGCAGGTTTTCGCGTCGAATGGTGTTGGTATCCATGCGCGGATGATCGCCGCTTTTATCCATGTGATAAATAATCTTCTTGATCAATATTAGGTCGCCTATAAATTATCAAAGAGATAAATTTGCTTTATCTCCTGGAAAGGTAACTCAGATGAAAACCCCCAACCCTGAAATGCAGACTTGGCTGTCCAGCGCGAGCGCAGATGAGCGTCAGCGCGTGGTCGATGTTTCGGGTATCTCGGTCGGCTACCTGTGGCTGATTGCTGGAGGGCATCGGAAGCCATCCAAGGACGTCGCCTGTCGGCGCTGATTGAAAATTGAGGCGGGCGTCGATGTGCTCGGTCGGTTTGAAACCCAGCATGAAGTCGACCAGGGTGTAGCCATCCTGCTCGATCATGTAGGTGGTGCCCTTGTTGTAGATGCGGTTCTGATGATACAGCGAGGTCACTACGCGCCACTGATTGAATTGCCCAGGCAGGGTGTAGGAGGTGCTCATCTTGAACAGATGGCGGGGAATGTCTGTGTCGAACAGGCGGCCTTCGTTCGCCTTGTTGACATCCTTGAGATACTTGGCCTCGGCGAAGGTATAGCCAGCGGCCAATTCCCAGTTCGGGGTCAGCTGGCCCTGCACCTCCAGCTCAATACCCTTGCTGCGCACCTTGCCCGCTGCCTCGTAGCACGAGGCGGTAGGATAGGAGGGGCACAGGCTTTGGTCGGTGATGGCCTTGGCGCGGTTTTCCTGGTCGATCTGGAAAATCGCCGCCGATGCGTTCAGCGCGCCGTCGAAGTATTCGCCCTTGAGGCCCAGTTCATAGTTCTTGCCAGTGATAGGCGATATGGTGTTACCCGAGGTATCCAGGCTGCTCTGCGGTTTGAAGATATCGGTGTAGCTGACATAGACGCTGTGATGCTCATCCAAGTCGTAGATAAGGCCGGCGTACTTGGTGACATGTCGAGTGACCTTCAGCTCGCTCTCGGTTCCCTTGTAGGGCGCGCCGGTCTCGTTGTCGTACCAGTCCAGTCGGCTGCCGAGAATCAGTTTCAACGGGTCGGCCACGCTAAGTCGGGTGCTGGCATAGAAGCTATTGAGCTTGGCATTGGTGTTTTGCCAGCCGTATTTGTCCTGACCCTCCGGTTTCGGTGTGGCGCCGGAATCCCTGTTGTAGATGTCGATGTTGCTCTTCAGCAGGATATTGTGGGGCACGTCACCGTTGAACACCACGCGCCGGTGGCTGGCACCTACCACCAGTTCGTGATCGCGGTCCATCAGGCGAAATGGGCCACTGGCGTACGCGTCGAAGCTGTTTTGGGTTTCCCGGTAGTGCCCGGCACCGACGAACTGATCATAAGTTTGCGTGGCGGTGCGGCCGAGCAGGTAGGTGCCGAGCATGTCCAGATCGGCCCAGGTCTTGGTGGCAGAGACGTTGAGTTTCCATCCGTTGTCCAGGATATGCTCCAACGCGGCATAGGCTGAGGTGCTGGTCTTGTTCCAGTACTCCAATCATTGCTCAACGATGTCGAGCGAGATAGGTGCAGGTCGCTGCCGTCGAAGCCAACCGGCAGGCCGGTCCATCCGTTGCCGTTGTTGTTTGTCCTGCTGTCGTGAGGCACTCAGGCTCAACGTGGTGTTGTCGTTGAGGTCGGCTTCCATGATGCCGTAAAAAAGGCTGCGCTCGTTGTCCAGCGTATCGCAATAGCTGTTGCCGGTCTGGTGCGCCGTCACCATCCTGCCGCGAACGGAGCCCGTGTCGTTCAGGGCGCCGCCCACATCGACCTCGGTGCGGTACCGGTCCCAGGTCCCCATGCTGCCTTCCATGCTGGCCTGGAACTCGCGGGTCGGTAGCTTGCGGATCAGGTTGATGGCCGCCGAGGGATTTCCCGCCCCTTGCATAAGGCCGGTGGCGCCGCGCACCACTTCGACCCGGTCATACATAGCCATGTCTGCTGACAGCAGATCCTGGGACACCTGGGAGCTGTCGAGGCTGGTGGGTAGGCCGTCGTACATAATGTTGTCGAGGGAGAGTCCACGGGCGTAGTACGAGGAGCGTTCCGGCCCGGTGCGGCGAAGGGTGAGGCCAGGGGTGTTCTGCACCACCTCATTGAGATTGGCCAGGCTCTGGTCTTCGATGCGTTGGCGGGTGATGACCGTCACCGATTGCGGCGTCGCGCGCAGCGACATTGGTAGCTTGGTCGCGCTCGCCATGCGGCCAGTAGTGTAGGCGCCAGTGTCCTCGGTAACTTCGCCCAGCCCCTTACTTGAAATGGTCGTGCTGCCCAAGGTCACCGCGCCTTTCGGGATGTTGGCTTGGCGCACCAGTTGGAATTCTCGCTCGCCGGTGCGCACAGCTTCCAAGTCAGTGCCCGCCAACATTTGCTCCAGTGCCTGCTCCACGCTGCTGTCTGCAAAGTGGGGCCGAGCACGTCGCCAGGGTGATGGGCAGTAGTCACGACCTGACCAATACCACTGCAACCCGACTAATGCTCACGTTCATGGCAATCGCGGCAAACAGCGCAACCCAAGCCAGCGCTAGGCGTGCGTTCCCCCCGATCATCATTGGCCGGGAGTATCAGGGATTTCAGATGAGTATATATACTTGCTTGGTCACCGAAGGCGAGTTGGTCAAGCTGGCCTACGATGCATTCGGCGTGCTTCTCCGCAAGGAAGCCAGTCATGATGAAATCGATTAGACGCAGAAGAAGGCCATCTAAAAACAGTTGGAGAGACTGTCCCAAGAAGAAGGGGGCTTGCTCGACTTGTCCAGATAGAGAAGTAGCTGAGAGGGAAAAACATTAGCTCGATAGTTGGCTGCCACCAGTCGGATGGCGTGGGGCAGCGCATAAAGGTAATGGGTAGAGTGGTAATGTTATATAATATCCAGTCGTTGGAGTTTACGGGAGGGCATTTCTATACTTCGGCCTGTTGATGGCGGTCATTTCGCTGTTGAGTGAGTGAACATGACCGTTTTCAGGTAGCATCATTACAAATTCCCGGAATTTTCTTCTGTATGCTTGCTGAGACTCAACCGCATGCGCTATTCGGTCATGGTATAGGAGCAGAACTGATATGTCCCTACTATTTCTAAAGTTAATATTTTCGGCGAGCATTGACGCCGTGGTACAGTCCGATATTTTCATGCGCGAGCCAGTCATAGGGCGCCAGATGCAGCGCCTGGCGGGTGTAGAGCCTTGAGCTTGACCCTTAATGAAATCCTGCACCTGCCCGGCTTGGAGGGCATGAGGGTCCGCGCAGGCGAGCGTTACTTGCAACGTCGAGTATGCTGGTCATACGTGGCGGGCAATGAGGGTATCACCGCGTGTAAAATGGGCGGCGAACTAGTATTTATCTCGGAAATCAATTACCTATGTGACGAACTCAAGCTGCTCACTTTGGTCGAGGTTGGTGCTGTGTCGGGCATTGCCGGGATAGTGGTTCTTACTGGTGGCTCGTTTCCCCAGTGCATTTCGTCCTCAGTGATCGTTCGTGCTGAACAGTTGGGCTTGCCGCTGATCGAGCAACCCTCTCCGCTGAGGTTGGTGTTTGTGACCCACCTGATCGATAGGGCCCTGATGCATATGACTCAAGTACGACACTCACGCAACCACATTCTCGGCCAGTTGCTGACCGGAGATTACTCGAGCTTAGCCATTGCACGACAGCGGGCTGCGCATTTGCAACTGACGCTTGATATCCCACGGCGACTGGTAGCGCTGCGCTTGTTTGGTATCGAGACACTGTTTGAGCGCCAAGGCCTGGCTCAGGGCGAGCAGTTGTGGCAAGCCACTCGGCAGGCCTTGGAAGACCAACTTGAAGCCTGGAGCCGCAGCCGCCCAGGAACGGTGACGGTAGAGATGCCAGGCGACCTCTTCGTGCTGCTGCTAGTGGATGCCGATGACCTGCCGGCAGCCTTGACCACGTTGCGTCAGCAACTGATCGGAGTGGCAGGGGAGTTGGAGGTGTACATGGGCCTGTCGAGCCTGGCTGAAGACTGCGGACATTACCGCCGAGTGCTCAACGAAGCGCGTCAGGCGCTGAATGTGGCACAGAACCTGCGCCCGGACAGCGGTTACTGCGATTTCAACGAGTTGGGCGTGCTGGGTTTGCTGCAGGGGATAGTCGACCACACGCTAATCGATGACTTCGTCGAAATGACACTTGGCCCGCTGTTCGTGCCCGGCCGTAAACACTCTAATGTACTCGTACATACCCTCGATGCTTTGCTCAAGGAAAACGGCAACGGACTCAAGGCTGCCCAGCGCCTTGGACTTCACCGAAACACCATCAATCAACGTATCCAGCGCATCGAACAACGGAGTGGGAAATCCTTGGGCGATCCACTTTTTCGTATGAATGCTTCGATCGCTATTATGGTATGGCGCATGTCTGTAGCTCGAGGTAAGGAATAATGACATGAATATCATCAATGCGCGCTTGCGTGGCAAGCGTAGTCCGCTTCGCCCTGAATGGCATGACATCTAGCCAGATCGAAGTGATAGCGCAAGTCAGGATGGGATGACCTCGATTTCCGGGAGAACAATGGTGGTGGCGCCTTCATGGAGCGACATATCCTGGATGTCCCCCCGCATTGCAGGTCAGCTGAGGGGGGGGAGCATGGCGAGGGCCCCTGGACCGCGCGAAAAAACTAACGACAGGGTTGTTCAGTGATGTGAAGAGGCTTCCTTTTTCCGCTCGCCGATGGGGGAGACACCAAAGAAGCGACTGTAGCACTTTGAGAAATGCGCTGGCGAAATGAAACCACAGGCGAGGGCGATATCACGTACTTGGGATTCACTGTGTAGCAATAGTTGCCTGGCCCGTGTCAGGCGTAGTTCCAAGTAATACTGACTCGGTGTGTTTTGAAGATGCTTGTGGAACAAACGCTCCATTTGCCGAACCGAGATCTCATTCAGTTCTGCAAGCTCTTCCAAGGTCATCGGGTCTTCAAGGTTGGCTTCCATGATTGTAACAATCTGACTGAGTTTGGGCTGAGAGGTGCCGAGCTTTTGCCGCAAAGGCACGCGCTGGCGCTCTTGCGATCCACGTACTCGATCACATAACAGCAGTTCAGCCGCATGACTGGCAATGTCCCGCCCGCCAGGTTCTCGGGCAATCAGTTGTAGGATCATGTCCATGGACGCCACGCCGCCGGAGCTCGTGAAACGGTCACGGTCAAGCTCAAACAGTTGGTTGGAAATGATAATGCCGGGAAATCGCTCTTTTAGCGCCTCGATATCTTCCCAGTGGATGGTACACCGATAACCAGTGAGCAGATTGGCGCGTGCTAGCAAATGGCTGCCTGTGCAAATACCGCCCAATGGCACCTGGTCATGTGCCAACTTGCGAAGCCAGTTGAGGATGGGGCGGGTATTGTGGTCGGAGACTATCGGGTTTGGCCCCACCACGAACAGCATGTCCAGCTTTGGGGCATCCTTGATACTGAAATCGGGCAGGATGCGCATGCCGTTACTGGCACTCACTGGCTCCATGTCGGCTGCAATGATCAGGGTCTGGAACATGGTTTTGCGTGCTGCCAGGTTGGCCATGCGCAAGGTTTCCACCGCCGAGGCGAAGCCAATGGTGGTGAAATTGGGAATGATCAGGAAACCGACGACTTTCAGCGGCGGGGCATCATTGACAGGGTATGCCGGTGCCAACGGCGAGGATTTTAACGTACCCATCAATACGACTCCTTGAATGCAAAAAAATGACGTGCTCTGCGTCTGGTTGCCGTAAATCGGCAATTCATTGTGTTTAGGTTGATGCATTTGTCAGAGTGATAGTACACGCAGTGCCTAAGCATTGGGAGGCGCCCCGGTGAAAAGCAAAAACCCTGCGAAAGCAACACCTTCACAGGGTGGGTAACGACTCGGCCTGGTCAGGCAGGCTTGCTCGCCACGGTGGCCGAAGTGCTCTTTTTAGACGAGAAAATGGCGCTCACGCAGACGATGGACAGCGCCAGCGCACCAGTTGCCACCACTTCCATGCGATGCCCTGGCATCACCAGCATCATCGTCAAGATACTGATGATGGAGAAGATGACCAGGTAGCTGAGCCAGGGGAACAGCCACATCTTGAAGTCCAGCGCAGTACCTTGGCTATCCATCCGATTACGCAGAACCAATTGCGAAACAGCGATTGCCAGATAGACTAGAAGCGCTACCGCCCCCGAACTTGCCAGCAGGAAGGAAAACACCTCGTCGGGAGCGAAGTAATTGAGTGCTGTGGTCAAGAAGCCCACTGCGGTGCTGGCTAGCACTGCAATCACTGGCACGCCCGTCGCTGAGGTGCGCTGCAGAACGCGAGGACCGTCGCCGCGCTTGCTCAGCGAATAGACCATGCGCGATGCGGTGTAGATGGCCGAATTGAGGCAACTGGCAACGGCAATCAGCACGACGATATCGACGATCATCTTGGCGTGCGGGATGTTCATCAGCTCAAGGGCCCGTTGATAGGAGCCGACCTGTACTAGCATGGGGTCGTTCCAGGGCACGATGGAGATGATCAGGAACACCGAGACGATGTAGAAGATCCCCATTCGCCACACCACGGAATTGGTGGCACGGGTGATTTGCTTGGAGGGGTTTTTCGACTCGGCGGCGGCAATGGTGACAATTTCAGTACCCATGAAACTGAACACGGTGGTGAGCATGGCACCGATGACAGCGGTCATGCCGTTGGGCATGAAACCACCAAACTCATGACTCAGGTTGACCACGCCGCTAACTGAAATATCGGGCAGCGCGCCTGTCAGTGCCAATGCACCCAGAGCAATGAACCCTAGCACCGCGATAACCTTGAGCATCGCAAACCAAAACTCGAATTCACCGTAGCGCGCCACACTGAACAGGTTAGTTACGGTCAGCAAACCGGTAACCACCAGTGCGAATTCCCAGGTTTCTATCGCAGGGAACCAGGCATGCAGAATGGCCGCTGCTGCAATGGCTTCGATTGGAATGACCAGCACCCAGAACCACCAGTACAGCCAGCCAATGGTAAAGCCTGCTGTACGTCCCATTGCGCGCTCGGCGTAGGTGGAGAATGACCCGGTATCTGGCGAGGCCACCGCCATTTCTCCGAGCATGCGCATGACCAGAACGACCAGTGTGCCAGACATGATGTACGCGAGAATTGCCGCAGGACCGGCTGCAGCAATGGCATGCCCCGAGCCGATGAAGAGGCCGGCGCCAATAGCGCCGGCGATTGACAACATGGTGACGTGGCGCTGCTTGAGGCCGGGGGCCAGAGTTGAGTTGCTGGACATGCTAATTACCCTTTTTATTCTTGAAGGAGGGTGAACTGCGAACGGCGGTGCTGCTCTGGGCTGGAGATCGGTGTTATTTCTGCAGGTCGAAGGCCTCCCGCACAGCGCTGCTAATGCCCTCTACGCAAACTCGCAGAATCAACTCGCCTTTTTCTCGGTTGGCGCCCTTAGGCGAGGAAAGCGTTCCGCAGGCGGGGGTGCGTTCAGGGATGATGGGGAAGACATCGTAAGGTGGGAATTTTGCCGGAGGGTGGTCGACGGCGCGGCTCAGGTCGACCTTTTCAGGGTGCAGGGCCAGCATCAGTGACGTTTCGAAAACGCCACCGTGTTCGATGTCCCAGCCGAGGAAACCTTCGGGGTAGAGCTCTTCGATGACCGCCGGCGCGTTGACGAAATCCCAGTAGGACAGAACGACCACCTTGAAATCGGTGATACCGCCATAACGCAGTTCGCGCAGCGCCAGGTCGATGCCTTCGACGATGAACATCGAGTTTTCATAATGGCCATTCATCAAGACCAGCTTGCGCGCCCCATGCCGGGCGAGTTCGCGGATGATGTCCTGGATGGTATGGGTCAGTGTTGCGCCATCCAGGCTGGTGGTGCCGGGAAAGTGGTTGCCACCTCCCGACTTCTGCTGTGACTTGTAGCCATAGGCCAAGGCGGGTAACACCAAGCCGTCGACTTCTCGCGCTACTGCCTTGCACAGGGCGGTAGGCAATAGCACATCCACCTCCATGCACATGTGATGACCGTGCTGCTCCAAGGCGCCCACCGGCAAGAAAATCGTGCTGCCGGAAGCTACCTTCTGTGCGTACTCAGGCCAGGTGAGTTCGCCAACCACTACGCTTTCGTTCATCGGTTATCTCTCTTTATTCTTGTATTCGTTGAAGTAGTCCGTTTGCAGCGAGCCAGTACATGCAACGATTTGATCAGATCACAACGACATTCACTTGTCAGTTCCCGACCTGAATTTGACAAATGCTGACGGACCTGCGATCCAGGTGGGTCGGGTGGGGCAGGGGGCGAATTTGACAAATTACAGGTCGGAAAAACACAACTTGCCCTGATGGCAATCTGCTGCAATCGGTAATCACACAGGCGGTGAAAACCTTGGGGAAGCGGGGCGAAAGCGCGGCTGGGCCAAGGCACTTTTGATTACCGAGGGTATCTCCATGACGCGTCGCGCCGATTTTTCACGCCGTACATTCATCAAGAACAGCAGCATTTTGGCCGGTGTGGCGGCGCTCTCCGGGGTACTTCCGAACAGAACCTTTGGCGCAGCCGAAAAAGAACTGGTGATACTGGCGTGGGCAGGCCACGCCGCGCCCGACATCGTCGCGGATTTCGAGCGCGAGCATGGGGTCAAGGTGCGGGCCAAGTACTACACCGGCGGCGATAACATGCTGGGGCTCATTTCGCAGTCACCACCGGGCACCTTCGACCTGATCCTGTCGGATGCCGAGTATGTGCAACAACTCAACGCCGCCGACTATATCGAGCGACTGGACCTTGCCGATTATCCCTTCGATGACTTCTACCCAGAGTTTCAGCACTTTCCAGGGCACTGGCAGGGCGATGAACTGTATTCGGTCATGGTCCGCTTCGGCTTTCTCGGTATCGCCTTCAATACCCAGTTGCTGCCGGAGTCCAAGGCGAAAAGCTACCAGGTGTTCTGGGACGATAGCCTCAAGGGCAAGGTCGGCCACTTCGACTGGCACCTGCCAAACCTGGGCCAGATCAGTTTGCTCAATGGCAACAGGCTGCCCTACGACATCGACGCGGCGCACTGGAAGAGGCTCCAGGACAAAACCATGAGCCTACGCGGACAAGTGGCCGGGTTCTTCGATTATGGCGGTACCTTCTCCTCCCTGAAAAACGGCCAGATCCACGCGATGTGTGGCATTGGCGACTGGATTACCGGGGTCTTGCAGCGTGCCGGGGCACCGGTAAAAACAGTGATACCCGAGGAGGGCGGCCTGCAATGGACCGAGTCTTATTGCATCGCCAAGAAAGCCCACAGCCCGGAACTTGCGAAGAAGTTCATTCAATACATCACCTCCCCTGAAGGCCAGGTGAAGTCGGCGAAGATGGAGGCTTACCCGGCGCTGATTCCCAATAAGCGCGGCTGGGAGTTGCTGAACAAGACCGACCTTGCCGAAGCCAGACGCCAAGGCATGGTACTGGGCCAGCGCAATGTCATGGACGACATCCGCGAGGGGCGTATTCAGTATCGCGCGCTCCCCGTGCAGCAGAGCCTGGAGGACTGGAACGACTTCTGGTCGCAGTACAAGGGCGCTTGATGGCGCCTACACAGGAGCGGCGTAATGATTTCGAACAAGCTATCGCCCCCACTGCCCGCCAGTGAGGAGCCTGCACGCACGCGTGGGCAGTTCGGCAAGCGCACCTGGCGCTTACCGGGGTATGGGCTGATCCTGTCGCTGCCGATACTGGTCTGGCAGCTACTGTTTTTTGTAGCGCCCTTGCTGTTTCTGCTGACCATCAGTTTTTGGCTGGTGCGCAACTTTCGCATGGTCCCTGCGTTCGAGTGGCTGAACTGGAAGTACCTGTTCAGCCGCGAGTACTTCTGGGATGCCTACTTGCACACCTGGGCGATGGCGGCGGGGGCCAGTGTGCTGATCAGTGCCGTAGCCTTTCCGTGCGCCTATACAATTGCCTTCAAGTTCCGCGAATCGACCCGGCAATGGTTGGTGCTGTTGTTGATCACGCCATTTTTTACCAGTTACCTGGTGCGCACCTATTCCTGGCAAGTCTTTCTCAGTGACCAGGGGCTGCTCAATAGCGCCCTGGCGTTGCTGGGGATTGGGCCGTTGCCCTTGCTCAATACCAGTTTTGGTAGCTATGTGGGTTACTTCACCCTGTGCCTGCCGCTGGTAGTGTTGCTGCAGTTGTTCAGCCTCATGTACATCGACCGCACGCTGATCGAAGCTGCCCACAACTTGCGCGCGGGCCGTCTGCGCACGGTATTTGGGGTAGTGATTCCATCGGCGCGGGTCGGCATCGTCATCGCCGCACTGTTCTGTTTCATCATGACCTTCGGTGACTTTGTCAGCCCGCTCTATCTAGGGGGCGGCCAACCACCAACCTTGAGCACCCTGATTACCGACACGACCAAATCGGGGCAGCAATGGCCACGCGCGGCGGTTATTGCCACGACGATGATCGTGACCTTGCTGGCCACGGCGTTCCTGATGGTTCGCCACGCCTACAGGAGGCGCGCATGAACGAACATCGTGTCATCAACTTCATGCTGCGCAGCTTCGTCGTCCTGGTGTTCTTGTTCATCCTCACGCCTATCATTGGCAGCTTCGTGTTTTCCTTCAACGTCGACCGCTTCCCATCCTTGCCCCTGGGTGGCTTCAGTTTGCGCTGGTACGAAGCGATTGCCGCCGACCCGCAAGTCTGGCAAGCCTTCAACAACAGCCTGGTCGTCGGTGTGGTGGTATCGCTGGTTTCCACGCTGCTGGGCTTCACTGCCGCCTATACCGACTTTCGTTATCACTTTTTTGGCAAGTCGGTGTACATGGCATTGGCACTGCTGCCTCCTACCATTCCGGTGGTGATTCTGGGCCTGGCGATGCTCGCGTTCTTGTCGCGAATCGGCCTGTCCGGCGAGCTGTATGCCGTCATGATCTGCCACATCGTCATGTGCTCACCATTCGCCATGGCGGTGATTCGCATGCGCCTGGCGCAGATGGCCCCGCAACTGGAGGCCGCCGCCTGGAACCTGAGCGCCAGCCAATGGCAGGCCATGCGCTACGTGATCCTGCCGTTCACCGCCCCGAGCATTTTCGCCGCACTGTTCGTGACCATGGCCGTGTCGTTCGACGAGTTCGCGGTGGCCTGGTTCGTTTCGGGCCTTAACGAGACAGTCCCGGTACGCATCCTCAATACTTTGCAAGGGCAGGTCAGCCCGACCATCAATGCGATAGGCACGATCGTTTTCATCACCACGATCACGCTGACGATCGTTGCCCAGGTTTTGCTCATGCGCCGGCAGAAGAAACCGGCTGACGGCAAAAAAAGCTGAACATCCCATGCCGACGCAGGAGCTCCCCATGACTCAACCGTTAGTGGTATTCGATAACGTGACCAAACAATTCGGCAGTTACGTCGCTGTCGAACCGATGAACCTGGAAATCTACAAGGGCGAGTTCGTCGCGATCATGGGCTCCAGTGGCTGTGGTAAAACCACCACGCTGCGCATGCTTGCCGGGCTCGACAAGCCCAGCAGCGGTGAAATTCGCTTGAACGGCGAGCGCATCAACGACCTGTATTCCTGGCAAAGGGACACCCCGCTGGTGTGGCAGAACCTGGCGCTGTTCCCCTTTCTGAGCGTGCTTGAAAACGTTGAGTTCGGTTTGCGCATGCGCGGCATGGGCAAAGCTGAACGGCGCAAAAAAGCCCTGCACTGGCTAGAGCGCCTGGACCTGGGCGAGTTTGCCAACCGTGATATAAGCATGCTTTCTGGCGGGCAACGGCAGCGGGTGGCGCTGGCGCGTTCACTGGTCACCGAGCCCCCGATACTGCTACTGGACGAACCGCTCAGTGCCCTCGATGCGCACTTGAGCGTGCGCATGCAGGCGGTGTTGACTGGGTTGCAGAAGGACCTTGGCATCACCTTCGTCTATGTCACCCACAGCCAATCCGAAGCCTTCGCCATGGCTGACCGCGTGGTGATCATGAGCCGTGGCCGGGTTGAGCAGATTGGCACGCCCAAGGATATTTTCTTCGAACCGCACAACCGTTTTGTCGCTGAATTCGTCGGCGGCAAGAACATGCTTGGCGGCGTTGTGCTTGGCTTCGACGACACCGGGCTGGTGCAACTGGACTCGGCGTATGGTCGCTTTCTGGCACGCTTGCCCGAAGACCGATCTGTTGCGGTAGGGGAAGAGGTCACCCTGTGCATCAGTGCCGAACATATCAACCTCGCCGCGCAACCGACCACAGCCAGCCGCCTGGCGTGTACCGTGATGGGGGAGGAATTCATTGGGTCAATGGTCAACATATACCTGGAAGTCGCCAACGGGCTGGAACTGCAAGTGCAGAAGCCGTACGCGGATTACGACCTACTTGGGCTCAAGAGCGGGCAGAGGGTGCATGTCGGGTGGGACGATGCGCGGGCGCTGATTTTACGTGGCAATTAGAGGTCGATATCTGACATCTGCGCAGGGGCGGCAGCGTGGACAATTGTAGACGTACCCACGCCCAGTTGACCCGAAGGAGGCAGTACATGCAGCAATTGACTGAAACCAGCGAAAACCTGGCCAGCGCCGTGCGTATTGGCTTCCTGCTGGCCGAAGGGTTCGATTTCTATGCCTTGGCCGCTGCGCTGGAACCCTTGCGCCAAGCCAACGACGTGGCCCGCTGCGTGGTCTGCGAATGGCAGATACTGAGCCTTGAGGGCCAGCCGCTGAAGGCCAACAATGGCATCGTGGCGGCCACCGTGCAACTGAGCCAGGCCAAGCCCCTCGATGTGCTGATTCTGTGCCTTGGCAGTGAATTGCAGTTGTGTACCGACGACAGTGTCCGCGAATCGCTGGCGCTGCTGACCAAACCGACCTGCCGCACGCTCGATGTCGGCGAATTGGCCGAATTCATCGGCGTTGCCCGGTTGTCCCCGTAGCGCGTGTTCACCCGCTACCAGAGCTGAACCTGCCTCGATAATTATCTTGATCCGCGCCTGCAATGGGCGCGACATCGCGCGTTTCCTCTCCTTCATTCCCCCTCATCTATACCTCTGCCTGTTCTTGCCGCAGCGAGGCCTGTACGGCAGTGGCGGGCAATATTGTCCTTTCCATAGCGGCGTTTACAGCAAGGCGGATCTGATCATCTAGGGGTCGGATTCGCGCAAAAAAGGCCGCCTTTTATCTGTTCGAATGATCTCCAGTGGCACCCAAAACAGGGCCTCTCTACTGATCACCTACCAAGGACTGAAGACATGCAAATGCCGAAAACAATACAGATTCACAACGGCGAAAAAGTTAAGCCGACGTTCTCGCACCAGGAATACGCCAACCGTCAATCCAAGTTGCGCAGCTACCTGGCCCAGAACAATATCGATGCCGCCGTCTTCACGTCTTATCACAACATCAACTACTACAGCGATTTCCTGTATTGCTCGTTCGGCCGTCCTTATGCCCTGGTGGTGACTCAGGATGCCGTGGTGTCGATCAGCGCCAACATCGACGGTGGCCAGCCATGGCGGCGTACCGTGGGCACCGAAAACATCATCTACACCGACTGGCAGCGCGATAACTACTTTGTCGCGATTCAACAAGCCTTGCCCAAGGCCGGACGTATCGGTATCGAGTTCGACCACCTCAACCTGGTCAACCGCGACAAACTGGCCAGCCGCTATCCGCAGGCCGAGCTGGTGGACGTTGCCGCGCCGTGCATGCGTATGCGCATGATCAAGTCGGCTGAAGAACACGCCATCATTCGTCACGGCGCCCGGGTTGCCGATATTGGTGGTGCAGCGGTGGTCGAGGCCTTGCGAGACCAGGTGCCTGAGTACGAAGTGGCGCTGCACGCCACCCAGGCTATGGTTCGTGAAATTGCCCGCACCTTCCCCGATTCCGAACTGATGGACACCTGGACCTGGTTCCAGTCCGGCATCAACACCGATGGCGCGCATAACCCGGTCACCTCGCGCAAGGTCAACAAGGGCGACATTCTGAGCCTCAACTGCTTCCCGATGATCGCCGGTTACTACACCGCGCTGGAGCGCACACTGTTCCTCGACCATTGTTCCGATGAGCACCTGCGCCTGTGGGAGGTCAACGTCAAGGTCCACGAGGCCGGCCTGAAGCTGATCAAGCCTGGCATGCGCTGCAGCGATATCGCCCATCAGTTGAACGAGATTTTCCTCGAGCACGACCTGCTGCAATACCGCACCTTCGGTTATGGCCATTCGTTCGGCACCCTGAGCCATTACTACGGTCGTGAAGCGGGCCTTGAGCTGCGCGAAGACATCGACACCGTGCTTGAACCTGGCATGGTCGTGTCCATCGAGCCGATGATCATGCTGCCCGAAGGCCTGCCGGGTGCCGGTGGTTACCGCGAGCATGACATTCTGATCGTCAACGAAAACGGCGCTGAAAACATCACCAAGTTCCCATACGGCCCGGAACACAACATCATCAAGAAGTAAGCGAGCACGCCGCACAGGAAACTGTGCGGCTTTTTTTATCTGCATGGCTTTGTCATTGCCCAAGGTTCAAGGAGTACACGCGTGGAGCACACAGCAGCGCACGCTGGCAATGAACAGGAGCTGCCGCAACCTGGCGCAATTGCCAAGGGCTCGCGGCTTTTTTATTTTGCCTGCGGCATTATTTTCGTAGCCTTCAACCTTCGCACTGCATACCCAAGCCTTGCGGCTGTGCTTGCCGATATATCAAGCAATTTGGGCCTGACGCCTGCCGCCGCCAGTGCAATCACCACGCTGCCGGTACTCTGCCTGGGGTTGTTCGCGCCCGTGGCACCCTGGCTTGCCCGCAAAATGGGCACAGAACGCACGATATTGGTGTTGATGGCGGCGTTGTCCGTAGGGCTATTGATACGCGGCGTTGGGAACGTCAGCGGCCTGGTGGTCGGTTCGATCGTTATCGGCAGCGCCATCGCCATCATCAACGTATTGCTGCCTGGGCTTATCAAGCGCGACTTCGCCAAGATTACTGGGCTGATGGCCGGCCTATACTCCATGGCGCTGTTGAGCGGTGCGGCGACTGCCGCAGGGTTCACCCTGGCGCTGCAAAGCACCTTGGGCGGTGGCTGGACGACGGCGTTGGCGCTGTGGTCCGTGCCGGCAGCGGCAGCCTGTGCCTGCTGGTTTTTCCAACTGCCCAAGGGAACGGCGCTGGCACCCAAGGCTGCGCCGCGCGTACGAGGGGTGTGGCGCTGCGCGCTCGCCTGGCAACTCACGCTGTTCATGGTGCTGCAAGCGATGTATTCGTTCACCGTGTTCGGCTGGCTCGCCCCGTTTCTGAATGGCCGGGGGATGACGCCGCTACAGTCCAGCGTCATCGTCTCCAGTTCAATCCTGCTGCAAATGGTCGCTTGTCTGCTCGGGCCGCTGATCGCCACACGCTTGCCGAATCAATCCTGGTTCAATGTGCTTGTGGTGGTGCTCACCACGGTCGGTTTCCTTGGATGCCTGTCCGCGCCGCTCGACACGGTATGGCTGTGGGCCGGGGTACAAGGCGTCGGGCAGGGTGCCTTGACCTCCATCGCCATCACCATGATTGTGCTGCGCTCGGCAAACGCACAGGTAGCGGCGGAGCTTTCGAGCATGGTGCAAGGCATCGGCTACAGTCTGGGTGCACTCGGGCCGTTGCTCGTCGGAGTGCTTTATACGCCGGCCATTGGCTATGCGCACGTTGAGATATTTCTTAGCGTGGTAGGCGTAGCGATGCTGTATTTTGGATATACCTCAGGTCGACGCCGGCTCGTGGCAGCTCATTTTTAGCGCCATCTTCAAGCTGACACCTGGTCACTGTGGCGCCCCCAGCGGTAAGAAACACCATTCCGCGGCGCCTTTGGAGAACAGCGGCGATGGCTTGCGCCTGGGCGAAAGCATGCAACATGAAAGCGAAGAGACTGTCTGCAAGCGTACCAATAGCCTGGACTTGGGTTTGGTCGAGGCGCTGACGCAGCAGATCCTGCTTGGGCGGTTTCCCCCTGGTGAAAACTACCCTCAGTGACCGCAGTTGTAAGTGAGCATGGGGCCAGTCGAATGGTAGTGCGCGAAGATGTTTCCAAACTGCAGGCGTCTGGTTATTCCGAGGCTCGTCATAATATCGGTACTTTGTACTAGGGCGGGAGAGTCAGTTAGGTCTTCAGCTGAAACTCGACACTGCGGCCAGTGTCAGGGCGTTGCTGGGGAAATTTATGTCCACAAACTCAACGCTAGCCAAGCGCCACGATTTTTATCCCCTTTCTCCCGCAGGGCGTCCTCGGCTGGTTCAATTACACCGATTCCCAGGACGCAATCAGTGAAGCCGACCGCTTATTGTTGTGTCATACATTTCCGAGGGGCGCTGCTATGTTGATTCGAGGTGTGGGCCGCGCCGTGGGGGATATCTTCTACCAGCGCTGTTTCTATTTGTTCCTCATTTCATTGCCGTGGTGTCGTTCATCGAGCCGACGCCGCTGGGCCGCATCACCATCGCGGGCGCCAATGCCGTACCTGTTGATCGGTATCTTCTGGGCGTTCCTTATGCGTTGGTGGACAGCTACCATCCCGGGTCATTCACGTTGGGCGGCCAGCCGACGCCCCCCGACTTTTTCGACTTCGTCTATTTCAGCTTCACCGTATTGACCAGCACCGGCTTCGGTGATTTCGCGCCGCTCGGTCGGCAGGCGCGTGGCATCTGTACGGTGGAGCAGATTGCCGGATCGTTGTTCGTGGCGATACTGATTGCTCGACTGGCCGGGGTTTACCCCCCCCTCGGGGGGGGGGGGGGGTGAAGGCGCAGAGATTGAGGCGGTGTCGAAGAGTGGATGAGAGCCAGCCATTGTGCGGCTTGAGTTCAAAAACTACGTGCTGTAGGTATCGTGAATCACTAATTCCGGTCTTCTTGGCAATGTCCAGTTGCGCCTGCTAGTGAGCAATCCGGTTGTCCAGCTTCTCTTCCTGGCGCTCGAGCTGTTTCAAGCTCAAATCACGACTTGAGGACGCGACCGCCTGATACTTACTGCTATCAGTTGCGATTAGGTCATCAGCAATCAAGCCGGTAGTTGGGCAGAACAGTATGAAGGCTTGGCAATCGGACACCAACGTGGCTGCGATGTTTGATAACCGGTTCTGGATGAGCTAGTCCGCGATCTCTTCCATGGCGCGCCAAGCTTGGAAGTCGACCGGCCAAGTCATCTGGTTGGGGAGCAATGAAGCCATTGCCAACCCTCGAGAATGAGTCCAGAATCAAGGCTATCCCAGTTTAAGGGATGGCTAAAAAGCCTTAAATTTCAACGGCTCGGAAGGCGGATGTGAGTCTCGTTTCCCGCTCCAAATAAAGATCTACAGGTTTCACTCGAAGTCTGTAAGTCGTTGAAAAAAGGCCCTTCGGGGCCTTTTTTCGTTCGAATGCATTCTGCCTCAATCCCCTCCCTCCACGAAATTCAAGTACAAACACCACAACGCGGCGCCCTGGCCGTGACGCCGTGGGCTACCTGGACATATCGCTGATCACGTCAGCGGGCATTTCAAAAATCTCGGGTGCGCTCAACAGGTCCACTGCGGACAGCAAGGCATCGGGATCGATTGGGTCTTCCAGGATCAGGGTGTGCTGGGTGTGATTGTCGGTCAGGCGCAGCGTGGGGGTGGCGTTGAATCCGTTCTCCAAGGCTTGCGCTTTTTGCGTGTCCACGACTTGGGCAGCCCGTTCGCCGGCCAGGCAGCGTTGCAGGGACGGGCCGATGTCCGGATAGTCGTGTCCAGCAGCCAACCCACGGCCGTTGCCTTGGGTATGCAGGTAGACCCAGAGCATCGCCCCCCAAACGCCTTCGCGACCCTCTCGCTGGCCCATGCATTCGATCAGTCGCGCTTCCCGACTGGCGGCCGGTTCATGCTGGGGGAGGGGCAGGTGATGCCAGGCCAGGTTGACGTGATCGTTGGTGACGATCCAGCGCTGCAATTGCGGCAGGTAGGCCTGGCAGTGCGGGCATTCAAGTTCGGCGTAGAGGGTGAGGGTGAAGCGCGCTTCGGGGTTGCCGTAGATCCGCGGCGGGCCATCATCGGCGGTGGAGCGAAAAGGTAGCGGCAGCCACCAGCACAGTGCCAAAACCGCGGCTGCGAGCCAGCCGCAGGCCCACTTTAGGTTGGTTGCACTCATCCGTTTGCGCATGTTGTTGCTCCTGGCAATTCCAGATCGAACGGCTCGAAACCGTTGAGCCGTCTCCATCCTGAGTCATGCGGATGGCGGCATCGAGTCCACTGATGCCGAGTTGCTGCATGAGGCTATGACGCTGGCTTGCTCTTCAGGTTCCGTCATCGCCAGTGCCAGATATGAACGGGTGGCACGGTGCGGAACAACGGCTCCACCTTTGTTTCAACGATGGACGCCGCGGGGTTAAACGCTTTCGATCGAAGTGGCGCCGCGGCGGTTTGGAAGTAAATTCACACAATCTCCCTCTACCCCTTGAAACGCATAGCCTGCAGGCAGCATGCGTCAGCGCAGGTGCAAGCCTGAACCTGGGAAGCCCTGCTCAATCAGCCAGCTTTTCTGAGCTTCGGTTTTGCTGGCGAGGGGATTCGCGGTTTGATTCCTCAGGTAGGCCAAGGCGAATCGGGCAAGCGGCTGAAGCGTTACTCTCTGGTCCTGGGCCCTTGTCTTGCGTATCTGGATTGACGCACGAATCAACGGATTTTCCAGGCGATGACGGCGAGCAGATGATTGTGCAGGTTCTTAAGGAGCATGGCATTCTCGCTGATGTTTGCCATTGCCACTTTGGACGCCCCCCTATCCTGAGCGAGTTTACTGGTGCAGTACGGAGAGTCCGCCTTGCATTGAGTATGTAGGACCTCGTCGTGCACCGCATCACGCTCGAAATCGCTGATCACCCGGCCGTTCAGGTTGATTTGGTGCAGGTGCCCGCTGCCGTAGTACAGGTGGTTGAGTTCGCGTTGGTCGGGCAGGACTAGCGTCTGCAGGTTGCCCAGTTCGTCGTAGCGGTACTGCAGCAAGCCAGCACTATTGGTTTCGCTGAGCAGTTGTCCGTTGGCGTCGTAGGTGTAGTCGAGTTGCTGTTTTTCTCCTTTGTTGTTTGTGAAGGTGATGGACAACAGATTGTCGGCCGCGTCGTAGCGGTAGTCGGTGGTGCCATCTTCGGTGCGCTTGCTGACAAGCCGGCCGATTGCGTCCCGCTCGAAGTCGTGGCGGATGGCGGTCGTTCGTTTGGGGCATTTTATACATGCCCCGAAATGGGCTGGCGAGTCGTGGTGCCTTACGATTTTTTACGCGGGGTAGCGACGAAATAGGTTAGGAAGTTATTAGTTAGATATTTACCATTGTCGCCATTGTATTTTTCTGCAGCGTCCGGCCATGCAAAAAAATGGAGTTCAGGTTTGTCATCTGTCTGTCCGGTTTTACGATCTACTAGATAAACTCTTCTGGCTCCTGTTCTTAGTATTCTGAATGTTTCTTTTACAAAATAGTGAGTCTGCGGGTCAGTTTTTGGATCGTAGGATGATGATAGGCGCCCATTGCGGAGGGAAAGATTATCATAATCTGCGATGCTCGGTCTGATGTACTGAATTAGGCCAGGTCCAATAGTTGCTCCAAAGTAGGCATTATTAGTTTCGTTGTGAAAAATAAAATTTTCTATGTAATCGGTTGTGGGTAATATTGCTTTGTTCCATATGGAGTGCTGGGGGCTATCGCTACTGCAATCGCCTAGAGTGTTTTTCGTGAGGGGTTTTTTTGTAGGCCAGTCACCGATGTTAAGAAAGGTTATCTCGGGTAAGGTTGAGACTAATGCCTGAGAGAACTTGGCCTCATCCACTTTAGTCATGAATATTAGAAGGGTTGGGGTTTGGTTTGCCATGCGCGGTTACCTTATAATTATTTGGCCCGTAGGCATGTTTGTAGTATTTAGCGTGCCGCTCGGCACAACCTTCCCCTTGATGACGGTAATTACAATGGAGTTTGGGTCTTGTTGGATAATTCGACTTGCATTATCCCATTCGCGTTTGGACATTCCGTTCACACTCCCTTTATCAACTGTTTGAATGTATACTGTTCTGCCCTTGGAGTCTATGAATGTCATGTCTGTGTAAGAACCGCCGCTTCGGCCGGGGCTGCCGTGAAGGGGTCTCAAATATGTTTCTCTCAGCTCAATACCAGTGCCTACCTGTCGTCCACCTTCAGAGTGGTGGTGTGGAGAGAGTTTGTTGTCACGCAGGAATTGGTCTCTGACAGCATCCATATGTCGTTTGGTTGCTGCATTTCCTCGACGACACAATCCAAGCGGGTCAATCCACGTGAGTGGGTTGGGAGCATATTGATAAAGGTTGAGCCCGCCGCTGAGTCCTATCGGATCTGTAGTAGCGAATCGACCAATGTCAGAGTCATAGAATCTGAGTGTATTGAAGTGTAGCCCAGTCTCACGGTCATAATACTGCCCTTGACGATGCAAGTTTTGCTCGCTGGCTTGTTGCAGGCTATGCCACTCATCAAACGGTTGTCCCCAACCTTTAAAGTCACTTCGCCAGATCGCGTTGCCAACAGAATCAGTCAGTTGTACCGGCAGGCCGGCCAGGTTGGTGTGAAAGTAATGTGTCGTTTCACTACCCAATTTGCCGTCTATGCGTGCCAGCGGTTCATAGCTATCCCGATTCGCATACACATACAAGCTAGCCAGCCCACTCTGCACTTCTTGCAGCAAGCGCAACCCTTGCCAGTGAAACAACACCCGCCGACGCGGCTCTGGATAGTCCTTCTGATAAACCTCCTTGCTGATCCGCCTCGTAGCGGTAGTCGGTGGTGCCATCTTCGGTGCGCTTGCTGAGAAGCCGGCCGATGGCGTCCCGCTCGAAGTCGTGGCGGATGGCAGTCGTTCGTGTCGGCGGGGCATTATCGGACAGGGGCGGCTGCTCGTCAGGCGAGGGCACATGGGTAAGACGAATGACCTCATCCAGCACGTTGTAGGCATAGAGGCGGCCACTGCCATCCAGGTCTTTTTGTGCCACCAGCCGGTCCAGTTCGTCCCAGCCGAAGCGGTATGACTCGTCATTCTCGTTGGTGAGTTGCAGTAGCCGACCATAGGCGTCGTAGCGGAACTTCACGCTGTAGCCCATGGCGTCCGTACGCTCGACCAACCGGCCGCTGGGGTCGTAGCGAAATTGCAGGGTTTTCTGTGCAGGGTCGACGTAGCGCGTCAGCTGGCCGGCAACATCGACCTCATAACGGTCAATGCGACCGTCCGGACGTTCGCTTTCGACCAGATAGCCACGTGCGTCGTAGCGAAAGTGGGTGTGTTCACCCCGGGCATTGATGCTTTCACGCAAGCGGCCATGGGCGTCGTAGTGATACAGCGTCTGCGCATTGCTGCAGTCGCGGTAGCTGAGCAACTGACCGCACGTGTTCCAGCTCAGGTACTTGCTCTTTTCGAGGGCATCGGTGACCTGGGTGAACTCGCGGCATATCTGCTAATTTCTTCGACTGCCTTGGATTTGAGTGTAGAAATCTAAAAAGCTTGGTGCTACTAATATTGCATTGTTGGGGCCTATATCATCTTCCATCGCGGTGTATTTCACACTGCCGGTTACGGTGTCAAGCCAGAAGTCATTGTCTCCGCAATTTCCGGCGAACGGGATGTTGTTTTGGAAAAATTCAGGGTTTCGTGGATAGCTGATTTTTTTGTTGTTAATAACCTCGGTTATCGACAGGAGTCTTGGATGTTGGAGAATGCCTGGTGTCTCAATGTAATGGAAAGACTCTATTTCAAAAAGATTGGGATCTTTGGTTGTTATTTTGTAAAATAAATCTCTGTATATGAATGCTCCTCCATCAAAGTATCCTCCGTTGTACCTTGAGTAGAAGTCGATAAAATGCTCCCTGCCTTTAAATTTTGAGGGTAGCATTGACTCAATTGTGGTGATATCCAGTCCTGGGTAAGAGTCGTTGAATGTAAGTTTGTTAAGGGCAAATATTTTTGGCTGTGCCATGCTGTGCTCCTTTCGGCCTAGTGTAGGTGGCGTTTCTTTTTGTTGCCTCAGCTATAGCTTCGGCTGTTCCATATTTAAAGCCAGTGATAAAGCTGAATTCATGTGCGCCACCTATGTGGGGATGCCGATGATACTTTGGATTAACAAGTTGCATGGACATTTCATTGGATTTTGGGTGATATTCAATGTGGTGGCCGATCCATCGTGAAGACATTGGTTCATTGATTTTTGCCTTTTTGTAGAGAGCTGCCTTATCGTCAGCATAATTTCCAGTAGCTTTGATTTTGTAAATCCCTTCCGGATTACCAGGGTTAACTGACCCCGGATGAAGAACATCTCCGCCTTCGGGAAGGAAAATTATCGGTAAGCGGTTGAGTCCGAGTGGGTCGATATAGATTAAGCGGTTCGGCCCGTATTGGTAAAGATTTGTGCCTCCCTTGAGGTGTATGGGGTCAGGTTGTGTAAAGCGTCCTATGTCTGAGTCATAGAATCTAAATGTATTGTAGTGTAGAGCTGTTTCTCTATCTAGATATTGGCCTTGAAGTCGTAAATTCTGCTCTCGCGCCTGCTGCGGGCTGCCCCACTCATCAGGTGCTTTTCCCCAACCTTTATAATTGCTCTGCCAGATAGTCAGGCCACTAGGATCAGTTAGCTGCTCTGGTAGACCTGCCAAGTTGGTGTGAAAGTAGTAAATCGTTTCGCTACCCGATCTACCGTCGACCCGTGCCAGCGGCTCATAGCTGTCCGGAGTGGCATACACATACAAGCTAGCCAGCCCACTCTGCACTTCTTGCAGCAAGCGCAACCCTTGCCAGTGAAACAACACCCGCCGACGCGGTTCTGGATAGTCCCTCTGATAAACCTCCTTGCTAATCCGCCTCCCCAACGGGTCATAGGCAAACACCACCCGCTCACGCTCGCCACTGCGGTACTGCTCCACGCAAACCAGTCTCTGCTCGGCGTCATACTCGAAATACTGCACCCAATTGCTGCCGATCCGCTTCTCGCACAGCCGCCCAAAGCGGTCGTAGCGGTAGCGCTTGCGGGTTCATGCAGAATGGCATCCATCTGCTTGCTGAGGACCCGATCCAGCTCGGCAATCATCTGGTCGACGCGATGTTTGTTGATCAATTGATCTGGGTCATGACTTTTTAGAATTTCGGCAATGAAGGCGGATACACCCTGCCTGGCCACTTGGTAACCCTCTTGTGTGGGAACCAACTTGGTCTCTGCCATGATCTGGTCGAGCAAGGTGGCATTGCTCAGTGTTTCGGCCTGTGTTTCAACAGTGACAGTTGTGCTTGGCTTTGGCATGGGGACGCTCCGTTGTCTCAGTCGGCTTTTGGCGCTTCAAGCACCAGGTCCAGTTCTTGCGCGAGTTGCTTGCGGGCATGCGCGTCGTTCAGAAGGTGCTGCAGCTGTTTGCGGAAGGTGGGCACGTTGCCCAGCGGGCCTTTCAGGGCGACCAGCGCTTCACGCAACTGCAGCAGCTTGTTCAGCTCGGGCACCTGGCGTGCGATGCGGTCTGGCCCGAAGTCCTGGATGGACTTGAATTGCAGGTTGACTGCCAGCTCTGCATCCGGAGTAGCGCCAAGCGCGGAGGGCACCGACATGGCCAGGCTCACATCGGCGTCGTTCAACACGTTGTTGAAGGTGTGTTTATCGATGCGCATGACCTGACGGTCTTCGAGGGAGCGGCTGTCATCGAGGCCGAAGTCGCCCAGCACCATCATCTTGTGCGGCAGCTCTACCTCGGCCTGCTCGTCACCGGTGGCGGGCACATATTTGATGTTGATGCGTTCTTTGGGTGCAACGGAGTCGGAGGGTTTAGTCATGGTTATATATCTTTTTTAGTGTGGGTTTTATATGCAGGACGCTTCCTACAAGTAAGCTTGCGCGTTAAACGCTTAATAAACATGATTCCTGAGGTTTGAATTGTGCGTTGCGTAAAAACCATGCGCTGGATAATCGTCGAGCGTCGAGTTCAAATATGTAACAAAATAATTTCTTGAATAAAGTTGAATGTATGTACTAGCCTCTTTTTCGCGGTTGGAATGGCCGGGTTAATGCAGGGGCATGTGTACGATTGAGTGGGAGCGTTAAGGTGCGATGATTATTCGTTATGCAGGTGGCCTCGGCGTTTCATTACTGTTTTTATTAATGCCTGCCTTAACCTGCGCATCGCAGGACTGCCCACGGATCGTGTCCAATATTGAGCGCCTGGCGTGTTTCGATCAGGCGGCGGGTACGCCGGGATTCACGCCGCAGCGACAGTGGTCAGCGCAGGAGCTGGAGGCGCCCACGGTGCGTCGCGTATTGATCCATGAGACGGGGCGGGCGCCCGAGGACTTGATGTTTCGCCTCAGGTCTGAAGAGGGCGGGCTCCTGATCTCAGCACCTGCGATTGCTTCAGTTGCACCGCACCCCTACCTGATCATCAGCTGCGTGCAAAACATCTCGAGGTTGCAACTGGTCACCGCCCAACCCGTCGATGCCAGCCGAGTGCAGGTGCAGTTGCGCGGGGAGCGGGGCGCTACTGCACCCACACCGTGGCAAGTGATGGAAAACGGCCAAGTGCTCGACGCCGGCAGAGGCTTGCCGGGTATCGAGCAGATCAAGCAATTGATCGGGGCCCATCGCATTCACGTAGAGAGCGACAACCCTGCTGTTGATGGGCTCGTTTTTGACGCTCAGGGGCTGGACCCGCTTATCGACGAGGCTCGCAAGACATGTCGCTGGTAGCTGAGGTCGAGGCGCAAGAAATCACACGCTTGCTCGCACCCATTGATACCCAGGTGCCGGCGGGGCTGTTCGATGTGGAAGACGAAACCTACCAAGCCATTGACCAGGAGATGGTCAAGCTGGGTGGGCTACAGGAAGCCTCTATCGATTGGGACTACATCGAGGAGGCCTCTGGTCAGTATCTGGAGCGACAGTGCAAGCATCTGCGGATCGTCGCGCACTTGAGCGTTGCGTGGCTGCGCAGTGGTTGTTGGGAGCGCTGGGGGTTCACCTTGGCGTTACTGGGCGGAATGATCGAGGGCTATTGGGAAACCGCTCATCCAGCGCCTGGTCCGAAGGGCTTCCTGACCAAGCGCAAGGTCGTTGGCCTGGTGCTCAATCGCTTGATCGATGCGCTGCCGCGCCTTGATCGTTTCACGTACACCCCGGCTCACGCCGCAGCGGCGAAGGGTGCATTGGCCCGTTTGCTACGTCAGCAGGAAGCCGCCCAGCTTGACCCGGCTGTTCTGGTTGAGCTGGAGCGCCTTTTGCACAAACACACGGCGCTTGCCAACGGTATTGGTGAGTGCGATGCGCCCAAGGCCCCGGTGGAGAGCCCCCAACCTGCGCCGCTGGCGGATGTCATCGCCACCCCGAAACCCTGCTTGTCGGGCGGTAACGAGCGCGAGACGCGCCGAGCCATCTTGAGCATGGCCGAGCTGATCAATCAGCAGGACCCTTACGACCCGACCGGCTATCAACTGCGGCGCTTTGGTCTGTGGGCCCACATTCAGGCCGCACCGCAAACCCGGCAGGGCAACCGTACAGAGTTGATGGCAGTGCCGCGGGATATTGCCAGCGACTATGAGGAGGCCATCGCCGGCACGGTAATCGACGCAGCGTTGCTCCAGCGGGTCGAAAAAAGTGTGTCGGCTTCGCCTTTCTGGATTCGCGGCAGCTTTCTTGCCGCAACCGCCGCGTCGCGGCTGGCGATGGGCGAAGTGGCTGAGGCCATCCGTGCGGCGACCGCTCGTTTCGTGCTGCGCATGCCAGCGCTGCAGCAGCTGTGCTTCAGCGACGGTCGGGTGTTTGTCGACGACCAATGCCTGGCCTGGCTCAAAGGGGCAGACGGGCAATCCGGGCAAGCCGGAGCTTCCCAAGCGTTCACCAACCTTCGCGAAGAACTGGTCAGCCAGCTGGAAAGCGGCGGCGTAGAACCGGTGTTGCTAAGGCTGCAGGGGATGCAGGCAGATTTTCGAGCCCCTCGCGAGCGCTGCCATACCACCGTCATCGCAGCTGACCTGTTGGCCGCACGAGGCGTGTCCTGGTTAGCCCAGGACCTGTGCGCTGGGGTAGTGCGCACGATGCAGCAAACCACCGCCAGCGACTGGGAGCCCGAGGTATTTGAGCGGCTTCAACAATACGCGTCCTCCCACGTGCTGGCCGATAGGAACAAGGAGCAGGAGCCTCGATGAATCAACTCTGGAAGTACCTCAAACGTTGGGGCTGGCCGCTGATGACCCGTATCGGTCTGGCAATGCCGCTGCTACTTGGGCTTGGCGCTGTGCTGATGCTGGTCGCCATCTGGTGGCTCGGCCCGCAATGGACATGGCGCGATCAGCAGTCGTTGGCCAGTGTGGCGCATCGTAGTGTGGCCAGCCTGGTGTTCGTGTTGGTGGCGCTGTTGTGCTGGCTGATCGTGTTGAGAACGCGCTTTCGCCGGTTGCAAGCAGAGCGTCAGCAGGCGATGGCTGCCGAGGTGGATCCGGCGCAACCGTTCGTTCATGCACAAGAGAAGGCGTTGAGCCAAGCGCTTGCACGCTACCTGGACAATGCCGGTGGGCGTCGCGCGCTGTACCGATTGCCGTGGTACCTCGTGCTGGGCGCCAGGCAGGTCGGCAAGAGCAGCTTTATTGACTGCACCGATCAAAGTTTCTCGTTGACCCGCATCGACAAGGCGCAGGCACGGGGCCGGTCAGCGCAGGCGCTCGCCTACCCCGTGGGGTGGTGGATCAGCAATGATGCGGTGATCATCGACCCGCCCGGTGCCTTTATCAGCCAGACCGGCCTCGTAGATTCGCTGGGCAGTGACTCCACAGACGTTGAGTCTTCGGTACCGTCTGGAACCCAAGCCAAATTGTGGCAGCATCTGTTGGACTGGCTGCAGCGCAATCGAAGCCAGAGAGCCCTCAACGGCCTGGTGCTGGTTGTCGACCTGCCCGCGCTACTGCACGGTACCGTCGAGCAACGCACGGCACTTGCCCACCTGCTGCGCACACGTCTTTATGAGGCGAGCAGCCAGTTGGGCTCGCGCTTGCCGCTGTATGTCGTGTTGAGCAAATTCGATCTGCTGGACGGCTTCGACCCATTCTACAGCAAGCTTTCGGCCGACAAGCGCAACAGCCTGTTTGGATTCACGTTCAAGCTGGATGCCGTCGACACCTTCGACGCTTGGCTGGGCGAGTATGGCGAACATTACGATCGGTTGCTGGAGCAGCTGTTCGAGTAGGTGATCGATCATCTGGACGTGCAGGGTAGCCCTGGGTTGCGTTCACGTCTCTACTCACTGCATAGGCAGTTGCTTGGATTGCGTCCAATCCTGTTGAGCTTTCTGCGCGAGACCTTGGCAAGTGACCGTTTCACCACCCCGGCGCTGGTGCGCGGTGTGTATTGGTCGTCGGTCGTACAGCACGGTGACGTGCGCAACGCCTTTGTCCGTGAGGCGGCGCAGCCTTACAAGACCAGCCTCCCCTTGCTTGAGGGCAAGCCGCAGGCCAAGGCGTTGGCCTACTTCATTCAACAGGCCTTTGGGCGGGTCATCTACAAAGAGGCCGGCCTTGCCGGCGACAACGTCAGGGTGGCACGGCGCAAGCGACAATTGCTGTGGGTGGGTGCTTCTGTAGGCGTCCTGGCCTTCTGCGTCGCCATCGCCAGCTGGCATCGTTACTTCGACATCAATGGCGTCAAGGCCGCCAGCGTGCTGGCCAAGAGCCGGGAATACAGCCATCACGAAGTGGATCAGCGTCTGGACCCGACCGGGCGCAACTTGCTGGCGCCGCTGGACCAGATCCGCGATGCGGTAGCAGTGTTTGGCGACTACCGCGCTGCGTGGCCGGGTGTTGCTGATCTGGGGCTGTATCAGGGCCGTGCCATCGGGCCTACCGTGGATGAGGCGTACCTCAGTTTGTTGTCCAGGCGCTTCCTGCCTGCGTTGGCCAGTGGCGTGATCGATACCATGGATGCGGCGCCCCCCGGCAGCGAGCAGCAAATGGCCGCGCTCCGGGTTTACCGGATGCTCGAGGATCGCCGGAACCGCCGAGCGGAATGGGTCGAGGAATGGATGGCGCGACAGTGGCAACAGGCCTTCCCCGGCCAGGGGCAGCTGCAACGTGACCTCATGCGGCACCTGAAGTATGCCCTGGCCTACGCGGATACCGACCTGCCGCAGTATCGCCAGCGGGTCAGCGACGTGCAGCAGACCCTGCGTAAGGTGCCGTTGCCACAACGCGTGTATGCGGGCCTGAAGCAGCAGGCCCAGGAGCAGTTGCATACTGGTCTGGACCTGCGTCATCAGGTGGGCCCTGCGTTCGATGTCGTTTACCAGCCGTCTTCCGGCTCGAGCCAGGGCGACAACGGTGTTTTGCTGGCGGCCATGCTCACCGCCAAAGGCTTCAAGGAGTATTTTGAACCGCGTAGTCAGCGCTTTACGGAAATGGCAATGATCGACCAGTGGGCACTGGGGGAACGTGCTCAACTGGACTACTCCGATGCCGACCAGGCTGCGCTGAACGAGCGCCTGCGCAACCTGTACAGCGCCGACTACATCGACAGCTGGCGCCGCGCCTTGAACGCATTCTCCGTGGCGGATTTTCGAGACCTGGATCATGGCGTCACGATCCTTGAACAGTTGGCCGGGCCAGCGGCACCGGTGCACCGATTGCTGGAGACGGTTCGCGACAACAGTTCGCTGTCATCACCGGTGAATGTTGGCGTGGCGGATGAGGCCCCCTCGCTTGTTTCGGTCAACAGCAAGCCCGAGCAACAACACGCGCTGGCCATCCAGCGGGCGTTTGCAGGCTTGAGCGCCATGTTGCACGCTGCAGGCGAAAAACCGAGCTACTACGATGAAATGCACGCAGCCATAGCCGCCGTCCACGACTATGCCAAGGCGGTACAGGGTAGCCCAGACCGGGGCAAGGCCGCGCTGCACGCGGTGCATCAGCGCTTTTCAATGACCGGGCACGACCCCATCGGCACCTTGCAACGCATCGCCACTGGCTTGCCGGAGCCAATCAACCATCACGTCAGAAAGGTGGCAGAGCAAACGGCGCAAGTGCTGAACGTTGAAGCGCTGCGCGAGCTGGAGCGACGGTGGGATGCTGAAGTCTACAGCTTCTTCCAGCAGCGCCTGGCCGAGCGCTACCCATTCGTCGTCAGGGCACCCGACGCTTCGCTGGAAGACTTTGAAGCGTTCTTCGGACCGAAGGGGCGACTGCAGCATTTCCAGGATCAATACCTGAAGCTTTTCCTCAAGGACAATCTGGAAGCCTTGCAGGCTGGTCTGCAGGGGCGTTCCCTGATCCGTCCCGATGTGATCGAGCAGCTGGCACTGGCTGATCGCATCCGCGAAACGTTCTTTGATCAGCGCGGTAACCTCAGCGTGCAGTTCAGCATCGAGCCTTTGGGGCTCAGTGCAAATCAACGCACCAGCCTGCTGGATCTGGATGGCCAGCTGATTTCCTACACCCACGGCCCAAGTCAGATCACCGGCATTGTCTGGCCCAATACCTTGGGGCAACACGTGCGCAGCAACCTGACCCTGCTCAGGCAGAACGGCAATAGCAGCAGCCTGGAGTATCGAGGGCCTTGGTCGATGTTCCGCCTGCTCAGCCGCGGTTCGCTCAATGGACGTACGGCAACCAGCGTGGACCTGAGCTTCAGGACGGGTGATGGTGTGATGCGCTATCGGCTGAACGCGGAAAAGGCCTTCAACCCAATTACTCAACAACCGTTCAAAGGTTTTCGGTTGCCCCGAGGGTTGTTGCAACAGCCAGCCAGGGTGGCGTTGGTCGAACAGGCGGATGTGCCTGTCATGTAAGCAGGAGGCGGTGCGAAACGAAGAGCGCGTCCAGGCACTGCATGACTGTACCCACGCTATCGAGCAGCTGAAGTCGGACATGCGCACGGTGCATGCTCAGGGGCGGGGACGTACAGGCATGCTGAAGCGCTGATCAAGCCCAGAACCCAACCAGCACCAACGCCGCCACACCCAGCCCGACCGCAACCGAGCAGCCACCCAGCGACAGCGCCGCCCGGCCTTGCCGATACCAGCCGTCATGGCCCAGTTGCCGTGCCGGCGCCAGCAGGCTGCGCCACCGCAGTTCCGTATCGTGAAACGCCTGCAAGTTTGCCGTATCGGCATCCAGCCAGCGGCGGAAGTCGATACGCTCGCACGCCGTCACCTGCGGGCTCTGCAAGCGCACATACCATTGCCCGGCCACGCTCGCCAGCACATCCCGGCGCGAGCGGCCAGCCTGCAGCGCCTGGCCCATGTTGCGCTCGATAGTCGCCAGTGGCAGGTCAAGGCGCGCAGCGATGCTGGCGAAGTCCAGCTGATCGAGGCGGTTGAGCAGAAATACTTGCTGTACGCGCCGTGGTAGCCGCTTCAGTGCATGCAGCAGGGCATCGTCGGCATCGTGTTCGGCAGCAGGCGTGGGGTGCTCAAGGGGCAGCAGCAGACGGGTCATGGACAGCTCCTTGCTCTGTAAAGGGGAGGAGGGGGCATCTTCCTTGATGCGGAAACAGCGTAGGCGAAACGAGATTGATTCTCAAGTGCTGATTCCGCAAAGTTTTGTAACGAGCGTTCACGCCCTGAAACACCTTTGCTATCATGCGCGCCATCACGATCTTCATTAGCCTGAAGAGCCAAAAAAAAGACCCGGCAAAAAAGCCGGGTCAAAAACCGTGATTAGCCTGATGAGGAGATAATCTGAGAGCGACCTAAGCTTTCAGGTTATCCAGCGGATCTCGCGATCAGCTGAGTGCAATAATAATCGTTATCATTTGCCAGTCAAATGAATTTTCGCTAATCCGGTAAAAAAGTTTTACCGGCGCGCTTCCTTGTCCCGGCAATCGGGGCCTTTGCCGTTACCTGGCCATCACGTTCTCTCCCTTCTTTTTTGTCTATAAACCCGCTCACTCGGTGCGTTTGTGCTCCAGCAGTGCGCGAGCCATGTCCATCATGTGCATCAACGCGAACGTCAGTTCTCGCTGGCTGCCGTGCTGGTGAGTGGCGGTTTCCTGGGCGGTGGCTGCAGCGCAGCGCAGCAGGGCGATGGCGTGTTCCTGGGCCTGGTCGCCGGTTACGCCTTCGTGCAGGGTCCAGATTCTGTTGTCCAGGGTGGGCCGCGGTGGGTTGGGGTTGAGGTAATAGTCGAGCGCGCGGCGTGCGGCTTCGCTGTCGAGATCTGTTTCGTCGTTTTTCGATGGTTTCATGGCAATACCTGCTGATTTCCCTTCAAGCACACTGGAATCACAGAATAGGTCAAGCTGTACTATGTAGTGCCAAATAAATAATTCAGATTGTGTATTGCAGCGGTTAATACAGTCCGTATTGTTGCCGCTCATGGAAAACTGGAACGCATTTCTCAAGCGCTACAAGCGCGAACATAACCTCAGTCAGCTCCAACTGGCCGAGCGCCTGGGCATGACGCAGGGGGGCGTGGGGCATTGGCTGCGTGGCACGCGTCGGCCGACGCTGGAAACCATCAATGAAAAGCTGGAGAAGCTTGGGCTGGTGTTTCTGGAAGCCCAGGTCATGGTGGTCGAGCGCGACATCGTGCGTGAAGCGCAAGGGCTCTATACGGCCGAGCAGCCGGTTTCAGCCGAGGCGCTGCTCTATGCCAGCTTCCGCTTCCCGGTGCTGAGTTGGGCTGACCTGCAGGGGCCATTGCCTGAAACGAGCACGTCCCATGAGCAGACGGACTATATGCCCGCCGGCAATGCGTTCTGGCTGGTGGTGGAAAACGACTCGATGAACGCGGCCAGTGGTAAGAGCGTGCCCGAGGGCATGCGCGTGCTGGTGGATACCGGGCTGGAGGCACAGCCCGGCAGGTTGGTCATTGCACGGCAGCCGGGGCGCCCGGCGGTATTGCGGCAGTTGGTCGAAGAGGGTGGAGACAAGATGCTCAGGCCACTGAATACGCGCTATCCGACGGTTTTGTGTGAAGAAGGCTGCGCGTTTCTGGGAGTGGTGGTGCGGGTACATGGGGCCTTCTAGGCTGCCGGGTTGCTGCGAAGCTGTGTCACGCCACAAGGCCGCTATACGTGAGGGGCATGCCAGCCATGAACATGGATAAGTGGATTGCCCTCGTTCGCGACCGGATGGAGGAATTAGGGCTTACCCAAGAGCAGCTTGCCGAGCGCGTAGGCGTGTCGCAAGGCAGTGTAGGACATTGGGTGAACAAGCGGCGCCAACCGAAGCTCGAGTCGATGAACCGCACTTTGGTTGAGATTGGCATGCCCCACTACTGCGTCCGCTTGCAATTGCGTATTCACGGGCAGGCTGATGGTGAACGTTGTGTTTCTGGGGGGGATGACGATGATGACGAACCCGACCTCATGCGATACATCGTCTGCTTCCGTTACCCGGTGCTGGGTTGGAGTGAGTTAGAGGCTGCAACGGCTGTAGAGCCTGCTGTTTTCGAGCAGACTGACTACCTGGCACAGGGCAAGGCGTTCTGGCTAACCGTGGAAAACGATGCCATGAGCGCTGTCAGTGGCCGCAGTGTGCCGCAGGGCATGCGGATGCTGGTGGACCCAGGTGTAGAGGCTGAGGCGGGGCGTTTGGTTATCGCTCGTCAGCCCGGCAAACCGGCGATTTTCCGCGAGCTGGCCGAGGAAGGTGGGCAGCGTTATCTGAAGGCATTGAACAGTAACTACCCGGCGCTGTTGTGCGAAGAGGGTTGCGAATTTCTTGGGGTGGTCGTGCGGGTGCATGGGGCCTTTTGAAAGGGTTTGAGTAGCGGCGGCAACGGTGAACGGCGGATGGAGATTGGCCAGCAGGCACGGCCTCTTCGCGGGTGAACCCGCTCCTACAGGACGGGCTGTGTCCAACCTCCGGTGTGTGTCCACCACCAATCTGCGTAGGAGCGGGTTTACCCGCGAATACGGTAGCGGCGGCAACCGTGAACGGCGGGTGGAAAAGGCCAGCAGTCACGGCCTCTTCGCGGGTGAACCCGCTCCTACGGGCTGTTGCAGGGGCGGCCTTGTGTTGCGTTAGGGCCGCAAAGCGGCCCTACGGCACCGTTATTCCACCAGTTCGACCAGCACAGTCCCTTCGCTGACCATGTCCCCCTCCAGGCAGAACAGCGCCTTCACTGTGCCGGCATGCGGCGCACGAATGCTGTGCTCCATCTTCATGGCCTCCAGTACCACCAGCGCAGTACCGGCTTCCACCACCTGCCCAGGTTCGACCAGCACCCGCACGATACTGCCGTTCATGGGCGCACCCAGCCCACCCTGATGGCTGTGGCTGGCTTCGGCCTCGGCAATCGGGTCGAAGGCTTCGATGGCATGCATTTCGCCATCCCAGTGCAGGTACAGCGTGCCACCCCGACGGATTGCCAGATGCTGGCGACGCACGCCGTTCTGGTCATGCACCAACTGCTCACCTTGCAGCTGCCAGGTAGAAGCAGCGCTGCGTTCCAGGGCCACTGCCTGATCGTGCCCAGCACTCACCAGATGCAAGCTGCTGCGTGCCGGCAGGCCCAAGCGCAGTCCATTACGCCCGCTCCACGGCGAATGGCGATCGTCTTCGCGCTGATGCCCCGCCTGGCCCTGCAGCCAGGCTTCGGCTGCCGCCTCCCAAAAGCCGGCCGGCAGCGCACGTGGCGCCGGCAGCAGCACATCCTGGTGGCGGGGAATGAAGCCGGTGTCCAGCTCTGCCGCCGCGAACGCAGGGTGCGCGAGAATGCGGCGCAGGAAGGCGATGTTGGTCTTCAATCCGCCAATGGCAAACTCGTCGAGCATGGCCAGCAAGCGCAGGCGTGCCTGTTCGCGGTTTTCACCCCAGGCAATCAGCTTGCCCAGCATCGGGTCGTAGAACGGCGACACCACATCGCCTTCGCTGACCCCACTGTCCACCCGCCGACCTTCGCCAGGTGCCGATTCACGGTACAGCGCCAATTTGCCGGTCGCGGGTAAAAAATCGTTGGCCGGGTCTTCGGCATACAGGCGCACTTCGATGGCATGGCCGATCAGCGGCACCTGTTCCTGTGTGATCGGCAGGGCTTCGCCGCAGGCCACGCGAATTTGCCAGGCAACAAGGTCCAGGCCGGTGATGGCCTCGGTGACCGGGTGTTCCACCTGCAGGCGGGTGTTCATCTCCATGAAGAAGAATTCGCCACGTGCATCAAGCAGAAACTCCACGGTGCCAGCACCCACGTAACCGATAGCCTGGGCGGCACGCACCGCCGCTTCGCCCATGGCCCGGCGCAGTTCGGGCGACAGGCCGGGGGCAGGGGCCTCTTCCACCACCTTCTGATGGCGACGCTGAATGGAACAGTCGCGTTCGTTAAGGTACAGGCAGTTACCGTGCTGGTCGGCAAACACCTGGATTTCGACATGGCGCGGCTTGAGCACGTACTTTTCCACCAGCATGCGCGCATCGCCGAACGACGACTGTGCCTCACGCTGGGCCGACGCCAGGGCGTCGGCCAACTGGCTTTCTTCCTCGACCACTTTCATGCCCTTGCCACCGCCGCCAGCGCTGGCCTTGAGCAGCACCGGGTAGCCGATGCGTTCGGCCGCGGCGCGGAAGGTGTCCAGGTCTTGGGCCTCGCCATGGTAGCCCGGTACCAACGGCACGCCGGCGGCCTCCATCAGCGCCTTGGCTGCCGATTTGCTGCCCATGGCGTCGATGGCGCTGGCCGGTGGGCCGAGGAATATCAGCCCGGCCTGCTCGATGGCGCGGGCGAAACCTGCGTTCTCGGACAGAAAGCCATAACCTGGGTGGATGGCCTGGGCGCCGCTGGCCTTGGCGGCGGCCAGCAGCTTGTCGACCAGCAGGTAGCTTTCGGCAGCCTTGGTGCCGCCCAGGTCGACGCGGATGTCGGCTTCGCGGCTGTGACGGGCGTCACGGTCGGTGGCGCTGTGCACGGCGACAGTGGTCAGGCCCATGGCCTTGGCGGTGCGCATCACCCGGCAAGCGATTTCGCCGCGGTTGGCGACCAGCAGGGTGGTCAAAGCGGGGCGGCTCATGGGCGCGGCTCCTTCTTGTCAACGGTTTGCCAGGCAGGGCGGCGTTTTTCCAGGAAAGCGCGCAGGCCCTCCTGGCCTTCGGCGCTGACGCGGATACGGGCGATGGTGTTTTCGCAGTAACGGCGCAGGGCCGGGCTGAGTTCGCCGTCGTCCACTTCGCGCAGCAAGTCCTTGGTGGCGCGCAATGCTTGTGGGCTGTTCTGCAGCAGGTTGCTTACCCAGGCTTCGACGTGGTCGTCCAGTTCGCTGGCGGGGTACACCTCGGCCAGCAGGCCCAACTCGCGGGCGCGCACGCCAGTGAAGCGCTCGGCGGTGAGGGCGTAGCGGCGCGCGGCGCGTTCGCCAATGGCCTTGACCACGAACGGGCTGATGACCGCCGGTGCCAAGCCGATGCGCACTTCCGACAGGCACAGCTGGGCGTCTTCGGCGCCGATGGCCATGTCGCAGCAGCTGATCAGGCCCAGCGCGCCGCCAAAGGCTGCGCCTTGCACCACGGCCAGGGTCGGGGCCTTGAGGCGATGCAGGGCGTACATCAGCTCGCCCAGTTCGTGGGCATCATCCAGGTTGGTGTTGAAGTCCAGTTGCGCCGACTGCTGCATCCAGGCCAGGTCGGCACCGGCGCTGAAATGCCGGCCACGGCCACGCAGCAGCACAAAGCGCAGGCTGGCGTCTTCGGCCAACTGGTCGATGGCCACGATCAGCTCGCGGATCATCTGCGCGTTGAAGGCGTTGTTCTTGTCCTCGCGGCTTAACCACAGGGTGGCAAAGCCGCGCGGGTCGCGGATCACTTCAAGGGTGCTGAAATCGCTCATGGGTCACATCCGGAAAATGCCGAAGCGGCTCTGTTCGATCGGCGCGTTCAGCGCGGCAGACAACGCCAGGCCGAGGACGTCGCGGGTCTGTGCCGGGTCGATGACGCCGTCGTCCCACAGGCGGGCGCTGGAATAATAGGGGTGGCCCTGACGCTCGTACTGGTCGAGGATCGGCTGCTTGAGCCTGGCTTCGTCTTCGGCACTGAATGGCTGGCCGCTGCGTTCGCTCTGCTCGCGCTTGACCTGTGCCAGCACCCCGGCGGCCTGTTCGGCGCCCATCACGCCAATCCGTGCGTTGGGCCACATCCACAGGAAGCGCGGGTCGTAGGCGCGGCCGCACATGCCGTAGTTGCCGGCACCAAAGCTCCCGCCGATGATCACCGTGAACTTCGGCACCTGGGCGCAGGCCACGGCGGTGACCAGCTTGGCGCCGTGCTTGGCGATGCCGCCTTCTTCGTACTTCTTGCCCACCATGAAACCGGTGATGTTCTGCAGGAACAGCAGCGGGATGCCGCGCTGGCAGGCCAGTTCGATGAAGTGCGCACCTTTTTGCGCGGCCTCGGCGAACAGGATGCCGTTGTTGGCCAGGATCGCCACCGGGTAGCCATGCAGGTGGGCGAAACCGCACACCAGCGTGGTACCGAACAGCGCCTTGAACTCATCGAACACCGAGCCATCGACCAGGCGGGCGATCACCTCGCGCACGTCGAACGGTTGCTTGGCATCGGCCGGCACCACGCCGTACAGCTCATCGGCCGCATACAGCGGTGCCACCGGTGCCAGGCGTTGTAGCTTGCCCTGCTTGTGCCAGTTGAGGTTGGCCACGCTGCGCCGGGCCAGGGCCAGGGCATGTTCGTCGTTGTCGGCATAGTGGTCGGCCACGCCGCTGGTGCGGCAATGCACATCGGCGCCCCCCAAGTCTTCGGCGCTCACCACTTCACCGGTGGCGGCTTTTACCAACGGCGGCCCGGCGAGGAAGATGGTCGCCTGCTGGCGCACCATGATCGCTTCGTCGGCCATGGCCGGCACGTAGGCGCCGCCAGCGGTGCACGAGCCCATCACCACGGCGATCTGCGGGATGCCTTGCGCGCTCATGTTGGCCTGGTTGAAGAAGATGCGCCCGAAATGCTCGCGGTCGGGGAACACTTCGTCCTGGCGTGGCAAGTTGGCGCCGCCGGAGTCCACCAGATAGATGCACGGCAGGCGGTTCTGCAGGGCGATGGTTTGTGCACGCAGGTGCTTCTTCACCGTCAGCGGGTAGTACGAACCGCCTTTTACCGTGGCGTCGTTGGCCACGATCATGCATTCCACGCCTTCCACGCGGCCGATGCCGGCAATCACGCCCGCCGCTGGCACGTCTTCGCCGTACACCTCATGGGCGGCCAACTGGCCGATCTCGAGGAACGGCGAGCCCGGGTCCAGCAGGCGGTCGATACGCTCGCGCGGCAGCAGTTTGCCACGCGAGGTATGCCGTTCCTGGGCTTTGGGCCCGCCGCCCTGGGCAACCTGGGCGAGCAAGCCGCGCAGGGCCTGGACCTGTTCGAGCATGGCCGCGCTGTTGACGGCAAATTCTGCCGAACGCGGGTTGATCTGGGTGTGCAAGGTAGCCATGTGCGCCCGTCCCTTATGTTCAGCGGGTTTCGTTGAACAGTTCGCGGCCGATCAGCATCCGGCGGATTTCGCTGGTGCCGGCACCGATTTCGTACAGTTTGGCGTCGCGCAACAGGCGCCCAGCCGGGAATTCGTTGATATAGCCGTTGCCGCCAAGAATCTGGATCGCCTCCAGGGCCATTTGCGTGGCGCGCTCGGCGGTGTACAGGATCACCCCGGCAGCATCCTTGCGGGTGGTCTCGCCACGGTCGCAGGCCTGGGCCACGGCATACAGGTAGGCGCGGCTGGCGTTCAGCTGGGTGTACATGTCGGCAATCTTGCCCTGGATCAGCTGGAACTCGCCGATGCTCTGGCCGAATTGCTTGCGGTCGTGGATATACGGCACCACCAGGTCCATGCAGCTTTGCATGATGCCGGTCGGGCCGCCGGACAGCACCACACGTTCGTAGTCCAGGCCGCTCATCAGGACGCGCACGCCGCCGTTAAGCTGGCCCAGAATGTTCTCTGCCGGCACTTCCACGCCGTCGAAGAACAGCTCGCAGGTGTTGGACCCACGCATGCCCAGCTTGTCGAACTTGTTGCTGCGGCTGAAGCCCTTCCAGTCACGCTCGACGATGAACGCGGTGATGCCGTGCGCACCCTTGTCCAGGTCGGTCTTGGCGTAAATCACGTAGGTGTTGGCGTCGGGACCGTTGGTGATCCAGGTCTTGCTGCCGTTGAGCACGTAGTGATCGCCGCGTTTTTCTGCGCGCAGTTTCATCGACACCACGTCGGAGCCGGCATTGGGCTCGCTCATGGCCAAGGCGCCGATGTGCTCGCCGCTGATCAGCTTGGGCAAGTACTTGAGCTTCTGCTCGTGGGTGCCGTTGCGGTTGATCTGGTTGACGCACAGGTTGGAATGGGCGCCGTAGGACAGCGCCACCGAGGCGGAGCCCCGGCTGATTTCTTCCATCGACACCACATGGGCCAGGTAGCCCAGGCCAGCGCCACCGTACTCTTCCGGTACGGTGATACCCAGCAGGCCCATGTCACCGAACTTGCGCCACATGTCAGCGGGGAACAGGTTGTCGTGGTCGATCTGCGCGGCACGCGGGGCCAGTTCGGCGGCGACGAAGGTGCGCACCTGGTCGCGGAGCATGTCGATGGTCTCGCCCAGGGCGAAGTTCAGGGAGGGGTAATGCATGCTGGGGCACCTTCTTGTTCTTGGAAATTGGGTAACACCGTAGCTCAAAGCCTAACCGCCGACCCCTGTAGGAGCGGGCTTGCCCGCGAATGCGTCAGCAGGACCACCGTCATTGCCTGGGTGATCGCATTCGCGGGCAAGCCCGCTCCTGCAAGGGTCGGCGTCATGCCGGAGGTTCCGGTATCGTTCATCACCTTTACGTTAACGTAAACCTGCGGGGAGGCACTGTCAATCCACTCGTCACCTTTACGTAAACGTAAATCTGCGCCAGAGTATTCCCGCTTGCTTCAGCCGTGCCCAAAACAACCACAAGAAGGGACACCCATGAGTCAACCGAGCTATACCCGCGGTCGCCAGGACCGACCCTTGCTGACCCAGACCATCGGCCAGGCTTTCGATGCCACCGTGGCCCGCTGTTGCGACAGCGAGGCCCTGGTGTCCCGCCACCAGGGCCTGCGTTACAGCTGGCGGCAGTTGGCCGAACAGGTCGAAATATATGCCCGCGCCCTGATCGCACTGGGCGTGAACACTGGCGACCGTGTTGGCATCTGGTCGCCCAACTGCGCCCAGTGGTGCATCTTGCAGCTGGCCAGTGCCAAGGTCGGTGCCATCCTGGTCAACATCAACCCGGCCTACCGTGTGGGCGAACTGGAATACGTGTTGCGTCAGTCCGGCTGCCGCTGGCTGGTCTGCGCTGAAGCCTTCAAGACGTCTGATTACCACGCCATGGTGCAGGCGCTGGTACCTGAGCTTACCAGCGCCCGGCCTGGTGAGCTGGCCAGTGAATGCCTGCCCCAGTTGCGTGGCGTCATCAGCCTGGCCGCCAACCCGCCTGCCGGTTTCCTGCCCTGGCACGCACTGGCCGAGCGGGCAGGGCAGACGTCTGCCGAAGCCTTCACCGCCCGTCAGCAAAGCCTGCAATTCGACCAGCCGGTGAACATCCAGTACACCTCAGGCACCACCGGTGCGCCCAAAGGTGCCACGCTCAGTCACTACAACATCCTCAACAACGGTTTCATGGTGGGTGAAAGCCTAGGCCTGACGGCCCGCGACCGTATGGTGATCCCGGTGCCGCTGTACCATTGCTTCGGCATGGTCATGGCCAACCTCGGCTGCATCACCCACGGCAGCACCATGATCTACCCCAACGACGCCTTCGACGCCGAGCTCACCCTGCGCGCCGTGGCCGAGGAGCGTGCCAGTATCCTGTACGGCGTACCGACCATGTTCATCGCCATGCTCGACCACCCGTCGCGCGCGCAGATGGACCTGTCCACCCTGCGCAGCGGCATCATGGCCGGCGCCACCTGCCCGATCGAGGTGATGCGCCGGGTCATCGACCAGATGCACATGGCTGAAGTGCAGATCGCCTACGGCATGACCGAAACCAGCCCGGTGTCACTGCAGACCGGCCCGGACGACGACCTGGAGCTGCGCGTGACCACCGTCGGCCGCACCCAGCCGCAGCTGGAAAACAAACTGGTGGACGCCGATGGCTGCATCGTCGCCCGCGGCGAGATTGGCGAGCTGTGCACCCGCGGCTACAGCGTGATGCTGGGCTACTGGGACAACCCCCAGGCCACGGCGGATGCCATCGACCCGGCCGGCTGGATGCATTCGGGTGACCTGGCGGTGATGGATGAGCAGGGCCATGTGCGCATCGTCGGGCGCAACAAGGACATGATCATTCGCGGCGGCGAGAACATTTACCCGCGTGAGCTGGAAGAGTTTTTCTACACCCACCCGGCGGTGGCCGATGCGCAGGTGATCGGCATTCCGTGCAGCCGCTATGGCGAAGAGATCGTCGCCTGGATCAAGCTGCACCCAGGGCACAGCGCCACGGCCGAGGAGCTGCAGGGCTGGTGCAAGGCGCGCATTGCCCACTTCAAGGTGCCGCGGTATATCCGTTTCGTTGACGAATACCCGATGACAGTGACGGGCAAGGTGCAGAAGTTCCGGATGCGGGAGATCAGTGTCGCAGAAATTTCGGCTGTTTCTGCAGGTTGATGCACTGGGTTATCCGGCCTCTTCGCGGGTGAACCCACGATGAGGCCAAGCCATGCCAGCATCAGATTCCGGATCTATTACATTGGCTCGATATTGAGGTCACTGCATGCCAGGAATATGGCGATGTTGCGCGTGCACCTGATGTAGAACTGGTTCGGTTACAGCGATCCTGCGATGGAGGAAGCGCTGTACGAACCCCCCATCCTCAACTTCCGTCGTCTGCTGGAGAACCATAAGTTGGCGTACGGAATTCTGGCCGTGATCAACGGCCACCTGGGGGATCGCGGCGAGGATTGTCAGAGAATGCGGCACAGATGGTGACGCTGTTTGCCCTGTCGAATCTGTGGATGGCCCGCCGACATTTGCTGGCCAACGCAGCAGAGGTGTGCCTGGCGCTTTTGAAATCGGCAGATACTGCAGTCAGCCAGAAATGTATGACTACTTCAGACTATCCTTAACTCCGCGGTAAAGTGGTGAATCACCGACATCGAGCAATAATTTAGCGTCCCTTATTGCCCATTGTGCCAGGAACAGGGGTGTATCCCTTATCCCCTCAATATGGTACCCAGGATGGTACCAGTCGCTCTGATGCTCCCGGTACGGAGCGTAGGCACTTACCAATGCTGAATCGAGGGTGCTCAGGTATTTTCTATGCGTATCGGTTAAAATAACATCATCAGCATACCGTCGCCTCTCGCCGGCTAATACATTCTTCATATGGTCTGTAAACGCCTCAGTACGAGCCTTGATGAGCTTTTCCCGGACGAAGGGGTTTCTACGAACGGCGGTATTATCCAATTTTTTCAGATCCTTTGTCACGGCATTGAATAGATCAACTTTATGATCTAAGAGGTCCAGAGCGATATCGACTCCCTGCACCTTCTCATTCTCCCGCATTGCGTTCCTATAGGATTTTACTTGATGCGATGTGTTGCCAATACCAAATTGCCCTTTCGCGGTGACCCTCCCAGAACGAGGGGTGTTCCCAGTCCGCCCAATCGGCACCCCGGCTGTGCCCTGGGGGTCGCCGTAGTTAACAGGGTCGCCATTACAATAGGCATACGCGTTCAGTCCACCGAGCCCAAACGGGCTCAGGCTATCGGGGCTGGAGAATCGCATTAACCCAGGAAAGAATGCCCGATAGCCCTGGCCTAAGTGGTAGCAATTGGCGTGAATATCAAACGGAACACCATTGAAACCAGTGGCGATGGCCGCGTCGCCGATCCCCCCACTGTGGCCATAGGGGGTAAAGCATATCGGCTGAGGGCTTTGAGTGTGTGGCGTTGATGGGGGCATTCATGACTCCTTTGCTTCGCGCAGTTGTCGGCTTGCTTCTTGAAAGTGCTGTGATTTCGCCTCGGTCTATGTACGGCCAAGCCAAGCCGCTTTTAGTAGGGTAATCACGGGAAGCATGCTCTAAAGTAGAGCACCTGTGCTACTGGCAGAAATGTCAGTTGTATTGAACTCTGTGTAAATCCTAGGCTAATGGATTTAATAGCCGTCGCGACTCAGTGATCCAGTAACGGTCACTCGTAGCGGCGAGCACAGTTAAACCGCGTCAACATGGATGATGTGCTGGGCTGTCCGGCCCCTATTTCGCGGTTAAACGTGCACACAATGATCGCGCTCGACCCAGGCCACCGCGGACGCTATCGACCCGGCCGGCTGGATGCATTCGGGTGACTTGGCGGTGATGGACGAGCAGGGCTATGTGCGCATCGTCGGGCGCAACAAGGACATGATCATTCGCGGCGGCGAGAACATTTACCCGCGTGAGCTGGAAGAGTTTTTCTACACCCACCCGGCGGTGGCCGATGCGCAGGTGATCGGCATTCCGTGCAGCCGCTATGGCGAAGAGATCGTCGCCTGGATCAAGCTGCACCCGGGGCATAGCGCCACGGTCGAGGAACTGCAGGGCTGGTGCAAGGCGCGCATTGCCCACTTCAAGGTGCCGCGGTATATCCGTTTCGTCGACGAATACCCCATGACAGTGACGGGCAAGGTGCAGAAGTTCCGGATGCGGGAGATCAGTGTCGTGGAGTTTATGGTGGGATCGACCGAGTAACGTTGTAGCGGTGCCGGTCCGCAGGGCAAGACCCGCGAATGGCCGGCACAGCTAGCCCGTTTTGGTCAAGCCATCCTAACTAAGACCAGAGTTCCGGATGTTCCAAGATACTACGAATAATATTTATATGTCCCATTAACTTTCTATATCGCTCCTGTGGGCTGATATAGTGATCTGAATCTCCGAAATAACTAGGGTTTTGCATTTTTCTTACCTCTGCTTCTATTTTGTCAAGGCTGAATATATCTGCTATGGTTAGCAAGCCATCGTTCCGATAGTCGGTTACTTCTCCACCCATGATGTTTGCAGCTTGTTTCAAATATCTTTCTGTTGTGATGCGGTGGACGATTCTTGGCGTTACACCGGTTTTGAAGGGGTCTGAGGCTGCTGCTGCTGCGGTTAAATCCCCAGGTGCTAAATATTGGCCTATTTTTTCTACTAGGTGGGGGGCCGGCTTGGAGAGTTTATTCAGTATGCGTAGGCCGTCTCCCATAGCTATCAACCTGAGCCGTGCAGTTTCTTCAGGGCTTTGGCCGGGGAGCTGTACATTCTGCTTGTTAAAATTAACGTTTATATTTGGTTTTTTGAAAAAGATTTTGTATGCCCAATTCAGGGGGCGTAAAGCGAGATGAGCGAGTCGAGCGAAAGCAACGGCTCCACTTGGGTCTGTGCGGTTGACTGGATCGCCATTGCAATAGGCGTAGCTATTAATTCCTCCACGTCCAAAGGGGCTAATACGATCCGGGGAGATGAATCTCATTAGTGTAGGGCTGAAGGCGCGATAGCCTTGTCCCAAATGGTAGTAATGTGCGTGAGGGTCAAAATGTGCGCCATTAAAGCCGGTTAGGCGAGGTTTCAGGGTCAGCGCTTTGCTGTAGCCGTAAACGCAGTAGCTGACATGAGTGTCAGGGATGACAGTGTTGGATGCTGACATGGTATTGCTCCGTGTGAAAATCAATATTGTCGAAACTTCAGTCTAGTAATGAGGCGTCTGACAAGTTTTATTGGCGCTGAATAGGTGGTGTTCATCGGTTCGGCGAGTTCACGAGTTTGAGCAACAAGGCGGTGGTCGCTCTCCCGACGGGTGTTGTGTGGTTTATATAGCGCAAGCAGCGATCTTACGAAACTGGTAAAAATAACAGTTGTAAAAGGGGACCACAGATCCCGCGTTGCGCGGGCGTCGAAAATAATTGCCCTGATGGGGCGAAGTGCATGCCGCCGCACGCCTACCGTATAGCGTAATTCAAGCAGCGATAACGTATAGTCCAGATTGCCCGGGATGAACCCGCGACGCCAAACTGCGAAAGTTGGCCCCTCACGTCATCCCGTGCTACTTGATGTAATCGCGCGCTTCTGACATGACTCAACCACCTCCGGTTTGAGGAGGCCCGATGATCATACGAGCTCCAGTTGAACGCAACTGACAGACATATCAGTTCCGTGGTCTACCCTTAAGCCTTCACCGGTGGGTCCTGGCTCGGTGGGTCGCCCACTGTCGGCGGCACGGTCGGCTTGATCGGCAGCTCGTCCGGGTCTTCTTCCGGTACGGGTGGCGGCAAGCTCGGGTCGTCGATGTTGGGATCGGGTGTCTCCGGTGGAATGGGAATGTTCATGGCCTGACCTCGCGTGGGTGGGTGAAGAGGTGCTGTAGGCTCTGACCGCTGGCAGCTGCCGTTCGCTCAATTATTTTGAACCCCCCGCCTGTGCCCGGCTCTGAACCCTTACCGCCACCAGCCTGAGGGAGCAAGGTCGATGTCACGAAACGAGCCCTTTGAAAGCGTGCCCATGGCGAACGATCACCCGGACCAGGCCATTAGCCTGGCCCAGGCGCTGTTGGCGCCACGCATCGTGATCGAAGACACCCAACCCGTGCTCGACGCCGGCAGCTTCGCCGCCAAGGCCGTCAGCGGCCAGCCTGTGGCAGTCAGCACCAAGGCCTATAGCGACGGCCACGACCGCCTGGCGGTGATGCTCAACTGGCGCCAGGCGCACAGCAGGCGCTGGCATTGCGTGCCGATGCAGGCGGCGGGCAACGACCTGTGGCAGGCCGAATTCACCCCCACCGAGCTGGGCCCGCACTTGTTCAGTATCGAGGCCTGGATCGACCCGTTTGCCACCTATTGCCACGACCTGGAGAAGAAGTACCACGCCGGCGTCGAGGTGAAACTGGAGCTGGAAGAAGGCCGTTTGATGCTGGGCAAAGGCATCGAGCTGTGCAGCGGCGCCCTGCGCGAAGAGCTCGAGGCCGTGGAACACCGCCTGGCCACCCTCAGTACCGATGACCAGGTAGCCGTCTTTCTCGACCCGACCACCGCCCGCCTGATGGGCGAAGCCGAACACCGCAGCTACCTGACCCGCAGCCCTGAGTTTCCCCTTGATGTCGACCGCCCGGCCGCCCTGTTCGCCAGCTGGTACGAGCTGTTCCCGCGCTCGATGACCGACGACCCGCAGCGCCACGGCACCTTCAACGACGTGCACGAACGGCTGCCGATGATCCGCGACATGGGCTTCGACGTCCTGTACTTCCCGCCCATCCACCCCATCGGCATGCAGCATCGCAAGGGCCGCAACAACGCCCTCAAGGCCGAGCCGGGCGACCCGGGCAGCCCTTATGCCATCGGCAGCCCGGAAGGCGGCCACGAGGCGATCCACCCGCAACTGGGCAGCCGCGATGACTTCCGCCGTCTGGTGGCGGCGGCGGCGGAACACGGCCTGGAAATCGCCCTCGATTTCGCCATCCAGTGCTCCCAGGACCACCCTTGGCTCAAGGAGCACCCGGGCTGGTTCAGCTGGCGCCCGGACGGCACCATCCGCTACGCCGAAAACCCGCCGAAAAAGTACCAGGACATCGTCAACGTCGATTTCTATGCGCCAGAGGCCGTGCCTTCGCTGTGGCTCGCCCTGCGCGATGTGGTGGTCGGCTGGGTCGAGGAGGGCGTAAAGACTTTCCGCGTCGACAACCCGCACACCAAGCCGCTGCCGTTCTGGCAATGGCTCATCGCCAATGTGCGCAGCCAGCACCCCGACGTCATCTTCCTTGCCGAAGCCTTTACCAAACCGGCGATGATGGCGCGCTTGGGCAAGGTCGGCTACGCACAGAGCTATACCTATTTCACCTGGCGCAACCACAAACAGGAGCTGCGCGAATATTTCGAGCAGCTCAACCAGCCGCCGTGGAGCCAGTGCTACCGGCCCAACTTCTTCGTCAATACACCGGATATCAACCCGTTTTTCCTGCACACCTCAGGCCGCGCAGGTTTCCTTATCCGTGCCGCGCTGGCGACCATGGGCTCAGGCTTATGGGGCATGTATTCGGGCTTCGAGCTGTGCGAGGGCACGCCGTTGCCGGGCAAGGAGGAGTACCTGGATTCGGAGAAGTACGAAATCCGCCCACGCGATTTCACCCAGCCCGGCAACATCATCGCCGAGATCGCCCAGCTCAACCGTATTCGCCGGCAGAACCGCGCCTTGCAAACCCACCTGGGCGTTGCCTTCTTCAATTGCTGGAACGACAACATTCTGTACTTCGCCAAGCGTACGCCCGAGCGTGACAACTACATTCTGGTGGCCGTCAGCCTCGACCCGCACAACGCCCAGGAGGCGCACTTCGAGTTGCCGCTGTGGGAGTTGGGGCTGGACGACAACGCCGAAACCCAGGGTGAAGACCTGATGAACGGCCACCGCTGGTCGTGGTACGGCAAGACCCAATGGATGCGCATAGAGCCCTGGCACCTGCCGTTCGGCATCTGGCGCATCGAGAAAGCCCGTTAACAAGGCTCAGACTTTGCCCCTGTAGGAGCGGGTTTACCCGCGAACACCGGCGAAGCCGGTGCCATGCACCTCGGCACCGCGGTGTCATCTTCGCGGGTAAACCCGCTCCTACGGGGGATCGAGCAAGCTCGGATGTCTGTGCATGCAATTGAAAGGAGTCGCACATGGCCAAGCGTTCCCGCCCGGCAGCCTTCATCGACGACCCGCTTTGGTACAAGGACGCTGTCATCTATCAGCTGCACATCAAGTCATTCTTCGACTCGAACAACGATGGCATCGGTGATTTCGCCGGCCTGATCAGCAAGCTCGACTATATCGCCGAGCTGGGCGTCAACACCCTGTGGCTGCTGCCGTTCTATCCCTCGCCACGCCGTGACGACGGCTACGACATCGCCGAATACAAGGCCGTGCACCCCGACTACGGCAGCATGGCCGACGCCCGCCGTTTCATCGCCGAGGCCCACAAGCGCGGCCTGCGGGTGATCACCGAGCTGGTCATCAACCACACCAGCGACCAGCACCCGTGGTTCCAGCGCGCCCGCCACGCCAAGCGCGGCAGCAAGGCGCGTGAGTTCTACGTGTGGTCGGACGATGACCAGAAGTATGACGGTACGCGCATCATCTTCCTCGACACCGAAAAGTCCAACTGGACCTGGGACCCGGTCGCCGGCCAGTACTTCTGGCACCGGTTCTATTCCCACCAGCCGGACCTCAATTTCGACAACCCGCAGGTGCTCAAGGCGGTGATCGGCGTCATGCGCTTCTGGCTCGACCTGGGTGTAGATGGCCTGCGGTTGGACGCGATCCCTTACCTGATCGAGCGCGACGGCACCAACAACGAAAACCTCGCCGAAACCCACGACGTGCTCAAGGCGATCCGCGCCGAGATCGACGCCAACTACCCCGATCGCATGCTGCTGGCCGAAGCCAACCAGTGGCCGGAAGACACGCGCCCGTACTTCGGCGAAGGCGACGGCGACGAGTGCCATATGGCTTTCCACTTTCCGTTGATGCCGCGCATGTACATGGCCCTGGCCATGGAAGACCGCTTCCCGATCACCGATATCCTGCGCCAGACCCCGGAAATCCCGGCCAACTGCCAGTGGGCGATCTTTTTGCGCAACCATGATGAACTGACCCTGGAAATGGTCACCGACCGCGAGCGCGACTACCTGTGGAACTACTACGCCGAAGACCGCCGCGCGCGCATCAACCTGGGCATTCGTCGGCGCCTGGCGCCCCTGCTGCAGCGCGACCGTCGGCGCATAGAGCTGCTGACCAGCCTGCTGTTGTCGATGCCCGGCACGCCAACCCTGTATTACGGCGACGAACTGGGTATGGGCGACAATATCTATCTGGGTGACCGCGATGGCGTTCGCACACCCATGCAGTGGTCGCCAGACCGCAACGGCGGTTTTTCCCGCGCCGACCCGCAGCGCCTGGTGCTGCCGCCGATCATGGACCCGCTCTACGGTTACCAGACCGTCAACGTCGAGGCGCAAAGCCACGACCCGCATTCGCTGCTGAACTGGACCCGGCGCATGCTGGCGGTGCGCAAGCAGCAGAAGGCCTTTGGCCGCGGCAGCCTGCGTACCCTCACGCCCAGCAACCGGCGCATCCTTGCCTATATCCGCGAGTACACCGACGCCGACGGCAATACCGAGGTCATCCTCTGCGTGGCCAACGTGTCCCGCGCCGCCCAGGCTGCCGAACTCGAATTGTCACAATACGCCGACAAAGTACCGGTGGAGATGCTGGGCGGCAGCGCGTTCCCGCCAATCGGCCAACTGCCGTTTCTGCTGACCTTGCCACCTTATGCCTTCTACTGGTTCCTGCTGGCCAGCCGCGATCGCATGCCCAGCTGGCACATCCAGGCCACCGAGGGGTTACCCGAATTGACCACATTGGTACTGCGCAAGCGCATGGAAGAACTGCTGCAAGCCCCCGCAAGCGATACGCTGCAAAGCACCATCCTGCCGCAGTACCTGCCCAAGCGCCGCTGGTTCGCCGGCAAGGAAGGGCCGATCGACGCCGTGCGCCTGTGTTACGGCGTACGTTTCGGCACCGCCGCCACGCCGGTGTTGCTCAGCGAAATCGAAGTACTCAGCGACGGCACGGCTACCCGCTACCAGCTGCCTTTCGGCCTGCTGCGTGAGGAACAGATCCACACCGCGCTGCCGCAGCAGCTGGCGTTGTCGCGGGTGCGCCGTACCCACCAGGTTGGCTTGATCACAGACGCCTTCGTCCTTGAGCCGTTCATTCACGCTGTGATGCAAGCCTGTCAGGATGGCCTGCGTCTGCCGTGTGGCGACAGTGAGGGTGAATTGCGCTTTGAATGCACAGAGCAGCTGGCCGGCCTGGCGCTCGACGACGAGAGCGAAGTGCGCTACCTCAGTGCCGAGCAGTCCAACAGTTCGGTGGTCATCGGCGACCGCGTGGTGCTCAAGTTGATCCGCCGGGTCAACCCGGGCATCCATCCAGAGCTGGAAATGAGTGCCTACCTGACCGCCGCCGGCTTTGCTAACATTTCGCCGCTGCTGGCCTGGGTCAGCCGGGTGGACGAGCAACACGCGCCGCACCTGCTGATGATTGCCCAGGGTTACTTGAGCAACCAGGGCGATGCCTGGGGTTGGACCCAGAACACGCTGGAACGGGCCATCCGCGACCAGATGGAGCCAACCCGCAACGACGCCGAAGCGCACACTGACGCGTTGGCCGAACTCAGCGGCTTTGCGGCCTTGCTTGGCCAGCGTCTGGGCGAGATGCACCTGCTGCTGGCCGCCCCCACCGAAGACCCGGCCTTCCAGCCGCGCCCCAGCGATGCGCAGGACAGCGAGCGCTGGCGTGCACAGATCAGCACCGAACTGACCCACGCCCTCGACCTGCTGGCGCAGCATCGCGACACGCTGGACAGCGACAGCCAGTCCTTGGTCGACGACCTGCAGCAACAGCGTGACGGCCTGGCCCAGCACATCGACACCCTGAGCAAGCAGGCTCAGGGTGGCCTGCTGATGCGTGTGCACGGCGACCTGCACCTGGGCCAGGTGCTCGTGGTGCAGGGTGATGCCTACCTCATCGATTTTGAAGGTGAACCCGCCCGGCCCCTTGAAGAGCGCCGGGCAAAACACAGCCCCTACAAGGATGTCAGCGGCGTGCTGCGTTCCTTCGACTATGCTGCTGCGATGATCTTGCGCAGCGCGTCTGCGGTGGACCTTTCCGAGCCGGCGCGGCAAGCCCGGCAGCGGGTTGCCCGGCAGTACCTGCACCAGTCCCGGCATGCCTTTGTCGAAGCCTATGGGCTGGCCACCGCCGCCATGCCTCACGCCTGGCAGCACGCCGAGGGTGAGCGCGCTGCGCTGGAATTGTTCTGCCTGGAAAAAGCCGCCTACGAGATCACATACGAAGCCGAAAACCGTCCGAGCTGGCTGGCCGTGCCTTTGCATGGTCTGCATGGACTGATCAGTACCTGGGGAGAGTCAGAATGAACGTTACAACGCGTGAAAACGGTGGCCTTCGGCAACGGGACCTCGACGCCCTGGCCCGCGCCGAACACGCCGATCCTTTTGCGGTACTCGGCCCCCACGGCGACGGCGCAGGCGGGCAGGTGGTCCGCGCCTTTCTGCCCAATGCCCTGAAAGTGCGCGTTCAGGCCCGGGATGACGGGCGGGTCCTTGCCGAAATGGAGCAGGGCAGCCTGCCTGGGTTGTTCAGTGCGCACCTCGATGAGGCACAGCCCTACCAGTTTCATATCGTCTGGGCCGGTGGCGAACAGGTTACCGAAGACCCCTACAGCTTTGGCCCGCAACTGGGTGACATGGACCTTCACTTGTTCGCGGAAGGCAATCACCGCGATTTGTCCGGGCGCTTCGGTGCCCAGCCGACTCAGGTCGATGGCATCGACGGTGTGTGTTTCTCGGTCTGGGCGCCGAATGCCCGGCGGGTGTCGGTGGTGGGTGATTTCAACAACTGGGATGGCCGCCGCCACCCCATGCGCCTGCGGCATGGCGCGGGGGTGTGGGAGCTGTTCATTCCGCGCCTGGGCGTGGGCGAAACCTACAAGTTCGAAGTGCTTGGCAAGGACGGCATACTGCCGCTGAAGGCCGATCCGCTGGCCCGTGCCACCGAGCTGCCGCCGAGCACGGCGTCCAAGGTAGCCGGTGAACTCAGCCACGCCTGGCAGGATCATGACTGGATGGCGCAACGCGCCCAGCGCCATGCCTACAACGCGCCGTTGTCGATCTACGAGCTGCACCCAGGGTCATGGCGCTGCGAGCTGGACGAAGCGGGCGAAGTCGGGCGTTTCTACAACTGGCGCGAACTGGCCGAACGGCTGGTGCCCTATGTGCAGGAACTGGGCTTTACCCACATCGAACTGCTGCCGATCATGGAACACCCGTTCGGCGGCTCCTGGGGCTATCAACCACTGTCGATGTTCGCGCCCACCTCGCGCTATGGCAGTGCCGAGGATTTCGCCGCGTTCATTGACGCCTGCCACCAGGGAGGCATTGGTGTGCTGCTGGACTGGGTGCCGGCGCATTTTCCCACCGACGAACATGGCCTGGCGCGCTTCGATGGCACTGCGCTGTACGAATACGATAACCCCCTGGAGGGCTACCACCAGGACTGGAACACGCTGATCTACAACCTCGGGCGCAATGAAGTGCGCGGCTTCATGATGGCTTCGGCGCTGCACTGGTTGAAGCATTTCCACATCGACGGCCTGCGCGTCGATGCGGTGGCCTCGATGCTGTACCGCGACTACTCGCGCAAGGCTGGCGAATGGGTACCCAACCGTCACGGCGGGCGCGAGAACCTGGAAGCCATCGACTTCATCCGCCACCTTAACGGCGTCGCTGCCCACGAGGCCCCGGGTGCGCTGATCATCGCCGAAGAGTCCACCGCCTGGCCTGGGGTCAGCCAGCCTACCCAACAGGGCGGCCTGGGTTTTGCCTACAAGTGGAACATGGGCTGGATGCACGACACCCTGCACTACATCCAGAACGATCCGGTGCACCGCACCTACCACCACAACGAGATGAGTTTCGGGCTGATCTATGCCTATTCCGAGCACTTCATCCTGCCCATTTCCCATGATGAGGTGGTGCACGGCAAGCATTCGCTGATCGACAAGATGCCCGGCGACCGCTGGCAGAAGTTCGCCAACCTGCGTGCCTATCTCACCTTCATGTGGGCACACCCGGGCAAGAAGCTGCTGTTCATGGGTTGCGAGTTCGGCCAGTGGCGTGAGTGGAACCACGACAGCGAACTGGACTGGTACCTGCTGCAGTATCCCGAGCACCAGGGCGTGCAGCGCCTGGTGGGTGACCTCAACCGCCTGTACCGCGAAGTGCCGGCGCTGCACGAGCAGGATTGCCAGCCGCAGGGCTTCCAGTGGCTGATCGGTGACGACGCGCAAAACAGCGTGTACGCCTGGCTGCGCTGGAGCAGCAGCGGCGAGCCGGTGCTGGTGGTGGCCAACTTCACCCCGGTACCCCGTGAGGGTTACCGCATTGGCGTGCCGTTCGGCGAGCGTTGGCAGGAGCTGCTGAACAGCGATGCCGAGCTGTATGCCGGGTCGAACGTGGGTAATCTGGGGGCGGTGGCCAGTGAGGCAGTGGCCAGCCACGGGCAGCCATTATCGCTGGCCCTGAACCTGCCGCCGCTGGGGGTGTTGATCATGAAGCCCGCCTGATCGGTTGGCTGTACGGGCCCTTTCGCGGGTAAACCCGCTCCTACGCAGGCCGCACCCGGCGGTGATCGTTGTAGGAGCGGGTTTACCCGCGAAGAGGCCGGCCCTGCCTACCACCGCATCCGCACCCCAAGGCTGCCAATCAACCCGTTCAGGTCATTGTCATCCACATCGCTGCTGTAATCGGCGCTGACGAACATGGCCACCGAAGGCGTCACCCGCGCCACCAACCCCAACCCTAACTCCACGGTAGTCGAGTAGCGCGAGCTGGAAATTTTGTCGACCTGGTCCAGCTTCACCTCATCGGCATTGCTGAAGTCATACCACACGTTGGTCCGCACATAGGGTTCGATGGGCATGCCGCGCACTTCGTAGCGCCCGGACAACTTGGCACCGACCCGGCCGCTCCAGCTCGGCTGGCTGTCGAAGGCTTGCAAGGTCTCCTCCTGCACCTGGTTGCCAGGGAAGAACTGCTGGTTGATCAACTGTGCCTGGGGTTCGATGACCCAGTTGCCACCCAGGCGGATCGGGTAACCGCCCTCTACCGAGAAGGTCATTGCATGGCCACTGTCGTCCAGGCGCTGGCCGTTTTCGCCACGGCCCATCACGTCGATCCGCGAGCCCATGGCCACGGCATCCAGGTGCCAACCCTGTTCATGGGTCATGCTCCAGTACACCCCCAGGCTTTCTCCGCTCAAGTTCACCGCTTTGCGCTGCTTGTCGCCCAGCAGAGGGCGCATGCCTTTGAAGCTGCTTTGCAGGTTGTTGTGCCCCACGAAAATCCCTGCGCGGTGCACATCGCCCGCTGCAGTTTCACGCACGAACAGGTCCGGGCCGATCATCAGTTGCTGGCTGGGCGCCTCCAGCTGTGCCGGGGGCAGCGCGCGGCCGCGCGCACGGGTGGGGAAGAACTGCGCCCATTGACTGGCAATCAGGTCGGGTGGCGCCTGCCGGTGGCGTTCGCTCATTTGCTGCGAAAACGCATTGAGGGTGCCGAGGCTCAACCCACTGGCACTGAGCCGGTCGAGCGACAGTTGCGCCGCCACGGGTTGCTGCAGAAAGCCGGGGGAGGTGGGGTCACCCTGCAGTTCGTACGCGATCGTTTCCACCGGGGTTGCCAGAAGCAGCGACGTGGAAACCGCGTAGAAAATGCTGTCGAAGCGCAAGGGGTTCGAGGTGCTTTTCATGGCGGATCTCCTTTGTTTTGGTGGTGCAGCCCGAGAAAACTGGCCTGTTGTCACGAGCTGTACGGCAAAAACAGTGGGCGACCCAAACCAGTACGCCAGTTATCGCAAGCGCGCACGAAGGCGCGAGCTAGAGGCCCGGCGCAAGTTTTTTACAGCTTGGTATCGTTCAGCTAAGGAGAGGTCACCGCTTGCGTCAAGAAAGCGTGAAGGAAGTGTTCAAGGTATGTCGTAACGCTCAACCTGTTGTTTTATTGGTAAAAACAGCAGGGTATAGCGGGGATCGCTATTTGCCGTGCCGTGGCTATGAAGAATGATTGCTAAAGGCGCACTTCCACTGCCAGTGGCAGATGATCTGACAGGTGCGACCAAGGTTTGTGCCCCAGAATCCGCGGCCCATGGCTTTCGGCATTACGCAGGTAAATGCGGTCCAGTCGCAGCAGTGGCAGGCGGGCAGGATAGGTGCGGGCGAGGTGGCCGTGGTGGCGTTCGAAGGCTTCGTGCAAGTCGCGTTGCAGGCCAAGGGTGCGGTTGCCGTGGCTTTTCCAGTCGTTGAAGTCGCCGGCGATGATCACCGGGGCGTTGGCCGGCAGGGCGTCCAGCAGTTTACGCAGCAACTGCAGCTGCTTTTGCCGGTGGCTTTCCAGCAACGACAGGTGCACGCAGACCGCATGCACCTGGCCTTGCCCCGGCACCTCCAGCACACAGTGCAACAGGCCGCGGCGTTCGGGGCCGGTGATCGACACGTCCAGGTTGCGGTGCTCGATGATCGGGTATTTGGACAGCAGCGCATTGCCGTGGTGGCCGTCAGGGTAGACCGCGTTGCGGCCGTAGGCAAAGTCGCTCCACATGCTGTCGGCGAGGAATTCGTACTGCGAGGTCTGCGGCCAGCCGGGGTAGCGCGCGGCGTGGCGGTCGTGGCTGCCGAGCACTTCCTGAAGGAAGACAATGTCGGCCTGTGTGCTGCGCACGGCCTCGCGCAGCTCCGGCAAGATAAAGCGCCGGTTGAAGGCGGTGAAGCCCTTGTGGGTGTTCACCGTCAGTACCCGCAGGCGTTTCACGGCTGGGGCCTGGCTGACGCTGGCGAAACCATTACTGCCGGCTTCGAGGCTCACAAATCCTCCTGAAGTTAACCCTGCCTTACTGTCGCCGCTAAAACCTGTGGCAGCGGGCAAACCCGCGCTCACAGGTATGGCGTAGCGATCAAAACGTAAGACCTGCCTGGGTTATCACGGTTCACTCCTCGTCGCGCTGCAACACCATCAGCAGCATCGACCGGCCCTTCACCTCGAAGGTACTGTCGAACTGCAGGTGCTGCCCCTTGCGCAACTCCGGCCGGTCGGTATCGACCAGGCAGCTCCAGTAATCGCCTTCGGGCACGGCCGGCAGCTTGAATGGCACCACGTCATGGTGGGCATTGACGATCAGCAGCACGGTGGCCTCGGCACCTGGCCGGGCGATACCGCTGACCTGTGCCCGGCCATCTATCAGCATGCCCAGGCAACGCCCGTGTGGGTCTTCCCATTGCTCAACACTCATCTCGTTGCCATCGGGTGCCAGCCAGGTCACGTCCTTGACCCCAATTGCCTCATTGTAGTCACCCACCAGAAAGCGTGAGCGGCGCAGCACCGGGTAGGCCAGGCGCAGACGCGTCAGGCGCTTGACGAAGGCCAGCAGCTCCTGGCCTTCCTCGTCCAGGTCCCAGTTCACCCAGCCGATCTCGCTGTCCTGGCAGTAAGCGTTGTTGTTGCCGTGCTGGGTGCGGCTGAACTCGTCGCCGGCAACGATCATTGGCGTGCCCTGGGCCAGCAGCAGGGTGGCGAAGTAGTTGCGCATCTGGCGCATGCGCAGGGCATTGATCGCCGGGTCGTCGGTCGGCCCTTCGACGCCGCAGTTCCACGACAGGTTGTTGTCGGTGCCGTCCTGGTTGTTTTCGTCGTTGTCTTCGTTGTGCTTGTGGTTGTAGGACACCAGGTCGCGCAGGGTGAAGCCGTCGTGGGCGGTGATGAAGTTGACCGAGGAATAGGGCCGGCGCCCGCGGTTGTTGAACATGTCGCCCGAGGCGGTCAAGCGGGCGGCAAAATCGGCCAACTGGCCTTCGTCGCCTTTCCAGAAGGCGCGTGCGGTATCGCGGAAGCGGTCGTTCCATTCCGCCCAGCCCGGGGCGAAGTTGCCCACCTGGTAGCCGCCGGGGCCGCAATCCCATGGTTCGGCAATCAGCTTGACCTGGCTCAGCATCGGGTCCTGGCGGCAGGCGACCAGGAAGCCATGACGCTCGCTGTAGCCATCGTGGTAACGGCCAAGGATGGTCGCCAGGTCGAAGCGAAAGCCATCCACGTGCATTTCGCCGGCCCAGTAGCGAAGCGAGTCGGTGACCAACTGCAGCACGCAGGGGTGGCTCAGGTCCAGGGTGTTGCCGGTGCCGGAGTCGTTGATGTAGTAGCGCTTGTCGTCCGGCATCAGGCGGTAGTACGAGGCGTTGTCGATGCCGCGCATCGACAGGGTCGGGCCGCGCTCGTTGCCTTCGGCGGTGTGGTTGTAGACCACGTCCAGGATCACTTCGAGCCCGGCGTCGTGCAGGTGCGCGACCATCTCCTTGAACTCGGCGATCTTGCCGCTGGCCAGGTAGCGCGGGTGCGGGGCGAAAAAGGCGATGCTGTTGTAGCCCCAGTAGTTGTTCAGGCCCTTGTCCAGCAGGTGCTGGTCGTTGACGAAGGCGTGAATCGGCAGCAGCTCGATGCTCGACACGCCAAGGTCCTTGATGTGTTTGAGCAACTCGTCGTTGGCCAGGCCGGCGAAGGTGCCGCGCAGTTCTTCAGGCACAGCCGGGTGGCGCATGCTGATGCCGCGGGCATGCGCTTCATAAATGATCGTGCGCTCCCATGGGATCTGCACGCGCTGGTCGCGGCCCCAGGTGAACGCCGGGTCGATGACCTTGCATTTGGGCACGAAAGGCGCGCTGTCGCGCTCGTCGAACGACAGGTCACCGTCGGGGTGGCCGATGGTGTAGCCGAACAGTGCCTCGGACCATTTCAGGCTGCCGACCAGTTGCTTGGCATACGGGTCGATCAGCAGTTTGTTGGGGTTGAAGCGGTGGCCGTTTTCCGGCTCGTAGGGGCCGTACACCCGGTAGCCATAGACCAGGCCGGGGTGAGCGTCGGGGAGGTAGCCATGGTAGATCTCATCGGTGTATTCGGGCAGCTCTATGCGCTCGATTTCCTGCTCGCCGGTGGAGTCGAACAGGCACAGCTCGACCTTGGTGGCGTTGGCCGAGAAGAGGGCGAAGTTGACCCCAAGGCCATCCCAGGTGGCGCCGAGGGGGAAGGGCATGCCTTCGCGGATGCGCGATGGTGCGACCGAGCGGGTTTTCTTTGGGGTGCGGGGGCTCATGACGATCCTCGAGTGGCCGTGATGGAAGGGGAATTGTGCTGTCCTGCATTGGCCTCTTCGCGGGTAAACCCGCTCCTACATGCGCCTGTGATGAACCTGTAGGAGCGGGTTTACCCGCGAAGAGGCCCGGACAGGCTTAACCGGCAGTAGGCTTTTTCACCGCCCGGGGCTTTTTCGCTGCAGCGGGTTTAACCCCCGGCAGGGCAGCCGCCTTGGGTTCTGCAGGCGCCTTCGGTTTGGCCGCTGCTTTCTTGCGCGGGGCTGCCTTGGGCGCCAGTGCTTCGGCCTCGGCCAGCTTGCGGGCCATTTCCCAGTGGCGTTCTTCCTCTCCTACGGGCTTACCTTCGGATTCCCAGATCTGGTAGGCAAATTCGCGAATACGCTTTTCATCGACACTCATCATGACGCTCCTGATGCTCAAGATTGTTGTATCAACACGTTGACCGGAAACTCCGCCAGCACGGCGCTCAACAGCAACTCCTTTGAAGAGCTGACCGCCGCACAGGCGAAAAGTCCCGTCGAGTTGGCAGGTGACAAGGCAAACGGCAATACCAGCCGGGTGTCGTCCCAGTTCTGTGCCGGGATCAACGGTGTAGCGGCACCTCCGAGCAGGCCGCTGGCCAGGCGCGGGGCGACGACGATGGCGTGCTCGCCTTCCCACAGGCGAGCAAAGGCAATGACCTTGTCAGCGTGCCGGCCCTGTACGGTCAGTGGCAGGTAGGCACCGCGGCGGAACAGCTCGGCGTGGGCCTGGCGGCAGTCCAGCACCCGCGCGATCAAGGCCTGTTTGACGCGGCCGTCGCGCCAGTGCGCCAGCAGCTCGGCTGCCGGCGTGGCGTCGTCCAGCGTGCGACGCCTCGACGCGTAGTCCACGGCACGGCGGTTGTCCGGGTCGACCAGGCTGAAGTCCCAGTATTCGTTGCCCTGGTAGAGGTCGGGCACACCGGGTGTGGTCATGCGCAACAGGGCCTGGACCAAGCCATTGAGTGCGCCGGGGCAGGCCAGCAGCTGCGCCGCGTCGGCCAGCGACTTGCGCAGTTGCTGGTTCTCGCTGTCCAGCAGCAGGCCGTCGAGGTAATGAGCACAGGCGCCTTCGTAGGCCTCGTTCGGTGCGCTCCAGCTACTGCGCAGCTTGCCCTCGCGCAGGGCCTTCTGCTGCCACTGGCGAACACGCTCGGCGTATTGGCGCAGGGCATTGTCGTCGTTCAGGTCGAGGTCCAAGGGCCAACTGCCGAGCAGGGTCTGTAGCAGCATCAACTCGTCGCCGGGGCTGGGTGCCAGCCCGTCGTCCAACTGCGCGCGCAGGGGGGCGGCCAGCTCACGCCAGTGCTCCACCCGGCTGGCCAGCCACGTGCCGCGCTCGCTGAGTACGGCCAGGCGTGCACGCGTGTCTTCGCCGCGCTTGTGGTCGTGGGTGGCGGTGGTCAGCAGGTTGTCGGGGAAATCGCGCAGGCGCCGCTGGGCCTCGTTGTGGAAATGCATGGGGGGGGCGCTGAAGCGCTCGGCGTCGAAACCCACGTCGTTGCGCGACAGCAGCCGCGCGCTGCGATAAAAGGCGGTGTCTTCCACGGCTTTGGCGGCGCTGGGGGCAGTGAGCTGCTGGAAGCGCACGCAGGCGTGGCGCAGTTGCTTGCGGGCGCGCCCGGGTGGCAGGTGCCGCCAGGCTTGCCCGCCCAGCCACCGTTCAAGTTGGTCCAGTAGCGGCCAGTCGGCTTCGGCAAGGTCTTGCCGGGCGTTGGTCAGGGCCTGCTGGAAGAACGTTTCGTCCTGCGCCGGGCGCCCGCAGGCATTGAAGTAGGTTCGGTAAACCGGGTAATGCGCCACCAACGCCTGCAAGGCCCGGCGAATCGCGCCCAGGGTCAGGTCACGGGTCATCAGGTCGTTGCGCGCCACCTGCAACAGTGCCTGGGCCACCGACTCGCAGTCACCGGCCAGGCTGGCGTTGAGCACCAGGTGACGGGCCTGGCGCACTTCTTCGGTGAACGCCGGGCGCTCGCTGACGTTGCTCCACAGTTCGCTCAGCGGCGCTTCGCCGGCCGGATCATGTTGCAGCAGCGACACCTGGTTCATGAACTCGTAGCCGGTGGTGCCGTCGGTAAGCCAGTCGCGGTGCAGGTGCTCGTCGGCACCCAGGATCTTTTCCACGTACAGGGGGAAGTGCTCCAGCCCTGCATTCAGCGGCCGCCGCGTCAGCAGGCCATCAACCCGCCGGCGCAGTTTGCGGCAGTAGCCACGCGGGTCGGCAAGGCCGTCGATATGGTCGATGCGCAGGCCGTCCACCAGGCCACGTTCGATCAGTTCGAACAGCTTGGCATGGGTGGCTTCGAACACCACGGCGCGCTCCACGCGCAGGCCGCCCAGCTCGTTGATGTCGAAGAAGCGCCGCCAGTTGATGTCGTCGGCGGCGGTGCGCCAGCTGGCCAGGCGGTAGGTCTGGCGCTCCAGCAGCAGGTGCAGGCGCTTGAAACCGGCCTCGCTGCGGCTGTCGAAGGCCACCAGGGCCGATTCGAGGTCGGCACCTTCGCGCACCAGGCGTGCCAGTTCGGCTTGGAGCGGCAGGCTATCGGCCAGCGGGGTGGCCGAGTCGCCCAAAGCAGTGAAGCGTTCGGCCAGAGCCTTTAGCGCAGGCTCTGGGCTGAGCGCGAGAATCCAGCCGTAATCGACCGGGCAGATCGGGAAACGATGCGCGTAATGGGCCACCTGCAGCAGCCCCTGCTGTTTGTCGAACTGCAGCGGTATCTCACCCTTCTTGAGCGCCACGCCGTAGTCGCTGCCGAGGAACGGCAACAGCAGTTGCCCGGCCAGCAGTGGGTCGCTGGAGTGCCACTGGATGTCGAAGAACGCTGCATACGGGCTGCGCCGTCCCCAGGCCAGCAGGCTTTGCCACCAAGGGTTGTCGGCACCGCCCACGGCCATGTGGTTGGACACCGTGTCGAGGATCAGCCCCATGCCATGCTGGCGCAGGGCGGCAACCAGGCGCTCCAGCGCAGCCTCGCCGCCCAGCTCCGGGTTGACGCAGGTAGGATCGACCACGTCGTAGCCATGGCGCGAGCCAGCGCGGGCCTTGAGGATGGGCGAGGCATACAGGTGGCTGATGCCCAGCTGGGCGAAATACGGCACCAGCGGTACAGCGTGATCGAGGGTGAAGTCGCTGTGGAATTGCAGGCGCAGGGTCGCGGTCAGTGGCTTCATCGGTCACGCTCCCACGCCTGTTCGCGGGCCTGGGCCAGCAGCTCCAGGCGCCGTGCGGCGTCCTCATCGTCGAGCAGTTCGCGTACTGGAAGGGCAAAGCGCCGCCGCCAGTTGGGATGGCCATTGGTGGTGCCCGGCAGGTTGGGTTGCTCGTCGCAGCCCAGCAGGTCTTCCAGCGGTACCAGCACCAGCGGCGCACGGGTATGGCCAACGAAGCGGATGGCCGCATCGATCAGCGCGTCGTTGTCCTTCAGTTCGCCGTAGTTGGCCTCCAGGATGCGGCGCAGGCCGTCGCGTTCTTTCTGACGCTCGTGTCGCCAGTGCAATTCGGCAGCAGCATCAATCAGTTGCAAGCGGTGTCTCCAGTCGATGTCGCGGTTTGCCAGCCAGCCGGCCAGTGGCGCCAGGTCGTGGGTGCCGGTTGTGGCCAGGGCGTTGTCTGGCCAGTCGAGAATCGGCTTGAACTGGCCCGGCTGGGTCTGCTCGAACGGCAGCACGCGCATGCCCAGCACCGCCTTCTCGGCCAGCTTTTCACGCAGGCTGTCGGGCACGGTGCCCAGGTCTTCGCCGAGGATGATCGCCTGGTGACGCACCGACTCCAGCGCCAACAGGCGCAACAGGTCGTCTAGCGGGTAATTGAGGTAGGCGCCTTCGCTGGGTTTGGCCCCCTGCGGGATCAGCCATAGCCGGCGCAGGCCCATCACATGGTCGATGCGCAGGCCGCCAGCGTGGGCGAGGTTGGCCCGCAGCATCTCGATGAAGGCGCGATAGCCATTACGCTTGAGGCCCTCGGGCGAGAAGGCGCAAATGCCCCAGTCTTGCCCGACGTGGTTGAGGATGTCGGGCGGCGCACCCACGCTCAGGCCGGCCAGCAGTTCGTCCTGGCGGCTCCAGGCCTGGCTGCCGGCACCGTCGGCGCCCACCGCCAGGTCGGCGATCAGGCCCACGGCCATGCCATTGCTGCGGGCCGCTTCGTGAGCACGTTGCAGGCCACGTTCGGTCAGCCACTGGCAGAACGCGTGGAACTCGACCTTGGCCGGGTAGGCATTGGCTAAAGCCTCCACTTCCGGGTGGTAGGGGTCATGCCAGGCTTTGGGCCAGTTGCGCCAGTCGGCACCGAGGCCGTGCTCCACCGCCTGGGCCTGCAGCACCTCGAAGCGGCAGTGGTGCTCCAGCGTCTGGCCGCCGGCTTCGCGGAAGCTGTCAAAATCAGTGCGTAGTGGGTGGTCGCCTTGGCTGAAGCCTTGATAAAGCGCTTCAAGCAAACGCAGCCGGGCGCTGGCGGCGCGTGGCCAGTCGACCAGAGGGCGCTGCTCCAGCTCTTCGAGTTGTTGCTCCAGCCCGCAGGCTTCGATGGCCATGCGCACCTCCCGTTCACCCAGCAGGGCTGCGGGGCTGGTGTACAGGGTGTTGAGCAGCAGGCGACTGGAAGGTGAGTAGGGGCTGTAGTGTTCCTGGTCGATGGCCGACAGGGCGTGAATCGGGCTGATAGCCAAGGCATCGGCGCCGCGCTCGGCGGCCGAGCGGGCCAACTGCTCCAGCGCCAGGCAGTCGCCGAAGCCACCATCGCCGGGGCGGCGCAGGCTGTACAGCTGCACTGCCAGGCCCCAGTAGCGTGGTGGCGGCTGTTGCACCTTGTCTTCCAGGCTGTGGCAGCGTGTTGGCGCCACCGCCACGGTGAAGCGGCGGCTGTCGATCTCCACCTGGTGATAGCCGATGGGCAGCTCGCCGGGCAGGCGCGCCTGGTCATCGAGGCTGAGGGTGACCGAGGTGTGATCTTCCAGGGTGCAGTGGGCCACGCTGGCGGCACTGAAGTAGCGCACCAGCGCTAGCGGCTGGCCTAGGTCGGCGGTCAGCAAAGGCGGCAGGTGTTCGCTGTCTTCGGCGGTTTCCACCGCACGCAGGCTGGCGGCAACGGCTGCGTCATCGCCGGCCGGGTGGCCAAGGCCTTCGAGGACGTTGCGCAGCACGTCGTCGCTGACACGCTGGGGCCTGGCATTGGCGTCAATCCAGTCGCGGTTCAGCCCGACGCTGGTTGCCAGACGGTGCAGGGCGGTTTCGCTCATGGGCGCTCCTGGGCAGGGGGAAGCAGGCTGACCACGCAGCTGTAGGCAGCCAGGTGGGTATCCGGGTGGCGGGTGTCGCTGCTGTCGAACAGCCGTGTGGTTGGCGCGGGCAGTTCGACGGCCTGCGGGGTGTCGGCCAGGTTCAGGTCGATGCGCAATGTGTTGCCATTGCCCAGCCGCCAGCGCGCGGTCAGCGCTTTGTCTGCGTGCACCTCGGCGCCCAGCGCACGGCTGCCGGGCAAGTGCGGGATGACGTGGCGGCGGCGCAGGTCGAGCAGTTGCTGGTAAAGGCCGTGCCAGCCGGCGATCACCGCCTTGTTTTGCGGGCGTGAGGACGCGAACGTCTGTTCGGCATTGGGGTCGGGAATGTGCTCACGCTGCGTGGGGTCGGCGAACGCGGTGAAGTGGGCGAACTCGCCACGACGGCCTTCGCGGACGGCGTCGGCCAACGCGTCATGGAAGTCGGTAAAAAACAGGAACGGCTGGCAGCTGCCGGCTTCGTCGCCCATGAACAGCAGCGGAATCATGGGGGCCAGCAGCAACAGGCCGGTGGCTGCACGCAAAGCTGGCGCGGGGCATAGGCGGGTCAGGCGCTCACCCAGCGCGCGGTTGCCGACCTGGTCGTGGTTCTGCAGGAACAGCACGAAGGCACTGGGCGGCAAATGCCCGCTGGGTTCGCCGCGTGATTTGCCATGCCGGTTGGCCTGGCCCTGGAACACGAAACCTTCGCCAAGGCACCGGGCCAGTTGGTCGATGGGGCGATGCTGGTAGTCGGCGTAGTAACCTTCGGTTTCACCAGTCAGCAGCACGTGCAGGGCATTGTGGCCGTCGTCGTTCCACTGGGCATCGTAACCCTGTTCCAGCAGGCCTGCCTGGTTGTGCTCGTTCTCCAGCACCAGCCACACGTGCCGACTCGGTTCTACGGCGGCGCGTACCCGTTGGGCCAGTTCGATCAGGAAATCGGGCTGGTCGATGGCATGCACGGCATCCAGGCGCAGGCCGTCGCAGCGGTAGTCGCACAGCCACATCAGGGCATTCTGGATAAAGTACTCGCGTACCTGCGGGCGGCGAAAATCGATGGCCGCGCCCCACGGTGTCTGCCGGTCTTCACGGAAGAACGGGCTGGCGTACTGGTGCAGGTAATTGCCGTCAGGTCCGAAGTGGTTGTACACCACATCGACCAGCACCATCAGCCCGTGGCCGTGGGCCTGATCGATCAGTGCGCACAGCTGCTCGGGGCTGCCGTAGGTGTTCTGTGGGGCGTAAGGCAGTACGCCGTCGTAGCCCCAGTTGCGTTCGCCGGGGAACTGCCCCAGCGGCATCAATTCGATCGCGCTGATGCCCAGTTCGGCCAGGCGCGGCAGTTGCCGGGCAACCCCGGCATACCCCCCGAGCAGGCCGACATGCACCTCCTGGATCACGGCCTCATGCCAAGGCCGGCCCTGCCACGGGTGCTGCCAGGCATAACCGGCCACATCCACTACCTGGCTTGGCCCCTGTACGCCGTCGGGCTGGTAGCGCGAGGCCGGGTCGGCCACCTGCAGCTCGCCGTCGATACGGTAGTGGTAACGGTCACCGGCCTTGCATGGCACTACGCCGCTGTACCAACCCTCATCATCCGGCAGCAGTTCGATGGCCGGCTGCTGCTCCAGTTCCACGCTCACGCTGCGCGCATCCGGCGCCCAGAGGGCGAAGCGCGCCGACGTGGCGTCCAGCAAGTGTGCGCCATGTCTGTGCATCTTCTGACCCCCGCTCAGTAGTGGCTCAGTTGTGTCTGCTTGACCAGGTCCTCGTACAGGCGGGCATAGGGTTCAACCGCCTGGCACCAGTTGAACGGCTGGGTCATCGACAGGCAGCGCATGGCGTTCAGCAGGTCCTTCTTGCCGTAAACATAGAAGGCGCGGCTGAGTGCGTCGCGGTAGCTCTCGACGGTGGACTCGTTGAACAGGAAGCCCGTCACGCCGCACTCGATGGTGTCGGCCAGGCCACCGGTATTGCGTGCTACCGGCAGCGAGCCGAAGCGTTGCGCGTACATCTGGCTAAGGCCGCACGGCTCATACCGAGACGGCATCAGCAGGAAATCGCTGCCGGCGAACATGCGCCGGGCATCGGTTTCATTGAAGCCGATACGCACACCGATGCGGCCCGGGTGACGCAGCGCCAGCTCGCGCATGGCCTGTTCTTCTTCCGGCTCGCCGCGGCCGATGATCGCGATCTGCCCGCCTTGCTCGACGATGTAGTCGGCCACGCCCAGGGTCAGGTCCAGGCCCTTTTGATAGACCAGGCGGGACACCACGGCGAATAGTGGGCCTTCGGAATCTTCCAGGCCGAACAGCTCGCGCACCTCCTGGGTGTTACGCGCTTTGCCCTCCCAGTCATTGATGCTGAAGTTGTGTTGCAGGTGCTTGTCGGTAGCCGAGTCCCAGCTTTCGTCGATGCCGTTGGGGATGCCACCGAGCAGGCCTTGCTGGGCCTTGCTGGCGAGGAAACCGTCCAGGCCGCAGCCGAATTCCGGGGTGGTGATTTCCCGGGCATAGGTGGCGCTGACTGTGGTGATGTGGCTGGAGTAGGCCAGGCCGGCCTTGAGGAACGACAGCTTGCCGTAGAACTCCATGCCTTCTTGCTGCATGGCATGTTCGGGTATCGCCAGCTCCGGGCTGCAACCGCGGCTGTACACCCCTTGGTACGCCAGGTTGTGGATGGTGAACAGCGTGGGCGTATTCAGGCCACGCCAGTGCATGTAGGCCGGGGCCAGGCCGGCCGGCCAGTCATGCGCGTGCACCACTTCCGGCGTCCAGTGGATCTTGCCTTCGCCGGCAGCGATTTCGGCGGCAGCCAGGCCCAGGCGGGCGAAGCGGATGTGGTTGTCGGGCCAGTCGCGGCCATTGTTGGCACCATAGGGTGTGCCGTCGCGCTGGTACAGTTCGGGGCAGATCAACACATAGATGACCAGGCCGTCGGCCATGTCCATGCGCCCGATCTTGCAGGGCGGCAGGGCCGCGTGACCACCCAGTTCACCCACGATATGTATAGGGTTGTCGCTTTCCATCACCTGGCGGTAGCCGGGGATAAGTACCCGCACATCGTGCAGGTGCGCCAGGGCACGGGGCAGGGCAGCGGACACGTCACCCAGGCCACCGGTTTTCACCAGATCAGCGATTTCCGAGGTCACGAACAGAATCTTGCGCATGTTCGGGTTTTGCTGGCGCTGGGCGCCGGGTGCCTTGCCTGTCGTGGCGAAGTCCGGGGTGAGCGGCTCGCGGTTATCCGGTTTGAAAGCGTCTACGTGAGGCTCGACAGCGGCACTGATCATACTTCTCTCCGTCCCTATGCTTGGTCGGGTGCTGGCACCCGTGGCGATGTTTCGTGCTGGTTCTCTCTAGTTTGAATCTGCTTAGTGCGTTCCATGCCCCAGGGTCGTGCGCGCAGGCACTACGCGATCAGCATTCCGGCCGAAGGCGCTTGGACTGGTTGGGGTGTGTGGGCCGAGGATCGGGAATAGCCCAATGCGTCTGGCCTACTTATGTTCATGACCTGCCGGGTTTCCTGAAAGTTCGACTTTTTTGGGGTCACTCTTCCATTGAGCAAATGGCGGGCCGAAAACTGAGTGTAGGAGAGAAAGTGCTAAAAAGGTGACCCACTGGTCACTATTGTTATGTGCGCAATAGACGCAAACGTTGGCGTTTGTGACGGGTTGCGAAAAGGGGGGGGCGAGTGTGGGGCAGAGGGGTTTCGAGCTGCGCCAAATTGTGGCTCGTTACGCGCAATGCACCTTTTGGGTGCGTAGGCGTAAGCGTGGCTTTAGGCTGCGAAGAGGTGGGTATGGGCGCAGGATTCTGCTTTCAGTGCTGGCCCTTTTTGGGCACAAGGCCGCTTCGGTTGCCCGATAGGGTTCAAAGACGGCGACTGGATTCAGGATCGGGTGGGAGCCATGCAGCCCCCACAGGCGAAAAAGGAATCGATCAGAGGCTGACCGCTTTATCGCCAGCGCGTTGCTGCGCCAACAGCAGGTTCAACTGGGCGACCTGCTGACGCAACTGGTCACGTTCGTCCTTAAGTTTACGCAGCTCATCACGGCGCACGGAGACATAGAGGGTCTGGGGTGGGGTTGCAGGCATCAATGTACCCATGAGCACACCTCGCGGTTTTGGCTGGTGACAAGTCAAAGCGTAGACGCTTCACGCGGTGCGCATTCTGAATTCTTTCACCGGGCTTGGGAACTTTTTTGTTTATTGTGGTCTTGCCGTTCGTCGCTGAACCCTCGGGCGGCATGCTGGACTAATCTGAAAAGCTGGACTGTCGTCATCCATTTCGAAAAGGGAGCATTGGCTCATGCAACTGGGAATCATCGGGCTGGGCCGTATGGGCGGTAATATCGCAAGGCGCCTGATGCGCGCCGGTCACCGCACCGTGGTGCACGACCGCAACCGTGAAGCCATCACCGGCCTGGAGGGCGAAGGCGCCCAGGGCGCGCATGACCTCGGTGCACTGGTGCAAAAGCTGAAAGCGCCGCGCGCGGTCTGGGTGATGCTGCCGGCTGGCGACGCCACCGAGCAGACCATCGCCCAGCTGGCCGAATTGCTGGAACCGGGCGATGCGATCATCGACGGCGGCAACACCTTCTACAAGGACGACATGCGCCGCGCCGCCGAACTGGCCAAGCGCGGCCTGCATTATCTGGACGTCGGGACTTCCGGCGGCGTGTGGGGCCTGGACCGGGGCTACTGCATGATGATCGGCGGCGAAAAGGACGTGTTCGAGCGCCTCGAGCCGCTGTTCAAGGCGCTGGCGCCGGGCGTGGGCGACATCCCGCGTACCCATGGCCGCAGCGGCGAGCACCAGCGTGCCGAGCACGGCTATATCCATGCCGGCCCACCGGGCGCCGGGCACTACGTGAAAATGGTGCATAACGGCATCGAGTACGGCCTGATGCAGGCCTATGCCGAAGGCTTCGACCTGCTGCGCAGCAAAGGCGGCAACGAGCTGCCCGAAGACCAGCGCTTCGACCTGAACGTGGCCGAAATTGCCGAAGTGTGGCGACGCGGCAGCGTGGTGACCTCGTGGCTGCTCGACCTTACCGCCGATGCGCTGGTGGCCGACCCTCAGCTGTCGCAATTCAGTGGCTCGGTGTCCGACAGTGGCGAAGGCCGCTGGACCATCGACGCCGCCGTCGAGCAGGCGGTGCCGGTGCCGGTGTTGTCCAGCGCACTGTTCGCGCGCTTCCGTTCGCGCCAGCAACAGGGCACCTACGGTGACAAGATCCTCTCGGCCATGCGCCTGGGCTTCGGTGGCCACGTCGAGAAGAAAGGCGAATGACTAAACAGACCCTTGCGGCCGCCCCTCCTTGTACCCTGTTCCTGTTCGGCGCCAATGGCGACCTGGTCAAGCGCCTGCTGATGCCCGCGCTGTACAACCTCAGCCGCGACGGTTTGCTGGACCGTAACCTGCGCATCGTCGGCGTTGACCATAACCCGGCCAGCGCCGAGGATTTCGCCGCGCGCCTGCACGCGTTCATGGTCGAGCGTGACAAAGGAAGCGAGGGCAGCGCCAAGTGCCTGGACGAGAAACTATGGGCCCGCCTGGCCAAGCGCCTGGATTACCAGACGGGCGACTTTCTCGATCCGGCCACCTACCAGGCCCTGGCCAGGCGCATCGAAAAGACCCGCCACGGCAATGCCATTTTCTATCTGGCCACGTCGCCGCGCTTCTTCCCCGAGGTGGCGCAGCGCCTGGGGCAGGCCGGCCTGCTGGACGAGTCTGCCGGCGGCTTTCGCCGGGTGGTGGTTGAAAAACCGTTCGGCACCGATCTGGCCAGTGCCGAGGCGCTCAACGCCTGCCTGCTGAAGGTGATGGGTGAACGGCAGATCTACCGCATCGACCATTACCTGGGCAAAGAGACGGTGCAGAATATTCTGGTCAGCCGCTTTTCCAACGGCCTGTTCGAATCGTTCTGGAACAATCACTACATCGACCACGTGCAGATCACCGCAGCGGAAACCGTTGGTGTCGAGACCCGTGGTGCGTTCTATGACAGCACCGGCGCCCTGCGCGACATGGTGCCCAACCACTTGTTCCAGTTGCTGGCGATGGTGGCCATGGAGCCGCCGGCCGCGTTCGGCGCTGATGCGGTGCGCGGTGAAAAGGCCAAGGTAATCGGCGCTATCCGCCCATGGTCGGCAAAAATGGCCCTGAAGAATTCCGTGCGAGGCCAGTACAGCGCTGGCAAGCAGGGGCGCAAGCCGTTGCCAGGCTACCGTCAGGAGGCCAACGTCGCGCCGGATAGCCAGACCGAGACCTACGTGGCGCTGAAGGTGATGATCGACAACTGGCGCTGGGCCGGCGTGCCATTTTACCTGCGCACCGGCAAGCGCATGAGCGTGCGTGACACCGAGATTGCCATCTGCTTCAAGCCCGCACCGTATGCGCAGTTTCGTGAGTCGGAGCTGGAACGGCCCAAGCCCAACTACCTGAAAATCCAGATCCAGCCCAATGAAGGCATGTGGTTCGACCTGCAAGCCAAACGGCCCGGGCCAGAGCTGGTGATGGAGAATGTCGAGTTGGGTTTTGCCTACAAGGACTTCTTCAAGATGACCCCGGCCACTGGCTACGAGACGCTGATCTATGACTGCCTGACCGGTGACCAGACCCTGTTCCAGCGGGCTGACAACATCGAAAACGGCTGGCGAGCGGTGCAGCCGTTTCTCGATGCCTGGGCCCAGGGCGGCGAAGTGCATGAGTACTCGGCTGGCGAAGATGGGCCTGAGGCCGGCAATGAATTGCTGACCCGCGACAAGCGGGAGTGGCACCGGTTGGGGTGAGAGTTTTGCAAGCCTGTGCCGGCCCTTTCGCGGGCAAGCCCGCGCCTGCAGGGCATTCCATTCCCTCAGGCACCTGCGAAGAGGCCAGCACAGGCAACCACTCAAAGGAGACTCAATGCCTGCCCACATCGAAGACTACGCTCTGCTGGGCAACTGCCGCAGTGCGGCGCTGGTCAGCCGCGATGGCGCGCTGGACTGGCTGTGCCTGCCACGCTTCGACGCCCCCGCCGTGTTCGCGGCCCTGCTGGGCAACGAAGAAAATGGCCGCTGGCGCCTGGCCCCTTGCGACCCGGTAACGCACAGCAGCCGCCAATACCTGGGCGACACCCTGGTGCTGGAAACCACCTGGGTCACCGCCAGCGGTCGTGCCCGGGTGCTCGACTTCATGCCCTTGGGCGAAGTCAATTCGGTGGTGCGCATCGTCGAAGGCTTGTCCGGCGAAACCCATTTCGAAATGGACCTGGTCATGCGCTTCGACTACGGCCGCAGCGTGCCCTGGGTGGAACGGCTCGACCCACTGACCCTCAGTGCCGTCGCCGGCCCTGACCGTTTGATCCTGTGCAGCACCGTGCCCCCGCAAGCCCGCGACCACCATACCGGCTGCCGCTTTCGTGTCAGCACGGGCCAGCGCCAGGTCTTCAGCCTGCGTCACCAGCCCTCGCACTTGCCGGTGCAGCCTGACTGCAACATCGACCATGCCCTGGCAAACACCTGTGAGCAATGGCAAGCCTTCGCCGACCGCTGCCCGCAGGTAGGGCCATATACCGCCCTGGTGCGTCGTTCGCTGCTCACCCTCAAGGCCATGACCTACGCCCCCACCGGCGGTATTGTCGCTGCCGTCACCACGTCGTTGCCTGAGCGTGTGGGTGGCGAGCGCAATTGGGACTACCGCTTCTGTTGGCTGCGCGACGCGACCATGACCCTGCTGGCCTTCATGAACCTTGGTTACTTCGACGAGGCCCAGGCTTGGCGTGAGTGGCTGCTGCGCTCGGTGGCCGGCAACCCTGAGCAGATGCAGATCATGTATGGCCTGGCTGGCGAGCGTGACCTGCAGGAGTACACCTTGCCGTGGTTGGCCGGTTATGAACATTCACAGCCGGTGCGGGTGGGCAACGCCGCCTCGGCGCAGACACAACTGGACATCTATGGCGAACTGGCCGATGCGATGACTCAGGCGATCAGGGGCGGGTTGCCCCGTCACCCGCGCAGCGCCGCCATTTCGCGCTTGATATTGCCTTATGTCGAACGCATCTGGCGCGAGCCGGACGAGGGCATCTGGGAAGTGCGTGGCGGCCGGCAGCAGTTCGTGCACTCCAAGGTGATGGCCTGGGTCGCCTTCGACCGCGCCGCAGGGCTGGCCGACACCACAGAAGAAGGCCGCGAGCGCGGGCAGCATTATCGCCAGGTGGCGGACGAAATTCACCGCGACGTGTGCGAGCACGGCCTGGACCCCAGCGGCCGGTTCTTCGTCCAGGCCTATGGTTCGACCGAAATGGACGCCAGCCTGTTGCAGATCGCCCTGACCGGCTTCCTGCCGGCGGATGACCCACGCTTCATGCGCACCCTCGAACAGATCGAACAGCGTCTGATGAAGAACGGCCTGCTGCTGCGCTATGACAGTGACAGCTGCAGCGACGGCCTGACGCCGGGAGAGGGCACCTTCCTGGTGTGTTCGTTCTGGCTGGCTGACGTATATGTATTGCTGGGGCGCCAGGCCAAAGCCGAAGCGCTGTACCAACACCTGACCGGCCTGTGCAACGACCTCGGCCTGCTGGCCGAACAGTACGACTCGGCCGGCCAGCGCATGCTCGGCAACTTCCCCCAGGCCTTCAGCCAGATAGGCATCATCAACACTGCGCTGAATCTGCACCGCGCACAGTGCCCGGCACGTGACCGGGCGCGTTGTGGGTAGCGAATGAGTAGGGCGACTGCCTTGACCGGAGTAGACTAGGCCAAACCCTTTCGGCACGGAGCATACATGGGCATTCGCGGTACTGACCGGCAGATCGACAATATCGAGTTCAATGTCAGCGACATCTCACGGAGCAAGGCCTTCTATGGCAGTGTGTTTGGCTGGGCGTTCACCGACTACGGGCCGACCTACACCGAGTTCAGCGATGGCCGGTTGACGGGTGGCTTCACCACGGGTGAGCCGGTGCGCCCGGGCGGGCCGCTGGTCATCCTGTACGCTGACGACCTGGAGGCCACGCAGCAACGGATCGAAGCTGCCGGGGCGAAAATCAGCCGGGCGACCTTTGCCTTCCCCGGCGGGCGGCGCTTTCATTTCATCGACCCGGACGGTTATGAGCTGGCGGTGTGGACGGCGCAAGCCTGATGGCCAATCACAAGATCGAAATCCGCCGACGCAATATCGAAAAAATCCTGCAAGCGGCGGAAAAGGTGTTTGCAGAGAAGGGCTACGGCGCCACCTCCATGGGTGATATCGCCGAGCAGGCGGAGCTGCCACGCTCCAACCTGCATTATTACTTCAGCACCAAGGACGAGCTGTTCCGCGCGGTGCTGCAGGACCTGCTGGATGTGTGGAAGCAGGACGCCCTGTGCTTCGAGAACTTCGACGACCCGCGTGTGGTGCTGACCAGCTACATCCGGGCAAAGATGGGCCATTCGCGCTCGCGGCCGCTGGGCTCGAAAATCTGGGCCGAAGAGATGCTGCACGGGGCGCCGGTACTGGGGGTGAACCTCGACGAAAGCCTGGTGCCCTGGGCGAAGATGAAAGAAGCCAAGATCCGCTGCTGGGTGGAAGAGGGGCGTATTCTGCCGGTAGAGCCTTCGGCGTTGCTGTACATGATCTGGGCGTCTACCCAGCACTATGCTGACTTTGGTTACCAGGTGCAGTTGCTCAACGGCGGCGAGGCGCTGTCTGACATGGCCTTCGAGAATGCGGTGCAGACGGTGACCAGCGTGATCTTGCGGGGAATAGGGCTGGCGCCGTGAACCGGCATTCCAGGTGGACGTGGTCTTTTTGTGGGAGCGGCCTTGTGTCGCGATTGGGCCGCGAAGCGGCCCCTCGATGTCTGTATCGCGGCAAAGACTGCTGGGGCCGCTGTGCGGCCCAATCGCGACACAAGGCCGCTCCCACAGGGATCGCGCCAGCTTTTAGAAATTGAGCAAGACAGTTGCTCCCACAGGGGGCGCGTCAGCTGTTCAGGCGGTGACCCGCTTCAACTGGCCTCACGGTAGGGGTTACGCGGATCCTGCGTCCAGTTCAGGTACGGCTTGCCGGTGTCCTGTGCCTCCATTTCGATGCAGTTTTCCACCGGGCAGGTGATCTGGCACAGGTTGCAGCCTACGCACTCCTCTTCGATCACACTGTAGGCATGCGTGCCGTCAGCCTTCAGCGTGCTGGCAATCGCCTGGTGCGAGGTATCCTCGCACGCAATGTGGCAGCGCCCGCAGCCAATGCACGCCTCCTGGTCAATGTGCGCGACCGACTTGTAGTTGATGTCCAGGTATTTCCAGTCGGTGGTATGCCCCACCGCTTGCCCGCGGAACGCTTCGATAGTGGGGTGCCCATGCTGGTCCATCCAGCGTGCCAGGCCGTCCTGCATGTCCTCGACGATACGGAAGCCATGCAGCATCGCCGCCGTGCACACCTGCACGGCGCCACTGCCCAGGGCCATGAACTCGGCGGCGTCACGCCAGTTGCCGATGCCGCCAATGCCACAAATCGGCAAGCCCCGCGTTTCCGGGTCGCGGGCGATTTCCGCCACCATGTTCAAGGCGATCGGCTTCACTGCCGAACCGCAGTAACCGCCATGGGTACTCTGGTCCCCGACAATCGGGTGGGCCACCATGCGGTCCAGGTCGACGCTGGTGATGGAGTTGATGGTGTTGATCAACGACACCGCATCGGCCCCGCCCCGGTGCGCGGCGCGGGCCGACTGGCGGATATCGGTGATGTTCGGCGTAAGCTTCACGATCACCGGCAGCGCGCAGTAGGTCTTGCACCAGCGGGTGACCATTTCCACATATTCCGGCACCTGGCCGACGGCCGCCCCCATGCCGCGTTCCGGCATACCGTGCGGGCAACCGAAGTTCAGCTCGATGCCATCAGCCCCGGTGGCTTCCACCAGCGGCAGGATGAACTTCCACGACTCCTCTATGCACGGCACCATCAGCGAGACGATCAATGCGCGGTCGGGCCAGTCCTTCTTCACCTGGGTGATTTCACGCAGGTTGATGTCCAGTGAGCGGTCGGTGATCAACTCGATATTGTTGATCCCCTGTACCTGACGGTTGGGGCCATAGTGCGCCGAGTAGCGCGACGACACGTTGACCGCCGCAGGGTCTTCGCCCAGGGTCTTCCAAACCACGCCGCCCCAGCCGGCCTCGAAGGCGCGGACCACGTTGTAGGCCTTGTCGGTTGGCGGTGCTGAGGCCAGCCAGAAGGGGTTGGGTGCCTTGATGCCGGCAAATACGATAGACAAGTCGGCCATTTACGCTGCCTCCACGTTGAGCATGAGTTGGGCATGGATGGCTTCGGCGGCCAGCTTGCCGTGTTGCACGGCCTGCACGGTAAGGTCCTGCCCCAGCGCGGTGCAGTCGCCGCCTGCGTACACGCCCGGCAGGCTGGTCTGCAGGTTTTCGTTCACGCGGATGCGCTCACCCTCGCGGGCCAGTTGCGCAGCCACCGGGTCGCCGAGGCTGGCATCGTCAAAGCGTTGGCCAATGGCCTTGAAAATGGCGTCCGCGGCCAGCTCGAAGGTTTCGCCGGTATCGCGCAGGCGGCCTTCCGCCAGCTCGGTGCGGGCAAAACGCATGCCGCGGACCTTGCCGGTGTCATCCAGCAGCACGGCATCAGGGCGGGCCCAGGTGTGCAGGCGTACCTGGTTGGCCTTGGCAATGTCCTGCTCGTGGCCGGTAGCGCCCATGTCGGCGTGGCCACGGCGGTACACCAGGTTGACGTCGCGGGCCCCCAGACGGCTCATCTGCACAGCCATGTCGATGGCCGTGTTGCCAGCACCGATCACCAGGCAGCGGTCGGCCAACGGTAGCTGGCTCAGGTCATCGGCCTGGCGTAGCTCACGGATGTATTCGGTGGCGGCGACCACACCGGGTGCTTCCTCGTCGGGCAGGCCCAGCTGGCGCACGGCATTCAGGCCGAGGCCCAGGAACACCGCGTCGTACTGATCGCGCAGTTCGCCCAGGCTGAGGTTGCCACCCAGGCGCTGGCCATGGCGGACTTCGATACCGCCAATGCCCAACAAGAAATCCACTTCACGTTGGGCATAGTCGTCTACCAGCTTGTAGCGGGCGATGCCGTACTCGTTGAGGCCACCGGCTTTGTCGCAGGCCTCGAACACCACCACGTCATGGCCGTGCATGGCCAGGCGGTGGGCGCAGGACAGCCCTGCCGGGCCGGCGCCGACCACGGCGATTCGCTTGCCGGTGGCTGCCGAGCGCTTGAACGGGTGTGCGCTGAACTGGGCGTTGTCCAGGGCGTAACGCTGCAACTGGCCGATCAGCACCGGCGCGCATTCCTGGGCATTGTTGCGCACGCAGGCTTGCTGGCAGAGGATTTCGGTGGGGCACACGCGGGCGCAGCTACCGCCCAGAATGTTGGCCGAAAGAATGCGCTCGGCGGCGCCTTGCAGGTTTTCGTCACTGATGCGGTGTATGAACGAGGGGATGTCAATTTCGCTGGGGCAAGCGTTGACGCAGGGGGCGTCGTAGCAGTACAGGCAGCGTGCACTTTCCAGGGCGGCCTGACGCGCGGTGAGGGGTGGGGCCAGGTCGCTGAAGCGCTCGGCCAACTGGTCGGCGCCGGCCCGGGGGCGCGGCAAATGGTTCAGGGCGTTGGTCACGGTTGTAGCCTCTCTATTTTTTTTGGTGCAGGCGACAGGTATTGCGGTCGATTCTGGGGCCGCTCCCACAGGCGATCGCGGTCCTTGTGGGAGCGGCCTTGCGTCGCGATGGGCTGCACAGCAGCCCCAATGGCTTCAGCGCTGAACAGGCATCGGCCGCTGATGCTCGGCCCGGCGCCCCAGCACCTCATACACCGACGGGTACGCCGGCCGTTCCACATACCGCCCCGCGCCCGGCTCGGCGCGCAGGTCGCCATCGGCCCAGAGCACCTTGCCCTGGCTGATGGTGTGGCTTGGGATGCCGCGCACGGTGCGGCCTTCGAAGATGTTGAAGTCCACCTGTTGGTGGTGGGTTTTGGCGGAGATGGTGCGGGTGCCCTGCGGGTCCCACAGCACCAGGTCGGCATCGGCACCCACGCGGATAGCGCCCTTGCGCGGGAACAGGTTGAAGATTTTCGCCGTGTTGGTAGAGGTCAGCGCGACGAATTCGTGCATCGACAGACGCCCGCTGTTGACCCCGGCATCCCACAGTACTGCCATGCGGTCTTCGATGCCGGCGGTGCCGTTGGGGATGCGGCTGAAGTCGTCGCGGCCCATGGCTTTCTGCTCGGCGCAGAAGCAGCAGTGGTCGGTGGCGGTGGTGTGCAGGTTGCCCGATTGCAAGCCGCGCCACAGCGCCTCCTGGTGCTCGCGTGGGCGGAACGGCGGGCTCATCACATAACCGGCGGCGGTGGCCCAGTCCGGGTCACGGTAGACACTGTCGTCCAGCAGCAGGTGGCCGGGCAGCACCTCGCCATACACCGGCTGGCCCTTACCTCGCGCATAGGCGATTTCATCCAGTGCCTCGCGGCTGGAAATGTGCACCAGGTACAACGGCGTGCCGAGGGTTTCGGCAATGCGGATGGCGCGGCTGGCCGCTTCGCCTTCAACCTGCGAAGGGCGCGACAGCGGGTGGGCTTCCGGCCCGGTCATGCCCTGGGCGAGCAGTTTTTTCTGCAGGTGGTACACCAGCTCGCCGTTTTCGGCATGCACGGTGGGCACCGCGCCCAGTTGCAGGCAACGCTCGAAGCTGGCCACCAGGGTATCGTCGGCGGCCATGATCGCATTTTTGTAGGCCATGAAATGCTTGAAGCTGTTCACCCCGTGCTTGGCCACCAGCTCGCCCATCTCTTCGGCCACCTGCTCGCTCCACCAGGTGATGGCGACGTGGAAGCCATAGTCGCTGGCGCTTTTCTGCGCCCAGCCACGCCAGGTGTGGAAGGCCTCCAGCAACGACTGCTGCGGGTTGGGAATGACGAAGTCGATGATCGAGGTGGTGCCGCCAGCCAGGCCCGCAGCGGTGCCGCTGAAGAAGTCCTCACTGGCCACCGTGCCCATGAACGGCAACTGCATGTGGGTGTGCGGATCGATGCCCCCGGGCATCAGGTACTGGCCGCTGCCGTCGAGGATCTCGCAGTCGGTGGGCGGTTCGAGGTTTTGCCCGATGGCACGGATCAGGCCATCGGCACACAGGACATCGGCGGGATAACGCTCTTCGTGGGTAACCACGGTGGCGCCACGGATCAACAGGGACATGCCGTTTTCCTCGCAGGCTGACCGGTCTTGGCCGGTTCTTTGCATTGTCATGGATGCCAGGGCGGGCAGGGCGGTCAATCCTGTCAGGCCTGACAAGATTCGAGGCTAGATGCTGATTCTGGATTCAGCAAGAAAATTTTCCCATTAAATCTGTGGTTTTTAAGTTACTGATATTTAAAGGAAAAAATTAACGAGCGAATGGGCGACGGGGTTTTCAGGGTATTTGACTAACTTGACAAGATGAAAATCTGGTCGAGATTTCTAAGCACAATTCCGCGTGCGAACTCCGGTCATCGAATCAGCCTGATGAGCGAAAAAATAGAAGAAAAAACTGGAGAAGGGCCTATGCAACAGAGCAGATCGGAAGTGGTCGAGCAAGATGGCCTGTTAGAGCTGTCCGAGGGCAGCGATGTTCTCGACAGCCCGCGCTACAACCCCGACATAGCACCGACCAAGGTGCACCAGCGCACCTGGAACAAATGGCACATCACCGCCCTGTGGGTGGGGATGTCCATCTGCGTACCCACCTACACCCTCGGCGGTGTCCTTACCGCCTACTTCGGCCTCAGTGTTGGCGAAGCGCTGCTGGCGATCCTGCTGGCCAACGTTATCGTGCTGATACCGCTTACCCTCAATGCCTTTCCCGGTACCAAGTACGGCATCCCGTTTCCGGTGCTGCTGCGTTCGTCGTTCGGCATTCTTGGCTCCAACGTACCGTGCCTGATCCGCGCAGTGGTTGCCTGTGGGTGGTTCGGTATTCAGACCATGTTCGGCGGGCTGGCCATTCACCTGTTCCTGGGTTCGGTGTTTGACGGCTGGAAGGCGCTGGGCGGGACAGGCGAGGTGATTGGCTTCATGATCTTCTGGTGCCTGAACCTGTGGGTGGTGCTGCGCGGCGCCGAGTCGATCAAGTGGCTGGAAACGCTGTCGGCACCGCTGCTGGTGGCAGTGGGCGTCGGTCTGCTGTTCTGGGCCTTGCCGCACATGTCGATGACCGAACTGTTGGCACAGCCGCCCAAGCGCCCAGAAGGGGCGAGCGTGGTCAGTTACTTCTGCGCCGGGCTTACGGCCATGGTCGGCTTCTGGGCCACACTGTCGCTGAACATTCCCGACTTCAGCCGATACGCCCGCAGCCAGAAGGACCAGATTCTCGGGCAGATCTTCGGCCTGCCGCTGACCATGTTCCTGTTCGCTGCGCTGGGTGTGGTGCTGACCGCCGCTTCGGCGTCGCTGGTGGGCGAGACGGTGTCCGACCCGGTCACCCTGATCGGCAAGATTCAAAGCCCGTTCTGGGTGGCCCTGGCCATGGCGCTGATCGTGATTGCCACGCTGTCGACCAACACCGCGGCGAACATCGTGTCGCCCACCAATGACTTCCAGAACATTGCCCCACGCCTGATCGGCCGAAGCCGCGCGGTATGGCTGACCGGCTTTATCGGCCTGGCGCTGATGGGGCATGAACTGCTGAAGAAACTGGGCCTGATTGTCTCCGACCTTAGCCTGGAGAGCGTGTATTCCAACTGGCTGCTGGGCTATTCCAGCTTGTTGGGGCCCATTGCCGGCATCATGGTGGTGGACTACTTCCTGATCCGGCGGCAGAAGCTGGACCTGGCCGGGCTATACCGCGACGACGTGTATCCCGCGTGGAACTGGGCCGGTTTTGCCGCCTTCGCCTTGCCAGTAGGGCTGACGGTAATGGCGATTGGCAACAGCAGTTTCAGCTGGTTCTACGACTATGGCTGGTTCACCGGCTCGTTGCTGGGCGGTGCACTGTACGCCGCGCTTGGCGGTTTGGCGGCACGCAACCCGGTGCGGTTGGTCAAACCCTTGCCTTGAGGCCTCGAAGAGGCCCGTACAAACAATAAGAAGCCTGAAGGAGAAGCCCGTGACCCCCGTCAAAGAGATCCTGAAGACCAACGCCCGTCACGTCGACAGCACCCGCCTGTGGCAGTCGCTGATGGATCTGGCCCGGCTCGGCGCCACTGCCAAGGGCGGTGTCTGCCGCCTGGCCTTGACCGACCTCGACCGCCAGGCCCGCGATCTGTTCGTGCAGTGGTGCGAGGCGGCCGGTTGCTCGGTCAGCATCGACGCTGTCGGCAACATATTCGCCCGCCGTCCGGGCCGTAACCCCAAGCTGCCGCCGGTGATGACCGGCAGCCATATCGACACCCAGCCCACCGGCGGCAAGTTCGATGGCTGCTTCGGGGTGATGGCCGGGCTGGAGGTGATCCGTACCCTCAACGACCTGGGCGTGGAAACCGACGCGCCGCTCGAAGTGGTGGTGTGGACCAACGAAGAAGGTTCGCGTTTTGCGCCGTGCATGATGGGTTCAGGGGTGTTCGCCGGCAAGTTCACCCTGGAAGACACCCTGGCCAAGCGCGATGCCCAGGGTGTCAGCGTTGGCGAAGCGTTGAACACCATTGGCTACGCCGGTCCGCGTGCCGTGTCGGGGCACCCGGTGGGGGCGTATTTCGAAGCGCATATCGAGCAGGGTCCTATCCTTGAGGACCAGGCCAAGACCATCGGCGTGGTCCTCGGCGCGCTGGGCCAGAAGTGGTTCGACCTGACCCTGCGCGGTGTTGAAGCCCATGCCGGCCCTACGCCGATGCACCTGCGCAAGGACGCCCTGGTGGGGGCAGCCGCTGTGGTAGAGGCGGTCAACCGCACGGCGCTTGCCCACCAGCCCCACGCTTGCGGCACGGTGGGTTGCCTTCAGGCGTACCCGGGCTCGCGTAACGTGATCCCGGGCGAAGTGCGCATGACCCTCGACTTCCGCCACCTGGAGGGCGAGCAGTTGAATGCGATGATTGCCGATGTGCGCGGGGTGATCGAGGCGACCTCTGCCAAGCATGGCCTGAGCCATGAGCTGGTGCCCACGGCAGACTTCCCGGCACTTTACTTCGACAAAGGCTGTGTCGACGCCGTGCGCGAGTCGGCCAAGGCGCTGGGCCTGCCGCACATGGACATCGTCAGTGGCGCGGGGCATGACGCGATCTTCCTGGCCGAGCTGGGGCCGGCGGGGATGATTTTCGTGCCGTGCGAAAACGGCATCAGCCATAACGAGATCGAGAACGCCACGCCCGATGACCTGGCGGCGGGCTGCGCAGTGTTGTTGCGGGCGATGCTGGCGGCGTCGGAGGCAATTGCCAGCGGGCGGCTGGCGGCCTAGGCACTGGCCTCAAGACGGCCGTTACGGCCAAGGTGATAGCGCTGCAGGTCCTGCGCCAGGGTCAACTGCCCGCTGTAATGGGCGAGGGCCTCGTCGCGCACGGTGTCGATGTGCGGGCTGCGCCGTGGGTCGTTCTGGTAGCGGGCGCTGAAATGCGTCAGTACCAGGTTGCGCACGCCAGCGGCCTCGGCAAAGCGTGCCACCTCAGCGGCGGTGCTGTGGCCGAACGTGCCCCCGGTGCGTTCGACCACCGCCTGGGTGAAGGTGGCTTCGTGCACCAGTACATCCGCACCCCTGGCGACGGCTGCCAGCAGCGCTGGTTTGTCGTTGTCCCCGCACACGATCACCCGCTGGGGCGGACGCGAAGGGCGCAGGTAGTCGTTGCCGTTCAGCAGTTGCCCATTGAACGTCACGGTCAACCCCTTGGCCAGCTCGCCCCACAGCGGACCACGCGGTATGCCCTCGGCGTCCAGGCGCTGGATGTCCAGGCGTGGCTCAGGGTTGATTTCGGTGAATACGAAACCCACGCTGGGCACCCGGTGCGACAGTTGCACGGTGGTCACCTGCAGGGTCTCGCTGCGCCATGCGATCAGCGCTTCCACGGGCAACAGGCGTAGCTCGAACGGCAGGAAGGTGTCGCTGGCAACCAGGCCCTGGCGTACCCAATCGTGCAGTACGGCGGGCAGGATCACTTCCAGCGGCTGGGTGCGCCCGCTCATGCCCGCGCTGGCCAGCAGGCCGGGCAGGCCGAAGCAATGGTCACCATGCACGTGGGTGATGAAGATCGCGCGCAGGTCGCGGATCGAAAGCGGGGTGTGCAGCAGGCGGTGCTGGGTGCCTTCGCCGCAATCGACCAGATACCAGTGGCTGCCACTGGCTTCGATCACGGCTGTGGCGCTGACATTGCGTGCCTTGGTGGGCACCCCGGCGGAGGTGCCGAGGAACAGCAGGTCCATGCTCAGGCTCCTGTTTCAGGCCAGAAGCGGCCAAGGTGATACGGGGCGCACACCTTAGCCGGATTGCCACCCGCCGTCGACGGCCCGCTAGTTATCCTGTCGCCAGATGAGCTTGCTGGTGTCATACCCTTGCTCCCGGGCGATTGTCAGCAGTTGCTCGCGCTGCTGGTCGGTGACCGCTGGCGTGCGCGAAAGCAGCCACAGGTACTCGCGGTTGGGGTGGCCAACCAGTGCCACGCGGTAGTCCTTGTCGTGGTACAGCACCCAGTACTCGCCCTTGGTCAGGCCCGGTGCCAGGCGGCTGAACCAGTTGTCGAAGCGCACCCACAGCTTGTCGGTACTGCCCGGTTGCTGAGCCTCGGCGATGCCCTTGGCTTCATTCCACTGGCCGTCCTTTTCCTGGCAGCGGTTGGTTACATCGATACGGCCGTCCTCGCGCAAGCCATAGCGCGCTTCGGACTTCACGCAGTTACGCTGGAAGAACATCGGCAGTCGCGCCAGTTCATACCAAGTGCCCTGGTAGCGTTGCAAGTCGACCTGCTGGGTGCGCGGCGGTGCCGGGTGATCGTTGCCGGCGCAGCCGAGCAGGGCCAGGGTCATGCAGGAAAGCAGCAGTGTAGTGCGCAGCGCCATGGGTGACCTCCTTGGAGCGGATGGGGCGTACCTGTGTTTCGACGCCTGTGCGGGGAAAAAGTTGTAGGCGATATTGCCTGCGGGTAAACCCGTGCAGGAGCGGGTTTACCCGCGAAAGGGCCCGCACAGGTCCGCACAGGCCTGCCTCACAGCCAGTACGTCACCGCCCACCATCCCAACCCGCCCATCACCACGGTATAGGGCAGCGCCATCCACACCATCCGTCCATACGACAGCCGGATCAGCGGCGCAATGGCCGAGGTCAGCAGGAACAGGAACGCCGCCTGCCCGTTCGGCGTCGCCACGCTTGGCAGGTTGGTGCCGGTGTTGATCGCCACCGCCAGTGTTTCGAAATGCTCGCGGCTCATGCTGCCGTTGAGAAATGCCTGCTTCACTTCGGTGATGTAGATGGTGGCAACGAACACATTGTCGCTGATCGCCGACAGCAAACCGTTGGCCAGATACAGCATGCCCGGTTGCTGTTCGGCCGGCAGCGTCAGCACCCAGCTGATCAATGGGCTGAACAATTGTTGCTGATGAATCACCGCGACCACGGCAAAGAACACCACCAACAGCGAGGTGAATGGCATGGCGTCCTGGAAGGCACGGCCCAGGCGGTGCTCGTCGGTGATGCCGGTGAAGGCCGTGATCAGTACGATCACCATCAGGCCGATCAGGCCGACCTCGGCCACATGCAGCCCCAGGCAGATGATCAGGATCAGGGCAGCAAGCCCTTGTACCCACAGCGCGATGCGCTGGGCCTGGGTGCGTGCGGCATCGTCCTCGGCGGCATAGGCAGCCAGTACCTGGCGCACTGTTTCAGGCATCAGCGTGCCGTAGCCGAACAGGCGCAGCTTCTCCAGCAACACGCAGGTCAGCAGGCCGGCACCCAGCACCGGTATCGACACGGGCGCCACCTTGAGGAAGAAGTCAGCGAAGTGCCAGCCCATCTCGTGGCCGATCAGCAGGTTCTGCGGCTCGCCCACCAGCGTGCACACGCCACCCAAGGCGGTACCCACTGCGCCGTGCATCAGCAAGCTGCGCAGGAACGCGCGGAACTGGTTCAGGTCGTCACGGTGTAACTGCGCCACTTGCTGGTCGCTGTCCAGTGCGCTGTCTTCACGCGGGTTGGCGCCGGACGCCACGCGATGGTAGACCGCATAAAAGCCGACCGCGGCGCTGATGATCACGGCCGTCACCGTCAGCGCATCGAGAAACGCCGAAAGGAATGCCGACAGTACGCAGAACAGTAGCGACAGCATGGCTTTTGAACGCACACCCAGCAGAATGCGCGAGAACAGGAACAGCAGCAGTTCCTTCATGAAATGGATACCGGCGACCATGAACATCAGCAGCAGGATTACCGGGAAGTTGTGCTGCAGTTCTTCGTACAGTGCCTGCGGCGTGGTCATCTGCAACAGCAGGGCTTCGATCAGCAACAATCCGCCGGGCATCAGCGGGTAGCACTTCAGCGCCATGCCCAGGGTGAAGATGAACTCGATTACCAGCGCCCACCCTGCTGCAGCCGGGCCAATGGTTGCCAGCAGAAGCGGATTGAGCACCAGGAACAGGCAGATGACCGCTTTGTACCAAAGCGGCGACTGGCCCAGGAAACCGTGAGCGAGGGCGCCGGTCAGGGAGCGCGACATGAATATGTATCCTTATGATTCAGCGATGGCGCACGGTGCCGGATCATTGCGCCTTAGGCAAGGCATACAGTCCCGTTTTTGGCACAAGTACGGTCATCGGCATGAGTTAACATCCGGACCATGAACTTTTCGCCCGCAGGAGTGCCGCCCGTGACCGAGTACAGTGCATTAAAGGTCGAACTGACCGACAGCGTCGCCCATGTTCAGATCAATCGCCCAGAGAAGGTCAACGCAATGAATGCGGCCTTCTGGGAGGAAATCGTCGACATCTTCCAGTGGATCGATGACACCGATGCCGTGCGCGCGGTGGTGATCAGCGGCGCTGGCAAGCACTTTTCCGCCGGTATCGACCTGATGATGCTGGCCTCGCTGGCTGGGCAGATGGGCAAGGACGTGGGCCGCAATGCACGCTTCCTGCGCAAGACCATCCAGCGGCTGCAGGCCTCGTTCACCGCTGTGGACACGTGCCGCAAACCCGTACTGGCGGCCGTGCAAGGCTACTGCATCGGCGGCGCCATCGACCTCATCTCGGCGTGCGACATGCGCTACTGCAGCAGTGACGCGCAGTTCTCGATCAAGGAAATCGACATGGGTATGGCGGCCGATGTTGGCACATTGCAACGTTTGCCACGCATCATTGGCGACGGCATCATGCGGGAGCTGGCGTTTACCGGGCGCAATGTCGAGGCCGACGAGGCGCTGCGCATCGGCCTGGTCAACCGAGTCTATGATGATCAGGCCGCACTGATGGACGGCGTCTTTGCCATCGCCCGCGAGATTGCCGCAAAATCGCCGATCGCTGTGGCCGGCACCAAGGAAATGCTCAGCTACATGCGTGACCATCGCATCGACGATGGCCTGGACTACATTGCCACCTGGAACGCCGCAATGCTGCAGTCCGAAGACCTGCGCGTGGCTGTGGCGGCGCACATGAGCAAACAGAAACCGACGTTCGCCGACTGATCGGGCCGGGGGACGCGCAGTAAAGGAACCCCCGACATGTCAGCACGCTGGACTACTGCAGTACTCGACCCACAGATGACCGGGGGGCTGGCCGTGGCCCGCAGCCCTGAAGGGTTTCTGGTGGACGCCAACGGCGCGCTGTTCCCCCGCGACTGGCTCAAGCGCCAGGACCTCGACGTGCTGTGCGAGCACGGCATCGGCCACTTTGACGGCCAGCCGGTGTTCCTGCTGGAACTGCGCAGCGCCACTGATGTGCCTGGCTGCAGCTGGCGCGGCCTGCGTGCGTTCATGCTCGAAGGCGACTTCGACACCTACAAGGTGCTGGGCTATGCCGCACAAATCGGTACCTGGGCGCGCGAGCATCGCTTCTGCGGCAGTTGCGGCCAGGCGATGACGCAAATTCGCTGGGAGCGGGCGATGTACTGCCAGCCCTGCGACCTGCGCAGCTATCCGCGCATTTCACCCAGCATGATCGTGCTGGTGACCCGCGGTGATGAAATCCTGCTGGCGCGTTCGCCACGCTTCGTTACCGGGGTGTACAGCACCTTGGCAGGTTTTGCCGAGCCGGGTGAATCGGCCGAAGACTGCCTGGTGCGCGAAGTGCGCGAAGAAGTGGCGGTGGAGGTGCGGAACATCCAGTACGTCGGCAGCCAGTGCTGGCCGTTCCCGCATTCGATGATGCTGGGTTTCCATGCCGAGTATGCGGGGGGCGAGATTGTCATGCAGCCGGACGAGATCGAGGACGCCAAGTGGTTCAGCGTCCACGACCTGCCGCCGCTGCCGGCCGGGCGGTCCATCGCCCGGTACCTGATCGACCTGTATGTTGCGCGGCGCCTGGGCCTTGATATCCCTGCTTTCCCGTCCTAGCTGCAGTGAGAAGTGTTCTCCGACCCTCACCGACAGGCCCTTGCACAGGCCGACGATGTAGTCCACCTGCCCGGAAATGATGAACACCGTCAGCGCCGAAATGTTGCTGACAAAGTTCATGCTACGCGCCACGTCGTTGGCGCGTACCAGGTCGATAGGTATTCAGGAAATCGTTATTCTGATAACTGGTATATGCGCGGGAAATTTGCTGTCGCTTGGGGGGGACCCCCTGCGGCACCTCTGATATTAATTGTTGGCCAAAAAGGGTTGGGGAGACCTAAGCTATCTGGGCTAGTTTCGGAATACGGCGGTGGTGGAAGACCTTGATTTTGTGGGGTATACGGATTTAATGGTTGATGGGGCACCTTCACCCCATCAATCTGATACCACCCTCAGATGGTTGATAGATCGACTCCGTAGTTGAGTTCCTCTGCGAAGTCCGGCAGTCCGTAACCGATGGTTTTCTTGTAGAAAGGAGAGACCTTCGCAGTCGGTGCCTTCTTCTTGTGCTTCGTGGTGTAGAGCATTCGTGCCCGCATCACCTCGAAGGAGTAACCGCGCCCTTCACGGTTCTTGTCCTTGGCCAGTCGGTTGATGGACTCCGTGTAAGCGTTGGTGACGGGCATGTCCGTCTCGAAGTAGGTCATGGTCTCTTCGCGCCAGTTTCCCACTGCCCTGACCAGATCGCTCCAGACTTCCTTTTGGCCCTTCGGGATGGTGGCTATCCACTCGTCCAGGGCGGCTTCTGCCTGGAGCCGTGTGGTGGCGTCCCAGATGCCGTAGAAGCGCTCCTTGTGCTCGTAGGCGGCCAGCAGTTGCGGGAACGCGCCTGTCCAGGTCTCCATGATGAGGCGCTCCCGGTCTGAGACTTCGTGAGCGCGTTTCAGCAGGATTTTCCGGTCTCCCTTGAGAGTCCGGCTCTGGGACGGTTTCAGCTCCTTTCTGAGGCCCTTGCGCACTCTCTCTAGGGCATCGTTGGCCATGCGCACCACATGGAACTTATCGACCACGATACGGGCCTGGGGCAGCACAGCCTTGACCGCTGCCCGGTAGGGGTTCCACATGTCCATGCTGACGATCTCGACCTTCTGCCGGTCTTTCAGCTTCATCAGGTAGTTGGTCACCACGTCCTGGCGGCGGGTGGCCAGCAGGTCGAGCAGGGTTCGCTCCTCAATGTTGGTCAGAATGCAGCGGTAGCGCTTGTTCAGGTATAGCTCGTCAATGCCCAGGATGCGGGGCGTCTCGAAGCGGTGCCAGCGCCCCAGGAACTCGGCGCGGGCGTTGAAGATGTCGCGCACCGTCTTCTCGTCCAGGCCGGTCTGTGCCGCCACAAAGGTGTAGGGGTGGTTGAAGGATTCCTTCTCCACGTACTCATGCAGCCGCAGTGTCATACGGAATCCGTCCACCATCTCCGGTAGCTGGGGCCTGAATGTTGTCTTGCAGGCCCGGCAGGTGTATCGGCGGCGGACCACCCAGAGAGTGACCCGCTTGCCGTGGATGGGCAGATCACGATAGGGAACGTCACGCTTGCCGAACCGTACGAACTCACCCTGCACGCCGCATTCCTCGCAGGCGATGGGATCGGGCACGTCCACCTGGAAGTGCATTTCGTCGTCGGTTGATTTGCAGCCCAGTACTTGGTATTGCGGCAGGTGAAGGATGTTGTCGGGAAGTTCGGTCATGGTGTTGTATAGGCGTAGGTGTCAGTCAGATCCATCCGGCTCGGCATTGGTGTTTGCTTTTTTACCCAACAAGCTGCTGGAAACGAAAAGTAAGGCACCGAGGACAATTGCAATATCAGCCAGGTTGAAGGCCGGCCAATGCCAGTCTCGCCAATAGAAATCAAAGGAATCCACAACATAGCCGCGAAAGACCCGGTCAATCAGGTTGCCCATGGCGCCACCGAGGATAAGACTGTAAGCGATGGCTTCTCCTTTATGACGATTTTCAAGGATCAGCTTGATCAGAAAAATCGAGACCACTACCGCGATTCCGATAAAAAAGTAGCGCTGCCAGCATCCACCATTCGCAAAAAGACTGAATGCGGCACCGGTGTTCCATAGGTGCACCCAGTTAAAGAACGGGGTCACCGAAACATACTCGCCATAGGCCATTGATTGCTGCACCAGCCACTTTACAGCCTGATCAGACGCTGCCAGCAGGCCCGATATGGACAATAGGGCATACGGCGAGAGCTTTTTGCCAATAATGAGCATTATTTAACCCTTCAACGCCAAAATGCGTCTGGCACCGTTAAGTACAATGCCCCCCGCGATGGTGCCGATAATCAGATCCGGATAATTGGAACCGGTCCACGCGACCAGGGCGCCGGCGGTGATGACCCCCAGGTTGATCACCACGTCGTTGGCCGAGAATATCCAGCTTGCCTTCATGTGCGCCCCGCCTTCCCGATGTTTGGATATGAGCAGCAGACAACTGGTATTGGCAATCAATGCGACGAATGCGATAGCCATCATCACCAGCGATTCAGGCTCACTACCGAATACAAAGCGTCTCACCACCTCTACGAGCACGCCCACAGCCAAGATCAGTTGCAGTACACCAGCAAGATGCGCGGCACGTACCTGCATTTTCACGCTATGTCCAACCGCATAAAGGGCAAGCCCGTACACCGCCGCATCGGCAAAATTGTCCAGGGATTCTCCAATCAGGCCGGTGGACTGGGCGATCAGACCGGCAGTCATTTCCACCACGAACAGAAGTGCATTGATGCCGAGCAACCAGCGCAGGGTCCCGGATTCTTGCTTAGCAGAAGCTGCCGAAAACTCGGCGGCCTTGATGGTCTCCGGATTTGCAGCGACGGTTTCCTGAAGCGAGGCGCCTAGCCCCAAGGTCTTCAGTTTCGAGGTGACGGGCTCGACCTCGCCGTCATGCACGACCTTCAGCCGGCGGTTCGACAAGTCGAAGGACAGCGCCCGAATCTCCTCAAAGCCGTTCAGGGCTAGGCGAATCATTCGTTCTTCTGATGGACAGTCCATCTTCGGCACGGCATAAACACTGACCCATCTCCCTGGCGCCTCGGAGGAGGCCTGTATATCGGTATCCGCTGCGGACGTTGCATCACCGCCACAGGCGCCACCACAGGATTTGCTCATGATACGACTCCACTTGAACAATGTTGTGGTACCATTTAAAACTATAAAGCTACTATAAGGTCAATAGAGTAAAGAATCCGTTGGGGAGGAGGCTGATGCGCATTGGTCAGTTGGCGCAGTTGGTAGGGGTCGAAACACAGACGATCCGCTTCTATGAACAGCAGGGCTTGTTGCCGCCGCCTGATCGGCAGGACAACGGTTACCGTGTCTATACCGAGAAGCATGGTGAGGGGCTGGCCTTCATCCGTCGCTGCAGAATCCTGGGCCTGTCACTGGCTGAGATTCACGAACTACAGAGCTATGAGGACGACCCTCATCAGCCTTGTACCGCCGTCAACGCCTTGCTCGATGATCACATCTCTCATGTGCGGTCGCAGATAACCGCTCTGCAAGCGCTTGAGAAACAACTCGTTTCACTGAGAGCGAGTTGCAACGATGACCGGGAAGTTGAGGCGTGTGGGGTTCTTGCTGGAATTAGCGAAGGAAACATGCACCAGCAGTAGGTGAAGCATCAACCAGATAATCCGATGAGATGCCGGTCTGTCTCACTCTCATGCAAAGGTAAGATCAACCATTTAATCCGCTTACCCATTTTGTGAAAGAGCAGCAGCTAATTCGTGCGGGGTCAATCCAGACTGTAGTTCTGAAAGCCTGCTGCCAGTGGCTTCGATCTTAGCGGTGACATACTGTAATCGCTTTACCAGCTTTGGGAGGAGGTTATGCGATCGAAGTTGTGCTGCTTCTGGTATGTCGCGCTCAAGCTGAGCCTTTTCTGCCAGTCGTTTTGGTAGCTTTTTCGCCATTTTAACATCCCAGCCAGTTGCCTTGCTGCTGAAACGCCACCCCGAGTACTTTTGCAGTTCTGGATGGTCGTGAGCGGCTATTATCTCTGTCATCGTATAAGCAGGTTCGGGGCGACTGAACAGTTTCTTGATCCAATTCTGGCCTGAATGATCTAGCCTGTTTATTGGGTCGGCAGAGCAATAGGCGTAGGCGTTTATGCCTCCTTTGCTAAAAGGGCTTAGGCTGTCGGGCGAGAGGAACCTCATCAAATTCGGGTTATAAGTACGCTTGCCGTTTCCCAGTAGGTAGCAGCCTGTCCATAGGTCGCGAGGTGCTCCCGTGAAACCCAGTACGTAAATATTCCCTGGCTTAGCTGAGGCTCCATAGCAGGTATATTGGAAGGAAATAACCTTGCTTTGCATTTAGATATTTCCGTTGATGAGAGGCGTCATATATTTACAATTCCTTGCGCCCCCCCTCAACTGGCATAAATGATAGTACGGCTGATGGGCCTCATGATCGGGTACAAAGGTTCAGGCCTGCCCGAACCAGTGTTGCCACGCTAGGCGCACGGTCAACGCCAGCACCACGGTGATGAACACTGGGCGGATGAACTTGCTGCCGCCGCTGATCGCCGTGCGTGCGCCGAAAAAGGCGCCGACCATGACCGACAGGCCCATGCACAGGCCGACGATGTAGTCCACCTGCCCGGAAATGATGAACACCGTCAGCGCCGCGATGTTGCTGACGAAGTTCATGCTGCGCGCCACGCCGCTGGCGCGTACCAGGTCGATGGGGTACAGCAGCAGGGTACTGACCGTCCAGAACGCCCCGGTACCCGGGCCGGCTACGCCGTCGTAGAAGCCCAGGGTGAAGCCTTGCGGCACTTGCCACTTTTTCTTGATCGGTGCATCGGCATCCAGCGGCGCCTTGGGCGTGCCGCCGAACAACAGGTAGATGCCACAGGCGAAGACGATCACTGGCAGCATCTTGTTCAGCCATTCGGCTGGCATGTAATGGGCGATGACGGCGCCGAGCAACGCCCCGGTCAAGGTGGCGAACAACGCCGGGCGCCACTGCGCCGGGTGGAACAGTTTGCGTTTGTAGTAAGTGAAACCTGCAGTGGCCGAGCCGAAGGTGGAACTGAGCTTGTTGGTGCCCAGTACCAGGTGCGGTGGCATGCCGGCAGTGAGCAGGGCCGGGGTGGTGAGCAGGCCCCCGCCACCGGCGATGGCGTCGATGAAACCGGCGACGAAAGCGACCAGCGCCAGGATGAGTAGGGTTAGGGGTTCTACGGTGAGTTCGAAGGGCATGGGTTTTTGGCAGGCGGGGAGGCAAGGAGGCGGCAAAGTGCTGCACTAGAAGGGACACATGGTAATCCTGGGGAAGGTGTGTTGCCAGTGCCGGCCCTTTCGCGGGCAAGCCCGCGTAATCCCGTAGGAGCGGGTTTACCCGCGAAAGGGCCGGTACTGGCGAAAACATCAACTACGGATAAACGCCAGCAAATCCGCATTGATCACATCGGCATGGGTGGTGGGCATGCCATGCGGGTAGCCTTTGTAGGTTTTCAGCGTGCCATTGGGCAGCAGCCTGGCCGACAGTACCCCGGAATTTTCGTATGGCACGATCTGGTCATCGTCGCCGTGCATCACCAGCACCGGCTGCTGGATGCCCTTCAGGTCCTCGGTGAAATCGGTCTGGGAAAACGCCACGATGCCATCGTAATGGGCCTTTGCACTGCCGATCATGCCTTGGCGCCACCAGTTGCCGATGATGCCTTCGCTGGCTTCGACCCCTGGGCGGTTGTAGCCGTAGAACGGCCCTGTTGGCACATCCCGGTAGAACTGCGCCCGGTTGCTGGCAACCTGGGCCTGGAAACCGTCGAATACCGACTTGGGCAGGCCACCGGGGTTGTCGGGGGTTTGTACCATCAAGGGGGGGACGGCCGCGATCAGTACGGCCTTGGCCACCTTGTCTTCAGGGTGCCGGGCCATGTAGCGCACCACTTCGCCGCCGCCGGTCGAGTGGCCGACATGCACGGCGCCCTGGGTGCCCAGGTGGGCGACCACGGCGGCTACGTCGTCGGCATAGTGGTCCATGTCGTGGCCGTCCCATACCTGGCTGGAGCGGCCATGGCCCCGCCGGTCGTGGGCGACCACGCGGTAACCCTGGGCGAGGAAGAACAGCATCTGCGCGTCCCAGTCATCGGCACTGAGCGGCCAGCCGTGGTGGAAGTGGATCACCGGTGCATCGCGCGGGCCCCAGTCCTTGTAGAAAATCTGTACGCCGTCCTTCGTGGTTACATAGCTCATGGTCGTGTCTCCTGGGTGCAGGAAGCGAAGGGAGCTATTGAGAATAGGAGGGTTTTTGGCGGGTATCAGGAAGTTGTGGTGCCTGTGCGGGCCTCTTCGCGGGTGAAAGGGACCTCACAGTGTAGGAGCGGGTTCACCCGCGAAGAGGCCCGCACAGGCAATACTGATGCCCTTCAGACGCGGTCGCGCATGCGGTACCAGGCCTTTGCCGCCGCTTCCAATGGCGCAGCCAGCAGGTCGCCACCGGGGAAGCGGCCGTTGTCGATGCCTTGGTACAGCGCCAACAGGTCTTCATCGCCGAGAATGGCATCGCTGACCGCACGCGCCGCCGCCAGGGTCGGCAGTACACCATGACCGGAGAAGCCCTGCAGCCAGTAGCGCTGGCCCTCGCGACCGACGTCCGGGGTGCGCTTGATGCTGCAATCGATATGGCCGCCCCAGGCATAGTCGATGGCCACCCCGGCCAGTTGCGGGAACACCCGCTCCAGGTACGGGCGGGTGGCGCTGGCGACGTCCTTGGGAATGCCGCCCAGGTAGGTGCAGCCGCCACCGAACAGCAGGCGGTGGTCTGGGGTGAGGCGGAAGTAGTCGGGTACGAACTGGTTGTCGATCACGCAACTGTTGCGAGGTAGTAACGAATGGGCCAAGTCGGCATCCAGAGGCGCAGTGGCGACCTGGTAGGAACCGACTGGCAACAGGCGACGCGACAGGCTGCGGTCAAGGCGGTCGATGTAGGCGTTGCAGGCCAGCACCAATACCTGGCAGCGAACTTCGCCACGGTCGGTACGGGCGACATAGCCGTCGCGAGCCTGCTGGTAGCTGAGCACCTGGCTCTGTTCGTAGATTTGCCCGCCGGCAGCCTCGATGGTACTGGCCAGGCCCTGTGCCAGTTTCAGCGGGTTGAGGTGGGCACCTTTGGCGTCGTACAGCGCGGCCTGGTAGCGCGGGCTGTCGATCCATTGCGGCAACTCGTCACGGCCGATCAGGCGCAGGGCGTCGTAACCCCATTTATGCTCGGCATCATGCAGGGCCTCTTCGAGCATTTTTACCCGGCGCGGCAATACCGCAGTCCACAGGCTGCCCGGCCGGTAGTCGATGTCGAAGCCGTGGCGCTGGGGCAGTTCGCGCATCTCGTCGGCGGCCCAGCACATGCTGGCCCATAGCCGTTGGGTGCGTTCGATGCCAAGGGCCTGCTCCAGCGGCGGCATGTCGCACGACCAGCCCAGCAGCGCCTGGCCACCGTTGCGTCCGGAGGCCGCCCAGGCAACCCGGCTGGCTTCCAGCAGCGTTACGCGTTTGCCGGCCTGGGTCAGGCGCAGGGCAGTGTGCAGGCCGCTGAAACCGGCGCCGATGATCAGCACATCGGTGTCCTGAGTGCCTTGCAGGGTAGGGCGTAATGGGATGTTGGCGGGGTAGGTCTGGGCGTAGTAACTGGCGACGTGCTGGGCGGATTGTTTGAACATGCGGGATTTCCGTGAAAATTATTATGTTTATTTTCATGAAAAGTTAGCAGTTAAATTTCACGTTGCCAATGTGTTGGTCGGGGTTTGTGGTTTGCCTGTGGTTAATGTGTTGCCTGGGCTGGCCTCTTCGCGGGTGAACCCGCTCCTACAGGGGGGCTCGCTTTTTCCGCGCCTGACGTGGCTTGCTCGGAGTTGCCTTGTTTCCGGCCGCTTTGCTTTTGCCACCTCCACCGCGACGTTTCTTCTTCCAGGGCGGGGCCGCCCCGGCCGCTGGCCCGCTGATGGTCATGCGCATGCCGCTGCAACGCTCTACCAGCTTGCCCATCCACGCCGACTGCCGGGCGACGAACTCGTCCAGGGTCATCTCGCCGCTTTGCACCATGTCCAGCGCCTGCTCCCAGATCGCCGTGGTGCCGGGGTCGGCAATCGCGCGGGGAACGGCGTCGATCAGGCTGAAGGCCGCAGGTGTGGCCGACAGCGCCTTGCCGTTCTTTACCAGGTAACCGCGGTCGAGCAGACCCTGGATAATGCTGGCGCGGGTGGCCTCGGTGCCGATGCCGGTGGTTTCCTTGAGTTTCTGCTTCAGCCGAGGGTCATCCACCAGCTTGGCCACGTTTTTCATCGCCTTGATCAGGTCGCCTTCGGTAAACGGTTTGGGTGGCTGGGTCCACAGGTCTTTCAGTTGCAGGCTGTGTACGTTGCAGTCCTGGCCTTCGCGAAGCGCCGGCAGCACCTGGGCCGGTGGTGCCTCGCGGCCTTTGGCCGGGGTGAGCGCCTCGGGCAAGGCGCGGCGCCAGCCCGGCTCGACGATCTGCTTGCCCACAGCACGCAGCGCATGACCGGCGCAGTCGAAGTCGGCCTGGGTGCGGTCGTACTCATGGTTGGGCAGGAACTGCGCCAGATAGCGGGCGCGGATCAGGGTATACACGGCCTTGTGCTTGGCCGGCAGGCGCGAGGGGTCGCTGGCGGCGGCGGTGGGGATGATGCCATGGTGAGCGCTGACTTTGGCGTCGTTCCACGCCCGCGAGCGGCGTTGCGGCTCCAGGTAGGGCTGCAGCGGTGCCAGGCTGGCATCGGCCCGTTGCAGGGCGGCGAGGATGGCGGGTGCCTCGGCGTGCTGGCTTTGTGGCAAATAGCCGCAATCACTGCGCGGGTAGGTGATCAACTTGTGTGTTTCGTACAGTGCCTGGGCAATGTCGAGGGTTTCCTGGGCGCCGAGGCCGAACTTTTTCGAGCACAGCTCCTGCAGGGTGCCAAGGTCGAAGGGCAGCGGTGCTGCTTCGCGCACACGCTCGGTCGCTACCTTTACCGCTCGGGCAGTGCCGGCATGGCCGATGTCGGTGGCGGCCCGCTGTGCCAGGTCTTGCTTCAGGCAGCGGCCTTGGTCATCACAGGCGTCTTCGGGGGCACGCCATTGGGCATTGAAGCGTTGGCCGGCGTGTTCCAGCTGGACGTCGATGGCCCAGAACGGCACCGGTACGAAGTTGGCGATGCTGCGGTCGCGGTCGACCACCAGGCGCAAGGTCGGCGTTTGCACGCGGCCTACTGGCAGCACACCCTGGTAGCCGGATTGGCGGCCCAGCAAGGTGAACAGCCGGCTCATGTTCATGCCGATCAGCCAGTCGGCGCGCGAGCGGCCCAGCGCCGAGTGGTACAGATTGAACGTCTCGTGGCCTGGCAGCAGGCGCGCCAGGGCCTTGCGGATGGAGGCGTCATCCAGCGCCGACAGCCACAGGCGCTGCACCGGGCCTCGGTAGCGGCAGTGCTCGACCAGCTCGCGGGCAATCATTTCGCCTTCGCGGTCGGCGTCGGTGGCAATCACCAGCTCCCGCGCTTCACCGAGCAGGCGTTTGACTGCCTTGAACTGGCTGGCGGTCTTGGGCTTTACCAGCATCTTCCACTTGTCTGGAATGATCGGCAGGTCGGCCAGGTTCCAGCGCTTGTAACGTTCGTCGTAGCTGTCGGGCGGGGCGGTTTCCAGCAGGTGGCCAATGCACCAGGTGACGCAGATATCGGTGCCTTGCCAGCAGCCGTCGCCTTTGCGGTTGGCGCCGAGCACTTTGGCAATGTCTTTTGCCTGGGAGGGTTTTTCACAGAGGAACAGGCGCATGGCCGGGACGCTTCATCGGGGTGGTGGGCCATAGGATGCGCAAGCGGGGGCGCAGAGGCAAGTTTTATCTGGATGGATGTACAGGTTTTTTGTCAGCGGGGATGTATATCGCCTGAGCCGGCCTCTTCGCGGGTAAACCCGCTCTCATCAAACAAAATGCAACCCATTGTTTTCTAAACACTCAAGCGGCCACCAGTTGATACCCCAGTTTCCGGGCTTTGCGAAGCAAAGCCCGGACCTGCCGGTCTTGGCTTCTGGTTTCAAACTCCTCAAGACCTTGTTCAACATAAGCCTGCTTCTTGGTTAACAGGTTGTACACCAGACGTGCCAACTGATGCGCAGTGGCCTTGATGGCGCAGCTGGTATCCATTCGAGTCAGTCTGGCTCGGTGTGATGCACCAATGAAACCCTTGTCGTTACGGGCATTGGATGCGGCCTGCTTGAGTGCTTGAGCTGCTCGATTGACTATTTTGGGCCCGCCACCTGCCAGTCGATGACCGCCGGAAATTCGGGTAGGGGGAGCCAGTCCCAACCAAGAGCAGAAGTGCTGTGAGGACGGGAAGCGTGATAGATCTGTACCGATCTCCCCTGCCAGCACTAATGCAGTGTCCACCCCAATGGTTGGAATTGCGGTTAGGTCCACGCCAAGAACTTTCCACAATGTCTGATGCAATTCAGTCTGTTGGACACCGTTTCGGTGTGGGCTCCGTAAAGGCTTATTGGATGGCTCTGGCTTGTTTTGCAGCACCGGCAACTGCTCTAACGCGGCTTTTATGGCGTCGTCACAATCAGCAATTTGCTGCTCCAGGAAGTCATAGGCAGCCAATTCCTGAGTTAGCGCATGCAAATGCTCGCGCCGCCAATTGCCATGAAGACTCCGAGCGACAGCCTCCTTGCCTGCCTTGATGCGGCGGTCGGTCAGTTCAGCCAGTTGCACTGGGTCCCGTTCACCTGCGCAGATGGCTCGCAAAATCTTCATGCCAGTTACACCGGAAATATCACTGATGACATTGGCCAGCTGGATGTTCATTTGGCTCATGGCCTTTTGCATACGGTTCAGCGTCTGCGCCTGGTCTTTCACTTTGGAAGCACGCTGCCTGACCAATGACCGGACGCAGCAGGTCAGATCATCGGGGCGGAATGCGCCTCTGAGCAGTCCATGAGTCATCAGCTGCCAAATCCACTGGCAATCCAACACATCTGATTTACGGCCCGTGATTTGCCGAGTTGCTCTGGCATTGACGAGATAAACCTCAAAACCGCGCTCGCTGAGAATCTCGTAAATTGGAATCCAATAAACCCCCGTGGATTCCATGGCAACGACCTTGATCCCCAGGCTTTCAAGCCAGTTAGCCATCTTGAGTAGGTCGTCAGTAAAGGACGTGAACGACTGGACGGGATTTTCGTGCCGGGGATCGACCGCCACGAAATGTTCTCGACCACCGACATCGATCGCCGCGCAATCGGGATGGACGACGGTAAAGCGTTGCTTGGAAGGCTTGCGCGCCATGATGAATCCTCGCAGGATAAAGGGCGCGCGGGGCACACGGTGGCGAAAGGGTTCACTCTCTCATACGTGGTCACAGCTGAATCAGCTGATGCCTACAGGGACTTCACGCCGATACCGTGCGGATCACTCTCCTACGCGGGTGTGCGGACACACACCAGTGCTGGCTACGATCTCTGTCCCGCGCACACGAACCCTAACAAAGCAAAAGGCGGCTGGCCCTACCGGGCCAACCGCCTTTTCTTTTTCAAAATGTCAGCGTCGCTGCGGAACTGAAGCCGTACACCTCATGTTTGCTGCGCGACAGCGCAGCCCGGAAGGGCTGGGTGATCTCCTACAGGGACGCGTGGTGCTTGTAGGAGCGGGTTTACCCGCGAAGCGGCCGGCACAGGTGATGGATCAGGCGCGCGAGTCGCGCACCATGTCGACATGCGGGATGCCAGCTTCGAGGAATTCCTCGCTGACTACGCGAAAGCCCAGCCGCTCATAGAACGGCGTGGCGTGTACCTGGGCGCTGAGCATCTGCTGTTTCAGGTCGCGGTTCTGCGCTTCGACGATGACCGCATTGACCAACGCATCGCCCACCTTCAGGCCGCGCCAGTCCTTGAGCACCGAGATGCGCCCGATGGTGCCGTCGGCCAGCAGGCGCGCAGTACCGATCGGATAGTCGCCTTCCAGGGCCAGGAAGTGCAGGGCATCCTGGTCTTCAGAATCGAACTCCAGCTCTGGCGGAATGTGCTGCTCGGCGACGAACACGGCTTCACGGATACGGCGGATGTCGGCGTTGTCTTTGTGCCAATCGGCGAGGCGAACGCTGATCTTATTCATTGGCGAATCCCAGGCTCCCTTGTTTGACCAGCTGCTGTACCAGCATAAGGCCATCTTCGTCCTGCAGCCACTCGGCCAGGTTGTCGATGTGCAAGGCGTCGGCCGCACATACCAGCTTCAGCAGCTCTCGCAGTTTGCCGGGCAGTGGGCAACTACGGCCGCTGGCGAACAGCAGCAGGTCGTCTTCGAATTCCGACCAGGCCAGGCGTGCGCTGGGGTTGCGGATCAGGATGGCGCCCTGCTCAAGGGCGTCGATCAGCTCTTCCTCGCTCAGCTCTTCGCCAACGATCTGCTCGGGGTAGCGCGGCTCGGTCATGAACTGGCCGAACCAGGTCAGCAGCAGGTCCTTGTCGCCCATGTGCTTGTCGAGCAGCGCCTTGAGGCGGTCGAGGGCATCGTGCTGGATCTGGTGCGGGTCGCTGACCGGCTGGGCGTCGGCGTCGCTGTAGCGCTCTTCGTCGGGCAGGAACTGGCCGAGGAAGTCGGTGAAGTGGGTCAGCACTTCGGCAGCGCTCGGTGCGCGGAAGCCGACCGAGTAGGTCAGGCAGTCATCCACGGCCACACCGTAGTGGGCCAGGCGCGGTGGCAGGTAGAGCATGTCGCCGGGCTCCAGGGTCCACTCGCCGCTCTGCTCGAACTCGGCCAGGATACGCAAGTCGGCGTGCTCCAGCAGCGGGCTGTCACTGCTGCACATCTGGCCGATCTTCCAGTTGCGCTGGCCGTGGCCTTGCAGCAGGAACACATCGTAGTTGTCGAAGTGCGGGCCGACGCTGCCACCCGGGGCGGCGAAGCTGATCATCACGTCATCGATACGCCAGCTGGGCAGGAAGCGGAAGTTTTCCAGCAGTTCGGCCACTTCCGGAACGAACTGGTCAACGGCCTGTACCAGCAGGGTCCAGTCTTTTTCCGGCAGTTCGGCGAAGGTGTCTTCGCTGAACGGGCCGCGGCGCAGTTCCCACGGGTGCGCGCCGTGCTCCAGCACGATACGCGACTCGACCTCGTCTTCCAGGGCCAGGCCGGCGAGCTCGTCGGGGTCGATCGGGCTGATGAAGTCCGGGAAGGCCTGGCGTACCAGCAGCGGCTTCTTCTGCCAGTAGTCGCGCATGAATTCGCGGGCCGAGATGCCGCCGAGCAGCTGCAGTGGAGTATCAGGATTCATGTTCAACCTATTGAAAAAACGTAATTTTCGTACGGGAATAAAAACGCCCGGCCAGGCCGGGCGTTGTACGCGACGCTCAGCTTAGATGCGTTTGGCCTGGGCCGCCGCGTTACCGATGTAGGTAGCGGGGGTCAGCTGCTTGAGCTCGGCCTTGGCTTCGGCTGGCATGTCCAGGCCGTCGATGAAGGTCAGCAGCGCTTCTGGGGTGATGCCCTTGCCACGGGTCAGCTCTTTGAGCTTCTCGTAGGGGTTTTCGATGTTGAAGCGGCGCATCACGGTCTGGATCGGCTCGGCCAGCACTTCCCAGCAGGCGTCCAGGTCGGCGGCGATGCGAGCTTCGTTGACTTCCAGCTTGCCGATGCCTTTCAGGCTTGCCTCGAAGGCGATCACGCTGTGGGCAAAGCCCACGCCCAGGTTGCGCAGCACGGTGGAGTCGGTCAGGTCACGCTGCCAGCGCGAGATCGGCAGCTTGCTGGCCAGGTGCTGGAACAGCGCGTTGGCGATACCCAGGTTGCCTTCGGAGTTTTCGAAGTCGATCGGGTTGACCTTGTGCGGCATGGTCGACGAACCGATTTCGCCGGCAACGGTCTTCTGCTTGAAGTAACCCAGGGAAATGTAGCCCCACACATCACGGTCGAAGTCGATCAGGATGGTGTTGAAGCGGGCGATGGCGTCGAACAGCTCGGCGATGTAGTCGTGCGGCTCGATCTGGGTGGTGTACGGGTTGAACTGCAGGCCCAGTTCGTCTTCGATGAAGGCGCGGGCGTTCTCTTCCCAGTCGATCTGCGAGTAGGCCGACAGGTGGGCGTTGTAGTTGCCCACGGCGCCGTTGATCTTGCCCAGCAGCGGCACGGCGGCAACCTGGGCGATCTGGCGCTCCAGGCGGTACACGACGTTGGCCAGTTCTTTACCCAGCGTGGTCGGCGAAGCCGGCTGACCATGGGTACGCGACAGCATTGGCACTTCGGCGTGGGCGTGGGCCAGGGCGCGGATGGCGTCGGCGACCTGGCGCATCAGCGGCAACAGCACTTCGTCACGGCCAGCGCGCAGCATCAGGGCGTGGGACAGGTTGTTGATGTCCTCGCTGGTGCAGGCGAAGTGGATGAACTCGCTGACCTTGGCCAGCTCAGGCAGCTTGGCGGCCTGCTCCTTGAGGAGGTATTCAATGGCCTTGACGTCGTGGTTGGTGGTGCGCTCGATTTCCTTGACGCGCTCGGCGTGCTCCAGCTTGAAATCGTTGGCCAGGCTGTCCAGCAGGGCGTTGGCTTCGGCGGAGAACGCCGGCACTTCGCCGATTTGCGGGTGGGCGGCCAGGCGCTGCAGCCAGCGCACTTCGACCAGGGCGCGGAAACGGATCAGGCCGAATTCGCTGAAAATGGGGCGCAAGGCCTGGGTTTTGCCGGCATAACGGCCGTCTACAGGGGAAACCGCAGTGAGCGAAGAAAGCTGCATGGGGTGTTCTCGGACAGTCAGGCTTTTGGAAGGGCGCATATCATACATGAAAATTGCGCCTGGGTCGGGTGGCTGACCAAAGGTCGGCCCAATTTGGATCTGGTGGCAGCCCCTGTGGGAGCAGGCGTGCCCGCGAACACCGGCGTAGCCGGTGCCATACACCGCGTCGCCTGCTTCGCGGGCACGCCCGCTCCCACAAAGGGCAGCCCAGCCCGTCAGGTGGGGCTGCGCATCATGTCGTACAGTTCGTTCAGCAACTTGCGCCGGCTAAACACCAGCTGCCAGCGGTGCCCGCCCAGCTGCCGCCACAGTCGCGCGGCGCGGATGCCGGCCAGCAGCAAGGCGCGGATCTTCGAGGCGTTGTTGGGCTGCTGCAGGAAGCGCATGTCGCCGTGCACCTGAATGCGCTGGCGCAAGGTGCTCAGGGTGTCTTGATACAAGGCTCCACTGGAAGCGATGACGTTTTCGTGAACCAGGCCGAAATGCTCGGCCTGCGACTGGATTTGCGGCAGTCGGTTGCCGATGGTGTCCAGCAGGTCACCACGCTTGTTCAGCTGGCGTTCCAGGCCCAGCATCGACAGGGCGTAGCGCAGTGGCTCGCGCTGCAGGCTGTTGGGGTCGCGCTCGAGGGCGCCGATCAGCGCTCGGTAGCCGTCGCGCAGGTTCAGGTCGTCACCGCCGAACACCTCCAGGGTGTCCTTGGGGTCACGTACCAGCAGGCTGCCCAGCATGCAGCCGATATTGGCTTCACTGGCCTGGCCGGTGCGGGCGATGCGGTCGACAAGCACGGCGGCCTGGAACACACCGCCCAATGCGATCAGCTGCTCCTGCAGGTTGCTCATGCGCGCGGGCTCCACGGCTCGGCAGCCTCGATCACGCCACCGCCCAGGCACACTTCGCCGTCATAGAACACCACTGACTGGCCCGGCGTTACGGCGCGCTGAGGCTCGTCGAACACGGCGCGGTAGCCGCTGGCGGTGCGTTCCAGGGTGCATCGCTGGTCGCTCTGGCGGTAGCGCACCTTGGCAGTCAGCTGGCGTGGGCTGCCGAGGTCGACCGGGTTGACCCAGAAAATGTCCGAGGCCAGCAGGGCGCGGGAGAACAGCCATGGGTGCTCGTTGCCCTGGCCGACCACCAGCACGTTGCGGGCCAGGTCCTTGTGCAGCACGTACCACGGCTCGTCACTGGCATCTTTCAGGCCGCCAATGCCCAGGCCCTGGCGCTGGCCGATGGTGTGGTACATCAGGCCACGGTGGCGGCCGATCACTTCACCTTCGGTGGTTTCAATGTCGCCCGGCTGGGCCGGCAGGTACTGCTTGAGGAAGTCGCTGAAGCGGCGCTCGCCAATGAAGCAGATGCCGGTGGAATCTTTCTTCTTGGCGGTGGCCAGGCCGTGCTTTTCGGCGATGGCGCGTACTTCGGGCTTTTCCAGTTCGCCGACCGGGAACAGCGTGCGGGCGATTTCCTGGCCGCCGACGGCGTGCAGGAAGTAGCTCTGGTCCTTGTTCGGGTCCAGGCCCTTTAGCAGTTCGGTGAGCGCGCCAGTGTCGCGGCGGCGCACATAGTGGCCGGTGGCGATCAGGTCGGCACCCAGCGACAGGGCGTAGTCGAGGAACGCCTTGAACTTGATTTCGCGGTTGCAGAGGATGTCGGGGTTGGGGGTGCGGCCAGCCTTGTATTCCTCAAGGAAGTGCTCGAACACGTTGTCCCAGTATTCGGCGGCGAAGTTGGCGGTGTGCAGCTTGATGCCGATACGGTCGCACACGGCCTGGGCGTCGGCCAGGTCTTCACGGGCGGTGCAGTATTCGGTGCCGTCGTCCTCTTCCCAGTTCTTCATGAACAGCCCTTCCACCTGGTAGCCCTGCTCGATGAGCAGAAGGGCTGAGACGGAAGAGTCCACGCCGCCGGACATGCCGACGATGACGCGGGTCTTGGCGGGGTCTTTAAGTGCTGGGCTGGTCATGGGTACCGGTGTGTATCAAGGGGGAAAAACGCCGATTCTATCAAAACCGTGGCGCCGCGTCAGTCGCGTAGCAGGTCGAGGCTGTGCAGCGGGCCTTTGAGGTAGTCATCCAGGCAGCGCGGCACCAGCTCGCTGCGCCAGCGAGTGGGGTCGGCCAGCAGTTCGTCGCGGGTCAGCCACACGGCGCGGACGATGTCGCTGTCCAGTGCCAGGTCGGCGTGATGGCGCACGGGTCGGGCGGCGAAGCAGATGCGCTGGTAGGTCACGCCGTTGCTGGGGGCGGTGTACAGGTAGATGCCGACCACGCCGGTCAGCTCGACTTCCCAGGCGGTTTCCTCCAGGGTTTCGCGCAGGGCGGCCTGGGGCAGGGTCTCGTTGGGCTCGAGGTGGCCGGCCGGCTGGTTGAAGACGTGCTGGTTGGCTTTGAATTCCTCGACGAAGAGGAACTTGCCTTCGTGCTCGACGATGGTCGCTACGGTGATGTGGGGTTGCCAGGTCATGAGCATCTCCTCAACGGTCTGCAGGGCCCTGTAGAAGCGGGTTAACCCGCGAATGGGTCAGTGCTTTCACCACCGTATTCGCGGGTAAACCCGCTCCTACAGGGACCGCGCTTGTTTTCCAGAAAGCACAAACCCCGGTGCGTGGCCGGGGTTTGTGCTGTTACTTCAAGCGAACCTTACAGGGCAGCGATGGCGCTGTTCAGGGTCTGGCTTGGGCGCATCACCTTGGCGGTCAGCTCGGCATCCGGGGCGTAGTAGCCGCCGATGTCGGCTGGCTTGCCCTGAACGGCGTTGAGCTCGGCGACGATGGTCGCTTCGTTCTCGGCCAGGGTTTTTGCCAGTGGTGCGAAGCGTGCCTGCAGGGCAGCGTCGTCCGTCTGAGCGGCCAGGGCCTCGGCCCAGTACAGGGTCAGGTAGAAGTGGCTGCCGCGGTTGTCGATACCGCCGACTTTGCGCGACGGCGACTTGTTGGTGTCGAGGAACTTGCCGGTAGCCTGGTCCAGGGTGTTGGCCAGAACCTTGGCGCGCGGGTTGTCGTAGGTGTTGCCCAGGTGCTCCAGGGAAGCGGCCAGGGCCAGGAATTCACCCAGCGAGTCCCAACGCAGGAAGTTCTCTTCAACCAGCTGCTGCACGTGCTTCGGAGCCGAACCGCCGGCGCCGGTTTCGAACAGGCCACCGCCGCTCATCAGCGGTACGATCGACAGCATCTTGGCGCTGGTGCCCAGCTCCATGATCGGGAACAGGTCGGTCAGGTAGTCACGCAGCACGTTGCCGGTCACCGAGATGGTGTCCTTGCCTTCGCGGATGCGGGCCAGGGAGAACTTGATGGCGTCGACCGGTGCCAGGATGCGGATGTCCAGGCCGGTGGTGTCGTGATCTTTCAGGTACTTCTGCACCTTCTCGATCATGACGCCGTCGTGGGCGCGAGCCGGGTCCAGCCAGAACACCGCCGGGGTGTTGCTCAGGCGGGCACGGTTGACGGCCAGCTTGACCCAGTCCTGGATCGGCGCGTCTTTGGTCTGGCACATACGGAAGATGTCACCGGCTTCGACGTTCTGCTCCAGCACCACGTTGCCCTTGCCATCGACTACACGAACCACGCCGTCAGCCTTGACCTGGAAGGTCTTGTCGTGGGAGCCATACTCTTCGGCCTTTTGCGCCATCAGGCCAACGTTCGGCACGCTGCCCATGGTGGTCGGGTCGAAGGCACCGTTGACCTTGCAGTCTTCGATGGTGGCCTGGTAGATGCCGGCGTAGCAGCGGTCCGGGATCACGGCCTTGGCGTCTTGCAGTTCGCCTGCGGTGTTCCACATCTTGCCCGAGTCACGGATCATGGCCGGCATCGAGGCGTCGACGATCACGTCGCTCGGCACGTGCAGGTTGGTGATGCCTTTGTCGGAGTTGACCATGGCCAGGGCCGGGCGCTCGGCGTACAGGGCCTGGATGTCGGCTTCGATCTCGGCCTGCTTGTCAGCTGGCAGGTCCTTGATGCGGGCGTACAGGTCGCCGATACCGTTGTTGGCGTTGAAGCCTACTTCGGCCAGGGCAGCGGCGTGCTTGGTCAGCACGTCGTTGTAGAACTCTTCGACGATGACGCCGAACATGATCGGGTCGGAGACCTTCATCATGGTGGCTTTCAGGTGCACCGACAGCAGCACGCCGGCGGCCTTGGCATCGGCGATCTGCTCGGCGATGAAGGCTTTCAGGGCCTTGCGGCTCAGGGTGGCGCAGTCGATGACTTCAGCGGCTTTGACGGCGGTTTTTTCTTTCAGCACGGTGGTGCTGCCGTCTTTGGCGACCAGCTCGATGCGCAGGCTGTCGTCAGCTTCGATCAGCGCGGCCTTTTCGCTGCCGTAGAAGTCGCCTTGAGTCATGTGGGCAACGTGCGACTTGGAGTCGGCGGCCCAGGCGCCCATCTTGTGTGGGTGCTTGCGGGCGTAGTTCTTGACCGACAGCGGCGCGCGGCGGTCGGAGTTGCCTTCGCGCAGCACCGGGTTCACGGCGGAACCCTTGATGCGGTCGTAGCGGGCACGGGATTCTTTTTCTTCCGCGGTGGCCGGCTCGTCGGCGTAGTCAGGGATGTTGAAGCCCTTGCCTTGCAGTTCCTTGATCGCGGCTTTGAGCTGCGGTACCGAGGCGCTGATGTTCGGCAGCTTGATGATGTTGGCTTCAGGGGTGGTAGCCAGCTGGCCCAGTTCCGCCAGGTGATCGCCTACTTGCTTCTCTGCGCCCAGTTGCTCCGGGAAGGCGGCAAGGATACGGCCAGCCAGGGAGATGTCGCGAGTTTCGACAGCGATGTCAGCCGAAGCGGTGAACGCTTCGATGATCGGCAGCAGCGAGTAAGTGGCGAGGGCGGGGGCTTCGTCGGTGAAGGTATAGATGATCTTGGAACGGGTGGGCATGCGGGTTAACTCTCTGTGTGCTGAGCGTGCTCGAGTCTCGTGGTGCGCAGGGTAGGCGCATCGCCCTGGCAGCGCCATGAGCGGAAAGTCGAGAGGCTGCGAGCGGTGATGGTGGATGCATCAGTCGAGCGTCAAGTGCTGAGCTGCGGTAACAACCCAGGCTTTATGGCCATTCATGGCCTAGGGCGGTCCGCATTTTCCTGGGATTCGCCCCGATGACCCTTCGGTCGCGGCGGAGTATACCAAACCATTCGGGCTAATCAGCAAGGCCAAGTGATATCGGCCCATTTATAAGACCAAAGACTAAGCGGCAATGCGGCGGGTTGTCGCATGCCTTGCAGGTCGGCAGATGTGGTTTAGGCTCAGTGGATCGCACGATGTCCAAACCACACCCGACAGCGGAGTAGTGCAAGCATGGGATACCAGAAAATCAAGGTTCCGACCGACGGCACCAAAATTACCGTCAATGCAGACCATTCGCTTAACGTGCCTGATCATCCGATCATTCCTTACATTGAAGGCGACGGGATCGGCGTCGATGTTTCGCCGGTAATGATCAAGGTGGTCGATGCCGCCGTGGAGAAGGCCTACGGCGGCAAGCGCAAGATCGCCTGGATGGAGGTATACGCTGGCGAGAAAGCCACCCAAAAGTATGACCAGGATACTTGGTTGCCGCAGGAAACCCTCGATGCCGTGCGTGATTACGTGGTGTCGATCAAGGGCCCGCTGACCACCCCGGTCGGTGGCGGCATCCGCTCGCTCAACGTGGCCCTGCGCCAACAACTGGACCTGTATGTATGCCTGCGGCCGGTGCTGTGGTTCCAGGGTGTACCGAGCCCGGTGAAAAAGCCGGGCGACGTCGACATGGTGATCTTCCGCGAGAACTCCGAAGACATCTATGCCGGCATCGAGTGGAAGGCCGGGTCGCCCGAGGCGAACAAGGTGATCAAGTTTCTCAAGGAGGAAATGGGGGTCACCAAGATCCGCTTCGACCAGGATTGCGGCATTGGCATCAAGCCGGTGTCTAAGGAGGGTACCAAGCGTCTGGTGCGCAAGGCCCTGCAATACGTGGTGGATAACGACCGCGAATCGCTGACCCTGGTGCACAAGGGCAACATCATGAAGTTCACCGAGGGCGCGTTCAAGGACTGGGGGTACGAGGTGGCGCGTGACGAGTTCGGCGCTGAACTGCTCGATGGTGGCCCATGGATGAAATTCAAGAACCCCAAGACCGGTCGCGAGGTCATCGTCAAGGACGCCATTGCCGACGCCATGCTGCAGCAGATCCTGCTACGCCCGGCCGAATACGACGTGATCGCCACCCTCAACCTCAACGGTGACTACCTGTCCGATGCCCTGGCGGCGGAGGTGGGCGGTATCGGCATTGCGCCGGGCGCCAACCTGTCCGACACCGTGGCCATGTTCGAGGCCACTCACGGCACGGCGCCCAAGTATGCCGGGCAGGACAAGGTCAACCCGGGCTCGGTGATCCTCTCGGCAGAGATGATGCTGCGCCACATGGGTTGGACCGAGGCCGCCGACCTGATCATCAAAGGCACCAATGGTGCCATTGCGGCCAAGACCGTGACCTACGATTTCGAGCGGTTGATGGAAGGCGCCAAGCTGGTAAGCAGCTCAGGCTTTGGCGATGAAATGATCAAACACATGTAAGGCAACAGAAAACCGGCCGTCTCCTTTAAAGAAATGGCCGGTTTTTTCGTCTATCGGCACAGCGCAGGCAGTCAGGCTTTTGCAGTTTCGCTTTGCGGCTCACCCAGGGGTCTGGCAGCCTCTGCCGCGGCGGCCGCAGCATCTTTGATTTCAACGGCGTGCAAGCCTTTGGGGCCCTGGACGATGTCGAATACCACGGCCTGGCCAGCCTTCAGGGTCTTGTATCCGTCCATTCGGATGGCGGAATAATGGGCGAACAGGTCATCGGATTTACCTTCCTCATTGATGAATCCATAGCCCTTGGCATTGTTGAACCACTTGACTTTACCGCTTGCCATCCCTATGTCCCTCTGCAAAGGACTCCATCACTGGAGTATCATCCACTTCATCCGCATACGAACCTTGCGAAAAATCTGGTTGACTGCGCGGATCTTTATCGACCACGGTGGGTTCTTATTGGTTGTAACACCGTTTTGCCGATAGTCAAGGTCACGCGGCGCCTGCGCCGGCGGTGGCCTGTGCAGTCAACCCGCAACCTTAACCTGACGCTCATGATGAAATTCTTTCCATGCATGCACCTAGTGAGATTCGACTAACATTCAATCAGGATCGCCCGCAATCGAATGAGGACGACGGCTCAGGTCTTGCAGTTCAGGAAGCCAAGCCGATCCTGCAGGCGCCACCGATGTACAAGGTGGTTTTGTTCAACGATGACTACACACCAATGGATTTCGTCGTCGAAGTGCTCGAGACGTTCTTCAGTCTGAACCGCGAGCTGGCGACCAAGATCATGCTGACCGTCCATACCGAGGGGCGGGCAGTGTGCGGATTGTTTACCCGTGACATCGCCGAAACAAAGGCCATGCAGGTCAACCAATACGCCAGGGAAAGCCAGCATCCGCTACTCTGTGAAATCGAGAAGGACGGTTAATCGCCGACCACTTGGGTATGAGGTGAAGCTATGTTAAACCGCGAGCTCGAAGTCACCCTCAATCTTGCCTTCAAGGAGGCTCGTTCGAAGCGTCATGAGTTCATGACCGTCGAGCATCTGCTGCTGGCACTCCTTGACAATGAGGCTGCCGCGACCGTTCTGCGCGCCTGTGGCGCCAATCTCGACAAGCTCAAGCATGACCTGCAAGAGTTCATCGACTCCACCACGCCGTTGATCCCTGTCAACGACGAAGACCGTGAAACCCAGCCAACCCTGGGCTTCCAGCGCGTGCTGCAGCGTGCCGTGTTCCACGTGCAGAGCTCTGGCAAGCGCGAAGTGACCGGCGCCAACGTGCTGGTGGCGATCTTCAGCGAACAGGAAAGCCAGGCCGTGTTCCTGCTCAAGCAGCAGAGCGTGGCCCGTATCGACGTGGTCAACTACATCGCCCACGGCATCTCCAAGGTGCCAGGGCATGGTGCGCAGTCTGAAAGCGAGCAGGACATGCAGGACGAAGAGGGCGGCGAAACCTCCTCTTCGAGCAACCCGCTGGACGCCTACGCCAGCAACTTGAACGAGCTGGCCCGTGCCGGCCGTATCGACCCGCTGGTCGGTCGTGAGCAGGAAGTGGAACGCGTGGCGCAAATCCTGGCCCGTCGGCGCAAGAACAACCCGCTGCTGGTGGGTGAGGCTGGCGTGGGCAAGACGGCCATCGCCGAAGGCCTGGCCAAGCGCATCGTCGATGGTCAGGTGCCTGACCTGCTGGCGCAGAGCGTGGTGTACTCACTCGATCTGGGTGCCTTGCTGGCCGGTACCAAATACCGTGGTGACTTCGAGAAGCGCTTCAAGGCGCTGCTCGGTGAGCTGCGCAAGCGTCCGCAGGCCATCCTGTTCATCGACGAAATTCACACCATCATCGGCGCCGGTGCGGCGTCGGGCGGGGTGATGGATGCCTCCAACCTGCTCAAGCCGCTGCTGTCGTCGGGTGAAATCCGCTGCATCGGTTCGACCACGTTCCAGGAGTTTCGCGGCATCTTCGAGAAGGACCGTGCCCTGGCGCGGCGCTTCCAGAAGGTGGATGTCAGCGAGCCATCGGTCGAAGACACCGTGGGCATTCTGCGCGGCCTGAAAGGGCGTTTCGAAAGCCACCACAACATCGAGTACAGCGACGAAGCCCTGCGCGCCGCCGCCGAACTGGCTTCGCGCTACATCAACGACCGGCACATGCCTGACAAGGCCATTGATGTGATCGACGAGGCTGGGGCCTACCAGCGCCTGCAGCCAGAGGCCAATCGCGTCAAGCGCATTGATGTGCCGCAAGTGGAGGACATCGTCGCCAAGATTGCGCGAATTCCGCCGAAGCACGTCACCAGTTCCGACAAGGAGCTGCTGCGTAACCTTGAGCGCGACCTGAAACTGACCGTGTTTGGCCAGGACCAGGCAATCGACTCGCTGGCCACCGCGATCAAGCTGTCCCGTGCCGGCCTCAAGTCGCCAGACAAGCCGGTGGGTTCGTTCCTGTTCGCCGGCCCTACCGGCGTCGGCAAGACCGAAGCGGCGCGGCAACTGGCCAAGGCGCTGGGTGTGGAGTTGGTGCGTTTCGACATGTCTGAGTACATGGAGCGTCACACCGTGTCGCGTTTGATTGGTGCGCCGCCGGGTTATGTTGGTTTTGACCAGGGTGGCTTGTTGACCGAGGCGATCACCAAGCAGCCGCACTGCGTATTGTTGCTCGATGAAATCGAGAAGGCCCACCCGGAAGTCTTCAATCTGCTGCTGCAGGTGATGGACCACGGTACCTTGACCGACAACAACGGGCGCAAGGCCGACTTCCGTAACGTGATCCTGATCATGACCACCAACGCCGGTGCAGAAACCGCGGCGCGGGCGTCGATCGGCTTCACTCATCAGGACCACGCGTCCGATGCCATGGAAGTGATCCGCAAGAGCTTCACGCCAGAGTTCCGCAACCGTCTGGATACCATCATCCAGTTTGGCCGCCTGAGCACGGAGACGATCAAAAGCATCGTCGACAAGTTCCTTATCGAATTGCAGGCGCAACTGGAAGACAAGCGTGTGCTGCTGGAAGTCAGCGATGAAGCGCGCGGTTGGCTGGCGGTTTCGGGCTATGACGTGCAGATGGGCGCGCGGCCAATGGCGCGGCTGATCCAGGACAAGATCAAGCGGCCGCTGGCCGAGGAGATCCTGTTTGGCGAGCTGGCCGAGCATGGTGGCGTGGTGCATGTCGACCTGCGCGATGGCGAACTGGTGTTCGACTTCGAAACCACCGCTGAGGTCGCGTGATGTGCAGGGGCTGCCTTGCAGCCCCTGCAGTTTCAAAAGGCACAAAAAAGCCCGGCACCTGGCCGGGCTTTTTCATGGCTTGAGTTTAGCGCGCACGGTAGGTGATGCGGCCCTTGCTCAGGTCGTACGGCGTCAGCTCGACGCGGACCTTGTCGCCAGTGAGAATACGGATGTAGTTCTTGCGCATCTTTCCGGAGATGTGCGCGGTTACGACGTGCCCGTTTTCCAACTCCACGCGGAACATGGTGTTGGGCAGGGTGTCGACGACAGTACCTTCCATTTCGAAGCTGTCTTCTTTCGACATGCAGTTGAGCCCTCGGATCCAGTGTTAGCCCGACGCATATCCGCACCGGGCAAAAAAGTGGCGTGGATTATGCCGGAAAACTGCGTGTCAAGCCAATGCTTTCAGTTGAGGGTGACCCAGCGCTGGTTTATCAGCAGCTCGATAGGTCGGTACTGCGTCTTGTAGTTCATCTTCTTGCAGTTCTTGATCCAGTAGCCCAGGTAAACCGCCTCCAGGTTCTGGCGCAGCGCTTCGGTGATCTGCCAGAGAATGGCGAAACGGCCGAGGCTGCGGCGCTCCTCGTCCGGCTCGTAGAAGGTGTACACCGCTGACAGGCCATTGGGCAGCAGGTCGCACACTGCCACCGCCATCAACCGGCCTTCCAGGCGAAATTCGTAGAACCAGCAGAACGGCAGGTCGCGTACCAGGAAGGTGGAAAACTGATCGCGGCTGGGCGGGTACATGTCGCCATCGGCGTGGCGCGTTTCGATATAGCGCCGGTACAGCTCGAAGTACTCTTCCTTGAACGCCGGGCGCGCTGCGGTTACGGTCAGGTCGGCGTTACGTTTGAGTATGCGACGCTGCTGGCGGTTGGGGATGAAGCGCGCCGCCGGGATGCGCGCCGGCACGCAGGCGTTGCAGTTCTGGCAGTGTGGGCGGTACAGGTGGTCGCCACTGCGGCGAAAGCCCATTTCCGACAAATCGGCGTACACGTGCACGTCCATCGGCTGGCTGGGGTCGAGGAACAGCGTGGTCGCCTGCTCCTCCGGCAGGTAGCTGCAGGAGTGGGGCTGAGTGGCATAGAACTTCAACCGCGCCAACTCTGTCATGATCAACCCCTTCGGTGAGACTTTGTTTTAAGTGTAAGCCAGCTACGGGAACTCGCCTAGGCAACCCATGAAGCACTGTTGGGTTGGTCAAGGTGGCGTGCCAGGTAGCTGGCGAACTCGGCACGGCTGATGGCGTGGGCGCCCAGGCTGTGCAGGTGGTTGGTCGGCATCTGGCAGTCGATAAGCACGAAGCCGGCGTCTCGCAGGTGGTTGACCAAGGTCACGAAGCCGACCTTGGAGGCGTTGTCGGCGCGGCTGAACATCGATTCGCCAAAGAACAGCTGGCCCATGGCGAGGCCGTACAGGCCCCCGACCAGTTCGCCGTCCTGGCGAACTTCGACCGAATGGGCGATGCCGCGGCGGTGCAGCTCGCAGTAGGCGTTGCGCATGGTGTCGGTGATCCAGGTGCCGTCAGCGTAGTCGCGAGGCGCGGCGCAGGCGGCGATCACGGCCGGGAAGTCGGTGTCGAAGCTGACCTGGTAGCGGCCTTGGCGCATCAGCTTGGCCAGCGAGCGTGACACATGCAACTGGTCGGGCAACAACACCGTGCGCGGGTCGGGTGACCACCACAGGATCGGTTGGCCGTCCTGGTACCACGGGAAGCAGCCATGGCGATACGCCTGCACCAGGCGCTCGGGGCTCAGGTCACCGCCGGCGGCCAGTAGGCCGTTGGGGTCGTGCAGCGCCTTTTCCAGGGGCGGGAAGGTCAGCGAGTCGCGGGTCAGCCAGGTGAGCATGGTCTATCGTGCGGTGGGGGAGGGGAGAGGGCAGCATGGCTTGGGTCAAAAGCGGGGTCAATCTCTTTGGGTGCCTCAAAGCCAGCGCCGTAACCTGCACAAGCTACCCCCTACAGGGAGGTGAGGCCGTTTTGCGGCAATTCAGGGCAATTTCCTACACATTCATCAAACCGCAGGCACCATCCGCTACATTTGCTGTCACACCTGTGCAAAAACACAGCATAAGCCTTTGTCACAAAAGAAAATGCATGCTCAAATTGCAGCTATATGAATTCGCCCCCGGCCAAACCCCCATACGGCGTGCCGCCATGGCGGCTGGCGGGCAGTAATGTTAAAAGTAGTGGTTCGTTGGTCGCGCAGCGGCCGATCACTATTGGACGCGCACCACGCGCAGGAATAGACGCGTTTTGAAGAAATCCACCGCAACTCCAGCTCCATTGCCTGTGCCACTGTGGCGGCAGCAGCTGCATTATCGCCTCAAGGAAGGTGCGTTGATCGCTGTCGGCGCGCTGTGCCTGTACCTGTGGATGGCGCTGCTGACCTACGATACGTCGGACCCGGGCTTCAGCCACACCAGCAACGTCGACCAGGTGCAGAATGCGGCCGGGCGTGCCGGTGCCTACTTCGCCGACATCCTGTTCATGGTGCTGGGTTACTTCGCCTATATTTTCCCGCTGCTGCTGGCGGTCAAGACCTGGCAGATTTTCCGCGAACGCCACCAGCCGTGGGATTGGAGCGGCTGGCTGTTCTCCTGGCGGCTGATTGGCCTGGTGTTCCTGGTGCTGTCGGGGGCAGCGCTGGCGCATATCCACTTCCACCCGCCCGCCAGCCTGCCGTTCTCCGCCGGTGGTGCACTGGGCGAAAGCCTGGGCGACCTGGCGCGCAACCTGCTGAACGTGCAGGGCAGCACGCTGATGTTCATTGCCCTGTTCCTGTTCGGCCTGACCGTCTTCACCGACCTGTCGTGGTTCAAGGTGATGGACCTGACCGGCAAGATCACCCTCGACCTGTTCGAACTGGTGCAAGGGGCTGCCACCCGCTGGTGGGAAGCGCGCAACGAGCGCAAGCGCCTTGAGGCACAGCTGCGCGAGGACGAACCGGTGTTCAAGGCCGCGCCGATGGCTGCCGAGAAGCGCGAGCCGGCCAAACCGTCACTGCGCGAGCGCATCCTCAAGCGTGAAGAGCCACCCGCTCAGCCGGTCGAGCCACGTGAGCCAACCCTTGCACGCGAACCGATTGTGCCGCCACGTGAAACGGCGCCTGAGGCATTGGCGCCGCGTGAAACCGTGGTGCCCCGCCAGCAGCACGCAGCGCCCACCATTGTGCCGCCGTCAGCCGCCAAGGCGCCGGAGCCGAGCAAGCGGGCGATGAAGGAAAAGCAGGCGCCGCTGTTCGTCGACAGCGCCGTGGAAGGCACCTTGCCCTCGATTTCCATCCTCGACCCGGCCGAACAGAAAAAGATCGAGTATTCGCCAGAATCCCTGGCCGGCGTCGGTCAGCTGCTGGAAATCAAGCTCAAGGAATTCGGTGTGGAAGTGGCGGTGGACTCGATCCACCCAGGCCCGGTAATTACCCGTTACGAAATCCAGCCGGCCGCCGGCGTGAAGGTCAGCCGCATCGCCAACCTTGCCAAGGACCTGGCGCGTTCGCTGGCCGTGACCAGTGTGCGAGTGGTCGAGGTCATCCCTGGCAAGACCACGGTAGGTATCGAGATACCCAACGAAAACCGCCAGATGGTGCGCTTCTCCGAAGTGCTGGCCACGCCGCAGTACGACGAGCAGAAATCGCCCGTCACGCTGGCGCTGGGCCACGACATTGGCGGCAAGCCGGTGATCACTGACCTGGCCAAGATGCCGCACCTGTTGGTGGCCGGTACTACCGGCTCCGGTAAGTCGGTGGGTGTGAACGCGATGATTTTGTCGATCCTGTTCAAGTCCAGCCCGGAAGACGCGCGGCTGATCATGATCGACCCGAAAATGCTTGAACTGTCGATCTACGAAGGCATCCCGCACTTACTGTGCCCGGTGGTCACCGACATGAAGGACGCCGCCAACGCCCTGCGCTGGAGCGTGGCCGAGATGGAGCGGCGCTACAAACTGATGGCGGCCATGGGCGTGCGTAACCTGGCCGGTTTCAACCGCAAGATCAAGGACGCCCAGGAAGCTGGCGAAATCATCCATGACCCGCTGTATCGCCGTGAGAGCATGGACGATGAGCCGCCTGCGCTGAAAACCTTGCCGACCATCGTGGTGGTGGTGGACGAATTCGCCGACATGATGATGATCGTCGGCAAGAAGGTTGAAGAGCTGATCGCCCGTATCGCGCAGAAGGCACGGGCGGCCGGTATTCACCTGATCCTCGCGACCCAGCGCCCGTCGGTGGACGTGATCACCGGCCTGATCAAGGCCAACATCCCGACCCGTATGGCGTTCCAGGTGTCGAGCAAGATCGACTCGCGTACCATCATCGACCAGGGCGGTGCCGAACAGCTGCTGGGCCATGGCGACATGCTGTACATGCCGCCGGGCACCAGCCTGCCGATCCGGGTGCACGGCGCATTCGTGTCCGACGACGAAGTGCACCGCACGGTCGAGGCGTGGAAGCTGCGTGGCGCCCCGGACTACAACGACGACATCCTCAACGGCGTCGAAGAAGCCGGTAGCGGCTTTGATGGCGGCGGCGGTGGCGAGGGTGACGATGCCGAAACCGACGCCCTGTATGATGAAGCGGTGCAATTCGTGCTTGAGAGCCGTCGCGCCTCCATTTCTGCCGTGCAACGCAAGCTGAAGATCGGCTACAACCGTGCCGCGCGCATGATCGAGTCGATGGAGATGGCCGGCGTTGTCACCCCGATGAACAGCAACGGCTCGCGGGAAGTGATAGCCCCGGGCGGCCCGCGCGACTGATGAACACCCTGCCGGGCGCCAACGGTGGCGCCCGGCCTTTTCAACGCTCAATGAGGATTCCCATGCGCGCGATTCGCATGCTGTTGGTTTCTGCCCTTACCCTGGGCTCGGTTACTGCTTATGCCGGTGAGCAAGACGTACAACGCCTGACCCAGTTGCTGGAAAAGTCGCAGACCATCGAGGCCAACTTCTCCCAGCTGACCCTGGGCGCCGATGGCACCAGCCTGCAGGAAACCTCGGGCAAGATGACGGTCAAGCGCCCGGGCCTGTTCTACTGGCACACCGATGCACCGCAGGAGCAGGTGGTGGTGTCGGACGGCAAGAACGTCACCCTGTGGGACCCGGACCTGGAGCAGGCCACCATCAAGAAGCTCGACGTGCGCCTGAACCAGACCCCGGCGCTGCTGCTGTCGGGTGATGTGTCGAAGATCAGCCAAAGCTTCGACATCGCCTCGAAGGAGCAGGGTGAAGTGATGGACTTCACCCTCAAGCCAAAGACCAAGGACACCCTGTTCGACTCGCTGCGCGTGTCGTTCCGCAAAGGCCTGATCAATGACATGCAGCTGATCGACAGCGTCGGCCAGCGCACCAATATCCTGTTCAATGGCGTCAAGGCCAACCAGGCGGTGCCGGACAGCAAGTTCAAGTTCGACATCCCCAAGGGCGCGGACGTGATCAAGGAGTAACCAGAGCTCGCCATGGACCTGTTTCGAAGCGAACCTGTCGCCCAGCCCCTGGCCGCCCGTCTGCGCCCGTCCAGCCTGGATGAGTACGTCGGCCAGGAGCACCTGCTGGCGCGCGGTAAACCGCTGCGCGAAGCGCTGGAACAAGGTGCGCTGCACTCGATGATCTTCTGGGGGCCGCCTGGGGTCGGCAAGACCACGCTGGCGCGGTTGCTGGCGCAGTTCTGCGATGCGCACTTCGAAACGGTGTCGGCGGTGCTGGCCGGGGTGAAAGAGATCCGCCAGGCGGTGGAGGTGGCCAAACAGCAGGCTGGCCAATATGGCCGTCGCACCATCCTGTTCGTTGACGAGGTGCACCGCTTCAACAAGTCGCAGCAGGACGCCTTTTTGCCCTATGTCGAGGACGGCACCCTGCTGTTCATCGGTGCCACCACCGAAAACCCGTCGTTCGAGCTGAACAACGCGCTGCTGTCGCGGGCGCGGGTGTATGTGCTCAAGAGCCTGGACGAAGCGGCCTTGCGCAAGCTGGTCAACCGTGCGCTGACGGAAGCGCGTGGCCTGGGCAAGCGCAACCTGCGGGTGGGCGACGACGCCTTCAAGATGCTGATGGCCGCCGCCGACGGCGATGGCCGGCGCATGCTCAACTTCCTTGAGAACGCCTCGGACCTGGCTGAAGACGGCAGCGAGATCGACGTCGAGATGCTACAGAGCCTGCTGGGTGACAGTCGCCGTCGCTTCGACAAAGGCGGCGAGGCGTTTTACGACCAGATATCCGCACTGCACAAGTCGGTGCGCGGCTCCAACCCCGATGGCGCCCTGTACTGGTTTGCACGCATGCTCGACGGCGGCTGCGATCCGTTGTACATCGCCCGCCGCGTGGTGCGCATGGCCAGCGAGGACATCGGCAACGCCGACCCGCGTGCGCTTAGCCTGTGCCTGGCAGCCTGGGATGTGCAGGAGCGCCTTGGCAGCCCCGAGGGCGAGTTGGCGGTGGCACAGGCCATCACCTACCTGGCCTGCGCACCCAAGAGCAACGCGGTGTACGTGGGGTTCAAGACCGCCCTGCGCGAAGCGGCCGAGCATGGTTCGCTGGAGGTGCCGTTGCACCTGCGCAATGCCCCGACCAAGCTGATGAAGCAGTTGGGCTATGGCGACGAGTACCGCTATGCCCACGATGAACCTGATGCCTACGCCGCCGGTGAGGATTACTTCCCCGACGAGCTGGAACCGCGCCAGTACTATCAGCCGGTGCCCCGTGGCCTGGAACTGAAAATTGGCGAGAAGCTGCGCCATCTGGCCGACCTCGACCGCAACAGCCCCCGCCAGCGGAGAAAACCGTGATTGCACTCATCGCCGCAGTCAGCGCGGGTGGTATTGCCGGCACCTTGTTGCGCTTTGCTACCACCAACTGGGTAGCGGCCCACTGGCCACGGCACTTCTATGCCGGTACGCTGGCGGTCAACCTGGTTGGCTGTCTGCTGATCGGCTTGCTCTATGGCTTGTTCTTGCACAAGCCGCTGGCGCCGGTCGAACTGCGCGCCGGCCTGATTGTCGGCTTCCTCGGGGGCCTGACGACCTTTTCCTCCTTCTCGCTCGATACCGTGCGCCTGATGGAAAGCGGGCAAGTGCCCCTTGCCTTGGGCTATACCAGTATCAGCGTAGTGGGCGGGCTGCTCGCAACCTGGGCTGGCCTGTCCCTGACCCGATTCTGAACCAACACCTACATATAACGAGAGAACGATATGCTCGATTCCAAACTGTTACGCGGCCAACTTCAGGAAGTGGCGGATCGCCTGGCCTCCCGTGGCTTCAGCCTGGATGTCGCGCGCATCGAATCACTGGAAGAGCGCCGCAAGGCGGTGCAGACCCGCACCGAACAGCTGCAGGCTGAGCGTAACGCCCGTTCCAAGTCCATCGGCCAGGCCAAGGCCAAGGGTGAAGACATCGCCCCGCTGATGGCGGACGTCGAGCGCATGGCCAACGAACTGGCTGCCGGCAAGGCTGAGCTGGACGCCATTCAGGCCGAGCTGGATAGCATCTTGCTGACCATTCCCAACCTGCCGGACGCCAGCGTGCCGGTCGGCGCCAGTGAAGACGACAACGTCGAAGTGCGCCGTTGGGGCACGCCGAAGGCGTTCGACTTCGAAATCAAGGACCATGTGGCCCTCGGTGAAATCAGCGGTGGCCTGGACTTCGAAGCGGCTGCCAAGCTGTCCGGTGCCCGTTTTGCTGTGCTGCGTGGTCCGGTTGCCCGTCTGCACCGCGCCCTGGCGCAGTTCATGATCAACCTGCACACCGGCGAACATGGCTACGAGGAACACTACACCCCGTACATGGTGCAGGCGCCGGCGCTGCAGGGCACTGGCCAGTTGCCGAAGTTCGAGGAAGACCTGTTCAAGATCACCCGCGAAGGTGAGGCAGACTTCTACCTGATCCCGACCGCCGAAGTGTCGCTGACCAACCTGGTGGCGGGTGAAATCCTCGACGCCAAGCAGCTGCCGCTCAAACTGGTTGCCCACACCCCTTGCTTCCGCAGCGAAGCTGGCGCTTCTGGCCGTGACACCCGCGGCATGATCCGCCAGCACCAGTTCGACAAAGTCGAGATGGTGCAGGTGGTAGAGCCGTCCAAGTCGATGGAAGCCCTGGAAGGCCTGACCGCCAACGCCGAGCGCGTGCTGCAGTTGCTTGAGCTGCCATACCGCGTGCTGGCCCTGTGCACTGGCGACATGGGCTTTGGTGCGGTGAAAACCTACGACCTGGAAGTGTGGGTGCCGAGCCAGGACAAGTACCGCGAAATCAGCTCGTGCTCCAACTGTGGTGACTTCCAGGCGCGCCGCATGCAGGCTCGCTGGCGCAACCCGGAAACCGGCAAGCCAGAGCTGGTGCACACGCTCAACGGCTCCGGTCTGGCCGTAGGCCGTACCCTGGTTGCTGTGCTGGAAAACTACCAGCAGGCCGACGGTTCGATCCTGGTGCCGGAAGTGCTGAAGCCTTACATGGGCGGCGTCGAGGTCATCCGCTAAATGGATTACCTGCCGCTGTTCCACAAGCTGCAGGGCGGCCGCGTGCTGGTCGTCGGTGGCGGTGAGATCGCCTTGCGCAAGGCACGCCTGCTGGCCGATGCCGGCGGTGTGCTGCGCGTGGTGGCGCCGGACGTCGACGGCCAGTTGGCGGCGTTGGCCCGGGAAGGTGGCGGTGAGGTGCTGGTGCGTGGCTATCAGGCAGCCGACCTGGTCGGTTGCCGGTTGGTGATCGCGGCGACCGACGACCCTGGGCTGAATGCCCAGGTGTCGGCTGATGCGCAGGCGCTTAGCGTGCCGGTCAATGTGGTGGATGCGCCGGCCCTGTGCACGGTGATCTTCCCGGCGATCGTAGACCGCTCGCCGCTGGTTATTGCTGTTTCCAGCGGCGGTGACGCCCCGGTACTGGCACGCCTGATTCGCGCCAAGCTCGAGGCATGGATCCCTTCGGCCTATGGTGAACTGGCCGGGCTGGCGGCACGCTTCCGGCACAAGGTCAAATCCCTGTACCCGGACGTCAACCAGCGTCGTGGCTTCTGGGAAACCGTGTTCCAGGGGCCGATCGCCGAGCGTCAGCTGGCCGGGCAGGGCGCGGAAGCCGAACGTCTGTTGCAGGCGATGGTAGACGGCGCACCGGTGCAGCAGGGCGGTGAGGTGTACTTGGTTGGTGCCGGCCCGGGTGATCCGGACTTGCTGACCTTCCGTGCCTTGCGCCTGATGCAGCAGGCCGACGTGGTGCTGTACGACCGCCTGGTCGCACCCACCATCATCGATATGTGTCGTCGTGATGCCGAGCGTATCTACGTAGGCAAGCGCCGCGCTGATCATTCAGTGCCGCAGGACCAGATCAACCGTCTGTTGGTCGATCTGGCTCGGCAGGGTAAGCGGGTGCTGCGCCTGAAGGGTGGCGACCCGTTCATCTTCGGCCGGGGCGGCGAAGAGATCGAAGAGCTGGCCGAGCATGGCATTCCGTTCCAGGTGGTGCCGGGCATTACCGCGGCCAGCGGTTGCTCGGCGTATGGCGGCATTCCGCTGACTCACCGCGACTATGCCCAGTCGGTGCGCTTCGTCACCGGGCACCTCAAGGACGGCACCAGCAACCTGCCGTGGAATGACCTGGTTGCGCCGGCGCAGACCTTGGTGTTCTACATGGGGTTGGTGGGCTTGCCGACCATCTGTGCCGAGCTGATTCGCCACGGGCGTGCCGCGAGTACCCCGGCGGCGTTGGTGCAGCAGGGGACCACGCGTAATCAGCGCGTGTTCACCGGCACCTTGGCGGACTTGCCAGACCTGGTGGCCCAGCACGAGGTGCATGCGCCGACCCTGGTGATTGTGGGGGAGGTGGTGCAGTTGCGTGACAAGCTGGCCTGGTTCGAAGGTTCGCAGAACAGCTGAAATCGTGGGGGCCGCTTTGTGGCCCATCGCACATGCCCCAGGCATTGCAAGGCCCTTGTGTGTGGGCCTTGTGTCGCGATGGGCTGCAAAGCAGCCCCGGCTTTCTCAAGCCTGCCAAATCCCTTTGCCCACCAACCGCTCTCGATCATGCGGCAAGCCAAAGTCCTGCAAAGGCCCTTTAGGCACAATCCCGTTCGGGTTGATGGTCTTGTGGCTCATGTAATAGTGCTTCTGGATATGCTCCATGTTCACCGTGCCCGCCACCCCGGGCCACTGGTACAGCTCACGCAGCCAGTTCGACAGGTTGTGGTAGTCGCTCAGGCGGCGCAGGTTGCACTTGAAGTGCCCGTGGTACACGGCATCGAAGCGCACCAGTGTAGTGAACAGGCGTACATCAGCCTCGGTCAGGTACTCACCCGCCAGGTAGCGATTGCGGCCTAGCAAGGCTTCCAGGTAATCCAGTTCGTTGAACACGTCGTCGAAGGCAGCCTCGTAAGCGTCTTGCGTGGTAGCAAAGCCTGCGCGGTACACGCCGTTGTTCACCGCGGGGTAGATACGTGCGTTCAGTGCTTCGATGGTCGGGCGCAGCGATGCGGGGTAAAGGTCCAGGGTATTGCCGGTCAGCTCGTTGAATGCGCTGTTGAAAATGCGGATGATTTCTGCCGACTCATTGTTGACGATGCGCTTCTCTTTCTTGTCCCACAGTACAGGCACCGTCACGCGTCCTGTGTAGTGCGGATCATCCTGGGTGTAGCGCTGGTGCAGGTACTGCAGGGCGTCTAGGTGGTCCCCGCTGGAGCCTTGCTGCTGATCGAAGGTCCAGCCATGGTCCTGCATCAGCCAGCTGACCACCGACACGTCGATCAACGGCTCCAGGCCTTTCAGCGCGCGAAAGATCAGGGTGCGGTGGGCCCACGGGCAGGCCAGCGACACATACAGGTGGTAGCGGCCGGCCTCGGGGGCGGGCAGCTGATTGCGGCGCTGGGCATTCTCACGCTTGAACGTGCCATCCTTGCCGTTTTCATACCACTGGTCGTGCCAGCGGCCGTCGATCAATAGGCCCATTGTGAGCTCCTGAAACAAAGTTGTTTGTCGTTGGAGCCCAGTCTAGGCCAAATCGTTCGAAGAAATAGCGCAAAGATCGCGGTTCTATTATCGGCTAAATCGATCTATTTCGAGTGTCCCAGTAGCCTTGCGCTGTGACGAACGCCTGCTCGCGGTGCTGTCCCAAACCACGCAGGGCCAGCGCCATGGTCGCAATCAGGGCCTTCTCGCCATAACTGTCTTCCACTTCGCCACGCCAGAACGCCAGCAAGTGTTCTGCCTGCAGGCTGGGCGGCTTGACATGGCGACGTTCGCTCAGCGCTGGCCACTCTTCATCCCACGCCTCACCCGCCGTGGTGCCGTAGAGATGGCTGATGACATCGGGATTGACCTCGATTTCGCCGCCATCACCCTTGATCACCACGGCATGGTCGCCCAGCAAGCGGCTGGCCTCGCGGTGCACGGCCTGGTAACCGGGGTGAAAGATGCTCTGCAATCCACAGCGAGCGCCCAGCGGGTTGATCACTCGCGCCAGCGAGTGGATGGGCGAGCGCAGGCCCAGGGTGTTGCGCAGGTCGATCATGCGTTGCAGCTGCGGCGCCCAGTCGTGCAGCGGGAAGAATGCCAGCTGGTGCTGGTCCAGCGCGTTGCCGACGGCGGCCCAGTCGCGGCACAGCGGAATCTGCAGCGGGTTGAGCAGTTGCTCTGTGTACATACGCCCGGCAGTGTGTGCGCCACCGCCGTGCATCAGGATGCGCACGCCATTGTTGGCCAGGCACTTGGCGGCCAGCAGGTACCAGGGCAGGTGACGCTTCTTGCCGGCGTACGTGGGCCAGTCCAGGTCAACGGCGATGCGCGGCGCCTGCAGGTGGGCGCGCAAGGCCTCGGTGAAGCCGGCCAGCTCTTCGGCGCTTTCTTCCTTGTGCCGCAGCAGCATGAGGAAGGCACCGAGCTGGGTGTCTTCAACCTTGCCTTCCAGCAGCAGGGTCATGGCTGCACGGGCCTCCTCGCGGGTCAGGCCACGCGCGCCGCGCTTGCCTTTGCCGAGAATGCGCACGAATTCGGCGAACGGGTGTTCGGCGGGGGTTTCCAGAGTGAGCGGACGAGGTTCAGTCATATGCAGTTGGTCGGCTTGGGCAGGCCCGCCAGCTTGGCGGCAAGTTTGGCGGGGGTGCCGTTGAACAGGCGGTTAAGGTGCGGGCTGTTGCCCTTTTCAGGGCCCAGCTTGAGGGCTGTGTACTTGATCAGCGGGCGGGTGGCCGGAGACAGCTGGTATTCCTGGTAGAACTGACGGAGCAGTTCGAGGATTTCCCAGTGGTCCGCCGTCAACGGGATACCCTCGCGCTTGGCCAAAGCCTCGGCGGCGTCGTGGGACCAGTCTTGCAGGTCGACCAGGAAGCCATCCTTGTCCAGGGCGATCGCCTGATCGCCAACGGTGAGCGTATTCATAGCCAGCTGTTGACCTTGTCGTATTGCAGCGACAGTTCGACGAACCCGGCGTAGTCCACGGCCTTTGCCAGGTCGTTGCCGACCGCGCGGGCCTGTACATCCTCGTCCAGGGCGAACAGGCGCTGGGCCAGGCCGGCGGCTTGCAGATGGCCATGCGGCTCGCTGCCGCTGCGCAGGGCATACACGGCATCGCCGCACAGCAGCAGGGCATCTTCGGCACCGAGCAGGCGCAGGCAACTGGCCAGGCGCTCGTCGCCAAACGGGGAATGGGCAATTACATGCAGGGTCTTCATCAGAGCGTTATCACCTGGTCGAAACGGGCTATCAGCGCGGTCAGCGCTGCGTCATCGAGCACTTGCACCGGCAGCGCCAGGGTCTCGGCTGCCAGGCCGCGGCGGGCCAGGCTGTGGTTGCAGGCGAACAGTTCTTCGACACCGAACATCGGCAGCGCCTGCAGGTTGGCGGCCAGGTTCTTCTGTTGCACGGCGGCGGGTTGCTGGTCCGGCGCGAGCTGGAACACACCATCGTCGAGGAACAGCATGCCCATCGGCAGGTCGAACGCGCCGCCGGCCAGGGCGATGTCCAGCGCCTCGCGGGCAGAGGGGCCATTCCACGGTGCCTGACGGCTGATGATCAACAAGGACTTGGCCATATCAGTCGCCTCCGAAGCAGACAAGGCGATCGGCCACTTGCGCGGCCTCGTGCAGCTGGCCCAGCCCCGACAGTTCCCAGGGCTTGGGCAGGTTCACGGCTGGGCGCTGGTAGCGGTTGGCCTCGGCTTCGTCGAGCACGCCACGGCGCAGGGCGGCGGCGATACACACCACGGCGTCCAGCTGATGGGTCTGTATGAACGTGCGCCACTGGCCAGCCACGTCCAGTTCGTCCTGGGGGGCGACGACGTTGGCCGAGGCACTGTGCACCCCGTCCTGATAGAAGAACAGTCGGGCAATCTCATGCCCGCCGGCCAGCACCGCCTCGGCGAAGCGCAGGGCGCGTCGCGAAGAGGGCGCATGGGCCGGGGAGAACACCGCGATAGCGAATTTCATGGCTAACTCATGCAAAGGAATGGTGCCATGATAAAGCAAAAAAGCCCGCACCCGCTTGTGCAAGCGGGCGCGGGCTTATCATTCACTCTCCAGGTTCAAGCCTGCTCCTTGCCCTCCGGCAAGAACCAGTTCAGCACCAGCGCACAAATCCCCCCGGTAGCCACGCCCGACTCCAGCACGTTGCGAATCGCCGCCGGCATGTGCGCCAGGAATTCCGGCACCTGCGCCACGCCCAGCCCCAGCGCCAACGACACCGCAATAATCAGCAGCGCCCGACGGTCCAGCCGGGTGCTGGCCAGAATATTGATACCCGACGCCGCAACCGCGCCAAACATGACCATCGCCGCGCCGCCCAGCACCGGCTCCGGCACGGCCTGAATCACCCCGGCAACACTCGGGAACAGACCCAGCAACACCAGCATTACGGCAATCCACATACCGATATGACGGCTGGCAATACCGGTCAGCTGAATCACCCCGTTGTTCTGGGCAAAGATCGAGCTAGGGAAGGTGTTGAACAGACCGGCCAGCAGCGAGTTGGCGCCGTTGACCAGCACGCCCCCCTTGATCCGCTGCATCCACACCGGCCCTTCGACCGGCTGGCGCGACACCTTGCTGGTGGCGGTAACGTCACCGATGGCTTCCAGCGAAGTGACCAGGTAGATCACCAGCATCGGAATGAACAGCGCCCACGAGAAGCCCAGGCCAAAGTGCAGCGGTGTCGGCACCTGGAACAGCGCGGCCTCGTGCATGCCGGTAAAGTCCAGGCGGCCCAGGAAACCGGCCAGCGCATAGCCGACCGCGAGGGCGATGACGATGGCGCAGCTGCGCATCCACACCACCGGGATACGGTTGAGAACGACGATGATCGCCAGTACCACGCCCGACATCAGCAGGTTTTCGCCATTGGCAAAGGTGCCATTGGCCATGGCACCAAAGCCGCCTCCCATGCTGATCAGGCCGACCTTGATCAGTGTCAGGCCGATCATCAACACCACGATGCCAGTCACCAGCGGGGTGATCAGGCGTTTGACGAAGGGCAGGATGCGCGACACGCCCATCTCGACGAACGAGCCTGCGATTACTACGCCAAAAATGGCTGCCATTACGCCCTCGACCGGCGTGCCTTGCTTGACCATCAGCGCACCACCGGCAATCAGCGGGCCGACGAAGTTGAAGCTGGTGCCCTGAACGATCAGCAGCCCCGCGCCAAATGGGCCGAAGCGTTTGCACTGGACGAAGGTGGCGATACCCGAGATCACCAGCGACATCGAAACGATCAAATTGGTATCACGTGCAGATACACCCAACGCCTGGCAGATCAGCAGGCCAGGGGTGACGATAGGTACGATGATCGCCAGCAGGTGCTGCAGGGCTGCCAACAGGCCGATCAACAGCCGTGGCTTGTCCTCCAGACCAAGCACCAGTTCATTGGCAGGCGCCGCTGCGCCTGGGCTGTGTTCGTGTGAGCTCATTGCTGAAAGCCGCCCCGGAAGAAAAAAGGAGCGCATTCTACGGGGTGATGAAAGATAGCGGTAGAGAAAAGCAGGATGGCGGCATGATCGGCGACCATTTGCCTGGTTATCTGACTTTTTGGTCAGTTATTGTGATTGCAGGAATAGTTGGCTCGAAACTGATGTAGGAGCGGGCTTGCTCGCGATGCGCTGCGCGGGCGCCGCTCGATCTATCAGGCGCTGAACCTCTTCCGACGAACATCCCGCAGCCCGCCCCATTTCCAGCGCCTACAAAAAAGCCCGCCTAAGCGGGCTTCTTGCGGTACAGCAATCAATCAGTCGTCACGCCCCATGATGCCAAACAACTGCAGCAGGCTGACAAACAGGTTGTAGATCGACACATACAGGCTGATGGTCGCCATGATGTAGTTACGCTCGCCGCCATGAATGATCGCGCTGGTCTGGAACAGGATGCAGACCGACGAGAACAGCACGAAGCCAGCGCTGATTGCCAGTTGCAGGCCGCTGATCTGGAAGAAGAAGCTGGCAACGACAGCACCCAGCAGAACGAAGAAACCTGCAGTGATGAAGCCGCTGAGGAAGCTCATGTCCTTGCGGGTGATCAGCACGTAGGCCGACAGACCACCAAATACCAGCGCAGTCATGGCGAACGCGGAGCTCACTACCTCGGCGCCACCGGCCATGCCCAGGTAACGGTTGAGGATCGGGCCGAGGATGAAGCCCATGAAGCCGGTAAGCGCGAAGGTGGACACCAGGCCCCAGGCCGAATCACGCAGTTTGTTGGTAAGGAAGAACAGCCCGTAGAAGCCGATCAGCACCACGAACACGTTCGGGTAGCCGACGCGCATCTGCTGGGCAACGAAAGCCATGACACCGCTGAAGGCGAGAGTAAGCGCCAGCAGGCTGTACGTGTTGCGCAGGACCTTGCTGATCTCCTGCTGCTCGACCTGCTGGCCGTGGTGGACGGCGTAATCCTGTTCGCGCATGGCGACACTCCTTGGTAAACCTGTGGTTTCGGACGTTCAGATGCTAGGAGTCTACCATTGCTACTGCAACCCGCGACACAGAGAGTTTGACAGCGTGTTTCATTAAGGTATTATGGCGGCCGCAAAACGAGCTGGAAGCGTGGCCGAGTGGTTTAACGCAATGGTCTTGAAAGCATCGATGAGCAACTATCCTAGAGCTCTTATCTCAGGTAGTCGCCAGGTTCAGGCTTCAGGACACCCTAGCGGTAGTATCGGGGAATTGGCAGAGTGGTTGAATGCACCGGTCTTGAAAACCGGCGAACGTGAGAGCGTTCCCAGGGTTCGAATCCCTGGTTCCCCGCCAAAATCGTTGAAAAAAGGGCTAGAATGTTATCTAGCCCTTTTTTTTAGCTCATTTTTTAAGCCATCGCTATTGACCTGAAGGCACAAGGTGTATAGCAGCTGCGCGCTAATGCACATTTGACTGAGGCCTGGTCTCACACCACGTCAGGCTGCCATGCCTTAAGAAGATAGCCTTCTCTAGTCTGCGCTGTAAAAGCGGTACTTTCTTTTCACAGCTCCTTCAAACCCATCATGCTCAGATCCCAACCCTGCTCAGGCAATAGGTTGTTCAAATGTAGCCCACCCTCTCTATACCGGGCACCGAAAGGGGCTACACGCACTCACCTCTTCACTTTCGCGATGGTGTGAAGTCCATTTCTGAAAAACAGTTTTTCGCGTCGGGAGTTGGTTGGTCATTCCGCACTGTTAGATTTGACGCCAAAGTCATGACCTGTTTTTGCTGGCAGGCGCTATGTCACAGGCTGAAGGTTACACATCAACGGCGAAGGAACTTCACTGGATCAGCGGCATCATTTGGATCGTGGCTTGGGTCATCGGCTTCTTGGCCGTGCACTGGCGAGACGAGTTGAATCCTGCCCACTTTCTGACCTTCCTGCACAAGGCCATGGCAGCACGCTTATTTTCCTGGTGATTCTGCGACTGGCCTGGCGGGTGACTCGTCCTGCGCCAGGGATGCCAGAGACAAGGAGTCGCTCGATGCAGCAAGCAGCGTCAGTGGGGCATTGGCTCCTGTATGGAGTAGCTTTGATCGCACTGCCTGTATCCGGTTGGTACTGGAGTTCGGTTGCGGAGAGGCCAATCATGGTTGCCGGCTTGTTCCCGCTGCCGCCTCTGGTAGATGCTGATGAAGGAATGTATGCCACGGCCAAGGCGATTCACACCTATGTGGGTTGGTTCTGCGGGGTGCTCGTTGTAGGGCATATTGCAGCTGCTCTGAAGCAACATTTCATCGACAGGGACGCCGTACTGAAGGGGATGCTCCCAGGCGGAAATCACTGAAGCAGGAGTGGGCCTGTTTATGGCCGCTCTTCACTGCCTGTGATGCCCTGCAGAGGGACTAGCCATTGCCGGCTTAGTCGGTCGTTCGTATGTCGAGCAGCTTGCGGCTTGTCTGTAGACCGCGCGCTACCCACGGGCGCTAGGATTTGTCGGAGAAATCTTCGGGCGAGGTGTGGTGGAGCCCCACTGGATCCAATCATTCGTTTCTGAAACAAAAAACCTCCCATCATCCGTCAGCTTTTCATGAGGGAAAAACACATTTCCCTTTCGCCTGTTTTTTTTTGCATGTTGCGGGGATAGCCTCCCACTACCAACTACATAAATCTAAAAAAGGTAGATGCTCATGCAACCTGGCGACCATGCCTTGCCTAGCCAAAAATCCAAGATCCTCTGGCGCGTAGCGGCCATCGCAACCATGGGTTCTCTTGCCTTCGGTTACGACACCGGCGTGATCTCGGGTGCTCTCCCATTCATGACCCTCGATCCGAGTGAAGGTGGTCTCGGTCTGACTCCTGTCACTGAAGGTGCGGTTGCATCCTCTTTGATTTTTGGTGGTGCGGTAGGCGCGTTCGCTGCCGGTCACCTTGCAGACCGCTACGGTCGTCTGCTGGTACTGAGGCTCCTCGCGCTTCTGTTCGCCTTCGGCGCTATCGGTAGTGCACTGGCCCCAAGTATTTGGGCCATGATCATGATTCGCTTTGCCTTGGGCATCGCTGTCGGCGGCGCTTCTTCTATCGTTCCTGTATTCATCGCCGAGCTTGCCGGGCCCAAACACCGGGGGAGGCTGGTCTGTCAGAGTGAATTGATGATCGTCTCCGGCCAATGCCTGGCCTACATCTTGAGCGCTCTCCTGGCTCATCTGTTTGAGAACCCAGCTATTTGGCGATACATGCTGGCGATTGCTTTGATCCCCGCTGCCCTGTTGTACATAGGCACGAATTTCGTCCCGACTTCACCTCGTTGGCTGGTGACCAAAGGGCGCGTTGATGAGGCTCGCAAGGTATTGCTGGGCCTGCGCGATACCGAGAAGGAAACTGATGAGGAGGTGAAGGAAATCGTCGAGCAGTGCAGTTACGAGCGCACTCATACCACGATGGTCAGCAAGCTCAGTGAGCCATGGCTGATGAAGCTGCTGCTGGTGGGGATTGGTCTTGGCTTTGTTATCCAAGCGACCGGCGTGAATGCATTCATGTACTACACCCCGAGCATCCTCAAATCCACCGGCATGGGAACCAGTGCTGCCCTGGTAGCTACCATTGGTAATGGTGTGATTTCGGTAATTGCTTGCATGATCGGCATGTGGGCCATCAGTCGCATGGGTCGTCGGCCAATGCTGATCTTGGGGCTGGCGGTTGTTGTCCTGACCCAGATCTTCCTGGGTGTTGTGATCAACTTCATGCCTAGTTCGCTGACGCAGAGCTATCTGGCACTGTCTGGTATCCTCGTGTTCCTCTTCTTCATGCAAATGTGCATCGGCCCTGTCTACTGGGTACTGATGTCGGAAATTTTCCCGACCCACTCTCGCGGCGTCATGAACGGGATCGCGGTGGGACTGTTCTGGATCTTCAATGCCATCGTAGCTTTTGCCTTCCCAATTACCTTGAGCTACTTCGGTGGCATGACCTTCTTCCTGTTCGCTGTGGTTAATGTGTTCTCGATTATTTTCTGTCTGCGCTGTGTTCCAGAGACCAGGGGGCTTTCGCTGGAAGAAATCGAGCGACTCATGGAGCGTCGCTTTGCTGGCAAAAGTGACTCACGTCAAGAAGCAAGCGTTGAAGCCAAAACAAGTATTTCTTGGTAATCCTGCGTAAATAGTTGTACCTGCAGTGGCACTACCTAAGCAGTGGTGCCACTGCATATAACCTCCAGCCAGCTTTGAATTCTTACGCTTAAACCCTCTTGATCATTGCTCGCTTTCAGTGCTTGGCACGTGGAAGTGGGCTCGTTTGCGTGTCGTTCCAGCAGTAGAGCTTCTGCTCATAAGCTCGCACTTCGTAAAATAATAAAAGTACAGTAGGAGAGTATATGCCAGTCGTTTATCTTCACCCGGTTAATCCCCGCGTTCTGCTTGGTGTTACTGTGTTGGGTCTGATTGGTTTAATTTCAGATCATGTAAGGGCGGATGAAAAGTTTGAGGCGTCGAACTACTTGACTGGCGACTGGGGTGGTTTGAGGTCTGAGCTGCATGACAAGGGGGCTGATATCACAGTTGAGTATGTGGGGGAGGCCGCTGCAAATTTGCACGGTGGGTACAATCAGGACAAGACTGCGCGCTACACCGACCAACTCGCCCTGGGGACGACGTTGGATATGAACAAGCTTGCCGGGTGGCAAGGGGCGAAGTTCCAGCTGATGATTACCGAGCGCAGTGGTCGCAACCTAGCGGGTGACCGGATTGGTGATCCCCGCGCAGGCATGCTCAGCTCGACCCAGGAGGTTTATGGGCGTGGGCAGACTTGGCGCCTCACGCAGATGTGGCTGAGTCAGGAGTTTCTGGATGGTGATCTGGATGTGAAATTCGGGCGCTTCGGTGAAGGTGAGGACTTCAACACCTTCCCCTGCGATTTCCAGAACAATGCCTTCTGCGGTGCCCAGGTGGCGAACTGGGCGGGCTCCGTTTGGTACAACTGGCCTGTAAGCCAGTGGGCAGCGCGGGTGAAATACAAGATCACGCCAGAGATCTATGCGCAGGTGGGGGCCTTTGAGGTCAACTCTTCCTACCTTGAGACCGGCAATGGCTTCAAGCTCAGCGGCAGTGGTGCTGAGGGGGCCTTGTTCCCTGTAGAGCTGGTCTGGACGCCGAAGGTAAATGGCCTGCCAGGCGAATATCGAGCTGGGTATTACTACAGCAATGCAAAGGCTGACGATGTCTTCGACGGCGCCGACGGCCAGCCACAGCCGGTCTCAGGCGGGGCATTTCAGAGCCACGGCAGCAAGCACGGCTCTTGGATTGTCATCCAGCAACAGTTGACGTCTCGCGGTGGCTCCACTGATCGCGGTCTGTCTGTCTTCTTCAATGCCACGATGCATGATAAGGAAACTAACCTGGTCGACAATTTCGTTCAGGCAGGTGTGTCGTATAAGGGCCCGTTCGACTCACGTCCGAAGGATGACTTCGGCTTTGGGGTCGCACGTATCCACGTCAACCCAGCGGTCGCCAAGCATGCCAGTCTCACCAACCAGCTTGCGGGCATCAACAACTACGACAACCCGGCGTTCATGCCCATACGTGATACCGAATACGATGCGGAGATCTACTACGGATTTGCCGTAACGCCCTGGCTCACCCTGAGACCGAACCTTCAGTACATCCGTCACCCGGGTGGTGTGGATGAGGTCGATAGTGCGGTTGTTGCAGGCTTGAAGATGGCAGTCAAATTCTAAGAATTTGCATAAACCAATAGCCCGGCTCATATGTCGGGCTTTTTTATTTGGTAAGTCGCTAGGGTTGGTTGTTTTGTTAGAAGAATCCATTTAATTTCAGGGAGCATTTTTGCACGGCGAACGTGACGAATCCGCTCAATACGAGCAGAGCTCTGTCAGTCTTTTCTTTAGTTTCTAGCTGAAGCTGCGCATAGAAGAATACCCGCAACAGCCCCTATGCTACCAAGTCCACCACTTAGCTCGGTTCTTAAGTAAGTTGCGATGCAGCACACAAGTGAGAGTGTGCCGAGGATGATCAAGAATTTATTGCTAAAAACTTTGCGACTTGCTCGGAATCCTTTTCTATATTTCGGCCTATTTTATCTGAAGGGTGGAGTACGCCTTTGAGTTTATTCAGGCAAGTGCCCTAGTCTAGGTAGAGGGCAGGCGCCATCTAGCCTTCTATGATGGCGCTTTGCTAGTCGTGGCGTCTAGGTTAGGATTTTGTCGCGTTCGATAATGGAGTGAGGAGCCGTCATTTCATTTGATCCGTGGGCTCGACTCGAGCATTCGTTGCGACCAAAGTGCTCTTGTAAGGGGGCTAAAAGCAAGCTGGATTTTCCTGGCACCTGCTCACTCTGCGTGTGAATAGCCCGTCGTTGCAACGGGCTATCGTGGAGACGTCTTAGCCTACGTAGTCGACTTGGTACCGATGGGTTCGCAGGTTGCCCAGAGCCTCTTTCACGCGGATGTGGGCGGGGTGGGTTGCGTAGTCCTGGAGCGCCTGAACCGACTCGAACTCCGAATACAGCACGACATGGCATGCGTAGTCGATTTTGCTGAAGTCGACACCGATTTCGAGAAGCTTGAGGCCTGGGATCTCGTGTCGGATCGACTCGAACTCGCTCTTCACTTTGTGAATGTTATCGGTGCGTTCTTGTTCACTGTCACCGCGTAAATTCCACATAACAATGTGTTTTACAGGTTGCATTTGGGAGCTCCAGGGAAGGGCAACGCCCGAGCTAAGGCTCGGGCTGGAGTGGATTTTTGTTATCGGGTGACTGGGTTCAGAACAAAGTCAAAGTCGAGAGTGAAGTACGGGGTTTCGACTTTCTCACCGTATGGATCAACGCCAGGCTGATGCTCTATCCAGTCGGCGATGAGTGAAGAGCGGACACCGAATACGGCGTCGGAATCCAGGTACTCACCATGCTCACGGAAGACGTGGGTTACCAGGCGTTCGTGATTCGGCGAGATGATCATGAAGTGCAGATGCGCCGGCCTCCACGGGTGGCGGTCTAGCGCCTGGAGCATTTTGCCTACCGGGCCATCGTGGGGAATCGGGTAGCACTCAGGAACGATGGTTTTGAAGTGGTAGAGGCCTTCGCTATCGGCCTGCAGGACGGCGCGGCCCTGATAGGTTTCTTGGCCGACCTCGGGTTTCTGGACGTCGTAGAAGCCGGCGTCGTCAGCCTGCCATACCTCGATGACAGCGTGAGGCACTGGGTTGCCATCGATGTCTTTAATAGAGCCACGCACATACCATGGCACGCCCGGCAAACCATCGCTGATGTCGGTGCCGAGGTCGTACTGTGGGGCATTCTGCACGTGGAATGGGCCGAACACGGTGGCTTCAGTGCAGCCGTCTGGCTTCTTGTGGTTCTGTGCCGTCACGAGGGTGGACAGGCCAAGCGTGTCCGAGAGAAGGATGAATTCCTGGCGCGTCGGAGAACAGATCTGGCCCACTGCGGTCAGGAATTCGATGCCTTTCTCCCACTCTGGCTCGGTGAGTTTTGTCTCACGAGCGAAGGCGTGGAGGTGCTGAACCAGGCTGGTCATGATCTCGCGCAGGCGCGCGTCATCAGCGTTGGCGTTTCGAGTCAAAACGGCCTGGGTAATAGTGTGTTCGTCCAGATTTCTCATTGGTTGCCCCTGGTTCCTTCATTCTTGTAATCGGCGATGTTGGGGGCTTCCCCAGCATTTTCGAATTGGTGTAACTACGCTAAAGTGCTTCCCAGTGGAATAAAATACTGACAATGAAATTCTTTGTTTCACCCGTGAAAAACTGAGAGGCGTCCCGTGGATCGCTACACCGAGATAGAGCTCTTCGTTCAGACAGCAGAGCTGGGAACGCTGAGCAAGGCCGCTGAAAAATTGGACATCTCCAATGCTGCAGCGAGCCGACACCTGGCAGCGCTCGAGAGTCGGCTTCGAGTGCGTCTGGTCGACCGAAATACTCGGCGCTTAGCGTTGACCAACGCGGGGCATGATTTTTATGGGCGTTGTAAGGCCTTGCTTGCTGAATGGGCTGAGGCCGAAGCATCGGTGAATGCGGCGTTGGTCGAGCCCACCGGTACCCTGACTATCACGGCGACGATTTCCTTCTCCATGCTTCACCTAGCGCCTCTGGTGCCGGCATTTAAGCGTCTGTACCCAGGTATCAAGGTGAAGATCATCGGTGCCAACCGGTACTACGACATCATGGATACGGAGATTGACCTCGCGATTCGTACCCGAGAATTTGAGGCTGACTCCAACATCACGATTCGGCGCTTGGCGGAAACGCGGAGAGTGCTTGCAGCATCCCCGTCATACTTGGCCCAGCGTGGGTATCCAAAAACAGTGGCCGACCTCGAGAATCACGACCTGCTTATCTATAGCCACGCGAACCATCCCAACTCGATGGAGTTCACCAGAGGGGAGGAGAGGGCTTCGGTCAAGATTCAGCCTTCGATGGAGTCGAACGACGGGCAGATAGTTAGAGCTGCGGCGCTTGCCGGTGCAGGGATTTTGGTTCAGCCCAAGTACATCATCTACGACGACTTGGTTGCTGGCAGATTGCTCCCTGTTCTTGATGACTGGGATTTGCCGCGATTGACGATAAACCTTGCCTTCCAGGATCGTCGCTACATGCCTGCGAAGACCCGACTGTTCATCGATTTCCTGCTAGAGCATTTCAAGAAGGAAGGCTACGAGCGGTATTGGACGAGGTAAAAAAAGACCCACTCAACCCCCCGCACGAGGATTGAGTGGGTTAAGGCAAATCCGCAACTTAAACTGGGCGGTTACCTTCATAAGCGTTCTGAAGCAGCTCGCGGATCGCACCACGTTCGATTGGGCGAGGGTTCCAGTAAGGGTTGGCCAGCGCAATTTCAGTAGCGCGATCCATGTCGGCTTCGTTGACGCCCAAGGATTTCAACGCCAGGGGCGCACCCAAGGACTTGGACAGGTCGTACAGCGCTTGGCCTGCCGAGGCAGATTTCCCACCCAGGGCCCGAACGATGCGGGCAGCCGCATCAGGTGCCGCTTCTGAGTTGTAGGAAATAGCGTGCGGCAGCACGATAGTGTGCGTTGGTGCGTGAGGCAGATTGAAGCTGCCGCCCAGGGTGTGGCAGAGCTTGTGGTGGAGCGCCATCCCGACGTTGCCCAGGACGGTGCTGCACAGCCAGGCTCCGTACAGGCAGTCCGAGCGAGCATCCAGATCTTCCGGATTCTCGAGAATCAGTTTCAGGCCTTCGGCCATTGCGCGGATGCCTTCTTCGGCGATCAGCGACATCACAGGGTTGCCGTCCTGCGCATACAAGCCTTCCGCTGCGTGAGCGATGGCGTTCATGCCGCTGGTTACGGACAGCTCAACTGGCAGCGTTGCGGACAACTCTGGATCGTAGATCACGGTTTTCGGCAGGACGCGCACATCCTTGCCAGTCCGCTTAATGCCATTTTCAGTCAGACCATAAACCGAGGTCATCTCTGAGCCGGCATAGGTGGTAGGGATAGCCAGGATTGGGAGACCGGATTCCAGGGCAATTGCTTTACCCAGGCCGGTAGTCGACCCTCCGCCGATAGCAACTGCGCAGTCAGCCCCCAATTCCAGGGCGACCTGGCGAGCCTCTCGAGCAGTTTCAATTGGGACGTGCATGACGGCCTTGTCGAAGATGCCGGCAGCGCGAGAGCCCAAGATGTCAGCGATGCGCTCTGCCTGGCTACGCTGTTCTGGAGTCGAGAGTACCAACGCACGGCGCGATCCCAAGTGATCAATTTCAGCTTCGAGTTGCTGAAGAGAGCCTTTTCCGAAGATGACGCGGGAAGGAAGACCGGTGTAGGTGAAATTCGCGATAGCCACGGGTTCTAGTCCTATTGTTGTTGACTGCAAATGGCAGCAGGCGGAGCGCTGCAGATGAATTACGGTGCGCTATTTGATGGGGGTCGGCTGGTAGGCCAGAAACTTCCACTCGCCACCCAATGACGACCATATGGAAAGAGTGCGGTTATTCAGCGTTTTGTGAGTGCCGCCGGCTACGATCTCACCGGCCATTCGACCGTGCACAATCGCAACGTTGCCGAGGACTTGAATGTTGTCGATGGGGACGTCGAGGTTGAGGTACTGGTAGTAGCCGTCCATGCACTTGGCCACATAACTCGATAGCGAGTCGACGACACCTGTGGAGTGGGTATAGGTGAGGCCCGGGTGGGAGAGGGTGATAAAGGTGTCGATATCGCCCTCAAGCATGGCGCGATATCGACGACCTTCCAGATCATGAATGTGAGATCTGATCTCTTCGGTGATGTGGATCATGCTGGCTGACCTGAATCTTGTACTTGGTCGGGTCAGCGTATATTTACCGTAATCGGTTAAAAACCGGTTTTCGGGAAATCTTTATTTCACCTGTGAAAAACTGGTCACTTAGTCCAGAGTCGCTCGTAATCATTTTTTCGGAAGCGTTCTGCTAAGGCCTCAATGAAGAGTCGAACCTTTGCGGGCATGTGCCTGCGAGTCTGGAAAGCGATGTTCATCGTCAGGCGAGGTAGATCCCAGTCGTCCAACACCGAGACGAGTTCTCCACGCTCCAGGTGATCCTGCACGATGTATTTCGGCTGGATCAAAATCCCGAGATCATCGAGTGCTGCCTTCAATACAAACTGGCCGTCATTGGCAGAAATGAATGATCTCACATTCACTGTTGCGGTTTCATCACGCCGCTTGAATGGCAGCTCGGTCGGGTTGATCGCATAGTCGTAGACCAGCATCTTGTGGCGGATAAGATCCATCGGATGCTTGGGGATGCCGTTCTTCTCGAGGTAAGCGGGGGAGGCGGCGAGGATCCTACGGGTTTCTGCCAGGCGCCTGATCGTGAGGTTGTTATCTGCTTCGAACTGCCTGGTGCGGATGGCGACGTCTACGTTGTTTTCCATCACGTCCAGGTATCGGTTGGCAGCAATCACGTCGACACTGATCTCGGGGTAGCGCCGAGTGAACTCAGGAAGCAGCGGTTCGATGTGGAGCAGGCAGAATGAAAGGGAGGCAGTAACCCGGAGCACACCACGTGGCTGCACTACCGCGTCCCTGGCCACGCTCTCGGCTTCTTTCAGGTCTGCCATCACAGACCTGGTGCGCCTGTAGAACTCCTCTCCCACCTCGGTGAGTGACAGTTGCCTTGTTGTGCGCTGCACAAGGCGAACACCCAACCTCGTTTCCAAAGCGATTAGGTGCCGGCTTGCCGCAGAGACAGATAATCCAAGTCGCTCGGCTGCCTTGCTGATGCTGCCTGCCTCGGCCACTTGGATAAAAAACTCGACTTCTTTGAACGGATCCACGCGATTCTCCCGCTAGGTGGGAAGCTGTATCCCGATCTTACGGGTTTTTTCCTTCCATGGGAGAAATTAGACTCACCTCAACGTCACAAAAACAAGAATTGGTACAAACCATGAGACGCCAAGCCCAAGCTTCGTGCACTTCATATTTTCGCGGTCAGCCATTCCGAGGCTTCCGCTCGTCCTTCTTGTTGCTCGACCTCAACAACTTTCATCTTCCTGAACGCCTTACCCAGCTTCCCGTGGGCGGTATTCACCTGGATGGAGCTTCGTGCTTCGCGAACACCGTTCGCTTTTCTCTCGTAATTTGAGTGATTCGACATGCCTAGTAATCAAGTTGATCTGATCGCCTCCTACTGGACTATCGCAGGTGACACCTACCCAGGTGCGCAGAGTGAAATCAGTCCTTACACCTTGCAGGAACGCGCCGAAGCAGCTTCCAAAGCCGGCTGGCGGGGCATGGGGTTGGTGTACTCCGACATCGTTCACTCCATCGAAAAACTTGGGCTGCCAACCGTTCGCCAGATTTTCCAAGACAACGGCATGAAGCACCTGGAGGTCGAGTTCCTGATCGACTGGCACCTGGCTTGCGAGCGTCGTTCGGTGTCGGATCGTATGTGCAAAGAGCTGCTCGACATCGCTGCAGATGTCGGCGCCACTCGCCTGAAATGTGCGGCAGGGCTCTTTGAAGAGGGCGATGTAGATGTGCCTCTGATGCGTGATTCGTTCGCAATCCTGTGCGACAAGGCTGCTGAGTACAACGTCAACGTAGCTATCGAGTTTCTGCCGTTCTCCAGCGTTAACACCATCGATAAGGCGCTGGCTGTATCCGAAGGCGTTCGCCCTAACGGTGGCCTGATGGTCGATAGCTGGCACATCGCTCGTGGTGGTATGGGCTTTGATGAGATCAGCAAGATTCCTCTTGAGCTGATCAAAGGCGTCGAGATCGATGACGCTGACCTGGCCTTGGTCGGTGATGTGTTCAACGACTCCACCCACCACCGTAAATGCTGCGGTGAGGGGCAGCTGGATCTCCCGCACTTCGTTCAGGCAATTCTCGACACCGGCTATCGCGGCCCATGGGGTGTGGAGCTCATCTCGGCTGAGCTGCGCAAGCTGCCCTTGGATGTCGTGGCCAAGCGTGCCTTCGACTCGACGATGGCCCAATTCGTACACGCGCGTTTCTGAGCCCGCGTTTAACCATCACTTTAAGAACAACGAGGAATTCATCATGGTTGGAATTGCAGTTCTGGGCGCAGGCCGTATCGGCAAAATTCACGCAGCCAATGTTGCCGCAAACCCAAATGCTCGTCTGATCGCTGTGGCCGATCCCTATGCTTCCGCAGCTCAGTCCCTGGCCGGCGCTCTGGGTGCTGACGCGATGACCGATTGCGAAGCCGCAATCGACCGCAATGACGTTGACGCCATCGTCATCGGTACCCCAACCAATACCCACATCCAGCTGATGATGCGTGCGGTTCGCCAGGGTAAAGCTGTTCTGTGCGAAAAGCCGATTGATCTGGACCTGCTGAAAAGCCAAGCAGCCGTCGAAGAAATCGAAGGCCTGAACGGTCGCGTCATGCTGGCCTTCAACCGCCGTTTTGAAACCACCTTCGCAGCGATGCGTGAAGCGATCATCGCCGGTGAAATCGGTGAAGTGCGCCAGGTCATCATCTCCAGCCGCGACCCTGGCCTTGCTCCAGAAGATTACATTCAACACAGCGGCGGTATCTTCCGCGACATGACCATCCATGACCTGGATATCGGTCGCTGGCTGCTGGGTGAAGAGCCGGTGGAAATCACCGCCATGGGTAGCCGTTTGGTCGACTCCCCCCTGATGGAAAAGTACGACGACTACGACACCGCGATGGTGCACATGAAGACCGCCAGCGGTAAGCAGTGCCATATCAACAACTGCCGTCAGGCCGTTTACGGCTACGACCAGCGTATCGAAGTCTTTGGCTCCAAAGGCATGCTGCTCCAAGACAACCTGCGCCCAACCACCATGCGCCGCTGGACTCAGGAAGCAACTGACTCCCGTGAGCCGCTGCTGAACTTCTTCCTGGAGCGCTACCAGCAGGCCTACAAGTCCGAACTGGACGCCTTTGTTGCAGCTCTGGTGCAAGAGAAGCCGCTGCCGGTTACTCCGTTTGACGGCCTCCAGGCCCTGCGCCTGGCTGATGCTTGTGTCGAGTCCGTAAGCACTGGTCGCGCTGTAAAGCTTTGATTGACGACGGGCGCCTTCGGGCGCCCGATTTCGTGAGATAGGAGAACAACAATGTCGCTGAATCTGAATGGCAAACCACTGGGCGTCGCTTGCCTGGGTATTACCCACCCGCATACTTCGGGACGCGTCAAAGCCTTCAAGCGTATCCCAGGCGTTCGCTTCCTCGGCGCCTATGACGACAGCCCGCTGCTGCAGCCGTTCGTTGATGCGCTTGAGCTCGAGGCTCGCACCAAGGACGAAATCCTGGCCGACCCTGATGTTCACGTAGTGCTGGTTCACCCGAAGAGCTACCTGATGGCCGACTGGGCAATTGAAGCTCTGGAAGCAGGTAAGGCTGTGCTGTGTGAGAAACCAGCTGGTCGTGGGCCGCAGGACACCCAGCGCATCGTCGAGGCCGTTGAGCGTACCGGTGGTCTGTTCCAGGTCGGCTACTGCTGGAGGTTCGCTCCTTCGGTGGAAAAAATGCAGAAGGTTCTCGAGAGCGGAGAGATCGGCAAGGTACTTCAAGTACGTGCCCACGCCGGCTGCTCCCATGATGAAGCTGATACCAACCACATGAAGCAGCCAGGTGACCGTGGCGGTGCGTTCTATGTGATTGGTTGCCACACCATCGACCGGATCCTCCTGCACTTCGGCATGCCGCGCTCCGTGAACGCCCGCATTAGCAAGTTCGCTGGCCAGATGAGCGATTCTGCTCGTGAAGATGCGGCTGCCGCTGTTCTGAACTACGACGACAAGATGGTCACCATCGACTTCATGTCGTGGGATCCGATGCCGTGGACTGAAACCTGGGACATCACTGCCTACGGTACCCATGGTGTGATGCATTCCACTCCAATGCCGGCGTCCTACAAGCTGTACCACGACGGCAAAAATGGCCATCCGCAAGGTTGGACTCACTGGAATGAAACCAGCTTCCCCGAAATCTGGGCGGTACGCAAAACCGTGTACTCCCCCGAGATCGCTGAAATCGGTAATCCGGTGTACTTCGACCGTGAAGCTGCGGCGTTCGTCCAGGCCTTGCAGAACGGTACTCCGTCGCAAGTGCCAGCCAGCCAGGCTCATAACATCAACATCCTGCTGGAGGCAATTTTCGAGTCCTCCGATAAAGCAGGTCAGGAAGTTAAACTCGGCTAAGTAGTTACTCGCTCCACCTTGCTGTACCGCCCCCGCAATGGGGGCGGTTCTGAGTAAAAAGAAAAATAATGGCTACAGTAATAGGTGAACGTTATGAACAAGTTCATGAAGCTTGCTGCGTCTCTGTGCGTAGCGGTTGCGGTTGTCGGCTGCTCAAAGAAAGAAGAAAACACTAAAGGGTTGATCGGTATTTCAATGCCCTCTAAAGCGGAGGCACGTTGGACCTCCGATGGTCAAAGCATGGTGGATGCGCTTACCAAGCTTGGCTACAAAACCGATATTCAATATGCCCAGTACGAAGTTTCCACTCAGTTGTCCCAGCTGGAAAACCTGCTGGTAAAAGGCGTCAAGGGATTGATCATCGCTCCTATCGATGGCACCACGATGACGGACTTGCTTCGCCAGGCCAAGGAAAAGGGCATCACGGTCATTTCCTATGACCGTCTTATCCGAAACTCCAAAGACTTCGACTACTACGCTACTTTCGACAACTATAAAACTGGCGTGCTCCAGGGGGAGTCCATTGTCAGTGCCTTGAAGTTGAACGAAGGTACCGGGCCATTCAATTTCGAAATCTTCGCGGGCTCCACTGACGACAACAACGCTCACGTCGTCTATGCCGGGGTGATGTCCGTTCTGCAACCTTACATTGATAGCGGCAAGCTCGTGATCCGTAGCGGGCAGGTCAAGCTCGACCAGGTCGCCACGCTGAACTGGGATGGGGCACTTGCCCAGTCCCGGATGGACAATATTCTCAGCGCCTTCTACGGCAAATCTCATCTCGATGCCGTGCTTGCGATGAACGACCAGCTCGCGGTGGGTGTGGTCTCTTCGCTGCGGGGGGTTGGCTACGGTAGCGGCGGCAATCCGATGCCTGTCGTGACAGGCCAGGATGCGGAAATTCCTAGCGTGAAAGCGATCATCCGGGGTGACCAGCATTCGACCGTGTTCAAAGACACTCGCGCCTTGGCTGAAGCTGCAGCCGTGATGATGGACAGCTCCCTTCAAGGCAAGGATGTGCTGGTAAACGACACGACCTCGTACAACAACGGCTCCATGGTCGTTCCTACCCAGCTTCTCTCGCCAGTTTCCGTAGAAGCCAAGGATGTGCAAAAGGTTCTGGTCGATTCCGGCTACTACACCCAAGACCGTCTGCAGTAATTGCCCAATGTCAGCGGCTCGGCTTCCGGGCCGCTTTTGAGATAGGAGGAGAGCCATGTCACCTCATCTTCTTGACATGCGCGGCATTCAAAAAAGTTTTGGCCAGGTTAAAGCCCTCACCAGTGTGAATCTTCAGGTGGGCAAGGGTGAAATCCACGCCATTTGCGGTGAGAACGGCGCTGGGAAATCCACCCTGATGAAAATCCTGAGTGGTGTTTATCCTGCCGGAAGTTACGAAGGGTCGATAAGGTTTGACGGTGAGGTACGCCAGTTCAGCGACCTGCGTGACAGCGAGGCCTTGGGGATCTGCATCATCCACCAAGAGCTTGCACTTGTGCCGATGCTCTCGATCACTGAAAACCTTTTCCTTGGGCACGAAGTTGCAACCAGGGGAGTTATCGACTGGTCGCATGCACATCGCAAAGCGAAGGTTTTGCTGGAAAAGGTAGGCCTGGAGGTTTCGCCCCAGACCCGTGTAAACCAACTGGGCATCGGTCAGCAGCAACTCGTCGAGATTGCAAAGGCGCTCGGCAAGGACGTTCGCCTTTTGATCCTTGATGAGCCTACCGCCAGCCTCAACGAGAAGGATAGCGAGCGGCTTCTGGAGCTCATGCTCGAGCTGAAAGCGAAGGACATCACCTCGATCATCATCTCCCACAAGCTCAACGAAATATCACGTGTAGCTGACGGGGTTACGGTCATCCGGGACGGGACGACGGTGGACGTCATTGATTGTCGTGAGTCGCCGTTGAGCGAAAACCGGGTCGTGCAGGCGATGGTTGGCCGTGAGCTGGCCGACCGTTACCCGAGCAGAGAGCCAAACCTCGGTGAGAAGCAGCTTGAGGTGGAGAACTGGTCGGTGGAGCATCCGGAGCGCCCGGGCGAGGACTTCATCCGCAACGTGAGTTTCTATGCTCGCAAAGGTGAGGTGGTGGGTATTGCAGGCCTCATGGGCTCTGGTCGTACAGAACTCGCAATGAGCATTTTTGGTGGTTCTTTCGGCAAGAACATTCGAGGAACCGTTCGCCTGAATGGGCAGGAGCTTCGCGTGCGCAGTGTGCGTGAAGCCATTGATAACGGCATCGCCTACGCCACCGAAGATCGCAAGGGCGCTGGGCTATTGCTGGCCGATGGCATCGGTCGGAACGTAAGCCTGGCCAGTCTGAAATCCCTGGCACGCCGTTGGATCATCAACGAAACCGAGGAGCTCGGTGTTGGTGATGGCTACAAGAAGACCCTGCGCATTCGAAGCCCCGATCTTCGCCAACCTGTAGAGCGTCTCTCTGGTGGCAACCAACAGAAGGTGGTTCTCGCGAAATGGCTGTTCTCCGACCCCGAAGTCCTGATCTTGGATGAACCCACCAGGGGTATCGACGTGGGTGCCAAGTACGAGATCTATGGGGTGGTTAATCAGGTAGTGGCGAAGGGCAAGACCGTGATCATGATCTCTTCGGAGATGCCCGAACTGCTCGGCACCTGCGACCGGATCTATGTGATGAACGAGGGAAGGTTCGTCGGGGAATTCCCAATCAAAGAGGCGTCTCAAGAGCGAATCATGCACGCCATCATGAAAAATGAGGTCATCCAATGACTGATGTCATCGCCCCTGTGGCGGCAAAACCGAGCTTGCTTCCTGCTATCAAACGAGGTGCCCGCGAGTACGGGTTGTTGAGCTCTTTGCTCGTCATCATCGTGTTCTTCCAAATCGCCACGGGCGGCGCATTGCTCCAGCCTCTCAACCTGACCAACCTGATCTTGCAGAACAGCTACATCGTGGTCATGGCCTTGGGCATGCTCATGGTCATCGTCTGCGGTCACATCGATTTATCAGTTGGCTCCATCGTTGGGGTTATCGGTTCGATAGCAGCTGTGTTGATGGTGCAGTACCAGTTCGACTTCATCACGGTATCACTGCTTTGCTTGTTCATCGGCGGCCTCATAGGTGCTGCCCAAGGCTACTGGGTGGCGTTCTGGGGAATGCCCTCATTCATCGTGACACTGGGCGGCATGCTGATCTTCCGTGGGGCCACCATCGCCATTGGTGAAGGGCAGTCGATTGGGCCATTCCCGGCAGAGTTCGTCGCCCTGAGTGCGGGCTTCCTGCCTGACCCCTTCCAAGGCCAAGGTCTCAAAGTCACCTCCCTGGTGCTTGGTGTATTGGTAGTTGCGTGCTTCCTTTGGATTGAATGGCGTGCTCGTAGGAGGGTCAGCAAAGCTGGTGGAGAGGTTATGCCCCTGTCTTTGTTTGCGCTCAAGCATGGCATCCTGGGTGGGGCCATCATCGCCTTCTGCTTCATGTTGGCGACTTACCGAGGGCTTCCTACGGTACTGGTCATCATGTGTGCGCTCATCGGCCTGTACACGTTCATCATGAATCGGACGGTGATCGGGCGTTGGATCTACGCAGTGGGCGGCAACCTGAAGGCCGCGAAGCTTTCCGGTATCAACACCGCTCGGGTCACCTTCTTCACATTTGTGAACATGGGTGTACTGGCTGCTGTGGCAGGCCTGATCTTTGCGGCACGCCTGAACAGCGCAACCCCCCGCGCCGGCAGCGGTTTCGAGCTGGACGTCATTGCCGCCGTATTTATTGGGGGAGCCTCGGCATCCGGTGGGGTAGGGAAGGTGATGGGCGTGGTGATCGGTGCCTTCATCATGGGGGTGCTGAACAACGGCATGTCGATCATGGGCATTGGCGTTGACTACCAGCAAATGATTAAGGGGGCAGTATTGCTGGCCGCCGTGTTTGTAGACGTGTACCAGAAGAACAGGGCGTAGAGGCTCGGATCTGATGGAAAAATCCCGGCTACTGAGCCGGGATTTTTTTCTGCTGTGTAGTGGCGGAAAAGCTAGTTGCCGTGGTTAGGCCCTGAGCTCCGGATACGCCAAAAGCGATTGCTTGCAGAGTCTGGCAACGTCCTCTGCCGTCATATTTTGGTTCAGCACAGAGAAAACCTCTGGCCCGACACCATTCAGGCCACCGATCTTGTGCAGACCGGAGACAATGTCCGCCAGTGGGAAGTTACCGGCGCCAGGCCACATGCGTTCAAAGCAATCGGCCTCCAGGGTCACGCCGGATTTCAATGGATGGATGCCATCGCAGATCTGCACGCAGTGAATCGAGCTGCCTGGAATCGTTGCCAGCGTCTCGAGCTTGGATTCACTGCGAACAAAATGGAGCGTATCGAGCACAAGGCCGCCGTTAGGGGCGCCGGCACGCTCGACGATCTCCCAGCCTTGCTCAAGGGACGTAACGCCCCACATAGGGATCGGTTCAAGGTCGCAAACTATGCCTTCCTCGTGGGCCAGACGGCAGATCTCGGCGTAGTGCGAGACCAGTTCATCCAAAACATAGGTATTGGCTGTGAATGTAGCGTTCAAGCTCATGTGGGTGCAGCCAAGCTCGCTCGCGATCTCGAAAAATTCCAGGGTAGTAGTCGAGTGATCCGCGATGAAGCTGTCATCCATGTTATTGGGGTACCAATTAGGATTCCATGTGCAGAGAGGATCCAGGCGGCTGATCTTGATACCGTTGTCGTCAGCGATCAGTCGCATGTTCTGAATGGAAAGACCGGATGCCGCGATCCTGGCTACCTCCTGTGGTTGGATAGCAAGTTCGTGGAAACCCGCCAACCGAGTAGCTCTTACCTTGTCCGGAAAGGGCAGGTGGAGGACATTAGAAAACGGCATGGTGAATGTCAGGCCGGGCTTCAGGTCTTCTTCTCTGTGCGTCATCCGTGCGTCTCAACATAAAACCCCAATGTATTCGCGCGGTTCAGGGGATGTAAGGCCCGGATTTGGAAAACAATTTTCCACAAAAGAAATGGAAAAGCCCGCCTAGCTATGCGCAGCTAAGTCCTTGCTCAGGGTGTGTGTTATCCTCGGCCCGAACACTGTTAAGCCTAATTCTCGGCTCACGCGTCCAGCGACGAAGCCTGCGGGCATCATGATCGGAGCTGTCTGTAGATCATGGCCAAGCCTTTCACTACCCTTGATGACGTAGCTAAAGCTGCTGGGATGTCACGTGCTCAGGTGTCGAGGGCGCTTCGAGGGGGTCCTGGTGTTCGGCCTGAAACGCGTGAGAGGATCGATCAGATTGCTTCTGAGCTGGAGTATCGTCCGAACCTGGCTGCTCGGAGCTTAGTCTCCGCCCGATCATCCATTGTTGGGTTGGTGATCGGAGACCCCAACAACGCTTTCCATATCCAGTTGGCTCAGTCGGTCGACAAGAGATTGCTGGCTGCGGGCTTCGAACCTGTCACACCTGTTGGCTGGCCTAGCCATGACGGCCAGGGTGGATTTGCTCCCAGGCCGCTTTTGTTCAGGCAAGTCTTTCCAGGTAGCTAGGTGCATCAGGCTCTGGAAGGACTGAGAGCACCTTGAGTCGCTGGAGCGTGCGCTCGCGGGCTTTGGATAGATGATCGCGCAGGCATGAACAGGCAGATTCAACCGTTCCATACAACAATGCTTCGAAGATCAAGCGATGTTCCATCAGCATGGCTTCGTCGTTGCTGGACTGCAGTGCTTCATGCAGTACCCGTCCGACATTCATCGGGATCTGACATTGGCGAATCACTGCTGCCATACGGGTATTACTCACCCCGGCTATGCAGGTGACGTGCAGATCCTGCTCAAGCTGTTCGATGTCTGCGCGCTGAACCAGGCGACCGGCTTCCTGGGCTTTGACGATGCGGCTCAACATTGCTTCAAGATCGCTCCGAGGCATCTGATCGACACCTTGGCGCAGAGCATCGGGCTCCAGGAGCATCCGTAGCTCGTAGTCATGCTTCACGGCCTGGGCTGTTAATGGCCCGGCCAACCAATGTGAGTACGGTTCTTTTTCTACTAGCCCTTTGTCCCGCAGTCGCATCAATGCCTCTCTGACTACGTTCCGGCTTACGTTCAATTCTTCGGCTGCGCTCTGTTCATCGATCCGGTAGTGGCCGAAGACCATGAAACGTATGACCGCCTGGGCAAGGTGGTCGTAAATGCGCTCACCCAGCGGACGGTAATCGAGAAGGTCTTCTTGCGGCTCGATTCCCAAGAGCTTGCGAGTCAGGGGGACTCGGAGCGGTGTTTCGGTGGTGCCTTCAGGGTCGATCAGAAAACCCCGCCCATCAAATCGCCGTATCAGTCCTTCCTCATGGAGAAGATTGAGGGCCTGACGAACCGGCACGCGGCTTGTGCCGAAGAGCTCCGCTAACGGCCCCTCTACCAACACGAGTCCAGGAACCGTCTGCCCGCCGAGGATCGCATCGCGCAGCGTATTGCGGATTGTCTCGTAGCGAGAGGCTGGACGGTCTTCCGTTGGCTGTGTGGCAGACATCAAAGGGTTCTCATGAAGCGTGGAGGGTAAGTTTCTCACAAGCGAAGCGAGATGTGATCGAACACCGGTAACACTTCTATGAACGATTTTGGGGCAGGCTGTTACCGAAAAACCCAAAATGGATCATTTATTAAAACATACATTTTCTGGGCCGGCCTGACGTGTGGGGTCCTCTCACCCGTCTCCCTCAAGGCCCAGAGCTTTCAGGAGGTCGTAGAATACTCGCTACGAAAACTTGGCACGTTCGATGCTTTGTGAAATGTATGTATTATTAAAATGTACATTTTAGAGGTGTGCCATGCTTGCCGATGCCCATTCCTTAGCTCAGCAATTCGCCGACGGAACGACCGACCCTGTCGCCGCCCTTGAAAATGCGCTTCTAAGGGCGGAGCGGGTGCCCGAAGCATTTATCACCTTATGCGAGGAGCGAGCGCTACGCGAAGCGGCTGCGGCTAAGGCGCGCTGGCAAGCAGGTCAACCCTTGTCACCTTTTGATGGCGTACCAGTAGCGTGGAAAGACCTCTACGACCTGGCCGGCTGTGTAACAACGGCTGGTGCGAAAGTACGTTTGCACGACCAACCGGCATCACGCGATTGCTCACTGGCGACAATGCTCAGCCGGGCGGGCATGGTGAACATCGGAAAGACCAACCTCAGCGAACTGGCATACTCGGGGCTGGGCCTTAATCCCCATTTCGGAACGCCAGCCAACATTAGCTTTGTCGGCGAAGTACGTGCACCGGGAGGGTCGTCCTCCGGCTCGGCTATAGCCGTTGCGCAGGGGTGCGCGCCTATCGGTATGTCGACTGATACCGCTGGCTCCATTCGAGTGCCAGCAGCTTTCAATGGACTTGTGGGTTACCGCAGCAGTGCAAAGCGTTACTCGTTCGAAGGTGTCACGCCCCTTGCAAGTTCTCTTGATTCGCTTGGGCCGATCACCCATAGCGTTCGTGATGCCATCGTTGTCGATAACCTCCTGTTAGGTGATCAGAATGGCATGCCGCTGGACACCTCAGGCCTTCCCGCTGCAGGGCTAAAGCTGTGCGTAGATATTGATCTGCTTAATGACTCGCGCATTCAGCCTGAAGTACGCGCAAACCTTCTCGCGGCGCTTGATCGATTGGCTGCGGCGGGAGCAGTGGTCGAGCGAAAAAAAGTTAAAGCATTTGAACAAGCGCTGGACGTCATCGAGCAGATCGGATGGCTCGGGAGTGCGGAGGCTTTTGCCTACTACCAAGCGCTTCTCGATAGCACGGATGCTGAGCAGCTAGACCCGCGTGTTCGCAAGCGGCTTGAGGCCGCGCGAGCGTTTCCAGCCAGTAAGCAGGTTCGCTTGTACCAAGCTGCCGAGGCACTGAAAGCACAGATTGCGCGTGAGTTAGATGGCGCATTCCTGGTGACCCCGACAGTCGGTCACGTAGCTCCGCTTCTGGCACCGCTTGAAGAAGACGCCAACCTTTTCGTTGCTACTAACCTGGCAACGCTGAGGCTGACAATGCCCGGCAGCATGCTGGACATGCCTGGCATTGCGTTGCCAAGTGGGACTGGGGAGGCAGGGCTTCCCACGAGTCTCCTTCTTTCAAGTGTGAGTGGAAATGATAAGGAACTGCTCCGAGCAGGCCTGGCAATCGAGCCTTATGTTCGAGGCGTGAATTAACAGGCAAACCGGAGTGCGGGCAATGTTTGCCTGTGAATAGTTGAATAACAAAGAGGTATTGACCATGAAGAAAGAAATTTTTGTATCAATTGGCGTTGATGTCGATGCGGTAGCCGGTTGGCTCGGTTCCTATGGGGGGGAGGATTCGCCTGACGATATCTCTCGCGGTCTTTTTGCTGGCGAAGTTGGCGCCCCCCGCCTTCTGAAGCTTTTCGAAAAATATGACCTGCGCACAACGTGGTTCATCCCTGGCCACTCGGTAGAAACCTTCCCCGAGCAAATGAAAGCTGTGGTTCAGGCAGGCCATGAAATTGGCATTCATGGTTACAGCCATGAGAACCCGATCGCGATGACGCCTGAGCAAGAAGAAATCGTCCTGGACAAATCGATTGAAGTCATCACCCAGCTTTCAGGCAAACGGCCGACCGGCTACGTGGCACCTTGGTGGGAATTCAGCAATGTCACCAATGAGCTGCTTCTGAAGAAGGGTATCAAGTACGACCACAGCTTGATGCACAACGACTTCCACCCTTACTACGTCAGGGTGAAGGACAGCTGGAGCAAGATTGACTACAGCCAACATCCCGATACATGGATGAAACCGTTAGTTCGTGGCGAAGAAACCGATTTGGTTGAGATTCCAGCCAACTGGTACCTTGATGATCTTCCGCCGATGATGTTTATCAAAAAATCGCCTAATAGCCACGGCTTCGTCAATCCTCGCCACTTGGAAGAAATGTGGCGCGATCAATTTGACTGGGTTTACCGCGAACATGACTACGCAGTGTTCCCAATCACGATTCACCCTGATGTGTCCGGTCGACCTCAAGTACTACTTATGCTTGAGCGCTTTATCGAGCATATGAAGAGTCATGAAGGTGTGAACTTCGTCACGATGGACGAAATCGCTGACGACTTTATCCGGCGTCAACCGCGTAAGGGTTGATTAAATACTTCGGTTCGCACGTTTATAAGCGGATCAACAACAAGAGAAATGCCGATATGACCACTACGCCAGCCACCACCACGACGCCAGTTACCGAGTCTGGTACATGGAAGCCGGTACAACTGGAATCCAAAGATGTCAAATATGCGACTTGGATTGCCTTCTTTGCTTGGGTTTTTGCAGTTTACGACTTCATCTTGTTTGGCACCCTGCTGCCGGTCATGGGCGGGCATTTCACTTGGAGCGAAACTGAGCAGGCGGAAATCGCCACGTGGGTAGCGGTTGGCGGTGCTGTCGTTGCGTTCGTCGTCGGCCCTCTCGTAGATAAGATCGGTCGACGTGGCGGGATCATCTTCACAATCGGCGGTACAGCGCTCTGCTCGGCGCTCACCGCTGTGTGTGCCGGTATGGGGAAGGGGCCGTTGATAGCTGTTCGCTCGGTCGCAGGCCTCGGTTATGCCGAGGAAGGGGTCAACGCGACGTACCTTACCGAGGTGTATGCAGCCTCGACCGATCCAAAGCTGATCAAGCGCCGGGGGTTTGTCTACAGCTTGGTGCAAAGTGGTTGGCCGGTAGGGGCTTTGATTGCTGCAGGCCTTACTGCACTGCTGCTGCCCCACATTGGTTGGCAGGGTTGTTTCATTTTTGCTGCGGTGCCTGCGCTGGTTGTGGCGATTCTGGCTCGAAAACTCAAAGAAAGCCCTCAGTTCCAGGTGCATCAGCGGATCAACCAATTGCGCAAGGCGGGAGATGATTCCGCCGCACGCAGCCTGGCTCGTGAATACCACGTTGACTATGACGAGCATGCCAAGGCAGGCGTTGCAGCAGCATTTCGTGGTGCAGCACTGCGGCCTACATTGGTTCTGAGCTTGGCGATTCTCCTCAACTGGTCGGCCATTCAAGTCTTCAGCGTTCTGGGCACGTCAGTCATCGTGAGCGTTCACAAGTTGTCGTTCGAGAACTCGTTGTGGATCCTTGTTCTCTCCAACCTGGTTGGGTTCATCGGTTACCTGGTTCACGGTTGGCTGGGCGATCGAATTGGACGCCGCAACACAGTGGCTCTCGGTTGGATGTGTGGTGGATTGGCATTCTTCGCCATGATTCAAGCGCCAAGTGATCTGATCACGGTTGTTGCCTTGTACAGTTTGGGCCTGTTCTTCCTGACCGGCCCGTATTCCGCGATGTTGTTCTTCATGGGCGAAAGCTTCCCCACCAGTATCCGTGCAACAGGGGGCGCAATTGTCCATGCCATGGGCCCTATCGGCGCCATTGTTGCTGGTCTGGGAATCACCAGCGTGCTGTCCACCGGTGGTGAATGGCACAGTGCTGCCCTTTGGTTTGGAGCGCTGCCTTGCTTCCTTTCGGGCTTGATTATGTTCGCCGCCCGGCACGTCGAACCCCATTCAGTCAAATAACAGGGATTTGTAACTATGTCTCAACCCGTAGCGTTGGTTACCGGGGCTGCCAGTGGCATTGGCCAGGCGGTTGCAATTGCGTACGCGAAGAAAGGTGTGCGCGTGATTGGTGGCTATTTGGCAGGTGACCCACATGACCCCTCTCAGACTCAGCGACTCGTAGAGGAGGCAGGTGGCGAGTGTTTAATGGTGGCGATGGACGTGACCAGCAGCGCCTCGATGGACGCCATCGCCGCAGTGGCAGTCGAACACTTCGGTCGGCTCGACTATGCCGTCGCGAACGCTGGGCTTTTGCGCAAAGCTCCGCTACTTGAGATGTCGGATGAGCAGTGGAATGAAATGCTCAACGTCGACCTTACGGGCGTGATGCGCACTTTCCGAAGTGCGAGCCGTTACATCAGTGAAGGCGGAGCCATGGTTGCCATTTCGTCGATTGCAGGTGGTGTATACGGATGGCAAGACCATTCTCATTACGCAGCTGCCAAGGCCGGCCTTCCAGGGCTCTGCCGCTCTCTTGCGGTGGAATTTGCGCCGAAAGGAATTCGCTGCAACACCATCATTCCCGGTTTGATTGAGACACCTCAATCGCTGGACAGCAAGAATTCGCTAGGGGCTGACGGTCTGGCCAAGGCGGGCAAAGCGATTCCTCTGGGACGGGTAGGGCGAGCAAGTGAAGTGGCTGACCTGGTTTGCTACTTGACCGGTCGTGAGTCGAGCTACATCACGGGACAGAGCATCATCATCGATGGCGGTCTGACCGTACGCTGGCCTGAGTAAAAAATCACAACACCGCAAGGTTTCCTTGCGGCTGCGAGGAGAAATGACAATGAAGCCATTGCAAAACCGACGTGCCGTCATTACCGGTGCAGCTAGCGGTATCGGTGCGGCGATCGCCTATGCGTATGCCGATGCAGGCGCCAAGCTTGTGTTGTGTGATCGAGACGCCGAGCGCTTGGCTGTCGTTGCCAACCACTGTCGTGACCGTGGCGTCTTGGTGATCGAGTGTGTTGCTGATGTCGGTAGCAGGGAAGGGGCTCAAGCTGGCGTAGATGCCTGCGTAGATGCGCTCGGTGGCATCGATGTTCTGGTGAATAATGCCGGTATGCTGACTCAGGCTTCCTGCGTGGATCTTACTCAGGAAATGTGGGATGAGATGCTGCGGGTCGATCTGACCAGCGTATTCGTCGCAAGCCAGCGTGCTCTACCTCATATGCTGGAACAGAAATGGGGCCGCATCATAAACATCGCCTCTCAGCTCGGCATCAAAGGTGGCGCTCAACTGACTCACTATGCTGCCGCGAAAGCAGGTGTAATCGGATTCACCAAGTCCCTGGCTTTGGAAGTGAGCAAGGACAACGTCTTGGTCAATTCTGTTGCTCCTGGGCCGATTGAAACCCCGCTCGTTGAAGGGATCAGTCAGGAGTGGAAGGCTGCAAAGGCCAGAGAGTTGCCATTGGGTCGGTTCGGTAAGGTTGAAGAAGTGGCACCGATCGCGGTGCTGCTTGCCTCTGAGCCTGGCGGAAACTTGTTCGTCGGCCAAACTCTTAACCCGAATGCCGGCGACGTAATGCCTTGAGGTGAGCTATGTGTGGACTTTGTGGCCTGATCGGTGAGGATGTTCACTGGAGCGATCCTATAGACACAAGCCTTCCCGGTCGCCGCGAGCGCTTACGTCGAATTGCCTCAATTAACCAGGTGATAGCCCCCTTCAGGCTCAAAGTCAGTGACGTCCAGGGCGCTTCTTATCTGGTCCAGGGCCCCACGGGGAAGCAAGGTATTGCCTCCGGTTTGGAGCAGCTCTGGCAGACAGCCGAGGAGATTCTGGGGCGCAAGCTTGACCCCCTTGATCCAAGAATTCTCGATCACTTGGAGATGCAGGCATGAGCCTTCAGATCAATGTCCTGACCGGTTTTCTGGGCAGTGGGAAAACTACTTTGTTGCAGCGGGTGCTGGCCAATGAAGAGATGGGCGAGACGGCTCTGCTCATCAATGAATTCGGCGAGGTTGGCATCGATAATCTTCTCGTGCAGGAAATCGCGCCCAACACGGTGCTGCTGCCAAGTGGGTGCGTCTGTTGTTCGGTGCGTGGGGATCTGAAACAAGCGCTCATCGATCTGCATGACAAGCGAAATCGTGGGGAGATCCCTGCTTTCCGTCGAGTGCTTTTGGAAACGACTGGCCTTGCGGATCCTGCGCCGATTCTTGCGACTTTGCAGCGGGATCCACAACTTCGAGGTCGATACCATGTTGGGCTTATGGTGACCGTTGTCGACGCCCTGCACGCCGCTCTTCAGGAACGAATCCACCCCGAGTGGCTGGGCCAGGTAACAGCTGCTGATCGCCTTTTAGTGAGTAAGGGAGATCTGGTTAGCTCAGAGATTCTTGATCTGCTAGTGGATCACCTGAAAACCCTTAACCCGTCTGCCTCGGTCGCGCTGGCAAGTGCCATTGGGGAAGGCGATGAGCAGATGCTTGGCGAAGGGCTCAGAAGCTTGGAGCCTGATGATGAGGTCGCGGTGTGGCAGCTCTTTGCACCTACGAAGCAACCTCGGCACGGGGGCGCACAAGTTTGCGTGCTTGAGTATGAAACGCCGCTGGATTGGCTTGCCTTCGGGGTTTGGCTATCGATGCTGTTAAGATGCCACGGAGAACGTATTCTTCGGGTCAAAGGTATCTTGAGCGTGATCGACTCTGAGCAACCTATCGTGATTCACGGTGTGCAGCACTGCCTTCATTCACCGGTGCATCTTGCCAGTTGGTCTGATGGGCAGCGGCGATCACGTCTGGTGATTATCGTGCGCGATTTGGACACCAAGCTTCTAAGTAGATCGTTCGAAGCCTTCTTGAACCGTCTGGGGCGTGCTGTATGAGCGGCCCTGTCACGTTGAGAGTACTGGGTACCTCTGTGACCTTGCTCGAGTCTATTCGCTTGCGCGCGGAGCGAGAGCTGGGCATTCGAATTGAGTACCAAGTCCATGACGTTCAAACGGTTCAGCGCATTGCGTTGATGCACCCCGAGAGCTATGACCTTTACGATCAATGGTTCCATAGCATGGATTTTGTCTGGCCCGCAGGCGCAATCCAGCCCATTGATATCAGGCGAGTTGCTTTGTGGGATGAGATCAATGACCTGGCCAAGCGGGGCCGGCTTCATGCTGGCGATAAGCTAGCGGGCGGTAGCCTGCCTTGCGACCGTTTGTATGTTCAGCATGATCGTAGCTTGGCCAATCACCCAACTGACTCAATCAGTATGTTGCCGCTCACGCACAATGCGGACAGCTTTGCCTACAGGCCAGACCTGCTTCCCCCTGGGTTTGGTATCGAAAACGAAAGTTGGTCCTGGCTTGTTGATCCTGGCTGGTGCGGTCATGTGGCTTTGCAGAGCGATGCAGCTATCGGGGCGCTGGACGCGGCGCTGGCAGTGCAGGCTAAGGGCCTGGCCAAGTTCGACGTAATTGGCAACCTTCGGCTGGATGAGATCGATGAGCTCGCGGATGTGCTCATCAAGCTCCAACGCCAAGGGCATTTTGCGGCTTTCTGGTCGGATGATCGTGATGCCAGTAAGCTAATGCTTGGCCCAAGCGTTCACATTGAGAGTGTCTGGTCTCCAGCGCTGATGCAGCTGCATCGCGAAGGCATTCAGTATCGCCAGGCAGTTCCTAAAGAAGGCTACCGGGGCTGGTTCGGCGGCTTATCGTTGTCTCGGGCTGTTGATGGGGCAGTGAAAGATGTGGCTTACGCCTATCTGAACTGGTGGTTGGCAGGTTGGCCAGGCGCGATGATGGCGCGACAGGGCTTCTACATTTCCAATCCACTGCGAGCTCGAGATCACCTGTCGGCTGCGGAATGGGATTACTGGTACGAAGGCAAGCCAGCCAGCGAACAGTTGCTTGGGAGTGATGGTGAACCACTCATTGGGCCTGGAGAAATAAGGGAAGGGGGCTCCTACGCCGAGCGAGTGAGCCGAATCAGCGTCTGGAACTCGGTGATGGATGAGCATAACTACCTTGTCCGCAAATGGGCTGCATTTCTTAGAGCGGGCCGCTCGAAGGAGCTGTCATCCACATAGCGATCCTAGCTGATGGCACTCAGGCTGCCTCTGTCAGGATTTATCCTAATTTGTCGAAGAACGCTTTGACCCGGTAAGGCACCCGCTGCCGTGTGGGGAGAAGGGCGGTTATGGATAAATTTTACCGGGCCGGCGTAGGCTAACTTGATCGCCTGCAGGCAGTCATCTGCCAAGTCGGCGCGAACATCCCAGTAAGAAAGCACCACAATTCCAAGCCGCAACTTTCCAGCCGCCCTCACAGCATCAACACTGTCACGAGCTTGGCAATACTCTGTGTGGTTTCCCCGCTACAAAGCTTGTTGCCAGTACGTCGTCGAGCGGTTCCCCACCGCGTAGGCGCGCCAGTAAGTCGGGTTCAGCGAGATCGGACTGCAGCGCCGTGTCAATCACTGGAGTCAGCTCTTCCGCAGGCAAAATCAGCACACCATTATCGTCGGCCATAACGATATCTCCCGGATGAACCTCTACCCCTGCGCAATTCACCGATACATTCAGCTGGCACTTAGTGCTGTCGATCAGTTTGGTGGTGAGCTGAGTAGTGCCTCGAGCGAACACGGGCAGCTGGCAGGTACGCAGTTCGTTGATGTCGGTTACCACGCCGTCGACGATGATGCCAGCGGCACCCGCGCATCGAGCCGCGAATTGGGTCACTGCCCCTACACAGGCGTGGGCATGGTCACCCACCATGTCGATCACCAAAACGTCTCCTGGCTTGAGTGATACCAACGCTCGGTTGACCGCGATTGCATCGGGCTCAGCCAGACGCAGGGTCACGGCACGGCCCACGATGCGTCCGCCAGGCACCATGGCTCGGACTGCGTAGTTGACGAATCCACGCTCGAGGAAATGGCCGAGTGTGGCGAAGCTGACCTCTAGCAGCTTTGCGATCAAATCGTCGTCCTTCATTTCCCACGCTCCATGTCGATCAGCTCGGCCACACAGTCGATTTCCAAGCTCACTCCCCACAACTGCACGCAGACGGTTGTACGCGCAGGTGGTGCATGGCCAAGGATTTCCTTGTACACCTCGTTAAAGGGCGCGAGTTGATCGGGGGCTGTCAGGTAGGCGTTCACCTTGACCATGTGGGAAAGGCTGGAGCCGGCGGCTTCCAGGATCGCGGCCAGGTTGGCGAAGGTCTGCCTGACCTGATCTTTGAAGCTTTCGGGCTGTTCTTCCAGGCTACCCAGCGATGGGATCTGGCCCGCGGTGAACACCAGGTGGCCACTGACCACGGCTTGGGAGTACGGGCCTACTGGGCTGATGGTGCCAGGGGCGCTGTGGATGCGTTGCATTGAAAACTCCTTGTAGCGAAGGTGTGCCGCCGGCTCGCCGGCAGCACTTGGTCAGAGATTAGAAAAGCGCCAGGGTGTAGCTGACGATGAGTCGGTTCTGTTGTTGGTTGGGGTCGATCTCGGAGTGCAGCAACCCATGGCGCCAAGCCAGGCCGAGCCCTTTCAACGCACCGTCTTGGACGACATAGTCCAGCCCCACATCCCGCTCCCATTCGGAGGCGTCTTTACCGCTGGTGGTGTGAATGTCATCACCCTTCAGGTACATCAGGGAGAACTTCAGGCCAGGCACGGCGGCAGCTGCGAAGTCGTAGCTGTACTGGGCGAACGCGGTACGTTCGCCTGCTCGATTGAAGCTCGCGAGCATCCGGTCGGTGTAGAGATAGACACTGGCACCGCCCGCGCCCTTGCCGCTGAGGGAGCCTTGGTTCGGCTGGACGAAGTTGCTTCCATCCGACACCTGTTGATAGCCGGCCATGAGCGCGTGCCCCTGGACGGAATAGGTCAGTGCGGCGCTCCAGGTGTGGTTATCGATCTTGCCGTCACCCTCTTCGGTGTAACCGCCCACGCGATATCCACTTGCGCGACCAGCCGCGGAGTCGTTGGCCCCCTCGGCAACAGTACGGAAGTAGCGCAGATCAGTCCGCAGCGATTGCCCCTCGGAGAGGGGCAGCGTGTGGGTGAGGCCTACAAAGTGCTGGGTGTAATAGTCCTCAAGGTTGGCAACGTAGTACTGGGCTGTGAGTTGTTTGCCGATCCGGTAGTCGCCACCGGCGAACAGGAACTGGTCGCTCTCACGGGTGCCACCCGCTACCGCCAGTCCAGTGCGGTCACTGGAGGCGCGGCCCGTAGCACGGTTTAGGCGCCCGCCGGTAAGGGTCAGGCCATCCAGGTCGGTTGAGGTGAGCTGGGCACCCTCGAACGTCTGGGGCAGCAGGCGACCATCGTTGTAGGTCAGCACCGGAAGCTTGGGCATCAGCGTGCCGTATCGCAGTTCGGTGTTGGCGACTTTCAGCTTGGGTGTCAGGCCAAGGCGACTCCACTGGTGAGCCCCGCCACTGCCGTCGTCGGGGATCATGCTGCTACCCCGGTGGCGACCATCGCCGCTATCGAGCGTCACACCCATCAAGCCCAGGGCATCCAGGCCAACGCCGATTGGCCCATCGGTAAAGCCGGATTTGAAGTCGAGGACGAAGGCCTGGGCCCACTCTTCGGTTTTGCTTTGGCCGAGGCTACCGGCCTGGTCGCGAAAGTCGTTATTGAAGTAAAAATTGCGCAGGCCAAGGTTCGCGTGGCTGTCGTTCACCAAGTCGGCGTGAGCGATGGGGGACAAGGCGAAAACGCCAGCACTCATCAAGTATTTTTTCATCGGGAAGCTCTTCAAACGGAAGTAGAAAACACTCGCCTGTTGGGCGAGAGAAAGCTCAAGGGGGACAGCACGGAATTACTGCCGTGCTTGGTCGATATCCCGTTTGAAGGTTTCGGTGAGTAGCAGCAGCGCAACCAGAGAGACAACTGCTGAGCCGATCATGTACCAGGCAATCGATGAGCCTTTGCCAGTCCACGAAAGCAATGCGGTGGTCACCAGAGGCGTTGCAGCGCTTCCGAGGAGGCCGGAAAGCATGTAGCTGATCGACAGGCCCGAGTAACGCACTCGAGTGCCGAACAACTCGGCGAGGAATGTGGCGATAGGGCCGTAGTTGGCCGCGAACGCCGTCATCATCAGCATGTAGCCGGCAAATGCCAGGCCTAGCACTTTGGAATCCATCAGCCAGAACATCGGGAATGCGACGAGCGCTTCTGCGATGATCCCGCCGATGATGATGGGTTTACGACCAACCTTGTCGGACAGGGCGCCGAAGAACGGCAGCATGGCGATGCAGGCAGCGCAGGAAACCAATACTACCGTGAGCATTTCGCCACGCGTGAAGCCCAAGGTCTGGGTGCCGTAGGTGAGACCAAAGGCTACGATCAGGTTGTAGGAGGTGCCAGTGGACATGGTGGCCACACCACCCAGGACAACCTGTTTCCAGTATTTGCGGAACACCTCGAAGAGCGGCACTTTGACCTGGGTGCCTTTGTTCTCTACGGCTTTGAACGAAGGCGTTTCATGAATGTTCAAACGGATGTACAAGCCCAGTCCGATCAGCAGAACACTGAGCAGGAATGGGACACGCCATCCCCAATCCAGCAGCTGTTCGTTGGTCAGCGTTGTGGCGAACATCAGGAACACAAGGTTGGCCAGCATCGTCCCCGCCGGTACGCCGATCTGAACCCACGAGCCGTACAGTCCACGCTGATGTTTGGGAGCATGCTCCACGGCCATCAGTACAGCGCCGCCCCATTCCCCACCCAAGGCCAGGCCCTGGATGATGCGCAGTGTCAGCAACATGATCGGCGCCCAGATGCCCACCGACTCATAACTCGGCAACAGGCCGATTGCGAAGGTGGCCGCACCCATGGTCAGCAGCGAGATGAGCAGCATCGATTTACGGCCCAGGCGGTCACCGAAGTGTCCGAATAGCGCGGCGCCGATCATGCGTGCACCGTAGGCTGAAGCAAACGTGCCGAAAGCGAGGAGGGTGCCGACCAGGGGGTCAAACCCTGGGAAGAAGATTTTGTTGAATACCAAGGCTGAAGCCGTGGCGAAAAGGAACAAGTCATACCACTCAACGGTGGTTCCGATCACACTGGCGACCGCGACTTTTTTCATGTCGGCGGTGCGTTGTGGTTGCGCGCTGGCAACCTCGGTGTACGCAGGACTGGTCATTGCCATTTTCTCCCGAAAGATGGGTTCTCGTTGTTTTTGGCAGCTGAAAGCGAAGCGGCTATTTCTTGTTTTTTGGCAAAGCGTGCCCGTGGCCCCAGCTTTCTTGAATTGGCTGGGCGCCTGGGTATATCTGGCTAGTCAGCGTCTGTCGGCGCGGGTCAGCACGGCGTTGAGCAGTACGTCGCAACCCATGGTCACGTCGTTGGGCAAGGCGTCTTCAGCTTCGTTATGGCTCAGGCCGCCGACGCAGGGGATGAACACCATGGTGGTCGGGCAGTGGCGGGCGAGATGAATTGCGTCATGGCCGGCGCCGCTGACGATTGGCTGGTACGGATAGCCCAGGCCTTCGATGGCTTTGCGTACTGCATCGATGCAGGCCGGGTTGAAAGGCGTGGCCGGGCTCAGCCAGTGGCGGTTGATCTGAACTTCCAAGCCACGCTTGGTGGCGACCTGGTCGATGAGTGCACGCGCGTTGGCCTCCATGTCAGCGATGGCGGCATCTTCGTGGTGGCGAAGATCAAGGGTAAACGCCACGTGGCCAGGGATGGTGTTCCGCGAGGAGCGAGCGATCTGCAGTTGACCAACTGTGACGAGGCCTTTGGGGGCAAAGTCGCGAGACAGTTGTTCCAGTGCAGTGATCATTTCGCCAACGCCAAACAGCGCGTCATGTCGAAGAGGCATTGGAGTGGTGCCAGCATGAGCGGCTTGGCCACGGACTTCGATGTCCAGCCAGCAGATCGCCTGGCCGCCAGTTACCAGTCCAACGGGAAGGCCTGCATCCTCCAGGATTGGGCCCTGTTCGATGTGTGCTTCGAAGTAAGCGTCGAACTCACGGCCCAGTGGCAGATCCCCAGCGTACCCAGTTTGTTCAAGCGCTTCGGCCACACTGATGCCGTCAGCATCACAACTGGCCAGTGCTTTTTCGAGTGGCAGCTCACCTGTGAACACCGCCGAGCCGAGCATGGCAGGGGTGAAGCGGGCGCCTTCCTCATTCGTCCACACTGCAACTTCCAGTGGGCGCTCGAGCTGGATGCCTTTGTCCTGGAGGCTGCGAACTACTTCTAGGCCGGCGAGAACTCCATAGATGCCGTCGAAGCGACCCCCTTTGGGCTGGGTATCCAAATGGCTACCCATGACCACGGGTGGCAGTGTGTCATTGCGACCGGGCAGGCGAGCGAATAGGTTTCCGATGGCATCGACATGAATGCTCATGCCGGCTTCTCGGCACCATCCTGCAAAGAGCTCGCGCCCTTCGCGGTCTTCTTTCGAAAGTGCCAAGCGGCAGTTACCGCCTTTGGCTGTAGGGCCGACCTTGGCCATATCCATAAGGCTGTCCCACAGCCGTGTGCCATTGCATGTATGCATGATGTGAGTCCTCAAACAGACGGTGGGTCAGTATCCGAGCGCGGGGTCTACCCGGTTCAGCAGCGGTTCGGCGCATGCCAGGCGGCGGGCGTTTTCGGCCACCTGCTGGGCGATGCAGTCATGAGAGGCACAAGAGGCCATGTGGGGTGTGACGATGATTCCTGGAGTGCTCCACAGACGGCTGTCCAAAGGCAGAGGCTCCTTCTCGAAAACATCGAGCAGGGCGCCACGAAGCCGTCCACTGTCGACTGCCCTGATCAGGTCATCGATTTGTACATGTTGGCCGCGCCCGCAATTGATGATCGCTGCGTTAGGAGCCAAGGCTTCGAAGGTGTCTTGGCAGAGGATGCCGCGAGTGACATCGGTCAATGGCAACAGATTGATCAACAGGTCGAGGCCTTGCAGGAACTCATCGAACTTTGATGGACCTGCATAGGTACGAACACCATCAAGCTGTCTCGCACTTCTTGACCAGCCTCTAACGGCATAGCCTGCATCTGCCAGCTCGGTAGCGATCGTCCCTCCTAGAGAGCCCAAGCCCATGACACCGATCTGATACTCGGCCGCGGGTCGCTGTGGGTGCCGCAACCACACATGTTGATGCTGTTGGGCCAATGCCCGGTCAAAATCTCGGTGGTAATGAATGACTGCCCAGCGGACATACTCCGCCATGCCTTGCCGGTGAGCGGGGTCAACCACACGACACACGGGTAGGGCGGGTTGGCTCGGATCGTTGGCCAGGTGATCAACACCGGCGGCCACCGAGTGGATCAGCTTCAGGTTGGGTAATGCACTGAGGCTGCCTACGGGAGGGAACCAGCAGGCGGCTACTTGGGCTTCCTGAGCCGCAGGATCATTGGCCAATACGACACGCAGTTGGGGAGCGCTACGGGCGAAGGCCGACTGCAGTTGGCTCAAAAGCGCGTTGTCAGTTGATAGCAAAACCAGCGGACTCATGAGCAGTACGACTCACGTTGGTGTTCGATCAGGGTGAGTGCTGCGTCCCAGCTGAGGCTGATGATCTGCGCTGACTCGTCGCGTTGGAATTGTGCTGCGGTATGACGGCAGACTTCTTCACTTGGGTAGACCAGCTTGCTGCCGCCGGACAACGCATGAACTTGTGCTTGGCAGGCGCGCTCCAGGAAGTGAATCTCATGGAAGGCCTCGGCAACACTGGCACCGCCGGCCAGCAGACCGTGGTTACGGAGGATCATCGCTTTGTGCGTGCCGAGGTCGGCGATCAGGCGTTCGCGTTCGTCCAGCGAGAGAGCGATGCCTTCGTATTGGTGATAGGCCAACTTGCCATAGAACTTCAATGCATGTTGGCTGATCGGCAACAGCCCCTGCTCCTGAGCTGACACTGCGATGCCTGCAGATGTGTGGGTATGGATCACGCATTGCATGTCAGGGCGGGCCATGTGAATTGCAGAGTGGATCACGAAGCCAGCGGCATTCACCCGTCGATCACCAAATGCCTCATCAACAACGTTGCCGTGCTGGTCGATACGCACCAAGTCACTTGCGCGCATTCGATCGAAGATCACCCCGTATTGGTTGATCAGGAAGTGATGCTCTGGCCCTGGGATACGCAGGGTGATGTGGGTATCGATCAAGTCGGTCATGCGGAAGTGCGCCACCATTCGGTACAGCGCGGCCAGTTCGCAGCGTGCTTGCCATTCGGCATCGCTGATGTTGTGCGGCTTGCTCATGGATACTCCTGGTTTAACGTGCGATGGCGGGGGTGGATTCCTGCTGCTCACCACGCAGGCGAGAGAGGCCACAGACGCCGATCAGGGAAAGTGTGGAAAGCGCCGTGAAGAACACTGCAAGTGGCAGCCACTGACCGGCGAAGCGGTCAGCCAGCAGGGTGCCGATGATCGGCGTGCTGCCCCCGGCGATGGCGCATATCAACTGGTAGGCCAGAGAAATCCCGGAGTAGCGCAGGTGAGCGGGGAACGCCTGTGTCATGTAGCCAGCGATTACCGCATAGAGCGCCGAAAGGGTTACCACCGCCAGGGCGATTCCTGCTGTCATCAGAACCAGATTCTGCGTGCCTACCAGCATGAACATGGGGTAGGGCACGGCCATGCACAGCAGGGCTGCCAACTTGAGGAAGCGGCCCTCGCCAATGCGCTCCGCAAGAAGCGCCGCCAATGGCTGGGTCAGGAACTGGAGAATGGTCACCAGGAACAGACAGTCGAGGATGGTAGCCCTGGGGATACCCTGGTAGGTGGTGACGTAGGTGATCATGAAGGTGTTGGTGAAGAAGAAACCGGCGGAGCCGATGGTCACCGCGAGGGCCGCGAACAGGATCTGTCTCCAGCAGTCGCGCACCACTTCTAGCACCGGGTATTTGACGACCTCTTTCTTGGCTTTGGCAGCTTGGAACTCAGGGCTCTCTTCCACGCCAAATCGGATTGCCAGGCCAACCAGCATCAGCACCCCACTGGCCAAGAACGGAAGGCGCCAACCCCAGCTTAGGAACTCTTCAGGTTCCAAAGAAGACACCAGGCGGAATGCGATCAGTGCGAGCAACAGGCCAGCAGGGCTGCCTAACTGAGCAAATGAGGCGTAGAAGACTTTGCGTTTGGCCGGAGCATGCTCACTTGCCATCAGCACAGCACCACCCCACTCACCGCCGACGGAGATCCCCTGGACAATTCGCAGGGCAATCAGACCGATGGGGGCCCAGATGCCAGCACTGGCGTAGCTGGGTAGCAGGCCGATGCCTGTGGTGGCCAGGCCCATGAGAACCATGGTGACCAGCAGCATTTTTTTACGACCCAGGCGATCGCCCAGATGGCCAAACACCATGCCTGCCATTGGTCGGGCGATGAATCCGACGGCGAAGGTGCCGAATGCCGCCAGGGTGCTAAGCAACGGATTGTTGCTGGGGAAGAACACCTGACCGAGCACAAGCGCAGCCGCCGTGGCGTAGATGTAGAAATCGTAGAACTCGATGGTGGTGCCGACAAATGCGGCAGCCGCCGCTCGACGCGGTTGGTTGGACGTGTGCATGCAAGGCCCTTCTTAGAGTTATAGGCAGGTGGGCAGGTTTGGCTAAGCCGGTCGCGCTCTTTGGCGCTTTCGGGTTTTATCGCCTTGGGGCTATGATTAGTCAATTTGCTAATTCTTATCCGTCGTATTAGCAGCGCTACTAATGAGTACTCAAATGAACCCGTCAAGCTCTAGATCTGACGCATTGATCAACAAATGGGAGGGACGACGATTCCTCAACGATCGCCTGGACTGGAACCTGCTGCGCACTTACCTCGCCATTGGCCAAGAGGGCAGTATCAGCAGGGCCGCAGCGAGATTGCATGTGACCCAGTCGGCGGTCAGCCAAGCGCTCCGACGACTGGAGGAACAGCTCGGTTGCGCTCTGATTATCAGGGGTGGGCCGCGTTTCGATCTGACTGCTGCGGGAGAAGAGGTGCTGCGTATTGCCATCGATATTTATGGCGATGTATCGCGTATCAGCGCAGCGGTCGAGCAAGAGAGTGACGGCGTAGCTGGCAAGGTGAGGTTGCTGAGCGTCAGCCGAGTTCAGTCACAGGTTTACGATGACTTCCTCGGTGATTTCCATGAGGCGCATCCACGTGTGGAGCTGGAAATCGATGTCATGCGCAGTGCTGACATCATCAGCTCTCTGCTGCAGAAAACGGCCACAGCTGGCGTTGGCTTGTGTCGAATTCCACAGCCCAAGCTGGAGCAGCGCTTGCTGATCAGCCAGCGTTATGCGTTCTTCTGTGGTGTGCGACATCGTTTATTCGGGCGCAGCGATGTGACCCTCGAGGCGCTACGTGGAGAGAATTTCGTGAGTTTCGTCAGTGATCAGTTGGGGGGTAACCTGTCGCCGCTTGCGATGTTCCGTGATCAGCATGGGTTCACCGGGCGCATTGTTGCTTCCTCTCCTAGCGTTGAAGAGGTTCAGCGGCTTGTCTGCGCAGGTTTCGGAGTAGGCTGCATGCCTGAGCACCTCCTCCATGAGGATGTTGAGAAGGGGTTGCTATGGCGTTTGCCTCCAGCCGAAGGCATCGTCAACGCGGATTTGCACTTGCTCTGGAACAGGGAGCAGAGGATGACCATGGCGGAGACAGTGTTCCTGGAAAGCTTCCAGCACTGCCTCGCTCAGGCATCGCTGGTTTGAACCCAACACGTTTCGCAATTACGGCTGCTTTTCAGCCCAAATGAAACGACCGCAGTGTTTGGCTGCGGTCGTCATCTTTCAGTTAGTCGACGTTTAGCAATTGCCGTCGGCTCAGGACGCTGTTCAATCGATCATCGTTGTCTAAGTCGGTCTCGCTCAGCATGTCCGCAACGCCGGCACCGGACTCGACTCTCTCCAGCCAATAGAGCACCGCCTTCTTCATAAACCAGTGAGGAGTGCGATCCAGGAGGCCAGCGGCCTCCTTGATACGCTCCTTGGTCGGCGCGTCGAGTTTGATGCCTGTCGTTGTCGAGCTCACGAGCGCCTCCTTACGATGCAGTCACAGCCACATGGCCTTGCGTTTTGGCGCTTCGTTGATAGGCCAGCAGCAGTCCGATGTACCAGAACGGCATGATGTAAAGGGCCGTCCGAGTATCAGCCTCCAGGGAGAGCAGGCAGAGTACGAACAGGAGGAAGACCAGAGACAGCACCGCTGTGAACTTACCACCAGGCAGCTTGAAGGTTGAGCGTTGGTGAGCTTCTGGGTTTGTCCGTCGGTAAGCCAGGTAAGAGAGCAGGATCAACGACCAGGTTACAACCACCATGACCGCCGAGATTGTCGAGACCAAGGTGAAAACACCCATGACATCTGGAATGACGAACAGCAGCGTCAGCGCGATAGTCATGCACAGACCTGAGAACATCAGTGCCCGGATTGGAGTGCCCGAGCCGGACAAGCGTCCGAAGGCATGTGGTGCCTGTTTGTTGTGAGACAGGCCGTAAAGCATGCGTGAGCCAGAGTAAACGCCGCTATTTGCTGAGGATGCAGCTGAGGTCATGACTACAAAGTTGATCATCCCAGCAGCAGCAGGCAAGCCTCCCAAAAGGAAGAGCTCCACAAAGGGGCTACGGTTTGCTGGCACATGAGACCAGGAAATCACACTGATGATGCATGCGAGAGCGGCCACGTAAAACAGCAGGATCCGCACAGGGATGGTGTTGATCGCTTTGGGCAACGTCTTTTCGGGATTGTGAGCTTCAGCAGCTGCGGTGCCAATCAGCTCAGTCCCCACGAAAGAGAAGATGGCGATCTGGAAGCCCGCGAGGAAGCCGAGCACCCCATGCGGCATCATCACCCCTGGTTCAACCAGGTGGCTGAACGTCGCAGTGACACCATCGGGAGAGGTGTAGGAGGTAGCAATCATGAAGAGGCCGGTCAGTACCAGCGCGACGATTGCAATGATCTTGATAAGCCCGAACCAGAACTCGACCTCACCAAAGGCTTTCACTGCCAGCATGTTGAGCGCTACGAGCAGGAACATGGTTCCGAAGGCTGGTATCCACGTAGGAAGGTCGGGGAACCAGTACTGCAGAAAGCCTGCGACTACCACAACGTCGCCTACGGCAACGACAACCCAGCTTAGCCAGTACGACCAGGCGAGGATGAACCCGGCACGGGGGCCCATATGGTGGTGGACGAGCTCTGCAAACGAGCCCATTTCCAGGTTGGCGAGGAGCATCTCACCCATCGCCCGCATGATGCAGAAAACAAAGAAACCGATGATCGCATAGACAAGTAGGATCGAAGATCCAGACAGGGCTATCATTTTTCCCGACCCCATAAAGAGGCCTGTCCCAATAGCACCACTGATGGCAATCAGCTGAATATGTCGATTTTGCAGTCGACGCTTGAGTTCTCGGCCATCACCGCTATTCGCTTCTTTTGAGTTGCACGTCTGATGCATATATAACCTCTTATTCTTTTTCTGTGAGCAACCGCTACCCGCCCTCTGATTAGAAGGTGCAGTGCTAAGTGGGCTATAGACGTTGAGCCCCTCATAGCGGAGGGTGGGGCAGTACATACGCAGGCGATGAAGAAATAAACTCAGCTGAGTTCCTTCATCAAGCTGGTTAAGTAATTAGAAGTAGTCAAAAACTAGGTGCTCATTCCCCTGTGAGATCCCGCAGCGGCGGTTCAGAAGCGCCATTCTGCCAGTCATAGTTGCCAATCGGAACGCTACAGATTGGTATACCATCAGCTAATAGTTATCAGATTGCTCACAAATCAGAGCAAAATGCCGGTTTGCACTGACATGGTGCAAAACAGGGCGCATTGACTACATCTTGATGCTCGATAGAAGGATGCTGGTCTCGGTGTTCTCGATGTGCTGGATCGAGCGGATGGTATTCAAAGCTTTGTCAAAGGCCTCCAGCGTATCGGCTCTCAGCTCCGCCATCAGATCCCAGCGACCGTTGGTTGTATGTATGGCAAACACGTTGGGATGCCCGCGTAGCGCGTGTTTGACCTCTGCGGCGTGGTGGCCGCTGATGCTGATGCTGGTGATGGCTCTGACCCCTCGGTCTATCTCATCGGACTGGAGGCGGATGGTATAGCCCATGATGATGCCTTGCTCTTCCAGCCTGGCGAGTCGGTTTTGAACCGTGGCGCGGGCCACCTTCAATTTCTTAGCTAGCGTCATCACAGGGGTACGAGCGTTGTCCCGCAGAAGCGCGATGAGTTGCCGATCAGTGTTATCCATGAGCTCCGACCATCCACATTGCTTTGAAGTGTGAGCAGATTGTCTAGAACCTTGCGAAATATGGCAACCTGTACACTTCAATTTGCACCAATATTTCATCAGAATTTCGGAGGTCGAAAATTCACAATTAGCGTTCGCCCATGCACTGGCTTGAGGCGCGCGCACTTTCAAGGTGCATAACATGACGCATTTCATTGATGTCCCTACAATGTCCGATCTGGTTAGCGATATCGGTGTAGTGGATTTCCTGGGTGAGCTCGCGGCCGTCATCCGTGATGATTTCAAACGCTGGCCTGAGTTTGATAAGTCTGCCCGAGTGGCCAGTCACTCCGAGGTCGGTGTGATCGAACTTATGCCTGTGGCTGATACGAGCCAATATGCGTTCAAGTATGTTAATGGTCACCCCTCCAACACCTTCAAGGATCTTCACACCGTGATGGCCTTTGGCGTGCTGGCCGATGTCCAAACGGGGTATCCGGTGCTTCTTTCTGAGCTGACCATCGCGACAGCTCTGCGTACTGCGGCAACATCTCTGATGGCCGCCAAAGCGTTGGCTCGTCCAAATTCGCGCAAAATGGCTCTCATCGGTAACGGCGCCCAGAGTGAGTTCCAGGCCCTTGCGTTCCACAAGCACCTGGGCATCCAGGAAATCGTCGCGTACGACGTCGACCCTCAGGCGACCGCCAAGCTCGTTCGAAACCTGCAGGAATACACCGACCTCAAAATCACCCGTGCCCAAAGCGTTGCTGAGGCAGTACGCGGTGCTGACATCGTGACTACCGTCACCGCCGATAAAGCGTATGCCACGATCATCACTCCGGAAATGCTGGAGCCTGGCATGCACCTGAATGCTGTCGGTGGCGACTGCCCAGGTAAGACCGAACTGCATGCCGACGTGCTGCGCAAGGCAAGGGTCTTCGTTGAGTACGAGCCGCAAACTCGTATCGAAGGTGACATCCAACAACTCGAAGCCGACTCTCCGGTAGTTGATCTGTGGCGTGTCCTGACCGGCGAGCAGGAAGGCCGTCAGAGCGATGAGCAGGTTACCGTCTTTGACTCGGTTGGTTTTGCCTTGGAAGACTACTCGGTGCTGCGTTACGTCCTGGAGAAGGCCGAGAAACGTGGTGTCGGCACCAAGATCGATCTCGTCCCGTGGGTTGAAGATGATCCGAAAGACCTGTTCAGCCACACGCGTGGCCGCTCCGCCAAAAAACGCATTCGACGCGTTGCATAATTCTAAGATCAGCATCCCAAATCGGTATTACTGAATGGCACTTCCTACTCGTTCGATTCAAGCACCTGCAGCAGTGGTGATGGTCAGGCCGCACGCCTTCACCCCTAATCCGGAAACCGCTGCTGACAACTCGTTCCAAAGCTCAAGCCCTGACATTGCAGCGCACACTGTCTCCGAGATTGCTCGAGATGAGGTCACCCAGGCTGTGGGTCGCTTGGAGGCGGAGGGAGTTCGTGTCCATGTGTTTGATGACTTCGGCGACAACGACACCCCTGATTCAGTGTTCCCGAACAACTGGTTCTCTACGCATCCGGGCGGTCACATTGCAATCTACTCCATGTACTCGCCGAACCGTCGACGGGAAAGGCGTACTGACGTGATTGAGATGCTCAAGCAGGAATACCGGGTACAGGATGTGATCGACTACTCTGGCCTCGAGCAGGATGAGCTTTTCCTGGAAGGCACCGGGGCGATGGTGTTTGATCACATGTCTCGTGTGGCCTACACCGCCCGTTCCAACCGTGCCGACCCGATTGCGCTGGAGCGGTTTAGCACCCACTTCAACTTCGAGCCTATGGTCTTCGACACTGCAGACGAGAAGGGGGCCCCGATTTATCACACCAACGTTCTGATGTGCGTAGCCACTGAATTCGCACTGGTGGGTTTTGGCACTTTCACGAACAAGGCCCGTGCTGAAGAGGTTCGCATGCGGCTGGTGGAGTCCGGTCGAGAAGTCATCGATTTGAGCAACAAGCAGATCGCGGAGTTTGCTGGTAATGCCATCGAACTGTCGGGCCGCGATGGCCGGATTCTGGCGCTGTCTCGTCGGGCCTTCAACAGCCTGACGCAAGATCAGCGCGCTCGCATTGAGCGTACCGCCAGACTGGTGCCGTTGGATGTACCCACTATCGAAATGGCAGGTGGCTCGGTACGGTGCATGATCGCTGGGATTCACCTGTCTCCTCGCACGTAACGCAGTAACAAGATCCCCACCCAGCAAGGTGGGGATTTTTTTGGCCGTTAGCGAGCGTGGCTGTCGTATCCCTGTAGCGTGTTGACCGCGTTGATGCCGATCTCATCAACCATGTAGCCACCTTCCATCACAAACAGCGTTGGAATCCCGGCCTTTGCGATGGCCTCGCCCATCTGGATGAAGTTGGTGCTGGTCAGGCGGAAATGACTGATCGGATCATGCTCGAAGGTATCCACACCCAAGGAGATGACCAGGCACTCAGGTTGGTGGGCCTGGACGCGTTTGAGAGCATCTGCCAAGGCCACGCTGAAGGTGTCCCAAAGCGTGCCACGAGGCAGTGGATAATTGGCATTGAAGCCCTCACCGTTACCCACCCCTTTCTCATCAGCAAAGCCTGAAAAGTACGGATAGGACACGGACGGGTCGCCGTGGATTGAGGCGAAGAACACATCGCTGCGGTCGTAGAAGATGTTCTGCGTGCCGTTACCGTGGTGGAAGTCGACGTCCAGGATGGCCACTCGTTTTGCACCCCGGCTGAGGCAGCGCTCAGCAGCGATTGCCGCGTTGTTGAGATAGCAGTACCCGCCCATGTACTCACGAGCCGCATGGTGCCCTGGCGGTCGGCACAGAGCGAAAGCACCTCTCTCGCCATCAATGACCCGCTCGATGCCGGTCAGGGCGACATCCGCGCTGCTGCGCACGGCTTCCCACGTACCTGAGGTGATCGGCGAACCGGCATCCATGGCGTAGAAGCCAAGCTTGCCATCAATGAAGCTCGGTTCTTGGTCAATGGCCAGGTCTCGAACCGGCCATACCAGGGGAAGTGCGTCGTGCGTCTTCCCTGTTGCCGCCCACTCTTGCCAGGCATTCTCGAGGAACGTCACATACCGCTCGCTGTGCGCCCGCACATAGTTGGATCGGTCATATCGCTGCTCAGCGATGACATCCCCCAACCCTACACTCTTCACACGAGCGAGAACCGTATCGGCGCGTTGCGGGTTTTCGAAGGAGGGCTTGAGTGATCCGTCTTTGAGTTCGGAGCCGTGGTGGAGGCGATGATTGGAGCTAAATATCGTGAGCACGAAAGGTCTTCCCGTCAGCGTGAACGTTACAGAAAATGTTCGCTGTTGCGGGTAGGAAATGCTTTGCTTTAGGCCATGACAGGGACGTGATGGTTGAATTTTCTTTTTAAAATTTTGCCATACGTGAGAAAGAACTTTTCGCGGGTAAGGGGTGGCGTTATACCACCCACTTGCGCCGCGACAGAAAGGGTAGAAATCAGAGCTCTTTGAGCGTCGGATAATCGATATAGCCTTTCCCGTCACTCCCGAAGAAGGTCATGCGATCAGGATCGTTCAACGGTGCGCCCGTGCGAACGCGCTCCACGAAGTCGGAGTACCGTCTGGCTTAGCGCGACTATGTGTCATAGGTTCCATTAACAGGCGGTTCTTCAGGGTGTACTGACCCAGCCGATAGGATTCGAAAACACAGTTCATGAGCTTTCCTCTTCGTTATGCGGCAGTGGAGGTTTCTGTGGGAAGCTGCACACCAGTGCGAGCCACCAGGGCTTCCGAGCCCTTCAGGAACTTGGAAACGTGACTTGGCGTTAGGCCTGCCGAAGGGTGGATGGCTTGTCCCTTGCGATTGAACAATGTGCCGGTGTGCTTCTCGAGCGCTCGGGCAAGCAACAATGGAGAGATGCGCGCTGCGTACTGCTCAGCAGTTGGGGTGAAGAAGCCAATCAGTGTTTCGGCAATCTTGGATTTCAGCGATCCCTTGCCCAAGAAGTTATCTCGAATGTTGGTTTTCACCAGGCCTGGATTGAGGCCAAACACGCTCAGGTGTGGGTAGCGTTTCGCCGCGTCCACCACCAGCATTTCGTTGCCTGCGACAGTGTTCATGTGGACGGCGAACGACTTGTACTGACGCTCAGCGTTGAGGTCGTCCAGATCGGTGCCAGTTTGCCCACTGCCTGGGTAACCCATGATGAATACCCGAGGCTTGAAGGCTTTGGACTGGCGCTCAGTGCCAAGCCGTGGTGCGGCCAGGCGGAGAATAGTCAGCCGGCTCAGGTAGCTCACAGCCATATCCTCTTCAAGCCCTTCAGTCGTTTCCTGGCGCTGAGATGCGGCGAAGATACCGGTCGTAAACACCAAGGCATCGAGTTGCTCGACCTGCAATTCATCCACTACTCGTACGGCCTCGCTCATCAGGCTGAGGTCTCCCTGGACGAAGCGAATGCCTGGAAGGCTTTGGTCGCGGAAGGTACGACCTACGACTGTGACGCTGGCACCTTGCTTAGCCAGAGAGTGGCTCAAGGCACGTCCCAAGCCACCAGTTCCGCCGATCACGGCAATACGCATATTCTCGGCTGGGAGCTGGCCGAAGTTGGCGACATTCCAATTGAAGGATTTATCCACTTTCATGGTGAGGTACTCAGAAGGTTATGGGCACCATGATCTCGCTTACGTTAAATGGGATAAATACGGTATTCTGGATAATATTGATCCGCTGATGGAGCAATCGTGTGGAGTACCTCAATGACATGGCCCTCTTCGTGGAAGTGGTCAAAGTGAAAGGCTTCCGCAATGCGGGTGAAAGCCTGGGCATCCCGAACTCCACTGTCTCTCGGCGTATCTCTCAGCTGGAGAAGACGATTGGCCTGAGGCTTCTGCACCGAACTACCCGGCGCATCGAGCTGACCGAGGCAGGGCAAATCTACTACGAGCGCTGCCGGCGTATCGTGGACGAGGCACGCCTGGCCCATGAGCAGTTGGGCGACATGCTGACCGAGCCGAGTGGTGTGTTGAGGGTGTCGCTACCGGTGGATTTCGCGGTGACTTATCTGGCACCACTGTTCGCCGAATTTGCTGCTCTGCATCCCAAACTCACCTTCGATTTCGACCTGACGCCGAGAAGAGTAAACCTGGTCAGCGAACCCTTTGACGTGGCAATACGGATGGGCGAATCACCCGATTCTCACCTCATAGCGCGACCTCTAACGTCATTGACGCCGTCCTTGTACGCCTCGCCTGGTTATCTGGAGAAGTACGGTGAACCCTCGACCCCGGATGAGCTCAATGGCCATCAGTGCCTGAACATCACCAAAGGTGGGATATGGGCAGTGAAGCGCGGCCAGGAAACCGTTTCGATCACTGCGCAAGCTCGGTTCGTGGTGAACAGTGTTGGGATGATTAAGCGGTTAGCGATGCTCGATCAGGGGATTATGCTGATGCCCCATGAGATCGTTGCGGATGACGTTGATGCCGGTAGACTCTGCCCCATTCTCACGGAGTGGACTGGCCAGCCAATGATGGTTTACGCCCTGACCGAGACCCGTTTGCTGCCAGCCAAAACCCAGACATTCTTGGAGTTCTTACGCGCACGCTTGGCGTCGCATGGCGGATCATAGGCTGTTTCCCGCAATACCGTCAGGGCTCCTATGCTGCCGTTTGCGGTCAATGCCAACTCTTGGACTTGTAGTTGACTGCATTTTGTTGGCGCAATAAGGTCATTTACTAGAAAGCTTCTGCTAAATGTGCGTGGAATATGAGTCGGATTATCCTAGACAACGTTGATCGCTCCATGCTCAGGCTGCTGCAGGCTGACGGCGCTATGTCCAGTATTGCTGTGGGAGAAAAGCTGGCGTTGAGCACCACGCCGACCTGGCGTAGGCGAAAGCGTCTAGAGGATGAAGGCGTCATCACGGGGTATGAAGCGACTATCGACAGGAAGGCTATCGGCCTCAACCTGACGGCGTTCGTTCAGATCAGCTTCCAGATGCACACGGATCAGTCGGCTGATGATTTTGAGGCCGTTATGCGTGGCAACCCCTATGTCCTGTCGTGTCATAAGGTCACCGGTAACGCGGACTACATCCTGCAGATCGTCGCAGCCGACCTTGAGGCTTATGGGGAGTTTGTTGAGCGTGTTCTGCGCGCACAGCCAGGCATCTCGGCCATCCATTCCAGCTTGGCGCTGAAGGAAATCAAGGACAGCCACCGGCTTCCCATACCTGACATTTGAGTAACCGGTGATCTCGCCGGCCAGCACCATTCCTTAGCGTCAGCGTATTCGGCTCATGGCATTTGGAACACGCAGGGCGGAACACCAAGTTCCTTTCGAAATATCGAGGAGAAGGCGCTTGGGCTTGATGGGCCTGCCCCGTGACAACGGACGCCAAGAAGCGATACTTACATCGCTATCTTGGAGGTTGTCATGTACCCAACCACTCGCCGCAATTACACCGATGAGTTCAAGATTCAGGCCGTTGCGCTGGCTGAAACGCTTGGCAGGACGGAAGCTGCTCGCCAGCTGGAGATGTCTGTGAAGTCGTCCCATTCAACGTCACTGGCGTCGGCGGCTGGAAGCTTGGGCATTCCTTAGCTCCTGTTTCGTGTAAGACAAGCAAAGTGTCGACCTGAGGGATTTCTACGCAGACTGTTCTGATGCAAACACGCTATAGGGTGACCGACTGTGATCTGCAGGAGGTGTCATTCCAGTCATCGATCTTCAACGTATCCAAGGTCGGCGCTAATCTTTGTGCTGCACTCCCGTAGCAGCGCCTCAAACTTCCCCGTAGCACCCTCGGGATCCATCACGGCATCCGGGCCTGACAGATTGATTGCAGCCGTCACTTCTCCCCTGTGGTCTTTGATAGCCATCGCAATCGCAGTGGAGTAATCCGAACGATGCAGCACCCATCCTCGCGCTCTGTCACCCTCGATCATATCTTGCAGCTCGAGCTGAGTCCGTGGGGCAGGGGCTGGGTAATCGTCTAAACGGATGTGTTGGTAAAGTGCGGCAAGTTCTACCTGGTCAAGGCCGGTGAGTAGCATGCGGCCAATCGCCGTGCAGTGGCATGCGATGCGGGTGCCAACCGGAATGTTGACGGACAGCCGCTGAGCCGCAAACGCTCGGTAGACATACAGGCTTTCCGTATTCTCCCGCACGGCCAAATGGCAGGAGAGAGAAGTGCGATCTCGCAATTGATTCAGGTGAGGCATGGCGACATCGACAATGTCGCGGCTGGCGAGGTAACTGAAGCCATCGCTAATGACTCGGGCTCCGAGCTCGTATTGACTGTTGTGTTTGTTCAAGTAACCCATATCGGTCAACGTGAACACTATCCGGTACAGCGCCGAGGTGCTGACGTTCAATCGCTCGGCGATCTCCTGCATGCTCAGACTACGCGTTCGAGCGTTGAACAGGCCAAGCACCGCGAGCCCTCGGGCCAGGGCAGGTACGCTGTAGTCGGCATCCTTAACGGGGGCGTCGATCATCGTTCGTTGCTCATCCGGGATCTGGGAAGCGATATCATGTGTGCCGGCCACGACCGCAGTGGACATGGTCTGCTTCAGCGCGTAGTCAGCACAGCATGATCTGTATCACTTAATACAGCGCGTCGATCTGTAGGGCTCGTCCATCAAACTCGGCCATCGCATCCATTAGTGCGCCCTTGAAATACTCGAGCGAAGCGCGATCACACAGGATGTGAAAGATCGGGTGCGATTCAGCACTGATGTTGATGACGATCACGTTGATCCTTGCAGCCGATGTTTGTGCAACGGCGCCATGCGCAAATGCAGCGCTGCGTAGATCAACCCCACACAGTTTGGCCATGACTTCAGCCGCGTGAGCGCCGCTCAGCTGCATCCACGCATGGCTGTCTTCGCGAGGCAAAAGGTAGTTGGCCAAATGATCCATCTCCCAGCGAGCTTCTTCATCGGCGATGCGCTCACCTCTGTCTCGCAGGCTGCCCAGGAGCAAATACTCTGTCTGCGACAGACGCGCCACGTGGCTACCGTCCGGTTGGGTAATGGCCTGGTTTGGCTTATCAGGAAGGCTGAAGCCGCGGGACTGCAGGTATTCGCCACTCTGAGCGCCGCGAAAACCAACCCTTGGAAGCCCCGTCAGGTCGACCACCGCACATTGCTGAAGTGGGCCCGGCCCGATGTCATTGAGATTGGACATGTCAAAGCTCCTGGCGCTGGTTGTCTGGATCGAAGAAGGGGAGCTTTACGACGGTTGCCTGGACGACCACACCATCTTCAACTCGGATCGGAATCTGCTGCCCCGGAGTGCTCTGATCAAAGGCGGCGTAGGCCAGGCCGATGATCTGATCAAGGCTTTGCGAATACTCACAGGACGTCACATTACCGCTGATGTCCGGCCCCTTGAGAACCAGATGGCCCTCGAGCGGTTGCGGGCTGGTCTTGGGCAGCGTGAAGCCCACCAGCTTGCGTTTCTGTGGCTGCGCTTCAAGGATGTCGACGGAGCGACGACCGACAAAGAACGGCTTGTTACGGCTGACCGCCCACCCCATGTCGATTTCGCCAGGATGGGTCATGCCGTCGGTGTCCTGGCTGATGATCACATGGCCTTTTTCCAGGCGCAGCAGGCGCTGGGTCTCGACACCAAACGGGCGAATGTCGAATTCCTTGCCGGCCTCAATCAGTGCATCCCAAAGCTTCAACGCATAACGTGCAGGTACGTGGATTTCGTAACCCAATTCCCCTACGAAGCCTACGCGCAGGAGCCGTGCCTTGATCCCGGCCACGGTGCCCAGGCGAACGCCCAGGTATGGGAATCCTTCAGCGGACAGATCAAGATCCGAGCACACTTTCTCCAGCACCTTGCGTGAGTCGGGCCCCGCTACGTTGACTGCCGAGATCGCGGCAGTGACGTTAGCGATGTCGACGTTCAGGCGCCATTGCGCGTTCCACTTGAGCATCTGCTGATAGATTCGATCCACGCCGCTGGTGGTGGCAGTGACGTAGAAGTGGTTTTCGGCAAAGCGCGCGCAGACGCCATCGTCGATCACCACGCCATGTTCGTTGGTCATCAGCGCGTAGCGTGAGCGACCCACGGGCTGCTTGAGAAATGCGAAGGTGTACATGCGGTTGAGAAGTTCGGCAGCGTCAGGGCCGCGCACGTCCAGACCGCCCAGCGTCGAAACGTCGATGATGCCGACCTTCCGGCGCACGTGCAGCGCCTCGGCCTGCATGCATTTATCCCGCTCGCTCGGTTTGCCGTAATAGGCAGGGCGCTGCCAGATACCGGCAGGCATCATTTTTGCGCCGGCTTCCAGATGACGGCGGTGCATGGGTGTCTGGCGGTACGGATCAAACGCTCGCCCCGCGACATGGGCCAGCTTCTCCGCCTCAAAGGGAGGGCGCGCTGTGGTTACGCCTGTTTCGCTGACGCTGCGCTGAGTGGACGCTGCCACCAGTCGAGCTGTTGGCAGGGCTGAGTGGCGCCCTTGAGAAGGCCCCATGCCCACGGTGGAGTAGCGCTTGACCAGTTGCACATCTCGATAGCCGATCTTCGTGGCGTTAATGATATCGCGCACCTGCAAATCTTCGTCGAAGTCGACAAAGTCCTTGCCTTTGGGGTGCGGGAAAATCGGCCATGGAAAATTGACTTGCGCTTCTGGGCGCAGCGGCAGGGGCTTGACGTTGATGACCAGGCCTAGCGCTGTAATGATTTCGGTGGCTGTGCGAGTGGCATCAGCGAGCACGTTGTCCAGTGCGTGGAAACCATGGGCGGAACCTGCAACGCTGAGATTCTTCGGCAGGCCGCTAAGGGTGAACTCAGCCAGTTGATCGTCATAAGACAGCTTGCCGCCGGCTTGGCACAGCAATTGATAGACCGGCATGTAGCCGCCGGACATGCAGAGCAAATCGCAATCCAGGTGCAAGCTGCTATTCGCGACCTGGCCGAGGCCGGTGATTTTTCGGATGTCGACGCCGCTGACATGGCGCATGCCTTTTTCATGCAGCGCTTCAAACACCGTGCTGTTCAGATGACAGGGGATTCCGCGCTTTTCCAGCGCGATCAGCAACGCGCGATCAGCGGGATTGGTACGCATGTCCACCAGCGCTGCAACCTGAACACCTTGCTCGTGCAGATCGAGCGCTGCGTAGTAACCGTCGTCGTTCCCCGTGAGTACCACTGCGCGTTTGCCAGGCTTTACGGCGTAGAGTTTCATCAGGCGTTGGGCTGCGCTGCTAAGCATCACCCCAGGCAAATCGTTGTTGCGGAAAATCACTGGCTGATCAAACGAGCCGCTGGCGATCAGGCATTGGGTGGCGCGCACCTTGTACATGCGTTTACCCTGAATCACCGGCAGATAGTTATCGGTGAACCATGCATTGCACGTAGCTTTCTTCAGCACTTGAATGTTGGCGTGGCCTTCAACAGCGTTGATCAGCTCGCGGCGTAGGCTATCAGCACGATTGTTTTCGACATCGAAACGGGCATAGGTCAGTGAGCCGCCCAGAATGGGTTGTTGCTCAATCAACAACACCTGTGCGCCTGCATTGGCCGCAGTCAGTGCCGCCTGCAGTCCAGCAGGGCCAGCGCCGACAACCGCGAGGTCAGCGAACAGGTAGGCCTTGTCGTAGTACTCGGGCTGGAATTTGAGATCCAAGACGCCGAGTCCGGCCTTTTTGCGAATGATGGGCTCCCATAGTTTCCATGCACCCTTAGGCTTGTAGAAAGAGCGGTAGTAGAAACCAACCGGCATGAATTTGGAGAACTTGCCAAGATAGGCGTCTTTGTCGTTGTCCAGAGAGCCGTTGAAGTTTTGCCCGGTCACCTGCGCACCACTTTCCAGCAGGTGAGTGTCCGCCAGGACGTTGGGCTCGCTCGGCAGCTGTACCAGGGTATTGGCGTCTTGACCTGCCATGGTCAGCGGGCCGCGCGGGCGGTGATACTTGAACGAGCGGGAGAGCAGGAAGCGACCATTGGCGAGCAGGGCACTTGCGATGCTGTCACCTGCAAACCCTTGATACGCTTTGCCATCAAAGCTGAAATGAAGAGGCTGATTGCGGTCGATCAACAAGCCCATGGGAGCGGGTAGGCGGCTCATTGCGCGGTCTCCTTGGCAGTCGTGAATTCAACACGGGTGGTGAACAGCTCTTTGGGATCGAAGGTGCGCAGAATTTCATCGCTGCCAGTGTGGCGTTCGGCCAGGAACCAATAGCTGGAGGGGTTGTGCATCCACCACTCGCAAACCACGCCCAACGTGTCATCGCTGTTGAACACGTAGTCGGCCCATTCGGCATCGGTACACGTCTGCGGATCGGGCATCTGCTTGAACTCACCGCCATAGGTGAACTCACTGATGTTGCGCGGCCCGTTGAGTGGGCAATTCATCACTTTCATGTCTTGCTCCTCAGTGGCTGGCCGCTGTCGCGCCCATCTCGTTGACTTGCTGGAAGGTTGAGAAACGCTCGAGGCCGAACGGCTTGATCAGTTCAGGTACCTTGCCCCCGCTGGCGACGAGTTCGGCCATGGTCTTGCCGCAAATGGGCGTAGCCTTGAAGCCCCACGTGCCCCAGCCGGCATCCAGGTAATAGTTCTTCACCGGGGACAACCCCATGATCGGGCTGTAATCCGGAGTCATGTCGGTGATCCCGGCCCACTGACGCATCAGCTTGGCATTGGCCAAGAACGGGAACATCTCGATCGCGTGTGCCAGCAGGCTTTCCTTCAGATCCAAAGTTGAGCGGGTGTTGAACAGCGGGTACGGATCCGAGCCACCGCCAAACACCACTTCGCCACGGCTGGTCTGTTGCACGTAGCAGTGCAGGGCAGAGGAGCTCACCAACGGGTCGAGGAACGGCTTGAACGGCTGGGTCACCATGGCTTGCAGAGGGAAGGTCTGGATCGGCGAGCGGATACCCGCTTTCTTCATCAACTGCGAACTCATGCCCGCCACTGCCTGCACCGCGCAGCCGCACTGGATGGTGCCGCGATTGGTTTTCACCGCCTTGATGGTGCCGTTCTCGATCACCAACTCTTGGACTTCAGTGAGCTGATGGATTTCCACGCCACGCTTAGCCGCCTGTTTGGCGTAACCCCAAGCCACTGCGTCATGCCGGGCAGTTGCGCCGTCTATGTGCCAGAGACCTGCGATCACCGGGAGATGCCCAGGGTCGAGGTTGAGTGTCGGCACGAGCTCACGAATCTGCTGACGGTCAAGCATTTCGGTGCGCCCGCCGAAGTGTTTGTTGACCTCTGCACGCTGACGGAACGAGCGCACGGTGGCGTCGGTGTGGGCGAGCGTCAGTTGGCCACGATGGGAATACATGATGTTGAAGTCGAATTCATTGGACAGCCCTTCAAACATCCGTACTGACTCGGCGTAAAAGCGCACCCCCTCGCTGGTGAGGTAATTGGAGCGGATGACCGCTGTGTTGCGCGCCGTGTTGCCGCCGCCCAGATACCCCTTCTCCAGCACCGCGATATTGGTGATGCCGTGGTACTTGGACAGGTAGTAGGCGGTTGCCAGGCCATGGCCACCGCCGCCGATGATTACCACATCGTAGGAAGGTTTGAGCGCCTTGGGAGCAGGCAAATCCACTTCGACCGGGTATTCAGAGCTGAGCCCGTATTTCAGGAGATTGAAAGGCATGCGGCCTCCGAGGAAACGCGTTGTGCATGGGCCTGCTGAACCGCAGCGGTAACGGTGTTCTTCATCAGAAAGGCAATGGTCATCGGCCCAACACCACCAGGAACTGGTGTGATAGCTGAAACTTGGGGCAGGGCGCTGTTGAAGTCGACATCCCCAACAAGCTTGCTGCGGCCATCCTCTTCAATGCGATTAATGCCGACGTCGATGACCACTGCTCCTGGCTTGAGCCAACTTGCATCGATCATCCGTGGTCGTCCGACGGCGGCAACGACAATGTCTGCCTGCCGGCACAGGGCCTTGGCATCGACGCTGCGCGAATGCACCACAGTGACCGAGCAATGCGCCTGCAGCAGCAGAGCGGCCATGGGTTTGCCGACGATGTTGGATCGCCCGATGACAACGGCGTGCTTGCCGCTCAGGTCGCCGCAAGCCTCTTCAAGCAGTTGCATGCAGCCGCTGGGGGTGCACGGCGTCAGCACATCGCGACCCTGGCTTAAGCCGCCGACATTTTCACTGTGAAACCCATCGACGTCTTTGCCCGGGGCAATGGCCTGTAACGCACGCGCTTCCTCGATGTGCTCAGGCAATGGGAGCTGCAGCAGAATGCCGTTCACGGCGTTGTCTGCATTCAAGTCTGCGATCAGCTGGAGCAGTTCACCCTGCGAGGTTTCCGCACTCAGGCGGTACTCGAGCGATTTGATTCCCGCTTCTTCTGCACGGAGGATCTTGTTGCGCACATAGACCTGGCTGGCAGGATCTTGCCCGACGAGTATTACAGCGAGCGCAGGGAAGACGCCGTCGGCGCTCAGTCGGGCGACCTCGTCTCGAACCTGCTTCAGCACACGGGCTGATGCCGCTTTGCCGTCAATCAGTTTGGAAGTACTCATCGGAAGATCACCGTTCTGTCTTCGTTGAGGAATACCCGATGCTCCAGGTGATATTTGACCGCTTTGGAAAGCGCCACGGTTTCAGTGTCGCGTCCGATGGCAACCAGGTCGTCTGGCAGATAGGCATGATCGACGCGCTGGACTTCCTGCTCGATGATCGGGCCCTCGTCCAGATCGCTGGTGACGTAGTGAGCCGTCGCCCCAATCAGTTTCACGCCGCGCGCATAGGCCTGGTGATAAGGCTTGGCGCCCTTGAACCCGGGCAGGAATGAGTGATGAATATTGATCGCACGGCCCGATATCTGCTTGCAGAGATCATCAGAAAGGATCTGCATGTAGCGGGCGAGGACGACGAGGTCAGTCCCGGTCTCATCCACAACCTTCATCAGCGCTGCTTCCTGCTGAGCTTTGGTCTCCTTGGTCACCGGCAAGTAGATAAAACGAATGCCTTCGCGCTCGGCCATAGGACGTAGATCAAGGTGGTTGGACACGATGGCCGTGATGGTCATGTCCATTTCGCCCTTGTGGTAGCGATAGAGCAGGTCGGTGAGGCAGTGGTCGAATTTGCTGACCATCAGCAGTACGCGCATCGGCTGGCGAGTATCGTAAAGCTCCCACTGCATGCCGAAAGCTTGAGCGACGTCTTCGAAGCCGGCTTTCAGCCGAGCGATGTCGCCTTCGTGGCCATCGTTGAAACGAAACACCGCCCGCATGAAAAATTTGCCGCTCAACTCATCGTCGAACTGCGCCATCTCACCGATGTAGCAAGCGTTGCCTGCGAGGTAGGAGGTCACTGCTGCAACGATGCCGGAAGTCGCAGGACAGCTGATTTTGAGAATGAAATGGTTTTTTTCATGTTGCATGGTCAGTCCTCAGAGGTGCGCGGCGTGATTTCCGGCAAGTGATTCATCGGTGAAATGCAGATTCGCCCGTGAATAAATATTCTCTTAGGGAATTAAATATTCCGGATGGCGAATTTATAGGCGAATTCAGCCGACACGTCTACACGTATGGGAAAGATTTTTTACTGACAGGAAATGTGGGGCGTGGGCGTGGGGAGGAGGAGAAGGCGAGTCCAGGTTCAGCCTGGACTCGTGGCAACCTGAGTGGTCAGGCCTCTGCGGGGGCGTAGTTCATGATCGACAGGAGGCGGATCGGGACGCTTATCAGTTTTTCCGGGCCGTGGGGAATGTCAGCATCGAATGTCAGGCTGTCACCTGCTTCCAGGTGATAGAGCTGGTTCCCGTGGCGGTAGACCATCTCGCCCTCCAGCAAGTGAAGGAACTCAGTGCCTGGGTGGGAGAAGGTCGGAAATTCCTCGCTAGCGTCATCCATGCTCACCATGTACGCCTCGAAGCTTTTCTTGGGCCCACGGGTGTGGTTCAGCAGGTGGTAGGTATGGCCTTTTTCCGTGCCACGGCGAACGACTTCCAGCCCTTCATCGCGTTTGACCAGAATCGCGCTGCTGCCTTGCTGGTCATACTGGCTGAACAGTTTTGACATCGGCATGCCGAGCACATCGCAAAGACGGCTCAGGTTTTCAAGGCTGGTCGACACCTGAGCGTTTTCAATCTTGCTAAGCATGCCCTGACTGATTCCAGCTATGCGCGCCACGTCCGCAAGCTTCAGATCCTGCGCTTGGCGCTGACGTTTTATCTGGATGCCCAGGTACTGCTCAAGCTTGAGCTTGGGTTGGCTTTCGTGTGTGTTCATGGCTTGCACTAATTCCGCACAGTAAATTTATTTTCGCACTGAGAATGTGCAAATGTGGCCGCGCCGGATAGGGTCGCTTGGCGTTATTCATCACGGGAAAAATATTTTCCCATAAACAAAGCAGAAAGGCTCCCCTCGAATCGAGTTTTTCCGCGACAGCAGCGAGTTGGCAAGCTCATTGCATTCCTAGTGGGAAATTAAGTTTCCTGTTCGTAATAATCAGATCGGGCGACTAATCGACCTCCCCAACACGAATTGCTACAGCCAGGAGTCATGTCCATGTTGCCACAAGAAACACAGCGCCTGATCGAGACACACGGGATCAAGTATGTCCTGGCCCAGTTCGTAGATATCCATGGTTCGGCCAAGACCAAATCGGTACCCGTATCGGGTCTCGAGATGGTTGCCGAAGCCGGGGCGGGGTTTGCGGGTTTCGCGATCTGCGGTATGGGCATGGAACCGCATGGCCCCGATTTCATGGCCAAGGGTGACCTGGCTTCACTCACGCCAGTGCCATGGCAGCCAGGTTACGGCCGCGTGGTATGCATTGGTCATGTTGAGAACAAGCCTTGGCCATACGACAGCCGCTACGTCCTGCAGAAGCAGGTGGAGCGATTGAGCGATCGTGGCTGGACGCTGAATACCGGACTGGAGCCAGAATTTAGCCTGTTCAAGCGCGATGGACAGGGCAAGCTGCAGATGGTCGACGCCAGCGATGATCTGGACAAGCCGTGCTACGACTACAAAGGCCTGTCCCGCTCGCGCGAGTTTCTTGAGCGGCTGACCGAAGCCTTGCAGCCAGTGGGTTTCGACATTTACCAGATCGATCACGAAGACGCCAACGGCCAGTTCGAGATCAATTACACCTACAGCAATGCCATGGAATCAGCTGATCGGTTCACCTTTTTCCGCATGGCTGCCGGTGAGATTGCCAACGACATGGGCATCATTTGCTCATTCATGCCAAAGCCTGATCCCAAGCGGGCGGGCAACGGCATGCACTTTCACCTGTCGATCAGCAGCGCGACCAACAAAAACTTGTTCCACGATGCGAGCGATCCGAGCGGCATGGGCCTGTCGAAAATGGCCTACCACTTCGCCGCAGGCCTTCTGGCGCATGGCCCAGCCTTGTGCGCCTTCGCAGCGCCGACGGTCAACTCCTACAAGCGCCTTGTTGTGGGCAATTCCTTGTCCGGGGCGACCTGGGCACCAGCCTTTATCGCGTTTGGCGCCAATAACCGCTCGGCCATGGTTCGAGTTCCGTATGGCCGCCTGGAGTTCCGCCTGCCGGATGCTGGCTGCAACCCTTACCTGGTCAGCGCAGCAATCATCGCGGCGGGACTGGACGGCATAGACCGCAAGCTGGAAATCGACCAGGTGTGCAACGAGAACCTCTACAAGTTGAGTCTTGAAGAAATCGCCGCGCGCGGCATCAAGACCTTACCTCAGTCGCTCAAGGAAGCCTGTGATGCCCTTGAGGCTGACCCACTGTTCGCCGAGGTACTTGGCAGCGAAATCGTGGGTGAGTTCATCAAGCTCAAGCGCATGGAGTGGGTGGAGTACAGCCGCCACGTCTCGGACTGGGAAGTGAAGCGCTACACCGAGTTCTTCTGATCTAGCCAGTTTAAACAACCCTTTCTGACACCCTGCCAATGGGTAGGGGGTCTTCTGCCCAGGAGTTAACGATATGTGTGGAATTGTGGGGCTATACCTGAAAAATCCGGCGCTGGAGCCCCAGCTCGGCAAACTCTTCGAACCCATGCTGGAAGCCATGACTGATCGCGGCCCCGACAGTGCCGGCTTCGCCATTTACGGCGATGAAGTTGCTGATGGCTGGGTGAAGTTGACCTTGCAAGCAGCAACCGATGACTACGACTTCAAAGCGCTGGTGGGCGCACTGGAAGGCAAGCTCGCGGCGTCTTTGGACTGGTTCCAAAATGCGAGCGCCATCGTGTTGAAGATCAAGGCTAAGGAAGCTGCCGTACGTTCCGCTTTGGCCGAGCTGGCCCCGGACGTGCGCATCATGAGCGCCGGCAAAAGCATCGAGATCCTCAAGGGCATGGGCTTGCCTAAAGAGATCTCCGAGCGCTTCGGTTTGGGTTCGATGAAAGGCAGCCACATCATCGGCCATACCCGGATGGCGACTGAAAGCGCCGTAACCATGGAAGGCAGCCACCCGTTCTCTACCGGCGCTGACTTGTGCCTGGTGCACAACGGCTCGCTGTCCAACCACTTCCGTCTGCGTCAGGAACTGCGCCGCGAAGGCATCCAGTTCGACACCGAGAATGACACTGAAGTCGCGGCCGGTTACCTGGCCTGGCGTCTGCAGCAAGGCGACAGTCTGAAGACCGCCTTGGACAGTTCGCTCGAAGCACTGGACGGCTTTTTCACCTTCGCAATCGGCACCCGCAATGGATTCGCCGTGATCCGAGATCCGATTGCTTGTAAGCCCGCAATTCTTGCCGAAACCGAGGACTACGTCGCGATGGCTTCGGAGTATCAGGCGCTGTCGAGCCTGCCGGGCATCGAGAAAGCCAAGGTCTGGGAACCTGTTCCGGCCACCATGTACATCTGGGAACGCGAGTCGGCTTAAGGAGCACGCACATGAAAACCATTGATCTTGGCAACACCACCGTGCGTGACCTTAACCAGGCGCTGCACGATCAAGCAAAGACGCTTGAGGAAAGAGAGTGGGTCGTCACTCACCCTGACGGCGCGCACAACATCGCGGTCGGCGTAAACGAAGCGGTTTCCGTGGATATCCAGGGGCATGCCGGCTACTACTGCGCCGGTATGAACCAGAAGGCTTCCATCACTGTGCACGGGAACGTCGGCGTTGGTTGCGCCGAGAACATGATGTCTGGCTACGTCCGAGTAAAAGGCAGCGCTTCGCAAGCAGCGGGCGCTACGGCGCATGGCGGTCTGCTGGTGATCGAAGGCGACGCCGGCGCCCGTTGCGGGATCTCGATGAAAGGGATCGACATCGTGGTCGGCGGCAGCATCGGCCACATGAGCTGCTTCATGGGGCAGGCGGGACGCCTTGTGGTATGCGGTGACGCCGGCGATGCGCTGGGTGACTCCCTGTACGAGACGAAGATTTTCGTCAAAGGAAAGGTCGAGTCGCTGGGTTCTGACTGCATCGAAAAAGAGATGCGCCCGGAGCACATTGAAGAGTTGCAAGCGCTTCTGAACAAAGCCGGCTTCAACGAGAAAGCCAGTGACTTCAAGCGCTACGGCTCGGCTCGCCAGCTGTACAACTTCAAAGTCGACAACGCCTCCGCGTACTGATTCAGGAGCAAGAAAATGAGCGAAAAAACCCCTCCAGTCCTGCGCGAGTCGGCCACCTTTGATCGTCTGACTATCCAGGAAATCCAGCGTGCCGCCGAGACCGGCATCTATGACATTCGCGGCGGTGGTACCAAGCGCAAGCTGCCGCACTTCGACGACCTGCTGCTGCTCGGTGCAAGCGTCTCGCGCTACCCGCTGGAAGGCTACCGTGAGAAATGCGGAACGGATGTAATCCTCGGTAACCGGTTCGCCAAGAAGCCGATCCACCTGAAAATTCCGGTGACAATCGCCGGCATGAGCTTCGGTGCATTGTCGGCCAATGCGAAAGAAGCCCTGGGGCGCGGCGCCACTATTGCAGGCACCAGTACCACCACGGGCGACGGTGGCATGACGCCGGAAGAACGCGGCCAATCCCAGCACCTGGTTTACCAGTACCTGCCTTCGCGTTATGGCATGAACCCTGATGACCTGCGCAAGGCCGATGCCATCGAAATCGTCTTGGGGCAGGGCGCCAAGCCCGGTGGCGGCGGTATGCTGCTGGGCATGAAGGTGACCGAGCGTGTTGCCGGTATGCGTACCTTGCCCATCGGCGTTGACCAGCGCTCGGCATGCCGTCATCCGGACTGGACTGGGCCTGACGACTTGGCGATCAAGATTGCCGAGATCCGTGAGATCACCGATTGGGAAAAACCGATTTACGTGAAAATCGGGGCCAGCCGTCCTTACTACGACGTCAAGCTGGCAGTGAAGGCCGGCGCGGATGTGATCGTGCTTGATGGCATGCAAGGCGGTACCGCTGCGACTCAGGAAGTGTTCATCGAGCACGTCGGTATCCCCATCCTGCCAGCCATTCCCCAGGCGGTTCAGGCGTTGCAGGAGATGGGCATGCACCGCAAGGTGCAACTGATTGTCTCCGGCGGCATCCGTAACGGTGCAGACGTTGCCAAGGCAATGGCGCTGGGTGCCGATGCCGTGGCCATCGGTACGGCCGCATTGATTGCTCTGGGTGACAACCATCCACGCCTGGACGATGAGCTCAAGAAGATCGGCTCTGCGGCTGGCTTCTACGATGACTGGCAGAACGGTCGTGACCCGGCAGGTATCACCACGCAGGATCCGGAGCTGTCAAAACGTCTTGATCCGATCGAAGGCGGGCGCAGGTTGGCCAACTATTTGCGTGTTCTGGTGCTGGAGGCGCAAACCATGGCTCGAGCCTGCGGCAAATCCCACCTGCACAACCTCGACCCTGAGGATCTGGTGGCCTTGACCGTAGAATCCGCCGCTATGGCTCGCGTGCCATTGGCAGGGACTTCGTGGATTCCAGGCAGCCAGTACTGAGCATTACCTGATGCAGGAGCGCGTGTGCCCGTGGCGGCGATCTGTCTGCAACTGAATTGTTGTCTGACACGCCGCCGCCAAGGGCAGGTGCGCTCTTGCGTTCAGGCCATTCTTGATTTGACCCATCCAAGAGGCCTCAACGGCCCAGCGCTTCACCGCCTCGCTTTCTGCCAGACACTTTTCCATTCATCGCAGGAGCTTCCACAATGGTTAATCGTCTACCCGGCAAATCACTTCTTGCGTTGCTCGCGCTCAGTGCATGTATACCGCTGGCACAGGCGGCTGATGCCCCAACATTGAACACCGGCAGCACCGCCTGGATGGTAACGGCGGCGGTTCTGGTGCTGTTCATGTGTCTGCCAGGCCTTGCGCTGTTTTACGGCGGTCTCGTGCGAGCCAAGAACATGCTGTCACTGTTCACCCAATGTTTTGGTATCGCCGGACTGGTGGGGGTGCTGTGGGTGGTTTATGGCTACAGCATGGTGGTCGATACCACCAACATGGTTGAGGGCGAGGTTAGCTTCAATAGCTTTGTCGGCGGCCTGAACCGCGCATTTTTGGCAGGCATGACGTCTGAAAGCCTGGTTGGCGACATTCCGGAAGGGGTGTTTGTTACCTTCCAAATGACCTTTGCCATCATCACTCCGGCGCTCATTGCCGGGGCTTTTGCCGAACGTATGAAGTTCTCGTCGGCGCTGCTGTTCATGGCCATCTGGTTCACCCTTGTCTACGCGCCAGTGGCCCACATGGTATGGGGTGGAGCAGGGGCTTTGATGCACAACTGGGGCGTGCTGGATTTCGCTGGTGGTACTGCAGTTCACATCAACGCCGGTGTAGCTGCGCTTGCCGCCTGTTTGCTGCTTGGCAAGCGTAAGGGTTACGAAAACGCTCCAATGCCTGCACATAACCTGAGCCTCACGATGGTCGGCGCGGCGATGCTCTGGGTCGGCTGGTTTGGATTCAACATCGGCTCCGGCGGCGGCCTCACTGGCCTTTCAGGCATCGTGATGCTCAACACTCAGCTCGGTGCGTGTGCCGGTATTCTGGGCTGGATGTTCACCGAGTGGCTCAGGGTAGGTAAACCGAGTGCGTTGGGGCTAGCCAGTGGCGCCTTGGCCGGCCTGGTCGGGATTACCCCAGCCTGTGCGTATGTAGGGGTTGGCGGCGCGCTGGCCATCGGCCTGCTTTGTGGCGTGTTCTGTTATCTCAGCGTGACGGTGCTCAAGACGCGCCTGGGCTATGACGACAGCCTGGATGTATTCGGCTTGCACGGTATCGGCGGAATGATTGGCGCCGTGTTGACGGGCGTTTTCTGCGTGCCGTCGTTGGGCGGGTTGGTCGAGAACGTCACCATGGCTGACCAGGTGATCGCGCAGGTCAAAGGGGTGGCATTCACAACGGCCTACTGCTTCATTGCGAGCTGGATCATTCTCAGAGTGTTAAAGGCCGTCGTCGGGTTGCGGGCACATGACGCTGTTGAGGAAATGGGGCTTGACCTCGGTGAGCATAACGAGCGGGCTTACAACCACTAAGTGAGGAGAGCGCCCCGGCAGTTTGCGCCCAGGAGAGTCGACAACTGGGGCCCTGGCATGGGGCGTAGGACGTGCACGATGCCTTGCAACTAATCAGCAGCCTGTTGAGCGGCAAGCAGCATAAGGATCATGCCGGGAGGTGGCGGCAATTACTGGCCGCCACCCAGCTGATTCCACTCGCTGTACGCCGACGTCAGACCTTGGGGAAGCCGAGGCAGATCATGTCTGATCTCACTCAGCGCATTGGGGCTTCGAATCCATTCCGTCAGCCATGCGATCAGCATCGGTCGGGTAGCGTTGCAGGGTGCGACTTGCTGTTCAAGCTCGTCGGCTATTGGTCCCAAAAGCGCCAAATACGCGTCCAAATCGGCAATTTGATTGACCAAGGTATTCTTCCTCTCTCAGATCCGGATGAGGGCTGGCTCTGATGCCCTCAATGCTCAAATTTCAGCAAGTGTGTGCCTTTTTTCTGTGCCTCAGGGCATGGCCCTGGTAAGCCAACGTCAGGCTCCAGTTTCTCAATTCCGAGCGAAGTTCGTCGATGAGCGCAGTTGAGTATTTCCAGGGCTGAACGCCATTTGAAAATCGGAACAGCCGCGTCGGGAGTGGCGATCCGCTTGCCCAACTGCAAGGGATCGCCAGTCCGGAGTGTAGCTAGGTGGGCGAACCTGCTTTGGTAGCAGACGCTGCGCTACGCAGGCTCCACACCCCCCAGGTCAACCCCAGCACGGCCGCGATCAACGACGCGGATAGCACGCCGAGTTTCGCTGCCCCAAGTGAGCCAGGGTCGACGAACGCGAGGTTGGCGATGAAGATCGACATGGTGAAACCGATGCCGGCCAGCAGCCCGACCAGGACAATGCTACGCCAGTTGACCTCGGCGGGAAGCACGCACCAGCCCAGGCGGACCATCAGCCAGCTGACGCTGACGATGCCCAACGGCTTTCCTGCTACCAGGGCGACAGCGACGGCGATCATGACCCACTGGGGGCCTTCAACGGACAGGTCGACACCCGAAAGGCTGACCCCGGCGTTGGCCAAGGCAAACACCGGCATGATGCCGAAGGCTACCCAGGGGTGCAGGGTGCCTTGCATGCGCACTACCGGCGGCAGCAGTTCGCGCTGGGCCAGGCGCAGTCGTTTCAACGGGTCCATGAGGTCGCTGGCATCTTGCTCAGGCGCCTTGGCGCGCCCCAGCAATTCGCCGGTGAAGCGGGTAATGGCATCCAGTGGGCGCTCACGCATCGGCATTGCGGTGACAGGTGTCATCAGGCCCAGCACGACGCCTGCGAGGGTCGGGTGGGCGCCGGTCAACAAGATGCCCAGCCAGACGATCGCACCGGGAAGGACGTAGGCGTAGGCTGAACCCACACCGATCTTTTGAAGCCCGATCACCATTAGCAGGCCGATCAGTGCAACGCCGAAACCGGTGTAATCAAGGCCGCCTGAGTAGAAGAACGCGATGATCAGGACTGCGATGATGTCATCGATGATTGCCAGGGCGAGGAGGAACACACGTACGTTGGACGGGATCGACTTGCCGAGCAGTGCCAATACGCCCACCGCAAAGGCGATATCCGTCGCCGTTGGCACGGCCCAGCCTTGCTGGTCTGCCGACGCGTGACCAAAACTCAGGTAGAGGAGTGCGGGTACCGCTACGCCGCCGACAGCGGCTGCCATGGGGAGTGTGGCTTGGCGCAGGCTGGACAGTGCACCCTCGTGGATTTCGCGGCGGATCTCCATGCCCACGACCAGGAAAAAGATGGTCATCAAGCCATCATTGATCCAGAAATGCAGAGACTGCGAATAGACATGCGAGCCTACGCCGAACGTCAACGGCGTATGCCAAAGGGCTTCATAACTGTCGGCAGCCGGGGAATTCGCCCAAATCAATGCAGCGACTGCGGCAATCAACAGAACGATGCCGCTGACCGCTTCAATGTGCAAAAAGCGTTCAAGGTTGGCGAAGGCACGCTCAGCCAGTTTCTGGGCGCGAGGTAATTCTATTTTATGCATAGGCACAGGTACTCCCGCATGGCGGCCCGACCTGCGCTGTTCTTTAACCTGCCCCACTGCACCGTGCAGCTGGCACCCGTCCGGTAGTCTACCGAATAACCACTCTCAGATGAACAACAAGCGCCAAACCATTCACTCCCATGGGGCGTCGGTCTGGGATTTTTCCCTGCGGACGTTACGGTTTATGGTGATTTCCGAGCACGCGGGGCTTGGCGAACGGCAATTTATCCAACTGATCACCGCCACCTGCACATTGTGAAGACAGTGCGCTCGCCTTGTTTGCTTTCCTGGAGCATTTTCCGTTCTTCAGCATCATTGTCGTTGGGCGCGGTACTTAGGGTGGTCGTGTTCTGTCTCAAGGTGCTGTGCACGCTGCGACATTGGGGTTCGGTAATGCCTTCGCCCAGCGTTCGACACCGTGCTGCCACGCGAGGGTAAAATCGAGCAGTGGCAGGCTGGCTCAGGCTACACCACCTAGCCCACCGCAAAGGCGGGGCATGCGGGGAGTCCAGAGGTCTTCTGGCTGATTGGTTGTATGACCTCAGGCCTAGAATCGCCAGAAGGCCGGCGAGACAAGTACCAGTACGGTGAGGATCTCGAGCCGTCCAAGCAGCATGCCAACCGTCAGCAACCATTTCGCTGCGTCCGGCAACGAGGCGAAATTACCTACAGGCCCGATAATCGTCCCCAGGCCTGGGCCGACGTTGCACACCGCGGTGGCCGCCCCGCTCAATGCCGTCATCCAGTCGAGCCCTATCAGAGAGAGGCCAAGGGCGATGACTGCGATGGTGACGGAGAAGAAGAAGGAGAACGTCAGCAGTGACCGTACGATCTCTTCATCGATGGGGTGCCCATTGTATTTCTTCGAGATCGTTGCCCGTGGATGGATCAACTGCTTCAGGCTGCTGACAAGCAAGGCAGCGGCCACCTGGAAACGGAATATTTTCAAACCGCCGGCGGTGGAGCCCGAGCACCCGCCGACGAACGTCAGGTAAAAGAACAGCATGATGGCGAAGCTGCCCCAGAGCGTGTAATCACCCAAGGCAACGCCTGTGGTGGTCACCACCGAGGTCACATTGACCGCAACGATACGAAACGCATCCCACCAAGCCAGGTCGCTGTGCAGGCAGAGCCAGGTTCCGACGGTGAGCCAGACGAAGACGAGAAAACCAATGAAACCGCGAACTTGATGGTCCGTGAGCAGGATGCGTCGATGGCCACGCAGCGTGGCGACATAGAGTGTGAAGGGCAGGCTGCCGAGTATCATGATGACCACAGCTACCCAATGCACCGCAGGCTGTGGCCAATGAGCCAGCGAGGCATCCGAGGTCGAGTAACCACCGGTTGAAATCAGCGACATCGAATGATTGATGGCTTCGAACGGGGTCATGCCGGCAGCCCACAACGCCCCTGTTCCCAATGCTGTCAGGGCCAGGTAGACCAGCAGTATCATCTTGGCAGCCACATGCGAACGTGGCGTCACTTTGTCAGACCAATCCGAAGACTCGGTCTGGAACAGGCGCATGCCGCCCACGCGCAGCAGTGGCAGGATCGCCACGGCCATGCCGATAAATCCAATGCCTCCCAGCCAGTGCAGCAGGGAACGCCATATCAGTAGCCCCGGTGATGCACTGTCCAGGCCTGTCAGCACGGTCGAGCCGGTGGTGGTAATTCCCGACATGGTTTCGAAGAACGCGTCCGTGTAACTGATGTCGCGAATTAACACCATCGGCAGCGCCGCAAATGCACACACGATGACCCAGCTTGCCGTCGTGAGGAAATACATGTCCCTGGTCCGCAGTTGCGGTATGTCGGGGACGCCCCGGGCTACCGGAAGCAGGCCGACGCACAGAACGATCAGGCTCGACCAGACGAATGCGCCGAGGTCGTCGCTGCGGTCGTACCACAGCAACGTCAGCATCGGAATCACCATGCTGACGGCCAATGTGATCAGGAATACGCCAATAATGAAGGCAATGAAACGCAATGCAGGCAGCGGCATTGAGGGAGCTCGTTGGGACAGTGCCGGCAGTATTGCTTGCTTTACGGTAATGTCGAGTAAAAAAGGCGTAAAGTCGCGGCCGGGGATTTTGCACGCCGCTGTCTGGCTCTCGCTCGATGGCTCATTGGGCTGATCTCTACGCGTGTTCCCGTCTGTCAGCTCCCAAACGGTTGGAAGAGAGGCCTCAACGCCGCGCGCCCCTTCGCGGGTTGGCGAAAACAGCGCAAGCCTTGTGTCGCGAAAGGGCTGCGGAGCAGCCCCTGGATTTCAGCGTGGATACACGAATTGCCGGGGCTGCCGTGCAGCGCTTGTGCGGCACTGTTGAGAGTGCCGCAGCGGGCATGGAAAGCCCGCGGGCTTTCTGGATTACTTGATTAGCGGCACGCCACTGAGCTTCTGCAGCTCGTCAAAATCGATGTCCGCGCAGATCTCGACCACTTTCAGCCCTTCAGGTGTCACTTCTAGTACGGCCAGGTCGGTGTAGATGCGGCTGACGCAAGCGATACCGGTCAGCGGGTAGGTGCACTCGGGCACCAGCTTGCTTTCGCCGGTCTTGGTCAGGTGGTCCATCATCACGAACACCTGGCGGGCGCCGGTGGCCAGGTCCATTGCACCGCCTACGGCCGGGATCGAACCTTCGGCGCCCGTGTGCCAGTTGGCCAGGTCGCCCTTGACCGACACCTGGAAGGCGCCCAGTACAGCGATGTCCAGGTGGCCACCACGCATCATCGAGAACGAATCGGCATGGTGGAAGAAGGCACCACCGGTCAGCAGGGTGACGTGCTGCTTGCCGGCGTTGATCAGGTCATCGTCTTCCTCGCCCGGCGCAGGGCTTGGGCCCATGCCCAGCAGGCCGTTCTCGCTGTGCAGGAACACTTCCTTGTCGCCCAGGTAGTTGGCCACCAGGGTCGGTGCGCCGATACCCAGGTTTACATACGCGCCTTCCTGGATGTCTGCGGCCACGCGTTGGGCCATCTCGGTGCGGGAGAGCTTTTTGGTGATGGTCATGGCAGGCCTCAGACAGCTTTGGCAATCGAAGAGGCGGCAGCACCGGTGACGGCGACCACGCGCTGGACGAAGATACCCGGGGTGATGATGTGTTCCGGGTCCAGTTCACCAAGTTCGACGACTTGGTCGACCTGGGCGATGGCGGTCTTGGCAGCCATGGCCATGATCGGGCCGAAGTTGCGGGCGGCCTTGCGGTAGGTCAGGTTGCCCCAACGGTCACCCTTGTGCGCCTTGATCAGTGCGAAGTCGGCGTGCAGCGGCATTTCCAGCACGTACATGCGGCCGTCGATCTCACGGGTTTCCTTGCCCTCGGCCAACAGGGTGCCGTAGCCGGTCGGTGAGAAGAACGCACCAATGCCGGAGCCTGCGGCGCGGATACGCTCGGCCAGGTTGCCCTGCGGGACCACTTCCAGTTCGATCTTGCCGGCGCGGTACAGTTCGTCGAACACGTAGGAGTCGGACTGGCGCGGGAACGAGCAGATCACCTTGCGCACGCTGCCTGCCATGAGCAGGGCGGCCAGGCCGATCTCGCCGTTGCCGGCGTTGTTGCTGATGATGGTCAGGTCGCGGGCACCGGTGGCAATGAGGCCATCGATCAGCTCGGACGGCATGCCAGCCGTGCCGAAGCCACCGACCATGATGGTCGAACCGTCGGTGATCCCTTCCACCGCGCTGGCGATGGACTCGTACGTTTTATTGATCAAGGCGAGCTCCTGGTTGTTCCTGGAGTTGTGGTTGTCGGGCTGGCCGGAGCGCGTGAAGCGATGGGGCCTGTCAGCACATGAAATGGCTTGCTGACTTTCGCTATAGCGTGCCGCAAGATAGGGCAACAGTAGAGAGGGTTTGGCTGAATTTGTGCGATTATCGAACTGTTGTGCGATCTGCGAGCAGTTCTGGAGGCTATTTGTCTCATTTCAGTTGAATGCTTAAACCCCTCATTTTTGCCCCTGCCTGGTGCGCTCCGGGGTTTACCGGCCGGCACCTTGCACTGATGAAGTGCATCCACTCCGCGGGACGGCCGATTAATCACGCCTCCCGCCGTTGGCGTGCGACTTGCTATCAGATTGCCATTCGATGTCGCGTATGGTGAAGATAATGTCGCTTTCCAGTGGTTCGATGCAGTTATCGTCGAGTGAAAAGGGTTGGCTGCCGTGGTTTGGCAAAACCGGCAAATTCAGCATGGGCTGGGCGTGCCGCCTTAATCGGGCCAGTTACCCGCAGGTCGAGCAAACGTTCGAAGCCATCGCCCAGACCCGCGTGCAGTTGCTGCATGAGTGGGTGCGCGAGCAGTGGGAACACCTGGCCGACCTGGCCGAGCAGGTGGCGCCCGGGCTCGCTCAAGTCGATAGCGCAATGTTGCGCAACACGCTGGCCCAGGCTGAGGACTTTTCCGAGCTGTTTGTCGTCGATGCCCACGGCATCGTCATCGCTTCGACCTGGCCCCAGCGTGGCACGCCACGCATCGAGCACTTGGCAGCCCTGGCGCAAGGGCTGAAAGCACCGTTTCTGCACGGGCCCTACAGCGACCCGCTGACCTTGCAGGTCGGCCCGTCTTCCTCGCGCTTCCACGATGAAGTCACGTTGATGTTCTACCAGCCCCTGATGCACGAGAGCAAAGTGCTAGGTTGTTTGTGTGGGCGGGTGCCCAACGATGTGCTGGGTGACCTGATCCAGCGCGAGGCAGGGCACATTTACCCCGAGTCGGGCGACAACTACCTGTTCATGGCGCAATCGCGCTTCGACCCTGGCATACAGCCCGGTACCGCGTTGTCCCGCTCGCGCTTCGAGGACGCCACCTTCACCCATGGCGAAAACCTCAAGAACGGTGTGCACACCCCCTGGACCACCGTGCAGGTCCAGCGTCATACCGAGCTGGAGCTTCGTTTCACCGACCCTTCCACGCGGGAACTGCACCCAGGCGTGAGGGAGACGATCAGGCGGGGTGCCAATCTGTTCGTGACCTACCCCGGCTATTCCGACTACCGTCATGTGCCAGTGGTGGGCAAGGGCGTGACCTTCCAGTTGCCAGGCTCACCCGACCGCTGGGGCATGATGTGCGAGGCAGACCTGGAGGAGGTCTATCGCCGGCGTTCGCTGAGCTACGGGTTGATGAAACCCTATGTAGCGATCATGGCGGGGCTGTTCGGCTGCAATTACTGGGTGCAGCACTATGCAGGCCTGCCGCAAGGGCTGACTGACGCGATCGAGGCCTTGAGCATGCTGGGCGCCACCTTGTTGTTCGGCGTGCTCGGGCCCAAGCGCCTGGCCGCCAGGTTGAATGGCATGAGCAGTGTGCTGTGCACCATCGCCGAGGGTGAAGGCAACCTGCGCCAGCGCCTGGATACCAGTACCTTGGCCAATGATGAGAGCGGCGACATGGCGCGCTGGATCAACAGCTTCATCGACCGCCTGGACACGGTGGTCGGGCAGGTGGTCAAGGCCAGTCGCACGGTTGGCAGCACCAACCAGATGATGCTCGGGCGCAGCCAGGAGGCCAGCGTAAGCTCCGCCGACGTGGCCGACGCCGTGCACCAGATGATGATCATCATGGAAGAGCAACTCGGCGAACTGCAGCAGGCCTCGGTCAGCGCCGAGCAGATGAAACAGGCCATGGACGAAGTGGTCAGCCGCGCACGCGCGCAGTACCAGGCGGTGCAGGCGGGCACCCAGTCGATCCGCGATGTGGTGGCGCGCTCATCATCCAGCGTGCAGCGGCTCGACAGCCGCATGGTCGAGATCGACAACATCACCGGGTTGATCAGCGAAATCACCAACCAGACCAACCTGCTGGCGCTCAATGCCGCTATCGAGGCGGCGCGGGCCGGGGAGCATGGTCGTGGCTTCGCGGTGGTGGCCGACGAGGTACGCAGCCTGGCCGCACGCACCTCGCGTGCCGCCGACGACATTCGCCATATGGTCGAGAGCCTGCAGGGCGAAACCCGGCAGGCGGTAAGCTTCATGGAGCAGGGCGTGCAGGATGTCGACAACAGCCTGCGCCTGGCGGAGGACGCGTCTTCCGAAAATGTGCAACTGCACCAGGCGGTGGAGGGCATGTTCGCCATCATCCAGCAGCTCAACCGTCGCAGCGTGGAATACGGCAAGACGATCGAGCAGGTCAACCAGTCCTCCAGCGAGATGCGCCAGACCGCTCTGGTGCTGCAAAGCAGTGCGCAGAAGGTGAAGGTGGATGCTGGCAAGTTGCAGAAGCTGGTGGGGCAGTTCGAAGTCAGCGATGATGGCGAACGAGGCGTCGCTGCTTGAGTAACGCACCTGTCCGGTAACCCGGGAGTCCGTCATGATCCGGCTGGCTGTACGTGCCACTCATCAGGTGCAAGCCAGCCCCGATGGCTGCTGACTTCCAGGCCGGTAGCGGACGAAGGGCGGGTTTGCCCGCGAAGAAAGCAAAACGATCAATGGTAGCGGCTCTGCTGGTGTGAGCCGGTCCGCCATCTCCGCCATCTCCGCCATCAGCCCAGCCGAAAAAGCCGCGCAATGGCTCAAGGTCTGTGGCAGTGTTGGCTATCTGGCCAGCCCCACAGGGACCGACATGCAAACTCGCAAAACCGGTGTTCGCGCCCAGCAGGCCGACCGCACCCGGGACAATATTCTCAAGGCCGCAGTGAAGGTCTTCAGCAAGGAAGGCTTCACTGGTGGGCGCATCGAGCAGATCTCCACACTGGCCAAGTCCAACGACCGGATGATCTATTACTACTTCGGCAGCAAGGAAAAGCTGTTCATCAGTGTGCTGGAGCACATCTATGCCAGCTTCAACCAGGCCGAAGCGAAGCTGCGCCTCGACCTCGCCGACCCTGAGCAGGCCCTGCGCGAACTGGTGGCATTCATCTGGGACTATTATGTGCGCCACCCCGAATTCGTCACCATCCTCGCCACCGAAAACCTTCACCAGGGCTTGCACGCGCGCAAGTCGCAAAACCTCAGGGCGCTGTCCGGCGAGGCGGTCGGCGTGCTGCGGCCGATCATCGAGGCCGGACAAGTAAAGGGCCTGTTCCGCGACGATATCTGCATTACCCACGCCTACCTGATGATTGCCTCGCTCTGCTATTTCTATAACTCCAACCGCCATACGCTCAGCTCGTTCCTGGCCGTGGACCTGGCGGACAAGCAGGCCAAGGCCGATTGGCTGGCCTTCATCAGTGACCTTGCGCTGCGCGGCTTGCGCCGCTGAGCCTCAGTGGCTGCCAGGGTTGGCGCGTACCTGCGCAGCCTTGGACGCCAGCCCTTGCCAGGCCGGTTTGTCGGCGGCAAAACGATGGCGCAGGTAGGCCGCGAGGTCGGCTACCTGGCGGTCCGACAGGCTGTCCTTGAAACCGGGCATGTAGCCCAGGTCGCGGGTTGCCGGGGTCGGAATGCCGTGCAGCACCACGCGCAGCAGGTTGTCCGGCAGGTCACTATGGACGTTGCTGTTGACCGCCATCGACGGGCTGACGCCAAACAGCTTCGGCCCCAGCCCATCACTGTGGCAGGCCAGGCATGCACCTTTGAATACCCGCTCGCCGTTGCTCAGCGACACTGGCGAGTCCACCTGAGGCGCGGCATTGGCCGCCAGTGCCTGCGGCTCGCCATCCAGGGAGCTGAGGTAGTGGGCGATGGCGCGCACGTCGCTTTTTGGCAGGGTGGCAAGCTCACTGACCACCGGGCCCATGGGGCCGGCCGCCACGCCGTGTTTTTCGGAGAAGCCGGTGCTGAGGTAGTTGAACAACTCGTCTTCGCTCCACGGCGTCGATGACTTGCCCAGGGCATTCAAGGCCGGGGCCTCCCAGCCATCGACCATGCCGCCAGCAAGGTAGCTGCTACCGCCTTTTTCTGCGCCCATCAGGTTGCGCGGCGAATGGCAGGCCGTGCAGTGGCCCAGGCCGTCGACCAGGTAGGCACCGCGGTTCCACTGCGCGCTGCGCTGCGGGTCGGGCTGGTATTCGCCGCGTTGCAAAAACAGCGCATTCCAGCCGGCCATCAGCGGCCGCTGGTTGAACGGGAAGCGCATCTGGTTGGCGGGCGCTTCCTGGCGTGCCGGGGTTTGCGACATCAGGTAGGCATACAGCGCTTGCAGGTCGGCGTCGTTGATGTTGCGAAACGAGGTGTAGGGAAACGCCGGGTACAGGTGCCGGCCATCGCGGCTGATACCTTCGCGCATGGCCCGCTCGAAGGCAGCGAAGGACCAGCGGCCGATACCGGTTTCTGGGTCGGGGGTAATATTGGTGCTGTACAACGTGCCAAAAGGCGTATCCATTGCCAGCCCCCCGGCATTGACCTTGCCGCCGCCGACCGTATGGCACACGGCGCAGTCGCCGGCCGCCGCCACCTGGCGCCCGCGCTCGAGCATGGCGGCGCTCCAGCTGCCGACGCCAGGTGGCGTTACCGGGGCGATTTCGGCGCGCCAGGGCAAGGCGGTGGCAAGCATGCCCAATGCGGCGCCGAACACCCCGGCCAGCGAGCCGAACCACCACTTCGAACGCTTGGTTGACGGCTGCGCTGGCGCGGGTGCATCTGGCCCTTGGCCTTCGCCACCGAGCGCAGCGCGCACGCGTTCGGCAGTGATCGGCAGCTCGCGAAAACGAATGCCGGTGGCGTCGAAAATGGCATTGGCGATGGCCGCTGCGCTGGGTACCGAGGCTGACTCGCCACTGCCCATTGGCGGCTCGTGCTGGCGCGGCAGCATCATTACGTCGATAGCTGGCACCTCGGGGAAGGTCAGGATCGGGTAGCCGCCCCATTCCTTGCTCGCCACCGTCGACTCTTCGAAGCTGACCTGCTCCTTGAGCGCCCGGCTGGTGGACTGGATGACGTTGCCGTGGATCTGGTGACGCACACCCTCGGGGTTGACCATCATGCCGGCATCGTGGCCGATCACCACGCGGGTGACGGCCACTTCGCCCGTGCGCCGGTCCACTGCGACATCAGCCACCCATGCTGCCCAGGCCGCGCCGAAGCCGGGGAATTTACTGTGGATATAGCGCGCATAGGCAAAACCCCGGCCGCGCAGCACATCACCTTCGGCCTGTGTCTGCATGGGCCGGGTATGTGGCTGCCATTGCGCGCGTTCAGCGGTGGCTTTGACCAGGTCGATGGCGCGCGGGTCGGACAGGTGCTTGAGGCGATATTCGACCGGGTCGACGCCAGCGGCGAAGGCCAGCTCATCAATGTACGACTCGTGGGCGAAGCTGTTGGGCATGGCCGACACACCCCGCATCCATGAGGCACGCACCAGTGGCGTCATGTCATTGATGGTGACGCGCATGTGTTCGTAATCGTAAGGCGGGATCGACGTGCGATCGCCCATCTCGAACAGCGCCGGCACCGGTTCCACGGCACCGGTCAGCAGCAGGGCCAGGGTGGGCGCGCCATTGGACGGGTAGCTGGTCTGGAAGTCATAGGCAGCCACGCTGCCATCGGCGTTCAGGCCACCGTCGATTTCCATCAACTGCGCGGTGCCCTTGGGCTCCCACACGTGTTCCTGTTCGCGGGTCAGCTGCACCCGCACCGGGCGCTGCACCGCACGCGACAGCAGCACCGCGTCGGCGCACACGTCATCGGCGCAGTTGCGGCCATAACAGCCGGCTGCCTCCATGCGAATGATCTCGATGCGTGCTTCGTCGCACGCCAGCAGCCAGGCCAGGTCTGCGCGCAGCAGGTGCGGGTTCTGCGTACCTGACCACACGCGGATCTGCCCTGCGGTGAAGTCGGCCAGCGCACATGATGGGCCGATCGATGCGTGCAGCTGGTACGGCCACAGGTAGCTGCGGCTCAGGCGCTGGCTGGCATTGGCGATGCCGCCGTCGACATCGCCCTGGTCCAGCACGGTGCGCTGCACGCGCGGGTTGTCGCGGATGGCCTGGGCGACATCGCTAAGGTCAGGCAGCTTGCCTGTGAATGGCTTCCAGCTGATTTTCAGCTCATGGGCTGCACGGATGGCTTGCTCTTCGCGCTCTGCCACCACGCCGACGAAGTCGCGGATGACCACCACGGCGACCACGCCGGGTAGATGGGCGATGGAGGATTCATCCACCGCCAGCAGGCTGTTGCCGACAAAGTCGCCGCTGTCATGGCCGGCATAGGGCGGGCGGATGACCCGACCGTGAAGCATGTCGGGCAGGCGCATGTCGTGCACATAGGTCAGCTCGCCGGTGGCCTTGCCTGGGATGTCTACCCGTGGGGCGCTGCGCCCGACCAGGCGGTAGTCCTCGATGGCCTTGAGCGGGGCGTCGTCGGCAATGTGCAGCCGGAGGTTTTCACCTTGCACCAGTTCGGCAAAGCTCAGCGTGCTGCCGTTACTGGCGATAACCGTGCCGTCTTCAATGCGCAGCATTTCGGGCGGGCAGCCAAGGCGTAGGGCGGCCTGTTGCAACAGATAGCGTCGCGCTGTGGCTGCGGCCTTGCGCAGCGGTACCGCGGAAATCTGCAGGGTGGCGCTGGCAATGGTCGCGCCCTGGTTGGGTGCCCGCTCGGTGTCGCCCAGCACCATGTGCACCTGGTCCATGCGCACGTCCAGCTCTTCGGCGACGATCTGCGCCAGCGAGGTGCGGATACCAGTGCCCAGGTCGACATGGCCATTGAAGGCGTAGACCATGCCGTCGTCGCTGACCGCGATGAACAACGCCAGCTCACGTTCCTTGGCTGGAGGTGTCACGCCCTTGGCCACAGGGCCTGAGGGTGGGGTGATCTGGTCGACGATCAGCAACACGCCGGTCTTGGCCAGCATTTGGTCGCGGCTGGGCACCTGTTGTGAGTGGTTCATGGCTTTCTCCGGGTCTCGGCAGCGCGGCGCACGGCGCGCAGGATTTCGACGTGGGTGCCGCAGCGGCACAGGTTGCCGGACAGCTCATTGCGAATCTGTTCGTCGCTGGGCTCGGGAATGCGGTCGAGCAGTGCCTTGGCAGTCATGATCATGCCGTTCATGCAGTAACCACACTGGGCCGCTTGCTCATCGATGAACGCCTGTTGCACCGGGTGCGGCGCGGCCTTGCAGCCCAGCCCTTCGAGGGTGGTGATATCGCGGCCGGCGGCGCCGGCCAAGGGGATGACGCAGGAGCGGGCGGCCACGCCATCGATGATCACCGTACACGCCCCACACTCGCCCAGGCCGCAGCCGTACTTGGGGCCGTTCAGGCACAGGTCGTTGCGCAGGATCAGCAGCAGCGGGGTGTCAGGCATGGCGCTGACTTCGACGGGCTGGCCGTTGACCTGCAGGGAGATGGTTGTTTGCATTATTGGCTCATCTCTGGAGGTTGCTTGCGCTACCAAAGGACTCAAATGACGCGAGCGTTTCGGTAAGTACTCACTACATGAAATGAGTGAGCAAGAAGCAGGCCAGAGATGAATCTGCAGAGAACTGTGATGGGGGGCAGGGAGGAAGATTGTCGGCGCCCGGGAAATCGAGCGCCGCCCGCGCGGCGCATCGCGCTGTGCCGAACCCCCGATGCGTGTGTGTAGGAGCGGGTTTACCCGCGAATACGGTAGCGGCGGCAACGGTGATCGGCGGGTGGAGATTGGCCAGCAGGCCCGGCCCATTCGCGGGTAAACCCGCTCCTACGACGACCTGTGCCCAACCACCGATGCGTGTGTAGGAGCGGGTTTACCCGCGAATACGGTGGCGACGGCAACGGTGAACGGCAAGTGTAAATTGGCCAGCAGGCCCGGCCCATTCGCGGGTGAACCCGCTCCTACGACGACCTGTGCCGAACCCCCGATGCGTGTGTAGGAGCGGGTTTACCCGCGAATACGGTGGCGGCGGCAACGGTGAACGGCAAGTGTAAATTGGCCAGCCGACCCGGCCCATTCGCGGGTAAACCCGCGCCTACGACGGCCTGTGCCGAACCCCCGATGCGTGTGTAGGAGCGGGTTTACCCGCGAATACGGTGGCGGCGGCAACGGTGAACGGCCGGTGGAAATTGGCTGGCAGACCCGGCCCTTTCGCGGGTAAACCCGCTCCTACGACGGCCTGTGCCTAACCATCGATGCGTGTGTAGGAGCGAGCTTGCTCGCGAAGCGCCGCGCGGGCGGCGCTCGATCTCTCAGGCCGCGTATCTGTGACGGCCACTGCGGCAGTCACAACAAATTTCAGCCCGCGTTTTCGTCGCTGTCGATCATCTTGCGCAGCAAGTACAAAATGGCTACACGTTCGCCGGCATTCAAGCTGCCCATGCTCAGTTCGCTGATCTGCCGGGCGCAGGGGATCATTGCATCGAGCAATGCCGCGCCGCTTTCGGTGAGTTCGACGATGACCTTGCGCCGGTCGCCTGGGTCTGGCGAAAGCTGCACCAGCTCACGGGCCTTCAGGCGCTCGACGATGCCGCGGATGGTTGCCTGGTCCACCGCGGTGGCCTTGATCAGCTCAGCCTGGGAGCTGGGGCCGTGGTCGCGCAGGGCGCACAGGGTGACGAACTGGATCGAGGTAAGCTGCGGGTCGCAGGCCTGCTGCTGGAAAATCGCCGTGTGCCGTTGGTAGGCCTTGCGCAGCAAGTGCCCGACCTGTTCGGTAACGTCGTAGGGGGTGTTGTCGAGCGGGGCGCTGCTGGGGGTGGTTTTTTTCGACATAGGATGGCTTGGGCTGGGTGGAAAGAGGCTGGCCGGCCGCCAATAGCGGAGCGCCCGGCCAGTATAACCCCTATCGCGCTCGCGACTCCTCTGGTGCAACCACGTCGCCGGCCAGCACGACCGCCTTGTCATCCAGGTAGATATCGCAGTTGCGCAGCGGGATGTCCAGGTGGCACGGGGTCTTGCGCTTGCCACCGACCTCGGTGTTGGGGCCAGTGGAGAACAGGAAGTTGCCGTAGAACGCACGGGCATCCATGCACATGCCGTCGTTGCGGTCGTGCAGGCCCATGGCCGTCCATTGCGCGCGCGGCTGCAGGCCCCAACCTATGTGCGAGATGCCGTATACCTCGGGGTCGTTGAAGTACTTCATGTAGTCACGCAGGTACTCGGCCTCGAAGCCGCCATGTATGCCGGTGATGAAGCCTTTTTCGATTTCCAGGGTGATGCGCTCGCGGCAATAGTTCTTGAACGGCAGGATGATGTCGCCCACGTCCAGCACCAGCGTGCCCTCGGCGCTGTCCTCGTTCGGCCAGGTGAACAGAAAGCCGCTGGGCCAGTGGTCCCAGCGCCCCGGTTCGTCGGCATAGCCGTACTCAGTCACGGCCGGGTACTGGCCGAGCGGGGCGTGGAAGTCGCTACCGGCCTTGGACCGCACATGCAGGCTGCGCGCCTGTTTCAACAGGGTTTCGGCAGCCAGCACCCGGCGTTTGTCGTCTTCGGTCGGCAGCATGCGCGCCAGCACCTCGGGTGGCTCCACGGCCAGCAGGATGCGCGTGCCGGTCTTGAGAATCTGCTCCTGCTCGGGTGAGTGCAGCAGCATCATGGTGTCGACGACCAGGTCGGCTGCTTCCAGCGCCCGCTGCGCCGCCAGGTTGCCGGTCAGCGCGGTGTCGCCGCAGTAGGCCGTCATGTCGTTGCCCATGGCGGTCGGGTGGTTGAACGCCGGCAGCTCTACCGCATACACCTTGGCCTTCAAACGCTGGGCGGCCTCCATGGCGGCGTTGACCGTGCGCGGGTCGGAGTAGTGGCTCTTGAGCACGGCCACGCTCTGCGTTTCGTCCACGCGAGACAGCTTCAGTACGTGCTCGAACATCTGGGTCAGTTGTGCATTGCTCACCGGCATCGGGGTTCTCCTGGGTGGCGTTGACAGGGGCGCACCATGGCAGTGCCTGGTGCTTCATCTCGGTGCAAAATAATAGTGTGTACACCCTATTTTTGCAGATGAAAACGCATCCTGCCAGCGAGCGCAAGTTATCTGTTCAAACGTTACCTATCCACACATAATCCAGTATTTACGGTAACAATACGCTGAGTGCTGTTTCGATCAGCTGTTTGAAAAATATTTTCAGCGGGCTCTTTTCAAAGGTCATTTGTAGCGTATACGCTCTAAATCGTCAGGCGGTTGAACCGCTGGCCACCTATCAGAACAAGAGGAGACATACCCATGCGGGGTAGGCAGAAAATCGCAATCGTCGGTGCAGGTCTGGGTGGGGCAGCCGCCGCCACGTTGCTGCAACAGGCCGGGTTCGATGTCGAGGTATTCGAACAGGCTCCGGCGTTCACCCGCCTGGGCGCGGGCATTCATATCGGCCCTAACGTGATGAAAATCTTCCGCCGCATGGGGCTGGAGCAGAAGCTGGAGCTGATGGGCTCGCACCCGGACTTCTGGTTCAGCCGCGACGGCAATACCGGTGATTACCTGTCGCGCATTCCGCTGGGCGAGTTTGCCCGCCGCGAATACGGCGCCGCTTACATCACCATCCACCGTGGCGACCTGCACGCCCTGCAGATCGAGGCCATCCAGCCGGGCACCGTGCACTTCGGCAAGCGCCTGGAAAAGATCGTCGACGAAGGTGATCGGGTACGCCTGGACTTTGCCGATGGCACCCACACCGTGGCCGACATCGTCATTGGGGCCGACGGCATCCATTCGAAGATCCGTGAAGAGTTGCTGGGGGCTGAAGCGCCGATCTACAGCGGCTGGGTCGCGCACCGTGCACTGATTCGCGGGGTGAACCTGGCACCGCATGCCGATGTGTTCGAGCCCTGCGTCAAATGGTGGTCCGAAGACCGCCACATGATGGTCTACTACACCACCGGCAAGCGCGACGAGTATTACTTCGTCACCGGCGTGCCACATGAAGCCTGGGACTTCCAGGGTGCGTTCGTCGACAGCAGCCAGGAAGAAATGCGCGCAGCCTTCGAAGGCTACCACCCCACCGTACAGAAGCTGATCGACGCTACCGAATCGATTACCAAGTGGCCGCTGCGCAACCGCAACCCGTTGCCGTTGTGGAGCCGTGGCCGCCTGGTGCTGCTGGGCGACGCCTGCCACCCGATGAAGCCACACATGGCCCAGGGCGCGTGCATGGCCATCGAGGACGCGGCCATGCTGACCCGCTGCCTGCAGGAGACCGGGTTGTCCGACCACCGCACGGCGTTCGCCCTCTACGAGGCCAACCGTAAAGAGCGGGCATCGCAGGTGCAATCGGTATCCAACGCCAACACCTGGCTCTACACCCAGGAAGACCCAGCCTGGGTTTACGGCTACGACCTCTATGGGCAGCAGCTTAAAAGCGGGGAGGCGGCATGAGCACCTTCGTCGCTGGCGGTAACGTGAGCGCCAATGGCATCCGCCAGCATTACCTGCGCTATGGCGGCAAGGGCCATGCGCTGATCCTGGTGCCGGGCATCACCAGCCCAGCGATCACCTGGGGCTTTGTTGCCGAGCGCCTTGGGCAGTATTTCGACACCTATGTGCTGGATGTGCGCGGGCGCGGCTTGTCTTCAAGCGGCCCCGACCTGGACTACGGTACCGACGCTTGTGCTGCGGATATTCCCGCCTTTGCCGCCGCGCTAGGCCTGGATGGCTACCATCTGGTCGGGCACTCGATGGGGGCGCGTTTTGCCATCCGCGCTGCCGCCCAAGGGGCACCGGGACTGCAGCGGCTGGTGCTGGTCGACCCACCGGTGTCCGGTCCGGGCCGCCGCGCCTACCCGAGCAAGTTGCCGTGGTACGTCGATTCGATCCGCCAAGCCACGGTTGGCATGAGCGGCGATGACATGCGCGCCTTCTGCGCCACCTGGAGCGACGCGCAGCTGGCCCTGCGTGCCGAGTGGCTGCACACCTGCTACGAGCCGGCGATCGTGCGGGCCTTCGATGATTTCCACGTGGTCGATATCCACCAGTACCTGCCCGCGGTGCGCCAGCCGGCATTGCTGATGGTGGCTGGGCGGGGGGGAGTGATCGAGCCCCGTGACATTGCTGAAATGCGCGAGCTCAAGCCGGATATCCAGGTCGCGTACGTGGACAACGCCGGCCACATGATTCCCTGGGATGACCTGGACGGTTTCTTCGCCGCCTTTGGCGACTTCCTCGACCACCCCCTCGTCTGACGGAGCACGAGACATGACCCAGCTATACCGCATCGGCCAGATCGTGCCGAGTTCGAACACCACCATGGAAACCGAAATTCCGGCGATGCTCAACGCACGCCAGGCGATCCGCCCCGAGCGGTTCACCTTCCATTCCAGCCGCATGCGCATGAAGCAGGTGAAGAAGGAAGAACTGGCCGCGATGGACGCCGAGTCCGACCGCTGCGCAGTGGAGCTGTCCGACGCCAAGGTCGATGTGCTGGGCTATGCCTGCCTTGTGGCGATCATGGCCATGGGGCTGGGCTATCACCGCCAATCTGAAAAGCGCCTGCAGCAGGCCACCGCCGACAATGATGCGCTGGCACCGGTGATCACCAGCGCCGGGGCGCTGGTCGAGGCCTTGCATGTGATGAAGGCCAAGCGCATTGCCGTCGTCGCGCCGTACATGAAGCCGCTGACCGAGCTGGTGGTGAACTACATCCGCGAGGAAGGCTTCGAGGTGCAGGACTGGCGCGCGCTGGAAATCCCCGACAACCTCGCCGTGGCCCGTCACGACCCGGCCAACCTGCCGGGCATCGTCGCCGGCATGGACCTTGAAGGCGTCGATGTGGTGGTGCTGTCGGCGTGCGTGCAGATGCAATCGCTGCCGGCAGTGGCCAAGGTCGAGGCGCAAACCGGCAAGCCGGTGGTCACCGCTGCAATCGCTACCACCTACGCCATGCTCAAGGCGCTGGACCTGGAGCCGATCGTGCCGGGCGCCGGTGCCTTGCTGTCGGGCGCCTACTGAAATCGGGAGACGGACATGAGCGACGCACAAAGCGCCCGTGACAACTACCAGGGTGTGTGGGGCCAGCGCATCGGCTTTGGCCGCAAGCCGGCCCTGCTGATGATCGACTTCATGCAGGGCTACACCACCCCGGGCGCACCGCTGTACGCCCCGGGCGTGGTCGCAGCGGTCGAGCAGGCCGCCGGCCTGCTGGCGCTGGCCCGCGACTGCGGTACCTTGGTGGTGCATACCAACATCCGTTACCAGCCGCCGCATTTTGCTGACGGCGGCGTGTGGGTGCGCAAGGCGCCGGTGATGAAGGACATGGTCGAAGGCAACCCGCTGGCAGCCTTTTGCGAGGCCGTTGCGCCACAGGCAGGGGAGGTGGTGCTGAGCAAGCAGTACGCCAGCGCTTTCTTCGCCACCAGCCTGGCCCCGCTGCTGCATGCACAGGGGGTAGATACCGTGGTGCTGGCTGGCTGCTCGACCAGCGGCTGCATCCGCGCCAGTGCGGTGGATGCCATGCAGCACGGGTTTCGAACCATCGTGGTGCGCGAGTGTGTCGGTGACCGCCACAGCGACCCGCACGAAGCCAACCTGTTCGACATCGACAGCAAGTACGGTGATGTCGTCACCCGGCAGGATGCCATGCAGCAACTCAGGCACCTGGCCGGCTGAACGCCGGGCAGCGCCTATCCAATAACAATCAAGGACCGGTGCGGGAAGCCCGTCCATGACCGCCTGCTGTCCGGGTGGTCGCCCCGCAGGAGCACTCGGGGTCTTCAGGCGCTGTCCAGGCCCGCCGCGTAGAATGCGCGGCGTGCCCGGCGCGTCGAAAACTGCTGGCCTTAAAACAACCACAAAGTCGCCCGCCAGGAGACAGGAAATGCCAATTGCGAATGCAACCACGGTCCACAGTGACATCGACCATGGCACGAAAGCGCTGTACAGCAAGATCACCTGGAGGCTCATCCCCTTCTTGTGTTTCTGCTACCTCGCAGCTTATCTGGACCGCATCAATGTCGGCTTCGCGAAGCTGCAGATGCTCGAAGACCTGCAGTTCAGCACAGCGGCCTATGGCCTGGGTGCAGGGCTGTTCTTCGTCGGCTACATCATCTTCGAAGTGCCGAGCAACCTGATCCTGCAGCGCGTTGGCGCCAAGCTGTGGATCGCCCGCATCATGATCACCTGGGGCCTGCTGTCGGCCTGCACCATGTTCGTCACCAGCACCACCCAGTTCTATATCCTGCGTTTCCTGCTGGGTGCGGCCGAGGCCGGCTTCCTGCCAGGCGTGTTGTACTACCTGACCATGTGGTACCCCACCTATCGCCGCGGGCGCATCATTGCCCTGTTCATGATCGGGCTGCCGTTGTCGAGCGTGATTGGCGGGCCGATTTCTGGCTGGATCATGGGGCATTTCGACCAGGTTCAAGGTTTGCATGGGTGGCAGTGGCTGTTCCTGCTGGAGGCGATCCCCAGCGTTTTGCTCGGCATCCTCACGTTCTGGGCATTGCCTAACCATTTTCAGCAGGCCAAGTGGCTGTCGGCTGACGACAAGGCACAACTGGCGGCAGACCTGGCCGCCGACGATGCCGAGGGCAAGGACAGCAAACACAGCTTCCGCGATGGCTTCTTCAACCTTAAGGTGTGGATGCTTGGTGGTATCGACTTTTCGATCCTGCTCAGCGCCTATGCGATGGGCTTCTGGATGCCGACCTTCATCCGCGATGCGGGCGTCAGCGACACCTTCCATATCGGCCTGCTAACGGCCATTCCAAGCCTGGCCGCGCTGGCTGGTATGCTCATGATCGGGGCCAGCTCCGACCGCCACCGCGAGCGCCGCTGGCACATCATCGTGCCGTTCATCATTGGTGCAATCGCCATGGCCAGCAGCACCTTGTTCAGCCAGAACCTGGTGATGACAGTGGTGCTGTTCGCCATTGCCTCGGCGGCGATCATCGGCGCGGTGCCGGTGTTCTTCAGCCTGCCGGCGACCTTCCTCAAAGGCACCGCAGCCGCCACCGGCTTTGCCCTGGCCTGTTCGGTAGCCAACATCGCCGGCCTGGTGAGCAACTCACTGATGGGCGTGGTCACCGACCTCACCGGCACCTCGCACGCTGCGCTGTGGGTGTTTGCCGGCTGCCTGATCCTCAGCTGCTTCCTGGTCATCGCCTTGCCGGCCAAGCTGGTCAACCGCTAGCGGCCCAGCGCTTCACGCAACGGCAGGGCAGGTGGGCCGAGGCCCGCCTGCCGACCTCTCTCGATGCAACCCGCACGCCGGTGGCCATGCAGTGCCGCCGCGCCGGGTTGCTGTTGCCCAAATCCAGGAGTAGCCCTATGCAAGGTTTCACTGCGCCGCGTTTTTCTTCGTCTGCACGCCTGGCCGGCGGTTGTATTGCCGCCGCTTTGTGTGCAGAGGCCACGGCAGAAGAGGCCGGTTTCATCGAAGGTGCCCGCGCCACGCTGCAGGCGCGCAATTACTTCTTCAGCCGCGACTATGCCGATATCAAGGGCGCCAGCACCCAGTCGCGCACCCAGGAATGGGCGCAGGGGTTTATCCTCAATGCCAGCTCCGGTTATACCCAGGGCACCCTTGGCGTGGGTGTGGATGTTACCGGCCTGCTGGGTTTCAAGCTCGACAGCAGCCCGGAACATGCCCGGTCCGGGTTGCTGCCCAGCCTGGACAGCGGCAAGTCGGCGGACGAATACAGCCGCCTGGGTGCGGCGATCAAGTTCAAGGTGTCGCAAACCGAGCTGAAGGTGGGCGAGTTGATGCCCAACCTGCCGGTGCTGCTGTTCAGCGATTTGCGCCTGTTGCCGCCGACTTACCAGGGCGCGATGCTGGAGTCGCGCGAGTTCGCCGGGTTGACCCTGAACGCCGGCCAGTTCCGCTCCACCAGCCTGCGCGACTCGTCCAACAGCCAGAAGATGTACGCGTTGGTCAACGACCCGATCAACCCGGCGCGGCTGGCGCGCTTTACCAGCGACCGGTTCAACTACGTGGGTGCCGACTATGCCTTCAACGACAACCGTACCAGCGTCGGTGTCTGGCAGGCGCAGTTGGAGGATATCTACCAGCAGCGCTTCTACAGCTTCAAGCATGCCGAGCCGATCGGGGGCTGGACGCTGGGGGTCAATGCCGGTTACTTCGATGCCCGCGAGGACGGGAGCAAGGTGGCTGGCGACTACGATAACCATGCGCTGTTCAGCCTGTTCTCGGCCAAGACCGGCGGGCATACCTTCTATGTGGGCTATCAGCAGATCGGCGGCGATGACGGCTTTATCCAGGTAGGCGCCAACACCAACCCGATGGGTAATACGCTGCCGACCTATGAGTTCTCGGCGCCGGGTGAACGCTCGTGGCAGGTGCGCCATGATTACAATTTTGTCGCCTTGGGGCTTCCGGGGCTGACGTCGACCCTGCGTTATGTAAAGGGGCGGGACGTGGACACAGGGCTGGGCTTTGAAGGGCGTGACCGCGAGCGTGACCTGGACCTGGCCTACGTGGTGCAAAGCGGGCCGTTGGCCGGGCTTGGGATACGGGTGCGCAACGTGATGGCGCGCTCCAACTACCGGACAGATATCGATGAGAACCGCTTGATTCTGAGTTACACGATCAAGGTGTTCTGAGGAGGTAGATGGCCCGGCGCCAGCTCGGTTCCCGAAGCAACCCTGTGCTGTGAAGAAGCAATCACGGCCTAAGGCAGTCGTTTGCCTGACCGCCCTCTTCGCAGCGCAAGGCTGCTCCTGCACGGTGATGGGTAGGTTTGAGCTGTGGAGCATGACAATTGCCCTTGCAGGTCACTGCAAGGTGTCGGGCTTCAGGCTATCTGGCAGTTGCCGAAGGGCCTCCTCAAGCCGCGCGATCGGCCCAGTGAGTTGATCCGCTTCCTTGTCCTTGCCTTCACCTCTTAAGCGCTCACGCTCAACGCGTAGGTTAAGCAGATTTTTCTGCAACTTCAGTGCAGAGGTTTTGAACGAGTCCATGCTTTTCTCACGCTGTAGGCTTCCGTACCGTTGTAGGAAAAATGGACCGTAGCAGCTCGAATTTGCCGGAGAAACTGATGTTTCATACAGGCAAGACTCATTGCCACGCCATTTCCTACAGCATGCGGTAAACAATCCTACAAGCCGTGTTTCAGATCGTGTCCTCCCAAACAAGCTCAATCTACCGTATTGGCTGGGTTCAGGCGCTTTCGAGGGGCAGCGCACTTAACGCAGGTACTGCAGGCGTGTTTAGAAACTTCATGTATCAATTCCCGGCCCGCGAGCGACAGGTGCTCAGCGTCAACCACTGCGGCTGAATTCACCCCAGCGGCATCTGCGCATCACATCTGATCCGCTTTTTTTCCATAAACCTGAATCTGTAACCGTATCAGCCCAAGCTCGACAATGTGCCCATTCCCGCATCACAACTGTAGAGGTTCCAATGGGCAAGCTGGCGCTGTTCCTGGGTGGTTTTCTGCTGCTGACCATTCTGATTGGTATTCTTGGCACCATTCCGCCAAGCTGAGTTCACTGCTTTTTCCCCTGCGCGGCCCGTCCACTTCAAGCGACGGGCCTAATCTATTGGCCAATGGCCGGTCATCTTTTTCATCGCACTGTTGGATCAGCATCAGGTGCAAGTCATTCTCAGGGCAGGAGCGGATCGAGCTGGTCAGTTTGGCCAATTCGCCTTTCTCCTTGTGCGATAAGTCGTTCTTTACGCTGGGAAATCTGTCCACAAAAAACGTGGGTAGGTCTGTGGATAAAGTGCTGCAAGCCAGACCCGCGGCGGGCTCTGTTAAATTGAGCAGAAATTGAACAGTTGTTTTATGGCCTGTTTCAGTGGAGCGGGCCGGCTCGGCGTATGGCTGCCAGCAAGTCACGTACCCGCGTCGGCAACTCGCCGGCAGGGTACACAGCGTGCATCTGTGGGTCCTGGCCGCTGCTGGACGTCAGGCGGTACTGCGGACACACCCGCACCAGGCGGCCGGCCTTGACCTGTGCTTCGCCGACCCAGGCGGCAAGGCGGGCGATGCCGGCGCCAGCCAGGGTGTTGTGGTATACCGCGCCTCCTGAGCCCAAGCGAAGCCTGGGCCTGGGGCGCAGGCTGGTGATCTGGTCATCGTGGCAAAAGTGCCAGGCCTTGAGGATGCGTGGCGCGGTATGCAGGATCAAGGTGTGTCCCTCCAGGTCTTCCGGGTGTTGCGGTGTACCAGCCAGGGCCAGATATGCCGGGCTGGCATACAGGTGGCGCTGGTAGGGCCAAAGCGGGTAGCCGATCAGCTCGCTCGATTGCGGGAAGGCACCGCGCACCACGAAATCGAATTTACCTTGCAGCGGGTCAAGGGCTTCGTCGCTGTACTGCACGTCCAGGGTCACCTGAGGGTGGCGGCGGGAAAACTCGGCAAGCACTTGCGGTAGCACATGCTCTCCCAGCAGTTGCGGCGCGGCAAAGCGAATCCAGCCTTGGGCGCTGCCGCTGAGCGCGGCCAATTCGTCGGCTGCATCGCGTTGCACATCCAGCAAGCGTTCGGCATGCGGCAGCAAGCGCTCGCCGGCCTCGGTCAGGGTGACGGCGTTGGCGTTGCGGTTGAGCAGTTTGCTTCCCGCATTGTCTTCCAGGGTTTGCACCGCGCGTGTAACTGCGCTGGGTGAACGCCCCAGGGCGCGGGCGGCAGCAACGAAGCTGCGCTTGTGTGCCACGCTGACGAACGCCTGGATTTCCCGCAGCATGTCCAGTGCCATTGCCGGCTCCTCGTTGCAGTTATCGCAATATGGCATTTCAACACAAGTGTGCCACTTTGATTAGCCTTGCAGGCGTCTTCACTGCCTGGAACCGCGTCATGATGGATATTGCTGTGCTTTCTGTGTTCGCTTTCGCCGCTGGGTTGATCGACGCTGCGGTGGGTGGCGGCGGGCTGATCCAGATCCCGGCCTTGTTCAACGTATTGCCCTCCGCGCAACCGGCCGCCTTGCTCGGCAGCAACAAATTGGCGTCCGTGTGCGGCACGGCCTTCGCGGCCCGCTCGTTCATCCGTAAAGTGACGCTGGATTGGGGGTTGATCGTACCGGCGGCACTCAGTGCCTTTGTCATGTCGTTCGCGGGGGCCGCCACGGTGTCGCTGGTACCCCCCAGCGTGATGCGCCCGGCAGTGCTGGTGCTGATTGTGCTGATGGCTGTCTACACCTTCTGCAAGAAGGATTTCGGCACCTTGCACACACCTGCCCAGGTCGGCCGCAAGGAGCAGTGCCTGGCAGTGCTGATCGGCGGCGCTATCGGCTTTTACGATGGCCTGTTCGGTCCGGGCACCGGTAGCTTCCTGATCTTCCTGTTCATCCGCTTCTTCGCCCTGGACTTCCTGCACGCCTCGGCTTCGGCCAAGGTGGTGAACATTGCCACCAACCTGGCGGCGCTGGTGTTCTTCGTGCCGACAGGCAACGTGCTGTACGCCATAGCCTTGCCCATGGCGGCGTGCAACATTCTCGGTGCGCTGACCGGTACCTGGCTGGCGGTACGCAAGGGTGCCGGTTTTGTCCGCGGGCTGTTCCTGGTGCTGTTGTGTGTGCTGATCGCCAAGCTGTCGTGGGACTTGCTGGTTGGCTAGATCAGATGACCAGGCGCTGTACTTCGGCCTGTTCGACGCGGTTGCGGCCCCGGGCCTTGGCCCGGTACAGCGCCTGGTCGGCACTCGCCAGCAGTTCGTCGAGGCTGGGGGCCGGCATGTCTGCGTCGCAGCCTGCCACACCGATACTCACGGTAATCTGCAGGCGCTGGTCGGCCTGTACCACGTGCAGGTCTTGGATGGCGCGGCGCAGGCGTTCGGCGATGAAGTTGGCCCGCTCTGGCGCAAGTCCGGGCAGGATGACAACGAATTCTTCGCCACCCAGGCGTGCGATCAGCTCATCGTTGTGCAGCTGGTCCTGGAGGGTGCTGGCGAATTGGCGCAGCACCTGGTCACCGACTGCATGGCCGTGGGCATCGTTGATTGACTTGAAGTGGTCGATGTCCAGCATCATCAGGGTCAGCGGCAGCGCCTGGGCGTGCTGTTGGCGGCTCTCCAGCAGCGCGTTGGCGCGGCGTGTGAAGGCGCTGCGGGTGAGCACGCCGGTGAGGTGGTCGACGGTGGCCTGGTGCGCCAGGCGGGCCATGAGGCTACGGTTGGCCTGGCTGACGCAGGCCACCACCAGCGGCCCGAGCACCAGCATGGCGATGCCCAGGCGCGCCGACATCAGCGTGGTAACCCCAGGTTCGCTCTGCGGCACGCTGAAATGCATGAGGTTTTGCGCCACGGCCACGATCAGCGTACTGCCGGCCGTGAGCGTCAGCAATGAAACCAGGAACGGTGAGTAGGTCCAGGCACACCACAGTAACGCAGCAATCGGGAAGGCAATGGCCCCAGGGCCACCAAAGGCGATGCTGAATGCCAGCGAGGCCAGCAGCACCAGCAACGGCGCCAGGCGGATGGGTTGCGCGCCGCCGCGCACCAAGGCCCGCACCGAGGGCGCTGTAAGCAGCACCGGCAGTACCAGCACACCGGTCGAGAACTGTTCGCTGAACCAGGCTAGCCAGGTGGCGCGCAACGACTGTTCGAACCACGGTGCGGCCATTACCGCTGCCATGCTGGCCGCCACCATGGCAGCGGCGGCGCAGGCAGCGAACACGCTAAGCACGCCGCGCGGGCTGCGCATGCGCCGGTGCATGCGAGGCAAGCGCGACATCAGCTGCCAGAGGGTGACCACCACGCCAAGATTGCACAGGTTGAACCACAGAGCCGGCCCCCAGGCGCTGCCACACAGCAGGTCGGCCCCGACCATGGCCAGCCACACCAGGCTAAAGCCCGTAAACGTGGCTTGACGGGGGTAGCGCAGGAGTACGCCGGCCAGTACCGCATTCACTGGCCAGAACAGCGACAGCGATTCGATCGGGCGTGCCAGGATGCCGCCCAGGGTGAGGGCGAAGGTCACGCCAAGTACAACGACATAAGGCAACACGCGCGATTGGGCTGGAAAAACCATGAACTCGACCGGCAAGCGGAAACGAAATCCAGGACAACGCGATAGAGCACCTGGGGCAATTACCTGCAGTGTGTTGGCTCAGGGTGGTTGATGTCAATCTGCCGCGATTGGTTGCGATAATGTCAAATTGCCTCTATTTCTGGCCACTTTCCTCACAGCCCGAAGAACCACGGCACCATCACGACGGTAACCAGCATCACCAGCACGGTGAACGGCACGCCAATCTTGACGAAGTCAGCAAAGCGGTATTGCCCGGGCCCAAGTACCAGCGTGTTGACCGGTGATGACACCGGCGTCATGAATGCCGCCGACGCGGCTAGCGCGACGGTCATGGCGAACGGGTAGGGCGACATGCCCAGCTGCGCCGCAGTGCTGACAGCCACCGGCGCCATCAGAACCGCGGTGGCGGTGTTGGAAATGAACAGCCCGATCACTGCGGTGACGGCGAACAGGCAGGCAAGAATGGCGCTGGGGCCGGCACCACCCAGCACGTTCACCAGCCCACCCACCGCCAGGTCGATGCCGCCGGTTTTCTGCAGCGCCTGGGCGAAGGGCAGCATGCCCACGATCAGCACCAGGCTTTGCCAGTGGATGGCGCGGTAGGCACTGTTCATGTCAATGCAACGGCCTGCGCCCATCAGCAGGCAGCCGATCAACGCTGCCATGACATTGGGTACGGCGCCGCTGACCATTAGCCCGACCATTACCGCCAGGCTAAGCAACGCTTGCGGCGCGCGGGTGCGGGCTGGTGCGACCAGGTCGATCTCGGCGGGCAGGCTCAGGACCAGGAAGTCTTTGGGCTTGCTCTGCAACTGGCGTACCGCCTTCCACGGGCCGACCACCAGCAGGGTGTCGCCAAGGCGCAGCTTTTCTTCCACCAGTTGCTCTTCGATAGCGGCCTGATCGCGGCGCAGGCCGACCACGTTGAGGCCATAGCGGGTGCGGAACGCCAGTTCGAGGATAGTCTTGCCGATCAACTGCGAGCCGGGCGGCAGCGAGACCTCAGCCATTCCCAAATCCTGGGATTGATCGATGAAGTAGGCGGCCTTGAAGTGCAGCGGCTCCAGTTGCATGGTTTGGCACAGGCTGCGCAGGTCGTCATGCTTGGCGAACAGGTCGAGCAGCAGCACGTCGCCCTGATGCAGCACGGTGCCCGAGTCGGCCGCGATCACGCGCGTGGTGAACTTGTGTTGGCGCTCGATACCGATCACGTTGGCGCCGTGTCTGGTGCGCAGTTTCAGCTCGCCAAGGTTGTGGCCGATCAGCGGCGACTGAGGGCGGATGCGCAGGCGTCGTTCACGGCCGTTGAGCTTGTAGTCCAGTACCAGGTCCAGCAGGGTGCGGCGGCTTTCCACCCGGCCGTCCTTGCGCACTTCACCGTTGAGCCAGTGGCGGGTCAGCAGCATGTACCCGATGCCCAGCACCAGCACCACCAGGCCGAACGGGGTAAAGCTGAAGAAGCTGAACCCTGTTTCGCCATGGCGTACCAGCTCGCTGTGCACCACCACGTTGGGCGGTGTGGCGACCAGGCTGAGCATGCCACTGATGAGGCCGGCAAAAGCCAGTGGCATCATCAGGCGGCTGGGTGACAGCTGCAGGCGCGCAGCGATGCTCAGCACCACCGGGATGAAAATGGCCACCACGCCGGTGGAGCTCATGATCGATCCCAGCCCGGCCACCGCCACCATCAGCAGTACCAGCAGGCGCGCCTCGCTATTGCCGGCCCGCTCGCTCATCCATTCGCCGATGCGATAGGCAATTCCGGTGCGCACCAAGCCTTCGCCAATCACGAACAGGGCGGCGATCAGCACCACGTTGGGGTCGCTGAACCCGGCCAGGGCCTGTTCCACGGTAAGGATGCCGAGTAGTGGCAGGGCGAGAATCACCAGCAGCGCGACCACGTCCATGCGTGGGCGGTTGATGACGAACAGGGTAATCACGATGGCCAGCAGGCCGAGGACCCAGAGCAACTCATGGTTCATGGGGAGGGGGTGTTCCTTCACACGGGGCACGATAGACAGTAGCAGTCAGTGTGCCAGCTTGTCGTGAAGGGGGTGTTGATGTGCTGCAACAAAAAGGGCCGCTATGCGGCCCTCCGGTCACGGGGTCAGTGACGGTGGCGGTGGTGCTTCTTGCTGCCGCGGTTGTCGTCGCCCAGATGGTTGCCGAGGGCACCACCGGCCGCGCCGCCCAGGCCGGCACCCACGGTCGAACCGGTCTTGCCGCCTACTGCGCCGCCCAGCAGCGAGCCGCCAGCCGAGCCCAGGCCACCGCCAATGGCGGCTTCGGTACGGTTGCCCTTGCGCGCACCGACAGCGCTGCCGGCTGCGCCGCCAACGCCGGCACCGATGGCTGCGCCGGTCTTGCCGCCGAGCTGTTGACCAACAACGTTGCCCAGGACACCCCCCAGGCCACCGCCAATGGCGGCAGTACCGTCACCGGCGAAAGCGCCCTGGCACAGCAGCAGGCCGAGGGCAAGGGAAGGCAGAGTCAGACGCATGATACGAACCTCAAAGGAATCATCAGGATAAGTTGCCGCGCAACGAGCGGCAGGTCAGGGCTGAAAGGACGCTTCAGCGGTAGTAGCGGTCACCGCGGTATTGCCGATCGTCATCGTCGTCGCGGTCATGGCGGTGGTGGTGGCGATGGTCACGGTCGCGGTCACGCCAGCCGTCGTCATCATGGTAGCGATGGCTATGGCAACCTGCGGTCAGCAGAACAACAGCAACCAGAGAAAGGCTTGCAAGACGCGTGAGCACGATATAGGTCCTTGATCCGCATAGGTTTACGGGGCACCTTTTAAGACTGGGGCCGATCGATTTGGTTTCCTGGGTGGGCAAAAAAATTGTGCGTCCAGCGATCAGCGCCAATGCGCCCGCCTGCAACAATGGGCTGTGGCGCTGACCGGCATCGACCAGCCCTGGCGTATCGACGCGTTCCAAGCGCACTTGGCCGGCGGCGAGGTGCTCTGCAATGGGTCGCCTTGGCCAGGGCATGTTGAATCAGGATGCCGGTTGAATCGCCAGCACCACGCCATTGGTGATCTGCACCAGCACGTAATGCTTGCCCATGCGCACCCAGTGGCTTTCCTTTTCCGGTTCGGGCAGGCCCTTGGCTTTCCAGTCTTTGACGGCCTGGTCATCGCGTTTGTACTGGTCCGGGGCCTTGTCGCCGACGTTCAGTTCACGGTTGTGGGTTTCGGGGGCGGTGATGCTTTCTTCGCTCGAGGGGGCGGCGCTGACGCTCAGGGGCAGACAAGGCAGGGCGGCGAGTAGCAGGTAGTGCAGTTTCATGATGCGTTCCTCGTGATGGCATGTGTTATCTGCGACAGCGGCAAGTGCGTGGCAATTCACTCGGGATGCCTGCCAGTGCTAGAGTCGCCTTCTTTTTCGCGACCCCGAGGATGGAACATGCGTGCGATTCTGCCGTTGGCTGCGGTGCTGATGCTGGCCGGTTGTGCTTCTGCGACCATGGAAACGGCGCGTGGCGGCAAGCCGACTGCGCAGCTCGACTCGCACAAGGCGCCAGAGCTGGTGGCCCAGTGCATCCAGTTCAGCTGGCAGGAAGAGAAGGTGTTCGGTAATGACGCCAGCGGCTACCTGGAACCGCGCAAGCAGGGCGGTTTCACCGTGTTTACCCGTGAGGCCGAAGCGTTCGTGGACGTTTACCCGCAATCGGGCGGGACGCGTGTGGATTACTACGCGAAGCAGAACGACGGCGTGGCCCTGCAACGCCGAGCGGCTGCTGCAACCTGCCTGTAACGGCTGGCGCTATCGCCGCTCCTGTAAGGGCCCGTGCATTCAGGGTACTGAGCAAGGCAGTTGTGGCCACAGCAGAGGCGCGCGGGCTTTACAATTTTTTTCAAGGCAGTTGTGTCGCAGCGCGCGCGGTGGCGGCTAGCATAAGGTGCTTCCACGCAAGGACGACACCATGGACCGTTCACTGCAACTCAACCGTATAAGCTGGGATGAGCGTGCCCCGTTGCACGCCGCTTCAAAGGACTACGAGGTCGAACGCCTGGTCCAGCAACACGGGCACTTGTCCGAAACCGTACGCTTCGACCTGCCATTGCTCGGTGACATCGACGGGCTCGATACGGTCCACTTGCAGTGCCACATCGGCACTGACACCCTGTCGCTGGCGCGCCTTGGCGCCAAGGTTTGCGGCCTGGATTATTCCAAGGCTTCGCTGGCCGAGGCACGGGCATTGGCCGAGCGTTGCGCGCTGCCCATCCGGTATGTCGAGTCTGACGTCTACGCCGCCGACAAGGTACTGCCGGCGGGTACGTTCGACCTGGTCTACACCGGTATTGGCGCGCTCTGCTGGTTGCCCCGCATCGAGCCGTGGGCGCGCACCGTCGCGGCACTGCTGAAACCGGGCGGGCGGCTGTTCCTGCGCGACGGGCACCCGATGCTGATGGCTGTCAACGAAGATCATCAGGACCGCCTGCAGCTCGAATATCCGTATTTCGAACACGAAGCGCCGACGGTGTGGCACACCGACCAGACCTACGTCGAAACCGATCAACGGCTGACCCACACCGAAACCCACGAATGGAACCACGGCCTGGGAGAAGTGATCACTGCCTTGCTGGCCCACGGCCTGCAGCTGACAGCACTGGTCGAGCACCAGAGCATCCCCTGGGAGGCGCTGCCGGGGCAGATGGTCAAGGGCGAAGACGGCGAATATCGCCTGCGCGAGCAGCCTGCACGCCTGCCCCTGAGTTACACCTTGGTCGCCGTCAAAGCCTGATCAGGACAGGAAGCCACCGTCGACATTGAGCGTGGTGCCGGTGGTGTAGCTGGAGGCATCGCTGGCCAGGTACAGCACCGCGCCCGCCATTTCCTTGGGGTCGGCCACGCGCTTGAGCGGGATCTGTTGCAAGGCGGCGTTGAGGATGGCTTCGTTCTTCACCAGTGCTGAAGCGAACTTGGTGTCGGTCAGCCCCGGCAGTAGCGCGTTGCAGCGAATACCGAAGGGGGCACACTCTTTGGCGAACACCTTGGTCATGTTGATGACCGCCGCCTTGGTCACCGAATAGATGCCTTGGAACAGCCCGGGCGAAACACCGTTGATCGACGCCACGTTGATGATGCTGCCGCCGCCGTTCTCGCGCATCAGCTTGCCAGCCTCCACTGACATGAAGAAGTAACCACGGATGTTCACGTCCACGGTCTTCTGGAACGCCCCTGGGTCGGTGTCCAGCACATTGCAGAATTGCGGGTTGGTGGCGGCGTTGTTGACCAGCACGTCCAGTCGCCCGAACTGTTCGCGAATGCCAGCGAACACCTGCTGAATCTGTTCCAGCTCACCAATGTGGCAGGCCACAGCCGTGGCCTTGCCGCCGGCGGCAATGATGGCGTCGGCCACCTGCTGGCACCCATCAAGCTTGCGGCTGGAAACGATCACATGGGCCCCTTGCTGCGCGAGCAAGTGGGCGATGGCCTCGCCGATGCCTCGGCTGGCGCCGGAAACAAAGGCAATCTTGCCGTCGAGGTCGAACAGGTGGGTCTTGGACATGCTGTTTTCCTTGTTATCCGTCGTCGTGGGCTGTGCTCAGAGGCTGGACTTGGAAATGACCTGCAAGGTCATTTGTTCCAGCAAGCGGTTCATGTGAATGAACTGGGCGAAACGCTTGTCCTGGGTCTGGCCGTGGTAGTAGCGGTAGTAGATCTGCTGAACGATCCCTGCCAGGCGGAACAGGCCATAGCAATAGTAGTAATCGAAGTTGTCCAGGCGGATGCCGGCGCGCTCGGCGTAGTAATCGACGAACTGGCGACGGCTGAGCATGCCCGGCGCGTTGCTTGGCTGGCGGCGCATCAACTGCACTGGCGCCGGGTCGCCGGCTTCGATCCAGTAGGCCAGGCAGTTGCCCAGGTCCATGAGTGGGTCGCCCAGGGTGGCCATTTCCCAGTCCAGCACACCGATGATGCGCATGGGGTTGTCTGCGTCCAGGATGACGTTGTCGAACCGGTAGTCGTTGTGCACGATGCTAGGGCGCGGGTGGTCGGCGGGCATTTTTTCGTGCAGCCAGGCGGTTACCGTTTCCCAGCGTGGCGCATCCGGTGTCAGGGCTTTTTCATAACGGCTGGTCCAGCCCTCGATCTGGCGCTGCACGTAGCCCTCAGGCTTGCCCAGGTCGGCCAGGCCGCAGGCGGTGTAGTCCACCTGGTGCAGCTCGACCAGGCGGTCGATGAAGCTTTTGCACAGGGCTTCGGTCCGGCTGGCGTCCAGGTTCAGTTCGGGCGGGATGTCCGAGCGCAGGATGATGCCCTTGACCCGTTCCATCACATAGAACTCGCCGCCGATCAGGCCGGTGTCGGTGCAGTGTGCGTAGGCCTTGGGGCAGTAGGGGAAGCCGCTGTTCAGCTGGTTGAGGATGCGGAACTCGCGGCCCATGTCGTGGGCCGACTTGGCCTTTTGACCGAAGGGGGGGCGGCGCAGCACGAAGTCGCGGCCCGGGTAGCTGACCAGGTAGGTGAGGTTGGAGGCGCCGCCAGGAAACTGGCTGATGCTCGGCAGGCCGTGCAGGCCGGGGATATTGGCTTTGAAGTAAGGGTCGATGACGGCCGCGTCGAGTTCTTCGCCGGGGCGTACCTGGGTGGACTGGTCGGTGAGCGTCATGCGTCTTCCTTATTCTCGATAGCAAGTACTATTGGGTAATTTAATGGTCCGTCAGGATTGGAACAATCGTCCCATGTGCCAAATAGGTGAGGGTGTTGCTGGTGGATCACTGCACCGAATGCAGGGCAAAAAAAACCGAAGCCGTCAGGCTTCGGTTTTTCGATCATCCGGTATTCCCAGCCCTCAGGACGGGAACAGCTCGCTGAGTTTCATCGACAGCATCATGTCGCCCTCAACCCGCAGCTTGCCGCCCATGAAGGCCTGCATGCCGTCGGTTTCGCCGCTGACGATACCTTTCAGGGTTTCGGCGTCCATCACCAGGGTGCAGTTGGCATCCGGGTTCTCGCCTTCCTGCAGGTCGCAGGTGCCGTCCTTGACGATCAGCGCGTAGTGCTTGTCTTCGTCGGTGATGTTGAAGCCGAACACCAGGTCCAGGCCGGCGGCAGCGGATGGGTTGAATTTCTCTTGCATCTTTTTGACGGCATCAGCTACGGAGGTCATGGCGCATTCCTTATAGAGTGATTTACACGTCCCCGCAGGGACACAACAAGCCGGGCTTATCGGTAAGTGACAAGCTCCGGCGCCCTCAACAGCTGCACATGGGCCTGGCTGTTGAAGGAGGCCAGTGCCACGTCGCGGCCGCGAAACTTCAGCTGGCTGAGCGACGTGTTGATGATCTGCCAGTTCAGCGCGAACGCCTGGCTGGGGGTAATGCCGGTAACCAGGTGGAGCAGGGCGGCAATGGTGCCACCCGAGGTGAAGATAGCAACATGATCGCCGCTGCCGGCGGTATCCAGCACGCGTTGCAGCCCACCTTGTACGCGGGATGTAAACGAACGCCAGGTTTCCAGGCCATTATCGGCATGCTCGCCATCGTGCCAGCGTTGCACCATCAACGCGAACAGACGCTGAAACTCGCTGCGGTGCTGCGGAGCATTGCGCAGCACATGCAGGGCATCGGGCTCTTCCGGCAGCAGGTCGGGCAACAGGGCGCGGATCACACCGTCGGCATCGAACTCATTGAATGCGGCGTCGGTCTCAACCGCCGGCACCGGGCAGCCGTTGGCGTGCAGCGCCTGCAGCGCCAGCCGTGCGGTATCCTGCTGGCGGCGCAGGTCGCCAGCCACGCAGCGGTCCAGCCGCACGCCCAACTGGGCCAGGTGTTCACCCAGGGCCTGGCTCTGGCGCACGCCCACGGGCGAGAGGACGTCGTAGTCATCGGCACCGAAGGAGGCTTGGCCATGTCGAATCAGGTAGAGATTGCCCACGAAAGGTTCCGGCCTGTTGGAGGTTGCTGCGAGGTTAGGATGCGGCTCACGGGCTGTCAACGAAAAAACATACAAGCGTTTGAAAAGGTTGTTTGAAAGGTGTTGCCAGCGTTTACACCGGCTGGCAGCACCACAGGCGCAACGGTATGCTTGCAACAGTGACGCGCCGTAGTGGCGCAGGTATTTAAGGAGTCAACGTGGAGTTTCTTGCCGAATACGCAAGCTTTCTCGCCAAAACCGCCACCCTGGTCATCGCCATATTGGTGGTGCTGTCGGCGATCGCCGGGCTGCGTGGCAAAGGTCGGCGCAAATCGGGCGGGCAATTACAGGTCACCCGACTGAACGATTTTTACAAGGACCTGCGTGAGCGCCTGGAGTCCGGCCTGCTCGACAAGGCCCAGCTCAAGGCCCTACGCAAGCAGCAGGCCAAGGCGGAAAAACAGCAGAAGAAGGGCAAGGCCGAGGACAAGAGCCGGGTATTCGTACTGGACTTCGATGGCGACATCAAAGCCTCGGCCACCGAAAGCCTGCGCAATGAAATCACCGCGCTGCTGACGCTCGCCACCGCGCGTGACGAAGTGGTACTGCGCCTGGAAAGCGGCGGTGGCCTGGTGCACAGTTACGGCTTGGCTGCGTCGCAACTGGCGCGTATTCGCCAGGCGGGCATCCCGTTGACCGTGTGCATCGACAAGGTGGCTGCCAGCGGTGGGTACATGATGGCCTGCATCGGCGAGAAGATCGTCAGTGCCCCATTCGCCGTACTGGGGTCTATTGGCGTGGTGGCGCAGTTGCCCAACGTCAACCGCCTGCTGAAAAAGCACGACATCGACTTCGAAGTGCTGACTGCTGGCGAATACAAGCGCACCCTGACCGTCTTTGGCGAAAACACCGAGAAGGGCCGGGAGAAGTTCCAGGAAGACCTGGACATCACTCACCAGTTGTTCAAGGATTTCGTCTCCCGCTATCGTCCGCAGTTGCACATCGATGAAGTGGCCACTGGCGAAGTCTGGCTGGGCGTGGCCGCCTTGAATCGCAAGCTGGTTGACGAGTTGCAGACCAGTGACGAGTACCTGAGCGAGCGCGCACGCAACGCCAACCTGTTCCACCTGCACTATGCCGAACGCAAGAGCCTGCAGGAGCGGATTGGCATGGCCGCCAGCGGTACCGTGGAGAACGCGGTGGTAGGCTTGTGGAGTAAACTCAGCCGCCTGCGCTAACACCTTGAACCCGTTGAAATTTTTTTTCGTTCAGGGGGTTGCAAGGTTAAAAGAATGAAGACATAATGGCGCCCATCGAAACGCAGCAAACCTTGAAAAAGGTTCAGCGTTTCAAGGAGATAGCAAAGCGCAAGCAGCTAGATCCGACCTTTGAGGCCGAGTAGCAAAGTGGTTATGCTCCGGATTGCAAATCCGTCTACGCCGGTTCGATTCCGACCTCGGCCTCCACCATTCGAAAGCCCCGCAGCCATTGAGGTTGCGGGGCTTTTTTAATGCCTGCGTTTTTCAAGTTTGGGACACCTTGGCGCTGGTGAAAAGCTTAGGCTTCGGGGGCTTCACGCCCTGCCTGTTCACGCAGAACAGACCGTTGCGAGCGATGTTGACCTCCCTTACGACGAAACCCTCGCCCAAGGTGTAGGCCTTGGACGGAATCGTTATGGCTGATCCTCAGGCCGTGAAGTGATATCCGACCTGCGCCGCCCGGGCGGCTTCCTCGGTGCGGAACATAAGCCGTGTTTTGCTGGTGCTGCCCCAGCTGTCGTATTCGACGTGGACCCACCCGGCGCCGAACTCTCGGTACGGCTCGCCAAGGATCTTCGTGATGTAGCAGTCGATAAGGTTCATGGGCATAGCTCCCGCGGGACGCTCACTGTTTCGCTGCGGGCGTGGTACATGGCCGCTCGGGTTGCAGCTTCTGCCCGGGTATCGCCGGGCTTGCGGTCAAGTGGGTGACCTGACACGCAGGCCAGCCAGGGCCAGCTGCTGCCTCGGTCAATCCAGATGCTGTGCTTTTGGATGAGATACTCGCCGGTCGCGCCGTCGATGGCCTGGCCACCGATCGGCAGTTGCAGTTGGCCGGCCGGCGGCGGGATAGGGCCGTCGACCATTTCGACAGCCCAGAGCAACGCCTTTCCGGCCAGGTCGCAGGTGGGAACTTTGATCATGCTGGGAATTTGATCAGCTTCTTGGGCTCCTGGACGATATCGCCGAGCTCAAACGCCGACCAGAGATACCGTGCTTATCAGTTGTTGAAAGCGCTCGATAAATTGCCTGCGGCATTGATGAATCGAGTGGCCTACAGCCACGGGGGTAAGATTTGCTGGGAGGAGGATCTCGAAGCTCAGCGTAAAATGAGAATTCGAGGACCGATATATTGGGGCTGGGCCGACCCAAAGCTTCACCATCGTACCCATGGCGAAATTCTCGACGACGGCACCCATGATTGATGTTCAGGTCAGATTGTCCCGCACAGGCCTACGCAGATGTTCATCGGCGCCTATGCGCCGGCTGGAAGTGCTGAAGAGGCCTTTGGCGGGGCGATGACTGGGGCGTTGGGCGTGCTCACGTGCTCGCCACTGAGGGGGCTGCAACGGAAAAGCTCTCAGCCTGCTCGAAATAGAGGGGAGAGGATTACAGCTATGCGGAGTACAAGCGTGCTCCACATGAATCGAACGGATTTGGAATTGCAATGTGACCTGCTCGATTTGATGTCATAGTGAAGGCATAGGGACATCGGCACATATTTTCGAGCCAGCCCTTCAGGACTCGTCCAAATGCTAAGCGACGATGATTTTTGCTATATGGCTCGTCGGCCTCTCCTTGTGTTGGAAGCCTGTAATTCAAGGCTAATGCGCCTAGTTTCTGCAGGCGGTATCTGCGGCGTCATCTGGGATGATTCTGTGGTCTACCAAGCGAAAACGCATGAAGCCTGGATTCATTTTTGAGCCAGAGATCTCAGCGTCTGCTACCAGTGTGATCCGGAATCTCGGATGGAACTGCGATTTTCAGCGGTGACTCTCCGTTCCTGCAGGGTGCATTAAAGCGGGAGCTGACACCTGTTGGGGCGCTCGCTTTGCATAAGGTAATGCATGTCCTTTTTGTCGAGGTGCTTCAGTCGTCCTTAAATCAGAGTCGTCGGATGACGATCACGGTTCCTGGTCCTATAGCTATTTAATAGCTGGCTGGGAATTTTTTCATGCCCCGTCCGTATACCCACAGTGATGAAATCAAAAAATGACTGGGTGCTCAAGAAAAAAGGCCTGTGTCGATATTTTCTTAATCAGAAAACTTGGAGCCTTTTATGTTCAACCGTAATCTTAAAAAACGCTGCAAGAGCAGAACGCGGAGCTGCTACTGCTGCGTCAGCAAGTCGAGCAAATGGACAGAGGGATGCTCTCCATGAGACTTGATGCACAGTTTCGTATCTGCTCATTTAACCGACTTTTCTCAGAGACTTTGGGGTATTCCGACGAGCGCCTGTATGGTCGCCCGCTCTCTGAAATCGTTCCGCCTTACGTTAAAGAACTACCTTGCTTTCACGCCTTTAACCAAGCTGTAGCGCGATTTGAACCCGTAAATGACGAATATCGCTACCTTCGCGCTGACGGTACTCTTGCGTGGTTGAAAATCTATTGGTTCCCCATTCGAGATCAAGAGGGCAGCCTCGCCTATGTTCAGGGTTACGGAAGTGAGATAACTCGTACCGTGGAGCAGGCGAAGGAAAATGAGGCTCTCATCCAGGCGCTGGTTCGCTCCACTGCCGTCATTGAATTCAACTTGGATGGAACTGTAATCACAGCTAACAAGCAGTTTCTCGAGGCCATGGGGTACTCATTAAGCCAGATTGTTGGCAAACATCATCGTTTGTTTTGCCCCGTTGAAGAGGCTGCATCTCCCCAGTATGAAAATTTCTGGAAGACGCTCAATCGTGGCGAGTACGTCGCGGATCGTTTCAAACGAGTCGATGCCCGTGGTAGCGATATCTGGCTCGAGGCTACCTACAATCCTGTGCATGACACTGAGGGCAGGCTGTCTAAAGTTGTAAAGTTTGCGAGCGTTGTTACGGACCAGGTCGCACGTGAGCAAGAGGTCAAGGATGCAGCTGGAGTTGCATTTGATATATCCCAGCAAACTGATTCGAGCGCAGAGCGGGGTGCGGTGGTAGTGACGCGTACAGTCGACACCATGCGCAGTATTGCTGAACAAATGAAAGCGGCAACCGAGAGCATTGAGGCGCTTGGCAAACAGTCTGCGTTGATTAGTTCTATTGTTCAAACCATTGGCGGTATTGCTTCACAAACAAATCTATTAGCACTAAATGCCGCTATTGAAGCTGCGCGTGCTGGTGAGCAAGGTCGAGGTTTCGCTGTGGTTGCTGATGAGGTGCGCAAACTGGCTGGTCACACCAGCTCGGCTACCGAGGAAATCGTTAGCGTTGTCCACCAGAACCAGGCGCTTGCTGATCAAGCTGTTAGCGAAATATTCAGCAGCCGAGCAAAAGCTGAGCAAGGCCTAGTACTCGCTAACGAAGCTGGTACCGTTATCTTGGAAATTCAAAACGGCGCTAAACAAGTGGTCGGGGCGGTTGGTCGCTTTGCGAATGAGGTGAGGTAGTTTTCCGTCAAAGGATTCGTGTCGAAAATTGCTCAAGCCAGCTAGTGTCGGTATATCACACTGGTCACTTGGTGCGCTCTGTATCGATTTTCTGTGGGCATGTGGAGATCTCTAGCTGGCTAGGTGCCAGCTGCATGGGTTAGGCACCTCCAGCTCGCGGGCGACCAGTAGGGTGGCCGTGCTGTCTTTACCGCCGATCATGCTGACGATGTTGTATCCGGCCATCGTGTAGTTCTTGCGTGCAGGCGCCGCCCTTGCCGGGGACGCGTTATCGTTGAATTAGAGGTGATATGCTTCGCCGCTTACCAAACAGGGAGGGTGGTAATGAAACTGCGGGAGAGGCACAAGGCGTTTCAGGAATGGTTCACGCCGAGGCGGCGTAGGCGAGCGGGCGGAACCTTACTCGCCATCTGGGCTGTCGGCATCTTCATCTACTCTGGCCAGCACTGGATCTATGTATTGACGCCAGGAGTCATGTGGTTCTTCAGCGCTTGGCCGCCCGAGTTTCACGACAAGCGTTGAGTCTTTGGCGGGGCTGCTGAATAGCCGATTGTCCGATTCAGCTCACAGATGAGTCAGACGAATTTGCGTAAAACTGCACGTTCGCTATGGTGGCAATAAACCACCTGACTACAACTAAAGTCGTAGGAGCGTCTCATGAGAATACGCGGTGATGTTTTCTGGGCCTGGGCTGACCCGACGCTTCATCACCGAACTCACGACGAGACACTCGACGATGGGACATACATTGATGTTCAGACGCGGCTGTCGCGGACAGGCAAAACGCAGATGTTCATCGGGGTGTACGCCCCAGGTGGCATGGCTATCCTTGAAGAGGCCTTCGATTCTCGCCCTGGCGAGTCGATGACCAGGGCACTGGCGTGGGGCGTTGGCCGGGCCCGACGGGTCGCCACTGAAGGTGCGCCTGCTGCAGGCTTTATGGCTGCCTCGAAATAGCGGCCAGGCGCGCAGCGCCGGAGGTCAAGCGGCGACCTATTGTCATCAGCGAAGACACCGTGCATGAAACCTCTGCGTCTCCAGACTTCCAGCAATCCGGCAGGGAGGCTTCATCAGCCTGGCCCGTCATCCTCGCTGGCCTGCGCCCTCACTTTTGGATTTTTTCATCAAGGAGCCGTTGACATAGCGCACCGTGTTTTCCAAGGCCTGCGTCATGTCGGGATGGGTAAACGCGTACTTGCGCTCCAATTGCCTGCTGTTTCCCATGTCGAAGCGCTGTGTCTGAATAAAGTTCAATGACTCGGCGCTGATCGCCAGTCGGGTCGCCAGTCCCGGAATTGTCAATATCGACCTGAGCAACCCTATGGGTATATGGCGGCGGGGTGCCTTGACCTTTAGCGTGTCTGCGATCTGCACAAGCATTCCCTGCAAGTTTGGTGTTCGCTCATACAGCGCCAGAACTTGCCGGTTGGCCATGGCGGGGTCGAACGCCACGCAAGTTATCATGTTCACCAGATAATCGACGCTGACCAATGGCAACCAGTGACTGGCGGAACCGGGAACAGCTTTGAACCGGCCTTGTGCCAGATTGCGAATGAGTTCGGCAAGCGGTTGTCCGTCCAGGATATGCCCGTTCTCGCTGTGGCCGCACACCGTAGCAGGGTGAACAATCGTGTAATCCGCATCCGCGTCTTGCATATAGCGGATCACTGCAAAATGGGACTCGAGTTTGCTGCCTTCGTAGCCGCCTACCCGGGCGTAGACCGCGGGCCAGTTTGTGTTTTCAGGGCACTGAACATCAACCCCGATACTGGCAAGGTGGTTGAGGTTTTGCAGCATGAAGCCGCCTACCATGAGCAATCGGATGCGCTGGCTGGCCGCAAGCCTGGCCACGCTCAGAGCACCTTGGACATTGACTGTGCGGGCGCGCTCCGGTGTCAGCCCCCAGGAAAATTGCGCCGCGAGATGGAAAAATACAGCGGCCGAAGTGACGCGTTCTTTGTCTGCTTCGCTGAGGCCAAGCCCCTCCTGGCTGATATCGCCTTCAACGGCATGGATATACTCAGGGTTACCCCCCAGTTGGCCTACCTGCTCCTTGAGGCGTTCGATGTTACCGGGGCTGCGCATCAGCACCCAGGTCTTGTGCCCTTGCGCAGTAAGAGCGGCCAGCAAATGTTGCCCCACAAAGCCGCTGCCGCCGGTGACAAAGCATTCCACACTCATGTTTGAACCCTTGTTTGGATAATGGGCGCAGGCTAAGGTGTAGAGCCTGCTCTACAGTCAAGGATTTTTAACGTGAATATTGGAGAGTTGGAGCGCCGGAGTGGGCTCAGTCGCCATGCATTGCGCTATTACGAACAGCTCGGGCTTATCGAGCCACACCGACAAGCCAACAACTATCGCAGTTACAGTGAACAGACCGTAGCTGACTTGGCCTTCATACAGAGCGCTCAGGGCGGGGGCTTTTCACTTGCTGAGATTAGGGACATTCTTGTGGCCAGGCGGGGTAACACGATCGATTGCGCGCAAGGCGCCGTCTTGGTCGCCGCCAAGATGGCCGAGATTCAAACGAAGATCACCACGCTACAGGCCGCTTATGTTTTTCTGGACGCGGAGCGTGCCAAGCTTGAAGCCAGTGCTATTGCCAATGGGCAGATAATGCCTTGAAGTCCTGTCAGTGACTATTTTCGATCGAGCGTCAGCCTTCAGGTAAGGTGACACCGCAGATAAATTCATGCGTCCCCAAGCGGTGTGAGCCGAATTCCACCACGTAGCCGTCTCCTCTGCGCTGCGCCTCTGCCATCGCCGTTTTCTGGTCAGCATAAACGTCGACGAAATGCCATGGATGTCGGTCTCTCAGGACCCCCCATCCGATGACCCAGCCTTCCCGCGAAGGGTCTGGTGGCAGGTTCTTCGCCAAACTTCGAATGGACATACCGATCTCCTCATATGCACAGGCTCGCCATTGCAGGTTGAGCACTTTTCTTGAACCACACCTCGCGGGCGTCGGTCTTCAGCATAAAGGATGAGTGATATTTCCAGGTTTGCTCATCAAATATTGAAATGTTCGCAGTCTAGGGTTGGGCTCAAGCCAATTCCACCATCGAGGGAGTCAGGAAATGGATTATTCCAGCATGGTTGAATCGTTGGACAAGATGCTGAAGGCAACGGCTGTAGGCAAGGCCTGCCTCCAGCCGTCAGATACAGAGCTTCACCCATACCTCCGTAGCCATTCGTCCGCGACGTCACCCATGGTTGATGGGGTACCACTCTTGATCCAAAGCATGAGTCCACGGTCGAACTTGAATGCCGCGCCGCACTCGCTGAGCAGAAACTGACGAACCTTCTGCGTGTTGCGGTAATGCTTGTCCAGTGGAGTCGTACGGCTAATCGGCCCGGCGTGCCAGTCGACGGTCATGGTCTGTTCCTTTGACAATTGAGAAGGCAAAAAGCCCGTAGAGGGTCATCTACGGGCTTTGCTGTGGTTCCACACGACCTGGCTCGGCCTGTCAGCCTTCGAACTGTATCACCATCCGGCCTTTGATCTTGCCCTCCAGCATCTCGTCAAAGATCTGGTTGATATCCTCGATCGGTCGCAGCGTTACCTTGGGCACCACTTTGCCTTCAGCGGCAAACTGGAAGGCTTCCTGCAGGTCCTGGCGTGTACCTACCAGCGAGCCCACCACTTCGATCCCATCAAGCACCAGACGGGGAATATTCAGGTCCATGGACTCCGACGGAAGCCCGACGGCCACCAGTCGCCCGCCAGCGCGCAAGGCATCGACAGCCGAGTTGAACGCGCCTTTGGCCACAGCAGTAACGACGGCAGCATGTGCACCGCCGGTTTTGGCCTGGATGACCTTCGCGGCATCTTCGTTGAGCGGGTTGACCACCAGGTCCGCGCCCATCTCGCTGGCGAAGCGCAGTTGCTCTTCGTTGACGTCGATGGCGATGACTTTGGCGTTGAACACATTCTTGGCATATTGCAGGGCCAGGTTGCCCAGGCCGCCGAGGCCGTAGATCGCGACCCATTGGCCGGGGCGGACGTTGGAGATCTTAACTGCCTTGTAGGTCGTGACGCCGGCGCAGGTGATGCTGCTGGCGGCAGCGGAGTCGAGGCCGTCGGGCACTTTAACCGAGTAGTCGGCCTTGACGATGCAGGCCTCGGCCATGCCGCCGTCCACGGTGTAACCGGAGTTCTTCACGTCGCGGCACAGGGTCTCGTTGCCGCTGTTGCAGTATTCGCAATGTCCGCAACCCTGGTAGAACCAGGCAACGCTGGCACGGTCGCCTGGCTTGAGCGAGGTGACGCCCGGGCCAACTTCCTGAACCACGCCAATACCTTCGTGGCCCAGTACTACACCGGTCTTGTCACCAAAGTCGCCATTTTTCACGTGCAGGTCGGTGTGGCACACACCGCAGCACTGCATCTTCAGCAGCGCTTCGCCGTGTTCGAGAGGGCGCAGGGTTTTCTCTACCACGTCCACGCGACGGCCTGGTGCAACGACAGCAGCTTTCATGAGAGCCTCCGTGTCTATCCGATATGAGCTTGGGTTATCGCTGGGACAGCATAGACCTCGCCTGGCCAGGCAAAACTGCTTCAGGTCATGGTCATGGTGGACGCTTGCGCAAAATACCGACGGATGCCTGACTGGCATTTGCGGAAAAAAGAAAAGCCCGCGGCAATGATGCGGCGGGCTGCAAGAACGTACGGAGCAGGGTCAGTGTGCTCACTCGGATGTCGGCATTTCGTGAAGGTCAGGTCATGGGGCTGTCATCATCTGCACCGAAGTGCGCAGGGCCATAAAAAAGCCCGCCATAAAGGCGGGCGAAAGACGTTTGAAGGGAGAGCCTGCAGGTTGCGCCGGGCCGGTTAACCCAGGATTAAGCGACAACGCATTGACCCAGCATCCTGATCAGCCTATACAGGCCTGCCATTATCCCAGGAGCCAGCATGCGCGACGAAGACGACCTGCACGAACCCGAGCACGATCACCTGCTTGACCACGAATTTCTCTACGACGACGTGGAGCCCGAGGCAGATGCCCAAGGCGCCGAGGATGAAGTGGAGGAAGACGAGGAGACGCTGGATGACCTCGATGATGAAGAGCGCGATCACCCAGCCTGGTTCGACGACTGCGACGACTGACTCAGCGACCATCCACCGAGAACCGCCCGGGCCCGCTTACCGCCAGCAACAGCAGGCCGCCCATGATGCTGAGGTTTTTCAGAAACTGGGTCATGTTGGCGCTGCGTTCGGGGTCGACCATGTTCCAGAACGGGTGGCCCAGCAGCGCCGTGCCCAGTACGAACAGCGCGAATAGAAAGGCCAGCGGCCGCGTGTAGAAACCGAGGATCAACAGGATTGCGACGACGAACTCCATGATGACGGCAATCCCTGCTGCCAGCATCGGGGCAGGGGCGCCGAGCGAGGTCATGTAGCCTACCGTGCCATCGAAGCCGGTCAGCTTGGCCCAGCCAGACAAGACGAAGAGGACCATCAGCAGTACGCGGGCGATCAGGATAATGATGTCGCGTTGACCATCGAACAGGGAGTAGCGCATGGCGGCGTTCCAGTGGACGGGGACAAGCTCCACTTTAGCAGCTGCGCCAGACATTGCTGTCAGGCAGCAAAAAGGCGCCGCAGGGGCGCCTTTTCAACGAAGTTTGGTGCGAGTGGCGGGACTCGAACCCGCAAGGCTCACGCCGACAGATTTTAAGTCTGCTGTGTATACCAATTCCACCACACTCGCACGTTTGAAGGGGTCGCAACGACCAGCTCGCTTCTAAGCAGAAGGGCTTCGCAATCAAGCGCGCTTTATAACCCATTGTTATAGTTGAGTCAACTGCAGCACCTATGATCAACAGATAGAAGAGGCGATCGAACGGGCAATTGACACCTTGCTGTCGTTACGCCACTGTTGCCCATGATTGGATCCAAGCGTGTTCCGCAATGACTTGGGGCCGAGTTGGCGAAGGTGTGGTGCGTCCACGGTTATTCTGGCGGCTGTTGTTCGCGCAGGTGCTCGTGTTGGCCTCTGCCGGCGGTGGTATGATCATGCGGCTCAGCCTGTGATTGCTGAAAGAGGCCATGCCGCGGCGCATCAGCCCGGCGCTGGCCGAGCCGGAACGCTGACAGCCTGTAGTCGTTCAGCTGTCTACTGGCAGACACTCCAGGCTACGTTCATTTTCTCCCTCCTGCTGTGCCAGTGGAGTTTGCATGGTTTCAGCCGACTGCCTCGACGCTTCCCTCATGCCCGCCCATCGTTATGAACAGCTGGTTCAGTCGGTGGTGGATTATGCCATCTACATGCTCGACCCTTCCGGCCATGTGGTGTCTTGGAACGCCGGCGCGCAACGGATCAAGGGTTACCGTAGGGATGAAGTGATCGGCAAGCATTTTTCGTTGTTCTTCACCCCACAGGATTGTGCGCAGGGCCGCCCCGAGTGCCTGCTGCGTCAGGCGCTGGAGCAGGGTGTGGCGCAGGACGAAGGCTGGCGGGTGCGCAAGGACGGTTCGCAGTTCTGGGCCCTGGCGGCATTGGATGTGATCCGTGATGAAAATGGCCAGATCATTGGCCTGGCCAAAGTCACACGCGATATCACTGACCGTCGCGAGTCGGCGCTGCAGCTCGACGCAGTGCGTGCCCAGCTGTTCCAGGCGCAGAAGCTTGAAGCCCTCGGCCAGTTGACCGGTGGTCTGGCGCACGACTTCAACAACATGTTGACCATCATCATCAGCTCCGCGCGCCTGGCGCTGGCCACCCAGGACCCGGCACGCACCCAGCGCATGTTGCAGCACATCCTCGATGCCAGCCAGCGTGGCACCGAACTGACCCAGCAACTGCTCAGCTTTGCCCGTCACCGCAAGCTCGATGTGGCCAGCGTTGCCCCGGCAGACTTGGTTAACGCTACGCGTGGCCTGCTTGAGCATGCATTGCCAGGCTCGATTGACTTGAACGTATTGCTGCAACCGGACCTGCCGCGGATCGAGGTGGATGCCGGGCAACTGCAGATGGTGTTGCTCAACCTGTTGTTCAATGCCCGTGATGCCATCGACGGGCATGGCCGCATCAGCCTGACTGTCGATGTGGTCGAGCTGTTCGGCGAAGTTGAAGGGCTGAAGGGCAGCTTCGTGCGCTTCGAGGTGGAAGACACCGGCGCAGGCATACCCACAGAGATACTGCCGCGTATCTTCGAGCCGTTTTTCACCACCAAGCCTTTCGGCAAGGGTACCGGCCTGGGGCTTAGCCAGGTCTATGGGTTCGCCCGGCAAAGTGGTGGTGCCATTTGTGTCGACAGCGAGCCTGGCCGGGGAACTTGCATGCGACTGTACTTGCCAATGTATCAGGACCAGACGGATAGCCCACTCGACAGGTAGACATCATGGCACAGGCACTGAAGCGGCTGGTAACGGGGATCGACGGGCTCGACGCGTTGCTCAAGGGTGGCCTGATAGCTGGCGCCTCCTACATTATCCAGGGGCCGCCGGGGGCCGGTAAGACCATCCTCGCCAATCAGCTGGCCTGCGGCCATGTGCGTGGCGGTGGTCGGGTGCTGGTGGCCACCTTGCTGAGCGAGTCGCATGAACGCTTGTTCCAGTACCTGTCCACGCTGGACTTCTTCGACCCGGCGCTGGTCGGTGACAAGATCCAGTTCGTCAGCGCCTTTGATACCCTCGAGCAGGACGGGCTGGATGCGGTGGTGCGGTTGCTGCGCCAGGAAATTGCCCGGCAACAGGCCAGCCTGCTGATCGTCGACGGTGTGCTCAATGCCCGGGTACGCGCGGAAACCGCGCTGGACACCAAGAAGTTCGTTTCTGAGCTGCAGGGGCATGCCGCCTTCGCCGGTTGCACCGTACTGTTGCTGACCAGTGCCCGGCTGGACGAGGGCAGCCCGGAACACACCATGGTCGATGGCGTGATCGAACTGGGTGAGCAACTGGTGGGCAGCCGCGCCGTGCGCCACGTCCAGTTGCGCAAGACCCGCGGCAGTGGTGCGTTGTCGGGGCGTCACGAATGCCTTATCGATGAGTCCGGCATGCAGGTCTATCCTCGCCTGGAAGCGTTGTTCAGCCACCCTAGCCAGTTGGGCAGCGGCACCTTGGCGCGTATCAGCAGCGGTGTACCCACCTTCGATGAAATGCTTGGCGGTGGCTTGGCCACCGGGTCAGTCAGCCTGTTGATGGGGCCTTCGGGGATTGGCAAGACGTCATTGGGCCTGGCCTTTCTGGGTGCCAGCACGCCGCAGGCGCCGGGGTTGCATTTCGGTTTTTACGAAACGCCCGAACGCCTGCGCAGCAAGGCCGCTTCGCTCGGCTACGATTTTGCCGCGATGGAGCAGGGCGGTAGCTTGCAGCTGTGCTGGCAGCCGACCACCGAGGGCTTGCTGGACCAGGTTGGCGCGCGGCTACTGGAGCGTGTAGCGGCGCAGGGCAGCAAGCGCGTGGTGATCGACAGCCTTGGCGCATTCAGCCGCCTGGCTATTGACCCGACGCGGCTGAATGCGTTTTTCCGCGCGCTGGCGGGTGAGTTGCGCGCGCGCGATGTCAGCGTGGTCCTGACCTGGGAGATGCGCGACATTTTCGGCGCGGAAATCAGCGCCCCCGCGCCGGACCTGTCGAGTATCGTCGACAACCTTATGCTGATGCGCTTTGTCGAACTGGACTCGCAACTGCGGCGCATGCTGTCGGTCCTCAAGGTGCGTGACAGCCACCATGACCCGGCCTTGCACGAGCTGCTGATCGGGCCGCAAGGCATTACCTTGCGCAAGGCATTCGAAGGTGCCTGCGGTGTGCTTTCGGGAACGCCGACGCCGCAGGGGAGCGGGTGACGGACGAGCCGATGAACACCATCCTGATTGTCGATGACGAGTACCTGATCGCCGATATCCTCGGTTTTGCCCTGGAGGACGAAGGTTTCGTGGTGGAAAAGGCGAGCAATGGCTGCAAAGCACTGGAGGCGCTGAAGGAAAAACGCGTGCAGCTGGTGATTACCGACTACATGATGCCGCTACTCAACGGTGAGGAGTTGGCACGTGCCATACGCCAGGACCCGGCGTTAAGCGAGTTGCCGGTCATCCTCATGAGCGGCGCACAGGCCAGCCAAGGATGCCCGGCCCTGTTTGCCGCAATATTCGACAAGCCGTTCGACATGGATGAGATGATCGCCACGGTGCATCAGTTGATGGGCACCTGAGGCTGGCGGTCGAGCGCATCCATGCCCCTCGGGTGGCGCTAGTGTGAGTCTTCGTGTTTCTCCGGAGCCGGGTTGCCGGCCTGGATGCGTTTGAAGATCTCTTCTCGATGGACCTGAACATCTTTCGGTGCATCGATACCGATTCTCACCTGCATCCCTTTGACGCCCAGAATGGTGACTTTGATGTCATCGTTGATGACGATGCTTTCGCCAACCTTACGGGTGAGTATCAGCATGTAATTCTCCTTGGTGATGTAAAAGTCCGCAGGGCTAGTTGCCGCTGCGGCGGGAGCTTGTCCCTCTTCCTTCTCATTAAAGACGCTTTCGGCGGATAGTAATTCCCCGACAGACAAATTCTGTTGCGTGTCTTCAGTTGCAGGTGCCAAAGCAAACCGTCAACGGTTTGTCGGCCAAGGTGCTCGCTGGCAAGAATAGGGGGCTTGGCGACTAATGGGAAATTTCTTCGCATCATGGGCTGAATAGACAAGCTCAATGGTCCTCCTGTTCCTCGAGTGCCTGAAGAAACAGCAGCAAGGCCACTTCCTCCGGGTCCAGGCCTTTGCGCACACGGTTTTTCGGTAAATTGGCCAGGCGCCCCAAGGCATAGTGCTCCAGGACTGCCGGGTGGATGTAACAGCGCCGGCACACGGCCGGTGTATTGCCCAGGCGTGTGGCCACCTGGCGGACTATCGCGGCAACCTGGCGTTTGGCTTCACTTTCCGGCTCCCAGGCCAAGGGCTTCAGCAGGTTCAATGCCAGGCTGCTGCCGGCCCAGGTGCGATAATCCTTGGCGGTGAAGTCGGCCCCGGTCAGTTGCTGCAGAAACTGATTGACCTCGCTGGAGCCGACACTATGGCGCTGGCCGTCTTCATCCAGGTATTGAAACAGCGCCTGCCCAGGCAGTTCCATGCAGCGTTTTAGCAGGTTGGCCAGGCGCCGGTCGTTGAGGGTGACGTTGTGCTCGACGCCGCGCTTGCCGCGGAACTGGAAGCGGATAGTGCTGCCTTTGACCTGCACATGGCGATTGCGCAGGGTGGTCAACCCGTACGACCGGTTATCGCGCAGGTAGCGCTGGTTGCCAATGCGGATCAGGGTGTGATCCAGCAGGCTCACCACCAGTGCCATGACCTTTTCCCGGTCCAGCCCTGGCCGCGCCAGGTGGGCTTCCAGCTGTGTGCGCAGCTTTGGCAGGGCCTGGGCGAACGCAAGCATGCGCCCATACTTGTGCTGGTCGCGCAGTTGGCGCCACTGCGCGTGGTAGCGGTACTGCTTGCGGCCGCGGGCATCGCGGCCGGTGGCTTGCAGGTGGCCTTGCGGGTCGGCGCAGATCCACACATCCGTGTAGGCCGGGGGAATCACCAGTGCGGCGATGCGCGAGAGGGTGTCGCTGTCACGTACCCGTTGGCCATCGGCATCCAGATAGATGAAACGGTCGCGCCAGCGCCGACGGGTCAGGCCCGGCTGACTGTCGTCAACGTAGTGCAGGGTGCGCGGCAGGGGGCAGTCGAGCATGGGCAGCAGGCCTCGATCAGGTCACTGATCAATGGACAATACGCGCGCTAAGGATGCTCAACCCAAAAGGGCCACGGACTTGATCTGGGCGAACAGTATCTGCCCTGTGTGCAAGCCGAGCTGGTCTGCCGAGAAGCGGGTGATGCGTGCAAGCAGGGCATTGCCGCCAGCATCCAGGCTGACCAGCACATGCGCCGGGTTGGCCGCCGGGCAGCTCTCGCGCACACGCACCGGCAGGCGGTTGAGGATGCTCGATGCGCTGTCCGCCGCCAGTGCCAGGCTGACATCCCGGGCCTGCACCTTGACGCGCAGGGTGCTGCCCATCACCTGCGCCGCGTGGGTGATGCGCAGCAGCGGCCCGTCGCTGCCGGGCAGGCGCAGGTCAAGCAGGCCGTAGTGCGGGTCGTGCCCTACCACCTTACCCTCGAACACGACGCCGGCGTCGTTGCCCTGTGCCAGCGACAGGTCAAGGCGAGCCAGGGTTTCGCCGATCGGGCCGCTGGCAATCGCCTGGCCTTGTTCCAGCAACACCAGGTGGTCGGCCAGCCGCGCGACTTCATCCTGGGCGTGGCTGACATATATCAGGGGGATGTCCAGTTCGTCGTGCAGGCGCTCCAGGAAGGGCAGTATCTCGCGCTTGCGCGGGCCGTCGAGGGCTGCCAGCGGCTCGTCCATCAACAACAGCCTTGGGCTGCTGAGCAGGGCGCGGGCAATACCTACCCGCTGCGCCTCACCACCCGACAGGGTTGCCGGGCGGCGCTCCAGCAAGTGGCCGATACCCAGCAGTTGGCACGCCTGGTCGAGGCTGACCTTGCGTTCAGCGGGCGCTACTCGGCGCCAGCCGAACGTCAGGTTGCCGCGCACCGACAGGTGCGGGAACAGGCTGGCCTCCTGGAACACGTAGCCCACCGGGCGCAGGTGCGGTGCCTGGAAGTAGCCACGGGTGCTGTCTTCCCAGACTTCGCCGTTGACCTCGATATAGGCGCTGGCGGCCCGTTCCAGCCCGGCCAGGCAGCGCAGGCAGCTGGTCTTGCCGGAGCCAGAGTGGCCGAACAGTGCGCTGATGCCGCGCCCGGGCAGGTGCAGGTTGACGTCCAGGGTGAAGTCGTCGCGCGCCAGTTTCAGGCGCGCCACAATCGATGCGCTCATTTCAGCTCCAGCCAGCTTTGCCGCGGCGTCCAGCGTACAGCAAGAGCAGCACCAGGAAAGAGAACACCAGCATGGCACCGGCCAGCCAGTGGGCTTGTGAATACTCCATGGCTTCGACGTGATCGAAAATTTGCACCGAAACCACGCGAGTCTTGTCGGGAATGTTGCCACCGATCATCAGCACGACGCCAAACTCGCCCACCGTGTGGGCAAAGCCGAGGATGCTGGCAGTGACGAAGCCAGGGCGGGCCAGCGGCAGCACCACATGAACGAAGGTGTCCCAGGGGCTGGCGCGCAGGGTAGCGGCGACTTCCAGGGGCCGCTGGCCGATCGCGCCAAAGGCATTCTGCAGGGGTTGCACCACGAACGGCATGGAGTACACCGTCGAGCCAATCACCAGGCCTGTGAAGCTGAACACCACACTGCCCAGGCCTAGCGCCTGGGTGGCCTGCCCGAGCCAGCCGTGCGGGCCAAGGGCAATCAACAGGTAAAAGCCGATCACCGTCGGTGGCAGTACCAGGGGCAGTGCCACCACCGCACCCACCGGCCCGCGCAGCCATGAGCGTGTGCGCGCGAGCCACCAGGCGACCGGTGTGCCGATGACCAGCAGGATCAGGGTGGTCAGGCTGGCCAGTTTTACGGTCAGCCAGATGGCGCCCAGGTCACTGGCATCGAGTGGCATCAGCGTTCATAACCATAGGATTTGATCACTGCTGCGGCTTTCGGGCCTTTGAGGTATTCGACCAGTGCCTTGGCGGCCGCATTGTCCTTGCCTTTGTTGAGGATGACGGCGTCCTGACGGATCGGGTCGTGCAGGTTGGACGGCACGATCCAGGCCGAACCATGGGTCAACTTGCCGTCCATGTAGATCTGCGACAGGGCGACAAAGCCCAGCTCGGCGTTGCCGGTGGAGACGAACTGGAAGGCCTGGGTGATGTTCTGGCCTTCGACGATCTTGCCTTTGGTGGCTTCGGTTAGCTTCAGCCTGTCCAGTACCTGGGTGGCGGCCAGGCCGTAAGGTGCCGCTTTCGGGTTGGCGATGGACAGGTGTTTGTATTCGTTCTTTTTCAGCACTTCACCCTTGGCATCTACGTAGCCTTCCTTCGCAGACCACAGGGCCAGGGTGCCGATGGCGTAGGTAAAGCGCGAGCCGGGTACGGTTTCCTTTTCTGCTTCCAGCTTCTTGGGGGTGGTGTCGTCAGCGGCGAGGAACACTTCGAACGGTGCACCGTTCTTGATCTGCGCGTAGAACTGCCCGGTGGCGCCATAGGCCGCGACCAGTTTGTGGCCGGTGTCTTTTTCGAAGTCCTTGGCGATGGCCTGGATAGGGGCTGTGAAGTTGGCTGCGACCGCGACCTGGACTTCGTCGGCCCAGGCAGTGTTGAAGGCGAACAGGCTGGCCAGGGCAGTGACGGCCAGCTGGGGCGAGCGGATACGCATGAAGACAGCTCCTTGAGGTTATCGTTATAGCCTTAACTATATAGCGATAAGCCATTGGCCGGGAAGAGGCCAGGCCTGCCTGTCAGAATGCCTGGTGACCGATCACTGCCAGTGCCTTACCGGCAATCTCCCGGGTCAACTCACCCGCCGGCATGTGCCGGCCCAGCCGTAACGCCTGCCCCGACCACAGATTGCTGAAATCACTCTTACCCTGCGGATCGGTGATCGCCCTTAAAGGCATCAATGCCCCGCCCGCCAGCGGGAAGCGCGGTGCGAGCTCGCTCATCGGCCCCAGCTCGCGCATGATGCGATTGTTGATGCCGCGCGCCGGTCGGCCGGTGAACAGGTTGGTCAGCGCGGTGTCGCTGGCAGGCGCGCTGTCCAGCGCCCGGCGATGCGCTGGCGACACCTTGGCCTCGGGGCAGAACAGGTAAGCCGTGCCGATCTGCACTGCCGAGGCACCCAGGGCCAGTGCCGCCAACAGCCCGCGGTGGTCGCCGATACCACCGGCGGCAATCACCGGCACGCCGACGGCATCGGCCACCTGCGGTACGAGCGCGAAGGTGCCTATCTGGCTGGTGATGTCATCGCTGAGGAACATGCCGCGATGGCCACCGGCTTCATAACCCATGGCGATGATCGCATCGCAGCCATTGCGCTCCAGCCAGGCCGCTTCTTCCACAGTCGTGGCGCTGGACAGTACCTTGGCACCGCTGGCCTTTACCCGCTGCAGCAGTTCGGCCTGCGGCAGGCCGAAGTGGAAGCTCACCACCTCCGGGCGCAACGCTTCGACCAGCAGGCAGCTCTGCTCGTCGAAAGGCGCGCGGTTGGACACCGGCGTGGGCGCCGCGAAGTCGGCGCCCACTTCGCTGTAATAAGGCTCAAGTGCCTGCTTCCAGCGCGCATCGCGCTCGGCATCGGGCGCTGGCGGCTGGTGGCAGAAGAAGTTCAGGTTCAGCGGGCGCCCCGGGCAGCCGGCGCGGAATGCGGCGATCTCGGCGCGCACCTGCTCGCCGCTGAGCATGGCGCAGGGCAGGGCGCCCAAGCCACCTGCCAGGCCCACGGCAATGGCCATGGCCGAGCCGGTCGCCCCCGCCATGGGTGCCTGCAGAATGGGCAGCTCGATGCCCAACAGGTCGAGGATACGGCGGTCGGGCCAATAGCTCATGCGATTCTCCTTGCGTGGGGCGAGCGATGCGGCGGGGGCTTGCGGCAAGTCTTAGAGGGCCTTGCTGACCTGGATGTCGCTGATTTTCTCGGCGTCGTCGCCGTGGATCTTGCGCAGGGCCTCAAGGGCTTGCTCTTGCGAGGCATCGGGCATCAGCGCGAAATCCCAGCGACGCTGGCCGTCGAGCTTGTATTTGATGACGTACTTGATGGTCTGGGTCATGGTGGCCTTATCTGAGTTTCGACGACGAGCGACGGATGATCTTGATCTTGTGGGTCAGCGTTGGCTTGCGGGTGACCGAGATCGGGCGAGTGGTGACGGTATCGATGGTGATGTTCCAGAAGCCGGTGCTGGGTACGGTGATCTTCGCCGGAAACTTCTCGAAATGGCCGCCGTGGTAAGTATGACGGCCGCCGTTCTTGAAGCTGCGGAAGTTGGCGTCGTTCATCAGGCGGATATTGCAGCGCTGGGAGCACTCGATGACGACAATATCGTCCTCGTTGAGGTGCTCGCGCTGGTGTACGAATTTCATGTGATGCTCCGCAAGGTTTGGATCTGCAAAAGCAAAAGATACCACGATGTGCCGTTACACTGCCGCGTTGATCGCCAGGCGTAGATAATTCTGCCAAAGCAGGGAGCAAAACCGCCTGGATGTGGTCGAAGCGAATTCCTGAAGGCAGAGGTGCAGCAAATGAAGTGGATGGTGGCGGCGTTGTCGGTTGCGCTCGGTGGCTGCGTGAGCGTCGCGGAGCTGGAGCAATCGCGTGAAACGATGGATGTGATCTCTGGCAAGAGCCCACGCGCCTATGCCGATTGCGTAAAGGAAAAGCTTGCCGATACGCGTGACCCGCTGACCGAAGAGCAGCGTGGCGACGGCCTGCGGCTGATCGTACCGCAGAAAATCACCTCAGGTGCCGGCCCGGCGGCGCTGGTGGATATCGACAAGCGCGGCAGCGGCAGCAGCATCAAACTGCACGAGCGGCTGAATAACTTCCCGCTGCGCCTTGGGGATGTGCGCACTGCGGCAACGCAGTGCATCTCCGGAAGCTGATCTGAAGCAACGGGTCCTCCTTTCTCTGCTTATATGTTTTAAGCCTAAACATATAACAAAAGAAAAGGAGATTCGTGATGACACCGTTGAGACGCGTGATGATCGGCAGCTTGCTGATCCTGATCTGGCCCACGGCACATGCCGCTGAGGGTCAGAAGGTCTTCACCCAGGGTGGGGCCAACCCTGCAGCCATGGCCTGCCTGGGTTGCCATGGCCCGGACGGCAATGGCATTGCGGCTGCCGGCTTTCCACGTTTGGCCGGGCTACCGGCCGGTTACCTTGCCAAGCAGTTGCAGGACTGGCGCAACGGCAGCCGCAAGCAGCCGGTGATGGAACCTTTGGCCAAGGCCCTGAGCGACGACGAAATCAAGGCCGTCAGTACCTACCTGGCCAGCCTGCCGGCAGCCCCCGCTGGCGACCTGCACCGCCAGCAGATTGCCGATGACCCGACCACCCGCATGGCCCTGTACGGCGACTGGAGCCGGCAGATTCCAGGTTGCGTGCAATGCCACGGACCGGGTGGCGGCGGGGTGGGCGAACACTTCCCGCCCTTGGCCGGCCAGCCCGCCAGTTATCTGGTGGCACAGCTCAATGCCTGGCGCGACGGCAGCCGCAGCAATGACCCCAACCAGCTGATGGTCGGCGTGGCCAAGGCCATGACCGATGAGGAGATCAAGGCCGTTGCCGAGTTCTTCGCCCGCCCCGCCAGTCAGGAGGTCACGCCATGAAAACCTTGATTCCCGTCTTGTTGCTGCTGGCCGTGGGCAGCGCCCAGGCCACGCCGATCGCCATGGAAGACCAGTCGCAGTTGAAGGTGCCCGGTGTGCAGGCTGCACCGCAGTTTGTGCCGCCTGCTGAGCGTGAGTTGCCCGATAATGCCTTTGGCAAAATGGTGCGTGAAGGCCATGCCTTGTTCGTCGACACCCGCCGATTGATGCCCGAGGCGGTGGGCAACGGCATGAACTGCAGTAACTGCCACCTCGATCAGGGGCGGTTGGCGCATTCGGCGCCGCTGTGGGGTGCCTACCCGATGTATCCGGCCTATCGCAAGAAGAATGACAAGGTCAACACCTTCGCCGAGCGTATCCAAGGGTGTTTTCAGTTCAGCATGAACGGCAAGCCGCCGGCCGCTGACAGCCCGCAGATGACGGCGTTGGCGGTGTATTCATACTGGCTGTCGACCAAGGCGCCGACCGGCGTGGAGATTGCCGGACGTGGTTATCCGGAGGTGGCACAACCCAAGGGTGGTTATGAATTCAAGCGCGGCCAGCAGGTTTACCGTGAACAATGCGCGATTTGCCATGGCGATAACGGTGAAGGGCAAAAGGTCGCCGGCGAGTACGTAATGCCGCCGCTTTGGGGCAAGGACTCCTACAACTGGGGGGCTGGCATGCACCGCATCAATACCGCTGCGTCGTTCATCAAATACAACATGCCGTTGGGCAAGCCGGGCAGCCTCAGCGATCAGCAGGCCTGGGATGTGGCGGCGTGGATCAACCGCCACGAGCGGCCACAGGACCCGCGGTTGGTAGAGGGATCCATCGAGAAAACGCGGGTGAAATTTCATGCCAATGATGGGGTGAACCTGTATGGTCAGGAGGTTGATGGGGTGCTGATCGGAAAAGGGACGGGTAGCTGAGGTCAGCCAGTGGCGGTCTCTTCGCGGGTGAGCCCGTTGAAAAGGCCGCCACTGGCACGCTGATTTTCCTGTCATCCAACGGTCATGTATGACAGCAATATTTACGATCCCCCGGAACTATCTACACTGGGATATCTCTATGATGGCAACGGTCGTTAACGGGGGCATTGTAAGGTGACTGCCGCCTGATTAGACTGCGCCGAATTCCACAGGCCTAGCCTTTTGTAAGGACGTATATGATCAAAAAATGCTTGTTCCCGGCAGCCGGCTACGGCACGCGCTTCCTGCCTGCTACCAAAGCCATGCCCAAGGAAATGCTGCCGGTGGTCAACAAGCCACTGATCCAGTATGGCGTTGAAGAAGCATTGGATGCGGGTCTGAACGAGATCTCCATCGTTACCGGGCGCGGCAAGCGCGCCCTGGAAGACCACTTCGACATCAGCTACGAGCTGGAAAACCAGATCAAGGGCACCGACAAGGAAAAATACCTGGTCGGTATTCGTCGTCTGCTCGACGAGTGCTCCTTCTCGTACACGCGCCAGACCGAAATGAAAGGCCTCGGCCACGCCATTCTCACTGGCCGCCCACTGATCGGCGACGAGCCGTTCGCGGTGGTGCTGGCGGACGACCTGTGCGTCAACCCGGAAGGTGACGGCGTGCTGACTCAGATGGTCAAGCTGTACAAACAGTACCGCTGCTCGATCGTCGCCATCCAGGAAGTCGACCCGCAGGAAACCAACAAGTATGGTGTGATCAAAGGTGAGATGATCCGCGACGACATCTTCCGTGTAACCGACATGGTCGAAAAACCGGCCCCGGAAGACGCGCCTTCGAACCTGGCGATCATCGGCCGTTACATCCTGACCCCGGATATCTTCGACATCATCGCCAACACCAAGCCAGGCAAAGGCGGTGAAATCCAGATCACTGATGCCCTGTTGCAGCAGGCGAAGGATGGCTGCGTGATTGCCTATAAGTTCAAGGGCAAGCGTTTCGACTGCGGTGGCGCCGAAGGCTACATCGACGCGACCAACTTCTGCTTCGAGAACTACTACAAGACTGGCAAGGCTTACTGATAAGCCCTGCTGGCCTCAAAGCCATCCTTCGGGATGGCTTTTTTGTTTGCGGCGGCCAACGGCGGTATGCTGGACGCCTGCCTGGGAGAGTGAATACATGGCCTTCGATTTTGATCTGTTCGTGATTGGCGCCGGGTCCGGTGGTGTGCGCGCAGCGCGTTTTGCTGCCGGTTTTGGTGCAAAAGTGGCAGTGGCGGAAAGCCGCTACCTGGGGGGGACCTGCGTCAACGTCGGTTGTGTGCCGAAAAAACTGCTGGTATACGGCGCGCACGTTGCCGACGAGCTGGAGCAAGCCGCGGGTTTCGGCTGGACGTTGGAAGAGGGGCATTTCGACTGGGGCACCCTGATTGCCAACAAGAATCGGGAAATCGAGCGCCTTAACGGCATCTACCGTAACCTGCTGGTCAACAGCGGGGTGACCCTGTTGCAGGGCCACGCGCGTCTGACGGGTGCCAACGAAGTGGAAGTGGACGGTCAGCGCTACACCGCCGAGCATATCCTCATCGCTACCGGAGGCTGGCCGCAGGTACCGGACATCCCCGGCAAGGAACTGGCCATCACCTCCAACGAAGCCTTCTACCTCAAGAACTTGCCGCGCCGCGTGCTGGTGGTGGGTGGGGGTTATATCGCCGTCGAATTCGCCGGCATCTTCCAAGGCCTGGGGGCCGACACCACACTGCTGTACCGTGGCGACTTGTTCCTGCGCGGCTTCGATGGCTCGGTGCGCACCCACCTGAAGGAAGAGCTGGAAAAACGCGGCCTCGACCTGCAGTTCAACGCCGACATCCAGCGCATCGACAAGCTTGAAGATGGCCGCCTGAAAGCCACGCTCAAGGACGGCCGCGAGCTGGTCGCCGATTGTGTGTTCTATGCCACTGGCCGGCGCCCGATGCTGGACAATCTGGGCCTGGAGAACACCGGCGTCGAGCTGGATGCGCGCGGCTACATCCGGGTTGATGAGCAGTACCAGACCACCGCGCCCTCGATTCTCGCCATTGGTGATGTGATCGGCCGCGTGCAGTTGACCCCAGTGGCCTTGGCTGAAGGCATGGCCGTGGCGCGGCGCTTGTTCAAACCCGAGCAATACCGCCCGGTGGATTACCAGAACATCCCCACTGCGGTGTTCAGCCAGCCACCCATCGGTACCGTAGGCTTGACCGAAGAGCAGGCGCTGGAGGCCGGGCACAAGGTGCAGGTATTCGAAAGCCGCTTCCGGGCCATGAAGCTGACCCTGACCGACATTCAGGAAAAGACCCTGATGAAGTTGGTGGTCGATGCCGAGACCGACAAGGTGCTGGGCTGCCACATGGTCGGTCCTGACGCTGGCGAGATCATTCAAGGCCTGGGCATTGCACTTAAAGCCGGTGCGACCAAGCAGCAGTTCGACGAAACCATCGGCGTGCACCCGACGGCGGCCGAAGAGTTCGTGACCATGCGCACCGTCACCCGCTGATGACGTGGAGCCTGCTCTACAGCCTGTAGACGCAGCCTTGTGCTGCGACGAGGTCCTTGCTGACACCGGAATGTTTCTGTCATTCGGGCCTCGTTGCAGCACAAGGCTGCTTCAGAGGTGTGTACAAGGCCGGATCAATACACCCACACCTCGACCCGCCGGTTGCGCAGCCGGCCTTGCTCCTGTTCATTGCCGGCCACTGGCAATTCATCGCCCATCCCGGTCACCTGCAGCACCTCCACGCCACCACGCGCCAGTTCGCGGCGCACTGCTTGCGCACGCAGGCGGGAGAGCAGGGCTGCGCGCCCGGGCGTTTCCTTGGGGTCGCCGAACCCCACCAGCACTGCCTTGCCCTGCAGCTTCCCGGCCTGGCGCAGGTACTCTGCCACCCGCTGCACATCGCGCAAGGCCTTGTTGTCCAGCCTGGCGCTTCCTTCCTGGAAGCGGAAGTTCACACTCAGCCGCTGCGCCTGCAGGGCCAGGATGCGATAGCGCGGTGGCATGTCGCTTTGGGGGGCGACAGACAGGGCCTTGATCTGCTGCGAAACGAAACCCTGCTGGGCGATGATCGCCTGGCCGGCCGGGCTCTGAGCGAAATCGACCAGGGCCTTGGCCTGGGGCTTGGGGTTGGCCGGCAGGTAAAAGTACAGGCGCCGTGAGAGCGGGTAGTCCTCGCTGGCCACACGTGCACGCTCTGGCAGCATGGCCGGCGCGTCGCCTTCGGCCACCGCCAGCACCTTGGCCCCGTGTACGGCGGCCAGGCTGCTGAAACCGATGGCCTGGCGGTCGGTACCCACGCGTTGCGCCAGTTCGTCGCTGGACTCGAAGCGCCTGGCCTTGGCCGAAAGTTCGCCGTGCTGAGGTTCCAGCACCAGCGCCTTGAAGGTCTCGAAAGTGCCGGAACGGTCGTCACGGGCATACAGATGAATGGCCCCGCCAGGTATGCCCAGTTGTTCCCAGCGCTGGATCTGCCCGGAGAAAATCTGCGCCAGTTGCCGGGTGTCCAGTTGGGGTATTGGGTTGTCGGGGTGGATGATGATCGCGACGCCGTCGAGGCCGATCACTTGTTCTGCGCCGGCTGCGCGCAGGTCGCCCAGCGCCTGCAACTGGCGCACTTCACTGTCGTTGATCGGTCGCGAGGCGGCGGCCAGGTCAGCCTCGCCACGGCCCAGCGCGACAAAGCCTGTGCTTGAACCGTGGGCGGCAATGTCGATGCGCAAGGGCTGACCATGCACGTCGCGGGCGGTAATCACCCGCTCGTTGGCGACCTTGCCTGGCCGTTGTTCGATGGCGGTGGCCTGCTGCGCGCGCAATTGCCCCTGCACCAGCGCCGGTATCAAGGCCGCGCCGATGGTGTTGGAGCCTTGGACACGCAGATGCAGGGGCTCAGACAAGGTCGCTAGTGGAAGCAAGGTGAGCAGCAAGACAAGCAGGCGGAGCATGCCGGGTGGCCTATGGCACAGTGTTGGCCGGCAGATTACGACAGTGGCGTGATGATAATGTGACGGGGGCGTACACCTTCCAGCGTGCAGCGCCTGCCCGATCGTGCGCCGCGCGGGCGGCGCTCGATCTGGCAGGCGCTGCAACGCTGAAGAGGTTAATGTGCCCCGGCCGACTTGCTCAGGTCGCTCTCGGCCCATTCGGTATAAATGCAAGCGTCGGCCACTGCCCAACGCACCTTCACGCTGTCGCCCGGCTGCATCGGCATGCCCGCGGCCGACAGGGCCTTCACCGTCAGCTCGGTACCCCCTGCAGTCACCACATGACAGGTCTGGCTTTCACCCAGGAACAGCACTTCGCCCACCTTGGCACTGACCTCGTTCCAGCCCGCCGGCAATGGCTCGCGCGCCGCTTGTTCGGCGGTCAGGGCCAGGGCTTTTTCCGGACGCACCATGATCAGCGCATCCTGCTCGGCGGCCAGGCCTGGGGTGAGGCGGATGGCCACTGGTTGGCCCTCGAAGCTGCCTGCGCCATTGCTGCTGGCCTTGATCCGCAGGAAGTTGGAGTTGCCCAGGAACGACGCAACAAAGGCATTCGGCGGATTCTGGTACAAGTCGTACCCGGTGCCCAGGCCGACGATCTTGCCGTGGCTGAAGATGGCGATGCGCTGCGACAGGCGCATGGCTTCTTCCTGGTCGTGGGTGACGTAGACGATGGTGATGCCCAGGCGGCGGTGCAACTGGCGCAGTTCGTCCTGCAGGTCTTCACGCAGCTTCTTGTCCAGCGCGCCGAGCGGCTCGTCCATCAGCAGGATACGCGGCTCGTACACAAGCGCCCGGGCGATCGCCACGCGCTGCTGCTGGCCGCCCGACATTTGCGAGGGTTTGCGGTGCGCGAACGGCTCCAGTTGCACCAGCTTGAGCATGGCGTCGACGCGCTTTGCGGTTTCGGCAGCGCCGAGTTTGCGAATGGCCAGTGGGAAGGCGATGTTGTCACGCACATTCAGGTGCGGGAACAGCGAATAGCGCTGGAACACCATGCCGATGTCACGCTTGTGCGGTGGCACGTTGACCAGCGACTGGCCGTCGACCAGGATCTCGCCGCTGCTGGGTGTTTCGAAGCCGGCCAGCATCGACAGGGTGGTGGACTTGCCCGAGCCGCTGGAACCGAGGAAGGTCAGGAACTCGCCGTCCTGGATCTCCAGGTCGAGGTTGTCCACGGCGGTGAAGTCGCCGTAGTGCTTGTTCAGGCCGCGCAGGCTGACCAGGGTTTTGCCGTGCGCGTTGTCTTTGATCACTGCACTCATTGTTGTTTTCTCCGCGCTCAGGCGTTTTCGGTGCGCCGGCGCAAGGCGGCGGCAATGAACATGACCAGCAACGACAGGCCGATCAGCAAGGTCGAAGCCACGGCGATGACCGGGCTAAGGTCCTGGCGCAAGGTGGTCCACATCTTCACTGGCAGGGTCTGCAGGTCGGGGCTGGCCATCATCACGCTCAGCACCACTTCATCCCAGGACACCAGGAAAGCGAACAGGCCACCGGCGATCATGCCGGGGCGGATGGCCGGGAACGTGACCTTGAAAATGGCCTGCAGGCGTGATGCACCGCAGATCACCGCAGCATCTTCGATCGACTGGTCGAACAGCTTCAGCGAGTTGATGATCGAGATGATCGTGAACGGCAGGGCGACGATCACGTGGCTGACCACGAAGGCGAACAGCGTGCCGGTGTAACCTAGCTTGAGGAACAGTGCGTATACCGCCACGGCAATGATCACCAGCGGCACGATCATCGGCATGGTAAACAGCCCGTACAGCAGCTCGCGGCCCGGGAAGCGGCCACGCACCAGGGCGAATGCGCTGGGCAGGCCCAGCAGCACGGCGGCGATGGTGGTCAGCACGGCCACCTTCAGGCTGGCCAGTGCGGCGTCCATCCACTCCGGGTTGGAGAAAAACTGGCCGTACCACTTGAAGGTCCAGCCCGGTGGCGGGAACACCAGCCACTGTGACGAGCCGAATGACAGCAACACAATGAAGACCACCGGCAGCAGCAGGAAGGCCGCGATGACCCCGGTGGTCAGGTACAGGCCCGTACGCAGCGGGCGGCCCATGGCATTGGGAGACAGGAGCATGGCGGTTTACCTCGCGTTGCCAACCGGGGATTCCGGCTGCAGCTTCAGGTACAGGTAGAAGAGCACCAGGGTGATCGCCACCAGCAGTGCGGCAGCGGCGCTGGCCAGGCCCCAGTTGAGGAACGACTGCACCTGCTGGATGATGAATTCAGGCAGCATCATGTTCTGCGCGCCCCCCAGCAGCGCCGGGGTGACGTAGTAACCGAGCGACATCACGAACACCATCAGCGCCCCGGAGAACAGCCCCGAGCGGCACAGCGGCAGGAACACCTTCCAGAAGTTGGTCCACGGGCTGGCACCACAGATCGAACCTGCCTGCAGCACCATCGGGTCGATGGCGTGCATGGTCGCCTGCAGTGGCAGCACGATGAACGGGATCATGATGTAGCTCATGCCGATTACCACGCCGGTGAGGTTGTGCACCATTTCCAGCGGGGCATCGATGATGCCCATGGCCATCAACGCCTTGTTGATCACGCCCGAGCTCTGCAGCAGCACCAGCCACGAGTAGGTGCGCGCCAGCAGACTGGTCCACATCGACAGCAGCACGATGTTCAGCAGCCAGCGGCCCCAGCCCTTGGGCACCAGGGTGATTGCCCAGGCCAGCGGGAAGCCCAGCAGCACGCTGATCAGGGTAACCACGCCGGCCACCGAGAAGGTGTTGAACAGCACCCGTGCATAGGCCGAGTTGGCGAACAGCTGCTCGTAGTTACCCAGCCCTGGCGTTGGCTCCAGCACCCCGCGCAGCAACAGGCCGACCAGCGGGGCGAAGAAGAACAGGCCAAGGAACAGCAGGGCGGGCAGCAGGTTGCGGCTGCCTTTCCAGCGCTGGCTCAGGCTGGCACGGCGCGGTGCGGTGCCCGGGGCGCCGGCGCCCGTGGGGGCACCTTGCGCGTTTTGCAGGGCGTTGATGGCGACTTTCATTTGACCAACCACTCATTCCAGCGGGCCGCGATAGCTTGACCGTTCTTGGCCCAGTAGGCGAAGTCGAGGGTGACCTGGTCCTGGGCGTAGGCAGTTGGCAGGTTTGGCGCGAGGTCCTTGTCCAGCTTGGCCACGCTGTCGACGTTGACCGGCGCATAGGCGGTTTTGTTGGCGAATTCGGCCTGGCCTTCGGCGCTGCTGGCGTTGGCCAGGAATTTCATGGCCGCTTCCTTGTTCTTGGCGCCTTTGGGGATGACCAGGAAGTCGGCCATGACCAGGTTCTGCTTCCAGCTCACACCCACCGGTGCACCGTCTTGCTGCAGGGCGTAGACACGGCCATTCCAGAACTGGCCGAGCGAGGCTTCACCTGAGGCCAGCAACTGCTGTGACTGGGCGCCACCGCCCCACCAGACGATGTCTTTCTTGATGGTGTCGAGCTTCTTGAAGGCGCGGTCCAGGTCCAGCGGGTACAGCTTGTCGGGGGCTACGCCGTCGGCCAGCAGGGCCAGTTCCAGCACGCCGGGGCTGGGCCATTTGTACAGGGCTCGCTTGCCGGGGTAGGCCTTGGTGTCGAACAGCGCGGTCCAGTCCACCGGCTTGTTGGCCCCGAGCTTGCCTTCGTTGTAGCCGAGCACGAAGGAGAAGAAGAATGAGCCGACGCCATGGTCGGAGACGAAGCGTGGGTCGATCTTGTCGCGCTTGATCTGGTTGAAGTCGAGGGGTTCGAGCAGGCCTTCGCTGGCGGCACGCAGGGCAAAGTCGGCTTCGACGTCGACCACGTCCCACTGCACGTTTCCGCTCTCGACCATGGCCTTGAGCTTGCCGTAGTCGGTGGGACCGTCCTGCACGACCTTGATGTTCGTGGCTTTGGTGAACGGTACTGCCCACGCTTCTTTCTGGGCGTCCTGGGTCGTACCGCCCCAGCTGACGAAGTTGAGGCTATCGGCGGCCTGGGCGGCCTGACATGCCAGGGTCAGCAGGCTGGCGGACAGCACTGCGGTTACACGTTTGCTTAACAGCATGGTTACGCCCTCGTTGCTTTTGTTATTCGAGGCGGGGCTTGTGGTGCGCCCGCCAATAGTGTTCGGGGAGCAGCTAAAACAAAGTGTTCTGATGGCCGTTTTTAATTGTAGGTGCCGGCCTGCAGGTTTAAGGTCTACGGGATATCATATTATGGTATTCCAAGATTTTGGCAAGAGGTATGAGGCGACCGGCCATCACTCCGCCCTGTCAAAAGCACCAAGGGCCCTGTAGGCGCGGGTTTACCCGCGAATGCGTCGGTGGTGTCACCCTCGCATTCGCGGGTAAACCCGCGCCTACAGGGCCCCGCTAAATCAATTGCTTGTGTGTTCTCAGCCATTCATCCCCGGGTCGAACGGGATGCTCTGCACCACCTCCAGCTCATAGCCCGCCAGCCCCGCGTATTTCAGCGGTGGCCCCAGGTGACGCAGCTTGCCCACGCCAAGGTCCTGCAGAATTTGCGCCCCGGTACCCACTTCGGAATACACCTTGGACTGGCCACGTTGATAGGGCCGCACAGGGTGGGTCAGTTGTGGCACACGCTCAAGCAAGGCCTGGGAGGATTCGTGGTTGGCCAGGATCACCACCACGCCAGTACCTTCCTCAGCCACCTTCTGCAGCGCCGCCCACAGCGTCCAGTTGGCGGGGCCGGCGTACTCGGCACCCACCAGGTCGCGCAGCGGGTCAATCACATGCACCCGCACCAGGGTCGGCTGTTCGCGGCGAATGTCGCCCATGACCATGGCCATGTGCACGCCACCTTCGATGCGGTCTTCATACGTGACCAGGCGGAAGGTGCCATGCACGGTCGGTAGCTCGCGCTCGCCGATGCGCTTGATGGTCTGCTCGGTGCTCAGGCGGTAGTGGATCAGGTCGGCGATGGTGCCAATCTTGATGCCATGCCGGGCGGCGAACACTTCCAGGTCGGGGCGACGGGCCATGGTGCCGTCGTCGTTCAGCACTTCAACGATGACCGAGGCCGGACTGAAGCCGGCCAGGCGTGCCAGGTCGCAGCCGGCTTCGGTATGGCCGGCACGGGTCAGCACGCCGCCTTCGCGTGCCCGCAGGGGGAAAATGTGGCCAGGTTGTACCACGTCTTCGGGGCGGGCGTTGGGGGCCATGGCCGCTGCCACGGTGCGTGCCCGGTCAGCGGCGGAAATGCCGGTGGTGACCCCGGTGGCCGCCTCGATCGACACGGTGAACGCGGTGCTGAACACGCTACCGTTGGCCGGAACCATCTGCTCCAGGCCCAGGCGCTGGCAGTGATCGTCGGTCAAGGTCAGGCAGATCAGCCCGCGCGCCTCGCGGGCCATGAAGTTGATGGCCTGGGCGTCGCAGCGCTCGGCGGCGATCAACAGGTCGCCTTCGTTTTCCCGGTCCTCGTCATCCACCAGCAGGACCATCTTGCCTTGCCGGTAGTCCTCGAGAAGTTCCTCGATGGTGTTGAAAGCCATGGTGCACGCTCACTGTGGTGGGGTGAATTTTATGGTATACCATCATACACAAATATCGCCGTAACAGGAGAGCTGCACATGAAGGCCTACTGGATCGCCCATGTGGACGTGACCGACCCCGAGCAGTACCAGCAATACACCCAGCGCGCCCCGGCTGCCTTCAAGGCATTCGGCGGGCGCTTCCTGGCCCGTGGCGGGCGCAGCGAGGCGATGGAAGGGAGGGCTACGCCTCAGCGTAGTGTGGTGATCGAGTTCGATTCGTACGCGCAGGCCGTCGCCTGTTACCGCTCCGCGCTGTACCAAGAGGCATGCAGTCATCGCCAAGGGGTGGCGAAGGCTGAGGTGATCATTGTGGAAGGGTTTGAGCCCTGAGCAGGATTTGCCGGCCCTTTCGCGGGTAACCCGCTCCTACACAGGCCACCACAGAATTTGACGTTTGTGGTGGCCTGTGTAGGAGCGGGTTTACCCGCGAAAGGGCCGGACCTGCCGCACCGATGGCAGATTCATTGAAGCCTGCGGGCCGTTTCCGCAAATAGAAGCAAAAGACCCGCCCAGGCGGGTCTATTGCTCATTGCCTCACTGCAGATGCACTTTAAGTTCGTTGCCCGCCTGCCGCAGCGCCGCCTTTACTGCCGGCACTTGGCTCAACGGGTTGAGCAGCCCATAGTCATGAATCATTCCGTTGTAGCGCACCGAGGTTACTGTCACGCCCGCCGCATTCAACTTGCGGGCATAAGCCTCGCCTTCATCCCGCAACACATCGAACTCAGCCGTTTGCACCAGCGCTGGCGGCAAGCCCTTGAGCTGTTCACTGCTGGCCCGCAGCGGCGAGGCGTAGATCTGCGCCCGCGCCTTTGCATCAACGGTGTAGTTGTTCCAGAACCACTTCATCATCCCGGTGGTCAGGAAGTGTCCTTCGGCAAACTGCTTGTACGATGCTGTCTCGAAGCTGGCATCGGTCACCGGCCACAGCAGCAGCTGGAAGCGCAGGGCAGGGGTGCCGGCCTCTTTGGCCTTGAGTGCAACCACCGCCGCCATGTTACCGCCAACGCTGTTGCCGGCTACAGCCAGGCGCTTGCCATCCACGCCGATCTCCTTGCCATGCTCGGCCACCCAGCGAGTCGCGGCGTACGCCTGGTTGATCGCCGTCGGGTAGTGCGCTTCCGGTGACGGGGTGTAGTCCACATAGACCGCCACCGCACCCGAGCCGACCACCAGGTCGCGGATCAGTCGTTGGTGGGTCGGGAAGTCGCCCAGCACCCAGCCGCCGCCGTGGAAGAACATGAACACCGGCAGATCACCTTTGACGTTAGTCGGGCGTACCACTTGCAGCTTGATCGACTGGCCATTGGCCTGAATCGTGCGTTCCTTCACTTCGATCCCCGAGAGGTCGACCTTTACCGAGGCCTGGGCGCCGGTCAGTACCGCGCGGGCGTCGTTTGGTGTGAGCTGTTCCAGCGGCTTGCCACCCCCTTTCTCCAGGGCTTCGAGGAAGGCCTGGGTGTGTTGTTCGACACCGGGGCTGCCTGCGGCGAAGGCAGTGGAAACGGACAGGGCCAGGACGGAGGCGGTGAGGGCTTTGTGGACAATGTTCATGAGCGAATCCTTTTCTGTGCAAGTGTTGGTAGTGGGCGTCTTGCCTGGCCTGAGGGGCCATCGCTGCGACTTGTGCGTAGATTAGGCAGATGCACTCGTGGGAAAAAGCCGCTATAAAGTGTTTGACTGTCAGCAAGAGCGAGACAATGAACCCTTACGAAGACATGCGGATCTTTGCCCAGGTGATGGAGGCCGGTAGTTTCACCGCTGCCGCCGACCGTCTGGGCATGTCCAAGCAATCGGTCAGCCGGCGTCTGATGCAGCTTGAAGAGCGCCTGGGCGTGCGCCTGCTCAACCGCTCCACCCGGCGCCTCGATGCCACGCCACTGGGGCAGCACTACTACCAGTCGGCCCTGCGCCTGCTGGGTGAAGTGCAGCAGGTCGAACACGACATCAGCGGCCAGGCCCAGGTCCTGCGCGGCACCTTGCGCCTCAGCGCGCCGCTGTCGTTTGCCATGGCGCACCTGGGTTGCCTGCTGACCGAGTTTCTGCAGTTGCACCCCCAGGTTGATGTAGAAGTAGACCTGAGCGACCGCGCCGTGGACCTGATTGGTGAAGGCTATGACCTGGCGCTGCGGATTGGTGCATTGGAGGACTCCAGCCTGATTGCCCGGCGTATCGCCAGTGTCGAGCGGGTCTACTGTGCGAGCCCGGCGTATTTGCAAGCACGAGGAGCGCCGGGAAAACCGGATGAGCTCGCCGCGCATGATTGTCTGCCCTATGGGCATTCGCGGCAGGTGCAGTGGCAATTCCACAAAGGTGGCAAAACCCAGGCAATTCAGGTGACCGGGCGCATGCGGGCGAACAATGGCGAGTTGCTGCGGGGGGCTGCGATTGCCGGGATGGGGGTCACTTACCTGCCGACCTTTATCGTTGGGCAGGCGTTGGCGGAGGGGCAACTGGTGACGGTTCTGGATGAGTGGCGCCCGCCCGCGCTGCAGCTCTCGGCGGTGTATCCGCAGCACCGGCAGGTGGCGCGGCCGGTGCAGGGTTTTGTCAGCTTCCTGCGTACGCGGCTGGCGCAGCTCTGACGGTCGGTACAGGCTATGCTTGCCCTATGAGTACGCCCGTTCCTTTACGCCAACCTTGCCCCCCTGGCGCCTGCGTCTGCGGCCGCGAGCAATTGGCCGACCATCCGCAGGCCGCCCAGCGCATCCTCTTGCTGACCCGGCAGGAAGAAAAACGCCTGCTCGAACGCCTGGAAAACCTGAGGGACCTGGAAGACCTTCAACGTCTGCAGCAGCGCCTGTACGAAAACCTCGGCATCCGCGTGCACATCGCCCCCGGTTACAACGAGGTACGGACCATGCGCGGCATCGTCATCGAGCTGGACGAGCAACCCGGGCTGTGTCGCAAGACCCGGCAGTCTATCCCGGCGGCAATCCGGCGCGGGCTGGAGCGTAATCCGCAGGTTGCGTTCCGGTTGCTCGATACGCACGACTTGTTGCGCGATACCTGAGCGTTGACACCTGTACCGGTCGATCCCACCTGGGGGCGCGTCAATTCCGTTAATTTTTACAGCGCTTGCTACGTCTACTTGAAAGCCACCCTGCGCCAGGCGCGCAGCGGCATCATCATTTAAGGAGACAGGCAATGACTTCCGTTTTCGACCGCGACGATATCCAGTTCCAGGTAGTGGTCAACCACGAAGAGCAATACTCGATCTGGCCCGACTACAAAGCCATCCCCAACGGCTGGCGTGCCGTGGGCAAAAGCGGCCTGAAGAAGGACTGCCTGGCCTACATCGATGAAGTCTGGACCGACATGCGCCCGTTGAGCCTGCGCCAGAAAATGGCTGAAGCTGCCGCCCAGTGACCGTGCTGAACCTGCTGTGCCTGCCGTACTCCGGGGCCAGCGCCATGGTCTACAGCCGCTGGCGGCGCAAGCTGCCGGCCTGGTTGCAGGTGCGCCCGGTGGAATTGCCTGGGCGGGGGGCGCGCATGGCAGAGTCGCTGCACACTGACATGCAAGTGCTGGCTCGGCAACTGGCCAGCGAGCAGCGCCTGACGGCAAGCGCTCCTTATGCGCTGCTCGGTCACAGCCTGGGTGCACTGCTGGCCTTCGAGCTGGCCCATGAGCTGCAGGCATTGGGCTGCCCGGCGCCGCTGGCCTTGTTCGCCTGCGGCACCGCGGCACCTACCCGGCGTGAGGACTACGACGGCAACAACTGGCGCGAGCCCAAGAGCGACGCCGAGCTGATCAGCGAGTTGCGCGCGCTGCAAGGTACGCCTGAGGAAGTGCTGGCCAACGCTGAGCTGATGAGCCTGACCTTGCCGACCTTGCGCGCCGATTTTCTGTTGTGCGGCACTTACACATACCGGCAGCGAGCGGCGTTGCAGTGCCCACTGCATGTGCTGGGTGGCGTGGATGACCGGGCCAGCGATGAGCAACTGCAGGCATGGCGCTGTGAAACCCACGGCGCGTTCTCGCTGCAGATGTTCCCGGGTGGTCATTTTTTCATCCATGAGCAGGAAGACCGTGTGCTCGCTGCGCTGACCGCGTCGCTGCAACCGCTTCGGCTGTCCGCCTGATTGACGTCACCGCTTGCCTGGGGGAGGCTAGGGTTTTTCCCAGGCAAGAGGCAGACAATGCTGATCGATCCACTCAAGGCCACGCTGCTGGTCGTCGACATCCAGGAAAAACTGATCGGTGCCATGAGCGACCCCGAAGGCACTCGGGCACGGGCCCGCTGGTTGCTGGCGGCGACTGCCGAGCTGGCGCTGCCGACGGTGATTTCCGAGCAGTACCCCAAAGGCCTGGGCCATACCCTGGCCGAACTGCTGGCCGTAGCGCCGGCAGCCGAAGTGGTGGAAAAAAGTCACTTTTCCTGCGTGGCCGCCGAGTGCCTGCCGGCCAGTTTGATGGCGCGCGAGCAGGTGATCGTCTGCGGCATGGAAACCCATGTCTGTGTGCTGCAGACCGTGCTCGGCCTGCTGGCGCTGGGCAAGCAAGTGTTCGTGGTCGAGGATGCCTGCGACAGCCGCACCCCGGCCAGCAAGGCCGCAGGCCTGGCGCGCATGCGTGCCGCCGGTGCGCAGGTAGTGACCCGCGAGATGGTGCTGTTCGAATTGATGGGCAGTGCCGGGCACCCGCAGTTCCGCCACATCAGCAAAACCTATCTGGTCGGTGAACAGCCCTGAACGGCCGGTTACTGGCCATTTCGGTGATGGCCCTGGCGCTGTTGCAAGGCTGTGCCGGGCGCCGCGAAGAAGCACCCGAAACGGACCCGGCCAAAATCCGTGCGCAGCTATTGCGGCTGTTACCCGCCCAGGTCAAGGACCGCGAGGGTTGGGCCAACGATATCCAGGCAGCCTTCGAAGCCCAGCGCATAGCGCCCAGTAAAAGTAACCTGTGCGCAGTGCTGGCGGTGACCGAACAGGAGTCGACTTTCACTGCGGACCCGCAGGTGCCCAACCTTGGGCGTATCGCCCGCCAGGAGATCGACCGCCGCGCTGCGCGTCTGCATATTCCCAAACTGCTGGTCGACGGTGCGCTGAAGAGGCCGTCGGGCAACGGCAAGAGCTACCAGCAGCGGTTGCAGACGGTGCGCAGCGAAAAGCAGTTGAGCGAACTGTACGACGAAGTCGTTGCTCGCGTGCCGCTGGGCAAGACCTTGCTGGGCGGGCTGAATCCGGTGCACACCGGCGGGCCGATGCAAGTCAGCATCGATTTTGCCGAAAAGCATGCGAGGGATTACCCCTACAGCCATGAAGGCACGATTCGCCAGGAAGTGTTCAGCCGGCGCGGCGGCATGTACTTCGGTATTGCCCACCTGTTGGGCTACCCGGCCAACTACGAGCGCCAGCTTTACCGTTTCGCCGATTTCAACGCAGGCTGGTACGCCAGCCGCAATGCGGCATTCCAGGCGGCATTGAGCAAGGTCACGGGGGTGAAGTTGGCACTGGACGGCGACCTGGTGGCGCCGGGGGCGATCATGCCGGGGACGACTGAACTGGCCGCGCGCAAGCTGGGGGTGAAGCTTGGGCTGCGTAACCCGCAGATCCGAAGCCAGCTGGAGGAGGCCGACAGCCTGGCGTTCGAGGACAGCAAGCTGTACAGCGGGGTGTTCGCCCTGGCGGATGCCAAAGCCGGCAAACCGGTGCCCCGCGCAGTGTTGCCGGGCATCGAGCTGAAGAGCCCGAAGATTACCCGCAAGCTGACCACGGCCTGGTTTGCCGGGCGGGTGGATGAGCGCTATCAGCGGTGCATGAAGCGTTAGCCTGGCAGCAACCGCGATCCTTGAGCGGGTTTACCCGCGAATACGGTGGTGGCGGCAACGGCGAACGGCGGGTGGAACTTGGCCAGCAGGGCCGGCCTCTTCGCGGGTAAACCCGCTCCTACACGACGGCCTGCGCCCAACCACCGACGCGTGTCCAATGTAGGAGCGGGCTTGCCCGCGAACACGGGCGAAGCCCGTGCCATCCACCGCGCGGGCCTGTCCGATCAGCGCCCGCCCAATGCCCCAACCACTTGGTCAACGCTGGCTTTGAGCCCCGCAATCGCATCTTCAGGGTCACTCTCCACCACCACCAGCTTGGCCCCGGCCGCCTTGATCACCTCGGCCACTGCCGCTTCAGGCTGACGATGGTCCAGCACCAGCGCCACGTCCTGCGCCTTCAGGTTCTCCCCCAGCGCCTTGAGGGCGGCCGCATCCCATTCGGCCGGCAGTGGCTGCTCGACCGCATCCAGGTTCAACCCGTTGACCAGATATCCCAGCCGCTCCGACAGGCTCACCACCGTCAGGTTGTCGACTTTGGCCAACCGCGTCTGGCTGCTGGCCGAAAGCTCCAGCAACTGGCGCTTGAGCCCTGCCAGGTTGCCCTGGATCTTTGCCTTGTCGTCCGGCGCCAGGCGCTCCAGGTCATTGGCCACCACGTCGGCCATGCGCCCGAGGTTGGTCGGGTTGAGCCAGGGGTAAGCACCATAGGCATCGTCACCGTTCACCGCAATGCCCGGCAGTGCGCCATCCACCGGTCGCGCGGCATCGATCTCGACAATGCGGATATTGCTGCGTCGGGCCATCGGGTACAGCGGGTCGTCACGCCAGATCGAACGCACCCCGATCACCGCATCTGCCTGCTGGGCGGCCTTGTGCAGGCCTGCGCCACCACGCCCGCTGAAATATGACGGTTGGCGGCTGGCAGGCAGGTTGGCCGGTGCTGCCTGCTGGAGCTGCACCGCAGTGCCGTCGAGCAGGGCGCTGGCCAGGCTGTGGGTGACGGGCAGGGTCGTCAGCACTTGCGTGGCGAAAGACAGGGACGGCAGGCCGGCCAGTGCCAGCGCCAGGGTCAGGTGTTTGAAGTTCATGCCGGGTTTCCTTGCAGGCGGGGAACGAGGGCGCGGGCCAGGGCGGCCAGGGCAAAGCAGATGCCGGCGACCAGGATGATCGCGGCCCCTGACGGCACCGGCAGGTCGAAAACGATCGGCAGCAAAATACCGAGCAGGGTACTGATGGTGGCAATCAGCACCGACAGGAAGAAAAAGCCCTTGAGCGACTGACTGACCAGGCGAGCGGCGGCGGCCGGGATGACCAGCAGCGCACCGACCAGGATGGCCCCGATCACCTTCACCGCAGCTACAGTCACCAACGTCACCAGCACCACGAACAGATAGTCCAGGGTCTTCACCGCTACCCCGCGCACAGCCGCCAGCTGCGGGTTGAAACTGGCCAGCATGATGCGGTTGTACAGCGGCAGCGCCAAGGCCAGCACCAGCGCCGCGACGATGCCCAGCACGAGCAAGTCCTGGGCGCTAACGGTCAGCACCGAGCCGAACAGCACGTTTTCGAGGATGTGCACGTTGATCTTGCCTGCCAGCATCAGCAGCAGGCTGGCGCCCAGCGCCAGCGACACCGACAGGAACACGCCAATCAGTGTGTCCGGCGACAGCCCGGTACGGTTGCGCAGGAAGTTGAGCAGGATGCCGAACAGCAGGCAGTAGCCGAACAGGCTGCCGTAAGGGCCGGTATAGGGCTCACCCAGCAGGATACCGATGGCCACGCCGGTCAGCGCCGCATGGCCGACCGCTTCGGAGAAGAAGGCAAAGCGCTTGACCACCACCAAGGTACCCAGGCCGCCCAACACCGGGCCGATCATCAGGCCAGCCAACAGGGCGTTGACCACGAAGCCGTAGGCCAGCGCCTCGGGCAGATAGCCGGCAGTGGCCCAGTCCTGGACCGTTTGGCGAAAGATTTCAAAACTCATCAGGCAAGGCTCTCGCTACGCGGGTGAACGGAGAACAGGCCGAGCAGGCGCTCCGGAGTCAGGGCCTGGGCAGGCGGCGCATCGAACAGCACCTGGCGGTTCAGGCCTGTTAACCGGTCCGCCAGACGCAACACGGCTTCCAGGTCGTGCTCGATCCACAGAACGGTAGTGCCGGCCTGGCGCCAGCCCTGCAATAACTGTTCGAACACCTGGATTCCGGCTTCATCGAGGGCCGACATCGGTTCGTCCAGCACCAGCAACTGTGGCTCGGGGATCAGGCCCTGGGCCAGCAGCACGCGCTGGCGCTCACCGCCGGACAGTGCACCCATGCGCCGCGTGCGCTTGTCGAGCATGCCAACCTGAACCAAGGCTGCATCAATGGCTGGCTTCACGCGCCGCGACAGGCCGAGGAAGGCCGGGCGGCGCTGGCACATGGCGGCCATGAAGTCGTCCACGGTCATGGGCAGGCCGCGGTCGAACTCCAGTGCCTGCGGCACGTAGCCAATCACTTCGCGCTCACCAGGCCAATGCAAGGTCAGCTGGCCCTGGTGTGGCATCTGCCCGAGCAGGGTCTTGATCAACGAGCTCTTGCCGCCGCCGTTGGGGCCGACGATGGCGTGCACGCTGCCTGCTGCCACGCTGAAACTGACCTGTTCGAGGATGCGCGTACGCCCCAAGGTCAGGTCGATGCCAGTGAACTCGATGCGCGGCCCGCAGGCTGTCACCCGCTTGGCGGCAGCGGTCATGCGCGGTTCTCCTGAATGGCGCGGACCACGGTGTCCAGGTTGCGCTTCATTTCCACCTCGTACTTGTCCTTGGTGTAATCGCCGTAGGAGATATGCGTCAACGGATACAGGCGTACGCCGGACTCACGCTGAATGGTTTCGACATAGGCCGACGGGAAGTCCATTTCCGAGAAGATCACCCGCACGTCCAGTGCCTTGAGCTGGTCGATGGTTTTTTTCAGCTGCGCCGGGCTGGGCTCGATGCCATGGGCCGGCTCGACGACGGCGGTCACCTCCAGACCGAAGTCGCGCACCAGGTAGTCATAGGCAGCATGGATGGTGGCGACCCGGAACGTTGCGCCAGGGGCTTCGGTGACCTTGGCCAGGGCCTCGGCACGCAGGGCGCGCAGGCGCTTGGCGTAGGCACGGGCGTTTTGCGTGTACAACTTGGCGTTGTCCGGGTCGAGCTTGCCCAGTTCACGGGCGATGTTGTTCACCTGGGCGATGGTGGTGCTGATCGACAGAAAGGTGTGCGGGTTGACCACCTTGCCGGCACCGCGCGCGGCGATGCCAGTGGCCGCCAGCAGCGGCACGTTCTGATTGGCTTCGATAGTGGCAATGTCGGGTTTTTCGCTGGTGGCGATCATGCGGTCTGCGAAATCGTCATGGCCAACACCGTTGAGCACCACCACGTCCAGCGTGCCGATGCGCTTGATGTCCTCGGCCCGCGGCTCGTAGGCGTGCGGGTTGAAGCCCGCCGGAATCAGGGGAACCACCTCGGCCTTGTCGCCGACAATATTGCTCACGTAGCTGTAGTAGGGGTGCAGGGTGATGCCGATTCGCAGCGGCTTGCTGTTATCGGCCAGGGCCATTGCCGGCAGGGCAAGGGACAGGAGCAGGGCGAGGGCGGAGCGAAACATGGGCGGGTCCTTGGGTTCAGTGACGGTGTTCGCGGGTGACCCCGGCGTCGTAGTGGCTGACCACCTGTTGCCAGCCAGCCGCGATCAGAGCGGCCAGGCCGAGGTCGTCCGGGATCACGGCGGCGCTGTCGCGGCGCAGCCAGATATCGGCTTGGCCTGTGCTGTCGGGTGGCAGGATCAGCAGCAGGCTGCCGGCCACTTCCGGGGCCTGGCTGCGGCCCAGGTAGGCGCCGGGTTCCAGCCATGACCATTGGTGGCCGCCACGGCTTTGGCTGCCGGCATCGACCACGAACGGCGGCAGGCCTTCTTCGGCCAGGGCCTTTACGCTGGGCGTGACGGCGTTTTCTTCGCGCAGGAGCTGGATCTCGTCGAAGGCTACCCGCAGGTCGGTGTACAGGCCTTGCTCGGCGGCGGTGAGGTCGCGGCGGGCGTCGATCTGGTGGCTGGCGATGGCCTGTTCGTCCTCGCGCTCACCGCGCAGCAGCACCACGCTGGCGGCGAGCACCACGATCAGCAAGCTTGCCAGCAGCACGTACAGGGTTTCGTGCCCGGCACCGGCCGGGCGAATGACGTGGGCGCGGCTCATGGCTGGGCGATATCGGCGTAGTCCACTTCCACCACGTGCCCGGGGCCAGCATCGAACAGCACGTAGAATTCGCCGTCCGGGCGTTTGAAGGTCAGCGTCGAGTCGTTGCCAAGCTTGCCGCCGACCAGCACCTGTTCGTCATAACCAATCACGTCCAGGGTCACTCCGGGGGCACCGCTGCCGTCCGAGAAACCGCCGGTGCACTTGACCTGGCCGCTGGCCAGTTCTTCGCATTCGCACATCGGGTTGTGCGCAAGCGCAGGGCCGGCGACCAGTACCAGCAAGGGCAGCGCCAGGGTGCGCATCCGGTGATTCATTTGTTTTCTCCTTGTTTCTCGAGCCATGCCACAGTGGCTGGCGATGCCTTGGTCAGGGGGATCGACGCCTGGTGCATGCTGCCGTCCCAGCCTTCCAGGGTGATCCAGATGTGCGCGTCGGGTTTGGTACGCGGCGGAATCGGCAACGAGGTGCCCATGTTGTAAGGTGCACCGAAGAAAATGGTGCCGGCGGCGCGCAGGCTTCTTGGCTTGCCGATGCGCAGGTAGGCTGCCTTGACGTTTTTTATGCAGGCCTTGCACAGCGATGCATTGAACGATTTGAAGTAGCCGGCGGGGCCGTCGGCGTGTGGCGCCTCGTCACGCAGTTCCGCAAGGTCGAGGCTGTAAGGGCCGACCTGGATGTCACTGATCACGTTGGCGCCAAGGCCGGCGTCGCCGCGGAACAGCCTGGCGTCGGCGAAGTACTTGGGCATGAAGCCCAGCGGGATCAGGATCAGCAGGATGTTCAGGTGAAAACGCCACTTCAGCCAAAGCTGCTTCAGCGGGCTGGCGGGCAGGGCCTGGGCCTGGCTCATGAATGGATCTCCACGGTGGTTTCACTGTGTACTGCACGCGGAGCGCGCTCGCTGCGCTTGAGGGCCGCGGCGGTGGCCTGGGCGGTGCGCTTGGTCCAGATCAGCAGGCCGCTCAGCACCATCAAGGTGAGGATCAGGCCGAAGAAGAACCACACCAGCTTGATCGGCAAACCGCCAAAGTCGCCGGTGTGCAGCGGGCGCATGGACTCGGTGACGAACTCCAGGGCCGAACGGTCGCGGATCAGGAACTGGCTGTCGACATTGCGTGTGTACGGATTTACCGACGCACTCTGGAACATCAACGGGTACCAGCCCGGGCCAGACAGCATGACGTGGCTGTAGGCAGTGGCGGGGAGCGAGATGGAGGTCACTTCCAGCCCCGGGATCGCCAGCCCGGCAAGGCGTGCCGCCTCATCCAGGTCGATGCGCGAGGCGGGGCTGCCATCTGGCGTTTGTGGCACTTCCTCACGGGCGATCACCGGCACGATGGGCTGGCTGGAAAGGGTGATGTGGTTGTCAGACAGGATCGCCTGGATCAGGAACCAGGTGCCGGTGACGGAAATGACTGCAATGAACCAGATTGACCACACCCCGGACAGACGGTGCAGGTCACCCCAGAAAATTCGCGAACCATGGCCGGTACGCACGGGTTTGAAAAAGCCCTTCCAGAACTTCTTGTAAACCACCAGGCCGGTGACCAGCGAGGCCAGCATCGGCAGGCCGAGCAGCGAGACCAGGTACCAGCCCCAGCTGAAACCGTTGGTGAACGGCACCAGCCACCAGCCGTGCAGGGCGCGGGTGAAGGCTTCGAAGTTGAAGTCCGGGGTCTTGCCCTGAATGGTTCCGGTGTAGGGGTTTACATACAGCGTCGGGCGGGTGCCGTCAGGCAGGGTGACATTGGCTTTCACCGCGAAGTGCGAACCATCTGGCTGGCTCAGGCGCTCCACCACCATGTCCGGCTCGGCCTTGTTCAAGGCCTCCAGTACCTGCTGAAAGCTCATGCGCTCGGTGTCCGCGTCTGGCTTGTTGGCGCGCACAGCCGGATCGGCGAGCCAGACGATTTCCTGGCTGACCACGGCGAGCATGCCGGTGAAGCAGACGATCAGGACAAAGAACCAGATCGGCAAGGCGAGCCAGCTGTGGACCAGGAACCACAGCTTGGATTTGGATTTTTTCGGTGATTGGGCCATCAGACGGTCTTCTGCTATGGGTGGTCGAGCGTGTGCCAACCAAAGAGTGCTGTACTGATAAGGACGAATGAGAATCGAAAACCTGCAGGTTAAAATGAAAGCAAATGTTTCAAAGCACAAACACCGGACTGCGCACGAGGCACCAGTCCGGCCTTGATGGCTGGTTGTAGAGAGGGGTCAGGCGCGGGTCAGTGCCACGGCTGCTTGGGGCTTTTCGTGCAACTGCTCCAGGTCCTGGTACAGCGCTCGGCCAATTTCCGCAGCGCGTGCCGGCAGGACCGAAAGCAGGGTGTCACTCAGGCCGTGGCTGTTTTCGCAGAAGCCCTGCAGGTACACCGAGGCTTGCAGGTCCGGGCTGGCCAGTACGCGGTAGTTGCGGTCGACGCTGAAGTCCTCCAGGTAATCGGCCAGCGGCGCGAGCAATTCACGGTGCGAGCGGCGCTCGTAACCGGTGGCGAGGATAACGGCATCGTAGCGGTGGGTTTGCTGCTGGCCGGTGGCGAGGTCGCGCAGGGTCAGTTCCAGGCCTTCGCGGGTGGCCACCACCGCTTCCACCTGGCGCCGGCACAGCACGTTGTGGCGGTGCTGATGGGCAACCTTCTGCCGGTAGAGGATGCCGTAGATGCGCTCGATCAGGTTGAGGTCGACCACCGAGTAGTTGGTGTTGTGGTATTCGCCCAGCAGTTTGCTGCGCTGTTCGGCCGGTTCGTTGTAGACCAGGTCGGTATAGTCGGGGGAGAAGATCTCGTTGACGAAAGGGCTGTCGTCGGCGGGCTTGAGGGCCGAGCCGCGCAGAATCATGTCGACCTTGACTGACGGGTAGCTGTCGTTGAGGTCGATGAACGCCTCGGCGGCGCTCTGGCCTGAGCCGATCACGGCAATGCGCATGGGTTTGCCAGCCGTGCACGGCAGTTTGGTCAGGCTGCTCAGGTACTGCGAGTGGTGGAAGACTCGCGGGTCGTCCTTGAAGGCGCCGAAGTTTTCCGGGATTTTCGGCGTGCCACCGCTGCCCACCACCACTGAGCGGGTGGCGCGGCTGTATTCGCGGCCTTGTTTGTCACGCGTGATCACGCACAGGTGTTGGACCCGGCCTGCATGCATGTGCGGTTCGATGCGCAACACTTCCTGCCCATACACCGCCTGGGAGGCGAAATGCTCGGCGGCCCAGCGCAGGTAGTCGTTGTACTCCAGGCGGCAGGGGTAAAAGGTGCCGAGGTTGATGAAGTCGGCCAGGCGCTGCTTCTGGTGCAGGTAGTTGACGAAGCTGTAAGGGCTGGTTGGGGTACGCAGCGACACCAGGTCCTTGAGGAACGAGATCTGCAACTCGCTCTGGGTAGCCAAGGTCTCGCCGTGCCAGTGGTAGTCTTGCTGCTTGTCGATGAACAGTGCGTCGAGTGCATGGCCCCGGGATTCGGCGAGTTCTTCCAGGGCGATGGCCAAGGCCAGGTTGGAGGGGCCGAAGCCCACGCCGATCATGTCTTTGATGGTTTCCTGCTGTGAAGACTGGCTCATGGCTGCGATTCCCTGAATGGTCGAATATGGACGCCCGCCGGGGCTCCGGCTCCTGCGCAAGTACATGAGTTGGAACGAGCCAGCCGAGGGGGAATTTAAGCGGGCTAAAGAACAGCGTGAGGCGGCCGATGTGTTGGTTACGGCAAGGACCAATTTTTCAGGCAGGGAATCAACATGAGCGGTATCACGGCAAGCAACCTGATGATCAATGGTGTTTCAGCGCAGACGCTGAGCGCGAACGCAGCAACCGAGCGTGAGCAGGCGAAACAGGCCGGTGAGGCGGTGGGGCCCTTGAGCATCAGCAGTGACAGCATGAAGGTGTCGGCGGGTAGCCCGGCGCAATCCACCGACACAGAAGGCAGTGGCGAGTCGGAGGCTGTGAGCGAGCTGCGTCAATTGATCAAGGATCTGCAGAAGCAATTGGCAGAGGAACAGAAACAGTTGGCTGCATTGCAGAACAGCAAGATGGACGAGGCTGCGAAAGCAGCAGCGGTTGGTGCCAAGCAGGCGAGCATTGCTACCCTCAATGGGCAGATCATGGCGGCCACGGCGCAGTTGCTGGAACTGTTGCAGCAAGAGGGCGGCAGCAGTGCGGGCGGGATGGTCAGCGCTACGGCCTGACTGGACATGCACAGGCCGCTGTAGGAGCGGGTTTACCCGCGAATGGGCCGGCCCTGCTGGCCAGTTTCCACCCGCCGTTCACCGTTGCCGCCTCTACCGTATTCGCGGGTAAACCCGCTCCTACACCTGATCAGGGTTGGACACACACATTGGTGATCGGGCGCAGGCCGTCGTAGGCGCGGGTTTACCCGCGAACACGGGCGAAGCCCGTGCTATCCACCGCGTTGTCTGTTTCGCGGACAAGCCCGCACGCGCCAGGAAATGGCGGTCATTCGGCCGCCAACCGCCCCTTGTTCTGCCGGTCGGCCTTGTACTGCATGGCCACCGCCGGTGCCGGTTTGGCGGCACCGGTTTCCAGCCATTGACGCATGCGGCTGGCATCGGCGAAGTGGGTGTACTTGCCGAAGGCATCGAGAATGACCATGGCCACCGGGCGGTTATCCATGCGGGTCAGCAATACCAGGCAGTGCCCGGCCTCGTTGGTGAAGCCGGTCTTGGTCAGCTTGATATCCCAGTTGCTTTTGTTCACCAGGTGGTCGGTGTTACGGAAGCCCAGGGTGTAGTTGGGCTTGCGGAAGGCGACGGTCTTTTCGCGGGTGGTCGACAGCTCACTCAGCATGGGGTACTTGCGCGAGGCCATCAGCAGCTTGGCCAGGTCGCGGGCAGTGGATACGTTCTGCGTCGACAGGCCAGTCGGCTCAACATAGCGGGTGTGGGCCATTCCCAGGCTGCGGGCTTTGGCATTCATTGCCTTGATGAACGCCGGATAGCCGCCGGGGTAGGCGTTGGCCAGGCTATTGGCCGCACGGTTTTCCGACGACATCAGGGTAATCAGCAGGGTTTCGCGGCGGTCCAGCTGGCTGCCCAGGCGCACGCGCGAGTACACACCTTTCATTTCCGGGTTGTTGGCAATGGTCATGGTGAGCATTTCATCCATGGGCAACTTGGCATCCAGCACCACCATCGCCGTCATCAGTTTGGTCACCGAAGCGATCGGCACCACGCGGTCGGCATGGCTTGAATACAGCTCTTGGTTGCTGTTCAGGTCGATCAGCAGAGCGCTGCCTGAAGCCAGATGCAGTTTGGAGGGGTCACGTTGAACCTGGGCCGGGGGTTGTGCAGCAGCAGTCGACGGAAGGGTCGCGGTACCTGTGAGCAACAGCAGCAGGCTGAGGATGGACAGGGATGTTTTCACGTTGAGGCTCACTAAAAGTTGGTATGTCGTTGGCTGTGCAAGGGTTTTCCCCCTAAAACCGATGCATTCTGGAGTATGGCTGAATTGCTGTCGAATGCCTTATGCCTAAAGGGCGCAAAGTGAACGATATTTAATCCTGTACCCATTACGTTCTTTCCCAGCTTCGCCAGTTCCGTCCAATCGTTGGCAGAATTCAACCACTTGGCGTAGGTCGAGAGAAGCACCTGCACCGAGCGCCCAAGCTGCCAAGCAGTGAACGCTGGATTTGTGGTGACGAGCCAGAAGGTTGGAAGATGAATGGCGACTCCGTCGAGACGCGGCGCTTCTGCTTCGAGCGGTATTGGGTCGGTTAGCGCCTCTGGATTGGGTTGACCATCCTTGTCCTACCTCACATGGAGGACAAGCCATGAACGCCATTACGACCAGCAGCCATCAGCCTTGGAACAAAGGAAAATTGGTCGGGCAGAAAGCTCCGCTCCGACTGAAAGATATCTGGGCCATTCGGGTAAGGCTCCAAATCGCGGAGGAAACTCGTGATTTAGCCCTTTTCGATCTGGCCATCGATAGCAAGCTACGAGCCTGCGATCTGACCAAGCTTCGCGTACGCGACGTTGCTCATGGGGAGCACGTGTCATCTCGGGCGATAGTGATGCAGCAGAAAACCCAACGTCCCGTACAGTTTGAAATTACAGAGCAAACGCGGCTGGCCCTACAGGGCTGGATACATCAAGCCCAACTCCACAGCGAGGATTGTCTTTTCCCAAGCCGGCTACACGCCTCAGTGCATCTCTCCACCCGGCAGTACGCCCGAATCGTCAAAGCGTGGATAAAGTCTATTGGGCTAGATCCTGCTATGTACGGCACCCACACGATGAGACGTACAAAGGCATCGCTGATCTATCGCAGGACAAAGAACTTGAGAGCAGTTCAGCTCCTGCTCGGCCATACAAAGCTTGAAAGCACAGTGCGATACCTGGGCATTGAAGTCGATGACGCATTGGAGATGGCAGAGCAGACGGAGGTCTGACAGCGTCCAGCGACGGTCGAGGTATGACCGTCGCGATTCGACCCAAAGCGGACCCTGACAGCTAAACCTTCTGTTCGCGTCTCGTCATGCTCGGGCGAGATCCACATACTCGTTGCTAATATTCATTGAGTGCTTCACCAAGCCTTTGATGAATGGCAGTCGAGCCTGCTCATAACGCGCAAGCACAGTAGCAAGTGTTTCCCCGGGGCTTCGCCTTGCCAGCAGATGCGCCACGGTCGAAGCGTCCTCCATGCCAGTCAAAAGCCCTCTGCCTGTCATCGGCGTGATGACGTGCGCAGCATCACCAATGATCGCCATGTTGCCTCGGGCAAGCCGTTGCGGAAGGTATTCAGCGATGGGAGAGCCACTAAGCGTGTTGGGAGAGCGGATACCTGCCAGCACCACTTCCCGCCACCTTTCAGGCCAGATGTTGTGAGCACGACTCTCTAGTGCTGACCTAACGCTGTCATCGATCATGCCTCGGGCGAGAGTTCCGACAATATGCCCTTCTGCGGTCAAGCAATCAGTACGACGCAACAGCTCATCTTGATGGGCATCAAACCAGGCAAATGTGATTTGTCGCTGTCCAGGCTGAACAGAGCCGTCGCGACCTGGCAGCGTTGCTGCAACAAGTCGGTAACCGTCTACGAACTCGATCCAAAGGCCACCATCCGAGGGCCAGGACACCGGCTTTTGCAGCGCTTGCTCTTCAACAAGCCCTCGCCAAACGAGATAGCCCGCGTAACGTGCAAACGGGGTCTCAGGTGATATAGCTCGTCGAACAACGCTGCGATAGCCATCCGCCCCAATAACCACTGGTGCCGTTTGCTGATGGCCGTCTGCGAAGGTAATTTGCACTGAGTCGTGTAGGTCAGAGACAGAAGACACGCGTCTACCGCCTTCAAGCACTATGCCGGGAGTCTCGTTCACGCGATCTCGTAACCACCCATAAAGCGCTGGCCACGTAGTGAGATCTCTGTACGCCGGGACGACGGGGAGCGCAGGTGACACACGGGGATCGTACCCGGTTGTTGCTGGGAGCAGAGCCAGGTCGACGGTCAGGCTGTCGCCACCTGAGGCGTGTCCTTCGGACTGCTCAAGTACACGAACTCGAAAACCTGATGCTGCGCATGCGAGTGCCAGGGTGAGTCCTGCGAGCGAACCGCCGATGATGGTGATCTCTTCGTCTGAAGCCATTGATTCAAGATCCGGTGATGAGGACAACCATGAAGGCAGGTGACGTCATGTCGGCGGCATTGCAAAAAGGCGACTCATTCGTCGCCTCAATTGCTGAGGAACCAGAGGAGCGATCTCCGGTTCCTCTGGTCGAGTGCAGAGAATCAGTCGCCAAATGCTTCCATCAGCACCTGAACCAATTGACCGCCTTCCGGGGTGGCCCAGCTGCCCGCCAATTCGGCGATCAACTGATTGGTGGTGGTGAGGGTCACACCGGCTTTTTCCATACGACGCAAGGCGATGTCGTCAGCCATTTTAGTAGGCGAAGCACCACCGTCAGCCACGACCTGGACTTCGTAACCATCACGTACCAGCGACAGCGCCGGGTATACCGTGCAGACGTCGTTGGTCACGCCAGCGATGATGAGTTTTTTGCGGCCTGTGGCTTTCACGGCAGCGGCGAAGTTTTCGTCGTCCATTGCGTTCACGATGCCCAGACGCTTGATGCGACCGGCGAATTCGGTCGGAAGGATCTCTTCCAGCTCGCTCAGCAGAGGGCCTTGTGCATACTCCTCCATACTGGACGTCAGTACGACAGGGAGCTTGAGGATGCGAGCTGCTTTAGCGAGCATCAAAGCGTTGCGTTTGAGTTCTTCAAACGGCATGGACTTCGCCCACCCCATGGTGCCGACCTGGTGGTCGATCAGCAGGAGTGCAGCATTGTCGGCACTGAATTTTTCGTACGTCATGGTCTTTCTCCTAGCGATTGTATGGGGTGCATCACCCCGGTTGGGGATCATTAACTTCAATTGACTGCTTGCAGAGTTCCAAATGCACCGCGCTGGTATCCACTGACTGCCTTGGTCAAGGCCTCTGCGGAAGCAAGCGCCAGGGGCCCTTGCCAAAACACTGGCTGGTTCAACGGAACGCCCGAAAACATGACCGCTTTGGCGTTGCCTTTCTTGGCAGCCAGAGTCACAACTCGATCCGCTGTCTGTGGCAGATCTACAGCAGCCTCGGGCTTGGTCAGGTCGAGGGGTTTGCCGTCGACCAAAACCTCACCGTCGATGGGCATTACAAAAGCGACATGCCCTTCTGGAATAGAAATCGCGACTTCGCTCCCATCCTCCAATGAGATGTCCAGAAGGCGAACCTCGGTCGGCACTGCCAGTGGCGACACAGCACCCTCGAGGCATCCGAAAGGCACGCGGATCTTTGCTCCTGGTTTGTAGACGACAGGCACATCCTGAGCTTCGAGACTTAACGCAAATGGCGCAGCGTCCTGCTTTCGCTCCGACAAATTGATGAATATCTGAAGCATGTGGACGGTCTTGCCGGGTTCAGCTGGAACCTCCTCATGCACGATGCCTTGACCTGCTGCTGTCCAGTGCAACCCACCTGGTTGGATCAGATTGCGGTTACCCAACGAGTCTCGGTTGTCGATGCCCGTTTCAGAGTCCAAAAACAGGTACGAGACCGCTGAAAAACCTGCATGAGGATGAGGTGGGAACGTCGGCCCACTGATCCACGCGTGATCGACACCCAAAAATGGATCGATTGGTTTTGCGTACTGGTCACCACGCAGGCTGAACGCCCTGAATTGGCTGCCATGGTTCATACGTTGCAAACGTGCACTGGATGACATGACGGTCTTCTTATGCCTGTTCGGACATGGCTGGATAGTCGATATAGCCTTCAGCGCCAGGGGCGTAGAAGAGGTCTTTGTTCGGCACGTTCAATTCAGCGTCGGCCAGGAAGCGTTGCGGCAGGTCAGGGTTGGCCAGGAACGCGCCACCGAACACAGCTGCGTCAGCCTTGCCATCTGCGATCAGAGATTGAGCGCTTTCTTTGGTCTGGCCACTGCCGACCAGGTAGCTGCCGTCGAACAGAGGACGCAGGGCTGCGTGGTAGTCGAACTGGGCACCGAACAGCGCCACATGCAGGTAGGCGAGGTCCAGACCGCGCAATTGCGAGACCAGATAGGTGTAGGTTTCCTGCGGGTTGGCATCGACGATATCGTTGAAGTTCATCTCCGGCGAAATCTTGATACCTACACGGTCACCACCTACTTCACTGACCATGGCAGCCAGTACCTCCAGGACGAAGCGGGTGCGGTTTTCGACCGAGCCACCGTATTGGTCGTCGCGCTGGTTGCTGCCGGAGGACAGGAATTGCTCTGGCAGGTAACCGGAAGCTGCATGCAGCTCGACACCGTCGAAACCGGCTTCAATCGCCAGGCGGGCCGCGTTGCGATACCCAGCGACAACATCAGCAATTTCCGAAACGGTTAGTGCATGCGGGGTGACGAAATCTTGCAGGCCAGTTGCAGTATAGGTCTGACCCGCTGCCTTGATCGCCGAAGGAGCTTGAGGCTGTGCGCCGTTTGGCAGGAGCGATGGATGGGACACTCGTCCACAGTGCATCAGTTGCATGAAAATGCGACCGCCGTGAGCATGAACGGCGCTAGTGACTTTCTTCCAGGCGGCCACTTGGTCAGGGGTTTCGATACCAGGGGTGCGTACGTAGCCTTTGCCCATGGCAACCGGGAATACGCCTTCGCTGATGATCAGGCCTGCCGAAGCACGCTGAAAGTAGTAAGTAGTGACCAGATCGGAAGGTACGCCAGCATCGTCAGAGCGCGAGCGAGTCATTGGCGCCATGACCATACGGTTGGAGAGGGTGTAACGACCTACTTTGACTTCGGAAAAAAGAGAGTTCATTGCGGTGTTCCTCAGTGGTGATGTGCCTATGATTGATCAATCCGTATCCGGAATAAATCCGGTAAAATTGAAATCACTGATCCATTGATGGAGCAATGCGTTGGAGTATTTGAATGACATGGCGTTGTTTGTCGAGGTTGTGAAAGTCCACAGCTTTCGAAAAGCTGCTGAGGGACTGGACATGCCCAACTCAACGCTTTCGAGGCGAATCAGTGGCCTGGAAAAAGCCATTGGCCTGCGGCTGCTGCATCGCACAACCCGGAAAATTGAACTGACCGAGGCGGGGCAGCTGTATTACGAACGCTGCAAGCGGATCGTCGATGAGGCGAGACTCGCTCATGAGCAGCTGGGAGAGATGCTGGCTCGTCCTAGCGGCCTATTGCGAGCGTCACTTCCAGTGGATTTTGCCAATGTCTACCTGGCACCACTGATCGCTGAGTTCGCTCGGCTTTATCCGGGCATCAGCTTCGATTTCGACCTCACGCCCCGGCAAGTAGATCTGATCAGCGAACCAGTCGACGTAGTGATCCGCATGGGTGAACCCCCAAGCTCTAATCTGATTGCGCGGAAGTTGGCGAGCCTGCAACGTTTCCTGTACGCCTCACCGCAGTACCTGGAAGTCTCGGGAGAGCCACAATCCCCTCTGGAATTGACTCACCATGAGTGTTTGCGGTTGCGCGGCCCGAGTTCGGATCGCTGGACTCTTTCAGGCAAGGGTGAAACGGAGCAGGTCGATATCGGCGGGCGATTCGAACTCAACAGCGTAGGGATGTTGAGACGTATGGCGTCGCTGGATCTGGGGGTTACTTTGCTGCCAGAGGGAATCGCCGCTCAGGACGTGGCGGAAGGGAAACTGCGAAGGATTCTCCCTGACTGGCAGGGATCACCTGTCTCGGTGTATGCCCTAACTGAAACTCGATTGCTTGATCGTGTCCCGGGAAGTGGTGTAACTGAACCAGCCGAAGGCGCCCTGCGGGCGAAAGAGGATGGTCATCGTGGTTCTTGGCTAACGTTGAGTTTGCGAAGACCAAACACTCACCAGAGAAACCACGATGACCAAGCCCACTATCGCATTGACCGAGTTGGTTGAGAAAGGGGCAGACGCTGATCTGCTCAAGCAAATGATCCAGTTCGTTGCCCAGCGCATGATGGAGTTCGACGTCGAAGGCCTGTGCGGCGCGGGCTTCGATGTCAAAAGCCCAGACCGGACAAATAGCCGTAATGGCTACCGCGATCGTCTTTGGCAAACCCGCGCAGGCGACGTCGACCTTAAGATTCCCAAGCTGCGCCAAGGCAGCTATTTCCCTGGTTTCCTTGAACCTCGACGCACCGCTGAGAAAGCCATGGCGGCAGTCATCCAGGAGGCCTACATCCAAGGCGTTTCAACACGCTCAGTGGACGAGCTGGTCAAAGCCATGGGCATGACCGGCATCTCCAAAAGCCAGGTCTCACGGCTAGCTGGTGAGATCGATGAGCGCGTTCACGCCTTCCTTGACCGCCCGCTTGAGGGCGACTGGCCCTATCTCTGGATCGATGCCACCTACGTCAAAGTGCGGGAGGCCGGACGCATCGTCTCGGTCGCCGTAATAATCGCCGTGGCCGTGAACACCGACGGTGGCCGCGAAGTCCTGGGCATGCGGGTTGGGCCGTCAGAGGCTGAGCCGTTCTGGACAGACTTCCTGCGCAGCCTCACGCGACGTGGCTTGCGGGGCGTGAAACTGGTCATCTCCGACGCCCACGAAGGGCTCAAGGCGGCTGTTTCCAAGGTCTTCAACGCGACCTGGCAGCGCTGCCGTGTGCATTTCATGCGTAATGCCATGGCCCACGTCGGCAAAGGTCAGCGCACCATGGTGGCGGCCCTACTGCGCACAGTCTTCGCCCAGGACAGCCGTGCCGAATGCCATCAGCAATGGCGTTTGGTCGCTGATCAGCTACGCGAAAAATACCCCAAGATCGCGACACTCATGGACGGCTGCGAGGATGAAGTGCTGGCTCACATGGCGTTTCCAAAAGCGCACCGACAGCAATTACACAGCACCAATCCACTGGAGCGGCTTAACGCGGAGATCAAACGCCGCACCGACGTCGTAGGCATCTTTCCCAACGATCCTGCAATCACACGGCTGGTAGGCGCGATGCTGCTGGAGCAGAACGACGAGTGGTGCCTGCAACGGCGTTACATGCAGTTGGAGGCCTTTGAGGCAGTCAGCGATAATCCACAGGCCAAGCTGTCGGCCGTGATCAACTAAACGGCGAACTCAGCGGCCAGAACCATGATGAGTTACACCACTTCCCGGGACACGATCGATTGCTTCCTGCCAAAACCCAGCGCTTCATCGAATTTGTGCGCGATAGGCTAGCCACCCAATAGCGAAACCGGATTGCTATTTTAATGGCGGGAGTCCGCTTTTGGCCGTTAGCTGCCTGCCGCGAACGGCAGTTTTGGGTCGACAGCGGACGGTGGGAGGTGGGTGTAGCTGACGACCCAGGACGGATCTTGGTTGGCTGAACGCCTGGATGGGGGAATAAAGCTGTCTAAAACCGCCCGAAAGCGTCTCGGTTTTATTGGGCCAAAGTCGCTGAAACTGGCTGAACCCTATTAGACAGGCCAGATGCTCAGGCCGCTTGCGGTGCGGTCTGAGGCTAGATACCCACGCTACTGCTGCATTGCCGGGATGTGCTGGATGGACGTACAGCCGGCGCGTACCAATTTTTGTACCAATAGTGGGATGCAGTTCAGCGAAAAGTTCCGGTATTGAGGTTCTCGCCCGTGTCCGGTGATCTGATATAAAACCTTTCTGGACAGGGTAAGCGCACACTTGATGTAGCTCAGAGCTTCTGAGCATTGAGAGGTGCGTATGACCATAGATAGGGATGGAATGGATTGTGATCAGCAGGTTAGCAGGCCGGCTGAAAACAATGGTCCGCCAGGCGGTCAAGACTCGGAAGGTAAACGGGAGCAGCCCGAGGATCGCGACGATTCCGCACATAATCGGCCCTTTCGAGGCAGGCAGAGATCAGGCCCGCCGGACCCATCGCGGGCATCCAATGCCGAGCGTTATAGTTATCACAAGCGCCCACTGGAGTAACTTCCAGTACAGTGTGTAAAGGCTGGCGGAAGTACTGTTCAGCCCAGCTGATAGAAGCCCAGCCCCGCGCTGGGCTTTTTGCATTCATGCGACGCCCTGAGGGATTTTGATAGCAGGGCTGGGCATCGACGTTCAGCGATGGATGAGCGAGAGTTCGCTGATGATGCAGATCGAGCCGTCCTCGGCGGGGGTTGCGTCGGTGTAGTCGACCTGGTTGTAGACCCCGCCGTGGAACTCGAACAGGTGCGAAGCCCAGGTACTGTCGAGCTGCGAATCGCCCGACGAGGCGGATACCCCGTTGCATTCGGCCGTCACGGTTACCACGCCTTCAGACGTGGTGTGAATGCTGATGTGGAACGTCGCACCCAGTGGCACCCCCTTCAGGACTGTGGAATTCACCGGGTCGGTCTGGTTGAAGGTGCGTCGAAACCCCAGTGTGATGTTGCCCTTGTTCCAGAACACCTTTACTGGCGGGCCGTCATCCCCGCGTACGTGCATCTGGGCGATGACCACCTTCTGCGCCGAGTTGACCTTGGTCAGCGTCATGGTCTGGCGATTCCAGTGATCCTGGGCGCTGGCCAGCGTCCAGTCTTGCGTTTCTGTCCATTCGCAGCGTGTCCTGTGGGTGCTTTTACTCGAAGCACCTTTGGTTGGGGCTGAGAACTGGATCGAGCCATCGCTGAGCACTGTCACGATGCTGGGAAAGCGGGCAATCGCTTCAGCACCGTTCAGCTCCAGAGCAACGGGGTTGGTTGAGGAGACGGCTACCGGCGTGGCGATGGTGAGGTGGCTGATATCTACGGCCATGGGGAACTCCTGGCGAAAAGGTTTGAGTGGCATAGCCGCCGTACAAGCGACGGCCGAACACAAAGTTAGCCTCAAGCTAAAATACGGTCAATAGCTTATGGCTAAATTAATTTCGCTTCACGGGAAATTACCTGCTGGCGAAATTTTTCCGCAGTGGGGGCTTTACGCAGGATTTGGCGGTGAGATAAGCTTTCGCCGAGTACTGTACGAATATACAGCTATCGGGATGAGAATATGGCTAGCCACATGAAGTCGGAAACCCAACAGCGCCAGGAAATGACCGGAATAGAGCGGCTTAGCCTGCGGGTATCGTCAATGATCAACCACCCGCTCGCACAGACGCAGCGCTGGGTAGTGGTGCACCGTCTGGATACCGACGGTGAAGCGGAATGGGAGGAGGTGATGGGCCAACTGCTGGAAATGCCCGAGTTGCAGCTTACGTTCAATGATGACGCCAGCGTGACGGTGCGATGGGCGCGCAGTAGCGTGGAAGAGCGTGATGATTTTATCGTCGAGCGCGACTGCGAGGCTCAGGTCGAGGAGGCTGCACCGTTCTGAGCTTCAGCAAAAGCCCGCCGGTCAGGGCGGGCTTCGGTTTATACAAGGTGGGCATTCCACACCAGCAGGACCCTGGCCTGTATGTAGGTCTCTTCCCGACGAATCATGCGGTCTTTGTGCCGCGAGTTGTCGGAGATCATCTCGAAGTGGTCCTCGTCTGCGATCTGTAGCCGCTTGATGTAGATGTGGTCGCCCCAGGAAAAGAAGTAGATGCCATCGCCGACGAACTCTCGGATGCTGACGTCGACGATCAGCGGGTCGCGGTGCCTGATGGTCGGCTCCATCGACTGGCCCCAGCCGGTCACCATCTTCAGGTGATGGTGCTCGCTGAACGTCACGCCCAGTTCGCGCAGGTGGCTGGGGCTGACGCGAACGTCCTTGAACATCTCGGGGTAGTCGTGGGGGATCTGGCCGCCGCCCATGGCTGCCCGCACGTCATAGTGGGCAATCCACACTTCGTCACCGACCAGGCCGGGGCGCAGCGGCTCGGCTTCCAGCAGCGTGGCATCTGCAGGCTCTTGCGCCGCAGCCAGCAGCCTTTGCCGGGTTTCTTCAGCGATACCTTTGCCGCTTCGGGCAAGCATCTGTTTGACCAGGTCGGCTGCAGAGAGCTTGTTGTCACCTGGCTCGGCAGCCGCTTGTGCGTGTTCGCCTGGCGACAGCGCGTCGAACCAGCCCCGTGGCAAACCTTCGATGCCCTCGATGCGGCGGGCCACGTCATCGCCCAGGTTTTTCACGGTCTTGTCGGAAAGGATCTGGCTAAGGTGTGCAGGCGCCATCCCCCAGCGCTCTGCGCAGGTGCCCTTTCTCTGGCTGCCGATCAGCTTCACCAGGTTGTGCTTGCGAATTTGGTAGATGTCCATGGGGTGAAGCATGCCAGTGTTTAGCTTGCTGCTAAATGTGCGCATGGCTAAATCTGCTCTTGTGGTGTTGTTAGCTGTAGGCTAAATTAAGCGCGCAAACAAGGAAAGCTAGCGAGACATTTTTCTCCAGGGCTGATCACATCATCATCTGTAATGAGGTTCACATGGATCCGACCGACCTCGGCCCGGGCACCGTCACTTGGCTGGGCGGTACGGGGACTGTACTGCTGGGAGCGTTTCTGTGGCTGCGTAAATGGTTGTCGAGGGATGCAGTCGACCGCGCGATGGACAACGCTGAAATTGCCGTCATCCGCCACCTGACAGAGCTGCTGGACATCGAACGGGATGCCCGAAGGGAGGCGCAGGCAAAAGCTGAACTGCTCGCCAAGGAACGAAACGAGCTGGTGATGACCGTAGGCCAGCTGCAAGGCAAGGTCATGGTGCTGACCAGCAAGCTGGGCAGTAGCGGCCAAACATGAGGTGGCAGCCCGGGCGATCTGTGAAGAAAAAAAGCCCGCCAAATTGGCGGGCGACAAGGGCGTAGGGAGCAACGCACAACAAATTCGGTTCAGGCAGCCAAAGTACCTGGTTGCAATTGTTCGGCCAGTGCCTGGGCTGAAGCGAGCGTCGGCATCGGGCCGCTCACGGCTTCACCGTTGCGAACCAGGTACCAGCACGCCAGCAGGCCCTGCTCACGCAGTGAGGCGGGAACGGCGCTACCGACAACGGACATGATCTGGATAGTGGCCATGGGGACCTCCTGTGAAACATGGCTCTACCATACGCAGCAGCCGGGATTGTTTGAAATCAACTTCCTCGATAGTGATCATTGCTCCTATCAACCATTACCAGCGCGGTGGCCCGTAGTACACCGGTGGCGGCCCATAATAGGTGCGGTAGCCCGGTGGCGGTGGGGGTGGTGCGTAGTAGGGCTGGTAGTACACCGGCTGTGGTGGCGGTTGTACGTACACCGGCGGCGGCGCGTAATAGACCGGCTGGCGTTCGACATACACTGTGCGGTCATGGCCACCATAAACCGTCGCCCCAACCACGGCGCCGACCACAGCCGCACCCAGCAGTGGACCCGGCCCGTACCAACCACCGTGCCCATGGCCGCCATAGCCGCCGTGAGCTGCTGCAGGCCCGCTGATGGCCAGGGCGCCGACCAGCAGGACGATTCCGGGAATGAGACGGTTCATAAAGCAACCTCGCAGGAAAACCCCACGTCCGGGGCCCTGTTACTATGACTCCGGTCTCTGTCAGCTGAGCGCAGGGGAACGGTAAAGGTTGTGTAAGGGGCGACCAGTGGTTGACTCTGTTACGCTGAATAAACGTTTCAGTCATGACTAAGGGGCCTGTTATGCCGACAACTCCAAGCCGGGACACCGTGCTTTGCATCTCTCTGGCCGGTCGTCCCGGCACCTTCGGCGTGCGCTTTCACAACCACCTGTACCAGCAGTTGGGCCTGGACTTCTACTATAAGGCCATGCGCACCGATGACCTGCCGGCGGCGGTGGCAGGGATCCGCGCCTTGGGTATTCGCGGCTGCGGGGTGTCGATGCCGTACAAGGAAGCCTGCATGGCTTTGGTCGACGAAATTGATCCCTCGGCGGCGGCCATCGACTCGGTCAATACCCTTGTCAATTGCAATGGCCACCTGAAGGCCTACAACACCGATTACCTGGCCGTGCGCCAATTGCTGGTTCAGCATCAGGTCGATCCGGGCACGGCCTTTGCCCTGCGAGGCAGTGGGGGCATGGCCAAGGCCGTGGCCAGCGCCTTGCGCGATGCCGGGTTTGCCGAAGGCATCATCGTTGCACGCAACGAGCAGGCCGGGCGTCAGTTGGCGGATGTCTGTGGTTATCGCTGGGTGCCAGAGCCAGGCGACCTCTGCCCGCCGATGCTGGTGAACGTGACGCCGATCGGTATGGCAGGCGGGCAGGAGGCAGAAGAGCTGGCGTTTCCCGAGCACGCCATCGCGGCGGCGGAGCGGGTGTTCGATGTGGTGGCAATGCCGGCGCAGACGCCGTTGATTCTCCGGGCTCAGGCGTTGGGCAAGCCGGTGATCACTGGGCTGGAGGTCATTGCGCTGCAGGCGCTGGAACAGTTCGTGTTATACACCGGGGTAAGGCCGACGCAGGCGCAGGTGGATGCGGCGGTGGCATACGCGCGGGCTAGCTAGTTAATGCCACCCCCTTCACAGCTTCGGCGGCGAAGGGGGTACAGGCGAAACCCGGATCAGAACACCTCGTGCCCGTTATCCAGCTGTTTGTCGACCAGTGCCCGGCCATGGGCCAGCGACACACGCTGCGCATTCTCAAGGTCGGAGAAGAACTGCATGGGCATCGACATGCGCTTGCTGGTGTGCCCGTCAGGTGCCGTGATCAGGCAGCCGGCGGCATAGGGCAGGGGGGAGTCGGGATGGGGCATCACGCTGGCAGTGATGGTGTGCTCGCGGTATTCACAGTGAAGAGATTGCATCGTCCTTACCTCGCTGTGGCATGTGAAGCAGTTACCTTCATATACCACAGCAAGAGGCCGGGAGTTCCCGGCCCGACGAGCGCGCCGCGACGAACGCTTAGCCTTCGAGCTCGGTTGGCTGGATCACTTCGACCCAATAACCGTCCGGGTCCTTGACGAAGGCCAGGTGGTTCATGCGGCCGTCCTGCAGGCGTTTCTGGAACGGTACTTCCAGTTCCTCGAAGCGCGCGCAAGCGGCGCGTACGTCGGGTACCGAAATGCAGATGTGGCCAAAGCCGCGCGGGTCGGTGTTGCCATTGTGGTAGGCAAACTCGGCATCGTTTTCGGTGCCATGGTTGTGGGTCAGCTCCAGCACGCCGGGGATCGCCTTCATCCACTGGTGGCGGGCGGTGTCATCAGCGGGGATCTGGGCAGGGTCGACCAGGGCCAGGAAGTACAGGCTGAAAGCGGCTTCAGGGAAGTCACGCTTGTCCACCAGGCGGAAGCCCAGCACGCGGGTGTAGAAGTCCAGCGACTTCTCGATGTCCTTGACCCGCAGCATGGTGTGGTTGAAGACGAACTGGGCGGTGGCGGCGTCAGGTTGCGCGGTGACGCCAGGCAGGGTTTGCAGATCGTGCAGGCTCATGGGAACTCCTGAGACGGGGCCGGGCACAGGGCGCCGGCAAAACAGACAGGCTGGCCATGATACGGCAGTGCGCCGATTGCGCAAATGAAAGCGCCCTGCAAAGGCAGGGCGCTGAAATTAGAGGCCCGCATGTGCGGGCGCGTGATGGGGTCGCTAATCCTTTAGCTGTTTCGATACTGAGCCAGTCCTTGTGAAAAAAGCGTGAAGCCTTTGTGGGCATTTCATCAGCGTACCCAGCTGTCTACCGTGGCGGCCCCATATTGTTCTTTCCAGGCCTTGAGGCCGCGGTGGTTGCCGCCTTTGGTCTCGATGCGTTCGCCGGTGTGCGGGTTCTGATAGACCTTGACCACCCGTGGGCGGCGTTGTTGCTTGGGGGGTGTGCTGGAAGCGCGGGCCACAGCCTTCGGGTCGAGGATGGCGATGATATCGCGCAGGCTCTTGTCATAGCTTTTCATCAGGCCGACTAGTTTCTGCTCGAATTCGATTTCGCGTTTGAGGCCGGCATCCTTTTTCAACGCTTCCAGTTGCGCCATCTGTTCCTGGAGCGCTTTTTCGGCAGCACGAAACTCTGCAAGTCTGGACACTGTAATCACTCCTGTACGTCGGTCGTGGCAGGGCGTGACGAACATTGAAGAAGAGTAAAAACGCCGGCCACGCAGGTGGGTTCCACTGTTCGCTGATATCGAGTGTAGTCATTCATGTCTACTGGGTAAACTGCTAACTTTTTGCAAGTAAGCCGGGAACTTTCCTAGTTTTGCGTGCGCTATTTTGCGGTTTTTCTGCGGTTGCGCGACAGGGGGGCTAGACCATGGTCCAATGGCCCGCGCCAGAGCCTTTGCGCGATCATTTCAGATGATGGCCGACTCATGTTCGGACCTGCCGCAGTGCCGTGGCCAACCCGTGCCACAGGTTGTTAACTCGTCTTCATTCTGGATGTTTCCTCGCATGTTTTCCCCTTTCCCCCTCGCCCCCGGGCGCCGTGTAACCGGCCTGGTTCTATTGTGTGCCGGTGTCAACGCCCAGGCTGCCGGGTTTCTTGAAGACGGCAGTGCCAAGATCGAAGCACGCAATGTCTATTTCAACCGGGACTTCCGGGACGGTTACAGCAGTTCCAGCCAGGGCGCATCCAAGCGCGAAGAGTGGGCACAAGGCTTCATCCTCAATGTGCAATCGGGTTATACGCAAGGCCCCGTAGGTGTTGGTGTGGATGCGCTGGGCATGTTCGGCTTCAAACTGGACTCCAGCCCGGCCGACAGTAACAGTGGATTGCTGCCCTCGTCTGGCCACGACCCCCGGCACTCGGCCGACCAGTATGCGAAGATGGGCCTGGCGGCCAAGGTCAAGGTCTCCAATACCGTGCTCAAGTACGGCTCAATGATGCCGGATGTGCCGTTGCTCAAGTACAACGATGGCCGTCTGCTGCCGACCCTGTTCCAGGGTGCCATGCTCACCTCTGAAGAACTGCACGACCTGAAGTTCACCCTGGCTCGCCTGGACAACTACACCGCTCGGGATTCCACCGATCGCCAGGACATCCGCGTGCACTGCAAAAACAAGCGTTATGCCTGCGATACCGAAGCCGACCACTTCGACCTGGCCGGTGTCGACTACCGTTTCAACGAGCGTTTCAGCGCCCAGTACCAAGTGGCCAAACTGGAGAATATCTACCGTCAGCACTTCCTCGGCCTGGTGGCCAGTCAGCCGCTGCCGGTGGGCAGCCTGTCGGCTGACATGCGCCTGATCAAGAGTGATGACATCGGCAATGCCCGTGCCGGTGAAATCGACCATCGCGCCTTCAGCGGCATGCTTGGCTACAGCCTCGGTGGCCACAAGCTCAGCGCCGGCTGGCAGCGCATGTATGGCAACAGTGCCATGCCGTACCTGGATGGCAGCAACCCGTACTTGGTCAACTACGCCCAGGTCAATGATTTTGCCGCTGCACAGGAGCGCTCCTGGCAAGTGCGCTATGACTACGACTTCAAGGCGCTGGGTGTACCCGGCCTGACCTTCTTCACCCGTTATATCAACGGCGACAATATCAAGGTGCCGGGCAGCGGTGCCGAAGGCAAGGAGTGGGAACGCGACACCGAGTTCAAATACCAGGTGCAAAGTGGCTCTTTCAAGGATGTCAGCGTACGCCTGCGTAATTCCACTTACCGCAGCAACTATGAACAGTGGGCGCGTGACATGGATGAGACGCGGGTCATTGTCAGCTACAACTTCTCGATCTTCTAAGCGGCTGCTTTGCCAAATACCGGTAGCCGCCTGACAATGGTGGCGGGTTCCCGCAAAGGGCAGGGCAATGAAAGACCTGTTGTTGATCGGCATCGGCGCGGGTGACCCGCGCCAGGTCACCTATGAAGCAGTCGATGCGCTGCGTAGCGCTAGCGTGTTCTTCGTGCTCGACAAGGGCGACGACAAAGATGAACTGGTACGCCTGCGCAAGGCCATTCTGCAGCGCTACCGCCCCGAAGGTGGCTATCGCCTGGTGCCGGTGGTCGACCCTTTGCGCGATGGGCAGGCGGATGACTACCTGGGCGCGGTGCAGCACTGGCACCGGCAGCGTGCTGCGCTGTATGCGCGCCTGATCGAGGAGGAAATTGGCGACGGGGAAACAGGTGCCTTCCTGCTGTGGGGCGAGCCCACCCTGTACGACAGCACCCTGCGCATTCTCGACCTGGTCCGCGAACAGGGCGTGACGTTGCGCTTGCAGGTCATCCCTGGCATCAGCAGTGTGCAGGCGCTGGCGGCGCGGCACCAGGTGCCGCTCAACCGCATCGGCGAGCCCCTGACCGTGCTGCCTGGGCGACGCCTGGCCGAGCAGGGGCCTGTCGACAATGTGGTGGTGATGCTCGACGGGCAGTGCGCCTTTGCCGGGCTCGATGACCCGGCGTTGACCATTTATTGGGGCGCGTACCTGGGGACCGAGGATGAAGTGCTGATCGCCGGGCCGTTGCAGGCGGTGAAGGCACGGATACTGGAAGTGCGCGAGCGGGAGCGGGCGCGCAAAGGGTGGATCATGGATACCTATCTGCTGCGCAGAGAGCTGTGAGGTGGGTTGCCTGTGTCGGCCTCTTCGCGGGCAGGCCCGCTCCGGCAAGCGAAACAGGCAACGCCGTGCTCAAGGGTTACCCAGAATGCCCACCACCGTGTCCCGCAACTGATCGATGCTGAACGGCTTGCCGATCAGGTGCATGCCCTCCGGTACAGTGAGGCTGTCGGCGTAGCCGCTGGCGAACAGCACCGGTAATAGCGGCCGCAGTTCGCGCGCTTTGCCCGCCAGCACCTCACCTCGCATGTCCGGCAGCCCCACATCGGTCATCATCAGTGCCAGCGTCTGGCTTGGGTCTTCAAGTACACGCAGGGCGGCTGCGGCGTCTTCTGCCTCGATGACCTTGTAGCCCAACTCGTCGAGCACTTCGACCGTCAGCATACGTACGATGTCGTCGTCTTCGACTACCAGAAGGTGCATGGTTCAAATCCTGTACAAATGAGTGTCTTTAATCTGTGCACCGCGCGGCATCAGAAGTTCCCGAGGATACCGCTCCATGCAAATAGATGGAACGATTGCCGAATGCAACCTTCAAATACTGGCTAAATGCCCTGCCAGACCCGTGAAAGCTGGTTAGACTCGCTTATCAGGACAGCGCAGTGGCAGATAACAATAACGACTGATCGGCCACTCTTTTCAATGGACTTTTCTAGCTCGGGCGTTTTCTCATGATTCAAGCAGCCTCGATGGACCAGCGAAGCTTTCGCAAGCTGTTGAGCCGTAACATCGGCCTCCCCCTGGGGGTTGGCCTGCTGGGGGCCGTGGCCTTCGTCGCGGTGATCAACTACCTGCTTTCGGCCATGCAGTGGGTCGAGCACACCGACCGGGTGATCGGCAACGCCAACGAAACGGTCAAGCTCTCGATCGACATGGAAACGGGCATGCGCGGCTTCCTGATCACGGGCGACGAGCGCTTCCTTGACCCTTACGAGGTGGCCAAGCCACGCATTCTCGGCAGCCTGCAAAGCCTGCGCAGCATGGTCGAGGATAACCCGCAGCAGGTTGACCGTATTGACCGGCTGATGGCCTTGCAGCGGGCCTGGAACGACTTCGGTAACGAGATGATCAGCCTGCGCCGTAGCCAGGGCGATTACCAGGCCTCGATCGGCAATGGCCGGGGCAAGCGCATCACCGATGAAATCCGCAAGGAGTTCGATGACCTGATCATTACCGAACAACAACTGCGCATGGCCCGTACCGAAAAAGTCAGTACCGTCACCGTGACGGCGATTTCGGCTTTCGTGCTGTTCATTGTCGGTCTCAGTGCATTGCTGGCCTACCTGGGCCGTCGTGACCTGCTGGCACTTTCGGCCAACTACGCTGAAAACCTGCAGGCCCAGCAGCGTTCGGCGCAGCGCCTGGAGCACCAGGCCTGGCTACGCAACGGCCAGACCCAGCTGGCGCAGCAGGTGCTCGGGCAGCTGACCTTGCCCATGCTCGGCGAGAACATCCTGCGCTTCTTTGCCTCTTATCTGGGCAGCGTGGTGGGCGCCGTGTACGTGCGCGACGAGCATGGCCGGCTGGTGCGTGTGGCCTGTTATGGCCTGAGTACCGAAGCGCAGGCCCGCGAGCAGGTTGAGTCGGACCACCATGGCCTGTTGGCCCAGGCGGTCCGCGAAGGCCGCTTGCTGCGCCTGGACGATCTGCCCGAAGACTACTACCGCCTCAGTTCCGGCCTGGGCAGTGGCTTGCCGCGCAGTGCATTGCTGATGCCGGCGACCGAAGACGGGCAGATCAACGGGGTGATCGAGCTGGGTTTCCTGCGCCCTTTGCAAGAACGGGATGAAGAGCTGCTGGAGCGGGTCGGCGGCAACCTGGGCATGTCGATTGAGAGCGCCCGTTATCGTCAGCGCCTGCAGGAAGTGCTGGCCGAAACCCAGCAACTCAATGAAGAGCTGCAGGTGCAGCAGGAAGAACTCAAGACTGCCAACGAAGAGCTCGAAGAGCAGTCACGGGTGCTCAAGGAGTCTCAAGCCCATCTGGAAACCCAACAGGCCGAACTCGAGCAGACCAACGAGCAGTTGTCGGAACGCACCGATGCGCTGGACCGCAAGAACGATGAGCTGAGCCAGGCGCAGCTGGAGCTGCAGGCCCGTGCCGACGACCTGCAGCGATCGAGCAAGTACAAGTCCGAATTCCTCGCCAACATGTCCCATGAGCTGCGCACGCCGCTCAACAGCTCGCTGATCCTGGCCAAGTTGTTGGCTGAGAACGGTGAAGGCAACCTCAGTGAGGAGCAGGTCAAGTTCGCCGAATCCATCTACTCGGCCGGTAACGATCTGCTCAACCTTATCAACGACATTCTCGATATCGCCAAGGTCGAGGCCGGCAAGCTCGAAGTACGGCCCGAGACCACCCAGGTCGAGCGCCTGGTCGAAGGCTTGCGCGGCATGTTCCAGCCGCTTGCCGGTCACAAGGGGCTGGCCTTCGAGGTCAAGGTCGAGCCGCAGGTACCGGTCACGCTGTTCACCGACCGTCAGCGCCTGGAGCAGATCCTCAAGAACCTGTTGTCCAACGCCATCAAGTTCACCGAGCGTGGCCAGGTCAGCATGAACGTCAGCTTCCAGGCTGGCAGCGGTATCGTGTTCGCAGTCCGTGACACCGGCATCGGCATTGCGGCCGATCAGCAGCAGGCGATCTTCGGCGCCTTCCACCAGGTCGATGGCACCAGCAATCGCCGTTATGGTGGCACTGGCCTGGGGCTGTCGATCTCCCGTGACCTGGCGCATTTGCTCGGAGGCCAGATCAATGTCGACAGCAGCCCCGGGCAAGGCAGCGTGTTCAGCCTGATTCTGCCGGAGCGCTATGCCGCCGAGGCCGAAGACGTCGAGCCGCAAAGCCTGCGCCCGGCCGTCGATGCGTTGCCGCCCGCACCGCAAGCGCCGTTGGCCGCCGCTGTCATGCGCCCGGCGCCGGCCTTTGCCGACGACCGCGAGCGGGCCCCTTTCGATACCCGTTGCATTCTGGTGATCGAAGACGAGCCCAACTTTGCCCGCATCCTCTTCGACCTGGCCCATGAACTGGGCTATAGCTGCCTGGTGGCCCATGGCGCCGACGAAGGCTTCGAGCTGGCGGCCCAGTACATTCCGGATGCGATCCTGCTGGACATGCGCCTGCCCGACCACTCGGGCCTCACCGTCCTGCAGCGCCTCAAGGAGCAGGCCAGCACCCGCCATATCCCGGTGCACATCATTTCGGTGGAAGACCGCGTCGAGGCGGCCATGCACATGGGGGCGGTGGGGTATGCGGTCAAACCCACCAGCCGCGAGGAGCTCAAGGAGGTGTTCGCTCGCCTGGAAGCCAAGCTTACGCAAAAGCTCAAGCACATCCTGCTGGTGGAAGACGACGACCTGCAGCGCGAGAGCATCGCCCGGCTGATCGGCGACGACGATGTCGAGATCACGGCCGTGGCCATGGCCCAGGATGCCCTGGCGCTGTTGCGCCAGAACATCTACGACTGCATGATCATCGACCTCAAGCTGCCAGACATGCTCGGCAACGAGCTGCTCAAGCGCATGACCGCCGAGGATATCCGCGCCTTCCCGCCGGTGATCGTGTATACCGGCCGCAACCTCACCCGCGAGGAAGAAGCCGATCTGCTCAAGTACTCACGCTCGATCATCATCAAGGGCGCACGTTCGCCGGAACGCCTGCTCGACGAAGTGACGCTGTTCCTGCACAAGGTCGAATCGCAGCTGTCCAACGAGCGTCAACGCATGCTCAAGACCGCGCGCAGTCGCGACAAGGTGTTCGAGGGCCGCAAGGTGCTGCTGGTGGATGACGATGTGCGTAATATCTTCGCCCTGACCAGTGCCCTGGAGCACAAGGGCGCCATTGTCGAAATCGGCCGCAACGGGCGCGAAGCCATCGAGCGCCTGGAGCAGCACGACGACATCGACCTGGTGCTGATGGACGTGATGATGCCGGAGATGGACGGCTTCGAGGCCACCCGCCTGATCCGCCAGCAACCGCGCTGGCGCAAACTGCCGATCATCGCCGTGACCGCCAAGGCCATGAAGGATGACCAGCAGCGTTGCCTGCAAGCCGGTGCCAATGATTACCTGGCCAAGCCGATCGACCTGGACCGCCTGTTCTCGTTGATCCGTGTCTGGCTGCCGCAACTGGAGCGAATTTGACTAGCGAACGCAACACCGACATCGAGATCCGACTGCTGATCGAGGCGATCTACCTCAAGTACAGCTACGATTTCCGCAATTATTCCGGCGCTTCGATCAAGCGTCGGATCCTCCACGCGCTGCGTCAGTTCGATTGCCTGACGGTGTCTGCGCTGCAGGAGCGTGTGCTGCACGACCCGGGCATGTTCATGCAACTGCTGCAGTACCTGACGATCCCGGTCAGCGAGATGTTCCGTGACCCTGACCACTTCCTTGCCGTGCGCAACGAAGTGGTGCCGCTGCTGCGTACCTGGCCCTCGATCAAGGTCTGGATCGCGGGCTGCAGCACGGGGGAAGAGGTGTATTCCATGGCCATCCTGTTGCGTGAGGAAGGGCTGCTTGAGCGCACCATCATCTACGCCACCGACATCAACCCGCATTCGCTGGACAAGGCCAAGCAGGGCATCTACTCGATGCAGAGCATGCGCGAATACGAGGAAAACTACCGCCTTGCCGGTGGCCGCCGAGACTTCGCCGAGTACTACACCGCCGCCTATGGCAACGCCATCATGGACAGCAGCCTGCGCGACAATGTCACCTTCGCCGACCACAGCCTGGCCACCGACAGCGTGTTCTCCGAGACCCAGTTGGTGTCGTGCCGCAATGTGCTGATCTACTTCAACAAGGACCTGCAGGATCGGGCGCTGGGCCTGTTCCATGAGTCGCTCTGCCACCGTGGTTTCCTGGTGCTGGGTAGCAAGGAGTCGGTGGATTTTTCGGCCTACAGCGATCGTTTCGAGCCGCTGGTCAAGCCCCAACGGATCTTCCGTAAATCATGAGCGGCTTACGCGCAGTGGTGATCGGCGCCTCGGCCGGTGGCGTGGCGGCATTGTTCCAGGTGCTCGGCACGTTGCCATCGGCGTTCGCCATACCGGTGCTCTGCGTGCTGCACCTGCCGGACGACCGCCACAGCCAGCTGGCCGGCGTGCTGCAGCGGCGGCTGCATCGGCCGGTGTGCGAGGCACGTGACAAGGAGAGGATCAGCGGCGGGCAGATCTATGTGGCAGGGCCGGGTTACCACTTGTCGGTGGAGCGCGACCTGACGCTGTCGCTGAGCCAGGAAGAACCGGTGCATTTCTCGCGCCCAGCGATCGACTTCCTGTTCATCTCGGCGGCCGATGCCTATGGCGACAGCCTGCTGGGTGTGCTGCTTACCGGCGCCAACGAAGACGGCGCCAGGGGCCTTGCCTACATCAAGAACAATGGGGGGCGCACGATTGTCCAGGACCCTCGTGACGCACAGGTTGCCCTGATGCCGGAGGCCGCCCTGGCCCTGCACCAGCCCGACCATATTCTTACTCTGAGCGGTATCGGGCAGTTGCTCGCGACCCTGGAATACAGCGCATGCTAAGCCACACCATCGCCAAACTGCTGATTGTCGACGACTTGCCGGAAAACCTGCTGGCGCTCGATGCCCTGATCCAGGGCGAGGACCGCGAGGTGCACCAGGCACAGTCTGCCGAGGCTGCCTTGTCGTTGCTGCTCGAGCACGAGTTCGCACTGGCCATTCTCGATGTGCAGATGCCGGGCATGAACGGTTTTGAACTGGCCGAGCTGATGCGCGGTACCGACAAGACCAAGCACATCCCGATCGTCTTCGTCAGCGCGGCGGGTCGCGAGATGAATTATGCCTTCAAGGGCTACGAGAGCGGGGCCGTGGACTTTCTGCACAAGCCGCTCGACACCCTGGCGGTGAAAAGCAAGGTCTCGGTGTTCGTCGACCTGTTCCGCCAGCGCAAGGTGCTTGGCCGGCAGCTGGAAGCCCTGGAGCAGAGCCGCCAGGAACAGGAGCTGCTGCTCAGCCAGTTGCAGGTGGCACGGTGTGAGCTGGAGCACGCCGTGCGCATGCGGGACGACTTCATGTCGATCGTCTCCCACGAGGTGCGCACGCCGCTCAATGGCCTGATCCTGGAAACCCAGTTGCGCAAGATGCACCTGGCACGGGGCAACCTGGACGCCTTCAGTGTCGACAAGCTGCAGGCCATGGTCGAGCGCGACGAACGGCAGATCAACAGCCTGATCCGGTTGGTCGAGGACATGCTCGATGTTTCGCGCATCCGTACCGGTAAACTGTCGCTGCGGCCCAAACTGTTTGACCTGGGCCAACTGGTGCGTGGGCTGGTGGAAAACTTCACGGCGCAGGCCATGGCCCTGGAAACACACATCGAATTGCAGCGTTGCGAAGCGCTGAAGGGGGAGTGGGACGAATTCCGGATTGAACAAGTAGTGGCCAACCTGTTGTCCAATGCAATGCGTTACGGCGAGCGCAATCCGGTGCAGGTACGGGTGTTCGAGCAGGGCGGCATGGCCTGGGTGCAGGTGCAGGACCACGGCATCGGTATCAGCGCCGTCAACCAGCAGCGGATCTTCCAGCAGTTCGAGCGGGTCTCTGCCCAGCAGGCCAGCGGAGGGTTGGGCCTGGGGTTGTACATCTCCGAGCAGATCGTCCAGGCACACGGTGGCCGGATACAGGTTGAAAGCGAGGAAGGCAAGGGTGCCACATTCACCCTGCAATTGCCGATGGCAATATTCAAAGAACAAAACGACCAGGCGCGGGCAACCTCTGTGTAAGCCTGGGGTCTGATGGCCAACTGTAAGTATTTCAAGGCGTTAACATGAGTGAAGATGCACAAGATGTGGTTCTGGTCGTCGAGGATGAACCAGCGATTCGCATGATTTTGCGCGATTACCTGGCGGGTGAGGGGTACCACGTCCTGGTGGCTGAGGATGGCGAGCAGGCGTTTGCCATCCTGGCCAGCAAACCGCACCTGGACCTGATGGTGACAGACTTCCGTTTGCCGGGGGGGATCTCGGGGGTGGATATTGCCGAGCCCGCGGTGAAATTGCGGCCCGACCTGAAGGTGATTTTCATCAGCGGCTACCCGGCGGAGATTCTCGAATCTGGCAGCCCGATCACCCGCAAGGCACCTATCCTGGCCAAGCCGTTTGACCTGGATACCTTGCACGAGCAGATCCAGTCGCTGTTGCGCTGAGGCATCCGGCCTTTTCGCGGGGCAAACCCGCGAGGAGGCCGTTGCAGGCTATCGCAGCGTCCGCTCAATCCCGCCGACCAGCAAGTTTTCCATCAGCTCCAACCCTTGCGCTTCAGGCAGTGCTTTGAGCAACCCCGGCAGCTGGTTGAGAAACGTCGCCAGTACATGCGCTGTAGCGTCCAACGCCTGCCCCGGCAGTTTCGCTTGCGGTGCGATCAAGCGCAGCAAACCCGCCTCATAGCGCTTGCGCAACGATGCCAGGTGCGCCTGTTGCGCCTCACTCAAACAACACAAATCCCGCTCGGCCAGCCGAAACTGCAGCGGCCGTTCGGCATGCAACTGCCAGTGCGCAGCAATCAGGCAGCTCAATGCCGATGTCCCCCGGGCCATGGCCCGGCGGGCCTGGTCCAGGGTGGCCTGCAGCTCTTCGTACAACTCTTCGATCAAGTCGTACAGCAGGTCCTGCTTGCTGGGAAAGTGATGGTACAGCGAGCCGGCGGTCAGCCCCACATGGGCCGCCAGCTCGCGCATGCTGACCTGGCCAAAGCCCTTTTCGGCAAACAATGCCATGGCCTGGTCACGTCGCTCCTCAAAGTTGGCACAGCGCATTGCGGCATTGACCGGGGGCATGGCGCTTGGTCCTCAGTAGGTGAAGAAACCGCGACCGCTCTTGCGCCCCAGCCAGCCGGCCGCGACCATTTCCTTGAGCAGCGGAGCAGGGCGGTACTTGCTGTCGTTGAAGCCTTCATGGAAGGCCTCCATGATCGCCAGCAGGGTGTCCAGACCGATCAGGTCGGCCAACGCCAGCGGGCCGATCGGCTGGTTGCAGCCCAGGCGCATGCCGGTGTCGATGTCCTCGGCACTGGCCAGGCCTTCCTGGCGCACGAAGATCGCCTCGTTGATCATTGGCACCAGGATGCGGTTGACCACGAAGCCCGGACGGTTGCCGGCGGTGATCGGGGTCTTGCCGACTTTTTCGGTCACCACCAGCGCCTGGGCGTAGGTGTTGTCGCTGGTCTGCAGGCCACGAATGATTTCGACCAGCGCCATCATCGGTACTGGGTTGAAGAAGTGCACACCAATGAAGCGCTCGGGGTGCTCGATGCTGGCGGCCAGTTGAGTCACCGACAGCGACGAGGTGTTGGTGGCGATCAGGCAGTCGGCGGCAACGTTGGCTGCCACCTGCTGCAGGATGCGCTGCTTGAGCTGCAGGTTCTCGGTCGCCGCTTCGATCACCAGGTGTGCAGCGCTGAGCTGGGTGTAGTCGGTGCTGGTGCGAATGCGTGCTTTGGCGGCTGCGGCCTTGTCGGCGTCGAGGGTGCCTTTGCTGACCTGGCGCTCGAGGTTCTTGCTCAAGGTGGCCACGCCGCGCTCGAGCGCTGCGTCGGAAACATCCACCAGCAGCACCTGGTAGCCGGCAATGGCGCACACCTGGGCAATGCCGTTGCCCATGGTGCCCGCGCCGATCACGGCGATCTGTTCAATGCTCATGTGTCAGTCTCCCTCAGACGCGCTCGAACACGACGGCGATGCCTTGGCCACCGCCGATACACATCGTGGCCAGGGCGTAGCGGCCCTGGATGCGCTGCAGCTCATGGATGGCCTTGGTGGCGATGATCGCACCGGTGGCACCCACCGGGTGGCCCAGGGAAATGCCCGAACCGTTGGGGTTGACCTTTTCCGGGTCGAAGCCCAGCTCGCGGGCCACGGCGCAGGCCTGGGCAGCGAAGGCCTCGTTGGACTCGATCACATCCAGGTCTTGTAGGTTCAGGCCGGTTTTTTCCAGCACTTTGCGGGTGGCCGGGATCGGCCCCAGGCCCATCAGCTCGGGCTCCACCCCGGCGTGGGCATAGCCCACCAGGCGTGCCAACGGTTTCAGGCCCAGGCGGCGCACTGCGTCACCGGTGGCCAACACCAGGCCGGCGGCGCCATCGTTGATACCGCTGGCGTTGCCGGCGGTGACGGTGCCGTCTTTCTTGAATACCGGCTTCATACCGGCCAGTTGTTCGGCGGTCACATCAGCACGCACATGCTCGTCGACACTGAACTGCACGCTGCCCTTGCGGGTTTTCAGTTCCAGCGCAACGATCTGGCTGGCGAAGCGGCCCTCGGCGATGGCACGCGCGGCGCGGCGCTGGCTGGTCAAGGCCAGTTCGTCCTGCATTTCGCGGGTAATGCCGTGCTTGGCCGAAACGTTCTCGGCGGTGATGCCCATGTGGAAGTGCTGGAACGGGTCCTGCAGCACGCCGACGGTATAGTCGATGCCTTGCAGGTCACCCATGCGTGCACCCCAGCGCGCCTGTGGCAGCAGGTAAGGGCCACGGCTCATGGATTCGGCGCCGGCTGCGACGGCCACATCGGTGTCGCCCAGCAACAGGCCCTGGGCCGCAGAGACAATAGCCTGCAGGCCAGACCCGCACAGGCGGTTGACGTTGAATGCCGGCGTTTCCTTGGGGATGCCAGCGTTCATTGCCGCTACCCGTGCCAGGTAGGCGTCACGCGGTTCGGTGGGGATCACCGTGCCCATCACCAGGTGGCCGACTTGCTCGGCGGCCAGGCCCGAACGCTCGATGGCGGCGCGGGTCACGGCGCTGGCCAGGTCGGCCAGTGGCAGGTCCTTGAGGGAACCGCCGAAGCCACCAATGGCTGAACGGACGGCACTGACGACGTAGATTTCTGCGCTGCTCATGAGGGCTCCGATTGCGAAGGCGTGGCGGGACCGGGCCAGGCTCTGCGAGAATGGTGGGCGGCCCCGGAGTGGGATCGAGTCTAGGCAAAGGCTCTGTTGCCGCCTATGCCGGATCTGTTCAAACAACCTGGCACTTTTTGCCACTCAGCATAGACAGCGAAAACCGCCATGCGCGAAAGCGATTCAGTCGCCGTGTACTTCCTCAACGCCATGCTCCACGCCCTGCGCGACACGCCCGCCGAGCGTGATGCCCAGCTGCGTGCGGTGGGCATTGCCCCGCAGCTGCTGGATCAGCCTCAGGCGCGGGTGCCGGCCAAGGCGTTCGCCCAGCTGTGGCTGGCGTTGATCCAGCGCCTGGACGATGAGTTCTTTGGCCTCGACAGCCACGGCATGCCGCTGGGCAGTTTTGCCCTGATCTGCCGGGGTTTGATCCTCGAGCCGAACCTGGAAAAGGCCTTGCGCCAGTGCATGGGGGGCTTCGGCCTGTTCCTGCGTGACCTGCGTGGCAGCCTGACGGTACGTGGCGGGCGGGCGCTGATCAGCGTGCAGTCGAACATTGCCGACCCATTGACCCGGGTCTATGCCGAGGAAACCTACCTGGTGCTGATGATCGGCATGCTGTGCTGGCTGGCCGGGCGGCGGATTGCCATCGACCGCACGGAGCTCGCGGTGTCGCGCCCGGCCCAGGAGGACGACTTGCTGCTGTGGGGGCCGGACCTGCGCCTGGGCAGCGGACGCACCGAGGTGGAGTTCGACAGCGCTTACCTGCGCCTGCCGGTGGTGCAGGACCGGGCGGCTTTGCAGACCTTCCTGCGCAGTGCGCCACAGGGCCTGGTGATCCGCTTTCGCAATCAGAACGGGCTGGTGGCTGAGGTGTATCGGCACCTGCGGGCATTGCGCTATGGACAGTGGCCGACATTGGCCGCGCTGGCGCAGCAGCAGGGGGTCAGTGCCAGTACCTTTCGCCGGCAGTTGGAGCGGGAGGGGCGTTCGTACCAGCAGATCAAGGATGAAGTGCGCCGGGCCATGGCCTTCGAGCGGCTGCGCGAAGGCGCGTTGAGCATTGCCGAAATTGCCGAGCAGGCGGGGTTTCAGGAACCGAGTGCCTTCCACCGGGCGTTCAAGAAGTGGACCGGGCAGAGCCCAGGAAGCTACCGGGCGCGGCTGGCCGGCCTGCGTTCTACCTGTGGGAGCGGGCATGCCCGCGAAGAAACCAACGCGGTGGATGGCACCGGCTCTGCCGGTGTTCGCGGGTAAACCCGCTGCTACAGGGCGCAGAATTGTAGGAGCGGGCTTGCCCGCGAATAGGCCTGCACAGGCCGCCCGAAAGGATCAGGCCGGCACCATGGCAAAGCCAACGCCGAACCGGTTCCAGGCATTGATGGTGGCAATTGCCAAGGTCAGGTTGGCCACCTCGGCCGGCTCGAAGTGTTCCAGCAGGGCTTCATATTGCCCCTGCGGCGCCCCTTGTTCTGGCAAGCGGGTCAGGCTCTCGACCCAGGCCAGCGCAGCACGTTCACGCGGCGTGAAGTAGCTGGTTTCCTGCCACACGCACAAGGTCTGCAGGCGTGCTTCGGTCTCACCGGCCTTGCGCGCATCGTTGGCATGCAGGTTGACGCAGTAGGCGCAGCCGTTGATCTGCGAAGCGCGCAGGCGTATCAGCTCCAGCAGCGAGTTTTCAAGGCCGCTGTTAGCCAGCGCCTGCTCCAGGCCGACCATGGCTTTGTAGGCTTGCGGCGCGTGTTTGGCCCATTCGATACGGTTGTGCATGTCAGTCTCCAGGCGTGTGGGGGGGGATATGGCGCTACTGTAGCGCCGCTCATTGGCCACCCCGATAGCCAATTTTGCGCATAAGCGGGAGGCCAATCGTCCATTCAGGTGGCCACTGACCTGCATCCAATCTCTTCATTTCTGCCAAGCCAGCCGAGCCGGGATAATGACCAGTTCCTGCTAAAAGAGAACCGACTCACAATGAGCGCTGTACTGAACCTGTTGCTGGTGATCCTGCTGGCGTTGAACCTGCGGCCGATTCTGACCAGTATCGGCCCGTTACTCGAACCTATGCGCGCCAGCACCGGCCTGGGTTACCAGCAGGCCGCCTTGCTGACGGCGCTACCGGTGCTGTGCATGGGCCTGGTGCCCCTGTTGCAACCGTGGCTGCGACGCTGGGTCAGCGAGCACGGCGGCATGCTTGGGGGCCTGACCGCCATTGCCTTGGCCTGCCTGTGGCGCCTGCAACTGGACAGTGCCTGGGCGCTGATCGCCAGTGCGCTGGTCGCCGGCCTGGGCGTGGCGGTGGTGCAGGGCATGATGCCGGGGCTGGTCAACCGCTGGTTCCCTGGCCGTCTGGCCGGGGCGATGGGGCTGTACTCGGCGGCGCTGATGAGCGGCGGCGGCTTGGCGGCAGTACTCGGTCCACACATCAGCGGCCATTTCGGTTACTGGCAGGCGGGCCTGGGCGTTTGGGCGATCCCGGCCGTGCTGGCGGTGCTGGCCTGGGCCGTGCTGCGGCCAAGGCAGGAGGCGCCAAAGCTGTCCGGGGCCGCAGGCGGGCACTGGTTCGGCACCCGCCGGGCGTGGTTGCTGGCCCTGTACTTCGGCCTGATCAACGGCGGCTACACCAGCATGGTGGCCTGGTTGCCGGCTTACCACATCGAGCACGGCGGCAGCGCTCAGGGCGGTGCCGACCTGGTGGGCCTGATGACCGTCTTTCAGGTGCTCGGTGCGCTTGGCCTGCCGCTGCTGCTGCGACGTTGGGCCGACAGGCGCCCGGGTTTGTGGCTGGCGCTGGCGATCCAGCTGGCGGGCTTCCTGGGGCTTTTGCTGGCACCTGCGGCGGCTTCCGGGCTTTGGGTCGCCATGATCGGCTTTGGCTTGGGTGCCTGCTTCAGCCAGTGCCTGACGTTGACCCTGGAACACCTGAAAACGCCTGCCGAGGCCGGCAGCCTGGCGGCGTTCGTACAGGGTATCGGCTTTATCATCACCGGCATCGTGCCGTATATCACGGGTTGGCTGCGGGATGTCAGTGGCGACTTCCAGGCTTCGTGGACGCTGTTGACCGTGACCGTGATGGCAATGCTGCTGGTGACCGCGTGCTTCAACCCGCGCGGCTATGCGGCGGCTATCGCCCGGCCGGCCGCAACCGGCAAGGCCGCACCGGTCAACTGAGGCGTTGCAGGGTATCGCGTACCCGGTCCAGCGCCGGGTCGATATCCAGCAGTTCGATGGCGCCGAAGCCCATCAATAACCCCGGGCGGACCGGCGCCTCGCTGAAGAAGGGTGCCAGTGAATACAGGCCGACCTCTACCTTGCGCGCGAGGTTGGCCAACAGTTCCACATCCACTGCGGGCGTAGCCAAGGCACTGAGGTGGAAGCCTGCGCTGGCGGGGATGGCGCTGAACCACGGTGCCAGATCGCCGCCAAGGCGCGCCAGGATGCGCTCGCGGCGTGCACTGTAGACCTCGTGGCAGCGGCGGATGTGCTTGTTCAGGTGGCCTTCGCCAAGGAAGCGCGCCAGCGCCCACTGCAGCAGGGTCGGGCTGTGCCAATCGCTAAGGTGCTTGGCCACGCAAGCGGCCTGCAGTACGGCAGGTGGTAATACGGCATAGCCCAGGCGCAGCTCGGGCAGCAAAGTCTTGGAGAAGGTCCCGACATAGGCGACCAGCCCATGCCGGTCCAGACGCTGCAGCGCGTCCGAGGCTGGCCCGTGGTAGCGGAACTCACAGTCGTAGTCGTCTTCGATGATCAGTGCACCCAGCTCGGCGGCCCGCGCAAGCAGGGCATGCCGGCGTGGCTCGCTCATCGGCATGCCCAGCGGGAACTGGTGCGAGGGTGTGACGTAGATCAGCCGGGTGCCATCGGCGATCTGTTCCACGCACAGGCCCTCATCGTCCACCGGCACCGATTGCAGGCGTGCACCCAGGGCCAGGAACAATTGCCGTGCCGGTGGGTAACCAGGATCTTCCATGGCCACCTGGCAGCCCGGTTCGACCAGCACCCGGGCGATCAGGTCCAGCGCCTGCTGGGCGCCGTTGCACACCAGCAGGTCGGCTGCGCTGCAGTGCACCCCGCGCGAGTAGGCGATGTGGTGGGCAATGGCTCCGCGCAGTTCCGGCAAGCCCTGGGCCGGGAATTGGCGCTCGGGGTGGCGCTGGCTACGGCGCAGTGCGTAGTTCAGGCAACTGCGCCACTGGTCGAAGGGGAACTGTGCCTTGCTCGAAGCACCACCGACGAAGTCATAGCGCGATGGCGCCTGCACCTGGCGTTGGCTGAGCACGGTGGCGCGCTGCTGCCAGCGCTCGAGGGAGGCGGCGCCGGCCAGGGGTATGGTGGCTGATTCGTTACTGCGCAGCGGATGGCGTGGGGTGACGAACGTGCCACGGCCGACCACGCCGCTGAGCAGGTTATCGTAGGTCAGCCGCGAATAGGCCTCGGCCACTGTCTTGCGCGATACGCCCAGTTGTTCAGCCAGCAGACGGGTGGGCGGCAGTTGGGTACCGGCGGCCAGGTGGCCGCTGTCGATACCGTCGCGCAGTTGCTGGTAAAGCTGATCGGCCAGGCCTTTGCGGCCCTCCAGGCGAATGTGCAGTTCCATGGGCGGGTCCGGAGCGGAGGATTGCTCAGGATAGCGGATCGGCTGCGACTCAGGTGCTTGTCACAGGCTACGATGATGCCAAGCCAACCGCTCAGAGCCGGGCGGTGCTGACAGTGATATAGCCTTTTTCTGCCAGGGCAATGCGTATCACGGTTTCATCCTCCGGCGCGTTGCGGTTGCGCTTGATGCGCACGCCTTCAACCGCCGAAGCTTTCATATGCTCTGAAATGGCCCGCCCGTTCGCGTCGAAGAACACCTCGCTGGCCAGCAACTCGATGCGTTCGATCAATTGCCGGGAATGTTCATCGGTGGCGCAGAAGAACATGACCCCCGACAAGTGCGGGTCGTTGTCGGGGTTGGTCATGTCATGGGCCAGCATTTCGCGCAGGCTGCTGCGCAGTTCGGCGATGGGGCGGGCGTACGGGTGCATGCGGAGCCTCCTCTGGATCGCGACCTTGCGTCCTCCAGTGCCGATCATGTTTTCTGTGGGCAGAGGCAGCAAGTAGGGCGCTTCTGAGGGCGGCGTAGGAAACGTCTTAAGATGCTGGGCGGTGGTCGAACCCCAGGGTCTACAAGGCAGCAGCCCCCGCCTTGGCCACCTGGGCATCCTGTTCGGATTTGACGCCGGATACACCAATGGCGCCCACCACCTGGCCTTCCACCCGCAGCGGCACGCCACCTTCAAGGCTGGTCAGCAGGGGGGCGGTCACGAAGGCCGTGCGGCCGCCATTGACCATGTCTTCATAATCCCGCGTCTCTTTGCGCCCCAGTGCGGCGGTGCGGGCCTTTTCCATCGCGATGTAGGCACTGGCCGGTGCGCAGCCGTCCAGGCGTTCCAGGGCCAGTGGGTGGCCGCCGTCGTCGACCACGACGATGGTCACGCTCCATTGTCGGGCCTGGGCTTCCTGGCGGGCGGCGGTCAGTACGCGGGCGATTTCGGTCTGGCCGATAACGAATTTGCTAAGCATGGGCGGGCTCCGGGTTCAAGGCTGCTTCGACGATTTCGACCCAGTGGCGCACGGGCGTGCGTCCAGCCCCATCGAGGTGGGCCTGGCAGCCTATGTTGGCTGTGGCAATGAGGTGCGGTTTACCGCTTTCCAGCGCGTTCAGACGATTGTCGCGAAGTTGCAGTGACAGTTCAGGTTGGGTCAGCGAATAGGTGCCTGCCGAGCCGCAGCACAGGTGGCCATCGGGCACCGAGGTCAGGGTAAAGCCAAGCCGTGTCAGCAACGCCTCTACCGCGCCGCCCAGCTTCAGTGCGTGCTGCAGGGTGCATGGGCAGTGGAAGGCCAGGCGCTGTTCGGCGCCCAGGGCCAATTGTTCGATCGGCTCATCGCGCAGGATTTCCACCAGATCGCGGGAAAGTGCACTGACCCGTGCGGCCTTGGCAGCGTAATGGGGGTCTTTCTCCAGCAGATGGCCATAGTCGCGGACAAACGCGCCGCAGCCGCTGGCGGTCTGCACGATCGCCTCGGCACCCGCTTCGATGGCGGGCCACCAGGCGTCGATATTGCGCCGTGCCCGCTGCAGGCCTTGCTCCTGAGCATTCAGGTGATAGTCCACCGCGCCACAGCATCCGGCCTGCAGGATGGGTTGCACACTGATGCCCAGGCGGTCGAGCAGCCGCGCAGCCGCGGCATTGGTATTGGGTGACAAGGCCGGCTGCACGCAACCTTCTAGCATCAGTACCCGGCGCGCATGGCGCACTGCCGGACGCTGGCCGGGTGTGGTGACCTGCGCCGGCAACTTGCGTTTGAGTGAGGCCGGTAGCAGCGGGCGCAGCGCCTGGCCGCTGCGGGTCAGGGCCTTGAACAATGCCGGGCGCGGCACCACCGCACGCAGGCCCAGGCGCAACAGGCGCTGGCCGAGTGGGCGTGGCACCTGCTGCTCGACCACTGCGCGGCCGATGTCCAGCAGGTCGTGGTACTTCACCCCCGATGGGCAGGTGGTTTCGCAGTTGCGGCAGGTCAGGCAGCGGTCCAGGTGCAATTGGGTGCTGGCGGTGACCGGCTCGCCTTCGAGCATCTGCTTGATCAGGTAGATGCGCCCGCGAGGGCCGTCGAGTTCGTCGCCCAGCAACTGGTAAGTGGGGCAGGTGGCGGTGCAGAAGCCGCAATGTACGCAGGTGCGCAGGATGCGCTCGGCTTCGTCGGCGCGGGCCAGGCGGCGCGAGGTTTCGCTAAGGTTGGTTTGCATGGGCTGGCCTCACAGGTCCGGGTACAGGCGACCAGGGTTGAACACCCCCTGGGGATCGAGCTGCTGCTTGAGGGCGCGGTGATAGCGCATCAGTGCAACCGGCAGCGGCGGGCTGCTGGCTGCACCGGGGGCGTAGCAGGTGGCGTGGCCGCCCACCCTGGCGACCTGGTCGCGAATGGCCTGCGCCGGTGCGCAGGTCTTGAGCCAGCGCTGGGCACCCCCCCAGTCGATCAGTTGCTGGCCGGGCAGGTCCAGCTCGCCGGTGACGGTGGGTACGGACAGGCGCCACAGGGGGGCGGCGTCGGCAAAGAACGCCAGGCGCTGCTCGCGCAGGTCGCTCCAGAAGCGGTTATCGAGCGTTTCGCCCCCCAACCGCTGGCGTGCCGATTGCACCGACCCTTCGCCGCCTTCCAGGCGCAGGTACAGCGTTTCGCTGTCATGGCAGGCGGCGCTGATCGGGAGCGGTTGCTGGCCCCATTCGGCCAGCTCGGCCAGCGCTTCATTGCGGCCCATCGGCAGGCGCAGGCTCAGGCACAGGCGCGGCCGTGGCAGCACTTTCAAAGAAACCTCGGTCAGCAGCCCCAGGCATCCGAAGCTGCCCGCCATCAGGCGTGACACATCGTAGCCGGCGACGTTCTTCATCACCTCGCCACCAAAGCGCAGCAGCTTGCCGTGGCCGGTGATCACCCGTGTACCCAGTACAAAGTCGCGCACCGACCCGGCCCACGGCCGTCGCGGGCCAGACAACCCGGCCGCGACCATGCCGCCCAAGGTGGCCTCGGGGCCCAGGTGGGGTGGTTCGCAGGGCAGCATCTGGCCGGCCTCGTGCAGGGCGGCCTCGATCTCGCGCAGGGGGGTACCGGCGCGGGCCGTGAGTACCAGCTCGGTGGGGTCGTAGCTGACAATGCCGCGGTGGTTGCGGGTGTCGAGTACTTCGCCGGCCACCGGGTTGCCGAGCATCGCTTTGCTGTTGCTGCCCTGGATACGCAGCGGCGTACCTTCGTTCAGCGCCTGGTTGACCTGCTCCAACAGCGCCTGGCTCATGTCGCGGTCCATGCTCATCAGAAGCGCTCCAGCTCGGGGAAGGGCAGTTGCCCTTGGTGCACGTGCAGGGCGCCGAATTCGGCGCAGCGGTGCAGGGTGGGAATGTTCTTGCCGGGGTTGAGCAGGCCCTGGGGGTCGAAGGCGGCCTTCACCGCGTGGAACAGGGTAATTTCGTCGCTGTTGAACTGCGCGCACATCTGGTTGATCTTCTCGCGCCCCACGCCGTGTTCACCGGTGATGCTGCCGCCCACCTTCACACACAGTTCCAGAATCTTGCCGCCGATCGCTTCGGCACGCGCCAGCTCGCCGGGCAGGTTGGCATCGAACAGGATCAAAGGGTGCATGTTGCCGTCGCCGGCATGGAACACATTGGCCACCCGCAGGCCGTACTCTGCGGACAGGTCGCTGATGCCCTTGAGCACCCGTGGTAACTCGCGGCGCGGGATGGTGCCGTCCATGCAGTAGTAGTCCGGGGAGATGCGCCCCACGGCCGGGAAGGCGTTCTTGCGCCCGGCCCAGAAGCGAACGCGCTCGGCTTCGTCGCAGGCCAGGCGCACCTCGCGGGCCCCGGCTTGGGTCAGCACGGCGGCGACGCGCGCGCAGTCGTCGTGAACATCGGCTTCCACGCCATCCAGTTCGCACAGCAGGATCGCCGCCGCGTCCACCGGGTAGCCGGCATGGATGAAGTCTTCAGCGGCGCGGATCGCCAGGTTGTCCATCATCTCCAGGCCGCCAGGAATGATGCCGGCAGCGATGATGTCGGCGACTGCCCGGCCGGCGTCCTCGACGCTGTCGAAACTGGCCAGTATCACCCGCGCCACCTGGGGCTTGGGCAGCAGCTTGACGGTGACTTCGGTGACGATACCGAGCATGCCTTCGGAGCCGGTGAACAATGCCAGCAGGTCGAAGCCGGGGCTGTCCAAGGCATCGCTGCCGAGGCTCAGGCGTTCGCCCTCGACCGTAAGGATGTCCACCTTGAGCACATTGTGTACGGTCAGGCCGTACTTGAGGCAGTGCACGCCACCGGCGTTTTCGGCGACGTTGCCACCGATCGAGCAGGCAATTTGCGAGGAAGGGTCGGGTGCGTAGTACATACCATGGGGTGCGGCGGCCTGGGAGATGGCCAGGTTGCGTACGCCCGGTTGCACGCGGGCGTAACGCCCCTGCGGGTTGACCTCGAGGATACGGTTGAAGCGCGCCATCACCAGCAGGATGCCCTTGGCCAGCGGCAGGGCACCACCAGACAGGCCGGTACCGGCGCCACGCGCAACCACCGGTACGCCGCGCTGGTGGCAAAGCTTCAACAGCGTCTGCACCTGCTCCAGGCGCTCGGGCAGCGCCACCAGCAGTGGCACGGTGCGGTAGGCCGACAGGCCGTCGCATTCGTACGGTTTGAGGTCTTCATCGCGGTGCAGGATTTCAAGATCCGGCAGGGCATCGCGCAGCGCCTGCAACAGGGCGGCCAGGTCCACGTTGGGCAGCGCGCCATCGACGCGTTCGTCGTACAGGATATTCATTGGCTCACTCGCAACGGTTTTTGTTGTTGTTGGCGAAGCGGTCACCGATGCAGCGTGCGCGTGCTAGCGTTTGGGGTCGAGTGAGATGTTGACTGGTCCTACCAGTTTCTTCGGGCAGTACTGTTTATTCACGGTTCTGTCTGGCTAGATTGGCGCTATAAGTCAAAGTGGTCCTACCAGCAGGGGTGTGCGCAGTGGGTACTGAAGGCAAGGCCAAGGTCGCCGACCAGGTGGCCGAACGGGTCGAGCGGCTTATCGTCGAAGGCGTGCTCAAGGTGGGCCAGGCGCTGCCATCGGAGCGGCGGTTGGTGGAAAAGCTTGGCTGTTCACGTTCGGCCTTGCGCGAGGGCCTGCGCATTCTGCGTGGGCGTGGCATCATCGACACCGAACAGGGGCGGGGTTCGTTCGTCGCCGATCTCACCGGGCAGGCGGGTGCTACGCCTTTGATGCACCTGTTCAGTTCGCAACCGCGCACGCTGTTCGACCTGCTGGAGGTCAGGGCGTTGCTGGAGGCTGAGTCGGCGCGGCTGGCAGCGTTGCGGGCTACCGACGTCGACCGCCTGCTGATCCGCCGGCGCTACGAAGAAATGCTGGCTGCGCACGAGGCTGCGCAGGCGCTCGATGCCCGTGAGCATGCCCGCCGTGACCATGCCTTTCACCGGGCGATCAGTGAGGCGTCGCATAACCCGGTGCTGGTGCATACCCTGCAATCGCTCAGTGACCTGACGTTGAGCACGGTGTTTGCGTCGGTCAACAACTTGTACTGCCGGCCAGCGCAGAAACGCCAGATTGATCGGCAGCATGCGCGGCTGTATCGCGCAGTCATGGAGCAACTGCCCGAGCAGGCGCAGCGGGCGGCGCGTGAGCATATCAACGGCATACGCGACAGTTTGCGGGAGATCGAGCAGGAAGAGCAGCGCCTGGTCAGGGCGACCATGCGTATGGATGGCTGGGGGTGAAGCGGCCCTGTACCGGCCCTCTCGCGTCGAACCGCCGCGAAAGGGCCGGTACAGGTTTACTCAATGGTCAGCCACAGGGTCATCTTGCGACAAGATGGCCCGGGCCAGCTCTTCATCGTTGGCCTGCAACCCAGGATGGTCCTTGCGGACCTGTTCAAGCGCCGACTCCACATAGGCGCCGCGGATGGCACCGCCGCTGGCGACGAACGCTGAAAGTTCGTCACGGGCCGGGATGATCCGTTTGTCATCCTTGAAGGTCGAATACAGCGAAGCGGAAATACCGGCCGAGGTGGCGACGTCGCCCGCATCGACGCGGGCCAGGGCAGCACCGGCAGGCATCAGGAGCAGCAGCGCAGGGGCGAGCAGTAGGTGGCGCATGTCGTGTTCTCCAGTAACGTGAAGCACAGGGAAATAAACCACTCAGTGTCTAAGACGGTTGAGGCGTTCGGGTAGTTCCCTTCTGCTGGCAGGAGCGTGGCGGGGATGAAGGTGAACCTGCCGCTGACGATATGGCTGAACGCACGGTTCGCAAGGTGTCGACGGAGCGCGTCATGGATTGACCGCGTCGGGACGCGCGTGATTTGCTTGGGTGGAGGGGCTTCGCGGGCAAACCCGCAGAGCGCCCTGCCGATCATTCAAAGGGAACTGAAGGTTCGCCCATGTCCGACTACAGGCTGCATTGCTTCGCCGAATCCGGCAACGCCTACAAGGCTGCGCTCATGCTTGAACTCACCGGCCAGAACTGGCAGCCGGTGTTCGTCGACTTCTTCCATGGCCAGACGCGTGAGCAAGCCTGGCGCGATGAGGTGAACGAGCAGGGCGAGGTGCCGGTGATGGAGCATGCTGGCAAGCGCTTCACCCAGTCTGCGCTGATTCTGGAATACCTTGCCGAACAGACCGGCCAGTTCGGGCCCCGTGATGAAGATGAAAAGCGTGAGATCTGGCGCTGGATGCTGTTCGACAACCATAAGTTCACCAGCTATTACGCTGCGCTGCGCTTTCTGTTCTGCCTGAAGAACACCGGCGAAACCGATGTCACGCGGTTCCTGCGCGAGCGTGCCACGGCGGCTTACCGTATTGTCGACGCGCACCTGGCGAAGACGCCATTCATGGTCGGTGGCCGGTTGACCATTGCCGACCTGTCGTTGGCGGGGTATGTGTTCATGCCAGAAGACACCGGTATCCCGTTGGCAGCGTTCACGCACATCGAGGCCTGGAAAGCCCGTATCCAGGCGCTGCCGGGGTGGAAACACCCGTATGAGCTGATGCCGCGCACGGCATCCTGACTCATTCGCGACTAAAGCCGCCTGCACAGCGGCTACGCCAAATCATGTGTGTGGCACACCCCGAGTGGGTGCGCCGCCCGCATACTCCGGCTTCAGGTGCCCTTGCTCATCCAGCAGATAAGCATCCATCACTTCCCGCACCACCGGCCCTGCGACCCGGCCTCCAGCCTCACCGTTCTCGATCATGACCGCCACCACCACACTGGGGTGCTCAGCCGGAGCAAAGCCGACAAACAGGGCGTTGTCGCGGTGGCGCTCCAGGGTCTTGTTGCGGTTGTAACGCTCACCCTGTTTGATCGCCACCACCTGCGCGGTACCACTCTTGCCGGCGATCCGATACTGCGCGCCTGCTGCTGCTGCGCGGGCAATGCCGCGCGGGTCGTGCATGACCATCTGCATGCCCTGGCTGACCTGGTCCCAGGCATGCTTGTCGTGCAGCACGATGTCGGGCATGGGGTTTGGGTCGATCGGCGTATCGCCACCCACGGTCATGGCCAGGTGCGGGCGGTGCCACACGCCCTTGCTTGCCAGCAGGCTGGTGGCCTGGGCCAGCTGCAGGGGGGTGACCTGCATGTAACCCTGGCCAATGCCAAGGATCAGCGTCTCGCCCGGGAACCAGGCCTGGCGTCGTGTGGCGCGCTTCCACTCGGCCGAGGGCATCAGCCCGGAGGCTTCCTCGAACATGTCCAGCGACACCTTCTGGCCCAGGCCGAACTCGGCCATGTAGTCGTGCAGGCGGTCGATGCCCAGCTTGTGCGCCAGGTCGTAGAAGTAGGTGTCGTTGGAGCGCATGATGGCGGTGTACATGTCCACCCAGCCGTCGCCGCTGCGGTTCCAGTTGCGGTACTTGTGGTCATAGTTGGGCAGTTCGTAGTAGCCCGGGTCGAACACCCGGCTGCCAGGGGTGATCACCCCGCTGTCGAGGCCAGCGATGGCCACTTCAGGCTTCACGGTCGAGCCAGGCGCATACAGGCCGCGCAGGACGCGGTTGAACAGTGGGCGGTCGATGGAGTCGCGCAGCGCGGCATACTGCTTGAAGCTGATGCCCTTGACGAACAGGTTGGGGTCGAAGCTGGGGTTGCTGACCATCGCCAGTACGTCACCATTGGCCGGGTCCAATACCACCACCGAGCCACGGCGGTCACCCAGCGCTTTTTCTGCGGCTATCTGCAAATGGGCGTCCAGGGTGAGGACTATATCCTGCCCTGGGGTCGGGTCCTTGTGGTTGAGCACGCGCATCACCCGCCCCTGAGCGTTGGTCTCGACCTCTTCGTAGCCCACGTGGCCATGCAGCTGGCTTTCGTAAAAGCGCTCGATGCCGGTTTTGCCAATCGATTGGGTGCCGCGGTACTCCGTGCTGTCGAGCGTCTTGGCTTCTTTCTCGTTGATGCGTCCCACATAGCCCACTGAATGCGCGAAATGCCCGGCCAGTGGGTACTCGCGGATGAACTGCGGCTCCACCTCCAGGCCCGGCAGGCGGAACTGGTTCACCGCTACCAGGGCGATCTGCTCCTCGCTCAAGCCCACCATAAGGGTCACGGGCTCGAACGGTTTGCGGCCACGGCGCAGGTCCTTGTCGAACTGCTTACGGTCGTCTTCGGTCAGGCCCAGCACCTGCGTCAGGGTGTCGAGCACCTTGGCCGAGTCGCCGCCTGATCGCTCGCGGGTCATGGTCAGGTCGAAGCTGGGCTTGTTGTCGGCCAGTACCACGCCGTTGCGGTCATAGATCAGCCCGCGTTCGGGGGCGATGGGCAGCACGTGCACGCGGTTGTTTTCCGACACGGCCGTTTGTTGGTCATGCTGCAGCACTTGCAGCACATAGAGCCGGCCCGCCAGGACAGCACACAGGCTGAACACCATGGCAGCGCAGGCCAGAAGCCGACGGTTGACCAGGTGTTTTTCCTTTTCGTGGTCCTTTAACGGGATGGGTTGCGGCATCTGTGAATCGATCCTGAGGAGTGGCAATACGCGCGCGATCGGGCCGCGGATGCTACGCAACCCGCACCGCACCCTCAAGGCGAGTCCCGGCTGCCGGCTGGCTGGCATCGGCTGTGCGCCCCATGATCAGGGCGCTGAGGGGGAACATGAAGATTTGTTCATTGCGTAGTCATGGTGGTGAGTCAAGGGGTGGTTTTTGATGGTTTGTGGATCCATAATTTGATTGTGTTCGTTAATCGAACATCAAGTTTCTTTGGTTGTAAATTTATAACCTACTGAATTTAATTATAAAAAATATGATTTTTCCTAAGGATGCTCCGATCAACTTGTCGTGCAGCCGCGGCAAGTTGCAATTTTCCAGGCACCTACAGCGTCATTGGACGAAAAGTGACCGAAAAATCATGTACGGAGAGCTTTTTCGACCGGTTCTCCGTGTTAAACGCGAACCTCACCCATACCCATGAGCTGTTTTCGAACCCTCCACAGGTTTGCCAGGGCGAACAGCGTGGTCAACTGAGCCGTGTTTTTCATCAGCCCACGAAAACGTACTTTCACGTAACCAAACTGCCGCTTGATCACGCGAAACGGATGCTCGACCTTGGCCCGTGTCTGAGCCTTGCAGAACTCGATCTTGCGCTTGGCTTTGTACAGTACGCTGCGCTGGTTCAGCTTGGAATAGGTGCTGCGACGCGCTGCAATCTGCCAGATCACCCCCCGATTTTCATGCTCTTCGCGCCTTTCGACACCGGTGTAACCGGCATCTGCATACACGGCGTTTTCTTCGCCATGCAGCAGTTCAGCCACCTGCGTGACATCGGCCACATTGGCAGCGGTGCCATGGACGTGATGCACCAGGCCGGACTCGACATCGGCACCGATGTGCGCCTTCATCCCGAAGAAATACTGACCGCCTTTCTTGGTCTGGTGCATCTCGGGATCACGCTTGCCTTCTTTATTTTTGGTCGAGCTGGGGGCATGAATAATGGTGGCATCGACGATGGTGCCTTGGCGCAGCGACAGGCCTTTTTCCTGCAGATAACCATTGATGACCGCAAGGATTGCCGGTGCGAGCTGATGCTTCTCCAGCAAGTGCCGGAAGTTCATGATCGTGGTGTCTTCGGGGATTGGCGCGCTCAGCGTCAGGCGTGCGAACTGGCGCATGGGCGTGATTTCGTAGAGCGCTTCTTCCATGGCCGGGTCGCTCAGGGAGAACCAGTTCTGCAACAGATGGATGCGCAGCATGGTTTCCAGAGGATAGGGTTTTCTACCGCCGCCGGCCTTGGGGTAGAACGGTTCGATCAGCTCCAGCAGGCCTGCCCAGGGCACCACCTGATCCATTTCGGCGAGGAAGCGCTCTCGGCGGGTCTGCTTGCGCTTGCCGGCGTACTCAAAGTCGGAAAAGCTCATCTGGCTCATGGGCGGCTCGGATCAGGTGTTGCGGGGATTCTCGCATAACTGAAGGCTTGTTCGGAGATTCCCTAACGATGAGCTGAATTTGGTCGAGCCTGATTGATAGGCAGTGCTTTCGTAACGTTGTTTGTGGATCCATTATCTGGTTGATTAGCGCCTGACAACGGCCGGAGCCCTCCTGCCGTATGCGATAACAATTACAAAAAGGGTCCAGTCATGAATGGCTATCCAGCGGCACTGAACCGTCAGGGTTCCTCCCGTTGCGCCTGCGCGTGCGCATCGTTCCTCTCGCCTGTGGCCAAGCCTGGCTGGCAGGTGACCCCATGAATACCGATCTCAAGCAACGTCTGGACAACGACCCGATGGGGCGCTTTCAGTACCTGGCCATTGGTATTTGCATCATCCTCAACATGATCGATGGCTTCGACGTGCTGGTCATGGCCTTCACCGCCGCCTCGGTGTCTGCCGAGTGGGGCCTGAATGGGGCGCAGGTCGGGCTTCTGCTCAGTGCCGGCTTGTTCGGTATGGCGGCCGGGTCATTGTTCATCGCGCCGTGGGCTGACCGCTTTGGCCGACGCCTGCTGATCCTGCTGTGCCTGGCGCTGTCCGGTATCGGCATGCTGCTCTCGGCACTGAGCCAGAGCCCGCTGCAACTGGCGCTGCTGCGTGGCCTGACCGGGCTGGGCATCGGTGGCATCCTGGCCAGCAGCAATGTGATTGCCAGTGAATATGCCAGCAAACGCTGGCGCGGCTTGGCGGTGAGCCTGCAGTCCACTGGCTATGCGCTGGGTGCGACCCTGGGCGGTTTGCTGGCGGTATGGCTGCTGGGGCATTGGGGCTGGCGCTCGGTATTTCTGTTTGGCGGCATCGTCACCGTACTGGTGATCCCGCTGGTACTGCTGTGGTTGCCAGAGTCGCTGGACTTTCTGCTGGCACGCCGGCCGGCCAATGCGCTGGCCCGGGTCAACCGCCTGGCCGTGCGCCTCGGCCAGCCGGCATTGGCACAACTGCCGGCTGTTGCCGCACGGGCAGAAGGTGCCAGCAGGGGTTTCAAGCAGCTGCTGGCGCCGGCCATGCGCCGCACCACGCTGGTGATCTGGTTGCTGTTCTTCCTGGTCATGTTCGGCTTCTACTTCGTCATGAGCTGGACGCCGAAACTGTTGGTGGCCGCCGGCTTGTCGGCCCAGCAAGGCATCACCGGCGGGGTGCTGTTGAGCGTGGGCGGCATCCTTGGCGCGGCGCTGATCGGCGGCCTGGCTTCGCGCTGGCCACTGACGCGCGTGCTGGCGTTGTTCATGCTCATTACCGCCGCGCTGCTGGTGCTGTTCGTGGCCAATGGCGCCTCGGTCACTGCGGCGCTGGCGTTGGGCCTGCTGATCGGGCTGTTTTCCAACGGCTGCGTGGCTGGGCTGTATGCCTTGTCGCCGGTGGTCTATGACGCGTCGGTACGCGCCACCGGCGTGGGTTGGGGGATCGGCATCGGCCGCATGGGCGCAATCCTGTCGCCGACCGTGGCTGGCGTGCTGCTCGATGGTGGCTGGCAACCCCTGCATCTGTACGGCGTGTTTGCCAGCGTGTTCGTGCTTGCCGCGGGTTGCCTGCTGCTGTTGCGCCCAACGACAAAGCCTGCGTCCGCCTTGCCTGCTGATGCACTGAGTCACTGAGTGCAACCCGGCCTTGCCGGGTATCTGAATGCAACTTACTGCTCCGGGTCATGCTGGCCTGGGGCGGTCTGCTGCGCCTATTGAACGCGGAGAACAATAATAATGATGGACACAACTTGCACGCTGGCCCGTTCGGCCCTGGCAGTTTCGCTGGCGTTTGGCCTTGGTTTGCCGGCCTGGGCGCAAGAGGGGGGCTTCTTTGAAGATGCCAAGGGTGGGCTGACACTGCGCAACTACTACTTCAACCGCGATTTCCGCGACCCGGGGGCCGCCAAGGGCAAGGTTGAAGAATGGGCCCAGGGTTTCATCTTCAAGTTCAGCTCGGGCTACACCCCGGGGCTGATCGGTTTTGGCCTGGACGGTATCGCCCTGTTCGGCGTGAAGCTGGACAGCGGCGGCGGTACCAGCGGCTCAGAACTGTTGCCGGTGCACGATGACGGGCGGGCGGCCGACGACTACGGGCGGGCCGGGCTGGCGGCGAAGCTGCGTAGGTCCGCGACCGAGCTGAAGGTCGGGGAGTTGTTGCCGGATATTCCACTGCTGCGTTACGACGATGGCCGCCTGCTGCCGCAGACCTTCCGTGGTGCCATGCTCGACTCGCGGGAAATCGAAGGCCTGAGCCTGCAGGCCGGCCAGTACCGCGAGGTGAGCCTGCGCCACTCTTCGGACATGCAGGACCTGTCTGCCTGGGCCGCGCCCGGGGTCACCTCGGACGGCTTCAACTACGCCGGCGCCGAGTACCGCTTCAACCAGCAGCGAACACTGATCGGCGCCTGGCACTCGCAGTTGGAGGACATCTACCAGCAAAGCTACTTCAACCTGCTGCACAGTCAGCGGGTAGGGGAGTGGACGTTGGGGGCCAACCTTGGCTACTTCATCGACCGGGATGACGGACAGGCGCGCATCGGCGACATCCAGAGCCGCACCGGCTACGCCTTGCTGTCAGCTTCGTACAGTGGCCACACGCTGTACCTGGGGTTGCAGAAGGTCAGTGGTGACAGCCAGTGGATGTCGGTGTATGGCAGCAGTGGGCGAACCTTGGGCAACGACATGTTCAACGGCAACTTCAGCAATGCTGACGAGCGTTCGTGGCAAGTGCGTTACGACTACAACTTTGCCGCGCTCGGTGTGCCAGGGCTGCTGGCCATGGTGCGGTACGGGCATGGCGAGAACGCCACCACGGCGGCGGGCAGCAATGGCAAGGAGTGGGAGCGCGATACCGAGGTGAACTACACCTTCCAGAGTGGGTTATTGAAGAACCTCAACATCCGGCTGAACAACGCGACCAACCGGCGCAGCTTCAACAGCGATTTCGACCAGACGCGACTGATCGTCAGCTACCCGCTGACCTTGTAGGAACGGGTTCAGCCGCGAACACCGGCGCAGCCGGTGCCATGTTCCGTGTTGCCTGCTTCGCGGGTAAACCCGCTCCTACATCTACGGCGCCTGTTTCGAGACAGGTTGGTTTCTTGGCGCGCGCTCTGCCCGTAGGAGCGGGTTCACCCGCGAACACCGGCAACGCCGGTGCCATGCACCGCGTCGCCTGCTTTGCGGGTAAACCCGCTCCTACATTTACGGCGCATATCTTGAGACAGGTTGGTTTCTTGGCGCGCGCTCTGCCCGTAGGAGCGGGTTCACCCGCGAACACCGGCAACGCCGGTGCCATGTTCCGTGTTGCCTGCTTCGCGGGTAAACCCGCTCCTACAACAGGTCAGCAGCAACCCCACGGCTTGCGCTAAGATGCCCGCTCATGTCTTTGGAAGTCGCCTGGATGAGCAAACCCGGTCAAATGGTGCTGGTTGCGTTGCGCAAGATGATCGCTTCGGGCGAGCTGGCGGCCGGCGAGCGCTTGATGGAAGTCCCAACCGCCGAACTGTTCGGCGTTTCACGCATGCCGGTGCGCATGGCATTTCGTACCCTCGAACAGGAAGGCCTGCTGGTGCGCTTTGGTGGCCGGGGGTTTCAGGTGCGTTCGGTCAGCGCCGATGACATCGCGGGTGCGGTCGAGGTGCGCGGTGTGCTGGAGGGGTTGGCGGCGCGTCAGGCTGCAGAACGTGGCTTGTCGGTGCAAGCACGCGCTGCGTTGCAACAATGCCTGGTCGACGGCGATCAGCTGTTCGACAAGGGCTTTGTGAGCGAAGACGACTTGCAGGTCTATCACGACCTGAACATGCGCTTTCATCAGGTGATCATCGACGCCAGCCACAACCCGGCCATTGCCGTTGCCCTGGCGCGCAACGATCACCTGCCATTCGCCTCGGTCACCGCACTGGCGGTGGACCGCCATGATCTGGCTCGCGAGTACCGGCGCTTCAACTTCGCCCATATGCAGCACCACGCCGTGTTCGACGCCCTGGTCAACCGCCAGGGTGCCCGCGCCGAAGCGATCATGCGCGAGCACGCCAATGCCACCTTGCGCTATGCCGAAACCTTTGGCGGGGCAGCGGCGGACGCGGGCATGAAAGTCATCCTGCCCTCGTCGTAAGCCGGGTCAGATGTCCAGCACCAGCAGCGGCGTCTTCGAGCGCGAGCAGCAGGGCGTGAACTGATCGTTCAGGGCCTGTTCCTCTTCAGTGAGAAACAGATCGCGATGGTCCGGTGTGCCCTGCAGCACGCGTGTCAGGCAGGTGCCGCAAATACCCTGCTCGCACGACATGGCGATCTCGATACCGTTCTCTTCCAGCACCTGCACCACGGTCCGGTCGGCTGGCACCTCGAACACCTGGCCCGTGCTGCCCACCTGCACCGAGAAACTGCCGTCGTTGCTGGCATCCACCGGTGCTGCGGCGAAGTACTCGCGGTGCAGGTTGGCCTCCTGCCAGCCCAAGCCCTTCGCGCTGTCCAGCACATGCTGCATGAACCCGCCTGGCCCGCATACATACAGGTGCACATCAGCTTGCGGGTTGCCCAGCACCTGGGCGATGTCCAGCGCCGTTTCCGGCTGCTCGTCAAAATGCACGAACAGCCGATCAGCGAACGGCGCGCTGCGAATCCGCTCGACAAACGCCGCCCGCTCGCTGGAGCGGGCACAGTAGTGCAGCTCGAAGGCCTGGCCGCAGTGGGACAGCTGCTCGGCCATGCACAGGATTGGGGTAATGCCGATGCCGCCGGCAAACAGCACACTGCGCTGCGCCCCCTCGGCCAGCGGGAACAGGTTGCGCGGCGCACTGATACGCAGCCGGGCACCGGCCTGCACCTGCTCGTGCAGGCTACGTGAGCCGCCCCGCGAAGCAGGGTCGTTGAGCACGCCTATCAGATAGCGATGGCGTTCTTCGGGGTGGTTGCACAGCGAATACTGGCGCACCAGCCCGTCGGGCAGGTGCACGTCGATATGGGCGCCGGCGCTGAACGCCGGCAGCAGGCTGCCATCTGCCGCGGCCAGCTCGAAGCTGCAGATACCCTGCGCTTCATCGTTACGGGATACCACTACGGCATCGATCATGTCGGCTGTTCCTCAGGCAGGGGTGGCGCTGGTGGCGATCAGTTGCGGCTGCGGCGCCCGCTCTTTGGCGATGATCCGCTCCAGCACTTTGCGTGACTGCACGCCGCCGGCATCGATGTTCAGCTTCAGCAAGTTGCGCTCGGGGTAGGCCAGCAGGTTTTGCTGCTGACGTTCGAGCATTTCCAGGTCTTCGCTGAAAATCTTGCCCTGGCCCTCACGAATGTTGTCGGTCAGGGTCTGGTCGTGCGCAGCGAAATTGCGTGCCATGCCCCAGAAGTACCAGATCGAGGTATCGCTTTCCGGGGTGATGAAGTCGACGACGATGCTCGATGCCTTGTGCTGTGCCTCGGCGTGGTAGCCGCCCTTGCCGGCATGCGCTACACCCACTTCGATCAGCACATGACTAGGTGGGGTGAAGCGGCAGATCTGCCAGCGGTCCACCGGTACATCGTCGGCCAGGCCGTTGCCACGCAAGGCCATGCGCCAGAACGGCGGCGCCATGAGGTTTTCCATGTGCCGGGCGGTGACCACTTCGTCGCCGGTGACGGTGGTCACCGGCGGTGCCTCGTCGATCTCCTTCTGGCCGATGCTGGAGGCGTGCACATAGGTTTCATGGGTGAGGTCCATGAGGTTGTCGATCATCAGGCGGTAGTCGCAACCGATGTGGAACAGCCCGCCGCCGTAGGCCCAGTCATCATTCACCGCCCATTCCAGATGCGGAATCAGCGCCGGGTCGGCCTGCGCCTGGTCACCGGGCCAGACCCAGATGAAGCCATAGCGCTCGACGGCCGCAAAGGTCTTGTTGCAGGGGAAGCCACGCACCCGTTGGCCCGGCATCGACACGGTCTTGCCGTCGCAACCCATCACCAGGCCGTGGTAGCCGCACACCAGGTTGCCGTCCTCGACATAGCCCAACGACAACGGTGCGCCGCGGTGCGGGCAGAAGTCCTCGACGGCGGCGACTTGGTTCTCTCGGGCGCGGTAGAACACGATTTTTTCCCCGCAGATCTGCCGGCCCAGGGGTTTGGTGGCGATTTCGTCGGGGGTGCAGGCGACGTACCAGGTGTTTTTAGGGTACATGGGAGGCTCTCCGGGGTTTTGTTTTTATTTAATGGATCCATTAAGGCTGCGACTGGCGGGCCTGGTCAATGCATTTTGCTTTGTTAATGCGGATTCTGTGCGATTATCGGTTTTTAGTGGATCCATTGAGAGGCGCCCCTGCGATTCTAGGGGGCGGCCGCAGCAGCACGTCGTCTGAACAGGAAGGCACCGGCGAGATCGATCAAAGCGGCCGGTGCAGGAGCAGGCTTGGCCGAACCTGCTATGCCTAAAGGGACACCCCACCCATCAAGGCCACTCGATGCTAGCCATCGAACAACTCTACAAATCATTCCCCACCCCCCAAGGCCCGCTTCCCATATTGCAGGGGGTGGACATGCGCCTGGCGCGGGGCAGCAGCCTGGCGCTGATGGGCGAGTCGGGCAGCGGCAAGAGCACTTTGCTGCACCTGGTGGCTGGCCTGGACCGAGCGGACAGCGGCCGTATTCTGATCGACGATGTTCCGCTCGATGGCCGTTCGGAAGCGTCGCTGGCGCAGTGGCGGCGGGAGGGGATCGGCCTGGTGTTTCAGCAGTACAACCTGATCAGCAGCCTGGACGTGGGCCTGAACCTTACCTTCCAGGCCCGTCTCGCCGGGCGGCATGACCCGCAGTGGGCGGCTTACCTGGCGCAGCGCCTGGGCCTGGCGGACCTGCTTGAGCGTTACCCGGAACAACTGTCTGGCGGCCAGCAGCAGCGGGTCGCCATCGGCCGTGCGCTTGCCGGGCGCCCGGCCTGGCTGTTGGCTGACGAACCGACCGGCAGCCTTGATGAGGCCAGCAGTGACGAGGTGCTGAGTTTGTTGTTGCAGTTGGTCGCCGAAGCCGGCAGCGGGGTACTGATGGTGACCCACAGCCCGCGGCTGGCGGTGCGTTTGCAGCACCGTTGCTACCTGCAGGCCGGCCGTGTGCGGCCCGAGCAGGGCTGATGAAGCTTTTGTCGCTGGCCCTGTTGGCGCTGCTCAGCCACTGGCGGCGCCATCGTGTGCAGTGCTTCAGCATCTTCACTGGCCTGTGGCTGGCCACGGCGCTGTGGACCGGTGTGCAGGCATTGAACAGCCAGGCACGCCGCGACTATGCCCGGGCCAGCGCGGTATTGACCGGGCCGTTGCAGGCGCAACTGATCGCGCGCAATGGCGAGCGCTTCGATCAGGCGTTGTACGTGCAACTGCGCAGGCAGGGCTGGGCTGTTTCGCCGGTGCTGGAAGGGCGCTTGCGCTTGCCGGGCGAGCCCGCACGCAGTGTGCGACTGATCGGCATCGAGCCGTTGAGCCTGCCGCCTGCCGGCAGCATTGCCGGGGTGCAGGTGCAGGCATTCGACCTGCAAGCGTTCATCGGCACGCCCGGGCAAGCCTGGGTTGGGCCAGACACCTTGCGTCAACTGAACACAAGCCCCGGGCAGCCGACCCGCGACAGTGAAGGGCAGTTGCTGCCGCCTATGGTTTTGCAGCCTGCGTTGGCACCCGGGGTCATCGTGGTGGACATCGGCCACGCGCAGGCGTTGCTGAACGCACCGGGGCAGTTGTCTCGTCTGCTGCTGGCTGATACGCCCGGGCCGTTGCCTGCGGATATTGCCCGCCACCTTGAACTGCAGCCGCGGCAGGACGATGGCGGCTTGCAGCGCCTCACCGACAGTTTCCACCTCAACCTGACCGCCCTCGGCCTGCTGGCGTTCGTTGTCGGCTTGTTCATCGCCCACGCCGCGATCGGTCTGGCGCTGGAGCAGCGCCGTGGGCTGATCCGCAACCTGCGCGCGTGCGGCATCAGCCTGAAGACCCTGCTGGGTGCCCTGGTGCTGGAGCTGGGCCTGTTCGCGGCAGTGGGTGGGCTGGCCGGGGTGGTCAGTGGTTACGCATTGGCCGCGTGGCTGTTGCCCGACGTGGCCGCCAGCCTGCGTGGTCTGTATGGCGCCCAGGTCGCCGGTACGTTGAGCCTGCCGGCGGGGTGGTGGCTGCTGGGTGTGCTGGTAAGTGTACTCGGGGCATTGCTGGCAGGGCTGGAGAGTGTAATGCGTGCTGCCCGGTTGCCTTTGCTGGCGCTGGCGCAACCCCAGGCCTGGCGACTGGCGCAGGGGCCATGGTTGCAACGGCAGGCTTTGCTAGCGGGCCTGCTGCTGTTGCTGGCCTTGGGCTGTGGTGTCTTCGGGGCTGGCCTGCTTAGCGCGTTCGGCATGCTGGCAGGGTTGCTGCTGGCGGCGGCGCTGCTGTTGCCGGCCTTGCTCGATCGGGTACTGGCCTGGCTGGCGCGTCGTTGCCACCGGCCCTTGGCGCAATGGTTCGTGGCTGACAGCCGCCAGCAACTGCCAGCCTTGAGCCTGGCGTTGGTCGCCCTTTTGCTGGCGCTGGCTGCCAGTGTTGGCGTGGGCAGCATGACCGAGGGTTTTCGCAAGACGTTTGTCGGTTGGCTTGACCTGCGCCTCTCCGCCGACCTGTATGTCACCCCACGTGATACGGCCCAAGGCTTGCAGATAGTCGAGTGGCTCAAGCAGCAACCTGTGGCCAGCGTGGTCCTGCCTGGCTGGCGCGCAGACATGCAGCTGCAAGGTTGGCCGGTGCAAGTGCAGGGCATTGTCGATCACCCCGCCTATGGAACGCGCTGGCCATTGCTGGAACAGCATTCGCGCGCCTGGCAGCGACTGGCCAGTGGACAAGCCGTGATGCTCAGTGAGCAGTTGGCCAGGCGACTGAACCTGCAACTGGGCGACAGCCTGCAGCTGCCCGCAGACACGCCAGCCTTGCCCGTGGTCGGGATCTACGCCGATTACGGCAACCCCAAGGGGCATGTACTGGTCAATGCCGGCTGGTTGCGCGCCCACTGGCCACAGGCAACCCTGGCCGGCTTGAGTGTCGACCTGAGCGCTGAACGGGTGCCGGTGCTCAAGGCCGCGCTGCAACAGCACTTTGCCCTGGATGACAGCCGGGTGGTCGAGCAGGCGCGCCTGAAACGCTGGTCAACCGACGTCTTCAACCGCACCTTTGCCGCCACCGCAGCCCTCAACAGCCTTACCCTTGGCGTGGCTGGTGTGGCGTTGTTCATCAACCTGCTGACCCTGGGCCAGGCCCGGCTGGGCCAGTTGGCACCGCTGTGGGCGCTGGGGGTGCGGCGCATGCAACTGGTCTGGCTGAGCCTGGGGCAGACACTCATGCTAAGCAGCTTCACCGTGCTGCTGGCAATCCCGCTTGGGTTGCTGCTGGCCTGGTGCCTGGTCGCGGTGGTGAACGTGCAGGCATTCGGCTGGCGTTTACCGCTGTATGTGTTCCCCATGCAACTGCTGCAGTTGACCGTGCTGGGCATGTTCACCAGCCTGCTGGCCTGCGCCTGGCCGCTGTGGCAACTGGCGCGCCGCCAGCCGCGCGAACTGTTGAGGCCGTTGGCCGATGAAGCTTAATGCGTTGCTGTTGCTGAGCGGGTTGTTGTGCGGCTGTGATCAGCCAGCACCGCAGAGCTATGCCGGGCTCGGGCAGCAGGCTGGCGAATTCAGCCAGGTGACCCGCGATCATCGTCTGGTCTTCCCGCATGACCACGGTCCCCACGACGGCTTTCGTATCGAGTGGTGGTATGTCACCGCCAACCTCAAGGACGCCCAGGGCCGAGATTGGGGCGCCCAGTGGACACTGTTCCGCTCGGCCCTGCGCCCCGGCCCGGAGACCACCGGCTGGAACAGCCCGAACCTGTGGATGGGGCATGCAGCACTGACCGGGCCGGGTGGCCATCAGGCTGCTGAAACCCTGGCGCGGGGGGGTATCGGCCAGGCCGGCGTGCAGGCCCAGCCGTTTCGTGCATGGATCAATGACTGGGTGTTACAGGGCCAGGGCGGTATTGAACAGCTACAGATGGTCGCAAGTGGCGACGGTTTTCGCTATGACTTGCAGTTGCACAGCGATCTTCCCTTGGTGCTGCATGGGGAGCAGGGCTACAGCGAAAAATCAGGCAAGGGCCAGGCTTCGTACTATTACAGCCAGCCGTTCTACCAGGTCCAGGGGCACGTCCAGCATGGCAGCCTGTGCATCGCGGTTACCGGGCAGGCCTGGCTGGACCGGGAATGGAGCAGTCAGCCGCTGGCGCCCGGGCAGACCGGCTGGGACTGGTTTTCCCTGCACCTGGACAGTGGCGCCAAGCTGATGCTGTTCCAGGTGCGGGAGGCCCACGGGGAGCCGTATCGCGCCGGAACCTGGGTAGGGCCACAAGGTGACGTGGTGGCACTGGACGCCGCACAGATCAAGCTGCAGGCGCTGGCCTGGTCCGCGCAGAAAAACGGCAAGCAGGTGCCGACGCGCTGGCGGGTGCAAGTGCCGGAGCATGGGGTGGATGTGCAGGTCGATGCCGTTGAGCCGCAGGCGTGGATGCAGACACGGTTCCCGTATTGGGAAGGGCCGGTACGCTTGAACGGGAGTGCGGGCGGGCGCGGGTATCTGGAGATGACGGGTTACTAGGCTCTGTGTGTAAAGTCTTGAGACGAAGAGCTGGTTCCGGCGAGTTAGCATGCAAGCCTCAGCCAGCCATACCCATATCACACGATGCGCTGAGCCCACTTTCCGGCATAGGCACTGTCGACAAACAGGGTATTCACTGACGGGTACCTGCTCATCAATGAAGCTCAGGAAGAATTGGCTGTTTTAATTGGGGGGTATCATTTTCTGGACTTGCCTTTGGTGGGTTTAGATTAATTGATATTTGTACGGCGGTGGTCCGCGCGGTCTGTTGGTTAAATTCGTTGATATGGATCAATGCATTGCTGGTGCATTGAGTGCATCTGTTTGGCGCTACTCGATTGGGGGGCAAGCAGAATCCTGGTCGAAGGTTTTCCTGTCGCTTGTAGGAAGTTTCCTAGTTTTGTGCGGGGGGTGGCGAAATGTGAAGAATTGGTGCATGTTTGATCTGGAAACATTTCAAGTGTTGCCTTGGGGGAGCGGTAGTTGCTGGCAATGAATTGAATTCCATTGCAGTTGCCAATGGGCCTGAAATGGATCGTTGTCAGTGATGTCACTTTCGTCGAGGCCGTTTCCAGTGGCTTCAGGAGGAGTTATGGCTTCAGGCAGTTTTCAAAGTGAGGTGCCGAGGGCGCGCGTCAATATTAAACTTGATCTTCATACGGGTGGGGCCCAGCGTAAGGTTGAGCTGCCGCTTAAGCTCATGCTGATGGGGGATTACAGTAACGGAAAAGAGCAGCGTCCGCTGTCCGAACGGAGCAAGGTTAATGTCAATAAAAATAATTTTGACAGTGTGCTCTTGGAGTTTTCACCGAGCCTCAAACTGGTCGTTGAAGATACGCTGGCCAGCGAAGGTGGAGAAACGCCTGTTGAACTGAGTTTTCAGCGGATGAAGGACTTCGAGCCCGAACAGGTCGCTCGACAGATACCCCAATTACGTGCGCTGCTGGCGATGCGCAACCTGCTGCGTGAGTTGAAAGCCAATCTCTTGGATAACGCCACGTTCCGTGCCGAGTTGGAACGCATACTGAAAGATGAAGCGCTGAGTAATGAACTGCGTAAGGAACTGGCTGCCCTTGCCCCTCAAGGCGGATGCTAGAAAACCATCATCTCTACAGACGGGAAGCTAACAAATGTCCGAAGAGCAATCCTCTGCGCAATCGCGTGGCGCCACTGTGCGGGTGGAAGACAGCCAGAATGTCTATCACACATTGTTTGAAAAAATAAATCTCGAACCCCTTGAGCAGATGGGCGGTATCGACGCCTACCAGAGTGTGGATGTTCTGTCTGAGGCAACACCCAATCAGCGTGTTACTGCGTCTGTAAGTGTTTTTCTTGAGCGGCTCAAGCAAGTCTCCCCGAAAGTGGAGCGTCTGGACAGGGCCCTGCTGGACGAACACATTGCCTCGATTGATGCCCAGATCAGCAGTCAGCTGGACGAAGTGATGCATCATCCTGACTTTCAGCGTGTAGAGTCGATCTGGCGTGGGGCGAAGTCGTTGATTGATCAGACGGACTTCCGCCAGAACGTCCGCATCGAGTTGTTGGATATCAGTAAAGAGCATCTGGCCCAGGACTTCGAAGATGCGCCCGAAATCGCTCAAAGCGGCATGTACCTGCATACGTATACTCAGGAATACGATACGCCGGGTGGTGAGCCTATTGCGGCGGCGGTCTCAAACTACGAGTTTGGCCGTGGGGCGCAAGACATTGCACTGTTGCGGAATATCTCGAAAGTTGCGGCCTCCGCTCATATGCCATTCTTGTGCTCGATGGGCCCTGCGTTCTTTGGCAAGCAAACAATGGAGGAGGTCGCCGCGATCAAGGATATCGGCAACTACATGGACCGTGCTGAGTACATCAAATGGCACGCATTCGCTGAAAGCGATGATGCCCGCTATGTCGGCGCCACATTGCCCTGTACGTTGGGGCGACTGCCTTACGGGCCTGATACGAGTCCGGTTCGGCTGTTTAACTATGAAGAGCGAGTCAAGGGGCCGGATCACAGCAAGTACCTCTGGGTAAGCTCGACGTTCGCGTTTGCAGCCAATATGGTCAAAAGCTTTATAGCCAATGGTTGGTGCGTACAAATTCGAGGGCCGCAATCAGGGGGGGCTGTAACGAATCTGCCGATCCATCTCTATGACATGGGTACGGGCAGTCAGGTCAAGATTCCTTCGGAAGTGATGATTCCGGAAACCCGCGAGTTTGAGTTTGCCAATCTTGGGTTGATTCCGTTGTCGTACTACAAGAATCGCGATTATGCGTGCTTTTTCTCCGCGAACTCAGCGCATAAGCCGGCGATCTATGACACACCTGAGGCCACGGCCAACAGTCGTATCAACGCTCGGCTGCCTTATGTCTTCCTGCTTTCGCGCATCGCTCACTATCTGAAACTCATCCAGCGGGAGAACATCGGCACAACCAAGGATCGCCGCCTGTTGGAACTGGAATTGAATAGGTGGATCAGCGGCTTGGTTACCGAAATGACGGACCCCGGCGATGACTTGCAGGCGTCTCATCCGCTGAGGGAGGCAAAGGTGGTTGTCGAAGATATTGATGACAACCCAGGCTTCTTCAGAGTCAAGCTGTTTGCGGTGCCGCATTTCCAGGTTGAGGGTATGGACATCAACCTGTCGTTGGTTTCGCAGATGCCCAAAGCTAAATCCTGACGGCGAACCCGGGAGTTACTAATCGTGAAGATCGATCGGCCTATGTGGGCGTCCGGTGTGGTGTTGTCTGCGCAGCAGTTTCAGCAGCAGGCCCGCTTTGAATCGTGGACCAACCAGGCAGTTGCTTCCTTGGCATGGGTTCATCCGTGGGGTATTCGCGCAGTCGCATTTGATGCGGACGCACTGCAGCTAGGCAAACTCCTGGCCACTCGGCTGCAGGTGTGCATGCCCGATGGAACGCTGATTGACACGGATCGATTGGATCGGCTTCCCAGTGCCCTGGAGCTATCCCGGGCGCTGCCTGACGACAGTCAAGCGGTAACGGTGGTGCTCGCTTTGCCGCTGGAACAGGCCAATGGCAACAACTGTCTGTTCGAGGGGGGCCGAGTTGAGCGCCCGGTCAGATACCGCCAAGTGTGGCGGGATGTACAGGATCACTATACCGATGAGGTGCAGTCGATCAGCGTACTCGAACATGCACTGAGCTTGCGCCTGAATGAAGATGACAACGCAGACTTCCTCACCTGCCCAGTGGCACGCCTTGTCCGGGATGGGCGGGGGCGTTGGGAAATTGATCAGGATTACATCCCCCCGTTGCTGAGGTTTGATGCGCACGCTGGATTGTTACTTCAGCTGGATAACTTGCTGACCCAGCTGTCCTCCAAACGTGAGCGGCTGATGGGGATGCGTCGCGAGAGCAACCAGCGCATGGCAGATTTTGCTGTCGCTGATGTGACATTGTTCTGGTTGCTCAACGCGTTGAATACCTATCAGCCGGTGCTGGCAGACCTTAAAGCACACCCTGCTCGGCATCCGGAGTTGGTGTACCAGCAGTTGGTGAAATGCGCGGGGGCGCTGTTGACGTTTTCGTTGGACCAGAGTGTCGAGGACATTCCTGCCTATCAGCATACGCACCTTGAGTCTGTTTTCCCGCCGTTGATGCGTACGCTCTCCACATTGCTGGAAGCGAGCCTGCCGTCACGTGTGCTGGCTTTGGTACTCGAAGCGCGCAGTGCCAACCGATGGCAGGTGGCCCTGAACGATCCTCGTTTGCTTGAGCCAGACGGGGCTGACTTTTACCTGTCGGTGCGCTGCCGGCTGCCAGCCGTGCAAGTGCAAAGCCAGTTCCCACGGCTGTGCAAGATCGGCTCGCCTGATGATGTGGACTATCTCGTCAATGCAGCACTCGATGGCGTGCCCTTGAAACCCCTCAGCCATGTGCCTGCGGCGATACCGCTGCGTTTGGAAAACCAGTACTTCGCACTGGATCTCGGGCATGAGAAAGGGCGTGCCATGTTGGAGGACGGCGTATGCGCGCTCTATGTGCCGAGCGTGTTCCAGGACGCCACACTTGAGCTGTTCGCGGTGCTGCGCTCATGAGTCTCGCTCAGCAGAAACCCGGCACAGCCAAGGTGGATATCGACGCCTTGTTACAGGATACCTACTTGCTGGTGGTCGAGTTGCGACATGGCACAGGTGTGCACAGTAGCCCGGAACTTTGGCCGCGTTGCGTGGCGGATGTCGAGCATGTTCGGGCCTCTCTTCAGGAGGAGGGCCTGGATCGCCATAGCATCGAGCTTATCAGCCATGCGCAATGTGCCTTGCCCGACGCGCAGAAGCTGCCCACGACGATTGCCAGCCTGTTGCTGCAAAGGCCCGAATGGAATGAACAGCTGAGTGTCATGTGGGTCGTGGATCCCTCCGTCCATACAGATGTTGCAGTGTTGGCGAATGAACTGCGCAATGTGCACCGTCAGATTGTGAGGTTGCGCGAACGTGGTACATATGGTCTGCGGGTGCTGTACTACCTGGTACAACAGCACAATGCCGATGGTTGGGACGCTGCTCGCGCAATTGATCTTGATTGCAAGCGAAGTCAGGGGCGGCGCCATCAGCAGGTATTAGCGATCAGTGTATATACGGCCTTGCGTACGGAACAAATGGATCCACTGTTACAAGTGGATGCCATTCTTGAAGGGACTAACGCGCTCAAGGCGCAACCGTCTAGATCAGCTGGGGAAACGGTGCGCCATTCCCGTTTGCCGGGCGATGTGAATGAGAACCCCGAACGGGCGCTTCTGAGGATCCTGAAGAAGCTACTCAATGACCTCGCGGTTCAGCTCGCAGAACTAGCAGATGATTTGGAGCTTGCGTTGTCGCTAGAGATCGATAGCTCGCTGCGCGAAGGCAGGCAGGGCAAGGCCTGGCAGAAAGCTTTAGCCGAGTCGGGTATTCGGCAAACCGTTACGCCTATTACCTGGAGGGGGCTGGAGGCGGTGGATCAGTGGCTCGACCAACGCAGCGATGATCAGGCTCTGCTCTTGCTCGTCTCAGTGGTGATAGCGCCAGACGCGCCTCAAGGCACGGCTGAAACAGCGGTAGGGCTGTTGTTAGGTAACCCCGGGACTCAACTTGCATTACTGCCAGTGGCCAACCTGCATAGGCCGGAACAGGCTCGTGGCGAGTCTGCCGGCGCATTGACCCGTGCCACGCAACAGGCGCTGTGCTGGGCGTCCTTGCAAACAAACAGTATCGAGCATATTTGGCGATCAGGTATCGGACAGAAGTACCACGCAGCAGTAACGACCGTAATGAGTGGGGTCGAGTTGCCGCTGCGCGCTGATCGGAACGTTCATAACTTGGACGCGTTACTTGGCCATCCGGGTGCGGCAGCCCCGTGGGTGGCAATAGCCCTGGCTGCGCAGACGGTTCAACGTGGTTGCGGACCACAACTAATTTTGAGTGGCGTGTGCTGCGCTGATGCGCCGCTGTGGGGAACGGTACTGACACCCGTTCCGCCACTCATGACGTAGGGTTTTCATATGCAATTTAAGCGGGTGCGGTTGCTGATTGTTGTACTTTCCTTTGCATTACTGATTTTCGGGCTGGCGGGACTGGTGTTCTGGCTTTATCCATCAGTTGTGAAATTCGCGTTCGGTAGCGTTCAAGGGTGGAATCTATCAGTAGTACTGCCTGGGGTCACTCTTCTGATTGTGCTAGTTGCGGTTGGTGGCTTGGTGCTTGCCCGTCGCTTCGGTGCTTCCAATTACCGCCATCTCACCGAGGGCGGCGCTCAGTCAGTAGCAGAGATTCGATCCGAAGCCTCGCTTGCATTCTATGGTGCGGCTGCAGACAGCCTTCCCTTGAGTCGAATGCATCTTCGCCAGCAGTACGGCTGGTTTTGGTCGCGAAAAATACAATTGCTGTTGGTGGTCGGCGAGCCTACTCACGTCAATGCCATCGTCCCTGGTCTGACTGATCGACAGTGGCTGTATGGCCGGGCAGTTCTTCTTTATGGCGGCAGTCTCCTTTCTAAACCAGACACAACGTTGCTCGATAAATGGAAACGGCAGTTTCGCTGGCGCGCCATTGATGGTGTCGTTTGGGTGCTGCGCGAACGCCAGGTCGACGACGCTGCTTCAATGAGTGCGAGCATCCATCACCTGCAGGATCTGAACCGTTATCTTGGCAGACAGTTGCCTGTGCATATGTGGCAAATCCGTGAAAGCCAATGGGGCCAGTCGGGGCGCGGCATCGAGGCGGTCGGCTGTTTGCTTCCCACTCGGCGGGCCGCAGTTCATTGGGAAGAGCATTTGGGCGCCCTGCAGCGCTCGCTGCGCGAACGAGGTTTGGCGCAGATGCAGAACCGCATGTCCCACGATTTCTTACTGCGGCTTGCTCGCGATTTGCAAGTTGACGGCGCTGCTCGATGGTATCGCGTGCTTGAGTCCCTTTCAGGAAGGTCAACACGTTGCATCCAAGTACGTGGCGTCTGGTTCAGCTTGCCAGTTCATAGGTCAGGATCGGCGACAGCAATTGAGCACTACTGGCCTGAAGACCCTGCTTGGTCTGGAATTCTCAGTGACCGTTCTGCCCGACCTCGCAGATTGGGTTGGCACCCAGGCAGAATCGTCTACACCTCCGCGCTCGGGCTTGCAGCTGTCTGGGGAATTGGCTTGTTGGTTTCATTCACCAGCAACCGTGTCGAAGTCGGCCGAGTGGAAGCTGCATACCGAGCGCTACTACAGCCCGAGGCCGCTAGTGATCCAGCGTACGCCCTGGCCGAGTTGGTTCGTGAATTGTCCCGCCTGGACTACCGTGGCGAGCACGGAGCGCCCTGGTATCAACGCTTTGGCCTGAACCGCTCAAATGACCTGCGTGAGGCGGTGTGGCCGCTGTATGTCGAGGCCAATGACCGCCTTCTTCGGGACCCGGCCGCATCCGACTTGGAGAGACAACTCACCGCGCTGGTCAAGCTCGCACCGGGTAGCCCGGCCCGCGCCGAGAGAGCGCAGCAGGCCTATGATCAGCTCAAGGCCTACCTGATGCTAGCCCGCCCGGAAAAGGCCGATGCAGATTTCCTGGTCGATAGTGTGGGTGCAAACCAGCCTGGCATGTGGCGATTCTACGCTGAGCATTTGCCTGATCATCCGGAATGGGCGATCAAGGCCAATCCCAGACTGATTGGTCAGGTTCGCCAGGTGCTGCTCGGCGAGTTGGGCCAGCGCAACGCCGAAGCCACGCTGTACCAGCACGTCCTCGACACTGCGGCGAACCACTATCCGCCCATGGGCTTGCAGCAGATGGTCGGTGACACTGATGCGACCTCCCTGTTCACCAGTCGCGAGCAAGTCCGCGGGGTCTTCACCCGCGAAGCCTGGGAGGGTCAGGTACGTTCGGCCATTGATGACGCCGCTAAGGCGCGTCGTGAAGAGATCGACTGGGTATTGAGCGACAATGTGGGTGATGTGGGGGGCGAGCTGAGCCCTGAGCAACTTAAAGCGCGGCTGATCGCGCGCTATTTCCGGGATTACAGCAGCGCTTGGCTGGCCTTTCTCAATAGCCTGCGCTGGCAGCAGAGTACCACTCTGCATGATGTGATCACCCAGCTGACGGTGATGAGCGATGCACGCCAGTCGCCTTTGATCGCCCTGATGAACACCCTGAGTTACCAAGGGCAGGCGGGTGTCCGTGGCCAGGCTTTGGCTGACTCACTGATCGAATCGGCGCAGAAGCTGGTTGGGCAAAAAGCAGCACCGATGGTTGATCAGCTGGCTCAAGTGCCTGGCGGCCCACTCGATAGCACGTTCGGCCCGCTGATGGCCTTGTTGGGGAAAGATGCCGAAGGCCGATCCGGCAGCGACCATTTAAGCCTGCAAGCCTTTCTCACGCGCGTCACCAGCGTGCGGCTGAAGCTGCAGCAGATCACCCATGCCCCAGACCCGCAGGCCATGACACAAGCGCTCGCACAGACCGTGTTTCAAGGCAAGGGCGTCGATCTTACTGACGCGCAGTCCTACGGCAACCTGATTGCCGCGAGCCTGGGCGCAGAATGGGGCCCTGTGGCCCATGCGTTGTTCGTGCAGCCACTAGCGCAGGCCTGGCAGCAGATCCTGCAGCCTTCATCCGCAGGCCTCAACCGGGATTGGCAACGCGCCATCGTCGATGAGTGGCATGGTGCATTCGACAATCGTTACCCGTTCGCCGCTTCCAGCAGTGATGCATCCCTGCCCATGCTCGGGCAGATGATTCGCGCCGACTCCGGGCGCATCGAGCAGTTTCTGCACCAGCAGCTCAATGGGCTGGTGCGCAAAGAGGGGAGTCGGTGGGTGATCGATCCCCGCCAGAGTCAGGGCTTGCGCTTCAATCCGGCCTTTCTGGAGGCAATCAACCAACTCAGCCAATTGGCGGATCTGCTGTACACCGACGGCGGCATGGGCATGAGCTTCGAACTGCGGGGCAAACCCGTGCAGGACGTGGTGCAGACCAGCTTCGTGCTCAACGGCGAGAAGCATCATTACTTCAACCAGCGTGAGCGCTGGCAGCGCTTTCGCTGGCCAGGGCAGGGTGACCACCCGGGCATCAGCCTGACCTGGACCAGCGTGCATGGCGGAGAACGGTTGTATGCGGACTACCAGGGTACCTGGGGTTTGATACGCCTGCTGGAGGAGGCCAATGTCACCCCTCTGGATGACGGCGACAGCCGTTTTCGGGTGGTGCTAAGTGCGCCGGACGGCCTCGGCCTGACGTGGCACCTGCGTACCGAGCTGGCTGAGGGCCCGCTGGCATTGCTCAAGTTGCGCAGCTTCCGCCTGCCCAGGGACATCTTCCTTGTGGACGATGTGCGTTACGCGCAGAACGGGGGCCCTCAATGACTCTGAAAAGCCTGGTCGCAAGCTGCCTGCCGGAGCGTGATGCCATCGCCTTGGCCCGAGAGCATGGCCAACGCTGGGAAGCCTGGTTGTCCCCCATCAGTGCTGACGCGCCTGTCGGTGAGGACCCTGGCTATGACGACGATTTTCAGCGCATGCGCGAAGAGGTCAACCGGCTCTCCGGGGCTGATGTAGACCTAGTCGCACAGCTTGGGCAGAGGCTGCTGCAACATGCCTGCAAAGACCTGCGCGTCGCGACGTACTACCTCTGGGCCCGCCTGCACACGGATGGGGAGCCAGGGCTGGCAGACGGCTTGAACCTGCTGGCCGCGTTGCTGGAGCGTTATGCTGCGGACATCCTGCCAACGCGTCCCAACAGCCGGAAAATGGCCCTGGAGTGGCTGTCCGGTAACCGGGTGTTGGCCAGCCTGTCGCTGTATCCCCAGGTGGTCAAGGCCGAGGCCCAGCGCACCGTGGCTGCACTGGTGTGGCTGGAGCAGGGATTTGGCACCTGGCCAGAAGACCACCGGCCACGCCTGGATGGCCTATACACCGCGCTGTCTGCGCGCCTGGCAGTGGCGGGTGGCCTGGACGCGATTGTTCCGCAGACCAGTAACGAATCAGCGCCGAACGACCCTGCCAGCAGCCCGAAGTCGCCGCCGATCAAGTCCGGGCGCGACCTGCTGGACAGTGGCCGTCAATTGGCGAGCTACCTGCGTGACCAACCAGAGGGCTGGCTGGCCGCCCATCGGCTGATGAAGAGCCTGCGCTGGGACACCGTGCACCAGGTGCCACCGCAAGACGCACAGGGCATTACCCGGCTGGCGCCCCCGCGCGGTGAATACCGTGCCCAGTTAAAACGCCTGCACGTGCAGCAACGCTGGAGTGAGTTGATCGACCAGGCCGAGCGGATGTATGCCGAGGGTGTCAACCATTTCTGGTTGGACCTGCAATGGCATCTGCATCAAGCCTTGAGCAAATCACCCCAACCGCAGGGTAGCTGGGCAGCCATCGTCAAACATGACCTGAACATGCTGCTGCAGCGCTTGCCTGGGCTGGACATGCTGTATTGGAACGATGGCTCGGCCTTCGCGGATGAAACCACACGCGAGTGGATCAACCAGCACGTCAGCGACAGCCGCTCCGCCCAATGGCTGCCTGCTGCAGCCTCGGCAACCACCACGGCAACCTGCGAAATCCTTGCGCTGGAACCTGAGGCACTGGCGCAAGCCGATGCTGAGGGTGTCGAGCAAGCGCTGGCGTGGCTTGCAAACCGGCCTGATACGCAGGCCGGGCGGCAACGCTGGTTGCTGCGCCTGCTGATGGCCCGGGTGGCCGAGCAATACGGCAAGGCCGAACTGGCCATTCATTTGTTCACTGAACTGGATACCGCCGCGCACCACCACGCACTGACCGACTGGGAGCCCGAGCTGATCTTTGAGGTCAAGGCGCGGTTGCTCAAGCTGCTGCGTTTGAAAGCCCAGCGCAACGATGCCGATCGGCCAGCCCTGGCGCTGCAGATGGAACAACAGCTGGCGGCGCTGGTAGCCATTGACCCGGTACGCGCTGCGGTGCTGTGCAGCTAACTCACATTGATCAGGATCCTGTTTTGAGCAAGGACAACCCAACCCTACGGTACTTTGATGCCGAGATGCGCTACCTGCGTGAAGCTGGTAAAGAATTTGCCCAGGCGTTTCCGGACCGCGCGGCGCAGCTGAACCTGAATAAACCTGGGGCGCAGGACCCCTATGTGGAGCGCCTGTTCGAAGGCTTCGCGTTCTTGATGGGGCGCCTGCGCGAAAAACTGGACGACGATTTGCCCGAACTGACCGAAGGGCTGGTCAGCCTGCTGTGGCCGCACTACCTGCGCACCATCCCCTCGCTGGCAATCGTTGAGCTCATGCCTGATGTCAGCCAGATGAAAGGCACCGAATCCATTGCCAGGGGGTTTCAGGTGTTGTCTCAGCCAGTGGGTCCGCAACGTACCCGCTGCCGCTACTCCACGACACAGGACCTGCCGCTTCAGCCGCTCACGCTCGACACCGTGCGTCTTGATCACGAGCCTGATGGGCGCGCGGTGCTGCGTTTGCGTTTCTTGTGCGGGGAAATGGCAGATTGGAGCCGGCTGGATCTTGCTCAGATACCGCTGTACCTGAACGCCGATGCCGCATTGGCCAGTGCACTGCATCAAGCACTGACTTTGAAGGTACAGGCGTTATATGTGCGTATGCCGGGCGAGGCAGAACGCCAAACACTTGAAGGCCATTTCAAGCCCAAGGGCTTCGCCGATGATGACCGTCTTTGGCCCAAAGGTGATAGTGCGTTCAGCGGCTACCAGCTGCTGCTTGAGTACTTCACCTTCCGCGAGAAATTCATGTTCGTGACGCTGTGCGGTTTGGAGTCGTTGTCATTGCCACTGGGCGCTACTTGGTTCGAGCTTGATGTCGTGCTGTGTGAAGCATGGTCGCATGTCTTCACGCCCAACGAGGAGCACATCCGTTTACACGCGGTCCCCGTGATCAATTTGTTCCCGCTGGATGCGGACCCGCTCAACCTGGACCCGCTGCAGAACGAGTACCTGCTTCGCCCGATGCGGCTGCAGGACGGGCACACGGAAATCTATTCCGTGGACAGGGTGTCCGGTTCCAAGAACAGTGTCCGTCAGGACTACGTGCCTTTCAGCAGCTTTCGCCACAAGGGTGGCATGCTCCGCGATGAAGCCCCCGAGCGGTATTTTCATACCCGCCTCAGGCAGGGCGCCAATGGTCTTCATGACACCTGGCTGATCCTGGGCGGGGAAGGCTTTGACAAGGATGTGCTGCTCAAGCGCAAAAGCCTGTCACTGCGCCTTACCGGGACCAATGGCCAACTGCCGCGCAAGGCCCTGCGCAGTACATTGCTCGACGCGGCCTCGCAATCCACCCAGGCGGGGCTGCAGGTGCGCAACCTGACCTCACCCACGCTGCCATGTTATCCGCCGAATCGTGACCGGTTCCACTGGCGGGTACTGAGCCACCTGGGCTCGAACTTCTTGCCCATGCTCAATAGTGCTGAAGTGCTGCGTGGCACGCTGGCGTTGTACGAGTGGACGGGTAGCGAAACCAATCGCCGTCGCTTGGAGGCCATCGTTGAGGTCAAGCATCACCTTATCCAGCGGTTCGAAAAAGGGTTCTTGCTGCGCGGCGTGGATATCGAGGTGACGCTCGACAGCAATGGTTTTTCGGGGGAGGGGGACATCTGCCTGTTCGGTGAAATGCTCAGCCGGTTCTTCGCGCTGTATGCCGACATTCACTTGTGCACGCAACTGACGTTGATCCTGCAACCGACGGGGAGGTGCCTGCGATGGAGCGAACATCACAGTCAGCGTATTCCAGGCTGAAGGCAGAAGGGCTTTTGCAGGTGCTGGAGGGGCAGGTTGCCTCGGCCAACGTGTATCGCGTCTGCCAGTTGCTCGAGCAGGTACTGGTCGATCACCCACCGCTGGGCAGTACCGCACACCCGGTTGATGACGGGGTCCGCTTTCGGCCCGACCCAGGCATGGGCTTTCCCGCCAGTGAGCTGAAGGCCATAGAGTTCGACGACGCCTGTCCCGAACGCCCTATTACGATACGAACGCGGCTACTTGGTTTGTATGGTGTCGATTCGCCGCTGCCAACGGCCTACCTGGACGACATCGCCCAGCGCCGTGAGGGCCACGAAGCTGTAGAGGCGTTTCTCGATATCTTCAACCACCGGGTATTCACCCAGTTCTATCGGATCTGGCGCAAATACTCGTATCCCGCCACCTTTGAGGCGGGCGGTAGCGATGCGACTTCACAGTGCCTGTTGGGCTTGATCGGCCTTGGAGTACCCGGTACTGCCGAGCGTATCGCCACGCCCATGTCTCGCTTTTTGGCATTGCTCAGCGTGATGCGCTTGCCGACCCGCAACGCTGAGGGCATTGGCGCGTTGGTCAAGCTGCTGGCGCCGAGCACGGAGGCACATGTCACCGGGCATTGGCCGCAACGTGTCGTGCTTGAGCGACCAGCCAGCCTGGAAACGAAAAGCCCGGTAAGTCTTTCCCAAGGCATGCCGCTAGGCGCTGTCGGAACGGATGCGAACAGCCAGTTGCGCCTGTTGCTGCACACCAATGATCCGGAAGAGGCGCGCGAGTGGCTTCCTGGGGGGCAGTTGCTGCTCGACTTGCGGGTGCTGCTGGAGGTGTACCTGGGGTGGCGCTGTACGGCCAAGCTACAGCTGTCGATTCCGCTGCGTCTGCTGCCCGTGCCGGTACTGGGCCGTGCGCAAGTCAGGTTGGGAATGACGGCAGTACTGGGGTTGCCGACCGGTGAAGAGGCTACAGCCAACACCGACACCATCACAGTCAACCTGGGCCGCTATCAAGGCCTACAACTGAATCCTTGCGACAGGGAGGTATCGCATGTGGCGTACCGCTTCTAAACGCTTCACGGTCGTGGCGCTGGTGACACTGCTGGGCGGCTGCGGCCTCACCCAGAAGGTTGTGGAGGGTACGGCTTCCACGGCCCGTGCGGTTTTCTACAAGCAAGTCAAAACATTGCATCTGGATTTCACCGGCCGGTCAGCGATGAATACCGACAGCATGGAGATGAGTGGGTTGTCCGTTTCGGTGCTGGTGCGTGTCTACCAGTTGCGGGATCACAAGGCTCTGGACAAGGCAACTTACGACGATCTGGTCAGCCACGGCGAGCGCGTGCTGGGGGGCGACCTGTTGAGCGAAAAAGCCGTAGTGGTCAAACCTGGTGAGGCGGCTCAGCTCAGCACGCCTTTGCATAGGGAGGCTCAGTACATTGCCGTGATTGCGTTGTTCCGAAATCCGGACATGGAGCAAGACGCGTGGCGTTTGACCTTGCAGCGTGATGACCTCGATCCGGACCAGCCCAGGGTTGTCGAGTTGGGTGATAACCGCTTGAAGTTGCGGCCGCGCAGCGAGGACTGAGCACATGATCGAACCAAGCCCTTCGCTTTACGAAACGCTGCTGCAGAATTTCAGTGGCGAGTTGGAGCTGGATCGGGTCAGTGATGATGATCAACTGACGCTTTCGGTTCTGGACAACCTTCAGCGCATTCTAAACAGCCGGGCCGGCACACTCGCGCATCTGCCGGACTATGGCTTGCCGGATATGGGCACGGTTCTTCAAGGGTTGCCGGCCTCGGCCCATGGTTTGATGAATGACATCGTGAGCACGTTGCGCAGGTATGAGCCGCGGCTCGCAGAAGTACGCATCGAGCTGGTGCCGCAGCGACGGCCCGGCCATTTGGAATACGCACTCGATGTACGCATCAAGGGCGGTGGCCGCGCCACCTTTGGGACCACGCTTGCACCTGACGGGAGGGTGGTTGTACGTCACCTGAAACAGGAAGGCTATCTCGCCAAGCTATAGACCTACGGACAAGGAGGCCAGATGACGGCGCTTTTTGAAATGCGGATTCGCTTGGGCGGCGACCCAGGCAGTTTTGATGAGTTCAACGTGTTGCGCGGCGAGTTGGCCAAGCTTGATCATCCTGCGTGTCCTGACGTTGACTGGGCAAAAGTTGAAGCGTTGTGCTTGAGGCTCTTCGAACGGAACGGGGTGGAGCTGCAGACCGCAGTGTCCTTTATCCTGGCGCGTAGCTACCGTACGGGGCTCGCTGGTTTGACCGAGGGGGTGGCATTGCTCGCCACTCTCACGGACGAGTGGCCGCGCTTGTGGCCGGTGCAGGCTTCAGCTCGGATCGAGCTCATCGCCTGGTTGTTTGCTCAGCTACATCCCCTGGTTCGAATGCTGGAATGGGGCGGATCGAGTCTGGCGACGCTGAGGGAACTGATCGTTGAGCTGGGGCGGCTTGAGCACCGTTTGGAGCGGCTTGGCCATGCTTCCTTGGCTTCGCTGAAGGTGTTTCGACAGCAGATCAGTAGCGTGATGCAGCGGATGTCGGGAAGCAGGGACGTGCCGATGCCGCTTCCGTTGCAACCATGGGCATCACCAGCCGAGCCAGCGCTTAGCCCTCCGATCGCTGCGGTTGTCTCAGCACCACCGACTTACACCTTTGTAGTTGAACCAGCGGCGCAGAAACGCGCGGTGTTGCCGTGGTTGCTGACACTGACGGTCACCAGTGTCTTTGTGGGGTGGCTGGGCTGGCAAGAATGGGCATCCAGGCAAGTCAAAGAGCCGCCCACGCCTGAGCCGATCCAACTCGACAGTCTGAATCTGTTTGATCCGGGCAGTGCCGAACTGAAGCCCGGTTCAACCAAACTGCTGATAAACGCACTGGTTGGCATCAAGGCTCAACCGGGTTGGCTGATTGTTATCTCCGGGCATGCGGATGCACGGGGTGACGCGGCCAAGAATCTCGACCTGTCCCGTGCCCGTGCTTCAGCCGTGCGCGACTGGATGCAACGGATGGGGGATATCCCGGACAGTTGTTTTGCTGTTCAAGGTGTCGCGGCCAGCCAGCCGGTCAGCAGCAACCACACATTCGATGGGCGGGCGGAGAATCGTCGTGTGGACATCCGGCTATTGCCGCAGAGCAGTGCGTGCGGGGGGGAGAGCGATGACATTCGCGTTGAGCCGCGTAGCGATAGCATCTAACCCCAATATCCCGTCGATGCCGCCGCTCCCTTTCAGCGCGGTCTTGTGCCGCGAAAGGGTCGAGTCACCCTTTCAATCCTTGATCAGCCCTCGCAGCACTGCCCGCGCTTCTTCAGTACGCAAGCACTCGATGAACAGTCGGCTTTCCCGCGCCACCGTGGCCTCCAGCTCCGCCCGCTGGCTGTCCTTGAGCAGCCGCTTGCTGATCCGCAGTGCCGCCTGCGGGTAGCCTTGCAGCTGCCGCGCCAGCGTGCGGGCAGCGTCCAGGCACTGTTCGCCGTTTTCATGCAGCTCATTGGCCAGCCCCCAGGCCAGCATCTGTTCGCCATCCAGCAATGCATTGGTCAGCAGCAAGCGTGCCGCCCTGGCCTGGCCAAGCACACGCGGTAGCAGCAGGCTGGAACCAAACTCCGGGCACACACCCAGCGGCGCGAAAGGCATGCGCAGCTTGGTCGAGCGGCTGACCAGCACCTGGTCGCAGTGCAGCAACAGGGTGGCCCCGATGCCGATCGCCGCACCACTGACCGCTGCGATCAGCGGCTTGTCCAGGCCCATGACCACCCGCATCAGGCGGAACACCGGGCTGTCCAGGTCGCTGGGCGGGTTGTCGAGGAAGTCGCGAAGGTCGTTGCCAGCGCTGAAGCAGTGCGGCCCACCGGTGATGATGATGGCATCGACAGCGGGGTCTTCACTTGCCGCCAGCAACAGGTCGCCCAGCAGCTGGTACATGGCAGTGTTCAGGGCATTGAGCTTGTCGGGGCGGTTGAAGGCCAGGGTCAGCAGGCCTTGGTCCAGCTCGCGTGTGATCAGGTCGTTCATGGCAGCCGCTTTTGTTGTTGTGAGGGGGCCCTGCCGGGCAGTGGCGCTTAGGGTTTATCACGCAGTCCGGCTTGTTGTACAGTCGTTCAGTCCAGCCCCTAACCAGAGACCCACCGATGACTCAGGAAGCCCGCTACCACCGCATGCTGCCGGAACTGCGCAAAGCCAACCTGGTCGAGGCGACCCTGGTGTGCCTCAAACGCCATGGTTTCCAGGGGGCTTCGATCCGCAAGATCTCGGCCGAGGCCGGGGTCTCGGTCGGGCTGATCAGCCACCATTACGCGGGCAAGGACGAACTGGTGGCAGAGGCTTACATGGCCGTCACCGGTCGGGTGATGGGCCTGTTGCGTGAGGCCATGGCCCAGGCCGCGCCCAATGCCCGCGAGCGGCTGTCCGCGTTCTTCCGTGCCTCGTTCTGCGCCGAGCTGCTCGACCCGCAATTGCTCGATGCCTGGCTGGCCTTCTGGGGCGCGGTGAAGACCGCCGACGCGATCAACCAGGTGCACGACCACTCCTATGGCGAGTACCGCAACGAACTTGGCCGGCTACTGGCCAGACTGGCCGAGGAGGAGGGCTGGCAGGGCTTCGATGCCGACCTGGCGGCCATCAGCCTGAGCGCCTTGCTCGACGGCCTGTGGCTGGAGTCGGGCCTGAACCCCGGCACCTTCACCCCCGAGCAGGGCGTGATCATCTGCGAGGCCTGGGTCGACGGCCTGCAGGCCGGTGGCCGGAGGCGCTTCAGCCTGTCCGAGGGCTGTTGATCACCTGTTCAGTAACGAGTACGCTGCTGTCGCGAGTGTGTAGAACAACACCAATAAAAAGAGACAACACGCAATGACGCCTCGGGTATTGATCGTCGATGACGATCCGCTTATTCGTGACTTGCTGCAGGCCTACCTGTCCCAGGAGGGCTACGACGTACACTGCGCCGACACTGCGGAAAGGGCCGAAGCCCTGCTTGCCAGCCAGGATGTCGACCTGGTGCTGCTGGACATCCGCCTGCCCGGCAAGGACGGCCTCACCCTGACCCGCGAACTGCGGGTGCGCTCGGAGGTTGGCATCATCCTCGTCACCGGGCGCAATGACGACATAGACCGCATCGTTGGCCTGGAATGCGGTGCAGATGACTACGTGATCAAACCACTCAACCCCCGCGAGCTGGTGTCCCGGGCGAAAAACCTGATCCGCCGCGTGCGCCATGCCCGCGAGGCGCACCCCGCCCCGGCCTGCGCGCAATCGCTGAAGCAGTTCGCCGACTGGGCGCTGGATACCGACCGCCGGCGCCTGATCGACGCCCGTGGCGGGCAAACCCTGCTGACCCACGGCGAGTTCCAGTTGCTCAGCGTGTTCCTGCGCAACAGCGGCCACACCCTCAGCCGCGACCAGTTGATGGACCAGATTCGCAACCGCGAGTGGGTGCCCAACGACCGTTCCATCGACGTGCTGGTCGGCCGCCTGCGGCGCAAGCTGCATGACGACCCGGCCGAACCGCAGTTGATCATCACCATTCACGGCACCGGCTACCTGTTCACCGCCAGCGTGGCAGCATGATTCCTCGCGCCTGGCAGTTGGCGCTGGCCTTGACGTTGCCCACCCTGCACGCCAGTGCCAGTGAGCCCGTGCGTTACTGTGACTACCCGGTGTACCCGCCCATTTCCTGGAGCGACGGCCACCAGGTGCGCGGCCTGGCCCCAACCGTGGTGCGTGAACTGTTCGCGCGCATGGGCTACGAGGTGCAAACCGTGGTGCTGGGCAACTGGAAGCGCTGCCTGATGGACGCCGCCGCCGGGCGGGTGGACGTGGTCCTGGCCTACAACAGCGACCAGCGTGATCAGCGCATGCGTTTTTCCACGGAGCCGGTGGTGCGCGAGGAAGTGGCCGTGTTCTACAACCGCAAGCGACCGGTGCAGTTCCAGCAGTTGGAGGACCTGGCGGGTTACCGTGGCGGCCTGTTGTACGGCGAAAGCTACGGCGCCGAATTCGACCGCTTCGTCGCCCGGCATCAGAACATCGAGCGGGTGTCTTCCAGCCAGCAGAACTTCGGCAAGCTGATCCGCGGGCGCATCGACTACGTGATCCAGGAGCGGCGTACCGGCCAACTGTTCATCGAGCACCTGCCCGGCGCGCAGGACATCCGCGTATTGCCCAGCGCGCTGAGCGTGGACTACCTGCGGGTAGCCGTATCGCGGCAATCACCCCTGAGCCAGCACATGGACGAAATCGACGCGCAGTTGCGGCGCATGAACCAGGCTGGCGAGATCGCGCGCTGGCTGGAGCAGAGCGAGGTCACCTACCGCGACATGATCAACCTGCCGGCAGATGCCCGATGATTCGCCTGCACACCGATGGCCTGCTGCGCCGCCTGCTGCGGTTCATCCTGTTGTTCAGCCTGTGCTTTACCGTACTGGCCAGTAGCGTGCAGCTGTATTTTGAATACCGCCGCGAGATGCGCGACATCGAGGCGCGCATGGCGTTGATCCGCGTAGGCTACCTCGCCAGCCTGGAGCGCAGCCTGTGGGACTTGGACGAGGCGCAGCTGGATACGCAATTGCGCGGCCTGGTGGATTTTTCCGACGTGGCCCGGGTGCGCTTGGTTAGCGACGATTTTCAACTGCTGCGAGGGGAGGCCGAACCCAAGGGGCCGCTGCGCATCGAGCGCTTCCCCCTGGATTATCAGCCCCCCTCGGGCCCCGCCAGGCACCTGGGTGAGCTTGAAGTGAGTATCGACTTGGGTGCGGTGCACCATAGGTTGTATGCCACCGGCCTTGCCAGCCTGCTGTGGATGGGCGTGTTCCTGTGTGGCCTGGCAGTGGCGCTGTCGGGGCTGTTCTATCGCCTGGTCACCCGCCATCTGCAAGTGATGGCCGAGTTCGCCCGGCGTATTGGCGCCGGCCAATGGCAGGAACCGTTGCGCCTGGGGCGCCGCCGTTCATCGCGCCCTGACGAGATCGACACGGTGGCCAATGCCCTGGACGATATGCGCCGCGCCATCCTCAGCGACATTGAACGCCGCGAGCGCGACCGCCTGGCGTTGCAAGACAAGCGCGACGAACTGCAGGCCATGGTCGAACGACGTACCGCCAGCCTGGCCCGGGCCAAGGATGACGCCGAGGCCGCCAACCTGGCCAAGTCACGCTTCCTGGCGACCATGAGCCACGAACTGCGCACCCCGCTCAACGGTATCCTGGGCATGGCCGAGCTGCTACGCGGTGGCCGGCTGGAAGCGGCCGACCGTCAGCGCCTGGAAGCCTTGTACAAGGCCGGCGAGGGGCTGTTGGCGATTCTCAACGAAGTGCTGTATTTCGCCCGGCTCGAAGAAGGTGAGAGCCGCGCCGAGCTGGTCGGCTTTTCGCTGCGCCAGTTGTGCCAGGAAGTGCTGGCGCTGCTCGAACCCATGGCCGCGGACAACGGCGACACACTGCATCTGGAGATTGATGAGCAATTAGCCGGTTACCAGCACGGCGCCGAGCAGTACCTGCGTCAGGTGCTCAGCAACCTGCTGGCCAATGCCATCAAATTCACCGAGCACGGCCAGGTGCGGCTCAAGGTGCAGGTGCTGGTCAGCGAGGCGACCACGCAGCGCCTGCGGGTGTCGGTCAGTGACAATGGCATCGGCATCGAGCCGGCCGTACAGGCAAAAATCTTCGACCGCTTCGTCCAGGCCAGCGAGGCCGTGGCACGCCGCTACGGCGGCACCGGTCTGGGACTGGCGATCTGCAAGCACCTGGTGGAAAAGCTGGGGGGCTGCATTGGCCTGGACAGTGTACAAGGGCAGGGCAGCTGCTTCTGGTTCGAACTCGACATCGCCCTTGGGCAGCCGGTTGCGGCCAATACCCCGGCCCAGTCGGTCAGCGCCAGCCTGGATATCCTGGTGGTCGAGGACGTCGCGCTGAACCGTGAGGTGGCGAGCGGCCTGCTGGTGCGCGATGGCCACCGGGTGAGCTTTGCCGAGGATGCCGGGCAGGCCCTGCAGTTGTGCGCACAGCGGCGCTTCGACCTGATCCTGCTGGACGTTCACCTGCCCGGCATGAGCGGGGTGGAACTGTGCCGGCAGCTTCGCGCCACCCCCGGGCCTAACCACCACAGCCGGATAGTGGCGCTGACCGCTGGCGTGCAACCGGGGCAACTGTCGGATTACCTGGAAGCCGGCATGCAAGGTGTGCTGGCCAAGCCCCTGCGGCTGGCCAACCTGCGCCAGGCGCTGGCCGACGCAACGCCGACTGAAGAGGCCGGTATTGACGCAAACATGGACTGGTCGCTGCTGGCCACCCACCGCTCGCTGCTGGGCGAGCAGAAGCTGCAGGGCCTGCTGAATGTGTTGCGCCAGTCACTGGAGCAGCACGCCACGGCGTTGGCCGAGGCGCTGCCAGCCCAGGACTTTACCGAGGTGCTGCACCTGGCCCATCGCCTGGCCGGCAGTTGCGACTCCCTGGGTTTTTCTGGCCTGGCTGCGCTGTTGCGACGCCTGGAAGACGCAGCCCGCCAGCATGATGGGCAGGCGCTGAACGCACTGGCCGAGCCACTGGCAAGCCAGCTCGGCCAGGCCCGTGCGACCCTGGAACAGCTGATTCAGAGCTGACGTACAAAAAACTTACGACTTTTTACATCTTCGATCCGTTCGTACAACGGCACCTTACATCCGTTTCCAATAATCCATGGCAACCGTGTTGCACGCGGTCCATGAGGCTTATTGGAGACAAGAATAATGACATGCCGTAGCACTCAGCCCCTCATTCGCATCGCCACACGTACCTGCCGCAATGGTGAGGTGCGCCATGACTGACAACGTTGAAAAGATCCAGCTCACCCGCGCCCTGAAAAGCCGACACATCTTCATGCTGTCGCTGGGTGGGGTTATTGGAACCGGCCTGTTCATGGGCTCGGGCGTAACCATCAATCAGGGTGGGCCGGTGGGCGCGATCCTGGCTTACCTGGTCGCGGGCTTGCTGATGTACCTGGTGATGGTCTGCCTGGGTGAGCTGTCGGTGCAGATGCCGGTGTCCGGTTCGTTCCAGGCCCACGCCACCAAGTACATTGGCCCGGCCACCGGCTTCATGATCGGCTGGGTGTACTGGATGAGCTGGGCCACCACCGTAGGCCTGGAGTTCACCGCTGCCGGCATGCTGATGACCCGCTGGTTCCCGGAGGTGCCGATCTGGTACTGGTCGGCGCTGTTCGTGGTGGTGCTGTTCGGCCTCAACGCCCTGGCCACGCGTGCCTTTGGCGAGGCCGAGTACTGGTTCTCGGGCATCAAGGTGGCAACCATCCTCGGCTTCATCGTCATTGGCCTGCTGGTGATCTTCGGTGCCATCCCCCTGAGCAGCGGGGCACCCGCACCGATGCTGAACAACCTGGTGGGCGAGTCGCTGTTCCCCCACGGCCTGTCGGCAGTGTTCGCGGTGATGATGACCGTGGTCTATGCCTTCCAGGGTTGCGAAATCATGGGGGTGGCGGCTGGTGAGACCGAGCACCCGGAAAAAAGCATCCCGCGGGCGGTGCGCAATGTGGTGTTCCGCGTGCTGATCTTCTATGTGCTGGCGATTGCCGTGCTGTCGGCCATTGTGCCGCACGAGCAGGCCGGGCTGATGGAAAGCCCGTTCGTGCAGGTGTTCGACATGGTCGGCATCCCTTACGCCGCCGACTTGATGAACTTCGTCATCCTCACGGCCATCCTCTCGGTGGGTAACTCTGGGTTGTATGCCTCCACGCGCATCCTCTGGGCCATGTCCAAGACTGGCATGGCACCGAAAAGCCTGTCGCCGCTGAGCAAGCGTGGCGTGCCGCTGCGGGCGCTGAGCATCACCCTGTGCTTTGCGCTGATTTCGCTGATGACCAGCTTCGTTGCGGCTGACACGCTGTTCATGGTGCTGATGGCGGTAAGCGGTATGTCCGGCACCGTGACCTGGATCGTCATCGCCCTGGCGCAGTACCGCTTCCGCAAGGCCTGGCTGCGCGACGGCGGGCAACTGCAGGACCTGAAGTACAAGGCGCCGCTGTACCCGCTGGTGCCGCTGCTGTGCATCACCCTGTGCAGCTCGCTGTTCGTGTTCCTGGCGCTGGATGAAACCCAACGACCGTCGCTGTACTGGGGCTTTGGCTTCATTGCCCTATGCTACGCGGCGTACTTCTTCGTCAACCGCCGCCGGCAGGGGGCCTTCGCACCCAGCGCACCAGGGGTTTGACACCGCAGCTCGTCGCCGGCGGGTGTCAATCGCTGCATGTTCAGCACCTGTGAGATCGAGCACCGCCCGCGCGGCGCGCGATCTCACAGGCCATAAAGCCGTCACGACGAACGCCCTTGTGTAACGCCAAACACCGAGTTGTGCGAAGTTGTAACAGCCCATCCCGTCTTGTTGAACACTCGTTTAGTATCTTCCTCGTCAAGCCCTCCAAAACCATCACAACAACACCGAGGCCCCCATGACTACCCCGTCGTCGCCACTGTTGAGCAAGGTCGAAGCTGGCGTTGCCTGGATCACCCTCAACCGCCCCGAGCAGCGCAACGCGCTGGACATTCCCACCCTCAAGCAACTGCACGCCTTGCTCGACAGCCATGCCGACGACCCCGCCGTACGCGTGGTGGTGCTGACCGGCAGCGGCCGCAGCTTCTGCGCTGGCGCCGACCTGGCCGAATGGGCTGCCGCCGAAGCTGCCGGCACCCTGGAAAGCTATGGCTGGACCGAAACTGCCCATGCCCTGATGTTGCGCCTGCACAGCCTCGACAAACCCACCATCGCCGCCATCAACGGCACCGCCGTGGGCGGTGGCATGGACCTCAGCCTGTGCTGCGACCTGCGCATCGCCGCCGCCTCGGCGCGCTTCAAGGCCGGCTACACCAGCATGGGCTACAGCCCCGATGCCGGCGCCAGCTGGCACCTGCCACGGCTGATCGGCAGCGAGCAGGCCAAGCGCCTGCTGTTTCTCGACGAGCTGTGGGGCGCCGAGCGTGCCCTGGCGGCTGGGCTGGTCAGCGAAGTCTGCGCCGACGAGCAACTGCCCGCCGTGGCGGCCGAGTTGGCCGGGCGCCTGGCCAATGGCCCGACGTTCGCCTATGCGCAGACCAAGCAGCTGATCCGCGACGGCGCCCGGCGCACCCTCGCCGAGCAGCTGGAGGCCGAGCGCCACGCCGGCCTGCTGTGCGGCCGCAGCCAGGATGGCGCCGAGGCCCTGCAAGCCTCGGTTGAACGCCGCGCCCCCCGTTTTACTGGCCAGTAATCCGATACCCGACCCTCATCAGGACCTTCGCAGATGAATTTCCAACTGACCCAAGAACAAGAAATGTTGGTGGAAGCGGTACGCAGCTTTGTTGCCAAGGAGCTGCTGCCCCATGAGGAAGCGGTGGACCGCGCCGACGCCGTGTCACCCGAACTGGCCGCACAGATCCGTGGCAAGGCCATCGCAGCCGGTTTTTATGCCTTCAACATGCCCGAGGAAGTGGGAGGGGGCGGTCTGGACTACCTGTCCCAGGCGCTGATCGAACGTGAGCTGTCCAAGGTGTCCTGGGCGCTGCATGTCTTCGTTGCACGGCCGTCGAAAATCCTCATGGCCTGCAAGGACGAGCAGATCAACGACTACTTGCTGCCTTGTGTGCAGGGCGAGAAAACCGACTGCTTTGCCCTCACCGAACCGGGTGCCGGTTCCGATGCCAACGCCATCAAGACCCGCGCCGTGCGCCAGGGCGATGACTTTGTCATCAACGGCAGCAAGCACTTCATCAGCCACGCCGGCCACGCCGATTTTGCCATCGTCTTCGCGGTCACCGACACCTACGAGCACAACGGGCGCAAGCGCAATGCGGTCACCGCCTTGCTGGTCGACCGGGGTACGCCGGGCATGACCATCCGCCGTGGTCCCAAGTGCGTGAGCAACCGTGGTTATCACACCTACGAGCTGTTCTTCGACGACTGCCGGGTGCCGGCCAGCAAGGTGCTGGGCGAAGTCGGCAAGGGCTGGGAAGTGGCCAACGCCTGGCTTACCGCCGGCCGGGTGATGGTCGCCGCCAACTGCGTGGGCCAGGCCCAGCGCGCCCTCGACCTGTCACTGCAATGGGCCGCCGACCGCAAGCAGTTCGGCCAGGCCATCGGCAGCTACCAGGGGGTGTCGTTCAAGCTGGCCGACATGGCCACGCAGATCCGCGCGGCCGAGATGCTCACCCTGCACACCGCCTGGAAGATGGACCAGGGCAACATGACCGACGGTGAAGCCGGCATGGCCAAGCTGTTTGCCAGCGAAGTGCTGGGCAAGGTCGCCGACGAAGCCGTGCAGATCTTCGGCGGCATGGGCCTGATGGACGAAGGGCCGGTTGAGCGCATTTGGCGCAACGCGCGTATCGAGCGCATCTGGGAGGGTACTTCGGAAATCCAGCGGCACATCATCGCCCGCGAACTGCTGCGCCCGCTGCTGCGCTGAGCGCCAGGAGAACACCCATGTCGCAATCGATTCGTGACAACCTCAAGCGCCTGCTGGCGCCCCGGCACCTGGCCTTCGTTGGCGGGCGCAGCATGGCGCGGGCGCTCAAGCGCTGCGCCGAAGGCGGCTTTGGCGGTGAGCTGTGGCTGGTCAACCCGCAGCATGAAAGCCTGGAAGGCATCCCTTGCGTGGCCCGCGTGGCCGACTTGCCTTACGCCCCGGACGCGGTGTTCATCGCCACCAACCGTGAGCTGACGTTGCAGTGCGTTGCCGAGCTGGCCGCGCGTGGCGCCGGGGGTGCCATCTGCTATGCCTCCGGCTTTGCCGAAAGCGGCGAAGAGGGCTGCCAGTTGCAGCAGCGCCTGCTCGCTGCGGCCGGCAACATGGCCCTGCTCGGCCCCAACTGCTATGGCCTGCTCGACTACCTGCACGGTGCAGCCCTTTGGCCGGTGGCCCATGGCGGCCAGCAGGTGGAGAAGGGCGTGGCGATCCTCACCCAGAGCGGGAACTTTGCCTACAACCTGTCCATGAGCGACCGCTCGCTGCCGGTGGCCTACATGGCCTCGGTCGGCAACCAGGCGCAACTGGGTGTGGCCGAGCTGATGGATGTGCTGCTCGACGACCCACGGGTAACGGCCATCGGGCTGCACCTGGAAGGCTTGAAGAACGTGCCGGGCTTTGCACGCGCCGCCTACAAGGCATTGCAGCAGGGTACGCCGATCATTGCCCTGAAGACGGGCGTTTCGCAGATCGGCGCTGAACTGGCGCTCAGCCACACCAGCTCGTTGTCCGGCTCCGATGCGTTGTACGACAGCTTGTTCCAGCGCCTGGGGGTGATCCGCGTCAGCGGCCCGGTGAGCTTTGTCGAAACGCTCAAGGCCGCAGCCTGCGGACGCTTGCCGGCAGATGGCGAGCTGATTGCGCTGGCCTGCTCAGGCGGCGATGCCGGCCTGATTGCCGACTATGCCGAACGCCACGATCTGCAACTGCCGAAGCTCGAGCAAGGGCAGGTGGCGGCACTGGCCGAGGTGTTGCCGGGCTATGCCAACCTGGTCAACCCACTGGACTTCACCACAGCCATCTGGGGCGATGAGGCCGCCCTGCAACGCATGCTCGACAGTACCCTGAGCGGCGCCGCGGGCGCGGCGATGCTGGTGCTGGACTACCCGGCGGCGTTCACCGGCGAGCGCAAGGAATGTGACCTGCTGCTGGGGCTGTACTGCGATGCCGTTGAACGCCACGGCAAGATCGGCTTCGTCACCTCGGCTTTCCCGGAACTGTTGCCTGCCAGTGCGCGTGAGCGCCTGCATGCGCGGGGCATCGCTGCCCTGCAGGGCGTGGAAGACGGCCTGGCGGCCTGGGGGCGCATCGTCGCTTACCAAAAGAACCGCCAGCGGTTACTGGACCAGGGCGAGGCTGCGCGGGTACCGCTGTGCCCCCAGGCCCTCACGGGCGAAAGCCGACTGTTGGACGAATGGCAATCCAAGCAGGCCCTGCGCGCCTTCGGTCTGCCGGTGCCTTCGGGCGTGCTGAGTGCGCCCGAACGCGCCGTGGCAGACGCCGCCCGCGTCGGTTACCCCTTGGTACTGAAGGCGGTCAGCGCGCAGTTGCCGCACAAGACCGAAGCTGGCGCTGTGGCGTTGAACCTGCGCGATGCCCGCGCCCTGGAAGCTGCACTGGTGCAGATGCGCCAGTGCATCGCTGACTACGCCCCGCAGGTTGCGTTTGATCAGGTGCTGCTTGAGCCCATGGCCGAGCCGCCCTTGGCCGAGCTCATAGTGGGCATCAAGCGTGAACACGACTTTGCCCTGGCCTTGGTGATCGGTGCCGGCGGCGTGCTGGTCGAACTGCTCAAGGACAGTGTCAGCCTGTTGTTGCCCACCACCGACAGCGCCATCCGCGCCGCACTGCTGAAGCTGCGCAGTGCCAGCCTGCTGCAAGGCTTCCGTGGCCGCCCGGCTGCCGACCTCGACGCCTTGGTCGCAGCTATCCGTGCGGTGGCCGACTACGCCTGCGAAAACGCCGGGCAGCTGTTGGAGCTGGATGTGAACCCATTGATGGTCGGTGCCCATGGCACCACCGCGGTCGACGCGCTGATCCGCCTCGGCCAGGCGCAAGGAGAACGACATGAATGACCTTACCCTGACAGCCGGCCAGGCGCTGGTGCGGTTGTTGGCCAACTACGGTGTGGAGACCGTGTTCGGCATCCCTGGGGTGCACACCCTGGAGCTGTACCGTGGCCTGCCGGGCAGTGGCATTCGCCATGTACTGACCCGCCACGAGCAGGGCGCCGGCTTCATGGCCGACGGCTATGCGCGGGTCAGTGGCAAGCCGGGGGTGTGTTTCGTCATTACCGGCCCAGGCGTGACCAACGTCGCCACCCCCATCGGCCAAGCCTACGCCGACTCGGTGCCGATGCTGGTGATTTCCAGCGTCAACCACACCGCCAGCCTGGGCAAGGGCTGGGGCTGCCTGCATGAAACCCAGGACCAGCGCGCCATGACTGCGCCGATCACCGCGTTCTCGGCCGTGGCGTTGCGTGGCGATGACCTGCCCGAGCTGATCGCCCGCGCCTGGGCCGTGTTCGAAAGCGAACGGCCGCGCCCGGTGCACATTTCGGTGCCGCTGGACGTGCTGGCCGCACCCGTCAGCCGTGACTGGAGCGATGAGGTGGTGCGCCGCCCCGAGCGTGGCCAGCCGTGCCGCGAAAGCCTCGACCAGGCTGCCCTGAAGCTGGCAGCGGCCGAGCGGCCGATGATCATCGCGGGTGGTGGTGCGCTGCATGCGGCCGAACAACTTGCGCAGTTGAGCGCCCGGCTGGCGGCACCGGTATTCACCAGCGTGGCCGGCAAGGGCCTGCTGCCGCCGCAGGCGCCCCTGAATGCCGGTTCCAGCCTGTGCGTGGAACCCGGCTGGCAACTGATCAGCCAGGCTGATGTGGTGCTTGCCGTGGGCACCGAAATGGCCGACACCGACTTCTGGCGCGAGCGCCTGCCGATCACTGGTGAGCTGCTGCGCGTGGACATCGACCCGCGCAAGTTCAACGACTTCTACCCCTGTGCCATTGCCTTGCAAGGTGATGCCCGGCAAACCCTGGCCGGCTTGCTCGAACACCTGCCAGCACTCGACCGAGACCCTGCTCAGGCGAGCGAAGCGGTGAGCAACCTGCGCCAGGCCATTCGTCATGGGCATGCACCGTTGCAGGCCACCCATCAGGCGATTCTTGACCGCATTGCCGCCGTGCTGCCCGACGATGCGTTCATCAGCAGCGACATGACCCAACTGGCCTACACCGGCAACTACGCCTTCGCCAGCCGGGCGCCGCGCAGCTGGCTGCATCCGACCGGCTACGGCACACTCGGCTACGGCCTGCCAGCCGGTATTGGTGGCATGCTTGCCACCGACCATCGCCCAGGCCTGGTGCTGGTGGGCGACGGCGGTTTCCTTTATACCGCCCAGGAGCTGGCCACGGCTGTAGAGGAACTGGACCGGCCGTTGGTGGTGCTGCTGTGGAACAACGACGCCCTCGGGCAGATCCGCGATGACATGCTCGGCCTGAACATCGAGCCGGTCGGCGTGCTGCCGCGTAATCCGGACTTCATCGGCCTGGCCCGTGCCTTTGGTTGCGCGGTGCGCCAGCCGCGTGATCTGGGCGCGCTGCAGGCCGACCTGGCCAGCGGTTTCGCCACACCCGGCGTGACCTTCATCGAACTCAAACACACCTGCGTCTGTTAAGCCGCGAACAACCAAAAGAACAAGAGAAACCCACATGCCATTTCGCCGTACACTTCTGGCCGCATCCCTGGCCCTGCTGATCACCGGCCAAGCCCCACTGTATGCCGCCCCCCCGCTGTCGATGGACAACGGTACCAATGCCCTGACCGTGCAAAACAGCAATGCCTGGGTCGAAGTCAGCGCCAGCGCCCTGCAGCACAACATCCGCACGCTGCAGGCCGAGCTGGCCGGCAAGTCCAAGCTGTGCGCCGTGCTCAAGGCCGATGCCTATGGCCACGGTATCGGCCTGGTAATGCCATCGATCATCGCCCAGGGCGTGCCCTGCGTGGCGGTGGCCAGCAACGAGGAGGCCCGCGTGGTCCGCGCCAGTGGCTTCACCGGGCAACTGGTGCGGGTACGCCTGGCCAGCCTCAACGAGCTGGAAGATGGCTTGCAGTACGACATGGAAGAGCTGGTGGGCAGCGCGGAATTTGCCCGCCAGGCCGATGCCATCGCCGCGCGCCATGGCAAGACCTTGCGCATTCACATGGCGCTCAACTCCAGCGGCATGAGCCGCAACGGGGTGGAGATGGCCACCTGGTCCGGCCGTGGCGAAGCGCTGCAGATCACCGACCAGAAGCACCTCAAGCTGGTCGCGCTGATGACCCACTTCGCCGTGGAAGACAAGGACGATGTCCGCAAGGGCCTGGCGGCCTTCAACGAGCAGACTGACTGGTTGATCAAGCACGCGAAGCTCGACCGCAGCAAGCTCACCCTGCACGCCGCCAACTCGTTCGCTACGCTGGAGGTGCCGGAAGCGCGCCTGGACATGGTACGAACAGGGGGCGCGCTGTTCGGTGACACCGTGCCGGCGCGCACCGAGTACAAGCGTGCGATGCAGTTCAAATCGCACGTGGCTGCGGTGCACAGCTATCCGGCTGGCAACACCGTGGGCTATGACCGCACCTTCACCCTGGCCCGTGATTCGCGCCTGGCCAACATTACGGTCGGGTACTCCGATGGCTACCGCCGGGTATTCACCAACAAGGGCCATGTGCTGATCAACGGCCACCGTGTGCCGGTGGTGGGCAAGGTGTCGATGAACACGCTGATGGTCGATGTCACCGACTTCCCGGACGTGAAGGGGGGCAACGAAGTGGTGCTGTTCGGCAAGCAGGCCGGGGGCGAAATCACCCAGGCCGAGATGGAAGAAATCAACGGCGCGTTGCTGGCCGACCTGTACACCGTGTGGGGCAGTTCCAACCCGAAGATCCTCGTCGACTGAAACCGCCAAAGAAGGGAGATTGCCATGCGCTACGCCAAGCTTACCCAACGCATCGCCGGCGACGGGGCTGCGGCCTGGGACATCCACTACCGCGCCCTTGCGCTGCAGGCCGAGGGTAAGGACATCCTGCTGCTGTCGGTGGGTGACCCGGACTTCGACACCCCCGCGCCGATTGTCGAGGCGGCCATCGACAGCCTGCGCGCTGGCCATACCCATTACGCCGATGTACGCGGCAAGCTGGCGCTGCGCCAGGCCATCGCCAACCGTCACCGGCAGCGCAGTGGTCAGGCGGTGAGCGTCGACCAGGTGACCGTGCTGGCGGGTGCCCAGTGCGCGCTGTTCTGCGTGGCCCAGTGCATACTCGACCCAGGCGATGAGGTGATCGTTGCCGAACCGATGTATGTCACTTACGAGGCCGTGTTCGGCGCCTGTGGCGCCAAGGTGGTACCGGTACCGGTCAAGCCCGAGAATGGCTTTCGCGTGTGCCCGCGTGACGTCGCCGAGCGCATTACCCCGCGCACCCGCGCCTTGGCGCTGAACAGCCCGCACAACCCTTCGGGGGCGAGCCTGCCGCGCGCCACCTGGGAGGCGCTGGCCGAACTGTGCATTGCCCATGATCTGTGGCTGATCTCTGACGAGGTCTACAGCGAGCTGCTGTATGAAGGCGAGCATGTCAGCCCCGGCAGCCTGCCGGGCATGGCCGAGCGCACTGCAACGTTGAACAGCCTGTCCAAGTCGCATGCCATGACCGGCTGGCGCATGGGGTGGGTGGTCAGCTCGACAGCACTGGCCACGCATCTGGAAAACCTCGCCCTGTGCATGCTCTACGGCTTGCCGGACTTCGTCCAAGATGCCGCCGTGGTGGCGCTGGAACAGCCGTTGCCCGAGCTGGACGCCATGCGCGAAGCCTACCGCGAGCGGCGCGATCTGGTGTGCGAGCAGCTGGCCGGCTGCCCGGGCCTCAAGGCATTGAAGCCCGATGGTGGCATGTTCGTGATGGTCGACATCCGTGAAACCGGCCTTAGCGCCCAGGCTTTCGCCGACTACCTGTTGGACAGCCAAGGCGTGTCGGTGCTCGCCGGCGAGGCATTCGGCCCGAGCGCTGCCGGGCATATCCGCCTGGGCCTGGTGCTGGGCAATGAGGCGCTGGCCGATGCCTGCCAGCGCATCGCCCGCTGCGCCGACGAACTGAAACGGGAGTACGGCCATGCGTGAGTACGCGCGGCTGTACATTGATGGCGCCTGGCAGGTGCCGAGCGGGCAGGGCATGGCTGAGGTGATCGACCCGGCCACCGAGCAGGCCATTGGCCGGGTACCCTTGGGCGCCGAGGCCGATGTCGAGCGGGCGGTGATGGCGGCGCGGCGGGCCTTCGATGGCTGGTCGCGCACACCGTCCAGCGTGCGCGCCGGGTACATCCGGGCATTGGTCGCACAGCTGAAAAACCGCGCGGCGCAAATGGCCGAGGTCATCACCGACGAGTTGGGCATGCCGGTGCAGTGGTGCCAGGCGGTGCAGGTCGAAGGCCCGATTGCCGGGTTGGAGCAATACGCCGAACTGGCCGGGCTGATGGACGAGGTGCGCGAAGTCGGCAACTCGTTGGTGTACCGTGAGGCCGTTGGCGTGTGCGCATTCATCAACCCGTGGAACTACCCGCTGCACCAGATGATCGGCAAGCTGGCGCCGGCCCTGGCTGCCGGGTGCACGGTGGTGGTCAAACCCAGCCAGGAAACGCCGCTACACGCATTTGTGCTGGCCGAAATGATCGACGCCATCGGCCTGCCGGCAGGGGTGTTCAACCTGGTCAGCGGCCCAGGTGCCAAGGTCGGTGAAGCCCTGGCCCGGCACCCGCAGGTGGACATGGTGTCGTTCACCGGCTCAACCGGTGCCGGGGTGCGGGTGGCACAAGCGGCTGCGCCGACGGTGAAGCGGGTATGCCTGGAACTGGGGGGCAAGTCACCGTTGCTGATTACCGCCGATGCCGACCTGCACGCTGCGGTGCGTTATGGCGTGCAGGACGTGATGATCAACTCCGGGCAGACCTGCACGGCACTGACCCGCATGCTGCTGCCGGCCAGCCGCTATGCCGAGGCGCTGGAAATCGCCGAGGCCGAAACCCGCGCACTGGTCATGGGCGACCCGCGTGACCCCGCCAGTTTCCTAGGGCCGATGTGTTCGGCAGGACAGCGGCGCACGGTGCTCGACTACATTCGCCAGGGACAGGAGGAGGGCGCGCGCTTGTTGTGCGGTGGTGATCACGGCGGCTTCGAGCGCGGGTTCTACGTGGCGCCCACGTTGTTCGCCGACGTCGACAACCGCATGCGCATTGCCCAGGAAGAAATCTTCGGTCCGGTGCTGTGCCTGATCCCCTACGCCGACGAGGCCCAGGCGCTGGCGCTGGCCAATGACTCGCCGTTCGGCCTGTCCAGCGCGGTGTGGGCGGGCAGCCGCGAGCACGGCCTGGCGCTGGCGCGGCAGATACGGGCCGGGCAGTGCTTCATCAACGGGGGCGGGTTCAACTACCAGGCGCCGTTCGGGGGCTACAAGCAGTCGGGCAACGGCCGTGAGTGGGGCGAGGAGGGCCTGGCGGAGTTCGTCGAGGTCAAAGCGGTGCAGTGCTGAACCACTGCGGCAAGATAACCTGTTTTGTGTGAGGAGAATGCTTGTGAATGTACTGATCGTCCACGCTCACCCCGAACCGCAATCGTTCACGGCAGCCCTGCGTGACCAGGCTGTGGAAACCTTCCGTGCCCAAGGTCATCAGGTGCAGGTCAGTGACTTGTACGCCATGGGCTGGAACCCGGTGGCCAGTGCCGATGACTTTACCCAGCGCGAGAACCCCGAGTACCTCGTGTATGCGCTGGAGCAGCGTCAGGGCGTCAAGCGCGGTGCCATTGCCGCAGATATCCAGCAGGAGCTGGACAAGCTGTTGTGGGCCGATCTGCTGGTGTTGAACTTCCCGATCTTCTGGTTCTCGGCCCCGGCCATGCTCAAGGGCTGGATCGACCGGGTGCTGGTGTCGGGGGTGTGCTATGGCGGCAAGCGCTTCTACGACCAGGGCGGGTTGGCGGGCAAGAAGGCGCTGGTGACCGTGACCCTGGGCGGGCGCGAGCACATGTTTGGCGATGGCGCGATTCACGGGCCGTTGGAAGACATGCTGCGGCCTATCCTGCGGGGCACGCTGGCCTATGTCGGGTTCGAGGTGCTGCCGCCGTTCGTGGCTTGGCATGTGCCTTACATCAGTGCTGCTGCGCGGCAGGACTTTCTGCAGCAATACCGGCAGCGTCTGGAGCAGCTCTCGGACGACCAGCCACTGGTGTTCCCGCGCCTGGCGCAGTTCGATGAAGCGTTGTACCCGCTGACGTGACCTTTCTCCTGTACTGAGCACTGGGGCCGCGTTGCGGCCCTTTCGCGACACAAGGCCGCTCCCACAGGATTACCGCCAGCTTCGAAGGCTGCGCCGTCCTCCCACAGGATTACCGCCAGCTTCGAAGGCTGCGCCGTCCTCCCACAGGATTACCACCAGCTTCGAAGTCTGCGCCGTCCTCCCACAGGATTACCACCAGCTTCGAAGGCTGCGCCGTCCTCCCACAGGATTACCGCCAGCTTCGAAGGCTGCGCCGTCCTCCCACAGGATTACCACCAGCTTCGAAGGCTGCGCCGTCCTTGTGGGAGCGGCCTTGTGTCGCGAAAGGGCTGCAAAGCAGCCCCAACATTTTGTCGGCATACGATGTTCTGCAAACCTTCCAGCGCCACCTGCCCAAAAACGACCACCCACACATTCGGGGTATGTCACCCCTGGACGAATCCACCGATAGTGAACCCATCGGCTCGATCCGGAGCACTCACACGATGGAGTTGCCATGCGCAAGGTACTGAAGGTGATTGGCGGTCTGCTGCTGGCGTCTGGCGCCAGCCTGGCCCAGGCGGCAGAGGTGGACAGTGGTAACACGTTACGGTTGTACAACTGGACCGACTACATCGGTGAAACCACCCTGGCCGACTTCGAGAAGGCCACCGGCATCAAGGTCATCTACGACACCTTCGATGGCTACGAAACCGTGCAGACCAAACTGCTCACCGGCCGTTCCGGCTACGATCTGGTCATGCTCAACGCCTCGCTGGTCCCCCCGCTGATCAGCGCCGGCGTGTTCCAGGCACTGGACAAGCAGCAACTGCCTAGCTGGCAAAACCTCGATCAGCAGGTGGTCAACAACCTGCAGGGCTACGACCCTGGCCTGAAGTACTCGGCGCCCTATACCTGGGGCAGCTCGGGGGTCACCTACAACGTCGACAAGATCACCGCGCGCATGCCCGACGCGCCGATCGGTTCGCTGGCCATGCTGTTCGACCCCAAGATCGTCTCGCGCTTCGCCGACTGCGGCGTCACCCTGATGGACGCGCCCACCGAGGTCATTCCGCTGGCCCTGCAGTACCTGGGCAAGGACCCACGCAGCGCGTCGCCTGCCGACCTCAAGGCGGCCGAGCAACTGCTGCTGGGCATCCGCCCCTACATTCGCAAGTTCGACTCGGTCAACTACCTCACCAGCCTGCCCAACGGCGATGTCTGCCTGGCGCTGACCTGGTCCGGTGACTACGCCACCGCCCAGGCCCGCGCGGTGGAAGCGAAGAAGGACATCAAACTGTCGTTCTTCATCCCCCAGGAAGGTTCGCTGATCTGGTTCGACAACCTGTACATCCCCAAGGATGCGCCGCACGCGGCCAACGCCCACCGCTTCATCGAGTTTCTGCTGCAGCCGCAGACCATGGCCAAGGTCACTGACTACATCCACTACGCCAACAGCAACGCCGCCGCCACCGCGCTGGTGCGTGACGACATCCGCCAGGACCCGGCCATCTACCCCGACGCACAAACCCGTGAGCGCCTGTTCGCGCAGAAAACCCAGAGCCCCAAGGACATGCGCGCCATCACCCGGGTCTGGAGCACGGTCAAGACCGGTTTCTGAACACTGCCCAAACATTCTCGCCAAGGAGCTGCCCATGGCCACCCCAAGCAAAGCATTCGCTATCGCCCACGACCCGCTGGTGGAGGCCGACAAGGCCCACTACATGCACGGCTACCATGTGTTCGACGAGCACCGCGAGCAAGGTGCGTTGAACATCGTCGCCGGTGAGGGCGCCTACATTCGTGACACCCACGGCAACCGCTTCCTTGATGCCGTCGGCGGCATGTGGTGCACCAACATCGGCCTGGGCCGCGAGGAAATGGCCCTGGCCATCGCAGACCAGGTGCGCCAGCTGGCGTATTCCAACCCGTTCTCCGACATGGCCAACGACGTGGCCATCGAACTGTGCCAGAAGCTTGCGCAGCTGGCGCCGGGCGACTTGAACCATGTGTTCCTCACCACCGGCGGCTCGACCGCTGTCGACACCGCCTACCGGCTGATCCAGTACTACCAGAACTGCCGCGGCAAGCCACACAAGAAGCACATCATCGCCCGCTACAACGCCTACCACGGCTCCACCACCCTGACCATGTCGATCGGCAACAAGGCCGCCGACCGGGTGCCGGAGTTCGACTATCACCACGACCTGATCCACCACGTCTCCAACCCCAACCCGTACCGTGCCCCGCACGACATGGACGAGGCCGAATTCCTCGACTACCTGGTGGCCGAGTTCGAGGACAAGATCCTGTCGCTGGGTGCCGACAACGTGGCGGCGTTCTTCGCCGAGCCGATCATGGGCTCGGGCGGGGTGATCATTCCGCCCGAGGGCTACTTCCAGCGCATGTGGCAGCTGTGCCAGACCTACGACATCCTGTTCGTCGCCGACGAAGTGGTGACCTCGTTCGGGCGTCTGGGCACCTTCTTCGCCAGCGAGGAACTGTTTGGCGTCATCCCAGACATCATCACCACCGCCAAAGGCCTGACCTCGGCGTACCTGCCGCTGGGCGCGTGTATTTTTTCCGAGCGCATCTGGCAAGTGATTGCCGAGCCAGGCAAGGGCCGTTGCTTCACCCACGGGTTTACCTATAGCGGCCACCCGGTGTGCTGCACGGCGGCGCTGAAGAACATCGAGATCATCGAGCGCGAGCAACTGCTCGATCATGTCAAGGATGTGGGTGGTTACCTTGAGCAACGCTTGCAGAGCCTGCGCGATCTGCCGCTGGTGGGGGATGTGCGCTGCATGAAGCTGATGGCCTGTGTCGAATTCGTCGCCAACAAGGCCAGCAAGGCACTGTTCGCCGATGAGGTGAACATCGGCGAGCGCATCCACAGCAAGGCGCAGGAAAAAGGGTTGCTGGTGCGCCCGATCATGCACCTGAACGTGATGTCGCCACCGTTGATCATCACCCATGCGCAGGTGGACGAGATCGTCGAGACCCTGCGCCAGTGCATCCTCGAAACCGCGCGTGAACTCACGGCGCTTGGCCTGTACCAGGGCCGATGAACCTGGCGCAAAGGGCTGTGCGCGGGCGTGCCTGGCAGGCTAGACTGCCGGGCATGACCCAGGCCTCCCCCGATACCCCGCTTACCCTCACAATGGGCGCGCTGCAGCAGTGGCACGTGGCGTTGCAGCGCGCCCTGGCCCATGGCGAAACCCCCGAGGCGCTGGAGTATGTGGCCGCTGCCATCGGCCAGTTGGTGCAGGTGGAGTCGATGATGATCAGCCTCGAGTGCCAGGGGCGGGCACCGCAGTTGCTGTACCAGCAAGGCATTCCTGAACTGCACCGGGCTGCCGTGCTGGAGCGCTATTTCAGCGCCGGCTACCTGCTGGACCCTTTCTGCCTTGCCGTGCAAAGCGGCCTGGCCGAAGGCTTCTACCACCTGCAGGAAATCGCCCCCGACAACTTCTTCGACAGCGACTACTACAAGGCTTATTACCTGGGTACAGGTTGCAGTGAAGACAGCTACTACATCGTCGACCTCAGCGCAGGCCGCAAGCTGTCGCTGAGCCTGTTCCAGGGCTGCAGCGGCACGCGCCTGAATGCCGGGCAGGTCGACCTGTTGCGTGCGCTGGAGCCGATGGTGCGCGAACTGCTTGGGCGCTATGCCCGGCACAACCTGGAACCGGGCGCTGCATCAACCGAGCGCGGCAGCCTGCAGGCAGCGTTCGACAGCTTTGGCTGCCAGGTGCTGACCGACCGCGAGCGCGAAGTGGCCCACATGATCTTGCGCGGGCACTCGGTGAAATCTACTGCGCAGGAGCTGGGTATCTCGCCGGAGACCGTGCGCATGCACCGCAAGAACCTGTACATGAAGCTCGGGATCAACTCGCAATCGGAGTTGTTTGCACGGTTCATCGACTGGTTACGCGGTGATCAGCTGGAAATCCTTAGCGTAACGCGGTGATCAATTTTCTATACCTCCCGGTATATGGACAGCCCTGCACCTTGCCGCATAGCTTAACCCTCGACGGGGCGCGCCATGCTCAAGCCATAACAACAACGATGCCCCGTTACATTTCAGTCCTGCCAACCCAAAACTCTAAAAATGAGGCGGCAAATGGAAAGCATCGGCACCTATGTCATCTACGTCATCATGGTGTGCGCGGTACTGGGTGCCGTGGCATCCATCTACAACCCCGAAGGCGAACTGGGCCAGGAGTTCATCGCCGGCCTGCACAGCATCGGCCCCATCTTTATCCCGGTAGCCGGCATCATGGCGGCGATCCCGTACATTTCAGCTGGTATCAGTCATGTGATCGCGCCACTGTTCCAGGCCATCGGGGCCGACCCTGGCATCGCCGGTCCCATCTTCATCGCCTCGGACATGGGCGGCTACCAGTTAGCCAAAGCGCTGGCGCAAAGCCAGGAAGGCTGGATCCTCGGCCTGATCACCGGCTTTCAGTGCGGCGCCACCATCATCTTCGTCATTCCGGTCGGGTTGGCCATGCTGCGCAAGGCCGACCACAAGTACATGGCACTGGGGATCATGGCCGGGCTGCTGACCATTCCGCTGAGCATCATGATCATTGCCATGACCATGCAGGCGCTTGGCCTGAGCGTGCGTCCGGACATCGCTACCACTGGCGCCGCTACCCAGGCACTGCACTTCACCTGGGCAATGCTGCTGCGCAACCTGATGCCGTTGATCCTGTTTTGCATTGCCCTGGCAGCAGCATTGCGCTACTTCCCCACACTGATGGTGTACCTGTTCCTCAAGCTCGGCCAGTTCATGTACATCGCCGTGGTTCTGGTGCTGGTAGCGTCCATCGTGCAGTACTTCACCGGCCTGTTCAGCCACCTGTTCGGCAGCTGGGGTTTTGCGCCGATCATCGCCGATGCCGATGATCAGTTTCGCGCCTTGGAAATTGCTGGCTACATCGGCCTGATGCTGTGCGGGGCGTTCCCCATGGTGCACTTGCTCAAGCGCTTCCTGGCGCGGCCAATCGAACGGGTGGCCTCGCGCTTTGGCATGTCTGGTGTCGGTGCGGCCGGGGTATTGGCGGCCTCGGCGAATATCCTGGCCATGTTTCGCTTGGTCAGCGAAATGCCGCCCAAGGACAAGGTATTGGTGATCGCTTTCTCTGTGTGCGCCGCGTTCACCTTTGGCGACCACATGGCCTTCTCCGCCAACTTCCAGCCCTCGCTGATACTGCCGTTGATGATAGGCAAACTCAGTGGCGGCCTGATCGCCATGCTGCTGGCCAGTTGGCTGGCGGTGCCCAAGGCGCAGGAGTTGGGGCGTCAGGACGCTGCCGCAGGTGTCTGCAAGGGGGTGGCCGAGCCGTCCTGAGCAAAAGCGTCATGCGCATGATCCGGAGCGTCCTGGGCGCTCCGGATTTTGTGTTTTTAACCGATCAAGGCGGTAAGGTCATGCAGGCCTTCGGTGCATGAGCGTGTGGTGAACAATGACAAAAGATGAGGCAAACGAGTTGGCAGCGGTGATCGAGGCGATCGGCAGCGAACAGCTGGGACCGGCGCTGGATGCGTGGCTGCGCAGCAAGCTGACGTTCGACATGAGTTGCGCCTACCTGTTCCAGTTCAATCAACCAGCACTGCTGGTGCATAACGGGTACAACCGTACGGTCACGGAGCGTACGTTGAACGCCTACGTGCGCGGCGGCTACCTGCTTGACCCGTTCTACGTTGCTTGCGTCAACGAGCACCCATCCGGGCTATGGCGCATGAGCGAACTGGCACCTGACTGCTTCTTCTCTTCAGGGTTTGCCATTTCCAAGGACATCCACCCCTGCGTGTCGTCCGACTATGGGACGGCGGTGGATGAGGTGGGCTTCATCATTCCCCTTCGGCCCCGGTTGGCGATCGTCTATTCGCTGATGCGCAACCACGGCAGCGGGGATTTCGGTGCAGGAGAAATGGACCTGTTGGCTGCAATGTCGCCGCTGCTGGCTTCGGTTTTTGGTCAGCACTGTCGATTGCGTTACGCTGATATCCTGCGCGCAGCACCAGAGGGGGTGGTGCTGGAGGACGCCTTCGTAGAGATCTTGCAAGGGCAACTGACTGAAACCCAGCGCCTTATCGCCAAGTTGTTGTTACAGGGGCACAGCAATGCGTCGATTGCGCGGCAGCTGAATATTTCCGATGGGACGGTAAAGGTGCACAAGCACAACATCTATCAGCGCCTGGAAATTTCATCCAACGCCGAACTGTTTCGCCTGTTTATCGATTATCTGGCCAAGGGCTGATACAGCAAGGGGCTGCAAAGCAGCCCCTTGCTGTATCAGGTACAGGTCACCTGAACAGCGGACTCAGGTGCTCGCTGAGGTAGATCCCTTGCGGATCGAGCTGGCGGCGCAGCTTACGGAAGTCCTCGGCCCGCGGGTATATTGCACTCACATCTTCACCCGTCAGGAAATGCAGCTTGCCCCAGTGCGGTCTGGCGCCATAGGAACGCAGGATCTGATCCACCACCCGCAGATAGTCCCAATAGTCGGTACCCGGCTGGCCGGACACCGAAATGGTCACGCTGTCCTGCTCGAAGAATGGGCTCATCCACGCCCCGTCACCGGCAGTAAAGCGGTACTCGATGGGGTAGATGGCCTTGGGGAAGTCCTCCAGCATCAGCTTGCGCACGGCCCGCAACGCTTCCTTGCTGTGGCGCAACGGCACAGCGTATTCCAGCTCGTGAAAGTTGGGCAGGTACTCGATCGGGTACACATCCGAGCTGTAGGCCACTTTCTCGAACTCGCTTTCCCAGATCGGGTGGCCGGTGATGTCCATGACCTTCACTTCGCAGACATCGGTGGTGCGCCCGCTTGTAGAGGTGGCGGCGGTATCGGGTAGGCAATAGCAATGCCGGCTTTGCTCGTAGGGGCACCAGAAGAAGCTGAAGTGGCGGTGTTTGCGTGCCAGTTCGTCGTGCTTTTCCATCACGCTTTCGAAGTCTTCGCGCCAGATGCGCTCGTGCAGGTTGAAGCTGTCGGTCACCTGCAAGGTCAGTTCGGAAACAATGCCCAGTACGCCCAGCGACACCCGACCCGCTTGTAGCAGGTCAGGGGTGCTTTCGTCGACCACGAGTATTTCGCCATTGGGTTGCACCAGCTTCATGCCGACAATCGACGAGGCCAGGTTGCCGAGGGTCAGACCGGTGCCGTGGGTACCGGTAGTCAATGCGCCTGCAATCGACTGGCTGTCGATGTCGCCCTGGTTGACCATTGATAACCCGGCGGCACGCAATGTCTTGCCCAAGGCATTGATGGTGGTGCCGGCGGCAGCGGTGACGCGCTTCCTCTCGTGGTCGATATGGCGTACGCCGCTCATGTTGGCCAGGGTCAGGTGCAGGCCATTGGTCAGTGCCACCGGGGTGAAGGAATGCCCCGAGCCGGCCACGCGCACGTTCATGCCATTGCTGCTGGCCTGGCTGACCATTGAGCACAGTTCGTCCTCGCTGGCCGGTGCTCCGCGTGCTGTACGGATGCAGGACTGGTTACCGGCCCAGTTGCGCCAGTGCGCGTGTTCAAGGCCGAATTCGTTGATATGCATGTTGTTGGAAGAGGTGCTCACATCGTTCTCCTGCCGGTTGTTCTTGTAATCAGAGGGCGGTGTAGCCATTGTCGGCAAACAGGTGCGCACCGTTTACGAAACTGGCGTCGTCACTGGCCAGGAACAAGGCTGCGCTGGCGACTTCCGAGGGTTGGCACAAGCGCCCCTGGGCGGCAGCGATGGCCTGTTCGCTGACGTCCACGCCATGTTTGCGCAACATATCGATCTCGCGCAGGCCGTGGGCGGTGGCGATGAAGCCCGGGCAGATGGCATTGGCGCGAATGCCTCGGTCGCGAAACTCCACAGCGATAGCCCGGGCGAACATATGGGTGGCACCCTTGCTGGTGCAATACAGCACCTCCATCGGCGTGCCCACCACTGCCGAGATGGATGAAGTGCAGACGATACTGCCGCCGCCGGCCGCGAGCATGCCCGGCAACACCGCGCCGGTGACCAGGAACATGCTCTTCACGTTCACGGCCATGATCCGGTCCCATTCTTCTTCACTGGTTTCCAGGAAGGGCATGGCCGACAGGATGCCCGCGTGGTTCATCAGCACGGTGATGTGGCCGAATGCCTCTTCTACGGCCGCCACCGCGGCCTTCACTTGTTGTGCGTCCGAGACATCGGCGGCGGCGAAGATGGCCTGGTAACCTGCATCACGCAATCGCCTTGCAACTTCGGCGCCCTTGCTGCCGGGCAGGTCGACAATGCCTACCATTGCCCCTTCTGCCGCGAACAGCTCCGATGCGGCCAGCCCGCAGCCACCCGCACCGCCAGTGATCAGCGCCACCTTGCCGTTAAGACGTCCAGCCATGTTCGACTCCCGATGATTTTTGATTGACTGTCTTGAGCCCGGGCGTTTCGCGATTCGCGTGCCGGAGCATGAAACAGATCATCGGGAACATCCATATACCGATGGGTATACGGGGCACGCATAGGCAATGGGGTAGGGCTATAGAGTCCCTGTGGGGCCTGCCCGCGAAGCAGGAGAACCGGTGCATAGCACGGGCTTTGCCCGTGTTCGCCGGCGCGTCCGCTCCCACAAGGTGCATGGTGTGTTCAGAGTGCCTGTTGCTCGATCAACGTCAGGCACCGCTGCACGATCGGGCTTACATCACCCTTGCGCCGGCTGAGGATGATGGGGCTGACGGCGCCGCTATCAAGCAGGCCGACATACTCGATATCGGGACGGTGCTGCTGCTGTACCGATGCTGGCACCAGGGTCACACCGACGCCAACCGCTACCAAGCCGATGGCGGTCTGCAGTTCGTTGGCCCACTGGCTGACACGAATGCTCATGCCGTGGTGGGCGAACAGCGCCAGCACGTGGTCGGCATAGCTGGGCCGGGGATTGGCCGGGTAGAGGATGAACGCTTCGCCAGCCAGCTGGGCCAGACTGAGCGGGCTGCCCGCCAGGGGGTGGCCCTTGGGCAGCACGGCCACCAGTGGGTCCTCGCACAGCACCTGCTGGTGAATCACCGGGTCGTCGATGCGAATGCGGCCGAAGCCAATGTCGATACGCCCGCTTTTCAGCGCCTCCACCTGTTGCAGTGTGGTCATCTCGTTCAGGCCCAGTTCCAGCTCGCTGTCCTGGCGAAGTTCGCGGATCAGCTCCGGCAGCACGGTGTACAGGGTAGAGGGCGCAAAACCGATGCCCAGCCACTGGCGCTGGCCCTGGCCGATGCGGCGGGTGTTGTCGCTGATGTTCTGCAACTGCTGCAGCACGGTGCAGGTCTGCTCGTAGAAGAAACGGCCGGCCTCGGTCAGCCGCAGCGGACGTTCGCGCACCACCAGCAGGGTGCCGAGCTGGTCCTCCAGCTGGCTGATCTGCCGGCTCAGGGGTGGCTGGGCGATGTGCAGCAGCTCGGCGGCGCGGGTGAAGTTCAGGGTCTCGGCCAAGACTTTGAAGTAACGCAGGTGGCGCAGCTCCATCAGACCTCCAGGGTATGGTGGGAGATTCATTTGATATTGGACGGTCGTCAGGGTCTCGCGCAATCCTTCAACAATCAAGTAAACGCATCACTCGGGCCTACGACTGTAAGCCCGACCTGACGGGACCTGGCAACAATGACAAGCGCGCTGATTGAACACATAGATGCAATTATCGTCGATCTCCCGACCATTCGCCCGCACAAGCTGGCGATGCACACCATGCAGCAGCAGACCCTGGTGGTATTGCGACTGCGCTGCAGTGATGGCGTGGAAGGCATCGGTGAAGCCACCACCATCGGTGGCCTGGCGTATGGCTACGAAAGCCCCGAAGGCATCAAGGCCAACATCGACGCGTACCTCGCCCCGGCGCTGATCGGCCTGCCGGCAGATAACATCAATGCCGCCATGCTCAAGCTGGACAAGCTGGCCAAGGGCAACACCTTCGCCAAGTCCGGCATCGAAAGCGCCTTGCTCGACGCCCAGGGCAAACGCCTGGGCCTGCCGGTCAGCGAACTGCTGGGGGGCCGCGTGCGTGACAGCCTGGAGGTGGCCTGGACCCTGGCCAGCGGCGACACCGCCCGCGACATCGCCGAAGCTCAGCACATGCTGGACATTCGCCGGCATCGGGTGTTCAAACTGAAAATCGGCGCCAACCCGGTGGCGCACGACCTCAAGCACGTGGTCGCGATCAAGCGCGAGCTGGGTGACAGCGCCAGCGTGCGGGTCGACGTCAACCAGTACTGGGACGAGTCCCAGGCCCTCCGCGCCTGCCAGGTATTGGGCGACAACGGCATCGACCTGATCGAGCAGCCCATCTCGCGCATCAACCGCGGTGGCCAGGTGCGCCTGAACCAGCGCAGCCCGGCACCGATCATGGCCGATGAGTCGATCGAAAGCGTCGAGGACGCCTTCAGCCTGGCCGCCGACGGCGCCGCCAGCATCTTCGCCCTGAAAATCGCCAAGAATGGTGGCCCGCGCGCGGTGCTGCGCACTGCACAGATCGCCGAGGCCGCTGGCATTGCCTTGTACGGCGGCACCATGCTCGAAGGTTCGATCGGCACCCTGGCTTCGGCCCACGCATTCCTCACCCTGCGCCAGCTCACCTGGGGTACAGAGCTGTTCGGGCCGCTGCTGCTGACCGAGGAGATCGTCAACGAGCCGCCGCAATACCGCGACTTCCAGCTGCACATCCCCCATACCCCAGGCCTGGGCCTGACGTTGGACGAACAGCGCCTGGCGCGCTTCGCTCGTCGCTGACAAGCAAGGAGATAACCATGTTGTTCCACGTGAAGATGACCGTGAAGCTGCCGGTCGACATGGACCCGGCCAAGGCCGCCCAGCTCAAGGCCGATGAAAAGGAACTGGCCCAGCGCCTGCAGCGCGAAGGCACCTGGCGCCACCTGTGGCGCATTGCCGGGCATTACGCCAACTACAGCGTGTTCGATGTGCCCAGCGTCGAAGCGTTGCATGACACGCTGATGCAGCTGCCGCTGTTCCCGTACATGGACATCGAGGTCGACGGCCTGTGTCGGCATCCCTCGTCTATTCACAGCGACGATCGCTGATTCGCACCTGTATGCCTGACAAGAACAATACGAGGTAAGCACGATGACCGTGAAAATTTCCCACACTGCCGACATTCAAGCCTTCTTCAACCGGGTGGCTGGCCTGGACCATGCCGAAGGAAACCCGCGCTTCAAGCAGATCATTCTGCGTGTGCTGCAAGACACCGCTCGCCTGGTCGAAGACCTGGACATCACCGAGGACGAGTTCTGGCACGCCGTGGACTACCTCAACCGCCTGGGCGGCCGTAACGAGGCAGGCCTGCTGGCTGCTGGCCTGGGCATCGAGCACTTCCTCGACCTGCTGCAGGACGCCAAGGATGCCGAAGCCGGCCTTGGCGGCGGCACCCCGCGCACCATCGAAGGCCCGTTGTACGTTGCCGGGGCGCCACTGGCAGAGGGCGAAGTGCGCATGGACGACGGCACTGACCCAGGCGTGGTGATGTTCCTTCAGGGCCAGGTGTTCGATGCCGACGGCAAACCGTTGGCCGGTGCCACCGTCGACCTGTGGCACGCCAACACCCAGGGCACCTATTCGTACTTCGATTCGACACAGTCCGAGTTCAACCTGCGTCGGCGTATCATTACCGATGCCGAGGGCCGTTATCGCGCGCGCTCGATCGTACCGTCGGGGTATGGCTGCGACCCGCAGGGGCCAACCCAGGAATGTCTGGACCTGCTCGGCCGCCATGGCCAGCGCCCGGCGCACGTGCACTTCTTCATCTCGGCACCGGGGCACCGCCACCTGACCACGCAGATCAACTTTGCGGGCGACAAGTACCTGTGGGACGACTTTGCCTATGCCACCCGTGACGGGCTGATCGGCGAACTGCGTTTTGTCGAGGATGCGGCGGCGGCGCGCGACCGCGGCGTGCAAGCAGAGCGCTTTGCCGAGTTGTCATTCGACTTCCGCTTACAGGGTGCCAAGTCGCCTGACGCCGAGGCGCGAAGCCATCGGCCGCGGGCGTTGCAGGAGGGCTGAGTTCAAGGTTGTGTCACTGTGATTTTGCCTGGGGCTTTCCGTGCGGGGAGGTCCCGGGCTTTTTGTCGCCAGGGGCGGGTGATCTAGAATCGTCTTTTTGTTCAGGCCTCCCACACCATGCTCCCCATCGCGCTGCTGCCAACCACCCTCGACCAGGCTTTGCTGATCCGCAATCTCTACCAGTTCTATTGCTACGAGTCCTCCGACTGGGAGCAGGAAGACGTCGAGGCGGATGGCCGTTTCTACATCCACGAGGAGCACCTGCAACGTTACTGGCAGGACGACGGCTGGGGCGCGTATCTGGTGCTGGTGGACGGATTCATCGCCGGTTTCGTCCTGGTCGAGCGCAGCGAACTGCCTGGCATCGATGCGCAGGAACTTGCCGACCTGTTTATTTTGAAGAAGTACCGTCGCCAGGGCATCGGCCAAGCGGTGGCGTTGCAGTTGCTGAGTGGCGAGGGAGACTGGCTGCTGCGTTGCTACGCGCAGGATCTGCCCGCCGTGGCTTTCTGCAATGCCGTGCTGGCGAGCCTGCCGCGGCCGGCGCAGGCTATCGCCTTGGGGGATGAGCCGGACTTGCTCAATTTCCTGGTGACCGGCACCCGCCATTGAGGGGGCGCCTTTTCGTTGGTGCGGATAAGGGATAGTGCCATTTTTGTGATGTGCTTCACAAAATGCTCACGAGCGGCATAATGCCACCATTGCTTTCCAAGACCCGGCCGCCGCTTGCCGGGGTCCCTTTTCATGCGCTTCGAAGGTTCAGGTAAAGTTCATGTCGCTCGCAGCAAACCCCGACATCATGTACCGGCTGTTGATCCAGAGCGTGGTGGATTATGCCATCTACCTGCTCACCCCTGAAGGTATCGTCGCCAACTGGAACCCCGGCGCCCAGCGCGCCAAGGGGTACCGTGCCGAGGAAATCGTCGGCCAGCATTACTCGTTGTTCTACACCGATGCCGAGCGCGTAGCCGGGTTGCCGGCGTTAAACCTGGAGCAGGCGCGCAGCACCGGACGCTTTGAAGAAACGGGCGCACGCCTGCGCAAGGATGGGACGGTCTTCCACGCCCATGTGGTCATCGAAGCGGTGTACGACGATGCCGGGCAACTGGTGGGTTACGCCAAGGTCACCCGCGACATTTCCGAACGCCACCGCCAGGAGCTCGAACTGCTGCAGGCCAAAGAGCTGGCCGAGCAGTACAGCCAGGAGATGGCCAAGCTTTCGCAGTTTCTCGATTCGGTGATTGCCAACATTCCCGCGAGCGTCATCGTCCAGGACCTGGAAAGCCAGCGCATCCTGTTGGCCAACCAGCAGGCCGAACGCCTGTTCGGCGGGCCGCAGCGCAGCATGATCGGCCAGTTGCCCAAGGAATGCCTGGCGCCGGCTGCCGGTGACTACCTGGAGCAGCAATTCGTGCGGGGTGCCCGCAGCACCAAGGGACACGCCGCCGAAACGCGCGTCGAGACCGCCCGTGGCCCTCGCACCCTGCGCAGCCGTACCCTGCTCAGCCAGAGCCGCGAAGGGCAGGCCGATTACGTGTTGTTCGTGGCTGAAGACGCCACCGAAGAGCTGGCCGCCCATGCGCAGATCCATCACATGGCGCACCATGACGCGCTCACCGGGCTGCCCAACCGTACGCTGTTCCACGAACGGCTACGCCAGGCCCTGTTGCGCGGCAGCGAAAACGCCAAGCTGACGGCTGCCCTGTGCCTGGACCTGGACAACTTCAAGAACATCAACGACTCCCTTGGCCATGCGTTTGGTGACAAGTTGCTACGCGAGTTGGGCAAGCGTCTGCGCCGCGAACTGCGTGAGCACGACACCTTGGCCCGCCTGGGTGGCGACGAGTTTGCCGTGGTGCTGACGGGCCTGGAGGGGCGGGATGCCGCGTGTAATACCGCGCAGCGCCTGATCAAGGCCATCAGCCCGCCATTCCAGATCGAAGGGCATCAGTTCGTGGTGGGGGTGAGCATCGGCATCGCCATCGCGCCTGATGACAATGACCAGGCAGAGCAACTGTTGGGTTACGCCGACATGGCCCTGTACCAAGCCAAGCGTAACGGCCGTAATCGTTATGAATGCTTTGATGTCGAACTGGACGTTGCCGCCCGTCAGCGCCGCCTGGTGGAAACCGACCTGCGCACAGCGCTGCACCTGGGGCAGTTGCAGCTGCACTACCAGCCGGTAGTCGATCATCAGACCAGCAGCGTTACCGGTTATGAGGCGCTGCTGCGCTGGGAGCACCCGACCCGTGGCATGGTCATGCCGATGGACTTCATCCCCATTGCCGAAGAAACCGGGTTGATCCACGAGTTGGGCAACCGTGCGCTGAATCTGGCCTGCCAGGAGGCGGCCAGTTGGGAGAGTGAGCAGACGGTGTCGGTCAACCTGTCGGCGGTGCAGTTCAAGAACGGCGATCTGGTGCATACCGTCGCCCTCGCGCTGGCCGACTCGGGCCTGCCGCCGCAGCGGCTGGAGCTGGAAATTACCGAGTCGGTACTGCTGGGCAACAGCGAGGAAAACGTACGCACCTTGCGCGCGCTGAAAGACCTGGGCGTGTCCATTTCACTGGATGACTTTGGTACCGGCTACTCATCGTTGGGCTACCTGCGTTCGTTCCCGTTCGACCGGATCAAGATCGACAAGTCGTTCGTGCATGACATGTGCGACAGCCGCGAGGCCATGTCGATCATTCGCGCCATTACCGAGCTGTCCAACAGCCTGATGATCAAGACCACGGCCGAAGGCGTGGAGTCGGAGGAGCAGATGCGCCGGCTCGCGGCGGAAGGCTGTTCGCACTTCCAGGGCTACTTTTATGGGCGGCCGGCACCGGCGAGCGAGCGGTTGAAGCAGGTCATCACGCAAGAACAATGACTTGCGCGGCGGCCTCAGCTGTTCCAGTCCGGCGCAAACGGCGGGCTAACCACGCGCTGGTCTTTCGGCAGCCCGGCAATGGCTGCGCGGTCTTCGTCATCCAGCTGCACGCTCAACGCGGCCAGGTTGGCCAGCTGGTTTTCGCGGCTGCTGGCTTTGGGGATCGCCGCCACGCCGTCCTGGTCCAGCAGCCATTTCAGCGCGACCTGGCTGGGCAGTACGCCATGCTTGCGGGCAATCGCCTGGATCACCGGCTGCGCCGCTGCCTGGCCGCGTGCCAGCGGGGTGTAGGCGGTGAGCAACAGGTCATGGCTGCGAGCGAAGTCGAGTAGCGGTTGCTGGCTGAGCAGAACATGGTATTCCACCTGGATCGCCGACAAGGGTGCGCCCAGGGTTTCCATCACCTGGCGCAGTAACCCCAACGGGAAGTTGGCCACCCCAATATGGCGCGCCTTGCCTTCGTCACGCAGGGCTACCAAGGTGTCGATGCTGCGGGCCAGGTCCCAGTCTTTGCCTGGCCAGTGGATGTGGAACAGGTCGACCTGTTCGGTACCCAGCGCGCGCAGGCTGTCTTCCAGCGACTGACGCATGGCGTTGGGCTCCAGGCGGTCCCACCAGACCTTGGTGGTCAGGTGGATCTGCTCGCGTGGCACGTCGCTGTCGCGCAGCGCCTGGCCAACGGCTGCTTCGTTTTCGTAGGCGGTGGCAGTGTCGATGTGCCGGTAACCCACGTCCAGTGCCTGGCGCACGGCCTGGGTGCATTCACTGCCGGTCATTGGCCAGGTGCCCAGGCCGATGGCGGGCAGGTCCAGGCCGGTGCGGGTGCTGAGCCTTTGCATGTAAATTCCTTGTAGGGTGTGCAGGGTCGGTCGATGGTCGGCGATCAACCGTGCACGGGCCATGCAGACAAGGTGGAAAGTGGTCGATCAGCGAACACAAATTGCACTTGACCGGGTCAAGCGGCAAATGAACTTCCTTATGCTGCGGCATCTCTTCTAGAATCCCAGCTGTCACATCCGCCAGGCAATGCCTGCGCGGCCTTCCTTGGGCGGGGCATGTTGCCGCGCCGTCATCGAGAGAGCCATGAGTTCCAGCACACCGCTGTCCGGCGTCAACCAACCCCTGCGCGGCATCGCTTTGGTGGTGGTGGCGACGTTCCTGTTTGCCAGCCACGATGCCTTGTCCAAATTCCTGGGTGGCCTGTACCCGATAGTCATGGTGGTGTGGGCGCGTTATGTGGTGCACACGTTGCTGATGGCCGGTATCTTCCTGCCCAAGTCTGGGCTCAATGTATTGCGCACACGCCGGCCGGTACTGCAGACCTTGCGGGCCCTGAGCCTGCTGAGCACCAGCCTGCTGTTCACGACCGGTTTGCAATACCTGCCACTGGCCGAGGCCACGGCCGTCAACTTCCTTGCCCCGGTGCTGGTCACCGCGCTGTCGGCGCCGCTGCTCAAAGAGCGAGTGACAGTGGGGCAGTGGGTGGCGGTGGTCATGGGCTTTATCGGCGTGCTGGTGGTGGTGCACCCGGGTGGGGCGATGTTTACCCCGGCCATTCTGTATCCGTTCGGTTCGGCGTTGGGCTTCTGCTTCTATCAGTTGCTGACGCGGATTCTGGCGGCGCATGACAGCCCGACCACCAGCAACTTCTACGCGGGGCTGTGCAACACCTTGGCAATGAGTGCGCTGGTGCCGTTCTTCTGGGAAGTGCCGCGCTGGGACCATGCCCTGTTGATGCTGGCACTGGGGGGCTTTGGCATGACTGCGCACCTGCTGCTGACCCAGGCCTTCCGCCATGCGGCGCCGGCGTTGCTGGCGCCGTTCAGCTATTGCCAGATCGTGTTTGCCGGGTTGCTTGGCTTCGTGGTGTACAGCCAGGTGCCGGATACCCTGAGCCTGGTGGGGATTTTGGTGATCTGCCTCAGTGGGCTTGGCGCAGCGTGGATGCAGCGCAGCAAATAGCAGTTGCGTACTTCAGGCTTTACGGCCGGTAGCAACAGCGTTGTGCTGCGAAGAGGGCATCACGGCGTGGCCATGAACTGCAGGATGCGGTCGCGCAGCCAGCGCTCGGCGGGGTCGTTGTCCTGGGCGCCGCTCCAGACCATCGACAGCTCGGCCTCGGTGATGTCGAACGGCGCCGGGTCGGCGCGCAGGCTGCCGTCGTCGGCGAGGGCACAAGCGGCATAGTCCGGCACCGTGGCGATCAGCTCGGTGTTGCGCAGCAGGGCGCGCAGGCTACCGAACTGCGGCACCGCCAGCACCACCTTGCGGCAACGACCGATGCGTGCCAGGTCGAGGTCGATGTTGCCGCTCATGTCACCGGAAAACGACACCATCACATGCGGGCGGGCGCAGTATTCGTCGAGGGTCAGCGGCCCCGGGCGGTCGTCGGCGCGCAGCACCCGTACACCGATGTCGCGCAGCTTGCGGCGTTTGGCGGTGGCCGGCAGGTCGGTGGTATAGCTCACACCTACCGAGATCTCGCCGCTGGCAAGAAGGCCCGGCATCAGCAGGAAATTGGCCCGCCGCACTACCACGCTAATGGCGGGGGCTTCTTCACGCAGGGCCTGCAGCAGGGCCGGAAACAGGCCGAACTCGGCATCGTCAGAAAGGCCCAGGCGGAACACGTTGCAGCTGTTGGCCGGGTCGAACTGGCGGGCGCGGCTGATGGCGGCGGAAATCACGTCCATGGCCGGGCCCAGTTCGGCAAAGATCTGCATGGCCCGTGGGGTGGGTTCCATGGCCCGGCCGCTGCGGATCAGCAGCGGGTCGTCGAACAGCTCGCGCAGGCGGGCGAGGGCGGCGCTGACGGTGGATTGGGTGATAAACAGCTTTTCACCCACGCGGGTCAGGTTGCGTTCGATCATCAGGGCTTCGAACAGCACCAGCAGGTTCATGTCGACGTGGCGCAGGTCGTTGCGGTTCATGAGGGCTCGGCGTCCTGGGCAAAGGGTATGGCTGTGTATTGAAGCATGGTGCAGGGCCCTGTGCCTTGTATGGATGTGCCGGCCTCATCGCGGGCTTGACCGCGATGAGGCCGATACAGGCCTGTGCCTGACAGAGCCAGCCTATCAGGCTCCAACAGCCACTCTATTAGAACTCTGCCCAAGCTCGGCTAGTCTTTCTCGTGGCCCCGCGAATTCCGCGACAGGGCAGCGCGTCAGCACCTGCGTGCAAGACCGTGCCCCCCCCCGCCGTGACAGCTTCGCAAGCCCCGTGTACACCTGATGAGGGGTAGTACGAGCCCACCCGCTCGGCTGAAAGAACACTGGCATAGACCGGAAATCTGGATAACCGACCCAAAGGTACCCGCAGATGTCGAACGAATCGAAATGCCCGTTCCATCAAACCGCAGGTGGCGGCACCACCAACCGTGACTGGTGGCCTGACCAGCTCAACCTGAGAATTCTTCACCAGCATTCCTCCAAGTCCAGCCCCGACCCGGACTTCGACTATGCCAAGGCGTTCAAGAGCCTCGACTTCCAGGCCCTGAAGAAAGACCTGGCTGCCCTGATGACCGACTCGCAGGATTGGTGGCCGGCCGACTTTGGCCACTACGGCCCGCTGTTCATCCGCATGGCCTGGCACAGCGCGGGCACCTACCGCATTGGTGATGGCCGCGGTGGTGCGGGCTCTGGGCAGCAACGCTTCGCCCCGCTCAACAGCTGGCCGGACAACGTCAGCCTGGACAAGGCCCGGCGCCTGCTGTGGCCGATCAAGCAGAAGTACGGCAACAAGATTTCCTGGGCCGACCTGATCGTACTCACCGGTAATGTTGCCCTCGAGTCCATGGGCTTCAAGACCTTCGGCTTCTCCGGCGGGCGTGCCGATGTGTGGGAGCCGGACGAAGACGTGTACTGGGGGTCGGAAAAGGTCTGGTTGGGCGGCGATACCCGTTACGGCAAGGAACAGGTCAAGGCGCAGCCGCCGGGGCAGGGTGACCTGGTGGCCGAGCCGGCCAAGCATGGTGAAGAGCAGAATCGCGACCTGTCGGCCGAGCGTAACCTGGAAAACCCGCTGGCCGCCGTGCAGATGGGCCTGATCTACGTGAACCCGGAAGGCCCGGAAGGTAACCCCGACCCCGTGGCTTCGGGCAAGGACATCCGTGAAACCTTTGGCCGCATGGCCATGAACGATGAAGAAACCGTGGCCTTGATCGCCGGTGGCCACGCGTTCGGCAAGACCCATGGTGCCGGCCCCGCCGACAACGTCGGCCCCGAGCCGGAAGCGGCAGGCCTGGAAATGCAGGGCCTGGGCTGGCACAACACGTTTGGCTCCGGCAAAGGCGGGGATACCATCACCAGTGGCCTGGAAGTGACCTGGACCTCCACCCCGACCCGATGGAGCAACGAATACCTGAATAACCTGTTCGACTTTGAGTGGGAGCTGACCAAAAGCCCGGCCGGCGCGCACCAGTGGCGGCCAAAAGAGGGCAAAGGCGCCGGAACGGTGCCCGATGCACACGATCCCGGTAAAAAGCACGCACCGTCGATGTTGACCTCCGACCTGGCATTGCGCTTCGATCCGATCTACGCGCCGATCGCCCGCCGTTTCAAAGACAACCCTGAGCAACTGGCGGATGCTTTTGCCCGTGCATGGTACAAGCTGATTCACCGCGACATGGGCCCGCTGGCGCGCTATCTGGGCCCGGAAATGCCCAATGAAGAGTTGCTGTGGCAAGACCCGTTGCCCAAAGCTGACCCATCCACGATCAGCGAGCAAGACATCGCGGCCCTCAAGGCCAGGATCCTGGCCTCGGGTTTGAGCGTGGGCGAACTGGTCTCCACCGCCTGGGCATCCGCGTCGACCTTCCGCGGCTCCGACAAGCGCGGTGGTGCCAACGGCGCACGTTTGCGCTTGGCGCCACAGAAGGACTGGGCTGCAAACCAGGGCGTGGACAAGGTGTTGGCGGCATTGGAGAAGATCCGGGGCGAGTTCAACAACGGCGGCAAAAAGGTTTCCCTGGCCGACCTGATCGTGCTGGCCGGTACCGCGGCAGTCGAAAAAGCTGCCAAGGATGCGGGTTACAGCGGCAGCGTAGGGTTCCGCCCGGGCCGAGTCGATGCGTCCCAGGAGCAGACCGACGTCGAGTCGTTCGCCGTGCTGGAACCGCTGGCCGACGGCTTCCGCAACTTCACCAAGGCACGCTACAGCGTCAAGGCCGAGAAACTGTTGCTGGACAAGGCGCAGTTGCTGACCTTGACCGCGCCGGAACTGACCGTGCTGATCGGTGGCCTGCGGGTGCTCGGCGCCAACCATGGTGGCAGCAACCTCGGCGTGTTCACCGACAAGCCGGGGACGCTGAGCAACGACTTCTTCCGCAACTTGCTGGATATGAGCGTGGAATGGAAACCGACCTCGGCGGACAACGAAACCTTCGAAGGCCGCGACCGCAAGACCGGGCAGGTGAAGTGGAGCGGTAGCCGGGTCGATCTGGTGTTCGGTTCGCATGCCCAGTTGCGGGCGTTGAGCGAGGTGTATGGCAGCAGTGATGGGGGTGACAAGTTTGTCCGCGACTTTGTGGCCGCCTGGCAGAAGGTCATGGAGCTGGACCGCTTTGATTTGAAATAGCGTTGCCTGGCGGGGGGCGCTCAGCGCCCCCTTGGCCAGTGGTTATCCCGCCAATTCCAGGTCGGATAGATACAAAAGTGTCCTCGTCGGTTCTGTTGCAATGCTTCTCAGGCGGCCGGCCTGAACAGCGTGCTCACAACGACAAGGAACCCCGACCATGCAAATGCCCAAGACCCTGAAAATCCGCAATGGCGACAAGGTGCAGCCAACCTTCTCCGCTCAGGAATACGCTGCTCGCCACGCCCGGCTGCGGGCCTATATGGCCGAGCAGGACATCGAGGCGGCAATCTTCACCTCGTACCATAACGTCAACTACTACAGCGATTTCCTCTACTGCTCGTTCGGCCGCCCCTATGCGCTGGTGATCACCCAGGACAAGGTGGTCTCGATCAGTGCCAACATCGACGGCGGGCAACCTTGGCGGCGCACGGTCGGTACTGACAACATCGTCTACACCGACTGGCAGCGCGACAACTATTTCGTCGCCATCCAGCAGGCGTTGCCGCTGGCCTCGCGCATCGGCGTGGAGTACGACCACCTGAACCTGCAGAACCACGGCAAACTCGCCGCCTGCTACCCCAAGGCCGAGCTGGTGGACATCGCTGCGCCGTGCATGCGTATGCGCATGATCAAGTCGGCCGAGGAGCAGGCACTTATCCGTCACGGTGCACAGGTGGCCGACATCGGCGGTGCGGCAGTGGTCGAGGCCCTGCGTGAGCAGGTGCCCGAGTACGAGGTGGCACTGCATGCCACCCAGGCGATGGTGCGCGAAATTGCCAAACGCTTCCCCGACGCCGAGCTGATGGACACCTGGACCTGGTTCCAGTCCGGGCTCAACACCGATGGCGCACACAATCCGGTCACCAGCCGCCGTGTGGGCAAGGGCGAGATCCTCAGCCTCAACTGTTTCCCCATGATCGCCGGCTACTACACCGCGCTGGAGCGCACCCTGTTCCTTGACCACTGCCCGGACGAGTACCTGCGCCTGTGGCAGGCCAACGTCGAAGTGCACGAAGCCGGGCTGAAACTGGTGCGCCCGGGCATGCGCTGCAGCGATATCGCCCGCGAACTGAACGAGATCTTCCTGCGCCACGACCTGCTGCAGTACCGCACCTTCGGCTATGGCCATTCGTTCGGCACGCTCAGCCATTACTACGGCCGCGAGGCGGGGCTGGAGCTGCGCGAGGACATCGATACCGTGCTGGAACCGGGCATGGTGGTGTCGATCGAGCCGATGATCATGCTGCCTGAAGGGCGGCCGGGGGCGGGCGGTTATCGCGAGCATGACATCCTGATCGTCAACGACAGCGGCGCCGAGAACATCACCAGGTTCCCGTATGGGCCGGAGCACAACATCATTCGCAAATAAGCATCGGCGTCGGCTGCTTCGCGGGCAAGCCCGCTCCTACGGGGATTTCACCGTTGTCGTAGGCGCGGGTTTTCCCGCGAAAAGGCTGGCCCAGACAACAACAAGATCCCCGTATGACCACCAGACCCTGCCTCCAATTAAAAGAACCAGAGGGTACCCGTCATGTCCAGCACCACCCTAGACCCATCCGCCATCGCCGGCCCCGCGCACAACGCCGAACGCCAGGCGCTGCGCAAGGCCGCCCGGGCCAGCTTCATGGGCAACTTCGTCGAGTGGTTCGACTACGCCGCCTACGGCTATCTGGCCACCATCATCGCCGCCACCTTCTTCCCGCAAACTGACAAGACCACCGGCCTGCTGGCTACCTTCGCGGTATTCGCGTTGTCTTTCCTGGTACGCCCGCTGGGCGGCATTGTCTGGGGCCATTTCGGCGACCGACACGGTCGGCGCAACGCGTTGTCCTGGTCGATCCTGATCATGTCGGTATCCACCTTCTGCATCGGCTTGTTGCCGGGCTATGCGCAGATCGGGCTGTGGGCGCCGGCCTTGCTGTTGCTGATCCGCCTGGTACAGGGGTTTTCCGCCTCGGGTGAGTACGCCGGGGCCGCTGCGTTCCTGGCCGAGTACGCGCCGCCTGGGCGGCGTGGCTTGTACACCAGCATCGTGCCGGCCAGCACGGCGGCGGGGTTGTTGTTCGGTGCGGCGTTCGTCGCGGTGCTGCATGAGCTGCTCAGCAGTGAAGCCCTGCATGAATGGGGCTGGCGCCTGCCGTTCCTGCTGGCGGCGCCGTTCGGCCTGGTAGGGCGCTATATCCGCATGAGCTTGCAGGACACGCCCAAGTTCCTGGAGATGGAGCAGCGCCTGGAAACCAAGGCCGGCATGGCCACGACGCCGCTGCGCGAACTGCTGGGCCAGCACCGGCGCAGTCTGGCGATCGGCATAGGTGTCACCTGCCTGAATGCGGTTGCGTTCTACCTGTTGCTCAGTTACATGCCGACCTACCTGTCCAGTGAAATGGGCATGAGCGAGCGGGATTCGTTCATCGCCTCGACGGTGTCGCTGGCCACCTATATCGGCTTGATCTTCCTGATGGGGCGGCTGTCCGACCAGTTTGGTCGCAAGACCATGCTGGTGGTGGCCTCGCTGTTGTTCCTGGGGTTGACCGTGCCGTTGTTTCGCCTGCTGGACGGCCAGCCGCTGCTGGTGATTCTGGCCATCCAGATCCTTTTCGGTGCGATGCTGGCGATGAACGATGGGACCTTGCCGTGCCTGCTGGCCGAAATCTTTCCGACCCGGGTGCGCTTCAGCGGGTTTGCCCTGAGCTTCAATGTGGCCAATTCGCTGTTTGGCGGGACTGCGCCGTTCATTGCCACCTGGCTGATTCAGGTGACGGGCAGCAAGCTGGCCCCGGCAGGATACCTGCTGGCGGCAGCACTGGTGGCGCTGGTGGCCATGCTGATGTGTCGGGAGACGGCGCACGGGGCCCTTGAAGATTAGTTGACCTGCACTGGCCTCTTCGCGGGCAAGCCCGCTCCTACAACGGCCTGTGGCGGACCACCGATGTGCGTGTAGGCGCGGGCTTGCCCGCGAAGAGGCCAGCAATGCCAATACCTGACCCCCGTCAGTGGAGAGAGGCCTGCCGCCGCTCCCCTAAAGGCGACAGCCCGAAGAACCGGCTATAACTCTTGGAAAAATGCGCAGGCGAACTGAAGCCGCAGGCCAGCGCTACCTCACGCACTTGCACGTCGCTGCGCAGCAGTAACTCCCGCGCCCGCGACAGCCGCAGCTCCAGGTAATACTGGCTGGGCGTGCGCTGCAGGTACTTGTGGAACAGCCGCTCCAATTGGCGCACGGTCACGTCGTTGAGGCTGGCCAGTTCCTCCAGCCCCAGCGGCTCCTCCAGATTGGCCTCCATGATCGCCACCACCTGGCTTAGTTTGGGCTGGGCGCTGCCGAGCAGGGTGCGCAGCGGCACACGCTGCCGCTCACGCTCACCGCGTACGCGGTCGCACAGCAACAGCTCGGCGGCCTTGGCCGCGATGTCCTGGCCGCCCGTGTCGCGGGCCACCAGTTGCAACATCATGTCCATGGCTGCCACGCCGCCTGAGCAGGTGTAACGGTCGCGGTCCAGTTCGAACAGCTGGCTGGAGATCACGATACCGGGGAAGTGTGCCTGCAACGTCGGCAGGTCTTCCCAGTGGATGGTGCAGCGGTAACCCTTGAGCAATTCGGCCTTGGCCAGCAGGTAGCTACCGGTGCAGATACCGCCTAGCGGCAAGCGCTGGCGGGCCAGTTGGCGCAACCAGTCGATCAATGGGCGGTTGCTACGGCTTCGGTCGATCGGGTTGGCGCCAACCACCAGCAAGGCATCCAGCGCGGGGGCGTTGGTGATGTTGTAGTCGGGCAGTACGCGCATGCCGTTGCTGGCGACCACCGGCGCGTCGTCTGCGGCGATCAGCACACTGCGATACAGTGGCTTGCGCGCGGCCAGGTTGGCCATGCGCAGGGTCTCAACCGCCGACGCAAGGCCGATGGTGGTGAAATTGGGCAAAATCAGGAAGCCAAAGGTCTTTGCCGAACAATTCTTTACACTAGACGGCGATAGGTTTGCAGAAGCGGGGTGGACCATTGCGCTGTTCCTGTGCAAGCTGAGGCCTGGTTGGGCAGGGGCAGTGAGAAAGCAGAGCCTCGCGTGGTTCTTGTTGTTATGGGTCGTTGCCGGGTCGATCATACACCCCGGATGCAGCGGCCAGGAATGGCCCCGCCGGCTGGCTGGGCCGACAGTGATTGCACAGAGAAGGTGAGCGTCAGTGAACCCCGAAACCATGCTGGCGGGCTTGCCAGGCTATGCCATGGCCCCCGAAGCGATCCAGGTGCTGCCCGATGCCAGGGCTTACCGCGCCTGCCTGTTCGAGCGCATCCGTACGGCGACTCGGCGCATCGTTATTGTCGCGTTGTACCTGCAGGAGGATGAGGCTGGCCAGGAAGTGCTGGATGCCTTGTACCAGGCCAAGGCCGAGCGGCCAGGCCTGGAGATCACCATCGTGGTCGACTGGTTCCGCGCCAGGCGCGGGCTGCTGGGGGCCGGGCGTCAGCCGGGCAATGCCGCCTGGTATCAGGCCCAGCGTCAGTTGCGCGGGCTGGACATCGCGATCCATGGCGTGCCAGTGCAGACCCGCGAACTGTTCGGGGTGTTGCACCTTAAAGGCAGCATCATCGACGATTGTGTGATCTACACCGGCGCCAGTCTGAACAACGTCTACCTGCATCGTTTCGACCGCTATCGCCTGGATCGCTACCACGTGTTCCAGTCACCGGCACTGGCTGATGCCATGGTCGGCCTGGTGCAGCGTTTGCTGCACCACACCGCCACACCGCGCCTCGACCTGCCGGCGCCACCTTCCACCCGCAGCCTGCGCGGCGACATTCGGCGTTTGCGCGCAAGGCTGCGACGCATGGCCTACGAGGTACCTGCCAGCATGACGGGGCAGGGCTTGCAGGTGATCCCGCTGCTGGGTGTGGGCCGTGGCAATCCACTGAATCGGGCGCTGTGCGCCTTGCTGGCAGTGGCGCGCACGCAGATCATCATCAGTACGCCGTATTTCAACCCGCCACAGGTCGTGATGCGCGAACTTGACCATGCCCTGGCACGGGGGGTTGGGGTGGAACTGATTGTCGGTGACCGCACCGCCAACGACTTCTACATCGCCCCTGGCGAACCGTTCAGTGCCAGTGGTGCATTGCCCTATCTGTATGAGGACAACCTGCGCACCTTCGCCCGCCGCCGCCACGCCGCGATTGCCAGCGGCCAGCTGCAAATACGCATCTGGAACGATCCGGGGCATACCTTCCATGCCAAGGGCGTGTGGATCGACCAGCGTTATTCGCTGCTGACCGGCAACAACCTGAACCCGCGCGGGTTCAACCTGGACCTTGAGAACGGCCTGCTGATCGACGACCCGCAGGGGCAATGGCTGGCGCCACGGGAAGCGGAGTTGAGCGAACTGCGGCGCTTTGCGCCGAGAATCGGTTCGGCAGAGGCGCTGGGGGAGAAGGCCGAACATCCCAAGCAAGTGCGCAAGTTTCTGCGTCGGTTGCGCTATAGCCGGCTGGAACCGTTGATCAAACGGGTGCTCTGACGTCGCCTGTAATGGCCCTGTCGCCGGCAAGCCAGCGACAGGGCCAGAGTGGTGCGCACCGCGCATTGATGTCATTATGATATTGCTGCCCACGGCCCTTTGTCAGGGGCTGGATTACAATGTGCAGGCAACCGTGCAAGGCCCCTCTGAACGTGATCACGATCGCATACAGTCGGGCCTTTTCCCGTTAACCAGACAGGCCAATGCGTATATGGCGTTAGATCCACCCACGATGCTGACTATTTCAGTCGCTTTGGCCGCTGCGGCCGCCTTGTACCTGGCGATTGAATGGCGCAGTGTGCGCGAAACCTCATTGCTTTACTGGAGTGCGGGTTTCGCCACGATTACGGTTGGTAGCACCCTGGCATTGTTGCGCGGGGTCGGCTTGCTGTTCATCGGTATCTGGTTCGCCAATGGCTTGCTGGTGGTGGCCCACGTTTTTTTCCTGATCGGCGTGCTGCGCTTCACCCAGGAGCGCTTGTCACGTGCCTGGTTGATGATCGTGCTGGTCTGGTTCGCCTTGCTGCTGCTGCCCGTGGGCCCGCAGTGGTCGAAGGTGATGCTGATGGTCAACTCGTTGTTGGTGGCCTCGCTGACGCTCAAGGCCAGTTTCCTGCTGCGGCCACATGGCAAATCGCTGAGTGTCGGGGCCGTGCAGCTGCGCTATGTGTTGCTGATCCATGGGCTGTTCTATGTGGCCAAGGCGGCCATCGCGATCACGCCAGGCACGCTGATTGACCTGGCGACCTTTGGCGGGCTGATCATTCAGGTTTCGCTGGTGGAAGGCGCGATGGCGATCATGCTGATTGCCTTGTCGATGACCGGCACCGTACGTTACCGGCGTGAAGAGCGGATTGCCCGGCTGGCCGCCCGTGACCCGCTGACTGCGCTGTACAACCGGCGTGCACTGGAGGTACGGGCGGGGCATTTCTTCAAGGACGTGAGCCCGGCGCAACCTGGGGCATTGCTACTGATCGACATCGACAACTTCAAACTGGTCAACGACCTGCACGGGCATATCGCCGGCGACCGTTTGCTGATTGCCTTGAGCGAGATGATCCGGACGGCGCTGCCCGAGCGTTCGCTGGCGGCGCGGTTGGGCGGGGATGAATTCGTCATCTTGCTCAGTGGCGCGAGCAGTGAACGGGTCATGGAACTGGGTAGTGGGCTGCGTGAGCAGTTCCAGCAGTACGCCGACAAGACCGTGCCTACGCCCCAGGCGGTGACCTTGAGCATTGGTGCCAACGTGTTCGACCAGCCGCCGGCGAGCCTGGCGGCGTTGATCGAGCAGGGGGATGTGGCGTTGTACCAATCCAAACGTGGGGGGCGCGACAGCATTCGGTTTTTCGAGCGGACGGTGGTTGAACTCCGGCAGTGAGCGAGTCACCTAGGTGGGGGCGCTTTCATGTAACCCATGTGGGTGATCCGTACAGACGCTCCCGTCACCCGGCCCCCGCGTTTGACGGGCATCCATGCCCGTCCTCAGTAAAGCAGCGTGGTCAGGTTGCCACCTGATAGCACGGTACATACGCCGCGCCGCCGGGCAGCTTCATCCGGTGCTGGTCGACGAATGCCTGCAGCAGCCGGCCCAGCGGGTCCAGTACGGCGCTGTCACCGTGGATCTGATACGGCCCGTGTTCCTCGATCAGGCGGATGCCTTTGTCCTTGACGTTGCCTGCGACAATCCCGGAAAACGCCCGGCGCAGGTTGGCCGCCAGTTCATGGGGCGGCAGCTCGCGACGCAAGTCCAGGTCGGCCATGGCCTGGTGGGTCGGGTCGAACGGTCGCTGGAAGCTCTCCTCGATCTTCAGCAGCCAGTTGAAGTGGAAGGCATCGTTACGCTCGCGGCGGAACTGCTTGACCGCTTTGAGGCCTTCGACCATGTGCCGGGCGACTTCCGCCGGGTCATCAATGATGATTTCGTACAGGCGATGGGCCGCTTCACCCAGCGTGGCGCCGACGAAAGCGTGCAACTGTTGCAGATAAGGCTCGGCGCTGCGCGGGCCGGTGAGCACCACCGGGAACGGCAGGTCGTGGTTGTCCGGGTGCATGAGGATGCCCAGCAGGTACAGGAATTCCTCCGCCGTGCCGGCACCGCCTGGGAAGATGATGATGCCGTGGCCGACACGCACGAAGGCCTCCAGGCGCTTCTCGATGTCTGGCAGGATCACCAGTTCGTTGACGATCGGGTTGGGCGCCTCGGCGGCGATGATGCCGGGCTCGGTGAGGCCCAGGTAGCGGCTGCCATGCATGCGTTGCTTGGCGTGGGCGATGGTGGCGCCCTTCATCGGGCCTTTCATCACGCCCGGGCCGCAGCCGGTGCAGACATCCAGCTTGCGCAGGCCCAGTTCGTGGCCGACCTTCTTGGTGTACTGGTATTCCTCGGTGCTGATCGAGTGGCCGCCCCAACACACCACCATCTTCGGCTCCACGCCCGGGCGCAAGGTACGCGCGTTGCGCAGCAGGTGGAACACGTAGTCGGTGATGCCCTGGGAGCTTTCCAGGTCGATGCGCTGGCTGGCCAGCTCGCTTTCGGTGTAGACGATGTCGCGCAAGGCGCTGAACAGCATTTCACGGGTGCTGGCGATCATTTCGCCATCGACGAAGGCGTCGGCCGGCGCGTTCAGCAGCTCCAGGCGCACGCCACGGTCCTGTTGGTGGATACGCACCTCGAAGTCTTTGTAGGCCTCAAGGATAGTCTTGGCATTGTCGACATGGGCGCCAGTGTTGAGGATTGCCAGGGCGCACTGGCGGAACAGTGTGTAAAGGCTACCGGTACCGACTTCACTCAGTTGCTGCACTTCACGTTGTGACAGCGTCTCCAGGCTGCCTTTGGGGCTGACGGATGCATTGATGACATGGCGTTGAGGCATCTAAGTCTTTCCTGTGCGGGTAAAACATCCTTCTTTGACACCACCATACCGAGAAATGTGGACGGCAACGAGGGGGGCTGTGAAAAACCTTGAGACCGGGCGGCCTACTTCGCGAGTAAACCCGCTCCTATACAGGTACAGCGCAAGCCTTGATGGCGGTGCGGACCTGTGTAGGAGCGGGTTTACCCGCGAAGCAGCCGACTCGGTCTCCCGTCAGCCCAACAGCTTCTGCACCCCCAGGGTAATCGCCAACCCCCCGCCAACCAGCCACAGGTTGAGGATCGCCCCGGTCGCCAGCGCCCGTGGCCCGGCCTGGCGAATCTGGCTGAAGCGGGTCTCCATGCCCAACGCCGTCATGGCCATGGTCAAGGCAAAGGTGTCCAGGCTGTTCACGGCCTGGGTCACGCTGCCAGGCAGCACTTGCAGTGAATTCACCAGTACCAGTGCCAGGAAGCCGAAAGCGAACCAGGGCATGGCAATGCGCCCGTTGCCCTGCGCCTGGCCAGCCTTGCGCGAACGGCTGATCCACAGGCCCACCACCAGCAGTACCGGCACCAGCAGCATGACCCGGGTCATCTTGACGATGGTGGCGATATGCGTGGCTTCGGGGCTGACATTACTGGCCGCGCCTACCACCTGCGCCACTTCGTGGACTGTGCCGCCCAGCAACAGCCCGGCGCCCATGGTATCCAGATGCAGCCAGCCGGCATTGATCGCCAGCGGGTAAAGGAACATCGACAAGGTACCGAACAGCACCACGCTTCCGACTGCCATGGCGCTTTTATGGGGGGCGCTGCGCAGCGCCGATTCAAATGCCAGCACGGCGGCAGCGCCGCAGATAGCGCTGCCGGCGGCGGTGAGCAAGGCGGTATCGCGGTCGAGCTTGAACACTTTCATGCCACACCACAGGCCGATCAGCAGGGTACTGGTGACTACCAGCACCGACACGATAAGCCCCGACCAGCCGACTTCGGCAATTTCCTGCAGGCTTACCCGCAGGCCAAAAAATGCCACCGCAATGCGTAACAGGCCGCGAGCGGAAAAATTGATGCCTGCCGCCCAGCTTGCCGGTACGCCGTCACGCAGCGCGTTGCCATACAAGGCACCTGCGACGATACCCACGATCAGCGGGCTGATGCCCAGGTTGGCGATAGCGGGCAGGGCCGCCAGTTGAGTGACTGCGACCGCGAACAGCGCGACGAACAGAATGCCATTGAGCCGCCCTCGGGTGGAGAGGGTAGGGGCAAAGGCAGGGTTGGACGGAACCGTGGCCATGTGAGTCCTCCGGAAAAGGTGTTTCGACAAGGCCTACGTTAATCTGGTTATAAGCTTATAAAAAATCGTAATTTAGGATGGCAAATATCCGAAAAGCTGATAGTTTTCAAAAATGACCCCAGAACAGCTGATAACATTCGCCACGGTTGCCGAACACGGCAACATCAGCCATGCCGCTCAAGCACTGCACCTGTCGCAGCCGGCGGTGTCCGGCCAGCTCAAGCTCTTGCAAGAGGCGTTTGGCGAACCCCTTTACCAACGTGCCGGCCGCGGCGTGCGGCTGACAGCGGCCGGTGAGCAGTTGCTGGCGCATGCCGAGCGCCTGCGCGAAACCTTCCGACAGGCGCAAGCATTGCGCGAGGCCATGCGCGGGCTGGAGCGCGGCACCTTGCGCATCGGCGCCAGTACCACGCCCGCCAGTTACCTGCTGCCTTACCTGATCGCCGATTTTCACGGGCGTCATCCGGATGTGCTGGTCAGCACCTCGCATGGCAACACGGCGGAGATCGTCGCCGCCCTGGACAGTGTTGATATTGCCCTGATCGAGGGGCCGCCCGGGCAGGAGTTGCCGTTGGGTACGCAAGTGACGCCGTGGCGCGAGGACGAGATCGTGGCGATTGTGCCCCGTGGGCATCCCCTGGCAAGCAGTGACCAGCAGACACTGGCGGCGCTCGGCACCTACCCCTTGGTACTGCGTGAAAGCGGCTCGGGTGTGCGGCAGATCGTCGAGCGGGCGTTTGTCCGTGATGGCGTGGCAATGCGAGTGGCGCTGGAGATCGCTGGCGTTGAAGGGGTAAAAGAGGCGGTCCGGGCCGGGATGGGGGTTGGCTTTGTGTCGGCGATGTCCATTCGTCATGAAGATGGGGCGCTGCACCGGCTGCAGGTTGCGCCGCAGGCGCTGGTGCGGCGTTTTTCCATTCTGTTGCCGCATGGGGCTACGCCTTCGCGGGCTGCCTCGCGGTTTCTTGAATTGTGTGCTGCCATGCAAGAGGTGGGTTGACTGTGCTGGCCTCTTCGCGGGCGTGCCCGGTCCCACAGGTTACAGCACAGATGTTGAAGACTGTGCTGTACCTGGACTGCCCGCCAAAATTTGAAAGCCTGCGCGCTGCGCTTGCTCAGCCGCTTCGCGCAATTGCGACCCTCTGACGGCGGTACTTGAGAGAGATGTTTGGGGGCTTCTGAGCAATGAGGATTGGTCAAATGGATCGGCGTCGGGGTCATTTTGCTCGTGCGATTAGCACGGTCAGGTCGTAAGTCAACACCGAACCGGTGCCGGCTACCTGCACAGCAATCGCGAGCGTGACCCAGCCGCAATCGTCTCGACGAGCGTGCTGTGAGACATTCATCACCTTTGCCGTCAGGCTGAGCCTATCTCTCGGCTTCACAGGTCGATGCATGATGAAGTTTTCAATGCGGTGCCCGGCCACGACATGCGTCACCGAAAACAGCGCATCACACAGCATTCGCTGAGCCAGTGCGAAGGTATGCACGCCGCTTGCACAATGTACGCCCAGGGGGCTGGAAAGCGCCTGAACAGGATCAGTGTGCATGTATAGCGGATCGTATTGCTTTGCGAAGGCGATGATTTCGTCTTGCGCCAACGCTTCATCTCGATGGTGCGTCCACGCCTGGCCGACAGAAAACTGCTCCCAGAACATCTCGCTGGCACTCATGGAAAGGACCTTAAACAGGTGGGGTGACTATCCTGGATGCAGGGGCGAGAATGAAGCAATGCCCGCTTACCTCAGGTGTTGTGACCTCTCTGGGCGGTAATCCAAAACGTGTTGCAATAAAAAACAAGGGGCGTTGACACCTGGCACAGTGATATTGGTACGGTAGATCTTCTACGGGTGTGTCTGCTTTGCAAGGCAGCCTTTGGTATCGAGTTAGCAACGGAGCCCCAGATGGAGTTTTCTGCCCACAAAGGCACCACGTCGATCAGCCTCGTGCGGGACGCACTTCAAGGAGCAGAACTGCGTGGCCTGGATGTTGCTACTGTGCTCAGCCACGCGCATATTGATCCACGCCTGCTGGACCAGCGCTATGCCAGGGTACCTGCTGGTACGTTCTCCAGATTGTGGATTGCGTTAGCGGATTTGCTCGACGATGAGTTTTTTGCGGCAGACAGTCACCCTCTTCGCAGAGGTAGCTTCAAGCTGATGGCGCAGTTGGCCCTCGGCTGCGACACCATTGGACAGGCGCTCAAGCGGATTCTGGCGTTTCTCAGGACTGCCCTTGATGACATCTATGGGTCGGTGGAGTGCGATGGAGAGTATGCTGCAATTGTCATCCATGATCATGGTGAGTCGCGAAGGGCGTTTTGTTATGGTGCCTGGCTGGTCCTCGTGCATGGTCTGCTTTGTTGGCTGTGCGACAGGCGCATCCCTGTTTTGAAGTTATCGATGCGTCCTCCTCAGCCAGAGGACGACAGCGACTATCGAATGCGTTTTTGTGAGGAAATCGAGTGGCGGGCCGAGAGAACCTCCGCTGTTTTCGAGAAGAATGTTCTGGAGTACAAGGTTTGCCAAACGCTCAGCACACTGCCTTTGTTTTTGAAGGGAACGCCAAGTAACTTCCTTGTGAAATACCGTAACGACGACAGCACGAGCATTACGATCCGGCGGCGACTAAAACTGCTCTCTCCACACACATGGCCTGAACTCGATGAACTCGCACGCGACTTGAGCATGTCCAGTTCCACCCTACAGCGAAGGCTCTACGCTGAGGGTTTCACCTACCAACGGCTCAAAGATAATCTAAGGCGGGATATTTCCATCAGTCTGCTCTGCCGGGCAGGTATGACGGTGGATGGCGTTGCGTCAGAGGTTGGCTTCATTGAGACCAGTGCGTTCCACAGGGCATTCAAAAAATGGACGGGTATCACCCCTGGTGCTTACCGACGCTCGTTGCGTAGCCCTCGAGGGGACTAGTCCTCTGCGCTTGGGCTGATCACCCGCTGATTGAAGCCATCTGGTTTTCCAAAACTGCCCGTTCCGGTCAAGCAGAATGATGCCATTGGGCATGGTTGGGCCTTGCCATTAGGCCTACGATTTTTCTCGGGCGCCTTCTAGGGTCTCTCAACTCTTCCGACTTACACGCGGAACCATGCGTACCTGCGCGTGTGGTCGAGTTGTGCCAGATCGCTATACGTATGTGGACTTCAAAAACACAACAATAAGATTGAAGGAGACACGGTATGAGTTCTTTGAATATGTACACGTTGACCGAAGAGTCGAAGTTTAACCGCTTTCATGGGATTATTCTGTTCTGGTGCGTGTTAATTCTGATTATCGATGGCTACGACTTGGCAGTGGTGGGGGCTGCCTTACCGGCCATCATGGCCGATATGCAAATTGATGCGACCAGCGCCGGAGTAATGGCTGGCTCAGCATTGTTTGGGACAATGCTGGGCGCCATTTTTTTAGGCACATTGGCAGATCGAATTGGCCGGCCGAAAATGATCGCGATCTGTGTAGCGCTGTTCAGCGTTTTCACCGCTGCGGCAGGGTTCACTGACAGCCCGCTGACCTTCAGTATCATGCGCTTTATCGCCGGCTTGGGCATCGGCGGTGTGTTGCCCATCTGTACGGCGCAGATGGGTGAGTTCTCGCCCTTGAAAGTTCGCACCCGGCTGGTGACCATCGTTTTCGCAGGCTATTCGGTGGGCGGAATTCTGGTAGCCCTGACGGGTAAACAACTGATCGAAAGCTACGGTTGGCAATATGTGTTTTACGTGGCCGTCCTGCCAGTGGTTTTGATTCCTTTCATTCTCAAGTCAATGCCCGACTCTATCGGCTTTATGTTGAAGCAGGGTCGACAAGACGAGTTGAAAATCATCGCGCGTCGCCTTCGTCCTGACCTTGTGATCACGGATGACACGCAGCTCGTCGGCAATCCTCAGATTATCTCTGCTCAAGATAAGCCAGTACGAAGCCTTTTCCTGGAAGGCCGTGGATACAGCACGGTCATGATCTGGATGGCATTCATGACCGGGCTGTTCATGGTGTATGCGCTCAATTCGTGGCTCACCAAGTTGATGGCCATGGCGGGTTTCAGCCTCGGTTCAGCCCTGAATTTCGTCATCGTGTTCAACCTCGGTTCGATCTTCGGTGCAATTCTGGGTGGATGGCTTAGCGACAAATTCAGCATCAAACACGTCTTGGTGGTGTTCTATGTAGTGGGCGCGGTCGCACTCACGTTGCTGGGATATACCCGCTCCACCGAACTGCTCTTTGTCGTCGTGTTCATCGTGGGGGCCTCGACCCTTGGCACCCAGCTTCTGGCCTATGCATACGCCGGCGATTTCTATCCCTCCACCATCCGCTCAACTGGCGTCGGTTTTGCCTCGGGCGTCGGTCGCGTCGGGGCGATTGTCGCACCTGTTTTGATTGGTGCCTTGGTGTCGATGGCGTTGCCGCTGGAGCAGAACTTCATGGCAATCGCGCTCGCCGGCCTGGTAGGGGCTGTTGCAGTGACCATGATCAACCAATCTCGCTCGGACTCGGCTGTAGTGAGGAAGAAGGCCACGGTTGCCCACGAGCTGACCTGACCATAATTCTGCGAGACAGGTGCCAAGTATGCTTATTGATCGCTTGCGCAAATCACCGGTAGGTTCGGACGAAACTGCCCGTTTGATCGACTGGGCAATCGTCTCACGTCGGAGCATCAGGTCGTTCTTCCCAACCCCAGTTCCGCGAGAGGAAATTGAAGCGGTTCTGAACGTTGCGCGCTATAGCGCAACAGGCGTCAACCTGCAGCCCTGGAACGTGCATGTTGTTACCGGCGATATGAAGGCACGGTTGTCCGCAGCAATTACTGAGGTTGATGACCATCCGGCTGATGACCAACGCTTTTCTGATCCCTACGCGTATTACCCCAGGGAGTGGACATCTCCCTACATCGAACGGCGCAGGGAGGTAGGGTGGGGGCTCTATAGCTTGTTGGGCATCAGTCGAAGCGATAAACAAAGGATGCACGAGCAACACGGCCGGAATTATCGCTTCTTCGGGGCGCCTGTTGGCCTGTTCTTCACGATTGACCGCGTGCTTCAGGAAGGGAGCCTGCTGGACTATGGCATGTTCCTGCAAAGCCTCATGATTGCCGCACGGGGAAGAGGCTTGCACACCTGCCCGCAGGCAGCATTCCTTAAATATCACAGCATCATCACTGAAATGCTGGCAATACCGAAGAGCCAAATGCTCGTCTGTGGGATGAGCTTGGGTTATGCCGATGATGGCAGCATTGAGAACACGTTGGTTACTGGCCGTGAACCCGTGCGTGCATTCACGACCTTTCACTCAGAATAAAAAACCTGGCGTGCGCCCTGTCCAAGTTTAGCGCCGGGCAGGGTGATACTGTTTCGATCATTCCGCTAAAGCGGGCCTTCACCCATTTGTAGGATTGGCATTGCATGGGGCGCTTCGCTGCGCTCCATGTTCAAGCACACAACAAGAACAAGGTGCCTGTGATGTCTATTGCTTTAAAAAAATCGTTGGCTTGTTCAGCAGCATTGCTGGTCGCGCCTTATGCTTCTGCCGCGTTCGTGGAAGACTTCAAAGGCAGTCTCGAACTCCGTAACTTCTACTATAATCGCGATTTTCGCAATGATGGCGCCACTCAGTCCAAGCGCGATGAGTGGGCGCAAGGCTTTATTTTGAACTTGCAATCGGGTTTTACAGAAGGGCCCGTGGGCTTCGGTATTGATGCGATGGGCTTGCTGGGGGTGAAGCTTGATTCCAGCCCGGACAGAACGGGATCAGGGCTGCTGGCCTACGATTCCGACAGGCAGGTTGAGGATGAATACGGTAAGTTCGTAGCCACCGCCAAAGCAAGGATGGGTAAGACGGAGTTGAGGATAGGGGGGGTGAACCCTCTGATGCCTTTACTCTGGAGTAATAACAGCCGCCTGCTGCCTCAGGTCTTTCGCGGTGGTTCGCTGACCGTCAACGACATCGATAAATTGACGGTAACGGCTATAAGGGTCAACGCCGTGAAGCAGCGTAACTCCACCGATTTCGAATCACTCACAGCCACGGGCTATGCCCCGGTTGAGGCGGATCACTACAACTACCTGGCATTTGACTTCAAGCCCACGAAGGACATGACCTTCAGCTTGCACGCCGCCGAGCTTGAAGACCTCTACACCTCCTACTTCGCCGGCATTAAAGTCATCAAACCGTTGGGGGAAGGCAATGTGATCGCGGATGTTCGCGTGTTCGATGCCAGCGAGACAGGCTCCAAAAAACTGGGTGAGGTGGACAACAGAACGCTGAGTAGCTACTTCGCCTACAGCATCAAGGGACACACCCTCGGTGGCGGTTACCAGAAGGCTTGGGGCGACACCTCGTTTGCGTTTGTAAACGGCACGGATACCTACCTGTTCGGCGAATCGCTGGTCAGTACATTCACTGCCCCTGAGGAGCGGGTGTGGTTCGCAAGGTACGACTTTGATTTCGCTGCGTTGGGTGTACCAGGCTTGCTGTTCACCACCCGGTACATGAAAGGTGATGATGTTGATCCTGATCTGCTGAAGAGCCGCCAAGCCGCTTCACTCCGCCTTAACGGGGAGGAGGGCAAAGAATGGGAGCGGGTCACTGATATCTCTTATGTCATTCAGAGTGGGCCGGCGAAGGGTGTTTCGTTCCAATGGCGAAACTCCACGAACCGCTCGACCTACGCTGACAGCGCTAATGAAAATCGCTTGATCATGCGTTACACCTTCAACTTCTGAATAGCGAAATGGGCCGGCCTTCTGGCGCCGGCCCCTTTTTTGCCATTCATTCCCAATCGACGGGTTCGCTGTTTCCCGCCTGAATTGCACCAGGCGTTCGGACGCCTGCACCCAGCCGTTTCATCTTTTGCTGCGAAAGGCCAGTACCGATCAAGCCACTGCTGCCAGCTTGGCGCTGGTCTGCCGACGACGGTAGGCACTGTCACGGCTCGCCAGCCACCAGTACAGCGGCGAGGTGATCGCCAACCCTACCAGCCACGACAGGTCAGCCCCGTTGATATGCTCGGAAATCGGCCCGACGTACAGCGGGGTGTTCATGAACGGTATCTGCACCACGATACCCACAGCGTAGGCGATCAGGGCCTGCGGGTTGTAGCGCCCATAGATCCCACCATCGACCTGGAAGATCGACTGGATGTCGTAATCACCTTTGTGAATGGCGTAGAAGTCGATCAGGTTGATCGCCGTCCACGGCACCAGCACCACCAGCAGTACCAGCACCATGTCAACGAAGTGGCCGATGAAGTCTGCCGAAGCGAACACCGCTACCACGCAGCAGGCCGACAGCACGATCAGCGACAGCACTGCACGGCTTTTGGCGGTGGGGATCCAGCGGTAGGCGAACGTTTGCACCAGGGTGATGATCGACAGCACCGCGCCATACAGGTTGAGGGCGTTATGGCTGATCACACTGAGCAGGAACAGCACCAGCATGATCGGGCCGAGCGTGCCGGTGGCCAGCTTGACCGCGTCCATGGTGTCCATGCCGGCCGGGATCGCCAGCACGGCCACGGCGCCGAAGATGAACGACAGGCTTGAACCCAGGGCCGAGCCCAGGTAGGTGGTCCAGAAGGTCGAGCTGACTTTGACATCTGCCGGCAGGTAGCGCGAGTAGTCCGACACATAGGGCGCAAAGGCGATTTGCCACAACGCCGCCAGCGACACGGTGGCCAGCCAGCCGGCCAGGTTGAAGCCGCCGCGGGTGAGGAAATCGTCGCTCTGCACATGGGTGAAGATGTAGGCGAAGCCAACCACGATACCGATACCCAGTACCCAGGTGCCAATGCGATTGAGCACGTGGATGAAGCGGTAGCCGATGATGCCGATGATGCCTGAACCCAACGCACCGATGACGATGCCCACCGGTACCGGAACGGCGTCGACCACGCCATGCAGTGACTTGCCGGCAAGGACGATGTTGGAAGCGAAGAAACCGATGTACATGACGCCGGCGATCACCACCACCAGCAGCGCGCCGAGGGTGCCGAACTGGGCGCGGCTCTGGATCATCTGCGGAATGCCCATTTGCGGGCCCTGGGCCGAGTGCAGGGCCATCAGCACCCCGCCGACCAGGTGACCGACGAGGATGGCGACGATGCCCCATACCAGGTTCAGGTGGAACAGCTGCACACCCAGCGCGCCGGTGACGATGGGCAACGGCGCGATGTTGCCGCCGAACCAGAGTGTGAACAGATCCCTTACCTTTCCATGGCAGTCTTGCGGGGGCACGTAGCCGATCGTGTGTTTTTCTATCAGGGGTGCCGAATTGGCTGCACTGGTCATGACTGACTCCAAGGCAAGGTAGGGCATTGGGAACTGCCCGGGGGCGTGCCGGCGGTGGGCGACGCGTTCTTGTTGGAGCGATGATGAGGGGCGCGGGGGTAACGAGAAATTAGTAAATATGTGCCCATAAGCGTTAAAAAAACTAAGGCTGACAAAAGCTTAAGCGGGTGACGGTAGCAAGGAGAGTGCCAGCTGGCTGAAGGCCGTGGGGTAGAGGGGCGGCGGGTTGGCAACCCGGATCACGGTGGGCTGGGTTGGTGCGATGTGCGCGTTTTCAGGGCAGATGAAAGGTTGCCTGGGCCGGCCTTTTTGCGGGTAAACCCGCTCCTACAGCAGGCGCGGGTTTACCCGCGAAGGGGCCGGCACAAGAGGAAACAGCTACATGGGGAGCAACCGATCCTGAATCACTTCCTTCATCACCAAGGTCGAGCTCAAGCGTTTCACATTGGGAATACTGGTCAGATGCTCGTCATACAGCTTCTGAAACGCCGGCAGGTCCTTGGCGACCACATGCAGCAGGTAATCCGGGTCGCCAAACAGCCGCTGCGCTTCGACAATCTGCGGGATCTGCGCCAGTGCCGTTTCAAAGTCCGCCACCGGCTGGCGGGTCACCTCGCGTAGCGTCACGAACACCAACGCGGCAAAGTTCAGCCCAAGGGCGCTCGGTGCCAGCCGTGCGTGATAGCCCAGAATGGCGCCGGACTCTTCCAGTGCCTTCAAGCGCCGATGACAGGGTGACAGGCTGAGCCCCACGCGGTCGGCCAGCTCGGTTACCGACAGCCGCCCGTCTTTTTGCAGCTCGGCAAGGATTTTTCGATCAGTTCTATCCATTGGGAAGAATCTTCCAGTACATGATTGCTGAGGGGGAATATACGAAAGAAAATCCCCGGACGGAATCCGTAATCTATCGACATCCCAATGCAGTAGATAAGGAAGATTCAAGTGGCTATCAGTGTGCTGACGGCGTTCTGGGCTGTGTCGATGCTGTTCGTGATTACCCCCGGTGCAGACTGGGCCTATGCCATCTCGGCCGGCATGCGTGGGCGCTGGGTGATGCCAGCGGTGGCGGGGATGTTGTCGGGGCATTTCCTGGCCACGCTGGTGGTGGCGGCCGGGGTCGGCAGTTTGCTGGCAGGTCACCCGTTGGCGCTGACCTTGCTGACCCTGGCGGGGTGCAGTTACTTGCTGTGGCTGGGCGGCAACCTGTTGCTCAGCCCGGCATTGCCGGCGGCCGGGCAGGGCGGCGCGGGGGAGTCGGGCTCACGCTGGGCGTTGAAGGGTTTTTGCGTCAGCGGCCTGAACCCCAAGGTATTCCTGCTGTTCCTGGCCCTGCTGCCGCAGTTCACCGACCCGCAGTCGAGCTGGCCTGTGCCCTTGCAGATCTTGTTGCTGGGGCTGGTCCACCTGTGCAGTTCGCTGGTGATCTACACGCTGGTCGGCTATGGCGCCAAAGCTGTGCTGAGCACTCGGCCGGGTGCGGCAAAGCTGGTCGGGCGGGTGTCGGGGATGGCGATGATTACCGTGGCCCTGGGCTTGATAGCCGGGCAAATGACCTGAATTTACCGGTTCAGCATGACTTCAGATAAACTCGCTGCAACCTAATGCACAACCAGGATGTGCCCCGTGCCCGAAACCACGCAACTGCTCACGTTCGCCTTGATTTGCCTCGGCATGGTCCTGACCCCAGGGCCGAACATGATCTACCTGATTTCCCGCTCGATCTGCCAGGGCCGCCAAGCCGGCTTGATTTCGCTTGGCGGTGTGGCTCTGGGCTTCGTCATCTACATGTTCTGCGCGGCAATGGGCATCACGGCGCTGGTGATGGCGGTACCCTTTGCCTACGACGCGCTGCGCATCGGTGGCGCGCTGTACCTGTTGTACCTGGCCTGGCAGGCGCTGCGGCCGGGTGGCCAATCGCCGTTCCAGCTCCGTGAACTGCCCGCCGACAGCCCGCGGCGGCTATTCACGATGGGGTTTGCCACCAGCCTGCTCAACCCCAAGATTGCCGTCATGTACCTGTCGCTCATGCCGCAATTCATCGAGCCGGGCCACGGCAGCGTGCTGTTGCAGTCGCTGGTGCTGGGTTCGACGCAGATTGCCATCAGCGTTACGGTCAACGCGCTGATTGCGATCATGGCCGGTTCCATCGCCGTGTTCCTGGCTGGCAGGCCGCTGTGGCAACAGGTTCAGCGTTGGTTGATGGGAACGGTGCTGGCGGGGCTGGCGGTGCGCATGCTGGCAGAAGGGCGCCGTTGATCGCCTATTGCGATGCAAGGTATCAGTGGCCGAATACTTTGCCGAGTATCTGGCACACCTGTTCTGCCGAGTAGGGTTTGGCCAGGAAGGTGAACCCTTGGTGCCCGCCTTCGGCAATCGCCTCGCTATAGCCCGAAGTCAGGATCACCGGCAACTGCGGGCGCTGGCGGCGAAGTTCGCGGGCCAGTGCCAAGCCACCCATGCCGGGCATGACCACATCGGAAAACACCGCATCAAAATCACCTGCCGGGCCAGTCAACTGCGCCAGCGCTTCTTCTGCCGACCGTGCATAGCTGATTTGGTAGCCGTGGTCCTCGAGGAGCTGAGCTGTGAAACTGCCCAGGTCGGGATTGTCTTCTACCACCAGTATTCGTCGCCGCTCGCCCTGTACCTGTGGCTGGCTGCCGGCCGAGGCGTCTTCGGGCGAGGCCGCAGTTGGTGCCTCCTGCGGCAGATACAGGGTAAAGGTGGTGCCCTGGCCGGGGATGCTGTTCACCTGTACATCGCCCCCGGATTGCTTGGCGAAACCAAACACCTGCGACAACCCGAGCCCGGTACCTTCACCTGGGGCCTTGGTGGTGAAGAACGGGTCGAAGATGCGCTCCAGCAACTCGGTGGCAATACCGACTCCGTTGTCGCTCACCGATATCGCCGCGAACGGGCCTGGCTGTGAAGGCTGACCGCGCAAGGCCGGCAGGCACTGGTCGGCCTGCAGGCGCAGCTGCAAGGCACCTTCGCCAGCCATGGCATCGCGGCCGTTGAGCATCAGGTTGATTACCGCGGTTTCCAACTGGCTGAGGTCGGCGCGGATGTGGCAGGGCGCTTGGGGTAGCTGCAGCTCGACCCGGATGCGCGCGCCAGTGACGGTGTCGAGCATGTCGGCCATGGCTTCCAGCCGTGGCCCGGCTTCGAACACCTGTGGGCTGAGGGCCTGGCGTCGGGCGAAGGCCAGTAGCTGGCCGGTCAGTTTGGCACCACGGTCGACTGTGTCGGACATGGTCTTGAGGTAGCGCTCTCGGCGCTCCTCGGCCAGGTTGGGGCGCTGCAGGAAGTGCAGCGACGAGCGGATGATGGTCAGCAGGTTATTGAAGTCGTGGGCTACGCCGCCGGTCAGCTGGCCAATGGCTTCCAGCTTCTGGGCTTGGCGCAGCACGGCCTCGGTGTGCAGCAGCTGAGTGGTGCGTTCTTCTACGCGATGTTCCAAGGTCGTGTTGAGCGCTTCAAGGGCCGCCATCGCTTCGCGCACTTCGGCATGGGCCTGCGCCCGCTGTATGTGCGCCCAGCATCGCTCGGTCACTTCGCTGATCAGTGCTTGCTCGTAGTCGGTCCATACCCGGGGTACGCGGTCGTGAATCGCCATCAGCGCGGTCAGCCTGCCACCCTTGATCAGTGGCATGCAGATGGTGGCCGTAATGCCGATGGCCTGAAAAGTCGCCGCCTCGTCAGTGGCCAGTTCGCGCAGGTTGTCGTTGATCACCAAGGCCAGGCCGCTGCGCAGGCGGCTGACCGCCAGGCGGCCGAAGTCATGCAGGTGATAGTGGCCCACCAGGCGTGGTGAGCCGGGTGTCACCGCATCGCCGCAAATGGTGAAACCGTCCTCGTCGGGGTCCATCATTGCATAGGCGCAGCTGGACAAGCCAAGGTGCTCGACCAGCATGCGGGTGGTGATGGCCATGATCTGGTCCGGGTCGGTCGCCTCGGTCACGGCTCGCCCGAGGGTATCGAGAAAGTTCAGGCGCTGGTTGGTGACCACGCTGGCGGTGGTTTCGGTGACCGTGTCGAGCATGCCCAGTATCTCGCCATCATGGCCGCGAATCGGGCTGTAGCAGAAGGTAAAATAGGCCCGCTCCAGGCCGCCGTTGCGGTCGATCATCAGCGGGAAGTCTTCGATGTAAACCGCTTCGCCGGCCAACGCGCGGGCCGCCATGCTGCTGATTTCATCCCAGGCTTCGTGCCACACGTCGCGGAAGGGGATGCCCAAGGCCAGGGGCTTGCGACCGAGAATCGGGGTGAAGGCATCGTTGTACAGGGTGATCAAGTCCGGGCCCCAGAGCACGGCTTGCGGAAAGCGCGAGGCCAGGCACAGAGCCATCGTGGTTTTCAGGGCATCGGGCCAATGTTCCAGCGGGCCCAGGGGGGTGGTGGCCCAGTCGTGGTTGCGGATGCGTTCGGCCATTAGCCCGCCGCCATCTAGCCATCTAGCCATGTGCTTTGCCGGTCCTCTTTCTCAAGGCCCTTAGGGTGCACCGAGAATAGACCGTTGGCGAGGGTTTTGTGAGGGCTGTGCCACTGCACGAGCCTCTGTAACTGCGCGATCCGGGTGAGTGCAGGTTCACCCGCGAAGAGGCCGTACCGGCTAGCGCATGAAGTGCACCTTGCCGGTGTCATCATTGCCCATGTAAATGCCATACACCCCGGCCTGCCGCTCGAGGATGTAGCGCTCGAGAATTTGCCGGATGGCCGGGTAGTAGATCTCATCCCAGGGGATTTCATCCGGTTCGAAGAACTTGTACGCCAGCGTCTCAGGCCCGTACTGCCCGGTTTCTTCGGTGACGATGGCACGGAAGATGATGTACACCTCGCTGATCTTTGGCACGCTGAAGATCGAATACGGCGAGACGATGTCTGCACGTACGCCGCTTTCTTCCCATACCTCGCGCAGCGCCGCCTGCTCGGTGGTTTCGCCAGCCTCCATGAACCCCGCAGGCAAGGTCCAGGTGCCGGGGCGAGGGGGAATGGCGCGCTGGCACAGCAGGTACTTTCCATCGCGCTCGATGATGCAGCCGGCGATGATCTTGGGGTTGATGTAGTGGATGTAGCCGCAGCCGGCGCAATGCAGGCGTTCGTGGGTATCGCCTGTGGGAACGCCCCGGGCCAGTTCCGTGGTGCAGTGCGGGCAGTAGCGCGGGGCATTGGGCATGATCAGCGACCTATGCGGGGTTCCTTCAGGGCCAAGGGTTCGACAATGTCGCGCACCTTGGCGTTGTCATCCTGCTTCTGGCGCAGGTAGTCCAGTGCCACCTTGGCGGCGGCGCGGACGTGGTCGACCGAGGCCTGGTGGGCTACCAGCGGGTCACCGCCCTTGATGGCCTCGACGATCTTTTCCATTTCGCGGTTGCTGGCGCCGCGGCGGTTTTCCTGCGATACCGAGGTGGCGCGCAGGTAGCTGATGCGTGCTTGCAACTGGCGCAACTGCTGGGCCGCCACCTGGTTGCCGGAGCCTTCCAGCAGCACATCGTAGAAACCTTGTACCGAATCCAGCACCTGTTGCAGCTCACCTTCTTCCAGTGCCTCGCGGTTCACTTCCAGCGCGCGTTCCAGCGCACGGATGTCCTTGGCCTTGGCGTTGAGGGTGAACAGTTGCACGATCAGGCCTTCGAGCACACAGCGCAGCTCATAGATGTCACGTGCGTCTTCCAGGGTGATGATGGCCACCCGTGGGCCTTTGGCGTCGGCGAACTCCACCAGGCCTTCGGACTCCAGGTGACGCAGCGCTTCACGTACCGAAGTGCGGCTGACGCCGAGACGGTCGCACAGGTCGCGTTCGACCAGGCGGTCGCCGGGCAGCAGGTGAAAGTTCATGATAGCGGCGCGCAGCTTGTCGAGCACGATTTCGCGCAGAGTAACGGGATTGCGGTTGACCTTGAAGCTGTCGTCGAGTGGCTGGCGTTTCATCAGGTGCGCTCTTTATGAGGCTGTTGCGCCAACATCGCGGAATGCCTCGAACCGAGGCTTTCCATGCAGTGGTTCGAACAGCCCGTTGTTAACGGGTTGGCTCCGCATCGGCTTCGGCAAAGGCTTCACGGGCCAGGCGGAAACTGTCCACCGCCGCGGGTACGCCGCAATAAATGCCGACCTGGAGCAGGATTTCGCGAATCTGTTCACGGCTCAGGCCATTGCGCAGGGCACCGCGAATGTGCAATTTGAGCTCGTGGGGCCTGTTGAGCGCGGAAATCATGGCCAAGTTTATCATGCTGCGCTCTTTCAGCGACAAGCCTTCACGGCCCCAGACGTGACCCCAGCAATACTCGGTGACCAACTCCTGCAACGGTTTGGTGAACTCATCTGCGTTCTGGATCGAGCGGTTGACGTAGTCCTCGCCCAGCACCTGGGTGCGGATTTTCAGACCCTTTTCGTACTTTTCATTGCTCATGTGCAGTACTCCGGCATAAAACAGGGGCCGCAACCGAGGGTGAGACGATTAGCGCGACCCCTGAAAACAGGGTCATCGGTGTTGGCTTTTTCGCGGGATTGCCCGCTCCCACGGGTTCCAGGATCTGTGCGATACCTGTGGGAGCGGGCGAGCCCGCGAAGCGGCCAACACCGACTTCAAGATGTATCAGCCAAGCGGCGGCAGGGCGCCGAGCTTGCCTTTGTGGTAGACCATCGGGGTCACCGGCTCGGCCGGCAACACCAGGTTCTTCACCGCGCCGACAATGATCGCGTGGTCACCGCCGTCGTACTCGCGCCACAACTCGCACTCGATGATCGCCGTAGCCTTGGCCAGCAGGGGGTTGCCCAGCTCGCTCAGGTGCCACTCCACGCCCTTGGCCTTGTCCTTGCCCTTGCCTGCGAAGGCATAGGCTTCGGCGGTCTGGTCGGCGGACAGCAGGTGGATGGCGAACTGCTTGCTGTCGCGCAGAATCGGGTAGGTGTCGGAGGCGTAGTTGGGGCAGAACAGCACCAGCGCCGGGTCGATCGACAGCGCGCTGAATGCACTGGCGGTGATGCCGACGATGCCGCCGTCGGCGTCCAGCGTGGTCACTACCGTGACGCCGGATGGGAAGGAGCCCATCACGTCTTTGTAGATGCCGGGTTCGATCATCTCGTGTTCCTCTTAGCGCATCACGAACGGGTCGGGCATCGGCGCGGTGGACAAGTTGATCCACACGGTCTTCAGCTCGGTATAGGCCAGCACCGAATCGATGCCGCTCTCACGGCCGTAGCCGCTGTTCTTGAAACCACCTATCGGTGCCATGGCCGACACGGCACGGTAGGTGTTGACCCAGATGATCCCCGAACGCACGTCGCGGGCCAGGCGGTGGGCACGGCCCAGATCGCGCGTCCAGATGCCGGCAGCCAGGCCGAATTGCGAGTCGTTGGCTATGGCCAGTGCTTCTTCTTCGGTCTTGAAGCGGATCACCGCGGCGACCGGGCCGAACACTTCTTCCTGCATGATGGTCATCGCGTTGCTGTCGCACTCGAACAGGGTCGGCTCGTAGAACCAGCCGTCACCTTCAACGTCGGCACGCTTTCCGCCCATGTGCAGTTTTGCGCCTTCGGCCTTGGCTGCTGCCACCAGGCCTTCGACGACTGCCAGCTGTTGCGCGGTGGCCATCGGGCCCATTTCGCTGGCGTCGTCCTGCGGGTTGCCGATGCGGATGCGCTTGGCGCGGGCAATCAGGCGCTCGACGAACACGTCGAAGATTTCATCCTGCACCAGCAGGCGCGAACCGGCCACGCAGCTTTGCCCGGACGCGGCGTAGATGCCGGCCACGGCGCCATTGATGGCGCTGTCCAGGTCGGCGTCGGCGAAGATGATGTTCGGCGACTTGCCACCCAGTTCCAGCGACAGCTTGGCGAAGTTTTCGGCACTGCTGCGCACCACGTGGCGGGCGGTGGCGGCACCGCCGGTGAAGGCGATCTTGCGCACCAGCGGGTGGCGGGTCAGCGCCGCGCCGGTGCTGGGGCCGTAGCCGGTGACCACGTTGACCACACCGGCCGGGAAGCCGGCCTCAAGGGCCAGTCGGGCCAGCTCGAGGATGGTCGCCGAGGCGTGCTCGGACGGTTTGAGCACGATGGTGTTGCCGGCAGCCAAGGCCGGCGCCAGCTTGATCGCGGTGAGGTACAGCGGGCTGTTCCACGGGATGATCCCGGCAACCACGCCGATTGGCTCGTGCACGGTGTAGGCGAACAGGTCGGGTTTGTCCAGCGGCAGGGTGCCGCCTTCGAGCTTGTCGGCCAGGCCCGCAGTGTAGTGGAAGAACTCCGGCAGATAGCCGACCTGACCGCGGGTTTCGCGGATCAGCTTGCCGTTGTCACGGCTTTCCAGCTGGGCCAGGTGCTCCTTGTTCTCGGCAATCAGGTCACCCAGACGACGCAACAGCTTGCCGCGCGCGGTGGCGGTAATGCTGCGCCACGCCTTGCTGTCGAAGGCACGCTGGGCGGCCTGAACGGCCAGCTCCACATCGGCTTCATCGGCGTCGGGCAGTTGCGCCCAGGCCTGGGCGGTGGCCGGGTTGAGGCTGTCGAAGGTCTTGCCGCTCTGGGCATCGCGCCATTGGCCGTCGATGCACATCTGGAAACGAACGAGGGTCATGCAACAATCCCCTTGGCGGATTCGGTGAGGGTGCGGGCTTGGGTGAGGAAGTCCAGCAGCATCTTGTTGACTTCACGCGGTGCTTCCACCGGCATCATATGCCGTTGCTCGGCGAGGACCACACTGCGTGCGCCAGGAATGCTGGCGGCGAGCTGGCGGGTCATGGCCGGGGTGGAGCCCGAGTCGAGTTCGCCGGTGGCGATCAGCGTCGGCACCTGGATACTGCCCAGGTCGTCGGCGCGGTACATGTCCTGAGTGGCGAACAGCGAATAAGTGGTGTGGTAGCCCTGCGGGTCGTTGCTCGCCAGCACCTGGCGAATGGCGGCGACCTGGGCGGGGTTGGCAGCCTTGTATTCACGGCTGAACCAGCGGTCAAGGGCAGCATCGACGTTGGCGTCTGGGCCCAGCTCCGCCGCTTGTGCAGCGCGGGCGATCACCCCGGCACTTTGCTCGGGGGTGCGGTTGAACACGCTGTTGAGCACGACCAGTGCAGCCAGGCGCTGCGGGTAATTGAGGGCGAACGCACGGGCAACCAGGCCGCCCATGGAGAAGCCGATCACGGTGGCTTGTGCAATTTGCAGGTGGTCAAGCAGTTCGGCGAGCTGGTCGGCATAGCCTTCCAGCTGTGTGTCGGCGGCCGGTACGCGGCTTTGACCGTGGCCGAGCATGTCGTAGGCGATGACGCGGTAGTCGTTGGCCAGGCCAACGAACTGACCGCCCCACATTTCCTTGTTCAGGCCCACGCCGTGGATCAGCACCACGGGTTGGCCCTGGCCGACATCCAGATAGCTGGTGCCGGCAGGTGTGCGTTCAGCGACAGGCTGAATCATGGAGGGCGCTCCTTGAAGGTCGGGCGCGGCGGGTAAGCACGCCACGCCCCGGCCCGTCTTGGTTGTTGTTATTGAGCGTTGGCTTTTTCGGCAGCCAGTTCTTCCAGGTCGATGTAACGGTTGCCGATGCGCGGGTGCAGGCGGCCGCCATCGGCTGCGCCCAGGACCACGACGATTTCATCGGCACGCGGGGCATCTTCGATCTGCATTTCCAGGGTGATGTAGTGCGAACGCAGGCCTTCGTCGTCCTTCTGCATCATCGGGATCTGGATCGAAGTGCCTGGGCCGCCGCGCTTGTTGGTGAAGCTCAGGTAGCTCTTGGCCTGTACCGCCTCGCGGTAGTGGTTGCCGAAGCGCAGGGTATGGATGACGGCCGAGGCGTGCTCGATTTCGCCATCGGCGCCGACGACGGCGGCCTTACCGTAGGCCTCGATCTTGTCGGCGCCGCCAATGGCAGCAGTCAGGCGCTCGACCATCAGGGCTCCCAGCTCCGAGCAGTTGGCGCGAATTTCCGGCTTCAGATCTTCAACGAAACCGCGACCGGCCCATGGGTTCTTGATCACGACGGCCAGGCCGACCATGGTCACCGGCTTGTCGGTGGCTTTGCCGCCTTCGATGCGGGTCTCTTCGGAGTAGGTGACGATCTTGCGGATTTCGAAACTCATGGATGGCTCCTGGTGAGGGTTATCAGCTCTTGTTGTCTGATGGTATACCATAATATTTGTTGTGCAAGAGGTGTCAGGAAATTTCTCTTGTCGGGGGACGAAAGGTGGCCTGATGCCTTGATTTCTCTGTTGTCTGTACTGGCCTCTTCGCGGGCTTGCCCGCTCCCACAAGGACTGCACAGGTTTCAAAAAAAAGCCCGCTCACGCAGGCCGAAGGGGCCCACGGGAGCGGGCGCGTCCCGCAATGATTCAGGCAATGGGAATTCAGGCGAACGCCGGCACCACTTCCTTGATGAACAGCTCGAGCGACTTCTTCTTCTCGGCGTGGGGCAAGCTGTTGTCGCACCAGAAGCTGAACTCGTCGACGCCCAGTTCCTGGTAGTACTTGATGCGTGCGATGATCTCTTCCGGCGTGCCGATCATGGTGTTCTTGCGGATGTTCTCCAGCTGGAACGCCGGCACTTCGGCGAATTTCGACTCCGGGCTCGGCTCCAGAAAGCCATTCACCGGGGTGGTCTTGTTGCCGAACCAGGCATCGAAGGTGCGGTAGAAGCGCGAGATCGCCTGGGCGCCGACCTTCCAGCCTTCCGGATCAGCCGGGCTGTGCACATGGGTGTGGCGCAGTACCATCAGTTGCGGGCGCGGCACGTCTGGGTTGTTGTCCAGGGCGGCCTGGAACTTGTTCTTCAGGTCCAGCACTTCTTCGTCCCCCTTCATCAGCGGGGTGACCATGACATTGCAACCATTGGCAACGGCGAAGTTGTGCGAGTCCGGGTCGCGGGCGGCGATCCACATAGGCGGCGTGGCGTTGAACGGCTTCGGTACGCTGGTGGAGGTCGGGAACTTGTAGATTTCACCGTCGTGAGCGTAGTCGCCTTCCCACAGCTTACGCACCACCGGTACCATCTCGCGCAGCGCCTTGCCGCCGTCGGTGGCCGGCATGCCACCTGCCATGCGGTCGAACTCGAACTGGTAGGCGCCGCGGGCCAGGCCCACTTCCATGCGGCCGTTGCTGATCACGTCGAGCAGGGCGCATTCGCCAGCGACGCGGATCGGGTTCCAGAACGGCGCGATGATGGTGCCAGCGCCCAGGCGGATCTTCTCGGTGCGCGCGGCCAGGTAGGCCAGCAGCGGCATCGGGCTTGGCGAAATGGTGTATTCCATGGCGTGGTGTTCGCCGATCCACACGGTGCTGAAACCGCCGTCTTCGGCCATCAGGGTCAGTTCGGTCAGGTCTTCGAACAGCTGGCGGTGGCTGACCTGTTCATCCCAACGTTCCATGTGTACGAACAACGAAAATTTCATGGGTTTTTCCTCAACGCTTGTTATTGCCCGTCAGTCAATCGGGCTTCAGTGTGGGAGCAGGCTGCGTCCAACTGCAGGCTTCAGGCAAAGGCCGGCAGGCTGGCCATCTTGCCGCGGCAGTACACCATCGGCCGTGGCGCTTCGGCAGGGACGATCAGGTTGTGTACCTTGCCGACCATGATGGCGTGGTCGCCACCTTCATATTCACGCCACAGTTCGCATTCGATGACGGCGGTGGCACCGGCCAGGATCGGGTTGCCCAGTTCGCTCAGGGTCCACTCGATGCCGCTGGCCTTGTCCTTGCCCTTCTTGGCGAACGCGTAGGCTTCAGCCTGCTGTTCACCGGACAGCAGGTGAATGGCAAAGCGCTTCTGCTTGATCAGTACCGGGTAGGAGTCGGAGGTGTAGTTGGGGCAGAACAGCACCAGCGGCGGGTCCATCGACAGGGAGGAGAAGGCGCTGGCGGTCAGGCCGACGACCGAACCGTCGTCGTCCTGGGTGGTGATGACGGTAACGCCGGACGGGAAGGAGCCCAGAACGTTCTTGTAGACAGTTGCGTCGATCATCGGGAGTACCTCTGAAGGGCTGCGGTGGTCCGCGGTTTTTATCGTTGATGTGTCTGATGGTATACCGTAATACCTATTTTGCAAGCGGAATTTTCAACCCTGCGTTTTCGCGATGAACGGCCCAAAGCCACGAAAAACGTGGCCTTGAGCGGTGAGGCGGTTTGTCGCAGGGGTTTTGCAAGCGGATCAGTGGCCGTTTTTTCATGCGGATCAGTGTTGTCAAAAGTTTGGAATACCATAATATGGTCCGCAGCTGAGAGGCCGCCTTGATGCGGTTTCCTTACAAAGATAAAAACGACCTTTCGAGCTGAAAACCATGTCCCAACCGTCGTCGCAACACCAGTTTGTCGAGAATCACACGGTCGATTACGTTCCACCTGCCGAGCGCCATGGGAAGGCGCGCGACCTGTTCACCCTCTGGTTCAGTACCAACATTGCGCCATTGCCTATCGTGACCGGCGCCATGGTGGTCCAGGTGTTCCACCTGAACCTGTTGTGGGGCCTGATCGCCATCGTGCTGGGCCATCTGGTCGGGGGCGTGGTCATCGCCCTGGCCTCTGCACAGGGGCCGCAGCTGGGCATTCCGCAAATGGTGCAGAGCCGTGGCCAGTTTGGCCGCTACGGTGCCTTGCTGATCGTGTTCTTCACCGCGCTGATCTATGTCGGCTTCTTCATTTCCAATATCGTCCTGGCGGGCAAGACCATTCACGGCATCGCGCCGAGCGTGCCGATGCCCGGCGCGATCGTGATCGGTGCCCTGAGTGCGACTGCCATTGGCGTGATCGGCTACCGCTTCATCCATATCCTCAACCGCATCGGTACCTGGGTGATGGGCTCGGCGTTGCTGGCCGGTTTCATCATGATGTTCGTCCAGGATCTGCCGGCTGACTTTTTCAGCCGTGGCGCGTTCAACCTGTCGGGCTTCATTGCCACCGTGTCGCTGGGTGTGATCTGGCAGATCAGCTTCTCGCCGTACACCTCTGACTACTCGCGCTACCTGCCCCGTGAAGTGGGCATTGCCAAGCCGTTCTGGGCCACTTACTTCGGCGCCACCCTGGGCACCATCCTGTGCTTCAGCTTTGGTACGGTGGCGGTGCTGTGCGTGCCGGAAGGCACCGACGCAATGGATGCGGTGAAGCAGGCCACCGGCTGGCTGGGCCCGATCCTGATGGTGCTGTTCCTGCTTAACATCATCAGCCACAACGCCCTCAACCTTTACGGCGCCGTGCTGTCGATCGTGACCGCGATCCAGACCTTCATGGCCGAGTGGACGCCGAGCATCAGGGTACGGGTGATCCTGGCCTCGATCATTCTGGTGGGCTGCGGGATGGTGGCACTGAATGCCTCGGCGGACTTCATCGGCCAGTTCATCGGCCTGATCCTGGCGCTGCTGCTGGTGCTGGTGCCGTGGGCTTCGATCAACCTGATCGATTTCTACCTGATCAAGAAGGGCCAGTACGACATCGCCTCGATCTTCAGTGCCGACGGCGGCATCTATGGCCGCTTCAACCACCACGCGATCATTGCCTATGCCTGCGGCATCCTGGTGCAGCTGCCGTTTGCCAATACTTCGCTGTATGTGGGGCCGTACTCGAACATTGTCGAAGGGGCTGACCTGTCGTGGCTGTTCGGCTTGCTGGTGACCGTGCCGCTTTACTACTGCCTGGCGACGCGCGGCAAGGCTGTCGAGAAGGCGGGGCGGGTGGTAAGCGTCAACGACTGATAGACCGCTGTTGCGGTAGCCGGGGCCGCAATGCGGCCCCGGCTGTTTTGGATCAAACCTTGAACTGCGCCACCATCCCGTTCAGGTCCACCGCCAACCGCGACAGATCCTGCGCCGCCGCACTGGTCTGGTTCGCGCCCGCCGACGTTTGCATCGCCAGGTCACGAATATTCACCAGGTTCCGGTCCACCTCGCGTGCGACCTGCGCCTGCTCTTCCGAGGCACTGGCAATCACCAGGTTGCGCTGGTTGATCGAAGCAATGGCCTCGGCAATCACTTCCAACGCCTGCCCTGCGCTTTGTGCCACTTCCAGCGTACCCGTGGCGCGACCCTGGCTGCTGTGCATTGCTGTCACTGCCCGCTCGGTGCCGTTCTGAATCCCGGCAATCATCTGCTCGATCTCTGCCGTCGATTGCTGGGTACGGTGGGCGAGGGCGCGTACCTCGTCAGCCACCACGGCAAACCCACGTCCTGCCTCTCCGGCCCGTGCCGCCTCGATGGCGGCGTTCAGTGCCAGCAGGTTGGTCTGCCCGGCAATTGCACCAATCACGTCCAGCACCCGGCTGATCTCGTTGGCGTTGCTGGCCAGCTGCTCGATCTCAACTGATGTGCCGGTCACATCCGCTACCAGATGCTGGATGGATGCCAGCGCCTGGTTGACCTGGTCGCGGCCATCGCGGGTGGTCTGGTCAGCGCCTTTGGAAGCATCAGCAGTGCTGACCGCGTTGTTCGCCACTTCCTCGACTGCCGCAGTCATCTGGTTCACCGCCGTGGCGGCCTGGTCGATTTCTGCACTTTGCTGATGCAGGCCGCGGCTGGTGTCTTCAGTGACGGTGTGCAGTTCTTCCGAGGCCGAGGCCAGTTGGTCGGAAGACGCGGCGATCTGGCGAATGGTATCGCGCAGGCTGCCCTGCATCCGGCTCAGGGCGCGCAATAGCATGGCCGGCTCATCGCGGCCGGTTACCCGTATCTCCCGGGTCAGGTCGCCGGTCGCCACGCGCTCGGCCACAGCCAGCGCATCGGCCAGCGGCACGACGATACTGCGGGTGAGCACGGTAGCGATGGTGGCAAGGGCCAGCATGATTACCACCAGTGAGGCAACCAGCGCGGTGAACGCTTCGTCCGCTACGTCGCTGCTGCGCTGCGAGGCTTGTTCGGCACCTGTGCCGTTATAGGCGATCAACGCTGCCATGGCCTGCATCATGCTGTCGGCGCGCTGAGTCAGCGGGCCGCTGATCTGCTGCTTGGCATCGTCCATGTGCCCAGCTTGAATGCCTTGCAGCACACGGGTCTGTAATTCGAAATAGTGCTGATAAGCAGCGCTGAAGGCATTGAACAGGGCGCGGTCATCGGCAGCGATGATCGTGTCGGCATAATCCTTCAGCGCATTATTCAGCTCGGTATTGATGCCGTTGAGCATCTGCAGGTTGCGCTCGCGGTCACTGGGGTTGTCGTCCAGCGCGGCACGCAAGGTGACGGCGCGGGCACGCCCGAGGTTGGTGCTGATGTCACCGAGGGCTATTACGGCCGGCATCCAGGTCACCCGGATTTCATCCGTGGCCTTGTCCATCTGCCGGGTTTCGTAAAGTGCGATCAAGCCCATGAACAGGACCAGGATGCCCAACAGGGCGAACACGCTTGCAGCGCGAATGCCGATCTTCAAATTCCGTAACTGCATGGAATGCTCCTTGACGGTGGCGTGCAGGCCTCAGGAGCTTGGGTGGATGGCCGGGTCACCGGTATGGCGCCAGGCTCTTGATGCGCTGCGGAGTTGTTTGTGTGTCTCACCCTCGTGACTTTTTTAATTTCAATGATGCCATATGGCCATCATTATTGAACAGCCATTCAATGTAACGGCCAAAACTGACAAAACCGCCAATTGTTGACGGTTTTGTCAGAAAATGCCGTTAAACGATGGCGATCATTGGGTCCGCCGCAGCCAGCGCCAAGGCGCGGTCAGCCGCTGGCGGATAAATCCATACCGAGTTGATCTGGCGCTTGAGGGCCTTGCCTTCCTGGCCGTGCAGCTTCAGTTCGCGCTCCCAGCCTTCGCTGAAAGCGGCGCCCCAGTCTCCCAGGTCCAGGCAGGTGACGTATTTGGGCTGGCGATACAGCACCGGCTGCAGGCCGAGCAGGTCGGCGGCGGCGTTGTTACCGGCGTGGCGGCCCATGGGGATGGCGTGCTGGCACGTCATCAGGGCATGGTTGCCCAGGTCATCCACCGCAGCCCAGGCGGTGTCGCCGGTGGCGTAAACGTGCTCCTGGCCCAGCACTTTCAAATGGCCATCCACTTTCAGCCTGCCGAAGGTATCGCGCTCGCCGGCAACGTGCGCCGTCAACGGACTGGCCTTGACGCCAACGGTCCAGATTACCGTGTTGCTGGCGATGTGCTCGCCGTTGTCCAGGGTGACTCCCGCAGCATCGACAGCCACCACCGAAGCGCCGGCCAGCCATTCGACCCCGGCCTGTTCACACGCGGCAACAATCGACGGTGTGATCCCTTCACCCAATGCCGCCCCCACTTGCGCTCCACGGTCGACCACCACTACCCGCAATGCCGCGTCGGCCCCGAGGATCGAGCGCAGGCGAGTAGGCATTTCGGTTGCGGTCTCGATGCCGGTGAAGCCGCCGCCGCACACCACCACGGTATTGCGAGTTGGCGAAGCGGGCAGGGCGGCCAGATCGACCAGATGCTGCTCCAGGCGCATGGCCGATTCCATCTGGTCGACATCGAACGCATGCTCCGCCAGGCCTGGTACTGCCGGGCGGGCAACCTGGCTGCCTGCGGCCAGGATCAGGCGGTCGTAGGCGATGCGCTGTGGCTGGCCGTGGGTATCGGTATAGCTGACGCTGCGACCTTCGGTGTCGATGCTGTCGGCGTTGCCCGGGAAGAAGTGAATGCCCACAGCCTCGAACAGATCACCCAGAGGCGCCTTCATGCCATGCACGTCGGCCTCGTAAAAGCGCGGACGAATGCGCAGTTCCGGCTGTGGCGCCAGCACGCTGATGCTGAGGTCGGCACGTTGCGCCTGGTCGAGTAGGCGGGCAGCGCTCAGGGCGCTCCAGACACCGGCAAAGCCGGCACCGATGATCAGGATGTTGGATTTCATGAAGGTGCTCCGCAAGGTTCGAAGAGGGCATCGGGGGCCAGCTGTATGGCCTTTTAGTAACTACGACTATATAAGTCGTAGTTATCTTCGGCAAGGGCTTTTCCCTTTGCGGTGGAGCTACCTTTTGACACCTTGTTTTGTCAGTGCCGGGGCATCGGCGTAACATGTACGACAAAATCGGTCGGAGATTTGAATGTCGCTTTACAGTGCTGGCGTGGAATACGGTATCCATTGCCTGTTGTTTTTAGTCGACGAGCGCGGTGAAACTCGTGATTCCAGCGTGCGCGACCTGGCCGAGTTGCAAGGCGTGCCGCAGGAATACCTGGCCAAGGTCTTCACCAAGCTGGCCCGTGCCGGGCTGGTGGCGGCCACCGAAGGCGTGCGCGGCGGCTTCCGCCTGGCGCGGCCGGCGGCGCAGATCAGCGTGCTGGATATCGTCCATGCCATTGATGGACCAAAGAAGATCTTCGATTGCCGCGAGGTGCGCGAGCGTTGCACCTTGTTCGACGGCTCGCCGCCGCGTTGGGCGACCGAGGGTACCTGTGCGATCCACGCAGTGATGCTGGGGGCGCAGAAGCGCATGGAAGCGTCATTGGCACAGCAGACTGTGCTGGACCTGGCCATGCGCTTCGGGCGCAAGGCCCCGGCTGAATTTGGCCAGCAGGTCGATGCCTGGATGGGTGAGCGGCGGGAGGCCAAGGGGGCTGGGGATATTCCGGTAGACCAGGTGTGAAGGGCTTGCCCGAACCGGCCTTTGCGCGAGTAGGGAAGTACGCCGATCAGCGCCCTTCGTGTTGGCGCCGATAGGCCCCAGGCTGCACCCCCATGGCCTTGGCAAACGCCCGGGTAAACGCCGCCACCGACTGATACCCCACCTGCGCACCCACTTGCTCCACGGTATTACCCGCCCGCAGCAACTGGCTGGCATGGCGCATGCGCAGTGCCAGCAGCACCTGCCCTGGCGATTGCCCCGCCAGTTCGTTGAAGCGCTTGAAAAACGCAGACCGCGATAAGCCGGTGCAGGCGGCCATGCTCTCCAGCGTCCAGGCTTGCCCCGGTTGTTCGATCAACTGCTCCAGCAGCCCGGTAAACGCTGGCTGGCGAGCGAGGGCGACAAGCCCGCCCAGTGACTGCCCGGCAATGACCTGCTGGCGCAGCACGTACAGGAACAACAGGTGCGTCAAGCGCTCCAGCAACGCCTGCGACGGGCCGGCGGCCCGCCGGCATTCTTCCAGAATGAGCTCGAACAGCGCCCGCGCCGCACTGCCGGCGGGGTCTTCGGCGCGCAGCAGGATCCAGTCGGCCAGACCTTCGACAATCAGTGAAGACAGGCCGGACTGGAAATGGAAGAAGCCGCAAACCAGCCCGACGCCGTCGCTGGCTTCGCTATCCAGCGACTGCATGGCCTGGCGCGGTTGGGCACAGGCGTCGACCGGGTCCTGATCGCTGGACAAGCGATAGGCAAGGTCGCGCAACAGGAATACGGCATCTCCCTTCTCCAGGCGCACCGGTTGCGGCTGGCCGTCAATGTGCAGCCAGCAATGCCCTTGCACCACCAGGTGAAAGCTGGCGCGGCCCATGCCCTGGGTGCTGGCATGCCAGCCACCGCAATAGCGCCCGACATGAAACAGGCTGGCATCGAGCTCCAGGCCCTCTAATAACCAATCGACAAGGTGGCTGGACGAAATCATCTAATACAAAGACTCAGGAACAAGGAAAGGCGACTGATGAATATGGAGGGTAGTTCTTATAACCAACAGACTGTAGTGACACTCATCAAAGGAGATCACTGCATGTCCTCGCGCATTACTTTACACACGCTGCAGAGCGCCCCGGAAGCGGCACGGCCGTTTCTTGAGAATGCCCAGAAGAATTCCGGCTTCATCCCCAACCTGCTCGGCGTGCTGGCCAACGCCCCGGCGGCGCTTGAAACCTACGTGACCGTTTCGGCACTCAATGGCAAGTCTGAGCTTGGCCTGGCCGAGCGTGAAGTGGTGCAACTGATCGCGGCCACCCAGCATGGCTGCGACTTTTGCGTGGCCGGCCATACGGCCGTCGCGCTGAACAAGGCCAAGCTGCCGCAGGAGGTGGTCGATGCTCTGCGTGCCCGTGGCGAACTCCCCAACGCCCGCTACGAAACCCTGGCCGCCTTTGCCCGCGAAGTGATCGCCACCCGTGGCAATGTCAGCGAAGCCACCTACCAGGCCTTCCGTGAGGCCGGCTTCAGTGAAGGCAACGCCTTGGAGGTGATTCTGGGCGTAAGTCTCGCAACCCTGTGCAACTTTGCTAATGTTTTCGCCCAGACGCCACTCAACGAAGAGCTTGGCAAATACCGCTGGCAGCCTTCTGCGTAGCCCACCTGTGATAATGGCCCTTACCAGGCCGTTGTAGGAGCGGCCTTGTGCCGCGAACGGGCCGCAGAGCGGCCCCGGCGTTATCAAAGGAGCAAGACCATGCAAGATTGTGCATTTCGACACTGGCTGGATGCCAATGCCGAGGCCATCGACCGGGGCCTGTGCGAACCGCAGCAGGTGCTGGCGCAGATCGCAGAATCGCAGCTGTTGCGCACAGGGGTCGACCCAGCGCTGGGCGGTACGGGCGGGCAGGTGACCGATGCGGTCGAGGCCATCGCCGCCATTGCCAGCCGCTCATTGGCTGCGGCTTTCGTCTGCTGGGGCCAGCGTGCCTTCATCGAATACCTGCTGCACAGCCCCAACCAGCCCCTGCGTGAGCGCCTGCTGCCGCGCCTGTTGACCGGTGAATTGGCCGGTGCCACCGGGCTGTCCAACGCCATGAAGTTCCTGTCCGGTATCGAAGCGCTGCAGGTGCGTGGCCGCCCGGCAGCCGATGGCTGGCACCTGGAAGGGCGACTGCATTGGGTGACCAACTTGCGTAAAAGCGGCTTCGTGGTGGCGGCGGCCATCGAGGATGAAGCCGGCGGCGCGCCGTTTGTGCTGGCCATTCCTTCCGACGCTCAAGGTCTGGAGCGTTCTGATGATCTACAACTGATGGGCCTGCAGTCGAGCAACACGGCAGCACTGGCTTTTCACCAGGTATCGCTGGCACGCGACTGGCTGCTGCATGAAAATGCACGCGAATTCCTGCCACGGGTACGCCCGGCATTCCTGGCGCTGCAATGTGGCATGGCCATCGGCCTGGCGCGACGGGCGCTGGAAGAGGTTCACGCGCACCTGCATGGCCGAGCGTCGTTCCTCGACGAAGCCTGTGAGGTGCTTAGCGAACGCCTGGAAAACACCGTCAGCGAACTCAAGCAGGGCTTGCTCGACGGTCGCTTCCAGCAGCAGCCGGCGGCCTTGTTCAAGCTGCGCATCATCCTGGCTGAAAGTGCTGCCGACGCAGTACAACTGGAATTGCAGGCCAGTGGCGGCAAGGCTTACCTCAGCGAATACGGCGAAGGGTTTGCCCGCCGCTGGCGGGAGTCGGCCTTCGTGCCGATCGTCACGCCCAGCCTGGTGCAATTGCGCGCCGAACTGCAGCGCCAGGCGGGCGTTGCATGAGCGCAGTGTTGCTGGAGGCCTGTGACATCCGCCTGGGCTACCCGCGTGAGGGGGGTTGGCAGCAGGTGCTGGCGCAGTTCGACCTGCAGCTGGCGCCAGGTGAAGTCGTGAGCATTCTTGGCCCCAGTGGTGTGGGCAAGTCAAGCCTGCTGCGGGTGCTGGCAGGCCTGCAGCAGCCTGGCGGCGGTAGCGTGAGCTTGCACGGCCAGCCGCTGCAGGGGCCGCACCCGCGTCTGGCGGTGGCCTTTCAGGACCCAAGCCTGCTGCCATGGCTGAGCCTGGAGAAAAACGTCGCCTTCGGCCTGGACTTCGCCCGTCAGCCCAAGCTGGCGGATGCCGAACGCCGTGCACGCATCGACCATGCGATTGCGGCTGTGGGCCTGGCCCACGCGCGTGGCCAGTACCCGGCGCAGTTGTCTGGCGGCATGGCCCAGCGCACCGCGCTGGCCCGCTGCCTGGCACGCCAGCCCGAAGTCTTGCTGCTGGATGAACCCTTCGGTGCGTTGGATGAGGTGACCCGCGCCGACATGCAGCAGCTGCTGCTGCAACTGATCGCCACGCACAAGACCGCGGCCGTGCTGATCACTCACGATATCGACGAAGCCCTGCTGCTGTCAGACCGGGTTCTGCTACTGGGCAACCACCCAGCGCACATCCTTGGTCAGTGGCACATCGACCTGCCGCAACCGCGCACGCAGAGGGTCGAAGAGCTGGGGGCCTTGCGCATAGACATCCTCAAAACCCTTCGGCGGGCAAGCCGCACAGTCGAACCTACCCCAACCCCTTTGCCCTCGGAGGCTGTCCATGTGCATGGATGACTGCTGTTCTTCTTCTTCGCGTCGTGACTTCCTAAAGCTCGGCGCCATGCTCACTGCTGCCGGTGCATTGCCGTTGCTGTCGAGCTTGCAGGCGCGTGCCGCTGCCGAGCCGGACGCGCCGGTGCGTATCGGCTACCTGCCGATCACCGATGCCACGCCGCTGCTGGTGGCACATAACAACGGCTTGTTCGAGGCCGAAGGCATCCAGGCCGAGCGCCCGGTGCTGCTGCGCAGCTGGGCGCAGGTGATCGAGGCATTCATTTCCGGCCAGGTCAATGTCATCCACCTGCTTTCGCCGATGACGGTGTGGGCGCGCTATGGCAGCAAGGTGCCAGCCAAGGTGGTGGCCTGGAACCACGTGGGCGGTTCGGGCCTGACTGTAGCGCCGGATATATCCGACGTGAAACAGCTTGGTGGCAAGACAGTGGCCATTCCGTTCTGGTACTCGATCCACAATGTGGTACTGCAACAGTTGCTCAACGACAATGGCCTGACGCCCGTGTCGAAGCCGGCCAATGCGCAACTGGCCGCCAACGAGGTCAACCTGCTGGTGCTGCCACCGTCCGACATGCCACCCGCACTGGCCAGCAAGCGCATTGCCGGCTACATCGTTGCCGAGCCGTTCAACGCACTGGCCGAGAACCTCAAGGTGGGCCGCGTGCAGCGCTTTACCGGCGATGTATGGCGCAACCATGCGTGCTGCGTGGTGTTCATGCACGAGCATGACCTGAATAACCGCCCGGAATGGTCGCAGAAAGTGGTCAACGCCATCGTCAAGGCCCAGCAATGGACCCGTGACCATCGCACCGAAGCCGCCGCACTGCTGTCCCGGGCGGGCCCCAACAAGTACACCCCGCACGAGCCTGCGGTGCTGACCAAGGTCCTGGCGCCCGCCGCCGAAGACCGTGCTGGCTACATTGCCAGTGGTGCCATTCGCCATCAGCAGTGGGACGAAAAGCGCATCGACTTCCAGCCATACCCGTTCCCGAGTTACACCGAAGAGCTGGTCAAGCGCCTGAAAACCACCCTGATCGAAGGCGACAATGCCTTCCTTGCCGGGCTGGATCCGGCGTATGCCGCCCGCGACCTGGTCGACGATCGCTTCGTGCGTAATGCCATCGCGACAGTGGGTGGCCCGTTGGTGTTCGGCATTGCCGACAACTTCGAGCGTAGCGAGGAGTTTGCGGTCTGATGCGCACCCATGTCGTACATGCCGGCCTTGGGCTGGTCGGGTTGCTGGCCTTGTTGCTGTTATGGTGGGCCGGTGTAGCACTGTTCGGCCAGGCCGACGGCCTGTCTGCGCGCTTTTCGCCGGCGGCAACCCTGGCCAGCCTGGTCGAGCTGCTGGGGCAGGGCGAGGTCTATGGGCATATCTGGGTCAGCCTCAAGCGCATCCTGATTGGGCTGCTGCTGGCGCTGCTGATGGGTGTGCCGCTGGGCTTGCTGGTAGGCAGCTACCGGCACCTGGAGGCGGCGACCACGCCAGCATTCCAGTTTCTGCGCATGATATCGCCATTGTCGTGGATGCCTGTGGTGGTGATGCTGATGGGCGTGGGTGACCAGCCGATCTACTTCCTGCTGGCGTTTGCCGCGTTGTGGCCGATCTTGCTGAATACGGCGGCAGGGGTGCGTCAACTGGACCCGCGCTGGCTGCAACTTAGCCGCAGCTTGAGTGCAACGCGCTGGGAAACCTTGTGCAAGGTGATTGTGCCGGGGGTGATCGGTCACGTGCTGACGGGCGTGCGCCTGGCCATCGGTATTCTGTGGATTGTGCTGGTGCCGTGCGAAATGCTTGGGGTGAGTGCGGGGCTTGGGTATTTCATTCTTGATACCCGCGACCGGCTGGCGTATTCCGAACTGATGGCGATGGTGCTGCTGATTGGCGTGCTGGGGTTTGTGCTGGATGCCCTGGCGCGTGGGCTGCATCGGCGCTGGGTGCATGGCTGAAAGGCCAATGGGGCTTCTTCGCGGGCTCGCCCGCTCCCACAGGTACATCACCGGCCTTGGGCCTTACGGTATTCCTGTGGGCGCGGGCAAGCCCGCGAACAGGCCATCGGATCAATACACGGTCTTGCGCTGGCGCACACATTCCTGGGCCTGAGCGGTCAGCTCATCCAGCCGCTCATCGCGCATCTGCTCCGCTTCGATCATTGCATCCTCACCCTGCTGGTTAAGCAGATAGGTGTGAATCTGCAGCACTTCAGCCGTCTGATAAATCGGCGCAATGTCCAGGCGCCCGATCAGCGCACCACTGGGCTGGCCGGTACTGCTCATCAGCACCTGCGGTCCATTGGCGGCCACCACTTGCATGCCCATCGCCTCGAACCACGGCACCTGGTTGGCAAAGGCGTTCAGCTCCACGCAGGCATGGCGCGACCGCAGGTCGCCCAGTAGAGCACGGGCGATGCCCTGGCGGCGATGGCTGGCGCACACGGCCAGAAAGGCCAATGCACAGGCCCGTCCATCGTCCTGGGCTGGCAGCGACAGCGCAAAGCCCAGCAACTGGTCCGGTGCTTCGGCATCCAGCGCCAAGGTAAGTGCCACCGCCAGACCGCGGGCGCCGTCCAGCGCTTGCAGGTACTGGTGGACTTCCATGCCGACGCCGTACTGGTACAGCGGGTACAGCGGGTTGTCGACAGCGATGGCGACACTGCTCAATTCGCCGACATTGTGAATGACCAGCTCGCGGATCTGGTTCTGGAAAGATTCGGGTGGCACGCTGTCGAGGCGGCTCAGGATGAACATCTGGGGGCTCCGGCGGATGAGAATACGACCCGCGCTGTGTTGGCGCGGGTGTACAGTCTAACCGGTTTTGCCGCATCAGCCGTGTGCCTGTAAGGCACCGAGCATCAGGTCGAGGTTTTGCACGGCAGCACCAGAGGCACCTTTGCCCAGGTTGTCGAACACTGCGGTGAGCAGTACCTGGCCATGCTCGGGGTTGGCGTACAGCGCCAGGCGCAGGTCATTGCTGCCGTTCAATGCCTCGGGGTCGAGGTTTGCCGCAGCGCCGCCCTGATGCAGAGGCATCACCTGGACATGGCGGGCACCCTGGTAATGCTGTTCCAGGCAGGCTTGCAGCTGCGCGGCGCTGACCTGTCCAGGCAGCAGGCGAAGCTGCAGCGGAATGCTCAGCACGATGCCTTGGCGGTAGGCGCCATAGCCGGGCATGAACATCGGCCGCGCCGACAACCCCGCGTGCTGCTGGATCTCCGGTACGTGCTTGTGCGCCAGCTCCAGGCCATACAGCTGTAGCGCCGGCGCTTTGGCGGCGCCGGGCTGTTCGTGCCGCTCGACCGCCGCGCGACCACCGCCGGAGTAGCCAGACACGGCGTGGATGTTCAGGGGGTAGTCCGCAGGCAGCAAGCCAGCCTTGACCAGTGGGTGCAGCAGCGCGATGGCGCCGGTGGGATAGCAGCCGGGATTGCTGACACGCGTGCTTTGCGCGATGCGCTCGGCTTGCTGTTCGTCAAGCTCCGGCAGGCCATACACCCAGCCTGGTGTGGTGCGGTGCGCCGAGCTGGCGTCGATCACCCGCACCTGTGGGTTGTGGATTGCGGCCACGGCCTCGCGGGCGGCGTCGTCGGGCAGGCACAGCAGGGCGATGTCGGCGCTGTTGATCGCTTCGCGGCGGCGTTGCGGGTCCTTGCGCTCGGCCTCGGGGAGGGTCAGCAGGCGAAGATCGCTACGGCCCTGCAGGCGGGCATGGATCTGTAGGCCTGTGGTGCCTTGGTCGCCGTCGATGAAAACAACAGGGGTGTGCATGCTCGGGGTCCGGTTGGGGAAAGATAGCCTATGCTCGCCCGTAGCGTTGGTAATGAAAATTTGAATATGATGATCGATACATTCAGGTTTTCTGAATGAGTTTTGAAACGCGTGGTGAACCTGTGGGTTTACCCGCAAAAGGGCCGGCTCTGAACAATGCGCGAAATCAGCCTCGACCGCCTCCGCACATTGGTGGTCATCACCGACCTGGGCTCCTTTGCCGAGGCCGCCCGCCAGCTTAACCTGGCGCCGCCCACCATCAGCTTGCACGTGGCCGAGTTGGAGGCGCGTATCGGCGCCCCGTTGCTCACCCGCACCCGCGGCCAGGTGCGGCCTACCGTCATCGGTGAAACACTGCTGGGGCGTGCCCGACGCCTGCTGGCGGACGCTGACTTGGCGCTGGACGAAGTACGCCGGCAGGTCGAAGGGTTGACCGGGCGTGTGCGGCTGGGCGCCTCCACCGGTGCCATCGCCCATTTGCTGCCGCAGGCGCTGGCGCGCCTGCGTGTGGAGCACCCGGGGATCGATGTGCAGGTTCAGGTGCTGACCTCCCAGGCGTCGCTCGCGCGCTTGCGTGAGGGCACGCTGGATATCGGCCTTGTGGCCTTGCCGCAGGTGGCCGGCAAAGGGCTGACGGTTACCCCCTGGCGGCGCGACCCGATCCTGGCGTATGTGCCGGCCGACTGGCAGCCACCGGCCAGGATCACCCCGGCCTGGCTGGCGCAACGGGCGTTGATTCTCAACGACAGCACCACCCAGCTGTCGCGGGTTACCGGCGAGTGGTTTGCAGCGGCGGGGTTGTACCCCGAACCGCGGATCGAGCTGAACTACAACGATGCGATCAAGAGCCTGGTCGGCGCCGGGTACGGGGCGACCTTGTTGCCGCAGGAGGGGGAGGCGACCGAACTGGACCGGCGCATTGCCCGCCGACCGCTGCGGCCGGGGTTGTGGCGGCAGTTGGGTATTGCGTGTCGGGAAGGGCAGGTGGAGCGGGCCACGGGGTATGTGCTGGAGGCGCTGGAACGGTTGCGGTAGGGGTGGTTCCGCTGCTGCAAGACCTGTGGCAGGCCTGCACGTTCCAGCCCCGACGCCTTGCCGAACTCAGAACCAGCGATCGTTCTTCTTGCGCCCACGGGTCAGTGCCGGCAGGATCAGCCCCGCCAGCAAGCCTGCACCGGCAATGCTGCCGCCATACACCATGTAGCGCATCATCACCTGCTTGTTCTCATCCCCCAGGCGGGCCTGGGTATCGCGCAGGTCCGACTGGCTCTGATCGAGCTGCTCGTTCAGTGCCTTGTTGCGCGCCTCCAGCTCGTCAATCAGCTGCTTGCGCGAATCAAGCGTTTCCTGCATGCCCTGTACGCGGTTCTTCCAGCTGTCGTCGATGGTCTTCAACTGCCCGGTCAGTTCGGCGACCTGGGCATCGAGCAATGGCAGGCGCTCGTTCTGCCCGGGCACTGCCTGCAGGTCGTTGCTGAGGATCCACACCACATCGCCGTTCTGCCCGCGCACCTGGCTGTAATTGCCCTGGCTGCCGAGCAGGGTCAGCTTCTGCCCGGACTTGAGCGTGCCGACAATGCGGTGCCCGTCGGTCGGGCCGCTGCGCACGTAGGTGCTCAGGCTGTCACTGACCCAGCGTGCGTCGCTGGCAGGCTCTTCGGCGTGCACGGGGGCGGCCAGGCCCACCAGGGCGGCAATCAGGCCGATGCGCAGGGCAGGGAGGGCGGAAGCATTTGGGCGGGAATCGGGCATGTTGGGTCTTCGCTGAAACAGGACAAAAAGTAGGCCCGGTGACTGGGCCGATGAACCGGTCGGTGAGTTGACCGTCAGCGAAAGACCGTTTTTTTGTCAGCAGGTTCACTGCCTAGTGTCGGAAATGTCTGCAGAATGTTGCAGTGCCCGCCCCAGAGCGCTGCGTTGCCGATGACGCAATTGTAATGCGCCGATCACCTTGGCGTTATCTGCCGGCCGTCAATCTTGGCCCGCCGACATAACAACAAATGCGACGTTCAAGGAGCATCGGATGACGTGCAGATCACCCCTGACACTGGCTGCTTGCCTGGCGCTGGCCGGCGTTGGCAGCCAGGTTGTTGCTGCAGAAAAAAGTGCGGACGGCTTCATGGAGGGCAGCACCCTCAGCGTGCTTAACCGCAACTTCTACTTCAACCGCGATAATCGCGATTCTGTGGCCCCCACACACAACCCGAGCAAACAACCTGACAACGGCTACTCCGAGGCCTGGGGGCATGCCGTGATTACCCGATTCGAGTCGGGCTTCACCCAGGGCACCGTAGGTGTTGGCCTGGATGCGTTTGCCATGCTTGGCCTCAAGCTCGACACTGGCGGCGGCCGCAACGGCGGGCGCAGTTCTTTCGACGTATTGCCGGTTGACCGCGACGGCCAGGCACGTGACGAATACACCAAGGTGGGGGGCGCGGCCAAGCTACGACTGTTCGACACGGTACTGAAGGTGGGGGATGTGTTCCCGGCCAACCCGGTGGTGGCGGCTGGCGACTCGCGGCTGCTGCCGGAAAGCTTCCGTGGGGTGACCCTGGAGAACACCAGCATCAAGGACCTTACCCTGCAAGCCGGGCGTCTGCATGCCATGAGCCAGCCGATGTCCAGCGACCTGCGGGAGAACTTCGTGACCTTCTATGGCGGCCCGGTCGATTCGCCCTGGATCGCCTATGGTGGGGGGGATTACAGGCTCAATGAGCATGTCAGCGTCAGCCTGTTCAGTAGCCGGCTCAAGGACGCGTGGAACCAGTACTACGCCGGCACCAGCCTGAGCTGGCCACTGAGCGAGGCGCTGGCGCTGATTGGCGGTTTCAACTATTACAAGGCTGTGGATGAAGGGCAGCAGCGCCTGGGCGCCTTTGACAACGACATCTGGAGCGCCAAGCTGGGTGTGCGCTTTGGTGCTCACACCCTGGCCCTGACGCACCAGCGCAACAACGGCGACGACGACTTCGACTACCTGCGTCAGTCCGACTCGATCTTCCTCGACAACTCCATCCAGTACAGCGACTTCAACGCGCCCAAGGAGCGTTCGTGGATGCTGCGTTATGACCTGAACATGGCTGCCTACGGCGTACCCGGGTTGTCGTTCATGACACGCTACGGCAAGGGTACCGATGCTGACTACTCCAATGCCAACGCCACCTACATGCGCCGTGACGTTGCGGGCAACCCGCTGACCGACCAGAAACGCTGGGAGCGTGACATCGAGGTGAAGTATGTGGTGCAGACGGGCGCGGCCAAGGACCTGTCGTTGCGGGTTCGCCAGGCCACCACCCGGGCCACGGCGTTCGAGTCGGACCTGGACGAAGTGCGGCTGATCGTGGAGTACCCGTTGTCGATTCTGTGATTCCACCTTGGCAACCTTGTTGCTCCTTTGGTTTAGGTGGATTTTCTGGCGCTCCGCTTGGGGCGCTTTTTTTATCGGCTTGATCGCCTATCAATCCTGCATTTGCATCAGGTGGTCAGGTGCTACCGGTACGCCGGGGCTATGGGGCTAGACTCAAGGCTCACCTTCGATCGTGGAGCAAGACCATGACTGCCAAGAACACCGTCTGCCTGTGGTATGACCACGCTGCCGAAGAGGCGGCGAACTTCTATGCCCGAACTTTCCCCGATAGCCGGGTGGTCGCTGTGCACCAGGCACCCGCCGATTACCCTTCAGGCAAGCAGGGCGATGTGATCACCGTGGAATTCACGGTAATGGGTATCCCGTGCGTGGGGCTCAATGGTGGATCGGCCTTCAAGCACTGTGAGGCATTTTCGTTCCAGGTCAGTACCGTGGACCAGGCAGAGACCGACCGCTTGTGGGAGGCCATTGTCGGCAACGACGGCGAGGCCAGCGTTTGCGGCTGGTGCAAGGACAAATGGGGGATTTCGTGGCAGATCACTCCACGCATCCTCATCGAAGCCATCGGCCACCCCGACCGTGCGGCGGCCAAGCGTGCGTTCGAGGCCATGATGCAGATGGGCAAGATTGATGTGGCGAAGATAGCGGCGGCGCTAAAAGGTTGAAGCGGGTCTGTGTTTCAGCAGGCGCGGCCTCGAATCGCGAACGGGCTGCGTGGCAGCCCGTGGTTTTCGGGTTGGCGCCGTCAGTTGCTGGTTACTTCGGCCTCTGCCGCTGTCTTGGCCGATGCCTTCTTCTCCTGCACCACAATGTAGAACTCCTCCCCATGCTTCACCGCACCATACAGTACGGCCTTCTCGATCAGCTCGTTGCCGCGCAGGTGGCGCAGCATCATCGGGTCCTTGCGCAGGTCGCGGTACAACGCCAGGCATAGCAGCACCATCACCACCACGAATGGCAAGGCCACGACGATGGTCAGGTTCTGCAGCCCGGTCAGCGCCTCGCCAGGGTTGCCTGGGTCGCCGATCGCCAGCATGATCGCCGCCACCGTACCAGTCAGCGTCCCCCAGAAAATCACTGTGCGTCGCGATGGCGCGGTGGTGCCGTGTTCCGACAGCGTGCCCATCACCAGCGAAGCGGCGTCGGCGCCCGAAACAAAAAAGATGCCCACCAGGATCATCACCAGCACCGAGGTTGCCGAGGCCAGCGGGTAGCTGTCCAGCAACTGGTACAGCGCGTGATTACTGTTGACCGCCCCGTTGGCCAGCTGGAAGGCGCCCTCGCGCACGGCCTCGATGGCGGCGCCACCGAAGATGGTGAACCACACCAGGCTGACCAGGCTTGGCACCAGCAGCACCCCGGTAACGAACTGTCGAATGGTGCGACCGCGGCTGATGCGGGCGATGAACATGCCCACGAAAGGCGTCCAGGAGATCCACCAGGCCCAGTAGAACACGGTCCAGCCGGCCAGCCAGCTGTTCATCTGCTCGCCGCCGCTGGCGTTGGTGCGGGCCATCATTTCCGGCAGCATCTTGATGTAGATGCCGAGCGAGGTCGGCAGCAGGTTGAGCATCAGCAGCGTCGGCCCGACCATGAACACGAACACCGCCAGCACCAGTGCCAGCACCATGTTGGTGTTGGACAGCCACTGGATACCCTTGCCGATGCCCGACACCGCCGAGGTTACGAAGGCAATGGTCAGCAGGGTGATGATCGAGATGTAGAACAGTTTACCGGGGCTTTCGATCCAGCCGTTGTATTCCAGGCCGCCGGCAATCTGCAGCGCCCCAAGGCCCAGCGAGGCGGCCGAGCCGAACAGCGTGGCGAAGATTGCCATCATGTCGATCAGGCGGCCGAGAGGGCCGTTTGCGTGCTTGCCGATCAGTGGTCGGAAGGCGGCGGAAATCAGCTGCGAGCGGCCACGGCGGAAGGTGCCGTAGGCGATTACCAGGCCGACGATGGCGTACATGGCCCAAGGGTGCAGGGTCCAGTGGAACAAGGTGGTGGCCATTGCCACCTGCATCGCTTCGCTGGTCTGCCCGCTGGCCGAGCCGGGCGGCGGCGATATGTAGTGCGACAGTGGCTCGGCCACGCCGAAGAACATCAGGCCGATGCCCATACCGGCGCTGAACATCATTGCTACCCAGGATACCGTGCGAAATTCTGGCTGTTCGCCATCACGGCCCAGCGGCACTCGCCCGTAACGGCTGGCGGCCAGCCACAGCACGAACACCACGAACAGGGAGGAGGTGAGCACGAAGAACCAGCCGAAATTGAGAATGACCCAGGATTGCGCGCTGGAGGCGCTGCTGGCCAGGCTGACCTGGTTGAGGAAGCCCCAGAGCACGAAGGCGATGGCCAGAAGGCTGGTGAAACCAAAGACAATCCAGTCAAGCTTGCCCTCGAAATGCCGGTCCTGGCGGGCTTCTGCGGTTTTCGAGGGGTCTGTGACGCCAAGATCGAGTGTTTCGGGGATGTGTTCCTTTGCCATGTATGATGAGGCCCCATTGTGTCTGCCTGAGCGCGCAGGCTTGTTGTTGTGTGGGCTGCCGAGCGCGATGACGGCCTCGGCGGGGTGGATTGCTGGCGGGATTATCCTGCGCAGCAAATGGCGGCTCATGTCCCCATAACGTCCTGGGGCGTCCATTACGCGACTTGGCAAATACTTTTAGTTCTGGGGGCAGTGGCCCTTTCTGCCTCGGCTTCTGGTACCCTGATGGGCATAACCCGGGCCCGCACATACGAGCATCGTAGAAGCGCTGCTGCTTGTGGGCCTGGCCGCACCAGGAAACGGAGATTCGTCATAATGGCCACTGACCGTGTGAGCCTGATTCATTTCGATAAATTGAGCATGAGCCCTGCCGCTGCCGATCGGTTCCAGAAAGCCCTCGACGCGCTGGAAGCGCTCAAGCTGCAGGACCGTTACGTGTATCTCATCGCTCCCTATCTGGGTGATATCGCTGACGCCTCCGACGCCGAGCAACTGGCCACAGCCCTCGAGCAGGGCTTGCGCGTGGTCGAAGAGTTGCTGGTAGCCAGGTCGGTAACCAAGGTCAAGGCCGAGGAAGTGCGCCAGGTGTTCCACAGCGCAGGCGAACGTGCGCGTGCAGAGCTGCCTGGCTGAGCAGTTGCATGGCCAAAGACATCGACAACCCCTGCGTCTCGTTATGCCAGCTCAACAGCGAACTGTGCGTGAGCTGCGGCCGTACCCGTGACGAAATTCGCAAGTGGCGGGGCATGAAGCGGCCCGAGAAAATGGCCACTGTGCAGCGGGCGGCGACGCGAATGAAGGCTATCGCCAAGAAGGCGGCCAAGCGGCAGAATGCCAGCTGAACCTGCGTGCAATTCACGCAGCCTTTCCTGATTGTCTGCCGAGCCTGAAATGGATTCTCACTCGCTGTTCGCGTTCACCCTGGTCGCCGCCATCGCGATCGCCAGCCCCGGCCCTGCCACTTTGATGGCTATCAACAACAGCCTTGCCCATGGCCAGCGCAGCGCGATCTGGTCGTCGCTGGGCAATGGCACGGGCCTGTTCTGCTTGTCGGCTGCGGCCATGCTGGGGCTAGGCGCACTGCTGGCCAGTTCTGAAGTACTGTTCAATGCCGTGAAGATCCTGGGGGCGGGCTACCTGTTCTACCTGGGCGTGCGACAACTGCTGAAGAAGAGCCCGATGCTGGAGCAGGGGGCCGCAGAGCGTGCGGCCAAGGTGCGACCCGCGCCGCTGAAACTGTTCAAATCGGCCTTCCTCACTGCAGTCACCAACCCCAAGGCGACCATGTTCTTTACTGCGCTGTTCCCGCAGTTCATCGACCAGGGGGCTGCGTTGTTGCCGCAGTTCCTGACCTTGACCGGGATTTTCGTGGCCTTGTCGCTCACTTCGCTGAGCGCGTATGCCGCCTTGGCTGCGCGGGCCAAAGGGGTGCTGACCCGGCCGTCGCTGTCGCGCTGGGTGAACCGGGTGGTGGGCACCACCTTTATCGGTTTCGGCGCGGCGATCCTGGCGATGCGACGGCAGGGTGCCTGAAAAGCCCACGTTGTCGCCTGCTGTGCAGGCCCTTACTGTCTGTCCTTCGGCAGATTTTTCAACTGAACGATGAAAGGCTCGTCTGCGGGTTGCTGATGGTCCAGACTGTCCACAGCGCGCAGACGATAGCTGCAGGCGACCGCAGTGGGTGGCAGCCTTTGGCTATCACGCCGGGTCGCCGGGTGTTTCATGTGCCGAGGGTTGTAGATGATCGAGCGTTGCTTTCGCCACGTCTTGCTCCTGGTGTGCCTGTCACTGCTGCCCCTGGCTGCGGTGGCGGATGATGCATGCTTACGGCTGACCGCCACAGGAAATCCGGAGTACCCCCCCTACCTGTGGCGCGACCCGCTAAACCCTCAACGATTGATCGGTGCCAATGCCGACCTGCTCAAATACGTGGGCAAGCAGTTGGGGCTGGACATAGAGGTGGTTTACGCCGGGCCGTGGTCGCGAGCCCAGGAAGCCGTGCGCACTGGGCGGATCGACTTGATGGCCGGGTATTTCCTGACCGAGGCGCGCCGGCAGCATGTGGACTTCATCGCCCCGCCATTTTTGCGCACCCCCAGCGTCATCTGGGTGCGCCAGGACAATGCTTTTGCCTACCAGCAATGGGCCGACCTCAAAGGCCGCAAGGGTGGCACTCTGGTCAACAACAGCCACGGCCAGCAGTTCGATGAATACGCCCAGGCCAATCTCACCCTCGAAGCGGTGCCCAGTGCCAGGCAGGCGTTCGAGAAGCTGATGCACAAGCGCAGCGATTATGTGGTGTACGAGCAGTATCCTGGCATGGCGCTGGCACGCACATTGGGCATCGCAGCCACTGTGCAGGTGTTGCAGCCACCGGTGTCCAGCGAAGGGTTGTACCTGGCAATCTCACGTGAGTCGCCCTGCAACCGGCCACCGCTGCGTGAGGCGCTGGCGCGGGAGATGGCGAAGATCGTTGGCGGGGCCTTGCCCGAACAGTGGTTGAAACAGAATCTGGAGCGGTGGCAGTGACAGAGTGGCTCATGTGCTGCGCGGTCTTTGTTGGGGGCAGCCTCGCGTCGGTACATGTGCCACTCCAATTCAACGCATATGCAAGATGATGGGGCTGCTGCTGGCCGGGTCGGTATGCCCACGCAGCTTGCCTACCGCCTGCGCATCCACCGCACCACCCTGGTTGCCCCAGGCCGTACGCACAAAGCTGAGCACGTCGGCAATCTCCTGATCACTCAGCTGTTCGCGCAAAGCCGGCATGCGATAGGCGTCCGGCACCCCTGCAGCCACCACCCGCTGCGAACCATTGAGCGTGATATTGATTGCCGAGGCGCTCTCCTTGGCCAGTGCCGAGGTTGCCCCTGCCAAGGGCGGCATCCATTCGGCCTGGCCCTTGCCGTCCAGGCCGTGGCATGACGCACAGCGTGTCACGTAGGTGCGCGCTCCTGGGCTGTCCAGCCGTGTGGCTAGCGATTCGGCCTGGTATTGCCAGGGTGCGCCGTCACGTTGAGGGTCGCCGGGCAGCGACTTCAGGTAGTGGGCGATGGCGGCCAGGTCGTCGTCACGCATGAATTGCGTGGAGTTGTTGAACGCCTCGGTCATCGAACCATATACCACTGCATGCCGGTTGCGCCCGGTCTTCAGGAACTGCGCGATCTCGGCCTCGCTCCAGCGCCCCAGCCCGGTGTTGTGGTCGGCACGCAGGCTGGGAGCATACCAGCCGTCGAGCAGTGCGCCGGACAGGAACGGCTTGCCGCTGTCATCCAGCGCCTTTTCATTGAAGGCCAGGCCGCGTGGCGTATGGCAACTGCCGCAGTGCCCGGGGCCCTGGACGATATAGGCGCCACGGTTCCACTGTGCATCCTGCCCGGCCTTGGCGGTGTAAGGCGTGGTGGCGGCGAACAGGCCGTTCCACAAGGCGATGGGCCAGCGCAGGTTCAGCGGCCAGGGGATGTCGCTGGCCAGGTTGGCCTGCCGCGCCGGTTGCACGCCGTGCATGAAGAATGCATACAGCGCCTTGACATCATCATCGCTGAGCTTGGCGTAGGACGGGTAAGGCATAGCCGGGTACAGGCGTCGGCCACCCGGCGCGACACCCTGGCGCACGGCGCGGTCGAAGTCAGCCAGGGTATAGTTACCGATACCGCTGTCGCGGTCGGGGGTGATGTTGGTGGCGTGGATTGCCCCCAGCGGGGTGGCCATTTCCAGCCCGCCGGCGAACGGTTTGCCATCCGGCAGGCTATGGCAGGCCACGCAGTCACTGAGCCGGGCTACGTATTCGCCTCGGCTGACCAGCGCCGGGTCGGCAGCAGTGGCCTGTGCATCGGCAAACGGCGATGCGGGTTCACGGGTGACATACCAGGCCAGCAGGCCCGCCGCGACCAGGCACGGCAGCGCCAGCCAGCCAGCGGTTCTTGCGAAACGATGGGTCATGAGGCGTCCCTTGTGCGATCAGCTGAAGGTGTGGCGGCTCAATGGCAAACTGCGCACGCGCTGGCCAGTGAGCTGCGCGACCGCATTGGCCACCGCCGGGGCAACGGCGGGCAGCGGTGGTTCGCCGATGCCGCCCATCTTCGCCCCGCTTTCGATGATGCGCACATGCACCCGGGCCATGCGCGAAGGCGGCAGAATCGGGTACAGGTCATAATTGCGCGCGCGCGGCTTGCCATCCACGTACACCGCTTCTTCCACCAGCGTCTGCGACAGGCCCAGGGCGACAGCGCCGTTGACCTGATGCTCGATGATCGCCGGGTTGACGATGCTGCCTGGGTCGATGGCTTGCCAGATGTCGTGCACCCTGACCTGGCCGTTGTCGATGGAAACCTCGGCAATGACCGCAGCCTCCGAGCCGAACGGTGAGGCCATGGCCACGCCGCGTGCGCGCTTGCTGCCATCCTCGGCGGTGAACGGTCCGCGCTTCCAGCCGCCGGACAAGTCGGCCACTGCGTTCAGCAGGTTGGTCAGTCTCGGGTTGTCGCGCAGCAGGTGCAGGCGCAGTTCAAACGGGTCCTTGCCACCTTTGTCGGCCAGTTCGTCCAGGAATGATTCGTAGAAGAAGTCGTTCAGCGAGTTACCTACCGAGCGCCAGTAACCGAGCATGGCCGGGCCTTTGACATAGATCTGGGCAATGCGCTTGTTGGCGATGGCGTAGGACTTGCCTGACAGCCCCTCAAGCGCGGTCGGGTCGATCTTCTCCCCTTGTTTTCCAGCAAGGGCCTCGGTTGGGCCCTCGGTGGCGCTGACCGCTTCGAGCGCCACTGGCATACCGTCTGCGTCCAGCCCGGCGCGGAACTTCACCACTGCGACGGGGCGCAGTACATCGCGCAAAAACTCCTCCTCGCGGCTCCAGATAAGCTTCACGGGCCGGCCAACCGCTTTGGCCAGGGCAATGGCCTGCGGGTAGGGGTTGGCAGAGTCGTACAGGAAGTGGCGGCCAAAGAAGCCGCCCAGCAGCGGCGAGTGCAGGTTGATTTGTGCAGGCTCCAGGCCGGTGCGTCTGGCAATGTCGTCACGGAACATGTCCGGGGCCTGGTTGGGCAGCCAGACGTCGAGGCTGCCGTCCGGGTTGAAGCGGGCGAGGGCGGACGGTGGCTCCAGCTGGGCATGGTTCAGGTACTGGTTGTGGTAGCTGGCCTCGACCTGGGTCTTGGCGTTGGCCAAGGCGCCGGCAATATCCCCTTCGTTCTCTTCATCACGGGATGGCCCTTGCACCGTCGCGAGGTGTTCGCGCCAGGCGTCGCTGGAAAAATCGGCCGGCATCGGTCGCACTTTGCTGTCGGCGGCCGGTTCTTTCCAGTCCACCTGAATCGCTTCCACTGCACGCTTGGCGTGCCACCAGCGCTCGGCGACCACAGCCACGGCGCCTGGCAGCTGATGCACAGAATGTACGCCTTTCATGGCCTTGACCTGGTCTTCGTTGCGCAGGCTGCCAACCGTCATGCCCAGGCGCGGCGCATGTTGCACGGCAGCGTGGAGCATGCCGTCGACTTTGATGTCGATGCAGTACTGGGCCTTGCCGGTGGACTTGTCGTAGGCATCCAGGCGGCGTACGGGCTTTCCAATCCAGCGAAACTGGCTGGGGTCGCGCAGCTTGACGCTGGCCGGGTCGGGCACCGGCAGGTCCATGGCGCGACCGGCCAGCTCACCGTAGGGTACGGAACGTCCGGTCGTGGTATGTACTACGTTACCCGGTGTGGTAGAAAGCTCATCGACCGGTACACCCAGGTGTTCGGCGCCCGCCTGCAGCAGCATGCCCCGGGCGAGCGCGCCCAGACGGCGCATGGTGGGGTAACTCATGCGCACCGACATGCTGCCACCGGTGATGCGCATGCCGTTCTCCATCACCACGTAGGCTTCGCCCGGTGGTGCGCTATCGACCACGAAATGGGCCGGGTCGACATCCAGCTCTTCACCCACAATCTGCGCCATGGCGGTGAAAGGGCCTTGCCCGCCTTCCATAAAGGGGCTCAGCAGGCGCACCGTGCCGTCCGGGCGAATCTCCAGAAATGCAGGCACCTGGGTGCCGCGTTCCGCGGTTGCCGCAGCGGCGGCTGCTGCCTGCACGCGGGCCGAGCCCATGGGCAGGCCGAAACCTAGCACCAGGGCACCGACTGCGGTGCCGGCAAGAAAGCGCCGACGTGACAGGTTGACCGTTTCGCCCCGCTGCAGCCTGAGCAGTTCGACGGGTGTATCGACTGGCGTGTTCATCAGGCCTGCTCCCCCTGGGCCAGGTCATGCACGGCGGCATGGATGGCGTTGTAGGTGCCGCAGCGGCACAGGTTGACCATGGCTGCATCGATCTGCGCATCGCTGGGTTTGGGCGTGTGCTTGAGCAGCGCCGTGGCTGCCATGACCTGGCCAGACTGGCAATAGCCGCATTGAGCCACCTGGTGCTCGACCCAGGCGGCGACCACCCGTTTGCCGACGGGGTCGGCCTCGATCGCCTCGATGGTGGTGACCTCACGCCCCACCACACCGGCCACCGGGGTAACGCAGGCGCGCACCACATTGCCGTCCACCAGCACCGAACAGGCGCCGCACTGGGCCAAGCCGCAGCCATACTTGGTGCCGGTCAGCCCCAGGTCATCGCGGATTACCCACAGCAGGGGCGTGTCGGCGTCCGCCTCGACCTGATAGGTCTTCTGGTTGATGCGTAGTTCCATGGTTTCACCTGCCCGTCACGGTTGTTGTCGCTGTGTTTTATCTGCATGGGGAATACGTTGTCCCCCGGTGCAGAAACGCTAGCACAGCAGGATGACCGCTGGTCTGGTGGCGGGGTGGCTTCAGAGGATCAGGCAAGTAATCCGGCGGAATACGCAAGCCAGCTTCGAAAAATCAAGCCTGCAGTCGGCGTTGAACAGGACTTGCGCAACGAAAACCCGGATAATGCCGGCCAATTTCGTTTTGCACGCTTAAATCACGGTAATCCCGCATGGAAATCAAGGTCAATTTTCTCGACAATCTCCGTCTCGAAGCCAAATTCGATGACTTCACGGTGATCGCCGACCAACCTATCCGCTACAAAGGCGATGGTTCGGCCCCCGGCCCGTTCGACTATTTCCTGGCGTCTTCGGCCTTGTGCGCGGCTTACTTCGTCAAGCTGTACTGCCAGACCCGCGATATCCCCACCGAAAACATCCGCCTGTCGCAGAACAACATCGTCGACCCGGAAAACCGCTACAACCAGATCTTCAAGATCCAGGTCGAACTGCCCGAAGACATCTCCGACAAGGACCGTCAAGGCATCCTGCGCTCCATCGACCGCTGCACGGTAAAAAAGGTGGTGCAGACCGGCCCTGAGTTCGTGATCGAAGTGGTCGACAACCTCGATGCCGATGCCCAGGGGTTGCTGATGCCGGTGTCGGACACCAGCACCTATATCCCCGGCAAGGACCTGCCGCTGGAGCAGACCATTGCCAACATGTCGGGCATCCTCGCCGGGTTGGGGATGAAGATCGAGATCGCCTCGTGGCGCAACATTGTGCCCAACGTCTGGTCGCTGCACGTACGCGATGCGCAGTCACCCATGTGCTTTACCAACGGTAAAGGCGCCACCAAGGAGGCTGCGCTGGCCTCGGCGCTGGGCGAGTTCATCGAGCGCCTCAACTGCAACTTCTTCTACAACGACCAGTTCTGGGGCGAAGACCTGGCCAACGCCCCGTTCGTGCACTACCCGAACGAGCAGTGGTTCAAGCCGGGCCCGCGCGACGCGTTGCCGGCCGAGATCCTCGATGAGCACTGCCTGGCGATCTACAACCCTGACGGGGAGCTGCGTGGTTCGCACCTGTATGACACCAACTCGGGTAACACGGCGCGGGGCATCTGTTCGCTGCCGTTCGTGCGCCAGTCCGACCAGCAGGTGGTGTACTTCCCGTCCAACCTGATCGAAAACCTGTTCCTCAGCAATGGCATGAGCGCGGGCAACACCTTGGCCGAGGCGCAGGTGCAGTGCCTGTCGGAAATCTTCGAGCGCGCGGTGAAGCGCGAAATCCTCGAGGGCGAGTTGTGCCTGCCGGACGTGCCGCAAGAGGTGCTGGCCAAATACCCGGCGATCCTCGCTGGCATCCAGGGCCTGGAAGAGCAAGGCTTCCCGGTGCTGGTCAAGGATGCGTCGCTGGGGGGCGAGTTCCCGGTCATGTGCGTGACCTTGATGAACCCGCGCACGGGTGGCGTGTTTGCCTCGTTCGGTGCCCACCCGAGCCTGGAAGTGGCGCTGGAGCGCAGCCTCACCGAGCTGCTGCAGGGCCGCAGCTTCGAAGGCCTGAACGACCTGCCGCAACCCACCTTCGAAAGCCATGCACTGACCGAGCCGAACAACTTCGTCGAGCATTTCATCGACTCCAGCGGCGTGGTGTCGTGGCGCTTCTTCAGCGCCAAGGCCGACTTCGAATTCGTCGAGTGGGACTTCTCCGGGCACGGCGAGGACTCCAACCAGCAGGAGGCCGCGACCCTGTTCGGCATCCTCGAAGACCTGGGCAAGGAAGTGTACATGGCGGTGTACGACAACCTTGGCGCCACCGCGTGCCGCATCCTGGTGCCGGGCTATTCGGAAATCTACCCGGTCGAGGACCTGATCTGGGACAACACCAACCGCGCCTTGTCGTTCCGTGCCGATATCCTCAACCTGCACAGCCTCGACAGCCGCTCGCTCAAGCTGCTGCTCAAGCGCCTGGACAATTGCGATGTGGATGACTACACCACCATCACCACGCTGATCGGCGTGGAGTTCGATGAAAACACAGTGTGGGGCCAACTGACCATTCTGGAGCTGAAGCTGCTGATTTGCCTGGCGGTACAGCGTTTTGAGGACGCCAAGGAACTGGTTGAGGCATTCTTGCAGTTCAACGACAACACCGTAGACCGCGGCCTGTTCTACCAGGCGCTGAACGTGGTGCTGGAAGTGCAGTTGGATGACGAACTGGAGATGGATGACTACGAAGCCAACTTCCGCCGTATGTTCGGCAATGCGCGCATGGATGCGGTATTGGGTTCGGTGGACGGCAGTGTGCGCTTCCATGGCCTGACCCCGACCAGCATGAAGCTCGAAGGCCTTGATCGCCACCTGCGCCTGATCGACAGCTACAAGAAACTGCACGCGGCCCGGGCCAAGTTCGCCTGACAGGCGCTGCGCCCAATCATCGCCGGCAAGCCAACGCCACAGGTATTGCACCGCTCTTGAGATTTGTGCCGAACCTGTGGACGCTGGGTTGCCTGCGATAAGTCAGGCGCCGTCCTACGGCCCTTTGATCTGGGCGCCATCCTCATTCTGTCTTGCCGCGTTGCCATCCAGGCGCTTAGCGTTCTCTACCTATCCACTTCAGGTCGTGACTATTCAGGCTTAGCAGCCCCCCCTTCGAAAGCATCCGCCGGTGGTGGCGCTGCACGGACATTGAAAAGCTTGCAGACACAGTACCAACAGAGGGCGACGGTCAGGTTGTAGGGAAACAGCACGGCCCAGAACGGCAATTGCCAGTTCTTTTTGCCCTGCATTTCACCGGGCTCGCCGGTTCGCCAGGGGGCATAGTGGCGCCAGGCTTCTGCCGGGGTCAGGCAGATGGCGTGGAGTGGCTTGTGCCACCAGTTGGGTTCACCGGGCGGGGGGAGTTTGTCCGGGCCGTGATCCATGAAGTGGCGCAGGTATTCCCACACTTCGGCGACATGTTTGACGCCGGGTTCGGTGGGTTCGTTGCTGTCGACCCAGAGGCAGTCTTTTTGATGCAGGCTGCCGTCTTCGCGGCGGGGGGCGAAGGCGAGGGCATAGCTGGTGCTGAAGGATGAACCGCCGTATTCGGTGCGTTTGAAGATGCCACCTCCGGTGTTACTCCATTCAAACACAAATACCTTGCTCAAACGTTGGTAGTAGATTTTTTGGGTTGATCGATTGAAGCAGAAAATTGATAAGCGTTTTATGAAATATATTCGATAGGCTAAGAATGGGAGGAAGATTAAAGGTGCAATTAGTGTAAGGAGGATAAAGGTATAACTAAAGGTGTATGGGTTCCAGGCTTCACTGGTTAGTAAGTAAGGGTAGGTGAAGATGACGAGCGCAATGGTCATTGCACAGTACAGCTTTCCCATAAAAACTGAGTCTGTTACCCAGGGGTTTCTCAGGCATAAGGTGGTTTTTGACAAGCTTGATAGTTGCCCGCCAATAGCGGGCTTATGCCCTGAACTTGAGCTTGAGTTGAATATCCAGATGGTTGCCATGATCAGCGCTCCAGACGAAAAATTGACAGGGTCTCATTGTCTTCGTCCAGGCCTTGATTGGCGTTGTAGGGATGGATACGCGTTAGCTGCAGGCAGGGTCCGGAGGTAGCGCTGCTGACAGAGGTGTCGCTCATGTGCGTTTCCTTTGGGTTGAATGCGCTGGGGCCTCCTCAAATGCTTCGGGAGGCGGTGGCGCTGCTCGGACGTTGAACAGGCGGCAGATGCCATACCAGCAGAGGGCGACGGAGAGGTTGTAGGGAAACAGCACGGCCCAGAACGGCAATTGCCAGTTCTTTTTGCCCTGCATTTCACCGGGCTCGCCGGTTCGCCAAGGGGCATAGTGGCGCCAGGCTTCTGCCGGGGTCAGGCAGATGGCGTGCAGTGGCTTGTGCCACCAGTTGGGTTCACCGGGCGGGGGGAGTTTGTCCGGGCCGTGGTCCATGAAGTGGCGCAGGTATTCCCACACTTCGGCGACATGCTTGACGCCGGGTTCGGTGGGTTCGTTGCTGTCGACCCAGAGGCAGTCTTTTTGATGCAGGCTGCCGTCTTCGCGGCGGGGGGCGAAGGCGAGGGCATAGCTGGTGCTGAAGGATGAACCGCCGTATTCGGTGCGTTTGAAGATGCCACCTCCGGTGTTACTCCATTCAAACACAAATACCTTGCTCAAACGTTGGTAGTAGATTTTTTGGGTTGATCGGTTGAGGCAAATGGTTGATAGGCCCTTTATAAAGAGAATTCGATAAGCTAGGAAGGGAGTGAGCACGAAGGGGGTTATTAGAAATAAAAACATCAATAAAATGTCTTCGTTGTAGAGTCTCGAGATGCTGGGGTATAGATAAGGGTAAGTGCTTATCAGTAGTGTGATCGTCATTGCGCAGTACAGTTTTCCCATAAACACGGAATCTGTTACCCATGGGTTTCTCAGGCACAAGGTATTCTCGGATAGTTTTGCTAATTGTCCTCCAATTGCAGGTGCGTGCCCGGAGTATGACGTTGAATTGAATATCCAGATGGTTGCCATAATTAGTGATCCAGACGGAAAAGTGACAGCGTCTCAGTGTCTTCGTCCAACCCTTGATTGGCGCGGTAAGTTAGATGCAGTGAGACAGGATTTTGGTTGGCGAGCGTGTTCTCGAAATGCAGAACCAGGCCAGCACCTACGATGTGGCCGGTCGGGGCAATTGGGAATACGTTTATTCCTTTGTCGTCCCGGAGGGTGCTCAAGCTTCCTGACCATTCGCTTACCCCAAGCACAAAGCCAGGCAGCAGTACTGTGAACTCAGCGGTTGGTTGGGATGTGATTACTTTGTTATGTGTGATCGCTGTCCAATCTGGCGGCGACCAGTGGTTATTCTGATGCCATCGGGTGTCGACGTTAGTTATGCCGAGTGATAAGGCCTGCTCGGCGGATAGTAGCTTGGGTCCATAATGTTCATTGTGCCAAGCCTTAATTTCTGTTTGCAGTGAGGTGAAAGCAGGCAGTTTTTTGTCAAAGTCCAAGTTGATGTCGGCGTGCGACTCTCCATCATTGATGCGATTGCCGAATGTGCTACGTGCTGCCCACAGTTCTATTGGGCTGTGAAGGCGTTCATGTGCCTTGGCGTGTAGGTAGAGGCCTCCTGCTATGATGGCTACGCCTACGAGGACAAGGGCAGCGGCGGCCCATCCGGCAAAGGGTACCAGCGTTGTAGCGCCCGCAATGGCAAGTCCTGCTTCAAGAGTGACAGCAGAGCCAATGGCCATGGTTAATCCACCAGCAATTGTGTATCTGCCAGCCGTAGAGTTACCGTTATCGAATTGGCGCAATCCCTTTGACCAATCTGAGCTCAGAGCAAATGCTATTGCCGGGTATCCGGCTAATCGGGCAAACAGATTGCTACCCAAGAATTTGATGATCCCATTGCCAAATGCCATGCCTGGCGCAGTTGAGCTTAATCTCAGCATGACGGCCTTTTGCGTCGCCCGCACGCTGACCAATGTCGCCGCCGCTGCACCAATCACCCCGAAAACAGATGAAGCGAACCCCAGGGTGTATTCCGGTGCCTCGCTCTTCTGCAGGCTGTTGTAGGCCGTCTTGAGCGATAAGATGTTGAACCACAGCATCCCCGCGTTTAAACCACCACCACCGCCCGAGGTGAGCAGCCCCAGAAAGTTAGGTTTCGCACGCGCAGTGGTGGTCAGCTCGATGGACACCGTGCGGCTACCCGAAATGCGCAACGCTTTCATCTCTTCAACCTGCGCCATGCCGCTCTTCAAATACCGCTGCACCTCCTGGCTAAAGGGATTTTCCGTAATGGCCTGTTCGGTGATGCGATAGCGCGCCGCCAACAACCCCAGCGCTTTCTCGGCATTGGCCTCGCGCGCTGCCAGCAACACTTGCTGGCGCAGGCCATGGCTGGCATCCCAACGGGTTTGGCCACGCAGGCGCTTGAGCACCACGGCATTGACCGACTGGGCGGTGAGGTCGGTGATGTCCGCCATGGCCGGGAAGCGACCGGCGAGCCCTTCGATCACGTTGTCGCTGGCGCCGAACATGGAGCCGATCGAATCGGCTTTGTCCTTGAACGGGTTGAACGGCGCCAAGGCGGTGTAAAGCGGGCTGTCGTGCTGGTCCAGCCATTGCTCCAGGCGTTTGAAGCGTCGGTCATGATCTTCGGTGCCGGGTGTCGGCTGGCCCATCGGGTGAATCAGCAAGGCCAGTGAGATTTCCAGACCGCGGGCGGAGGTGCGTTCGTCGCGGTCGTAACAGGCCAGTGCCGCAGCCAGGCTGTAGGGGTTATCAATGTGTTGGGGTTCGGCCGTCGCCAGCCAGGCGTCATGATCGTTGCTGGCTTGCAAGGCCAGGTTGCGCAGGGCGGCAATCCGTCGTTCCAGTGCGTCGCGTTCGGCGAGGAAGCGCCGGTATTTGTCGACATCGAGGCGCTGTGCCAGGCGCGCGCCATTGGGGGAGTAATCTTCATGGGTGAGGGCCTGGAAATGGGACTCGGCCGGCGACAGGGCAGGCCCCCGGCGTGACGTGCCCAGCCTGAACGCGGCCAGTTCCGGTGAAGGTGCATCCGCCGGGTACAGGCTTTCCAGCGTCTTGTTCAGCAGCATGGCGACCAGGTTGCGATGGTGAAAGTCGCGGCTCTGCGGGCTGAGCTGTTCGGCATCCAGCCGGTAGCATGCCGGCACGCGCTCCTGCTCGGGAGGTTGGGCGGGTTTTGTGTGCTCCAGTTGCTCGGCCGGCATCAGGTCACGCAGTTGATGCTGGTAGGCCGAGACCGACAGGCTCAGGTCCAGGGCCATGCCTTCGGCGTCGGCGAGCGCCACCACCACTGGCACTTTCGGCTGGGTCCAGGGGTAGTGGCGGGCGATGGCATTGAGGTTGCCGATGGGCAAGGTTTCGGTGACCGGGTCGCTGCTCCAGGTCAGCGGCATGCGCCGCTCGGTTGGCTTGAAGTCTTCGACCCAGGTTTGCAGGGCACTGACCGGCAACACATGGGGCTGGGTGGACGGCGCCTGATTGCCGCTCACCAGCTCGGCCATGTCCAGCTGGCGCATGTGCCGTTTGCGCAGGGCTGCCGAACCGGTGATACGGGCGGTGATGGCGTTGGTCCACAGGTGCGGGCTGTAGCCGATCCACACTTCCTCGGCGGTGTCCTGGCAGGTGTCGGCCCACACCCAACCCGTGCTCTGGCCGGACAGGTAGCGCTCACGGCGGTGGTAGTCCTCCAGCCCTTGGTAGCGCATCTCCTTGTAGAGGCCCGCGCCGACGTGCTCATGAATGACCAGCTTTTCGCCCAGAGGGCCTTTCATGAACACGTAGACATAGCCTGGGCGCAAAGCGCGGAGGGTGTAGGCCGAGTGCTGCAGCGTGGGGAAGCCTTGTTCCAGGTTGAAGCCTGCATCGGCATAGCGGCAGGCGGGGGCGTCGCCGGTGCGGGGTACGATGGCGTAGCGCACCGGCAGGATGGGCACGCGTGCGCTGCAGGCCGGGCCGGAGGTGGCGCTGCTGACGGAGGCATTAGTCATGGGCAGGCTCCTTGCTTTCGACCAGTGCCTGGAGCTCGCGAAGGCGGGCCTGGGGCGACTCTTCGAGGTTGGTGTAGATTTTTCCTGCCTTGTCATTGCTCATCAGCCACATGTGCCCGGCTATCAGCCGAATGAATTGGCCCGCAACTTCCTCGCTCCGGAAATTGAGGGCTGTCAGTTGCGGCAGGAGTGTTTCTATCCATAGGCGTATGTCCGCCAAGGTATGGTTGGCATGGGGCGGCATGGCCAAGACCTCATGCGCCAATGAGAGGACAAAGTGCTCGTGCATGCCTGCTTGCAGCCGATCAAGTTCAAGCGGGTGGAGGGTCAAAGGCAGCTCTGATCTTGAGCGAGCAGCAATCGGCTTGTTTTCGTGTGTTTTCCACTCATGAGCCGGCCCCCAGTTGACTCGCCATGCCAACCGAGACACCGGGCCAAGCCAGGCCTTGCGATGGTCGTCGTCCAGCGCATTCAGCCAGGCTGCAAGATGGTCCGGTGTGACATGGTGAGTGGCAACGCTCTGATCAGGGAGCACGACCTGCACCAGGCTGGTGAAGTGGTCTGCCAGCGCTGCCAGGCCAACCTCGGCATCCAGCGCGATGGCTCCACCGATAGGCATCCAGGTCGTGATTGCATGGGCAAGCAGCTCGTGAGCGTCTGCAACGTCCACCAGCAAAGGCCCAAACTCATGACGGTCATCCAGGGCGCTGTTCTTCCATAACCATGCCTTTTGAGTATTCCGGCTGACAGCGTTGATAAGCTCGAGTACCGATGGGGCATAAGCAGGAACCAGTTCACCTTCCTGCGGGATGGGCCGATAGGCCCAGTGCTCGATTGCCCTGGTCATGAGCAGCAGAAAGCGGCAGTTGTGAGCAAAGTCTTCGCTGCGCGGAGCAGGTGATGGCGTTGTAGTCATTGGCCTGGCCCTCGGATACAGCGGCAATCGGGCAGGGGGCAGGTACCATCAGGGCGGCGCCCACACAAGCGCTCCAGAGGCTTGCCGGTGTTCGGTGCACTGCTGATGGAAAAGGGGCTTGTCGTCCCATTTGCCGACTTGAGCATCTGGCCGGTGATGCGAATCGTCGGGCTGTCCAGGGTGATGCCCGTTTCGTCGATTCGAATGGAGCCACCAGGGCCTTGGATGACCACGGCTTCCGAGGCTCGAAGTTCATAACGGCGAGTACGTCTGCGGATATCCCCACGGGCTTCCAGCTCGGCATGCCCTTCGACCCGTTGTTCGAAGTTGCCACCGATACGGGTGTGGTGATTGGCGGCGATCTGGTCGTGACGGTGATTGCCGATGTTTTCGACACGGTCCTTGGCGATCCTGATCGTGTGGTTTCTGCCGATGTCGAGCGCGGCGTCCTGCCCGATGGTGATGTGCTCGTCATTGCCAACCGTTTCCGTACGGTCGTGGCCGATCAGGATCGATTCGTCGTGATCGACCTGCTCTTTGCGGTCATTGCCGACCTGCGTAGTCTCATCGTGCTTGACCACATTGTTCTGGTCCCTCTGGGCATGAATGAACACTTCCTCCTGGCCCAGTTCGTCCTCGAAGCGCAGCTCGTTGAAGCCATCGCCCTTGTGGGTCTGGCTCTTGATGGTCATGCGGGTCTTGTGACGGGGAAGGTCGTACGGTGGCAGCTGGTTACCGCAGTAAGTACGGCCGGTGATCATCGGCTGGTCGGGGTCGCCGTTGACGTAGTGGATGATCACGTCCTGGCCAATCCGTGGGATGGCCATCGAGCCCCAGCTGCCGCCGGCCCAGCCTTGGGAGACGCGTACCCAGCAGGAACTGAACGCGTTGTCCTGGCTTTCTCTGTCCCAGGGGAAGCTGACCTTGACCCGGCCCCATTCGTCGCAGTAGATCTCTTCACCGGGCGGCCCCACCACGGTGGCCATGTGCGGGCCGTCAACGCGTGGTTTGGGTAACGGGGCTGGGCGCCACTCGGTTCTGCCAGGCACCAGTACCGCCTTTTGCTCGTAACGTGTGCCCTGGTCGGCCCCGGCAGCTTCTTCCTGCAGGCTGGTGAACTGGCTGCCTTCGTGGCGAACCGTGCTGACCCGCCAATGCACATTCAGGTCTTCGCGCGGGTGGCCTGTCAGGGTGAAGCTCAGGCCTGGTTGCAAGCGCACATCGTCGCCTTGCACTTGGGCAATACGCACGTCATGGCGCAAGCCGGTGATGCGGTTTTCGGTGAACGGCTTGCCAACGGCATCGCGTTTGTAACGGCCGGGGTAGTCGAAGCACTCATAGTCCGTGGACTGGTGCTCAAGATACGGGCCCGAGGCCCTGTGTTCCTGACGATAGGCCGGGTGGGTGAAGGTGTAGTCGCGTTGAACCTGCCGTGCAGTACGCACCTGTTCGCTGTAGCGCAAGCGCCGTAGGCACGGTTGAGGCTGGTCGCCGCCGTGGCTGGAATGGTACAGCACGGTGGCTGTGGCTGACGGTTCACGCTCACGGTAGAAGCCTTCGGCGTCGTCCTCGTGTTTGATGACACCGTGACTTATCAGACCGAGTGACTGCAGTCTGTCGGTGATGATCAGCTTATGGCGTTTTTCATTGTGCTCGAAGCGGTAGACAAAGCCTTCTTCGGCCGCCAGGCGGGCGATGAAGTCGAGGTCGGTTTCGCCGGCCTGAACGCAGAATTCGCGCACCTGGTGGTCTAGGCTGGCGCGTAGTGCGTACTGGTCGATGCCCTGGCGCTTGAGCATCAGTTCAAGAATTTGCGGCACGGTCTTCTGCTGGAAGATGCGCCAGTTCGAACGCAGGCTGGCACGGGCCAGCTGTGGCTCGATCAGCGCGTCATAGTAGGTGCGGTAGAAGCCACTTTCCGCTTGGCTGAAACGACTGACCAGACCGTGCACGTAGCGTACTGGGCGTCCGCCTTCCCAGATGGTGAAGAGCACCGGTTTGTCGAGCAGGTGGCCGAAGTCGATATCGTTCTCGAAGCTGATCAATTTCAGCTCCAGTTCGAAGGGTGTGCTGATCCCTTCTCGTAGTTCGAACGACACCACTTCGAACTCAGCGTTGCCAACGAGTGCCTCAAAGCTGTAGCGCAAATCAGATTGGCTAGGCATAAAAGATCCTTGTCCGCCGTCTGAATCAACACAAAGCCCGGGCGGGCATGGCCTGCCCGGGGCATTTGCACGGGTCAGGCGGCGGGTGCGCGCCAGTCGTCAGAGCCTTCGGTATTGGCTACATCGTGAGCCCACGTGATCTTTCGATACGCCAGCGATACTTCAACCAGCTGGGTGTAGTTTTCATTGTCTTTGTCGAGTGCGTGGGGAAGCACGGTATTGATGCTGACGATGGTGGCGTCTTCGAGCGTGGTGGTGAAAAAATGCTCTTGTTTGCCTTCCGACGAGGTGCGATACCAGCTGACCTCGACCGTTGGCAGCATTTCGCCGGTGGCAAGTGCCTGATACATCAGGGGGGTAGCTTTGTTCAGTGAACTGGTGAATATGAAAGGCTTATGCACGCGCTGGCCACTCGGTTGACCGCTCTGGGGGTCAGTGGGCGTAGTCACCTCATGCTTGATTTCCTGAACCAGAATCTGATCTTCATGGCCTTGTTGGAACACGTTGCCGACGGAGTCAGCGGTGAAGGCGCCTGCGGTGATGTTGCCTTGGGTCTGGCCTATGATCTTGATGTAAGCGGGTGTTGGCATGGCAGTTACTCCTGCGTCCATGTGGGTAAAGCACGCGCACCACGGGTGGCGTGGCCATCGGGAGCGATGGGCTTGTCAACGAGGCAGTTACCTCGTCAATTCAATGAATCAGCTGTGCCGTGGATTGACGCGCTACTGCTGCAAGATGCCGTTGAGCGACTCCAGCACCTCGGTGGTAATCAGGTGCAGGCGATAGCTGTAGATGCTGTAAGCCACCGCCATGGCGAGGGCGGAAATCACCAAGGGGCTCCACCAGGGCCATTGCCGGTTCATGCGGAAGTTGCGTGGGGCCACATTGGCGTAGGGGTCGCAGACTTCTTCGGGGGTGGGGCCGCGCAGTTCGCGGATGATCCCGTGCAGTTGGTGAATCAGTGCGTTGAGTGTTTCTTCGCCTTTCGGCGCGAGCGCGTACTTGCCCTTCAGCCCAAGGCACAGGGCGTAGTACATGAACTCCAGTACGTCCTGGTAACGCTTGGGCTCCTGCATCAGGCGGGTAATCACCGTGAAGATTTTTTCTCCACCCCAGGTCTCGTCGTGGAAGATGCTGAGCAGCGGCTCCTGGCTCCAGCAGCTGCTCTTGCCCCAGGGGCGCTCCATAACGGCCTCGTCTATGAACAGGCACAGACCGTAGGAGTACGCCAGCAACTGAGCCGGCTCGTAACCGTGCTGGCGCATTTCTTCCTGGATGTTGTCGATCTGGCCGCGCACTTGCTGGTGCACGTCCTGGATGTTTGGCAGCTCGTCCAGCGTACGCAGGCGTATAACCAAGCCGAACAACGGTGATGCGGCATCCAGCATCAGGTTGGCGAAGCCGCCCCGCAGCTGAAATTCCGGGTCAGCGGGGTAGCCTTCGGAAAAGGGCTCAGGCTCAGGTTTGTCCGTGGATACTTGCGCATTGGTTGCCGCAGTCCGGGGGGCGGGTACTGGCTGTTCAAGGGTTGAATCAAGCGCGTTGACTGCAGCGTTGTTTTCATCGGTGGGCGTATTGTTGTCTTTTCCCATGTCACTCACTCCTGATTGCCCAGAACTGCAGTTCAAGCCCTGGGAAGTCGCCCGCAATGTGGATGCCGAAGCCATTCGCCTTGCTCATGCACGCCCAGGCCGGGTCACGTCGGTCCAGCTCGAAGTAGCTGAAGCCCGCATGGAAGGGCAGGTCGCGGGGCGCCACGGGTAATGGCAACAAAGGGATGCCCGGCAATTGCAGCGGCACCAGGTTATTCAGTGACTCAAGCGAGGTGATCTTGGCTTTCTGGATGAACATCTGGCGCAACGCCTGTGGTGGCATGCTGGCGCGCACGGCGAGGATGAAGTCGGCTTCGTCGATCAGCCGGCGGTCTTCCAGCGTGGTCGTCATCACGCCGAATTGTTCGCTCTCCAGCGGTAGTGAAACAGCGCGTGGCCGCAAGACGGTGCTCAGAGACCGACGCAAGGTGTCTTCCAGTGGTTTGAAAGAGGTGCGCAGCGCGGTGTGGTGATAGGCGGGGTACTCCTGCGGCAGCCTGTTCTGGTCGGTGAAGGTGACGAATTCGCCGCAGGCCTGGCTCATGCACAGGTACAGCTGCTCGGGGTGCGTTTGCGCTTGCCTCGCCAGATGCTGGAAGCATGGCCACCAACGGTTCATGGCCTGCAGCAGGTTGAAGTCGCGAATGTCGGCGATCCCGGACTGGCCCGAGGCACCAATCCGCGTGGCGAGGCCGCGCGCCCGCTCGCGCAAGGTATGGGTGATTTCTTCAAGAAACCGCTGCAGCGCTGGCACCGCCCGCACCGAAACGCTGGTGGGGTAGAACGCTTCGTCCAGTTGCAGGCTGCCGTCGGGGCGCCGTTCCAGAATACGTGCCAGGGCCAGGCGGGTGTAGGCGCTGCTGTCTTCGGTCTTGCGTTTGAGCTGCAGGTTGGGCACCGCAAGGTCTACCTGCACCAGGTCACCGTCAGCGGTGTGGGTATCCTTGATTTCCTGTGCCTGGGCGGTATAGCGGAAATTGGCTGCATTGTCGGGCCAGCTCACTTCGCGGCCGCCATCGGTACGCAGCGGCAGGCACAGATACACCTCACTGTCTTTGCACGCGTCGTCGCCGATTTCCAGCGGCGGCGGTGGCGGCAGGTCGGCGGGAATGTCGAACACCGTGCCGTCCGGCATCACACCGCGCGCCCGGGTGATGGCGACTTTGCCCAGGCTCAGGTATTCGTCGCTCAACTGAAGTTCGCTGAAGCCGTAGAAGGCTGCGTTGAGGCTGGCGAGGCGCTGGTGCAGGGCTGCTTCGCTGGCCCTGGTCGCCTGCTGGAAATGCTGTGGTTTGACGAACAGGCCTTCGGGCCAGAGAACGGGATTGCGTGAACTCATGGGCGCTCCGTGTCAGCGTGAGTAAGCAGGAAGGGCAAAGGGTGTTGAGGCGCCATCAGTCTTCTTCCTTGAGCACGATGTGCGTGTCGTTGACCAGCACCGACAGCATGATCTGGCGGCCACGCGGCGGAATGCGCAGAACTTGCCGCCAACTGGCGTTTTCATGCCCTCGGTAATCGGCAATCACCGCGACGAAGCGGGTTTCGGCGTGGATAGGCTCGAACGGGATGTACTTGAACTGGCCAGGGCGCAGCAGGTAATCGTCACTGCGGATGTAGGTACTGCGCAGCGCTTTGGCCGGGTCCTGCTCCAGTAGCTGGTACACGGTGTTGCGCAGCAGTGAGTCGTCGCGCAGTTGCAGGATCGTGATGGCAATGGGCGTAGCGACCAGCGCTGAGGCAACGCTTGTGGTGCGCGGCAAGGTCAACGCCACTTGAGGGTCGTCGTAGCTGCCGGGGCCGCTTTCTTCCAGGGGCGAGCGCGCCGGGTCGCTTTCGTCTCCTTCGTCCAGCTCGACGGGGGACATGGCCGGGAATTGCGCTTGCAGGTATTCGAACAGAACCCCGATTTTTTCGGTCAACGCATAGGGGTCGCCAGCACTCAGGGTTACAGCGTAGGGGCTGGGCTCCAGGGCGCTATCCTGTTCGGCTGCGACGTCAAGGCTGTTCGGATTGCCGTTGAGGGTAGGGCTGGCATTGATGCTGAATGCGACCTCGGTCGGGTGATCCTTGGGCGGCCCGATGGGCAACGAGTGGTCCATGGCCACCTGGCTCATTCTGCTCAAAGAGGTACAGCCGGTGGGCACGACCAGCGCAAGCAGCAGGCTGGCGAGCAGAAGTGGATGAGGCTTCATGGGTATGCTCCGGCAATCAGGCGCTGCAGCGGGCTTTCTCGGAGTGCCCCTTCACCGTCTGCTGCGTCCAGCGCTGCCAGAGGGTCATTCCCCATGGCTGCTTTGAAGACCGAGGAGATCTCGACGGCTGGTTGGGGGGCAGAAGGCTGTGCCGGCCAAGCGGGTGCAGGCGCTTCCGCTATCAGGCGGTCGAGCACCCTCGGGTCCGGGTTGAACAGGTCCTCCAGCGAGCGCGTGCAGGCCTGATCCTGGGTGTACTGAACCTGTAGCCGATAGGTACCAATGAGAAGCTGGTCACCCTCAACCAGGCGTCTGGGTGGAAGCGGCCCCAGGCTGTTGGCACTGCCATTGAGGTAGGTGCGGTGGCAGTGGTCGATCACGCAGAAGCTGCCTTCGATCCAGCGGATTTCGCAGTGGATGGGCGCAACGGTCTGATCGCGGTCATTGATCTGCCAGTTTGCTCGCCCGCTGCCGATGGTGCCGCCCTTGCAATCGAACAGGTGCCGAGCAGTAACGCCGTGCTGCAGTTGGTCGAGGTTGGTGATGCTCAAGGTGACCGTGTTCATGAGCGCCCCTGGATGCGTACAACCGGGCTGATCTGGCCATGCCGGTCGTCGACGAAGCTGGTCCAGCCCAGGTATGCGCCCTGGCTGCGGTGCAAGCAGAAGGGGGACAACGCGCTCTGCTTAAGGCGCAGTTCCAGGTCGTAGGCCAGCCCGTCACGCAGCAGAAAGTCGATCAGTGCACGCAAACGGCCGAAGTTGATGCCGCTGGGCAGCAAGTCCCGCAGCTGTGTCTGGTCGAGTTCGCTGATCACGATGGTGAACTTGCTGCTGCGAGTGCGCGTGCGGCTGCCGATCATGAACGTGCTGCCCAGCTGGCCGTTGGTCCGCCCCAGCCTTGCAAGCTGCCTGGACGGCGTGACGACTGATCGCGTCTCGAACTCGCGGATGTGCACCTGCTTGAGGTCGAAGCAGTGCGCAATGATGCCGGCCACAGTGCCCGGCGCACGGCTGCGGCTGGCGATCACGCCGGCAAAACTGAGCAGGCGACTCCAGGGCAGCGCCGTGTCCCCTCGCAACTGCTTGTCGTTAAGCCCAAGCAGGGCAAACACGTACTGCGAGAACCCGTCACTGGCACCTGGCTGGAAGCGGATGTAATAGCGGTACTTGCGCCAGATACGGTGCAACAGGCTGAGCAGGTAATGGTTGAAAAAGTCGAAGAAGGCCGGCCGTACACCGATGCCATGCGCATGTTCATACGCCACCTGTTCCAAGTAATAGGTGGGCAATGGCGAATCGGTGCCGTGCAACCCCAGGAATGTGGCAATGATGCGGTAGCGCGCTTCCTCAGCGGGCATCCGCTGGGCTTTGTACACGTCCGAAACAGGGAAGGTCAGCCGTGGGTCGCAGGCCAGGCGCACGCGCCGCCGGCTGGCCTTGTCTGGCCAACGGGGTTCCAGGTCATCGCCATGCAGCCCGTGCAACCGCTCCAGCAACTGGAAGAAGTTGTACTGGTGCGCTTCGCAAAGCAGCTTGTCGGCTAGATCAGCGGTTGCTTGCCGGTCTGTATTGGCCATGTGTAGTGCTCGTTATTGGTGGTGTTGATCACTTCCAGCTGGTGGAAGGAATTGATGCTGGCGTACAGGGCGAAGAAATGAGCGAGCACACAGCTGAACAGGTACAAGTCGCCTTCGCAGAGGAAGGCGGTCTGGTCCAGTTTCAGCCGGGTGTGCAGGCCGCGAATGGGTTGCCCCTTGATCAGCCAATCCATGGGCTGCGTATGAATGTCGCGCATACCCTCCAGGCGTTTACGGGTGGTGCGGGCCTGCTGGATGTCGTGCAGGGCCATGAAGTCGTAGGCGCGGATCACCGCTTTCAGCGGCTCTACCGAGAGCAAGGACAGGTAGTTGAGCGACATGTTGGAGATCAATGCCCACTGCAACTGGCCGTCCAGCACCGGGCGACAGGGGCGGGTGGGTGTACAGAGATTGGTGTAGGTGGCCAGAGGCGGCGTAAGTTCGGTCAGAACGTTGATGTCATCGATGCCCAGCGCCAGCGGGAGGTCCCGATTAGTGCAAGTGAGGTCGATGGACGCGGTTTCCAGCTCGCCTATGTAGCTGTTGGCGTCGGCGCGGACGAAGGCGATTCGATGCATGACGCCATTGCCGTGCAGGCACTCTTCCAGCTGGCAGCGGTAATACAGCGCCGTGCGCCCCTGGACGTGCTCGATTTCATGGGCGAATGACTCGAAGGGACGGAAGGTCCGAAGGTGCTCACCGGTGTTCCCGTCAGTCGTCGTTCGGGTGCTGATCACCTGGTCGACACTGAAGATTTCGTAGCCGTACGGCGCTGTGCCCTTGGGCTTCAGTGGAACGATGGCGTCCTTGCCGGACAGGTCGATGGGCTCGGCGCTGTGCTGGAACAGGTTGACCGCAGGTGCGCAGAACAGGTTGAAATCTGCTTTGCCGACACGCAGCGAGTCGGGTAGCTGGCGCGTGAAGTGAAATTCGAGGTTTACCTGCTGGCTGTCATGAGCTGGCCAGATCTTTTCAAGCCCAGTAACGCTGAAAAAGTGGAAGCGTTGGGGGAATGCGAAGTATTCCTGCAGGATCCGGTAGCCATCGAAGACGTTCTGTGGGTAAGGCAGCAAGGCGTCGTTGGGGCTGAACCCTGGGAATGCGATGCTGTTTGCCGGCAGCCGACGAACCACGTCATTGATGGTCACGCTGACATGCTTGAGGTATTGGGAAACCCACAGGTAAAGCGTGCGGGCGGTACGAGTATCGCCGCTGAGGTAAAAGTCGAGGCTGGTACAGCCCAGGCTGTTCAACGGTCGCTCGGCCAGTGATTGAAGGCCGATGCAGATCACAGAACTGTCGGATGTCTGGGTGGCTGCCACCGTGTCGATCTCGAACGGATGAATGTTGACCGCTGTACAGGTGCGGAACTCGCAGGCCACGCCGTCTACCGGTTTCGAGAACAGCCGCGACCCCTTTGGGATGCGCTGTGACTGGCTGAGGGATTGCCTCACCGGGCTGAACTTGATGATCGTCGCGCTGGGCAGCGGCCGCAGGTAGTTCGGCCAGAGCAACTGCAGCATGGGATGGGTCAGCTCTGGCAAGTCGTCTTCCAGCTTCAGCCGTAGCTTGGCGGTCAGGAACGCAAAGGCTTCCATCAGGCGTTCGACATCGGGGTCGCTGGCACCTTTGCCAAGCAACCGCGCGAGTTGTGGGTTGTCCTTGGCAAAGTCGTTCCCCAGTTCGTGCAGGTAACGCAGTTCTTCGCTGAAACGGTCTCTCAGTGACATGGGTCACCTCACGCGCATGTAGCGGTTGTGCCCATCGACCAGCAGCTCGAGTTGCAGCTGCTCTGCGTGGTTGTTGACCTGTACCAGGCAATCCAGCCTGAAATGCAGCTCCAGCGGGGCATGGGTATCGGGCACTGCGTTGAGCGTGCGTACCTGTATGCGCGGCTCGAAGCGCTGGAGTGTGCGGCGGATATCCGCGCTCACCTGCACAAGCAAGTCGCCGTTGCTCACGTCATGCCCGTTGAAGTCGCGCAGGCCCAACTCAGGGCTGCTCTGGGAGCACCCCTGGCGGGCATTCAGTAGCGTTTCGAGGTGGCGCTTGATGGCGGCGAACTTGTGGGAAGCGCTCTCGCGTCGGGAGGCCTCTCGGCGGGTGCACTGGTCCACCATCAGGCGATCAAAAAGACCACTCATTGCGTATCGAGCCGCCCGACCAGGGAAATCTCGAAGTTCGCGCCCATGTACTTGAAGTGCGGACGTACGGCGAGCGAAACCTGGTACCAGCCCGGGTCACCCGCAACATCCGAGACCTCAATACGGGCGGCACGCAGCGGCCGGCGGCTGCGAACGTCGGCAGACGGGTTCTCCTGGTCGGCGACGTACTGCTTGATCCATTTGTTCAGCTCGGACTCAAGGTCACGGCGCTCTTTCCAACTGCCGATCTGCTCGCGCTGCAGCACCTTGATGTAGTGGGCGAGCCGGTTGACGATGAACAGGTAGGGCAACTGGGTACCCAGCTTGTAGTTGGTCTGTGCCTGAAGCCCCTCAGGGGTTTTCGGGAAGTGCTTGGGCTTTTGTACCGAGTTGGCGGAGAAGAACGCGGCGTTGTCGCTGTCTTTGCGCATGGTCAGGGCGATGAAGCCCTCTTCGGCCAGTTCGAATTCCTTGCGGTCGGATATCAGCACCTCGGTAGGAATCTTGGCCTGCAACTGGCCCAGGGATTCGTACAGGTGGACCGGCAAGTCTTCGACAGCACCGCCGGATTGGGGGCCGATGATATTCGGGCACCAGCGGTAGCGGGCGAAGCTGTCGTTGATGCAACTGGCTAACAGAAAAGCAGAATTGCCCCACAGGTAGTTGTCGTGCTGCCCGGCGATGCCTTCGTTGTAGTTGAAGCTCTCGATCGGTTGTTCCTGCGGGTGGTAAGCGGAGCGAAGCATGAAGCGCGGCCCGGTCAGGGCGACGTGGCGGGCGTCTTCGCTTTCACGAAAAGCGCGCCACTTGGCATGCCGAGGGCCGGCGAAGAGGTCTTTTATTTCCTTGAGGTTAGGCAGCTCCTCGAAGCTGTTCAAATTGAAGAATTCGGGGGCAGGTGCAGCAAGAAAAGGGGCATGGGACATGGCGCCAACGGAGGCCATGTAACTTAGCAACTTGATGTCAGGGGAAGAGGGGCCGAAGTTGTAGTTGCCTACCATGGCCGCAACCGGCTCTCCCCCGAATTGGCCATAACCCGCGGTGTAAACATGCTTGTAGATACCGCTGCAGGTAATGTCAGCAGCATTTTCGAAGTCGTCGAGCAGGTCCTCTTTCGTGACATGCAAGACTTCAAGCTTGATGTTCTCCCTGAAGTCCGTGCGGTCGACCAGAAGTTTAAGGCTGCGCCATGATGATTCAAGCTGCTGGAACTCAGGCTGATGCAGAATGGCATCCATCTGATTGCCGAGCATTCGGTCGATCTCGGCAATCATCTGGTCGGCTCGGTGCTTGTTGATCAGTTGATCTGGGTCATTGCTTTTGAGTATTTCGGTGATGAAGGCAGATACGCCCTGCCTGGCAATCTGGTAGCCCTCCTGGGCAGGTACCAGTTTGGTTTCTGCCATGATCTGGTCGAGCAGGGTGGCATTGCTCAATGTGTCGGCCGTTGCGTCTGTGGTGATGGCGGTGCTGCTTGGCTTGGGCATGGGGACGCTCCGTTGTCTCAATCTTGTTCTGGCGCCTCGAGCACCAGGTCCAGTTCTTGGGCGAGCTGCTTACGCGCCTGCTCGTTGTTAAGCAGGTGCTGCAATTGCTTGCGGAAGGCCGGGACGTTACCCAGCGGGCCTTTCAGGGCGACCAGTGCTTCGCGCAGCGCCAGCAGCTTGTTCAGCTCGGGCACCTGGCGCGCGATCCGGTCCGGCCCGAAATCGTTGATGGACCTGAACTGCAGGTGGACGGCCAGCTCGGTATCCGGGGCGGTGCCAAGCCTGGACGGTACCGTTACGTCCAGGCTCACGTTGGCGTCGTTCAACACGCTGTTGAATGTATGTTTATCGATGCGCATGACCTGACGGTCCTCAAGCGCACGGTTGTCATCCAGGCCGAAGTCGCCCAGCACCAGCATCTTGTGCGGCAGCTCCACCTCAGCCTGCTCATCGCTGGTAGCGGGGACATACTTGATATTGACGCGTTCTTTCGGCGCAACGGATCCCGTATTTTTAGACATCGGTACGCAACTCCCTGTTGGGCTGTAGGATGTTCAGGTGCTAGTTGTGTTTATTGTTGTCTCGGTCTTGTAGGAAGATTCCCACATATGATTAATGGGTTGGGTTGTTTGTCCGTTCCCTATGAAAACGATGCACGGAAGCGTGCTCTTTGGTCGAGCTTTAAGATGTAAAGAAATATTTGTTTGTGTGCATTCGGTACTGTGTAATAGGCTTCTGCTGGATTTGTTTTAATTGGTCGCGCGGGTGCATGGGCATTGCTATCTATTTGTAGGAAAGTTCTTTGCGTCATATAGGCCATTTGTACTATTCAGAGAGTAAATTCAGGATGATTAACCGCTGTGCATATGGCGCTGGTCTCTCGTTGCTGTTTTGTCTGCAGCCGGTGCTGGCAGGCTCCACGCGGGACTGTCCCCGGATCGTGTCCAACGTCGAGCGACTGGCCTGTTTCGATCAGGTTGCTGGCACCCCGGCGTACACGCCAAAACGGCAGTGGTCTGCACCGGAGCAGCAGGCCCCCACGGTGTTGCGTGTGATGGCAAATGAAGCTGAACGGGCACCGGATGACCTGACGTTTCGCATCGGGAGCCAGCCTCAGGACGGGGCAGGCGCACCAGCGCTTGTGATTTCGGCGCCCGCCATCGCATCGGGTGATGAACGTGCCTACATGGCAATCAGTTGCATACAGGCCATCTCCCGGCTGCAACTGATTGCCAGCCGTCCGATCGAAGCAAGCTGGGTCAAGGTACGCCTGAGCGGGGAGGGCTGGTCTACCCGTGAGACGCCCTGGCAAGTGATGGAGAACGGCCAAGTGCTCGATGCCGGGCGGGGCCTGCCCGCCATCGAGCAGATCAGGAAGCTGATCGGTGCCCAGCGTATCGAGGTTGTGAGTGATCACGGCGAGGTCGACGGGCTGACCTTCGATGCGCAAGGCCTGGACCCCTTGATCAGCCGGGCGCGAAGCACATGTCGGTGGTAGCGCAGGTATCCAGGGAAGAGGTCACTCGGTTGCTCGCGCCGATTGATCCGGCAGTTCCGGCTGGCCTGTTCGATGTCGAGGACGAAACCTATCAGGCCATTGATCAGGAGATGGTCAAGCTGGGTGGGCTGCAGGAAGCCTCGATCGACTGGGTCTACATCGAAGACGCGTCCCGTCAGTACCTGAGCCAGCAATGCAAGCACTTGCGGATCGTTGCGCACCTGAGTGCCGCATGGTTGCGTAGCGGCTGCTGGGAGCAGTGGGGATGCACCTTGGCGTTGCTGGCCGGCATGCTCGAGTGCTATTGGGAAGCCGCTCATCCCAAGCCGGGACCGAAAGGCTTCCTGGGCAAACGCAAGCTGGTTGCCCTGGTGATCGATCGCTTGGCCGAGGCGCTACCGCGTCTTGATCGTTTTACCTACACCCCGACCCACGCAGCGGCAGCGCAGGCTGCCTTGAAACGCCTGCAACAACAGGAAACGGTGCAGCTGGACACGGCAGCACTGGGCGAACTTGAGCGCCTGCTAGGCAAGTACTCGGAACTTGCCAACGGTGTTGGCGAGGCTGCTGTGCCCAAAGCGCCGGCTGCAACCGAGAAGCCTGCGCCGTTGGCCGATGTCATCGCCACACCCGTGTCACGCATGTCGATGGGCAATGAGCGTGAGACACGGCGGGCCGTGCTGTCCATGGCCGAGCTCATCAACCAGCAGGACCCTTACGACGCTACCGGCTATCAGTTACGGCGTTTCGGTTTGTGGGCGCACATTCAGATTGCTCCCCAGGTCAGGCAGGGCAACCGTACGGAATTGATGGCGGTGCCGCTGGACATCACGCGGGTCTATGAAGAGGCCATTGCCAGTAAGGCGGTTGATCCCGCCTTGCTGCAGCGTATTGAAAAGAGCCTGACGGCTTGCCCCTTCTGGATTCGTGGCAGCTTTCTGGCTGCGACCGTCGCCACACAGCTGGCGATGTGCGAGGTGGCCGAAGCCATCCGTTGTGCCACCGCCCGGTTTGTACAGCGCATGCCGTCGCTGCAGCAGTTGTGCTTCAGCGACGGGCTGGTATTTGTCGACGACCAGTGCCTGGCCTGGCTCAAGGGCACGCAAGGGCCGTCTGGCCAAGGTGCAACCCCCCAGGAGTTCAGCGGCTTGCGCGAGGAGTTGGTCAGCCAGCTGGAAACCGGTGGCGTAGAACCGCTGCTCCTTCGGCTGCAAGGGCTGCAAGCGGGCTTTCGTGCTCCCCGTGAGCGCTGCCACACCACCGTGATTGCAGCTGATCTGCTGGCCGCGCGGGGTGTGTCCTGGCTGGCCCAGGACCTGTGCGCCAACGTTGCCCGAACCATGCAGCAAACCACCGCCAGTGCGTGGGAGCCCGAGGTGTTTCAGCGGCTTCAGCAGTATGCGGCATCCCCAGTGCTGGCAGTTCAAGACAAGGATCAGGAGCCTCGATGAATCAAATATGGACGCAACTCAAACGTTGGGGCTGGCCGTGGGTAACGCGCATTGGCCTGGCGCTGCCGCTGCTGCTAGGGCTTGGCGCCTTGCTGATGCTGGTCGCTATCTGGTGGCTTGGCCCGCAATGGACGTGGCGGGAGCAGCAGCCGCTGGCAAGTGTGGCTCATCGCAGCGTGGCAAGCCTGGTGCTCGTGCTGGTGCCGCTTCTGTGCTGGCTTGGGGTGCTGCGCACGCGCTTTCGCCGCCTGCAAGCGGAGCGCCGGCAGGCACTGGCCGCCGAACAGGATGTCGCGCTACCGTTCGTGCAGGCGCAAGAGCGGGCCTTGAGCCAGGGGCTTGAGCGGTATCTCGACAATGCCGGTGGGCGACGCGCGTTGTACCGGCTGCCTTGGTACCTGGTGTTGGGCGACGAACAGGCCGGTAAAAGCAGCTTCATCGACCGCACCGATCAGCGCTTTACCCTGACGCGTATCGACCAGGCCCAGGCACGGGGCCGACAGGCTGAAGCACTGGCCTATCCGGTAGGCTGGTGGGTCAGCGACGATGCCGTGATCATCGACCCGCCCGGCGTTTTCATCAGTCAAAAACCACCGGTGGGCTCGGCGGCCAACGACCCCACCAATGCCTCCGCGCCGCCCGGCATCCAGGCCCGGTTATGGGAGCACCTGTTGGGCTGGCTGCAGCGTAAGCGAAGCCAGCGGGCGCTCAATGGTGTGTTGCTGGTGGTCGACCTGCCGGCGCTGCTGCATGGCAAGCCCGAGCAGCGCGTCGCGCTGGCCCATGGGTTGCGCACACGCCTGTACGAAGTGAGCAGTCAATTGGGCGCGCGCCTGCCGCTGTACGTGGTACTGACCAAATTCGATCTGCTGGACGGCTTCGACCAGTTCTACAGCCAGCTTCCGGCCGCCAAGCGTGAAAGCCTGTTGGGGTTCACCTTCAAGCTGGATGCGGTTGACGCGTTCGACGCTTGGCTGGATGAGTATGACGAGCACTACGGGCGGCTTCTCACCCAATTGCATGAGCAGGTCATCGATCGGCTGGATGTACTGGGCAAGACAGCACCGTGCGGACGCCTGTTCTCACTGCATGCACAGCTGATCGGGTTGCGCCCCATACTGCAGGCATTCTTGCGCGAAACCCTGGCGAGTGACCGGTTCACCACGCCACCCTTGGTGCGTGGTGTGTACTGGTCGTCAGTGGTACAGCAAGGCGACATGCGCAATGCCTTTGTCCGTGAAGCGGCTCAGCCCTACACGACGAAGCTACCCCTGCGTGAAGGTAAAGCACAGGGGAAGGCGTTGGTCTATTTCATCCAACAAGCATTCAGGCGGGTTATTTACCAGGAAGCCGGGCTGGCGGGCGACAATGTTCGGGTAGCGCGCAGCAAGCGCCACTTGTTGTGGGTGGGCTCTGGTGTGGGCATCCTGGCGTTCAGTATCGCCATTGCCAGCTGGCAGCGTTACGCCGAGATCAATGGCGCCAAGGCTGCCAGTGTGCTCGCCAAAAGCCAGGAGTACGGCGGTCACGAAGTCGATATGCGTCTTGATCCGACCGGGCGCAACCTGCTGGCGCCACTGGACCAGATTCGCGATGCGGTGGCGGTGTTTGGCGACTATCGTGCGGCCTGGCCGGTGGTTGCCGATTTTGGCTTGTATCAAGGGCGCAACATTGGTCCCTTGGTTGATGAGGCGTACCTCAGCTTGTTGTCGAAACGTTTCTTGCCGGCCTTGGCCAGTGGTGTGATCGATGCCATGAACGCTGCACCACCTGGCAGTGAGCAACAAATGGCCGCGCTCAGGGTTTACCGGATGATCGAGGACCGCAATAGCCGCCGGCCAGAATGGGTCGAGGACTGGATGGCCCGTCAGTGGCAACGGGCCTTTCCTGGCCAGGGTCAGTTGCAGCGTGACCTCATGCAGCATCTGAAGTACGCCTTGGCCTATGCCGATACCGATTTGCCGCAGTACCGCCAGCGGGTCAGCGAAGTGCAGCAGGCGTTGCGCAAATTGCCGTTGCCACAGCGGGTCTACGCTGGGCTGAAACAACAATCGTACGAGCAGGTGCACGCCGGGCTGGACCTGCGCCACCAGGTAGGGCCTGCGTTCGATGTGGTGTACCAGCCGTCTTCCGGGTCAAGGCAAGGGGGGGAGGATGTAAGGCTGGCCGGCATGCTCACCGCCAAGGGCTTCAGGGATTACTTCGAGCCGCACAGCCAACGCTTCGCTGAAATGGCGATGGTTGATCAATGGGCATTGGGGGAGCGCAGTCAACTCGACTATTCGGACGTCGACCGCGATGCATTGACCGAGCGGCTGTATAACCTCTACAGCGCCGATTACATTGACAGCTGGCGGCGCGCCCTGAACGCGTTTACGGTGGCTGACTTCCGTGATCTGGACCATGGTGTCGCGATCCTGGAGCAGTTGACCGGCCCCGCAGCACCGTTGCAACGGCTGCTGGATACGGTCAGGGATAACACCTCGCTTGCGTCTCCAGCAGTTGTTGAATCACCGGGTGAGCTGAGTACGCTGCGGGTAGCAACCGGAAAACCCGAGCAACAAGCGTTGGCTATCCAGCGGGCGTTTGCAGGCCTGGGCGCCATGCTGCAGGCGACAGGAGAAAAGCCGAGCTACTACGATGAAACCCTCGGCGCTGTTGCGGCCGTGCTGGACTACGCCAAGGCCGTACAGGAAAGCCCGGACCGCGGCAAGGCCGCATTGCAAGCCGTGCATCAGCGCTTTGCGATGACAGGGCAGGACCCGATCGGCACCCTGCAACGTGTTGCCACAGGTTTACCGGAGCCTATCAGCCACCAGATCAGAAAGCTCGCCGACCAGACTGCCCAGGTGCTGAACGTCGAAGCACTGCGCGAACTGGAGCGACGTTGGGATGCTGACGTGTACAGTTTTTTCCAGCAACGCCTGGCAGGCCGCTACCCCTTTGTGGTGAAGGCACCCGATGCTTCTTTGGATGACTTCGAGGCGTTCTTCGGGCCGAAAGGGCGCCTGCAGCAGTTTAATGATCGGTATCTCAAGGTTTTCCTGAAGGACAACCTTGAGGCTTTGCAGTCCGCTCAGCACGGGCAATCCCTGATTCGTGCCGACGTGATCGAGCAGCTCGAGCTGGCGGAGCGCATCCGCGAAACCTTCTTCGATCAGCGTGGCCAGCTGAGTGTGCAGTTCAGCATCGAGCCCTTGGGGCTCAGTGCGAACCAGCGTACCAGCCTGCTGGACCTGGATGGCCAGTTGATTGCCTACACCCATGGCCCAAGCCATATCACGGGTATTGTCTGGCCCAATACCCTGGGGCAGCAGGTCCGTAGCAATCTCACCTTGCTAAGGCAAAATGGCAACAGCAGCAGCCTGGAGTACCGTGGCCCGTGGTCGATGTTCCGCTTGCTCAGCCGCGGCGCGCTCAATGGCCGGACGGCGACCAGCGTGGACCTGAGCTTCCGGACCGGAGATGGCGTGATGCGCTATCGGCTTAACGCTGAAAAAGCCTTCAATCCTATTACCCAGCAACCGTTCAAAGGCTTCCGCTTGCCCCGAGGCTTATTGCAACAGCCAGCCAATGGGGTGCAGGCGGCGCTATCGGATGAGCAGCGACTATGAACATCGTCAGGGGCGCAATGCATTGACTGGGCAGGCTTTCGAAGCCTGGGTATGCGCTGGCTGCCCCCGGCCTCTGATTACTCCACAGCCTCGGCCACGCCCCGATCCTCACCCAGGAACCCGCCACTCTGGTGCTGCCACAACCGTGCATAGGTACCCTGTTTTGCCAACAGTTCGGCATGGGTGCCTTGCTCGATGATGCGCCCTTCATCCATCACGATCAGCCGGTCCATGGCGGCGATCGTCGACAACCGGTGGGCGATGGCGATAACGGTCTTGCCCTGCATCATCTCATCCAGGCTCTCCTGAATGGCCACTTCCACCTCCGAGTCCAGCGCGCTGGTGGCTTCGTCAAGCAGCAGGATCGGTGCGTTCTTCAGCATCACCCGGGCAATTGCAATGCGCTGGCGTTGGCCGCCAGACAGCTTGATACCGCGTTCACCCACCAGGGTGTCATAACCGCTGTTGCCCTGGCGGTCACTGAGCTGGCTGATGAAACCGTCGGCCTGGGCATTGGCCGCAGCAGCACGGATCTGTGCTTCGGTAGCATCGGGGCGGCCATAGGCAATGTTGTCGCGAATCGAACGGTGCAACAGCGAGGTGTCCTGAGTGACCATGCCGATGGCGCTGCGCAGGCTGTCTTGCGTGACCTTGGCGACGTTCTGCCCGTCGATGCGTATTTCCCCCTTATCCACGTCGTAGAAGCGCAGCAGCAGGTTGATCAAGGTGGATTTACCGGCGCCGGAGCGGCCGACCAAGCCGACTTTTTCGCCTGGACGAATGTGCAGCGTCAGCTCATTGAGCACCTGGCGCTCGCCGTTGTAGTTGAAGCTGACCTTGTCGAAACTCACCGCGCCACCCGTGGTGACCAGCTCTGCAGCACCCGGCGCATCCTGTACCTTGGGGCCGCGGGTGAGGGTGGCCATACCGTCCTGCACGGTGCCGATGTTTTCGAACAGCGAGGTAATTTCCCACATGATCCAGTGCGACATGCCGTTGACGCGCAAGGCCATGGCGGTGATTGCCGCCACGGCCCCGGTGCCGACCTGGCCCTGGTGCCACAGCCACAGTGCATAGCCACCGGCACCAAAGATCAAGCCCACCACCAGCGCCTGGTTGACGATTTCGAACTGGCTCACCAGGCGCATCTGGCGAAAACCGGTCTGCTTGAAGTCTTCCATGGCTGCGCGCGCAAAGTGCGCTTCGCGGTTGGAGTGCGAAAACAGTTTCACCGTGGTGATGTTGGTGTAAGCGTCAGAAACCCGGCCGGTCATCGACGATCGGGCATTGGCCTGCTCCTGCCCGACTTTGCCCAGCCGGGGTACGAAGTACAGCATGGCCAAGCCGAACAGCACGACCCAGGCAATGAAGGGCAGCATCAGTTTCAGGGCAAAGCCGCCGGCCAGGGCAATGATCGCGATGAAATACACGCCAATCCCCGGCAGGATTTCGATAAGGGTGAACAGCACATCGCGCACTGCCAGTGCCGTCTGCATCACCTTGGTTGTGACCCGGCCAGAAAACTCGTCAGAAAAGAACGACAAGCTTTGGCGCAACATCAGGCGGTGAAAGTCCCAACGCAGCCGCAGCGGCAGGTTGATCGCCAGCACCTGGTGCTGAACCATGGTGCGCAGCGCCACCAGCCCGATGCTGACCAGCAGGACGATGCCGATACCCCACAGCACACGGCTCTCCTCGGGGCCAACAGTACCGCCTGCCTGCCAGGACGCGAGCAGGTCGACCACCTGGCCGAGGAACGCGAACAGCCAGGCTTCGTATATCGACACCCCGGCACTGAGCAGTGCCAGCGCCAGAATGTAGCCACGGGCGCCGCGGGTACAAGCCCACATGAAGCGCAACAGGCCAACGGGCGGCGGTGGTACTTCGTCGGGTGGGAAGGGGTCGAGCCGACGTTCAAAGATACGCAGCATGCTTGTCTCCGGAAAACGGTTTTTGCCTGGCCAATGCCCTGCCGGCTTGCCTTTGCCGACTTTGTTTTTAACCCGGAAAAGGTCGGCCTTGGGGTGTTTGTTAACAAACCTTTGCAACTCATTACATTTCAGATTGATTTCATGCTGCCCTGATGCTGTATAATTGACGCGACTTTGTGCTCGGTATCCTTTTCGTCGTTTTTTTGACATGAGTCATAAGGCGTCAGCAGAGGATGTGACACATTCCGCCTTCAAACCGTTTCAATTTACCTTTTGTAGAGCCAGTGTTTTGACTAATGGAATGCAGTTGTTGGCGATTTCCGGCCTGAGCGTCGAGAGCAGCCAGCTTCATCAACAAGGACTGTACTGGTTAGCCTGTGACGCCGCCGAAGGCGCCTCCTTGCTATGCCGCCAGGTGGTCGAAGGCATGCCCGATAATGCCAGGGCAGCCCTGATCGCCGATGCGCAAGCCATGGATGACGTGCTGGGTGCGCTCAACGCAACGCGCGGCCCGGCCGAGCTCGCGTTGTATGAGGCCAACTCGCAAGCCATCCGTTATCTGGTTGAAGACCTGCCTCGTCTTGATGCCCGTGGGCGTGTGCTGGTGCTGCTGGCACCGGCACACGCCTAGGCGGATACCGAAGTCGAGCACTGGTGCAATGCGCTGCGCCCGGCGTTGTTGGCTGAAGCGGCGTTGCTGCTGGTCGTCAGTGGGGGACAGAGCACCGCCTTGGTCGAGCGCCTGCGCGTTTTCAACCAGTGCCTCGACGGCCTGGGGCAGGTGTACCGCGGCAAAGGTGGGGTGCGCTACCTGCAGCATTTCTGGAGCAACCCGCTTGGCAAAGCAGCCACCCGGGACATGGAGCTGACTCGGCTGAGCGCGGGGTTTGCCGTTGCTGCCACGCCTCAGGCACCCAGCGACACCGGTGGCGACGAGTTGCTGTGCCTGGCCCAGCGCCCAGTACTGGAAGGCGCGCCAGCCTTTTCTGAACACTGGCAGGTCTGCGAAAGCTTTGAGGAACTGGGGGGCAAAGCCAGCCGGGCGGTGTCTGCCACGGTGATCTTTGCCATGGACGGTGGGCAGCGTCTGGATAGCCTGGCGCGCCAACTGCACCACCTGCGGCAGTCGCGTGGCAACGCCTTGAAGCTGGTGGTGCGCGAAATGGCGCCGACCCTGCGTTATCAAGACGAACAGTTGCTGCTGGCTTGTGGTGCCAGCCAGATCGTGCCGTTCGGTGCCAGCTTGTCACGCTTCCTGACCATGGTCGAGAGCATCCAGGGTTACGTCTGGCGTCGACACCTGCCAACCGACTTCGATGCCTTGCTGGCACGCCTGCGGCCGCTGGCCATCTGCGGGTTGGTAGCGCCACGGGCGTTCGCCGAGGCTGTGCAAAGCATGTGGCATGGGGTGCGCAACGGCGAAATCGTCCACCAGTTGCTGGTGTTGCGTCCGGCGCCCGGCCTGACCCCGCTGCAGGCTTGCTCGCGTACGGTATTCCGCCGTGATGGCGACATTGCCTGCGTGGTTGGCGAGGTGCTGTTCCTGTTCCTGTTCGCTTGCCGCTCGGAAGGGGTCGAGCAGGCGCTTGACCACATCTTCCAGCTGTCATGGAAAGAGCTGTTCATCAGCCAGGAGGTGCTTGCCGGTGTCGACAGCCTGACCACTCCGGCCTTCCTCGACAGCTACCTACCGCAGCCACCCCGCAGCGACACGGCGGCGCAACTGCCTGCACAGGTGACCTCGGGCAGGTTGGCTGGTCGCTGACCGCCTCGCGCCGGCCGATGAGCAATTCATTGCTGTCGTTCGCCGGCGCACGCGACCGCCCGACGGGCGTGCGCTGGGGCGGGGTCACTGCCAATGGCGCCACGCTCGGCCTGAGCTGGGACCAAGGTGGCGACAACGGGGTGTGGGCCAGCCTGGGGCACCATTGGCTGTACGGCGAAAACGTGGCCGACAACCAGCGGACCCGGGCCATGGCCGGCTTTTACCACCGCGTGGTGGAAAAGGCCGACGAGCGTGTCCGTGTTGGCGTGACGCTGATGCACTGGCGCCATGACAAGGACCTGGGCGGCTACAGCCTGGGGCAGGGCGGTTACTACAGCCCGCAGCGCTACAGTTCGGTGGGCGTGCCGGTCAGTTATGCCTGGCGCAACTACGACTGGTCGCTGCTGCTGGAAGGTTCCGTCAGCTGGTCTCAGGCTCATAGTGGCAGTAGCCGCTTGTACCCGGACGCACACATCAACCGCAAGGTACTGGCGAATTATGGCGTCGATTCCAACATCGATGCGATGACCGAAGCCAGCGACAGCAGCGGGTTGGGCTACCGCCTGCGCGGTCTGTTCGAACGGCGCCTGAGTGACCAGTGGGTACTGGGCGGCGGCTTCGACTGGCAGCACAGCGATGACTATGCGCCTAGCCATGGCATGCTCTACCTGCGCTACCTGTTCGAACCGTGGCGAGGCAACCTGGCCCTGCCGGTGACACCGCTGGAGCCTTACAGCGAGTGGCGGTGACGGCAATCGCTGCGTTGCAAGGGGTGCGCCTGCACGGGGCGATGCGGGCCAAGGGTTGACACCAGGCACGCCGCCCCACCATTATCCAGCCATACCTAAGCAACGGGCTTGCCAGCATGTCCACATCCAACCACGCCATTTCCGCTTCGGGCTTCATCGCTCAGGCAGACGCGTGCGTTGCCGTTGCCAAGAAATCCAAGAAACAGCCGCTCATCTGACCGAGGCGCGCTGTCTCGTCAGGTGGGCTGACGAGACAGAAGGCGCCAGGTATCCCTGCCACCACTTCCACTCTTCGCCCTGCTGACGCTGACTTTCGGTCAACATCAGGAGTTTTTGCATGTCGAATTTCCGTGGTATCTGGATCGCCCTCGTCACGCCAATGCGCGCCAATGAAATCGACTTCCCAGGCCTGGAAAAGCTGGTGAAGAAGCTGCTCGAAGACGGTGTGGCCGGTTTTGTGGTGTGCGGTACCACGGGTGAGGCAGCGGCGTTGTCCAAGGCCGAGCAACTGGCAGTGCTGGATGCCGTGCTGGCCTGGGTGGAGCCTGGCAGGGTGGTGATGGGCCTGTCAGGTTACAACCTGGGTGAGTTGCTGGCCTTCCAGGCTGAAATCCAGCAACGTGACATTGGCGGACTGCTGGTTCCCGCACCTTGCTATATCCGCCCTTCGCAGGCTGGCATCGAAGCCTTCTTCGCCACCGTGGCCGATGCCGCCAGCGTGCCAGTGATCGTCTACGACATTCCCTACCGCACTGGCGTACGCATCGAACGTGAAACCCTGCGCCGTATCGTGCGCCATCCACGCATTGCAGCGGTGAAAGACTGTGGTGGTGACAGCGAGACGACCATGGCCCTGATCGAGGACGGCCACGCCCAGGTGCTGGCCGGTGAAGACCTGCAGATCTTCAATAACCTGTGCCTGGGTGGGGCAGGGGCCATTTCAGCCTCCGCACATGTGCGCGCCGACCTTTACGTACGCATGGTGGAGCAGGTTGACAGCGGTGATTGGGCCGCCGCGCGTGGTACGTTCTACCAGTTGCTGCCCTGGATCAAAGTGGCCTTTGCCGAGCCCAACCCGGCCGTGGTCAAGGCGGCGTTGCAGCTGCAAAGCCTGATTGCAGACGAGCTGCGCGAGCCCATGCAGGCGTGCACAAATACCACCCGAGACAAGCTGCAAAGCGTGCTGTGTTCGCTCGGCGCCTGAAGCGGCAACGGTTGATGGCGGGTTGACAAGCCGCCACACCCTTGGTCGGTTCGGGGTCGGCGGGTGCCTCGCGAGCGGATTTCTGCCAGCTACGCGCTGAGACAGAGTATTGCCAGGGCCGCTTTGCGGCCCTGTCGCGACTCCAGGTTGCTCCTACGCTGGCTGGGTCGGCAGGCGCTTTTCCATCGGCTGATACACCAGCCCGGCAAACTCACCCACGTCGCCTGCCAGGGTGAAGCCGTAGCGTTGGTAGGCGGGTACAGAAGACAGTGATGCCTTTACCGTCACCACCTCAGCGCTGGCATGCTCCAGTGCTGCGTTCATCAGGCGCTTGCCTATACCCTGACGTTGCAGGCCTGGTGCAATGAACAGCATCGCAACGTGGCGGCCTTCCTTGAGCTCGATCAGCCCCGCGATAGCACCTTCGACAAAACACGCCAGCATAAGGTTGCCACCTTGCATACGCTCGGCAAACGCCTGGGGTGCTGACACCTGGGTAAAGGTCTCGATACCTTGCGCCGACAGCGTGGGCGCAACTGCCTGCATGAAGGTATCCATGCACAAGGCGCAGGCCTGGGGGAGGTCGTCAGGGGTGAGCGTGCGTACTTGCATGGTAATCGTCCTTGTCGGGTGTCCTTCTGCTGCCCACTTTAACCTGTTACGGGTTCAAGGGCTGATGCGGTATCAAGCTGCCCTGGCAGCGCCCGGCTTGCGTTCGCCAATCAGGATGTCTTCGAAGAATGCCCCGACAGGTTCGGTAGGGTGGCACAGTTGTATCTCCAGCACCCACACCACCTCGCTCGGGACAATCTCCACCTCGGCCAGCTTGTCCTGGCTATACAACACATGCGGGAAGTCAGCGATGCGATGCCCGGCCAAGTTGCGCTCCAGCTGCCAACCTTTGGCCTGGGCACTGCGCTCGGCGAAGTCATACAGTTCACGTCCGGTCAACCCGCGGCCCCAGGCCTGGCGGGTCTCGTCGAACACTTCATGCAGTGCCTTCACGCAGGCGTGGTGCAGGGCGTGCTGGCCAAACACGAAGGTATCGCCATAGTCACCTTCATAGCCATCCCAAACCGGGCCAACGTCGACAACGACGATGTCCGTGGTACGTAACACGCGTTGAAGGTCAATGCCTTGCCGTGGCGTACGCACGGTATCGTCACCAAAACGGATGTAGGTGGGGTGCCAGGTGTGTGAGGCGCCCATCGCCTGCAGGGTATGCGCGGCCATCTCCAGTGCCTGGGCGGTGGTCATGCCGACTTGCAGTTGGCTGGCAATGGCGGCCACGGCCCGCACCGACTGCTCGCGGGCAGCGAGCATGCCGTCCAGCGAATAACGCGGGCCGACCTTTTCCAGCTCAGGGTGCAGCGGGTTGGCTGAGGAAGCCTGCGTTGTCAGTGCGCCGCTGGCGACAAAGGCCTCGGCGACAAAGCGATGGGGCTTTACCCCTGCTGCAAGGCATTGTTCGCGGGCCTGGGTGATCATCGTGGCATTGCCACAGGCATAGACTTGGGCTTCGTGCCAGCGATGTGTCTGGCTGAGCGCCACCTGCTGTATACGTGCCTGGGCCGAGAGCACCGGTTGCCAGCGAAAGTGCGGGTGCACACGGCTGGACACGTCGAGAAATTCGCGATCATAAAAATCCGCCGGCGAAGAGCCGCCCCAATACAGCGTGACGTCGGCATCGCCGGCCAAGGCTGTCAGCAACAGCGGCTTGATGCCGGCGTAACCTGTGCCGGTGGCGAAAAGGATCAGCGGGCGTTGGTCATCGTGCTGCCAGGTACAGGCGCCCAGCGGGCCTTCGAGCTTTACCGTTGCACCTGCTTGCAGGGTGGGCAGCAAACCTTCAGTGAACAGGCCGCCGCTGACCTTGCGGATGTGAAACACCAGTTGCCCTTGTGCCTGGGCAGGCAGGTTGGCAATGGAGAAACAGCGGCTGTCGCCGTTGTCCAACTGAAACCGCATGTACTGGCCCGCCCGCACCTCCAGCGGCTGAGCAGGTTGCAACACCAGCTCGACGATATCTGCGCTCAGCGCGCGCTTGCCAACCACCTGTGCCTGGGTTTCCAGTGCGGGTGCGTCCAGTGACCAGCCGGGTATTTCCAGGCGCATGTCGCTGCAGGCGTGGCTCTGGCACAGCAACATCTCGTCGGCGGCCAAGGGGTAGGAAGGCGGCGGCGTGTCCGCATCCCGCTGCTTGTCCTGATGCTGCCCCGACACCACCTTGACCTTGCACGAGCCGCAGGCGCCGCGGCGGCAGGAGAAGGGTACCGGCAGGCCGCTGGCGAGCATGGCGTCGAGCAGCAGCTCCTGGCTGGCTTCGAAGGTTTTGCCCGAGGGCGAAATTTCAATGACGTGGCGGCTTTGCATGAGCACCTCGGGGCAAATGGAGGTTCGATTGTTGCTATAGTCCAGGACCAGCAGAACCTCCAGTTTTGGATATTTCATATGGTCCAGCTTCGTAAATGGCAGCCACTGCTCAAACTCGATGGGGCACAAGCTTCGTACCGGCAGATCGTCGAAGGGTTGGTGGCCGCAATCAGCGAGGGTCGCCTGCGCCCTGGCACGCCGTTGCCGGGCACGCGGGAGATGGCGCAACTGCTGAACGTCAATCGCAAGACCGTGATCCTTGCTTATGAGGAAGCCGAAACCAAAGGCTGGCTGCAAAGCGTGCAACGCCGGGGCACCTTTGTCAGCCAACAGCTGGCGCCTGGCACAGCGGCCGTTTGCGGTGCCGTGCGGCCTTTTGCCCTGGCGCTGCCAGAGGAACCTGCCGTTGCCTACTTCAAGGCGAACGAACAGGCTGTAGCCCAACAAGGCCGGCCAGGGGCCTTGTTCTTCGACAACGGCGCCTGTGACCACCGCCTGCTACCGCAGGCTGTACTGCACCGCTATTACCGCAATGCCTTGCGCAGCAGCTTCAGCAGCAATAGCGTGCGCCACGGCAGCGAGTGCAGCAGCCGCTACCTGCGCAGCGCCCTGGCCGACATGCTGCGGCACAATCGCAGCCTGAACGTGGGCGCCGAGCATATCTGCCTGACCCAGGGGGTGCAGATGTCGCTGTCCCTGGTGGCCAGTGTGTTGCTCAAGCCGGGTGACGTTGTGCTGGTCGAGCGCCTGAGTTACCCCCCTGCCTGGGAGATCTTCCGTCAGCTGGGTGCCCGCCTGGTGACCGTGGAGCTGGACCATGAGGGCTGCCGGGTCGATCAGCTCGAGGCCCTGTGCCGGCAGCACAAGGTGCGGATGATGTACATAACACCCCATCACCAGTTCCCGACCACGGTCAGCCTGCCAGCCGGGCGCAGGCAACAGTTGCTGGAGCTGGCGCGCCAGCATGCCTTTTGCGTGGTCGAAGAAGATTACGACTACGAACACCACTTTGCCGGGCGGCCTTATCTGCCGTTGGCCAGCGACCGCCAGCAGCGGCACGTGATTTACATTGGCTCACTGTCCAAGCCTTTGGGCAGCACGTTCCGTTGCAGCTATATCGTGGCACCGGTGGAAGTGACAACCGTGCTGGAACGCAGGGCGATGTTGACCCTGGGGCAGGGCGATGCAGTCATGCAGCAGATGTTGGCGGACCTGATCAATGATGGCGAACTGAAGAAGCACCTGCGCCGGGTCAACCGCGAGTACCGGCGCCGGCGCGAGACTTTGTTGGGGTGTTTGCGCGATGCGTTCGGCGAACAGATCAGCGTGCAGGCGCCAGAAGGTGGCCTGGCGCTGTGGGTGAGGTTTGCCGATGAGATCAACGTGGATCAGTTGGTCGACAAAGCGCTGGAACGGGACCTGGTGGTGCGCAGTGGGCGACAGTTTTCACCGTTTGGCCATGCCGAGAATGCCTTGCGCCTGGGGTTTGCTTCGCTGGATGCGGATGAGATCCGGCAGGCGACCCAACGCCTGGCAGACGCCGCGAAAGCGATTGGCAAGGCGCGGTGGCTGTAGGCACGGCCTTCTGTCGCGACAGGGGATGGCACGGGCTTCGGCCGTGTTCGCGGGCAAGCCCGCTCCCACAGTGATCGCGCTGGCCTCAGGACTTGTGCAAGAGGGTTCCGCCCCCGAGGGTCGCGAAGCCTCTGGGTCTCAACGCATTCCGTTCGGTTACCGCACATAACCGCATCACGGCGCCTCAAGCCTGCGCCAGCACCTCCGATAGCAGCACACCCACCCTCGAATCTTCGATCAGAAGTGGTGCCAACAAGGAGTACTGCCCGCATGCTTGCCAACCTGAAAATTCGCACCGGAATGTTCTGGGTGTTGTCGCTGTTCAGCCTGACCCTGCTGTTTTCGACGGCCAGTGCCTGGTGGGCTGCCGTGGGTAGCGACCAGCAGATCACTGAACTGGACCAGACTGCGCACCAGTCGGACCGGTTGAACAATGCGTTGCTGATGGCGATTCGCTCCAGCGCCAACGTGTCTTCGGGCTTTATCGAGCAGTTGGGTGGCCATGACGAGAGTGCAGGCAAGCGCATGGCGCTGTCGGTGGAGCTGAACAACAAGAGCCAGGCGCTGGTCGACGAATTTGTCGAAAACGCCCGTGAACCCGCCCTTCGCGTGCTGGCAACCGAGCTGCAGGCTACCTTTGCCGAATACGCCAAGGCGGTGGCGGGGCAGCGTGAAGCGACCCGCCAGCGTTCGCTGGAGCAGTACTTCAAGGTCAACAGCGATGCCGGTAATGCCATGGGGCGTTTGCAAACCCTGCGCCAGCAGCTGGTGACCACACTGAGCGAACGTGGCCAGCAAATCATGCTCGAGTCCGACCGGCGTCTGGCCCGGGCGCAATTGCTGAGCCTGTGCCTGCTGGGCATGACCGTGGTGCTGGCGGTGCTGTGCTGGGCGTTCATTGCCCAGCGTGTGTTGCACCCCCTGCGTGAAGCCGGTGGGCATTTCCAGCGCATTGCCAGTGGTGACCTGAGTGTGCCGGTGCAAGGGCAGGGTAACAACGAAATCGGCCAACTGTTCCATGAGCTCCAGCGCATGCAGCAGAGCCAGCGCGACACCCTTGGGCAGATCAACAACTGTGCCCGGCAGCTGGACGCCGCCGCCTCGGCGTTGAACGCGGTCACCGAGGAAAGCGCCAACAACCTGCGTCAGCAGGGGCAGGAGCTGGAGCAGGCCGCGACTGCCGTGACCGAAATGACCACGGCAGTGGAGGAGGTGGCGCGCAACGCGATCACCACCTCGCAAACCACCAGTGAATCCAACCAGCTGGCCGCGCAAAGCCGCCGGCAAGTCAGCGAAAACATCGACGGCACCGAAGCCATGACCCGCGAGATCCAGACCAGCAGTGCGCACCTGCAGCAGTTGGTGGGGCAGGTGCGGGACATCGGCAAGGTGCTGGAAGTGATCCGCTCGGTGTCCGAGCAGACCAACCTGCTGGCGCTCAATGCTGCCATCGAGGCGGCCCGTGCCGGTGAGGCCGGGCGCGGCTTTGCGGTGGTGGCGGATGAGGTGCGCACACTGGCCTATCGCACGCAACAATCGACCCAGGAAATCGAGCAGATGATCGGCAGCGTGCAGGCGGGGACCGAAGCTGCGGTGGCATCCATGCAGGCCAGCACCAACCGCGCCCAGTCGACACTGGACGTGACCCTGGCCTCGGGGCAAGTGCTGGAGGGCATCTACAGTGCGATCGGCGAAATCAACGAGCGCAATCTGGTCATTGCCAGTGCGGCCGAAGAGCAGGCTCAGGTGGCGCGGGAAGTAGACCGCAACTTGCTTAACATCCGCGAACTGTCGAACCATTCCGCGGCGGGTGCGCAGCAGACCAGCGAGGCGAGCAAGGCGTTGTCGGGGCTGGTGGGGGAGATGACGGCGTTGGTGGGGCGGTTCAAGGTTTGAGGCGCTGCGCCTGCGTGGAACATTAAGATAAGGTTAAACTTATTTAAAGTTCCCCTTGCGGGTTGACTTCGATACTACGCTTGAATAAAGTTCGACCGCCCCGAGCGCGGGGCCTTTTTTCCCTTCACTGAAGAATTCAATGGACACAGTATCTCGTCGCTGCCTGACCTTTGCCAAATGGCCTGGTCAGGCACTTGAACCGGAACACCGGTCCCGACACCCTGGTCGGGCAAGCCGCGCCAGAGCCTGATGCTCCGCCGTGACTTGCCGCCGCCGGTGTTGGCCGGTTGGAGGCAAGCTCATGAACCTCACGTCATTCGTTTCACATCGCCAGCCTGCGTGCCTTGCGCCGCAACAGGCCGGCGCCTGGCCGCGGCGTCTGCACGGCTACCTTGACCACCACCAGCACCCCCCAAGTAGTTGCGGGGTGCTGGCGCGTCTTCATGCACGCTTGAGCCCCGCACTTCTCACTGAATAAAAGATATTGAACGGTATCTTTGTGCTCGAACTTTTCACGTTAAAAGTTCGCGGGATAACTATTGCCCTGTGTTTATGAAAAGGAATCAAACCATGGATTGCGCGAGTAGAAAGTTCGCTGCCGACACAACTTCCGACTCTCGGCAGCGGACAGACAACTGTCGGAAAGAACCAGCATTATTCAGCGACCCGACATGCCTTCGTTCACCGCCTGAGTGAAACGTCTGTGTGTCGTGCCGCCGCAGCGGCAGGAGCACAGCAACATGACTGTCAAACACCGTAACACCTCATCGGCCAAGGCCGAACGCGAAACCCGCCTGTCCACCCGCGCCGCCCGTGAAGCGCGCAATGGCCTGGCGGTCACCCTCGCCAACCTCGATGCCAGCGAACAGGGCCTGACCGAGCACGAAGCCGCCAAGCGCCTGGCGCGCGATGGGGCCAACCAGGTTGCCCACGACCCGCAACCCCACGCCCTGGTGCAGCTGCTCAAGGCCCTGAACAACCCGTTCATCTATGTACTGCTGACCCTGGCCGGGATCAGCTTTGTCACCGACTACTGGCTGCCGGTCAGCGCAGGCGAAGCAGACGATGCCGACCTGACCAAGGTCATCATCATCATGACCATGGTCAACCTCAGCAGCCTGCTGCGCTTCTGGCAGGAGTACCGCTCGAACAAGGCTGCCGACGCGCTCAAGGCAATGGTGCGCAGTACTGCCACGGTGTTGCGCCGCGAGCAGATCGGGCAAGCCCCGCGCCTGCGCGAAGTGCCCATGGACGAACTGGTGGCCGGCGACATCGTGCAGCTTTCTGCAGGTGACATGATTCCCGCCGATATCCGCCTGCTCGAAGCGCGTGACCTGTTTATCAGCCAGGCCGTGCTCACTGGCGAGGCGTTGCCGGTCGAAAAGTACGACACCTTGGGTAATGTCGCGCAGAAGTCCGCCGCCGAGCATGGCGTACATCAGGACAACCTGCTCGAGTTGCCGAACATCTGCTTCATGGGGACCAATGTGGTCAGTGGCCGCGCCCGCGCCGTGGTGGTCGCCACCGGCCGACGCACCTATTTTGGCTCGCTGGCCAAGGCCATTGCCGGTTCGCGCAGCCAGACCGCTTTTGACCGCGGCGTGAACAGCGTCAGCAGCCTGCTGATCCGCTTCATGCTGGTGATGGTGCCGGTGGTGTTCATGATCAACGGTGTGGTGAAAGGCGACTGGGGTGATGCCTTCCTCTTCGCGCTTGCCGTGGCAGTGGGGCTGACCCCGGAAATGCTGCCGATGATCGTCAGCGCCAACCTGGCCAAGGGCGCCGTGGCCATGGCCCGGCGCAAGGTGGTGGTCAAACGCCTGAACGCCATCCAGAACCTGGGCTCCATGGACGTGCTGTGCACCGACAAGACCGGCACGCTCACCCAGGATCGGATCATCCTCGAGCACTCTGTGCGCTTCGACGGCCAAACCGACAAGCGCATCCTTGAGCTGGCCTGGCTCAACAGCCATCACCAAAGCGGCATCCGCAACCTGATGGACCAGGCCGTGCTGCATTTCGCCGGCCAGGACCGCCAGTTCCAGGCGCCTTACGCCTACGCAAAGGTCGACGAACTGCCGTTCGACTTCATCCGCCGCCGCCTGTCAGTGGTGGTGAAGAATGCCTTGGGCGATCACCTGCTGGTAAGCAAAGGGGCGGTCGAGGAAATGCTCGCCATCGCCACCCATGTGCAGGAAGGCGACAAGGTGGTTGCCCTCGATCCGTGCCGCCGCCAGCAGCTGATGGCCAGTGTCGATGCCTTCAACCAGGACGGCTTCCGCGTGCTGGTGGTTGCCACCCGGCAGATCCCGGCGGCCGAAGGCAAGGCGCAGTATCACACCGAAGATGAGCGCGATCTGGTCATCCAGGGCTTGCTGACCTTCCTCGACCCGCCCAAGGAAACGGCCGGCCCGGCCATTGCCGCCTTGCGCGACATGGGCGTGCAGGTAAAGGTACTGACCGGCGACAACCCGGTGGTCACGTCCAAGGTCTGCCGTGAAGTGGGCCTGGCGCCAGGCCAGCCGTTGCTCGGCCAGGACATCGAGGGCATGGACGACACCACCCTGAAGCTTCAGGTGGAGGAGCGCACCGTCTTCGCCAAGCTCACCCCGTTGCAGAAATCACGGGTGCTCAAGGCCCTGCAGGCCAATGGTCACACCGTGGGCTTCCTTGGCGACGGCATCAACGATGCCGCCGCCCTGCGCGATGCTGACGTCGGTATCTCGGTGGACAGCGGCACCGACATCGCCAAGGAATCGGCCGACATCATTTTGCTGGAAAAGAGCCTGATGGTGCTCGAGGAGGGCGTGCTCAAAGGCCGCGAAACCTTCGGCAACATCATGAAGTACCTGTGCATGACCGCCAGTTCCAATTTCGGCAACGTGTTCTCGGTCCTGGTGGCCAGTGCGTTCATTCCGTTCCTGCCGATGCTGGCGATCCACTTGTTGCTGCAAAACCTGATGTATGACTTTTCCCAGCTGTCGCTGCCCTGGGACCGCATGGACAAGGCGTTCCTCAGCAAGCCACGCAAATGGGATGCCCGCAACATCGGCCGCTTCATGTTGTGGATAGGTCCTACGTCGTCGATCTTCGACATCACCACGTTCGCCCTGATGTGGTACGTGTTCGCCGCCAACAGCGTCGAAATGCAGGCGTTGTTCCAGTCTGGCTGGTTCATCGAGGGCTTGCTGTCACAGACGCTGGTAGTGCACATGCTGCGCACTCGCAAGGTACCGTTCTTCCAGAGCACCGCTGCATTGCCGGTGGTATTGGCAACGGGGCTGGTCATGGCATTGGGTATCTACATCCCGTTCTCCCCGGTGGGCGCGATGGTTGGCCTGGTGCCGCTGCCGTGGGAGTACTTCCCTTGGCTGGCCGCCACCCTGCTGAGCTACTGCGTGGTCGCCCAGGCCATGAAGACCCTCTATATCCGCCGTTTCGGCCAGTGGTTCTGAGCGATGCAAGGAGAGCAGACCATGCGAGTACTGATTTGTGCAGGACGCAACTACGCCGACACCCGACGCTGCCGCCAGGCCTTGGACGACGTCCAGCGCCAGCGGCCGATCCGGGTGTTGATCCACGGTGGCAGCCAGTTTCTTGGAGGGGAAATCGAAAGCTGGGCGCGCGAGCATGGCGCCGATCTGGTGCGTTACCCGCCAAACTGGCAGCTGCACGGCAAGCAGGCCGAACGCTTGCGCAACCTGTTCATGCTCAATGACAGCCGCCCTGACCTGTTGCTTGCCTTGCCCGGTGGCGATGACACCGAGGAGCTGCTGGCCAGGGCCCGTGGCGCCGAGGTTCAGGTGATGTGCGCCAGGCAACCACGCCAGCCCGAGCGGGGCGATTGCAGCTAATGCAAGCGCCTGGGGCCGTACGGTACCTGCGGGCTTGTCCGCGAAGCAGGCGCCTCGGTTTCACGGCCTCAAGCTTTGCGCAGCCGCCCTGGGCGGCTGCTTAACCTGGCTGCGCCGCCAGATCGTTACTGACGTTGCGCCCCAGCACCAGCACGGTCACAAAGCCACAGCCCACCAGCGCCGTGGCCAGGCTCAGCAGTACCGCAGTGCCCATATGGTCTACGACTTGCCCGCCGAAGAACGAGCCCACGGCAATGATCACCTGGAACAGGGCCACGAACAGCGGCATGCCACGTTCGACATCCTTGGGCGCCACGACAAACATCCAGATATTGGCACAGGCCGGGAACGCACCGAAGGCAAAGCCCCACAGCGCGATCAGCATGGCGGCGCCCGTCATGCCGGTGGCGAAGTGCGGGAACAGGGCGGTGCTGACTGCGATCATGAGCGCGACCAGCATCAGGGTATGCCGCACGCTGCGGTTGGCCGCAAAGCCGGCGAAGATGTTGCCCATGAAGCCGGCCACGCCATACAGCAGCAACAATGAACCGATCGTAGGCCCGTCAAAGCCGGCATTCTGTTTGAAGAACGGTGCGACGTAGGTATACGCCGCAAAGTGCGCCAGGCCGATCAGCAACACGGCGATCAAACCGACCCGTGCTTGCGGGTTGATGAACAACGCCGGCAGGTCGCGGATGCGGATGGCCTTTTCCGGCATCAGCCGCGGCAGCAGGAACACCTGTGCCAGCAGCACCGGTACGCCTACCAGTGCAGTGACCAGGAACGTCATGCGCCAGCCCATCAGGCCACTCAGCCAGGTGCCGACAGGCACGCCCACGACCGTCGCCAGGGTTACGCCCGCCATGATGATGGAGTTGGCTTTGGCTACGCCCATCCCGTCAGGTGCCAGGCGGCCGCTGAGGGCGATGGCTGTCGCCCAGAAGCCGCCGATACTGATACCCAGTAGCACACGGCCGACCAACAGCAGGTTGAAGTCGCCGGCGTAGGCCACGATGGCGTTGGCGATGATCATGATCAGCGTCAGGCCGATCAGCAGGTAGCGCCGGTCCAGCGCGCCGACGCCTACGGAAATCAACGGGGCGGCTAACGCAGCCATGATCCCTGGCAGGGTCACCATCAGGCCGGCAAGGCCTGCACTGATGCCAAGGTCGCTGGCCACATCGTTCAGCACCCCCACCGGGAGGAACTCACTGGTGACCAGGGCGAAAGCACCCACGGCTACCGAGAGGATTGCCAGCCATTGCTGGGTCACGCTTTGTTGGCTATGTTCGGGAAGGCCGCGAGGGGCCTGGCTGTTGCTTGGCATGGGTTAGGTTCCATGAGGGATCTCGCCTGTAGCAGGCGCAGGAGCGGGGGGATTTGCAGGGGATTGTAGAGGCGGCCTTGCCTGGCCGACAGGCAGGCCGCTCGATAGTCATCATCAGTGCAATCGATGAAACGTCTTGCGTAGAGCCGCTGCTCTCAGCAATGACGCCCCACTCGCGAATGCTGTGGGCGGGAGGAGCTCTTCCCAAGCCCGCACGTCAGCAGGCAAGGCCAGCCATGGTGGTTTGACCCAGATAGGCGCAACAGGCGGCAGTGCAGAACATTCATGCAGCCTAGGGTGTTACCAGCACATCACACTGCGATTCGTTCAATACATGCTTGGTGACGCTGCCCACCAGCAGTTCCTCCAGCGCGCTTGCCCCCTGCTTGCCGACCACGATCAGGTCGCACTCCAGCTCCTGTTCCTGCTCGGCAATGCGCCAGCCAGGGTCGCCGTGCACGAGGATCTGCCGTGCATCGGCCAGGCCGGCAGCCTCACTCAGCGCCGCGAGCTGTACTTGTGCATCCTTGCGGATGACATTGCGGTAGTGGGTGAGGGTGTCGTGGTCGAGATGGGCGAAGCGCACGCTGGCTTCGAACGGGGCTTCGTACACATGCAGCAGAATGATCTCTGCTTGCGGGGCAATGGCCTTGGCCAATTCGAGGGTGCGCAGTGAAACGGACGAAAAGTCGACTGGCACCAGCACGGTGCGGTAGGCATCACGAGGGGCCGGCTTGACCACTAGCAAAGGGCAGGGCATGCGGTTGAGCAGTTTCTGCACGGTCGAACCCAGCAGCAGGCGCCGCGCCACGCTCTGGCCCCTGGCCCCACACACCAGCAGGTCGCTGTGCTTGTCCTGCACCACCCGGTTGATCTCCGTGATCACCGAGCCGCTGGCGACCTGCACGCCAGCGGAGATACCGTAACGCTGGAACAGCAGCGCTGCCAGTGCATGGGTTTTCTCGCCTGCGCTATCCAGTACGCGTTTCAACAGATCGTCATCAGGCGTCACCAACTGTTTGAGGCGCTCGAAGGGTGCCGGGTTGGCAACGTAGAGCAGGTCCAGCGAGGCCTGTTGCGCATCGCTCAGGTAGGCAGCGCGCTCAGCGGCGTTGCGGGCATGTGGGGAAAGGTCGGTGGCAACCAGTATGTGTTTCATCGGGTTCATGTGGGGCTCCTTGGTCAAGGCGCGCACTGCGATCAAGCGGTAAACCTTGCGCGCTGTGCACCTGTCGGTACTTGAGTCATTCCTTGCGTGCAGCCATCGTCGCGCGAACCCGGCGCGAGGGCTTGATCTGGGTCAATGGCGTGTAGGTGTAGCGGCAGGTCATGCCGGCAACAGCACGCGCAGCAACCCCGTCACGACAATGGCAAATACCACCACCGGCAACAGGGAAAACCGCGCAGCGGCGTACACGGTAAGCCCCAGAGCAATCAGGTCGGCCGGGTGCCCGGAAACGAACTTGGGCGCGATCACGGCAATCAGCACGCAGCCGGGCGCGGCGTTCAGCACCTGGGTCAGTTGCGGGCCCAGGGGGCGGTTGCGCAGCAGTAAAAAACCCAGCGCACGGGTCAGGTAGGTGACCACGGCCATGCCCACGATGGTGACCAGCGTAGCAACGTCAATCATGGCTTGGCCCACAAATAGGCGGTCACCAGGCCGGCTACAGTGCCCGCGAGCACGTACCAGCCACCGGGGATCAGCAGGTAGAACAGCGCTGCGGTGAACAGGCTGAATAACCATGGCAGGGCAGCGTGTACACCTTTCCACAGGCCTTTGAGCAGTACCAGAAAGACCGCGGCGAAGGCCATGTCGAAGCCATAGCTGCGCAGGTCCCCGAGCAATGGCCCGATCTGCGTGCCAAGGCTGGTGAAGGTGACCCAGGTGATCCAAAGGGATAGCGACACGCCCATGAAATAGCACAGGCTGAAGCCACCACGCTGGCGTGCATCGGCCAGGCCCATGGCCCAACTCTCGTCACACATGAAGAACAGCGCTCCTAATGCCTTGGGCAACGGCAGGTGGCTCAAGCAAGGCGCCAGCGTCGCGCCCATCAGCAGGTGGCGGCTGTTGATCAGCAGGGTCATGGCAACAATCACAAGGATTGCTGGCGGTGAGGTCCACAGCTCGATTGCGGCCAACTCCGAGCCGCCACCGAAGTTGAGGCCAGTCATCAGTGCCACTGCGCCGGCTGTCAATTGCTGCTGGGAAGCTTGCGCACCGAGTACCAGGGCAAAGGGGATGAACCCAAGCAATACCGGCAGGGCGGCAACGGCGCCACGGCGCAGTTCGGTGTGCGGCGTGGTGGCGGGTGGGTCGTTCAGTACAGGTTCAAGGGCATTCATGGTCACCTCCAATGGAGGCAAATTATTCCAATTAACGACTGAAATTGGCTTGCGCAGTTGCGCTGATGGGCAGAGCATTTGGCATTTGCTACCGACAATATCGAAAAATAGGTTTTTCAATGCCAATCAAGCTAGATGCCATCGACCGCCGTATCCTCCGGGCGCTGCAGCGCGACGGCAGGTTGCAGAACCAGGAGCTGGCCAAACAGGTTGGCTTGTCTGCCTCGCCGTGCCTGCGCCGGGTACGCCTGTTGGAGGAGGCTGGGGTGATCGAGCGTTATGTGGCGCTGCTGGACCCGGCCAAGGTCTCGCTAGGCCTGACCCTGTTCGTGAGGGTATGGCTCAAGCGTCAGGACCAGGAAACCACGGACGCATTTGTCGAGGCTGTGCGCCAGTTGCCCGAAGTGGTGGAGTGCCATGTGATGGCGGGCGATTGTGATTTGATGCTACGGGTGGTGGCAGCAGACCTGGAGGCCTATCGACGCTTCCAGGTGGCGCACCTGACCAGCCTGAGCGTGGTCCAGAACGTGAAGACCGAAGTCCCGATGGAAAAAATCAAGCTGACCACCGAACTGCCGGTGTAGCTGCAAGGCTGATGACTCAGGGCTGCCTCATCACCGTCTTGACCCTTAGCCTTTCGGCCTGGACTTCCCAGTGGCTTCTGCCAGGAAACCGCATTAACTGTCGCAGCGCTGTCGGCCCTGCAACAGCAGCAGTTCGGTGAGCGTGTCCATGGCCGGTGTTGCCTGGCTGCCTTTACGGGTTACCAACTCGTAGGGGTCGCTGACCGAGCCCATGCTCAAGGGCAGTATGCTGACCTGTTGATTCATTGCACATTGCTGGGCCACGTCGATCGACACCAGTGCAACGAAGTCAGGACGGTTTTGCAACAGCGACAAGGTCGCCAGGATCGAAGTGGTTTCAACCAGGTGCAGCGGGAAGCGCAGCCCGGCATCGTGAAATTCGCGCTCCAGTTGCACGCGCATGGGCATGTTGGCCCGGTAGACGATCCAGCGGCTCTCGGCCAGGTCGGCAAGGCTCAGGCTTGGCGCATGCTTGAGCGGGTGGTCGATGTTGGCGATGACCGCCAGTGTCTCATCCTGGACAAAGGTGCTGGCGAACAGCTGCGGCGTATTGCTGACACTGGTGCGGCACAGGGCGATGTCCAGGCGGCCGCTCTCGATCTGCGTCAGCAGCGACTGGCTGGTGTCTTCGATGATTTCGAACGACATCTGCGGCTGGATGCTGGCCAGCTGTGACACCGCCTTCATCAGCAACGGCACCGCGCCCATGATCGCCCCCACAGCCAGCCGGCCGCCGACCCCACGCAGGATCGCATCCAGATCGTGCCGCAGGTTGGCGATATCGGTCTGCAACAGGCGTGCGTAGCGGATGGCGCAGTGTCCGGCGGCCGTGGGCTCCAGGCCTCGGTTGGTGCGGTTGAACAGCACAGTGCCGAAGGTGGTTTCGATTTCCTGCAAGGCCTTGCTGGCACCAGGCTGGGTAAGCCCGACGCTGCTTGCTGCACCGAGCAGCGAGCGGTGCTCGTCCAACTCGATCAACAAGCGCAGGTGGCGGGCGTGCAGGCGGGACATGATCGAATTGAGCGATGGGGTCATCTGGTATTCGTCCTGGTTATACCGATATGGATTGTTCTCAATACCATGGCCAGCCGCGCATTCCTATACTGGCGCTGCACAGTGTCGCATCCAGTGCGGCTGAAACGCCCAGAACAATAAAGCCAGGAGCCTGCCAAGCCTTATGTCCCTGATCAACTACATCACCCAGATCCAATTCGATATCGGTGCCATTGCCTGCCTGCCCGCCGAATGTGAGCGCATTGGTATAACCAGGCCTTTGATCGTGACCGACCGTGGCGTGCGTGCCGCCGGTATCGTCGATACGGCGTTGAACACCTTCGCCAGCGACACCGCACAACTGCCGATCTACGACGGTACGCCACCCAATCCCAACGAGCATGCCGTGCGTGAGGCCGTGGCCATGTTCAAGGCATATGGCTGTGATGGCATCATCGCCATTGGCGGTGGCTCGGCAATCGACCTGGCCAAGGGGGTGGCTGTGTGTGCCCGGCACGACGGCCCGTTGAAGGGCTTTGCGGTGATCGAGGGCGGCCTGGCCCGGATCACCCCGGCAACTGCGCCGGTGATTGCCGTGCCGACCACCGCCGGCACGGGGAGCGAAGTCGGGCGCGGTGCCATCCTTATACTCGATGACGGGCGCAAGGTGGGGGTGATCTCGCCCCATGTGGTGCCCAAGGCCGCCATCTGTGACCCGGCACTGACCCTCGGGTTGCCGGCACAACTCACGGCTGCCACCGGCATGGACGCGATTGCCCACTGCCTGGAAACTTTCATGGCACCTGCCTTCAACCCGCCTGCCGACGGCATTGCCCTGGACGGCCTGTGGCGGGCCTGGCGCTTCATCGAACGAGCCACCCGCGCGCCGGGCGACCTGGACGGGCGCATCAACATGATGAGCGCATCGCTGCAAGGTGCGCTGGCCTTCCAGAAAGGCCTGGGCTGCGTGCACAGCCTTAGCCACGCGCTGGGCGGGATCAACCCGCGCCTGCACCACGGCACCCTCAATGCGATCTTCCTGCCTGCCGTCATTCGCTTCAACCGCACGGCCGAAACGGTGGTGAGTGAACACAAGATGCAACGCATCGCCCAGGCGATGGGGCTGGCCGATGACAGCCAGATCGAAGATGCCATTCGCCACATGACCCGTACGCTAGGCCTGCCGACCGGCCTTGGCGAACTGGATGTCAACCCGGACCTGTTCCCGCGCATCGTCCAGGGTGCGTTGGCCGATCACAGCCACCGCACCAACCCACGTGAGGCATCTGCCGAGGACTACCAGTGGCTGCTTGAAGCGTCCATGTAAGCCGTTACCTGCTGTTTAACCAATAACAACAAAAGTGAACGCCCATGAATACCAAATATGCGCAACCCGGGCTTGCCCGCGAACCTGAAGCGGTCGCCAGCTCGAACCCGTTCAGAAAGTACCAGGTCATCACCGTCAGCCTGTTGCTGGTGATCGGCATCATCAACTACGTCGACCGCAGTGCGCTGTCGATTGCCAATACGTCCATCCAGCGCGACATGGGCATCACGCCGTCACAGATGGGCATTCTGCTGTCGGCGTTTTCCCTGGCGTATGCCTTTTCGCAACTGCCCTTGGGCATGATCATCGACCGCCTGGGCAGCAAGATTTCGCTGGGGGCGGCCCTGCTGGGCTGGTCGGTGGCACAGACGGCTTCTGGCCTGATCAACAGTTTTTCTGCATTCATCGGGCTCAGGGTGGTGCTGGGGATCGGCGAGGCGCCGATGTTCCCGTCGGCGGCCAAGGCGCTGGCGGAGTGGTTCGAGGCCGAGAAGCGGGGGACGCCGACCGGCATCGTGCTGTCATCGACCTGCATCGGGCCGTGTCTGGCGCCGCCGTTGCTGACGCTGCTGATGGTCACCTGGGGCTGGCGCGGCATGTTCATCGTCACCGGAGTGTTCGGCATTCTGGTTGCCGCCTGCTGGTTCGCCTTCTACAAAAGCAAGGCGCGGTACCTGGCTGAACTGCCTGCCGAGGCGCGTGAGCAACTGCTGGCGGCCCAGGCGCATAAACAGGCGGTGCCAAGCGCCAGGCCCAGTGTGCAGGCACAACTGGCGGCGTGGGCCGAACTGTTCCGCCACAAGAGCACCTGGGGCGCAGTATTGGGCTTCATGGGGGTGATCTACATGCTGTGGCTGCACCTGACCTGGCTGCCAGGCTACTTCGAGCGCGAGCATGGCTTGAGCCTGTACCAGACCGCCTGGGTGGTTTCACTGGCCTATGTGTTCGGCGCGTTGGGCACCATTGTTGCGGGCCGCATCTGCGACCGCCTGGTGAAGAACGGTGCCAGTGTGCTGGGTAGCCGCAAGCGGGTTGTCGTGACTGCGTTGTTCGCGGCGGCCGCATTCACCGTTCCCCTGTCGTTCGGTAGCGGCTTTCTGCTCAGCGTGGCGCTGCTGTGTTGCGCGCTGTTCAGCGTGAACATGGCCAGCTCTACCGCATGGATGATCGCCAACACCGTGGTCGATAGCCAGCGCGTGGCCTCGTTTGGCTCGATCCAGAACTTCGGCGGCTACCTGGCAGGCTCTGTGGCGCCCATCGTGACCGGGTTCAGCATTCAGCAGACCGGGTCCTTCGCTTCGGCATTCCTGATCAGTGCCGCCGTGGCCGCGGTTGCTGCGATGGCTTATGTGTTGTTGTTGAAGCAGCCGGTTTCCACTGATTGCTGAGCATGCACCTGCAGGTGGATTTCATAAGGTAGTTCAATAACAATTTGTGAAGATTGGCATCATGACAATATATTTATCATTATCAATTTCAGGTCATAGCATCTGTTGCCTGCCATCGCCTATCTCAATGAGGTCTTGATGAACCGTTCGCTTTTCGTACACCAACGCACTGCAGCCTTGCTACTGCAACACTGGCGCAGCGGTGACCTGCTGACGGAACTGCCCGCCAGCCTCAAGCCCGAGACATTGAAACAAGGCTATGACAGCCAGGACCAGTTGTTTGCTGCTGCCGCAGGCCAGCGCGCCGGGTGGAAGCTGGGCGTCGGCAGCCCGGCTGGCATGCGTGCAGGCAAGTTGTCGCGGCCCTTGATTGGCCAACTGGAAGCGGGGCGTTGCCATGCCGATGGCGCACATATCCCGCTGCCAGCGGTTACGCCGGTGACCATCGAATGCGAAATTGCCTTCGTGCTGGACCGGGATATTCCTCCGCAAGCCGGGCGCGTACCGGTGAGTGAGGATATTCGCGCCACGTGCGTCACCTTTGAAGTGGTGCGTTCGCGCTTTGTCGACCGCAAGGCTGTCGGCTGGCCAAGTTTTGTGGCTGACAACGTGGGGTTTGAAGCATTGGTGGTCGGCAATAGCCTGGGCGCCGGTATCAATGTGCCGTTGCTCGCCGACCTGGCCGAAACCACCGAGGTGCATGTGGATGGTCAATGGCGCGCCGGTGGCTTGTCTGGCGATGCGGCCACCGACCCGCTGGTGTCGCTGGCTCACCTGTACGCGCACGCTGCCGAGCGTGGCCAGACCTTGAAGGCCGGGGATATCGTGACCACCGGGGCCATGTGCCAGCCGTTCGACCTGCATGAAACAGGCCACCAGGTCAGCGCCAGGTTCCTTGGCCAGACCCTGACGTTCACGCTGTAACGGCCGACCATTGCTCGAACGCTGCCAGCATTCTTTGCCGGGTCTGTGGGTCGGCGGGGATCAGGTGTTCGATGCGCAGTGACTGCACGGTGACATCCTGCGGCATGCCAAAGGTGGTGAACGTGGACAGGAACCGCAACTCGCCATACGGGGTGTTCACGCGGGTCAGCAGCAGAGGGGGGGCTGTCGTCATCTGGCACGGACTTGCCGGTGCCGGCAAGTCGCGCAAGCGCGCTGCCAGTGCCGAATTGCCTGCGGCCTCCCTGGAGGCACGTTGCCAGGCTGCAGCGCGGATTTCCGGCGCGTTGGCCAAGTGATCACCCAGACCACCGGGGCACAGCAATGTCTGCAGCAGGTTGAGGCCGGTTGCCGGCTGTGCGCTGACACCGGCCATCGCCAGCAGCAGCCCGGTACTGGCGTTGGCGGCGATGACGTCCCAGTGGCTGTCGATGACGATCGCCGGAGCGGGGTTGTTCACCTGCAGAATATGCTCGATGGCAGTATTCACCAAGGCCAGTTCAGGCGCATCGAGTGGCGTGGCGGCGTAGCGGGGCGCGTATCCTGCAGCAACGAACACTTCGTTGCACCGCTGCAGCGGCGCATCCAGGGCCGAGAGGAGGGCATGCAATGTGCCTGGGCTGGCTTTGGCGCGTCCTGTTTCCACACAGCTCAGATGACGCTGCGACAGCCCCGTCAGCAGCGCCAGCTCCAGCTGGCTGAGGTTGGCCTGACGGCGCAGTTCGCGAAGATGCTGGCCCGCTGAGATGTGCGGGGCAGGGGTGCTGCGATGGAACAGATGCTGATTCATGCGTTGCCCTGATCGTCCTTGAGTGCAATGTCCATGACCTCACGGGTCATTGAGTGCAAGCAACCCTATCACTACTGTGCCGGCAAACCCTATCAAGGAGAGCTATATGGGCTTGCGTATCTGCGCGCTGGCAATACTGGTGCTGTTTTCGCTGTATACCGGCTGGACCATGCTGATTGCCGAGCAATCGCTGCTGGCATTCGGGCTGGCACTGCTGGCGCAGCCGGACACGGCCCAGGTGGTCATCGACCTGTACCTGATGGCCGGGCTGGCCGGTTGCTGGATGGTGAGAGACAACCGCATGCGCGGCAGCGCCGGGATCGCGGTGCTGCCTTACCTGCTGCTGACCGTCGTGTTCGTTTCGCTGGGGCCGTTGCTGTACCTGGTGATCAGAGGCGTTGCCGAGGGGCGCCAGCCATGAGCAGTGCCTTGCAGGCCTATGCGCTGTGTGTGGTGGTGCTGTTCCTCAAGATGTTCCTGGTTTCCTGCTATCAGGGCTATCACCGCTTGCGCTTCGTCGCGTTCACCAACCCGGAGGACGCTGCCGTGTTCGGGCGCGTCGCCCAGGCCGCAGAACGCCCGCAGGTGATACGGGCTGCCAAGGTATGGGCCAACGACCTGGAGAACATTCCCCTGTTCTTTGCCCTCGGCGGGCTGGCTGTTGCGCTGGAAGCCGCCACGCTACCGGTGTTGTGGCTGAGTGTGGTGTTCACGGTTGCCAGGGTCCTGCACACGCTGGCCTACCTGCGCGGTTTGCAGCCCTGGAGAACGTTGTTCTATGGCATCGGGGTCATTTGCCTGCTGGGATTCTGCTTACTCATCACCGCGAGAATAGGCGGCTGAACCAAAATATTGCATGAGTCATCTTGATGCTTTCACATAGCAGTACTAATACTTAAGCACTGCCGAAGGGGATGATCATGCAGACACGCTTCGTTGTGGTTCCCGCAGTGCCACTCAAGAAAGAGCCTTATCCTCGGCGGCTTGGCTTTCCCGCCGCACTGGGGGAGGGTTACGACCTCTACGATACCCAGGACAAGATGCGTCTGAGCCTGAACTTTTCCACCCGTGCCCAAGCCGAGTTCGAATGTGCATGCCGCAACCGCTGTGCGGATGCCGGTGATGCAGGTCTTGCCGGCATCGGTTGATCGCCTGCAGTGGCCAGGTTCTTGTTCCTGGTGCTGCGTTACAGGGTCTTCGCGCTTGCCGGTTTGCCTGAACGGTTGAAACCCTGCGCGTCTAAAAAGTGCCGGCTAATGGGCGAGCGGTGCTTTGGCCTCGTACGGCCGTCATCCAATCGGCACATTCAAGCGTTAGCGTTGAGGCCGGAGCCGTTTCAGGGTTCCAGCTCGGCGCCTGATGGCACAGTCAATAAGCTCTACCGCGCGGCCTGCCATTCAATAGTCACAAAGTTGTAACACAGCTGATGCAAAGTGTGCCGGCCATCACATGGAGCACATTTTGATGAAACGCCTGATGAAGTCTGCTGCACTCGCCGTTGCCGTTTCCCTTTGCGCCACCTCGGCAGCCTTTGCTGCAGAAAACGTTCGGTTGACCGGTTCGGGCGCCAGCTTCCCTGCACCGATCTACCTGACCTGGTTCAAGGACTTCAGCAAGAACACGGCTGGCGTCACCGTCGATTACCAGTCCAAGGGCAGCGGCGCGGGCGTTCAGGACTTCCTGAACAAGACCGTCGACTTCGCCGCCAGCGACTCGGCCATGAGCGAAGCAGACATTGCCAAGGTTGGCGAAGGCGTGCAGTTGCTGCCAATGACCGCCGGTGAAATCGTCCTGGCTTACAACCTGCCGGGTAACCCTAAAGGGCTGAAGCTGCCGCGCGACGTCTACTCCAATATCTTCCTCGGCAAGATCACCCAGTGGAACGACCCGCAAATCGCGGCGGCCAACCCTGACCTGAAGCTGCCTGCCACCCCGATCACCGTGGTCGTGCGTGCCGACTCCAGCGGCACCACTGCCGTCTTCACCAAGCACCTGTCGGCCATCAACGCTGACTTCAAGCAAGGGCTGGGCGAAGGCAACACCGTCAACTGGCCGGCCACCGACAAGTTCATCAAGTCGCCGAAGAACGACGGCGTAACCGCCACCGTCCGCCAGACCCCGGGCGCCATCGGCTACATCGAGTACGGCTTCGCCAAGCTGGCCAAGGTCGACTTCGCCATGTTGCAGAACAAGGCTGGCCAATACGTCGTGCCGAATGCCGAGAGCGGTGCCGAAGCACTGGCTGCGGTGAACATGCCGGAAAACCTGGTGGCCTGGCTGCCTGACCCGGACGGTGCCAAGTCCTACCCGATCACTTCCTATACCTGGATGATTTTCCGCAAGGACAACGGCAACCCGGAAAAAGCCAAGGCCATGCGTGAAATGGTCGAGTACAGCCTGACCAAAGGCCAGACCATCGCCGACTCGATGGGGTACATCCCGCTGCCGCCGTCGGTAGTCGACCAGGTGCGTAAAGCGTCCGCCAACATCCAGTAATACCCAGGCGCTCCCGGTATCGGCATGAAGCCATGCCGGGGGTGTTTGTCCCTTGTCCCGGAACTCGCCAATGAACACTCCTTTTGCCATACCGGATAACCCCGACTCCGCGTGCCAGCCACCGTCTGCGAAAGACTTTCTGGTCGATCGCACCTTCCGTGCGCTTGCGCGCATTGGCGTGGTGCTGGTGCTGGCGCTGGTCTTCGCGCTGGTCTACGAAGTGGGCCGCAAGGCACTGCCCGGCATTGAAAAGCACGGTTTTGACGTGTTGTTCGGCAGCGTCTGGGACGTTAACCAAGGCAAGTACGGTATTCTGCCAGCGATCTGGGGGACGCTGTACAGCGCCTTGATCGCCCTGTTGATCGCCGGTTTCTTCGGCGTCAGCATGGCCATTTTCCTGACCCAGGATTTCCTTCCGGCCAAGCTTGCCGCGGTGTTTCGCACCATCGTCGAGTTGCTCGCCGCCATCCCCAGCGTGGTGTACGGCCTGTGGGGCATCTATGTGGTCATCCCGGCGATTCGCCCGCTGACCGCCTGGCTGAACAGCGAGCTGGGCTGGATCCCGTTTTTCGGCACTTCCCTGAGTGGCCCAGGCCTGCTGCCTGCGGCGTTGGTACTGGCGATCATGATCCTGCCGACCATCGCGGCGGTTTCCCAGGATGCGCTGACCAGCGTACCGATGAAAACCAAGCAGGCTGCCTACGGCATGGGTACCACCCACTGGGAAGCCATCCTCAAGGTGATGGTGCCCTCGGCGGCTACCGGCATCTTCGGCTCGTTGGTGCTCGGCCTGGGCCGTGCACTCGGCGAAACCATGGCGCTGGCCATGCTGGTCGGCAACGCCAACACCATTTCCCTGTCCTTGTTCGCACCGGCCAACACCCTGGCGGCGCTGCTGGCGCTGAACTTCCCGGAAGCCGGCCCGAACGAGGTCGAAGTGCTGATGTACGCGGCACTGGTACTGATGTTCATCACCCTGCTGGTGAACGTCCTCGGCTCGATGATCATGCTCTACGCCCAGCGGGGTAACAAACAATGACTGACCTGACGACCCCTGTTGCCGCGCTGCCCAGCCTGCAGCGCAAGCTGGAAGGCCGCGCCCTGCGCAGCCTGGTATTGACCACCCTGGCATGGTTCGCGGCACTGGTGGCCAGCGTGCCGCTGATTTCCGTGCTGTACATGCTGATCACTCGCGGCGGGGCACGCCTTAACCTGGAAGTGTTCACCGAGCTGCCGCCGACCGGCTTCGAGATGGGCGGTGGTTTCGGTAACGCCATGGCCGGTACCTTCGTCATGGTCGGCATTGCCGCCGCCATCGCTGTGCCGGTCGGTATCCTGGCAGCGGTGTTCCTGGCCGAGCTCGGCCCGGACAGCAAGCTGGCCAATGCCGCGCGCTTTGCCGCCAAGATGCTCACTGGCCTGCCATCGATCCTGGCCGGGGTGTTTGCCTACGCCCTGGTGGTGATGACCACCGGTACCTACTCGGCACCGGCAGGCGGCGTGGCGCTGGCGGTATTGATGCTGCCGATCGTGGTGCTCACCGCTGAAGAGTCGATGAAGATGGTGCCCAAGATCATGAAGGATGCTGCCTACGGCATGGGCTGCACCCGTGCCCAGGTGATCTGGAAGATCGTGCTGCCTACCGGCCTGCCGGCCATCCTCACCGGCGTCATGCTGGCCGTGGCTCGCGCCGCTGGCGAAACCGCGCCACTGCTGTTCACCGCGTTGTTCAGCAACTACTGGATCTACCACGACGGCGACCTGGCGGTGATGAACCCCACAGCCTCGCTTGCGGTACTGATCTACAACTTCTCCGGCATGCCGTTCGACAACCAGCTGGAGCTCGCCTGGGCGGCCTCGCTGGTACTGGTAATGATCGTGCTGGTCATCAACATTTTGAGCCGAGTCTTCGGCAAGCCCAAGTATTGAGAAAGGGAGCATCCAACTTGAACGTATCCACTGCGCAAAGAGCCGCTCCCATGGTCAGCGAAGCCCCCATCGTCATGGACTGCAAGCTCGACAAGATTTTCTACGGTAACTTCATGGCCGTGCGTGACAGCCATGTGCCGATCAGGAAAAACGAGATCACCGGTTTCATCGGCCCTTCGGGCTGCGGCAAAAGTACCGTGCTGCGTAGCTTGAACCGTATGAATGACCTGGTGAAGGGCTTCCGCTTCGAAGGCCATGTGCACTTTCTTGGGCAAGATGTCTACGGCAAGGGCGTCGACCCTGTTGTAGTACGCCGCTATATCGGCATGGTGTTCCAGCAGCCCAACCCGTTCTCGATGAGCATCTTCGACAATGTGGCCTTCGGCCTGCGCCTGAACCGCTACAAAGGCGACTTGGGCGATCGCGTGAAGCACGCCTTGCAAGGCGCCGCGCTGTGGGACGAAGTGAAGGACAAGCTCAAGGTCAGCGGGCTGTCACTTTCCGGTGGCCAGCAGCAGCGCCTGTGCATCGCCCGTGCCATCGCCACCGAGCCGGAAGTGCTGTTGCTGGACGAGCCCTGCTCGGCACTCGACCCGATTGCCACCCGCCGCGTGGAGGAGCTGATGGTCGAGTTGAAAAAGGACTACACCATCGCCCTGGTGACCCATAACATGCAGCAGGCGATTCGTGTGGCCGACACCACCGCGTTCTTCTCGGTGGATATTTCCCAGGGCACCCGCACCGGCTACCTGGTCGAGATGGGCCCGACCGCGCAGATTTTCCAGAACCCGCGTGAGCAGCTGACCAGCGACTACATCAGCGGCAAGTTCAGCTAAGCCATACAAGCTCAAGGTGGGCGGGTGTTGCAGCCAGGAAGGTTGCAACACCCGGCCGCGTTACCTTCCGTTAAAGTGTTACCCGGGATTACCAATGCGAGCGACGCGTCGTCTTGATCTGTCAGCGGTAGAGCGCGCACTGCGCGAGGTGCAGGGCCGTTTTGCCGAACTCAGCCAGCATTTCACCGAACCGCGGGACCCGTTTACCGACGAGGTGCTGCTGAATGTGGTTGAAGGCTATGCGCTGATTGACGACTATGTCGCTCGCGGTATCGACCTGTTCGACCTGCAACAGCTGAACCTGATGCTGGAAATCAATGCCACCGTGCTATGCGGCAGCGATCCGGCCCGTCGCCTGGAATTCGCCCCGCACCTTGCGGCAACCGAAGCGCACTTTTTCAACAACGTGGAAGGTGGCATCAAGGATTTGTACAACTGGTACTGCGCGTACCGCAGCGATTCCATCTGGAAGCGGGCAGCGGGTGTGTATGTACGGATCCTCAGCAAGCCGCAGCTGTTCATCGAAGGCAACAACCGCACGGGTTCGCTTATTGTCAGCTATCTGCTGATGCGTGCCGGGCTGCCGCCATTCGTGCTGTCGCTGGACAACGCCGAGGGTTACTTCAACCCGTCCTCGGTCATACGCAACTCCGCCAAACACGGTGTCAAGGCTTTGTACGAACTCCCCAAGATCAAGAAAAAGTACGCCGCGTTCCTGGAAGCGAAGGCCCCTGAGCCCGGCAAGTTCTTCCTGAACGGCACGCCCGTGCCTGCCTGTGAGGGGAGCCGCTGATGCAAGGTTCATCCCTGTTCGCACGAGGGCGGCAAGCCATCGAACGCAAGCTCAAGCGTGGCCAGGTACGCATTTCGTTCGATATCGACGACACGCTGGCCTGCCTGCCCGAACACGCCGCCGCCGAGGACAGCAAGCTGCCGGGTTTCGTCCATCGCTGGCTGGGTGAGCCCCTGCGCAGCGGCACCCGCGAGCTGATCCGCGACCTGCGCCGCCAGGGCTGCAGCATCTGGATCTACACCTCCTCGGGGCGTACCCCGGCTTACATCCGCCGCTGGCTGATGCTTTACGGCATTCATGTCGATGGCGTGGTCAACAGCGATCGGCACCAGCACATCCTGGCCCAGAACGGGCTGGAAAACTCACCCTCCAAGCTGCCTTCGGCTTTTGATATCGATCTGCACGTAGATGATTCCGAAGGTGTGCGCCTGGAAGGTGTCGACCACGGTTTCCGCGTGGTGGTGGTGTGCCCGAAGGATGAGCACTGGGCGCAGAAGGTGAAGGACGCGGTGGTGGATGTGCAGGCACGGCTGGCCTGGCAGCAACCGCATCGCTATGAGATGCCCGCTTGCCAGCGTTCGCAGGCACTGGCTTCCTGAACGGACGCAATGCCAGCGACCGCGTAGCATCCTTCGCGGGTAAACCCGCTCCCACAGGACGCTCGCAACCTTCGGGTCTTGCACGGCATCTGTAGGAGCGGCTTTAGCCGCGAACACCGGCAATGCCGGTGCCATCCCCCGCGCATCTTCAACACAGCCACGCCTGCAATTGACCGTACTAACCCGCTCATGCAGTGGTACTGATACCTACCTGCCACTCATGTCTAAGTCCTAAGTCTCGAACCCAGACCCAAGCAGGTACCGGGACCAAATCACCGGGCCACACCCTCCCGCCCCAAAGCACTCGCCACCCCACGCCAAAGCAGCGTTTCTGGCAATTTGCCCACTTCTGATAATCGCCTCCGACATCCCGTCCCCGTTTGGAGCGCGCCATGCACAACAACAATAAGCACCTGCCGCCTCGTTTTCTCGCAGCCGCCATCGCCAGCTTTTCTGCGCTTGGCCTGAGCAGCGTCGCCGAAGCCGAGATCATGCTGTACGACAAGGACCAGACGACGTTTTCCACCGATGGCTATATCAACGCCTTCTACGTCAACAGCAAGGTCGACCGCGAGGGCGAGCAGTTTGACCGCCGCCAGTCGCGGGTGAAGATGGGCTTCTTGCCCAATTACCTCGGCTTCAACATGGGCAAGCAGGTGGATGACCTGAAGCTCGGCGCGCGTGCCTCGTTCTGGGTAACCATCAACGACAGTGAAACCAACGGCACCGACACCGCCATCGACGTGCGCCAGTTTTACGGCACGGTGGCCAACCCCGAGTGGGGCGAGGTGCTGATCGGCAAGGACTTCGGGCTGTTCGCCCGCTCCAACATCCTGCTCGACGAACTGCTGGCCGGCTATGGCCAGGTCAGCGACACCCTGGGGCTGGTGGACGGCGGCGGGGTGTCGTTCGGCAACATTGGCAGCGGTTACCCATACCCGTTCCCTACCTCACAGATCACCTACCGTACGCCCGTGATGGAGGGCCTGCGGGTGGCGGTGGGCATCATGGACCCGGTGGACACCAACGACAGCAGCCCGACCGGAAAGGCCTACCAGGAAAACCCACGCACCGAGAGCGAGATCACCTACCAGTTCGACCTGGGTGGGGCGCAGATCTACAGCTGGGTCAACGGCAGTTACCAGACCTCGGACAATACTGACTCCACGGTAGAAACGATCACTTCCAAGGGGGTGGGTTACGGGGTGCAGGCAAAGATGGGCGGCTGGTCGCTGACCGGCTCGGGGTTCCAGGCCAAAGGCATCAACCCGTTCTTCACCAACAATGCCGGCGAACCGGTTTTGCGCAATGTCGACAGTGATGGCTACCTGCTGCAGGGCTCGTACAAGTTCGGCAAGAACCGCGTGGCGCTGTCCTATGGCAAGACTAAGGACGATGGCAACGGTGCGGTTGGCAGTGGCGCGGACTACGAGACCCGGGGTGTAGCGCTGTTCCATGACATTAACGACAACCTGAAACTGGTGGCCGAGTACAACCAGTTTTCCATCGACGGGCATGACACCAGTGCGCAGAACGAAGACACCGATACCTTTGCGGTGGGCGCGGTGTTGACCTGGTAAGCGGCCGGGGCCGCAAGGCGGCCCCGAATGACACGGTCTTTTACGCCCATGGAACCGCCCACCCGCTACCCAAGTAGCATTCGTCACCCACCACCACCTCCTTAAACTGATCATTCAGCCACCCCGTGCCGGAGACCACGATGCAGCAGGCTCATAACGACGGTGTGGTCAGTGCCATGTCGCAGGCTACCGACGCACGGCTGGCCGCTCAGGACCTGGCGCGGCAGTTGCTGCACCCGCACCTGGGGTTCGTGCTGTTCTTCTGCTCCGCCGAATACGACTTGCAGGCTTTGGGCGAAGCGTTGGAACAAGACTTTGGCGGCATACGCCTGGTCGGCTGCACCAGCGCCGGTGAAATCACCCCGCTGGGCTACGGCCGCAATTGCGTGACGGCGGTGGGCTTCGATCACCGGCACTTTTCGATCGCCACCGCGTTGATCGATGAGATGGAGCGCTTCAGCCTGATCGACGCGCAGCAGATGGTCGAGCGGCTGGTCGGCACCTGCCGCAGCAATACCCTGGCGCCAATCAAGGGCCACAGCTTTGCACTCACGCTGCTCGATGGCTTGTCCAGCCGCGAGGAGATGGTGCTTGCCGCACTCAGCGCAGCCCTGGGGGATATCCCGCACTTCGGCGGCTCGGCCGGTGACGACAACTACCTGAACCGCACCCATGTGTATTACGGCGGTACATTCCACAACGGTGCAGCCGTGGTGGTGCTGGTCAACACCTGGCTCGACTTCGAAGTGTTCACCACGCATCACATCCTGCCGCGCCAGGAAAAGCTGGTGGTCACCGGTGCCGACAGCGCCCAGCGCCGGGTTTTCGAACTGAATGCCGAGCCGGCGGCCGAGGAATATGCCCGCCACATCGGTGTACCCGTGGCTGCGCTCGATCACCGGGTGTTCGCCGCCCACCCGCTGGCCGTGCGCATTCATGATCAGTACTACGTGCGGGCGATCCAGCAAATGCACCCTGACCTCAGCTTGAGCTTCTACTGCGCGGTGGAGAACGGCATCGTGCTCACGGCCATGACCCCGGGCCCGCTGTTGCCGAACCTGCACCAGCTGTTCGATGGCCTGCACCAGCGTCTCGGACCGTTGTTGCTGACCATCGGTTGTGATTGTTTCCTGCGGCGGCTGGAACTGGAGGCCCACCACGGCCTGGAGCCGGTCGGCGCGTTCCTGCGCGAGCAACGGGTGATCGGCTTCAACACCTACGGAGAACAGTTCAATGGCATGCACATCAACCAGACCTTCACCGGGGTCGCCATTGCCCGCAACCGGCCTCCTGTCGGTCGCTGAACTGCAGGCCGAGCTGACCCGGCTGCAGCACCAGAACCACAAGCTGCAGCGCATCAATGACGCACTGATCGAGCGCATCGAATCGGGCGTGACCCGGGGCAACGACCCATACGCCGCGTTCCAGCATTCAGTGGTGCTGGCCGAGCAGGTGCGCGAACGCACCGATGCGTTGAACCAGGCCATGGCCGAGCTCAAGGCCGTCAACCGCCTGCTCAGCGAGGCCCGGCAGCGGGCTGAGACGGCCCATCAGCACCAGATTCGCCTGATTACCGACAACGTCCCGGCGCTGATCGCCTACCTGAACGCCGATCTGGTCTACGAATTCACCAACAAGGTTTACGAGGAGTGGTATTGCTGGCCGCATGGCGTGATGCTGGGCCAGAGCCTGCGCGAGGCCCACAGCGAGCAGCATTACCAGCGCCTGGAAGGCTACGTGGCGCGGGCGCTGGCGGGGGAGAGCGTAACGTTCGAGTTTGCCGAGACCAATGTCAACGGCCAGGAACGCTACATGCTGCGTTCCTACGTGCCGAACCGCCTGGCCAGTGGCGAAGTGGTGGGTATCTTCGTGCTGATCCGCGACATCACCGAGCGCCGCAACACCGCACAGGCGTTGCACCAGGCGTATCAGCACCTGGAGCAACGGGTGCGCGAGCGCACTGCCGAACTGACCAGCCTCAACGACCAGTTGCTGCGCGAAATCGAAGAGCGCAGCCAGGCCGAGTCGCGTCTGCGCGAGGCCAAGCGCGAGGCCGAGCAGGCCAACCTGTCGAAAACCAAGTTCCTTGCTGCGGTCAGCCATGACCTGCTGCAACCGCTGAACGCGGCGCGGCTGTTCACCAGTGCATTGCTTGAGCGCGACGAGCCGCAAAACGCTGCCCACCTGGTGCGAAATGTCAGCAATTCGCTGGAGGATGTGGAAAACCTGTTGGGTACCCTGGTGGATATTTCCAAGCTCGATGCCGGGGTGATCAAGGCCGATGTCGTCCCGTTTGCCCTCCACGAACTGATGGACAACCTGGCTGCCGAATACGCCCAGGTGGCGCGTAGCGAAGGGTTAGAGCTGCATTTTGTGGGGTGTTCTGCCGTCGTGCGCAGTGACATCCAGCTGCTGGCGCGCATCCTGCGCAACCTGCTCAGCAATGCTATCCGCTACACCCGCAGCGGGCGCGTGGTGCTGGGGTGTCGGCGCCAGCGCGGTGGCGTGCGGATTGAAGTGTGGGACAGCGGCATCGGCATTGCCGAAGAACACCTGGAAGACATGTTCCTGGAGTTCAAACGGGGTGATGTGCAGCGCCCGGACCAGGACCGTGGGCTGGGCCTGGGCCTGGCAATCGTGGAGAAGATCGCCGGCATCCTCGGCCACCGGATCCGCGTGCGGTCATGGCTGGGCAAAGGCTCGGTGTTCGCTGTCGAGGTGCCGCTGAGCGCCACTGCACCCAAGGCCCAGCCGAGCCAGGCGATCTGCGAGCCAATGCTCGAACGCCTGCGCGGGGCGCGGGTGTGGGTGCTGGATAACGATGCGGCGATTTGCGCGGGCATGCGCACCTTGCTGGAAGGTTGGGGCTGCCGGGTGGTCACTGCGCTGTCGGAGGAAGACCTGGCGCGCCAGGTGGACAACTACCACGCCGAGGCCGACCTGCTGATTGCCGACTACCACCTGGACAATGACTGCAATGGTGTCGACGCCGTAGCGCGGATCAATGCCCGCCGCGCCCAGCCGCTACCGGCGCTGATGATCACGGCCAACTACAGCAACGATCTCAAGCAGCAGATCCGCGAGCTGGGTCACACGCTGATGCACAAGCCCGTAAGGCCGATGAAACTCAAGACGGCGATGAGCCATCTGTTGGCCAGTGGCGTGGCATAGCGGTTGGCCGCTTCGCGGGTTTACCCGCGAAGCGGCCGGAACAGGTCAACGGCGCAGATAATCAGCAAAATCGATATCGCCAGCACTGAGGATGGCTTGTACCCGGTTGTGCACATTGAGTTTGCGCAAGATCGCCGAAACGTGGGCCTTGACGGTGGTTTCGGCGATGTCCAGCGTGTAGGCGATCTGCTTGTTCGATTCGCCTTTGGTCATGCGCTCGAGCACCAGCAGTTGCTTGCGGGTCAGGGCCTGGAGCATTTCCGGCGGGAAGCTCGGGGCATCGTTATGGCGCCGGCTGGTACTGCTTTTTTGCGCGCGGATGATGTCTGGCGGCAGGTAGACATTGCCATTGAGGATCTGCTCGATCGCTTCGATCATCTGTGAGCGTGGCGACGACTTGGTGATGAAGCCCACGGCACCGTAGGTAATGGCCTGCAGCACGATCTGCTTTTCCTGCTCGGCCGAAACGATGACCACCGGCGTGGTCGGCGCCTCGTTGCGCAGGGTGATCAGGCCATTAAGGCCGTGCATGCCGGGCATGTTCAGGTCGAGCAGGATCAGGTCGAGGTCGTCATGCGCCTGGGTCAGGGCCAGGGCGCTTTCAAGGTCGGCGGTCTCCATGACCTCGCTGCCCTGGAAACCATCACTGATGACATTGTGGATGGCTTCGCGAAACAGGGGGTGATCGTCGGCAATCAGAATTTTGTACATGGCCTTTTCACCTTGTTTTTATTGGATGGAGCGGGGCACGCATACACAGGCATTTCAGGGGAACGGCACCGGTTGTGCCGGCTGCAATGGCAGGTTGGCTTGCTGCCATGCATCCAGGCCGTCGCGGTACCAATACAGGTTGTTATAGCCCAAGGCTTTCGCGCGTTTTACCGCGTTCCAGCTTAACCAGCAATCGGAGCGGCAGTAAAAGACCAGTGGTTGGTCCGGGTGCCCGGCCGTGGCTTTTTGCAGGTTACGCACGAAGTAGTCCTGCCATGCCGGGCTCAGTTCGCCGTCGCCAGTGTTGGCCAGCCACAGGCTGCCGGGGAGGTTGCTGTGTGGTTCGTCTTCGATGAAACGACCTTGCAGCCATTGGCGGCGATAGACGTCGATCAGCACCGGCCTGGGCGTCTGGCCCAGCAGGCTTTGCAAAGTGGCGGTGTCGACGACCTGGCCGCCTTCGACCTGTTGCGGGGTCGGGCTGCGATAGTGCGTGCTGCGATAGCCGTCGGCGGAGAACAGCGGCGCCGTGTCAGCCTGGGCGATGCCTAGCGTCAGGCTCAGCGAAAGTACCGCCAGCAAAGGGCGTGGCAGCCGGGGCAGGGCACGTGGCATGGAGGTTTTTCCTTTTTGTTATGGACTCATTACATGCCAGTGGCGGTGCTTTGTGAATGCGACGATAGACAGTAAATGCAGTACTAAAGTAGTAGATGGCCGGGCGCCTGAAGGCAGGGAGACGCCCAAGGTGTGGGAGCGGCCTTGTGTCGCGAAAGGGCTGCGCAGCAGCCCCGGCAATGTGTGCGGTGCAGCTGAAATCTAGGGGCCGCTTTGCGGCCCAATCGCGACACAAGGCCGCTCCCACACGCGTTACACGCCAGGTTTTCAGCGCGGCTTGCGCAGCGCTGCATGCTGGGGGTTGAAGGTGAGGATCGCCAGCAGCGTGAACAGCCCGGTCAAGCCCAGGCACACCGCCAGCGCCAGCAGGTTCAGCCGCTCATAAAGTGCAAACCGCACCAGCTCTACGGCATGGGTGAACGGGTTCACAGCACACAGCCAGTACAACCACTGGCTGGCCTCGCGCATTTTCCACAACGGGTACAGCGCCGACGACAGGAAGAACAGCGGGAAGATCACGAAGTTCATCACCCCGGCGAAGTTCTCCAGCTGGCGGATGGCGTTCGACAGCAATAGCCCCAAGGCACTGAGCATGAAGGCCACCAGCAGCAACGCTGGCAGCGCCATCAGCAAGCCCGCTGCCGGTGGTTGTACCCCGTATAACCAGGCGATGGCGAGGAAGGCATAGACTTGCAGCAGGGAAATCAATGAAGTTGCCAGCAGTTTGCTGCCCAGCAGGAACGGGCGTGGCAGCGGGCTGGTCAGCAACACGCGCATGCTGCCCATCTCGCGGTCGTAGACCATCGACAATGAGCCCTGCATGCCGTTGAACAGCAGAATCATGCAGGCCAGGCCGGGGATGATGTACACCTCGTAGGGAATGTAGGTGTCGTAGGGTTCGATGATGGCAATGCCCAGCGCTGCGCGAAAGCCGGCAGCGAATACCAGCAACCACAGCAGCGGGCGCACCAGCGCGCTGAGCAGGCGTGTACGCTGCAGCACGAAGCGCAGCCATTCGCGCAGCATGATGCCGTTGAAACATTGCCAGTAAGCGTTCATCGGGCGTTGGCTCCTGAGGGGGCGTTGGTCAAGCGGGCAAAGGCGTGATCGAGGTCACCGCCGTGCTCAAGGCTCAGCGCATCGGCGGTGCCACTGGCCACCAGGCGCCCCTGATGCAGAATCAACAGGTCATCGCTGGGCTGCACTTCGTCCAGCAGGTGAGTGGCCCACAGCACACTGAGCTGCTGCTCGCGGCACAACCGGCGCAGGTGCTGGTTAAGCGCCAGGCGGCTGGCCGGATCAAGGCCGACGCTGGCTTCGTCCAGCAGCAGCAGGCGCGGTTCATGCAGCAGCGCGCGGGCAATTTCCACCCGTCGCCGATGGCCGATGTTCAGTTCACGCACACGATCGCGCCGGCGTTCGCCAAGGCCTTGGCGGGCCAGTTCGGCTTCGACCCGCAGGTGGCTCTGACGCCGCGACAGGCCATGCAAGGCGGCGTGGTAGCGCAGGTTCTGCTCAACGCTCAGGTCCAGGTCCAGGGTGCTTTGCTGAAATACCACGCCCAGCTGGCGCAAGGCCGGGCGTGCAGCGTTGCGTAGCGAGCAGCCGCACACGCGGATGTCGCCATGCTGCAGGTCGTACAGGCGCGTGAGCAGGGCGATCAAGGTCGACTTACCGGCACCATTGGGGCCCAGCAATGCGGCGAAGCGCCCAGGTGCCAGGCTGAAACCGACTTGCCTGAGTGCCTCGCGCTGGCCATAGGCGAAGCTCACGTCACTGACGTCGAGGGCATTCATGGTGTCACCACCACGCCCCAGGGGTAGCGCCCGACCTTCACCGACTTGAGCACTTTGAGCTGCTTCACATCAATGACCGAAACGTCACCGCTGACACCGTTGGTGGCCAGCAACTGGCGCTGATCCGGGGTGAATGCCAGCTGCCAGACCCGCCGCCCGACCAGCAGGTAGTCGAGCACATCAAAGGTCTTGGCATCGATCACCGCCACGTGGTTGGCCGGGCCCAAGGCGACGAAGGCGTACTTGCCATCGGCGCTGAGCTTGATGCCCACTGGCTGGACTTTGTCCGGGTGCACGCCCTTGATCTGGAAGTTGAGGGTTTTCAGCACCTGGCGCGTGGCCACGTCGAGTATGGTCACCGTGCCGCCGATTTCTGCCGAGGCCCACAGGCGCGAACCGTCTTTGCTGAACTCGACGAAGCGCGGGCGCTGGTCGACCAGCGTGCTGTCGGCCAGGGTCTGGGTGCTGGTGTCGATCCAGTGCAGCATGTTGGTGGTTTCACTGGTGTTGACCGCCCACTTGCCGTCAGGGCTGACCGCCATGCCTTCGGGTTCGATGCCGACTTCGATCTGCCCGAGCACCTTGTCGGTGACGGTGTCGATCACCGTCACCAGCGCATCGTCCTCGTTGGACACATACAGCCAGCGGTCGTTGGGGTGCAGGGCGAACTGCTCGGGGTCCTTGCCGGAAGGCAACTCCTTGATGATCTTGCGTGTGGCCACGTCCATCACCTGCACCCGGTCCGAATCGCTGGCGCAGATGTACAGCAGCTTGCTGTCGTGTGACAGCAGCAAGCCACGCGGACGCTGGCCCACCGGCAGGGTTTCGGTGACTTCCAGCGTTTGCAGGTCGATCAGGCTGAGGCTGTTGTCCTTCTCGTTGGAGACCCAGGCGGTGGCAGCCATGGCGTGACTGCTGGCCAGCGCCAGGGCGCCCGACAGCAGGCTGGGGTAAAGCAGGGCCCGGTGGAAGAGGGGGCGGCGCATGGCGGATTCCTTATTGTTGTGGTTGTCGGGTCAGGGGTAGCTACACGTCACTTCGGGCTTGTCATAGCCCAGGCTGTCCATTTCGTTGAAGGGATGCAGGAAGCCCTCCTGCGGCGAGGTGCTGACCAGGGCGCGGGGCTGAACCAACGGGATCGGCTGGCGCAGTTCGCCGTTCCACGGGCGGTAACTGAGCTTGCGCCCCTTGAAACCGTCCAGCGGCAACTGCTCGCTGAGCAGCAGTTGCTGCAGCGCGCGAGGTTCGGCCAGGCGCAGCTTGCTGGCCGCACTGGCGACACTGCGCACAGCCATCCAGGCGGCGAAGTCACGGTCATTCATCCAGCGCCCGGCCTGGGCCTCGAAGCGTTTTTGCAACTGCGCCGCCCCGAAGGTTTCCACCGTCTTGTGCCAGCCCGTGGGGGTCAGGCCCTGGGTACCGGCCACCGGGCGTGGATACCACGTCTGGTAGGGCAGGTACTCGCCGAAGTCACCGCGTTCGTCGGCCACCAGTACCACGTCGTACTCGGCAGTCTGGGTGAACAGCGGCATGTCGGCCTGGGCGCTGCGGCGCTGGTCGTTATCGAAGGTCCAGGTTTTTTCCGCGACCAGTTGCACGCCAAAGCGCTTCACCGACCGCCGCAGGGCAGCGGCGTAAGCCTGGTCGTCCGGGGTCTGGCCGACCACCAGCAATGCCCGTTGCCATTTGCGCAGTACCAGGAACTGCGCCAAGGCATCGGCCAGCATGGCCCGGCTCGGCAGGCTGTGCAGGACATTGCCCAGGCACTGGCTGCTGCGCAGGCTGTCGTCGGGGCTGCCGGCGTTGAACAGCAGGCTGTCGGGCAGGGCGGTAGACAGCGCGCGCAGGCTGGCGGCCGGGGCATTCACCACGAACAGGCGCAGGCCTTGTTCATGCTGGGCCCTGGCGGCTTGCAGCAGGGCCTCGGGGCTGTCGACATTGGCGCTGGTCAGCTGAAATTGCTGCTTCAGGAAGCGCCCGGTGCTGTTGCTGTCGACAATGGCCAGTTCGGCACCTTGGAGCCCGGCATCGCCGGGTTCGGGGATGACATTGGACAGCAGCGGGCCAGCGGCGGGGCGATAGCCCAGGTAGCCGATGCGTATGTGCAGCGGGGCTGCGGCCTGGCCCTGAGCAGCGGGCGCCAGGGGCGTAGCCAGCGTTGCGGCCAAGGCCAGCAGGCAGGTCAAGGCAAGGTGGGCAGGCTGGCGCATAACACACTCCACGGCAGATGGCGCCAGCATAGGAAGCCCGCCGGGAGGGGGGAATATGCAGAAAGTAGCGCTCGGCCGGTACCAAGGTAGTAATTCAGTGCGGGGGCCGCAGTTTTACGATGGTCCACAACGGCCTGAGGAGAACCGCTTGTGCGCCTTGTCAACTTGTCGGCCCTGTGGCGAGTCAACCTCTGGGTCACGTTATGCTTTGCCTTGGTGACGCTGGCTTGTGCCGGGGTGCTGTTGCACCAGGCGGTGGCCGACGTCGAGCGTGAGTTGCAGTCAGCCGAAGCCGTGGTGGCGTACCTGGGCGACACCGCCGAACGCGACCCGGCAAACCTGCAGCCCGGCTTGACCAAGAACCTGCGCCATGTGCGGGTGCATTGGCTGGCAGCGGGTGAGGTGCCAAGGCTGCCGCAAGAGGCCGGTATCGATGCCTGGCTCGGCCGCCAGTTGTTCGGCGAGCGCTACCACAGCAGCCGGCTGCTGGACTTGAGTGATGGCCGCCGCGTGTTGATTGCCGTGGATGCGCGGGATGAAATCGATGAAGTCTGGGACTCCCTGCAACAACTGCTTGTCGTTTGTGGCCTGGCGTTGTTGCTGAGCTTGTTGACCATCCGCTGGGCGGTACGGCGGGCCATGGGCCTGCTGGATGAGCTGCTGGGCGCCTTGCATCAGGTCTCAGGCGGGCAATTGACGGCACGCCTGCGCGAAGCCGGCCTGCCGGAAGCGCGCCAGCTGGCCAAACACTTCAACCGCATGGCCGCAACCCTGGAGCAGGCTCAGGCCGACAATGCCCACCTGACCCAGGCCCTGCTGGCGGTGCAGGAGCAGGAACGTACCCAGCTGGCGCAGACCCTGCACGATGATCTGGGGCAGTACCTGGCAGGCATGCGTGCCCAGCTATGCCTGCTGCGTATGGTGGCCGAACAGCCTGAAGTGGTGACGCAGACGGCGCAGGCCCTTGAATTCAATTGCGAGCGCCTGCAGCAGGGTTTTCGCGCGCTGGTGCACAACTTGTATCCGGTGGCGCTGCACTACATGCCGTTGGCCGAGGCCTTCGGGCTGTTGGTGAGCCAGTGGCAGGCCAGCCAGGGCATCGAATGCCGGCTGCGGGTTGGCGAGCACTTGCCGGCGCTGCCTGGGGCGAGCAGAACGCATTTGTACCGCTTGCTGCAGGAGGCGTTGACCAACGTTGCCCGGCATGCCGGTGCCAGCCAGGTGCGGGTGCGCCTGCAGCGCAGTACCAAGGGCTTGCGCCTGTTCATTCGCGACAACGGCTGCGGCGGGTGCCAGCCCCAGCGCCCAGGGGTAGGCCTGCACTCGATGGCCGAGCGCGCCCGCAGCCTTGGGGGGGAGTTACGCATTTTCAGCCGCCCGGGCGGTGGCTGGGCGCTGGCCCTTAACATTCCCGAGGAGGTGCGATGAATATCGTGTTGGTCGATGACCACGCCGTGGTCCGCCAAGGCTACGCCAGCTTGCTGCGGGCGGTGCTGCCATTGGTGCAGGTGCGTGAGGCCGCCAGTGGTGAAGAGGCGCTGGCCAGGGTACAGGAGCAGGTGCCCAACCTGGTGATCATGGACTTTGGCCTGCCCGGTATCAGTGGCCTGGAAACCACCCGCCGCCTGCGCCAGCGCCTGCCGCAATTGCGGGTGCTGTTTTTCAGCATGCACGATGAGCTGCCGCTGGTGCGCCAGGCGCTGGATGCGGGTGCCTCGGGCTACCTGACCAAGAACTCGGCGCCTGAGGTGCTGATCGAGGCGGTGCAGCGGGTGTTGGCCGGGCATGCCTACATCGAGCAGCCCCTGGCCACCCAGCTGGCTTGCCTGTCACAGCAAAGCACCAGTGACCCCCGGTTGCAGCGCATGACCCAGCGCGAACTGGAGATATTCACGATGCTGGCCAAGGGCACCCCGGCGCGGGTGATTGCCGAGCAGTTGTGTATCAGTGCCAAGACCGTGTCCAACCACCTGACCTTGCTCAAGAGCAAGTTGCAGGTGAGCTCGCATGCCGAACTGGTGCATCTGGGGATTGACCTGGGGGTGGTGCGGGTGGCGGGGTGAGGTATTTCATTGCACCTGTTGGGGCTGCGTCGCAGCCCACCGCGCACAACGGAATGTGTCCACCCCCCGACATGTGTCCACCCCCGATCTGTGTGTGTAGGAGCGGGTTTACCCGCGAATACGGTGGCGGCGGCAACAGTGAACGGCGGGTGGAAATTGGCCAGCAGGCCCGGCCCTTTCACGGGTGAACCCGCGCCTACGACGGAATGTGTTCAACCCCCGATGCGTGTCCACCCCCGATCTGTGTGTGTAGGAGCGGGTTTACCCGCGAATACGGTGGCGGCAGCAACAGTGAACGGCGGGTGGAAATTGGCTAGCAGGCCCGGCCCTTTCGCGGGTGAACCCGCGCCTACAGGCCGCTCATTTGTCCCAGGTTTCAGGGCACCCCTTGCACCCCTCCATGTTGGCCTCCTGAAAATTCCCGTAATGCTGCCGCGCCCCGCGCAAATCGGCGTGTGCCAGGTTGCTCTGGCCAAACTTGGCCTCCTGCAGGTTGGCATCGCCCAGGTTGGCCGCTTGCAGGTCGGCCTTGCTCAACCAGGCCATCTCCAGGTCCGCCGCCTGCAAGTTGGCCTGCTGCAGCTTTGCCCCGGACAGCCTGGCGAACTGCAGGTAGGCTGCGCGCAGGTCCGCCTTTTCAAACTGTGCACCCTGGGCGAACAAGCCCCAGCCTTGAATGGCCACCAGCCTGCTGTTGCTCAGGTCAGCCAGGCGCAGATTGCTCTGTTGCAGGCTGGCGCGGGTCAGGTTGGCACCTTGCAGGCGGGCTTTTTCCAGATTTGCCAGGTCCAGTTGGGCATGACGCAGGTCGGCATCGCGCAGGTCGGCACCGGCCAGGTTCATCTTGCGCAGGTCCTGGTTGGCCAGGTTGGCGCCGCGCAGGTTGGCCCCCGGGCACTGGCTGGCTTCGGCAATCACACAGCCGTTGATGGTCAAGGGGGTATCGTTGCCGGCGTCGTCGGCGCTCACTGCCAAGGCAGGGGATAGCGCCAGCAGCAAGGTAAAGGGCAGGTAATTCATGGCAAAAGCCTCTGGGCAGGAGAAGGGCAGAAACGGGGAGGGGCGCAGGCCGCTCCCCGCTGCAGGTCAACGCTGTGCAGTCTTGTTGTCCCAGCTCGGGATCTTGAACACCCAGAATGAACCATCCTGAGCCACCGGTTTGGTCAGCTCGGCCATGTCGCCGCCCCACAGCGGTACTGCACCGCCGTAGCCCACGGTCACGCCGATGTACTGCTCGCCGTCCTGTTCCCAGGTGATGGGCGGCGAGACGATGCCGCTGCCGGTCTGGAACTTCCACAGCTCTTTGCCCGTTTTGGCGTCGAAGGCCTTGAAGAAGCCGTCGCCGGTACCGGTGAACACCAGGTTGCCCTTGGTTGCCAGCACCCCGGCCCACAGCGGCAGGTGCTCCTTGTGTTCCCACACCAGTTTGCCGGTGGACGGGTCCATGGCGCGCAACGTGCCGACGTGGTCGTCGTACATGCGCTTGATACGGAAGCCCATGCCCAGATAAGCCGAGCCCTTCTTGTAGTTCACTTCCTCGGTCCAGTATTCCTCTTTCCACTGGTTGCCGGGGATGTAGAACAGCCCGGTGTCCTGGCTGTAGGCCATGGGGTTCCAGTTCTTGCCGCCCAGGAACGGTGGCGAGACTTCCACCGGCTTGCCCTTGGTTTCACCCGGCAGCGGCTTGGCCGGGCGTTGGCCGGGGTTTTCCACCGGGCGGCCGGTCTTCAGGTCGATATGGCTGGCCCAGGTGATGTTGTCGACGAAGGGGAAGGCGTTCTGCAGCTTGCCGTTGTTGCGGTCGACCACATAGAAGAAGCCGTTGCGGTCGGCGTGGGCGGTGGCCTTGACCACGTTGCCGTTCTTGTCCTTGTAGTCGAACAGCACCAGCTCGTTGTTGCCGGAGAAGTCCCAGGCATCGTTGGGGGTGTGCTGGTAGAACCACTTGACCTCGCCGGTACTCGGGTCGACGCCGACCTGGCCGGAGGTGTACAGGCTGTCGAAGTCATGCGGGTTGCCGTCTTTCGACGTGCGCGCCCAGGTATTCCAAGGGCCGGGGTTGCCAGCGCCGACAATGATGGTGTTGGTTTCGGGGTCGAAGCTCGCGCTTTGCCAAGGGGCACCGCCGCCGTGGCTCCAGGCTTCGACCTTGCCGGTTTCGGTGGTAGGGTCGTCCGGCCAGGACGGCGCCTTGACGTCACCGGTCGGGGTGCTGTCCTTGCCGTTCAGGCGGCCCATGTGGCCCTCGACGAAGGGCCGCATCCACACTTCTTCACCGGTGTCCGGGTCGCGCGCGAACAGCTGGCCGACCACGCCGAATTCATCGCCGGAGCTGCCGTGGATCAGCAGCACCTTGCCGCTGGTCTTGTCCTTGATCAGCACTGGCGCACCGGTCATGGTGTAGCCGGCGCTGTGGTCGCCGAACTTCTTGTTCCACACCACTTTGCCGGTGCGCTTGTCGAGGGCGATGACACGCGCATCGAGGGTGCCAAAGTAGATCTTGTCGCCGTAGATCGCCGCCCCGCGGTTGACCACGTCGCAGCAGGGACGAATGTTGTCGGGCAGGCGGTGGTTGTAGGTCCACAGGCGTTTGCCGGTCTTGGCATCGAGGGCGAATACCCGCGAGTACGAGCCGGTGACGTAGACCACGCCATCGCTGACGATGGCCTGGGATTCCTGGCCGCGCTGCTTCTCGTCGCCGAAGGAGTAGGACCAGGCCGGGGTCAGCTTGAACACGTTCTTGTCATTGACCTGGGCCAGCGGGCTCCAGCGCTGGGCATTGGTGCCCATGCCGTACTGCAGCACGTCCTGGGTGGTCAGGTGGTCATTGGCGATGTCTTCCCAGGTGACGTTCTTGCCGGCAGGTGCAGCGGGTGTGCTGGCCGCTGTTGCCACATTGCCCAGGGCCAGGCTACCGGCTATCAGCAGGACGCGCACGCTCAGGGCCAGCGGGGAAAGGGCGGGTAGCGATCTTATTGTCATGGTTGCAGTTCCCAGTGGAGGTTTTGGCCTGCACAGGGTGGGGCGCAGCGGCCATCGCGGGATACGGAAAAAGTCCCGCCCTTGCCGGGAATAGTTCCCGCACGGCACCTCAATTGGCCCTTCGCCACAAGCCCTACTACCAAGGGATTAAGGCCCGGCCACCAAAGCAGCATTCGGCCGCCCGCGGGCTGTTTCTAAGATGGCGGCACGGCCTCTGTGGTTGAGGCTTTGTGTGCAATGGTGAGGGCATAACAATGACAACAAAATGCAATGTGTTGCTGGCTGCTGGGTTGCTGGCCGCAGCCGTGCTGACCGGTACAGCCTGGGCCCATGGCAACGTGGTGCCCCAGGCAGTGGAGACCAAGGGCCTGACCCCGATCAAGGACACTGGCGTGAGCCTGGACGGCGACGGCTGGGCCGCGGTCAATCCGTACCGCAGCTCGCCCGAGCACGAAAAGGCCGTGGAAATCGGCGCCTCGGCCTACAACCAGAACTGCGCTGCCTGTCATGGCCTGGAGGCCAAGTCGGGTGGTATCGCCCCTGACTTGCGCATGCTCGATGCGGGTGATGCCGGCGATGAATGGTTCGTCGAGCGGGTACGCCACGGCGCGGTTCGCGACGGCCGCGTGTACATGCCGAAGATGGCCGACTACCTCAGCCAGGAAGCCCTGTGGGCGGTGCGCACCTACCTCGACAGCGTGCACGTCGAGGAGTGACGGCCATGCGTCTGTGGGCGGTGCTGTTGAGTGGCCTGCTGCTGTGTTGCGCGGCGGCCCAGGCGCAGGTGCGCAACTATGACGCGATCATCGCCGCCGGCGAGCTCAAGGTGGCAGTGTACAAGGATTTCGCCCCCTACAGTTTCCAGGACCACGGCCAGCCGCGTGGTGTCGATGTGGAGCTGGCGCAGGCCCTGGCCACGGCCTTGGGGGTACGCCTGCAACTGATCTGGGCGCCACCCGGAGAAAAGCTCGACGATGACCTGCGCGACTACATCTGGCGTGGCAGCCCGCTGCGTCATCAGCAATTGGCCGACCTGATGATGCGGGTGCCTTACGATCGCGCCTACGCGCAGCGGCGCAACGAGCTGGGGGAGCTGGAAAACGCCCAGGTGGTGATGTTCGGCCCCTATCAGCAGGAGCGTTGGCAGGTGGCCTACGATCGCCGTCGCCTGGCCTCGGTGGCCAGTGTCGCGGTATTCCAGCAGCATCCTATCGGGGTCGAGGTGGACAGCGTGCCGTCGTTCTACCTGACATCGGTGTTCAACGGCATGCTCAGCGCCAGGACCCACCATTACCCCAGCGTGCAGCAAGCTTTCGCTGCCATGCAGGCCGGCCAGGTGGACGCAGTGATGGCGATGCGCGGCGAGATTGACTGGCAGCTGCACCAGGCCGCCGACCCGCAACTGGCCTTGGCAGAAAACGCCTACCCGAACCTTGGCAAACAGGCCTGGGAAATCGGCATGGCCGTACATGAAAGCAACCGGCAGCTGGCCTATGCCGTGGAGGAGGCCATGGAAGCGATGATTCGCGATGGCCGGCTCAAGGCGATGTATGCCGCATACGGCCTGCGTTACGAGGTCCCGGAGATGTATCAATAGGAGTGGCCATGAACTGGCGAGCAACTTTCCTGCTGGCCTGCTGGATGCCCTGGGCCGCCCAGGCTGCGACACAAGGCACCCACGCAGACCCGGTGCCTTCTGTGATGTGGGATTTCTACCACAAGCAGTTGCTGGGGCAGGCGGCGTTCGTGTTCGATGACCGGGTCAAGCTTCTGGCGCCGCCCTTTGCCGAGGATGCACGGCAGGTACCGCTGGAGATCGACGCCCGGGCGTTCACGGGCGATGTGGTGCGGATTATCGCCTGGGCAGAACTGAACCCTCTGCCGCGCATCGTCGACTTTCAGCCCGGCGAGCGCGTCTTGCCCTGGTTGTCGATCCGCATCCGCATCGAACAGGCCACACCGTTGCGCGCCGCCGTACTGACACGCGATGGCCTGTGGCACGTTGGTTCGACCCTGATCGATGCTGCCGGCGGCGGTTGTACCGCACCCAGCGTGGTGCGCACCCAGCCCGGCTGGGAGGAGCACCTCGGGGAGGTGCTGGGCGGGCGCTACCCGCGTGGCGACAGCAGCCGCCTGCGACTGCAGGTGGCCCACCCGATGGATAACGGCCTGGTCAGCGGCATTCCTGAATTCTTTCTCAACCATGCCGAGTTGCAAGGTGCAGATGGCCAGCGCCTGGCCAGCCTGGAGCTGTACCCGGCGGTCAGCGAAAACCCCAACCTGGGCTTTGACATTCAGGGCCCTGGGCCAACACGGCTGCTGTTGCAGGACAACAGCGGCAACCAGTTCGAGGCGGCGCTGCCCTGAGCGCGTTGTCTGATTTCACCCTGACCCGAGGCACCGTCATGCGTTGGATCCTGCTGTTGCTGCTGTGCCTGGGGCTGCCGGCCCAGGCTGATCTGGCGTACCGGCTTACCCCCCGGCAGATCGCCGAGGGCACCTGGTTACTGGAAGGCAGCACCGACAACTTCGCCAAGGCCAATGGCGGCAATGTGGTCAACACCGCGTTCATCGTCACCGACAGCGGTGTGGTGGTGATCGACAGCGGGCCGTCGAAGGGCTATGGCGAGGCATTGCGCAAGGCAATTGCCACCCTCACCGACAAGCCGGTAGTGGAGGTGCTGCTGACCCATCATCATCCTGACCATGTGCTGGGCAACCAAGCCTTTGCCGATGTGCCGATCGGTGCCCTGGCCGGCACCCGCGACCTGCTGCGCCAGCAAGGCGATGCCATGGCCGAGAACATGTATCGCCTGGTCGGCGACTGGATGCGCGGTACCGAGGTGGTGCTGCCGACCCGGGTGCTGCAGCCGGGGGTGCATGAGGTGGGCGGGCACCGCCTGAGGTTGCTGGGGCTGGGCGGGCATACGGGGGCCGACCTGGCGATTTTCGATGAAAAGACCGGCGTGCTGTTTGCCGGCGATCTGGTGTTCTACGAACGCGCCCTGACCACGCCCAACAGCCCGGGGCTGGACGTGTGGCTCAAGGACCTGGATACCCTGCAGGCACTGCCCTGGAAACAGCTTGTACCCGGGCATGGCCCGTTGGCCGGTGATGCGCAGCCGTTCGTGCAGATGCGTGACTACCTGGGCTGGCTCGATGGCCTGATGCGTGATGGCGCGGCGCGCGGTGACGACATGGCCGAGATGATCCGCAGCCCCATTCCCGAACGGTTTGCCGGGATCAGCCTGACGCGTTATGAGCTGATCCGCAGTGTCAGCCACCTGTACCCGCGTTACGAGCGCCAGCAGTTGCAGCGCTTGCCATGACATTTACGGTGCCTGTGAGCCCCCGCGCCGTCCGTGCCGCGCTCTATGGCTGCCCCCGTCCATCACTCAGGCCCCTACCAAGGAACTAGAAAACTCCGCACTGCGGGCAATTGTTGGCAATCGGGTCGGGACCAAGAATTCCCAGCACACCGGGAAATTTTCCCGGGCACAACAAAAAAACCAAAGGTAGCCGTCATGACCCGATCCCCACGTCGCCCCTTGTTCGCCGTGAGCCTGGTGCTCAGCGCCATGCTGCTTGCCGGCGCGGCGCACGCCGCTGTCAGCAATGAAGAAATCCTCCAGGACCCGAAGAACCCGCAGCAGATCGTGACCAATGGCCTGGGCGTCCAGGGCCAGCGCTACAGCCCGCTGGATCTGCTCAACGTCAATAACGTCAAGGAGCTGCGCCCGGTCTGGGCGTTTTCCTTCGGCGGGGAGAAGCAGCGCGGCCAGCAGGCCCAGCCGCTGATCAAGGACGGGGTGATGTACCTGACCGGCTCCTACTCGCGGGTGTTCGCCGTGGATGCCCGCACCGGCAAGAAACTGTGGCAATACGATGCACGTCTGCCGGATGACATCCGCCCTTGCTGCGACGTGATCAACCGCGGCGTCGCACTGTACGGCAACCTGGTGTTCTTCGGCACGCTGGACGCCAAGCTGGTGGCCCTGAACAAGGACACCGGCAAGGTGGTCTGGAGCAAGAAGGTCGCCGACCACAAAGAAGGCTACTCTATCAGTGCCGCGCCGATGATCGTCAATGGCAAGCTGATTACCGGCGTTGCCGGCGGCGAGTTCGGCGTGGTGGGCAAGATCCAGGCGTACAACCCGGAGAACGGCGAGCTGCTGTGGATGCGCCCCACCGTGGAAGGGCACATGGGCTATGTGTACAAGGACGGCAAGGCGATCGAGAACGGTATTTCCGGCGGTGAGGCGGGCAAGACCTGGCCTGGCGACCTGTGGAAGACCGGCGGCGCTGCGCCTTGGTTGGGCGGTTACTACGACCCGGAAACCAACCTGATCCTGTTTGGTACCGGTAACCCGGCCCCGTGGAACTCGCACCTGCGCCCCGGTGACAACCTGTACTCCTCCTCACGGCTGGCGCTGAACCCTGACGACGGCACCATCAAGTGGCACTTCCAGAGCACGCCGCATGACGGCTGGGACTTCGACGGCGTGAACGAGCTGATCTCGTTCAACTACAAGGACGGCGGCAAGGAGATCAAGGCTGCCGCCACGGCCGACCGCAACGGTTTCTTCTACGTGCTCGATCGCACCAACGGCAAGTTCATCCGCGGCTTCCCCTTCGTTGACAAGATCACCTGGGCCACGGGCCTGGACAAGGACGGCCGGCCGATCTACAACGACGCCAGCCGCCCGGGTGCCCCCGGCAGCGAGGCCAAGGGCAGCTCGGTGTTCGTCGCGCCGGCCTTCCTCGGCGCCAAGAACTGGATGCCGATGGCCTACAACAAGGACACAGGGCTGTTCTACGTGCCGTCCAACGAGTGGGGCATGGACATCTGGAACGAAGGCATCGCCTACAAGAAAGGTGCGGCGTTCCTCGGCGCCGGTTTCACCATCAAGCCGCTCAATGAAGACTACATCGGCGTGCTGCGCGCCATCGACCCGATCAGCGGCAAGGAAGTGTGGCGCCACAAGAACTACGCGCCGCTGTGGGGCGGTGTGCTGACCACCAAGGGCAACCTGGTGTTCACGGGCACGCCAGAGGGCTTCCTGCAGGCATTCAACGCCAAGACCGGCGACAAGGTCTGGGAATTCCAGACCGGCTCAGGCGTGCTTGGCTCGCCCGTCACCTGGGAAATGGACGGCGAGCAATACGTTTCGGTGGTCTCCGGCTGGGGCGGCGCGGTGCCGCTGTGGGGCGGCGAAGTGGCCAAACGGGTCAAGGACTTCAACCAGGGCGGCATGCTCTGGACCTTCAAGTTGCCCAAGCAGTTGCAGCAAACGGCAAGCGCCAAGCCATAACGCCTGCCTACTCCCGCTTGTTGCCGCTGATCGGTGGCAAGCGGCCCTACTACCAAATGACGAGAGCCCCGCTGCCAACGATGCATTCGCCCGGCACGCGGGGCTTCTTACCATCGGTGCATCGCCTGTCGTGGGACAGGCACCGACCCGCAGAGGCTCAGCATGATCTACGCACAACCCGGAACTCCAGGCGCCGTCGTATCCTTCAAACCCCGTTATGGCAACTTCATCGGTGGCGAGTTCGTGCAGCCGTTGGCTGGCCAGTACTTCACCAACAGCTCGCCGGTCAATGGCCAGCCGATTGCCGAATTCCCGCGCTCCACGGCCCAGGACGTCGAGCGCGCCCTGGACGCCGCGCATGCCGCCGCCGAAGCCTGGGGCAAGACCTCGGTGCAAGACCGTGCGCGGGTACTGCTCAAAATTGCCGACCGCATCGAACAGAACCTGGAAGTGCTGGCGGTTACCGAAAGCTGGGACAACGGCAAGGCCATACGCGAAACCTTGAATGCCGACGTGCCGCTGGCAGCGGACCACTTCCGCTATTTTGCCGGTTGCATCCGCGCCCAGGAGGGTGGCGTAGGCGAAATCAACGAAGGTACCGTGGCTTATCACATCCACGAGCCGCTGGGTGTGGTGGGGCAGATCATCCCGTGGAACTTCCCGCTGCTGATGGCCGCCTGGAAGCTCGCCCCGGCCTTGGCCGCTGGCAACTGCGTGGTGCTCAAGCCCGCGGAGCAGACGCCGCTGTCGATTACCGTCTTTGCCGAACTGATCGCCGACCTGTTGCCGGCAGGCGTACTGAACATCGTCCAGGGCTTTGGCCGTGAGGCCGGCGAGGCGCTGGCCACCAGCAAGCGCATTGCCAAGATCGCGTTCACCGGGTCCACCCCGGTGGGCTCGCACATCATGAAGTGCGCGGCCGAGAACATCATCCCGTCCACCGTCGAACTGGGTGGCAAGTCGCCGAACATCTTCTTCGAAGACATCATGCAGGCCGAGCCGGCGTTTATCGAGAAGGCTGCCGAAGGCCTGGTGCTGGCGTTCTTCAACCAGGGTGAGGTGTGCACCTGCCCGTCACGGGCGCTGATCCAGGAGTCGATCTACGAACCGTTCATGGCCGAGGTGATGAAGAAGATCGCCAAGATCACCCGCGGCAACCCGCTGGATACCGAAACCATGGTGGGTGCCCAGGCGTCCGAGCAACAGTACGACAAGATCCTTTCGTACCTGGAAATTGCCCGGGAGGAGGGCGCGCAGCTGCTCACCGGCGGTGGTGCCGAGCGGCTGCAGGGTGACCTGGCCAGCGGTTACTACATTCAGCCAACCCTGCTCAAGGGCAACAACAAGATGCGCGTGTTCCAGGAAGAAATCTTCGGGCCAGTGGTGGGCGTGACCACCTTCAAGGACGAAGCCGAAGCGTTGGCGATCGCCAACGACAGTGAATTCGGCCTGGGCGCCGGCCTGTGGACCCGCGACATCAACCGCGCTTACCGCATGGGCCGCGGGATCAAGGCCGGGCGCGTGTGGACCAACTGCTACCACCTGTACCCGGCGCATGCGGCGTTCGGGGGGTACAAGAAGTCCGGTGTTGGCCGGGAGACCCACAAGATGATGCTTGACCATTATCAGCAGACCAAGAACTTGCTGGTGAGCTACGACATCAATCCTCTGGGCTTCTTCTAAACCGCGTCGCGGCCTTCGCGGCCTTCGCGGGCTCGCCCGCCCCCACAGGTTCACCGCTGGTTCCAGAACCGGTGCAGAACCTGTGGGCGCGGGCGAGCCCGCAAAAGGGCCGGCACATGCATGGGCTACCCGTACCAACGCACCCCGCCAGCTCGTTCCAAAGTAGCATTCGGTCCGGTCCGCCCCCGTGCATTAATGCTTCTACCGGAATCCTCCGGCACAAGAAGAGGACTTGCCCTATGTGGACTAAACCCGCCTATACCGACCTGCGCATTGGCTTCGAAGTGACGATGTATTTCGCCAACCGTTGATGACGGCCCGGCCATCGCCACGGTGGCCGGATCCTCCTGGAGCATGTGCCTGTGAACCTGATTGATCGCCAGCAAGCCCTTGCCTTGGGGCGAGGCTTGCGCCTGGACTGGGAGCCACAGAAGGCTTGCCACGTGCTGTTGTACGCCGGGGGCATCATCGAGCTCAATGCCAGTGCCGGCTGGGTCCTGGCGCTGCTGGACGGCCACAGTACCGTGGCAACGGTCATCGACCGCTTGGCACAACGCTTCCCCGATGTACCGGGGCTCGAAGAGGACGTACTGGCGTTTCTGGAGGTGGCCCGCGCCAAATCCTGGATAGAATGACCGGTAGCCCCGCTTTGGTCTGGTTGCTTTCGTGGTGGGATGCTTTACGCTGGCGGTTATCTTCCAGAACAATAAGAACAGGCTTACCGATGAGCCAGAGTTTCAGCCCCCTTCGCAAATTCGTATCGCCTGAAATCATCTTTGGTGCCGGCTGCCGGCACAATGTGGCCAATTACGCCAAAACCTTCGGTGCGCGCAAGGTACTGGTGGTCAGCGACCCTGGCGTGATCGCGGCCGGCTGGGTGGCGGATGTGGAGGCCAGCCTGCAGGCCCAGGGTATCGACTACTGCCTGTACACAGCGGTGTCACCCAACCCGCGGGTCGAAGAGGTGATGCTCGGCGCCGAAATCTATCGGCAGAACCACTGTGACGTGATCGTCGCCGTCGGTGGCGGCAGCCCGATGGATTGCGGCAAGGCCATCGGCATCGTGGTGGCCCATGGGCGCAGCATCCTCGAATTCGAGGGCGTGGACATGATCCGCGTGCCCAGCCCGCCGCTGATCCTGATTCCGACCACCGCCGGCACCTCGGCGGACGTGTCGCAGTTCGTGATCATTTCCAACCAGCAGGAACGCATGAAGTTCTCCATCGTCAGCAAGGCGGTGGTGCCGGACGTGTCGCTGATCGACCCGCAGACCACCCTGAGCATGGACCCGTTCCTGTCGGCCTGTACCGGCATCGATGCGTTGGTGCATGCCATCGAGGCCTTCGTGTCTACCGGCCACGGGCCGCTGACCGATCCCCATGCGCTGGAAGCCATGCGCCTGATCAATGGCAACCTGGTGGAGATGATCGCCAACCCCACCGATATTGCACTGCGTGAAAAGATCATGCTCGGCAGCATGCAGGCGGGGCTGGCGTTCTCCAATGCGATCCTGGGCGCAGTGCACGCCATGTCGCACAGCCTGGGCGGCTTCCTCGACTTGCCCCATGGCTTGTGCAACGCGGTGCTGGTGGAGCACGTGGTGGCGTTCAACTACAGCTCGGCGCCGGAGCGTTTCAAAGTGATCGCCGAAGTGTTTGGTATCGACTGCCGCGGTCTCAATCACCGGCAGATCTGCGGTCGGTTAGTAGAGCACCTGATTGCCCTGAAGCGTGCCATCGGTTTCCATGAAACCCTGGGCCTGCACGGGGTGCGCACGTCCGATATCCCGTTCCTGTCGCAACACGCGATGGACGACCCGTGCATCCTCACCAACCCCCGTGCGTCCAGCCAGCGTGATGTCGAGGTCGTTTATGGCGAGGCCCTCTGACGAGCAGCAGCGGGCGTTGGCCGGGCTGCTGGGGCTGGGTGACCACTCGGCGCGCAAAAGCCATTACCCGGAGCTGTCCGCCCGCCTGGACGAACTGGAAGCCGAACGCAACCGTTACAAATGGCTGTTCGAAAACGCCGTGCACGGTATTTTCCAGGCCAGCCTTCAGGACGGCATGCGTGCCGCCAACCCGGCGCTGGCGCGCATGCTCGGCTATGACGACCCGCAATCGGTGCTGTTTTCCCTGACGGACCTGGCCGCCAACCTGTTTGACGGCGGTGCCGAGGAGTTACAGGCCATTACCGCAGTGCTCGCTCGTGAGCACAGCCTGCACGGCTACGAAACCCGTTTGCGGCGCAAGGACGGCAGCCATCTCGATGTGCTCATGAACCTGCTGCTAAAACCCGGCCATGAAGGGCTGGTGGAGGGGTTCGTTGCCGACATCACCGAACGCAAGCTGGCCCAGCAACGCCTGCAACAGCTCAATGACGAACTGGAGCAACGGGTCGCTGCGCGTACCGATGAATTGCTGGAGGCGCGCGATGCTGCTGAAGCTGCCAACCGCAGCAAGGACAAATACCTCGCCGCCGCCAGCCATGACCTGCTGCAACCGCTGAACGCCGCCCGTTTGCTGATCTCGACCCTGCGCGAGCGGCCATTGCCAGAGGCCGAGCATGTGCTGGTGGAGCGGACCCACCAGGCCCTGGAGGGCGCGGAAGACCTGCTGACCGACCTGCTGGACATTTCCCGGCTCGACCAGGCGGCGGTAAAGCCGGATGTGGCCGTGTACCGCCTGGACGAGCTGTTCGCGCCGCTGGTCTCGGAGTTCAGCTCAGTGGCCGATGCGGCGGGCCTGAAGCTGCATGCGCGCATCCCGGACTGTGCCATCAGCACTGACCTGCGACTGATGACGCGTATCCTGCGCAACTTCCTCAGCAACGCCTGCCGCTACACCGACGAAGGCCGGATCTTGCTGGGGGCGAGGCGCCGCGGTGGTCATTTGCGGCTGGAGGTGTGGGATACCGGGCGGGGCATAGCGCAGGACCGGCTGCAGGCCATATTTCTCGAGTTCAACCAGCTGGACGTTGGCCGCGCAGCGGATCGCAAGGGCGTTGGCCTGGGGTTGGCCATCGTCGAGCGGATTGCCAAGATTCTCGGCTACCGGATTGAGGTACGTTCGTGGCCGGGGCGTGGTTCGGTGTTCAGCATCGAGGTGCCGATTGGCGAGCAGCTGCCGCAGGCCGTTCACCAGGCATTGCTGCAGCCAAGTGCCGGCAATCCATTGCCGGGCCGCCGCTTGTTGGTGCTGGATAACGAAGTGAGCATTCTCCAGAGCATGGGGGCTCTGCTTGGGCAGTGGGGCTGCGAGGTGGTCACCGCTACCGATCAGGAGGCGGCTTTGCTGGCGCTGCAGGGGCAGGCACCGGAACTGATCCTGGCGGACTTTCACCTGGACCACGGCGTGGTCGGATGTGAGGTGGTCAGGCACTTGCGCGAACACTTTGCCAGTGCCATTCCTGCCGTGATCATCACCGCAGATCGTAGTGACCAGTGCCGGCGATCATTGCAGAAGCTAGGCGCGCCATTGCTGAACAAACCGGTCAAACCGGGCAAGTTACGGGCGGTGCTGAGCCAGTTACTGGGGTAGGCCTTGATACGGCCCCGCCCAGCGAACGCTGAGACCCGTTGACTGCTGAACAGGTTGAGTCGCTCAATGACTTGCACTGGATGAGTGGGCACATTCCACGAGCCAGTCGATCAACACCTGCAGGCGTTTGGGCATCGGGTCATGATGCGGGTAGACCAGGTAATAGCCATAGTTGGGGGTGTCGACGAAACCACCGAACGGCAAAACCAGCTCACCTCGTGCAATGCGATCCTTGACCAGCTGTTCGCGGCCAATGGCGATGCCTACGTGATTCAGCGCGGCGAGCGTGCACAGGTCGGAGCGATCGAATGTGAGGAATCGGCGCGGGAGGCTGATACCCGCACCTGTGGTGTTGGCCCAGAGCTGCCATTCTGCATCGAATGCAGCGTTGTCCCAGGCCGCTACGTCATGCAAGGCGGTGCAATGATCCAGCGGGTGCAGGTCACCGGTCAATGCATGGGTTTCTGCGTAACGGGGGGAGCACACCGGGGCGATCCGCTCGTCCATCAAGTGGATGCTCTGCAACCCCGGGTGATGGCCATCCGAATAACACAGGACCAGGTCGATCTTGCGGGTGCGGTAATCGATGCTCTCGTTGCCCACCCTGATATCCAGCTGGATATCAGGGTAGCGGGCGGTGAACTGCGCCAGCCGCGGCACCAGCCAGCATTGTGCGACTGACGGGCGCACATACAACGTCAACTGGCCGGCGATTTCGGCGTGAGCACGTTCCTGCACGGCCTCGCTTAACTCATCCATGGTCCGTTGCATGACCGCGAACAGGCGCTCGCCGTCTTCGGTGAGGCTGACCTTGCGCGGCATGCGGTGGAACAGCTTGAGCGCCAGCTCATCTTCCAGGCGATTGATGCGGTGACTCACGGCACTGGCCGTCAGGCACAGCTCATCGGCGGCGCGCGAGAAGCTCAAGTGGCGTGCCGCCACCAGAAAGACATGCAGGCTGCCCAGGTGCGAGCCATTGAGTTTCACGGCGCCGCCGCCGGGCTTTTTCATTGATCAATCCTTCCTGCGCCGTGAGCTGATTGCGGTTACACGTTTGCCTGCAGGCTGCGCCCTTTCGCCAGATAGGCGTTGAATTCATCGTCCGGCACCATGCTGCCACCCGTCCCCCAGACGAGGTGTGTAGCCTGCTGCAGCTGGGTTGGGGTGAAGCTCTGGCGAGCCAGGTACTCGCCTGCTTGCAGCACCCGCAGCATACCGGGTACGCCGGCCAGGGCAGAGGGTTCCAGTTTGACCTTGTCCTGCTCATGGGCGATGACCATCAAGCGGTACAGTTCTTCGTCGGTCACGGTGTAGTAACCATCGATCAGGCGCTGCATGGCTTTGCCGACAAACCCTGATGGGCGCCCGACCGCCAGGCCGTCGGCGGCGGTGATGTTGTCGATGCCGAAGTCCTGCACGCTGGTTTCATCGTGCAGGCCGGTATAGACACCCAGCAGCATGCAGGGGGAATGGGTGGGCTCGGCAAAGATGCAGTGCACCGCATCGCCGAATACCAGTTTCAGCCCGAACGCAACACCGCCTGGGCCGCCCCCTACGCCGCACGGCAGGTACACGAACAATGGATGATCTGCGTTTACCTGGATGCCCGCCTGGTCGAATTGCCGCGCCAACCGTTCGGCGGCCACGGCATAGCCAAGAAACAGCTGCGGGGAGTTTTCGTCGTCGACAAAGTAACAGCTGGGGTCGGATGCTGCCTGCTGGCGGCCTTGCTCGACCGCCACGCTGTAGTCGGAGGCGTGTTCGACCACCGTGACACCGTTGGCCCGCAGCTTGTCCTTCTTCCATTGCCTGGCGTCAGACGACATGTGCACGCTCACCTGGAAGCCCAGCTTGGCGCTCATGATGCCAATCGACAGCCCCAGGTTGCCGGTCGAGCCCACGGCGATCGTGTACTGGCTGAAGAATGCGCGGGCCTGGTCGCTCGCCAGTTTGGTGTAGTCATCCGTTGGCGTGATCAAGCCGGCAGCCAGGGCCAGGTCCTCGGCGTGCTTGAGCACCTCATGGATGCCGCCCCGGGCTTTGATCGAGCCGGAGATAGGCAAGTCGCTGTCCGCCTTGAGCCACAGGCTGCCTGCGTTCTGCAGCGATCCCTCCTCGACAAGCAGCTGGCGCAGCTGTGGCAGCGGGGTGATGTGCGACTCGATGACCCCGCCGGCCGCTGCCGTCTCGGGGAACACGGTGGCCAGGTAAGGCGCGAACCGCTGCAGTCGCGCGCTGGTGACTTGCACGTCGGCCGCCGTCAGGCCCACGTCGTGCAGGGCTTCTGCAGCCTTGGCGATGCCAGGGTTGAACCAGCTGGTTGGCTTCAGGGCCACCAGCTCGGCGATGATCGGGTGGCTTTGTTGCCAGGCTTCCAGGGTTTTTCCGTGAATCATGATTTCACCTGTAGTGCGGTATGTGCAGAGTAGATCAGACAATCTTCGAAAGGAGCAGGGTCAGGCACAAGGCGACTACCGAGGCCAGCACTGTAGCGGCAGTGAACTTCTTCAGTGCATCACTCAGGGAAAGGCCCAGGTACTCCTTCACCACCCAGAACGCCGAGTCGGTGATGTGGGTCCAGCCGATGGCGCCGGCGCCGATGGCGATCACCAGGATTTCCCGGTTGTATTCCGGGTGCTGGCCAAGGATTGGCATTACCATGCCGGCCGCGCTGATCATCGCGACGGTGGCCGAGCCGACGGCAAAGTGCATGATCCCGGCGATCAACCAGGCGAGGATGATCGGGTTGAGCTGCGTCTGGTTCAGTACATCGGCCAGTGCCTTGCCGATGCCGCTGCCCACGAGCATGTCATTGAAGGCACCGCCGGCACCGATGATCAGCAAAATGCCGGCCAGGGGAGGGAAACAGCGCTGGGTCAGGCTCAGCAGGTCTGCCATATCCAGGCCGCGGCGCAAGCCCAGTGCCCAGTAGGCGAACACCACCGACAGCGTCAGGGCAATCAGTGGGCTGCCCAGGAAGGCCATCCACTCGTACAGCGCAGAGCCCTTGTCCAGGACCGTGACGGCCAACGTTTTGCCGACCATCAACACCAGTGGCAGCAGTACGGTGGTGAGTGTGATGCCGAACGCGGGCGTTGCCTGCTCTTCTGCTTGAGCCACCGTGCGCGCAGACAGGAAGGCCTGCTGGGATTCGTCGGCTTCACGGTTACAGGTGAAGCGAACCCACACCGGGCCCGCGATGATAGCGGTCGGCAGGCCAACGATCAGGCCGTACAGGATGACCGTACCGATATCCGCATTGAGCATGCCGGTGATGGCTGTGGCGGCCGGGTGTGGCGGGAGAATGCAGTGCACCACCATCAGCGAGGTGGCCAGCGGCACGCCGAGGTACAGCATGCTGATACGGGTTTGCCGTGCAACCACGTAGATCAACGGAATCAGCAGGACGAAGCCGACTTCGAAGAATACCGGGATGCCGGCGATGAAGCCGACGAGCATCATTGCCCACGAGGCATTGCGTTCCCCCAGCCCGTTCAGCAGTGTGGTGGCGATGCGCCTGGCACCTCCGGATTCCTCCAGCAGTTTGCCGAGGATACTGCCCAGGCCGATGATGCCGGCAAGAAAGCCCAGCGTGCTGCCCATGCCTTTCTCGAATGCCGCCACGATTGCCGTAGGCGCCATGCCGGTGCCGACACCGACCACCAGGCTTGCGGCCATCAAGGCCAGAAACGGGTGTACTTTGAGTTTGCTGATCATGACGACGATCAGGAGTATCGCGGTGCCCAGGACGAGTAATGAGAACGTTGGAGTCATCGTGTGGTTTTCTCTATCGCTGATCGCTTCCGTGCGAGCTTCTTGTTGGTTTGCACCCATTAGATTTCAGCGATTTGATCGACTCAAACGATCACTCCTCACCCCATAGGTGAGCCCATGTCATGCATGGCATGGGGCGGCATTGCGGGAGTCTGGTCGGCGCGGTGAATTGGCACCGGTGTAGCAGCGCACGACATGACAGGCTCGTGACAGGGGGGAAGGCGCAGGATAACCCACGGAGTTTCGAACATTACACATTGGTTTTACTGAGGTGTTGCCTGTACCGGCCTGTTCGCGGGCTCGCCCGCTCCCACAGGCCATCACAGCCTTCAAGGCTTGCACAGTACCTGTGGGCGCGGGCCAGACCGCGAAGGTGCCTGTCCAGGCACCAAAGGATCTGGACAGTTCGCTTACTCAGCCATAAGGCGGCGCTGGCAGTTCGGCCAGCAGGGTTTTCAAGCCGTCGCTCCACTGCCTGCGAATCTGCTGGTAATAGGCATCGTCGCTGGTAATGCGCTTGCGCGTCATGCTTTCCAGGCTGTTGTTGCGGTACACCAGCAAGTCCAGCGGCATGCCCACCGACAGGTTGCTGCGGATGGTGGAGTCGAACGAGATCAGGCCGCAGCGCAGCGCTTCATCGAGCGGTGTGCGGTAATCCAGGTTGCGGTCGAGTATTGGCCTGCCGTACTTGCTTTCACCCAGTTGCAGAAACGGGGTGTCCGGTGTGGCCTGGAAGAAATTGCCTTGTGCATACACGTTGTAGATGGACATGGGGCCGCCGGCTATCTGGCCGCCGACGATGAATGAACTGCTAAGGTCGATATCGGCCGTGAGCTTGCTGCGGTCTCTTTTGACCACCTCGCGCAGGGTGTCGGCGACCAGCACCGTTGCATCGTAGAGCGTGGCAACGTTCAGCAGGTGGGGGCCGTTGCCCTGGGTGCGTTGCTGCAGCAGGTTTACCACCGACTGTGAGGTCGCCAGATTGCCGGCGGTCTGCAGCACGATCAGCCGCTCGCCCGGGGCGCTGAAGACGAACAACTTGGTGAACGTGGAGATCTGGTCGATGCCGGCGTTGGTGCGTGAGTCGCTGATGAAGACAAGCCCGTCCTCCAGGTGCATGGCGACACAGTAAGTCATGCGGTTTCCCTTGTGTTGCGTGTGGAAGGGTCTTGCCGCACTCGCGCGGCAAGACCGGTCTGACGCCAGCCTGTCACTGGCGATGCACGTGGACGCTGGCCTGCATCGATTCGGCGCCGCCGCCGCGGCGTACGCCCCTGACCGGACAGGCATCGAGGTAGTCCAGGCCCACCGCCAGCTTCAGGTGACGCTCTGGCCGGGTCAGGCGGTTGGTAATGTCGAAGCTGTACCAGGCTTCGTCGACCCAGGCTTCGGCCCAGGCGTGGCTGGCCAGGTGTTGTTCGTCCTCGGTGCACAGGTAGCCGGACACATAGCGTGCCGGCACCCCCAGGCTGCGTGCGCAGGCCAGGAAGGCGTGGGTGTGGTCCTGACACACGCCTGCGCCACCGTTGAAGGCTTCGATGGCCGTGGTGCCCACCGACGTGGCCCCAGGGCTGTAGGGCATGTGCTCGGCCAGGCCTTGCATCAGCCCGATCAGTGCTGCCCGGTCGCGGTGACTGCCACAATGCCGGGCGGCGAAAGCAATCAGGGTGTTGTCGGCCAGCGTCAGGTGGCTACCGCGCAGGAACGGCAGGGGAGACTGGCTCTCGGTTTCGTGTTCGCAATCCGGGTCGATCTCGACCTGGCCGTGTGCGGTAAGCGCCAGGTGGCCATGGGGTTTGTCCAGTGTCAGCACATGCAGGATGTTGCCGTAAGGGTCGATCTGGCCCTTGACCTTGCAGGGCAGGTCCAGTTGCCATTGATTGATACGCTGGCGTTCGCTGCTGCGCGGCGTCAGGCGCAGGAACTGGATACTGTTGCACACGTCGCTGGCGTAGCTATAGGTCGTGTCGTGGCGAATGGACAGTTTCATACAACCTCCAGGTAGGAGTGATGGACGGCCTGGCCCAGTTGGTTGATGCGGCCGATGAAGTCGCTTAGCCAGGGGTGCAACCCTGCATCAAGGATTTCGTCGATTGCGGTGTAGCGCAGGCGCGCGTTCAGTTCGGCGGCCATGCGCTGGGCGGCACGCCCGGTACTGCCCGGCAGGCCCGCCAGGATCAGGTCCAGTTCCTCGATGCAGGCATGCAGCGAGCGCGGCACGTCCACCCGCAACAGCAGCAGCTCGGACACCGGCCGGGCACTGGGCGCGGCGCGATAGAGCTCGTTGAAGGCCTCATACGAGGTCAGCGCGCGCAGCAGGGCGCTCCATTGGTAATAACCGCGGGCGGAGTCGTCGCTGACCTCTTCGGAGGCCTCGCCGAACATTTCATAGCGCGAATCGAGCAGGCGCAGGGTGTTGTCCGCCCGCTCCAGGAAGGTCCCCAGGCGAATGAAGCTGTAGGCATCGTTGCGCATGATGGTGCCGGATGTCGCACCGCGGAACAGGTGTGATCGTTCCTTGACCCAGTCGCAGAACTGGCTGATGCCATAGCGACCCAGGCCGTTGCTGGCAATATTGCGCATTTCGATCCAGGTGGCGTTGATGTTCTCCCACATGTCGGCGGTGATTCGGCCGCGCACTGCATGGGCATTGGTCCTGGCGGCCTGCAGGCAGCAATAGATGCTGCTGGGGTTGGTGGCGTCGAGGGCGAAGAAGTGCAGCATGAGCTCGGTGTCGAGTTCATTGTGCCGACGCTGGTAGTCGTCCAGCATGCCCGAGGCCATCAGCGACATTGCCAGCTCGGCATGGCCGTCGCTGCGCCCGGCCTGGGGCATCAGCGACAGCGAGTAGCTGACCTCGAGCATGCGCGCGAGGTTTTCTGCACGCTCCAGGTAGCGGGACATCCAGTACAGGTCGGAAGCGGTTCGCGAAAGCATGGCTCAGTCCTCCACCACCCAGGTGTCCTTGGTACCGCCGCCTTGCGACGAGTTGACCACCAGCGAGCCTTCCTTGAGCGCCACGCGCGTCAGGCCACCGGGCACCAGGCGGGTTTCACTGCCCGACAACACGAACGGGCGCAGGTCGATGTGACGCGGTGCGATGCCGCTGTCGACGAAGGTCGGGCAGGTTGACAGGCACAGCGTCGGTTGAGCGATATAGGCGTGCGGGCGGGCTTTGATGCGCGCGCGGAAGTCCTCGATCTGGGCTTTGGTCGAGGCGGGCCCGACCAACATGCCATAGCCGCCGGAACCTTGGGTTTCCTTGACCACCAGTTCGGGCAGGTGGGCCAGTACATGGGACAGGTCCGCCGGCTTGCGGCACTGCCAGGTCGGCACGTTGTTCAGGATCGGTTCTTCGCTCAGGTAAAAGCGGATCATGTCGTCGACAAAGGGGTAGATGGATTTGTCATCGGCCACGCCAGTGCCGACGGCGTTGGCCAGTACCACATTGCCGGCGCGGTAAACCGAGATCAGCCCCGGCACGCCCAGCATCGAGTCAGGGTTGAAGGACAGCGGGTCGAGGTAGTCGTCGTCCAGGCGACGATAGATCACGTCCACCTGGTGGGGGCCGGCCGTGGTGCGCATGTAGACATGCTCATCACGTACGAACAGGTCGGCGCCTTCGACCAGCTCGATGCCCATTTCCCGGGCCAGGAAAGCATGCTCGAAATAGGCGCTGTTGAAACGGCCGGGCGTGAGCAGCACCGCGGTAGGGTTGTCCAGTGGACTGGCGCTCTTGAGCGTGTCCAGCAGCAGGTTGGGGTAGTGATCGATGGGCGCGATGCGCTGGGCGGCAAACAGTTCGGGGAACAGGCGCATCATCATCTTGCGGTCTTCGAGCATGTAGCTGACGCCGCTGGGGGTGCGCAGGTTGTCTTCCAGCACGAAGTAACTGCCATCGCCGTCACGTACCAGGTCGACACCGGCAATATGCGCATACAGCCCACGGTGAAGGTCCAGGCCCTGCATGGCGATCTGGTAGCCCTCGTTGGCCAGCACTTGCTCTGGCGGGATGATGCCGGCCTTGAGAATGCGCTGGTCGTGGTAGATGTCCTGCAGGAACAGGTTCAGCGCCTGTACCCGTTGAATGCAGCCACGCTCGACCGTGCGCCATTCGCTGGCGCGGATGCTGCGCGGGATGATATCGAAGGGGATCAGGCGCTCGGTATCCTGCTTGTCGCCGTACAAGGTGAAGGTGATGCCAGCGCGGTGAAACAGCAGGTCGGCCTCGCGGCGGCGCTGTTCCAGCAACTCCAGCGGGGTGTTGGCCAGCCAGCGGGCGAACTCCTGGTAATGCGGGCGGCAAGTGCCGTTCGCTTCGTACATTTCATTGAAAAAAGCCCGGGACATACCCACTCCTTGCCGCCGTTGCCGGCAGCTTCATTGCGGTTCATCTGCGTCTTTCAGGGTGCTGCCTTGCTGGGGTAAGTGGGAGCTGTGTCTCGCGTTAACCTCGGTCTCGGTAGATTGCCTGTGCGTTGAGTACAACCGGTCTGTGCAATAAAAGTGCCGAATACCCCTGGCGGTTCTGGCGATGCAGGAAATGTGAGGGGCACACCCGATGTGTGCTGCCTGGCCGCAAGGGCCGGCGCATCAAAAGAGGGCGCTTTTGATCCGGGCGCGGGATTTGAACCGAAATGGGGCGCAAGCCGGTGCCCGGCGGCAGAAAATGGGAATAGTCCGGGTGCATGACTTGGGGGGAAGGGGGCATCATGCATCGAGTGCCGCGCGGGCGGCACCCGATTGAACACACGCTGAATATCGCCAGGCGAGCGCCTTCAGGCCCTCAGAGGCAGGCGTAGACCACCAGCTCCACCAGCATTTCTTCCCGGGCGAGGCCCGCCACCACGACGGCCGCGCGGTTGGGGTAGGGTGCCTGGAAATACTCGGCGTACACGGCATTTACAGTTGCCAGATAGCGGCGGTCGGTCACGTAGATCAGTACCTGGGTCACGGCATCCAGCGAGCTGCCAGCGGCTTCCAAGGTGTGGCGCAGGTTGTCCAGTGTCTGGCGGGCCTGTGCCTCGATGCCGCCGGCAACCACCTGGCCCTGCGTATCGATTGGGATCTGGGCCGTGTACAACGTACCGTTGCCGACGACCGCCCATTCCAGTGGCGCCCTGGAGGCGAACAGCTCGGTCTTTATTGCATGCTTCATGGGTTGTTTCCTCAGTGGCAAGGGTGTTCAGTCGGCGTCGCTGCCGCCGCCTGCACCGTGGCGGCGTGAGGCATCGGTGCTCTCGACAAGGATGTGTTCGGCCAGCTGCCTGAGCCTTTGCCAGGTATGTTCGTTGACGGTAAAACCTTGCTGCAGTGTGCGTTGCGGGTCGGTTATCGCCTGGGCGGTCTGGCCTGCTCGGGTGAACAGCACCGTTACGTCTTGCGCGGCCGCTTCAATGCCCCGGGGCCGGGCTTCACTGCTCAGTTCCGGGCGCGGCATGCCGGCGGTAAAATCGGCCAGGTGGTATTGGCGGGCGTCCTCCCAGCGGGCTTGCACGTGCAGCCCCTGCACAGCTGCCCGGCTCAGGTAGCCCAGCAACAGCAAACGGTTGTGGCAGTGGCGGATGCGCAGTTCGGCCTGACCACAGCGCATGGCCTTGGCTGCCGCCAGTTCCACCACCGTCGCGGCGCAGCGCAATACGCTCTGGCCCTTGGCGTCGATCACCAGCAGGGCGTTATCCTCATGGCACAAGGCGTATGGCTGTGCAGCTTCGGCTTGCAGATAACGCAACGCCTTTTCCAGTGCACCGACGCCATCAAGCCCCTGCAGTTGCAGCCAGCCCACGAGTTCGGCGGCATCCTCGCAGTCGCCCGGGGCGAAGCCCATGCCTTCGAATGCCTTGCGGCACATCACCTGTATTTCGTTAAGCGATACGCGCATGGTCAAAGCTCCCTTTGCGGCATGACTGCGAAATTCCAGTCGTCTGCGAACGGCTGACCGATGTCGCTGACCAGCGGCGCGCCCTGGAACAGCGTGATACGCACCCAGCGGCTTGACTTGGGGTCGAATTTCCCCGCGCCGAAAAATGCCAGTTTGCAGCGCAGCAGGTGAATCGGCAGCATGTCCCGGGCCAGCAGATTGGCACGGATTTCACCGAAGTTTGTTTTTGCCATGCCTTGCAGGCGGCGTACCGCGCCCTTGAACCTCGGTTGGGCGATCAGGAAGTGAGCGGTCAGCGCCTGAGGCTGCCGTTGCAGGTGCTCCAGCAGCGCGCCATGGCACTGCTGGATATTGCGGGCAATACCCAGCTGCATTTCTTTTTCGGCCCCTGGCTCCTCTGCGCGAATGCCCAGGCGCGGCTCTTCTTTTTCAGCTGAGCGGTACCAGAAGAAGTGCTCCGCATCGGCAGCACTGAAGTCGTAGCGCAACGCCCAGCCATACTGCTGCTCGATGAGCTGGCGCAGTTGCCCAAGGGGCATCTGGGCGTCCAGCTGCCAGCTTTCGTTGACCCCCATGTGCTCGGCCAGGGGCGTGACCTGCTCGGGGTACAGCTCCAGCAGCAGGCTGACCAGAAGCTCCTGGCAGCCCACCCCCGTGTGTAATTGCGCCCAGGCCAGCAGACGCGGCCAAAGGCCCGCGCCGTCGGCTTGCGTGCCAAGCCAGGTGGCCAGTAAAGCAAGCTCGGCCAAGGTTTGCAGGTTCTGCTCATGCTGGCGCTGGTCTTCGGTCCGGGACTGGCTCAGGTGCAACTGGGCGCGCGCCAGCAATTGCTGCAGGCGTGCCAATTGGTCGGGCTCCGCCGACTGCGCCAGCACCAGGGCCAGGGCCGTTTCCCGCGTACTGATCCAGTGCTCCACCAGTTGAGGGTGGTTGATCAGAAAAGGGGCCATTCCCAGCCCGGTCGCGTTGCCGACCCCCAGGTAGCGTTGTAGCGCCGGGGCCAGTTGCACTGCCCGCTGCGGGGCGAGTGCCCGGGCCATGTGGTTGATCTGCTCGATGCTGAAGTGTCGCAGCAGGTAGACGGTGAACATCTGCGCGCTGAACGGCTGGTTGAAGTCCGGGTTATCTTGCAGGCAACCAAAATCGGCGATGCCGAACTTGCCGTTACCGTACACCGCGGTGGTGCGATACAGGTAGCCGACTTCAGCCAGTTGTTGTGGATCGGGCTGGCGTCCTTCTGCCAGCGCCGCCAGAAACCGGTCGAAATTGCGCAAGCTACGGTTGGCCCGCGACAACACCAGCACGCGTGCATCGAAGCGACCGGCTTCCTGCAGCGGCACGTTGCGTTGCAGGTCGGCCAGTTGTGCCGAGTCGACATCGCCGGCCACCAGCACGAAGCTGACGTCCCACTGGTCGGCGATGACCCGATCGCTGCGCTTTTCGGGCGGCAGGTAGGCCGAGAAGATCACGCAGTGGTAATGGCCGTTTGGCGTTTCGATGCGGTAGATCGCAGTGCCGAAGCCTTGGCCATCGAGGTCGAAACAGCTGCGCCGGATTTGCCAGCGCTGCTGCATCATCCGCCGCATGCTGCTGCGCACGAAGCTTAGCGGGCTCTGGAAGTGGCTACCCAGCCGGGCCAGGTCCATGACTTGGCTGGCAGGGCGCAACGCGGGTATTGCAGGCACGCTGTTGGGCATTGTTGTTGTACCTGGATGGATCATGTTCAGACGCCTTGTTCACGGGCCATGTGTCGAGCGATGCGCACGGCATCCCACAGCGCTGGCAGGATCACCAGCGACACCGGCACCGCGGTGATGACAATAAAGGATTGCAGGGCCGTCACCCCGCCTGCGCCAATGGTGATCAGCACCACCGCCGCCAGGCCCATGCCGATTGCCCAGAAACCGCGCAACCACTTCTTCGGTTTATCGTTGCTGGACATCGCCAGCGCCACGGTGAAGGCCATGGCGTCGCCATTGGTGGCCACCGAGATGAAACTCAAGAACAGGAACAGCGCGCTGACAAGGCCACCCAGTGGCAGGTGCTGCGTCACTCCCAGCAACAGGTCTTCAGGCTTGGCGCCATGGGCGGTGACGATGCCTGGCGTTTGCAGCTCCAGGCCGATCCCGGTACCGCCCACCACAGTGAACCAGAACATGGTCACCAGCGGTGCGATGATCGACAGCGTCATGATGATCTCGCGGATGGTGCGGCCCCGCGAGATCCGCGCGACATACAGAGCCACCATGGGCGCGTAGCCGATGAACCAGCCCCAGTAGAACACCGTCCACCAGTCCAGCCATTTGGGGTCGGCGCGGAACATCGTCAGGGGGATGAAGTGCTCCACGTGCAGGGCAAAGGCCGCCGGGAAACCGCCGAGGATGAACAGCGTCGGTCCGAATACCACCATGAACAGGGCCAGGCCGATCATCAACCAGACGTTGATCTCGCTGACAAAACGGATGCCTTTGAGGCCCACCAGGCACGAGACGGTGTACATCGCGGTCACCAGGACAATGGTCAGCGACTGGGTGACGATAGTGTTGGGCAACCCCCACACGGCGTGCATGGCGCTGCTGATCTGCAGGCCAAGGAAACCGATCGGACCGATGGTGCCGGCCACTACCGCGATGATCGAGGCAGCGTCGGCCAAGGTGCCGATCGGGCCCTTGAGCGCTCGCTGGCCGAACAGGGGGTAAAGCAGGGTGCGCGGCGCCAGCGGAAGGCCTTTATCGTAATGCAGGTGCATCAGCACGATCGCCAGCAGGCTGCCCAGCACGGCCCAGGCCAGGAAGCCCCAGTGCACGAACGATTGCGCCAGTGCCGCGGTGGCCGCCGCTTCGCTGTGCGGTTGCAGGCCGGCGAAGAAGGGCGGTGGGCTGGCAAAGTGCATCAAGGGTTCGGCAGCGGCCCAGAAGGCGCCACCACCTGCCAGCAGGGCGCACATGATCACGGCGATCCAGTTGAAGGTGCTGACGTCCGGGCGCTGGGTGACCCCGCCCAGGCGTACACGCCCGCACCTGGAAAAACCGATGAACAGGCTGACGGCGAAGGTTGCCAGCATCAGCACTTGCCAATAGAGGCCAAAGGCCTTTGTCGACCAGGCGAACAGGGTATTGACCAGCGCCGACACGGTGTCGATGTCGATCAGCGCCGCCAGCAGGAAGGCGCCTAGGAATCCGCCGCTGATCAGGAACAACGGCCAGTCGATATCGCGTGCCATAGGCAGGCCCATGGCCTGGCCGTCGGCCTGCAAGGTAGTTGGGTTTTTCATGAAACCTCCGGAACCTGCGATTCTTTTTATTGTTGATGCTGTCCGTGCAAGGGGTTCAGGCCTGTGCCGTGGTGGCGGTCTCCAGCAAGCGCAACCAGTTCAGCCCCATGATGTTGCCCACGTCGTGCTCGGCAAAGCCGCGGGCGCGCAGGCCTTGGGCAATGTTGCGGAAGTCGCGGCTGTCGCGGAACCACTGCAAGGGCGCCGGCCAGTTGGCGTTGTCCCTGGAGCCTTCGCCGTAGTCCTTGTGCTTGCTCCAGCGGCCGTTGCGCATCCATTCCAGCACAGACAAGGGTTGCGCCTGGCACAGGTCGGTGCCGATGCCGATGTGCTCCACACCCATCAGGTCGGCGGTGCGCGCGACCATGTCGCAGAAACTTTCCAGGCTACAGTCCGAGGCACCCTTGAGGTGGAACGGATAGGTGCTGAAGCCCAGCAGCCCGCCGGACTCTGCGATCCCGCGTAGCACCGCATCGGATTTGTTGCGCTTGGCGGCGTGGAAGCTGGCAGGGTTGGCGTGGGAGATGATCACCGGTCGGCTGGACAGTTCAATGGCCTCAAGCGTGCTTCGCTCGGCGCTGTGAGACATGTCGATGAGCATGCCGACGCGGTTCATTTCGGCGATTACCTGGCGGCCGAAGCGGCTGATGCCGTTGTCCTCGCGCTCATAGCAACCGCTGGCCAGCAGGCTTTGGTTGTTGTAGGTCAGCTGCATGACGAACACCCCGAGCTGGCGGAAAACCTCCACCAGGGCAATGTCGTCCTCGATCGGCGAGCAGTTCTGGAAGCCGAAGAAGATACCCACCCGGCCCTCCTCGTGGGCCAGGCGGATGTCGCTGGCCGTGCGCACCGGGCGGATCAGCTCGGGCCATGTCTCGAAGCGGCGGTTCCACTCGCCCAGGCGTGACAGGGTTTCGCGGGCGTTTTCGTGGTAGGCGATGGTGGCGTGCACCGCGCTCAGGCCACCGGCCTGCATCTGCTGGAATATTTCCTGGCTCCAGTTGGAGTACTGCAGGCCGTCGATCATCAAAAGGTCGTGCATGGCATGTATTCCTTCAGGGCCGCAGGTAGGTGGTCTTGACCACGGTGTAGAAGTCGCGAGCGTATTGCCCCTGTTCCCGGGGGCCGAAACTCGAGGCTTTGCGGCCCCCGAATGGCACGTGGTAGTCGGTCCCGGCGGTGGGCAGATTGACCATCACGCAGCCGGTCTGGGCGCGGCGCTTGAAGTGGCTGGCGTGGCGCAGCGACTGGGTGATGATCCCGGCTGTGAGGCCGTACTCGGTATCATTGAGCGTGGCCAGCGCCTCTTCAAAATCGCGCACGCGGATCACGCAGGCGATGGGGCCGAACACTTCCTCGCGGTTGATGCGCATGTCGTTGCGGCTGTTGATGAACAAGGCCGGGCGCATGTAGTAGCCATCGGAGGCCAGTTGCAGGCGCTCGCCGCCTTCTATCAGGGTGGCGCCTTCGGCCTGGGCCAGTTGCAGGTAGGCCAGGTTCTGTTCCAGCTGACGCGCGTCAGCGACCGGGCCGATCTGGACGCCAGCCTCCAGTGCATGGCCGACCTTGAGCTGGCGCATGCGCAGGCGCAGCGCCTCGACGAAGCGGTCGTGGATGCCGTCGCAGACGATCAGCCGTGATGACGCAGTGCATTTCTGCCCAGTGCCAAAGAAGGCCCCGTTGAGCGCGCATTCCACGGCCAGTTCGAGGTCGGCGTCGTCCATGACCACCAGGGCATTCTTGCTACCCATTTCCAGCTGGCAGCGCACCAGGTTACCGGCGGTGGCCACCGCTACGCGTCGGCCCGTCTGCAGAGAACCGGTGAACGTCAGGGCATCGATCTCGGCGGACTGGATCAGGGCCTCGCCGACGTCGGCACCGCTGCCCATCACCAGGTTGAAGGTACCGCTGGGCAGGCCCTGACGGCTGATGATCTCAGTGAGCGCCCAGGCACTGGCCGGCACCAGGTTGGCCGGCTTGAACACCACGGCGTTGCCGAAGGCCAAGGCCGGGGCGATTTTCCAGGCGGCGGTGGCCATGGGGAAGTTCCATGGGGTAATGATGCCCACCACACCCACCGGTTCGCGATGCACTTCGATGTCCACCCCTGGGCGCACCGAGGCGGCAGTCTCGCCCATCTGGCGCAGCACTTCGGCGGCGTAGTAATGGAAGAACTGGCCACTGCGGTTGACCTCGCCGATGCCTTCGGCCAAGGGTTTGCCTTCTTCTCGCGACAGCAGTTCGCCGAGTTCTTCCTTGTGGGCGATCAGCTCGTCGCCGATGGCCATCAGCACTTGCTGGCGGCTTTCCAGGCCACTGGCGGCCCACAGGGGTTGAGCGGCGCGGGCGGCCTGAATGGCCTGGCGGGCCTGTTCGGCGCTGGCCTGATGGTACTGGCCGATCAGGTCGCCAGTGTCCGAGGGGCTGTAGTTGCCCAAAGTGGCGTGGCCTTCACACCACTGGCCATCGATGTAGTTGTTGTAGGTCTTGTGTGACATGGATGAACGCCTCCGTTTGCATGGCATTCATCATGCGAGCAATATGCAGCAAATAAAAATTAATAAAAAAAATGCTTTGATAAGGAATGCTAACCATGTTGCCCGAGCTGAAAATCGCGCAGTTGCGTTACTTCGTACTGGTCGCCGAACACAAGAGTTTCCACGCGGCCGCCCGCCAGGCCTTTCGCACCCAGCCTGCGATATCCCTGGCCCTGCGTGAACTGGAGCAGAAGCTGGGGCAGGCACTGGTCGAAAAGGGCGGTGGCCGGGTAGAGCTGACGCCATATGGCGAGCATTGCCTCCCGTTGTTTCGTGGCTTGATCGAGCACCATGACCGTATTGCCCGTGAAGCCATGCTGTTTGCCCGGCATGAAATCGGCCAGGTCAGCATCGCCACCGTGCCTTCTGTGGCCAGCCGAATGCTGCCAGGGCCGCTGGCCCGCTTTGTGGCCGCGCACCCCAATGTGCAGGTCAGCATTCAGGACGGCACGGCCGAACGTGTGCAGCAGTTGCTCGCTCAAGGGCAAGTGGATTTCGGCATCAGCAGCCTGTGGGTGGACGATGACCAGCTCGAATTCGCCCCCATCGTGAATGATCAGGTTGGCGTGGTGTGCCGCAGCGACCACCCGCTGGCGCAGGCGGGGGGGCAGCTACATTGGGCGCAGTTGCTGGGCGTGCCGATGATCCGCAACGGTACCTCGCAATTACTGGCGGGTACCGAGGCCGAGGGTTTGCTGGCCGATAGCCGGCTGTTCATTTCCAACATGATTTCGTTGATCGCCATGCTGGAGGAGGGGGTAGGGATCAGTACCTTGCCGTACCTCGCTTTTCCGCAGGAGAACGACAAACTGGCGTTCGTGCCCCTTGTCGAGCCCAAGGTAGAACGGCAAATCGGCATGCTCACCCGCAAAGGGCGCAGCTTGTCACCTGTGGCGGGGGCACTGATGGCGTTTCTGCAAGTGCAGTTGGCGAAGGCTGGCTGATTCCTTGGCCGTAGGGGCATGGCGCGCCAAGGCCGGCACTGAGGTTCGCAAACGCACGCCCGGCTTTCAGAGAACCGGGCCTGAAGGCACGCTGACACCTGCCAGCGTGGTGAACGAAATATCCTTGGCCGTCAGCAGAAAATCACGCACGTACGGCACCTCCAGCATGTCACTGCGCAGTGCCGCATAGAGGTTTGCCTGCAGGCCGTGTTCGCCAAGGCGCTTGGCGGTTACATAGCCGCGCGAACTGTATTCGTGCACGGCCCAGTTGGGCAGGCAGCAGACGCCGCGCCCGGACGCAACCAGTTGCATCATCATCACGGTAAGTTCTGAGGTGCGGACCTGTGCGGGCTCGACGTCGGCGGGGTCGAGGAAGCGGGTGAAGATGTCCAGGCGGGTGCGTTCGATCGGGTAGGTGATCAGTGTCTGGCTGGCGATATCGGTGGGCTCCAGGTACGGCTTGTGGCGCATGGCGTGGTGGTTGTCGATGGCCAGCAGTGCCTCGTAGCTGAACAACGGCACGTAGCTGATACCCGGCAGTGTCACCGGGTCGGAGGTCACCACCAGGTCCAGGTCGCCGCGCTCCAGGGCTGGCAGCGGCGCGAAGGAAAAACCGGAGGCGAGGTCCAGTTCCACCTCAGGCCAGGCGCCGCGGAACTCATCCACTGAAGGCATCAACCACTGGTAGCAGCTGTGGCACTCGATGGCGATGTGCAACCGTCCGGCGCAGCCCCCGGCCAGCTTGCCCAGGTCCCGTTCGGTATTGCGGATCTGAGGCAGCACCTGATCGGCCAGCTGCAGCAGCTTCAGCCCGGCGCTGGTGAAGCGCACCGGCCTGGATTTGCGCACGAACAGTGGCATGCCGATGCGCTCTTCCATATCGCGGAACTGGTGCGACAGGGCTGATTGTGTCAGGTGCAGGCGCTCGGCGGCCTCGTGCAGGCTGTCGGTTTCACGCAGCGCGTGGAGGGTTCGCAGGTGGCGTAAATCGATCATGAGTAAAATGGCGGATCAACGCAGTAATGGCGGGTTTTCTTCACTGCTGCGTGATCCTGACAATTCCTTTGCTGGGTTTTCCGTGAGTGGGGTGAGGCTCAAGCCGCGTGAGGCGCGGCGAGGTTGCAGTACTGCCCCTTGAAATACAGCAGCGGCTGCGTGGCAGCAGTGGCCTGCAGGTTCAACGCTTTGACTTCGCCAATCACGATCAGGTGGTCCCCGGCGGCATGTTCGGCGTGAATTTCGCAATCAAGCCAATGCAGGCTGCCGGCAATGATCGGGTTGCCCAACGGCGATGCTTGCCATTCGACGCCCTGCCACTTGTTGGCGCCGCGCCGGGCAAACTGGTTGGAAATGCCGACCTGTTCACCTGACAGGATGTTGACCGTGAAGCGCCCAGCCTGGCGAATTTTCGGGTAGCTGGCCGAACGGGACATCACACTGAATGACACCAGCGGCGGGCTCATCGATACGCTGTAGAACGACTGGCAGGTGAAGCCGATCGGCTCACCTTCGTGGTGCGATGTAATCACCGTGATGCCGGATGCGTAGTGCCCGAGTGCCTGGCGAAAAGTCGACGGCTCGATCGCCGTACCGGAAAGCAACATGGTAGGTCCTGTGGCTGCATTCATTTCAGCGTGCGTTAGCGAGTTCCTGACGGACAATGGCTGCGCCTGCACTCAAGGCCTTGAGCTTGCCGCTGGCTACCTGGCGGGGCAGGGGCGCCATGCCGCAGTTGGTGCAAGGGTAGAGCTTGTCTGCATCGACGAATTGCAGTGCCTTGCGCAGGGTGGCGGCGACCTGTTCGGGTGTTTCAATGGCATGGGTGGCCACATCGATGGCGCCGACCATGACTTTCTTGCCGCGAATCAGCTCGAGCAGGTCCATCGGAACATGCGAGTTATGGCATTCCAGCGAAATGATATCGATGCTGGACTGCTGCAGTTTGGGGAAGGCCTGTTCGTATTGCCGCCATTCTGAACCGAGGGTCTTTTTCCAGTCGGTGTTGGCTTTGATGCCATAGCCATAGCAAATATGGACGGCCGTTTCGCACTTGAGGCCCTCGATGGCCCTTTCCAGGGTAGCCACGCCCCAGTCATTCACATCGTCAAAGAAAACATTGAATGCCGGTTCGTCGAACTGAATGATGTCCACGCCCGCGGCTTCCAGTTCTCTGGCTTCCTGGTTGAGAATCTTGGCGAATTCCCAGGCCAGTTTCTCGCGGCTTTTGTAGTGGTTGTCATACAGTGTGTCGATCATGGTCATGGGGCCGGGCAGCGCCCACTTTATCGGCTGTGTGGTGTGCTGGCGCAAGAACGTGGCATCTTCGACAAACACCGGCTTTTGTCGAGCGACAGCACCCATAACCGTCGGTACGCTTGCATCGTAGCGGTCACGGATTCTAACGGTTTTCCGTTGTTCGAAATCAACGCCGCTGAGGTGCTCGATAAACGTGGTGACAAAGTGCTGCCGGGTTTGCTCGCCGTCACTGACGATGTCGATACCGGCGTGTTGTTGTTCTTGCAAGGCCAGGCGCAAGGCATCCTGTTTGCCTTCGATCAGTTGCTCGTCTTGCAACTTCCACGGTGACCAAAGTGTTTCGGGTTGAGCAAGCCAGGCGGGTTTAGGCAGGCTGCCGGCCGTGGAGGTGGGTAGCAATGTGTTCATGAACTGTGACCTTGTGCTTTGAATGTTCAACGTGCGTATTGAGCGGACCATTGCGCCAGCGTGGCCTGGTAGGGTTTGACAAATTGCTCCTCGGCAAACTTGCCCTGCTCGATCGCCAGGCGGCTGCGCTCTTCCCGGTCGTAGACAATGCGCGTGAGCGAGTAATCCTGGTTTTGCAGGCTGGGCTGGTAGGCCTTGCCTGCGGGAGAATTGGCGTTGTAGATCTCGGGTCGGTAGATTTTCTGAAAGGTGTCCATGGTGCTGATGGTGCTGATCAGTTCAAGGTCGGTGTAGTCAGCCAGCAAGTCGCCGGCAAAATAAAACGCCAACGGGGCGACGCTGTTCGGCGGCATGAAATAGCGCACCTTCAAGCCCATTTTCTTGAAGTATTCATCCGTCAGGGAGTATTCATCCTGCTGGTACTCAACCCCTAGCACAGGGTGCTGATTTTCGGTGCGCAGGTAAGTCCTGCTGCTGGATACGCTCAGGCAGATAACCGGTGGTTTGCTGAAATGCTCCTGGTAGGTTTGCGAGTTGACGAAGCATTTGAACAGGTTGCCATGCAGCTCGCCGAAATGATCGGGTGTGCTGAAGGTCGACCGATGCTTGTTATGCTCCAGTAACAGCACGCTGAAGTCGTAATCGCGCACGTACGAAGAGAAGTTGTTGCCTACCATGCCTTCGAGGCGCGTATTGTTTTGGCGGTCGACAATATGGGTTTTCAATATTTCGATCAGCGGCAGTGCATGCCCGTGCTGCGCATTTTCAATATTCATTTCCACCGATATGATGTCCAGCTCTACGCGGTAGCGATCATGTTCGGGGTTGTCCCAGTGCGCCAGCGCATTGAAACGGTTATTGATCATCGTCAAGGTATTGCGCAGGTTTTGCTGGCGGTTTGCACCCCGGGCCAAATTGGCGAAGTTGGTCGTGATGCGGGTGTTTTCGGCGGGGTGATAATGTTCGTCGAACGCAATGCGCTTGACGGTGAATGTTGGCGCTTTATTCATGGTGACGGCTTCCAGATGCCTGAGTGTGAGCAACTCAGTGCTGGTCAGTTGCGTAGGCTGAGTCGTTCACACCGTAATCTTGATGTGTTTGATTGAGGCGTATCCTAGGCGGGGCGCTGCATGAATGATATTGAAGTTATTTCACAGGTTTTTTAGCCCTGCTCATGATGCGTTGCCTGGTCGACTGCGGCATCATGGCTGCCTGGCCCTCACCTCACCCAGGAGACAGCGATGATCAAAACCGGCGATCAACTGCCCGACGTTACCCTTTATCAATACAACAGCGACGCAGGCGCCTGCGCGATCGGCCCGATGGCCTTTTCCATTCGCGAGCCAAGCACAAGAAGGTGCTGATCTTCGCGTTGCCGGGCGCATTCACGCCGACGTGCTCTGAACGTCACGTTCCCGGTTATGTCGCGGCGGCCCCTGCGTTGTGTGCGGCTGGCATTGACGAAATCCTGTGCGTCTCGGTGAACGATGCCTTTGTCATGAACGCCTGGGGCAACAGCATGCAGGTCGGGGATGCGGTCAAGATGATCGGCGATGGCAATGGCGAATTCAGCGAGGCGCTGGGGCTGACCCAGGACCTTTCGGCACGCGGTTTGGGGCGGCGCTCGCAGCGGTATGCGATGTTGGTCGACGACCAGGTAGTCCAGTACATTGCGGTTGAAAGCCCCGGCAAGTTCGAGGTCAGTGATGCGGCCAGCCTGCTGGCTGTGTTGCGCTAGCCATACCTTTGAGGCCTTGCCGACAACGGCTGTCAGGGCTGCCAGAACACTTTTCGAACCGGCCGCTAACAACAAGGTATAAACGGTTGAAACTTCACCAACTCAGGGCGCTGGTCGCCATTCATAACGCAGGCAGCATCCTCGAAGCCTCCAAGCTCATGCACATTACTCAGCCCGCGCTGAGCCGTTCGATCAAGGAGCTGGAGCGGGAGGTGGGGTTTACCCTGTTGCAGCGGTCGCACAAAGGCATGGCCCTTACCGAGGAAGGCAAGCGTGTCATCCGCCATGCCAACCTCGTGGTAGAGAGCATACGCCGCCTGCAGATCGAAGCAGCGAGCATTCAGGATGCGGCGCTGGGCGCCGTGTCGATCGGGGTTACGTCGTTGACGGCGATGCTCGATGGCGTCGATGAAAGTATCCTGGCCTTTCGGCGCAAGTACCCGCGGGTGAAGATCACCATCACCGACCTGCGTCCCAGCCAGATCCTGCAGCGCTTGCGCGATGGCAGCCTGGACTTTGCCATTACTTCGCAGCAACCGCTGAGTCGGCTGAGCCTGGACTGGGAGGCGCTGGGCAGTATCAAGGGCAGGGTGATTTGCCACGCCTCGAATCGGCAGAAGTTCAGCCAGTCACTGCGCACCTTGCAATACGCCCCCTGGATCAGCCTGGACGAGTTGTCCGACCAGGCTTCGCAGTTTCACCAACTGTTCGAAGCCAACGGCCTTCGGGTGCCACAGAACACCGTTGAATGCACTTCAGTGATGATGGCGCTGAAGCTGTTGAAGAACACGGAATCGTTGATGACCATCAGCGAGCTGGCGGTGGACCAAGGGTCTACCTACGGTATCGATTGCGAGTTCGTAGCCATGGCGGTGCAGGAGTTGATTCCGGATTACCCCATCAACCTGGTCTGCATTGACCGCCACAGCCTCACGGCGCCTGCCCAGGAGCTGTTCCACAGCTTGCGCGGGCAGGTGCTCAAGCAGACCCGCCCCGTGGGGTCAGAAGTGGTAGTACATGCCTAGCGAGACGTTGCTTGGGTTATCGCCCGCCTGGTCCACCGGGGTCCCGGCGTAGGTGACCGACGAGGCGCGCTGGTTGGCGATCATGCCGAGGCGTCCATAGAGGGCCCAGCGGGGGTTGATGAAATGGTCATAGCCGATCATCACACCCCACGCGTCCTTGTCACGGGCGCTGACCTGGCGTTGCATCACCGCCAGGCGCAGCACGTCCAGTTCGCCCACTGGCGCCATCATGCCGAAAGTGTACAGCGTGGTGCTGGGCGTGCCGGCCTGGTCCACATCCTGACGCTGCCAGGTGAGGCTGGTGGCCAGCGGGCCGAAATCGTAGAACGCCGACAGGCTCTTGAAATCGTTGGCGGTCTGGCGTGAAACGCCGCCGTCGTCCCATGGGTCGCTGTAGTAACGGTTGTAGGAGGCCAGCAACATCACCCGGCTGTTGCGGTACTGCAGCCGGGCGCCACCGCCACGCACGGTGCGCCCAGCGCTGGCGGCATCGTCGAAGCCGAAGCTCAGCGCGGTACCGAGGCTGAAGCCGCTGAAGGTCGGGCTGGTGTAGGCCAGGGTGTGCTTGGGGCGCAGGTCAAGGTAATAGGCGCCCTTGCCGGCGGCAGGCAGGGCCAGGTAGGTGTAGGGCGAGCCATAGGTGGCCAGGAACGGGTCGGCGTAGGTGGGCGTGGCCATGCCGTAGGTCTTGCCGAACTCGAGCTTGCCCAGGGTGCGCGAGCGCAGGGCGACTGTCGCCAGGCGCAGGGTACCGACGGTGTCCCAGGTGCCCTCCAGGGCCTCGCCATTGAGGTTGAAACCCTCCTCGACGTCAAGCTCCACGACAGTATCGGGGTCAAGCGCCTTGCGTGCGTACAGCCCGAGCTTGTTGGTCCAGGCGCCGCCACCGGCCAGCCTGAAACCCGAGTGGTGCTGTGAGTCGTGATAGCTGGCGAATGCATCCACGGTGCCGTACACCTTGAGCGTGTCATCGAAGCCGTAATCCAGCCCGTAATAACCAAAACCCGGCGCAATCCGCGCGAGCGTCGGAAAACCCTCTGCCTGTGCCTGCGCAGCAAGGCAAGCCCCTTGGATCATCAACAGCAACGATGTAATGCGAGTGTTCATTCACGACTCCAGGCCAGCACGGTGATGGGGTGGCTTTAGCGTCGGTGAACAGAACGTTGCAGCGTGATTGCTTATTCGGTCAGGTCATGCCGTTTGGTTAATCAGGGGCAGGCGCGGCGTGTGGATTGGCGAGCGCATCCGCGTTAGACAGGCTTGGTACCCGCGTCAACGCTGCGCCACGGCTGCTGATTTGTGGGCGTTATTGGGGCCGCGCGCGGAGCGAGGGCAGACTGTGCGCCAGCGCAGGGCAGTTTGGCCAACGATCGCGCCGGCTAATTAATCATTGGTTATCCCTATGCCGAAACTGCAAGTGTATTGGGTGCCCGATTGGCTGATATTCGCTGCACGCCGCGATTTGCCAACGGAGACAACAATGATCAGACCGCTACCCACATCGCCGAGCCTGCAAAAAGGTGCGCTTTCAGCCGCGCAGGTATCGTCCTCCCGTAAAACCTTGGTCGCCTGCTCGTTGGGCAATGCGCTGGAAATGTACGACTTCACGATCTACAGCTTCTTCGCTGTACTGATCGGCAAGCACTTCTTCCCCTCTGACTCGGCCATGGCGTCGTTGTTGATGTCGCTGGCCACCTTTGGCGTCGGTTTCCTGATGCGCCCGGTCGGGGCGATGGTCATCGGCCGCTATGCTGACCGGCATGGACGCAAGGCCGCTTTGAGCCTGACCATCGGGCTGATGACCCTGGGCACCGCAATGATTGCCTTTGCGCCCACGTATTCACAGATCGGGATTTTCGCCACCTTGCTGCTGGTGACCGGCCGGCTCATCCAGGGCATGTCGGCAGGCGGGGAGGTCGGTACCGCGTCGGTGTTCCTGATGGAATCCAGCGCAGTCGGCAATCGCTGCCAGAGCGTCAGCTGGCAGGCCGCCAGCCAAGGCTATGCCGCCTTGGTAGGGGCCGGCTTTGGCCTGGCCCTCAGCCAGTTGCTCGACCCCACGGCGCTGGAAAGCTGGGGATGGCGCATACCGTTCATCTTCGGCCTGCTGATCGGGCCGGTCGGTTGGTACATACGCACGCGGTTGCCGGAAACCCATGAGGCCGCACCGGCGCAGAAGGCAGAGCAGGGGCTGGATGCCGAACTGCTCAAACGCATCGCCCAAGGCATCGGCCTGATGGCCAGCTCGACCATTGGCATGTACCTGTTCGTGTTCTACATGCCGACCTACCTGACCACCGCCTTGCATTACCCACCCGGCAGCGCGATGGCGATTGCCTGCATCAGTAGCGGTTGCATGGCCGTCATCTGCCCGTTGGCCGGCAAACTCGCCGACAAGTATCAGCTCAGAAAACGCCTGCTGGTGTGGACGGTCGCCGCGCCGGTGGTGTTGACCCTGCCCGTGTTTTATCTGCTTGGGCACGTGCAGCACATGGGCCTGGCCATGATGGGCGTGGCGATCCTGATCTTGCCGACCTGTATCGGTGCCGGTGCGTTCTTCGCGCTGATCATGGAGGGCTTCCCGAAGGCCAGGCGCTCGTTCGGCACCTCGGTCAGCTACAGCCTGGGTGTGACCCTGTTCGGTGGTTTTTCGCCGTTGGTGGCCACCTGGCTGATTGCAGCGCTGGGCACGCCGTTGGCGCCAGCTTACTTCTTGCTGGCCGGCGGCATCGTCAGCCTGGCCTGCCTCAGGTACTTCCCCGAAAACAAAGGATGCGAGTGATATGGGTATTTTGCAGAGCAATCAAACACGGGGCTCAGCTGCCGAGCTGGATGAGTTCGTCATGCTGCGCCGGCAGATCCACGCTGCGCCGGAAATTGGCGGCGACACCCCCGATACAGCGGCCCTGGTAGCCGACAAGCTGCAAGCGTTGGGCTATGAAGTGCATCGCAATGTAGGTGGGCATGGTGTGGTCGGCGTGCTGAAAGTGGGGGACAGCCCGCGCAGCATCGGTTTGCGTGCAGACATGGACGCACTGCCGATGGGCGAAAAGAATGCGTTTGCGCATGCCAGCAAGATCCCCGGCCGCATGCATGCCTGTGGCCATGACGGGCATACCGCGATCCTGCTGGCAGCCGCTGCGCAACTGGCGGCTACGCGCCAGTTCAACGGGACGTTGAACGTGATATTCCAGCCCGACGAGGAAGGCCTGGCGGGGGCCAAGGCGATGATCGACGACGGCCTGTTCGAGCGCTTCCCGTGCGACTCGGTGTATGCGCTGCATAACATGCCCGGCCTGCCGGTGGGCACGTGCGTGGTGCAGGCGGGGCCCACCATGGCGTCTTCCGAACGTGTCAGCATTCGGATTACCGGCAAAGGTGGGCATGGTGCGATGCCGGAACTGTCGGTAGACCCGGTGATGGCGTTGAACAGCCTGATCAGTGGCATCCAGACCATCAAGTCGCGCAACCTGAGCGTCGAGGACTACGCCGTGATCAGCATCGGCATGATCCAGGCCGGCACCGTCTACAACATCATCCCTGACGAGGCCTGCATGTTGCTGAGCGTGCGCACCGACACGGCCCAGACCCAGCAGAAGATCAACAGCCGCATTGACGCCCTGGCCAAGGGGCACGCAGAAAGCTATGGCGTGGAGATCGAGGTGCAATTCACCCAACTGGCGCCCGCCTTGTGCAACAGCGATCACGAAAGCGCGTTGCTGCGTGACAGCCTGAGGCCGTTGTTCGCCGACGGCGCGTTGCTGGACAAGATGCCGAAGAAGGTCATGGGCACCGAAGACTTTGCCTACATGTTGCAGGCGCGGCCGGGCTGTTACTTCATGCTGGGCAATGGCACGGGCGAGTTCCATGGGTGCTCGGTGCATAACCCCCACTACGATTTCAATGATGCGTTGGTGAAAATTGGCGCTGATTGTTGGGTAAAGTGGGTTCAGGACTATCTGCGTTGACACTGCGTCATCTGCGTTGGAATGGTCTACGCTCTCAGCCGAAGCGCGTCGTGACAGGCTTCATCCCGTTATCGTCGCTCTGGCGATTCACACCGACGGACCAGGCTCGGTCCAAAGAGGGTGCTGCAATGGCGACTATCGACACCGAGAACCTTGCAAAGGGGCTGCAGCAGGTTGAAGCCTGCTGGCAGGCGTATACCTCGTCACAGCGGCTTGTCGAAGGCCTCGCGGGCAGCGACCGGAGCAGTGCCATTGAAACCGCCAACCGCGATTTCACCAGGTTTCAGAACCAGTGCCAGCTGTTTTATGCCGAAGTGCGCAAGAGGGCAGCGGATGCGGACAAGCTGGAGAGCGACATGGCACGGTATCCCCATTACTTTCAGTGACGCCCTGATTGAACGTCGCGCTGTGCCTGGGTTCTGACAAGCAAAGGGTACAGCGAGGACGCTTTCATGAGCATCGAACGCAACATTCCCGAGCTTGAAGCCTGGTACGCCCAGTACGACGACATCAGTTACCGGCGCGCGTCACCGGATGCCTACCACCATGAACTGCTTCGCACAGCCGAGGCCCTGCGCGACGACGGTGCCATCGACTGGGACGACTGGTTGGCGCTCAAGGCGCTGGCCGATGAGGCGCATATCCGCGCGCTGGAAGATGCCGTGCAGGCCCATGTGAGCGACCCGGACGCATGAAAGCGCTGAAGATTGCCACCTTCAACATCAATGGCATCCGCAGCCGTTTGCCGGCGCTGCTGGCCTGGCTGGAGCGGGAGCAGCCCGACATTGCCTGCCTGCAGGAGCTGAAGGCGGCCGATCAGCAGTTCCCTCGCGCGGAGCTGGAGGCAGCAGGCTATGGCAGCCTTCATCATGGGCAACCGTCATGGAACGGCGTGGCCATTCTGGTGCGGGGCACCGATCCGCTCGAGGTTCGCCGCGGCTTGCCCGGCCTGGAAGAGGACAGCCAGAGCCGCTATCTGGAAGCTGCGGCACACGGGGTGTTGGTCGCTTGCCTCTACCTGCCGAACGGAAACCCGCAGCCCGGGCCCAAGTTCGATTACAAGCTGCACTGGTTCGAATGCCTGATCCAGCATGCGCGCAGCCTCTATGGAAGTGGCCACCCCACGCTGCTGGCAGGGGATTTCAATGTCGTGCCCACCGACATGGACATCTATAACCCGCGTTCCTGGCTGAAGGACGCACTGCTGCAGCCTGAGTCGCGAGCGTGTTACCAACGACTGCTTGATCAGGGCTGGCTCGATGCCATACGCCATCTGTACCCGGACGAGCGTGTCTACACCTTCTGGGACTATTTCCGTAACCACTGGGCCCGCAATGCCGGGTTGCGAATCGATCACCTGTTGCTCAATCGCGAGCTTGCGCCTTATCTGAAACGGGCGGGTGTCGATGCATGGGTGCGCAACGAGGCCAAGGCCAGCGACCATGCGCCCGTCTGGATCGAGCTGGGTACGCGTCGTGCTCGGTCATAGTCAGTTCAGCACATGAACGAGCGCCGGGCTGAGGCGCTCCGACAGTAGCCGACTTCAGATTGCATTCAGATTCGGCCCCGATAATTCCCTCCGTCGCACCCAGGCGGGGAAATTTCATGACTCAGACTCATCAATGGCACAGTTTGCTTCCGTTACCCATCGGTAGCCATGCCGATCATCAGGCGCATCTTTCTCTTCACCTCAGCGGCGATCATGGGCGAGGCGAGCTGGAGCACTTCATACACGAGCGCTTTGCCTGCGTGCACCAGGCGGATGTGCAGCATTACCTGCCGGAACTGCTTGCCTTGCAGGGTAGCCACGGTCGCCTGATCGCGGCGGCGGGCATGCGACCGGCCAGCGAAGGGCCGCTCTTTCTTGAGCGGTACCTGGACGAGCCTCTGGAATCCGCTGTTTCACGGGTAACCGGTGCCTCACCGGATCGCAACTGCATGGTAGAAGTAGGCAACCTGGCCTCGCTCAGCGCCGGCAGCGCTCGAATAATGATCATTGCCGTGACGTGGTTGCTGGCCATGCGCGGTTTGGAGTGGGTCGCATTCACGGGCGCCGCGACACTGTTCAACAGTTTCCAGCGACTGGGGCTGGTGCCCACTGTTCTGGCCTCAGCGGATCCTGCGCGCTTGCAGGGCCAAGTGGACCAATGGGGGACCTACTACGACCAGCGACCCCAGGTATTTGCCGGCAACATAGGCTTTGGCTTCGATGCCCTGAAGCAGGCGGGCATGTTCGAGCGGCTTGGGTTTCCCATGCTAACCCTGGAGACCGGCCATGCGGCATGAACTGACTGCCTTTCAGGCACTGTTGCGCCAGCACGCGCTGGAACATCCTGACGCCGTGGCCGTCCAGGGCGATGCGCAGCGTTACACCTACCGGCAACTGCTCGACGAAGTCGAATCTCGGGCGGGCTGCCTGCGTAGCCAACCACCAGGAACCTTCGCCGTGGTGCTGGATAACGGGCCCGAGGCGCTATTCTGGGATTTGGCGGCGCTGTTCGCCGAACGCGCCACTGTGACAGTGCCGTCGTTTTTCAGCGCGACCCAGTTCCAGCACTGCTTGCAGCAAAGCGGAGTCACGGCGGTCGTGTGCGAGGCGCAGTGGGCCGAACAGCTCGTTGCGCTTGGCTTTGCCCGGCAGGCGCCAGCTGGCGTGTGGCAGCGTGACAGTTTTGTCGCCCCGGCGCTGCCTGAGGGCACAGCCAAGATCACTTACACCTCCGGTAGCACCGGCACGCCCAAAGGCGTGTGCCTGAGCGCTGAAACCCTGCTGCGTGTGGCGCATGAGCTGGAGGCCGCCAGCCGCCCAACCGAGCCGCAGCGATACCTGGCGGTACTGCCACTGGGTGTTCTGCTGGAAAACCTGGGCGTCTACGCCGCGCTCATGGCTGGCGCTTGTGTGCAGCTCTATCCGCAGCAGCAGTTGGGGATGGGAGGCGCAAGCCAGGTCGATTTCAAGCGCCTGCTGGGCGCAATCGCCCTCAGTGGTGCGCAGAGCCTGATCCTTGTGCCGCAACTGCTGATGGGGCTGGTGACAGCGATCGAACGCGGGCTGATGCGGGTCGGCCCTCTGCGTCTGGTGGCGGTAGGCGGCGCTCGGGTATCGCCAAGCCTGCTCGCGCGGGCCGAGGCGGTCGGTTTGCCGGTGTTCGAAGGTTACGGCTTGTCTGAGTGCGCCTCGGTAGTGGCGCTCAACCGCACAGGGGCTGTGCGCCCTGGGAGCGTCGGCAAGCCATTGCCGCATGTGCAGGTGCGCATCGCCGACGATGGCGAAGTTTTGGTGGCCGGCTCGATATTGCTGGGCTACCTGGGAGAGCCGCCGGTAACCGGGCAGTGGTGGGCAACAGGCGATGTAGGGCACCTCGATGAGGAGGGCTACCTCTACCTGGATGGCCGCAAGAAGCATCAGTTCATCACCAGCTTCGGGCGCAACGTCAACCCGGAGTGGGTAGAAGCCGAGCTGAGCCAAAGTGGCGTGATCGCCCAGGCTTTCGTGCATGGCGAGGCCTTGCCACGCAACCTTGCCTTGCTCTGGCCGCTGGATCCCGGCATCAGCGACGAGGCCATCGAACAGGCCGTACAGCAATGCAACGCGCGATTGCCCGATTACGCCAGGGTGCACGCCTGGCGCCGCTTGCCAGTGCCTCTTAGCACGCTTGACGAAACCCTGACTGCCAATGGCCGCCCGCGACGTGAGGCGATCTTGCAGCGTTACCACACCCTATTGTCCGACATCTCGTTGTGAGGTTCACAATGTCCTTTTTCGACACCCTGCAAGTACAAACCGCCCAAGAGCGTCAGGCGCTGTTCGCCGTACCGGTGATCCGCGAAGCGCTGGCCGGCCAGGTCAGCCTGGACAGCTACGTCGCCTTCCTGACCCAGGCCTATTACCACGTGCGCCATACCGTGCCGCTGATGATGGCCTGTGGGGCTCGATTGCCGCTGCGGCTGGAGTGGCTGCGCGGCGCGGTCTGCGAATACATTGAAGAGGAATACGGCCACGAGCAGTGGATCCTCAACGACATCAAAGCGTGCGGCGGTGACTGGGAGGCCGTGCGCGATGGCCAGCCGGTGCAATCCATCGAGCTGATGGTCGCCTACCTGTACGACCTGATCGCCCGTGGCAACCCAGTCGGGTTGTTCGGCATGGTCAACGTGCTCGAAGGCACCAGCATTGCCCTGGCCACCCAGGCGGCGGGCGTTATCCAGAACACATTGGCACTGCCAGACCAGGCGTTCAGCTACCTCAGCTCGCACGGTGCGCTCGACCAGGAGCACATGGTGACCTACAAACAGTTGATGGACCGCCTCGACGATGCCGGTGACCAGCAGGCCGTCCTCCACGCGGCCAAGGTCGTCTACCGCTTGTACACCGAGATGTTCCAGGGCTTGCCGCGTGCCGGGCAGCAAGAGGTGCACCATGCGTTTGGCTGAGTCCGTGGTAATCCTCACCGGCGCCAGTGGGGGCATAGGCCTGGAATTGGCTGAACAGCTCTGCGCTGCCGGTGCCCAGGTGTTGGCCGTCAGTCGGCATATGGGCAAGCTGGCTGGCCTGATGAACCGGTACCCTGATCGTCTGCGCTGGCAGGAGGCCGACCTGCGCAGCCCGTCAGGGCGCGAACATGTCATCGAGCGGGCACGCGAGATGGGGGCTGTCAATGTGCTGATCAACGCGGCTGGCGTGAATCGCTTCGCTCTGCTCGACCAGCTGGATGAGTATGCGCTGGACGAGCTATTGGACATCAACCTGAAGGCACCCTTGCAACTGACCCGGGCCTGCCTGCCGTTGCTGCGTGCTCAGCCCAAGGCGTTGGTGGTCAATGTCGGGTCGACCTATGGCTCGATCGGCTACCCCGGCTACGCCACCTACTGCGCCAGCAAGTTTGCGCTGCGTGGTTTTTCGGAAGCGCTGCGCCGCGAGTTGGCCGACACCACGGTGAACGTGCTGTATGCCGCCCCCCGGGCGACCCGCACAACGATGAACAGCAGTGCTGCGACTGCGCTCAATCAAGCGCTGAAAGTTGGCATGGACGACCCTGCGGACGTCGCCCGTGCTGTGCTCGAGGCGGTGCAATCCGAGCGCACCGAGCTTTATCTGGGGTGGCCGGAAAAGCTCTTCGTGCGTATCAACGGGATGTTGCCGGGCATAGTCGATCGCGCACTGCGCAAGCAACTGCCAGTCATTCGCCGCTATATCGGCAGCCATTCCAAGGAGTCGAACAAATGAAGCGTCTGTTCATTGCCAGCTTGCTGGCATTTGCACCCTTCACCTGGGCATTGGACCAGGCAGGCAGCCAGCGCCTGAGTGATCTGCAGCAGCGCTGGGCGCAGATTCAGTACCAAATGCCCAAGGACACGCGTGCCGACGCCTTCGAAAAGCTGGCAGGCGATGCAGCAACGTTTGTTCATCAGTATCCGGGCACACCTGAACCCTTGATCTGGGAGGGCATCATCAACAGCAGTTGGGCGGGGGCGACGGGTGGCCTCGGTGCACTGGGCAAGGTCAAGGCGGCGAAAGCCAGCCTGGAGCAGGCCATGAAGCTGGACCCCAACGCCCTGCAAGGTTCGGCCTACACCAGCCTGGGCACGCTGTATGATCAGGTGCCCGGCTGGCCTATCGGTTTCGGTGATGCCGAAATGGCCGACAAGATGCTGCGCAAAGCCTTGCAGATCAACCCCAACGGTATCGACAGCAACTATTTCTGGGCTGATCATCTGTATCGGCAAAAGCGCTACCCTGAAGCTACCGCAGCCCTGCAGAAAGCCTTGCAGGCACCGCCCCGGCCGGGGCGTGAGTTGGCTGACCAGGGCCGGCGTGCCGATATCGATGCTTTACTCAAGGCCATCAAGGACAAACAGGACTGAACATGCGGCTGTTGCTGGTTGAGGATGACATTGCACTGGGGGAAGGGATCTGCGACGGCTTGCGCCAGGAGGGGTACACCCTCGACTGGTTGCGGGACGGTGTCAGTGGCTTGCATGCGCTGCAACACGAGACCTTCGACCTGCTGATCCTGGATCTTGGATTGCCCCGTATGGATGGCCTCGAGCTACTCAGGCGATTACGCGCCGGCGGCGACAGCTTGCCGGTGCTGATCCTCACCGCGCGGGATGCCCTTGATGATCGCATTGCCGGCCTGGATGCCGGCGCCGATGATTATCTGGTCAAGCCTTTCGACCTCAACGAGCTCAAGGCGCGCTTGCGCGCCTTGCTGCGGCGCAGCGTCGGGCGCGCCAAGGTACTGATCGAGCATGCAGGGGTCAGCCTGGACCCGACCACCCAACAAGTGCATTACAACGGCGTCGAAGTTGTGCTCACCCCCAAAGAGTATGTGCTGTTGCATGAGTTGCTGGCACATCCCGGCAAGGTATTCACACGTGAGCGCCTCACTCAACTGCTGTATGGCTGGGATGAAGAACCGGAGAGCAACACGCTGGAGGTGAACATCTACCACCTGCGCAAGAAGCTGTTCAACGGCCTGATTCGCACGGTGCGCGGCATTGGCTATCTGGTCGAGGTCAAGGCATGAGCTCGCTACGCCAGCGTACGCTGTGGCGCGTGATGCTCTTGCTGCTACTGGGCACCGGCCTGCTTGCGCTCTACAACTACCATGACAGCAGCCACGAAATTAACGAGGTGTATGACGCGCACCTGGCCCAGAACGCGCGTTTGCTGCAAGGTGTAATGAGCATGCCGGTACAAGAGGGCTCGCGTGAGGCGCTGTATGAGGCCTTCAACGATGCCTTGGGCAAAGCGGGGCGGCACCAGGTGGGCCACCCTTACGAAAGCAAGCTGGCATTCCAGGTCTGGGGTGAAGGCATGGCGTTGCTGGTGCATACACCCAGTGCGCCGCCCATTGACCCACCACCCACTGCTCCAGGGTTCTACGACTTTTCCAGTGGCGGTGAACAATGGCGCGGTTTCGTTTTGCCGGTGCCGGAAAAGCACTGGCTTATCTGGGTGGGTGAGCGTGATGATGTGCGCTACGACCTGATCGACCGCATCGTTCGCCACACGCTGTTCCCGTTCCTGCTTGGCAGCCTGGCGTTGGCACTGCTGGTGTGGGCTGCGATCGGCTGGGGGCTACGGCCACTGCAGAACATGGCCAATGTCATCCGCAGGCGCCATGCCGATTCGCTGGAGCCGCTGCAACTGGTACCGCTTCCCACTGAACTGGAGCCCATGCAGGCGGCCATCAATCGCTTGCTGGCGCAGATCGACGATCTGCTGCGGCGTGAGCATCGCTTCATTGCCGATGCTGCCCACGAAATGCGTACGCCTCTGGCCGTACTGCGGCTGCACGCGCAGAACGCGCTGGCCGCCAGCAATGATGCCGAGCGCGAGAAAGCCTTGGGCTTTCTTGTGGGCGGGGTCGATCGGCTGACACGGGTGGTCAACCAGTTGCTGACATTGGCCCGCGTTGAGCCAAAACTGGGGCAGCGAGCCAGCGCCCGGATCGACCTGGCCGAGGTCGTCACCGAAACCCTGGCTGAATTGACCCCATGGATACTGGACCGTGGCCTGGAACCCTCGCTGGACATAGGCGAAGGGGGCCTTCATCTGCAGGTCGACGCTGGCGCGCTGGGCATTGCGCTACAGAATCTTGTGTCCAACGCGGTAGAACATTCACCGCCTGGGGGGCGCATAGCCGTGTCACTGAGGCGCCTGGCCAGCCGTATCGAACTGGTCGTCGAGGATGAAGGGACGGGTATCGACGAGGAGAGCCTATCCCGTGTATTCGAACGCTTCTATAGCCGAAACAGCCCAAATGGTGCTGGCCTCGGGCTCTCCATCGTCACGACCATCATCGACCGTATGGGGGGGCAGGTACGCCTTGAAAACAGAGCGGGTGGCGGGCTGGCCGCTACCCTGTCGTTTCCACTGTCTTGAATCACGTTTGCGTCAGATGGATCGCTGATTGACCCGCTCAGACAGCTGCTCGGCGCTTTCCTTGCGCTCCGAATAGCGATCCACCAGGAATGCCTGGCGGTCGCGCAGCAGCACGGTGAACTTCACCAGCTCCTCCATGACATCAACCACGCGATCGTAGTACGGCGATGGCTTCATCCGCCCGGTGTCGTCGAACTCCAGATAAGCCTTGGGTACCGAAGACTGGTTCGGGATGGTGAACATCCGCATCCAGCGGCCCAGCACACGCAACTGGTTGACCACGTTGAACGACTGCGACCCGCCGCACACCTGCATCACGGCCAGGGTCTTGCCTTGGGTGGGGCGCAATGCCCCCAGCGCCAACGGAATCCAGTCGATCTGTGCCTTGAACACCGCAGACATCGCCCCATGGCGCTCCGGCGAGCACCACACCTGGCCTTCTGACCATTGCACCAGTTCTCGCAGCTCCTGCACCTTGGGATGCTCCACGGGGACATCGTCAGGCAGCGGCAGGCCCGACGGGTCAAAGGTGCGGGTTTCGGCACCGAAGTGCTCCAGGAGGCGCGCGGCTTCTTCTACCAGCAAGCGACTGAAGGCGCGTTCTCGGGTAGACCCGTACAGCAGCAGGATGCGTGGTTTGTGTTCGCTGGTCGGGGTTGCCGAAGGCGGCAGGTCGAACAGCGTGAGGTCGAGGTTAGGCAGTTGCTCGGACATGATTTCTTCCTGTTCAATGCGAGCCGATGCGATCCAGCGCGTGCTTGAGCTGCTCGCAGTCGAGTTGATCGAACGGCAGTGCGAAGAAGGCCTGGCAGCGAGACTCGATGCGGGCCAGTGTGGCGCGGAACGCCGCATCGACCGAAGCTTCGTCACCCACGACATCGGAGGGGTCTTCCAGCCCCCAATGCGACTTCAGCGCAGGGCCGAAATACACCGGGCAGGCTTCGCCCGCGGCCTTGTCGCAGACGGTGATGACGATGTCGGGTGGGTTGCCCTCGAACGCATCGTTGCCTTTGCTGCTCAAGCCCTCGGTCGAGATATTGGCCTGCTGCAACGTGCTCAGGCTGCGTGGCAGCACCTGGCCCTTGGGAAAACTGCCAGCGCTGACTGCCTCGAAACCGGGCGGTGCCAGGTGGTTGAACAGTGCTTCGGAAAGGATGCTGCGGCAGCTGTTGGCCGTGCACATGAACAGGACTCGCATGGAGGGCTCCTCCGCTGGGGGGCGAACGTCAGAGGCTCAGGCGCAGTGCCAGAGCAGAAAGGGTGATCAGCAAAACCGGTACGGTGAGTAGCAGGCCGACCTTGAAGTAGTAACCCCAGGTGATGCGCATGCCTTTACGCGCCAGCACATGCAGCCAAAGCAGTGTGGCGAGGCTGCCAATCGGGGTGATCTTCGGGCCGAGGTCGCAGCCGATGACGTTGGCGTAGATCATCGCCTCACGTACCACGCCCTCTGCGCCGCTGGCCTGGATCGACAAGGCGCCGATCAGCACGCTGGGCATGTTGTTCATGACTGAAGACAGCAGCGCTGAGATCAACCCGGTGCCAATGGCCGCGCTCCACAGGCCCTGCTCGGCAAGCCTGTCCAGCAGATGGGTGAGCATGTCCGTGAGGCCGGCGTTCTTCAGGCCGTACACCACCAGATACATGCCTAGAGAAAATATCACCACCTGCCACGGCGCTTCCCGCAGTACGCGACGGGTTGAGATGCGGTGACCGCGAGCGGCCACGGCAAAAAGGATTGCGGCACAGACGGCGGCCACCGCACTGATCGGGATGCCCAGAGGTTCCAGTACGAACAGGCCTGCAAGCAACACCAGCAGCACCCACCCACCGACTTTGAAGGTGGCGTGGTCGTGAATTGCCTCGCTCGGCGCCTTCAGCGCATCGAGCGCGTACTGCCTGGGGATATCACGACGGAAGTACAGGAATAGCACCAGCAGGGTGGCCGCCACGCTGGCGATATTCACCGGCACCATCACCGATGCGTATTCGGCGAAGCCCAGGCCGAAGTAGTCGGCCGAGACGATATTGACCAGGTTGGAGACCACCAGCGGCAGGCTGGCCGTGTCGGCAATGAAGCCTGCGGCCATGACAAAGGCCAGTGTCGCTGCAGGTGAGAAGCGCAGCGCGAGCAGCATCGACATGACGATGGGGGTGAGGATCAGCGCCGCACCGTCGTTGGCGAACAGCGCCGATACAGCGGCGCCGAGCAGTACGCAGAAGGCGAACAGGCGGTAGCCGCTGCCGTTTGCCCAACGCGCCACATGCAATGCGGCCCATTCGAAGAAACCGGCCTCATCCAGCAGCAAGCTGATGATGATGACCGCGATGAACGTGGCGGTGGCGTTCCAGACAATGGCCCATACGGCAGGGATGTCATGCAGTGAAACGGCGCCTGTAGCCAGGGCGATGATGGCGCCTAGCGCGGCGCTCCAGCCAACACCGAGCCCCTTGGGCTGCCAGATGACCAGTATGAGGGTGAACACGAAGACAGCAATGGCGGGCAGCATGAAAATCTCGCTTGGTGATGATCAGCAGCAGACGGAATCACGCACGGGGCGACCGTCCATGTTCTTCAGCCGAAGGGCATTGTCAGCCAGCCATTGCGAATTGGCGTGCAAGGTGACCTGAAGCATTTCGTGAACCCAGGAAGGCAGTTCCGGATTCAGGCGGTAATACACCCATTGGCCCTGACGGCGGTCCAGCAGCATGCCAGTGCTGCGCAGTTGTGCCAGATGGCGACTGATCTTGGGTTGGCTGTCGTCCAGCGCGCACATCAGTTCGCAGACGCACAGTTCGCCCAGGCTGGCGATAAGCAGCGTGGCGCGAGCGCGGGTTTCGTCAGAGAGGCTCTTGAAGACATCGGGCGGTGTGATCATGGGGGTGCCTGTACATGCGGAAAGCCGAATATACGTATTTCCATATGTTCGAGCAAGCATTCCTGGGCTGGTGCGCTTGCAGCTCACCATGGCCACGCCCTTCGGTCGACAAAAGCAGGGTTTTGGCAGGCTTCAGACGCTGATGGCACTGCAGGGTGTATAGTGCCTGCTCGGGTGACTGTCGTTCAGTGGCTCATAACCGAGAGGCCAACATGTCCCAGACGTACCCCAGCGCGGCCCAAAAAGCCCATGTGCGCATCTGCGAGCAGGTCGAAGCTTTCCTTCAGCATGGCGGCCGCATTCAGCAGGTAGCGATTGGTGTCACCGGCTACGCTGATGGTGTCTCCAGGGCGCAGTGGAAAAAAGAGCGAACGGCCAAGCCTTGAGGATGTCGGCAGTGTTTATCTGCCAGTAGGGGCCACACCATCAGAGCGCCGCGCGCGCTTGCTTGCCAGGGGCTCTCCCGTGGACGAAGAACCAAGCGATTTTTCGGTAGCCGTGTGCATCGGTATTTCCGAACAGCAAGTCACGTTGTACCGCCGTGAAACGTTCCATTTAGGTGATGGTTCATGGCTTGTGCATTTCGCGTTCTCCATGCCCAAAGAGCTGCGTCAGCAACTGACCGGCAGCTTCACATTGTTGTTGAAAGCCCCGCGAGCGTTCGGTGACGCTCGTTGGACCGATGAAGCTTGAACAGCGTAGCGGGGTGCCTGCGCGTCTTCACTGCTGAACCCTGGGTGGTCGCGCAGAGCTCTTCCAGCAGTTTCTTGACCAACGCATGGTCTTGAATCAGCAAATCGATAGCATTCATGGTGTCACCTCGTCGCGGGCGAATGAACAATGGCTTGCATGGAATTGAGTGACAGTGGGCGGCAGGGTTCAACGTCGATGATGGCTGGCAAAGCGCGCTTCGAGGTCACGCTGCGATTACGCGCTGCCAGAAGCGCCAAGGCCCGCGTATGCAGGCCTCGGCAGCACGTTCAAAGGATAGGTTTGCCCCCCGTCACGGCGTACCGCGAACCCGAGATGTAGCTGGCTTCATCGGACCCCAGCAAGACATAGATTGGCGCCACCTCCACAGGTTGACCCGGCCGCCCCATCGGGTAACCGGAACCGAAGTTCCTCACGGCCTCATCAGGCATGGTGGCCGGGATCAGCGGGGTCCAGATCGGGCCGGGTGCGACGCTGTTGACGCGAATGCCCTGCTTGCCCAGCAATTGCGCAAGGCCTGCAGTGAAATTGGCAATGGCCCCTTTGGTCGCAGCATAGGCCAACAGGCTGGGTGACGGGTCGTCCGAGTTGACCGAGCTGGTGTTGATGATCGAGCCGCCTTTTGGCATCGAGGGCAGAGCGCGCTGGCAAATGCGGAAAATGGCGGTGATGTTGGTATCGAAGGTCTTTACCCATTCATCGTCGTCAATGTCGTCCAGGCTTTCATGGGCCATCTGGAACGCGGCGTTGTTGACCAGGATATCGATGCGACCAAACTGCGCCACGGTCTTGTCGACGATGTCATGGCAGTGCTGTTTCTGTGCCAGGTCGCCGGGCAGCAGCAGGCACTGGCGGCCCGCCGCTTTGACCCAGCGCGCGGTTTCCTGCGCATCGTCGTGTTCATTCAGATAGCCAATGGCAACGTCAGCGCCTTCTCGGGCATAGGCAATGGCCACCGCACGCCCGATGCCGCTGTCAGCACCGGTTATCAAGGCGATCTTGCCTGCGAGGCGATTGTTGCCGGTGTAGCTCTGCTCACCGCAGTCCGGATAAGGATCCATCCTGCGCTGGGAACCGGGAACGCTTTGCGGTTGGGATGCGAATGGAGGGGTAGGGTAGTCGCTCATGCTGGAAGCTCCTGCAGGTTTGGAACGCTCATTCCCGTTCGAAAGGTGCTCCAAGCCAGTGTTGAAGCGGATCTTCGTGCTGAGCGACGAGCGGTTGATGCATCCATTCCCAGTGAATTTTTACCCACCGCATGGCTCTACCGCTGACGGGGCTTGCTGGCATGGGTGAGGCCCACGCTATCAAGGAGTCTGCAGTGCCTCGAATCATCACGCCTTCCACGCCGGAACATGAGATCGATCAGACGAACGAGAGGATGTTCGGTACGCCCAAAGAGCGGCTGGATTTCTATCGACGCGAAATTCAGTATGAGACCACCATCCTGGCCAACCGTACCGACGCTTATCTTGCGGCCCAGTCGTTCCTGGTGATCGCCTACGTGTCATCGATGGGTAACCTGAACCAAAGCTGGGGCGAGATGTTCACCTTGATGGTCCCGGCTTTTCTCGCATTGCTCGGCGTGCTCAGTACACTGAATGCCTGGCCTGGCATCCGCGCGGCCTTCCGGATTATCGAGCACTGGCAGATGAAGCAGAGCCACCTGCTGCGCAGCGAGCCGATGATGGGGCTGGCCTATGACGAGTCGCCGCTGTTCTGCGAGGCCGAAACCTCTCAGGCGGGGCACCGCAAATCGCTGCTGTTTTCCTTGCGCACGCCCTGGATTTTCCTGTGCTTCTGGGTGTTGCTGGGCAGCTATTCGGTTTTCATCCAGTTGGCGTGATCAGCGCGCGCTGGTCGGTGCCATGGGCGACCAGCACGCGCTGAAGAGAATCACGCTCAGCCTGCCAATGCCTTGATCAACTGCTCATTGAAGGCGGGGATGTCATCCGGCTGGCGGCTGGTGATGAGGTTGCCATCGACCACCACTTGTTCATCCAGCCACGTACCGCCCGCATTACGAATGTCATCTTGCAAGGTTTTGTAGCTGGTCATTCGCTTGCCTTTGACCAACCCGCTCGATATCAGCAACCATGCGCCATGGCAGATGACCGCCAGCGGCTTGCCGGCCGCATCGTGGCTTTTAACCAGCTTCTGCGCGCCGGGAATCAAGCGAATCGTGTCCGAATTCTGCACACCGCCGGGCAGCACCAGGGCATCGTAGAGGTCAAGCTGCGCACTGTCGAAAGTCGCATCCACGCTGAACGCGTCGGCGGGTTTGTCATGGTTCCAGCCACGTACCGTGCCTTCTTTTTCGTTCAGGATATCGACCACCGCGCCGCTGTTTTCCAAGGCTTCACGCGGGCCGGTCAGTTCCACCTGTTCAAAGCCATCGGTGACCAGAAAGGCCACGCGCTTGCCGTTCAATTGTGCACTCATCATTTTCTCCTCGTGCTGATAGGCCTTTCATAAGGGCCTGCAAACAGCGAGCAAAGTTCCTGCTCGATGCCTGGCGGTATGGGGAGAACCTGCTAACGGTTGCGCACGGTATCCAATGCAGGCGACCAGACCGTATGACCGCAACGTGAACACGCCAGGGTGTCATGAGGCTCATGGTAGGCCGGGAAACCACAGCTCACGCAGCAATGCAACCCGGCGCCGGGCGGCGATGTGTACTCCGGGCGATGCTCGACCGGCAGCACTGACAAGCCTGGGCGTGTGTCTTGCTGATCGTAGAAATACAAACTGAGATCGCCATCGGTTTCCAGAAGGCCCAGTCGAACCTGGCCCAGGTGCTCGACACCTTGTTGGCGTAGCTCCATGAACAGCTCATTCGGTGAAATGTTCATGTGACGCAGCGAATGGATTTCGTACATGCCATCTTTCACTACCGTGACCGGCAACCCGTCGATCCAGGCCTCGCAGGTTCTGTTTCGCCTCATGAGGTAGACCGTTCCTCGGTAAAGCATGAACAGCGTGAGGAAAACCAAGGCCACCGGAAGCAGCGGCACGTCCTCGTAAAAGGTCACATCGCCGGCAGCTGAACCCAGGGTGAGAATGACCACGAGCTCGAACCGGGACAGCTGTCTGATCCCGCGCCGGCCACTGAATTTCAGAAAGAAGAACACGGCCAGGAAGGCCGCAGAAACACGCACAGCAACTTCCAGCAGAAAGGTAAAAGGGAAGTCGCCTATCAGCATCCGTTGCAGATCAAACGAAACCATTCGCTGCACCCTTCCTTCTGCCGTTGTCAGATAAAGGGTTGACCGTTCTCGCTCAGGGCTGGTTCATCGACTTGGCCTGGAGCTCTCCGCCCGCGTCACCAGGGAATCGGCGTGCCATCCCACGCCCAGAACGTTCCGCTCTGCGCCGGGCCGTGACGGCTCACAAGTGCCAGGATGCAGGTGGCGGCAAACGCGGGCGAGAACAGTTTGCCCGGCGGCACATTGCCCTGAAAGGGGCGGGAAAGCTGGGTGTCGGTGGTGCCGGGATGCAATGCAAGTACCGTTGACGCGGGGTTCAGTCGCTTCAGCTCGATGCTTGCAGTGCGCAGAAGCTGATTGAGCGCGGCTTTGCTGGCACGGTAGCTGTACCACCCACCCAGGTGATTGTCGCCGATCGACCCAACCCGCGCCGACAAGGCGACGAAGGCCATCGGTTGCCGACGCAGCAGCGGCAGCAAATGCTTGAGCAGCAGAACAGGGGCGAAACAGTTGGTTGTGAAAGTGCTCAGCAACCCCGCCATGTCTAGCTGGGTCAGTGCTTTTTCAGCCCTCGCCGGGCCTTCTTGCAGCACGCCAAGCGTGCTGAAGACCAGGTTCAGTTGGTCGCAGCAGGCGCCCACCTGCGCGGCCAGTGTTTGCAGTGCCTGCTCGGATCGGGCGTCGCAGTCGAGGCGAACCAACCGTCGCGCGTGCTCTGTGAACAAGGTATCCAGCGCAGGGCTGGTGGTGGCGCGTCGCGAAACGGCGAACACCAGCCCGATGTCATCGCGCGCCAGCAACTGCGTGCACAATGCCAGGCCAATCCCTTGGCTGGCCCCGCAGACCAGCACGTTGGCGGGTGTGTGAAGGTCGTTTATCAGGCTCATCGGCGTGTCCTCTTGGCCGGGCGCTGGCGCCTCGTCCTGTGATGCCTGCCAACGTTCTTGCACATGGCAGGGGTGAGCTCACAGCAGGATATAGTCGCTGTACTGCCGTAAGCCGGCATGGGGCCCTTCGATCAAGTGCACGTAACGGCCGTTCACCCAGTCGATCGGCAGGCAATCGTCGACGTCCAGTACCGCATCGGTATGCGGCTTGAGCCAGTCTGCCTGCAGGCGCTGCTTGGCCAGTTGCTTGGCCTCGGCCTTGTCCCTGGCCACCACCAGCAGGTAGCGGTGTGCCTCGCCAAACACCCCGGGCTCGTAGCCGCCCAGGTTGATGAAGAACAACCTGGGATCGTGTGGGCCAGGCGCTACCTGACTGAATTCGAGGCGGTAGTGGTCAATACCGTCGACTTCCATCCATGCGTCGATGTGCAAGCCCGTTCGGCTCCCGAACCAGGCTTGGCGCAAATGTGGGTAGGCCTGTTCAAGTGAGTCCGCCTGCGCGAACAACACATCGTGGACCTCGATATTGGCCCGTGGGTGGCGTCCACCGAGCATGACGACGTACAGCATGAGCAATTCCTTCTATCTCGACTTTCATGGGTGTTCGATAACGGGGCGCGAGGCTTGCAGAAATATGCATGCTGGGCATTAAAAAACTATACATGGCTCGTCAAATATCTGTACAGGCGTCTACTATTGTATAGTATTTAGCAAAGTGCTTGAGGTCAGAATGGCGCACCCTGCACGTTGGACCTGTCTGTGCCTGCTGCTAGCCGCCATGTCGTCGGCGGCAGACTGGCGAGCGGAGCTGCCTGCGGCGCAACGGCTGGGCGCCGGTGATTTCACCTGGTTCGGCCTGCGGCTGTATACCTCCCGGTTATGGGCAGTTGGCCCGGTTCAGGACTGGAACCAGCCGTTCGCCCTTGAGCTGCTTTATCACCGTTCATTGTCCAGGGACACGCTGGTCAAAGCCAGCCTCGAGGAAATGCAACGCCTGGGTGGCGGCAGCATGACGGCACAGCAACGCGCGGCATGGACCAGGGCGATTGAGCAGGCATTCGTGGACGTGAGCCCTGGCATGCGCATCACGGGCTTGTACCTGCCGGGGCAGGGTTGCCGCTTTTACGTCGACGGCAAACTGAGCCACGCGATCGACGATCCGGTGTTCGCCCGGGCCTTCTTCGCCATCTGGCTTGACCCGCGGGCCAGAGACCCCCAATTGCGTCAGCGGCTGCTTGGGCTGGCTGGCGATGACCGAGGAGCCTGAACATGTACAAAGCGCTGTTGCTGGCTGCCTGCCTGCTTCTGGGCAGTTGTGGCAATGTCGGTATCGAGCACTATGCCCAGGAGCAGCCGAAGCTGGACCTGGCGGCGTTCTTCTCGCGCCCGGTTCAGGCGTGGGGGATGTTCCAGAAGCGTTCCGGGGAGGTGGTCAAGCGCTTCCACGTGCGCATCGACAGCCGCCGCGAGGGTGAGCGGCTGATCCTCGACGAACATTTTCTCTATAGCGATGGCACGCGCCAGCAGCGTACCTGGACGCTGGTGCCGGACGGCCCCGGGCGCTGGCGGGGAACCGCGGGGGACGTGATCGGCGAGGCGCGTGGCGAAGTGGCGGGCAACGCGCTGCGATGGCGTTACCAACTGGACCTGCCGGTCGATGGGCGGCACTGGCAGGTAGACCTGGACGACTGGATGTACCTCATGGATGACGACACCCTGATCAACCGCTCGAGCATGAGCAAGCTGGGCGTTGAGATTGGCCAGATCACCTTGTTCTTCCGCCGCCTGCCAGAGGGCACACCATGAACCTGATCGCGCTGACCCAGCTGGTTTCGACCGGCGAAGCCAAGGAACTTGAACTGCTGTCGCTAGAGGGGGGCTTCTACCTCCTGCGCGCCCTGACCGACGCCGGCCCTGTGACATTGAGCGATGCCCAGGGGCAGCCCGTGCGCGTGCGCTCCACGACCGAACTGCGGCAGTTGCTGGCCGACCTGCCGCCGGTGCCCTGCATGCTGGTGCAGCAGGTGGTGCACGATGAGATGTGCGGGCAACGCGACGGCCCCATCGCGCCGCTGCGCGTACCGGTAACGCTCACCAGCCAGTGGTAGCCCGGACGATGCGCCTGGGCCTGGTGCTGGGTGACCAACTGTCGTTCGACCTGGCAAGTCTGGCGTCCCTTGACCCTGCTCGCGATGCGGTCCTGATGGCGGAAGTGGAGGGGGAGGCCCGATACGTACCGCATCATCCGCTGAAGATCATTCTCATCTTCAGCGCCATGCGGCATTTTGCCCAGGCCCTGCGTGAACGGGGTTGGCAGGTGCACTATGTCGAGCTGGATGCCGAGGGTAACAGCGGCAGCATCGTGGGGGAGTTGCGTCGATGGCAACAAGCCTTGGGCGCTACCCACATTCACTTGACCGAGTGCGGTGAGTGGCGCCTGGAGCAGGCCTTGCGTGATGCCGCACTGCCGCTTGTGTGGTTTCGCGACACGCGTTTTCTGTGCTCCCGTGAAGCCTTCGGGCGCTGGGCCACAGAACGTCGCCAGCTGCGTATGGAGCACTTCTACCGTGGCATGCGCAAGCGAACCGGCCTGCTCATGGAGCCTGACGGCAGCCCGGCAGGTGGGGCCTGGAATTTCGATGGCGACAATCGCAAGCCATTGCCACGGCAGCTGCGTGGCCCGTTCGCTGCGCATTTCGCGCAAGACGACATCACGGCAGCGGTGGTGGCCTTGGTGCGTCAGCGCTTCAGCGACCACTACGGGGGCGTCGACGGTTTCGACTACCCCGTGACCCACGCCGAGGCACAACAGCTGTGGCAGCATTTTCTGGATTTCGGCCTGGCGGCTTTCGGTGACTACCAGGATGCAATGGCCGAAGGCGAGCCGTACCTGTTTCATGCGCGCATCAGTGCGGCGCTCAACATCGGGCTTCTGGATGTGCGTCGTCTGTGCGACGACGTCGACAAAGCCTGGCGCGAGGGGCGGGTGCCGCTCAATGCAGCCGAAGGCTTCATTCGCCAGTTGATCGGCTGGCGTGAGTATGTGCGTGGCATCTATTGGCAGCGCATGCCGGCGTATGCCGGGCTCAATCACCTGAACAACGACCGGGCGCTGCCAGAATTCTACTGGACCGGGCACACCCGCATGCGCTGCATGGCCCAAGCCATCGGGCAGACCCTGCGGTTGGGCTACGCTCACCATATCCAGCGGTTGATGGTTACCGGCAACTTCGCCTTGCTGGCCGGTATCGTGCCAACCGCAATTTGTGAGTGGTACCTGGCGGTCTACATGGATGCCTTCGAGTGGGTCGAACTGCCCAACACGCTTGGCATGGTGATGCACGCCGATGGCGGCTACCTGGGGTCCAAGCCGTACTGCGCCAGTGGTCGTTATATCCAGCGCATGTCCGATCATTGCAAGGCTTGCAGTTACAGGGTCGACCAGGTGACCGAAGAGGAGGCCTGCCCGTTCAATGCCTTGTATTGGCATTTTCTCATTCGCCATCGCCCCCAGCTCTCGGCTAACCCGCGCCTGGCCCTGGTCTATCGCAGCCTCGATGGCATGCCCGCTGGCCGTCGCGATGCTGTGTGGCAACGTGGCCAGTCATTGCTGGCGCGGCTCGATGCGGGGCAGGCGTTATGAAAAAGAGCCTTCTGCCCAGCAAGGTTTGCGTGGTGTGTGGCCGGCCGTTCACCTGGCGCAAGCGCTGGGCACGCTGTTGGGAGCAGGTGCGTTACTGCTCCGAGCGATGTCGCCGGTCAGCGCCGCGCCGCGATGCGCGCCAGCAGGGGCAGGGCCAACGCCCAAATCGGCATCAGTAGCAGGCCGGTTTCCAGCGCGCCCAAGGGCAAGGAGACACCTGCCAGCCTGGCGCCGCCTACGTAGGCCAGAGGGCCGCCAATCGCCCCCAGCAGTGCGCCGATTCGCCAGTGCCTGCCGGCCCATGCCAGGCTGTAACGCATCCCGCTGGCCAGCACCAACCACAGCAGCGCTAGCCACAGTGGCAGGGGCCAGGCGTCGAAACCGAACACCCCCAGTGCTCCCAGCACGCTGTCGAGCACACAGCCGATAAAGGTGACGCGCACCAGCGCCTTGACCTCGGCATGGATGTCCGGGCACAGGCGCAGGTGCACTGCCACGCCCGGAATCACCAGCAGCAACAACAAGGGCCGCTCGGCCCCCAGCACGCAGACCCACCAGCCGGCTTGTAGCCAGAGGGCATTGGCGATCAGCCAGCGGCTGCGCATCAGGCACTGCCAGGCAAGGGCGCGCGGCGTGCCTGGGGTGCTGCCCAGAGCAGGTGCGCAACACCGATGGCGCGTTCCTCGAAACCGCCTTGGCAGTAGCAGAGGTAAAACTCCCACAAGCGCTGGAACATGTCGTCGTAGCCAAGGTCCGTCAGCGCAGTGCGTGCCTGACGCAGGTTTTCGCGCCAGTGTCGCAGGGTGTGGGCGTAGTCCAGGCCAAAATCTTCCATGTGCACAAGGTTCAGGCCAGTGTGCCGGCTGGCGGTGTCGAGCAACACGCTCAGCGAAGGCAGGGCGCCACCGGGGAAGATGTACCGCTGGATAAAGTCGACCGAGCGCTGCGCCTGGGCATAGCGCTGGTCGCGGATGGTGATTGCCTGCAATAGCATCAGGCCTTCAGGTTTGATGAGCGAAGCACACTGGCGGAAATACACCGGCAGGTAGCGATGGCCAACCGCTTCGATCATCTCGATCGAAACCAGTTTGTCGAACGTGCCTTGAAGGTCGCGGTAGTCTTCGCGGAGCACTTGCACGCGCTGCCCCAGCCCCAAGGCCTTGACGCGCTCCAGGGTATGGCTGTACTGCGCCTCGGAGAGCGTCGTGGTGGTGACCCTGCAGCCGTAACGGGTGGCTGCGTGGATAGCGAGGCTGCCCCAGCCGCTGCCAATTTCCAGCAGGTGATCGTCAGGGCTCAGTTCGAGCTTCTGGCAGATGCGCTCCAGCTTGTGCAACTGGGCCTGCTCCAGTGTTTGCCCCGGGTGTTCGAATTGCGCAGCCGAATACATCATGGTGGGGTCCAGCAGCCGCTCGAACAGGGCATTGCCCAGGTCGTAGTGGGCCAGAATGTTGCGCCGGGCGCCGCGCTTGTCGTTGCGGTTGAGCCGGTGCAGCAGGCGCAGGGCAGGGCGGCCCAGGCGGGCCAGGCCGCCCTCGAGCGCGTCGAGCACTTCGAGGTTGGCGACGAACAGGCGGGTCACCAGCGCCAGGTCGGGGCTGCGCCAATAGCCGTGAATGTAGGCTTCGCCAGCACCGATCGAGCCATTGCCGGCGATCAGGCTCCAGGTGGCGTCATCGAGGATCTCCACCTCGGCCTGCAACGGGCTGTCGGCATCACCGAAACTCCACTGCTGCCCGTGGCTGAGCAGGCGCAGGTGGCCGTGACGCAGCTTGCCCAACTGGGCGAGCACGGCGCTTCGTGCCAGCCCGCCGAGCAGTGGCGCAAGGCCTGCGAACTTGCTAACGCTCAGGGTGGGATTTGACATCATCAAGGTCCTCGCAAGGTTGGCCGAGTGCCAGGTCACCCTGGCAGGTGGTGTGGTCGTGCACGGGGGTGCGTTTGAGTAACAGGCGAAGCGCTTGCCAGTAGATGGCCGAGACAGTGCGCAGGCTCATCCATGGGAAGTTCAGGACATACCGCCGCAGCGTTGCTCCATCCAGTGGCGTGCGGCGCAGGGCGAGGTCGGCCTCGAACACCTTTGCGCCGTCTTGCCAGTTCTGCATCTGAATGCGTACATGGTCCGTGTCCAGGAAGAAGCGCAGGCGATAGTCCATGTCCAGCGGCATGAATGGCGACACATGGAAGGCCTTGGCCACGCTGAAGGGCCTGGCAAGGTTGCCTTGCACCGGGAGCACGTAATGAAAGCGTTCACGCCAGGGCGTGTTGCGCACTTCCATCAGGATCGCGGTCAGGCACCCGTCGCGGTCATGGCAGAAATAGAAGCTCACCGGGTTGAACGACAGCCCCCAGCACCGCAGTTGCGTGAGCAGCTGTACCCGGCCTTCGGGCAGGTGCCCCGTCGCCTGCCCGACCAGCAAGCGTGCAGCCTGGGCCAGCGATTCGCCTTGGCGGGTCAGGGCGGGCAGGTAGTCGGTCTCGCGCCAGCACAACGGCGCCAGGCGCCAGCGTCCCAGCCAGCGTGACAGGCCCATCAGCCAGGATTGTTCGTCCAGGTCCAGGTAGAACATGCCGATCCGGTAGCGGAACGCGTGGACCCGCGGCGTCAGCCGTCGGTGGCTGATCCAGCCCAGGCAGAGGCTGCTGTTCACAGGTGCTCTCCGAAGTGCGCGGCCACCTTCAGTGCGCTGACCACCCCGTCTTCATGAAAGCCATTGCCCCAGTAAGCGCCACAAAAGTAACTGTGCTGCTGACCCTGCAGTTGCCCTTGGCATGCCTGGGCAGCCGACGCTGCAACGCTGTACTGGGGATGGGCGTACTGGAAGCGGGCGATGACCTGCGCCGGGTCTATCAGTGCGGTCTGGTTGAGGCTCACACAGAAGGTTGTCGGTGCCTGGATACCCTGCAGAATGTTCATGTTGTAGGTCAGCGCGGCGGGCGCCCGCTCAGGGCCGCCCAGGCGGTAGTTCCAACTGGCCCAGGCGCGCTGGCGGCGTGGCAGCAGACGGGTATCGGTGTGCAGCACCACGTCGTTGCTGGCGTAATCGATGGCGCTGAGTACGGCGCGCTCCTGGTTGCTGGGGCTTTCCAGCAGCGCCAGGGCCTGATCGCTGTGGCAAGCGAACACCACATTGTCGAAGCGTTCGGTGCCGGCCGCGCTCACGAGGGTAACGCCACCTTCGTCGCGGCTGACGCGGTAAACCTTGCAGTTGAGGCGGATGCGCTCAGCAAACGGTCGGCACAGCGGCGCGACATAGCTGCGCGAGCCGCCTTTGATCACCCGCCACTGTGGGCGTTGGTTGACCGACAGCAAGCCGTGGTTGCGACAGAAGCGCACGAAGAACTCAAGCGGGAAGTGGAGCATGTCTGCGCGAGACATCGACCAGATCGCCGACCCCATTGGCACGATGTAATGATCGATGAAGCGTTGCCCATAGCGGTTCGCTTGAAGGTAGTCGCCCAGCGTGGTGCTGGCATCGATACGCTGGTTGTCCAGGTCGGCCAGTGCCTGACGGTTGAAACGCAGAATGTCCCGGATCATCCCCCAGAACCCTGGGGACACCAGGTTGCTGCGTTGGGCGAACAGGGTGTTCAGGTCGTGGCCGTTATATTCCAGGCCCGTCATCGGGTCATGCACGGAAAAACTCATCTCGGTCGGCTGTGAAGGGACCTTGAGCTGGTCGAGCAAGCGGATGAAGTTCGGGTACGTCCAGTCGTTGAAGACGATAAAACCGGTATCTATCGCATGCCGCTGGCCTTTCCAGACCACATCAAGGGTGTGGGTGTGGCCCCCGACCCATTGCTCGGCCTCGAAAACCGTGACTTCGTGCTTGCGTGACAGCAAATGGGCGCAGGTCAGCCCCGCGATGCCACTGCCGATGATTGCTATACGCATGGATCATCATTCCTGTTCATGACGGGCGAGGCGTTGGCCCAGCGCCAGGCGCAAGCGCGCGGGCAGCGCCCCGAGCAGGCGCAACACCCAGGTGAAAAGACCGGGGAAGTTGATTTCCAGGGGGCGGCCGGGCAGGCGCCTGGCGATATGCCGGGCGGCACGCTGCGCAGACCACAGCTGTGGCATGGGGAAATCGTTGCGACGGGTCAGTGGCGTGTCCACGAAACCTGGGCTCACCAGGGTGACCGCGATGCCTTCGCGAGCCAGGTCGATTCGCTGTGATTCCACCAGATAGCGCACTGCAGCCTTGGACGCGCCATAGGCGCCAGCGCGGGGCAAGGCCAACCAGGTCACCGAACTGCCCATGACCACCAGGTGGGGGTGTTGGCCTGCGCGAAGCAAGGGCAGTGCCGCCGCCAGGCAGTAGCTGACGCCCAGCAGGTTGGTGCGCATGACGCGCTCGACCAACGCCGGGTCGAAATGCCCCGGCTCCAGGTATTCGCAGGTGCCGGCATTGAAAATGGCCATGTCCAGGCCCCCCCAGGCCTGCTCGATATGCGCAGCGATGCCGGCGACCTGCTCCGGGTTGTCAAGATCGCCAATGGCCAGCAATACCTGCCCAGGAAACCGTTCGGCCAGCGGGGCAAGGCGGTCGGCGTGGCGCCCGCCCAAGGCGACCTGGTGGCCTTGTTCCAGGAGGATTTGCGCGAGCGCGGCACCGATACCGCTGCTGGCGCCGGTCAGCCAACAGCGGCTCATGCCAGCCTGCCTTTGAGCCAGCGGATCGCAGTGCCCATGACGGGAAGGTGCTCATAAAGCAGGGCACCGGCGTCGAAATAGTCCTGGTGAAAATGCACACGGTCGCGCCAATGCAGGCAGCTGCACCCTTGCAACGTGATCGGCTGGCCCCCCGCCAGGCGCGGGTGGCAAAACTGCAGTGTCCAACGCAGGTAACCTTGCCCGGGCTTTACCTCGTCGGCGCTGGTGAAGGCGTAGCGGATATCGGTGGCGTTGGCGTACAACTGCTCGAAGTAGGCGCGCAGGGCCTGCAGCCCCTGTATCTGGTGCAGGGGATCACGGAAGGTGACATCGTCGCTGTACAGTTTATCCAGCGTGTCGAGGCTCGCCCCATCAAGGCGGGCGAAGCGCTCGGCGAACTGCTGTAGGTACGCTGACATACTGGGCTCCAGGCAATCCTGTACAACATTGAATTGTTGTACAGGTATAACTGAAGCCTAAGCTTTTATCTATACAAGTCAACGTCCTTGTATAGGTTTTTTGTCAGCGCTTGGCCTGGCCCTGCTGCCGGCGCAGTTCTGCCACTTCAGCCTCCAGCTCGCGAACCCTTTCCTCGGCGAATATCTGCGCTGTGACATCGCGCTGGATGCCGATGTAGTAGGTTAGCTGGTCCGCCTCGTTGTGCACGGGTGTGATGGACAACTCGTTCCAGAACAGGCTGCCGTCTTTGCGGTAGTTGCGCAGCACCTGGCAGCAGGGGCGGCCTTCGCGGATCGCTTCGCGGATGGTTGCGATGCCCGGCTGGTCGTGATCCTCGCCCTGAAGAAAACGGCAGTCCTGATAGAGGATATCGTCGGCGCAATAGCCGGTCAGGCGCTCGAAGGCCGGGTTGACGTAGATAAGGATGCTCTCATTGCCTTCCTGCTCGGCGACGACGATGCCATCGTTTGAATGTTCGACCATCAGTTGCAGGAGTTTTGCGTTGATCATGGGGCTCACCTACAGGCATTTCGTATGCGATGTGCGCCAAAGGCTTCCGTGCAGTAGCTTTTGGCGCTGTTTGTTGCATGATGAACCAAGGAGGCTCGCCGCAGAAGGTGCATCTGGGTTTAGAATGTATCACCCCTTGGATGACACCTCGTTATGACCGACGCCACCCCACCCGAATTGCTACCCATGCGCGATGTGGTCAGCCTGACCGGCATCAATCCGGTGACCTTGCGTGCCTGGGAGCGGCGTCATGGGTTGATACGCCCGCAGCGCACCGAGGGCGGCCATCGCTTGTACACGGCCCAGGATGTGCAGCGCATACGCGACATCTTGCGCTGGACCGCCAACGGCCTGCCCATCAGCAAGGTTAGCGACAGGCTCGCCGGCCAGCCTGAGGTGCCTGTGCAGCAGCCCTCGGCCTTTGACGATTGGCGCGCCGCCGTTGCACGCGCCTCCAGGGCATTCGATGCGCAGGCGCTGGAAGCTATCCATGGGCAGCTGTTCACACTCTTGCCAAAGGCCACGGTGCTGCGGGAAGTGCTGATGCCGGTTTGGCATGAGCTGGCTTCAGGCACTGCACCAGGCCAGCGTAGCCAATGGTTGTTTCTCGATACGTTCTTGCGCGCCCGGCTGTTGCTGCGCTTGCAGATGAACCAGGCCGATGCGCCACGGGTGCTGCTGGCGGGTACCGAGGGGCAAGCCGAGTGCCAGGTATTGTGCGCCGGGCTGCTGTTGAGCAGTGAGCAACAACGCATCGAAGTGCTCGGCTGCGGGCAGCCGCTGGAAGAGCTCCCGCTGCTGTGTGCGGCGATGCAGCCTGCGGCACTGGTGATCGCGCTGCAGCCGCCGGTGAGCCCTGCCTTGGCCAAGCGCCTGCGCTCCCTGCAGATGGACATTGCTTGTCCGCTGGCCTTGACGGGCGAGGGGCTGGCCGGTGTGCAAGCGGCCTTGCACGGGCTGCCGGTGTGCCTGCTGGACGAGCAGGGTGCTGACGTCGCGCGTGTGCTTGATGCCTTGCTCAGGGGGGCGCTGGACGTTTGAGCCTGGCCCTGCGCGATGCTCAGGGTGGTTGGGTCGTTGCTCGGCATGCTTTTGGCCCTTATCGGCGTCGATGAACAAGATCCTCAAGCAGTCGGGGAGCAACACGCCGGTCATCGGCTTCCGTCTGCTACGCCGTTTCCAATGTCCTGTTGGCAGTCTGCGGGCCGGTGATCATTGCGCTGACCGGCACCTGAGGCCTCATTGCTCACGCGGTGTTTTCAGGTTTGGACGGGGCCGTGTGCCACTGCTCCTTGGGCACCCATTTGGGTTGCTCGGGATCGCCCAGGTAGTGAGGCGACATGATTTGCACCCCATACTCGTTGAACACGTCCTGGATATTGGCGTGCAACAGGCTCAAAAGCTGCGCGCGTGGCCTGGGCTCTGACGGGATGGCCTGGGCCACTAATCGATACTCGGGGTAGAAGTCCGACAGTGCCGTCTGGAATACCTGGGGCATGGGCGTTTGCAGCACGCCGTCGGTGCGCCGAGCCGCTTCCAGCAACATCGCCTCGACCTGACGCCACGGGGTGTCGTAGCCAATGGTCACCACGGTGTCGACCACATAGCCTGGCCCTTGCACGATTCGTGAGTAGTTCTTGGTCACCGAGCCGGTAATCATCGAGTTGGGAAGTGTCAGCACTTCGCCAAGCCCGGTGCGAATGGTCGTGGTGAACATGCCCACCTCGGTCACCGTGCCCTCGTAATCACCCACACGTACAAATTCACCGACGCGCAGCGTGCGCGTGTAGGTGAGAATCAGTCCGGCGGCGCCTTGGCCGATGACACTGGTCGCCCCCAGTGAAACCATCAGACCGAGCAACACTGACAACCCCTTGAAGGCATCGGTACCCGAGCCGGGTAGATAGGGGTAGGCCATCACCAGGGCAAATAGCCAGATCGCCAGCGACGTCAGGCGCATGGTCGGTTGCAAGGTTTCGGCGGTCAGCCATTTCAATGTGCCTGGGCGTGCCATGCGCCTTAGCACACGTTTGGAGAAAGCGCTGATGCCCCGGGCGATGAAGAAGATCGACAGTGCAACGGCCAGGCCGGGCATGGCACGCAAAATACTGCTGATCAGGTAGTTGAGCAGCGCCATCAGGTGGATATTGAGGCTTTCCCCCCAAGACCTTGTGTAGGGGAACTGAGACAGCACGAAGCCCAGCCACTGGTAGCAGAACAACAACACGACCAACCAGTACAGCAGCCAGAGAGAGCGGTCGATCAGGTAGTACAGGTTCTGCAGGTCGAACAGTTGCGTGTGGCCGACCTTGAGGCGCTCGGAGTGTTTGCCCATCAGTTTAGGCAGCAGTCCCAGGAGCTTGCGTCGACAGTAGCCTGCGGCCTTTACCAGCATGAAAAAGACCAAGGTTGCCGCAGCGCTGTAGCCTACCGCGGTGAGCAAGAACCGCAGGCTTCGCGCCTGGCGGGTTTCCTCGACGACAAGGCGCAGGTTCTCGGCGGCCTGCTCGGCAGCTTCGCCTGTTGTAATGGTATCGGCCGCAGCATCCAGTGGCGTCACGATGAATGCCCGGCGCCCGCCCAGCAGCACCAGGTAGCTGTGCAGGATAGGGTCGACGCGAACCTCCAGATCGTTTGTTTCCTGAAGCGTATCCTCGATGACCTTCTTGGCGCGCTGGGCACGCACCGTGGGTGTTTCGCCCAGCAGCGTCGCACGAAAGACCAGCACCGTGCGGTTGATGACGGTCAACGGTGCGGGTTCGGCAATCACACCCTCTATCTCTGGCCCAGGCTGAGGGGTGTCCGCATGGAGCAGGGGCGAGAACAGCAAGTGGATCAGTAGCATCAGCCCAGCAGCCCGTCCGAACCTGCGCTTGTTGCCCATTTAACAGCCCCTGTGCCGGCGTGTGGATTGCTACCAGCATAGTCGGCTTCAGCCAGCATTCAGTGGCTTAGTTCGCGGGCACGAGGATCACGAAGTTCTTCTTCATGTCTTCCACTACGGTCCATTTGCCCTTGGCGCCCGGTTCGATAATGAACGTGTCGCCAGCGGCCAGTGTGACCGGGGCGCAACCCTCAAGCTCGATGACGCAGCATCCACTCAGGACATGGCAGAACTCCCAGACTTTGTAGTCAATGCGCCACGCCCCGGTGCTGGCTTCCCATTCTCCGGAAATGCGACCTTGCTGTTCATCGTGATAGTACTTGGACGTCAGCGTGTGAGGGGTGCCTTCCAGGACTTCTTCAAAGAACGGAAGGTCGCGCAGCGGTTGGATATCCAGTTCGCGGAACACGGTCAGTTTCTGGTTCATGGCTGTTTCTCGAGCACGTTGTGAGTAGGGCGATACATTAAATAGGCTTCACCGGTGACGCCCAGCATCGGGTGCGGAACGATCTGGCAGGTTTTAACAATTTGAAAACCATGACGTTCGTAGAAGCGGCGTGCACCGTGGTTTTCTGCGTAATCGATCAGGCACAACCCATCAAGGCCCGCGTCGTCAGCGCGCTGCTGGGCGTGGCGAAGAAACTGGGCGCCCAGCCCCTGGCTCCGCCGGTCCTCATCCAGCGCCAGGCTGGATATGTACAAGGTATCGGGTATTTCCATGTCGGAATAAGGCGCGAGGACGGGGTCGGTCTCGACTGGCCTGTCAGGCGTTGCGCGCAAGGCATAGCTATGCATCATGCCGATGACGCGCCCTTCAAAAGTGGCCATCAGGCAGTTCTTGTATGAAAAGTCGCCCTGTTCTCTGGCATAGCGAGACGCACCGACACTCAGCAAGGCTTCTCCAGGTGCGGCGAGCTTGCTCCATATGTAATCGGCCATGCCCTCCGATGTCAGTTGAAAGAAGCGCGCAATATCATGCGCGTCCGAGACTCGAGCGGGTCTGAAGTCGATAGGCATGCACAGTGCTCCCATGGTGCCGGGGGTCAGTTTTCAAGGGCTACGCCTTTGGCAGGGAGGCAGGGTAGACGGTTATAGCGGTTCCCATGATGCTCTGCGCGAACACCATCAGCATGGCCTGCGACACGCCTCGTGGCTCGACCGATTTCAGGAGCAGGGACGCTCCACCGGCGCCACCTGCACTGGGGTCATGCGCCAGTGCCCGGGCGGTTGGCAAGCAACTCGGCGACCAAGGCGCTGGTATCGACGATATCCAGTTGCGCCAGGCATCGCACGGGCAGGCGAAAGGGGGCGATGCTGTCGGCCACCAGTACCCGTTCGAACGCGCCGCTGTCGAACAGCTCGCCACCGGTGGTGAACAGGCCGTGGGTGGCCGCAGCCAGTAGGCGGCTGGCTCCGGCCTGCCGGCAGGCCTGGGCAGCGCGCAGCAGCGTCTGCCCCGTACTGATCAGGTCGTCGAACACGATGACGGTGCTGCCTGCCACGTTACCGACCAGGTGTTCGCCGCTCAGGCCTGCCTGCTGGCGGTGTTTTTCCATCATGGCCACCGAGACCGGGCGCGCCAGCAGGTGCGCCAGGACCTGGCGAAACTGCTCCGCACGTTTGACGCCACCGATATCCGGCGACACCACCGTGACCGCCTGCTCACCGAGGAGCGGGGCCAGGCGTTGGGCGAACAGTGGGGTGCATTGCAGGTTCCAGCTCGGGATTCGGTAGGCGTTGTCGAAGGCGCTGGGGTTGTGCACGTCCAGCGCCACAATGCGGTCCACGCCGCAGCTTTCCATCAGCCGAGCCACATGGCGGGTGATAATAGCGTCCTGAAACTCCACCTTGCGGTCCTTGCGACCATAACAGAGGTAAGGCGTGACTGCCGTCACCTGGCGGGCAGCAGCGTCCTTGAGCGCGCCACAGAAGAACAACAACCGGCATAGCTTGTCATGCGCGCTGTGGTGCGCGTCACCATACAGCGAGTGGAAGACGATGACCGATCGACCGTCCACCGATTCGCCGGGCCAGCACTTGTGCTCTCCGTCCTCGTAGTCGCGCTCTTCATGTGCAGACAGTGTCCTGCCCAGGCGTTGCGCCACGGCATTCCCATAGGCCTGGCTGCCTTGCAGGGCGAACAGCAACGGCGAGGTGTCATTCATGCCCTGCGCTCCAGAGGTCGTTCACAGCGACATGAGCTGCATGGCACTGTGCGGTTTGATGAGTGTCCAGTCGAGCATAGCCAGTGGGCGACCGTTCAACCGTGAATCGCCAGGATACTGGAGTGAACCTTGTACAGGGTTTGCTCGGTAGTACTGCCGACGACCTTGCTCACCCCCTCGTGGTAGAGCGTGCCCATCACCACCACATCGAAGCCTTGCTGGTTCGCGTATTCGCTGACCACGTTACGGGCAGCGCCCCGCACCAGGTGCAGGTGGTCTGGCTTGATGCCATAGTGGCCGCCGAACGTCGCCATGCGCTCGCGCGCACGACCGGACATTTCCTCGACCAGTTTGTCGGTCCAGGCCACGGGTGCGGCGGCATAGGCGACGAAACTGGCGCTGGGTTCGTAGGCCTGCAGCAAATGCAGCTGCGCCTTGCAGCGTTGTGCCAGTGCCTGTGCCGATTGCAGGATGTGGTCGTTGAGCTTGTCGATCACCGGGTCGTGCTCGACCAGATCAACGGCGACCAGTATGCGCGCTGGCAGCTTCGTTTCAGCCTGGGCTACCAGGTGCAGCGGGATCGGGCAGCGGCGTAGCAATTGCCAGTCCAATGGCGTGAGCAGGGCACGGCTCAAGGCGGTTTCGTGCTGGATGTCCTTGATCACCATCCCGACCCGGTGCAGTTGGGCCAGCCGGATCAAGTCCTTGAGCGGGTCTTGATCGTCCAGTGTCTCGGCGTAGGCGGTAATGCCCAGCTCGCCCAGCGCCTTCACCTGCTCAGCGAGCCAAGCCTTGCGATGCTCGGCGTCCTGCTTGCGGGCGTTTTTGCGTAGCACCTGGTCCAGGGTTGCCAGGCGCGAGGGCAATTGGCTGAGCGCCACCAGGTGCAAGGTAGCACCTGTCGCACTGCTCAGCGCTTGAGCACGCGTCAGGGCAGGCGAAGGGTGCAGGTCTGGATGGCAGATCAGCAGCAGTCTTGAGTAAGTATTCATGATGGCCTCCACCGCGGTGGCAGCCTCGATGAAGGCCCACCGGTTCAGGCCAAGCGTGACGCAGTGGGGCTCGATGACCTTGATATTTATCAAGATTGGCTGAATGCGGTGTACTCATGACCGGGTCGCAGAGCTCGGCATGTTTCTCGCTGCGCATCAACACTGTTCGCTGTTGTACAGCTGATCAGCAGTGATGTCGTCCTGCAGGCATTAAAGCTGCTTCGAGTAATCTCTATGTCATTGTAAATAAAGAAAATATTTATTGGCATGGATTGTGTTGATAGAGCATTGAGAGGCGCCGAAACAGGGTGCCGAGCCTATCGATCAGGAGCTCCCATGCCACGTGAAATTCGTTTGAACGCCTTCGAGATGAACTGTGTCGGCCATCAGTCGCCCGGACTCTGGAGGCACCCCAAGGATCGCGCCTGGCAATACAAGGATCTGGAGTACTGGACGGATCTGGCCAAGTTGCTTGAGCGCGGTAAGTTTGACGGCATCTTCATCGCCGACGTGATCGGCATCTACGACGTGCTGGGTGGCAATGGCGATGCGGCCATCCGCCAGGCGACCCAGGTTCCGGTCAATGATCCGCTGGCGCTGATCACCCCGATGGCGCTGGTTACCGAACACCTCGGTTTTGGCCTCACCGCCTCGCTGACGTTCGAGCACCCGTATCCTTTCGCCCGGCGCCTGTCGACCCTGGATCACCTGACCAAGGGGCGCATCGGCTGGAACATCGTTACCTCGTACCTCGACAGCGGCGCGCGCAACCTCGGGCAGAAGGCGCTGAGCGACCACGATGCGCGCTACGACTACGCCGACGAATATCTTGAAGTGCTCTACAAGCTGTTCGAGGGGAGCTGGGAAGAGGGCGCTGTGCTGCGTGATCGCGAGCGCGGCATTTTCAGCGATCCCAGCAAGGTTCATGAGATCCGCCACCAGGGCAAGCACTTCCAGGTGCCCGGCATCCACCTCTGCGAGCCTTCGCCGCAGCGCACGCCGGTGCTCTATCAGGCGGGGGCGTCGAGCCGTGGCAAGGACTTCGCAGCCGGACACGCCGAGTGCGTGTTCGTCGCCGCACCGTCCAAGGTGATCCTGAAGAAAACCGTGGCCGACATCCGCCGTCGCGCTGCCGAGGCCGGGCGTGATCCACGCAAGGTGCTGATCTTCAACCTGCAGACAGTGATCGTCGACGAGACCGACGCCAAGGCTCAGGCCAAGTGGCAGGAGCTCACGTCATATACCAGCTACGAAGGTGCGCTGGCGCTGATCTCGGGATGGACGGGGATCGACTTCGGCCAGTACCGGCCCGACCAGGTGCTCAAGCATATCCATACCAATGCCATTCAGTCGGCAGTGGAAACCTTTTCCACCGCCGACCCCAATAAGCAATGGACGGTGCAGGAACTGGCCGATTGGGTTGGTATTGGCGGCTTCGGCCCGCTGATCGTCGGCAGTGCGCAGACCGTCGCCGACGAGCTGCAGGCCTGGGTCGAGGAAACCGACGTGGACGGCTTCAACCTGGCTTACGTCCTGGCCCACGAAACCTTCCGCGATGTGGTCGAGCTGTTGGTGCCCGAGTTGCAGAAACGCGGTGTGTACAAGACCGAATATCGTTCCGGAACCCTGCGCGAGAAGCTCTTCGGAGATGGCCCGCGACTGCCCGCCAACCATCCTGGCGCCGGCTATCGCGACCTCAGCCAGCAGCGCGAGAACGTCGGTGTCAACCTGGCCGAGCCGGCCTGAATCGGCAGAGGAGTCATTGCATGAGCATTCATGAACGCTATCTGCCGTTGCCCGACGTAGTGGCCGACAGCGCCCTGACGGCGCTGCAGCGTTGGGCCAGAGAACGGCCGACACAAATCGCCCTGCGTCATCGCCGTCTTGGTGTGTGGAAGGCCTGGCGCTGGATCGATGTGCAGCACGAGGTCGAGCGGGTTGCCAACGGCTTGCGCCAGCAGGGGTTCGGCCCCGGGCAGCGCCTGGCATTGAGTGGCGCCTTCGAGCCGAGCCTGCTGATTCTGGCGTTGGCTGCCCACCCGCTTGGCGGCCAGAGTCTGGTGATTGGCCGCGACAGCCGTGGCGATGAGCTGCAACGGCAACTGCGCCAGGCGCGTCCGACGTTCGCCTTCGTCCAACGCCGTGAAGACGTGTCGCACTGGTTGGGCAGCGGCCTTGCCGAGCTGTGGCCACTGCGTTTGTTTTCCGCCCAGGCCAATATCGTGAGCAACGGCTTGTGGCAGGTGCAGCCGCTGTCGACGTTGTTTGTCGGCGAGGCGCCGGTGGCGCAGCGTCAGGGTTGGGCGCAGGGCGCCGAAGATGACGTGCTGTGGGTCGATGAGGGCACCGAATGGCGTGAGGGACTGGGGCATTTGCTGAGCCGTTGGTTGCACCATGGCGAAAGTCTAGCCTTCCCGGAAACGAGCGAGTCTGCTGGTCGCGACCGTCGCGAAATCGCCCCGACCGGGTTGTTGTTGTCCGCTGCGGGGGTCGAGGCGCTGGCGGGCGAAATCGATGCCCGCCTGGCGCCACCAGACAGTTGGCGACGGCGCCTGTGTGACTGGACGCTGGAGAATCCACACCAGGGCTTGCGTCGCTGGCTGAAGCAGCGGGTGCGGCGTCTGCTCGGCTTCCATCGCTTGCGCCGGATCGAGGTGCCAAGTGCGTCCGCCAGCGTGGCGCTACAAGGCCCGGCACGCTTGTCATGGCTGCACGAATATCTGGAGCGCGCGGCATGAGTGCTTTGCTGGAGGTGCGCAACGTGTCGCTGTCGTTCAAGGGCGTGAAGGCGATTTCCGACTTGTCCTTCAGCGTCAGGCGCGGCGAGATCTGCGCCCTGATCGGGCCGAATGGCGCCGGCAAGAGCTCGCTGCTGAACATCCTCAATGGCGTCTACCGGGCCGATGCCGGCCAGCTGTTCTTCGCCACCGAGCCGTTGCGCCGGCCGCACCCGCTGCAGGCGGCGCGGCTGGGGATCGGCCGTACCTTCCAGAACAATGCGCTGTTCAAGAAGATGAGTGTGCTGGACAACCTGCTTACCGGTCTGTCGCGTTTCCAGCGCAGTTTCTTTCTCGAACAGGCACTGGGCCTGCCACGTGCCCGGCGCGAGGCCCGGGCTTTCGCCGAGCGTGCCGAGCAGGTGCTGGAGTTCCTCGAGCTGCAGCCCTGGCGCGACGTTGCCGTGGGCAGCCTGGCCTATGGCCTGCAGAAACGCGTGGAGCTGGGGCGTGCGCTGATCGCGCAGCCGACCCTGCTGCTGCTCGACGAGCCGATGGCGGGGATGAACGCCGAAGAGAAACAGGACATGAGCCGCTTCATCGCCGATATCAACCGTGATCTCGGCACCACGGTGATTCTCATCGAACACGACATTCAGGTGGTCATGGGGCTGTCCAGCCACGTGGTGGTGCTGGACTACGGGCGCAAGGTCGGCGATGGCACACCGGCCGAAGTGCAGGCCAATCCCGATGTGATCGCCGCCTACCTGGGAGCGCCACACGGATGAACTTCTTCCTGGAAACCTTGATCGGCGGCTTGCTCGCCGGCACCCTGTATTCGCTGGTGGCCATCGGCTTCGTGCTGATCTACAAGGCCAGCGGCGTGTTCAACTTCGCCCAGGGCGCGATGCTGCTGTTTGCTGCGCTGACCTTCGTCAGCCTGCACGAGCAGGGCCTGCCGTTCGCCCTGGCGTTGGCCCTGACCGTACTGGTGATGATCGTCGGCGCGCTGCTGATCGAGCGCCTGGTGCTGCGGCCCCTGGTCAATCGCTCGCAGATCACCCTGTTCATGGCCACCCTTGGCCTGTCGTTCATCATCGAGGGCCTGGCCCAGGGCTTGATGGGCGCCCAGGTACGCGCGCTGGATCTGGGCATCGAGGACGTCCCGCTGTTCGTCGGCGAACTGATGATCAGCCAGTTCGACCTGGTTGCCTCCGGCGTTTCCGCCTTGTTGGTGGCGGTGCTGGCGCTGCTGTTCAACAAGACCCGCATCGGTGTGGCCTTGCGGGCGGTGGCCGACGATACCCGCGCGGCGCTGTCGCTGGGCATCAACCTCAACCGCATCTGGCAGATCGTCTGGGCCGTGGCCGGAATGGTCGGGCTGGTGGCCGGGCTGCTCTGGGGGGCGCGCCAGGGCGTGCAGTTCTCGCTCTCGCTGGTCGTGCTCAAGGCGCTGCCGGTGCTGATCATCGGCGGCTTCACCTCGATTGGCGGAGCCATCGTCGGCGGGCTGATCGTCGGTGCCGCCGAGAACCTCGCCGAAGCCTACATAGGCCCGCTGATCGGCGGCGGCATCACGCCCTGGTTCGCTTATTTCCTTGCCCTGATCTTCCTCTACATCCGTCCGGCCGGCCTGTTCGGCGACCGGGCCACCGAACGGGTATGACGCAATGACCGCTACCGTTTCACGCTTGGGCGCCGGCTTCGACGAGGCGCCGCTGACCCTGGTGCGCCGTCGCTGGCCAGTGGGCCTGCCGTTGTTGCTGCTGGTGGCCTTCGTCGGCTTGCCCTGGCTGGGCAACGACTACTGGCTCAACGCGATCCTGATTCCCTTCCTGGTGCTGTCGCTGGCCGGGCTGGGGCTGAACTTGCTGACCGGCTACACCGGGCAGACCTCGGTCGGTGCCGCCGGCTTTATGGCGGTGGGCGCCTTCGCCACCTACGGCCTGCTGCTGCGTGTGCCTGGGCTCCCGTTGCCGCTGGCGCTGATCGGCGGCGGGCTGATTGCCGGCCTGGTCGGCTTGCTGTTCGGCATACCCAGTTCGCGGATCAAGGGTTTCTACCTGATGGTCACCACGCTGGCTGCGCAGTTCTTCCTCGAATGGGTGTTCGCCAAGTTTCCCTGGTTCTACAACCATGCCTCGTCCGGCACCATCAGCGCACCGCGCCTGGAGTTGTTCGGCCACAGCCTGGCCTCGCCGGTAGGTCGCTACCTGCTGACCCTGAGCTGCGTGGTGCTGCTGACCTGGGTCGCGGTCAACCTGGTGCGCAGCCAGGTCGGGCGCAACTGGATGGCGATCCGCGACATGGACACCGCCGCCTCGGTGATCGGCATTCCGGTGGAGCGCTACAAACGCCTGGCCTTTGCCGTCAGCTCTTTCTACCTGGGCATCGCCGGGGCGCTCTGGGCCTTCGCCTACCTGGGCACGTCCAGTGCCGGCAGCTTCGATATCAACCGCTCGTTCCAGATCCTCTTCATCATCATCATCGGTGGCATGGGCAGCATCGCCGGCAATTTCATCGGCGCGGCTTTCATCAGCCTCACACCGATTCTGCTCAGCCATGCCGGGCAGTGGCTGTTCGGCGGCAACGTCGATGCCGGGCAATTGCAGAACCTGCAGAAGATCCTCTTCGGCAGCCTGATCATCTGGTTCCTGATCAAGGAGCCGGAAGGCCTGGTGCGCCTGCTCGGCGACCTGCGCGAACGCATCAGGGTCTGGCCGCTGCGATTCTGAGCACGACCGCCTCTTTCCATGAACCTTGACCCGACCGCGGGAAAGGAGGTTTTCACCCCAGCACAAGAAGTTCACACCATGCGCAAACCCTTGCATCGTCACCTGCTCGTCAGCCTCTTTGTGCTCGGCGCCCAGGCCCTGTCTCCGGTCGTCACCCAGGCCGCCGACAACCAGCAGTTCATTCCCATGGCCACCTACCGGGTCGGCGCCTATGCCTCCAGCGGGATTCCCTGGTGGGCCGGAGAGATCGACTACTTCCGTTACATCAACGAGGTCGAAGGCGGCATCAACGGCGTCAAGCTGGTCTGGCAGGAGTGCGAGACCGAGTGGAACGTCGACCGTATCGTCGAGTGCTACGAGCGCTACAAAGATGGCAAGGATGGCGCGCCGACGGCGTTCTTCTTCACCCACAGCACTCCGGGCTCCTATGCGCTGATGGAGAAGGGCGCGGCCGACCGCATCCCGCTGATCGATGGTGCCGGCGGGCGCACCGAGTCTACCGACGGCAGCGTGTTCCCCTATGCCTTCCCACTGCTGCTGAACTACTACGGGCAGGCCTCGGTGGGCATCAACTACATCGCCGAGCGCGAGGGCGGCTTCCACAAGCTCAAGGGCAAGAAGATCGTCACCGTCTACCACGACTCGGCGTATGGCCGGGAAACCCAAGCGCCGATGAAGCTGCTGGCGGAAACATACGGCTTCGAGAACATCCAGATCCCGGTGGCCGATCCGGGCAATGAGCAGTCGGCGCAGTGGCGCCAGGTGCGGCAGATCAAGCCAGATTGGGTGTTCCTGCGTACCTGGGGCGTGTCCACTCCGGTTGGCATAAAGACGGCCGCACGCTTCGGCATCCCGGTGGAGCGCATCATCGGCGACGTCTGGGCCGGCTCCGAGGCCGACGTGCTCCCAGCCGGCACGGCGGCCAAGGGCTACCAGGCCCTGGCGCCGTTCCCCGGTGGCGACGGTTTCGAGATTCACCAGCGCCTGCGCCAGCACATCCTCGATGTTGGCAAGAGCGACCTGAAGGATAAGCGCTACTTCGGCAAGGTGTACTACAACATCGGCCTGATCAATGCCGCGATTGCCGTCGAGGCGCTGCGCACCGCCCAGGGCAAGTTTGGCAACCGCCCGCTCAACGGTGAGGAAGCGCGCTGGGGCTTCGAGCACCTGAATATCGACGCCGCGCGCCTCAAGGCCAGTGGCTTCGAAGGGCTGCTGCCACCGCTGCAGCTGTCCTGCTCTGATCACGAGGGCGGTGGTGCGGCCCGCGTTCAGCAGTGGGACGGCGAGAAATGGGTGCTGGTGACCGACTGGATCCAGGCCGACCGCACCACCTTGCGTCCGCTGATCGAGGCCAAGTCCGCCGCCTATGCCCAGGAGAAGGGCATCACCCCGCGTAATTGCGCCAACGAGCAATAACCCCCCATGACCTGCGCCCGGCCACCGTCGCGTGGGCCGGGCGCCTGAGGAGAAAGACCATGCATGCAACGCTGAAACGCGGTGTCGCCGCCTTTGGCCTGGCGCTCGCGAGCTACGCCGCGATGCCGTCGGCGGCCCAGGCGGCCAATGAACAATTCTTCCCGCTAGCCACCTACCGAGTCGGTGCCTATGCCTCCAGCGGCATTCCGGTGTGGGCCGGGATGATCGACTACCTGCGCTACATCAACGACGTCGAAGGCGGCATCAATGGCGTCAAGCTGGTCTGGCAGGAGTGTGAGACCGAGTGGACGGCGGAGAAGGGCATCGAGTGCTACGAGCGCTTCAAGAACGGCCTCAATGGCGCTCCGGTAGCGGTCTACCAGCCCAATGGTGCGCCGGCTGCCTATGCCCTGGCGGACAAGGCCGAGGCCGACCGGATCCCGCTGATCACCCTCGGCTATGGTCGTACCGAGGCCACCGATGGCCGCGTCTTTCCCTACAACTTCCCGGTGATGCTGACCTTCTACAGCGAGGCTTCGGCATTCATCAACTACGTGGCCGAGCGCGAGGGTGGGCTGGACAAGCTCAAGGGCAAGAAGATTGCCACCGTCTACCACGACTCCGCCTATGGCCGGGAAACCCAGGGGCCGCTGAAGCTGCTGGCGGAGAAGTACGGCTTCGAGAACATCCAGATTCCCGTCGCCGACCCGGGTAACGAGCAGGCCTCGCAGTGGCGCCAGGTGCGCCAGCTCAAGCCGGACTGGGTATTCCTGCGCACCTGGGGCGTGTCCACCCCGGTGGCGATCAAGACTGCGGCGCGCTTCGGCTTTCCGGTCGATCGCATCGTTGGCGACATCTGGGCCAGCTCCAATGAAGACGTGCTGCCGGCCGGCGAGGCGGGCAAGGGTTATCTGGCCCTGACGCCCTATCCGGGCGGTTCCGACTTCGACATCCACCAGCGCATCAAGGCACACATCCTCGACAAGGGCAAGAGCGACCTCAAGGATCCGAAGAGCTTCGGCAGCGTCTACTACAACTCCGGCCTGGTGAATGCCGCCATCGCCGTCGAGGCGATCCGCGCCGCGCAGAAGCACTTCGGAGCGCGGCCGCTCAATGGCGAGGAAGGTCGCTGGGGCTTGGAACACCTCGATCTCGACGATGCGCGGCTCAAGGCGATCGGTTTCCTGGGGCTGATGCAGCCGCTGAAGCTGTCGTGCAGCGACCACGAGGGGGGCGGTGCCGTCAAGGTGCAGCAGTGGGATGGCCAGCAGTGGAAGCTGATCACCGATTGGGTGCAGGCCGATCATGTCACCCTGCGCCCCCTGATTGACGCCAAGGCTGCCGAGTACGCGAAAGAGAAAGGCGTGACCCCCCGTGCGTGTGACGCGCCGTGAGCGCTCGCTTTTCACCTGTGGCAGGGGCTTTAGCCGCGACCGGCACGGGCAACGCATTTCAAGGCTGTGGGGCGGCAGGCGCCGCCCGCTGAACGACGACCAGAGGGCAACAATCCATGACCAGTGCGACTCTTCCAGCCGCCGTCAGCAGCGAGCTGCTGGCAGTGGAGGACATCGAAGTGATCTACGACGGCGCAATCCTCGCCGTGGCCGGTGTATCCCTGCGGGTCGGGCAGGGCGATATCGTCGCCTTGCTAGGCGCCAACGGTGCTGGCAAGAGCACCACACTCAAGGCTATTTCCGGCCTGGTGCAGGCCGACCGGGCGCAGGTCAGCCGTGGCCATATCCGCTTCCAGGGGCAGGACACCGCCGGTGTCGCGGCCAACCTGCTGGCACGCCAGGGTATCGTCCATGTTCTGGAAGGACGGCATGTGTTCGCCCACCTGACCATCGAGGAAAACCTGCGCAGTGGCGGCTTCCTGCGTAACCCGACGCGGCGCCAACTGGAGCAGGATCTGGAGCGCATCTATGCCTGGTTCCCGCGCTTGAAGACCAAGCGCAAGACTCAGGCTGGGCTGACTTCCGGCGGTGAGCAGCAGATGCTCGCCATCGGCCGCGCGCTGATGACCAAACCGCGCCTGGTGCTGCTCGACGAGCCCTCGATGGGCTTGGCGCCGATCCTCGTCGAGGAGATCTTCGCCATCGTCGCCCAGCTCAATGCGCAGGAGGGCGTGAGCTTTCTGGTGGCCGAGCAGAACATCAACGTTGCCCTGCGCCATGCTAGCCATGCCTACATCCTGGAGAACGGCCGGGTGGTGGGTGAGGGCAGTGCTGCCGAGCTGGCCGCGCGGGAAGATATTCAGCATTTCTACCTGGGCGGCAAGGCTGACTGAGCGGTGGCGACGGCTGTGGAACGCTGTGGTCATACCGCCTTTTACTGAGTAGGTGATGTTCCATTCAACGCGGCCCAGGCCGCGTTTTTTTGTCCTGACGAAAGCGCTGTGGCGCCGGCAACAGCAGTTGTGCAGATTGCTCTGCAGACGGTGCATCATAGTGTTGAGTAGGTTGTTCAAGTGATTGAATAACAATGATTTTCTCTGTTGGCATGGTTGTTGGAACAACTGGATTTACAGCGCCTGGAAAGGCGCCTACCTCGTCATTCCAAGGATCACTGCCATGCGCTCTACCGCTTGCTACAGAACAGCTCTTTCTCTGGCCATCCTGCTGGCCGGCCCCGCGTTTGCCGACAGCGATGATGAAGGCTTCATCGACGGCACGCAGATCCATGTGCTCAACCGCAACTTCTTCTTCAGCCAGGACTATCGCAACGGCGACTTCACCCTCAACCCCAACAAGGGTGAGCGGCAGAGCCTGCATCGTGAATGGGGCCACGGCATCATCGCCAATCTGCAATCCGGTTTCACCCGTGGCACTGTCGGCTTCGGCGTGGATGTGCAGGGGCTGGTCGGGCTCAAGCTCGATGGCGGCAATGGGGCAGTCGGCAATGGTGTCGGCGTGCCTGGCATCGTGTCGCGCTCGGGGAGCAACTTCGATGGCGAGCCCAAGGACAGCTACGGCAAGGTTGGCGCTGCGCTCAAGGTGCGCGCCTTCGACACCGAACTGCGCTATGGCGACGTCAGCCCGACCAGCCCGGTGCTGCACGCCAGCGACATTCGCCTGCTGCCGCAGACTCTGCGCGGCTTCATCTTCAACAACAACTCGCTGGATGGCCTGAGCCTGCAGGGCGGCAAGCTGGAGTCGAGCAGTGACCGCAACGCCAGCAACCACCGTGGTGATCTCGGCACCGTCTATGCCGGGCGTATCAAGGGCGCCAACGATGTGGTGTACCTGGGTGGCGATTACCTGTTCAACGACCAGCTCACCTTGCGCCTGCACAGCAGCCGCCTCGACGACGTATGGAACCAGTCGTTCTTCAGCGTCGACCATGTGCAGCCGCTGGGTAGCGAGCTGAGCCTGAAGACCGGCCTCAATTATTACCGTACCCGTGACAGCGGCCAGGCGCTGGCCGGCCAGATCGACAACGACTCATGGAGCGTGCATGCCGGTGTGGCTGCCGGCGCTCATGGCTTCAAGCTGTCCTACACACGCATCGATGGCGACACGCCGTTCGACTACGTGTGGAATACCTATGACCTGCAACTGGATGCCGCCTCGCAGGTTTCCGACTTCAACAACCCCAATGAGCGAGCCTGGGAAGCCCGTTACGACTATGACTTCGCCACGCTTGGCGTGCCTGGGCTGAGCCTGACGGCCCGCTACGTGCGCGGTACCGACATCGACGGTACGCGCGCGGGGGGCGCTTACAGCTACTTCAATGGTACCGAGGACGGCCGCCACTGGGAGCGCAACCTGTGGCTGAAGTACGTGCTGCAGAGTGGGCCGGCCAAGGACCTCTCGTTCAACCTGATGCAGGCCACCCACCGCGTCGGTGGCGATCACGTCGCCGAGTCCAACGTCGACGAACTGCGCCTGATCGTCCAGTACCCGCTGGATATCAGCCTCTGAGAACCTGCTCACGATCTCGCGAGATAACGCCATGCAACACCGATGGCGGCCCCGCAAAAACAGGCGAGGCGCGGTCGGAGTCGCGCTCGACTTCATCCGCTGTAAATGAGCAGTCCGACCACGCTGGCGCTCCAGCCTTTTTTAACGCAGGAGGGCCGACGCGCAGCAGGTCGTGAACAGGTCTGAGGCAAGTGTCCGCCCGGCAACAGCCAATCCACAGTTTGCCGCCACAGGTGCTTTTCCAATTATCTGGATTGCGCATCAAGTCATTGAATATGAGGGATTTTCCAGGTTGGTACGGGCTGTGCAGTAGCCCTGGAGAATCCATCACGCTTGGAGCAACACATGACTCAGTCACAACCCGCCGATCTGCGCGAGCAGGTCAGCTCGGCGCCTCGGCGCCCGGCACAGATCATCCGTAGCGACGCCGAAGCCATCGAGGTGGCGCAGCGCTTGGCCGAGGATTTTGCCCGTGAGGCAGCCTGGCGTGATCGCGAGCGGCGCCTGCCCTGGGAGGAACTGGATCGCTTCTCCGAAAGCGGTCTGTGGGCAATCAGCGTGCCCAAGGCGCACGGCGGCGCCGGGGTATCTTATGTCACCCTCAGCGAGGTGATCGCGACCATCTCCGCCGCCGATTCATCGCTCGGCCAGTTGCCGCAGAACCACTTTGGTGTGCTCAGCAACCTCGGCCTGACCGGCAGCGAGGCGCAGAAGCGCCGCTACTACGCCAAGGTGCTGCAAGGCTACCGTTTCGGTAACGCCTTTTCCGAAGCGCGCAGCCAATACGTCACCACCTTCCAGACGCAGATCCGCTTCGACGGCGACAGCGCCGTGCTCGATGGCGAGAAGGCCTACTGCACGGGGGCGCTGTTCGCCCACATCGTCCCGGTCGCGGGTGTCGACGAGGAGGGCCGCCCGCACATCGCCTTCGTGCCACGCGATGCAGCTGGCCTGACGGTGATCGACAGTTGGGATGGCTTCGGCCAGCGCATCACAGCCAGCGGCCAGGTGCGTATCGAAGGCGTGCGAGTGCCAGCGAGCCAGGTGATACCGGCCTGGAAGGCCTACGACCAGCCAACCGCTGATGGCCCGATCTCGCAGATCATCCAGGCCGCCGTGGACACCGGCATCGCCCGTGGCGCCTTTGCCGAAACCCTGCGCGTGGCGCGTCAGGCACGCCCCTGGGTCGACAGCGGCTTGCAGCACGGCTGGCAGGATCCACTTGGCCAGGCGCTAATCGGCGAGCTGGCCTGGCGCCTGCAGGCGGCCGAGGCGATCTTGCAGCGCGCTGCCGAGGCGGTCGATCGCGCCGTCGCCGAGCCTGGCGAAGAGCACGTTGCTGAAGCCTCAGTGGTGGTCGGCCAGGCCAAGGTGCTGTCTACCGAGATTTCCCTTGAGGCGTCCAGTCGCCTGCTGGAGCTGGGCGGCACGCGCAGCGTCTCGGCCAGCCAGGGGCTGGACCGCTTCTGGCGCAATGCGCGCACCCACACGCTGCATGACCCGGTGCGCTGGAAGTACCACCTGGTCGGCAATCAACTGCTCAACGGCATCAAGCCGCAACGTCATTCCTGGAACTGAGGTCACGCCATGTCCAACACCCATTCCCAAGGCCGGGGTGACCTGGCCCACGCCCGTCATGTCGAGGCAGCTCTGCTTGACTACCTGCGCGGGCAGAGTGCTCGCCATGAAGCGCTGGTCATCGCTGCAGTCGGCGAGTTGCGCATCCGTATCGACGCCGCCGACGCGTTGCTGGCACGCGCCGACGCCTCGCAGTCGGCCGCCATCGCTTTTCGTTTGGGCGCCGCCGAGGCCGCGCGCCTGGCCGCGCAGACGCATTTCGAACTGGTGGGCAGTAGTCTGCCGCGTCCGCAGCCGGGCAGCGCCGAACCGGCACTGCCCACTCAACGGCGACTGCTCGGCGACCACTACCTCAACGGCGCCGCCTTGGCAGATCAGCAAAGGGTGCAAGCATGAGTCGAATCCTGACGTTGCTCACCGCCCTGGTGCTGGCATTGGCGGGCGGCCTGACACAAGCCGAGGAGGAGGGCGAGGCCGTGCCGTCGCTGGCCGGCAAGCGCATTGCCGTGAGCATGACTGGCACCAGTCATTACTTCGACATCAAGGCGTTCCAGGCGCAGGTCAATGAGATCAAGCGCCTGGGCGGCACGCCGATCACCCTCGACGCCGGGCGCAACGACCGCAATCTGGTCACACAACTGAACACGGTGGTCACGCAAAAGCCCGATGCGGTGATTCAGACCCTCGGCACCCTGAGCGTGATCGACCCCTGGCTCAAGCGCATCCAGGCAGCAGGCATCCCGCTGTTCACCATTGATGTGCCATCACAGTACAGCCTCAACAACACCACCTCGGACAACGTTGCGGCCGGCCGCGCGTTGGCCGAACAGCTGGTGCGCGACACCGGCGGCAAGGGCCGCATCCTGGTGTTCAATGGCTTCTACGGGGTGCCGGTCTGTGCGATCCGCTACGACGAGTTGAAGAAGGTACTGGCCGATCATCCGCAATTGCAGATCGTCCAGCCGGAGCTGCGTGACGTGATTCCCAACACCGTGCAGGACGCCCGCAGCCAGATCGCCGCGCTCCTGAACAAGTACCCCAAGGGCGATATCGCCGCCATCTGGTCGGCCTGGGACATCCCTCAGCTCGGCGCCAGCCAGGCGCTGATCGACGCCGGGCGCAGTGAGATCCGCACCTATGGTGTGGACGGCACGCCGGAGGTACTGGAGCTGCTCGCCCCTGACAACTCGCCCATCGGCGCGGTGGTTGCGCAGCAGCCCGACCTGATCGGCCGCACCGCCGTGCGCAACGTTGCCCGCTACCTGGCCGGCCAGCGTGATCTGCCGAAGGAAACCCATGTCGCCGCGCTATTGACGACCCGCGACAACCTGGCTCAGGTCAAGCACCTGCGAGGTGACCAATGAGGGACAACGACTGCTCCGGCATTTCCCGGCGCGGCCTGCTCGGCGCGTCTTCGGCGATGCTCGCTCTCGGGCTTGCCGCACCATTGACCCGCACCATGGCGGCTGGAGCCGACAGCGGTGCCGAGGCCAGTGCCACAGTGCCTTCGCTCAAGGGCAAGCGCATCGCCATCAGCACCGTGGGCACCAGCATCTACTTCGACAGCCGGGCCTTCAAGGCGCAGGTCGAGGAGGTACAGCGCCTGGGCGGCACGCCGATCACCCTGGATGCCGGGCGCAACGACAAGGCCATGGTGACCCAGTTGCAGAATCTGGTGACGCAGAAGCCCGATGCAGTGATTCACACCCTCGGCACGCTGAGCATCATCGAGCCCTGGTTCAAGCGCATCAGCGCCGCCGGCATCCCGCTGTTCACCATCGAGGTGCCGTCGCAGTACGCGGTCAATACGATTTCCGCAGACAACTGGAGCACGGGTTTGCTGCTGGCCAAGCAGTTGGTGGCCGATCTGCGCGGCAAGGGCAGGGTGCTGCTGTTCAATGGCTTCTATGGCGTGCCGAGCTGCGGCATTCGCTATGACCAGTTGAAGCTGGTGAGCAAGTTCTACCCGCAGATCGAGTTCATCCAGCCGGAGTTGCGCGACGTGATTCCCAACACCGTGCAGGATGCCCGCAGTCAGGTTGCCGCCTTGCTCAACAAGTACCCCAAGGGTGAGCTCGACGCGATCTGGGCGGCCTGGGATCTGCCGCAGCTCGGTGCCAGCCAGGCGCTGATCGAAGCCGGGCGCAATGAAGTGCGCACCTATGGCGTCGACGGTACGCCCGAGGTGCTGGAACTGCTGCGCCAGCCCGGCAGCCCGGTGGCTGCAGTGGTGGCGCAGCAGCCTGCGTTGATTGGCCGTACGGCGGTGCATAACGTCGCCCGCTACCTGGCCGGCGAGCACGATCTGCCGCCCGAAACCTTCGTCGAGACCCTGCTGACCACGGCGGGCAACGTCGATGACGTCAAACGCATTCGAGGCGACGCATGAGTACGCCGGTGCTGGAGCTGCGTGGCATCGTCAAGACCTTCGGTGCCACCCGGGCGCTCGACGGCGCCAGCCTGCGGGTGGCGGCGGGCAGCGTGCACGGTCTGGTGGGCGAGAACGGCGCCGGCAAGTCTACGCTGATCAAGGTGCTGGCCGGCATCCACCGCCCGGACGCCGGCAGCCTGCTGCTCGACGGCCAGCCGCACGGGCATTTCAGCCCGCGCCAGGTGGAGCGCCTGGGCATTGGCTTCATCCACCAGGAACGCTTGTTGCCGGCCCGTTTCACCGTGGGTGAAGCCTTGTTCTTCGGCCACGAACGGCGATTCGGGCCCTTGCTCGATCGCCGCTCCCAGCAGCGCGAGGCCGCGCGTCTGCTGGACGACTACTTCGGCCTGCGACTGCCGGCGAATGCGCTGATCGGTGAACTGAGCAGCGCTGAGCAACAGATGGTGCAGATCGTCCGCGCGCTGCTGATCAAACCGCGTGTGCTGGTGTTCGACGAACCCAGCGTGGCCCTGGTGCAGCGTGAGGTGGAGCGTTTGCTGCGGATCGTCCAGCGCCTGCGTGACGATGGCCTGGCGATCGTCTACATCTCCCATTACCTGCAGGAAATCGAGGCCCTGTGCGACCGCGTGACGGTACTGCGCAACGGTCGCGATGTCGCTGAAGTCTCCCCGCGCAACACGTCGCTGGAGCAGATCACCCGCCTGATGGTCAACCGCGAAGTCGGCGAGCTGTACCCCAAGGTAGCGGTGCCTGCCGGTGCGCTGTTGCTCGACGTGCGCGGGCTGGGTCGGGCACGGGCCTACCAGGGCATCGACCTGCAGGTGCGCCGTGGCGAGATCGTCGGCCTCACCGGGCTGGTGGGCTCGGGCGCCAAGGAGTTGCTACGCAGCCTGTTCGGCCTGGCGCCACCGGACAGCGGCGAGGTGCGCCTGGACGGGCAACCGTTGTCCTTGCGCAGCCCGCGCGAGGCTGTCGCCCAGGGCGTCGCGCTGATGCCCGAGGAGCGCCGTCGGCAAGGCGTGGCGCTCGACCTGAGCGTGCAGGAGAACACCACCCTGGCGGCACTGTCGCGCTTCGTCCGCCTGGGGCTGCTGTCGCCGGCGCGCGAGCGGCATACCACCCTGGAGCTGATCGAGCGCCTGAGGATCAAGGCCCCTGGCGCGCATGCCAAGGTGCGTCAGCTCAGCGGCGGCAATCAGCAGAAGGTGGCGCTGGCCAAGTGGTTCGCGCGGTGTTCCAGCCTGTACCTGCTGGACGAGCCCAGCGTTGGCATCGATGTTGGCGCCAAGGTGGAGATCTATCGGCTGATCGGTGAACTGGTGAAGGAGGGCGCCGGGGTGTTGATCCTCTCGTCCGACCTGCCGGAGTTGATCGGCCTCTGCGACCGCATTCATGTCATGCACCGCGGCGCCATCGCCGCACGTTTCGCCGCTGGCGAGGCGAACAGTGACCGCCTGCTGGCGGTGGCTACCGGCGCGCAACGCGCGCAGAACGAGGAACGACCTTTCTATGCCTATGCCATTGCTATCTGATGCCTTCCACCCGCGATTCGCGCAGTGGCTGCTGCGCCGTGGCGCGCTGCTGGCCTTCGCCGCGATCCTGTTGGCCTTCGCCCTCAGTGCGCCGAACTTCCTCACCCCGAGCAACCTGGTCAATGTGCTGGCCCAGTCGGCGATCCTCGGCAGCCTTGCCTTCGGCCTGACCACGGTGATCATCGGCGGCGGCTCGAACGTGGTGTCCGGTGGGCTTGATCTGTCGCTGGCGGCCAACCTCGGGTTGTCCGCTGCGGTCTATGCCAGCCTGAACAACGCCGGTTTCGGCGATGTTGTCAGCATCGCCGCGACGCTTGGCACTGGCCTGGCCATCGGCACGCTGAATGCGCTGGTGGTGGTCGGTTTCCGTTTGCCGCCACTGCTGGCAACCCTGGCCACCATGAACCTGGTGGCCGGGCTGGAACTGGTGCTGACCGAAAACACCGTGCTGCCCAGCACTTCGCCGTTGCTGGAAGGGCTGGCCTTCGGTAGTTGGCTCGGCGTGCCAGCCCTGGCCTGGGTGCTGCTGGCGGTCGGTGGCGTGCTGATCGTGTTGATGCAGTACACGCCATTCGGCCTGCGTCTGTACGCCATCGGCGAATACCCGGAGGCGGCTAATGCCGCTGGCCTGTCGGTGCGTGGCTACGTGTTCGCCAGCTACCTGATCAGCGGTCTGTGCGGCAGCCTGGCCGCGTTTTGTTCAGCGGCCTGGTTCAGCGGCAGCACCACCGGCTCCGGCGAGATGCTGCTGTCGGTGGTGGCCATCGCTTTTCTTGGGGTGATCTTCTCCCAGCGTCTGCAGCCGAGCATCGGCGGCACGCTGCTGGCAACGATGCTGGTCGGGGTGTTGATCAACGGCTTCCAGCTTCTGAATATTTCCAGCTTCTGGGTCGACGGTGTGCAGGGTGTCCTGATCCTGCTGGTGGTGGCCCTGTCCGGTTTGCGCAACAAGGAGGCCTGAGATGTCCGATTCGTTATCCGCCCCGCAGCCTGCCGGTCTGACCGGGCTCTCTGGCCGGGCGTTGCTGCGCCTGGTCATGCCGACGCTGTTCGCCGCCGTTCTACTGTTCTTCGCGTTGAAGGCACCCGGCTTTCTCACCGTCGGCAACCTGTCCAGCCTGTTATTGAACAATTTCGTGCTGCTGGCCATCGTCGCCATCGGCATGACCTACGCCATCGCTGCGGGTGGCATCGACCTGTCAGTCGGCACTGCGCTGGACTTCTCGGCGCTGACCTTCGTCCTGCTGCTCAATGCCGGCTTCGGGCTCTATGTCGCGATTCCCGGTGGGCTGCTGGCTGGCAGCCTGGCCGGGTTGTTCAATGCCGGGCTGATCGCCGGGCTGCGTATTTCCCCTTTTCTGGCCACCCTTGGCACGCTGTTCATTGGCAGCAACGTGCAAAAGCTGCTTTCCGATGGCGGACAACCGATCTACCTGGAGGCGCAGGTGCGCAGCGGCTTGGCCAGTGAGCGCTTGCTCGGCGTGCCGCTACCCTTGCTGCTGGTGGCACTGTTGGCGCTGGTGTATGGCGTGGTATTGGCGCGTGGCCGCTTAGGCCGGGAGATCATCGTCCTTGGCAGCCAGCCACTGGTGGCGCGTTATTCGGGCCTGGCGCAGCGACGTATCGCTGCCCTGGTGTTCATCGCCAGTGCCTTTGCCAGCGCGCTGGCGGGCATCCTGCTGCCGGCCACGGTGAACGCCTACGCGCCGATGTCCGGCAATGCCTTCCTGATGAATGCCATCGGTGCGGTCTTCATCGGTGCCACGCTGAGCCTGCACAACCGGGTCAACGTACCCGGTACACTGCTCGGTGTGCTATTTCTCAACGTCACGGCCAACGGTCTGCTGCTGATCGGCTGGAATTTCTTCTGGCAGCAGGTGGCCACCGGCGTTCTGATTCTCTCGGTTCTGCTGTTCAGTTTTGCCAGTCGGCGGCTCGGCGCTGGCTAGTTCTGGCGTTCCGGGCGAAACGCCAGTGCCGTGACGAGGCCTGGGGGTGTGCCCCAGGCCATGCTTTCAGGACTGCTTGGCACCGCCACCGATCTGCCAGACATAGGGCGGTTCGCTGCCATTGACGTGCCAGTCGCCGATGATGCGTTCCTTGTAGATCACCGGGTTGTGCGAGGCGGCAGTACGGGCGTTGCGCCAGTGGCGATCGAGCTGTTTGGTGGTGCTGGTACCGGAGGCGCCGAGGGTGTTGAACAGGTCGCTGGTGGCACGCAGCACCCATTCGATGGCCGCCACCTGGGCCTGGGCCGATTCCAGTTCGGCGGCGATGTTGGCCTTGCGCTCGGCGTTCTCGTCATTGCCGAAACGCGCCAGGTAGGCTTGCTGCGCGGCCTCGCTGGCGCGCAGGGTGCCTGCCTCGGCGGCGTAGATCAGCCCGGAGGCCTTGCCGATAACCTGCAATACCTGTGGATCCTCGCTTACCGCTGCGCCATTGCCATGGCTGAACACGCGCGTGCGCTTGCTGGTTTCCTGGCTGAAGTCACGCACGGCGGCGCGGCCGGAACCGACGATGACGGCGAGCAGCACCAGTTGGTAGAAGGCCGTCTGGTATTTGAAGCGGGTGGCGAAGTCGATGATGTTCTCTTCCTCGACCACCGCGTTCTCGAACACCGAGGTGCCGCTGCCGGTGGTGCGCTGGCCAAAACCATCCCAGTCGTCGCTCTGGGTGATGCCGGGTTGGCGGGTACGGATCGCTGCGATCACGTCGCCACCGGTGTCGTCTCGGCGGGCGAACAGGTCGATCCAGTCGGAAAAGAGGCTGCCGGTGCTGTAGTACTTGGTGCCATTGACCACCCACTGATCACCCTGGCGCGACACCCGGGTGCTGACGTCGCCGATCTTCACTGCGCCCACCTCCGTCCAGGCGCAGCCCACCAGATCGCCGTCGACGAAGCGTTTGAACCAGACGTCCTGTGGTGTGCTGGCATGGGCGTTGAGGCGGTCCTCGACGAAAGCAAAATGCCCGCGCAGTGCCTGCGGCACATTGGAGTCGGCTTCGGCCAGTTCGATCAGCAGCTGGAACAACTGTGGCAGGGAAGCGCCGGCACCGCCCTGTTCGACGGGTACACGCACGGCGCCGAAGCCGGCGTCCTTGAGCCACTGGATGGGCTCATGGGGCAGGGTGCGGTTGCGCTCGCGTGCCACGCTGGATTCGGCGATGCGGGCAAAGATGGGGCGGAAGCGGGCGGCAAGGGATTCGTAGTGGGTACCGGTAGACAGGTGGGGCAGTGGGGCTTGGGCGGTCATCGCAGTTCTCCTCGATTGATGCGATTGCTGACGGTGACGCTCTCGCAAACTTCGTGCCTTGCAGTGAATGCCTTTTAAATCAACGGGTTGTGATCATTCTGGTGGGGCGGGCTGTTCGCTCGCCGACAGCTTGCTGAATGACTGTTGGTGGGCGGTCAATTGCGTTTTCCGGGGCAACTGTTGGCCGAGGGTCAGTGGTTCAACAGCTTGTTGGCCAAAAGACAGTTCAGGCTGCTAGCGCTAGCGTTCAAGTACTTGAATTTAAATGTTTTTATGGGTTGGCACGGTTGCTGCTGAAGCTCCCTCAGGTAATGCCCGCTGGGCAAGGAGGGATGAGCATGAACGCACGTGTTATCAGGGTCGTGGTGGTGTCCGGCAGCCTGCGGGCCCCGTCACGCACCCATGGTCTGCTGCAGGCCCTGGTGGAGCGGCTGCCGGCCGTGTTGCCGAAGCTGGAGGTGCACTGGGTGCGCATCGCCGAACTGTCCGCCAGCCTGGCCGGTTCGCTGGAGCGCGATAGCGCCTCGGCTGACCTGCAACCGCATTTGCAGGCCATCGAGCAAGCCGACCTGCTACTGGTCGGCAGCCCGGTGTATCGCGCGTCCTACACCGGTTTGTTCAAGCACCTGTTCGACCTGGTCGATCACCAGTCGCTCAAGGGCGTGCCCGTGGTGCTTGCCGCCACCGGTGGTAGCGAGCGACATGCCTTGATGATCGATCACCAGCTGCGCCCGCTATTCGCTTTCTTCCAGGCCCACACCCTGCCGTACGGGCTGTACGCCAGTGTCGAGTCTTTCGACGATCAGCGCCTGGCTGACCCTGCGCAGTTCGAACGGATCGAGCGGGTGCTCGACACCGTCGGCGCCTTCTTTCATATCCCGGTCGCCCGCGCGGCCTGACTTTCCGAGTTACAGGAGACATCGCCATGAGCCAACCGATCAAATTCGCCTACTGGGTTCCTAACGTCAGCGGTGGCCTCGTTGTCAGCAAGATCGAACAACGCACCAGCTGGGACATCGATTACAACCGCAAGCTGGCGCAGATTGCCGAGCGTTCCGGGTTCGAGTACGCGCTTTCGCAGATCCGCTTCACCGCCGGCTATGGCGCTGACAACCAGCACGAGTCGGTAACCATCAGCCACGCGCTGCTGGCCGCCACCGAAAAACTCAAGGTGATCGCCGCGATCCTGCCCGGACCCTGGACGCCGGTATTGGCAGCCAAGCAATTGGCAAGCATCGACCAGTTCACCGCGGGCCGCATCGCCATCAACGTGGTGTCCGGCTGGTTCAAGGGCGAGTTTCGCGCCATCGGCGAGCCATGGCTGGACCATGACGAGCGCTATCGCCGATCCGAGGAGTTCATTCGTGCGCTGAAGGGTATCTGGACGCAGGACAATTTCAGCTTCCACGGTGATTTCTACCGTTTCAACGACTACACCCTCAAGCCCAAGCCGCTGCAGCAACCGCACCCGGAAATCTTCCAGGGCGGGAGCTCGCGGGCCGCGCGCGACATGGCCTCGAGGGTCTCCGACTGGTACTTCACCAATGGCAACAGTGTCGAGGGCATCAAGACCCAGGTCGACGATATCCGCACCAAGGCAGCGGCCAACGGGCATTCGGTGAAGGTCGGGGTAAACGCTTTCATCATCGCCCGCGACACCGAAGAAGAGGCCCGCGCGGTGCTGGCGGAGATCATCGCCAAGGCCGACCCGGAGGCGGTCAACGGCTTTGGCAGTGAAGTGAAGAACGCCGGTGCGGCCAGCCCGGAAGGCGAGGGCAACTGGGCCAAGTCGACCTTCGAAGACCTGGTGCAGTACAACGACGGCTTCAAGACCAACCTGATCGGTACGCCACGGCAGATCGCCGAGCGCATCGTCGCGCTCAAGGCGGTCGGCGCCGACCTGATCCTCTCCGGCTTCCTGCACTTCCAGGAAGAGGTCGAGTACTTCGGCAAGCATGTGTTGCCGCTGGTGCGCGAACTGGAGCAGGAGAAGCATGCCTCCCTCGCTGTGGCCTGAGGTGCGTGGCCATGCATGAGCCGCTCGCGGACAACCTGCCGGCCAGCTTGCTGGCCCGGGCACATCAACGTGGGGCGGACGTTGCGTTGCGCCACAAGCGTCTAGGCCTGTGGCAGGCGCGCAGCTGGGCGCAACTGCTGGCCGAGGTGCAGAGCCTGGCCACCGGGCTGCGCGAGGCCGGCTTCGCGGCCGGCGACAGTCTGCTGATCGTCAGCCGGCCGCGCCCTGAGGCGCTGCTGGCAAGCCTGGCGGCGCAGTGGCTGGGCGGCGTCGCGGCACTGCTCGACCCGCTGATGCCCGACGCGGAGCAACTGACGCTGTTGCGTGAACTGCAGGCCGGTTTCGTCTTTGCCGAAGGTCAGGAGGAGGTCGAGCGGGTGCTGGCGAGCGGTCATGTGCCGGCATTGCTGTTCTACGCCGATGGCCGTGGCCTGGCGGATTCCGGGTTGCCGAATTACGCTCGCCTGGCCGCGCAGTTGCCCGATCCTGCCTTGCCGGTGCAGGCGCAGAGCGAGCGCCCAGCCTTCAGCTTTCACCGGCTGGATGCCGATGGCCAGGTTCAGCAGCACGGGCTCAGCCATGCCGAGGTGCTGGGCGAGGGGCGTCGGCTGGTCGAACAGGAGCGCCTGACGGCGGCCGAGGAAGCCTTGGCCTCCCGCAACTTCGCCACCAGCGGCCAGGCCCGCTACCTGCTGGCGCCTTGGCTGCTGGCAGGCTTTCGGATGAATTTTCCGGAGAGCCTGGCGACCCGCGACACCGACCGCCGTGAACTCGGCCCGACCCTGGTACTCGGCACCCACGACAGCTACGGCCGCCTGTATGCACTGGCGCAGCAGCGTCTACCGCTGCCGGGCAGCCTGCTGCGGCGCTGGCTGGACTGGGCGCTTGACGCGCGCGGTGGGTTGCTGCGCAACGGCCTTGGCCAGGTGTTGCTGCGTCGGCCGCTGCGCGATGTGCTGGGCCTGAGCCGCACCCGGGTGCCGCTGCTGGTCGGTGAGGCCCTGCCGGGCGAGGTGCAGGCGTTCTTCGCCGCCCTTGGGGTGGCGCCGCGTATCTGGCGGGAGGCGCCCCGCTGGCAGGCCGTGCGCAGCCCTCGTTCATCCCTCGCTGCTCGGTCGCAAAGCCGGGTTCAGCCCGTCTGAGGAGTGTTCATGTCGAATTCCCCGTTGCTGGAACTGGAGGGCATCAGCCTGTCGTTCAAGGGTGTGAAGGCCATCAGCGACATCGGCTTCAGCGTCGCCGAAGGCGAGATCTGTGCGCTGATCGGGCCCAATGGCGCGGGCAAGAGCTCGCTGCTGAATGTCATCAATGGCGTCTACCGGGCGCAGCAGGGGCGTATTCGTTTTGCCGGGCAGCAGCGTCGGGTGATGCACCCACATGCAGCGGCACGCGGCGGCATCGCTCGCACCTTCCAGAACATCGCGCTGTTCAAGGGCATGAGCGTGCTCGACAACGTGCTCACCGGGCGCAACCTCAAGCGCCGCAGTTCCTGGCTGGAGCAGGCGTTGCGCATCGGCCGCGCGCCGGGCGAGGACGATCGCCAACGCGCCGCCGCCGAGCGGGTCATCGAGTTTCTGCGCATCCAGCCGTGGCGTGACGAAATCGTTGGCACCTTGCCCTATGGCCTGCAGAAGCGGGTCGAGCTGGCCCGTGCGCTGGCCGCCGAGCCTCGCTTGCTGCTGCTCGACGAGCCGATGGCCGGGATGAATGCCGAGGAGAAGCGCGAAATGAGCCGCTTCATCGTCGAGATCAACCGTGAGTTCGGCATGACGGTGGTGCTGATCGAGCACGACATCGGCGTGGTCATGGGCATTTCCCACCATGTGGTGGTGCTCGATTACGGCCGCAAGATCGGCGACGGCTCCCCCGAGCAGGTTCGCCGCAACCCCGACGTGATCGCGGCCTATCTGGGTGTCCGCCCGGCGGCGGCTTCGGGGCTGTTCCCACACAGGAGCGCGACATGGCATTCTTTTTCGAAGTGCTGATCGGTGGCCTGCTGGCCGGGGTGATGTACTCCCTGGTGGCCATCGGTTTCGTACTGATCTACAAAGCCAGCGGTGTGTTCAACTTCGCCCAGGGGGCGATGGTACTGTTCGCCGCGCTGACCTTCGTCAGCCTGCTGGAGCGCGGCGTGCCGTTCTGGCTGTCCTTTCTCGTCACCCTGGCGACGATGATCGCCCTGGCGCTGCTGATCGAACGGGCGGTACTGCGGCCATTGGTGGGGCGTTCGCCGATTACCCTGTTCATGGCCACGCTCGGCCTGGCCTACATCATCGAGGGCGTCGCCCAGGCCTTGTGGGGTGCTCAGGTTCACGGCCTGGAGCTGGCCATCAGCGACGCGCCGCTGGCGCTGGGTGGCCTGCTGCTGTCGCAGTTCGACCTGTTCGCCGCCGCAACGGCGGCGGCCCTGGTGGTGCTACTGTCCTTGCTGTTCAACCGCACGCGCATCGGCCTGGCGCTGCGTGCGGTGGCCGACGATCCCCGCGCGGCGATGAGCGTCGGTATCCGCCTGCCGAGGGTGTGGGCGGTGGTCTGGGCGGTGGCCGGGTTCGTCGGGCTGGTCGCCGGGCTGCTCTGGGGCGCGCGCCTTGGGGTGCAGTTCTCGCTCTCGCTGGTGGTGCTCAAGGCCCTGCCGGTGCTGATCATCGGCGGCTTCACCTCGATCAGCGGGGCGATCGTCGGCGGCCTGATCATCGGCGCTTCGGAGAAGCTCGCCGAGGTGTACCTCGGGCCGCTCATCGGCGGCGGCATCGAAAACTGGTTTCCCTATGTGCTGGCCCTGCTGTTCCTGCTGGTGCGTCCGGCTGGGCTGTTCGGCGAGCGCGCCATCGAGCGAGTCTGAGGAGCGTCGATCATGCTGTATCGAGAAGCGGGTCAGTTCAGCGTGCGTTACGCCGACGACCGACGATTCTTCCGCCTGCGCCAGGATCGGCTGGGCCTGGCGGCCTTGGTCCTGTTCGCCTTCATCGGCGTGCCACTGCTGGGCAACGATTACTGGTTCAGTGCCATCCTGATCCCATTTCTACTGCTGTCGCTGGCCGGCCTAGGGCTGAACCTGCTGACCGGTTATGCCGGGCAACTGTCCTTGGGTTCGGCGGCGTTCATGGCAGTAGGTGCCTTCGCGGCCTATAATTTCGAGCTGCGCGTGGCGTGGCTGCCGCTGCTGGCCAGCCTGCTGCTCGGCGGCCTGGTGGCGGCGCTGGTGGCCGTGGTGTTCGGCCTGCCAAGCCTGCGCATCAAGGGCTTCTATCTGCTGGTGTCGACACTGGCGGCGCAGTTCTTCGTGCCATGGACGTTGACCCGCTTCAGTTGGTTCAGCAACGACAGTGCCTCGGGGGTGATCAGCGCGCCGCCACTGCTGATGGCCGGGTATGACTTTTCGTCGCCGGCCGGGCGCTACCTGCTGACCCTGGCGGTGGTCAGTGCGCTGTTCTGGCTGGGCGCCAACCTGGTGCGCAGCGAGCTGGGGCGCAACTGGATGGCGGTGCGCGACATGGACACCGCCGCCGCAGTGATCGGCATTCCCCTGTTGAAGACCAAACTGCTGGCTTTTGCCATCAGCGGCTTCTACCTCGGCGTGGCCGGTTCGCTCTGGGCCTTCACCTACCTGGGCACGGTGGAGCCACACGGCTTCGACCTGAACCGCTCGTTCCAGATCCTGTTCATCATCATTATCGGCGGCCTGGGCAGCATCCTCGGGAACTTCCTCGGCGCCGCCTTCATCGTGCTGTTCCCGGTGCTGCTGTCGAACCTGGCCGGGTTGCTGCCGACCGGGCTGATCGATGCCGGACAGATAGAGAACCTGCAGAAGATGGCCTTCGGCACGCTGATCATCATCTTCCTGATCAAGGAACCGGAGGGCCTGGCGCGCCTCTGGCAACGCTTTCGCGAGCGCACTCGGCGTTGGCCGTTGCGCCACTGAGCGAACCTTCGCACCGGGCTTCGCCCGCCTTATGTCACTGCCCACTGATTTGTAAAGGATAACCACGATGTCGACCCGATCCGTCCTCGGCCGCCTGGCGCTGGCCGTGAGCCTGGCGGCCGGTGCACTCAACGTGCACGCGGCCAACGAACAGTATTTCCCCCTGCAGAGCTACCGCGTTGGCCCCTATGCCGCAGGTGGCACCGGTTTCTTCGGTGGTTTTATCGATTACCTCAAGTACGTCAACGCCCAAGGCGGCGTGAATGGTGTCAAGCTGACCTGGAGCGAGTGCGAGACTGAATACGTCGTGGAGAAGGGGGTGGAGTGCTACGAGCGCCTCAAGGGTGGGCTCAACGGCGCACCGGCTGCCGCCACCAATCCGCTGTCGGTGGGTATCGCGTATGCCACCCTGGAACGCTCCACGGCCGACAAGCTGCCGCTGATCACCATCAACCACGGGCGTACCGACTCCACCGATGGCAGCGTGTTCCCTTACGTCTTCCCGCTGCAGCTCAATCCCTATTCCGAGGTATCGGCCATCGTCAACTGGATCGCTCAGCAGGCAGGCGGCGAGCAGGGCCTCAAGGGCAAGAAGATCGTCACGCTCTTTCACGGTTCGCCCTATGGCAAGGAAACCAACGGGGTGCTGCAGGCCCTGGCGGACAAGTACGGTTTCGAGTTGACCCTGCTGGAGGTGCCGCACCCCGGCAACGAGCAACAATCGCAATGGCTGAACATCCGCCGTCTGAAGCCGGACTGGGTCATCCTGCGCGGCTGGGGCGTGATGAACCCGGTGGCGCTGAAGACTGCGCAGAAGGTCGGTTTCCCTGCCGACCGCATCATCGGCAATATCTGGAGCAATTCCGAGGAAGACGCGGCGCCTGCCGGTGCCGCGGCCAAGGGCTTCATCGCCATCACCACGCATCCGTCAGGTACCGAGTTCCCGGTGCTGCAGGGCATCGAACAGGCGGTGGTGGACAAGGGCCAAGGCGACCTGGCCGATCCGAAGCGCTTCGGCACCGTTTACTACAACCTCGGCGTGGTCAACGGCATCCTCAACGTCGAGGCATTGCGTCTGGCTCAGGAGAAGTTCGGCAGGCAACCGCTGAGTGGCGAGCAGGTGCGTTGGGGCTTCGAACACCTGAACCTGGACGATACCCGCCTGCAGGCACTCGGTGCCAAGGGGCTGGTGCAGCCGCTGAAACTGTCCTGCTCCGACCATGAAGGCGGTGGTGCGGTGCGCTTCCAGCAGTGGGACGGGCAGAAGTGGAAACTGATCAGCGACTGGGTACAGGCCGACCGCGCGTTTTTGCGGCCGATCATCGAGGCCTCGTCGCATCAATATGCCAAAGAGAAGGGTATCACCCCGCGTGATTGCAGCCAGGAAGGCTGATCGCGCAGGCAGGGCCGGTGGCGTCCCCCCGGCCTGTCTTCAGCCCTGCGCAGTTCGGGCGCCGCCGCGCACCAGGCCCACACCGGCTCAAAGGTTGGGGGCTGCTTCCAGTCTGTTGCGATTGCCGCCATTTGTCGCGGCCATGCGCTTCTGTCCTTCGCAACCCTCCTCGCGCAGTTGGCAAGGGGGGCGCAATCGTTCGTGGCGGCCTCTCAGATTGATAGTTGTATCGCCCGCTCAGGGCGCATCTGGGGCTCTGGCCGGCGCCGATTGACCACCAGTTCGCCGATGGCGATCAGTCGGGCGCGGGTGATGTTGCGGCTCAGACCCAGCAGGCTGGCCGTGTGCACCTGGTTGCAGTGGCAGAAACGATAGGCACTGCGTAGCAGGGTGTCCTCGACCTTCTCGTGCAGGCTGCCGGCCTGCTCCTCGAACAGGCGCTGAAAGGCACGCAGCAACTGCTCTTCGGCGCTTTCGGCGGTGCTCACCGGCGACTTGTCCTGGCGCTCGATGCGCAGGTGCGACAGGCGCAGGTCGTCGTCCTGCACCAGGCCATTGCGGCACACCAGCAGGGTGTGGTGGATGACGTTTTCCAGCTCGCGGATGTTGCCGGGCCAGTCGTAGCTCACCAGCTTGCGTTCGGCCTCGGGGGACAGGCGCACTTCGCCGTAACCCAGGCGGTTGCAGTAGGTCTTGATGAAGTGTCGGGTCAGCGGCAGGATGTCGCCCGGGCGTTCTCGCAGCGGGTAGAGTTGCAGGCTGACCACGTTGAGGCGGTAGTACAGGTCTTCGCGGAAGTTGCCGGCAGCGATGGCCTTGTCCAGTTGCACGTTGGTGGCGGCGACCACGCGCACGTCGATGGGGATGCTCTTGCGCGAGCCCAGGCGCACCACTTCACGCTCCTGCAGCACGCGCAACAGCTTGACCTGGATGGCCATGGGCAGGTCGCCGATTTCGTCGAGGAACAGCGTGCCACCGTTGCCCTCCTCGAACCAGCCGGCCTTGGCCGCCAGGGCGCCGGTGAAGGCGCCTTTCTCGTGGCCGAACAGCTCGGCCTCCACCAGCGACTCCGAAAAGGCGCCACAGTTCACCGCGACGAAGGGGCCGTTGCGCCGTCCGCTGAGGTTGTGTATGTGGCGTGCGACCAGCTCCTTGCCCGTGCCGGTCTCGCCGATGATCAGGACGCTGGCCTCGCTGGGGGCGACCTGTTGCAGGTGGGCGAGCAGCGCCTGCGATCTAGCGTCTTCGAAGACCTGTGCGGTCGCCCGGATCGAGGTGGCCAGTGACGGCGAAGGGGGGAGGGTCAGCAACTGCATGGCGATTCCTATGAGTAGAAAGATGGGGTGGGTCGCGTCTGGCTCAGTGCCCACTCACCCAGCTCGTGGAGTTTGTAGTCCAGCGGGTCGTGCAGGCTCTGGGTACGCAGGTTGCGCCAGTAGCGATCGAGGCGCAGCGAGGCGTGGGTCGCGCGTGCGCCAGTGACCTCGAACAGGCGGTTGCAGATGTCCAGGCCAGTGCGTGCCGCCGCCACCTTGGCCGTGGCGATGGCCAGCGCCAGTTGCGCACGCTCTTCGGCGCCGAGCGCGTGCTCCTTGTGCCAGGCCGCGTCGAGTTGCGTAGCGGCGCGCTCCACCAGCAGGCGCACGCCTTCCAGACCGACCCAGAACTCGCCGTAGTGGCGCAGGATGTAAGGGTCTTCGCTGACATGTCGGGCTTTGGAGCGGAACCACGGGCGGCCTTCCTTCAACGTGTAATGGCGAGCCTCTTCCAGAGCGCCTTCGGTGATACCAAGGAATACGTTGGCGAAATGCAACTGGGCGATCAGCGGGCGCAGGCTGGCGAAGGGTGTGCTCAGCGGGCCGGGGTCGAGAAGCATCTCGTTCTCTTCGACGCGCACGCGCTCGAAAGTAGCGCTGCCGCTGTCGGTCTGGCGCTGGCCCATGTTGTTCCAGTCATCATGCAGTGTGATACCGGTCCGGCCGCTGGGGATGGCAGCGATCAGCAGCTTGCCGCCAGCACTTTCATCGACTGCCGAGGCAATCAGCATTTCCGAGTCGCTGGCGCCTGAGCAGAAACTCTTCTTGCCGGAAAACTCGTACCAACCGTCGAAGCGTGTGAGTACGGTGCGGCTGTCCAGGGGGTTGAGCGCATTGCCCCAGAACCAGTTCTTGCGCGCGGTCTGCTCGAACCAGGGTTGCCACTGATCGCGGCGGGAGAACAGGCGTACGGTAGCCAGCATCAGGTGCTGAAAGCCGAAGACGTGGGCGATGGAACTGTCGACCCGGGCGAATTCGCGCACCACCTCCAGGGTTTCGCTCCAGCTGGCGCCGAGGCCGCCGAACTGGGTGGGTATGCTCAGCGCCAACAAGCCGCTCTGGCGGATAGCGTCGCGCTGGGCCTTGGGTGTGCCGCCGGCCTCGTCGCGCTCGACGGCGGTTTCGGCGAACGCCGTCGCTAGGCGACGTGCAGTCTGCAAGGGGCTGAGCACGGCAGGTCGTAGAGGGGTTGTCACTCGGCATTCCTCGCTGGCGGGTGGGGAGGGCGGATTGGGGGGCGTTTCATAGCGGCTCCTCAGGCAATTTGCTCAGCACATGCGCTTGGCGGTGGAAGAGGGCTGCGGTGCGTTCTGCGGCTAGCGGGATGCGGGCCTGCAGAGGCTGGAAGAAACTGAACAGCGGGTGCAGCTGCAACAGCACCTGGGATTGGCCGGAGGTAGGCAATGACGTTGGCATCAGAAACTTCAACCCTCCAACACGGTTACCCCGATTCATCGCGGGTCTGATGGAAGTATAAAAGTCGATTCATATCTCTAAAAATAATAAAAAATAATATTTATATTCCCTCATGGAATACTTAGTCATTGCAAATGCAATGGCAGCACAAGGCTGCCAAAGCTTTCGTTCAACTAAGACCGCAGGCGTGTTCCTCGCTGTTTCCCACACAACAGCAGCCATGCAACGTTGCTGCCTCTTCAACACCATGCCGGCATGACAAAAACCCGTCTCGCGCTTGAGTACGCGGGGTTTGGCCGATTGGCATGGCGTCTGCGTCGTTGCCCTGGAATCCACTGAACTCCAGGGGGCGACGTGATCGCTGATAAATATCCACTGATTGCCAACGACCCTTTGGAAACCCCTGCGCGGATCAGCGCAGACTTCCTTGGCTCTGCATCGATTCCTGCTGTCGCGCTGGAATTTCGCGCGGTCACCAAACGCTACGAGGGGAGCCGGTCAGGCTCCAGCAACGCGGTTGAGCAAGTGAACCTCGCGGTGCGGCGTGGCGAAGTGCTTTGCTTGATGGGTACATCCGGCAGCGGCAAGTCGACTTTGCTGCGCCACGTCAACCGGTTGATAGAACCGAGCAGCGGCGAGGTGCTCATCGACGGTGAGGCCCTGAGCGACTTGACGCAGCCTGCGCTGCGCCAACTGCGGTCGCAGCGCATCGGCATGGTGTTCCAGCATTTCGGTTTGCTGCCGCATCGAAGCGTGCTCGACAACGTGGCCTTGCCCCTGGGATTGCGCGGTGAGCCGGAGCGTACACGACGCGCAGCGGCACAACGGCAGTTGCAGGCGGTGGGGCTGAAAGCGTGGGGCGAGCGTTTGCCCCACGAGTTGTCTGGTGGCATGCAGCAACGTGTCGGGCTTGCGCGGGCAACCACCCACCGCTGGGTCATCTGGCTGTTGCCTATGGCCGGCTTTGCGGCGGGGCTGGTTTATCACCTGATCGGCAAGCCGGTGAACGCGGCAATAACCTACTGATCAACGAGATTCACGGCCCGACGAAAACCGTTCCGCTGCGCAGGGTACCTCTGGTGCTTGCGGGTACGGTGACACCCCATTTCTGGAACTCTCGTGCTGTTTCAAGCCATCGATTTTGTCATCTTACGATTCCTCTCCAAGCCCCATGGAGCGGCATAAATCAAAGGTTTCAGGGTGCGTCGGGATTTCCCACAAAAAGCACTGATGGCACGTTGACTCTCCCCTTAGGGGGAGACTTTAGACTCCCGGCCCTCGATAGATCTGGCCTGAAAACAGCTTTTTTGGCCCGATGACTTTATTCATTCAATGCGGCTTTTGTAGGGAAACAATCAATGAATAATCCGTTGGAACTGGACAGCGTTATCAGCAGTACACAGGAGATTCTTGCGCAGTTGCTGGTGTTGGACAGGGGCGACGTGACAGAGCACAGCAGTATCGTTGACGACCTCAGCGCCGACTCGCTGGACATCGTCGACCTGAGCTTCCAGCTGGGCCGTCAGTACGGTTGCACCTTGCCGAAAACCAGCGTGCTGGATCACGCGGTAGCGGTGTTCGGCGACGCCACCCGGTTTATCGAAAAAGGCCGAATCACGCAGGACGGCGTGGCCTTGCTGGAGCAGAGCCTCAGCGCTTATGCGCCGGGCCAGCTGCACGTGGGCATGCAGCCGGGCGATGTCTTCTCGGCCACCACCGTGCGGAACTGGGCGCAGCAATGCCATAACGTGTTCAACCACCTCCCCGAAACCTGCCCTGAGTGTGGCGCGGCTCATGCCCAACTCAATGAACGCCAACAAGTGGTGTGTGGCGGTTGCAGTGCTCGCCTGACCCCTCTGGACGGTGACTCGATCTCGCGTCTGCTGGTTGAGCAGTACGCGGCCGCCCAGTTGAAGGCTTCGGCGTAGGGGGTGCCTTGATGCAGGCCCGAGAGGTTCTGGTCACCGGCTATGGACTGGTGGCTCCCACGGCACTGGATGCGGCCTCGCTGTTCACGACGATCAGCGAAAACCGTTCCTGCATTGGCCAGCACCCGGCGTTTGTCGAACTGGGGTTTGCGAACCCGGCGGCCGGATTTATCGATGAGCAACAATGGCAGGTCATCGCGGCGGCCTTTCCGGGCGACCTGCAGACCACCTCCCGCCAGGAATGGCTGGCGCATTACGTGGCCCGTCAGGCGCTGGCCCATGCCGGCTTGGCTGACGGCGCATTTGCCCGAGTCGCCAGCGGTATTTTCGTCGGGGCCAACAAGCATTGCGTGAGCGGTGATTTGCGGGACGCCAGCCGTTACATGGACGATCAGGGGCGGGTCGATCTCGACCAGTTCCTGGATAACCACACCCTGAGCGGTGGGGCGTTTGCCCGGCGGGTTGATCAGCAAACCCGCCATCTCGCCGAATGGCTGGGCGTCCGTGACCATATCTCCACACATTCCGATGCCTGTGCCGCCGGCACCATGGCCATCGGCAGCGCCTATCGAGCGATCGCCCGTGGCGAGATCGACCTGGCGTTGTGTGGCGCGGTGGAGTTGATGGCCCATGAATTGTCCTACTACAGCTTTGATGGGCTGGGCGCACTCTGCCAGCGCGTGGACTTTTCCCCACAAGAACAGAGCCGGCCGTTCATGCCGGACCGCTGCGGTTTTGTGCTGAGTGAAGGGGCGGCGCTGTTGGTGCTGGAATCCCGCGAGCATGCCGAGCGTCGTCAGGCCTGTTCGCTGGGCCGGGTGCTGGGTTACGCGAATCTGTGCGAGGCAGAGAAAATCACCTCCAGCAGCCGCGACGGCAGCAAGTATGCCGCCTGCATGACGGCGGCCCTGGCCGATGCCGAACTGACCAGTGCGGCTGTGGACCATGTGAATGTTCACGGTACGTCGACACAGGCCAATGACCGTTGTGAGGCCCTGGGCCTGGCGCAGGTCTTCGGCGAAACCCTGGAGCAGATGACGTTCACCGCCAACAAGTCTGCCGTAGGGCATTCGTTGGCCGGCAGCGGTGCCATTGAGGCGGTGCTGTCGTTGATGAGCATTCAGTTGGGCGTGGCCTTGCCGACCCTCAATTTTCAGCCGGAAAAATCCGAATTTCCGGCGTTGAAATTCCTTTGCGAACCGTTGCAGCAACCGATCAATGTCGTGCTCTCCAACTCCTTCGGGTTTGGTGGCGTGAACAGTTCGTTGGTGCTGGGCAGGGCATGACATGACCAGATCCAATTCAACCGCTGTTTATATCACTGCGGCGTCGGTACTCAACGCCGCCGGTACTGAATGTGCGCCTCGTGACAGTCAACCTCAGGCCGCGCAACCGCTGGATTTCGACCCGGCACGTCTGGCCCATTGTGTTGCAGCGCCCGCCTTGCCGGCGGGTGTGTACGACCGCAAACTGTCCCGCAGCCTCGAGCCTCAGGGCGCGCGCCTGCTGTATTGCGCCGGCCGTCTCGCCGAGACCTTGCGTGGGCTGGAGCTGCCCGACGAGCGGATCGCATTGACCGCTGCCATTCCGGAAGTGGATGGCCCCAGCTCGTGCTGGGATGCAGTGCAGGCCATTGGTGCACAACCGGCCGATCTGTTGGCGCAATTCTTTGCCCACACACCGCCGCTGCATGCGCTGATGATGCTCAACAGCAGCGTCATGGCCCACACGGCTGAGGCCTTGCGTTGCAAGGGGCCCATGGGCGGTTTTTGCTCCCAGGGCAATGCGGGGCTGGATGCTTTGATGGAGGCCGCTGCCCATCTGAGCGAAGGCCGTGCCGATGCTGCCGTGGTCGTCAGCAGCAGTCCGAACATCACCCCCGCGTTGTACCTGCGTGACGCTACTCACCCACCTGTGAACCCCGGCTCGTGGGTTTTCGGCGAAGGTGCTGCGGCACTGTTGCTGACGACCAACCCGGGCAGCGGTGCTCAATCTGCGTTGCGTATTGCCGGGTTTGCACGGGGTTACAGCGCGCAACCCGAGCGTGGACTGGCGGTTGGTCGCGACGTCATCGAGCGTGCTTTGAGCAACGAAAAACTGTGCCTCAGCGATGTCGGGCAAGTCGTCGCCGATGCACAGGATCCGCAGATTGCCGCGTTGTTTACCCTATCGGGGCACACCCTCGAACACTCCAAGGCGTTGCTAGGTGACTTGGGCGCCAGCGCCTTGCTCAGCGAAATTGCTGTGACCTGGGCACTGGATTGCCGCCGTTACACGCTGTTGCTCGAACATAGCCGAGGCGGGCATTGGGGCGCGGTGCTGCTGGCCAGAACGTCGTCGGACACAGAGACAATGGAGAGTTACCCATGAGCCCCACACGGATCGTGATCACGGGCATGGGCGCCGTCACTGGCTTCGGTTTCGAGTGGCAGTCCATGTGGCAAAGCATGTTGGCCGGCGAGCATTGCATTCGGCCATGGCAACCGGAAGGCGTCGAAGCGGGTGCGTTCCCCGTGCGTTACGCAGCGCCCGTGGATATGGGCTTGATGCCGGCACACTTGAAAAACCATCCGGCCTGGGGATTGTCGCTGGAAAAACGCACCCGCTTGGGTTGGGTCGCGGCCACCCAAGCCATTGCCGATAGTGGTCTGAGCCCCGAACAGTTGCGTGGCGCGGCGGTATTGTCAGCGTCCGGCGCACCTGCTCATCGTTTGCAGGACATGCTGCTCAGCCTGGCGGATAACCCGGCGCAGGCGCCGTCCTGGGCTCAATTGATGGCGCGCCAGGCGCAGGTCGATCCTGACAGTTCACTGTGTCAGAGCAACGACCGCCTTGCGCGGGTGATTGCCGATGGCATCGGCAGTGAAGGCCCGGTGATCAATATCAGCAGCGCCTGCGCGGGAGCGTCCCAGGCCATCGGCAATGCATTCCAGATGATCCGTCGCGGCGAGGTCGAGCTGGCCATTGCCGGGGGCGCCGATTCGGTGCTGAGCCTGGACACCATGACCGCGCTGTATCTGCTCGGCGCCGCCAGCAGCGAACAGCGTTGGGGCACCGAACTGTGTCGGCCGTTCGACCGCCATCGCAGTGGCTTGATTGCGGGTGAAGGTGGTGGTTTTGTCGTGCTCGAAACCCTCGAACGGGCGCTCGCCCGAGGGGCAACGCCGTACGCCGAAGTGCTGGGTTTCGGCAGCAGCCTGGATGCCTACAAAATCACCGCCCCCGACCCGCAGGGCCGTGGCGCGGTGCTGGCGATGCAGGCGGCCCTGACGGATGCCGGGCTGGCGCCGCAACAGGTCGATCTGATCAATGCCCACGGTACCTCGACACCCCTCAACGATGCCGCCGAAACCCTGGCGATCAAGACCCTGTTCGCCGAGCGCGAACATTATCGGCGGTTGCTGGTGACGGCCAACAAATCCCAGTTCGGCCACCTGATTGCGGCCGCCGGAGCACCGGAGTTCATGCTCACGGCCCTGGCCTGCCGGGATGATCGGGTCACGCCGACCCTGAACCTGCAGGATGCCGACGAACAATGCGACCTTGACTACTGCGCCCATCAAGCGGTCAAGCGCAAGGTTGACGTTGCCCTGAGCAACTCCTTCGGTTTCGGCGGCCTCAACACTTCACTGGCGCTGGGCAAGTACCGGGAGGCGCCGCGATGAAACAGGCGGTCGCGATTGCCGGTGCGGGTTGCGTGTTGCCCAGCGGCTGGGGTGTCGAGCCTTTCTGGGCGGCCGCAACCGAAGGGCGCAGTGCAATTACGGCGCTGAACGCCCGACGGTTCAGCAGCGAACGCGTGGTGGCGTTCGGGCAAATTCAGGATCAGGACCACCAACGCAGCCGGCAAGACCTTGCGCAAAACCTTCAGCGTTACTGCACGCCGGCAGTGATCTGGGGTGTCAGCGCGGTACGTCAGGCGTTGGAAGAAGCCGGCCTGGCCGATGAGCCGCCGGATGTCCGTTTCGGTTTGTATTGCTGTCAGGGCGGCTACACCCATCCGTCTCTGGAATCCTATGCCGAGTTGTTGCTCGGCTGTCGGCAGGACGGCGTCGCCGACATGGCGGCGTTCGCCAAACGGATCCTGCAAGACCGTGCGCAGGACCCTTTTCTGGTGCTCAAAGGCTTGAGCAACTGCTTGCTGGGTGTCACCAGCCTGGCGCTGAAACTGGTGGGTGAGTGCAACGCCTATATGCAAGGTGTCGCCGGTAACCTGGCAGCCTTGCGTGAGGCTACGGCCGCTTTGCAGGCTGGCCGCATTGACGCGGCAATCGTTGTCGGTGCGGGCAGCGAGCTGGATGCCCTGGCGCTGTCCGGGTTGGTCCAGGCGGGTGTCATCAGCGCCAATGGCTCGAACACGCTGCTGCCGTTTGACCTTCGGGGCACCGGCGGCATTGCCGGGGAGGGCGCGGCAGCATTGGTGCTGCGCCGGCGCGAAGACCTGCCGGCCGGTCCTCAGGCGTGCCTCGCCGACATGACGGCCCATGCCACCCTCGGTCGCTTGAGCCTGCCCGACAGCCCAACCGATGTGTTGGTGTGCAGCGGCACCGGCGATGCGCACAAAGACCGCGTGTTGTGCCAGACGCTGGCCCTTGCGCGCGCCTCGCACATCACCAGCGGGTTGGCGATCAACGGCATTCTCAGCGCGGCGCCGAGCCTGGTGGATCTGATGCTGGCGCGTTGCGCATTGCAGGCCCAAAGCGTGCCGCCGATTGCCGGTTTGCAGCAGCCAGTGGCGAACCTGCCGTTCATTCAGGGCGCGCCCCACGCCGCGAGCCTTGCGCATTGCCTGGTGCTGAACCGCGACGACAACGGATTCAGCGCCGCCTATCAAGTGCTCTACAGCGCAAAGGCCACTCAGGACTGCCGCTGACTACCGCCTCTTTTTTACTTTCAAGGGATATGACTGTCATGGATTATCGCGATTTCGTTCGGCCCAAATTCGTCGGCCTGCTCCAGGCACTGGGCCTGGAGTGTCAATTTGAGCGCGCCCTCGGTAGCCAGTTGTTCTACCGCAACCCCAAGGGCGACATGGTCGCGGTCACCGACTTTCTCGGCGGTTACGGTGCGGCACTGTTCGGCCACAACGACCCACAGTTTGTCGATCAGCTATGTGCGCTGCTGCGCAGCGACGTGCCGTTCAACGCACAAATGTCGATCCGCGGTGCGGCCGGGCAATTGGGGCGAGCGCTCAGCGACGCCTTCAATCGCGAACTGAAGAACACCGAACGTTATGTTTCGACTTTCTCCAACAGTGGCGCGGAGGCGGTGGAAATCGCCGTCAAGCACGCGGAGTTCCGTCGCCAGAAGAGCCTGCAAAAGCAGTTCGACGACATCGATTTCACCCTGGCCAGCCTGACCGCCAGCGAACACGCTTACCGCGAACTGGAGGTGGCCGACCTCGACCTGCCTGCAGGTGTCCTGCCGACCACCCTGAACAGCGTGACCTTGCGTCAGGTGGTTGAAGCCGTTCGCCAACACAACCTGGCGCAGTTGCACATCGAACCGGTATTCGTCGCCCTGCGCGGCAGCTTCCACGGCAAATTGGTCAATACCGTGCAACTGACCTATGGCCGTCAGTACCGCGCGCCGTTTGCCCGTTTTGGTCTGAACGTCGAGTTCATCGACCCACAGCAGCCCCATCAGTTGCAGGCATTGCCGGCCCGGCACACGCACCATTGGTTGAGCCTGCAATGGGACGGCGAACACCTGCACGTGCTGCAACTGCCGTTCAGTGCGATTACCGCCGTGTTGATGGAACCGATTCAGGGCGAAGGCGGTATCAACGAGTTCGCGGCCGAGTTCTACCTGGGGCTGCGCAAGCTGTGTAACGAGCAACAATGCCCGCTGGTGGTCGATGAAGTGCAGTCGGGCTTTGGTCGCGCCGGGACGTTTCTTGCCAGCAGCCAGTTCAACCTGCAAGGCGACTATTACTGCCTGTCCAAGGCCCTCGGCGGCGGCTTGATGAAAATCGCCGCGACGGTGATCCGCAGCAGCCACTACGAAGGCGAGTTCAGCTACATCCACAGCTCGACCTTCGCCGAGGACGATCCGTCCTGCCATATCGCGCTGTCGGCATTGCGCCGGTTGTTCGCCAATGACGACGCGATGCTCAAAGACATACGCACCAAGGGCGCCTACCTCAAAGCCTCGCTCAATGAGCTGAAGATGGCCTATCCGGATGTGATCGCCGATGTGCGCGGGCGTGGCTTGCTGGTGGGGCTGGAATTGCACGACTTGAGTGTCAGCAGCTCGCTGGTACAGGCGTCGGCCCAGTACAACGATGCCTTGGGTTACTTGATCGCCGGTTACCTCTTGCAATTCGAAGCGTTGCGGGTAGCACCGTCGGGCAGCAACTCCAACGTGATTCGCCTGGAGCCGCCAGCCTGTATCACCCTGGGCGAAATCGACGGGCTGATCGCTGCCCTGCAACGGGTCTGCGACATGCTGCGACGTGGCGATGCGTTGCCGTTGGCGGCGGGTATCTGCGCGGACTCGATGCCCACCGTGCCAGCCCGTCAGGACGATTTTCGGGTGACCGAGCCCGTTGAAAACAGGGATGCCAAGGTCGAAGTCGTCGCTCGGGTAGCGTTCATCAACCACCTGATCGATGCCGATATCCTCGGTGACGTCGATCCCTCGCTGGCAGCCCTGAGCCCGGAACAAAAACGCACGTTCATCAATCGCACCAAGCCTGAACGCCGCGCTGTGCCAGTCGGCCCGGTGATCATTCGGTCGCGCCTCGGCATGGCGGTGGAGTTCACGTTGTACCCGCTGTGCATGGATTCGGATGCCATGGCCGAGTACATCCGCAGCGGTGACCTGGACAGCATTCGCGAAGAAGTCGGCAGGCGTGTCACCGATGCCCGCGCCGATGGCTGCAGCATCGCCGGCCTCGGGATGTACACCTCGATCGTCACCAACAATTGTCAGGCGCTGAAGATTGCCGACATGGCGCTGACGTCCGGCAACGCCCTGACCATCGGCATGGGGCTCGAAGCCATCGAGCAAGGCTGTGTACAGCAAGGTCTGGCCCTGCGCGAGCAAACCGCTGCCGTTGTCGGTGCCGCCGGTAACGTTGCGTCGACCTATGCCTCGGTGCTGTCCGCCACCGTCGATCACCTGATTCTGATTGGCAGCGGTCGTGACGGCTCGGTTCGGCGCCTGGAGAAAACCGCGCAACAGATCTACGCCGACGCGGCCCGTTCGATCCTCAAAGGCACGGCCGAACACGACCGGTTGGCGCAGCGACTGCTGACCCTTGATGGTTTTCGTGGCGTGTTGCACTCACATGGCCAAAAAGCCGACCTCGGTTTGCACATCGCCCGTCTGGTGGATGAGCGCCTTGGCGCGAACGCCTTCATCACGGTCACCAACGATCTCGACGCCATCAAGGGCGCACGGATTGTCCTGTGCGCTGCCAATGCGCCTCAGCCGTTCCTCGGTGCCGAACATTTTGCCGAGCGCAGCGTGATTTGCGATATCGCCGTGCCGCTGAACGTCCATCAAGACCTGCCGAGCCAACGCGAAGACGTGCTCTACATGCACGGCGGCATCGTCCAGACGCCGTTCGACGACGGCCTGGCGCCCAACGTGCGGGCCTATCTGAAAAAAGGTCAGCTGTATGCGTGCATGGCCGAGTCGGTGTTGATGGGCTTGTCTGGCATGAGCCAGCACGGCTCCTACGGCGATATCAGCCGTGAGCAAGTGCAGCAGGTCCGCGCACTGGCCGCGACCCACGGTTTCACCCTCGCGCAATTCAAAACTCAAAACTCACTGTAAGGAGCGGTCATGACTCAGAAAATAGCTGTCGTGACCGGCGGCAGTCGCGGCATTGGCAAGTCCATCGTGCTGGCCCTGGCCGGCGCGGGTTATCAGGTTGCCTTCAGTTATGTCCGTGACGAGGCGTCAGCCGCTGCCTTGCAGGCGCAGGTCGAAGGGCTCGGCCGGGACTGCCTGGCCGTGCAGTGTGATGTCAAGGAAGCGCCGAGCATTCAGGCGTTTTTTGAACGGGTCGAGCAACGTTTCGAGCGTATCGACTTGTTGGTCAACAACGCCGGTATTACCCGTGACGGTTTGCTCGCCACGCAATCGTTGAGCGACATCACCGAGGTCATCCAGACCAACCTGGTCGGCACGTTGTTGTGCTGTCAGCAGGTGCTGCCCTGCATGATGCGCCAACGCAGCGGGTGCATCGTCAACCTCAGTTCGGTGGCCGCGCAAAAGCCCGGCAAGGGCCAGAGCAACTACGCCGCCGCCAAAGGCGGTGTAGAAGCATTGACACGCGCACTGGCGGTGGAGTTGGCGCCGCGCAACATCCGGGTCAACGCGGTGGCGCCCGGCATCGTCAGCACCGACATGAGCCAAGCCCTGGTCGGCGCCCATGAGCAGGAAATCCAGTCGCGGCTGTTGATCAAACGGTTCGCCCGCCCTGAAGAAATTGCCGACGCGGTGCTGTATCTGGCCGAGCGCGGCCTGTACGTCACGGGCGAAGTCTTGTCCGTCAACGGCGGATTGAAAATGCCATGAGCCAGTTACGCACGATTGTGATTACCGGCGCGGCCAATGGTATTGGCCGCGCCGTCGCGGAAAGTTTTGCAGCCCAGGCCGAGCACCTTTTGATCTTGCTTGATCGGGATCTGGCAACCTTGCAGAGCTGGGTCACCGAGGGCGAATTTGCCGCTCGCATCGAAACCCATCAAGCGGACATCGCCGATCTCGCCAGCCTGCAACTTCTGTTCAAGGGCCTGGCCAACCGGGTCGGCTTTGTTGATGTGCTGGTCAACAGCGCCGGGGTCTGCGACGAGAACGAACCCGAAGACCTCGACAACTGGCACAAGGTGATTTCGATCAACCTCAACGGCACCTTTTACGTCACCTCGTTGTGCCTGCCACTGATGGCGGAGGGTGGGCGGATCGTCAACATGTCGTCGATCCTCGGCCGAGCGGGCAAGGTTCGCAACACCGCTTACTGCGCATCCAAGCACGGCATCATCGGCATGACCAAAGCCTTGGCGCTGGACCTGGCGCCACGGCGAATCACCGTCAATGCCATCCTGCCCGCCTGGATCGACACACCGATGCTGCAAGGCGAATTGGCGGCTCAAGCGCGCATCGCCGGGATCAGCCACGAGCAGATCCTGCGCAATGCCAAGAAGAAGTTGCCGCTGCGGCGCTTCATTCAGGGCGACGAAGTGGCGGCCATGGTTCGTTATCTGGCGAGCCCGCAGGCGAGTGGTGTCACGGCGCAAAGCCTGATGATCGACGGCGGTGCCGGGTTGGGAATGTAGCCATGGCTCGACTGGGATTGAACCGCGGCCTTTTGGCCGCGCTGGTCAGCCTCGGCCCGCCAGCGGCGATCGCCGAGTGGTTGCCGGAGCATCATGAAGCGGAGATCGGCGTTGCCACGGCCGTGCGTCTGCACGGTGACGACCGGGTCACGCAGAAGGCCGTGTACCTCAAGTTCAGCCTGGAGGATGCCTGGGACAGCGGCTACTACAAGGCCAAGGGCCGAGCCCGTTACGACTTCCGTTATGACGGCAACAACCCATACAGCGCGCAAGCCCGGGACGATTACCGGGCGACTGCCGATTGGCGGCACCTTTACTGGGGGCTCTACGTCGGTGACGGCGAGCTGACGGTGGGCTGGCAGCAGGTGGTGTGGGGGCGTGCAGATGAATTACGGGTGCTCGATCAGATCAACCCGCTGGATTATCGCGAGGGTGTGATCGGTCTGTTGGAAGACAGCCGCATCGCCGTGCCGATGGTTCGCCTGGTGCAGCCGGTCGCCGAGTGGGAGCTGGAAGCGCTGGTGATCACTGATTTTGTGAAGAACCAGGCGCCGGCCGTCGGCAGCGAGTTCGATGCACCGATCTTTGCCACACCCGATCCGCAGATGTTCGTGGTCGATTCGCGGCCCGGTTATGACGGTCACAGTGGCTTCGGTTACGGCGCCAGTGCCAACGGCCGGATCGGCACGGTGGATGTCAGCTTCGTTGCCCTCAACGCCCGCCAACAGGACCCGGTTTACGCCGTCGAAGGCCAGACCGAAGAGGGCCTGATTCGCCTCGAGCGGCAATTCCCGCGCTATTCCATGGGCGGCGCCGGTGTGGCCATCGATGCCGGCCACAGCATCGTGGTACGCAGTGAAGTCGCCTACTTCGACAATTGGCGCGTCACCAATCCTTACCGCGCTTACGGCAGCGACCAGACGGCGATGACCAAGTCGCTGCTGGGCGTCGATTACCTCTTGCGGGACTGGCTGATCTCGACGCAGTGGCAACATCAGCGGCTGCTCGACTGGCAGCCCGGTATGGTCCAGGACAAACGCGACGACCTGTTCACCGTGTCTGCCGAAGGCTCGCAGTTCCAGGATCGCCTCAAGACCCGTCTGGTATTCGGCATGTCGCCGCCAGCGCAGGACGACAGTTTCGTTCAGGGGATCTTCACCTACAAACCGGTGGACTGGCTCAAGTTGGGGCTCGAAGTCGATGTGTTCTTCGGCAAGCCCGACCGCCAGTTCGGTGCGTACGCCAACCGCGACCAGGTGCGCTTGTCCGCCGGTTATCTGTTCTGACCACACCGGTGCGGTGTGCGAACCACTCAAACAATGAAAAGGAAATCGCCATGTTGCCCATCTTCAAGACCCTGACTGTAAGCGCACTGCTGCTGAGCGCCGCTGCCGCCATGGCAGCTGAAACACGCACGGCCGACGACATCATTCGCCAGGCCCGGGACCGCGACGACGGCAAGAGCTTCATGTCCCAGGTGTCCCTGATCCTGATCGACAAGCAAGGTAACAGCCGCATCCGCGAGTTCAGCTACCTGCAAAAGGATTACCCGGACAGCGACAAATTCACCATGTATTTCTCCGCGCCGAGTGATGTGCGTGACGTCGCCTTCCACATCGAAAACCCGCGCGAGGCCCTGGGCCTCGAAGACAGCCAATGGATGTATTTGCCGGTCAGCCGACAGACCCGAAGGATTTCCACCACCGACAAACGCGGGGCGTTCATGGGTAGCGACTACTCCTATGCCGACCTCGACAAGATTCGCGCCGAAGACTATCGCCAAACGCTGGTTGGCGAAGAGCAGTTGCAGGGCCGCGATTGCTACGTGATCGAGCGTGAGCCGGCGACGCCTGCCGTGCTGGCCAAGACCGGCTACAACAAGCTCAAGGTCTGGGTTGACAAGAAGAACTCACTGGTGCTGCGCCAGGACTTCTTCGATGTAAAAGGTGTGATGTTCAAGCAGATGCGCACCCTGAAGACTGAAACCATCGACCAGATCGACAGCATTACCTTCAGCGAAACCGAGGACTTCATCGCCGGTACGCGCTCTCAGCTGCGCTTCAACCAGTTGCAGTACAACGTCGCGCTGGACGACCGCCTGTTCACGCAGACCGCGATCAAGCGCGGGCTGAAAGCCGGCGACTTGCCGGAATACGCCGTGTCTGCCCGCTAAGCGCCGCTCTCGATTCATCTGGAACCCTCATTCATGGAAAGATACCTGAACTTCGTCGAGCGCTATGCGCGGGCAATTGTGTTCGTGTTGGTGGCGATCACCGCCTACTTCACCTACACCCTCGGCGCGCTGATGTCGGACACCAATCCGTATCTGCTCAAGGACACTCACCCGGCGCGCAAGACGATCATTGATCTGCAGCGCGAGTTCACCGGCACGTATGACTCGGTCATGGTGGCGCTGAACAACCCCGAGAGTGTCTTCAACACCACGTCGCTGAACGCCCAGTTCGAGCTGTCCCAGGCCATACGCCAGTTGATGCTGGCGAACGATGAGGACCGTGTCGAACTGCAGCGCATCGTCGGCCTGCACAGTGGCGACCCTGATGCCCAGGGTTTACTGGTGCAGATCCTCGCCGAGGGTTTTTCGCAGAACGATTACGCTGCCGCCAAAGCGCTGCGCGACCATGGGATTGCCCGGCACTGGGACAGCCATGACCTGCAGTTTTTGAGCTTTCTTGCCGAGCGGCTCAACCCGATCCAGGAAATGGCCTCGATGGCTGACCTGGAAAACATCAGCTTGAGTGCCGATGGCGAGTTATGGATCCACAAGACCCTGCACGCCCTGGATATGGACCCGATCAAGGTCGAAGCGCAGATCATGGGCAACGAGCAGATGGTCGGTGGCGTCGTCTCGGCGGACAAGAAAGTCGCCATGGTCGTCGCCGAACTGGGCACCAAACAGGACGACGCTCAGGCCCAGTTGCGTGCTTATCACCAGGTCCGCGAGATCATCGCGAAGTACCAGGCCGCTCACCCGGAGTTCACCGATGAGGTGTTCATCGCCGGCATGCCGATCTTCATTGCGGCCCAGCAGGAAATCATCGATCACGACCTGGCGATGCTGTTCCCGATCGTGTTCCTGCTGGTGACCTCTCTGCTGGTTTTCTTCTTTCGCAAACCACTGGGCGTGGTGCTGCCGCTGTTCAATATCCTGTTCTGCACCATCTGGACCCTTGGCCTGATGGCGCTGCTGCGGGTGCCGATGGACTTGCTCACCAGTGTCTTGCCGGTGTTCCTGTTCACCATCTGTTGTGCCGACGCGATCCATGTCATGGCCGAGTATTACGAACAGCTCAATTCGGGTAAGTCTTTCCGCGAAGCCAACCGGGAAACCCAGCGCCTGATGGTCACGCCGGTAGTGTTGACAACGGTCACGACTATTGCCACGTTCCTGATTTCCACCACCAACAACATTGTCAGCATCCGCAACTTTGGCGTATTCATGTCCATCGGCCTGACGGCGGCGCTGATCATCTCGTTGCTACTGATTCCGGCGTGGATTTCGATCTGGGGCAAAGATGCCGTCCCGCGCAAAGTGCAACTGAAAGCGTCGCTGATCTCCCACTATCTGGTGGTGTTCTGTGCCTGGCTGATTCGCTGGCGCAAGCCGGTATTGCTGGTGACCCTGCCGTTGTTGGCGATGATGACGGTGTTCACGTTCAAGGTGGATATCGAAGACTCGGGCATTGCCTACTTCAAGAAGGACAGCCCGGTGCGGATGTCCGACGCGTTCATCAACCGGGCTGGAGTCGCCGGTACATCGCCAGGCTGGATCGCTTTCGACACCAAGACTCCGCGTGGCGCGCTGACCACTGAAACCGTGCAGTTCCTCGACCGTCTGGACCAGTTCATCAAGGCCCAGCCGAACGTGAGTTACACCTATTCGGTGGCGACCTACATCAAGCGCATGAACCTCGTGCTCAACGACATGAACCCTGCGTTCCTGCGGGTGCCGCAGGCGGTGGAGCAGGTGACGGTGGTCGATGATGACGGGAAACCGGAGACCTTCGATGTCGATGGCAACTCGCTCATCGAACAACACATCATGATGTTCGAGAACGGTGGCGGCACTGACTTGCAGAACGTGCTCAATGCCGATTACTCGAAGGCGGTAACGCTGTTCACCATGACCTCCTCTGTGGCGGGCGATTACCAGGCGATGCTCGATAAACTGGACGCCTGGCTGGTCATCAACAAACCGGCCAACCTGCAGGTCACCCATGCCGGTACGCCGTACATATGGACCGGGGTGTTGCAGGAAATCACCCAGGGTCAGGTGCTGAGCTTCTCGCTGGCGTTGCTGGCCGTGACCTTGATGATGATGTTCTGGCTCAAGTCAGTACGCCTGGGCATCCTCGGCATGCTGACGTTGCTGACCACGTCGGTGACGGTGTACGGCAGCATGTACCTGTTGGATATCGAGTTGAACATCGGTACCACACTGGTGACGTTCCTGGTGGTGGGCGTCGTGGATTACGCCGTTCACCTGCTGTCACGGATCAAGATGCTGGTGCAGAAGGGCATCGAGATCGACGAGGCCATCCTGGCGGCCATGCAGGGCGTCGGGCGCTCGACGGTGGTCAACGTCGTGATCTTCTCGATGGGCTTTGTCGCGCTGCTGTTCTCCGCCTACAAACCCGTCATTGACCTGGGTGTATTGGTCATACTGGCGCTGTCATCCAGCGGCTTCATGACCATTTTGTTGGTCACGCTGATTTCGCCGTGGTTCTTTGCCTCGATTGTGCCGCAGCCAGCCGTGCAAGAGGGCGAGCAGCCGGGGGGTGGGGCTGTGCCAGGCTAAATCGCCGGGGCGCCTGCGTGCTGAAAACGGCACGGGGCGCCATGGCCGGTCAGGGGCGGCGGAGCGGATTCAGCGGGCCTTTTCCAGGTGTTCGAACTGGCATTGCATCTGAGCATCTTTGAGGCTCAGCTCAAACTCAACCAAGCCGTCATGCACTTGCTGCAAGGCCTGGATCTGCCCCATCAATTCCTGCTTTTTGTTATCGATGGCCTGCATGGCCAGATCCCAGGGCAGCTCCTGGCCGCGATGATCCTGCAGAATGGCCTGCATTTCCTTGAGCTTGAAGTCGAGTTGCTGAGCGCATTTGATGAAGGTCAGCAGCTCTACGCTTTGCTGGCTGTAGATGCGGTACTTGCCTTCGCGTTGCGGGGGTGGCAACAGGCCGATTTCTTCGTAATGTCGAATGCTTTTGACGGTGGTGCCCGACAGCTGGGCAGCTTTGCCGATGTACATGAAAATCCCTTTTTATGACGCATCAGAAGCGAAAAGATGTCGCGTGCTCATACAGGCGCGCGACATCTTTGCACAAGCGTCAGGGTGTGGGAAGCCAAGTTGGACAAGGTGTCACAGCAGGGAGGCCCGGCTGGGCAGCGAAGGGGCACGGCCCGACCGGGGCCGATCAGCGGCTGGCGACTGCCTGGACTTGTTTGAGCCAGGCTTCACGCTGTTCCGGCTTGGAGCCCAATACCGGACCGAAGGTCAGGGTTTTCAGGGGTTTTATGCCACAGAACTCCAGGGTGGTCTTGCGCATCTGGTGCAGGCCCGGCATGCGATACACCCACCGGTAGTACCACGGCGGCGTGTCCATGGTCACCAAAAGGTGAGCCGTGCGGCCCTTGAGCAGCTTATCCGGGAAGGGCGAGCCCTTGCGGTACTTGAAGGCAAAGCCGGGCAGAAACACGCGGTCGAAGAACCCCTTGAGCAACGCCGGAATGCCGCCCCACCAGATCGGGTACACCAATGTCAGGTGTTCGGCCCAGGTAATGTCGTTCTGTGCGTTGATCAAATCGGGCTCAAGCAACTGGATCTGGTTATAGCCATCGTGCAAGACCGGATCGAAATCCAGGGTGTCCAGGCGCAGCAGGCGCACCTCATGGCCTGCTTGCGTGGCAGCCTCGACATACCGTTCGGACACAGCGCCGCAAAAGCTGTCGTTCGAAGGGTGGCCGAGGATTACGAGCATGCGTTTGCGCTTCATGACAAACTCCAGGTAATGAAGTGCCAAGGGTAAAGTCTGCCCCTTACGGTAGAGTCAAGCCTTGCCGGTTAGCGGTAGAGACAAACAGTCCAGCAGCGCTCGGCTGGAGCCCGGTAAACCGTCTAATGAGCGGGCGCAGAAACGCAATGTGCGTTGAGCCAGTACTCGCACCTGCAAGCGCCAACCGGATTGAAGGGCTTGCGCCTCCAGATAGACGGCGAGGGCACTGTTGGCGTTGAGGGCGACATAAGCGTGGCTGAGGGTGTCGTTGAACGTCAGGGGGGGGGGCGAGCCCTGTCAAGGCATTATCGACCGGCATCACCAACATTAACGGGTCGCGATCGCGCAGGGGGCATGCCGACCTACAGCCAAAGCGTCTATGAAGCCTTACCGGCGCGAGATGAGCCGGCCGCACAGGTTTCGGTGAGGGTGTGCTTTTAGAGGTCTCGTACCTTATACCGGTCGTGCAGACCGTTTTTTTGGTTCTTCACGGATTGCCGGGCAAGTAATTCAAGGCCAGATTTGAGGCCAGAATGGGATAGACCCCAGTTCGGTTTTTCGATGGAGCGGGATCGTGGACGAGATGAGCATTTGGCTTCTGGCAGGTTCAGGAGGTCACCATGGCTCTTTCGGAAACAGCGATGGGCTTACTCGAACCGCTGTCTATACAGGAGGTCGAGTGCGTGCGGCTGTTGCTGGATCAGGTGGGCCCGGCTCAATGGCATTCATAGCGTGAAAGCGCCTGCCAGGCGTTTGCGCACAACCCTCTACGTTGTCACCGCTCGATCTTGCCGCGTGAACAGTGTTTTCAAAGTTATAGCCGGCACTGGCAACCGTGGAACAGATTCTCGATATCAACGTGGTCGGCAGCTTTCAATTCGCGGAGTTATCGCGGTTGCCATAAGCATGACGGCGGCCGCTTTTTTTAAAGGAGACGTTTTGATACCTATGGATAGACCAATAAGACTGGTGGTTTTGGGCGCGTCGGGGCGCATGGGTCAGAGACTGGTGCGAAGCTTGCTTCATGCCCAGGGTGCGTGCCTGCATGCTGCGGTGGTACGGCCTGGTTCCAGCTTGGTTGGCAAGGACTGCGCTGAAGTGGTGGGGAGTGGCCCGACTGGGGTGCATTTCACTGACGATATGTTGCGATCGCTCGACGGGGCTGATGGCGTGCTTGATTTCACCCAGCCCGAAGTCACGTTGCAATGCTTGGAGTACACCTCGGCCCGAGGGTTGGTTCACATTATTGGTACGACTGGTTTCAACCCCGAGCAGGAAGCGGCGATTGCTGGCAGCCAAGGGGCGCGCATTGTCAAGTCTGGCAACATGAGCGTAGGGGTGCAGTTGCTCAGTGTCCTCGCTGAAATTGCCGGTCGAGTGCTACCTGCGGAGGATTGGGATGCTGAGGTGCTGGAAATGCATCACCGTCATAAGGTAGATGCACCGTCCGGCACGGCGTTGATGATGGGGGAAGCGGTCGCCAAGGGCCGGCAGGTGGACCTAGGCAGCCAGGCGGTGCGCGTGCGGGATGGGCTGACCGGCCCCCGTGAAGTGGGCACCATTGGTTTCGCCACCCTTCGGGGGGGCTCAGTGGTGGGGGATCACTCACTCATCTTTGCGGGCGAAGGAGAAGTATTTACCCTTAGCCACCAGGCACTAGATCGGCAGGTATTCACCCGAGGGGCGCTGCGGGCGGCACGCTGGGCTTGGCATCAGCCTGCCGGGGTATATTCCATGCAGGCGGTGCTTGGCTTGGCAGTGAGTTGAGCGTGAGTGCGATGCGGGCTAGTGGTGCTCTAGTCGCAAGGATTGGTCCAGCGCTTGCAAGAGTGTCTGGTCGATCTCGTCCAGATCCTTGCAGATGAACCGCACACCCGATGCCTGCATCTGCTGTTTCTGGTACAGGGTTGCGGGTTTGCCGATAAAGCCACAACCGAGCGTTTTGCTCACTTGGGCGACCCGGTTCAGGTCATCGATGAACACCAGCTCGCCGGCACTGGTAGCTGTTTGACGGTGGATTTCAGCCATGCCCGGGCGTGCGTGGCCCATGTCGATGTAAGGCAGGTCGGCATCGAAGTACTCACTTACCGACGCCAGGTAGCGGTCGAAGATCGCTGCCTTGGTGCTTCCCCCATATGCGGTGATACGAGCGCCTGTTTCTTTGAGCCGGGTGAGCAAGGCAACGGCTCCCGGTGCCAGCTGTACAGGGTGGCGTGCGGCGTACTGGGCTTGTTCTGCGAGGAAGGCATCTATGGTTTCCATGGCTGTCCAGGGCAGGTTGCAGGCCAGCGCCATGATGTGCCCCCCGGCCATATGCGGCGAGCCTAGTATCTGGCGTTCTAGATCGGCCGCGCGAAAGAACAGCCGAAAGCACCTGCCGATTGTTGCCCGCCGTCAATGTCGGTAGGCGGTGCCCCGCGTGTTGCCTTGGCGGAACTCATCACTGCCCGGGTCGGCAGGCACAGCCTCCATGATCAGATGGCTCAATGCCCAAAACAGCTTGACGTTGGCGTTGCTTTCAAAACCTTGCAGGTCGTTCTGCCCGGCCCGGGCGGCGGCTTCTTGCAATTTGCGTAGCTGTAAAGTCACACCTTCATGGAACAAGAGTGTCCAGCCATGTCGCAGCATCAGATCGCGACCTCACTGTCGATATCTTCGTCCAGATTTACAGCGTGGCCCGCATTGGCGAGCATGGTTTGCGCCAGGTCTTCCGGCAGGGGGGTGAGGTTGCGCCCGCTTCGGATATCAGCCTCCAGCAAACCCAGGAATGCACCGATGGCAGGGTCCTCATGGATGGATTCTACGCGGCTGACCACGACTTCCCCGGCGCGTACGTCGAATGCGATCTTGCCACCCGTGTCGAGGCCTAAAAGCTGGCGAACGGACTTGGGCACTGTGACCTGCCCCTTCGAGGTCAACGTGGCGATTTCGTGGATGGCAGGCATGAGCGTTCCCCCCGGATGTATTGATTGAATGGTAAGGAATAATCCTTACGTGGTCAGGCTTGGTTTTCTGCTGATCAAGCATAGGCGGGGAGGACGCTCAATAGCGCCGCAGGATGAGTTACATCACTTCCAGGGACACGATCCGGAAACGGGCGCTACGCGACGGTGTTTGCAGTTCCTTGCCTTGCAGGCGGCTGATCAATGCCCAGAGAGTGTTGTCGACTTGAATGATGTGATGCATTGGATAATTCCTTCGTTGCTGAATGGACGCTAGCTTTAGCCTGAAACGACTTATGGAATCTTGATACCCAACGCATTCAGCGATGGCGTATCCATCCGGCCATTCACGGTCAGCCCACTGTCCATCTGAAAGGCCATCAACGCACCACGTGTCGCCTTGCCCATCACCCCATCAATGGTGCCTTGGTAATACTGGCGCACCATCAGCGCGGTCTGCACACGGGTGACCAGGTTGCTTTTCTGCTCGTTCGTCGCGCGGCCCTTTGAAGTGCTCGAGCTTGTACCGCTGGTAGTGCCAGACGACTGGTAGAGGCTGTTGCTGCTTGAGGTCGGCGCACTGTAGCTTCGGGTACTGGTAGCGGGTGGGCTGTAGTAGCGAGGTGCGCTATAGCCACCTGAGCCGCTGTAGTGAGAGCTGTGCGAACTGTGGGATCGGTGCGAACTGTGCGAGCGATGTGCCGCATAGATGTTGACGGTGTCTGGCGCATTGAGCGTATCGGCAAATACCGGGGGCTGTAGCTTGTCGTTGGGTTGCCAATTTGCATCGGCGAGCGACAGATGGCCCGCCTGTGCCAGGGTGGTACCTGCCATTGGCAGCAAGCTGATCCCACTGATCAGGACTTTCCAGCGGTCGAGCAATTTCACTGTGCACTCCTTGCGTAGGCGCTAAAGGCCTCGGTCGATAATTGTTTTATGCCGCGGCTCTGCCAGCGGTTGGTGTGGGATTTGAAGAAGCCAGCGCAATGTTTGACGGCAGCGCATTGCTGGCAGGTATCGATGAACAGGTTTTTCCAGTCCGAGATGCTCTGGCGGGCGAAATGCGAGAGGTGGGCCGGGATCAGGCACAGGGGCAAGTTGTAGATCGAAACCGGCACTCCGCGGTTGAACAGGAAATACACCGTCTGGCTCAAGGTCTCTTGGTAGTCCAGCGGGTCAATCCACAGTTCTTCGTAGTTTTTCCTGGCCAGGCCGGTGCTTTCGATACCCATCAGCGCAACATGCCGCACGAAGGGCAGGTTCCTGAACACGTAGTGGGCGAGCTCTGGCAAGCGTGGCGTGGTCAGGCGATTGAGCACCACGCGTATCTCGATGATCTGGTTGGCGCGCGCCAGGTTGTAAAGACCTTGCAGGGTTTCGCTGAACGCTCCTGGAGCCTGCACCACATGGTCATGGTCTTCGGCATTGTCGGCATACAGCGGGATGCCCCAGCTCAACTGAGGGTGGTCGATGGCAGAGAGCGCTGCGATCCAGTTCGGGTCTTGGAACAGACGCCCGTTGCTGAGCACATGAATGGATTTCTGCGGCAAAACGGCTTTGCACTTGGCCAGGATTTCGAGCAGGCCGTCGCGATAAAGCGTGGGTTCTCCGCCGCTGATTCCCAGATTTTCCTCGCCCGGGTCCATCAGGTCGATCAGCCGTAGGTTCTCCTCGATGTGCCAACGGTCATCGATATCTTTGGGTGGCTGTGAGCACATCAGACAGAGGCTGTTGCAACGATCAGTCATGAACAGCAGGTTGCTGTCTGAGTCTCGTCGATAGAGCACTCGCACCATCGCGTTGCCTGGGGTGATGGCAATGACATCGCCGGGCTGCACGACGTCCGCATCTTTAGGAGTGTGCAGATGTGGCCGCGTGCTGTCGAAGTCGCCGATCAATGGCTCTGGGATCAGGAATCCACCCACTGGTAATGAGAGCAGATTCGGGCTCCGTAGCCGTTCTTCGTTTGGCAGCCAAAGCAGCAGGTCACCGAACTCAGCGCTTCCGGCACAAACAGCCAGGCCTTGTTCGATGAACTCATCCAGAGTGATGACCTTGAGCAGTTTCGGCTCATTCAGGTGATGGATTTCGAAGTGGGTATCTTTGCGCAGCATCGCCATCAGCCCCTGTAACCCGGAAACCGGACATCGTTGTAAGAGCGCCTGCTTAACCAAGACAGCAGTACCCTCTGCACGTTGTCGTCGCCATCGCAAAGCAGGCCGAAAACGTGCTTCAGCAGCCCCATGTTCTTCTTGCAGAAACTGCTGAACACTCTGTGTCCGATAGGGTCAGCTTGGCGGGCATAGTGTTCGATGGGGTCAGCACCACAGTACGGGACAAGTGCGCAGTCGGAGCAGCCCGGCAGCGCCTCTGCTACACCGCTGGCGAGCAACGCATCCATAACGGGCGACGCGAGCAATTCAGACAAAGGTTGCTGCACGGTGCCGAGCCTCAAGCCGTCTTCACCCATTTCCAGCAACATTCGGGCTTCGTCCGAGGGATAGACATAACCGTCATAGTTGTAAACCAGTGCCGCAATGCCTGCGCCAGCAGGTGAGCGAAGGTCAACATAGCCGGAGGAGAAGGGTGTCAGGATATTCTTCAGCAACAGGCTCGTATAACTCTCTGAGAGGTATACGCCCTGTTGGTTGATATGCAGCAAATAGGCCAGTGCCTTTTTGTAGAAGGCCAGGTATCGCTCAATAGGGTAATCAAGTCGATGGGCACTCTTGGTGGCAAACCCATAAGGGCTCAGAGGCCGAAGTGAGATGCTGGAGAAGCCCTGGCTTACATACTCATCGATGATCGCTTCAGGTTGTTCGAGGCTTCTTGAAGTCAGCGTGGTCAGCGCAGAAACTGCATCATGGCCAAGGCGCTCACGGACCCACTGGATGCCTTTCACAGTGCGTTCGTAGGAGTCTCGTGACGGAGTAGGGCGGTTGGCATTGTGCAAGGGCGCCGGCCCATCGAGCGAGGTCGAAAACTGGATGCGATTTTGTTCTGCGAAGTCGAGTATTTTCTCCGTTAGGTGGTGCAGCGTGGTGGTTATGACGAACTGGATATCCCGTTGCTCGACCACGTTCCGGTCAACGACCCATTCGACAATCTGGCGGACGCGCTCGAAGGCTAGAAGCGGCTCGCCACCCTGAAACTCCACAGTTAGGGCGGGAGCGTTCGATTCGAAAAGGCGATCGACCGCCGCCTGTGCATTCGCTTCCGACAGGTCGTGGCCGGCTCCTCCCAGAGGGGCACGCGACACCTGGCAGTACTGGCAGGTGTGGTTGCAACGCAATGTCACTACGAACAAGTGCAGTGCTGGGCCCTGTAAGAGGAAGTCCTTGCGGCTGCGATACTGTGCGGCCATCTCCGGGAACGGGTCGTGGCGGCCTGGTTCGTAGATGAAGTGGCGGGCCAGCAGGTCCTTGTAAAAAGGCGTACCTGTTTGAACGTCGAAGTAACTGAGGGCCCGTAATTGCGCGTCGTTCACGTGCATGTACTCACCGGTATCGGAGGTGAGCAGGATGTCACGGTCACGTCCCGTGTTCATGCGCATGAATCGAAAGGGCAGCAAGTGGTAGTGCTTGGCGTCTGTCGCAATCAGTGTCACTGCGAAACCCCACATCCAGCCAGCGCGGCTTGGGCCAGGACTTCACGCAACCCTACTGTTTCGCGGTAGATATGGTCGCGTAAGGCGAAGTCGTTCAGATGCTGGAGGATCAGCGTTTGAGCCTGCTCCGGGGAAAGCGTTAGCCTTGCTTCAGCGGGGTGGGCCGTGAGGTTTATCTGATTGGTTTCAATACCGACCTGGATCGCGACGGTGTCGGCCAGGGAATAAGCGGCGCGTCGCACCACGCTGAGCGGGTAGGCTGCGCTGTCGAGTTTCAACGTGACTGGCCATGTCATCGGAACCGCTCCTTCAAATCCGCTGGAAACGTGTGGATTTTGCAGGTTGCCGAGGCATTATGCCATCACGATTTTTTACATTTGCACATATCTTATGCAGCGTGATACCGGAGAATCAGTCAAATGTTCACCGGCTGGATGTTCATCGTTCCGCTGAAAGTCAAGGGCCGGTACCGCCACTCGCAGAAGAGTCCGGTCGGAGCTGCATCCATCAGTAGCCCGCCCGACGACGCCTAAAGACTGTCAGGATCCCCGAAGAACATTTGGATATGGCTCTATGGCAGCGTTTACAGCCTTGAAAGGAAGAAATATACCCCCAAAATTACCCGCGATACCCCCAGTAGAATGCGCGATCGAGAATGGCGATTCTTGACAGCTCTCCAAGTCAGCCCGGGCGACTTGCACCCTGCCTACCAGACAGCCCTATGCAGCAAACTTGCAGTACTCCCAGTCATACGCTTTAACCGTCCTCAGACCGACGCTGAGCCATTCAGGCGCTCGATCGCGTCAATCAGGTCGTCATAACCCACGGGCTTGTTTAAGTGACGGTCAAAACCGGACTGGCGAGACTTGTGTTGGTCAGCGCTTGCCCCATAGCCAGTCAAAGCGATGGCAGGGATGTAGCGCAGATGTTCCAGGCCACGTAGCGCCCGGATCAGTGCATGGCCATCCATGCCAGGCATGCCGATGTCGGAAATGATCACGTCGTAACGCGCATCTGCTGCCGATTGCAGCGCCAGTTTCGGGTCGCTGTAGGCGTCGACGTCGGCATCCTCCATCAACAGCAATTGTTCCATCACTTCCAGCACGTCGAGCGAGTCATCCACCAGCAGTATGCGAACCCCTGTCAGCCGACCTTCTGATGGCAGCGCTTCGCCCTGAACCTGGGGTTGCTGTGTGTACACGCACAAAGGCAATGTGATGACGAAAGTACAACCCTGGCCTACTCCGGGAGACTCTACGCTGACCGCTCCGCCGTGGGCTTCTACCAGTTGACGGACCAGGGAAAGGCCAATACCCAGCCCCTCACGCCCATGGCCGGTGGGTGTAGCCTGGTTGAACAACTCAAAAATGCCTTCCAGGGAGTCTTCGGCGAGGCCTATGCCCTGATCAATGACTTCAAGTCGTGCCTGCTCATCCTGCCGAGTAAGTCTCAACAGAATATCGCCATCGGCGGGGCTGAACTTCAGTGCGTTGTTCAACAGGTTCCAGATGATCTGCTCGACACGTGTGCTGTCGGCCTCCACCAAGACCGGCTCGCCATCGGCCGGCAGCGTCAGCCGAACACTGCGTCCGCGCTGCTCATTGCAGGCTACAGCGCAGATACCTTGCAGCACGGCACACAAATCGACGGGTTGGGTCTTCAGCTTGAGCTTGCCCGTGCGGATGCGCGCAACATCAAGCAAGTCATCAATGATGCGTGCCTGGCTGGTGACTGCTTCGCGAATGACGTTGACCGCTTTGCTCGCCATGCCGGTGCTTGTGACCGATGGTATGCGTCGCAAAATATCGGCATTGAGCTGGATCAGGTTCAGCGGGTGCTTGAGCTCATGGGACATCACCGCGAAGAACTCGTCCTTCATATGGCTGGAGCTTTGCGACTCGGCCAGACGCTTGCTTTGTTCGTCCTGCAAGCGCTTGTGGCCGGTCAGGTCACGGGCGATTTTCACGTAACCGCGCAAGCTGCTGCCCTTGAGACGCGAGACTTCGCCACTGCAATAGAAGCGGCTGCCGTCCTTGCGCACATGCCAGCGTTCGTCTTGGCCGCGGCCATGCTGGCGGGCAGCGCGCAATTCGCGTTCCGGCTCGCCGTTTTCGCGATCCTGCTCGGTGAAAATCAGCGCATAGTGAAGGCCCAGCACTTCATCCTTGGCGTAGCCGAAAATCAGCGCAGCGCCCGTGTTCCAGTCGATGATCAGGCCTTGTTCGTCAAGCAGGATGATGGCGAAATCATGGGTGCTCTCTGCGACCAGGCGCATGCGCTCTTCACCTTGGCGCAAGCGTTCCTCGGCCGCACGACTCTCGGTAATGTCGATGAACGTCAGCACCGTACCGTCGACGTTCTGCTCACTGGCCCGGTACGGTAGCAGGCGCGCGAGGTACCAATGCTGGTCCTGGCCGATCACTTCACGCTCGATCGTGGTTTCGCGTTCGATCACGGCGCGTGCATCGTCTGCCAGGCCTGGGTATTCCAGACGATGGGTGATGTCGAGCAGCGAGCGGCCGGTGTCGACCGGCAGTATGCTGAAAATGGCGGTGGCCCCGGGGGTGAACCAGCGAATGTGCAAGTTGCGGTCGACGAACACGGTGGCGATCTGGGTGGAGGCGATCAGGTTGCTCAGGTAATCGTTGACCTTGTCGGTTTCATCGACCTTGGTCTTGAGCTCGTAATTGACTGTCAGCAGTTCTTCGTTGATTGACTGAAGCTCTTCCTTGCTGGTTTCCAGCTCTTCGCTGGCCAGGCGCAGCTCCTCGTTGATCGCCTGCATTTCTTCGTTCGAGGCCATCAGCTCCTGGCTGGAGATGTCCGACTGCTCGATGGTTTCCTGCAACTGCTGACGGGTGCGCTGCAGTTCGCGCTCCAGGGTGTTCAACACCATGCCTTCGGTTTGCTGGATAGCAGGCGGGCTATGGGGATCAGCTTCGCGAACCTGAAAAACCACCAGCAGGCATTCGCTGCCACTGGGTTCGTCCTGGTGGGGCTGAACCTGTACCTGGATTTCGACGCGTTGATCGTCGATGGTGGTGATCACGGCGCCCGAGCTGACCGGCTGGCCGGTGTTATGAGCCTGCAACAAGCTACTGCGCAGGGCAGGGCGCAGCGGTGTGAGTACCAGGTTCAGCAGGCTGGGGCTGACTTCGCCACCGGCGTGGCGTAGGAATCGGCCGACGCCATCACTCATGTGCAAAATGTTGCCATCACCATCGACGATCAGGCTGGGCGGTGTGCGTCTGGACAATGCACGGTGATGGATTTCAGCATAGGACAGCTTGCGCAGGGGTTTGGGTTTGGGTTTGGCGCGTATGGCTTGCGTGTCGGGCGTATGAAGCCGCCCCGGGCGGCGCGCCGGCTCCACTTCCCGAGCCCGGAAGATGCGATGGTGCTTGTCTACGGCAATAAACAGGTCGGCAGCCACGTCCGCCGATTCCGAACTGCCCAGGAACAAATAACCCCCTTTGCGCAGGGCGAAGTGGAACAGGCGCAATATTTCCCGTTGCACTTCCCGATCCAGGTAGATGAGCAGATTACGGCAGACCACCAGGTCCAACTGTGAGAACGGAGGATCGGACAACAGGTTATGTCGGGCGAACAGGACTTTTTCGCGAATGTCCTTGCGTACCCGGTAATGCTGGTCTTCCTTGATGAAAAACTGACGCAACCTGGCCGTGGGCACATCGGTGGCGATGGCATCGGGATAGACGCCTAGCCGGCCGACATTGATCGCGCGTTCGTCGAGGTCTGTGGCGAACACTTGGACTTTGGCACTGCGCTGCTCCATTGCCAATTGTTCGGTCGCCATCATCGCCAGGCTGTAGGCTTCCTCGCCGGATGAACAACCTGCCGACCAGATGCGCACTTCGCGCTGAAGATCTTCGCTGTCGTCAATGGCAAGGCCCGGCATCACATGCTGCTGCAATGCTTCGAAGGCTTCGCGGTCCCGGAAGAAATTGGTGACCCCTATCAACATGTCAGCCAGCAATGCACGGCATTCCTCAGGATGCCGCTCAAGGTAATCGCGGTAACCGGCCAGGTCGGTCTGTGCGGTGACATGCAGGCGCCGTTCAAGTCGGCGCAGGATCGTCGCGCGCTTGTAGTGCTGGAAATCGTGGCCGGTACCGGCATGCAGGCGGGTGAGGATGTCGTCGAGCAGCGGGTCGGATTGGGCTGGGTCGCCTGAACGTTCGCCCAGAGGCGGGGGCAGGCTGTCATCCTCTATTTCCGGAAGTTTCACCTTCTGTGCCGAGCGCCACAGTTCCAACAGCTTGCCCGGGATCTCGGTTACCGGCAGGATCAGGTCGACCATGCCAGTGGCGATGGCAGCCTTGGGCATGTCGGGGTACTGGGCGTCATCGGGCGACTGCACGAGGGTCACGCCACCTTGTTCCTTGATGCGCGACAGGCCCACTGCGCCATCGCTACCGCTGCCCGAAAGGATCACGCAGAACGCATGGTCCTTGTGCACATCAGCAAGGTCGCGGAAGAACAGGTCGATGGCGACGTGGTCGCCGCGGCTGCGTCTGGCCGGACTGACCCGCAGGTAACCGTCATTGGTGGACAGGCGGTTGGCCGGCGAAATGACATAAACGTGGTCACGCTCGATCGGTACTGGCTCGCTTACCTGGCACACCGGCATGCGCGTGACGCGCTGGATCAAGCGATCGGCCTGGCTCTGGTGGTCCGGCGACAAGTGCAGCACCACGACGAACGCCATGCCGCAGTTTTCGGGGGCGTGCTGGAAAAACGCCTGCACCGCCTCCAGCCCGCCGGCCGATGCCCCGATGCCCACCACTGGAAAGTCCAGATGGCTGGGGCTGAGCGAAGGGTTGTGCGGCGAGGCGAGGGAAGTCTTGCTGGACGATTTCATGGGCACGAGCCTTGTGCGAACCGGGAGTGAGCTTAGGCAGCGATTATAGGCCCGACATCCTTCAGACGACGAGCACGGTTCAAGGTAGACAGCCCTCGCTTGCCCAAGTGCCGCTGGTTGTTAGTGGGCCTGACGCTCAGCGGTTGACCGGCGTATCGGTCACCGCTCGTCCGCTATGTCGGAATCAGAACGAATTCACGGCAACCGGTCGGACTCGTTGATGTAGGTCTTTACGAAAACGAGGGCCCATCAGATGAAAAACAGCCTGTTTGTCGTGCTGCTGTTGACTGCCAGTTTCTCGCTGCTCGGAGGTTGCTTCGACCGCGACAAGGATCACCCGGCGAAGGATGCTGACCCGAGTAAACCTTCGCTTCAGATGCAGCAACCCACCCCTTCTGCAACCAATCCTGCACCTGAGACCAAACCTCAGAATCAATGATCGAGGTACAAGGCATGGTGGCAATGACACAGGCAGGTACCGCGACCCAAAAGGCCAGCGCAGGACTGGAGCATCGCTATCGGGCGCTACTTGAGGGCCCTGAGCCGACCAGTGAGGGCTGGTTGACGGAGCAATTGCGCCATGCCCGTCTGCTTTGCGACGATCTGCCAGATGACCCGAGGCTACTCCCTCAATGGGCCGATGCCCATGCAGGTTGTGTCGCCAAAGCGCATGCGGCCTATATGGAGCACCGGCGTCAGGGCGGGGCGCGGCGCTATTTCGCCAACCGTGCCCATGCCTTGTGGTTCCTGCAGCAAGTCGCGCCGACAAAGGCCGTCGACGGCGCTTGGCTGCACGGGGCCCTGTGGCATTGGCAGGACCCGCGATTCCACGGGCTGATCCGAACCTTCCTGGAAGAGCTTGGGGACGGCGACCCACGCTGCAATCACGTGCTGATCTACCAGCGCTTGCTCAGCCGTCTGGGTTGCTCCCAAGAGCGGCCGCTTGATCCCGCTCGTTACCTCCAGGGCACGCTGCAACTGGCTCTGGGGCAGAACTGCCAGCGATTCTTGCCGGAAGTAATCGGTTACAACCTGGGTTACGAGCAACCGCCCTTGCACCTGCTGATCACCACCCATGAGCTGGCCGAGCTGGGTATCGACGCCTATTACTTCCAGCTGCATGTGACCATCGACAATGCCGCCAGCGGCCATGCGCGACGCTCTGTGGAAAGCGTCACCGAGCTAGTGCGCGATCAGGGGCCGGCGTTCTATGAGCGCGTGAGGCACGGTTACCGGCTCAATGACTTGGGGGGCGACACGCCCTCATTGATTGCTTCGTTCGACTTGCAGGCCGAGTTGCTAGGTACCTTGGAACGCAAGCGCATCTACGGGCAGTGCATGCATTCGGACCGCTGTCGCCTGCAAGGACGCACCATCAACCAGTGGCTAGCTGAGCCCGGCGCAATGCCCGGGTTTCTGGAAGCATTACAGGCCCAAGGCTGGATCAAGCGTGACAGCGATCCTAAGCAAAGCCGCTTCTGGTCGCTGATCGAGGGCCCGGTCGCGGCCATGTTCGGCGTGTTCGATGCCTATGAAAAGCAGCTTTGGCATGACTGGATCGCCGGCTCCTGGCAAGGCGCGGGAATTCGTCGGGTGCCGCCAGGGCAGTGGGAGCACGCCTTGCAACTGGACAATGATGTCTCCATCGCGTCCCAGGTATCGGACATACCGACCCTGATCGATGCAATGGCCGGCGATCGGCACGCCACCCCTCACGGCCTGCACGCCACGCGTGCGTTCATCCAGGCCACCGGTTTGATGCACGGAGGGCTTCATTGATGCTGCTCGACCAAGACCAGATTCGTGCCGATGAGGCCTTGCTGCAATTGGGGAACCGCTTGCGTGCCGACGGCTATCGTTTTACCTGCGTGACGCCGGCGACCCAAGCCAGGGTCAATGCCCGGGCCGATGCGCAGCAGGCGCGTACCTTGCGTGATGTGTTCGGCTGGAGTAGGCCGTTCGCCGCTTCACTGCTCAGCCCCGACGAACTGGAGCAACTTAGCCTCGCTGGCGTGCTGGAGGCCCAAGGGGCGCAGTGGCGCAGCAACGTGCGCTGGTCCAGCCTGGACGATCTGCTGCTGGTGCATTCCGCCTGGCCTACGAACAGCCGCGATGCCGTGTTCTTTGGCCCGGACAGCTACCGGTTCGCCCAGTTGATCCACGATCACCTCAGCAGCACGCCCGAGCGCGTGCAGCATGCCGTCGACATAGGCTGTGGCAGTGGTGTCGGGGCATTGCTGATCGCGCGCGCCGCGCAGCATGCGCAGGTCTGTGCGGTGGACATCAACCCCATGGCCTTGCGCCATACTGCCATCAATGCTGCCTTGGCCGGTGTGGCGAATGTTTCGGTAGAGCGCAGTGACCTGCTCGATGATATCGCGGGTACATTCGACCTGATCGTCGCCAACCCGCCGTACATGCTTGACGCCGGCCAGCGCGCCTACCGCCATGGCGGCGGCGCACTGGGTGCCGAGCTGTCGCTGCGCATCGTCGAGCAAGCCCGTGAGCGCCTGTCGCCCGGGGGTACGTTGCTGCTGTACACCGGTGTCGCCATCGTCGAGGGGCGCGACGCGTTGCTCGAAGCCATGCGGTTGCGCCTGGCGGGGCCTGGGGTCAGTTGGTTCTATCGCGAGCTGGACCCAGACGTATTCGGTGAGCAGTTGCTTGAACCCGGTTACGAGCGAGTCGAGCGCATTGCCGCAGTGGCCCTGACCGTCACCCGTCGTGGCTGATAGCGTCGTGGCTCGGCAGTATACGTTTGGCATCGAGGAAGAATACCTGCTGGTGAAGCTGGCCAGCGGGCAGGTCATGTCTGCTCCGTCAGCAGCAGTGGCCCGCTGTTGTCGGGATGCACTGGGCCCGTGGTTTGCCGAGGAAATGTTCCACAGCCAGATAGAGGTCGCTTCGCCCGTATTCGACGCACTAGACCAAGCGCGTGATTTCTTTGGCGAGCGGCGTCAGCGCCTGGCCCAGGCGCTGGCCGGCGAGGGCGCCGGCTTGTACGGCGCGGCGAGCCACCCAAGCGCCCAGTGGCTGCGCCAGCGCCCACGTGGCACCCCGCACTATCGCCAGTTGTTCAACGATTACCAACTGGTGGCGCGGCGCAGCCTGTTGAATGGCCTGCACGTGCACGTCGGTGTACCGGTGGGCATTGATCGCATGCGGGTGATCAATCGGGTGCTGTGCTGGCTGCCCTTGTTGTTGGCGCTCAGTACCTCGTCTGCGTATTGGGGAGGTGAGGATACCGGCTACATGAGCTATCGCCGCGCAGTGTGCGGGGAATGGCCGCACATGGGGCTGCCAGAGCCGCTGCCGGACTGGAGCGCGTACCAGCGATACCGGGCATTGCTGCAACGCACCGGCAGCCTGGCCGAGAACGGCGACTTCTGGTGGGCGATCAGGCCCTCGCGGCGGTTTCCAACGGTCGAGCTGCGTATCTGCGATGGCTGCCCGCGGCTGGAGGATGCCCTGGCTGTCGCAGGCCTGTTTCGCCACCTCGTCGAGCAGGCGCTGGCCCGCCACGATGACCCCGCCAGCCGCGAGTTGCGCTGGGTCACCCAGGAAAACTACTGGCGCGCCCAGCGTCTGGGGCGCCTGGCCACCTTCATCGGTGTCCACGGGCAACAGCCGGTCAGCGCCGAGGGCTGGTTGACGCAGCTGCAGCAGCAGTGCCCGGCTGACACCGTTGATGCCGAGCGTTCATTCATTCAGGCCCTGCACATCCTGCGCGAGGGCAGCAGTGCCGATCGCCAGCGCCAAGCCTTCGCGCTGGCCCGTGAACAGGGCCTGGATAACCGCCAGGCGTTGCGCGCAGTGGCCGGGCAGGTGATGAACGACCATCGTTAGGGCCGGTGGCAAGCCGCTGCCCTGATGGCCCGACCGGAACATCCGGGTAAACCTTCGCGGCCCTGCGCAGTCAGTTTCAGTACGGCCCCGGATACCCCAGAGGGTCAGGGACCCATCTAGCGCCACTGGCCGGTGAGCCGTGGAGTGCCGAAGTGGTGCCCGAAGAAGATGACAGGAGAGACCGTGATGAGCGAGCAACGCTGTTCCTGCAACCACTGTTCATGCACCGTGGATGCCAATGCCGTGCTCCAGGATGGCAAGGCTTATTGCTGCGAAGCGTGTGCGACGGGGCACCGCAATGGGGAGCCTTGTCGTATGAACGACTGCAAATGCGGCCAGTTGAGTCAGCCGAGGGAGAGCAGCGTCGATAATGCGTTGGATGAAACGTTCCCAGCCAGTGATCCGATTTCGCCGTGAGGCCCGTTGCTTTGAGATGTAAGACGGGGGAGGCAGGACGTCGTTGAGATCATGTGCAAGCTCACCTGTCACGCATCTGGTTCATGTCACGGTTGGCCAGTGTCTCCTGCGTCAGTGCAGGATTGACGAGTGGATGGCATGCAAAAAAGCAACTTTACCGGTGTTGCAATTCTCCACCGGACGCCAACATTTTACCGAGGTATTTTATGAACAGCCTATTCAGATAGCGGCCAGACTGTGACGGTGAATACATCACACTTCGGAGACCAAAAAATGAACAAACCCGACGATCAGCAGCAGAAAGGCCCCCATTCTTCCGATCATGCAACGACTGATCAGGACCTGGGGTTCGACCCGGACTCTCCAGACCTGAGCGACCCTCAGGTGGACCCACAAGGCCCGGCGAAAGCGCCCAGGGACGTGGAGAAGAAACCGTGAGCTTGCCTACCGTGAACCCTGCCTGAGCAGAACAGGAGGTTGAGGTGTTTGCTCGCCCACGGTCAGCAAATTAACCAGCAAGGGCTCTGATCAACTGCTCGTTGAAGGCGGGGATATCATCCGGCTTGCGGCTGGTGATCAGATTGCCGTCCACCACCACCTCTTCATCTACCCAGTGGCCACCTGCATTTCGGATATCATCCTGCAACGTCTTGAAGCTGGTCATGCGTTTGCCCTTGGCCAATCCACTCGATACCAGCAGCCAGGCGCCGTGGCAGATTACCGCCAGTGGCTTGCTGGCCGAGTTGTGGCTTTTCACCAGTTTCTGGGCGCCAGGTATCAGGCGAATAGTGTCGGAATTTTGTACCCCGCCCGGTAGCACGATGGCATCGTAAAGATCGAGGAGGGCGCTGTCGAACGTCGCGTCTACCGCAAATTCGTCGGCCGGCTTGTCATGGTTCCAGCCGCGGACAGTGCCTTCCTTGTCACTCAGGATGTCGACCACGGCCCCGTTTTTCTGCAAGGCTTCACGAGGCCCCGTCAACTCGACTTGTTCGAAGCCATCGGTGACCAGAAAGGCTACCCGCTTGCCACTCAATTTTGCACTCATCGTTCAATCTCCGTTTTCGTCAGGTGTGGATGTGGGACGTCCCGGACGGGGTTGGAAGTTCCAATGCAATACTTCAGCGGTAGGGGTGCTGACCGGCTGACCATTGCGGTTGAACATTCCAAGGCGGTTGGGTTCTCACTTGCAGGAATAGAACGAGGCGGCCGTCATGAGCATCGAACGCAGCATTCCTGAACTTGAAGCCTGGTACGCGCAGTACGACGACATCAGTTACCGGAGTGAATCGCCGGACGCCTACCACCATGAGCTGGTGCGCACGGCTGAGGCGCTCAGGGACGATGGTGCCATTGACTGGGATGACTGGCTGGCGCTGAAGTCACTGGCCGACCGAGCACATATCAGGGCACTGGAAGATGCCGTGCAGGCCCACGTGAATGACCCTGACGCATGAAAGCGCTGAAGATCGCCACCTTCAATATCAATGGTATCCGCAGCCGGCTGCCCGCACTGTTGGCCTGGCTGGAACGGGAGCAGCCGGACATTGCCTGCTTGCAGGAACTAAAGGCGGCCAATCAGCAGTTTCCTCGCGAGGCCATCGAAGCGGCAGGTTATGGTTGCCTTTACCAGGGGCAACCCTCATGGAACGGCGTGGCTATCCTGGCGCGTGATAGCGAGCCGTTGGAGGTACGTCGTGGGCTGCCTGGCATGCAGGACGATCAGCAAAGCCGCTATCTGGAAGCTGCGGTGCACGGCGTGCTGGTGGGCTGTTTGTACTTGCCCAATGGCAACCCGCAACCCGGCCCGAAGTTCGATTACAAACTGCGCTGGTTCGAGTGCCTGATCAAGCACGCCCAAACACTGCATGTCAGCAGACATCCTACGGTGTTAGCAGGGGATTTCAATGTTGTGCCGACCGATCTGGACATCTATAGCCCGCGCTCATGGCTCAAGGACGCGCTGTTGCAGCCTGAGTCGCGGGCGTGTTTTGAAGCGTTGCTGGCCCAGGGCTGGGTCGATGCTGTCCGTCACCTGTATCCCGAGCAGCGCATTTACACGTTCTGGGACTATTTTCGCAATCACTGGGCGCGTAATGCCGGGCTTCGTATCGATCACCTGCTGCTCAACCCGGGTCTCAGCCCTTATCTGAAGGGGGCGGGCGTGGATGCCTGGGTACGCAACGAAGCCAAGGCCAGTGATCATGCGCCGGTCTGGATCCAGTTGGGCGGGCGCCGACAGCAACGCTAGCTGTCAGGGCGCAATCCCTCGCTTCCAACCTCATTGCTCACGATTCCTGTTCCGATGGGAGCGACAGCAATTAGCGCCACCGGTCTGCCTCTACAGTTAACACGCTGAACGTACGGACGCTGCGCTCACCTGAACAGAGTAGGGCGCATTTCAATCGCCCCTGATTATCGGGAGTTCAGCATGAAAGCAATCGTGTACAACGGCCCACGTGACGTCGCGGTGAAGGATGTACCGGACGCAAAAATTGAAAAGCCTACGGACGTGCTGGTACGCATTACCACGACCAACATCTGCGGTTCTGATTTGCACATGTACGAGGGCCGAACCTCGTTCGAAGCCGGGAGAGTTTTTGGTCACGAAAATCTCGGTGAGGTAATCGAGGTAGGGGCAGGGGTCGACCGGGTCAAAGTCGGTGACCGAGTCTGTCTACCTTTCAATATCGGCTGCGGGTTCTGTGAGAACTGTGAGAAAGGCCTCACTGGATTCTGCCTTACAGCGAATCCTGGTGCTGCGGGCGCTGCTTACGGTTTTGCCGAGATGGGCCCGTATCAGGGCGGGCAGGCCGAGCTGCTGCGTGTGCCCTATGCGGATTTCAACTGCCTGGTACTGCCGGAAGATGCCCAGGAGCGTGAGGATGACTATGTCATGCTCTCGGATATCTTCCCTACAGGCTGGCATGCAACAGAGCTTGCCGGTTTGCTGCCGGGTGAAAGCATTGCGATTTACGGCGCAGGGCCTGTCGGCCTGATGGCGGCCCATTCGGCAATCATCAAAGGCGCGTCCCAGGTGTTTGTCATCGACAACAAACCGGATCGCCTGCAACTCGCCGCGCAGCTTGGCGCAACCCCTATCAATGCAGTCGAGCAGAAGGCCGTGGAAGAGATCATGAACCTGACCCATGGCAAAGGTACTGACCGGGGCTGTGAGTGCGTGGGTTACCAGTGTTGCGACAAGCATGGCCATGAAGCGAACTACCTCACCATGAACAACCTTGTCGCTTCCACCAAGGCCACAGGCGGCATAGGCGTGGTTGGGGTGTTCGTTCCAGAAGATCCTGGAGCGAAAAACGAACTGGCGAAGGAGGGCAAGATGGCCTTCGACTTCGGTGCGTTCTGGTTCAAGGGCCAACAGATCCGGACAGGCCAGGCGAATGTGAAGGCCTATAATCGCCGCCTGGCAGAGCTCATCCATCATGGGCGCGCCAAGCCCTCACAGATTATTTCCCATCGTTTGAAATTGGCCGAAGGCCCCGAGGCCTATAAACACTTCGATGCGCGGGATGATGGCTGGACGAAAGTGGTGCTGAAGCCTGCGGCTTGATTCGCTCTCACTGCTTCCAGGGAAGGAAGCTTGGCGAGAGGGACAACCTGCCTGTTTTAGAAGCTAGCCCTCACCGGGTTGTCAGGGCATTATCACCCGGCAATTTCCAGTTGCGTGTTCTTGCGCCACCCTCGCAGATTCATGGCGCAGAGGCACAACTGCAGGATGATCAGAGCCCAGGCATGTGCTTGCCAGCCCCACACAGCCCACAGCACGTTGCTTGCGATGAAACAGCAGAATCCTATCTTCCTTCTACCCGGACGGCGCGAACCGATGCACCAGGCTGCCAGCACGGTCATCACCATGGCGGGCCATTCAAGTAACCCAATCCAATATTCCATGAAACCTTCCAACTGATAATGGGGTATCTGAAGCTGATCACCTGCCAGCGTCCTGAGCGCTGGCAGGTGATCGCTTGACTAAGCCGCTCGCTTCTCGCCCTTGAGCATCTTTTTCTGCATTTCCATGGTTCGCCCCAGCTCCTCAAGGATGTCCTTACTGAGCAGCTTCTTCGCCGTGGGGAACAGCTCGCCTTCTTCTTCCTCGATGTGATGCTCCAACAACTCTTTCATGACCTTGACCCGCCCGGCGAATTCGACGGTGCCAGTTTCGGTATGCAGCAGGTCGGGTAGGACGAGCGAATCGACAGTCCGGTGCTCCTCCTTGGCCTCGTAGTACATCTTTGCTTCTTCCTTGCCTCCCGCTTCCTTGATGGCCGGATAAAGAATCTCTTCTTCGAGCGCGGTGTGAATCTGAAGTTCCTGCTCGATCCTGTGGAGTAACTCGGCCCGTTTCTTCACCGCTCGCTCGGTGGTGGTCGACAATTCTTCGAGTAGCTTCTTCACCAGCTTGTGGTCTTGAATCAGCAAGTCGATAGCGTTCATTGGCGTTACCTCATCACGGATGGGATGTAAGAACTTGCCTCTGGTTGAGTCCCCGCCAAACGACACGGTTCAATGGAGATGATATCTGGCGTCACCGTTCAGGATGGCAACCACTGATGGCCATCGCAGCTCTGAGGGCTGCCAGGTGAGTCAAGCCCTGCGGAAGGTTGCCCAGATACTGCCCCGTCTGCGGATCGACCATCTCCGAGTAGATACCTACTCCATGTGATAGCCCTTTCAAAGCGTCTGCATAGGCGGCTTCGGCGCGCTCCTGGTTACCCAGAATGGCCCAGGCTTCGATTAACCAGAATGTGCAGGCTAAGAAGCAACCCTCCTCTTCCTGTGCATAGGTGTAGCGATAATGGAAAGCGCCGGCCCCCAGATCATGGTCAATAGCTTCCAGCGTGCTGCGTAGACGTTTCTTGCTGGGGTAGCCGAACCTGACGGCCAATGCCAGTGAAGCGTCCAGTCGGTCGCTGTCTGGGTAGAACAGGTAGGCCTGGCGGTCCTCGCTCCAGCAGTGCCTCTCGATCCATGCCTGGATGCGCTGCCGCTCGCGATCCCAGCGTTCCCGGCAGGTGGTGGGAAGATGGCCACCATCTGCCAGTTCGATGGCTCGGCTCAAGGCTTGCCAGCAACTGATCTTGGACATCGTGTAGTGCTGTTTTTCCGGCAACTCCCAGATACCGGCATCTTGCTGGCGCCAACAGTCGGCGCACTGGTCGGCTAGGCCTGAGAGGAGCATGGCGCTCGGGGAATCAAGAATGTTGCCGCTGTCGATGAAACAGCGCGCTGTTTCGAAGATATCGCCGAACACCCCGTGTTGGAGTTGGTCGCGGGCATCATTGCCGACGACTGGAGGGGAGTTCTTATAGCCAGGCAGATCGACCGTGCGCACGCAATCACCGATTGCACCGTCCAGGGTATAAAACACCCGTGGCCCATGTTCACCCAACCGGCGCAGTAGCCAGGTAAATGCAGCCTTGGCCTCGGGCTGAGCGCCGATGCCCAGAAACGCCTCGATGGTGTAGCCGGCATCGCGTATCCAGGCGAAGCGGTAGTCGTAGTTCTTACTGCCGCCAATCCGTTCGGGCAGGGATGAGGTCGCTGCCGCCATGATTGAGCCACTTGGAGAGGACAGCAGTAGCTTGAGGGCCAGCGCATTGCGGACTACCTGGGTCTGGTGTGGGCCATCGTAGACGAGCCCTTTCGACCACTGGCACCACTCTCGGTGCGAGCCGTCGATGCGTTCATCGATCAGGGCCAATGGCGGTGCCACCAGGGGCTCATCACGCCCTGCGATGATTGCGACCACTGAGCGTTGTCCTGCTGCAAGGCTAAGGACAGCACGGACGCCCATGTCGTCTTTGCGTTCGATGTGCACATGATGGTCGTGCAGGAACATGCCGAGAATTCGGCCCGCATGAAAAACACAGGCATTGTCATTCGGTGCCACGTAGGGGCTTACCGTGTCGGCTTGGGTGCCGAAGTCGATGGCAATCTCGAAATTGACCTTACCCTCGATGCCTTCGATGCGTCTGCCAAGTTCGGCCCAAGGCAGGCGTCCAGCAGGGCCACTGTTCAAGGATTCCGTCAGCCGGGCACGACCCTGACTGGTGATGAAGATTGTCTCAAGGATGTTGCTGCCTGGCAGGTAGCGTCGCTCAGCAACGAATGGCTCGCTAGGGGTAATGGAAAAGAAGCCTCCAGTCTGAGGGGCCAGCAGCTTGTCGAATAGGGGAGGTGAATCCATGTGCGGCACACACCACCAGTCGATCGAACCGTCCAAACCAATCAGTGCCACAGATCGCCCATCGCCGAGCGCACCATACTGCTCCAGGGGCAACCATCCACCCTCATCTCGCTGAGGTGCACCCCGTTGAGCTTCTACCGGTTCTCTTTCCATTGATATGCCTTCGAGATCACGTGTTCTGATTCCGACATGGCTATCTGGCGTCTGGTTCGTCTTATGTGAGCGCTGCGCAAAAGAACTGATGCCCCTACCTACCATCGACCATAGCCAGGCAATATCGGCACGTTAGACGGGCCTGGGCTCTACGGTGAGAAGCGCCGCGCCTTACTCGGTAGGAATGATTGAAATCTTTCCATTGCGTTCGACGACAGCGAACTTCACTTGCTCAATTTTTTCGATGCCTTGGCTGTCTCGTGCTGACTCGAGGATATCGTCCTCCGTGAGTCGTGCCCGACGCATGCGGTGATGCAGAAAGCGCCCATTCTCGACAACCAGGGTAGCGTGCCCGTCCAGAAGTCGGGCCAAGGGCTTGGAGTTCAGCTTCGCGAGTGAAAGCCCGACGTCCAGTACGATCAGAGTGGCGATTACCAGCATGGCATTGGTGAATGAAAAATCGTCACCCAGAAGCGCCTGCTGGGTGGCTTCCCCGATGATCAGCAACAACACGAAGTCGAAGGTTGTCAAATCGGCCAGCGAGCGCCGTCCGGCCACGCGAAACAGCAGCATGAGGGCGATATACATTCCGGCTGCGCGGAGGATCGAATCCATGACGCACTCCTAGGGGTAAAGGAATGTGGAGAAGTGAACGGCGCTTTCAGGGCCAGCCTTGACGCTGCCCTCCAGAGTCCCCACGTGCTCACTTCGAAGGGTCAAGTACAAGGTGGCGACCCCATCTTGCCTAGTACCCAATTGGAACAGCATGGCCTGGCCATGCGACATCGACCGTTGCGGCTGCGGCTGTAACGTCTCGATACTGGCGTCACGGAGCAATGATCCCTCGAGTTGCACCTCCACCGGCTGACCAGGGATACCCTTGACGGTGATGAAAAGGCTGTCTGTCGTGCCGCTTCGGCTGAGACGCTGGTACTCAACCCGTACCCGGCCATCCTGGCTCACCACCTCGGCATCGCTCAACGGGCCATTACCGAACAGGCCTGCCAAGGCAAGCAGTACGATGGCCACGAGCACGTACCACCCCACGCGCTCGAAGCGCCAGACGCGCTGCTGCATCGGCATATCTTCTTGAACAGGGTGACGTCTGGATACCAGTTCATCTTCCGACATGATCACACCCCTCAGGCGCGTTCACCGCGTAGCCAGCGCTGGTGATAGTGGGAAAGCCGGGTCAACCCGAACAGGGCACCTTGGCGCATGACCTCAGACCGCTCGCCGAAGAAACGTTGAGTGCGCGTGAAAACGGCAATTGGCTCGCCGGCGAAAGCCCACGCAAAGCACATCGTCCCCGGTGGTATCCCGGACTCGGGCGCCGGCCCGGCTACTCCGGTGGTGGCGATCACAACATTCGCATCGCTGTCTCTCAAGGCCCCCAAAGCCATTTCCCAGGCCACTGCTTCGCTGGTCAGGCCGTATCGTTCGATGGTTTCGGCGCTGACCCCCAGCAGCCGCTTCTTGGCGCTGGGTGAGTAGACGACATAGCCGCTTTCCAGCACCTCTCCGGTACCCGGTACTGCCGCGAGCAAAGCCACCATGCAGCCCGCAGTGCACGATTCTGCCGTGGTCAGAACGAGTTTGTTGGTTTTGAGATAGCCGAGGGCGGCCAGTACAGGGTCGTTTTCCATTTCAGAGTCGACTCGCTTGTTTTGCGGTGGACGCGATGCCGGGGTATTTGGTTCATCGCATCTAGCGCCCGGCTATCTCGAGGCGTGAACCTGACCTGAACTTTGCCTCGTACATTGGCTTCTTTTATTCAAAGGCAAGGGTAGGAGAGCAAGATGAAGAAAGAGAGCGATAGGCAAAAGGCAGGTGCGCAGACGAAGCCGCATGGGGAAGAGGAGCGAGATAACGATGCTCATCGTCCGGATGGATCAACGGGGACAGACCACGACTCCACGGCGCAAAAAACGGCCCGTGATCACGATCAGCAAAAACGCTGAAACTGCCCACGAAAAGGATTTGAGGCTCGCCAACTCGGCGAGCCTCTTTTCGCTAAAGTATCGGTTTACCGCCAGTCGCTGCGTAACGTGAGCCACTGATGTAACTGGCTTCGTCGGAGCCCAGCAGCACGTAGATCGGCGCGACTTCGACCGGCTGCCCCGGGCGCCCCATCGGGTAGCTGGAACCAAAGTTCTTGACGGCCTCGTCCGGCATGGTTGCCGGAATCAAAGGCGTCCAGATAGGGCCTGGCGCGACGCTGTTGACCCTGATGCCTTTCTTGGCGAGCAACTGCGCCAAGCCAGCAGTGAAGTTGGCAATGGCCCCCTTGGTCGTGGCATAGGCCAGCAGGCTGGGGGATGGATCGTCGGAATTGACCGAGCTCGTATTGATGATCGAGCTTCCCTTGGGCATGGAAGGCAGAGCCGCCTGGCAAATCCTGAAGATCGCGGTGATGTTGGTATCGAAGGTCTTCACCCATTCGTCATCGTCGATTTCTTCCAGGGTCTCGTGGGACATCTGGAACGCCGCGTTGTTGACCAGGATGTCGATACGCCCGAATTGGCTAACGGTCTTTTCGACGATGTCGTAGCAGTGCTGTTTCTGCGCCAGGTCTCCGGGCAACAGCAGGCATTGACGGCCCGCGGACTCAACCCAGCGCGCGGTTTCTTGGGCATCTTCATGCTCATTCAGATAAGCGATGGCGACATCGGCCCCTTCACGGGCATAGGCAATCGCTACTGCCCGACCGATGCCGCTGTCTGCTCCGGTGATGAGTGCAATCTTGCCTTCGAGTCGATTGTGGCCGGTATACGACTGCTCACCACAATCCGGGTAGGGCTCCATCTTGCGCTGTGAGCCGGGGACATCTTGAGGCTGCGAAGGGAAGGGCGGGGTAGGGAAGTCTCGCATGGTAGAAGCTCCTGCAGTTGAGAACGTTCATACCGGTTCGAAAGGTCCTGCCTCCTCGTGTTGGTTTAAATCTGCAGTTGGTACGACGAGCGGTGCGGGATATGAATCCAATTGAATTCCATGCCCCATCGCCTGTTCTACCGAATTCAGCTCCAGGCTCATCTCTGCGCCCGGAGCCCAACTCCCGGAGTAGAGAGTGCCTCGAATCATTACCCCTACGACCCCTGAGCACGAGATCAGCGAACACAATGCCAGGATGTTTGGTTCCCCCAAGGAGCGTCTGGATTTTTACCGGCGTGAAATCCAGTACGAAACCAGCATCCTGGCCAACCGCACGGATGCCTACCTGGCGGCGCAGTCATTCCTGGTCATCGCCTTCGTCTCTTCCATGGGCAACCTCAATCAAGGATGGGGCGAGATGTTCACCCTCATCGTGCCCGCGTTCCTCGCCTTGCTCGGGGTACTTAGCTCGCTTAACGCCTGGCCTGGCATCCGGGCGGCGTACAACATCATCGATCACTGGCAGCTCAAGCAGAGCCACTTGCTACGCAGCGAGCCGTTGATGGGGTTGGCCTACGACGAATCGCCGCTGTTCTGCGAGGCGGAAACCTCGCGTACAGGGCATCGAAAGTCATTGTTGTTCTCGCTACGGACGCCGTGGATCTTTTTGGTGTTCTGGGTGCTATTGGGTAGCTACTCGGTGTTCATCCAGCTGGCCTGAACGCGTTTGCGTGCAAACATGGAGGTAAGGTTTTGAAGACTGAGGCATTACTGACCGAGCTCCTCAACGCCCGAGGGCCGGGCGGACAAGAAGATGAAGTACGGGCCATTAGTCTGCGCGAGCTACGCCTATTCTGTGATGACACGCACGTCGACCCTGCTGGTAATGTGGTGGGGGTGATTCGTGGGGGCCGCACTGGTAGCCCAGAGGCAGCCATACGCGTTATGGCCCACCTCGATGAGATCGCGATGATCGTCAAGAATGTGCTGGAGAACGGCACCCTGGAGGTGCTCGCTCTAGGGGGGTCGCAACCGATAAGCTTCGGCGTCTGCCCTGTCGATATCCTGGGCGATGAACACATCCTGCCGGGTGTTTTGTCTTACGGTTCAATGCACAACAGCGGTCGAACTTCGAATGGAAGAGACGTGCTGGCAGGTAATGTTCAGTGGAAAGATGTCTACATCGTCACGCGCAAGAGCAAGTCGGAACTCCAGGCGCATGGCGTTCGGCCTGGTACTCGAGTCGTGCTCAGTCAGCACTGGCGTAAGCCGTTCAAGGTGCATGACTGTATTGCCGCTCACTTCCTCGACGACCGAGCTCCGCTGAGCGCTGTAATTCTCTGCGCGAAGCGGTTGAGTGAACGGCGAGAAAAACTGAAGCAGGACGTTTGGTTCGTGCTTACGACGCTGGAGGAAGAGTCGAATGCCGGCGCCATGTACGCAGCTTCCCGGCTGCCCGGCGACACCACAATCGCCGTCGAGGTAGGCCCTGTACTTGAGGAGTATGGCACGAAGCTTTCGGCCGGCCCGATCATCAATACCGGCGACCAGAAAGGATACTACAGCCGCACCGTGGTGCAGGGTCTGATCGCCGCTAGCCTAAAGGCAGGTTATGAGCCTCAGGCGGCATTGCTGGTTGATTTTGCTTCGGATGCGAGCGCGGTGATGAGCGCCGGGATTGATGCCCGGGCCGGTTGCATTGCGATACCGACCGAGAATACCCATGGCTTTGAAATGGTGCATTTGGATGGGATCACCGCCTGCGCTGAGACCTTGTTCGAGTTCCTTACAGGCAGTCAGGACAAATAGCACCGAGGCACCCGCCTGCACAGAATGGCCTACCGCCTGCCATTTAGATGGAATTATTTCTTCCCCGGTTTGCTCAATAGCCCATGACTAGGGAGGGGATTCTGGTGGTGGGACAGCAACTCTATGTAATTGAGTACGAGCTCCACAGTGAGCCTCGGACATTCATTATCCGTCTGGAAAAAATGGACAACGGCGTCGCCTGGCACTGGGCCAGCTGTGATGCCGGCGTGGGCATCATCCCGCGTTTCAGTCAGCAGAACATCAAACTGGTCAGTCGCCCGATGGCTGAGCGTTACGGCGTTGCCAAGGTGAAGTGGAGGTTGGCTGGGGAGGGCCCCGAATTCGTTCCGCAACCTATCGATGTCGGCAAATTCTCAGGTGCTACCTAAGGGGCCTGATACCTGTATTCCATCAACGTGCCTGGAGGTGTTGCCATACAGCCTAAAACCGAAGGCTCTGAAGAGAAAGGCCCAAGCGACGTGCCTTTCATTAACGATCCGGAAAAGCCCACGTCGCCGCCACTGAATGACGCTGATGCCACGGATGCGGCTGAGGCTGAAGAAGACCTTCAGGACGATGGCCAATCCCTTTAGAGAGGAGAACCAGCTGATGGATAGTTATCACCTCAGCCCGACTTCGGATGGCTGGGAATTGAAGAAAGTCGGTGCTGAGCGAGCCTCAAAACGAGCCGCCACGAAGCAGGAGCTTGTCAGTGTCCTTGCAGATGTCTTCGAGGGTAAGACGGCGTCCGTGAAGATCCACAAAGCGGACGGCACTCTCAAGGAGGAACGCCCCTATCCACGTTCAGCTGACCCGCGCCGTAGCAAAGGTTGAAGACTATAACTGCCTGTGACCTCGGCATTGAGGTCACGGATGCCCTGGGCGTGTTTAGATGGTTGCTGGCCAGTTTTCTCATGGGTAAGCGCATCCGCTCCACAGTAGCAGTGGAGGCGTACCGGATTCTTGTCGATCAGCAGGGCCTGGATACGCCGATTAAGCTTGCCCAGACTTCTCATTCCACACTGGTCAGACTCCTCGGACAGGCCGGCTATGCGCGCTACGATGAATCCACTGCTCGACGACTGCATGATCTTGGTAACAAGGTAGAAGTGGAACTGGTTGCCCAACTTGAGGCACTGCAGGAAGGATCAAATACTGAGGGATTCAAGCGCTGGCTACTGAGTTTCGAGGGCGTAGGCCCAAAGACCGTCGAAATTTTCATGCGTGAAGGCTTGGCCTATTTGACGAAGTTGGAAGTCCATTGAGCATGGCTGGCCTTTAGCCCCTATCGACGCACGTCCGGATGAGTGAAACATTCGAAAATCTAACCATGGACTGGAGAAGGTGATGAAGCTCGACATCGAGGGTTTGTCGTTGTCAGGTAAGACGGTAATTGTGGTAGAAGACGACCCAACGCTTCAGGCCCTGCTGGTGGAGATTCTGATCGAGTTGGGCGCCACCTGCGATGCATTCGATAACTCAGAAGATGCCTTGATTCACTTGATGGGACTCAAGAGCGACTGCTCGTTGATCGTTGTCGACCACGGTGTTCCTGGAAGCATCAAAGGTATGGAGTTCATCTCAATGGCACACGAAAGGTGGCCTGGACTACCCGCCATTCTGACCTCTGGCTACCAGCTTGATGCTTCTCAGGTGACGCCACCCGTTACCTACCTCTTCAAACCGTGGTCGATAGACGAGCTCACTCAAGCTATTGGCCAGGCGCTTCACCCTGCAGACGTACCTTCAACTCTCCTGCCGTTCGACCAATAAGGTCTCTAGCGCTGCAGGTTCTCGAGCAACATCGTCCGTCTGATTCCCAGCAGGCGCCTGATGGTGGGGGTCACATCCGCTGCCCATCGCCTGGTATTGCTTGCGGAGTTTATGGATTTCCCGGTTATCGAGCGCTTCGAGATCCAATACCGACTGCTCCGCAGATTTCGTAGCGCGAATCAGTTCGTCGAGCTTCACGTGGATGATGTCGTTATCCCGGTTCTGGGTGTTCTGGATCAGGAAAACCATCAGGAATGTGATGATGGTGGTCGACGTATTGACGATGAGTTGCCAGGTATCGTTGTAGTGAAACCAGGGCCCAGAGGCAGCCCACAAGGCAATCAACACCAAGGCGATCAAGAAGGTGCTCGGCTTACCGGCGTGGTTGGCGAGCCATTGGCAGAACTGGGCGAATTTCATGATGTAAACTCCATTGCGATCTATAGGGTTTGACCGCAGCGGAGCGCTGAAATCTTTTTTTACATTTACCCACAGCAGGGGACAATCTCTAGAAATGGCTGGCAGTGGGCTGTTGACCGGCTCAACTCCCGATTCCAGTCAACGGCATCTGAATTTCGACGGCTGTGCCGGTCACAGGTGCGGAATGGACGGTGATTGTTCCGCCGTGAGCGTTGGCGATCTCGCGAACGATGAAAAGTCCAAGGCCGACGGATCTCACGTTTTCTGTGCGATCACTGGCTCGGGTCATGGGCTCGAAGAGGTCAGGTATCAGAGATTCAGGTATGACTTGTCCGTGATTGTGAACCGTAATCCATAACGCCTCACATCTGAGCTCGGTCGTGATGGTTATCGGATGTTTGAGGTCACCATAGGCCACGCTGTTTGCGACCAGGTTGCCTATCATCTGTTGCGTTCTATCAGGATCGACGTCCGCAAAACCTGGGCATTTTGACAGGTGCCGAATTTTGGCGTGAACGAAGGCTACTCGCAATTCGCCGACGCTTTGGTCTACGAGCAGGGACACATCGACGAGCTGACGCTTGATCCCCATCCCTTGACCGATTCGCACCGAGGCTAGATCGAGCAGATCTGCGATCATTCTTTGAGCGCGCTCAGAAGACGAAACTATGTTGCTCAGCAACTTCTGTTCTCTCTCCCGCCGCTCCCCACGACCCAAAAGCTCTGAGGCCATTTTGATAGCCGTGAGGGGATTCTTCAGGTCGTGGCTGGCAATGGCAATCATCTGTTCGGCAAATGAAGCTCTTCGCTCAGCCCTCTCATAGGCCACAGCAAGCTCAGCCTGCGCGCTTTTCAAGGCGGACTCAGCCATCGACTTTTCTGACAGCAATTCCTCCGCTCGTTTGCGTGCTGCAAGCAGTTCGCGTTCGTACCGATCACGCTCTATGGTTCCGAAAAAAGCCAGCTCGTTGCGAACACCCTCGGGGTGTTCTCTCCTCACACCATTGAGCAACATGGTGATGACATGACCCTGGGCATGCAGCAGATCGAGCTTTACTTCTGCGACCGAACCTTGAAGTTTCATCAAGGGGGCCCAGTGGGTCTGATGGAAAATGCGCCCTCCCATTGTCAGCAGCTCTTGGAACCGCCGCCCTCTCAGATCTGACGGACTACAACCGATCCATCCAGCGAAGGTGCGATTGGCGCGGAGAATGGTGCCGTCCTCGGTAGTCACCACTAGACCGCAGGGCGCCTGCTCCAATAGCTCGATTGCATCCGTAAGCCCCCACGAGTCTATACTCATGGAGCCGAAATCCAGGGGGATAGAAAAGCGTCCATTGCTTCTATGCAAGCGTGGGGCGCGCTCATATGTGGACAGTGTCCTATGTTGGGTACCAGGCAGAGCTCGCTATTGAGTAGAACGCTATTCAGATACTCGCCTACTGCGGTAGGGGCAATAAGGTCTTCGGTGGATTGCAGGATCAAGGTTGGGGTTCGCAGTCCCGACACGTCTTTTCGATTGTCTGAAAGGAAGGTTACGCGGGCAAATTGCTTTGCGATTTCGGGATCTGTTCGACAGAAAGAGTTGGTCAGCTCTTTGCTCAATTCCGGTTGTCCTGGCGTGCCCATGATTACCGGGGCCATGGTGCTCGACCAGCCGAGATAGTTGCTGTCCAGAGTATCAAGCAGTGACTGTATGTCGGCTTCTTTGAAACCACCGATGTACCCCTCGGAGTCGATGTAGCAGGGTGAAGGCCCTACCATGACATGTGCAGCTATGCGGCCTGGGCACGCTCCATCGGCCAACGCTGCGATCATAGCGCTCACTGAATGACCTATCAGAATAACCGGGCCTTTGGCGAATGCGTCAATGATCTCATTCAAGTCCTGTGCGTACCCGTTCAACGTGCTGTACTTCTCAACACAGTAGGCGCTCAGATCTGACCGTCCTGCACCCACGTGATCGAGAACGACTATGCGAAAGCGCTTCGAGAAATGCGGGAGGAGGTAGCTCCACATCGATTGATCACAGCCAAAACCGTGTAGAAAGATCAGGGTTGCGTAGCCGCGTCCCAACACTTTCACATTATTCCGTCGCTGAAGATTCACTGCGGATGCCTCGTTCAATCTCAAAGCCAGACAGGCCAGAGTACCGCGATAGTGTGCACGCCCCGATTGAAGTGGCAAGTCATATGCCTTGCTGGATAACTCCGAGGAGTGAGCCTCTGATTGATATTGAGCCTATCGGTTGTGGGACAGCGTATGGCTTCAGACGTCATTTAGCCAAGGTACATTCAACCTTGACCGCTTTTGCCAGCTCCCCGGTAATGATCTCATTAAGCCGAGTCAGCGGCCACGGCTTGGGTAAGAACACCGCACCTTCAGGTAGCACTCGACCGGCAAACTCGTAGTAGCCACTCATCACGATGATGCGAGTCTGAGGTTTTTGCTGGCTAGTAATCCAGGCCAGATCCACCCCATTGAGCACTCCTGGCGTTTGTACGTCACTCAGCAGCAGCGACCAGTTCCGGCTCAGGATCTCATCGCGGCCTTCATCAGCGCTGGCTACTGCTGTGACGCAAGCACCCCAATCCTCCAGATAGAGGGTCAACAACTCCCGGATCATAGATTCATCTTCGACGATGAGGACATTGGGCGGGGAGGTCGCGGAAGCGGGAACTAGGTCTGTCATGTCGATACTCGAAATCCGCCTGCCGGAAGGGAGACGACATCCAGGTCTTGTTACTGGTCAGTAGCAAGACGTATCAGTGCGCCATCTCTACGACATCTTTACTACTCATAAAATTCACTGCTATGTCGCATCGAGCTCAATCCGCCACTCTGTCTGAACGGAATGGTGTCCATTACGGTCAATCGGGCATATACGTGCGAGGTATCTGCATGCGAACGCTCGATAACAATCTCACGGCACCCGAAATGCTAAAGCTCAACCTCTTGGCCGCGTGGTTTCACGTGCTGGAAAACCGAGCATTTCGCATGAGCTCGCCCGACGACTACCACGGGGAACTTCTCCGCCAAGCTGATGAACTGGATCGCCGTGGAATCATCTCTTGGCAGGAATGGCGTGACCTTCGTTTGCAAGCGGACGCAGCGTATTTGAGAGCGATAGCGGGAGAGGACTACCGGTTCAATCGTGTCGATGATTGACGATGGCTTGTGCCGCCGGAGATTCAGTCAGATCAGCGAGTAGTGCATGATCAGTGGCCCGAGCGGTCAGCCTACCAAGAGGAGGAAAGAAGCTCGCTTATCGTGAGGCTGAGTTCATCAAGGGTACATGGCTTCTTAAGAAATCGAGCATTAAGGGGCAGAAATCCGGGAGTAAGCACGCTATGTCCCGAGACGATGATGACCGGTAGATCGTAGTAGGTCGACCAGATGAGCTGGGCCAGACCTAAGCCGTCGATACTCCCTGGCATCTTGACGTCGGTAATGACCAAGGAGATTGACGACTCACCTTGAAGCTGCACTACAGCGTCATCGGCGTTAGAGCACTCCGAGACCTCATACCCCAAGTGTTCAACTGCTTCGGTCATCAACCATCTCAGAATTTGATCATCTTCGACCACCAGCACTCGGCGCATTTTTTATTCTTCCTTCCCAGTTCTATGGGTTGGATCCGCCTTATGCCCAGTCGTTTCCAAAGCCTGACGAAAGGGGCACTTTCTGTTGCTATGCTGCCTTGGAGAGATAGACTAGGCTGCTCTGAGCGATGCTAGCCTAGGCGAGAAATAGACCCCGTCAGCGTGTGCAGAGTCCAAGGTTTCTTATGAGATTGTATGATTTCATCGAAAGTGACATGGAGTCCATCCTTCAGGCTTGGGAAAATTTTGCCCGCTCTGTTGAAACAGTGCTGCCGCCTCAGGATTCTGCGGGCTTGAGGAATCATTCCGAGAAAATCTTGCGGACGGTAGCCGCCGACATGCGAACCGCCCAGACTCAACACCAACAGTCTGAGAAGGCTCAGGGAAGGGGGCCTCGGAAGTCCAGCAAAACCGCTGCCCAGACCCATGCGGTCACTCGTCTGATTGCCGGCTTTTCGATGGATCAAATGGTGTCTGAGTACCGAGCTTTGCGTTCCAGTGTGCTTTCCCGCTGGCTTGCTCAGGAGGGTCTTCGCGAAACATTCCACATTCAAGACATGATTCGGTTTAACGAGGCCATCGACCAAGCATTGGTAGAGTCGATTGCCGCTTACGGGCAGGCAGTGGAGTCGACCCGGAAAATGGTGCTGGGCGTGCTGGGCCACGACCTACGATCCCCTCTCGGCGCGGTGCTGATGGCCGGGGATCTGATCCTACGTCAGGATGGGTTGGATGAAAAAACCAGAGTGTATGCTTCTCAAGTCCACACCAGCGCCAAGCGCTGCAGCCACATGGTGGATGATCTGCTCGATTTGGCACGCTGTAATCTGGGGACTGGCATTCCAATACATCCGGAAATGGCCGAGTTGAATCCGATCTGCCGATCAGTCATCGAAGAGCTTCGAACAGCGTTCCCCGATAACTTGATCCATTTCAATGAAACAATGACGATCAGTGGGCTGTTCGATACCGCTCGGATTGCTCAGGTATTCTCCAACCTGGTCACCAACGCTATCCGCCATGGCGATGCAAGCTCTCCGATCAGTGTGACCATCAAAGAAGAGGGTGCAGAGTCACACGTCTGTGTGCACAATCGAGGCGAACCTATTCCACCTGAAGCGATGCCCTATCTTTTCAAGCCAGAAGGGCGGTACTCCAGCTACGCGGCTAAAGAAAAAGGCGCATCAGCAGGATTAGGGCTTGGGCTGTTCATCGCTGCAGAGATCGTTGGCAGTCACGGTGGCAGAATTGAGGTCGAATCTTCCGCCGAGGAGGGAACGACGTTCGACGTCATTCTCACGCGCTCCCCCCAGGCTGGGGGCGTTTAATCTAATACCACCGAACCAGTTTCGCTCGCTTCATGCAGGGCCCGTTGAAGGGCCCATGAACCGATACAGTAATTAGCCCAGCAGCGCCTTGATCAACTGATCATTGAAGGCTGGGATGTCGTCCGGCTGGCGGCTGCTGATCAGGTTGCCATCCACCACCACCTTCTCGTCAACCCAGTCGCCACCCGCGTTGCGGATATCGTCCTGCAACGTCTTGTAGCTGGTCATCCGCTTGCCTTTGGCCAAGCCACTGGACACCAGCAGCCAGGCACCGTGACAGATGACGGCTAGCGGCTTGCCCGACGTGTCAAGGCTTTTCACGAACTTCTGGGCGCCGGGGATCAAGCGAATGGTGTCGGAGTTCTGCACGCCGCCGGGTAGCACCAAAGCGTCGTAAAGATCGACGTCAGCGCTGTCGAACGTCGCATCCACGGCGAATTCATCCGCAGGTTTGTCATGGTTCCAGCCATGTACTGTGCCTTCCTTCTCACCGAGAATGTCGACCACAGCGCCGCTATTTTCCAAAGCTTCACGAGGGCCAGTCAGTTCTACCTGCTCGAAGCCATCGGTGACCAGAAACGCCACACGCTTGCCACTCAGTTGTGCACTCATCATTTCTTTCCAATTACCGATTGATCTCGAATTGAGGTATGTAGCGGATAAAAAGCTGTTGCCCGATGCTCGGGGGCTCACCCTAGGGGTGCCTGCGTTGGGAGCGAGTGATGACGAATCCCGCAATGATCCCGAGCACTGCCGCAGTCACTAACAACGGTGTCTTGCTTCTCTGAGATCGCCAGCCACCGTCAACACTGCGTCTCCCATTCGGTGGTTCGAACAGATTTCCTGAAGAAATCTCCGCACGAGGACTTCGGCTCAAACCCCAGCGCGTGAGCCATCCGGAAAGTTGCGGCAACCCTGGGACGAGGAAACTGGCCAGGTGGGCAAGGCGAGCGGTTGCGCCGACGGTGGTATGCGCTCGAGGGGAAATGGCGCAAGCCACCATGGCTTTGGCCACCAACTCCGGATCGTAGATTGGCCCAAGGGGGGTGAGCGCATGGCCTGTATAGTTCCCCCCGTCCCTGAAACCGGGCGTATCCATCACCGCAGGATAAATATCGCAGACGTGGATGTCGGGAAACTCAGTCAGCTCTCCTCGCAGTGCCTCGGTGAGGCCTCTCAGTCCGAACTTGCTCGCAGAATAGGCCGCTGCATAGGGCTGGGCAACCCAACTGCCCAGTGACAGCGTGTTGATTAGGATGCCGCTACCTTGAGTCTTGAAGAAGGGAAGGGCCACATAGGCGCCACGCAGGTAGCCAATCAGGTCGGTTTGGATGACCTGCTCGTGTGCCTCCAGGGGCGTTTCCTCGAAATTGCCGACCGCGCCCACGCCGGCGTTGTTGACCCAGATATCAATCCGTCCATGGCCAAATTCTGCAGCCTGCTCGGCCAGCGCTTGAACCTGATCGTTGCGGGTGACGTCCGTCATAATCGCTATGGCGTCCGTACCGCAATCGGTGCATTCATCCAGGACGTCGAATAACGCCTCTTCGTCGCGTGCTGCGAGTACCAGGCGAGCACCTTTGCACGCAAAGGCGTGCGCAGCGGCGCGGCCTATCCCGCTGGAAGCACCAGTGATCACTACGACTTTGCCGCGAAGCGGCCCCTTGATAGGGTAACTATCGCCAAGTGCTCCTTCTTTTGTGCCCGACGTACTGGTGTCAAAGTCAGCAAGGGCTTCGCTGGCCTCGATTCGGGAAAGTCCCAGAGCGGTGCCATCGACCAGGGTTAAAGTCAGCCCTTCGATGATTCCCGCCTCCCGGTTAGGAAACACGGGCTCACCTTCGGCATCCAGGCTGTCGTAGATGAATCGTGTGCCCTCAAGCCAACCCACGGCGGTTAAAAGTTCCGGGCCGAGGTAATACTTCCCGTCTTGAAAGAAGCCTGGAAACTGATGTGCACGCTCCACGTTTTCCACGCGATAGCGTTCAGCTGATTTCATGCCTGTCGCTTGATCAATCATCTTGCAACCCCCTATAGGTGGTGCTCAGAAATGTCAGCCTTTGCTGTGTTCGTCAGAAGTGGGCCCAGCGCCTCGCTTGATGCCTCGCGGGCCAGCGACGCCCCAGATACCCAGGCCAATGAGAGGTAATGCCACGATCAGCAGGGCCCAGGCTGCTTTGACTGCGTCCGTCTTGTCGCTCCTGAACACGCTGACGATGGCCCAGAGATCGATGAGTAAAAGGATTGCCGCAATCGCAATCCAAAAGTAGCTGGCGACCTCATTCATGACCTTGTCTCCTCTACACGTAGTCAGGGCCTAGAGTGCCCGCCGCAGCGCCTGGCACGAGGATGACCTTGCGGCAGTTGTCCTGCTTCTGATCGAACATCTTGTAGCCCATGGCCGCTTCTTCGAGGGCCAGGCGGTGGGTGACGATCAGTTCTGGTCGCAGGCGTCCTGCTTCGATGTGCTCCAGTAATTCCGGTAGGTATTTCTGGACATGGGTCTGGCCCATCTTGAACGTAAGGCCCTTGTCGAAAGCATCGCCGAACATGAACCCGTGTATGAAGCCAGCGTACACACCTGGGACGCTAACAACCCCACCACGACGCACTGCTGCAATGCTCTGGCGCAGCGCTTTGCCACTGCTGCCTTCAATCTTCAGCGCCGTCATCACCGTTTCGGCAGTGCTGCCTTTAGCCTCGAAGCCGACCGCGTCGATGACCGCGTCAACGCCGCGCATACCTGGCGTCTGACGAATGATGCTGTCTGCAGGATCATCGTCCTGCTCGAAGTTGATGGGTACAACACCGTAAGCGTCCTGGGCATATGCCAGGCGGTAATCGTTGTCATCGACCATGAAGATGGTCTGGGCACCGAGCATTCGCGCGCAGGCGGCACTCAGCAAACCCACTGGCCCGGCGCCGTAAATGGCCACCGATGAGCCCTGGCCAATTTCGGCATTAATGACCGCCTGCCAAGCGGTCGGCAGAATATCTGACAGGAAAAGCACTTTGTCATCGGTGAGGTCGGTGGGCACTTTGAACGGGCCGACGTTACCCTTGGGCACCCTCACGTAATCCGCTTGGCCGCCAGGGATACCGCCATACAGGTGGCTGTATCCAAACAGCGCCGCGCCTGGCGGAATGCCTTTCTTGTTGTTGATTGAGCCGCGCCCAGTGTTGGTGGTTTCACAGGCAGCAAAGAGATCGTGCTGACAGAAGAAGCAGCTGCCGCAAGCGATAACGAAGGGAATCACCACCCGGTCGCCGATCTGCAGATTAGTGACGGCGCTGCCGGTGTCCTCAACGATTCCCATGAACTCATGGCCGAAGATATCACCCGCTTCGGTTTCTGGAATTTTGCCTCGGTAGAGATGCAAGTCAGAGCCGCAAATGGCTGTAGCGGTGACCCTGAGGATGATGTCGTCTGCTTCCTCGATGATGGGATCAGGAACGTTATCGACCCTGACGTCGTTTGCTCCGTGGTAGGTCAGTGCTCTCATTGGGGGCCAGCTCCTGCAGTCGCATATTTCCGTGATAGGTATGCAGGGGAAGCCATGACAGTCGGCAAAGTTCAGACCAACAAGTCCGATGGTAGTTAATACTGCTTTGAGCGCGGTGACAGTCCGGAGTAATCCTGGACTTGTCCCGTAGCCGAGCTCCTCCCGGCTGTCCAGCGGGGAGGAGCATGAGGTGCGAGTTTGCTATCGGGAGGAGGTGAGGCACGCAACTGTCAAAAAGCGATGGCCTACAAGCGTGATTGCTCAACCATCAGATTGTTCCTCTGGCGGTACCTGACCCTCCGGCCAATCAGGAGCCTCAGGCTCGGGTTGCGGGACAGGCTCCCCAGGATTGTGCGGTATTGGATCAACATACGGATCAAGCGGGAGGTCGGTGATGGGTTCCTTTGCGGCGGCCATGGCATTTTACCTCATGAGTGACACTGTGCTTGTTCATCATATTGGGCTACCGGGCAACGCTCCCGTTCAATCTACTACTACCGCAGTTGGCGGTTCCCCTGAGAGGGCTAGGCCGCACGTGTCTCATCGAAATTGAGCAGCGCGGCGTTGGCTTGCCTCACAAGATGAACCCATTCCCGATGGCTGATGATCCCAGAGAATTCCAGATCTTCAGCGCTACGGCACGCACTCTCATATTCATCCTCACCCAGGGCACCCGCCCTTAAAAAACGATTACGCCAAGCCAAAATTGCGGCAGCGCCGATGTTGCAGCATTCCACTGATAACTACTCCAGGGTTCGGTTGGTGAGGTTAGGGAGAGGTGCAAAAGCGGCGGGAGATTACACCATCCGAATCGTGAGGAAATTGGAAGGCGATAATCGGCGGTGGCCATCAAAACGGCATTATTGACGGCTGCTTTGGGCTCACTCAGAGCCACCTTGAAGGTCGCCCGAAGGCGGCAATTGCAATCAAGCGCCAGGTAGTAATGCCTAAAACAGACAAGCCGCTCTAGGACAGTGCCTGCCTCGATCTCTGTAACATCTTGATAGCTTGATAGCGTTGTTAACGCCAGCTGTCTGACAGAACGAGGAATCACAGTCTATTCGATTGCAATGTGGCATCACTGCGCTAAGGTGGGTCTACCACAATATAAGACTAAAGTCGTAGGTGATCGCTATGCGTAAGCGCGGAGATATTTTCTGGAAGTGGGCCGATCCTGTTCTCCACCATCGGTCTCATGGAGAAACGCTCGATAATGGTACAGTCATGGATGTTCAGGTGCGGCTATCTCGCACAGGTAGTACACAGATGTTCATTGGGCTGTACGCTGGTAGCGGCATGGCCCTGCATGAAGAAGCATTTGATTCCCGTCCAGGTGAATCGATGACTCGAGCACTTGCCTGGGGTGTGGGGCGTGCCAAACACCTTGCCTATGAAGGTGTCTCTAAAGCTCAATCGGCTTTGTGATTTTGTAGAAGGTCGCTGGCCAGCGTTCAATCCCAGCGACCCTTCGGAATTTCCTTATAGTTGCTCCGGCCATAATTACCATCACCGCCTTAAAGTCGCTGCACTCCCTCCATGATTATCCTCTGACGCAGCTTAGCTCTGCTCCGCTACCTCAGCACCTCGTCGGATTCCTCTCTGTGCAAAGAGAAATGAACTCCTGCTCGCTTGGTAGCTTCCTATAAGCAGACTAATACTAAAGAGCTATTTAGAGGGATTGCCATGCAGAGACGCTATGTTGTGGTGCCGGCTGTCTCCGTCGAAAAGGAGACTTTCCCCAGGCGAGTTGGCTTCCCGAGTGCGGCAGGTGAAGGCTACGATCTTTACGATACTGAAGGTAAAATCCGATTGAGCCTAAGTATACCTACGCGTGCTGAAGCTGATTACGAATGTTCTCTTCGCAATGATGACCAAGGCTCGGGCGGATCTTGCGCTGCCGGGATCGGGTGAGACGATTATGTTCGGCTCCGAGCCGTAAGATGAGCACGGCGTCATGAGCAACTACGATGACTTGTGTCGGTAGCCAGCTGAGACTTCAGCACCATGGCGCAATTCTACAATATCGCGTTTTGGCGGCATGCCGAACTGCCGCCCATACTCACGGCTGAACTGCGAGGGGCTTTCATAGCCGACCTTGAAGGCAGCAGTGGCTGCGTCCAGATGCTCGTTAAGCATCAACCGTTTCGCCTCGTTCAACCTCAGCCATTTCTGGTATTGCAGCGGACTCATGGCGGTGAGCTGACGGAAATGCTGATGGAAGGTCGAGAGCCCCATCTGTACTCGAGAGGCCAGCTCGTCCACGCGCAGAGGCGCGGCGTAGTTCAGCTTCATCCAGTCGATAGCCTTGGCAATTCGATGACCTTTGCTGCCCACCGAGGCGATATGGCGCAGCAAGGGAGCCTGGTCACTCAACAGCAACCGATAATGGATCTCTCGCTGAATCAGCGGCCAGAGCACGGGTATCGCATCCGGCTCCTCAAGCAGCTGGATGAGACGGGCGAAGCTCTCGAACAATTTTGAGCTCAGCTTGCCCACACCGGCGCTGGTGTGGAAGGCCTGGCCATTCAGGGGAAGGCGGCCATCCTGAGCGATCAGCTCCGAAAGCGTGCGCAGGTCGAGCTTGAACACCAAGCCGAGACAGGGCGCTGCATCGCTGGCCATGGTCACCGCTGAGTGGGCAGGGATGTTCAGCGAAGTGACCAAGAAGCGAGTCCTATCGTAGGGGAAAACGTCGCTGCCGATGACCATTTCCTTGGCGCCCTGCACGACCAGCACGATGCTCGGCTCGATGATGCAGGTGATCGGTGGGGCTGGGGCGTTACGCCGGTAGACGCTCAGGTCTGCAATGCTCGTCGCGAAATCGCCAGCAGTGGGCGCGAGGGCGCCGATGACCCTGCACAGGGTGCCCAGTGGGTTCGTGCTTGAAGGCAGTGGTGCGCTAATGGCCATGGCGAAGGTTCCGATCATCGTATGGCAAAACACTACTTCCAGGTCACTTCAGCTGTCCATGCCCGATGAGCAGGGGCTGGACAATCAGGCAAGAAAACTACTCGTTTGCTCTACTGATTGACCGGTTTACGCGAGGAAGATTGGTGGCAGGCGAGGTGGCGCGATTGCTCAGCTGCAACGGCCCTTCGCCCCACTTCCATTTCGAGCAGGCAGGAAGATGTGCATGAAGTCTTTGTTCGTTGCGTTTGCCTTGATGGCCAGCTCATTCACTGCGGGAGCCGCCGATATGTCCTATGGAGCCGACAATTTCTACAAGAGTGAGGAGGTCTCACTCGAACGTGTTTCCTTCAAAAACCAGTTCCAATTGAGTACGGTAGGGAATCTTTTTATTCCTAAGAACCTCAACCGCAATACCCGTTATCCCGCCATCATTGTCGGGCACCCGATGGGGGCAGTGAAGGAGCAGAGCGCGAATCTTTACGCCCAGAAACTGGCAGAGCAGGGCTTCGTTACCCTCGCCATCGATCTATCGTTCTGGGGCGAGAGCGGGGGGCGTCCGCGTAACCTAGTGTCGCCGGACATCTATGCCGAAGATTTCAGTGCGGCGGTCGATTATCTCAGCGCTCAGGGCTTTATTGATCGTGATCGTATTGGCGTGTTGGGCATCTGCGGCAGCGGTAGCTTCGCTATCAGTGCAGCGAAGATCGACCCACGTATGAAAGCCATTGCCACGGTCAGTATGTACGACATGGGCGCCGCCAATCGCCATGGCCTCAAGCATGGGGTCACGGTCGAGAAACGTAAGCAGGCTATTGCCGAAGCGGCTGCACAGCGTGATGTCGAGTTTGCTGGTGGAGACACCCAATACACCAGTGGCACGGTCGAGCAGTTGACGGAGCACTCCAACGCTATCGAACGGGAGTTCTACGACTTCTACCGCACACCACGGGGTGAGTTCACCCCCAAAGGACTTTCGCCGCTGCTGACGACGCACCCCACGCTGACCAGCAATGTCAGGTTCATGAACTTCTATCCGTTCAATGACATCGAGACAATCTCGCCACGCCCGATGCTCTTCATTGCGGGGGAAAATGCTCATTCCCGTGAGTTCAGCGAAGAAGCCTATCGCCTTGCGGGCGAACCGAAGGAGTTGGTGGTGGTGCCGGGCGCTGGCCATGTCGATCTCTATGACCGCGTTGAATTGATCCCCTTCAACAAACTGACGACTTTCTTCCGCGAAAACCTCAAGTAACTACTGCTGTCACCCAGGCTCGGCGCCTTCACGCTGGGCTTGGGTATTCGTGTCTTTTGATATTGGTACATCGAGAACCGCCATGAGCAGCCCAGCAATCCCCCTCCAATATTCAAGCCGTCATGTCTGGAGTGCTGTCCTTGCGATGTCGCTCTGTGCCTTCGCCCTGGTGGCCTCAGAGTTTCTGCCGGTGAGCTTGCTCACTCCGATTGCGTCCGATTTGTCACTTACTGAAGGGCAAGCTGGGCAGGCCATCTCAATCTCGGGTTTCTTCGCTGTGATCACCAGTCTGTTGCTGGTCACCTTGACCCAGGGAATCGACCGCAAGCCTGTCCTGCTGACCACAACGGCGCTCATGCTTGTTTCCGGTGCGATGGTGGCGTTTGCTCCAAACTACCTGACATTGATGGTAGGGCGCGCCGTGCTTGGGATTGCCATTGGCGGATACTGGTCGATGTCCACTGCAGTGATGATGCGCATCGCACCTGGGGCGCTTGTGCCCAAGGCCATTGCCGTCATGCAAGGTGGTACCGCTTTGGCCACGGCAATCGCGGCGCCAATTGGGAGCTACCTGGGGGGCATGATTGGCTGGAGAGGGGCATTCTTTTGTGTCGTGCCCTTGGCCGCATTGGCGTTGATCTGGCAAGCTTTCACACTGCCTCGGATGCCGAGTGAGCGGACTAAATTATCGGTCACAGGCTCACTGCGTTTGCTGGGAGACAGCAAAATAGCCATCGGCATGGCCGCAGTAGCTTTCCTCTTCATGGGACAGTTCACGCTGTTCACTTATCTGCGACCTTTCCTGGAAACGGTCACGCATGTCGATGTGCCGACGCTTTCGCTCCTGCTATTGATCATTGGTGCTGCAGGTTTGCTGGGCACCCTGTTGGTCGGCCCTCTTGTTAGCAGAACCCTGAACAGGGTTCTGGTGGGAATACCGATAATCATGTCGGCCATCGCGTTCGCCGCTATTGCGGTGGGTAGCTCGGTAATACCACTCGCGGTTTTGCTCGGCCTCTGGGGATTGATCGCAACATGTGCGCCCGTGGGGTGGTTCACCTGGTTGGCCAAAGCGCTGCCGCACAATGCAGAAGCCGGTGGTGGGCTGATGGTGGCGGTGATTCAATTAGCCATCACCGCAGGCGCCACAGTAGGCGGTTTGCTCTACGACGGGATTGGCTACCAGGCTGCATTCATTGCCAGTGGGACGTTCCTGTTCATTGCAACGCTACTGAGTGTGATCACGAGTCAGAAATAGGGCGAGGATCCTCACCGGAACAGGTCAATGTCCAAACAGGCAGGTTCAAAGGGTCTTGATGCTGGAGGTAAGCGTAGCAATTTACAGCAAGGGTCAGAGGGCTGGCTGTGCCGTCTGGTTGACGAGCAGATCGACGACATCCTGTAAGGCAAGTTCATGGGCAAGGCCACGCGTCACTGCCTGGTCATAGACCTTGAGCTGTTGGTCAGCACTGCTACCCGTTGTGAGAATGCGTACGGCCTGGTCTATGTGCACATCTGCTAGTTCGAACCTGGCCTGCAACTGAAATAACCATTCACGGGCCGATAGTGGCGCTAGCGAAGACAAGTCGATGAAGCGCCCATCACGACCATAACGCATAGCGCGCCAAAGGTTTTCTTGAGTGACCCAGTGCGTCTCGCGGGTGAGCAGGTTTATCTCCCTGCCTACCTCGATGCAATGCGTAACCATTTCATAAAATAAGGCAGCTATGCACAGCCCGTCTTCTAGTCGCGGGCAACCATCGGCGATTCGCAGTTCAACGGTAGGGTAGCGCCGTGATGGCCGGATCGCCCACCAGCAGTCGACATCGGGCCGTACCCCTGTGCGGAGCAGTAAGTCCAGGTATCGCTCATAGTCAGGCCAATCCGCGTTATAGAACCTGTCCTCGCCCGCCGCTACTGCAACACCTGTGTAGAGAAGTAGAAATCCTCCAGCTGCAAGGCGTGGCAACGATTCCTCGATAATCCTCAATGACAACCCTTCCCCTGATACCCCGCCACCATGGCGATACGTGCGCTCGCTGGCATCAAGCATGTAGGGTGGGTTGGCGACAATCAGATCGAATGTCCCGGTGACGTCCTGTAGCACATCGCTGTGTTTCACAGAGACATTAGCATGACCCGCCAGAGCGACGTTGATGGCGGTGTAGCGCAAGGCCAGATCGTTGATGTCCACCGCCATTACTCGTGCACTGCGCCTTGCAGTAGCAATGACGATGGCACCAATTCCAGTGCCTGAGCCTATCTCTACGGCGTGCCGGATCTCGCCTGTATCCCGCTGCAGATGCGCCTGTAGGGCGTGAGCGAATCGATAGCTGTCCGGCCCGAAAAATACCGCGTCGGCTGCCACCGTGGGATAGCCCGAATGCAGAAACGTCCAATCACCCAAGGTTGAGAAGCGCACGGTGCTTCGTAGCTGATTGCCTTCGTATTCGATGACATTCGCTTGCATCAGCTTTGCCAAATCATCAGGTAGCAATGTGGTGGGAGTAAATGGCCTGTTCCAGCCGAGGACATCGCGCAAGCCTTCTGGCAAGGCATGACGAGCTCCTGCCATCTTGGCAAGCACGTTCTCCAGAGAAAATTCAGGGTAGTGTTCATCCTCGACGTGCTCAAAATAGGTCTGCTCTGGCGCCTTCAAACGGCGTGACTTCTGCCAGCCGGCGGCAATCCAATCATGTAAGAGCTGTTTTTCGTAGGGTCTAAACACGCCAAACATAATGGCAGTGGGCCCTTCAACCAGTTGCCAGAAACGGCTCTCAGCTGGATCGTGACCACGCTTGATCCAGCCTTTGCGTTCAAGCGCCGCGAAGAACGAAGAAATACTGTTGGGCTCCGCGAGCCATTGGTTCACTGTTCTACCTTCCAGGCGACAGTAATCAGAATGCATCCGGCTTACGAAGCTGCGTTTACGCTCGAACACTTGCAGCAACTCAGTTTCGAGATCGAAATCAGCTGCAATAGCGGCTGCGCTCAGGCCTAAGTCGTTGAGCCGGTAGGAACTCGTCCAGATTGAGACCCAAGGCTAGTTGCAACGAGCCTTGCAGGTAGCGCTCATCGGCCAAGGGGAGGCGTTCGTGACACCCCAAGGAGGAAAGAAGGCGTTGGTATATAAGCACATGGCTGCTTGCTGGATGGCCATCGCCGAGCTCTTCCAGATAGATGCGGATCAGTCCGTGATAGCGGGGATCATCCCAGTGGCGAAGCGCACCAAATAACCAGGCGCCGTCCACGGCTTTCGTCGGTGCTACCTGCTGGAGAAAGTACAGAGGATGGGCCCGGTTGCTGAAAAATTGTCGAGTCTCTCCCTCGCTACGTTTTCTGAGACAGCTGGCATATTGACGGCCTACCTTGGCGGCGCGCCGCGCCGTCCAGATAGCGATGCTCGTTGAACAAGTCGTCACATCTACGAGTCTGTTAGGGACAATCCCTCCTCGAGGCCAATTCGAGTTGGACAAGACTTTGATGTGAACAGTTGAGCCTGCGGATGCCAGACAGGAAAAATAGAAGACTGAAAGCGAGAGCCACAATCATTTGCCTGCGCAGCGGTAGGGTTCTGATGGTGCGCAAGAAAGGCGGCAAATGGAATTTCCCTGGTGGTTCGATTGAAGCAGGCGAAACGCCTTTTGCAGCGGCTGCTCGAGAACTAGAGGAAGAGACGAGCATTACCGGTCATGACTTGCTTCACCTGTGCACCATCACCGTGGAATCGACCATTCATCACATTTACACCACTCACTTTCACGCCGGGGATAGAGCCGTAGCCTGCAATGAGATTGCGGCGTGCAAATGGGTGCTGCGCGCCAAGCTGAAACCTTCCTTGCTTAATGCCAGGGCTGCGGGCCTTATAGCGACCCACCTGCCGGCCCTGAGCGTTTAGCGGTGCGATGTTGCTCGGCGCTCGCTCAAAGCGTTTTCAGGGGCTATCCAGCCTAGAACTATCCCAAAAGCTTCATGCGCATGATCACTCTCACAAGCCGTGCCTGTCCTAATTCCTCAGCCTCGACGCCTCCAGCGGACATTTGCCGGTGACCTCAGCCACGCAGCATGAGTAGCCTTGAGGTTTCTGCACAATGGAACTAATACTTAGGTCATGCCGGATGAGGGATGGTCATGCAGAAGCGCTACGTCGTGGTTCCCGCTGTACCGACCGTCAAAGAAACCTTTCCTCGAGCCGTGGGTTTTCCCAGCGCGCTGGGGGAGGGCTATGACCTCTACGACACTCTGAACAAAGTTCGGCTTTGCCTCGGCTTACCAACGCGAGCTGAGGCGGATTACGAGTGCGTCTCTCGCAACGGTGAGGAGAGTGCTAGTGGTTCAACTTCTATGGGAATGGGGTAGGTCTGATTTTCTAGCAAGCCGCCGATGAGCGCCGTTACCCTGGCTGCGAATGCTAAGCCAACCTGGGGTGCCCTATGAAAGGTAGTTCGGTGATCCTTCAGATCCTGTTGACGTTTTTGATCGTTATTCCGTTACTGGCTGCCCTCGACGGCTCCGACAGTGCGGCCTTGTGGGCGATCCTGGCCATCATGATGGTGCCCGGTGTCCTTTCTTTGGGCCAAAGGCTCATTAAGCGTCAACGCTCAGTGAGGCAGGTGAGTGAAGGTTAATTGCTCGGGCGTGATCATCTGGTTGTTACGTAGGAAGGAGACGGCTCGGTAATCTTTCGTCAGTCTGGCAGGCTTCATCTCCAACTGAACCCTGGCGAAGAAGGCTCGGTCGCATGTCCACATTCACAGCAAAAAGGATGTTAGCGATGAAAGCGATGACTCGAGTGTTCACTAGCCTGGCAGTAGTTGGTGCTATTGGGGCTTCTTCCGCATGGGCTGATACGCCCGGTGCTGACTGGAAAGTGAACAAAGATCAGGCTGAGGCGACGTTGAAGGGTGCCGGCTACACGCAGATCACCAAGATCGAAGCTGACGACGGTCATTGGGAAGGCGAGGGTATCAAGGCTGACGGCAAGCAGTACGAGTTTCAGGTCGATCCGCATGACGGGAAGATCATCAAGGATGAACTGGATAACTGATCACGTTGTGGCTTAGGCCTGCCCGCGCTCTGGCGCGGGCGTCTTGTTGCATCAAGGAACGGCTCACTTAAAAAGATGCTTGTCGCTGCCAGGCCTGTGGCGATATCCCCTCGGCCTTCACAAACGTCCTACAGAAGTGTGACTGGTCGCAGAAGCCGCACTCCAGTGCAATTTCTGCGAGCATCATTCCCGAGCCTTCGAGAAGTTCTTTGCTTTTCCGCAACCGTTGCTCACGCATCCACTGCTGCGGGGGCACCTGCTCGGTTTCTCTGAACATGCGCGTGAAATGGCTGCGTGTCAGCGCGCAAGCCTCGGCGATCTCGGTAACGGTAATGCCGGTGTCCAGATTCTCCATCATCAACCTTTTGGCCGTTGCGAGTTGCCACAGTTTGAGGCGCCCGGTTGTTTTCAGTGCGACAGTCGCCAGCACCGTGCCGTTATCACTGATCATAGAAGTCCTTTTAATGAAGTGGATACGACCTTTTCAAGCGGGCAGAGCAGGCCACTGCAGCTTTGGTGAAAGCTTCAGACGATTCGCTTCGGTTCGACACATGGCCTGGCTCAAGGCCACGCCCAATGTTTTCTCTAACTGCGAGACACGGCGTGAGACGGTGGACACGTTGATGCCGAGTTTCTTGGCCGTGGCAGCGCGATTGCCGCACTCACTCAGCGTTTTGATGATGCGCAGGTCGTCCCATGAGAGCTGGTTGGCCGCCTCGCCCGCGTCCCATTTCACGCCCCCAGGCTTACCTGGGCCAGTTGGAACATCTCCAGATAAGGACTTCACACGTCTGGTTCCAGATCAAATAGGCAGATCATACGAGAAGAGCCGGGGGGATCCAATGTACGGCGTCACCCCGTAGTGGATGCTGTATACCTACAGAAATTACTTACACCCAGCAGGGTAGGTCGATCAGGTGTAGAGCTTGTCAGGGCAGCCCTACGTGAAACGGGAGGTTGCGCCTATGATCGTGAAGTCGAGCGACACGTATTATCAGGTCGCAACCACCAACTTACCTAGCGGGACGATTACCACCACGGTGGGCATCAACGTCGACCAGATCGTCAGCCCTCACCCAGTCAAATGACGCCCGCTCGCACCTATTGCAGTGATTTTTGTGACCCACATGCTGTGTCGAGAGATCAGGTTGGAGAGCTCCTACGTGCCTGATGAGGACGGCGGGGAGGCAGAACCAGCAATGGCCCTCATCGCGGTTCCGTTTCTGCTGATTGAGGGTCATTGCTGCTAGGCCTAACTTGGCTAAACAACCGGGGCTCACCGCGCTGGTTGACCGCCTCGGTGCGGGTGCCGCTTGCAGGCTTTGCACTGCTGCTTTGGCTGACTGCGACCATTTTTTTTATGGGTCAAGCGGAAGACGTTTTCAGCCATTGGCAGGTTGCGTCCGCTTGGCTGGCCTGGCTTGGTACTGCGGGGATGTTTGCTGCAGCAGTGGGATCGAATGCGCAGGTGATCGTCTTCATTAGCTGATGTGCAAGGCCAGGGCTTCCATTTTCCCTGGCCCTGAACAGCCTTAGCGGTTGTCTTCAGTCATGCCGCTGTCTTCGTCCTGCACCGCTTGCGACGCTTCGTCAATGTCGCCCTGGCCATTGTCGGATTTGGGGCCCGTGGTGTGACCTCCCGTGCCTCCGCGATGAGCTGCACCAGCCGCACCTTGCTGATCGCTTTGGTATCCACCACCTAAGTCCTGACCGCCTTGAGAAAGATTCTGTTGAAGATCGGAATCGCTCTCCGACATCTGGCCACCTCTTTGACCAGGCTCAGTTGGTCGATGTGGATCATTCTCGAAGCCACCGGGATTGCTTTGAGTGGTGCCGCCTTGCTGACCGGTCTTGTTTTGATCGTTTGCCATGATCTTGCACCTCGTGGAGTCACACAGCGAACCTGTGTTTCCTTCGGATGCCGGCCACAAGGTTGTCGCTCCCATTACTTTCGTAATAGCTGACAAGATGCGCGAATGATCCAATAGAGCAATCTGTTGCGCGATAAAGACCTCTACTGCCGCAGAAGTGCACTGCCTGCTGAATAGCGCTATCTGGCTTGCTGACGGTCGAGTTGCTGCCGGAGTTCGGCCATAACACGCTGGCCAGCAGCTTCCACCAAATCCCCATAGAGACCAGCAGCTTTACAGACCTTGCATGTGAGAATGGCCTTCCTGTTCAGCCTCACGGGTATGACCAGCTGATCCGCCCTGCACTCTAGGCATTTCAAGGTGACGCTCATGACATTCCACTCCGTGGATGGTGTTCAGATTCCTTTCAGCGCCCTGGCGTTTGCGAACCAGGGTGCGAAACATGGAGTGGTTCGATGGCCAAAACGTTCATTCGAGAGTGGGCGAAGATTGCATTTGATATCGGTGCGCTTTGTGATCGATCACTGATAGTCGTCGGCACCACCAGACCAGTAAACGCGTTCCCTGAGAGGTTTGGCGCCGCTTACTGCCACAACCGTTCCCCACACCTGCGTTCATAGGCTGTAGTCTGTAAGCTGAAAAAAGATGCGCGAGACTATTCAAGGAGATCGAATGAAGGGACAAGGAAAGGTTGTGTGGTCGCAGGTACTGCTCTCAATGCTGGGTCGCATCGGGCCTGTAACTGAAGTAGCCATTTACGGGCCGACAGTGGCGCTAGCGAAGACAAGTCGATGAAGCGCCCGTCACCATCCCTGCAGTAGCAGCAGACTTAAACACAAGAGGAGAGGGCGGCCAGACGTCATGAGATGTACCTCCAAGCGACCTAGGCAGGTTTACCCGATACAGGAGAGGCATCGCCGCTCACCTTGAAGTTCATCCCAAGCGGCTCACTGGTCGCCGAGCCGTGGCAGAACTTTTCGCAGGAGGCTTTCTCGAAACGTTAGGGGTGATAGGACATCGTGAGTGCACCTGGCAAGTACCCTTACAAAAGCCGGATACCGAGGAGCATCGTAATGATTTACATAGGGTGCGCCGGCTGGAGCCTGTCACGGCCCTCCCTGGATGAGTTTCCCCTTTCGGGTAGTCACTTGCAGCGTTACGCGACTCGCCTCAACGCAGTAGAGATCAATAGTTCTTTCTATCGACTGCATCGGCCCGAGACCTATGCTCGGTGGGCCGCGTCGGTGCCAGAAGGTTTCAGATTCTCGGTCAAGGCGCCGCAGACCATCACCCACGAATGTCGGTTGATGAATTGTGAGGCACCGCTGAAGGCATTTCTAGAGCAGTGCAGCCAGCTCGAAGGCCGGCTGGGTTGCATTCTGCTGCAGTTACCACCGTCACTGGAGTATGGAGCAAAAATTGCTCAGAACTTTTTTGAGCTAATGCGCAAGCACTACTCGGGGCCACTGGCGCTAGAACCTCGGCATTCATCCTGGCGGGATGCAGACACTACATTGTCGGCATTTCAAATCGCCCAGGTAGGCGCGAGTCCACCCCGTTTCGGTGATGATGAGCAGCCCAGTGGTTGGCCAGGCATGGTGTATTGGAGACTGCATGGAGTCCCCCGGATTTACCACAGTTCATACCCGCAAGAGTATCTGCAGCGCTTGTTGGAACGGCTCGAAGTAAGTAGTGCCAAGAATGTGCCCACCTGGTGCATCTTCGACAACACAACGTCCGGAGCTGCGTTATGCAACGCGCTTTTGATGCAGGCATTCCTCAACCCTGGCCAAGCCTGAGAGGTCATGGATCATCGCGCTCATGGTGGTCCTCACGTTCAGGGTTCGCGTAGTCTGCTGCGCCTCTGTTGTGCGACCGGGCCGGCTGTTCAAACGTTCAGCCGGCTCGCCGAGGTGCCGATCACTTCTTGCCAGGCAGTACCGAGCTGAGCACCTGCTTGGCTGTCTGCACGATGATGCCCGCCTGGTCGGGGTCCCCCTTTAGCAAGGTACTGGCAAACTTCTTTGCCTGCTCCAGCTTGATGTGGGGTGGCAGGGGTGGCACGTTCGGGTCGGTCTTGAACTCGATCAGTACTGGCCGATCAGCAGCCAGCGCGCGCTCCCACGCAGCGGCAACGTCCTCTTCGCGATCTACGTAGATACCTTGCAGGCCAATGGAAATGGCGAACAAATGGTAGGGCACGTCAGGGATCGACTGCGAAGCTTCGAACTTGGGGTCGCCCTCCATCGCCCGTTGCTCCCACGTTACCTGGTTGAGGTCCTCATTGTTGAACACGGCACAGATCCATTGTGGGTTGTCCCACTGCTGCCAGTATTTGGCCACGGTGATCAGTTCGGCGAGGTTGTTCATCTGCATCGCCCCATCGCCCACCAAAGCGACCACAGCCCGTTGCGGGTGGGCGAACTTGGCTGCAATCGCGTAGGGCACGGCTGCGCCCATGCAAGCCAGGCCGCCGGACAGCGAGCACTGCATCCCCTGGCGAATTTGCAGGTCGCGGGCAAACCAGTTGGCACAGGAACCGGAATCGCTGGTGATGATGGCGTGGTCGGGCAGGCGAGGGGACAGCTCATGGACCACGCGTTGCGGGTTGATCGGGTCAGCCTTGACCAGCGCGCGCTTGGCCACGGTCTTGTCCCACTGCGCACGCCAGGTCTCCACCTTGTCGCGCCAGCGCCGATCGGTCTTGTGCTCAAGCAACGGCAACAGTGCGCGCAATGTTTCGCTGGCGTCGCCGACCAGGTTGACCTCCATCGGATAGCGCAGGCTGAGCATGTCGGGTTGCAGGTCGATCTGCACGCCACGCGCCTGGCCTTCCTTGGGCAAGAACTCGGCGTAGGGAAAGCCGGAGCCGATCATCAGCAAGGTGTCGCATTCGGTCATCAGCTGATAACTGGGTTCTGTGCCGAGCAGGCCGATCGACCCGGTGACCCACGGCAGATCGTCCGGCAGCACAGCCTTGCCCAGCAGGGCTTTGGCCACCCCGGCGCCGAGCTTTTCGGCAATTGCAATGACCTGGTCTGTCGCCTGCAGTGCGCCGGCGCCTACCAGTATCGCCACCTTGTGCCCGGCGTTGAGCACATCGGCGGCTCGCTGCAGGTCTTCGTCGAACGGTACCACCCTGGGCTTGCTGTAACCGATGCCGGAATGCACCGTACCGTGGGCTCTCGGTGGTTCATTGTAGGGCAGGTCCTGCAGGTCGTTGGGCAGGATGACGGCGGTCACGCGGCGTTCGCCGACGGCCGTGCGCACTGCACGGTCGAGCAGGTGGCGCACCTGCTCCGGTGTCGATGCCTGCTGGACGAACGCACCGGCGACGTCCTTGAACATCGACAGCAGGTCCAGCTCCTGCTGGTAATGCCCGCCCAGTGCCGCACGGGCCTGTTGACCGACGATGGCCAGCACCGGCTGGTGGTCCATGCGTGCATCGTACAGACCGGTAAGCAGGTGCGAGGCGCCTGGGCCGGAGGTGGCCATGCAAACGCCGAGCTCGCCGGTGAACTTGGCATGGGCGCTGGCCATGAAGGCGGCCATTTCCTCATGGCGGGCCTGTATGAATTCAATCTTGCCGTTGGCCCGGCTCAGCGCGCCGAACACTCCATTGATGCCATCGCCGGGGTAACCGAAGATGCGCCGAACGCCCCATTGATACAAACGCTCCACCAGAAAGTCGCCTACCGTGCCGGTCATTGCCTGCTCCCGTTCTGTTATCGATAGGTGTCTGGACTTGGCACGTGTCGGGAAAGTTTCAACGGTATGTACACCCGTCTGCCGGCTGGAACCTGGCAACAGCCGACGGTTCGAAGGGGAATCGATAACCCCTCAGGGTGCGCATCATGACGCTCATGAATACACAAGATGCCAGCGTGCAGGCCTTGCATTTCGAAGACGACGGCGCGACGCCGAACAGCCGTTTTCCCGTGCTGCTCTACCGGTTGAAGCTCGATCCGATGGGGGACATTGCCAGCGAGTTCGAAGCGCTGTTTGCAGCTCACCAATGGACCCCGCTGTGGCGCGACGGGATCTTCGATTATCACCACTTTCACCCTAACGCTCATGAGGCGCTGGGCATTGCCTGTGGGCGGGCCCGGTTGACGCTTGGCGGGGAATATGGGAAAAGCGTGAGCGTGGAGCGGGGTGATGTGCTGGTGCTGCCAGCAGGCACGGGCCATCGCTGCATCGCGTGCAGCGATAATTTCCTGGTGGTCGGCGCCTATCCCCACGGGCAGGAAGACTACGACATCCAGCGGCCCGACAGTGCAGCGCACCCGCGCAATCTCGCGCGCATCGCTCAGGTGCCGTGCCCTGAACAAGACCCGGTCTGCGGTATTCGGGGAATGTTGATGACGCAATGGCGCTGAGTGTGAAGCGAGTGAGCCTTACGCTGCGCCGACCTTCTAGGATCACCCCTGTTTTCGCAGGGCTTCGATCAACTGGGCCTTGTTCATGCTCGAGCGCCCCTTGATGTCTTTGCTCCGCGCCTCCTTCATAAGGCTTTCCTTGCTTTGCGATTCCAGCGACGCGCGCGAAGTGCGTGAATGCCCCTGGCGAGACACGGCGGCGCGCTTGGCTGAATCTGTGCGTGCGGTCTGCTTCTCGCGCGACGAAGTCCTGCTCCCCGAGCCTCCCGGCTTCTCACCGCCACCGGATTGTTTGTTCACGGTGGCCCAGGCGCGCGCTTCAGCTTCGACCTTACCCACGCCCTTGTGCTCGTACGATTGCTCGATGTGCTCGGCCGTGCGTTTCTGCTTGTCCGTATACTTGTCCTTGTCACCGCGTGGCATGGCATTCACTCCTTAGTGAGTTGCTTGATCAATGGCGAAACTGAAACGTCGGGCCATGAACGGGAGATCTACCGCCATTGGCCATTCCACCTAGCTGCCCGATCCTGCACCTGATCCACTACCGGTTGAGCCATCGCTTCCACTCGCCGGACCTGCACCGCTACCATCCCCCCTGTTACCGCCGGAGCCCGAGTCAGTATCGGTACCGTCTCCTCCCGTGTTGTCCGTTTCATTGTCATGGGTTCCGCCGTTACCCGTGCCCATGCCATCGGCTGGTGTTCCTGAACCTGTCGCACCGTTTTGTTCGTTCATGTGCCCTTTGTCATGCCCTTGCGTGCCCGGCGGGCGCTGATCGTTCAAGCCGGTGGCGGCCAGGGCAAGTGGCGCCGCGCACCCCAAGCACATTGCGAGCAGCAACGCGTACGTTTTTTCTGCTTTCATGGTGAAACTCCCTTTGTGGTTGTTCACCCTGTGTTCGGCCTGCTGTTTACCGAAGGGTGCCCACAGCGCGACGGAAGGTTCTGATGCAAGGAGCTTCCAGATGGCGCACCCTCCGAGACGTGAATGCGCTCATGGTATCGGCTCTCTCATCATCCCTATCAGCGCTTCGTTTTCCAGCGGTTTGCTTAGCAGGAAACCTTGCACTTCATGGCATTGGTCATCGCTAAGGAGGGCTAGTTGCTCAGCTGTCTCGACACCTTCGGCGGTTACCGTCATACCCATTGCGTTGCCAAGATTGATGATGGCCTGGACCACGCTACGGTCGCTACCGCTCTTGCCCAGATGCTGGACGAAGCGCTTGTCAATCTTGATGCTGTCGAACGGGTAGGTACGTAGGTAACCCAGGGAGGAGTAACCGGTCCCAAAGTCGTCCATGTTCAGGCGCACGCCCAGCTCCTTCAGTGCATGCATGGTATGCAGAGCGCCTTCGACGTCGTTGAGCATGACGTTTTCAGTGATTTCCAGTTCCAGTCGATGGGCCGGCAAGCAAGTGGTGCGCAATGCGTCGCCGACGTCGCGAACTACATCGCTGCGGCTGAACTGGGCCGGCGACATGTTTACCGACACCATTATTGCCTGTGGCCACCCGCGCGCCTTATTGCAGGCTTCCTGCAATACCCAGTTGCCAAGCAGCACGATCAGGTCAGACTCTTCGGCCAGCGGGATGAATCTATCCGGGCGTAGCAGACCCAGGCGTGGGTGTTGCCAGCGCACGAGGGCCTCAGCCGATGCGAGCGAGACCCCGTCGACCTTGAAACGCGGCTGGAAATGCAGCACCAGCTCGCCACGTGGTATGCCGTCACGCAGTTCGCTTTCCAGCACACGCTTGTCCATCAATGCTGCATTCAGTTGCGCTGAAAAAAAGCGCCAGGTGTTTTTGCCGGCCTGCTTGGCGTTGTAAAGGGCCACGTCAGCGTAGCGGATCAAATCGCTTGGCGTACCGGGATATTCAGCCGACATCACGACCCCAAGACTCACACCCACTTGAACGCTATGCCCCTCGACTCGCATGGGTCGTTTGATCGCCTCGATCAATCGGATGCAGAATCGCTCCATGTTGTTGTGATCCCCTGGCCGGGTCACTACGACGATGAACTCATCGCCTCCCAGACGGGCGACCAGGTCACTGTCGCGGGTAGCCTGACCAAGGCGGCCGGCCACCTCGAGCAACACCGCATCGCCGGCCGGATGCCCAAGGCTGTCGTTGATTGGTTTGAAATTATCAAGATCCAGTATCAGCAGCGCTACCTGGAGGGGCCCAGTGCCAGTCATGCTTTGTTCGAGGAACCGGAAAAGCTTGTTGCGATTCGGCAGCCCGGTAAGAGCGTCGTGCGAGGAGAGATGCTGAATCTGGGCATGTGCGGCTACTTCGTCGGTGATGTCGCTACAAGTGCCACGAAACCCAGTACAGACGCTCTGATCCACGATTGCGCGGGAAGCGATTCTGCAAGTACGCTGTTGGCCAAGGTGATCTTGGTACTGGCAGCGTAGGGTACCGGAAGAGCCTGTCGCAGCCAGACTATGAAGCCAGGTCTGGAGATGACTGGTATCACACGACAGCAGCTCGGTAATCGGGCGCTGTCGCCATACTTCGACAGGATGCCCGGTCAGTTCGCTAAACCGGTCCGACAGGTAGGTTAGCCGCAGGAGCACATCCGTTTCCCAGATCCAGTCCGACGCGGCTTCGGCCACGGCCTTGAAGCGCTCTTCGCTCGATTGCAGGGCAGCCCTGGAGATCATGAGCGCACGGTGGCTACGATCGATCCTCGTGCTGGCCCGCATCGCATAGCGTGCAAACAATGCAATGCTCAGCGCAATCAGGAGCACGGCGATAGCGAGTGGCGTAACCACTGTCTTGATCAATTGGGTACCAGGCTGCGGTAAATCCCAGGTAAGGGCGAGACCGATGCCTTCGAGGGCAAGAGCAGCGCGCCCTTTACGCTGATCGGTCGAATCGCTTACAGCCACGCCGGACAACCCCGCTGACTCGCCCAGCACCAACAGCACCTTCGGCGAGAGAACGCGTATGAACACCATCACTGCAGTGGGTTCCCGCAGGTGGTGGGGTTGGGCCTGTGGACGTATCAGTGCAGCGCTGTAAACCGCCGGCAGACCACGAAATACGATATACCCTGAAGTCGCCTGGTCATGCTGCGCGGCTTGGCGAGCAAGGTGCAAGACCTTGCGTGCACTGGCGGTGAGCTGCTCAAACCCCTGCTCGCTGAGCTGACCTTCCAGCATGGCGTACCGGGTACCGTCATCATCGAGCACGAATACCCCGTCGTACCCATCGGAGGTGAAGAGCGTGGCTCCTACGTTATCTTCGATGTATGCCCAATGCGCGTCGACCTGTTTCCCCAAGTGATCGTAGGCGGCCTGCCAATCGGAGTGGGTCAGCAGGAACGTTCTGTCGTTCTTCTGCAGTTGGTTGATGGCCGAATCAGCATGGAAGCGGCTTTGCTCCATTTGTTGAACATCGAGCGCCTCGGCGAGGCGGTAGAGGGAGAAGAGCCCCAGCAACAGGGCAAACAACAAGATCAAGGAGAACACCATGATAAGTTGCCCCACCACATGACTACGGGTCGACAATTCATTGTCAGCAAGCACATCCATTGATTCACCGTCGCGGTCGAGGTCTCCCAAGGTTGACCGAGGAGCTGGCTTGGAGGTCGATGGAGCTGACGACCGGTGGTGGGCGAAAGGCGCCGTTGATCGACCAACACTGGCAGCAATGCTGGGCACATCCGCTGGTTTCATGCCGTCCCAGGTGAACTGCCAGGCCGGTCAGGGCGCAAGCGAACAGCACCTCGATCACGCCCCGCTTGAAGCGGAACAAAGCAATAGCAGCTGCAGCCGCAATCGCGGCGCAAGGCCAGTCAAACGCTCCGCCAAAGACTTTCGGCCAAAGCACGTGGTAGCCGAAGAGCATGGCGAGGTTCAGGATCACCCCCACCACAGCGGCCGTGATCCCTGTCAGCGGTGCGGTAAATTTTATCTCGTTGTGGGTCGACTCTACCAACGGGCCACTGATGAGAGTGAACAGGAAAGACTGCAAAAAGGTGAACCAGGTGACGAGGCTCGCCGCGACAGCGCCGGCGGACGAAGCGACTGAGCTCTACCAGCGCTGCATCGTCGAGCGAGCCATCGAGCAGCACGCTCGCCTCGACGTTTCGGCTCATCGCCGCCTTCGTGAGATTTTGGGCTCCCGACCACGCAGCGTATGCGTTGCTCGTTACGAAACAGGTAACAGAAAATAATGATCTACGTATGACGGAAAATTGCTGGAACACTGTCAGAGTGATGCTGTCCTTGGAGATGATGTAACTCAGAGCGCTGCCGCCCATTTACTGCAGCGATCTAGCTCAGCCCTTCAGGAATATTAGAGACTCTCAGGCAGCTGAAGACCATTTGGACATGCCTCCAGGGCGGTATTTCTGGCCTCGAAAAGCAGAAGTGTACCCCCAAAAATATCCACAATACCCCAGCAGGACGCGCGATCGAGAAGGGCGATTCCTGACAGCTGTCGAATAGGTGCACGCTGGATTTTAGTGTACCTCCATGGTTGCATGGTCGAATACAGCGCAGTGCCTCGTCCATCAGCAACAATTTTCCACACGTCTAACGACCCAGCGCGCTGACACATTTAGGCGGACATGTTATTTCAACACAAACCACGATCCGCTATGGGTTGAAAGCTGCATTTGCCGGCAGTTCTTCACGACTTCACCCCTTCGCTGGTGCCCTATAATGGCTCAACTGAGTGTTGGGCAGATCATAAAGCGAACCTTAGAAGGCATGGCCAAAGCTGGAGCGCCGCTGCTGCGCGAAGCGCTTGAGGCGAAAAGGGCGCACCGCGACGCTGAAGATTGTGGGGCTCCTGCGGAGCCAATAGAGCGACTTAAACTGCTGGCGGACACGCTTCATCACGCGGTTTCAGTTGCTGGAAACTGGCAGTTTGCCAGAGTCAGTTCACTAACGTCGGAGCACTGATGTCCAAACCGCCCGAGATCTTGCCGCCCGACCACGTGGCGTACACCGAGGCAATTGAGGCAATGCGCCGCTACCACGACGCTCTGTGTAAAGGTGCGCCTGAAATCGAAGTGGAAAGACTGCGCTTGATTGCTGAGTCATTGTTCCAGGCTGTAACCGACTACCAGATGAAGGCCTTCGGCAAGGGTGGCAGAACAACCCATTGATCCGCCATCACTCGGGATGTGCATGTCCTGCGAATGGCCGCTATCGACCGATTCTGTTGAAAAAGTAGCGGCCTCTCCATACCGTTGGCAAAATTGCTCTGTCAGCGAGCGTGGGGGCGAACAGCATGATGGGGCAGTTACCGGGAGGACAGCAGCGCCTGTTCTACTCGTTCAACCTAGAAGATCACGTCCCGGCTCAACACCTCCTGCGCAGCATCGACCAGTGCCTGGATCTTAGTGATCTGCGCGCCTACCTGGCGGACTTCTATAGTCCCATCGGACGCCCCTCGATTGACCCGGAATTGATGGTGCGCATGCTGGTCGTCGGCTACTGCTATGGCATTCGTTCCGAGCGGCGATTGTGCGAAGAGGTGCACCTGAACCTGGCCTATCGCTGGTTCTGCCGGCTGGGTCTGGAAGACGAAGTCCCCAATCACTCGACCTTCTCGAAGAATCGCCATGGGCGTTTTCGTGACAGCGATCTGTTCCGCTGGTTGTTCAATGAGGTGCTGCGGCGTTGCATGGCAGCCGGCCTAGTCAAGGGCGAAGGTTTTGCCGTCGACGCTAGCATCATCAAGGCGGATGCCAGCCGGCAACGTGGGGTAGCGGGAGATGAGGTCGATTGGAACGATCCAAAGCTCAGCAGCCGCGCAGTGCGCGAGTACCTCGAAGCCCTTGATGAAGAGGCGCTGGCTGAGGCTCTTCCCAAGAAAATTTCGCTCACAGATCCTCAGTCCCGTTGGACAGCAGCGCCAGGTGGGCCGGCCTTTTTTGCCTACTCCACGAATTACCTGATCGACACTGAGCACGGTGTGATCATGGACGTGGAAGCTACCCCGGCGCACCGTACCGCCGAAGTCGATTCGACTAGGACGATGGTTGAGCGTGTCAAAGCTCAGTTCGATCTCACACCGGAACGCCTTATCGGCGATACCGCTTATGGCACCGCCCCGATGCTGGCCTGGATGGTCGAAGAAAAGGACATCGAGCCGCATGTGCCGGTGTGGGACAAGACTGAGCGCAAGGACGACAGCCTCTCCAGTAACGACTTCCACTGGAACCAGGAGGCCAATGAATACCGCTGCCCAGCCGGCAAACCACTACGCAGTGAGTGGCGCGCCTTCACCCAGAAAAGATCGCGGGTGACCAAGGCCCACACCATCATTTATCGCTCCAGCCAAACCGACTGCACTACCTGTCCGCTGAAAGCGAAATGCTGCCCCAACACGCCGAATCGGAAGATCGTCCGCAGTATCCATGAGGCTGCCCGCGATGTGGCCAGGCGCATCGCCAAGACACCGGAATACCTCGTCTCTCGCTGCGAACGAAAGAAGGTGGAGATGCTGTTCGCCCACCTCAAACGGATCATGAAACTCGATCGTTTACGACTGCGCGGCCTGACAGGTGCCACTGACGAATTCACTTTGGCGGCGGCGGTGCAGAACCTGCGACGCATGGCCAAGCTTTTGCCTCAAGGGCCACCGCTCACGGGATAGGTACGCCTGCTGAGAGCAGAAACCTTCAAATTAACCCTCAGGCCTGAGCAAGGACGCTCAGCGAAACGCCGAAAGGCAACCTGAAGTGGCTTGCAGTCACTTCGACAGCAGGCACACCTGATCGGCAGGCCGCCGCTAAACCTACTTTTTCAACAGAATCGACCCATAGCTGCCGTTGGATTGATTAGCTGGCGGACAGCTCAGATCGCCAGCTTAGCTTAGGGATTACTTGACCTTCACCACGTCATCTGGTTTCCAAGTCTGGTCGTAAAAGGCGTCTTCGCTTCCGTACAAACGCAGTGCTACGAGAAAGTTGCGGCCCGGTATGGTCTGGATAAATGCTGCATCCGCTACGTCGGTCGGTTTCTCAGGGCCAAACCAGATTTCCAGCGAACCGTCCGCCTGTTTTGGTATGTCGTAGTAGCCGTTGGTGGAGGGCAACAGTTGCTTCGTTTCGGGCATGGTGCCGTCGGTGATGTTGTACGCGGTCACTGCCCAGAACAACGCCGCGGGAGGGTTCGGCGGCAGGCGGAGTTTGTAGGTACTAGCGCCGTCCAGGAACTTACCGTCCTTGTCGCGCCCGGTAAATGGGTACTTTGAACCGGCCCCGGTGGTGTGCATCACCATGGCCGGCGCCGACGAATAGGCGAACTGGAAGAAGTTTGCGCGCTGACTGACATCTAGGTAACTGTCCTGCATCCAGTCGTTGGTGCCGCCAGCCCAGGTATTTTCGTACTGGCGGTCAGCGTAATAGAGGTTGCGCTTGTCCTCACGGCCTAGTTGGCGGTTGGCAAGGATCATCTTCGGCGCGGTTTCCACAGCCTTCTTCAGCAGCTCGTCCTGCCTGGCCGTCGGTTTGAAAGGCTCACCCTTGATGATGCCGATCGAGGCCAGCACTCCGCGCAGTTCGGGGTCGATAGCTTCGACCGGCTCATAGTCGACGAAGGCCTTGAGCTTGGTCCAGTAAGTGTTATCGACCGGGTACATCATGTTCAGCGCCTTGCCACTGGCGTCGGGGAACTGCATCGGCTTGACGTCCTTCTCGACCGTAAACAGCGGGTAGACGCGCGTGGTTTCGGCGCTTGCCACCGCCGGTACCGGGTCAGGCTTGCCATCGCCTTTAGCCATGACGGTGCGGAAGAACAGGAACACGTTGTACGTGCGCGACTTGACCGCGAAGTAGCCGCCCGGCACGGGCCCATTGTAATCCGGAGGCAGCAGGAGATAGAGGCCGCCGCGTGCGCGGTCGGGGCCCACGGCGCCTACATCGGTCAGCGTGCGCTGGAAGAAGTCGGTGAACATGCCAATGACATTGGCGGGCGCCTTCACCACCAATGGCCCCGTCTGCTTTAGGTCCAGGTAGCTCATGGAGTAGATCACGTCGGCGTTCGGCGTGGGCACCATGGTCCGAGCGTCCATGCGTTGCTTCCAGATCGGCAACACGTTGTACCCGGCGCCGAAGGCTTTTTCCGAACCGTCTTTCATGCCGATGGTGTTAAGCGCCGGCAGCATGGTCATGTAGGCATGGATTGCTCGCTGGTAATACAGCTCGTCACGCAGGCTTTCGGCTTCTTTGGGCTCAAGCCAGTTGCCGTTGTTGATTTGCTGGATTAGCGGCGAGGCCGGCGCTTGGTCCTGCGCCTGTGCCATCGGCAGGATGGCCAGCGCAGCCGCCAGGGTGGACAGGGTAAAGACTCGTTGCATGGAACGCATCGAACAGCCTCCTGAGCAATGGTTGGAATTGCAACGGGACGTTCACTTGATCTTCTTGATCACCGGCGGCTTCCAGCTGGCGTCCAGGATCGGCGCCTTGCCCCAGTAGGCGCGGATATACAGCGAGATAGGCTCCTTGGGTGAAGGCAGCCAGTTGTTTTCTTTGTCTTTGCCCGGGGATGCCGGGCCGATGTAGATCGTCAGTGAGCCATCAGCATTGCGCTTGAGGTCTTTGTTCTTGGTACCCAGAGAGTAGCGATTGTGCGCATTGGCGCTGAATAGGTGATGTTGGTTGTACAGCGTCAGCGACCAGAAGCCTTGTACCGGTGGTTCTTCACCTTTGGCGAAGGTGACCTCGTAGCTGTGAGCGCCATTGAGCTGAGCACCGTTGCCATCGAAGTCGGTGTAGAAGTACTGGGTTTCGTTGGGGCGGTTGTCGAACATGTTCGACTTGGCGGTGCCGGCGCGGTTGAAATAGTCCACGCCCCATTGGGCATTGTTGGTCGAGCGGTTCCAGCCATTGCCCGCTGGGCGGCCATTATGTTTCCACTGGAAGAAGGGCGCGATCAGCTCCTTGTCGGCCAGCTTGGCTTCCTCGACCAGCAGTTTCTTGATGGCCGGGTCTTTTGCGGCAATGGCCATGAGTTGGCGGAACTGGGCATACAGGGTTTCTTCCCCTGGCATCGGCGCGACGGTGTCGAGCACCTGCGGGAGTTGATCGAAGAATTTTTCCGGAATGACCCACTTGGTTTCGCCCTGGCTGGCGGTGTCTGCATTGGGTACCGGGATGTCGGGAGCTTGCTTCCAGTCGATCGTCTTCATCTTGCCGTCAAAGTCCTTGAGCGGGTAGAAGACGATCTGGTTGAGTTGTTGTTGGACGGCTGCGCGGTCGGCATCAGTGTCGTCCATGAACACGCGCGGTATGGTGTTGGCCAGTGCCGTGGGGCTGCGGATGAGCGCCTCCACGCCGTCGGGCTTTTCGCCTTGCCAGTTTGGCCCCACCAGCAGGTAGAAACCTGGCTTGCTGGCATAGGGCTTACCCAGTTCACCGAACTGATCGGTACGTTGGTCGTACATGGCGTACACCCAGAAGCGCTCGCCGAAGTCTGGCACCTGGGCAATCACGGGCTCGTCGTCCAGGGAGAAGAAGCCAAGGCCGTACACCACATCCTGGTTGGGGCAGGTGACAAAGGTTTCGGCAGGGGTGATGTAGTCGTGCAGCATGCCCAACTGGCCGCGCGGCGCCGCCGGCAGGATGCCGCCCAGCAGCCCCGGGTGAGGTGCTTTTGTGATGCGCTCGTAGCGGTTGATCATATTGACCATCGGCCAGCCCCAAAGGTAGGCCATGCGTGCGATGGTTTTCACGTATTCCGGATGCATAAGCACGTCGTTGCTGGGTTGAGTGAGCTGAGACGCGCTTGGCTGGGATTGTTCGGCGGCTTGAGCCAGTGGTGCGTTGAGCGACAAGATCAGGAGAGCTGCGCAAAAGCCTGTTTGTGCAGTTTGCATAGTCAACGTCCTTGCAGGTACGAAGCAAAGGGGACGCGTCGGCAAACTACGGTGAACGGCGGGCCACGCCCACACCCAGCGTCTCGCTCCCAGACCGATCCAAAGTTTAGCCGGAGATCTGACTGGGGCGGCTGGTAGGCATAATCATTTCGCGCCAACATTGTTTCGTGGTGGTAGCTGCCATCACGTATGTCAGCTATGGGTCGATAGCGGACACTCACTAAGGCCAAATCAGGCGTTGTAGTCGAGAGACTTCGAATCCCTACGCTTCCGCCACCAATTCTCATTAAAGCCCTGATTATTCGGGGCTTTTTTGTATTTAGCCGCTTTTGGTCCCCCATCTGGTCCCCCATTTTTTGTTCGGCTTCCTCTGGTCTTCTGCGGATTCTGGTGGACGTGTTGCTTTAATGCGAGCCTCATGACGCCCGTCAGGACGGGGGCTGTTTGTCGCAAACGGCGCAGGTGGGAGATATGCTTGGCCCTTACCGACAGCTTTCGTCCCACAGGAGATGGTACGCAGCGCCTAGTCATTTCCCGGCCGCACTCTTCTGGCACGATGTCTTCATACCCCCGCTTTTTTAAACGCAAAGGCGGCGCTAAGGCACTGCTGAGGCGGTGCCTTATCTCGGAACTCTAGCAGCTCAGTCTCGCTGAGCGGTGAGCCCTGGCGATCTTCCGCCGCCTTAAGCGGTGATACAAGTAACTGTCTTTGTTGCGCCAGCGCCGGCTCTCTCGTGGGGAATAGCGGCCTAAGGGACCGCGATGCTATGCAACCCCGCCACGCCTCTCAAGGCACGAGGAAGACGCTAACCCTGGCGATTCGGCGCCCAGCCGGTGACCAGGGGACTTACGGGCAGAAGAAGATTCCTTCATCTAGCTGCGCGCACGAAATTCAAATGCGCCCCTGCCCCCTGGAGTGGTAGCGTGACCGGCTATTTCAGTGGTGTAAGGAAGCATGGGGTGGATACGGCTCGTCTCATTCAAGATCTCGAGAAAAAGATCGACTTTTACGAACGTCCGAACCGGGGCGCCCCCGACGTCGTCACACCCCTGCATGGCTATATCGCTGGGTTGCTGGAGGCCGGCACTGTTTATCCTCGCGTACTGAACCGCGCCACGGTGCTCGGCCTTTTGCAAGGACAGGCGACCTGGTTGCATGACGAGGAGGGCTGGCAGCCGTTGAAAGACCCTGTGCCGCTGGCCGAACTTGAGCAGCAGCGTGTGGTGACCTTCAAAAGTGGGCTGCTGGAGGTGGTCAGGCCGGTTCCCGTCGCCGACGACATGCCGCAAAAGCTGAAGCAACAGCTTGCGACAGTGGCTTCTCTTTATGACATCAAACACGGTGGCGACGGATGGGTGGCGCCGCATGTGCGCGTCGATGAGTGCTTTGTCACCGAAGTGGGCCACCTGCAAGCATGCCACAAGTTGTCTGCGTCACACGGTGGGTACAAGATTTCCTTCGAGGATGAAGACCTTGTCGGGGTCGGCACGCTGCTGTGGGAGCAGTTGAGGGCCTCAAGGGCGAAGCCGGAGGTTGCGTTCGAGGAATGGTGGTTAAAAATGGTGCTGGCTTGCGGGCGGCCGTATGTTTTTCACCTGAAATTCCGCTCCGCACATGCGCGCGAGGATTTTCTAGCCTGTGCATTTCAGTACGTGATGGCTGATGACTCCCTGCAGGACACTTGGGAGCAATGCGCAGCGGATATCGCGTTGTCCGCGAATGGCATGAATGCCATCGTGCGACCTGCACGGCGGGATTCAGATGAGGTGCTTACCGGCTCCGTTGCGAGCGTGCAGGAGGCCTATTGCCCAGCACTGGAGTTGTCCCAACTGGACGACGTGATCGAGTGTTATCGGCGCCTGCCGAACGAGCGTGTTTTTGATTGTTTCCAGTGGTGGAAAGAGGCGAGGAACTATTACGACTACGAAACGACTCATCATCTCGTGGCAGGCATCGTGAAGTATGAATGCGAAGAGGGTGCACGGCGCGACAGTTTTCCTTACACGCGCCTTTTGTTGCAGCACTCGACACAGGCGCCGCATCTGGCAGAGATACTGTTCAGGAAAATTCACTCTTCACGATATGCGTGCTTTCTGTTGCGCAACAGGGCGACCAGTCACATCGGATTAATCCAGATCCATGAGTGGTTGCACCGTGGCTCTCAGCGATTGTCAGACCGTTACGACTACGACAGGGCGTGGCAGCAACTGGTATTCGCCCAGGCCCTGGAGGTTTATGCCATCGACCACGATGAGCCGATTGACGCCGAGGTGGCCATGGACACCGTACTGGCGATCGCCGAGGTGTTCGCCTGGATGGCGGAGCGTGAGACCGCATCTCATGCCGAGGGCAAGGGGCTGCTGGCGGGCTTGAAGCAGGCAGTCGAGCGTATGGAGTATCGTGGACCTGAAGACGGCAGGGCCTCGCGTCTGTTCAAAGACCATTGCCATCTGGCTGCTGATTTTTTGGTGGCCAGGCGCAAGCGACTGGTGGGAGGATATGACGAGCTACCAGTTGCTGAGTGGATGTTTTCGTTCTGGTGCATCGAGGTGTTGTCAGAGGGGTACACAGGTAGCGATGCGCGCAAAAAAGCGGGTGTCGAACAGGTTGCCACGGTATTGGCAAAGGACTACCTGAGGCATCTGAAGCAGCGCTTCACTAGCGCTTGTATCGGCATGGATGACGGTTCCGTGTTCGACAGCTTTGACTGGAGTGGGCTGCTGCGCTGTTGCAATGAGCGCCTGCGTCGGAGAGTGATTCATGCCTTTGATGATCTACTCGCACATGACACTGGGGCCACTGAAGAAAGTCACAGGGGGCTATTTGGCGCGGTAAGGACTCATTTGCGTTTTTTACTACGGCTTGTCGTCGATACTGAACTTAAATGCAAGAAAGATGTTTTCGATGCCTTGCTGTGCTTGATTCAGGATTTTGGATTTGCCGCCGATCGCTTGGCGGGGGTATTCGAAGTCTTCAACGATAGTGTTGGTCACAGCAAGGTCCAGCTTTGGGCGCGGGTGTGCCAGGCAAGCAACGTGTTCACGGAGGATGACTTCACGAAGTTCCTCGGTGTACTGCAGGAGCGGCCAACGCCCCTTGGCGGGTGGCTTGAGCTGTATGAGGCGACGCGATCGTCTGCAAGAAAGTCGCGTATTCTCGTGCAGTTGGCCACGCTGGACTTCGAGGCTGAAAGGATTGTCTGGATTCCAGAGATTTCCCGTGTGGCAGTGATGGCGGCCAACGCCGGCCAGTTAAAGCTTGCACAGCGTCTGGTGAAGTATGGCGCTTCCTGTAAGCGCAGCCATTCCTCTGTCTCATTTGAGCCGCTGGACGAGTTGATTGCGCTTAAAGCGATTGCCGACGACGTGGCCCTCAACGATAAGGAACGGATTGCCAAGCTAGACGCGTTCCTCGACGCCACAACGGAGGTCAGTGATGAGGTCTCTCGGTATGCCCGGCAGTTAAAGGCGAACTGTTATCTAAGGGTCGATGCCCAGCGTGCGTTCTACCTGTTCGATGCCCTGCTGAAGGAGCTGCGGCAGATCGCCTATGCGACAGGAAGGCTCAAGGCGAGTCGTGCCCTCGCAGAACGAGAGGGGGTGAACAAGGTAGGTAGCGAGAGCTGGCAACGCTATGTGCAGTGGCGCGAGGTCTATCAAGCTGTTGAGTCGCAGCACGTGGGTGTCTTGGATTTCGAGGAGGCACTGGGGTTGCTGTTGGAATGCAAGCAGTGGCAAGAGTTTGATTGTCTCTGGTGTGAAGTGCCGGAGCGCTTTCTGTTGTCATGCGAGCTTACGCATGTCCGTTGTGCGTACCTTCAAGAACAAGGGCGGGTGGAGGAGGCGCTGACGTATTTACATGAGGTCGAAAAGCTGCATATCGAACTACCTGCCGAGCAGAAGCAGGCATTCGAAGCGCTGGAAAGGGATCTCAGCAAGAACAACGCCTTGCGCTTGAAACGTTCTCCTTATGTGATTGACCTGTACATCAAGCCCAACCACACGCAGGCAAGGGTCATGTGGCAGGAAATCCGCGCATTGCCACCGCTCGAGCAAAGCCTGGTGTTTGGTCAGGCAGGGCAGGGCGATACTTTGGAAGCTTTCCTTGCAAACAATCTGTACGGAGTGGCCCAGGAGCTTCTGACGCGAAAGAACAACTTGTACCGCCCCACGGACGGTAACGCACCAATGTCGATAGACCAGGAAAACATGATCAATGACTGGTTGACTTCGCTGCTGGGCCATCGTTTGGATTACTTGAGCTGGACGGTGAAAGACCAAGCGAGGGTGGGCAGTTCTGCCTCGAAAAAAGGAGTAGGGGAAATTGATGGAGGCATCTACGTAGGCACGAATTGCATTTCGATTGTCGAGGCCTTCCGCCTGCGCCGTTTTGAGCGCAAGACTGTCGAAGACCATCTTAACAAGGTCGCAGGATACAACTCGTTGGGGGTTACCTCTATTGCCATTGTCGTCTACTCGACCGGCGACTTCCGGTGTTTGTGTTCTGAGTACGAGCGGTGGGTCAATGAAACCATTTATGCTGGGTTTGACAGTCGGGGTACCCTCACGCTGGATAAAGAGCATCCTCATTTGAGGGGCTACCGGGAGACGCGGCCGGTGAACGGCTCGTCTGTCCATATTTACCACTATCTTCTGGATCTTCGTCTGGACTCGGCTGACGACAGCCATGAAGCGCCGGCCGCTACCCCACAGGGGTAGGTTGATCGCCTGGGGCTGGTCATGCCATCTGGAAAGATGGGAGGCCCCAGAGTGGCTCCACAAAGGCTGAATTCTTTACGCTTCCTTTCTCCCTAGCTTTACGCCGTGTGCGGATTCTAGCGCCGTTTTTTCCGCTCCCACCCGCACTCGAGATGAACGAGACGCTACCCGTGAGCCAGATCGCAACAGTTGAAACCCTCACCCAAGCCGACAGCCCGCCCGCCTCGCAATGCTGACCGTCACTATCGGTATGGTCTACGGCGGCACCAGCCCGCTCTACCCCTGAAGAAACTATTCAACGCCCATTTCGGCATGCAGGGCATGTCGAAGTCGTACTCGGGATTCTGTCGCTGGGTCTGGGTGGTGTTGATCAAGTGGTGTGCTGTTCACCCTGATCGAGATCTTCCCGGGGATCGCCGTGTACTTCGTGGCGATCATCGGCCTAGCCGGTGATTTCGCGCTCAAGCTGAAGCTGCCGTTCCTGACCTGGATGGTTTTGTTCGGTCTGACCATGCTGTGTCGTGATCCCTGGCAACGTTGATGAAGTATTGAAACCACTGATCGGTGTGCGGTAGTCGTTACACTAAATGCGCAACGTCGCGGCTTTGAGATTAGGTCAGTATTTCTAACTGCGGAAATACCGATCGATAACTGCGTCGAGGAAGTGCTACATGTCCATCCGATTCGCCTCACATACGGAGCCGTATCCCTAGCGCTGGAGCAAACGCGGGGAGGAGGGGGCAACTTTGTAATGATCTGTCCAGCCTTGGAAGTTTTCCGCGCACCGCCTATGCTACTGTCATTTTGACAGCCTGGCAGGGAGTTTTGATGGCTATCGTTGTCCGCGTTCTCAAAGCGAGGCATGGAGACTGCATCCTGGTCAGCCATGAGGGGCCTGGCGGGGTGTTCAATCTGCTGATAGATGGCGGCACGTCTACCACCTTCAGGCATGGGCCCCGGCAGCGTTATGCCGGAGCGCTATGCAACTCCCTTGATGAGCTGAAAGCCAAAGGGCAGCGCATCGATCTCGCGATTCTCACCCACATTGATGACGATCATATCAATGGGCTCATCAAAGCCTTTGAGAAGCCAGGTTATCTAGGCGATATGGTCAAGTCCATTTGGTTTAACTCTTCGCGATTGATTACACGCCATTTTGACGTGCCTGAAATACCCGAAAATAACATTGAGCTGCTTGACGATGATCCGCAAACAACAGTCAAGCAAGGGAAAGATCTTGAGGAATTGCTTGATAAGATGGGCTGTTCTCGGGCTCCCATTATTATGGAAGGGCAGACACATCAAACGGGCCCCTTCACACTCAAGGTGTTATCGCCTGGCAGGAAACAGCTTGAAAAACTGTTGCATGTATGGCCCCCTGAAGTGGATGCTGGAAAGACATCGGCGCACGAAACTGACTATCATTTAACGCTTCAAGATATCTGGTCAGACGATAAATTTCAATCTGATACCTCTGTTTGCAACGGCAGCTCTATAGCATTCATACTCGAAGCTGATGACCGGCGTATGCTTTTTCTGGGTGATGCACACGATGGCGTAGTGTGCGAAAGCTTGCGGGCTAGTGGCTACAGCGAAACCAATAAGATTCAACTGGATCTTGTTAAGCTGTCGCATCATGGAAGTCAATACAATACCAGTAGTGATTTGTTGGGATTGCTGTATTCGCCGATTTACATCGTATCTACTGATGGGTCTAGGCATGGTCTTCCTAATAAAAGGACGGTGGCCAGAATTATCAAGTATACGCAGGGTAAAGTGTATTTCAATTATCATCATGTGGTTGCCCCTTTGCTGCTGGCTCATGAGATTGAAGAATACTCTTCTCGTCTAGAAGTGCTCGAAGATGAAATTAGATACTAATAAAACAGTTTCGGAAATTATGCAGTCGTACTGCGTGATGGTTAACGGCGGAAGCGGTGTTTTGATGAATGCCATGACGCTGGAGTTTTCCTACGTGCTCACGGCTAGGCACACGGTGTTTGAGGAACCCGCTAAAAACGTGGTGACCGATCATAATCAGAACGCCATTGAAGTGCTGGGGGTCATGGTTTTTCCCAAGGTGGGCCAGCAGGAACCTTTAGATTGTGCAATATTAAAAATCGCACATCAGGCAGGACTATCTCAAAAATCTTGGACTGCTGCTAACTTGCCTCCCATGGCCAATCTTACTTTTGTGGGTCTTCCAAACGCGGAAAGGGCTAGTGCAACACCAATCAAGCATCGGACTGGCCAAGCAGCCAGCGTGGTCAATGACCTTATAACCTTGGAACTGGCGGGAATTCCGAGTAAGGAGGTCATTCAGGGGATGTCTGGGGGGGGCGTTTACCACATTGATGATGATTGTCCGTATCTGGTGGGCGTGGAGTTTGAAATGGAGGCCACTTGTCTGGATCACCAGTATGGTCGCGTCGAGTGTCATGGGCTCGCTCGTTACAATCAACTCCTCACCCTTCATTCTAGTGCGCCAATGGTTCCTCCACATCTGGAGTGCTTTTCGAGGATGCGAGATCGGATTTTCGCGTTTAATGTGTATGATCCAATTAATGTTCAGAACTTAAAATCTGCATTGCTTGCTTTTGCAGATTCATTGATCAAGGGCGGAATGCCTCCACCCTACGAAATCATGACGCGCTATGATACCCAGTTATTGCTAGATTCAGGAGAATCCAGCGTGCTGGAAGCCCGGGAGTTGTGGGTTGCATATCTGGAATTTGTTGTGATATCCGCAATAATGGACGGTACTGGAAGTGCAGATAATAGCTACATCAGTGGAATTGATAAGAAGCGTCGTCTGTTGTACACCGCCGACTCCACCAACTGGCTTCGCCGATTGGATGAGATTCTTAAGATAGCTCGTAAATTACTCGACAAAGATGGCACCCTCGTAGTCGCCTCGCCTGATATTGCCGCAAAGCCTGTTCCTAAAGATTTCATGCTTAAGAATGTTATTGGCAACATAGCAGTCGTCCCAGGTAAGCCATTTTCTATCGATGAAGTTGAGAGTGAGATTTATACTAGTTATAAGCTGACTCATCTTGAGGGGTTGCGCAACAGCTGCGTCATCGAAAGAGAGGATGAGTACCGAAATTTGGCTCCAGGGAATATTCAGTTGCTGGAGCTCAGGAAGAATCTGGATGAAATTATTAATTAAAGATTGCAATTTCGATTTTCTCGCCGCCGAGTTCGATGGCATGGCATTTCATATGTTTCGGTCTGATGATGCGTTATCCTATATTTCGTGTATTGCCTGCTTGTGTCATGAGCCGTCAGCTATCGTGAGAAACTGGCGTGTAATCCAAAATCTTGTATCGGTCCACCACCAACCTCCCGGGAATCTTGCTGCCTGGAACGTCTATATCGCTTTTGTGACGATTGGCACTGTGCCGATTTGGGATAAATACCAGATCGAGAATAACAAATATGCTTCTCGGAAAATAATAATCGATGGGCTTTCTAAATGGCCAACCCTTGAGCAATTGACTGATCATTTGGAAGAGCAGCTCTTAGGGGCAGACTTAACGCTGGATCCCCGTGTTGCGGAATCCCGGGAGCCGTTACTGTCACTGGAGAAGTTCGTACGTGGCGCGCCGTTAGATCAAAAGACGGAGTCCAAGGAAAAACGCGCGTCAATGATTAACGAAATCATAGAATCTCTGAAGAAAAATGAAAATTAAAAAAGTTGAAATTGAGGCGTTTCGCGCTTATAAACTAAAGTCAGAAGGCACATTTGATTTCACAAATTCCGATGATCTGCCCTCTAATTTCGTGGCGATATTTGCTCCTAATGGATTCGGTAAAAGCTCGTTTTATGATGCAGTCGAATGGGCGGTCACGAATCATTTGGAGCGTTTAGGTGGAGACTACAATAGAGCTAATTATGAGGGTGCTGCGCGCGCGACTAAGGATGCAGGCAAAGGACAGGAGATCCTCCGAAACAAATATATCGATGACGACGAAATTAAAACTCGGGTGGTTGTTTCAACAACACTTCCACTTCCTTTTGCGCGAGAGTTTGGGAGAATACGTGCAAACGGGCGTGACTTACGTTTTGGAGAAAGAGGTCGCGAGAACGAATATTTTCGGCGCGTCATCTTGAGCCAAGATGAGATCGACAGGTTTCTTCGAGAGGCGAAGCCGCAAGAACGCTACACGAAGTTTATGGAAAGCTTCGGTGGGGAGACTGAGAAAGTACGTAAGGAATTAACGGTACTCATCCAAGACAACCGAGTTGAGCTTCAGGCTTTGGATTTGCAGCGCGAGGATATTATTGCTGAGCTCAATCAGCCTGTTGATCTCTCCATCTTTGATGGTTTCAATGCGGTGGCCACACAACTCAATGCTGCTGGTGAAAACATCGCGTTGGCGGACGAGAATTTTTCCGCTCAAACAGAGCATGCGTTGAGTGCGCATCTTGTATCCCGGCAGCATGAATTGAGCGTAGAGCGCGAAGCAAATATTCGGTCGATTGAAGCTCTTACAGATAGACTGATAAAACTCCCTGAGATTGAACTCCACAGCCAATTCATCATTGGCCAAAAGGCGATTTCTGGCCGGCTTGATCATGGCGTAAAAGATGCTGATCGCTATGAAGAACTTCTGAGTGCTCATGAACAAAGTTCAAGTGATGTTCAGGCAGCAAGTCAGCGTTCCGCGGATATTGCTAGTGTAATTAATCATTCTGTTGGGTTCTTCCAGTCTGAGTCACGCCTCAATGATATCGCTAAACGCCAACTGATACTGGGAGAGAGCCGTCCAGGCCATGCCGCAGAACTTTCGGGATTAGCAAAATCCTTAGATGATATTAACCAGGACCTCAAGGCGGCTGATGATCGCTCTGCCTTTCTAAGGAACTCTATTGATAATGCTGGACCGGTATATGCTGAGCTAAAATCCAATCGCGCGCGCATTGACGTGATCACTCAGCAAATGGCTGAAAAAGAAGTTGCGGCTCGCCTGGATGCAGCAAAGTTGGAGCACCTTCAACTCGATCTGAAACAGATCTCTGGTTTCAAACTTACTGATAACTTTATTCTGTCTACAGCTGAAGGTGCTAAATATCTAGGTCAGGACAAAATTGAGCGCTTGACCAAGTGTTTTGGTGAGTTGGAATCCATTGACCTCCATGACAAAACTGTGCACGCAACTCAGACAGCCTTGGCTGACCAGATGGGCGTGCACGAACGTTTGATCTCAACCGGCCTGGACTACCTTAGTGCATGGCCGTCCAATATCTGCCCGCTATGTAGCGCAACCCACTACGATGCAGAAAAACTCAGAGAGAAAGTTAGGTCTCAGACGTTGCTGTCGCGGCTGAGCCAGGAAAACGCGGACCTGCTCGCACAGTCCGAAGCACGTCGTAAGAATCTGCTGGAAGAAGTAAAATCTATCACGCGAATTGCGGAAGAGGCACATGGCCAGCATTTGGCTGATCTTCGCGGAAAAATCAAAGAATTGAGTGCAAGGCTGGAGCTCATTGATCGAGACAAGTCTGATCTAGAGGTGGAGAAGCGTGCCTTAGAAGATAGATTCAATATCCTTGATAAAATTGTGTGGAGTCTCACCCAAGATGAGCTTATAACCCGTGCCCACGCCGAAATTGCTCAGCTTTCTGTCAAGCGCTCCGGATTTGTGAATCGTCAAGCTGAGTTGTCTGAAGAAATTTCACAGCTTACTCGTAGAATTTCACAAATTGATGCCGATTTGCAGGCGCTTACAACTGAAGCCGGTACCCTCAAGTCGCAAACATCTTACCAATTGGTCTCTAAGTATCTGGTCAATAATGGTGTCAGTTCAGCCCAGTTGTCTGAGCACTGCCAATCCGAGAAGAGTAAAGCTGAAGCGCAACTTGCTAGCGCCAAGGCCGAAGTTAATGAGCTTGCAGCTCAGTGCACTGCACTCCAGCAAAAGATGGTGTCCGATGGCACATGGGTGAATTTTGCTCAACTTCGATCTCAGAAGGAAGGGGTCGATCTGCAGTTGGCACGCGCTCAGTCCGCTATTAACGCGTTCTATGAAAGTCTTGCTACCTTCGTCGTTGTTCACTTGCAGGAAAGTTTAGATCAAGTCCAAGCGCTGATTAATAGCGAGCTGCAAGCCCGTCGCGTGCGCTCCGAGCAACTTGAATCCACGGAAAACAGTTTCAAGCTGCTTTTGGAACTGATGACTTCCTTCAAACCCTACCTCAAGCGCTTATCCCTTCAAAGTGAGTTGGCTGATCTGGAATTGCGGCTAGATCAGCGTAATCAGGTGGACGCGCTTCTGTGTGCAGAGCGGGAGTCTGTTATCGAGCAACTGAAGACATTGATTAAAAATTTCTTTTACGAAGATCTTATAAATACTATCTACAGGAAGATTGACCCACACCCCTCATTCAAAAAGGTGGAGTTCAAACCGGATTTTGAGTCTTCTAGCCCCGGATTGAATATTGTCGTGAGTGACGAGAACGGAATTTTAATTTCGCCAATTCTGTATTTCAGTGCTGCTCAGTCAAATATCCTCAGTCTTAGTGTGTTTTTGGCCAGCGCGCTTCACGCCAAGGATGATCATGGGAATCCGATCGATGTCGTTATGATTGATGATCCTATTCAATCAATGGACTCCATCAATATTCTCTCGACCATCGATCTGTTACGGAGCATCTGCCTCCAGTTCGATAAGCAAGTTATTATTTCTACTCACGACGAAAATTTCTTTGGGCTTTTGCAGCGGAAAATTCCTGCGGAGATTTTGGGTGCGAAGTTCATGCAGTTGGAGAAGTTTGGTGTGGTGGTTCCGGTTGAGCCATTCCTTAACTAGCATGTCGTCACGGAAGAGATGGATTTGCCCCTTTCGTGACGCACTACCCAGCGGCGGTTATTTAAGGCGGTGGTGTTCATTTGACTGAACTTGCACTGGATGCAGTGTGAGGAATTTGTTGCTGGCTGGAGGGGTGCTACAAATTATATTGACGTTTCGAATCAGATAGCCGTTGAGTAAACTGGTTTTGCGCGGACCTTGGACACTGCAGGTCCAGATGTTTCGCCCATTTGGCAGTTTTAGATGGATGCCCATTTTTTCAAAATGGCGTTGAATGCTCCGCCAATCTTTTTTCATTCCGTGGCCATTGGCGCTCTCCGGATGCTCAGTGATGTACAGCTGGAAAATACCAGGGGTGACTAAGAAGAGCATTCCATTCACTGTGTGAACCTTGGCCTTGCTGTCGTTGACCACCAAGCGATGAGTATGGATTCCGTCGCGCAGCCACTCAAGAAAGGCAAGCCCCGCGGCTTCCTGGGGGGCCGCAGCGGCGGATTGAAGGCTTCCCGTACTTGATCCAGTATCCAGCTCGCTTGGCACTTGCAACATGTCCAGCAAATCGTCGAGATAGTCAAAATCCTGGTTCGGGTGCTCGGGTACGGGCTGCTTCCCTTCCGGCGTTGGTTGCGGTAGATCCAAAGCAGACTCGCAGGTTTCACCGGTCGGCAGGGAACCGTCTGTTATCGGCTCTACCTTGCCCCTAAAGCAGTCTGGCCGAGGGTCATCGGCCCAGATAAGACTTGGCTGCAGACGAAGAAAGGTAAAGCGCTGTTGCCAGTTATCGTCTGCGACGGTCGCGCGCCATACCGCTTTGCCTTCGGGTGTTGCATCCACCAATCCATGGGACTGCAACTCATCGAACAGGGCGATATTGGAGGAGGGGATGCCATCCACTGCCTGAGCCAACAGGTGGGCGCGCAGTTTGTCGGTGGCGATCTTGCTGACCAGCCACAGATGGTCTTCGGTGAGCCAGCCGGACGCGCCGGGCTGGTTGAATTTGAACTCGTTTTTGACCAGGTGACGCAGGCCCGTGAGCAGGTGATGCTGCAACGAGTTTTTGGGGGCCAGCAGGGCCTTGGTGGGGTTGGCGCCGATATTCTGCGCGGTGGAGACCCGGTCAGCTTGCAGCACTATTTCCCCGATGGTACCGGCATGCTCGTAGTGGTTGGTCAGCAGAAACAGTAGGTGGCCCCACAGGATTGGATAGCTGCTGAGCCAGTCGAGCTGGCGGGATGTCAAAACTTGTGTGTACAGCAGCCCGGTGGCGGCGCCGTGAAGCTTGTAGTCGCGGCCGACTATGTAGCGAAAGCGGTAGGGCTGGGTCAATGGACCGTGCCAGGGGTGCCAGACCTCACCATTCTGATACTCCACCTGCAGGTCGACGGCAATCTTGCCAATGTCGTGGAGCAGGGCGCCGTAGGCAATCGCTGCGCTCCAGGCGTCGGCCTGCGCGGCTTGGTCTTCTGGGGCAGCACCGCTGGGCAGCAGATACGACTGGCGCAGCTTCAGGCTGCAGGCCACCAGTTCTAGTCCATGGTCCAGCATGCCGCCCGGGTAGGCATGGTGGTGGCTTTCGCTGGCAGGGAGTTGCTGTACATAGCTGGCGTAACGGCGGATCGGGTCGAGGTAGAGCTGATTGAACTGCGGCTCGGAGAGCGCTGTGTATTGCCAGATGCGCTCCAGCAGCTTTTTGCGGTGGTCGGCACCGAGCAGGGATTCAGAGGGGAGCGGGAGGATAAACCCCTCGGGCGCTGCAGCGAGCGTGGGCTCCGCGGCATTGCCTTTTTGATGTTTGAACCACCAGCGCTTCATCGCGGTACCTGCCTTGCATTTAGGAGGTCCTTTTGCTTTTTCGGATAGGCCTCTTACCCTTGTGCCCCCTTCCATTGCCACCGTTACCCTTTACCGCCTTGGCCTTTTTCGCGAGTGCGAAAATTCGAAGCCTGGCGCATCAGGTTACCTGTGATATCGGAATGGCCTGTCCTTTTTTCGGGAGGTAGACTGTTCGGCACTATTTGGGGGAAGGTAGCCTGATGACGTTGAACGATGCCATTTTAATCGTGCTACTGGCCGACCGGATTCATGGGACCGATGCTGCCATTCGATCAACAGCCAAGCGCTGTGCGAAACAGCTGCCACGTAGTCAGCGCGATATGCTTTTCAAAATCGGCAACAGTGCTGCACCTCGTGAACTAGTGGGCCACCTTTGCCAGTTCTTGCCGGACTGATTAGTCACATAGATATGTGCACATATTGAAGGATGAAAAGTTAGCTGAAGAGCCAATTCACGCTCGGCTAGTACTTGTGCCTCAGGTAATATAACCACACATGCCCCCAACCCTAGGAAAGATTTCACATGTCCAAACTTGCCGAATTCAAAGCACTGGAAGCTCAACTGGCTGCTCAACTTCAACAGCTGGACGCGATGAAAAACGATTCCGGCCTGAAGCAGGAAATCGAGTTTGAACAAAAGCTCAAGGCTCTGCTGGATGAGTACGGCATGAGCCTGCGCCAGGTCATCACCATTCTGGACCCGTCCAAGGGCGTGAGCGTAGCCACCTCCAGCGCCGCCACCGGCGCTCAGCGCAAGCCGCGTGAGGTCAAACGCTACAAGCACCCCCACAGCGGCGAGATCGTCGAAACCAAGGGCGGCAATCACAAGATCCTCAAGCAGTGGAAGCAGGAGCACGGCTCGGATGTCGTCGAGAGCTGGGTGCAGTAATCGCGTGCTCAATTGCAGCGACAGATGCTCGGCGTTGCAGGCAAAACAAAGGCCCCGGTAGGGGCCTTTGTATTTGAAGTGAAAAGTCACGACGTGAGACGTTCAGTCGTCTCGCGGGACTGATCCAACTGCAGCGCCAAGAGGTACTCGGACGCTTCGCGGGCCAGCCCACTGGCGCGGAAGATAGCCCGCTTGTCTTCCTTGAGAATTTTCAACCAGGACGCCAGGTACTCCTCGTGGCGCAACTCGCCCTGCGTGCCGGTGAGGGCGCAGAGAAATGCTGCACCCATCTCCGCGACCAATTCCTCGAAGGCGTAGGCTGCAGAGCCAAACGCGTGCCCGCCCGTGATGCCTTCTCGGTTGAGGCGAGCGTGGTGACCCGACCAGTGCGTCAGTTCGTGTAACGCGGTTGCGTAGTAGCTGCCGACGTCCACGAACTGGGCCTTGGTGGGCAATTGGATGAGATCCCGGATCGGTAGATAGAACGCGTCATCCCCGTAGCGATGTTCGATACGTGCGCCGCTGGCGGCCAACAGTCGCTCCGCAGGTGCATATTCGATGAACATCACCGGATCTTCACCGTCGTCGTGGTGCTGCTCGTCGTTGGGTAGTCCCTCGGTCTGCTCGATGTTGAACAGGCAATGGGTCCGTAGCAGAGCGAACTGCACCATCTTGACGTTACCTTGCTCATCAAGGACGACCTGACCGTCTTCGTCGTGCGCTTCCTTGCTCATGGGTTTGTACAGCACCGCGAGGGTCGATTGTTCGCCCTTGCGTATGTGACCACCGGCTTTGCGAGCCTGGTTGTAGGTGAGCCAGCGATCTTGGCGGTACCCGCGCAGGCGGGCTTCGGCCCACAGCAGCGGAATGTTGATGCCGGCGTAGAGGCGCCGGGTGATCGCGTTAATGGGGAAAGGTGCGTCAGCACTGGAGCCTGAAGTGGTCCAGGGTTTGATCCAGGGGATGACCCCTTGGCTTAGGGCACTGACAATCTTGTTGGTGACGTCCAGGTAGATATCGGACATGACGTTCTCCAGTCAAAAAGGGGAACGCTGCCCGGCCGGGAAGGGTTCCCGGTGGGGTAAGTGGACAGTGGTAGTGTGGGTGTTCAGGCCGATGAGATGTCCAAACCGATCTCATGTGGCAACTTGATGTGCAGAAAAACAGGGCCGGTTTTTGGCGTGATGTGAGTTACCAGTAGCTGAGGGGCAGCCGTCGATGAGTTTGAGTCGCTCTGGAAAGCATGACCGAGCAGCAGCTCGAGCGACTGGCGCAGGTGGTGATCTACTGAAGCCAGAGCGATGCCCAATACGGCTTGCAAGCGCTGTCCTGATTGCTCGACTGCGTCAGTAGCCGTACCAACCTCAGCGATGAATTTCCATACGCCTGGGCTCAGGACAATGGCGGGTAAGGAGCGGTTCTTCCTGGACACTGGTGCCTCCCGGGAGCTGATCCTGCGATGGCTTCACGAACAACTTGGGGGAAGTCCCATCGCTACAACTCACACTGTGAACTGGGCGTGTCTAGGCATTAAAACGCTCTTGCCGGTGGGGTCAATGCCCAAGCCAGGGCACCGCGAAGGTCGAGTTTCCAGCCGCTTCCAGCGAAGGCTTTCCATCCCAAACTTCCAGATGAAAGGCTCGCTGCTGTTGGCGTAGATTGAAATGAGCGATATCCCAGAGAGGCACTAGCTCGTGCTTTCCCGGGACATCGCGGGTGTTGCGAGAGCATTCAGGATTTCCCGGAGAGGGCAATCTCTGCAGCGATGTACAAGTGGGTGGATGCGGCCTCAACTACCAGCGATCCGCTGGTGCCGCGTAGGCTTTCCAGGACGGGATCATCAAGGTCGAAGTACTCAGCAAAATCGTCGCCGCCGAATTCACTGCTTGCGCGATTCCACCAGGTGTCGAAGTCGTCGACGTCAGGGTTGCAGCCCATGGCATAGGCAATGTGTTTGCGGCTACCTCCGTCGGATTTGCTTTCACCGAACTCAGACATGAGGTAGACACCGTGGTCTTTGACCAAGACGACTCTGCAGCCGATGACGGCCGCTTCAGTCAAGACAGCATGAAGTTCAGTTCCTGTGAAGCGCAACATGGTGAGTTCCTCCAGGCAGTGCGGAGGAATTCCACCCATGCGGGAAGAATTCCCAGCACGGAAATGGAAAAGGGGCCTCAACGGAGCAGGTCTCCGTGAGGCAGATGTGAAAGAGCGCTCATCACCGCGGGAGCGGTAACCGGGCGAGCCACCGAACGCTAATCGCCCTTGGGACAACCATCACGGGAGTGACGTAGCCTTTAAGGTTATGGCCACCTGGGGTGCCGGGTTACCAGCGCTTGCAAGTTCGATTTATCAAGCGGGCCGGCATTGCGTCAATAGGAATTTTCAGAAGGGTGCAATGCGTCAATCCATGCGGTGCCACTGGCGGTCAGCAGCGTAAACCAAGTGATCAACGGTCATGGAAAACCGTGGGGGAGGAGTAAGCTAGAGCTTGGATCCAAACTCTTTGTAGCGGTTTGGCCGCACGTGCGGTGAAGTAAACGGAGGTACGAAAATGACGGCCCAAGCTACTTCAAACTCCAGCCGTACTCCATTCGGCAAGTACTTGATTCGTGCCGCAGGTCGAGCGGGACGATTGGTGAATCAGCTAGAAACCAGCGTTTTGCACTCACCGATTTTGGCGAAGGTGCCGCTTGGGTATCGCCGGGTGGGTATGCAGATCGTTAAGTTGATGCTGATGCTTGCTGTCGCATCAGTCGCTTTTTTCCTGGCGATCGGAATGGTTGCTCTGTGGACCCTCGCGGCGCTGCCCATTAAAAGTGATAGGCAACCTCGGATATACGAGGTAAGTCATCCCCAGCACCAAAGCAAATATCCTGAGATGTACGATGATAATGGGTCTCCTAGATAATCAATTATCTTAACTTTTTGGCTCCCGATATGAGTTGAGAAGATCCTTTATCAGCCTGTACCTGAGCTCCTTCTGATCCGCGAGTGAAGAGCGTCTGGACACCGCTGCCTACGTTGTATCCCGCCCAGCTCATTACACCGAGGAAAAACATTGGGAGTACGAAGAACATGGCCCCCATCACGTACTCAATCACCTGCGCGGTGACCGTCCCATCCATGAAGCCTGCCGTTGGCAATGTTAAAAGCGCTTGGTCCGTGGCAGAGACCTGGTGGTACAGCGTGTCGAGCATGCTCGAGTCGATCCACCGGGCCAACTCCCACCAGAACGTCAGCATGTGTAGGGTGAATAGCGCGAAGGTGACCGTCATCAACGCTTTGAGTTGGTAGGTGCTGATCAGCAGTACCAGCGGCAAGCTGATGATCGTGCCCATGATCAGGAAGGCCTGCACCATTGGCAGTGCCGCGCGTAGGGCATTCATCGCCGGGAAATTGCTGAACGAGCCCAAGGCCAGGCCGGTGTTGGTGGCCAGGTTGTTGAGCCCCTGTGTCAACGATCCACCTCGGGCACTGCTGCCATAGTCCTGGAACACCTGACCCGGCGCCATGCTCAATGACTGCTGGCGCGGGCTAACCAGTTCACGCAGGGTCGCGTTTTCGATTTCGGTGGAGCTGTGTCCGGTCAGCCACCCGCGCAACTGCGTGAGCAGATTGGGATCGACCTCGGCAACCAGGCGATCCCGCATTCCGACCGTGGCATCGCTCCACCACTGCTTGCAGGTTGGGTAGCCCGCACCGTTGTCCAACCGGGGCAGGGAGGTGTCCCGCGTCTCGTCGTACGGCCAATCAACCCGGGGCGTGCGCGAGCGATCCTTGTCGTAATAGCCCGGCGTGTCGAGTAGGTAAGTCGAGCCAATCCAGGACGCATCGTAGCTCTGCGATTCGTCCAGCTCAGGGCGGTTGGTAAACAGCCGCGAGCGTGAAAAGCCGTAGCAGTCGCGGGTGAAGTCGGCGACTTCCTGCAGCAGTACCTGGTCATTGATCCGCGAGCTGTCGATCTCCATCCGCATCGCACGAATGTCGGGCGCGCAGGGTATCGACGCCGTCGCTGCAGCGGTGATGCCCTTGCTCATGGCATGTACCAGGTACCACCACACCGGCACGTTTGCTGATTTCTCGCCGATGGTGTTGAAGGTGGTTCCCCAGGCCGTGTCAGCGGGTTTGGCCACCGATACACCACAGCGCTGGCTCGCCGCATCATCGAAGGTCACCGAGGAGAGGTTCAGCGGGAAAAACGGCATACAGCCAAACAGGATGACGACGTAGCTCATCCACAGCCGGTTCTCGACGCGGGGGATCGACAGCAAGCCCTTGTTGCCCTCGTCGGCCCCCTGTTGGCGGGCGGATAACCACTCCTGGAGGATAATCGCCCCAAACGGCGCGGCGAACAGTCCGGTGTCTGCCAGCGTGTTCCAGATGCCGTTGTTGATGATCCAGGCCAGCAGCGACAGGTAGTACTCAAGGTAGCTGTTGGTGCTCATGTTCATGGCTGCACCTCACGCGCGCGACAGTTCGACCAGGATGATCGAGCCGAAGCCGATCAGGCCCAAGCGCAATAGCCGTTGCTGCTCTTCCGGGTGCGGCCGCAAGCGGAGTGCTGCGGCCCAGCCGGCGAGGATCAGCGCGTACAGCAGGGCTCGCCAGTAGCCGAAAAAGGGCGTGCTCCCCCGTGCCTCCTTGATCCATTCCAACTGGGGGCCGCTCAATTGCAGCGCCATCGAGGCAATCAGCAACATGACCATCCCGACGCCGAGGATCAGCAGGCCCCGAACGACCGAGCTCCTCACTGAAAACGGCATCATGGCGTGCTCCTTCCCTGATCCGCTCGCTGCAGGCGGTCTGGGCGTGGATCGCGCTGGTCGATACTGCGTGAGGCATCGGCACCGCCCGCATGGCGATCGAGGACCAGGCTGGCGGTGTTGGTGGCCAGCGCTTGGCGCACTTGCAACTCCGTTTGCAGCAGGCGGATCTCGCGCTCCAGCGTTTCGACGTTGCTGTTGAGGGCGGTGGTGGCGGGCTGCGCCGACGCCACATTGGGCTCACGGCTACCGGCGAGCAACGTGCGCTGCAGCAGCATCGCTTTGTAGATCACGCTCGATAACGCGGTCTCGCTGGCCAAACGTCGGGCCAGCAGGTTCTGGTCGGGGTCATCGCGCAGGCCCTCGATGACGCCGCGCGAGACCTGCAGCAACGGGCTGGAGACTTTACCGAGGTTTTCTGGCGTGGGCTCCTCTGCGCCCGACAGCATGCGCTGCAAGCCCTCAAGATGCTGCGTGTAGGTTTCCTGGATCAGTGGCGTAAGACCTGCGCCCGCGCTCACGCGCAGCGTCTCGCAATCGTCACAGGTTTCCACCTCGGTTTCGCCGAGCACGCGAGCGGCCCATTCGGCAGCCTCCTCGGGGCTCGCCCAGGCCTGGCAGATCGCGCCGTTCTGACAACTCGAGCCGACGGCCGAGGTGTCTTCGACCGAGCGGTTGTGCAGCAGGTTGTAGCCCGCTTTGACCACGTCCGAGGTCACCCGGATCGGCGCCTGGCCATGACCGCCGGCTTTCTGCCCGCCGACCCAGCTGACCCCGTTGTTGCCGTTGTTCGATTCGGTGTCCTTTACCGCAGTCACGGCATCACCGTCGGACTGCTCCAGGTTGTGCTGCATTTCCTGGTTCTGCGCCAGTGCCCCCCAACCGGCCTGATCCACCTTGTCAGCCATCTTCGCCGCCATCGCCTGGCAGGTGAGCTTCGAACGGTCAAAGTCGATGCGCCCCTGCAGCACGCCGTTGCTCAGCAGCTCATACAGCCCGGGGTTGGCACGCTGAATGATCATTGCCGGCAGAGACATCACCGCCTGGGTGGCGTTCTGGATGACGTTGCCCATGATCTGCTGGAAACCCTGCGTGGCCCCATTGAGCTGATTCTGCAGAGTGTTGGAGAGGTTCATGTTTCCGCACATCATGTTCGCCCGCCAGGACAGGCCCACACCGAGTCCGCTGGGGCGGTAGAGCGAGGAGGGCGCGCCCGCTGCAGATCCACCACCAATGGTGTACATCACCCGGTCGTCCAACACCTGGGCCTGGTCGCCCAGGTGGTAGCCACTCTCGGCGGCGTGGCCAGCGGCGCATACGAAAAGACATACCAACCCGAGCGAGAGGGTGTTCATCACTGGCCTCCATCAAAGTCGATGCTGAACAGGAAGGTCTGGCCCATGCGTTGGCAGCACCTGTACGGGCGCCACAGCGACCAGGCGAAAGCGCCCTCGGCACTCTGGATCGTTGGGCTGGGGAAGATGGCGCAAGTGCTCTGCAGCATCGGAGTGAGCAGCTGCCAGCGGTGGTTGTTGACGTTGTTCTCCATCACCGGCTGCGGCGGCCAATAGCCAGGCGATGGCATCGGCTGCAGCGGCAAATACACGTGTGGCTGGCCAACGCGGGTGATGAAGTCACTGGCGCGCTGCGCCATCACTGCGGCAGCCTTGAAGTCGTCGGGCTGTACCAGGAAACCCTGGCGTGGATAGACGTTACCCCACATGTTGCCGAGGGCTTGGCTACCGATCTCGCGCATGCCTGGGATCAGTGCCTGCGGGTACATGGACTCGGGAATGACGTGGCGCCACGCCAGCGGATCGAGCGTGCTGAGATAGTAGGGCGCAAGCGGCACCGCCCCGCTCGGACACGCATAGCCGAAACTGTGGGCCAAGGCCGTCAATGCAGCGCCGCCCGGATGCCCGATGCCGTCGACATTCTTGAAGCGGGGCAGGTTGTTGCGCTGCGACGAGGGCGTGATCAGATTACCCCCGCCTTGCGACAGGGGGGTCGGTGCCGAGAGATCAGACATCTCGCTCCAGGGGTTACTACCGGTATCGGAATAGCTCGACACCACCAATTCGGGAATGAAGTGGCGAACCTTGGGCGAGCTTCGCACCGTGCAGCCGAACGGCGAACACAGCAGCCAATAGCAGATCCCGACGATTCGGTACTCCAGGCACTGCAGCGACGTGACGGAGGCAATGATGGCGGGGGTGGTCAACGCCAGGCACTGCCCGGCAGCTACGAGCAAAGCGATCGCGATGTAGCCGCAACCTCGGCCAGGTTTCTTCGGCTGGGGCGTTCGGCATGGGGCGGTCAGGTTCATCGGCAGCACTCGGCTAGGGGCAACGGTGTGCATCCATGCGCCGAGTTGCAGCATCGCGGATCAGGTAGAGGATGTGGACGGACAAACCGAGGCTGGTGCCTTCGGTTTCTGCAACGGCCGGGATAAGGGCTGCGACCTGTCCAGAATTACCGATGGAGTACAAATGTACTCTTGTCGTTTTTTAATGCTCGACAGGCTATGGAGCGTCGTGGGCTACGAGGTTCAGTACATGCCGCGCAAGCGATCGATGTCCGCCGCAATCTGCAGCGCCGCCTCCAGTTCGGACATCTGTTGCGTTTCCATCAGCCGCCAGCGCTGGGCTTTTTCCTCGGGCTCGGTCATGGCCAGAGCGAGGTATAGGCTCGGCGGTACCGCGCGAAACAGCGTCTCGAACTGCTTCGACAGGACCACACCCTCGGTGTACTTGCCCGAGGCCTTGCTCGCCGACAGCAGCAGGGTCTTTTGTGCTGGCGTCAGCTTCTTGAAGCGCGCGATCTCTTCGATCTCCGCCGGCGGCATGTTCAGGCAGATCCACCACTCGATCATGTTGAGCATGGTTTGGGCCGCGTCGGGGAAGTCGGCCAGGTTCTGCGTTGCCAACCAGAACCAGGCACCGAGCTTGCGCCACATCTTGGTGCCCTTGACTACGAAGGGCGCCAGCAGCGGATTCTTTGTGATGATGTGGCCTTCGTCAGTCACCATGATGATCGGTCGACCGCGGTACTGGTCGCGCTCGGCAAGGTTGTTCACCGTGTTCATCAGGCTGATGTAGCTGATCGACATCTGCGCTTCATAGCCCTCACGGGCATAGGTGGCGAGGTCGACGATCGTGACATCGCTTTCCGGCCAGGGCGTGCCCGGTCGGTCAAACAGCGCACCCTCGAAGCCCTGGCAGAACAGGTCGATAGATTCGGCCATTTCCTGAGCGCGCTCGCGACGCTTGTCCGGCAGGTGCGCGTCGCTGGCCACCGTTCGAAGTGCATCACGAACGTGGCGCGTCAGCACCTGCTGATTGCTGGCCGCACAGTGCCGAGCGGCGTCGAGGATGCACTCGCGGATCAGGCTGCGGTCTGCCCGGGTCAGGCGCGCCTCTTCCTTGGCTTCGCCCCCGGTAATCATCAGGCGGGCGGTGATCTCCAACTCGCCCAGCACATCGCGTTGCTCGTCGCTGCCCGAAGCCTCCTCATCCAGATCCTCAGTCGACAGACTGGCGACCTGGTCGGGGCGCTCGATCAGCCGGCGGGCATCGGCGAAGGGGGCCAGGCTTAAGCCGCTGCCGGGTTTGAGTTGAACCTTGTTGACGGTCAGGCCGAGGGTGGCGAAGTAGTCACCCTGCAGGCCGAAGGAATTGCCGGCTTCGACGATAAATAACCGTGGTCGGTATACCGCCATGACCTGCATCAGGATTGAAACCAGGGTGGCCGACTTGCCGGCGCCGGTCGGGCCGAACAACAGCAGGTGGCCATTCATGGAGCGGTCGAAGCGTGACAAGGGATCGAACGACAGCGGCGCGCCACCTCGGTTGAAAAAGGTAATGCCCGGATTGCCGGTACCGATGCTGCGTCCCCACAGGGGCAGCAGATTGGCGACATGCTGGGCAAACAACAGCCGGGTGTACCAGTTGCGCGGGTCGCGCGCAGGGTTGTAAACCATCGGCAACCAGCGCAGGTAGCTGTTGCAGGCGGCCACTTCATCGCCCTCGCGCACCGGTTGCAGGCCGGCACCGAGCAGTACATTGGCCGCCTGGATCGAGCGCTGGCGCAATTGTTGTACATCGACGCCGCGCAGGTACAGCGCCAAGGTACCGCGATACAGCTTGTGCTGGCGACCGATCAGCGCGCGGGCCTCTTCCACGTCCTGACGGGTCTGGGTCGAGGCCAGATTTTCGCCAATGGCTTTGCGCGCTAGGCGATTAAGCTGCTCCTCGAGCACATCCTGGGGTGTGATCACCAAGGTCAGGCTCAGGATGGCCTGCTCCGGCAGTTGATCGAACAAGGCATTGAGCGCCTCGCCTTTGCGGGTTTCGCCGGTCAGCTGGCCGATATGGGGTGGCCTGCGCAGTTTATCGACCACCATCACCGTGTGCGGCTGCTGATCGAAGTACCACATCCCCTGTTCGCTGTCCGAGCGTGGCTCGTGGAAGAACAGGCGCTCGGCAAAGTCATGGTCGAACGGCAATGACAGGCCATCGCCGTCATCGGGCTCCGGGTAGGGCACACGCCGGTAGAACTCCGCCGCTCGCTCGTTAGTGAGGGTCGGGGCTGGATTGAACCAGGGCAGCAACCAGCCATAGAAGTCACGCCCATTCAGCCGACGAGGATTGACCCCGCAGGCCTGTAACGAGGCCATGAGGCGGTCACAGGTCCTTCCCAGCAGCTGAGCGGGTTTTTGCCCTTCGTCGTCGGCCTGGTCACCGAGCCAGCGATAGACCACCAGCCGAATCCGCCGATTGCTGCCGCGCCAGGGCAGGTGTGACACGACAGGGTCGTCGAATAAGCCGCCTGGCTTGGCAATGGCGTCGAGGTGGCGCTGCATCGACGCGAGGAAGGCGGAGGTGAAGGGGGTGCCTGTCGCCCGCGGTGCGACGTACTGTGCCAGGCGTTCCAGGTACGGAGAAAAATCACTGTCGTCCTGACAGAAGAACTGCACCACCCAGGGTGCTTGGTCGAGCTCGTCGAAGCTGTCCTGCAGCGCATCTTCCAGCGCATCGCGCGCTGCCATCAGCCATTCGGGCTCACGGCCTTCGGTCCCGATCGGCTGCAACTCGAACACGGCACCCACCGAGCGGTTGTCGTCAAGCAAAAAGCACTGCTCTTCCTCAAGGTATTCGACCCAGGGCAAGTGGTCGGTAAAGCTGGGGTTGTGCGCGTACTGGGCAGCCTCATCCGCACGTGTAGCGCGTCGACGCTGCGCCGCGCGCCAAGGCTGCCAGCGCGGCGACGTGCGATCTGCATCATCGTCCATCACAGATCATCCAGGCGTTCGCCGGGCAGCGCGTACTGGACCTTCTCGTACAGCGGAAACACGGTCGAGTAGCCAGGCACGGGTGCCTGTTGGGTACCGGACAGGTGCGGGTAGACGTACATCGCCAGATCAGGATTGGGCAGGCGCGGGAACTGAGCGCGGATCTCGTTGGCGGCCGTGCGGGTGTAGGCGCTCTGGTCCTTGATCAGGCGTTCGGGATCGAGCACCGGTCGGCGCAGCTCACCTCGGGCCTCCTGCAACTGCTGCTGCGTGCCGACCGCGCCGGCGCTGTTCCAGATATCCAGCATGGTGTGGTCGCCATGGGGCAGCATTTCGTCCTTGCTGGTGGTGCAGCCTGTCAGGTGCAGGCAAAGCAGCACGCTAATCCAGGTCCAGTACCGAAACGGATGGGCGTTCATGGTTCACTCTCCGGCCTTTGGGTTCGTAGTCGATGCTGATTTCGTGATTTAGGTGCAAGGCCACCTTGGCCCCCGGCGGGACGTAGATGGCGGCAAAGGCTTCGCCGTAGAGCTTGTTGATCCAGTCACGGATGTCGGCGATGCCACCGCTGATGACCGAGTTCAGCGCGCTGTTGCCACTGTTTTGCGACAGCCCCAGGCTGCCGCTGGCCGAGTTGATGAATGAGGTGTTGGTTTGCTCGCTACCCAGCGCGGCCGCGAAGCCGGCGCCAGCTGCCGTGATCAGGCTCTGGCTGCCCAGGTACTGTTGGGCGTTGGAGCGACGTTCACCAGCGATGCAGGGAATGCCGTAGGGGTCGGAGATGTAGCCTAGGCCGCCGCGGATTTTTTCGGTGTCCGAGGCCTGGGAGCTACTGCTGTTGCGACTGACCACCTTCTGCGGCTGCGGCACCGTGCGAACGGTGCCGTCGCTGAAGACAAAGGTGATCGACTCGACTTGGCCGCGCACGCAGGACAAAGTCCAGTCGCCTGCCGCGGTCCCGCTCATGACGGCGCCGACCACGTCGGGAAGGTCGATGCCGTTGGCGGTCAGGTTGTCCGGTCCCACCAGTACCTTGAACGGGTAGGGATCGTTCACCGTGCCGTCCACCGGCACGCGACCAATCAGGGCGGTCATGGCGACCGAGCCCATCAGGGTTGAGTTCTCGGGGATGGTGTAGACCGGCTTGGCCCCCTCGGCGCGATCCTGAGTGTTTTCCAGATCGCGCTCGCCCTTGGCCACGGCGCGTAGATGGTCTTGGCCCCGGTCGATCGCGTTGTTGTCCAGGCCATGTAGATCCTTGAACTTCGACGTCAGCGATGACAACGGCCCCTCGGTTTTGCTGGCCCCCTTCTGAACAGCTCGAGTGTTGGACGGCTCGATCCATTGCACCGCATCCGCTGGCGGTTGGCCCCCGGAAAATTGTTGTCCGTCACCCGGCTCGAGACCAAAGCCCACGGGGACATCGGACTTCGCGGTCGGCTTGCTGGTGAGTTGGTCCTTCAGCCGGGACAGCAGACCCTGGGTTTCGCGGTGCTGCTGCTCGGCCTTCTGCCGGGCATCGTTGGCCTGCTGGCGCTGTTCGGTGACCTGCTGCGTGACACTGCTCAGCGTGTTTTGAATGCGGCTGTCGATATTGCCTTCGCGCGTGCGCAGCCGATTGTTCTCGGTCTGCAGCGTCTCATTGCCTTTCCTCAGCGACAGCATCTCGCTGCGCATCGCCTTGACCTGGCCAATCAGCGTGGCCACGGTGTCGCGCGGCGTGTCGCCGGCAATGCCGAGGGCCTTGGCCTGATCTGGGCTGAGGGCGGTGTTTTCGGGATCATGGGCAGGTTGAGCGTCTGGCGCAGACACCCAGGATTTGCCGATGATCAGCACAATCCCCAGCAGGACCGCAGGCACCAGCCATTTCAGCAAGCCGTTAGCTTTCATGATCGGCGGCCTCCGGTGCAGGAGGTGGCAGCAGCGCATGCTTCAGGTCGCCACCCCGGGTGACGAGGTACGCCACGGTGGTGTCTTCAGGTGTGCCGGCGTGCCCCAGGTACTCATGCTGGAAGGTGGCGGCATACAGCGCGGCCTGCAGGTGACGCGGGTCCAGTGTGACCTTGCCCGGCCCACGGTTGACGATCTTCACCGCCGTCACCCAATAATCGCCTAGCCGCCAAGCGGCGAGCCCCTTGATGGATACGTGCTCGGTCGGCAGGAGTGTGCTGAATCCTGAGGACTCGCCTAGCGGGACCCGACGCACACCAGGCAAGGGTGCCACGGTGCGCAGAGGCGCATACAGGTTTTGCGCTGCATAGCGAGTCAACACTACCGGTACCGGCGTGGCTGTAGGCGCTGCGTCCGGCGCGGTGTTCACGTCCGGCGTCTGCGCTTGAGCGACGATCTTGACCGGCTCCAGCGCCTCGCTGCCCTCGAACGCTTCGATGTCGACCAGGATGATGTCCCCCGACTTCACCGACTGCAGCTGGAGGCGGGTAGGGGGAATGGCTTCCGACGCATGCAGGTACACCGTGCCACCGACCGACTGCACGCGCAGCTTGCTGCTGATCGCACTGGGGAGCCCGACGCGGACATCCTCATCCAGCATGAGGATTCGTTCCTGGCCCACCGTCAGCGGCACGGCCAGCGGCAGGCGGTCCCAGTACTTGACCTCGACGGCACCCACAGCGGAACACCAGCCGGCGATCGAGACCAGCATCAGGATCAAGATACGCATCATCATGCACCTCCAGGCAGTGTCAGCTTCTGCGGTGTGCCTTCGTAGCAGTCCAGGGCCAGGCCCCACTTGTTGTGCTCGGGATCGACGTCAAAGCGCACGACACGCAGGGGGTAGCGCACGACGACGCGCTTCACCGGCTCGGCGGCGTAATATTCGTCGGCATTGAGGTCGAGCTTGACCAGCCAGCTGTGCTTATCCAACTGCTTTACCCGCAGGTCGGGGTCGTCGCTGTAGCCCCGCCCCAGCACCTCGTATACGCCGCGTACGCGGCCGCGCAGTTCGCCGGCTGCCTTGCGGTACTCAAAATCGCCATCGAAGAAGGTCTTGCACGCCGGTGTCAGATAAGGCTGCAGGGCGAAGATCGCGCGGTGGTAGTCGACCTCGCCGTCGGTGGGCCAGCGGTTGAGTTGGCCGAATATGTACAGGGCAAAGGCATAGATGTTTTCGGGCGGCACGTCCCACCATTTGCGCGTGCTACCTGAGCGCAGATCCGGTGGTACGTGAATGGTCAGTTCGGAGGGGGCGGACTGCCAGCCGTACCAGAGCCCAGTGCACAGCAGCGCCAGGGTCGCTACGGCCAGGCGCAGGCTGAAAATGTGCGCCTGCTGTGCATCCACCTTGTTGCGGAAACGGCTCATGGGTTGGTCCTCGCAGGTCGGCGTGTGCGCCGGACAGTCCATGGGCCGGAGTGGAGAATCAGGTACTGAGAGCCAATGCCCCAGTGCACCGCCAGTTGCCACTGCAGGCGTCGGTACAGCCAGGTTTCGGGACGAGCACGCTTGGCCCGGCGCAGCAGCTTGCCGCCACCGAGCAGCACCAGCGCCATACACAGGAACATGCAGGTGGGCAGGGTGGCGATGGAGGCGGAGGCCACCGCCAGCGGCCCGCCAAGGACCACACCCAGTACTGCGCCGACAATCAGCGCGACCCACATCTCGTCATTGGTGAGGCCGCGCAGGACGGCTGGATCGCGGTTCAGGCGTTCCGGCAGGAAGGTCAGCGTGCCGTCGGGGAGGGTAGCAGGGACGTCGGACATGGCTGCCTCACAGAATCGTCGCGGCTTTGGTCAGGAACCACAGAATCACCACCACCAACAGCGCTCCGACGCCGACCACGGCGCCGAGGTCTTTCCAGGTCTTGCGCTGGTTTTGCACGTCGGCGTAGACGGTCAGCGAGTGCCACGCCACGCCAAGGAAGGCGAGGGTAGCGATCAACAGACCGAGCAGGATGCCGCCGTCGTAGGCATAGTTCTTGATGGTGTCGATCAGGCCTGAGCCTTCGCCGCGGGACGGAGCTTCCATGGTCGGCAGGTCAGCCCAAGCCAGCGTCGAGCTCAGCAGCGCCAAGCCGCCGAGCAGGGCTTTTACATAGGCAGCCCGCAGCCGGCGAAGCGGGCGGTGACAACCACGAGAGAGGTTCATAGCAAGGCCTCCTGATTACGACAGCATGAAAAACATCAGCACGATCAAGGCGAGGGCCAGACGCAGCGTACTGCCGCCGAGCGAGCCAAAATTGATGTTGCCGGCCGCCCAGCCGCGGTAGCCGGTCCACAGCGCCCAGGTGCACCAGAGCAACGCGAGCACCAACACCGATGAGCGCCACAGCACCGAACTGAGCTGCGGGGCAAAGCCGGCAACGGCGGAGAACGCTGTGAGTTGGGTGTCAGTCATGCTCATGGCAGGGGCTCGAGTGAGGTGCTTCAGCACGGTACTGATCGGCCAACTCGACTAAGTCGGCAGGCTGCGCCCGGGAGGGCGACAAGTATTGTTGGATGCCTTCACGCACACGTTCGAGGTCTGCCGCAAACCGCAGATAGTCGAAGCGATAGCGCGCGCCATCGATATTTTCTGAGCCGTTTTTCGCGCGATCGGCCAACTGATCGATGGCAGTGAATTGTCGTTGAATGAGTTCCAAATCCGAGCGCTCGCGAGTTTCCTGTGCAACCGCCGGGAGGGTTACTAGGTAAATCACAAGCAATGGGAAGGCATACGTCCTCATGGCGAGCTCCAGAGCAATCTCTGGTCGCCACCATCACTGCGGGGGCGAGTTCATGCACGAATTAAAAGGATTCTCGATCTTTCGTTTTCTGGCGAGGTTGGGCAGAAGTGGGGTGAGACTGGAGTGAGGAATTGAGGCGGTATATGAACAAGCTGGCGCTGCGTGCTTATTACGAGCGCTGCAGCGAGCGCTTGAAAGTACAGCTAGCCATCATTCGGAGAATGACAGCTCTGCCTGAAGTGCGCCCTCAGCGCGTGGAGCTGTTTTCGTTCGGGGGTTGCGTGAGCTGGTCAACGAAGGAGTCGCAGCTAAATCGTCCCCCAGGGTGGCCTGTAGTCCTGGAATTCGACCATGCGATTCAAGTGCTCGAATCTCGTTCCTGGTCCTGACCAGCAACTCATTTGCCGTCTGCCCTGTATCCTCGCTCAGCGTCAATGCCACCAGCGTCAAAGGGCTCACTTCCAATCGCTCGCTAAGCTGCTCAAGTTTGTCCAGCGTGAGACTCGATCTACCGGTTTCGAGCTTGGACAGGTAGGTGCGGCTGGTCGTGTCGGCAAATCCGCGCTGGGTGATGTTTCGCTGACTACGTAGTACTCGAAGCACATTGGCGAACGATGACTTCAATGTCATGAAATTACCTGAGGAATAGAGCGAGTAGGTGCATGTGGCGGCGACATGAGTTGGGGGGAGGCAGACCGCTCTGGCCTCCCGTTTCACACTACCATACACCCTTGGATCAAGCCCTGGTGGCCAGTGATCCCGCGATCGTCGACGTTCGACACAAAGCCGATGCTAATGAACGGCTACCTCTGGCCAGAAGGCGCCCCTTGATGATGTTTGCCGAGAGTGGCTGCACTTCAAGCCGCTACCTGAGATTCCCAGCAACTATCACCTCACGGAGACTTTTTCTTCACCCAATTTTCACTTCCTATTGGGCACACTCAAGCTATCCCTACGTGATAGATGCTCCCTTGCCCGCCTAGCAGCGGGCTTTCTTTTGCCCGCAAGGTTGATTGAATTGGCCACGCACCGGCCCTCAGCGTACTTATGAAGCTAAATGTTCTTGGGTTAAGTGCGGATCGGTCGCGATCCGTCTAGCGCGGCCCACGCCCCACGCGAGAGCACGAGTCATGGACTCACCAGGTCGCGAGTCGAAGGATTCCTCGTAAAGCACCATTCCGAAGCGTGCATACACACCGATGAACATCTGCGTGCCACCGGTACGCGACAAGCGCACTTGGACGTCGATGGTCGTGCCGTCGTTTAGAGTCTCATCATGAGTACGGTGGTGAAGGGTTGGATCTGCCCAATTCCAGAAAGCATCACCCCGTATACGCATGCGACCCTCCTACGACTTTAGTATTAGATGAGTATCTCTCCAACATAGTCGACGAGACCCGTAGCGCAACGGCAATGGTGAGGCATTGGGTACTTCATCCGACCATCGGGCAGCATGTAGAACTAAAGGAGTGAAGCCGTTGCCAGTGAGTCTCTGGGTACGAAAATCCATCCCTCCTGTTCCGGCACATTTGACGGAGGCCAGACTAAGCGATTGGGCTCGAATCTGAAGAGCCAGGCAATAAGCGCAGCAGTGAGCGCATCTCGTTCATCCTCATACCAGTCATCGCTGGAGGCCCCAGAAAACCCCAAGCAACGCTGCCTTAAGTCTTTGACTACCGCCGACTGTTTTGCAGAGCTGGGGTAGACCTCGATGGCGTCACCTGCGCGTCATCCGTCCAAATACCACAGCACGGGCGGTTGGGTAAGAAACGTGCCAGTACATGCATGCCTTTGGTAGCTTGACTACCGATCATGTCCTTGATGGCTGACAGCGGAGATAATCCCCGTTCGAACAAAAAACGCTCGGTATAGCGAAACAAATAGGGGTTGGTAGCTGACGCGTTAACTACCGGCACAGAGTGGCCACTTACCAGCAAGTTCACTAGCTCGGTAGAAAAACCCAATGGGGTGTCGATTCCCAAAACGACGGTCGCGTCGCGACGGACAATCTCGACATCACAGGCTAATAGAAGTGATCGCACAAAGTCGTCAGTGGTCTTCGCCTGATTGATCTGCTCGCGCAGATTCCCTCGCCACGGCTTACCTCGCATCTGCAGGTTCTGATCTATCACCACTAGAGCATCTCGGCTGAGGCGATTCCGGTCGCAGTTCCAGCCACCAACATCCCAGCCGATCATCAGCGATTCGGAACTCAAAGTATTTTCCCCGTCCGCTATCGGTTCTAGGAGGCCAGCGCGGCCTCCACCAATCATACCTACCATAGCGCTTGAGCCTGCGCCCTGTCAGACGATGTAGTAGCCGAGGAGACGAGGGTAGCTATCATGAGCTCCTCCAGTCCGTGCTCAAGGCTTTACCAATAGGTGTGGTGCGGCGCAGTCAGAGACGTTGCTCTAATTCACCCACCTTCTTGACCGATTAATCGGTCGAGGACCGTGGGTCGCGATTGGACCGCTATCGACCCAAAGCGGACCTAGTCAACCGTGATAATTTGCCGTTCGGCGAGCGACGCCTTCACTTATGGAGGAGCAAGCTCTTTTACCCTAACGCGGCAGCGAATGCTTCTGGCGTGGGGCTCTCCTCCCATTGCGCGATAGTCGCCGGCAGCACCAGCCATGGCTGCTTGCGCCGAGTCCAGATATGCGCAACCGGCTCGAAACACTCAGTCCCTTCCAGGATGCCGGCCCGTACCACTCGCATGCCGGGTGCTGCCGTGGTCTCGTTGAACAGCCGGGTATGACATGTACCGCAGGCATGTTGGGTAGACGTTTGACCTTGGTGTTCATGCTCAAAGATCGCCGTTTCGCCAGCCACCTGAACAGCCGAAGCCGCGCTCAGCATGTGCAGACCAAACGCACTGCCGCTCCAGCGCTGGCAGTTCAAACAGTGGCAGGCATACAGCGGCGGCAATTGCTGCGCCACGATCTCAAGGGTGATTTGCCCACATCGGCACTGACCGGTGATTCTCATGCGTTGGTTCCTTACAATGACGCCCGGAAAAATGTGGGCGAATGATCGCCTTTCACGGGTTCGGGCAGAAGATCAAATTAGGAGCAACTGTTGGCTAAGAATGTATGAGCGGCATTGAATGGGAAAGCCAGCGTGTATTTCTCGCCGTGTTGCGCTCTGGCAGCCTGAGCGGCGCGGCGAAGTTGCTGGGTATCGCCCAGGCCACTGCGCGTCGGCGCCTGGACCATCTTGAACACGCTCTCGGTGTAAGTCTGTTCACCCGCACACCTCAAGGGCTGACGCCTACTGCCGGAGCGCAGCGCCTGATTGAACATGTGGAGGCCATGGACCTGGCCGCGCAAACCTTCAACCGCATGGCCAGTTCTGAAGCGTCGGTGGATCACGGCACGATTCGGCTGACCTGTGGCGAGTTGCTTGGCGTCGAGGTATTGCCCGACCTGCTGCCCCCTTTCCATTACGAATACCCCAGGCTCAAACTTGAGTTGAGCATAAGCGATACCCTTGAAGACATCGCCAGGCTGCAATCGGACATTGCGGTCCGGCTGATGCGGCCCAATGAAGCGGATATCACCGTGCGGCGTGTCGGTAGTTTGCAGATTGGCATCCATGCCAGTGCCGGGTGCCTGGAGCGCTATGGTAATCCAGCCTCGCTGCTGTCGCTTCGCCAGCTGCCGCTGATCGGCCCGGATAGACGCTCAGCGGATTTGCGTCGGTTTGTCGATGCTGGTCTGTGCGATGCCGACCAGCATTTCGCCATTGCCTCTGATCATCACCTTGCTCAGCTGGCCGCTCTGAAAGCGGGCTTGGGCTTCGGACTCTGCCCGACGCGAATCGCAAAATCGCACGGCCTGGTACATGTCCTACCCCTCGATTTTGGCTTTGAGGTAGAGGTGTGGATCGCAATGCACAATGACCTGCGCAAAATCAACAGGATCGCTCAGGCGTTCGAGGTTCTAGGAGAGCAGTTACATCAGTATCTATGCTTGGCCGATCAGTGAGCAGCGTAGGCCGTGGCATCCACTGCTTGGTCTGAACGGCTTCAATGGGTCGAATCGCGACGGTCATACCTCGACCGTCGCTGGACGCTGTCAAACCTCCGTCTGCTCTGCCATCTCCAATGCGTCATCGACTTCAATGCCCAGGTATCGCACCGTGCTTTCAAGCTTTGTATGGCCGAGAAGGAGCTGAACTGCTCTCAGGTTCTTCGTCCTGCGATAGATCAGCGATGCCTTCGTACGTCTCATCGTGTGGGTGCCGTACATAGCTGGATCTAGCCCAATAGACTTTATCCACGCCTTGACGATTCGGGCGTACTGCCGGGTGGAGAGATGCACTGAGGCGTGTAATCGGCTTGGAAAAAGACAATCTTCGCTGTGGAGTTTGGCTTGATGTATCCAGGCCTGTAGGGCCAGCCGTGTTTGCTCTGTAATTTCAAACTGCACGGGCCGCTGGGTTTTCTGCTGCATCACTATCGCTCGCGATGACACGTGCTCCCCATGAGCAACGTCGCGTACGCGAAGCTTGGTCAGATCGCAGGCTCGTAGCTTGCTGTCGATGGCCAGATCGAAAAGGGCCAAATCCCGAGTTTCTTCCGCGATTTGGAGCCTTACCCGAATGGCCCAGATATCTTTCAGTCGGAGCGGAGTTTTCTGCCCGACCAATTTTCCTTTGTTCCAAGGCTGATGGCTGTTGGTCGTAATGGCGTTCATGGCTTGTCCTCCATGTGAGGGAGGACAAGGATGGTCAGCCCGATCCAGAGGCGCTAACCGACCCTTTGCAGCCGTTCGAGGAGTCTACGAAACCGAGGTCGATTCAGTTCGACATCTTTCGGGGGCCGCAGGACTCGTTCCTGGGACACCTGAGAACGAACTCACTGACGTTCGTGGAGGCGAGTTACCTGTGGTGACACCGAGTTCATGTCGCCAAGCTCCTTCACCATGTAGACCGCAGACGTCGGGCAGAGGCTGTTGAACTCCTCCGAATTGGAAATTGCCTTTGGGGCTTGGGATCGGTCTCTGTGCTCATATCCCCGAGCCTCGAAGAAGTCGGGTGCTGTAGTGGTCAGCAGATGAAGGCTCTGGGCTCCGTCAGCTTCCGCTATTCGCTCAAGTGCTCTGAGCAGCAGGGTACCGATCCCTGACTTTCGCTGGGCCGGTACGACAACCAGTGAGCGAATCAGACGAGTCCGGCCACTTCCTTCAATGCCCCCGTATCCCAACTCCGTTTCTCCCCGGTGAAAGGAATAGAACATTCGGTCGGGCTGCAAAAGGTCTTGGGTCGGCAAGCCCGCTGCAGTCAGATGCGCAGCCAGGCCTTGGATTTGATCGGTACCAAGCAATCGGACAGAGATATCAGACTGGTTCATTGGGGACTCTGGGGATGGTATCGAAGGCCAGTATAGGTCCCGGAGCGGGGGCTTTTTCCAGTTTTATGACGTCCCGTCAGGCGAGGCAATTATAAATATCTGCTTTACCGCATATTTGAATAGGCATATATTCGGATTTCCAGATATTGGCCGTACACGCATTCCCCAGGAGGTCACATGCGGGAAACACTGACTCCCCCCATCGTTTTCAAATGCCTGGCTGATGACACCCGGGCCCGGATGACCCTGCTGATCGCCCGTGAAGGCGAACTCTGTGTCTGCGAACTTACCCACGCGCTGGAGCTGAGCCAGCCGAAGATCTCCCGGCATCTTGCCCAGTTGCGCGAGGCTGGAATCCTGATGGATCGCCGCAAGGGTCAATGGGTGTACTACCGACTGCACCCCGAACTGCCGCAGTGGGTGGACGCGATGCTGAAGGGAGTGGTCGATGCCAACCAGGAATGGTTGAGCTCTGATGCATTGCGCCTTGCCGAAATGGGCGAGCGGCCGCAGGGCCCTGTTGCTTGTGCTTGAGACTTCCCTTCGCTGATTGAGTTGTAGTCATGCTGATCGCATTTTTGATTTTCCTGGTGACGATCGTTCTCGTCATCTGGCAGCCCAAAGGCCTGGGTGTTGGCTGGAGCGCCGCACTGGGGGCCGTCGTGGCGCTGCTGGCGGGCGTCGTGAGCCTGTCCGATATCCCCGTGGTCTGGCAGATCGTCTGGAACGCTACCGCCACTTTCATCGCCGTCATCATCATCAGCCTGCTGCTGGATGAGGCGGGGTTCTTCGAGTGGGCGGCATTGCACGTGGCCCGCTGGGGCAATGGCAGCAGCCGCAAGCTGTTCGCCTTCATCATCCTGCTGGGCGCCGCTGTCTCGGCGCTGTTCGCTAACGACGGTGCGGCACTGATCCTGACCCCGATCGTCATCGCCATGCTGCTGGCCCTGCGCTTCTCCCCGGCGGCGACGCTGGCATTCGTCATGGCGGCGGGCTTCATCGCCGATACCGCGAGCCTGCCGCTGGTGGTGTCCAACCTGGTGAACATCGTTTCCGCCGACTACTTTGGCATTGGCTTCAGCGAGTACGCCTCGGTCATGGTGCCGGTGAACCTGGTCAGCATTGCCGCCACTCTGGGAATGCTGCTGTGGTTCTTCCGCAAGGACCTGCCGCGTACCTATGAACTCGACCAGTTGAAGGCTCCGAAAGCCGCTATCCGCGACAAGGCGACGTTCGTTGCCGGCTGGTGGGTGCTTGCGCTGTTGCTGGTCGGCTTCTTCGCCATCGAGCCGCTGGGCGTTCCGATCAGCGCCATCGCTGCTGCCTGTGCGCTGATCCTCTACCTGATCGCCGCGCGCGGGCACGTGATTTCTACCCGCAAGGTGCTCAAGGACGCGCCTTGGCAGGTCGTGGTGTTCTCGCTTGGCATGTACCTCGTGGTCTATGGCCTGCGTAACGCCGGCCTCACCGACTACCTGACGCAGATCCTCAATGTCTTCGCCGGCTACGGGATCTGGGGCGCATCCCTCGGGACGGGGCTGCTCGCCGCTGGCCTGTCGTCGGTCATGAACAACATGCCCACTGTGCTGGTAGGCGCCCTGTCGATCCATTCCGCCGAGGCCACCGGCATCGTGCGCGAGGCCATGATCTACGCCAACGTCATCGGCTGTGACCTTGGTCCGAAAATCACCCCAATCGGCAGCCTGGCCACCTTGCTGTGGCTGCACGTGCTGGCCCGCAAGAACATCGTCATCACCTGGGGTTACTACTTCCGCACCGGCATCGTTCTGACGCTGCCGATCCTGCTTGCCACCTTGGCCGCATTGGCCATCCGCCTGAGCTTTTGAACCGGAGATACCTGATGAAAGTCTTGTTCATGTGCACCCACAACAGCTGCCGCAGCATCCTGTCCGAGGCGCTGTTCAATCACCTGGCCCCCGAGGGTATGGAAGCTGTGAGTTCTGGCAGCTTCCCAAGCGGCAAGGTCAATGAGCGGGCACTGAAAACCTTGGAAGCCGCCGGTATCCCCACCGCTGGTCTTTCAAGCAAGGCCTCGGATGCCTTCGAGAGTTCTCCTCCCGACATCGTTGTCACCGTGTGCGACCGCGCTGCCGGCGAAGCCTGCCCGATCTTCTTCGGTCCATCGCTCAAAGCCCACTGGGGCCTGGCCGATCCTTCAGCGGTCACCGGGAGTGAGACAGAAATCGAAGAAGCCTTCCAGACCACACTTGCGAAGATCGATGAGCGCGTGCGCGCCTTCATTGCGCTGCCTTTCTCGCAACTGAGCCAGGACGAACTGAAAGCCGAACTTGCCCGCATCGGCGCGCTGTAGGCCCTGGATCAATGGAGACCGAAATGAACGACCACCTGCCAAATGTCCAACCAGAACTGATTGATCTGCCGTCGCTGGAGCGGCTGGCGCCGAAGGATCCTTCTACACACAAACCGCGCATCCTGCTGCTGTATGGATCGACCCGCGAGCGCTCATTCAGCCGCTTGATGGTCCAGGAAGCTGCGCGCCTGCTGGAAGAGTTCGGCGCCGAAACCCGTATCTTCGACCCTTCCGGCCTGCCGCTGCCGGATGACGCTCCGGACTCCCACGAGAAGGTGCTGGAACTCCGCGAGCTGATGCAATGGTCCGAGGGCCAAGTGTGGTGCTCCCCCGAGCGTCACGGCTCAATGAGTGCTGTCTTCAAAGCGCAGATCGATTGGGTACCGCTGGCCATAGGCGCCGTTCGCCCAACCCAGGGCAAGACCCTCGCGGTGATGCAGGTGTGTGGAGGCTCGCAGTCTTTTAACGTGGTGAACCAACTGCGCGTGCTTGGCCGCTGGATGCGTATGTTTACCATCCCGAACCAGTCGTCGGTGCCAAAAGCCTTCTTGGAGTTCGATGAAGCCGGACGCATGAAACCGTCGTCTTTCTACGATCGGCTGGTGGACGTGATGGAGGAACTGACCAAGTTCACGCTGCTGCTGCGTGATCGCCAGGATTACTTGGTAGACCGCTACTCCGAACGCAAAGAGTCGGCGGAAGAACTATCCAAGAGAGTCAATATTCGGTCTATTTGAGGTCATGAGCATGTCGCATCCTTACTCATTGAAATCCTTGCCCCATGCTCCGGGTGTACTCATTTTTACGCCTTGTCCGGGCACCCAGACCAGCGCTCTCGTTGAAAGCCTGGATACGCTCAAGCAGGCCGGTGCCGTAGCGCTTGTTACGCTGATGTCGGACGCAGAGCTTCAGGAAAACGGAGTTGCCCAGCTTGGCATCGCGGCCAAGCAGCATGGGTTGGAGTGGTTCCAGCTGCCGATCGAGGATGATCAGGCTCCTGATCAAAACTTCGAGGCTCGGCTGGGAGAGATTCGCCACCAGTTGGACGCTTTGCTCGCTTCCAACAAGGCCCTGGCAATCCACTGCAAGGGCGGCTCCGGCCGCACCGGGCTGTTCGCTGCCCGTCTGCTGATCGAATCCGGAATGCCGCGCCGCGAGGCGATCACCTGGGTGCAGGAGCTTCGCCCTCGGGCGATTCAGAAGCCTGCGCACATCAACTACATCAACCAGTTCGGCGAAGACTGAGCGCTCCAGCCAGAAAGGAGAAACCATGGTCACCGAAGGCGAACTACTCGATGTCATCGTGATTGGCGGCGGGCAGTCCGCGCTGACGGTGGCTTATTTTCTCAAGCGAGCCAAGCTGTCGTTCCTGTTGCTCGATGCCGAAGCGGCTGCGGGCGGGGCTTGGCGCCATGGCTGGGACTCGCTGACGCTGTTCTCGCCCTCCGCATGGAGCACGATCGCGGGCTGGCCGATGCCGCCAGTCACCGAAGGTAATCCCGATAGGGATCACGTGGTCAGCTATCTGGAGCAGTACGAGGCACGCTACGGGTTTTCTATCGTTCGTCCCGTCAGCGTCACGTCTGTGGAGCGGACCGGGCGTGGTCTTCGTGTACGCTCGAAGGACCGCGACTGGGAGGCTCGTGTCGTCATCAGCGCAACGGGGACCTGGAGCAACCCCTATGTTCCGGCCTATCCGGGGATAGAGCTGTTCCAGGGACAGCAGATTCACTCCGCCCATTATCAATCACCCGAGGCTTTCCAAGGAAAGCGCGTGCTGGTCGTTGGTGGTGGCAACTCGGGGGCGCAAATCTATGCGGAGCTGTCTGAGGTCGCCGACGCAACGTGGGTAACCACGGAGGAACCGGCGTTTCTGCCTGATGACGTTGATGGCCGGGTGCTGTTCGAACGGGCTACCGAGCACCTCAAGGCTCAACAGGAGGGCCGTGTTATCGACGCACCGGTCGGTGGGCTTGGCGATATCGTCATGGTGCCCTCAGTGGTCCGGGCTCGCGAGCGCGGGGCCCTTCGTGCTGTAAGGCCTTTTACCTCATTCACGCCGGACGGGGTCGCTTGGCTGAACGGTGAGAAAACCCAGGTCGATGCTGTGGTCTGGTGTACTGGGTTCCGGCCGGCGCTGGATCATCTGAAGGCACTTGACGTGCTGGATGACAACGGTAGGGTCGAGGTTGATGGGGGGCACTCTATTCGCGAGCCGCGCCTCTGGCTGGTCGGATATGGCGACTGGACCGGCCTGGCCTCGGCGACGTTGATCGGCGTCACCCGTACCGCGCGCAGCGCGGTCAACGAAGTAGTTGAACACCTGAACAGCTTGGAGCAGCCGGATGCATAGCGGAATCGATATTCGTGTCGCCAGACCAGAGGATGCAGAAGAGATCCAGATCATCTACGCGCCCATCGTGCTCAACACGGCTATCTCATTCGAAGAGGCAGTGCCGAGCGTGGAGCAAATGCGCGAGCGGATCTCCACGACGCTGCAAACCTACCCGTATCTGGTGGCTGTGCGAGAAGGACGAGTAGTCGGCTATGCCTACGCCAGTCAACACCGCGCGCGTGCGGCGTACCGGTGGGCGGTGGATGTGACGGTGTATGTCGCTGAAGGGCAACGCCGCAGCGGGGTTGGTCGGCAGCTCTATGACGTGCTGCTGCCAGTTCTGAAGCGTCTGGGATATCGCTCGGCGTATGCCGGCATTGCCTTGCCGAATGAAGGCAGTATCGGGCTGCACGAGCGACTCGGTTTTCAGCACATCGGTACGTTTCCGCAGGTCGGATTCAAGCTCGATGCTTGGCATGATGTGGGGTATTGGCGCTTTGATTTCGGAGACGAAGGTCTTCGCCCCGAGGCTCCAATAAGCTTCCTATCCCAAATTCCAATGCCACGTTAGAGCGTCCCAGTGAGATTAGCTGTCTTCCGCGAAAGGCAGCTATGGGTCGATTGCAGCCATTCAAAGATATTTTTTGAACGTGGTAGCAGTTATCGCGACCATGAAACCCAACAGTGCAGCACATGGGAGCAATACCCAGTTTGGATTCAGCGACCAAGGTAGCGACAGATAGATCACCCAAGGGCTGACCATTAGCGGCAACAATGTTCGCTTGGCTCGGTGATAGACAAAGCTGCTTTCCCTATCCGCCCCGAACTTGCGCAGGTCGCGCCGCATCAACCCGTCAACCAGCCCGGTGACTGCCGCGAGCAAGAAGAGGGGCGTTGCGAGCGTGAGGACAATCAAGCGCACCACGAACGTGAATACCGTGAACAGGGTAGCCAGCAGGTAGTCCTGGCCAGCGACGTACGCTTGAGCAAGCTGTCCTTGCAGCGACGCGTCGCGACTGAGCAGTTTCAGGTGTGTGTCCGATTGCGCCCATCCTGAGCGCAACACGACCCAGTCGTTGAGGTGTTCAAGGATTTTCGCGGTGGCTTGTGCCGGCTCCTGCACCAGCAGCGAGCTCTTAAAGTGGCTGCTGAGCCAGCCAAGTTCAGTCAGCCACATGGCATGGCTGTGATGCCAGCCTTGGTCAGGCCAGAACCACAGCATGCCCACAAACTCCAACAGGATGGAGAGCAGCAGGGAAGCAAACAGGAGGCCGAGCAATCGCAGGCACAGCTCAAGCGTGCCGAAGATCAGCCCTGGTCGTCGTTGTGTCTGAGGAGGATTGGTTGGGGCAGTAGGCATAATGCTCCCGGGTGTTCGCGGGCTGTCAGGGGATCACGGGGCGTGTTTACGCCCAGGTGGTGGCATCTCGGGGTCGAAGTCGACCGTCGGCGCACCTCCGGTACTGCTCCACCAACTTCCCGCGTTGGCGTTGTAGGACTCGCGCATACGCGCAGCGAGGGCCTGCAGGTCAGCCGGCATCGCATCGTCGCTGGCTGGTTTGGGCAGCGGCATCCGTACCTTCCATAGCTGCCCGCCTTCCTGGAACGAAAACATCTGGCCCTTCGGTAGGGCGATGATGTGCGCGGGCTCGATCAATGGCACGGCGGTGGTGGTCACCCGGTCCTGTGAGGAGGAGGTGAAGTCGGTTCGGGTGTCAGGATCGGCGGTGTCCGTAGCGCCAGAGACCAAGGTGCGCGTTTGCACGTTGACCTTGGGCAACTGATTAGTCAGCAGTTCGGCTGTCGCGGTTTCGCGTACGCGTAGCATCTGCAGGGTGTTGAAGTTGCCGATGACCTGGCCGGCCTTGGCCCGGCTGCCGATGCGTGCCTCGATGTCGCTCAAGGTCTGGGTGTAGGCAGTGACTTGGATACCGGCACCGCCGCCCTTGTTGATCAGCGGAATGAACTCGTCGCCCATCAGCTCGTTGAACTCGTCGGCGTGCAGGTTGATGGGCACCTTGTCGGTCGTACTGGAGGAGTTCGGGAGACCGTGGTCGATACCGTGCTTGTAGATGTGCCCGGCGACGGAGACCAGGTCGGCAAACATCGAGTTGCCGACCGCGGCGGCGACCTCTGCATCGGACAGCGCATCCAGGCCGACGTAGACGATGCCGCGTTTACGGATGACCTGCAGCCAGTCGAAGATTGGCCGTGGATCGTCCAAGTCGGAATAGTTGGGGGCCAGCAACTGCGCCGTCTTGCCACTGGTGAGCTTTTCCAGCAACGGCAGCAGTGAGGCGACGATCTTGTCGAAGTAGGTGCGGTCGTAGCGCACCGCCGAGCGCAGGCCATCCATGACCGGGTCGAAGAGGCGCTTGACGGTCAGGTACTGCTCGATAGCGACCACGCGTTTCTCGCGGCCGACCATGTGCCGTGGCACGTTCTTCTCGTTGAGACGAGCTTCAAGATCCACGATGGTCTCCCACGCCTGCGGATCATGTCGGGCGAAAAAGTGCTGGGCGTACTCGATGAACAGCGCATCGATGTTCACCACATGGCGCTGGATCTGCAGGTAGTCGGGGCGCCGGCCGAGCTCGATCAGGGCACGGGCGATGATGTTGACGAAGCGCCAGGCGAACTCGCGAAATGCCGCCGAGTTGCCTTCACCGCTCAGCTGCCCAGCGATACGGCTGGCGACTTCCGAGATGCGACCGAAACGGCCGATGGCGTTGTAGCGCGCGGAAATCTCCGGCCAGCCCAAGTGGAAGACATAGAACTCGTGTTCACGGCCGGCCCGTCGCGCTTCCACGTACATGCGCTTGAGCAGGTCGGCATCGCCTTTGGGGTCGAAGACGATCACCACTTCCTGACTTGGCCGGTGAATGTCCTGGGTGATGTAGACCTCGGCCAGGCGCGTCTTGCCGACCCGCGTGGTGCCTAGCACCAGGGTATGGCCCACGCGTTCGCCCAGTGGCAAGGAGGCTTCCTGCTCGTTGGGCTCGACGCCATGCAGCAGCGGTGAGCCGCCCACGGGCGGCAGCGGTCGTACCGGGTTAAACGGGCTGTCCCAGGCGGTCATCCGGGGCAGGAGGGAGAACCCTGACGGTGCCTTTTCCAGGAGGTGCTCCAGGCGCCTGGCCCACTGGTAGGCGGCCGACTGATTGACGTAGCGGGCTAGCGCGGGGTCTTGCGCCTCGAGCAAACGCTGGGTGTGCAGGCGGCTCCAGCGAAAGCCACGGCCCATGAACAGGCGCTTGCTGCTGACCGGGATTTGTCGGCTGGTCAGCGAGTAGCGAGGTAGGTGGCGGATGTTTCGCCGATAGCGCAGGACAATGCGAGCCTCGTTGAGGCGCTTGAGGCCGAAGGCGGTGTAGGCCAGGGCCATGCCGGCGCCGATCTCCGGCGACAAGGCGACCGCCCAGGGTGAATGCAGGCACAACGCGCTGGCACCGGCACAGATCCCCACGGTGTACAACTCCACTGCTGGGCGCAGCAAAGATTCCATCGCATGATCGCCCATAGCGATTCCTCACTGCTCCAGGCCGGTTGGTGTGATCAATACCGGGTAGTGCTCCAGCTCCAGCCGCTCGGCGATGTCGTCGCCGCTGATCGGCCAGATGCTCAACGCAGGTGCTACCGCCTGGATGCGCTGCAGCGCCGCCTCATCGGCGACCTCAACGGCCAGGCCGTTGGCGCCCAACCGCTTCAGAGCCGGGGCGTGCTGCGCCAGCCACGCCAATGAGGCAGCGTCCGCGCCAACCAGGAACAGCGGGACCATGCCTGGCAAATCCAGCGCTCTGCGTGGCACCTCACCCGGCGTGAGGCGCGCGCTGTGCACCGGCAATACCCAGTCCAGTCTTCGTGGATCGGGCCGTTCGACCGAGGTGGCCGATTCGGCGGCCATGACAGGAGGCGTTGGCACAAGCCAGGCCCCGGCAGCCAACCACCCCACTAGCCCGCAGATCAGCGCGCCCCGTCGAACGTCAATCATGAGCGTGGACCTCCGCGGCTGGACTTGGCGGCTTCAAGGCGCTGCCAGTGCTGGCTGAACTGCGAGCGGTAGCGGGCCGCCGGGGCCCCACCCGCAGGCCGGTGGTAGCGGCCGGCGGCGATGACCCAGTCACCGGCGTCGGCGTAGTGCTCGCGCAACAGGTCGGCGGTGACGGCGAGGTTGCTACGCGGATCGAGGGCATCGCAGGCCGTGGGGTAACGCTCCGGGTGGTAACCCAGGTTGGTTTGCCCTAGGCCGACATCGATGCGCTTGGGGTCGTGCCGGCTGAGCGCCACGGTCAGTGCGCTACAGGCCTGGTCACGGGTGGAAAAACGCTGCGGCGTGCCGGCCACATTCAAGGTCCACGGCCAGGGAACAAGCTGCCCACGCAGCGGAGTGCCGCTCTCCTGCTGGGCAATGGCGAACAGCACCGAGGCCGGTATGCCGGCCTGGGCGGCGGCCAACTGGTACGCCGGCGGAGGGAGGCCGCCTGCTTGGGCGACAGTCACCCCCGTCAGGGCCAGGGCGAGGGTCAGTCGACGCGTTGCCATTTCCCTTCCACCTGTTGGAAACGTGCGGGCAGGGGGCGGCTGGCGCCGAGGGCGAACCAGCGGCCGCGGTCGTGATTGAGGGTGACTTGGCCGCTGCTGACCTGGGCCTGGGTAACGCCAACCTTGCGCGCCCATTGCCGAATGCGCGCATCGTCGCCCTGGCTGCCCACCAGGTAGACGTCCAGGCGGGCGCCGGTGCTCAACCAATGGTTGATGCTGGCCTCACAGGTCGAGCACGGGTCCTCCACAAACACCGCATAGCGCGCGTTATCCGAAGGGGATGCGGCATCACTCATTCCCTGTACCGGCAACAATCCCGGGAACAGCCGCGCCCAGGCCGCGGTGTAGGCTTTTTGATACGCCAGTTCGCGCTCGGCGCGCTTGGCTTCGAGGCGCACCTGCAACTCGGCGTAGCGCTGACGCTCCTGGTCAGAATCGGCTTCCACGCCCAGGGTGGTCAGCGGGTCGAGTTGCGGTGACCAGTACTGGCGGGGACCGCTCTGCAGGCGCTCAAACTTGGCCCATTCATCATCGGTCAGGCCCCAGGCCTTGGCCTGTGCTACGGATCGCTCTAGCTGCAGCGGGGCCTGCTCGCTGGACTGCTGCTCCGTTTCAACCGTGGCGGGTGCACCCCATCCCGATCCCGGTACTTGGCAGATGGGGAATAGGAGCAGCGAGAGGGTGATGAACCGGACCATATGCACCTCGTCACGGCAGGGGCAGCGAACGTTCGCCGAGGCCAGGCACATGGAACACGGCCTGATTCCGGCGAATGGTCTTGAGCTGCCAACCGTTCAAGCTGTCACCGGGCTGCAGCAGGTGGACGGTCGACAGGGCATGCGCGCCGGCCGGTTGAGCCGAGACAAACCGGACCTCGCCACGGGTCTCGACACCCAGCAAGGTGAATGGCGGCGTCGGGGCTTTGGCGGCCGGTTTGGCGGGAGCTGCAGGCTGGGGTTGTGCGGATGGCGTAGCCGGTCGAACCTCAAGGGCGCGGATGGCGATTTCGGCATTGCCCAATCGCTGGTCCATCGCGACCAGGTCGGCCTTGGTCGGACTCGGTGATACCGCTCCAATGGCCTTGAGCGACGCGCTCACCTCATCCAGCTGTTTGCTCAGTGTCGCGAAGGCCGCATCCTGCTGGCGCTGGTGCTCGCCCTGCGCTTTTACTTGCGGTGGAATTGCCGCAAGAGTGGTGCCGAGTGCATCGAGGTCCCGCCGCAGCGCCGGGGCTGGATCGGCTGGCGCATTCTCCGCGGCGACCAGGAGCTCGGTCAGTTGTTGCTGGTGGTTGTAGGTCACGGCGGCCAGTACGGCGGCGCCGAGGCACAGGGCCCCGAGCACCAGGGCCTGAAAGTGATGGACCTTCATGGCGCGATCTCCAGGGGCGGGCGAGGTGGGGCGGGCACTGGTGCGCGAAGGGCATAGCACACGCGGCGTTCGACTGGATCGATCACGAGCCGCCAGGCCGGGCCGCCGAGAATGGTCAAGGCGTCCAGCAGCACCATTGGCCCGAGTTGGTGCTGCACGGTCGGCAGAGGGCGGCTGAACAAGGTGGCGACCTCGGCGCGGTTGGCGCAGAGTGAGTAGCCTGAGCGCTGCAACACGTGACGTAGGGCGTCACCGACCGTCGCGTGCAGGGCCGGTGAAATCTGCACGGTGATGAGCTGGAACAACGGCTGACGCTGTTCCAGCGTCGGCCGCGTGCTAACCAGGGTGTAGCGGTCCTGGCGGACCCACGCTGGTGACGCTGGCAACGGCTTGGAGGGGGTGGACGGAGCTGGTACGGCTTTGGCTGGCACCGTCGGTGGGGTGATGGCAGGCGACGTGTTGCAGCCCGCCAGCGCGAGCATCAGAACAAGGTAAGGAAGTGCGGGCGTGTGCATGAGCAGGTCTCGACAGTGGGTGCCGACACCTTGGCAACACGCGCGAGCTGCACCCACTGAAAAACCGAAGTTGGCCGGCCGGTTTATCGAGCCCAGCACATGAAAAAGGCGCCCTTAAGGGCGCCTTGGGTCAATCGTCAGTAAACACCGGCAGTCCTGGCAGCGGGGCTGCATCGGGATCAAACACCAGGAAACGCGTGTCGGCCTGGCCGGCCAGCAGCAACAGGGTCATCAACACCGGAGGCACCTGTTCATCCAACAGGCGAATGCAAACGTCCGCCGCTGAGCAGCCGGGACCTCCCGCGTGGGCGCAGCGGTGCCAGGGTGTGGAGTACAGCTTGCAGCCGACGGAGCGGTTGCTGACCATCTGGAAGCATTCAAAGAAGCCGGCCGGTCGTTCGCAGCGAGCAAGCTGCTCAAGGTAGGTGTACTCGTCGGCCGGTAGGTGGGATGAACTGATCTCCCAGCTGCGGCTGTACTGGCCGGTGGCAAAGGACAGCTGCTGCATCAGGTGCTCCGCCGCTTCCAAGCTGGGAAGGTCGCCAACGTGTACCGAGCCACTCAGCCGTTCGGCGGTGACCTGGTACAGCACGGTGGTGACCACACCATCTGCGGGCAACTGCATGCGAAGGAAGCCAGAGACATCCTGTTCTTCTGTGATGACGGCGCAGTCGTCATCGAATACGCACGCCTGGCAGTTGATGTGATCGTCGTCCAGGCCCAGTTGGGCGGTGTGCAGGGGGCGGTAGCAGGGCGGGCACTGGTCGTCGTAGTGGATCTGGACCACGCGTTCGCAGGATAACGCATGGAAGCCGCGGGCAAAGGGGTTGGGGGTTGAGGTGAGCATGGTGGCGCTCCAGTAAAAAGAGGACGCCACCCCATACAGGCAGTGGCGAACGAGAGAAGTTTAGATCCAGCCGTATTCAGCCAGGGACAGGGGCTGACCCTCGCCGACGATGATGTGGTCCAGAACGCGGATCTCGACCAGCGCCAGCACTTCGATCAGGCGTGTGGTCAGCACGCGGTCGGCGCCGCTGGGCTCAGGGCACCCGGAAGGGTGGTTGTGGCTGAGGATAACTGCGGCGGCGTTGTGTGCCAGCGCCTTGACCACCACTTCGCGAGGGTAGACCGAGGCACCGTCGATGCTGCCGAAGAACAACACCTCGAAGTCCAGCACGCGGTGGCGTGAATCGAGATAGAGCAAGGCAAATACCTCGTGGTGATAAGGCGCCAGACGCAGCTTCAGGTAAGACGCGGCGTCGGCAGGCGTGATGAGTACTTCGCCGCGCTGGAAATAGCGTTGGTCCAGCAGCTGCAGAGCTTCGTTGATCAACGCATCTTCGTGGGCGCGCTGGGTCAGGACGGGGTCGAGGGGCTCGACCAAGGTCAATGACGTGTTCATGAGCAGAACCTCGTGTGCAGGAGCGCTCCGGGAGGAGGCCCTGTGGGTAGGGTCAGGCGGTTACAAGGCGGGTGAAACGATGCCGGGTGCCGTGCGACGGCGAGTGACAGGCTTCGCAGGGGTGAGTGGAGAAGGGGGCGATGCCAACGCCGGTGTCCGGATCGAAATCAGCGCTGAGTGGCAATAACACCTGCAGCTCCTTACGCATCTGCGTGATTCGCTGGTCGACTTCGGCCTCGCTGTAGTACAGCGACAAGGTGCTGAAGTCGTCGTAGGCCACAGCGTGCAGGCAATCCTCACAGAGCCAGTAACTCTCCATGGCGGCCTCCAAGGGTGAGAAAAGGCGCTCATGCGAGCGCCTTTGTGGTGGAGCATCCGTCTCAGGCAGGCTGCGTGGCCTGGTCCTGAGCCTGATCGGCACTGTGTGAAGGATTCGGCGCATGCTCTTCTGCCGCTTCGGACGGCAGTTCAGCCGAGGAAGCATCCTGCCGAGCTGGCGCCTTGTAGGTGAGTTGGCCGTCGACCTTGATCCACTCGATGAAGATCAACCGGCCTTTGAGGCTGGCGCCCGGTTGGCCTTTGCGCTCACCTTTCTCGTAGGTGAAGGCATCGACCCAGAGGTCGCCAATGCGAAACGCGATCAGCACCTTGCGTTCGGCACGGACATCCTCGAGGTGTTCGCGGATCAGCCGTTCGGCTTCGCCGCCAGCGACCTTGCAGTCGAAGCGGGTGTATTCGACGTCATCCGACGCGCCGTGCAAGGCGGCGATGTCGCAGGCCATAAAGGGCTGGCCGCGCCGCACTGGCACCTCGCGCACGCGGTTCAAGTAACCAATGCCTTGGGTGTGCAGGTTGAAGTAGGTGGCGGGAGCAGCAGTGTTTGCCGTGGTCATGGTGAATCTCCTGTTTGCGAGAAACGCGGATATTCACCGGCCCTGGCGGGGGTGAGTCCGCAAGGGAAGGTCAGGTGCAACAGCAGTGGTGTAAGAGCGCTCATCATCGCGGGGAGCGATAACCGTGCGAGCCGCCGAACGCTAGTCGCACTTTGGGAGGAACCACTCTGGGGAGAGCGTAGCCTTGCAGGTTCCGGCTACCTGATGCTGTCATCGACAGCGTGGTGCAGTTCATCTATAGAGCGCTGCGCAGCGCCCGTCAACAGCGGTTTTGACTGGGTTCAGAGGTGCGGACGTGGGTGGTGCACAGTGGACTCAAACGCGCGAAAAAATAGCCCAACGGTCGTCAGGCTAGGAACAGCAGGGCCACCCTAGATCTGATTCGTCGACAGCGAAGTCGTCGCTTCACTTCAGCTGTCTCCTCACCCTGATCAACCGACCCTTGTCGTGGCCTGGGTCGGGATAACTGGCACGCATCCGCGCACAAACGGCGCCCGTTTTTTCGCCGGCGGGCACCGGCACTGAGCATCGTCGCCGAGGCGGATGACCCCTGCAGCCTAAAGCAGGTCGCACGGGTCATCCGTCTCGGGAATCTTGGACATCCGGAACAGTGATGCAGCGTAGTGAAAGAGGCTCCGAACTCAACGAGTCTGGCCGAGCTGCCCGGAGCGAATCGGCCTAGGGTCGCCAAACGGCGAGGGGCCTGTCCACTACATCAGCGACTGGCCCCAGCGTCAAGCAGTCAGGTCCGCTTCGGCTTGGCGGGCGCCGCGCTGGCCTTCACTGGCTTGGTGCCCTTGCAGTCCGGGTAGTGCACACAGGACCAGAAGTTGCCGGTGCGGCCTTTGCGCTGGCGCATGGGGCTTCGGCACACGGGGCAGGCGGGACCTTTCGAACGGGGTAGCTGCAGATTCAACGAGGCCTGGCTGCGCACCACCTGGGTGAGCCAGGTCGATTGCTTGGCGAGAAACGCCTCGACACTCAGCTGACCGGTCTCGATCCGTGCCAGCGCCTGTTCCCATACCGCTGTCATCACCGGATCGGCCACCTCACGCGGAACGGCCTCGATCAACGTGTGGGCGGCCGCAGAGGCCGCCAGGCTGCGCTTTTTCTTGGTCAAGTAGCCGTGATCGATCAGGCCCTGGATGATCGCGGCGCGGGTGGCCTCGGTGCCGATGCCAATGCTGTCTTTCAACGTTTGCTTCAGGCGCACGTCGGCCACTTGGTTGGCGATGGTTTTCATTGCCTTGACCAGTGTGCCTTCGGTGTAGGGTTTGGGCGGCTGAGTGCGCTGCGTGTTGACCTTGGCATTTCGCACACCAACCGACGCACCTTCCTGCAAGGTGGGGAGCCGCTGCGTTTGCTCGGTCGGTTCGCTGGCGTCGGCTTCGTCGATCACGGCCTTCCAGCCACGTACCTGGATCTGCTTGCCGCGGGCCAGCAACTGATCGGCCTGGCTGCGCAACTGCACCTGGGTCTTCAGGTATTCGTGTTGAGGCAGAAACTGCGCCAGGTAGCGGGCGCGGATCAGGGTGTACACGGCGCGCTCGCGCTCGGACAACTGATCCAGGGGGATCACCACGGCGGTGGGGATGATGCCGTGGTGGGCGGTGACCTTGCTGCTGTTCCAGGCGCGGGAACGTCGTGTCGGATCAAGCTCCTTGAAGCGCTGGCCAAGCGGCGGGTCGGCTGCGGCCAGGGCCTTCAGCACACGCGGCACTTCGTCCAGCATGCTCTCTGGCAGGTAGCCACAGTCGCTGCGGGGGTAGGTGGTGGCCTTGTGGGTTTCGTACAGTGCCTGCGCCACACTGAGGGTTTCCTGCGCGCCCAGACCGAGCTTGGCCGAACAGACCTCCTGCAGCGTGCCCAGGTCGAATGGCAAGGGGGGCCCTTCCGTCACGCGTTCAACGTCGACCCGCTCGACCTGTGCTGAACGCGCAGTTGCAATTCGCCGGACAGCCTGCTCGGCCGCCACCTTATCGATGCAGCGACCGGTATCATCGCAGTGTGCAGCGGGTGGCTGCCAGCGTGCCTCAAACTCAGCCCCGTCATCCTGCAGCACAACGTCCACGCTCCAGAACGGCCGGGCAACAAAGCTGGCGATGGCGCGGTCACGTTCAACCACCAGGCGCAGGGTGGGCGTCTGCACGCGGCCTACGGGCAGCGTACCGTCGAAGCCGGCGCGGCGACCCAGCAGGGTGAACAGTCGGCTGAGGTTGATGCCGACCAGCCAATCGGCCCGGGACCGGGCGAGGGCACAGTGGTACAGCGGCAGGGTTTGCTCACCCGGGCGCAACGCCGCCAGGGCCCGGCGGATCGAGGCGTCGTCGAGGGCGGACAGCCACAAACGCAGGACCGGTCCTTGGTACTTGCAACGCTCAAGGATCTCCCGGGCAATCATCTCGCCCTCGCGGTCGGCGTCGGTGGCAATCACCACCTCGGTGCAAGCCTGCAGCAGCCGGCTGATCGCCTTCAACTGCGCGGCGACCTTGGGCTTCACCACCAGTTGCCAGTGCTGCGGGATGATCGGCAGGTGCTCCAGCGACCAGCGCTTGAACTGGTCGCCATAGGTTTCCGGTGGCGCGGTCTCCAGCAGGTGACCCACGCACCAGGTCACGGTCACTCCCGTGCCCTGCAGGCAGCCATCACCGCGACGATGGGCTTGCAGCACCCGGGCGATATCGCGGGCTTGGGACGGTTTTTCGCAAATGTAGAGGCGCATGGCGTGGCCCTCTCGGTCAGGTACCGACAGGGTGGTCGCGTGACAGGGGAGTGCTAGAGAAAAGCTGAACTGGCCGAGCTCATATCGGCGTAGCGGCAGGCTGAGAGGTTACTACCGTTGCGCGAGGTGTGCGGTCACGGTCTGTAGAAGGTCCAGGGCAAACTGTTTGTCCGTCTCGCCAAGTTCCTTGATCAGCGAGGCAATCTTTCGCCCCTGGTCCTGTGGCCTAGGACTGATGGCCAGCAGCAGCTCATCGGCCGGACAGCCATACATATCCGCCAACTGCAGCAGCTTGGGCACGGTCAGCTCGACTTTGCCACGCTCCATGCGCGACACCGCTTCGGTGCCGATCTCCAGGCGCTCACCGACTTGCGCCTGGGTAAAGCCCTGGGCGCGGCGGTACTTGGCCAACTGGCGGCCGATGTGTTGTGGGCTAGGCTCTTTGACTGGCAACGGGGGGCTCTCCAATTCAACCCGTATGGTTGACCAGCCACCCGAAGATATGAACGCCCTTAAAGGTTGACTATCAACCTTTCGGGGCGTATCACCCAATGATAGTACGGTGACCTGACCGTCACGCGGAGATAGCGGATTGGACGAACTTGAGCAGCATGAAGCTGATGCGTTGGCGATCAAGGCCTGCGAGTTGTTTATGGCCACCCATCAGGAACCGGACGATCAGGCGGCGAGGGCCAGATTGATCGCGTGGGTCAAGGAAGCGCCAGCGCACTGGCGGGCGTTCCTTGCCCTGGACCAGTACCTGGCGGAGGTCAAAGGGTTGATCGAGGGGGACGACCTGCAGGGCGTCGCCCGCCGCGTGGGCCCCCGCGACTGAACGGTATCGCGCTGAAGGAAACGTTACTCTGACGTCCACCCGCTCAGGTCGACTTGCGGGTGGTTTTCTTGCCGGCCGGCTTGCGGCTACTGCCCCCATGTTCACTGGCCTTCTCGCGCATGGACACGCCGGCCAGGCGATGGGGCAGGATGCCGATGTGCCGTGCCTCGACCTTGAACGTCACCCGGGCATTGTCCTCGCTGTCTTCCCACTCGTCTTTGACCGTTCGGCCCATGACCAAGACGCGCATGCCTTTCTGGTACAAGGTGCTCCAGTGCTCGGCATCGCGGTGCCAGAGCTCGACCGGTGCCCAATAGCCGCCGCGATCTTCATAGCCGCCCTCGCGCGGTACCGGATTGTCGAAATAGACATTCAACCGCAGCAGCCGCTTAGGCTCGTCCGGGTTGTTGTTGAACTCCTGAAACTCAGGCGGACTGCCGATGTTGCCTTCGCCAACAAAGAACGTGCTCATGGGTGTTTCTCCTCGGTGGTGGTATCGAAAAGGACGTCATCGGCATACGCGAGTTTGAGGGCGCCGGTGAGTACCTGGCGATAGAGCGAGTTCAGGCTGCTCATCTGCAGGTTGAGGACGATCCGGTTGGCTTCCAGCTGGTACAGCGCCTGGCGCAGTTCTGGCTGCAGCAGCGGATGTGCCATCGCCTGCTGCCAGACCTCCACGCCCATGCGCTTGAAGTCCGGGCTGCGCCAGCGTAGGAAGCAGGCGCCCTGGGAGCTGTGCTGGACGCTCAGTCGCAACTCGAGCAACGAGAAGGGTGGCTGCGCCATGATCGCCAGCATCGCGGCCATCAGCGTCTCGAGTTCGCCTCGCAGCTGTTTGATTGTCTCGGCGAACTGGGCCAGCTCCCCCTTACCCTTAAAAGGCTTTAAAAGGCCTTTTAGAGAGGCACTGTGTTCAAACTCGCGATAGGCCTCGGATGACAGGCAATGGGCGATCGCTTCGGGCAGTGTCATGCTTCACCGCCTTCGGCGGGGTCGCCGGGCGAAGGTTCCACGTCGTCAGCAAGTTGATCGGCCTCACTGGGCAGTGCGGCCTTGGCGGTGCGCACGATGGGCGGCGCAAATTGCGAGCGTCGTGTGCCTTCGAGAATGTCCTGGGGCGGGGTGCCGAACTTGTCGATGGCCTCGCGGGCGCGGGCGTTGTTGGCGGCCATGTCGTCGCGGCTTACCCCGGCCAGTCGGAACTGCTGTGCCATGCTGAACAGGCTGCGCAGCAGGTGGGCGCCACCATCGATCCAGTACTCCATGTCGGCCCGGCCGATCAGCGCGGTGTGGTGGGCCAGCAGCACGCGACGTACCAGGCTGTCGTAGTCTGTCAGCAGGTAGACGGCGAGAAACCCCAACTGGCTGCCGATGAACAGGGGCAGGGTGACAGGGTGGATGTTCAGGTTGTCGCCGATGCTGACCTGGGAGGGCAGGTCGCGCTCGACCAGTTTGACTTGCTCGGTCAACGTCAGCAGCTCGGCCTTGGCCTGCAGCACCTTGTCTTCCAGTTGCAGCATGAACCAGTCGGCGAAGGGGTCGTCCTGACTACTCGCCTGCTTGAGCAGGTTGGTGACGCTGATGTAGCCCGCCATGCCCATGATGCCGAACACGCCTTCGCGTCCGGCACGGCCCTGCCACAGACGTGCTGCGTGATGCGTGTGCAGGGTGAGGGTGATGCTGCTGCGCAGTGAACCCAGGTTGAGCTGGTAGTGGTCGACCATTGCCGGATCCTCGCCGTCGGAATGACGCCGACGATCTGCGCTCTCGGGCGACCTAGCAGTGATCAATGTGAACGCGATGGGCTCACATTGCCCCTACTTTCGATGGTCCTGCCATTGATGCCACTGTGATCAAATCCACTGAGTGCCAACGCAGCTAACTGCTTCATCCTGGCGTCAAAGCTGCGACCTTACACCCATCACGCAGATCACACTCCTCGAGCGATTGTGTCTGGCTAGAGGACGTCACTGGAGTGATGCCACTGCGATCAAATCCATTGAGGTCCGCTGATCGTTGGAGATCTGGAAGACTCAGCGCGCTGTTACGTTGCCCCGCTCACGACACCGCAGCGAAGCTTGAGCTGCTCTAGGTACGCCTTGGCCAGCGGCGAGGCCACCCGGCTTCCGGACTCCCGTGAGCGCTCATCAGCTGGCTCTGGCGGGCGAATGCGCTTGCGCGGTGCTAGCGGGGCATCGCTACGGGCGGCCCACAGGGTGAAGTCCCCTTGGCACGCCCGCTTGATCAGCCCCAACAGATATGCAATCGGCTTGCGAATGTCGCCGCGGCTGCAGCGAACGGCTGCTTCATTGATCACCGCTTGTCGCTGTTCGGGCTCGAGCTGGCGCAGCGCCTGGACTGCCCGGCGCTGTTCAGTCGGGCTCAACTGCAGACCCTCTGGCCAAGCGGCGCTGCCACTGGCCGAGGCGGGCGGTACTGTACTTTTTTTGCTTTGTTTTTGTACGGTACGGTCGTGCGCTGGAATCCGAACGGCAGCCGGAGCCGGGACATTCGCGCTGGGTTCGGAATCGGTCGAGGACGCTGTGGCAAACCGAACGCTGTACGCCTCGCCTCGTTCGGAATGCTCGGCATGGCTGTCGTCCTGCAGCGGCAAGGCCTGTTGAGCGCCTGATGCGGGGAGCGAAGCCATCATGGCCAAGGCCTCGTCAGTCACCTCTGGATCCGCCCGTAGCTCCTGGAGGAGGTGTTGAGCGAGATCGCGCACGCCTTTGGTGGCATGGGACAGGTTTTGGCAGATCAGGGGCAGGTAACCGGCATCTTGGTCGATGGCTTGTGCGGGTGACAGCGGCGCGTCGTGCAGTACGTAGACACAGCCGCGCAGGCAACCCTGCGAATCGCGATATCGTTCGCTCAGGCTGAGCCAGCGGGTAGCGCGCAGCACGTTCAGCGCGCGGGCGATGGTCTCGCGTGAAGCCTGCGCACCACAGGGGCTGGTCGCCAGGTACGGCTGAAGGTCCTGATACCGTGGGGTACGCATTTGCCGTTCGGTGATCAACCAGCGCAGCACCAACCAGAGATTGCGCTCCACGGGTGTGAGCCGGCGATCCTGCAGCAATCCCCGCGGTAACGGATCGTGGCTGCCGTAGTACACGAAGCATGGCCCCTCAGCCAGCGCACGGGCGGCCCTGGCTTGTTCGGCCTGCTCCAGACAACGCTTGAGCGTGACCATGCTCTGGCGCACCACATCAGCCCAGTCCACGGTGTAGAAGTTCAGCATGGGATACCTCCGTATAGCTCGATCTGCTGCCAAATCAGGGTCAGGCTGATCTGTTGTTCCTCGGCCAGCATCATCATCGCGTCCAGCGGCTCGCTGTCCGGATCTTCGGCCCGCAACTGGCGCCAGCGGTTCCACACTGCATGCTCCTGGGTCTCGCTGAGTTGGACGGGGCGACCACGATGGGTCTCGATCTTCAGGATGCGTCGGCGCAATGCCGTGTCGGAATGGTCGAGGCCGAAGCAGCGGTACATGATGTTCGAACTCGCCCCCAACTTCAGGGCACGGTTGATCAGCCGCTCGTTCAGCTCGTCCCGTTCGGCCTGGGCGATCAGGCGACGCAGCACTGTGGTGTCGACCTTGATCTCGACCCAGGCGATCGTGGAGTGCGCCAGGTGGGACAAGGTGGTGGGCGGCAGCGACTGCAGCACCTCGATGTCCTCGTCGGCGAGGCCCAAGGCCTTGCACCGTTGCAGTCGGCCATGGCGCAGCTCATGCAGGACCTGGTTCAACATGGCGTGGTTCAGCAGATTGAACGACGTGCTCATGCGGCACCTCCGGGTGTCAGCGGGTGGACGACAGCGTGAGTTCGATCAGGCGTCGAGAAAGCCGTATAAGTGAAAACAGTTGCGCCAATTGAGGATCAGGGAGCCGCTCAATCCCGATCGCGAGCGCAGGGCGCTCGATCAGTGGCAGGTCGTAGACTCCCAGCAGCAGTTGACCAAACAGCGCTGCCGGGAGCTGCTGACGTTGCTCCCAAGCAACGTCGTCTTGCACGCGCAACAGCGCGCCCAGCAGCAGCTGAATACCGGTGCGGTGGGGTGTCGAAGGTGCTGCTGTATCGGGCGCCAATGAGAAGCCTAGGCCCTCCTCAGTAGCGCAGACCATGGTTGGAGCATTGGCGTAACCGGCCAATTCGCTGGCCAGTTGGGCGCAGGCCTGGCGCAGTTGCACCAGGTCTTCCAGGGCCGGCGGAATCGCCCAGATGGTATCCAATGAGTCGGGCAAGCACTGAAACCCAGCATTGCCGAGATTTGCAGACTGAGCGGGCGGTGACGCAGTTGGACTTTCTACCCGTTCACGGGCGGCGGCGCGAGGCTGCGTCTGGTCTGCTTGATCGGATTGCCTGTCAGCGGGTTGGAGAGGGTAGACTGGTTCCGGTGAGTCGAGCCCCATGGGGGCTTCAGGCTCCCTACCGGAAGTGGTATCGGTGTCTTCGCCCACGCCCAGCTGGGGAGACAGGGGCATGCCGGGCGTCAGTGGCTGACGTGATGGCTGGCCGCTATCCTGGATCAGCTCCAACGCCAACAGACGCGGTGATTGGTTCAAGGATTTCGCCATGTGTGCGAGCAGTTCGTCCTGCAGTTCGGCGGTGTCCAGCTCGGCGGCGGTGCAGTCGAACGTGGACAGCACCTCCAACCACAGCGCCGCGAAATCCAACGGTGTCGCCACGTACCGATTCCACACCGATTCGGCACGTCGACGCAGGCTAAGGGTCCGTTCGATCGAAGGTTTGCCCAAGCCGGCGTACAAAGTCTGCGGGATAGCTGGCAGCAGGTGCTCGAGGGTGTCCAGCATCCGGCTGATGTGCGATTGCGAGATCGGGTAACCGCCGGCCGATAACTGCGCTGCCAGTTGACGTTGGCTCAGGCTATCGCCGCCTTCCAGCAGCATGTCGCGGAACTTGGCCACGGCCAGGGCGCGCTCGATGAAAGTAAGTTGGCCGTGCAGGTCACTTTCGGCCAGGTGACCCAGCAGCGTATGCAGCTCCGACTGCCAGGGGCGAAACAGGCAATGGATGCGGAAGAAGCGCTCCTCGCGGGTTTCCTGCCACAGTTCGCCGAGGATACTCAGGCGAGTGTTGCCGCCGTTGCGGATGATGAACTGCGGCGCGCCAGGCCGGCGCGTGATAGAGGGGGGCTGGTCCAGGCCGCGGTCGCGGATGGAGGCCTTCAACTCCTCGTACAGCGGGTTACGGATGAAACGCGGGTTGTGCTCGTAGGGCCGCAATTGCTCCAGGGTCACCACCATCGGCGTGTCACAGTCAGGATCGGTGGGCGATACCTGTGTTGCCCGCTGTGGGAAGTGCCCGTGCTGGAGCTTGCGCGTGATGTCTTCGGGGGTTGGCGGTTTCATGAACTTGCCCTTGATCTGTCAATGCAGACGGACTGCTCAGGCCTTTCCGACCGGCTGCGTGAGAGGGGCAGCGAGGGATGGACATGGCACTAAGCTGGTCGGCCGGTGACGCATTCCACTGAGGCAATGCTGTTGGGAAAAGAGCGCGCACGGACCCTGGTCTGGACCAGTCGCTGCTCCCACTCAGGGAACAGTTCATTGGCCAGTGCTCGCATGACATCGGCCGCGCAGCGACTGCGCGATCGAGGGGCGGCTTTCGACTCGACCCGATGCACTGGCAATCCCAACGACGCGGCGTTGAGGTACGCGACGCGATCGGGAATCACCGTGTTGCAGACGCTGACATGCGGGGCGGCGGCAAAGGTGTTGCGCAGGCTCTGCATGATCAGGCAGGTATCGCGCCGGTTGGCGTTCACCTGATTGAGAAGCAGTTTCACCGGGGGCAAGTACACGCCGAGGTAGCGGTAGGGTTCCAGCTCTTCGAACAGGCCGAGCGTGCCGCGGCGCAGTTCGCGTGCCGCGAGCATTTCCGGTGGCAACGGGCATAGCGCACAATCGGAGGCGAGGATGGCCATTTCCACCACCACGCTGCGCGCGCCCTGGGTGTCGACGATCAGCACATCGTAGAGCTCCTCGAACGCTGGCAGAAGATTATGAAGGCGCAGACGACCATCGGCCGCGTGCAACAGCAGAGTGCTGATGTGCCCGGCGCGATCGTTGGACACTATCAGGTCCAGGTGCGGGATGACGGTGGCGGAAATCACCTGTTCGGGGGCCGTGAGCCGTTGCGCGATGAGTTCGTAGCTGCCAGCCTCACGGGATTCGCGCAAGGCGTAGTAGCTGGACAGCGTCGGTTGGCTGTCCAGATCCAGCAGCAGGACGCGAAGGCCCGCATCGGCGAGCACACCACCCAGGTTGGCGGCGACGGTGGTTTTACCCGCGCCGCCCTTGGTCGAGATCAGCGAGAGGACGTCCATGACGCTACTCCCTGACCGACAGTCGATCATGGACCCACTGCTCGATCTCCAGCGAGTCCCAGCCGACGGCGCGGGTACCAATGCGCCGGCATTGGGGGAATAGACCGGCTTTCATCAGGTTGTAGATGTGCGAACGTTTGAAGCCGGTTTTCAGTTCCACCTCATCGCGGCGCATGATGTGGCGGTCGGCAGGCAGCGGGGCAGGGCTGATCTGTTGCATGATGTCACTCCGTAGCACCATGTGGTGCGCAGTGGGATGTGACAGTCAGTGAAGGTCGATGCTGGAGGAAAAACATTGTCAGGCGATGCCGAGCATCGCCTGACAATGCGGTGTCAGCCCCGTTTTACCTGGGCTAGATGACGGCGAGCGTCGGCAAATCGCCGATCAAGGGTACTTTTGCTCAGGCCAGGCAGACCAGGAAAACGGCGTAGAATCTCGTCGACCAGAGCGCTCTGGGACTTGTAGGCCGATTGCACACGGCCGTCTTTGGATTTACCCAATGTCACTTCCAGCATGGTGCCCACGAGCATGTTGTTCGTGCCTTCGGAGGCCTCGGAAGGAATGCCTTGGGCCTCAAGTCGCGCTGTCAGTTCGTGGTTACACGCGGTGAGCGTTGTCACCTCGTCAACTCTTGCTGTAAGCTCGTCGCGCAGCTTGTCGATCGTGCGCTGAGCAGCAGCGAGCTCTGCTTCCTGTACCAAATGAGCATTGAGACTGACGCAGTTCAAATGGTCGAGGCTCTGCGAGAACAAGAAGGCGGGCTTCTCGTTGGGGTAATTACGTGCGAACCAGACCAGCAGATCAGCACGCTGAATGGACCAGTACTCTCGGCTTACCTGGTTGTCAGCAGTGATCGGTCGGCCCAGGCAGGTCGCGGGTAGCTCACCGCTGACAATGGCGTCGTAGATGCACTCCGCATAAAGGTGCAGGATCGGCCATTGTGGAAAATGCTTGAGCAGACTGCCGGGGTAGGAGAGGTCGACCCGTAAAATCTCGTCTTCGTGGTCGGCAAGGTCACACCAGAGAATGGCGGCATCGATGAGATGGTAAGAGCTTCTGATCGAGATCATGGCACACAGCCTCCAGCTGCGTTCGTCCTGGAATCGCTGGCGGGGGCAGCGTGATCTGTGCCTCTGTCTAGCGAGCCTGATTTCAAAGGATCACTTTTGGGATCCATTGATGGTGACATCGAAGCGATAGGTTGGTTCTTCACGCATTATGCGAACGCGTCAAGTTTTGACGCCGCTCGGGGGCCTGCAAAGGACCGAGGCAGGCCGCGTCATTATTCTGCTCGTGTATCAATGCTGACCACCACCGACATGCCGGGACGCAGACGTGCGACGTCAGGCTGCTCGGGGTCGACGGTAATGCGCACCGGGATGCGCTGGGCGATCTTGACGAAGTTGCCGGTGGCATTGTCGGCCTGCAGCAAGGCGAACTCCGAGCCGGTGGCCGGCGAGATCTGCTGCACATGCCCGTAGAGCTTGAGGTGGTTCAGGGCGTCCACGGTGAAGGTCACCGGCTGGCCGATGCGCACGTCGGCCATCTGGGTTTTCTTCATGTTGGCGATCACCCACAGGGTGTCGGGCACCAGTGCCATCAGTTGTGCGCCAGAGTTGACGTAGGCGCCCAGGCGCGTGCCGATCTGCCCCAGCTGGCCGTCGCGCGGGGCGGTGACGCGGGTGTTGTCGAGATCGATACGGGCCAGTTCGACGGCCGCCTTGGCGTTCTCCACCGAAGCCTCCAGCGAGGCGCGGTTGACGATCACGGTCTCGCGGTCCTGGCGGGCGATCTCCAGCGCGGCCTTGGCATGGGCCAGGCTGGCGACGGCGGCGGCCTCACTGGCGCGGGCCAGGTCCAGGTCGCGGCGCGACACCGAGCCATCGCTGACCAGCGCCTGGTTGCGACTGAGGTCGGCCTTGGCCTTAGTCGCCTGGGCCGAAGCGTCGCCGATGGCGGCCTGGCGTTGGGCGATGGTGGCTTCGGCGCTGTTGCGCTGCTGCAGGTTGTTGGCCAGCGCGGCTTGCTGCTGTAGCTGGGCGATGGCCAGGGCCAGGCGCTGCCTGTAGATACGGTCGTCGAGCTGCACCAGCAGATCGCCAGCCTTGACGAACTGGAAGTCATGCACCGGCACGTCGACGATATAGCCGCTCAGCTGCGGGCCGATGATTGTCACCTGGCCGCGCACCAGGGCGTTTTCGGTGCTTTCGATGGTGCTGCTGAACGGCGGCAGGTTCCAGGCGTAGAGCACTACCAGGATGCCGACCAGGGCCACGCTGGCGAAGCTGATCGTAGACAGGATGCGCACCCGCCGCGTGCGCACCGGGCTGGTCGGTTCGCTGGGCGGCGTGCTGCCTTCCGGGGTTTCGGCGAGGGCGGCGGTGGTCGTGGTGCGGGTTTCTTCGGTCATCGGCTGGCAGTACCGCTGGTGGAGTCGGATGAAGCGGCCTGGCGGGCGACATACCGCAGCCAAGAACCGCGAATGGTAATCCAGATCATGGTCAGCACGGCGATGCTGCCGATCAGCACGAACACGTCGTTGTAGGCCATTATGTTGGCCTCGCGGGTGGCGGCGCTGGCCAGCACGCGCATGCCGGCCTCGCTGCGCAGTGCCGGGTCGGCGAGGATCCCGGCATAACCGGCGCCGCCGCTTTGCACACGGGCGTTGACCAGTGGTTCGAGGTAGCTGAGGCGGTCTATCAGGTGGCTGGAATGGAATTTCTCGCGCCAGGTCTGGAAGGTACCCAGCAGCGCCGCGCCGATCAGGCCACCGAGGTTGTTGCAGATGCCGAACAGCACCGAAAAGCTCACCAGGTTGCGCGGGTTGGTGCGCACATGGCTGATGCCCAGGGCCATCGACGGGCCGAGGAAGAACGTGCTGCCAAAGGCCAGCAGGAACTGGCGGAAGTACATCTGCGCCGGGCGCGTGAGGTTGCTCGAACTGCTGTCCATGAACGCCCCGGCGGCCTTCGCCAGCAGCGAAACGAACAGTGGGATGATCAGGTGCTTGGGGTCAGCGCACTATCCAGGGGCGCGACATCGATGTCTCGCCAGCCGACCGCAATGGCAATGAGTGGATACGCGAATCGGAAGTGGCCTATTCAGTACGGACCAGTACGTTCAAAAACCTGGTGCTCAAGTGGCGCAGCGCCACGGTGAGGCGTGATTATCAGGGTGGGCAGGATTTCGACGAGCATCGGCTGATCGTGGTTTACCCACTGACGTTACTTTAAGGAAGGGGAGCAGGTAATGAGATTCAAATTACAGCCCTGTAGTTTTCTGCTGGCAGGGGTTCTGGCCTCTTCCTCCCATGCGGCACTGGCGGCAAATACCCAGGCAATGACCGAAATCTATGCAGGGTTCGGAGACAAACTGCTGGGTTATGCCCTCGCGCCCGATGGCTCGCTCACGCAAAATGGGGTGGTTCAGTTGCCAGCTCCGTTGCAGTTCGCCGTTGCCGACAAGGGCAATCGGCACCTGTATGTGGCGTCCAGCAACATCAATGGAGCTAACCCTGGCGATGTTCACATGCTCAGTGCTTTTACTATCGACCATGCTACGGGGCAACTCATGCCGTTGGGCGAACCTGTGAAGCTGGAGCAACGGCCGATCTACCTGACCCTCGATCGCGATGGCACACATGCATTGCTGGCCTACAACCTGGCGCCAACCGTGACGGTTCATGTACTGCAGCCAGATGGCAGTCTCGGTGCCCAGGTCAAACAGGCGCAACCAATCAAGTCGGGCGTATTCACCCACCAGGTCACGGTAGTACCCAACGATAAATTCGTGATTGCGCCTGGTCGTGGCAATGATCCGAGTGCAAGCCGGCCCGAAGATTTGGGCACCCTTTCAGCGTTTGCCTACTCGGGCGGCAAGCTGACCCCAGCCGGGGTCGAAACCTTTGCTCCCTCCGTTGGCCCACGCCATATCGCCTACCACCCTCGGGCACCCTTGGCATACCTGGCAATGGAGCGGGGCAGCAGTCTCTACACCTACCCGTTGACCAAGGAAGGACGACTGGCCAACAGGCCCGTATTTAAAACCAGTACCCTCGACCCACACTGGCATGCCGAGGCCGATGAGGGCATCAAGAAAGGCGGGGTGATTCTGGTGCGGCCAGACGGTAAGTATCTCTACGTCACCAACCGCTCCGATGAGCTTCAAACGACGGAAAAACCCGCGATGTTCAAGCATGGTGAAAACGATATAGCGGTGTATGTACTGGATGCAAAAACGGGCGAGCCGAAGCTCTTGCAACATATCCCCACGCAAGGGGTAGAGGCCCGCACGATCAGTGTGGCGCCCGGTAATCAATGGTTCATCGTGGGCAACCAGAAAGGCGGGCAAGTCCAGCGCGGTACGGCAACCGAAGCGGAGAAAGCCAATATCGCCGTATTCCGCATCAAGCCCGATGGTACCTTGGCGTTTCACCGTAAGTACGACATGCCCGAACCTGGCAGGTCGCTGATGTGGGTTGAAGCGTTGCAATTGTAACTGCGGGGCTGTTCGATTCCCGCCTAAGCCACGCAAGGTGGCTCAGGCCAAATCTTGAGGAGTGCTTTCAATTGGCACTCGCTGCTGCAGGACGCTCTGCCATCGCGGCAGTCTTTTTCGCGATGAGTCCTGCCGAATCTACCTTCAGGGCGACTACCCTGAGTGAAGTCACATGTGCCATCAGAATAGAGAGAATCCGCGCCTCCGATCATCCTATCCCTCTCAGGAGGCGTTGAAGTGAAGTACGCAACAGGAGAAAGCTCATGCCCTTCGAACCCCCTTCAGACCAGCACCGCGACGGTGTCGATCCGGTCACGTCAGGAGGCGTAAAATCGATCCCTGCGCTTGAGCGCAGCAAATTTGGCGGTACCGATCGCCTGTCCAGGCGCCCGAGCGACGATGACGATACCCCCGTATCGCGCAGCGACCTGAGCAAAGGCCATGACGAACTCATCGAGCATCGTGAGGCGCATATCAACTGGAGCGTCCTGTTGATTTCGTCAGCAGTGATACTGGCGTTTTCCATCACCACGATCCTCATGCCCGATGCTGCACGTGTGGCAATGAAGCAGACTACCGACTGGATCGCGACGAACCTCGGCTGGTACTACGTACTGACGATGACCCTGGTGATCGGGTTCGTGCTGTGGGTCGCCTTTTCCAAGGAGGGGGACGTGCGCATCGGCCCCGACCACTCGCGGCCGCAGTACAAGCTGGTAACGTGGGTCGCCATGCTGTTTGCCGCAGGGGTCGGGATAGACATGCTGTTCTATTCGGTCACCGGCCCGGTCGTGCAGTATCTGCACCCGCCCAGCGGCACCGGCGGGACTGCCGAGGCCATGCAGGACGCAGTGATCTGGACCATGTTTCACTACGGCATCGCGGGTTGGGCGATGTATGCCTTGCTGGGCATGGCCATGGGTTACTTTGCCTATCGATGGGACATGCCGCTGTCGATTCGTGCCGCGCTCTATCCGCTGTTTGGCAAACGCGTGCGCGGCCCGTTGGGCGATGGTATCAGCATCATCGCGTTAGTCGGTACCGTGTTTGGCGTCGCCACATCGATGGGCATCGGCGTGGTACTGCTGAGCGTGGGTTTCGCGCTGATTTTTGGTCTGGAGCAGGGCCTTACCTTGCAGATCCTGCTAGTAGTGGGGGCGGTGGCACTGACCATCGCGGCTACCACCTCCGGGGTCGACCGTGGCATCCGCTGGATCGCCGAGCTGAACCTGTGGAGCGCCGTGGCCATGATGCTCTACATTCTGCTGACCGGGCAGACGGCCTTCCTGCTGAACGCACTGGTGTCGAACATCGGGCAATTTCTCGTCACGTTCCCCGCGCGTACCTTTCAAACCTTCGGCTACTCGCCCGATGGGGCCGGGTGGATGGCGGGCTGGACGTTGTTCTTCTGGGCCTTCTGGCTGGCCTGGGGGCCATTCGTTGGTGTGTTCCTGGCGCGGATTTCGCGGGGGCGCACGTTGCGCGAATTCGTCCTGGCGGCAGTGACCGCGCCGGTGCTGTGCGATTTCATCATTGTTTCGCTGTTTGGCAATTCAGCACTGTTTCAGGTACTTCAGGGCAACACTGCGTTTGCCCAACTGGCGATGGACAGCCCTGAACGGGGTTGGTATGCACTGCTGGAGATGTTCCCGGCCCCAATGTTCCTGATTGGCCTGGCGACGCTATCAGGTCTTTTGTTCTACCTCACCAGCGCCAATTCCGGGGCAATGGTGATGTCGAATTTTTCTGCCTCGATTCCCGACCCATCCCACGACGGGCCAAGCTGGCTGCGCATCTTCTGGGCATTGCTCACGGCCATGCTCACCGTGGCGATGCTGGTTGCGGGCGGGGTCAAGACGATGGAGTACGCCACGCTGATCTTTGCGCTACCGGTGACGATCATTGCTTACCTGGTGATGGCATCGTTCTACAAGGTGTTGCGCATGGAACGCGCTGAGCGCGAGGGGAGAGTGCTGCGTCGCCCCTCCATGGCGGCTATCGGGGGGCATGTCCCGGAGCGCTCCTGGAAGCAGCGGCTCGAGCACTTGCGGGCATTCCCATCGCTGCGCCAGGCCACTCAGTTCCTCAACCGTATGGTTGCGCCAGCACTGGATGAGGTCGCGGCTGAGTTTCGCAATCAGGGCTATGACGTCATGCGGGAAAATGTGGTCAACAGCCATGGTTTCGAGGAGCCGTTGCTGCGGGTCTCGATGGATACGTTCCGCGATTTCCATTACCACGTGGCCATCGTCGAGGCGCCGGTGCCCATGTTCAGCGGCCGCATGACGCGAGAGATCGATGTCTATTATCGGTTGGAGGTGTATACACAGACCGGGTCTGGTGGCTATGACCTGATGGGGCTGACCAAACAGCAGGTCATCGACGATGTACTCGATCGATATGAGACCCACCTGGCGTTCCTGGTCTTTTCAAGTGAAAACGCTACTGCCTCTGTTCTGACACCCAGGCAGTACCAGCCCCCTGAGGCGCCCGATGAATCCGGGCAGGGCCCGCGCTGATACGTCGATGCGGTTCGCCAGCAGGTGCCCAGGCCCCTGCTGGCGGTTGGTTTTACTTCAGTGTCTTGAGGTAGGCAACGAGGTTTTGACGGCTCTGAGCGTCAGCTTGCCCGGGGTACATCATCATGTTGCCCGGTACCAGCTCCGCTGGTTTGGTCAGCCATTTATCCAGGTTGGCGTCATCCCACTTCAGCTTGGCCGCTTGCAGTGCGGCAGAGTAGTTGAAGGCGGGCGCCTGGCCGCTACTGCGATCGAACACGCCTAGCAGGCTGGGGCCCATCAGGTTCTTGCCCTGTTCAGTGCTGTGGCAGAAACCGCATTGCGTGGCGAAAAGGGCCTTGCCTTGAGCGGCATCGCCCTCGGCCAGCGTCAAGGGGGCGACCAGGAGCAGGGCGCTGGCAACCAGCAGTTGTGCAGGGTTCATTTCATTTCCTTCGGATTTAACCGCCACGTCAGGTATGGCGGGGCTTCAAGAACATTCAGAATGGGTTGGCGAGGTCGATGCCCGACTTGCCTGGCGAGAGGATGTTGTTGGGGTCCAACGCACGCTTGAGGGTGTGCTCGAGCTTGCGCTTGACCGGGCCGTAGCTGTTCGCGACGCGATCCTGGAAGGCCGTGTTGACGCGGTAGACGGCGTAGCCTTCCTGCTCGAACACATTTAGCAGTTCGGCGAAGCAGGCATTGGCGCGCTGGGTTTCTTCCGGGTTGCTGCGGTCGTACAGCACATCGATGACGTGGTGCATGTCGCGCCAGCCGACGATGAACTCGCCGACATAGTCCAGCCCATGCTTGTTGAGGGTTTTCTTGGCCAGTGCCTGCTGCTTGTCGCACTCGCTGCCTCGGGCCTGGCTCACCGGCGCGAACCACATCGAGCCACCGCCGCCACGCCAGTTGTACAGGCCGAATTCCTGCAGGTTGGGCACCCCGGACATCAACTGCGCACGGTACTTGAACGGCTGGGTGTCACCGGCCTCCTGCTGGGTGAAGATGCGGCCTTTGCCCAGTTTCTTCAGGGCGTCGGTAACGATCTTCCAGTTGACGTCGACCTGTTCCTGGGTACCGTACAGCGCGGCATAGACGTTCCAGGCGCCGAGGTTCTTGTCTTTCTGGATCTGTTTGAGGATAGCGTCGGACGTCGCCCCCGGCTCGTTGGTGTAGTCGGCGCGCCGGGTATTGCAGGTGGCGGCCTCCCAAAGCACACCGGCGATGACAACCGAGTTGGGAATGACCTGGGCGATCCGCAGCGGGCGGATGAATTCGACGATCTCGGCGATATCCGAGGCGTTGTCGAACTTGATCTCGAACGGCTGGAACACGGGAGGCTTGGGCATCAGCCAAAAGCCCATCTTGGTACAGATGCCATAGTTGGCCTGGGTGAACATGCCGTCTAGGGTCGGGCCGTAACCCCACTTGAACACCTGCCAGGCATTGTCGCCTTTCACTCCGCCCATGCCGGTGCGGTACACGTCGCCATTGGCCAGCACGACTTCCATGCCGCACTGCATCAGGAAGTGCTCGCCGTAGGGCGTGTAGCCCACGCCGCGATCCATGGTGTTGCCCAGCGGCCCGGCGATGGCCGACGGTGCGGAGAACGACAGCATCAGCGGCAGTTTGTGTTCCTGCAGATAGTCGTACAACTGCTGGTAGGTCACGCCCGGCTCGACCAGGGCCGTGCACAGTTCCGGGTCAACATGGAGGATCTTGTTCATCTTCTTCAGGTCGAGAATGACCTGGCCGCGCTGGCTTGGGGCCGCCGAGCCATAACCGAAGTTGCGCCCGGTGGAGATGGTCCACACCGGGATCTTGTGTTCGTTGCAGATCTTTACCACGCCTTGCACCTGCTCGACGGTGGTGGCGGTGACGGCGGCGGACGGGGTGTGCTCAGCGGTGTCCACGGCCATCATGATCTTGGTGTAAGGGATCAGCTGATCGTCCTTGATCAGGACGTTTTCATCGCCCAGCAGGGCCCGGAACTTGGCAATGGCCTGATCGAAGTTGGCGAGGTCGACGCCGCGCGGGAGCAGGGTGGTTGTGTTTTGCTCAGTCATGTCTTACAGCTCCTTCAAGCCTCGATCGAAAACGAAACGAAATGACCGGTCAGCGCCGCCGACCGGTTGTCGACCACAGGCGCTTGCCCGATGTGCGTGGTGCCCAGGGTGGCGAGGGCGTAGCCGAGTGTGGCCGCCCATTGGTCCGAGGCGCCTTTGTCACGGCCGGCAGCCGACGCGCGCAGGGGGGGCTGCTGGCCGCGCAGGCGATGCTCGGTAAGGCTGAAACCTGCGCCGCAGGCGTTCAGGCTCAGGCCGAGTTGCGGGGCGCAGCCACTGGCCGTTTCGCCGCTGAGCAGGCGGTGGTGTGAAGCGTGGGCTGCGGCGTGGTGCTGGCCAAGCCACTGCACGTGCGCACCGGCGCTGCGCGCGAGGTCGACGATCAGTGCGGCACTGGCATCGTCGACCAGGCCGATGATGCGTTGCGGTGTGGCGATACGCAGGCGTTTTTCAAAGCCAAGGATGAAGTCCAGGCTGAGGTCGGTACGCCGGACCTTGACCTGCTCGCCGGCGGGGCTTGCGTTGACGCCCTGGAGGAAAGCCGCCTGCGCGGCGGCGCTGCTGACCAGTACCAGGGTTGGACGCGCCGGTTGTGGTTGTGTGCCCAGGGCACTGTTGGCCGCGCTGATGCCTGCGCTGCTCATGGCAATACCGGCAAGGCTGGACAATGCCATGCCTTTGAGCACGAATCGGCGTTCGACGTTCATGGCTTGCCTCCGGCTGGGTTGGGCGCAGGCGCGGATGCTGTGGAGATGTACTCGGCAACCTGTTGCAGCGCGTTGTCGTCGATGAACGAGGCAGGGAAGGCGGGCATGGCGCGAAAACCATTGCGCACGATCGCAGTGATGTACCCCGGCGGCAGCTGGCGGCCGGTGATTTGCGGCCCGACCTGGTGTTCGTGGCAGTGGCCACACACCTTGGCGTAGACATTTTCGCCGCCTTTCCAAACACCATCGCCATCGGCAGCGGCGTTATTGGCAAGCACGAGCAAGGGCAGGGCGAAGCAGGCGGCCAATGTCCGTTTCATCACGGAGCCGTCGCGAAGTGAAGACATTTCGTACTCCATTCTTGTTGTAGGTGGGATGGGCAAAGGGCCGGGTCAGAACGGGTACGCTCTGGGCACGTGTTGCAGGGTGATCCAGTGGTCGGTGGTGAATTCGTCGATGGCCCAGTCGCCATTGAAACGCCCCAAACCTGAGTTCTTCTCGCCGCCGAATGGCGCGTTGGGTTCGTCATTGACCGGGATGTCGTTGACGTGGGTCATGCCGGCGTGGATGCGTTGGGCGAACTGCACACCGCGCTCCAGGCTGGAGGTGAAGACGGCGCTGGAGAGCCCGTATTCGCTGTTGTTCGCAAGCGTTAGGGCATGCTCGGCATCACGTGCAGCCTGAATGCCGACCAGGGGGCCAAAGATTTCTTCACGGGCGATGTCCATGTCGGCGGTAACGTTGCCGAAGACGTGAGGCGGCAGCACATTGCCTTGAGCCTCGCCACCCACCAGCAAGGTGGCGCCTTCGGCGTGGGCAGTGACGATCTTCTGTTGCAGGCCCGCCAGTTGCTTGCTGTTGATCACCGGCCCGATGACCGTGCTGGCGTTGCTCGGGTCGCCGTAAGGCAGGGCCTTGACCCGCTCGACAAAGCGCTGGGTGAAGGCCTCCAGCAACGGTTGCTCGACGATGATGCGGTTGATCGCCATGCAGATTTGCCCCTGGTGCAGGAACTTGCCCACCACGGCAGCATTGACGGCCTGCTCGACGTCGGCATCAGCCAGGACCACGAACGGGCTGTTGCCGCCCAGCTCCAGCGCCACGTGCTTGAGGTGCTCGCCGCCGCTGGCGATGCGGCCGATGTTGCGCCCGACTTGGGTCGAGCCGGTGAAGGAAATGAACGCGGGCACCGGATGCTCGACGAAAGCGTCTCCGATCTGCGCGCCGGCCCCCACCACCACGCTGAGCACACCCGGCGGCAATCCGGCTTCCTCGAAGATTCGCGCAAGCAGCAGGCCGCCGGTGACCGGGGTATCGCTGGCCGGCTTGACCACCACGGCGTTGCCTAACGCCAGGGCAGGTGCCAGGGAGCGTGCGGTCAGGTGCAGGGGGAAGTTCCAGGGGCTGATCACGCCAATCACGCCCAGGGGAACCCGGTAGACGCGGCTTTCCTTGCCGGGCACATTGGACGCCATGATGCGCCCGTGCACGCGGCTTGGCAGGCTGGCCGACTCGAGGGTGATGGCGCGTGCGGCGCCCCATTCGATTTGCGCCTTGATCCGCGTGCTGCCTGACTCGCTGATGATCCAGTCGATAATTTCTTCACGGCGGTCGTCAAAGATCTTCACGGCATTGAGCAAGACCTGGCTGCGCTCGGCGGGGCCTTTGGCCGCCCACTCGAGCTGGCATTCGCGGGCCCTGCGGTAGGCGGCATCGAGGTCTTCGCGGTTGGCCAGGGTGATTTGCAGCAATCGCTTCTGCGTGAAGGGGTCGAACACCTCCAGCGATTGATCGGCGCTGCCGGCTCGCCATTCACCGGCAAGGGGCTGCAAGTGCAGGTTTTGATAGGCAGGGGAGTGGGAAAGCGTCATAGGGAGGTCACCTCTATTTTTTTTATCAAGTGCACCTGCGCTGCATAACAACAACCGTGCCAATGCTTCGAAAAGATATATTCATCAATGAATTCAATGGGATGAGGGATAAAGCTGGCGCTGACAAGCGGTCGTTACTGTATGATTTTCGACGAAGCCTGCATAAATTCATGCAGAAAAATCGACGAAGTCAGCCTGTAGAAAGACAGAAGGTGTGCGGCTATCGGACAGATCGAGTGCCTACGCGCTTACGCCGACCGCTCGCGCATTGACCCGGCGCGAGGGCTCGGCATACTCACAAGCTACTCACTTGTTCGTTGCTGATTGCTCATGACGCCTACCAAACCCACCCAGCCCGGTCGTCCTGCCGACGAAGAATTCTTCAAGCAGATGCTTGGCAAGCAGAAGCGCCTGATCGTCGACCGCGCCAGCCAGTTTGGCGCCAGTGGCCTGCCATCGGCAGAACAGTTGGCGGAGACGGTGGCATTTTCCCCGCAGGAAGGCAGCGTCTGGATGTGCGGCCAGCGCATGATGCTGCTGCAAGGCGCCGCGTTCGGCGCCATGCGCCGCGAACTGATCGAGGCGCTCGGGTTCGATAAGGCGCGAGGCCTGTTGACGCGCATCGGCTGGCAGGCCGGTGCGCGGGACGCGGCCCAGGTCAGCGCGCAATGGCCAGAGGGTGATGACGCCAGCCTCTACAGTGCAGGGCCGCGCCTGCACATGCTTGAAGGGATGGTCAATGTCGAAGTGGTGCGCTTTGAAATCGATTCAGGTGTCGGCCACTTCTACTCCGAGTTCCTTTGGCACAACTCGCTCGAAGACGATGAGCACATTGCGGCCTATGGCTTGGGTGGTGAACCGGCCTGCTGGATGGAGATCGGCTATGCCAGTGGCTATGCCTCGTCACTGCTCGGTCGCCTGGTCGTGTTCCGTGAGCAGGAGTGCCGCTCGATGGGGCACCCGGCGTGCCGGATTGTAGGCAAGCCGGCCGATCAGTGGGACGACATCGACGTCGATCTGGCCTACCTGATGCCGGACGACTTCCTTAGCCGCAGTACTTATGCTTCAGGTAGCGCCACGGAGGTAGCCGAGCTGGAGGCGCCTATCGACGGCAAGCCAATGGTGGGCATCTCGGCGGCTTTCGTGCTCGCCACGCAGATGCTGCAGCGCGTGGCCTCGACCCAGGCAACCGTGCTGCTGACCGGGGAATCGGGCGTTGGCAAGGAGCTGTTCGCCCGCTCGTTGTACCAAGCCAGCACACGCCAGCAGCGGCCGTTGGTGGCGCTCAACTGCGCGACCTTGCCGGAGAACCTGGTGGAAGCAGAGCTGTTCGGTGTCGAACGGGGTGCCTACACTGGTGCCGACCGCTCGCGTGCCGGGCGTTTCGAGCGGGCCAATGGTGGCACGTTGTTTCTCGATGAAATCGCGACCTTGAGCCTGAGTGCCCAGAGCAAGATTCTGCGCGCCCTGCAGGAAGGTGAAATCGAGCGGGTAGGCGGCACGGCGCCGATCCGGGTCGATGTGCGGGTCATTGCCGCCACCAACCTGGACCTGCGCCGCGAAGTCGAGGCCGGGCGTTTTCGTGAGGATTTGTTCTATCGCTTGAACGTGTTTCCCATCCACCTGCCACCGTTACGGGAGCGCCGTGAAGATATCCCGCTGCTGATGAGCTATTTCCTGCGTCATTTCAGCCAGCGCCATGGGCGTCGGCTTGCGGGCTTTAGCACCCGGCTGGTCAACGCGCTGCTCACGTATCGGTTCCCAGGGAACATCCGTGAACTTCAGAACCTGATCGAGCGGGGCGTGATCAGTGCCGGTGAGGGCGAAGTCATCGACCTGGTGCACTTGGCCGAGATCGGCGCGCCCTTGATGGCCACGGCGATTGGCCTGACACCTGAGGGGCGCTTGTCCGGGGGGCAGCGCCGTGACGAGCCGGCCAGGCAGGTAATCGAGCCCACAGCGCACATTCGAGAGCCGGTATTGGAGGGGCTGCTGGCGTTCGTCGCCGGGAGCCAGAAGGTGCTCAGTACACCGTTGGCAGATATCGAGCTGCAACTGGTGCATCTGGCCATGGAGCGCTCGGGCGGCAACATCACCCTGGCGGCACAGATGCTGGGCATGAGCCGCGCGCAAGTCAGTTATCGGCTCAAGGGCAGCTAGCGGCGGATTAAGGCGGATTTTCTGCGCTGCGCAGTTAGTCGTTACGCGCAGGCGATAACGGCTTGTAAGCGGACTGCGGATACTGGACCTCTACAACAATAAAAATGTTTAGAGGCATCCATGAACGGTCAACACGCAACTGTGCCGCGCGCAGCGTACGCTGCTGGAAAACATCTAAGGGCGGTGGGTCTGATCGGGGTGATGATGCCCCTGGCCGCGCAAGCCGACTTTGTCGAAGACAGCCAGTTGAACCTGGGTCTGCGCAACTTCTACGTAGACCGTGATTTCAAGGGCGAAAACCCGAGAACCTCTCGCGATGGCAGCTGGAGCCAGGGCCTGGATCTGCGTTTCACATCCGGTTATACCCAGGGCCCGCTCTCGTTCGGTGTCGATGCCGCCGCGCAATACGCCTATCGCCTGGACGGCGGCTCAGGTCGTGGCCCTGACAGTGTCTTGCCCTACAGCCAGAGCTCACGGGAGCAAGCCCGGGAATATGGCCGGGCGGCACTGACCGGCAAGGTGCGCTATTCCAAGACCGAGCTGAGGGTCGGCGAGCATCGGCCGACCTTGCCGGTGGCCTTCCAGGACGATTCCCGGCAACTGGTGACGACCTTCAATGGTTTCACGGTCAAGTCCAACGAGATCGACAACCTCACCCTGACCGGTGGGCGATTCACCGGGATCAGCACCCGTGAATCCTCCAACCGTGAAAAGCTGTACCTGTTCACCCGCCCCAACGGCCCCCGTCATACCAGCGATGGCCTGAACTTCGCCGGCGCCACCTACGCCTTCAGCCCCAACCTTGCTGCCAGCTACTTTTATGGACAGCTGGAGGGTATCTACCAGCAGCATTATCTGGGCCTGACGCTGAACACCGAGCTGGGCGCAGGCTACGGCCTGAAGACCGACCTGCGTTACTTCAACCACAACGAAGACGGTGACGCGCTGTACGGCAAGATCGATAACCGCTCCTATGGCGCCATGACCACCTTGAGAAAAGCCGGCCACGCCTTTGGTGTGGGCTATCAACGCATGCTCGGCGAGAGTGCGTTCCCGACGTTGAACGGCTTCGTGCCGCAACCGTATCTGGTCAATTGGTCGGCCGTGGCCTTCATCAGGCCCAACGAAAGCTCATGGCAGGCGCGTTACGACTATGACTTCGTGGCCATGGGCATACCCGGCCTCAACCTGACCACCCGTTACCTGCGCGGCACGGGCATCGATCGCGGTGGGGACCTGAGCCAAACCGCCGAAAACGAGCGCGATCTGTTTCTGAGTTATGTGGTGCAGAGCGGCCCGCTCAAGGGCGTGGCCGTGGAGTGGCGCAACATCCACGCGCAGTTCAAGCATGGCAATGACTACGATGAGAACCGTTTGATCACGACCTACACCTGGAAATTCTGGTAGGCCTTGGCCGAGCTGGCCGCTGCGCCTGCAGCGGCCTTCCCATCAATCTGACCTGGCCAGCGTTTGCGAGGGCAGCTCGCCAAACGCTTGCTTGTAGGCGGCGGTAAAGTGGCTGGGTTGCGCAAACCCCCACTTGAAGGCCAGCGCCGACAACTGTACTTCACCCGGTTGGTGCTCCAGTAACACTTTGCGCATCGCCAGTAGCCGGCAATGCTGGATGTAGCGTTGCGGGCTGGTCCCCAAACCGTTGCGAAACGCCTGTTCCAGGCTGCGTCGGCTGGTGCCGCTGACAGTCACCAGTTGGGTGATGCAAAGCGGCTGTTCGAGATTGGCGTGGATGAAATCGACCACCCGTTTCACGGTGCCCGGCAACAGGCGCCGTGGTGGTTCGCTGTACAGGCTGGGCAGCAGGTGCAGCAGGTTTTCGCAAAACAGGTGCTGCACGTGGGACTGGCCAAAGGGCGTTGCTAGCAAGCCAGCGGTGTTGCCGCTTTCGCTGTCGACCATGCGCAGCAGGTTGCCCAGGCTGCGCATGGCCGGGTTATTACCCTGGAACAACAACGCCTGCGTCGGGCTCTGGGCATGGTGAACCTGATGGTGACGTTCCAGGTGGTTGAGCAGCAAGGCCGCATCCAAGGCAATGACGATGGCCTTGGTCCCTTCGTGCCAGGTGACGTCCACTTCCTGCCCGGGGCTGAACACCAATAGCTCACCCGCGTTCGCCTGCAAGCCCTGGAGGTGGTTGCTGATCGCGCCGTGCAAAGGCAGGATGCCATGCCAACAGCTCAACGGGCTTGAGCTCACGCGAACCTCGCGCCCCCACCACGCGCCGAACAGCTTCATTTGCGGCAAGGTCTGCAAGGTGAAGTCGATATCCAGCGTGCCTCGCCCGCCGAGGCGAATCCGCCGTTCCTCCAGGTGGTTGTTGAGCAGGGCTTCGGCGTCTTCGACATTGCGCGAGCGCAGCAAGGGCTCGGCTGCAAAGGGAATGGCCGAGCGGGCGTCGCCAGCAGTGGGCAGGCCGCTGTAAAGGGGCGTATTCATCACCGTAACCTTTATTTGTTGTCTGTCTGGTTTGATCCAGTGGTATTCAGTCTTGGCCGCGGCTTCGCTGGTCATCGATTCGCGCCCATGGTGCGCGTACGCTGCTGTTGCTGCTGTACATAAGCCAGCAGGCGACGCGCCTCGGGGTGCTGCGGTTGTAGCATCAACAGTCGCTGCAAGAACGCGAATGCAGAGGCCCAGTTGCCTGCCCGCGCATCCAGATAGGCGCCTGCATACAAAAGATCCCTATCTTGCGCTGCGTGAGCAAGCCCGGCCACTACCACGCGTCGCGCCTGTTCAGGTTGGCCGAGCTGGCTGCGCAGCAAGCCGAGGTTGTAATACAGGCGCAGGTTCAGCGGCTGGCCGGGCAGGGCTTTCTCCAGCCACTCGATGGCCTGCTCGGGCTGCTGGCGCTCGGCCTGGAGCAGCCCCATGGCATAGGCCAGCTCGCTGAAGCCGGCGCGCTGCTCGCCGCGTTGCAAGCCGGCCTGTAGTGTTTCAAGGGCCTGGTCGGATTGCCCGCGAGTCAGCAGCAACCTGGCAAGTGCCGCGCGCGCGGGCGTGAAGTCCGGATCTTGGCGCAGGACTTGGTGATATTGATCCAGTGCCTGTGCCTCATTGCCTTGACGTGCCAGCAGGCTGGCCAGGTTGAATCGCGTGCCCGGCAAGTCGGCGTTGGCGCTGAGCCGCGCAAAGTGGTCCTGGAGCAGGTGACCGAGCCGGTCACGTTGGGCGGTCGGCAGTTGCGCCTGCAGGTCGGCCAAGGCGCGAGCCGCCTGATCGCGTACCGCCAGTGCCGGGTCATCAAGCAGGGCAGGCAAGTGTTGCAGGCGTTGCGCATCGTCGGCATTGGCCATGGCGCGCACCACGCTGCTGCGCACCAGTGGATCTTGATCGGCAAGCCCGAGGGCAAGCGAATCCAGCGCAGGCCCCTCGACGCCGCTCAGGACGTCGGCGGCAGAAGCCCGGACGATCGCCGGGCGTGTCGCGTCGGTGACCAACTTTGCGGCCAGGGCAATTGCTTGCGGATCGTGCGCTCGGGCGCCTTGCATCACCGGGCCATAATGCTCGCTACGCAGCGGGCCGAAGCGCTGGCTGATCTCGTTTGCGGCCCATTGTGCCGAGCGCTCTTTGTGGCATTGCGTGCAGGCGTTGGGCGCGCCGGTGATCGGCGTCAGGTCGGGCCTTGGCAGGCGGAAGCTATGGTCGCGGCGTGCGTCGATCACCATGTAGTTCTGTTCGGGCGCATGGCAGTTGGTGCATTGCGCGCCGGGGCTACCAGGCTCATGAAAGTGATGGCTGTGGCTGTCGTAGTCCTTCTTCTTCAGCGTGGGGAACCGCGGGTTGCCCTGCGGGTTGTGGCAGCTGGCGCACAACTGATTGCCCTGGGCGGGCAACTCGCCGGTGTGCGGGTTGTGGCAGTCGCTGCAGGTCACGCCGGCGGCGTACATCTTGCTCTGCACGAAGGAGCCATACTCGAACACCTCAGCCTGTTGCTGGCCATCGGCATGATAGGCGCCAGGGGTCAACAAGGTAGGGTAGGCACTATCCACCAGAGATTTACCCGGCTGGCTGCCAACACCAAGGGTTTCCTGTTGTGCGTGACAGCGGGCGCACTGGTCGACTTCGTAACCCTTGGCTCGCGCCCCGAAGTCCACCTGCAAACCGCGTGCGCCGGCATTGTTGGCGAGCTGGCGCTGCGCCGTCGGCAACTTGGCCCATGCCAGATGCTGAGCGCCCGGCCCATGGCAACTCTGACAACCCACCGACAGCTCGCTCCAGGTACTGGCGAAGCTGTCCTGGCTGGCGTCGTAGCCTTTTTTCAGGTTGCCCGAGTGGCACTGGGCACACATGCCGTTCCAATTCTGCGAGCGGCCGGTCCAGTGCAGGGCGTCGTCCGGGGTGAAGCGCTGGCCGGGGTAGAGCGAAAACCAGCGCTGCCCACCGTCGGCCTTGGCGCGGTTGTCCCAGGCAACGGTCAACGATTGCAAGCGACCACCAGGGCGTTCGATCAGGTATTGCTGCAGGGGATAAACGCCGAAGGTGTAGGCCACGGCGAAGTCCTGGCGTCGGCCCTGTTCGTTTTCGGCATTGACGTAAAACGTGCCATTGCGCGTGCTGAAACTCACCTCTACGCCGGCGGCGTCCGTAAAGGCCTGATCGGCGAAGTCGCCCCGCACATTGTCCGCGGTCGGCTTGCGCATCGACCAGCTGTGATGTGACTGGGACCACTGTTGCGCCTGTGAAGCATGGCAGGCCTGGCATTGGCCTGGGTCGACGTAGCCGTCGTCCAGCTTGCGCTGTGGCGGTTGAGACGGGGCGGCAAGCAGCCCGCCGGCCCATGCGCACAGCCATAGCAGGGCCATCCCCCGGGTGACATTCGCTGCGTGCCAACGAGCTTGCTTCATGTGCCCCACCTCTTGCCTGCCAGTGGGTGCGCGCCCCCGGAAAATAAAGGGGATGATGAACGTCGAGCGGGCACTGCCCTAGCCCTCGGGGCAAATAATCACGCGGATGCATAAGCGCTTGCGCTGAAGCGTTATCGGCGAGCGGCGGGCCATCCGCATACTTGCAAGCACACCAATAATAACAACCGAGGACACGCTTCATGAGCTCGTTTAAGACACGCCTGCTTGCTCTGATGGTTGCCATATGCAGCCACACGGCCATGGCCGCAGATGAACGCCCGAACTTTCTGATCATCGTCGCCGATGACCTGGGCTACAGCGACCTGGGCAGTTTTGGTGGCGAAATCAGCACCCCGAACATTGACTCACTTGCGCGCGATGGTGTGCGCCTGAGCAACTTCCACACGGCGCCCACGTGCTCGCCGACCCGCGCAATGATGTTCTCTGGCGCCGACAGCCATGTGGCGGGCCTGGGCAACATGGGCGAGCTGCTGCAACCGTTCCAGAAAGGCCAGCCTGGCTACGAAGGGTATTTGAACGAGCGCATGGTTACGGTAGGCCAGGTGCTTCAGGATGCAGGTTACAACACCTACACCACCGGCAAATGGCACCTGGGTCGCACCGAAGAGACCAGCCCCAAGGCGCGCGGCTTCGACCGCTCGTTCATTCTGGTGCAAGGCGGTGCCAGCCACTTCGACGACCAGCACGCCATCATTGCCCAAGACCCCAAGGCGATCTACCGCGAAGACGGCAAGCAGGTGGAAGTGCCCAAGGGCTTCTATTCCAGCGAGTTCTACACCGATCGGCTAATCGACTACATCGAAGCCGACAAAGCTAGCAACAAGCCGTTCATGGCCGTACTGTCCTACACCGCGCCACATTGGCCGCTGCATGCGCCAGACGCTTGGCTGGACAAGTACAAGCACCGTTATGACGCCGGCTACGACTCGATCCGCCAGGCCCGCCTGGAGCGCCAGAAGCAGCTGGGTATTGTCGCGGCCAACACAACGCCCAACACACCCATGGCCAAGGGCCTGCCGAGCTGGGGCCAGTTGAGCGATGAACAGCGCCAGCGTGAGGCGCGCAACATGGAGATCTATGCGGCGATGGTGTCCAACATGGACTACCACATTGGCCGACTGCTCACGTACCTGGAGAAAAACGGCAAGCTGGACAACACCTTCATCGTGTTCATCTCTGACAACGGTGCCGATGGCAATAGCCCGATCGACCTGCCTGGCAACAAGGAGTGGCTGGCCAAGGACTTCGACAACAGCCTGAAAAACATCGGGCACAAAGGCTCGTATGCCGACTATGGCGCACAATGGGCCCAGGTCAGCTCCACGCCGTATCCGCTGTTCAAGGGGTTCACCAACGAGGGCGGCATTCGCGCGCCAGCCATCATCAGCGCGAAAATGCTGAAGAAGGCCCACCTGCAAGGCACGCTCAACAACGACATGGTCCATGTGATGGACCTGATGCCAACCTTGCTGGACCTGGCGGGGGTGCCGGCGCTGGGCAAGACATTCCAAGGTCGCCCGGTGCAAGCCATCAGCGGCAAGAGCATGCGCCCATTGCTTGAAGGTCGGGCCATGGCCCAGCGTCAGATCGGCTGGGAACTGTTCGGCCGCAAGGCGCTGCGCAAGGGCCATTGGAAAATCACCTTGGTCAATCCACCTTACGGCACCGCCCAGTGGCAGCTGTACGACCTCAAGAGCGACCCGACCGAAAGCCGCGACCTGGCCCAGGCCGAGCCGGGCAAGCTGAAGGAAATGCTCGTGGCGTGGGACCAGTACGCGAAGGAAAACAACGTGCTCGATGGCAAGTTCGACCTCAAGTACGGGTTCCAGACTTGCCTCTACGAATACTGTTTCAAGTAGCCGTTGAGCACGATCACGCTGCCTGCTTGACTGGAGCAGGCGGCGGTCTTTGAAGACCTTGCAACCAGTCGCAGTAGCGGGCCACGCCTTGCTCGACTACCATTGTAGGTGCCGTGTAACCGGCAGCGCGCAAGCGCTCCAGGTCGGCGCAGGTGTAACACTGGTACTTGCCACGCAAATGTTCAGGAAATTCGCTGTACTCCAGAATGCCTTCCAGCAAGGCCATATCAAGTGACAACGAGGGTTGGCCTTGCTGCCCGCGCAACCGATTGATCACAGCCAGGGCCACATCATTGAATGGTTGGGCGCGGCTACTGCCAACAGAACTGCCGGCGCACCTGTTGCATCGAACAGGAACTTCGAATAGCCATAGACGTTCAGCGGGCGCTCACATTCGCGCTGTTCACGAAAGTCCTCGTCGGCTCCGTAGACGCGGGAAGAAATGCAGGTGCGCTGCCCCGAACTGCTAATCACCAACTATTCAATGCTCGAATACATGCTAATGCGTCCGTTGTCACGGGGCAGGCCCATTGCAGGTCTCATTTCCAGCAGATGGCAGGCTCAGGAAATTATCGTTTGCCGGCTCAATGGCCAGTTTGCCGGTTTTGGTCGGCACAAAGTCCATTGTCGGCATTTCATCGTTGGTGCCGAGCTTGAGGAGTCTGCCATTGAACGTCACCGTTTTGTCGGTCAGCGTTGGTCGCTTGCAAGGTGTAGCGGCGTGCGGCGACGGGCACGGTCAGTGATGCCGTTTGATACCGGGCAGTGTTGAGCACCAGCAGGGCGAGGCCGCTCGGTTGGTCACGTAAATGTTGCTAAAAGATTGTAGAGAAAGCGAGCACTAAGCTGCAACGTTTGGATAGGGGGTGAGCATCACTCCACCGGAAATTTGGTCATACGTCCGCGTGGTCGTCGAGTGCATGAAGCTTGATGGGATTATCTCCAAAGTCGTGAGAGTAGATGGAATGTACGGGAGGGCATCTCGATACTTGGGGCTGTTGATCGCAGTCATCTCGCCGTTCGAGGGAGTGATCATGAACGATTTCAGGTAGCATCTCTATTACAAGTCCCCGGCATGGTCGTCGATGAGCTTGCTGAGACTTAACCGCATGCGCTTTTCGGTCATGGCGTAGGAGCAGTACTGGCATGTTCCTTCAATTTCTAAAGTTGATATCTTCGGCGAGCAGTGACGCCATGGTACAGCCCGACATTCTCATGTGCGAGCCAGTTAGAGGGCGTCAGATGCAGAGCCTGGCGGGTGTCGAGCCATGAGCTTGACTCTGAGTGAGGTCCTGAACCTGCCCGGCTTGGAAGACATGAGGGTCCGCGCAGGCGAGCTTTACTTGCAACGGCGAGTATGCTGGTCCTACGTGGCGGGAAATGAGGGTATCACCGCGTGTAAAATGGGCGGCGAACTAGTATTTATTTCGGAAATCAATTACCTATGTGACGAACGCAAGTTACTCACTTTGGTCGAGACTGGTGCTGTGTTGGGTATTGCCGGGATGGTGGTTCTTACTGGAGGCCCGTTTCCCCAGTGCATCCCGTCTGCAGTGATCGCTCGTGCTGAACAGTTGGGATTGTCGCTGATCGAGCAGCCCTCTCCGCTGAAGTTGGTGTTTGTGACCCACCTGATCGATACGGCCCTGATGCATATGACTCAAGTGCGGCGCTCACGTAACCACATTCTCGGCCAGTTGCTGACCGGAGATTACCCGAGTCTGGCCATTGCCCGACAGCGGGCTGCGCATCTGCAACTGATGCTTGATATTCCACGGCGACTGGTCGTGCTGCGCTTGTCAGGTATCGAGACGCTGTTTGAGCGCCAAGGCTTGGCCCAAGGCGAGCAGCTGTGGCAAGCCACTCGCCAGTCCATGGAAGACCAACTTGAAGCCTGGGGTCGCAGCCGCCCGGGAACGGTGATGGTAGAGATGCCGGGCGACCTCTTCGTGCTACTGCTGGCGGATGCCGATGACCTGCCGGCAGCCTTGACCACGTTGCGTCGGCAACTGATCGGAGTGGCAGGGGAGTTGGATATGTACATGGGCCTGTCGAGCGTTGCTGAAGATTGTGGTCATTACCGCCGACTGCTCAACGAAGCGCGCCAGGCGCTGAATGTGGCGCAGAAACTGCGCCCGGAGAGCGGATACTGCGATTTCAACGAGTTGGGCGTGTTGGGTTTGCTGCAGGGGGTAGTCGACCGCACGCTCATCGACGACTTCGTCGAAAAGACACTCGGCCCGTTGTTCGTGCCCGGCCGTAAACACCCTAAAGTACTCGTGCATACCCTCGACGCTTTGCTCAAGGAAAATGGCAACGGGCTCAAGGCTGCCCAGCGCCTGGGACTTCACCGTAACACCATCAATCAACGTATCCAGCGCATCGAACAACTGAGTGGAAAATCCTTGGACGATCCACTTTTTCGTATGAATGCTTCGATCGCTATTATGGTATGGCACATGTCTATCGCCCGAGGTAAGGAATAATGACATGAACATCATCAATGCGCGCCTGCGTAGCAAGCGTAGTCCGCTTCGTCCTGAATGGCATGACATCTAGCCAGATCCAAGTGATGGTCCAAAACTGTGCGGAATGACCGAGATTCCCCTGCAGAATTGTGGTGGCGCCCTCGTGGAGCGCACATTCACTTGGATGCCCTCACATTGCGGGCCAGCTGAGGGGAGCATGGCGAGGAAATCCTGGACCGCGCCACGAAAACTAACGACAGGGTTGTTCAGTGAAGTGAAGAGACTACCTTTTTCCGCTCGCCGATTGGTGAGACACCAAAGAAACGACTGTAGCACTTTGAGAAGTGTGCTGGCGAAATGAAACCACAGGCGAGGGCGATATCACGCACTTGGGATTCACTGTGTAGCAATAGTTGCCTAGCCCGTGTCAGGCGTAGTTCCAAGTAATACTGACTCGGTGTGTTTTGAAGATGCTTGTGGAACAAACGCTCCATTTGCCGAACCGAGATCTCATTCAGTTCTGCAAGCTCTTCCAAGGTCATCGGGTCTTCAAGGTTGGCTTCCATGATTGTAACAATCTGACTGAGTTTGGGCTGAGAGGTGCCGAGCTTTTGCCGCAAAGGCACGCGCTGGCGCTCTTGCGATCCACGTACTCGATCACATAACAGCAGTTCAGCCGCATGACTGGCAATGTCCCGCCCGCCAGGTTCTCGGGCAATCAGTTGTAGGATCATGTCCATGGACGCCACGCCGCCGGAGCTCGTGAAACGGTCACGGTCAAGCTCAAACAGTTGGTTGGAAATGATAATGCCGGGAAATCGCTCTTTTAGCGCCTCGATATCTTCCCAGTGGATGGTACACCGATAACCAGTGAGCAGATTGGCGCGTGCTAGCAAATGGCTGCCTGTGCAAATACCGCCCAATGGCACCTGGTCATGTGCCAACTTGCGAAGCCAGTTGAGGATGGGGCGGGTATTGTGGTCGGAGACTATCGGGTTTGGCCCCACCACGAACAGCATGTCCAGCTTTGGGGCATCCTTGATACTGAAATCGGGCAGGATGCGCATGCCGTTACTGGCACTCACTGGCTCCATGTCGGCTGCAATGATCAGGGTCTGGAACATGGTTTTGCGTGCTGCCAGGTTGGCCATGCGCAAGGTTTCCACCGCCGAGGCGAAGCCAATGGTGGTGAAATTGGGAATGATCAGGAAACCGACGACTTTCAGCGGCGGGGCATCATTGACAGGGTATGCCGGTGCCAACGGCGAGGATTTTAACGTACCCATCAATACGACTCCTTGAATGCAAAAAAATGACGTGCTCTGCGTCTGGTTGCCGTAAATCGGCAATTCATTGTGTTTAGGTTGATGCATTTGTCAGAGTGATAGTACACGCAGTGCCTAAGCATTGGGAGGCGCCCCGGTGAAAAGCAAAAACCCTGCGAAAGCAACACCTTCACAGGGTGGGTAACGACTCGGCCTGGTCAGGCAGGCTTGCTCGCCACGGTGGCCGAAGTGCTCTTTTTAGACGAGAAAATGGCGCTCACGCAGACGATGGACAGCGCCAGCGCACCAGTTGCCACCACTTCCATGCGATGCCCTGGCATCACCAGCATCATCGTCAAGATACTGATGATGGAGAAGATGACCAGGTAGCTGAGCCAGGGGAACAGCCACATCTTGAAGTCCAGCGCAGTACCTTGGCTATCCATCCGATTACGCAGAACCAATTGCGAAACAGCGATTGCCAGATAGACTAGAAGCGCTACCGCCCCCGAACTTGCCAGCAGGAAGGAAAACACCTCGTCGGGAGCGAAGTAATTGAGTGCTGTGGTCAAGAAGCCCACTGCGGTGCTGGCTAGCACTGCAATCACTGGCACGCCCGTCGCTGAGGTGCGCTGCAGAACGCGAGGACCGTCGCCGCGCTTGCTCAGCGAATAGACCATGCGCGATGCGGTGTAGATGGCCGAATTGAGGCAACTGGCAACGGCAATCAGCACGACGATATCGACGATCATCTTGGCGTGCGGGATGTTCATCAGCTCAAGGGCCCGTTGATAGGAGCCGACCTGTACTAGCATGGGGTCGTTCCAGGGCACGATGGAGATGATCAGGAACACCGAGACGATGTAGAAGATCCCCATTCGCCACACCACGGAATTGGTGGCACGGGTGATTTGCTTGGAGGGGTTTTTCGACTCGGCGGCGGCAATGGTGACAATTTCAGTACCCATGAAACTGAACACGGTGGTGAGCATGGCACCGATGACAGCGGTCATGCCGTTGGGCATGAAACCACCAAACTCATGACTCAGGTTGACCACGCCGCTAACTGAAATATCGGGCAGCGCGCCTGTCAGTGCCAATGCACCCAGAGCAATGAACCCTAGCACCGCGATAACCTTGAGCATCGCAAACCAAAACTCGAATTCACCGTAGCGCGCCACACTGAACAGGTTAGTTACGGTCAGCAAACCGGTAACCACCAGTGCGAATTCCCAGGTTTCTATCGCAGGGAACCAGGCATGCAGAATGGCCGCTGCTGCAATGGCTTCGATTGGAATGACCAGCACCCAGAACCACCAGTACAGCCAGCCAATGGTAAAGCCTGCTGTACGTCCCATTGCGCGCTCGGCGTAGGTGGAGAATGACCCGGTATCTGGCGAGGCCACCGCCATTTCTCCGAGCATGCGCATGACCAGAACGACCAGTGTGCCAGACATGATGTACGCGAGAATTGCCGCAGGACCGGCTGCAGCAATGGCATGCCCCGAGCCGATGAAGAGGCCGGCGCCAATAGCGCCGGCGATTGACAACATGGTGACGTGGCGCTGCTTGAGGCCGGGGGCCAGAGTTGAGTTGCTGGACATGCTAATTACCCTTTTTATTCTTGAAGGAGGGTGAACTGCGAACGGCGGTGCTGCTCTGGGCTGGAGATCGGTGTTATTTCTGCAGGTCGAAGGCCTCCCGCACAGCGCTGCTAATGCCCTCTACGCAAACTCGCAGAATCAACTCGCCTTTTTCTCGGTTGGCGCCCTTAGGCGAGGAAAGCGTTCCGCAGGCGGGGGTGCGTTCAGGGATGATGGGGAAGACATCGTAAGGTGGGAATTTTGCCGGAGGGTGGTCGACGGCGCGGCTCAGGTCGACCTTTTCAGGGTGCAGGGCCAGCATCAGTGACGTTTCGAAAACGCCACCGTGTTCGATGTCCCAGCCGAGGAAACCTTCGGGGTAGAGCTCTTCGATGACCGCCGGCGCGTTGACGAAATCCCAGTAGGACAGAACGACCACCTTGAAATCGGTGATACCGCCATAACGCAGTTCGCGCAGCGCCAGGTCGATGCCTTCGACGATGAACATCGAGTTTTCATAATGGCCATTCATCAAGACCAGCTTGCGCGCCCCATGCCGGGCGAGTTCGCGGATGATGTCCTGGATGGTATGGGTCAGTGTTGCGCCATCCAGGCTGGTGGTGCCGGGAAAGTGGTTGCCACCTCCCGACTTCTGCTGTGACTTGTAGCCATAGGCCAAGGCGGGTAACACCAAGCCGTCGACTTCTCGCGCTACTGCCTTGCACAGGGCGGTAGGCAATAGCACATCCACCTCCATGCACATGTGATGACCGTGCTGCTCCAAGGCGCCCACCGGCAAGAAAATCGTGCTGCCGGAAGCTACCTTCTGTGCGTACTCAGGCCAGGTGAGTTCGCCAACCACTACGCTTTCGTTCATCGGTTATCTCTCTTTATTCTTGTATTCGTTGAAGTAGTCCGTTTGCAGCGAGCCAGTACATGCAACGATTTGATCAGATCACAACGACATTCACTTGTCAGTTCCCGACCTGAATTTGACAAATGCTGACGGACCTGCGATCCAGGTGGGTCGGGTGGGGCAGGGGGCGAATTTGACAAATTACAGGTCGGAAAAACACAACTTGCCCTGATGGCAATCTGCTGCAATCGGTAATCACACAGGCGGTGAAAACCTTGGGGAAGCGGGGCGAAAGCGCGGCTGGGCCAAGGCACTTTTGATTACCGAGGGTATCTCCATGACGCGTCGCGCCGATTTTTCACGCCGTACATTCATCAAGAACAGCAGCATTTTGGCCGGTGTGGCGGCGCTCTCCGGGGTACTTCCGAACAGAACCTTTGGCGCAGCCGAAAAAGAACTGGTGATACTGGCGTGGGCAGGCCACGCCGCGCCCGACATCGTCGCGGATTTCGAGCGCGAGCATGGGGTCAAGGTGCGGGCCAAGTACTACACCGGCGGCGATAACATGCTGGGGCTCATTTCGCAGTCACCACCGGGCACCTTCGACCTGATCCTGTCGGATGCCGAGTATGTGCAACAACTCAACGCCGCCGACTATATCGAGCGACTGGACCTTGCCGATTATCCCTTCGATGACTTCTACCCAGAGTTTCAGCACTTTCCAGGGCACTGGCAGGGCGATGAACTGTATTCGGTCATGGTCCGCTTCGGCTTTCTCGGTATCGCCTTCAATACCCAGTTGCTGCCGGAGTCCAAGGCGAAAAGCTACCAGGTGTTCTGGGACGATAGCCTCAAGGGCAAGGTCGGCCACTTCGACTGGCACCTGCCAAACCTGGGCCAGATCAGTTTGCTCAATGGCAACAGGCTGCCCTACGACATCGACGCGGCGCACTGGAAGAGGCTCCAGGACAAAACCATGAGCCTACGCGGACAAGTGGCCGGGTTCTTCGATTATGGCGGTACCTTCTCCTCCCTGAAAAACGGCCAGATCCACGCGATGTGTGGCATTGGCGACTGGATTACCGGGGTCTTGCAGCGTGCCGGGGCACCGGTAAAAACAGTGATACCCGAGGAGGGCGGCCTGCAATGGACCGAGTCTTATTGCATCGCCAAGAAAGCCCACAGCCCGGAACTTGCGAAGAAGTTCATTCAATACATCACCTCCCCTGAAGGCCAGGTGAAGTCGGCGAAGATGGAGGCTTACCCGGCGCTGATTCCCAATAAGCGCGGCTGGGAGTTGCTGAACAAGACCGACCTTGCCGAAGCCAGACGCCAAGGCATGGTACTGGGCCAGCGCAATGTCATGGACGACATCCGCGAGGGGCGTATTCAGTATCGCGCGCTCCCCGTGCAGCAGAGCCTGGAGGACTGGAACGACTTCTGGTCGCAGTACAAGGGCGCTTGATGGCGCCTACACAGGAGCGGCGTAATGATTTCGAACAAGCTATCGCCCCCACTGCCCGCCAGTGAGGAGCCTGCACGCACGCGTGGGCAGTTCGGCAAGCGCACCTGGCGCTTACCGGGGTATGGGCTGATCCTGTCGCTGCCGATACTGGTCTGGCAGCTACTGTTTTTTGTAGCGCCCTTGCTGTTTCTGCTGACCATCAGTTTTTGGCTGGTGCGCAACTTTCGCATGGTCCCTGCGTTCGAGTGGCTGAACTGGAAGTACCTGTTCAGCCGCGAGTACTTCTGGGATGCCTACTTGCACACCTGGGCGATGGCGGCGGGGGCCAGTGTGCTGATCAGTGCCGTAGCCTTTCCGTGCGCCTATACAATTGCCTTCAAGTTCCGCGAATCGACCCGGCAATGGTTGGTGCTGTTGTTGATCACGCCATTTTTTACCAGTTACCTGGTGCGCACCTATTCCTGGCAAGTCTTTCTCAGTGACCAGGGGCTGCTCAATAGCGCCCTGGCGTTGCTGGGGATTGGGCCGTTGCCCTTGCTCAATACCAGTTTTGGTAGCTATGTGGGTTACTTCACCCTGTGCCTGCCGCTGGTAGTGTTGCTGCAGTTGTTCAGCCTCATGTACATCGACCGCACGCTGATCGAAGCTGCCCACAACTTGCGCGCGGGCCGTCTGCGCACGGTATTTGGGGTAGTGATTCCATCGGCGCGGGTCGGCATCGTCATCGCCGCACTGTTCTGTTTCATCATGACCTTCGGTGACTTTGTCAGCCCGCTCTATCTAGGGGGCGGCCAACCACCAACCTTGAGCACCCTGATTACCGACACGACCAAATCGGGGCAGCAATGGCCACGCGCGGCGGTTATTGCCACGACGATGATCGTGACCTTGCTGGCCACGGCGTTCCTGATGGTTCGCCACGCCTACAGGAGGCGCGCATGAACGAACATCGTGTCATCAACTTCATGCTGCGCAGCTTCGTCGTCCTGGTGTTCTTGTTCATCCTCACGCCTATCATTGGCAGCTTCGTGTTTTCCTTCAACGTCGACCGCTTCCCATCCTTGCCCCTGGGTGGCTTCAGTTTGCGCTGGTACGAAGCGATTGCCGCCGACCCGCAAGTCTGGCAAGCCTTCAACAACAGCCTGGTCGTCGGTGTGGTGGTATCGCTGGTTTCCACGCTGCTGGGCTTCACTGCCGCCTATACCGACTTTCGTTATCACTTTTTTGGCAAGTCGGTGTACATGGCATTGGCACTGCTGCCTCCTACCATTCCGGTGGTGATTCTGGGCCTGGCGATGCTCGCGTTCTTGTCGCGAATCGGCCTGTCCGGCGAGCTGTATGCCGTCATGATCTGCCACATCGTCATGTGCTCACCATTCGCCATGGCGGTGATTCGCATGCGCCTGGCGCAGATGGCCCCGCAACTGGAGGCCGCCGCCTGGAACCTGAGCGCCAGCCAATGGCAGGCCATGCGCTACGTGATCCTGCCGTTCACCGCCCCGAGCATTTTCGCCGCACTGTTCGTGACCATGGCCGTGTCGTTCGACGAGTTCGCGGTGGCCTGGTTCGTTTCGGGCCTTAACGAGACAGTCCCGGTACGCATCCTCAATACTTTGCAAGGGCAGGTCAGCCCGACCATCAATGCGATAGGCACGATCGTTTTCATCACCACGATCACGCTGACGATCGTTGCCCAGGTTTTGCTCATGCGCCGGCAGAAGAAACCGGCTGACGGCAAAAAAAGCTGAACATCCCATGCCGACGCAGGAGCTCCCCATGACTCAACCGTTAGTGGTATTCGATAACGTGACCAAACAATTCGGCAGTTACGTCGCTGTCGAACCGATGAACCTGGAAATCTACAAGGGCGAGTTCGTCGCGATCATGGGCTCCAGTGGCTGTGGTAAAACCACCACGCTGCGCATGCTTGCCGGGCTCGACAAGCCCAGCAGCGGTGAAATTCGCTTGAACGGCGAGCGCATCAACGACCTGTATTCCTGGCAAAGGGACACCCCGCTGGTGTGGCAGAACCTGGCGCTGTTCCCCTTTCTGAGCGTGCTTGAAAACGTTGAGTTCGGTTTGCGCATGCGCGGCATGGGCAAAGCTGAACGGCGCAAAAAAGCCCTGCACTGGCTAGAGCGCCTGGACCTGGGCGAGTTTGCCAACCGTGATATAAGCATGCTTTCTGGCGGGCAACGGCAGCGGGTGGCGCTGGCGCGTTCACTGGTCACCGAGCCCCCGATACTGCTACTGGACGAACCGCTCAGTGCCCTCGATGCGCACTTGAGCGTGCGCATGCAGGCGGTGTTGACTGGGTTGCAGAAGGACCTTGGCATCACCTTCGTCTATGTCACCCACAGCCAATCCGAAGCCTTCGCCATGGCTGACCGCGTGGTGATCATGAGCCGTGGCCGGGTTGAGCAGATTGGCACGCCCAAGGATATTTTCTTCGAACCGCACAACCGTTTTGTCGCTGAATTCGTCGGCGGCAAGAACATGCTTGGCGGCGTTGTGCTTGGCTTCGACGACACCGGGCTGGTGCAACTGGACTCGGCGTATGGTCGCTTTCTGGCACGCTTGCCCGAAGACCGATCTGTTGCGGTAGGGGAAGAGGTCACCCTGTGCATCAGTGCCGAACATATCAACCTCGCCGCGCAACCGACCACAGCCAGCCGCCTGGCGTGTACCGTGATGGGGGAGGAATTCATTGGGTCAATGGTCAACATATACCTGGAAGTCGCCAACGGGCTGGAACTGCAAGTGCAGAAGCCGTACGCGGATTACGACCTACTTGGGCTCAAGAGCGGGCAGAGGGTGCATGTCGGGTGGGACGATGCGCGGGCGCTGATTTTACGTGGCAATTAGAGGTCGATATCTGACATCTGCGCAGGGGCGGCAGCGTGGACAATTGTAGACGTACCCACGCCCAGTTGACCCGAAGGAGGCAGTACATGCAGCAATTGACTGAAACCAGCGAAAACCTGGCCAGCGCCGTGCGTATTGGCTTCCTGCTGGCCGAAGGGTTCGATTTCTATGCCTTGGCCGCTGCGCTGGAACCCTTGCGCCAAGCCAACGACGTGGCCCGCTGCGTGGTCTGCGAATGGCAGATACTGAGCCTTGAGGGCCAGCCGCTGAAGGCCAACAATGGCATCGTGGCGGCCACCGTGCAACTGAGCCAGGCCAAGCCCCTCGATGTGCTGATTCTGTGCCTTGGCAGTGAATTGCAGTTGTGTACCGACGACAGTGTCCGCGAATCGCTGGCGCTGCTGACCAAACCGACCTGCCGCACGCTCGATGTCGGCGAATTGGCCGAATTCATCGGCGTTGCCCGGTTGTCCCCGTAGCGCGTGTTCACCCGCTACCAGAGCTGAACCTGCCTCGATAATTATCTTGATCCGCGCCTGCAATGGGCGCGACATCGCGCGTTTCCTCTCCTTCATTCCCCCTCATCTATACCTCTGCCTGTTCTTGCCGCAGCGAGGCCTGTACGGCAGTGGCGGGCAATATTGTCCTTTCCATAGCGGCGTTTACAGCAAGGCGGATCTGATCATCTAGGGGTCGGATTCGCGCAAAAAAGGCCGCCTTTTATCTGTTCGAATGATCTCCAGTGGCACCCAAAACAGGGCCTCTCTACTGATCACCTACCAAGGAGTGAAGACATGCAAATGCCGAAAACAATACAGATTCAAAACGGCGAAAAAGTTAAGCCGACGTTCTCGCACCAGGAATACGCCAACCGTCAATCCAAGTTGCGCAGCTACCTGGCCCAGAACAATATCGACGCCGCTGTCTTCACGTCTTATCACAACATCAACTACTACAGCGATTTCCTGTATTGCTCGTTCGGCCGTCCTTATGCCCTGGTGGTGACTCAGGATGCCGTGGTGTCGATCAGCGCCAACATCGACGGTGGCCAGCCATGGCGGCGTACCGTGGGCACCGAAAACATCATCTACACCGACTGGCAGCGCGATAACTACTTTGTCGCGATTCAACAAGCCTTGCCCAAGGCCGGACGTATCGGGATCGAGTTCGACCACTTGAACCTGGTCAACCGCGACAAATTGGCCAGCCGTTATCCCCAGGCCGAGCTGGTGGACGTCGCCGCGCCATGCATGCGCATGCGCATGATCAAGTCGGCTGAAGAGCACGCCATCATTCGTCACGGTGCCCGCGTTGCCGATATCGGTGGTGCTGCGGTGGTTGAGGCCCTGCGTGACCAGGTGCCTGAGTACGAAGTGGCGCTGCATGCCACCCAGGCCATGGTCCGTGAAATTGCCCGCACTTTCCCCGATTCCGAACTGATGGACACCTGGACCTGGTTCCAGTCTGGTATCAACACCGATGGCGCGCATAACCCGGTAACCTCTCGCAAGGTCAACAAGGGCGACATTCTGAGCCTCAACTGCTTCCCGATGATCGCCGGTTACTACACCGCGCTGGAGCGCACGTTGTTCCTCGACCATTGCTCCGATGAGCACCTGCGCCTGTGGGAGGTCAACGTCAAGGTCCACGAGGCCGGCCTGAAGCTGATCAAGCCAGGCATGCGTTGCAGCGATATTGCCCACCAGTTGAACGAGATTTTCCTCGAGCACGACCTGCTGCAATACCGCACCTTCGGTTATGGCCATTCGTTCGGCACCCTGAGCCATTACTACGGCCGTGAAGCTGGCCTTGAGCTGCGCGAAGACATCGACACCGTGCTGGAACCTGGCATGGTCGTGTCCATCGAGCCGATGATCATGCTGCCCGAAGGGCTGCCGGGTGCGGGTGGTTACCGCGAGCATGACATTCTGATCGTCAACGAAAACGGCGCTGAAAACATCACCAAGTTCCCATACGGCCCAGAACACAACATCATCAAGAAGTAACCGAGCAAGCCGCACAGGAAACTGTGCGGCTTTTTTTATCCGTATGACTTTTTCCATGCCAAGGTTCAAGGAGGACATGTGTGGAGTACGCGACAGCGCACGCTCGCAATGAACGGGGGCTGCCGCAACCTGGCACAATTGCCAAGGGTTCGCGGCTTTTTTATTTCGCCTGCAGCATCATTTTCGTAGCCTTCAACCTCCGCACTGCGTACCCAAGCCTCGGCGCTGTGCTTGCCGATATATCCAGCGACCTAGGCCTGACGCCTGCCGCCACCAGTGCAATTTCCACCCTGCCTGTATTTTGCCTGGGGTTGTTCGCGCCCGTGGCGCCCTGGCTTGCCCGCAAAATAGGCACAGAGCGCACGATCTTGGTATTGATGGCGGCGTTGTCCACAGGGCTATTGATACGTGGCGCCGGGAACGTCAGCGGCCTGGTGGTCGGTTCGATCGTCATTGGCAGCGCCATCGCCATCATCAACGTATTGCTCCCTGGGCTTATCAAACGCGACTTCGCCAAGATCACCGGGCTGATGGCCGGCCTCTACTCCATGGCGCTGTTGAGCGGTGCGGCGACTGCCGCAGGGTTCACCCTGGCGCTGCAAAGCACCTTGGGCGGTGGCTGGACGACGGCGTTGGCGCTGTGGTCAGTGCCGGCAGCGGCAGCCTGTGCCTGCTGGCTTTTCCAACTGCCCAAGGGCAGTGCGCTGGCACCCAAGGCTGCGCCGCGCGTACGAGGGGTGTGGCGCTGCGCGCTAGCCTGGCAACTCACGCTGTTCATGGTGCTGCAATCGATGTATTCGTTTACCGTGTTCGGCTGGCTCGCCCCGTTTCTGAATGGACGGGGGATGACGCCGCTGGAGTCCAGCGTCATCGTCTCCAGTTCAATCCTGCTACAAATGGTCGCTTGTCTGCTCGGGCCGCTGATAGCCACACGCTTGCCGAGTCAATCCTGGTTCAATGTGGTTGTTGTGGTGCTCACCACGGTCGGTTTTCTCGGCTGCCTGTCCGCGCCGCTCGACACGGTATGGCTGTGGGGCGGGGTACAAGGCATCGGGCAAGGTGCCTTGACTTCCATTGCCATCACCATGATTGTGCTGCGCTCGGCAAACGCACAGGTTGCGGCAGAACTTTCGAGTATGGTGCAAGGCGTCGGCTACGGCCTGGGCGCACTCGGGCCGTTGCTGGTCGGGGTGCTTTATACGCCGGTCATTGGCTATGCGCACGTTGAGATATTTCTTAGCGGGGTAGGCGTAGCGATGCTGTATTTCGGATATACCTCAGGCCGACGCCGACTCGTGGCAGCCCGCTATTAGCGCTATCCTTCAGCTGACACCTAGTCACCGGAGCGCTAGGAACATGAAGAAAAGACTACCCTGCGCTTGTGGTGCTGTGGCGCGAAGTTAACCTTGCACTTGGCTGATTGGTAGTCGTTGAGGTCGCAATAGCTGTTGTGGATTTCATTTCTGCTTTCCAGAATCCATCTGTTTCTTGTACCGCCAGTCTTTAGGTATGAAATGCAGTTCTATCTACAATCAAATAGAAAGCAAGGAGGCCTTGCTGTGCGAGTCCTTCGAGGAACTCTGCAAAGGACTGCGCCAGCATGCACGGCTTTGTGTCTACAGGCCATCGAGATCCAACCAAGCATTCAGGAATACGTTCATATTGATAGTTAGCTAGGTAATTGTTAGGGTGAGGTCGTCCTTTTTCTGTTCAGCCTATTGATCTATCTACGCGAAAAACCATCAAGGCTTCCACTATATCAGCTAGCAAATTGTTCCGACCCTCTACCTCGATCAGTGCATTGTGCCTGGCAATGATGTCGTTTGCCTGCCACGCATCCCCCCAAGCGAACCCTCTCGAGGAGCAGGCCTTTATCGGCGCTGCCCAGGTCGAGCAGCAGATGATCGAGTGGCGACGGGACATCCACCAGCACCCAGAGCTCGGCGAGCAGGAAACACGCACTGCCAAGCTGGTCGCCGAGCACCTTGAAAAGCTTGGCCTCGAAGTCCATACGGGTATCGGGCGCACGGGAGTGGTCGGAATTCTCGAAGGTGGCAAATCGGGCCCTACCGTCGCCCTGCGCGCGGATATGGATGCCTTGCCGGTCAAGGAGCCTGCGGGCCTGCCATTCGCCTCGACCGCGCGGGGTACCTATCATGGCCAGCAGGTGGATGTGATGCACGCCTGCGGCCACGACACCCATACCGCCATGCTGATGGCAACTGCGCAAATCCTTGCAGGCATGCGTGACAACCTGCCGGGCAAGGTCATGTTCATTTTCCAGCCGGCTGAAGAGGGCTCGAGCCTGGTCAAAGGCGGAGAGGGGCGGCGTTGGGGGGCGCAGTTGATGCTGCAGGAAGGGCTGTTCGACAAGCTCAAGCCTGATGCGGTGTTCGCTGTGCATGTCATGCCTGGGCCTTCAGGGCAATTGAGTTGGCGTTCGGGTGCCACGACCGCCAGCAGTGACGACTTGAACATCAAGGTTATAGGCCAGCAGGGCCATGGCGGCATGCCTTGGAACACTGTCGACCAGGTAGTGGCCTCTGCACAGGTCATCAACGGCCTGCAGACGGTGGTAAGCCGCCGCACCAAGCTCACCCAGTCGCCAGCGGTGGTCACTGTGGGCATGATCAAAGGTGGTAGTGCACCGAACATCGTGCCGGAAAGCGTCGACATGGCAGGCACCATTCGTACCTACGATCCGGCGGTACGTGCGCAAGTGGCACACGATGTGAAGCTCACGTCCGAGAAGATAGCCGAAAGCGCCGGTGCTACGGCCAAGGTATCAATCGTGCCGGCCTATGACATGACGATGAACAATGAGCAATTGACCGAGCAGATGGCGCCAGTGCTCAAGCGTGCGGCCTATGGCAAGGTCGCCACCACCCCTCTGGTCGGTGCTTCGGAAGATTTCTCCTTCTTCGCAGGCAAGGTACCCGGCCTCTACTTCTACCTGGGCGTGACACCCGACGGGCAGGACCCGGCCAAGGCAGCACCGAATCACAACCCGAAATTCTTCGTCGATGAAAAAGCGCTGATCGTTGGCGCGCGGGCGATGTCGGCGGCCGCCGTTGATTTTTTGTCTGAGCATGCAACTCAGCAGTAATTCAGGATGTAGCGCCGGTCATGCGGCGCTTGCCAATATGCAAAGCAGTGCGATATCAACTGATATGCAGTGTTTTTGCAGTGACAAAAGATACCCTGCGTTTAGTATCCCGTCATCCCGAAGATCTGGAAGGGCAGTGCTCTCCTACTGAGAAAGGTCTTTTGAGCGGTTATGCCATTTTATTAGCTGCTGATGTACTGCAGCTCTGGCGAACTCAATGTCACTACTGCTAATGGCCTGATAAATTGCTTGATATTCGATAATATGCTGTTGCGTCTCGATCGTCGTCGAAGCATGTTGAGTGTTGAAGCTGGATATAGCATCGAGCAAGTACCTGTTGCCACTCGCTACTCCCATTGCTTCACGAAAATTCAGGTCGGAACGTTCGAACTCAGTTGAAATCTGCGCCCCCAAGAGGTCGTCGAGCTTGCGCGCCATACGTTCTAAGTCCCGTACGCTGCGGCGTTGTGCGGCGAGTGCAGCCGCAGCCATCTCGATCACCAGTCGATATTCGAAGGCGGCCAATTCATCAATTTCGAACATGATAGTCCACGTGTTGTTTGCGTACACGCGGAGGATAACTGAGCCCATGCCCACCTGCGTCCGGAGCAATTACAAAGCAGTTATCTATTTTTCAATACTCAAGCGATCAGCAATTTATAGATAACTGTATTGGGTCCTCTCGCATAGCTCGTCAGTGCCGCCCTTCATAGACTTGGCACAACGGTTCTGGAGGACCCTATGGACGCAGTACAAAATCTCGACAACCTGGTGGCAAACGTGTCCACCGTATTCCTGACCGACGCCGATGTCTCCCGTCTGGCCACCTGGCCGAAGGTCATCGCCGCCCTTGCCGATGCCTACTCGCGGCCGTTCCTGCCGGCCATGGTGCCACCACGCATTATGGCGCGAGGCGAGGGCTTCTGGCTGCGAAGCCTGCCGACTTTCGCAGAGATAACGGTAAAGCCATTCGCAGCGTCGGCCGACAGTTCGTCGTGCTTTGCCGCAACCTCAATCTCTTCTCCCAATCGTTCATCGCCATCGACGGCAGCAAATTCAAAGCCGTGAATAACCGCGACCGCAATTTCACTCAAGGCAAGGTGAAGGCGCGCATGCAGCAGATCGAGCAGAGCATCGACCGCTATCTAGCGGCAATGGATTCAGCCGATCGGGCAGCGCCGGAAGTGGCCGAGGCCAAGACTGAGCGATTGAAAGACAAAGTCGAAAAGCTGAAACAGCAGATGCAAAAACTGAAGGACATTGAGGCGCAGCTTCACGCCAGTCCCGATCAGCAAATCTCTCTTACCGATCCAGATGCCCGCTCAATGGCCACAAGCGGCCGAGGCTCCGGCACAGTTGGGTACAACGTACAAACAGCAGTCGACGACAAGCACCATCTGATCATTGCCCATGAGGTGACCAACGTTGGTAATGATCGCGGGCAACTGAGCAATATGGCTAACCAGGCACGTGAAGAAATCGGTGCTGAGGCGCTGACAGTGGTCGCTGATCGAAGCTATTACAAAGGCCCGGAAGTCCTTGCTTGCGAGCAGGCGGGTATCACCACCTTTGTACCGAAACCCCTGACATCGAGCAGCAAAGCGGAAGGCCGATTCGGCAAGCAGGACTTCACCTACATGGCTGCATCGGACGAATATCGATGCCCTGCGGGCCAGTTGCTGACGCGCCGGCATTCCTCGATGGAGGACGGCATGTTACTGCACTGCTATTGGTTTTCAGGATGCCAGAGCTGCTCCATGCAGAAGCAGTGTACGACCGGTAAAGAGCGGCGACTCAAGCGCTGGGAGCATGAAGAAGTAGTCGAGAGAGTGCAAATCCGATTGGAGCAAGATCCAGGGAAGATGAAGGTTCGCCGGCAGACGGTGGAGCATCCCTTTGGCACGCTCAAATTCTGGATGGGAAGTACCCACTTCCTGACCAGAACCCTGCCGAGGGTAAGCACTGAGATGAGCCTTCACGTGCTCGCCTACAACCTCAAACGGATGATGAGCATCTTCGGCATCGCAGGGCTACTTGAGGCAATCAGGGCGTAAACCCCGCCGCTTGCTGGCCCGCAAACAGCTATATGGGCCGCTGACGCGGCCCATATAGCACTACAAATGTCTACTTCGCTGGGTAGGGCTATTCACGCTCTCGCCTGCTAATTCCACAGGCAATCCGCGCGACTCTCAGTTTTCGACGTGTTTACTGCGTTTTCACACAGCCTGGGTCGATAGCGGACGTTCATGAGTTACCTGCAATCTCCAGATTCTAGCGCGGGAGCGCCGAAAGGTACTCCAGATTGCGTTGGGGGTGGGGCAGTTGCGTAGGGAAGCTTGGTGGCGCACAAAGATGCCAATGATGTCTGCCTGAGTTCGAGACTGTCTTTCATCCTTTAATTCAGTTCAGCCAGCACCTTGCCTTGGTCAGGTTGCTTTGCAACCTGACAGTGCATAGCGAGCCCATTCCTCCATAAGCTGTTTTCGTTTTTCGAGCAGATCGCCTCGTCGATACGCTGCTTCAGTCGCATTACTGATTTTATGCGCCAAGGCCATTTCAGGGACGATATTGGCGAAGTTAGTTGTCTCGGCAGCCCAGTCTCTGAAGCTTGATCGGAAACCATGCATGGTGATGACTTCACCCGCTTCGTTGCGCCAGCCTGGTCCGTCGTTGGCTAAGGACTTCTCATCCATACCGCGTATTTTTTGTAGCATTGCCATGTTCGAGAGCGGTCGACCAATGCTCCGCCCCGGGAAAAGCAACCCACTTTTGCTTTCCGCCTTCAGGCACCTGAGCGTATGCAGGGCGGCTTTAGATAACGGTACTCGATGCTGGCGCCCGGCTTTCATCCGGGAAGCCGGAATAGTCCAAATTTCTTCGTCCAGATCAACCTCTTCCCAATACCCACCTATCACTTCGCTTGTGCGCAAAGCGCACAGCACGGTTAACTTCACCGCAGTTGAACTAAGGTCCCAGGATTGCTCTAGTTCTGCCATGAAGGCTGGTAATTGCTCCCAAGGTAGAGCGGGATGATTACCACGGTCTGCCAGCCTTCTTCTAGGCAGAAGCTTGTCCAAGTGACCTCGCCAGCGAGCGGAGTTTTCACCCGTGCGCAGCCGGCGTGCTTTGGCAGCATCGAGAACAAGTTCTAGCCGGTTTCTGACCCTGGCCGCTGTCTCAGGCTTAGCGGTCCATATCGGATTCAGAATCTTCAGGATATCGTCTGTTTCAACTTCGTCGACTGGCTTTTCTCCGATAAAGGGAAATGCATACGTGGTAAGAGTGTTGACCCATTGTTGCGCGTGTTTTGCGTTTTTCCAGCCAGCTCTATGGGCTTCGATGTAGTCCACGGCACAAGCGCGGAAGGTGTTTTCAAGGTTCAGATCCCGAGCAATCCGAGCAGCTTCAGCTTGCTGGAGTGCATCAGCCTTATGTGTCAAAGGGTCGATACCCTCCCGAATCAATGCTCTGTGAGTGTCGGCGCGGGAGCGCGCCTCCTTCAACCCATAGTGAGGGTAGGGGCCCAAGCCGATTTCCTTGCGCTTGCCTGCAAGCTGGTAGCGCAGCACCCACGCTTTTCCAGACTTTCGAATGACAAGGCGCAGGCCATCGCCATCATCGTACTTGCCATAGTCCTTGAGGTTTTCTATCAATTTCGCGGTGAGCTTGGGCATGGTGGTGACCTCCGATCTCTGAATCTGGTCCCCCAGTTGGTCCCCCACTCACAGCCTGGAAACAGACGGAACTGGGCGGAAGCTAGAAGACTGTGGCAACATTTAGGTTACCCGCAATATACCGTTCTAGAGCGGCCGGGCGTCGGGTTTTGGATGCCGGTGGTCGGGAGTGGAAACACACTTCGAATGACTACGCTGCATTCGAACTGATTTTCATAAGATATTGATTTTTATCAGTAAAAAATTTGATTTTTGGAGCTGTGCCGTTGAGTTCGAATCCTGGATACTCCGCCAAATTCGTTTGACGTGGTATGGGAAGAAAGACGACTGGGGCCGTTACAGTTGGGCTTCAATTCAGGGGGCGGCGATTAATCTGCAAGCGCTAGCTTTGTATTGTTCCGAAGCTGATCTAAGTAATTCGCCCACAGTTGTGCGGCTTCCCGGCGCTGACTCAAGAGCTGAGCGCGCGCGTAAACTGCTCCCAGCGCACCTGGCATCCGATGTGATAGCGACAGCTCCAGTACAATTGGATCGATGCCTAAATGCTCATGAGCGATCGTGCGGTAGGTAGCCCGAAAGCCGTGAGCGGTGATTGCGTACTCAGGCCAGACTTTTTGCAGCGACTTGAGGATGGACGTCGCATCGATTGACCGGCCTGGATAGACAGGCGATCCGAACACCCAGCCGTTACCAGCATCATCAACCACCCGATCTTTGTGCAGTTCGCGCAGCAGGACTAGGGCTTGTTCTGGCAGCGGCACGATATGCTTGCTCTTGTCCAGATGCTTGGTCTTGCTGACCACATAGCGCCAATCGGCGCCGATCAGATCGACATCCTCCCAGCGCATCTTCACAAGCTCACCCGGCCGAACCGGTAATAGCACCAGTAGGCGCATCGCATAGGCCACGCTGCCAAGGTTCAGGTCATCGAGGCGCAGCAGAAACTTGCCCAGATCAGCAGGCCGCTCAATGGCCGGGTTGCTCGTCACCACGTGACGGATCTTGAGTTCTTCAGTGTTGCTCAGGGCCACGTTTCGCTCGACCCAGCCACGTCCTTCGGCAAAGCCGAGGATGGAGCGAATGATCGTCCGCACACGCCTCGCCATCGCCATGATTCGCTTGTATCGCAACTCGGTAATGATGGCGGTGATGTGTTCGAGCTTGATTTCGCTGACGGGCCGCTCGCCGATGGCGGGCAAGATGTGGTTCTGCAGCGCGCCGCGAAATCCAGCAACGGACTTGCTGACCAGGTCGGCGGATTTGAACTTCATCCACTCTTCAGCGACGTAGGCGAACGTACGTGCTTCATTTAGCCACTGCGCCTCGATCTTGGCTTTTTGGGCTTTGAGTGGGTCGATGTGATTGGCCACACTATTGCGCGCTGCCCGAGCGAGTTCACGAGCTTCTTTCAAGCCCACATCCGGATACCTACCGATCACGTACACGTTTTCTTTACCGCGAAGGCGGTACTTCAGTCGCCAGTGCCGTGAGGGTGATTTGCCAGGCTTGAGCGAGGCGCGCACTTGTAGATAGAGACCCGGGACGTCGCCATCGGCGTACTTGCCTGATGTGGTCAGCGAACGGATGAATGCATCGCTGAGTTTCTGGCGGAAGGGTGGCGGTTTTTCGGGGGACATGTGTGGGGGTATCTTTTTCAGTTTGGGCTTGGTGTCCCCCAAAGATACCCCCAGTCAAGCTGGAATTGAGTGGAATCCGATGGACGGAAACGGACGATGATTTAGTCTAAGTCTATGTTTTTAATGTCTTATTGGTGCTCGGTGGAACTTAATCAGAGACTATCGGGGTCCCCGAAGAACATCTGTATCCGCGACCGCAGCCACCGCTCCGCCGGGTCATTGTCCTGTGCCCCGCGCCAGGCCATGTGCAGTTCGAAACTGCGCACGGGTATCGGCAAATCCTCGGCCCGCAGGCCGCCGGCGGCCGTCAGTGCATCCGCCGTGTAGTCCGGTACCGTCGCCACGATATCGGTGCCTGCCAGCAAGCTCCCCAGCCCGTTGAACTGCGGTACCGCCAGCACCACGTGGCGCTTGCGGCCGATTTCTTCCAGGGCTTCGTCGATGAACCCGGACAAGTCCCCGGCAAACGACACCAGCGCATGGGGCCGGGCGCAGAAGTCATCCAGGGTGATGCTGCCGGGTACGCTGTCGGCGCGCAGCAGTTTCGGCATGCTGCGGCGCAACACCTTGCGCTTGGCGTTGGCCGGCAGTTCGCTGGTGTAGCTGACACCCACCGAAATCTCGCCCGAGGCCAGCAGGGTTGGCATCAGCAAGTAGTTGACCCGTCGCACCACCAGCACGATACCGGGTGCCTCGGCGCGAATGCGCTTGAGCAGTTGCGGCAGCAAGGCGAACTCGGCGTCGTCCGACAGGCCGATGCGGAACACCGCATTGCTGGTGGCCGGGTCGAACTCGGCGGCGCGGCTGACTGCCGTGGAAATCGAATCCAGTGCCGGTGACAGCAGGGCGAAGATCTCGTGGGCCCGTGCCGACGGCTCCATGCTGCGCCCTGTGCGCACGAACAACGGGTCATCGAACAGGTTGCGCAGGCGCGACAGCGCCGCGCTGATGGCCGGTTGGCCGAGAAACAGTTTTTCTGCGGCACGGGTCACGCTGCGCTCGTGCATCAGCGTTTCGAACACGATCAGCAGGTTGAGGTCTACACGACGCAGGTCGTTTCGATTCATCGGTGCGCTTCGCCTAATGTGGGGCAGAGGTGAATCTTAAGGCCAAAGGCTGTTACCCTGCACGGGTTTAGGGGGACCAATCGCAGGGAAAGTCAGGTGCCCAATCGATGACAAGCATGTCGACTATTAATGCCCACTGATGGTCTAACGGGCAAAGCCCGGATAGAGTCAGTGGTAATTAGAGGTTCACAAAGGCGAGGTATGCGATGTCCCGCATGATCCGTTTCCACAAGTTCGGCGCTGCCGACGTGCTCCGTTGCGAAGAGCAGGCCGAACCGTCACCCGCTGCCGACGAGGTGCAGATCCGCGTCGAAGCGGTTGGCGTCAGCTGGTATGACGTGCTTTGGCGCCAGAATCTGGCACCGTCCCAGGCGCGTCTGCCAGCGGGGATCGGTCACGAAATGGCCGGGGTGGTGACTGCGGTCGGGGAAGGGGTCGATGACATTGCCGTCGGTGATCGGGTCGCCAGCTTCCCGGCCACCAGTGCCAACGACCACCCGGTGTACGGCGATGTCATCGTACTGCCCCGTACAGCCATCACGCGCTACCCGAATGTGCTCACCCCGATCGAGGCCAGCGTGCACTACACCCCGCTGCTGATCGCCTACTTCGCCTACGTCGACCTGGCACGGGCCAAGGCCGGGCAGACAGCACTGGTCACCGATGCCAGCCATTGCGCCGGGCCTGCCTTCGTGCAGCTGGGCAGGGCCCTGGGGCTGAAAGTGTTCGCCGCCACCAAGGATGCGGCGCAGCGTGACTACCTGCTGGGCTTGGGCGCAGACAAAGTGATCGTCACCGAAGAGCAGGACCTGCTGCTGCAGATTGGCAAGTACACCGATGGCCGTGGTGTGGACATGGTGCTCGACGGCATGGGCGGCCCGCAGATGTCGCTGTTGGGTGATGTGCTGGCGCCGCGTGGCAGCCTGGTGCTGTACGGTCTGCAAGGCGGCAACCAGACGCCGTTCCCGGCCTGCGCGGCATTCCAGAAGAACATTCAGTTCTATGTGCACTGCATCGGTAATTTCACCGGCAAGCCAGAGCTTGGCATCAGCCAGGACCAGGTGGCACTGCAGCGTGCCTTGCGCGATATCAACCAGTTCACCGCCGATCAGCTGCTGACACCGCAGATCATCAAGGTGTACCCGTTCGAGCAGGTGGTCGAGGCGCATCGCTACATGGACCAATGCCCGTGCGGCGGGCGCGTCGTGCTGGACATGGCGCAACACTGACGGTGGCTGGCGCAAGCGGAAAACCCGGGCAATGTCCCGGGTTTTTTATGCGCGGAGTAAAGTGTTTCAACACTTAAAGTAGGACTGTTCCTACAATAAACCCAGATGTGGACTACATATAAGTCCGTGGCTTTCGGGCTGTCAGAAATATTCCGGCAAATAATCAGCCTTGAACGCTTTTGCCTTGCGAGTCACTGTGAACTGACACGGATGCTGAATGGTTTTTTTACCCTGAACTGTATCTTCAATTCATGCTGCCTCCCTCTCGATAATGGCCCAATGATAGTTTGTGCAAGGAACGTGGGATGAGCATGGCTATGCCTGATATAGAGCAGCATGTGACAGCGACAGGCCATCGCAGGGGTGGTTTCTTCTCGATGGCTTGGCGACAGTGAAGGGTTACGTCATTACTTTCATTTTGTTGTAAGAAATTTCTTCTAGGTAAGTTCGGTGCATGTTCACGTTCAAATGTTGGATACCGCATGCGCTGGCTGCATGAAGTTGATGAGGTGATTGCGTGACTGCTATTCACGACCAGGCGATGCATTATATCTACCAGCAAGTACTCGAGCGCTTGTTGAACCACATGTCCCAGGCCCAGCGCGCTTCCTTGCAGTTGCTGATACAACGCCTGTTGGTCGCTGCAGGCGGGCCGGAGTACATCGGTACTTTCAGCTTGCAGGTATTGCAAGGGAGCGACCGCCATAGCAGCCGGCTGCTGGCCATGTTGCGTGCCGCGCAACTGAGCATTGCCCTGCGTTCGCCGGTAACCTTCCAGCTGCGGGTATTGGTGGTCAGCCTGCCGGTTGCCGATAGCGCCACGCTGGAAGCTCACGAGCGCAGTTTTAGCGCGTTGTTCATGCAGGATGACCCGCGGGTGCAATTGCAGATGATCGAGGGGCGCGCAGTGGTGCCGTTCAGTCGTCGGCTCTCGGTAATGCCTGAGCGCTGGCTGCTGGCGAGGGACGCGATGTTGATGTTCGGCCACATGATCGATGCCAGGCCTGAAGCCCTGCTGGGCTGCCGCCTGCACCTGGAGCTGGCCGGGGCCGTGGGTCAGGCGCTGCAGGCAGCGGTGCCTCCCGATGCGTTGGTCACCGCCATGCCCGGGCTGCAGCGGCGCCGATACCTGGCGTGGGCCCGGCGTAGCCTGCGCCTGGCCGGCGTGCGTGGCTCGCATGCAGTGCACCAGTGCCTGGCGGCGCTGGCCCAAGGGCTGAGCCGATTGCACGGTGCTGTTGGGGGCGCACCGGGTGGTCAGCACGAGCCGGTTCCAGGCGCCGTACCGGAGCGCGCGCCGGTGCGGCTGATTGCTATTGATGACCTGTTGCCGCACTTGCTTGAAGAGCCGCAGCTTGACGCGATGCTGGGTTGTCACTTCGAGACGGCTGCGGATGCTTTGCCGCTGTCCGAATTCGTTGACTCGCTAGCCACGGCCCAGCTGCATGAACTGCGCGCCCGCAGTCTGGAGCCGCTGGCCGGGCGCCCAGCGCTGAGGCTGGCAGGGCAGGCGGGCGGCAGCAAGCAGCGTGACGCCGCGTCGTTGCTATTGGGCAAAGCCTACGGCATCAATCAGGCCCAACTGGTGTGCCTGCTGTTCAGCCCGTTTGCCAGGCAGGGGAAAAACCTCGAGCGGTTCTTGCAGTGTCGGCACGCCGACATGGTGGTGGCGTTGCCGTACCTGCACAGGGCCTTGCAAGGCAAACCCTGCCCCGATGCAGTCAAAGCCTGGCTGGTGAATACCAGTGGCTTGCCGTTGGGGCAACTGCGGCAAATTTATGATGGGCAGTTGCCGCTGGCGGGATGGCGCCTGCTTAACAACCTGGCCCGCCGCGATGTACACCTGAGGCTGCTGCCGCAGCTGACGTTGGGGCGGCGGCGTGGTGTTGCGGGGCTGCCTTGATGGGGCGAGCGGCCCCAGGCGAGTTCGCGTATCGCAAGGTGTATCGCTACCTGGAAGCGTTGATCGAACAAGCTGCAGGCGTTGGCACATGCCGGTTGCCATCATTGCGTGAGCTGTCCCGGCGGCTGCGGGTGTCGTTGGCCACGGTACAAAGTGCCTACAGCCTGCTGGAAGAGGAGGGCCGTGTACACTGCCTGCCGAGGTCGGGCTATTACGTACAGAGCGGTGGCAAAGATCAGGCCGTGGCCGTGGCCCGGCAGCCTCCCTTGCCGACGCAGCCACTGTTGGAGCGCATGCTGCTTGGTCACGAACGGCGTTTGGCCCGTCAGCGTGATCGCAGCGTTGCGTCCTGGGAAGCGCTGGGTAGCGCCCGTTTGCGCAATGCTGTGGCTGAGCGATACACCCGCTGCTCCAATCAGTACTGGCATGCCGATGATGTCCAGCTAGCTCCCGATGTGCTGGCGGTGCTGGAGACGCTGCTAGCGGCGCTGGCCCTGCAAGGTGGTACCGCATTGGTGCATTCGCCTTGTTGCTGGCAAGTGTTGCGCGCCCTGGCGCGTGCCGGCATGCGCGTGCTGGAAACACCACTGGATGCCCGTGGCAACCCCGAGCTGCACGCGTTGGCCAAGCTGCTGGGTAGCGAGCCGGTAAGCCTGCTGGTCATGCCGTCTTGCCTGGGCATGCCACAAGGTCGGCTGGTTTCACCGTATTACCAGCAGCAGCTTGGTCTTTTGCTTGGCCAGCACCCTGTATGGCTGCTGGAAAACGACCTGGACAGCGAGCTCTGTTACGACGGGCCGCCGAGCACACGCCTGCGTGACTGGATCGACCCGCGCTGGCTTCTGGTGATGGGCACGTTCGAGGCCGCAGTGGGGGCAGAGGCGCCGTATGCCTATTTACTGAGCCGTGACACCGTGTTGGCCAAGGCATTCGCTGAACGGGCGTTTCGGCTTGCGCCGCTACGTTTGCAGGCGCTTGCTCACATGCTCGGCAAGGGGGAAATCGAAACGCAGCTGGTACAGCAACGCACAGACTTGCAAAGGCGTACGCAATACCTGGCGCATGTACTGCAGTCGCAATTCGGTCAACGGGTGGTCTTCGACATGCCGCAAGGTGGGCAAATGCTGTGGGTGAGCTTTTGCCAGCCGCTGGCGTGGGACGGTATTGCCGCAGCGTTGGCAGGTTCTGCATTGCACGCACTGCCGGGCGAGCAGTTCGGCCTGCCGGGGCATTACCCTCAACACCTTGCGCTGATCTGGCTGGGGGGGCGCCCGGATGAACTGCAACTGGCGGTAAGGCGACTGGCGCAGGCGCTTGAGGTGCGCTGCGGGCGAAACACCCGCTTCTCAAGTTGAAATCAAGACGCTTGCAGGCGCCGCCAAGTGCTGCGAGAGGGCCGACAAGTGAAATGACGGCCTGAAGATCTCAAGGCTCACTCGCAGCACAAAGAGCCACCTGCAGGGGGTGTAAATTGAGTACGCCTCAGGGTTGCTCTTGCCCTTGACGCAAACGGGTACTGACCAGCGCCGCACATACCAGCAACGCTGCAATGATCCACAACCCGTTGCGGGTGCTGCCGGTGGTCTGCTCGATCAGGCCCATCACCGACGGCCCGACGAAGCCGCCAAACAGACCGCAAGTGGTGACGAAGGCCAGGCCCGCCGCCAACGCGCTGCCGCTCAGTCGGCTGGAGGGGAAGACGAAGATGATCGACTGCACCACGAACAGCATCAGCGCGGTCAGGGAAAACCCGATCAGGCCGATGAACGAGTTGGCCAGCGATGCCAGCAGCAATCCGGCCGCCATGGTCAGCAGGCCAAAGAACAGCAGGGTGCGGCAGCGGCGCGGCGAGGTGGCCAGGCGTGGGAAGGTCGCTGCACCCATGGCTGCTGCAATCCACGGCACTGCTGTCAACAGGCCGACCTGGAAGGGCGAAAGCGCAGCGTAGGTGCCGATAATGCCCGGCAGGAAGAAAATCACCGTGTAGATGGTGATCTGGTGCACGAAGTAGACCACGATCGCCAGCCAGATCTGCCGGTCGCGGAACATCTGCCCCAGCTTGCTCTGCTGCGGTGCGGCCGCCTGCTCTGCCGCCAGGCGGCGCTCGATGTCCTGGGCGTCGGCAGCCGTCAGCCAAGGCGCCGAGGCCGGACCGTCCGGCAGCTTCTTCCACACCACATAGGCCAGGGCTACGGCGGGCAGGCCTTCGAGCACGAACAGCCATTGCCAGCCATGCCAGCCCAGTACACCGTCCAGCTCCAGCAGGGCACCGCCCAGCGGGCCGCTAAGGATGTTGGCCAGGCACACACCCAGCAGGAAGTACCCCGTGGCACGGGCGCGTTGTTCGCGGTCGAACCAGTAGGTCAGGTACAGCATTACCCCGGGGAACAGGCCAGCTTCGGCTACCCCCAGCAGCAGGCGCATGATGTAGAACGAGGTTTCACCCTGAACGAAGGCCATGCCTGCCGAGAGCAAACCCCAGGTAATCATGATACGGGTGATCCAGAAGCGCGCGCCCACCCGGTGCATGATCAGGTTGCTGGGCACTTCGGCCAAGGCATAGGTAAGGAAGAACAAGCCCGCGCCCAGGCCATAGGCGGCTGCCGAAAGGCCCAGGTCGATGCCCATGCTGGCTTTCGCCAGGGCGATGTTGGTGCGGTCAAGAAAGCTCATCACGTAGACGACGATGAGCAGTGGCATCAATTTGCGTAGCAGCAGGCCGTTCAAGCGCTGCTCATGGGTGGTGGCAGGGGCGCAAGCCGCTGCGCGGGTGAGGGTTGTCATTGTTTTTTTCCCCGTGAAAAGTGCTGGTGGTGTGCCGCGCAGCAGCGGCACACTCAGGTCTGTGGGTCAGGAACGGTTGATGTCGAGCCACACTGCGCCGTTGGGGTACTGATAACGTTCCAGGGTCTCAGCGTGCATCTCGATGCTGTAGCCAGGGCGTTGTGGCGGCATGTAGCGCCCGCGATGGATCACCACCGGGTCGATGAAGTGCTCGTGCAGGTGGTCGACATACTCCAGCACCCGGTTGTGCAGCGAGGCAGACACCGCGATGTAGTCGAAAAGCGCGATGTTCTGCACATACTCGCACAGCCCGACGCCACCGCCGTGCGGGCAGACCGGCACGTCGTACTTGGCGGCCATCAGCAGCACGATCAGGACCTCGTTAAGGCCGCCCAGGCGGGCTGCGTCCAGCTGGCAGAAGTCCAGTGCACCGGCCTGGAACATCTGCTTGAACATCACCCGGTTGTGGCAGTGCTCACCGGTGGCGACACCGATTGGCGCAATGCGCTGGCGAATGGTGGCGTGGCCGAGAATGTCATCGGGGCTGGTCGGTTCTTCGATCCAAAGCGGTTCGAAGGCGGCCAGGCGGCGCATGTTGGCCACCGACTCTTCGACGCCCCACACTTGGTTGGCATCCATCATCAGGGTGCGTTCCCAGCCGATTTCGTCGCGCAGGATGCTGGCGCGGCGGATGTCTTCTTCCAGGTCGGCCCCGATCTTCTGTTTGATGTGGGTCCAGCCGTCTGCCACGGCCTCGCGGGCCAGTTTGCGCATTTTCTCTTCGCTGTAGCCCAGCCAGCCCGGGGCAGTGGTGTACCCGGGGTAGCCTTCACGCAGCATGTGTGCCTCGCGCTGGGCTTTGCCCGGCGCCTGGCGGCGCAGCAGGGCGATGGCCTCTTCGGGGGTGAGCACGTCGGTGACGTAGCTGAAGTCCAGGCAGCGCACCAGCTGCTCTGGCGTCATGTCGGCCAGCAGTTTCCACACGGGCTTGCCCTCGTGCTTGGCCCACAGGTCCCACACCGCGTTGATGATGGCGGCGGTGGCCAGGTGGATCACGCCCTTTTCCGGGCCCAGCCAGCGCAACTGGCTGTCGCTGACGGTAAAGCGATGCCAGAAAGCGCCCATGTCGGCGCTGATTTCTTCGAGCGTAAGGCCGACGATCAAGGGGGCCAGCGACTGCACCGCTGCCGCGCATATCTCGTTGCCACGGCCAATGGTGAAGGTCAGGCCGTGGCCTTCGAGGGCTGCAGCGTCGGTGTGCAGCACCACGTAGGCCGCCGAATAGTCGGGGGCACTGTTCATGGCGTCGGAGCCATCCAGCGACAGCGAAGTGGGGAAACGGATATCGCGAACGCTCAGGTGGGTAATGCGTATGCTCATGGTCGACTCTTGTTCTGTTCAGGCACAGGGAGAGCTGACTGTAGGTTGTCGAGCGATACAGGCATAATCGCCAAATCTTAATCAGTGATACCGGATTCGATATGTCTCGCTTGCCACCTGACAAGGCCCAGGCGCCTGCCGGCCTCGGTGCCTTGAAGATTTCCAGCCGTCAGATCACGTTGCTCAATGCCCTGGGCGAATTCGGCAACCTGCGCCGCGCCGCCGCCGCGATGCACACCACGCAACCGGCCGCCAGCCTGTTGCTACAGCAGCTTGAGGAGCGCCTGGGGGTACGTTTGTTCGAGCGCCTGCCCCGGGGGATGCAAGCGACGCTGTATGGCGAGGTGATGATTCGCTATGCGCAAAACGCATTGCATGAGTTCGATCATGCCCAGGCGCAAATCGCCGAACTGGCGCGCGGGGCGTTGGGCCTGGTGCGGGTGGGCAGCGTCATGGGCCCGGTACCGGGCGTGCTGACCAAGGCGGTGCTGGCCTACAAGCGCGACCAGCCCAAGGTGCGTATCTCGCTGGAAGTGGGCACCAGCGACACCTTGCTGCCGGCCTTGCTACGCGGTGATTTCGATATGGTAGTGGGGCGCCTGCCGGATCAGAGCGACAGCCAGGAACTGAATATCGAGCTGTTCGACGGCGGTGAGCAGATGCGCGTAATTGCTCGCGCAGGTCATCCCTTGGCGACAGCCACAGGGCTGCAGCTGGCCGACCTGGTGAGCTTGACGTGGATCTTGCACCCCATCGGCAGCCCGATGCGCCGTCGCGTCGAAAGCGCATTGCAGGCCGGTGGCATGGTGCAGTCGCTGGATATCGTCGAAACCGCTTCGATCCTGGCGACCACTGCCATGCTCGAAGCGTCCGAAATGATTGCGGTGGTGCCCAATGACGTGGCCCAGCATTATGCCCGCTATGGCATGGTCGCCATCCTGCCGGTGGAGTTGCCACTGGCGATGGCCAACCTCGGCGTGCTGACCCTGCGCTCGCGGCCCAACTCGGTTGCCCTTGATACCTTGCTGCGCTACCTGCGGGCACAATAACTTTCACCTGCATGAGGCCCTGCGTCTATGCCGCCGGACATGACCCATTCCAGCTTTTGCAACTGGATCCGCTACAAGCACCTGGTGTTGATCGACACGCTGGCGCGCACGCGCAATATGCACGCCACCGCCACGCGCATGAACCTCAGCCAGCCGGCGCTCAGCAAAATGCTGCGTGACCTTGAGGAGCAGTTCGGCTTTGCCCTGTTCGAGCGCCTGCCTCGCAGCATGCCACCCACCGAGTTGGGTGAATACGTGGTGCGGTACGCCCAGGGTGCCCTGGCCGAGTCGCAACAGTTCGTCGACCAGGTCAACCGCCTGCGCAACGGCGGGCACGGTTTCATCCGGGTTGGCGGGATCTTTGCCGCGACCGCATTGGTATTGCCGCAGGCCATCGCCGCCATCAAGGCGCGAAGCCCGTTACTGTCGATTGAAGTGGTGGAGCATTCCAGCGATCACCTGCTGACCATGCTCGAGCAGAACAAGCTGGACATCATGATTGGCCGCTTCACCGAGGAACGCTTCGGTCAGCTGTTCGACTTCCAGCCGCTGGAGCCTGAACCCTTCAGCCTGGTGGTGAACAGCGAGCACCCGCTCAACCGGCTCGACAACACACCGCTTGAGGCGCTAGGCGATTGGCCGTGGGTGCTGTACCCGGTGGGTACGCCGATCCGCAACCGCCTGGAGCAGGCGTTCCGAGTGGCCGGAATCGCCACGCCTGCCGACTGCGTGGAGACCATCTCCATGCCCATGTTCCTGCAGTTGCTGCAATCGGCACCGATGATTGCCATGCTGCCGCGCTCGATGGTGGCCGCGCAGTTGGCCAGCGGGCAGTTCAGGGAGCTGCGCAGCCCTTTGCAGGTGCCCGCGCTGGAGTATGGTGTGGTCACCCGCAAGGATGAACCGCTGAGCGCCTCCGCCAGGGCGTTTGTCGAGATTCTGCTGGGGGGCGCGCAGCGACGGCGGCAATCTCCGGCAGATGCTGCGTTCCACCCCTAGCCGATTGAAGATCACGCACCCAAATACCCTTGCGATAACTCCAGGTTATCGCTCGATCGGATCATCTCATTGGGAATGCGGCACCAGGCTTCTTACAGTGGCGACAGCCATAACAAGAAGTCAGCCGCTCCGCCCTGAGAGGTCCCATGCAACTGATTGCCAAATCCGGTGACCCCGCCGTCATCCGCCTCAACCCTTTGGACAACGTCGTCATCGCCCGCCAGGCCCTGGCGCCGGGCGTGCGCCTGGATGCCGAGGCGATTACCGTGCGCCAGCCCATCCCTTCAGGCCACAAGCTCGCCACCGAGCCTGTGGCGCAAGGCCAGCCGTTGCGCCGTTACGGGCAGATCATCGGGTTTGCGTCCCAGGCGATCGACGCTGGCGACCATGTGCACGTGCACAACGTGCAGATGGGCGATTTTGCCCGCGACTACGCGTTTGGTGTCGATACCCGCAGCCTGCCAGGCAGCGCCGCGCAGTTCCAGGGCATCGTGCGCGCCGATGGCCGTGTCGCTACCCGCAACTACATCGGCATTCTCACCTCGGTGAACTGTTCGGCAACCGTGGCCCGGGCCGTGGCCGACCATTTCCGCCGTGACATTCACCCCGAGGTGCTGGCCGACTACCCGAATGTCGACGGTGTGGTCGCCCTGACCCACGGTGCCGGCTGCGCAGTGGACCCGAGCGGTGAAGCCTTGGGCCTGCTGCGCCGCACCCTGGCCGGGTACGCCGTCCACCCCAACTTCGCTGCCGTGCTGATCATCGGCCTGGGCTGCGAAACCAACCAGATCGAAACCCTGCTGGAAACCCAGGGCCTGCAGGCGAGTGCGCAACTGCGCGCCTTTACCATCCAAGGGATCGGGGGCACCTCGAAAACCATCGCTGCCGGTATCGCCCAGGTCAAGGCGCTGTTGGCCGAGGCCAATCAGGTACGGCGCCAGCCGGTCAGTGCCCGCCACCTGGTGGTCGGCCTGCAGTGCGGCGGCTCAGATGGCTATTCGGGAATCACCGCCAACCCGGCACTGGGCAATGCCGTTGACCGCCTGGTGGCCGCCGGTGGTACCGCCATTCTCTCCGAAACCCCGGAAATCTATGGTGCCGAGCACTTGCTCACGCGCCGCGCGGTAAGCCGTGAGGTGGGGGAGAAGCTGGTGGCGCGCATTCGCTGGTGGGAAGACTACTGCCAGCGTATGAACGCCGAATTGAACAACAACCCCTCGGCCGGCAACAAGGCAGGGGGGCTGACCACTATCCTCGAGAAATCCCTGGGCGCAGTGGCCAAGGCAGGTTCCAGCAACCTGGTCGATGTGTATCAGTACGCGCAAGCCGTGCGTGCCCAGGGCCTGGTGTTCATGGACACCCCCGGCTACGACCCGGTCTCGGCCACCGGTCAGGTGGCCGGCGGGGCCAACCTGATCGCCTTCACCACCGGCCGCGGCTCGGCCTACGGCTGTGCCCCGGCGCCATCGATCAAGCTGGCAACCAACAACCGGGTGTTCGAGCACCAGCAAGAGGACATGGACGTCAATTGTGGCGGCATCGCCGATGGCTCCACCAGCATCGAAGAGCGCGGCGCATTCATCTTCGAGCAGATGCTGCGCATTGCCTCCGGGGAACGCAGCAAGAGCGAACAGCACGGCTACGGGCAAAACGAGTTCGTCCCGTGGCAGATCGGCGCCGTGACCTGATTGACCGCTCCCGTCCCATTTGCGAGGCAACTGCAATGATTCAAACCACACGGTACAACGTGCAAACGCTTACCACGTTTGTCGAGCAACTGTTCATGAAAGCCGGAGCCGACGTGGAGGTCGCCCAGGTGGTGACCCGGGTGCTGCTCGAAGGCGAACTGCTCGGCCACCGTACCCATGGCCTCAACCTGGTCAGCCGCTACATCGACGGCGTGCTCAGCGGGCAGGTCAAGGCCCGCGCGCAGGCACTGGAGCAGGTCGCCGACAGTGGTGTTTCCAGCCTGTTCGACGGCCACTACGTGTTGGGGCCCTATTGCGTCAGCCGGGCACTGGATTGCGCGGCCGCGGGCGCGACCAAGCAGGGCATCGGTATTGCGGTAGTACGCCGCGCTGCCCATATCGGCTGCCTGGCCGCCTACCTCAAGCCATACACCGACCAAGGGTTGCTGGCCATCGTCTACTCGTCGGATCCGTCGGCGGGGTTGGTCTGTGCTCATGGTGGCATCGACCCGGTGTACACCCCCAACCCTATTGCTGCCGGTATCCCGACCCAGGGTGAGCCGATCCTGCTGGATGTCAGCATGTCCACCGTCACCCTTGGCCTGGTCGGCCAATGCCGCGATGCCGGCCGACGTCTGCCGCACCCGGTGCTGGTGAGCAATGACGGGCAGCTCAGCGATGACCCGGGCGATTTCTTTACCCGCCCGCAAGGCAGCATCCTGCCGCTCGGCGGCCAGGCCTTTGGCCATAAAGGGTTTGCCCTTGCGCTGTTGGTCGAAGCCCTCACCTCGGGGCTGGCCGGCCATGGGCGCAAGGATGCACCGGACCAGTGGGGCGCCTCGGCCACTGCGCTGGTGATTGACCCGCGCATGTTCGGCGGCCTGGAGGCGTTCCTCGACGAAACCAGCTTCCTGGGGGGATTGGTTCTGGCAAGCCGCCCGCTCGACCCCGAACGCCCGGTACGCCTGCCGGGGCAAGCAGGCCTTGCCCTGCGTCGCCAGGCCGTGGAGCAGGGCGTGAGCCTTTCGCCGCAGCTGATAGCCGACCTTGAGCGCGTGGCTGGGCAGTTGCAACTGCCGGGACTTTTCCAATGATGCACAGCAAGGGAACACAGATGACTGATCGAACGAACGCCAATCAACCGCTGCCACTGAACCATGATGCCAGCGTTTTCGACCGCGGCAGCTGGGTAGGGCGCGTCTGGTTGCCGGAGCAGGGGCCGGCGGTGGTGCTGGTGAAAGCCGGCGCTGTCTACGACATCAGCACCCACGTGGCGACCGTCTCGGCGCTGCTGGAAGTGGACGATCCGGTGGCCTACCTGCGTGCCTTGCCGCTGGCCGACCCCTTGATTGCGCTGCCGGCATTGCTGGGCAACAGCGATCCCGCACGGCGCACCCCGCACCAGCCGTGGCTGCTGGCGCCGATCGACCTGCAAGCGGTGAAGGCCGCTGGTGTGACCTTCGCCACCAGCCTGCTGGAGCGTGTGGTAGAAGAACAAGCCAAGGGCGACCCGGCCAAGGCCGACGCCATCCGTGACACCCTGGCCAGCCGCATCGGCGCCGACCTGTCGCAGATCGTGCCCGGCTCGGTTCAGGCCGAAGCGCTGCGCAAGGTGCTGGTAGAGCAGGGCCTGTGGTCGCAGTACCTGGAGGTGGGTATAGGCCCGGATGCCGAAGTGTTCACCAAGGCCCAACCGCTGTCCGCGGTTGGCCACGGCGCCGACATCGGCATCCACCCCAAGTCCAGCTGGAACAACCCAGAACCGGAAGTGGTGCTGGCCGTGTCGAGCAATGGCAGCATCAAGGGCGCCATGCTCGGCAACGACGTCAACCTGCGTGACTTCGAAGGGCGTAGCGCGTTGCTGCTGTCCAAGGCCAAGGACAACAACGCCTCCACTGCACTGGGCCCGCTGCTGCGGTTGTTTGACGAGAGCTTCGGCCTGGACGATGTGCGTGCTGCCGAGGTGGACCTGCGGGTGGAAGGCGAGGACGGCTTTATCCTCTCCGGGCGCAGTTCCATGCGCCAGATCAGCCGTGACCCGCAAGACCTGGTGCAGCAAACCCTCAACGAAAACCACCAGTATCCTGACGGCCTGGTGCTGTTCCTCGGTACCCTGTTCGCCCCCAAGCAGGACCGCGATCAGCCGGGTAACGGCTTTACCCACAAACCGGGTGACGTGGTGAGCATCAGCAACCCGCAACTGGGTACCCTGTGCAACCGCGTGACCACCAGCGATCTGGCACCGCAGTGGGACTTCGGCCTGCGCGCGTTGATCGACAACCTCGGCCGGCGTGGCCTGCTGGAGGTTGCGGCCACCGCCCGCCCGCTTTGAACGGCTCGCTGCGTCAGGGAGGGGCGCAGCATCATCGAGGGATCGTCAAGGCGCTGACAGCGCGGCAACAATAATAATAAAGGTCATCACATGAACCCAATGAAGAAGTACCAGCGCATTACCGTCGTGTTCCTGCTGCTGATCGGCATCGTCAACTACCTGGACCGTAGTGCGCTGTCGATCGCCAACACCTCCATCCAGAAAGACATGATGATCAGCCCGTCGCAGATGGGCATCCTGTTGTCGGCGTTTTCCATTGCCTATGCCTTTGCCCAGTTGCCAATGGGCATGATCATCGACCGCCTGGGCAGCAAGATCGCCCTCGGCGCCTCGTTGCTGGGCTGGTCGGTTGCCCAGGCGGCGTTTGGCATGGTCAACAGTTTTGCCGGTTTCATGGGCCTGCGGGTGTTGCTGGGGATTGGCGAGGCGCCGATGTTCCCATCGGCGGCCAAAGCATTGTCGGAGTGGTTCGACGCCAACGAGCGCGGCACCCCGACCGGTGTGGTCTGGTCGTCGACCTGTCTTGGCCCCTGCCTGGCGCCGCCGTTGCTGACGCTGTTCATGGTCAACTTTGGCTGGCGCGGCATGTTCATCATCACCGGCGTGATCGGCGTGGTGCTGGCGCTGTGCTGGCTGACCTTCTACAAGAGCAAGGCCCGTTTTCTGGCAGAGCTTGCCGCCGAAGGCAAACCGCTGCCGAGTGAGCGCCAGGCTGCGGCCGCCACGGTAACCGCGCCGAAGGCTTCGTACTTTGCCGGCTGGCTTGATCTGTTCAAGCACCGCAGTACCTGGGGCGCGGTGTTGGGTTTCATGGGGGTGATCTACATGCTCTGGCTGCACCTGACCTGGCTGCCGGGCTACTTCGAGCGCGAGCATGGCCTGGACCTGTACAAGACCGCCTGGGTGGTGTCGCTGGCGTATGGCTTCGGTGCGGCGGGTACCATCGTTGCCGGGCGCTTCTGTGACTGGCTGGTAAGGCGTGGCATGAGCGTGCTGGGCAGCCGCAAGTTCAGTGTCATCACTGGCCTGGTGCTGGCAGCGCTGTTCACCTTGCCACTGTCGTTCGTCACCGGCCTGACGGGGTGCATCATGCTGCTTTGCCTGGCGCTGTTCAGCATCAATATGGCCAGTGCCACCGCCTGGATGATCGTCAACACCATTGTCGACAGCCAGCGCGTGGCCTCGTTTGGCTCGATCCAGAACTTCGGCGGTTACATCGCAGGCTCGGTGGCACCGATCGCGACGGGCTTCAGCATCCAGTACTCGGGCTCGTTCACCACAGCGTTCATGATCAGCGCGGTGGTGGCGCTGTGCTCGGCGGTGGCGTACTTCCTGCTGCTACAGGCACCCATTGGCAGTGCCAAGGTCGAGGCAGGCGGGATGGCTGGCGCAACTGAACAGGCGTGAACGCTACGGGGGCTGCAGTGCAGCCCCTGAACCCTTGGTTGATTGTGACGCGACCCGCGGCGCTTGTCATGGAGGGGTATCTGTATGTATAAACAGTGCCTGTTGCCGCCATCTGACTTCCGCCCGTGATCGCCCATTCCGTCGACGACCCGTTCTACTACCTGCATAACTTCCGCCAGGTCGTGCTGTGGGTCGAACAGCGCTACCAGGACCTGCTCGATGACCAGGAACTGGCCTTCATCCGTGCCTTCAGTCAACTGCAAGCGCCAGCCCAGGCCTTGATGGTGCGCATGGTGATGCGCAAAGGCGAGTTGTTTCGCAGCGATCGGCTCGACTACGCCGAAATCGGCGATACTGCGCTGGCGCTGCAGCCGTTGCTGGCCCTCGGCTGGGTACGGGAGCCCGAGCAACTGGACCTTGAACAGCTGTTCGCGTTGCTGCGCAAGGAAGAACTGGCCCGCTGCTTCGCCCGGCAACTGAACCGCCCGCGCGCGGCCAAGCATGAGTTGTTGGCACAGCTGCAACCCCTGGCGCTGGCAGCCCGGTCACTGGTCGAGTGGTTTCCTGACAGCGAGGTGCGCATCCTCCAGTGGTGCCTGCAACCTCTGTGCGACCGCATGCGCCTGCTGTTCTTCGGCAACCTGTACCAGGACTGGTCAGACTTCGTCCTTGCCGACCTGGGCTTGCTGCGTTACGAGCAGGTGCCGTTCAGCTCCGATTCGCGTGCCTTGCAGCAACGTGACGATGTCGACCTGGCCATGGCGCTGCACCAGTGCGCCGAGCGCCTGGAGCAGGGCGGCGACCCCCTGCCGATCCTTGCCACCCTGCAGGGCCTGCACAGCAGCAACCCCTGGCTGGCCCGGCGCCATGCGCGGCTGCAATTCGCTGTGGGCCAACAATGCGAACGTCTGGGTGAATGGGACCTGGCCACGGCGGTGTATGCGCAATGCAACCATCCCCAGGCGCGCATTCGCCAGGTGAGGGTGCTGGAGCGCACCGAACAGTGGCACCAGGCCCATGCACTGGCGGTGCAACTGGCTGCGGCACCTGCCAACGCGCTGGAGGTGCAGGCGCTGCAGCGCATGCTGCCACGCCTGGCGCGCAAACTCGGCGGCCCGCCACAGCGGCGCCAGCGCACCACGCCGCTGGAACTGATCGAGCTCGAACTGCCCCGCGGGGACGCTGCACTGGGCGTTGAAGAAGCCGTGCGTCAGCACCTGATGCAAGAGGGGGGGCAGGCGCATTACGTGGAAAACACGCTGTTCAACAGCCTGTTTGGCCTGTTGTGCTGGGAGGCCATCTTCGCCCCGGTGCCCGGCGCATTCTTCAACCCGTTCCAGGCCGCGCCACAGGACCTGCACGACAGCGACTTCCAGCAACGGCGCAGTGCACTGTTCGAACGCTGCCTCGGGAGGCTCGACGAGGGTAGCCATCGGCAGGCGATTCTCGACTGCTACGTGGCCAAACAGGGGCTGCAGTCGCCGTTCGTGTTCTGGTCCATGCTCAGCGAGGAACTGCTGGAGCAGGCCTTGGCTTGCCTGCCGGCCGCGGCGCTCAAGCAATGTTTCCTGCGCCTGTTGCAGGACATTCGCAACAACCGTACCGGCATGCCCGACCTGATTCAGTTCTGGCCCGAGCAGGGCCGTTATCGCATGGTCGAGGTCAAGGGGCCCGGTGACCGCCTGCAGGACAATCAGCTGCGCTGGCTGGAGTTCTGCAGGCAGCACGGCCTGCCGGTCGCGGTGTGCCACGTGCGCTGGAGCGAAACGCCTTGAGCTACAGCGTAGCGGTGCGCGCCTTGTGTGAGTTCAGCGCCAAGGTCGGCGACCTGGACCTGCGCTTCACGCCATCGCCCACCGCCCAGGAGGGTATCGAAGGGCATCAGCGGGTGGTGGCACGGCGGGCTGCTGGCTACGAGTCGGAAATCGCCCTTGAAGGCCAGTTCGAAACCCTCAGGGTGCGGGGCCGCGCCGATGGCTATGACCCTGGCAGCAATCGCCTGGAAGAGATCAAGACGCACCGTGGCGATCTGGCGCGTCAACCGGCCAATCACCGTCAGTTGCACTGGGCGCAGGCCAAGGTCTATGGCTGGTTGATGTGCCAGGCACGACAACTGCCCGCCATCGAGGTGGCGCTGGTGTACCTCGACGTGGACAGCGACAGCCAGACGCTGTTCACGGAGCACTGTTCGGCTGCCGAGCTGCAGGCCTTCTTCGAAACCCAGTGCCAGCGCTTTCTGGGCTGGGCCCGATCGCAGCAACGACGCCTGGCCGAACGTGACCAAGGCCTGCTGGCGCTGAGTTTCCCTTACCCACAGTTCCGAAAGGGCCAGCGGCAGTTGGCTGAAACCTTGTACAAGGCGGTGAGTACCGGCCGTTGCCTGATGGCCCAGGCCAGCACCGGCATTGGCAAAACCCTTGGTACCTTGTTCCCGCTGCTCAAGGCCATGGTGCCGCAGCAGCTGGACAAGCTGTTTTTTCTCACCGCCAAGACACCAGGCCGGGCACTCGCCCTGGATGCCCTGCGCCAGATCACCGATGCCACGGCGCAACCTGCCCTGCGCACATTGGAGTTGATCGCCCGCGACAAAGCCTGTGAGTACCCGGACAAGGCCTGTCATGGTGAGTCCTGCCCATTGGCCGCAGGTTTCTACGACCGTTTGCCGGCTGCGCGCGAGGCTGCAGCAGCACTGCCGTTGCTCGACCGCGCCAACCTGCGTGAAGTGGCTTTGGCGCACCAGGTGTGCCCGTACTACCTGGGCCAGGAGATGGCGCGTTGGGCCGACGTGCTGGTCGCCGACTACAACTACTACTTCGATGCGCATGCTTTGCTGTTCGGCCTGACCCAGCTCAACCAGTGGCGAGTGGCAGTACTGGTGGACGAAGCGCATAACCTGGTCGAGCGGGGGCGCGGCATGTATAGCGCCAGCCTTGACCAGGGCCAGCTGCTGGCGTTGCGCCAGAGCAAACCGCCTGGGCTGGTCAGTGCGCTGGACCGCCTGAACAGGCAGTGGAACGCGCTGTATAAAGAGCAGCGTGCGCCGTACCAGGCCAGTGAGTCGCTGCCTGAAGGCCTGCTGCGCGCCCTGCAGCAGTGCGTCGGGGTGATTCAGGAGCAGATGAACCAGGCCCCCACGCACATCGACCCCCAGGTGTTGCAGTTCTACTATCAGGCCTTGCAGTTCTGCCGGGTTGCCGAGCTGTTCGACGAGCACTTTCTGTTCGACATCAGCCAACGCCAGGGCCCGCGCAAGCGGCGGCTGGCCACGCTGTGCCTGCGCAATGTCACCCCGGCGCGGCTGCTGGCACCGCGCATGCAGGCGGCGCGCAGTGTGACGCTGTTTTCCGCCACGTTGAGCCCACGGCACTTCTACAGCGACCTGCTGGGCATGCCAGCCGATACCGCCTGGCTGGACGTGGCCGCGCCGTTCCGTGCCGAACAGCTGGAGGTGCGCATTGCCAGCCAGGTGTCCACCCGTTACCAGCAGCGCCAAGCCTCCCTGGCGCCGATCGTTGACCTGATTGCCCGGCAGTATGAGCGCATGCCGGGTAACTACCTGGCGTTCTTCAGCAGCTTCGAATACCTGCAACAGGTGGCAGGGCTGTTGGCCGAGCAGCATGGGCAGATTCCGCTGTGGTCACAGGAGCCGGGCATGGACGAGGCAGCTCGCCAGGCATTTCTCGATCGCTTTGTCGCCGATGGCCGAGGTGTGGGCTTTGCCGTATTGGGCGGCGCTTTCGGCGAAGGGGTGGATTTGCCCGGCACGCGGCTGATTGGTGCGTTTATCGCTACCCTGGGGCTGCCTCAGGTCAACCCGGTCAACGAGCAGTTCAAACAGCGCCTGGGGCGGCAATTTGGCGCGGGTTTCGATTACGCGTACCTCTACCCGGGCGTGCGCAAGGTGGTCCAGGCGGCGGGCCGGGTTATTCGGGGTGATCAGGACCGTGGCGTACTGGTGCTGATTGACGAACGCTTCGCCGAGCCCCGGGTGCAGCAGATGTTTCCAGGGTGGTGGGCGGCGGCTATTGTCTAGCGGTCTTTCGCCTTGGGCGATCAGACGCAATCAGGAGGGTGAGCAAACCACCCACCAAGTTCCCCTCATGGCACACCGCCGCACGGCGGCCCAAGCACGTCAACCGGGCATTCCGTCTGCCCGGGGCCGCAGCAGGATGGGCAGGTAATGGCGCAGGAACAGCAACAGCGCCAGGCTCCAGCACAGTGCCGAAACGCTTACCCCCAGCGATGTGAACAGCGGCAGAATCACCCGGGCCAAGGTCGCCAGTTGCATCAGGGCAAAGGCCCAGGCAATGCTGGTCGGCACCTGCAATGGCCTGCCGGTGTGGCCCAGGCTGACCCGCGCCATCATAGCCAGGATCAGCCCGGTCATGGCGCCAACGGTCAGCGCGTGGGTCACCAGGCTCGGGCTCAGGGCCACCCCGCTATGCCACAACGCCATGCCCAGGCAGGCCAGGGCGAGCCAGGCGTAGGCCAGGTGTAGCGACCACAGCAACGGTACGCGCCACAGGCCACGGTCGTGCCACAGCACCAGTCGGGTCGCATGCAGCGCGAACAAGGCAAAAAACAGCACCGCCAGGCTTGCTTGCGGCGTATCGGCCAGGCCGGTGGCAAACGCCAGCGGTACTGCGACGCCGAGCAACAGGCAGGCTCGGTCCAGCCATGGGCGGGCAGGGGCCGCGTCAAGGTAACCCAGGCCACGGCGGGTAAAGAATGGTATGACCCGGCCGCCGAGTACGGTCATCATCGCCGTCACCAGCCACAGCCCGGCAAATATTCCACGACGCTGCCACAGTTCGTCCTGGTGTAACCAGCCGGCCAAGGTCAGCCACTGGCAGGCGGCAATCAACAGCACCAGTACGACGATCGGGTAGTTGTTGCGCAGGCGCCGTTGCAGGACCGGTCGTGCCAGGCTCAATGCCACCAATGGCAGGAAGCTGCCCTCGACCAGTACCAGCAAGCTACCCGGTAGTGGCATAAACCAGCTTACCCGCCCCAGCAGCCAAAGCAGGAACACACCCTGCAGCGCCCGCCCGCTCAAGCCTGGGATGCCGCTCCAGTTCTGCACGGCGGTCAGCAGAAAACCCGCGATAATGGCGGCGGCGAAGCCGTAAAGCATCTCGTGGCGGTGCCAGGCGAGCATACCCCCGGGCGGTGCAGGGGCCAGTGCCCCAGCCAGTACGCCGGCCCACAACAGCAGGGCGATCAGCGCAAACAAACTGCCACCCAGGAAGAACGGGCGAAAACCCAGGCTCCAGACGGCTTGGCGTGGGCGTGAAGCAGTGGGTTGCACGAGCATGGGCAGTCCTTGGTTCGTTCAGTAGGCTTCAATTGGGGTAAGATCACGATCCGTGCCAGTTGCAAAGCCCTTGAATATCAAGGTGATGGCACTTCTCAGGGTCCGAATGACACGCGCGTATTGCGGTCATTCAGACTGGCTTGTATGTCGTTTTGACTTGCTTCAGGGTTTGCCTGGTTCAGTGCCGGCTGACGCTTCGCTACAGGATTCACGTTTTGTCCGACCTCTCGAAAAATCCGCTGCTGCAGTACATGGCCCGTCTGGCCCCATCCAGCCAGCAAACCATGCGCTACATTCTTCAGGACGCCGCCGACCGGCTAGGTTTTGTCGACTGCAACATTGTCGATGTGCCTTGGCATCGGCTCGAGCCGGGCCATGTGATTGCACTGGTGGCTGCCCTGCGTGCCGATGGCTACGCGCCCAACAGCTCGTCGCTGTACGTCAACGCGATTCGCGGGGTGATGAACGAGGCCTGGCGTCAGGGCCTGATCGACCACGAGCAGCTGTTGCGTATTCGCGAGGTCAAGCCCGCCACGGGCAGCCGCCTGCCGCCAGGGCGCAACCTGCGCCGCAGCCTGATCCGCGAGCTGATGGATGTGTGCGCCGCCGACCCGCGGCCACAGGGGGTACGTGATGCGGCGATCATTGCCTTGCTGTACGGCACCGGCATGCGCAAGTCGGAGTCGGTCGACATCGACCTCGACCAGGTCGACTTCGAGGCGCGCAGCCTGCAGGTAGTGGGCAAGGGCAACCACCAGCTGGTCAAGTACGCACCGCCGTGGGCGTTCGAGAAGCTGCAGGCCTGGCTTGAACTGCGCCGCCAGGACCTGCCTGCCGGGGCGGAAGATGACCCGTTCCTGTTCAACCGCATCCGTCGCGGCAACCACATTACCCGGGCGCGCATTACCAAGCATGCGATCTACTACATTGCCCGCCAGCGCGGCGCGCAGGTGGGGGTGAAGATCATGCCGCACGATTTTCGCCGGGCATTCATTACCCGGGTGATCGAAGAGCACGACCTGTCGATTGCGCAGAAGCTGGCGCACCATGCCAATATCCAGACCACGGCCATCTATGACCGGCGTGATGACAACGAGCGTCGGCGTGCCGTGGACCGCTTCGATTACTGAGGCTTGATATTGTGGGGCTCAAAGCAGCCCCCTTTTCACGTATGCCGGCACCGAAACAGGGCCGACACACGCCCCTGCTTTGTGCGCCATTCCCCCGCGTGCCCGATGCCAGAGCGGGCACCGCACAGGTTTCATCATCGTTCACCTGCGAAGTTGGCCCGCAACCTGCTATATCCAGCCTGCGAATTTGATCGAGTGGTCAGGCCGTGCGCGCTAGCAGGCGCCCGCGCCGGACCCTCTAAACGGCCAGCAGGCCACGGATTTCAGGGGCCGCAGGATGTCGCTCGCGGAGCAGATCGAACAACAGCAAGACGATGCAGGCTGGAGTGCTCACCTGCAGTTGCGCTTTGTGCAGCGTGACGGCGTGACCCGCCTTGGTGCGTGGAAGCATTTCGGACCTCTTTTGGTGCAGCGGCCTTTCTATCCTGAAGGTGCGCCGTGCCATGTCTATGTCCTGCACCCGCCGGGCGGTATCGTCGCCGGCGACCGCCTGGAACTGGACATTCACCTGGAGCCGGGTAGCCACGCGCTGCTGACCATGCCCGGCGCCAGCAAGTTCTACCGCAGCATTGGCCCGACCGCGCGGTTGACCCAACGCTTCCACATGGCCACGGGCAGCACCCTGGAGTGGCTGCCGCAGGACAGCATCTTCTTCTCCGGCGCCCGCGCCAGCCTCGCCAGCCGTTTTACCCTCGAGCCGGGCGCCCGCCTGCTGGCCTGGGAAACCCTGTGCCTGGGCCGTCCGGTCATGAACGAGCGTTTCGACCACGGCGCCCTCGACAGCCTTTTGCACATCGAACTGCCTGACGAAGTTGGCCTGCATGAGCGCCTGCGGCTCGCAGGCGGGCACCTGGGCAAGCTGGGTGGGCATCCGCTACTCGCCACCTTTTGTGCCGCACCTGCCGATCAGGCAGTACTGGAGCAGGTGCGCCCGCTACTCGATGAACTGGGCAACCCGGCCGGTGCGACCCTGCTCGGGTCGTTGCTGGTGATCCGCGTGCTCGACCATGACAACCAACACCTGCAACGCACCCTGCAACGCCTGTGGCATGTGCTGCGCCCGGCCATCCTCGGCCTGCCAGCCTGTCCGCCGCGTATCTGGGCTACCTGAGAGAGCGCCATGGAGCTTACCCCGAGAGAGAAAGACAAACTGCTGCTGTTCACTGCCGCGCTGCTGGCGGAGCGGCGTCTGGCCCGTGGCCTGAAGCTCAACTACCCGGAGGCCGTGGCGCTGATCAGTGCCGCGGTGCTCGAAGGCGCCCGCGATGGCCGCACAGTCGCCGAACTGATGAGCCTGGGGCGTGAAGTGCTGACCCGTGAGCAGGTAATGCCCGGTATCGCTGAGATGCTTCACGACGTGCAGGTCGAAGCGACCTTCCCGGATGGCACCAAGTTGGTGACCGTGCATGACCCCATCGTCTGAAACCGCCAAGGAGCGTCGCATGATCCCAGGTGAAATCCAGGTCGCCACGGGCGACATCGAGTTGAACAGTGGCCGAGAAACGGTCAGCGTCAGTGTGGCCAACCATGGCGACCGGCCGGTGCAGGTCGGCTCGCACTACCACTTCTACGAGGTCAACGACGCGCTGGTATTCGACCGTGCGCCAACCCTGGGCTTTCGCCTGGACATCCCGGCCGGCACTGCCGTGCGCTTCGAGCCGGGTCAGGCGCGTACCGTGCAACTGGTGGCGTACGCCGGCAAGCGTGAGGTCTATGGTTTTCAGGGCAAGGTGATGGGCGCGCTGGAGGGCAGGGCATGAGCCGTATTTCCCGTCAGGCCTATGCCGACATGTTCGGCCCCACGGTTGGCGACCGCGTGCGCCTGGCCGACACTGCGCTGTGGGTGGAGGTCGAGAAAGACTTCACGATCTACGGCGAAGAGGTGAAGTTCGGCGGCGGCAAGGTTATTCGTGATGGCATGGGGCAGGGCCAGATGCTGGCGGCCGAGGCCATGGACCTGGTGTTGACCAATGCGCTGATCATCGACCACTGGGGCATCGTCAAAGCCGACATCGGCATCAAGCATGGACGCATTGCGGTGATCGGCAAGGCCGGCAACCCCGATGTGCAGCCGGGCGTGAACGTGCCGGTTGGGCCGGGGACCGAGGTGATCGCGGCCGAGGGCAAGATCGTCACCGCCGGGGGAGTCGATTCGCATATCCACTTCATTTGCCCGCAGCAGGTGGACGAGGCATTGAACAGCGGTGTCACCACGTTCATCGGCGGTGGAACCGGGCCGGCCACTGGCACCAATGCCACCACCTGCACGCCCGGCCCTTGGTACCTAGCGCGCATGTTGCATGCCGCCGACAGCTTGCCGATCAACATCGGGCTGCTGGGCAAGGGCAATGCCTCGCGGCCGGACGCGCTGCGCGAGCAGATTGCCGCAGGTGCTGTCGGGCTCAAACTGCATGAAGACTGGGGCTCTACGCCAGCAGCCATCGACTGTTGCCTGGGCGTGGCCGAGGAAATGGATATCCAGGTGGCGATTCACACCGACACCCTCAACGAGTCGGGCTGTATCGAAGACACGTTGGCGGCCATCGGCGACCGCACCATCCACACCTTTCATACCGAAGGTGCCGGTGGCGGCCATGCCCCGGACATCATCCGTGCGGCGGGGCAGGCCAACGTGCTGCCATCCTCGACCAACCCGACCCTGCCGTACACGATCAACACCGTGGACGAGCACCTGGACATGCTCATGGTCTGCCACCACCTGGACCCGAGCATCGCCGAGGACGTGGCCTTCGCCGAGTCGCGCATTCGCCGCGAAACCATCGCTGCCGAGGACATCCTCCACGACATGGGCGCCTTTGCCATGACCTCGTCCGACTCCCAGGCCATGGGCCGGGTTGGCGAGGTGGTGCTGCGCACCTGGCAGGTGGCGCACCAGATGAAGCTGCGTCGCGGGCCGCTGGCACCGGACACCCCGTACAGCGACAACTTCCGGGTCAAGCGCTACATCGCCAAGTACACCATCAACCCGGCACTCACCCATGGCATCGGTCACGAAGTGGGCTCGGTGGAGGTCGGCAAACTGGCCGACCTGGTGCTGTGGTCGCCAGCGTTCTTTGCGGTCAAGCCGGCTTTGGTGCTCAAGGGCGGGATGATCGTCACCGCGCCCATGGGTGACATCAACGGCTCTATTCCCACCCCGCAGCCGGTGCACTATCGGCCGATGTTCGGCGCGCTGGGGGCGGCTCGGCATGCCACACGCATGACATTCCTGCCCCAGGCGGCAATGGACCGCGGGCTGGCCGAGGCGCTGAACCTGCGCAGCCTGATTGGCGTGGTCAACGGCTGCCGGCGGGTACGCAAGCCGGACATGGTCCACAACACCCTGCAGCCGCTGATCGAAGTCGATGCGCAGACCTATCAGGTGCGTGCCGATGGCGAGCTGCTGGTCTGCGAACCGGCCAGCGAACTGCCGCTGGCCCAGCGCTATTTCCTGTTCTGAGGAGCACCCATGATTGTCTTGAGCCGCCGTATATCCGAACCCGGCACGCGGGTTGTCAGTGGCACTGTCACCCTCGACGTGGACAACCGTATCAAGAGCCGCCTGCGAGTAACCCTGGACGATGGCCGCGAAGCCGGGCTGATGCTGGAGCGCGGCCACCTGCTGCGCGGAGGTGAACTGCTGGCCGATGCCGAGGGCACCCAGCTGATCCGCGTGCTGGCGGCGCCCGAGGCGGTGTCGACGGTGCGCTGTGCCGATCCACACCTGTTGGCCCGCGCCGCCTACCACCTGGGTAACCGCCATGTGCCGCTGCAGATCGAACCCGGGCTGTTGCGCTTCCAACACGACCATGTGCTGGACGACATGCTGCGGGGGCTGGGCCTGACGGTAGAGGCCGAACAGGCCCCGTTCGAGCCTGAAGCGGGCGCTTACCAAAGTGCACCGCATGGCCACAGCCACAGTCATGCCCATGGCCACGATCACCCGTTCGTACGCCTGCCTGCCCATTCCTGAACTGCCCTGGAGCAACCGATGAAAAAGACTTTCGCCCTGTTTCTGTTGATGCTGGCACTGCCAGCCTTCGCCCATCCGGGCCATGACAGCAACCCGCTGCAGGACGGCCTGCTGCACCCGCTGACCGGGCTCGATCACCTGCTGATGCTGCTGGGCACCGGCGTGCTCGCCGCGTTGACCCGGCGCAACCTGACATTGCCCCTGGCGACCCTGGCGGCCATGTTCGGTGGCGCCGTGTGCGGTCACCTGTTTGGCGATGTGCTGGGCATGGAAACCCTGATTGCCGTGTCGCTGCTGGTGGCTGCCGGGGCGGTGCTGCTGCCCAGCCGCCAGTCGCTGCTGGCCATGGCCATGCCGGTGTTCGCCTTGTTCCATGGTTGGGCACATGGCGTAGAAGCCACGCCGAGCGCGTTCTGGCAGTTCAGCGCGGGGTTTGTCGTGGTCAGCGGCTTGCTGCTGGCGGCGGGCTTTGCAGTCGGTTGCCTGCTGCGCCGCCACAGCGGCCTGCAGAAGGCCTTTGGCGGTGGCCTTTTGGCCGGCGCCGCGCTGGTGCTGGCCGGTTGATGAACAGCGACCTGGCGCTGCTGCGCCTGCTGCAGTTGGCCAGCCCCGGCTTGCCGGTGGGTGGTTTTACCTATTCGCAAGGCCTGGAGTGGGCGGTCGAGGCCGGCTGGGTTCGGGGCGTGGACAGTTTTGCCGGCTGGCAGCGTGAGCAGGTTCACGACACCCTGGCCTGCCTCGACTGGCCGGTGCTGGCGCGTCTGTACCACGCCTGCCAGGCTGAGGACGCCGAAGCGTTCGGTCACTGGAGCCGGTTCTTGCTGGCCAACCGCGAAACCGCCGAGCTGCGCCTGGAAGAACAGCAGCGCGGCGCAGCGCTGGCGCGGTTGCTCGACGGCTGGCAACTGGGCCAGGCACCCGCCTGGCGCGCCAGCCTTGAGCTGACCCAGTTGGGCGGCATGGCCTGGCTGGCTGCGCACTGGGCCATCCCGTTGCGCCAACTGGCATTGGGCCATGGCTTTGCCTGGCTGGAGGGCGCGGTCATGGCCGGGGTCAAGCTGGTGCCGTTCGGCCAGCAGGCTGCCCAGACCTTGCTGCGCGACCTCGGCGCCGACTTGCCCGCTGCACTGGACCAGGCACTGGCCCTGGGCGATGACCAGCTTGGCGGCGGCTTGCCGCTGCTGGCCATCGCTTCATCGCGTCACGAAACCCAATACACTCGTTTGTTCCGTTCCTGAGGACTGCCTGCATGCAAAGCTATCAACAACCCCTGCGCGTCGGTGTCGGCGGCCCGGTCGGCTCTGGCAAGACCGCACTGCTGGAAGCGCTGTGCAAGGCCATGCGCGATCACTACCAGATCGCCGTGGTTACCAACGACATCTACACCAAGGAAGACCAGCGCATCCTCACCGAGGCCGGCGCCCTTGAGCCGGAGCGCATCGTTGGCGTGGAGACCGGCGGCTGCCCGCACACGGCCATTCGTGAAGACGCCTCGATGAACCTGGCGGCGGTCGAAGCGCTGGCGCGCAAGTTCGGTAACCTCGAAGTCATTTTCGTGGAAAGCGGCGGTGACAACCTCAGCGCCACGTTCAGCCCGGAGCTGGCTGACTTGACCATTTACGTGATCGACGTGGCCGAGGGCGAGAAAATCCCGCGCAAGGGCGGCCCAGGCATTACCAAGTCCGACTTCCTGGTGATCAACAAGACCGACCTGGCGCCTTATGTAGGGGCTTCACTGGAGGTGATGGAGCGCGACACCCAGCGCATGCGGCCACAGCGGCCCTGGACCTTCAGCAACCTGAAGAAGGGCGAGGGGTTGCAGGCGGTGATCGACTTTATCGTCGAGCGCGGGATGCTGGGTGTGCGAGCCTGACAGATCGAGGTCTCTGTGCGGGCATGTCCGCACAGAGACCAACGCGGTGGCTGGCACCGGCTCTGCCGGTGTTCGCGGGTGAACCCGCTCCTACGACGGGCTGTGTCCAATCACCGATGTGTGTCCACTCCCGATCAGGTGTAGGAGCGGGTTTACCCGCGAATACGGTAGCGGCGGCAACGGTGAACGGCGGGTCGAGATTGGCCAGCAGGCCCGGCCCTTTCGCGGGTGAACCCGCTCCTACACGACGGGCTGTGTCCAATCACCGATGTGTGTCCACCCCCGATCAGGTGTAGGAGCGGGTTTACCCGCGAATACGGTAGCGGCGGCAACGGTGAACGGCGGGTGGAGATTGGCCAGCAGGCCCGGCCCTTTCGCGGGTGAACCCGCTCCTACACGACGGGCTGTGTCAAACCACCGACGTGTGTCCACCAACGATCTGTGTGTAGGAGCGGGTTTACCCGCGAATACGGTAGCGGCGGCGACGGTGAACGGCGGGTGGAGATTGGCCAGCAGGCCCGGCCCTTTCGCGGGTGAACCCGCTCCTACGGGGCGACCGCGCAAGCCTTCGAATGTTGATCAAGACAGTTGCCCCACAGGTGTGTGTTGCCTGCATCATTTGTGACAACAGTGAGGCTTGTCCGGTTGCCCTTCATAGCGGTCATGGTGCCGCACCCAGTCCATGGTCCCACCTTCATTGCGCCCCAGTGGCGCAATGTCGAGGAAGTTGTAGGTGTTGACCAGAATGTCCAGCCCGCGGGCGTAGGTTGAGTAGGTGTGGTACACGCTGCCGTCGCCTTCGCGGAAAAACGCACTCAAGCCGGGCAGCTCGCTTTCATTGCCCTCATACGGCTCATAGTTGTACTGCCGTTGGCCTTCACTGCCGACACTGACGCCAAAGTCCTCGTTGAAGGGGCTGCCATGCGACGAATACCACGGGAACTGCCAGCCCATGCGCTGGCGAAATGCCTGAAATTCAGCATACGGGGCCCGTGACACCGCCACCAGCGACACATCGTGGTGGGCCAGGTGCAGGTTGGCGCCGTCAAAGTGGTCGGCCAGAAAAGAGCAGCCGGGGCAGCCCTCGCTCCAACCCTCGGCGAACATGAAGTGGTAAAGCAACAACTGGCTGCGGCCTGCGAACAGGTCGGCCAGGCTCAACGCGCCGTTCGGGCCGAAGAAGCGGTAATCCTGCTCGACCTTTACCCAAGGCAGGGAGCGACGGGCTGCAGCTAGCGCGTCGCGGTGGTGGGTAAACGCCTTTTCGTGCAGCCACAGTTGCTGGCGGGCTGCCAGCCACTGGCTGCGGGAAACCACCGGGTGCCTGCTTTCGTGGGTGCTCATGGTGCTGTCTCCTCGCTGGGGGATTCACACCTTGGTCGAGTACGACCAGGTCGATTCGACAAGCACCGGTGACCGGGCGATGAGCGGTACCTGCTTAGCCCGAATGAGCGATATGCCCCTCGGCCAGTTCATCGGCGTCGTCATCCTCACCCGGCAGGGCGGTGATCACGCTGAAGTCGCTGACTTCTACCTTGCCGCCGCCATAGCCCAGCAAGTGGAAGGAAAACGCCTTGCGCTCGGTCGGGTTGTCGAAGCTGAACTCCATCTCCAGTGGCGCGTCGGCAGTGACCTTTACCTCTTCTGGCAAGCCCAGCGGCACGTCCTGTTCCAACTGCTTGGCCTTGAGCCGGATATAAGCCGCACGTTCAGGGTCCAGCGAGCGGACCTTGACCCGCACGCGGGTATGCGAGCCTCCGGGCATTTCCAGATACTGGGCGCCAATGAGGTTGTCGGCCCAGTCATCGTCAATGCGCTTGCGCAACTTGATCGGCGAAGGGCCGCCGAACTGGTAACGCAGGTTGAGTGGGGTTTGCAGCAAGGATTGGTCGAGCACCCCGGCCAATGCGCCGATCTGTTGGCCCAGCAAGCTGTCGGCCGGCCCGAGGTAGCGGGCCTGGTCGGCGATAAAGCCCTCACTGGCATAACGCCGGCAGCGCTGTTGGAAGTCACATTCAGTGAACAGGCCCTGGCCATTGTGGTAGCGCAGCATGCCGTTGGTGTAGGAGATCATTTCGCGGCCGCTGTCGTAGTCGCGGTACAACGAGCGACCGCCAAGCGCCACAGGAATGGGCAGTGCGAAGTAGTCGAGCAGCGAGGTGGCCAGGTCGATATGGCCGTAGGTGCCGCGCTTGATGGTTGGCAGCTGGGCTTGCTCCGGCGCCAGGGTAAGGTTGAAGCCCCAGGACGACGCCAGGCGCACGCCATCGATGCCGTGAGACTCGTCGGAAGTCACCACCACCAGTGTGTCCTTGAGGACGCCCTGGCGCTCGAGATTGTCAAGAAATGCCCCGACTGCGTCATCCAGGTAGGCGACCGCTGCCTGTTTCGGTGTGTCGAAGCGCTCGAGGTACTCGGCCGGCGCCGAATAGGGCTGGTGGGTGCCCACGGTGAGCAACGTCAGCATCCATGGCTTGTCCTGCTTCTGCAACTGGCCCACATAGCCCAGGGCACCTTCGAAGAAGGCGCGGTCATCCTTGCCCCACGGGAAGTCCAGGTAGTTCTTGTTGGCGAACCACTCCTGGCCATGCACCGAATCGAAACCGATGTGCGGCATGATGCGGTCCTTGGCCATGAAGCGCAGGCCCGCGCCTTGCAGGTAGTGGGTGGTGAAGCCGGCCTGGCGCAATTGCGCCGGCAGGCAGGCCTGGTTGCGTTCGTTTTGGGTCAGCAGTTCTACGCCCTTGGGCGTGCCGTTGGCCAGCTTGTCGTAATCGCCGCACAGCATCGCATACAGGCCACGGATGGTCTGGTGGGTGTGCAGCACGTAGTCTGGGGTGTTCATGCCGCGCTCGGCCCACTTGCTGAGCTTGGGCATCAAGTCGTCGTTGAAACGGCTGTTCAGCGCCTGGCGGTTAGGCTGCAGGTAGGCGCCCGGGATGCCTTCCAGGGTAATCACCAGCAAGTTGCGGGCGCTTCCCGGGCCGGCAAGCAGCCTTTGCCCATGCAGGTCGGATTGAGTCAGGCCGCTGCTGGCCAGCGGGGTGAAGGGTTGCGTGCGGCCCATCCAGCCTTCGACCTGGCGTTGCAGGTTACCGACGCCGGCAGACATCAACTGGTGGGGGAGGTTGTATTGCCGCCACTGGTCGGCATCGGAAGGTAGCAACTGCTGGCTGCCCCAATGCGCGCCGAACAGCAGTACGGGTATGGCCCAGCCTTTGCGCGGCAGTGGCAGGTTACGCCGTGCACGGCTGCGCCACGCACAGGCCAGCCAGGCCAGCAAGCCGCCACCCAGGGCCCAGGGCAACCAGGCATGGGCCAGGCCGCCACCGGTCGAATTCTCCATGAATTGCGGGTCGGTCAGGTAATTAAGGTCGGCGCTGGTGGGCAGTCGGCCCACTGCGCTTACCAGCTCGGCCGAGGCCACCCACAGCGCCGCCCAGGCCAGCAGCACGGGCAGCGCCAGCCACCACGGCCTGCGGTGTAGCAGCACTATCAACAGGCTGCCGAGGGCGAGATCGGACAGGTAACCGAACGGGTTGGACCAACCCAGCATGGCGCGCGTACCCAGTGGGATCACCAGCACCAGGGCCGCCAAAGCGGCAAGCCGGGTGCTTGGGTGGTCGGACAGGTTCTTCACAAAAACTTCCCTTTTGCCATTAAATCGTCATGCATCTGTGCTTGATGATATCAGGCCTGGGCAGGGAAGGCGGCCGGTTACAAGGCTTGTAACCAAAGCCGGGCCCGTTCGCACAGGCCCGGCCGATGGCAACTATCAGAAGTAATAAGGGAATTTCAGGCTGAAAGAAAAGTCAGGTGCGTCATCGGTCAGACCAATGGACAGGTTGGGCACGATGGTCAGGTTGTCGGTGGCGGCGAAGGTCAGGCCAATGTTGAAGTTGGCGGCGTTGTAGTCACTGTTGGAGATCGATTGCCAGTCGCCGCCATCAGGTTTGATCTTGCTCTTGCGGGCGAACTGGTCGGATACCGAGAACGACATACTCATCTTTTCGTTCAGGGCAAAGGCGATGCCACCGCCGATCTGCCACGAGTCGCCAAGCTTGACGTCACCCGGCACCTTGCTGTTCACCTGCGGACTGATGTCGCTGAACGAGTCTTGCATGTTGTAGGTGTAGGACAGGCTGCCGAACAGCACGGCCGGGTCGAAGGTCTTGACCAGCGAGATGCCCGGTGTGATCGACCATACACCGTTGCCGGTCGGTAGGCTTTCCGGTACCGCGAGGTTGTTGTTGCCGTCCACCTCGCGCAGTTTGATGCCATAGGGGTCTTTGCCGGTCGGTGCCTTGATTCGCAGGGTGGCCACTGCGTCAGGCCAGGTTTCGTCCTCGTCGAGGAACTTGTAGGCCACCCCGACGTTGATATCGCCGATTTCCGGGTCGCGGGTCACGCTGGCATCGGAAGTGGTTGCCCCGGCTCCCCCCGCACCGCCAGACGAGTAGGTGGACTCGCGGTAAACCACGGGGACGTTGATATCGAACTGCCAGCGCTGCGCCAGGTTGTAGCGCGCGGTCATGTCCAGGGTCCAGTTGTCAGCCTTGATCCGGTCAAGGTTGATGCTGCCGAGGAAGATCGAGTCCAGTGCCAGAAAGCCATTGAGGGTCAGCGCACGGGTATCGTAATGGGTATAGGTAACGCCGGTTTCGAAGCTGAACTTGCCCCCGCCAAAGAATCCGCTGGCTTCGTCATACAGGTTGGAAACGCTTTGCGCCGGCTCGGAATCGGCTGTCAGCGCCTGGCCGTAGGAGCTCCCTGTAGTGCCCGGTGCGCCAGAGGCGACGGTCTGCGCACCTTTCACCCCCTCGGCCGGAGACTTGACCAAGCGTTTGGGTTGCGCGGCAGCAGGGGCCTCCTCGACCTGACGCACACGTTGCTCCAGCACCATCAGTGCCTGTTGCTGTGCCTCATAGCGGCGTTTGAGTTCAATCAGTTCCTGTTTCAGCGCTTCGACTTGTGGGTCGGCGGCTGCGTAAAGTGCGGTGGCGGGGGCCAAGGTAGTCAAGCACACAAAAGCTCTGAGCGTAAAAGATCGGTACATGGAGTTGCCGTCCCTTCCAACTACTTTTGATGAGACTGAGCGTAGATCAGTATCCGAAGGTGCGAAGACCTTTGAGCTGGTCGAGGCTACCGTTGAGGGAAGCCGCTGTCGGCACGCTCTCGCGCATGACAACGTTCAGGGTGGTGACGTTGTTGACCAGGTTGCCGTTGCCAAGCAGCGTCGAGTTCTGCAGCAGACCACCTTGGGCCAGGCGTTGCACGCTGCTGCCTTGGTTGTTGCTGGCATTGATGTTGAGCTGCACGCCCACACCGCTTGAGGACACACTGAGCGCGCCGGCGCCATTTTCCCCGACCAGGGTCTGGCCGGCGGCCAGTACCTGGCCTTGCTGTTGTACGGCGGGGGCCTGGTTGGCTTTGGTCACGTTGATGTCGACGTTGTTGTAAGCGGCGTTGTTGTCACCGGCTGCACGGACCACCTGGGTCACACCTTCGGTGGTGGTCAGGCCGTTGCCGCCCGTTACCACGCCAGTCCCGGCTGCAGATGCGCTGCTCGGCGCCGTACCTGCGCCTTTTCTATCGATCATCGATACATAGAACTGGGGTTTGATGGTCGATTGCTGAACTTGCAGCGTGGACGTTGCTCCGATCACATCCCCTTTTGCATTTTGCCAGGTGCTGGACATGACAATGCCGAAGCTCACGATTCGTCCGGGCATCACATAGCGGCCCCGCAGGTTGGCCAGCTCCTGGTCCTTCAGTTCGATGGGTTTCAACGCCTCTGCGTGACTGGGCAGGCTGGCTGCCAGACAGGCGATGGCCAACCACAATGAAGTCTTCATGAAATGCTCCCTGGAGCTTCATGCTCCTTGTCATTAGAACAGTCGTTAGAAGAAGTCGCTTCTGATGAAGCCGAAGTCCAGCAGCTCTGAGTCCTGCACGGGGGTGAAGTTGTTCACCCGGCCCTTGGCGGTCAGTGGCAGGGGCGGGTCGAGCAGGATGTTGTTCTTGTCGTAACCCTGGCCGATCACCGCGAAGATGATGCCGTTCCAGCCCTTGAGGAAATCGTCGACCTTGTATCGCCTGTGGCCCAGCACCGGATCACCGATGTACACCCAACCTTTGTCGACTTTCTGCATGACCACGAAGTGCTTGTAGCCGCGCACATCCATCAGCACCACGACAGGAATGCGTACGCTGTGCAGGGTTTCAGGCGCCACCCGGTAACCGCGGGCACGCATCCCGAGGCTTTCGACGTAGCGCTTCATGTCGAGCATCGAGAAGCCTTGCGTACGCACAAGGTCCTGGTCGGCGTGGGCCAGCATGCCTTCGATGATCTGATGTTCGTCCACATCCAGCCAGTAGGCCTGGCGCAGGATGGTCGCCAGCGCGGCCGCGCCGCAGCTGAAGTCGGTCTTTTGTTGCACCAGGTCGGCGAACTTGCGTTCGCGCAAGCTCTGGATCGGTTTGAACACCACAGCGCCGCCCGGCAGGACGGACAGCGGCATTTGTGCTGCTTCGCTCACGCTGGCCAGGCACAGCAAAAACGCCAAGGCGAAAATACGCATGATCGGATGCCTTAGGGTGTGTTGAAGAAAGGCCCCCCGAAGGGGGCCTCAAGCACAGCGGTCAGAACGAAGTGTTGGAGATGGCCAGCGAGTTGCTTTGCTGGTTGCCCACACCGGCTGCTACGTTCACGCCCAGGTTACCGCTGCCACCGTTCACCGAACCGCTAAGGGTTGCAGTGTTGGTAACTGGGTTGGCCCAGCCGGTCGGGGTCAGCACTTGGAAGGACACAGTATTGCTCAAGTCGTAGGCGCTGCTTTCGCTGTAGCTCTTCGAAACGTCGTTCGAGGATTGTTTTGATTGCTCGCCAGACTTCGAGAACTCAGACGCCGAAGCATTCTCGTACGAAGAGTCGTGAGACTTGGTGTACGAAGATTCTTTGGACTTGTCATACGCCGATTGATGCGACTTGTCGTAGTTGGAGTCGAATGCTTTCTCGAACGACGAGTCGTATGCACTTTCGTGCGACTTGTCGACCGACACATCCAGCGACGCGCTCAGCGAACCATCGAAGGTGCTGGAGCGGGTGCGCTCGCGACGGCCATCATCGGTGGTAAAGGTACGCGTGGCGTTGGCTGCAGCGTCCAGCGAAGCTGCCAGGCTGGCGCTGCTCGAGGCGCTGTGGCTGCCGCTGGCAGAGCCACTGGCACCCCAGCCGCTCGAGCCACTTGCGCTCGAACTGTTGGAGCCGCTGGCATTGCTGGATTGCGAGCCGCTGGAGTTCCAGCCACTGGAGCCGCTGGAACTGGCGCTTTGCGCACCGGCGACGCTGAAGCTCGAAGACGAGCTGCGGTCGTCGGTCGAGTTGAAGCTACCTTCCTTCGAGCTTGAACCGCTGGCCGATTTGGTGATGGTAATCGTATCCACCCGATAGGTGCGGTCGGCGCTGTTGTTTACAATCAGGCCTGGGCCGTCCTGATTGGCTGAAGCCGTGGCAGTGGCGTTACCCAGCGGGGCACCGGTGTTGGCGATGGCCATGGTGTTTTTCTGCTGGTTGAGGTCGCCACCGGCAACGTTGATGCCAATGTTGCCCTCAGCCCCGCTGGCCGAGCCGCTCATCACAGCCGAAGACTGGGTCGAATAGTTGTCGACCCGGTTGTTTCTGCTGGTTTGCACAACGTCAGCTGTGGCACTGGCCATGCCGAACACGAAGCTGTTGTCCAGGCTCGAGTCGGAGCCTGCGTTGGCAATGGCAGCGGCGTTATCTTGCTGGTTGCCGTTACCGGCCGCCACGTTTATGCCAACGTTGCCGCTGGAGCCGGTGCCAGAGTCACTCATCTCGGCTTCGTTGATGGTGCCTTCATTGGAGATGCGGTTGCCAGTGCTGGTTTGGGTGTCCCAGGCATTGGCCGTTGCATACACAGGGATCTTGGTGGGTGGAGGCGTGTGATGACCATTGTTGTGGTGGCCGTTATGGTGGTCATTACGCCGATCATTTTGCCCAGCTTGTACAGCAACAGCCATGACCGCAGCAATTGCGAAAACCAGAGGCTTGATTGCCATCGAGGGTTTCATGGTGATTCTCCGTACGCTATTAGGTTAAGTGTCGTTCTTAACTGCAGGGTCAATCCGCGACCCGGATGCTCAAGGTGTTGGCCATTCGGTTTCCCACCCCGGCACTCTGGTTCAACTGGATCACCCCTCGGCTACCGGTGAAGGCCTGGTCACTGGTGGTGACCTGGCGATAGCCTGCTGGAATGTCAGTTGCTCCGGAGTTGTTGATCAGCGCCACGTTCTGCTGCATGAGGACGCTGTCGTCGATGCTTTGCGGTTGTGCACCAATGCTGATGTTCAGTGCGTTGGCTTGCTGGGTGTTGGCACCTGCGCTCTGGTTGACCCCCAGGGCACCGCTGCCGTTGCTGAAAGCGTTGCCCTGGATGGTTGAGCGGGCGTCCATCGCGGGGTCGGCGGGCGTGTCGAGCCGTTGCCGGATCTGGGTGCTTGCATTGGCTTCGGGGCCGACGGCGATGGCGCGCGCATTGACTTGCTGCTGTTTGTCGCCAGCGGCCTGGTTGACAGAGAGGTTGCCCTGATAGCGGCTGCCTGAGCTGTCGATATCGGCGTTGTTGATGACGGGAACCAGGGATTGCGCAAAGGCCGGTGCAGTGCAAAGGGCGGCCAGCATCAGCAGTGTGCGCTTCATCTCACTTGCCCCCGCCGGTCAGAATCTGCAGCGGCGCGAGGCCACGCTGCACGCTCGAGTTGACCATGTTCGAGATACCGTTACCCGACCCCGTGCCGCGTCCGCCCGCCAAGTTGGGAAGCTGGTTCTGGTTGCCGAGGTTGCCACCCAGGTTGTTGGTCTGCTGGGTGACCAGGTTGCTGATGCCTGCACCGCTGCTGATGCCGGCGAAGTCGCCATCGCTCAGCTCGTTGGTTTGCTTGAGCACGTGGGCAGAAGGGTTGGCATTGACGGTGGTAGGGCTCGGGTCTGGGATCAGAGGGGGGATGGTCGCGTTGCGCACCTGCACATCGCGCTTGATGATGATGATCCCCTTGTCCGCCTGAGCCGTCAGGCTGAGTGACCCCAGTACACAACCCACCAGTAATAGGTGATAGAGGCGTTTGTCACGTTTCCTCACGACGGCAACTCCTTCTTTGAGCGCTGGCCCTGTTCAGCGATGCGAACGACAGAGCAGAAGGTGTGCCGCTTTTTAGAATCTTTTTTAGATCAGATAGTTAGGGCAAGAGGCTGACAAAGTGCGACGCATGCTGTCTCAGGCTTGAAACAGCTTGCTTCGAGCGTTGCCGGCAAAGGCAGCTGTGGCCTTGATTGGAAGGGTTTTTGCAGGTGTGTTTCACAGGCTTGACACTGCACCCAGGGCAGGGGGAAGCCCCGCAATTTCGGGGGCTTTGCCCCAACGGGGTGTGTCAGTGGTTTAACACTCGGCTGGGCATGCTGGCGCATCGCTACCAAGTAGCATAGCAACCGATTGCAAGGCCAGCAATTGGCGCTGCGGCCAATTGCCATCAAGTATTTGGTGCGGCTGGTTGTGCCGTGTCAGCCACGCCTGGCTGTCGTCGAAAAAGCGTTGACGATCGCTGAGGTCGGGTTGGCAACGCTGACCATCGGCAATCCAGTCCACCCCTTGCGGGCTGAGCAACAGGTGCAGGTCGTAACGCCGTGCCAGCAGTGCCTCTTCCAGCCAGGTTGGGCAGTCGTCGAACAGTGCCTGGCTCCAGAGCATGTTGCTCAGCAGGTGGGTGTCCAGAATTAGCAGTGGGGGTGCCTGCTCACGCGCACGGTCCTCCCATGCCAGTTGCCCGCGGGCGATGGCGGGAATATCGGCGTAGCAGGTGTCACGGCATTGCTGGTCGATGAAATGGCGCACGTACTCGCCCACCACCACGCCACCAAAATGTGCCTGGATCACCCCGCTAAGCCAGCTTTTGCCACTGGATTCTGGGCCGCACAGTACCAGCACTTTCATTGCTAGCTGCGCACTCATGGCTGTACCAACGCCGGGTCGCGGCGCCATTCCAGCCAGCCGCGTACAGCAATGAGGGTGAGCACGGCGAAGAAGCCTGCGGTGAAATACAACTGCTGATGCAGGTATTGGCCCACATAGATGATGTCGACCACCACCCACAGTGGCCAGCACTGCAGGCGTTTCTGCGCCATCCACAGCTGCGCTACCAGGCTGAATCCGGTCAGGGTGGCATCCAGCCAGGGCAGGGCGGCATCGGTCCAGTTGGCCATGGCCGCGCCCAGGGCGGCGCTCAGCAGCACCCCGGTGGCCAGGCCGGTGAACAGTGCCGGGCGTTGCAGGCGGGAGACCTGACGGGCGTCTTCAGCGTGGCCGGGGCGCTTCCATTGCCACCAGCCGTACAGTTGCAGGATGGCGTAGGCCACTTGCAGCAACATGCCCGAGTACAGCTTTACCTCGTAGAACAGCCAGCCATAAATCAGCACCATGACCAGGCCAATTGGCCAGCACCAGGCGTTCTGCTTGACCGTGAGCCAGACAGCGGTTACGCCGAGGAGGGCGGCAATGAGTTCAAGGCCGGACATCGGCGATCCTTGGAGGCTACGGGGAAGGGGCGAGATTGTAGCGGGTCGGCCGGTGAAGGTGTAGGGCGCAGCGGCGGGATACCTGGTTGTAGGAGCGGGTTTACCCGCGAACACCGGCAGCGCCGGTGCCATCCACCGCGTTGCTTCCTTCGCGGGCATGCCCACAAAGGATCGGCGGCGCCTTGATTACCAGCGCCCCGCCGCATCCTGGTCACTCTGCTTCCCCTCCACCCATCCAGTGGTGTGTCAATCAGCTTTGCCGGTGAAGATGACGCGTATCATCACTGACCTTCAGCGGGCTACACGCGCCCTGTGGGAGCGGCCTTGTGTCGCGATTGGGCCGCAAAGCGGCCCCGGGATTTCGGCTTTGATGCGCAGATTGTCGGGGGCCGCTACGCGGCCCTTTCGCGACACAAGGCCGCTCCCACTCCAATCGCGCCAGCTTTCAGAAATTGAGCAAGACAGTTGCTTCCACAGGTGCAGCGCAGGCTTGAAGGTCACTCGATACCTGCGGGAGTAGGCATGCCCGCTCCCACAAAGGGCTTGTTCTCAGACCCGGAACTGCCGCAACAACTGCTCCAGCTCTTCGCTCAACCGCCCCAATGCCACCCCGGCATCGCTGGACTGACGCGCCGCATCGGCGGTCTGCTGCGACAACCCGGCAGTATCCAGCACATTGCGGTTGATCTCTTCGACCACATGCGACTGCTGCAAGGTAGCGCTGGCAATGGAGGCATTCAATGCGGTGAGGTTGTTCAGCACCTGGTTGATGGCGTCCAGGCTGGCGCCGGCCTCGCGGGCTTGTTCGACAGTCTGGCGCGATGCCTCGCTGCTGGTGTCTATGGCCTTGACCGCAGCGTCCGACTGACTCTGCAGGTGCTCGATCATGGTATGAATCTCGGCCGTCGATTGTGCTGTACGCTGGGCCAGCAGGCGCACCTCGTCGGCGACCACGGCAAAGCCTCGGCCTTGCTCGCCAGCCCGTGCAGCCTCGATGGCGGCATTCAGCGCCAGCAGGTTGGTCTGTTCGGCAATGGAACGAATCACGTCCAGCACGCCGCCGATGCGCGTGCTGTGGCCGGCCAGGTCGCGGATTACCTGTACGGCCTCATCGATGGTCAGCGACAGGCGGTCGATCTGCGCCAGGCTGCCGTGGATGGCCTGCTGGCCGTGCGTCACCTGTTGTTGTGCCGTCCGCATCTCTCCGGCGGCCTGTTCAGCGGTCTTGGCCACGTCCTGCACGGCGTAGGTCACCTCATTGACTGCAGTGGCCACCTGGTCCATCTGCAACGATTGCTGGGCACTGCGCTGTTGTGCGGCACCCGCATTGTCACCGACGTGCCCGGCGGACTGGGCCAATGCGTGGGCCGCGCCTTGCAGTTGGCCGACGACACCTTGCAGTTTGCCGTTGAAGCGGTTGAAGTGCTCGCCCAGGTGGGTGATCTCGTCGCTGCCATGGGTGTCCAGGCGCCGGGTCAGGTCGCTTTCGCCGCTGGCGATGTTGCCCATCGCCTGCACCGCTTCCTGCAGCGGGCGGGCGATGCTGCGGGCGATCAGCATGACCACCAGCGCCATCAGCAGGGCAATGCCCACGCCAACCAGCGAAGCGTCGCGCAACTGGCGAGCGAATTCGGCCTGCACGTCATCGACGTACACGCCCGAACCGATGATCCAGCCCCACGGCTTGAACAACTGAATATACGAGGTCTTGGCTACCGGTTCATTGGCGCCGGGCTTGGGCCAGCGATAGTTGACCGGGCCGGCGTCCTGCTGGCGGGCAAGGGCGACCATTTCGTTGAACACGGCGAAACCATCGGGGTCGCGGATGGCGGAAAGGTCCTGGCCGTCGAGCTTGGGGTTGGCCGGATGCATGATCATCTTCGGCCCTAGGTCGTTGATCCAGAAATAGTCGTCATGGTCGTAGCGCAGCGCGCGCACTACCTGCAGCGCCTGTTGCTGGGCGGCTTCGCGGCTGAGCGTGCCGGCAGCTTCCAGGCCTTGGTAATAGGCCAGCACACCCGCGGCGGTTTGCACCACATGGCGGGTTTTCTCCGCCTTGGCCTGGTACAGGTCGCCATGGATCTGCCGCAGCATCAGCAGGCCCAGTACCACCAGCATGGCCACTGCCACCACAAGGATCAGCCACAGGCGCTGACTGATTGACATCGATCTCAGAGTGTTCATCCATCAGCTCCCGCATTGTTCTTTTTATTGAGGTGCATCGAAGCATGCTTTGCAGCGAGCCCACACCCGACTAATGGCTAAGTGCTATGTTGGTGGTAGTCTGCAACGGGTCGGGTAAAGCAATTGCCAAGGGGCTCTGTCAGGATTTCGGCCGCGCAAGATGAAACCTTTAACAGGCATGAACTTTTCCGCTGGCGTTGCGCCCAACAGTCGCTGTAAAACAGCCGGGCCGTGTAAGGCAATTTCAAGCAAATCAAGAACAAGGGGCCTGCGACAAGCAGCGCTCCATCCGGGGGAATGATGGATTTTTGGACTGCCTTCCAGGCAATCATCTTAGGCGTGGTCGAAGGGCTGACGGAGTTTCTGCCGATCTCCAGTACCGGTCACCAGATTATCGTCGCCGACCTGATCGGTTTTGGCGGCGAACGGGCCATGGCTTTCAACATCATCATTCAGCTGGCGGCGATCCTGGCGGTGGTGTGGGAGTTTCGCAGCAAGATTTTCGAAGTGGTCTTCGGCCTGACCCACCAGCCCAAGGCGCGCCGATTCACGGGCAACCTGCTGCTGGCGTTCATGCCGGCGGTGGTCCTGGGTGTGCTGTTCGCCGACCTTATTCACGAATACCTGTTCAACCCCGTCACCGTGGCGGCGGCTTTGGTGGTGGGGGGCGTCATCATGCTCTGGGCCGAGCGCCGTGAGCACCGCGTGGAGGTGGACCATGTGGACGACATGCGCTGGAGCCATGCGCTGAAAATAGGCTTCATCCAGTGCCTGGCGATGATCCCGGGCACGTCGCGCTCCGGTTCGACCATTATCGGTGGCCTGCTGTTCGGCCTGTCGCGCAAGGCAGCGACCGAGTTCTCGTTCTTCCTGGCAATGCCGACCATGGTCGGTGCGGCGGTATATTCGGGCTATAAATACCGTGACTTGTTCCAGCCCGGCGATCTGCCGGTGTTCGCGCTCGGCTTCGTGACTTCGTTCATCTTCGCCATGATTGCCGTACGGGCGTTGCTCAAGTTCATTGCCAACCATAGTTACGCGGCATTTGCCTGGTATCGCATTGTGTTCGGCCTGTTCATTCTGGCGACCTGGCAGTTCGGTTGGGTCGACTGGTCCACGGCACATGGCTGAGGCGCTGCGTGGGCAACGGGCTGAAGGCGTGCGCAATGTGCGCCTGAAGCTGCTGCTGTTGGGCGTGCTTTGCCTGTTGCCCGGCCTGGGGGCGGCGCGCATGGCCTGGAACGATCAGGCCTGGTGGCCGTTGGCGTTGTACCCGGCCATGAGCCTGATCAGCCTGTTGCTGTATTGGCAGGACAAGCAGCAGGCACGTAACCAGGCCTGGCGTACACCCGAGAAAGTGCTGCATGCCAGCGAGTTGCTCGGTGGTTGGCCGGGGGCGCTGTTGGCGCAGCAGCTGTTTCGGCACAAGACCCGCAAGGTGTCGTTCCAGTTGGTGTGCTGGGGGATTGTGCTGCTGCACCAGGTGTTCTGGGCAGACTGGCTGTTTCTTGACGGGCGTTATCTGCCCCTTGGTTGATGTGCAGTTGTGCCGGCCTCTTTGCGGGTAATGCCGCGAAAGGGCCGGTACAGGTAGATCACATGACCAACCCCACCTGCAACCGCTTGGGCAACCGACGCACGACCAGCTGGTGCGACCGCTGCAACACATCACACAGTTCATCACGCCCCATGGGGTAGGGCGGCGCCATGCTGACCCATCGCGCCCGCGCCAGGTAAGGCGCCGGCCGTATCCCGGGGCGATCGCAATAACCCAGAAACAGCTCGTCGGCTACCTTGAACGACAACCCGGCACCCGCCAGGTCGAGCACCGCGAACATCTTGTTTTCGGCCACCGAAAACACTCGGATGCCGCCCCATTTGTAGTCTTCCCGCGCCCCCGGCAGGCTCAGGCAAAATGCCGCCACCTGGGCCTCGCTCATCTTCCGTTCAGACATACCGCTCTCCACAAGCCTCGAATGACGCCGCCAGGTGATCGATCCACACTCGGACCGCAGGCAGCAGGCCGCGCCGGTGTGGGTAAACCGCCTGCAGGTAGCCACCCGGCAGCGACCAGTCTGGCAGCAGGCGCACCAGTTCGCCGCGTTCCAGTTCCTCTTCACAGAACATGCTGGGCAGCGCAGTGAACCCCAGCCCGGCACGTACAGCAGCGTTACGTACTACGAAATCATCGATCGCCAAGCGTGGCTCCAGCGCTATTTCCTGCTGCTTGCCATGGGGGCCGAACAGGCGGAAGTGTACCAGCCGGTCCGCTTCGGCTGCGCCCAGCACGGGCAATGATGCCAGCTCGCCCGGTTCGCGAATGTGGTCGGCAAAACCGGGTGCAGCCACCAGTTGCATTTGTGCCTGGCGCAGGCGGCGGGTGACCAGGGCCGGGTCTTCGTCGCCCAGGTCGCGTACGCGCAACGCTACGTCAATGCCTTCGGAAATCAGGTCGACCCGGCGGTTGAGCAATACCATGTCCAGTTGCACCAGCGGGTACTGCTCGAGAAAGCGGCTGATCACATCCGGCAGGAAGGCGTGTGCCAGTGCCACCGGGCAGGAAACCCGCAAACGCCCGCGCGGTTCACTGCTCATGCTGGCCACGGTTTCGTCGGCGGCTTCGGCCTCCAGCAGCATGGCCTGACAATGATGCAAGTAACGTTCACCTACTGCGGTGAGCTTGAGTTGCCGTGTGGTGCGCTGCAACAGGCGTGTGCCCAGGCGCTCTTCGAGCTCGGCGATACGCCGCGACAGGCGCGACTTGGGGATACCCAGCTGGCGCCCGGCGGCGGCGAATCCGCCGGCTTCGACGACGCGCGCGAAGTAGAAGAGGTCGTTGAGGTCTTGCATGGGCATGTCTCACTGTTCCATCTGTGGGACAAACTAACGCATTTTTGCTGACTTATCAGCTATTGATCACTTCGATAGGATTCTCCCCATCGTGATCGCCCACAGATGCGGTCTTCACTCACAGGAGAGTCCCATGAAACTGTTGCACATCGATTCGAGCATCCTGGGCGACAATTCCGCCTCGCGTCAGCTAAGCCGCGAAGTGGTCGAAGCCTGGAAGGCTGCAGACCCCAGCGTTGAGGTGGTTTATCGCGACCTGGCTGCCGATGCCATTGCCCACTTCTCCGCCGCCACCCTGGTCGCTGCAGGCACCCCTGAAGACGTACGCGACGCAGCCCAGGCTTTCGAAGCCAAGCTGAGCGCCGAGACGCTCGAAGAGTTTCTGGCTGCCGATGCCGTGGTGATTGGCGCGCCAATGTACAACTTCACCGTGCCGACCCAGCTAAAAGCCTGGATTGACCGTGTGGCCGTCGCCGGCAAGACCTTCAGCTACACCGAAGCCGGCCCGCAAGGCCTGTGCGGCAACAAGAAAGTGGTGCTGGTTTCCACCGCGGGTGGCCTGCACGCTGGCCAGCCGACTGGCGCCGGGCATGAAGACTTTCTGAAAGTGTTCCTGGGCTTCATCGGTATTACCGACCTGGAAATCGTCCGGGCCCACGGCCTGGCCTATGGCCCGGAGCAGCGCAGCCAGGCGATTGATGCTGCACAGGCGCAGATTGCCAACGAGCTGTTTGCGGCTGCCTGATCAAGGGAGCGGTTGGTTGCAAGCGTGGCCCTGTCGAGGGACAAGGCCACTCCAACCTGTAGAAGCGTTCAGGCTACCGGAATAAGCGGATCAGCTGCTGCCAAGGCTGCTGCACGGTCAGCCGCTGGCGGATAAATCCACACTGAATTGATCTGGCGCTTCAGCGCCTTGGCTTCGGCCTTGTCCTCCGGTGGCGAAACCTCACGGTCCCATCCTTCGGTGTACACCGCGCCCCAGGCCCCCAGGTCCAGGCACGTCACGTACTTGGGCTGGCTGTAAGCCATTGGTGCTACGCCAAGCAACTCGGCAGCGGCATTGTTGCCCGCATGGCGCCCCAGCGGAATCGCATGTTGGCACGACATCACGGCATGATTGCCAAGCTCGTCACAGGTGGCGTAAGCCACGTCTCCAGCTGCATACACGGCATCATTGCCCTTGACCTTCAGGTTGCCATCGACATGCAAGCGGCCGCGGTTGTCGCGCTCGCCGCTGATCTGTTCGGTGAGCGGGTTGGCCTTGAAGCCAACCGTCCAGACCACCGTGCTGGCGTCGATACGCTGGCCGTTGTCCAACTGCACACCGGCAGGGTCCACCGAAACCACCGTGGCACCGCAAACCCACTCCACGCCCAGGGCCTCGCATGCCTGCTCGATGGCTGGGCGAATGCCGTTACCCAAGGCTGCACCAATCCTGGCGCCGCGGTCGATTACCACTATGCGCAACGCGGCGTCTTCACCCAGTATCGCGCGCAAGCGGGCCGGCAATTCGGTGGCCGTCTCGATGCCGGTAAAACCGCCCCCGGCTACCACCACGGTATTGCGTGCCGGCGTGTTCGGCAGGCTGGCCAGTGACTTCAGGTGGGTTTCCAGGCGTGCGGCGCTGTCGAGCTTGTCGACGTCGAAGGCATGCTCGATGCCGACCATGTCAGGGCGCTCGAGCTCACTGCCGCAGGCCATGATCAGGCGGTCATAGGGCAGGGTGCAGCGAGTGCCGCTGCGGGTGCGATAGCCCACGCGGCGGGCCGCTTCATCGATGTGGTATGCCGTGCCCTGCACGAAACGGACATTGACAGCGTCGAACAGCGCCTGCAGGGGGGCGGCCAGGGTATGCGCGTCTGGCTCGTAGAAGCGCGGACGCACATGCAGTTCAGCCTGGGGGGCGAGCAAGGTGACCTCGACGCCCTTGCTGCCGTTGAGGTCAAGCTGGCGGATGGCGCTGAGTGCGCTCCACAGGCCGGCAAAGCCCGCACCAATGATCAGGATCTGCTTCATGGTTGTGCTCCTTTGAAGTTCGGTGGACAAGGTAGACCGTATTGCCGGTCAACGGTGTTACCAGTGCTTGCCGGAGTGCTTCAGAATGTTGGCGGTGTGATCACCCAGATCACCACGGCATCCACTTCACCGGGGTTGCCGTAGCGATGGGGTTCATGGCTCGAGAAGCTGAAGCTGTCGCCTTCACTCAGCTGGAAATGCCGCTCGCCCACCCACAGCTCAAACGTGCCGCTGAGCAGGTAACCGGCTTCTTCGCCGTCGTGGCTGTAGCTTTGCTGGCTGTAAGTACCTGGCGGGAAACGTGAGTGCAGCATCTCCAGCTGGCGGTTGGGCTGGGGAGTGAGCAGTTGATCGACGATGCCATCTTCGTAATGCACGCTCAGGCGGCTGTTGCGCCGCACCACATAGCCTTGGTCTTCGGGCGCGGTGGTGGCTTCGCTGGCGAAGAACCACTGGATGGTCACGCCCAGGCTGCGGGCGATATTGAACAGCGCCGGGATCGACGGGTAGGAGAGGTTGCGCTCCAGCTGGCTGATGTAGCCTGCGGTCAGTTCACTGTGTGCGGCCAGCTCCGCCAAGGTCATGCCGCGGCGCTTGCGCAGGCCGCGGATGCGGGTGCCGAGGAACTGCGGCGCGGCGCCCCCGGGTTCGCTGGCGGTGGGCTGGGAGGGTTGGCTCATGCGCGTCGGTCCATCGCAAAAGCCGCAGTATGTACAGCCTCAGAGTGCCCAGGCAACCGTCAGGCCATCGTGAATCGCTTCTTCGGCTGTGCGCGGCGCCAGGCAGTCGCCAATCCGCCGTACGTCCACCACACCTGCCAGTTCAGTGGCCAGGCGGTCTTGCGGTTGATGCCCCATGCACAGCACCAGGGTGTCGATGCCTTCGAAGATCATCGGATCGCCGCTGGCGGTGTGCTGCAAATACACCGTGTTGTCGTCGCTGCCATACAGACGTGCGTATGGGGTGACAGGGATACCCAGGCGATGCAGCTCGCCGGCCAGTTGGTCACGTACATAAAGCGGCAGGCTCTCGCCGCAATGAGTGCCGTTGACCGCCAACTGGACCTGATGACCTTCGCGCACCAGGCGTTCGGCGATACCGGGGCCGATCCAGTCACAGCGCCAGTCGATCACCAGCACCGAACGCCCCGGTTTCACCTCATTGCGCAGCACTTGCCAGGCGTCCACTACCTGAAGCTCGCCGGTACGCTCGAACGCCGGCCAGTAGGGGGTGGCGCCGGTAGCGGCAATGACCAGATCAGGGCGCTCACGTTCGACCAGCGCGCGGTCGACCCGGGTGTTGCGCACCACTTCTACACCTGCCAGGGCCATTTCCCGTTGCAGGTTGGTGCTGGCACCCCCGAACTCGCTACGCCGTGGCAGTAGCTGGGCCAGCAGCACCTGCCCACCGAGCTGCGGGCCCGCCTCGTACAGCGTGACCTGGTGCCCGCGCGCGGCGGCCACGGCGGCGGCCTTCATGCCGGCAGGCCCGCCGCCGGCGACCATTATGCGCTTGGGCGAGGAAGTGGGCGTGAGGTGCCCGTACTGCAACTCACGCCCGGTTTCCGGGCGCTGGATGCAGGAAATGGGCAAGCCACGATGGAAATGGCCGATGCATGCCTGGTTGCAGGCGATGCAGGCGCGCACGTCTTCGACCTGGCCGCGTTCGGTCTTGCCTGGCATCGACGGATCGCAGATCAGCGCCCGGGTCATGCCGCACACATCAGCCTGGCCGCGGGCCAGGATCAGCTCGGCTTCCTGGGGCTGGTTGATGCGCCCGGTGACGAACAGGGGGATAGCCAGCTGTTGCTTGAAGGTGCCAGCCTCGCGGGCCAGGTACGCCGGTTCGATGGCCATTGGTGGCACGATATGGACCGCGCCACCCAGCGAGGCCGAGGTACCGGCGACGATATGCAGGTAGTCGAGTTGGCCCTGCAAGGCCACGGCAGCAGCCAGTGACTCGTCTTCACTCAGGCCCTGGCTGTCGCGCTCGTCAGCGCTGATGCGCAGGCCAATGATGAACTGCTCATCGGTGGCAGCGCGCACCGCGGCCAGCACTTCGCGCAAGAACCTCAGGCGCTGATCCAGGTCACCGTTGTAGCCATCACTGCGTAGGTTCACCCGGGGGTTGAGAAACTGCGCGGGCAGGTAGCCATGGCTGGCCACCACCTCGACGCCATCCAGGCCGGCCTGGTGCAGGCGGCGTGCGGCGCCGGCATAGCCCTGGACGATTTCGTCGATCATTGCCTGGTCCAGCGCCCGTGGCATCACCCGGAAGCGCTCATTGGGCACCGCAGAGGCCGAGTAGGCTACCGCCAACAGGCCGTCTGCCGATTCCATGATCTCCCGCCCAGGGTGAAACAGTTGCGACAGCACCACGGTGCCGTGCGCGTGGCAGGCCTCGGCAAGCTGGCGGTAGCCGTCGATGCAGGCATCGTCCGTGGCCATTAGCACATGCGAGGTGTAGCGGGCACTGTCGTGCACCCCGGCGACCTGCAGCACGATCAGGCCAACGCCGCCGGCAGCGCGGTCGCGCTGGTAGGCGATCAGTTTGTCGTTGACCAGGTTGTCGGTGGGCAGGCAGGTGTCGTGCCCGGTGGACATGATGCGGTTTTTCAAACGTTTGCCGCGGATCTGCAAGGGCTCGAACAGGTGTGGGAAGGCGGTCTGCATACAGGCGGCTCCGGTACGGTGTTGTTATTTTTCTATCAAAGTGTAGCGATAGTAAAAAATCAACTTGTTTTTTTACTGGTGTCTGTCTAGGTTTTCCTCACTCGCATGGCGAGGGTGTGACCTCAAAACAACAAGAAAACGGGCCCGTCGGGCACCGCCAGGAGGAAACTACGATGCAGCTATATCCACGTGTGACCGGCCTTTGTGCAACCTTGCTGGCCCTTGGCCTGGGCACTGCGCAAGCTGCGCAGCAGATGGTTGTGGTCGGTTATGGCGGCGCGGGCCAGAAGGCCCAGGAGGAGGCGATTTTCAAGCCCTTCGTCGCCCAGGACGGCAGCCAGCTGATCCAGAGTGAATACAACGGTGAAATGGCGCGGATCCAGGTCATGGCAGACACCGGCAACGTCGATTGGGATGTGGTGCAGATCGAAGGCCCTGACTTGATGCGCGGCTGCGACGAGGGGATCTACGAGCACCTGGACTGGCAGCGCCTGGGCCATGCCGCCGAACTGATCCCGGCAGCCGCACAGGATTGTGGGTCGGCCGCGCTGGTCTGGAGCGTGGCTATTGCCTACGACCGCAGCAAGCTGGCCCAGGCGCCGGCGTCGTGGGCCGACTTCTGGGACGTCGACAAGTACCCTGGCAAGCGCGGCCTGCGCAAACGTGCGGTGTACAACCTGGAATTCGCGCTGTTGGCTGACGGGGTCAAGGTCGAGGACGTATACCGGGTATTGTCCACGCCGGCAGGTGTCGAGCGGGCCTTCGCCAAACTCAGCGAACTCAAACCCCATATCCAGTGGTGGGACGCCGGCGCTCAACCCGCGCAATGGCTGGCAGCCGGTGACGTGGTGATGACCTCCACCTACAGCGGACGAATTGCGGTGGCGGCGCAGCAGGGCAGCCCGTTGGCCGTGGTATGGCCTGGCAGCCTGTACGGTATGGACTATTGGGCGATCATCAAAGGCTCGCGGCATGTCGACCAGGCCAAGCGGCTGATTGCCTATGCCAATCAGCCGGATACCCAGGTGCGGTATGTACAACAAATCCCCTATGGGCCAACCAATACCCAAGCTGCGGCCAGGCTTGACCCGGCGCTGGCCAACTGGGTACCCACTTCGCCACAGAACCTGCAAGGGGCGCTGGCCATGAACGTGGAATTCTGGGTCGATCATGGCGAAGAACTGGAGCAACGCTTCAACGCCTGGGCCAGCAAATAGCGCTCAGTAAAGGGGCAACAAGATGACTGAAACGGAACTAAGCCTGCGTCGGGAGCTGGCTGCCTGCTACCGGCTGATCGCGCACTTTCGCATGAGCGATCTCATCTTCACGCATATCTCCTTGCGCCTGCCTGGGCCGGAGCACCATTTCCTGATCAACCCGTATGGCCTGCTCTTCGAGGAGATCACAGCGTCCAGCCTGGTGAAGATCGACCTGCAGGGGCGGCCGGTGGGGGCTGCCCGTCACCCGGTCAACCCGGCCGGGTTCGTCATTCACAGTGCCATTCACGCTGCCCGCGAGGATGCCCAATGCGTGCTGCACACCCACACCCGCGCAGGTTGCGCGGTGGCCGCACTGGAATGTGGCCTGCTGCCGGTCAACCAGATGTCCATGGAGTTTTACGGCAATGTGGCTTACCACGCCTACGAGGGCGTCGCGCTGGACATGGATGAACAGCAACGGCTGGTGGCCGACCTGGGCAACAAGCCGGTGATGATGCTGCGCAACCATGGCCTGTTGACCACGGGGCGCAGTGTGGCTGAAGCCTTCTTGCGCATGTACTACCTGGAGAAGGCTTGCGAGATCCAGTTAGCGGCGCAAAGTGCTGGGCAACTGGTATTGCCGACGACCGAAGTGTGCGTGCGTACCGAACGGCAGTTCAACGCGCCGGGGACAGGGTTGAAGCAGGGGGAACTGACCGACCCGGATGCGCTGCAATTGGCGTGGGCGGCGTTGTTGCGAATGTTGGAAAAGGTGGCGCCTGGTTATCAGGATTGAACCTGTGCTTGCTGATTTGGCAGTTAGTCGTCCAAACGACAGCGGGCAGACGGAACAGTCACTGTAGTGCAACCATTGGTTTCAACTGTGCTGGTCCTTTCTCAAGGAATACCGTTATGCTGTAACGAAATATGTCTAAAAAGCCTGCAGAAGGAAGTCGCAATGCCACTCAAGGACCTGCTTATCGCCCTGGTGGTGATTGTCGCCTGGGGCGTCAACTTTGTGGTCATCAAGGTTGGCCTCGACGGGCTGCCACCGATGTTGTTGGGGGCATTGCGTTTCTTGCTGGTGGCGTTTCCGGCGATCTTGCTGGTCAGGCGGCCCAAACTGCCGTGGCGCTGGCTGATCGCTTACGGTGCGACCATTTCACTGGGCCAGTTCGCGTTCCTGTTTCAGGCCATGTACAGCGGCATGCCGCCAGGGTTGGCTTCGTTGATCCTGCAGTCGCAAGCCTTTTTCACCCTCGGTTTTGCGGCGTTGTTTCTCGGTGAGCGGCTGCGCCTGGCCAGCGTGCTGGGGCTGCTGGTGGCGGCCGGCGGCTTGGCACTGATCGGCAGCGAAGACGGCGGCCATGTGCCCATGCTGGCGTTGGTGCTGACCCTGTGTGGCGGTGCAATGTGGGGCCTGGGCAACATCATTACCCGGCGGTTCGGCTCGGTCGACCTGGTCGCGTTGGTGATCTGGGGTGGGCTGATCCCGCCACTGCCATTCCTGGCACTGTCCTGGTGGCTCGAAGGCCCCGAGCGCATTGGCCATGCCTTGGCCAATATCAGTTGGAGTTCGGTGCTGGCCCTGGCGTATTTGGCCTTTGTGGCCACCATGCTCGGCTACAGCCTGTGGAGCAAGTTGCTGTCGCGTCACCCGGCAGGCAAAGTGGCGCCGTTCTCGCTGTTGGTACCGGTGATTGGCCTGAGTTCGTCGGCGTTGCTGCTGGGAGAGCGCCTGACCGCTACGCAGGGCTGGGGCGCATTGTTGGTGATGGCCGGCCTGCTGGTGAATGTATTCGGTGCGCGCATCGGTCAGCGTTTGCGGGCTGCCAACGCGTAAAGCGCTTAAATCCGCCGACCTGCGCTCTGTTAGAATCGGCCTCTTTTTGCCAGGCCAACGGAGCGCATCCATGATCATTTCCACCACCAGCCAGCTCGAAGGCCGCCCGATTGCCGAATACCTGGGCGTGGTCAGTTCCGAATCGGTGCAGGGCATCAACTTCGTGCGCGATTTCTTTACACGGTTTCGCGACTTTTTCGGTGGCCGCTCACAAACCCTGGAAAGCGCGCTGCGCGAGGCCCGGGAGCAGGCCACTGAAGAACTCAAGGCCCGGGCACGACAGTTGCAAGCCGATGCGGTAGTGGGGGTGGATTTTGAGATCAGCATGCCGTCGGTACAGGGCGGCATGGTCGTGGTATTTGCCACCGGCACGGCAGTACGCCTGAAGTAAAGCCTTTTGCCATTGGTCGGCTGCAAGGTTCTTGTCCGGTCGGTCCGCAAATGACCAGCTAGTCTCACTTTCACAGGCCGCGTTTCCTGGGCAACTTGTCTGGTTGCCGACGCGACCGCCACTGGAGGGAGACTGGGCATGAGCGAATCCTTTTTCGAAGACCTGAACGACGCGTTCCCGATCAACAGCCAGGTGCGTTGCGGCCAGGCGGCATTTCGCCTGGGTTTCGCCCACATGACGCTGGATGATTCCGAACAGCTCCAACCTGCACATTTGCAGCGCAGCAAAAAAGGCCGCTTCATGCCGCGGGTACCGCTCAAGAAGTGATCCCGTGCCTGCACACGCCCCGCCCAACGGCGGGGTTTTTATTGCCATTCGTTGATCCGCCTCATGGTATTGCCCGGTAGCGCTCGCCGGATGGCCCGGCCTGTGGTTTTCTGACGCGGCATTCCAGCAACGGAGGATTGAATGCTCATGCGAGTCAGGGAAGAAACCTATTGGCAGTGGGCCGACGCACAGTTGCACAGCCGCTGCCACGACGAAGCACTTAGCGACGGCACCACACTGGACGTGCAGGTGCGCTTGTCGCGCCTGGGGGCGACGCAGCTGTTTCTGGGGTTGTACGCCGGGGATGGGCGGGCGTTGCTGGAAGAGTATTACCCTGCGCTGCCGGGCGAGACCATGACCCGTGCGCTGGTGTGGGGTGTCGACCGCGCCCGGGCGATGGCAACAGGCGCCTTGCCTTTGCCGGAAACCCGTCTGCAGCGGCGCCAGGCATGAAAAAGCCCGGCCTATGCGGGCCGGGCTCTGGTAAGGGTGCGAACCCTCAATTTAGCGGTTCGATCACCTTGACTGCCTGCTGCTCACGGGCAGCGGGCCATTCTTGTTGCAGGGTCTGCAGCACGCGGCCAACGAATTCGGTGTCGGCGGCGGCTTTCTTGCCGACGTAGCCTTGGCCACGGCGGTAGACCTTGAAGCGGGCACGCATGCTGGGCAGGTGCTCTTCAAATTCATCTTCGACGGTGTTCGGTGGCAGGCGGTCGAGGCGCACTTCACCGGTTTGGCTAACCCACAGCAAATGGTCGTCAAGGCTGTCCTTGCGCACGGCGAACAGCTGGGCCAATTGGTCGATAGTCGGATTGTTGTTCAAGTTCATCATAAAGCCCCCATTACCCATTCATAGGTGATTTTCACAGTTGGCGCTATCACGGTGTAGCGCACTACCAAGGCTGCTACAGCAGCATCGCAACAGGGGCTTTCTCACGCTGCCTTTTGGACAGTTTCCCTCTCCACGGACGGCCTGCGTTACCGCGCAGGCCGTCTGGAACACCCTTGCCACCGCTCCCGATCGGGGAGACGGCTTCATCATGCCCAAGCGCGATGAACGGCGTCAACCATTTTGTAGTGAATATTTTTGCTCACTACATTCTGTCGTTTTGTCCGACAATCAACGCGAGCGTTATAAGCCGGAAAGGATGTCGAAGGCGGCTTGCACCCGCGCCTGGTTGGGGTAATTCCGATTGGCCAGCAGCACGACTGCCAGCTGTTCTGCCGGCACGAACGCGGCGTACGCGCCGAAGCCGTTGGTGGCGCCGGTCTTGTTGTACCAGGCTGCCGGTAGCGCGGGCAGGGCCGGCTGCAAGCGAGTGGTGGCCTGCGGTTCGCGGATCAGCCGTGGGCTGTTGCCATCGATCAGTGTGCTCAGCGTGACCGGGTAGGGGTAGCGTTCCCAGCCCAGGCCTTGCGTCATGCCGCCAACCTGGAAATAGCCCTGCTGGGTAATGGCGGTGGCTTTCACCAGGGCCGGTGGCAGGCCCTGCGGCTGCATGTGCAACCGCACATAGCGCAGCAGGTCGCTGGCGCTGGTTTTGATGCCGTAGGCCTCATCGGCGTAGGGGCCGGGCCCTACACGCACCGGCTTGTCGTCGGCGTCATACCCTTGGGCATAAAGCCCCTGGGCGCTGGCCGGAACCTGAAGGTAGGTATTTTTCAGGCCCATCTTCGTCAGCAGGCCCTCACTCATCAGCGTGGAAAACGGTTCATGCTGCGCACGGGCAGCCAGGTCACCGAACAACCCCAGGCTGGGGTTGGAGTAGCAGCGCTGGGTGCCGGGTTTGGCGCGAGGTTGCCAGTGGCGGAAGAAATCGACTACCTGCTGCGGTGTTTGCACGGTGTCGGGGAACTGCAGTGGCAGGCAGTCGGCGCTATAAGCGCCCAGTTCCAGCACCGTCGCGTCGCCGATGGGGACGCCGGCCAGTGCCGGGTGATAGCGCTTGGCCGGGGCCTCGAGGTCAAGCTTGCCCTCGGCGCTGGCAAGCGCGGCCAGGGTGGCAGTGTAGGTCTTGCTCAGCGAACCGATTTCGAACAGCGTATCGCGGCTGACCGGTACGTTGTCGGCCTTGCTGGCCACACCGTAACTGAAGTAATGCGCGTGGTCGCGTGCATAGATGGCCACAGCCATGCCGGTGATGCCTTGTTCCTGCATGAGCGGGCGGATGATCTGGTCGACCTTGGCCTGTAACTGGTCGTCGGCCTGGACGCTGGCATGGCCCAAGGCAAGGGTAATGGCGGCTGCAAGTGCAGCCAGACGTGGGCGGAGCATGGTGAGTCCTTTTTGTGGAACGTGTCCGTTGAGCGATACCGCTCGGGGTTCCGGCGTTAGCGACGGAGAGCCAAAGACCTTATCGTCTGCCCAGCCACCATGACAAGATGGATACAGTGATGAAGTATTTGCGCATGTTATTTGACAATTTCACCTTGGCCTTGCTCGGTGTAGTACTCATCGCCACCGTGCTGCCTTGCGCGGGCGATGGCGCGGTGTATTTCGGCTGGCTGACCAACCTGGCCATCGGCCTGTTGTTCTTCCTGCATGGCGCCAAACTGTCCCGTGAAGCCATCATTGCCGGTGCCGGGCACTGGCGCCTGCACCTACTGGTGTTCTCCTGTACTTTCGTATTGTTCCCGTTGCTGGGCCTGGCGTTCAAACCCCTGTTCGTACCGCTGGTGGGTAACGAGCTTTACCTGGGCATCCTGTACCTGTGTGCCTTGCCTGCAACCGTGCAGTCGGCCATTGCCTTTACCTCGCTGGCCCGCGGTAACGTGCCGGCCGCCATCTGCAGCGCGGCGGCCTCTAGCCTGTTGGGTATCTTCCTCACCCCGTTGCTGGTGATGCTGCTGCTGGGGGCCGGTGGTGATACAGGTTCCGGCCTGGATGCGGTGTTGAAGATCACGTTGCAGCTGCTGGTGCCGTTCGTTGCCGGGCAGGTCGCGCGGCGCTGGATCGGCGCCTGGGTCAAGCGCAATGCGCGCTGGCTCAAAGTGGTGGACCAGGGTTCGATCCTGCTGGTGGTGTACACCGCCTTCAGTGAGGCCGTGGTTACCGGGCTGTGGCACACCGTATCGCCGCAGCACCTGGCGGGGTTGTTCGTGGTGTGCGCAATTCTGCTGGCAGTGGTGCTGTTTGGCACCCGCTTGCTTGGCAAGGCGCTGGGCTTCGACCTTGAGGATCGCATCACCATCCTGTTTGCCGGCTCCAAGAAAAGCCTGGCTACGGGTGTGCCCATGGCCCAGGTGTTGTTCGTGGGCAGTGGCATCGGCGCGATGATCTTGCCGCTGATGCTGTTCCACCAGATACAGCTGATGGTGTGTGCTGTGCTGGCGCAGCGTTATGCAAGCCGCGAGCAGGAGGTGGAGGCTTCGGCGGTGTCGTGAGCGCCTTTGCGTTCCGATTAGATACACTGTTGGCGGTCAAGCTTTTCTGCGGTGCTCAGCGCTGAAAAGCTTGGTCGTATTAAATGGTTGATGGCCGCGAAGAGGCCGTGCCTGCTGGCCAGTTTCCACCCGCCGTTCACCGTTGCAGCCGCCGCCGTATTCGCGGGTAAACCCGCTCCTACAAAGTCACCACAGTTCTGAAGTGTTGTGGCTTACCAGTGGGGGCGGTGTCATGCCCTCAGTCTTGCAGCCGTTCCGGGCTGTTGAAGTTGCTTAGCCGGCGATCGCTCTCGGCGCACTCCAGCCCTTGCACCGCCTCGCGCAGCAAGGCCTTCTGCAAACTCCGCTCACCCGCTGCCCAGGCCTGCTCCAGCACCGGCAACACCCGCTTGGGCAGCACGCTGAACATCGGCTGCCAAAAACCACCCTGACGCACCATTGCCGCGCTGTTACCGGCCACTGCCAGCCGCAGCAGGTCTTCGATCAAGTCGCGATCAACCAGGGGGGCATCGCAGGCCAGCAACACCACCCACGCATGACGTGCCACCTTGAGCCCGGCAATCACCCCCGCCAGCGGCCCGGGGAAGTCGGCTTCTGCATCGCCCACCCACTGGTCGGCGTATGCTCGGTAAGCCGCCTGGTTGCGATTGCAGGAAATCACCAAGTCGTCGCTCAGTGGCCGCACCGCGCGATGAACATGTGCAATTAACGGCTCGCCTTGCCAGTCCACCAGGCCCTTGTCACGGCCGCCCATGCGCTGGCCGCGGCCACCGGCGAGAACGAGGATTGAGCAGGGGGGGAGTGCATCAGGCATGAAAAAGGGTTCCGGGCAGTCATTGCCGGGAACCCTCCCATTTCACGCGGGGCTTGTCCAGTCAGCTTTCGCGGGGCACGGGTTGCCCGTCGCTGTCATGCGCCTGGCGTCGCTGTGACAGGCGCATCACCACCACGAAGAACACCGGCACGAACACCACCGCCAGCGTGGCACTGAGCATGCCGCCGATCACCCCGGTACCAATCGCCTGCTGGCTGGCAGAGCTTGCGCCGCTGGCGATGGCCAGTGGAACCACGCCGAGAATGAACGCCAGCGAAGTCATCACGATCGGCCGCAGGCGCAGGCGGGCCGCTTGCACGGCGGCGTCGACGGCGTCCACGCCCTGGTCTACCAGATGCTTGGCAAACTCGATGATCAGGATGGCGTTCTTCGCCGACAGGCCGATCAGCGTGATCAGGCCAACCTTGAAGAACACGTCGTTGGGCATGCCGCGCAAGGTCACCGCCAGCACCGCACCGAGCACGCCGAGCGGAACGACCAGCAGCACCGCAGTCGGGATAGACCAGCTTTCGTACAGCGCAGCCAGGCACAGGAACACCACCAGCAGCGACAGCGCCATCAGCAGGGGGGCCTGGCTACCGGACAGCCGCTCCTGCAATGACAGGCCGGTCCATTCCAGGCCGGTACCGGCCGGTAGCTGCGCCACCAGCCGCTCGACTTCGGCCATGGCTTCGCCCGAGCTGTAGCCGGCGGCTGGCTCGCCAGAGATCGACACCGCCGGGTAACCGTTGTAGCGGGTCAGTTGCACCGGGCCGCTGACCCACCTGGCCTGAACGAACGCACCCAGTGGCACCATCTTGCCGCTGTCGTTGCGCACGTGAATGTTCAGCAAGTCTTCAACCTGGCTGCGCTGGTCACCTTCGGCCTGCACCACCACCCGCTGCATACGGCCCTGGTTGGGGAAATCGTTGACGTAGCTGGAGCCTACGGCCACGTCCAGCACCGTGCCGATATCGGCAAACGACACGCCCAGTGCATTAGCCTGGCGGCGGTCGATTTCCAGTTGCACCTGCGGGCTTTCCGCCAGCGAGGCTTCGCGCACGTTGGTCAGCACCTTGCTTTTGCTGGCGCTTTCGAGCAACTGGTCACGGGCTGCCATCAGCTCGGCGTGGCCCATGCCGCCACGGTCCTGAAGGCGAAATTCGAAACCGGTCGACTCACCGAGCCCGTCGATGGGGGGCGGCAGCACCGAATAGGCTATCGCGTCCTTGAGCTGGGTGAAGGCCATGGTCGCGCGGTCGGCGATCGACTGGGCGCTGTCGTCGGCGCTGCGCTCGGACCAGTCCTTGAGGGTGGTGAAGGCCAGCGCCGCGTTCTGCCCGCTACCGGAGAAGCTGAAGCCGAGGATCAAGGTGGTGTTGCCCACGCCTGGTTCTTCGGCGTTGTGCGCCTCGATCTGCGCGGCTACCTGTTCGGTGCGCATGCGGCTGGCGCCCGGCGGCAGTTGAATGTCGGTAATGGTGTAGCCCTGGTCTTCGGTGGGCAGGAACGCCGTAGGCAGCTGGCTGAAACCGTAGCCCAGCACCGCCAGCAGCACCGCGTACACCAGCAGGTAGCGGCCGCTGCGCTTGAGCGCCTGCACCACCCAGCGCTGGTAGCCGTTGCTCATGCGTTCGAAGCGGCGATTGAACCAGCCGAAGAAGCCTTTGCGTTCATGGTGCTCGCCCTTGGCCACGGGTTTGAGCAGGGTGGCGCACAATGCCGGGGTCAAGCTGAGGGCGAGAAACGCCGAGAACAGGATCGACACCGCCATCGACAGCGAGAACTGCTGGTAGATCACCCCCACCGAGCCTTGCATGAACGCCATGGGCAGGAATACCGCCACCAGCACCAGCGTGATGCCGACGATTGCACCGCTGATCTGGCCCATGGCCTTGCGTGTGGCGTCCTTGGGCGGCAAGCCTTCTTCGGCCATGATGCGTTCGACGTTCTCCACCACCACAATGGCATCGTCGACCAGAATGCCGATGGCCAGTACCATGCCGAACAGTGTCAGCACATTGACCGAGAAACCCATGGCCAGCATCACGGCGAAGGTGCCCATCAATGCCACTGGCACGACCAGGGTCGGGATCAGCGTGTAGCGCAGGTTCTGCAGGAACAGGAACATGACTGCGAACACCAGCAGCATGGCTTCGAACAGGGTGTTGATGACCTGCTCGATCGGCACCTTGACGAACGGCGAGGTGTCGTAGGGGATGTCGTACTTGACGCCTTCCGGGAAGTAGCGCGCCAGGTCCTGCATCTTCGCCCGTACCAGGGTAGCGGTTTCCATGGCGTTGGCGCCGGGTGACAACTGCACGCTGAAGGCCGTGGCCGGTTTGCCGTTCAGGCGCGTGCCGTACTGGTATTCCTGGGCGCCGATTTCAACCCGGGCGACATCCCCGATGGTGACCGTGGAGCCGTCCGGGTTGGCACGCAGGACAATGGCAGCAAACTCTTCGGGGCTGCTCAACTGGCCTTTGACCACCACGTTGGCGGTGATTTCCTGGGTGCTGCGGCTGGGCAGATCGCCGATGCTGCCAGGGGCCACCTGGGCGTTCTGCGCGGCGATGGCTTCGGCCACATCGTTGGGCGTGAGGTTGAAGCCAATCAGCTTGCGCGGGTCGATCCAGATGCGCATGGCGCGTTCGGAGCCATACAACTGGGCCTTGCCGACGCCCTTGAGGCGGCGGATTTCGTCCATCACGTTACGTGCCAGGATGTCCGACAGCGCGGTTTCATCGAGCTTGCCGTCTTCGGAAGTGAGGGTGGCCAACAGCAGGAAGCCGGTGGACACTTTCTCCACCTGCAGGCCTTGCTGGGTGACCGGGCGTGGCAGGCGCGACTCGACCACCTTCAGGCGGTTCTGCACGTCGACCTGGGCCAGGTCCGGGTGGGTGCCCGGGGCGAAGGTGGCGGTGATGGTGGCGCTGCCCAGGCTGCTCTGCGACTCGAAGTACAGCAGGTTGTCGGCGCCATTGAGCTCTTGCTCGATCAGGCTGACCACGCTTTCGTCCATGGTCGCCGCCGAGGCGCCTGGGTACACGGCGTAGATTTCCACCTGCGGCGGTGCCACGTTGGGGTACTGGGCCACCGGCAGCTGCGGGATGGCCAGCGCGCCGGCCAGCAGGATGAACAGTGCGACCACCCAGGCGAATACCGGGCGATCGATGAAGAATTGCGGCATGAATCAGGCCCTCACTGGCCGGTATGCTGTGCGATGGGCGGGGCAGCGGGTGCGTTGTCGACCTGCACCTGGTCACCGGCCTTGATGTGCTGCAGCCCTTCGACCACCACCCGCTCGCCGGCCGCCAGGCCCTCACTGACGACCCAGCGGTCGCCCTGGGCGCTGCCCAGTACAACCTGGCGGTCGCTGACCCGGGCGTGCTGGTCTACCACCAGCACCTTCGGCACACCGGCGCTGTCACGCAGGATGGCGCGTTGCGGCACGCTCAGGCCCTTGGGTTGCACCGCTTGCTCCAGGCGTACCCGCACGTAGCTGCCAGGCAACAGGTCGAGGTCCGGGTTGGGGAACTCGCTGCGCAGGGTGATCTGGTTGGTGCTGGGGTCGACGCTGATGTCGGAGAACAGCAGCTTGCCCGGCAGCGGGTAGGCGCTGCCGTCATCCTGGATCAGCGTGGCGCGTGCCTGGCCGTCGCCCACCTGCTGCAATTCGCCAGCGCGCAGGGCGCGGCGCAGCGCGTTGAGCTCACGGGTAGACTGGGTGACATCGGCATGGATCGGGTCCAGCTGCTGGATGGTCGCCAGCGGGGTGGTTTCGTTTTGCCCGACCAGCGCGCCTTCGGTGACCTGGGCGCGGCCGATACGGCCGGAGATCGGCGCGGTCACGGTGGCATAGCCGAGGTTCAGCCGGGCGCGCTCCAGCGCCGCCCTGGCTTCAGCCACTTCGGCATCGGCCTGCAGGAAACTGGCCTTGGCGTTGTCGTATTCCTGGCGGCTGACGGCTTTGTCGTCGACCAGCTCGCGGTAGCGCTGCTCTTGCAGGCGCGCCTGATACCGGGTGGCCTCGGCCTTGGCCAGCGTGGCGCGGGCGCTGTCGTGGTCGGCCTTGAACGGTGCCGGGTCGATCAGGAACAGTACATCACCCTGCTTGACGTCGCTGCCTTCGCGGTACACCCGCTTGAGCACCACGCCTGCGACCCGCGCACGCACTTCGGCGGTGCGTGGCGCGAGGATACGGCCGCTGAGTTCGCTGCTGATGGCCAGTGGCTGCAGTTGCAGGGTTTCCACGCGCACTTGCGCAGTGGGTGCCTGTTCGTCTGGCTCGGCGCTGTCGCTGCAACCGGCCAGGGACAGGCTCAGCAATGCCATGAGCGCCAACGGGCGCAGGCACGGGGAGAGGGTAGTAGGCATGCGGATCTTCCGATGATGACCGTGTATATGCTAAGGCAGACGCTGGCTGAGCGGCTGTTAATACCTGTAGGGCGAGTGTGAAAAAGTGTGAAGAATGGTCCTGTCGAGTGGTTGGGTTCTATATTCTGCATGGGCCTGTGCTGGCCTCTTCGCGGGTGAACCCGCTCCTACGGGGACCTGCAGGAGCGGGTTTACCCGCGAAGTGCTCGCCACAGGCTTACTTCAACCCAGACGCCCAAGCACCTATGCCGAACATTTTCCTGGTCGAGGACGACAGCGCCCTGTCCGAGCTGATCGCCAGCTACCTGCAACGTAACGACTTCCATGTCCAGGTGATCGCCCGGGGCGACCATGTACTGGACGAGTACCGTCGGCAAAGGCCTGACCTGGTCATCCTTGACCTGATGCTGCCGGGCATCGATGGCCTGCAGCTGTGCCGGCTGCTGCGCCAGGAGTCGCAGACCCTGCCAATCCTCATGCTGACGGCCCGCGACGACAGCCATGACCAGGTGCTTGGCCTGGAAATGGGGGCCGACGACTACGTGACCAAACCCTGTGAGCCACGCGTGCTGCTGGCCCGCGTGCGCACGCTGCTGCGCCGCAGCAGTGTCAACGAACCGCGCCTGGAAAACGACCTGATCCTGATTGGTGGCCTGCGCATCGACCTGGCCGAGCGCACGGTGAGTTGGCGCGGCGAGGAGGTGGAGCTGTCCAGCGGCGAGTACAACCTGCTGGTGGTGTTGGCGCGCAATGCCGGTGAGGTGATGAACCGCGACCGTATCCTGCAACAACTGCGTGGCATCGAGTTCAATGGCACCGATCGCTCCGTTGACGTGGCCATTTCCAAACTGCGGCGCAAGTTCGACGACAACGCCGGCGAAGCGCGCAAGATCAAGACCGTGTGGGGCAAGGGCTACCTGTTCAGCCGTGTCGAGTGGGAGTGCTGATCGGCCATGCTCAAGATCCTGGTGCGGTTGTACCTGGTGATCATCGTCGCCTACGCCGGCGCATTGCTGTTCATCCCTGACACCATTGTCGGCCTGTTCCGCGACCGGTTCATGGCCTACAACCTGGACCAGGCCAAGGGCGTACAGGCGTTGATCGTGCGCCAGTTCCGCCAGGCCCCGCGCGAGCAGTGGCCAGCGGTGGAGCAGGAACTGGCCAGTGATTTCGCGCCGCTGGAGCTGCAGCTGCTGCGCAGGGATCAGGCCGGTTTGAGCGATGAGGAGCAGGCGCGCCTGGCGCAGGGGCTGTACGCAGTGCGCATTGCCGAGTGGGGCTATTACGAGACGGTGCTGGCGCCGCTGGACAAGGAGTGGCTGGTACGCCTGCATTCCCCGCCGGACCCGCTGGACATCAACGTGCTGTCGTGGGGCGTGACCGTATTGATTGGTGCAGCCATGCTGGGCTGCTTGCTGCTGTGGGTATGGCCGCACTGGCGTGATCTGGAGCGCCTCAAGGAGACCGCTCGGCGCCTGGGCCAGGGGCAGATGGCTGAGCGTACGCACATTTCGCCTCACTCCAACATTGGTGAGCTGGCCGGGGTATTCGACACCATGGCCAGTGACCTGGAACGCCATGTCAACCAGCAGCGTGAACTGCTCAATGCGGTATCGCACGAGTTACGCACGCCACTGACCCGGCTGGACTTCGGCCTGGTGCTGCTGTTCGACGAAGTGCCGCCAGCCAGCCGCAAGCGCCTGCTGGAGCTGGTCGGGCATGTGCGCGAGCTGGATGAACTGGTGCTGGAGCTGCTGTCCTACAGCCGGTTGTACAACGCCGATCAGGCGCGGGAGCGGGTGGAGGTATCGCTGCTGGAGCTGGTCGACAGTGTGCTTGGCGGCTTTGCCGAGGAGCTCGATGGCCGGGGTATCCATTGGGAAGTGCGGGCCGAGGGTGAGTTGCCGCGCTTTGTACTGGACCCGCGGCTGACGGCGCGCGCGGTGCAGAACCTGGTGCGCAATGCCATGCGCTACTGCGATGAAAGCCTGTTGCTGCGCTTGCGCCTGGAAGCCGATGGCGCCTGCTTGCTGACGGTGGAGGATGACGGGATTGGCGTCCCTGTGGAGGAGCGCGAGCGGGTGTTTCAGCCGTTCTACCGTCTGGACCGCAGTCGCGATCGCAACACCGGTGGTTTTGGCCTGGGGTTGGCCATCAGCCGTCGGGCGATCGAGGGGCAGGGTGGCACCTTGACCCTGGCGCAGTCGGCGCTGGGTGGGGCGCAGTTCAGGATTCGTTTGCCCGCCGGATGATGTTTCGCCTGTTCTGCCAGCTGGCTTGATCACAACGCAAAGCGGTCTTGGCTTCCTGCAACACCTGGGCAGGGACGGCGCCGCCACGCGCTGCTCGGCCCCAGCGGGTCCAGCCCTTCAACGCCTATCGCGAACGCTTCACCTCACAGCCGGGTAGCCAAGCGCGAAGTTGTCCAGCGTTCGGGCTTTTTCTTGGGGGCTACATCTTGTAGCTTTACAGGTCGTTTATTCAGGGAGCTGAACATGCAAGGCAAGGCCCGCAAGATCGTCCAGGCCATTCTCTATGAGGCCATCGCCGTCGCCTGTGTGGCGCCTGCGCTGGAGCTGGCGTTCGGCGCCGGCATGGCGCAGTCGACCGTGCTCTCGGTGCTGATGTCGGGTATCGCGATGAGCTGGAACATGGGCTACAACTGGGTGTTCGAACGTTGGGAAGCGCGCCAGCACAAGCGTGAGCGCACCTTTTTACGGCGCCTGCTGCATGCGCTGGGTTTCGAGGGTGGGCTGGTGGTGATTCTGCTGCCGCTGGTGGCGTACTGGCTGGACGTGAGCCTGTGGGCGGCACTGCTGACCAACCTGGCGCTGTTCGTGTTCTTCTTCGTTTACGCCTTTGTCTTCCAGTGGGGCTTCGACAAGGTGTTCGATGTGCCGCTTTCGGCGCAGCAGGCCAAGTGTTGACTTCTGGCTGTGAGGCAGGCTAAGTTCCTACCCATGAACACATTCCCGCACGTGAACGCCATTATTATTACCGCCATTATCAGTTTGGCGGGCTAGCGCGTACGTGCACCGAACCCGCCCTGGAGGCGGGTTTTTTCTCTCTGACTCCTGGGCAACGTAAAAATAGCCAAGGAGTCATCGATGACCAGCTTCAGTGTCCCTCGTACTACCGTCACCCCCCAGCAACTGCTGTCGGAGCAGGTGCGGCGCATTCTTGCCGCGCCGGTGTACGACCTGGCCATCGAAACGCCCCTGCAAGCGGCCCCGGCCTTGTCTGCCGCCCTGGGCAACCAGGTGTTGCTCAAGCGCGAAGACCTGCAGCCTACGTTTTCGTTCAAGATCCGCGGTGCCTACACCCGCCTGTCGCGTCTGACCGATGTGCAGCGTGAGCGCGGGGTGATCACCGCTTCGGCGGGCAACCATGCCCAGGGCGTGGCCTTGGCGGCATCGCATCTGGGTATCAAAGCAACGATCGTCATGCCCACCACCACGCCATCGTTGAAAGTGGAAGGTGTGCGTTCGCGCGGCGGGCATGTGGTGCTGCATGGCGAGAGCTTCCCGCATGCGCTGGCCCATGCACTGAAGCTGGCCGACAGCGAAGGCGCCACCTTCGTGCCACCGTTCGATGACCCGGATGTGATCGCCGGGCAGGGTACCGTGGCCATGGAAATCCTCCGTCAGCGCCCGGGGGCGCTGGACGCGATCTTTGTGCCCGTGGGCGGTGGGGGGTTGATCGCCGGGATCGCCGCCTATGTGAAGTACCTGCGCCCTGACGTGAAGGTGATCGGCGTCGAACCGGTGGATTCCAACTGCCTGCAGGCTGCCATGGCCGTCGGCGAACGCGTGATCCTGCCGCAGGTCGGCACCTTTGCCGATGGCGTGGCGGTGGCGCAGATCGGCGCCCATTGCTTCGAGCTGTGCCGCCACTTTGTCGACGAGGTGGTGACGGTGAGCAGTGACGAGCTGTGCGCGGCGATCAAGGATATCTACGACGACACCCGTTCGATCACCGAGCCGTCCGGGGCCTTGGCCGTTGCCGGGATCAAGAAGTACGTGGCGCGTGAAGGTGTGCAGGGGCAGACCCTGGTGGCCATCGACTCCGGGGCCAACGTCAATTTCGACCGCTTGCGCCACGTGGCCGAGCGGGCCGAGCTGGGTGAGCAGCGCGAGGCGATCATCGCCGTGACAATTCCGGAACAGCCGGGCAGCTTCCGGGCCTTTTGCCAGGCACTGGGCAAGCGGCAGATCACCGAATTCAACTACCGCTTCTACCCTGGCAAGGAGGCGCGCCTGTTCGTGGGCGTGCAGACCCACCCGGTGCACGACCCGCGTGAGCAGTTGCTGGCCAGCTTGCGGGAGCAGGGGTACAGCGTGCTGGACCTGACCGACAACGAGCTGGCAAAGCTGCATGTGCGCCATACCGTGGGCGGGCATGCCGCGTCAGGGGCTGATGAGCGGGTCCTGCGCTTCGAGTTTCCCGAACGGCCAGGGGCGTTGCTGGGGTTTCTGGAGCGGTTGGGCAAACGTTGGAACATCAGCCTGTTCCATTACCGCAACCATGGTGCGGCGGAGGCGCGGGTGTTCGCTGCTTTGGAAGTGCCAGCGGACGAATTGGCGAGCTTGCCGTTGACGCTGGACGAGATGGGGTATCGGTATTGGGACGAGACTGACAACCCGGCGTACAAGCTGTTCCTGGGCTGAGGCACCTGTGCGGCCAATGCAGGCGTGTCTAGCCGCTTGCTTGCCGACTTTGTTCGCAGCGTGATCGCCCCGTCCAAAGGGCAGGGCGATCTCCTGCAAGAAACTGCGCGAGCCAACGCGTGGGTTTCAACGCTCGCGCATGAAAAAGCCGGCAACGAACTTGCGGAACGTTTCAAGGCTTTTGAAGTCGGCGTAGCGCTTGAAGTTCTCGGTATCCGGCTCGGGGCCGATGGGCTGTTCCAGCAGCGACACTGACAACACCCGGTCCTGGTCCGAGGTCAGCACCAGTTCATCCATCACCTGCCCACCGATCACGGGGCGACGCATCTGCACTTTCACCCCTTTACTGGCCATCCAGTCGATCAGCGACACCAATGCCTTGAGCGGCTCGCGTTCTTCATCGCGGTACACCGGGAACAGGTGCGCGCGCGACAGCACGGGCACACTGGCCACATGGATCAACTCATAGAAATGGCTGCCGGCGCTGGTCGGCGAGTAGATCATCAACGCCAGCAACGGCCCGGTGGTGCGGCTTCCGCCCCAGTACAGGTGATGCCCCTGGAAGTCGAAGCCTTCCTCGCTGCGGTTGTTGAGCAGCTTGCGCCCTTTGATCTGGTCGACGCAGTCCAACAGCAGGCCGTGGCGGCGGTGGTTGCCAAACACAGAGGCCTCGCGCAGACGGGACTTGAGCATCATCATGTGCTTCATGTCCAGGCGGGTTTCCAGGTAGTTGCTGGCGGGCACCCGCTCCAGCAGCGGATAGCGGCTGGCCACGCTGCGCAACTCGGCAAACTGCGTGGTCAGGTCTTTTTTCAGGTGGGTGGCGTAAAGGTTGAGCCCGCTGGTTTCAATCCAGGTCAGCAGCAGTGACAGCAGGCGCTGCTGTTCGCGTCTGTCGTTGCCATCACCGACGGCACCGGCCGTGCCAGCACGGAAGTCGCTGATCAGGCGCAAGGGGGTGTCGGGTGGCAGCCAGGCGGCGGGTGGTGCGGGGTCGTTTTCGCGTTCGGCGGCTTCCCGCTCGTCCTTGGTGAACGGGCAGCCTGGCGCGTGCTCGGCAGTGCCCGGGTTGTTCTTGAGGAAGAGCGTACCGGTGCTGCCGTTGAGGGTGACGTTGAGCACCGGCAAGGCATCGTTGCGGCAGTTGCAAGCCAGCCACTGGTTGGCGTTGCGCACTTTCATCAGTAGCTGGTTGGCCTGTAGCAGGCGCGGGCCGGCGAGGCTGCCGGTGGCAAAGCCGACCAGCAGTTCCTCTTCAGCGGGGGTCAGGCTGCGCACCTGGGTGGCGGTTTTGTCGATGATTCGCATGAAGCAGCTCCAAGCTACGAGCCTCAAGCTTCAAGCAAAGTCGCGCGGCTTTCAACTCGCCGCTTGGCTGCCGCCGAACATCTTCGCGGCGCGGGCACGAATCTCGTCGGGGGTCAGGTCCTCTTTGTGGGTGGACACGAACCAGATGTTGCCAAACGGATCTTTCAGGGTGCCGCTGCGGTCACCGTAAAACTGGTCGGTCAAGGGATGTAACTGGATGCCCCCGGCGGCCAGGGCCTGGGCGTAGACCTTGTCGCAGTCTTCAACATACAAGTGCAGGCCAACACCCGCACCGCTGAGCTTCTGGCTGGCGGTGAGGCCGCCTTCCATGTCGCAGGGGTCGCCCAGCATCAGCGACGAATCGCCGATTCTCAGTTCGGCATGGCCAACGCGACCGCCCGGGGCATCGAGGCGGAACATTTCCTTCGCGCCAAAGGCTTGCTTGTAGAACTCGATGGCCTTGGCGGCGTCGTTGATGGCCAGGTAGGGCGTGATGCTGTGCTGGCCTTCGGGGATGGGTTTGACTGCCATGTTCGACTCTCCTGTGCAATGGGCGCCGAAAGGCGCCCTGTTGCTTAGAGTCGTTCGCCCAGATGGAAAATCGACAGTGACGCTAGATCGATTGTCTATAAGCGCGGCGGTCAGAAGATGTAGTCGGTGGTCAGGAAGCTCGACTGGCGGTTGCGAATGATCTCGCTGATCAGCGCTTTGTTGGCCTCCTGGAAGCGGGTGGCGACCAGTGTCCGGATGGAGAACACACGCAAAGCGTCATCCACCGAGAGTGTGCCCTCGGCGCTGTTCTTGCGGCCGTTGAACGGGTAGGTGTCCGGCCCGCGTTGGCACTGAGCATTGATGTTGATGCGCCCGACCTGGTTGGCGAAGATGTCGACGAGGCTGCCGATGGTGGCCGGGTCGTTGCCGAACAGGCTCAGTTGCTGGCCGTAGTCGGAGTCCAGCACATAGTCGATCACTGTCTGCAGGTCGCGGTAGGGCACCACCGGAACCAGCGGGCCGAACTGCTCCTCGTGGTACACGCGCATTTCCCGGCTGACCGGGTACAGCAAGGCCGGGTAGAAGAATGAGCCGCGGCTGTGCCCGCCATTTTCGTTGAGCACGCGCGCGCCCTTTTCCGTCGCATCGGCAACCAGGCCATCGAGGTAGTCGACCTTGCCAGGCTCGGGCAATGGTGTCAGCGCCACGCCAGGTTCCCACGGCATGCCGGGCTTGAGCGCCGCCAATTTGCGCTGAAACTTGTCGAGGAAGGCCTCGACCACATCCTCGTGCACGAACAGGATCTTCAGTGCCGTGCAGCGCTGGCCGTTGAACGACAACGCCCCGGTGACGGCCTCTTCGACAGCGTTGTCGAGGTCGACCTGGGGCAGCACGATGCCCGGGTTCTTGGCGTCCAGGCCCAGTGCGGCGCGCAGACGATGCGGGCGTGGGTGCAGTTTTTTCAGGTCGCTGGCGGCCTTGTGGGTGCCGATGAAGGCGAATACATCGACCTTGCCGCTGGCCATCAGCGCGCTCACCGTTTCCCGGCCGCGTCCATAGATGACATTGATCACGCCTGCCGGGAAGCTGTCGCGGAACGCTTCGAGCAAGGGGCGGATCAGCAGTACGCCGAACTTGGCCGGCTTGAACACCACCGTGTTGCCCATGATCAGCGCCGGAATGAGCGTGGTGAAGGTCTCGTTCAGCGGGTAGTTGTAAGGCCCCATGCACAGGGCCACGCCCAGTGGGGCGCGACGGATCTGGCCGAGGGTGCCTTGTTCCAGCTCGAAGCGGCTGGAGCGGCGGTCCAGGTCCTTGAGGGCGTTGATGGTGTCGACGATGTAGTCGCAGGTGCGGTCGAATTCCTTTTCTGAATCCTTCAGGTTCTTGCCGATCTCCCACATCAGCAGCTTGACCACGGCCTGGCGCTGTTCACGCATGCGGGCAAGGAAGGATTCCACATGCTGGATACGCTCGGCCACGCGCATGTTCGGCCAGGCGCCACGGCCTTTGTCATAGGCCTGCACGGCAGCATCGAGGGCGGTCAGCGCGGTCTCGGCATCCAGCAGCGGGGCGCTGCCCAATATGACCTGATGCTCTTCGTCGCCTTGCTTGAGCCACACCGGGCTGCGCACCGTGGCCAACGGGCCGTCCCAGCGCCTGAGCTCACCGTTGACCAGGTAGTCGCGTTGTTCCAATGGGGCTCCCAGGCGCCAGGTTTCCGGGATGTTCTCGGCGCTGGGGAAGAGTGAATCGAGCAAACGGTCCATGGGTACTGCACCTCACATCAAAGGGCGGTTTTCAAGTCAGTTGAATCGTTTCAGCTTGGAGCATGCACTGGCTGCCGGAAAAACACCAGTCTGGTTCAACATGGCCATCCATGCCTGCCCGGCAATCCGTCAGCGGCCTGAGAGACGTTGATGCAAGTCGTCAAAGGTTATTCATGGATAGCGAAGTGGCCAGCGGAGCTTGATGGGCACGGTTATAGCAAATGTGTTGTTGAGCGTCGGTTTGATGCGGGGAATTTGACGCCATGAAACTTGATCTAAAGTCAGCCAGAAGCCGCTTGCCAAAGCGTTTGCAGGCATCTTAAATTGTTACTGAATGTGATTAGAAAGTTGCAAGCCATACTATAAAAATCAAAGTGTTAAGTGTTTTTGCTGGATTTTTCTCTTTTTCCGATTGGCCAATAGTGCACTTCAAAAGGACGTCGAAGAAGAAATGAAAAAGACCTTGACGACTGTGGCGCGCAAGCTCCTGTCGCCCTCCATGCGCTACGAAATCAGGCTGCTGGCCAGCAAAATGCGAGAAATGATGGCGCGTGCCTGTCTCTGGCGTTGGGAAGTCGCCAGGTTTCGCCCGCAACAGGAGAGCCCGTACGAAATCCTCTACATCGGCCGCAAGCAGCAACGGGAAATGGCCAAGCTGCTGATTGGGGGCAAGGGCCAGGGCAGCGCATCGATCGTGGACGGTGCAAGTGCCACGGCGGCTGCCAGCCACGTCGTGGTCATCAGCGAAATGCCCACGTCGGGGGCGCTGTCAGTGCCGCACTACCTGAGCGCCGTGGTGCCGCTGGGGCGACCGCTGGAGGACATCACCGCGCGCTATGACAGCGAACTGCGGCGCAGCATTCGCAAGAACCGGCCGCTGTATCACATGCGCCAAGCTCTTTCGGACGAAGAAATCGCCATGGCCGACCGGGATCTGCTGCGCCCTTATGCTTCGGCCCGGCAGGGCATTCATGCCGCGCAGTTTCCTACCGAAGAGGTGTTCCGTATTGCCAAGAGTGTCGGCCGGCTTGACTTGATCATGTTGGGTGATGAAGTGATCGGCTGTCACCTGGGGTGTGAAGTGGTACGCGGCGGCAAGCGTTACTGGAGCACGTTGCGCTTTGGCTATTGCGAGGCGGTGTTTTCCGATGCGAAGAAACTGCGCGAGGTGAATTCGATCACCACCTTCATGGCGCTTGAATGGGCACTGGAGCAGGGCTTCGATTATTACGACATCGGCCTGTGTCTGGCGCGCCCGGACGACGGCCTGCTGAAGTGGAAGCGCCGCCGCGGTGGTGATATCGATTCGCTGGGTAACCATGCGTACCTGTTTGTCCGCCTGCCCAAGACCGGTACGGCAAAGTTCTTGTGGGATACGCCGATGTTCGCGGTCGAAGGCGACAAGCTGACGTTGCATCTGGGGCTCCCGGATGGCCCAAGCGATGAGGAAGTTGCCAGTCGCTATCACGAAATGGTGTTTGGTGGCCTGCACAAGATTTATCTCTATGGCGGCAGCGGGGCAGGCGAACCGTTTGTGCAAACGTTGCGCAGCCGTTACGCCAGCTTGCAATCACCGCCCACCATGGAAAGAGTCACGAGCAATTGAGTAACTGCCAGGGATGCTTTGATCTGGCGCCTAGGCGCTGTAAGAAAAGCCTTGATACTTGTTCATGCTGCGTTGAAAACAGCCTCGGAATGCTCATGTACTCCAGTACAGTCGGGCGCGACCCCGGCCGTTCCTCGGCTGTTTTCGCCTTGCCTGACCCGCGTCTCAAGACTTTTCGTACAGCGCCTAGCGCCGGGCTCCACACTTCGCCATCAAGGGAGGACGCTTCATGGGAAGCGACATCTCGCAGTTCAGTGCATCGCCCGCAGCCAGGCAACACAGCTGGACCTTGGCCGCCTACCGCCACATGGCGCGCAAACGGCTGGGTGGAAAAACGGCGACCGATCTCAAGAGCGTCGCCACCAAGTGCTGGGACATCGCCCCGGGCGAAGCCACGGTTTCGCCGCCGGCCATTTTCCTGCCTGGTCAGCTGGAGCGGGTGACGGGCTGGGAAGGCAAGCGGTTTTACCCCTACGTGCACCCGGCGCAGACCATGGAGGGGGGCGTCAACACATTGCAAGGGCCAACCCGTGGCTACTTGATCAAGGATGTATGGCTGGTCGAAGGGGCGTTATACAAAGGCAAAGCCAGCCATTGGCTGTCACAGAAGCCGAGTACCTTCCCGACCATCCTCATCGACAATGAAATCGACCGCGCTGCAATCTACTGCACGCAAAACGGTAACGCCTGGTTCGGCACCTGGTTGATGGAAGACTGTCCGACCTATGCGCTGGCCTGCAACGAGGGCATCCCGGTGACCACCGCCCCGTCTGCCAGGTATCCGCTGTTTACCCAGGCACCGGCCTATGAAGACTGGCTGGACATGAAGCCTTTGCGCCTGCGCAGTGCGTTCTTCCGTGAGCTGGTGCTGTTCGATGACCAGAGCAACAACCGCAGCCGGCATGCTCGCTACCGAGCCATGGGTGACAAGCTGCTCTCGCATGTGTCGTACACGCAGCACCCGGGGGTTTTCCTGTTGCGGGGCGGTGATGGTGACCTGCGCCTGTTGCGCAACGAGCTGGAGCTTGCCGAACACTTGCGTACTACCCGCGGTTTTCGCATCGTCAACCCGCTGAAGTCCGATGTGCCGAGCATTATCGCGGCATGCGCCGGGGCTAAAGTGGTCATCGGGGTGGAGGGTAGCCAGTTGGTGCATGGCGTGAATGTGCTGCAGGCTGGAGGCTGCCTGCTGACTTTGCAGCCGCCGAACCGTTTCGTCAGTTACTACAAATACCTGACGGATCGTGACCAGCAGCATTTTGGCTTTGTGGTGGGCCTGCCGGAAGGCGATGGTTTCAGGATCGATATTGACGAAGTGGAGCGCACGTTGGATCTGTTCCCACGATAAGTGTGTAGTATCGGTGCATGGATCCGCGGCGGGCAGGGCAGTAGAGGATGATCGAGGTATCACGGTTTTGGCGCGACCCTGCCTTGCCGTTCGTCGAAGCCCGACGGGTAGGGGACGGGCGCAAGGTGTGCTACGCCGCGCACTCTCACGAGAGCTTCTCCATCGGGGTGATCACGGGGGGACGTAGCACTTACATCAACAGTGACCAGTGCGTTGAGGTGGGGGCGGGTACCACGGTGTTGATGAACCCGGGCGTGGTGCATACCTGCAACCCTGTTGCCGGGGAACCCTGGTCTTACCTGATGCTGTTCGTCGATCAGCCTTGGTTGCAGGCAGTGGGTTTTACCCTGCCAACGCAGACCTGGAGCCGCTCACCTGTGTTGTACGGGCGGCTGTTGCAGGCCTTTGCCGACCTGTTCGACGCCAGGCTGCCTGATCGGGAAACCCGCCTGGCGGCCCTGTTCAGCGAGCTGCCGGGCATGCTTGCCCGTAATGCCAGCGAGATTGACCAGGGCAATCCACGGCTGGATGCAGCGGCTGCTTTCATACGCGCCCACCGCAGTGACCCGCTCAGCCTCGAAGACATCTGCGGGGCTTGCGGCCTGTCCCGCTCCTACCTGATTCGTGCGTTTCGCCAACGCTTCGGCCTGACGCCGCATGGTTACCTGCTAGACCAGCGTGTACAGCTGGCCCGGGCGCAGTTGCGCCAGGGCCGCTTAATTGCTGAAGTTGCACAGGAGGCCGGGTTCGCTGATCAGGCACACCTGCAGCGGGCATTCAAACAGCACCTGGCGGCGACACCGGGGCATTACAGAAATGCTGTCGCTAGCCTCGGTGCTCCTGCAGGAGCCGTGCATGCCTTAAAGGATCAGGTAAACCGCACTGGCAACCAGTAACACGGCCAGGCTCCGATTGAGCATGCGCAGGTGACGTGGGTTGTCCAGGTACTGGCGAATCACGCTGCCGGCCCAGGCCCAGCAGGCCACTGAGATGAAACAGATCGGCCCGTAGATCCAGGTAAACAGCCACAGCAAGTGCTGTTCACCACCGGTGTAGGCACCCACCCCGGCAACGGCTGCCAACCAGGCTTTGGGGTTCAGCCACTGCATTGCTGCGCCGTGCCAGGCTGAAGGGGCTTGGGTAGGCTGTGCGTTGTTCAGGTTACCGTCGTCACTGGCCAGCTTCCACGCCATGTACAGCAGAAACGCCACACCGCCCCAGTGCAACATCAGGCCCAGCAAAGGCCAGCGAAGCAGCAGTTGATGCAGGCCCAGCCCGACCAGCACCAGCAACAGGCAGAACCCCAGCGTGGCGCCGGCGACATGTGCAACGCTGGCGCGCAGGCCATGGCGGGCACCGCTACCAAGGGCGACGATGTTGACCGGGCCGGGGGAGATAGAGGCCGCAAGGGCGAAGGCGGCCATGGACAGGGATAGGCTCATGAGGAAGATCCGCGTGGTTGGGGAGGGGTTATCCTCGCGTGGCTGGCGTTCTGCTGTATTGAACAAAAGTACCCGCGCACGACTCGCTCCCGCGGGGCGATAGGGCGTTGCAGGGTCGTTACAGGTTTTGTAATAGTTTTGCGCTACAACAGAAACCTGCTGTGCTTGTAGCATCGTTCTCCCAATTTGTTATCAAGGTCTATATGAGCACCTTCGCGGAGCCCCCCAGTCTTCGGCCTTTCTGGCCATCCTTCTCCCGTCCATGTGACGTGTCCCACGTGAGTACCCGCTAATGGAATGGCTAGCCGACCCCACGGCCTGGCTAGGCCTGTTGACGCTTATCGTCCTCGAGCTGGTGCTGGGTATCGACAACCTGGTGTTCATCGCCATCCTTGCCGACAAGTTGCCGCCCCATCAGCGCGACCGCGCGCGGGTCATTGGCCTGAGCCTGGCGCTCATCATGCGCCTGGGCCTGTTGGCCAGCATTTCGTGGATGGTCACCCTTACCGCACCGCTGTTCGAAGTGTTCGGCAAGAGCTTCTCTGGCCGTGACCTGATCATGCTGTTCGGTGGTGTGTTCCTGCTGTTCAAGGCCACCATGGAGCTGCACGAACGCCTGGAAGGTCACGTGAGCCAGGCCAGTGGCACGCTGCGCCATGCCGCGTTCTGGCCGATCGTTGCCCAGATCGTGGTACTGGACGCGGTATTCTCGCTGGATGCCGTGATCACGGCGGTGGGCATGGTCGATGAGCTGTCCGTGATGATGATCGCGGTGATCTTCTCGATCGGTATCATGATCGTTGCCAGCAAGCCGCTGACCCGCTTCGTCAACGCCCACCCCACGGTGATCATGCTGTGTCTGGGCTTCCTGATGATGATCGGTTTCAGCCTCACCGCCGAAGGCCTGGGCTTCCATATTCCGAAAGGCTACCTGTACGCGGCCATCGGCTTCTCGATCCTGATCGAGCTGTTCAACCAGTTAGCGCGCGCCCGTCGCAAGCGCAGCCTGCAACAGCACAAGCCGTTGCGTGAACGCACTGCCCATGCCGTGCTGCGCCTGCTGGGCGGCCGCCGGGTCGAGGCTGACGAGGTCGGCGAGGAGATTGCCGACCTGGTCGAGGGCGGCGGGGAACAGGTGCTGTTCGACCGCCGTGAGCGGGTCATGATCAGCGGCGTGCTGAACCTGGCCGAGCGGCCGATTCGTACGGTGATGACAGCCCGTGCCGAGGTTGATGTGATCGACCTGGCGCAACCGGCCGACGCCATTGCCCAGGCCCTGGCCAATTCGCCGTACTCGCGCCTGCCGCTGATTCGCGATGGTCGCGTGGACGAGCCCCTGGGCTTTGTGCACAAGAAGGAACTGCTGAAGGAACTGCTCTCGGGCAGCCAGCCCGACCTGGAAAGCATGGCCCGGGCGCCGTTGAACCTGCTGGAGAGCTTCAGCATCCTCAATGCCCTGGAGCAAATGCGTGGCCAGTCGACCCATATTGCCTTCGTGGTCAACGAGTTCGGTGACTTCACCGGGCTGTTGACCATGACCGACATCCTTGAGTCGATTGCCGGTGAGCTGCCGGATGCCAGTGAAATTGAAGGCCCGGGCATCGTCCAGGAAGGGGAAGGCTTTGTGGTCAGCGGCGCGCTGAACCTCAGCCAGGTGCAGGCGCGTACTGGCTTCAGTGCCCGTGCTACCGAGGATTACCAGACCCTTGCGGGCCTGGTGATGAGCTTGCTCGACCGCCTGCCGATGGTCGGTGACCGGCTAGCCTGGAATGGCTGGATGCTGACCGTGGAGGCGGTTGAAGAGCGACGGGTGCGCCAGGTTCGGCTTACACCGAACGGCGACGCTGACGTAGCAGGTGCTTGAAGCCCTCAAGCACCAGCACCAGTACTGCGGCCCAGATTGGCAGGTAGGTCAGCCACTGATCCGGGCCGATGGTTTCGCCCAGCAGCAACGCCACGCCCACCAGCAGCACGGGTTCGACGTAGCTGAGCAGGCCGAACAGGCTGAATGGCAGCATGCGGCTGGCCAGCACGTAGGCGATAAGCGCCGACGCGCTGATCGCGCCAAGGATCGGCACCAACACATACAGCCCGGGGTGTGCTTGCAGGTCAGCGCTGGAAAGTGGGCTCTGGATCACGAAGTACAGCGCCCGCGGCAGCAGCAGGCACATGTCGCACCACAGGCCGCCCAGGTGGTCGGTGCGGCAGCGTCGGCGCAGCACGAAGTAGACCGGGTAGCCGATCGTTACCAGCAGGGTTTCCCAGGCAAAACTGCCATTTTGGTACAGCTCGTGGCCCACGCCCAGTGCGGCGCAGGCCACGGCTACCGTCTGCAGGCGTGACAGGCGCTCGCCATAGACCAGCCGCCCGGTCAGGACCATGGCCAGTGGCAGCAGGAAGTAACCCATCGACACTTCCAGGCTGCGCCCATGCAGGGGCGCCCAGAGAAACAGCCACAGTTGCACCCCCATCAGCCAGGACGTGCCGACCATGCCGAGCAACAGCACCGGCGTGCGTTTTACCCGGCCCATCAGTTCGCCCACCCGCTTCCAGTCTTTCGAGACAAGCATGAACAAGGTGAGGCAGGGCAGTGTCAGCAGGGTGCGCCAGCCAAAGATTTCTTCGCCATCGAGTGGCTTGAGCAGGGAGGTATAGAAGTACATCACAGCGAACAGGCAGGACGCCATGACCGATGAAACAATGCCTTTTGACACGAATGCCTCGAATACGGAATTTAGCGGGTTGATCAGCCGCGCATGATCTCAGGGGGCGCATCTTGCGGCAACTGCGTTGCGCCCGGGCGGGTGGCCAAGGCTGCGAGGAACTGGGCGGCTGGCATGGGCCTGGCGAACAGGTAACCCTGCTGGAAGTCCACCCCATGCTTGGCCAGGTAGTCGCGCTGCAGGTCGGTTTCCACACCCTCGGCGACGATGCCCAGGTCCAGCTTTCCTGACAGTTCAATGATGCTCTCGAGTATGTGCACTGACAGCGCATCGGCGCCGATCATGGCAACGAAGCTCTGGTCGATCTTCAGGTAGTCGACCTTGAATTGCCGCAGGTAGTTGAGGCTCGACTGGCCGGTGCCGAAGTCGTCGAGGGCGATCATCACGCCCATGGCATGCAGCTTTTCGAACAACTCAAGGGTGACCGGGGTGGGCTCGATCAGCTTGCGCTCTGTCAGTTCCAGGGTCAGCACCACCCGGCCGGGCGGAAAGTGCTGCAGGAACGTGCGACAGTCATCCAGCAGGCTGAGGTCGCGGCAGTGGTCAGCGGTGATGTTGACACCAATATGGAAGCCGTCTTCCAACAACCCGGCATAAGGCGCCAGGCTTTGCGCGGTATGTGTCAACAGCGCGCGGGTCATGGCGACAATCTGCCCGCTGTGTTCGGCATAGGGGATGAACAGGTCGGGGCGAACCAGGCCTTCTCGTGGGTGGTGCCAGCGCATCAGCACTTCCGCACCGGCCCAGCGGTAATCGCCCTTGCGCACCACCGGCTGAAAATACGGCAGGAATTCATCGGCCTGCAGGGCACGGTCCAGTTCGGCACGCGGTGAGGTGGCGCGGCGAATCTGCCAGCGGCACGCCAGCGCTGCCAGGGCACCCAGTACCAGCAACAGACTGAGCAGGCCAGGGTAGTGGCTGCGCAACAGTTGGCCTTGCTTGTCGGCACTGTAGCCGCCCTGCACGCTGAAAGGGTAACGCGTCGAGCCTATCAGCACGTTGGCACTGGGGGCGGCAGGGGAGACGCCTTTGTGGACCACGCCATCCTTGCCCATCCAGGCGTCGCCCACGCGGATTTGCAGTTCTTCATCGGGCCCGATCAGGCGCAGTGCTGTTAGCAGGTGGTCGCCGTCCACCGTGGTGATTGCGCCGTGGTCGCCGTCGCTGGCACGGTAGACCAGCAGCGGGTGGCCCGGCGTAACCGAGTTGCCGTCCATCAGCCATAACTTGCCGTCGACGTAATCGCCAGGATTGACCCGTTCTTCGAACTCGCCGAACAGCGAGGTGCAATACAGGTTGTTGTGCCTGAACAGGTTGGTCGAGCGCACGAAGGCATTGCGGGTAACCTGGGCCCGTAGCATAAGCTTGACCTGCTCGCATGGGCTGTCAGTCAGTGGAAGTAGCGAATTGGCGGCACGGGACAGGTTGTCGAGGATGTGTTCGACGTGCTCCAACGCCTGGCGGGTGGTGGCGTGGCTGCTGGCCTGCATTTCACGCTCGACCTGCCAGTTCATCACGGCCAGGCCGCACATGACCGGCAGCACGCCGACGACCCAAGGCAAGAGCGTGCGCCAGCTGAGTGCGGCGCGGCGTTTGGCGGTAAGGGGCATGCTGACCTGACTATCATGGCGTAAAACGAGAGGATAGCCGTTTGTCGCCGCGTACGAGCAACTAAAACGCGACAAACCATTTTACGCAATGTAGAATCGATTTACGAATACAACAATAAGGTCCTTCACCTCCGAAGGATCAAGCCCGCCGAGAATGGGTCCATATGACATACCATGGGTTCAAGCTGATCATAGGTGACTTCCTCGCCCGCAGCGTGCGCGGTATCCCGTGCTCACCGCCGTTTCTGTTCCACATCCTACGCAATCTATAATTTTCGCAGCAGATGAGGACACGAACATGGCTGATATCTTCAACAATCCAATGGGCCTGATGGGCTTCGAGTTCATCGAACTGGCTTCGCCGACGCCTGGCGTACTTGAGCCTGTATTCCAGATACTGGGTTTCACCAAAGTGGCCACCCACCGCTCCAAGGATGTGCACCTGTATCGCCAGGGTGGCATCAACCTGATCCTGAACAATGAACCCAAAAGTATCGCTTCGTACTTCGCCGCTGAACACGGCCCGTCGGTATGTGGCATGGCTTTTCGCGTGCGCAATGCCCATGAGGCTTATGCCCGCGCCCTGGAACTGGGCGCCCAGCCGGTAGAAATCGAAACCGGCCCGATGGAATTGCGCCTGCCTGCGATCAAGGGTATCGGGGGGGCACCGCTCTACCTGATCGACCGCTTCGAGGAAGGCAGTTCGATCTACGACATCGATTTCAACTTCATCGAAGGCGTGGATCGCAACCCGGTGGGTGCTGGCCTGAAAATCATCGACCACCTCACCCATAACGTCTACCGCGGGCGCATGGCCTACTGGGCCGGGTTCTACGAGAAGCTGTTCAACTTCCGTGAAATCCGCTACTTCGACATCAAGGGCGAATACACCGGCCTCACCTCCAAGGCCATGACTGCGCCTGATGGCATGATCCGCATCCCGCTCAACGAAGAGTCGTCCAAGGGCGCAGGGCAGATCGAAGAGTTCCTGATGCAGTTCAACGGTGAAGGTATCCAGCACGTGGCCTTCCTGACTGATGACCTGCTCAAGACCTGGGATGCCCTGAAGGGGCTGGGCATGCGCTTCATGACCGCGCCACCGCAAACCTACTACGAAATGCTGGAAGAGCGCCTGCCTGGCCATGGTGAGCCGGTCGACCAACTGCAAGCGCGTGGCATCCTGCTCGATGGCGCCTCGCAGCCCGAAGACAAGCGCCTGCTGCTGCAGATTTTCTCGGAAACCCTGCTTGGCCCGGTCTTCTTCGAGTTCATCCAGCGCAAAGGTGACGATGGCTTCGGGGAGGGCAACTTCAAGGCGCTGTTCGAATCCATCGAACGTGACCAGGTACGCCGTGGCGTGCTGAGCACAGACTGATCGCCCCTGGAGTACCGTCGTCGTCATGTTCGTTCGGCGGCGGTACCCCGTCTGTTGGCACGTGCCCTGAACAGGGCCAGGTAGACGATCGAGCCGGTCACGATCCCCACCAGCATCAGCGAGGGGACGATCTGCAGCACCGACTGGCGGATTTCCTGAGCGGTGAAACCCTCTGGGTAGCCACCTTTGACCGTGTATCCATACTTGGCCGACATTGCGCTTGTAAAGAACTCGGACTGTGAAGGGCGCTCAAGGTCACGGCTGTCACCGTTGCTCCATATGTAGCGGTCGCCAAATTCGACCAGCAGTGTCAGCCCATCCAGAAAGCCATCCAGCTCGTTGCGAATCTGCATGGCATAGGCGGTGACGATTACGCTATTGCTTTTACCCTTCTGGTGAAAGTCGACCAGCAGCTTCTGACGCGTATCAGGAGGGCCGTAGGACAGTGCGACTCGCTGGCCGGACGACGCGAAGGATGAATAATGCTCCAGCGAACCTGAAGCCGTGCTGCAGTAGGGTTGATTGTCTTTGAGCAAGGTCAGCGACCTGACCATTGAGCGAATGGCAACCTGGTCCTGCAAGGCACTTTTGACGTTATCGCAAGATTCCCCTGCAAATGGCAGGGTGCGCAGGGCCGTCTCGTGCATTCTGTCCAGTGCATTGTCGACGCTGAAAACCGCCTCCTGAACGGAAATGCTGGCGTTTTCCGCAAGTTTCGCTTCCAGCTGGAAAGCCATCACCAGCAAACCGGAAACCACAGGCACCAGCGCCACTGCAATGAGCAGCAGCAGCAGCTCCACCATGCTGCGCCCCGCGTGCATGATTTTCGACATAGGCTAATAGTTCTCCGCTCTGAAACTGTCCGTGGTGAACAGCTGAGCCCTGAGCCTATGTATTTGCTGACCGGGCTGCTGTAGTCCGGCTGCAGTTGAAGCGGTAGGAAATCGAGCGCCTTGATGTAGCTAACTGCCCTTGAGTTTTTTCAGCACTGCCTCGGCCAGCATGGCGGTAGAAGCGGGGTTCTGCCCGGTGATCAGCCTATCATCGTCGACCACGTACGGCTTCCACGGCTCATCATGTTTGCTGTAATTACCGCCGCGACCTACAAGCTCGATCTCCGTCAAGAAAGGCACTACGTCGTTCAATTCGACCAGTTTTTCCTCTATGTTGGAAAAGCCGGTCACCTTGCGGTCTTTGAGGAGCAGGCAGTTGTTACTCAGCTTGATGTTCAGCAGGCCGACAACGCCGTGACAGACTGCTGCGACAATGCCACCTTTTTCGTAGATTTTGCGTGCCAGTTCTTGCAGAGCCTGGTTTTCCGCGAAGTCATACATCACCCCATGGCCACCGGTGTAATAGATGACGCTGTAGTCATCGGCTTTCACCTGCCCTGGGGCCAAGGTACTGCCCAGGCGCGTCATGAAGCGCTTGTCGTCGTACCACTGCCAGTCCAGGTCAGGGGCCATATGCAGGCTTTTCGGGTCGACGGGAACGTAACCGCCCTGTGGGCTGACATAGTCGACGGTGTAGCCGGCCTTTTCGACTTTCTCGACAAAGTGAACGGCTTCACCCAGCCACAACCCGGTCGCCCGTTTGAGGGTTGGATACTTCGCTGTATTGGTCAACACCACCAAAATTTTCTTGCTCATGACCCTGCTCCCATCGGCAACCTGAATGGGCCGGTGCTCCCTGGCCCGAGGGAAAACCTAAATAGCATAGCTGCCACCTGCAAGTGCGCCATGGTGTGCGGGACATGCTGTGCTAATTTGAACAAATCCACGGGCGAGCGTGCCAGGCTTGGCGGCGCTGTGGTCAACCCTGAGCATTGCTGGAGTCACGATATTGGTCGCTAACGGTAAGCCACGCGAGCCCGCGTCGCAGGTCATCCTGCAGTCGCCTGTTTTGCCATCGATCGAGCCGATGGGGGAGCGGATAGCCCAGTTCGACTGGTGGCGTACCTCGCTTGGGCCATTGTCGCGCTGGCCTGCTTCGTTGCGCATAGCCGTGGACATGATGCATTTGTCACCTTTCCCATGTGCGGTGGTCTGGGGGGCGGACCTGTGTGTGTGGTGCATAACGATGGCTACCGGGCGTTGCGGGCATTACCGGATGCGCTGGGCATGGCGTTCGATACCCTGTGGAGTGATATCTGGCCTGCAGTGGGCCCCTGGGTGTTCAAGGCACTGGAAGGCCACTCGAATTTTGTCGAGGACCCACCCCTGCGTATCGTCCGCAGTGAAGGCGCCGAACCACTATGGTGCGCATTCGGTTATGCCCCCCTGCACGATGAACTCGGTAACGTGGCGGGGTTTCTGCATACGGTGATCGAGACCACGGCCAGCGTCGAGGCCCACCGCCATTGGCGTGAGCAGGTGCAGAGCTTTGAACGCCAGGTTGAGCAGCATGTGGCCGAGCGAGAGCAGTTCTGGTTGCTGTCGCGCGAAGCGATGATGATGCTCACCCCTGAATTGAAATTGCATGCTGCCAACCCTGCCTGGTACCGCATTCTGGGCTGGACACAAGAGCAGGTGCAGGCAATGTCGGTGATGGAGCTGGTGCACCCGACAGAGCGTACCGAAGTACGATTGGCAGTGTCCGGGCTGTTCCAATGCAGCCACGCGGAGCAGCTGGAGATCCGCCTGCGACACCGCGATGGTCACTACCACTGGTTTCGCTGGAGTGCGCGGTTTGACGGCAACCTGCTGACGGCGGTTGGCCGGGACATCACCGCAGACCGTGAAGAGGCTGCGCGTCAGGCAGAGGCGCTGATGCACAACAGTGAGCTTATGGAGGTGGTTGGCCAGTTGGCGGGCGGCATGGGCCATGAAATGAACAACTTGCTGTCCGGTATCGGTGGCAGCCTCGAACTGCTGCAGCGGCGCCTGCAGGAGGGGCGGCTGGAGCGTGTGGAAGCCTACGTGGACGTTGCGCGCGACGCGGTGCAGCGTGCCATGGACCTTACCCATCGGTTGATCGCATTTTCCCGCCATCAGCCATTGGCCCCGCGGCCACTGGACTTCAGTCGGCAGTTACGCCTGAGCGAACCCCTGTTGCTGCGGGCGCTGGGGGCAGAGATGCGTTTGCACTGGCAACTGGACGTTGCACCTTGGGCAGTGAGCCTGGACGTACCCCAGCTAGAGAATGCCTTGATCCACTTGTGTGCCAATGCGCGTGAAGCATGCCTGGAACAGGGCAATGTCACCCTCAGCAGCGTCAACGAACGGCTGACCGCCTTTTTCCCGGATGAAGGGGGCTTGCCGCCAGGCGACTATGTGGCCTTGCATGTCGAGGACGATGGCCATGGCATGGCAGCGGCGGATATCGCCAGGGCTTTCGAACCGTTTTACACAACCAAACCTCTCGGGCGTGGTGCCGGGCTTGGCCTGTCGATGGTGTATGGCTTCGTCCGTCAGTCGGGCGGGTATGCCTGGATCGAGTCGGCGCCGGAGCAGGGCACCAGGGTTTCCATGCTTTTCCCCAGGTGCCATGAGCCGGTTCCGGATGAGCCCGCGCCGGTACCGCTTTCGCAGCGCATGGCACGGGGCGAGCGCCTGCTGCTGGTGGATGACGAGCTTGATCTGCGCGCGGTCATGCGTGAATACCTGACTGAGCGTGGTTTTGACGTCACGGATGTGGGCGATGCCAATAGCGCACTGGAGCGCTTTCGCCATGGCGGCCCTTTCGATCTGGTCATCACCGATATCGGCTTGCCGGGTGGGTTCAGTGGCCGGCAAGTGGCCAAGGCCATGCGCATGCAGCTTGCACAGCAGAAAATTCTGTTTATCACCGGATATGCGGATCAGTCCATTGAACCGCAATTGCTCGATCAGCCGGGCACGGCATTGTTGAACAAGCCGTTTTCGCTGGCGCTGCTTGCCGATGAGGCGCTACGCATGCTTGACGTGTAAGGCGCTTCAAGGCTTGCCTAGAATCTGTGCCACTCGCGTCTGTAACTGCTGCAACTCGAACGGCTTGCAGATCAGCTGCATGCCTGCGCCCAGGAAGCCTTCGCGGGCCATGGCCGTTTCCGCGTAGCCAGTGATGAACAGCACCGGTAATTGTGGCCGCAGGCTGCGGGCAATTTCTGCCAGTTGCCGGCCGTTCATGCCGGGCAAGCCCACATCGGTGATGAGCAAATCCACCGGTTGTGCCGAGCGCAGCACCTTCAGTCCCTCGTTGGCGTCGGCTGCGCTTTGGCAGGGGAAGCCGTTTTCGCCCAGTGCCTGGCAAAGCAGTTGGCGCACATGGGGATCGTCCTCGACAATCAGCACGTGTCGGCTGCAGCCGTCTTGCCTGGCCGGCACAGGCTTGCTGGATGGCAGGGCCTGGTCGACATGGCGTGGCAAATACAGCTCCACCTGGGTTCCCTGGCCAATCTCGCTGCTGAGGGTGATATGCCCATGGGACTGCTTGCTGAAGCCGTACACCATCGACAACCCCAGGCCAATGCCCTGGCCGGTCGCCTTGGTGCTGAAGAAGGGTTCGAAGGCGTGCTCCAGCGTGCTTTGCGCCATGCCTTGGCCGCTGTCGGTGATTCGCAGGCGCACATAGTCGCCAGTGCGCAAAGCGCCGTCCGCAGCTTGCTCGGTGGCGATGTGATGATTGTTCGCCTCGATGCGTAGCAGGCCACCGTTGGGCATGGCCTCGCTGGCATTGAGCAGCAGGTTGTCGAGGGCCTCTTGCAACTGCTGGTCATCCGCCTCCACGGGCCACAGGTCTTTGGCCGCGTGCACTTGCAGGGTTATTGACGGGCTCAGGCAAGCTTCCAGGCGTTCTGTCTTGAGCAAGGTAGGCAGGTCTATACGTTGGCTGTGCAGCGATTGGCGGGAAGAGAAGGCAAGCAGGCGGTGGGTCAGGCGGGCGGCGCGTGAAACGGCCTCGCGGCCCATGCACAGAACGCCATCCAGTCCCTCGCCGCGGCCTTGGCGCAGCCGCCGCTGGATGAGTTCGAGGCTGCCGCTGATGCTGGTGAGCAGGTTGTTGAAGTCATGAGCGACGCCGCCGGCCAGTTGGCCGATGGCCTCCATCTTGCGTGCCTGGCAGCGGGCGAATTCACCGCGGTCCTGCTCTTCTTCCGGCGTTGGAGGCCGGCTGTCCAGGCGCTGCTGCATACCATAGAGTTCATCACGCGTAACGTACTGTCGCCGGCGGTTGCGCAGTGCGGACCGGGTCATGTGCAGTAACTGGGCATTTTCGTAGGGCGCGCCCAGCCATAGCAGATTGCCCACCGGATGATGACTCACGCCAGCGGCCGACCAGGCGCTCTGGGTCAGCAGCACAATGGGCAAATCCGACCAGCTCGGTTGCTGGTCGATGAATGCCTGCAGCAAGGCGCTTGGGCCGTGGCTGAACACTTGCTCGGCAATAATCGCCAAGCCTGCGCCTTCGGCCAGACGCGCCTGCAGGTTGGCCAGGTCGACCGCGCAGAGGCTGTTGATGCCGGCGGAAGTCAACAGACGTGAGGTATCCGCCGCCAGTTGTGGCGGTGCGAGGATCAAGGCACGTTCATCCAGCGCCAACGAACTGGCCAAAACGACTCTCCTTTAGGGTGGCCTGATACCCACTGGACCCTGGCGCAGGCTCAGGGTTCAACTGAATCCAGGCACTGCCTACAGGCCCTGTTGCAGCGCAGGGTCGTCCGGGTTCTGGCGCTCCAGCTCGGCTAGCGAAACTTGCACGTTCTGCAGTTGGCCGGACTCTTTCCAGTACTGGATCAGCAGCACCCGTACCCGGCGATTGGCTGGCTGGCGATTGAGCACGGTTTCCAGTTGCTTCTGGGCGGCGTCGGGCTGGTCCAGCTCATGCAGAGTGACCGCCAGGGTATAGCGGTAATCCGCGTTGTCCGGGTCCAGTTCCACGGCGCGGGACAGGGCCAGCAAGGCATACTCGTGCTGTTCGTGGCGCTTCAGCCAAAGCCCTAGCTCATACTGCAGAAAGGCCGAGTCGGGGCTCAGCGCCAGGGCTTTGCCCAGCACCTGGCGGGAGGCGTCGTGGTGGCCCTGGCGCTCGAGCAGGCGTACCTGAGTTGCCAGGGCATCGAGGTTGCCGGGGGCAACCGCGAGCGCACGTTGCAAGGCCGCAGCGGCCTGCGTGTAGTCGTTTTCATGCAGGTACAGGCGCGCCAGGTGCACTTGGGCGTCGGCATCTTCAGGCTGTTGCTCCAGGGCTTGCTGGTATTGCTCCAGGGCTGACTGCAGGGGGCCGAAATAGAGGCCGATGGCGTCGGGATCGAGGCCCAGCAGGGCATCCACGGCGGCAAAACGCACGCTTTGCTCACTGTCGTCCAGCAGCGGGCCGAGTACCAGGCTGCGCTGCGCTGGCGGTAGCAGGCGGCGGATACTGGCAATGGCCGCTCGACGCACCAGCGGCTCGGCATTTTCCAGGTCCTGGCGGGCCAGTTTCAATGCCTGCGGCGAGGGGTAGTTGGGCAACTCATCGTAGAGCGCCGCACGGCGGATCGCAGGCAGGTCGTTACGTTGCAATTGCTGGTACAGCACCCGTGCGGCACCGGGCTGGCCATCGTGGGCCTGGCGCAGCGCCTTGGCGTAGCTGTGTGCTGGCAAGGTCGGCGGGGTTGGCGGGGCGTCGCGCCACAGGTAGCCGAACAGGGCCGATACCAGAATCGACAACAGCAGGGCGATCAGGTAGCGGTTGCGTCTGGGCATCGGACGATCCGTGGCGGCGGGAAGGGCAGAGCTTGGGCCAGCCGGGGGGTAAATGCAACCGAACCGGGCACGCCGCTCGCCAGGCCTGAGGTGGCATTCCATGCACTGCGTATTGGGGTGAATACGATGGCAAACATAAAAAAGCCCCGCGGGCCAAGGCCTGCGGGGCAAACGGTTGGGGGAGGAGCCAACCAAAGGAGTCGTTGAGCAGTGGAATCAGTGTGCGCTGGCCACTGTCTCCGGTTGCCAGCCGCCACCCAGGGCCTTGTAGATCGAGACGATGCCGCGATAAAGGTCGACTTCACCCTGAGCTTGTGCATCTTCAGCACTTAGCCGCTCACGTTCGGCATCGAGCAGTACCAGGTAGTCCACGGTACCCTCGCGATAGCGAATCGAGGCCAGTTCTGCAGCCTTGCGGCTGGCGTCGCTCTGGCGCATCAGCGACAGCAGACGCTGCTGGGTCTTGTCGTAATCGCTGAAGGCGTTGGCCGACTCTTCCAGTGCCAGCAGCACCTGCTGTTCGTAGTTGGCCAGAGCCCCTTCGGCATCGGCCTTGGCGCCGCGCAGGCGGGCCCGCACGCTGCCCAGGTCGAAGGCCGCCCAGGTAATGCTCGGGCCCAGTGCCCAGGCGTTGGCCGCCGAAGAGCCGATCTGCGAGCCGCGGGCGGCGGTAAAGCCGAGGAAGCCACTAAGGCTGACGCGCGGGAACAGGTCGGCGGTGGCCACGCCAACGTTGGCGGTGGCGGCCGCCAGTTGGCGCTCGGCGCTGCGGATGTCCGGGCGGCGGCGCAACAGCTCACCCGGGTCACCGACCGGCAGCGCCTTGGCGATGGCCGGCAGGGCCTTGGGCGACAGGTCTACGCTGAGCGCGTCAGGGCGCTGGCCGAGCAGGGTGGCGATGCGATGCCGCGCCCGTGCCTGTTCGGCTTGCAGTTGCGGCACGGTGGCTTCGACCCCGGCCAGGCGGGCATCGGCACGCACCACGTCGAGGTCGTTGCCCACGCCGGCATCGCGCAGGGTTTCGGTGATGGTGCGCGATTCCTGCTGGGTCTTGAGGTTGGCCAGGGCAATTTTCTCGCGCAATTGCGCGCCACGCAGCTGCCCATAAGCATCCACCAGCTCGGCGATCAGGCTGACCTGCAGCTGTTGCAGGTCGGCGGCGGCTACCGCTTCCTGGGCTTCGCTGGCTTCGATCTGGCGCTGGATGCGCCCGAACAGGTCAAGCTCCCAGGCCATGTCCAGGCCCAGGTCGTAGCGCTCGCTGTTCACCCGCTCGGTGGTCTGGCCGGGGATCTGGCCTTTGCCGAGATCGCTGCTGGCACGGCTGGTGACCACCGGGAACGGGTCGTTTTCGGCGTCTTCGCGGATCGAGCGAGCCGACTTCAGGCGGGCGAAAGCCACGCGCAAGTCACGGTTGCCGTCCAGCGAAGCCTGCACCAGCTGGTTCAGCACCGGGTCGTCGAACTGCTTCCACCACAGGCTCTCGAAGCGGCTACGGTCGTAGGCCTTGGCCTGCACATCGCTGCCCAGTTGTGCAGGTTCGGTGGCGGGCGCCTGATAGTCCGGGCCTACCGCACAGGCCGCCAGGGCCAGTGCCAGCAAGCTTGGGGTCAAGGGTTTGAGCAGGTTCATGCATGGTTCTCCAGCACTTGAGCGTGTTCAGCCTTGCGGGCCTGGCGACGCTCGACGAAACGGCGGATCAGGAAGAAGAACACCGGGGTCAGGAACAGGCCGAATACGGTCACGCCGATCATCCCCGAAAACACCGCCACCCCCATGGCATGGCGCATTTCCGAACCTGCTCCGGAGCTGAACACCAGGGGCACCACACCCATGATGAAGGCGATCGAGGTCATCAGGATCGGCCGCAGACGCAGGCGGCAGGCTTCCAGCACCGCAGCCAGCGGGTCGAGGCCCTTGGCCTGTTCGTCCTTGGCGAACTCAACGATCAGGATCGCGTTCTTGCACGCCAGGCCCACCAGTACGATCAGGCCGATCTGGGTGAAGATGTTGTTGTCGCCACCCGAGACGATCACACCGGTGATGGCCGACAGCAGGGTCATCGGCACGATCAGGATTACCGCCAGCGGCAGGCTCCAGCTTTCGTACTGGGCGGCCAGCACCAGGAACGCCAGCAGTACGCACAGCGGGAACACCAGCAATGCGGTATTGCCCGAGAGGATCTGCTGGTAGGTCAGGTCGGTCCACTCGAAGGTCATGCCGTTGGGCAGTTCCTCTTTCAGCAGCTTCTCGATCGCAGCTTCCGCCTGACCAGAGCTGTAGCCCGGGGCGGCAGCGCCGTTGATCTCGGCAGTGATGAAGCCGTTGTAGTGCATGACCCGGTCCGGCCCGGAGGTGTCGCTGACCTTGAGGAAGGTCGCCAGCGGGATCATCTCACCAAGGTTGTTGCGCACTTTCAGTTGGCCGATCTGCTCGGCATCAAGGCGGAACTGCTGCTCGGCCTGGACGTTGACCTGGTAAGTGCGGCCAAAGCGGTTGAAGTCGTTGGTGTACAGCGAGCCCAGGTAAACCTGCAGGGTGTCGAAGATGTCGGTAATCGCCACACCGTGGGTCTTGGCCTTTTCCCGGTCGATGGCGGCATCGACTTGTGGCACGTTGACCTGGTAGCTGGTGAACAGGCCTGCCAGCTCTGGGACGTTGTGGCTTTTGGCGATGATGTTCTGGGTTTCCTTGTACAGCGCTTCGTAACCCAGGTTGCCACGGTCTTCGATTTGCAGACGGAAGCCGCCAATCGTGCCCAGGCCCTGTACCGGCGGCGGTGGGAAGATGGCGATGTAAGCGTCCTGGATGTCGGCGAACTGGGCATTCAGCGCGGCTGCGATGGCTGCCGCCGACTGGCTCGGGTCCTTGCGCTCATCGAATGGCTTGAGCGGGGTGAACACGATGCCGCTGTTAGGGCTGTTGGTGAAACCGTTGATCGACAGGCCCGGGAAGGCTACCGAGTCGGCCACGCCAGGCTGCTTGAGGGCGATTTCGCTCATGCGCTTGATCACCGCTTCGGTACGGTCGAGGCTGGCCGCGTCCGGCAGTTGGGCGAAGGCCACCAGGTACTGCTTGTCCTGGGCCGGCACGAAACCGGTCGGCGTGGACGAGAAGCCGAGGTAGGTCAGGCCCATCAGGCCGGCATACACGAACAGGGCGATGCCGCTGGAGCGGATGACCCGGCGCACGCCACCGACGTAGCTGTGGCTGGCCCGGTCGAAGAACCGGTTGAAAGGGGAGAACAGCCAGCTGCCCAGCAGCTTGTCGAGGAACCGCGAGAAACGGTCCTTGGGTGCGTGATGGTCCTTGAGCAGCACCGCGGCCAAGGCTGGCGACAGGGTCAGCGAGTTGAACGCCGAAATGACGGTCGAGATGGCGATGGTCAAGGCGAACTGCTTGTAGAACTGCCCGGTCAGGCCGGAAATGAACGCTGCAGGTACGAACACCGCGCACAGCACCAGGGCGGTGGCGATGATCGGCCCGGTCACTTCGCTCATGGCTTTTTGCGTGGCTTCCAGCGGCTTCAGGCCCAGTCCGATGTTACGTTCGACGTTCTCCACCACGACGATGGCATCGTCCACCACGATACCGATGGCGAGCACCAGCCCGAATAACGACAGCGCGTTGAGTGAAAAACCGAACAGGTGCATGACCGCGAAGGTACCGATCAGCGAGACCGGCACCGCCAGCAGCGGGATGATCGAGGCGCGCCAGGTCTGCAGGAACAGGATCACCACCAGCACCACCAGCACCAGGGCTTCGAACAGGGTGTGCACCACTGCTTCGATGGAGCCGCGCACGAAGATGGTCGGGTCATAGACGATGCTGTAGTCCATCCCCTCCGGGAAGTCCTTTTTCAGCTCGGCCATTTTCGCCCGCACTTCGTCGGAGATCTCGATGGCGTTGGAGCCTGGGCGCTGGAAAATCGGGATGGCCACCGCCGGCTGGTTGTTCAGCAGCGAGCGCAGGGCGTACTGGCTGGAGCCGAGTTCAACCCGGGCGATGTCTTTCAGGCGGGTGATCTCGCCATCGGCACCGGCGCGGATGATGATGTTCTCGAATTCTTCCTCGTTGACCAGACGGCCTTGGGTATTGATCGACAGTTGGAAGCTGGTCGAGCCTGGGGCAGGCGGCGCGCCCAGCTGGCCGGCGGCCACCTGGCGGTTCTGCTCGCGGATTGCCGCGACCACATCACTGGCCGTCAGGTTGCGCGAAGCGGTCTTGTTCGGGTCCAGCCAGACGCGCAGCGAGTAGTCGCCCATGCCAAACAGCTGCACATCGCCTACGCCGCCCAGACGCGCCAGCTCGTCCTTGATGTTGAGGATGGCGTAGTTGGACAGATAGAGCATGTCGTAGCGGTTGTCCGGCGAGGTCAGGTGCACGACCATGGTCAGGTCAGGCGAGGCCTTGTCGACGGTGATACCGATACGGGTCACTTCCTCGGGCAGCTTGGGCTGGGTGCGGGTGACGCGGTTCTGCACCTGCACCTGGGCGTTGTCCAGGTCGGTACCCAGGGCGAAGGTGATGGTCAGCGTCAGCTTGCCGTCCGCAGTGGACTGGGAGGACATGTACAGCATGTTCTCCACACCGGTAATGGCCTGCTCCAGCGGCGCGGCAACGGTTTCGCCGATGACCTTGGGGTTGGCGCCGGGGAAGTTGGCGCGCACCACCACGGTGGGCGGCACCACTTCGGGGTATTCGCTGATCGGCAGCTGGAACAGCGAGATAGAACCCGCGATCAGCAGCACCAGCGACAGCACCGCGGCGAAGATCGGCCGGGTAATGAAGAATTTCGAGAAGTTCATCGGTAGGGTCCCTTAACCGCGTGGCGCCTGGGCGCTGGCGACTTTCACGTTGTTGCCCGCCACCTTCGGCGCCGGGTTGCTGGCCTCCAGGGCCTGGCGCTGCTGGGCGAGGGCGGCGAGGGTTTGCTCGCTGGCCATCTGTGTTTCTTCCGGGGTTACCGGCGAACCAGGGCGCACGCGCTGCAAGCCCTTGACCACGATGCGGTCGTCCTTGCCCAGGCCGCTGCGCACGATGCGCAAGCCTTCCAGTTTTGGCCCCAGTTCCACGGCGCGGTAGGTGGCTTTGTTGTCCTTGTCCATGACCAGCACAAACTTCTTGCCAAGGTCGGTGCCCACGGCTTCGTCGTTGATGAGCATGGCGTCGTACTGGGCGCTGCCGACCAGCTTCAGGCGCGCATACAGGCCCGGGGTGAACTGGCCGTTGCTGTTGTCGAATACCGCGCGGCCGCGGATGGTGCCGGTGCGCGGGTTGACCTGGTTGTCGACGAAGTTCATCTGGCCCAGGTGCGGGTTGCCGCTTTCGTTGGTCAGGCCCAGGTATACCGGGGTGCTCTGGCTACGCTGGCCTTCACGGGCCAGCTGGGTGTACTTGAGGTACACGCGCTCGTCGGCGTCGAAGTAGGCGTAGACCTTGTCGGTGGACACCACACTGGTCAGCGGGGTGACATCGGCGGTGACGATGTTGCCGGCGGTGAACTCGGCGCGGCTGACACGGCCGCTGATGGGCGCGGTGACGCGGGTGAAGCTGAGGTTCAGGCGTGCCAGGTCGAGCTGGGCCTGGATCGCATCGACGCCGGCACGGGCTTCGGCGGCGGCACTGCTGCGCGATTCGGCCAGTTCGGCGGAGATGGCGTTGCTGTCACGCAGGCGCTCGCCACGGCGGGCTTCGTTGGCGCTGCGGATGGCGGTGGCCTTGGCCTGTTGCAGCTGGGCTTCAAGGCGGCGGACTTCAGCCTGGAACGGGCGCGGGTCGATCTGGAACAGCAGGTCGCCTTTCTTGACCTGGGCGCCTTCGGTGAAGGCGACCTGGTCGATCTGGCCGGAGACCCGCGGGCGCACTTCGACGGTTTCCGGGGCTTCGAGGCGGCCGGTGAACTCGTCCCATTCGGTGATCGGTTGTTCGATCACCTTGGCCACACTTACCTTCGGCGCGGCGGGAGCCTGCACGGCGTCGGGGGTTCGACCGCAAGCGCTGATCACCACCACTGCCAGGGCAGCGAGGGGGAAGCGCAAGGGTTTGAGTGATTGTTCCATGGAGAACTCCGCCAATGTATTAGTAGTGGGCGGAGTGTGAGTGTGTTGCGCGCGAGGCACGAATCGAACGGGACGAAGGTTAATATCACGCTGAATGATAAGTGGGGATCAACTATCGATGGCTGCCAGGGTTGGGCGCAGGGCACCGCCTGTGCGGGCACTACGTTACGCGAAAGCCTGGGCCTGGCCATTCAGTGAATACTTGAGGCCAGCTCGAAGATTGGCATGTACATGAGGATCACGATCAGGCCGATCAGCAGGCCGATGAAGGTCATCAACAGCGGCTCGAACAGTTTGACGAACCATTCCACCCAGCGGCCGATTTCCTGATCATGGAAGTCGGCGCAGCGCTCCAGCATCTCGCCCAGGTTGCCAGACTGCTCGCCAGCGCGCAGCAGGCGCAGTGACACCGGTGTCACCAGGTGCCCGGCCGCGAGTGCATCGGAGAGGGGCAGCCCTTCGCCCACCCGCTGGCTGGCCTGCTCCAGGCCCTGCGCTGCTGCGTTGCCGAGCAGGCCGCGGGCCATGCCCATGGCGGTGAGGATGGGGATGCCGCCTTGCAGCAGGATGCCCAGCGAGCGATAGAAACGCGCCAGCTCGTACATCATCAGGCGCTGGTGCAGCGCGGGCAGGCGCCGCAGTTGGCAGGAGGCCCAGTACCGTACACGCGGGTGCCGGCGCAGCAGCCAAAGCGCCGCGACCCCACCGACGGTGCCCAGCGCCAGTGGCGCTTGCTGGGCATGCAGAAACAGGCCGACCTGCATCAGCACCCGTGACAGCCAGGGGAGCTCGGTGCCCATGCCCTCGAACACCTGGCTGAACCGCGGCACCACATAGCCGAGCAGGAACAGCACCACACCGCCTCCCACCAGCAACAGCAGTAATGGGTAGACCGAGGCACCCACCAGCTTCTGCCGGACCAGGTCCAGGCGCTGGCGATAGCTGATGTAGCGGGTGAGGGCGTCGCCCAGAGCACCGGTGCGTTCGCTGGACTGCACCAGCGCCACATACAGCGGCGGGAATACCCGCGGTTGCTGGCCCAGCGCCTGGGACAGCGAGCGGCCCTCGTACAGCTGGCGCACCAGCTCGGCGAGCACCTTGCGCGCTGTCGCTGCGGGGCTCTTCTCCGCCAGGCTTTCCAGTGCGTCAATCAGCGGCAGGCCGGCATTGAGCAAGGTTGACAGTTCCTGGCTGAACAGCACCAGGTCGAACGCCGCTTCACGGCGCCAGGCCATGCCGCGCAGGGTGCCGCCGCTGCTGCGCAGGCTGAGCACACGCAGGCCTTGGTCTTCGGCCTGGCGGCGGGCCTGGTCGGCGTCCTCGGCGTCGATCTGCAACTGCACCACGCCCTGCCTACCCAGGGCCTTGAGGCTGTAGCGCATGGCCGCTCTCCTTACTGCCAGCTGGTAATTTCAGCGTTTTCGCCATCGCCACCCGGCTGGCCGTCCTTGCCCATCGACAGCAGGTCGTACTCACCGCCGTTCTCGCCAGGTTGCCGGTAGATATAAGGGCGGCCCCACGGGTCTTGCGGCACGGCCTTCTGCAGGTACGGGCCGGTCCAGCGAGCCTCGCCACTGGGCGCGACCACCAGCGCCTGCAAACCTTGTTCGCTGTTGGGGTAGTGGCCGACCTCCAGACGGTACAAGTCCAGGGCCTTGCTCAGCCCCTCGATCTGCGCCCGCGCTACCTTGGCCTCGGAGCGGCCTAGCTGACTGAAGTATTTGGGGGCGACGATGCCGGCCAGCAGGCCGAGTACTACCAGTACCACAAGGAGTTCAAGCAGAGTGAAGCCACGTTGCGGGTTGGTTCTGCGCTGCATGGTGAAACCCTCCACTGCATGGGGACAAGCGTTGACATGCACCATGCAACAGCCGTGCACGTCTGCCTTGGGGCCTTGCGCCATGCGGCACAGGAAGCGGCACAGTGCTTGCGTCGTGGTGAATGTCCTCGGGTTTTCCGGGGCATTTCCCCCACATCGGGGGCCACGACGAAGAGGCGACCGGCATGCGTGGACTCATCCTCGGTTTGATCTGGCTGGCGGCAGGTGCTGCCCAGGCCGATGTGTACATCTCAATCGATGCCAAGGGTGGCTACGTACTGACCAATGTCCATCGACCAGGGCGACACTATGAGAAGGTGATCAGCGAGCCGCTGGCCCAGGGCGGGCCGGTCAAAGCGCAGATGATCACCGGCCGCCCTTACGCCGAGGTAGTCGCCACGGCTGCGCGCCTCCACAACCTGCCGCCGGCGCTGCTGCACGCGGTGATCAAGGCCGAGTCCGGCTACAACCCCAAAGCCCGTTCGCGGGCGGGTGCAGTGGGGTTGATGCAACTGATGCCGGACACCGCCCGCGAGATGGGGGTGCAAGACCGCCTGGACCCGGAGGACAATGTGCAGGGCGGGGCACGCTACCTCAAGCAGATGCTCACCCTGTTCGACAACGACATCACCTTGGCCGTGGCGGCCTACAACGCTGGCCCGGATGCTGTACTGCGGCGCGGTGCCGTGCCGCCGTTTGCCGAGACCCGGCGCTATGTGCCCACGGTGCTGCGCGAGTATCGAAAGTTGCAAGGGTTGACGGATGATTCGTCTTTGTAACAGCGGGCGTGCAGCTCAAGCATTCCCGCAGGGGCGGCGCCACCCTCAAGCTGTTTTGGGTAGGTGAAGTCAGGGCGAATAAATACCCTTCGGCGGATGCCATCAATTTAATACTATAGTTTCCCCAAGTCTGGGCTATAACCTTCTGAAGGTGCCCAGCTGAGGAGTCCGTTATGGACGCCGCCCCTCGTTCCGTCACTCTTGACGTGCCAGCCGGTAGCGAGTTGGCCGCCCCGCGCAAGCCATTCAACCTGCTGCGCTGGTATGCCTGGGTCAGTCTGGCCATCATTCTCTCGGTGGCGGCCGGGCTGGGGCTGATTTCCAGCCGCTTCATCATCGACGAGAGCGTCGAGCGTGATGCGTTACTCACCGCACAGTTCATAACCTCCATTGCCGATGCCGAAGTGCGCCATGTGTCGATCCCCAATGTGCGGACCATGGGCGAACTGCTCGATCCGCGCACCGACCGCAATAACTTGCCCGACGTCGACCCGCAAGCCCGACGCAAGGCCCGCGGCGAGTTCCTCGACCATATCGCTCACCTGCCCGATATGCTGCTGGCCAATATTTATGCTTTGGACCATACAGTGATCTGGTCCACCAACCCGGCACTGATCGGCAAGCTGATCGAAGGCGACGAAGACCTGAGTCGGGCTTTCGAGTACAAGATGCGGGTCTCGGCCAGCTACCACAATTTCGAACAGGCCCGCGCCGAGCAGAAGTTCATCACCCCGCCCAAGCAGTTGTTCATCGAGAACTACATTCCGCTGTTCGATGCCGATGGCGATCGGGTCACCGCGATGGTCGAGATTTACAAGGAGCCCCACGACCTGATCGCACGCATCGAGCGTGGCCTGATCCTGATCTGGTTGGCCATCACGGTCGGCGCTGCACTGGTCTATGTCGGCCTTTACGGCATCATGCACCGCGCCGCACGGCTGCTGGCGGTACAGCAGAAGCGCCTGATCAGCAGCGAAACCTACGTGGCACTGGGTGAGGTGTCTTCGGCGGTGGCCCATAGCTTGCGCAACCCGCTGGCCAGTATCCGCTCAAGTGCGGAACTGGCCCTGGCGTTCGACGAAGGCCCGGCGCAACGCCAGGTCAACGATATCATCAGCCAGGTCGATCGCATGTCGCAGTGGATCCGCCAGATGCTGCAGTCACTGCGCCCGCTGAACGACGAGGTATTGGCGGTGGACTTGCCGCAGGCGTTGCAGGAAAGCCTGCAGACCTACGCTGTGCCGCTGGCGCGCAGCGGGGTAAGCCTGGACCTGCAACCGTTACCGGCCGTGCAGGTGTTGGGGCACCCGGTATTGCTGCGCCAGGTATTCAGTAGCCTGATTGCCAATGCCTTGGAGTCGATGGAGCAGGGCGGGCGGTTGCGTATCGAGGTGGTACGTCACAACCGGCGCAGCCTGACTTTGCGCCTGGCCGACAATGGCAAGGGCATGAACGAAGAGCAGCAGCGTATGGCTTTTCGACCGTTCTTTACCACCAAACAGGGTGGGCTGGGGGGGGGCTGGTGCTGGTGAAACGTATCATGGAACGTTTCGGTGGTACGGTCCGGCTCAGCAGCAGCGAAGGCCATGGCACGAGGGTTTCGTTAAGCTTTCGACTGGCCTGAATATGTCAAATTACCTCAATATAATTTAGTAAGGTACTGATATAAAAAGGATTTTTATTTTTGGGTGATAATCACCCAGATGTGGGGAATCATCCTCTAATCATTCTTAATAAGTTCTTGCAAACTACTGAAAAATAACGTTTTTAATTTGGCATGGTCCTGCTGGCCGAGTTTTTGCAGCGAAGTTTGTGAAGCGCGACACGCGACAAATGGCAGCTGCGACTGCCCAGGTGGATTGCTACCCAGTGGCTGCTGCCATTGGCCTTGATGCAGTTCTGAACGTACGCCCTGCGCGGGAACCACGCGATGCAGATGCTGGAAAACGAAGCGCCCGACAAGGCCAATGCGACCGCCAGCGGACGGGCCGTACCCTTGCGTGAATTCAACCTGCTGCGCTGGTTTTCGGTGATCAGCCTGTTGATCATTACCGCGGTGGCAGGTGGGCTGGGTTACGTTTCGACGCGCTTCGTGGTGCGCGACAGCGTGCAGCGCGATGCCATGCTCACCGCGCAGTTCATTCAGGCAATGGCCCAGGCTGAAGTGCGTCATTCGCAATTGCCGCCTGGCACCACCATGGGCGAATTGCTGGACCCGCGGCTGGACCTGCAGCACTTGCAGTTCACCCCGGCCTTGGCCGAATCGACCCGCGTCGAGTTCCTCGATCATGTCGAGCACCTGCCGGACACCTTGCTGGCCAACGTCTATGCCCGCGACCGCACTATTGTCTGGTCCACCAACGTAGAGCTGATTGGCAAGCAGATAGAAGTTGATGGCGATCTTGAGCGCGCCTTCCGCTCGCGCAAGGCGGTGTCGGCCAGTTATCACAAGGCCGCCGAGGATCGCGAAGAGCAGAAGTTCCAGCGCGCACCGCGTTACCTGTTCATCGAGAACTACATCCCGCTGTTCGACAGCCAGGGTGAGCAGGTACTGGCCATGGTGGAAATCTACAAGGAACCGCAGGACCTCATTCGGCGCATCCAGCGCGGCTATGTGCTGATCTGGGCCTCGACACTGGTGGGTGGGGCGTTGATCTACTTCGGCCTGTTCTGGATCGTGCGCCGTGCGGCGCACATGCTGCACCTGCAGCAGGAGCGGCTGGTGGCAAGCGAAACCTACGTGGCGCTGGGAGAAATGTCGTCGGCCGTGGCTCACAGCATGCGTAACCCGCTGGCCAACATACGCTCCAGCGCCGAACTTGCCCAGGAAACCGCCAACCCTGCTGCGCAGAAGAACATCACTGACATCATCAGCCAGGTCGACCGCATGTCGCGCTGGGTGCGCGACCTGCTGGTGTCGCTACGCCCGGCCAGTGACGACCCCGAGGCCGTGGACCTGGTGGCGGCCATCGAGGACACCCACCTGGCCTTCGCCCAGCAGATCGAACGCAACGGCGTGCGCTTCCATTTCGAAGGGCCTGACGTGCAGTGGGTGGTCAGCCAGCCGCTGCAGCTCACGCAGATTCTCAACAGCCTGTTTTCCAACGCCCTGGAGGCCATGCCCGCTGGCGGGATGCTCAATGCCCAGGTCAATGTGCAAGAAGGCCTGCGTGCCGAGTTCGTGCTGACCGACACCGGCAAAGGCATGAGCCAACAGCAGGAACGGATGGTGTTCAAACCGTTCTTCACGACCAAGCAGGGAGGCCTCGGTGTAGGCCTGGCCCTGGTTAAACGCATCATGGAACGTTTTGGCGGCTCGGTCAGCCTGAGCAGCCGCGAAGAGGAAGGAACCCGCGTCAGCCTTACATTCAATATTGCAGCGGGAGGGGAACATGGAGCACAGCATCCTGGTCGTCGAGGATGATGAAATCCTTGCCGACAACATTCGCACCTACCTCAGCCTCAAGGGCTACGAAGTCATCGTGTGCCACAGCGCGGAGCTGGCGCTGGAGCAGATCAAGCGGGCGCAACCTGACGCGGTGCTGACCGACAACTCGTTGCCAGGCATGAGCGGGCACGACCTGCTACGTACCCTGGTGGCCCAGGCGCCAGACCTGAAAGTGATCATGATGACCGGCTACGGCAATGTCGAAGATGCCGTGCAGGCGATGAAGGAGGGCGCCTTTCATTACCTGACCAAGCCGGTGGTACTGGCCGAGCTCAAACTGACCTTGGACAAGGCCCTGGCTACCGAGCGCATGGAGCGCACGCTGTCGTTCTACCAGGAGCGTGAGGCGCAGAAGTCCGGGTTGCAGGCATTGATCGGCGAGTCGCCGGTGATGCTTACCCTCAAGCACACCCTGCGCCAGGTGCTCGATGCCGAGCGGCGCATGGCCAGTGACGACCTGCCACCGGTGCTGATCGAAGGCGAGACCGGTACGGGCAAGGAACTGGTGGCCCGTGCCCTGCATTTTGATGGTTCGCGCAGTAAAGGGCCGTTCATCGAGTTCAATTGCGCTTCGATCCCTGCCAACCTGCTTGAGGCTGAACTGTTTGGCCACGAGAAGGGCGCGTTCACCGATGCCAAGGAGCGCCGGGTGGGGCTGGTGGAGGCTGCCGATGGCGGCACCCTGTTCCTTGACGAGATCGGCGAAATGGACCTGGTGCTGCAGGCCAAGCTGCTCAAGTTGCTGGAGGACCGCAGCATCCGCCGGATTGGTGCGGTGAAGGAACGCAAGGTGGATCTGCGGGTGATCAGCGCCACCAACTGTAACCTGGAGCAAATGGTGCAGCAGGGCAAATTCAGGCGTGACCTGTTCTTCCGGCTTCGCATTATCGCCCTGAAGGTGCCGCGCCTGTATTCGCGTGGGCAGGACATTCTGCTACTGGCGCGGCATTTCCTTGCCCACCATAGCCGGCGCTATGGCAAGCCGAACCTGCGCTTTTCGGCCGAGGCCGAAAGCCTGATGCTCGGTTATAGCTGGCCTGGCAATGTGCGTGAATTGCGCAACATGCTGGAGCAGACCGTGTTGCTGGCGCCAAACGAGGTGGTGCAGGCGCATCAGTTGAACCTGTGCATGACCTTGGTTGACGAGCCGTTGACGCAACAGCCGATGGCGGCCATGTTCGAAATGCCGCGGCACGAGCCGGAGCCGGGTACAAGCCTGCCTGACATGGAGCGTGACCTTGTCTGCAAGACCCTGGACCGCACCGACTGGAACGTGACCAAGTCGGCGCGGATGCTTGGGTTGTCGCGGGATATGCTGCGTTACCGGATCGAGAAGTTGGGGCTGACCCGGCCTGACAAGCGTCAGTGGTAGTACAGACCGTGTCGTCAGGGGTTACCTGTGCCCGAGCTGCCTTCTCCTTGCCGGCCGGTACCTTCCGACCCACTGCCATCCATTCCCGGCAGATCGCGGTTGTCATTCTGCTTGGCCGGCGGGCTTTGCGGTTCGTTGCCCCGTACGCGCGGATCGGTGTCCCGCGGCAAAGGCTTCTCGATCGGGTTGAGGGTACTGTCCACGCCTGGCTGTGGCGCCGTATTGTGCGGGTCGTCGGGGTAGGTCGGACCGGTGCCGACAGCAAACGCCAGCTGCGAGGCGAGCAGGGCAATCGACAGGATGATTGAGCGGGGCATGGCAGGCTCCTTTGCTGTACGGGTAAGGCTCATACTTCTCTTTGGCCTTACCCGAAACGTCAAGGTGCCATTACCCCGATCAACGGTCACACCACCAGCGACAGCAACATGATGAAAATGATGCCGACGATGGACAGGATCGTCTCCATCATGCTCCAAGTCTTGAAGGTTTCTGCCACGGTCATGTTGAAGTACTGCTTCACCAGCCAGAAGCCGGCGTCGTTCACATGCGACAGGATCAGCGAGCCGGCACCGGTGGCCAGTACCAACAGCTCACGGTTCACCCCCGGCACCAGGTCGATCACCGGCGCCACGATACCCGCGCCGGTGATGGTGGCGACCGTGGCGGAGCCGGTCGCGATGCGGATCACCGCCGCCACCAGCCATGCCAGCATGATCGGCGAAATTTCTGCCTGCACAGCCATCTGCCCGATCACGTTGCCTACGCCGGTGTCCACCAGCATTTGCTTGAAGCCACCGCCAGCGCCGACGATCAGCACGATGGCGGCAGTCGGTGCCAGGCTCTGGTCGAGCATCTTCATGATCTGCTGGCGGTTGAAGCCGCGGGCCGAACCGAAGGTGTAGAAGGCCAGTAGCAGGGCGGCGAGCAGGGCGGTGATCGGGTGGCCGATCAGGTCCATCCACTGGCGCACGATGTGCTCGGCAGGCAGCACCACGTCGGCGAACGTTTTCAGCAGCATCAACGCGACCGGCAGCAGTACGGTGATCAGGGTGATGCTGAAACTTGGCAGGTTGCCCTGATCGGACTCCTTGGCGATCTGGTCCATCAGTTCCTGGGACGGGTTGCCCGGGATGTAGCGGGAAATGAAGTTACCGAACAGAGGGCCGGCGATGATCGCGGTGGGCAGTGCGACGATCAGGCCGTAGAAGATGGTCTTGCCAATGTCCGCGTGGAAAATGCCGATCGCCAGCAAGGGGCCCGGGTGTGGTGGCACCAGACCGTGCACCACCGACAGGCCGGCCAGCAGCGGAATGCCGATTTTCACCAACGAGACGCCCGAGCGCCGGGCGACGATGAACACCAGGGGAATCAGCAGCACAAAGCCGATTTCGAAGAACAGCGGGATGCCCACCAGGAAGGCGGCGAACATCATCGCCCAATGCACGTTCTTCTTGCCGAAGGCGCGGATGAGGGTTTGCGCGATCTGGTCGGCACCCCCGGAGTCGGCCATCAGCTTGCCGAGCATGGTGCCCAGGGCGAGCACGATACCGACGAAGCCGAGTACGCCGCCAAAACCGTCCTGGAACGATTTCATGACCTTGGCCACCGGCATGCCGGAAGTCAGGCCCAGGAAGCCGGCCGCGAGGGTGAGGGCGACGAAGGGGTGAACCTTGAAGTGGGTGATCAGCAGGATCAGCCCGACGATGGTAACCAGCGCGTCGAGCAGCAGGAAGGTATCAGTAGCCAGTCCGAACATGGTTTGAAGGCCTCGGTCTTATCGTTGTTTTGGGCGTAGCTTTTTGGAGTCTTTGCCGCGTTTACGGGTTGGGGTAGCGCTGTCTTTGGTGAGACGGAAAAGCCGCCGAGGTCAGGCGGTTTGCGCCAGGCCCGGCTCACCGCAGCGCTTTAGCCAGTGGTCCACCGCTTCGGCCAGTGCTTCGATCGGTTGGGTGGCGTCCAGTGCCAGCGTCAGTGGCTCGCCGCGTGGCGATTCCAGGGCCGCGAACTGGCTGTCGATGAGGCTGGCCGGCATGAAGTGCCCTGGGCGAGCCAGCACGCGTTTTTCGGCCTCGGCAGGCGACAGTTCGAGGAACACGAACACCAGCCCGGGCATGGCATCGCGCAGGGTGTCGCGGTAGCGGCGCTTGAGTGCCGAGCAGGTCAGGATCGGGCGTTCACCGGCCTGGGTGGTGGCTTGCAACTCTTCACCAAGGCGGACCAGCCAGCCGGCACGGTCGCTGTCGTCCAGCGGGATGCCAGCGCTCATCTTGCGGATGTTTTCGGCAGGGTGGAAAGCGTCGCCTTCGATCAGGCGGCCGCCGCTTCTGGCAGCGATGGCAGCGCCGATGCAGCTTTTGCCGCAACCGGCCACGCCCATCACCACAATAGCGGACAGGGGAGAATTCATCAGTACCTCCTGCGGGTGAGATAGCGCTGTCTCGCCGTTGACGAACAGCCACCTCCCCGGTGTTATTGGTCTTGTCCTTACGCAGTATGGACGCCTGGTGGCGAGCGCGTGGTGGCTGCTACCAAAGATTACATTGCCTGCATCCTGAGACAGCGCTACCTTAGTGGCCGTTCCCTCTCCTTGCAAGTAGTAAAATTACAACATTCATGTCCCGCACCGGCTCCCGAACTACAGGTCGTCCCACCCTGGCTGAAGTTGCCAGGCTTTCCGGGGTTTCCCCGATTACCGCTTCGCGCGCCTTGCGTGGGGTCAGCACCGTTGCGCCTGACCTGGTGGAAAAGGTCATCGCCGCAGCGGCGAACCTTGGCTATGTGGCCAACCCGGCCGCCCGGGCGCTGGCCTCGGCACGCAGTCAGTCGGTGGTGGTGTTGATCCCGTCGTTGTCCAACCAACTGTTCATCGACACCCTGGAGGCCATTCACGAGGTCATGCGCCCTCGTGGGCTAGAGGTGCTGATCGGCAACTATCACTACGACCTTGCCGAAGAAGAGAACCTGATCCGCAATTACCTGGCCTATCAGCCCTGCGGCATTTTGCTGACCGGCTTCGAGCGTAGCGATGCTGCGCGGCAGATGCTGGCTGCCAGCGGCGTGCCGTGTGTGCACATGATGGAACTCAATGGTGAGCCAGGGGCTTTGTCAGTCGGCTTCTCGCAGCATCAGGCCGGGCGTGCTGCTGCACGGCACCTGATCGAGCGGGGGCGCAAGCGCCTTGCATTCATTGCGGCGCAACTGGACCCGAGGGTGATGCAGCGTGCCGAGGGTTTCCGTCAGGCTTTGGCAGAGGCTGGTTTGCAGGCTGCCGAGCTGGAGGTGTTGGCCCCGGAGCCATCGTCGATTGCCCTGGGCAGTGTGCTGTTCAGCCAGCTGATGCAGCAGGCGCCGGATGTCGACGGTATCTTCTTCTGTAACGACGACCTGGCTCAGGGCGCGGTGCTGCAGGCCTTGCGTCAAGGGGTGGAGGTGCCACGCCAGGTGGCGATGGTCGGTTTCAACGATCTACCGGCCTCGGCGCATATGGTGCCACGGCTGACCTCGATTCGCACACCACGGGCTGCGGTGGGGCGGGGCGCAGCGCAGGCGTTGCTGGCGTTGCTGGATGGCAAGCGGGTGACGAATGCGCAGCAGGATCTGGGCTTTGAGCTGATGGTGCGCGAGAGCACCTGAGAGTGCCCGCCAAGGCCTTCTCGCGCGAATGCCACAGGAATGATTGGCCCGAAACGAATGTGCAGCGGGTTTACCTGCGAAGCGGGCGACGGGGGCATGGCACCGGCTGCGCCGGTGTTCGCGGGTGAACCCGCTCCTACAGGCGCTGTCGATGCCACGACTTGCCAACGGCGATCTATGCTCAGAAAACCGCGCATAGGGAGCCCCGCGTCATGTTCGATTTCCACCGCAAGTCTGATTTGGCAGAAATCCAGCGCAACCGCCAGGCGTTGGCCAATGCGCAAGCCAAACTGGCCGCTATCGGCCGTTCCATGGCAATGATCGAGTTCGCCCCTGACGGCACTATCCTCGACGCCAACGAGCGCTTCTGCCAGGCCATGGGCTACAGCGCTGACGAGCTGCGAGGCAAGCATCACCGGCTGTTCTGTGAGCCGGACTATGCAAAAAGCGCCGAATACCAGCAACTGTGGCGCGAGTTGGGGCAGGGCAAGGCAATCAGCGGTACGTTCGAGCGCATCGACAAGGCGGGTCGCGAGGTCTGGCTGGAAGCCAGTTACATGCCCGTGCTGGACGAGCACCGGCAAGTCACCAGCGTAATCAAGGTGGCATCGGACATCACCCAGCGGGTGGTGCTGGAGCACGAGAGCGAAAGCCTGCTCAAGGCCATCAGCCGCTCCATGGCGGTGATCGAGTTCACCCCGCAAGGCCGGGTGATCAAGGCCAACCAGAACTTTCTCGACACCATGGGTTACCGCCTTGATGAAGTGGTTGGCCGCCATCACGGGCTGTTCTGCCTGGCGCATGAACGCGAATCGGCCCAGTACCGGGAGTTCTGGGCTTCGCTGAACCGTGGCGAATACCACTCGCACCGCTTCGAACGCGTCAACAAGCAAGGCCAGACTGTTTTCCTGGAGGCCTCCTACAACCCGATTTTCGACAGCAAGGGCCGCCTGTGCAAAGTGGTCAAGTTTGCCAGCGACATAACCCATCAAGTCTGCACCCAGCAAAGCGCCGCCCATGCCGCCCATGCCAGTTCGGTGCAGACCGATGCCTGCGCGCGCAAGGGTACCGAAGTGGTGCAGCAGACCGTGCAGGTAATCGAGCAGATTTCCCAGGAGCTTAACGACGCAGCGCGCAGCATCGATGCGGTAAACAAGCAGTCGGATGTGATCGGGCAGATTGTGCTGACCATTCGTGGCATCGCCGACCAGACCAACCTGTTGGCCCTTAATGCAGCCATCGAGGCCGCGCGTGCCGGCGAGCACGGGCGAGGCTTTGCCGTGGTGGCCGATGAGGTGCGCAACCTGGCCGCGCGAACCAGCAAGGCCACCCTGGAAATCGTCGATGTGGTGCGGCAGAACCACGACCTGTCGCTATTGGCGGTGGCCAGCATGCAATCGAGCCTCAACCGTACCGGTCACGGCGTGGCATTGGCCAATGAGGCGGGGACAGTGATCATGGAAATTCAGCAAGGTTCACGGCACGTCGTGGACGCCATCAGCCAGATCAGCTCGACGCTGCAATTGCATTGAGCGCCTCGCGCATCTCGTCAAGCAGTGCCTGCAGGCTGACTTGCAGTTGCCTGCGCTGTTCAACGGTTGGCAGCCCTTGTGCGTGGGTGTGTTCGATGGCTTCACAGTCTTTGACCACGGTGCGCACCCTGATCATTTTGGCGCCACCCTTGATGCGGTGGGCCAAGGCGCGTACCGCTTCATCAGGGGCGTCTGTGGCCAAGGCACGCAGGGCGGCCAGGTCTTCACCGACGCTTATCGACAACTGCTCCAGCAAATGCCGCGTCAACTGTTCGTCGTCCTGGGTCAGGTGGCGCAATTCGGCCAGGTCGAACCCACCATGGGAAGGCTCCGGCGACGGCTGCTGAGGGCGCACCTGGGGCAGATGGGTCTTGAGCGTGCGCAGACCAATCGGCTTGAACAGGCATTCGTCCATGCCGCTGGCCAGGCAGCGAGTACGCTCCTCGGCCTGGGCGTTGGCGGTCACGCCAAGAATACGGCCTGCTGGCAGGCCGTGTTCGCCCTCCAGGCTACGAATGCGCCGGGTGAGTTCATGCCCGTCCATGACCGGCATGCTGCAATCGGTGATCACCAGGTCAAAGCGTGCTTCCTGCCAGCGAGCAAGGGCGATCTCGCCATTCTCCGCCAGTGTCACGTGGTGCCCCAGGGTTTGCAGTTGCCGTTCCAGCAATAGCAGATTGGCTGGGTAGTCGTCGACCACCAGAATATTGAGGGGGCCGCTGTTGCTTTCATGTGTCGTGAGTTGCGGGTCCGCTTGTGCCGGGGCTTCGCAGGCGGGTAACCGCAGGCTGACTTGTACCCGGGTACCAACGCCCTCGACGCTCTGAAGGCTCAGGGCGCCGCCCATCAGTTCGGCCAGGGTACGGCTGATGACCAACCCCAGGCCTGCCCCTTGACGTGCCCTTGGGCCATCGACCTGAACGAAGGCACTGAACAGCCTGGCCTGGTCGGCGGGGCTGATGCCGATGCCGGTGTCACGCACATTCAGCTCGATAGCCAGAGCGCCGTGGCCGGCAACTTTGGGCAGCAGCAGGCATGCCTGCACTTCACCACGGTCGGTGAACTTGATGGCGTTGCTGATCAGGTTGGACAGAATTTGCTTGAGTCGCAGTGGGTCAGCCAGCACCCATACCGGCTCTGCAGGCAGCTCGCCCTGCAGATGCAACCCTTTGGCCCGGGCATTGCCTTCGAACACCCGCAGCGTGGCGCGCACCAGTTCGACCAGATTGGTAGGCACCGGTTGCAGGCTGATATGGCCGGATTCGATGCGGGAAATGTCGAGAATATCGCCAATCAGCTCAAGCAGGCCAATGGCCGAATCATGGGCGGTCTGCAAGGTCTGGGCGTCGCTGCGGCCGCTGCGGCTATCTTCCAGGGCCAGTTCCAGCAGACCGATCACCGCATTCATCGGGGTACGGATCTCATGGCTCATGGTGGCCAGGAAGGTGCTTTTGGTCTGGCTGGCCTGTTCGGCATCGTCTTTGGCCTGGCGTAACTGTTCCAGCAGCCCACGGCTCAGCGCGAGCTGTGCCTGCAGTGCGTGCTGTGCCTCGGTGCGCTGGTTGATCAGCTTGCGCAGGTAGCTGTTCCAGAACACCACCCCGGCCAGCAGCAGGGCCGACAGCACCAGCACCTGCAAAGCCAAGGTGCGGTAGTCGCGCCATGGGCTGTCGCTCACCAGTGTGCTGGTGCGCCAGCGGTTGATCAACTGGTCCAGTTCTTCAGGTGGAATGCTTAGCAGCGCCTTGTCGAGAATGGCCTGCAGCTGTGGCTGGTCGGCGGCTACGGCAAAGGCGGCAATGGCCGGGGCGTCGTCGAGCACGCTGGCAATGCGCAAACGGTCCTTGAACACATGGCTGATGTAATAGGCCGCATTGATATGGCTGCTCAGGGCCACGTCGGCAACACCGTTGGCCACGGCCTCCATCTGGCCCAGTGGGTTGTCAACTTCGACGATCTTGGCCTGCGGGTATCGCTGTTGCAAAACGGCCTGCAGCGGTGAGCCGCGCACCAAGGCGATGCGCTTGTCATCCAGGGCCTTGGTCTGTGCAGGTGATTCACCGTCGTTGCGGGTGACAAGCACGCGCGGGCTGACCAGGTAGGGGCGGGTGTAGCGCAGTTGCTTCAAGCGGTCGGCACCATAGCCCAGCGCCCCGATCATCTGTGCCTCGCCGTGCACCAGGCGGTCGATCATGGCCTGCGATGAAGCACTCTCGACGGGTGTGAACTGCAGCCCAGTGCGCAGCGAGATCTGCTTGAGCAGGTCCAGGGTGATACCGCTAGGGCGGTGCTGAGCATCGTTGAACGTCAAAGGTGCCAGCGAGGTATTGACCAGTACGCTGATAGTGGGGTGGGCGGTGATCCAGGCTTCTTCTTCTTCGCTCAAGGCAGTGAGGTGGCGCTGCAGCAGCAGGCTGGTGTTACCACTGCTCCAGCGGCGCAGAATGTTCAGGCGTTCACTTTCGCTAATGCGTGACAGCGCCTTGTCCACCAGCCGATGCAGGCGCGGGTTGTCGCTGGCTATGGCGAAGGCAAAAGCCTCTGGAGCCAGTTGGGAGAAATGGTCGATTTTCAACGTGCCCTGAAAACTTTTGCCGATCATGTAGTCGGTGCTGATCGCATCGCCCAGATAGGCGTCCGCCTCGCCCAACACCACAGCAGCGAGCCCGGCCAGGGTCGAGCGGTAGAGGCTCAGTTGCGCCTTTGGGTACAGGGTGCGAACGCTGACGGCCGGCAGGTAGTGATCGACCATCGCCAGGCGCAGGCCGGCGAGGTCGGGCGTGCTTTTCAAGCTGTGCCCCTCACGGGTGACGATCACTGGCAGGTCGTCGGCATAGGGGGTGCTCAGGCTAAGCTGGGCGTCTGCCGCTTCGAAGGCGTTGGAGCTACCTAGCAAGTCGATATGGCCATCACGCAGGGCAGTGATGGCCTCGTGACGGCTGTCAAAACGGCGTACTTCAATGGGTATGTCAAGCTGTTCGCCGATGATGCCGGCGTAGTCTGCGCTTAACCCCTCATAGTCATGCTGACTGACATTGATTTCGAACGGGGGGTAGTCGGGGCGCGCGCTACCCAGTATCAGGCGTTGGCGATTTTTCAGCCAGTGGCGATCATCGCCGGATAACGTCAGTGGGGCAGCGGCACTGATTGAGCGCGCCAGCAGATGGCGTGGTTCGCTGCTGGCCTGCAGCACCGTGGAGTTGGCCAGACCGATAGCCAGAAGGACGCTCGCCAGCAACTGTTTCATGGTAGCCGAGCGCTCAATAGACGCTGTTGCGCTTGGCCAGGTCGACCATTTCCACGAGAGACTCAGTCTTGAGCTTTTCCATGATGCGGCCCCGGTAGGTGCTGATGGTCTTGGCGCTGAGGTTCATGCACGTGCCGATGTTCTTGTTGTTCTCGCCGCGCGCAAGGCGCCGCAGCACTTCCATTTCTCGGTTGGAGAGACTGGCCAGGCGCACTGGCTCGCTCTCCAGCGAGTTGCTGTTGACCGACATTTGCGGAAAGGTCGAATAACCTTTGGTCAGGGCCTTGAGGGCGAACAGCAGGGCCTCGTGGTCCTCTTCCTTGGTGACGAAGGCACCTATCCCGGCATCCAGGCAGCGGCGTACATACAGGTCAGTGGCCTGGCCGGTCAGCACCATGATCTTCGGTACCGGCTCCAGGCTCTGCAATCGCTTGATGACTTCCATGCCGTCAAGGCCAGGCAGGCCGATGTCGAGAATGACTACGTCCGGGCGCAGTTCGCGGGCTACCTGAGCCACTTCACTGCCATTGCCGACCTCGCCGATGACATGGAAGCGCTCGCGCTCGAGCAGTAGGCGCAGGGACAGCCGGACAATGGGGTGGTCGTCGACGATCAGCACGGTTGTCATGAGGAAAACTCCTGTAGGGATGTGGTCCGCTTCCTGGAACACTCAGGAATACGTCTGCAAGTGGGGTTATCGGAAGCGCTGCACGATACGACCATTCCCGAAGTTTGGTAATGCCGAGTATAGAAGTGTTGAAAACCCCAGTGCTTTTTGTTGAAAAGTCCTACAAGAAACAGGAAAGACATCACCCTGAGAAAGCGGTGATGCCGCTTCTTTGCAGTTGTTCAGGCGCAGGCAGCGTGCGGTTTGTGTATACGCAGTGTGGAGGCAGGGTTGTTGGCCAATGCCTGGCCGACCCGCGTCGGGCGGGCTACCAACTGCCCGGTACAATTTGGGCAGCGGCCTTGGAAGCGGGTTTCGGCACAGGCACGGCAGAACGTGCATTCGAAGGAGCAGATCATAACGTCGGGGCTGTCACCCGGCAGGTCGGTATCACAGCACTCGCAGTTGGGGCGTAATTCCAGCATGGGCATGGCTCCTGTTCGCAGGCGGGAACCCGGAGTCTGCTACGCCCGAGGCAAGGCTGGCAATGTTCAGTCGCCAGGGCGGTACAGGTGGGCATGCCCGGCACGGTACAAGGCCGATTCGGCGAACGGTGTATCCCCCAGTACGTGGCCTACCAGGATCAGCGCCGTGCGCCGGAAATCCTTGGTCGCTACGCGTTCGACGATATCACCGAGGTTGCCGCGCACCCAATCCTGGTCTGGCCAGGTGGCCCGATGCACCACCGCAACCGGGCAGTGCGCGCCGTAATGCGGCATCAACTCATCGACAATGCGCGACAGGTGCTTGACCCCCAGATGAATTGCCAGGGTGCTGCCATGGCGCGCCAGGTCGCCTAACTGCTCACCCGGCGGCATGGGCGAGCTGTCGCCATAGCGGGTGAGGATCACGGTCTGCGCCACTTGAGGCAAGGTCAGCTCGCAGCCGAGCAGGGCGGCGCTCGCTGCCGTGGCGGTAACGCCGGGGATGATCTGGTAATCGATGCCCAGCGCCTGCAGGTGGCGAATCTGTTCACCGATGGCGCCGTACAGGCTGGGGTCGCCGCTGTGCACCCGGGCCACATCCTGACCTTTTTCGTGTGCGCTGCGCATGGCAGCGATGATCTGTTCCAGATGCAGTTCGGCGCTGTTGATCACGGTTTCGGCCTGGTGGCCTTCGAGCACGGCGGCGGGTACCAGTGAACCGGCATAAATGATCACCGGGCACTGACGAATCAGCCGTTGGCCCTTGACCGTGATCAGCTCCGGGTCGCCGGGGCCGGCACCGATAAAGTAGATGGTCATGCAAAGTCCTGGCAAAAAAGAGGGGACGAAACGCTCAGCAGGCCAGGGCGAGCGTCGCCGGGCCCAGTACCTGGCGCGTCAGCAGCAGCCTGGCCGTACCCTGCCGCTGGCTGGCCAAGGCCAGTGCCGCGCTCTCGGCTACGCCCCAACAGCCACTGTGCTGGTGGGCAGCGGCGGAACGGTGGCTGAGCAGTGGTTCATAGGGTTGCAGTTGCGCGCCATGGTACAGCACCAAGGGCAAACCGAGGCGCTCTGCCAATTGCTGCAAGCCGGGCTCGTCGGCCTTCAGGCTGATGCTTGCGATGCCGCGCAGGTCGGCCAGCGCCAGCCCCTGGTTGTCCAGGGCCTGGCGCAGCAAGCGTTGCAAGGCATCTGCCGGGCAACCCCGGCGGCAGCCAAAACCGGCATAGAAGGCAGGCATCAAGCCTGGCTGGAACGGCGGAACAGCCAGGCGCTGAGCAGGCCCAAGGCCAGCCAGAAGGCGGCGTTGGTCAGCCAGGAGGCGACTTTGAACTGGGTTTCCAATGCTTCAGGGGCCAGGCTTTCGTGCACCTCGGGTTGCGGTGCACCGATTACATGGGGAATGACCAGCAGCACGGCGCCCAGCGCCTTCAGCAGCCAGTGGCGGGCGAACACCAGCAAGGCCAGGCCCAGCGCTGTGGCACTGGCTGTACCAACCCACCAGGTTTGGCGTTGCCCCAGGTCGGCGGCCGCAGTCCCCGGCAGTTCTGGTGGCAAGCCCAAGGTGGGAGCCAGGCAGAACACGGCGAAGCCAGCCAACCCCCACAATGCGCCAGTGGTAGCGCGTTTGGGCTCGCGAAGGCTGTAAAGGGCGGCGAGGATCAGGGCGAAGCCGACTGCGACCACCAGGTTGCCGCCTGTGGTGGACAGCACGCGCTGCCAGCCGTCTTCCGGCGACCAGGCTTCGGCGCTGTGTTCATGAGCGGCCACTTCGCTACCGTGTTCGTGGTGTGCGGCCGGGGCCGAGGACTCGTAGGTTTCCGCCTCCAGAATCAGCGGGGCAACCCAGAAGCTTTGCAGCAAGGTCAGCAACAGGGCTGCAAGGAGCCCGCTGAAACCCGCAGTACGGGCAATGCGCGTGATCATCAGGCGTACTCAGTGGCAGGGGAAGGCGGCGCTGTGGCGGGTGTCGTGGGCAGCGTTGTGCACAGCCTCGATGTGCGAGAACCCGGCAAAGTACACCAGGCACAAACCCAGCAAGCTGGCACCGACGGCGATGATTACACGCTGGCTGAGGGTAACGGGGGTAGCAAGGCTGTGTTGTTTGGCGCTGGTGACGGGCATGACGCGATCCTCTGCTTTTTGTGGGCAATGGGCGAGCGCGGCAGCCCCGGACGTGGTCGCCCAAGGGAATGCAACAGCGCCCGCCCACCGCGGGGTGTTCATGAACGCCAGGCCGGTCTCCGGGCTTGCGAGGAAGAGCTGGGCTCCTGGAACGCGTCACCTTCCCATGCCGCACTACAAGGCACAGTGGTACAGACGCTTCACTCGCTTACCGTTGCGGGGGCAGCACCGGCATTGTCCGGCCCTGCTGAAGGGCCTGGGACGCACCGGTTTCCCGTTTCACCCCCTGAGGGGCACCTGAACGTGAGGCATAAGGAGAGCATGGGGCGGGCTTGGCGTCAATGTCATACAGCGCGCGAGGCTGCCGAGCAGCAGGTAGGACAGGCTCAGGCCTGCCGTGTTCTTCCAGCAGGCAGAAGTGCAGAAACCGGGCGATCACCCGCGGGCGAATGCCGCCAGCTTGTCGCCATCCAGGCGGTAGCGCACCCACTCATCCTGCGCCTCGGCCCCCAGCTTCTGGTAGAAGCCGATCGCTGGCTCGTTCCAGTCCAGCACGCTCCATTCCAGGCGCCCGCAGTTGTTCGCCAGCGCTTCGCGGGCAATGTGCTGCAACAACTGCCGGCCGGCGCCATCGCCGCGTTGTTCGGGGGTTACGTACAGGTCTTCCAGATAGATGCCATTGCGCCCGAGCCAGGTCGAGTAGCTGTAGAAGTACACGGCAAAGCCAATTGCACGGCCATCACGCTCGCACATCAGGGTGTGCACAGTGCTGCCTTCGTCGAACAGGCTGTGCTCGATGTCGGCAAGGGTGGCGACTACCTCGTGGCGCGCGCGTTCGTACTCGGCCAGTTCGGTGATGAAGGTGAGGATCTGCTCGGCATCGGTACGAACGGCAGGGCGAATGGTGAGGCTCATGGTGACGGCTTCCTTGATCCGGATTGTCGGTACAGTGATGTGTATCTGCGTAATTTAATCGAACTGTACCGGTTGCTGGGAGTGGCGCTCCGTTAGTGTGACAGCACCCATAAAGAAAGTGGAATGCCCGCCATGCTTGCCTCTGCCGACCTGCTGACCGCCTTCGTGCTGTTTGCCTTCGTGTCTTCCATCACCCCGGGTCCCAACAACACCATGTTGCTGGCCTCGGGGGTGAACTTCGGCGTGCGCCGCTCGGTCCCTCATGCCTTGGGTATCAGTTTTGGTTTCATGATGATGGTGCTGGCCGTCGGCCTGGGGCTGGGTGAGGTATTCAAGGCCTGGCCACCCCTGTACACGGTGCTGCGCTACGCGGGCGCCGCCTATCTGCTGTACCTGGCCTGGAAGATCGCCACTTCCGGGCCGGTCGGCACGGCCGCGTCCAGTGCCCGTAAACCGCTGGGCTTCTGGGGGGCGGCGGCGTTCCAGTGGGTCAACCCCAAGGCTTGGGTGATGGCGGTAGGGGCGATTACCACCTACACGCCAGCGCAAGGCTATGTAACCAACGTGATCGTCATTGCGGCCTTGTTCGCGTTGGTCAACTTGCCCAGCGTGGGGGTATGGGTGATGTTCGGTAGCGCCCTGCGCAACCTGTTGCAAAATTCGCGCTGGCTGATGCTGTTCAATGTCGTGATGGCCCTGTTGCTGGTGATTTCCCTGTACCCGCTGCTGTTTGTAGAATCAGCGTTTTCCTGACCCCGAGAGTACAGTAAGCCGATGCAGTTGATTCCCTGGTCCCACGAATGCGCCGAAGGTTTCACCCTGCGTGGCTGGCGAACCCCGGCCAGTGGCAAACCGCTGCTGCACTTCCTGCATGGCAACGGCTTCTGTTGTCTGGCTTACCAACCGTTGCTGATGCGCCTGGGCGAGCATTTCGACCTGTGGCTTTGCGACGTTCAGGGCCATGGGGACAGTGATCATGGCGGGGTGTTTCGCGGCTGGAACCGCACCGCTGCCTTGGCGGTGGAGGCCTTTCAGGGCGGACGTGGCGAGTATGGCGACGTACAGCGGTTTGCCGTAGGGCACAGCTTTGGTGGCGTGCTTACGGGGCTGATCCTGGGCAGTGAGCCGCAACTGTTCGCCCGTGCCGTGCTGCTCGACCCGGTACTGTTCAGCCGACGCATGATCGGCGTGATGGGGGCGGCCGCCCTGGTCGGCCTGCATCAGCGCCACGCCCTGGCCCGCAAGGCTGCCACCCGCCGCAGCCACTGGCCCGATCGCGAGTCGGCGTTGGCCTCGCTGCAAGGGCGCGGCATCTTCAAAGGCTGGACCCATGCGGCGCTGCAGGCCTATGTCGAGCATGCCATCGGTGAGTGTGGCGAGGCCGTGGTGCTCAAGTGCCGGCCCAGCCGTGAAGTGGAGATCTTCAGTTCATTCCCTAAACGCATGTGGGCCAGTCTGGCTGCAATCAGGACGCCGACACGGGTGTTGTATGGCGAAGACACCTATCCCTTTGTGCCTCGTTCGGTCAATCGCCTGGCGCTGCTAAACCGCAATGTGACCGCACGGCAAGTTCCCGGTGGGCACTGTTTCATGCAGGAAGACCCGGCCATGGCGGCCGAGCAAGTGCTCGGTTTTTTGCAGGGTTGACTGTTCTGCAGATGGGACGATGCATGCCATTTCAGCCGTCTACCGCTTGATTGGCATCATTGATAAGGTTACCTCAACCAAGAGAGGAGCCTTCTCATGAAAAAGATTCTGGGTATTCACCGCAGCCCTCACGCCCATTGGGTGGGGGATGGTTTCCCGGTGCGCAGCCTGTTCACCTACGACAACCTGGCCAGCCGGATCAGCCCGTTCCTGCTGCTGGATTACGCCGGCCCGCATGATTTCGCCCCGACCCAAGCACGACGCGGTGTAGGCCAGCATCCGCATCGCGGCTTCGAGACCGTGACCATCGTCTACCAAGGTGAACTGGAGCACCGTGATTCCACCGGTGCTGGCGGCTTGATCGGCCCAGGTGACGTGCAGTGGATGACGGCTGCCAACGGGATCATTCATGAAGAGTTTCATTCCCCGGACTTTGCACGCAGTGGCGGCACTCTGGAAATGGTCCAGCTGTGGGTGAACTTGCCGGCGCGGGACAAGCGTGCAGCGGCTGGCTACCAGACGCTGCTGGCCGGCGACATTCCGGTGGTAGCGCTTGACGGTGATGCCGGGTGCTTGCGAGTGATTGCCGGTGACTACCATGGCCACCACGGGCCGGCCAGAACCTTCACCGCGATGGACGTGTGGGATTTGCGGCTCAACGCCGGCGCGGCCTTGCAGTTGCCGGTTGCTGCCGGGCGCAATGCAGCGCTGGTGGTGTTGCGTGGTAACGTTCGAATCAATAGCGAGCGCGAAGCAGGCCCGTCGAGCCTGGTGCTGCTCGACCGGGAGGGTGTAGACGTAGCTGTCGAGGCGCTGGACGGCGCAAGTGTGCTGCTGCTCAGCGGTGAGCCAATCGATGAGCCGATCGTCGGCTACGGCCCGTTCGTGATGAACAGCCAGGCGGAGATTGCCGAGTCGTTCGATGATTTCCATGCCGGGCGGTTTGGGCAGATGCAGGATGAGAGGGGAGGTGCCGCGCACTGATCCTGTTGATTGGGTGGCCTGTCCCGGCCCTGTCGCTGGCAGGCCATCTTCCCACGGCCACCCGGCTGGACATTGGTCAACGCGTTGCTGACCAAGACCACTCGTCGTCAAGTCTGCTAATGCAGTCGAACACTCGGCCCTCGCGGAGAATCTTCCACTAAGGTGCTAAAGGATCCCCCGCAAGCTCATTGCCCGGGCGCATGGACAGCTGGCCGAGCATGCGCAATATCAATTGGCGCCCCGCCCGACAAAGGCGTACTCCCAAACAACAGGCCATCCCACAGAGAGGGTCGTACCATGTCGTTGATAGGCGTTTCGATACTAGAGATGCGGCAACTGATCGAGCAGGCCTGCTTGCCAGACCGCTGTGAAGTCAGCTGCCCGGACGGCGCCAACCTGACCATCCGCCTGGGCCAGGGCCAGGATCTCGATCAGGGTGTGACCCTCAGCGGGGTCGCGCTGCAAAACCTCAACAGTTGCCGTGACCTGGTCAACCTGGTGGAGCAGCTGCATGCGCTGCGTGACAACCACCCGGCGCCACTCAAGGCGATTGCCTGAGCGCGCCTGTCGTGCCCCGGTCAGCCAAGGCTGGCCGGGCTGCTGAAAGCAACGCGCTGGCATGCGCCCAGGCAGCCACAACCCCCGTTGATCGGCTTATTGCAGTTCCAGCAGCAGGTTCAATCCACCGTCGCCGCACTTTCCCTTCTCGCGAACCACGCCGTGGTAACTCCGCCCATCCCAGATGAAGGCCACACTGTGAGCTCGGTCGATCTTGTCAGGCAGTGGGGGGCACACGTGCAGGCGCAGCCCTGGGCGACCCTGCAGGTTGAGGGCGGCGAGCTGGCATTGGCATTCCACGCGTTGCGCCACCGGGCCGAACAGGGTGTCGCGTACGTAATCGAGCTGCAGCGAAGCATTGGGTGCGCGGCCAGGCATCTTCATCGGTACATGGCTCCGTTGCAACGGCTCGAAGAACCAGGCGGGTTGGGCATGGCAGGCTCCAGACAAAAGAAAGGCGGCTTATCATTCGAAGCTTGCCTGGCCAAGATGTTCAATGTGTTTCATGTGCGTTCATCTTGTTTTGCGCGGGGTGGCAGATGACGGCCCCTGTTCAGGCACCCGCCTTGCGCAAGGTTAGGTTGATCCGCCGTTCGCCCAGGCGCGGATGCACACCGGGTTTGATCGGTAGCACGCCGTGGAAGCGCAAGCGGTCTTCGCCGCCCCAAACCAGCACATCGCCGTGGCTCAGCGCAATGCGCTGAGCCTTGTCGGCACGCTGCAGGCCGCCGAACAGGAACACCGCCGGTAAGCCCAATGACACCGACACGATCGGCTGGCCGAAATCCTGCTCGTCGCGGTCCTGGTGCAGACTCAGGCGTGTGCCTGGCAGGTAATGGTTGACCAGGCAGGCATCCGGCACAAAACCGTCAAACCCGGCCATGGCTGCCGCGCGGGAGGCCAAGGCGAGCAGAACCGGGGGCAGGGCGGGCCAGGGCTGGCCACTGAGTGGGTCGCTGGGGCTGTACCGGTAGCCATGTTGATCACTCACCCACCCCAGCGTACCGCAGTTGGTCAGGCCCACTGCCATGCGCAGGCCTCCTGGGGTGTACATGTGCCGGAACGGCGCAGCACGCAGCACCGGACGCAGGGCATCAAGCAGCGCCTCGGTTTCGGCCAGGGCGAAGCCGGGCAGCAGCACGGTGTGGCTGGCCAGGCGTTGCGGCTGGGCGCCGAACAGGTCGAGGTCGGACTGGATCATGCGGCTGCACATCTTCGAGCGGTTTGCCATTGTACCCGACAGATACACGTCAAGGGATCGCACACGCCGATCGGATCGAACGATTGCAGAGGGCGGGATAACAGAAAAAGGAACCGCGGCACCAGGGAGAGGAGCACCGCGGTTCAAGGGGGAGCGGTTTACTGCTGGGTCACAGTGGCCAGGTTCGCGCTGCCCAGCTGGGTGATGGTGGCGGATTGGGCGACGCCACTTTGGTCGACGAACGCCTTGTTGCTTTGGCCTCCCTGGGTCACGTAGGCGACGTTGATGCTGTCAGTCTGTTTGATGGTGGCTTCGTTTCCGCTTCCGTAGAGTTGGTTGGTGTAGCTCTGGTTGCTATAGCCGGACTGGTCGAGCGTGATGGTGTTGCCGGTGCCCTGGCTGCTGCCGTAGGCATAGTTGTCGGTCCCACGCTGGTCGGCGATCAGAATGTTGTCAGTGCCGTTCTGTTCGAAGTACAGCTCGTTGCTGACGTCATCCTGCTTGGTCGACATCTGGTTGCCTTTACCCGTCTGGGTCAACGTGGCCTGCTGGTCAGCGCCCTTCTGGGTCAGATTGACACCGTTGCCATTGCCCGTCTGGTTGATGGTGGCGTTCTGGTTGGTGCCGAACTGGCCACCCATCTTGGCGCCTTTCCAGTTACTGGCGGTGATGCTGTTGCCATTGCCTTGGGTGTTGATGGTCAGGTTGAGATTCTCACCATTCTGATAGGTGAAATGCAGGTTGTTGTTGCCGGTTTGGGTAATGGTGGTGGTCGAGTTGTTGGTCTCGAACTGGTCCGACCAACTGGCGTTGGCATTGCCTTGCTGCGACAGGCTGACCTTGTTGCTGACGCCGAAGCTCTGGTCGATATAGCCTTCGTTCGACTGGCCGGTCTGGACTACGGAGGCCTGGCTACCGATCTGTGTGTCCTGCCACACTTCCACGGAGTTGCCGCCCCCGTACTGGCCAATGGCAATGGTGCCACCGGTGCCTTCGCGCTGGTCGCCATAGGCCCAGTTGTCGTGGCCATCCTGATAGACCTGGATATCGCCATCGATATGGTTCAGGTGCTCGGCGGCGGCGTAGTTGTCCTGGCCGGTCTGGTTGACGGTGCTGCGGTTGTTGCTGCCACCGAAGGTCTGCTCGATGAACGCTTCGTTGCGCTGGCCGGATTGCCAGCTGGTGGCTTTGCTGCCTTCCTGGCTGTCCTGCCACACGGTGGATTTATTGCCGACGCCTTGTTGGGTTTGCAGCGATTCGTTGTTTGACCCTATCGACTGGCTGGCGAAGGCATCGTTGTAGCTGCCTCCGGCGTGCTGGGTGATCTGGCTGCCGTTCTCGAACAGTTGCTCAGCGTAGCCGGCGTTGTACTGGCCGGTGGCGCTCTGCTGAATATCGCTGGTGCTTTCGGTCTGCACGGCGAGGTGGTTGTGGCCCTTGCCAGTCTGGTTCTGGGTGGCCGAGGCGAAGGATGCCTGGGTCTGAGAGACTTCGGCGATGTTTTCCTTGCCGTCCTGGGTCTGGGACGAGGTGCTGTCAGCAGCCATGGCCTGACCTGCGAGGGCCAGGACGATAGCGGCACTTAACGGAGCGAGCTTGTACATGGTGGTGCCTCCAGGTCTATCGGTATTGGGTGATCTGAACATGCTGGCCATTGCCAGCCTGGGTCACGGAGCTGTTGAGCCCCGAGCCGGACTGCACGATGCTGGCGCTGTTGTCGTTGCCGATCTGCTCGATGGCAGCGTTGTTGCTGCTGCCACTCTGGCGAATCGACGCGCTGTTGCCATTTCCCTGTTGGCGGATGATGGCCATCAGGTCACTGCCTTCCTGCAAGATGTACGCTTCCTGGGCACCGCCGGACTGGACGATACGGCCCAGCAGGGCCTGACCGTTCTGGTCGATGGCGGCGCGGTTGCCTGACCCTTGCTGCTCGATCACCGCAGCCTGGCCGGCACCGGCCGGCAGCAGGCGGATGATCACGGGTTCACCGAGGTCGTTGCCGGGTGCGAGGTCGGCATTGTCCATCAGGTCCTCTGCCCAGCAGGCCTGGCCCGCCAGGGCCAGGCAGAGCAACAGGGAGTACAGCCGTTTCATCGAAGCCTCCGGCTTTTACTGCACGACTACGTTGACGGTGCGCGTGGTGCCTTGGCTGGTTGTGATCGTCGCCGTCGGTGCCGCAGTCGGGATGATCGTGGTGCTATTGCTCACCGCCAGGCGCCAGCGACCGGTCAGCGCTACCGTGGCCGTACCCAAGGTCTGGACGCCGGTAGTCGTGGTTACCCGCACGGTTACGGTATTGCCGGTGGTCACCGACGAGGTGCCACTGATGTCCCAGTTGTAACGGTTGTTGGAGCGCGCCGTGACCGTGGCTGCCGTGACGGCGAAGGTTTCAGCGGCAGGCCGAGGCGACACGTTGACGGTGACCGTACCTGGGGTGGACAGCCCCCCCAGCGAGTCACGTGCCTGGTAGGTGAAGGTGGTGGTGAAGGCTGTGGTTACAGTGGCCGGTGGGGTATAGGTGACGGTTGTGCCGTCGGTGCTGACCGTGCCGCGGCCGGCGGCCGGCTGGGTGATGTTGGTCACGCTCAGCGGTACGTTGCCTTCTGGGTCGGTGTCGTTGGCCAGTACGTTGATGGTCAATGGCACGCCCAAGGTGGCGACGGTTTCCGGGTTGGCAGTCGGTGCCTGGTTAGGTGCGACGTTGATCGTGACCGTGGCCGGTTCCGATTTCAGCCCCTTGGCATCCACCGCCCGGTAGCTGAAGTTGGCTACCAGCGGTTGTGTGGCCCCGGTCGGCGGCGTGTAGGTAACCGAGGTGGTGCCATTCATCACGACGCCGCCAAGGCCGGTCCCAGGTTGGGTCAGGTCGCTGATGGTCAGCGGCACGTTGCCATCCGGGTCGCTGTCGTTCAGCAGCAGGTTGAGTGTGATCGGTACACCGACACTGGTGCTGCCGACATCGGCCTGGGCGAGCGGTGGCTGGTTGGCGGCCTCGACCGGGGCGTTGCCGACCACGATCACTGGCTCTACATCACTACCGCCGCGGGCAGACTTGACCGTAACGGTGGCGGGCGGTTGCGCCAAGTCGTTGACCGTGATGCTTTGCAGTGTGCCCGATTTCGACAGGCGGCCGTAGCCTTGGGCGAGCAGGTCGGGGACCGCTACTTCGTCGCTGGAACTGGCCTCGATCAACAGACGTTTGTTGGCCCAGTCGTAGCGTGCGGTGCTGACTTTGACCACGTCGCTGAGCTTGCTCGAGAGCGCAGTCGGCTGGGTGCCGCCGACTGCGTTGCTGGCGGTGACAACCACCACCTCTGGCGGCACCGACTGGTTGAACTGCTGGCTGAAGAACAAACCGTTGTTGTCCGAAGTCAGGGTGAACTGACAAGGCGAAGGCGGCGTGCCGATCAGTGCCAGGCCATTGCGCATACACAGGCTGGCCTCACTCGGGGCCTTGGCGAACACCTCCACGCGGGTACCGCTGCCGTTGCGCGAGTAGGTGGCGCGCTCCAGCGTGACCGGGGTTTGTGCTCGCGGGTCCAGCACCTTGCCAGACACTGTGAACGTGTTGGTCTGAATGGCGCCCGCGGGCCCTTCGATGCGCACGAAGTTGGTATTGAAGGGGCTACCGGTTACCGCTTCGGTGATATTGGGGTCGCCGATGTAGGTTTCGGTGGTGCCAGTGTCAGGATTGACCTCTGTATACGGCCCGCCAACCCCCTTCAGCCAAGGGCCGATCGCCCCCCCCAGCGCCCCCCGGAAGTTGCCGGGAGCGCCAATGCCTATGTCCCGGGTGATATTGATCGCGCGACGACCTGCCGTGGTGACGTTGACCGTCTCCACCCCGTAAGGGTGCGTGATGGTGTAGGTACCGGTGCGTGGGACCGAAGCGCGGATACGGATGCGGGCGAAGCTTTGCTGATCACCGTCTACCGGGTTTTCAGCCGCGAAGGCTGCCTCTATACCGGCAACGTAGACCTCCAGTTCATAACCGCTGTTACCTACTTGTGGTATCGAGGTTTCGGCCAGGAACCAGAACATCTCGGGTGGCCAGTTATCTGGAAATACCAGCGGCAGGGCATCGTCATAGATCCCGGGCTCGGGCAACAAGGTGCACATGTAGGCGGGCGCCCCTGGTGCGCCTGGCGCACGGGTGCTGGTGGCACGCGACTGGCACAGCTCCAGGGATTGGTCGAGGCTGTCCTTGTACCACATCGGATAGCCACCCGTGGCGAAGGTGTAGGGCCCCGGGTCGACATCAGACAGCGCGGCGAACGCGGCGCTGGTAACGGTAAGAGAGAAACCGGCGGCCAACAGCGCACGGCGCGACCAAGTGTTCATGCTGCCTCCTTGAAGGCTGAGCCTTTGTCTGTTCATGGCACCAGCACCACGTCTTCGGTGTCGCTACCACCGTTGGCGCTGGTGACCTGCACCTTGGCCGGCGGAATGGGCGAGAGGGTCATGCTCAATGTCTTCACGGCGCCGGTACCGCCAAGGTTGCCGATCAACGTGCCGTTGCCGGTATGCGCGGTAAGTACGGGTGGTGTGGTCTCGTCGCTGGTGTTGGCCACCAGGGTCAGCTCGCCGGTAGACAAGCGGTACTGGGCCTGTGTGATGGTGACCAGGTCGGTCAGGGGGACGTTGCTGGTGGTCAGGCTGCTGGTCGGGATTGCCACGCTGTTGTCAGCGGACAGTGTCACGAGGGTTCCGGCCGCCGGGTTGAGGACTGACTGGGCGTACCAGGCGCCGGTGCCGTTGGCCTCGGTGAGGCTCAGGTTGGGGGTCTGACTGGTCAGGGTGACGCTTGCCGGTGGCGGCGGGGCCAACACGAAGATGTCTTGCTGGGCGATGAGGTCGCCGTTCTCGGTATGGCGTGAGTAAGTGCTGCGTTGTGGCATCAGCGGGGTTGGCAAGGCCACTTCGGAAAGCTTGCCCGAGACAGCGAACAGCTCGGTGCGCAGGTCGATGCCACCAGGGCCCTCAATGCGTACGTAGTTGGTGTTGAATGGGCTGCCGGTGACCCGCTCTTCCAGGTTCGGGTCGCCGATGAAGCGCTCGTTGCCTTCGGTGTAGGGGCCGTTGACACTGCGCAGAAACGGCCCGACATCACCCTTGAGTGCGCCGGTGAAGTCGCCTGCCCCGGCGATGCCGATGTCACGGGTCATGTTGATCGCCCGGCGCCCTGCAACGGGCACATCGAACACTTCAACGCCATAGGGGTGGGTGACCACGTAGGTGCCCGCGGTGGGTACGTCGACCCGGATACGGACCCGGGCGAAGCTGACCTGGTCACCCTCGACAGGTTCTTCGGCAGCGAATGCCGCTTCGATCGCCGTGCCATAGCTGAGGTCGATGCCACGGGCGGCGTCGACGATTGCAGCGTCGGCAGTGAACCAGAACGCTTCGTCAGGGAAGTTGGTGGGGAAGACGATGGGTTGGGTATCGTCGAACACACCAGGCGTGGGCAGCAGCGTGCACATGTATGAGGGTGCACCAGGTGCGCCGGCGACCCGGGAGCTGACGGCCTTGGTCAGGCACAGGTCGAGGGTACGACCGTGGCTGTCCTGGTACCAGGCGGGGAAGCCGCCATTGGCAGGGACGTAAGCGCCTGGATCGACAGCGTTCAAGGCGGCCTGCGCGGGAAGCTGGAGCATGCCGGCGAAAATCGCCACTGCCAGCGGGTGGGGTATCGGTCGGTGCATGAGTCAATTCCTCCTGCAAACGGGCCCATGGACTTGGGGCGTCTGGGAGGAGATCGGCAAGAGCTGTGCCAATATCTGAAAGTTGCGCTGCAGGCCTTGGGGGGCAAGGGGCGAGCCTCTCCGCGAGGGATTTTGCAAGCGGCTGGCGGTGGGCAGCGTTCCCCCAAGGTTGGGGATTGGGGGCCGGTAATTTCAACCCGGTTTTCGATGTAGAGCCGATCGCTGAATACAGTCAGGATCAGGCAGTAGGCGCGGCCGGTTATTCTTGCGATCTGGAGGCCCGTGGTTTGCGTGGTTTTTTCGCCGGCCGCTTACCGGGCTTGAGCTGCCAGCGGTCGGCGTTGGCGAGCAGGCGTGCCTGGATTGCGGGTGGGTAGTCGCTCAGGGTTGTCACGGGTGGGACTGGCTTGCCGGGCAGGCCGGCCTCGCGGATGACCTTCGGCCAGCGCGGTCGCCAGCACAGCAGCAGGCTGAGCCAGTGGGCGGTGCCGATGATGACGAACGCGGGCCAGACAAACAACAGCGCAACTTTGAACAGCCAGCTGCTTTTGCGGAAGAAACGCCCAAGGCCTTCGAACTGGGCGCTGAATGCCTGGAGGGGTGAGGGTAGCTGGGTGCTCAGGCGGGGGCGGGGGACGGCGTGTGGGCCTTCTTCCATGTAACGGCGGATGAATTCCCACTCATCACGCAGTTCGCTGCCGCCTTGGCCTTGTTTGCCCAGCAGGGCCATCTCCATGTGGGGCAGGCCGGTGCGGCTGGGGTGCCAGATTAGGCCGAGTCGTATTCCAACGCTTAGCGAATCATCTTCTGGGCGAATGCCCGTGCTGCCGGTTGTTTTCCAGGGGAAGGTGACGATGCCACCACAGTAGCTGGGTCGATGGAGGTGGACCTGTTGAGTTATTCGATTGAAGCGAATAAGTAGATGCCGACTGGTCAGCATTTCCAGTCGCGAGATTTTTACGCCGTACTTCAGGTAAAAATACAATGCTGCTCCTGAAGCTGAAGCCAAGAGAGCTGTAAGTAAGACTGCTATAAAGGAGATTGAATAAGGTTGGGTGATATCAAGCCAGATGGAACCGACAGCTATGCCGATTCCGAAAATTATCCCAGGCAGTACTCCGCCGATCGTGACTAGCGTAATGAGGCCGCGCTTCTCTTCTGAGCCGCCACAGCGCATTTCTATGTAGGTTTCATTGAATGCATAAACAGGGCCGCGTAGGAGGGGTGTTTCACTTACCTGGCAAAAGTGAATTTCTTCATTCAGGTCGCCTTCATAAAAATCTCTATTTGCGCGCTTCTCTGCTGGTGTCATCCCTGCTTCGTACGTTCTACGTGCAGCTTCTGGCTGAGTTGCCATCTGCCAGAATCCCCATTCGATAAGATACATTATAAAACCTCGCTGATAGCAGAATGTAGGGCGCTCAGTTCTTCCTGCTCTTCATAGGGCTTGATATTTTTATGAGTTCGGAAGCAGCTGCGTTTGCACCACTTCTCTAACGCGTCATCTTCCAAAATATAGATTATGAGTGTCAGGATGAGTCCGATCCAAAATGCACCTAAGACTAAACGTGCAAGCAGTAGGCGAGCAGCTTGTGTTCCCAGTTTATTGGCGAGCGCGCCCATGGATGTTGTCATCATTCTCACAAGTTTTGTTTTGGCATTCTGAGATAGGTGGTCAAAAAGAGGTTTTGCGATTGCAATGGCTGTTCCTGCTTCCGCCAGCGAAATTGTAATAGTTGCCAGTGCCCGCGATGCGTATGCGAGTGCCAGTGTTCTAGGTTTTTTTGTACTTTGTTCGGTAAGGTTTTGCTGGCGGTATACTAACTGCTGAGCCGCATCGGCGAAGTCCCACCAGGCGAGTACGAAACCACCTGTCACAGCTAAACTGGCGCCCCATAGTTTCAAACGCCCTAAAGCGGCCGCTGCTCCTCGTCCGGTCACACTGTTCGCGCCGTACCGCGCGACCACCTGGTCCACATAGCTGGCTCCAACTTCAAAGCCCGCCGCTGCCGTGGTCATCGCGGCCGCCAGGAGTTCGGTCTTCACCCGCGCATCACTGTCAGGCAGTTCGCGCGCTTTGAAGGCCATCAGCATCCCCTCCAGCAGGCACACCAGCCCGGAGACACGCACTTTGTAGAAGTCACTGTTCCGGGCCTGCATCAACCCTTCAGCCCAGGCCTGGTCGAGGTACCTTGATACCTGGCCTGCACTGCGTTGTGGGTCAATGGGCTGCCCGCTACGTGCAGCTTCACTCAGGCGAATATCGACAGCCGCTTCATGCACCGAAGCGAACAAGGTCAGCCGCAAACCCTGGTGCAACGCGCGGTCCATGCTGTTGGGGGTCGCGGTGCGCAGCACTTGCCGCCCCAGCGCGACGTACCAGGCATACAGGCCGATGCTGGCCGTGCTGCTCTGTGCCTGGATCTGTTCGTACAGGGTGTTGATGCGCCCAAAGGCATTGGCAGCGGCATGGGCTTGCCTGGCAAGTGCTTCCGGCAGGGCGAAGGATGACGCTGACGACGGTTCGGCCTTGGCGGCTTCCAGCAGTGCCGCCAGTGCTTCCCGCAGGTCCTCCTGGTTGTAGGTGATGCCGCGTATTGCCAGGTTGCCCCGGTCTGCTACGTCGCTGCGCCACCAGTGGTCCAGCACCTTTGTACCCCCTTCACTCAACTCCATGCCGATCACGCACTGGCCGGTCTGCTCGGCAAAGGCCAGGCCGTTGATGAGGTCGGCGTTGTCGTAGCGGTCCAGTGCCTGCAACAACCGTTCGCTGGCCACCCAGCGGGTATGGTCCTTGGCGCGGTCCTCGGCGGTAGCAGGAAGTGATGGTTCAAAGAGTCCATGGGTACGCTCCATCTGCAAGGATGATGTATGGCATCAATTGATCTCCTTGGGCCTTCTGGGCGTGCGCGGTTTGCGTGGCTTTTTCTCCGGCCGCTTGCCGGGCTTGAGCTGCCAGCGGTCGGCGTTGGCGAGCAGGCGTGCCTGGATTGCGGGTGGGTAGTCGCTCAGGGTTGTCACGGGTGGGACTGGCTTGCCGGGCAGGCCGGCCTCGCGGATGACCTTCGGCCAGCGCGGTCGCCAGCACAGCAGCAGGCTGAGCCAGTGGCCGGCGCCGATGATGACGAACGCGGGCCAGACAAACAGCAGCGCAACTTTGAACAGCCAGCTGCTTTTGCGGAAGAAACGCCCAAGGCCTTCGAACTGGGCGCTGAATGCCTGGAGGGGTGAGGGTAGCTGGGTGCTCAGGCGGGGGCGGGGGACGGCGTGTGGGCCTTCTTCCATGTAACGGCGGATGAATTCCCACTCATCACGCAGTTCGCTGCCGCCTTGGCCTTGTTTGCCCAGCAGGGCCATCTCCATGTGGGGCAGGCCGGTGCGGCTGGGGTGCCAGACCAGGCCGAGTCGCATGCCCATGCTGAGTGAGTCATCTTCTGGATATAAGCCAGTGCTCCCGGTTGTTTTCCAGGGGAAAGTGACGATTCCACCGCAATAGTGCGGTCTATGCAGATGAACTTGCTGGGTGTTCCGGTTGAAGCGGACAAGTAGGTGGCGACTGGTTAGTATTTCCAGTCTTGTCAACTGAAATCCATATTTTGCATATAAATAGTAGGCCATGCCGCCGATGGATAGCATGTATATGGTAAACAGGATCGAGGTGGGGGAAATAAATTCAGGCTGAGTAAGAGTGCTGTAAATTGAGCCAAGCGTTATATATAGCCATGCATAAGTCATCGGGCCCAAGCCGCCTAAGGTCATTAATGTAATAATTCCACGCTTTTCTTCCGAGCCGCCGCACCTCATTTCCATATAGGTATCATTGAAGGTGAATATGGGGCCGCGTGTGCGTGGGGTGCTGCTGACTGAGTTGAAGTGGATGTCCTCGTTTAGTTCGCTTTCATATAAATCTACAGTTGTCGGCTTGTTTGCTGGCTTTGTATTCGCATTTTCTTGAGTCGATAGTTTCCAAAACCCCCATTCTATTAGATACATTTACAGTACCTCACTGAAGGCCGAGTGGAGATTTGCCAGTTCTTCTTCTTCGGTGAATGTGCTTGACTTTTTATCAATGCGATAAGTGCTACGTTTGCACCATTTTTCCAAGGCATCATCTTCAAATATGATAATGATTGCCGTTAGTGCTAGACCTAGCCAGAAAGCGCCGAGGACCAGTCGTGCTAACATAAGGCGAGCAGTTGCTGTACCTAATGTACTGGAGAGCACGCTCAGTGACTGACTTAGCGCCCTTAAAAGTCGGTGTCTACCGTTTTGTGCCAAATGCTCGAAAAGCGGGCGGGCTATTGCGATGGCAGTACCTAACTCGGCTAAAGACAAGGCTGACGTCGCCATTGCGCGTGTGAAATATGCGCCGCTCAATAAACGAGACTTTGTCAGTGCACTATCTTGAGAGTAATGCTGCACGCCATCCATAAAATCCCACCATGCCAGTACGAAACCACCTGTCACAGCTAAACTAGCGCCCCATAGTTTCAAACGCCCTAAAGCGGCCGCTGCTCCTCGTCCGGTCACACTGTTCGCGCCGTACCGCGCGACCACCTGGTCCACATAGCTGGCTCCAACTTCGAAGCCCGCCGCTGCCGTGGTCATCGCGGCCGCCAGGAGTTCGGTCTTCACCCGCGCATCACTGTCAGGCAGTTCGCGCGCTTTGAAGGCCATCAGCATCCCCTCCAGCAGGCACACCAGCCCGGAGACACGCACTTTGTAGAAGTCACTGTTCCGGGCCTGCATCAACCCTTCAGCCCAGGCCTGGTCGAGGTACCTTGATACCTGGCCTGCACTGCGTTGTGGGTTAATGGGCTGCCCGCTACGTGCAGCTTCACTCAGGCGAATATCGACAGCCGTTTCATGCACCGAAGCGAACAAGGTCAGCCGCAAACCCTGGTGCAACGCGCGGTCCATGCTGTTGGGGGTCGCGGTGCGCAGCACTTGCCGCCCCAGCGCGACGTACCAGGCATACAGGCCGATGCTGGCCGTGCTGCTCTGTGCCTGCATCTGTTCGTACAGGGTGTTGATGCGCCCAAAGGCATTGGCAGCGGCATGGGCTTGCCGGGCAAGTGCTTCCGGCAGGGCGAAGGATGACGCTGACGACGGTTCGGCCTTGGCGGCTTCCAGCAGCGCCGCCAGTGCTTCCCGCAGGTCCTCCTGGTTGTAGGTGATGCCGCGTATTGCCAGGTTGCCCCGGTCTGCCACGTCGCTGCGCCACCAGTGGTCCAGCACCTTCGTGCCCCCTTCACTCAACTCCATGCCGATCACGCACTGGCCGGTCTGTTCGGCAAAGGCCAGGCCGTTGATGAGGTCGGCGTTGTCGTAGCGGTCCAGTGCCTGCAACAAGCGTTCGCTGGCCACCCAGCGGGTATGGTCCTTGGCGCGGTCCTCGGCGGCTTGCTGGGCGTGTTGCATGGCCTGCTCGAAACCGTCGAGCTGATCGTGCATGGCCTGGCGGTCGACCAGGTGGCCGTATTTCTGGTCGAACCGCTTGCGGAACTCGCCGGCATCCTGGCGGGCCTGGACTTTGCTGCGGACCTCGCGCTCGAACTGCGCCAGGTGGGGCTTCATGCGTTCATCATGGGCATCGGCCTGTTGATTGGCCCGTTCGGAGAACAAGTAGATCTCGGGATGCAGGTGGGGCTGGTTGCGGACTTTTTCGGCCATGACTTCGCGCTTGACGATCTGCTCGGCCACCATCTGCGGGTAGAGTTTTTCGATTTCCAGGAACGACTGCGCGACCAGCAGCTTGCGTTCGTTGTCCACCCCGGGTTCCACGGTGCGCGCCAGCCACTGGGTCTTCACATCCTCGACAGCGGCGTTGCGCCAGGCGTTGAGCTCCTGGGTGATCCCGATGGCGTCTTCGATGACGATGGCGGCGCCACGGGGTTTGCTGTGGTTCACCAGCGGTGCCAGCGCTTGGCGTGATGCGTGCGGCGAGACGATCTGGTCGTTGTTGAACGGCTGCAGGTCCAGCAGTGCCTGCAGGTCTGCATCGTTTTGGGCCTTGAAGTCGGCCACCCAGTTCAGTTGGTCATGCTTGAGGACGTGGGGCTGTGGCGGGGCGTCGGAAGGCTGGATGAAGCGGGCGATATCGATCGTGGGCAGGCTGCTGCGGTATTCGTCGTCGAGCAGGCGGTAGTTGTCGAGCATGCGCGGGGTCAGCGGGGAAGGGCTGAACAATGGGCGCAGCTCCTGGATGTCATCCAGGTCGTAGAGGGTGATGGTCCAGCCGAAACCGCGAAGGATCTCATCCAGATTGCCGGCGCTGGGGGCAGGCGCCCAGGGGGCGTCGCTGCTGATGTACAGCAGCGAGCCATTGGGCGCCACGCGGTACTGGCTGTGCCATTCGTAGGCCGGTGCGCTATGGCGCTTGATCAGCAGGTAGAGAAAGCCCTCACGCAAAGGGCGGATGGCGTAGCTGGAGTGGGTCAGCTCGCCGACCTCCTGGAACGGGCTGAGATAGCCCGGCAATTTGGGCAGGCGGGCACGTTGTGCCGGGTTGCCGCCGACGGCGGCGTAGCGCAGGGGCAGCAGTTCGAAGCGGCGGGTGCAGTCGGCGACGGGGCTGTTGCGCAGGGCCGGGCGGTAGCCGGAGGTGATGCGCCTGCACAGTTCGAGGGTTTCGCTGAGTGAGTCCATGGTTGTGTTGTGCCTCAGTCCTTGGTGCGCAGGCAGCGCTGCACGTTGTCCATCAGGGATGTCTGCTGCTCGCGCGTGGCGGCAATCGCCTCCTGCCAGGCTGGCGAGCTACTGAGCTGTTCGCCACCGCGAGCCAGCATCAGCACATAGCTGATAAGGTCTTCTTCACGTCCCAGGCCTTGCGCGCGCGCCTGATCCAGATAGTGCTGAATCAAGCCAACCCGTGTGCCGTGGCAGGCAGCGTGCAAGGTCGGGCAGGACTGCTCGTTCTTGAGCAACTCGGCAAGTTGATAGCTCAGCGGGTCACCCGCCAGTTCGGCCCAACACGCTTCGTTCAACGTGATTGGCGGACAGTGCGTGGATTGAGGCTGATTACCGCCGGATATCTGCATCCACAACCGCTTGCTCGGGTGTGCCACGGGGGCCCACCAGTGATGGATGGGAGCCAGCCATTCGCTAACCCCAGGCAGCTCACGGTGCCTGTCCAGCACTAGCAGAGCCGCGGCGGTGTGGAAGCGCAACAGGTACGAATGGCCGTCCGTGCCCGTGACGATGTTGGCGTGGCTCAAGTGTCCGGCGAGCCGGGCAGCGGGAAGCGCGCTGACTACCCAGCCGCACACGGCGCCAGCAGCACCTTGTTCAAGTTGCCATTGGAAGTCGTACTGGGCCGAGACATCGGAACCGAGGCGCGAACCGAACAACCAAGGGCCTGCTGTCCGCAGGTTGCTGAACTGGGCTTGCTGCAGCAGTGGCCAGCAGCGGCCCGTGTAGTGCCCGGTCAGTTGTTCTTGCACGTTGGGTGTCAAGTTGGCCATTTCCACGATGGCGCTGAGGCGATAGTGATCGGATGCCCGCAGCACATCGACCATTGCTCTGACAAATGGGCTGGGCATCAGCTTGCTCCTTCCATGCGAATGATGGTGTGGCCGTCGGCGATCGCTTTGAGCAGGCAGCTGAGGCAAATGGGTTCGCCCGGCGCTGGTACGCCAGACGTTGAAGTGACGCGATTGCTACCCGTAGCCTGCTGGCTGACAGGCCCTTTGAAGGCCAGCGCCAGGCCGTCCAGCGTGATACCGGCGCCGTCGACTCTCAGAAGCCCTGCGGGGCTGCGGATCGTCAGGCTTTCGCTGACCTGGATGTCATAAACCTTGGTGGTGTGCCGGATGGCTTCGCCCGTTTGCAACGTGCTGTGACCGGCAACCACCTGTTCGCGGTGGCCGCCGATTTCTACCGTGTGGTTTGCCTTGGTGATGTCCTGCCGGTGGTTCCCTACCTGTTCGATTCGATCCTTGCCTGTGGTGATCCTGTGGTTGCGGCCGATGCTCAGGCTGTCGTCGTTGCCGATTTCGTGTACCCGGTTCTGGCCGATGCCAACAGACTCGTCACGGGCAATGTCTTCGCGACGGTCCTGACCGATCGAAATCGTCTCGTCTCGTTCGACGCGTTCGGAACGATCGTTACCCACGCGTGTGGTTTCGTCGTGCTTGACGATGTTGTTCTGGTCCCGCTCGGCATGAATGAACACCTCCTGCCGACCCAGTTCATCCTCGAAGCGCAGCTCGTTGAAGCCTTCGCCTTTATGGGTCTGGCTCTTGATGGTCATGCGCGTCTTGTGCTCGGGCAGGTCATAGGGCGGCAACTGGTTACCGCAATAGGTGCGCCCGGTGATCATCGGCTGGTCCGGGTCGGCGTTGACGTACTGGATGATCACATCCTGGCCGATGCGCGGGATGGCCATCGAACCCCAGCTGCCCCCCGCCCAACCTTGCGACACGCGCACCCAGCAGGAGCTGAACTCGTTGTTTTCGCTTTCCCGATCCCAAGGAAAGCTCACTTTCACGCGGCCCCATTGGTCGCAATAGATTTCCTCGCCCTTGGGCCCGACCACCGTCGCCATGTGCGGGCCGTCAATGCGTGGCTTGGGCAGGGGGGCCGGGCGCCATTCGGCCCTGCCGGGAACCAGCAATGCGTCCTGTTTGTAGCGGGTGCCTTGCTGCGAGCCGGCGGCCTCTTCCTGCAGGCTGGTGAACTGGGTGCCTTCGTGATGCACGCTGACCGTGCGCCAGTGCACGTTGAGGTCTTCACGCGGGTGCTCGATGAGGGTGAAGCTCAGCCCCGGTTGCAGGCGCACATCGTCGCCTTCCACTTCGGCAATGCGCGCATCATGGCGCAGGGCCGTAAGGCGGGTGGCAGTGAACGGAACCCCGACCGCATCACGCTTGTATCGGCCGGGGTAGTCGAAGCGCTCATAGTTCAGCGATTGATGGGTGTTGCTATTGTCGTACGCCCTGTGTTCCTGACGGTATTGCGGATGAGTGAAGGTGTAGTCCCGTTGCACCTGCTGCGCTGTTCGCACCTGTTCGCTGTAACGCAAGCGCCGCAGGCAAGGCCTGGCCTGATCGCCGCCTCCAACGGATCGGTACAGCACCTGATCGGGGCCCACGTCGTCATCGCGAAACCCTTCATCCTCATCATCGGTCTTGATGGCGCCCCGGCTGATCTGCCCCAGCGCCAGCAGCCGGTCGGTGATGACCAGCAAGTGCTGTTTCGGCGTGTGTTCGAAGCGGTAGACAATGCCTTCCTCGGCGGCCAGGCGGGCCATGAAGTCGAGGTCTGTTTCACCGGCCTGCACGCAAAATTCGCGCACCTGATGCGGGTCGAGACACTTCAGCTCGTAGGCATTCACGCCTTGGCGTTTGAGCATGATCTCGAGAATCTGCGGCACGGTTTTCTGCTGGAAGATGCGCCAGTTCGAGCGCAGCCCGGCGCGGGCCAGCATGGGCTCGACCAGTGCGCGGTAACGGGTGCGATGGAAGCCTGTTTCCCCTTGGCTGAAGGTGCTGATCAGGCCGTGCACGTAGCGCAACGGGCGCTCACCCTGCCAGAGGGTGAACAGCACCGGTTTGTCGAGCAGTTGGCCGAAGTCGACATCGTCTTCGAAACTGATCAGCTCCAGCTGCAGCTGGAACGGTGAGCTGATGGCTTCGTCCAGCTCGAACGACACCACCTCAAACTCGCTTCGGCCAACCAGCGGCTGGAAAGTGAAGCGCAAATCGGATTGGCTGGGCATGTGGCGTCCCCCGTTACTGCTGCAGAATGGCGTTGAGCGATTCGAGGACTTCGGCGGTTAGCAGGTCGAGGCGGTAGCTGTAGTAGCTGTAGGCGCAGACCATGGCGATGACCGAAATGACCAGCGGGGTCCACCAGGGCCACTGCCAGCGGCGCATACGGTGGGGGCAATGGACGACGTTGCTATAGGGGTCGCTCACTGTTTGCGGCGTGGGGCCACGCAGTTGGCGAATGACCTTGTGCATCCGGCTGATCAGCGCGCTGAGGATTTCATCGCCCTTGGGGTCAAGGGCGTATTTGCCTTGCAGGCCCAGGCAAAAGCAGAAGTACAGGAACTCCAGCACATCCTGGAATTCCTTTGGCGATTGCATGATGCGCTCGAGCAGCACGAAGATCTTTTCGCCGCCCTGGGTTTCGTCGTGGAAGATGCTCAGCAGCGGTTCGTGGCTCCAGCACGAGTTCTGGCCCCAGGGGCGGGTCATCACGGCCTCGTCCAGGTGCAGGCACAGGGCGTAGGAATAGACTTCCTGATGGACCGCGCAATAGCCGTGCTGTCGCATTTCTTCGCGAATAGTACTGACCTGTGTTTGCACGGTCTTGCGCACGAACTGGATGTTGGGCAGGTCATCCAGCGTGCGCAGGCGAATGACCAGGCCGAACAGCTGGCTTGCCGCGTCGAGCATGAGGTTGTCGTAGCCGCCGCGTAGCTGAAAGTCTGGATCGGCCGGGTAGCCGGGTAGATCGGTTGCGTATTCAGGACCCGCGCCGTCAGGAGGCGGTGGGGTTTCGTTTATGTCTTCGAGCAGGATTGGCTTTTGCGGGGTGGGCACTGGTTTGCCAGTGCGGTCGGACTCTTTGGGCATCCTTGATCCTCGTCTCTTGGCAGCTCAAACACTCGCGGTGGCCCCCCGCGTCCATGCGGTCGGGCATTAGCAGTTGCGAAAGCCTGAAGAGTAACTAGGAATCAATTTTTGTGGGAGATTGAAACTTCCTAAAGCATTGTAGGAAGTTTCTTTGGAAGTTGTTGTCTAATTATTTCTGTCAAGAAATGAGTGATGTTTTATAGAGGGCTGATTTTTCTCATGACTGTTGTGACCACGTCTGCAAGTGCTGCGGCGCAGCATCAGATAGGACTGGGCTAAGTTCAGCCGCCTGCAGCGCGATGCGTCCATAGAAGAGCAAGGCTGTTGCCCAGGTTGTAAGCCAGACAAAGATCCCGGCCCAGAACGTATGAGACATGTAGTGCCAGCCCTGTAATACTCGGGTAGTGCCGTACACGAACCCGATCAGCAGAATGGCCACCAACAACTTGCGAGCATGTGCCCACCGATGGCGCAGGGCCACGAAATACAGCGCCAACAGCGTAAACCCGCTGGATGCATGGCCACCCGGCCAGCAACGGCCATCGCCGGGCTTGCTCCATAAAGAGAAGTTTTCGAACCATTCGACCCGGGGCTGCGAACCGCCATACAGCGTGGTTTCCACAGGGCAATACACGCTGGTATGGCTTTTCAGGTAGTGAATCACGGTGGTGCTCAGCGCGAACGCTACCACCACGAACAACAGGTCGCGTCGGTGTTGGGTGGTAAAACGCAGCACCGGTGCAATACGGACCTTTTCCAGCGCCCGGGCAAGGCCCAGTTGGGGGCGATTGGCCAAGCGCGGCCAGATGAACGACAGCAAGCTGCCTATGACGGCCAGTTCACCGGTCCAGTCCGGCAGGATGCGTGGCCATTTGTGAGTGACTTTCTCGAATAACGGGTTGTGCAGCAGCGGGAACTGGCCAGTGGCCGGGTCAAGCAGCAGGTTGCTGATCCAGCGATCGAAGTCTGTGAGGTCGAAGGCCATGAACACAATGGCGGCCAGCAATAGCGGCAGCAGCAGGTTGTTGCGGTAGAAGGTGGCGCGGGAGGGCATGTTCAGAGTTCCTTGGCATCAATGAGTGTGTGCCATTCACTGGCCGCCATTTGGCCCAGCACCTTCGTCTTGCCATCGTTGCCACGCGTGATGAACAGGGCGCTGGCATAGCTGTTCGCTGTTGCGCTAGAAGGCGCTTTGAGTGCCTGCTCCAGTTGTTCCATGCAGCCGCTGTGGCTGACCAGCACGAGGTTGTGGCCTTTTCGCTTGAGGGCAAAGGCATTTTCGGCAAAGTGGCCGTCACACTGATTAAGCCAGTCTTGTGTGGCAATGGTTTTACCGAACATGGCTTGTGCGGTCTGCCGGGTTCGCACCTCTGGGCTGGTCCAGACATCAACTGCGCCCAGGCCAAGGTGTTGCAACCCGAGGCCTACATCGGTGGCCGCCTGCCTGCCCGCGACGGTGATGCCGCTGGGGTCATTTAGGCACGCATCACTGGAGCGGTCGCAGCGTTCGGCATGGCGCAATACGACAATCACCGAGCCTTTCGCCCAATCGGTATACAGCCCACTGTGCTGCAGGTGATGGGGATTGCCCAGGTTGGGGATGGCCGCGTGCTGCTGAGCCCAGGCTGCCGCTACGTCGAGCAAGAGCAGCAGGCACAACACCACCCATTGCGCTGTGCCCCAAGGCCATCGGTATATTGGCCCAAGCCGTGAAGCGGGGGAGTCGTCGATCACGTCGTGCAGCATGTTTGCCACTCCAGTCAGTCTGCTCCATGCAAGAGCGTCGGCACTGTAGGCAGTGGAATGTCGGCAGAGGGTGAGGCGGGTGTGAAAAAAGCCTTGCGCTGATGGGCGTGCGGTGGAGGTCAAGCCGGGTGAGAGGGTAAAAATGAAACCGGTTTCAAAACCTGTCTGAACGCGCTAGATTATTCGGCTGTCTTCTTGATGGCCTATCAAGATCACCTCTTATTGAAAATCAGATGGCGCTTATCAAGGCCACCCCCACAGCCGATGAGGATTCGCAATGCCTGAGCATGCCCCAGACAACCCGCGCAGGGATTTTCTGCGCAAGACCTTGACCCTGATCCCTGTCGTTACAGTGGCCAGTACAGGGCTTGGCGTGGGCGCCAGCCAGCTGCTTGCGGCCCCGCAACCGCATCAGCAACCGAAAGTGCCGGCCACGCCGCCTGCGGGCAATTATCAACCGACATTCTTCAGCGCCGAAGAATGGGCTTTTGTACAAGCCGCCGTGTCGCGCATCATCCCGGCCGATGAGCTTGGCCCAGGGGCACTGGAAGCTGGCGCCGCCGAATTTATCGACCGGCAAATGAACACCCCCTACGCGACTGGCGCACAGTGGTACATGCAAGGGCCCTTCAACGCCGACGCCCCGCCCGAGCTGGGCTACCAGCTGCAGCTCAGCCCGCAACAAATCTACCGCCTGGGCATCGCTGCCGTGGACGGCTGGTGCAAGGCCAATGGCGGACAGGTTTTTGCTGCGCAAGATAGCGCTACCCGGGACCGCATTCTCAGCAAGTTGGAGGCAGGAGAGCTGGTTTTCGAAACCGTTCCGGCCAAGGTGTTCTTCAGCCTGCTGGTGCAAAACACGCGCGAAGGGTTCTTCTGCGACCCGATTCATGGCGGCAACAAAGGCATGGTCGGCTGGACCCAGATCGGCTTCCCCGGCGCCCGCGCCGACTTCATGGACTGGGTCGAGCGCAATGAGCCTTACCCGTTCCCGGCTGTTTCGATCCGTGGTGAGAGGGCCTGAGGCATGGCGACGGTGTTGAACAAAGTAGATGCGGTGATCGTCGGCTTCGGCTGGGCCGGTGCGATCATGGCCAAAGAGCTGACCGAGGCCGGGCTGCACGTGGTAGCCCTGGAACGGGGGCCGATGCAGGATACCTACCCCGAAGGCAGCTACCCGCAGGTGATCGATGAGCTGACCTACAGCGTGCGCAAGAAGCTGTTCGTCGATGTATCGAAAGAAACCGTCACTGTCCGCCATAGCGTGAATGATGTGGCATTGCCCAATCGCCAGCTGGGCGCATTCCTGCCGGGCAAGGGCGTGGGGGGCGCGGGCCTGCACTGGTCGGGTGTGCACTTCCGGGTCGACCCCGTCGAGTTGCGCCTGCGCAGCCACTATGAAGAGCGCTACGGGCGCACGTTCATTCCCGAAGGCATGACCATCCAGGACTTCGGCGTCAGTTACGAAGAGCTGGAGCCCTATTTCGACTTTGCCGAAAAGGTCTTTGGCACTTCGGGCCAGGCCTGGACCGTCAAAGGCCAGGTGGTCGGTGAAGGGAAGGGCGGCAACCCCTATGCGCCAGACCGTTCCAACCCGTTCCCGCTGCCCGCGCAGAAGAACGTTGTATCGGCAAGGCTGTTCGAAAAGGCTGCCACCCGTCTGGGCTACAAACCCTACAACCTGCCGTCGGCCAACACCTCGGGGCCATACACCAACCCCTACGGGGCGCAGATGGGGCCGTGCAACTTCTGCGGTTTCTGCAGCGGCTACGTGTGTTACATGTACTCCAAGGCCTCGCCCAACGTGAATATCCTGCCGGCGCTGCGCCAGGTGCCCAACTTCGAGTTGCGGCCCAATGCCCATGTGCTGCGGGTGAACCTGGACGACAGCAAGCGCAAGGCCACCGGCGTGACCTACATCGATGCCCAGGGGCGCGAGGTGGAGCAGCCGGCAGAGCTGGTGATTCTGGCGGCTTTCCAGTTCAACAACGTGCGTCTGATGCTGCTTTCCGGCATTGGCAAACCTTACGATCCGGTAAAGAACGAAGGTGTGGTCGGGCGTAACTTCGCCTATCAGAACATGGGGACAGTCAAGGCGTTCTTCGACAAGGACACCTACACCAACAACTTCATCGGCGCGGGTGGCAATGGCATTGCCATCGACGATTTCAACGCCGACAACTTCGACCATGGCCCGCACGGCTTCGTCGGCGGTTCGCCAATGTGGGTGAACCAGGCCGGTAGCCGGCCGATTGCCGGTACCTCCAACCCGCCGGGGACGCCGGCCTGGGGCAGTGCCTGGAAGAAAGCCACGGCCGACTACTACACCCACCAGGTGTCGATGGACGCCCACGGCGCCCATCAGTCCTACCGTGGCAATTACCTGGACCTGGACCCCACCTACCGCGATGCCTACGGTCAGCCGCTGCTGCGCATGACGTTCGACTGGCAGGAAAACGACATCAAGATGAACCAGTTCATGGTCGATAAGCTGAGCAAGATCGCCCAAGCGATGAACCCCAAGGCCATTGCCGTGCTGGGCAAGCAGGTCAAGGACCACTTCAACACCGCCAGTTACCAGACCACCCACCTGAACGGCGGGGCGATCATGGGCACCGACCCCAAGACCAGTGCACTGAACCGCTACCTGCAAAGCTGGGACGTACACAACGTGTTCGTTCCGGGCGCTTCGGCGTTCCCGCAGGGGCTGGGTTACAACCCGACCGGGCTGGTGGCTGCGCTCACCTACTGGTCGGCCCGCGCCATCCGTGAGCAGTACCTGAAAAACCCCGGTCCGTTGGTCCAGGCTTGAGGAGCGATGAGCATGAAGACACTGTTGATCGCCACTCTGGTGCTGGGTGCCGGCGCGGCTGCACAGGCCGTAGCGAATGACGATGCGCAGGTACGCCTGGGCGAGTACCTGGCCCGCGCCGGTGACTGCGTGGCCTGCCATACCGCCAAAGACGGCAAGCCCTTTGCCGGTGGGTTGCCGATGGAAACGCCGATTGGCACGGTGTACTCCACCAACATCACCCCGGCGGCCAGTGGCATTGGCCAGTACAGCTTCGAAGACTTCGACCAGGCCGTGCGCAGGGGTATTGGCAAAGATGGCAGTACGCTCTATCCGGCCATGCCATACCCGTCGTATGCGCGGGTCAGCGAGCAGGACATGCAGGCGCTGTACGCCTATTTCATGAAGGGCGTGGAGCCTGTCGAGCAGGCGAACAAGGCCTCTGACATTCCCTGGCCGCTGAGCATGCGCTGGCCACTGGCAATCTGGCGCGGCCTGTTCGCACCAGAGGCCAAGCCCTGGCAGGCATCGGCGACAGCTGACCCTGTGGTAAACCGCGGTGCGTACCTGGTCGAGGGCCTTGGGCATTGTGGCGCTTGTCATACGCCGCGGGCGCTGACCATGCAGGAAAAGGCCCTGAGCGCGGCCGATGGCGAGCCGTTTCTGGCCGGCAGCGCGCCGCTGGAAGGCTGGATTGCCAAGAACCTGCGTGGCGATCACAAAGATGGCCTGGGCAGCTGGAGCGAAGCGCAGTTGGTGCAGTTTCTCAAGACTGGGCGCAGTGATCGCAGCGCCGTGTTCGGCGGCATGAGCGATGTGGTCGAGCACAGCATGCAGCACATGAGTGATGCCGACCTGACCGCTATCGCCCGCTACCTGAAAACCCTGCCGCCGAGTAATCCGAATGACCAGCCGCATGTGTACGACAAGCAGGTCGCGGATGCGCTATGGAAGGGTGACGACAGCAAGCCTGGGGCGGCGGTGTACATCGACAACTGCGCGGCCTGCCACCGCACCGACGGGCAGGGCTACACCCGCGTGTTCCCGGCTTTGGCCGGCAACCCGGTGGTGCAGACGGCGGATGCCACGTCGCTGATCCATGTGGTGCTCGCCGGTGGCACGGTACCGGCAACGCACACTGCGCCGTCGAACTTCACCATGCCGGCTTTCGGCTGGCGTCTGAGTGACCAGGAGGTTGCCGAGGTGGTGAATTTCATTCGCAGCAGCTGGGGGAACCAGGGCAGTGCCGTCACCGCCGGTGATGTGAAGTCGCTTCGCTGACGTGTTTTTCTGCGCCCTCGCCCGTAGGAGCGGATTTACCCGCGAACACGGGCGAAGCCTGTGCCATCCCTAACCTCGATCCCGTAGATCTAAATCTATTAATATCAATGACCTATACAATATTCTTAATGCGATTTAAAATTTCCTGTCTTCGTGCCCGACCAACGGCCTGTTGACGAATCCGCGCATTTTTGCTGTATTGAAACCGGTTTCATCACTATTAAAACAATCATAAGGAAAACCCATGACCGACGCGCCTGCCCATACCCGCGAACGGGTCACCATCAGCGAAGTGGCGCGTGTTGCTGGCGTTTCCAAAGCCACCGTCTCCCGTTACATCGGTGGCGACCGCCAATTGCTGGCCGAAGCCACGGCCAAGCGGCTGGAAGAGGTCATCGAACGCCTCGGCTATCGCCCCAATCAGATGGCTCGCGGCCTCAAGCGCGGCCAGACGCGACTGATCGGCATGCTGGTGGCCGATATCCTCAACCCCTATTCAGTGGCCGTGATGCACGGCGTGGAAACCGCCTGCCGTCAGCATGGTTACAGCCTGGTGGTGTGCAACACCAACCGCGACGACGAGCAGGAGCGTCACCACCTGGTGGCCCTGCAGAGCTACAACGTCGAAGGGTTGATCGTGAACACGCTCGGTCACCACCCCGGCGAACTGCTCAACCTGCAGCGCGACATCCCCATGGTGCTGGTCGACCGCCAATTGCCCGAGCTGAATGTGGACCTTGTCGGCCTGGACAATGCTGACGCAGTCGAGCAGGCCCTGGACCACCTGCAAGCCCAGGGCTACCGCGACATCCTGGCGGTCAGCGAACCCCTCGATGGCACCAGTTCACGCCTGGAGCGGGTGCAGGCATTCGGCGCGTCGATCAGCCGTCGGCCAGGCATGCGTCAGCAGGTACTTGAAATCAGCGCCGGGCTGCCGGGCCAATTGGCTTCGTTTCTTGCCCACAGTGGTCATGGTCCGCAAGCCATCTTCACCTTCAACGGCGTTGCCACCTTGGCGGTGACCCGGGCTCTGCTCGAGGCCGGGCGCAACCTGGTTGCCGATGTCGGGCTGATCGCCCTCGACGACCTCGACTGGTACCCCTTGGTCGGCAAAGGCATCACCGCGCTGGCCCAGCCCACCGAGCGTATCGGCGTGGCGGCATTCGAAAGCCTGCTCGGTCGCTTGCGCGGCGACAGCGGCGCAGCCCGGCGCATCGACTTCAAGGCCAACCTGATCATCCGCGGTTCAACCCAACCCCAGTAAGAAAACGGCAGGCTTGTGCCTGCTGTTGATCAAAAATGAAACCGGTTTCATAAGGACAAGAACAATGCAAGCGAACCCCGTTTCCATCAGTCTCTCCAGCTACGGTGCCGACTTTGTGCGCCAACGTGGCCAGGAGCAGTTTCTGGACCTGCTGGCAGCCGCTGGCGTCAGCCGCGTCGAATTGCGCGAAGAATTGTTCGCCAGCGCACCGGACGCAGCTGCGCTGGGCAGGATCATTGCCGCGCTGCGCCTGGAATGCCTGTATTCCACCCCCCTTGAACTGTGGACCGCGCAAGGCGTGCCCGACCCGCTGCTGGTGCAGAAGCTGGAAATAGCCCGGGCGCTTGGCGCAGTGGCGCTGAAGGTTTCCTTGGGGCACTTCGATGAGCACTGCGATGTGACGGCCCTGGCGTCGCTGCTGCCTGCCCATGGGCCTCTGTTGCTGGTGGAAAACGATCAGACCGCACAAGGTGGCAGGATCGAACCGATGCTGCAGTTTTTCCAGCGTGTCGACCTGCTTGGGCTGCGCGTGGGCATGACGTTCGATATCGGTAACTGGCAGTGGCAGGGCGAGCCTGCGCCGCAAGCTGCAAGACAGCTAGGCCGTTGGGTGCGCTATGTGCATTGCAAGGCTGTGCAGCGCCGGGCTGATGGCCGTCTGGTTGCCATACCGCCGCAAGCAGCGGACCTGCAAGCGTGGGCAGCGTTGATGGCCGAGTTCGCGCCGGGCGTGGTGCGCGCCGTCGAGTACCCCCTGGTTGGCGAAGACCTGCTGGCGCTGACCCGGGCCCAGGTGCGTCACCTTTCTGCACTGGGCGCGGCGCAGGAGCTGGACCATGCATGAACATGACGTGCTGTGTTTCGGCGAAACCATGGCCATGTTCGTCGCCGAGCAAGCCGGCGATCTGGCCGGTGTCGGCCAGTTCGGCAAACGCATCGCCGGCGCCGACAGCAACGTGGCGATCGGCCTGGCGCGGCTGGGTTTCAAGGTGCGCTGGCTGAGCCGGGTAGGTGACGATTCGTTGGGCCGTTTCGTGCTCGACAGCTTGCGCTGCGAAGGCCTGGACTGTTCCGGTGTCGAGGTGGATGCCAACTACCCGACGGGTTTTCAGCTCAAGGCCCGCTGCGATGATGGCAGCGACCCGGCAGTGGAGTACTTTCGCCGCGGTTCGGCGGCCAGCAGGCTGTCACCTGCGATGGTGAGCCCCGTTTGGCTGCAGGCTCGCCACGTGCACGCTACCGGTATTCCGCTGGCGCTGTCGGACAGCTGTCGGGCGCTGTCCCACGCGCTGTTGGACGGGATGCGCGCAGCCGGGCGCAGCATATCGTTCGACCCCAACCTGCGCCCCTCGCTGTGGCCCGATCAAAGCAGCATGGTGCGTGAAATCAATGCCCTGGCGGCCAAGGCCGACTGGGTTTTACCGGGGCTGGAGGAGGGGCGGTTGCTGACCGGTCAGCACACGCCGGCCGATATCGCCGCGTTCTACCTGGACCAAGGGGTGGAATTGGTGGTGATCAAGCTGGGCGACGCTGGCGCCTACTTCCGCAGCGCCAAGGGCGAAGGGCAGGTAGCCCCCGTGCCAGTCAGCCGCGTGGTGGACACCGTCGGTGCAGGTGATGCCTTTGCCGTCGGTGTGCTCAGCGCGCTACTGGAGGGCCGTCCGGTAGCCGAGGCGGTAGCGCGCGGCAACTGGTGCGGCAGCCGTGCCGTGCAGTCGCGGGGCGACATGGAAGGGCTGCCGCTGCGCCATGAACTGGAGGCCTACGACTTGCGCAGAAGCGCGTGAAGGCCCCAACCCGAATCACCTGTTGCAACAAAAAAAACAAGCTCAGGAGCAACAAACCATGCAAAGCCAAAGCCTGGCACCGCGCCGCTGGTGGTACATCATCCCGATCGTGTTCTTTACCTACAGCTTGGCCTACCTGGACCGCGCCAATTACGGCTTCGCCGCCGCCTCCGGTATGGCCGAAGACCTGCACATCACCCCCGTGCTTTCGTCATTGCTGGGGGCGTTGTTCTTCCTCGGCTACTTCTTCTTCCAGGTACCTGGGGCGATTTACGCCGAAAAGCGTAGTGTGAAGAAGCTGATCTTCGTCTGCCTGATCCTTTGGGGCGGCCTTGCCACGCTTACCGGCATGGTCAGCAACGTCTACATGCTGATCGGTATCCGCTTCCTGCTCGGAGTGGTGGAGGCTGCGGTCATGCCGGCCATGCTGGTGTACCTGTGCCATTGGTTCACCCGGGCCGAGCGTTCGCGCGCCAACACCTTCCTGATGCTGGGCAACCCGGTGACCATTCTGTGGATGTCGGTGGTGTCGGGTTACCTGATCAAGCATTACGACTGGCGCTGGATGTTCATCATTGAAGGCCTGCCCGCCGTGATCTGGGCGTTCTTCTGGTGGCGCCTGGTGGATGACCGCCCGGCCCAGGTGACCTGGTTGAGCGAGCAGGAAAAGGCCGCCCTGGCGCAGGCGCTGGCTGCCGAGCAGCAGGGTATCAAGCCTGTAAAGAACTATCGCGAAGCGTTCCGCTCGCCGCAAGTGATCATCCTGGCGCTGCAGTACTTCTGCTGGAGCATCGGCGTGTATGGCTTCGTGCTTTGGCTGCCGTCGATTCTCAAGCAGGCGGCGAACGTCGATATCGTGCAGGCCGGCTGGCTGGCCTCGGTGCCTTACCTGGCGGCAGTGCTGGCAATGGTGGGCGTGTCCTGGGCGTCCGACCGCCTGCAAAAGCGCAAGCGCTTCGTCTGGCCGCCGCTGCTGATTGCCGCGTTGGCGTTCTATGGTTCTTACGCCTTGGGCAGCGAGCATTTCTGGCTGTCGTATGCATTGCTGGTGGTTGCTGGCGCCTGTATGTACGCACCCTATGGCCCATTCTTCGCGATCGTGCCCGAGATCCTGCCGGCCAACGTCGCAGGCGGCGCCATGGCGCTGATCAACAGCATGGGGGCGCTGGGCTCGTTTGGCGGTTCGTGGCTGGTGGGCTACCTCAATGGGGCTACGGGCGGGCCCGGCGCCTCTTATCTGTTCATGTGCGGTGCGCTGCTGACTGCAGTGGCGCTTACCGCTGCGCTCAATACTTCCCAGACCTCTGGCCGAGCAAAGCGCGATAGCTCGCGTCTGGCCATGAACCATTAGGAAATCTGCAATGAAGAAGCGAATCGTCCTGTATAAACGGCTGTCAGACGACTTGATGGCACGCCTGCAAGATCGCGTCGAGGTGACCTGGGTGGACACCACCCAGCCCGATGGCCTGGCCCGACTGCGCGATGCGTTGCCGGGGGCGCACGGGTTGCTGGGGGCCAGCCTGCGCCTGGATGCCAGCCTGCTCGACCTTGCCCCGCAACTGGAAGTGGTGTCGAGCGTTTCGGTGGGCGTGGACAACTACGACATTGCTGAACTCAGCAGGCGTGGTGTGATGCTTACCAACACGCCCGACGTGTTGACAGAAACCACGGCCGACACAGGCTTTGCCTTGATCCTGGCTACCGCCAGGCGGGTGGTGGAGCTGGCGAACTGGGTGCGTGACGGCCGTTGGCAGGCCAACCTGGGGCCGGCGCATTTTGGCAGTGATGTGCACGGCAAGACGCTAGGCATCGTCGGCATGGGCCGCATTGGCGAGGCCCTGGCCCGGCGCGCGGCCGCTGGCTTTGGCATGCGCGTGCTGTATCACAGCCAGCGTACCAAGCCCGAGGTGGAAGCACGCTATGCCGCATGCCAGTGCAGCCTGGATGAGCTGTTGCAGCAGGCAGATTTCGTTTGCCTGACGGTGCCGTTGAGCGCTAGCACCGAAGGCCTGATAGGCGCACGGGAACTTGCGTTGATGAAGCCTGAGGCAATCCTGGTGAACATCTCACGCGGGCGTGTGGTGGATGAGCAGGCGCTGATCGAAGCGCTGCGGGCCAGGCGCATCCGCGGTGCGGGGCTGGACGTGTTCGTGCACGAGCCGCTGCCGAGCGACTCGCCGCTGTTGCAGCTGGATAACGTGGTAGCGACCCCGCACATCGGCTCGGCGACCGAGGACACCCGCCAGGCCATGGCGCGTTGCGCGGTGGACAACCTGCTCAGCGCGCTGGCCGGTGAACGGCCGGTAAACCTGATCAACGGCTGACGCGCCCCGGTTCCCACAGGGGCCGCGCAGCCTTTGAAACGGTCAGCGGCAGTTGCCTGCCTTGCGATACCCCGCTGCCTGCGCTTCACCTTCATTTGCGAAGGTAACCTGGTTCTTCGCTGCAACCTGGTTGTAGCCCGGGCAGCCGACTGACAGGTGATAGACGTGGCTGTTGCGGTTGCCAAGCACGGCGCCGACCGAACCGGCGCTGGCCAGGCTTGGTTTGGCCTCTGGCTTGGCCGCGTTTACCGGCACCGCCTCTACCACGCCGCTGCCAACCGGCTTGTAGCCGGCGGTCCACTTGCGTTCGCCGCTTACGAACGGGTTGGCATGGCCCATGATCGCGGCAATGCGCCGGTCGCGTTCTTTCTCCCAGGCCGACACCGGGTGTTGCTTGTCCCAGGCCATCAGCAGCTGTTGCTGTTGGCGCGACATGTTCAGCTTGTAGCGGTCGAACATGTAGAACGTGGTGCGGGCCACCAGGCCTTTGACTTCGTCACGCGGTTCGGCGGTGCGCTGGACGAAATCGACCTTGGTGGTGCATTGGCCGTATTCGCCGGCATTGCCAGTGACCATGCCGTAGTTGAAGTTGCTGCGGTCACCGTTGACCTCACCCACGGCCGGGTAAAGGTTGAACAGGTCGGCCTCCATGGCGCGGAACACCGGGTCGTTGTCCACGCAGTGCTCACGGCCGCCGTTCTTCCAGCACTGGCGCTGGTTGCCGAAGGTGTGGGCGGGCACGATGTGTTCCCACTCGGTGCGTTCGGCACGGTTCTGCTGCTTGCGCGTCTGGTAACCACACGAGGCGGCATCGATGCGCCCGCCAGACTTGCCCACCCAGGTCCATTTGCAACCGCAGTACAGGTCGCCCATGGCACTGCTGGCCTGGTCCAGGTAGACCTTCTGCTTGGCCACCACCTTGGCTTCGGTGAAGGTGGCCGGCGGGTTGGCCAAGGCAGGGAGGGTAAAGGAAAATAATAAGGTTACGGCGTAAAGCAGTGATTTCATGGGGAAAACATATTTCAGGTTGGGCCGCGCATTGTAATGGTTTCCCCGGGGCTGACCAGCTCGCGGAGCCATACCAATGGTCGGCCAGGGTCATCGCTGCCCATACGGCTGAAGGTGGCTGAGTCGAGCATGTCCCGCACCTGGGTGCCCATGCGCAGCAGGTGCTCGACGAAACCGGCACCGACGTCACCGTAATCCTCCAGGGAAACCCCGCTCTGGTTGTGCTGGATTGCCAGGTGGTAATGACTGACACCATCGCCGTTGCCGCTACCGCCCAGTACCACCGTGAAGCGTGGGCCAAGCAGGGTGGCCAGGCGTTGCTGCACCAGATCGAGCAGGGCGACGGGTATTTCATTTTCGCGCAGTGATGTAGGGAAACAGGGTGTGAACGGAGGCATGAGGGTGTCCTGCTGGGCGGGGTTCGAGTGCTGGCCACCATAGGCAAGGTGACTGTCAACTTGGGTAAAGCGGGGGTAAAAGCGGGTAATGCTCAACCCCCGTGCTGCGCGGTTCATTTCATGAGCAGCCTCAGAAGGTCTGCCCCAACGAGAACTGGAACACCTGGGTTTCGGCGTTATCCGGCTTTTTCAATGGCGTCGCCAGGCTGAAACTCAGCGGCCCCATCGGGCTGTACCAGGTCACGCCAACCCCCAGCGACACAGCCATCTGCGCCAGGTCGACGCTGCCGCAGCCTTGGGTGGTGGACAGGTAGCAGGTGTCGGCATATACGTTGCCGGCATCGACAAACACCGAGCTGCGCAGCTGGCTCTGGTCCTTCACGAAGGGCAGTGGGAACAGGTACTCGGCTCCGCCGGTAATCAGGATATTGCCCCCCAGCACATCGGTGTCGCGGTCGGAATAGTAAGCCTGCCCAGCGCTGGAATAGGCCCCGGTAGCCGGTGTGCTGCGCGGGCCGAGGGTGCCGTCCTTGAACCCGCGTACCGAGCCCTGCCCACCGGCGGTGTAGCTTTCATAGAATGGCAAGCCGTCGGTGGAGCCATAGCCGTTGCCGTAGCCCAGGTTGGTGTGCAGGCGCAGCGTGGTGTTGCTGGTGACCGGCAGGAAAGCCTGGCCGTCGTAGTCGAGCTTGTAGAACGACAGGTCGCTGCCAGGGGTGGTAGCCATCAGCGTCAGGCTCTGCGAGTGGCCCCGGGTGGCTAGCACGCCTTTGTTGAGGGTAGATTCCGACCAACCGATCGACGCCTTGAGGTTGTTGAAGCTTTTGCCTTCGCGGGAGATGAAATCGTAGATCTCGTCAGCGCTGTAGGTGCCGGGCGAAATGTCGTCGTGCTGCAGGGTCAGGCCGTAGGTCAGGCGCGAGGTTTCGTTGATCGGGTAGCCGAAGCTGACCCCGGCGCCGTAGCTGTTGATTGCATAGTACGAAACCCCATCGTCGTAGTAATCGCTGTAGTCGGTGGTGTTGTAGAACAGGTTGTAGCCCAGGCTCACGCCGTCGGCGGTGAAGTAGGGGTCGACGAAGCCGAAGTTGTACTTGGTCTGGTATTCCGAACGGGTCAGGCCGATGGACACCTTGTTACCGGTACCGAGGAAGTTGCTCTGGCTGATCGAACCACCCAGGATCAGGCCGGCGCTCTGGGCGAAACCGACGCTGGCGGTGATCGAGCCGGAGGCCTGCTCTTCGACGCTGTAGTTGACGTCGACCTGGTCGTCGGTGCCAGGCACCTGCGGGGTCTCGACGTTGACTTCCTTGAAGAAGCCCAGGCGCTCAAGACGGGTCTTGGACTGGTCGATCAGGTAGGTCGACGCCCAGCCACCTTCCATCTGGCGCATTTCGCGACGCAGCACTTCGTCTTCGGTCTTGGTGTTGCCGCGGTAGTTGATGCGGTTGACGTAGGCACGCTTGCCCGGGTCGACCACGAACATGATGTCGACGGTGTGGTCCTGGTCGTTCGGCTGTGGCACGCCGTTGACGTTGGCGAAGGTGTAGCCTTCGTTACCCAGGCGGCGGGTGATCAGCTCGGACGTGGTGGTCATCACCTTGCGCGAGAACACCTGGCCCGGCTGCACCAGCAGCAACGACTTGACCTGGTCTTCCGGCACCTTGAGGTCACCGGACAGCTTCACGTCGCGAACGGTGTATTTCTCGCCTTCGTTGATGTTGACGGTGATGTAGACGTGCTTCTTGTCCGGCGTGATGGACACCTGGGTGGAGGCGATGTCCATGTTGATGTAGCCGCGGTCCAGGTAGTAGGAACGCAGGCGCTCCAGGTCACCGGAGAGTTTTTCACGGGCGTACTTGTCGTCGTTCTTGAAGAACGACAGCCAGTTGGTGGTCTTCAGCTCGAACAGCTGCCCCAGGGTCTCATCATCGAATACGTTGTTGCCCACGATGTTGATGTGCTGGATGGCGGCGACGGTGCCTTCGTTGATCTTGATCTTCAGCGCCACACGGTTGCGCGGCTGCGGCACCACCTCGGCGTCGACCTCGGCCGAGTAGCGGCCTTGGGCCACGTACTGGCGCTGCAGCTCGTTACGCACACCTTCGAGGGTGGCACGCTGGAAGATCTCGCCTTCGGCCAGGCCCGATTGTTTCAGGCCCTTCATCAGGTCTTCGGTGCTGATCGCCTTGTTGCCTTCAATCTCGATGCTCGACACCGACGGGCGCTCGACCACGTTGATGATGAGCACATTGCCATCGCGGCTCAACTGGATGTCCTGGAAGAACCCGGTCTTGAACAAGGAACGAGTCGAGTCCACCAGGCGACGGTCGTCGGCCTGGTCGCCAACGTTCAGCGGCAAGGCACCGAACACACTGCCAGCGGAAACCCGCTGCAGGCCGTTGACGCGAATGTCGGCGATCCTGAACGGTGAGGCCTGGGCCAGCGTGGCTTTCAGCAGCAGGATGGAGAGCAACAGGCGCGGGTAGTTCATCGGGGGTTCCAGACAAGCGGATTTGGAGGGAGGCGAGCGCGGGCAACCCGCAAGCAGCGGGCGATGAGGATACGGGCGGGCTGTGTACGGCGCGGTTAGCCGAGGGTAAAGATGTGTAAAGTCCGACCGGCCGGCGGTGACAGTGCCGGCGCGTAGGGCGATCATTACCCCCCCTGCAATTGCGATATCTGGCCCTGATGATCCCTGTGCTGCTGGTCGACGACGACCGCGAACTGACCGAAATGCTCTCTTTGTACCTGGCGCGCGAAGGCTTCCAGGCAACGGCCGTGGACACCGGCGAAGAAGGCGAGACCCAGGCGTTGTCCGGTGACTTCCAGGTGGTGGTGCTGGACGTCATGCTGCCCGGCATTTCGGGCATCGAAGTGTTACGCCGCGTGCGCGCGCGCAGCCAGGTGCCGGTACTGCTGCTGACGGCCCGTGGCGACAACATCGACCGCATCGCCGGCCTGGAGCTGGGTGCCGACGACTATGTACCCAAGCCCAGCTCTCCTGGCGAGCTGGTGGCGCGCCTGCGGGCGATACTGCGCCGCGTGAAGCCACACCTGATGGGTGAAACCAGCGCGCCCGAGGTACCTGAACAGGTACGCAGCGGTGCATTGAAAATGTGGCCGGGGCGGCGCGAGGCACGCTGGGGCGCAGCCACGCTGGAATTGACCGGCTCCGAGTTCAGCCTGCTCGAAGCCCTGGCGCGCCAGGCCGGTCAGCTGGTCAGCAAGCAGGACCTGTCGCTCAATGCCCTGGGCCGGCCGCTGACCCGTTATGACCGACGCATCGACGTGCACGTCAGCAGCATCCGGCAAAAACTTGGCCCGCGTGCCGATGGCAGCAGCTGGATCCAGAGCGTGCGCGGCATGGGCTACATGCTGATCGTCGAATGATGCGCCGGCGTCTGTTCTGGAAGCTGTTCCTGGCCTTCTGGCTTGCCAACACCCTGACCTTCCTGGTGGGGGCGGGGGCCTTCATGCTCAATGAGCTGCGCGGCGATACACCCGGGCTGCGTTCACTGCTGGCCACCGAGCTGCAATTGCTCGAACGGCATGGCGAGCGGGCCGGCCGCCAGTTGCTGGACGTGTCGCCACAGCCGCAGGATGTGCAAGTAGGCCTTTACGACGATCAAGGCCGCTTGCTGGCTGGCCAAACGGTGCACGTGGCGCGTTTCGAGCAGGCACTGCTCGACCGTGACGGCCGCCCGCTGGTGCTGCGCGCTTCGGTGGCCACCCGTGTCGGTATGGCTCCGCGCCCACGCAACCTTGGCCCGTTCGTGACTGGGGCGGTGATGAGCGCGCTGTTCGCGCTGTTGTGCAGCTTTTACCTGACCCGGCCGCTGACCTGGCTGCGCGAGGCCATGGGCCAGGTTGCCCAAGGCCGTTTCGATGTGCGGGTCAGGCCGCGGCTGGGCAAGCGCCGTGACGAAATCGTCGACCTGGCCGAGGACTGTGACCGCATGGCCGGCCAGCTCAAGGCCCTGGTGCAGGCCCAGCAGAACCTGCTGCATGATATTTCCCATGAGCTGCGCTCACCGCTTACCCGCATGCATGCCGCCATCGGCCTGATGCGCCAGCAACCCGACCGGCCCGACATGCTGGAGCGGGTCGAGCGCGAGTCGCGGCGCATGGACGACCTGATCGAGCAACTGCTGACCCTGGCCCGTGCCCAGTCCCGTCAAGGCAACAGTGACTTCGCCAGCGTGGATGTGGTCGAACTGCTGGCGCAGATCGTCGAGGATGCCCGTTTCGAGGCAGGCATGAAGCAGTGCCAGGTGTCCTTGCTGGCTCAGGGCGCGTTTCTCATGCATGGCCATGAAGAGCTCCTGTACCGGGCTTTCGAGAACGTCATCCGCAATGCCGTGCGCTACACCAAGCCCGGCACGGCGGTATTGGTGGAGGCCGCACCGGCACCAGGTGGGCAATGGTTGCAGGTGTGCGTCAGCGACCATGGCCCGGGCGTCGACCCGGCGCGCCTGCAGCGCATCTTCGAACCGTTCGACCGTGGCACCGACAGCAGCGACGGCTTCGGCCTGGGGCTGGCGATCGCCCAGCGTGCCATCGCCTTGCACGGTGGCAGCATCACCGCGCTGGCCGCCGCCACAGGGGGCTTGCGGGTACGCATCGAACTGCCGCAAGCCATTGCTACTTGAAGCCGGTGACCGCGTGGGGAACGTAAGGGGCCTGCAAGCGCGCCACCTCGTCCTCGCTCAGCTGCAGTGACAGTGCGCCCAGGGCATCGTCCAGGTGGGCGGGCTTCGAGGCGCCGACGATAGGGGCGCTAACGCCGGCCCTACCCAGCACCCAGGCCAGCGCAACCTGGGCCATCGGCACCCCCCGTTCGCTGGCGATCTGCTCGACCACATCGATTACCCGGCCGTCCTCCACCTCGGTCTTTTCATAGAACGACTGCCCGGACACATCGGTGCGCGTGCGCTGGGTTTGCTGCCCATGCGGTCGTGTCAGGCGGCCGCGCGCCATCGGGCTCCAGGGCATCAGGCCGACGCCTTGATCCAGGCACAGCGGGATCATCTCTCGCTCTTCTTCGCGGTAGATCAGGTTGAGGTAGTTCTGCATCGACACGAAGCGGCTCCAGCCATGGTTGGCGGCTACCTGCTGCGCCTTGGCGAACTGCCAGGCATACATCGACGATGCACCGATGTAGCGCGCCTTGCCGGCCTTGACCACATCATGCAGAGCTTCCATGGTTTCCTCGATGGGTGTGTGGTAGTCCCAGCGGTGGATCTGGTAAAGGTCGACGTAGTCTGTGCCCAGGCGGCTGAGGCTGGCGTCGATGTTGGCCATGATCGCCTTGCGTGACAAGCCTTGCTCATTGGGCCGGTTGGCGCCTTCCCACATGTTGGCAGGGAAGAACACCTTGGTGGCGATCACGGTTTCTTCGCGGCGGGTAAACTCCCTCAGGAGTTTGCCGAGGATGATTTCCGAGGTGCCGGCGGAATAGCTGTTGGCAGTGTCGAAGAAGTTGATGCCTTGCTCGACGGCATGGCGAATGATCGGCCGGCTGGCGTCTTCGCCCAAGGTCCAGGGATGAGTGCCGGCGTCGGGTTCACCGAAGGTCATGCAGCCCAGGCACAGCCTTGAAATGTCCAGCCCAGTGCTACCCAGCTTTACGTACTGCATCGTCGTCTCCTTCAAGGGCGTGAGTGATGGAGTTAGCCTAACGCTGGCAGGGTTGGGCGAAAATTCCGTATTGATGCATGCGCCATCTGCAAGAATTCACAAGCGTAGCAGCGGCCGCACCTGTTGCTGAAGGAAGTCGGTAACCGCCTTGATCCGCGGCGTGGCACGCACGTCTTCATGCACGGCCAGCCAGATTTCGATGCTCATTGTCTGTTGGGCGCTGCCTGCTTCTTTCAGACCGTGTTCCTGTGCCATGAACGCGGGCAGGCAGGCGATGCCGATGCCGCCGGCACAGGCTTGGGCCTGGATGCGCAGGTCATTGCTGTGCAATGCGAACGGCTGCTGGCCGGCCTGGAGGTTGAGCCATTGCTGTTGTGGGGAACGGGCCTGAGACTCGTCGTAGCCGATATAGCGCCTGACCGTTGCGCTGGCCAGATAACCGGGCGAGGCATACAGCCGGTAATCCAGGTGCCCCAGCAGGCTGACCACCAGAGTTGGCTCTGTCGGCCTGGCCAGGGCGATGCTGATGTCAGCTTCGCGGCGGACCAAGGATGCCTTGGATTTGCTGCCTACCAGCTTCAGGCGCAGCTGTGGGTAGCGCTGGTACAGCTCGCCCAGGCGCCGGGCGACGATGCTGCCCAGCAGCGCCGGTGGTGCCGAGAGCACCACTTCGCCTTCCACTGTCTGTTGGCCGGCGCTGGCGAAATGCGCCAGGGCAAAAGAGGACATGGCCATCTGCTCGGCGAGTTCCGCAACACGTTGGCCTTCGTGGGTGAGGGCATAGGCGCGGGGACGTCGGTCAACCAGCTTGAGCTTGAGCGAAGCTTCGAGCGAGGCGATGCGCCGGGCCACGGTGGCGTGGTCGACACCCAGGGTCTTGGCAGCGGCCGACAGCGAGCCGGCCGAGCTGAAGGCGGAGAAATGGCGCAGGTCTTCCCAATCGAACATGAATGACTCGGCAGTGGCGGGTGCATAAAGGGGTAGGGTAACCCTTTATGACCCTGCCGGCTTCAATGCCCGCCTTTCATCCGCCGCGCCACCAGGTAGATGCCCAGGCCAACCAGCGCAGTCGCGGCGCCGATGTACCCGGTGCTGGTCCAGCCCATGCCGGCAGTGATCGCCATGCCTCCCAGCCATGGCCCCAGGGCATTGGCCAGGTTGAACGCCGCATGGTTCGACGCCGCTGCCAGGCTAGGTGCCTCATGGGCAATGTCCATGAGGCGGATCTGTAGCGGTGCCGCCAGCGCGATCATGGTGCCCACCAGGCCGATGCCCAGCAGCAGGCTCCACAGCGCCTGGGCGGCGAAGGTAAAGAACAGCAGCACGGCGACCGACCACATCAGTACCAAGCCCACGGCGCGGAACTGCAGGCGGTCGAACAGCTTGCCGCCAGCGATGTTGCCGACGATACCGCCCACGCCGAACGCCGCCAGACCAAACGGAATCCACTGTGGCGACACCTGGGTCACGTGCAGCATGGTCGGTGCCAGGTAGCTGAACACGCAGAACATGCCGGCAAAACCGATCGAAGCGATGGCCAGCGCCATCCATACCTGTGGGAGGGCAAAGGCCTGTAGCTCCTTGCGCGGGTCGCTGCGTGTTTCGTCGTGGCGCTGGGGCACGAAACGCCAGACCAGGGCGATGGTGCACAGGGCGATCGCGCCGACCAGCACGAATGCCGAACGCCAACCGAAGTACTGGCCCAGGAAGGTGGCAACCGGGTTGCCGAGCAACATGGCCAAGGTCAGGCCCATCATTACCCGGGCAACCGCCCCCGCGCGCTGATCCTTGGCGACCATGCTCGAGGCGACCACTGCGGCAATGCCGAAGTAGGCGCCGTGGGGCAGGCCGCTGATGAAACGAAATGTGACCAGGCCACCGAACGAGGGGGCAAAGGCCGTGGCCAGGTTGCCCACGGCATACAGCAGCATCAACAGCAGCAGCATGTGCTTGCGCAACAGTTTGGCACCGAGAATGGCCAGTGTCGGTGCGCCAACCATCACCCCCAGCGCATACGCGCTGATGGCATGGCCCACCTGCGGCTCACTCAACTGCAAATTGCTGGCAATGTCGGGCATCAGGCCCATGATGGCGAATTCGCCGGTGCCGATGGCAAAGCTGCCCAGTGCCATGGCGGCTTCCATCTTGGCGACGGTGTGTTTACTGGGGAGCGGGGGGCGTTCCTGGACTGACATTTGTATCCCTATTGAAACATGCTGAAACGTTCAAGGCGGGATAATAGTCAATCGATGGCTGCAACGTCGAGGATGCTGCCCCGGCTTTCGCGACGTTGCAGCCCGTTTCCTGCTCAGTTCGGGCGCGCTTGCTACGCCCCTGGCTGAAGTGACGGGATCCTGTGGCAGCGGGTACGCCTGCTCTTTTAGACTGCGGGCGGTGACGCGCCAACCCTCGGCAAACGGTGTGTACACGCGCCACGCACTCGGTTCACAAGGACAACTGCAATGTCAGATACCCCGCGCAACCCGCTGCTTATCGATGGGGCCGTCGGCCAGATCGAGCTGTTGATCGACTACCCCGACGGACCACCCAAAGGGCTGGTGCTGGTCAGCCATCCGCAACCGCTGCTGGGCGGTAGCCCACGGCATATCGTGCCACTGACCCTGGCACGGCAGCTGCGTGCAGCCGGCTGGCAAGTGGTACGGCCGAGCTTTCGTGGGGTGGGGCAGACGCAAGGCACGCACGACCAGGGCATCGGTGAAGCCGAGGATTGCATCGCGGTCATCCGTCACTTCAATCAGCAACAGCCCGAGCTGCCGGTAGCGCTGGTCGGGTTTTCCTTTGGGGCCTACGTGTTCGCCCGGGTTGCCTGTGCGCTGGAAGGGCAGTTGCAGGCAGTCGCATTGATGGGGCTGCCGGTGGGGGATGTACCGGGAGGGCGCTATTACGAGCCATTGCCGCTGCCTGGGGATTGCCTGTTACTCCATGGTGAACAGGATGAAATGGCACCGCTGGCCAACCTGCTGCAATGGGCTGGCCCTGAACAACGGGCGGTGTCGGTGTACGCCGGTGCCAATCATTTTTTCAAAGGCTGCCTGGGGCGTGCCGCGGAGCAGGTGATTGCTCATCTCGCCCAGAAGACTGGTACTCACCGCTCCAGGTAATGCGTCTGTGCAGCAAAATCGATAAACCGCTTGCTGGCCAGCGACAGGTATTCCCCCGAGCGCCAGCACAAGCGGAAACTCATCTGCTGTGCTGGCCGGAACGGCACGCCGACGATGCCTGGCGTGCGTTGCTGCACCGAGCGCAGCAGGGTCGCCACCCCCATGTTGTCCAGCGCGGCCTGCACCACCAGCGAGACGAAGTTGCTCTGTAGCGCCACCTGGTAAGTGATGCCATGTTCGGCGAAGAACGCATCCAGAAGATGGCGTTGAACGAAGGTGCGATCGAACACCACCATGTCGGTATTGCGCAGGTCTTCGGCGGTGAGGTAGGCCTTGCCGGCATAGGGGTGATCCGGGTGCATGCACGCCAGCATCTCGTCGCTGCCCAGCAGGATCGACTCCTTGTCCGGCGGTACACGCCGGGACTCCAGCAGCGCCAGGTCGATTTCCCTTTGCTCCAGGCGATGGCCAATGTCTTCGGCACTGCCTTCGAACACGGTCATGGCAATGCCCGGGTACGACTTGCGGAAGGCGTTCATCAACCCGGGGACGTAGTGCAGGCCGAACATCGGCGGGATACCCAGGCGCACTTCACCGCGCTTGAGGTCGGCCATGTCGCGCAGCTCTTGCCGGGCAACGTCCATTTCGCGCAGGGCAGAGGCAATGCGCGGCAAGAACTGCTCGCCTTCTGCCGTGAGGATCACTTTGCGCGTGGTGCGGTTGAACAGGGTTACCCCCAGTTCTTCTTCCAGCCGGGTGACGGCCATGCTCAGCGCTGGCTGGGCGATGTGCAGGTGCTGCGCGGCCTTGGTGAAGCTGCCTTGGCGGACGATTTCGACACAGCAGCGCAATGCCTTGAGGTTCATTGAGGGGTGCTACCTTTCATGCGAGATGCATTCATAACGAACTGTGATGCTAAGCATCATAACAATATATTTATTATTATTAACCAGAGGGCCTACGATGCGCGCCACTGAGACATCCTGCAACATCTCAGTCACGCAGCTTAATAAATCTGCAATCCCACAAAGATTTTGAGGTAGTACCCCAAATGGCCAAGGCCGCCGATGTCGTTGTGCAATGCCTGGAAAACGAAGGTGTCGAGTATGTATTCGGCATTCCCGGTGAGGAAAACCTCGACCTGCTCGAATCCCTGCGCAAGTCGAAGATCAAGCTGGTACTGACCCGTCACGAGCAGTCTGCAGGTTTCATGGCTGCCACTTACGGTCGTCTGACCGGCAAGACCGGCGTCAGCCTGTCGACCCTCGGCCCTGGTGCCACCAACCTGGTGACCGCCAGCGCCTACGCCTACCTGGGCGGCATGCCGATGATGATGATCACCGGGCAGAAGCCGATCAAGAAGTCCAAGCAGGGTCGCTTCCAGATCATTGACGTGTGCGGCATGATGGACCCCATCACCAAGTACACCCACCAGTTCGCCTCGGCCGACAACATCCCGGCCCGCATGCGCGAAGCCTTCCGCCTGGCCGAAGAAGAAAAGCCGGGTGCGGTGCACCTGGAGCTGCCGGAAGACATCGCCGCCGAGCAGACCGACGCGCTGCCGATCCCGCGCAGCCTGCACCGCCGCCCGCTGGCCGAGCACGTGGCCATCGAAGCTGCCGTCGAGAAACTGCAGAACGCGCGTAACCCGATCCTGGTGATCGGTGCCGGTGCCAACCGCAAGATGACCGCCAAGGTCCTCAAGCAACTGATCGACAAGACCGGCATCCCGTTCATCACCACCCAAATGGGTAAAGGCGTGGTCGACGAGCGCCACCCGCGCTTCCTTGGCAACGCTGCGCTGTCGTCGGGCGACTTCGTTCACCGCGCCGTCGAAGCCGCCGACCTGATCATCAACATCGGCCACGATGTGATCGAGAAGCCGCCGTTCTTCATGGTCCGTGGCGGCACCGAAGTCATCCACATCAACTTCCGCTCTGCCGAAGTCGATGCTGTGTACTTCCCGCAAGTAGAAGTGATCGGCGACATCGCCAACGCCGTGTGGCAGATCAGTGAAGCACTGAACGACACGTCGCACTGGGACTTCACCCGCCTGATGGCCATCCGTGAAGCCAACGAAGCACAGATCGCCGAAGGCGCCGACGACGACCGCTTCCCGGTCTACCCACAGCGCATGGTGGCTGACATCCGTCGTGTACTGCCGTCCGAAGGCATCGTCGCCCTGGACAACGGCATCTACAAGATCTGGTTCGCCCGCAACTACAAAGCGCACAAGCCAAACACCGTGCTGCTGGACAACGCCCTGGCGACCATGGGCGCCGGCCTGCCATCGGCAATGGCTGCGCACCTGGTGCACCCGGACCGCCCGGTAATCTCGGTGTGCGGCGACGGCGGCTTCATGATGAACAGCCAGGAACTGGAGACTGCAGTACGTCTGGGCATGCACATCACCGTGGTGATCCTGCGTGACGACGGCTACGGCATGATCCGCTGGAAGCAGGCCAACATGGGCTTCACCGATTTCGGCCTGGACTACGGCAACCCGGACTTCGTCAAGTATGCCGAAGCCTACGGCGCCAACGGCCACCGCGTGGAAAGCGCCGAAGGCCTGCTGCCGCTGCTGGAGCACTGCATCAAGACCCCGGGTGTGCACGTGATCGACTGCCCGGTCGATTACAGCGAGAACGACCGCATCCTCAACAGCGAGCTGCGTGAGCGCGCGCTGGCAGTGTAAGCCCTGACAGGCCGGCGCCGTCTTTTTGCCGGCGCGGCCTGGTGCTGTAAAGAGGCCCGTATAGCTGACGGTGATGTGTCGGCTTTACGGGCCTTTTCGCAATACAAGGCTGCTTCTGTATCCCATTCACCCCAGCTCAAGCAGACCTTGCAGGCTGGCCAGAATGGCATTGGCGTCATAAGGCTTGCGGGTGATGGGCACATGCTGCAAGTGCTCGGGAATGCTGATGCCGTCGCCATAGCCGGTGGCAAAGAGGAACGGGACCTGCCGGCGAACCAGTTCATCTGCTACGGAAATGGAGGTTCCGGTGCCCAGGTTGACATCCAGTATTGCCGCGTCCGGTTTGTGGCTACCAAGCAGTTGCATGGCTTGGTCCTCGGAGCTGGCGGTGATCACGTCCTCGATTTGCGCATCGTTGAGAATTTGCTCCAGGCCTACTGCAATTACCAGTTGATCCTCGAGTATCAGCACACACAAACCCGAGCGCGCTGCAAACGCACCGTTTGCACGGGCCATAGGCGTGGCCGGGAGAGCGGTTACTGCCGCTTCGGCTACGGAAAGGTGCTTGGCCGGGATTCTGAAAAAGCCTTGCAGGCCTTCGGGGTGATATTCCACCGCGCTGGTGCCACCCAGGTCGAACGGGATGCTGCGGTCGATCAGCACCGTACCGAAGCCGCTGCGGCTGGGCGGGCGTACCGTTGGCCCACCACTTTCCCGCCAACTGATGGCACAAGCGTTGGTGGCGTCGATTGCCCAGCTCACCGAAAGCTTGCCGCCGGCCCGCGATAACGCACCGTACTTGGCCGCGTTGGTGGCCAGTTCGTGCAGCACCAGGGCCATGACCGAGTACGCGCGCGCATCGAGGATGACGTTCGGGCCCTGCAACTCGATCACGTCGGCAGCCGTGCGATAGGGAGAAAGCTCGGCCTCCAGCAGCTTCGCCAGGCGCCCGCCACCGTCACCGCGCACCACCTGGTCATGGGCCAACGACAAGGCCTGGATACGCCCTTTGAGCGTTGCCACATAGTCCTGCAGGGTCTGGCTTTCCGGGGTCGGATGGGCAACCAGTGCACCAATCAGCGACAGGATGTTCTTGACCCTGTGGTTGAGCTCTTCGTTGAGCATGCGCTGGCGCACGTCGGCTTTGGCGCGTTCACTGGCGAGCAGTTCGCTGTTGTGCAGCACCACTTCGACGATAGCGGTACGGATGGCATCGCCAAACTGGCGGTCCTGCTCGGTCCAGGGTAGCGACTGCTGGTGAACGGTTTCTTTCCAGATGGCGAAGCTCTTGCGGGGCGTCAGGCGGTCGCCCAACGCGCCGCTGTCATAGGTCTTGTTCGGGTCCCCCGCCCAGTCGAGTGTCTCGATCACCTCCTTGCGGAAGAAGATCAAGTAATCCCTTGGGTGTTGCGACATCGGGACGATCAGCACACCCGACACATCATTAAAATACGCCTGGGCCGACGGGAGCACTGTCGACAGGCGATTGGACGCCCAGATTCGGCCTTCGCTGACCATGTCTGCCAGACGCAGCAGATCAGGCACGGCCGTTTGGGGCGGCGCCAGCCCTGCGCACGACCAGCGGCCTAGCAGCGACATGCCGATGCCGTCGCAGGGAATCAGCGACATCAACCGGGGCAGGCGTGCGTGGAAGAACCCATCAATGTCCGCCGCCTGGTTGGCGTCGCGCAGCAGGCTGTCCAGGGCTTTGTGGATGCGCACGGCGGCTTCGAGTTTTTGCCGGCTACGCAGGGTCTCGATATGCAGGGAGAAGAACTCACCGAACATCTCGGCGGCCACACGTTGCCCCATGGCCAGCGTGCGCGGTGCGTAGTGATGGCAGGCAATCATTCCCCACAGCTCGCCATTGACGATGACGGAAATCGACATCGAGGCGCCCACGCCCATGTTGCACAGGTATTCGCAATGGATCGGCGAGACGCTGCGCAGGTGCGCGTAGGACAGGTCGAGCGGTTCGCCCGAGGGGTCGAGCACCGGGTTGATGGCGACCGTATTGAACTGGGCGTCGGAGATTACCCGGATCGGGTTGCGCAGGTAGAGCGCGCGGGCCTGCTGGGGGATATCGGAGGCGGGGAAGTATTGGCCCATGAAGCTTTCGAGGTCGCTACGCTTGGACTCGGCAACCACCTTGCCGGCACCGTCGGCTCCCAGCTGGTAGATCATCACCCGGTCGTAACCGAGCACCGCCCTGACAAAGCGGGCGGCGTCGCGGAACAGCTTGTGGGTCTGGTCGATTTCGCGCAGTTGGGCAATCAGTGTGCGGGCCAGCTCGATCGGTTCGGCGATGCTCGCCCCGGCGGGCTCGAATTCGAGGATTGCCGTGCCTTTGTACAAGTGGGCGGCGATGTCGACGGCCTCGCCGTTGGGCAGCGTCACGCCGAAACTGAGCGCGGGCCGCGAGGCATCCCGGGTACGGGCAAGTGCGTTGCGAAGCGTATGCGTGACCTCGTCACCCAGCACCGCGTGCAGTTTCTGACCATTGATATCGTTTGCTACACCCAGCATCTGTGGAGCGTTGACCGAATGGCGCAGCACTACGGTCGCCGAGGCATCACAGGCCAGCAGGCAGCCATGGGGCTGGATGCTCCCGGGAATCTGGATGGGCTCCCGGTCGCAGTTGGTCAGGTTAACGTGAGGGTTGTAGGTCATTGGCCCGTGCCTGTGGGTAAGGGGAGGCGGGCTGCAGGTCCGCCATCGTCCGTCAGCCTAGCAGGCATTGCACGCCTTGGGGATGGCGGGTCGGGCAATGCCGGTCCATTCCCAAGGCAATGCTTTGATCACAGCGTGGAGTACGGATGTACTCCCGTCGAGAATCGCTTGAAGGCAGCTACGATCAATGGTCTTATCCCGCGCTTGAGCCAACTGGTATTGCAAGATGAACCGCCCGCTGTTTATTTCCATCGATGGCCCCAAGGGTACCGGCAAGACCACGCTGCTGGAGGCCGTCACTCAAGCGTTACGGCTGGACGGGAACAAGGTGATCCGCCTTTGCGAAAGAAAGAATGATCCTCACCGGGGCGAGACCATGGCCCTGGTCAACCAGCTTTCCAGAAGCCCTTGCCAGGACCTTGAGTTCAAGGTTTGCGAACGCTTCGCTGAAAGCCGAGCCTGGATTTCCCGGCATGTACTGCCCAGGCAGCCCGCTGACAGCATCATCCTGATTGACCGCTGGTACCCCTCTGACGCTGCGTTTCGCCGCACAGTGCCGTTTGACAAGATCCTGCGCCTGAACCTCGAACGAAACGTGCAAGTGCCCGATTTGCATGTCGGGGTTGTCACAACGCCTGAAACCTCATGGGCGAGGGCCGCGGCGCGCACGCGTGGGCTGGGCAGTACGGTGATCCATAACCTGGATGAACAGGTTGCCTGTACCGAGGCGTTCGAGCGTGCGGTTGCGGAGCAAGGCTGGGTGCTGTGCCGCAATGAAGGGACCGTCGACGAGGCAACGCGGCAGGTCGTAGGCGAGATTCAGGGCGTGCTTCGACACCTGTGAGGCTTGGGTAAGTACGGCCTGTCTACTGCCTCTGCAGGTATCAGGCGCCCTGGCGGTCGATATCACGGCGCAGGACTACCGACGTGGTAATGTCATCCACTGATTCGTGACGTGCCACGTTGTCACGTACCTGGTTGAGGTCGTCGATCGTTCGGGTCTCCACTTCAACCACCAGGTCAAGCTGACCGCTCACCGACGACACCCGCCGTACGCGCGCGTCCGTTGCCAACTGGTCGAGCAGCCCCATGGCAGGCGTACGCTGCAACGTAACCAGCAAGATCGCGCGTATCACGTTGGCGTCTATTTCGCCGATGTCAGCGCGATAACCGCGAATGACTCCGCTGCGTTCAAGGTTGGCGACACGCTCGGTGGTGGCACTTCGGGAAAGGCCTATGCGGCCGGCTAACGCCTTGAGCGCAATACGCGCGTCCTTCGAAAGTACCTCAAGAATCTCACGATCTTTAGCGTCCAGGTCACGCATTGCAGCCCCTTGATAAGCTTGCCGTCATTATGCCGGTCGGAACCGGCATAATGCCTGTTGCGCCCGGCCGTATGCAGGGTGTCCGTTTCGGCGGCGCATGACAAGCTATTGAAAAACAATCAGCGCGCTCGGAACCTGATGATATGACAGACCTTTCCCACCCGGCACCTCGGTTTTCGGCAAGCGATGCAGAGGGCCTTGCAAAAGATTTCTTCGATGTCACCGGCACTGCAACGCCCCTGGATGGGGAGCGTGATCGCAATTACCGGCTGGATACGGGCGTAGACGCAGGCTGGATACTGAAAATCGTCAATGCCAGCGAGCCCAGGGTAGAAAGCGAGTTTCAAACCGCGCTACTCGATCACCTGGCCGTGCATGGCGCGCATTTGGGCGTACCACACCTGCGGGCCAGCGTGACGGGCGACTACCTGCCGTCTGTGGCCAGCAGCACCGGTGAACAGCACGCTGTGCGCCTGGTCAGCTGGCTGGCCGGCACGCCACTTGCCAAGGCCAGACGCTCCCTGGCGCTGATGAGAAACTTCGGCCAGGCACTCGGTGAACTTGACCGTGCGCTGCAGGGCTTCATGCACCCGGGCGCAGTCCGCGACCTGGACTGGGACTTACGCCATGCTGCGCGCTCCCGTTCGCGGCTGCACTGCATCAAGGACCCTGATCGCCGGGCCGTTGCCGAGCGCTTCATCACCCGGTTCGAGCAGACGGTACAGCCTGAACTGGCGTCCCTTCGCGCCCAGGTGATCCACAACGACGCCAACGACTGGAACATCCTGGTCGATGCCGAAACGGCCGGCAACGTGACTGGCTTCATCGATTTTGGCGATGCCGTGCACACCGTTCTGATTGCCGAGGTCGCAATCGCCAGCGCCTACGCCATTCTCGACATGGACGACCCGATCGGCGCTGCGGCTGCGCTGGTGGCCGGCTTCCATGAGAAGTACCCGTTGCAAGCGCAAGAACTTGATGTGTTGTTCAACCTGATTGCCATGCGCTTGGTCATCAGCGTCACGTTCTCCGCTTCCCGGCAGGACCAGACCGACGACAACCCCTACCTGGCGATCAGTGAAGCGCCTGCCTGGCGTCTACTGGAACAGCTCGATTCGATGAACCCACGGTTGGCCTCCGGCATTTTGCGCAAGGCCTGTGGTTTCGATGCCATCGAAGGTGCGGGGGAAGTCCGCCGCTGGATTGCCGACAACCACAAGTCGTTTGCCGACCTGGTGCGCCCGTCAGCCGCCATTCTCGACAAGGTCATCGCGCCGTTTGGCGATGCCAGCCATGAGATGACCATTGCCTCGGCCCAGCAGCGCCCTGCAGATGCGACGCGGTGGTGGAATGAATGCTCTGCCGCGCACAAGGCCCCGCTGGGCATCGGGCCATGGGGCGAGGTACGTGCCGTCTATACCGACAGCGCCTTTGAGTCTCGCTTCATCAAAGGGCAGCACCGGACCCTGCATGTGGGGGTAGATTTGCTGATGCCAGCGGGTACGCCGTTGTACGCACCGATTGCCGGCACCGTCAGAAGCGTCGAGGTTGAGCCAGACCCGCTGGGTTATGGCGGCCTGGTGATGCTCGAGCACACCCCGCCCGGTTGCCCGCCATTTCTGACACTGTGGGGGCACATGGCCCACGAGGCGCTCAGCCGTTTGAAGGCCGGTGACAAGCTCGAAGCGGGCGATCTCGTCGGTTACATGGGCAGCGATCACGAGAACGGCGGCTGGATTCCCCACCTGCATCTGCAGTTGGTCACCGATACCCAGTTGCGCGCGTGCGAGGTCATTGGCGTGGGTGAGCCCGCATACCGCGAAGCGTGGGCCGACCTGTTCCCCGATGCCTCGGCCCTGGCCGGTATCCCGCCAGAGACCTACAGCCAGCAGGGGATGACCAAGGCCCAGATCATTGCCAGGCGCAAGGAACTGCTGCTACCCAACCTGTCCATTTCGTACACCGACCCGATCAAGTTCGTGCGCGGTGATGGCGTATGGCTGATCGACAACTTCGGGCGGGCCTACCTGGACTGCTTCAACAACGTGTGCCACCTGGGCCATAGTCATCCCGACGTGGTCGAAGCCCTGACCCGCCAGGCTGCGCTGCTCAACACCAATACCCGCTACCTGCACGACAACATCGTCGAATACGCCGAGCGCCTGACCGGCACTTTGCCCAAGGGCCTTTGCGTAGCGTCCTTTGGCTGCTCAGGGAGTGAGGCCAACAGCCTGATGCTGCGTATGGCGCGCAACTACACAGGCAGTGATCAGGCGATCGTGCTGGACTGGGCCTACCACGGCACCACTCAGGAACTGATCGATCTGAGCCCTTACAAGTACAAGCGCAAGGCGGGCAAGGGCAGGGCGGCGCATGTTTACGAGGCCGTGGTCCCGGACAGCTACTACGCCCCCGAGCACTGGCCCGTGGAAGCGCACGGCAAGCGCTTTGCCGAGTCGGTGGCAGAGCAGCTGGATGCCATGCGCAAGGCAGGCAAGCGCCCCGGGTTTTTCATTGCCGAATCGATCCCCAGCGTGGCGGGGCAGGTGTTTTTGCCCGAACACTACCTTGAGGAGGTGTACGCCATGGTGCGTGCCGAAGGTGGGCTGTGCCTGGCCGATGAGGTTCAGGTCGGGTTTGGCCGGGTCGGCAGCCACTGGTGGGCATTCGAGACCCAGGGCGTGGTCCCGGATGCCGTCAGCATGGGCAAACCCATAGGTAACGGCCACCCGATGTCGGCGGTAGTGACCACGCGCGAGGTTGCCGATGCTTTCAACAACGGCATGGAGTATTTCAATACCTTCGCCGGTAACCCAGTGTCGTGCGCGGTAGGCCTGGCGGTGCTCGATGCAATCGAGCGCGACCAGTTGAAAGAAAACGCCTTGAATGTCGGCCATTACCTGCTCGAGGGTTTGCGCAAGCTTCAGCAGCAATTCGACGTGATTGGTGATGTGCGCGGGTTGGGCCTGTTCCTCGGCATCGTGCTGGTCACTGACCGCAAGTCAAAGGCGCCAGCCACGGCCCTGGCCAGAAAAGTGGCTGATGGTGCCCGGGAGCGCGGCGTGTTGATCGGCACCGAAGGCCCGCATGACAACGTGCTGAAAATGCGCCCTTCGATGATTTTCAGCCGGACCAATGCGGACTTCCTTCTCGAGGTGCTGAAAGACAGCTTCACCGCGGCGCTTAAATAGCGTTTCAGCGCGGGCAGGGCGTGCGCATGTGCACGCCCTGCGGCGCACCTATCTGGCGAGCCGGGCAGGTTGCCAGCATCAAGCGCCCCTGATGCTCAGGCCTTCGCGAGCCTGGCCATGCAGGCCGGCGGCCTCTGGCAATGCCGTGACCTTGATCGCGCGCACCGGCACGGCGAACTTGGCGCCGATTTGCGAGAACCGCTCCAGCAGCCTGAAGTTGATCGCTTGCTGAATGTCCATGTAAAGGTTGTAGCCTGGGTCCCGGACAATGTAGACACACTCGAACTCCAGCGCCTCTTTGCCGAAGCCGCGCAGGTGAGCGCGATCGAAACGCGCCTGCTCCTGGGCCTTGATGGCGTCTTCTACGATGGCTGGCGCTTTCTTCACGGCCTCGGTGGGCGTGTCGTAGGAAAGCCCGAACTCGAACACGATGCGACGCTCTTGCAGGCGCTTGTAATTCTGGATGGTGCTGCTGATCATGCTGGCGTTGGCCATGACGATCTGCTCGCCGCCGAGGCTGCGGATGCGTGTGGTTTTGAGGCCGACGTGCTCAACGGTGCCCGCCAGGGGCCCGATGACGATGAAGTCACCGATCTCGAACGGCTTGTCCACGGCGATCGACAACGAAGCGAACAGGTCGCCAAGGATATTCTGCACAGCCAGCGCCACCGCGATGCCGCCCACGCCAAGGCTGGCGACGAAGGCGGTGATGTTCACCCCCAGGTTCGACAGCATCGCCAGCACTACGACTGACCACAGCAGGACCCGCGCGCCCCAGGCCGAAAGGGTTGCCAGTGCGCTGCCCTGGTTCAGGCCGTCGGTACGGTGGCGGGCGAAGTAGCGGCTCAGGCCCAGGCCGATGGCGCGGTTGGCCCACAGGCCAATCTGCAAGGCAGCGACCACGAACCACAGGCTGCTGACCCTGCTCAGCCAGCGCTCGGGCAGGTCCAGCATGCTCAGGCCCACCAGCAAGGAGGCCAGCAACAACAGAACGTTGCTGGTGCCGGAAAGCACCTTGGCCATTATCTGGCTCAATGGGCCTTCGTGTTCGGACCAGCGCCGTACCCGGCGCATCAGGAAACTGATGGCGGCACGGGCGACCAGGAAGACTACGGTGGCGACTGTCAGCGCCACCAGCAGATTGAGAATGGAAATGCCGAATAGGGTGGTTTCGGTGAAAAACGCGATGATGCGGTCGTTCATGAGTACCTCGCCTCTGGGGTGATTTGCCAAGGTGCTTTCTTGGGACGTCAAAGAGGCGCAACAGGTCGATCGGATTTCACCACGCTGGGCAGACGGAGTCAGTCTCGTTAGATTTTCTTCAGTAACCGCAACAGTTTGTTCAGCATTGGCACGACTTGCGGGGTTCGATTGCCAACGCACGCTTGCCGCAACGGCTGCAGGCCCATGCCAACCTACACCTGTTCGACGATGCCGTGCGCACGCTGCGCCGAGCGCCGGGTGACGCCGTGGCCCAGGACCCTGCATAGCACTTCCTTGGAGGGGCTAGTGCTGCTTGTGCAATGTCTCCTGCTCCGGTTCGGCGACCGTGACCCGGTTACGGCCCGATACCTTGGAAAGGTACATGGCGCTGTCTGCACTGCTGAGCAAGGCGCCGAGCTCAGTGGCAGGGGCCTTCGCGAACGCTAAACCTATGCTTGCGGTGACCGGGTGTTCATCATTCACACGCAGTTTGGCTATCAGGGCCCGCAGGCGCTCGGCAACCTCAATCGCCGTGTCTGGCGGCGTATTGGGCAGCAGGATGGCGAACTCCTCGCCGCCCAGCCTGCCGGCAATGTCGTTGTCACGCAGGCTGGCACTGATCGCTGCACCGATGCGTTGCAGCACCTGGTCGCCTGCGGCATGCCCGAACGTGTCGTTGATCTGTTTGAAATGGTCGACGTCCAGCATCAACACGGCCATGAATGTACCCGCATCCCTGCACTGGACGTGCTGCGCCGAAGCGTTGTCGAAAAAAGCACGTCGGTTGTTCAGGCCGGTCAGTTCGTCCGTGCACGAGGCCACCATGGCAAGCCGATGCGCGCGTTGCATTTCGTGTTTCAGGCGCCAGGCCGTCGTCAATGCCGAGGACAGGCTTTGCGTCGCGCTGACCACGAACCAGGCGAACACCAGCACCGCCAAGGCTATCCCTTGTTGCAGCGTAGAAGGTTGCAACAGTAGCCAGCCTGTAGAAGGCAGCAAGACCAGGCCCATCGACACCAGGGTCATGTTGCGGTAGGAGGAGTAACACGACACCGCGCTGACAGACATGCCGACGGCAAACAACATGATCAGCGTCTGCCCCAGCGCGTCGTCGGTGGGCATTACGGCAAAGGCGCCCCAGCCCCAGATAGCCGCCGACAGCATCAGCGTGACCCAGTAACGCCACTCCCAGCGTTCGGCCGTGCGCTGGTTGGCCGGTGCTCGCAGATAGGCGAAGAACATGGCGGTACGCACGCCGGTCGACAGGCCCAATAACGTCATCCACACGATGACCCTTTGCGGGTCGAAACGCTCCCAGCCCAACCAGCACAGCATGACGGCGGCCAGGAAGCTGCCAAGCACAGCGGGCGCCGACTGGACAAACAGCTGTTCAAGCCGATCCCTCCGTACGGAGTAGGCTATTTCATCGCCGGGATCAAGGTTTGTCATGGCTGGCGCCGCCGCGTGTGACCGGTAGCGGATTCTGGCACTTTGACGGCGTCCTGGAAAAGCCTCCTGGCGTTCACATGTGATGCCCTTCGCCCTGTTCGATTGCTGGATTCAGAAAGCGTTGCGGTAAGTAGTGGCAGTGCAGCACAGGTTATCGCCACGGTTACGGCACCTGCGACGTTTCCCGTATTTCACGTCGTTGCGCGGATCCTTTTCTTGATCGAAGGCTGCCTTGGCTACACAGTTTCCCCTCGCAAGTTCAATCACGAACATAGCGTGTTTTCCGGCACTTCGAAAGCCAATTGATCGCGACGGCCAACAAGCGGTCGAGCAAGCCAAGGCCACTGAGGGCGTTGCCCGAGCCACTGGCGCCGACCAACGTGCAGGCTTTCAGAAGTCGAACGTCACGCCGGCATACAGCGCACGACCGTCACCCGGGGCGTGCAGGGAAGCCTCCGCACCATCCGGGTCGTACCACACGTACTCATAGTAGCGGTTGGTGAGGTTCTTCAACTGCAGGTCCACGCTCATGGTTTCGCTGACCTTGTACGTTGCACCGAGGTTCATCAGTACGTAGCCGCCATACGTACCTTGGGTGTTATCCCGCTCCAAGTAGTAGTTGGTCTGCCCGTTCGCCCAGGCAGTCAGTTGCAGCGCGGGAGTGGCCTGGTAGCTGATGCCGGTGTTCCACAGATGGTGTGGCACGTGATCGATTTCCTGGCCTTTGCTGCTTGGTAACGCGCTGCTGGGCTCAAGGATCCTGGAGTACTGCCAGGAGTAGGACATCCACACCTCGGTGCGTTCGTCCGGGTGCAGGTTGACCTGCAGGTCATAGCCCCAGCGGCGTGTTTCGCCGACGTTGTCCGACTCGCCGCTAGGGTCGTTCAGGCGACGGCTCACTTCGCCAGAGGCGTCCTGACGCCAATAGGCCACGCGGCCATCGACCCAGCTGGCCGGGGTGAACTTGACGCCGGTTTCCCAGCCTTCGTTGATCGAAGGGTCCAGGTCCTCGTTGCGCGGCGGCACCTTGTAGGCTGCGGCGCCCGTCCCGACCTGGAAGGTGCGGCCCCAGTTGGCGTAAACGCTGGCGAACTTCCACGGCGAATAGACAATGCTGAGCTTGGGCTGCTTGATCAGCCCGTAGTCGTTGATGTCGTAGTCCTGCCCGATCATCTTGTTGGTGAAGTCACCACTGATCTTGTCCACCCGGTAGGCCGGCACGATCTTCAGCGATTCGAACGGCTCGATCTCCGCCTGCACGTAGGCACCGACCGTGTTGAAGTCGAAGTCCTGGTCGCGTGTCTGCGCCTGGCGTACACGCTCCACGGTGCGGTAGCGTTCGCTGCGATTCTGTTGCTTCTGCACATCGCTTCCGCCTTCAAGGGCAAACGCATGCAGCCAGTCCACCTGTGGTCGCCAAGTCAGCGAGGTAATGGCACCGTACTGATCCTCGTAGGTGTCACGTTCCTGCTGTGAACTGGTGCGCCAGTACTGCGTCCAGCGACGGTCGTCATAGGTGTTGAGGTAGGTCTTGGCCGACCAGGACAGGGTCTGCGCCAGTTCGGTATCGAAATGCAGGCTGACCTGGTTCATCCGCCGCGTGCCCTTGTCCGTGGCGTTGTAGTCGTTGCTCATGCGCGGGTGGTGGCGGGCGTTGTCCTCGGTGAGGTAGCCGGCCTCCTGCGCTTCGGACTCGTAATGGCGGGCGATCAGGCCCACGCGGTAGTTGCCATCGTCCGGGGTGTAGAACCATTTACCGCCGAAGCTGTAGCGTTCGGTGTCGGCATGGTCGCGGTAGCCGTCGACCTGCTGGCGGGCGAAGAAGTAGTTCTGCGTCCAGTTACTGGTCTCGATGCCCTTGGCCAGTTGCACCTCGCGGGTGTTGAAGCTGCCATAACGCATGCGCGCTTTGTTGTAGTTGCCGCCGGTACGGGTATTGATGTTGACGTTGCCCGCAATGTTGTTCAGGCCATAGCGCGGGTCGCTGGTGCCGCGCACCACCTCGATGCTGTCGATGTCCATGGGGAACACCGAGTCGATGAAGGGCATGTTGCCGTCATTGGTGTTGCTGGGAATGCCGTCGATCAACAGTTTCACGGCGTTGATTTCGCCTTCGCCATTGAAACCGCGGAACGAAAGCTTGCCGGAGGTGGTGCCTTGGTTGAACTCGGTGAGCATCACCCCCGGTGCCCGGCGGAACAGCTCCCAGCTGTAGGCAACAGGCATCTTCTCGAGGATGTCGCCGCCCAGAATATCCACCGAACTGAGCACGCTGGTTGTGGCCAGGGGGCCGCTGTCGGTGCCGGTCACATTGACCGCGCCGAGGGTGAGTACCGAGTTTTCGGCAGGCAGTGTTTCAGCGATGGCAAGTGACAGTGGGTTGAGGCCGAACAAGGCGAGCACGGGCAATACGGCGCGTGCGGTGCAACGGGACGCAGGCATGTGTGGTTTCCTGGCAAAAACGGTCGGGCAAGGTCAGGCGTCGTGCAGCGCACGCCATGACCACAAGACAGCAGCGACGGTTTAGGCCAGGGGTGAGGCGCGGGGATTCAGCCGAGGCCACTGTTCTCGTGGCAGCGGCAAGGCATGACGGTCTCCCAGTAGAAGGTCGGCCGGCCAGTAGCGGGGGAACAGATGGCGGTAGTAATCACCGCCTGCCAAGGCATGGCTGGCATGGCCACAACAGCAGTCACCACGCTGATGCTTGGGTTCAGGGGAATGGTCGAGTTGCGGCAGGTCTGCCTTGAGCTGGGTCAACAGTGACTTGGGCAGGCTCTGGGCACCGTGCAGGCTGCAGAAGCTGCCAAATATCAACGACTGGCTGTCGATGCGGGGTGCCTGCAAGGCACGGTCAAGCGGCATCGCCAGCAGGTTGAACAGCAGGGCGAAGCAGGCGAACAGACAAAGTTGTGCACGTGCACGTGAGAGCATGAGTCACCCGACCGAACGTGGCGCGAATTGAGCCGCATCCGTTGCGGGCTGTATACATTGCGTGGCAGGCCATTTTGTCGCAGGTGCACCACGCTGAGGGCTCAATGACTGCGCATGCTGGCGGCCACCCTGAACACCCGCATCAGCCAGGCGAACAGGCGCAGCGCCTTTAGCGGCTGTTGCGCCCAATGGTCGGGCAACTCGGCGCAGCACCCCGCCGGCAAAGCCGGCAGGTGGGCAAGGCGCTCGGTCGGTGTCAGCTTGGGGTAGCCGCCCTACAGCATGGCAACCCCAGAGACGAACCACCGCGCCATGAACAGGCAGGCGACGATGCCCAGCCAGCGGTGCCACAGGTACAGCTGGCTCCACGCTCATCAGTAGCGCCACTGCACAGCGACTTCCAGGCTGCGCGGTTCACCCAGGTAGTACTGGGTGTTGGTCTGGTGGATGAAGCGGGCATACACCTCGTCGGTGAGGTTGCGCAGCCGCGCGCTGACTTGCACGTGCTTGTCCAGGTCGTGGGTCATGGACAGCCCGTAGACGGTGTACGACGGTACCCATGCGGTGTTGGCGGTGTTGGCGTACACCGATGAGACATAGCGGGCATCGGCCCCGACCTGCCAGCCGGGCGCCAGGTCGTAGGTCAACCAGAGGTTGGCCACGCGGTCGGGGATGTTGACCGGGTGCTTGCCCTTGCGCGAGTACACCACGCCGCCGATGGTCTCGTTGAACTCATCGTATTCGGCATTCACCCAACTGAAGTTGCCCGCCGCCAGCAGCTTGGACGTGACCTTGAACGAGGCTGCCAGCTCGATGCCGGTGGAGGTCTGCTGGCCCGCCTGCTCGGTGGTGTTGGGCACGGTCGAGGAGGGCACGGAGATATCCTTGCGCACGATGCGATACGCCGCTGCCGTCGCCGAGCCGCGGCCGTCGAGGAAGTCGAACTTGCTGCCTACCTCGACCTGACGGCCGGTGCTCAGGTCGAAGTCGCCGACCTGGCTGATCGAGGCGCTGGTCAGGGTACCGCCTGGTGGTTCGGCCGAGGTGCTGTATTGGGTGTACAGGCTGACGTTGGAGGTCAGGTCATAGACCAGGCCCAGGCGACCGGTGATGGCGTCCCAGCGTCGGTCGAGCCTGGCTCGCGCCACATGGTCTACCACGTCGAAGTCGATATGGTCGTAGCGCAGCGCGGTGATCAATGACAGTTGATCGGTCAGACGGGTACGGTTCTCGACGAAGGCCGAGGTGGTGTCGGTGGTGGTGGTTCTGCCCTTGGTCATGGGCGCGTCCATGCCGGGGATATCGAGGAAGTGCCCGGGTTCGAAGCTATTCGGGTCAACCGTGTCGAACGCCCCTTTGGACAGCGGGTAGTTGGTTTGCTGGTTGGTGCTGTAGTCCATGCCGAACGCCCAGTCGCTGGCCAGGCCGAACAACTGGCCCTGGTGGGTCAGCTCCAGCTTGTTGCCGTTGACCTCCTGGTCGTGCCGCTGGCGATAGCCGCCGGAGCGAGCGATGGCGCTGTTGTCGGCGTTGTAGCGATACACCTCGAGATTGCGGTAATCGCGCTGGCCGTTGTAGTGGTAGAAGGTATTACGCAGTTGGGTGTTGTCGTCGAAGCGGTAGTCGGTGATCGAGCGCAGCCACCGGGTGCGCTGCTCGTAGCGACCATCTTCGACGTTGTAGTTGTTGAAACGGTTGTGCTTGTCGATGTGCAAGGTACCGACCAGTGGCTGCAATACGGGTGAGCCCCAGTAGGGGCTGTCCTCTTGCTCTTCCAGGTACTCGATGGCCAGCGTGTGCGAGAGCTGGTCGTTGATGTCGCTAAGCAGCGAGAAGGCCAGGTTGCCGGCCCCATTCTCCTGGCGATCGATATAGCCGTTGGTGCTGGTGCGGCTGTAGTCGAGGCGTGCATAGTGGCGTGGGCCGTCGCCCGTGTTCAGCGCCTTGTTGAAGGCAACCGACGTTTCCATGGTGTCGTAGCGTGCATAACTGACGCGCCCTTCGAAGGTGTCTTCGTCACGGCTTGCCAGCCGGGTGATGAAATTGAGGCTGCCACCGACAGCGCCGCTGCCGTTGAGGAAGGAGGAGGGCCCGCCGAGCAATTCGACGCGGTCATAGATCCAGGCGCCCACCGGGCGCGCCGCGCCGCCATACTGCAAATTGATGCCATTGAACAACTGGCTGATCTGGGCACCGTTGAACCCTCGGTACGCCACATATCCTCCCCAGCCGGGCGGAGCCGAGGCGTTAACCCCGGGCAGTGCATTGGCGGCGTCCTGGAAGTTACGTGCGCCAATGCGCTCCATGGTCTTGCGGTCGGCAACGCTGACGGAGGCGGGGTTCTCCCTGGCGCTCAGGTTCAGCCGCGAGCCGCTTTCGATGGGGCGATCAAGGTCAAGGCGGGTTGCCTCCGTGGGTTGATTGGCTGTGGCCGTGACATTGCTGGCCGGCAGGGTCAGGGTGTCATCCTGCGCCCAGGCACAGGTTGCGCTGCCAACGAGCAGCGCCAAAGTGGTCATGCGGAACATGCAAGGCTTCCTGGCTGAAATCGGTGAGCACACGCCCGCTGCCGATCAGGCGGCACGGGGACGTGGCGATGTCAGAACGCGAGAAGCGAAGCGGGAGAGGCGCGGGGATTGACCAGTGGCCAGCGCTGCTTGGGCAGGCGTGGCGGAGGTTGGTTGGGTAAAGGGCTGCCCGGCTCGCCGGCGAGCAGGGTCAGCAGGCCGAAAAAGACGGCCAGCAGTGTGGCGCTGAACAGGCTGGCGATCACGCAGTCACCGCCGGCAGGCAGGCTCGGATCGCTGAAGTCTTGCTCACCTTGGACCATGCCGCTGCTGTCGGCCGCGCACCAGGCGGCATCATCCAGGCCAGCCAGGCGCAACCCGGCCATTTGCCCATGGCCCATGGCGCACAGCAACGAGCCGAACAGGATGCTGAAATACAGCACCCAGGCGACCTGTGATCGTGTGTGGTGGGCCAGCTTCATTGCAGGACTCGGCGTGACAACTGAATGATCAGGTTTAGAGGTTGGCGAGGGATTCTACATGTTCTGGTGCATCTGAACAGGGGGGATTTTTCAAGCACGAATAGTCAATCGGGTACTGTCGGGGGAGGGCTATCGCAGCAATGTCGGCTTCATGTACAGGCCCACCGAGACTCAGTGCTCACCGATGAGTTCGGCAGCAAGAGCGCGGCGTTCGTAAAGCACAAGTCCACTGCCCGCGTGTGCAAACAAGCGCGCGGCATGCCGGCTGCAGCCGGGTTAAAATGCGCAGGGGTAACGAGATGGGCGACACCCTCGGAGAGGTAGGCCGCCACGCCTGTTGTTGCCAGTATGGGCGTGGTGAGATCCGGCCCCGAGTCAGTTCAAGCATGATGGCCGAGGCAGTCAACGCAGCGCGTGTGTGATCGATGGGAAGCTGCAGTTGTTCATAAGCTGTTCCTTCAAAACCTCCACCGCTTTAGGCCTTCTGGGGTTGGACTTGTAAAGCAGGACTACCTGGCGCATGTAGCGGTCAGCGTCCGACACGGGCGTTGCCTGTACGTCGTCAGTTTTCAATCCCGCCCATAGCGGGACGACGGAGGCCCCCATACCTTTTGCGACCATGATGTAGATTGCATCTAGCGCATCCAGATTGCAGAGGACATCGGGTTGCAGGTTATTGTCATTCAAGTATTGCTGTGCAATCTGCCCACCCCAGGCATTTGAGTCATATCGAATCAGGTTTCGACCAAGAATCGTCGAGCGGATGTCGCGCTTGTCAATCGGGTCTTTGGTCAAAAGCATCAGGGGTTCTTCTCGAAGCACCTGTACACGAATGGTTTTGGGGACGGTGAAGGGCGGACATACCATGATTCCCGCATCGAGCTCTCCGCAGGCTACTTGTTCGTAAAGACTGCGCGAGTCCCCTGGCGTGATGCGTAGCCTCAGTTGCGGGGCAATACTTGATAGCTGATTCATGGCCTCCGGCAATAGGCCTGTCAACGCTGTAGAAATCGCGCCGATTTTGAGGTACCCGGACAGGCTACTGGTGTCCAGATCCTCTTTCAGCTCTGCTGCCCCCTGGATCAGATCTCGAATTTTCGGCAGCAACGACAGGCATTTCTCGGTAGGTTCGACAGCGTGTGCGCTTCGGTTCAGGAGTTCGCACGCCAGCGATTTCTCGAGTGCTTGTATACGTTGGCTGACTGCAGGTGCGGTCAGGTTTTCCCGTCGAGCAGCCGCTGCAATCGAGCCAGTTTCTATCACCGCCATCAGGCTTTCGAGAAATCGAGTGTCCAAAACATTTCCTTTCGCTGAGAGATGGAAAAATGCGCTTTAGCACGTGCGCGAGGCTACGCTAACCTCCCCAAAAGTTCTATCACGAAGCAAAGAGGTTAGTTATGAAATCGTTATTTCATGTTTCGTACCACGTCACAGATCTCGAAACGTCTCGTAACTTCTACGGTAACATTCTCGGCTGCAAAGAAGGCCGTACGAGTGAAACTTATGTGGATTACGATTTCTTCGGTCATCAGATTTCGCTTCACAAAGGTGTTCCTTTTCCAACTACCCGTACCGGTAAAGTCGGCGACCATGAAGTGCTGATGCCGCATATCGGCTTGGTGCTGCATCTGGATGACTGGTTCGCGATGGCAGACCGCCTGGCGCTTCATGGCGTGCAGTTCGACATACCGCCGGTTGTACGATTCCCGGGCCAACCTGGGGAGCAGCGAACGATGTTTTTCCTGGACCCCAGTGGCAACCCGATCGAGATCAAAGGGTTCAAGGACTTTGAAGGTGTATTTGCCACCTGATTGGCATAAACCTTCGGGACGCGCCTCCCGCTTTGTCTGCGTGAGATAAGAGGCGTGTATCGATGAGTGGCCACTCAATAAAAATAACAGGCTCCAACGATGTGTTTGGCATTTTTGCCGGCCAATGTACAGTCCAAATTATAATAACTGGAGGACGTATGGCGAAGACTAGTCTGGTGACTAGAATTATTGTAGGTCTTGTGCTTGGGGTTGTAGTGGGGGCACTTCTCAATTTCTTTCCCGAGTACAAAGCCTGGATAATCAGTAGCTTTTTGCAACCCGTCGGCGATATTTTCATCAAGATGATGAAGATGATTGTCATACCCCTTGTATTCGCGTGCATGGTCGGCGCGATTGCAGGCAATGGTGATAGCAAGGCGATAGGGCGGGTAGGGGTGAAAGCCTTGTTCTACTTCTTTGTCGTGACCAGCATCGCAATTGTGTGTGGCCTGCTGGTTGGCAATCTTGCGCAGCCAGGCGTAGGTGCTAACTTGACGACGCTGACAAACACCCAATCGCTCTCGCTTCCCTCTACCTCGGAGAGCACAGGGTTTGCTCAAGTCATCCTCAATATCATCCCGGACAATATCGTCGGTGCAATGGCGCAAGGAAAGCTGTTGCCTGTCCTGTTCTTCTCGGTCATGTTCGGCTTTGGGCTAAGTGCTCTGGACAAAGAGAAGAAAATGCCGTTGATCGCGGTAGTCAATGCCATTTCCGCGACGATGTTCAAGGTGACGCATATCGTGATGCACTACTCACCCATCGGGATCTTTGGCCTGATCGGCGTGACGGTAGCCAACTTCGGGCTTTCCGCGTTGCTGCCTCTGGCAAAACTGATTGCCGTCACCTACGTCGCCGTCATTCTGTTCGGCGTGGTCGTGCTGGGCGGCATCGCGAAGGTTGCAGGGATCAACATCTTCGACCTGATCAAGGCGATCAAGGATGAGTTGATCCTGGCGTTCAGTACTGCCGCCTCGGCGACTGTCATGCCCCAGCTGATTGAAAAGGTCGAGGCCTACGGTGCGCCGCGTTCGATTGCTACGTTGGTTATTCCTACGGGTTATTCCTTCAATCTGGATGGCGCATCGCTGTTCGTGGGCATCGGCACGCTGTTCATCGCGCAGCTGTATGAAATTCCCCTGAGCTTGGCTGACCAGGTGATGCTGATCATCATCATGGTGCTGACCTCCAAGGGCGCAGCCGGCGTCCCGGGTGCCATGTTCGTGATCTTGACCGCTACGCTGACCAGTGCCGGTCTGCCGGTGGAAGGTATTGCATTCATCGCCGGAGTCTATCGCTTGATGGACATGCCGATCACGGCGCTGAATGTCTTGGGCAACGCACTGGCGCCTCTGGTTGTGGCGAAGTGGGAGAACCAATACCGGATGCCTGCTGCCCCGGAGGTAGCGCCCGAGGAGCGCCCGCAAGTGTTGACCTCTTCATTTAGCGCTGGGGGCTCGGCAAACGCGACCTAGTGTGTTCATCAACATGATCGCCCTGCATGTGATGCAAGTGCCCATCATGCAGGTAATCGACAGGCCCATCGTGTTCGATTGCCGTGTGGCCGCAGCTGGGCTTGTGCCAATGGTCATGGTGCGGATGCTGGTTGCAGGCACTCATTCCGAACGCCTCCAACTGCCATACCTCGGCCGTCACGGCCGAGGTAGGTCGCTTATGTTACTCGTGGTGCGGCTCACCCAGGAACGTCAGTGAACTGAACAGGCTCTGCTGGGCGACGGGGCTGCCGTCTGCCATTGGCAGGGTAGCCTGGGCCGCGATGATGTTGAGTCCTTCATTGCGTACGGTGATACGTGCCCGCCCTTGCTTGTCGGTGGTGGCGCTGACCTGATGAGGGGCGCCCCGGTAATCGCCCTGCAGCGGGATATCCGCAGCCGGATTGCCATCGAGCAGTACCTGCACTTCCAGCGTCTTGCCTGGCCCGACTTGCACAGGGTCGCTCAGGGGGATAATCGCCAAACGCAGCATGTCCAGTTTCGGCAAGCGAGCACCGCGCTGGTAGATTGCCAGGCTGTACTTCAAGCTGTGGGTGGAGGCGATCGCATCCTTGACGTGGGTGCGATCCTGATTGACCCATTGCCTGTCCGGGCGCTGCGACCAAGGCCCGTTGTCCAGCAGCACGGCAAGTGCCGCAGGCGGGGTAAGTGGTTGCAGCACGGCATGATCCGCCAGGCGCCTGACCGTGACCGGGACCATGTTCCCGGCCGCGTCGAACGCCCAGGCGCGCTTGATCTTTTCCGCTTTGTAGGCGTTATCCTCGGCGCCGTGGCCGTACACGGCCTCGATATTGCCACGTCGCTCCTCGGTCCACAGGCCGTGGGCGCCTGCGTTGACGCTGACCATCAGGGTCAGCAGGGAAGCGACTTTCAACGATGGATGCATGATGGTTCCTCGGTTCAAAGGCTCAGGGTCAGGCTTACACTGAAGTTGCGTGGCTCCCCGGGCAGCACCCAAGCGCTGTTGTACGAGCGTTCGTAGTACTTGCGGTCGAACAGGTTGTTGAGGTTAAGGCCGACGGTGACCTGTTCGCTGGCTTTGTAGTGCGCCAGCAGGTCGACCGTGCTGTAGGCGTCCAGGGTGAAGTCGCTGCCGGCCTGGCCGGAGCGTTCGCCGACGTAGTTCACCGCTGCGCCCACATCCGAGCCGCGCAGGGCACCGTCCTGGAATTCGTACACACCCATCAGGCTGCCGCTGTTACGGGCGATGCCGAGCAAGTCGCTGCCTTTGGGTAGGGCTGCGTCGCCTTTGGTGACCTCGGCGTCGATGTAGGCGTAGGCGCCGATCACTCGCAACGCGTCGGTCAGCTGGCCGCTGAACTGCAGGTCCAGGCCTTGGCTGCGCGCTTCGCCCGCCGCCACGCTCTCGCCAAGGGCGTCTGTGGTGATGACGTTCTCCTTGTCGATATGGAACAGGGCGATGGTCGCGCCCAGGCGGCTGTCGAGAAGGTCGAGCTTGACCCCGGTCTCGTAACCCAAGCCCTTTTCAGGCTTGTACACCTGGCCCTGGGTGCCGATGGTGTTGGGTTTAAACGAAGTGGATGCGTTGGCGAACACGCCGACTTGCGGGGTCAGTTGGTACAACACCCCGATGCGCGGTGTGGCAACGTCCTTTTCCTGGCTGTTGCTGAGACCCGTGGTGCGGTTCTGCGAGGTCTGTTCGAAGCGCTCCAGGCGTACGCCCAGCAACCCGCGCAGGCGCTCGGTGAAAGCGATCTGGTCTTGCAGGTTGATCGCGTAGCTTTCAGTGTGCTCGAAGAAGTCGTTGGCACGGGTGATGGCTGGCTTCGGCTTGCCGTATACCGGGTTGTAGATATCCAGCCCATACGCTGCGGAGGTGGCGCTTTGCGGGTACTTCTGGCTGTTGCGGTAGTTTTCGTACTCCAGCCCGACCAGGGTCTGATGCTGCCAGCCACCCAGCTCGAACTGCCCGTGCAGCTCGGCCTGGGTGATGTTGTCGTTCCATTCGAAGTCGCGTTCGCGATAGAAGCGCGTGATGGTGGTGCCCACCAGGGCCTGGGGTTCGGAGCTGTTGCCCTTGAGCGTACCCTGGGTGTAGTGGTTGGCCAGGCGCAGCGTCCAGTTGTCGTTGAGCACGTGTTCCAGCGCCACGTCGAGGGTCTGGTTGTCGTTGCGGATCTCGCCGTCATTCGGCTCGCCAAGGAAGGTCGAGCGCTTGACCGACCCCATTTCGCCGTTGACCGCCGGAATGCCGCGGTCGAACACCGACTCGGTTCGGGAGAACTCGGTGTCGATCATCAGTCGGGTGTCGGGTGACAGTTGCCAGCTCAGGGAGGGGCTGACGATACGGCGCTCGCTGCCGACATGATCGCGGAAGCTGTCGTTGTCTTCGACGGCGAGGTTGATCCGGCCCAGCAGATTCCCCTCGCTGTCCAGCGGCGAGTTGGCGTCCAGGGCGGTGCGGTAGCGGTCCCAGCTGCCTGCGCTGAGCGTGAGCGTACTGAAGGCTTCGGCCTGGGGGCGCTTGGTGACGATGTTGACCAGCCCGCCAGGGTCGCCACGGCCGTACAGGCTGGCAGCCGGGCCTTTGAGCACTTCGATGCGTTCGATGTTCGACGTGTCCGGCGCGCTGTAGCTGCCGCGGTTGATGGCGAAACCGTTCTTGTACAGCTCGCCCGTGGTGAAGCCGCGCACACTGTAGTTGAGGAAAGTCAGGCCGCCGAAGTTGTTCTGCCGCGACACGCCGCCAGCAAAGTCAAGGGCGCGGTCGATGCGGGTGGTGTTGAGGTCCTTGATCACCTGCGCGGGCACGACGTCGATACTCTGCGGTGTGTCGCGCAGGTCGGTATCGGTGCGGGTGGCGGTGGCAGAGCGGTTGGCACGATAGCCTTGCACCGGCCCGTCGGCGCGTTCTTCGAGGTAGGCGTCGGTGATGGAGGTTTCGTTCAGCAGCAAGGGTTGTGCCGCTGAAATCGGCTGGCCGAACAAGCCCAGCGTCAGGCCGGCCAGAAGGGGGGCACGAGGATTCACGTAAAGTCTCCGTTTTTCACGCTATAACGTTGCAATTTTGGGTACGTCCTGACTTGGGCACTGTCCACGAGCTCGAAGGGGATCGACGGATACACCATCAGGCTCGACGGTGTGGGCTGTGCAGGCCGCACTCGATGCCAACATCGATGCCGCGCGCTGCTTCGGGCGGTGCTGCATCACAGATGACAAGAAACCCTTGCGAGTAGAGCGGCCCGTCTTGCGTCAGGCCTGACAAATGAATCCTGATGAGAGAATGTTCATGTGTTGGGATGCGCATGTTATTAGATGTAATAACATAACGCCAGTGGTTAGCGCTCATTACCGGTTGCAAATGATTCTTGTTGGTCAGGCCCAGATGCCTGCGGGGCGGACCAGGCCGAGGCATCGTGCGGGTGCAGGCTTTCCAGGTGGCGAACGTGCACTTGGCTATCGCGGTAACCCTGCAGGCTTACCTGAATACGCCGCGCAGCATCCTCGACAAACATCAGGTTCTGCCCGTTGAGTGCCGCGAAAGCCTGTTCGTCAGCCCGTTTCACGGCGGTCTGAACCGGCGTGCGCAAGGCGCCTTCGACTTGGTCGATCAGGCCCAGCAACCCGAGATTAGGGGCATCGGCAGGCACCGCGACGCGCACCCGAGCTTCGCTGCGCTGGCTATGCGGCGTCGCCAGCGACGCATTGCTGCGCAGCCACTGCGCGACGGCGCTGGCTTCGAGCAGCGGCTGGTCCTTGAAGGTTCGCAGGAAGCCGTCCTCAATCAATTGTCGGGAGAGAGCGGCCGAGCACGGGCAGGTCGAGGAGTAGCCGATCCTGACCTCGATACTCAGGTTCAGTGCCCCGCCGACCTTCGTGGCGAGCACGTGAACCGGGTACGACTTCCAGCCAGAGAGGCCCTCGGTCACCAGCGCAGGGCGGCGAGCCAACAAGTCGAAATCCAGGCGCAACCTGGCATTGCGGCTTTCGCAATCCTGATGGCTGTCGATCATCTCCTGCAACAGCGCAAAGAGACTTGCCGGCGACACCGCCGCAGCCTGCCCCCAGGCGTCCAGCAGGCGATACAGCCTGGACATGTGAATGCCTTTGACGTGCGGTGCCGGCAGGTCGACCTGGACATCCGACCGGGCATGTAGCTCGTGCTGGTAGGTCGCTTCTTCGATCCTTACCGGCAGGTCGATACCCTGCATGCCGACCCATTGCAACGGGCTTAGGCTGGGGGCCAGGTCGGTGACGGAAACGTCGGGTAATGCTGAGCTCATCATGTCTATCCAGTGGTGGGAGCCTTGCACGTAGCAGCAAGGGGTATGAATCAGTTCCAGCCGGGGAAGGGGTTGGTCAGCTTCATCCAGCCTTCCGTTCCCTGGGCCCGGTTCGCAGGCGAGCCAGAGGTAAGGCTTAATGTGGATAGTTATAACATAACATTAAGGTCAGGTTGCAAATCATGTCCGTGCTCTTGAGCAGGCAGAGGCAGGAAGCCGCTTCGCCTGTGGCTGCTGGAGTGGGAGAAAACTGCTGGACAAGATCGACGCTGGCCTGGACCGCGTTGCCCGGGGCGAGCTGAAACGTAGTCGCTCGGGCAATTTCCATGTGCAGGAATGTCACACAATACCTGCGCATCACCAAGGAATTGCACGGTCAACGCTTTGTGGTTCGCTGCCTGACGTGTCAGGGAAAAGAACGCTATGGGTGACGCCACTATTCCTTGAACTTGTCCTGATTGAATGTGCAGATTTAGTGTTTGCTGTTGACAGCGTGCCTGCAATTTTTGCAATCATGCAGGATCCGTTCATCGTTTATACGTCGAACATCTTTGCAATTCTCGGCTTGCGAGCGCTCTATTTTGCATTGGCTGCGATGATCAGTCGCTTTGTTTGCCTTAAGTACGCCCTGGCTCTGGTGCTTGTCTTTATCGGCGCGAAAATCTTCCTTCATGGCGTTGTGGGTAAAGTACCAGTCGAAATATCGTTGAGCGTTACCATCGGCCTTCTGATTGGCGGCGTGTTGCTTTCGCTTTGGAAAACCCGAGCGTCCGCTAACGCTCATTGAATGATTACGGCCGTTGACCGGCAGGACAAGGACACGCTCCGTAAGCATGGCATCGTGGCCTGCGCGTCCAATTACGAACGCCATGGGGACTCGTCCGAGTGGGTGATGACAGTGGCCGAGGCAATGCAGTAACGATCGCCTCTTGGGCCTTCACACTCGGTCAGTTGTCCCCGCAGGTTCAGTTTGTACGCGCTGGCCTAGCGCTCAGGTGCAGCTTTCTGCGTGGCGGCGCTCACGATGACCCTGAACGGACAGAGCATTATGTGTTGTCCTATGGGACAGCGGCGCAGTCTGTGATAATGGGGAATGAAAAGGGCCCTATCATGTTGACCATCTCCAATAACGTGCATCTGCCGGATGCCGAAATCGAACTCACCTACATCCGCGCGCAAGGCGCGGGCGGGCAAAATGTCAACAAGGTATCCAGCGCCGTGCACCTGCGCTTCGACATCCCGTCTTCATCGTTGCCCGAGTTTTACAAGGCGCGGCTGCTGGCGCTGCGTGACAGTCGTATCACTGGCGACGGCGTATTGATCATCAAGGGCCAGCAGTACCGCACACAGGAGCAGAACCGTGCGGACGCTTTGGCGCGTCTTGCCGAGTTGATCATCAACGCTGGCAAGACCGATAAGAAACGTCTCCCCACCAAGCCGACCCTGGGCTCCAAGACCCGCCGCCTCGAAGGAAAAGCCAGGCGCAGCGCTGTCAAGGCGGGTCGGGGGAGGGTGGAGTTCTAGTGTGGTGTTTCACAAATAACGACCATAACTCGCGGCGCTTTTTGCGCTCATGCGGCGTTGTCGCTCCTCGCCGTAGCTGGGCTACGACTCGTCGCGACGCCTTGCTTGAGCGCAAAAATCGCTCGCGAGTTATTGGCCGTATTTGCAAAACACCACACTAGGCTCTGTCAGTTGCGGTAGTCGTAATGTCGGCTGAGTGGGCCATGCAGCGCTGGGATCTTCTACCCCGCATCGGCTACTGACCTGGATGATCTGCGTTCCTACAGGCCCGTCGTGTCTCCGCACGGAACCTGGGCGCGTGTCAGCGTAGATAACTTTCTACTCGCCAAGGTCAGGCTGGAGGGTTTCAAATTCAGGCATCTCTAAATGAGACATTGGCGGTGTGGCGCTTGCACTGCAACAGGAAAGTGGAGCAGGTGGCCCTGATTTTCATTTCGGTTTGAATTTAAACTGCGTTAGGATGTTCTAAAGGTCACCTGTCCAACTTCGGAGTATCCCCATGTCGCGTCTGGCAGAATTTAGACAACTTGAGCAAAAATTGGCCGCCCAGTTGGCCGAACTGGAGGCCATGAAAGGCAGCCGTGAGCTTCAGAAAGAAATCGAGTTTGAGACCAAACTGCGCGATCTGCTGGGCCAATATGGCTATAGCCTTCGTGACATCATCAACCTTCTGGATCCACAGGCCAGTCGCCGTGCCGCACCTGCTGCCGCAGAGAAAGCACCTCGTCGCGCTCGTCAGGTTAAGCAGTACAAGAACCCGCACAACGGCGAGATCATCGAGACCAAAGGTGGCAACCACAAACTGCTGAAGGAGTGGAAGGCTCAATATGGATCTGATGTGGTCGAGTCTTGGGTTTCCTAAGTTCGATCAAAGACGCAAAAAAAGAAACGACCTCAGAGGCCGTTTCTTTTGCCCGTGGATTGGCAGGCTGTATCCCATGGTTTCCTCGACACTTGCCACGCTCAGGAAATGGCGTTTCTCCTAGTGACCTGCGGCCAAGGTTAGCGTCGGTATGAAAAGCCTTGAGACGGCTTTTCATACAGCGCCTGGAAGGCTGCTTGCAGACGGCCTGTAGTGATTGATGTCACTCGGGTAACGCATACACCCTGAACAATTTCTTCACGATATCGTTGGTCCCTCCCAAGTATTTGTCGTAGTCCTTTTCAATGGAGCCCGAACGATAGGCTTCGCTCAAGGCCGTATCGACCAGCAGGCGGAAGTCGTCGTCATTGCGCTCCACCATCATCGCCACCGGCGAGTACTCGAATATGCGGTCCAGGAGCATCAGGTTTTTGGGAGCCCCTTCCTTGGCTATTTCGTTTTTCAGCAACATGCGCTCGGCAAAGAACGCGTCCGCCTTGCCGTCGGCGACCAGCTTGATGCCCTCATCGTTGTTGGCCACGGTAACCAGTGAAGCGATTACACCAAGCAGGCGCATCCTTTCGCGAATCCAGTCTTCGGTTACACCGCCCTCAATGGTGGCGTATGTGTGGTTGGCCAGACCGCTGTTGATGCTTGCTCGCCAGGTCGGTCCGCTATTGGCGACTTTGCCATTGAGTACATTAAGCAGCGATTCGGGGGCATCCTTGCGCACCACGACAGAGAGACCGGCGGTGTAGATCGGTATGGCGTAACTGATCGTCTTGCGCCGTTCCAGAGTGGGCGGAGTCGGCGTGCAGAGAATATCGACTTTCCCCTGGCTCACCGCACTGACCTGCTCGTAAACCGTAACCGGCTGGTAGCGCACTTGCAGGTCCGGCAGGCCAAGTTCGCGCTTGAGCTTGTCTGCAACTTTAAGGCACTGCTCGATGGCATAGCCGCTGGCTTTGTCGCCTTCCTGCGTGCTGAAGGGGGCCAGGTCTGGCAGGTAGCCCATGGTGAAGCTGTGGCTGCTGCGCACGCGTTCAAGTGTGGAGGCACTGGCCATCAAAGGCAGCGTCAAAAACGCCAGAGCGAGCAAAAAACGGGTGGTTTTGATAAAGGGTACGTTCATGTCCGGTTTCCCCGTATGCAGATGTCTGTGCAGTCCTGGCTGCCGCGCCTAAGGATTGCCGGCCCCGGCCTGTTCGGCTGGCAGCGTGTCGGTGAAACGCTTGGCGAGGAAACCGTAGAGCAGGTAACCGAAGGCCAGTACCAGGGTGCCGCCCATCACCGCATCCTTGCCGCAGGCATACAGGGCATACAAGGAGTACGTCACCGCAACCAGCAGCACTACCAGGTTGCGCGCGTAGATCGTCGTTGAGACACCGGCCTTGTACATGATGACCAGCAGACCGGTCAGCGCGGTTAAATATGGGATGAGGTTAGTCACCGCCGCCAGGTTGACCAGCTTGCTGAACTGGGCGGCGGCATCCGGTGAAATGGTCGACAGGGCCATCAAGGTTTGCAGCACGCCACAGACGATCATGCCGACGACAGGGGCGTTCATGGTGTTGACCTTGCTGAAGAACTTGAGGAACAGGTTCTGGTCGGCGGTCATCTTGGCAGTTTGCGCCAAGGTAAATTGCCACCCCAGCAGCGAGCCGACACATGCCATGACCGCCAGGGCCATGACGATATGGCCTACCAATGGATTGAACATCGTGGCGTAGACCAGCGCGAAGGGGGCCGTGGACTTGGCCAGATCGGCATTGGGAATGATGCCCTGGATGACGGTGGTCGACAGTATATAGACACCGGCAGCCCCCAAGGTGCCGAACAGGCAGGCCAGTGGCACGTTGCGCTTGGGGTTTTCCACGGCATCGGTGGCTTGGGCCGCCGACTCCATGCCCAGGAACGCCCACAGGGTCAGAGGAATGGCTTTGGCGATGGACTCGGAAATCGGCAGATCGTTAGGGTTCCAGGCGGCGACCAGTACATCGGGCTTGAACCAGAACCAGCCGATGATGCAAAGGCCTGCTACCGGAATGATCACGCCCCAGACCGTGAAAGCACCGATCTTGCCGGTGATGCCGGGGCCGCCGAAGTTGGCGAAGGTGGTCAGCCAGATTAGCCCGATGGTGCCTATGCACAACGGGATGGCACCACTACCCAGCCAGGGCAAGAAAGCGGTCATGTAGCCCACCGCAGAGATGGCCACGGCTACGTTGGCGATGGCCAGAGACAGGAAGTACAGGTACGAGCAGAGGAAAAAACCCGACTTCGCGTGAGCCTCTTCGGTGTAGGCGGACAACCCGCCAGAGCGTGAGCAGAAGACGCCGCACTGGGCAAAACAATAAGCGATGGCCATCGAGCCGATTGCCGTGAAAAGCCACGACAACAGCGAGACGGCACCCAGTTGAGCCATGTTGGTAGGCAACATGATGATCCCCGAACCCATCATGTTGACTGTCACCAGCGTCGTAAGCCCGACCAGGCTCATTTTTTTGCTTGAATCAGCCATCGCAAACTCCTTGCCGCGTTCAATGTTTTGAACCTTGGTCCGGCAACGTGCAACGCGTGGCCGAATAGGGGGCTAATGCTCAATGCTTGACTACGTAAACTCTGCAGGGTGGGCGCACCTGGCAGATCTCGCTTGATCTTGACAGCAGGTTGGCAGGTTCAAAGCCCGGGAAAGGGCCATCGAACAGTGCTATCGCCAACAGGTAATCGACGATGGATTGCTTACGGCGGGTACTCCGTGGCGGTGCGGCGTTGCGTCGTTATCAGCGTGAACTCGATTAACCGTTAACAATTGATAAAGATCAATGATCCTTGCCTATTTCACTTCGTCCAACCGGCAGCGCCTTTGATATGACCTTGGCGGGTTATGGATAATGACTGTCACATCAGTTAGCGGGTACGGTGATCACCGGGGCTTGCGGCGCCACGCCTGTTTCGGCAAGAGAGAACAGTACCAGTATGAACAAGAACTCCGATTTGGATTTCATGTCGTGGTCGTCGATCCAAAACCAATAGTCGCGATAGTGCACAGCAGCATAGGCATCAGCGGGTCGCTCTTCGCTCGAATGGATGCGAACCAGAGGATCGTCCCACGGACTGGGATGATCGGGCACGGGAGGCATGGGGTTTGCTCGCCCATCTTGCAAATGCGCGGCAGGGGCCTCGATCGTCGCGGCGAGTTCCAAAAAGATTTCTGACATGGAGCGTGTCAGGAGCGCAATCTCGGTATCGCTCCTAGATACCATACCGAAAGTCAGTGTCAGTTCATCCTTGTCGGGCCGCAAGTGAAGAATCTTTCGTACGGTACGGCGATCCTTCTCCACATCATCGGGGATGTCACGTTCGATCATGAGCACTTCGCTTCTTTCGTTGGCGCGGGTACTGACTCTTACACCCAGCGATTCCGAACGCTGTATCCGCCTTAACGCATCCAATAGCTCATAGAAACGTGGATCTGCGGCACGCAAGCGTGTAGGCGATACCGATCGATTGTACACACCATTCGCTGCTCGGACGGTCAATTGCAGCACGCGGTCGACCGGGTAGCCTGCCTGAATAAGCGAAAAAACGGCCTCAGGAGATAAGGGTTGCAACAAGTAGCGTGAGAACCGCTCCCCGGAAAGCGGTGTATAGCTGATTGTTGGACGATCTGTGTAAACGCCGGATGCGCCTATGGCCTGACTGCTACCGTCGTTGGGCCATCCCGAAAACCAGCCTGCTGCGAGGTTGACCTGACTTTGTATGGCGCTGGAGCTGATCACCGAAGAGACTTCCAGATACACCGGTGCATCGGCGTAGCGCAACTTGACGATATTGAGCAGTGTCTGTTCTTTCCAGGTCGTGGCAATCACCGTGCCGTAGTCTGTGCGATCGCGCTGTATCGAGGTCGGCCCCAGCGTACCGCAGCCTCCGACGTAGCACGCCGTGGCGAGCAGTACCAACAGGCGGATACGGTGCGGCAGGTGCGTGATCTTCGGCACAGAGGTCTGGTGATCCATAGTGTTGCCTCATGACGCATTTTTTGTGGGCCTCAGATAATGGCATTCAGCGCGTTCGGTTAAGGCAACAGCACGGGACGGCAGTGTCAGTCTTCTTCTCTCAATGCTTTGATCCGTCCGGATTTTTCTGCGGCTACCAACGCGGCATAGTCTTTTGCATTTTGCTTTGCATAGGTCATGACAAATTTGCCGATGGCCTGATCGAAGGAGTCCGACTTACCCAAATAGCCGCTAATCAGTGCCGCATCCCCGGATTTTGCATGGGCACGCGCGAGGGTACGACCGCATAGCTCGGCGTACAGCTTCATTTGTGTGGTCGTTGCGCCTTCGATCGGCGCAGACATTTTCATGTCTCGCAACTGCCGCACAAAGAAATGGCGGCCTTTTTGGCCTTGCGTCCAGCCCAGAAAAATGTCGCTGGAAGACTGCATCAGCCGCTGCCCTGTGACAATGCGTTGCCCCTGGTTCTCGTACTCGCTTTTTCCCGCGTAAGGCCCCAACACGGAAGGACACGCTTCCTTGAATTGCAGAAGCAGGGGGTGGTTCTCCGCGGAAAAGAACAGGCCGACAAAACAATAGGTGCCGACGCTCCCTATTCCGACGGCTTTTACGGCAAAGTCTTCGAGACGGTACCGATCAAACAGTATGCGGCGTTCATGGGGTAGCGATAATCGATAGTCTTGCAGTGCCGCATGCACCCGTTTTTCAAAGTCCTTTTCATAGATATGAAACAGAACAGGGGGTTGATCGATCAGGCGTCGACGGCCCGCCACTTCACTGCTGATCATGGGATAAAGGTAATCGCCGACTCGAACCTTGGCTTTTTCTATCAATTGCTCACGGTTTTTTTTGATTTTGGCATTGGGGGCCATATCGATGATCGTTTGTGCATCCAGGTGGTCATACCAGACCTCCAGCGGGCTCAATTTCGAAAGCTCGCGTAGACGTTCCCGGTAAGCTTTAACGGATTTGACGGCGATCGCGTGGGCATCTTTTTCGCTGAGCCTGTTATCTGCAGCTGCGACGGCGAAGCTGATCGCCAGGCGTTTGACATCCCACTCCCAGGGGGCGGGAAGGGTTTCGTCGAAATCATTGATGTCAAAAATCAGATTGCGCTCGGGTGTCGCGAACAGTCCGAAGTTCAACAGGTGACAATCACCGCACGCCTGTACCCGAATGCCGGTGTTGGGGAGGCTGGCCAAGTCATGAACCATCAATCCCGCAGAACCGCGCAAGAAGGTGAAGGGGCTGCGCAACATGCGTCCATAGCGCACGGGCACTAGACTGGGGAGTCTATATCGATTGGACGCTTCAAGGAGATCGATAGGGTTACGATGCTTGCGCGGTGGTTTCCACACTGCGTGAGATGAGTGTGGCAGGCTCTCGCGTATCCGCTCTCCTGCGTTCAGGCGTTCTTTTCGCGAGCGAAAAGTCGGCTCGTAAATTCCGAACTTTGGTTCTCGAGCCGCACCCTGGACGGATTTCTTCTTACTGGGAGACATTTCCACTCCTTTACTCAACGAAGTCGAAGTTGTTCAGGAGCAAGATCGCGTTATGGTTCGGTCCCATCACAAAAGCGTAGCAGCCTGCCCCTGAGCTGCGTGGATGCTCCGCTTGGAAAACCGCACATTTCATAGCCTTGGCGGGAGCGTTTTGTGGTTTGCCTGTGAGCCGGATCCGTCATCCCGCGACACTGTCCTTCCAGCGCAAGTGTTTAACCTCGAGAGGGCCAAGGTACAGCTACCGCTGGCGTTGGCACGGCTAAACCGGTCTGCCGACACGGTGTCTCCATCATGCTCATGGTCGCTTTTGATTGGCAGTTGCTGTCAGTTTGTCCGCCTCGGTCACCCAGCCACCACCAGTCGCCTTGTACAGATCAATCATGTTGGTGAACACCGAACCGCGGGTGCGGGTGTAATCCAATTGGGCGTCGAACAGGCTGCGCTCGGCGTCCAGCACCTCGATGTAGCTGGTATAGCCGTTGTCGTAGCGCAACCGTGCGTAATGGGCATAAGTGCTCAGTGCCTCGACTTGCCTGGCTTGGTAGGCCATCCGTTCTCTGGATTTGCTCGATGCGACCAAGGCATTTTCCACGTCCCTGAACGCCGATTGAATCGACTGTTGGTAAATTTGCAGCGCCTGTTTCTGGATGGCTTCAGCTTGCTGCACCTGCCCGGCAATACCGCCGGCTGTGAAGATTGGCATGCTTACCGCCACACCATAGGACCAGGTGGAAGCGGGTCCAGTGAACAGGTTCGACAGTTGGTTACTGGCGGAACCTAACAGGCCGGTCAGGGAAATAGTCGGGAAGTATTGAGCCTTGGCAGCGCCGATCTGTGCATTGGCCGATATCAGATTCAGTTCTGCCTGACGCAAGTCCGGTCGCCGTTCAAGCAAGTCTGATGGTAAGCCGGCCGGCACCGTTGGCAGATTCAGTTGGGCCAGGTCACGGCCGCGGATGATTGGCCCAGGGTTACGCCCAAGCAGCACGGCCAAGGCGTTTTCCTGTTGCGCGACCAGGGGTTGGAGTTGCGCAACTGACGCCTGGGTGCGCTCGAGTTCGGATTGATTCTGTGCCAGTTCCATTTCGGAAATGGTGCCGGCACCGTAGCGCAGTTTGAATATTTCGTAGGACTCACTGCGAGCCTTGGCGGTCGTGCGGGCGATTTCCAGTTCCCGGTCGAGGTCACGCAGGGTCACGTAGCTCGACGCAACCGAAGCGACCAGACTCAAGATCACGCTTCGACGGCCTTCTTCCGAGGCCAGCAAATCGGCACGGGCGGATTCATCCAGGCGGCGCAACCGGCCCCAGATATCCAGCTCCCAGTTCACACTGAGAATGGCCTGGTAGTTGTTGAACACCGGGTCCACCGATGGGTCCAGCGAGACCGGACCGGTGTCACGCGGCGAACGGGAGCGCTGCCCTTGGGCGCCCAGACCGACTTGTGGAAACAAGAGGGAACGGGTCTGGCCGTAACGGCCCTGGAATTCTTCGACCCGCGCGGCGGCAATCTTGATGTCCTTGTTTTCGAGCAGCGCCGTGCGGATCAGTTCATTCAGAACCGGGTCGTGGAACTGCTCCCACCACAGCGTATTCGACAGGTCTTTTGCTTCCTTGTCTGCATAACGGTAGGCAGCGGGGGTGTCGATTTTCGGGGGCTGGTAATCTGGCCCCACCATGCAACCCGCTAGGCTGAGGCACAACATCAGCGGGATAGGAGGCTTACGCATCTCAATCCCCCTCATGTCGGTTTTGTGCCGCACCGTCGGGAATCGTCGGAGCCTGCGTCGAAGCAGTTGGCTTGGCGGCTGTTTGGGCGTTGTCCTTTTCCCCGAACATTCGCTCCACCAGGTAATAGAACAGAGGGATGAAGAAGATCGCGATCACCGTCGCCGCCAGCATGCCACCAATTACCCCGGTACCAATGGAGTGACGGCTATTCTCCGAGGCGCCGACGGCAATGGCCAGAGGCACGCAGCCGAGGATGAACGCCAGGGACGTCATTACGATAGGGCGCAGACGTTCTTTTGCCGCGGTCATCGCGGCATCGTAGGCCGACATGCCGGTTTCCCGGTTCAATACCGCAAATTCGAAAATCAGGATGGCGTTTTTGGCGGCCAGCGCCACCAGCATGGTCAAGCCGATCTGGAAATAGACGTCGTTGCTCAAGCCCCGAAGCAGGACGGCGAGCAGGGCGCCGAACAAGGCAAAGGGTACGGCCAGTAGCACACCCACGGGCAGTGACCACTTTTCGTACTGCGCCGCGAGGATCAGGAACACCATCACCAGGCCGAAGATGAACACCTGGGAGGAGGCACCTCCGCTCTTTTTTTCCTCGAATGCCTCGCCGCTCAATGCCAGCGCATAGTCATTGGTCATGATTTCCGCGCCGATCTCCTCCAGAGCCTGTAGTGCCTGGCCTGAACTGTAGCCTGGCGCCGGGTTCGCTGTGAGTTTGACCGCCGGGAAGTTGTTAAAACGTGTTAGCAGGTCGGGACCGGTGACGTAGCGGGTGGTCAGCAAGGCCTTGAGCGGCACCATGTCGAGGTTTTTGCTGCGCACAAAGATCTGCTGCAGGTCCTCGGCCTTCAAGCGATAGGCCGGTTCGGCCTGCAGAATCACCTGCCACAGGCGACTGAACTTGTTGAATTGCGAGACGTAGAGCGAGCCGAACATGGTCTGCATGGCGCTGTAGACATCTTCGACCGGTACGCCCAGGGATTCCGCTTTCTCGCGATCGACGTCGACCATCAATTGACGGGAAAACACGTTGAAGGTGGAGGTGATGACGCCCAGCTCCGGACGTGTCTTGGCTTTCGCCACCAGATTGGCGACCAGTTCCGCCAGTTGGTCGACATTGCCGTCGCCCTTGCTTTGAACCCAGACTTCCATGCCTCCGGTGGTACCCAGGCCGGGAATGGACGGTGGGTTGACCGGCAAGATGATCCCTCCCTGAACGGTAGAAAACGCCCGCGTGGCCTTCTGGATCACTGCGGGGGCGCTTTGTGCCTTGATGGTTTCGGCGTCCTTGTAACGCCCCTCGAAATCCTTGAAACCGACAAAAAACGCACCGGCATTGTTCTTGTTCTGGCCGTCGAGCAGGCTGTAGCCGTTCACAATCGCGACACCTTCGACGGCCTCATCCTTCATGAAGAAGTCACTGGCCAGTTTGCCGACCTCGGCGGTGCGATCCAGGCTGGCAGCGTCGGGCATGATCACCGCGCCAAGCAAGTAGCCCTGGTCTTCCGGTGGCAGGAACGCGCTGGGGATGCGCTCGGCCATCAACAGGATCAGCACGATCATGCCGGCAAAGAGTAGCAATGCCAGCACAAAGCGCTTGATCATGAACGCCACCGAGCGTGAATAGCCCTCGGTCAAGCGCTCGAAACTGCGTTCGAACCAGCGGAAAAAGGCGTTCTTGTCACCGTGCTGCGGTTTGAGTAGCAGGGAGGCCAGGGCGGGGGACAAGGTCAGGGCGACCAGGCCGGAAATTACTACAGATATGGCGATGGTGATCGCAAACTGTTTGTAGAGTTGACCGGTGATGCCGCCCATGAAGGCCACCGGAATGAACACCGCGCACAGTACCAGGACGATGGCCACCACCGGGCCTGCCACTTCATCCATCGCCCGTTTTGCCGCGTCCTTGGGCGTCATCTTGTGCACCTGCATGTTGCGTTCGACGTTTTCGATCACCACGATCGCGTCATCCACCACAATACCGATGGCCAACACCATGCCAAATAGCGTCAGCATGTTCACCGAAAACCCGAGTGCGGACATGCCGATGAACGTGCCGACGATCGACACCGGCACCGCGAGCACCGGAATGAGCGTGGCCCGCAGGCTCTGCAGGAAGATGTAGACCACGATAACCACCAGTACCAGGGCTTCGAAGAAGGTGTGGATTACCTCGGAAATCGAAGCTCGGGTAAAGGCCGTGGTGTCCATCACGATCTTGTACTCGATGCCCTCGGGAAACGTGGCCTTCATGTCCGAGAGGGTCTTGGTCACTGCTGCGGAAACATCCAGGGCATTGGCGCCGGGTTGCTGGTACACGGAAATCAGCGTCGCTGGCCGGCCCTGATAGGTGCTGCGCAAGGAATAGTCTTTTTGCCCCAGCTCGGCGCGTCCAACGTCTTTGAGTCGAACAACCGCCGCGCCGTTGTTGCTGGCACGCAAGATGATGTTCTCGAATTCCGAAGGCTCTGTCAGGCGTCCCTTGGTGGTCACGGCAAACGACTGCTCCACCGGTTGCCCCGTAGGCGACTGGCCGACCCTGCCTACGGCGAACTGCTGGTTCTGATTGGCGACGGCTTTCTGTACATCGGCGGCGGTGATACCCAGCTGGGCCATACGGTCAGGCTTTAGCCAGATCCGCATGGCGTAGTCTGGCGTGCCGAAGATACTGGCCTGGTTCGCCCCTGGAATCCGCTTGATCGCATCGAGGATGTAAAGGTTGGCGTAGTTGGCGACATAGGTGCTGTCGTAGCGGTCGCCGGCGGAATACACCGCAAGCACCATCATGAAGGCCGAGGATTTTTTCTGTACCTGGATGCCCTGGCTCTGCACGGCGGAGGGCAGTTGCGGCAGGGCCAGGTTGACTCGGTTCTGCACGTCGACTTGCGCCAACGAAGGGTCGGTGCCTATTTCGAAAAAAACATTGAGGGTCATGTTGCCCGTCGCGGAGCTCGACGAGTTCATGTAGATCATGTTGTCGGCGCCATTGACCTGCTGTTCGATGGGCGCGGCCACGTTATTGGCCACGACTTGCGCATCGGCACCGGGGTACGTCGCGGCCACCGTAATCTGCGGCGGCGTTATATCCGGGTACTGCGCAACAGGGAGCTTGAGCATGGCTACTGCACCGGCCAGGGTGATGATGATGGAGATCACCGAAGCGAAGATCGGCCGGTCAATGCAATAGTGGGAAATGCTCATTGGCTTTTCCCCCCATCGGCTTTTGCGGTTTGCCCATCGGCTGAGCTTGTTGACGAGGCGCCAGGTATATCGACGATCTTCAATGGCCCGTCTGGCGTGACCCTGATCGCGCCATCGACCACGATGCGCTCGCCGACCCGTAGCCCCTTGTTGATGAACCAGTTGTCACCTTGCCAGTCACCCACTTCAACCACGCGTTGCTCTGGTTTTCCCTCGGCATTGAGGACCCACACGAAGTGACTCTTGGAACCTTCCAGCACGGCTTTTTGCGGCACAAGAATGGCATTGGGTCGCGTAGCGCCTTTGGCCAGGGCTCTCACAAACTGACCCGGACGCAGCAAGCCATCGGGGTTGGCGAGCACTGCCCGAACCAGGAAGGTGCCAGTATCCTGACTGTAGGAAGGTGCCAGAAAATTCACCTTGCCAGTGTTGGGCGCCACGGTGCCGTCAGCCAATACCACTTCAACGATAAAATCACTACGCGGTGGAAAAATGAGATGGCCGGCGGCTATCTCGTCGCGGTATTTCAGCGTCTCGTTTTCCGAGAGGCTGAAGTTCACGTACATCGGGTCCATCTGTGACACCGAAGTCAATAACCCCGACTCACCTGGCGTCACATAACTGCCATCCTGTTTTTTGGCATAGCTCGACAGTCCGGCAAGGGGTGAGCTGATGGTGGTGTAGCTGAGGTTCAACTGCGCGGTACGCACAGTACCCTCTGCGGCCAATACGGCGGCATGGGTCTCACGTTCGTTGCCCACCGCATTGTCAAGGTCCATCTTGCTGACCGCATTCTGCGCCGCCAGCGGCCGTACCCGCGCCAACGTGGACTTGGCTACCTCCCAGCGAGCTTGTTGCTGGGCCAGTTGGCCTTGGGCCGACAACAGCGCGGCCTCAAACGGTTTGCGGTCCATCTGGAACAGCGTTTGTCCGGCTTTGACCAAATCGCCTTCGGTGTACAGCCGCTTATCAAGGAAACCGGCCACGCGCGCACGGATTTCCACCTCGCGGGAACTTTGGGTCTGGGCAACGAATTCGAAAGTCACTGGCGTGTCGCGGGCGGTGACCGTCATCACAGTGACTTCAGGCGGGTTATGCGCAGGGGAGACGGGTTCTTTGCCGCAGCCGGCAACTAGACTTAAGGCGCCTAGGACAATGGCGATGGGCAAACCGACAGGCTGTCTGACAACATTAATGTTCCAGCGCATACCCTTCTCCGTGAAGCTCACTTGAACAGATGCATAGCCCGTCTCTTGTCACAACGCTAGCACCCGCAGAGGGTGGCACTTCTGACAAAAATCAAGTTGCAGCACGAGGTAACCGTGAGCGCCCTGGATGAGTACAGACCAGAATGACGCATGCGATGGCTATGCGTTTATTGGGAATATTTGATATTTCTCAAGTCTCTAGCACTTATCCGGAAGAAACTTCGATGCATCTGCGGTCAATAAATACTCCGCCTTGGTGGGCAACCCGTAATATTACGAAAATTCTTCGGCGGTGTTACAAGGCTGTCGTTAATAGTCAACAGAATCAAAGCGCCCTTCGGCGTGAAGGTTTTTATTCGTAATCGGCATATCCGAAGAGAGAAAACGTGAAGGTTGGCCGCGAGATTGAGCTGATCAAGGGTGACTTTAAAATGAGCTTGCGGGTCAGCTCCGTGTCAGCGCGAATGCCGAGAGTCTTTGCGCGTAACAGGCAATAGAACCCATCAGGAGCGGCCGTGTGAAACTGCATCTGAAAGCCTCAAGCACAGCCCACTCTGACACGGCGTCACTTCGCCTCAACGTCGTTTCAGGGCTCACGGCCTCTGCAGTCGTACTACCCAAGGCAATGGCCTACGCGACTGTCGCCGGCTTGCCTGTTGCCGTCGGTTTGTATACGGCCTTCGTCCCAATGTTGATTTACGCATTCCTGGGCACGTCGCGAGTGCTTAGCGTCAGCTCCTCCGCCACGCTGGCGATTCTGGCCGGTGCGCAGATCGGTCTGGCAGTACCCGATGGTGACCCCGGGAAGCTGATCACGGCCACGGCAACACTGACCGCAATGGTGGGCACCATGCTGCTGTTGGCGCGGCTGATACGCCTGGGTTTTCTCGCGAACTTCATTTCCTCCCCGGTGTTGAGCGGCTTCAAAGCAGGTGTCGGCCTTGTGATCGTGTTGGATCAGGTACCAAAACTTCTCGGCATCCACATCGCCAAACAGGGCTTTTTTCTCGATCTCCTCAACATTGTGCATCATGTACCCGGGAGCTCTCTGATCACGATCGCGGTCGCTGCAGCGGCGTTCCTGATCCTCATCGCAATGGAACGCGCGTGGCCACATTCGCCAGCACCACTTGTTGTGGTGGCAGGGAGTATCGCCGCCTCGTGGTACTTCGGCCTGCAGGCGCTCGGCGTTTCGACTGTCGGCTTGATTCCAGCAGGGTTACCCCCAATCACACTGCCCGATCTCACATTGGTTGAACAAATGATACCGGGTGCGCTCGGGATCGCGCTGATGAGCTTTACCGAAACGATTGCAGCAGGTCGTGCCTTTGTCCGGCCAGGCGATCCCCCGATCAATGCAAACCGCGAGTTGGTTGCTACCGGCCTGGGTAACCTCGGGGGCGCACTGCTGGGGGCGATGCCCGCCGGTGGAGGTACTTCGCAGACGGCGGTTGTCCGCGCCACCGGAGGCCACTCTCAAGCGGTCTCGATTGTCACTGCCGGCATGGCTTTCGCCACGATGCTGCTGCTTTCGGGGCTTCTCGGGTATCTGCCTCACGCTACATTGGCGGCCATCGTCATCTACTACTCGGTCGGGCTGATTCAACCCCGGGAATTCCTGGCTATTCGCAAGGTGCGCCCGATGGAGTTCCACTGGGCGCTCGTAGCGACGTTTGGTGTGCTGTTGTTTGGCACGCTGCAGGGCATCACGGTGGCAATCGTCGTATCGTTGGTCAGTCTGGCCTATCAGACGGCTCGTCCGCATGTGTACGTCCTGGGTCGCAAGCGCGGTACCGACGTGCTTCGGCCTTTATCGGAGGACCACCCAGATGATGAGACTTTCCCGGGGCTGTTGATCGTGCGGCCGGAGGGACGTCTGTTCTTCCTTAACGCGGACTATGTCAAGGAGCAGGTCATCGCGCTGGAAGCGCAGTACCATCCACATGTGGTGGTCTGGGACATGAGTGCCGTTCCCGACATCGAATACTCGGCACTGCAAGCTCTGATTGAAGGCGAAAAACACTTGGGCGAACTCGGTGCCAGTCTCTGGCTGGCGGGGTTGAACCCTGGTGTACTTGAAATGGTACGGCGTGCTGGGTTCGACGAAAAACTCGGGAGCGAGCGTATGCTGTTCAACGCTCATGCTGCGATCCTGCACTATCAGGATCAGGACGCCACGCCGTTGACGGCGTCGTAGTCATGAAGTCCTGGTAGCGCAATACTTCAGGTTTTTTCGCCGCGGTCCTTGTCGGCATGGGTCATTTGGTAGATATGATTGACCTCGGCGAAGAACACACCCGTGGATAAGCCGCACATGATGATACCCGTCAACCCTTCAATCAGCCCGAATAGGCGCCAGGGTTTCACCAGCACCACGTCACCGTAGCCGATGGTCGCGTAGGTCACTCCAGAGAAGTAAAGCGCCGTTTCGAAATCAGGCAGAGATCCCTGCCACACATAGAATGTCGCCCAAATCGAGACAGCGATCAAATGCAGCATGATCATGTAGCAGACAACCCAAACCAACCGCGCGCTGATGGCGCCTAGTTGCCGTAGGGGAACATTGTTTCTGCGGGACAGAAACTTTAGCATCAAGGCCAGACCGACGGCATGCACAACCACAGTAATGGCTGCCAGCCCCCACGCGAAAAAGATGCTTGAATACATCAGTGCTCCTTCCGGGTTTCCGCGTGACGGTTGCCATCATTGCCCCTTCTTTTCTCGCGCGCTCCCAAGGGAGGTTCTTCGGCTGTTTAGTGGGGGCCAAACTGTCTTTCTCGAGGTCGAGCTTCTGTGTACGCTCCGATGTCCTTTGGTAAAGAGTCTCGACGAATGTAGGTAGACGGACTTGATAAATATCAAGCACCTCCCTCGAGCTCGCGCGGGCGGGGTTTACGTACAAACTGTCCTGATGCGGGGCATTGATATTTGTCGGTAGGAAAACGGGATTGAAATCCACGTCATTCCGCCGCTGTGGGTGAAAACTTCAGGAGGGCCAGGAGGTAAGACGCCATGTCCTCCCGCGACTAACATACTCCCTGCGCCAGTTTGGCGCTGATTACCTCCAGGCTGGGCTTGAAAGGTGCTCCGCGAAGAAGTCGGAAAGGGCCTGAACTTTTCTCGGCCGTGCACGGGCTGATGGCGTCACGAAATACAGACCGCCCTGCGTCATGCGCCACTCAGGCAAGATGTGCTGTAGACGTCCATCGGCGAGATATTCGGCGGCGATGAACTCCGGAAGCTCAGCGATTGCAACCCCCGCCAGCAAAGGTGCGACTAATGCATCCGAGTTGGTGACGCGCAGGGGACCGCGCGGGGCCACATCTTGCTCGCTGCCATTATCGTGAGTGAAACGCCACACCTGGCTCCGTGCTCGATAGGCGTAGCTCATACACGCATGAGCGGCCAAGTCGCGGGGATGAGATGGATGGCCACGCCGGGCCAGATATGACGGGGCTGCTACGAGGAATTGGGTCAACGAGCAAATTCGGCGAGCCACCAGGGAGGAATCGGGGAGGGCTGCGATCCGCAATGCCGCATCGAAACCATCGGCCACCAGGTCAACTGTCGAATCAGATAGGTGTAGATCAAGTTCTAGCTCTGGATAGAGCGTCAGCAACGCTGGGAGTAACGGCGCGACCCAGCGCAAGCCGAACGACATGGGCACAGCCAGCCGCACCAACCCGCGTGGTTGTACCGACAGCTCTTGGGCTTCGCTTTCCATTTCTTCAGCCTGGCGATACAACGCACTGGCCTGGTCAACCATACGTTGACCAAACTCGGTCACAGAGAGTTGACGTGACGTTCGGTTGAACAAGCGACCGCCCAGGCGCTCCTCCAAGCGCGCAACCGCCCGCGATACCGTGGGAACCGACACACCCATTGCCCTGGCGGCGGCCGCGTAAGAGCCTTCCTCCGCCACCTTGGCGAACATGGCAAGCCCTTCAAAATCCGGAATTCTTGACATTTCAATTCTGCAATGATGACTTTCAAATGATTCTATTTTGAAATTCTCTAGAGGTCGATACGCTTCTCCCACACCAAATCGCAATCTCGACGGGAGAAACACCATGAGCAAGAAACTGGAAGGTAAAGTCGCACTGGTCACTGGCGGAAGCACTGGCATCGGTTTGGCCACCGCCAAACGCTTCGCTGAAGAGGGCGCTCACGTCTACATCACCGGTCGCCGTCAAGCTGAATTGGACAAGGCGGTGGAACTGGTTGGCAACGCCACCGGTATTGCCGTCGACTCCACGAAGCTCGAGCAGCTCGATACGCTGTATGCCCGCATTAACCAAAACCATGGTCGGCTCGACGTGCTGTTTGTCAACGCCGGCGGCGGCTCCATGCTGTCTTTGGGTGAGATCACCGAAGCTCATTACGACGATACATTCGATCGCAACGTGAAAGGCGTGTTGTTCACGGTTCAGAAGGCGCTGCCGCTACTGGCGCCGAAAGCGTCGATCATTCTGACCGGCTCCACGGCCGGTAGCTCGGGCACTGCGGCATTCAGTGTGTACTCCGCGTCTAAGGCGGCTGTTCGGGCCTTTGCACGGAGCTGGATTCTGGATTTGAAAGATCGCGCTGTCAGGGTCAACACCCTCAGCCCGGGTGCAACGCGTACGCCCGGCCTGGTCGACCTGGCTGGCCCAGATACAACACAACAGCAAGGCTTGCTCGACTACCTGGCTTCGCAGGTGCCAATGGGGCGGGTGGGTGAGCCCATCGAGATTGCCAATGCAGCCGTGTTCCTTGCCAGTGAAGACTCAAGCTTCGTGAACGGGGCTGAATTGTTCGTAGACGGTGGCCAGGCACAGATCTAAGGAAACATTTTTTGCTGTTGTTGACTGCGCATGGGGTAGCAGGTATCCCGCAGACACGCTTGGGAATGGACACCGACTTCGACAATCAAGTGGCAAGCCAGTGTGTCCGCAGATAGTTGGCCACGCTGATCGGACAAATCACAAGGGGTTCGTAGAGACCTGTCATGCGGCCCAGGCCCAGATTGATCTCCTCAATACCCCTGATTGTTACTGAAATTTTTAGCGGTTACGTCGGAGTGCAGATATTCCCCCCGGCAAAGCATACCTGCGAAGCAGGCAACGGGGCCACGTAACGGGCCCCGTCGCCACAGCCGGATTTAGCGGTGTAGCGTCAGGGCGACCAGGTTTACCAAGGCGGAAAGGGTCATGGTGATGTCGGCAAACGCGAATACGGTTGATAGGTCTTCAGGCGCTTTTGATGATGGTCAGCAGCATCTCATTCGGGCATCGTCCACAAAGCGTGTTTTGAGGGTGAAATAAGTGCCTAGTCCGACGACCAGGACGATGAGCAGCTTTCTCGAAAGAAAACCATTGATGGCTTCGAGCATCATGCGTTGCCCAGATATCTTCATGATCGTACTGCCCGGTGCTGCAGCGCCCTCAAAATGCTCGATCGATAGCTGGAGGAGGGGAACGAAGCTTTGGCACATGAACGAGCCGTATTTGAGCTAGAGCGGAAGGAGATGAAAACTGAGCGAAGTACACTTTCGGGCGACTGTATTGTCCGCTCGGCGGCAGCCTTGCAGCCAGAGGGCGTAACCATCCAGTGGCGAGAGAATCGACTCAAGCTGGCAAGCCAATGGTCTCGTCTACATCCAGAGCTCGAGTTTCGGCATAGGCTTAGAAAGTCTGGATCGCGCGCATGGAAGCTGAAGGTCAGCGCAGGCGAACGCGTGACCCACTCGTTTAGACTTGGGCATGTCGTCCTCTGTGAGCTCCCGGATACCGAACTGCTCCAGCTCTCGGCTGATGAGCATGGCAAAGCGGTCTCTGCAGATGCTCTCAATGTAGGGCATACCGTGCGCAGAGATAGGATTATGAATGGAACCCAAGCTTCTGATTTTTTGGGAAACGGGGGGTTGCGGGGATTTGATCGGAGGTATGTGGGATTGGACACTGACCCCTGGCCCTTACAGAGGACATCATTTAACATAATACGCATTATGCATAACTGCGTATTAGTCACCGGTACCGCTGGGTGGGCAGATTTAAAGCCAGGTACATGACAGCTCAGGCGCCTTTCCAGCTGTGACAGTACACGGAAGCCTCTTACCCTAATCTCGAAAGTAAATCGACCTAGGCCGATTTTTTTGCCTCATTCCAATCCATCTTGCTGCTCGGATCGCTTTCACAGCCGCAGACCCATTCAACGCTTCTGTCCACCGATGCCATGGATACAAGGCGCTTCCTGGCGCGACGAGCCTCGTCATTAAGGTGTCGATTTACGTCTATGTGTTACTGCAGCCACGTAAACTGCGTTAAGCAACCGTGCCAGCGCCTTTGCTATTTCTGAAGACTTGCGAAGGCCGCGTATGCTTACTCATCGATGAAAACACAAGCATCGGCGCGAACTCCTTTTTCTGACCAGAGGTCGAACCTGTGAAATCAGAAGAAACTTTAAGCGCGATGGCCTCGAGTGACTGCGGTTGCGCTGTCAATTCTGTACGGTTCCGAACACGCAATATCGGTGAGATCTGTTTCAGGTAGCTCATCATTATCCAGGTGAAAATAAAGCATGAGATATTTGTAGAGCCGGGTTTTTCCAATCGCATTTGGCTCTGATTGGCACAGACGCCACGACCTTTCAATAGCCTAAATGCCCAGATCAATCCCAATAGACGCTTTCGCCTAACCTTGGCAACCCCTCAACCTAGAGCGGTTTACTCACTCAATAAACGATAAAATCGGTCAAAATCATCGCCCTGTACAGCTCTGTCTCAGTCAGTACACCCGTTAAATCTGCCTGGCGCGCGGGTGCACGCCAGCCATTCTGAACCCTCAAAGCCCAATTCCAGGCTACCTGAGCGCTTCAGTTTGCCACGAAGCTGTCCGATATCAGCGTGCGCCCGCAGCCCGATAACCCAGAGAACCTGAGATAAAGCCAGTCGGTTGCATTGTCGAGCAATAAATACCAAACTACCCTTCTTTTATGTAAGCGCGCGACCCAACTCGACTAAATGAATATTTAGTTGAGTTATACGCATAGCCTGTCTGGAAAGTGCCCTTCACGCTTCACTCAATATCCGATAACTCTCAGGCCGGGATATTGTGTATTCCTCAGCGCCACTCTTTATTCAGGTTGTCCCATGTCATCGTTATCACCCTGTCTTCGAAAGTTACCGGTGCTTTCTGATGCTGAATTTCCAGCAGCTGACCGAAGAACAGCCGACGGTGCGAGCCTGCCTGGCCTCCTTCCCCGCCCCCTAAACGTGGCCGAGGGCTACAGACGACTATGCAACTGGCCGCGCCCTCACCCGCCTTCAATGGGCGACTTTCGTCGGGATGGCAATGATAACGGGTGGTTCCATGTCGTCGGTAAGGGCAACGGGGTTGTCTCCTCTGCCCTCACCCAATGAAACCCACCCGCTGTTGTCTACGCGGCACGGCCGCAGCTTGCTTTACGCCTGGCGGCTTTTACTAAGCACTTCCAGCCCATTGAACAGCGCCATGCCGGCCAGCATCGCTGCCACAAACAGCCAGCCTTGCCAAAACCCGCCGGCCAGCAGCACCAGGGCCGGCCCTGGGCACACCCCGGCTAGCCCCCAGCCAATGCCGAAGATCAGGCTGCCACCCACTAGCCGTCGGTCAATGTCGCGCCGGGCAGGCAACTGCATCGCGCCGCCGAGCAAGGACACAGCGTGCTGACGCGCCCAAGCCATCGGCAGCAGTGCAACACCGATGGCGCCCACCATGACGAGTGCCAGTGACGGGTCCCACTGCCCCGCGAGGTCGAGAAACCCCAGTACCTTGGTGGGGTTTGCCATGCCCGACAGCAACAACCCCATGCCGAACAGCAACCCCGCGATGAATGCGCTGATCCGGGTCATTTCATGCTCCTGGGTAAAGGTGGCGAACCACGAAGACGGTGGCAAAGCCGGCTGCCATGAAGCACAACGTGGCCACCGCCGAGCGAGGGGACAGGCGAGAAAGGCCACACACACCATGGCCACTGGTACAGCCACTGCCATAGCGGGTACCCACGCCCACCAGAAGCCCTGCGACCATGAGCAACCAGGGGGCCGTACTGAAATGTACCGTGGGCATCGCCGAGAACGCTCGCCACAAAAGTGGCGCCGCGATGATGCCCAGCAGAAACGACAGTTTCTCGCCTCGCCCTTCTCCGGTGCGCTGCAATAGCGAGCCGAGCAAACCGCTGATACCGGCAATGCGCCCGTTCGCCACCACGAACAGCCCGGCGGCCAGGCCTATTAGTGCTCCGCCTGCCAGAGCCGACCACGGTGTGAAGGCAGCCATATCAACCAACATTTCAGTGCTCCCTATCCAACTGCAGAAATGAACCGGTTCCATCTTAACGCTGTGCCTGCACCGCTGGAATCCACCCCTTCGCGACGGCCCTTCGGGCCCATGGCCAGCCACGGGTCCAGATCAGCATGACCGCCCCAGCCAGCCACCAAGCCCATTTTCTTTGCTGGATGACTCATGGTGCCCTCCTGCGCGTACAGGCCTTGACGAAACCGGTCGGCCCCCTGTCACACCCTCATTCTCGTGCGCTGCGCCCCAGCCGCCGCGCCCCCGGCAATGCACTCACGCCATGCAATACCACACTGAGCAGAACGCAAGCGATGGTGCACGCGATGATCGTGCCAGCCTCTTGCAACGGCGCATCCAGTATCAGTATCGCGAACACGATGGACGCGAGCCCACGGGGGCCGAACCAGCCGATGAACAAGCGGCTCTCGGCGCTGAGTGTGCTCCCCGCCAGGCTGAACCAGACAGGCAGCATTCGCACCAGCGACAGGCTCGAAAGTGCGTAGAACCAGACGGAGGGTGCCATGATCTGCGAAGCCTTGGGCGCCACATAGGCGCCAAACACCACCCAGGTCAGCAGTGACAGCGCTTCACCGCATGACTCGCCGGTGACGATCAACGGCTGGGTTTCCCGTTTGAATAGGTAACCTGTCAGCAGCCCTGCACAGAACGCGGCGATAAAACCGCTGCCCCCCAGTGCCTGAGCGCTGGCGAAGCTCAGTAATGCCAGCGCGGGCATCACCAGTTGCTGCCAGGCCTCGATCTGCAGGCAATGGCGTTGCGACAGGCGTAACAACCCGCCTACCAACAGCGCAAGCGCCGCCCCCGTGAGAACACCGATACCCAACTCCTCCAGGAAGAAGTAGCCCGCCAAGGCAAAAGGCATCGTCGAGTGAGCCTCCGTCAACAATGCCAACAGCAAGAGTAGTACCGGCACGCAAATGCCGTCATTCAAGCCGCTTTCGACATTCAGGCTCTCGCGCACATCGGCCGGAACGTCGGGGTTGCTCACGACGGCCTTGCCGAGGGCGGCGTCGGTCGGGGCCAGTATCGTCGACAACAGCGCCATCTCCAGCCAGGGCATCTGTGGGAACATCAGCCAGGCAGCAAGCCAGCCCGCAATCAGTGTCAGCGGCAGGCCCAGGGTCAGCAAGCGCAAGGGCAGGCTACGGGATTGCCGCAATTGGGCCAGGTTGGCTTTGGCGGCATCATTGAACAGGACGATTGAGAGGGTAAGCTCGGCCAGCAAGCGAAGATCGTTGCGGTCCAGCGAAAGGTTCAACAACCCGAGCCCAGAGGGGCCTGCCACCAGGCCTGCCAGCAGAAACAACAGCGGCCCATTGACAGGTTTGGACTCAAGCGCGCCGGCCAGGCTGGCGTACAGCACCAGCAAGGCGGCCAGAACAGCCAGGTTCTGATACATGGCCACGCCTCGGGATCAAAAGCGTATGTAGCAACGCTATCACTGCCCGCGCAACGCGACGATCTGAAAGGCGGTAGAAGTTATCTTAGGTCAACTATGCAGGTAATAAAGAGCTCGCGTGCCGGTAACGGCCATGGCCCATCAGTGTCATCAGCAGGCTATTGGTGCCTGCGCCCGTCTGGTAGATGCAGTAATCCGCGATGCACTGAAACTCAGGTTCCTGGCCCGGACTCGGCTGGCTATCACTTGGCTTTTATCAAGCCCACCTCTAGGTGCCCGGGTAGGCTCCCGCCCAGTGATATCCAATAAAGGAGAAACACCATGAATCGCCCCGCTCCATCGAGGGTCCGCCTGTATGACGAAGACGATCTGGACAGCGTGCTGCGCTCGATGGCCCGCCAGGCCATGGCCTGTCTGCCTGCGTCCGAAGTGGCACTGGTAGGCATTCAGCGGCGTGGTGAGCCGCTGGCGCAGCGCTTGCAACTGCACCTGCAGGCACTCACCGGTGCTGCGCCCTTGCCGCTCTATCCGATCAAGGTCAAGCGTTATGCAGACGACCTGAGCCTCCTGCATGCCCATACTCAACTCACCGAAAACCCTGAACTCGCCAAGCTCGACCTTGCCGCAACCACCTTGCTGGTGGTCGATGACGTGCTCTACGAAGGGCACTCTCTGCTACGCACCTGCGCCTACCTCGCCGAACTGGGTGCGCGCCACATCATCAGCGCGGTGCTCGTCGACCGCCACGTCTGCCGCCAACCGGTGCATGCCGATATCGTCGGCATTCATCTGCAGGTCGCGGCGCAGGATATCGTCGAATGCCATGTGCCCCCCTACGAAGGTCAATTCTGCGTGGAGGTGGTGCGCCATGGCCGAACAGGCGATACCGCCTGATTCAACTGCCAGGTGTAGGCCTGATCGTCAGGATGCTGCACGGCGCATGGCTGACAAGCCGCTCGGTGGTATCGCCGATCAGCTTGGCCCAACGCCTGGCCTGCACGGCGCCGACCACCACCACATCGGCTCCGAGCGCAGCGATATGGGCCTTGATGACACGCAACGGCGCACCTTCGCTGAAGAATCGATGGTTGTGGGCGATGCCGTGGGCATCGGCCAACGCATCGAACGGCAACTGCAGCGATTCCCGCACCTCATCCGCCCAAGGGCCGGCGAGGTCAGGATTTGCCAGCATGGCGATTGGCAGGTCGTAAGCCGAAAGCAGGTTCAGCGGGCCCTGGCATTGTGTTGCCAGTTGCTGACCGGCCATCACCAGTGCGTCATTGAGCGGCGAGGCGTGGGATACATCCACCGCGACCAGCACGCTAGCTGGCATGGCTGGGGCATTCGCCGGTACGAACATCAACGGCACCTCGCTCCCATGCAACAGTACCTGGTCAAGTGAAGTCCGGGCCCGCTGATCGATCAGGGAACAGCCCGAGCAGTCCTTGATCACCAGGTCAGGCGCATAGCGGGCAATGCAGGCCGGCACCAGGTCTCGGGGATCGGAGGTTTCCACGGCCTCGAAACCTGGGCGTGCCCCCCTTGCCGGCTGTTCATCGAGCAGCGCCTTGAGCGCTGTCCTGAAGTGCACGAATGAAACGCAAGGCCGCGGGGGTGTCGGCAACTCGTGGCGCAGGCGCAGTTCGCCGGGTTCATGAATACCCAGCACGTGCAGGGAAGCACCAGACGCCGCAGCCAGGGCCATGGCCCGGTCCAGCGCGGCATTGGCTTGAGCCTTGGTCATGATCAGCAAAATCCGGCGATACGGGCTCATCGGGCACCTCCCGGTGCGGCTGCAGGATAGCCTACGCCGCCGCAGCTTCAGCAGCGCGGGGCGCTGTTCCAAAACGGGATATTCGAACGCATCCTGGTCGCCGACAGCATCAAGCCCTTTCGCCTGCCCGCCCCTTGCCAGGCCCGGCTGGACATCGTCGCCACCAGCGCCCTGGTCGCCGAGCGCCTCACGCCCATGGCGTAGTCATCCGCACGTTCCTACACCACCAGGATGTTGCAAGGTACCTGGTACAACACATGTTCGGTGGTACTGCCGAACAGACGGTCCAGTCCCCGTGCGATGGGCCGCCCCAGGACCAGTACCTCCACCGGCTGTGATTCGACGTATGCGCTGAGCACCGCGACCGGTCGCCCCAGCACGAAATGGCAACGTTGCGGTGGTGCGCCGAAGCGTTCGGCCAGTTTCCTGAAATCATCCTCCAGCGCTTGGCGCAAGGGCTCGGCAATGTCACCGATGGCCCAGGCGGCATACCCCATATCGCCCATGTAGGCCATCGACAGATCGCAGGCGTGCAGCAGGTCCAGTTGCGCCCCTGTCTGCAAGGCCAAAGCACCGGCCTGCTGGACGATGCTGTCATTTCGGGCTTGCCCCTCTGGCGAGGTGTCGGCCACGTCCACCGCCGCCACGATCTGGCGCGGCAACGCCGGCTGGCTGGCACCGAGCAAGTAGACCGGGACCGGGCAGTGGCGCAACAGTTGCCAGTCAAGCGGCGTGAAGAAGGCGCGCTTGAGCGCAGGCTCATGCTCGACCTGCTTGAGCAGCAGGTCCGGTTGCATCTCCAGCACGTGCTGCAGAATGTCATCCTGCAGGTCGTTACTCCACGCCACCTCGGTCGTCACCTGCACGCCGGAGGCACGCAGTGCGTTTGCCTGGGCTTCCAGCTGTTCATGCTGAGCAAGCCGATAAGCCTCCCGCTCCGCTTGATGCTTACCGGACTCCAGCAGCCAGAGTTTGTCCAATGACTCGAGCAAGGCGACGATGTGCAGGCTGGCCGATGCCGATCTGGCCAGTGCAACAGCCTGCTCCAGGGCGACCGCCTGGTGCAGCATTGGACGCATGATCAGCAACAGCCGTTGATAGTGACTCATGATGGCCTCCAACGGTGGGCCGGCCTGATCACTCAGGTCGCTCGGGTTGCATCGAGACGGGGCTTTTCGGCCGGCAGTGATTGACCGCTGCTGCCAGCATCCGGTCAACGCCGCCCTTGGCGCTTGATTTTTATCAAGCGTGCAAATGCCTGCAGCGGTGTTCAATGTTGGTCAAGGTAACGGTACAAGGCCTCCTCCTGGTCGAAATGCAGTTTTGCCAAGGTGTCCAGGCGTATGAGCTGGTGCTGGATTTCGTCGGCGCTCGGGTTGGCGGCGGCCTGGGCGAAATCCTCGTTCATGCGCGTCAGCAAATGGATCAGCCTGAACATTTCCCGGTGGGTATGGCTGAGCGGCGAGAGCGGATCCTCGCCTCCCATGTAGCGGCTCAACAGGGGGTACAGCTGCTGCTCGTCGTCCCGCTCATGGCGCTCCAGCGAGCCATGCAGGGCGGCGACCAGGCGCCCGAGGTCGGCCCGCGCCTGCTCCGCAGGGCGGCTGGCAAAGTCCCGCGCCATCTGGCTCAGGTCGGTCAACACCCCGTCCAGTTGTCGATGCTCGTCCTGCATGCGCTGCAGGCTCTCGGTCGGCAACCCGTTGTGGCCATCGCCCGCAACCGGGCCGAGGGCGCGAAGGGCGTTGAGGATGATCAACAGGTCGATGCCTTCCTGCAGTACCGCCCCCATCACCGCAGGCAGGTAGCCGGCCGCAGCGAACAGCATGGCCAGCAGCGAGAGGCTCATGCCCACCCACACGCCTTGCCGGGCGATGTGCACGGTGTGTCGGGCGATGTCGAGCGCTTCGATCAGACGATCCAGCCTGTCGACCAGCAAGACCACGCCGGCTGACTGTGCCGAAGCAGTCACGCCGGACGCGCCCATGGCAACCCCGACATCGGCGGCAGCCAGTGCTGGCGCATCATTGATACCATCCCCGACCATCAGCGTGGGACCTCTTCGGCAACCTTCCTGCACCAGGCGGACCTTGTCCTGCGGTGAGAGGCCAGAGTGAAGCGCATCGATACCCGCTGTCAGCGCGATCATTTGCGCTGTCTGGGGGCGGTCGCCAGTCAGCATGACAATCTGGTCGATGCCGCGGGCTCGAAGCCGGCGCAGGGTCTGGGGTGTTTCTCGACGCACATCGTCGGCCAGCCGCAGCATCGCTTTCAATTCACCGTCCACGGCTACGAAACTGCCACTGCTGGCCAGATAGTCCAGCTGCTGCAAGCACACCTGTGCCCAAGGGCCCGCATCCCTGCCCTGCTGCACGTAAGCCAGCAGCCCCAAGCGCACGGCTTTGCCTTGTACCTGGCCGGCCAACCCTTGGCCTGGCGCCTCCTGCACCTGTTGCGGCGCCGCCAGGCTCAGGCCCCGCGCGAGGGCCGCATCGACAATAGCCCGAGCAATCGGGTGGGTGGATGCCTGGGCCAATGACGCGGCCCACTGCAAGATCTGCAGCGGCGCGCCCTCCCCGTTAAGCTCGATCGATTGCAGCCGAGCATGGCCGCTGGTCAAGGTACCGGTCTTGTCGAGAAAAACCTGGCGGATCCCGGCGAGCGCCTCCAGTACCGCGCCATCGCGCACCAGAATGCTACGCCGCGCCGCTCGCGAGATGCCCGACAGCACGGCAATCGGCACCGCCAATATCAGGGGGCAAGGTGTGGCGACCACCAGCACCGCCAGCACGCGTTGCGGGTCGCCACTGGCCCACCAGGCGAGCACGGCGATCAGCAACGTCAGCGGGATGAACGCCAGCGCGTAGCGGTCAGCCAGGCGCACGAAGGGCGCCCGTGACTGGCGTGCCGCCTCGGCCAGGCGCACGATGCCGGCATAGGTGCTTTGTGCCGCAGTCTGCGTGGCCACCAGCACCATCGGCGCGCCGGCGTTGCACACCCCGCTGGCCACCGGCTCGCCGCAATGACGAGTAACGGGTAACGACTCCCCGGTCAGCGCCGCCTCATCCAGGGTGGCCTGGGGACTCTGCAGGCGCCCGTCCACGGGCACGATTTCACCCAGGCGCACCAGCACGGCCTGCCCTGGCCTGACCTGATCCACCGCAACTTCGCGCAGCCCGTCTTGCTCCTGGATCCAGGCACGTTGCGGCGCTCGGTCGATCAGCGCCCGCAATTCGCGGTCGGCATGACGCACGCTGAACGCTTCAAGTGCTCGGCCGGTGGCCAGCATCAGCGCGACCACCGCAGCCACCAGCATGTTCTCCAGGGCCAGGGCGGCGGTGATCGACAGCAAGGCAATCAGGTCGATACCCGCCTCACCCCGGGCTAGGCGCCTGAACATTTCCACCGCCAGGACCCCGGCCATGACCAGGCCACCAGTTGCCCAGACCAGCGCGGCCCAGGCAGGCCGCTGCGCCGCATAGGCCACGCCGCCAGTCAGCAGGGCCAGCGTGCAGACCACAAGCAGTGCGGGGTCGAGCCATCGACGTGGCATGGCGGGCTACTTGCGTCTGGCCTGCTGGCGCAGTTGCTGCACTTCCTCCTGAGCCTGGGTTGCCCGCTTTAGGGCCTCGTTGGCGGTCTGCTCGACCAGATCGATGCGGTAACACACTTGATCGGCGCGCAACCTTGCGGTGGCGGCGTTGTTCTCCGCTGATTCCAGGCGCGCATCGTATTCCTGGGCGCGCCACGCCGTGCAGCCGGACGCGGTAACCAGCAACAGGCTTGCCCACCCGCAAAGCACATAACGTCGCATGTCGGTACCCTCGTGCATGGCCAGGACACGCTAAGTATCGATGGCGGCGCGCGCCGCACGCCTGACATTTGTCAACCGCGACCGGCCTGTTCACCCGGTTTGACCTTTATCAATCGCGCTGGGGGGCACAAGGGTAGAAACAAAGACTCAGGGCACCGCCCCTACCCTATCTGCTACCGGAGCCGATCATGAACGACCTTGACCTGCGAGACCTTGTGCTCGAAGAGCTGGAATTCAAACCCGATATCAATGCAGCCAGCATCGGTGTGACGGTGCAGAACGGCGTGGCGACCCTCTCCGGGCACGTCAACAGCTACGCCCAGAAAGTCAGTGCCGAGCGCACGGTCAAGGCCATGAAAGGCGTGCGCGGCCTGGCAGAGGAGATAGAGGTACGCCTGAACAAGCTCGAAGGTACCGCTGACGACACGATTGCCAGCCGTGCCCTGAACATCATCGCCTGGAGCTCGGACGCCAACGTGGAGGGCATCCAGGTCACCGTGCAAAAAGGGACGGTGACCCTGGAAGGCCAGCTCGATTGGCAATACCAGAAGGAAGTGATCGAACAGGCGGTCTTGCGCTTGTCGGGTGTGGTTGGCGTACACAACCGCATCACCCTCAAAGCCCGCGCCGACGTGGTCGATATCAAGCGCCACATCGAGGACGCACTCAAGCGCAGCGCCGAAATCGAGGCCGAAGGCATCCGCGTCACGGTCGACGGTGGTGTGGTCAAGCTGGAAGGCAAGGTGCACTTGCTGCGCGAGCGAGAAGTGGTCGAGCGTGCGGCCTGGTCGGTGCCGGGCGTCAGCAAGGTCGAAGATTATCTGTTGATCGCCTAGCGCCGCCGCGCCGAGGACAGATGGCCATGAACAAGGATAAGCCCTGGACGCTCTACCTCCTGGCAGTTGGCCTGGCAGTGCTCGCTGCCGTGCAGTTCGGCCTGTTCAGCCAGCCGGCCGTGCAAGCCATTCCTTACAGCCAGTTCCTGCAACTACTCGATCAGCAGAAGGTCAGCGACCTGCATATCGAGCACGAGCGGATCCTCGGCAGGCTGCAGGAGCCGATCGATGGCCACTCGGTATTCTCCACCGTTCGCGTCGACCCGGCTCTGAGCGAGCAGCTGGGACGCTCTGGAGTCGCGTTCTCTGGCGTCGTCGAGGACAACACGGTAGCGACCGTGATGGGCGCGTTGATGCCGCTGTTGATGATGCTGGCGCTGTGGTACTTCCTGTTTCATGGCCTGGGGCAGAAACAGGGGTTGGGCGGGTTGATGGGGGTGGGCAAGTCGCGTGCGCGGGTCTATGTCGAACACGACACCCAGGTGACTTTCGCCGACGTGGCCGGTATCGACGACGTCAAGGGCGAGCTGACCGAGATCGTGTCCTTCCTGAAAAACAAGGCGTGGTATGCGCGCCTTGGCGCCCATGTGCCCAAGGGCACGCTGCTGGTAGGCCCACCCGGCACCGGCAAGACCCTGGTCGCCAAGGCCATCGCCGGGGAAGCGGCGGTGCCATTTTTCTCGATCTCCGGCTCGGAGTTCGTGGAGATGTTCGTGGGCGTGGGTGCCGCCCGGGTGCGTGACCTGTTCGACCAGGCCCGCCAAGCGGCGCCTTGCATCATCTTCATCGATGAGCTGGATGCCCTGGGCAAGATGCGCGGCGTCGGCAGCTTTGGCGGCAATGACGAGAAAGAGCAAACCCTCAATCAGTTGCTCGCCGAGCTCGACGGCTTCGACCCACGGGAAGGCGTGGTGCTGTTGGCAGCGACCAATCGCCCGGAAGTGCTGGACCCGGCGCTGCTGCGTGCCGGGCGCTTCGACCGGCAGATTCTCATCGACCGGCCCGACCGCAAGGGCCGCCTGGCGATCCTGAAAGTCCACCTGCACAAGATCATCTACAAGAACGACCTGGACTGCGAGCGGATTGCCGAGATCACCCCGGGCCTGACGGGCGCCGACCTGGCCAACCTGGTCAACGAGGCTGCCATCGTTGCCACCCGGCGGTCCAGCCAGTGGGTCGAGTTGCAGGACTTCACCGCTGCGGTCGAGCGACTGGTGGCGGGCATCGAGCGCAAAGGCAGCGTATTGCGCAGCGACGAGCGCCAGGTAGTGGCGTACCACGAAATGGGCCATGCCCTGGCCGCCAGTAGCCTGCCGGCGATGGACCCGGTGCACAAGGTGTCGATCATTCCCCGCGCCGCGGGTTCACTGGGCTACACCCTGCAACGGCCGACCGATGACCGCTACCTGATCAGCACGCAGATGCTGCGTGACCGCCTTGTCGTGCTGATGGCCGGGCGCGCCGCCGAGCACCTTGCGTTCGGCCAGGTCTCCACGGGGGCCGCCGACGACCTCGGGCGCGCCACCGATATCGCCCGCCAGCTGGTCACCCGCTTCGGCATGAGCCCGGTACTGGGCCAGGCGGTCCTTGAGCGCCAGCAAGCCGGCTATCTGGGTGACTCGCTGTTGCGTCAGGAGCGCAAGGACTACTCGGAGCAAACTGCGCGCGAGATCGACCTCGCTGTCCGCGGCTTGCTCGAAGAAGCCTATGGCCGCGCCCGGGCTTTGCTGGAGCAGCGCCGCGACGACCTGGATGCAGGCGCGCGTCTGTTGCTGGCCAAGGAGACCATCACCCCCGAAGAATTCCCGGCGTTGCAACCGCAAGCCAATGAGCCCGCCACCTATGTGCTGGTCGATGCCACGAAATGAACCGCCGATCCTGGCCAGGGTACCTGCGATGCTCTTTGTCACGCTGATCAATATGCTGGTGGTGATCCTGGTGGTGATCATTCATTACGAATGCCTGCTGCGCCTGAATGACTGGCTACCTCGGCTCAAGCTCTGGAGCCGCTTTCGCATCGTCGCAGGCGTGTTCGGCGCGCTGCTGGCCCATGCCCTGGAGGTGTGGTGTTTTGCCTTGGCCTATTACCTGATGGCCCATGCCCCAGGCTGGGGTACGCTCAGCGGCAATTTCGACGGCAGTTTCCTGGACTGCGTGTATTTTTCCTTCACCACCTACACCACCATAGGCTTCGGCGATATCGCCCCCACTGGCCACCTCAAGTACCTCACCGGCCTGCAGGCGCTGACGGGCCTGGTGCTGATCACCTGGACCGCCTCGTTCCTGTTCCTGGAAATGCAGAAGTACTGGAAGACCAAGTAAGGCGGGGTCAGGCACGCGACGCTGATGTCCAGCGCCATTGCGCAACTTCAGGCATGTCTTCGCCATGTTCGATGAGGTAGAGCTTGTGCTTCTCCATCGTGGCCCAATAGCGGGCGCGGGCCTGTTCGAGCTGGGGCTGCAAACGTGGCACGCGCTCGAACACATCGAGCAGCAGCTGGTAGCGGTCCAGATTGTTGATGACTGCCATGTCGAATGGCGTGGTGGTTGCGCCCTCTTCGCGAAAGCCCCGGACATGAAACCGTTGCGGATTGGCGCGTTTGTAGATCAGGCGGTGGATGAGCGCCGGATAGCCGTGGAAGGCAAAGATGACCGGTCGATCTTCGGTAAACAGCCCGTTGAAATCGCTGTCGGACAGCCCGTGAGGGTGCTGTTGCGACAGTTGCAGCGCCATGAGGTCGACGACATTCACCACCCTCACACGCACGTCTGGAGCCTGCTCTTGCAGCAGTGTAACCGCCGCCAGTACCTCCAGTGTCGGCACATCGCCCGCGCAGGCAAGCACCACCTCGGGCATCTCGTCGTCATGGCAGGCCCAGCCCCAGCGCCCGATACCTGATTGGCAGTGCACGGCGGCCGCTTCGCAATCGAGCCATTGCCACTCCATCTGCTTACCGGCAACGATCACATTGATGTACCCACGGCTGCGCAGGCAATGCTCAGCCACCGACAACAGGCAGTTGGCGTCAGGTGGCAGATAGATCCGCGCAAGATTGGCCTTCTTGTTTGCCAGCAGGTCGAGCAAGCCCGGGTCCTGGTGCGAGAAACCATTATGGTCCTGCCGCCAGACATGCGAAGTCAGGAGGATATTCAATGAGGCGATCGGCTTGCGCCACGGCACCTCGGCAGCTGTCTTGAGCCATTTGGCATGTTGGTTGATCATCGAATCGACGATATGGATGAAAGCTTCGTAACAGGAAAACAGGCCATGGCGGCCCGTCAGCAGGTACCCCTCCAGCCAGCCCTCGCAGATGTGCTCACTGAGGATCTCCATGACCCGCCCCTGTGCCGAAAGGTGTCTATCATCGCTGGCCCGAGCATCCAGCCACACCTTGTCGGTCACCTCAAATACCGCATCCAGACGGTTGGACGCCGTTTCGTCAGGGCCGAACAGGCGGAAATTCTGCGACGCAAGGCTGTTCTTCATGACATCGCGTACATAACCACCCAGCACTCTGGTCGCCTCGGCCCGCACCTGACCAGGGCCCGGCATCGGCACGCAGTAATCGGCGTAGTGCGGCAAATCCAGGGCCCGCAATAAGAGACCGCCGTTGGCATGGGGGTTCGCGCTCATGCGTCGCCGGCCAGTTGGGGTCAGCGCGGCCAGCTCAGGCAACAACGTACCCTGTGCGTCAAAAAGCTCATGGGGGCGGTAACTTTCCAGCCATTGTTGCAGCTGCATCAGGTGCGGCGGTTTGCCAAGGTCCGCCAACGGCAACTGATGGGACCGCCAGGTGCCCTCTACGCGTTGCCCATCCACGTACCTGGGCCCCGTCCACCCTTTGGGGGTACGAAGAATCAGCACCGGCCACAAGGGCCTGTCGACCACCTGCGGGTCTTCGGCATGCCGCGCGAGGCGCTGGATCTGGCTGATCTTCTCGTAGATGACATCCAGCGTCCTGGCCAACGCGCGATGGACCTCCATCGGCTCGTCACCCTCGACGAAATACGGATCATAGCCATAGCCATACATGAGGCTGGTCAGCTCCTCCTCGCTGATCATCGACAGCACGCTGGGGTTGGCGATCTTGTAACCGTTCAGATGCAAGATGGGCAGCACCGCGCCGTCGCGGGCGGGGTTGAGGAACTTGTTGCAGTGCCAGCTGGCAGCCAGTGGCCCGGTTTCGGCCTCACCATCACCAATGACGCACGCCACGATCAGTTGCGGATTGTCCAGGGCGGCACCATAGGCATGGGCCAGCGAATAGCCCAGTTCGCCCCCTTCGTGAATGGAGCCAGGCACATGGGGGCCGACATGGCTGCCAATGCCATAAGGCCAGGAAAACTGCCGAAAGAGCCGGGCCATTCCAAGTGCGTTGCGCTCGACCGATGGGTTGAGCTCGGTGTAGGTACCGTCGAGGTATGCCTGAGCGACCAGGGCAGGACCGCCGTGGCCAGGCCCCGTGACAAACAGCACATTGAGGCTGTACTGGCGAATCAACCGGTTCAGATGGGTATAGACGAGGTTGAGCCCCGGGGAAGTCCCCCAGTGGCCCAGCAGCCGAGGTTTGACATCGGCCAAGGTCAAGGGCCTGGTCAACAAGGCATTGCCCTGTAGATAGATCTGGCCAACGGTGAGGTAGTTCGCCGCCCGCCAATAGGCGTCCAGGCTTTCGAGCTCTTCAGTACCGGGGAAATCACTCATGCCAGCCTCCTTTCGTCATCGCGCACGGGGCGCTCAAAGGTCTTCGCCGCGAAGATCTTCCTCCCGCCGGCTCTGTTGACGGATCAGCAGTCACAGTTCGTACAGGTGGTCCGACAGCAGGCCCATCAGGTCGTCCGCCGTTGCGATTCCGACCAGCAGACCGAGATCATCGACGACCGGAATGCGTCGGATATTGGCGCGCCGCGGCATAGATGGAGATACCGGGTGGTGCGGTGACCACGTCCCGTTTGCAGTATTTGCCAATGGACATCATGTGCTACCTCCACAGGCGGAGCCTCCTTGCTCCTTGATGCAGTGAGGATGGGTGATCATTTACCGCTCTTGATCGGAATCACCTTTTCCGGATGGATGGCTTCGGCGCGTTTGGGCAGGTGCACCAGCAGCACGCCCTTGTTGAACTGGGCGTTGATCTTCTCGGCGTCGACTTCACGGGGCAGTTGGAAAACCCGTTCGAAGCTGCCGTAATGGCGCTCGGACAGGTGATATGCCTTGCGTTTTTCGTCCACTTCTTCCTGTTTCTCGCCGCGGATCAACAGGTTGCCATTGACGAGCTTGATCTCGATATCCTTGTCGTCCACGCCAGGCAACTCGGCGCTGATGCGGTACTCCTCGGCAAGCTCGCTGATGTCCATGGCCGGCATGCCGTGGGTGAACAGGTCACGCCGCCAGAAAGGTTCGACATCGAACGGTGTTTGGCTGAACGGCATGCGCATCGGCCGCCGTCCAAAATCCTCGAACAGGCTGTCGATCTGACGGCGTAATTGCTGGAAGGGCCGCCACAACTCCGAAGGTTCGACGCTTGGCGGCGAAGCTTTGGTTGGCTGGGTTGCGACGGGGGTAGCAGGCACTTTCTTGGCAACTTCTGACATGGCGTCCTCCTCGAATGAGTAATGCCTCCCAGGGAGACGCTTCGATCATGCGCCGTGGGGCAGCAGCCCATTTGACCTTTATCAACAACGTGAAGTCCCTGCCGCCCGCTGGTTTGATCCTGATCAAAGTGCCGGATTGCCCACGGTCTAGGCTGATTACAGCAAGTCATCCTTACAGTGCGAGGCAGTCATGGACCGCGAGGGTGCCAGCGTTCGCTTGCTCCAGACATTGCCCGGCCTGGGCATCCAGCAATTCGTGCGCCTGGCCCTTTGCAGCCAGCCATGCAGCGAGGCAATGGCTGGCCAGTACTGCGTGCTCAGTGGTCGTACCGAGTGCTGGCCGTGCAGTTACGTGACCCTACCTGGCGTGGCCGGGCAATTTATCGTCAGCACCCAGAGCGCGCAGCCCGTGGGCCGTGCGGGGGAGCTGCTCGACTATTCCGGGCCGCTTGGCAGCGCTTGGCCGTTGCCCCTGCAAAGCACAAGGTTGCTGGCCATCAGTCGCGCCGAAGGCCTGCTGCCCTTGCTGGGTGCGCTGGATGAGATTCGCTGCTGGCTGCCCTGGTTACAATTGCAGCTGTCACATGACGGCATTGCGGCCGAACTGCTGCCAGACGATTGTCGAACCTGGCTGTCGGCACTGTCGCCATTGTCGCGTGACTACAGCAGTGGCTGGTGGCAGACCAGGCATTTGCTGACCACTTTCCGCCCGGACACGGTGTACTGTTGCGCGCCGCCACAGGTGGCGCGCCAAGTGGCACGGTTGTGCTGGCAAACTGGCGTAGCCGCGCAGCGTATCTGGATACGCACAGACCATGTGTCACGCCCGATCTGGGTGGGGCACTCCCCCGAAAGCTGGCCTGTGCAACGCTATGACCGGGTGCTTGCCGCGCTCAAGTGGGCTCCTCCAGGCGGGTCAGGTTGACCAGGCCTTGCATGTCGATGAGCCTGACCTCACGCCCGGCGCACAGCATGAAACCTGCATGGACGAAACGGCTGAACAGTCGGCTGACCGTTTCCTGCGTGAGGTCCAGGTAGTTGGCGATATCACCACGGGACATGGGCAGGTTGAACACATCAGCTTGCAAGCCTCGCGCCTGGTAACGCGCGGACATGCCCAGCAGGAAGATCGCCAACCGCTGTTCGGCACGCCCATGGCAGCAGCGCAGGTGCTCGTCCTTGCCCTGGATCCCCAGGCTGAGCATGTGCAGCAACTGATAGCGCAGCCCTGAAATCTGGCCGGACAGGTCCACCAGTTGGTCCAGCCTGATGGCGCAGACCAGCGAGACTTCCAGGGCAACGGCAAAGCTTCGGTAACAACTGGCACCAATAGCGTCCAGCCCGAGCATTTCCCCCGGCAGGAGGAAGCCGGTCACCCGCTCGGTGCCCTCGGCATCGAGCAGAAAATTCTTGATCGCCCCGGAGCGCAAGGCATACACGTGCTCCATGGGTTCATTGGCCTTGAACAGGTACTCACCCCGCTTCAACGGCCGGTTACGGCGGACAATTCGCTCCAGCTTGGCCACTTCGTCGGCACTGAGGCTGGCTGCCAGGCAAAGCCGGCTCAACGAGCACGCAAGGCACTTGACCTGGAGCTTTGCTCCCATTTCCGCAAGGCCTGACATGATGATGCCTCTGCTTTTTTGCAGGCGTGTATCTATTGAAGTTAGCGGTTCCACTAAACGTTAGCGGTCTGTCCGACCAAGGGTCGGACGCTATCCCCGGCTATACCCGCTTTTTTCTATCGGTTTGACAAGTCATGTGGGAAGCAATTGACAACTGTCAAGTCAGCGATGGGCCCGCTGCCGAAACTGAACTTCCTTGTTCATTCGACACAGAGGACATTGCCATGGCGCCCGCCGAGACTTCCCGTGAGCATAAAACGCCTTCGTTCCCAAAACCTTCGGGTGAATACTGGATCGAAGCCCTTGAAAACGGCGTTCACGTATTGATCAGGCCCTTGCAAGCCCAGGACCGAGAACGCGAAAAGGCCTTCATCGAACGGCTGTCGCCCGAATCGCGGCATTTCCGCTTCCTGTGCCAGCTCAGGGAGCCCGGTGAAGCCATGCTCGACCAGCTGATGAAGGTCGACCAGGATCGCCAGGCGGCTTACGTCGCCCTTGCCCACGTGGATGGCGAATTGCAGGAAGTGGGCATTTCCCGCTACGCCACTGCTAGCGGCAAGGACGAGTGCGAGTGTGCCGTTACCGTCATGGACAGCTGGCAGCACCATGGCTTGGGTCGCCTGCTGCTCAAGCACCTGGTCGACCATGCCCGGGCCAAGGGCTTGCGGCAGATGTATTCGGTCGACGCGGCAGCCAACCATGCGATGCGCGACCTGGCCAAGGCGGCGGGGTTCACCACCGCTGCTGACCCGGATGACCCCAGCCAGGTCATCCACCGGCTCTCCCTGATCTGACCCAAGGCCGCCGCACCCTGACGGGTCAAGGCGCGGCGGCCGACTACGGGAGTCTCCCCATGACCGGCCCTTCGAAGACATTGATGGAAAAACTCTACGGCAAGCAGTATCAGGTCGACACTGCCGATATTGCCCCGGTGCTTCATCAGTACGCCGAACCTTTGCCGGACCTGGATACGCCGGCATTCGCAGCGCTGTTCGACCGCTATGCTGACGCGCGCGTCATCCTGCTGGGCGAGGCAAGCCACGGCAGCAGTGAGTTCTATCGCGCCCGCGCGGCGATCACCCGGCGCCTGATCGAACAGCATGGTTTCAATATCGTTGCCGTCGAGGCTGACTGGCCGGATGCCGGGCATGTCGATCAGTACGTCCGAGGCTTGGCGCACTCGGCGTGGAAACGCCATATTTTCAGCCGTTTTCCTACCTGGATGTGGCGTAATAGCGAAGTCAAAGCCTTCGCCCAATGGCTTCACGGGCACAACCGCCTGCTGCCCACCGACCACCGCGTGGAATTCCGCGGCCTGGATGTCTACAGCCTGCGCAATTCCATCCATGAAGTCCTGGCCTATCTGGACCGGGTCGATCCGCATCTGGCCCATGAAGCCCGCCGCCGTTACGGTTGCCTGACGCCGTGGCAGGACGACCCCGCGCTGTACGGGCACTTTGTCGAGCGCGGTGGCGTCATGCCTTGTGAGCAACCGGTGATCCAGCAGTTGAATGTCATGCTCGCCGAGCAACTGTCAGGGCTTGTCCACAATGATGAAGCCTTCTTCAACGCAACGCAGAACGCCCGTGTAATCATCGCTGCGGAACAGTACTACCGCGCCATTTACCGAGGTTCGACGGCTTCCTGGAATCTGCGCGACCGGCACATGTTCGATACCTTGCACGCACTGCTGGAACACCGTGGTCCCCACGCCAAGGCCGTGGTCTGGGCACACAATTCACACATCGGCAATGCCGGAGCCACGGAAATGGGCTGGAAAGGCCAGTTCACCATCGGCCAGCTTTGCCGCAGCGCTTTCGGGCACGACGCGGTGCTGATCGGCATGGCCACCGACCGCGGCCAGGTGGCCGCCGCCGATGACTGGGACGGCGACATGCAGATCAAGGAAATCCGTCCTTCGCGCAGCGACAGCTGGGAGCACCAGTTCCGCCTCGCAGGCGTGCCAGCCAGCCTGAGCGACTGGCGCGACCCACAGCGCAAGGCGTTGCGCCATGTGTTGTCCACGGCGCTACTCGAACGCGCCATCGGCGTCATCTATCGCCCCGAGAGCGAACGGCTGAGCCACTACTTCGAGGCGGTGCTGGCCGAGCAGTTCGATGCGCTGCTCTGGTTCGAACAGACCCAGCCAGTGACTGCCCTGCCCTTGCCGAAACAACAGCACCTTGAGCCTGAGGACGAAACCTATCCATTTGGTGTATGAGCCTCGGCGAAGCGCTATCAGGCGGATACGCGCTGCAGGGACTTCACAAACCCGTCACCGGCAAGCGCAGTGGCCCCCGTGCCTGCACCGAACAAGCCGATGCGCAACTTGCCAGCTTCATCGTCTGCGTGCGAACTTCACCCCTGCGCTCAGTCATGGGGGGCACTCCGGCAAAGTGCTTGCTGATCAGCTTGCCCCATGAGCGTCATGACTTCCTCGTCCGACGTCTGCGGGAAATCCTGGTACCAATAGCCAACCGAGACCATCCGCTCAGGCACACGCGGGCACACCAGCTCATTCACTTCACCGTACAGCGCTTCGAGCGTTTCTGGCGGTGCGACCGGGACGGCGACGACGATCCGCGCCGGTGACTGGGCTCGTGCAGCCTGTATCGCCGCCCTCATCGTGGCACCGGTCGCCAGGCCGTCATCAACGAGAATCACCACCTGATCCTTGAGTTGCTGGGCTGGCCGCCCTCCCCGGTAAGCCCGCTCGCGCCGCGCCAGTTCCTCGGTTTCCCTGGCAACCACGGCGTCGAACACCGCGCGATCTACCGGATAGGCCCGCAACATGTCGTCATTGAGGAAGGTTACTCCGCCGCTGGCTATCGCCCCCATGGCGAACTCGGGTTGAAACGGCATACCGAGCTTGCGCACCATCAGCAGGTCCAGGCGAACGTTGAGGGCAGTCGCGACTTCATAGGCCACCGGAACACCACCACGCGGCAGTGCAAGCACGATCACGTCGGGCCTGCCGGCATACCGGGCCAGTGGCTCTACCAGGCAACGTCCAGCCTGGGTACGGTCGACAAACACAGTTGGCAAGGCAAGATCATGGGACATGAACACCTCCCGCGCCGCGATGGGCGCCGGTCGTTTCAGCTGCCGATGGGAGCCGTTGATGGCTTCAAGGCGTGGCTGCACGCCCCGCCTCGGGCAGCAGGTCGAACTGCGCGAGGCAACGCTGCTCATCAGCGGGAGTCAGCGCCTTCAGACCGCTCACTTCCTGCATGGGCGTTTCGAACAGGGCCAGGCGCAGCACCCCATTGCGCTCCAGAAAGGTCTGTGCCAGGCACGTGCACACGGGTTTGCCGACCAGCGCAGCGAGCTTGTCATCCTCAGGCACCTCCACCTGGGCCTGCAGGTTGGCCGTGCAATTCTCCACGATCTGCGCCACGGAGCGCCCCGCCAGCCACACGGTGCCAGCACCGAGTAGGACCAGGAGCAGCAACACGCTTATCAAAGTGTTCGATTCCCGGGTGATTGAACGCAGCAACGCCAGCCTGGCCTGCCAACCCGTCTGCTGGCCATTGAAAATGGCCTTGCCGACCGTGCGCTTGACGCCCCGCTGCACCGCCCACCCCAGCGCGACACTCAACGCCAGCAGGCCAAGGAGTACCGCCGGATCACGCATGGGCATGCGCCAGCTAGCGCTTAAGGCGCGATAGACGGACGCGGCGACGAGTAAAGCGACGATGGTCACGATCCAACCCAGGCTGCCCCTGGGCCTGTGCAACCAGGCCCGCAGTTTCGCCCTTGCTTGTGTACTCATGATTCACCTCCCGCGCCCGGCTAGCGCACAGGGTCGATGGCAACCGTTTCCTGATACTCAGGCACGCACACCTGCCAGCCGAGTTCGAGGCTGATTCGCCGCCGTAAGGTGTCGGCAGCGTGTGGCTCACCATGAATGACATAGGTCTGACGGGGTGGCCGGGTGAACCCGCGCAACCATTCCATGATTTCATCGGCATCGGCGTGCGCAGAAAGATTCTCCATCGCATGCACCTGTGCACGGATGGGCACATCCTCGCCGTGCAACCTCACACTGTGGGCGCCCGCGACGATATCGGCACCCCGCGTCCCCCCGGCTTGAAAGCCCGAGAACAGGATGCTGTTGCGTGGGTTGGGGGCTAGCGCCTTCAGGTGGTGAAGCACCCGTCCGCCGGTCGCCATGCCACTGGCGGCGATGATCACTGCGGGCTCGCGCAGCTGGTCCAGTTGCCTGGACTCATCGACTGTCCGGACGATGTGCGTGCCTCTGCACATGGCGGCGCACTCGGCTGCGGTCAGCCGATGCTCACTGCGGTACTGCTGGTACAAGGCGGTGGCGTCGGTGGCCATCGGGCTGTTCAGGTAGACCGGGACATCAGGGATCAACCGGTCGCGCTTGAGCGTGTACAGGTAATACATGAGCAGTTGGGCACGGCCGACGGCGAACGAGGGTACCAGGGTAATCCCGTGGCGCAGGAGCGTTTCGTTGATGACCTTGGCCAGGTACTGCTCGGTCGATTCGGCGGGATGCTGGCGGTCCCCATAGGTAGACTCGATCAACAGCACGTCCGCCGTCCTGACCAGCTCAGGCGCACGCATGATCGGATCCTGAGGGCGGCCGAGGTCACCCGAAAACAGCACGGTCTGCCCTTCGGCGCTGATCTGGACCGTGGCTGCCCCCAGAATATGTCCGGCGGTACGCAACAGTAACTCCATGCCCTCTGCGATCGTGGTCACCTGATGTAACGCCACGGGCCGAAACAGTGCCAGGGCACGTTTGGCATCCTGCTCGGTATAGAGCGGTTGCGCCGGCGCATGCTTGGAGTAACCGTGGCGATTGGCATGTTCGGCCTGCTCTTCCTGCAGCCGTGCACTGTCGAGCAGGAGGATTTCCGCCAAGGCGCACGTCGCCGGCGTGGCGTAGATCGGCCCGCGGTAGCCTTCCCGAACCAGCACCGGTAGATAACCGCTGTGGTCAAGGTGGGCGTGGGTCAGCACCACCGCATCAAGCGCCCGCAGCGCCGGGGGCAGTGGCTGCCAGTTGCGCAGGCGCAGTTGCTTGAAACCCTGGAAGAGTCCGCAGTCGACCAATACCCGCGTGCTGTCACGGGTCAACAGGAATTTGCTGCCGGTCACGGTGCCGGTGCCGCCAAGAAATGTCAGTTGCATGGCCAAGGCTCCCAACTTTCGGCTATTTGGGGATGAACGGCGAGCACGCTGCACGGTGGGCGGCTGACGATACGCTCGGTGGTGTCTCCCAACAGTTTGTCCAGGCCTTTGGGTTGCACCACGCCCATCACCACCGCGTCGATGTCCAGGGCCGCGACCTGTTCACGGATCACCTGTACCGGGCCTCCTTCCATGAAATGTCGGCGGTCAGGCGCGACGCCTTCGGCATCGGCCAGCGCTTCGAAAGGTTCCTGCAGTGCCTCGCGCATCTCGTCGATCCACGCCTGGGTGACATTCATGTCCGAGGCAAATACCCCTGCCAGGTTGTAGGCCGATAGCAGATGCAGGTGCGCGTCACACTGCAACGCCAGCGCCTGGGCAGCACGAACCAGACCACGATTGAAGCACGCCTGAACGGCAGGCGTCTCACTGAACGCCGTATCCACTGCGACCAGCACACGCCGCGGCAATGAGATGGCCCCCGCCGGCACGAAATGGCTGACGCCTTTGAAACCTCGCATCAGCGCACAATCCAGTGGGGTGCCGAACACGCGCACCAGGGCCGACGCGGCTTCGCTGTCCTTGATGACCATATCGGGCTGCAGTTCACTGATGTAATCGATCGCCTGGCTGCGGATATCCTCCGCATTCAGGCTGTCGACCGTCAGCGTTATACCGCTGCCGCGATGCCGCTCGACCAATCCCGTCAACTGAGCGCGATAGTGCTCGTACTGGCGCTTGATATCGGCCTCGTTCAGCCGCTCTTCGCGCAGAAGGTGCTCCTCGCTTGGCTCGAACAAGCCCAGTACATGCACGCTGGCGCCGCTGACATGCGCCAAGGCAAGGGCTCTGCGCAAAGCGGCGGAATGCGGTTCTACCTCGGTCAGCAGCACCAGCAATTGTCGATATTGCCCCATGGTGAACCTCCGCGCTTTCGTGAGTGGGCGTGATGCTGACGATATTCCGCGCGCAGGATCGCTGCTGCTTGATGCAGATCAGAAAACCGCTACCCAGGCTGAACTTGATGATTGTCAGAACCGAAACGGCCCGCCACGTTAAAACGGCTGCACCAGGTACTGATCAAGCAACGGGAGGCGTCATGAACGGGCAGCAAACAGCACAGCCACAGACCTGCGAACACTGGGTCGAAAACCTCGAGGACGGTTCGGCGGTGCTGATCCGCCCACTGCGCGAGGAAGACCGCGAACGGGACAAGCGTTTTCTGAGCACCATCGCTTATGAATCACGGCGTTTTCGTTTCATTGCCGGGCTCAGCGGCGGCTTGCCTAGCTTGGACACGCAAGACATGCCCGTGGACTATCACCAGCGCATGGCCTATGTCGCCTTGGTTCATGTAGACGGTCAATTGCAACAAATCGGCGTCAGCCGCTATGCAGGCATACCTGGCAGTCAGCGGTGCGAATGTGCAGTGGCGGTCAGCGAAGACTGGCAGCGCAAGGGGTTGGGCAAGCGCCTGATGCAACACCTGATTGAAGCCGCACGGCGCAATGGCTTTCAGTGCATGGTCTCCAGGGATCTGGCCAGCAACTATGCCATGCACCGGCTGGTCAAGGCACTGGGCTTCACCTCACGCTACCCTGGCGGCGATGTGAGCGAGATCCTGCACGAACTTGACCTGCGGCCTTGAAAAAACAAGGCCCTTGCGGGCCTTGTGCTTCAGCCTTTGGAGCGCTCTGGAGAAATCACCAGCACACTGCTGGACAACCGATGCAAAACGCGCTCGGCAGTACTGCCGATGAACCAGCCGATGCCATGGTGGTGATAGCTGCCCATGACCAGCACGTCGATATCATTGTTATCCATGAACATGGCCAGGGCCTTTGCCGGGTCGCCGATGCGCATATGGCGGTGTTCGACGGCGATCCCGTTGCGTTCGGCAAGCTCTTGGAAGGCAGCGCTCTGAACGTCATGCAAGGTCTGGGCACGGTTCGAATCGAACAGGAACGAATGTTCCCGGCTGCCGCCGGCGTCCAGGTACATGGAACCCAGGTCGTAGGTGTACAGCAATTCGATCTGGGCATTGCACTGCAAGGTCAGCTTCAGCGCTTCGCTGATGATCTGGTCGTTGAAACCTTCAAACTGATCCTCAGGCCTGGACAGGTCCACCGCCGCCAGAATCCTGCGTGGCAACGCATGGCTCGCCTTGTGTACCAAGTGCAAGGGTATTCGCGTTTCGCGCAGCAGCTGGATATCCAGCGAGGTGAACATTGCGCGCATCCACCAAGGCTCATGCTCGAGCTCTTTGATCAGCATGGCAAACGGTTGCTCACGCAAGTGAATCAGGATCTCATTCAAGGGCTGCTGCACCCACACCACCTCGGTTGTGACGGTGACACCATTGCGCCGCATCGGCAACGCCTGGGTTTCCAGCCATGCCCGGTGCTGCTGCACGTAACCCTCGCGCATGACTGCGAGCGCTTGATCATTCACCAAGCCCGCCGTGGCAAGCCCTTCCACGTAGTCGAAAGCGACGATGTGCAGCGCCATCCCCTTGGCCTTGGCCAGCGCAGCGGCCCGGTCATAGGCCGGGGTTCGGCGCATCAGGGGGGAGGCGATCAGCAGCAGTCTTTGCGGAGTTTCCATGGCACACCTCTGAGGTTGCAATACGTAGGTAAAGCATCTGCCACCTACGTGTTGCGAACTTGATGTTTATCAACTGGAGGCACCTACCGACCAGTGGCATTGCCCATGGCGCAAGAACTTGACGCGGATCAATACCTCGGGACTTCGCCGGCGCACCCTGTACCCAGATCACAGCCACTTCAGGCCCCGCAGGCGTGCCATGGCGACACCGTCCTGAGTTTCACCTGCACTGCCGGCAGGGACGCCTTCATTCTGCATTGTCTACCGATACATGCTTTGGAGGCCCTGATGAACGTTTACGTGGAGAAGAACACAGAGCAGGGACGCTGTTGGGTACACATGGATGACTGGCGGGTGGGTTTCAGGACGGCTGCCGAAGCCGAGCGGTTTGTCGAACGGCTTACAAGCCGCCTCAATGCCCCCCACTCGCGTGACATGCTTGCTGATTGGTCGCCCCATGCCGGGGTGACCGTCGGGCTCGGTGCGCGTCATGGCGCAGGGGCCCAAAGCGGCCTCCAAAATGCGAAGGAGGCCTGAAAATGCCTGGCCAGCTGAAGGTCACCCTGCTCGACTCACCCAACGCATTGTCCAAGGCAAACCCTATTCACCTGAAACCGCTGGTGAACCACTGCATGGATTGCCGGGTCAGCGGCCTGTGCCTCCCCACGGGTCTGCCGGTTGACGACAACAGCTGCCTGGGCGCGTTGATAGGCCCACGCATGCGCATTCGCAAGGGTGCCGCGCTGTTCAATGCCAACGATCCGCTGTCCATGCTCTATGCCGTACGTTGCGGCAGTTTCAAGACCAGCCTGAACACCGCCGAGGGGCAAGGCGTGGTGATCAACTTCTGGATGCCGGGCGATGTACTCGGCCTCGATGCCATTGCCACAGAGCACCATGTCTGTGACGCCATTGCCCTGGAAGACAGCGAAGTCTGCCCCGTCCCCTATCGTCGCTTGCAAACCCTGGCGCGTGAGTTTCCGGAGCTGCAGCAGAGCCTTAATCGCTTGATGAGCCGCGAGATCGTGCGTGAGCACGGGCGCGTGCTGATGCTGTGCAACCTGACAGCAGAACAGCGGCTGGCCAGCTTCCTGGTGGGGCTCTCCAGACGCTTCGTCAGCCGCGGTTACTCTGCGCATGGCTTCATGTTGCGCATGTCTCGTGAAGACATGGCTTCGTACCTGGGGTTACGCCTGGAAACCGTGTGCCGATCCGTCGCCCGTCTTCGCGTGCTGGGTATCGTCGACCTGCATGGCAGATTGGTAGAAATTCTCGATATGCCTGCACTCATGGCACTGGAACAAGGTGGCGGGGAATGTGAGGTCAAGGTCCCGCTAAAGGCACCATGCTCGACGCCTTGAATGTTGGCCACGGCGCTGTGGCGCTGGGTATCGGCATGCTGGTGGGGCTGGAGCGCGAGCGTAAGAAGGGGCGTAACGAAGACCACGCGGCCGCCGGGCTCAGGACCTTCGCCATCACTGCATTGCTGGGCTACGTCAGCATGTTGCTGGCAGGTGCGGTGCTGGTCGCGGTGGCGAGTCTGGGCTTGGTGCTGATGCTCTGCATGCACTACCGCAGACATGCCGATAAAGACCCTGAAGTGACCAGTGAAATTGCCCTGCTGCTGGTGCTGACACTCGGAGCGCTTAGCCTTCATGAGCCTGAGCTCGCCGCAGCGGTGGGCGTGGTGCTCACCGTGCTGTTGGCGCTGCGACGCGAACTGCATCATTTCGTGCTGCAACAATTGAGCGAGGAAGAGTTGCGCGATGGCCTGATGTTGTCCACGGTGGCCTTGGTGGTACTGCCGCTGACACCGGACCAGTTTCTAGGCCCCTACAACATACTCAACCCGCGCACGATTTGTAACCTGGTGGTCTTGCTGATGGCCGTGGGTGCTTTAGGACACATCGTCATGCGCCTGATGGGACCTCGCTATGGCCTGCCCTTGAGCGCGATCGCATCGGGCTTTGCTTCAAGTTCTGCCACCATTGCCCTGCTTGCGCACCGCGTCAGACAGCAAGGCGCTGCTGCCAGGCCATTTGCCGGCGCTGCCGTATTGTCCAATCTCGCCAGCATCACCCAATTTGCACTGGTGCTGAGCATCGTCGACCGTCGCTTGCTCGACCCTTTCTGGTCATCGATCGCGCTGGGGGCACTGGTCACACTCGTGTATGGCGTGCTTCTGCTAGCACCTTGGCGTGCTGCTCATGGAGGATCCGCCACACATCCGGGCGATGGCGCGTTCAGTCTCTGGACAGCACTGGCGATCACCGCTGCGATAACCGGCATCGCCTTGTTCTCGGCATTTCTGCTTCAGCTTCTGGGCCCCAATGGCGTCAATCTCGCGGCTTTCGTCGGCGGCCTGGCCGATGCTCATGCGGCCACGGCCTCGATCGCCTCGTTGGTCGCTGCCGGACGAATCAGTGCGAATGAAATCGTCATACCGGGGTTGCTCGCATTGACGGGGAACACATTGAGCAAATGTGTTCTGGCCTTGAGCAACGGAGGTTTCAGCTTTTCGCGATACCTCATTCCAGGGCAACTGCTCATCCTGGGGGCAATGTGGTTGGGGTTGCTCCTATAGGGACACAAGAACTGCCTGCTGGTAGTAGGTGACTTACCCTCAAGCCAACCCGCCAAAACGCTTGTAGAAACTCTCGCTCACATCCGGCAATGGGCCATCTGCTGTTTCCAGTGCTGCATTCAACCATTCTTCGGCTTTGGCAAACACCAGTCGGTAGAGGTTACGGCACAACTGCCGCGCAGCCCTTCCCTCCCAGTCCCCTGGCAGCAGTTCGTCAGGCAGTTGCGGGTCGCGCAGCAGCAGGCGGCGGTACTCGTGAATCAGCAGCGTGCGTGCCAGGAAGCAATCTTGAGCATCCAGCAACGGCTGCTCTTTCAAACCTTGCCACAGCGGCCTGAACAGCTGGATAAACTCACTGTATTGCTGCCCCAGTTCGTCGATACGCCAGCTTTCCCGCACCTGGGCGCGCATCGCCTTGGACGCGAGCACCTCCTGGGTGTGGGTGTCGAAGACGATACTGTCGTCGCCGGCCTCAAGGTCACGCAACGTGGCCACCAGGTCGGCACGGTCTGCCCGTGGGCAACCTAGCAGGTTCGGCGCCATGACACCAAACCCCTGCCACTCCAGCTCTTCACGCACGGCCTTGCGTTTACCTGCCTCGAGTTGCGACAGCAACACCAGCGTCCAGGCCCCGTCCCAGGCTGGCTGGCTTGGGCTATAGACGCGCTTGAAAGCTTTTTCGAAACGCCGACGGCCAGTGCCTGTCAGGCTGTAATAACTGCGTCGACCCACCTTTTCTGCAGTGAGCCAACCTTCTTTGGTCAGGCGAAAGATCGACGTGCGAATCAGCCGTTCATTGATGCCGATCGGTTCCAGCAGGTTGATCAGGCTACCGAGCCAGACTGTACCGCCGTGCGGCTCGATGGCATCGCCGTACAACGTGATGATCAGGGAACTGGCGCGGATCGGCGTCTGTTCCTGAAAACGGGTGATCAAGTGGTTCAGTGGGGCAAGAGTGCTCATGGGCGAACTGTGCGCGGATAAAGCACCGACTATACCTGTGCGGTGGGCCGCCTGGCCATTGCGTGTCGCTGCCAGGCTCATGCGCTCGCCTGGCCCTTGGGCCTGACCCCGGTGTCTTCCATGCGCGGGCGTCCCGGCTCTGCCTCGGCCAGCGGCGGGCATTCGACCATGCTGTTCATGCAGCGCTGCGCCAGGTGCTGGTACTCCGCCGTCCCGCGCTGTTTCCAGGCCAGCTCCTGATCGGTCAGTGGGCGTTTGACCTGGGCTGGCGACCCCATCACCAGGCTCTGCGCCGCGCATTCGAAGCCTGCCTTGACGAAGGCAGTGGCCGCGACAATGCAACGTGGTGCTACATGGGCGCCATCCATCACCACGGCGTTCATGCCGACCAACGCGTCTTCGCCCACTCGGCAGCCGTGCAGCACGGCGCCATGGCCGATGTGCCCGTTACGCTCTACTACGGTGTCGCCCCCCGGGAAACCGTGCATCACGCAGGTGTCCTGCAAGTTGGCACCCTCCTCCAGCACGATGCGGCCGAAATCGCCCCTGAGCGATGCCAGTGGGCCGATGTAGCAGCGGGGTCCAACGATGACGTCGCCGATCAGGACTGCACTGGGGTGCACGTAGGCTGTCGGGTGAACCACGGGCGTCAGGCCGTCCAGTCGATAGCAAGGCATGGCATCACTCCTGAAATGATTTGAAATTTCTTTCGATCTTGTATCAGAAGCTGTTTGGTCGTCAATCGTGTATCACTTGTGTTGATTTGATTCTGCCAGGCAAAAACCAGCGTTAAATACCAGAAAATAACCAGATGAACCGATTCTTCTGCAGGCATTGCTCTGCGGCTTTGGCCGCTGGAAAATAAAAAAGAGATACGCGAATACATTTTGAAACTTGCATTGATGTATCACATAGAGCATATACTGACCTCACCTGGTCGTGATCCCGCATTACGCCCCTGCAAACAATTCCAAAAAATGCCGGCCACGCGATGTGCCGTGCGTGCAGCCAGAGGAACCCGACATGCCGCGATATATCGATGTGCAGGCGCCCGAACACGGCGTTCAGCTCATTACCCTGCAACGGCCCGAGGCCTTGAATGCCCTGTGCACCGAGCTACTGGCAGAACTGGCTGCTGCGCTGCAGGCTGCCGGGGACGACGAGCATGTCCGGGCCACAGTGATTACCGGCAGTGCCAAAGCATTCGCCGCAGGCGCCGACATCCGCGAGATGGCTGATCGCGACCTGGTCGGCATCCTCAATGACCCGCGCGTAGCGCATTGGCAAAGCATCGCCGCATTCGCCAAACCGCTGATTGCCGCAGTCAACGGCTATGCCCTGGGTGGCGGCTGTGAACTGGCAATGTGCGCCGACATCGTCATCGCCGGTACCGACGCCCGTTTCGGCCAGCCGGAAATCAACCTTGGCATCATCCCCGGTGCTGGCGGCACCCAGCGCCTGTTGCGTGCCGTCGGTAAGCCGTTGGCCATGCAGATGGTACTGACGGGGGAAGCCATCACTGCCCACCGCGCCCAGCAGGCCGGCCTGGTCAGCGAAATCACCCAGCCCGAACTCACCGTAGAACGCGCCATGCAGGTTGCCCGCAGCATCGCCGCCAAAGCGCCGCTGGCCGTGCGCCTGGCCAAGGAGGCGTTACTGAAGGCCGGTGATACCGACCTGGCCAGCGGCCTGCGCTTCGAGCGCCATGCCTTCACCCTGCTGGCTGGCACCGCCGACCGCGATGAAGGCATCCGCGCCTTCCAGGAAAAGCGTCAAGCCCGTTTCCAGGGGCGCTGACCATCATTCTCTCGACTGACGGAGCGAGTCTGTCATGACTTTCCAGCACATCCTGTTTTCCATCGAGGACGGCGTTGCCTTCCTTTCATTGAACCGCCCCGAGCAGCTGAACAGCTTCAATACGGCCATGCATCTGGAGGTGCGCGAAGCGCTCAAGCAAGTGCGCCAAAGCAGTGACGCGCGGGTGCTGCTGCTGACGGCTGAAGGCCGCGGCTTCTGCGCCGGGCAGGACCTGTCCGACCGCAACGTTGCCCCAGGCGCCGAAATGCCGGACCTGGGCCAATCGATCGACAAGTTCTACAACCCGCTGGTACGCACCCTGCGCGACCTGCCTTTGCCGGTGATCTGTGCGGTCAACGGCGTGGCGGCCGGTGCCGGTGCCAACATTCCCTTGGCCTGCGACCTGGTGCTGGCCGCCCGCTCGGCCAGTTTCATCCAGGCCTTCTGCAAGATCGGCCTGGTGCCGGACTCCGGTGGTACCTGGCTGCTGCCGCGCTTGGTCGGTATGGCCCGGGCCAAGGCGCTGGCCATGCTGGGCGAGCGCCTTGGCGCCGAACAGGCCGAGCAATGGGGGTTGATCCACCGCGTGGTGGATGATGCCGCGCTGCGTGACGAAGCCCTCACCCTCGCCCGCCAGCTCGCCGCCCAGCCCACCTACGGCCTGGCACTGATCAAGCGCAGCCTCAATGCCAGTTTCGACAACGGTTTTGAGGCGCAGCTGGAGCTGGAGCGAGACCTGCAGCGCCTGGCCGGGCGCAGCGAGGACTACCGCGAAGGCGTGAGCGCCTTCATGAACAAACGCACGCCAGCCTTCAAGGGGCGCTGAACATGGGCGCACTCGCAAGCAATGTGCAGGTGGCGGTGATCGGTGCCGGCGCCATGGGCGCCGGTATCGCCCAGGTCGCGGCCCAGGCCGGCCACCCCGTCAAACTCTACGACAACCGCCCGGGTGCTGCCGCCCAGGCGGTGACGGGTATCGATCGCCAACTGGCCCGGCTGGTGGACAAAGGAACGTTGCCGGCCGCTGAACGCGAAGCGATCAATGCCCGCCTGTGCCCGGTCGATACACTCGACGCCTTGGCAGATGCCGGCCTGGTCATTGAAGCCATCGTCGAAAACCTGCAGGTGAAGCAGGCGTTGTTCGGCCAGCTCGAAACCCTGTGCGCAGCCGACTGTATCCTTGCCAGCAACACTTCGTCACTGTCCATCACCAGCCTCGCCGCTGGCCTTGAACGCCCGCAGCACCTGGTCGGTATGCACTTTTTCAACCCGGCACCGCTGATGGCGCTTGTCGAGGTGGTGTCGGGCCTGGCAACCGACCCGGCAGTGGCCGCACGCATCTACGCCACTGCCCAGGCCTGGGGCAAGCAGCCGGTCCATGCGCGCTCTACACCGGGTTTCATCGTCAACCGTGTAGCGCGGCCGTTCTATGCCGAAAGCCTGCGCCTGATGCAGGAAGGTGCCGCCGATTGCGCCAGCCTGGATGCGCTGATGCGTGACGCTGGCGGCTTTCGCATGGGGGCGTTCGAGCTGACCGACCTGATTGGCCATGACGTCAATTACGCTGTCACGTGTTCAGTATTCGATGCTTTCTATGGCGATTTCCGCTTCCAGCCTTCGCTGGTGCAGAAGGAACTGGTGGACGCCGGTCGCCTGGGGCGCAAGACCGGCCAAGGCTTCTATCGCTATGCCGAAGGCGTCGAGCGCCCGCAGCCGGCGGAACTGCACAGCTCCGCCTGCGCAGAGGCCTGCGCGGTCGAGGGCAACCTGGGGGTGATGCAACCGCTGGTCGAGCGCCTGCGCCAAAGCGGCATTGCCGTGACCCAGCGCGCCGGTAGTGGCTTGATTCAGGTGGGCGATGCCACCCTGGCCCTGTCCGATGGCCGCCTGGCCAGCCAGCGCGCCCGCGAAGACGGCCTGCGCAACCTTGTGCTGCTCGACCTGGCGCTGGACTACAGCAGCGCCACCCGCCTTGCCATCAGTTGGTCCGCCGATACCACTGACAGCGCCCGCGACCAAGCCGTAGCCTTGCTGCAGCGTGCCGGCCTGAAAGTGACCGGTGTCGCCGACCTGCCCGGCCTGGTGGTACTGCGCACCGTGGCAATGCTCGCCAACGAGGCCGCCGATGCGGTGCTTCAGGGCGTCGGCAGCGCCGCCGGCATCGACCTGGCCATGCGCGCTGGCGTCAATTACCCCTGCGGCCCGCTGGCCTGGGCGGCGAACATCGGTATTGCCCATACCCTGCGCGTGCTCGACAACCTGCAGCGCAGCTACGGCGAGAGCCGCTACCGCCCTTCCCTGTTATTGCGCCGCTGTGAAGCCAAAGGAGGCACCCTGCATGACTGAAGTGCAACTGGCACAAGCCTGTGCCGACGCCATGTACGCCCGCGACCCGGCCACTCAGGGCCTGGGCATCAGCCTGCTGGATGCCGGCCCAGGCCGGGCCAGCCTGCGCATGGCGGTACGTGCCGACATGATCCAGGGGCATGGCACCTGCCATGGCGGTTTCCTGTTCGCGTTGGCCGATTCGGCGTTCGCCTTCGCCTGCAATAGCTACGACCAGGCCACGGTGGCGCTGGGCTGCACCATCGACTACCTGGCCCCGGCGCTGCGCGATGACGTGCTCACCGCCCACGCCAGCGAAGTCAGCCGCAAAGGCCGCACCGGCCTGTACGACGTGCGCATCGACAACCAGCGCGGTGAGCTGGTGGCGATGTTCCATGGCAAATCCTACAAAGTGCGCGGCACCGTGCTGGCGCAGGAGACGCAAGATGAATGAACCGACCCACGCCGATGCCTTGATCATCGACGCCGTGCGTACCCCCATTGGCCGCTATGCCGGGGCCCTGAGCAGCGTGCGCGCCGACGACCTGGCGGCCATCCCGCTCAAAGCCTTGATCCAGCGTCACCCCGAACTGGACTGGAAAGCCATTGATGACGTTATCTTCGGCTGTGCCAACCAGGCCGGCGAAGACAACCGCAACGTGGCCCACATGGCGAGCCTGCTGGCCGGGCTGCCACTCGAAGTACCAGGGACCACGATCAACCGCCTGTGCGGTTCCGGCCTGGATGCCATCGGCAATGCGGCACGTGCCCTGCGCTGCGGTGAAGCGGGGCTCATGCTGGCCGGTGGTGTAGAGTCCATGTCGCGTGCGCCGTTTGTGATGGGTAAGTCGGAACAGGCATTCGGCCGTGCGGCCGAGCTGTTCGACACCACCATCGGCTGGCGTTTCGTCAACCCGCTGATGAAGGCCGCCTACGGCATCGATTCGATGCCGGAAACCGCCGAAAACGTGGCTGAACAGTTCGGCATCTCGCGCGCCGATCAGGATGCCTTTGCCCTGCGCAGCCAGCACAAAGCCGCAGCAGCTCAGGCCTGCGGCCGCCTGGCGCGGGAAATCGTGCCGGTCGAAATCCCGCAACGCAAAGGCCCAGCCAAAGTGGTCGAGCATGACGAGCACCCGCGCGGCGACACGACCCTGGAGCAGCTGGCTCGGCTCGGGACGCCGTTTCGTGAAGGCGGCAGCGTAACGGCGGGTAATGCCTCCGGCGTGAATGACGGCGCTTGCGCCCTGCTGCTGGCCAACAGCGCCGCGGCCCGCCGCCATGGGTTGAAGGCCCGCGGTCGCATCGTCGGCATGGCGGTGGCCGGGGTTGAGCCCAGGCTGATGGGTATTGGTCCGGTGCCTGCGACCCGCAAGGTGCTGGCGCTCACCGGCCTGGCACTGGCTGACCTGGATGTCATCGAACTCAATGAGGCCTTTGCCGCCCAAGGGCTGGCCGTGTTGCGCGAACTGGGCCTGGCCGACGACGACCCACGCGTCAACCGCAACGGCGGCGCCATCGCCCTGGGCCATCCACTGGGCATGAGCGGTGCTCGATTGGTGACCACTGCCTTGCACGAGCTTGAAGAAACGGCCGGCCGCTACGCCCTGTGCACCATGTGCATCGGTGTAGGTCAAGGCATCGCCATGATCATCGAGCGCCTCTGAGCGGTTCGGGCCCTGCGCTTGTTACCGAACTGAACGCAGCCGTATATGCTGCCTCCATGACACTCACCGCGTGGCCTGCAACCGCTGGCGCGCGGCGTACAAGAACAATTCGAGTGAAGCCATGAACATGTACCATGATGCCGATCGTGCCCTGCTGGACCCGATGGAAACCGCCAGCGTCGACGCCCTGCGCCAGCACCAGCTGGAGCGTCTGCGCTGGAGCCTGAAGCACGCCTACGACAATGTGCCGTTGTACCGCCAGCGCTTTGCCGAGAGCGGCGCCCACCCCGATGACCTCAAGTGCCTGGAAGACCTGGCGAAGTTCCCCTTCACCGGCAAGAACGACCTGCGCGACAACTACCCCTACGGCATGTTCGCCGTGCCCCAGGAAGAAGTGGTGCGCCTGCATGCCTCCAGTGGCACCACCGGCAAGCCGACGGTGGTCGGCTACACCCAGAACGATATCGACACCTGGGCCAACGTGGTTGCCCGTTCGATTCGTGCGGCCGGCGGGCGCAAAGGTGACAAGGTGCATGTGTCCTACGGCTACGGGCTGTTCACTGGCGGGCTCGGCGCGCACTACGGCGCTGAGCGCCTGGGCTGCACCGTGATCCCCATGTCCGGTGGCCAGACCGAAAAGCAGGTGCAGCTGATTCGCGACTTCCAGCCCGACATCATCATGGTCACCCCGTCCTACATGCTCAACCTGGCTGATGAAATCGAGCGCCAGGGCATCGACCCCCACCACCTCAAGCTGCGCCTGGGCATTTTTGGTGCCGAGCCGTGGACCGACGAGCTGCGCCGTTCAATTGAGCAGCGCCTGGGCATCAATGCCCTCGATATCTATGGCCTGTCGGAGATCATGGGCCCCGGCGTGGCGATGGAGTGCATCGAGACCAAAGACGGCCCGACCATCTGGGAAGACCACTTCTATCCCGAGATCATCGACCCTGCCACCGGCGAGGTACTGCCGGATGGCCAGCTGGGCGAGCTGGTATTCACCTCGCTGAGCAAAGAGGCATTGCCGATGGTGCGCTACCGCACCCGTGACCTCACCCGGCTGCTGCCCGGCACCGCTCGGCCAATGCGGCGGATCGGCAAGATCACCGGCCGCAGTGACGACATGCTGATCATTCGCGGGGTCAATGTGTTCCCGACCCAGATCGAGGAACAGGTCCTAAAAATAAAACAGCTTTCAGAGCTGTATGAGATCCATCTGTATCGCAATGGAAACCTGGACAGTGTCCAAGTGCATGTGGAACTGCGCGCAGAGTGCCAGCACCTTGACGAAGGCCAGCGCAAGCTGGTCGTCGGGGAGTTGACCAAACAGATCAAGACTTACATCGGCATCAGCACCCAGGTGCACCTGCACCCCTGCGGCACGCTCAAGCGCTCCGAGGGCAAGGCGTGCCATGTGTTCGACAAACGGTTGGCCAGCTGACCCAATCGGCTGCCATTTCGGCCCCGGCATTGCCCGGGGCCTTTTTTTTGCCTGCGTTCCCTCGGGCACGCGATGCAGGCGCAGCCTTGTGCCGAGAGTGGGCTGCAACAGCCCCTTGGCCGGCAATGTGATACACAAATATCACTTGATACACATAAATGTGTTTGACGTTATGTTTTGTATCGCTTACAAATGACTCATGCCTTAGCAGGAGTCGCAGCACATGTACGCACAGCTAGTGGAAACCGGAGTCAAGCGCGTCAAGACGCTGGAAGAAATGTCCCCCGAGGAACGCAACTTCCAGGAAAAGATCGACGCCGAAATCAAGATCGAAGCCAAGAACTGGATGCCCGAGGCCTACCGCCAGACCCTCATCCGGCAGATCTCCCAGCACGCCCACTCTGAAATCGTCGGCATGCTGCCTGAAGGCAACTGGGTTACCCGTGCCCCAAGCCTCAAGCGCAAACTGCAGCTGATGGCCAAGATTCAGGACGAAGCCGGTCACGGCCTGTACCTGTACAGCGCCATGGAAACCCTGGGGGCTGACCGCGACGAAGAGATCGACAAACTGCACAGCGGCAAGGCCAAGTACTCGAGCATCTTCAACTACCCCACCCTCAGCTGGGCCGACATGGGCGCTGTGGGCTGGCTGGTGGATGGCGCCGCCATCGTCAATCAGGTGGTGCTGCAGCGCACCTCTTACGGCCCCTACTCCCGCGCGATGATCCGTATCTGCAAGGAAGAGAGCTTCCACCAGCGGCAGGGCTACGAAATGCTCCTGACCATGATGCGCCAGGGCACCCAAGCCCAGCGCGACATGGTTCAGGACGCCATCAACCGCCTGTGGTGGCCGGCGCTGATGATGTTCGGCCCGAGCGATGAACACTCGCCCAACAGCGCCCAGTCGATGGCCTGGAAGATCAAGCGCCAGACCAACGACGAACTGCGCCAGCGCTTCATCGACCAGACCGTGCCGCAGCTGGAGCTGCTTGGCTGCACTGCGCCTGACCCTGAGCTGAAGTGGAACGCCGAGCGCGGCCACTACGACTTTGGCGAAATCCAGTGGGACGAGTTCTACGAAGTGATCAAGGGCAATGGCCCGTGCAACCTGGAACGTGTCGCCACCCGGCGCAAGGCCATCGAGGATGGCGCCTGGGTACGCGAGGCCGCCGTGGCCTATGCGCGCAAGCAACAGAACAAGAACGCCGCCTGAGCGGCGATTGATGCGGAGATCGAAAATGTCTGTCTGGACCCTCTACGAAGTGTTCGTGCGCAGCAAGCACGGCCTTAACCACAAGCATGTCGGCAGCGTGCACGCCGCCGATGCCGCCATGGCCATCGAGAACGCCCGCGAGCTCTACACCCGCCGTAGCGAAGGTGTGAGCCTGTGGGTGGTACCATCGGCGCTGATCACCGCCTCCTCCCCCGACGAGAAAGACCCGCTGTTCGCCCCCTCGGACGACAAGGTCTATCGCCATGCCAGCTTCTACGAGCTGCCCGACGAAGTCGGACACATGTGAGGTGGGCCATGCATAAAGAAGCCCTTATCCCCTATCTGCTGTTGCTCGGCGACAGCGCCCTGGTCCAGGGCCAGCGCCCCTGTGAGTGGTGTGGCCGCGCCCCGGCCATCGAGGAAGAGCTGGCCCTGATGAACGTCGGCCTCGATCTGGTCGGCCAGGCCCGCAACTGGCTGGAGTATGCCGCCGAGCTACTCGACGATGGCCGGGATGCCGATGCCCTGGCGTTCCGCCGTGACGAGCGCGCCTACCGCAACCTGCTGCTGGTTGAGCAACCCAACGGTGATTTTGCCGTGACCATGACCAAGCAGTTCCTTTACGACGCGTGGCACTTCGCCGTGCTGCAGGAGCTGGTCGAGTCCAGCGACGCGCGAATCGCCGGGATTGCCGCCAAGGCCCTGAAGGAAGTCACCTACCACCTGCGCCGGTCCAGCGAATGGGTACAACGCCTGGGCGGTGGTACCGATGCCAGCCGCCAGCGCATGCTTGCCGCTATCCCGGTGCTGTGGCGCTTCACCGTTGAACTCACCGCTGGCAGCGACAACGAAGTCCGTCTGGCCGAATGCGGTATCGGCGCCGATCCAGCTACCGTCGGCGCCACCTGGCTGAAGCAGGTCACCGCGACGTTTGCTTCGGTCGAACTGCCGCTGCCCAAGGCCGCCAGCCACTTCTACCTGGATGGCCGCAAAGGCCTGCACACCGAGCATCTGGGCCTGCTGCTGGCCGAAATGCAGTTCCTGCCAAGGGCCTACCCCGATGCAACCTGGTGAACTGATTGCCGGCGACCGCGGCGCGCGGGCACAGCAAGGCGACGACCTGGCTCGTGCCTGGGCGGTATTGGGCCAGGTCATGGACCCTGAAGTGCCGGTGGTCAGCGTGGTCGACCTGGGGATCGTGCGCGATGTCGATTGGCGCGCCGGCCACCTGCACCTGGTGGTCACCCCGACCTACTCTGGCTGCCCGGCCACCGAAGTCATCGAAGGGGATATCCGCCAGGCGCTGGAACAGGCCGGTTTCACCGCGCCAGACCTGGAGCGCCGGCTGACCCCGGCCTGGAGCACCGACTGGATCAGCGAACTGGGCCGCGAGCGCCTGCGCGCATATGGCATTGCGCCGCCGCAAGGCAGCGCCAGCAAGCGCAGCCTGCTCGGCGAAGCCCCCCAGGTGTGCTGCCCGCAATGCGGCAGCGCCCATACCGAATTGCTCAGCCAGTTCGGCTCCACGGCCTGCAAGGCGCTGTACCGCTGCCGCGAGTGCCTGGAGCCATTCGACTATTTCAAATGCATTTGAGCCGTGGAGACCACCATGAGCCAGTTTCACAGCCTGACCATCAAGCAAGTGCGCAATGAGACCCGTGATGCGGTATCGATTGCCTTCGATGTGCCCGAGCACCTGCAGGACCAGTTCCGCTTCACTCAGGGCCAGTACCTGGTCATGCGCACCCAGCTGGATAACGAAGAAGTCCGCCGCTCCTACTCCATCTGCAGCGCCGTACAGGACGGCGAACTGCGCGTGGCCGTCAAGCGCGTACCGGGCGGGCGCTTCTCGGCGTTTGCCAATGAAGTGCTCAAGGAAGGCCAGCAGCTGGAAGTAATGCCGCCATCGGGCAGCTTCTTCGTGCCGCTGGACCCGGCTCGCCAGGGCAACTATCTGGGGGTGGCCGCCGGCAGCGGCATCACCCCGATACTGTCGATCATCGCCACTACGCTGGCCAGCGAGCCGCACAGCCGTTTCACCTTGCTGTACGGCAACCGCTCCAGTTCGGGGGCGCTGTTCCGCGACAAGCTCGAAGACCTGAAAAACCGTTACCTCGACCGCTTGAACCTGATTTTCGTGTTCAGCCGCGAACAGCAGGACGTCGACCTGTACAACGGCCGCATCGACGCCGACAAATGCGGCCAGCTGTTTTCGCGCTGGCTGGACGTTGCCGGGCTGGACGCGGCATTCATCTGCGGCCCGCAGGCGATGACCGAGACCGTGCGTGACAGCCTGCAGGCCAACGGCATGGCCAAGGAACGCATTCACTTCGAGCTGTTCGCCGCCGCCGGCAGCGAGGCCCGCCGCGAAGCCCGTGAGGCGGCACGCCAGGTGGATTCGGCGCTTAGCCACATCACCGTGATCAGCGACGGCCGCGCCCTTGCTTTCGACCTGCCGCGCAACACCCAGAACGTGCTCGACGCCGGCAACGCCATTGGTGCCGAGCTGCCCTACTCGTGCAAGGCCGGCGTGTGCTCCACCTGCAAGTGCCGGGTGATCGAGGGCGAAGTGGAGATGGACAGCAACCATGCCCTCGAAGACTACGAAGTGGCGGCCGGGTATGTGCTGTCGTGCCAGACCTACCCGGTGAGCGACAAGGTGGTGCTGGACTTCGACCAGTTGTAGACCGAGTCGACTGCTTCGCGGGTAAACCCGCTCCTACAGGGCCTGGGGCAGCATCCTTACCTGCGAAGAGGGCCTAAGCAACAACGCAATACCCCGCGTGACCTCAACACAACAATTACAAAACCAAGAGATCGCTTGCCATGACACCCGAACGCATAGAAAGCATCGCCAACCACCCCGACTTCCAGCACCTGGTGCGGCGCAAGCGCCGCCTCAACGGCAGCCTGACCCTGGCCATGCTGGTGGTCTACTACGGCTTCGTCCTGCTGGTTGCGTTTTCGCCCAGCACCCTCGGCCAGTCCCTCAGCGGCGGCGTGACCACGGTCGGCATGCTGGTGGGCGTGTTGATGGTGCTGCTGTCCTTTGCCCTGACCGGCATCTATGTGCACCGCGCCAACAACGTGCTCGACCCGCTCAACGACAAGGTCAAGCAGGAGTGCGCACAATGAACTGGACCGCCATTTCGATGTTCATGGTGTTTGTCTGCTTCACCCTGCTGGTCACCCGCTGGGCTGCCCTGCGCACCCGCTCGGCCAGTGACTTCTACACCGCCGGCGGCGGCTTGACCGGTATGCAGAACGGCCTGGCGATCGCTGGCGACATGATCAGTGCCGCTTCGTTCCTGGGCATTTCCGCGATGATGTTCATGAACGGCTACGACGGCCTGTTGTATGCCCTCGGTGTCCTGGCGGGCTGGCCGATCATCCTGTTCCTGATTGCCGAGCGCCTGCGTAACCTGGGCAAGTACACCTTTGCCGACGTAGTCAGCTACCGGCTGGCGCAAACCCCGGTGCGCTTGACCTCGGCTTTCGGCACCCTGGTGGTGGCGCTGATGTACCTGGTGGCGCAAATGGTCGGCGCCGGCAAGCTGATCGAGCTGCTGTTCGGCATCAGCTACCTGTACGCCGTGATGCTGGTCGGTGTGCTGATGGTTGCCTATGTCACCTTCGGGGGCATGCTCGCCACCACCTGGGTGCAGATCATCAAGGCAGTAATGCTGCTCTCAGGCACCAGTTTCATGGCCTTCATGGTGCTCAAGCACTTCGGCTTCAGCACCGAGGCCATGTTTGCCAGTGCCGTGGCCGTGCATGCCAAGGGCCAGGCGATCATGGCCCCAGGCGGCTTGTTGTCCAACCCGGTGGACGCCATTTCCCTCGGTTTGGGCATGATGTTCGGCACCGCTGGCCTGCCGCATATCCTGATGCGCTTTTTCACTGTCAGTGATGCCAAGGAAGCACGCAAGAGCGTGTTCTACGCCACCGGTTTCATTGGTTACTTCTACCTGCTGCTGATCGTTGTCGGCTTTGGCGCCATCGTCATGGTCGGCACTGAACCGTCCTACCGCGACGCCACTGGCGCCATCATCGGTGGCGGCAACATGGTCGCCGTGCACCTGGCCCAGGCCGTGGGTGGCAACCTGTTCCTGGGCTTCATCTCTGCCGTCGCCTTCGCCACCATTCTGGCTGTGGTCGCTGGCCTTGCGCTGTCCGGGGCATCGGCGGTGTCCCACGACCTGTATGCCTGCGTGATGCGCAAAGGCAAGGCGACCGAGCAAGAGGAAATGCGCGTGTCACGCATTGCCACGCTGGTCATCGGCCTGCTGGCGGTGATCCTGGGCCTGATGTTCGAGTCGCAGAACATTGCCTTCCTTTCCGGCCTGGTGCTGGCGGTGGCCGCTTCGGTCAACTTCCCGGTGCTGCTCCTTTCCATGTTCTGGAAAGGCCTGACCACCCGCGGCGCGGTGTGCGGCAGCATGGCCGGGCTGGTCTCGGCGGTGCTGTTGGTAGTGCTGGGCCCGGCGGTGTGGGTCAACGTGCTGCACAACGAAACGGCGCTGTTCCCCTACAGCAACCCTGCGCTGTTCTCCATGAGCCTGGCCTTCCTCAGTGCCTGGGTGTTCTCGGTTACCGACACCTCCGAACGTGCCGTCGAAGAGCGTGGTCGCTACCTGGGCCAGTTCATCCGCTCCATGACCGGTATCGGTGCGGCTGGCGCCAGTAAACACTGACTTCAAGGACGAACAGACATGTCGGGTAAAACAACAACAATGAACCGCACACACTTCCTGTCAGCCGCCTGGCTGGCCACCTTCGCCCTGCCGATGCCCGCGCTGGCCGACTTCATCGGCGACAGCCATGCACGCCTGGAGCTGCGCAACCACTACATCAACCGTGATTTTCGCCAGAGCAACGCCCCGCAGGCCAAGGCCGAGGAATGGGGCCAAGGCTTTACCGCCAAGCTGGAGTCGGGCTTTACCGAGGGCCCGGTCGGCTTTGGCGTGGACGCGCTGGGCCAGTTGGGCATCAAGCTCGACTCCAGCCGCGACCGTCGCAACACCGGCCTGCTGCCTTTTGGCCCGAACAGCCACGAACCGGTCGATGACTACAGCGAGCTAGGCCTGACCGGCAAGGTTCGCGTGTCCAAGAGCACCTTGCGGCTGGGCACCTTGCAGCCGATCCTGCCGGTGGTGGTGTACAACGACACCCGCCTGCTGGCCTCCACCTTCCAGGGTGGCCTGCTCACCAGTCAGGACCTCGATGGCCTCACCTTCAATGCCGGACGCCTGACCAAGGCCAACCTGCGGGATTCGTCTGGCCGCGACGACATCGGCTATGGCGCTGCCAGCAGTGACCACCTGGACTTTGGCGGTGGCAGCTACGCCATCACCCCGCAAACCACGGTCAGCTATTACTACGCCAAGCTCCAGGACATCTACCGTCAGCAGTTCGTCGGTCTGATCGACACCCGCCCACTGGCAGAAGGACTGAGCCTGCGCAGTGACCTGCGCTACTTCGACAGCCGCAACGACGGTGCCGAGCGTGCCGGCAACATCGACAACCGTAACTTCAACGCCATGTTCACCCTGGGCGTGCGGGCACACAAGTTCACCGCCACCTGGCAGCAGATGTCGGGTGACAGCGCCTTCCCGTTCGTCAACGGCGGCGACCCGTTCACCGTCAACCTGGTCACCTATAACACCTTTACCCGGGCCGGGCTGGACGCTTGGCAAGTGCGTTACGACTACGACTTCGTTGCCATGGGCATCCCCGGCCTGAGTTTCATGACCCGCTACACCGACGGTCGCCACGCGGAAACTGCCACCGTGACCAATGGCCGTGAGCGCGAGCGCGACACCGACATCACGTATGTCATCCAGAGTGGCCCGTTCAAGGACGTCAGCCTGCGCTGGCGCAATGTCACCTTCCGCTCCGGCAACGGCCTGACCAACGCCGTGGACGAAAACCGCCTGATCATCGGCTACACCCTGGCGCTGTGGTAACAGCGCCTCTCACATTTTGAACAGCATGGAGAACAGCATGTCTGCCGCCCCTACTCTGCAAAGTTTCATCGCCGGCCGTTGGCTCGGCCAGCACGGCGCCCAGGCCCTGCGCAGCGCCCTCGACGGCCACGTCCTGGCCTACAGCCATGAAGAGCGCCCGGACTTCGCCGAAGCTGTGGACTACGCGCGTGCACGCGGTCTTGCCTCGCTGATGGGCATGGATTTCCAACAACGTGCCCAACGCCTCAAAGCCCTGGCCCTGTACCTGGCCGAGCACAAGGAGCAGCTCTACGCCCTGTCGCACCACAGCGGCGCCACCCGGGCCGACAGCTGGATCGACATCGAAGGCGGCAACGCCACGCTGTTCTCCTATGCCGGCATCGGCAGCCGCGAGCTGCCGTCGGGTAACCTGGTGCACGAAGGGCCTGCCATACCGTTGGGCAAACAAGGCCATTTCGCCGGTAGTCACATCCTGGTGCCACGGGCAGGCGTTGCGGTGCACATCAACGCGTTCAACTTCCCTATCTGGGGCATGCTGGAAAAGTTTGCCCCGACGTTCCTGGCCGGTATGCCCTGCATCGTCAAGCCGGCGACCTCGACCAGCTATTTGACCGAGGCCGTGGTACGCCTGATGAATGCCTCCGGCCTGCTGCCCGAAGGCAGCCTGCAGCTTGTTATCGGCAGCACCGGCGACCTGCTCGACCGCCTGCAGGGGCAGGACGTGGTGACCTTCACCGGGTCCGCCGATACCGCTGCCAAATTGCGCGTGACGCCCAACCTGATTCGCAACTCGGTGCCGTTCACTGCCGAGGCCGACTCGCTCAACTGCGCCATCCTCGGCCCGGACGTGACACCGGACAGCGAAGAGTTTGACCTGTACATCAAGGAAGTGGTGCGTGAAATGACCACTAAAGCCGGGCAGAAGTGCACCGCCATCCGCCGTGCGATCGTCCCGGCCAGGCACCTGGATGCCGTCGCCACCCGCCTGCGCGAGCGCTTGAGCAAGGTCGTGGTTGGCGACCCGTCCCTGGAAGGTGTGCGCATGGGGGCCCTGGCCTCCCATGACCAGCAGCGCGATGTCGGCGAGCGGGTGCGCAGCCTGCTGCAGAGTTGTGATCAGCTGTTCGGCGCCAGCGATGGCTTTGCCCCGCGTGGCGAAGGCGTGGCTGAAGGCGCGTTCTTTGCGCCAACCTTGTTGCAGGCCCGCGACCCACATGCCGAGGGCGGCGCCCACGATATCGAAGCGTTCGGCCCGGTCAGTACGCTGATGGCCTATGACGACCTCGACGAAGCCTTGGCACTGGCTGCCCGTGGCAAAGGCAGCCTGGTGGCGACCCTGGTCACCGCCGAGCGCAGCGTGGCCGCCAAGGCTATCCCGGTGGCTGCTGCCTGGCATGGCCGTCTGCTGGTGCTCGATAGCCAGGTTGCCAAGGAGTCCACTGGGCACGGCTCGCCGCTGCCGCAGCTCAAGCACGGTGGCCCGGGCCGCGCCGGTGGTGGTGAAGAGCTGGGTGGCCTGCGTGCGGTCAAGCATTACCTGCAGCGCGCCGCCGTACAAGGCTCGCCGAGCATGCTCACGGCGGTCACCGGCGAGTACGTGCGCGGCGGCGAAGTGATCGAAACCGACGTGCACCCGTTCCGTCGCTACTTCGAGCAGCTGCGTATCGGCGAGTCGCTGCTCACCCATCGCCGCACCGTGACAGAAGCTGACCTGGTCAATTTCGGCTGCCTGTCAGGCGACCATTTCTACATGCACTTCGACGAAATCGCCGCCAAGGCGTCGCAGTTCGGTAAACGCATTGCCCACGGTTACTTCGTACTGTCGGCAGCGGCCGGGCTGTTTGTGTCGCCCGGTGCCGGACCGGTGCTGGCCAACTATGGGCTGGACACCCTGCGCTTCATCAACCCGGTGGGCATTGGCGATACCATCCAGGCGCGCCTGACCTGCAAGCGCAAGATCGACCAAGGCAAGACCAGCCCGCTGGGGCAGCCGCAGGGGGTGGTGGCGTGGGATGTGGAGGTGACCAATCAGCTGGGTGAGCTAGTGGCCAGCTATGACATCCTGACCTTGGTGCTGAAAAAGCCAGCATGATGGGTTGAAGCTACTGGCCTCTTCTCGGACAAGCCGCCTCTGACCGGTACAGCGCCCTTGTTGGAGCGGGTTCACCCGCGAAGAGGTCGGTAGCGGTTCAAGGCACTTGGGATCAGTACACGTACGTGGCTGCAGTGAAGCATGCAGGCATCTAAACCGTTGGTCAGCGACTGCCAATGCTCAGTGAACCTCTGGCGTGCACCTGTAGCTCTCAATTCATGAGGACCATCAACGAGGACTGCGCAATGGATTCCCTACTGCGAATGGGTGGCGGCAATGTTGAAGATGACTGGCCGGAGCTGGAGCCGGATCGACGCAATGATCGGGCAGACGACCCAGATACCGACCCCAATGTGACTGATGATAAGGAAAACCGGCCCGGCGTCCCGGCCAGCGACCCTGAGTCTGGCGCCTGACACGGTGAGTATCAGCGTATCCTGCAGGAGCGGGCACGTCCGTTCCTGCAGTTTCTTTTACCGGTTGCAGGCGAGCTATTAAACCATCGCTGCCGGATCGCCCACCGACTGGTTGGGTTTGCTTCCCGAAATCCGCCAGCTCACGGCGGTAATGCCGTAACGCTCGGCCATCGGCCGACTGACCTTCCTGATTTTCTCGCGACCGAACTTGGGAATGATGCCGATGCCCGCATCACAACTTGCCCAATGCCAAGCCTCGGCATTGTCCAGGCGTTCCAGACGAATGATGAAACTGCGCGGCTGGTCATGCAGTTTGTAATCGATTATGTACAGCTGTGGACTAGGCATCGCAGGGGGCCTCCTCTTCTCCATGGATGACATTTTGATTGATCGGGCGGTGGCCAGAAGATTCAAAATTTTGTCCAACAAAATGTCATGGCGCGACTCCGGGGCGGTTACCCCGAAATCGCTGCTGGGCACCTATGGGGAGCTGGCGTTCAGCGAAAGCTCCCTCTCACTGGCTGCGGCCTGCGCGGTGGCTGTTGCGCCCCCCCCTTGCGTCCGGCTTCCGATGCCCGTTGGCGGTCGTTGGCAAAGTTGCCGCCAGATGCCTGGCCACCCTTGTGGCCAGCGCGCGATGCCCTCTCGCGGTCATTGGCAAAGTTACCTGGGTTGGTTTCCTTGGTGCCGCCGCGCTGGCGGGTTCGCTCTTGGTCCTGCGCCATGTCGTTTCTCCTTGCGATGGATTGGCTGATCGCATGAATCGATGCCATGCCTAGCTTCCGAGCCCCCGATCGGTCGCTGTGCTCAATGGTTTTACAATCAGCTGACCGGTGGCACTAAAAACATGCAGGCAGGCTGTTTGCGTAATGGAAGTGACCGTTCGTCAGCTTCAACGCAACGTTTATTGCCATCCAGGGCCGAAACTTCATGCAATAAAGGAATCGCCCAGGAGCCGGAATGAAACCAGTCAAGCATCGCGCCACCATCATTTGCCGGCATGGCAAGCAGCGCCATAAGTGGTTGTGGGTGAGAAAGCCCAAGGCGCCTTGGACCCTTCCAGGCGGCAAGATCGAACCCGGCGAGACGCCGATGCAGGCCGCGCAGCGGGAGTTGCTGGAAGAGACTGGGCTACAGGCTGAATCGCTGGTTTTGTTGATGCGCCACGAAACGCCAGAGCGTGTGCATTACGTGTTCGCAGCGGAGTTTGCCGACGCACCGCAGCCCAAGGCCCGGCACGAAATTGCCGACTGCCGCTTTGCCCACCTGGATCAGGTGGCTGTGGTGAAGGGCGAGATCAAGGCCCTGATCCGCTCCTTGCTGGCTTGTGACGCGGGCACGGCGGCGTCCGTTCGGTAAGCTAGGCATGCACACTCCACTGAACGGCGTCTGACGCGATCGGCATCTCGTCGATTGCATGGATCATTCCGCTTTCCAGCGCCTCCCGCGGCGCCAGTATCCTTGGATAGGCCATTAGATAACGCGGTACATCCAAAACCTCGGCCGCGCCTTTCGTGCGCTCGGCCACGATCTGCGCATACAGGCGCAGGTCGTAATCCAGGCTCATCGCATACTCGGACATCCGCGAATGGTCCACCGAACCATGCAAGGTCCAATGAAACGGGTGGAAAAGAAACTTGCTGAAACTGCAAGCCGTGCGTCGCGCTCCGGCAAGGAAGAGGATATTGCCCATGGATTCCACCGTACCCAGGTTGTGGGTATGCACCTCCACGGGTAACCCCCGCAGAAAGTTGTACAGGGTAAAGCCATAGCTGCATTCGCCGCCCATGGTGGCGATGTTCAGTTGCAGAAGCTCGGCACCCTGTTGCAATGCCCGTGAGCAGGTCGTGATCAGGTTGCCGCAGGTAGACGAATTGATCGGCCCGGTGAAGTGGATGATATGTCTGGCCATGCTTGCCTCCGCGGGTGGCAGGTCATTGCTTGTGCTTTTGCACATCGTCGCCCAGCCCGGCCATCTGGCAGTGGGAGAAAGGCTCGAATGTCATCCGGGCACCCTGCCAGGAAACGGGTATGCGGTGGAGACGCCAGCTGCCGCAAAGTTCAACTCGGCGTCAGCATTTCCGTTGGTCAAGCGTTGTGAACCCTCGCCGGCCTTTGCCGGTCGCACTTTCAGAGCGACCGAACAAGGAACCGGCAGTGAGGACGGCAGCGTGAGCGATATTCGCATCGGTATCTCCGGGTGGCGCTATGGCCCCTGGCGCAAGGACTTCTACCCCAAAGGCCTGAGACAGGACGATGAACTGGCATTCGCTTCACGGGCGGTGAACAGCATCGAGATCAATGGCTCGTTCTACAGCCTGCAAACGCCCGAGCGCTATCTGGGCTGGCGTGAAGAAACGCCGGACGGCTTCGTGTTCGCGGTCAAGGGGCCGCGCTATATCACCCATGTGCGGCGGCTGAAGGACATCGAAGAGCCAGTGGCCAATTTTTTCGCCTCCGGGCCGCTGCTGTTGGGCGAAAAGCTCGGGCCGTTCCTGTGGCAGTTCCCTCCCAACATGAAGTTCGATGAAGACCGTTTTGCCCGGTTTCTGGCGCTGCTGCCACACACCCGCAAAGCGGCCCTTGAACGCGCCCAAGGCTGCGCCGAGCGCCTGAAGGGTAATGGCAGCCTTGCCATCAAGGGCAATGCACGCTTGCGTCACGCCGTGGAAATCCGCCACGAGAGTTTCCTCTGCGAAGCCTTCATCAAGCTGTTACGCAAGCATCGCGTGGCGCTGGTAGTGGCCGACAGCGCCGGCAAATGGCCCTGTGTCGAAGATGTGACCGCCGACTTCGTCTACATGCGCCTGCACGGGGACGTGGAGCTGTACAGCAGCGGATATACCGCACGCGCGCTGCGGCGCTGGAAGCAGCGTATCCAACAATGGAGTGAAGGTAAGCAGGCGGACGATGCCCGCCTGATCGTGCCGGGGCCGCCGCCTCGGTGTGCGGCACGGGATGTGTACTGCTACTTCGACAATGACCAGAAGGTGCACGCGCCATACGACGCCAGGCGCTTGCTGGAAAAGCTGTCCTTGGACCATGAGCTGATGACCGAGCCAGGCGTGGTGCCGGAGGTGGCCTTGTGAACAAGCCCCTGCCCGCCCCACGCTGCATCATCGACAAGGTGACCGCTGTACGCCGGCTCAATGTGTTGACGCTGAACGTGCACAAAGGCTTCACCTTCTTCAACCGGCGCTTCATTTTGCCCGAGTTGCGCGAGGCCGTACGGGCCACCGGCGCCGACCTGGTGTTTTTGCAAGAGGTGCACGGCAGTCATCAGCAGCATGCCCTGCGCCACCCTGCCTGGCCCGAAACGCCGCAGTACGAGTTTCTGGCCGACAGCATGTGGCCGCAGTTCGCCTATGGCCGCAATGCGGTGTATCCCCATGGCGACCACGGCAACGCGCTGTTGTCGAAATTCCCCATCAGCCGCTTCAACAACCTGGATGTGTCGGTGCAGGGCAATGAACAGCGTGGCCTGCTGCATTGCCAGCTGGAGGTGCCGGGCCATGACGAGGTGCATGCGGTATGCGTACACCTGGGCCTGCGCGAAGCACACCGGCAGCGCCAGGTGAAGCTGATGCTGGACCTGCTGGCCAGCCTGCCGCCCAACGCGCCGGTCATCATCGCCGGCGACTTCAACGACTGGCGGCTGAAGGCGGACGCGGTGCTCAGCGAACACCTGACAGAAGCCTTCGGCACCCCGGCGCGCAGTTTTCCCGCGCGCCTGCCGTTGTTGCGCCTGGACCGCATCTACTTGCGAAACGCGATGCCGGGGGCTGCCCAGGTGCTGTCCAAATACCCGTGGTCGCATTTGTCCGACCACGTACCACTGGCTGCGGAGATCAACCTGTGAACCGACCTTGGGTAGATGGCAACAGTGTGCAGTTGCTGATCAATGGCGAGCAGTACTACCCCCGCGTGTTCGAGGCCATGGCCCAGGCGCGGGAAGAAATATTGCTGGAAACCTTCATCATCTTCGACGACAAAGTGGGCAAGCAATTGCAGCAGGTGTTGATCGAGGCTGCCCGGCGCGGAGTACGCGTGGAAGTGGCCGCGGATGGCTACGGCACAGCCGAGCTGCCGGCTGAGTTCATTTCAGCGATGACCGACGCGGGTGTAAGCTTTCACGCGTTCGATCCACAGCCCCTGTTGTTGGGCATGCGCACCAACCTGTTTCGCCGTTTGCACCGCAAGATCGTGGTGGTCGATGGTGAGCGGGCCTTCATCGGCGGTATCAACTACAGCGCCGACCATTTAGGCGACTTTGGTGCCATGGCCAAGCAGGACTATGCCGTGGAGGTCACTGGGCCGGTCGTGGCGCAGGTCCATGCAGCCAGTAAGCGCCTGATGTCTCCCGTGCTGCAGCCCCCCAGTGCAGTACGCCCGGTTACCGAGCCCGCCGGAAGCAGCAGTGCGGTGTTGATCGAGCGTGACAACGGCATGCGCAGCACCGATATCGAGGCACACTACCTTCAGGCGTTTCGTAAAGCCCGGCAACGCATTGTGGTCGCCAATGCGTATTTCTTTCCAGGCTACCGACTGATGCGTGAGCTGCGCAACGCGGCCCGGCGTGGCGTGGAGGTTCGGTTGATCTTGCAGGGCCAGCCCGACATGCGCTGGGTCCGTGCATTGTCGCGCCTGCTGTACAACTACCTGCTGCGCGACGGCGTGAAGATTCATGAGTATTGCCAGCGGCCGTTGCACGGCAAGGTGGCACTGGTGGACGACCAATGGGCCACCGTTGGCTCCAGCAACCTCGACCCCTTGAGCCTGTCGTTCAACCTGGAGGCCAACCTGTTCATTCGTGATCGGGCCTTCAACCAGCAACTGCACCAGCATTTGCACGCACTGGCCAGCGAGCAATGCAAACCGGTGACCTTGGAGCGCATGATTCGCGGCTACTGGTGGCGAGCACCGTTGATCTTCGTGTGCTTCCACGTGATCCGCCACTTCCCCCGCATTGCGGGTTGGTTCCCTGCGCACCGGCAGCGTTTACGCTCGGTGCAGCCGGAAGCCGAACCCCAGGGCAACTTGCACGAGGGCAACTCCTGATGGCGCGCAAAAGCTGGCAGACCTGGGGCAAACGCGTGTTCACGCTCGCGTTTCTGATCCTGATCCCTGTGCTGCTGTACCTGCTGGCGCGCAACCTGGACTGGAACGAAGTGCGCCAGTCTTTGCTGGCCTACAAGCCTGGCACCCTTGCTATCGGCTTGGCGATCGCGTTGAGCAGCTACCTCGCGTTCGCCAGTTACGACCTGCTGGCCCGGGCTTACACGGGCCATACGCTACCTGTCCGGCAAGTCCTGCCAGTCGCGTTCGTGTGCTACGCCTTCAACCTCAACTTCACGACCTGGGTAGGCGGGGTTGCCTTGCGCTACCGACTCTACGGCCGACTGGGCCTGGATACCGCGACCATTACACGAATCCTCACCTTAGGGCTGTTGACCAACTGGATGGGCTATATGCTGCTGGCCGGCACCGTATTTGCCCTGGGCCTGGTCGAGATGCCCGGCAACTGGGCGGTGGGCACTACAGGCCTGCGCCTGATCGGCCTGCTGTTGCTGGCGATTGCGGGCGGCTACCTGCTGGCCTGTGGTTTCGCCAAGAAGCGCACCTGGTGCTGGCGCGACCACGAAGTGACGCTGCCCTCGCTGCGTCTGGCGCTGTGCCAGGTGGCGCTGGGTGCCAGCAACTGGGCACTGATGGCGCTGCTGATCTTCTGGTTGCTGCCGGGTGAAGCGTTCTACCCATCGATTCTCGGCATCCTGCTGATCAGTTGCGTGGCCGGTGTGGTGGCGCATATTCCTGCGGGGCTGGGCGTGCTGGAAGCGGTGTTTCTGGCCCTGCTGCACGGGCAGATGGCCCAGGGCACGCTGGTGGCTGCCCTGCTCGGCTACCGCACGTTGTACTACCTGATTCCGCTGCTGTTGGCGGTGGTGACCTACCTGATCCTGGAAAAGCGCGCCAAAGCCATGCGCCGGCGCGACAAGCCTGCTCAGACCTGAAAGTGGCCGAGTGCGCTGGAGCTGGCTGCGTGGCACCGGCTTTGCCGGTGTTCGCGGGTGAACCCGCTCCTACGGGGGGACGCGCCAAGAAACCAACCCGGCGCGAGCCATGCGCCGTAAATGTAGGAGCGGGTTTACCCGCGAAGCAGGCAGCACGTTGCATGGCACCGGCTTTGCCGGTGTTCGCGGGTGAACCCGCTCCTACGGGGGGGCGCGCCAAGAAACCAACCCGGCGCGAGCCATGCGCCGTAAATGTAGGAGCGGGTTTACCCGCGAAGCAGGCAGCACGTTGCATGGCACCGGCTTTGCCGGTGTTCGCGGGTAAACCCGCTCCTACGGGGGGGCGCGCCAAGAAACCAACTCCGCGCAACACCCGAGGCCCAAAGGACTGGGCGATCGGGTGAAAGGGCTGCCCGCCTACTGGCTTCAGGGTGAAATCGGATCACTCGCTGGAAAAGTTTCATCCAGCGCATTGTCCACCGCGCTCTCGCCCGGCTTTTCACCACAATGGCAGTCCTGCATCCGGCATGGCTCACCCTTGCGGTGGCCGCTGGCGCAGGCCTCGCAGCAATAGGCCTTGCCGTCGCGCTGCAAGGCATTGGCATCCACCGTGCAGGAGCAGTGCGTACACGCGCAGCGTTGGTCGTTCATGGCTTGCTCTCCTCGTCGTCTATCACATCATCGGTCCAGGGCACACCATCCAGCGGCGCGGATCTGGCCAGTTCGGCCTCGTCCAGACCAATGCCGCCACCAATCTCATCGGCATCCACCTGGCGCAGGCGCTGGTCTGCCGGGCCGCCACTGCCGCCCGGCTCGTGGGGGTCGCGGGCACCGGTTTCGTCCAGCAGGGTGCCCGGGCTCAAATCGTCATAGGTGACATTGTCCTCATGCAGGCTGTCACTCAGCGCCTCGCCGCCGGTCATGCCACTGTGTGCCACGCGCTGGGGTGGGAACTCACGGGCGACCTCGGCGGCGGGTCGTTCGTCGCCCACACGCCCTTCGCGCTCATCCAGGCGTTCATCGAAATCCAGCTCATGCACGCTGCCCATGCGGTCTTCGGTGTCATCAATTTCGGTGGGGGTGTATGGCTTAGGTGCATCGGGTCGGGTCATGTGCGTTCTCCATCAGGTGGCTTCATTCGGTCGACTGCACCCGCTCACGGAAGATTCAGAGTTTTTTGAACTACCGCCTCGGCCGGCACCTCCCACCTTAGAGACTGTGATCTGCCCGGAGCCCGCCATGGCCAAGCCCCTGCAGGAATATGCGCGCAAGCGCGACTTCAACGCCACGCCCGAGCCCAGCGGCAAACGCAAACGTGGCAAGCGGGCCCATGCGCTGCAGTTCTGCATCCAGAAGCACGACGCCAGTCACCTGCACTACGACTTCCGCCTCGAGCTCGACGGCACCCTGAAAAGCTGGGCGATCCCCAAAGGCCCATCGCTGGACCCCAAAGTGCGCCGCCTGGCAGTGCATGTGGAGGACCATCCGTTGGACTACGCCGATTTCGAGGGGCGTATCCCTGAAGGCCACTATGGTGCAGGCGATGTGATCGTCTGGGACCGCGGTGTCTGGGAGCCTGAAGGCGATGCGCATGAAGCCTACGCCAAAGGCAAGCTGCGTTTCCGCCTGCAGGGTGAGAAGCTAGGCGGCGTGTGGAACCTGTTCCGCACCCACCTGGCCGGCAAAAAAGAGCAATGGATGCTGGTCAAGTCGCACGACGCCCAGGCGCGCAGCGAGTCCGAGTACAGCATTGTCGAGGCCCTGCCCGACAGCGTGCTCAGCGAGCGCACGCTGGTGCCACGCAAACCCGCTGCACCCAAAGCCGCAACACCGCGCAGCAGCCGTAAACGCCCCGGCAACGTTCAAACGGCACCCTTGCCAGCACAGCTACAGCCACAGCTGGCAACGCTGGTGGACGCTCCCCCCAGCGGTGACTGGCGCTACGAAGTCAAGTTCGATGGCTACCGTATCCTGGCCCGCATCGAGGGCCAGGACATCCGCCTGTTCACCCGCAACGGCCATGACTGGAGCCGCAAGATGCCCCGTCAAGTTGCCGCCTTGCGCGCGCTCGGTATCGACACGGCCTGGCTCGATGGCGAAATGGTGGTGGCTGATGAGAATGGCATGGCTGACTTCCAGGCGTTGCAGAATGCCTTCGATACCGAGCACGACGAATACATCACCTATTACCTGTTCGACCTGCCATTTCTGGGCGGTCAGGACCTGCGACAGCTACCGCTGCAGCACCGCCGCGAGACATTGCGCCAACTGCTTGAGCACAACCATTCCGACGTCATCAAGTATTCCGCCGACTTCGACCAACCTGTCGACTCACTGCTCGACAGTGCCTGCCGGCTGAAGCTGGAAGGCCTGATCGGCAAGCGAGCTGACAGTGTCTACAGCGGCCGCCGTAGCCCGGACTGGATCAAGCTCAAGTGCAAGCAACGCCAGGAATTCGTGATTGTCGGCTACACCGACCCCAAAGGCAGCCGCAGCGGCTTCGGTGCCCTGCTGCTGGCCCTGCACGACAACGACAGTGGGGAGCTGCGCTATGCCGGGAAGGTCGGTACCGGCTTCAATACCACGACACTGGCCAGCATCCATGCCCGGCTCAAGCCCCTGGAAATCGCCAGCCCTGCCCTGCCCTCGCCGCCCGCCGGAGCCGAAGCGCGTGGTGTGCACTGGCTGCGGCCGCAGTTGTTGGCTGAAGTCGCCTTTGCCCAGATGACCCGTGACGGCATCGTGCGCCATTCGGTGTTCCACGGCCTGCGCGATGACAAGGCGGCAACCGCCATTGACCTGGAGCGCGCCATGCCCGCAAAAACTGTATCCAACCGCAACAAGCAGGCCAAGGCGTCTGAGAACCTGGGTGAACTGCGGCTGACCCACCCCGACCGGGTCATCGATCCCACCACGGGTGTGACCAAGCGCGAGGTCGCCGAGTATTACGCCGGCATCAGCCAGTGGATCCTGCCCCAGCTCAAGCACCGCCCGGTGGCATTGGTGCGCGCCCCGGACGGCTTGGGCGGAGAGCTGTTCTTCCAGAAAAACGCGGGCCAGCTGCATATACCCAACGTACTCAGCTACGAAAAGGCCGAGGCAGGCCAGGCGGCGATGGTCATCAATCGCCCGGACACGCTGCTGGGCGCGGTGCAGATGAACATGCTGGAACTGCACACCTGGAACGCCACGGACAAGAATTTCGACAAACCGGACCGTTTCGTGCTCGACCTGGACCCTGACCCTGCGCTGCCCTGGAAGGCGATGGTGGAGGCGACCCAGCTGGCCCTCACCCTGCTGGACGAACTGGGCCTGAAGGTGTTCCTGAAAACCAGTGGTGGCAAGGGTATTCACGTCGTTGCCCCCTTGACCCGGCGAGCCGGCTGGGACGAGGTCAAGGACTTCAGCCACGCCATCGTCAGTTACCTGGCCAAGCTGTTTCCGGAGCGCCTGAGCGCGGTGTCGGGGCCAAAAAATCGCGTGGGACGCATCTTCATCGACTACCTGCGCAATGGCAAGGGCGCCACCACGGCGTGCGCCTACTCACTGCGTGCCCGTGAGGGGCTGCCTGTATCGGTGCCTATCTGGCGTGATGAACTGGCGCACATCAAAGCCGCCAACCAATGGAACATCACCAACCTGCGCGAGCGCCTGGCGGAGGTCGACGACCCTTGGGCCGACATGGGCAAGGTACGCCAGTCGATCACCGCGCGCATGCGCAAGCAGCTAGGGCTCGAATGATGACGCCCCTGCGATTGGACACGACCCGGGAGCCACGCCCATGAGCATCGTTCAGGACTTCAACCTGACCACCCTTGACCGCCTTTTACGCGCCTTTGGCGAACGCCAGCTACCGCTCAACCTCGATACCCAATTGCCGCAACTGATCCAGGCGCTGCAAGCTGATCACCTCGACCTGCTACCGTTGCCGGGGCAAGGCAACACCTTGCGTCGCTGGCAGACCTTGGCACGGGTGGCCGGCTGTGACCTGGCACTGGCCAAGCTCTACGAGGGCCATACCGATGCCTTGGCGATCCTGGCGGAATGCGGCGCAGCGCACCACGCCAACGACGGCATCTGGGGCGTATGGGCGGCAGAGCCGCCCGATGCGCGAGTCCACATCACTGCGCGTGAAGGCGACCAGGTGCACCTGAGTGGCACCAAGGCCTGGTGTTCCGGTGCCTTGCAGATCGATCGAGCGCTGATTACTGCCTGGGATGAGGCCGAGCAGCCGCAATTGGTGGCAATCGAGCTGTCACAGCCGAGCCAGGGCCTGAACATCGAGCACTGGCAGGCCGTTGGCATGGCCACTACCGCCAGTGTCGAGGTGGCGTTCAACGATACCCCAGGCACGCTCATCGGCGCGCCGGGCCAATACCTCTCGCGCCCTGGCTTCTGGCAAGGCGGTGCAGGTATCGCTGCCTGCTGGTACGGCGCGGCCGAGGCGCTGGCGGATTACCTGCGTGAACATTGCCGCAAACCCCGCCCAGACCCGCATGCCGATGCGCATCTGGGGGCTGTGGACGCTGCGTTGCATGGCGCCCGTGCATCACTGCGTGAATGTGCTGCCTGGATCGATCAGCAGCCCGGTGTGGATGCCAGTTTCGAAGTTCGCCGCACCCGCGCCCAGGTAGAACAGGCCGTAGAGCAGGTCATCAGCCACGTCGGGCGTGCCTTGGGGGCCACGCCGTTCTGTCGCAGCAGTCATTTTGCCCGGCTGAGCGCCGACCTGCCGGTGTTCCTGCGTCAGAGCCATGCCGAGCGCGATCTGGCGATGCTGGGCCAGCAGTTGGCCCACTTGCCAGCGGGGGTATGGCAGCTATGAACCAGAACCTGATCCAGTCCGCCGGTGGCACGCCCTGGACAGCCTGGCAGCATAGCGCGCACCTGGCGCGTGCAACCTGGCTCGATTCACGCCAACTGTGCCCGCCGGGGCGCCGGCTGGTATTGATTGCGCCGCACCCGGATGACGAAATTCTCATGGCTGGCGGCCTGCTGGCAGGCTTCAAAGGGCGCGAGGACGAGCTGGTGCTGATCTCCGCCACCGACGGCGAAGGCAGCCACCCCGGCTCCAGCCACTGGACCGAACATCGCTTGCGCCGCCAGCGCCCCCAGGAAAGCCGACAGGCCCTGCAACAGCTCGACCTTGACCTTGAGCGCCTGGACTGGCGCAGGCTCCATCTGAAGGACGGCCAGCTGCCGCGCGAAGAAGCGTTTCTGGCCAGTCACCTCACGCAGTTACTTCGCCCCAATGACCTGCTGATGGCCACCTGGCGCAGTGATGGCCATTGCGATCACGAGGTCGTCGGCCGCGCCGCTGCGCAGGCGGCTGCAGCCCGTGGGGTGCAATTGGCTGAGGTACCGGTCTGGGCCTGGCACTGGGCTGAGCCTGACGACCCGCGCCTGCCATGGCCCCGTGCGCACCGCGTGCAGCTCGATGAAAGCCGTCTGGCACGCAAGCGCAAGGCCTTGGCCGCCCACGTCAGCCAGCTGCAGCCGGACGGCGAGCAGCCGCCGGTGCTACCGCCGCACCTGCTGGATTGCCTTCTGCAACCTTTCGAACTGGTGTTTCTTTGAATGGAGCTGTCATGAGCCTCGATCCACAGTATTTTGCCGAGCTATACGCCACCCATGAAGACCCTTGGGCCTTTCGCACCCGCTGGTACGAGAAGCGCAAACGCGAGCTGGTGATGGCCAGCCTGCCACGCCAGTGCTATCAGCGCGTGTTCGAGCCAGCTTGCGCAAATGGCGAGCTCAGCGCGCTGCTGGCCGAGCGTTGCGCCGAACTGCTGTGCCAGGACCTTGACCCGACGGCCGTAGGCCTGGCCCGTGAACGCCTGGCTCACGTGCACAATGCCTTGGTCGAACGGGCCCGGTTACCGGGGGACTGGCCGGGCGGCCGCTTTGACCTGATCGTGCTCAGCGAGGTGGGTTACTACCTTGATCCTACCGACTGGCTGCAGGTGATCGAACAATCGGTGGCCAGCCTTACCTACGACGGCGCGTTACTGGCCTGCCACTGGAAGCACCCTATCGCGGGTTGCCCGCAGGACGGTCGCGACGTGCACCGCCTGTTGACCCGGCATTTGCCGTTGCATCAGCAGTTCCGCCATGAGGAGGCGGACTTCTTGCTGGAGTACTGGTCATGCCAGCCAAGCGTTGTCGACCTCGACGAGACGTGCCCATGATTGCCGTTGTCATCCCTGCACATAATGAAGCCCGCCGCCTTGGGCGATGCCTGCGGGCAGTGCTGATCGCTGCCCAGCAGGCGCAGCATGCGGGAATGCACGTGGACGTGCTGGTGGTACTGGACCGCTGCAGTGACGGCAGCGCCGCCGTGGCGCGGCGTTTCGGTGTACACATACTGGAGGTGGATGCCGGTAATGTCGGCATGGCACGTCGCGTGGGCGCGGCGCACATGGTCGAGCGGGGCGCCACGTGGTTGGCGTGCACCGATGCGGACAGCCAGGTCCCGGCGCACTGGCTGCTGTCGCAGTTGGCCTGTAGCGCCGAGGTGGTTTGCGGCACCGTGCATGTCGAGTACTGGCAACCCTGGCAGACAGCCGCGCTGCGCAAGCTCTACCAGAGCCGCTACCAGGCGTGTGAAGGGCATCGGCATGTGCACGGCGCAAACCTGGGGGTATGTGCCGATGCCTATGAGCGTGTGGGTGGCTTTCAGCCCCTGGCGGCGCATGAAGATGTGCAACTGGTCAGTGACCTGCAGGCCAGCGGCGCCCAGATCGTCTGGACCGCCAGGCATAGTGTGGCCACCAGCAGTCGACGTGACAGCCGCGCCCGCGAGGGGTTTGGTGATTACCTGGCTGGGTTGCAGGCGCAGTCTTGAACTCAATGGCATTGGCCGTGTTCATGAAGCCTTTCGCGTCTTCTTCACCGGTTTCTTGCCACCCAGGCTGCGCTTGAGCAGTTCGGTCAGGTCGAGGATGTCCGCACCTTTCTCGGCCCCTCCTGCGTCGCCCTTCTCCACCGCCTCGATCTTGCCCTTGCTGGCCTTCTCTTCCACCAGGTCCATGATCGTCTGGCGGAAGGCGTCATGATAATCCTCAGGCTTCCAGGGCCCGCTCATGTCCTCTACCAGGCGCTTGGCCATCTCCAGCTCACGCTTCTCCACCTTGCTATCGGTCACGCTGGCATCCAGCTCCAGCGTTTCCAGCCCGCGCACCTCTTCAGGCCAGCGCAAGGTGATCATCACCAGCGCATGGTCCAGAGGCCGCAGCAGCGCCAAGTGCTGCCGGGTATGCAATACCACGGTGGCCAGTGCCACCTTGCCGGTCTTTTCCAGCGTCTCGCGCAGCAAGGCGTACACCTTGCCGCCACGGCGGTCCGGGGTCAGGTAGTACGGCGTATCGAAATGCTGCAGCGGAATATCGCCCGCTTCCACAAAGGAAAAGATGTCGATTGTCTGGGTCGCTTCCGGCCGGGCCTTGCGGATCTCCTCCTCACTGATCACCACATAGCGGCCCTTCTCGAACTCTACGCCCTTGACGATATTGTCCTTGTCGATTTCCTTGCCGGTCACCTTGTTCACCCGCTTGTAGCCGACCGGCTCCATGCTGCGCTTGTCCAGCCAGTCGAAGTCCACGCGCTCGGTGCGCACGGCGGTATTCAGTGCCACGGGGATGTGCACAAGGCCAAAACTGATGGCGCCTTTCCAGATTGCCCGAGCCATGAGGGTGCTCCCAGGGTTGCCTGCTGATACCAGAAGTGACTGCACCGGGCGACAAAGGTTTAGCTGCCCTGCCCTGCCCTGCGGCAACCGTCACGCCTGGCTGAACAACACCCGCTTGAACGCTTCGGCCGCCAAGTGCACTTGCACCGCCCAATCCCCCGCGGCTTCGCTGCCGGCATCATCGGAGATGTATTTCAGGCACACGAACGGAATACCTTCGTCACGCGCGATCAATGCCAGCACGTAGGCTTCCATGTCGACCACGTCGTAAGGTGCGTCGCCATGGTTGATCTCGAAGCTGTCACCGCTGCCACAGGTTTCCACAGCCAGGCCGGGTATTGCCGCCCCGTGTTCGAGTATCACCGGGGTATCGGACAAGGGCGTTTCATAGCGGGCAAAGCCCAGCGCGGTCACATCCATGTCGCGTTGTACGAAGCGGTTACAGCACACGACTTCGCCCTTGCCATGACGCTGGCTGCCAGCCGAGCCCAGGTTGACGATAAGCTTGGGCCTGCGCGTGGCGATCGCCTTGGTCAGGGCGATTGCGGCATTGACCTTGCCAATGCCGGTGAACACGGTGTTCACCTCGGTAAAGACATCGCCAGCCTCGGCCTCAAGCGCAAAGACGAACAGCGTGTCATTCAGGGAAATGTCGGGGAATTGCTTGATCAGCATCATGGAGCAGGTGTTTCCGAGTGGCTGCAAAGGGCGCGGCCATTGTCGGTCAACCCGGGCTAAATGCAAGTCCCGGCAGCCACCACGGCGCGTAGCGCCTGCCCTTTGCCAAGCCCGTCTGCCCTGGCCTGTGCCAGGCAGCGCAATTGCTGATCGGCATGGGTACCATGGCGCAGCACGTGCAGGGCGTGCTGGCAGGCGCGCTCGGCGTCCGCGCTGTCTATGGGTATCTGGGCCTGCAGTTGGGCGAGCCAGCCTTGCGCCGTGACCGGCTGCTGCTCGTGACAACCTATGAAGTGTGCGTGGCGCCCATGGCGCATGGCACGCCAGTAGTTCTCCTGGGCGATCCAGCGCAATTCGCGGCTGCAGGGTAGCGAGTCATGGCGATAGGCAATGCTGTGTTCAACCAGGTGGCGAAACAGTGCTGCAATGCACAGAACGTCTTCCAGATTCGGGCAGCCATCGCAGATGCGCAACTCCACTGTCGGATAGCGCCGCGAAGGCCGGATTGCCCACCAAAGGTCGCCATCGGCAGCCAGTGCACCGGTTCGCTGCAACAGGGTACGGTAGCGTTCATAGGCGGCCCAGTCCGGCAACGCTTCGGGCAAGCCCATGTGCGGCCACTCACCACAGATCACACGGCGATAGCTCATGTACCCGGTAGGCTGGCCAGCCCACAGGGGCGACGAAGTGCTCAACGCCAGCAAAAACGGTAACCAGGGCAAAAGGCGATTGATCAGTTGCATGCGGTCACAAGCTGGCGGCACGCCAACGTGCACATGCAGGCCATTGAGCAGGCTACGCCTTGCCACATGGCGGTAGTCATCGAACAGCTGCTTATAGTGCCCTTGTGCCGCGGGCTTCTGCAGCAGCCACGCGGCGCAGGGGTGGCTTGCCGCAGCGTATGGCCCCATCCCCTCTTCGGCCAATGCCACGCGCAGCCGCTGACGGCTGCGCTGGAAAAACTCACGTGCTTCATACAGGTTGGTGAACACCGGCGACGCCAGCTCGATCTGGCTGCGGAACATTTCCTGGGCGAAATAGCGGCCAAGTGCTTCACGGCAGCGCCCCATCACCGCGGGTGACGGTGTGGCCGGAACCTGACCCGAGCCCAGTTTCACCAGCAGGTACTCTTCCTCGATGCCGAACGTACAGGGCCGGATCATGCTGCCTCAGCGGCTGCGGGTAACGGTGAGCGCCACGGCGGCGATGCGCTCGACCTGTTCGTAGCCCGGCTCTGTCAGTTGCTCGCCAAATACGTCGGGGTCGATTTCCCGATACACCCAGGCCCATTGCGGACCGGCCAGGCGCAGGCGGATGGCTTCGAGCAAGGCATCGCGGCCTTCGACAATGGCCACGCCTGTGTATAGCAGCAACGTACCGTGGCGGCTCAGCCGATCGCGAGCCTGCTCCACAATACGTAGCGACAGGTCGACGCCTAGCGCGCCTCCGCCGTGACGGTACAGGCGGGCGTTGGGGTCAAGCATGTAGGGCGGGTTGGCAACGATCAGGTCGAACGTGCCGCTGATACCGTCCAGCAAGTCGCTGGGCTCGACCGACAGGTTACTCACACCCGCCAGGGCTGCATTGATTGCCGTATAGCGCAGTGCCAGGGGGTTGATGTCAACGGCGCTGACCTGTGCGTGCTGGGCGGCGCGGGCAATCAGCAAGGCGCCCACCCCGCTGCCACAGCCGATATCCACTGCATGCTCGACCCGCGCGGGGCAGTGCTGAAGGTGCTCGTGAATGACCTGGGCAAAGCGGTAACTGTCCGGGCCGAAGAACACGGCATCGCTGGTGTCGGTTGGAAACGCCGAATGCAGCAACAGAAATTCATCCAGGCTGGACCAGCGTACCGTGCTGGTCAGCAGTTCACCCTGCGCAACTAACGCCTGCGCGCGTTCGAGCAACTGCAACTGATCTGCCGACAGCAAACCGGGGTCGAAAGGTCGGCTCCAGCCGAATACATCGCGCAGGGTGCTGGCCTGCCCGCAGCCCTCGCGGGCATTGACGCGCGCGTGGGTGGCGGGCGTTACGCAGGTAAAGCGGTATCCATCGGCACGCAGGCGCTGTCCCAGTTGCAGCAACGCCTGGTCTGCCTCGATTTGCCTGAATGCGAGCATCATCAACGCGGTTCCTCCTGGCGCAGCCCGGTTACGCGCATGTAGGCGCGCGTGGCAGACAGACCGTCCGGCGTGGCGTGGCGGTTGCCAGCCATCCGCTGGATCAAGGCCTCGGGGGCCACATTCAAGGCGTCGTCGGGTATTTCCTCATGCACCTCCGGCAGCCCCCAACTGCCAGGGGCCACGCGGCGGATGGACGGCCGCCAGTCGTCGGCGATCCAGTCATGCCAAAGCTGTTTTTCATAGGCGTTGAATACACCGAACATCGCCGCAGACGGCCCCTCGATCAGCGTCCACCAGCGGCTGTTAGCTGGCGGCTGCCCTCTGCGGATCCAGCCATGGGCCTGCAATGCGGCAACGAATGCGGGCATGGCGCCGGGTTCGGCCAGCCATTGATTGATCGTGCGCTGCTGCAGGCGGCAATGGTCGGCATGCATGAACTGGCCGTATACCCGCTTGCGTTCCAAGGCTGCGAACAGTTCGCCTTGCAGGTCGAATTGGCGGATGAGGTCTGGCGTGGCGATACCCCGGTCATTCAGACGGTAGCCGCGGCGCACCCTCGCGTAGAACCCCAGGGGGTCACGCGGGGGGCTTAGCTGGTTCAATGCCTGGATTGCCAGGCGCGCGTGGCCGCTGGCGGCATTGTCGATGGTCACGTGCAGCTGAAAATACTGCCCGTCGATGCCCAGCTCGGCCAGCTCGTAAGTGGTGATCAGCAGATGCAGCGGTGGCTGCTCATAACCGAGGTTGTAGCCAACCACCTCTGGCAGGTAAGTGTCGCAATGCTGCCCCAGGGCAAGTTGCAGGGCCCCTTGCAGATATCGCGTGTCATCCAGGGGCATGGCCTCTACGCAACCCAGGCGACCAAGCAGACGCTGATAGATCAGCACATGGTTGCAGCGTGGGTCGCCGTTGCCGAGCTCTTCCAGGTAAGTGCGAATCAGCCCGTGGTAACGTGGATCGCGCCAGTGATGAAGGGTGCCCTGTAGCCAGGCGCCGTCGACGGCCTTGGTCGGCGCAACCTGTTGCAGGAACCACAATGCGTGGGCGCGGTTGGAAAAGTAACGGCGTGGCATGCCTTGACGGCGTTGTGCCAGGTAACGGGTATAGGCCTCGGCAACCTTGGCAGTATGCTTTCTGCTCCAGGCCGGCAACTCGGACGGTGTGTCGGGCAAGTCGTCCGGCATGCTTGCGGCACCCGCCAGTTGTTCCTCGAGCCATGAGGCGCTGCCAGCATCCTGCCCTGCGAGCATTGTTTCATAGCGTTTTCGCAGACTGGTCGACTCGGCGGCCACTTGCGCAGTTCTTGCAGTATTGCGGTTCATCACCGTCATGCCGTGCTCCTTGTCTACTTACTGGCTCGGCTTCTGCCCCGGCATCGGCTCGGGGTCGGGCGCAGGCTGCGGTGCCGGCTGGGAATCAGGTTGCTGCATCTGCAGTGAAGGTTTACTGGGGTCGGAATCTTTACCAGGGTGGTCATTGTCGCGGTCGAAACAGCCGCCGACCAAGCTCAGCGCCGCCATCAGGATGATCAGTGGAGTCAGTCGCATGGAGTACCCCCTTGGATAATTGCAGTGCCAGGTCGCCCCGGCACTGCGCGTCGGTCAGTTACGAACGGCCGCCCTTGTGGCCCGACTCGCGGTCGTGGGGCATGTTGCCGCCCGAGGACTGGCCGCCCTTGCGACCGGCTTCGGAAGCTTTTTCACGGTCATTGGCGAAATTGCCCGGGTTCTTGTTACCGCCTTGGCTGCCTTGTTGATTGCCGGTGCGGCTGTTGTCTTTAGTGGCCATGGTGTTCAAACCTCATATGACTTCGGAATGCACGGCAAGATGCCGTACACAGATTCGGAGTTCGGCGATATCGGCAGATTCGCTTTATTACGAGAGGTTCGGACCGGTGGCGTTAAATAAGCGGCATCGCCGTATTTGGTGCGCGTGTCAGTGGTGCGGCGGGCGATCCATGTGCGCCTGGCGCCGGCCCAGCCAGCCACCCGTCGCGGCCCAACCCACGGCAAGCAGCGCGCCGATCAGCATCGCCAATTGCGGGTGCTCGCCCATCACGTCCAACCCACGCTTGACCCAGCCGCTCAGCGCATCGCCGCCACGGTAGACCACCGTGTCGATGAAGTTCTTGGCTTTGTACTTGTCCTCGGCGGGCAGCACGGTGAACAGCATCTCCCGCCCTGGCCGTACCAGTGCGTATTCACCTGCCCGGCGCACCACCATCACCACCACGAACAGGGCAAACACCGGGGCCAGTGCCAGCCACAAGAAGCCGGCAGCCATGACCAGCGGCACTGCAACCAGCAACACACCGACACCCAGCCGACGGGCCAGGCGCCCGGTAAGAAAGACCTGGGTGAGGATGGCCAGGGCCTGCACAACCGTGTCGATCAGGCCGAACACCTGTGTCTGTCGGGTGCGGTCCGTGAAGGTTTCGCTGACAATACGCGCCTGCTCGAAGTACAGGAATGTGCTGACGCTGGCCAGCAATACCACGAACAAAGCGATGCCTAGCAGATAGGGCGAGCGCAGGACGGCGGTGGCGCCGGTAAACGGGTTGCCACCCAGTGGCCGCGCGTCCTGATGTTCGGTTTGCATCGCAATGGGTTGACGGGCTCGCCAGCGTTGCAGGAACAGTGTCGCGCCGATACTGCCCAGCAGAAATACCGCCGCCAGCACCAGTAAGCCGGCATGGCCGAGCGGCGCCACCAGCAGGGTGCCAAGCAGGGGGCCACTGAGCCCACCCAGGCTGGCCCCGGCTGCCAGCAGGCCGAACAGCCGCTTGCCTTGGGCGGTGGAAAACAGATCGGCGAGCACGCTCCAGGCCAGCGAGATCGTCAGCAAATTGAACACCGACAGCCAGACATAGAACGCCCGGGCGGTCCAGAGATCGTCAGGGTTACCGGCCAACAGTGCCGCGAACAGCAACAGGTTGCTGGCGAAAAAACCATAAGTCCAAGGCAGGATATGCCTGCGCTGCACCCTGGATGCCAGCCAGCCAAACAGCGGCAGGCACGCCAACGTGGCAATGAAGGTGCCGGTGAACAGCCACTGCAGGTTTTCCACGCCACCGGCAACGCCCAGGGTTTCGCGCACCGGGCGCAGCATGAAGTAACCGGTGAACAGCAGGTAGAACAGCAACAAGCCGGCGATGACCGCCGGCCCCTCACCAGGCTGGATGTTCAGCCCTTGGTCCAGGCGCCGCCGCCAGGCTTGCATCATCTCAGGCAAACTGTGTGATCAGCGCCTGTTGCTGCGCCGGGGTGAGCATTGGCTCATGCCCGGCCTTGAGCTGATCGAGCTGGCGGTCAGGCCGACTGGTAGCGGGGATGACCGTGGTCACTGCCGGGTGGCTGATGGCGAACTTGAGAAACAGCTGTGCCCAGCTGCCGATGCCTGCTTCGGCGGCCCAGCCCGGCAAGGCCTGGCCCTTGACCCGGGCGAACAGCCGACCATCGTCGAAGGCCCGATTGATCAACACCGCAACGCCCTTGTCCTGGCACAGCGGTAGCAATTCACGGGCAGCGTCAGGGGCGTTGACCGAGTAGTTGATCTGGATGAAGTCCAGCGGCTCGCTTCGCACGATACGCGCGACGTCGTCGTGGCCACTGTTCAGGTAATGGGTGATGCCGACATAACGCGTGCCGCCCTGCTGCTTCAGCTCGCGGGCATAAGGCAGCTGGGTCTGCCAGTCGCGCAGGTTGTGAATCTGCAGCAAGTCGACCTTGTCGGTGCGCAGGCTCCTGAGGCTGCCGGCCCACTGCGCTTGGGCTTCAGCCCGGCTATTGGCGGCGATCTTGGTGGCCAGGAAGCACTGGCGGTGCCAGCCGCCCTCCTCCAGCAACTGGCCGAGAATGCTGTCGGCGCCCCCGTAGTTGGGCGAGGTGTCGATCACCCGGCCGCCGCCTTCGAAAAATGCCTTCAGCACCGTTTTGAGCTGAAGGTATTGGGGCGAACCGCTTTCTACCTCGAAACTGCCCGACGTACCGGCACCGATCACCGGCAACGCTTCACCGGTGGACGGGACTTTACGGGCCAGCAAACCCGCCGGCACGGCAGCGTGCAGCCAAGGGCTGGCGGCGGCCAGCAACCCCAATGTTGCACCTGCGCGTAGGACTTCACGACGTGCGTACATGGAAAATCCCCCGTCATGAATCGGAAATCTTCAAGCCTAGCCGCTCTGTCCCTTGCCTGCGGGTGTTTCTGTATCTGGATGTTTAGAGATCAGGCCCGCAGCAAGGAGCTCAGATCGACACCCGTCTCGCTCATTGGCGGGCACCAGTAGTAGCCCCCCGTCAGCGGGCGGCTAAAGCGGTACAGCCCGTCGATGATGCCGTCTTCCAGGCCACTCATGCGCCGCAGCTGCACTTCGAATGCCTCGAAACTCTTGCCCAGCGCGACAAAGGCCAGGCCGGCGCCGCGTTGGTCGGCCCAGGCTACCGAGCGACGGACCATGAACGCCTCAGGTTCAAAGCTTTCCTGGGCGGTGCGCTTGACGTGCGCGGACTCGGGGGCGTCGTCGAGTTCTTCGTTATCGCTCAGGCGACGGCCGATGATGTTGTCCTGGTCTACCTGGGGCAGCGACTTGAAGTATTGCAGGTCGTGCTTCCACAGCTGGAACGCGGCAAAGCTGGCGCCATCTGCGGCAATGGCCGCTTGCACCGCCTCTTCGTCTACCGGGTTTTCGGTGCCGTCTTCATAACCGGTAAGGTCATGGCCGCCCCGGTGCAGGAAGCCATCAACGCTGTCGGCCAGGCCCAGCGCGGGAGCCAGCGCCTGCTCCAGGGCCTGGGCGCGCAGCAGCAGGTCGCCACGTTCGTCGCCACGCAGCCACAGCCACAGGGCGTGTTGGGTGCTGGGGTTCTCCACCGCAGCATCCAGCAGCGGGAACGGGCGCAGGCCTGGTATTTCCCGGCCCAGGGCCTTGGCCAGGGGGGCGCCTACGCCCAGCAGCAACTGTTTGCCATCGACCTGCGGCAGCAAGGCATCCAGCGCGGCAGGCAACGCCTCGGGCGACTGCAGGGTGAAGAACAGGTGACGGGCGTGGGCCGGCACCGGGGTGGCAAGCAGACCTTGCTGGAACGGCATATCAGGCTAATCCTAAGGTAAAAACGGAATGCTACTTCGCCTGCATGCCTGCTGCAATGCGGCATGCAGCCTCGCCAGCCGCTGCACGTAGTAACAAACGGTTACCAAGAGCTGGCCCTTTGCAATTAGCTATCAATCAAGGCCGACCTACACTGCTTCAGATCCTTCGCCCGAGATCCCCCTCATGACCGCCTCGCCCCTGCTCACTGCGTTTCTGCCGCTTGCACTGGGCATCATCATGCTTGGCCTTGGGTTGTCGCTGACCCTGGCTGACTTCGCTCGCGTGGTGAAGTACCCAAAGCCCGTGGTGGTGGGCCTGGTGTGCCAGATCCTGCTGTTGCCGCTGGTGTGCTTCCTGATCGCCAACGGCTTTGGCCTGGAATCTGCCCTGGCAGTGGGGTTGATGCTGCTGGCTGCTTCGCCGGGCGGTACCACGGCCAACCTGTTCAGCCATCTGGCCCACGGTGACGTGGCGTTGAACATCACCCTGACGGCGGTCAACTCACTGATCGCGATCCTGACCATGCCGTTGCTGGTGAACCTGTCGCTGAGTTGGTTCATGGCCTCGGACCAGGCTATTCCACTGCAGTTCGCCAAGGTCATGCAGGTGTTCGCCATCGTCTTGCTGCCGGTGGCGCTGGGCATGCTGATTCGCCATTTTGCCCCGGCGTTCGCTGCGCGCATGGAAAAGCCGATGAAGCTGGTGGCTGCGCTGTTCCTGGCCTTCACCATCGTCCTGGCACTGGCCAAGGACTGGCAGACAGTGGTCGAGTACGCACCGGTGGTGGGCCTGGCGGCGCTGCTGTTCAACTTGCTGAGCCTGACGGTGGGCTATTGGGTGCCGCGGTTGTTGAGCATTCCCAAGCGCCAGGCGATTGCCATTGGTATGGAAATTGGCATCCATAACGGGACCTTGGCGATTGCCCTGGCGTTGAGCCCTTCGCTGCTGAACAACGCGACCATGGCGGTGCCCGCTGCGTTGTACAGCTTGATCATGTTCTTTACTGCGGCCGGGTTTGGCTGGTGGGTGAGCCGCGGGCATGTGACGGCAGAGCCCAAAGGTGAAACCGTGAACTGACGTCACCCAATGCCCGGCAGGTGCCGGGGATGCGTCACGATTGGCTGCGCCTGCTGCGCAGTTGCTGCTTCAACACCTTCAGCGGCGGCGCATAGAAGAACCCGAACGACACGCTCCCCGTGCGCCCCTTCACCGCATGGTGCAGGCGGTGTGCGCGGTGCAGGCGTTTCAGGTAGCGGTTGACCGGCCGCGGCTTGCGCGGCCAATGCCGGTGAAAGAAACCGTCGTGGGCCAGTACATACAGTGCGCCATACCCTGCCACACCACCGCCTACCCACTGTAAAGGCGCATAACCACTTTTGCCCAGCGCCACCAGCGCCGTGGCGATCAGCCCCAGGGCCACCAGGTACAGGTCGTTGGTTTCGAGCATGCCCAGGTGTGGCTCATGGTGCGATCGGTGCAGCCACCAGCCCCAGCCATGCATGATGTACTTGTGAGCCAGCGTACCAACGCCCTCCATGGCCACCAGGGTGCCGAACAATACGGCGAGATTGAACAGCATGGAACGGTCCGGGTGATGGCAAAGGGAGGCGCAAGGTTACCGGCTGCCCAGGTTTTTTTCCATGTGGGCGTGACCGGCAGCAGGCCGTTCACGGATGAAGCCATTGTCATGTGTTTGCCCTTGACCTGCTCTGCCCTGCGGCGTATGGTCCGCGACGCAATTTTGCCTTCCTCAACAGGAGACCTGCCTTGGACAGTAGCCCCAGTCGCTTGCGACAGGCCCGCGTGGCGCGCTAGCCCGGCAGTGTTCTGCACTGTCTGGCCGTGCTGGCAAGACGGTGGTTTCCTGTAACCCCCGCTTCTCCTTCCCTCCTCGTGGTCCTGCGCAATTTTCTGGTTATTTCAACCGCGCCAACTGATGGCGTTCATGCGGGCGTGTGCCTGCGGAAGAGGTTTGCTATGGATTGGAAAGTATTTCTGCTGCGCGTCAGCATTGCCCTGGTGCTGGGGGCTCTGATCGGTGCCGAGCGGCAATTGCGCCAACGCCTGACTGGGCTGCGCACCAATGCGCTGGTCAGTACCGGTGCCTGCCTGTTCGTATTGATGACCCAGGCGGTGCCAGGCATGGCGCCTGCCGATGCGTCGCGCGTCGCAGCCTATGTGGTGTCGGGCATCGGCTTTCTCGGCGGTGGTGTCATCATGCGCGATGGTTTCAATGTACGTGGCCTGAACACCGCGGCCACCTTGTGGTGCACGGCTGCGGTCGGCGTGCTGTGCAGCCTCGGGCTGATGATGGAGGCGGCACTGGGTAGCCTGGTGGTGCTCTGCGCCAACATCTTGTTGCGTGATATCGCCCAGCGCCTCGACCGTCAGGATGTAGTGCCGGCCAGCGAGGTGGAACAGCATTTCGAAGTCCGCATTGTCTGCCGCGGCGAGGATGAGATCCAGGTGCGTAGCCTGATGTTGCATAGCCTGGGCGACCCACAACTGCGCCTGCAGTCGTTGCAGAGCCAGGACCTGGACAACCCTGCGCGCCTGGAAGTGCGCGCCGAGCTATTGGGCACCGCGCAGGCGCCGGCGCAATTGGAGCGCCTGGTCAGCAGGGTCAGCCTGGAGAAAGGTGTAAGCTCGGTGCGCTGGCAATTACAGCCGCAGGTGCTGGCGACGGATTAGAACGACAGGAGTGACTCATGCTTATCCGCCCTACCCTTGACCGGGACATCACGTCGCTGCCGGACGTCGAGCGCTCGGCAGCCCAGGCTTTTGTCAGTTGGCCGGCACTGGCCTGGCTGGCGCAAGGCGAAGTCATGGATTGCGCGGCGCACAGGGCTTTCGTCGAGGCAGGTGGTAGTTGGGTGGCGCAGGACCCGGCTGGACGCATTGTGGGTTTTGCCTGCGCCCGGCTGGCGAATCAGGCATTGCACCTTCATGAGATATCGGTGTGCCAGGAGGCCCAAGGGCAAGGTGTCGGGCGCCGGTTGCTGCAGCAAGTGGTCGATGCAGGCCGCTGCGCCGGTGTACGCGAGCTGACGCTGACCACCTTTGTGGATGTGCCTTGGAATGCGCCGTTCTATGCCCGTTTCGGGTTCGAGAGGCTTCAGGAAAGCCGGCTTTGCGAACGACTCCAAAGCATCCTCGCGAGCGAGCATGCTCACGGTCTCAGCGGGCGTTGTGCAATGCGCCTGGGGCTTTAGCGTTTCATCGCGACGCATGGCGCCCCCGCGCGCTCCAGCCAGGTCAGCAACCCTGCCCCGCCGCCACACTACCCGCCACGCAATACCCGTCCCGCCCCTGCTGTTTGGCCTGGTACAACGCCCTGTCCGCCGCCGCGACCAGCGCCTCGGCAGTGACGCCCTCCCGCGCCAGGTCGACCACCGCGACCCCGGCACTGAACGATACCCTCCCCAATGGGCTAGCGGCATGTTCCAGTGCCTGTCGGCGCACCAGCTGCCGTAACTCCTGCACCAGCAGTTCCGCCCCGCGGCCATCGGTATCGGGCAGCAACAGCGTAAACTCCTCCCCACCATAGCGCACCGCCAGATCGGCCGGCCGTTTCAAGGCCTGCTGCAGCACGTCGGCAAAGCGTCGCAAGCACTGGTCGCCAGCCGGGTGACCGTAGCGGTCGTTGTAGGCCTTGAAGTAATCCAGGTCTAGCATCACCAGCGCCAGGGGGTAGCCTTGGCGCCGTGCACGGCGCAGCTCAGGTTCGAACACCCCATCCAGCCGCCGACGGTTACCCAGCCCGGTAAGGCTGTCGGTCAAGGCCAACGCTTTCAGCGTCTGATGCGCCTGGAGCAGCGCCCGCTCGATGGCGATCCGCTCGCGCAGTTGGCGCAGCACCACCCCGCCAAACGCTGCCAGCCCTACCAACAACAGCAGCAATACCGCCACCGACTTGATCGCATCGTACCGCCAGGGCGCGACAATGGATTCACGCGACAGCCCCGCCTCCACGACCAACGGGTAGCTGGGCAACGCGCGGTAGCCGTACAGCCGAGGTGTACCATCGACGACCGCTACCGCCTCCGCTACCCCTTCTGTGGCATACGGCAAGTGGTTGCGGAAGATCTCACTGTTGGCAAGACTTCGGCCTATCACCTGTTCCACGAACGGGCGCCGTACCAGGAGGGTGCCGTCGCGCTTGGCCAGCACCAGCGCGCCGCGCTCGTCGATCTTGAAGTCGCCGTAGTAACGCACGAACCACGCCACTTTGATGGTGCCGAGCAATACGCCGGCGAAGCGGCCGTCGGCATACTCCAGGCGCCTGGAAATAGGAATGATCAGGTCGCCGGTGGAACGGCTGCGCACCACCGAACCGATACGTACACCAGGGTCGGTATGGCTGCGGTGATAGGCGAAGTAGTCCCGGTCGGCGTTATTGGCGTTGGGCGGGATGGCCGCCTGATCAGTGACGATCCAGCTGCCGTCCGGGCCGTAAACGAAAAGCCCGTGCAACTGCGGCATGATGCGTTTTTGCTGCGCCAGCAAGGCATTCAGGCGCGGTCGGTCGATGTGATCGAAACCATCGCCTTCCAGGCGCTCGGCCAAGGCCGCGGTAATGACGTCGACCTGGCGGATAGCGTCCTCGGCGTGCTGTGCCGTGGCCCGAGCCAGGTTGCTGACCATGTTCTCGGCGTTGTTATAGGCAACACGGTAGTCACGCCAGATGCGCCAGCCTTCCACCAGCACGAATGCCAGCATCACCACCAGCATGAACGCCAGTACCAGGCGGAACAGCGGCACCGCGCGCCCCTCGCCACTGATGGCGAAAACCCCATCGTTATCCTGTTTCCGGGCTGCGCACATTGGATTTCCTGGCCATACCGCGTTCGCCGCCTTTCACTATAGTTCAGCGTCGAACGGCCGGAACCTGCGCAAAAAAGATTAAACCTTTGCCACGCCTCAACCCTCAACCGTACGCGACATTGAGGTCGCGCCACGGTTTAAAGGAGTGAAGCATGAAGAGTCTCTTCATCAGACGCGTTGGTTTTTCCATGGTGTTAGGCCTGGCAGCGGTGCACGCAATGGCCGCGACTTCCGATGATTTCGTTGATGCGGCCACCGAAGCCGGCATTGCCGAAGTGGTGACTGGCAACCTGGCTCAGGAGAAAAGCCAGAACGCCGAGATCAAGACATTCGCCCAGCAAATGGTCACCGACCACACTCAGGCCAACCAGAAACTCGGCGACATTGCCCGTAAGCTGGACATTTCCGTGCCGGATGAGGCCGCCATGACCGACAAGGTCAAGAAAATGATCCTGGAATGGCGCGATGAGTCCTTCGACAAGTCGTACCTCAACAACCAGGTAGACGCTCACGAAAAAGCGGTGGAGCTGTTCAAGAAGGAGGCTGCATCGTCCGACAAGGCTGAACTGAAGGCCTTTGCCAGCGAAACATTGCCCAAACTCGAACAGCATCTGAAGCATGCCAAGGCACTTCAGTCCAAGCACGGCAAGTGAGGCCCCACATGAGTAACGATGCATTGAAGACCGAAGTACTTACCCGTCTGCTGCATGCGCACCCCGAAGGGCTAGGCAAGGAAGTGCTGGACAACTACCGCGGCGAAAAGGCGGTGGCCGGCATGCTCAAGACATTGCAGGAAGCCGGTTTGATTCACGACGGTAGCGTGGCGGTAAGCAGTGATCACCAGATCAGCGTGCACTACCCGATCAAGCTGTCGGCGGCGGGCGTAGAGGCCGCCAGGCGCGCCGAAGGCTGACCGTTGCCTGTTGTGGCCGTCGCCGGCAAGCCCGTTCCCAAGGGATAGCACATGGCTTGCCGGCGATAAAGGCCAGCAATCAGGAAAGACAGGGAAGAAACCACCCGCCAGGAAACGTCTGATTAATCTGCGAGCGGGGCCAACTGCGCGCGACACTGCGCCAGCGCCTCGTCGCGTGCCTTCAATTGTTCCTCAAGCCACTGCAACTGCCGCGCCTGCTCGGCGCACACGTCGCGCCTGGTTTCAAGGTTCTGGGCTTGCACATCCAGCTGCCGGCGCATCTCTTCGCTGGCGCCTTGTGCCTGGGCCAGGATCGTGCGCAGGCCTTGGATCTGCGCATCGCGTTGTTCCAGCAACTCATCCTGCGCCCGGCATTCACTGGCCGCCTGACGATGCTCTCCCAGCAACCGTTCATTGTCACGGTGCAAGCGGGTAAGTTCGTCCTGCTTGACGATCATGCCCTGCTGCATCTGGCGTAATTCCACCTGCATCTGCTGCAACTGCGCTTCGTGGCGGCGCTGTTCCTGCTCACGCTGTTCACGGCTGGCATTGCGGTAGTGCTCCAGGGCGTCGCGGGCATGGCGGTGTTTGTCTTCCAACGATTTGACCTGCTCGTCCTTGTCAGCCAGGCGCACCTGCAACTCACCCAGCGACTGGTTGAGGCTGGCACTGCGCAGCTGTTCGGCTTGCAGCGTGCTCTGCGTGGACAACAGTTTTTCTGTCTCTGCAGCCAATGCCGCTGCATCGATCTTGTGTTGCTGGTGCGCTGCAGCCAGTGCCTGCTGGGCGATTTCCAGCTGCGCCTCAAGCGTCTCGCGCTGTTGCGTGAAGGTGCTCTCGGCCTGCTCGATCTTCAGGTCGGCCTCGTCCTGCAGCTGGGTTGCCAGTTGCCCAACCAGGCGGCTCAGCACATCACTCAGCGCGACCCCGCCTTCGGAAGCCACCGGCTGCTGGCCGTTCAGTTCCTTCAGGTAGCGGTGAATCGTGGTTTTGGAGCCGGTATTGCCCAATTCGATACGTATGGCATCGATGCTGGGGTTCTCACCCCGGGCGATCAGTGCCTGACGCGCCTGCTGCACTACCACCTTGTTGATGCCGCCACGGGCCATGCTTGCTCCTACGATTTTGTACTGTGTTATGTAACATGTAATTACGTACCAATTATGGCGATAGAAAACCCCTTCTGCAAACATTTCCTCAGGTGGAATAATCACGGCTTATCGTATGTGAGCATCCAAAATGCTCGAATGAGAGGAGTCAGCAAGTGGTGATGAGGTATTGCAGGGTAAGCACGACGATTCCAGTCACTGGAGTACGCGGAGAATGAGCTGTGAGTCCGGTTTGTCGAGGAGGCTCAAGGCATCGTTGGGTTGTGCTGGATCCACCGGAGAAGGCGGTGCCCGCGCGGTGCGGGCACTGCAGCTGATTTTCAGTGGTACTTCTGAAACATCACGCTAGTTGCCAGGGGGCTGATACACGTCCACCGCACTGGTATCCACCGCCTTGGGTAACAACCCCTCGCGATAGAACGCGTCGGCAATCCGTTGCTGCTCGGTCAGGTTGTCCAGCTTCACCGGCTGCACATCGTAACTGCGCCGGGCGTTGGCCTGCTGCACCGTGGCGCTGTCCAGATTCCCCCACAGCGGGCCAAGGATGCGGGCAGCGGCCTCGGGGTTGGCCTTGGTCCAGGCGCCGGCTTCACGCAATGCCAGGTACACCTGCTGCAATACCTCAGGATGTGCCTTGGCATAGTCGCTGCCGGCGAGGTAATAGCGCTGGTAACTGGCCAGTTCGCTACCGTCGGCCAGGATCCGTGCGTTCTGCTGACGCTGGGCGCTGGCCACGTAAGGGTCCCAGGTTACCCAGGCATCGACCTTGTGGTTCTCGAAGGCGGCGCGGCCATCGGCGGGGATCAGGTATGCCGGGGTGATGTCCTTGAAGGTCAGCCCAGCCTTGGCCAGGGCCTGGATCAACAGATAGTGGCTGCCAGCGGCTTTGGTCACCGCCACACGCTTGCCTTTGAGGTCGGCCAGGGTCTTGAGCGGTGAATCCGCCGGCACCAGGATCGCCTGGGCGGTCGGCGAAGGTGCTTCCCGGGCGAAATAGGTCAACTGGGCGCCTGCCGCTTGAGTGAATACCGGCACGGTGTCGGCAACGTCCGCCGAGAGGTCGACATTGCCCAGGTTCAGGGCCTCCAGCAGCGGCAGACCGCTGGGGAACTCGTGCCAGGTCACACGAATGCCCTCGGCCTGCAGGCGCTGTTCGAGGCTGCCCCGGGCCTTCAGCAGGGTCAGCAGGGTCGAGGACTTCTGGTAGCCGATGCGCAAGGTCTGCTCGGCGCTGGCAAGGCTTGGCAGCAAGGCGCTGGCGAGCAGCGCCAGGCCCAATTGACGCAGGGGTTTAAAGGTCATGGGTACGTCTCCGGGATCAGGGTTGCGCTGCAAGCTTGGCGGCGGCGGGAAGGGTGAAACCGGTGGCAAAGGTCGGGGCCACATCGAGGCGCTCGGTCATCAGGCCGTGGGCGTGGTAGAAGTCGGCGGTGTCCTGCTGCTCGGCTACGGTTTGCGTGTCGATTACCTGCCAGCGCAACTGCCGACGCTCGAATTGCAAGCGGGCGGCCTCTACCGGAAAGCCAATGATCGCTGCCAAGGTTCTCGAGTAGGTATCCAGGTGTTGGTTGGCCCACACCTGGGCTGCGGCCAGGCGGTTGAGATAGTCCTGCAGCGCCGCACGACGCGCAGGCTCCTCCAGCGCCTTGTCGGTGGCGGCAAGAAAACTGTTGCCGCTGGACAGGCCGCGACCGTTGACCAACACACGGCCCTGCCCACTCAACTCGGCCAGCGCTGTGTAAGGCTCCCAGGTCGACCAGGCATCCACCGAGCCGTTGGCCAGGGCGATCTTGGCGTCCACCGGCCCAAGGAAACGGAACTCCACGTCCTTCTCAGTCAGCCCTGCCTGAGCCAGCGCCTTGAGCGCCAGGTGGTGCCCGATCGACCCTCGCCCGGTGGCGATGCGCTTGCCCTTGAGCTCGGCTGCACTGCGCAGCGGCGCCTCCGGCCGCACCAGCAACGCCGTGCCATAAGGGTCGGACTTGTCCACTGCGATGGCCTTGACCGGTGCTCCGGAGGCCAGCACGAACAGCAGTGGCGCATCACCAATGATGCCGGCGTCGATCGCCCCAGCGTTGAGCGCCTCGGCCAGCGGCGCGGCGGCGGGGAACTCAGCCCAGCGTATATCGTAGGGCAGGTCGCGCAGAGCGTCGGCGGCCTCCAGCTGGGCGCGCATGTTACCCTTTTGGTCGCCGATGCGCAGGGTCAGGCGCTCGCCGGCGCCAGCATGACCGGCCAGCAGCAGGGCAACGGCAACGGTCAGCAGCTTCGTTCGGATGGACATGATGCTCCTCGGTGTCTTGGCGGGCGGCCTCATGCGGCCCGGGTCAAGCGACTCTAGCGAGATCCTTCAAATAAATTAAATTGATTTTAGGAATAACCTAATATGCGTTTTGTCTTCTAAAATCATCCCGATGGCGCTGCCCTCCAGTGCGATGATGCTGATGCCAGATTTTTTCCCGTTCGACCCAGAGAGCGCCGATTATGAAAATCGATGATATGGACGCCTTCGTCGCCGTCATTCGTTGCCAGTCCACCAACCTTGCCGCCGAGGCCCTGCAACTGACGCAGCCGGCCATCACCCGCCGGCTGCAGAATTTCGAGGAAGACCTCGGCGCCACCCTCCTCGACCGCAACACCAAGCCGCTCAAACCCACCCCCATGGGCTTGCGGGTCTACGAGCAGTGCAAGGCGATCCTGCGCGAGATTGACTCGCTGCGTGAACTGGTAGCCAACGATGGCGCGCCATCGGGCACCTTGCGCCTGGGTGTGCCGCAGACGTTGGGCGACGTTGTGCTGCTCGACGCCCTGGCACAGATCCGCGAGACCTACCCTCAACTGCGCACCCAGGTCACCAGCGGCTGGGGCAGCAGCCTGATCGCGCGCATGGAAAATGGTGAGCTGGACGCTGCGGCGGCACTGTTCCCGCCAGGCAAGATTTTCCCCGAAGGGATCGCCAGCCAGTCGATCGCGCGCATGCCGCTGAAGGTGGTCACGGCCAAGGGCGGCGCCGGCAAGCGCAGTTACAAACTCAAGGACTGCTACACCCGCGGCTGGGTGCTGAACCCGGATGGCTGTGGCTTCCGCGCCGGGTTGCAACGGGCATTGAGTGAGCAAGGGCTGAGCCTGTCGATCAACCTGGAAACCTTCGGCACCGAGTTGCAACTGGGGCTGGTCGCCAATGGCCAAGGCCTGGGACTGGTTCCCGAGCCGCTGCTGCAGACCAGCCGGCACCGAAATGCGCTGGATGTACTGAATATCAGCGATTTCAAGCCGCAGGTGGATCTGTGGCTGTTCCATCCGCGCTACCTGGGTAATTTGCAGGAGCCGGTGGAGCTTTTTGGTGAGGTCGCGGGACATCGGTTGTTGGGTTGAGCTCACTGGCCTGTGGGGCCTTGCGTGGCGTAAGGGCTGCAACGCAGCCCAAGCAGAAAATGCAAATTGCGCATAACAAGAAAAAGCCTAAATTATTAAAACTAATAATTAGCATAGAACTAAAAAGCCTTTTACAGCCTTCATCCATACGAATACGGTCTTAAGCAGTACACCGTCATTCAGGGATGAGCCTCATGAGTCAACCGTCCGACAGCGCGCTCGCCGAGCTGACGCAGGCCCTCGCAGCTAACGCCGAGCGCTACGACCGCAGCGCCCAGTTCCCCCACGACAACTTCCACTTGCTGCACCGCCACGGGCTGCTCGCCCTCACCGTACCCCGTGCCCTCGGCGGAGGCGGCGCGGACCTTGCCAGCGCCCGCCGGGTGATCGGCGCGGTCGGCAAGGGTGACCCGGCCACCGCGCTGATCCTGGTGATGCAATACCTGCAACATTTTCGCCTGCAGGACGAAGCACGCTGGCCCGAGCCTCTGCGCCAGCGCGTGGCTTACGATGCCGTGCGGCACGGCGCGCTGATCAACGCCCTGCGCGTCGAACCTGAACTGGGCACCCCGGCCCGTGGTGGCCTGCCCGCCACCGTGGCGCGCCGCACGGCCGAAGGCTGGCGCTTGAACGGGCGAAAGATCTACTCCACCGGCAGCCACGGCCTGACCTGGTACCTGGTGTGGGGCCGCAGCGACGACACCGACCCGTTGGTCGGCGGCTTCCTTGTGCACCGCGACACGCCTGGCATCACGATCATCGATGACTGGGACCACCTGGGCATGCGCGCCACCTGCAGCCACGAAGTGCGCTTCGACGATGTGCTGATTCCCCTCGACCACGCCGTCAGCGTCAGCCCCGCCAGTGCCCCGAAGGCCGAACTCGACGGCGAGAGCCTACTGTGGATGGCGGTGCTACTGCCGGCCGTATACGACGGCGTGGCCCGCGCCGCGCGCGACTGGCTGGCGGGCTTTCTCAAGCAGCGCACACCTTCCAACCTGGGGGCGCCGCTGGCCAGCCTGCCACGCTTCCAGCATGTCCTGGGCCGCATCGATACCCTGCTGTTCGCCAACCAGAGCCTGCTCGACGGTGCCGCCGCCGGGCACATCTCACCCCAGCATGCCGGGCAGCTCAAGCATCTGGTCAGCGCCAACGCCATCCAGGCCGTGGAACTGGCCGTCGAGGCCGCCGGCAATCCCGGGCTGTCGCGGCGCAACCCGCTGGAGCGCCACTACCGCGATGTACTCTGCAGCCGGATCCACACCCCACAGGACGATGTGGTGTTCGGCCAGGTCGGTCGTGCCGCGCTGACGGAGGTACAGGCATGAACCACTCGATCATCGCCAGCCAGCTCGACGACCAGGCCAACCAGCACCTGCGCGAACACTTGCCAGGCCATGAAGTCATTGATATCGCCCCCGACCAGTTGGCTGTCGAAGCCCCCGCCGATGTGTTCATCCTGCGCCCGATCAATGTGCGTGGGCGACGCGTAGGCACCCCGCCACCCGGGTGGCCCTGGGGCCTGAAGTGGGTGCAACTGGTGTCTTCGGGCATCGACTTCTACCCCGACTGGGTGTTCCAGGGTGCAACGGTAACCAGCGGCAAAGGCGCCAATGCCGAACAAGTGGCCGAGTTTGCCCTGGCTTTGGTGTTCGCCGCCGCCAAGCAACTGCCCGGTCTGTGGGTCAAGAACGCCGACTGGCGCCTGACCCCGCTGGCACCTTTGCGTGGCCGCACCCTGGGCATCCTCGGCTTCGGCAGTATTGGCCAGAGCCTGGCGCGCAAGGCCGTGGCCCTGGGGCTTCGGGTTCTGGCCCTGAGCCGCCCCGGCCAGGCCATCGCCGATATCCCTGGCGTAGAACGTGTGGCCGACCTGCGACAGCTGTTCGCCGGCAGCGACCATCTGGTGCTGGCCGCCCCGCTCACTGTGGCCACCCGTGGCCTGATCGACCGCCAGGTCCTGGCCTATGCCCGCCCCGGCCTGCACCTGATCAACATTGCCCGCGGCGGCTTGATCGACCAACAGGCCCTGCTCGACGCCCTGGACAGCGGCTTGATCGGCCGGGCCAGCCTGGATGTCACCGAACCCGAGCCACTGCCGGCAGGCCACCCTTTGTACCACCACCCACGGGTGTTCCTGTCACCACACACCTCGGCCATTTCCGAGGACGGCTACCCGGCCTTCCTCGACGCCTTCATCGCCAACTTCCACCGCTACCGCGAGCAGGCGCCCCTGGCCAACCTGGTCGACACGGCGCGCGGCTATTGATTACCGGAGAGCACCCATGAGTCCACTGTCTGCCGTCACCACCAGCACCTACAACGTACGCGACCGGGTCAGCGCCGAAGAGTGGGAGGTGCGGGTCAAGCTGGCCGCCGCTTACCGTCTGGCTGCGCTGCTGCGCTGGACCGACCACATCTACACGCACTTCTCGGTCCGCGTGCCGGGGCCGCACGAGCATTTTCTGATAAACGCCTTCGGCTTGCTGTTCGACGAAATTACCGCCTCCAACCTGGTCAAGGTCGACGTCGACGGCGCAATCATCGACGACCCGCTGGGGCTGGGCATCAACCAGGCCGGCTACGTCATTCACAGCGCCATCCACCGCGCACGGCCTGATCTCAAGGCTGTGCTGCACACCCATACTCGCGACGGCGCGGCGGTGTCCGCCCAGCGCGACGGGTTGCTGCCGATCTCCCAGCATGCCTTGGCCTACTACAGCCGCGTGGTTTACCACGACTACGAAGGCGTCGCCCTGGACCTGGACGAGCAAGCACGGCTGGTGGCCAATCTGGGCGACAGCAACATTCTTATTTTGCGCAACCACGGGCTGCTGACCGGAGGTGTCAGCGTGGAACACGCGTTCCGTGAGCTGCATGGGCTGGAGCGGGCCTGCAACATCCAGGTCGCCGCCCAGGCCGGGGGCAACGACCAACTGTTACATGCCTCAGAGGCGGCGATTGCCAAGGTGCATGAGCAGTCCAAACGGTTTTCCGATGGTCAGGGGGAAGGCATCCAGCGGCATTGGGATGCGCTGATTCGGCAGTTGGATCGCGAGGGTCGCGATTACCAGGACTGACTCTAAGGCACCTTTTGCCTGTTCCTGAATTGGCCGGAACAGGAGAGCCCCCATTCATTGAAGGACGAATCCCATGCCCCCACTGCACCAGCTGCTCGCCATCGGCACCCTGGCCCTGGCCCTCACCGCCTGCTCGCCGGCCGACAACACCTCAACCAGCAAGACCCTCAACATCGCCTTCTGGGGTGACAACACCACGCTGGTCAGCGTCGACCCCTTTCAGGTCTACTGGCTCGAACACCGCGTGCTGCTGCGCAACGTCGCCGAGTCGCTCACTGACCAAGACCCGCAGACCGGCCGCATCATTCCGTGGCTGGCGAAAACCTGGGAGGTCGGTGCCGATGCCCTGAGCTACACCTTCCACCTGCGCGAGGACGTCACCTTCAGCAACGGCGAACGCTTCGATGCTCACGCGGTAAAAACTGCCTTCGACAGCAACAAAGCGTTCGCCACCCAGTTGCCGGCCACCTTCGGTGCCACCTACCTCGCCGGCTACGACCACGCCGAGGTGATCGACGACTTCACCGTGCGCCTGGTCCTGGCAAAACCCAACGCGGGCTTCCTTCAGGCCACGTCCACCACCAACCTGGCCATTCTCGCCCCGGCCTCGTACCGGCTGAGCGCGCAGCAACGCTCGCTGGGCAAGATAATCGGTACCGGGCCATTCATCCTCGATCACTACACCCCGGAGGTCGGCGCACGCCTGGTCAAGCGCGCTGATTACGCCTGGCCATCGGCCAACGTGCGCAACCAGGGCCCGGCGTACCTGGATGCCGTGGACATCAGCTACATCCCCGAAGAGAGCGTGCGCAACGGCCTGTTCCTGCAAGGCAAGGCCGACATCCTGTGGCCACGCAACCCGTTCTCGGAAGTCGACCTGAAGCTGTTTCAGTCCAAGGGCGCGACCATCCAGAGCCGTTCGCTGCCGGGCCCGGCGCTGAACCTCTACCCCAACACCCGCAACGACCGGCTGCTCGGTGACCGCCAAGTCCGCCTGGCGCTGCAGAAGGCCATCGACCGCACCAGCTACGCGCACACCGTCTACAACAGTGCGTTCCCGGTGGTGAGTGGCGTATACGACGTCACCACACCGTTCTTCAAAGCCCAAGCCGACAAGCTCGCTTACGACCCCAAAGGCGCCGAGCAACTGCTCGACGCCGCCGGCTGGCACAAAGGCGACGACGGCTACCGACACAAGAACGGCCAGCGCCTGACGCTGCGTTACAACCTCACACCCGCCGAAAGCGCCGGTGACGTGCTGGTACAGGACCAACTGCGCAAAGTGGGTATCGACCTCAAGCTGAACGTACTGACCCGCGCCGAGTGGGTGACCGGCAACTCGGCAGGCACCTACGACCTCACCTCCACCTACATGACCCGCGCCGACCCGATCATCCTGCAGACCATCCTCGACCCGCGCGCCGCCAACAGCGCCACGCTCGCCACCAACACCTACGAGCCCACCACCCTGGCCAAAGCTCAGGCGCTGTTCGACAGCGGTATCACCGCCACTGCCGACACGCAACGGGCCCAGGCCTACGGCCAACTGCAGGACCTGCTGGTCGACGAAGCGTCGGCGTTCCCGCTGTACGAGCGCGTCTGGCAGGCCGCCACCGCGCCGCGGGTCAAGCACTTCCACTGGACTGCCGAAGGCTTCGCCCTGCTCAGTGACATCCAGGTTGGCCAGCCATGAGACGCTACCTGATCGGCCGCGTTGGCCAGGCCCTGTTGGTGCTGTGGGGGGCTTATACCATCACCTACTTCATCCTCTACCTGCTGCCCGGCGATACCTTGGCGATCATGCTGAGCGCCTCCGGCATGGAAGCCGACGGCCTGTCGCCTGAGGACCTGGCCAAAGCACGCACTTACTACGGGCTGGACAAAGGCTTGTTCGAGCAGTATTTCGACCTGCTGTGGCGGGCCCTGCACGGCGACCTTGGCCAATCGCTGTCGCTGGGCCGACCGGTCACGGCACTGTTGGCCGAACGCCTGCCGCAGACCCTGGCCCTGGCCGGTGCCGCCATCGCCCTGTCGCTGCTGGCGGGTGTCGGCCTTGCCTGCCTGACCGCCTACCTGCAATGGCGTCCACTGAAGATTGCACTGGCGCGCCTGCCCTCGCTGGGCTTCTCGGTGCCGGTGTTCTGGATGGGCCTGCTGCTGCTCCAGGTGTTCGCTTTCGCGTTGGGCTGGTTTCCGGCCACCGGCAGCCAAGGCCTGGCCAGCCTGGTGCTGCCGGCCATCACCCTGGCGATCCCCAGCGCCGCGGTGTACGCCCAGGTGCTGCAACGCGGCTTTCAGGGCGTGTGGCAGGAGCCGTACATCACCACCGCCTTCGCCAAGGGCCTTAGCCGGGCCCAGGTTCAGGCACGCCATGGCCTGCGCAACGCGGCGCTGCCGCTATTGACGCTGGTCGGCCTGCAAGTCGGCAATACGGTGTCCGGGGCTGTACTGGTGGAAACCATCTTCTCGCGCAACGGCGTCGGCCGTCTGGCCCAGGAGGCTGTGCTGCGCCAGGACATCCCCGTAGTGCTGGCGATCGTCGGGGCGTCGGCTGCGGCCTTCGTGCTGGTGAACCTGATCGTCGACCTGTTCTACCCCTACCTCGATCCGCGCATCAAACACACCGTAAGGGTGAACTGAGATGACCCTCGACATCCCCCTGTCACCCCTCGACACTGCGCTCACCGAGCCCCGCCCTGCCGCCACCTGGAAGCGTCGCACGCGTTGGCAGCGCGCATACCAGGTGTTGGCCCCGCTGCTGCGCCGACCCGGTTTCAGCCTGGCGCTGCTGATCGTACTGTTCGCCCTGCTTTGCGCGCTGGCCCCGCACTGGCTCAGCAGCTTCGACCCCTACGCTACCGCGCCCGCCGACAAGCTCAGTCCACCCAGCCTGGCGCACTGGTTCGGCACCGACGAACTGGGCCGCGACCTCTACACCCGGGTGGTGTATGGCGCGCGCCTGTCGGTGCTCGCCGCCCTGCTGGCGGTGGCCATCGCCTTGCTGGGCGGCCTGGGCCTGGGCGTGCTGGCCGGTTTTGCCGGCGGGCGCGTCGACGCGGCGTTGATGCGCCTGATCGACGTACTGCTGGCCCTGCCCGGCCTGCTGTTGGCCCTGGCCATCGTCACCGCCATTGGCTTCGGCACCGTGCCGGTGGCCATCGCCGTGGGCGTCGGCATCCTGCCCGGTTTTGCCCGCACTACCCGAGCCGAAGTGCTGCGTATCAAGACCCTGCCCTTTGTGGAGGCCGCACGCCTGTGCGGTGCCAGCTGGGCACGCACCCTGCTGCGCCATGTACTGCCCAATGCCTGGAGCCCGGTAGCGGTGCTCGCCACCCTGGACTTCGGCGCGGCCATCCTGGCCACGGCCGGGCTGAGCTTCCTCGGCTTTGGCGCGGCACCACCCGCCGCAGAATGGGGCACGCTGATCGCCAACGGCCGTCACTTCCTCATCACCGCCCCTTGGGTATCCCTGCTGCCGGGGCTGTTCGTGGTGGCCGTGGTGTTCAGCCTCAACCACCTGGCGCGCAGCGCCGAGGAGCATGCCCGATGAGCCAGTCACCCCTGATCGAGGTCCGCGACCTAAGCGTCAGCTACAGCGTCGCCGGGCAACGCAGCCAGGCCCTGCGCCAGCTGTCGTTCAGCCTGGTCCAGGGCGAGACCCTGGCGGTGGTGGGCGAGTCAGGCTCGGGCAAGTCGACCCTGGCCAACGCCCTGCTTGGTCTGTTGCCGGGCAATGCACGCATCGACCAAGGCCAGTTATGGGTCGATGGTGTCGATATGGCGCAAGCCAGCGAACGCGCCAGGCGCCAGTTGCGCGGGCGCACCATCGGCCTGGTGCCGCAAGACCCAATGGTCAGCCTTAACCCCACCCAACGGATCGGCCAGCAAATCGCCGAGGCGCTGCAGCTGGCGCGTGGACGACGCTATCCAGGCCAAGAGGCCGAGGTGCTGGCGCTGCTGGACCAGGTCGGCCTTGACGAGCCGGTGCTGCGGGCGCGGCAGTACCCCCATGAGCTGTCCGGCGGCATGCGCCAGCGGGTGCTGATTGCCATCGCCCTGGCCGGCGAGCCACGGCTGATAATCGCCGACGAGCCCACCAGTGCGCTGGACGTGACCGTGCAGCGGCGTATTCTCGATCACCTGCAACTGCTGGTCGCCGAGCGTGGCATCTCGCTGCTGATCATCACCCATGATCTGGGCATGGCCTGTGACCGCGCCGACCGCCTGTTGGTGTTGAAGCAGGGTGTGCAGGTCGAACACGCCTCGCCCCGGCAGATCCTCTGGGGCGCCCAGCAACCCTACACGCGCGCGCTGCTCGATGCCGCGCCGGCCTTCGTGCCACGGCGCAGGCCAGCCGCACCGCGTAGCCAGACGCCTCTGTTGCGCCTGCGTCATGTCGGCAAACGGTTCGAGCTGCCCGGCAACAACGCTCACTACACCGCGCTGCACGACCTGAGCCTTGAACTGCATGCCGGGCAGACCCTGGCGATTGTCGGCGAATCAGGCTCGGGCAAGAGCACCGCCCTGCGCATCGCCCTGGGCCTGGAGAAGCCCAGCCAAGGGCAGGTGGTGTTCGCCGGCGAGGACGTCACCGATTACAGCTGGAGCCAGTTTCGCCCCTTGCGCCGGCGTATCCAGCTGGTGCAGCAAAACCCGTTCGCCGCGCTCGACCCGCGCTTCACCGTGTTCGACAGCATCGTCGAGCCGCTGGTCGCTTTCGGCCTGCTCCGGGGCGAGGCACTAGAGCGCAAGGCGCGCGAGCTGATCACACGGGTGCAATTGCCAGTGCAGTTCCTCGATCGCCTGCCCAGGGAATTGTCGGGTGGCCAGCGCCAACGCGTGGCGATTGCACGGGCGTTGGCACTTGAGCCAGAGGTGCTGCTGCTCGATGAGCCAGTCAGTGCACTGGACGTGTCTGTGCAGGCGCAGATCCTCGCCCTGCTGGACGAATTGCAGCGTGAGCTCGGCATGGCCTATGTGCTGGTCTCCCATGACCTGGCGGTGGTGGCGAGCATGGCAGACCAGGTGCTGGTGCTACGGCGCGGGCAGGTGGTCGAGCAAGGGCCGGCGCTGCAGGTGCTCAGCAAGTCGGCCAGCGCCTACACACGGGCGCTGATCGACGCGATACCAGGGCATTCACGCAGCGTGTTGCCCGTGGCGATTTAACGGTTGTGCCGTGCGGCACGCACGTGCTGCGCGGATCGAACATGGGTGAACATCTGACAAGGGGTATTGATCATGAGTAAACGGCAGGTCCATCTCGGCGCCATGATCCACGGCGTCGGCCACAAAAGGAGTTCCATTGCATGAGCCTCGAATTCATTGGCCTGATAGGCCCCCATGAAAGCAGCGAATCACAGGCGCCGCGCGGACCGCAGGTTGACCTGGGCTTCATCAAGGCCTTCGCCCAGGCCCAGGAGTACGCCGGCTTCGACAAGGCCCTGCTGGCGGTGAATACCAGCGCGCCAGACTCGATGATTCTCGCCAGCTACGTGGCCGCGCTCACCGAGCGCATCGGCCTGCTGGTGGCACACCGCCCCGGCTTCCAGGCACCGACCTTCGCCGCCCGCCAATTCGCCACCCTCGACCAGCTCAGCCGCGGCCGTGCTTCGATCAACGTGATAACCGGCGGCGACAGCGGTGACCTGCAGCGCGACGGCGACTTTCTCGACAAAGAGGCCCGCTACGCACGCACCGACGAATACCTCGATGTGCTGCGTAACACCTGGACCCAGACGTCGCCCTTCGACCACCACGGCGATCACTACCGGGTAGAGGACAACCTGACCTTGGTCAAACCCGTGGGCAAGCTGCCGGTGTACTTCTCCGGAGCCTCGGACGCGGCGGTAGAAGTCGCGGCCAAGCATGCCGACGTCTACATGATGTGGGGCGAGCCGCTGGAGCAGGTGCGTGAACGCATCGCCCAGGTGCGCAAGGCCGCCGCTCGCTATGGGCGGGAGCAGCACATTCGCTTCAGCCTGTCGCTGCGGCCGATCCTGGGGGCCACCGAGGAGGAAGCCTGGGCCCGCGCTGAACGCATCCTGGCCGATGCACAGCAGCGTATTGGCATTCGCCAGGGCAACCGCCGCGAGAAGAATTTCGGCAAGAGCAACGTGGGGTCCGAACGGCTGGTGCAACTGGCCAGTCAGCGCAAGGTCCACGACACCCGGCTGTGGACAGAGATTGCCGCACTGGGTGGCGGGGCCGGCAACTCCACCTCGCTGGTCGGTACCGCCGAGCAGGTCGCCGAAGCGGCGCTGGCGTATTACGACCTGGGCGTGAGCACTTTCCTGTTCCGTGGCTTCGATCAGTTGCGTGATGCCGTGGAGTATGGGCAGGCGCTGATTCCACGGATTCGGGCACTGGTAGCAGACCAGGAAGCCGGTCGCAGCACCCGCAGCGCCTGATCTGCACCGGCCTCTTCGCGGCGAAGGCCGATCCTTCAGGTGATTGAAGATCCCTGTAGGAACGGTTGTTAGCCGCGAAGAGGCCGGACCAGGCGATCTAGCGGCCAGATCGCGGTATCGGCAACCCCAAACTTTCCCGAAGGGTCGTGCCCTCATACGCCGTGCGATACACCCCACGCGCCTGCAGCAACGGTACCACTTCTTCGGTAAACCGCCGGAACTGGCCAGGATGACCAATGTAGATATTGAACCCATCCAGCGCCCGCGCTTCGAACCACTCGGCCATCTTCGCCGCCACGGTTTCGGCCGAACCAACGAAGGCCCCTGGCCGTAACTGACGGCCAAACTCAACAGCCTGACGCAGGCTGAAGGCCTTGTCCCGCGCCTGGTCGGCAATCCGCTTGGCATTCGTGAAAAAGCTGCTCCGTGCGAACGCCAGGCTCTCTTGCGGGAACGGGGCATCCAGGTCGTACTGGCTGAAATCATGCCAGCCGAAGTTGCGCCCGAATTCCTTCAACGCCAGTTCGAAACTGTGGTCGGCCTGATGGTAATGGCGCTCGATCTCACGGGCGTGTGCGTCGTTGTCACCCACGTAGATCTCCGCGCCGGGCAATACCAACAACTGCTCCGGATCGCGGCCCAGGCGTGCGGCGCGGTGCTTGATGTCGCGGTAGAAGGCCTGGCCCTGCTCGATGCTGGCAGCGTGGGTGAACACCACATCAGCCGTGGCGGCCCCGAGCGCTCGGCCTTGTTCGGAATCGCCCGCCTGGAAGATCACCGGCTGCCCTTGGGGCGAGCGCTGGATGTTGAGCGGGCCGACGACCGAGAAATGCTTACCCTTGTGGTTGAGCGCATGCAGCTTGGTCGGGTCGAGGAACCGGCCACTGGCCCGATCACGGGGGAAAGCATCGTCTTCGTACGACTGCCACAGCCCCTGCACGACCTGCACATGCTCCTCGGCACGGGCGTAACGGGTGTCGTAGTCATAATGCTCGTCGAGCCCGTAGTTACCGGCAGTGCCGGCATCGCCGCTGGTGACCACGTTCCACCCCGCACGGCCCTTGCTGATCAGGTCCAGCGAAGCCAGGCGGCGGGCGACGTTGAAGGGCGCGTTGTAAGAAGTGGTAAGGGTACCCACCAGGCCGATATGGCGGGTGCTGACCGCCAGAGCCGAGAGCAGGGTCAACGGTTCCAGCCGATTAAGATAGTGCGAAGGCGAGCCGGGGGTGATGAACTGGCTGTCGACGATGAACATCAGGTCGAACAACGCGGCTTCCGCCTGCCGGGCGATGGCGATGTACCAGTCGATGTTCACGCTGGCGTCGGCGGGCAGTTCGGGGTCGAGCCACAGGTTGTGCCGCCCCGGGCCGCCACTGCCCATGGTCAGGGCACCGAGTTTGATCTGTCGTTTGCTCATGGGGAATTCCTGTTGGAAGGTTCATATCTGAATGTCGCCGCGGTCCTTGCGCAGCGGCCTAGTTATTGGCGAATGCTGCGTTGAACGAGGTATCGAACAGGCTTTGCGCCGGGTATGCCTTGATCAGCCCGAGCCCGGAGAAGAAGTCCACGGTTTTCTGCGCATCGGCGATCACCTGCGGGTCCAGCGGCGCGAGGTCGGTGCGTGCACGGGCGAACCAGGCACGGGCGATGTCCCGATCAGCACGGGTGAGCTTGGCCCACGCGTCGGCGTAGGCCTCGGTATTGGCGGGGGCGCTCAAGGTCCAGTCACGGGCCTTTTTCAGGCGCTGGAGGAAATCGGCGATCTGCGCACGCTTGAGTTCCACCGCCTTGCTGTTGGCGACCACGAAGCTCTGCGCCGGGATTACCCCATCGGCGGTGGCCAGCACCCGAGCGCCTTGCCGCTCCTGCTGAGTGACGTAAGGCTCCCAAGTGGCGATCACATCCACCGAACCACCGTCCAAGGCGTGGGATGCATCCAGCGCACTGAGGTAACGCAGTTCCACGGCATCACGCGGCACGCCGGCCTTGTCCAGGGCACTGAACAGCAATTGCTGGCTCCACGAGCCTTTCCAGATGGCCGCGCGCTTGCCGCGCAGGTCCTGCAGGCTGTGGATCGGCGAATCCTTGCGCGCCAGGATGGCCACGCCTTCGAGGTTCTGCCGGCTGACCGCAATCACCTTGATCGGCGCCCCCAAAGCACCGAGGAACAGGGGCGGCGCGTCGCCCAGCAGGCCAATATCGAGACTGCCGACGTTGAGCGCTTCGGCCACCGGGGAGCCTGCGGTGAACTGCTTCCATTCCAGGGTGTAAGGCAGTTGTTCCAGCACGCCGGCGGCTTCCATCACTGCACGCGCGTTGTAACTCTGGTCACCGACCACCAGGGTCTGGGCGGCGGCGGCAAGGCTGAAAGTGGTGGCCAACACGGTGGCGGCCAGCTGTTTGAAGTAACGCACGTTCGTCTCCAGATACCCGCTTGGGGCATGTGAGGCGATCCGCGCGTGCGGTCTCGTCTGTGGTTGTTTATAGCCCCGAGGTATTAACGGGGTACTTTTTATAATCTAATCGGTGTTGCGCATCCTGTGAAATGCACGTTGGGCATATCCTCATGCCTTTCACTGCGGCAATTTCAAATCAAACGGCCAATCCTGTAAATGCATTATTTGCATATTAGCTTATGTTTATTTTGCATTTTGAGAATAGAAAAAAGGTTTGCTAGGGTTAACTGAAACCTGAGAGCAGAGCCTGAACCATGACCGAACACCTGCGCCCGCAGCGCTTGCGCCACTTCATTGACCAGCTCGCCGCGCTGCTTGACCAACAGCCTGACGAAGCCACCCTGCTCGACGCAGGCCAAGGCCTGCTGGCCGAGCTGGTCGCCCATGACGACTGGCTGCCGGACGACCTCGCCCAGCCCGACCCACAGCGCTATCAGCAATACCTGCTGCACTGCGACTCGCGCCAACGTTTCTCGGTGGTGAGCTTCGTGTGGGGCCCGGGGCAGCAAACACCGATCCACGACCACCGGGTCTGGGGGCTGATCGGCATGCTGCGCGGTGCCGAGCACGCTCAGGGCTTCGTGCGTGACGCCAAGGGCGCTTTGTTGCCAGAGGGCGCCCCCCTACGCCTGGTACCCGGCCAGGTGGAAGCGGTGTCGCCGCGCATCGGCGACATTCATCAGGTGAGCAATGCGTTCGCCGACCAGGTATCGATCAGCATTCACGTCTATGGCGGCAACATCGGCGCCGTCAAGCGCGCGGTGTACGCCTTGGACGGCAGCGAAAAACCGTTTGTCTCCGGCTATTCCAATACCCGCCTGCCAAACATCTGGGACCTGTCCAAAGAGAACCCTGCCCCATGAGCACCGTCACCACCCGCCGTTACCACGACATCCGCCGTGCTTTACTGGCCCAGGAGGAGCTGGCCCTGATCGACGTCCGCGAAGAAGACCCTTTCGCCCAGGGCCATCCGCTGTTTGCGGCCAACATACCCCTGTCGAAGCTGGAGCTGGAAATCTTCGCCCGCGTTCCCCGGCGGGACACCGCCCTCACCGTCTACGATGACGGTGAGGGGCTCGCCGCCGTCGCCGCGCAGCGCTTACTGGTCCTGGGCTACATCAATGTTGCCGTGCTCGATGGCGGCCTCGCCGGCTGGCGCGCTGCGGGCGGCGAGTTGTTTCGCGATGTCAACGTGCCAAGCAAAGCTTTCGGCGAACTGGTGGAAAGCGTGCGCCACACGCCTTCGCTGGCTGCCGAACAGGTCAAGGCGCTGCTTGATGGACAGGCCAATGTGGTGGTCCTCGATGCCCGCCGCTTCGACGAATACCAGACCATGAGCATCCCCGGCGGCATCAGCGTGCCTGGCGCCGAACTGGTGCTGCGCGTGGCCGAACTGGCGCCTGACCCGGCGACCCAGGTGATCGTCAACTGTGCCGGGCGCACCCGTAGCATCATCGGCACCCAGTCGCTGATCAATGCCGGCATTCCCAATCCGGTGGCGGCCCTGCGCAATGGCACCATCGGCTGGACCCTGGCGGGGCAGCAACTGGCTCATGGTCAGGACCGCCGCTTTGCCGAGGTGGGTGCGGGTACCCGCGCCAACGCCGCCGGCCAGGCCCGGGCGGTAGCAGACCGCGCCGGCGTGCTGCGCCTGGACCGCGCCGGGCTGGGCCAGTGGCAGGCCGACACGCAGCGCACCCTCTACCTGTTCGATGTGCGTACGACCGAGGAATACAGCGCCGGCCATCTGCCGGGCAGCCGCTCGGTGCCCGGCGGGCAACTGGTTCAAGAGACCGACCACGTCGCCAGTGTGCGCGGGGCGCGCATCGCGCTGGTGGACGACGATGGCGTGCGCGCCAACATGAGCGCCTCGTGGCTGGCACAGATGGGCTGGCAGGTCGCTGTGGTCGACGGGCTGACTGCAGCGGACTTCAGCGACCGGGGTGAATGGCAACCGCCGCTGCCCGAATTGCCGGATGCCAGCGAAATAACCGTCGAGCAACTGGCCAGCTGGCTGCAGGAAGACGGCACCGTAGTGCTGGACTTCACCGCCAGTGCCAATTACGTCAAGCGCCATATCCCGGGCGCGTACTGGGCGATCCGTGCCCAGCTGGCCGACGCGCTGGAGCGACCGCCCGAGGCCCGCCGTTACGTGTTGACCTGTGGCAGCAGCCTGCTGGCGCGCTTCGCCGCGCGCGACCTGCAGTCGCTGACCCGCACGCCGGTTTACGTGCTCGCAGGAGGCACCGCACGCTGGATCGCCGCCGGTCTTCCATTGGAAGGCGGTGAGGCCCGCCTTGCCGTACCGCGCAGCGATCGCTACCGGCGCCCCTATGAAGGCACAGACAACCCACACGAGGCGATGCAGGGCTACCTGGACTGGGAATTTGGCTTGATTGCGCAGCTTGAGCGCGATGGCACTCATGGTTTCAGGGTGCTTTGAACCGTATCCACGGTGGTATTTGAAACGACGCGCTGGATCGAAAGCGGGCCTGGACGGCCGAGCGCTTTCGAACCAGACGCGTTACAAGGGAAATAACCGTTGCTGGTCGGCCCTCGTCGATACACAACGCTTGATGAATGATGATCAACGGAGCCTGGACCAGATACTCAGTGGTACGTCTGAAACATCACATTAGAAATGCACCTTGATCAATGCACTCAACGCGTTCTGATCGGTCGGAAAACCGTGGCTGTCTTCGATGCCATATTTGTCGGACCAATAGTCCCACTCGATCCCCGCATAGAAACGCGCCGGCGCTTGCCCCATCGCCTTACCGACGTCGTACTTGATCTGGGGGTTGAAGTGGAAACTCTTGGCTACATAGTTCGAGGTACCCTTCGTGCCCACATCATTGACGTACCACTCCAGATAACCGTCGAACAAAATGTCTGAGCGGCCGAGCGGTATCGTCATCGCCCAGGTCGGGTTGATCTGCCACTGTCCAGACGCTTTGCCGGTTATCCCATCGGGCTTGCGGTAGTAAGTGTTCAGTGAAAAACGATCAAAACCAGGCAGGTTCAGGTCAACAGCGGGCCCAAGCAGGTACTTTCGATTGCGCCCTTCTCCGCGCTCATAGGTGGCAGCGATCAACACATCCTTGACGATGCCATAGCTAAGACGGTGGCCACTGATTTTGCCCAGCGACAGTCGCGGTGAAAACTCGCCGTAATAGGTATAGCCATCGTTGCCGGACAAGCCGTTGGACCACTTGTTATCGACGAACAAGAACATGTCGCCCCAGGTCCAGCCACTGGCGTGCTCAAAGGTGATGGTTTGCTGGATATCGTTGCCGGTGCCATCGACTTTATAACCGTGCCCGTAGAGGTAGCTTAGGCTGTTGTTGCTCCACATCAGCGGATTCGCCTGGGCACTGCCAGTGGCCAGCGCGCAGAGTGGGACGACGCTGTGAAGCAGCCAGGAAAGAGCGTTCGGTTTCATTTGCATCCCTTGGGTCGTGATTGTTGGTTTTCGCCAGCAAGGGTATGCAGCAGCGGACGACCTCTCCTCTGGCCCCGGCTCATGCCGAGGCGCCACCCTTGCCGGGGGGAGCGGCGCGAGGCCGCCAGAGCAATGTCCCATGCCAACTTTTGGCACTGACCGCTTCTACTCGAGTTAGCGCAAAGCAGGGCGCGTGCCAACTAATCGGATACACGTAATTTGCTTATTGTGAGCAATCCTCAGGATCAATGAACACCATCCCATCAGAACATTGCGCACTTTATTAGTGCTCAATCGGTACGTTCTGCACCTTCTCAACTCACGCGTCAGTCCAGGCCCCCTCGGAGGCGGGGCGCTACACCGCAAAGTCAGCGGCTTCATGAAATTGGCATGCTTCTGGCTTCTTGTAGCAGCGAGTAGAAGCGGTCAGTGCCAGGCATGGCATGGGGCATTGCTCTTGCGTCCTTCGGGGCGTACATCCGAGCGGATGTTTGAACGAGGCTATGGCAGCCCCGGGCAAGAGAGCAATGTCAGTCGCCAGTTCACGCCCTTTTGCTTCGCGACGCCATTCTCTTCCCACGTTCTCTCCGCCCGGCTCCTTCGCTGTCGCGCTATCCGGCGCACGGTGGTTTTTGAATCGGGGTGAAGAACACATGATGAAAACGCGTTTGGCCTTGGCTCGCCCGCTACGCTCGCTGTTGGCAGCAGCGTTGCTCCCCACCACGCTGACGATCGCTCCGCTGGCGATCGCTGGCGACAAAGTCGTGTTGCTGACCTCTTGGTATGCTCAGGCCGAACAGGGCGGCTTCTACCAGGCACTGGCCGATGGGTTGTACGAAAAGGAAGGCCTGGATGTGTCCATCCGCATGGGGGGACCACAGGTCAATGGCATGCAACTGCTGGTCAGCAAGCAAGCTGATTTCATCGTCAACTATGACCTGCAGATTCTAAAAAGTGTCGAGCAAGGCCTGCCAGTGGTCGCAGTGGCTGCGCCCTTCCAGGGAGACCCGCAAGGGTTGATGACCCACGCGGACGTCAGCGGACTTGATGGGCTTGGCGGCAAGCCTGTGCTGGTGTCCACCTCGGGCCAGCAAACCTGGTGGCCTTGGCTGAAGGGTAAATATCAATTGGCTGACAACCAGGCGCGGCCTTACACCTTCAACCTGCAACCCTTTCTAGCCGACCCGCAAACCACACAACAGGCGTATGCCAGCTCGGAACTGTTCCAGGCGATAAAGGCAGGCGTGACGCCTAACTTTTTCCTCTTCGCAGATGCCGGTTATCCACCCTACGGATCCACCGTGGTCACCCGTCAAGACATCATCGCTCAGCACCCGGAGCGGGTAGCAGGTTTCGTGCGCGCCTCCATGGAGGGTTGGAAGCGCTATCTGGATGACCCCAGCGCCGGCAATGCACTGATCAAGCGCGACAACCCCAACATGACCGATGAACTGCTGGCCTGGGGCGTCTCGACCCTCAAGCAGTACCGCCTGGTCACCGGTGGAGAGGCCGCAACCCAGGGGATCGGCACCATGACTGACAGCCGCTGGCAAGCGACCCGCGACTTCATGGTCGAGGCGGGTCTGCTCGGTCCCGACGCACCTTGGCGCAACGCTTACACCACGCGCTTTGTGCAAGACCTGAAGGTACTCCCTGAGGCCGAGCAGGTCGGCAGCCGCTGAACACCCTAACAAGCTCAACGCTGTGAGGAATCCTGATTATGTTGGTTACCAAACAACCTGTATTACGCCGTTTCTGGTATGCCCTGCTCCCTATGACAGCCCTCGAAGACGGCCCCAAGCCATTCACCCTGCTGGGTGAAGCGCTGGTGTTGTGGAAGCGTCCCGATGGTACCCCGGTGGCAATGCAGGACCGCTGCTGCCACCGCACCGCCAAACTGTCCAAAGGCTTCGTCAGTGCTGAGGGCACTATCGCCTGCGGGTATCACGGCTGGGAATACGACTGCACCGGCACCTGCGTGAAGATCCCGCAGAATCCCACCGGCGCTATTCCTCCGGGTGCCGCGGTGAAGGCTTATCACTGCCAGGAGAAGTACGGCTATGCCTGGGTCAGCCTGGACGCCCCGCTACAACCGATCCCTGAGTTCCCGGAAGACGGCGCCCCTGGTTACCGACGCATCTTCCAGTTTTACGAAGAGTGGAAGACCAGCCCGCTGCGGGTCATGGAGAACTCCTTCGACAACTCGCACTTTTCCTTCGTGCACAAGGCCAATTTCGGCTTGTTCGACCAGCCCCAACCGGCCAGTTACGAATTTCGCGAAACCGATTATGGCTTCGAAGCCGAGACCCGCGTGCCGATCCGCAACCCCGAGGCAAGCTTCCGTATCACCGGTACGACCGAGCCGATCACCCAACGGCACCTGCTCAACCGCTATTACCTGCCCTTCTCTCGGCGCTTTGGCTGCATGTATCCGGACAGCGGCATCCACCACATCATCTACAACTGCGCCACGCCCATCGACGACAACCGACTGATGCTCGTGCAGTGGTTGTATCGCAACGACAGCGAAGACCAATGCTCAACCCAGGAACTGATCGACTGGGACGCGGCGATCACAGCCGAAGACCGCGACATCCTGGAAGCCACCGATCCTGACGCCTGTGTCGACACCCGCCGCAGGGTGGAACTGCACATGCCATCGGACAAGCCTGGGTTGGTTATTCGCCGGCAACTACTGGGTCTGCTTGAAGCCCATGGCGAGAGCGAAGTGTTCCTCAGCCACTGACACTTGCCCAACGCCCCGGTGCGCCGGGGCATTCACCACCGCTCATGACCCACGGGGAGAGCGCTATGTTGATGCAGACCCTATCCAAGGCCGGCGTCCAGCCGCAGGCCCTGCCGAACACCATCGGTGTGGACACCCCTTTGTTCGCCAATCAGGTGGAAAAAACCTACAGCAATGGCACCCATGCCTTGAGCCGCGTGAAACTGGCGATCGAACGCGGCGAGTTCGTCTCGCTCTTGGGCCCGTCGGGGTGTGGCAAAAGCACCCTGCTGAAAATGTTCGCCGGGCTCGAACAGCCCTCCGCCGGCCATGTGCGCTGGTGGGGCAAGGATGCCCCGGGTACGGACCACCACACAGGCACACCGGGGCGCAGTTTGGCCATGGTGTTCCAGGAAGCCACCCTGATGCCATGGGCCAAAGTGCACGACAACGTGCGCTTGCCCCTGGACTTGGCTGGCGCCCCCAAGGCCCAGAGCCAGCCCAAGGTGCAAGCCGCCCTGGAACTGGTGGGGCTGGGCAAGTTCGGCGACGTTTACCCGCGGGAGCTCTCCGGCGGTATGCAGATGCGCGCCTCCATTGCCCGGGCATTGGCCACCGAACCCAATCTGCTGCTGATGGACGAACCCTTCGGCGCCCTGGACGAGTTCACCCGCAACAAGCTCGATAGCGATCTGCGCCAGCTCTGGCTCCAGCGCGACCTGACGGTGGTATTCGTGACCCACAGCATCTTCGAGGCGGTGTACCTGTCTTCGCGGGTGGTCGTGATGGGCGCGCGTCCCGGTCGAGTGATCGCCGATGTAATCATCGACGGCCCACGGGAACGCGACGAGGCATACCGTACTTCGCCGGCGTTCATCGAGCAATGCGCGCACCTGTCCCGACTCCTGGCCCAGGCCAATGGCGACCCTTCCTGAGAGCATCATCATGAGCCGACCCTCTACTCCCTGGCTACGCCACCCTTCTGTACTACGCATCGCTTCACCGCTGCTGGTTGGCGCCTTGCTGCTCGGCGTCTGGCAACTGGCATGCATCGCCTGGAAAGTCCCGGTGTACCTGGTACCGTCACCGGCTGATATCGGCCGCACCCTGGTCGTCGATGGCCCGATGCTGCTGGGGGCACTGTGGATGACCCTGAAGATCACCTTTCTGTCATTCGCCCTCGCCGTGATCATCGGCACGCTGGCGGCGTTCGTGTTCGTGCAGAGCCGCGTCGTGGAGGCCAGTCTGTTTCCCTACGCGATTCTGCTGCAGGTCACGCCGGTGGTGGCCATCGCGCCGCTGATCATCATCTGGTGCAGCGACACGACCTTGGCGTTGGTGATCTGCGCCACGCTGGTGGCGATCTTCCCGATCATCGCCAACACCGTCCTGGGCCTGCGCAGCGTCAACCCTGGCCTGCTCAACCTGTTCCACCTGAACCGTGCCAGCCGCTGGCAAGTGCTGTTGCGCCTGCGCATTCCCAGCGCCTTACCGTGCTTTTTCGCTGGCCTGCGCATCGCCAGCGGCTTGGCATTGATCGGCGCGGTGGTGGCCGAGTTCGTCGCCGGTACGGGCGGCACGGGTGCGGGCCTGGCCTATCAGATACTGCAAGCGGGATTCCAGCTCAACATCCCCCGCCTATTCGCCGCCCTGGTGTTGATCGCCCTGACCGGCGTGGCGCTGTTCAGCCTGATGGCGTTGCTGGCTCGGTTGAGCCTGCGCCACTGGCACGAAAGCGAACTAGGCTGACTTCCATGCAAAACGCCGTACTGCCTATGGAGACGAACATGAAACACAGCAACAGCTGGCTGATCCGTAACGCCAGCGCCATCCTCACTGGCCTGCGCGGCGGCGCCGCGCGCCATGTCGGGCCGGACATCCGTATCACCCAGGGGCGTATCGCCGCCCTGGGCTCGCTGCAACCGTTACCAGGTGAGCAAGTGCTCGATGCCACCGATTGCGTGGTGTATCCAGGCTGGGTGAACACCCATCACCATCTGTTCCAGTCCTTGCTCAAGGGCATTCCCGCTGGCATCGACCAGAGCCTCGGTGCCTGGTTGGGGGCCGTGCCCTATCGCTATCGCGGGCTGTTCGATGAGCACAGTTTTCGCTTGGCCGCACGGGTCGGGCTGGTGGAGCTGGCCCGTTCCGGCTGCAGCACGGTGGCCGACCATCATTACCTGTACTTGCCAGGCATGGCCTTCGACAGCGCACAGATCCTCTTCGAAGAAGCCGAGCGCCTGGGGCTGCGCTTCGTCCTTTGCCGGGGCGGCGCAACCCAGGTACGTCAGGCGGAAGGCCCCGCGACGGCCGGACCTGAGACCCTCACGCAGTACCTGGACGATGTTCAGCGCTTGGTGCAGGTCTACCATGATCCCGCCGATGATGCCTGGCGCCGTGTGGTAATGGCGCCGACCAGCCCGCCCTACTCAATGCCGCCCGAGCACCTGCGGGAGACCGCCCGCACCGCACGCCGCCTGGGCATCCGCCTGCACAGCCATCTGAGCGAAACCGTGGAGTACCAGAACGAAGTCCATGATCGCCACGGCCTCTCGCCCGTGGTGTTCTGCGCGGAGCAGGAATGGCTCGGGCCGGACGTGTGGTTCGCGCACCTGGTCAAACTGAGCGCCGAAGAAATCCAGCTGCTGGGCGCCACCGGCACCGGCATCGCCCACTGCCCACAAAGCAATGGCCGGCTTGGCAGTGGTATCGCAGATATCGTTGCCATGGAGGCTGCAGGCATGTCGGTTTCGATCGGCGTGGATGGTGCTGCCTCCAACGAAGCCTGCGACATGATCAGCGAAACCCACGCCGCCTGGCTGATGCAAAGGGCCAAGGCCGGCGAACGCGCCATGGCCCGCCATGCTGGCGGCGATCTGGAGGGCGGTGCGCATGTCGCCACCGTGGAGGACGTCGTGCGCTGGGGCACGGCAGGTGGCGCCCAGGTGCTAGGCCTGGACGCCATCGGCACGCTGCAGGTCGGCATGGCGGCGGACCTGGCGATCTACCGCCTCGATCAACCCCGCTACTTCGGTCTGCATGATCTGGGCATCGCGCCAGTGGTAGGCGGTGGCCGTCCGACACTGCGGGCATTGCTGGTAGGCGGCCGCCTGAGCGTGGAAAACGATGCGCTTCCTGGCTTGGACCTCGCCGAACTGGGCAGCCAGGCGCGGCAGGCTGTACTTCGCCTGCAACAGGCCGCGGGGGTACGCGCATGAGCTGGACGCCTCTGCAGGTGCGGGTCCTGCGCCTTGAAGCCGACGACGTACTAGGTGTGGAACTGGCGCCGCAAGATCCAGCTCCCCTACCCTTCGACTGGGCACCCGGCGCTCATGTGGACCTGCGCCTGGGCAATGGCGTGGTACGCCAATACTCAGTGGTCAGCCTGCCCGAGGACGGTCATGTATACCTGGGCATCAAGCGCGAAAAAGCCTCCCGCGGCGGCTCGCAATGGCTGCACGAGCACCTGCGGCTGGGTGCCCGGGTGGAGGTGGGCCTGCCGCGCAACTTCTTTAACCTGCAACCTGGCACAGGACAGGTCGTCTTGGTGGCCGCAGGCATAGGAATCACGCCACTGCTCGCCATGTACCGGCAATGCCAAGCGCAAGGTCGATCGGTGCGCTTGCTGTTTTTCACCCGCGATGCCAAACAGGTGCCCTTTGGCCAGTACCTCGATGCGGATACCGAGGTTCATGCAGGCTTGCGCGCCCCGATGATCGCCGGGTACCTGGAGGAACACCTGCCGGCCTGGGACGGCAGCGCAAGCCTCTATTGCTGTGGCCCTGCAGGTTTCATGGATTGTGTTGAGCACGTCGCGCTGGCAAGCGGCTGGCCAACCACGGCGCTTCATCGCGAACATTTCCAGGCCGCAGAGCCCACCTTGCACGTCGAGCGTCACTGCACGCTGGTGCTACAGCGCAGTCGTCTCCAGGTCGAGGTGCAACCGGGCGAAAGTTTGGTACAAGCAGCATCGCGGGCTGGCGTGGAGCTACCCGTGTCATGTGGGATGGGTATCTGCGGCGCCTGTGTCAGCCGGGTCATCGAGGGGCAGCTTGATCACCGCGACGAGTACCTCAGCGATGCCCAGCGCAACAGCGGAGAATGGATAACGCCCTGCGTATCGGGCTGCCACAGCGCCCGGTTGGTGCTGGACGTTTGACCATCGCCCGCAGCTGCCCGACGGCCAACGGCTGACGGTAGCTGCGCACGCAAAACCGCTGACGCAGTCAATGGCCAAGGCGAGCGGCTCGCAGCCAGGACTTGATCCTGACCCGGTAAAGCTCCGTCTTGTGCCCAGGATTCTCTAGGGCCACCATAGGCGATCTTCAATAGATCATTGGCTAATGCATGACACTGGAAAATTACCAGGCAATCGCTGAAAGCATTGCCCTGCTGCTGTACCCCCACGCGGAAGTCGTCATTCATGAGATACGCGGCCAGACAATCGTTCATATCGCCAATAATTTCTCACATCGCAAGCTCGGCGATGATTCAGCACTCGGTTCAGAACTGGGTGACCTTTTGAAGGGTACCAACCTTGGTCCCTACGAGAAGCTCAACTGGAACGGTCAGAAGGTCCGCTCGATCAGTGCTGTGCTGCACAATTCGCAAGGCGAAGCCGAGTATCTGATGTGCATCAATCTGAACGTGTCGGTGCTGGAACAGGCGCGTGTGGCATTGGATGCGTTCTTCCAGATGAGTCGGCTGGAGCCGCAACCGGATGCGTTGTTCCGCAACGATTGGCAGGAGCGCATCAACACCTTCCTGCAAGCGTGGCTGCAAGCGCATAACCTGTCGCTGCAGACCTTGAAGATGAAAGACAAACGCAACCTTGTCCTGGCCTTGCATGCCGAGGGTGCATTCGAGGGGCGCAGCGGCGCCGATTACGTTGCCAACGTCCTCAGCATGGGGCGGGCCACCGTGTACAAATACCTGAAGGAAGTCAGGGCCTAGGCGGTATTGCCTGGCTGTAGGCACACGCTCTTGCTGTTGGTGGAATATTATTCTATGGTGGACAAATTATCCATACGCCTGCAAGGACCCGTCATGCCAGCCACCCCGTCCGTTGATGCCCAGTTCCTTGATACATTGCACCAAAACATTCAGGACGCCCATGCGGCGCTCCGCCCGGCCGTCAGCATTACCCCGCTCTTGCACAGCGCTCGTTTGTCGGCACTGACCGGCTGTGAAGTGCTGCTCAAATGCGAACACCTGCAGCACACCGGTTCATTCAAGTTTCGCGGTGCCAGCAACAAGATGCGCCTGCTGCCGGCCGAGGCGCGCAAGCAGGGGGTGATAGCCGCCTCATCCGGTAACCACGGGCAGGCCCTGGCCCTGGCCGGCAAGATGGCGGGCGTGCCAGTGAAGGTCTACACCACCACGGGCGCATCGGCATACAAAACAGAGGCAATGCGCGCGCTGGGCGCCGAAGTGGTCTGCCTGCCCACCGACCCGCTGAGTGCAGAGCTGGAAGCCGCCAGGCAAGCCAAGGCCCAGGGCGTACCTTTCGTGTCACCTTACAACGACCTGCAAGTCATTGCCGGCCAGGGCACCATAGGCGTGGAGTTGTTCGAGCAGGCGCCAGACCTGGACGCGGTGTTCGTCGCCGTGGGCGGTGGCGGGATGATTTCCGGTATCGGCGCCGCCCTGCGCGTCCTCAAGCCGGGCACTGAGATCATCGGCTGCTGGCCGGCGAATGACCCAACCCTGCAGCAATCACTCAAGGCCGGTGAAATCATCGAATTGGATGCCTGCGAAACGCTGTCGGACGGCACGGCTGGCGGCGTCGAGCCAGGCTCCATCACCTTCCCGCTTTGCCAGGCGCTGCTCACCGATACCGTGCTGGTCAGCGAGGACGAAATCCGCTGCGCCATGCGCGACATCGCCAGCAGTGAGCGCTGGATCATCGAAGGCGCTGCAGCGGTTGCGGTCGCCGGCATGCAGAAGCTCGCCGAACGCTATCAGGGCAAGCGTGTCGCGGTGATCCTGTGTGGCCGTAACATCCTGCTGGAGAAGTTCCTCGAGGCCGTTCAATGAGGGTCTTCAGCAAGGCGCAGATCATCGCTCGCTTCAACCCCGAGCTCGCGGTCAGCCAACTGGAGGAAGGCTTCATCGCCTACTCCGAAGGCAAGGTGCAGGTGCCGCCCGTGCAGGGCTTCGCATTCAAGGGCGCGAACGGTGACTGTTGCGTGAAGTCGGCCTACATCGAAGGCAGCCCGACCTTCACCGTCAAGCTTTCGACAGGCTTCTACGACAACCCGTCCAAGGGCCTGCCGAGCAATGATGGCTTGATGCTTGTGTTGTCTGCACACACCGGTCAGCCGCTGGCACTGCTGCAGGACCAAGGCTGGCTGACTGCCATGCGCACCGCATTGGCCGGGCGTATCGCCGCCCGGCTGCTGGCGCCGGCCCAGGTCAAGGCCATTGGCATCCTCGGCACCGGCATGCAGGCGCAGATGCAGCTTGAGCAGCTTCGCGCTGTTACTGATTGTCGCCAGGTGATTGTCTGGGGTCGGCATGAACGCGGGCTTGCGGCCTATACGGCATTTGCCCGCGAGCTGGGCTTCGCAGTGCACAGCACGCAGGATGCTGCCGAGGTTGCGGGCGCGGCAAACCTGATCGTCTGCACCACGCCTTCTCGCCAGGCGCTGTTGCACAGCGATTGGGTCCAGCCGGGCACGCATATCACCGCCGTCGGTGCCGATGCGCCCGGCAAGCAGGAACTGGACCCGGCACTGGTGGCAAGAGCAGACCGTATCATCGTCGACGCCATCGCGCAGTGCAGCCAGTACGGCGAAGTGGCCCATGCCCTCGGCAGTGGCCAGATCGACGCTCACCAGCTGATCGAGCTGGGTACGCTGCTGGCTGGCCGTGCCAAGGGGCGTGAGCACGACAGCCAGATTACCTTGGCGGACCTGACCGGTGTGGCAGTGCAGGATGCACAAGTCGCAAGCTACGCCCTGGCAGCCCTGTGCACCTGAGGCGACAACAGCGTCAGCGCAAACGTTGCACCTGCGCTGGCGTGCGCTGCATCAGCACCTTGCCATTGCGTACCGATACCAACGCGTGCCCCTGGCTGCGCACCATCTCGTAATCATCCGGCGCCGACAGCAGCAACAGGTTCGCCGGCCGACCCACCTCGATGCCATAGCGCTCGCCCAGGTTCAGTGTGCGGGCGCTGTTGTCGGTAATCAGGTCCAGGCAGCGCTGCAGGTCTTCATAGCCGAGCATGTGACAGATGTGCAGGCCGGCTTCGAGAATGCGCAGGATATTGCCATTGCCCAGTGGGTACCACGGGTCGACGATGGAGTCCTGGCCGAAGCACACGTTCATGCCGGCGCGGTCGATCTCGGCTACGCGGGTCACGCCACGACGCTTCGGATAGTTGTCGAAGCGCCCTTGCAGGTGAATGCTCTCGGTCGGGCACGACACGAAGTTGATGCCCGACAGCTTGAGCAGGCGGAACAGCTTGTAGCAATACGCATTGTCATACGAGCCCATGGCCACGGTGTGGCTGGCCGTGACCCGGGCCCCCATGCCGCGTACCCGCGCTTCTTCGGCCAACACTTCTAGGAAGCGTGATTGCGGGTCGTCGGTCTCGTCGCAGTGCACGTCCACCAGGCAGCCGGTGCGCTCGGCCAGGTCCATCAGGAACTTCACCGACGATACCCCCTGGTCGCGGGTATTTTCGAAATGCGGAATGCCGCCGACGACGTCGGCGCCAATCGCCACGGCTTCAGTCATCAGCGCCCGGCCGTTGGCGTACGACTCGATGCCCTCCTGCGGGAAGGCGACAATCTGCAGGTCGATCAGCTCCCGCACTTCGTCACGCACCTCGACCATGGCCTTGAGCGCGGTGAGTTTCGGATCGGTCACATCGACATGGGTGCGCACATGCTGGATACCGTGGTCCACCAGCATGCCGATGGTTTTTTTCGCACGGGTCTTGATGTCGTCGTGGGTGGTGATTTCCTTGCGCTCCGACCAGCGCTCGATGCCTTCGAACAACGTGCCGCTCATGTTCCACTTCGGCTCACCTGCGGTCAGCGTGGCATCTAGGTGAATGTGCGGCTCGACAAAGGGCGCGACCACCAGGTTTTGCCCGGCGTCCAGGTCATTGCCCGTAGCGGGCGCCACGACGTCGGTCTGGGGCACGATGGCGGCAATGCGCTCGCCGTTCAGTTCGACGCGGAACAGGCCAGGCTTGCCGCGCAGGCGTGCGTTGATGATGTTCATGCTGTTACTCCTTGCCGTGGGCTTCGCTCATGCGCCATACCAGCATGGCGACCGAAGCATTCATGCGAAAAAGCGGGTCGTCCAGCGACTGCCCGCTCAGTTGTTCGATGCGCTGGATGCGCTGATTGATCGTGTTGCGGTGCAGCCCCAGACGCTGTGCGGCCTTGAGCCCGTTGCCATTTTCCATGAGCAAGGCGTCGAGGGTATGCACCAAAGCATGGGCGTGTTTGCGCCCAGGGGCGATCAGCGGGCCGAGGGTGCGGCTGACGAAATCGTCAACCAGCGAGCGGTCGACAATACCTTGCAGTAGGCGCAACACGCCGAGCTCGCTGAAGTTGCAATAACCGTTGGCCGGGCGCAGATGCTGCGCCACATCCAGCGCCTGGCGTGCCTCGTTGAGGGCCTGGCGGTAGTGCGCGCAATCGTCAGCGAGGCTCGACAGGCCCATGTAGAGGCCCAGTTCACCTGTCGCGGCTTGCAGCTGCCGGTACAGCGCGCCCAAGGTCTCGGGTAAGTCGTGTGTATCGGCCAGCAGCACCACGAACAGGTCGCCCGGCAACTGCGCCGTCACACTGCCGGGCCGCTGGCGGCACCAGGCTTCGAGCTGGTCTTCCAGGGCCTGCCGGGTGGCTTGCCAGGTACGCTCGCCGTGGGCCAGCCCTTGGCGCTCGAACAAGGCGTCCACGCCCGTCAGGCGCAACGCCAGCAGGCGCCGCGGTTTATCCAGGGCCAGTTGCAGGTGTGCTGCCCGCTGCCGGGCAATCGCCAGGCTTGGGTAGTCGCCTGTGAGCAGTTGCCCAAGGATGTCGTTACGCGAGCGGCGCGCCTGGCTCATCTGTACCAGTGCAGTGCCGATCAGGTGGGTGACCACCACCATCTTCAGTGCGTAGGGCTGTTCGATCAGCGGCAAGCCCAGCTGCTCGGCGCGCGCGACAACGGGCGCCGGGATGCTCTGGATGAAACTGCCGCCGGTGAGAATCACCATGCCGGCAATGCCCACGGCGTCGCCATCCTCCACCAGGCTCAGCAGGTTGGCTTCGCCGCGCGGGTGATTGATGCCGGTGACGAATACCAGTTCACCGCCCATCACCCATTCGGCGATACCCTCGTTCTCCGCCACGTAAGGCCAGCGTACCCGCCGCTGCAGGTTGCGCGCGCCGGCCCGCACCTGCATTTCGTGCAGACCGGGCAAATGCAGGAGCTCGTCCAGCGCCAGGCTCACGGCTCGACGCCCGCCTGGCCGGGCGCGCGGCGGCGTGCGCCCAGCTCTAGAATGACGATGTAGCACACTGCCGAGGCGGCGATGCCCACCAGCGGCGCGACCCACGGTGAGGCATAGGCCAGTACTGCGCCCACGGCATAGGCAAACAGCCCGGTGAGGTTGTAGCGTGGCAGGTGTGCCGTACCCAGTGCCGGGTATTTGCCGCGGTGGCGGTACCAGAAATCAGCCATGATCACCCCACCCACCGGCGGAATGATCGACCCCAGCAGCACCAGGAACGGGATCAGCATTTCGTACATGCCACCCATCGCCAGCACAATGCCAACCCCGGCCGCCACCAGCGTTGCCGTGCGCCGGCGCTCGCTGCGCAACAAGTGGCAGGCGGCGGCCGACACGTTGTAGATGGTCGGACCCTGAATGGTCCACAGGTTCAGGCACAGCATCACCACGGCCGCGAACGACAGGCCCTGCAGCATCATCACGTCGACGATATCGGCTTGCTGATAAACCATCGCGCACCACGCCCCGGCCACCACCATCAGGCCGTTGCCAAGGAGGAATGCCACCACGCTGGCGATCACCGCTACCCGGCCACTGCGTGCCAGCCGTGTCCAGTTGGTGGCTTGGGTGGCGCCACTGGCGAAGGTGCCGAAGACCATGGTCACTGCCGCCGAAAAGGTCATGGTTTCATGCGGGACGACTGCAGCCAGGCCGGCAAAGCCACCGGCATCGCGGGTGGCGATGTACATGGACACCAACAGCAGCACGAACATCAATGGCACCGACACCCGCGACAACAGGTCCAGCCCTTTGAAACCGATAATGGCCGTAATGCTGAAGCCCAGCCCGAACAGCACCATCAACGGCATGCCGAAACCATCCGCCAGCCCCAGCAGCTTGACCAGCACGATGGCCACCGTGGCCGTACCCCAGGCATACCAGCCCAGTTCGGCAAAACCCAGCAGAAAGTCCGAGAGCCGGCTCCCCGCTTCACCAAAACAGAAGCGCCCCATCAACACGGTATTCAGCCCGCTGCGTGAGGCGATGAAGGCCAGCACTGCGGCATACAAGGCAAGCAAACTGTTGCCGAGGGTCGCCACCCACAGCATGTCGACAAAACTGAATGCCATGCCCAGCTTGCCGCCGGCGAACATCGTGCCGGTAAAGAAGGTGAAGCTGAACAAGACCATCGCGATCGGCAGCAGGCCCTTGCGGGCGGACTGGGGGGCTTCGCTGAGTGGAAATTCGCTGGGTGAGCTCATTGCACGGGGCTCCGGGTGTGTAGTTGGGAGCGGAAAGAGCAATATGCGGGCCGCTTTTTCCTGCGCCGCCACCCGGAAGAAATCGGGCTGCTCGCCCAGAAATCCATATGCACTGTGCACATTAAAGCTGCGATCTGACGATCTGAAGTGTGCGGGACGACTTATTTTGAGGCGCTCATGCACCAAAGCGGGCCTGGGCTGGGTAGTAATCACCCAGCCCACGGCGGTTTACACGGTCCCGTCCAACCCCATTTGCCAGAAATCAGCCTCCAGGCTGGAGGCCTGGCCAAAAATCCCTGCCAGTTCGGCGAACCGCTGCTCGGTCATGCTGCGCGCCGCCAGTTCATCGAGGTGCTTGCGCGCTGCTGCGGCCACCCCTTGGTAGCCCTCCCCGGCATACTCGCCAATCCACTCGCGGTAGGGGTGATTGCTCAAGTCGCCAATGCGCTCGGCCAGGGTCCGGCCGATTTCGGCATAGCCGATCACGCAAGGTGCCAGTGCCACGTGCAGCTCCAGCAGGTCGCCGGCTGCGCCGCAGTCCAGCACATAACGGGTGTATGCCACCGTGGCCTGATGCTCTGGCGCGGCCTCGATGTCTGCCTGGGTCAAGCCCCAGCGCGCGCACAGGCGCACGTGCAGCTCGGTTTCATCCAGGATCGCCGACAGCCCGGCCTGCGCCGCGCGAATGTCGGCCGGGCGGCGGCTCTTGTAGGCAGCCAACGCCCAGGCGCGGGCGAACTGGATCAGGAACAGGTAATCCTGCACAAGGTAGGTCCGGAACGCTTCCTCGCTCAGCGTGCCCTCGCCCATCTGACGCACGAAGTCATGGTCTACGTAGCGGTTCCATTGTGGCGAGGCAGCGGCCTTGAGGCGCTCGAAGATATCCATGCTCATTTGCCCTCCGGGTACACTGCATCGAAGAAAGCCAGCTCCAGCGCCACGGTGCGCTGGTAGAAGTCACTTGCCAATGCGGCCTCCTGCGGGCCGACGCGGTCCAGTTCGGCCTGCAGGAAAGCGACGAATGCCTGGAATGCCGGGTTGTCATGCAGGGTAATCCACTCGGCATGGACGAAGTTGTCCGGCATCGGTTTCGGCGCCTTGAGCGCCCAGTCCAGGTACAGGCCTTCGGCAACGTTCAGCACCGCCAGTGCCGCTGCGTAGGAACGGGTGGCTGCCGCTTCGCGCATGATCGCCTTGAAACCTGCGGTAGGCGCGGTATCGGCCGGTTCACTGCGTTGCGCCGGGCTGACACCCAAGGCCTCGAAGGCACGCAGGAAGTAGGTGTTCTCGTCACTGCAGATCATCCCGGCAAAGCGGCCGAAGCGCAGGCGGGCTTCAAACGTGTCAGCGGTGGCGATGGCCGCGCCTAGCAGGGTCACGAAGCTGTCGAGGAAACGGTGGTCCTGGACCAGGTAGTCGACCATGATCGGGTCCGGCAGGCTGCCGTCGCACAATCGGGTCACGAAACGGTGGCCAACGGCCGCCGACCAGGTCGGCTCGCTCTGGCGGCGCAGGGACTGGCTGAAACGTTCGGTCATGTTGCTGTCCTTGATGAGGGTGACAGCGAGACCTTGAAAGTTGGCATGGACTGGCCTCGCAGTGAGGCCGGCAAAAAGGCAGGTTACAAGCCCCATCCCTTCGCCGGCATGATCCGGATCAGGTTCGAAGGGTCACCGCGCTGCAGCGTTCAGCGGTTTCTCAGCCCATTGCCGGGCTCCCCTTGGTGGCGCTCAGGTATACCCGAGGGCGCCGCGCCTGTCACTACCCAAACGGTGGGCAATGGTGACCCGCTAATGGGTATCTGTCCCCATTCTTGACGCGCCATCTTTTAGTGCACGCCAGACACTGCAAGGTTTTGTATGTCAAAGCATTACTGAAATATCTGTTGGCATAGCTGTTGCTGATGGCCATTTAACGGGCAAAACGCCATTGATGGCTTAAGGCCCTAAGGCCGCAAAAGAGGCTTAAGCCAATGAAAACACCTGCTGCGAGTCACGCGTCCAGACGCGTGTTCCATCTGTCCTCTGTCACGGCACTGATGATCAGCCTCGGATTGATCACGGCCATGGCATCCCCCCTCGACGACAACAGCATGCCACCGCCGACCGACCCGTCGGCCTACACCGACCAGCCGGACGACCCGACCGCTACCTTGCTTGAGCTGAACACCATGCCGGAGGCCAACGAAGGCTCGCTGGAGCTGACCGATGGCATGTATGGCGACCGCAACACGGTACGCACCGACAACGTGCTGCCGCCTGCCCTGCAAACGTCGGACAAGTACCCTACCAACGGCAAACCCAGCCCGTTGTTCGGTGCGCAACCTTTCACCCAGCAACTGTTGCTGTTCGAAGAATTCGGACCAGAGAAGCTCGACCCGACCACGCCGGTGCCCGATCTGACCTTCCCGGTACCGACCCTCGGCGCGGCCCCCGCCCAAGACCCCAACGTGGTGGCACGCAGCGGCCCCAGTGGCAACGCACTGGAAGCGTTCCTCAAGCAACCCGGCCTGTACCCGTTTCCGACCCAGTACGCCAACGTGCTGGACCGCAACCCATGGAAGGCGCAGATCGAGATGTTCCTCAACCGCCAGCCGGTCGGCTCGCCCGCTGAAGGCCGGCCACCAGGAAAAGGCTGGTCGCACCAGCGCTGGAACGAGTTTTACCCGCAGGCAGCGTTCAAGACCGCCCAGGCCGGTGCGCGCATCAACCTCGGCCTGCGCGACCGCAAGCAACTGCACAACTATGCCGTCGGTGAATTTGCCCCGGGCGGCCTGTACTACCAGACCTCCGACATTCCGACCACGCTGGGCACCACCAAGGGCATCGACACACGCTTCCATCCGAACATGCCGCTGCAAAACCACAAATCGCTCTGGACCTTCGACGGCACTTTCCCGCCCAAGCTGCTGATGGTGCGCTACGGCCAGCCAATTCTGATGCGCCATTACAACGCACTGCCGATTGACCCCTCGGCCAACGGTGGCTTTGGCCTGCATACCATCTCGACCCACGAGCACAACGGCCACTCGCCGGCCGAAAGCGACGGCTTTGCCAACGCGTACTTCTTCCCCGGCCAGTACTACGACTACCGCTGGCCGGTGCAGCTGGCCGGCTACGACACCATCAACACCCGTGCCCAGGACCCGCGTGCCGCTTTCCCCTGCTCGCCGGGTGAAACCTTGTTCGTCAACGATGGTTCACCGGGCCTGAAAACCTGCGAGAACGGCAGTATCAAGATTCGTGGCGACTGGCGCGAAACCATGAGTACCCACTGGTTCCACGACCACATGATGGATTTCACGGCGCAGAACGTCTACAAGGGCAACGCCGTGATGATGAACTACTACAGCGCCCTGGACCGCGGCAACGAGGCCCTGCAGGACGGTGTCAACCTGCGCTTCCCAAGCGGGTCAGCCATGCCTTGGGGGAACCGTGACTATGACGTCAACCTGGTGGTTGCCGACAAAGCCTGGGATGCCAATGGCCAGCTGTGGTTCAACCCGTTCAACACGGACGGCTTCCTCGCTGACCAGATTCTGGTCAACTGGCAGTACAAGCCCAGGCTCAAGGTGCGTGCGCGCAGTTACCGCTTCCGTCTCCTCAACGGCTCGGTGTCGCGCTACTTCAAGTTCGCCGTGGTGCGGGAGATTGCCGGTACCAGTGGTGAGTTCAAAGGCCCGTCCGGCTCCAACCTGTCGTATGCGCGGGTGCCGTTCCACATGATCGCCAACGACGGCAACATCATGGAACATGCGGTGCCATTCGACGGCACGATGGACCTCAATGGTGACGGGAACCTGCAAGACAACAACGGCGTCTTGCCGTTGCAGGCCATTGCCGAGCGCTACGACATCATCATCAACTTCGCCAAGAACGGCATCAAGGCCGGCGACAAGCTGTACTTCGTCAACCTGATGGAGCACGACTCCGGCAAAGGTCCGAAGCAAGCTATCCCGTTGGCCGACGTGCTGTCGGAAAAATACAAGGCAGTAATCAAGCAGACCAGCAAAGGCCCGCAGTGGGACAACGGCGACCCGGCTGTCGGCAAGTTTCTGCAGCTGTGGGTGCAACCGTACACCGGCCAGGACCTGAGCATGGACCCGGTAGCCTATGAGCCGGCCAAGCCAGGCAAGGCTGCAGGCCTGAAAATGCTGCCCCTGCCCATTGACCGCGACGCCGCAGCCGACCAGGCCAAACTCAAGGATGCCCGCCACCGCGAGTTCATCTTTGGCCGCTCTGACGGCACGGACACCACCCCGTGGACCATCAAGACCGACGGCGGCTTTGGCTACAGCATGGACCCACGCCGCATCAGTGCCGCGCCGCAACTGGCCAACCAGTCCACCGACGGTGGTTTCAGCGGCGACGGCACCCTGGAAGTGTGGAAGATCGTCAACGGCGGCAATGGCTGGAGCCACCCGGTACACGTGCACTTCGAGGAAGGCGTGATTCTTAGCCGCGACGGCAAGGCCCCGCCAGAATGGGAAAAATGGGCGCGCAAGGATGTGTACCGTATCGGGTCGGAACCTGATTCGTCCGAAGAGGTGGAAATGGCCATCCGCTTCCGCGAGTTCGCCGGCACCTACATGGAGCACTGCCACAACACCCAGCACGAGGACTCTTCGATGCTGCTGCGCTGGGACATTGAACATCCGGGGCAGTTCCAGGTGATGCCCACCCCGCTGCCAGGATGGGACGGCGTGCGCTACATGGCCTCGGTAGGCCTGCCAACGTTCCGCACCAAAACCGATAACGACAATGACGACCCGGCCAACAAACCACCTGTCGTGGCCAATGACAGTGCCGCAACGACTGCAGGCAAGGCGATCACCCTGAACGTGCTGGCCAACGACAGCGACCCGGACGGCAACGTACCGCTCACGGTCACCGGCCTCAGCCAGCCAGACTCCGGCCAGGGAGCCGTCAGCACAGACGGCACCACCGTGACGTACAACCCACCCGCTACGGTCGCCACGCCGTTCACGGCCAGCTTCAATTACACGGCGCGTGATACCAAGGGGGCCGAGTCGGTGACCCCGGCCACGGTCAGCATCGCCGTCACCGCAGCAGCGGCGGCCGACGAGCTCAAGGTCACCAGTGCCACGGTGCAGGTACGCAGCGGCAACCGTTTCACCTGGGATGTGCAGGGGACTACCACGGTCGCCACGGGCAACAGCATCAGCGTGACTGCAGCAACCACCGGTGGTCCGGTAAGCCTGGGGAACGCGACGCTGACTGCCACGACTACGGGGGCCCGTTGGCGGGTAGCGGTGACCACCACCGGCTTTGGCCCGGCCACGCCAGCGACGGTCACGGTGAAATCGACGCTGGGCCAGACGGTGACAGCGCCAGTCACCTACAAGTGAGTGCAAAGCGGGGCCGCTATGCGGCCCCCATCAGCCAACCCACGAGGACCGCATCATGCCCAGCTCATGGCGTTTCCTGCTGGTACTCGCGTTGTTCGCCGCCAGCATTCCGTTCTGGCCGCTGCAACCCCAACGAACGGTGGCCGAAGCAGCGGCCTCTCCCTGGGGGGCCAGCTATTTCCCCAACATCCCCTTGCTCACTCAGGACGGCGAAAAAGTGCATTTCTTCGACGACCTGATCAAGGACAAGGTGGTCGCCATCAACTTCATCTTTACCGGCTGCTCCGACTCCTGCCCAGTAGAAACCGCTCGCCTGCGCCAGGTACAGAAAATCCTCGGTGACCGGGTCGGCAAAGACATCTTCCTCTACTCCATCAGCATCGACCCCTATAACGACACCCCCGCCACCCTCAAGCGCTATGCCGAAAAGTTCGGCATCGGCCCAGGCTGGACCTTGCTGACCGGCGAACCCGACGACATCGAGCAACTACGCCGCAGCCTGGGGCTGTGGATCGATGGCCTGGAAAACGGCCGCTCAAAAGACCACAACCTGAGCCTCATCATCGGCAACCAGGCCACCGGCCGCTGGATGAAAGCCTCACCTTTCGAAAGCCCGTACATCCTTGCCGACCGCCTGGGCAACAGCCTGCACAACTGGAAGCAGGCCAGCGCCATGAGCAATGACTACGCTCAGGCTCCGCAAATCCGCTCACCCAGCAGCGGCGAGCAGATATTCCGTACCCGCTGCTCGTCCTGCCATACCGTGGGCAACACCGAGCCAGGCCAGCCAGGCATCGGCCCCGACCTGCTGGGCGTGACCCGTCAGCGTGACGCCAACTGGCTGGCCCGCTGGCTCAAGGTGCCCGACCAGATGCTGGCCGAAAAAGACCCCTTGGCCATGCTGCTGTTCGAACAATACAACCGCCTGGCCATGCCCAACATGCGCTTGGGCGATGCTGAAGTCAGTGCATTGATGAGCTACCTCGAAGAGGAAACGGCTCGCTTGCAAACACCCATGGCTAATAGGGAAATCCCCTAAAGGCTATTGGCCACCAGTCATCAGGCTGTCATCTTATTGTCGTATTTTCCGAGCATTACCCAGGGTCGGGAACTATCAGCAGTGATTCGCCGTTCGCTTTCCTCCTCCAGCCTTCTGCGACTGCTGATCCTGATGCTCTGTGCAGCGACCCTGGCCTTTCTCTGGGGGCTGCACGTCACGCAGAAAGCCACCGCCCGACAGGGTGCACTGTCGGCCAAGGCCGTCGAGCACCTGAACCTGGCCAGCATCGTGGGCGAAAACCTGCGACAGCTTGTCGACCGCGCCCAGGCGGTGGGTCGTGTTACCCAGGACGACATGAAAGCGCTGCGCCAAGGCAACTTCAGCCTGGTACCCAGCCTGGCCGCAGACCCAGTGTTCAAGCGCTTGAGCCTGTACGACCGACAAGGCTGGCTGCTAGCGGCCAGCCACACCGATGAGGCCGCCGAGTTGCCGGCAGACTGGTTGCACCAACTGCAGCGGCACATTGACCGCTACGGTTTCAAACCTTTCCTGCCGAGCATTCAGCCTGTCAGCCAAAACGCTGCCCCGCCCACTGGGCGCCTGCCCTTCCTGCTGCCGTTGACCAATTCGACCGGCCGGGAAATCGACAACCTTTTGCTGGTGCAATTGGACGTCGGCTACCTGGCGGTGCTGTTCCAGCCTATCGACCTGGGCAACAGTGGCCTGGTGCGTCTGCTGCAGGATGACGGCCTGGAGCGGCTGCGCATCGACAACAGCGGCGTGGTGACTGCGGGCGACCTATTGCAGCCACCGCTGCCGGCGCTAAACACCGAAGCGGGCATGCTGACCCAATACGTAGCGGGTGATGCCTACCAAAGCTTGTACCGCCATGCACCCGAGCACGGCTTCAGCGTGGTGGTCAGCCAGCGCCAGGCGGAAATCCTCGCACCCTCGACGCTGGCCTATTCCCGGCAGTTCTGGTTGAACCTGAGCATGACCCTGATGATCCTGGCCAGCCTGCTATGGACCTTGCGCCTGCTGCGCAAGCGCCAGGAGGCCTTCGACGCGCTGGAACATGCCCAGCAGGTCAATCAGCAACTGATCGTGCGCCTGGAGGACGAACACCGGCGCAGCAGCCACGCCGCCGCCACGGACCACCTCAGCGGCCTGCACAACCGCCGCCAGTTCGTCGAAGTGGCCAGCCAGGCGCTGACTCGGCAACGTGGCAAGCGCCGACTGATGGCGATCCTGTTCATCGACATGGACCGTTTCAAGTCGATCAACGACTCGCTCGGACACAAGATTGGTGACCTGCTGCTACAGGCTGTGGCCGGGCGTATCCAGCGCCTGCTGGAGCCCGGCGACGAGGCTTCGCGCTTTGGCGGCGACGAATTCGTGGTGCTGCTGGCCGGCGAGCGCAGCGAGGCGCAGATCAACGCCTGGGTCCACGAACTGGTGCAGAAACTGTCGGCCGCGTACGCCCTGGATGGCCAAGAGGTCAACACCAGCCCCAGCGTAGGGGTGAGCATCTGCCCGCGTGATGGCCAGGACATCGACAGCCTGATACGCAGTGCCGATGCTGCAATGTATTCGGCCAAGCAGGCTGGACGCGCGCAGTATCGCTTTTTCGACCCCTCGCTGAACCTGGCCGATATCCAGGCTTTCACCCTTGAGCAAGCGTTCGGCAGTGCCTTGGCCGAACGCCAGTTCGTGCTGCACTACCAGCCACAGATGCGCCTGGACACCCACCAGGTGCTGGCCTACGAGGCGCTGGTGCGCTGGGACCACCCTGATTTCGGCCTGCTGTACCCGGACCGCTTCATCGGCCTGGCCGAGCGCAGTGGTTTCATTGTCGAACTGGGTTGGGAGGTCATTCGGCTGGCCTGTGAAGCCTTGTCGAGCTGGAATGCCCAAGGCCGCAAGACACGGCTGGCAGTCAATGTCTCCGCCCTGCAGCTGCGTCAAGCCGATTTTGCTGACCGGCTGCTGAGCAAATTGCAGCATCATGGCATCGCGCCCCAGCAGCTGGAGCTGGAAATTACCGAAACCACCATCCTTGACCCCGAAGGCACGGCGGTGGCGCACCTGCATACGTTGCGCGGCGCAGGTTTGGGTATCAGTCTGGACGATTTTGGCCGTGGCTACGCCGGCTTTGCCCACCTGCATTCACTGCCCCTGAGCAAGCTGAAGATCGATCGTTCGCTGATCGCGGCGCTGTCCAACAGCCATGACGACAGCCCGATCGTGTCCTCCACCATCATCCTGGCCAAGCGCCTGGGCCTGGAAGTGGTGGCCGAGGGGGTGGAAACCCGTGAACAGGTGGTGTACCTGAAGCTTGCCGGCTGCGATATCGCCCAGGGCTACCACTTCAGCCGGCCATTGTCGCTGCCGCAGCTGTGGGTTTACCCGCCCTTCAACGGTATCGAGGACAAGGCATGCGTGTACTGAGCGCAACGGCAGGCTTGCCGATGGCGTTGAGCAAGGACAGGCAACGCATTTCGGTTTATCGTGTACCGATCACACACCGACACCCGCACCATGACCGATATCGAGCGCTACCTTCGCGCCGCCACCCGTGACAACACCCGGCGCAGCTACCAGGCCGCCATCGAGCACTTCGAAAGCCATTGGGGCGGCTTTCTCCCGGCCACCGCCGAGAGTATCGCCCGCTACCTGGCCGATCATGCCGACCAGCATGCAGTCAGCACCCTGCGCCAACGCCTGGCCGCGCTCAGCCAATGGCACGTCGCCCAAGGCTTCCCCGATCCGACCAAGGCGCCATTGGTGCGTCAGGTGCTACGCGGCATCCGCACCCTGCACCCGACGCCGCCCAAACAGGCCGCCCCGCTGTTGCTGCAACACCTGCAAACCGCTGTGACGTGTTTCGAAGAAGAAGCCCGACAAGCCCGCGAGCACCATGATTTGGCAGCCCTGCGCCGGGCTCGCCGTGACAGCGCCTTGCTGTTGCTGGGTTTCTGGCGTGGTTTTCGCGGCGATGAGCTGGCACGCCTGCGCATCGAACACATCCAGGCACAAGCCGGTGTCGGCATTACGCTTTTCCTGCCACGCAGCAAGGGCGACCGCGAAGCCTTGGGCGTCCAGCACCGCACCCCTGCGCTCAAGGCCTTGTGCCCTGTCACTGCCTACCTGCAATGGCTTGAAGTCGCCGGTATTGCCTATGGGCCGGTGTTCCGCAAACTCGACCGCTGGGGCAACCTTGGCGACAACGCGCTCAACAGCAACAGCCTGGTGGGCCTGCTGCGGCGCATGCTGGAACGCGCCGGGGTGCCGGCGGCGCTGTATACCGGCCACTCGCTACGGCGTGGCTTCGCCACCTGGGCCACGGCCAATGGTTGGGAACTGAAGTCGCTGATGAGCTATGTGGGCTGGAAAGACGCCAAGTCGGCGCTGCGCTACATCGACTCGGCGCAGCGTTTTGGCGATCTGGCCGTGCTACCGGCCAGTCAGGTGCAACCGCTTATTCCTTGAAGCTGTGCCTGGCGACGCCGCCCGTTTCCGGGCGGATGGCATACAGGTCGCCAGCGTCCGGATAATGGTGCAGGTCTTCTGGCGTCATGTCGTAACGCGCGGTGCTGATGTACAAGGTGTTCATCCCGGGCCCGCCAAAGCAGCAGCTGGTGGGGCACGGTACTGGCATCAACACCTGGTCGGTCAGGTACCCGTGGCGGTCGTAGCGCAGCAGGCAGCTGCCATGGTACTGGCACACCCACAGCCCGCCTTCGCGGTCCAGCGCCAGACCATCCGGCCGCCCCAGTTCGGCGGGGGTTTCGGCAAACAGCGTGACAGCCCCCAGCCGGCCTTCGATGAGGTACTCGGCGCGGTAGATCGCACGCGCCGCCGAATCGACGAAGTACACCGTATGGCCGTCCTGCGACCAGGCAAGGCCGGTGGGCAAGCCCATGTCATCGTGGATCACCTGGTCGCTCAACTGCCAGTCAAAGCGAAAAAGCGCCCCGGTATTGTCACTGAGGGCCTCGTCCATCAGGCCGGTGACGAAGCGTCCCTGTGGGTCGCAGGCGCCATCGTTGAAGCGGTAAGTCGAGCGCGGATGGACCGATGCCGAATGCTGGCTCACCTTGCGTGTTGGCACATCGAAGAGGGCTACGCTGGCATCCTCGGTGAAAATCAGGTTGCCCCGGTCGGTCAGCGCCAGGGCGCCAATGCGCGCGGCAGACTCGTAAAGGCACTCGACTTCGCCATCGGGTGTCAGGCCGTTGATACGCCCGCCAGAGATATCGACAAAGTACAGCACGCCGCTGCGTTCATCCCAGACCAGGCTTTCACCAAGGTCCGCGCGCGTGTTGGCCACTTTGACCGGCACGTAATTGCATTCCTTGATGCGGCTCCAGCGCTCGGCCACCTGCACACGGCCAAGGTCCCGAGGGTGGCTGACACTGCTGTGTTCGTTGAAGCGCGTGGCGATGTGCTGGCTATTGCTGGTGCGCAAGGTGCAATCAGTGGGACGGCACAGCGCACCGGCCAGGTGAGTAACGGGCATTTCTGGCTACCTTCAATTCTCCTTTCTTACGATATCAACAAAAAAATCAATGACTTAATATTAAAAGCATGCAACTTTGATATCCCATGGATATCACCGCCGAGTCGCCACGCTGCAGGATTGCTGGATGATCGAAACACGTTTGCTCAGGCAGTTCATCGCCGTGGCCGAAGAGCTGCACTTTCACAAGGCCGCCCAGCGCCTGCACATGGCGCAACCACCGCTGAGCCAGGCGATCAACCGGCTCGAGGAAAAGCTCGGTTTCGGCCTGCTTCTGCGCAACAAGCGCGGGGTGCGCCTGACCGCAGCGGGTGCAGCATTTCTCGACACCGCCTACCGCACGCTTGCTGAACTTGAACAAGGGATCGAGTACGCGCGCAACGTTTCTGCGGGGGTCAGCGGCAAATTGACCATCACGGCCATTTCCATCGCTTATTACGATTCGCTGCTCAACCGCTTGCGCCGCTTTCGGGAGACTTATCCGAACGTGCAGCTGACCATCCGCGAGATGCCATCCGCTTCCCAGGCCAAGGCCTTGCTGGCCGGTGAGGCGGACATCGGCTTCATGCGCAGGCTACCGCTGCCGGCCGGCACCCTGGAGGCACGCTTGCTGCTTGACGAGCAGATCGTCATGGCGCTGCCCGCCAGCCATTCCAAGGCGCGGCACGAGGCCGTCGACTTGCGCGAGTTTGCCGATGAGGACTTCGTGTTCACCCCGCAAGCGCTGGGCGGGGGCTACCACGCACAGTTGGTTGCGCTGTGCGAGTCGGCCGGGTTCTACCCCAAGGTCGTGCAGGAGGCGGCGCAGATCCACACCCTGCTGGGTCTGGTGGCCTGCGGCTTTGGCGTGGCCCTGGTGCCGGAGTCGTTCGTCCGCTCGACCCCGCGCGAACGCGTGCGGTTTTGCCCGATCCGCCCTATCGATGACCAGCCCGCCCCAGGGCTTGGGCTGTACATGAAATGGAGCGCCCAAAATACTTCGCCAGCGCTGGCCAACTTCATTGCCATGTTCGAGACGCAGCAATAAGGCCATTTCTGCACGGTGTTCAGCCTCGCTTCGCGCAGCGCCACAGCCGACCTATATCACAAGCCCTGGCCTGCAACAGCTCGGCAGCATTCACACACGCCTGCTCCAGGCTCATCGGTCCACTGGCCAGGGCAAATGCAGCGTCGACCCCATGGGCATACAACTGCTGATACCCCTCCCCCAAGGTCCCGGCCAGTACCACCACCGGCACGCCATGGCGCTTGGCAACCCGCGCCACCCCCATCGGCGTCTTGCCGCGCAGTGTCTGGGCATCGAAACGCCCCTCGCCCGTCACCACCAGATCTGCCCCTTGTGCCAGGGCGTCAAGGCCAGCCAGCTCAGCCACGACTTCCACTCCAGGGCGGAACTGCGCGGCCATGAATGCCCGGGCAGCGAAGCCCATGCCACCGGCCGCACCACAACCAGGGTAATCGCGCACATCCGCGCCCAACAGCAGCGCACAATGGTCGGCAAAATGATTCAGCGCGTGGTCCAGCGCCTCTACTTGCTGCGGGTTGGCACCTTTCTGCGGGCCGAAGATCGCCGATGCGCCGTTGGCGCCACACAAGGGGTTGTCGACATCCGCCGCGACTTCAAACTGCACCCCGGCCAGGCGCGGGTCGAGACTGCTGGCGTCGATACGGGCCAGCTTGGCCAAGGCCAGGCCGCCCTCTTCCAGCGCTTGCCCGTCAGCATCCAGCAGGCGCAGGCCAAGCGCTCGCAACATGCCACTGCCGGCATCGTTGGTGGCGCTGCCACCGATGGCCAGCACCACACGCTGAGCGCCAGCGTCGAGGGCTGCGGCAATCAGCTCACCGGTCCCCCAGGTGCTGCTGCGGCAAGCATCGCGCTGGCCGGTTGGCACCCGTTGCAAGCCACTGGCCTGGGCCATTTCGATGATTGCGGTGCGACTTTGCGGCAACCAACCCCAGCCGGCCTCGACGTGCTCCCCCAATGGCCCGCGCACGGACTGGCGGCGCAGTTCACCCTGGCTGGCGGCCAGGATCGCCTCCATGGTGCCTTCGCCACCGTCGGCCATTGGGCACTCGACCAGTTCAGCCTCGGGCCACGCTTCGCTCAGGCCCGCAGCGATGGCGCGGGCGACACCGGCAGCGTCGAGGCTGTCCTTGAACGAGTCGGGGGCAATGACGATTTTCATGGGGTTTCTCCTGTCCTGATGAGCGGCATGCTGACAGGTGGCTGCCCAGGTGGCCTCGGTCAAATGCACAAAACGCCGGCCGGGTTGTTTGGGCAGATGCCTTTTTGCCTGTTCTGGCCCAATCGCCGGCAAGTGAATACTTCAGTCAGCGGGCAACAGCTGCAACCCCAGATACAAGCTAAGCATCCCTTCCAGGCGCAGCGGGTCGACCTCACCCAGCTCGGCTATGCGCTCCAGTCGATAGCGCAGGCTGTTGCGGTGGATGCCCAGGGCATCGGCACAGGACTGGCTCTGGCCGTCATGTGCACACCAGGCGCGCAGGGTGGTGAGTAACTGGCCACTGCTGTCCTTGGCGCGGATGCGCTGCAACGGCTCCAGCAGCTCGTCCAGCGCGTCGTCGTTACGGTGGCGCCAAAGCAGCGCTGGCAGCCGGTAGCGCTGCAGGCTGAGCAATCGTTCGCTGGGCAACACTTCGCGGCCATAGGCCAGCAAGTCACGCACCCGGCGGTAACCACGGCGTAACTGCTCCAGGCTCGGCGCTGCACTGCCCAGGGCCAGTCGCTCAATGTCCCAGCCGTGGCGTTGCAGGCGTTCCAGCAGGCGCAGTTCATCCAGTGCCACGCCTGCCGGGCGGCACCACAGCAACGACTGGCGGGCCGGGCTGACGCACCAGCTATCCGGATAACGGCTCATCAACCATGCGGCCAGCGCCTCGGCAGGTGGCCCCGACGTAATCTCGAACAGGCACGGTATCCGCGCCAGCTGAGGTTTCAAGCCCAACTGACGGGCTTCGTCCAGCAAGCGCGGGGCGTTACCGCTGCCGCCGAGCAACAGCGCCAGCAGGTCGTCACAGCGCTGCCTTCGCCATTGCTGGTCAGCCTGTAAATTGCGTTGGGCCAGCAGCATTTCGGCGGTCATGCGCACCAGCTCGCCATACGTGCGCACCTGCTGCGGGTCGCCGGTCAGGCCTAACACGCCCATCAGCCGCCCATCGAGCATCAATGGCAGGTTCACACCGGGCTGCACGCCCTTCAGGCACTTGGCCGCGTCGGTATCCAGCTCGACGATCCGGCCATTGGCCAAGACCAGCTGCGCCCCCTCGTGACGGGTGTTGATGCGCTCCGGCTCACCACTGCCCAGGATCAACCCTTGGCTGTCCATGACATTGACGTTGCAAGGCAAGATGGCCATTGCCCGGTCAACGATATCCTGCGCCAGGTCATGGTCGAGTTCGAACATTGCGTGGTCCTTTAGGTGTTTGGCTTTTGGGCTCGGGCACAGCAGCCTGGGCCAAGCGCTGTGCAAAAGCACAAAGACAGGCTAGCCGCAGTCCCCGAGACTCGTCAGGGCGAGCGCCGGAACAGGCGACGCGGCGAAAACCATAACAACAGAGAACCCGATCATGGCACACAGCCCCGCCCCTGACCAAGGCACGGACACCACCCGCAACGCGCTGTACCGGCGCATCACCTTGCGGCTGATTCCGTTCATTTTCATCTGCTACCTGTTCAACTACCTGGACCGCGTCAACGTCGGCTTTGCCAAGCTGCAGATGCTCGACGCCCTTAAATTCAGCGAAACGGTGTACGGCCTTGGCGCCGGCATCTTCTTCATCGGCTATGTACTGTGTGGCCTGCCAAGCAACCTGGCCCTCAATCGCTTCGGCCCAAGGCGCTGGATCGCGCTGATGATGATCGCCTGGGGCAGCCTGTCCACCTGCCTGCTGTTCGTCACCACCCCTACCGAGTTCTACACCCTGCGCCTGCTCACTGGCGCTGCCGAAGCCGGCTTCTTCCCAGGTGTGGTGCTGTACCTCTCGCGCTGGTTCCCGGCGGCCCGGCGCGGCCGCATCATGGCCCTTTTCATGTCGGCGATCCCGGTATCGGGCCTGCTTGGCGGGCCGTTCTCCGGCTGGATCCTCGAACATTTCGCCGCCGGCCAGCACGGCCTGGCCGGCTGGCAGTGGATGTTCCTGATCCAGGGCCTGCCGACCGTGGCGTTGGGCGTACTGGCGGTGTTCCTGCTCAGTGACGGCTACCAGAAAGCCGCCTGGCTGAGCCCGGCTGAACGCCAACTGATCGCTGCCGACCTGCAGGCCGATGCTGCAAGCAAACCGAGCACCACCAGCGACAGCGTGCTGGCCGTGTTGACCAACCCGCTGATCTGGACCTTCGGCTTCGTCTACTTCTGCATTCAGAGCGGCGTATACGCGATCAACTTCTGGCTACCCTCGATCATCAAGAGCATGGGCTTCGACAACCCGCTGCTGATCGGCTGGCTCAGCGCCATCCCGTACCTGCTGGCGGGTGTGTTCATGATCCTTTGCGGGCGCTCGGCCGACCTGCGCAACGAGCGCCGCTGGCACCTGGTGGTGCCAATGCTGATGGGCGCCGTCGGCCTGCTGATTGCGGTGAACTTCGCCGGCAACCCGAGCATTGCCATTCTTGGCTTGTCGATCGCCACCATGGGCGCGCTTACCGGTTTGCCGATGTTCTGGCCAATGCCGACTGCGCTGCTCAGTGCCGGAGCCGCCGTGGCAGGTCTGGCGATCATCAACTCGGTAGGCCAGATGGCGGGGTTTCTCAGCCCGTACCTGGTCGGGTTCATCAAGGACCAGACCGGCTCAACCGATGCCGCACTGTATTCGCTCGCCGCGTTGATCGTATTGGGTAGCCTGGTGGCCTTGCGTGTAACGCGAGCGGGTTCGCTGAGTACTGCACGGGTGAGTTGAGGCATTCGCAGGCTTGCCCACGCCCACAAGTTTCAAGCCTGTGGGCGCGGGCAAGCCTGCAATGATGCCCACCCAAGCCACACCAAATCCACACCCGCCACCGATCGTCAGCTCAACGCATCCCCTTCCCGCCCCAGGCGTCAAATGGTTCCAAAGGCCCCTTTGGAGAAGCCCCCATGACCCAGTACGCCGTGGCCCGCTTGGCCCAGCTCGACGAGCACCGCCCCCTGCGCGTCCAGGCCGGCAACGAAGAACTCATCCTCATCCGCCAAGGCGATCAGGTACACGCCTACCAGGGCCACTGCCCCCACGCAGGCGCCCCCCTTGATGAAGGCGTGGTTTGCGGTGGTTTGCTGGTCTGCCCTTGGCACAAAGCTGCGTTCGCCGTTGACGACGGCGTGGTTTGTGAGCCGCCTGCACTCGCCGACCTGCGCCGCTACAAGGCGTGGATCAAGGGCGATGAAGTCTGGGTCGATGACCAGCCCCTGTCGGCAACCGAACCGCCCAGGCACAGCGATGCCCGCTGTTTTGTGGTGGTCGGCGCCGGGGCCGCCGGCAGCGCCGCCGTCGCCACGCTGCTGGCTCATGGCTTCGCGGGCAGGCTGGTATGGATCGACCAGGAGCGCCAGCCGGCCTACGATCGCACAGCACTGAGCAAATTCGTGATTGCCGGGCAGATGCCGCCCGACGAGGTCCCCGCGCTGCTCGAAGCCGACGCCCTGCGCAAGGGCCAACTGCAGCGTAAGCACGGCAAGGTGCGCACCCTGAACAGCCAGAAGCGCCAGGTCACCCTCGCCGATGGTCAGCAGATCGATTACGACGCCTGCCTGCTGGCAACCGGCGGTAAAGCACTGCGCCCCGACATTCCCGGCGCCGACCTGCCCGGGGTGTTCACCCTCCGCTCACTGGAAGATGCTGCACAGTTGCTCGACGCAGCCGAGCCTGGCCAACCGGTGGTCATCGTCGGTGACGGCTTCATCGGCCTGGAGGCAGCCTCGGCATTGCGCAAGTATGGCGTGCAGGTGCACGTGGTCTCGCGCCACGAAGTCCCTCTGGCCCGACAATTGGGCGAGCGTATCGGGCGCTGCATTCGCGCGCTGCATGAACGAAAAGGCATCACCTTCCACGGCCCCACCGAGGTCGAGCGGATCGAAGGCCAGGACAAGGTCGAAGCGGTGCAACTGGCCAATGGTGAACGGCTGCAGACCCCCTTGGTGCTGTTCGGCACCGGGGTAAAACCCGCCACCGCGTTCCTTCAAGGGGTGCCGCTTGGCGAAGACAAATCGGTGAGGGTCGACGCCGAAATGCGCGCAGCTGACGGTTTGTGGGCCGCCGGTGACATCGCCACGTTCCCGCTCTCGGGGCGCCCGGTGCGCATCGAGCACTGGCGCCTGGCCCAGCAACACGGGGTGATCGCCGCCGCCAACATGCTTGGCGAACAACGCCGTTATGCCGATGTACCGTTCTTTTGGACCTACCAGCATGGCCGTACCTATGAAGTGCTAGGCCATGCCAGAGACTGGAACCGGATCGAGTTCGTCGGTGACCCGGAAAACGGCGATTTTGTTGCCCTGCAGTGTGTGGATGAACGCGTCGAGGCCGTTATCGCCAAGGGTTACTCCGATGCCATGGCGACGCTGTCGCAACGCCTGAAGCGCCCCTTGAGCCTGCAGGAAGCTTTGGCGCTCATTGGCTAAGGGGTGCCTTTCAATGCATCCAGGTTGTGTGTAAAACAGGCAGGTCAGCTGACTGCATAAGGACCCACGCGCATGATCTACCGCCCCCTCGGCCACAGTGGCCTGCAGGTTTCCGCCCTTACCCTGGGCAGCATGATGTTCGGCGAGCAGACCCGTACCGAGGATGCCCTGCGCATCATCGACAAGGCCTGGGACCAAGGCATCAACTTCATCGACACCGCCGACGTGTACAACGCCGGGCGCTCGGAAGAAATCGTCGGTGAAGCCGTGGCGCGCCATCGCCATGACTGGGTCGTCGCCAGCAAGGTCGGCTTCGGCCCGGCCGACGGCCTGCCTAACCGCAGCGGGTTGTCGCGCAAGCACATCTTCAATGCCGTGGATGCCACACTGACCCGCATGGGCATGGACTATCTGGACATCTACTACCTGCACCGCGAAGACCACAAGGTACCGCTGGAGGAGACCGTGCAGGCCATTGGCGACTTGTTGCGCCAGGGCAAGATCCGCTACTGGGGGGTGTCCAATTTCCGTGGCTGGCGCATTGCCGAGGTCTGCCATGTTGCCGAGCGCCTTGGTGTGCCCAGGCCGGTAGTCAGCCAGCCGCTGTACAACATCGTCAACCGCCAGGCCGAGCCCGAACAGCTCACTGCCGCCGCCGCCCATGGTCTGGGCGTCGTACCCTTCAGCCCGCTGGCCCGGGGCGTGCTCAGCGGCAAGTATGCGCCGGGCGCGGTGCCGGACGCCGGCAGCCGCGCAGGGCGGCAGGACAAACGCATCATGGAAGTGGAGTGGCGCCAGGAGTCGCTGACCATTGCCCGGCAGATTCAGACGTATGCAGAGGCCAAGGGGGTGGGTATTGTCGAATTCGCCATTGCCTGGGTGTTGAATAACCAATGGGTCAGTTCGGCGATTGTCGGGCCGCGGACCGAGGAGCAGTGGGATACCTATGGCGGCGCATTGGCGGTGAAGATTACCGCGGAGGATGAGGCGTTCATCGATTCGTTGGTAACGCCAGGGCATGCGTCCACGCCGGGCTTCAATGACGTGGCGCATTATGTGAGTGGGCGGCTGGCGCGCAGCTGACGCATTGGGGAGCCCTGAGCCGGGCTCCCGGTCCCCCCTTTCCCCAATCACCTCGGTATCGTGCGCACCATTGGTTTTCCACCTCTGGAGCTGCAATGAAACTCTTGCAACCGCTGCAAATCGGCCCACTCACCCTGCCCAACCGCGTATTCATGGCCCCCCTCACCCGCCTGCGCAGCCTGGAGCCGGGTGATGTACCCACCGCGCTGATGGCCGAGTACTACCGTCAGCGCGCCAGTGCTGGCCTGATCATCACTGAAGCCACGCAAATCTCCTTCCAGGCCAAGGGCTATTCTGGCTCGCCCGGCATTCACAGCGCCGAACAGATCGCTGCCTGGAAGCACATCAACCAAGGCATCCATGCCGATGGCGGCCACAGCGCCGTGCAGGTGTGGCACACCGGGCGGGTGTCGCATACCTCGCTGCAACCTGGCGGCGAGGCACCCGTGGCCCCTTCGGCGCTGCCGGCGGACGCACGCACCACCCTGCGTGACGCGCAAGGCAACCTGACACGCGTGGAAACCTCCGCCCCCCGGGCGCTCAGCGAAGCGGAGATCGCTGGCATCGTCGCCGACTTTGGCCAGGCCGCGATCAATGCCTGTGAAGCCGGCTTCGACTTCATCGAGTTGCACGCCGCCCACGGTTACCTGCTGCACCAGTTCCTCACCCCCAGTGCCAACCAGCGCGAAGACCGCTACGGCGGCAGCGTTGAAAACCGTGCGCGCATTGTGCTGGAGGCGGTGGATGCGGCCATTGCCAACTGGAGCGCCGACCGGGTCGGTATTCGCGTGTTCCCGCTGGGTGGTTTCAATGGTGTGGACAATGGCGAAGACCAGGAAGCCGCCGGCCTGTACCTGATCCGCGAACTGGCCAAGCGAAACCTCGCCTACCTGCACCTGTCCGAGCCGGACTGGGCCGGTGGCAAGCCACTGCGTGACGAGTTCCGCCAGGCCATTCGCGCCGCCTACCCCGGGGTGATCATCGCGGCCGGTGCCTACACCGCCGAGAAAGGCGAAGACCTCATCGGGCGGGGTTTGATCGATGCCGTGGCGTTCGGGCGCGCCTACATTGCCAACCCCGACCTGGTGGAGCGTCTGCGGCTGCAAGCGCCGCTGAATGAGCACCGGGCGAAGTTCGATTACGCCAATGGGCCTGAAGGGTATACGGATTATCCGTTCCTGAAGCAGGCTTGATGCAAAAACGGGCGCTCTTGCGGGCGCCCGTTTTTTGTCGTGTCAGCCCAGTTCAGCCAGCGCCTGCGCGGCATAGGCATGTGACCGCTGCCGCGCCAGCGGGTCATGGATGCGGCAGTCGATCATCAGCTCGTCCGCCCCGGTCTGCTCGATCAGCGAGCGCAGCCCTTCCCTCACCCGTTCAGGCCCTCCGGCTACGGTGCAGGCCATCACCTGCTCGAGCACGGCGCGCTCGTGGTCCGGCAAGCGTTCGATGTAACCCTCTTGCGGCTTGGGCAGCAAGCCAAAGCGCCCGACATGCAGGTCCAGCATCCACTTGCGGTGGGAGCTGGCCAGGTAGTCCGCCTCAGCATCGCTGGCAGCGGCGAACAGGTTCATGCCAACCATCACATAGGGTTTGGCCAGTTGCGCGGACGGCTGGAAGTTGGCGCGGTAATGGGCAATGGCCTGCAGCAGGTAACGCGGGGCAAAGTGCGAGGCGAAGGCATAAGGCAGGCCCAGCTTCGCCGCCAGGTCAGCACCGAACAGGCTGGAACCGAGGATCCACACCGGCACATCGTGCGCACCCGGTACGCCGCGCACCCGGCGTTTGCCGTTGTCCGCCAGGTAATCACGCAGCTCGGCGATGTCCTGGCTGAAATCACGCTCTGGCGCGGCGCCGCGCAATGCACGCACGGTCGGCCCGGACGTGCCTGGCGCACGGCCCAGGCCCAGGTCGATACGGCCCGGGTGCAATGTATCGAGGGTGCCAAACTGTTCGGCCACCACCAACGGCGCATGGTTGGGCAGCATGATGCCGCCAGCCCCCACACGAATGTGTCGGGTGGCGTTGGCGATTTCGTTGATCACCAGCGACGTGGCAGCCGAGCCAATGCCCGGCATGTCATGGTGCTCGGCGATCCAGTAGCGGCTGTAGTGCTGTTGCTCGACATGCCGCGCCAGCTGGCGGGATTCTTCGATCGCATCGGCGAAGGTCTTGCCTTCGCCGATCATGACCAGATCCAGTACGGACAGTGCAGTCATGGGGTCTCCAGAGGGATTATCAGTGGCTGCCAGTTTCCATGCTGCGCCGCCAGCGATAAACCCGGTTTCAGGCCCGGCATAGGGGCCTGGCATTCCCCAATCAGTATTCCCAAGGCACGCCCGGCTCCCAGCTGGCCACCAACAAGTCGATGAAGCCGCGTACCCGAGGGGACAGGTGGCGCTTGCTTGGGTAGACGATGCGAATGGGGTCTGCCGGGGGTCGGTAGGCGTGCAGTACCTCCACCAGATTGCCAGCGCGCAGGTCGTCACCGGTGATATAGGTCGGCAGGTGAATCAGGCCGAAACCGGCCCGGGCGCCGTCAAGCATGGCCTCGGAACTGTCGATGTTCAGCCGCCCGGGATCTTCGCACAGGTGCAGCCCCGCTTCTGTGTGAAAGCGCCAGGGCATGGCCTTCTCGCCCGCCAGGAAGGCGATCTTGTCATGGCCATAGAGGTCGCCGGGCATCTGCGGCACACCGCGCTTCTCCAGATACGCAGGCGATGCACAGGTCACGAACTGCTGCCAGGCGACGGTGCGCGTCAGCAATTGCGAGTCTTCCTTAGGTGCACCGATGCGCACGGCGACGTCCACGCCCTCTTCGACCAGATCAACGAAACGGTCGGTGAAGCGGATATCCGCCCGCAGTTCGGGCCATTGCTTGAGGTACTGGTCGAGGATAGGCAATACATGGCGCTGCCCGAGCGACAGCGGTGCGGTCAGGCGCAGGGTGCCAGTGGGCTTGCCGCGGCGCAGGGCCATGGTGCTTTCGACCTCGTCCAGGTCATCCAGAATCTGCCGCCAGCGCTCGAACGCCACCAGGCCTTCATCGGTCAGGCTCAGCTTGCGCGTAGTGCGGTTGAGCAGGCGCACCGCCATGCGGGCTTCCAGGCGGGCGATGCTCTTGCCCACCGCTGAACGCGTCAGGCCCAGGCTGGCAGCCGCAGCGGTGAAGCTACCGGCCTTCGCGGCGCTGACGAAAGCGGCGATGTCGCCGAAGCGGTTGGGTTCCATGGTGTTTTCCTGACGCTGATCGAACCGCCATAGATGGGTGCGATTTCAGGCAATGCAAGGTTCCTGATCTAGTGGGGCTGCCTTGCAGCTTCCGTTTGCCCGAGGTAGCGATCGGTCCAGTTAGCCAGCGGCAGTGGCGGCTGCTGGTCGACAATGCGTCGCCAGATAAGCATCAGCTCTTGAGCGTTGAACAGCGAGCCAGGCCCGCTGCCTCGCCACGGCGAAGGGACACCGACCCTCCACTGCCCTTGATGATCGCGCTGAGCCATGTTGAAACGGAAGGTGTAATTCCCCGGGATACCCATGCGCAGGTCGGTGACCACCAGTGCGTCGCCAATCTGGTCATAACGCAGCCAGTCATCGGTGAACCAGCGCAAGCGCTGGTGCAAAGGGTCATTGTTCAGTGCTTGCGCCAGTTCCAGGTTGCGCGACAAGCGTTGCATTTCGGGTGGTTGCTGGTCGAGCACGCTGCTGATGCCTTCGTAGTAATCGCCATCCGGGGCCTTGGCCAACACCCGCCAGACCAGGCTGTTGAATGCCATCGGCACGGCACGCACCTCGCTCACGACGATACCTTGCTGGTCCAGTGCCGACTGGAAGCGCTGCTCGGCAGCCATGCGCCCCGCCAGGCCGAAACCCAGGTAGCAGGTACTGAACACCAGGGCCATGGTCAGCAGGCGGGTAGCCCTGCGGGTCACGCCCTTCATGAGGGTGAAGACCACCGCAGCCAGCAGCGGCACGGTGTAGACCGGGTCGATAATGAACACCGCCGCCCAGCTTTCCGGGGTGGTGTGCAAAGGCCAGAACAACTGCGTGCCGTAAACCGTGAAGGCGTCGAGCACCGGATGGGTTACCAATACCAGCCAGAACGCCAAAAAAAGCCTGGGCAAGGTATACCCCTTGCCGGGCCAGCGCCTGTTGACCAGCCAGGCCAACAGCAAGGCCAGGCCGGTGAGCACGAACAACGAGTGGGAGAAGCCGCGATGATAAGTCATCTGCGACACCGGGTCGGCATAGCGAATGATCACATCCAGGTCCGGCAGCGTGCCCAGTGCTGCACCATACAGCAGCGAGCGTCGGCCCTGGATGCGCCCGAGCACGGTCCCTTGCAGCGCCGCGCCAAGTACGGCTTGGGTGATGGAGTCCAATGTGGGGATTCCTGAAAGAGTCGTTTCCGCACGCTACCCTCATACACCCCTGATGCGCAATTCTCCTGGAAGGCTCAGAACAACTGCCAGGTGTACACCAGCGTCAGGCGGTTCTCGTCGATATCACTGCGGTAGTTGGAGCGCGCCATGGCGTTCCTCACCCGAATCCCCAACCCTTTCAGTGCCCCGCTCTGCACCGCATAGCCGATATCCAGGTCACGCTCGCGGTCACGCCCCTCGTAACCCAGCCCGGTGTCGACATTGTTGCCGGTTATGTAGCGCACGGTCGCTGTCAGGCCCGGCACGCCCATGGCGGCGAAGTTGTGGTCGTAGCGCACCTGATACGAGCGTTCATCGGTGTAGGCAAACTCATAGGTCGGCACCTCGTTGCCCAACGGCGAGATGTTAGCGAATACCCGTGGGAACGGGCTATCGCCATAAATGCCCTGGTAGCCGGCATGGAAGCTGTGCCCGCCGTGCCGGGCAGTGAACAGCGAGAAGAACGCCTGGTTGTCGATGTTGCCCAGCAGCGCATCGCCTTGCTCACGCGCGGTGAAATAACCCAGGTTGGCGCTGAGTACCCAGTCCCCGACGGGTTTGCTGTGCTTCAGGCCAACGAAGCCTTGTTGGTAGATGTCCTCCAGCTGACCGTACCAAAGGCTGACGCTGCTCTGGTTGGCATTGAACGCATAGTCCCCTCCCACATAGTTGAACGCGTCGCTTTCGGCCTGTCGCATCGGCACATGGCCAAGCATCGCGTTCATCTTGCCGTCGCCACCTTCGTTGCGCAGGTGGGTGCTTTTCAAGTGCCCGGCCTGCATAGTCAGCCCGTCGATTTCCGACGAACTCAAACTCAGGCCCTGATAGGTGGGTGGCAACAGGCGAATATCACTGAAGGTCAGCACCGGCAGGTTCGGTTGCAGTTCACCTGCACGCAGTTCGGTTTTTGATATCCGGGCCTTGAAGGTCGGCGCCAGGCGGCTGTACTCATCGGCAGCACGGCCGTCGCCATGCACCGGCAACAGGCCGGTGTTGGTGCGGTCTGGACTGCTGTCCAGCTTGATCCCCAGCAAGCCCAGGGCGTCCACGCCAAAGCCGACCGGGCCCGGGGTGTAGCCACTTTTGAAGTCGAGGATGAAACCCTGGGCCCACTCCTCGGCCTTGGACTGTTTGTTGGCCCCGACAATGTCGGAAAAATCGCGGCTGAAGTAGTAGTTACGGGCACTCAGGGTGGCCTTCGAGTCCTCGAAGAAGCCGCCTTCGGCAGCCAGCAGTGGCTGGCTGAGCAGTGTCAGGCCCAGGGCAACGCAAGGGGTGTGGTTCATTCCGAAGCTCTCTTGATCTTGTTTTTATGGGTAAAGCGTTGGAAACACGGCAGTTCATGGAGTACGGCGCAGCACCTCCCGGGCACGTGGCTGGCGCAGCCTCAGCAGCGCGTGCGCCAGCAGGCCGAACAGCAGCCCCCAGAACGCTGCCGACAGGCCCAGAAAAGCCACCCCCGAAGCGGTGACCAGGAAGGTGAACAGCCCGGCGTCGCGCTCGGCCGGTTCTGCCAGGCTGCGGACCAGGGCTTCGCTGATGGCGCCATACAGGGCCAAACCGGCCAGGGCCGCGATCAGTACGGCGGGAAAGGCGGCGAACAGCGACATCAAGGTGGCCCCGGCAATGCCCAGTAGCAGGTACAACGCACTGCCAGCCACCGCCGCCACATAACGCCGTTGCGGGTTTTCATGGGCTTCATGGCCGGTGCACAGGCTGGCGGTAACCGCCGCCAGGTTCAGCCCGTGGCAACCGAACGGCGCCAGTAGCGCCCCAGCCAGGGCACTGGCGCTGATCAGCGGGCTGGCCGGCGTGGCATAGCCAGCGTTGCGCAGTACCGCCATACCCGGCATGAATTGCCCGGTCAGTGCCACCAGCACCATCGGCAGCGCCAGGCTGAATACCGCCGACAGGCTGAACTGGGGGGTGACCCACTGGGGTGAGGCCAGTTCCAGCACCAGTGCCTCGCTGCGCAACGTACCGCTGGCCACGGTCACCAGCATGCCCACGCCCAGCACCGCAGCCACGGCATAGCGCGGCTGCACCCGACGCATCAGCACGTAGGTGACGAACATCGCCAGTACCAGCAGCGGTTGCACCGGCAAGGCGCGGAACACTTCGATGCCAAAGCTGAACAGGATCCCGGCCTGCATACCGGCAGCGATAGAGCCCGGAAGGCGCGCGATGATGCGGTCGAAGGCCCCGCTGATGCCGATCAGCAGCAGGACCAGGTTGGCCACCAGGTAGGCACCCACGGCCTGCTCCAGGCCCAGTTGCGGCAAGGCGGTGACCAACAGGGCCGACCCCGGGATCGACCAGGCGATCACTACCGGCACGCGGTAGCGCAGGCTGAGCAGCGCACCGAGTACGGCACTGCCCATGGACACGGCCCAAACCCAGGACGACAACTGCTGGTGCGACAGGCCGGCCGCTTCGGCGGCGTGGAAAATGATGACCAACGGGCCGGCATAGGAGATCGTCGTGGCAATGCTGCCGGCGACGATGGCCGACACAGAGCAGTCCTTGATCAGCGTTTTCATGAAGCTTCTCGCAAGGCAGCGGCCGGCCTTTGTGGCGGGCTCTTGTTTGGGTGTTGGCTGCTTCGCGGGCTTGCCCGCTCCCACAACGACTACACAGGCTTCACCTGTGGGAGCGGGCATGCCCGCGAAAAGCCCACTCGGTGGATCAGGCCTCCTGCAAAGCCCGCGGCCGCCCGCTGCGCTGCTCATCGGCACCGCCCTGGGCCTGCTGCAACTGGAAGTCGAACTTCAGCTCGGCATGCCGACCCTCCGGCCCTTCGACGAACACCACCTCCCCGACCAGCCCGTCCCGTGTGGCATAGGCAAAGTCATCCCACAGGTACTTGTCCCCCGACAGGTTTATCTGCGTGGTCAGGTGCCGGTACCCGGGCGCCGAGATAAAGAAGTGCACATGGGCCGGGCGCTGGCCATGACGGCCCAGCAGGTCCAGGCATTCCTGGGTTGGCCCCTGCGGGTCGCAACCATAGCCCGATGGCACGATGGAGCGCGCGCGGTAACGCCCTTGGGCATCGGTAACGATGCGCCGACGCAGGTTGTACGCCGACTGGCTTGGGTCAAAGAACGAATAGGTACCACGGGTATTGGCATGCCACAGGTCGACCGTGGCACCCGGCAGCGGGTGTCCGTGCGGGTCCAGCACCTGGCCTTCCAGGAACATCACCGTGGCCACGCCCTCCTCGCTGCCGTCGTCCATGCGCACTTCACCTTGGGCAATCGGTGCGCCAGCCACGTACAACGGGCCTTCGATGGTGCGTGGGGTACCGCCAACGCGCCCTGCCTCCTGGTCCTTGGCATCCTGCAGCAGGTCGAGGAAGTGTTCGATGCCCAGCCCCGCCACCAGCAGCCCGGCCTCGCCACGACCGCCCAGGCGATTGAGGTAGTCGACGGCGTGCCAGAACTCGTCTTCGCTGATGTCCAGGTCTTCGATCAGCCGCGCGGTATCCTGCAGCAGGCGCTGCACGATGCGTTTGAGGCGTGGGTTGCCGGCCGCATTACCAAAGCCTGCGGCCTCCTCGAAGAACTGCTGTACCTCGGCAGTATGGGAAATGTTCACGGTCATGGGGGGTTACCTCGTCTTGTTCTGTTCGGTTCAGGCCTGCGCCGCCAGGGCCTGGGCGTGGCGCCGACCACTGGCCAGGTGCACGGCCATGGCCAGCGCGGCGATGGCGCCAGGAATGGCGAAGGCGATGAAATTGAGTTGAAGTGGCAGGTTGATGCCCATCAGCGCACCGCCCAGCAGCGGGCCGACGATGGCGCCATTACGGCCGATGCCCGAGGCCCAGCCCAGGCCGGTAGAGCGCACCGACAGGCCGTACATCTGCGCCGCGCCGGCATACAGCAGAATCTGCGTACCAATGGTGGTGGCGCCGGCAATGAAGATCAGCAGGTACAGCACCGGCATCGGGCTGTTCACCCCCAGCAGGCTGATCGACAGTGCGGCGGCAATGAAGAACGCCACCTTCACCTTGACCAGGTTGTAGCGGTCGCCCAGCCAGCCGCCGAGGATTGCCCCGGCCATGCCGCCAAAGTTCAGGGCCAGCAGGAATGACAGGCTTGAGCCCAGGCTGTAGCCGGCGTTGGCCATCAGCTTTGGCAGCCAGGAACTCAGGGCGTAGACCATCAGCAGGCAGCAGAAGAACGCAACCCACAGCGCCAGGGTGCGAATCGCCAGGCCATTGCGGAACAGTTCCAGCACCGAAGCGCCGCTGCCTTTGCGGTCGGCCGCCTGAAGCACATCATCGGCCTGGACATCGCAGTCCGGGTCCAGCCGTTTGAGCAGTGAGCGTGCTTCCTCGATACGGCCTTGGCGCACCAGGAAACCGATGGATTCAGGCAGGTAATAAAGAATCACCGGTAACAGCAGCAGAGGCACCGCTGCGGCGAAGAACATCGACTCCCAGCCAAAACGCGGCAGCATGAAAATGCCGACACCTGCCGACAGCATGCCGCCCAGCGAATAGCCACTGAACATGATCGCCACCAGCGTGCTGCGCAGGCGCTTGGGCGCGTATTCGTTCATCAGTGCCACGGCGTTGGGCATCAGGCCACCACAGCCCAGGCCGGCGATGAAGCGGTAGATGCCAAACTCGCTCGGGCTGCTGGCAAAGCCGTTGAGGATGGTCGCCCCCGAGAACAAGGCGAAACAGATGGCAATGCCCTTCTTGCGCCCGATGCGGTCGGCCAGGCTGCCGAAGGCCAGGGCGCCGAACATCATGCCGAACAGCGCATAGCTGCCCAGTGCACCAGCCTGCAACGGGGTCAGGCCCCACTCTTTCATGATGACCGGCAGTACCACACCGTAGATGAACAGGTCATAGCCGTCGAAAATCAGCAGCAGGCCGCACCAGGCCATGACCATCCAGTGAAACGGGGAAAAGCGCGCATTGTCGATGATCGGGTGTACATCAAGGGTTCGCATGGCATCTGTCGCTCTTGTTTTTGTTTTGGAAGAAAACTTTTGCCTTGAGGTTGCAGTTCAGCCGAGGTCGCCGCCCCCAACCGGCAGGGTCACGCCGGTGATGTACGAGGCTTCGTCGGACGCGAGGAACAGAATGGCCCCCACCTGCTCGTCGATGCTGCCGTAGCGGTGCATCAGGCTGCTGTCGAGGGTCTGGTCGACGATCTGCTGGTACCAGTGCTTTTCCTGCTCGGTTTGCGCTGCACTGTTGCGGGGTACGCGCCGGGGCGGCGCTTCGGTGCCACCCGGCGCGGTGGCGTTGACACGGATCCCACGGCCAGCCGTTTCGAAGGCCAGGCAGGCGGTGAGCGCATTGACGCCGCCTTTGGCCGCGCCATAGGGCACACGGTTGACGCCACGGGTGGCGATGGACGAAACGTTGACGATGACGCCGTTGCCACGTTCAAGCATGTAGGGCAGCGCGGCATGGCAGCACCACAGTGTCGGGAATAGCGAACGGCGCACTTCGGCCTCGATCTGCTCGACATCGTAGTGCTCGAAAGGCTTTGCCCAGATGGTGCCGCCGACGTTGTTGACCAAGATGTCGAGGCGGCCGAAGGTTTCCACCGCACTGGCCATGACCCGGGCGCAATCGGTGTGTTGCTCCAGGTCGGCGGTGAGGGTGAGCATGCCTTCGCCGGCCAGCTCGTGGACCAGTTCGGAACGGTCTACGGCCACCACTTGCGCACCTTCGGCCTTGAGCCGCCAGCACACACCCCGGCCGATGCCTTGGGCGGCACCGGTGACCAGGGCGACCTTGCCTTGGAATCTGTTGTTCATATGCAAATCTCCGCCTTCCCGCGCGCCCTGTAGGCGCGGGTTTACCCGCGAATGCGTCCGACAAGACAACGCTGCTGTACCTGCAGGCCTCTTCGCGGGTGAACCCGCTCCTACAGGGGCGGTGTCATGTTCGAAATGAAAGGAATCAGGCCGCAGCCGCAAACTTCTCGTAGTAGAAGTTGGCTGGGGTAATGCCCTGTTCGCGCACGTACTGGCTGACCGCTTCCACCATGGGTGGCGGGCCGCACAGGTACACATCCACATCGCCGTCATTGAGGTGGCGTGGCTCGATGTGCTGGGTGACATAGCCCTTCTGCGGGTACTGGCTGTCCGGGTTGGCGACGCAGGCGCTGTAGGTGAAGTTGGGGATACGTGCCGCCAGCGCTTGCAGGCGGTCGAGCTCGACCAGGTCGAAGTCGTTGGTCACGCCGTAGATCAGGTGCAACGGGTGCTCACTGCCCTGCTCGGCGATCTTCTCCAGCATCGCGGTGAACGGTGCCAGCCCGGTACCACCCGCCAGCAGCAACAGCGGGCGCTGGATCGGCCGCAGGTAGAAGCTGCCCAACGGCCCGGCCAGGCTCAGGCTGTCGCCAGCCTTGGCAAGGTTGGTCAGGAAGCTGCTCATCAGCCCACCTGGTACGTTGCGGATCAGGAAACTGACTTCGCCGTCCTTTTGCAGCGAGCTGAACGAGTAGGCCCGGCTCTGCTCGCTGCCCGGCACCTTGAGGTTGACATACTGCCCCGGCAGGAAGGCCAGACGGCTCAGGGCCTCACCCTTGATCGACAGGGCAATGGTGCTGACCGACAGCTGGCGGACATCGCTGATGGCGGCCTCGAAACTGGCCTGCTCGGTCTTGCACAGCTGCGACGAAGCCGGGATGCGGATGACGCAGTCGCTTTCGGCGCGCATCTGGCACGTCAGCACGTAGCCTTCGGCGATTTCGTCTTCGCTCAAGGCGTCTTCGATGAAGTTGTCGCCAAGGTCATAACGACCGGACTCAGCCTTGCACTTGCAGGTCCCGCAAGCGCCGTCACGGCAGTCCAGCGGAATGTTCATGCCTTGGCGGTAAGCGGCGTCGGCCACGGTTTCCTGACCGGTGGCTTCAATGAAACGGGTAACCCCGTCTTCGAAATTCAGTGCGATCTGGTAGCTCATGTTGCACCTCGCGGGCGAGCCGGGCCACGGCGCGTCACAAGACGCACCGGGCAATGCTCGCAAAACCCTGTATCAGATGTGGTAGATGTCGATGACCTGGCGGACGTAGTCGTTCTTCAGCACCACCTTCTTGGCCTTGATCAGCGGCTGCTCGCCGCGCAAGTCGAGGGTGTAGAAGCTGGTGCCGAAGTAACTGTCGGTGGTCTTGTAGCGGAAGCTCAGGGTGTGCCAGTTGAAGCGCACCTGGCAGCTGCCCTCGCCCTGCTCGACGATCTCGATGTTGCTGATGTTGTGCGAGGTGCGGGTGTCGGGCACGGTCGCACTGGAGCGCTCGGTCTTGATGCGGAACACGCGGTCTTCCAGGCCGCCACGGTTGCCGTACCAGATCAGCGAGATCTCGCTTTGTGGGTCTTCGGTGAGGGTGTCGTCATCGTCCCAGCTCGGCATCCAGAAGCTGGCATCGCTGGCGTACAGTTCCAGCCACTGGTCCCACTGGGCATCGTCCAGGTAGCGTGCTTCGCGGTAGAGAAAGTCGCGCACGGTGTCATACAGGCTCATTGCACGGCCTCCACGGGGATCAGCTGCTGTTCGTCCTTGAGGGCCTGGATCATGGTGTCCTGCCAGTATTTGTGCTGCAGCACGAACAGGCCTTCGTCCTCGGTGCGCACGCCCGACAGCAGGGGTTCGAGTTCAATTTCCTTGGCTGCCTCATCGGCGCCTTCGACCCAGTGTTTGGCGCCGCGGGACATGTCGTTCCAGCCGGTGCCGCCGCCATAGCCGGTCTGGCACGAGCGGAATTCTTCCAGGTCGTCCGGGGTGGCCATGCCGCTGACGTTGAAGAAGTCTTCGTACTGGCGAATACGCTTGGCACGGGCATCGGCGCTCTCGCCTTTCGGCGCGATGCAGTAGATGGTGATTTCGGTCTTGTTCACCGAAATCGGCCGTGCGACGCGGATCTGCGAGCTGAACTGGTCCATCAGGTACACGTTGGGGTACAGGCACAGGTTGCGCGAATTTTCGATCATCCAGTCGGCGCGCGCCTGGCCGAAATCGGCGGCCAGTTGGTCGCGGCGCTCATAGGCCGGGCGGTCTTCCGGGTTGGCCCAACGGGTCCACAGCAGCAGGTGGCCGTGGTCGAAGGAATAGAAACCGCCGCCCTGCTTGGCCCAGGCGCCAGCACTCATGGTCTTGATCTCGTCACCCGCCTCGCGCTGCTTGCGCTGGTTCTGGGTGGCGGCGTAGTTCCAGTGCACGGAGCTTACGTGGTAGCCGTCAGCGCCGTTCTCGGCGGTGAGCTTCCAGTTGCCTTCGTAGATGTACGAGCTGGCACCACGCAGCACCTCCAGGCCTTCTGGCGACTGGTCGACGATCATGTCGATGATCTTGGCCGACTCACCCAGGTGCTCGACCAGCGGTTTCACGTCGGCGTTCAGGCTGCCGAACAAAAAGCCCCGGTACGACTCGAAGCGTGCCACCTTGGTCAGGTCGTGGGAGCCGTCGCAGTTGAAGCTGTCGGGGTAGCCGGCGTTGCTCGGGTCTTTCACCTTCAGCAGTTTGCCGCTGTTGTTGAACGTCCAGCCGTGGAACGGGCAGGTATAGCTGGAACGGTTGCCGCGCTTGTGCCGGCACAGCATGGCACCGCGGTGGCTGCAGGCGTTGAGGAAGGCATTGAGCTCACCGTCCTTGTTGCGCGCGATGAAAATCGGCTGGCGCCCCATGGTCAGGGTGAGGAAGTCATTCTTCTCGGGGATCTGGCTTTCGTGGGCCAGGTAGATCCAGTTGCCCTCGAAGATGTGTTTCATTTCCAGGTCGAACAACCGTGGGTCGGTGAACATCTCCCGCTTGCAGCGGTAGATGCCCTTTTCACGGTCGTCCTCGAGCATGGCATTGAGGTAGTCGAATCCCAGGGACATGGCCAGGGTCTCCCTTGTTATTGTTTAGACCTGGTCAGGTTAGGGAGACGGCTGGCGGGGGGCTATCCGGATTGTGCAGAGTGTTATCCAAAACTTCTATTTCGGCGTACTCACCTCCTGACTTCCTTACCGGTTGGAGAAGGCAAATTCATTCTGATCTCAAGAAGTTCTTCGGCCACCTGCTCCGCAGCTCTTTTATGCAAATAGAATTCAGGCCCTTTGGCTTTAAATGCTCTGGCCAGCAACGTTGCACTATTGATTTGCCCGGCCAAAAAACCCTTCACGTTTTTCAAGTCGTTAACGACAGTTGGCGACATCGCTCCTGTAATTTTTGCAGCTTCAATTGACACTGCTGGGCGACTGGTCAGGGGTGAAGTAGAAAGAGCGCTTTCTAATCCGGGCGTGCCCCCGCGCGCGCGCGCGCTCTTCAAATTTTGCAGATTTTTTTCGAATCTATTATTCCAGTACACATCAGCAATAGAACCGTCGCGCGGAGGAGGATAGCCACGCTTGAGAGATTGTGATGTTTGCGTTGGATTTTTTAGCATGACTATGGCTTTGATCATGTGGCCCGTTGGATCAAGGTTATTCACTGGGTCAGCACCACAGTAACTGTAAGAGTTGTGTCCGCCCGCACCGAATGGGCTGAGGCTATCGGGCGAATTAAAGCGCATCAAAACCGGAATAAAAGCACGATACCCGCCCCCTAACACGTAGTGCCCCGTGGCAAACTCTTTTCGCTGTCCTCCGTACCGTAGCAATGACGCACATGGCTTACTGTCGTCGTACCCATACGCGGCATACCGGATAGAAGATAATTCGCGACCTTTGAACCGCATCACTGAGCCTTGAATATCCGTTGCGTAAAACCCTGCCTGACCATCATCACACTGCGCCAGCGTCCGGCCTGCTGCGCGCAATAAAGCCGAAGCTCCTGCGCCAGCATATTTGACCAGCGAAAGTCCTTCGGGAGAATAGAAATACAATTGTTTCTTTGACTGCAGCATGGCTGTCACCATCCATCCGGGATAGAACAAATGGTGGTTTAAGAGCAAAGCGCTCGCAACTGGCAGAAATGCCAGGTCTACAAGCCAAACGCCGTCACGCGCGCCGCTTGAACGTCTGTGAAGGCAACTCGCCAAACTGCTGCCGATAAACCTCGGAAAACCGCCCCAGATGAAGAAAGCCGTAATCCAGGGCCAATTCCGTCACACTGCGCACGCCACACGTAGGGTCGCTCAGGCAGGCGTGCACCCGTTCCAGTTTCCGCTGACGCACGTAATGCTTGGGCGTGGTGCCCAAGTGCTGGTCAAACAAGGCATATAACGAGCGCAAGCTCATGCAAGCCTGAGCTGCCAGTACTTCAGCTGACATTTCCAGTTTCAGGTTGCGTTCGATGTAATCAAGAATGCGCTCTAGCCCGGCCTGCGGAGCACTCAGGCTCTCGCGGCGGATATTGGTGCTCATCAGGGTCAGCAGCTTGCTGGCGACAATCTGGCTGTAATGGCCCTGCACTCTTGGCAGCGAATCGCTCACTTCCGCCTCGTGGCAAACCATGGCCAGCAGGTTCACGAAGCCATCCAGCTCCTCCAGCCGGTAATGATTGCGCAAGAACCGCACGCCCCCATCAGGCCGCTGCCAGCGCTGTTCATCGCAGATCGAGTCCAGCAGCCGGGTTGGCACCTTGAGGATGAACTTCTCGCAGTCTTCCGAGTAAGTCAGGTCAACCGGGTCGTCCGGGTTGATCAGCAGCAATTCGCCCGGCACCAGGTGCTGCTCGCGCTTGTGCCCGCGCCACAGGCAGTTGCCATTGAGCAAGACTTGCAGGTGGTAGATGGTTTCCAGCGCAGGCGACGTCACGCGAACACTGCCGCCATAGCTGATACGGCACAGGTCGAGCTCGGCGAACTTGCGATGGCTGAGGCTGGCCTGGGGGTGGGTGGTGCGGGACAGACCGATGCAATGCTGGCCTACATGCTGGTTCACATAATCGGACACAGCGTAAGGGTCGGCGTGGTGAAACACGCTACTGCGCTCGCTCAGCAGGCGGCTTTCCATAGGCAAGGCACTCGGTATCGTTATTGTTCTGGTCGCCGCGCCCTACCGCCTTGTGGGCTGTGGTTGCGGTCATCACGGTCATTCTATCGGGCTGGCAGCGCGTCGCAGGGGCAGGCGACAGCCGGCGGATAGGGGACACTACAGCAAAAAGGCGGGGGTTGGGCAATGCAACGATGGGATTGGCTGGGCGGATAGCGGACAGGTCCGGCGTCATACGTGTTCGTTTATCGAACAGTATCTTCCGGTACTCGCGTGGCCTGCACGTGACGGCGGACCAAGCGCTTCATTCACTGCACCGGCAGGAAGTTCATCAGCAACAGGCTCTGCGCGTAGTTCAAGCCTATGCGCCGATAACGCTCATCCAGCAACTCGGCCAGCAAGTCCAGCCGCGCGACGATCTTGCCGAACTCAACGGCAAAACTCAGGTTGCTGCCCTCCTCCGAGATCTCGTTCGAGAACAGCAGCAACACCCCATTGGCATCTTGCCGCTGGCTGAGCATCCATGTTGCCTTCTCGATATTGCGTGCGGCGTTGTTGACGAACAGGGGGTCGATGGTATCGGTCATGTAGAACTCGGTACGCCCGCCATGCGCGGTGATCAGCATGCTGCCAATGGCGTAGATGAAGGCGCCGACCCGGTCCCCACGAAACTCCGGGCTCAGGGCGTAGCTCAATGCCGCCAGGTCACGGCGGTTGCCCAGTTGCGGCAGCGGCCGGCGCTGTTCGATGGCAATGCGGATCTGTCGCTCGGCGGTGGCGGCGTCCAGGTAGCCAGACATCTTCCACTGGCTGGGGTTGCGCAGGTACAGCTTGTTCATCAGCAGGTACAGGCTTTGCAGGTTGTCGCGCATCGACAGCGTGGCCAGGCGGTCGACGCTGGTCTGGAACAGCTCGCTGGGTTTGCCGTTGCCGAGCTGGTTGACCATGTCACGGCCCTGCTGCTGCGTACAGGCGCACAGGCATGCGAGGGCACTTGTCAGAAGCAGGCGGGGGAGGAAATTCGGGTAGCTTGCAACCATCGGCACCGGGTCGATATTCGGCGGCTGCGCTGGGAGTCAGCGCGGCCTGGCCAAGCATAGAGCCCGAAAATGGGAAAAAGTGCGGTGGCTGGAGAGAATGCAAACCTGTGGCGGCCTCTTCGCGGGTGAACCCGCCCCCCCAAGAAGGGACTCGCCCGCGAAGAGGCCAGGGCCGACGAGCCCGGATCACATGGCGTGGCGCAGCATCTCCAGCACCTGCGCATGCAGCGCAGGGTCCCCACAGGCCACCACGCACCCGCCATCCTGCGCCGAACTGCCATCCCACGCCGTGATCACGCCACCCGCCCCTTCGATGATCGGCATCAGCGCCTGTACGTCATACGGCTGAAGGCTCGCTTCGACAATCACGTCGACAAAGCCCGAGGCCAGCATGCAGTAGGCATAGCAGTCACCGCCATAACGCATCAACCGCGCCTTGCCGGCGACCGCTTCGAATGCCGCCTTGCGCTCGGCGGTGTCGAACATGTCCGGCGTGGTGCACATCAGCGTGGCGGCAGACAGGTCAACGCAGGCACGCGTCTTCAGGGGCGTGCCACTGCGCCAGGCGCCTGCCGGGGTACCCACGAAACGTTCGCCGGTGAACGGCTGGTTCATCACCCCCAGCACCGGGCGGGTGCCGTCATTCAGGGCAATCAAGGTGCCCCACAGCGGCAAGCCGGTAATGAAGGCGCGGGTGCCATCGATCGGGTCCAGCACCCACGTCAACGGGCTGCTGCCCACTGCAACGCCGGCCTCTTCGCCAAGAATGCCGTGCTCGGGGTAACGTGCCTGGATCAACTCACGCATGGCGTCTTCAGCGGCCTTGTCGGCCACGGTCACCGGGTCGTACAGACGCCCGCCCTTGTCCTCGACATCCAGGCTGGCGCGGAAGTACGGCGCGATCGCTGCAGCGGCAGCATCGGCCAATTGCTCGGCAAAGGCGCGATACTCAACGATCTGTTCAGCACTCAGGGACATGGGACGGGCCTCGTGACAATGATGGGGCACGCATCATACCCGACACATCGCCCCGGTGTACGCTGCGGCAGTCTAGACTGAACATGATCAGGTTACCGGGGGGCTGCCACACGTGGAGGTGTGCGATGAGCCAGTTCAAACGTCTGTTCGTCATGCTCGGCCCGCAAATGCGTCATACGCCTGCGCTGCAACGCGCGGCGGCGTTGGCAGAGTCCAGCGGTGCCCTGCTGGATATCAATGTGTTCGTCGACGACGTCGACACCTTTGGCTTGATGAGCGATGGTCGTGAGCGTGAGCGGCTGCTCAGCGACAACCGCCAATGGCTGGCGGATGAGGCCGAACAGCTGAGCGATGCCGGCGTGGACGTGTCCACCGAGCTGTTGTTGACCCGCGACCCGCTGGGCAGCGTACTGGAACGGGTCGAACGGCTGGGCTGCGATCTGTTGGTCAAGGACGTACAGCACGAGCCCGTACTCAAACGCCTGCTGGTCACGCCGCTGGACTGGCAGTTGCTCAAGGACAGCCCGGTCGCCGTGCACCTGGTCAGCGACATTCGCCTGCCCCTGCCACGGCAGATCGCCGCCGCGGTGGACCTGAACAGCCACGGCGCTGGCGAACACCTGGACGAGCAGGTCATCCAGTGCGCCCACGACCTGGCCCTGCAGTGCAACGCCGAACTGCACCTGCTGCATGTGTGCGACGCGGCCAAGACCCACATCGCCGACTTCGGCGCCGGTACGGTCACCATGCCCGGCTTCGACAGCAGTGTGCGAACCGCGCAGCGGGCGGCGTTCAACCGCCTGGGCGACCATCACCAGATCCCGCTGGAGCGCCGGCACTTCCTCGAAGGGGCCGCGATCAGGGCCATTGCCCAGTTCGTCGGCCACAACCGGGTGGACGTGATCGTCATGGGCAGCCACCGGCATGACGCCATGCAGACATTCCTGGGCGGGACAACGGCGCATGTGCTGGAACACCCGCTGTGCAATGTGCTGGCGATCAAGGCTGTTCGCTGAGCTTCAGCAGCCTGCCCAGGGGGCAGGCAGGAATAACCTTGTACTGCGAAGAGGCACTTGCACCCACAGAGCAGCTTCTAACCTGTCGGCCCCTTCGCAGTGCCCTGCAGGCACTGTTGTCACTGACGCTTTATCTTCGCTGGTATCTGGTACACCAGTGCCACTAAAAATTAATGTATTTGATAATGATTCGTAGTATGTTCGCGGCGTTTCCCGACCCAGCCCCTCAGCGCCCTATTCAAGGACCGTACTGTCGATGCGCCGCACGTTCGTCTCGCTTTGTGTGCTTCATGCTGTCTCCCCGCTGGCCTTTGCCGAGCCTGAACCGCTCAGCGACCCTAACCCGATCGAACTCCAGGCCCTGAGCATTACCAGTACTGCCGACGGTGAACGCGCCGACGGCCCGGTCGAAGGCTACAAGGCCACCCGCTCGGCCAGTGCCACCCGCACCGACACGGCGCTGCACGAAACCCCGCAATCGGTCAGCGTGGTGCCCAAGGATGTGCTGGTAGACACGGGCGCCACGCGCCTGCAGGACGGCCTGGACTACGCCGGGGGTGTCGGCCGCGCCAACAACTTCGGCGGCCAGGGCCTGACAACGTTCACCGTGCGTGGCTTCACGACCGGGGAGTTCTATCGCAACGGCTTTCCGATCAACCGCGGTTACCCCAATGCTCCGGATGCCAACACCGTCGAGCGCCTGGAGGTCATCCGTGGCCCGGCCAGCAGCCTGTACGGCCGTGGCGACCCCGGCGGTACGTTCAACGTGGTCAGCAAGCAGCCGTTGCCCGAGTCCAAGGTCACCCTTGGCAGCCAGTTCGACGACCAGGGCATGCACCGTGCCACCCTTGATGCCACCGGGCCGCTGAGCCAGGACGGCTCGCTGGCCTACCGCCTGAACGCACTGGGCGAAGGCGGCGACAGCTTCCGCGACGATGTCGAAAGCGAGCGCTACGATGTCGCTCCGGTCATCAGCTGGCAGGTCAATGACGCCACGAAGATCACCTTCGAAGGCGATTTCATGCGCAACAACCACCCCCTCGATCGCGGCCTGACCCGCTACTCCACCCAGACCGGCAGCGCCTCGCGCGATACCTATATCTGGGAAAAAGGCAGCGACAACCTGCTGCACAATGACAACAACATGGCCCAGGTGCGTTTCGAGCACCTGCTCAATGACAACTGGTCGCTGGCTGGCGGGTTCCAGTTCCTCGATGGCTCGCTCAAGGGCAACGCTGTCGAAGCCGACGGCGCACCGGCAGATGGACGCACGCTGCAGCGCAACTTCAACTACCGCAAGCTGGAGTGGACCGACCGCGACTGGCAGCTGAACCTGACCGGGCATTTTGACACCGGCAATTTCAGCCATACCTTGTTGACCGGGGTCGAATACGAGAACTACGACTACAACTCGATCATCCAGCGTTCCTCGGCAGCCTACCCGATCGACATCTACAACCCGGTACTGGGCCAGCCGCGTCCGGCCCTGAACCGCACCACCACCTGGGACAAGGAAAACCTGCAGACGTGGGCGTTCTTCATTCAGGACCAAGTGGCCCTGACCGAGCGTTTGAAGGCATTGGCAGGCGTGCGCTTCGAGCGTTTCGAGCATGACTATGACAACAAGCTGAACAATGCCGGCGATTTCAGCAAGGGCGAAAACGGCGTCACACCCCGCCTTGGCTTGATCTATGACCTGACCGATACCCTGGCGGTCTACGCCAACACCGCACGCTCGTTCAAACCCAATACGGGCACGCCGGCCAGTGGCGGTGGTTTCGACCCGGAGAAGGGCAAATCCTACGAGCTGGGTGTGAAATGGGAGTCACTCGACCGCCAGTTGAGTGTCGACGCGGCGATCTACCACATCGTCAAGGAAAACGTACTGACCAACGACCCGAGCGACCTTACTGGTACTTACAAGATCGCGGCCGGCGAGGTGCGCAGCCGTGGCCTGGACATCAACGTCGCCGGCAACCTCACCCCCGAATGGCGCATGATCGGTGGCTATGCCTACGTGGACGCCGAAGTCACCAAGGACACCACCCTGCCCAAGGGAACGCGCCTGGCCAATATCCCGCGCAACACCTTCAGCCTACTGAACACCTACGAGTTCCAGGATGGCCTGGTCAAAGGCCTTGGCCTGGGCGTAGGCGTTAAGTATGTAGACGACCGTGCCGGGCAGACATCGGCAGCCACCTACACGATGGAACGCTACAGCGTGGTCGACCTGTTGAGCTTCTACAAGGTCAACGAACACGTGCGGTTGAACCTGGACGTGAAAAACGTGTTCAACAAGGGGTATGACGAGGGGGCGTTCAACAGCTACGTATACCCCGGCGCACCGCGCACGGTGCAGGCCGGCGTTTCGTATACCTTCTGAATTGCCGGGGCCGCGCCGCGGCCCCGTCATGTCAGAACGCTGTGCTGTAGAACAGCGAGTACGACTCTATGCCGTCGTTTGGCTGCTTTATACCGGCGTTGGAGTAGTGCATGGCACGGATGCCTACCTTCTGTTCTCCCGGCAACTTCAGGCCAAAGCCGATACGGTCTTCAAAGTTGACCGCCGACCCCAGTCGCTGGTCGCCCACGTCGGTCTTTGAAAACGCTGCCAGGCCAATACCTGCCTCGATGTAAGGCGTGTAGGTAAAGCCGCTGAACTCATACGTGAACACCGGGCTGAACGACAGCGAGTGCGCACCACTGGCATCGCCACCTTCCCAATAGGTGTAGGCCGCATCCCAGTAACCGCTCACATGGCCGGCGCTGCTTTCCAGCCATGTCTTGTCCCAGTCGAACGACAGGCCGATACGGTACGTCATGTCACCTTGGCCAGTGGCGCCCACGGCGCCTGATATCTGCGCAGCCTGAACCAGATCGGCCCCGGCAAAGGCCAGCACTGCAACGGCCAGCGAAGCGGCTAGACGGGTTTTCATCAACGACTCTCCTGATGGTCTACACGGCAAGCGGGGGCTTGGGCCCCTCGATGTTTTGCGCTGACCGGTGCATCCAGACCGGTCATACGAAGTAATACTTTTCTGATTATTGTCCAGATAATCAGAAAGTTGGAAGTATATTGCCACTATTGGCTAAAACACTCGGTAAAGATGTGCTTGCCGGGCACAGGCATTCGCGAGGCGTGACCTTACCCCAGGCAGGAGTACATCCGTACTCCTGCCTGTCTCTTCATCAACGCCAATTAAGGCTAACGGTCGTGGGGGCCTTGCCCGTGACGGCCGCCCACTGCTGCACCGCCTGACCTTGGGCATTGCCAATGACCTTGTATTTGCCGGGAGGCAGCTGCACATACAGCAGTGGCCCGGCATCGGCGACGCTGATCACGGGCTGGCCCTGGGCAGTCTGGATATCGACGGTGGCCCCGCTCTGGAACTTGCCTTCCGGGCCGGTCGAAAGCTCTACGTGCAGGTCATAACCCGTGGTCTTGCGCAGGGCATTGGCCTCGTCCTGGCCGATACCGCCCTGCAGGTAGCGCACGCCATTCTGCTCCTGCGGTTGCAACTGCACGGCCTGCATGTCGATGGGGGCATTGAGGTCGGCGGCGGCGGCCAGGGTCCATGGCAGGGCCAGGGTGATCAGTAAGGCTGCGCCGAGCGCATAGTGATGGTTACGCATGGTACGACCCTCCTTTCGAGGATGGCTTACCTAGCATTTGATCCTCCCAGCGAAGGGGTGTTCGTGCTGATGCCTGGTCATGGAGATGAAATTCACTTCAGATAATCAGGTTATCGAGTGAAAACATCAGCTTGCGCGGCCTTCTTCAAGCAACTTCACGAACATGCTCAAACTGCGCGAGACCGTCCCCCGTCGCCATACCAGCCAGGTTTTCAGATAGCGGAAGTCCTCCGACATTGGCCAGGCGCTGACGGTGCTGCACCCGGGCATATTGTCGAGCATGCTGCGCGGCAGCATGGCCAGGCCGGCACCCGCACTGACGCAGGCCAACATGCCGTGGTACGACTCCATTTCGTGGATCTTGCCCGGTACCGCCTGGTCCTGCACGAACCAGTTCTCGAAGTGATGGCGGTATGAACAGTTGGCACGGAAGGCGTAGATGCTTTCACCGTTCACGTCCTGGGCGCGGGTCACCGGTGTATGGTTGAGCGGCGCAATGACCATCATCTCTTCCTCGAACACCGGTATGCCCTCCAGCGTCGGGTGCAGCACCGGGCCGTCGACGAACGCGGCCACCAGGCGGCCAGACAGCACGCCTTCGAGCATGGTCCCGGAGGGCCCGGTGGACAGGTCAAGGTCAACCTTGGGGTAGCGTTGGTTGTAGGCGGCCAGCAGCGCCGGGATGCGCACCGCCGCCGTGCTTTCCAGCGATCCGAGGGCAAAGGTGCCCTGCGGGTCTTCACCCGCCACGGTCAGCCGCGCCTCATGGACCAGGTCGAGGATGCGCCGGGTGTATTCGAGGAAGTTCCAACCCGCAGGCGACAGGCGCAGGCGGCTCTTCTCCCGAATGAACAGCTCTACACCCAGGTCCTCCTCCAGTTGCTTAATGCGCGTGGTCAGGTTCGACGGCACCCGATGGATGTGCTGCGCGGCGGCGCTGATGCTGCCCTGCTCTGCCACAGCCTTGAAGATCTCCAGTTGCACCAGGTCCACAGCCATTCTCCAAACGTGAATGTTTCGCTCATTATTATTCAGTTTTCATTAAAGCCATAGCCCACTAGTCTGGCCTCACTGATTAACAACAACGAGAGTGTCCCGCCATGAGCGCGATCAGCAGCCTGACCCACGCCATCTCCCTCGACCCGTACAGCGGCGAGCAGATCGGCGCCTACCCGTTCGACACCGACGCCGCACTGGAAGCGGCGCTGCAACGCGCCAAGGTTGGCTACCGCCAGTGGCGCCAGGTGTCGCTGGGTCAGCGCAGCGAGTACCTGCTGGCCCTGGCCGGTACCCTCGAAGCCAAGGCTGAAGCTTTCGCGCACATGATCAGCCGTGAAATTGGCAAGCCGATCGCCCAGGCCCGTGGTGAAGTCGCCAAATGCGTTGGCCTGTGCCGCTGGTACGCCGAGCACGGCCCGGCCATGCTCGCCGCCGAGCCGACCCAGGTAGAAAAAGCCCGTATCGAATACCGCCCGCTGGGCCCGATCCTGGCCGTGATGCCGTGGAACTTCCCGGTCTGGCAGGTGCTGCGCGGCGCCGTGCCGGCGATTCTGGCGGGTAACACCTACGTGCTCAAGCACGCACCGAACGTAATGGGCAGCGCCTACCTGATGGGTGAGCTGTTCAAGGATGCCGGCCTGCCGGAAGGCGTGTTCGAAGTGTTGAACGTGACCCCGGATGGCGTCACCCGCGCCATCAACGATCCGCGCATCGCCGCCGTGACCCTGACCGGCAGCGTGCGTGCCGGCATGGCGATTGGTGCACAGGCCGGTGCCGCGCTGAAGAAGTGCGTGTTGGAGCTGGGTGGCTCCGATCCCTTCATCGTGCTGGCCGATGCCGACCTGGATGCTGCCGTCCAGGCCGCGGTGATAGGCCGCTACCAGAACACCGGCCAGGTGTGCGCCGCCGCCAAGCGCCTGATCGTGGAAGCCAGCATCGTCGATGCGTTCACCCACAAGTTCGTTGAAGCCACTCGCCAGTTGAAAGTCGGCAACCCGCTGGAGGACGACACCTATATCGGCCCGATGGCCCGCTATGACCTGCGCGACGAGTTGGACGGCCAGGTTCAGGCGACGTTGGCCGAAGGCGCCACGTTGCTGCTGGGCGGCAACAAGGTCGAAGGCGTGGCCAACTTCTACGCGCCGACCGTGTTCGCCAATGTCACCCCGGACATGACCGCGTTCAAGCAGGAGCTGTTCGGCCCGGTAGCGGCGATCATCACTGCACGCGATGCCGACCATGCCGTGGAACTGGCCAACGACAGCGAGTTTGGCCTGGCCTCGACCATCTACACAGCCGACTATGCGCTGGCCGAACGCATGACCGCCGCACTGGATACCGGCGGCGTGTTCATCAACGGCTACTGCGCTTCCGACCCCCGCGTGGCGTTTGGTGGTGTGAAGAAGAGCGGTTTCGGCCGTGAGCTGTCGCACTTTGGTGTGCGCGAGTTCACCAATGCCCAGACCGTGTGGCTGGACCGTAACTGATTCATGACCCTGGGGCTGCTTTGCAGCCCCAGCTGTGTCAATCCCGAACCTGGTCCTTGACCCAGTCCAGCATCCCCCCCGGCACGATCAGTTCATGCCGCGCCCGCGAACAGGCGGTATACAACCCCGCCAGCATACGCGCCCGCTCATTGCGGTTACCCGCCACCTGTGGCGCCACCATCAGCTCCGGCGACACCATCACCCGGGCAAACTCCATGTTCTTCACATCCCGTACTCGCCCCAGGAACAGCTTCGGCGCCTTGTCCCAGCGGTAACGGCTCTTGGCCTTGGCAAAGTGCTCCGGCGTGTAGCCCTTGCGCAGCATATTGGCCACGGCGACGAACGCTTTGTCATCGCCCTTGTCCTGTTCCAGCGCCTGCCAGCTGGCATAGCGGAACAGCATCGGGTGGCGCGGCCGGGTGCCGTAGCGGTACAGCTCGATGCAGTCCTCGACGAACAGTTCAAAGTCCTTGCGAGCGCTTTTCAGCAACAAGAACGGCACCCCCTGATGCGTCAGGCGCTGGAACCAGCCAAACAGGCCCCATTCATCATCGACGATAAGCGCCGTGGGCTGTTCCGGCACCATCACCGTATCGAAGAAACTGACCCGGGTGTAGTGCTCGGCGTTGCCACTGAAGGCCGCCTGGATCGTGGCCGGGTGCGCCTGGATCAGCGGGTTGAGCACATTGTCCATTGCCGGCCCGGCGCGCAGTGAATGGTCGATGCAGCGTTGCCGGATGAAGCTGCCATGGTGCGGGCTGAGGCCGTTGAGGTTCTGCAGTTCGTCACCCAGGGTAATGATCGACTGCGGACTGCGATCGAGTACCGCCAGCATCGGTGCCGACAGCTCGTGGGCCTCGTCGACGATGACATGGGTGTAACGGCTGTCGATCACATGCTCGGTCAGCGACAGCAGCTTGACCCGGTGGTAGTCACGCACCGGTAGCTGAATGTCCCGCGCCGACGGGCGAATCAGCTCTTGCCAGTACAGACGCGCCTTTTCCAGCAGCACCTCCTGATCCAGCGGCGAGGTGCCAGGCCCGGCCCAGGGCAAGTGATGCAGCTGAAGCTGGGTATCGGCACTGTGGCAGAACGTGCGCACGGCGCGGATGCACAAGGCAACCACGTCACGCGCTGCGAGCGGGCCGATATCAGGGATGGCCAGCCAGCGCACCACTTGCGCTTCCTGGGGGCGCCAGGACAGCTTGGTGCGGTATGGATCGCGCAATCGCCAGCCGTTGCTGGTGAGGTCACGGTTGAGCAGCTCGTCAGCCAATTGGCCGAAGGTCAGCGCGGTATAGGCGGCAGCGTCCTTGACCCGCGCCTGCAGCGCGCGCAACTGCCCTTCGGTCAAGGCCAGCAGCAAGGTGCGCTGTGGCTCCAGCAGCCGGGCGAACTGGTGAATCAGGAAGGTCTTGCCGGTGCCGGCGAAACCTTGCACAGCCACCGACTCGTCGACGCCACTGAGAAATTCACGCAGCAGGCGGTTCTGCTGGTCGCTGAGCATCAAATCACTGGCCAGCGACGGCAGGTACACTGGGTGCAGCGGCGTGGCCCGTTGGCGGTAGCGGTCGGCGAACTGGAAGTTCCACTGGCCTTCGTCGTCCAGCCATTCGTCCGCCTGGTACTCCACTTCGGCCGACAGCAGTGCAATGCCATTTTCGCCCAGCATGCCCAGGCCCATGGCGAACGCTTCGCGATCGAATTGCTGCGCTACCTGGGCCTGGAAGCGCCCGGGGGCGACACCTTCGACTTCGTTTGCGATGCGCACAATTTCGGCGAAACGACGCTCCTGCGCGTCGGCCGACGCGGTGGCAGGCTGGCGTGGCAGGTTTTGCACGAACAGCACGGCAGCGGCATCGAGCACACTGGCGGTGGTGAAGAACTCGGTTACGGCGGCGCTGGCGAGGCGGTCAGCCTGGTCGCTGGGCAAAGGCAGGTAGAACATCGGCACCTCGGGTGAAATCAGGGCGGCACGATAGCAACTTTCGGCACGAGATGCTGGGTTCAGTTTTGGCGTGCCCCCTCAACCCCTGCCCCGCCTCAACGTCTCGCTCGGAAACTCCTTGAACAACTGCCGGTAACTCTCTGAAAATCTTCCCAAATGCCAGAACGACCAACGCATCGCCACCTCGGCGACAGTCACCCCTCCTCCCCGCAAAAGATCGCGCCGCGCGCCGTTTAACCGGCGCAGCCGCAACCAGTGCGCAGGCGGCATGCCGGTGAATGCTTTGAACGCCTGCTGCAACTGACGCAATGAAACCCCGGCAACCTCCGCCAGCTCCACCAGGTTCAGCGTTTCTTCCGGGCAGTCGGCCGCCCATTCGCTGACCCGGTGCATGATCGCCCTTTCCTCGTCCCGCCGCCCCAGGGCCACGCCCTGTAAACGCTGGCTGGCGTTGTCAAGAATGAACAGGCAGTCCTCCAGCAACTGCTCAGCCAGGGCCTGCCCCTGCAACGGGCAACCCTCCTCGCCCAGCCGGGTCAAGGTGGCGCTGAGCCAGCTGCCGAATAGCGCATTCTGGCCGCTGCCCAATGGCACCATGAACAACCCTTCCAGACGCTGCGGGTCTAGCCCATGGCGGGCCAGGAACGCCTGGTCGAACACGACCGCCACTTCGTGGTAGTTCTCCGGCGTAATCCAGATATTGCGGCTTTGTTCGTTCAGCAGGTACAGGCTGTTCTCGCTGCGGTCGAAGCAAAACGCCAGCGAGCCGCTTGGCGCGCGGAAAAACTGCTCCACCCGGGTGTTCAGGCGCTCTTCGTACACCTCCACACCCTCCAGCCCCAGACACCGCAGCTCACCGCTGAAGTAGCCGGGCGACATCTGCCGGTACTGCTGCTGCCAGCCAGGGGTGGCGCGCACTTGCTCGGTGACATCAGTGGTGTGGAAAGCCTGGACCTTCAACGCATTGGCGGTTGTCACACATCGTCCTGTATGCACTCTTTTGGTGCATTCGATACTGAAGAAAGTGGATAGATTGCCCCGGGGGGCTGCGCCCAAGATAGTCTGCAGCGCGTCACCTGGGAAGCGTAACGCCTTCGCAACTGTTCAACGGTTTTCGCAAGCGCCCACGCTCCCCCACTAAAACCCAACCAAGAGGTCTGTATGAACGCCCCCTTCGATCAGCTGTCCACCTGGCTGAAAGAACACCGGATCACCGAAGTCGAATGCGTGATCAGCGACTTGACCGGCATCGCCCGCGGCAAGATTGCGCCCACCGCCAAGTTCCTCCATGAGCGAGGCATGCGCCTGCCAGAAAGCGTGCTGCTGCAGACGGTCACCGGCGACTACGTCGACGATGACATCTATTACAACCTGCTCGACGCCGCCGACATCGACATGGTCTGCCGCCCCGATCCCACCGCCGTTTACCAGATCCCGTGGGCGATCGAGCCAACCGCGATCGTGATCCACGACACCTTCGACAAGCAAGGCAACCCTATCGAGCTTTCGCCACGCAACGTGCTGAAGAAGGTGCTCAAGCTGTACGCCGACAAGGGCTGGCAGCCGATCGTCGCGCCCGAGATGGAGTTCTACCTGACCAAGCGCTGCGAAGACCCGGATTTGCCACTGCAGGTACCACTGGGGCGTTCCGGCCGTGCTGAAAGTGGCCGTCAGTCGTTCTCGATCGACGCCGCCAACGAATTCGACCCCCTGTTCGAGGACGTCTACGACTGGTGCGAGATCCAGGGCCTGGACCTGGATACGCTGATCCACGAAGACGGCCCGGCGCAGATGGAAATCAACTTCCGTCACGGCGACGCGCTGGACCTGGCCGACCAGATCACCGTGTTCAAGCGCACCATGCGCGAGGCCGCGCTCAAGCACAACGTGGCCGCCACGTTCATGGCCAAGCCGATCACCGATGAACCAGGCAGTGCCATGCACCTGCACCAGAGCGTGGTCGACATCGCCACTGGCAAACCGATCTTCGCCAACGAAGACGGCAGCATGAGCCCGCTGTTTCTGCATCACATCGGCGGCTTGCAGAAGTACATCCCCAAGCTGCTGCCGATGTTCGCGCCCAACGTCAACTCGTTCCGCCGCTTCCTGCCGGATACCTCGGCACCGGTCAACGTCGAGTGGGGCGAAGAAAACCGCACGGCCGGCCTGCGTGTGCCCACGTCCAGCCCTGAGGCGATGCGGGTGGAAAACCGTCTGCCGGGCGCCGATGCCAACCCTTACCTGGCCATCGCTGCCAGCCTGCTGTGCGGCTACCTGGGCATGGTCGAGCAGATCGACCCTAGCGCACCGGTGCAGGGCCGCGCCTATGAGCGACGCAACCTGCGCCTGCCGATCACCATCGAGGATGCGCTGCAGCACATGGAAGACTGCGAAACCGTGCAGCAGTACCTGGGCAAGCAGTTCGTCCAGGGCTACGTGGCGGTCAAGCGCGCCGAGCACGAGAACTACAAGCGCGTCATCAGCTCATGGGAGCGTGAATTCCTGATGCTGAGTGTCTGATCCACCGCGAGGGGTGCTTTGCACCCCATGCACAGGCAAGCCTGCTCTGAACTCCAAGAACAAGACCAACGAGGTGTTCCCATGCGTCATCTGCAAGCCCTGATCCCCGCTGCATTCACCCTGCTGTTCGCCACCACCACCCAGGCCGCGCCCACGGTCAGTGTGTACAACTGGACCGACTACATCGGTGACACCACCCTGGCCGACTTCCAGGCCAGCAGCGGAATCAAGGTGGTCTATGACGTGTTCGACTCCAACGAAACCCTTGAAGGCAAGCTGTTGGCCGGGCGCACGGGTTATGACGTGGTGGTACCGTCCAACCACTTCCTCGCCCGCCAGGCCCAGGCCGGCGCCTTCCTGCCGCTGGACCGCAGCAAGCTGCCGAACTGGCAGCACCTGGACCCCAAACTGCTCAAGCAACTTGAACAGAACGACCCCGGCAACCAGTACGCCGTGCCTTACCTGTGGGGCACCAATGGCATCGGCTACAACGTCGACAAGGTCAAGGCGGCACTGGGTGTGGACCATATCGACTCATGGGCGGTGCTGTTCGAGCCCGAGAACCTGAAAAAGCTCAAGCAGTGCGGCGTGGCATTCATGGACTCGCCCGATGAACTGTTCCCGGCCGTGCTCAACTACCTGGGCATGGACCCGCGCAGCGAAAAACCGGGCGACTACGCCAAGGCCGAGGCCCGCCTGCTCGAACTGCGCCCCTATATCACCTACTTCCACTCCTCCAAGTACGTCTCTGACCTTGCGAACGGCGATGTCTGCGTAGCGTTCGGCTACTCCGGCGACGTGTTCCAGGCCGCCAACCGCGCCGTAGAGGCGAAAAACGGCGTGAAGGTTGCCTACAGCATTCCCAAGGAAGGCAGCAACCTGTGGTTCGACCTGCTGGCCATCCCCAAGGACGCCAACAACCCCGAGCAGGCCCTGGCGTTCATCAACTACCTGCTCGACCCCAAAGTGATCGCCAAGGTCAGCGCCACGGTCGGCTATGCCAACGCCAACCCGGACGCCAAGGCCTACATGGATGCATCGCTGGTGAACAACCCCGAGATCTACCCACCCCAGGAGGTGCTGGACAAGCTGTACATCTCCAGCACCCCGAGCCCAAAAATCATGCGCGTCATGACCCGCTCCTGGAGCAAGATCAAATCCAACCGCTGAGTCGAGAACGCTCATGTCTTTCAATACCCAACACACCGCCTCGTACTACGCCGCCACCGCGCGCGACGCGGCACCCTACCCCAGCCTGGACAGCGAACTGACGGCCGACGTATGCGTGATCGGCGGCGGACTGACTGGGGTCAATACAGCCCTGGAGCTGGCCGAGCGCGGCCTCTCGGTGGTACTGCTGGAAGCCCGACGCATCGGCTGGGGCGCCAGTGGGCGCAATGGCGGCCAGCTGATTCGCGGTATCGGCCATGATGTCAGCGGCTTTGCCCGGCATGTTGGCCAGGACGGTGTGCGCTACCTGAAGCAGGCCGGCATCGACTCAGTGGAACTGGTGGCCGAGCGCATCGCCCGCTACGGCATTGCCTGCGACCTGCGCTGGGGCTTCTGCGAACTGGCCAACACCACGGCGCAGTTCGCGGCCTTCAAGGAGGAACAGGACGACCTGGCCGCCCTGGGCTATCGCCATGAAATACGCCTGGTCAGCGCCGGGCAGTTGAACGAGATCGTCGCCAGCGACCAGTACGCTGGCGGCCTGGTCGACATGGGCTCGGGCCACCTGCACCCACTTGACCTGGTCCAGGGCGAAGCCCGTGCGGCCCACAGCCTGGGCGTGCGCATTTTCGAGCAAAGCCCGGTGCTGCGTATTGAGCACGGGCCCAGGTTGACGCTGCACACGGCGCGCGGCAAGGTGCGCGCAAGCAGCCTGGTGCTGGGCTGCAATGCGCACCTCGATGAACTGGAACCGCGCCTGAGCGGCAAGGTACTGCCGGCCGGCAGCTATGTGGTGGCCACCGAACCCTTGCCCGAAGCGCTGGCCAGCAGCCTGATCCCGCAGAACATGGCGCTGTGCGACCAGAAGGTCGGCCTGGACTACTACCGCCTCACCGCAGACCGCCGCTTGCTGTTCGGTGGCGCCTGCCACTATTCCGGGCGCGACCCTAAAGACATCGGCGCGTACATGCGGCCGAAGGTATTGAAGGTGTTCCCGCAACTGGCCAACGTGCGTATCGACTACCAGTGGGGTGGCATGATTGGTATCACCGCCAACCGTTTCCCCCAGGTCGGGCGCCTGAACCAGCACCCCAACGTGTATTACGCCCAGGGCTATTCAGGCCACGGGCTGAACGTGACGCACTGGACGGCGAAACTGCTGGCCGAAAGCATCGCCCTCGGCCACAGCCACGGCCTGGATGTGTTCAGCGCCGTGCCGCACCTGACCTTCCCCGGCGGCAAGGCCCTGCGCTCACCCCTGCTGGCACTGGGCATGTTGTGGTACCGCTTGCGTGAGGCCCTGGGTTGAGTGGGCCACAACGTTTGCAGCGCCCCTCAGGGCGAGCCACGCACTGTGTTCTTTTCAAAGAGGATTGCCCCGTCCACTGGCCAACTGCCTCGCACCTGCTAGCGTTGTTGAGGCCGACCTCTCACGGATGCCTTTTCATCATGAAATCATTGCCTCGCATTACCCTGTTGTGCGCCGCGCTGCTTGCCGTGGCCGCCTGCTCCAGCAACCGCGTGGACCCCAAGGATTACTCCGGCTTCCTCAAAGACTACAGCCGGCTGCAAGAGGCCAAGAGCCCGTCGGGTGACCCGGTCATGCGCTGGATCGACCCCAAGGTCAATATCAATCAATACAGCCAGGTATTCGTCGAGCCAAGCCAGTTCTACCCCAAGCCGCAGCCCACAGCGGTTATCTCGCAGCAGACGCTGCAGGAAATCACCCGCTACTTCAACGAGGCCCTGCGCCGCGAAATGGGCAGCGTGATGCCGTTGGCCAAGGGGCCTGGCCCGGGCGTGATCGTGGTACGCCCGGCGATCACGGCAGTGTCCACCAGTAACGAGGGCCTCAAGCCTTACGAGGTGATCCCTATCGCGCTTATCGCGGCGGGAGTGAATACCGCCATGGGTGGACGTGACCAGGACGTGGATGTCGGTGTGGAGGCAGCGTTCCTGGACGGCGCCAGCCAGAAGGTACTGGCCCAGGTGGTCCGCAAGGGCGCGGGCCAGGAACTGGAGAACGATACCCAGAAGCTGACCTTGAATGACGTCAAGCCGGTGCTCGATGGCTGGGCCAAAGACATGCGTGCGAGCTTCCTGGCAGCCAAGCAGAAAGGCCGCTGAGTCCGTCGCAACCGGGTTCAGGAGCGGCCCATCGTGACACAAGGCCGCTCCAGTTGACCGCATTAAAACTCAGCACTCGACAAAAGCGACCGCCAAACCGCCGCGCGAGGTTTCCTTGTAATTGGCATGCATGTCCGCCCCGGTATCACGCATGGTGCGGATCACCCGGTCGAGCGAGATGAAGTGCTCGCCATCCCCCCGCAGCGCCATCTGCACAGCGTTGATCGCCTTGACCGCAGCAATCGCATTGCGCTCGATGCACGGCACCTGCACCAGGCCGCCCACCGGGTCGCAGGTCAGCCCAAGGTTGTGCTCCAGGGCAATTTCGGCGGCGTTTTCAAGCTGGGGCGGCGTAGCACCCAGTACCTGCGCCAAGCCGGCAGCAGCCATCGAACAGGCTGAGCCCACCTCCCCCTGACAACCCACCTCGGCACCGGAAATCGAGGCGTTCTTTTTGCACAGGATGCCAACCGCCGCTGCGCCAAGCAGGAAGTCCACCACATCAGCATCGCAGGCACCGGAGTTGAACTTCATGTAGTAGTGCAACACCGCCGGGATAATGCCGGCTGCCCCGTTGGTGGGCGCGGTAACCATACGCCCACCGGCGGCATTCTCTTCATTGACCGCCAAGGCGAACAGGTTGACCCACTCCATGGCGCCAAGGGTCGAGCCGATCACGTTGGGCTTGCCCAACTCCTGCAGGCTGCGATGCAACCGCGCGGCGCGGCGCTTGACGTGCAAGCCGCCCGGCAGGACGCCCTCGTTGCGCAGGCCGTTCGCCACGCACTCACGCATGGCCGCCCAGATGCGCAGCAAGCCTTCGCGCACCTCGGCCTCCGGGCGCCAGGCGCACTCGTTGGCCATCATCAGTTGCGCCACGCTCAGGTTGTGGGCCTTGCACAAAGCCAGCAGTTGGGCACCACTGTCGAATTCATAAGGCAGCATCACGGCATTCGTGTCGCTTGCCGGCGCATCGATCTCGGCTTGCTCGACGATGAAGCCGCCGCCCACCGAAAAATAGGTCTGGCTCAACAGGCTGCGCTGCCCGTCCATGGCTTCCAGGCTCATGGCATTGGGGTGATAAGGCAGGCTCTCGTCGAGCAGCAGCATGTCACGGCCATAGTCGAAGGCCAGCGGATGGCTACCGTCGAGCATCAGGCAGTGCTCTTGCAGGACCTGTCCGATGCGCGACTCGATCGTGGACGGGTCGATACGGTCCGGCCACTGGCCCATCAAGCCTAGCAGGCACGCGCGGTCGGTGGCATGGCCAACCCCGGTAGCCGACAGCGAGCCATACAGCCGCACTTGCACGCGCGTTACCCGCGCCAGCACCCCCTGCTCACGCAAGGCCTGGGCAAAGGTGGCCGCCGCCCGCATCGGGCCCACGGTATGGGAACTGGACGGCCCGATGCCAATTTTGAAAAGGTCGAAAACACTGATAGCCATGCTAATGCCTGAGCCTACCCTGATATGCATCCAGGGTACGGTTGTCTGAAGAAATTGAGCGTTATTGCGAACTTGCGCGATACTGCCGCGCTGGCTCACGGATGACCAACGAAACCTCCTAAGCAAGCCTTTAGTGGTACTAAACGATGCGACGACAACTCAATGGTCAGATGTTCGTCTGGCTGCATGTATTTGCCTGCGCAGCCCGGCACTTGTCCTTCACCCGCTGCGCCGAAGAGCTGCACATCACCCCGGGCGCGGTCAGCCAGCAGATGCGCCAACTGGAAGAGCGCCTGGGCTACCGGCTGTTCCTGCGCCGGGCGCGCGGCGTGGAGCTGAGCGCCGAGGGGCAACGCCTGGCCCAGACGGTGGCTGAGGCCTACGGCAGTATCGAAGCCGAGCTGCTGCGGCTGGACGCGGGGGAAATCCGCGGCACATTGCGTGTGCGTTCGATCCCCTCGTTCCTGGCCAAATGGCTCACGCCGCGCTTGCCGCGTTTTCAACAGCGCTACCCGGATATCGAACTGCGCCTGGTCGCCGAAGACAGCGCCCAGGCGCTGACCCCGGGTGACTTCGACCTGGCCATCGACCTGAACGATGGTAGCTACCCAGGCATGCTCTCGACGCCGCTGCTGGACGAGCAGATCTTCCCGGTGTGCTCACCTGGCCTGCTGCGCGGGCGCCCGCCGCTGCACGGCCCCGCTGACCTGGCGCACTACCCGCTGCTGCATGACATCACCGCCTGGCGTGGCAGTTCGGAATATGCCGAGTGGGAGTTCTACCTGGAAGGCATCGGCGCCGCCGGCCTGGATGTGCGGCGCGGGCACACTTTCAACCGCAACCACCTGACCATCGAGGCGGCGATTGCCGGTATCGGCGTGGCGATTGCACGACGCACGCTGCTCAATGACGAACTGGAGCGCGGCGCATTGATCGTGCCCTTTGGTGTACCGATCGCCAACCACAAGCGTTATGTGGTGCATTACCCGCCTGGCGGCTTGAACCAGCCAGGTGCGCGGGCGGTGCATGACTGGCTGGTGGAAGAAGCGCGGGGGTTCAGGGCGTTGCATCCGTTGAACAAGGAATAGCCACTTGGGCGCGCTTGAGCAGGAGCGCTTGGCTCAATAAGCCTGCTTACCGGTGAAGGCATTGAGCGTGCGCACCAGGATCACGAAGTCCAGCCACAACGACCAGTTGTTGATGTACTCGATGTCCGAGTCGACTCGCTGGATCATTTGCTCGATATCCTTGGTCTCCCCCCTGAACCCGCGCACCTGCGCCAAACCTGTCATGCCGGGCTTGATATTGTGGCGGGCAAAGTAGTCAACGATATCCTGCGAATACAAGGTGTCATGTTGCAAGGCATGCGGCCGCGGCCCTACCAGGGACATTTCCCCGGTCAGCACATTGAACAATTGTGGCAGTTCATCAAGGCTTGTACGCCGGATAAAGGCGCCGACCCGGGTCAACCGTGGGTCATTCTTCTGCGCCTGCTTGACCACACCTGCTTCCGGTTGGTGAACATGCATGCTGCGAAACTTCCAGATACGGAACGATTCTCCTGTCCAGCCGGTACGTTCCTGGCGGAAGAACACCGGCCCGCGGCTGTCGATCTTGATGGCCAGCGCAACAGCCAGCAACACAGGTGATGCAAACAGCAAAATCAACGCGGCCAGCACCCGGTCCTCAAGGTTTTTCAAGAACAGGCTCATGCCCGTCAAGGGTGTCTCCGACAAGGTCAGCACCGGAATGCCGGCAATTTCCCGCACGCTGTGGTTGATCAGGCGCAACGAGAAGATATCCGGCACCCAGTTCACCGCAATGCACTTGTCGAGCAACTTGAAGTAAACGTCGTTGATGACCTCGGAGCCACCCAGTGGCGTCACCAGGTACACCGTACGAATACCGTGTTGGGCCACCAGCTCGTCGAGGTCGCCAATATGCCCCAGCACTGGCAGGCGCTGCTTGCCCTCGGCACTCTCCAACCCCTGCCCATCGCCTTTGTCGAGCAGCACGCAGCCCAGCACTCGTTCGCCAAACCACGGGTTGTTGCTGATTTTCTGATACAGGAAGTTGGCCAGGTCACCGTTGCCGATGATCAGGGCATTGTCCAGGCGTGCATGCGCGCTAAAGCGCTTTTGCAGTTCGCGCACGGCAAAATGCAAGAATAGCTGGGCGACATAACCAATGACGAACAGTTGCACCACCAATAGCCGTGAATAGGTTTCGCTCTGTTTGGTCAGGAACGCCATGACGACCAGGAAGCAAAACGTTGCCGACCAGGCCTTGAACAGGCGGAACGCCTTGATCGACAGCCCGACGTTGGTGCGGTAGATGGCGTAATGATCATAAATGACTGCCAGTGCGCCAATCAGCAACAGCAGCATGATCACGTAATCGGATGTGATATAGCCGAACTGGTCGTAGATCAGGTACCAGGCAATACCGGTGACGGCAATACCATCGAGGCCGGCCTGAATGGCGTTACTGACACTGCTTCTTCTCTGGAGTAAGGAACGACTGCTTCTGGGTTCGAAAACCATTTCAGACCTCATCAAAATGAGCGTAGCAAGTGCCTTCCATCAAACAGCAAGTCTTGAAAACAGGTTACGCAAAACCCGTGCAGCAGGCGCGTAGCGCCCTCAAGCGATTGATATCACTGTAGCAGCCACCCGCTGCTGGCGTACCCGGAATCACCGCTTGTGCGAACTTTGACCGATTCATAGGGCCCGCCTGGCCGAAACCGCCGCCCGCCGGTACAGCAGGGTGCGCAACAGGAATAGCGGATTGCCCACCACGTAACGCATGAACAGGCGCTTGGGTTCGCGCAGCAGGCGGTACAGCCACTCGCCCCCCAAACGGCGCAGCCATTCGGGGGCACGGCTGACCTTGCCGCCGAGGAAGTCCAGGATCGCCCCACCGCACACGATCAGGCATGGCCCGCCAGTGACTGCCAACTCCGCTGCCACCGCTTCTTGCTTGGGCATGCCCATGCCCAGCACGATCAGCTCGGGTTGCTGCTCGCGGGCCAACTGCAAATAGGTTTCAAGGCTGGCGAAACCATCGTGAACCGACACCGGCACGATGCCAAACTCGGCTTCACAGCGCCGCACGGCCTGGTCCAGGTAGGGTTGCCGGGTGCCCCAGAAGGCGACCTTGCGCCCTCGGTAAGCAGCCATGAGCCTGGGAATGAAGTCAGTGCCGTTCATGTTCAGCCCAGGTTCCAGGCCCAGGCGGCGATACAGAATCGCCATGCCGGCGCCATCGCGCAGCAGCACATCTGCGGCCGACAGTGCCTGGCTGTAGCCACCATCGCGCACCACCAGGTTCATCGCATGGGCGTTGACGAAGCCCAGCACGGTGCCCGTATCCGGCGTAGCCAGGCGGTCGAGAAGACGTTGCACAGCGGCGTCATCAGCGATCACTTCCAGCTGGTCGATCACACGCTTCCAGCGATTCTGCCACTGATCCATCAGTCGTCATCCCGTTTTGAACGCACCCATTCAACCTGGCGCTTGATCAGGAAACTCAGGTACAAGGGAATTTTCCTGGCCGCGTAAAACGGCGCGTACAACAACACCGAGAACGGTATCACTTCACGGCAGAAGCGCGCCCAGGCCAACATCACGGCGAAGGCCAGCAAGGCCAAACCGGCAAAGGCGAGCCACGCGGGCGCCGCCAGGCCGAACAGCAGGTACGCCAGCCAGGTCACCAGGTTAAGCCCGAGCAAGGTCAGTACCAGCAACGCCAGGGGCGGCACCAGCAGGTCCAGGGTCAAGGCCGCCAGGCTAGCGTTGCGCTGGGTGATTGCAGCCATCGCCCGTTTGGGTGCGTCGGCAAGCATCAAGCCCAGATGGCCATGCTCCCAGCGGGTGCGTTGGCTGTTGAGGCCTTGCTGGCTGAGCGGGAACTGACTAGTGACCAGTGCCTCGGGGCAGAAAGCAGGCGGTTTACCCTGCTGGCAAAGGTCCAGGCCCAGCTTCACATCCTCGACCAGATGACCATTGGCCAGGTTGATCAGGCTCAGATCGTGCCAGCCGAACGCCATGCCCGCGCCCATCAGCTGGCATGGCAGGCCCAAGCGCGCCCAGCCGCGTGGCCGCACCAGGTTCTTGACCCGCCAGGCAAACTCGGCAACTTGCACCCGCAACCCGGCACCTGCCGGTGCACGCATCAGGTACAGCGACTGTACCGGGCGGGCAAGTGCGTGGCAGCGGCGCGCCAGGCAATCGATCGCCCCCTCGCCCACCTGGCAGTCGGCATCCACCACGATGACCACCTCGGGCGGCCGCTGAGCCAGATGGCGCACGCCGAAATCCAATGCGTAACCTTTGCCGCGCAACCGCGTATCGTGGCGCTCTACCACTTCGGCGCCGGCCTCACGTGCCAACTGGGCCGTGTCATCCGAACAGTTGTCCGCCACGACCAGCAAGCGGTCGCCGTCCAGCAGTTGCGGCGTAACGCTCGCCAGCATCGCGCGAATGATCAATGCCTCATCGTGGGCGGGCACCAACACCGCCACTCGCGGGCGCTCGCCAATGCCCTTGGGCCTCGACCGCACCGGCAGGCAAGCCAGCAACACTTGCAGCACCAGCACCAACACCGGTACCAGGACGATGATCGCCAACAGGCCCAGTAACCAACCCAATACACTTATCATGCGTATGCCTTGAAATAGCCGGCCAGCCTGGCCGCCTCGGTGTCGATGTCATGCCGTTGCACCACACGCTGGTAGGCCACCTCGCCCATGCGCTGCAGTACCTCGGCCGGTTGCGCCAGGCAGTCGGCCATGGCTGTTGCCAGCTCGTCCACGGCGCCGGCAGGGAACAGCCAGCCGTTCTCGCCAGGCCGCACCAGCTCGGGGATACCCGCTACATAGGTGGTGAGCACGGGCCGACGCAAGGCCATGGCCTCCATGATGACCACGGGCAAGCCCTCGGCGAAACTGGGTAGCACCAGCGCACGGGCGGCCAGGATTTCCTCACGTACCTGCGCACTGCTGATCCAGCCAGTGATACGCACTTGCTGCTGCAAGCCGTGACGGGCAATCAAGGCCTCGATCTGCTCGCGCATTTCACCGTCACCCGCCAGCACCAGCTCGAAGGTGATCGACCGGGCAGCGAGACAGCGCGCCGCTTCGAGCAACAGCAGCTGGCCCTTCTGTTCGCACAGGCGCCCAACACACACCAGCCGTGGCGCCGATGGCACATCGACTGGCGCCACCTCATGGAAACCACGCTCCAGTCCGCAATGCACCACCTTCACCTTGCCCCAGTGCTCGTGCGCCACCCAACGGTACAGCTGGCTTCGTCCGTACGAGCTCACCGCCGCGACAAAGGCGGCGCGCTGCACCTTCTCACCCATGTGCAAGAACTGTGGTTTGTCGAATTCTTCCGGCCCGTGCACGGTAAAGCTGTATGTCGGCCCGCCCAGGACGTTGGCCAGCATGACCACTTCAGTAGAGTTGGTGCCGAAATGCGCGTGCACATGTGTTGCCTCCCCAGCCTGCAACCATTGCAGCACCAGGCAGGCCTCGGCCAGGTAGACCAGGTGGTAGGGCCAGGCACGGTCGGCCCGCAGGCCAAGGCGCATGGCCAGCCCCAGCGCCTGGAAAAACCGCCGCGGCTGCGTACGCAGTACTTGCCACGTCGGTGCCAACAACCCCTTGAGCCCACCTTGCAATACGTAGCGGGTCTTGCCCCGTTCGGTTGCGTCCTCGGCATCCTGCACCTCGGCGTCCCACCCACGCAGGGCTATACGTTGCACCTCAACCCCCTGGCGCTCCAGCGCCAGAATTTCGCGACGGATGAAACTGTGGCTGACTTTCGGGTACTGATTGATGAAGTAAGCAATATGCATACGAATCCAGATCCAAACCCGCTTGATGACCAACCTTCCCTGGCAACCTTCACTTCAGGCTGTCGACTACGGGCGGCCTGTCTACTGCCGATGCACTCACAGCAAATGCATCCCCCTGTTTTCCTTGTAGTCCAAGGTTGTGGTTGCTGCTTGGCAATGCTGCCTGCAAGCGGGTGAAAACATCGTCAAGCAATGCCTGGCGGCGGCGGTACATCGCCCGTTTCTTGGCCGGAATGTCAGCTTCCGCCCGTTGCGCCGGTGCTAGAGGCAGGGTAAAAAAGTCCTCACGGTCAGACGCTGTGGCGCCATGTTCCTGCCAGATCACGTCGTAGTTGGCCGCCAGGTCCTGGCCCTTGTCGCTGCCAAAATAGGGATGGCGATGGTGCCGGCAGGCGTCACTGACGGCATACAGCTGTGTCACACCCAGGGTCCTGCCCAGGCATTTCAACGCTTCGAGCAACAGACTGCGTGGCCGCAACCCTTCGAAGTCCTTGGTCAGGTCACGGTAGATAGCCAGTGAGGTTTCGCTGTCGATACCTTTGTGAATACCCTGCACCGCACCGATGAACAGGCTGGTCTCACCTTGGCTGCGGCCCAGGGTGAAGGCCAGGGATGCCACACGCAGGTCGGCCTGGAACAGGTTCAGCACCAGCTCGCCTTCGCGCTTGAACCAGATTGGTCGGTCCAGTACCAGGCAACAGCCCGGCGAGTGGCTGGACAGGTCACACAACTTCAGGTTTTCGTCGCGCCCCAGCAACAGCAACGCCGGGAACTGCCCAGCCACCTGTTCAAAGTGCGAAGCCACCACCTCCAGACGCTGTGGCGCCTCCCAGCATCGGCTGATGTAAGGCCATTGCACGACACCGATACAATCCACACCCAGGCGCTGCAAACCGTGCGGGCCCAGCGCCGCCGTCATGCGCTGCAGGAACCCGTTCAGCTCAGGCCACTGCCTGGCGATCTGCCGTGCCAACTTGTACTTGTTGTGCATCGCCCGCAACGAGTAACCCGGTTGCAAGGTAAACACGCTTTTCACGAGGGTGCCGAGCATCATGGGTTTCTCTCACTTGTACTCGATCAAAGCCGATTTGCCAGCCGCAAGGCGGTGGCGCAGGAACTTCAGCTGGCCGAGCATTTCCGGGAATTTGCCCAACACCAGAAACACAGCCTGCAGCCAGTTCTCGCGCGTCGACTTGCCGCCGCGGCGGGCCAGGCGCACGGCCTGCAGTGGGTAGATCAACAGCAAGAGCAGGCCCCAGCCGCCCAGCAGCAGGCAGGCCAGCGCGATCACCAAGGGTATGCCCAGGCCCCACAACCAGGCCCGACGTGACTCACGCAGCCAATGCCGCTCGGGTGGCTGGCCATGCAGGTAGGCGCCCTCGGCATAGGCGTGCCCAGCACGCAGGCTACGCCGCCACCACTGGCTGAAACGGGTCATGCCGGCATCGTGCAGGGTCATCTCGGCAGCCAGTCGCCAGATTTTCCAGCCGTTGGCCCGCAAACGCACACACAGTTCAGGCTCTTCTCCGGCAATCAGGTCAGGCCGGAAGCCACCCACAGCTGCAAAAGCGTCTGCCCGCATCAGTGCATCGCCGCCACAGGCCTTGGCCTCACCGACCGGGGTATCCCACTCCAGGTCGCACAGCAAGTTGTACACCGACCGCTGCGGAAAGCGCTCACGCCGGCGACCACACACCACTGCCACGGCGGGGTGCTGCTCAAGAAAAGCCTGCGCCGTGGCCAGCCAGGTGGCATTCACCTCGCAGTCGCCATCGACGAACTGTACCAGTTGCATCGATGGCAACAGGCGCTGCAAGGCGGCAAAACCTTCATTGCGGGCGCGTGCGGCGGTGAACGGAATACTCATGTCCAGCGCCAGTACTGCCACGCCAAGGTTGGCGGCCAACTGCAGCGAACCATCGGTGGAACCCGAGTCGACGTACATGACTTTGTCGGCCCCGTGCGCCAGCGAAACAAGGCAGCGCTCGAGGCGCTGGCCTTCATTGCGGCCGATTACCACCACCCCGATCACCGTTGCCATAGGCCTCACTCGACCGATGCCACGGCGGCCGGTTGCCGGGCCTTGATGATGGCCGGCACCCCCACTGCCAGTGAATTGTCAGGCACATCTACCAGCACGACGGCATTGGCGCCGATGATCACGTTGTTGCCGATGCGAATACTGCCCAGCACCTTGGCCCCGGTGCCGATGTCGACGTTGTTGCCGAACACCGGGGCAATCGGCTCGTCGACATTCTTCAGGCCCACCACCACGCCGTTGCGGATACGGCAGTCATCGCCGAAGCGGGCATAGCCGCTGACAACGATGCCGCCAAAATGATCGATGACGAAGTTGCGCCCGATCACCACTTCGCACGGCAGTTCGATACCGGTGATGATCTGGACGAATTTGAACAGCACCTTGTAGATGAGCGAGCACAGTTTGCGCAGCAGTGCCGGGCGCAGCGTATAGCGCCAGCGGCCAAAGCGGTACACCAGCAATACCCAGAAGCCCTGGGCGCCCCAGTCCCCGCCATGGGCACGCAGGTCGGCGCGAATATTCTCGAACATGGCTCCACCTACCTTGTCGGTTGGCTGGCGTACCGGGTCTTGAACAGCAAAGACCAGGTTGCCCGGCAATGACGCCAGCAGGCCTGTATGGCGCCCCAGCCGCGTCGTTTCAACAGCGCCTTGAGTGCCAGCACCAAGTCGCCCAGCGTCACCAGCAGCATGTGCAGGGCAAGCCCCGCCACCCCGTGATGCTTGCGAAAGTACAGCAACTCGCTTTCGATCTGATAGGACGAGATCTGCCGGCTGGCGGCCTCCAGCTCCGCCACCGACTTGGAGCTTTCGCCACCGATATGCACCACCGTGGTATGCGGGTAAAACACCACTTTCCAGCCCGCTTCCTTCACCCGCTTGCAGTGGTCCACCTCCTCGTAATAAAGGAAATAGCGCGGGTCGAACAAACCCACCTTGTCGAGTACTTCGCGGCGTACCAGGTAGAAGCAGCCGGGCAACCAGTCACACTCGCGCACAGAGGCGTGGTCCCAGTTCATTTCGTCGACCATCTTCAGCCCTGGGAAGAACCGCCCCAACCCGGTACGCCCAACGAACACATTGAGCGGCGTGGGGAAGTAGCGACAGCTTGGTTGCAGGTCGCCATCGCGACCCTCCAGGCGCACCCCCAGTACGCCGCACTCCGGGTGGGCGTCCATGTAGTCGAGCGTTTTTTGCAGCGAGTCGGCGGCAACGAAGGCATCGGTATTGAGCAGCAAGGCGTACTTGCCCTTGAGGTGCGCCAACAACTGGTTGTTGGCCCGGCCGAACCCCACGTTCTGCTTGTTGCTCAGCAGCAGAGCCTCGGGGCACACCTGGGCCATGCGCTGCACCGAGTCATCGCGCGAGGCATTGTCGACCACCAGGTAGCTGGCCAGCCGCTCGCTGTCGGCCCGGCGCAGTGCATCGAACATCGGCTGCAGCAGTCCAGCGGTATTGAAGTTCACCACCATGACATCCACAGGTTTGCTAGCCATTTTTGCCGTCCCCGAAGAAATACTGACGTCTTTGCGCCATCAATAGCGGTTCAACTTCCGGGTCATAGGCCCCGTTGCGCTGCTTCACCAGGTCTATCCATGGGTAGGCTTCGCAACGTGCCTCGACCCGTTGGATCAACTGCTCGGTGGTACAGATGAACACGGCCGGGTTGCCACCATAGACGGTGCCTGGTGGCACGTCCTTGGTCACCACCGCCCCTGCCGCCACGATGGATTCGGGCCCGATGGTCACGCGAGGCATCACGATCGCACCATGGCCGATGAAGCAATTGTCCTTGATGTCGATGAAACCGACCGAATCCAGGTGCTTGCCAAAGCGATGCTCGATCAGCAATACCACCCCGTCATGACCGATCAAGGTGCAGTCGGACAGGCCCACGCTGTTGCCGATGCGGACCAGCGACGGGTCGAGAAACTTGCAGCCTGTATTGACGAAGAAATTGCTGCCAACCGAGTGAAAGTTGCCCCATCGGGCCAGATAGGCCCCCCATTCAAGACCAGAGGGGTTGCAGAACCTCCTGTAGAATTTGCCCCCTCGCCCGGTTGCATGGGCGTAGTGCGCCACTGCCTTGCGTATCCATCCCTTCATACTGCCTGGCCTCGCGATCTGAACAATCTGGAGTGTCCTGAGGCGTTCCGGTCTCGTTCTTCTAGGTGCTGACCGCATCGCACTCACCCGTGTACAACCCGCATCACGCAGCGGCGCTGCCGGCCGCTTTCATCTTGTTATCGAGGTGGTCGGCCAGCCGCACGGCAAATTGCAACAGCGGCATGGTCGGGTTGGAGGCGCCGCCCTTGGCAAAAATGCTGCTGCCGGCGACATACAGGTTTTCGGTACCGAACACCTTGCAATTGGCATCGACTACACCGAACTGCGGCGAGGCGGCCATACGCGTGGTGCCCATGTGATGGGCATGGGGTGCCATTTTCAGCGGAATCGAGGTGTCATAGACGAAATCGTTGAGTTTGACGAACCCCAGATCCATGTCGGCGAACTGCTTGGCCAGTTCGCTGCCAATGCACTTGATGGTGTGCCGGTCTTCGGCGCTCAGCACCCAATTGACATTGACCTTGGCCACGCCCAGCGCATCCTTCTCGTCCAGCAGCGAAATACGGCTGTGCAGGTTGGGGAACTGCTCGATCATGGTGCTGATCACGCCGTCACCCGGGCAACTGAACTTGGCGACGAAGGCGACCTTGTTGGCAAACCCCATGTCGCAGGCCAGGCTCTCGAGAAAATACTTGACCTCGGCAGTGCGGCCATAGGTTTTCACATCGGCCAGCAGGGCGGCGGTGACATTGCCTTTACCGGCCTTGTACTCGTCGACGAAAGCATCGGTGGTGTAGTACTGGCGCGGCTCTGGGTCCTGCCCGGACTTAAGGATAAAAGTGCCCATTTCGATGTTCAGGTGTTCCATGAAACACCCGCCTACCAGCCCTTCCTTGCCCACCACGCCTGCGGCCACCAAGGTCTCGCTGTTGAGCAACTGCCGGGCATTCTCGATGGCACCTGTGGCCAGAATGAAATTGCCAGCCACCAGGCGTTGACGATTGCGCTCATAGTCGGACAAAACCACCGCAGCCAGGTGGCCGGAAGCCTTGTCGAACTCCAGGTCGACGCAATTACAGTTGATGAATACGTCCAGGCCTGGGGTCTGCTCCAGTGCTGAAGCGTACTTTTGCGCAAAGCGTGTCGGCGTGCTGAGCAGAAAACGGTCTGCCTCGAAGTCACCACCATTGAGGCCGGCATTCATTGCGCGAAAATCCGAGCCAGGCGCCAGATCGACGATCTCCATCGCTGCCGGCAGGAAGCCTTCGATCTCCGAGTAGGGAATTGGCCAGCCCGGCAAGTCGCCTGGCGGGGCGACGGCAAAATCCGAGGGAGTAAATGGACGACAACGGCCAGCCCAGTGATTGGAGGTACCACCCAGGTAACGCAGGCGGGTTTCCTCGGCATACAGTTCCAGGCCGGTGGATGAGCACGCGTACAAGCCTTGCGAGTGCGGCGCATATTCACGCCCCCCGCCTTCGGCGATCATGACGCTCCAGCCGGCGGCTGCCAGGCGCAAGCCCAAGGTTATACCCGCCGGGCCGGCCCCGATGATGCAGAAGTCATAGTGGTCGCGCAGCGCCTTCTGCTGCTGAAAGTCCTTGATCATACTGACGCGTTCCGGAAGTAACGGGACGGTAATACCCAACCGTTGATTACCACGAATCCGGGCTTTTCGACCGGCTTGCCGGCAACGGCCGCCGAGGCGCCGAACACCGCCCCCCCCACACTGAGCAAGACACAACTCTGGAGAAAACCTCTACGACCCAACTGCGCATTACAAAAAGTGAGCTTCTCCATGATCCCGTGACCTGTAGCCATGAAAGTTACACCCAGCAAACTGCGCTACAGCCAGTTGAAAAAGGCCGTCAACAGTGCCCCGCACAGCGCCCCGACCAGCAACATCGGCAGTACCATCAGCTCACGTTTGAGGCTGAAGATATCCAGTTTGCAGTTCACATACACAACCAGCACAAGCGTTGGCACAGCATGCAGGGCAACCCCCCAGATCGCCCACTCCACCCCGCCAATTGCCAGTAGTAGCGGCAACAGCCCCCATAACGAGACCAGGCGGATAATGTTGTCCATGGCCTGGTACTTGGTCAGGCCCAAGGCAATCCACACCTGATGAGCCAAGGTATAGCGCAATACGATGAACGATAGCGAGAGAATCGCCAGCATCGGCCCGGCTTCGCGGTAGCGATCGTCATACATCCAGCCGATCAGCAGCGGGCTGGCGGTCAGGAAACCGCCACAAATGAACAGCACCAGCAGGTCGACCAGCAGCCGAAAACGGAAATACAGCGCTTTCAGGCGCGGCTTGTCGTCGGCCCTGGCCGCCTCGCTGAAAGCAGGCAGCGCCACCGCGCCGACAATTTTCATGAGCGCGGTCTGCACCGCACCCAGGATCAGCACGGCGATCGAATACACACCCAGTTGCGCCGCCGACATGCTGGCGCCAAACCATATGCGGTCGCCGTACATCGCCAGCACGCCGACCATCGACGACAACAGGATCCAACGGCCAAACACGATCAACTCGGTGAGCGCCGAACGGTCCCAGCGCAGGTGGTTGTTGGGCCCCTCCAGGGCGGTGTGCCCCAGCACGGTCCAGACGACCGCCGAAACCAGGCCTGATAACACCAGCGCCCAGATCGAATGGGTCAGCAAGCCCAGCACCAGCATCACCACCAGGCCAGCCACCTGCGAGGCAAGGTCGACCAGCACCACGCGCTTTTGTTGGAAAGTTCGTACCGCCACATCTATCTTGGTGGACTGGAAACCCCAGATGACCGCCGACAGGCCGGTGACCGCCAGTACCATCGGCAGTACCGGCGCGGCATAAGTAGAGTCTGCCGGCCACAGCTCAGCCAGTTGTGCCAACCAGGCCCCCAGGGCCAGCAGCAGGGTAAGGGCAAACAGCAGGAAACCGCGGATGATCTGCACGGTCCAGGCGGTATTGAGAAAATCTGGATCGTCACCACGGTGGCTCTGGATGATGTTCTGGCGCAGGCCGACATCGGAAAGCAAATGCAGCAGTATCGAAACAGTGGTGGCAATGACCATCACGCCGAACATTTCCGGCAGCAGCAATCGGGCCATGATCAGATTGCCGCCCAGGCGCATCACCTGTGAAGCCACCTGCGAGACCAGGTTCCACGACCCGGCCCTCAGGGCACGCTTGCGCAGGCTCGCGGCAGCTGACACATCAATCGACGGCATGACTTCAATCTCTGACTGATTGGCTAAAAGTCACTATAGTTTCAATTAGCCACGATGCTAGCCGTTGCCCACCGAAGGAAAGGTGTACATAGCCGATGCCTGAACATTTTCGTGCGTTGATCGTCATCCTGTTTTTGGCGAGCGTGGTCTTCCTGATGGCGCGCCGGCCTGCCACCGACCTGATTCCGCTCAGCGACTACAAGCGCCGGCGCAATCTGTGGTTCCTGCTGACCCTGCTGGCTTTTTTCTCGCACAGCTTCTGGCTGTACCTGGGCGTGGGCGCGGTCGTCCTGTTGCTGGCCGGGCGCCGCGAGCACAACCCCATGGCGCTGTTCTACATGCTGCTGTTCCTGATCCCGCCAGCGTCGGTGCAGGTGCCCGGGTTTGGCGTGGTCAATTACCTGGTCGACCTGAACCATATTCGCCTGCTGAGCCTGTGCGTGCTGCTGCCGGCCGCGCTGCACCTGCGCCGCCAGGGTGACACCCTGCGCTTTGGCCGCACCTGGGCTGATAAATTGCTGGCGGCCGGCCTGCTGTTGCTGAGCGTGCTCTATTTACGCGAAACCACGCCTACCGACACGCTGCGCCAGGCGCTGTACCTGTATGTCGACGTACTCCTGCCGTATTACGTGGCCAGCCGTGGCCTACGTCAGATCAGCGACTTCAAGGACACCCTGCTGGCCTTCGTACTCGCCTCTTTCGTCATGGCGCTGATCGCTGTGGCCGAGTATGTGCGCCACTGGTTACTGTACAGCGCCCTGGTCGACGCCATGGGCGTGCCATGGAGCATGTCCGGCTACCTGAGCCGCGGCGGTGCGCTGCGGGCAAGCGTCACCACCGGCCAGGCGATTGTACTGGGTTACGTAATGAGCGTGGCCATCGGCCTGTTCCTGTTCGTGCAAGGCTATGTGCAACGCCCGCTGCACAGGGCCATGGGCGCCCTGCTGCTGGCCGCCGGGCTGTTCGCGCCATTGTCGCGTGGCCCGTGGATCGGCGCCGTGGTCATCGTGGTGGTGTTCATTGCCCTGGGCAAAGGCGCCGTCAAGCGCCTGGCGCTGCTGGGTGCGGCTGGCATGCTGGCGTTGCCCTTGCTGACTGTCGTGCCTGGCGGCGACAAGGTGCTGGACCTGTTGCCGTACATCGGCAGCATCGAGAAAGAGAACATCACCTACCGCGAGCGGCTGATGGACAACGCCTGGATCGTCATCCAGCGCAACCCATTGTTCGGCTCCTTCGATTTCCGTAACACACCCGAAATGCAGGCGATGATCCAGGGCGAAGGCATCATCGATATCGTCAACACCTACATCAACCTGGCGCTGCGGGCCGGCCTGGTCGGGCTAGGCCTGTTCGTGGCGTTCTTTGCCGTGCTGCTGCTGGGTATCCGCAGGGCCATGCTCAGTTTTGCCGACAAGGATGACGAACGACGACAGCTCGGCCGGGTGTTGCTGGCAACGCTGATCGGCATTCTGGTCATCATCTTCACCGTCAGCAGCATCACCTTCATCCCGGTGGTGTACTGGTCTATCGCAGGGCTGGGCGTGGCCTACATCCAGATGGTTCGCCGCCTGCACAACAGCCCGGCCGTTGAGCTGGCAGAACCCGACCTACAACCCAGGTAATGCTCATGAATAGGCTGTCCCTGCGTCATTACGTGCGCCTTTCGGCCATTGCCGGCCTGGCCCTGCTGCCGCTGGCCAGCTGGGCTTCAGACTGGCAGGTCAGTGTCGATGAGCAAAATGGCTTGCCTACCGTGACACACGGCGGTGGCCCGGTCATGAAGGCCAAATTCGATTTCTGGGCTGCCAACTGGAGCTGGACCGGTTTCTATACCGACTTCAAGGTCAATGGCCCTTACCACTACACGCTGCGGGGCAAGAACAAGGAACTGGACTTCGACCTGCAGGCTGACATCCGTAAGGAACAGGCACAAACCCTGAGCTGGGCCTTCGACCTCGACGCCCACAGCCGCCAGAACGGTGTCATGGGTGGCGGCATGGTGTTCCAGTTCGATCCGGCACAAATCGCCGGCGACATGGGGGCCCCGCAGTTGCTGCCCGACAACCGCGGCTGGACGTGGGGCAAGGCCGACCAGGGTCGCCGCATCGAAATGCGCTTCGACCCGCCACTGGCCAAGGTCTATTTCGAGCGCGGCAACCCGTCCGAGCTGCGCGCATTCCTCTACAAGGACCCGATCAGCGCCGGCCGCCAGCAGCTCAAGGCTGTGCTCAACGTGACCGGCGACATCGAACTCGGCCCGACGCCCACCGAGCGCTTCGGCCTGGCAGACCCCGCCAAGTGGCCTGATGACCAACTGGACTGGCGCACCTCGCCGGTGGACCTGTCGTTCCTCAACGCAGCGGAAAAACCCGCCGGCAAGCGTGGCTTCGTCAAGGCGGTCGGCGACCAGTTGATGTTCGCCGACAACACCCCAATACGCTTCTGGGGCACCAACCTGTCGGCCTACTCGCTGTTCAAAAGCCCCGACGACGAAATACGCCAGCAGGCCAAACGCCTCTCGGCACTGGGTTTCAACCTGGTGCGCCTGCATCACCACGACTCGCCCTGGGTCAGCCCCAACGTATTTGGCGATGGCACCTTGGTGCGCGATACCCAGCAGCTCAGCACCGAATCGCTGCGCAAGCTCGACCTGTGGATCAAGTCACTCAAGGACGAAGGCATCTACATCTGGCTGGACATGCATGTGCAGCGTGCGTTTACCGCCAACGACAATATCGAAGACTTCAAGGAGCTGCCCGAGAAGGATGGTCGCGTCGACCTGAAGGGTTACGCCTACGTGAACGACAGTATCCAGCAAGCGATGAAACGCTTCGCCGAGCAGTACCTGACCCATGTGAACGAATACACGGGCCTGGCCTACAAGGACGACCCGGCCATCGCCGCCGTGCTGATCACCAACGAGAATGACCTGACCCAGCATTACGGCAACGCCCTGATGCCGAACAAGGATGTACCGCGCCACAGCGAGCGCTACATGACCGCGGCCAAGGCCTTTGCCAAACAGTTTGACCTGCCCGCCGACCTGACCTGGCGTGCCTGGGAGCATGGGCCGTCGAAGCTGTTGCTCAACGAGCTGGAACAACGCTTCAATGCCGACATGATCGCCCACTTGCGCAGCGTGGGCGTGAAAGTCCCCATTGCGACCACCAGCACCTGGGGCGGCAATGGGCTTAGCGCACTGCCGGCACTGAGCGTTGGTGATGTCATCGACGCCCACAGCTACGGCGACGCAGGCCAACTGGAGAAGAACCCGCTGACCAGCGACGGCATGATCGACTGGATTGCTGCCGCCCAGGTCGTCGGCAAACCGCTGACCGTCACCGAGTGGAACGCCGAGCCCTTCCCGCTGCCGGACCGTCACTCGCTACCCATTTACATCGCCGGCACTGCCAGCCACCAAGGCTGGGACGCCATGCTGCAATACGCCTACAGCCAACAAGCATTCAACCCAGGTTGGCGCACGGCGGACAACTGGCACGCGTACAACGACCCGGCGATGATCGCCACCCTGCCCGCCGCGGCCCTGCTCTATCGCCGTGCGGACGTGAAACCCGCCACCACTCGCTACGTGTTCGCACCTACACCTGACACCCTGTACAACCAGGAAATCACCCCGCGTAACTCACCGCTGTTGCGCACGGCCATGGAAAAGGGCCAGTTGCAGATCGCCCTGCCACACACGCCGCAATTGCCCTGGCTAAAACCCGCGCCCATCCCGGCAGGCGCGCAAGTGCTGCATGACCCGGGGCAATCGCTGCTGGCCGCCGATGCCACCGAGTCGGTGACCGATACAGGCGAGCTCAGGCGCAACTGGCAACAAGGCATCTACACCATCGACACGCCACTGACCCAGGCCGCCAGCGGCTGGCTGGGCGGCCGCCCGGTCAACCTGGGTGCCATTCAGGTACAAGCGAAAACGCCTTACGCCAGCGTCGTGGTCCAGAGCCTGGACGGCAAGGCACTGGGCCAGTCGCGCGAGCTTCTGCTGTCTCTGGGCACCCGTGCCATGCCCAAGGCCGATGACAAGACGCCGTTCAATGTCGAGCCCCTTGAAGGCCGCCTGGACATCAAGGCACCCGCCGGCCTGAAATTGTTCGCCCGCGATGCACGGGAACAGCTGAAGCCGCTGCCAGTGGCCTACAAGGATGGGCAATACACCATTACCTTCGACGGTACCTACATGTCCAATTGGCTATTCTTGAAATAGAGCATATGGCCATCTACGCTCAGGTCACCTGTAGCTGATCATCCCACCTGCACGTGTCAGGGAGTGTTCACTGCGTCTGTAAACAGCAGATTCCAGGAGGTGGGGATGAAATATCTGGTTGTGGGTGGTGCGGGCTACATTGGCTCGCACATGGTCAAGCACCTGCTCGCCGCCGGCCATGAAGTGCTGGTGGCGGACCTGGTCTCACCTGGCCCCGGTATCCAGTGGGCCAAGCTCGACATCGCCGACGAAGCCGCACTGGATGTGCTGTTTGGCGTGTGCCACTTCGATGCGGTGTTTCACTTCGCCTCGTTCATTCAAGTGGGCGAGTCGGTCAGTGCACCCGGCAAGTACTACCAGAACAACGTCGCAGCCACCCTTTCCCTGCTGCAGGCCATGGTCAATGCCGGCATCAGGCACCTGGTGTTTTCTTCGAGTGCCGCCGTTTACGGCAACCCGCAGTACGTGCCGATCGATGAAGCGCACACCAAGGGACCGATCAACCCGTACGGGTTGAGCAAATGGATGGTCGAGCAGATTCTTGAGGACTTCGACCGGGCCTATGGTTTGAAGTCGGTATGCCTGCGCTATTTCAATGCAGCGGGCGCTGACCCGGAAGGCCAGCTAGGCGAGCGTCATGAACCGGAAACCCATCTGATCCCCTTGATCCTGCAGGCTGCATCTGGCCGGCGTGAGGCGGTGACAGTGTTTGGTCGCGACTACGACACACCGGATGGCACCTGCATACGCGACTACGTGCATGTGGCAGACCTGGCGGCGGCCCATGCACTGGCAGTGGATTATTTACTGGACGGTGGCGAGCGTGCCGCGTTCAACCTGGGCAATGGCCTGGGCTTTTCGGTGCAGCAGGTGATCGATACGGCCCGGGCAGTGACCGGGCGACAGATCAATGCCCTTGACGCACCGCGTCGCGCCGGCGACCCGCCACGGCTGGTGGCGGATGCGAGCAAAGCCATGCAGGTGCTGGGCTGGCGTCCGGCATTCGCCTCGCTGGAGCAGATTGTTCGGCATGCGTGGCAGTGGGAGTTGCAGTATCCCTGGGAGCGCTGAGTTGCCCTCGGCTTCCTGTAGGCGCAGCACAAGGCGGCGTCTACAGGCGCATTGCCAGAAGGCTCAGTAATAGGTGCGCGGCTGTTCGTCAGCCTTGTTCAACACTGTCCCGATCAGGTTCACCGTGCCCAGGTGATGCAGGCAATCCTCGATTTCCTTCTTGTTGTTCATCCCGTTGGCCACCACCAGCAACACGCAGTCGAACTTGGGTAACACGGTGATCGCATCGTCCGAGCTGAGCAGCGGTGGCAAATCGAAAATGCAGATGCGCGATTCGTAGCGGTTGCGCAAATCGCCAATCAGGTTGTTCACCTTGGGCGAGGACAGCATCTCGGTCGACAGGGGCACGGGTACCCGCGTTGGCAGCACCACGAAGCGCGGCAAGGTGGGGTTGACCAGGCAGTCCTGCAACTCGGCCTTGTCCGTCAGAAACTCGTTCAGTGCCTGCTCCATGGGCAGCCCCAGGTAACTGCCGACCTTGGGCCGGCGCAGGTCGAAGTCCACCAGCAACGCAGTCTTGGTGGTATGGTGGGCAATACTCATGGCCAGGTTGATCGCCAGCATTGTCTTGCCCGCTTCCGGCGTTGGCGAGGTGATGGCCAAGGTGCGCCAGCCGTTCTCATCCATGGCCCTGAGCACCTGCGTACGCAACAGGTCGATCGGCCCGTTCATGTTGGAGTTCTTGTTGTACGCCACGATGCGGTTACGCTCCAGGTGGTCTGCACGCAGCGGCACCACCTTGGTGTTCACGTAATCGAACTGACCCGGCACTTCGGCCAGCGCCGTACCGGGGGCGGGAGACAGTGCCTGGGGAGTACCCGGGGTAACCTGATGAATATTGTTGCCAACAGCCGGCTTGATCCTGTCCATCACTGCTTTCCCTATACAAACCGAGACATGACTTTGTACAACAGCACATCCAGTGGCATGTAGAACACGTGCACCAGCCCTATCATGATAGCTGCCAACGCCAGTGCCGCCAGGATCAGGCGATTGCGCCAGCGCTTGCGTCGAGCCACGTCGGCCCGGGTATCGATATAAGGCAGTGCCACCAGTACCCGTTTGCCCAGCAGACTTTCCAGGGCACCAACGCCACGCACGCGCTGATTGAGCATTTCCAGCAGCATCACCAACGCCCCGCCACCGGCCGGTGCCAGCACCAGACCCAGCGCAGCGATTTTCTTGCGGTTAGGCTTGATCGGCTTCTCAGGCAACAGAGGAGGCTCCAGCAGCACAAAGCGTTCAGCCTTGTTTTCCTGCTCGAGGCTTTCGGTAATCTTTGCGCCCATTTCCTTGGCACGAATCTCTTCGTATTTCTTGCGCGCGTTGTCGTGGTCACGCATCAAGGTCACCAGACCACGCTCGACTTGCGGCGCCTCGAGGATCTCGGCTTCGTAGCCTTCCATTTTCCGGGTCAGCTCACGCTTTTGTTCTGCCAGCGAGGCAATACGCACCTGGGCGGCGCTCATCTTGGCGCGAACACGGGCCGCGTCGAGGCTGACCGTGGACACGGCCGCAGTGCTCCCCCCACTGGCTTCGAGTGCCTGTATCTTGCGTTTGACCGACACTACATCCGGGTGGGCATCCTTGTAACGGGTCAGCAGCTGCGCGTATTCGGCTTTCAGGCTTGGCAGGTCGTCGGGCTGGTCGGCACGGGTTGGCCGGGTGCCCTCGGCAGCCTTGGTGGCAAGGCCGGCATTGGCCGCAGATAGCTCCAGCTCAAGGTAGCGCAGCTCCTCCTGGGCAGCCTTGTAGTCACGGTCGACCTCACGGAATTCCAGCTCCGCCCGCGACAGCATGTTCATCCGCAGGGTCTGGTGCTCGGGCAAGGCATTGGCATGGGCCTGCTTGAAATCGGCCAGCTGATTTTCCAGGGTGGCCAGCTCGGCACCCAGCTTGTTGGCTTCCTGGGTGAGGAATTCGGTGGTTTCGTTGGCCCGTTCGGTGCGCTGCTTGAGGTTTTCGTTGAGGAACAGCGTCACCAGTTCATCGGCGACTTCCTTGGCTACTTGTGCCTGTTTGTGCTCGAACGACACATTGAACGCCACGGTCGCTTCACCACGACCGCGCACGAAGGTGGTCAGGGTTTCGACCACGATCGCGTTGCGCATCTGGTCGATCTTGTCGCTTTCGCTGAAGCGCTTGTCGGCGAAGAGGTCGTACTTGCCGATGATGCGCAGCAGGTTGTCGCGGGTCATCACCCGTTGGCGGATCACCTCGATGCGCTCATCGGCAAAGCTGGTGTTGTTGGTCGACACCAGTTCAGGCGAAATCTGCTGCGACTCCACCAGAATGGTGCCGGTCGACTGGTAGATCGGCGGCACCATCAACGCGACGGCCACGGTCGCGGCGAGAATGACTGCGGCACTCACCCCTAACACCAGGGCCCTGTCCTTGATAATGGCGATGTAATCTCTGAGGGAGAGCTCGTAGTCAGACTTCATAGGGCCACCTGCCTGCAGTTCAGATGTCGGGGTACCTGTACGTCAACGTCAAACCAACGATCGTAGCGGTCGCATCCGGTACATGGTCCTGCTGCCGTTCCTTGTACATCAGCGACAGGCGCAGGTCCCAGTAAGGCGAAAACTGGCGGCTGGCCCATACGCTGTAAGTCTGCAGCGTGTTGGGCGACTGCCCTTTGCTGTCTTGCCACGCGGCGTCGGCACCGACCCGGGACAACTCGGTCAGCGCATAGCTCCACACACCACGCACCTGGTCCAGCTCGGCGAAGCCGCCTTCGGCGCTTGCTACCGTGCTGCGCTCGGCGGTAAAGCTGGCGTCGGCACGCGGGCCGGTGTAAAGCAGCGCAACACCACCCTCCCCGCGCCGGCCGCCGTCATCACCTGACACTTGGTTGACGCCAACATGGGCATCGGCGCTCAAGCCTTCGGCAAGCTGGTATTTGATGCCGACTGCCGGGGTGTAGCTGTTGGAAGCGGTCGCGGTAAGGTCCTGTTCTGGCTCATAGCGCCGGGCACCAAAACGGGTATACAGGTCAGCTCGCTCACTCCAGGCGTAAGTCCAGGTAAAGACGTTCGCCAGTTCGTCGTAGCCCGTCAGCGTGCTGATGTCATAACGGGCACGGCTGTAGGTGGTTTCGTTGCTCAAGGTACTGCGCTCGGTCACCGCCTGGCTCCAGTTGCCAGTCAAGGTGTAAAGCTTCTGCGTACCGTCAGTGGTAATCACCCCGGTATCCAGTACTGTCCCCGACAATGTCGAGCTTTCGTTGTAGCGCCCCACCAGGCCGAACCGCCCCCGCTCGGTGGTGCGCTGCCAACCCAGGCTGATGTCAGGGTCTTCACGGTCATCGACGATATCCGTATCGGACGAGCGCAGCACATGCATGCCAAGCCCCAACCTCAATTCGTCACGGTCGAAAGTACCAATCAGGGTGTAGTCCGGCGCGATGATCGTGCGCGTTATGCCCTTTTCCCCCGAGGTCAACAGCAATGGGTTGCTGTCGTATTCGACGGATGTCGGTACCACCACCGTAGACTGCCAATTTGCCGCCAGTACCGCGTCCGTGAACGGCAAGACCAGGATTGCCGTTGCAATGCGAGTTGTTCTAAGAAGAGGCATTAAATGTTCTTATTAAAGGCAAGATCAAGGAACGACCAGCGTATCGCCAGCCTGAAGTTGGATGTTGGTGGACATGTCCCGCCCAGACACCAGGTCCTTATATCGCACGGGCAGGATCTTTTGGGAAGCACCGGTGCCGCGGACCACCTTGATTTCGCTTTCATCCGCAAACTTGTCCAGGCCGCCCGACATGCTCAGCGCCTGCAATACGGCCGTGGGGCCTGCCATTTGCACAGGCCCGGGCTTGATCACTTTGCCCTGTACATAGACCATGTTGCCGGCAATGCTTTTGACGACAACGCTGACGTTAGGGTCGGGGAGGAATTTTTCGAGTTTGGCAGCGACCTGCTTTTCCACTGCCGTCACATCCAGCCCGGCAACATTGATGCGCCCGGCCAAGGGGAAGGTGATACTGCCATCGGGAAGTACGGTGGCTTCTTGACGCAGGCTGTCTTCCTGCCACACCGATACCATCACCACATCGCCGGGGCTGAGCAGGTAGGCAGCACTGCTCTGGTCGGCGTTACCGGCGCCAGACCACACCGTCAGCATGCAGAAAGCGGCAAACATTGAACGCACCATGAGGGTCCCTCCGGCCAAATGGCCCGACAAAGAGCACTGAATGAGAACAACACACCAACTCTCGCTCCGCTTCACGGCGCACAGCTGCCGTGATGGCCTCGACCTTCCTGGAGGCCCTTGCCTTGACGCTGCAGACGTGGCTGCAACGCCTTGTAAACGTTGGCCCTAGGGGCTACTGGGAATATAGCAACGGTTGGAGAATTCACAAGCCATGCTTGTGGCCTCGCAGCAATGGGTCACTTTAGGTACCCGGTATACGGCTCAGATCTTTCTGCGGTTGGCAACGGCAACAAAACCGACCACAGCAAAGGCAAAGAACCAGCCTGCAGTTGAAACAGGAATGATACTGTTCTGATTTATATACGAATCCGCTGCGCGGGCAGCACCACTTAGCATCACCAGCAAGAACATCGATTTGATTATCAGAGTCGTGCGCATACTCCCCTCCTAAAAACAGGAAAATCAATTAGTTATTGGCGCTGTGCTGCGGGAGTTGTTTCGTTGTTGACTTGAGCTTATGGGCACAATGACATTACGTCAATGATCCGACACCATAATAAAATTCAATGAGCGATGGGCGCATTCGTCAAAAAAACGGCATGCAGATTATGCAAGGGAGGGATGATGCGATGAACATGGCGTTTCACAGCTGAGAACACGTGGGGGCATGATTGCCCCCTGCGGTTTCATTCGTCTGCGTGGTGAACCACAACCAGTAACTGCGCCGGTGTCGCACCTACCGAGCGCAGGCGGTGCGGCGTCTGGGCATTGAAATGCAGGGCGTCGCCCTGCTCCAGCAACACCCGCTCACTCATGAAATCCACTTCCACCTGGCCTGCGTGAACAAACAGGAACTCTTCGCCCTGGTGTTCCTTGAACGTGGGGTCGCTGAACTCGGACGGCGGCTGAATCAGAAACGGCAGCAGGCTGCGCTGGCCAACCTGACTGGTGAGGGCCGCGTACCCCGGCCCTTGCCCATCGCCCACCAAGGCCTGGCGCTCGGTACGGCGCACCAGGCTGTAGCGGCTCTGACCGGGCTGTTCTTCGGCGAACAGCTCTTCGACATTGACGTTCAGTGCCCTCGCCAGTTTCAGCGCCGCAGCGATCGAGGGCGTGTTGAGGCCGCGCTCGACCTTGGACAGGTAGCTTTTGGTCATGCCAGTCTTTTCGGCCAGCATTTCCAGGGTCATCCCCAGTTTCTTACGCAGCAGTTTCAATCGGATAGACATGTGACGCGGGTTTCCCAGGCTGAGGCAGCCATGATACGCGTCTGAAAGCTGGCGCCAAGTCTCCAGGGGCCTCGAATCAAGGCATCACGGGCGGCACGTACTGCAGCGTTGTACCCAGCGCCCACAGCAACACCAGCACCAACGGCACATGCACCAGCAATTGCACGAACGAGAAACCGATCAGGTCGCGCGCCTTGAGCCCCAGCACGCCCAGCAGCGGCAGCATGTAGAACGGGTTGATCAGGTTCGGCAAAGCTTCGGCCGCGTTGTAGATCTGCACGGCCCACCCCAGGTGGTACTGCAGGTCGTTGGCCACCAGCATCACGTAAGGGGCCTCGATGATCCACTTGCCGCCACCTGAAGGGATGAAGAAGCCCAGCACCGCCGAATACACGCCCATCAGCACGGCATACGTGTCATGGGTGGCAATCTGGGTGAAGAACAGTGAAATATGGTGGGCCAGCGTCTGTTCATCGACGCCCTTCACCTGGGTGAGGATAGCGGCGATCGAACCATACAGCGGGAACTGGATGAGCACACCGGTGGTGGTCGGTACCGCGCGTGCCACCGCGTCAAGGAAGCTGCGTGGGCGCCAGTGCAGCAAAGCACCGAGCATGATGAACAACAGGTTGTAGGTGTTGAGCCCCGAGATGGCGGTAATCGCAGGTTTTGTCGCAAACTCCTGATACAGCCAGCCAGCAGCCAAGGCCACCAACAGCAGGATCAGGATCGGGCTGTGTTCCAGCCACTCCCCCGGGCGCGTGCGTTGCGGCGCGGGTGGCGCTGTGAAGCTGGGGTCGACACCGCAGTCTTCTGCGCTACGTGCGCTGTTCGGGCCCGGAGCGGTGGCATAGGCGATCACCAGCGAGACCACCACCAGTGCCGCCAACATCACGCCGGACTGCCAGAGAAAGATGGTTTCGGTAAACGGGATCACCCCGGTTATCGACAGGATTGAAGGTGGCAGACTGGCCGGGTTCGCCTGCAGCTGCGCCGCCGAGGATGACAGGCCCAACGCCCACACCGCACCCAGGCCCAGGTAAGCGGCCGCACCCGCAGCGCGGTAGTCCATCTTCAGGTCGGTGCGCCTTGCCAGGGCGCGCACCAACAAACCTCCAAACACCAGCGACAGCCCCCAGTTGAGCAAGGAGGCCAGCATCGAGATCAGTGCTACCCAGCACACTGCCGAGCGCCCATTGCCGGGGATGCGCGCCAGGCGATCGATCAGCCTCGCGGCGGGCGGCGAGCTGGCCACCACATAACCGCCGATGACCACGAAGGCCATCTGCATGGTGAACGGTATCAGGCTCCAGAAGCCGTCGCCAAACGCCTTGGCGGTGTCGGTCGGTTTGGCGCCCATGGCCAGTGCGCCGATACACACCAGCAGCACCGCCAGCGCGGCGAACACCCAGGAGTCGGGGAACCAGCGTTCAGCCCAGTTGGAGCAGCGCAAGGCAAAGCGCGCGGAGCGGCTGTCTTGAATTTCAGCGGCCACGGTTGAATTCCTTTTATTGGTTTTATGGGATGAAGCGGTACTGCCAGGCAACGCAAAAAACCTGTGGGAACGGGTTGACCCGCGAATGCGGCGGTCAATGTACCGACGCATTCGCGGGTCAACCCGCGCCTACAGGGTGAGATCACGTCATGCCTTAGAAGGTCATTTCCTTCACATCATCCGGCACGATCAGTTTGCCGGCGGTTTTCTCAATGATTTCCTCGACGCTGACCCCAGGCGCGGTCTCGCGCAGGATGAAGGCGCCGTCTTCGATTTCCAGGTAGGCCAGGTCGGTCAGCACCTTGCGGATGCAGCCCGCACCGGTCAACGGCAGGCTGCACTGTGGCAGCAACTTGGACTCGCCGTCCTTGGAGGCGTGGGTCATGGTAACGATGATGTTGTCGGCGCCGGCCACCAGGTCCATGGCCCCGCCCATGCCCTTGACCAGCTTGCCCGGAATCATCCACGAGGCGATGTTGCCCTGCACGTCCACCTCGAAAGCCCCCAGTACGGTCAGGTCGACGTGGCCGCCACGGATCATGGCGAACGATTGTGCCGAATCGAAAATCGAGGCGCCGCGGCGGGCGGTGACCGTTTGCTTGCCGGCGTTGATCATGTCGGCATCGAGGGTGCTTTCAGTGGGAAATTCGCCCATGCCGAGCAGGCCGTTTTCCGATTGCAGCATCACATCCATGTCGGCGGGTACATAGTTGGCCACCAAGGTGGGGATGCCGATGCCCAGATTGACGTAGTAACCGTCCTTCAGTTCACGGGCAACGCGTTGCGCCATCTGTTCGCGGGTCAGTGCCATGGTCAGGATCTCTTTATTGTTCGGGTGGATGGCGCTCAGGCCTTGACGGTGCGCTTTTCGATACGTTTTTCGAAGGTGCCGACGATGACACGGTCCACGTAGATGCCCGGGGTGTGGATTTCGCTTGGCAGCAGCACGCCGGGTTCGACGATTTCTTCCACTTCGACCACGGTGATCTTGCCGGCGGTGGCCGCCAGCGGGTTGAAGTTTTGCGCAGTGTTGCGGTACACCACGTTGCCGTAGTGGTCGGCCTTCCAGCCCTTGACGATGGCGAAGTCACCGGTGATGGACTCTTCCAGGATGTACTTGCGGCCCTTGAACTCGCGGACTTCCTTGCCGTCGGCAACCGGGGTGCCATAGCCGGTGGCGGTGTAGAACGCCGGAATGCCGGCACCACCTGCGCGCATTTTTTCGGCGAGGGTGCCCTGTGGGGTCAGTTCCACTTCCAGCTCGCCACTGAGCAACTGGCGTTCGAACTCGGCGTTTTCGCCCACGTAGGAGGCGATCATCTTGCGAATCTGCCGGTCTTCCAGCAGCACGCCCAGACCAAAACCGTCAACGCCGCAGTTGTTGGAAACCACGGTCAGGCCCTTGACGCCACGCCGCTTGATTTCGCTGATAAGGTTTTCCGGGATGCCGCACAGGCCGAAACCACCGGCCAGTACCGTCATGTTGTCGGTCAGGCCTTCGAGGGCCTGTTCATAGGTTGCAACGCGCTTGTCCAGTCCGGCCATGCTGATCCGCCTTTTGTAGTTGTTTAACCGACGAGGCTGTCGGTGAGCGTGTGCAGACATCTTCACCGCAAGCGACTGATTTGTTAATTTTGTTTTTGTCATCGATTGATAATTTTTACAAAACAAACGATAGGCCCGACATGAACGTCAAACAATTGCGCGCCTTTGTCGCCGTGGCCAAGTACCAGAGCTTCGCCCAGGCCGGTGAACACCTGCACGTTTCGCAACCGGCACTGAGCCTGACCATCAAGGCGCTGGAAGAAAACCTCGGCGGCGCCCTGCTCAGCCGCACCACGCGCAGCGTCAGCCTGACTGCCGAAGGCGAAGTGCTGCTGCCACTGGCACGCCGCCTGCTGGCCGACTGGGACGATACCGAAGAGATGCTGCGCCAGCGCTTTACCCTGCAATTGGGCCGTGTGTCAGTGGCGGCCATGCCGGCTTTTGCCGGCAACCTGTTGCCCCACGCGCTCAAGGTGTTTCGCCAGCGCTACCCCAAGGTCAACGTCACGGTGCACGACGTGATCAACGAACAGGTACAGGAACTGGTACGCCATCGCCGCGTCGAACTGGGCATCGGCTTCGAGCCGGATAACATCGATGGGCTGGACTTCCACCCGTTGTACATGGACCGCTTCGTTGCGGTAGTGGCCGCCGACTCGCCCTTGGCGCTGCTGCCCCAGGTCAGCTGGGCACAGCTGATGGCCGAAGATTTCGTGGCCCTGCAGCGCCCTTCGGCGGTGCGCCTGCTGATGGAGCAGAATGTGGCGGCCCGCCACGGCAAGCTGGCAGTCGCGTTCGAAAGCCACCAGCTGACGACCATCGGCCGCATGGTGGCCAGCGGCCTGGGGGTCAGTGCTGTGCCGGCGCTGTGCATCAACCAGATGCAGGAGCTGGGTGCCCGCTGCGTAACCTTGGTCGAGCCCACTGTCGAGCGGCGCATCGGCGTGATTGCCCTCAGCGAGCACAAGCTTTCCACCGCAGCGCAGGCACTGCTTGAGGTGCTTCTTTCCAATACCCGGATCCCGGAGGTGACATGCGTTACGTAAATCTGGCAGGCACGAGCGTTCCAGCCATCGGCCAAGGCACCTGGTACATGGGCGAAGACCCAGGTCGCAAGGCTGCCGAAGTCGCGGCGCTGCAACAGGGCATCGAGCTGGGCCTGAACCTGATCGACACCGCCGAGATGTATGCCGAAGGGGGGGCAGAAGAGGTCGTTGGCCAAGCCATTGCCGGGCGCCGCGACCGGGTATTTCTGGTCAGCAAGGTCTACCCGCACAATGCCGGCCTGCGCGGCATGGCGGCTGCCTGCGAACGCAGCCTCACGCGCCTGGGCACTGATTGCATCGACCTGTACCTGCTGCACTGGCGTGGTCAGCACCCGCTGGAGGAAACCGTCGAAGGCTTCGAGCGCTTGCGCGAGCAAGGCAAGATCAAGCGTTGGGGCGTGTCCAACTTCGACGTCGACGACCTGCGCGAACTGCACAACCCTGATTGTGCCACCAACCAGGTGTTGTATAACCCGGCCCAACGCGGCATCGAATTCGACTTGCTACCGTGGTGCGAAAAACGTGGCTTGCCAACCATGGCCTACTGCCCGCTGGCTCAGGCCGGGCGCTTGTTGCAGCACCCGGTACTGGCGGAAATCGCCGAGCGCCATGGCGCCACACCGGCCCAGGTCAGCCTGGCCTGGGTGACCCGCGATGACGGCGTGATCGCCATCCCCAAGGCGGTGGCGCCCGAGCACGTGCGGCTCAATGCGGCGGCGGGAGCGCTGACCTTGACCGGTGAAGACCTGCGGGCGATCGACCGGGCGTTCCCTGCACCGACGCGCAAGCAGCGGTTGGCGATGGTGTAGGCGAGCGCAATCTGGACCAGGACGCGACCTTTGGGAGCAACTGTCTTGCTCAATTTCTAAAAGCTGACGCGATCCCTGTGGGCCTTGTGTCGCGATAGGGCCGCGCAGCGGCCCCAGGATCTCGGCATCATGCATAGATTGCTGGGGCCGCTTTGCGGCCCTATCGCGACACAAGGCCGCTCCCACAGGGGGGGCTCAGGCCTAGTGGCAAACGTGGCCGTCGACCAAGGAATAACGCACCGTGGCCAATGAATGGTTGGGGCAGGCTCAAGGTTGCAGGCGGTCAATGTGGGGCATGCCCGCGAACACCGGCAAGGCCGGTGCCCTGCAACGCGGTGGCTGCTTCGCGGGCTCGCCCGCACCCACAGGGAACCACGCAAGTACCGAGCGTTGGGGGTCAGTGAAAATCCCGGCTGCGCACATCCAGCCCTTGCAGCAGCGGACTCACATCCTCCAACCGCCGCGCAATCAGGTGCCGCACCCCATTCTCCTGCTCCAACCGCCCACTGACCTTGAGCAACTGCGAACCCACCAGCGCCCGCCGCTGCCGTTCGGCCAGCGCACGCCACACCACCACGTTGACCATGCCATGTTCGTCTTCCAGAGTAACGAAGGTCACACCGCTGGCGGTTTGAGGCCGTTGCCGGCCCACCACCAGCCCGGCCACGGCAATGTTGTCGCCATGCTCCACACCCTGCAATTCACTGGAGCTGCGACACCCCAGCGCCCTCAGGCGAGCGCGCAACAGGGCCAGCGGATGTGGGCCAAGCGTAGTGCCGAGGGTTTGATAATCGGCCATCAGGTCCTCGCCCACGGTTGGCACGGGCAATTGCACCGGTTCTTCAGGCAAGGCCTGCGCATCGGCGAACAACGGCAGCTGCGGCTGCACCGCCGCCACCTGCCAGCGCGCCTGATGCCGATCGCTGACCAAGGCGCGCAGCGCCCCGCCATCAGCCAGGCGGGCACGGGCCCGTGCGTCCAGGCCGGCGCGCAGGCACAGGTCTTCGACGTTGCGCCACGGCCGCTGCGCCCTCGCCTGCTGCACGCGCCTGGCATCGGCTTCGGCCAGGCCACGCACCAGTCGCAGGCCCATGCGAATGGCCAGGGTGCCTTCAGCATCAGGCTCCAGGGTGCAGTCCCAGTCGCTGTGGCAGACATCAACCGGCCGTACCTCGATACCTTGACGGCGAGCCTCTTGCAGCAGCTGATCAGGGCTGTAGAAGCCCATCGGCCAACTGTTGACCAACGCACAGGTGAAGATCGCCGGCTCATGGCACTTCAGCCAACTGCTGGCATAGCACAGCAAGGCGAAGCTGGCCGCATGCGACTCAGGGAAGCCATAGCTGCCAAACCCCTTGATCTGCTCGAAGATGCGCTCGGCAAACGCCAGCGTGTAACCATTGCGCAACATGCCCTGCACCAGCCGTTCGCGGTGCGGTTCCAGGCCGCCGTGGCGCTTCCAGGCTGCCATGCTGCGGCGCAACTGGTCGGCCTCGCCCGGGGTATAGTCGGCCGCGACCATCGCCAGTTCCATCACCTGCTCCTGGAACAGCGGCACGCCCAAGGTACGTTCGAACACTTCCTTCAGTTGCGGCGACGGATACGTCACCGGTTCCTGCTTCAGGCGCCGGCGCAGGTACGGGTGCACCATGTCGCCCTGAATCGGCCCGGGGCGGACGATGGCGACCTCGATGACCAGGTCGTAGAATTTTTGGGGCCGCAGCCGCGGCAACATGGCCATTTGCGCGCGTGACTCGATCTGGAACACGCCCATGGTCTCGGCACGGCTGATCATGGCGTAGGTGGCCGGGTCTTCGCTGGGGATGGTCGCCAGGGTCAGGTGCCGGCCACGGTGGTGCTGCAGCAGGTCGAAGCAGCGGCGCAAGGCGCTGAGCATGCCCAACGCCAGTACGTCGACCTTGAGCAGGCCAACCATGTCCAGATCATCCTTGTCCCACTGGATCACCGTGCGCTCCGGCATCGCAGCATTCTCCACCGGCACCAGCTGGTCGAGCGGTTGCTGGGAGATGACAAAACCGCCCGGGTGCTGTGACAGGTGCCGGGGGAAGCCGATCAGTTCGCCGGCCAGCACCAGCACCCGCCGCAGCGAAGGGCTGCCCGCTTCGAAACCGGCTTCGGCCAGGCGCTGGTCATCGGGTATGCGATCGCTCCAGCGGCCACAGCATTTGGCCAGGGCATCCACCTGGTCGGCAGGTAGCCCCAGCACCCGCGCCACATCCCGCACCGCACCGGCGGCATGGTAGGTGTTGACTACCGCAGTGAGCGCCGCCCGGTGCCGGCCATAGCGACGGAACACATACTGGATCACCTCCTCGCGCCGGTCGTGTTCGAAGTCCACGTCGATGTCCGGCGGCTCGTTGCGCTCGCGCGACAGGAAGCGCTCGAACAGCAGGTGGTGTTTCATGGGGTCAAGCTCGGTGATGCCCAGTACGAAGCACACCACCGAGTTGGCTGCCGACCCCCGGCCCTGGCATAGGATGCGCTGGCTGCGGGCGAAGGCGACAATGTCGTGCACCGTCAGGAAGTAGCTTTCGTAACCCAGCTCTTCGATCAGCCCCAGTTCCTTGGCAAGCACAGCCCGCACTTTGCCACTCGGCCCGCCTGGCCAGCGCAGCGGCAGGCCTTGCTCGCACAATTCACGCAGCCAGCTTGCCGGGGTATGCCCCTCGGGCACCAGTTCGCGTGGGTACTGGTAGTTCAGTTCGCTCAGGTCAAACTGGCAGCGCCGTGCAATGACCAGGGTCTCGGCCAGCAGGTCGAGCGGATACAACTCGGCCAGTTGCGCCTGGCTGCGCAGGTGCCGTTCGCCATTGGCAAACAGAAAGCGCCCGGCCTCGCTCACCTGGCAATGCTGGCGGATGGCAGTCATGCAGTCCTGCAAGGCACGGCGACCACGCACGTGCATGTGCACGTCGCCACAGGCCACGGCGCGGATACCCACATCAGCCGCCAGTGCCCGCAACCGTTGCAGGCGCATGGCATCGTCACTGCCCCGGTGCAGGTGCACGGCCAGCCACAGGCGCTCAGCGAACACACTGCGCAGCCACGCGCCGGTAGCGGTATCGCCACTGTCAGCGGCCACCCACAAGGCCAGCAGGCCTTGGTGGTGCAGCAGCAAGTCATCACGAAACAGCTGGTACGCCCCCTTCTCTGCCCGCCGCCGGGCACGGGTGATCAGCACGCACAGGTTCTGGTAGCCGGTCAGGTTCTCGACCAGCAGCACCAGCTTGGGCCCGTCGCACAATTGCACCTCGCTGCCAACGATCAGCCGCAACTGGTGCACCTTGGCTGCCTGCCAGGCGCGCACGATACCGGCCAGCGTGCATTCGTCAGTGATTGCCAAGGCCTGGTAGCCCTGCTCGCGCGCACGCCGGAACAGCTCGTCGGCGCTCGATGCACCGCGCTGGAAGCTGAAGTTGGAAAGGCAATGCAGCTCGGCATAACCCGGGGTGTTCATGCGAACCAACCCTGCAGCCAAAGCGGGCCGGCCTGGCTCAGGTCGCGGTAGGCCCAGCCGCGCAGGCCGTCACGGGTTTCGATGCGGTAGTAGTCGCGACGCACATCGCCGCCATCCCACCAACCTGATTCGATGCGTTCGGCATAGCCCTGCACCTGGTAGGCGGCATCATCCAGCGCGATCGGTGCCGACAACAGCCACCCCGGGCGGCTACCCGGTGCAACCGGCATGTTGCCTTGGGCACCCTGCTCCGCCAACTGCCAGGCGCATTCGGGGCGGTGATCGGCGGCTGCGCCAAGCCCCTTGACGGCCTCATCCCCCAGGCGGGCGCGCAACCGCTCACGCAATTGCGCCCAGGGTTGCGCCTGTTGCGCCCGCGGGTCGAACAACGCCTGATGCTGTGGCACGAAGGGTGGCAAGTCTTCGGCAACCAGCCGCAGGTTGCGCACCGGTGCGGGTATGCGCAGCGGCTCAAGGCGCCCACGGGCTAGCTCGAACAGCATCGCAGCATCACGTTCGGCCGCCAGCAGGCCCACCTTGAGCAGGGTATCCGGCCCCTCGGCGTGCTCCAGATGCAGGCAGAAGCGCTGCACGCCACAGTCTCGCCCGGCCAGAAATGCAGCAAGGTCGTTGAGCATGCGCCGCAGCGGGAACAACAGCGCCTGGTGCGATTCGACGTCGAAGTTGAGTTCCAGCCGGGTTTCGAAACGGTCGGGTGGCTGGTAGAAGTCCAGCCCCAGGTTGCGCAGGCCGAGCAACTGGTCGAGGTGCAGCTGCACCTGGGCCGCAAAGCGCCTGGCCAAGGTATCGCGCGGCAAGGCCAATACCTGGCCCAGCTGGTGCAAGCCCATGCGGGCAAACGCTTCGGCCGCCTCTGCCGGCAGGCCGACGCGCGTGATGGGCATGCCAAGCAGCGCCGCTCGGGTGGCGTCGACATCGCCCACGGCCAGGCCATCGTGGCCATTGGCGAGCATGCGAGCAGCCACCGGGTTGCTGGCCAGGACAATGCGTTGACGCAGGCCCAGTTCTGCCAGTTCCTGACGCAGACGTGCCTCGAACAAGGGCCAGGGCCCGAACAGTTGCAGGCTGGAGCCCACTTCCAGCAGCAGCGCCCGAGGGTAATGCAGGCTGACCTGGGCACTGAAGCGGTAGGCCCAGGCCGCCAGCAACTGTTGCACCTGATCGATGCGTTTGGGGTCAGCTTCGACGCAGGTGAAGCCATCGGCCAGGGCACGCGCTGCGGTCAGGGTTTGCCCGGCGCGCAGGCCCAGTGCAGCGGCCGCCGGGTTGACTGCCTGCAACACGCGACGCTGGGTCGGCCCGCCAATCAGCACCAAGGGTGTGTCAGGGTCGTCACGCTCACGCAGGACGGTGTCCAGCGCAAGCTGCGGGAGCAGGATGCAGGCCCAGAGCATGGTGCATCAGCCCCGCCCCGGGCAGGGAATAGGCAGCGCGGGTGGCATGCCACCCCGGCTTTTCAGCACGCGCCATTGCGCCGGGCGTGTGTCGACTGCAATGCGCAGCGCTGCGGGTGAAGGGTTGTGCGACGCCTGCTGCGGCCTGCAGGCGAACGCCAGTGCCTGCCCGGTTTCGGCCGCTACCTGCAAGCGCCGCAGGGCGCGGTCATCGGCACGTTCCGGCCAGCACAGCACCGCCGCGCAACTGCCCGAGCGCAGGCACTGTTCGGCAGCCCACAGGGCATCGGCAGGCTCGGCATCCACCTGTACCAGCCAGCGCAGGTCCACCCCCGCTGCCTGCCAGGCCGGTGCAAAAGGGATGAAGGGTGGAGCCACCAGCACCACTCTGCTGGCTTCTGCACTCAGCCGAGCCAGGGTTGGCCACAGCAACTGCAATTCGCCACAGCCGGGGTTGGCCAGCAACAGCTCGCTCAGTGCTGCCGCCGGCCAGCCACCTTCCGGCAAACGTTCGTCGAGGGCCGCATGGCCGGTGGGCTGCAGCCCGAGTGGCCGCGCCTGGGCCTGCCGGCCGCGCCATACCCGGCGCTGCTCCAGCAGCCTGTCGAGGTCGACCACGGCGCCCATCAGTCACGCCTCAGCAAGCCGCAGAACACGCCTTCGATGAAAAAGTCCTGTTCGGGCTGCACATCGATCGGCGCATACGCAGGGTTGCGTGGCAACAGCCGGTAAGTGCCGCCTTGGCGTTGCAGGCGTTTGATGGTCACTTCGCCGTCCAGGCGCGCAACCACGATTTGCCCGTCGCGGGCGTCGGCCTGTTGCAGGATGCCGACCAGGTCACCGTCAAAGATGCCGTCGTCGATCATCGAGTCGCCCCGCACCTTCAGCAGGTAGTCGGGGGTACGGCGGAACAGGCTGGGGTCGAGCAGCAACTGCTCGTGGATGTCCAGGTCCGGGCCGATGGGGGCACCCGCCGCCACCTGGCCCAGCACGGGTATTTCGAGGATTTCCGGCCGGCGCAGCGGTTCGGCCAGGCGTATGCCCCGGGCCTGGTTTGGCGTGACATCGATGTAACCGGCCTGGCACAGGGCGGTGATGTGCTTGCGCGCAACGCTGCGCGAGGCAAAACCGAAGCGCGTGGCGATATCGGCCAGGCTCGGCGGCTGACCATGCTCGGCAATGCGCTCACGGATGAATTCGAAAATGGCGCGGCGTTTGGGGGTAAGAGTGTCCATGGAGCACATTTGTACTCTTTTCGGAGCACGCTGAACAGCCCCCTTCGTCGTCAGCTTTGGTTATGATCCCCTGGCTTGTGTTTTTTCATCTGGATATCCCATGCTGACCGCCCTGCTGTTCGACCTTGACGGTACCCTCACCGACACTGACACCCTGCACCTGCAGGCCTTTCGCCAACTGCTGCGCGAACACGACGGCCGCGAGCTGAGCCAGGCGCAGTTCGATGCCCAGGTCAGCGGCCGCGCCAACGGCGAGCTGTTCGCCGAGCTGTTCAGCGGCGCCAGTGTCGAACAGTGCCAGGCGTTGGCCGACCGCAAGGAAGCGCTGTTTCGCGCGATGTCGCCGTCGCTTGAGCCAATGCCAGGCCTGTTGCGCCTGCTGGAGCATGCCCAGGCCCATGACATCGGCATGTGCGTGGTGACCAACGCACCGCGGCTGAACGCCGAGCACATGCTGAACGCCATGGGCCTGGGCCAGCACTTTGAACATGTGCTGGTGGCCGAAGAACTGGCACGGCCCAAACCGGACCCGCTGCCCTACCTCACCGGCCTGCAGCGGCTGGGTGCCGAGGCCGGGCAAGCGCTGGCCTTCGAGGACTCATTGCCGGGGACGGCTGCAGCCAGTGGCGCGGGGATCTTTACCGTGGGCGTGGCCACGACGCAGACCCCGGAGCGGTTGCTGGCGGCGGGCGCCAGGCTGGTTGTCGACGATTTCAATGATGCGGCGTTGTGGGCGTTGATCGAGCGTATGGCTTCAGACAGGGGCTGTGTTCCCGAAGGCTAGGGAGTGGGAGCCGAACCTGCTGGCGCTGCAGCCGGGGTGCCGGATGTACAACCTGGAACGCTAAGCCGTGACGCCGCATTTCGCCCTTGCAGCCATACCGCCAAAGCCGCCAACCCTGCGGGTAGCAACAACGAAGCGAATACCTGGGCAAAGCTCCAGCCCAGTGCCAGCATCTGTGCCCCGGCAAAGGCACTGAGAATCGCACCCAGGCGCCCGATGCCGCTCATCCAGCTGGCGCCGGTCGCCCGTGCTTCAGTCGGGTAAAAAGCCGCCGCCAGTGCATTCATGCCAACACTTGCCCCATTAAGGCCAAAGCCCACAGCGCTCGCAACCGCACACAACCAGGCGAAGTCCGCAGCGACCTGACCAATTGCAAAAATCACCGCACCACTGAACAGGAAGGTCAGTACCAGCACGCGCTGCGCCGGGTAGCGATCCATGGCCCAACCCACCGAAATCGCGCCCAACGGGCCGCCAATCTGGAAACAGGCCGTGACGATGGCCGCTTCGGCCACCGAGAACCCGCCCCCCTCCTTCACCAGCGTCGGCAACCAGCCGCTGAACAGATAGACCAGGAACAGCGCCAGCACGTACCCGCCCCAGAGCATGCAGGTACCAAAGCGATACCGCGCAGAGAGGATGGTGCCGATTGCACCGCCTGCAGCCTGGGCTTTACCGGGCAAGACAAAGGTCGTGTCGGCGTTGACATGCTCAGGTGCCAGGCGACGGACAATGGCCAGAATGCGCTTGCGGTCCGCCCCTTTGCTGACCAGGAACGTCACCGATTCCGGCAGGCGCCAATACAGCAACGGCAGGACCATCAGCGGCAACACCCCACCCAATGCCAAGACACTGCGCCAGCCCAGGTTCGGAATCATCCAGGCGCTGACGAAACCACCTGCCGCAGCGCCCAGGGAGAAGCCGCAGAATGCCAGGGTAATGAGCAGCGAGCGGCTGCGTGCCGGGGCATACTCGCTGACCAGGGTGCTGGCATTGGGCATGGCTGCGCCCAGGCCCAGGCCGGTCAGAAAGCGCAACGCGACCAGGGCTTCCAGGTTGGGTGAAAAGGCCGAGGCCAGTGTCCAGAGGCCGAACAGCAGCACGCTGCACAGCAACACCGCCTTGCGCCCGTAACGGTCCGCCAAGGGGCCGGCAATCAAGGCGCCGAGTGCCAGGCCGATCAACGCGGCGCTCAATACCGGGCCCAGACTTTGCGCATCCAGGCCCCAGTCGCTTTTCAATTGCGGGGCAATGAAGCCGATGATGGCGACGTCCAGGCCGTCCAGGGCGATGATGAGAAAGCCAAGGAACACCACCCATTTCTGGTAGCGGCCGATGGGTTGCTGGTCGATCAGTTGGCGCACGTCGAGCGTGTTGTTCATAGGTATCACCTGTTGTTGTTTTTATGACGGTGTTTGTCGCAGCCCTAGTGGAAAAGGCTGGGTAAGCGCACAGGCCTTATGATGCGTGTTTCCTGAGCCACCACCAGGTCGCGGGTGGCATGCAGGTACGCGGCAAAGTCCGGGTCGGCATCCCGCGCTGCGCTGCGCTTCTCGAAGTCATCGAGGCTGTCATAGCCCCACAAGTGCACCACCTGGTTCAACGGCCCGATGCTGCTGGTGTAAAACGCCAGGGGTGCACCGAGGTGGCGCAGCAGGATCGGCATCGCCAGCTGGTCGAACGCCTCGAGAAAGGCCGCCATGCCGCGTGGGCGAATGGTGTAGATGCGGTGGTCGACCACAGGCTTGTCCATCACGCCACCTCCCGTGCGTTGCCCGCCGCCAGCCCCTGCTCGACACCCGCCAGATGGCGCCCGGTGATGTAGGCAAAGGTCATGATCGGCCCCAGGGTGATGCCCGCCCCGGGGTAGTTGCCGCCCATGATGCTGGCGCGGTCGTTACCCACCGCATACAGGCCGTCGATGGCTTGCCCGTCGGCCGCCAACACTTCACCGGTCACACGGGTGCGCAGCCCGTCGAAAGTGCCCAGATCGCCCATGATGACTTTCACGGCAAAGTACGGTCCCTCGCCAACCGGCGCTACGCACGGGTTGGGTTGTTGCTGCGGGTCGGCCAGGTAGCGATTGAAGCTGGTGCTGCCGCGGCCGAACTGACGGTCTTCGCCGTGGACAGCGCCAAGGTTGTACTCGCGCACAGTCTGCTCCAGCCCTTGCGCATCGATACCGGCCTTGCCGGCCAACTCCGCCAGGGTCTGGCCCTTGAGCAGGTAACCGTTGCGCAGCAATGGCCCCAGCGGCATCGGCGCAGGCTTGGCAAAGCCCAGCCCGTATTTGGCCAGGGTGCGGCGGTCGCACACCAGCCACATGGCGGTTTCTGCCTGGTCGGAACACGCCTCGATCAGCGCTGCGCCTACGTCGTGGTAGGCATTCGACTCATTGGTGAATCGCTGCCCCGAACGCAGCACGCCGATCACACCCGGCTTGTAGCGGTCGAGCAAGTGCGGAAAGGCAATATGCCGCCCACCACCCACCGGCACCTTCGATACCGGCATCCAGGCTGCAGGTGCCTGCAGGCAGATATCGACCTTTGCTCCCAGCGCCTCGGCCATGCGCGCACCATCGCCGGTGTTGCCCGCTGGCACCGGTGAAAAATGCTCGCCGCCACGCCGTACATGCGGGTAGGCCTGGCGCAGCCGTTGCAGGTCATGGGAGAAACCGCCACAGGCCAGCACCACCCCACGCCGGGCCTCGATGCGCTGCTCGCTGCCGGCCTGCCCGGTCACCGCCCCCACTACCCGCGCCCCTTCGCGCAGCAACTGCCGCGCCGGGGTGCCTGTGAGAATCGGAATGCCCAGGTCCAGTGCCGAGCGTACCAGCCGTGCCGCCAGGGCATTGCCACTGGTGACCTGGGTGCCGCGTCGGTACAGGGCCAGCTCCTTCAAATGGGTCAGCAGGCGTTTGGCCACGTAGGCGAACGAGGTCAACGAACGGGTGACATTGAAGAAGTGCTTGAGGTCGGCATTCGACGAGTTGAACATCATGCCGATGAAGGTGATGGTCTTCAGCGGCGGGCGCAGCCGCGCCATGTCGGGCCCCAGACCACGGATGTCGTAAGGTGCGGCCAGTATCGAGCGGCCCACATCGACGCCGCCTTCCACCTGCGGGTGATAATCGGGGTACAGCGTGGGCACGAATTTGACTGCCGTCTCGCGCTCGAAAAACTCAACCATCTGCGGCGCGTAGCGCAAGAATGCCTCCACCCCGGCCGCATCGAAGCAGGCACCGGTTTCGTTGCGCAGGTAGGTCATGGCCGCTGCTTGGCTGTCATTGCCCCCGTGCCGGGTGCCCGGCACCCACAGCACACCGCCGGAAAACGCCGTGGTGCCGCCGAAGCACGCCTCCTTTTCGATGACGATCACATCCAGGCCAAGCTTTTTCGCCGTGATGGCTGTCGCCAGGCCGCCAGCACCCGCACCGATGACCAGTACATCGCAGCTACGCGTACTCATTGGCCTGCCCCCTCGAAGCCAGGGCGCGGGATCAATGCCATGGGCATGCTTTCCAGTCCGCCATCCACGGTCAGCTCGGCGCCGTTGATATAGTCGGCGCGGCGGCTGGCCAGAAACAGCACGGCTTCGGCGATGTCTTGCGGCTCACCGATGCGCTGGTTGGCGGTCATGGCGCTACGCCGGCGCGCCACCTGTGGGTCGGCATAGAACGCCGCCGACAATGGCGTGCGGATCAAACCCGGGCATACGGCGTTGCTGCGCACACCGCGCGGCCCCCATTCCACGGCGATCTGCCGCGACAACATGCTGACGCCTGCCTTCGCCGCGCTGTAAGCGCCACTGTTGGGTTGCGGGTAATGGGCTGCAATCGAGGCCACATGCACGATACGGCCCTGGCCGCAGTCCAGCATGGAACGGCCAAAGGCCTGGGCACACAAAAGGTAGCCACTGAGGTTGACCGCCAGCACCTGGTTCCATTGTTCCAGGCTTAGCGTGTCCAGCGCACCGGGGCGCAGCACGCTGGCATTGTTGACCAGTACATCGCAGCGCCCATGCAGCGCCTGTACCTGGGCCGCAGCCTGCTCCACGCTGGCCGGATCGGCAATGTCGCAGGCCAGGGCACTGACTTCGCCTGCACTGTGTTCCCCCAGGGTGGCCGCCAGTTCGCGGCATTTGTCCAGGTCGCGGTCAAGCAGCACCACGTGGGCCTGCTGCTCCACCAAGGCTACGGCCAATGCTGCGCCAATGCCGCCGGCCGCGCCGGTCACCACGCATACGGCCGACTCCAGGCCTAGCCACTGAGAAAGGATCTTGTTGTTGTGCATGCTGTTCTCCAGAGCGTTGCTTGTTCTGGGCAACAGGCTATGGCCGGCAGGCCCACCGGCAGAATGGACAAAACCTGCAACCAGCCCCACATTCCTGTCAATTTGCCCACTGCGCCCTGAAGCCTGCGTGCAGCTATGGCACAGTAGCGGGTACTGAACAGAACAATTACAACACCATGAACAAGATCCCCAATTACGCCCTGTACGGTGAAACCGCGCAGCCGGTGTGGCACGAAGCCTTGCATGTGGAGCAGATATCCCAGCGCTCTGGCGCGCACAACTGGGAGATTGCCGCACACCGTCACGAAGGCTTGCTGCAGCTGTTGTACCTGCAAAGCGGTGGCGGCGAGGTGCTGTTCGACAGTGACCGGTTTCAGGTTCATGCGCCCTGCGTGGTGTACGTCCCGGCGCAGGTGGTGCATGGATTTCATTGGGCCAGCCAGGTAGAAGGCCAGGTAATCACGGCTGCGCAGCACCCGCTGGATAGCATCGCTCAGGTGCTGGCACCCAGCGTGCGGGTGCAACTGCGCAAACCACAGGTGATTGCCCTGCCCCACTGGGCCGCCGATGAAGACCCGTTGTTGCCCCTGTTTCGGGCCCTGCGCGAGGAATACCACAACCGCGCCCGCGAGCATGTGGCCAGCAGCATGGCGCTATTGCTGGCACTGATGATCCATGTCCTGCGCCATGAGCCGTACATGCCCGCAGGTGAGCAGCGCCCAGTATCAAGACGCAGCCAGCAACTGACTGCTTTTCGCGAGCTGGTAGACATGCACTACCGCGCGCACTGGCCACTGGCGGAATACGCCGCCGCGTTGGGCATGACCCTGGTGACGTTGGGGCGGTTGTGCCAGGAACACCTGGGCATGACGCCGATGAATGTGATCAATGCCCGACTGGTGCTGGAGGCCAAGCGCATGCTCGGGCATTCGAGCCTGAGCGTGAAAGAGATCGCCCATGAGCTGGGGTTTGCCGATGTGGGGTATTTCAGCCGGTTCTTTCGCAAGCAGGCGGGGGTGAGCCCTAGCGGATTTCGGGAGGGCCAGTAACGCCCGCAGGTTCTGTGGGCGGTACTGGCAATGCACGCGTCTGTGGCTTACCCGCGAAGAAACCCGTGCAGGAAACATCAAACAGCCAAGGCCCGCTGCACTTCCCCCACCGTGGTCGCCAAACTGCTCAGGTGCAGGCTCGACACCCGCTCCACCGGCGCCTGATCCAGCGGCCATTGCAAGGCAATGCTGCCGACCAGGCGCCCTTCGGCATGTACCGGCAAGGCAATGGCGCGGATCAGGAACGGCAGGCGCACCGGGTATTCCCAGTAGCCTTCGGTGCGCTGACCAAAGCCCTTGTGCGCTTGTTCTTCGATATCGCGCAACAACCCGTCGTCACCCAGCCGCTCATGGGCCGCCAGGCGCTGCACTTCGTCCACCGCCAATTCCCCCAGGCACGCCCGCCCCATTGCCGAATGAAACAGGCTGGCATGCTGCCCAACGATCTGACTGGTGAGCGGATAGCGCTTGCGCAGCACCTGGGGAATGGCGCTTTCCATCACCTCCAGCCGCTGGCCGTCGAAACACGACAGGTCAGCGACCAGCCCGGTGCGCTCACTCAGCTCCAGCAGCATGGGCGCTGCGCTTTCCACCAGGCGCCGCTTGAAACGCAACTGGCGGTCACCGAACAGGCGTCGCGCGCACAGCCGGTAGCGCCGGTCGGCAAGGCCGCGGTACACCCAGCCTTGCGCCTGCAAGGTGGCGATCATGCGCGACACCGTGGCCTTGGGCAGCGCCGTCAGGTAGTGCAGTTCTTCCAGGCCCAACGCCTGGTGTTCGCCCAGCAGGTCGACAATGGCCAGCGCCCGCTCCACCGAACGCACGCCGCCGCTGTCTGCCGTGATGCCCATGGGTATGACCTCCTTGTAGCGGGATGGTCAGGATAGCCAGCAAGATCCGCGCCTGCCCGTGCTTTCATGGCGCAAGCAGGCGTTGTGGCGGGCAGCGCACCACCCAGCGGGTGAGCTGTTCATGGGCATACGCCAGCTGCAGCACGGCATGGTCGGCCTGCGCCGGGCCTATGATTTGCAGGCCCATGGGCAACCCGGCGGCATTGAACCCCACCGGCACGCTGATGCTCGGCAAGCCGGCCAAGGTCGGCCCGATCACCACTTCCATCCAGCGGTGGTAGGTGTCCATTGCCCGCCCCCCGACCACCGTCGGCCATGGCTGGCGTGCATCGAAAGGGAACACCTGGGCCGAGGGCAACAGCAGGAAGTCGTAACGCTCGAACAGCTTGCCCATGGCGCGGTACCAGTCGCTGCGGTCCAACGAAGCCTGGTACAGCGCCGCCGCACTCAGCTGCAAGCCACCTTCCACCTCCCACTGTGCTTCGGGCTTGAGCAATGCGCGCTTGCCAGGGTCGGCATAGGCTGCGCCGAGGTTGCCATGCACCAGGAAGTGGCGGTGGGTCAGCCAGCATTGCCACAAGCGCGCCAGGTCGAATGCCGGCTGGCAGGCCTCGACCCGGCAGCCCAGCTCGGCAAAGTCGGCCAGCGCCGACTCGCACAGGCTCATTACCCCGTCATCCATCGGCAGATAGCCGTTGTAGTCGCCCAGCCAGCCCACCCGTACACCGCGAAAATCGCGCGGCAAGCCAACGGTAAAATCGCGCCAGCCTTCGCTTAGCGACAGCGGCGCCCGGGCATCAACACCCGCCTGTATCGACAGCAGCCGCGCCACGTCGACCACACTGCGGCCCATCGGCCCTTCTGTGGCCAGCTGCTGCACGAACAGCTCGGGCGCCGGCCCATGCGGCACGCGGCCCTGCGATGGGCGCAGGCCGAACAGGTTATTGAACGCCGCCGGGTTGCGCAGCGAGCCCATCATGTCGCTGCCGTCGGCCACCGGCAGCAAGCGCATGGCCAGCGCCGCTGCAGCCCCACCGCTGCTGCCACCCGCCACCCGCGACGGGTCGTAGGCGTTGGTGGTGGTGCCAAACAAGGGGTTGTAGCTTTGCGAGCCCAGGCCAAACTCGGGCACATTGCTCTTGCCCAAGATCAATGCCCCGCTCGCCCGCACCCGCGCCACGCTGATCGCATCCTGTTCGGGTACCTGCTCGGCAAACAGCGGCGAGCCGAGCGTGGTACGCAGCCCGGCCGTGGCGGCGAGGTCCTTGATTGCCTGCGGCATGCCATGCATCCAGCCGCGCGAATGGCCACAGGCCATTTCGCGGTCACGCGTCTCGGCCTCGGCCAGCAGCACTTCGGCCGGGCGCAGCGAGACCAGTGCATTGACCTGCCGATTGAAGCGCTCGATATGCCCCAGGTAGGCCTGCATCACCTCCCGGCATGACAACTGGCGGGCATGGATGGCCCGGGACAGTGCCTCGGCATCAAGGGCAACAATGGGGTCGATGGCTAGCGGCTTCACGGTTTTACTCCAAGGTTGAAGGCGGCAGGTTTGACTACCCGCGGTGCTTCTTTCAGGCAATAGGTGCCCAGCAATGTCAGCAGGCAGGCAAACAGCACGTAGAACGCCGGCGCCACTGGGGTGCCGAGCACCTGGGTGAGCCAGGTCACGATCAACGGGGCAAAGCCACCGAACACCATCACCGCCACGTTGTAGGCCACCGACACGCCGGTGGAACGCACCTGGACCGGGAACTGTTCGGCCAGGGCAGTAGGCGCCGGGCCGAAGAAACCACCGATGGCCGTGCACAACAGCAGTTGCATGACCAACAGGCGCTCCAGGGAAGGCGCAGCGGCCATCCACACATACAGTGGGTAGACCATCACGAAGAACGCCAGGGTGAAGGCCATCAGCACCGGGCGCCGCCCCAGCCGGTCAGATAGCGCCCCGGACAACGGAATCACGAGGGTCATCAGCCCCACGGCGAGCATCTGCACCAGCAGCACCTGGTCCAGCGGCAGGCCTAGGCTTTTGTGGGCGAAGGTCGGCATGTTCACCAGCACCACGTAGAACGATACCGTCGCGCCGCAGGCCAACCCCATCGACACCAGCAGGCTGCGCCGGTGTTCACGCAGCACCTGCCACAGGCTGGGCGACTGGCCCTTGGCATGGCGACGCGCCTCGACAAACGCCTCAGGCTCCTCCATATGCTTGCGAATCCACAGCCCGACCGGCCCGATCAGCAGGCCCAGCACGAACGGGATGCGCCAGCCCCAGCTGTCCAGCGCCTCAGGCGAGCACAGGTGGGTAACCAACGCCACCATTGCCGCCCCGGAAAACACCGCCAGGCACTGCCCTACCAATTGCCACGAACCATAAAGGCCCTTGCGGTGGGCAGGCGCGCTTTCCACCAGAAACGCCGTGGCGCTGGCGTATTCACCACCGGTGGCAAAGCCCTGCAGCATGCGCGCCACCACGATCAGCAGCGGCGCAGCCATGCCGATGGCCAGGTAGTCGGGCGCGAAGGCGATCATGGCGATGGACACGGTCATCAGGCGGATGATCATCTGCATGGCCGCCTTGCGGCCCTTGCGGTCGGAATACATGCCCAGCAGCACGCCGCCCACAGGGCGCATGAAAAACCCGACGCCGAAGGTGGCAAGGGCCATCAGCAGCGAGGCGTACGCGTCGTCGGACGGGAAGAACTGCCGGGCGATGATGCTGGCCAGAAAGCCATACACGATAAAGTCATACCATTCCAGGGCGTTGCCGATAACGGCGGCCACCACTTGCCGGGTACGCGACACGCCGGTGCTCGAAGTCTGCATAGGGAACACTCCACACAATGATTGGGTGATCGCCCAGGCGCAGTCGCGCCCGGGTTCCAGCGGCAGTGGTCAAAAAGGGACAATCAGGCAGGTGCCAACCAGCGCTCTGCCAGCGCGCCCCAATAGGCGGCGCCGGTCAGCAGGATGTCGTCGTTGAAGTCGTAGGCCGGGTTGTGCACCATCGGCCGCGATACACCATTGCCGATGAACAGGTAGGCCCCCGGGCAGCGCTGCAGCATCCAGGCGAAGTCTTCGCTGCCCATCAGCTTGCGGGTGTTGCCATCCACTGCCTGGGCGCCCAGCAACTCGACCCCTACCTGGGTGGCAAAGGCGTTTTCAGCGGCATGGTTGACCAGCACCGGGTAGGCCGGGCGGTGCTCGATGCTTGCGCGGCAGCCAAAGCTCTCGGCTTGACTGACGATGATTGCCCGCACCCGCTCAAGGGCCTGCGCCCGCACCTCGGCGTTCAGCGCGCGCAGGCTAAGGCGCAACAGCGCCTGTTGCGGGATCACGTTGGCCGCTTCGCCGGCCTGCAACGCGCCGACGGTGACCACTGCCGCCTCCTGCGCATCGATATTGCGCGCCACCACGGTTTGCAGCGCCATCACCACACTGGCAGCCGCCACCAGCGGGTCGACGGTCAGGTGCGGCATCGAGCCATGGCCACCCACCCCGTCCAGGGTCACCGTCAGCAGGTCTTGCGAAGCCATCATCGGCCCCTCACGAAACCCCAGGTGCCCGGCCGGCAGCCCTGGCATGTTGTGCATGCCAAATAGCGCATCACATGGGAAGCGCTCCAGCAGGCCGTCGGCCAGCATCGCCTCGGCCCCGCCCTGGCCCTCCTCGGCCGGCTGGAAGATCAGTGTCAGCGTGCCGTCGAACTGCCGGGTGGCCGCCAGGTAGCGTGCGGCGCCAAGCAGCATGGTGGTGTGCCCGTCATGACCACAGGCGTGCATGCAGCCTGGGTGCTGGCTGCTGTATGCCGCGCCCGTTGCTTCGTGGATGGGCAGCGCGTCCATGTCGGCGCGCAGGCCCAGCCGGCGGGGGCTGCTGCCGTTGCGCAGCACGCCGACCACGCCGGTCTTGCCGATACCGGTGTGCACTTCATAGCCCCATGCCTCCAGCAGTCGGGCGACCAATGCCGAGGTGCGGCTTTCTTCAAAGCCCAGTTCCGGGTGAGCGTGGATATCGTGACGGATCGCGTGCAGGTCGCTGGCCACGTCGGCGAGCCAGGCCTGGATATGCTGATGTCGGGACATGTGGAGTCTCCTCGCGCGGGTGGTTTCCCGTTCTTGTTGTTCGCCTTCAGGTCACGACAGGTGAGGCAGGTCGTGCTTGGCTCACAGATAAGCGCGAGTGACGCGGGATCACAAACGAATGTGGTTCCGCCCAGCGGAACCAGTCGGGGGGAAAAGCGGAATGGGTGTGGAGTTGGAGTCGTAGGTAAAGCTGTACGTGGCGTTGTTTTCGTTGAATAGTGCGGTCAGGCGGCCTTGTCGTACTCGTAGCGAACCCGTTGGCCCTTGGCATCCTGGCGGCTGCTCGGCAGGCCACGGGCCGTGCGCATCAGGCGGGTGGTCTGGCCCTTGCCGTCGGTGTGGCTGAGCACCTGACCGTAGACGTTGTAGGTGAAGCTTTCCGTGGTGCCGTCCGGGTGGCTGATGCGCAGCACTTCGCCGTCGGGCTTGCGCTCCAGCGTGGTGGTCTGGTTCAGCGCGTCTGTTACCGCGACCAGGTGCTGGCGTTCGTCATAGCGGTAGTACGTACTCTTGCCTGAGCAGTCCTGGTAGCGCTCGACCTGGGCCAGGGTGTTCCACCACAGGTACTTGGACTTGTAGGTCGCATCGATGATGGTGTGCGGCAGGCCGTCATCGCTGTTCAGGTACTCGGTCATCTGGCCGAGGGCATCGAATTCGGCGAGCAGGTTGCCCTTGTCGTCGTAGCGCGCTCGCCAAGTGCTGCCATCCGGGTAGCTGACCTGGGTCACCAGTGTGGTCAGGTGGTGATACTCGTAGGTGGTCCTGCGGCCGAGCGGGTCGGTCTCTTCGAGCAAGCGGGAGAATTCGTCGTACTTGAATTGCAGGCGGTTACCGTCCGGCAAGGTCAGGCCAACCATATTGCCGTGTTCGTCCAGCTCGATGGCGTAACGCTCGCCGCCATAGTCGCGGCTGGCGACCACGCGGTGGTCGGCGTTGTACTGCACTTCCAACTCGCGGCCAAGTACGTCGGTGGCCCAGCTGGTGCGGCTATCGAGGTCGTAGCGGAAGTGGTAGTGCTCGCCGTCGCTGGTCCAGTGCTCGACCACACGTGGCTTGTCGCCCAGGGTTTGCCAACGGTAGTGGCAGCCCAGCCCCAGCGCGTTGCTGTGGGTCACCATCAGGCCGTCGGCGTAGCTGAAGCTGCGCACGGTGTCGCCGTTGCGGTTGATCACCGCGCTCAGCTGGCCGTGTTCGTCGTAGCGGTACTGGGTAAGCGTTTCCACCGCTTCGTTGTTCACCACGCGCTTGATGTCGGTCAGGCGGCCCAGCGGGTTGTCGTAGTGCAGGTGCACGCGGGTGCCGCCGGTGGAGCTGATGTCGGTCAGTGTGCCGTCGGGCGTGCGGGTGAAGTGCAGGAAGTGGCCGAGGACGTTCTCGATACGCTGCAGCGGCACTTCGGTGTTGGTGTCTGGCACTTCTCTAGATTGTCGAGGGGTTGCAGGAGGTAATGAGCCACCTAGGATACAGGCCCGCACAATCACCTTACACGCTTAGCGAACGTGACTTTTGACAATGACACAAATAATTATATTAGCTAAGGCAGCTTCATTCCAGCCGCTCGACAGTATCGGCTAACGGAAAAATAGTTGAAGCTGGCACCCCAACTATTTTCAATAGCTTTTTCAATATCTTTCTTTCAACAATGCCACATAAAAACAAAAACCGAAGCCAGACTAAAAATGCCTCGAAAAATCAATCGTAAATACCATCTTGCTGAGATTTTTCGATAAATATATCCTGCAAGTCACCCTGAATATCTTCACCATCTAATTTTACAACAAAATCGCCCTCGAGGTCATCCGGAAAATGGACACCATCCAACGTCCCAAGCACTACAGAAGCGCTGTCTGCGATAACAACTTTAAAAAAGTTAATGATATCATACCTTTGAGTATCATCTAGCGATGCTAGAGCATTACGCGCACGAGCATATGAGTCCTTATCTCCGTTGACGGGTTTAGTAAGAGAATTTTTATATTGAGGGAAATTTTTCTCAAACAATTCGGAATAAATAGCATCAACAAATTTATTATCACCCATAAATTTCTCCCTTTACTTCCGCATTTCTGGATACATAGATTTATTCAGAGCGATTAGCTGCTGTAGCTTTTCATTTGGCACTTCTGGATAAACACGCCTAAGTTCTCTAATGTCGCGCGCAACCACATCACGAGCACTATTAAAAGGGAGTCCTGTCCTGGGATTTATACTACTTCTAGACACAATTCCCACACCTTCTTTAGAAACTGTATGTCCTACTCGGGGTACCAGCATAGCAGGCCCTGTAGCAGGATCGTAGCCCTCGACAAGGTCTTTCATCAAATTTTTCTGCCCAACATGATGTGAGTCCAGGCCTAGATTCTTCCCTTTAACTGCATTTTTGTTTGCCTGATGGGTACTAACATCCCACTTATCACACGCTAGCCCTAATGAGTCTATCCAGGACTGAGTGTTTTTCGCATACTGATAAAGATTATCACCACCAAACAAACCAACAAGATCTTGTGTTACAAATCTCCCCAATGCCGGATCATAATAACGAAAAGTGTTGTAATGCAGCGCAGTCTCGCGGTCGAAGTATTGTCCCTGGAATCTTAGATTTTGCTCTACCCCATTGACCGTTAGCTGCTCTATCTCACCCCACGAGCGATATGTCGCCTGCCAGACAATCTCACCCTCGCTATCGGTCAGCTCCAGTGGGGTTCCAATCTGATCCGTATGGAAGTAATAGACCTTCTGCCCTTCCCCTTCAACCTGATCAACCCGCGCCAACGGCGCATAGCTACCCGGCTCGTACAGGTACAAGATGCTCTGCCCAGGCGTTTCCTCCCGCAGCATTCGCAAGCCTTGCCAGAGAAAGCGCTTCTGCTCGGCTTCGCCATTGATTTCAGCCTGTTTGGCCACCCGCCGTCCCAGGCTGTCATACCGGTACTACCGGTGCTTTCCAGTCTGTCACCAACATACGTTTCAGCTTTAACCAGCCGGTTCTCACAGTCATAGGCGAAGTTCTGTAGCTTGCTGTGCCCCGAGCGCTTCTCGATCAGGTTGCCCCACGGGTCGTAGCGGAAATGGTATTGCTCGCCGTCGCTGGTCCAGTGCTCGACCACGCGCGGCTTGTCGCCCAGGGTTTGCCAACGGTAGTGGCAGCCCAGCCCCAGCGCGTTGCTGTGGGTCACCATCAGACCGTCGGCGTAGCTGAAGCTGAGCACGGTGTCGCCGTTGCGGTTGATCACCGCGCTCAGCTGGCCGTGTTCGTCGTAGCGGTACTGGGTAAGCGTTTCCACCGCTTCGTTGTTCACCACACGTTTGATGCCGGTCAGGCGCCCCAGCGGGTTGTCGTAGTGCAGGTGCACGCGGGTACAGCCGGTGATTCATTGCAGCGGCACTTCGCTGTTGGTGTCCGGTACTTCACCGAAGTAGAAAAAGAGGAAGAACAGGCTGTCGCGGTTTTGGGGGTGTAGTGGCTGCCCTCCGAGCTGACTGCACTTATACAATACTCTTAAGCACAACCTAGGGACTCCATGTTAACAAGAGGCTGGCTCTACCAACATCTAGCAGAGCCAGATAAACCTGCATTCTATTAAACAGCCGACACTGACGAAACGACCACCCGAAAGGCAACGTTCGAAACATTATTATGGCCAAGATCAAAAAAATCGCACCCTTCAATATTCGCCATATTTCGATTGAATCGATGCCACCCCATCACCACCCACCTCAGTTTTCTTCAATCATTTCAACGTCATCGGGCAGCGACGCTAAAATCAAAGAATAAAAATCATCGAAACCTTCTGCTATTTTATAAAGATGACCGCTATCACCTTGCTCCGCTATATCATATTTATTAATGGAGTCAGATTCGTGCAAGTGGGTTCTATCCCAATAATAAACCCCTTCTCGCCCAGGCTCAGTAACTATCACATAAGGGTTCCCTCCCCCATCTTCCCCAATCGCCAAAACGCCATTAACAAATGCCAACTCAGAAATAAATTCTTGATTAAAGCTAATAATATCGTTGCATTCCTCTCCCGGTATAACCCCAAACAAACGATCAAAACTCACCTCCCCGTCTTGAACAGACTTCAACGGCAACTGCCCAAAATCAGGATCAGTCAAATAAAAACCATTCATGCGTGCCAGTATGTTTCTATACGCACTAGGCAAAGTAACATTAACTGCTGCCTCAAGTGAGTTTATCTCAGCATCAGTCAAACCAGCTTTGTAAACTATAGGCATTTTTCGACCCTATTAACAGCTTGATTTCATATTCTTAACACCACCCGAATGGGTGAACCTGTTGTGAATTTTTTTAGGAACTTCCTGCATCGTCTTCATATTCTCATGATGATGCCAAGTATTTTTCGAATAGTCTGCCTTACCCTGAGGTGCAAGTGCATCTGCCTTGCCAAAATCACCACCAGGATTTTTACCGTGATTCCCCTTCAAGTCAGGAACATCAACTTGCTGTCGTTCAAAAGGAGTAAAGTCAGGATGGCCGTCGGGATACCTTACTACATTACCCTCCCAATCTTTATAAACCCATGTTCGTCCGTCAATCTCCATATGCACAGAACCACCTTTATCTAGCCATTTGGCAACATCAGGGGAATGTGAAGGCTTTGCACTCCATCCCCAAGGATCAATCCAAGATATCGGATTGACTCCATAGCTATACAGGTTAGCTCCTCCCAATAATCCAATTGGGTCTTGATTCACAAATCGTCCAACTTCTGGATCGTAGAATCGAAAAGTATTGTAGTGCAGGCTCGATTCGCAATCAAAATATTGACCTTGGAATCGTATATTCTGCTCCACCTCACTAACTACTAGCTGCTCTACCGAGCCCCACGAGCGATAGGTCGCCTGCCAAACGATCTCGCCCTCGCTATTGGTCAGCTCGATCGGCGTACCGATCTGATCGGTATGGAAGTAATAAAGCTTTTGCTCCTCCCCTTCAGCCTGATCGACTCGCGCCAGCGGCGCATAGCTACCCGGCTCGTACAGGTACAAGATGCTCTTCGCAGGCGATTCCTCCCGCAGCATCCTCAGCCCCTGCCAGAGGAAGCGCTTCTGCTCGACCTCGCCATTGATTTCAGCCTGCTTGGCTATTCGCCTCCCCAAGCTGTCGTACCGATACTCGCCTTGGCTTTCCAGCTTGCCATTGACCAACGTCCCCGCCCGCACCAGCCGGTTCTCACAGTCATAGCTGAAGTGCTGCAGCTTGCTGTGCCCCGAGCGTTTCTCGACCAGATTGCCCCACGGGTCGTAGCGGTACTCCTGATCCCGCCACTGTTTGATGCGGTTGTCCTTGACCTTGTCGAACTGCCGCGCATTGAAGTCCAGGCGGTTGGCTGCCGGGTCGTAGCGGAACTCCTCGCTGCCGATCAGCGAACCGGTATCGCGACTGCGCAATTGGCCGTTGGCTTCGTACTCGTACTTGATCTCGCCGCGTAGCTTGTCGAGGGTACGCACCAGTTCACCGGCCGGGTCGTACTGATAACGGCGGTGGATCGGGTTGTAGGCGTGCTCCACCAGCAACGAGGTATTCACACCGGTGTTGTGCACTTGCGAGAGCTTGTCGGCCGGCAAGGTCGAGGCAAACTGCCAGGCCTTGCGCCCCATGGCGTCGTAACCGAAGCAACTGGTGAGCTTGCCCTGGGTCCGGTACACCTCGCGGTGCAGGTCATCGCGCTCCATGTCGCTGATCACCTGGCCGTCCAGGTTCAACTGGTGCAGGTGGCCACTGCCGTAATACAGGTGATTGACCTTACGCCCATCCGGCAGGGTCAGCGTGGTCAGGTTGCTGAGCGGGTCGTACTCGTAGCCAAGCGTGCCGTCAGGGGTGATTTCTTTGGTCAGACGGCCGAGCAGATCGTAGGTGTATTCCAGCTTTTCTTCTGTGATCCCAAGCTGCTTGCCGATCCCGGTCGGTTGCCGCTCGATGCTCAGCAACCGGTCACCGTCGTCGTATGCGAATGTCTGGCTCGCATCACGGTTGATCTTGGCAACCAAACGGCCAATGGCATCACGCTCGAACAGCGTATGGCGCTCGGGCCGCTCGGCATTTTCGCCATAGCCAATCTCATCCAGTCGTGTGAGATGGCCACCGACGTCGTAGCTGAAACGCCGGGTCAGGTTATCCACCCGCACTTCTTCGCTCAGCCGGTCCGAAGTGTCGTAGGCAAAGCTGTACGTGGCGTTGTTCTCGTTGACCAGCGCGGTCAGGCGAATGGCCTTGTCGTACTCGTAGCGAACCCGCTGGCCCATGGCATCCTGGCGGCTGCTCGGCAGGCCACGGGCGGTGCGCATCAGGCGGGTGGTCTGGCCCTTGCCGTCGGTGTGGCTGAGCACCTGACCGTAGACGTTGTAGGTGAAGCTTTCCGTGGTGCCGTCCGGGTGGCTGATGCGCAGCACTTCGCCGTCGGGCTTGCGCTCCAGCGTGGTGGTCTGGTTCAGCGCGTCTGTTACCGCCACCAGGTGCTGGCGTTCGTCATAGCGGTAGTACGTACTCTTGCCCGAGCAGTCCTGGTAGCGCTCGACCTGGGCCAGGGTGTTCCACCACAGGTACTTGGACTTGTAGGTCGCATCGATGATGGTGTGCGGCAGGCCGTCATCGCTGTTCAGGTACTCGGTCATCTGGCCGAGGGCATCGAATTCGGCGAGTAGGTTGCCCTTGTCGTCGTAGCGCGCTCGCCAAGTGCTGCCATCCGGGTAGCTGACCTGGGTCACTAGTGTGGTCAGGTGGTGATATTCGTACTGGGTCTTGCGGCCCAGCGGGTCGGTCTCTTCGAGCAGGCGGGAGAATTCGTCGTACTTGAATTGCAGGCGGTTACCGTCCGGCAAGGTCAGGCCAACCATATTGCCGTGTTCGTCCAGCTCGATGGCGTAACGCTCGCCGCCATAGTCGCGGCTGGCGACCACGCGGTGGTCGGCGTTGTACTGCACTTGCAGCTCGCGGCCGAGCACGTCGGTGGCCCAGCTGGTGCGGCTATCGAGGTCGTAGCGGAAGTGGTAGTGCTCGCCGTCGCTGGTCCAGTGTTCGACCACGCGCGGCTTGTCGCCCAGGGTTTGCCAGCGGTAGTGGCCACCTTCGGTGCAGACCTGTGCCAGTGCTGCCAAAGAGGTGGCGCCCTTCCTATGAAAGACGCAATTTCTGAATTGACGATTTATAGAGACATCGGGGCTTTCGCCCCAAAATACTACCTAACATGTTATTAAAGAACTACGGACACCTGCAAAATACAATATTAGCAAATTCAAACAAAACCAACCATGGCGACAGACAGCGCTACCCAAGACCTGTCAACTTGATTATTTGATCAGTATATTTTTGCATTTGGGACTCTACACAATTTAATATATTCCAGCAGGCATTCACGACCAGACATCGCCAATGCAAGCTCAATAAGATTGGTCAACAAAAAACCTTGTGAATATAGCACTCCATATTTGAGACACAACAAATAGTCACGCATCAACCCAACAACTAAACCTTGTAGATATACACTTTTGAATCTTTACTGCAAAAATATAAGCCAACCACGTTTTCGCCATTTCGCTCAATGAATATCTCTGTGCTAGGAGCGCTATTGCTAGCATATACAATCATTGATGTTATCCTTGCTGCTTCACACCTATACTCATAGCACCAATATTCACCATCGTCCTCCAGGCGGCATGATATATTTGGTACTCCATTCTCAAATACAACCCCAGACGCCCTAATAGCCTCTCCGTCATCGTCAAAACGGATTGAATAAGTAGATTGCCCCTCCATCTGATATATCTCAGTTTCTATCACTGTCGCGTTCACACCATATATATCAGACCTATAAAAACCATACGACTCAGAGCAATAGAACTTAAAGCAATTTTTTTTATTCTTTGGCTCAGAGTTGAGAATGGGAGACGGAGTCACCCCGGCCAATTCCAGACCATAAGGCAATATAGAAAAACTTGGCCCCCTAGACCATTTTACTTCTTCACTTATTATGCACTGCACGCCCGCACTTTCAGAAAGATCCATATCAAGCTTAGATTTTAAAATTTCAACCAAACCTTTAAATTTATCAGGAATCACGACTACCTCCTAACAGCAAAAGTTTTACCGCTATTTAATTGCTCTTTGAGCTCTGCGAGTCCACTCAAAAAATCTTTCTTAGTTGTTCTGCCAGCCAATGTATCATACACATGTTGCTTGTAGGCATTTCCATGTATGCCAGCCCCCTTATGTGGCGTCGTTAGTGTTCCGGGAACTCTAGCAGATTCTGTATTTGGCAACCAGATGCCGTTTTTCCTGTTATTGATATCGATCCCCAGTTCTTTCATTTGCTTTCTCAAAGCTATCATTCTGGCGTCTTTTGAGTTGGACATTATGATGTGATGCGCGTCATACTGCCCTCCACCTACTGGTTTACTACCGAGGCTGTCTGCAAGTTTTTTCGCATCGGACCCGCAGGATAGCCCAAGTGGATCCAACCATAGGATCGGATTTAGAGCATACCCATAGAGATTCATTCCGCCGTCGATACTCAACGGGTCTTGCGTTACGAAACGGCCAACTTGTGGATCATAATATCTATAAGCATTGTAATGCAGCCCTGTCTCAAGATCACAGTATTGACCTTGAAAGCGCATGTGCTGCATAACTTGGTTGACCGTCAGCTGCTCTATCTCCCCCCAAGAACGATACGTCGCCTGCCAAACGATTTTGCCGTCACTGTCCGTCAGCTCCAGCGGCGTACCAATCTGGTCCGTATGGAAGTAATAGACCTTCTGCCCTTCCCCTTCAACCTGATCAACCCGCGCCAATGGCGCATAGCTACCCGGCTCGTACAGGTACAGGATGCTCTGCCCAGGCGTTTCCTCCCGCAGCATCCTCAGCCCCTGCCAGAGGAAGCGCTTCTGCTCGACCTCGCCATTGATTTCAGCCTGCTTGGCTATTCGCCTCCCCAAGCTGTCGTAACGATACTCGCCTTGGCTTTCCAGCTTGCCATTGACCAACGTCTCCGCCCGCACCAGCCGGTTCTCACAGTCATAGCTGAAGTGCTGCAGCTTGCTGTGCCCCGAGCGCTTCTCGACCAGATTGCCCCACGGGTCGTAGCGGTACTCCTGATCCCGCCACTGTTTGATCCGGTTGTCCTTGACCTTGTCGAACTGCCGCGCATTGAAGTCCAGGCGGTTGGCTGCCGGGTCGTAGCGGAATTCCTCGCTGCCGATCAACGAGCCGGTATCGCGACTGCGCAATTGGCCGTTGGCTTCGTACTCGTACTTGATCTCGCCACGCAGCTTGTCCAGCGTACGCACCAGTTCACCCGCCGGGTCGTACTGGTAACGGCGGTGGATCGGGTTGTAGGCGTGCTCGACCAGCAACGAGGTATTGATGCCGGTGTTGTGCACCTGCGAGAGCTTGTCGGCCGGCAAGGTCGAGGCAAACTGCCAGGCCTTGCGCCCCATGGCGTCATAACCGAAGCAACTGGTGAGCTTGCCCTGGGTCCGGTACACCTCGCGGTGCAGGTCATCGCGCTCCATGTCACTGATGACCTGGCCGTCCAGGTTCAACTGGTGCAGGTGGCCACTGCCGTAATAAAGGTGATTGACCTTGCGCCCATCCGGGAGGGTCAGCGTGGTCAGGTTGCTGAGTGGGTCGTACTCGTAGCCGAGCGTGCCGGCAGGGCTGATTTCTTTGGTCAGACGGCCGAGCAGATCGTAGGTGTACTCAAGCTTTTCTTCCGTGATCCCAAGCTGCTTGCCGATCCCGGTCGGTTGGCGCTCGATGCTCAGCAACCGGTCGCCGTCGTCGTAGACGAAGTCTTGCCGCGCATCGCTATTGAGCTTGGCGACCAAACGGCCAATGGCATCACGCTCGAACAGCGTATGGCGCTCGGGCCGCTCGGCATTTTCGCCATAGCCAATCTCATCCAGTCGTGTGAGATGGCCACCGACGTCGTAGCTGAAACGCCGGGTCAGGTTATCCACCCGCACTTCTTCGCTCAGCCGGTCCGAAGTGTCGTAGGCAAAGCTGTACGTGGCGTTGTTCTCGTTGACCAGCGCGGTCAGGCGAATGGCCTTGTCGTACTCGTAGCGAACCCGCTGGCCCATGGCATCCTGGCGGCTGCTCGGCAGGCCACGGGCGGTGCGCATCAGGCGGGTGGTCTGGCCCTTGCCGTCGGTGTGGCTGAGCACCTGACCGTAGACGTTGTAGGTGAAGCTTTCCGTGGTGCCGTCCGGGTGGCTGATACGCAGCACTTCGCCGTCGGGCTTGCGCTCCAGCGTGGTGGTCTGGTTCAGCGCGTCTGTTACCGCGACCAGGTGCTGGCGTTCGTCATAGCGGTAGTACGTGCTCTTGCCCGAGCAGTCCTGGTAGCGCTCGACCTGGGCCAGGGTGTTCCACCACAGGTACTTGGACTTGTAGGTCGCGTCGATGATGGTGTGCGGCAGGCCGTCATCGCTGTTCAGGTACTCGGTCATCTGGCCGAGGGCATCGAATTCGGCGAGCAGGTTGCCCTTGTCGTCGTAGCGCGCTCGCCAGGTGCTGCCGTCCGGGTAGCTGACCTGGGTCACCAGTGTGGTCAGGTGGTGATACTCGTAAACGGTCTTGCGGCCCAGCGGGTCGGTTTCTTCGAGCAAGCGGGAGAATTCGTCGTACTTGAATTGCAGGCGGTTACCGTCCGGCAAGGTCAGGCCAACCTACCGCTCATCATAAATATATATTTTCTCTTCACCACGCAAAGTGAATAAGCCCACAAGATCCCCTTCCTCGAAAACGGGATATATCTTAATACCTGGCAAGCTATTAGACGAAAACGTTAGAATTTCCTGAAGACGCCCTTGATTCCAGTCGTAACCTAACGTCCAAAATTCCGAGTCAAAATCAACCCTGCAAGCTTTACGTACTTCTCCTTGCTCTTTATCAATTACCTTGAGCCACAAACGTTCGCCGTGACGATTCATCTTAATTGAATAATCTCGCCTGTCATCATAGAAAAAATATTCAAACCCATGAATTTCACCCTTTGCATTGTAGATATCTACCTTCTGCAACCGCCCATCCACGTAATAATATTTGTTTATATTTTTTTTACTTGTAGGTTCCTTTGCAGTCAGCCTGCTTGGCTTTACACCTGACATCTCTAATTCATAAGGAATAAATGAAATTCCGACTCCTTTCGACCACTTAATATTCGAGGCTTCGGCACAATCAGGATCAAAATCCAAAACAAAGGAAGAATCCTCAGCCTTCTTGACAACCTCATCTTTAAAGCGCTTCAAATCTTCTACCAGCATAGTTCTACCTTATCGTTTTAAATGAAATACCATCAAACAGCGACTGCTTAATCTCGGAAAGTGCGCTGAGAAATTCCTCTCGACCATTGGCTACGGAAAGCTTATCAAAGACATATTGCTTATAGGCTTTGCCGTGCACACCCGCACCTTTGTGAGGGGTGGCAGTTGTACCTGGAACCCTTGCAGACTCGGTATTGGGCAGCCAAATCCCATTACGCTTATCATTTATATCAATGTCCAATTCATCCATCTTTTTCCGGAGTGCAATCATCCTCGCATCTTTCGAGTTGGACATCACAATATGATGCGCATCATACTGACCTCCCCCCTGTGGACTTATCCCGAGTTCTTTTCGAAGAAGCTTGGCATCTGAGTTGCACGACAGACCTAGTTCATCGATCCACCCTATAGGGCTAGGTGCATATTGATATAAATTATCTCCACCTGCTAGACCGATGGGGTCTTGTGTCAGAAATCTCCCGATTTCAGGGACATAGAATCGGAACGTGTTGTAGTGCAGCCCCGTTTCGGCATCAAAGTACTGACCTTGGAAGCGTAGGTTCTGCTCCACCTCATTGACCGCTAGCTGCTCTATCTCACCCCACGAGCGATATGTCGCCTGCCAGACAATCTCACCCTCGCTATCCGTCAGCTCAAGCGGCGTCCCAATCTGATCCGTATGGAAGTAATAGACCTTCTGCCCTTCCCCTTCAACCCGATCAACCCGCGCCAACGGCGCATAGCTACCCGGCTCGTACAGGTACAGGATGTTCTGCCCAGGCGTTTCCTCCCGCAGCATCCTCAGCCCCTGCCAGAGGAAGCGCTTCTGCTCGACCTCGCCATTGATTTCAGCCTGCTTGGCTATTCGCCTCCCCAAGCTGTCGTAACGATACTCGCCTTGGCTTTCCAGCTTGCCATTGACCAACGTCTCCGCCCGCACCAGCCGGTTCTCGCAGTCATAGCTGAAGTGCTGCAGCTTGCTGTGCCCCGAGCGCTTCTCGATCAGGTTGCCCCACGGGTCGTAGCGGTACTCCTGATCCCGCCACTGTTTGATCCGGTTGTCCTTGACCTTGTCGAACTGCCGCGCATTGAAGTCCAGGCGGTTGGCTGCCGGGTCGTAGCGGAACTCCTCGCTGCCGATCAACGAGCCGGTATCGCGACTGCGCAACTGGCCGTTGGCTTCGTATTCGTACTTGATCTCGCCGCGTAACTTGTCGAGGGTACGCACCAGTTCACCGGCCGGGTCGTACTGGTAACGGCGGTGGATCGGGTTGTAGGCGTGCTCGACCAGCAACGAGGTATTGATGCCGGTGTTGTGCACCTGCGAAAGCTTGTCGGCCGGCAAGGTCGAGGCAAACTGCCAGGCCTTGCGCCCCATGGCGTCATAACCGAAGCAGCTGGTGAGCTTGCCCTGGGTCCGGTACACCTCGCGGTGCAGGTCGTCACGCTCCATGTCGCTGATCACCAACCCGTCCAGGTTCAGCTGGTGCAGGTGGCCGCTGCCGTAGTACAGGTGATTGACCTTGCGCCCATCCGGGAGGGTCAGCGTGGTCAGGTTGCTGAGCGGGTCGTACTCGTAGCCAAGCGTGCCGTCAGGGGTGATTTCTTTGGTCAGACGGCCGAGCAGATCGTAGGTGTATTCCAGCTTTTCTTCCGTGATCCCAAGCTGCTTGCCGATCCCGGTCGGTTGCCGCTCGATGCTCAGCAACCGGTCACCGTCGTCGTATGCGAATGTCTGGCTCGCATCACGGTTGATCTTGGCAACCAAACGCCCAATGGCATCACGCTCGAACAGCGTATGGCGCTCCGGCCGTTCGGCATTCTCGCCATAGCCAATCTCATCCAGTCGTGTGAGATGGCCACCGACGTCGTAGCTGAAACGCCGGGTCAGGTTATCCACCCGCACTTCTTCGCTCAGCCGGTCCGAAGCGTCGTAGGCAAAGCTGTACGTGGCGTTGTTCTCGTTGACCAGCGCGGTCAGGCGAATGGCCTTGTCGTACTCGTAGCGAACCCGCTGGCCCTTGGCATCCTGGCGGCTGCTCGGCAGGCCGCGGGCGGTGCGCATCAGGCGAGTGGTCTGGCCCTTGCCGTCGGTGTGGCTGAGCACCTGACCGTATACGTTGTAGGTGAAGCTTTCCGTGGTGCCGTCCGGGTGGCTGATGCGCAGCACTTCGCCGTGGGGCTTGCGCGCCAGCGTGGTGGTCTGGTTTAGCGCATCGGTCACCGCCACCAGGTGCTGGCGTTCGTCATAGCGGTAGTACGTACTCTTGCCCGAGCAGTCCTGGTAGCGCTCGACCTGGGCCAGGGTGTTCCACCACAGGTACTTGGACTTGTAGGTCGCATCGATGATGGTGTGCGGCAGGCCGTCATCGCTGTTCAGGTACTCGGTCATCTGGCCGAGGGCATCGAATTCGGCGAGCAGGTTGCCCTTGTCGTCGTAACGCGCTCGCCAAGTGCTGCCATCCGGGTAGCTAACCTGGGTCACCAGTGTGGTCAGGTGGTGATATTCGTAGGTGGTCTTGCGGCCCAGCGGATCGGTCTCTTCTAGCAAGCGGGAGAATTCGTCGTACTTGAATTGCAGGCGGTTACCGTCCGGCAAGGTCAGACCGACCATATTGCCGTGTTCGTCCAGCTCGATGGCGTAACGCTCGCCGCCATAGTCGCGGCTGGCGACCACGCGGTGGTCGGCGTTGTACCGTACTTCCAGCTCGCGGCCGAGCACGTCGGTGGCCCAGCTAGTGCGGCTATCGAGGTCGTAGCGGAAGTGGTAGTGCTCGCCGTCGCTGGTCCAGTGTTCGACCACACGTGGCTTGTCGCCCAGGGTTTGCCAACGGTAGTGGCAGCCCAGCCCCAGCGCGTTGCTGTGGGTCACCATCAGGCCGTCGGCGTAGCTGAAGCTGCGCACGGTGTCGCCGTTGCGGTTGATCACCGTGCTCAGCTGGCCGTGTTCGTCGTAGCGGTACTGGGTAAGCGTTTCCACCGCTTCGTTGTTCACCACGCGCTTGATGTCGGTCAGGCGACCCAGCGGGTTGTCGTAGTGCAGGTGTACGCGGGTGCCGCCGGTGGCGCTGATGTCGGTCAGTGTGCCGTCGGGCGTGCGGGTGAAGTGCAGGAAGTGGCCGAGGACGTTCTCGATACGCTGCAGCGGCACTTCGGTGTTGGTGTCTGGCACTTCGCCAAAGTAGAAGAACAGGTTGTCGAGGGTCTGCAGGATGTAGTGGCCGCCCTCGGTGCACACCAGGTACACCTGCTCGTGCGGGTTGTAGATGCGCTGCCCCGGTTGCAGGGTCACGAACGGGACTTCGCGGCCCTGGTTGTCGGTGAGGTAGATGAATGCCCCCTGGCGGCGCAGGCTCTGCTCCCAGGGCAGCACCCAGCCGCGGCCGAGTACGCTGTCGACCGTCAGGTCGCTGGCGTAGAAGCGCGACCACTCGATCGGCATCAGGCCCGGCAGGCTGAAGTCGATTTCATCGGGGATCAGCTTGCGGCCCGTCGTGAGGTCGACGGGGTTGCCGACCAGGCCGCCGATAGCCTTGCGGGCCACGGGTTCGACCACGTAACGGCTGGCCACCTCACCGGCGACGAAGCCGGCCGTGAACTTCAGCGCGCAAGGCATGACGGCTTTCATGCCGGCCTGGGTACCCGCCTTGATCAGCTGGGCGATACCGCCTGCGGCACCGGCGATGGCCATCAGCACATCCACGGTGGTGCGCAGCCACTCCGGGACTTCATCGTCCACGGGCAGGTAACGGTAGGTGCCGCCGCCGATGATGACGTTGTCCGAACCACCGGAAATGGTGGCGCCGCAGGTCAGCTTGTCGCCCTTGCGCGCGGCGGCGACGCTGTTGATGAAGACGTTGGTCGAGCCTTCGGCAATCTGCACCGGCCCTGGGTGCTTGTCGCAGGCACCGATGCTTTTTTCGACGCGGGCGGCCTTGCGGCTGTTGATGAACACGTTGGGTGAGGCAGTGGTTATCGTCCCTGAGGGGGACGAGAACATACTGCCTATCGCCTCTCCGGCGGCGGTCAGCAAGCTGCCCCCGATGCCGGCTGCGAGGCCGGCCAGCAAGGCCACGCCGAACCCGCAGGTGAACGTGGCGATGGCCACCGTGGCCACCAGCGCAATCCCCAGGGCGGCCCCGATCAGGAAGCCCCCCAGCGCGCTGGTGTGCGATATCTCGTCGCCGAACCTGGCCGCTTCGAACATGAGGGGTTACTCCTGTTCGCCGGACTCGGCGCTGGTTTCGGACGGGGCACGCGGGGTGAAGCTGGCCAACAGGTTGTCCCAGTCCTGGTTCTGCTGGGCACTGAAGTCGGCCTGTGCAGTGGTGGAGAAGATCAGGGCACGCCCGGGGCTGATGATGAAGGCGGCCTGGCGCTGGTACAGCGGGCGGCCCTGGTTCATGTAATAGGCGTCGATCTGGATACCGGCAATGGGTGCGGTAACCGAGAGCGTGACGGCCTTGTTGCCCATGCGGGTGTAGCCGCGCAGCTTGGAGGTGAGCAGCTTGACCTGGCGATCGACATAGGCCTGCAGCGATTCGTCCGGCAGCAAGGTGTCACGCGAGATGGTGATGCTCAAGGGTGCTGGAACACTGGCACCCAAGACGAACATGTTGACCGTGCGGTCCTCGAAACCTGCCGGCAGCGCAATGCCGCCTTCCTGTAATTCGTAATCCATGCGATGAAAATTCCTGATAGCGAAAAAATCGGGGTCAGCCCTGCGCGAAGCCATCGAGCATGCGGTCGAACTCGGCCAGCCACTGGCTCAGGCCGGGCTTGCTGGGGTCGATCACGCTGGAGATATCCAGCCATTGCAGCGAATCGCTGCCGGCGATGGGCACCAGTGCGCCGACCAGGCGACCGTGCCGAGGCTCGTGGCCGGCATTGAAGTGAAAGTCCACGACCTTGGCCGGGTTCCCAGCCAGGAGGCAATCACGTTGGCGAATCACGCGCAGTTGCGGGTTCAATTCGCGCAAAGCCTCGACTGCGCGCTGGAACAGTTGCTCCAGCGGCTGCCTGGCGGGTACATCACGGCGGCGGATGCTGAGGCTGACCGGCTCGCCTTCATGCTCGAGGGTGGTCTGGATGTCGCGAAAACGAAAGCCGAGCGGAAACTGCAAGGAGAACCCTGCGAAGGTGAAAGCGCTGGCGACATCCTGCAACACGGCTGGCAGCGGTTCCGGCTCGGGCACAGGCTCGGGCACATGAGCAGCTTCCGCCAGACTGGCCAGCCGCGCAGACTCCTCTTGCGCTTCGCGCCTGGCAGAGATGCGGTCGTAGATCGAGGGCTTGTACATGAACCTTGCCTCAGTCGTTGATCCGCACTGCGGCGCCAGTGATCTGGGTGGTGTCGGTACTGGTGGTCACGATGACCTTGCCTTTGATCTCGATGCCTTCCGGGGTCAGCGTGATGCTGCTGTCGCCCACCTGCAGGATGATGTGCTGCTTTGCGGCCACCTGGATGAACTGGTTGTCGACCTGCAGGGTGTAGGAACCTTCGGTCACCTGCACCACGGTGTCTTTCTTGACCGTTTCGGTGTGCGTACCACCAACAGTAATCGAGCGGTTATTCCCCACATCATGGGTCTCATCCAGCTCGATCTCGGTATCCATGTTGCGCTCGGCATGCATGATGATCTGCTCGGCGCCGGCCTTGTCCTCGAAGCGGAAGAAGTTGGCGGTACCGCCGTCGCCCTTCATCGACCGCGTCAGGAAACCACTTTGGGTCTTGTTCGCCGGCAGCGACCATGGCGGAGTGTTGGTGCTGTTGTACAGGCTGCCCATGATCAGCGGCCGGTCCGGGTTGCCGTCAAGGAACACCACCACCACCTCGTCGCCTACGCGTGGGATCTGGATGCTGCCGAAGCCACCGCTGGCACCGGACTGGGCGACACGTACCCAGCACGAGCTGTGATCGTTGAACTGCCCCTGGCGATCCCAGTGAAACTGAAGCTTTACCCGGCCCAGTTCGTCGGTGAAGATTTCCTCGCCTGGGGGGCCGACAACGATGGCGGTCTGCGGGCCGTTGATCAAAGGCTTGCGGGTGTTTAACTGCGGGCGGTATGCGATTTTTTTACGCACGCACACGAATCGGTTGACGTAACCGGCCTGGTCGCCAGTCATGTAGTTGTTGCTGCCGCGATGCTCCACGCTCAGCAACAAAAACTTACGGTTCTCGGCGTCACCGGTGTCGTGCAGATAATGCTGGATCAACTCAAAAGTGTAACCCGGCTTCATGGCCCGGCAATTGCTCTCGCCGTAGAAGGTCTTGCCCATCAACTCGAGCGCTTCGATACGGTTGCGTACGATGGCTTCGCCATCTTCGTAGCTGCCATGGGTGTACTGGCCCGGGAAATCATAAATCTCGAACCTGTCCACATCGCCCTGTTGATTCAAGCTTTGCATGGTCACAGGTAGGAAGTTGCGCGGTTGGCGATAGTCGAACGTGCGAACGGCAATTTGACCGGATTGCAGCTGCCGCGTTGACTGCCACTGAGTAATGGAATCAGCGGTTTCGGTAACCGACGCGGAGTGGTAGCGAATCTGCGGCTGTTCGGGCAGCGGCAACAAGGTGCTGGAGTCATCGGTGATGACCATCAGGTGGGAGTCGGCCGTGTGCTCGAAGTAGTAGAAAAGCCCTTCGCTCTCAAGCAAGCGCTGCACAAAGTTGAAATCGCTCTCGCGGTACTGGGTAATGTAGCTGTGCGATTTGAGCGACTTGCTTACACGAAATTCGTACTTGGCCAGCGTGCCAAATCCGGCGAACACTTCACTGACAACAGCCTGGACCGATTTTTCTTGAAAAATGCGTGTATCGAAGCGGCAAGTCAGCATCCACAGCCACGGCCCTAGCACGGCTGCATAACGCACATAGCCGCCGTCGCTGCCTTGGGTGCTAAACCGCTGAACATAGCCGTTAATGTAGCGGAAAGAGCCGTTGGATAACTCGATTTCTATCGTGGCCTGGCTGCCAATCAGTGACTTGAGCTTTACATCGCTCTGTTGGCTGAGCAAGGCCAGATCGAATTCATAGAGTTTGGAAAGCTCTTCAGTGCCGGAAAAGTGCTCCAGCAAAAACTCATCGTTGGCTGTTTGTGTCAGGATATTCAGCTTGAACAATCGCCTGTTTTGCGGCGCGAGCATGGAAAGAACGTCAGTTAGCATAATTTACTCCCTGTAACGGTGAACATCAGCGCGCCCGTACGGCGAAAAGCCTGCCCAACCACGAGGCAGCACGCATGCTCTGAATAGTTTCAATATCCATGAATGTGTATTGACGGTTTTCCTTCGCTTCGCGCACTTTCAGCTCTCTGAGTGCACTGATCTTGTCACGATTGTAAAACACCATGAACACGGACATTAGCGCAAAGAAGTAGATCAACCCGGTGGCCGGCACGTCATGGCTTTTCATCAGCGGATAGATCACGCTGCTCAAGCCCGCCGCCAAACCCGCCTGCCACCACTGAACTTTCTGGGGCGGCTCGATGGATTCCACGCGCTGCCCTTTAAAGTGGAGAATATCACTTTTACTGCGCCAGTAATAAGCCATTGCATAGGTCAACAACACCAGCACGACGGGTGCGAGCCCTAACATCAAAGAAGTCGCCGCTCCCAACTTCATTTTTTTGTAGGTAACACCCAGTGTCAGCAGCGATGCGAACATTGGTGCAACTGACATATTGAAGAACATGCGCAAATTCGCGAAACTTACAAAGTGCTCACTGCGGTAAGCACAATTGATGCACCACAGCGTCATAACGATAATGATCAGGATCGCCGGCACCGCCATGAATGGCGGCGCCACTCCGGTCATCATCAGGGCCAATATCACGACCAGCAGCCACACCGACCAGATTTTTTTAAAAAAACGTTCTGTGGTAAACATTTAATCCTTCCCCGTCAAGAAATTACCCAGGGTAGTGCCCAGCCCCGAAAAATCATCACTCATGACAAACTGAACTGCCAAACCCGCACCCAAAGACAAGGCAATCACGACTATAGCCGGCCCTGTTAGCCCGCCGACCAATACACCGACACCAAAGGCCAATGCATTGGTCGGCTGGGTGTAAGCTGACTTCTGGAAGAACTCCGAGACGCTTTTTGCCTCCGTCGCATCTAGGTAAGCCTGGGGGCCGAACGCCAATGCGCCGCCTAATTTGGCACCCGTCAGTACTTTGCCTACGCCACGGCTGCTGTACCCGGCCGAGTCAATATGGGCAGTTGCACGCATCGCCTTGGCGGTATTGAAAGCAGCCACATGCAGGTTACTGCCCCGACCGGGCAGCCTGTACAAACTTGCCTGGCTATTGGCGGGTATTTCGAAGTAGAGGTTTCCGCCCATGCGCACCAGTTTCAGGCGCCCTTTCATGGCCCTGGCGGCAGATACACTGCCGGGTTTGCCACGTGACGCTGCCCACTTCTTCAGCTTGCCGCGCGTGGCATCCGTCATGTTCAGCAGGTTTTCAACTTTGGTGGCTTTGGATGCGGCATGGCCTAGCGCAGCAACGTTGGCAAGCGTGCCGGGTAAATTTGCAGTTGAAAATAATAGTGCCCCTACGACTGGAATCTTCTCGGCCTTCTCCTTGATGGCCAGCAGTTCATCCGCGGCAAAACGCCCCGATTTTTCCATTTTTGCAATCAGGCTATAAAGTAACTGCGCGTATTCTTCGGCTTCGTCAGCACTCAACTGCGTTTCGGACGACTGTAGTTCAGCAACAAGAAACTCGGCGGCACTCATGTCATCAGCCGAATAAAGGCCGCCTACATCCATCTTGGCGTAGGTTCTGGCTGCTACAACACTTGGCCATGGCAGGTCACCCTGCCCGAGAAGGCCGTCTTGCCCGCCGAGGCCCATGGGGTCGGCTGCGGTACAGGGATAGATTCTGTTCACGATTCTGTTCACGCCTTGTCAAAAATCCTGCTTGCGCGACCTGCGCAGTATCGGCCCACGTCTCAGGCGCTGCGACCTATGCAGGCAAGCAAAGTTCCCAACAACACCTGAATATGCCAACCAGATCACAAATGGATTTGCCGGCCGAGTGTAGAGGGCGCAGGAAACACTGGAATGCGCAACTCTGTCAACTATGAATATCGCTCATCCTTCGCATTAGCCGTTATGAATGAGATGGCATTGCGCCATCTTTTGCCCATACACCAGCATTACCAAGAACGTTCACAGGACACTGTGGTCAATGTTCTACATAGCGCCTACGCTTGGGATACTTGTGACGCTGGGCTTGTGGGCGAAGGGGTACACACCCTGCCAGAAGCTGTTGACTTCAGGATCTGCCTGGCAGGTGTGCTGGATCAATGATGAGCGGTATTGTTTCAAGTCTGATTCCTATACCCGTGACGGCTGGCCTTGCAAGCGCATGAGTGATAAAAATGCCTGCATCCAGGTTGACGGGCGCCAGTAATTCTAATACCCACACCCACGTCGCTACTTGTAGGAAGTCATGACAAATACAGAAATCATCAAACAATTGGAAGCGCTCAAATGAGCCATTTCACTCCAATCTCCATCAAATTCAGGCTGCTCGCCGCCCCCACCCCGCTGACTTGCGTAAGCCATCCGGGCTTCAGCCTCACCCCTGACAGCTACACAGAAAACAACTGAGTTAATAAATCCGCGAGCCTTGAAACATTCCTCGAATCAGGCCATCAATAGCTGTCGTAAGTCAGCTCTTCCATCTCGTGTCACCTTGGGATGCTCCGTCAACTTGCCGCGCGGAGACGGTGAGTTGATATTTCCCCGTCACGCAGGCTATCTATCGAAAAAGCGCTCAATGCGTCATGTTTTCAGAGGCTTTTCGCCCAGATTTCTCTTTTAAGCGCGCAGTTCACCCATACCCATCAGCTGTTTTCGAGCCATCCTCAGGTTCCACAGGGCGATCAGTGTGGTGGCCGGGGCGTTCGCCTTTGGCGTCGGCGCGGCGCCGGGCGCGGTGGCCGGCGCCGGCATTGGCCTGCAGGTCGGCAACCTGATCCTCATGGGCCTGGGGCTGTCCGCCATCGCCGAGTATTTTTATCAGGGCCTGCCTGTCGACCCTTCAGCAAGGCATGACCACGGCCTGGTTCGCCGAGGATGGCCTCAAGCCCGCTGGCCTGGACCCGAGCGGCGGTTCCGCGGCGCAGGCCCAGGAGCGTGTCGAGCGTGCTGCACGCCAGCTTGCTCGCGGGCAGGAGCAGTGGGTGTTGCTGTTACTGACAGCCATCGTCACCTACCTTACTCGGGGCCAGATGAAGGCCGGCGTCATGAGCAGCATGGAAAGCATTGCCGCCCGGAGCGCTCGGCTGCAGGCCGAGATCTCCAACAAGCAGCTGGCAGCCTGGTTGGCGAAGAATGAGCAGAAACTGTTGGCGCAGCCGGAGTTGCAGCCCAAAGAGGCCACACCGATCTCTCGTGCACAAGCGCAACCGGAGCCATTGCGACCACTACCCGATCGACCACCCATTGCTCAGGCACCGGATAAGCCAGGCTTAACGGAAGTTTCCCGTAGGGAGTACCTGAACAAGAAGTTCGCTCGAACGGGTAACTTGGCACAGGACATCAACATACGAGGCAACCAGGAAACTGCTGTAAACTTCTTCAAGTCACAGGGCTATAAGCCTGCCGACTACGAAGGCTACATGAACGGCTTGGACTTCACTCAACCAGTCTTCACGGAAACAATCAACCGGGGCAAGACACTTTGGCAATTCCAGGTGCCCGGCGGCCGGCAAGGCATGTGGTACTCTCCTACCCCTGACGTGGTGCCAGGGCAACTGGGGATCAACCCGCTTGGCCAGATCTACAAAACGGAAACCATCGCGCCCAAGATCGTGAACGTCTATCAGAGCACTGAGAAGGTCACGCTGCTGAGGAGTACCTCGGCACCGGTACTGGATACCTGGTCCGTTCCTTCCCAACCCTATAACGCCATTGGCGGTGCTCGGCAGATGACCTCTGGCCAACGCGAGCTCTTCAAACTGATAACACCAGGTGCATTATGAAACCCACAACCCCCCTCGGCTATGTACAGAAGGCTATCGACATTACCGCGCAGCGGAACAAGGCCTGTCCCGCTTACCCCATTTATGGGATGCTACTAAACCAACTTGACTATGTGAAAGCCGTGTTCGAAGGGCGTGAGCAAGATAAATCGAAACTCCACCAACTCAGTATCGGTGCCATTGCCTCGAAAGAATTCGAAGAAAATGACCCCGAGTTGGCCAGAGCACTGAAAGACGCCTATTACGTAGCCATCCAGTCGGCTCGTGGCCTCAAAATTCAACTGCCCGATTGATTGCCGACGTTCGATCAGGCCAGCCACTGAACATCGGGCGCAGTCACTGACGAAAGCTATAAACCCTACACCCAGCAGACTGAGCCACGATGGACATTTACGCACTCCGGCAAAAATCGATAGCGCTGCGTGTCATCATTGACCGGCTGAAGTCACACGACCCGGCCGCCATGAAGTTGAGTGTAGAGCTGACGCTCTTGTTGAACGCGGCAAAGCAGCAGCGGATCCGCACCCCGATGGAATGGCGTGACATCCCCGGAAGCTATCTGTTCACCGAAGAAGGGCTGCAGCAGTATGCCGATCTCGAGCACGCCTTCGCCGAGTTTCGTATCGAGCTCTCCGGGGGCGAGCCCCTACCCTGCACAAGCTCAAGGCGCGCATGGGGGAGAAACCCTCCCAGGGATGATGGGCGGGCAGCCTTGCCATCTTTTCATGAGTTCATTACGCCTTTGACGCATGGATGCAACGAAATAGCCCAAACTGTCCTTTTGCCCGGTATGCCGATGATGCGGTAGTGCATTGTCGTAGCCAGAGGCAAGCAGAACACGTGATGCGTTCAATCGCTTCACGTCTAGCGGTTTGTGGCCTCACGATGCATCCCGAGAAATCGAAAATCGTGTACTGCAAGGACAGCAATCGACGCGCAGGGTATCCGCATGTGAGCTTTACCTTCCTTGGTTTCACTTTTAGACCCAGGAAGGCAATCGGCCAGCAGAACAAGCTTTTTACCAGCTTCCTTCCGGGAGTCAGTGCACAAGCGTTGAAGCGGATGCGGCGGGCAGTGCGCGAGTGCGGGGAGAGGTGCGCCCGTGAGTCCAGATACCAAGGCTTTGCCTTGATTATCCAATAATCAGCGACTGAAAATCGGGCTTTTCGGCATCCCAAAGCCGCCCATTTCCGACTGATGAGCAACTTGTTCGGAGTTTCCTTAAAGGACCATCTCCCATCAGCCAGGTCGAGCCGAAGCGCTTGCGAGAGCTTCATGCGAAACAGGACCCTGACTTTGTAGCGCACGATCAACAACTAAAACATGCAGAGACTTTTGCACCCGAGGTCTTAGCAACAAACAGATTAATGAGTATCTCGACAGCCCTGATGGTGGGCTATATCTGCAAAAGCTACGTGCCGCAAACTGCGACTACCACCGAATCTGGAGGTAACATTGACAGGGCGGGTGGCGCACTTCAATATCTTACCCCTAACCGTAATGAGTGGTCGACCACCAAGCTCATAGGCACTATTGATAACTAGGATAGACAATGAACACGCACACACTGAAGGCTACCGCTACAGCGCTTCGTGAAAAACTTGAGGCTCTCGAAGATCAAAATTCCGATGCGAAGCTGATGCTCAACACCCTACGCGGCCTCTTATTAAAAGCTGAAAATGGAAAAATTCATGCCCCCATGGAGGCTAGAGACATACCTGGTTACCGCTACTTACCGGAGACCAACTTACAGGACGATCGTAATCTCAGTCAGTTATTTGCAGAATTTTACATGGCATTGATTGATGGAGAGGAGTGGAGTTCCTTTAAGAAATTCCAAGCCAAAAATAAAAATCACGATTAGAAAAAGATGGAGAACATACAAGAAGCTTGCTCGAACGGGCAACTTGGCAGGACACCAATATACGAGGCAACCAGGATACTGCTGCCAACTTCTTCAAGTCACAGGGCTATAAGTCTGCCGATTACATCCCCCTGTTCATTGAGCCTCTGCATGATCACCGGAAAGAAATTGCGCGACTGACTATAGTCAAAGGTACGAACGGCGATCTTTCCGGGTTGCAGTAGCTATAAGGTTTCAACGATTTGTTCAGGCGGAAATCGCACTTTGCCAAGCTGCCAAAACCTGCAAATACCTCGCCAACTAGGTCTTGTACCGTCTTACCCTGGAAGATTCGCGAGTCGAGACGGCAAGTCAACATCACACTTCCTGGATAACTGGCGTCTAATATCGCTTATTTTCGGCTCTTGAGTGCAAAAACCCGAGCCAACCATGAAGCGTCACGTAACGCACGCACATATTCGATCTCAAGAAATGTGTATTGACGCGCCTCACGACGCTCGCGTTCTTTTAACGCCCTTAACGAAGCGATATTGGTGCGATTATAGAAGACCAAATACAGCGAAATGAAAACCATCACACACAGCACCACGGCCATAGAACTATTATAGTTCTTTATCGTCGGATACAGCAGACTACTCAACCCTGCACCAAGCCCGCCCACAACCCACGAATTGGCCTGCTCGGGTTCGAATACTTCTACCCGCTCACCGCGTAACAGGAATGAACTCGCCTTGCTTCGATGCCCATAGGCCAATGCGAAAGCCAACGCAGTAAGAATGAGCGGCACGGCGCTGATCGCAAGCGCCGCTACGCCTCCCATTTTTGATTGTTTGTACGTTATCGCCATTGACAGGACAAAGGCAAAAAGCGGCACGGCAGTCAAGCTGAAACAGAGACGTAAGGACGCAAAATCAGCAAATCTTTCCGAACGATAGGCGCATTTCACGCACCAGCAAAATGTAACAAAAGACGATACAGCCATGGGCACAAAAACAATCTTCGGCGCCACCCCAAGTGTCAACACTGAAATCATAAGCGTTAAAAACCAGAAGGCCCAAATTCGCGCAAAAAACCGTTCGGTCGTAAACATTTAATTCAATCTTTCCCAATCAGATAATCGCCCAAGTCAGTCCCCCAACCGGTTGCGTCATCACTCAAGGATACTCTGGGCTAGGCGCTATGCTGTCCAACATATGCGATGTAGCGCGAGCCGCCTTTGGCCACTTCGATTTCGATGCTGACTTGCTAGCCCATCATGAGCGGCACGCCGGAGTCTTCGCAGACCAGCAGCAGTTCGTAGTTGAACGCCCACGACAGGGCTTCGGTGCCCTTGAAGGTTTCCAGCAGCAGCTCCTGCTCGGGGTTGGCCAGGTTGTGAAACTTGAACAGGCGGCGGTTCTGTGGCGACAGCAGCGCGGAGGCCAAGTCCATGATCATGCGAAATCTCCTTGAAAACACGGCCAGCACGCGCTTGCGATGCTCAGCTGCAACCCTGATCTTGCGGGCGTATTCTGCATGCGCGCATAACGTGCTTGCGGAATCATGCGACTGCCTGCAGAAAGGAAAGTGCCATCATGCATTGAAATAAGTGCGACAGGATTCACATTCCCGAATGCCAGGCAGGCAGAAAGGCCCAAAGGAAACACCGGCAAAAGCTGCCCTGTCAACTCACTACAGGCCTAGGAAAACGGGGCAATACCGCCCTGCAAGGCAATGTCATATCGCCATCCTTCATCTTCCTCACTGGCGCCCGGAGGCGACCCGGCAATCGCCGAATGGCCCGTCACAGAAGGTTCTTGAGGTATCGATCAGAGCCCATGCCCGACAGCTCCCACTCGAACTGTCTCGCTACCTGACGCATCAGCTCCACTGGCGGAGAAAAATGTTTCATAACGTGGATTCACCGAAGAGGATATTCTTGCGATCGCCAAAGGCGAAATGCCCGACCCCCACCACCTATCCAGATCCAGATTATGTCGCGCAACATTTGGCCCAATTCCAAAATGGCGCCTCACGCTTCATGACCCAGACCAACCTTGAGAAATACGGCATCGCACAGAAAGATAGTACGTCGTTCATCATGCTAGGCCACGAAGCAACCGAACTACTTGCCAAGACAGCAGGTGACAAGCGCGCGTTGGAGTAAGCCCTTGGCTAGCCTGAGAATTTCCTTGATACCAATGCACTGGTCCCGGTAGACATCCCTGATCCGAAGCAGTTGAATCTACGGATTCCATCGGGAAATGAAGCCGGTGCTAACGAATTCTGGATCCCTGGTGGCAAGCTACCTGACGGCAACAGTGAAGTCGTCATAGACGCGGCGAGTATTGCCGCCAAGAGGTTCAATACCGCTCCCCTTTTTTGAAGGCCCCCTATGAAATTCAAAGATCTTTTCATCAGTCGTCAGCACATGTACTCAATCGGCATCGAAGAAGACGCTAGTCAGTATTACGTTTCGTTCCCCGTCAGCAACGGCATGGTTGAATACGAAGAGTATTTCGCCATTGCTCCAGCTACATTTGATGCCTTCATGGATGACCCTGATGCGGCGCTGGCTTTCGTGATAAAATGCCGCAAAAGACAACTTGATGAATTATTAATCATCAAGCCGGGAAAAAATCGGGGCACGGCCATCTAGTGCCACATAGATAAATGCTGACGAAATCCGACACTGCATGACCGTTTGACCCTACCAACAAATGAGTGGTGCCATCTCACGCTGCGGTGAAGTGGTGCAGTCCCTTACCCCAATCAGGACTGACCATGAACACCGAAACACTCAAGCAGAAGATTCGCTGCCCCCCCCCCGCACAGATCCGTACGTGCGGAACTACCGCATACGGCTCCTGCCTCAGGTACGTGTCGCGAAGCGTTCCTCTGGTTTCGATTCGTGGCGTACTTCACAGTTTCTGCCCGAACCGTCAAGGCTGGCCATAAAGCAATGCGTCCAGTTCATCATGCTGCGGCGAGAGATCGAAGAGCTTGGCTGCCAGTTCCTGGATATGTTGCGACCACGCAACCTTCTCCACCCACTCCGGCGGCATGCCGGACACGCCGTACAGCGCACCCGCCAACTGGCCGGCGGTGGCCGCGACACTGTCGGCATCATCGGCAAGGTTGGCGGCCAGGAGGATCGCGTCCTTGAAGTTGTCGGTGTTCCATACGGCCCACAGTGCCGCTTCCAAGGTATCGATGACGTAGCCGGAGGAGCGGATCTGTTCGCGGCTCTTTTGCTTGTACTCGCCCGCATTGATGATCATCGGGCGAGGCCGCAACGAACGCACCGCTGGGGCCAGGGCCTCTTCCTTGTCTGCACCATTGAGCGCCAGATGCAGCTGTGCCGCAAACAGCTGACAGCAGTTCACTGCCTCGTCGGCGTTGTGGGTCACGCTGCTTTGCGTGACGCTTTCCCACCAGCTTGCCGACAGCGAGTGCCGGCGGAAGATTGCCGTAGGCGCAAGGCGGATGATGGAGCCATTGCCAGCCGTCGAGGGGTCATAGTTGCCTTGCCAGGTAATACCCTCGCGCAGCCAGCCTTCAAGGGCATTGCGCGTGGCATTGCCGATATCGAAACAACGACCGTTGGCACTGTTTTCCCCGCGCCGGTACCAGCGGACCAAGGCATCTGCGTAGGTGGCGTAATCGAACTTGCCCTTGCTCACATACGTGTCTGCCAGGCACAGCGCCATGCTGGTGTCATCAGTCCACTCACCCGCAACGAGGTTGAACGGGCCACCCCCGACCATGTCGCTCACCTGCCCCCTGTCGCGGGCCTGGAACTCGAGCGTGGTGCCGACCGCATCGCCGATGGCCAGGCCAAGCAGCGCGCCCTTGGCGCGGTCCAGTGCCTGCTCCGCGGTCAATGTGCAGGCCCTGGAGTGCAGCCAGCTTGGCTTGACCGCCGGCGCCGCCAGTGCATCAGACTGCAAGGTGGAGTCCATCCGCTGCTGCAACTGCCGGGAGGGCTCCGGCGACAGATGCGCATAACGTCGCACGTAGTCGGCCAGCAATGCGTTTGAGCTTCTTAGATCGATCATGGGATTTCTTTGAGAATGAATTGGGTAACGGAGCCATTGGCGTATCAACGATACCATTGCCTGCGGTCGAGGCCTTGATGATGCCCATCCAGTCAGGCCCCCTGGGCCTCTCAGCCTTCCAAGGCTGCGCGGGTGACATTGCCGATGTCGAAGCAACGGCCGTTGACGCGGTTTTCACCCTGCCGGTACCAGCGCACCATGGCATCGGCAAAGGTCCAGTGCCTGGTCCTGTGATAACGTGCTGAACCTGTTGTTCAGCCATGCCGGTTTGATCCGCGGCAGCCAGGGAATGCTCAGGCACACATGAAAGACCATCCCGAACTCTACGTAAGGTCCCCTATTCTTTTCCGGCTTACGGCCATCGGTCTGATGCTGTCCATGCTCGCCATGGGAGCACTGGCGGTGTACGCCTTATGGACAGATATCGTGCCCCTCTACGGCCGGATCTACCGTAATGCGCCGGTCGTGGAAACACCACTCAAAGCTTTCTTCATGATTGCATTCATTCCCCTGGGGCCTTGCCTGATCGTTGCCAGCCTGATCGCCGCATGGACCGGTCGAAAGTTTGACCCACCAAAAACCTCTTGGCTGCATGGGTTCCAGCTACGCTCGCTGCAACTGACAGTTGTGCTGATGGTTATCGTTGCTCCGACAATGATTGCGCTGACCACAGCCACGCTTTCGGCAAAGGACTACTGGTCGTGCCCGAAGCTCAGGATCTCGGGCTCCGGTTGGCAGATGTTCTGGGTCAACGATGAACGGGTGTGCTTCAAGCCGGATCATTACATCAACGACAATTGGCCATGCAAGGCAATCGATGGCAGAGACGTTTGCGTACAGGTCGATGGTCGTTGAGTTGGATGAAACCGGCTGCGCCGGTGTTCGCGGGCAGGCTGCCCGCGAATGCGGTGGCGGCTGTGACGGTGAATGACCAGGGATAGTGGCCGGCAGGTCCGGCCTATTCGCGGGTAAACCCGCTCCTACGGGCATCGCGCTAGCTATTAGATTTTGAACAATACAGTTTCCCCGCCGGACGCGACGAAACCGGTCGCATTGCCATCATCCTGACGCGCTTCCCCACCACGCTGCACGCACGCGGCCGGCGCACAAAATGAGAACTGATTCACTTTTTGAAAAAAACTTTTGTCGCCGATTTTCATCGCTTTCCAGCCCCTTTCGTACCCAGTCTTTAGGGCTTGAGCCCCCATCTCCTGCGCCCAAGACACGCTGTCAATATCACAGCGCCATTATTGCGCAGCGTCACAAAACGGGGAAAAAATCGCCCCCCTCGCCGGAACTTCTTCCGCAGCGAGGTGCCCTACTCGGCATTGCTGGCAACACAATATTCATATGCCAGCACCCAAATTCGCTGCAGCCGAAAGGCGATTTTTCAGGTCCACGCCACCGGCGTTTCAGGACGATCAAGCAGGCACATGGACGATGCACCAATGACACAGACATTCGATGTCGAAGCACTGATCAAGCTGCGTAGCCAAACGCGGGCGATCTCCGATGCGCTGAAGGCGCAGGCGGCGGATTACCTTGCCACCGTGGCACCGCTGATCCGTCCGCAAACCCTGTTTGGCGAATACCTGCAAGGCGCACAGCGCAGCAGCGGACGCGAAACCCAGGGCCACTTCCAGGCCCTGGTCGAACTCTACGAACGTATCGGTTCGGCCGCGCCGTTCCAGCTGGTCACCGAGCTGGAAGTACCGCTGAACCTGATCAGCACCACCCCCGAACTGTTCCCGCTGGAATACGACAAGACCCTGGAACACAGCGGCCAGGTCATCCGCATCACCAGCCCGACCCGCTGGGTTGTGGGCTTCCACGCCTTCGACCTGGCGCGGTTTCGCAATGTCATCAAAGACCCCAACCGCAGCAGCGCCGAGCTGTACCGCTTCGTGGTGCACTACCTGGTGCTGTTCTACTGCCTGAGCAAGTCGCCTGGCCTTGGCCGACTGTTCGAGGGCTTGCGCTACGGCCTGAGCTTCGAGCGCCTGAAGGGCTTTGGCGACCTGCCGTTCTGCGTCATCAGCTCGCCGGTGCGCTCGGAACTTCCCGACGACTCGGTCATCCGCAGCAGCACGCAGATTGCCGGCAACACCAGCTTCGAAGAACTGGTAGGCCGCGACAACATCCTGGAAATGAACGACGAAATCCGTCAGCGCCTGCTGCTGACGATCGAAGGACTGTAACGCGCAGCGCCCGGTACCGGGCCGCGCAATGATTCGCAGCGAATTGCTCGCACTGGAGAACACGATGGCGAAGAAGGAAAGCACTCAGCACAAACTCGACCGCGTTCGCGCGCCTCGGGTCCATATCACCTACGACGTGGACATCGGCGATGCCATCGAGAAAAAGGAGCTGCCCTTCGTCGTCGGCGTACTGGGTGATTTCTCCGGCAACCCGCTGGAGCCGCTGCCCAAGCTCAAGGACCGCAAGTTCGTGTACATCGACCGCGACAACTTCAACGGTGTGCTCAAGGGCATCAAGCCACGCCTGACCTACCGCGTCGACAACACCCTGGCCAAGAACGGTACCCAGCTGGGCGTGGAGCTGAACTTCAACAGCCTCGAAGACTTCGAGCCACAGAACGTGGTCAAGCAGGTCGAGCCGCTGCGCAAGCTGCTGGAAGTGCGCAACAAGCTGGCCGACCTGCGCAACAAGATGGGCGGCAACGACAAGCTCGAAGAGCTGCTGATGGATGTGCTGCAGAACACCGAAAAGCTCAAGACCTTGGGCAAGGAATTCGGCCGTGAAGCCGAAGTGAAAGACCCGTCCAGCGACGATCGCGCCTGAGCAGGAGCCCGAACATGACCGACAAGCAAACCGCACCGCAACAGGCCGGCGACCTGGTCGAAGTGGAAAACTTCGCACCACAGCCCTCGCTGCTCGACAGCATCATTTCGCAAAGCCGCGTGGCCCGCTCCGACACCGAGCGCAACCGCACCCGCGACCTGATTGGCGAACTGGTGAACCAGGTGCTCGAGGGTGAGATGACCCCGAGCAAGGACCTGATCGCCGTGCTCGATTCGCGCATCGCCGAAATCGACGCGATGCTCTCCGAGCAGATGAACGAGATCATGCACGCCCGCGAGTTCCAGCAGTTGGAAGCCTCCTGGCGCGGCCTGAAATACCAGGTAGACCAGACCGAGACCAGCACCACACTGAAGATCCACCTGCTCAATGCCTCGAAGAAAGACCTGGTACGCGACCTGAAGGCCGCCAGCGAATTCGACCAGAGCGCACTGTTCAAGAAGGTCTACGAAGAAGAGTACGGCACCTTCGGTGGCGCACCTTTCGGCATGTTGATCGGTGACTACGAGTTCAACCGCAACCCCGAAGACATGTACCTGCTCGAAGAGATCTCGCACGTCGCGGCGGCGGCGCACGCGCCGTTCATCTCGGCCGCTTCGTCCGAGCTGTTCGGCTGGGACTCGTTCACCGAGATGTCCGGCCCGCGTGACCTGGCGAAGATCTTCGACACCGTGGAATACGCCAAGTGGAAGTCGTTCCGCGCCTCGGAAGACTCGCGCTACGTCGGCCTCACCCTGCCCCACGTGCTCGGTCGTCTGCCGTATGGCCCGGATACCACCCCGGTGGAAGAATTCAACTTCGTCGAAAGCGTCGATGGCCGCGACCACAACAAATACCTGTGGATGAACGCCGCCTACGCCCTCGGCACCCGCGTCACCGACGCCTTCGCCCGCTACGGCTGGTGCGTGGCCATCCGCGGCGTGGAAGGCGGCGGCCTGGTCGAAGGCCTGCCGACCCATACCTTCAAGACCGACGACGGCGAAATCGCCCTCAAGTGCCCGACCGAAATCGCCATCACCGACCGCCGCGAAAAAGAGCTGTCGGACCTGGGCTTCATCCCCCTGGTGCACTGCAAGGGCACCGACTATGCCGCGTTCTTCGGCACCCAGTCGGCGCAGAAACAGAAGCAGTACAACACCGACATCGCCAACGCCAACGCACGCCTGTCGGCCCAGCTGCAATACATCTTCGCCACTTCGCGCATCGCCCACTACATGAAGGCGATCATGCGCGACAAGATCGGCAGCTTTGCCTCGCGCATGGATGTCGAGCGCTTCCTCAACCAGTGGCTGGCCAGCTATGTGCTGCTCGACGACACCGCCAGCCAGGAGGCCAAGGCCAAGTTCCCGTTGCGCGAAGCGCGCGCCGAGGTGTTCGAAGTGCCCGGCAAGCCAGGCGTGTACAAGGCCGTGACCTACTTGCGCCCGCACTACCAGCTGGATGAACTGACCGCCTCGCTGCGGCTGGTTGCCGAGCTGCCACAGGGCGCGCGCGGCTGACAGGCCGTTGTGTACAGGGATGACACATGAGTAACCAGGCCCGCCTGCTGCCCTCGCTGCTCGACCGACTGCTGGACGACCGTCCCTACCAGTCGGCCGAGCCCGCAGCGCAGCGCACCTGCTCGCTGGCCGAGTACAAGGCCAGCATCGTCCGCGACCTCGAAGTCCTGGTGAACACCCGCCAGTCCCTGGTCGCCGAAGAGCTCGACGGCTTCAGCCAGCTCGGTGGTTCCATCCTTGAATACGGCATGCCGGACTTCATCAGCCGCAGCGTGCTCGACCCGCACGATCGTCGCCTGATCCAGCAACAGCTGGAGCGGGCGATCAGCACCGGAGACCGGCGCTTTCGCCGGGTCCGTGTTCAGCTGTTGGCCCAGCAGAACGGCCATCGCATGTTGACCTTCCGCGTGGACGCCGTATTGCGTCTGCAGGACATCAGCCGCCAGGTGTCATTCGACGCCGTGCTGCAGGTCAACACCCAGGAATACAAAGTGCAGAACCTCAACTGATGCTCGACGAACTGCTGCCCTACTACGAAAAGGAACTGTCGCACCTGCGCTTTCTCGGCCAGGAGTTTGCCGCGCAGTACCCGAAGATCGCTTCGCGGCTGCTGATCGAAGGCGACAACTGCGAAGACCCGCACACCGAGCGCCTGATCGAGGCGTTCTCGTTCCTGTCTGCGCGGGTGCACAAGAAGCTCGATGACGAGTTTCCGGAAATCGTCGAATCCTTCCTCGAGGTGCTGTACCCCCACTACCTGCGCCCTACTCCGTCGATGTCGATTGTCGAACTGAGCCTGGGCAGGCACGAGAAAGTCACCGAAGCCTACCGCGTGGCGCGCCATACCGAGATGCATGCCAATCCCGTGGAAGGCGTGGTGTGCAAGTTCCGCACCTGCTACCCAGTAGAGTTGTGGCCGATTACCGTGCAGCAGGCCTCGTTCACGGAAATGGAACGTTCGGCCTTCAACGGGCACAGCGCCGACCTGGTCGCTCGTCTGCGCATCCGCCTGGCAGCCACTGGCGATGCCCTGTTCGGGCAGATGGACATGAACCGCCTGCGGTTCTTCCTCGACGGCGAAGCGACCCTGATGCTGCAGCTGTACGAGCTGCTGTTCAACAACCTGGCCAAGGCCACGCTGAGCTTCGACGACCAGGGCCGCCGCCGCGAAGTGGCGCTGCCGGCCGATGCCCTGAACACCGTGGGCTACGCCCGTGACGAAGGCTTGGTGGACTACTCCGAACGCTCATTCCTGGGCTACCGCCTGCTGCACGAGTATTTCACCTTCCCCGACAAGTTCATGTTCTTCGACCTCAGTGGATTTGCCCGCATCCTGCAGGGCAAGGCCATCGAGCAGGTAGAGGTCAACTTCTATTTCTCCGACTATGACCTCAGCGAGCGCCTGGCGCGGCTGACCCAGAACATCGGGCGCAACAACTTCAAGCTCAACTGCACGCCGATCATCAACCTGTTCCGCCAGCAGGCCGAGCCGATCAAGCTGACCCACACCCAGCACGAATACCCGGTCACCCCTGATACACGGCTGCACAACGCTGCAGAAGTGGTCTCGATCGACCGGGTACGGCGGGTGCGCAAACTCGGCGGTATCGACCAGGTCGCCACCTGCCAGCCGTTTTTCGAACCCCGGGGCGAGCAAGACCCACACAGCAGCTTCTGGGTTGCGCGCCGGCGAAACCAGGGTGACGCCACTGCCATGAGCATCCGCGTGGTCGACCGCGATCTGGAACTGATCGACGCCAGCAGCGACACCCTCAGTATCGGCCTTACCTGCAGCAACCGCGACGTGCCGCTGATGCTGCCGTTCGGTGGGGAACGGGGCGATTTCACCATTCCCGCCAACTCGGTGATCAAGGATATCCGCTGCCTGCGCAAGCCCACCGCCACGGTGCGTGTGCCCTTGGGCAAGGGCCTGATCTGGCGGTTGATCGCCCACCTGTCGCTGAACCATCTGTCGCTGGTCAGCCAGGGCCGGGAAGTGCTGCTGGAGCTGTTGTCGCTGTACAACTACCGCAATGTTTCCGCCATTCGCAAACAGATCAACGGCATCAAGGCGATCAGCAGCGAACCGGTGGTCGCGCGCATCGGCCACCCGCGGCCAAATTTCGTGCGCGGCGTCGGCATCACCCTGACCCTGGACGAAAGCCAGTTCATCGGCAGCGGCGTGTTTCTGTTCGGCAAAGTGCTGGACCACTTCTTCGGCCAGTACTGCTCGATGAACAGCTTCACCCAACTGACCCTGCGCACCCAACAACGAGAAAAGAGAGTCGTACAATGGCCAGCACGCACCGGCGATCAGCCCCTGGTCTGATCGATCAGGCCCGAGCCGAGCCGCACCGATTCGAATTCTTTCAATTGGTGCGCCTGCTCCGCCTGCACTACAGCCGCACCGGGCGCATGGACCTGGCAACCCGGCCGCACGAAGACCCGCTGCGTTTTCGTACCCAGTTGTCGCTGGCGTTCCCGGCCAGCGAGGTCAGCGACCTGCACTTCGAGCGCGAAGGCAAGGTGTCGCCGGCCGGCTTGCCGCTGTCGGAAGTGCAGGTCACCTTCATGGGCCTGGTCGGGCCGTCGGGCGTGCTGCCACGCCCGTACACCGAGCTGCTGCTCGAGCGCCACGTGCAGTATCGCGACGATGCCGCCCATGCGTTTCTCGACATCTTCTCGCACCGCATGACCACGCTGTTCTACGAGGCCTGGCAAAAATACAAATTCCACATCGAGCACGAGCGCAATGGCACTTCGGGCTTCGACGGCTACCTGCTCAACCTGGTTGGCCTCGGGCCGCGCGCCCAGAAGCTGAAGTTCGAAGAGCAACCGTCAGCATTGCGTCGTGAGCTGTTCAGCTATTTTGCCGGCCTGCTCAGCCAGAAGCCGCGCAATGCGCTGAACCTTGAACGCATGCTCGGCTTCTATTTCTCGCTGCCTATCAAGGTCCAGCCGTTCGCCGGGCGCTGGCTGCACCTGCAGCCCGAACAATGCACCCAGCTCGGCCGCCGCAATGCCCAGCTCGGCCACAGCGCCGTCGCCGGCAACCGGGTCTGGGACTACCAGTCGTGCATCCGCATCGAGCTGGGCCCGCTGAGCCTGGCCGACTACCAGCGCTTCCAGCCGGGCACCGCCTGCTACCGCAAGCTGGTCGAGCTGGTGCGCTTCTATATAGGTGCCGAGCTGGATTTCGAAATTGCCCCGCGCCTCAAGCGCGAGGCGGTGCCACGCGCCCAACTGGGCCGCAGCGGCAATGTCGCCCTGGGCTGGCTGGGTTGGCTCAAACGCCCGGGTCGTGACGCGGAGCCTTCGCGTTGCGCCGTCTTCCACATTCCTTACGATGGGGTCGCCTTGTGAACCTGAAGTCTCTGTTCGCCAAGCTCAACGAAACCAGCCGCACGGCCACCGAAAGCGCGGCGGCCCTGTGCCTGTCCGAGCACCATTACGACGTGGAAGTGGAGCACCTGCTGCTGCAATTGCTCGACAACAACGACAGCGACCTGGCGCCGATCCTGCGCCACTACGAGGTCGTCGCCGAACGCCTGCAAGCGCAGCTGGTCACCGCCCTGGGCACCTTCAAGAAAGGTAATACCCGCACCCCGGCGCTGTCGCCGCACATTACCCGCATGATCGAGCAAGCCTGGTTGCTGGCCTCGATCGAATACGGCGTAGGCCAGGTGCGCAGCGCTCACCTGCTGCAGGCTCTGCTTGACGATGCTGAACTGCGTCGCGTGGTGATCGCCTCTGCGCCGGAGCTGGAAAAAATCAACGCCGATGACCTGCGCGTGAACCTTGCCGCGCTGGTGGAGGGTAGCGCCGAGTCCAGGCAGGCCAGCCCGCTGGCCAGCCCAGCGGCGCCAGTGAGCACGTCGAGCAAGGCCAGCGGCAAGACCCCAGCGCTGGACCAGTACACGGTCAACCTTACCCAAAGCGCCCGCGAAGGCCGCATCGACCCGGTGCTGGGCCGTGAGTTCGAAGTACGGCAGATGGTCGACATCCTCACCCGCCGCCGACAGAACAACCCGATCCTCACGGGCGAAGCCGGGGTCGGCAAAACCGCCGTGGTCGAAGGCCTGGCGCTGCGCATCGCCCAGGGTGACGTGCCGGCGGTGCTCAAGGACGTTGCCCTGCACACCCTCGACCTGGGCCTGTTGCAGGCCGGCGCCGGGGTCAAGGGCGAGTTCGAGAACCGCCTCAAGGCTGTGATCGAAGAGGTCAAGCGCAGCCTGCACCCGATCATCCTGTTCATCGACGAAGCCCACACCCTGATCGGCTCCGGCGGCCAGGCCGGGCAGAACGATGCCGCCAACCTGCTCAAGCCGGCCCTGGCCCGTGGCGAGTTGCGCACCATCGCTGCCACTACCTGGGCCGAATACAAGAAGTACTTCGAGAAGGACGCCGCCCTCGCCCGCCGCTTCCAGGTGGTCAAAGTGGAAGAGCCCGACGAAGACAAGGCCATTCACATGCTGCGCGGCCTGCTCGGCAAGATGCGCGAGCACCACAAGGTGGCGGTGATGGACGAAGCGCTGGTGCAGGCGGTACGCCTGTCCAACCGCTACATCACCGGCCGCCAGCTGCCCGACAAGGCGGTCAGCGTGCTCGACACAGCCTGCGCGCGCATTGCCCTGGCGCAATCTTCGCTGCCCGGCGCACTGGAAGACTGCCGCCGGCAGATCGACAACCTGCAAGCAGAAATCGGCGTGCTCGGCCACGAAGCCGGCAAGGGGCACGACCATGCCCGCCGCCTGGAAGCGCTGCAGGCTGCCCTGCAGGCCGAGCAGCAACAAGAACAGCAACTCAATGCCCAGTGGCAGCAGGAGCTGGAGCTGGTCGAACAGCTCAAGGCGCTGGACGCCGCCAACGATGCCGACGCTCAGCAGCTCAATACCCTGCGTGCCGAGCTGGCGCGCGTGCAAGGCGACCAGCCACTGGTCCATGCGCTGGTCGACAGCGGCGCCATCGCCCAGGTCATCAGCGGCTGGACCGGCATCCCGCTGGGCAAGATGCTGCGTGACGAAATCGATACCGTGCAGCGCCTGCCGGCCCTGCTTGGTGAACGCGTGCTGGGCCAGGACCACGCCCTGCACGAGATCGGCAAGCGCATCAAGATTTCCCGAGCGCGCATGGAAGACCCGAACAAACCGATTGGCGTGTTCCTGCTGCTCGGCCCCAGCGGCGTCGGCAAGACCGAAACCGCCCTGGCCCTGGCCGACACCTTGTACGGCGGCGAGCGCAACCTGATCACCATCAACATGTCCGAGTACCAGGAGGCCCACACCGTGTCGAGCCTCAAGGGCTCGCCACCCGGCTATGTCGGCTACGGCGAAGGCGGCGTGCTGACCGAGGCGGTGCGCCGCAAGCCGTACAGCGTGGTCTTGCTCGACGAGGTGGAAAAAGCCCACCCCGACGTGCTGGAACTGTTCTTCCAGGTGTTCGACAAGGGCGTGCTGGACGATGGCGAGGGCCGCGAAATCAATTTCCGCAACACGGTGATCATCCTCACCTCCAACACCGGCACCGAGCGCATCATGCAGACCTGCCTGAACGCCACCGAGCTGCCGACGCCCGAGGCGATCGTCGAGGACCTGCGCGACCAGCTCAACCATGTGTTCAAGCCGGCCTTCCTCGGTCGCCTGAGCATCGTGCCGTTCTACCCGGTGCAGGACCAGATCCTCGAGCGCATCGTCGCCCTCAAGCTCGAACGCATCGCCAAGCGCTTCGCCCGCAACCACCAGGCCGAGCTCAGCTATGACCAGGCGCTGGTCAAGGCCATCGCCGCGCGCTGCACCGAGGTCGACAGCGGCGCACGCAACATCGACAACATCCTGTCCCAGACCCTGATGCCCGAACTCGCCCAGCGCGTGCTCGAGCGCATGGCCCAGGACGCGCCGATCCAGCACCTTGCGATCGAGCTGGGCAGCGATGGCGATTTCGCCTATCGCCTGGCCTGACCAGTACCCGGAGGTTTTGCCGTCATGCAACACAAGCACATCGTCCTCAAACGCCTGACCGCAGCCGCCTTGCTGGTGGCGCTGGCCGGCTGCGGGGTCACCGACCGTATCGGCAAGCGCATGGAAGACAGCTGGGCGGCCGACATGCTGGCCGACAGCGAAAAGGTCATCCTGACCTCCGACGGCGGCAACCAGCTCAACCCCGACGCCGAGGGCAAGCCGCTGTCGGTGGTGATGCGCGTGTATCAGCTGACCGACCTCGAGCGCTTCGCGGCTACCGATGCCGAGACCCTGTGGGACGCCCCGCAAAAAGCCTTGGGCAACACCCTGGTGGAAACCCGCGAGATCACCCTGCTACCTGGCATTGGCCAGATCGACCAGTGGCCGCTGGCCAAGAACGCGCGCTACGTCGGCGTGGCGGCGTTCTTCCGCGATGAGCAGGACGCGCGCTGGAAAGTCGCCTTCGACGCCAACTCGCTGCGCAAGGACGGTATCTGGTTCTCCTCCGACGGCCTGCGGGTGCTGGTGGACAACACCGAAATCAGCGCCATGCGGGGCGTGGACGTACTGAACAAACCGCCGACCGCCGACCAGCTGGCCGCTGCGCAGAAGGCCAAGGATGCCGACGCGACCCTCACCGACAAGGTGCAGGACGCGGCCATCGACAAAGCCACCGACGCCGCCAGCCAGTCGGCCAGCAACGCCATGGATTCAACCTTCAATTCTTTAGTGGATAGCGTCAAATGAGCAAGCAGAGCCGGGTGATGTGGTCGGAAGGCATGTTCCTGCTGCCCCAGCACTTCCAGTATCAGGACGAATTCCATCAGCACCAGTTGGCTGAGGCGACCCTGCGCAGCACCCCTTTCCATTGGGGGGTTCAGGCGCTGCAGGTGGACGAGGACGCCCTGGTCAATGGTTCACTGCAGCTCAAGCGCCTGAAGCTGGTGTTCCCCGATGGCAGCCTCTACGACGCGCCGCAGCACGATCCGCTGCCGGCCGCGCGCGACCTCAAGGACCTGCTCAAGGCCAACGACCTGAAGGTGTATGCCGCGCTCAAGCTGCCCGAGCCATTCGGCCTCAACTACGTCGAGGATGGCCACGAACACAAGGCCGCACGGCGTTTCCGCAAGCAGTTCGACACCCTGCCCGACCTTAATGAAGGCGAGCTGGAAAACGAAATCACCAGCTTGCGCCTGAACGTCGTACTGCTGGTCGACGGTGACAGCCTCGACGGTTACAGCCACTGCCCACTGGCCAAGCTGACACGCAACAGCATGGGCGGTTTCAACGTTGACCCACATTTCGTCCACCCCACCTTGCACCTGGGCAGCCACGAGACCATTGCCGGCATCGGCAAGCGCCTGCTCGGCGCCCTGCAGGCCAAGAGCAAGGCGCTTTCCGGCCGACGCCGCGAGCGCGCCGACCAGATCGCCGAGTTCGGCTCCAGCGATGTGACCCTGTTCTGGCTGCTGAACACGGTCAACCGTGCCCACCCGCAGCTGGCGCATCTACTGGCCCACCCGCGCCTGCACCCGGAGCGCCTGTACCTGTTCCTGGCGGACCTTGCCGGCGGCCTGCTGACCTTCACCCTGGACACCCAGCTCAGCGACATCCCCGAGTACGACCACCACGACCCGGCCGCGTCGCTGGTCAAGCTCGACGAAATGATCCGGGTGATGCTCGACAACGTCGTGCCCAACCAGTGCATTGTCATCAACCTGACCCAGACCAAGCCATCGCACTGGCAAGGCCAACTGCACGACCCGCGCCTGGCCGAAGCCGACTTCTATATCGCCGTGCACGCCGACATGCCCGGCGCCAGCCTGCTGGAGCTGGTGCCCCGTGCCTTCAAGGTCGGTTCGCCGGAAGACATTGAAGTGGTGGTCAACAGCGCCATGCCGGGTGTCACCCTCAATCATGCCGCGCGGCTGCCGAACGCGATTCCGGTGCGCCTGGACAACCAGTACTTCGCCATCGAACCACACGGCACTGTGTATGAGCGAATGATCAGCGCCCAGGCCATCTGCTTCTATGCGCCCAGCGCCTTTACCAACCTCAAGCTTGAACTGATGGCGGTGCTCAAATGACCGAAGCCGTACTGCAACAGGGCGCCGTCCCGGCCGCCAGCGACAAACCGACGCTCAAGGACCTGGTCCAGGACTTCATCAGCATGGCGTTGATCGTACGTCGCGGCCGCCAGGTCACCTCGGTGCAGGCCTTCGAAGGTAGCGTCGAACGCTTCTTCGCCAACCTGGAACGTGATGCCCGTGCCGCCAACTACAGCGTCGAGCAGGTCAAGGACACCCAATACGCGTTGTGCGCCTTCCTCGACGAAAGCGTACTGCGCTCGGACGACAACGCGCTGCGTCGGCACTTTGAACTGCAGCCGTTGCAGTTCCGCTATTTCGGCGTGCACCTGGCCGGCGAAGGCTTCTTCGAGAAGGTCGATGCGCTGCGCGCCGACGTCAAGCAGAACATCGACGTGCTCGAGGTCTACCACCTGTGCCTGGCACTGGGCTTCGAGGGCAAGTTCAGCCTCGGCCAGAAGGACCAGCTGCGTTACCTGGCCAATACCCTGGGCCAGGATATCGCCCGCTACCGCAAGGCGCCCAAAGCCCTGTCACCGGACTGGGCACTGCCCGACCAGGTGTCGCAGATGCTGCGCCATGAAGTACCGCTGTGGGTGTATCTGGCGCTGATCGCGTTGGTCTGCGTCGCCGTGTACCTGACGCTGGACTGGTTGCTGGACAAGGACGTCGCCGCCCTGTCCGAACAAATCCGCCAGCTGTTCAGTGCCTGAGCACATACCAGGTAGCCGAGTCAGGAAGACATGAAAACATTACTGCGTCTGTTGAAAAGTTTCTGGGTGCTGCTGCCATTGCTGTGGCTGGCTAGCCTGTTGATTTGCTGGCTGGCCGCGCCGCTGGTGCCGGGGCTGCGTCATCACGTGCCTGAAGCGCTGGCAATCATCAGTGCCTGCTTCCTGCTGGTAATCGTGCTGCGCCAATACCAGCGCATTCGTGCCGAACACAACCTGGAGAACCTGCTGCAGATCGAGGTCGACCGCTCGTGGAATGCCACTGGCGAGTTCCGTGACCAGCAGGTGCTGCGTGAGCGCCTGAAGCACGCCATCGCCATGCTGCGCACCGACCGCTCCGCGGGTGGCGGCGGCAAGGCGGCGCTGTCCGACCTGCCCTGGTACCTGGTGGTCGGCATGTCGGCGGCCGGCAAGACCTCGCTGCTGACCCATTCCGGCCTGTCGGCCAGCATCGCTACGGCCAACGACAGCGAAAGCGGTACCCAGCACTGCGACTGGTACTTCAGCCCCGACGCCGTGATGATCGACACCGCCGGGCGCTACCTGCGCGACGACCAGTCGGCCAGCGAGTTCTCGGCCTTTCTGCGCATGCTGCGTAAGCAGCGCGGCAAAGCGGCGATCAATGGCCTGGTCCTGGTGGTCAGCCTGCCCGAACTGCTGGCGGCCAACAGCGATGAGCGCAATGCCCTGGCGGCCCAGCTGGTGGCCCGGGTGGAAGAATACGCCGAATGCCTCGATGCCAACCCGCCGGTTTACCTGATGCTGAGCAAGACCGACCAGTTGCCGGGCTTCAGCCAGGCTTTCGACGGCCTCGACCTGCACGAACGCCAGCAGCCGCTGGGCATGACCTTTGGCCTTTCGGAAATCCGCACCAACGGCCTGCACGCCGTGCTGCAGACGCGCCTGAAGAAACTGCAGGCTCATATTCGCCAGCACGTCGACGCACAGATGATCGCCCTCGGTGCCGAGGCCGACAGCACCCTGCTGAATTTCCCGCAGTACTTCGCCGCCCTCAGCGGTGTGCTCGAGCAATTCCTCGACCACTTCACCCGCGGCCATCGCGGCGGTGCCCCGCTGCTGCTACGTGGCCTGTACTTCACCAGTGCACTGCAGAACGGGCAGCAACTGGGGCAGGTCTATGAAGACGTCATCGCCGACGAATTCGCCCTGCAGGCCGCCTACGATGAGCAGGCCGGGCACGTCGGCAAGGCCCTGGGCAACCGCAGCTACTTCATCACCGACACCTTCCGCCAGGTGATCTTCCCCGACCGCGACCTGATCCTTTACCAGTCGCGCCTGGGCCGCCAGGCTGCGTTCAGCCCGCTGCTACTGGGCCTGGCCGCCGCCACCGGGTTGCTGTTCATCGGTTGGCAAGCGCTGTCGTTCGCCAATAACCGCCAGTGGCTGGACAGCCTGCGCGGGCAGCTGGCGCACATCGAGCAGGCAGCAGACCGCGAGCAGCAGCTGGCCGCAGGCAAGGGCCTGGAAGTGCTGCGTGAACAGATGGCCAACGTCGAGGCCCATCGCCTGCAGGGAGTGCCCTTGCAGTTGGGTGGCGGCCTGTACCAGGGCGAGGCGATTCACCAGGTGACCCGCAGCGCCTACCTGGCGCAGCTGCGCAGCCAGGCGCTGGAACCGATCGCACGCAGCCTGCAGGTGCAGATGCGGGCGTTCAACACCTTCGCCAACGGTATCAATCAGGAGCTGGAATTCACCCCGCCCCCGCAGCCGAAGAAGCGCAATGGCAAGCCGCTGGCCCCTGCCATTGCGGCCAGGGCTCAGGCCGCGCTGGGCAACACCCGCGCTGGCGCCTATGCCGTCAAGGTCAACCTGGCCACTGCCAGCGATGGCGCCGAGCTGTCCGCCGCCACCGGTGGGCTGTCACTGTCCGAAGAAATGCTCGGGCGCCTGGACGAGCAGCAGGTGGCCTCGATCATCGAGGCCTACAACACCCTCAAGCTGTACCTGCTGCTGACCGAGCCCCAGGCCCATCCAGACCCGGCCTTCGTCGCTGCCAGCCTGCCACAGGCGTGGGCCAGCGCCGCCGCCGAAGGCACCCCGGCCGACGCTGGCGTGATCGCGGAAAATGCCCCGCTGTACGTGCAGTTGCTGGAACAGGGGCAGGCGCCGTCGTTGCCGCGCAACGAACAGCTGATCAACGAAACCCGGCAGAACCTCAAGTCGTTCATGATCTCCAGCTCGCTGGTCGATCGCGAGTACCTGCGCCTGCAGCTCGAGTCGAGCCGGCAGTTCCCGGCGCTGAGCCTCAACGACCTGGTCCCGCAACCAGGCCGCGCGCTGCTGTACGGAACCGCGGGTGTGCCGGCGATCTACACCCGCCAGGGCTGGGACACCTTCGTCAAGCCCGAGCTGATCAAGCTGGTGTCGGGCAACCTGCGCAACGAGTCGGACTGGGTGCTGGACGGCGAAGGCGGCGATGCCCTCGTGCAGAAGGCCAACTTCGTGCGCGAGTTCATGACCCGCTACAAGCGCGACTACACCCAGGCCTGGTACAAGATGGTCAGCAGCGTTGGCGTGCGCCACTTCGCCGACCTGGCCTCGGCGACCCGGGAACTGGGGCTATTGAGCGACGTACAGAACTCGCCAGTGAAGAACCTGCTGCAGGCGGTCAACGACAATACCCAGTGGGACCTGCCGGTCAAGCAAGCCATCCCGGCCGCCGGCACCAGCCGCGATGACGGCTTCTGGAGCAAGGTCACCGGTCTGTTCGACGCCAACGACACCCTGCCTGCCAACGTCGCCCCGGCCCTGCCGGCGGTGGACGACGGCAGCCTGGCCAAGCGCTTCGAGCCGGTGGCGCGGGTGTTCGCTGAAAACAACGCCGAAGGTGCCGACAGCACCATCATGGACCGCTACCTGGCCGCCTTGCGCAAACTCAAGGTGCGCATGAACAACATCCAGCGTTCGCAGGATGTGGGCAAGAGCAGCAAACAGTTGATCAGCGAGACCCTGGAAGGCCAGCCGAGCGAAATCACCACCGTGCGCAACTACGTGGAAAGCAGCGTCGACACCAGCCAGGATGGCCTGTCGCGCTCGCTGCAGGGGCTGTTCAGCCTGCCCATCCAGTATGCCTGGGCGACCCTGCGCGACCCAGCCGGCGAGCAGATCGCCAAGGCCTGGGCGCAGCAGATCGCCAAGCCCTGGGAGCAGGTCATGGCACACCGTTACCCGATTGCCGGCAGCAGCCGCAACGAGGCTTCGGTGAAAGACCTGCAACGGTTCGTGGATCCCGACAGCGGCCTGCTGCCGGCCTTCAAGCGCAACGAAATCGGCAACCTGGCCGGTGGTGAAGGTCTGGGTGTGGGCGATGGCAAGGGGCCGGCGCTGGTCAACCCTGGCATGCTCAACAGCATCGACAAGGCCAGCTCCGTGGGCCAGGTGATCGCCAGCCTGTCGGACCGTGACAACGGCTTCGAAATCATGCTGGAACCTTCAGCCAACTTCACCGACATCGTCTTCACGCTCGATGGCCAGGAGCAGCACTACCGCAACGGCCGCAGCAGCTGGAACCGCTTCGCCTGGCCGGGCACCAGCACCGCGCCGGGCGCGCGCCTGGACGTCGTCACCCTGAGCGGCACACGGGTCACCGTGTTCGATTTCCCAGGGCGGTGGGGCCTGCTGCGCATGAACGAGAGCGCTCGGGTCGACGACCTGGACGGCATTCAGCAACGCTTCAGCTGGAACACCGCCAGCGGCCGCGTAAGCCTTGTCGTGCGCAACTTCGGTGGGGTCAAGCTGACCGATCTGGGTGACGTCAAGGCCCTGAGCGCCCTCAACAGCAGGGGCGCGCAATGATCGGTTGCTTCGGCAAGCTGCCGTCGAGCGCAGATTTCGTCAGCCTGCATGGGGCGGCGGAAGAAGTCTGCGAGTTCGACGCCTGGTTGCAGTCATCGCTGGCAGCCATGCGCTACCGCGATGACTGGCAGGCGTTGTTCGACGCGCTGCCGATGTGTTTTTTCACCTACCGCGCACGCAACGGCAACTGGCTACTGGGTGGCCTGCTCAGCTCGCGCGATGCCAGCCAGCGGCGCTACCCGTTCTTCATCTTCCAGCTGCTCAAGGGCGATGACAGTACTGGGCTGGTCAACCCGTTCACGCTTGGCGAGCTGTTCAGCGCGCAGATCAAGCCGATGCTGCACCAGGCCGTGCAAGGCGCCGACTGCGCCCGCCTGTTCGAACGGATCAAGGCCTTGCGCCCGCTGCAGGGCCAGGACCTGGACCTGTTCCGCCGGGTGCACGCCAAGTTCCTGCATGATTTCAGCTTCACGGATGTGGCCCGTGCCCTTCATGGGTCCTGGCCAGGTTTCGACAGTGCCACTGCCCTCGCCCACCTGCAGCTCGGCCGTGCCTCGCTGCTGGGCGACTTTGCAGGCGGCATCGAATTGCCGTTGCCGGCCGAACGTGGCCTTAAAAACCCCACTGCCGACCTGTGGCTGACCTGGCTGGCCCGCATGAGCGAACACCGAGCGCTGCCGGCAGTGAGCCTGTTGGCCGACGACTTCATGCACCCGCAGCTGTACTGCTTCCCGGCGCGCCACGCCAGCTGTGCCTACCGCCTGCTCAGTGGCTGTGCCGACCCGCGCCAGCACCTGGAGTTGCTCAGCCCGCTGACAACGGTGCCACGGCTGCACGATTACGACCGCCCCCTTGAACATGTCATCGACCAGTTCGTCGATGCACTGGATGCGACGCCTGTATGAACAAGCTCAAGTACTACTGCCTGCGCTACCAACCCTACCTGCTGGGCGTGGCGTTCTTCCTGGCGATTTTCCTGGTCTGGGCCATCGGCCGAGCCTTCGGCTTCGCCTCGCTGCACAGCCTGCTGGCCGGGATCGGCGTGTTTCTGCTGCTGTCGGCGGGCTATGTACTGCTGCTGTACCGCGGCGTGGGTCAGCACCACAACCTTGAAGGCCTGCTGCGCGACGACGCCGACCAGGCTGTACTCAGTGCAGCCCCGGCCGACCGGGAAGAAGTCAGCCTGTTGCGCGAGCGCCTGCTGCAGGGCATCGAGCGCCTGCACAGCAACAAGCCGCGCGGTACCTCGAACAAGGATGCACTGTATGCCCTGCCCTGGTACCTGGTCATTGGCCAGCCTGCCGCCGGCAAGAGCACGATGATCCTGCAGTCGGGCCTGAACTTCCCCTATGCCGAGCGCGAAGGCGTGCGGGTCGCGGGCCTGGGCGGCACGCGCAACTGCGACTGGTTCTTCAGTTCTGAAGCGGTACTGCTGGACACTGCCGGGCGTTACATGAACAGCCCCGAGGAAGCCGGCAAGTGGCGCGGCTTTTTGCAACTGCTGCGCCAGCATCGCCAGCGCCGCCCCCTTAACGGCTTGATCGTCAGCGTCAGCATCGCCGATATCCTGCATGGCTCGGTCGAAGACCAGGAGCGCGTGGCCAAGCGCCTGCGCGAACGCATTCAGGAAAGCTGCGCGCTGCTTGAAGTGCGCCTGCCAATCTACCTGGTTTTCACCAAGTGCGACCTGATCCCTGGTTTCACCGCGTTCTATCGCCAGCTGGACGACGCCGCGCGTGGTGAAGTGATGGGTAAAACCTTCTCTCACAAGGGGTACGAGCAAGCCGACTGGGGCCAGCGCTTCAGCAATGCGATGGACGAGCTGACCCGTTACTGGGGGCAGATGGCGAGCCAGCAGCTGGTGCAGCAGGACATACAAGTCACTCGGCAGAACAACGCCGCCTACCGCTTCCCGCTGGAGCTGGCCGCGCTCAAGCCGCGCCTGCATCAGTTCGTCGACAGCCTGCTGCGTGCCAACCCTTACCAGAATGCCGAAATGCTGCGCGGTTTCTATTTCACCGCGGCGCTGCAGGCCGACGAGGCTCAGTGGGGCTGCCACGGCCAGCATGTGGCCGAACGCTTCGCGCTCGAACACGCAGAAGGAACGGGCACTGCTGGCAGCCAGCCGGCGCCGCTGTTCATCAACAGCCTGTTCCGCAAAGTGATCATTCCCGACCAGCATTTGGTGGCGCTGTACACCAGCAACCACCGTGAACGCCGGCGCAAGGCCGGGTGGGTGGGCGCTGCCGGCCTGGCGGCACTGGTGCTGTGCAGCCTGTGGGGCTGGTCGTACCTGAACAACCGCGCCACCCTGGCCAGCATTGCCGACGAACTGGCCCAGGCCAAGGCCGACGACCAGGCGGCCAGCGGCCAGTACACCGCCTGGCGAAGCCTCGACCGCTTGCGCTTCTGGGCTGCTCACTACCATGAGCAACACCACGCAAAGGGCGTGCCCCTCGGCATGCGCCTGGGCCTGTACCAGGGCCATGAGGTCGAGCCGCTGCTGCGCAACCGCTACTTCGCCATGTTGCAGAACGTGATGCTAAAGCCCACGGCCGATAATCTGACCCGCACCCTGTACCTGCTGACCACGCTCAAGGTCTACCAGCGCAACACCCGTGAGCTGCAGCCAGTGAGCGGCATTGACAGCGTAGAGGCCGAGGCGCTGCCCCATGACAACCGCGCCCAGTCGATCGCCAATTTCGGAAAGGCGGCCCTGGACACTTACGTGATGCTTTCTCCGGGCCAGCGCGAGCATGCCGACCCGGCGTTTCTCAAGGCGCACCTGCCGGACTACTGGTACCCGGCCATCGCCCGCCATACCGGCAAGAGCATGGCCGCCGCTGGCAGCGAGGCCGGTGGCAACCAGGACTACCTGTATGCCAGCCGCCAGATCACGTTCTATAGCGACCAGATCCGTGAGCCAGATGTACCGCGCATCCTCGACAACGCCTTCCTGATGTCCAGTTCGCGCAACTACATCGACAGCCTGCGGGCCCAGTCACTGCGTGCGATCGAGACCATCACGCTGGAATCCGACACCCTGTTCGCCTTCGGCCGCGCCGACTTCCAGAGCCTGAAAAACGAAGGCCAGCATCAGCTGAGCGCAATTGCCAGCAAGCTGCTGAACACCCCGAATATCGGCAAGATCATCATCTCGGGGCACGCCGACCAACTGGGTGACAGCCAGGGCAACCTGCAGGTTTCGAAACAACGGGCGCAAACCATCCGCACCTATCTGGTTGGCAAGGGCGTACCTGCCGAGCTGGTGGTCGCGCAGGGCGAAGGCAGCCGCAAGCCATTGGTCAACTGCGACATGCAACAACCGCGAACGCAGTTGATCAAGTGCCTGGAGCCCAACCGCCGGGTGGAAATCGAAGTGCGTGGGCTTAACTGAGCCACGCCGCAATAACCGGTCGCTGGGGCCTCACAGGATGAGGCCCGGGCGGCGGCAAGCTACCTCTGCCGGCACGCCCGGCGAGGTCAAAACCAAGGGGCGCATGAGCAACCCTTTACATGTTGTTAATGGAGAGTTTCACAATGGCATTTGACGCGTATATCCAAATCGACGGCATCCCAGGCGAAGTACTGGATGAAAAACACAAGGACTGGATCGAAGTGCTGGGCTACGAGTACGGCGCCACCCAGGCTACGTCGGCAACCGCCAGCTCTTCGGGCGGTGCGTCCTCCGAGCGCGTTGCCCTGAGCGACTTCAAGATCCGCAAGGCAGTCGACAAGGCATCGGCCAAACTGTTCGAACACTGCTGCACCGGCAAGCACATCGCCAAGCTGAAGCTGAACGTGAACCGCGCCGGTGGCGACAAGGTCACCTACCTGACCATCGACATGGAAGAAGTGGTGGTCTCTTCGGTCAGGTTTGTCGCCGGTGGCAACCAGAGTGGTGAAGACAAGGCGGTCAGCGACCTGCCAGTTGAAGAAATCAGCTTCAACTTTGCCCGCATCAAAACCACCTACACCCAGCAGAACCGCACCGACGGCCAGGCCGGCGGCAACATCGTAGGTGGCTGGGACCGCACCGCGAACAAAGTGTTTGCCTAAGCACGTACCGAACCATGGGCCGCTTCGGCGGCCTGTGTTCCGCAGCGCGCCGGGTTTTCTGGCGCGCTGTTCATTAGCCATGTCCAGAGTGTTCTATGCCTGAAATTCTCAATGACCTCTCGCTGGCCACACTGGTCGCCCCTATCGAGGGTGGCAGTGGTGAAGACTTGAGCTTCTCTGCCTTGTTCGACCAGATCAAGGAGGCACGCCGGGCGGACCCTGACTACCTGACCCAGGGCGACTGGCAAACCGACTTGAAGACTGCCGACTGGGAGCAGGTGATCAACCTGTCGGCTCAAGGGCTTGCGCAGCAAAGCAAAGACCTGATGCTGGTGGCCTGGCTCTGCGAGGGGCTGGCCCAACGTGAACACTTCGAAGGCATCACCTTTGGCCTCGAGCTGACCGAACAGCTCCTGGTTGCGTTCTGGGAAACGCTGTATCCCACCCTCGAAGACGGCCTGGACGAGCGCGCGGCGCGACTGTCCTGGTTGAAGACCACGCTCACCGACATTGCCGGTGGCTTGCCCATTATCCAAGGGCAGCATTTTGGCGTGTTGCGCTATGACGAGTCACGCCATGTAGAAAACCTCGCCTTGCAAAACCCCAAGGCAATGCAGACAGCGCTGAACGAAGGCAAGATCAACGCCGAGATCTTCCAGCGCTCGGTAGCGCTTACCGACACCGATTACCTGCGCGCCAAGGCCCAGCAGATCGCTACCAGCCTGAATGCATGCAAACGCCTGCAGGCCAGCGCCGACCGCCTGTTCGGCCACGAGGCGCCCAGCTTTGCCAGCCTTGCCGACATGCTATCGCGTGCCAGCCAGCTGGCGGAAAAACTGCTCAAGGACCGCGGCGTAGAGCTACACCCCGCCATCCCGGAGGAAGCACAGCCACAGGCCACGGGCGCCAACCTCCACGAAGCAGGTGAGCCGATGAATGCCACGCCCCCGACGACCGCGCCTGCAGCCCTGCGCACCACCCCGCTGACCCGCGACGAGGCATTCACCATGCTTGCGGGCATCGCCCAGTACTTCAAACAGAGCGAACCGCAAAGCCCGGTACCCTACCTGATCGAACGCGCGATCAAGTGGGGCAACATGCCGCTGGAAGGCTGGTTGAGTGACGTGATCAAGGACAACAATGTGGTGGACAACATCCGCGATGTGCTGGGCACCCGCTAGGGGCTGCAATAAAAGCCTTGAGACGGACGTCAGGTAAGGCGAAGACAGCCGGCGCCCTGCCACCCCACCGGCTCCATCGGGTAGATTCCTTGACTGCTGCCCACGCAAGGGCGCTGCAATTGCTGTTAACTTGAGCGCACTGCTCAGCTTCAGACAAGGACTGCTTCATGCCTCCAAGCCCGACCACCCCAAGCGGTTTCATCCGCGTTCGTGGCGCCCGCGAGCACAACCTGAAGAACATCGATGTCGATATCCCCCGCGATGCCTTGGTGGTGTTCACCGGCGTGTCCGGCTCGGGCAAGTCCTCGTTGGCGTTCTCCACGCTGTATGCCGAAGCCCAGCGGCGTTATTTCGAATCGGTGGCGCCCTATGCCCGGCGCCTGATCGACCAGGTTGGCGTGCCGGATGTCGATGCCATCGACGGGCTGCCGCCGGCGGTGGCCCTGCAGCAACAACGCGGCACGCCGAGTGCACGTTCCTCGGTGGGTAGCGTGACCACCTTGTCCAGTTCGATCCGCATGCTCTATTCACGCGCAGGCCACTATCCGGCCGGGCAAGCGATGCTGTACGCCGAAGACTTTTCTCCGAACACGCCCCAGGGCGCTTGCCCGCAGTGCCATGGCCTGGGCCGTGTCTACGAGGTGACCGAAGCGACCATGGTTCCCGACCCGTCGCTGACCATTCGTGAGCGTGCGGTGGCGGCGTGGCCAATGGCGTGGCAAGGGCAAAACCTGCGCGACATCCTGGTCACGCTGGGCTATGACGTCGATATCCCTTGGCGCGACCTGCCTCAGGCGCAGCGCGACTGGATCCTGTTCACTGAAGAGACGCCCACCGCCCCCGTGTATGCCGGCCTGACCCCGGCGCAGACCCGCGAAGCGCTCAAGCGCAAGCTGGAGCCCAGCTATCAAGGCACGTTCATGGGTGCCCGGCGTTACGTGCTGCATACCTTCATGCACTCGCAGAGCGCGCAGATGCGCAAGCGTGTGGCCCAGTACATGCACCCCAGCCCCTGCCCGCTGTGCCAGGGCAAACGCCTGAAGCGCGAAGCGCTGGCCGTGACCTTCGCCGGGCTGGACATCGCCGAACTGTCGCACCTGTCGTTGCAGGCGCTGGCTGAGGTGTTCCGCAAGGTGGCGGCAGCCGACTACCTGACCCGGCAGCAGGACGAGCTGACACTGGAAAAACGCCTGGCGGCCCAACGTATCGCCAAAGAACTGCTCGAACGCATTGATACGCTGCTTGACCTCGGCCTCGGTTACCTGGCCCTGGAGCGTAGCACCCCGACCTTGTCCTCTGGTGAACTGCAACGCCTGCGCCTGGCCACCCAGCTGAATTCGCAGCTGTTTGGGGTGGTTTACGTACTCGACGAGCCGTCGGCCGGCTTGCACCCGGCCGACAGTGAAGCGCTGTTCGAAGCCCTGCAGCGCCTGAAACAGGCTGGCAACTCGGTGTATGTGGTGGAGCATGACCTGGACACCATGCGCCGCGCCGACTGGCTGGTGGATGTAGGGCCAGCTGCCGGCGAACACGGCGGCACCATCCTCTACAGCGGGCCGCCCGCCGGCCTGGCCGAGGTGCAACAGTCATGCACCCGCACCTACCTGTTCGATGCCCCGGTACAGGCCACACGCGCCCCCCGCCAAGCACGCGACTGGCTGAAGCTTGAAGGCATCACGCGCAATAACCTCGATAACCTGAGCGCCGCATTTCCGCTGGGCTGCTTTACCGCCGTTACCGGTATTTCCGGCTCGGGCAAATCCAGCCTGGTCAGCCAGGCCCTGCTGGAACTGGTGGGGGCACACCTGGGCCATGCCGAGCAACCTAGCGAGCCCGAAGCGCAAAGCCTGGAAGACGAACCTGAACAGACCAGCAGCGGCCACGTAAGCGCCGGGCTTGGCAGCATCAAGCGGCTGGTGCAAGTTGACCAGAAGCCGATCGGCCGCACGCCGCGCTCCAACCTGGCCACCTACACAGGCCTGTTCGACCACGTGCGCAAATGCTTCGCGGCGACCGAGCAGGCCAAGGCACAGGGCTTCGACGCCGGGCGCTTTTCCTTCAACGTTGCCAAGGGCCGGTGCGCCAACTGCGAGGGAGAGGGTTTCGTCAGCGTCGAGCTGCTGTTCATGCCCAGCGTGTACGCGCCCTGCCCGACCTGCCAGGGTGCCCGCTACAACCCCGAAACCCTGGCGGTGAGCTGGCAAGGCATGAACATCGCGCAAGTGCTGCAGTTGACCGTCGACCAGGCCCTGCAGGTTTTTGCCGAGCAACCGCCTGCCCGCCGTTGCCTGCAGGTGCTGCAGGATATCGGCCTGGGCTACTTGCGTCTGGGCCAACCGGCCACCGAGCTGTCCGGTGGTGAAGCGCAGCGGATCAAGCTGGCGACCGAGCTGCAGCGCATGGCCCGCGGGGCGACCCTGTATGTGCTGGATGAGCCCACCAACGGCTTGCACCCGCAGGACATCGACCGGCTGCTGGTACAGCTGAACCGCCTGGTAGAAAGCGGGCATAGCGTGGTGGTGGTCGAACATGACATGCGAGTGGTGGCGCAGAGCGACTGGGTGATCGATATCGGGCCGGGGGCTGGCGATGCCGGGGGCAAGGTGGTGGTCAGTGGCACGCCGCAGGTGGTGGCGGCATGTACCGACAGCCGCACGGCCGCGTTTTTGGCCAAGGCCTTGTGAGCCTTGCGCATTGACTCAACGGAAATTGCTGTCGTTGCCTATCGCTTACATCCACCAAGCCAGCACCACCGGCAACCAGGCAAACGACAGCACCGTAGAACACATCACCAGGTTCGCCACCTGCTCTGGCTCACGGTTGGCCCGCACCGCCATCAGGTAGTTGAACACGGCTACCGGCATCGCCGACTGCACCATCAGCACCGCACGCTCCAGGCTGTCCATACCCAGTACCGCGCCCACTGCCCAGCCCACCGCAGCCCCCAGGCCAATGCGCAAACCGCCCAGCAGCATGCCGCTGCCCACGTGACGCAGGCGAATGCTGGCCAGTGACACCCCCAGGGTCAGCAGCATGAGCGGAATGGTCATGCCGCCCAGCAGGTCTGCGGTGTTGGCCAGCCAACGCGGCAGTTCGAAATCGAGAAAAATGATGGGCATGCCGCCGGCCAGGCTGATGACGATAGGGTTGCGCAGCAACGCCTTGAGCGAAGCCGCCGTGCCGGAGATGGCCATGCCGATGGTGAACTGCACGATCGACAGGGTCAGGAAAAATGCCACGGCCAGGGCCAGGCCATGCTCACCGAAGGCATACAGACTGATCGGCAGGCCCATGTTGCCGGTATTAGGGAACATGAACGCCGGCAGCAGTACCCGCCAGTGCATGCCCGACGCGCGACACACCAGCAAAGCGGCCAAGGCCATCCCCAAGGTGCACAGCAAGCAGGCCACGGCCATGCTGGTAAAGGCATTCGGGTCCAGGTCGGTACGACTGAGGGTGGACAGTACCAGCGAAGGTGTGCCGACGGTCATCACCACCCGGGCGATGAAATCAGTGGGGTAATCCAGGCCCTTGCGGGCCCAGGCAAAACCAATGCCGGCGACGATGAAAACCGGGGCCAGGACTGCGAACAGCGACGCGAACATGGGGGGCCTTCCTTGATGGGGTTCAGCATTATGCCGCACTCAGTGAGAGTACCGGGCCGATCTCACCGCACGCAGGCGCCGCCATCGAAAATGTCTGTGGAAGACATGTTCATGTCGCGCTGAGACTGCGGCGTCTCGTCGCACGCCCAGGCCCCTTGGGCAAAAGCGTCCAAGCCCGTAGAATCCCGCTTCCTTTTCGCCCGTCGCCTTGAACGGTGGCAACCAGTAGCAATGACAGAGTCAGCGCCTGAACACATGAACGCACATGTGAAGTAGGCTCAACCCTCCCCGCCCGGCACATCTCCCATAACGCCCAGCGGTTGAGTCTTGCCCAGGTCGCATCCGTGTCGCCACTCGCCCCTTGCCGGGTCGAGCCGGTGTGCGCGCCGAGAAGGTGCTCATTCCGCTCATCCAACTAGAGGTACGTATGTCTCCGCGTTTGCTGGCCATGGCGCTGGCGCCCCTGCTCGGGCTGTTCATCATTGCCCTGGGCAACGGCTTCATGTCTTCCCTGACCACCCTGCGCCTGGGCGCCGCCGGTGAGTCTGCAACCACCATTGGTATCGTCTCGTCGACCTACTTCATCGGCCTGACCCTCGGCGCCATCTTCAACGACCGGCTGATCCTGCGCATCGGCCACATCCGCGCCTACACCAGCTTCGCCTCGCTGATCGCCGTGACCATCCTGCTGCAAGGGTTGTTCTACGAGGTCACCTGGTGGTCGGTGCTACGCCTGATCAACGGCTGGGCCGCAGTGGGCGTGTTCCTGGTGATCGAAAGCTGGCTGCTGCTGGCCGGCGACGCGAAAATCCGCGGCCGCCTACTGGCGCTGTACATGATCGCCTTCTACGGCGCCGGGGTAATCGCCCAGGCCGGCCTTGGCGAAATCACCCAGCTAGGCGATACCGCCCCGTTCATGCTGGCCGGCGTGCTGGCCGCCCTGTCGGTGTTGCCGATCGTGATCCTGCCGCGGGTGTCGCCGCTGCTGGACCAGGTCGAACCCCTCAAACCCCGCCAGTTGCTGGGCGTGGCACCGTCGGGCCTGGTCGGCTGCTTCGGTTCGGGCGTAGCGATTGCCGGCATCTATGCCCTGCTGCCACTGTACTTGCAGCGCATCGGCCTGGAGGTGGGTGAGGTCGGCAACATGATGGCTTGGGTGATCCTTGGCGCGATGCTGCTGCAATACCCGGTCGGGCGCTGGTCCGACCGCAAGGACCGCCTCGATGTGCTGCTCGCGCTGGCCGCGTTGTGCGTTGTCCTGTCGCTTGTAACGGTGTTCCTGCCATCGGACTCGTTCCTGCTGCCGGCCATGCTGTTCCTGCTGGGTGGTGGCGTGTTCACCCTGTACCCGGTGGCGGTCAGCCATGCGGCCGACCGCGCGCCGTCCGATGCGCTGGTGCCGATGATCCAGGGCCTGCTGCTGATCAACTCGCTTGGCTCGGCCATGGCACCGGTGGCCATTTCGCCGATGATGACCGAGTTTGGCGAGGCTGGGCTGTTCTGGGCGTTTGCCGTGGTCAACCTGGCCATGGTGTGCTTCTTCATGTGGCGCCGCGGCAAGCGCCCGGCGGCAGAGCACCCGGCGCCGTTCACCGCTTCGACCACCTTCTCGCCAACCGGTGCCGAGTTGCGGGTGACCGAAGACCTGATGCATGCGGCGCAGGAGCATCCGCCGCTGGAGCCGGTCGAAACCCCGGCACCCGCACAGCGCTCGGAATCTTGTTGATTGCCACTCGTCGCCCAGAAGGCACCCCGCCAGCCGCTGCCAGCCAAACGAATGACAGATCTTGCACAAAGGAGAAGTCCCATGATCCGCATTCGCCCGCTGTCCCTGTGCCTGGCGCTGGCCCTGACCAGCCTCACCGGCGCTGCCTTCGCCGCCACCGACACCCATACCGACAGCCATCCGCAAACTGACCAGTCCGGCGGCAAGACTGCCGGTGAAGGCAGCAGCGTCAACAGCCCCGGTAGCAGCAAAGGTAACGACAGCAGTGACACCGGCAGCAACGCCGATGCCGCCGACGGTGCCTCTGGCGGCTCCAACAGCACCGGCGAAGCCACCGGCTCTGGTGCCGGAGCCAGCGGAGGCACTGCCGAGGACCAGGACAGCCGCTGAGGCAGACCTGGACTAGACTAAGCCCTTGACGCCCTGCCAAGGATTGACCATGCACCTCAGACACTGGCTGTTCGCTGCGTTGCTGCCCTGCACAGCGTTGGCCGCCGCAGGCGGCCAAGGCGCGATGTCGGTCAGTTCCTCGTCTTTCACCGATGGCGGCGTCATTGCCCTGCAACAGGTCGGCCAGGACCCAGCATGTGGGGCCGGTGAAGAGCGAACCCCGCAACTGAGCTGGGACAACCTGCCCGCAGGTACGCGATCACTGGCCCTGATCATGTTCGACCCGGACGGTGGCAAGGGCGTGGGTGTGGTGCACTGGGTGGCCTACAACATCGATCCCGAACAGGATGGGCTCAAGGAAGGCATGGCGGGGTTGAGCGGGCCCTACGTGACAGTGGGCCGCAACTCCCGTGGCACCCAGAGCTACCGCGGCCCCTGTCCACCCGCCGGCGACAACCCCCATCATTACGCCCTGACCCTGATTGCCACCGACCTGCCCTTGGGTACCTTGCCCGAGGGGCTGGACCGCAGCGGCCTGCTGCAACTGCTGCAAGGCCACGCCCTGGGGGCGCAGAGTCTGGTCGGGCGCTACGGCCATTGAACCAGTCAGTACAAAAATAAATGATCGGCCCTATAGCATTTATCCATTGAATGGCCCGCACGAACTGAAGTAAGCTCGGGCTCATTCACTGGAGAGCAACATGCCGAAACACACCCGCAACCCCGCCAACCACACCGGTCGCAGCCTGCGCCCTGTGCTGGCCGTTGCCGGCTGCGTGGCACCTGCCAGCTATTACTTTGGGTATTGGTTTAGCCACTAGGCGCCGATACCCACCCGGCGCCCACCTTCGAGGGGCCGCCGAACATGAGAATACTCAAACCCCCGGTCGGCTTCCCGACCGGGGGTTTTGCTTTTCAGGCCTTTGACCAACACCGATTCACCTTGAGGACAGATTCATGAACTACGCCACTTATTACTACGCAAACACCTCCGCCTGGCGATTTAGCCAATCCCGTTCGGGCCAGCCTGCCGCCTCCGATCGGTCTTCTACAGGTGGCAATGCAGCAGCCAATACGAATTCAACGATCTGTCGAACACCTCGATAGGGCCGACCATGCGGGCTTGAACCCGCTGTCCGCCCAGGGAAAAACGCCATGCACGCTTCCAGCCTCGCCCTGCCCCTGACCCAGCCGCAAGCGGCCAACACCACTGTCAGCAAACGCCTGCCCAGCCCGCACCTGCTCAAGCAACAGATGCCACTGCCCAGCGAACTGGCCCAGCAAGTCCAGGCCCATCGCCAGGCCATCCGCAACATCCTCGAAGGCCGCGACCCGCGCCTGCTGGTCATCGTCGGCCCCTGCTCGATTCATGACCCGCGCTCGGCCCTGGAATACGCCGACCGCCTGGCCGCCCTTGGCCGCGAAGTCAACGACAAGCTGCTGCTGGTGATGCGCGCCTACGTCGAAAAACCGCGTACTACAGTAGGCTGGAAAGGCCTGGCCTACGACCCGCACCTCGATGGCAGTGACGACATGCACTCGGGTATCGCCTTGTCCCGCGGGCTGATGCTGAACATGATCGAACGCGGCCTGCCAATTGCTACCGAGTTGCTGCAACCGATGGCCGCCGGCTACTTCGACGACCTGTTGGCCTGGGCCGCGATCGGCGCACGCACCACCGAATCGCAAATCCACCGCGAAATGGTCAGTGGCCTGGAGCTGCCGGTCGGCTTCAAGAACGGTACGGACGGCGGCATCGCCATCGCCAGCGACGCCATGCGCAGCGCGGCCCACCCACACCGCCACTTCGGTATGGATGCACAGGGCCACCCGGCGATCATCGAGACCTTGGGCAACCCGGACACACACCTTGTACTGCGTGGCGGCCACAAAGGCCCGAACCACGATGCCAACAGCATCGCCATGGCCCGCCAGGCGTTGGCCAAGGCCGGTCTGCAGGCACGGATCATGGTCGATTGCAGCCACGCCAACAGCGGCAAGGACCCGGCGCGCCAGCCAGCGGTCTTCAATGATGTGCTGGAACAGCGCCTGGCCGGCGACCGTTCGTTGGTCGGCGTCATGATCGAAGGGCACTTGTTCGATGGCTGCCAGGCGCTGGGCAAGGGCACGCTGAAATACGGTGTGTCGATTACCGACGGCTGCCTGGGCTGGGCCTCCACCGAAACCCTGTTGCGTGAGGCGGCACAAAAACTGTAGGCCGAAGGTTGTAAGCCTGGCGAGACATACCCCGGACAAGTGCGCTAGGCTTGCCTTTTTACCCCCAAGGAGCAGTACCCATGGCCCGTGCAACCGCCCGCCACATTCTGGTCAGCAGCGAAGACAAGTGCAACGAACTCAAAGCCCAGATCGAAGCAGGCGCCGACTTCGCTGAAATCGCCAAAGCCAACTCCACCTGCCCGTCCAGCCGTCAGGGCGGTGACCTGGGCTCGTTCGGCCCAGGCCAGATGGTCAAGGAATTCGACACCGTGGTCTTCAGCGCCCCGGTCAACACTGTGCAAGGCCCAGTGAAGACCCAGTTCGGCTACCACCTGCTGGAAGTGACCAGCCGCCAGGACTGATTCACCCCTCCCGGTGATCAGCCCCCCTGTGGGAGCGGGTTTACCCGCGAAGAGGCCAGACCAGACAACCTCGTTGCCTGCTCCGACGCATTCGCGGGTAAAGCCGCTCCCACAAGTATTGTGGGGGCTTGTATTTTCGTGCATGGGCTTTACGGTCCAGGCCGCTCCCACCCACGCCCTCACGGTCTACGGCGAAGCCCCCCGCTACGCCGCCAGCTTCCGGCATTTCGACTATGTAAACCCCGACGCCCCCAAGGGCGGCATCTTGCGCCGTTCGGCCATCGAGATCGGCCAGTTCGACCATATCCTCCCCTACATCGACAAAGGCATCGGTGTCAGCGAAGTCGATGGTCTGTTGTACGCGCCACTGGCGGTACGCTCTTACGATGAACCCTATACCGTTTACGGCCTGATCGCCCGGCGCATGGAGCGCGGCCCCAATGATGAGTGGCTGCGTTTCGACATCGACCCACGCGCCACCTTCGCCGATGGCAGGCCGGTGCGCGCCGAAGACGTGCGTTTCACCTTCGAACTGCTGATGAGCAAGGGCAGCCTGAAGTACCGGACCCAGTTCGCCGACGTGGCCCGCGTGACCGTAGAAAGCCTGCACAGCGTGCGATTCGACTTGAAGCCCGAGCACGGCCGCACCTTGGCGCTGGACCTCGCCAGCCTGCCGGTAATGCCCGAGCACGACTGGCAGCAGCGCGATTTTGCCAACGGTGCCGGCTTCGACAAGCCGGTTGGCAGCGGGCCATACCGCATCGGGCGCATCGACAACGGCCGCAGCATCACCTTCGAACGCGACCCGACATGGTGGGCGCGTGACCTGCCGGCCAGCCGTGGCCGCTACAATTTCGACAAGCTGCGCATCGAGTACTTCGGCGACACCGAAGTGGCGCGCCAGGTACTCAAAGGCGGTGGCTACGACTACAACCGTGAGTTCTCCGCCACGGCCTACACCTTGGGCTACAACGGTGCGCAACTGGACGACGGCCGCCTGCAGCGCGCCCACCTGGGCCCGGCCAAACCGCAAGTGGCTCAGGGTTTTGTGTTCAACCTCGACCAGCCGCAGTTCAAGGACCGCCGTGTGCGGCAGGCGCTGGGTATGTTATGGGACTTCGAGTGGAGCAACCGGCAGATGATGCGCAACCTGTACATCCGCCAGCAAAGCGTGTTCTCCAATACGCCGTTGGCCGCTCGCCAGTTGCCGGATGCGGGTGAGTTGAAGCTGCTCGCCCCCTTGCGCGGCCAAGTGCCAGATGAAGTGTTCACCACGGTGTTCACTGCCCCGGTCACCGACGGCTCGGGGATCATCCGTCAACAGCAGTTGCAGGCCCTGGCCCTGCTCGAACAAGCTGGCTGGCACCCCGAAGGCGACCGCCTGGTCAATAGCCAGGGCACGCCGCTGGCGTTCACGTTCCTCAATGGCCAGGCGGGCCTTGAACGCCTGCTGCTGCCGTGGAAGCGCAACCTGGCCCAGATCGGCGTGAGCCTGAACATCCGCAATGTCGACTCGGCCCAGTACGTCAACCGGCTGATGGCGCGCGATTACGACATGATCGTCACCGGCTACCCGGTCACCCTGTCGCCGGGCGCCGAGTTGTACAACTACTTTGGCTCGGCGGCCGCTCACGACCCCGGCTCGAACAACCTGATGGTTTTGCAGGACCCGGCCGTAGACCACCTGATCGACGGCCTGGTCCGCGCCGACACCCAGGCCGACATGCTGCGCCACGCCCATGCCCTGGACCGCGTGCTGCAATGGAATTATTACTGGATCCCCAACTACTACCCGCCGGGCAGCTCCACCGCCTGGTGGAACCGCTTCGGCCTGCCCAAGGTCCAGGCCACCTATGACGAGGGCCTGGACACCTGGTGGGAGGTCAGCCCTACCCCGCTGACCAACGCGCAGATGGCCGAACACCGGAAGGCCTCGCCATGACCGCTTATACCCTGCGCCGTCTGTTGCTGATCATCCCGACGCTGCTGGCAATCCTGCTGGTCAATTTCGCCATCGTCCAGGCCGCGCCGGGTGGGCCGGTGGAGCAAGCCGTGGCGCGCCTGCAGGGCATCGGTGGCGGCGCCCCCGGCGCGCGAACTGAAGTGGTCCATGGCGAATCCCGGGCCACACGCGGCCTGGACCCGAAACTGATCGAAGAGATCAAGCGCCAGTATGGCTTCGACAAGTCCGCCCCCGAGCGGCTTTGGTTGATGCTCGGCCAATATGCCCGGCTGGACTTTGGCAACAGCTTCTTCCGCGGCGCCAAAGTCACCGACCTGATTCTCGACAAGTTGCCGGTCACCCTGTCGCTGGGCTTCTGGGCCACGCTGATCACCTACCTGGTGTCGATTCCGCTGGGCATCCGCAAGGCGATGCGCCACGGCAGCCGCTTCGATGCCTGGAGCAGCGCGTTGATCGTGATCGGTTACGCCCTGCCTTCGTTCCTGTTCGCGCTGCTGCTGATCGTCCTGTTTGCCGGCGGCACTTCGCTCAACTGGTTCCCGGTGCGCGGCCTGGTCTCGGACAATTTCGACGAGCTCAGCCTGCTGGGCAAGGTCGCCGACTACTTCTGGCACCTGGTGCTGCCGGTCGCGGCCCTGGTGATCGGTGGGTTCGCCACCCTCACGCTGTTGACCAAGAATGCCTTCCTCGACGAGGTTTCCCGCCAATACGTGGTCACTGCCCGGGCCAAGGGCCTCAGCGAACGCCGCGTGCTGTATGGCCACGTGTTGCGCAACGCCATGCTGCTGGTGGTGGCCGGGCTGCCACAGGCGCTGATCACGGTGTTTTTTGCCGGCTCGTTGCTGATCGAGGTGATCTTCTCGCTCGATGGCCTGGGCCGCATGAGCTATGAGGCGGCGGTGTCGCGGGACTACCCGGTGGTGTTCGGCACGCTGTTCATCTTCACCCTGGCGGGCCTGCTGATTCGCCTGCTCGGTGACCTGTCTTACACGTTGCTCGACCCGCGCATCGACTTCGATACGAGGGCGCACTGATGCTATCGCCCCTGTCGCGCCGTCGCCTGCAACGTTTTCGCCGCCACCGCCTGGGCTGGGTGTCGCTGTGGTTGTTTGCCGGCCTTCTGCTGCTGAGCCTTTGCGCCGAACTGGTGGCCAACGACAAACCACTGCTGCTGGGCTACAAGGGCAACTTGTACGTTCCGGCGCTCAAACGCTATACCGAGCAGCAGTTCGGCGGGCAACTGCCGTTTCAGCCCGACTACCGCAGCGCCTATGTGCGCCAACTGATCGCGGAACAGGGTGGCTGGATGCTGTTCGCACCTATCCCGTTCAGTGCCGACACACCTAATTACGACCTGCAGGTGCCCACCCCCAGCCCGCCCAGTGCCAGCAACTGGCTAGGCACCGACGACCAAGGCCGTGACGTGCTGGCGCGGGTGCTTTATGGCACGCGGGTATCGCTGCTGTTCGCCTTTGCCCTGACCGCGGTCAGTGTGCTCATTGGCGTGGCGGCGGGCGCCCTGCAAGGCTACCACGGCGGCTGGGTCGACCTGTTCGGCCAGCGCTTGCTGGAGGTATGGTCGGGGTTGCCAGTGTTGTATCTGTTGATCATCCTCAGCGGTTTTGTCGAACCGGATTTCTGGTGGCTGCTGGGGATCATGGCGCTGTTCTCCTGGCTGACCCTGGTCGACGTCGTGCGCGCCGAGTTCCTGCGTGGGCGCAACCTGGAGTATGTAAAGGCAGCGCGGGCGTTGGGGTTACCGGACAGTCAGGTAATGTTGCGGCATATCTTGCCCAATGCCATGACTGCCACGCTGACCTATGTGCCGTTCATGCTGACCGGGGCGATCACCACACTGACCGCGCTGGACTTTCTGGGCTTTGGCATGCCAGCGGGCAGCGCCTCGCTGGGCGAGCTGGTGACCCAGGGCAAGCAGCACCTGGAGGCGCCGTGGCTGGGCTTTACCGCGTTCTTTGCGCTGGCGGTGATCCTGTCACTGCTGGTGTTTATCGGGGATGCCTTGCGTGAGGCGTTTGACCCCCGACGATGAGTTTTCAGGCCGGGCCTTTTCGCAGGCTTGTGCCAATACATGATTCAGGATGTTCACCCATGCACGACAGCAACAGCCTCAAGGACTACCCCCAGGTACGGCAACTGGCGATCCGCTCGCTGTTCGAGATCATCGAACAGTCCAGCGAAGGCACGGTGATCGTCGACCGCCAGGCACGCATCGTCTGGATGAACGAACGCTACGCTCGGCGCTTTGGCCTGGCCGACGCTGCCAGTGCCATCGGCCAGCCGTGCGAAACAGTGATCCCCGGCAGCCTGATGCGCGACGTGGTGAGCAATGGCCGCCCCATCCTGCTGGACATGCTCGACACGCCGAACGAGCCGTTGGTGGTCATGCGCCTGCCCATCCACGATGACCAGGGCGCGCTGATCGGCGCCATTGGCTTTGCCCTGTTCGACGAACTGCGCAGCCTGTCGCCGCTGCTCAAGCGCTACGCCAGCATGCAGCAGGAACTGGCCTCGACCCGCTCGCAACTGCGCGCCCGCCAGGCCAAATACAGCTTCGCCCAGTTCGTAGGCAGCAGCGCGCCCAGCCTGGAAGCCAAGCGACGCGCCCGGCGTGGCGCCGGCAGTGATTCGCCCGTGTTGCTGCTGGGCGAAACCGGCACCGGCAAGGAGCTGCTGGCCCACGCCATTCACGCAGCGTCAGCACGGGCACACAAAGCTTTTGTCAGCATCAACAGCGCCGCCATCCCCGAGACGTTGCTGGAAGCCGAATTCTTCGGCACCGCGCCGGGTGCCTTTACCGGCGCTGACCGCAAAGGCCGCAGCGGCAAGCTGCAACTGGCCGAAGGCGGCACGCTGTTCCTCGACGAGATCGGCGACATGCCGCTGGCCCTGCAGAGCAAGCTGCTGCGGGTGCTGCAGGAAAAGGAATACGAACCGGTAGGATCGAACCAGATGCTGCGGAGCGATGTGCGCATCATTGCCGCCACCTCCATCGACCTGCAGGCAGCCATGGCCCGCGGGGCCTTCCGCGCCGACCTGTATTACCGGCTGAATGTGCTGCCGATCGAAGTCCCGCCGTTGCGACAACGGCTTGAGGACCTGCCCGCGCTGTGCGAGGCCATATTGGCTGAGCTGGGCAGCCAGTACGAGCTGGAAGCTGAAGCGCAGCAACTGCTGGCCAGGCATGCGTGGCCGGGGAACATTCGCGAGCTGCGCAATGTGCTGGAGCGCGCGACCCTGCTGGCGGATCAGCCCCGGTTGGGGGTGGCGGACCTGCGTGCGGCATTGGGGCCATTGAGCCCGCTGGCTGAAGCGCCCGTCCGGCAGCGCTACCGTGACGCGTGCGAGGCCTTTGAACGCGGCCTGATTGCCGGGGCGCTGGCCGAACAGGGAGGAAAAGTCCCAGAGGCCGCGGCAGCCTTAGGGCTGGGGCGGTCGACGCTGTACAAGAAGATGGCGGCACTTGGTCTCTGATTGGAGACTTTTGTTTCTGATTTGAGATTGCCGCCAGAGGTGCGCCCTTTATCACAGGCAAGCCAGCGATGGGCTGTAACGCAGCCCCTGGCGTCTCTGAAGGTAGACATAGACTTCTAACAAAACCCTTTAACCCTTACAAATCAGCCAGTTACATAGTTGGCACGATTCCCGCTATCTCCTGTTCAACGATAAAAACAAGACTCACCCAGGAGACCCACCCCGATGACCGTGCTCATCGCACTCGCCGCTTTGGCCTTGCTGATGCTGGCCGCCTACCGCGGTTACAGCGTAATCCTCTTCGCCCCCATCGCCGCCCTCGGCGCTGTGCTGCTCACCGACCCGGCTGCCGTCGCCCCTGCGTTCACGGGGGTGTTCATGGAGAAAATGGTCGGTTTCATCAAACTGTACTTCCCGGTATTCCTGCTGGGCGCGGTGTTCGGCAAGCTGATCGAGCTGTCCGGCTTCTCCCGCTCGATCGTCGCCGCGGCCATCCGCCTGCTCGGCACCCGCCAGGCGATGCTGGTCATCGTACTGGTCTGTGCCCTGCTCACTTACGGCGGTGTTTCGCTGTTCGTGGTGGTGTTCGCGGTGTACCCGTTCGCCGCCGAAATGTTCCGTCAGAGCAACATCCCCAAACGCCTGATCCCGGCCACCATCGCCCTAGGCGCATTCTCGTTCACCATGGACGCCCTGCCCGGCACCCCACAGATCCAGAACATCATCCCCAGCACCTTCTTCAACACCACCGCCTGGGCCGCACCGTGGCTGGGCCTGATCGGCACGCTGTTCGTGTTCCTTACCGGCATGGCCTACCTGCAGCGCCAGCGCAACAAGGCCCTGCGCGCCGGTGAAGGTTATGGCACCGACTTGCGCAACGAACCGGAAACCGCTGCCGACCTGAGCCTGCCCAACCCCTGGCTGGCGCTGTCGCCGCTGATACTGGTGGGGGTGATGAATCTGGTGTTCACCCACTGGATACCACAATGGTACGGCCCCAGTCACAGCCTGCAATTGCCAGGCATGAGTGCACCGGTACAAAGCGACGTGGCCAAGCTGACGGCCATCTGGGCTGTGCAGGCCGCGTTGCTGGTGGGCATCCTGATGGTCCTGGTGTGCGCCTTTGGCGCCATTCGTACACGCCTGGCCGAAGGCACCAAAAGCGCGGTGGGTGGTGCCTTGCTGGCAGCCATGAACACCGCCTCGGAATACGGCTTTGGCGCGGTTATCGCCTCGCTGCCGGGTTTTCTGGTGCTGGCCGATGCCCTGCGCGGCATCCCCAACCCCTTGGTGAACGAAGCCATCACCGTGACCTTGCTGGCCGGCATCACCGGCTCTGCTTCGGGCGGCATGAGCATCGCACTGGCGGCCATGGGCGACACCTTCATTGCCGCCGCCCACGCGGCCGACATCCCGCTGGAAGTGCTACACCGGGTAGCCGCCATGGCCAGCGGCGGCATGGACACCCTGCCGCACAACGGCGCGGTGATCACCTTGCTGGCGGTGACTGGCCTCACCCACCGCGAGGCCTACAAGGACATTTTTGGTATTACCCTGATCAAGACCCTGGCGGTGTTCGTGGTCATCGCCACGTTCTACGCCACTGGCATCGTCTAAGGAGCATGGCATGACCCTTGAAGGCAAAACTGCACTCGTCACCGGTTCCACCAGCGGCATTGGCCTGGGCATCGCCCAGGTATTGGCCCGGGCTGGCGCCAACATCGTGCTCAACGGCTTTGGCGACCCGGGCCCCGCCATGGCGAAAATGGCCCGGCACGGGGTGAAGGTTGTGCATCACCCGGCCGACCTGTCGGATGTGATCCAGATCGAGGCCTTGTTCAACCTGGCCGAACGTGAGTTCGGCGGCGTCGACATCCTGGTCAACAACGCCGGTATCCAGCATGTGGCACCGGTTGAGCAGTTCCCGCCAGAAAGCTGGGACAAGATCATCGCCCTGAACCTGTCGGCCGTATTCCATGGCACACGCCTGGCGCTGCCGGGCATGCGCACGCGCAACTGGGGGCGCATCATCAATATCGCTTCGGTGCATGGCCTGGTCGGCTCGATGGGCAAGGCAGCCTACGTGGCAGCCAAGCATGGTGTGGTCGGCCTGACCAAGGTGGTAGGCCTGGAAACCGCCACCAGTCATGTCACCTGCAATGCCATTTGCCCGGGCTGGGTGCTGACACCGCTGGTGCAAAAGCAGATCGACGATCGTGCGGCCCAGGGTGGCGATCGGCTGCAAGCGCAGCACGATCTGCTGGCAGAAAAACAACCATCGCTGGCCTTCGTCACCCCCGAACACCTCGGTGAGCTGGTACTCTTCCTGTGCAGCGAGGCCGGTAGCCAGGTTCGCGGCGCCGCCTGGAACGTCGATGGTGGCTGGTTGGCCCAGTGACGGGCGGCCTGGGCCTGGCAACGGTCCCGCATTCGTTTATCAGCAAGGAGGCCTTATGCGCCCTACCCCAATGACCGCGATTTTGGCCCTGAGCCTGGCCGCCGCCGCACCTGCGATGGCCGCCAGCCTGAAGGACATCGCGCCCTACCCCGAGGCGGAAAAAGGCTTCACCCGGCAGGTTATCCACCTGCCGGCCCAGGCCGACGAGTCGGCCTATAAACTGGAAATCCTGGCTGGCAAGACGCTGCAGGTCGACTGCAATCGTCAGCGCCTGGGCGGCAACCTGGAAGCACGCACCCTGGAAGGCTGGGGCTACGATTACTACCGCCTGGACAACGTCAGCGGCCCGGCCAGCACGCTGATGGCCTGCCCGGACAGCAAGAAGACCGAGGCCTTCGTGCCGGTGGTCGGCGATGGCTTCCTGCTGCGCTACAACAGCAAGCTGCCGGTGGTGGTGTATGTGCCCAAGGATGTCGAAGTGCGTTACCGCGTGTGGTCGGCATCGCAGGATGTGCAGAAGGCTAAAGTAGAGTAGGCAGGACCGCTTTCTCTGCAGGGTCAGCCTCTTCGCACCACAAGGCTGATCCTGCCCTGAGCCTGTTTTTGTTCCGGTAAAGGAGATTCGGCATGAACGATGTGCTCTGGCGCCCGTCCACAACGCAGATCGAGGCCAGCCGGATGGATGCCTTCCGCCGCCGGGTCAACCTGCGCTACAACCTGCAACTCAACGACTACCAGGCCCTGCACGGCTGGAGCATCGAACAGCGCCCCGCCTTCTGGCAAACCCTGGCCGAGTATTTCCACGTTCATTGGCATACGCCGCCCAGCCAGGTGCTCAGCGAAGGGCCGCAAATGCCCGATGCACAGTGGTTCGCCAATGCCACCCTGAACTTTGCCGAACACCTGCTGCGCCGCCGCGACGACCGCCCGGCCGTGGTCGCCGTGCGCGAAGACGGCCAACGCGAAGTGTTCACCCATGCCGAACTGGCCGCACAGGTGGCCGGGCTGCAAATGGCATTCAAGGCTGCAGGTATCGTCCCGGGCGACCGGGTAGCCGCCATCATGCCCAACACCTGGCAAACACTGGTGGCCATGCTCGCCTGCACCAGCCTTGGCGCGGTCTGGTCTACCTCCTCGCCCGAGTTCGGCGTGCACGGCATCATCGACCGCTTCGGCCAGATCGAACCCAAGCTGCTGATCGTCTGCGCCGGTTACGAGTATGCTGGCAAGGCCATCGACCAGGTGACCAAGGTCAACCAGGTGTGTGCGCAGTTGCCTGGCCTGGAGCAACTGATCGTGGTGCCCCATACCCGCAAAGGCACGCGTGCCGACGAATTCCAGGCAGCCAACGTCAGCCTGTGGGATGACTTCTTCCAGCCCGGCGGCGAGCCCCGTTTCACCCCGCTGCCGTTCGACCACCCGCTGTACATCCTCTATTCCAGTGGCACCACTGGCGTGCCCAAGTGCATTGTCCATCGCGCCGGAGGCGTGCTGTTGCAGCACCTCAAGGAACACGGCCTGCACAACGACCTGAAGGCCGATGACGTGCTGTTCTACTACACCACCTGCGGCTGGATGATGTGGAACTGGCTGGCCAGCGGCCTGGCGGTGGGTGCCACGCTGGTGCTGTACGACGGCTCGCCGTTCCATCCGGGCCCCGAGCGGCTTCTGGACCTGATGGACGCCGAGGGCATCCACGCCTTCGGCACCAGCGCCAAGTACCTGGCGGCACTGGAGCAGGCAGGCCTGGAACCTGCCAACAGCCACTGCCTGACCAGCCTGCGGCTGCTGCTGTCCACCGGTTCGCCGCTGTCACCGCACAGCTATGATTATGTGTACGACAAGATCAAGGCCGACCTGTGGCTCGTGTCCATGTCGGGCGGTACGGATATCGTCTCCTGCTTCGTGCTGGGCAACCCGACCCTGCCTGTGCGTCGCGGCGAAATCCAGTGCAAGGGCCTGGGTATGGCGGTGGAGGTGTGGAACGAGCAGGGTCAGCCCGTGGTGGACGAAAAAGGCGAACTGGTGTGCACGCGCAACTTCCCCTCGATGCCACTCGGTTTCTGGAGCGACCCGGACGGTCGCCGTTACCACGATGCCTACTTCAGCCAGTTTCCGGGGGTGTGGGCCCAGGGCGACTACGCCGAGCAGCGTGCCAGCGGGGGCATGGTGATCCACGGTCGCTCCGACGCCGTGCTCAACCCGGGCGGCGTGCGCATTGGCACGGCGGAGATCTACCGCCAGGTGGAAAAAGTCGAACAGGTCGTGGAAAGCGTGGCCATCGGCCAGGACTGGAACGGGGATGTGCGGGTGGTGCTGTTCGTGCGCCTGCACGACGGCCTGCAGCTGGATGAAGCCCTGCGCCAGCACATCCGCCAGGTGATACGCCAGTACACCACACCCCGCCATGTCCCGGCGGTGATCGCCCAGGTCAGCGACATACCGCGCACCATCAGTGGCAAGCTGGTGGAACTGGCGATTCGCGATGTGGTGCATGGGCTGCCGGTTAAGAACACCGATGCCCTGGCCAACCCGGAGGCGCTTGATCAGTTTCGTGATCGCGCAGAGCTGAAGAGCTGACATTCATCGCGGCCATTTAGGCGCGATCGCTACAACAGGACTCAATCAGGCATAATGCCGCCTTTTTCCCCGATGCACAGGTAGCCCATGAAAGCCCAAGCCCGCCACATACTGGTCAAGACCGCTGACGAAGCCGAAAAGCTCAAGCAGCGCATCGCCAACGGTGAGGCTTTCGACGTGCTCGCCAAAAAGTGCTCTCTTTGCCCATCGGGCAAGCGCGGTGGTGACCTGGGCGAAATTCGCCCGGGGCAGATGGTCGGCGCCATCGATCAGGTGATCTTCAAGAAGCCTCTGCGTGTGGTACACGGGCCGATCAAGAGCAAATTCGGCTACCACCTGGTGCAAACGTTCTACCGCGACTAACGCGCTAGCCCTTTGCCACCTGACATTTTTGCCAGTTGTGGTCGTGACGCACTCCTCTATACAACCCCGGTAACCCTGTGCACCACGCGTGGTGCGCAGGTTTCCCTGGTGAATGGAGGTTTTCCTGATGCGTCTACGCCTGATGCTGACCCTGGGTTCGCTCCCGCTGCTGGGCATGGTCACGCCCGCCCAAGCAAATTGCACCTTCGCACCCGGCCCGGGTAACGACACCTACACCTGTGACAGCGGCACCGCACCCGCGTTGGTGGACAGCAGCGGCGATAACCGCCTGGTATTCCCGGCATCCGGTAGCGGCGCCATTACCGGCGACGTAACCTTCGGCGCCGGCAAAGACAGCATCGACATGGGCTCTGGCAGCATCGGCGGCAACGTCAACCAGGGCGCCGGCATCGATGACTTCGTCATGAGCGGCGGCGTCATCGAAGGCAACCTCAACCAGGGTGATGGCCTGGACACCTTTCACATGAGCGGCGGCTGGATCAGGGGCACGTTCGACAGCGGCGACTATGCCGAAATGGACGACGGACGTATCGGCAACGTCAACATGCGGCTGGACGAGAACACCTTCATCATGCGTGGCGGCAGCGTCGACCGGAATGTCATCACGGCCTTCGACAAGGACTACATCGAAGTCTTCGAGGGCAACATCGGTGGCAACATCAGCGTCAGCGGTGGCGACGACCAGGTGCTGGTGCACGGTGGCCAGGTTGGCGGCGATGTGTTGCTGAGCACTGGCAACGACCGCTTCACCTGGGACGGAGGCCGTATTGGCGGGCGCGTGGATGCCGGGCCAGGTGATGACACGGCGCTGCTCAAAGGCCTTACGCCCGAGGTGCTCAGTATCACGTTGGACGGCGGAGAAGGTAACGACCGCCTGACGTTCGATGCCAGCCAGCCGGCAGGCGGTGCCCACTATGTGAATTGGGAGCGCGTGGCACTGAACAACGGCAGCCGGCTGGTACTGGATGACACGCTGGTACTGGGCGACAGCAACAGCAGCACGGGCAGCCTCGCCCTCGACGCCAGCAGCCGCATCACGTCACGCCAAGGGGTGATCACTGCGTTTGCCCCTGGCCAGCGCGCCGCAATCAGCAACGCAGGCACACTTGACCTCACCGCCGGCAATGATGCCATGGGCCGCTTGAGCATCGAGGGCGATTACACCGGCAACAACGGCACCCTGCGCCTGAACAGCGTGCTGGCCGGCGATGGCGCTGCTTCCGATCGCCTGGTGGTCAGCCGCGGCGCCATCGCCGGCTCTACCCAGGTGCTCATCAACAACCTCAACGGCGCAGGCGCGGCGACTGCGCAGAACGGCATCCAGGTGGTCGAAGCCCGTGACGGCGCCACCAGCACGGCCACCGCCTTTGTACAGACCCAAAGGCTATCGGCCGGTGCCTACGACTATCGGCTGTTCAAAGGGGGCGTCACTGCCGGCAGTGAAAACAGCTGGTACCTGCGCTCGACGCTGGTTGCGCCACCCGCCCCAGCCCCTGTGCCGGCACCGGGCGAGCCGCCCGTGATCGCCCCGGCCGTCACCCCGCCCGTCGCTGCGCCAGCGCCCGGCCAGGCCGAGCTGCCTGCGCCGGTGCAGGGCCAAAGCCTGCCGCTGTACCGCCCCGAGGTCCCGGTGTATGCCGCCGCGCCACGGGGTGCCGCGATCATCGCCCGTCAGGCATTGGGCACCTTCCACCAACGCCAGGGCGACCAGCTGTTACTCCAGGGTGATAGCGCCCTGCCCGCCAGCTGGGGGCAAGCCTACGGCGGCACGCTGCGCCAGCAATGGAGCGGCACGGTCAGCCCGAGCCTGGATGGCGACCTGTACGGTTTCAAGGTGGGCCAGGACCTGTATGCCATGGTTGGCGAGAACGGTTACCGCCAGCATGTCGGTATCTACGTAAGCCATAGCCGCCTGGACGCCGACGTCAAAGGGTTTGCCCTGGCCGTTCACGACCGCAGCGTGGGCGACCTTAAACTCGATGGCGACAGCGTGGGCACCTACTGGACGCTGGTCGGGCCACAGGGCGCGTACCTGGACGCGGTGTTGCAATACACCCGCCTGGATGGCCGCGCCCGCTCCGAGCGTGGCGACACGCTGAACCTCGACGGCCACGCCTGGACAGCTTCACTGGAATCGGGCTACCCCATCACCCTGTCCGAGCGCTGGCGCGTGGAACCGCAAGCTCAGCTGATTGCGCAAAAGGTCGCGCTGGACAGCGCCAGCGACGGCGTCTCGCGCATCCGTCATGACGCCCAGGTCGAGCTGACCGGCCGCTTGGGCCTGCGCCTGGAGGGTGCGTTCACGGGGAGCAGCGGGCGCCTGTTGCAGCCCTATGCGCAGGTCAACCTGTGGCACGGCGACGGTGGGCGCGACACCTTGAGCTTCGATGACGCAGACAAGATCAAGACCGATTACCGCTATACCTCAGTGCAACTGGAAAGCGGTGTGGTCGCGCAGGTCAACGAAGCGCTGAGCCTGCATGGCGGCGTGCAGTACACCGCCAACCTGGACAGCCGCCAGCAGGAAGCCAGCGGCGTTAACCTGGGCGTGCGCTGGCAGTTCTAGCGGCGCGCAGCCAGCAGACCGAGGCCCGCGCAACCCAGCAAGGAAGCGCTGACCCGGTTGAACATCCGGCGTGGGCCGGGCTGGCTGAACCAGCGCTGCATGTAGGCGCCCAGGCCTGAGTAGATGGCAATGGCCGCCCATTCCAGCAGCAGGAACAACACACCCAGCCAAAGGAACTGCTCACTCACCGGGGTGCTGCTACCGACCGAGACGAACTGCGGCAGGAAGGCGGTGAAGATCAGGATGGCCTTGGGGTTACCGGCCGCCACCCAGAACTCCTGGCGCGCCAGGCGCCAAGTGCCGCCTGGGTGATCGCTTGCCACCACGGCCTCGCTCACAGGTGCGCGCCACAGTTGCCAGGCGATGTAGAACAGGTAGGCCGCGCCCACCACCTTGATGGCCAGGAACAGGTATTCGCTAGTATGCAACACCACTGCCAGGCCCATCGCTGCCAGGGCGATCATGCCGCAGAAGGCAAGGATACGGCCGGCGCCGGCCACACAGGCGGTGCGCAGGCCGTAACGGCTGGCGTTGTGCAGTGACAACAGGTTGTTAGGCCCTGGCGCCATGTTCAAGGCGAAGCAGGCGGGGATGAAGAGCAGCAGGCTTGAAAGGTCCATTCTCGTTTTCCTCTGACAACAGCCCTCTATTTCGGCGCGTTCCGGGCCCTGCGGTCAAGTAACAGCCAGCGATAAAAACTGTACGGGTACGCGGCACCTGTTACCCTGCCGACAATACCGAGGAGCCTGTAATGCCCCGTTCCCACGCCACCCTGTGGCGCGACCCGGCCCTGGCACATGTCGAAAGCCGGCGCGCCTGCCACAGCCGGGCCTGCTACAAGGCCCACAGCCACCCGACGTTTTCCATCGGTGCGGTGGATGCTGGCCGCAGCCATTTCACCGGGGCTGCCGACGGGCAGCATCACTTGGCGCCCGGCACGCTGGTACTGGTCCCGGCCCACCGCGTGCATGCCTGCAACCCGGCCCCCGGCCTGGCGTGGAGCTATCAGATGCTGCATGTGGATGCCGACTGGCTGACGCAGTTACGCCTGGAGTCGGGCTTTGGCGGTATCGAAGCCGGCGAACCGGTGCGTATCTGCAGGGAGGCTGAGGTATATCGGCAGTTCTGCGCGCTGAACAGGTTACTGTTTTCCAGTGCCTGCAACGGCGAGAAAGATGCGGCGCTGATTGCCTTCCTGGGGGACCTGGACGTTGCCGCGCACCCACCGCTGGCAGCGGCCCCCGTCCTGAAAGCCGCCACCTTGAACGGGTTGCTTGCACGTATCGAACACCAGGACCCTGCGCAATTGAGCCTGGAGGTGTTGGCGCGGGAGGCCGGGCTTGGGCGCTATCAACTGATCCGCGCGTTTCGAGCGGCTACCGGGTTTACCCCGCATGCCTACCTGCTCAATGCCCGGGTCAATCGCGGGCGGCAACTGTTGAGTGAAGGGCTGGCCCTGGCGGAAGTGGCCTACCGGCTTGGCTTTGCTGACCAGAGCCATTTCCAGCGGGTGTTCAAGGCCCATGTGGGGGTTACGCCGGGGCAGTACCGCGGAAACTGAAGGCTGCTGCAGGTGCAATATTGTTCAATACGCCAGAACGGGCCCGGCAGCAGACTGCGGTTTTTCCGCAGAGCCGCCCCCAATGCAACAATTCATGATCATCGCCCTGGCCCACTTTCTTGCCCTGCTCTCACCTGGCCCGGACTTTTTCCTGGTCGCACGCAACGCGATCAACAGCGGCTGGCGCATCGCCAGCGGCGCCTGCCTGGGCATAGCGCTGGCCAATGGCGCGTTCATTGTCATCGCCTTCACCGGGCTTTCGGTACTGCAGCAGGGCAGCCTGCTGTTCACCACCCTGCAACTGGCCGGCGCCAGCTACCTGCTGTACATCGGCGTGCTGTTCCTGCGCCATGCCGGGCAAACCAGCCTGGGCACAGTCGCCGGTAGCCAGCGGGTTCATGGCTGGTGGCGCAGTTTGGGCATGGGCTTCTTGTCCGGCATCCTCAACCCCAAGAACGCGCTGTTCTATGCCAGCCTGGCCAGCATGGTCGCCAGCGTCAGCCCCGGCTGGAAAACGGCCTACGCCCTATGGATGTTCAGCATCGTCCTGCTCTGGGACTTGCTGGTTGCCGTGGCCATCGGCAACCAGCGGGTACTGCGACGATTCGCCCGCAGCCTGGGGTGGCTGGAGCGGGCCTCGGGGGTCATGCTGGTGATGTTGGCGGGGGCGTTGTTGCTGCATCTGGCTCTGGGCTGACCCGTTGCAAGGTGCGCATGTCGACCAAGGTGAAATGGCCGCTGGCCCAGCCCCCCGTGTCCAAGTGCCACACATTGCCCAGCAGCTTGGCCTCCAGCACCGGGGTGTGGCCGACCAGCAGGGCTCGCAGGCCCTGCACCGGTTGGGTGTCACCCTCTTTCAGGCGCCGACGCGACCACTGGCACACTTGGCGCACCTCAGGGTCGTCATCCAGCTCCAGCCAGGAGCGTAATACTGCCCAGTCGGCAAACGGGCTGTCGGCATGCAGCAGGCCTACCAGCCCGTCCGCACTCTCCACTTCCATGGCAATCGGCAACTGCTCGAACCGCTCCACGAAACGCAGTTGCTCGCGCCGCGGCAAGTCGAGGAACCAGCCCCCCCCGGCGGCGCGGTACATGCCCAGGTCGAGCCGCCCACCGCGCACGCGGGTGATTGCCAAGGCCTCATGATTGCCCTGGACGGCATGGAACCAAGGCTGGGCCAGCCAGTCCAGCGCTGCCTCGCTGTGCGGCCCACGGTCGACCAGGTCACCCACGCTGAACAGGCGGTCCACCGCCGGATCGAACCCTACCGCCTCCAGGCATTGTTGCAGGCGCTGGAAGTGGCCATGGATATCGCCTACGGCCAGATCCCGTCCCCGGATATTGGCGATCATCCGCCGAAACCGTGCCATTACAGTGTTCCTCCGCTGGTAGCACCCTGCCCGCCTTTGCGCGGGCCGTGCGCATGGCGCTGTCACTGGACAGCATGGCACAAGGTACCGTGGCTGCGCAGGTCGGGGGGCGTTTTGCTGCGCACCCCAGGCTGCCTGAAAAACCCTTCACTGGAACAGGCGTTGGTGCCGATAGTATGCTCGGCACGTCAATCTTCACCAGGGAATGGTTCTGATGAAACTGTGCGCCGTACAACTGGCGTCGCTCAAGGGCGATTTGCCAGGCAACCTCCAGCGCCATCTGGTTTGCATCGAGCAGGCTGCGGCCCTGGGTGCCGAACTGGTGGTGTTCCCCGAGCTGTCGCTGACCGGCTATGAGCCGAGTGTGGCGCGCCAGTCCGCCCTGCCCGTCACCTCCGCGCGCCTGGACCCGCTGCAGGCAGCCTGCGACCGCTTGGGCATTACGGTTGCCGTGGGCCTGCCATTGCCGACGCCCGACGGCATACGCATCGGCATGCCCATCTTCTGCCCTGAGGCGCCCCGCCAGGCCTATGCCAAGCAGCGCTTGCATGATGATGAGCTGCCTTACTTCACCCCAGGTGATCAGGCATTGCTGCTGGAGGTAGGTGAACACCGGGTGGCGCCGGCGATCTGCTACGAATCGATGTTCATGGCGCATGCCGCCGTGGCCCGCGAGCGCGGTGCCGACCTGTACCTGGTCAGCGTTGCGAAAACCGCCAAGGGTATCCGCGAGGGATATGCGCACTATCCAGAGGTGGCACGCGAGCTGGGCATGCCGGTGTTGATGGCCAACTGCGTGGGGCCGGCCGACACTTTCATCGGTGCCGGCGGTTCTGCAGCATGGGACAGCCAGGGGCACTTGCTGGCCAGCCTGGATGACCACAGTGAAGGGCTGATCGTACTCGACACCCGCAGTGCCAGCGCGATCACCCTGCCCTTGGCCCCGTACCTTGCATGATCTATCTGTTTCTAGCGTTACTGAGTTACGCCAGCACCTACTGCCTGGTCGGCATGCTGATTCAGGGCCAACTTGCCGATGTGGCCGAGGGCTTGCGCCATCGGCCCGATGCCCCTACGCCCGGCGAGTACCTGCGTGAGGTCGAGCCCCGCGCACGTCAGGCCCGGCGGCAATACACCCTGATCGCCGGCTCGGTGCTGGCCGTGCTGGCCTGCCTGATCGCCAGCGGGTTCGGTTGACGCCTTACAGGTCCAGCGCCAGGCTTTGCCGCCCTTCCAGCGCCAACAGATACTGCTTGGCCGCCAGGCCACCAGCAAAGCCGGTCAGGCTGCCCGACGCGCCGATTACCCGGTGACAGGGGGCGATGATCGAAATCGGGTTGCGGCCATTGGCAGCGCCAACCGCGCGTACCGCCCTGGGGTTGCCGAGCTGCCGGGCAATATCGCTGTAGCTGCGGGTTTCGCCGAACGGTATCGCCAGCAATGCGGCCCACACCTGGCGCTGGAACTCAGTACCGGCAAAGTCCAGCGCCAGCTCGAAACGCTGGCGCTTGCCGTCAAAGTACTCGCCCAGCTGGCGCGCGGTTTCCCGCAGTACCGGGCACTGGTCGTCCCGGTGCAGTGCGCCCAGGCGTACGCGGTTTTCCCGCTCCTCTTCCCACAATACGGCTGCCAGGCAATTGCCACGGGCCACAAGGGTCAGCATGCCGACGGGCGATGGCATGATCGTGAATGCGCTGGACATAGCAGGCTCCTGCAAGTTGCGATCGGCCCACTGTACGCATCCACAGTCCTTGATGCACCCGCTTTCTTGCTCAGTTCATTGCGCAGCCGGCAATGTGCCGCGCCTGGCTGAGCGTGACCTTGGGGATCAGCTCAACGGGAATGCGCGATGTTGCCGACAGGTTGTAGACGTGGAAATGCTCGCTGACCACTTCCCTGGCCATCAGCTTCAACGACGGCAGGATGCGGCTGTCCCAATGCTGGTCGAGCCCGCACGGCGAAGAAGGGCCCTGGCCGTCCTCGTAAAAGCGCCCGACGCTCTGGTCGAGGTCTACCCCCACCAGCAACACGTCCTCGAAGCCCAGGTGATAGGCCAACTGCAAGGCCACATAAGCCACCGTGCGGGCATCGAAAAAGCCATGGGCGAGGTCTTTACTGAAGGCGATCGAGCGGCTGCGTTTGCTCCACAGTGCCCGGTTGCACACGCAACTGTCACCCTGGCCGCGCAAACCGTCCAGCAGGCTCGGCGTGTCGGCTTTGTGCAAGGCATAACACTGGGTGTGAGCTGGCACATCGGTACGCGCATACTGCTCTGGCCACAAGGCCAGGCGTTCGCTGTCGCGCACGGCAGTGGCGAACAAGGCCGGCTGTTGCTGGCAAAAGCTTTTGTCGGTGCACACGTAGAAGAAGGGTTTGATGCCGTGTTCGGCGGTCATGGCGACCGACCCATTCATGGCGATGATGGGCAAGTGCGCAAACTCGCCCAGCGGAAAATGTTTGGCAGAAGCGCCGGAGGCGAGGATCACCACGGGGCCCTGCTGGGAATTGCGACACGCCTCGAAACCGGAGAACGCCCCGCGTTCAGCGCTTGGCTGCGACGGAAGTATGTTCATCAATGGCATCTTTAACCGGACAGTACAAACCACAATACTGATCCGTGTATATGCCGTGGCCGCTTTTACCTAACTTTACCTGGGTGAACTTAAGTCAACCGCCATTCCCTTGTTTGGCGGGGTTTCAGCCTGGCTAATACCGGCTGGTCCAACTGCTATAACAGACCACCCCGGTGAAAAAGTGTTCCCCTGGTGCGATTCAGGAATAGCGATGACCATTACCGAGGCGACCGATGGTTGCCAAGTGCCTTTCGTCATGAGCCTGCTTGATGCTTGTGATCGGTGAGACTAATACTTAAATCTCTGCCTGGGGAGGCACGAAAAATGCAACCAAGATTCGTTATCGTTCCCGCTGTGCCGATCGAAAAGGAATCGTTCCGCGTTGGCAGCCGCTACTACGCCGCTACCGTGTGTGGAGGGTTCGACATTTATGACAATCAGGCAAAGGAGCGGCTCAAGCCGAGCTATCCGAGCCGCACGGAGGCGCAGGTGAAATGCGAGCATTTGAACAAGCGGGATGAGTTGGGGTAACTGCAGGAGATCGGGGCGGCTCAACCCGCTCGGGGCACGGGTTCAATCCAGGCATTGCTTGGCAGCCTGGCGTAATTTGTCGCCAGACAGAAAGCTGCCCTTGTAGAAGGTCGCGCGGCTGCCCTCGTGAGCGTCAACCACATCAAGCACATCGTCGCTTGCCACGGCGCTTGGCGCCGTGAGCCGGTAGCCGTGGGCTATTGACTTCTGCGTGGCCTGTGGGGCCAGCGCCTGCCATTTTGGCAGGACACAGGCGGCGTACTGCTGCGGCGATTTTTGGGTCAGTTTGCTGGCAGTGGGTTTGCCGGGGCTTGCGCAACCGGCGAGGCTGGCAACCAACACAGTGGCGATAAAAATACGAAAGTCTGGCATTTGCAATCGACCGTTATGGATACGCTGCATTCTAACGGGTGTGACGCCGCGTTACTAATCAACCAAAGTCTTGCTGCAGGACGACGCCCAAGCGGGATCAGTGTAGCGCACCTGATATTTCTGCCAGTAGCCGGGGCACGCCGCAACAGTGAAACTCCCGAGGGACATCACACCACGACTCGGCAGGGCTTCATACCATGCAAACGAACGCCAACCACACTCAGTTCTTCTATCAGAACGGCAAGCTCGTCACCCTTAAAACCGGTGAACAGGGCCATAGTATCTTTCGCTCGCCGGACGTCCCCCTTGCCGAGCGACAATCAGACGACACCGACGCCATCGGATTGCTGGCAACTGACGACAAAGGTTCGGTGCTGCAGGTACAGGAGAAAAGCTAAAGCCCTGAGGATACTTCGGCGCCATTGCGAGCCAAACCCGGGGTCAGGGCTTGGCTCCCCTGTACAATACGATGGCTGCTATATCCAGGACCAACACACTGCCGACAACCAGGAACATGATGTACAGATCTTCAGAGAGCATTGCAGTATCCCCCAGATGCGCCGGTTTCAAAGGGGTATGCAATTACTGATCCCGTCAGCGCATCCGCTAGCGAACTGCGACTCAGCTGAACTTTAACTTGACCACTTTGCTCAGCGCCCAGCCACTGAAGACATAGAACGCATCCAGGTAGAAGCGCCCTGCGTAGTTGGGCAACGGCGTTTGATTCAACAGCACATCTGGCTCGGGCGCAGGAGGAAACAGTGCATAAAAGCCGTTGGGCAGCACTGCCAGTGCCAGCAGCAACAGGTAAGTCGAGGCTTGTAGCAGGGTGGCACGATTACTGGATCTGGCGGACCACTTCAGCCCGTAGTAGGCAACCAGGCCGGCAACAGGCAAAACCCAGAAATGCGTCGGCATCCCAATGAACATTTCGGCGACTACGCTTCTTGCTTCCACCTGCGACTCTCCATCCAAATACAACGATTATTACGGGCGGGGCCGGCAAATGCAAAGCAACGCTGCTCAGGCCATACCGGCTCCACCCGCCCTTTTTGAACGTTGCCGGGCATGCGATCGGCAGACAAAAAGCCCGCTCTCGACGGCGGGCTATTGGTGAGGGGTTGGATGATTACGCTTTTGAACACATCAGTGCAGCATCCAGCAACCTGCCATGGTCGTACCAGGCATCACGTTGATAGGCCGTGAAGTGGCGCTCGGTTCCCGTGCCCCGCAACTCTACAAGGCCTTCTGCCTTGTCGGGGTCAGTGCTGTCGACGAAAAGCCTAATCGCGTTATCACCCTCGACTTCATAGGTTTTCACATTCCCTTGCAGCTCGCCTTTAACGCAGCCCAGGTAGGCGGGTGGGCTTTTCACGGTAGTGCCAGCGGTATAATCGTGGCTGTCACGCACATCAGGGTTTTGCGCACAGCCTGCGACGAACAACGAGGCTGCCCCGAATAACAGTATTACACCTGCTCGCGAACTTGAGTTTTTCACGCGACACGCTCCTGCAGCCCCCTCGAAAACTGGGAAATGTTGCCAAGCAGCCTGCCCTTTTTTTGGTTTTCTCATGCCCATGTTACTGCGCAACGACAACAGGGCATCAGGTTTGTTTGCTATATAGGGTTCGGGGCGTTTTCCTCACACCCTGCGTTGGCCCCGATTACGCGTAAGGCCTGACCCATAACCGGGGTCAGGGAATGGCATTGAGAAACACATAAGTCGCCGCCAGATCCAGTACCAGCACAGCAACCACGCTGAAAATCATGTAATAGCGGTCATCCTGAGTCATCTCTGCGTACTCCGCATGATCAATGTCTCAGGGGTCACAGCAATTCTCGTTCCAGCGCCCAGGTTCAGCCCGCTGGCACCGCGCCAGCCAAACAGCGCAATCGCGCAGTCAGTCCTTGATCTGGCATACGCCATTGGCTTTGTTCTTACCGGTATACGAGACGTCAGGCGAGCCGTCCGGGTTGATCGACAACGATACCGTTACCCCGCCACCTTTGGCCTCGAAATAGTTGTCATTGAATTTTTTCAGCGTGGCTTCCTTGCCATTGATATAGACAGGCCCACCTTTATCGGCATGGACCTCGATATTGCCGGGGCATGTTGCGTTCAACAGCGGAATACCGGCATGGGCAGCGCCCGATGCGGCAAGCAACAGGCTCAGTAACAAACGCTTCATTTGCAGTGTCCTCATGGGGTTGTCGGGGGTGCGCGCGTTAAAGCAGTCCTGCGATAGCAAAGAGACTCATCGCGCGTTCGAGAGGGTAGGCAAGCACATGCAGGCTCATCTCGCTACGCATTTTTTTTCATTCAGTGCATCCAGTCCGCCCGTTGGCGGGTATTGACAGTGGGCGGCCTTTGACTGCCCAGCCCAATGACTTTCAGGAGCACTGCCCATGAACTTCAAATACTCCGCCTGCCTGCTCGCCTGCAGCCTCGCCCTTGCGCTGCAGCCCGCCCACGCCCAGACCACGCTGCCAGAAGCGGTCAAAGTCCCTGATGGCCATCGCGTCCTGCTCGAAACCGTCGGCGTCGGCGAGATCACCTACGAGTGCCGCGACAAGGCCAACACCCCCGGTCAGACCGAATGGACTTTCGTCGGCCCCAAGGCAGTGCTCAATGACCGTGGCGGTAAACAGGTGGGCGACTACTTTGGCCCACCCGCTACCTGGCAGGCCAAGGATGGCTCGAAAGTCACCGGCACCCAGTTGGCAGTGGCACCGGCGGACAAAGGCGCCATCCCCTATCAACTGGTCAAGGCCAACCCGGCCGAAGGCAAAGGCGCCATGCAGGGGGTCAGCTACATCCAGCGCCTGGCCACCCGCGGCGGTGTGGCGCCGTCAGTCGACTGCACGGCGCAGAACAAAGGTGCCAGGCAGGTCGTCCAGTACCAGGCTGACTATGTGTTCTGGACAGCCAAGTGACACGCACCTGACCCAACGCCCTGCGAGTGATGATCTACGCTCGATGGCAAGCCCCCCGGCTGGATGGCCGGGGTACTTGCCTTACACAAGGAAGCCACACACGTTGAACTCGCCGGCCACTCCCTTCGACTTCCACCGCTGCCTGTTAGCCTGTGCACAGGGTGACCGGCGGGCCCTGCAGGCGCTCTACGATCACGAAGGCGCGCGCCTGCTGGGCGTTGCCCGACGTATCGCACGTGACGACGCCACCGCAGAAGACATCGTCCACGATGCGATCATCCGCATCTGGACCCGCGCTGCCAGCTACGACCCGGCGCGCGGCTCGGCTCGAGGCTGGATCTACAGCATTACCCGCCACCTGGCGCTGAATTCGATACGTGATACCCGCCGTGAAACTGTACTGACCGATGCCGACACCGAAACTGCGTCAACATTGCACGGGAGGATTGATGACCTTGACCTCTGGTCCGGCTCAGCAAAGATTTACCGCTGTCTTGAACAACTGCAGCCCGCACCGCAACGCTGCATCCTGCACGCCTACGTGGACGGCTGCAGCCACGCCGAGATAGCCGGTTTATTGGGCGCGCCACTGGGCACTGTCAAGGCCTGGATCAAACGCAGCCTCAAAGCGCTACGGGAGTGCCTGGAATGAAGCCCGATTCTGCCGAAGAACTGGACAGCCTCGCCGGGGAATATGTGCTGGGGACCTTGTCGCCGGAGCAATATGCCGCGACGGCCGAACGCCTGCGTACCGACCCCGCGCTTCGCGCCGCCGTGGATGCCTGGGAGGCCCGGCTGCTGGAGCTGACCGCGCTGTCTACCCCGCAGCCCCCAAGCCCCCGCCTGTGGCGCCGTATCCAGCGCAGCCTCGACGAGCTGCCTGCAGCGCGCACGCAGGCTCGCTGGTGGCAACGCCTCGGCCTGTGGCAAGGGCTCAGCGCCGCAGGGCTGGCTGCAAGCCTGCTGCTGGCGTTTACCTTGCTGACCACGCCCCCCTCTACCACGCAATACCTGGTGGTGCTGGTGGCGCCGAACAGCCAGGCCCCCGGCTGGGTGGTGCAGGCCAGCGACAGCCACATGATCGAACTGCTGCCGCTGGGCCGGGATACGGTCCCCGACGGCATGGCCCTGCAGTTCTGGACCAAGGGCGAGCAATGGCGTGCTCCGGTTTCGCTTGGCCTGGTCAAACCGGGCGAACCCTATCGAGTTCCGCTGGAAAGTTTGCCACCCTTGGAGGCCAATCAATTGTTCGAGCTGACGCTGGAGAAAGCCGGTGGCTCGCCGACCGGTCTGCCGACAGGGCCGGTGAAGTTCATTGGTCGCGCGGTGAAAGTGATATGACACGAAAGGGCCGCAGAACATGACTGCGGCCTTCGCAAGGCTGGAAGCCAGGGTCAGCCGCGGATCACCTCAAGGCGATCCCGCCCAGCCTCTGTGATGGCGTTCTCCCCTTCATCGCTGATGCGATAACGTCCTGACACCATTTTGGTAATTGAGAACCGGACCAGCCCGCTTTGGGACAAGGCTTGGCCTGCTTCGAAGCGCATTGCCTGCTCCAGGTCGAAGATCTTGATCTCTCCGATTTTGTAGCGTGCAAACGCGACCAAGGCGTTATCCAGTTCTTGTTGACTGATCGTTGTAGCGACTTCCATTCGACCTCCCAGGTCATGAGAGCCCCGGTCCGTGGGGGTGAAGGCAACGAACCGGGTGGCTTGTTGAAGGCGGACCGTACTATGCAGTCACGGAAGTCGCTACTGGCTTTCCATCCATGCTGGATGGGTAGGCAGCACGACACCCGCCACACCTACGGTCACTTCAAGAGCCGTCGCTGGCGGCGGAACGCTTACGGCCTTGATCTGCGTCGTCCTGTTCAGTGTCCGCTGCCCTTTACGCCCGTGCGCTTTGGGGCGAAAAGCTGCCGATCGTGAATGACCGCTATCGACCCGTTATCGGTTGTCCGTTCGCTGTAGGTCGTTAATGGCCCAAGGGAACCCGATTCCAACACCTGTCCCCCTGATGACGTGGCCGTGAACCCAACACAGCTAAGTACGCAATACCTGTTCACCAGCATTGGCCGGCAGGCGTACTGCATCAACCAACGCGGCGCAAGCAATCAGGCCGATACCGACAAGCGCCCAGCGGAAGTCGCCCACTGTCATCTCGCTTTCACCCCCCCGCAGCATCGTCGAGACCCTCAGCAGCAGGGCCGCAATCGCAACCCCGAGCGCCATCGCCAGTTGGAAGAACATGCTGAACAGCGTCGACGCCTGGCCCATCTGTGCTTTTGGCACCTCGGCAAACCCGATGGCGTTGTAGGTGGTGAACTGCATGGAACGAGACAGCCCGCCAATGAACAGCACCAGCGCCATCCAGTACCACGGCATGTCCTGCTGCAGGAGCAAGCACGCGAGAATGCAACCGACGCCGATCAAGCCATTGACCAGCAGCACTCGACGAAAGCCGTGGCGGCGCAGCAGCCCGGTGGTGAACGGTTTCATCGCGAGGTTGCCGACGAAGATCGCCAGCACCAGCAACCCGGCATCCACCGGCGAATAGCCGAAACCGATCTGCAGCAACAGCGGAATCAGGAACGGCAAGGCGCTGATCGACAGGCGGAATAACGTGCCGCCGATGATGCTGGCGCGGAACGTGGCGATGCCTAGGGTAGCCAGCGGTAGCAGCGGCGCCGGGTGACGCTGGCAATGGCGGATCGACAGCCAGGTCAGCAGCCCCCCCACGGCCACCAGTGCAGCGCCTGTGCCGAGGCCGTCGCCCGACAGCGAGCCGAGCATCTCCAGGCCCAGCAACCAGGTCGCGCAGGCCGAAGCGAGGAAGACGAAGCCGAGCCAGTCGAAACGGCGCGCTTCACTGGCACGCGTGTTGGGGACCAGCCACCACGCCGCTGCGATGGCCAGCAGGCCGAGCGGGATGTTCAGGTAGAAGATCCACGGCCACGACAGGTGGGTGACGATCAACCCGCCAATCGGTGGGCCGAGCACCGGCGCCACCAACCCGGGCCAGGTGATCACCGCAAGCACCTTCACCAGGTCCTGCTTCTCGGTGGTGCGCAGCACCACCAGACGCCCGACCGGTACCATCAGCGCGCCACCGATGCCTTGCAGCACCCGTGCGGCGACGAAAGTTTCCAAGGTTTGTGCCAATCCGCACAGCCACGAGGCCAGGGTGAACAGGCCAATGGCCCCGGCGAACACCTGGCGCGCGCCGAAGCGGTCGGCGACCCAGCCGCTGAGCGGGATGAACACCGCCACCGCCAGCAGGTAGGCGCTGATGCCGATGTTCAGGCTGACCGGGTTCTCGGCGAAGTCACGGGCCATCTGCGGCAGCGCGGTGGCGATGACGGTGGCGTCGAGGTTTTCCATGAAGAAGGTGACGGCGACCAGCAAGGCGATGCCGGTGTTGGGGACTGCGGGGGTGGCCAAGGGTTCAGTTCCTTCTGCAAAAGGAGAGTCTCGATTGTAGGAGCGGGTTTACCCGCGAACACCGGCGCAGCCGGTGCCATGCCCCGCGTCACCTGCTTCGCGGGTAAACCCGCTCAGAGCGCCGAGCCATGTGGCCCTGCTCAGACCATGCTCATCGCCGCACGCAGCGCCAGCAGGTAGGTTTCGACACCAAACCCGCAGATCTGCCCGCGCACCACCTCGGCAAATACCGAGTGATGGCGGAACGGCTCCCTGGCATGGATGTTGGACATGTGCACTTCTACCACCGGCACTTCGATAATGGCCAATGCATCACGAATGCCGTAGCTGTAATGCGTCCAGGCACCGGCATTGATCAGCACCGCATCCACCCGGTCCTCATAGGCCTGATGGATGCGTTCGCACAGGGCGCCCTCGAAATTGCTCTGGAAGCTCACGACCTGCGCCCCCAGCTCTTCGCCCAGGGCTTGCAACGCCTGGTCGATGTCGGCCAGGGTCGCTGTGCCGTACTGGCGCGGGTCGCGCTTGCCGAACATGTTGTGGTTGATGCCATGCAGCATCAGTACATTGGCGACCATCGACCTACTCCAGGGGAATCGTCAGCTGATCGATCACGGCACGTGTGTCGGGCCGCACCCCGCGCCACCAGGCAAACGCCTCGGCGGCCTGCTCCACCAGCATGCCGACGCCATCGGCCAGGCGCGCCTGGCCCTGCTCGCGAGCCAGGCGCAGGAAAGGCGTGAGGCCTTTGCCATAGGCCAGCTCGTAGGCCAAGGCCGCCTCACCCAGCACATCAGCCGGCAGTGACGGCAAGTCAGCGGTCAGGCTCGCCGAGGTGGCGTTGACCACGATGTCGAACGATTGCCCTTCCAGCGCTTCGTAGCGGCTGATGCGCAGACGCGGGTGATCGAGCTCGTTACGCAGCGCCAGCGCCTTGGCCATGTCCCGGTTGGCGATCACCAGCTCGCGTGGGCCCGCCTGCAGGAACGGCAGCAACGCCCCGCGCACCGCGCCGCCAGCGCCCAGCAGCAGCACACGGCGGTTGCGCAGCGGCTCGCCAAGGTTCTCCTCGATGTCCCGCAGCAAACCGATGCCATCGAAGTTCTCGGCGACGATGCAGCCATCCTCGAACTTCAGCGCATTGGCCGCCCGTGCCAATTGCGCCCGCTCGGTGCGCCGGTCGGCCAGCTCGAAAGCACGCAGCTTGAACGGGGCAGTGATGTTCATGCCCTTCCCGCCTTCGCTACGAAACTGCAGTACCTGGGCTTCGAAGTCGTCCAGCGAGCCCTCGATAGCCCCGTATTCCAGCTGCTGGTTGCTGGCCTGGGCGAACAGGCCATGAATCAGTGGGGACTTGGTGTGGTTGATCGGTCGGCCGATCACTGCGTAGCGGTCGCTCATCGTGCATCTCCGTGGGTAAACAACACGCCATCCGCCTGCAGGGCTGTGATTTCTTCAGTGCTGAAGCCAAGCCCGGCGGCCACTTCGGCGTTGTGCTGGCCAAGGTCCGGGGCTACTTGGTGAATCGTGGTGTCACAGTCGGAAAAGCGGAACGGCAGGTTGGCCAGGCGCAGCGTGCCGTAGCGTGGGTGCTGCTGCTCGATGACCATGTTGCGTGCCTGGATCTGCGGGTCGGCCAGCACTTCGTCGATGCGTTGAACCTTGGCACTGGGGATGTCGATGCCATCGAGCAACGCGAGGATCTCGGCCACCCGACGCGCGCCAACCCAGTCGCGGACCACCGCCAGGATCGCCTCGCGGTGGGCGTTGCGGCCGTTGAGGCTGTGGTAGCGGCGGTCGCTGCCGAACGCGGGCGGGCCGCCGTTGGCTTCGAGCATGGCCGCGAAGCGCTGCCAGGCATCGTCGACCTGGGCGGCGATCACCAGGTCGCCGTCGGTGGCGCGGAACACGCCGTACAGGGTCGAGGTGGGCATGTCGTGGCCGGTTTGCTGGGGCAACACAGTGCCACCGGACAGCGTGTAACACTGCACCGCGTATTCGTGCATCGACACCAGGGTGTCGTACAGCGCCATGTCGATGTGCTGGCCACGGCCACTGCTCACCCGGCCGAGCAGCGCGGCATTGATCGCCGCCACCGCGTGGATGCCGGTGTACATATCGCCCAGGGAAATACGCAGCAGCGGCGGTGCCTCGCCCGGCACGCCCACCATCTGCATGATCCCGCTCTTGGCCTCGGCGATCAGGCCAAAGCCGGCGCGGTGGGCGTCCGGCCCGGTATGGCCGTAGGCGGAAATCGAGCAGTACACCAGGCGCGGGTTGCGCGCCGACAGCTCGGCGTAGCCCAGGCCCAGCTTGTCCAGGGCGCCGGGGCGGTAGTTCTCGATGAACACGTCGGCCGAATCGGTCAGGCGCTGCATGAACGCCTTGCCGCGCGGGTCTTTCATGTTGACGCTGACGCCCTGCTTGCCCATGTTCAGCTGCAGGAAATAGCCGCTCTGCTGGTCGTCCAGGGTGAACGCATGCTGGCGGCCAGCGTCGCCGCTACCCGGCCGCTCGACCTTGATCACCTCTGCGCCGAGCGCCGCCAGGCAACGGCCGACATAGGGGCCGGCGAGGAAGTGGCTGTAGTCAATGACGCGGATACCCGCCAATGGCAATGCCTGGCTCATGCTGCTGCCCTCCGCGGCACCATCAACCGGTGCTCGCCACGTTGCACGACTTCGCCGTGCTGGTTGATCAGTTCCGAAGGCAGCACCACGATGCCCCAGCCAGGTCGGCTGTTGCTCGGGCGCATCGCCCCCACCCGCATGCGCACGTGGAGCACGTCGTTGACCTTGATCGGCAGCACGAAGTCCCAGGTCCAGCCCAGCGACATGCCCGGTAGGAAGCGGTACTCGCACTGGGTCTTCAGGCCGTCGGCGATCGACAGCCCGAACAGGCCGTGGGCGACCAGGCAGCCAAAGTGGCTGGCGTTGGCGTAGGCCTCATCGACATGTACCGGGGTGTGGTCGCCGGTGAGGTCGGCGTAGGCCAGGATGCGTTCGCGGGTCACGGTGTAGGTCGGGCTGATGCACTCATCGCCTTCGCGGGCATCGTCCCAGTACTTTTCAATCACGCTCATGCCTGCACCTCCGCGCGCGGGTCGATGGCCAGTGCCTGGGCTACGCATTTGGCCGGCAGCGCCTGGATGAACTCCACCGCCAGGCCATCAGGCAGGCGCAGCCAGTTGCGGCCCTGGGGCATCTCACTGACGCCAAAGCGTTGGGCGGCGGCCAGCGCCGCTTCCAGGTCTTCGCACATGATGCCCAGGTGCGCCAGGCGCCCTTCCGGGCCAGCGAAGTCCGGCTGGTGAATGAACTGCAGGCCGCCGAGGGTCCAGTACTGTGCCGGCTGCTCGACGTCACCCTGCACTTCACGCATGGTCATGCCGCACACCTCGCTGAAAAAGCGGATATGCCACTGAATGTCCTGCACCCAGAACGCCACGTGTTCGAGGTAGGCTTTTGACTGGCTCATGGGGTTTCCCTCTTCTGGTGATCGGCCATGGCGCGCTCGATACCCTTGATGCAGGCCACCAGGGTCGCGTTGACCGGCGTGGCCACGCCATGGCGCTGGCCCCAGCGCACGACGGAGCCGTTGATGAAGTCGATTTCGGTGATCGAGTTTTTTTCCAGGCTCTGCAGCATCGAGGTGCGGAAGCTCGCCGGCAGACCCTCGGCGGCCAGTGACCAGGCAGCCTCGGGGCTGGTCAGGCTCAAGCGGATGCCGGCGCGCTCGGCCACGGCAATGGCCTCGGCCACGGCGGCCTTGGCGGTGCTTTCCAGCAGCGGCTCGCTGTACAGCTGGCCGTAGCTGAGCATGGTGATGCCGCTCAATGCACCGGTGGCGACGTTGACCAGCAGCTTGTCCCACATGGTGCCGAGGATGTTGTCGCTGACCGTGGTGGCCAGCCCGGCATTGTTGAACGCTTCGGCGATGGCCTGCACGCGGGGCGTCAGCTGGCCGTCGAGCTCACCGATGAAAGTCTGTTTGCCGGCCACACCGGCGCGGATCGAGCCCGGTGCGAGGAGCACGCCGCCGACATAGGTCTTGCCAGCCAGCACCCGCTCGCGACCCACCACTTCGGCCAGGATGTCCTCGTGGCCGAGCCCGTTCTGCAGCGACAGCACCAGCGTCTGTGGGCCTATCAGCGCGAGGGCACCGGCGATGGCCTCGGCAGTGTGAAACGACTTCACCAGCACCACCACCAAATCGGTCACGCCAACATCTTCGGCCTCAATGGCCGCGTTGACCGGTACATAGCGCTCGCCCCGTTCGTCCTGTACCCGCAGCCCATGCTGGTTCATCGCCTCGACGTGCGCGCGGCCGCGGTTCAGCAGCCAGGTTTCATGCCCTGCCTCGCTCAGGGCTGCGCCAATGGCGCACCCCAGTGCACCGGCGCCCAGAATGCAGATTTTCACGTCGCAGACCTCCTGTGATTTGCGATCACCTTATGCAGCGGGGTTTATTTGCGCTATACAATGACCTCAATACAGCTATTGAGAATCTCAATAATGACTACCCTGGAGGCCCTGCCCGAACCCAAGCTGCTGCAGCTGTTCGACGTGCTGTACCAATGCCGCAGCGTGACCCGCGCCGCCGAACAGTTAGGGCAGAGCCAGCCGACCATCAGCATCTGGCTGGCGCGCCTGCGCGAGCAATTGAACGACCCGCTGTTCGTGCGTACGCCGGGCGGCATGGCCCCTACCCCCCGCGCCGATCAGCTGATAGGGCCGTGCCGTGAGGTGCTGGAATCGCTGCGCCGGCTGACCGCCTGGGAGCCACAGTTCATCGCCGCCACAGCGCAGCGGCGTTTTCGCCTGTGTGTCAGCGATGCCAGCCACATCACCTTGCTGCCCAGCATCCTCAACCATCTGCGCAGCCATGCGCCGGGCATCCGCCTGGAGGCGGCGCGGATCGACGGCAATACCGAGAGCGCGCTGGAGTCGGGCGAAGCGGACCTGGCCATCGGCTTCGTGCCCTGGCTGGGAGGGGGGATGTATCAGCAGGTGCTGTTCGAGCAGGACTGGGTGTGCCTGAGCAACCCGCAGCATCCGCGCCTGGGCGATGGCATGAGCCTGGAGCGGTATCGGGCCGAGGGGCATGTGCAGATCAGTTTCGGCACCGGGCAGAAGCTGCTGGAAGCAGGGTTGGCGCGGGCCGGGATCGAACGGCGGATCATGCTCGAGCTGCCAGCGTTTCTCGGGTTAGGGATGATAATCGGGACTACCGATCTCCTGGGCACCTTGCCGCGGCATATCGGCCAGACACTGGCCGATATGCATGGGCTACAGGTCCATGACTGCCCGTTCGAAGTGGAGGGATTCACGGTCAAACAACATTGGCATGCCCGCTATCATCAGGACAATGGAAATCGATGGTTGAGGGAAGTCGTTCGCGGATTGTTTCAGTAAGCCCGCCAAGCAGGCTCCCGTTTCGACTTGGATAGCAGGTCTGATTCAAGCCATCCGCTCTGGCCGCACGCCTATCTTCGCGAAGGATGGGCTTGGGTCGTAAATTGGCATTCACGACCGGCCGCTTTCGACCAGAAGCGGTCGCTCGATTATTTACTATTACGCGAACGGCCTGTTTCTGAGCACTTGCTTAGGGCGTCTAGGCGTCCATGAGGACACAGTCGCCACCTCCCGATTTCTGGGACTGATGAGCAAACCTCATGAACCCTTGCCGATTTCACCGTCTAGTCCCCGCTCGTTAGCTCGCTTACTGTGCTCCCAACGCCAAATGTCGGGAGATCCAAATGCACAAGCGCACACTCGGAAACAGTTCACTCGAAGTGTCAGCCCTGGGTTTGGGTTGCATGGGACTGAGCCATGGCTACGGCCCGGCGACTGACACAAAACAAGCCATTGCGCTGATCCGATCGGCGGTTGACCGAGGCGTCACGCTCTTCGATACCGCCGAGGTTTACGGCCCTTACCTGAACGAACAAGTGGTAGGCGAAGCCCTCGCCCCGGTGCGCGATCAAGTGGTCATCGCCACCAAGTTCGGCTTCACCTTCGGCGACGACAATAAACAGCAGATTCTCAACAGCCGCCCTGAGCACATCCGGGTCGCGGTTGAGGGTTCGTTGCGTCGACTGAAGACCGATTACATCGATCTGCTTTACCAGCACCGCGTCGATCCGGATGTGCCGATCGAGGACGTCGCCGGGGTGGTGAAAGACTTGATTGGCGAAGGTAAGGTCAAGCACTTCGGCCTGTCGGAAGCTGGTGCGCAGACCATTCGCCGTGCGCACGCGGTGCAGCCGGTCGCAGCGTTGCAAAGCGAATACTCGCTGTGGTGGCGCGAGCCTGAGCAGGAAATCCTGCCGACGCTGTGGGAGTTAGGCATCGGCCTCGTGCCGTTCAGCCCATTGGGCAAAGGTTTTCTCACCGGCACGGTGTCGGCGCAGGCCACTTACGGCAGCGACGATTTCCGCAGCATCGTCCCCCGTTTCAGTCAGTCGGCGCTGCAAGCCAATCAGGGACTGGTGGTGTTGATTCGTCAGATCGCCGCGCAGAAACAAGCGACACCCGCACAGATCGCACTGGCATGGCTGCTCGCTCAGGCGCCATGGATTGTGCCGATTCCGGGGACAACCAAACTGCATCGCCTGGAAGAAAACCTCGGCGGCGCGGACATCACGCTTGACGCCTTCGAACTTAAGGCAATTGATACAGCGCTGGCGCAGATTCGCATCGAAGGCGAGCGTTATCCCGAGGCCCTTAAGGCGCGCGTAGGTCGATGAGCAACGATCACGACCCGCTGCGGCGCACGGTGATCGCCGCACTGGCCAGCGCCCCGCTGCTGTCGCTCGCCGACACGCAAGGCGTCCGTCAAACACCGCGCTCAGGCTCGCGGATTCTGGTCGCGTACTTCTCGCGCTCAGGCAATACCCGCGTGGTCGCCGGGCTGATCCAGCGTGGACTCGGTGCCGATCTCTTCGAGATTCGCCCGGCCCACGCCTACCCCGAGGACTATCTGCAAACCGTGGAGCAAGCGCGTCAGGAGCGTGACAGCGGCTTCGAGCCCGAGCTGCAAAACAAGGTTCACGCCCTCAGCGACTACGACACGATCTATCTCGGCTTTCCGATCTGGGGTGAAACCGCCCCGCCCATCGTGCGCGCCTTTCTCAGCGCCCACGACCTGACCGGCAAGACCCTCATCCCCTTCAATACCCACGGCGGTTATGGCTTGGGCAACAGCCGCAGCGTGCTGGTCGAGCACGCGCCTAAGGTTAGGGTTCTCGAAGGTTTTGTGATGGAGAGTGAGCAGGAGCGCAAGACCATGGAACGTGTGAACGGCTGGCTGAGCAATCACCCCTGCACGCGTTAATCGAATTCTGTACGGAGTGACATCATGAAAATCCGCACGTTGGGCAATGGCCTGGAAGTGTCTGCACTGGGCCTTGGCTGCATGAGCATGACCTCGGCTTATGGGCCGGCTGCCGACAAAGCCGGCATGATCAAGCTGATTCGTTCGGCCCACGAGCAAGGCATCACTTTGTTCGACACCGCCGAAGCGTATGGCCCGTTCGCCAATGAAGAACTGCTGGGCGAGGCCTTGCAGCCGATCCGCGATCAGGTCGTCATCGCCACCAAGTTCGGCTTCGATATCGACCTGATCACCGGCGCACGCGGCGGTGGAACCAACAGCCGCCCGGAACATATACGCGCCGTGGCCGAGGCGTCGTTGAAGCGTCTGCGCACCGATTGCATCGACCTGTTTTATCAGCACCGCGTCGATCCACAGGTCCCCATCGAAGACGTCGCCGGCACCGTCAAGGATCTGATCGCTGAGGGCAAGGTCAAGCATTTCGGCCTATCTGAGGCGGGTGTGCAAACCATTCGCCGGGCGCACGCGGTGCAAGCGGTCACGGCGGTGCAGAGCGAATATTCGCTGTTCTGGCGAGGCCCGGAGTTGGAGCTGCTGGCCGTACTGGAAGAACTGGGAATCGGTTTCGTACCGTTCAGTCCCCTCGGAGCCGGTTTCCTCACCGGCCAGATCGATGAGCACACGCAGTTCGATGCCAGCGATTTCCGCAACTTCGTCCCGCGTTTTTCCCCTGAAGCGCGCAAGGCCAATCTGGCATTGGTCGAGGTGGTGAAAGCCGTCGCGCAACGCAAACACGCCACGCCGGCGCAAGTGGCGCTGGCCTGGTTGCTCGCACAGAGACCGTGGATTGTGCCGATCCCAGGCACGACCAAACCCCATCGACTGGAAGAGAACCTGGGCGCAGTCGAACTGCAATTGACCGGTGACGATCTGCGCGAGATCAACCAACAGATGGCGCAGATTCAAGTGCACGGTGAACGCCTGCCGGAATCGGCACTGAAGATGACCGGACTCTGAGTCTGCCCAACGCGGCGCCACGTGCGGCGCCACTTTCGCGTCTGAACGGAGTTGACCCGATGAACCGATTGATTGCACCACTCGTTGCTTTGTCATTCATGGCGGCAGAATCCCAGGCCGCCAGCGAAATCCGCGTTACGCCGAACGGCTCGCAGCCCTCGGTCAAGGGCGCTGCTCAAAACTTTACCGGCACGGTGCGCGTTGATGGCCTGTTCAACGGTGATGCGCCGGCGCGCATCGGCGGCGGCACGGTGACCTTCGAGCCCGGCGCACGCACGGCGTGGCACACCCACCCGCTGGGGCAAACGCTGATCGTCACCGCCGGCGTCGGCTACGTGCAGCAAGAGGGCGGCCCGCGACAGGAAATCCGGCCGGGCGACACTGTCTGGATTCCGCCGCACACCCGTCACTGGCATGGCGCCACGGCCAGCAACGGCATGACCCACATCGCCATCGCTGAAGCCGAGGACGGCAACACCGTCACCTGGGCAGAACAGGTCTCGGAGGCGCAATACGCCGGCCAATGAAGTTACGGAATGTGTCGAAGTTGCTCGCCCGGCACCTTTATCGCAGTCCGTCATCCGCCCTGCAGGCCCCGCATCAGCGGGGTCGCGCCGGAATTGCAGCGGTAAGGTCAAGGTCGACTCATGAGCTCTGCTCAGAAGTCCATGCGCAATTTCGGGGTTAATCGATACAACCATCCTCCGTACGATCCAGCGACACCCCGGTGACCTGCAATGGATGGAGCCTTTCACGATGACCATTGACGCACGCAACAACGCTACCCTCCCCGCACTCATGGCGCTTTGTCTGGGCATCGGGGCGATGTTCAGCGTTACCACTCAAGCAGCCGAGGCATCGCAGACCATGGCCAGCAAGCCCACCAGCGCAGCCACGTTGTCGCGCCAACAACAAACGATCCCTCTGATCGCCGCGTTCATGGCGACCAGCGACATGCCCAACCTCAACACCGCGCTCAATCAAGGGCTCGATGCCGGCCTGACCATCAGTGAAACCCGGGAAATTCTGGTGCAGCTGTACGCCTATGTGGGCTTCCCGCGTAGCCTTAACGCCTTGAACGAGCTGATGACCGTGGTGCAGGCGCGCAAAAAGCGCGGTATCGAAGACGCACCGGGGCGTGAGCCGAGCCGGCCGACCCCGATCGGGGATGAGCTGCTGGCCGCCGGCACTGCAAATCAAACCGGGATCTCCGGCGCCCCGGTCAAAGGCCCGGTGTTCGAGTTCGCGCCAGTGATCAACCGTTTCCTGCAAACCCACCTGTTCGGCGACATCTTCGAGCGTGACAACCTCGACTGGCAAAGCCGCGAACTGGCGACCGTCGGGGCCCTGGCGGCAACGCCTGGGGTCGAGCCGCAACTACGCGCGCACATGGCGGCGAGCCTGCGCGTCGGTCTGAGCCCGGCACAGTTGCACGAGGTCACGGAACTGCTGAAAAAACACGGCGACGCGCAGACGGCTGAACGCGCCAACACCGCGTTGGCCCAGGCCCTCGCGGCGTCGGGGAAATGACATGAAATCTGCAAAGTACCTGCTGAGCATCACGCTGGTGAGCCTGTTGGCGGCCTGCGCGAACCACCCCGATGGCCCGTTGCTGATTCAACAACAAGGCAGCTTCGCCGCAGGCGGAACGGTGACCACTGCACCGGGCACCTTCAACCCGCACCAACCGATGACGCCCAATGGCCAGACCTACCATGGTGACCACGCCTACGCCTTCTATCAAATCCCGGTGGATGCGCGAAAGCTGCCCATCGTCATGTGGCACGGTGCGGGTCAGTTTTCCAAGACCTGGGAAACCACCGCCGATGGTCGCGAAGGCTTTCAGAACATCTTTCTACGCCGCCATTACGGCGTCTATCTGATCGATCAGCCCCGGCGTGGCGATGCTGGACGCAGCATGGTCGAGACCACAATCAAGCCTGTGCCTGACGAACAACTGTGGTTCAACCAGTTCCGCATCGGCTTGTGGCCCAACTACTTCAAGGGCGTGCAAGTGGCACAGGACGCCCAGACCCGCGAGCAGTTTTTTCGGGCGATGACGCCGAACACCGGGCCGTTCGACATGGGCGTGGTCGCTGATGGCGTGTCAGCACTTTTCGACAAAATCGGCCCAGGGATTTTATTCACCCACTCGCAAGGTGGCGGGCCGGGCTGGTTGACGGCGATCAAGAACGACAAGGTCAAGGCCATCGTGGCGTTCGAGCCGGGCAGCAGCTTCGTGTTTGCAGATGGTGAAGTGCCTGCGCCGATTCCCAGCGCGTTCGACACGGTGCAAGGCGCGGCGGTGCCGATGGAGCAATTCATGGCCCTCACTCGCATTCCGATCCTGATCCTTTACGGCGACAACATCCCGGAGCAGGCGGTCGACCTGCCCGCTCAGGACAGTTGGCGCGCACGCCTGGAAATGGCCAGGCTCTGGCGTGACGCGGTCAATCGCCACGGCGGTGATGTGAGACTGATCCACCTGCCGGAGATCGGCATTCACGGCAATACCCATTTCCCCATGTCGGATCTGAACAACGTGCAGATCGCTGACCTGGTCGCGCAATTCCTCAGAGATAAACAACTGGACTGACCCAAACACATCTGCAACTGCCGCCCTTTTGATTGCTCAGGAGCTTCAACGTGAAAAACACTCTCAAAGCCACGCTCATGTCGGCATTGGTCGGCCTCTCGGCGGGCGAAGCCTTGGCCGCCGATTACAAAAAGAACCCGTTCACCCTCACCTACGACGGCGCGATCAGCAAGAACGAACCGGGCAAGGTCAACATCCACCCGGTCAGCTATAAACTCAATGGTCTGGACATCGCCGCCAACGTTTACACGCCAGCCAACTACGATGCGAAGAAGACCTACCCGACCGTGGTCGTTGCCCACCCCAATGGCGGCGTGAAAGAACAAGTCGCCGGTCTGTATGCCCAACGCCTGGCCGAACAGGGCTACATCACCATCACGGCCGATGCGGCGTATCAGGGTGCCAGCGGTGGTCAGCCGCGCAGCATCGATAAACCGGCGTATCGCATCGAAGACATTCACGGCATGGCCGACTTCATCAGCCAATTTGCCGGCGTCGATGACAAGCGTCTGGGCCTGCTCGGCATCTGTGGTGGCGGTGGTTATTCGTTGGCGGCAGCGCAAACCGACAAACGCTTCAAATCGCTGGCAACCGTGAGCATGTTCAATTCGGGCCGGGTACGTCGCAACGGCTACAACGACTCGCAACTGGACAGCATTCAGCAACGCCTGCAACAGGCGTCAGCAGCCCGCGCGCAAGAAGCGGCCGGCGGCGCGGTGCTGTACTCGGGCGATGCCAACCTCACCGACGAGCAGATTGCCAAACTGCCCTTCGAGCTGTATCGCCAAGGTTATGAATACTACTGGAAGACCCACGCGCACCCGAACTCGACCTTCAAATACACCACCAGCAGCCTGATCGACTTGATGCGTTTCGACGCCACTGACCATATCGAGCTGATCAACCAACCGTTGCTGATGATCGCGGGCAGCAAAGCCGATAGCCTGTACATGACGCAGGACGCCTTTCCCAAAGCCACCGGCACCACCGACAAGGAAGTGTTTATCCTCGACGGCGCGACGCACATCGAAACCTATTGGGTGCCGCGTTATGTCGATGCCGCAATTGGCAAACTGACCGCGTTTTACGCCCGCACCTTGTAATTACCGCTCTTGGGGTCGCGCTTCCGTGTGTAACCTGCTTTCATGGATTAATCCCGCGCCCCTCATGAGAGGTTCTCATCAATGTCACGCGCCAATCTAAACGACCTGCAAGCCTTCGTGGTCATCACTCGCGAAGGCAGTTTCACCCGCGCGGCCGCTCAGCTTGGCGTCTCGCAGTCAGCGCTGAGCCACACCATGCGCGCGCTGGAAAGCCGATTGGGCGTCCGCCTGCTGACACGTACCACCCGCAGCGTGTCGCCCACCGAGGCGGGTCAGCGGCTGTATCAATCGATGGCGCCGAGGTTCGATGAAATTGAACTCGAACTGGCTGCGGTCAGCGAGTTTCGTGACACCCCAGCAGGCAATGTGCGGATTCAAGCATCCGAACATGCCGCCAACAATATTCTGTGGCCCAAGCTATTGAAGGTGCTACCCGACTATCCGGACATCAAAGTCGAAATCACTGTCGACTACGCCCTCTCCGACATCGTCGCGCAACGCTATGACGCCGGAGTACGTTTGGGAGATCAGGTGGCTAAGGACATGATCGCCGTTCCTATCGGCCCACCCTTGCGCATCGCGGTCGTGGGCTCACCCGAGTATTTCAAACAGCGGCCGGTGCCGAAGGAGCCCGGTGATCTGGCCGCGCAAAATTGCATCAATCTACGCCTACCCACCCATGGCAGCCTGATGCAATGGGATTTTGAGAAGGATGGTCACGAACTGAAGGCCCGTGTCGAAGGACAATGGACGTTCAACAGCAGCCTGCCGATCCTGCGTGCGGCCGTGGCGGGATGTGGCTTGGGGTTCCTGCCGGAGGACATGGTGGCGAAGGAGCTAGCGGACGGTAGCCTTGTGCGGGTATTGGAAGATTGGTGCCAACCCTTTGCCGGTTACCATCTCTACTACCCCAATCGCCGAGAACATTCGTCAGCGTTTGGCGTTGTAGTTGAAGCGTTACTCTACAAGCACTGAGTCATCGACCTTCAAGGCGTCTGACTTTTACCCGCCCCACAAACCCGCGAATGAGTAGATATCTTTGATCGACTGCAGGCGTACGCGACCGATTGCAATCGGTCGTTAGAAGTCCTTCGTGAAGGGCTGCTTTGGGTCCAGGCTGTGTGAAAACGCCTGCGATTGTCTAACCTTCTGATCGTCGAGATCGTGGCGCCAAGGCTGAGCATCTTCGACATCATAGGGCTACTTGAGGCGATCAGGGCGTGAATCCCGCCGCTTGCTGGCCCGTAAACAGGCATATGGGCCAGCAGCCCATATGGCCTTCTTCTCTTCTGCTCCACCGAAACACGCTAAACCTAAGTCAGATTCAACCCACCGTCTGAAAGGAGTATCTCGCCGGTCAAGTAGTCCGACTCGACCAGCATGACAACAGCTTTTGCGATGTCGTCTGGGCTGGCGGCCCTGCGCATGGGTGCGCGAGTTCGCCACAACTCTTGGGCCTCTGTCCACTCTGCGGTCAGAGGCGTGTCGACCAAGCCAGGCGCCACAGCGTTTACGCGAATGTCTGGCCCCAGCGATAGCGCGAGCAAGCGGGTCATGTGATTTAGCGCAGCTTTGCTTACCGCATAGGGAATCGATGCGCCCTTAGGACGGGTACCGGCATGCGAACTGATGTTTACGACGCAACCTGCTCGACGGTAACGGGCAGCATCGCGCAGTGCCGACTCGGCCAAAGCAACCAGATGGAACGGTGCCACGACATTAACCTCGTTAAGCTCGTGCCACACCGTCGAACTGGCAGCGGCAAGGTCGCCGTGCGCAATGACTCTGCTAATACCGGCGTTATTGACCAGTACGTCGAGCTGCCCCCACGCGGCGATAGCCTCGTTAACAAGCCTGACCCTGTCAGCTTCGACAGCAAGATCAGCTTGCAAGTAAATAGCCTGCTTCATTTCGGCAACCATCGCGCGTCCCGTATCCGCAGAATTTCGCGAATGGAGCACCACCGCATAGCCTGCCCGGCTAAGGACACGTGCAATGGCTGCACCGATACCGGACGTTGATCCTGTCACCAACGCAACGCGTAATGCGTTATCGGTTGTCGGATTGGGTGTCATATGGATATCTCGAATGGAGTGCTAAAGAGTAAGCGGCCAGCGTACACACCTTGCACAGATCAGTCAGCCATCCGCAGATGCGGAAGCAGTTGCTCGGTCTCACTGGCTCACTGCGTCGGCAGCCGCGTCAGCACATCGTTTAGCTACGCGCATGGGTCATGACCCTTCAGCCGCGCAGAAGCTGACAACGGGGGACACGCGAACATATCCGCTACCGGGAAACGCCACCTCCCCGCCTGCTTGGCCATCTACCAACGTCTGGACATCTGCGAAGACATCTGAAGCCAGGCTAGCCGGGACGACCCAATTATCAAAAATCCCGCCCTCCTCTCGATTCTGGCCACAAGTCACAAAATGCCGGTCCCAAACTTCTGCTTCAGGCGCATTGCCAAACAGCCAACGAGCCCTCTACAGCGATCGTCATCTTGCGTCTCCCAGGCCCTTGTCATGCGCAGACGTTTCAATCCATTTTCGATACTGGCGCGTGCGATAAGCCATGAAGAGCTGTTGCACGATCAGCGCGCGCAACGGCGAAACGCTCGGATCAGGCTTTTTAGCCCGGCTGAGTTTGCGCAGTTGAAACTTCACTACTGCCATGTTTGCCAAGGATGCGATGGCTTTGTTTTTCCAGGTGATCGCCGGCAATTGAGGGGCGTTGTCTTTGCCCTGCAACCAGTCACGAGGCAAGTGCGGATCGATGGCTAACGCCGTGCCGATACCCACCATGTCCACACCGCTCTGCACGACGCTTTCGGCCACCGCGCGGCGACGTATACCGCCAGTGACCATCACCGGCATTTTGGCGACGGTTTGGAGATCACGGGCGAACTCGACGAAATAAGCTTCGCGAGCCAGGGTGCGACCATCGCGCGCGTCACCCTGCATGGCGGGGACTTCGTAGCTGCCTCCCGATAATTCCACCATGTCTACGCCCAGGTCGTTGAGCCACTCAACGACCTTTTTCGCGTTTTCGGTGGTGAACCCTCCACGCTGGAAATCGGCGGAGTTGAGTTTGACCGCCACTGCAATATCCACAGAAACCACGGCCCTGACCGCCTTGACGATTTCGAGCAACAGGCGCGCCCGATTTTCCAGAGAGCCACCCCACTCGTCCTTCCTTTGGTTGGTCAACGGCGAAAGGAACTGGCTCAACAAATAGCCGTGGGCCGCGTGGATCTCCACACCTGTGAATCCGGCTTGTTCGCCCAGGCGTGCGGTGTTCGCAAAGCGCTGAATAACTTCTTCGATCACGCCGGGGGGCATCGCGTGAGGCGTGGCAAAACGCTTGGACATTGTGCCCAGTTCCAGCGGCACGGCTGACGGTGCCCAGGTTTTTTGCCCAAGATTGGACTGCATCTGCCGCCCTGGGTGGTTTATCTGCAACCAGAACTGCGCGCCGCCGGATCGACCAATACGCGCCCAGCGCTTGAACTTGTCCAGTTGCTGATCGTCCTGTAACACCACACCACCCGGTCCGGTCATGGCGCGGCCGTCGACCATCACATTGCCGGTGATAATCAGGCCGGCACCACCGTCGGCCCACGCTTGATAGAGACGCATGAGTGCTTCGGAAGGCGCCTGGTCGGCATCCGCCATGTTCTCTTCCATGGCGGCTTTGGCGATTCGGTTCTTGACGGTCGAACCGTTGGGAAGCATCAGGGTGTCGAACACATTCATGGAGCAGTCCTCAACTGGATATGCGGCCACCTTAAGTTTGAAGTCGACTTTAAGGTCAATACCTTTTTCAAGGTCAGTCGATTTTCAACGCGCCAGCACCTGGCAAGTGTGTCACCCGATGGGCGCCCGACAACCGAGTGGGGTGTTCAATCGAAGCCTTGGCAGCACCGGGTGAACAGCTCGAGCGCGAATCAAACCCCAGCGCCAGATGCGTCGGAAATTATTTGCAGCATTGGGGATTGACCTTAAAGCGAGGTTTAAGGTGAGCATGCGCTGACCTGCTTGAGTAATGGAACTCGGGTGATGCTCAAGACCGTTGTTTCTTATGCGTTGGTACTGATAGGTAGCGCTTTCATGACATTTTCAACTGCTGGCACCGCCGCTTCCACAATGACTGCCAAGAATCGCCAAATGCTGGTGATTCTGACCAATCACGCCAGATATCCCTCACGCACCGATTCCACGGGGTTGTGGCTTACTGAGCTGACGCATTTCACCGATGTGGTGGAGGCGGCTGGCTACAGCACAGTTTTTGCCAGTCCCAAAGGCGGTGCGGTGCCACTGGACGAGCGCAGTCTCGGTTGGCTGTACATGGACAAAGCCGCGCGTGAGCATTTGCAGTCCCCGGCCTTTCGCACTCGCTTGCAAAACACGCTGCCGATCGCCGATATCGATCCATCCCAGTTCGGCGTCATCTACTTCACCGGGGGCCATGGCGTGATGTGGGACTTCCCCAATAATCCCGACCTGCGACGTGTCGCCGAAACCATCTACAACCAGGGTGGCATCGTCTCGGCCGTCTGCCATGGCGTAGCGGGCCTGCTGGATCTGAAGGATGAAAAGGGCCAGTTGATCATCAAGGGCAAGAACATCACCGGCTTCTCTGATCGCGAAGAGCTGTTCTCCGGCATGAAAAACCAGGTGCCCTTCGTCCTTGAGGACAAGTTGGTGAGTCAGGGGGCTCGGTACCGCAAAGGCTGGCTGCCCTTCACGTCATTTGCCATCACGGATGGAAGGCTTGTCACCGGCCAAAACCCTCAATCGCCCAAAGCCGTAGCTGAAGCCGTGGTGGCGGTGCTCTCTGGCAACAACGTCGCTCGCTGACCCCTCAAGCAGTTCCCACCCGCGGAGTAAGACCGATTGAAACTCGCACGCACCGTATTAACAGGATTGCTGTTCAGCTCAATTGCCAACCAAGGGTTGGCGGGGACGCCTGAGATGCTCACGCCGACTGAAACCAGCACAATCGAAATCGCAGGCCACCCAGTGCCGGTCGTCAAAGGCGGCCTGTACGACCGTTATCGCTCGAACCCGCCCTTGTCGGTGATTGCAGCAGAGCTGCCGGGTGTTGATTTGAGCTGGTTCAAAGGACTGGAAAAGCACAAGGTCGACATCGGCTTCGAGTCATACTCCCCGAACTTTTACTACCAGAACAGTCGGGTAACGGCTGTCTACACGGCCGACTTGGACGCACTTCGGGCATTGATGCCGCCGGAAGTACTAGCAACCGCATCCCCCCTGCAAGTCTGGCCAGGCCGGGGCTTGGTTGCGTTTACTGCATACACCTATGAGCATTGTGATAACGACGCCTATAACGAAGTGGCCGTGTCGATCATTACCAAAACGCCAGGCAAAGCCAATCTGGGTCCGTTCACACTGATTGGCCAGTCGATGTCCGGCGACTTCTGGGGCTATGTACTCAAGCTGCCGGTCAATACCGAGCTCGCGCGGGTGCGTGGTGTCGTCGGTTACAACCTGCCTAAATGGCTGACCGGTATCGACCGCAAAGAAGATGCCCAGTCTGTGGTCTATGACATCACCGACAGCCAGACCGGAAAAGTCGACGTGTCCTTCAAAGCGAAGAAACTCGACAAGCTCTCTCGCGAAGTCGATATCGTCACCAGCAGCTTCACCAATCTCGATCATCAGGGCCAGTTGGCATACGGTTATGCGGTTTCCCGCCAACTGCGTCACGGCTCGAGCCGCGACGCAGATTCAGCCACCCTCACACTAGGCGACGGCGCTCTGTCGAATTACCTCCGCACCCTGAAGTTGGGGAAAATGATGAAGTACGAATACGTGCCAGCGTTTCAGAGTGCGCTCTATGCACCCAAACCGCTCGCCGGCCTGATTGGCGAGCGCTGAGACCTTTTGCGCCTGTCAGGCCCCGGAAGCCTGGCGGGTGTTTTTTCTCGTTGAAGACGTTACCGCACGCTTGCCGGACGCTTGACCAACCCCTTCTTCACGCAAACGATTTATCAGCATTTGCGCATTGTCCGCACACGCCATGCCTTCGGGCTTACCCTCGATGCCTTCGATGACGAGCAGAAGTTGCGCTTTGTTTTGTGCCAGCCGTTCCTCCAGCGCACTGATTTCCTCAACCTTTTGCTTGAGCCCAGTGAGCAACTCGTCGTGCCGCCAGCCACTGGCGTCCATCGGCATCAACTGCCGGATCTCCTCCAAAGAAAAACCTGCTGCCTGTGCGCTGGTTATGAGTTGCAGCACCCATTCGGTATCAGGCGCATAGTCCCGGTATCCATTGGCCTTGCGCTCGACGGCGCTGATCAAGCCACTGGCTTCATAGAAACGGATGCGTGACGGAGCCAGCCCACTGATTTTTGCCAGTTCGCCTATTCTCATACCTCACCCTGAAAAACCTATTGACCTTAAAGTTGACTTTAAATCTAAAGTCACCGGGCGGCCAAGCACAACGTGTGACTTGGTCGCCTTGGTTTCATAGGGAAGCGGAGGCCGCGGATTCGATCATTCGTACACAATCACGCGTTCAGTGGCCGCTGATATCGTTCAGCCGCGTGGGTTTGTCGAATGTCAGACATCAGCCCTTGACGTGCACCTTCCAGCGCATCCCAGCGCTCGGCAACATGAAGTGGCGGGATGGTTACCAACTCGCGACGGTCGAAACCGACAAGTGCGGCATCGACCAGCTCACCGACCTCCATCACCTCCGGGAGTGTGTTGACGTCAATGCCGGCACGCGCCCAGATCTCGGTACGGGTCGCGGCTGGCAGCACCGCTTGCACGTACACGCCCTTGGGTGACAGCTCCTGACTCAGCCCCTGTGACAGAAACAGCACGAAGGCTTTGGTAGCGCCGTAGATGGACATGCCGAACTCGGGCAATTTCCAGGCGTGACGCTTACCACGGCGGTCAGTGTTTCCTTGCTTCCCCCCATCGAGGAGAACTGCCTGAGGGCCGACGCCGACGCAGATGACTACTACCGCAGCAAGATCCTCGCTGACCGTGTCGTGTTGTCGTTCCTTGAGAGCCCCCCCCAGATGCATGCCTGTATGGTCCTGCCTGGCTGGATGTGGGGGCCTGGCGACATTGGCCCAACCTCGTCGGGGCAATTGGTCAACGATGTGGTACAGGGCAAATTGCCCGGGTTGATCCCTGGCAGTTTTTCCATTGTCGATGCCCGTGATGTGGCATTGGCACACATTGCCGCAGCCAGACATGGGCGCCGAGGTGAGCGCTATCTCGCGGCGGGTCGACATATGACAATGCGCGAACTGATGCCTGTTTTAGGACGCATGGCGGGCGTCAAGACACCCGCCCGACAAATACCGCTGCCCTTTCTATACACCTTGGCGGCTGTTCAGGAGATCTATGCGCGCCTGACCGGCAGACCCATTCTGCTGAGCATGGCCACGTTGCGTCTACTGGTTCGAGAGCAGGACCGCACCCGTTTCGACCACCGCAAGAGTGAACAGGAGCTTGGGCTGAGTTTCCGGGCACTCGAGCTGACAATCGCCGACACCGTGGCGTGGTACCGTGATCATGGCGGGTTTGAAAAAGGCAGCCTGCTGTGAGCGGGGAAATAATCCTGATGCGCCACGGCCAGCCAAAACGAGTCACAGCCGTTGTTCGGTCACGGTTTCATGAATCGGATGATCTCCAAACACCTGATGGCAGACGGATGGAAACATCAAACGCGTAACGGCAGCCAGTATTGGAGTGCGACGGTCTATCGATATGCAGGTGTTGAAGCGTGAATCGCCCGGATTCCGAAGACACATCTCGGCGACAGTGACTGACCTGTAAGTCGGTGGCAAATGCACACGCCTTAATGGACAATCCGGCGCCTCAAATAGTTATTGCCAAGGAACGGACATGGCACTGACCAGCAAGATTACCCCCTACGATCCCACATGGCCCGCCCGCTTCCTGACAGACAAGCCACTCATTGCCTCGGCATTCGACGCTGAACTGATTGCTATCCACCACGTTGGAAGCACGTCTGTCCCAGGGCTGGCGGCGAAGCCCGAACTCGATGTGCTCATTGAGGTTCACGCGCATCGCAATACTTCGGCGCGGGACGAGGTGTTGATGGCTCTGGGGTATGTACGGGGAAGTGATCTGTCAGAGGGCCATCATTTCTACCGGCGCAATGTGGATGGGATTCGCACGCACAAGCTCCATGTTTGTACCCGCGACCACCTGACGATCACTCAGATGCTGGGGTTCAGAGATTTGCTTAGGCGCGATGCCTCGATCCGCCAACAGTATGAAACGCTGAAGCTTCAGTTGGAGTCGAGCAATACGGGTGGGATGGCTGAGTATCTAGAGAAGAAGGCGCCTTTCATTATCGCGGCGCTGCTTCATGCCGGTATAACCACGCGTGAATGATCGATTCTTCTGGCACTCCCCTTCCTCCCGACAGTAGCGACGAAGTCACCACTTCGATTGCGGCCAGCTTGACCGGCCGCCGGCAACGCCTGGAACAAAGCCCCTCATATCAAGGAACAACTTTCATGATCACTTGCCATGTCCCCCTTTGGCAGTTGTTTGTGAAGATCGTGTCCCGGGAAGTGGTGTAACTGAACCAGCCGAAGGCGCCCTGCGGGCGAAAGAGGATGGTCATCGTGGTTCTTGGCTAACGTTGAGTTTGCGAAGACCAAACACTCACCAGAGAAACCACGATGACCAAGCCCACTATCGCATTGACCGAGTTGGTTGAGAAAGGGGCAGACGCTGATCTGCTCAAGCAAATGATCCAGTTCGTTGCCCAGCGCATGATGGAGTTCGACGTCGAAGGCCTGTGCGGCGCGGGCTTCGATGTCAAAAGCCCAGACCGGACAAATAGCCGTAATGGCTACCGCGATCGTCTTTGGCAAACCCGCGCAGGCGACGTCGACCTTAAGATTCCCAAGCTGCGCCAAGGCAGCTATTTCCCTGGTTTCCTTGAACCTCGACGCACCGCTGAGAAAGCCATGGCGGCAGTCATCCAGGAGGCCTACATCCAAGGCGTTTCAACACGCTCAGTGGACGAGCTGGTCAAAGCCATGGGCATGACCGGCATCTCCAAAAGCCAGGTCTCACGGCTAGCTGGTGAGATCGATGAGCGCGTTCACGCCTTCCTTGACCGCCCGCTTGAGGGCGACTGGCCCTATCTCTGGATCGATGCCACCTACGTCAAAGTGCGGGAGGCCGGACGCATCGTCTCGGTCGCCGTAATAATCGCCGTGGCCGTGAACACCGACGGTGGCCGCGAAGTCCTGGGCATGCGGGTTGGGCCGTCAGAGGCTGAGCCGTTCTGGACAGACTTCCTGCGCAGCCTCACGCGACGTGGCTTGCGGGGCGTGAAACTGGTCATCTCCGACGCCCACGAAGGGCTCAAGGCGGCTGTTTCCAAGGTCTTCAACGCGACCTGGCAGCGCTGCCGTGTGCATTTCATGCGTAATGCCATGGCCCACGTCGGCAAAGGTCAGCGCACCATGGTGGCGGCCCTACTGCGCACAGTCTTCGCCCAGGACAGCCGTGCCGAATGCCATCAGCAATGGCGTTTGGTCGCTGATCAGCTACGCGAAAAATACCCCAAGATCGCGACACTCATGGACGGCTGCGAGGATGAAGTGCTGGCTCACATGGCGTTTCCAAAAGCGCACCGACAGCAATTACACAGCACCAATCCACTGGAGCGGCTTAACGCGGAGATCAAACGCCGCACCGACGTCGTAGGCATCTTTCCCAACGATCCTGCAATCACACGGCTGGTAGGCGCGATGCTGCTGGAGCAGAACGACGAGTGGTGCCTGCAACGGCGTTACATGCAGTTGGAGGCCTTTGAGGCAGTCAGCGATAATCCACAGGCCAAGCTGTCGGCCGTGATCAACTAAACGGCGAACTCAGCGGCCAGAACCATGATGAGTTACACCACTTCCCGGGACACGATCTTTGTGAAGGCCAGCCAAGGCTGGAAACGGGCATTTCTGGCAGGTAATTGCTGATTAATAAAGCTCGGGAGACTATTCACTTACCAACTGGATAACCGTCTTGCCCCTGCCGCGACCTTCCGCAACCTGTCGGAATGCGTCGTTGACCTCATCCAATGCAAACTGTTGCGGGTCCACCCGGATCGCCAGTTGCCCGGCATTGGCCAGAACGGCAGCCTCGCGCAGGATACTTCCATGGTGTTCGCGTCCCTTGCCGGTTAGCAGCGGTGCCAGGGTAAATACGCCCGAGTAGGTGGCACTTTTGAAGGATAAAGGCGCGAGGCTGTGCTGGCCCCAACCGAGGCAGCTGAGTACGTGCCCGGTATACGGCTTTACTGCCTTGAATGACGCGTCCAACGTGCTGCCGCCGACGGTGTCATAAACGATGTCGAAACCCTCCCCAGCCGTAAATTGTTCGACATAGGCCTCTACACGCTGCGTTTGATAGTCAATCGCCGTGGCCCCCAGCGCGCGAATGAAGTCGAGATTGCCCGCCGAACCGGTGGCGTAGACCTCGGCACCGCGAGCCTTGGCCAATTGCACCGCAACTTGGCCGACGCCACCTGCGCCGCCATGGATCAACACACGCTGACCACTACGAACATTGGCGTGATCTACCAAACCTTCCCAGGCGGTGATGAATACCAACGGCAGCGCGGCAGCCTCACGCATGCCGAGTGCATGCGGCTTTGATGCAATCAGCCTGGCATCCACGGCGATGTATTCGGCCAGGGTGCCTTGGGCGCCGCCGATGCCGCCGGCCATGCCGAAGACCTCCTGGCCAGGCGTGAAACCATCAACCGCCTCGCCCAGTTCGACGACCGTCCCGGCGAGATCCAGGCCAAGCACGGCCGGCAACTCCTGGCGGGCGTGAGCACCCGCACCGATCGCAATCTTGGTGTCGAGCGGGTTGACCCCGGCGGCGTGAATCCGCACCAAAATCTGTCCCTTACCGGGCACAGGGCGGGCGATGTGGCGCACGACCAGCGGGGTCTGGGCGGATTCGGCGATAGCGGCAAGCATGGTCTGATTCATGACGGGAACCTCTGAATGAGTGGACGCTTACAGGTTGCACCGCCTTCCTCATTCCGATAAGAAACTAAATTTTGATATTACTTATTCCCCAAAGAGGCCCAATAGCGATGGATCTGTTCGACAGCATGCGCATCTTCGTGCGCGTCGTGGAGCGTGGCTCGTTTTCCGCAGTGGCTCGGGAGCAGAACATGGGGCAGCCGGCAGTCAGCAAGCAGGTCCGTGCGTTGGAGCAGTACCTGGGCGGAGCCGTGTTCGCCCGCAGCACCCGGCACCTCGCCCTCACCGATCAAGGGCAACGCTTCTACAGCCACTGCCAGGAGATTCTCAGCCAGCTGGAGCATGCAACACGCAGCTTCGCCAGCGGCCAGGAGCAGATCGCCGGCCCCCTGCGAATAGCCGCACCGGTCAGCTATGGGAGGCTGTGCATAGCGCCCCTGATCGGGACTTTTCTACAGCGCCACCCCGATGTGCAGATCGACCTGCGCCTGAACGATTACAACGAAGACCTGCTCATGGAAAACATCGACCTGGCCATCCGCATTGGTGTGGTGAAGAGCGAGGGGCTGGTGGCCGTGCCCCTGGGCACCAGCACACGGCGAGTCTATGCTGCACCGGCCTATCTCGAACGCCATGGCCGGCCACGCGAGCCCGCCGAACTGGCAGGCCACAACTGCATCGCCTTCACCTTGCTTGAGCATTACGACCGCTGGCACTTCACCCGTCGTGACGAAGCACTTGAGGTTGCAATCAAAGGCAACGTCACCAGCAACAACAGCGAGGCCATTCGTGAACTGGTCCTCGGTGGCCTGGGCATCTCCCTGTCTCCCCAATGGCTGTTTGCTGCAGACTTCGAGCAGGGTAGCGTGTGTAGCCTGCTCGACGAATACCAGACGACCGCGCTGCCGGTCAGCGCCGTGTTCAGCCGTGAGCGGCGCCGCTCGGCAAGGACGATGGCGGTCATCGATTTTCTTCGGGAGAACGTATAAACCACCCCGATGGGGCGCAGGACCTCGCTCATTGCCTGGCGTACACGTCGGTCGACCAGGCGTCACACCGTCCCCTGCTGCAGCCATTGTTTCGGGCTCGCGCCCACCTTGCGGCGAAAGGTTCGGGCTAGCGCAGAAGGACTTTCGTAGCCGACCTCATCGGCGATCAGGGCAATGGGGCGCCCTTCGCGAAGACGTTTTTGCGTCAAACTGATGCGCCAGTTCGCCAGGTAGTCCGCAGGCGTAATACCCACGATCTCGCGAAAGTGCGAAGCGAAGCTTGCCCGCGACATGCCCGAAAGATTCGCCAGTTCCGCCACCGACCAATTGCGCTGCGGCTCATCGTGGATCCCCACAAGCGCGCGAGACAGCTGAGCATTGGCCAGACCCGCCATCATTCCCGAGGCGATGCTGCGGCTGGCGATCAGGTGGCGAAGCAGCTGAATGATCATCAGCTCGAACAAGCGATTGAGAATGACATCACGACCACACTCATTTCCAAAGGCTTCTTCGAACAGCCAGTCAAGGGTGCCATCAAGGCCATGCAATTCGCCAAGGGGCTTGATGATGAAGTCTGGCAAAGCCAGGGTCAGCGGATTGTTGGCGCCGCCATCGAACTGCAGGGTGGCGCACACTAACTCCGCTTCATCGGCGTCGGTGGCCAGCAAGTGATGCTCCTGCGGGCGCACCGCCAGAATCAGGGTGGGTTCGGTCAACTCGATTCGCTGGCCACGCTTGTCCTTGAGGGCCAGACGCCCCGAGCGCAACAGATGGGCGTGCCCGACACTGTGTTGCCCAAGTTGGGTCGTTCCACAGAACCCACCCTGGTGAAACGCACTAGCGTGCAGGTTGAAGTGCTTAAGCAGTGTCGACAATCGGTCCATAGTGCACTCAGGTTTAGACGATCTGTTGCATAACTTCGACGATCTGAAGCCGAAAGAAAAGTCTGCCTCTCTAGTATGTACTCCACGCTTGATAGACAAGCCGGTTAATACACCTATTGGAGAACGACCATGACTCGAATTACCGCTCTCTCGCTGGACCAGGCCCCTACTGGCTCGCGCGCAGCCCTCGAAGGCATTCAAAAAGGTCTCGGCTTCATTCCCAACGCATTCAAGACCCTGGCGCACGCTCCGGTCGCGCTCAATGGTTACCTGGGCCTCGCCCAAGCGTTGGGTAAAAGCTCACTGAGCGCCGCCGAGCGTGAAGTCGTTGCCCTGGCCACTTCGGAAATCAACGGGTGCGACTACTGCCTGGCTGCACACACCTTCTTCGGCGGCAAGGCGGGTTTGAGCGATGAGGCCGTAAGCCAAGCCCGAGCCGGCACACTCAGCGCGGTTGCCGCACTGGCGCAGCAGATCACGGCAAGGCGCGGCCAGTTGAGTGACGAGCAGATCGCTGCCGCGCGTGAGGCAGGGCTTACTGATAGCAAGATCGTGGAGGTGGTGGCACAGGTCACGCTGTTAACCCTGACCAACTACCTGAACAACATCGCCGCTACCGATATCGACTTTCCGCCATCGGCAAACTAGGAGGGTAACCGCCATGAGCCCTGTGACTATCTATACCACCCCGCACTGCCCATACTGCCTGAGCGCCAAGCGACTGCTGTCGAGCAAGGGCATCACCCCTGACGAAATCAACGTTGAAGCGTCACCCCTGCACCTGGCGGAAATGATGCAACGATCCCAACGCCGAACCGTCCCACAGATATTTGTTGGCAAGGTGCATGTCGGCGGCTTCGATGACTTGGCACGTCTCGACAGCAAGGGCCAGCTCGAGGCATTGCTTCACGCTTGAAGCGTAGAGTGCTCCGGCATGTGACCCTATCCGGAGCACTGCTTGCGTTCACTCAATGCCCATGCCATACGTACTCACCTGTGCAGCCGTTCTATCGCCCGCGCAACAGCACAGCGGCCCTTACCCGCTGCCTGCCGAAACTGCTCATGCGCTGAAATTCGGCATGGCTTACGGGCAGATGCTGGCAATCCAGGATGCGTTTCTGGCGGCTGTGATCCACATCAGGATCATGCAGGTACACGAATTCGTCATCGCAACCCGTGACCAGAATCCAGTGCGGGGCCTTCAGACGGGTGAAACGGTAGCTGCTAATCAGCACCACCGGCCTGAACCCGGCTTGCAACGCTGAACGCACATCAAGGCCGGGCGCCAGCACCTGATGCACGTCGGTTTCGGCCAACGCCCCGGCAAAGCCATCCTCGACCAATTGCATTACGTCTTTTTTCTGCGCGCTGCGCACCCCATCGAGGAACAGCGATCCAGGCTGGCTGACCACCATGCACACCTCGAACCCGCGGCGCCAAGCCGCCAGTGCAAGCCCCTGCGGGCTGCAGCCGCCGTGCCCTGCCGTCATGAAGATGGTGGTCGCTTCCCGCCACAGTTGAATTTCCTCGCTGCGGTGCATGGCCCGCCCTTGTTCGACCGCAGCCATGGCCATCAAAAGGCAGGCCGCTCCGCAGGTGAACTCGGTCGTTTGCGCGTAGTACGGCACTTGCCGTGCAGGGGGCGGAGCACTGCGCAGGATACGCTTCTCGAAACGCAGCGCCTGGCTGTGGTCTTCGTAGTAGTTCTCAACCACAGCGAAGCGTTGATAGCCATTGCTTTCGTACAAGCTGATGGCCGCAGGGTTGTCCGCGCGCACCTCCAGACGCAGCCATGCGCAATTACGCTCTAGCGCACTTGCCTGGGCCTGCTCCAGCAACTGCTGGCCCAACCCATGGCCGCGCCAGGCCGGGCTTACGGCAATTGAATACAGACGGGAAAGTGACGTGCCGCGATGGAACAGCAGCAGCGCATAGCCGGCCAGATGGCCCTGTTGTTCAGCGACAATAAGGCAGGCATTGGCGCGTCGCACCATCCAGTTGAAATTACGCGGGCTCAGGCGGTCGAGGGTGAAACAGTCCTGCTCCAGGGCAACCAGCGCATCGATATCGGCCACCGATGCAAAGCGAAAATCAAAAGCCATGGCAACACCGTAATGTTTGAGTAACGAACCGGGACAGGTCGGGAAACCCGTGATTTATTGAAGGGGCGTCTTCTTCAACAGGGATCGAATACTCATGTCAGCGGTGCAAGCCAACGTGGCCGAAGTATTGGCCAAAACCGAAGTTTCCACAATAACCCTCTCCGAGGAGCCACCCAGTAAGCGGAGCGCCGGTAACCGCTTGTTGATCGTGGTGGAGCGCAAGGAAGACTGGGCCAGCTACTTTCCCAGCGAGAGCCTGATGCTGGCCCAGGATTACTTTGAACACAGCGACGACGTTGCGAGGCGTACGCAGGTAATCAACCTGTGCCGCAGCTACAAGTATCTGGGGCAAGGCTACTACTGCTCGCTGCTCGCCGAGGCGCGGGGCCACAAGGTGTTCCCGTCGGTGCGAACCATCAGCGAGCTTACCCGCAAGGCGCTCTATGGCGTGGGGCTGGATGACCTGGAACGCACGCTGGAGCGAGCCCTGGCCGATCACCCTTATGGCAGCACCGAAGCCTTCACCCTCACCTTGTATTTCGGGCGGACCGCCATTGAACCCCTTCAGGATATCGGCCGACAGCTGTTCGAGTCGTTCCCCTGCCCTGTCTTGCTGGTGGAGTTTCGCAGGCGTGACACCTGGCAGATCGACGGGATCAAGGCCGGCGCGCTGCACAAACTGCGGGATGAGCAGCAGCACTTGTTTGCCGACGCGCTGGATGCCTTCAACCGCCGGACGTGGCGCCAGCCCGCCTCCAAACGCCTGGCCCGGTTCGACCTGGCGATTCTGCATGACCCGGCCGAGGCGCTGCCACCGTCCAATCCTGAGGCGCTGGAGCAATTCATCGAAAACGGTAAACAGCTGGGCATCGATGTAGAGCTGATCGAAAAGAAGGACTATGCACGCCTGGCCGAATTTGACGCCTTGTTCATTCGGGAGACCACGCGGGTGGACGACCATACCTATCGCTTTGCCAAAAAGGCCGAAAGCGAAGGCCTGGTGGTGATCGACGACCCTTCCTCCATCCTGCGCTGCACCAACAAGGTGTATCTCGCCGATCTGCTCAAACGCCACAACCTCGGCGCACCGGCCACGGAAATCCTGTACAAGGACCGCCCGCAGGAACTCGAGCTTGTGGGCCGGCGCCTCGGTTTTCCGCTGGTGTTGAAGATTCCCGACGGCTGCTTTTCGAAAGGCGTGATCAAGGTCGCCGACGCCCAGGCACTGGCCTCGGCGGCACAGGAGTTGTTCGAACACTCGGTACTGTTGCTGGCCCAGGAGTACTGCTACACCGAATACGACTGGCGTATCGGCGTACTCAACGGTGAGGCGCTGTACGCCTGCCAGTACTTCATGTCCAAGGGCCACTGGCAGATCTACAACCACAAGGCCCAGGCCGGCGAAGTCAACGGCCTGTGCCGCGCGGTCCCGGTGGAACAGGCACCGCCCGAAGTCGTAAAGCTGGCCGTCGACACTGCCAGGCTGATCGGGCAAGGGCTGTACGGTGTGGACCTGAAGCAGACCGGCGACCGCGTACTGGTGATCGAAGTCAACGACAACCCCAACCTCGATGCCGGCACCGAAGACGCCGTGCTGGGTAACGCGCTTTACCAGCGAGTGCTGCAGGCTTTCGTGCAGCGGCTTGAACGTAAACACCTCGGCCAGGCCTGGTAAACGATGATCGAATACTACCTCGCCGTAGACGGTGCGCTTCTTGAAGCCCCCGAGGAACGAGCCAGCGTCTGGTTGTGTGTCGCGCCAGACGCCGCGGAGCAAACCCGGTTGTGCAAGTGCCTAGGGGTCAGCGCCCAGTCGCTGGAGTCCTCCCTGGACCCGGATGAAGTGGCGCGTATCGAGATCAAGCCCGATCACCTGTTCCTGATCTGGAAGCGCCCGGAAAACTTTGATGGCCGGGTATTCAATGTCTCGTCATTTGGCGTCGTACTCAGCGAAAAGCGCCTGGTGGTGATCTGCGCCGCCAACTCGCTACTCGCCGGAGTAGACCGGCAGACCGGCATGAGCACCCCACTGGATGTGCTGATGGCGATGCTGGCGGAGAGCGTGCATCACTACCTGGGCCACCTGCGGGTGGTAAAGCAGGTGGCCCGCGAAATCCAGCTGCAGTTCGATCGGACCATGGACAACCAGCACCTGGTGCAGATGTACAGCCTGAGCGAAAGCCTGGTGTATTACGTCAACGCCATTCAAAGCAATGGCGCCGTGCTAGCCCTGCTGCGCAGCCATGGTCAGAAACACGGCTTCGGGCCCGAACAACTGGAAATGCTGAATGACCTGATCATCGAAAACGAGCAAAGCTACCAGCAGGCGAAGATCCATGCCCAGGTCTTTACCAACCTGATCGAGGCCCGCGGCAACCTGGCCAACAACGGCATGAACCACGCGCTGCGCAACCTGACCATGATCAATGTGGTGTTCCTGCCCTTGAACCTGCTCGCCAGCATCGGCGGCATGTCGGAGTTCAGCATGATGACCGCCGGCCTGCCCTGGTGGTTGACGTTCCCCGCGCTGCTGCTGGCCATGGCGGTACTTGGCGGGGCCATGGCCGTGGCTTTACGGCGTATGGCATGACCCGCCGTGCCAAGAAATAGTGTCAACCTGTACCTATCAACCCGCAGGACGAGACCATGGAAAATTTGGACATCGGATTATTCATGCTGGCGCTGATTGCAATTACAGGCACCCTGATAAGTCTGTTTGAACACCGCGCCGTACGCTCAGAAAAACCCAGCATCAATCAGCCGGCAACGAAAGTTCAGCGGCGTCCTTGAAAGTGAAATGGCGACCCACTCGCAAACTGGCGCCAACGTCCTCGAGAACAGCCATCCACATCGGTCGAGGTAACAGTGCCCCAGGGCGGGTCGCATTGCCTGGCCTGCCTCAGGGACTGGGCACAACGGCAGATGACACCGGGTCAAGGAAGATCAGTTGCAAGGGCTCTGCCAGCAGCTGTTCAGCCTGCTCGGCAAACCGCTGGAAATGAGCAGTGGTCAGGTGCGCATCCAGGGCCTGCTGGTTATCGAACGCCTCGCGCATGTAGAACGTTCCTGGCTCGTCACGACGTTCGAACAGCATGTAGTCGCGGTTACCGGGCTCCGCCCGAGTCGGTTCGATCAACGCCAGCAAGGCCGCTTTGAGCGTTGGTGCCTGGCCTGGTTTGGCCTTGAGGATGGCGAGGGAAACGAGGGGGTAATCTTGTCGGTTCACATCAAGCTCCTGGTCAGTTGCAAAGAGCAGGCACGGTAGTGCCTGCTTCAATGTGTGCATGCGTTTCACCGGGCGTGGCGCCGGGAATCTGCGCGGCGCAGAGAAACACGGTTCGTTCAAGCATGCATGCGCCTGGCAGACCGGATCGACCAGTCCGCCGTTGTCGGTCAAACAGGTTTCAGAAGCCTTCCAGGACGATCTTGCCGCGCGCCTTGCCACTCTCGACCAGCGCATGGGCACGGCGCATGTTGGCGGCATTGATGGCGCCGAAATGCTCGCCCAGGGTGGTCCGCAGGATGCCTTGGTCGATCAGCCCGGCCACGCGCTCGAGCAGCTCGTGCTGGCGCACCATGTCGTCGGTTTCGTAAAGCGAGCGGGTGAACATCAGCTCCCAGTGCAGCGACAGCGACTTGCGCTTGAGCGGCATGACGTCCAGGGTCTGCGGGTCGTCGATCACGCCCAGGCGACCTTGTGGTCGCAGCACTTCAACCAGTTGCGCAAAGTGTTGATCAGTATGGGTAAGGCTGGCGACATGGCTGACTGACTCGATCCCCAAGGCCTGCAGCTGCCCTTGCAGCGGCGCACTGTGATCGATGACGTGATGGGCGCCCAGTTCGCGTACCCAGTTGCTGGTCTCGGCGCGGGAGGCCGTGCCGATAACCGTCAGGCGGGTCAGTTGCCGGGCCAACTGCACCAGCATCGAACCGACGCCACCGGCAGCGCCAACGATCAGCAGGGCATCGCCCTCCCCGCCGCCCTCCACGATGCCCAGGCGATCGAACAGCAGTTCCCAGGCGGTGATGGCCGTCAGCGGCAGCGCGGCTGCCTGTGCTGCACCCAGGCTACGCGGTTGATGCCCGACGATACGTTCGTCAACCAGGTGATATTCGCTGTAGCTGCCGGGCCTGGCGATGGAGCCGGCGTAGTACACCTGGTCTCCGGGCTTGAACAGGGTCACCTGGGCCCCGACTTCGCGGACGATACCGGCCGCGTCCCAGCCGAGTATTTTCGGCTCACGCGTGAAAGTGCCGGCGCGCACCTTGGTGTCGACGGGGTTGACCGACACGGCGTTGACCTCGACCAGAAGGTCCCTGGGCCCAGGGCTGGGCTTGGGCATGAAGATGTCTTGAAGAGACGCAGGGTCTTCGATAGGCAAACCTTTGTGGATGAAACTGATCGCTTTCATGGGCACTCGCTGCTGAATGTGGTTTGATTTGGCATTGAGTCTGGCGTGCCTGGCGTCCGGGAAAAACGGGCCCTGCCCGTCAACACTTTCATTGCAGGAGTGATAATGATCCGTCTCGACGACCTGGGCATCTTCGTTCGCAGCGCCGCGCTGGGCAGCTTTACCGCGGCGGCCCGCGAGGCCGATCTGCTACCCGGCCAGGCGGCCGAAGCAGTCAAGCGCCTGGAGCGTGAGCTGGATGTGCGATTGTTTGCCCGCACCACGCGCAGCTTGCGCCTCACAGCCGAAGGCGAGCAGTACCTGCCCTCGGCCCTGATTGCCCTGGAAGCCCTCAGGCACGGGCGCGACAACCTGCGTCAGGAAAGCGCCCAGCTCAGCGGAACGTTGCAGGTGGCCGCGCCCTCCGATCTGGGGCGCAACGTGCTGCTGCCCTGGCTCACGGCGTTTCGCCGAGAGCATCCCCAGTTGAACCTGCGCTTCTTCCTCTCCGACCAGATCGCCGATCTGTTCCGCGATCCGGTGGATATCGCCATCCGCTATGGCCTGAACGCCGACGCCAACTATGTAGCCCTGCCACTGGCACCTTGGAACCGCAAGGTACTGGTGGCCTCGCCCGAGTACCTGGCGCGGGAAGGCACCGTGCAAGCCCCCGAAGATCTGCTCGAACACCAGTGCCTGCTGTACATGCAACAGGGCCGGGTCTACGACAAGTGGCAACTGGGAACGCAGACCGTCCAGGTGCGTGGTGCCCTGCTCTGCGACGACGCCGATATTGCCCGGCGCTGGGCCGTGGGCGGCGAAGGGATAACCTACAAGTCGTGGCTGGATGTGAGCGACGATGTGCTGGCGGGAAGACTTGTCGTGCTATTGCAGGACTACCCCGGGCCGACCATGCCTTTGAGCCTGGTGTGCCCGCACCGCAAGCAGTTGTCGCCTGCGGTGAGGCAACTGCATGCCTGGTTGTCCAGCCGCTTTGCCGAACTGGAGCGCGACTGAGCAGCCGGGAAGCCAGCCACCCTGATCGAAAGCATGCCGGCGTCCCGCTCGGACGCAATTGAATAATTTCAAGCGCTGCTTGACCAGGGAGAACGATCGTTCTACTCTGGCTACATGGATAAGCCAATGACTGACACACGCGAAAAAATCCTGGCGACTGCCGAGAAGCTGATTTACGAAAACGGGATTCACGCCACGGGCATGGACCTCTTGGTAAAGACCTCGGGCGTCGCACGTAAAAGTATTTATCGCTATTTTGCGAATAAAGACGAGGTCGCAGCAGCGGCACTCAATGCACGCGATATACGTTGGATGACGTGGTTCAGAAGTGAATGCGAAAAAGCGCAAACGCCAGAAGCGCGCATCCTTGGCATTTTTGATGCACTCAAAAGTTGGTTCGCGTCTGACGGTTTTCGCGGATGTGCTTTTATCAACACCGCCGGAGAGGTGGGTGACGCAGACGATCCTGTTCGACAGATCGCAAAACTGCATAAACAAAAGCTGCTGGACTACACGCTAGAACTGACCAGCGCATTAGGTGTAAACGATCCGACTGGCTTGGCCAAGCAACTTCTTTTGATTATAGAGGGCACGATAACCGTGGCCCACGTCATGGGTGATCACACCGCGCTCGACAGTGCACGAGAAATCGCAAGGGTCTTGCTCAAAGATGTGCAGCGCGCAAGCGCTTTAAGTTAAAGAAATACCCACTCAACTGAACCATCCAAAAGATTGGAGGCACCACCATGTCCAACGAACACGCTCGTCCGCCACTTCCTCCTTTCACTCGCGAATCGGCCATCGAAAAGGTCCGACTTGCCGAAGATGGTTGGAATACCCGTGAGCCGGAAAAGATTGCGCTGGCCTATACGGTGAACACCCAATGGCGTAACCGTGCCGAGTTTGCAAACAACCGTGAAGAAGCTCGGGACTTCCTCACTCGCAAGTGGAAGAAAGAACTGGACTACCGCTTGATCAAAGAGCTCTGGGCCTTCACCGACAACCGCATCGCCGTCCGTTACGCCTACGAGTGGCACGACGATTCGGGCAACTGGTTCCGCTCCTACGGCAACGAAAACTGGGAATTTGAAGCCGACGGTTTGATGCATCGCCGCTTTGCCTGCATCAACGACATGCCCATCAAGGAAAGCGAGCGAAAGTTCCACTGGCCACTGGGTCGCCGTCCGGATGATCACCCAGGTCTGAGTGAACTGGGCCTGTAATTCAGGTTTAACCTGATCCTTTTACATAAAGGATCAGGTGTTTTGTGCAACTCAGCCCGGGGTCAGACGGCGGGGGCTATACCCAACTGTTTGACTGGGCATGACGCTGTGCTTAGGCATATTTCCTGGCCCCGTAAACACAGATGACAGCCCCCAGCGTCACGAGCAGCATCGTCCAGCTGACATGCTCGTGCAAAAGCAACGCTGCCAGCCCAAGCCCCATGAACGGCTGAAAGAGTTGCAGTTGGCCCACAGCCGCAATCCCCCCCTGGACGAGCCCTCGGTACCAGAAGACAAACCCGATCAGCATGCTGAACAGTGAAACGTAGCCAAAGCTGAGCCATGCAGGGGCACTTACCCTGGCAAAGTCATCAGGGGCTGGAAGATTGACCACCGTCAGCAGCAGCATGACCGGTAACGCTACAAGCAATGCCCAACTGATTACCTGCCAACCACCCAATGTCCGCGAGAGGCGCGCCCCTTCGGCATAGCCCAAACCACAGACCACAACCGCAGCCAACATCAGCAGATCGCCCACCGCCGATGCCTCGCCTCCGTTCATCAAGGCATAGCCAACGACCAGCCCGGCACCTGTCAACGAGCACAACCAGAACAGTGGCCGAGGTCGCTCACCGCCCCGCAGAACCGCAAATACTGCGGTACACAATGGCAGGAGCCCGACAAAAACAATGGAATGAGCAGAGGTGATGTGCTGGAGGGCGAATGCGGTCAGTAGCGGGAAACCGATAACGACGCCGAGCGCTGTTACGGCCAAAGGCGACAAATCCCCCCGTTTGGGGCGAGGCTGCCGTAGCACGATCAGGAAAAGCGCACCCAGCATGGCGGCAATTGTTGCCCTGGCACAGGTCAGGAACGTAGGTTCGAAAGCCGTGACTGCCACTCGGGTGGCCGGCAACGAGCCTGCAAAGATGGCGACGCCTATGAAACCATTGAGCCATCCGCTTGCTGATTTTTCCATCGGTAAGTCCTCGATAAGCCAAGGTTCAGTACATCACCGACAGGCTCGCCCAAGCCATGTACAATCCAATACACTTAAACCGAACTGTTAGGCATATGTATCCAGCACAGTTGAGGGTGTGATGAAACGGAGCGCAACGCGAATTCGAACTGTCATGGGTGAGATCCAGTCGCGGATAGCCTCTCGAACCTACACCCCGGGCGCGAGAATCCCCTCGGTCCGCGCGATGGCTCAGGCCATGCAAGTGTCGGTTTCTACGGTGCTTGAGGCCTATGAAAGGTTGATGGCAGAGGGTGTACTCAACTCTCGCCCTGGCTCCGGCTTTTACGTAGCCGGGCCAGTGGCACCTCTGGTGCTCACCGAACTCGGCCCAAGGCTTGATCGTGAAGTGGACCCGCTGTGGATCTCGCGCCAGTCTCTAGACACCGCTAGCGATGCGTTGAAACCGGGGTGCGGGTGGCTACCTGCCTCCTGGATGTTCGAAGCCGGCTTGCGCAAGGCGCTTCGCACCGTTGCCCGTTCTGACACGTCGAAACTGACGGAGTACGCCTCGCCACTTGGGCATCTGCCGCTCAGGCAGTTCCTGTCACGCAAGCTGACAGGCATCGGGATCGAAGCCCCTCTTGAACAGATCATGCTCACTGAGTCCGGCACCCACGCCATCGACCTGATCTGCCGTTTTCTGCTTGAGCCGGGGGACACTGTGCTGGTCGACGACCCCTGCTATTTCAATTTTCACGCACTGCTGAAAGCGCACAGGGTGAACATCGTAGGCGTTCCCTACACCGCGACGGGCCCAGACATCGATGCATTCGGCGCTGCCCTGCTCGCGCATTCTCCCCGGTTGTACATAACCAATTCAGGCATCCACAACCCGACCGGCGCTACCCTGTCGCCGGTCACGGCACACAGGTTGCTGAAGCTGGCCGACAACTCCAGCCTGGTGATTGTAGAGGACGACATCTTCGGGGATTTCGAGAGTGCGCCAGCGCCACGGCTGTCTGCCTTCGATGGCCTCTCTCGTGTCATCCAGATCGGTAGCTTTTCCAAGACCATCTCCGCTTCGATTCGATGCGGCTACATCGCGGCTCGCAGTGACTGGATCGAGAGCCTGGTCGATCTCAAGATTGCGACCACATTCGGGGGTGGCCGCCTGGCCGCGGACATCATCCATCTGGCGATTACCGATAGCGGGTACCGGAAACACATGGAGAGTGTTCGCCTCAGGCTGGCCGAGGCTATGGACAGAACGGTAGCGAGGCTTCGGGCCATTGGCATCAAGCCCTGGATAACGCCCCAGTCAGGCATGTACGTCTGGTGCCAACTCCCTCAAGGCAAGGATGCAGCAACGCTGGCTCGGGCTTGCTTGAATGAAGGTGTAGTGCTGGCGCCTGGTAACGCGTTCAGCCAGTCGATGGCTGCGGGTGACTTCCTCCGTTTCAACGTTGCCCAATCAGGTGATGGCAAAATTTACGAAGTGTTGAAACGGGCGCTGAGTGCTTAGTCGCGTGACCATCCCCGTTCTGCCTGAGCAAGGATCGTTAGATGCAGGCCTTCATCTCCTTACATTCAACCTGGCCGAGGCTCGGGTATCAGGAAAGCACTGTTGAGCGTGGTGAGTTCCAGGGTCTTTCAGGATGGGGCAAGCGGTAACCAGATGCAGACTTCAAACCCATCGCGTCGACCTGTTGCCGGGGAGAACAATGCCATGCGCGCGTTTACCCCCTGCACGATGGTTTTGGCAATCGCCAAGCCCAGCCCTGAACCACTGATCTCACTGTGACCGCGCACAAAACGCTCGGTCAGGTGCTCTAATACAGACTGCGGCACTGCCGGGCCGCTGTTGACTATCCGCAGCTGTGCCTGATCGGTGAGACTGACTTCGACCGGTTGGTCCGTTGCACCATACTTCAGCGCATTCTCAATCAGGTTGCGCAGCAGGATGCCAAACGCGTCCGGGTCAATGATCGAGTACACGCCGGCCTGACTTGGCAACTGCAACTCGATGCGCTGCCCGCTGCGCTGGTTCCACTCGTCGACGCCGTGGGCAAGCAACGGAATCAGGTCTTGTGGCGTTTCGGACAACAGCCCGCCGCCCTCCGCTTTGGCCAACTGCATGAGCTTTTCTGAAAGCCTTGAAAGCTCGCGCAACGCCTGCTCGATCTTCTGCGCACGCAGTCGCAGCGGACCTTCCGGCGCTTCGTGGTGTAACCGCTGGATCTGCGCCAGGGTCGAGGCCAATGGCGTGCGCAGCTCGTGAGCGCTGTTGGCGGTAAAGCTGCGCTCGGCCTCAAGGGCATTGCGTAAGCGCTCCAGCAGGTGATTGACCGCCTCCGCCAACGGATCGATTTCTGCTGGCAGTTGCGCCACCTTGATCGGCGACAAGTCACCCACACCGCGTGTTTCAATGGCACGACGATAAGCCCGCACGCTGCGCAGGCTGAAACGTACAAACAACCAAGTGCCCGCCAGGCTGACAGGAATCAACACCATTAGAGGCAACAACAACGCAAACAAGGCCTCCCGCGCGGCTTCACGACGATGACCAAGCGGTTCGGCCATCTCGATGAACAGTGTCTGGCGCAATGCGCTAGCGCCATACAATCGGTATTTCTCAGAAGTGGAAAAACCTTCAGACGGTTGTCGGTTGAAAATCTCCGGGTTGGCGTCGTGAGATTGCATCAGGATCTTGCCCTTGGCGTCGCGCACCAGGTAAGTCAGGTACTCCTTGTGCATCTTCAGCGTCGCGACGTGTTGTGCAGTCCGGGATTCTTCCCGATTGCTGATTTCCAGCACAGCCAAGGGCAGGATGCGTTGTGCTGTCTCTTCCAAGGCGCTATCGAACGCTTCGTTCAACTCATGCCGCACCACGAGCCAGGCCCCCACTGTCGCTACCAGCCAGAGTAAGGTCATACCAAGCGTCAGCCCCAGGCCGAGACGTATCTGCAGGCTCGAAGACGGCTTCATGCGGACATTAACCGGTAGCCCATGCCTCGCACGGTTTCGATCAGTTCGCGTCCGAGTTTTTTACGTAGACGGCTGATGTATACCTCGATGGTATTGCTCTCGATTTCAGCGCCGAACGCATACAGCCGCTCTTCGAGCTGCGACTTTGACAGCAGTGCGCTGGGGCGCTGCACAAACGCCTCGAACAGCGCCCATTCCCGCGCCGTGAGGTCCACCGTCGCACTGCCCCGCTGCACCGTGCGGGCACTCATGTCGACCTGCAAATCACCGAGTTTGATCTGTGGATTGGGGTTGCCGCTATAACGGCGGCCCACCGCTGCCACGCGGGCCGAGAGTTCAAACAGGTCGAACGGTTTGACCAGGTAGTCATCGGCGCCAGCGTTCAGGCCGGCGATACGATCGGAAATCTGATCCTGGGCGGTCAGGATAATCACGGGGGTCACGTCTCCTGCCGCGCGTTGTTGACGCAGAAAGTCCAACCCGCGCCCGTCCGGAAGCATCAGGTCCAGCAAGATCAGGTCGTAAGGCGTGGTGCGGACGCTGTTGCGCGCGTGGTCCAGGCGCTGTACCCAATCGACGGCGTGGCCGTCATCGGCAATTTGTTCGCGCACCGCTTCACCCAGGCCTGGAGCGTCCTCAACCAATAGAACCCGCATCTGACATCTCCTGAGATGGTTGCCTTGCAGCACCTTAATCGCCTTGCCTGATGTGAATCTGAAGATTCAGCTGGCTGTCAGGTAGGCACTTTAGGTTATGCCACAGACGCCGCCCTCGACAGGAGATAAGTCATGAAATCCGGTTTTATTGCCAATGCCACGCTGTTGGGCTTGCTGGTCAGCGGTTACGCCCTGGCCGGTGACGACTGCAGCGACCCAGTAAGCGACTGGCAGCCTCGCGAAACCTTGCGTCAGCAGGTAGAGCGGCAATACGGCTGGCGCGTGCAGCGCATCAAGGTCGACGACGGCTGTTACGAACTCAAGGGCCTGGACCGCAAGGGCAATGACATCGAAGCCAGCTACTCCCCGGCATCGCTGCGCCTGAAGACACTCGAGGTCCATTTGCGCAATGACGGCGATGCCAATGACTATCTCGGCAGCCCGCTCGCCGAATGACAACTCACCTGTCTATGAATTTTCCTGCCGTTCAGGTTGCTGTCAGCCGGCAGGTCCAGGCTCTCGACCTGACGATCAAGAGGACACGCTCATGAAGAAGATCATCGCAGCAACCTGCCTCATCGGCGCCATTACCCTACCGGCGCTGGCCCAGGCCCGTGAAGTGACCCTGACCACGCAGCTCAAGGACTACAGCGGCAATGATGCCTACCTGGCGATCTACGTCACCGACGCCAATGGCCAGTACCAGAAAACCCTCTGGGTGGCCGGCAAGAAGGCCAAATATTACAAGCACCTGGCCGACTGGGCCCGGGGCAGCGGGATGAACCCGAGCGAGTTCGACGGGGTCAGCGGCGCCAGCGTCGGCAGTGGGGGCACGCTGAAAGTCAGCGTAGAACTGGCGGACACGCTGATTGATGCCGGGTATCAGATCCGCATCGACAGCGCCGTCGAGGACAAACGCGACGCCCGCGGCGATGTCAGCGTGCCGCTGACCTCCAAGGGCGCAGGCAAGCCCGCGACCGGCAATGCCTACGTCGACGCCTTTACTTACGACCTGTAGCACCCGCCACCTCCGGAGGCTGAACATGCTTCGTCAGTTCCATTCCCTTCCTGGCCTGATCGCCGCCCTGCTGGTCATGGTATTGGCCATCAGCGGCGCGATTCTGTCTGTCGAGCCGGCGCTGGAGCGTCTGCACAGCACGTCCACTTCTGCCGGGCAACTCAACGTCGGCCAACTTGCCGGGCGCGTGGCCAACCACTTTACGGGGGTGGAGCAGATCCAGCGCTCAGCGTCCGGCACGGTGATCGTCTACTACAACCAGAACGGCAAGGCCGGGGCGGAGAAGGTCGACCCACTGACCGGCCAAGGGCTCGCCCCTTACGAGCCATCCGCGTTCACCCGCTGGGTGAAAGACCTGCACCGCTCGCTGTTCCTTGGCACGCCGGGCCATGGGGTGTCGGGTGTTGGTGCCCTGCTCATGCTGGCGCTGTCAGTGTCCGGCGCGCTATTGCTGGCCCGACGCCTGGGTGGCTGGCGCAACCTGCTAAGGCCGCTGCGGGGCACTTTCAGCCAGCGCTGGCATGCTGAAGTCGGGCGACTGGCCTTGCTCGGGCTGTTGTTGTCGGCACTGAGCGGGGCCTACCTGTCCGCCACCACGTTTGGTTTTATCGCCGACGGCAGTCAAGCTGAACCCGCCTTCCCTGCCCACGTCAGCGCCGGCCCGGCCTTGCCGGTGGCAAAACTGCAGGCCTTGCAAGCCACCGACCTGAACGACCTGCGCGAGCTGGTCTACCCGAGCCCCGGCAACCCTCGCGATGTGTTTTCCCTGCGCACAGCACAGGGCGATGGCTACGTGGACCAGGCCAGCGGCGCCTTGCTGTCCTATCAAGCCCACGACCCAATGCTCAACCTCTATGAATTGATCTACCAGTTGCACACTGGCGAAGGCCTCTGGTGGCTGGGCCTGCTGCTCGGGCTCTGCGCCCTCTGCGTGCCGTTGATGAGCGTGACCGGCATTCTGTTATGGTGGCGCCGCCGCAAAGCTGGCCCGCGCCTCCGCCACAACAGCCCTGCTCATGCCGCCGACAGCGTGATTCTGGTGGGCAGTGAAAACAACAGCACCTGGGGTTTTGCCAAAACCTTGCATGACGCCTTGCACCAGAGCGGCCATCAGGTGCACAGCGCGGCGATGAATGACTGGTTGGGCGATTACCCTAATGCCAAACGAGTGTTCATCCTCACCGCGACCCACGGTGACGGCGATGCGCCGGCTTCGGCTTCGCAGTTCCTGGCGCGGCTGGCCAAAACCGGCGTCAAGCCCGGCCTACCCTTTGCGGTACTGGGCCTGGGCGACCGCCAATTTGCGCGATTCTGTCGGTACGCCCATCAAGTGCAGCATGCGATGTTGCAGGCCGGTGGCTCGCCATTGCTGGGGCTGGAGACCGTGAACCGCCAGTGCCCTCAGGCGTTTGCGCGTTGGGGCCACGCGCTGGGCGACGTGTTGGGGCAGGCGCTGGCGCTGGTTCACACCCCGCAGCAGCCGCGCACCCATTCATTGGAGCTGACAGAGCGGATTGCCTATGGCGAACAGGTAAATGCACCGACCCATGTCCTGCGCTTCAACGCTCGCGGCGGACTGCCGAATTTTCTGGCCGGCGACCTGGTCGGGATTCTGCCCCCGGGCAGCCCAATCCCGCGCTTCTACTCGCTGGCCAGTGGCGCCCAGGACGGCGTGCTGGAGATCTGTGTGCGTAAACACAACGGGGGCATGTGCTCGGAGTTTCTTCACGGCCTGGCCATTGGCGCGCAGATTGACGCCTTCATTCAGCCCAACCCGCAATTTCGTCCGGCATCGGGCACGCACCCGGTAATTCTGATCGGCGCCGGTACCGGTATTGGTCCTTTGGCCGGTTTTATCCGCAACAACAAGGCCCGACACCCGATGCACCTGTATTGGGGCGGGCGCAACCCGGCCTCGGACTTTCTCTACGAACCGGAGCTCAACCAATACTTGTCGGACCGCCGCCTGACGCAATTGCACGCCGCCTTTTCTCAAGTCCAGGAGCGCAGCTACGTACAAGACCGGCTGATCAGTGAGGCCCTCGCCTTGCGCCGGCTGATTGAAAAAGGTGCCCAAGTGCTGGTGTGTGGCAGTCGCGAAATGGCCAAAGGCGTGATGCAGGCCCTGGATGAAGTCTTGGCGCCCCTCAACCTCAGCGTGCTGATCCTCAAGGCACAAGGACGCTACCGTGAAGATGTCTACTGAGTTGCAGCGTTATAGCCTGAACGGCGAAACCATGGGCACCCGCTACACTGCCCTGTTTTATGCCGGGCCCGGGATGGATACCGACGAACTTGGCCAGCAGCTGGCCCGCGCCGTGGCCCGGGTGGACCAGCAAATGTCCACCTGGAAACCCGAGTCGGACCTCAACCGCCTCAATGCCGCCCCCGAGCAGGAATGGGTATCGGTGCCCAGGGAACTGGCCATGGTGCTGTCTGCTGCATTGCGCGTCAGTCGACAATCCGGCGGCGCCTTCGACATCACTGTCGGTGACCTGGTGAGCGCGTGGGGCTTCGGCCCAGCGGCGCGGCAGGTCACAACGCAGGTGATCGATTCCCCTGCGCCGCGCACCCGGCTGTTAGCCAGCGGCGCATTGGAGGTTGAGCCACAACGCAACCAGGTGCGCAAGCGCGTGCCGCTGAGCCTTGACTTGAGTGGGATTGCCAAAGGGTTTGGCGTGGATGAACTGGCCCGTTGCCTGGAAGGTTCAGGTATCACGCGGTACTTGGTCGGTATCGATGGCGAGATGCGCGCCCGGGGCGTCAAACCTGACGGACAATGCTGGGTCGTGGCGCTGGAAAAGCCCAAAAGGGGCGTGCGGGAAGTCATGGGCGTCATGGCGCTTAGCGATATGTCAATCGCGACCTCCGGGGACTACCGGCAGTGGGTCGACATAGCCGGTCAGTCCTATGCTCACACCATGAACCCGGCCACCGGCGCACCACTGTGCAACGCGCTCGCCGCCGTTACCGTGGTGGCGACCTCGTGCATGCTCGCCGATGCCTGGGCCACGGCGCTGATGGTCCTGGGCGAAACCGAGGGCCCTCGTCTGGCTCAGGAACGCGGGATGGACGCACTGTTCGTGCTGCGCGAAGGTGAGCAGTTCAGGGAAATATCCATTGTCGGCGGACAGCTGCAGGTGCAAATTGAAGCCCGCTGACGCCGGCTGCCGGCCCGCTCGGCACCCGTGCAACGTGAACCGCCTGATGACAGGGAGCCGCGTCAAACAATGAAATTCATGCACAGGCACACCGAGGCACACAGAAGTGATCGTATCGGCTGGCTACGCGCCGCTGTCCTGGGTGCCAACGACGGCATTGTCTCTACCGCCAGCCTGCTGATTGGGGTCGCGGCGGCCAACGCCAGCCACGCCACGTTGCTGGTCACCGGAATGGCGGGGCTGATGGCCGGGGCCATGTCCATGGCCGCTGGCGAGTACATTTCGGTGCACTCCCAGGCCGATACCGAGCGGGCGGACCTGTCCCGCGAACGGGCAGAACTGGCCAGCGACCCGAAAGCTGAGCACGCCGAACTCGCCAACATCTACATGCAGCGTGGGGTAGCACCCGAGCTGGCACATCAAGTGGCCGATCAATTGATGGCCCATGACGCATTGGGCTCCCACGCCCGCGACGAACTGGGCATCAGCGCCACGCTCACCGCCAAACCGTTGCAGGCCGCCCTGGCGTCCGCCGCGAGCTTCGTGGTAGGCGCCGCCTTGCCGCTGGCGGTGACGTTTGTCGCACCGGAGCACAGCGTGGGCCCCTGGATATCGGGCATGTCATTGGTATTTCTCGGGTCATTGGGGGCTATTGCCGCCAAGGCTGGCGGGGCCAGCATCATGACGGGCGCCTGGCGGGTGACCTTCTGGGGGGCGTTGGCCATGGGCGTCACGGCACTGGTGGGGCACTTGTTTGGCGCGGTGGTCTAGCGCGAGAATCGGGCTTCAGGCCGCGCCATTGGCGGCCTATGCATCGATCCTGCCTAATACCGTTCGGCCAGGGCGCAGAACTCAGCGTCGGAGTATTCGGCCCAGTTTCTTCGATGTCATGAATTGTCTCAGCGGGTACGAATCTGAAGATTGAAAAGGGGCAATGGCAGGCGCTATAAATCAGGTTCAAAGCCGTTCGACAAGGCACATCATGCAGCTGCATTTCCGGCGTCTGAGCGACGCCCCCATCGCCGACATCATCGCACTCAACAACAACCCCGATGTCTTGCGCCGAATGCCCTTGGGTCGTCCCGACTTTGACGAACGCAAATGCAAGGTGTGGGTTGCCCAAAAAGAGGCCCAATGGGCACTGAATGGCTATGGTCCCTGGGCTTTTTTCGTTGATGGTCAATTCGCCGGCTGGGGTGGCCTGCAGCAGGAAGACGGCGACGCTGATCTTGCCTTGGTGCTTCATCCAGACTACTGGGGGCTTGGCAGAGTGATTTTCGATGAGATCGTACGGCGCGCTTTCCAGGAGATGGGGCTAGCGTCCATTACCCTATTGCTTCCATTAACCAGAACTCGAATCAAAGGTATTCTTCGCCTGGGGTTTTGCCTTGACGCAGAGGTGGATATCGACGGCACGCCCTTCTCACGCTATCGGCTACTCGCCACCGCAAAACATTGACTGGTTGGCGGGATCGCCGGGGCACGCCCCCTGCCCTAGTTGGGTTGTGGTATACCCACCTTGTGTGCCCTGTCACAGCGTTGCGCTCTGCTTAACCGGCAGTTGTACACGAAACGTTGTTCCCACTCCGACCTGGCTTGATACAGATATCTCTCCTCCGTGTTTCTTTACAATGCCGTAGGAAAGGGACAGGCCTAGCCCGGTTCCTTGGCCGACGGGCTTGGTGGTGAAAAAAGGATCGAAGATTTTCTTGATGTTCTCCGGTGCTATCCCAGCGCCTGTATCCGCAACGTCGATGCACACCCAGCCGCCTTGATGAACAGTGCCCAATGTGATGGTGCCCCGCTCGGGGCCCATGGCTTGGACGGCATTGAGCACAAGGTTCATTATCACTTGGTTGATCTGCGACGGCAGGCATTCGACAGGGGGTAACGGCTGGTACCGTTTTACCACGTCGGCTTTATGTTTCAGCTCGCTCGCGACGATGTTGAGCGTGGAGTCAATGCCCTGCTGCAAATCGGCTAATTGCCACTGCTGAGCGTTGTCAACGCGCGAGAAGTCTTTGAGGTCCTTGACGATATGCGCCACTCGACCGATTCCGTCCTTGGACTCCTTGATGAGGATCGGGATGTCTTCCATGAGGAACTCAAGCTCAGTCTGCTCACGAAGCCTTTGCAAGCGCCCCGTGGTTTCGTTTGCGCCGAGCATCAGTTCGGCCTCGCGATAGGCGTCGAGCATCGCTAACAGTTGTTGAAAGTACCCTCCCAGAGTGCCCAGGTTGGAGGACACGAAACCGATCGGATTGTTGATCTCGTGCGCCACGCCGGCGGCCATCTGCCCCAACGAGGCGAGCTTCTCCGATTGCACCAGCTGGCTTTCCAGCTGCTTGCGCTCCTCGATCTCCTGCTGCAGCGCCTCGCTGGCTTGGGTCAGTTGCTGGGTACGCCGCTCTACCCGCTGTTCGAGCTGGTGCATTTTCAGCGAGGCTCGTTGGGTCATTTCCCACTTGGTCAGCAAGGTGCTGGCCATTTGCTGGACCTCGATGTTGTCGAACGGTTTTTTCAGGATCAGCAGGCGATCGTGGGCCTGCAGCCGGTCGAGCAACTCATCCCAGGAATAGTCCGAGTAGGCGGTGCAGACGACTACCTGCAACAGCGGGTCCTCTTCCCACAGGTGCTCAATGGTTTGAGCGCCATCCCATCCACCTGGCATACGCATGTCGACGAAGGCTAACGCGTAAGGCTTGCTGGCCTGCAGCGCACGCTTCAGCAGGCCGAGCCCTTCCTCACCGCCATAGGCTGAATCGAGTTCGAATACCGGTCGGTCGTTCTTGATCTGCTCGCCAAACAACAACCCTTCCATCTCGTCCAGCTCAGTGTTCTGCGCTTTGGCCGGGGCAAGGATCTTGCGAAAATCCTCGTGGATAGTCGGCATGTCATCAATCAGCAGGATCCGGCGATTGGTCAGGTCACTCATGCAGGCTCCGTCACCGCGATCAGCGGGATCCTCAGGGTAAAGACAGCACCCAGGCCAGGGCCGTCGCTGTGTGCGGTCAGGTGACCATTCATCTCGATGGCGGCCAAGGCGCAACTGTGCAAGCCGAAGCCATGCCCGTCTTTGCGCGTGGTGAAGCCATGGGCAAAGATCTTCTGCAGGTTTTCGGGCGCAATGCCTTCGCCTTCGTCCAGCACGCTCATTTCCAGCAAGCCCCCCTCAATGATGCGCGTCCTGAGGATCATCGTCCGTGGGTCGCTGCCGGGGCCGGACATGGCGTACTTGGCGTTGCTGATCAGGTTGATCAGTATCAGCAACAGCCGATGCCGGTCGCCCATCACCAGAGGCAGATCTGCGAAGTCGCGCACTACCCTCACCTGATGCCGGATCAACGCGCCTGCGTTCATGCGCAGCGCGTCCTCGACCAGGTCGTTGACCGACAGCGGCACTGGTACATTTTTAGCCCCGGCGTAGGATTGCTGGGTGGCCACCACTTCCTTGATGTGGTCGATGCTCTTGTTCATCCGCTCCAGCTCGATCACCATCTCCTTCTGCTCCTCGGCGATCGCCTCGGTCAGCTGGTGGAGGTAGCCGGGAAGCAACCGGCCTCTGGGATCCTCGTCGAGAAACCGACCGATGTCAGTGGCATGCTCGCGGAACAGTTGCATGGCCTTGCCCAAACCCTGGGTTTTGCTGCTGCGCAACGTTCGAGCGATCAGATCAGAGGATGTGTTCACGCTGTTGAGCACGTTGCCCACGTTGTGCAACACATTGGTAGCGATCTCCGCCATGCCTGCTTGGCGCGCCGCGTTAAGCAATTCGCTCTGAGCGTTTCTGAGTTCCAGGGTGCGATCCTCGACCCGCTGTTCCAGGACGTCATTGGCGCTTTGCAACGCATTGTTGACCCGTCTCACCTCGGCGAAGCTGCGCACCAGCAGCGCAGCCAGGCAAATGACCGAGAACATCAGCAAGCCGGATAGCCATAACGTGTAGAGATGGTTTTTACGGTTGATCCTTTCAACCTGCTGTTGATCCCTGTCCAGGAGGCTGGTGATCGTATCCAGGCGTTCGGCAACCGGGATCGCCTCGATCTGTTCGAGCAGGCGGTTGACGACAGGTTGCTCGCGCAGGATCAACGCCACGTGATTACTCAACAAATTGAGGGGCGTGTGGAATTCTTTGGGCAGGTTCTGCGCGTTAACAGCCAGGTTACCTAACCCCACCTCTATCTCGGCAGCCCTTTCCACAGAGGTAACCTGCGCGAACTCCAGGGCACTTAGCAACAGGTCATAAGTGTCAGCAACGAATACGTGTACCTCCGGCCGATTCGGGGCCAGCATGGTGTTGATCTGGGCCTGAATACCGTCCTCGGCTGTGGGTAGAAATGCCAACGAATTTCGCAGCAAGGCATTGTGCGATTTGAATTGCTCCACGAGCCGAGCCTTTTCCCCAAACGCAGAGAGAAAACCGTCATAGGCATCGCGCCACTGGTCTGCGTCAACGCGCCCTTGTTCGGCTTCCCGGCTGTCGAATCGTGCCCACAGCCGCTTCATCTCCTTGAGGGGGGTCACGAGTGGATCATAGTTATGAGAGACGGCTACCCGGGCCTTGAGCACCTCGTTTTCCCACACAGCATCCTGTTGCTTGAGCTGACGAATGAGATCTCGGGATTCGTTGTAGGTCTGGGTCTGCTCTGACCCGGAATTCAGGTACAGGTACAGCAGCATCGACGCCAGTACAAGGACCAACCCACTGAATAGAATCAGGCTTGTGCGCCGGGAAATCACCCTCATGGCTGACCCGCCTTTTCAGCAGTAAGGGTTTTGAGGAACAGCATGATGAGCCTGCGGTCCTCATCGCTTGGGATTCGTCCAAGCTGATACTGAAACATCACGTCAATCGCACGCTCCAGCGTAGGCGCCGAGCCATCGTGAAAATAGGGCGCGGTCATCGCCACATTGCGCAGGCTCGGCACTTTGAACACGCCCCGGTCGGCCTCCTCTCCGGTCACGTTGAAGCGGCCCTGATCCGCCTCGGTGGGGTGGCCGCGGTCCGCGATGTAGTCGCCGAACACGCCAAATTTCTGGAACATATTGCCCCCAATATTCACCCCTTGGTGGCAGGCGATGCAGCCATAGTCCTTGAAGCGCTGGTAGCCGTATTTTTCCTCCAGGGTAAGCGCCTCGGTATCGCCCTGCAGGTAACGATCGAAGCGCGCGCCAGGGGTAAGAAGCGTCCTTTGGTAATCGGCCAACGCGCTGAGGATGTTGTCCTTTGTCACCGCGTCCGGGTAGGCATCCTTGAACGCCTGGCGGTAATGCACGTCTGCAGCGATGCGCTGCTCGATCACGCGCCAGTCTCCGCCCATCTCGTGAGCGCTGGTGATCACGGCCTCCCCCTGCTCCTCGAGTGACTCGACCCGGCCATTCCAGAACTGTCGGAAATTAAGGCTGGCATTGAGTACCGTTGGCGTATTGAGCGTAAGCGGCAGGCCATCTGCCCCCATGGAAAACGCCCGGTCATCGGCCCCGTACTTGTCCAGACGGTGACAGCTGGCGCAGGACCGTGTGCCGTTGCGCGACAACCGCGGATCGTTGAACAACTGGCGGCCCAACTCGACACGCCCAGGTGCCAGAGTGGGTATCGGAGGCAGCGGCTTGAGCGGCTCGTCCAGCGGCTCCGCCCCGCTGCCTCCGCTCAGAACGAGCAGCACCCACAGGCTCAGACAACGGCGCAAGCGCTGCAGGTGAAGAGCGGAACGATAACGACAGGTTGTGCGCGCTGACATCCGGGAGAGTCCTTTTCCCTGGGCTGACGGACTTACAGAAGGGTGGTGCCATGCCGTCAGGTTAGATGCCTTCCAGACAATTTGCCTGCCACCCGCCACACCTTGCCCGGCACCTGTCACGGAAAAATGAACTAGCCTTTGATCTAAGCGCTCGTTGAGCTCGAGTGCCTCCATCGATCGACCACGTGAGGCCTGCCATGGACGTGCAACCGCCCCTGATTTCACCCTATCGGCCGACCGTGTTGCTGGTAGACGACGAGGAGTCGATCCTTAACAGTCTGCGTCGGCTATTGCGTGGCCAACCCTATGACGTGAAGCTGGCGACCAGCGGAGAGCAGGCACTGGCGCAGATGGCAGAGGGCCCGGTTGATCTGGTGATGAGCGATGCGCGCATGCCCGGGATGGACGGCGCCACCTTGTTGGCACAGATCAATCAGCATCACCCATCGACCGTCAGGATCTTGCTGACCGGCTATGCCGACCCAAGCGCAATCATCAAGGCCGTCAATGACGGTCAAATCCACCGTTACATCAGCAAGCCCTGGAACGACGACGAATTGCTGATGACCTTGCGCCAGGCCCTGGAGCACCAGCATTCCGAACGCGAGCGCCAACGCCTGGAGCTGCTGGCACGTCGGCAGAACGCCCAGTTGAGACTGCTCAATAACGACTTGGAGAAACGCGTTGCAGCCCGTACCGCGGAGCTGCAGCAGACCGCTGACATGCTCGACCTGGCCTACGAAGAACTGAAACACAGCTATGTGACCGGGACCGAGGTGTTCTCGATGTTGGCTAATCTGCGGCTGCCTCCAGCCAAGCAGACCAATCGACAGATCATCGAACTGGTGCGTTGCTACTGTCGGGTCCACGCCTTGGACGAGGCGATAAGCCGCGATCTGGCCATGGCTGCGGCGCTGTACAACATAGGCAAATTGAGTTGGCCGGATAGCATGATCGTAGCCCCATCGGACCAGCTGATGCACGGCGACCGCGACCGCTATCGCGACTACCCACGCCAAAGTGAAGCGCTGCTGATGACCCTTGAGCCCATGAAAGATGCCGCGCGCCTGATCCTGCATCATCAGGAGCACTGGGACGGCAGCGGTTTCCCGGACCGGCTCAAAGGTGAAGCTATCCCGTTCGGCGCTCGCTTGCTCAAGCTGGCCGTGGACTTCGTTGAGCTGCAACGGGGTTTGATTCTTGAACGGCAGATGAACAGCGATGAGGCCTTGCTCTACCTGCGCAAGTACGCCGACCGGTTGTATGACCCGGCGCTCCTTGAGGATTTCGTCCAGGTTTGCGCCTCGTTCCACAGCGATATCACCCTGGTGGACCCTGAAGTCCAGGTGTGTACCACCCGTGACCTGGCGCCGGGAATGGTGCTTGCGCGCAACCTGAACGCCGACAACGGCATGTTGCTGCTTAACGCCGGCAAGGTTTTGAGCGCCGCACTGGTGGAAAAGCTGGTGGCCTTTGAATCGATGGAAGGTGGTAAGTACTGCATTTTTGTGAGGGTCCCTTCGAACGACCCTATAACGCCTGGAAGATCAGACTTGGCGCCGTGTTGAAGGAGGTGGGGCGCTCATTCAGCCCGGCACCATCAGAACTGCGCGTACAGCACCACGTCGGCGTCATCCACACCGGCAATACACCCAAGCGCTATGCTTGCTCTGGCAGGAGGGTTGCGCATGTGTGGAAGGTTGAGTCAGTACCGAGGCATACACGACTTTGTCGAAACCCTGAGCCTGCCAGAGGCCTGGCGGAACAACGTCGGCGACCAGCCACTTGGCCGGTACAACGTTGCGCCGACCACGCCGGTGGCAGTGCTGCGAGTGGATGAAGCAGGCCCGCGGGCGGACCTGGTGAGATGGGGCTGGCGGCCGCATTGGGCGACCGACCGTGCCGCGCCGATCAACGCCAGGGTCGAAAAGGTGGCACACGGCCCCTTCTTCCGGGCGATCTGGCCGCACCGAGGCATAACGCCGATCGACGGCTGGTATGAATGGGTCGATGAAGGCGGACCGAAGAAACAGCCGTACTACATCCGACGCCGGGACGGGCGCCCTTCCCTTTGCGCCAGCATCGGCCAGTTCGCTGGCAGCGAGCATGATGGATTCGTCATCATTACGGCCGATGCCCAGGGCGGAATGGTGGATGTGCACGACCGCAGGCCAGTGGTTTTGGCCCCAGACCTTGCGCGTGAGTGGATGCAAACCGCGATGCCCGGGGAACAGGCCGAGCAGATGGTGCTGAACCTGGGTGAGCCAGCCGAGGCCTTCGAGTGGTATCGAGTGAGCACAGCCATTGGCAATGTGCGCAACCAAGGCGCCGAGCTGAAAGAGCCGCTTCAGTGAAGCGGTAGTAGACCATGCCGGCCCAAGTACCGGTAGCGCAACATCATCGACCACTGATGTGCAGGGTTTCGACTCGGGGACCGGGTCGACTTGGAACCCGCGCAGCACGACGATTGGTAACACCACCGTCCACAATGGCACTTGCGCAAGCGGTTACTGTTGAAATGGCTCGACTCGACGAACAGGGAATACCGTTATCAACAGCTGCACAGATTCGCAGGTGGTCGACCTGCCCGTGGTTGCGGTGGGTCCGATCAGACCTCGGCGAACTCACCTGGCAGCACAAGCTCCGCTTTTTTGACTTTCCACGTACTGTTCAGCCATAACCTTCCCTTCGAGAATGGCTTCTGTCGAAGAGGAGAAGGGTCGACTCACACGCAGGGTTCGCGCCGTTGCGCCCGGCTTCCCTACCTCGACCAACATCCCCGTGGGAAATTCGACGCTCGACTCCCACAGCACGTAAATCGATGCCTGGTAACCAAGGTAGGCATGCACGTAAAGGTCATGACTGGTGGACTGAAGGCTCATCACTTTCTCCAACTGGGCGCCTCAATGCGCTTTTGATGGAGATACGACTCAAGCGATCTGACGAGCGTTCCGTTTTCCCTGCATCGTTATCCGTGAAGACGCGAGCCTCTGCGCGGGAGTGGTTCAGGCCCTGGTGCTTTGGGCGCAGGAAACGCCTTGGCGACCCAGTCGTGAGCACGCTCGAGCGCCCAGGCCATCGCCGCGGACAGTTTCTGTCCACGGCAGTCAGGGTGTACCTCTTCGAGCAAGAGCACGCCTTTTTTCCCGTAGATACCCAGGAAAAGTTGAGTGACGTTTTCAAGTGAGAGTCGGGCTTGGATGTTGATTAAAGTGCCGCAGGGAAGGCGCTCATCGTAGTTGCGGGAATGCAACGCAGAATTGGCCCATTCCCAATAGATTTTGCCGCGATTACGCATGGAACGGACCTTGAACTCATATTCTTGACTGGAGAGACAGAATACACAGCTGTTCCAATGAATCCACTGCTGAAGGTGTGTGTTACATTTTTTTACAGCTGCTTTTCATTTAACAGCCGTGATCGCCCCCTCCTTCAAGCGCCGCGCGATCAGCGCACGGTCGCTCAAGGAAAGTGGCTACGGTGTTCCGCTAGGCGAGCGCCATGAATTACCGGCGGATGGACCACCTGGCCTAGCGGACAGGCAACCTGGCGCATGACGCATCACGTTCCGCAGCCTTGGCGTCGGTATCGGCCTTGGAGTTCCATCGGTTCATTGCATGTGCTCGGATGGCTCATGCGTCGCTGCAAACACGAGATGCTGGTGGAGAGCCCTCAATCGAGAGCAAGATAACCGCACCCAAGCGATGGGCAAGATTTTCCGGCCGTCTTTCGACACAGGAGTGACCATGAAAGAACACCATTACGCTGTCACGGTAAATTGGATAGGTAACACGGGTGAAGGTACTGCCAGTTACACGGCGTACCAGAGAGACTTCAACGTGGAGGCTCCAGGCAAGGCACCTATCCTTGGCTCTGCCGACCCCGCCTTTCGCGGGAACCCTGAACGCTGGAACCCTGAAGACATGTTGCTGGCCTCGATCTCGGCCTGCCACAAGCTTTGGTATCTTCATCTGTGCGCAGTCAACAACGTGAACGTCCTGGAATATGTCGACTACCCGGTGGGCCGGATGCTTGAAGGGGATGGCCAGCGCAAGGGCCATTTCAAAGACGCTGAGTTAAGGCCTCAGGTCATTATCAGCAGCCAGTCTGATCTGGATCTTGCAAGACGCCTGCATGACGATGCTCACCACGAATGTTTTATTGCCAACTCAGTCAACTTCCCTATCAGATGCAGTGCTGTTATCAAGCATCAGGACTAGATGTTCTGAATACAACTGCATCCGTTGTTTAACAATGGCTTCTAATCGACGCTATCAATAGAAGGGGGGGACACTCTTTCACTAGAGGCCGATAAAGGGCGAAAGCTGATAATCACGACCGACCGCGATCAATCCAAAGCGAAAACCTGACCAGACGAAAACCAAGCATCATCGGGTGGTCCTGTTAAACGAGCGCGCATTGAACGCCTTCAACCATGCCCAGCCAATCGCTACCCTTCGCCGCATGGCGTCCAAGTCGGCCCACCCGACTAGCCCCTTCGTGTTCCAACCTAGCAAAGGTGGGCTGTGGATCAACGAGCCAAGTGTTACAATCCGCCCCTTCAAATCGGCGCTGAAGGCGCTGAACATCCGTGAACGCCGTCAGTACGACACCCGCCACACCTACGCCACCCTATGCCTGATGCCTGGGATGAACCCCGCGTTCATCGCGAGCCAGCTTGGCCACAGCGTCGAGATGTTGCTCTCTACCTACGCGAAATGGATCAGCTCCTCCTCGGACTGGAGGGAGCTGGAGAAGCTGACGCCCCGAGTCGAATTGGTCCAACATTGGCCCAAGACTGACCACAGGGCCTAAATACACCTCTGGAACCCCCGCAGGACAAGCACTTGATTTCTACCGCTAACATCACCATGCAGTTCGGCTCCAAGCCGCTGTTCGAAAACGTTTCCGTCAAATTCAACAACGGCAACCGCTACGGCCTGATCGGCGCCAACGGTTGCGGCAAGTCGACCTTCATGAAAATCCTCGGCGGTGACCTGGAGCCGTCCGCAGGCCAGGTCATGCTTGAGCCGAACACCCGCCTGGGCAAGCTGCGCCAGGACCAGTTCGCCTACGAGGAATTCACCGTGATCGACACGGTGATCATGGGCCACGGCCAGCTGTGGAAAGTCAAAGCCGAGCGTGACCGTATCTACTCGCTGCCGGAAATGACCGAAGAAGACGGCATGGCCGTCGCCGAGCTGGAAACCGAATTCGCCGAAATGGACGGCTACACCGCCGAGTCGCGCGCCGGTGAACTGCTGCTGGGCCTGGGTATTCCGCTGGACCAGCACTTCGGCCCGATGAGCGAAGTGGCACCGGGCTGGAAGCTGCGTGTCCTCCTGGCCCAGGCGCTGTTCTCGGACCCGGACGTGCTGCTGCTCGACGAACCGACCAACCACCTGGACATCAACACCATCCGCTGGCTGGAAACGATCCTCACGGCGCGTAACAGCACCATGATCATCATTTCCCACGACCGGCACTTCCTCAACAGCGTCTGCACCCACATGGCTGACCTGGATTACGGTGAGCTGCGCCTGTTCCCGGGCAACTATGACGAGTACATGACCGCAGCCACCCAGTCGCGTGAGCAGCTGCTGTCGGACAACGCCAAGAAGAAAGCCCAGATCGCCGAGCTGCAGACCTTCGTCAGCCGCTTCTCGGCCAACGCCTCCAAAGCCAAGCAGGCCACTTCTCGTGCCAAGCAGATCGACAAGATCCAGCTGGCCGAGGTCAAGCCGTCCAGCCGCGTCAGCCCGTTCATTCGCTTCGAACAGACGAAAAAACTGCACCGCCAGGCCGTGGTCGTCGAGAAAATGGCCAAAGCCTTCGACGACAAGGTGCTGTTCAAGAACTTCGACATCACCGTCGAAGCGGGCGAGCGCGTTGCGATCATCGGCCCCAACGGTATTGGCAAGACCACCCTGCTGCGCACCCTGGTCGGCGAGATGACCCCGGATGCGGGCTCGGTGAAGTGGACCGACAGCGCCGAAGTGGGCTACTACGCCCAGGACCACGCCCACGACTTCGAAGACGACATGAGCCTGTTCGACTGGATGGGCCAGTGGACCTCTGGCGAGCAGGTGATCCGCGGCACCCTGGGGCGCATGCTGTTCTCCAACGACGAAATCCTCAAGTCGGTGAAGGTGATTTCCGGTGGTGAACAAGGTCGCATGCTGTTCGGCAAGCTGATCCTGCAGAAGCCGAACGTGCTGGTGATGGACGAGCCGACCAACCACCTGGACATGGAATCGATCGAAGCGCTGAACCTGGCGCTGGAAAACTACCCGGGCACCCTGCTGTTCGTCAGCCACGACCGCGAGTTCGTGTCGTCGCTGGCCACGCGCATCATCGAGCTGTCGGCCGATGGTGTGGTGGACTTCAGCGGTACTTACGATGACTACCTGCGCAGCCAGGGTGTGCTGGTCTGATTGAAGGCCAAGGCCTGGCCACCTTGTGTGGCTGGGCCTCTTCGCGGGCTTGCCCGCGAAGCCCCCCTCCCACCGACTGACACTGCCCGACGAATAATTCGTTAGCCTGCTTTCTTTTCCTTTGCGCAACGGCCATGATGGGACCACGCCCAACCGCCCGCCCGCGAAAGAGCCCATGACCGCGCAACAACCTGCCCCCGCCAGTCACACGCTGCACATCACCCTGCAGATCTTGTCGATCGTTTTCTATACCTTCATTGCCTTCCTCTGCATCGGCCTGCCGATTGCGGTGCTGCCCAGCTATGTGCACGACCAGCTCGGCTTTGGCGCAGTGATCGCCGGTGTAACCATTGGCCTGCAGTACTTGGCCACGCTGCTGAGCCGCCCGTTTGCAGGCAGGGTGGCGGACACCTTGGGAGGGAAACAGGCCATCCGCTTTGGCTTGCTGGGGATTGCCGGTTGCGGGGTGTTGACGTTGCTGTCAGCCTGGACCCTCACCTTACCGCTGCTGAGCCTGGCGCTGCTGCTCGGTGGACGTTTGCTGCTGGGCATCGCCCAAGGGCTGATCGGTGTGGCCACTTTGAGCTGGGGCATCAGCCAGGTCGGCCCCGAACACACTGCCAGGGTGATCTCGTGGAACGGCATCGCCTCCTATGGCGCGATCGCCATCGGTGCGCCGATCGGCGTGCTGGCCGTGGACGGGCTGGACTTCAGCGTACTGGGGCCGGCTTTGCTGGTGCTGGCAACCCTTGCCCTGCTGGTGCTTCGCAAGCGCCCCGACGTGGTCGTGGTGCGCGGCGAGCGCCTGCCCTTCTGGTCGGCGTTCGGCCGGGTTGCCCCGTGTGGCCTGGGTTTGACCCTGGCCTCGATCGGCTACGGCACCTTGACCACCTTCGTCACCCTGTACTACCTCGAGCGCGGCTGGGCCGGTGCGGCCTGGTGCCTGAGTGCGTTTGGTGTGTGCTTCATCATTTCGCGGCTGCTGTTCGTCAACGCGGTCAACCGCTTTGGTGGCTACAACGTGGCGGTCGCCTGCATGGCCACCGAAGTGCTGGGCCTGGGCCTTCTGTGGCTGGCGCCCTCGCCGCCCTGGGCGCTGGTTGGCGCCGGGCTCACCGGTTTCGGGCTGTCGCTGGTGTACCCGGCATTGGGCGTGGAGGCGATCAAGCACGTCCCCAGCAGCAGCCGCGGCGCAGGGCTGGGTGCCTATGCTGTGTTCTTCGACATGGCCTTGGCCATTGCCGGCCCGGTGATGGGCGCCGTGGCGGTACACCTGGGGTATGCCTCGATCTTCTGCGTGGCGGCCCTGCTCGCCTTGGCCGGGGTCGGCCTAACGTTGTGGCTGGCGCGGCGCGCCCGCCGTAGCTGAACGCTCAGCCGGCGCTGGCGCGCCCAGCGCCTGGCTGAAGAGCACTGCCGTTTCTCGCTGCAGCGAATGATGGATATGCCGGCGGTCGACGCCGTCGGCGTCCTTGCACAGCGCCGGCATTCGCGCGTACTGCTCGGCATCGCAGTGGGCCATGAACACGAAATGCCCGGCACCGGCCAACAGGCGGTAGTCCGGTGTAACCGGCAGTTTGCGGGCCAGGGCCTCGGCATTACGGTCTACGGCCACAAGCTGATCGCTGTCGCCACTGTAGATCAGTGCGGGAACCTGCACCCCGGCCAGCGCATGGCGCCCGAACAACAGGCTCAGCGGCGCCATCAACATGACCGCCCCCACTCGCGGGTCGGTCTCGGGCGCCAGTTCGCTACGGTCGGCAATCAGGATGCCGTGGGTCTTGCAGGCGTCTGTGTCATGCGGGCGCTCCAGGCAGTACTGACGCAGACGGTCCAGGTCGGGGCGTGCGCCAGACAGGATCAACGCGGTTTCTCCGCCGGCCGAGTAGCCAATCACGCCCACCTTGCCTTCATTCAGATAAGGCCCGACCACTGCATCATCACGTGCTGCGGTGATCGCCGCGCTGACTTGCAGCGGCCGCCCATAAAGATTGCTCAGGGTGCCAAGGCGACTGTGGTCGCGCACGTTGTCCCCCGGGTGCACCACCGCCACCACCACGAACCCTTGCCGCGCCAGCGACGTGGCCAGGTAATGCAAAGCCAATGGGCTGCCCGTATTGCCGTGAGACAGCACCAGCAACGGGAATCGCCCCATGGCGACGGGCGCCTCTTCGGCCACGTCGACGGGATACCCGTCTATACGGCTGATACGGGTTTTGCCAACGGCCGGGTAGAACGCCAGCGCTTGCATCGGGCGGCTATCGACCGGGTCGGTCAAGGTCATAAGGTGCAGGCCGGCAACCCACGGCGCGGCCTCGGCGCGGGCCAACAGGCCGCCGAGCAGGACCAGCGCCAACACGCAGCGTGCAAGGGTCATCGGCCAGCGGTTCCTTGCAGGACGAAGGGATAACCCAGCATAAAACCGGCTGGCGTTGTGCCGGATGAAAACTGGATGAAACCGCCGTCATGCAAGCTGCGCCTGCACCCTGTGCATTTGCGCATTGCGTCGAACCCATGGCATAGATGCAGGTCAACGTTTTCACGTGACCGTTTTCGCGCCTTTGAAGGAGATTCATGCATGAGCAAGCCTGCCTACGTGCCACCCAAAGTCTGGCGCAACGACGCAGCCTCCGGCGGCCAGTTCGCCAGCATCAACCGCCCGGTCGCCGGCCCGACTCACGACAAGGACCTGCCGCTGGGCAAACACCCGCTGCAGCTGTATTCCCTGGCTACGCCCAACGGCGTCAAGGTCACCATTGCCCTTGAAGAGCTGCTTGCCCTGGGCCACGCCGGTGCCGAATACGATGCCTGGCTGATCCGCATCGGCGAGGGTGATCAGTTTTCCAGTGGCTTCGTCCAGGTCAACCCCAACTCGAAGATTCCCGCCCTGCTCGACCGCAGCGTGGAGCCGCCGGTGCGGGTGTTCGAATCAGGTTCGATCCTGCTGTACCTGGCAGAAAAGTTTGGAGCATTGCTGCCAAAATCGCCGGCTGCGCGCACCGAATGCCTGAACTGGTTGTTCTGGCAGATGGGTGCGGCGCCTTACCTGGGCGGTGGTTTTGGCCACTTCTACGTGTACGCACCGGAAAAGTTCGAGTACGCCATCAACCGCTTCACCATGGAAGCCAAGCGTCAGCTGGACGTACTTGATCGTCGCTTGGCCGAAAGCCGTTATCTGGGCGGCGAGGCATACAGTATTGCTGATATTGCCGTGTGGCCGTGGTATGGCCAGCTGGTACGCGGCAACCTGTATGACGCGGCGCAGTTCCTGGCGGTTGACGAGTACCCGAACGTACAGCGCTGGGCCGAGGACATCGCCCAGCGCCCTGCTGTGCAGCGCGGTACACGCGTGAACCGTACCTGGGGAGATGAACACAGCCAGGTGCCGGAGCGCCATAGCGCCGCCGACCTGGCAGGTTGACGCAAACCGTGTGGAGCAACTGTCTTGCTCAATTTCCATAAGCTGGCGCGATCCGTGTGGGAGCAACTGTCTTGCTCAATTTCTAAAAGCTGGCGCCTTCCCTGGACTGCCCCCCAAAAGTTGGACAGTTTTAAGCTGCAGCCTGAGCCCTGTACTCCACAGGGCTCAGGCCATTGAGCCTCAGCTTGATGCGATCATGGTTGTAGTAGTGAATGTACTCATCCAGACCCGCTCTCAGCTCATCAATGCTCTCGAAACGCTTCAGGTAGAAAAACTCAGACTTGAGCGTGCCGAAGAAGCTTTCCATGGCCGCGTTGTCCAGGCAATTGCCTTTTCGAGACATGCTCTGCTTTACCCCACATTCGCTTAGCTTACGGCGGTATTGCGCCTGCTGGTAATGCCATCCCTGATCCGAATGCAGCACGAGCTTCGGTTTCTCTCCCAGGCAATCGAGCGCTTTGCCAAGCATGTTCCCAACCAGGCTATAGCACGGGCGGCTGGCCATTTCGTAGGCCACGATTTCGCCGTTGTACAAATCCATCACGGGCGACAGATAGAGCTTCTGTTGAGCTACTTTGAACTCGGTTACGTCAGTCACCCACTTTTGGTTTGGGCGTTGAGCGATAAAATTTCGCTCCAGTACATTCGCTGCCACTTTACCGACGGTACCTCGATAGGAGCGATATTTCTTGGGGCGCACTACTGATTTCAATCCCTGCTCAGCCATCAGCCGTTCAATGACCTTCTTGTTCACCCGCTTTTCCTTCCTGATTACGAGTGCGATACGGCGATAACCATAAAGCCCTTTCTGCTCGTGGTAGACGCGATGCACCAATGCCTTGAGCTCAGCATGCCGATCTGGCTTCTGCTGAGCTTTGAGCTGGTAGTAGAAGGTGCTGCGCGCCAGCTCGACCAGTTGAAGGAGGTCAGGCAAAGGAAACCTGCGCTTGAGTTTGGAAACGATCAGGACTTTTTCCCGCGTGTTCGTTCCTTTTCCTCGCGCAGAGCCTTGAGCTCCTTTAGGACAGCATTCTCCATGCGCAGGTACTCAAGTTCAGCCATCAGCTGATCTCGAGACTTCTGATCATCATTGGTATCGGTGGGTTTGGCAGGCTTGATCTTCTTCGACACGTCGATTGGCTTTCTTGGCTTGATGGCAGTAGAGGGTGCAGGACTGCCACTGTAGTACTGCCGCTGCCAAATGCCTATCTGAGAAGACTGCCCAAGACCAAAGTGGGCAGCGGTCTGGCGCAGCGAAAGCCGATGCTCGTGCATATAGCTAAGCACCTGCTGTTTGAAATCACTGGTATAGCGCCGCCCATGCGAGCCTGGACCAATGCCATTATTGGCCTGATAACTGGCCACCCAGCGTCGAAGCAGGCTGAAATCGATACCTAAGTGTTGAGCCACCTTTCGGAAACCGTTGCTGCCATCCAGGTAGGCTGTGATCGCTGTGAGCTTGAATTGCTCGGTGTACTTACCCATAGATCCCCCAAGGGTTGGATTGGTGTCCAACTTCTTGGGGGCAGTCCAGGATCATCACAGGCCTGGCGGGCCAGGTTGTACCTGTGGGAGCAACTGTCTTGCTCAATTTCTAAAAGCTGGCGCCTTCCCTGTGGGAGCGGGCTTGCCCGCGAACACGGGCGAAGCCCGTGCCATCCACCACGGTGTTGGCTTCGCGGGCAAGCCCGCTTCCACGCGGCTCACGCTGCGTTCTGGATTTAAGTTGTACTTTCAGGCTGCGGTAGCACTAGATCGAGCCAAGATGTACCCGTTCTGAGCATGGCATTTAACCGCACGATGAACGTTCTCATGCAGGCCACGATAGCGACTTTGGGAAGTTTTCCGCGCTCCCGCAGTGACTGATAACGAGCCTTGAGTGCTGGGTTGTATCTCATCGCCACAAGGCATGCCATGTACAGCGATCGCCTGACCGCAAATCGCCCGCCAGAGATAGAGCGCTTGCCCATGAATTTCCCGCTGTCGTGGTTGAAGGGCGCCACTCCGACCAGGGAGGCAATTTCTCTGGATTCAACCCGACCCAGCTCCGGCAGCAGCGCTACTAGCTTGCCCGCTGTCACCATCCCAATGCCTTTCACTTTAATCAGTTGGGTAACCCGTTCGTCGTTCAGCATCGCGGTTTGCTGTTCGATCTCACGCTCAACCAGTTTGATCTGCGCTTTGAAGTGTTTCAGGTTGGCATTCAGGTAGTTAGCAACTGCAGTCGATTGCACCTGCTTCAGGCGCCGCAGGTCGTCATCTCGCTGTTGAACCAACCGATCACGTTGCTGAAGCAACTCTCGCAGAAGCGCTCGTTCGGGGCTGATTCGCAGAGAGGGTTGATCTGGAATGACTTCGGCATAGTGCGCCAGAACCTCGGCGTCGATGGCGTCAGTCTTGGCCTTGATGCCTAAAGAGTCAGCGAATGACCTGGCTCGCCTGGGATTGACGCGTATGACCTTGTAGCCAGCGTCCTGTAGAAAACGCATGACATCTCGCTCGTAGCCACCCGTTGCCTCTAACAGGACGCGCTTGATACTGAGCTTGCGAAGGCTCTCCAGTAGCGCCTCAAAGCCTGTGGGATCATTGCTTAAATGCATTTTGATGCCCTGTGGCCGCACCGCAGCATCAAGGGAGAGACTGGAAACATCGATACCCAAGAAGGAAGCCATCACCAAAACCTCCTAAACTCAACACAGTGAGAGGACTTTGGCTTGGCCCACGCTTGTGATTCGAGATCAGAGCCGCATCCAACTGTTCGGGCTCTCGCCAAAGTGGAACGGTGAATGGCAGCTTGTGCTCCCACACGTGCTCAAGGCACCTACGGCATTCAGCTTGCCATTCACCGCTCTCACTCCAGATTCTAATCCCCCATCAAGACACAAGCGGCCTTGTGTCGCGAAAGGGCCGCGAAGCGGCCCCAGCATTATTTGCATCGACGCTGAAATCCCGGGGCTGCTGTGCAGCCCTTTCGCGACACAAGGCCGCTCCCACAGGGACTGCGCCTGGCTTTAGATGTGGACGACGACTTTCAGGACTTCCAGCGCCGGTTCGACCTTGATGCCCAGCACTGCCCCCAGGTCCATTACCCGTGCCAGTTCCTGCTGCCCTACCATGACCATCTGCAGTTCATACCTGTGGGAAACAACGGCGACCCTGGGGTTGTGGGTGGGTTTGCGGTGATGATGTTTCTCGATATCGCGCAGGGCTGAGGCTGAGCACCAGCCTGTGGGCGGCCCTTTGGTGACTGAAAGGCCGCCCCCACACTGGGCCGGGGAATGCCTGTGAATGCCCCCGACAATGCCCCCCTGCATAAAACCATTTGCCCCTGCGCAAACCTGCGTCCGCCAAGCCCTTCTTGTACACTCCTCGCATTAGCCCCCACCTGCACATTTTTTGGTGAACGCATGATCGAGGTAACCGAGGTTTCCATTGCCGAGCTGCGCGACGCGCTCGAGTCGGGCCGCACGACAGCGGTCGAGCTGGTCAAGGCCTACCTGGCGCGCATCGACGCCTACGATGGCGCCGACACGGCCACAGCCCTTAACGCCGTAGTGGTGCGCAACCCGGAGGCGCTTAAAGAGGCCGAGGCCTCCGATGCCCGTCGTGCCAAGGGCCAGGTGCTGAGCCCGCTGGACGGCATCCCCTACACCGCCAAGGACAGCTACCTGGTCAAAGGCTTGACTGCCGCCTCCGGCAGCCCTGCCTTCAAGGACCTGGTCGCCCAGCGCGACGCCTTCACCATCGAGCGCCTGCGCGCCGCCGGTGCCGTGTGCCTGGGCAAGACCAACATGCCGCCCATGGCTAACGGTGGCATGCAGCGCGGTGTCTATGGCCGCGCCGAAAGCCCGTACAACGCCAACTACCTGACCGCGCCCTTCGCCTCGGGCTCGTCCAACGGTGCCGGTACCGCCACCGCCGCCAGCTTCAGCGCCTTTGGCCTGGCCGAAGAAACCTGGTCCAGCGGCCGTGGCCCGGCGTCCAATAACGGCCTGTGCGCCTACACCCCGTCGCGCGGAGTGATTTCGGTGCGTGGCAACTGGCCGCTGACGCCGACCATGGACGTGGTGGTGCCCTACGCCCGCACCATGGCCGACCTGCTGGAAATCCTCGACGTGGTGGTCGCCGATGACGCCGACAAGCGCGGCGACCTGTGGCGCCTGCAGCCGTGGGTGCCAATCCCCGCTGCCTCGACGGTACGTCCGGCGTCGTACCTTGAACTGGCGGTAGATGCCAGCGCGCTCAAGGGCAAGCGCTTTGGCGTACCACGCATGTATATAAATGCCGATCCCGAAGCGGGCACCGCCGAGAAACCAGGCATCGGCGGGCCGACCGGCCAACGCATCAACACCCGCGCCACGGTGATCGACCTGTGGCAACAAGCACGCCAGGCCCTGGAAGCGGCGGGTGCCGAAGTGCTGGAAGTGGACTTCCCGTTGGTGTCCAACTGCGAAGGCGACCGCCCAGGCGCGCCGACCGTGTACAACCGTGGCATCGTCAGCAAGGCATTCCTGCATGACGAACTGTGGGAACTGTCGGGCTGGGCCTTTGACGACTTCCTGCGCGCCAACGATGACCCCAAGCTTAACCGCCTGGCCGATGTCGACGGGCTGAAGATCTTCCCCCACGACCCGGGCACCCTGCCCAACCGTGAAGATGACCTGGCTGCCGGCATGGACGAGTACGTCAACATGGCCAAACGTGGCCTGAAGACCTGGGACCAGATCGAGACCCTGCCCGACGGCCTGCGCGGGCTGGAGCAGACCCGCAAGCTGGACCTGGAAGACTGGATGGACGAGCTGGGCCTGGACGCGGTGCTGTTCCCCACCGTAGCCGACGTTGGCCCGGCCGATGCCGATATCAACCCGGTATCGGCGGACATCGCCTGGAGCAACGGTGTCTGGGTAGCCAACGGCAACCTGGCAATCCGTCACCTGGGCGTGCCGACCGTGACCGTGCCGATGGGCGTGATGGCCGATATCGGTATGCCGGTGGGGCTGACCTTTGCCGGGAAGGCCTATAGCGACAACGCGCTGCTGAGTTTTGCTGCCGCGTTCGAGGCCACCGGCTCGCGCCGGATGATTCCGCCGCGCACGCCGGCGCTCGGCTGAGTCTTACAGGGCCCGCAAAAGCAGATCGCGAATTTCAACCATATGTGTAAAAATACACAAACAGTTGATTTTGCGGTCTGCCATGCCTATCACCCCCAGCGAAGAACGCCAACTCACCCTCACCGTGCTCAAGGCCGCGATCCAGGCCCTGGGCAGCGTTGCCGCGCGCAACATGGAAATACTCCTGCACGACCTTGACCACCCCGAACACTCGGTGGTGGCGATCGTCAACGGTCATCTTTCCGGCCGCAGCGTGGGCAGCCCGATCCTCGCCGCACCGGAGCAGGACCAGGGTTTCAAGGCACTGATGCAGGCCTCGGCCGACCAGCACGGCTGTGAGCCGGTGGTGCTGCCCGATTACCCCACTACGCTCAAAGGCCGCACGCTACGGAGTGCCACGGCATTCTTCCGTGACAGCAGCGGCCACCCCTTCGCCAGCCTGTGCGTCAACACCGACGTCACCGGCCTGGATGCTGCCATGAGCTTTCTCCAGCAGTTGCAGCCGCTGGGGGCCATACCGGCGGTCAACGAACCGGCCGACATGGAGCTGCTGATGAGCGAGATCATCCAGGCTGCCCTGCAGCGCAGCGGCCAGGGGCGGATGAACAAACAGGCCAAGGTCGAGGCCGTGCGCGTCATGCAGGAGCGCGGCCTGTTCATCGTCAAGGGCGGCGTCGAGAAGGCTGCCAGCGCTCTCGGCGTGACGCGCTACACCATTTACAACTACCTCGAGCAACTACGCGGAGCCAGCCAATGACCTTGCACATTCATACCCCCCTGATCGAGTCGCGCCCGCTGTCGTTGGCGGCCGGTCGTAATATCTGGCTCAAGCTCGACGCCCTGCAACCCTGCGGTTCGTTCAAACTGCGCGGTGTAGGCTACGCCTGCGAGGTACACCACGCGCGTGGCGCCCGGCACTTTGTGTCCTCGTCAGGTGGCAATGCCGGTTTGGCAGTCGCCTACGCCGGACGCAAGCTGGGGGTGCCGGTGACCGTGGTGGTACCCGAAACCACCACCGAACGGGCCAAGCAGCTGCTGCACCTGGAAGACGCCAAGGTGGTGGTGCACGGCAGTTCCTGGCAAGAGGCCAACGCCCTGGCACAGACACTGGTAGGCCCGAACGATGCCTTCATCCACCCATTCGACGACCCACTGCTGTGGGCCGGGCATGCCAGCCTGGTGGATGAAGTGGCCGAAGCCGGCCTGAAGCCGGACGCGGTGGTGTTGTCAGTCGGCGGGGGCGGCTTGCTCAGTGGCGTGGTAGAGGGGCTCAAGCGCAATGGCTGGGGCGATGTGCCGGTGCTGGCAGTAGAAACCGAGGGCGCGGCGTCGCTGCATGCGGCCATGCAGGCTGGGCATTCGGTGGAGCTGGAGCGCATCGCCTCGGTGGCCACGTCGCTGGGGGCCAAGCGTGTGGCTGATCAGGCGCTGACGTGCGTGCAGCAGCATCCGGTGCACAGCCATCTGGTCAGCGATCGCGCAGCGCTGGAGGCCTGTGAGCGGTTCTTGCTGGACCACCGTGTGCTGGTCGAGCCCGCGTGCGGGGCGGCGTTGGCAGTGGCCTATGATGCCAAGGCACTGGGCGCCTTGCGCAATGTACTGGTGGTGGTCTGTGGCGGCGCTACCGCAACACTGGAGCAGATCCAGGCCTGGCTGCAGCAGGCAGACTGAAGCTGCCATCTGTCGGGGGTGATCACGACAGTCACATGCACCTGATCTACTAGGCTCGCCGCAACCGAAAAAGCCCTCGCAATAGCGTCAACCCTGACGAAATGCGTATCCCGCCCTTTCGGTCTGCGGCAAGTGAAGGCACAATGCGTGTCCTTTTTTTGGCCGGCCTGGCCGGGGGCCTTTAAATGATCAAGACGCCGTATTACCTCATCGATAAAACCAAGCTGCTCAGCAACATGGAGAAGATCGCCTACGTGCGCGAACACTCCGGTGCCAAGGCGCTGCTCGCCCTCAAGTGCTTCGCCACCTGGTCGGTGTTCGACCTGATGCAGCAGTACATGGACGGTACCACCTCGTCCTCCCTGTTCGAGCTCAAGCTCGGCCGCCAGAAGTTCGCCGGCGAAACCCATGCCTATAGCGTGGCCTGGGCCGACGACGAGGTCGAGGAGATGCTTGAGAACTGCGACAAGATCATCTTCAACTCGATCGGCCAGCTGCAACGCTTTGCCGAACAGTCCGAAGGCAAGGTGCGTGGTCTGCGCGTCAACCCGCAGGTCAGCAGCTCCGACTACCTGCTGGCCGACCCGGCCCGCCCGTTCAGCCGCCTGGGCGAATGGGACCCGGCCAAGATCGAGCAGGTGATCGAACAGATCTCCGGTTTCATGTTCCACAACAATTGCGAGAACGGTGACTTCGGCCTGTTCGACAAGATGCTCACGCACATCGAAGAGCGATTCGGCCACCTGCTGCACAAGGTCGAGTGGGTCAGCCTGGGTGGCGGCATTCACTTCACCGGTGAAGACTATGCAGTAGACGCCTTCTGCGCGCGCCTGAAGGCGTTCTCGGAAAAATACGGCGTGCAGGTTTACCTGGAGCCGGGCGAAGCCGCCATCACCAACAGCGCCTCGCTGGAAGTGACCGTGCTCGATACCCTGTACAACGGCAAGCACCTAGCCGTGGTCGACAGCTCGATCGAAGCGCACCTGCTCGACCTGCTGATCTACCGCCTCAACGCCAAGATGGCCCCCAATGACGGCGAGCATACCTACATGGTCTGCGGCAAGTCATGCCTGGCCGGTGACATCTTCGGCGAGTACCAATTCGATCGTCCGCTGGCCATTGGCGATCGCCTGTCGTTCATCGACACGGCGGGTTACACCATGGTCAAGAAAAACTGGTTCAACGGGCTGAAGATGCCTTCCATCGTGGTCAAGCAGCTCGACGGCAGCGTCGAAGTCGTCCGCGAGTTCGGTTTCGAAGACTACGTTTCCAGCCTGTCGTAAGACCGGCTTTCAAGTAAGGAGCAAAGGGTAAATTGAAGAAGAACGTTCTTATCATTGGTGCAGGAGGTGTCGCCAAGGTGGTGGCCCACAAGTGCGCGCAGCATAACGACGAACTGGGTCGTATCGCCATCGCGTCACGGAACATCTCCAAATGCCAGGCCATCATCGACAGCGTCAAGGCCAAGGGTAGCCTCAAGGTACCCGCCGACATCCAGGCCTTCTCGCTCAATGCCCTCGATGTCGAGGCAACCAAGGCGCTGATCCGCGAAACCGAATCGCAGATCGTGATCAATGTGGGTTCCGCCTTCCTCAACATGTCGGTGCTGCGTGCTTGCATCGATACGGGTGTCGCCTATCTGGACACCGCCATCCACGAAGAGCCGGGCAAGATCTGCGAGACCCCACCGTGGTACGGCAACTACGAGTGGAAACACCTCGAAGAGTGCCAGGCAAAGAACATTACCGCCATTCTCGGCGTCGGTTTCGACCCGGGTGTGGTGAACAGCTACGCCAAGCTGGCGCAGCAACAGTATTTCGACAGCATTGATTCGATCGATATTCTCGACGTCAATGCCGGTTCACATGGCAAGTACTTTGCCACCAACTTCGACCCGGAAATCAACTTCCGCGAGTTCACCGGACAAGTGTGGAGCTGGCAGAACAGCCAGTGGACCAGCAACACCATGTTCGAGGTCAAGCGTACCGACGACCTGCCAGTGGTAGGCTCGCAAAACCTGTACCTGACCGGCCACGATGAAGTTCACTCGATTTCGAAGAACCTCAACGTCCCGAACGTGCGCTTCTGGATGAGCTTCGGCGAGCACTACATCAACGTGTTCACGGTTCTGAAAAACCTGGGCCTGCTCAGCGAGCAACCGGTGAAAACCGCCGAAGGCCTGGAAGTGGTACCGCTGAAAGTGGTCAAGGCTGTACTGCCAGACCCGGCCTCGCTGGCCCCTGGCTACACCGGCAAGACCTGCATCGGCGACCTGGTCAAAGGCACCAAGGATGGCCAGCCGCGCGAAGTGTTCATCTACAACGTGGCCGACCACGAAGAAGCCTACGCCGAGACCGACAGCCAGGGCATTTCCTACACCGCCGGCGTACCGCCAGTGGCTGCCGCCCTGCTGGTTGCCCGTGGCGAGTGGGATGCCAAGCGCATGGTCAACGTCGAGGAGCTGCCAGCCGAGCCGTTCCTCAAGGCGCTGGACGTGATGGGCCTGCCGACCCGCGTCAAAGATGAAAAAGGCGATCGTCCTTGGGACGCTGAAGCCTAAGCAACAAACAGAAGGGGCGCCACATGGCGCCCCTTCTGCTTTCCAGGCCCAGCCACTTCGCGGGCAGCCCAGGCGCTCCACAGGCCTGAAACAAGCACGTAACCTGTGTGGGCGAGCCCGCGAAGAGGCCGGTGCAAGATCACGCTCTACTTGCGGGCCTCCAGAATCAGGTTGAACGGCGTCTGCGTCGCCCGCCGGAACCTGCTGAACCCTGCCTCCTCGAAGACCGCCCGCAATCGCGCCTCCCCGGCCTGCGCACCCAACCCCAGCCCCACTTCCTGCGACAACGAATTGGGCGTGCAGATAAACGTCGACGCCGCATAGAACAAGCGCCCGACCGGTGTCAGGTTACCCTCCAGCGAGTCCTCGGCATAAGGCTCCACCAGCATGACCGTGCCATCCGCTTTCAAAGCATGGTAGGCATGCCTGGCTGCCCCGACCGGGTCACCCATGTCGTGCAGGCAATCGAAGAAGCACACCAGGTCATGGTCATGCCCCGGGTACTCCTTGGCGCTGGCCTGCTGGAAGCTCACCCGCGACTCCAACCCCGCTTCACGCGCACGCGCGTTGGCGGTGACGATCGAAGGCTGATGATAGTCGTACCCCACGAAGGTCGACGCTGGAAACGCCTGCGCCATCACCAGCGTCGAGGCACCATGACCGCACCCCACATCCGCCACCTTGGCGCCCGCCTGCAGCTTGGCCACCACACCCTCCAGTGCCGGCAGCCAATCCGCTACCAGGAAGGTGCGATACCCCGGCCGGAAAAACCGCTCGGTACCGCTGAACATGCACGGGTGGTGATCGCCCCAGGCCAACCCGCCATCGCCGCGCATGGCGGCTACCAGCTTGTCCTTGTCATGGAACAGCGCCGCCACCACGGACGCGCCGCCGGCCATGTAGGCCGGAGAATCCTCCAGCGCCAGGGCCATGGCCTGTTCTTCAGGCAGCACAAAACGGCCCTTGTCATGGACCATGTAGCCCGATGCCGCCTGGGCATTCAACCATTCTCGCACCAGCCGCGGGTGGCAGCCGGTCTTTTCCGCCAGTTGCTCAGGGGTGACCGCCTGGCTGTCGGCCATGGCCCGGTACAGCCCCAGTTCATCGCCGAGAATGACATTGGCCAGCGTCGCCGCCGCGCCCATGTCGCCCACCAGCTTGCCCATGAAATCGTGAAGCCTTGCCTCGTCCATGACCTGCCCTCCTCTGCAAGAAGGCCATCGCCAACGAGGGACATCCGCTCCGGGAAGGCGGTGGTCGGTTCAAGGGTTTTCGTTCGCGGTACAACGCGCTAACGCGAGCTGTCATTAAGTTTAGATGCTCTGCCTGGGCGAAGTGGAATAAAGGCCTCATGGCCCACGAAAACATCCTTCAGGTAACAATTCCTAAACAAGGATGTGACATTTTTTTTCAGCTTTCCTATCAAGGAGCTGTCAAATGAAGGTCACGGTTTTCGGAACCGGCTATGTCGGCCTGACCCAGGCGGTGTGCCTGGCCCAGGTGGGCCATTCGGTGTTGTGCATGGATGTCGATGCCGATCGGGTGGCCAGCCTGAGTGAGGGCCATTGCCCGATCTTCGAGCCCGGCCTTGCGCCGCTGCTGGAGAAGAACCTCGCCTGCGGTCGGCTGCGCTTCACCACGGATGCCGCAGTCGCTGCCAACTATGCCAGGTTGCAGTTCATTGCCGTCGGTACTCCGCCGCAAGCCGATGGTAGCGCCGACCTGAAACACGTTTTCGCCGTGGTCGACAGCATCCTCGAACACGCTGACGGGCCCAAAGTAATCGTCAACAAGTCCACCGTGCCGGTGGGTACGGTACACCGCATCAAGGCACGCATCGCCCTGGCCGTGGCCGATACCAGCCGCTTCCAGGTGATCAGCAACCCGGAGTTTCTCAAGGAAGGCTCAGCGGTGGATGACTGCATGCGCCCCGAGCGCATCATCATCGGCGGCGCAGATGCGGCCGAAGTGGAGTTGCTACGCGAGCTTTACCTGCCCTTCAGCCGCAACCGCGAGAAGCTTATGGTCATGGATGCGCGCAGCGCCGAGCTGACCAAGTACGCGGCCAACTGCATGCTGGCAACCAAGATTTCCTTCATCAACGAAATCGCCAACCTGGCCGAGCACCTGGGGGCCGACATCGAAATGGTGCGCCGTGGCATCGGCTCGGACCCGCGCATCGGTTATGACTTCATCTACGCCGGCTGCGGTTTTGGCGGCTCGTGCTTCCCCAAAGACCTGCAAGCCCTGCGCCACAGTGCCGAGTCGGAAGGCTTCGAGACACAGTTGCTGCGCGCAGTAGCGTCGGTCAACGAGCAGCAGAAGGGTCGGCTGTTCAGCAAGATCCAGCGCCACTACCCCGGCGGCCTGCGGGGCAAGGTGTTTGCCCTGTGGGGGTTGTCGTTCAAGCCCAATACCAATGATATCCGCGAAGCTTCCAGCCGGGTCCTGCTGGAAGCACTGTGGGCCGCGGGCGCGCGGGTGCAGGCTCACGACCCTCAGGCCATGGAAGAAATCCGGCGCCACTACGGCCCGCGTGCCGACTTGCAACTGGTGCCCTGCAAGGACGATGCATTAAAGGGCGCAGATGCCTTGGTGATCGTCACCGAGTGGCAGGACTACCGCGTACTCAATCTGGACAAGGTGCCGCAGCAGTTGACCGACCGGGTGGTGTTCGACGGGCGCAACCTGTTCGAGCCCGAGCACATGGCCGCCGCCGGCCTGACTTATTACGGGATCGGCCGTGGCCAGGTGCAGCCAGTATGCCCGTACTGATTACCGGTGTGGCAGGTTTCATTGGCTACCACGTGGCGCGGCGCCTGTGCGAGGCCGGCATCGAAGTGGTCGGTATCGACAACCTTAATGCCTACTACAGCGTCGAGCTCAAGCGGGCGCGCCTGCAGGCGTTGTTCGGTTTTTCCAGCTTCCACTTCCATGCCCTCGACATCGCCAACCCTGCCGATTTGCAACCGCTGTTCGCCAGGCAGGCGTTCAGCGAGGTGATCCACCTGGCGGCCCAGGCCGGCGTGCGCTATTCACTGGACAACCCGGGTGCCTACGGCCAGGCCAACCTGGTTGGTTTCCTCAATGTTCTCGAGGCCTGCAGAGCGCAGCCACCACGCCACTTGATCTACGCCTCCAGCAGCTCCGTGTACGGGGCCAATGCCAAGCTGCCGTTCAGCATCGACGACCCGGTCGACCAGCCCGTGTCGCTCTATGCCGCCAGCAAGCGCGCCAATGAACTGATGGCGCACAGCTACGCCCACCTGTACCGCCTGCCGACCACCGGCCTGCGCTTTTTCACGGTCTACGGCCCCTGGGGCCGCCCCGACATGGCGCTGTTCAAATTCACCCGCGCCATGCTCGAGGGCCGGCCGATAGCGCTTTACAACAACGGCCTGATGGGCCGCGACTTCACCTACATCGACGACATCGTCGAAAGCATCGTGCGCCTGCGCCTGAAACCGCCCCGGCCAGCCGAGGGGAAACCACCCTGCCAACTGTTCAATATTGGCCGCGGTCAGCCGGTAAGGCTGCTGCATTTTGTCGAATGCCTGGAGGACGCCTTGGGTATCAAGGCCCAACGCGACTACCTGCCGCTGCAAGCGGGGGACGTGCTGGAAACCTGGGCCGACGTCAGCTCACTGGCACGCTGGATCGACTTCTCCCCAGGCACATCGCTGGAACATGGCGTCAACGCCTTCGTTGGCTGGTACCGGGATTTCTACCGGGTTTGATCCACGCAATCACAACACGATCACAGGTAGCCTCATGAGCGATCCACTTGACCTCTCGGTACTGATACCCGCCAAGAACGAGGTCGACAACCTGCCATCACTGCTGATGGAGATACGCACTGCACTCACGGCCGAACACTACGAAGTGCTGGTGGTCGACGACGGCAGCAGCGACGGCACCCTGAGCGTACTGCAGCACCTGAAAAGCCAGGGCTACAGGCAATTGCGCATCCTGCGTCACGACCGTTCGCTGGGCCAGAGCACCTCGCTGTGGCATGCCGCCCAGGCGGCCCGCGGCCACTGGCTGGCGACCTTGGATGGCGATGGCCAGAACGACCCGGCAGACATCCCCGGCATGCTAGCCCTGGTGCGCGCCAACCAGAACCTGGCCGGCGGCGTCAAGCTGGTGGCCGGGCACCGGGTCAACCGGCGTGACAGCGCCAGCAAGCGCTGGGCCTCGCGCGTAGCCAACGGCCTGCGCAGCCGCCTGCTCAAGGATGCCACACCCGACACCGGCTGCGGGCTGAAGCTGATCGAGCGGGCAGCCTTCCTGCACCTGCCCTACTTCGACCACATGCACCGCTACATTCCGGCACTGATCCTGCGCCACAACGGCCGCATGCTGGTGCACCCGGTCAACCACCGGCCACGCCACGCCGGTGTCTCCAAGTATGGCAACCTGGACCGCGCCCTGGTCGGCATCTTCGACTTGTTCGGGGTGTGGTGGCTAATCCGCCGCACCCGCCTGCACAGCCGCCCGCAGGAGCTTGAAGGATGACCCGCGAAACCCTCTGGTTGATCATCGGCTTCGCGGGTCAGGCCGTTTTCACCGGGCGCTTCGTGCTGCAGTGGCTGTACAGCGAACTCAAGCGCCGCAGCGTGATCCCGGTAGGCTTCTGGTACCTGAGCATGCTCGGCAGCGCGCTACTGCTGACTTACGCCATCTACCGCCAGGACCCGGTCTTCATTATCGGCCAAAGCTTCGGCTTTCTGGTCTACCTGCGCAACCTGCAACTGATTGCCCGCCACCAGCAACTGAAGGAATAGCCCTTTGCCTAAGTTCAAGACAATCGGGGCCGAACGCCTGGCCCTGATCGCCCTCGCCGTGTTGCTGGTGGGCGCGGGAATCGGCTGGCGTCAGCCGATGAATGTCGATGAAGAACGCTTTCTCGGCGTGGCCCTGGAAATGCTGCAGAGCGGCAACTGGTTCATCCCACACCGTGCAGCAGAGATCTATGGCGACAAGCCACCGTTGTTCATGTGGACCGTGGCGCTGTTCAGCTACCTGACCGGCGCGCCCAACGTTGCCCTGTACCTGCCCGGGCTGCTGTCGGCGGCGACCATCACCTGGGTGCTGCATGACCTCGGGCGGCGCCTGTGGAACCGGCGCACCGGCGTGATCGCGGCCTTGTTGTTCCTGGCCACCTACCAGACCTACAGCATCCTGCGCACCGGGCAGATCGACAGTTTCCTGTGCCTTTGGGTTGCGCTGGGCCTCTACGGCATGCTGCGCCACCTGCTACTGGGGCCCGCCTGGGGCTGGTTCTACCTGGCTTGCGCATCCATGGGCCTGGGCATTATCAGCAAGGGGGTGGGTTTTGTTCCGGCGCTGATATTGCTGCCTTATGCCTGGGCGGTGCGCCATCGCTGGCGCGGCGTAGTCGCCATGCCCGGCCAGGGATGGCGCTGGAGCCTGGGGCTACTGTGGTTACTCGCCGGTTGCGCCGTGTGGCTGCTGCCGCTGCTGGTGTCGATCGCCCATGGCGGCGGCGCCGCAGAGCTGGCCTACCTGAAGGAAATCCTGCTGCGCCAGACCGCCAGCCGCTACGCCAATGCCTGGGACCATCGCGAGCCGTTCTGGTACTTCTTCGTCAAGGTCATCCCCAAGTACTGGCTGCCTCTGATCCTGGCCCTGCCCTGGCTGGTACCGGCCTGGCGCCGGCAACTGCAAAAGCACGATGGCCGCTTCCTGCTGCTGCTAGGCTGGGTGGCATTGGTGCTGCTGTTCTTCAGCCTGAGCACCGGCAAGCGCAAGCTGTATATTTTCCCGGCGCTGCCAGGCCTGATTCTGGCCATGGCGCCGCTTGTGCCGTGGCTGCTCAAGCGCTGGTGGCAGCGTCGGCCGGGCTGGCACAAGGCATTCACCACAGCAGCCCTGGTATGGTTCGCCCTGTGGTTCGCGCGTGGTTTCGTCGAACCCGTGAAGGAGGGCCGCAACCCGCATGAGACGCTGATGAGCGACGCCGCACAGGCCACTGCCGGTGCCGAACTGGTGCTGGTCAACTGGCGCGAGGGGCATTGGCTATTTGCCCGGCAACCCATCGTGCACTTCGGCTTCACCGGCCAATCCAAAGTGGATGCAGCGGTCTACTGGCTGCGCCAGCACCCCACCGCCTTCACCCTGGTTCCAGCCACCGAACTGGGCCAGTGCTTCAACGTCGACAAGGCACGCAAGCTGGGTGAAACCTCGCGGGCCAAATGGTATGTCGTCGGTGCAGATGCCGACAACGGTCAATGCCAGGCCAGTGCCCCCAACGACGTCTACCACTTCGCCTGGGCCGATACCTGGCGCAACCCGCTGGTCGTTGAGGAACACGCAGGGAAATGACCCACCAGACCCTGCCGGTCCGGTGGGCGCTTAGGAGAATGCCCGCCGAACTACAGCGCCTGCCCGATCAGGTACTGCTCCAGGTCAAACTCGCGCTCCCCTATCCATATCGCTTGCAATCCATCAAATCTCAAAATACTGTATGAATATTCAGTATAGCGAGACCGCGCCATGCAACTCATCACCAAACTCGGCATCCTGGCCGATGCCGCCAAGTACGACGCATCTTGCGCCAGCAGCGGCGCGCCCAAGCGTAACTCGCGCGGCGCTGACGGCCTGGGTGCTACCAATGGCATGGGTATCTGTCACAGCTACACCCCCGACGGCCGCTGCGTATCACTGCTCAAGGTACTGCTGACCAACTTCTGCCTGTATGACTGCCAGTACTGCGTCAACCGCCGCTCCAGCAACGTGCCACGCGCGCGCTTCAGCCCCGAGGAAGTGGTACGCCTGACCCTGGACTTCTACCGGCGCAACTGCATCAGTGGCCTGTTCCTCAGCTCCGGCATCATCCGCTCGGCGGACTACACCATGGAGCAGCTGATCCGTGTGGCCCGGCTGTTGCGCGAAGAGCACAGCTTCCGCGGCTACATCCACCTCAAGGCCATCCCCGATGCCGACCCGCTGCTGATCGAAGAAGCCGGGCGCCTGGCCGACCGCCTCAGCGTCAACATCGAACTGCCCACCGACGCCAGCCTCAAGCGCCTGGCGCCGGAAAAGCAAGGGCGCACCATTCGCCAGGCCATGGGCGTGATTCATCAGGGCCAGCAGGCCGTGGCCAACGAGCCCAGGGCGCCGCGCTTTACCCCGGCCGGGCAGAGCACCCAAGTCATCGTCGGCGCCGACAGCACCGACGACAGTACCTTGCTGCGCAATGCCGAGTCGCTGTACCAGGGCTACGGCCTCAAGCGCGTGTACTACTCCGCCTTCAGCCCGATCCCCGACAGCCCCGGCAGCGTGCCCCTCGCCGCACCACCGCTGCTACGCGAACACCGCCTGTATCAAGCCGACTTCCTGCTGCGTGGCTATGGCTACAAGGCTGGCGAGCTGCTGGGCCACAGCGGCAACCTGGCACTGGACATCGACCCCAAGCTGGCCTGGGCGCTGGCCAACCGCGAAGTCTTCCCGCTGGACGTGAACCGCGCGGAACCTGCGCTACTGGCGCGTATCCCCGGCATCGGCCTGCGCAGCGTACAGCGCCTGGTCGCCCTGCGGCGGGAGCGGCGCATCCGTTATGACGACTTGATCCAGCTGCGCTGCGTGCTGGACAAGGCACGGCCGTTCATCGTCACCAGCGACTACCGCCCCGCCCAGGCCGAGCTGCGCAGCGGCTTGCTGCGCGCGCGCTTGAGTGAGCCGCCAGCGCCCGTGCAGATGGGGCTATGGGGGTGATCGCACTCGACTGCGACGACCTGTTCGCCACCTGGCGCGACCAGGCCCGGGTGTTGTTGAGCCATGGCATCGACCCGTCGGAAGTCACCTGGTCGCAAGGCCCGATGGCGGACCTGCTGGCCGTGCCGGCAGCGCCGCCTGAAGGGCCTGGCCCTTTCCGGGCCAAAGTCCCGGCCGCACTGCTGAGCCAGTTGGAGCAGGCCTCTCGCTACCGTGGCGAACAGCGCTGGAACCTGCTGTATGAAGTGCTGTGGCGCGTCGCCCATGGCGACCGCACGGCAATGCTGGCCGGTGACCGGCTGGGCAGTGAGCTGCAACGGCGCATCAAGCAGGTAACCCGCGAGGCACATCACTTGCACGCGTTTGTACGCTTCGTGCCGCTGCCTGATGAACTGGCTGAGCACTTGCAACTGGAGCTGGTGGCCTATCACGAGCCGGCACACGACATTCTGCACAGTGCCAGCGCGCATTTTGCCGACCGCCTGGGGCGTTTGCGCTGGTTGATTGCCACGCCACAGGATGGCATTCGCTTCGACGGCCAGTCGTTCGACTACCAGCGACAGTGCCCCGAGCCCTGGCGCCAGTGGGCCCGCAACGCCGAAGACCCCGGCGCCGAACTCTGGCGCACCTACTACCGCCACACCTTCAACCCGGCCCGCCTCAACCCGGACGCCTTGCGCCTGCACATGCCTGGGCGGTTCTGGCGGCATTTGCCGGAAGGCATGCTGATACCGCAACTTGAAGGCCTGGCGCGCCAAGGCAAACAGCGGGACGGCCAAGCCCTTGAGGTGGCCGCGCAAACCGGCAAGACCATCAGCAAACCTGCGCGCTCGGCGTAGCCGCGGAGCCCGTTGCGGCCCCGTCGGGCACAAGGCCGCTGCTACAGCGAAAACATCATGCTCAACTGAAGAGCCTGGCCAGGCAGGCCAGCTTCTTCTTGTACGAACGCCGCGCCTCCAGTGCCTGCTCCAGGCTCACCGGCAGGAACCGCGCCTGCTGGTTCGGCTGCATCTGCCCGATCAGGTCGAGGTCGGCACTGATCACCGTGCCGATCATGGCGTAGCCGCCCCCCGACACTGCATCGCGATGCAGGATGATCGGTTCCAACCCTGCCGGCACCTGGATCGATCCGATCGGGTAGCAGCTGTCGACGATATTGGACGGGTCCGACCCCGCACCGAACGGCTGCTCGCGCGGTTGGAAACTCAAGGCGCTGCCGCCTTTGTAGCGATAACCGATGCGGTCCGCTTCGGAGCCAACGGTCCAGGCGTCGGTGAAGAAACGTTGCGCTGCAGCTTCGGTCAGGCGGTGAAAGTACAGCCCAGGCACCACCCGCAACACCACCTCGCCCCCCAAGGCCTGACGCAGGGCCATGGGCAAGCTTGCACCGGCACGGGTCTTGCCGCTGGGCACGCCGACCGGCAGCAGGTCGCCCGCCATCAGTTTGCGCCCATGAAAGCCACCCAACGCGCCCAGCGCGTAGGTGGACCGGCTACCCAGTACCTCGGGCACATCGATGCCTCCGGCCACTGCCAGGTAGGCCCGGGCGCCCGCTGTTGGAAAGCCGAAACGCAACACTTGCCCGGCCCGCACGGCGAACGCCGTGTCCGGGCGCTGCTCGCGGCCATCGAGCAACGCTGGCATCTGCGCGCCGCACACAGCGACCAGTGCGTCCTGCCGGAACTCCAGCTCCGGCCCCACCAGCGCGCACTCCAGGCCCGCAGCGCCGGCCGGGTTGCCCACCAGGTGGTTGGCTGCGCTCAAGGCGTACTGGTCGAGTGCGCCGGACGGTGGAATGCCCAGGTGGTAGTAACCTTCGCGGCCCAGGTCCTGTACAGAAGTGGCCAAGCCCGGTTTGAGTACCTTGATCATGCCAGCACCTCCTGCAACGATTTGGGGTAGCCGACCGGGTCGGCGAGGAAGGCGTCCAGGGAAAACGTCACCGGGCGAATGCGCAGGTCGAAGCAGCCATCCTCCACCTCCGCCACCGCCCGGTCGTAGGTGCGGCGGTCGATAGGCTTGAACTGCACGATGTCACCCGGGCGGAAGAACACCATGTGCTCTTTCAGGTAATTCAAGGTCTGCTGCGGGTCGTAGATCGGTGCCGGGGTGACGCCAAACATCTGGTAGCCCCCGGCCCCGCGCACCGAGTAGATGCAACCAAAGCAACCGCCATGGCCCAGGGTGAGCTTGGGCGTGTCGGTACGGGGGCGCAGGTACTTGGGCACCTGCAGCTGCCGCTGGCGCTCGACCATCTGGAACATGAACGGCAGGCCGGCAACAAAGCCGACCATCGACACGAACCATGGCGCGCCACTGTGGGCGGCGATGAAGGCCTCGACATCGGCCAGGCCGTTGATGCGCGCAGCGTACTCCAGGTCTGTGCTGGTGGGGTCCTGGTGGCGATCCCGAAAGCGCATCAGGGTTTCATGGGTCCAGGGGTCGTTGTACAGCACCGGGATCTCGATGATCCGCGTCTGCAACGAACGCTCGGCCACCGCCTGCGCTTCGGCGCCGCGCACGGCTTCGAGCAGTGCCTCGGGGGCGATACGGTCCGGGTCGAAGCGGACCTGGAAGGACGCGTTGGCCAGGCACACATCAAGCACGCCATCCAGGGCCATGCGCTCCACCGCACGGGTGACGGCCATACCCTTGAAAAAGGCCTCCAGCGACATGCTTTCGCTGACTTCGGCAAACAGGTGCTCGTCGGCGCCGAAGCTGTAACGGATCGGGGTTGTAGCAAGCGGTTCGGCCATGACAGTTCCTTTTCTTGGAATCTTTATAGAAAGGCAGGCGAAAACAAAATGCACGGGCTCCGGCGTGTCTGTTTGCCGGATGCCTGACGGGTTCAGCGCGGTGCACGCACCACGATGCCGGCCGCATCCAGTGCCTTGCGCGTGGCCTCGACCAGGTCCAGCGCGCCCGGGGTGTCACTGTGCAGGCAAATGGAATCGAATTCGATCGCCAGGTCCTGGCCTTCGACCGTGCGCACCACGCCTTGGCGGCAAGCACGCAGCACCCGCTCGGCGACGGCTTGGGGCTCATAGCCACGCACATTGCGGGTAAACACGATCGACCCGCTCAGGTCGTACTCGCGGTCGGCATAGAACTCGCGAATCACCGGCTGCCCCATTTCCTGGGCAATGCGGCAGATCACCGAACCCGGCATGCAGTACAGCAGCAACTCGGGCTCGATCACCCGCAGGTTCTGCACCAGCAAGCGCGCCGCTTCTTCGTCACGCGCCAAGTGCATGTACAGCGCCCCATGCGGCTTGATGTGCTGCAGGCGCACGCCCTGGGCACGAGCGATTTCACGCAGCGCGCCCAATTGATAGAGCATGTCGTCCACCAGTTCCTGCGCCGAGGCATTGATGTGCCGGCGGCCAAAGCCGACCAGGTCGCGGAAACCCGGGTGTGCTCCCACCGCAACCCCAAGGGCCTTGGCGCGCTCGACGGTGCGGCGCATGGTGCCGGGGTCGCCGGCGTGGAAACCGGTGGCGATGTTGGCGCTGCTGATGTAGCCCATCAGTTCGTGATCGACGCCGTCGCCAATCGTCCACGGGCCAAAGCCCTCACCCATGTCCGAGTTGAAATCCACTGCTTGCATGACCGCGTCTCCTGGCACTTGTGACTGCATGCAAGCCACGTTAGATTCTCTACACCCCCTTGGGAAGATCTATAAACAGATGGGGTACCTTCTGAAAATCAGATACCCCGGGAGCCTACCGTGTCACTCACCTTGCGCCAGGTCCGCTACTTCGTTGCCACCGCTGAAATCGGCCAGATCTCCCAAGCGGCAATCCACCTGAACATCTCCCAGTCGGCAGTGACCACGGCCATCAAGGAGCTGGAAGCGATGCTCGGCGTGCTGTTGTTCCAGCGCTCGGCCCAAGGCATGAGCCTGACCGAAGCCGGCCGGCACTTCTTGAACCGTGCCTACGTCATCCTGCGCAGTGTCGACGATGCGTTGAACAGCCCGCTTCCGGACGTGCGCGCCAGTGGCCTGTTGCGCCTGGCGGCGAGTTACACGGTGATCGGCTACTTCCTGCCGCACCACTTGCAGCGCCTGGAGCACTGGCATCCGGACGTGACCCTGGAGCTGTACGAGCAGGAGCGCAGCGCCATCGAGCAAGGCCTGCTGGAGGGGCGTTTCGACATGGCGGTGGTGCTCACCGCCAACCTCACCCACCCCGACATCGTCTCGGAAACCCTGTTCAACTCCGAGCGCCGGCTCTGGCTGCCCGGGCATCACCCACTGTGCGAGCGCTCGGCCGTGAGCCTGGCCGATGTGGCCTGTGAGCCGTTCATTCTGTTGACCGTGGACGAGGCCGAGCACAGTGCCATGCGCTACTGGGAGCAGGCCGGGCAACGGCCAAGCGTAAGGGTGCGGACCAGCTCGGTGGAGGCCGTGCGCAGCATGGTCGCCAATGGCAGCGGTGTGGCGATCCTGTCGGACCTGGTGCACCGGCCGTGGTCGCTGGAGGGCAAGCGCATCGAGACGGTGACCATCAGCGACCCGGTCACACCGATGAGCGTGGGGTTGGCCTGGCACCGGGAACGGGCATTCAGCCCGGCGATGCAGGCGGTGCGCAATTACTTTCATGATGCGTTTCTGGCACCGCAGCAGTTGTCGGCAAGGCGTTGATCCTGCCTTTGCAGGCCCGGCCTCTTCGCGGGCAAGCCCGCGAAGAAACCAACCCCCATCTCGAGCCGAACGTTCGCGCCGCGACGCCGTCATAACCTGAGCCGGTGCCGACACGCAAAGAGGACGCGAAATGACCCAGCCCGACCCGTCGTACGTCAAATGGCTCGAAGACCGCGCCATGCTCAAGGCCTCCCAGGCGCGCGCCAGCCTGTACTCAGGCCAGTCGCGCCTGTGGCAACAACCGTACGCCGAGGCCCAGCCCCGCCGCGCCACCGAAATCGCCTCGGTGTGGCTGACCGTCTACCCCGACGCCATCATCGCGCCCGAGGGCTGCTCGGTACTCGGTGCCCTGGCCCACGAAGCGTTGTGGAAGCGCCTGTCGGAGATCGGCGTACAGGGCCTGCACACGGGCCCGATCAAACTGTCCGGTGGCATCCGCGGCCGCGAACTCACCCCCAGTGTGGACGGCAACTTCGACCGCATCAGCTTCGACATCGACCCGCTGTACGGCAGCGAGCAGGAACTGATCCAGATGAGCCGCATGGCCGCTGCGCACAATGCCGTGACCATCGACGACCTGATCCCCTCGCACACCGGCAAGGGCGCCGACTTCCGCCTGGCCGAGATCGCCCATGGCCCCTACCCGGGGCTGTACCACATGGTCGAGATCCGCGAAGAAGACTGGACGCTGCTGCCCGAGGTGCCCGCCGGGCGCGATGCGGTCAATTTACTGCCAGCTCAGTGTGACGAGCTGAAGGCGCGCCATTACATCGTTGGCCAGCTGCAGCGGGTAATCTTCTTCGAGCCGGGCGTGAAGGAAACCGACTGGAGCGCCACGCCGCCGATCACAGGCGTCGACGGCAAGACCCGCCGCTGGGTGTACCTGCATTACTTCAAGGAAGGCCAGCCCTCGCTGAACTGGCTGGACCCTACCTTCGCCGCCCAACAAATGATCATTGGTGACGCGCTGCACGCGCTGGACTGCCTGGGTGCACGCGGCCTGCGCCTGGACGCCAACGGCTTTCTCGGCGTGGAAACCCGCGCCAGCGGCACCGCCTGGTCGGAAAGCCACCCGCTGTCGCTCGTCGGCAACCAGCTGATCGGTGGCATGATCCGCAAGGCCGGCGGTTTCAGCTTCCAGGAGCTGAACCTGACCCTCGATGACATTGCGCAGATGTCCAGGGGCGGTGCCGACCTGTCCTACGATTTCATTACCCGGCCGGCCTACCAGCATGCGCTGCTGACCGGCGACACCGAGTTCCTGCGCCTGATGCTCAAGGAGATGCACGCCTTCGGCATTGACCCGGCCTCGCTGATCCATGCCCTGCAGAACCACGACGAGCTGACCGTGGAGCTGGTGCATTTCTGGACCCTGCATGCTCACGACATGTACCTGTACAAGGGCCAGACCCTGCCAGGCAGCATTCTGCGGGAACATATCCGCGAAGAAATCTACGAACGGCTGTCGGGCGAGCATGCTCCGTACAACCTGCGCTTCGTGACCAACGGCATTGCCTGCACCACCGCCAGCCTGATCGCCGCTGCACTGGGTATCCGCGACCTTGAACAGATTGGCGTAGCGGATATCGAATTGATCAAGAAGGTGCACCTGCTGCTGGTCATGTACAACGCCATGCAGCCGGGGGTAGTCGCCTTGTCCGGCTGGGACCTGGTCGGTGCCCTGCCCTTGCCCGCCGAAGCGGTGGCCGAACGCATGCTCGACGGCGATACCCGCTGGATTCACCGAGGCGGCTATGACCTGGCCGGGCTTGACCCACAGGCGGCGGCTTCGGTGCGTGGCATGCCGCGTGCCCGGTCGCTTTACGGCAGCCTCGACAGCCAGCTGGACGAGGGTGATTCATTTGCCTGCCAGGTGAAGAAACTGCTGGCTGTGCGCCAGGCCTACGGCATCGCCACCAGCCGTCAGGTGCTGGTACCTGAGGTACGCAGCCCAGGGCTGCTGGTGATGGTGCATGAGTTGCCAGCCGGGCGCGGTATCCAGATCACTGCGCTGAACTTCGGCCAGGAGGCAATTGCCGAGGAACTGCTGTTGACCGGCTTCACACCTGGGCCGGTGGTCGACATGATCAACGAGACGGTCGAAGGCGATTTGACCGAGGACGGGCGCCTGATGGTGAACCTGGACCCCTACGAGGCGCTGTGCCTGCGGATCGTCAACAGCAGCGGGCATGTTTGAATCTGGCGTGGCCCTGCCGTCGGCAAACCGGTTTCGCCCGCAAGCACGCCGCCTGCCCCGCGCAGTTGCCAGACTCGCAAGCCGGCTTGCCAGCCAAGAAGCCGGTCTTGCATTTACGGCGCTACGGGCATAGCGTTCGGAAGTTTTCTTTTCCGTGCCCAGGAGCAACTCCATGTACACCGGCATCGTCCAGGCCGTCCGCCCTCTGCTTGATGTGACCACCTACCCGGGCCACAACCAGTTCACCATCGACCTCACCCCGGAACTGCTCGACGAACTGAAAATCGGTGCCAGCGTCAGTGTCGAAGGTACGTGCCTGTCCGTGACCGAAATCGACGGCAGCCAGGTCAGGTTCGACGCCATGACCGCTACCCTCGAACGCACCAATCTGAGCAGCTTCAAGCCTGGCCGGAGCGTGAACATCGAACGCTCAGCGAAGATGAACGCCGAAGTCGGCGGCCACCTGATGGCCGGCCACATCGCCACTACCGCCGAGATCGTCGAGCTGTCGATCAAGGAAACCGGCGCCTTCATCAAGTTCCGCATGCCGCCGCGATGGGGCAAGTACGTGTTCCCGCGCGGTTTCATCGGGGTCAATGGCTGCAGCCTGACGGTCGCTGACGTGGAGGATAACGTGATCACCATCAACCTGATCCCGGAAACCCTGCGTCAGACTACCTTCGCCAGCTACCACACAGGTGAACTGCTCAACATCGAGGTCGACCACCAGACCATGGTGCTGGTCGATGTGGTAGAGCGCACCATCAAAGGTACCCTGGCCCGCGAAAACCTGTTGCCCTGAGGCCTGCACATGCTCCCTAACGCCCTCCCCGCGCGCACAGCCAGGCGTTTGCGCCTGCAGGTAATGCGCGGTCGCGTCGGCCTTGGCCTGGTCGCCGCCCTGTCGGTGCTGGCCGGCATGACCGATGCCATCGGCTTGCTGGCACTGGGCGATTTCGTGTCGTTCATGAGTGGTAACACCACACGCCTGGCGGTGGCCATCAGTGAAGCTGACCTGGCCCTTGTGCTACGCCTCAGTGGCGCCGTACTGGGCTTCGTTGCGGGCAATGCGCTGGGTGTGCTCCTGGCTCGCGGATTGCGCCGTCGAGCCTGGCCGGTGCTGTTGGTGGTTGCCGCACTGCTGGCTTTCGCGGCAGCGTGGCCGTTGCCGGCCACCATCCCTGCGCTGTTGGCGGCCACGCTGGCCATGGGCATGATCAATGCGGTCGTGGAACAGGTGAATGGCCTGCCCATTGGCCTGACTTACGTGACGGGCGCCCTGTCGCGTTTCGGCCGCGGCCTGGGGCGTTGGCTGCTGGGCGAGCGGCGCAATGGCTGGCGGGTCCAGTTGATACCTTGGGCCGGGATGTTGCTGGGCGCCGCGCTCGGCGCCTGGTTGCAACAACACCTGGGCCTGCAGGCGCTGGCCGGCAGTTGTGCGCTGGCCTGCGTGCTGGCATTGGTATCGCGGTTCATACCGCGTTCCTGGCAGCGTGGCTACATGCCGCGCTGATCATTCGATACGCGGGTGCTGCTGTGCCAGTTTTTCGCGCTTGGCTTCCAACTCGGCGATCTGCGCATCGATGTCCTCGATCTTCTGCTCGATGTTGTCGTGGTGCTCCTGCAGCAGTTCACGCGCCTCTTCGATGTCTGACGCCGCAGGGGCGGCGCCGCGCAGGGGCTTGTTGGCGGTTTCCTTCATGGTCAGGCCGGTGACCAGGCCGACAGCAGCGATCACCATCAGGTAATAGGCCGGCATGTACAGGTCGTTTGTGGTCTCCACCAGCCACGCAGCGAGGGTTGGGGTAAGGCCGGCGATCAGCACCGAGATATTGAAGGCGCTGGCCAGGGCGCTGTAACGGATGTGCGTGGGGAACATGGCCGGCAGCGTCGAGGCCATGACGCCGATGAAGAAGTTCAGCAACACGGCAATGATCAGCAGGCCGGCGAAAATAAGCCCAAGCACCCCACTGTTGATCAGCATGAATGCCGGAATGGCCAAGGCCAGCAGGCCGACACTGCCGACGATGATGAACGGCCGTCGGCCAAACTTGTCGCTGAGCAGACCGATGATCGGCTGCACGAACAGCATGCCGACCATGATCGCGATGATGATCAGCACGCCATGGTCTTCGCTGTAGTGCAGGTTGTGCGACAGGTAGCTGGGCATGTAGGTAAGCAGCATGTAGTAGGTGACGTTGGTGGCGATTACCACGCCGATGCAGGTCACCAGGCTGCGCCAGTGCTGGGTGGCCACCTCCTTGAACGACACCTTGGGCCCGGAGGCCAGCCCTTCACGATCGCCCTGTTCCAGCTTGTCGACGTGCTGCTGGAACGCAGGTGTTTCTTCCAGCGCATGGCGCAGGTAGAGGCCGATGATGCCCAGCGGCAGGGCCAGGAAGAACGGCAGGCGCCAGCCCCATTCGAGGAATTGTTCTTCACCCAGCACCGTGGAAATGAGCACCACCACCCCTGCGCCCAGCACAAAGCCGGCAATCGAACCGAAATCCAGCCAGCTGCCGAGAAAGCCGCGCTTGCGGTCTGGCGCGTACTCGGCAACGAAGATCGAGGCACCGGTGTATTCACCACCCACCGAAAAGCCCTGGGCCATCTTGGCCAGCAGCAACAGGATGGGCGCCCAGATACCAATGCTTGCATAGGACGGTATCAGGCCGATGGCGAAGGTGCTCAGGGACATGATCACGATGGTCGCGGCGAGGATTTTCTGCCGCCCGAACCTGTCGCCCAAGGCGCCGAAGAACAACCCGCCAAGGGGCCGGATCAGGAACGGCACCGAGAAGGTGGCCAAGGCCGCGATCATTTGCACGCTGGGGTCGGCGTTGGGGAAAAACACCTTGCCCAAGGCATAAGCGACGAAGCCATATACCCCAAAGTCGAACCACTCCATGGCGTTGCCCAGCGCGGCGGCCGTGATCGCCTTCTTCATCTTGGCGTCGTCGACGATGGTGATGTCCTTCAGGCCGATTGGCTGGACGCTTTTCTTGCGAGGTTTCATACCCGTATCCCTGTCGATGAATGCTCTAAGGGATCAGATACAACAGGACACTAAATAATTCAGCGCTTACTGTTTTTTTGTGCGTTTGCGGCACCCCCCAACGGCGCCCAAAGAAAAGCCGCTGCAATGGCAGCGGCTTTCATGACCAAGGCCTGGCTTCAGATACCGTCGCGCGCCAGGTCCATGGCGAAGTAGGTCAGGATCAGGTCGGCACCGGCACGCTTGATTGCGCCAATGCTTTCGCGCACCACCCGGCCTTCGTCGATGGCACCGGCCAGCCCGCCGAACTTGATCATCGCATACTCGCCACTCACCTGATACGCCGCCAGTGGCAGGCGCGAAGCGGCGCGGATGTCGGCGATCACATCAAGGTAGGCACCGGCCGGCTTGACCATCAGCACGTCCGCGCCTTCCTGCTCGTCGAGCAGCGATTCGCGCACCGCTTCGCGGCGGTTCATCGGGTTCATCTGGTAGCTTTTGCGGTCACCCTTCAGTGCAGTGCCACCGGCCTCACGGAACGGGCCATACAACGACGAGGCGAACTTGGTCGAGTAGGCCATGATCGCGGTGTCGTGGAAGCCGGCACCGTCCAGCGCGCTGCGGATAGCCTGCACCTGGCCGTCCATCGCCGCCGAGGGGGCAATGAAGTCGGCACCGGCAGCAGCGGCGATGACGGCCTGCTTGCCCAGGTTGGCCAGGGTGGCGTCGTTGTCCACGCCATGGTCATGCAGCACGCCGCAGTGACCGTGGCTGGTGTATTCGCAGAAGCAGGTGTCGGACATCACCACCATTTCCGGCACGGTGTCCTTGCAGATACGCGACATGCGCGCAACCAGGCCGTTTTCGTTCCAGGTGTCGCTGCCATCGGCATCCAGGTGGTGCGATACGCCAAAGGTCATCACCGACTTGATACCGGCGCGGGCATAGCGCTCGATTTCCTGGGCCAACAGTTTCTCGGGGATACGATTGACACCGGGCATGCTGGTGATCGGCACGAAATCATCGATGCCCTCTTCGACGAAGATCGGCAGGATCAGGTCTTCAAGACGGAACTCGGTTTCCTGGAAGATCGTGCGCAGGGACTCGTTCTGGCGCAGGCGGCGGGGACGAACGGACGGGAATTGGTTGGACATGACAGCTCCAGGGAATTTGAACGGCGTATACCTTATGCCTGTCGCGCGCCAGTGAAAAGGCTAAATGACGAGATTGTGTCTTGCGTCAATGGCAACGGCCGGGGTTTGCCTGTGTTGGCCTCTTCGCGGGCAAAACCGCGCCCACAAATCCCGTAGGTGCGGGTTTACCCGAGAAGAGGCCGGTACAGGAATAAATTACTGCAGCCAGGGCGGTGTCACCTCCTCTGCCTTGGCCGGCCCATGCTCGGCCTCGGCGCGTGCTGCACGGCGGCGAGCGTCGTCCATCCGGGCGGCGTCGATCTCGCGCATCACCCCGGTTACGTCAGCTTCATGTTCGTCATCCTCGAACACCCCGGTCAACGGGCTGTCGGGCAGCAACTCGCCGGCCTCGTACAACGCCCACATCTCCTGCGCATAGCGGGTGCTTTTCAGCTCCGGGGCAAAGCGCCCGAAATAATGGGCCATGTTGTCCACATCGCGCTGCAGCATGCTGAAGGCATGGTTGTTGGCGGCTGCATCCACTGCCTGCGGCAGGTCGATGATCACCGGCCCGTCCGGGCCGAGCAGCACGTTGAACTCGGACAGGTCGCCATGCACCATTCCGGCGCACAGCATCAGCACGATCTGGCGAATGACGAAGGCGTGGAACGCGCGGGCATCCTCCGCTTCGAGGTGAACGTCGTTCAGGCGCGGGGCCGCATCACCATCGGCATCGGTGACCAGCTCCATCAGGAGCACGCCGTCCTGGAAGTCGTAAGGCTTGGGCACCCTCACACCTGCGGCGGCCAAACGGAACAGCGCTGCCACTTCGGCGTTCTGCCAGGCATCTTCGGCTTCTTTGCGGCCGTACTTGCTGCCCTTGGCCATGGCCCGGGCCTGACGGCTGTTGCGTACCTTGCGGCCCTCCTGGTATTCGGCGGCCTGGCGGAAACTGCGCTTGTTGGCTTCTTTATAGACCTTGGCGCAACGTACCTCGCTGCCACAGCGCACCACGTACACAGCGGCTTCCTTGCCACTCATCAACGGCCGTAGTACTTCGTCGACAAGGCCGTCTTCGATCAACGGTTCGATTCTTTTAGGTGTCTTCATCAGGCTGCGTTCAGGGTCCTGGCTTTGTTGGCGGACATCCTCTCACAGCCTGATGCGACTTGCTCGTCTGTCTTCAGGCCGGACGAATCAGGCGCCCTGCCCTACGCCAGCCACCGCCCCGCCGCGTGCCCGGCGCCGGGTCACCAGCACCCCTGAGCACACCACCAACACCGCCAGCACCATCGTCGAGACCACTTCCAGGCGATGATCCGGGCGGAACAGCATCAATACCAGTACGCCGCTGATGAACAGGATCACGCCCCAGGTCAGCCACGGGAACAGCCACATGCGGTAACCCAGTGTCTTGCCCTGTGCCGTGAGGCGCTGGCGCAGGCGCAGCTGGGAAATGGCGATGACCAGATACACCAGCAAGGCAATGGCACCGGAGCTGGCCATGAGGAAGCCAAACACCTGAGCCGGCACCAGGTAGTTGGCGATCACCGCCAAGAAGGCAGCCCCCGTCGACAACAAGACTGCCACCACGGGTGTACCACTGCGGCTGGTTATCTGGGCACAGGCCGGGGCATCACCCCGGCGGCTAAGCGAATAGACCATGCGCGAGGCGGTGTACAGCGACGAATTGAGGCAACTGGTCACCGACGTCAGCACCACGAAGTCGATGATGGCCTTGGCATTTGGCACGCCGAGGGTGTCCAGCACCGTGACATAAGAGCCTTCGGTCGCCAGGCGTGGGTCGGTCCACGGTACCAATGCGATGACGATGAAGATCGACAGGATGTAGAACAGCGTTATCCGCCAGATCACCGAATTGGTGGCCTTGGAAATATGCTTGCCCGCCTCGTCGGATTCAGCCGCAGCGATGGTCACCACCTCGGCCCCGAGGAACGAGAACATGGTGATCAGCATCGCGCTCAGCACCGCACCAAAGCCGTTGGGCATGAAGCCCCCCGTATCCCACAGGCGCGAGACGCCGCTGACGCCGGACCCCGGCAACAGGCCGAAAATGGCGCAAACACCCAGGGCGATGAAGCTGACGATGGCCACCACCTTGACCAGTGCCAACCAGAACTCGAACTCACCGTAATTCTTCACGCTGAACAGGTTGGTGGCCGTCAGCAGCAACGTGATCACCAACGACAACACCCAGATCTCCATCTGCGGGACCCAGGAGTTGATGATGGTAGCGGCGATATTGGCCTCGATCGGAATGATCAGCACCCAGAACCACCAGTACAGCCAACCGATGGTGTAACCGGCCCATTTGCCGATGGCGAGGTCAGCGTAGGTTGAGAACGAGCCGGTGTCCGGGGAGGCAACCGCCATTTCGGCCAGCATGCGCATCACCAGCACCACCAGGCCGCCCGCCAGGATATAGGCCAGGATGGTGGCAGGCCCCGCTTCGGCGATGGCGCGGCCAGAGCCGACAAACAGCCCGGCGCCGATCACGCCGGCAATGGACAGCATGGTGACATGCCGTGATTTCAATCCATGACTCAAATTGTTCTTGTGGGTTTGCATGGTGCTACCTTGTTGTTTTTGTCATGCCCACGCGGGGGCCGCCGGCTGCACGTCACCGACGCAGGCGCGAAAAAGCCCGCCCTGCCCTGAATGGTGAGCAGGGCAGTACGGGTTGAGTAAAACGAAACCGCAGGAGGTGTTACCGGGGTGTCAGCTGGCAGCCCTCTGGTTGGCCGACAGGTCGGCCTTGGGGAAGCTGCCGCCCTGTAGGCCGACCTGCTCGCACACCTTCTCGACGATGTAGGCGCCGATCGGGATGGCCGAGGTAGCAGCTGGCGACGGTGCGTTGCACACGTTGACACTGCGTGCGGTGTTGACGAACAGGAAATCGTCGATCAGCTTGCCGTCGCGCGACACCGCCTGGGCACGCACGCCGGCCGGGTAAGGTGTGAGGTCGGCTTTGGTAATGCTCGGGCAGTACTTCTGCACCTGCTTGAGGTACCCGCCCTTGAACAGCGAGTTCTTCATCTCGATCAGGCCCGGGCGGAAGTTCTTCGCCAGCACCTTGAGGATGCCGGGCGTGGTCAGGGTCTGGAACAGGTCGCTGGGGCTGACATCGGTCTTGCGGTAGCCCTCGCGCTTCATCGCCAGCACGGCGTTGGGGCCTACGGTGACGGTGCCGTCGATCATGCGGGTCAGGTGCACCCCCAGGAAGGGCATCGACGGGTCGGGAATCGGGTAGATCAGGTGGTTGACGATCTGATTGTGCTGCTTGGGCAGCAGGTAGTATTCGCCACGGAACGGGCAGATCACGAATTCGGTACGCAGACCGAGCATGCTCACCACGCGGTCGGCCATCAGCCCCGAGCAGGTCACCAGGAAACGGCTGCGCAATTCATCGCGCTGGGTGCGCACGATCACTTCATTTGCCTGTTCCTGCAGGCCAACCACTTCTGCGCCATAGCGGATTTCGCCGCCGGCACGCTGGAACTCTGCGCCCATCGCAGCGGTGACCTGGGCGTAGTTGACGATGCCGCTGGACGGCACGAAGATGCCCCCCATACCGACGATGTTGGGCTCACGCTCGCGCAACTCGGCAGCCGACAGCCAGTAGCGTTCCAGGCCATTGGCCGCCGTGCGCTCCCACAGCGCCTTCATGCGCTGCATTTCCAGATCGTTGGTGGCGACCAGCAGCTTGCCGCACTCATCGAAATGAATGCCGTGCCGGGTGCAGAAGGCTTTGGTCGCCTTGTTGCCTTCCAGGCAGAAGCGCGCCTTGAGGCTGCCGGGGGTGTAATACACGCCGGCGTGGATCACGCCACTGTTATGGCCGGTCTGATGGCGGGCCGGGCCGGACTCTTTCTCCAGCAGGAGAATCTTCGCGTCCGGGTAGACCTTGATCAGGTGCATGGCCGTGGACATGCCCACAATCCCGCCGCCAATAATGATGAAATCGTACACAGCCTTACCTCACACGCAGGCATTGCCTGGCAGGCTCACCAAGGCCCGCACGGGGCCTGGTGGCATTGTTTTGTGCAAAAACGCGTGGGCGAGCGCCCGCCCCGCGCCCTGTCATTATTGCCCGCGCTGGTACAGCGGCTTGGGGAAGGCGACGTAACCACGCTGGCGCATCAGTTCGCGGCGCAGGCCCTCGTGCGGGGTGAAGCGATCGCGGCCATGCAGCCAGAACAGGTTGTTGATCAGCAGGAAACTGCCTACGCCTACCGGTACCGAGACCTTCTTGCCGCTGCCTTCCAGCGACTCGGACAAGGCGTTCAGCCAGATACCTTCCTCGTAGTTTTCCGGCTGCACGAACTGGTCAATGTAGCGCATGGTCGGCCGGCCTTCGGTATCGGTGTCGAATACCGAATGGAACACATCTTCGGCAACCTTTTTGCTCGGCGGTGCGGTCCAGCGCATTTCGCGACGGGCCATCGGATGACGGAAGAACGCCTCGCACTGCTCCCAGTCGTCCAGGTGCAGCAGCAGCGAGTTGCCGCCTTCCATGTTCTTTTCGTCGATCTTCAGCATCAGCACATAGTCGGTGATCTGGTTCACGAACGTGCCGTCGTTGTGCAGTTCCATGACCCGGTGCGGCTGGCGCAGGTAGCTGTCGGAGTTGTCGCTGTTGACCACCACGAAGCGCGCATAGAACTGGCCACTCATGGCGTCATAGTTGGAACGGCCGATCAGGTGAGCGCAGGCGGTGGTGAACTTGACCATGTCTTCGGCCTGGCTCACGTCATCCAGGCCGATCGGGGTGATCAGCATGCCGCCTGTGGCGCGGTCGAGGATGGTGTTGAGCAGCACCGGGCGCAGCGTGCCCTGGCACAGCTCGTCAAGGATTTCGCCTACACGAAAACGCAGGAACGACTTGTACTCCAATGCCTGCACCGGCCATTGGGCAACGGCCTGCACGAACGCTTCGACAGTTTCCCGGGCAAAGGTCAGTTCCAGCAGGCGCGGCGACTGTTTCGAGGGGGCGATGGTGTAGCCCTGCGGTTCGAGAGGCAGTGGCATGACAAGTTCGTCGATCTGCGTAAAGGCGTTCATGGCAGTGTCCTGGCTAAAAAAGTAGGTGGCGCCGTCCGGTCATGACCTGGATCAGTGCGGGCGAGGTAAAAATATCGCCACTAACTAAAAATGTCTACATTTTTATGTTTCAACGACACTAACCGCGTTTGTCCATTGTTTTTCGTCGGCAGAGGGTTTCGGTATGATCGGCAAAACGTTTTGAGGAACAGGATCTTGGAAGCGCTCGCCCCCCGACAAAACTCAGCATTCAGCGGGTATGAGAGGCTCAAGAAGGACATCATCCGCGGGGTGTTCAAGCCCGGTGAAAAGCTATTGATGAGCGCCCTCAAGGAACGCTACGACCTGGGTGTGGGCCCGCTGCGCGAAGCACTGTCGCAACTGGTGGCCGAGCACCTGGTCAACGCGATCAGCCAGAAAGGCTACCGGGTAGCGCCCATGTCGCTGGATGAGATGAACGACATCTATGACGCCCGCGCCAACCTGGAAGCGATGATCATTGCCTTGGCCATCGAGCGCGGCGACGACGCCTGGGAGGCGTCGGTGCTGGCCCACTCGCATACCTTGGCCAAGGTGGTGGAAGTGAAAACCCGCGAGCAGCGGCTGGATGTGTGGGACGAGCGGCACAAGGCGTTCCATACTGCCATTGCCTCGGGCTGCGGCTCCAAGCACCTGCTGCAGGCACGCACCTACCTGTTCGACCAGGCCGAGCGCTACCGCCACCTGTGGCTGACGCAGACGGTGTTTTCCGAACAGGCGCTGGCGCTCAAGCGCCAGGAGCATGCGGCACTGGTCGAGGTGATCCTCGCCCGGGATGCCAAAACTGCCAGCGCCATGATGCGCTCGCACCTGATGACACCGGTACCGATCATTGCGCAGATCATGCACGCCGAAGGCATCGGTGCCCGCTAGATGAATTTTTCTTAAATCGCCGGTTGTCTATTCTTTGGCACAATCAGTTCTCCATTAGATGCCCAGGAACCAGCATGCCTCGCGTACTGACCATCGAAGACGACGCCGTCACCGGCCAGGAAATCGTCGCCGAACTTACCAGCCACGGCCTGGAAGTGGATTGGGCCGACAATGGCCGTGAAGGCCTGGCCAAAGCCATTGCGGGCGGCTACGACCTGATCACCCTGGACCGCATGCTGCCCGAGGTGGACGGCCTGACCATCGTCACCACCCTGCGCAACCTCAAGATCGCTACGCCGATCCTGATGATCAGCGCCCTCTCCGACGTCGATGAGCGGGTGCGCGGCCTGCGTGCCGGCGGGGACGACTACCTGACCAAGCCGTTCGCCTCCGACGAAATGGCTGCGCGAGTCGAGGTACTGCTGCGCCGTAACAGCGTCCCCATGACCCAGACCCGCTTGCAGGTTGCCGATCTGCAGCTGGACCTGATCAGCCACGAAGCGCGCCGCGGTGACAACACCCTCAACCTGTTGCCCACCGAATACAAGCTGCTGGAGTACCTGATGCGCCACAGCGGCCAGGTGATCACGCGGATGATGATTTTCGAGGAGGTCTGGGGCTATCACTTCGACCCGGGCACCAACCTGATCGACGTGCACATTGGCCGCCTGCGCAAAAAGATCGACTCACCCGGCCAGTCGCCGCTGATCCGTACGGTACGGGGCTCCGGCTATGCCATTGCTGAACCCGTCTAAAGGCTGGAGCTCTTCGACCAGCCGCCTGCTGGCGCTGTACAGCTTTCTGTTCGTGGCCTGGAGCAGCATCCTCATGGGGGTGCTGTACTTCGAGGTATCCAGCTACCTGAACAAACTCACCCGTCACTCCATGCTGCAACGCCAGCACCTGTTCGCCCACATGAGCGGCAAGCAACTGGACGACGCCCTGATTGCCAGCCAGGCCTTCGAGGAGCGCAGCTTTGACGCCTACGGCCTGTTCGATAGCCAGCTCAACCCGATTGGCGGCACCGTGCGAGCCTTGCCCCCAGAGCTCAGACTGGACGGCAAGATCCATGAATTGGAACGCTGCCTGGATGCCGACGACCCACGCATGCCCCGCGACAGCTGCGACGCGGTGGCAATCAAGGTACAGGATGGCCGGTGGCTGGTGCTGGTGCGTGACAATGGCTCGTTGTTCGTGGTTACCCGGATCATCCTGCACGCCCTGCTCTGGGGCATCTCGCTGACCCTGATCCCGGGTTTTGCCGGTTGGTACCTGCTACGGCGCAGGCCGCTCAAGCGTATACGGGCGATCCAGGCCCAGGCCGAACTGATCGTCGCCGGCGACCTGACCCACCGCCTGCCACTGTCGGCCCGCCGCGACGAACTGGACATGCTTGCGGCGATCGTCAATGCCATGCTCGACCGTATCGAACGGCTGATGCATGAGGTCAAGGGTGTATGCGACAACATTGCCCATGACCTGCGCACACCGCTGACCCGTCTGCGCGCCCAGCTGTACCGTATTCGCCAGCAAAGCGACGTGGATTCTGCGCAAGCCGAAGCGCTGGACCAGGCCATCGGCGAAACCGACACCTTGATGGCGCGCTTTCGCGGGTTGTTACGCATCAGCGAGCTGGAAGACCGCCAGCGCCGCGCCGGCTTCGTCCAGCTTGACCCGCATGAACTGCTGGTAGAACTGCACGATTTTTACCTGCCATTGGCCGAAGATGGCGGCATTCATCTGCAATTGCACCAACCTGCGCAGCTACCGGCACTGCACGGCGATCGCGAGCTTCTGTTCGAGGCGTTGGCGAATCTGGTGGGCAACGCGATCAAGTTTACGCCCGAGGGTGGTCGGGTGCGCATAAGCGCCACGCTGGATGACAACGGCGTGCACATGGCGATCGAGGATAGCGGGCCAGGTATTCCCGAAGAAGAGCGGACGGCCGTACTGAAACGGTTCTATCGTAGCGATGAAGGCCACCGCCATGCCGGCTTCGGGCTGGGGTTGTCGATCGTGGCGGCAATCGTCGACCTGCATGGGTTCGGGCTGGAGATTGGTGAAAGCGAATTGGGTGGGGCCAGGCTGGTATTGCACTGCCCGCTTGCGAGTCTAGCGAAGTAAAAGCAGGGGCCGCTTTGCGACCCTTCGCGGGCACGCCCGCTCCCACAGGGATAGCGCACACTTGAAATGTCGCGCCAACCTGTGGGAGCGGGCATGCCCGCGAAGGGCTGCAACGCAGCCCCAGTTGCTTTAGTCAGCCAGGCGCCAGGTCGTCGTGCCCTTGCTGTCTTCCAGCACTACACCCATGGCGGTCAGCTCATCGCGAATGCGGTCCGACTCGGCCCAGTTCTTGTCCGCACGCGCCTGCAGGCGCGCCTGGATCAAGCCCTCGACTTCAGCCGCATCGACCTTGCCTTCGGCACCGGCACGCAGGAAGTCATCGGCCTCCAGCTGCAGCACACCCAGCACATCACCCAGCTCGCGCAGTCGACCGGCCAGGCCAGCAGCAGCCTCCACGTCGCTGTCGCGAAGGCGGTTGATCTCGCGCACCAGGTCGAACAGAACGGCACAGGCTTCGGGGGTGCCGAAGTCGTCGTTCATCGCCACGCTGAAGCGCTCGACAAACGCTTCGCCACCCTTGGCCGCCACCCGTGGCAGGCCGCGCAGGGCGTGGTAGAAGCGCTCCAGCGCGCCCTTGGCGTCACGCAGGCTGTCTTCCGAGTAGTTGATCGCGCTGCGGTAGTGGCTGGCCACCAGCAGGTAGCGCACCACCTCCGGGTGGTACTTCTCGAGCACGTCGCGGATGGTGAAGAAGTTGTTCAACGACTTGGACATCTTCTCGCCGTTGATACGGATCATGCCGCAATGCATCCAGGCGTTGGCGTACTGCTTGCCGGTGGCCGCCTCGCTCTGGGCAATCTCGTTCTCGTGGTGCGGGAACTCCAGGTCGCTGCCGCCGCCGTGAATGTCGAAGCTCTCGCCCAGGCAGCAGGTGGACATGACCGAGCACTCGATGTGCCAGCCCGGGCGACCCGGGCCCCATGGCGATTCCCAGCTTGGCTCGCCCGGCTTGACGCCCTTCCACAGGACGAAGTCGAGCGGGTCCTGCTTGGCTTCGTCGACCTCGATGCGTGCACCGATACGCAGGTCTTCGATCTTCTTGCGCGACAGCTTGCCGTAGCCGACGAACTTGCCGACCCGGTAGTACACATCGCCATTGCCTGGCGCGTAGGCGTACCCTTTGTCGATCAGGGTCTGGATCATCGCGTGCATGCCAGCGATATGGTCGGTGGCACGCGGCTCCTGGTCCGGCGGCAGAATGTTCAGGCGGCGCTCGTCTTCGTGCATCGCGTCGATCATGCGGGCGGTCAGGGCGTCGAAACTTTCGCCGTTCTCGTTCGCCCGGTTGATGATCTTGTCATCGATGTCGGTGATGTTGCGCACATAGGTCAACTCGTAGCCGCTCTTGCGCAGCCAGCGGGTGACCAGGTCGAACGCCACCATGCTGCGGCCATGGCCCAGGTGGCAGTAGTCGTACACGGTCATGCCGCACACGTACATGCGCACCTTGTTGCCATCCAGCGGCTTGAAGACTTCCTTGGTTTTGCTCAGGGTGTTGTAGATGGTAAGCACGGCGGTTCCTCAGCTGCCCCAGGAGTCACGCAGGGTGACAGTGCGGTTGAACACCGGGCGACCCGGCTGGCTGTCTTTCAGGTCGGCGCAGAAGTAGCCTTCACGCTCGAACTGGAAGCGGTCCTCGGGCTGCGCCTGGGCCAGCGACGGCTCGGCACGGCACCCGCTGAGTACTTGCAGCGAAGCCGGGTTGATGTTGTCCAGGAAGCTGCCGCCCTCCTCGGTCTTTTCCGGGTTCGGCGAGCGGAACAGGCGGTCGTACAGGCGCACTTCGCACTCAACGCTGCCCTCGGCCGGCACCCAGTGGATCACGCCCTTGACCTTGCGGCCTTCAGGGTTTTTGCCCAGGGTGTCGGGGTCGTACGAGCAACGCAGTTCGACGATATTGCCGTCGGCGTCCTTGATGGCTTCGTCAGCACGAATCACGTAGCTGCCGCGCAGGCGCACTTCACCGGCCGGTTCCAGGCGCTTGTAGCCCTTCGGCGGTTCTTCCATGAAGTCGTCGCGGTCGATGTACAGCTCGCGGGAGAACGGCAGCACACGCACGCCCATGTCTTCCTTCGGGTGACGTGGCAGCTCAAGCTGCTCGACCTGGCCTTCAGGGTAGTTGGTGATGACCACTTTCAGCGGGCGCAGCACACACATCGCGCGTGGCGCGGTGCGGTCCAGGTCGTCACGGATGCTGAACTCGAGCATCGACATGTCGACCACACCGTCGGAACGGTTGGTGCCGATCATTTCGCAGAAGTTGCGGATCGAAGCCGGCGTGTAGCCACGGCGACGGAAGCCGGACAAGGTCGACATGCGTGGGTCGTCCCAGGCATCGACGTGCTTCTCGTCCACAAGCTGCTTGAGCTTGCGCTTGGAGGTAATGGTGTAGTTCAGGTTCAGGCGGCTGAACTCGTACTGGCGCGGGTGTGCCGGCACCGGCAGGTTGTCTAGGAACCAGTCGTACAGCGGACGATGCCCTTCGAACTCCAGGGTGCAGATCGAGTGGGTAATGCCCTCGATGGCGTCCGACTGGCCGTGGGTGAAGTCGTAGTTGGGGTAGATGCACCACTTGTCGCCGGTCTGGTGGTGGTGGGCATGGCGAATGCGGTACAGGATAGGGTCGCGCAGGTTCATGTTTGGCGAGGCCATGTCGATCTTGGCCCGCAGCACACGCTCGCCGTCCTGGAATTCGCCAGCCTTCATGCGGGCGAACAGGTCGAGGTTTTCTTCCACGCTGCGCTCGCGGAACGGGCTGTTCTTGCCCGGTTCCTTGAGGTTGCCGCGGTATTCCTTGGCTTGCTCAGGGGTGAGGTCGCAGACGTAGGCCTTGCCGCGCTTGATCAGCTCGACCGCCCAGTCGTGCAACTGGTCGAAATAGTCGGAGGCATAGCGCACGTCGCCGGCCCAGTCGAAGCCCAGCCACTTCACATCGCTCTGGATGGCGTCGATGTACTCCTGGTCTTCCTTGGCCGGGTTGGTATCGTCGAAGCGCAGGTGGCAGACGCCGCCGAATTCCTTGGCCAGGCCGAAGTTGACGCAGATCGACTTGGCGTGGCCAATGTGCAGATAACCATTGGGCTCCGGCGGGAAACGGGTGACGATACTGCTGTGCTTGCCCGAGTCCAGGTCGGCCTGGATGATCGGCCGCAGGAAGTTCGCAGGGACAGCGGGGGCGCCTTTGGCAGCGGCGTTGGGCGCGTTGTCGGCAGTGGGCTTGCTCATAGGATCCTTGAATGCGTGTGTCCAGCCTGGGTAGGCCGATTGAATCAAAGGGCCTATCATAGCCGAAGCAGTCAAGCTGCTGACAGCCGCGCCCGGACAAACTGATGTGATTTATCACGGCTTTTTGCCGCAGCCTGGCAAAATGGCCAGTGCGCGCCATGTGTCGTGATCGCCTGAACATACGTCAGGTGATAACCGGCGCCCTGCGCACCCTAATTTCTGATTGCCTTGAAAGAGCGAGTTTCAGCATGTCCAAAGTCAAACTGACCACCAACCACGGCGACATCGTCCTGCAACTGGACGCCGAGAAAGCGCCACTGACTACCGAAAACTTCGTTCAGTACGTCAAGGACGGCCACTACAATGGCACCGTATTCCACCGTGTGATCAAAGGCTTCATGATCCAGGGCGGCGGCTTCGAGGCCAGCATGAGCCAGAAGAAAACCCGCGCCAGCATCCAGAACGAAGCCGACAACGGCCTGAAGAACAAGAAGTACAGCATTGCCATGGCCCGTACCATGGAGCCGCACTCCGCCTCGGCGCAGTTCTTCATCAACGCCTCCGACAACGACTTCCTCAACCACAGCGGCAAGAACGTGCAAGGCTGGGGTTATGCCGTATTCGGTGAAGTGATCGAAGGCCGTGAAGTGGTCGACGCCATCGAAAAAGTGGCCACCGGTTCCAAAGCTGGCCACCAGGACGTACCGAAGGACGACGTGATCATCGAGAAAGCCGAGATCATTGAGTGATTCTGCTGATCTCTGATCTGCACCTGCAAGAAGAACGCCCGGATATTTCCCGGGCGTTTCTTGATCTGCTAGACGGCCGCGCCCGCCACGCCAAGGCCCTGTACATCCTTGGTGACTTCTTCGAAGCGTGGATTGGCGACGATGCCATGACGCCCTTCCAGCAGTCGATCTGCCAGGCCATGCGCCGGCTGAGCGACAGTGGCACGGCCATCTACCTGATGCATGGCAACCGTGACTTCCTGATTGGCCAGGCCTTCTGCGATGCCGCTGGTTGCACCTTGTTGCACGACCCCAGCGTGATCGAGCTGGGCGGTGAACAGGTGCTGCTGATGCATGGCGACACCCTGTGCACCCGCGACCTGGGCTACATGAAGATGCGCCGCCTGCTGCGCAATCCGCTGAGCTTGTGGATCCTGCGCCACCTGCCGCTGTCGGCCCGCTACAGGCTGGCGCGCAAGCTGCGCAATGAAAGCCGTACACAAACGCGGATGAAGTCCACTGAGATTGTCGACGTCACGCCGGAAGAAGTACCCAAGGTGATGGCGGCGCATGGCGTGCGCACCCTGGTGCATGGCCATACCCATCGGCCAGCGATTCACAAGCTGGTGGTCGATGGCCAACCGGCACGGCGTATCGTGCTGGGCGACTGGGATCGCCGCGGTTGGGCCTTGCAGGTTGACGAGCAGGGCTTTCAGTTGGCGCCGTTCGAGTTTTCCTGACATTACAGGGTCTCGCGGGCAAGCCCGCAGGCCCCTGTAGGAGCGGGTTTACCCGCGAATGGGCCGGCGCAGGCTGACGCCTCAGGGCTGGCTGACTACCGCCCCCTTGTCCCGCTCACTGATCACCACTTCCCGATACGCCGGGTCTGCCTTGATCTGAGCTTCGGTAAACGGAATCACCGCCAGTTGCTTGGCCGCAAATGCCTTGGTCTGGTCACTGGCATGCGCCGAAGCCTTCTCACTCGACTGGGAAAACGCAAGCAGGCCACGGGCGTCTGGCCCCTTGTCGGTAAAGCTGACCAGTTGCAGGTAGCTGGTGCCACTCACCACCAGCCGCTTGCCCTGCCCGTGCGGCACGCTGTAGATCGCGTTGTACACCCCTAGCGCCTGCGGGCCGCCCGGTACCGGCGTACCATCAAGGGCCTGTTGCACCTGCCCCCAGCGCGCTTCCCCGGCCACGCCACTTTCACTGACCTGCTTGAGCGACGCCAGTGCTGCCTGATGTACCAACCTGCTCACCGCCGCCTGCTCGACAGCCAGGCCGCGCGGGGTGTGCTGCGGGTCGGCCGGGTTGAATGCCACTCGCCAACTTTCCGGGTGCTCGGCCAGCGCATTGAACAGGTTCTGGAAGTGCACCAGGCCCATACCACTGTCGAGGTCGGCCTTGCCGTTCCAGGCGGTCAGGCTGCTGCACACGGCCTGCACATCTGCGCTGGCACCCTTGCACCATTGCAGCAGGTCTGGCAACACCAGGCTGGCCAGGTACACCTCGTCATCGGTGACCATGCGCTGCAGTTCATCTACACCTAACCGGGCTTTGCCCTGCAGGCGCTGCAAGGCAAAGCGGCCACGCATGCCCAGCGGCTGATCATTACGGCTGACCAGTGGAGAGTAGCCGGTCAGCGGCTGCGCCGGGTTGGCCATCCAGGCCGGGTCGTTGGAGTTCTGAACGAAGTCTTCACGCTCCAGGCTTGGCAGCAGCCGCGCCGGGAAGATGCCCGGTTGCGCCGCCTGCGCGTCAACCTTCCACTGGCATGCGCTCCGCGAGCCATCCAGCACCACCAGGCGCCCTTGTGCCTGCGGGTTGCTGCAGGTATCCAACAGTTGCTGGTCAACATAGGGCACTACCGACTGGTTCAGGTACAAGGCCCGCCCTCCCTCGTCCACGGCCAGCGTGTTGACCCAAGGGATACCTTGCAACTGCTCGACCGATCCCTTCAATGCCGCCAGGCTGTCGGCTCGGTTGATCTGGTACCACTGCTGCAACACCCGCGAGTTCTCAAGGTTGGCGTCTCGCACGCTGTAGGCCGCCTGCGCATCCCAGTCCAGGCGGCCTGGCCATTGCACCACCGGGCCGAACTGCGAACTGTAGACCGGCCGCTCAATCTGGCTCAGGCTGCCATCCGTGCCCTTGACCGCCACACGGATGGTTTGCCGGGCCATCGGCAGCGACTTGCCATCGAGCACATAGCGGGTCGGGTCTTTGGGGTCGAGTTGCAGACGGTAGAGCGTGAAGTGCTTGGAGGTGTCGACGGTGTGCGTCCACGCCAGGTGCTGGTTGAAACCGATGTTGACCACCGGCAGGCCCGGTAGCGCCGCGCCCATCACATCAAGCTGGCCGGGAATGGTCAGTTGCATCTGGTAGAAGCGCATGCCGCCCATCCACGGGAAGTGCGGGTTGGCCAGCAACAGGCCGCGGCCATTGGCTGAACGCTGCGCGCCTACTGCCACCGCATTGCTGCCGCGCTCCGCGGCGAACCGCTCCTGCCGGGCCAACGCGCTGGCAAAGCCCGCGGATGATTGCTGACGGGCCAGCGTTGGCGGTTGCGCCCCTGCCAACGCCTCAACGAACTGCCCGACACCGCCCTCGGCCAGTAAACGGCGGGTCAGTTTGACCAGATCCTGGCTGCTGATGGGCCGCACCCACTCACCATCGCCACACTCGGCGGGCAGCCCTTGACGACGGCGTTCGACCAACGCCCGGTTGTAGCCGCTGGCGTATCCCGCCAGCAATGCCTGCACCGGCGCAGGTTGCGCCTGCAGGAAGGCATCGACCGCCGCTGGGCTATTGAGCCAGGTGAAGAACAGGTCGCTGGTCAGGTTGTCACGCTGCTCCAGGGTCTTGCCCTTGGCGCCGAAATAGCGTGAGCGCTCACCGCTCACGGTCAGCACTTCATTGGCGAGCAGGCATAGGTTGTCCTGGGCGTAGGCATAGCCGACGCCATAGCCCAGGCCACGCTCATCCTTGGCCACGATATGCGGTACGCCGTATCGGGTATAGCGGATCTGGGCACTGGCGTCGGCTATCGCGGGCTGCGCCTGCACACCGACGCTGAAGGCCACCAGGGCAGCGGCCAGGCCGGCGCAAGTCATGGGACGGCAAAGTGGAAACACGGGCACTCCTCGGGTTCGGGGGTCATCCCGATCAGACGAATGGCCAGATGAATATTTTACGTATTACAAGGCGATGGAACGTCTTGATGAGAAACAGGCATTTTTTTCACGAATGGGTTGCAGTTTTTGCGTGCTCATTCGTCCTAGTAAGTGAGCCACCCACATTTCGGGTTCGTCCACGAAAAGGAGCATTCGCATGTACAACCCGCAAACCTCGATCCAGGCCGGGCGCGCGCCAGGCAAAGCGTCCAAGGAACAGGACGTATTTGCTGAAGAACGAATCGGCAACGAACAGATCCGCGAGCTGTTGCGCACCTTCGGCCTGCGCACCAGCCTGATCCGCCTCAAGGTTATCGATGCCTTGCACGCCGCCGACCGCAATGGCCGCAGTATTGGCGTACGCGGGGTGCACGCACAACTGGAACAGCTGGATATCCCGCTGTCGTTCCTCAGTGTGCGTGAAGTGCTCAAGCGCCTGTGTACCGAAGGCGTCATACAACTGGGTAGCGACAAGTGCTACAGGCTCAACCCCCAGGCGCGCGCCGTACTGGAGCAAACACCCTCGCGCTGAGCGCATGGCCGGCCATACCTGGCCGGCCCGCGCAGATCAGGGCTTGACCTTGCGCCGCAGAATGCCGTTGATCACCACGACCACCACGGCAATGGCGATGGCCAGCATCTGGAAGGTCTGCTCACTGATCGTGCCCTGCTTCTGCAGGTGGGACAGGCCCAGCATCAGGCCCAGTACCACCAGGATGATCAGAAGTGAATATTTGAGGCGCTGCACGTGTGTCATCGAATGTTCCTTGCAACATCAGGGGCAAATGGCTCGCAACGAGCCGCGGCAATGATACAACGGTCACCGCCCCCGGCGCTGGATTTCCTGCTGGGTGGGGTGACGTCAGCCTGAAAGCATGGGGCTTCCTAGCACCCACGCCGGAGGCACCATGTACAAACCCCTGTTGTTCGCATCGCTGTTACTGACCCCGCTCTCGCTTCATGCACTGGACACCCAGCAGACGCCGGCCGAACACCTGCTCGAACTGGGCCGCGAGTTGGCCACCCATGCCGGTGCCAGCCAATGGCAACAACTGTGGCAACGCGTACGCCAGGCCGGTTACCTGCAGACCGAAACTGCACCGGTACATTTCAGCGTGCCCACAGCCCGCTTGCCCGACCTGGCCCGACAAACGCTGGCGCAGGCCGACCAGGCACAGCCTCTGAATCAGACCCAGGTACTGTACCGCCGCCACTTTGCCGACCAGGTCATCGGCCAGCGCAACGGCCAGCCGTTGCACGCGCTGTGCCTGCTGGTCGATTGGCGCACGTTGCCGCCGGGCATGCGCGCCACCCCTCAAGCCTATCTGGGTAGCGCCAGCTTGCTGAGCAGCTACCCGTGCGATTGAGGGGTGCCGCACCCGCTCCGCATCATCGCGAGCGACACGACAGGAAACCAGGAAGCACAGCCAGATGTCGACGCCATTTCCTACAGCGCCAGATATCGCTGCCTGCAAATCCTGTTCACCGAAGCTACAACCCCCAACCCATATGCCGCCTAGCGACGCGCCTCGGCTGTCGCACAGAATTTGCTCACACCTTCGACATAACGCCGCGGGTGATCGGGTCGCACATCCCATCTACCCCGAAGGAGCGCCATATGCAAATGCCAGATTTGAGCCAGATCGATATCAGCCAACTGCCCCACTCGCTGCAGGCACTGATCGACTGTATCGGCATCGAAAACGCCTACCAACTGACCTGCGCCTACGGCGGCAGGCCCAAGTACATCCCCAAGCACCGCGAGCGCACCAAGCTCGCTGACGTGCTGCCGGCCGAAGCGCTCGACGCACTGATCAAGCGCTTTGCCGGGGTCGCCCTGGAGATCCCCAAGGCTGACCACTTTCTGCGTCAGCTGCGCAACCAGCAGATCCAGAAGGAAAGCGCCAACGGTTTGTCCCGCAGCCTGCTGGCCAACAAGTACGGCCTGAGCCTGCGACAGATCGGCAACATCCGGCGCCAGGAGCTTTGCACGCGCTGACGCCCGAACACCTTGGCTGCTATTCGCGGCGGCCTTAACCCACTAGATAGAGCGAGCTTCCCGATATGTCGTTAGATAACAGCCTTATAGGCTCCGTGATCAATGCCCTGCCGATGGACCGCATGATCGCCGGTCCCTTGCAGGCCATGGTCCAGGCGCAGGTCACCGCCAGCAAATCCTACGCCGACTTCCTGATGCAGGTATGTGTCCAGGATGGCAAGGCAGTAGCCATCCAGTTCGACTACGACGAAACCATCGTCGACGAACAGGGCGAATACAAAGGGGTGGTCAGCAAGACCATGAAAGTGCCGCTGATGGCGGCCATTACCCACCCGAACATTTCCATCGAAGAGGGTAATGTAGAGTTCGAGCTGGTTATCAACCAGATGTCGGAAGATGTTTCCAACAAGGACATGAGTGCAGAAGCTACCGGCTCACTGGGATGGGGGCCGTTCAGGCTTAACGTGAAAGGCAGCGTGAGCCACAAATCCACGCAAACCCGTAAAACAGACACCCGTGCCCGCTATGCCTTCAACACGACCCTGAAGCGTCAGGAACCGCCCGAAGCGATGATGAGGGTAATCGAGTTCCTCACTGACGCCGCAACCAAGCCAACCATTGTCCGAACCGCCGCACTGGAAAGCCCGGACGAAATATCCCAGGCGGACACCTTGAAACGGGCCGCGCCTGCAAACCTACCGACCCCGTAAAACGCTAGCGCTTGACCCATAGCCCCTCCTGCCGGTAGCGGGAGGGGCACACCCTGGCCTGAGGAGTCGAATCGTTGCAAAAGCCCCCCGCCCCCATGACCTCCATTGACCTGCGTGAAATTACCCGCGGCCTGCAAGAAGCCGCCAGTGCTACCAACAGCCTGATTGCCCAGCAGTACATCAACCTGTTCGACCAGTTTTTCGAGTGCGACACCCAAGCGCTGGGCGCCCCCATGAAAGCCAAGATGGTCGAGGTGGCCATGGATGGGCAGCACATCATGCGCGTCCCCCTGTTTGCGCTGGTGTCACCGAAAGGCCTGGCCCTTGAGCGCATGCAGGTCGACCTGTCGGTAAGGGTCAAAGGCACCGAGGCGCAGCAGGCACTGCTGACCGCGAGCGAGAGCAAGGCCGCGAGCTTCAAGGTCACCATTGGTGGCCAAGGCCGCCAGGGCGAAAACCGCGACCCCGACGAAGTGCAGATCCGCATGCAGTTCCAGGCGAGCGAACCGCCAGAGGCCCTGAACCGGTTGATCGAGGAATACACCAACCTGATCGTCCCGGTACGCGCCACCACTCCACCGCCCTCACCCGACACCAACGAGTTCATCGAGGCGGCCACCGTCCGTTGATGGCCGCCACGCTGCGGGCCTAGAAGTCGCGCTTGTAGAAGATGTCCAGAGAGCTTGCCAGCCCACTGGCGGCCTCGAGGTAAACCTTCTTGCTCAGCTTGTAACGCAACGCGATCGTGTTGGCCGGTTCGAACACGCCCACCCCGTAACGAAGGCTGAGTTTCTCGGTAAGGTTACCGCTGGCGACCACGCTGGTGCTGTTGCCAGAACCTTCGGTATCCAGCTGAAAGTCGTCGATCCCCAGGCTCGACGCCAGGCTGCCGGTTATGCCGGCGCTCCCGGCAAGGCCCAGGCCCAGGGCCGCCTCGGCGAGCATGTTGTTATCTTCGCCGGTATTGCCCAATGGCCGCCCCAATACCAGGTACGAAAGCGCCTGCTCCTGGCTCATGGCCGGCTCCGAGAACACTTTGGTCGTCGGCTGCTCGGCGCTGCCGCTCAGGCGGATGCCGGCTATCACATCGTCAACCTTGCGGATCGCTTCGATGTCCAGGTATGGCTGGTCAATCGGGCCGGCGAACAGCAGACGCGCCCGGCGTATGGTGAGGCGCTGGCCGTAGGCACGGTAGCGGCCGTCTGCCAGGCTCAGTTCGCCACGGGTATCGAGGTTATCGCCGATGTGCACATGACCCAGCAGGTTGGCAGTCAGCCCGAAGCCGCTGAACGACAGCTTGTCGCGGCCGACTTCGACATCGATGTCCATGGCCATTGCCATGGGTGGTTTGCCTTCCTCGGTCTGGTGACCGACGATTACCGTGTCATCCGACACCTTGACCGTGGACGGCGGCAGCTCTCGTACAGTGATCTTGCCCTTGGGCACCTGCACCTTGCCGGTCACCGCCAGCTTGTCATCGATCAGGCGCAAGGTCAGGTCCGGGGCAACTTCCAGTGTGGCGTAGGGCTCGACCGCGACCGGCAGTTGCTGGCCTTGCAGACGCACGTCCATGCCCAGTGCCTGCCCCCAGGTGAGGTTGCCGCTCAACTGGCCACGTCCCGCCTCGCCACTGCGCCAGTTACCGTTGAGCTGCACTTGCTCGCCGGCAATCAGCGCCTGCAATGACAGGTCCTGAAGGCTGGCCGGCAGCTCGGCGCCACTGACTTCGCCACCGCTGAGCATCAGGTTGCCGTTGACCTGAGGTGCAAGCAAGGTGCCTGAAAGCCGACCACTGCCATTGAGCTGCCCGGCCAGGCGTTCGACCATGGGCACGAATGGGCGGGCCACCGACAGGTCCAGCCCGGCCAGTCGGAAATCACCCGACAACGGTTTGTTCTTGCCCAGCGGATCGAGCCGGGCGTTGACGTTCAGCTCACCCAGGCGCTCACCGCGAAACGCCAGGCGCGTATCGATGCGCCGCGGTGCCAGCGTGCTGTCCAGGCGCAGGGCCTGGTAAGGGAAATCGACCCAACGGCCTTTGTCGCGCACGCGCAAGGTGCCACCACTGGCATCGACAACGACAGTGCCCTTGGGGCCGCTGGCCGGGATGTCCAGGTTGATATCGGCATTGAGCAGGCCTTGCCAGGCAAAGTCCTTCGGTAGCCACTGGGCCAGGCTGCCCAGCGGGAACTGCTTGAGGTGGTAGCGCAGGCGCGGTTCGGGGGCCAGCCGCTGGTCGTCGCCACACAGGCTTGCCTGGCCGGAGCGCCAGCAGTGGGCCCCGAAGTCAAGCTGGCCGCTGGCCAGCCGCTGCAGGCGTGCGGGCGCCTGCAACTGCCAGTCCTGGCCACCGGCCTGGATGCGGCCAGTGGCCAGGCGCCCGCGCCAGTCACCTTTGTTCAACTGGCCATCCAGGCCAAGGTCGAGCTTGAGCTGCGGGCCATCCAGCGCGAGGGTCAAGGCCTGTTGGCGAATGTCGCCTTTGCCGTTGGCCTGCAACGTGCCCAAGGCGGTATCACCCAGGTGGATACCGGTTGCCTTGAGCCCGACTACACCGCGTTGGGCGTTGTCCAGGCGGGCATCCAGGTCCAACTGCTGCAGGCGGTTTTCGCCCTGAGCCAAGCGCTGGCCCTGCAGGGTGAGCGTACCTTGCGGGACCTGCAAGGTGCCGGCGACATCCAGCCGGCCCTTGACCCCGCCTTGCAGCCTTGGCCACAACTGGCCCAGGCGCGGCAAGTCAAGGTCGACTTGCCCCGCCAGGCGCTGTTGCACGCTGCCACTGCCGTTGATGCGGTTGTCACCCAGCTGGATAGCCAGTGCGCCCAGGGTCCAGCTTTGCCCTGCCCCTTGGGCCTCGGCCTTGAGCATGGCTGGCTGGCCACGCAGGCGGCCTTTGAGGTCAAGCTGGGCATCGAGGGTAAGTGCATCGCCTTTCAGTTCGCCTTTGCTGCGCAGTGGCCCCGCCAGGGTACCGGGCAGCTCGGCCAGCCAATAGGCCGGGTCGAGCGCGGAGAGCTGCAGGTCGACATCCCAGGCCAGGGTGTCGGCAAAACGGACGGCGACACTGCCGGCTGCCTTGCCCTGGCCGGCGGTCAGCGCCAACTGCGGCAGTTTCACCTGGGTGAGGTCACCTTCGAACGGGCTGGTCAGGCTGAACGCTCCTGCCGGGCCGTCCAGGTCCCCCGTGAAAGTCCCCTGGTAATTGCCATCACGATAATGCACCTGGGTATTGAAGCGCTTGAGGGTGACCTCGGGCGGTGTCTCCAGTGGGTACAGACGCAACCACGGGAAGTCCTGCCAGTCCAGCTGCGCATCGGCGCTCAGGCCTTGCTGCCAGTCAGCCGTGGCTTGCAGCTTGACCCGTTGGCTGTCGCTGGCGGTCAGGTCCAGGGCATCGAGCCTGGCGCCTTTACTGTCAACCAGGCCGGACAGAAGCAAGGCGATCGGTGACTGCTCGGCCGGCAGGCTGGCCCTGCCAGACAGTTGATAGCCATCGAGCAGATCGCCCTTGGCATCGAGCTCGAGCGCGTTCAATTGCAAGGTGTCAGGCAACGCACCAGCCGGTTTGAAAGCGTCGGAGCGGATGTGCAAGGTCGCCGGCAGGTGCTCGGCCAATGCCTGCAACTGCCCGCTCAATGTGGCATCGAGGTAACCACTGCTGGTGCCGGCGAGCTCCAGCGTCTTCTGCAATTGGCCTTTGGCCGTCAATGCCAGTTGCCAGGGTTTTTCGTCTACCGCAGGCAACTGTAATTGCGCCTGTAGTGTTACCGGCCAGTCGCCTTCGGGTTGCAGGTTACCCTGCAGGCTCAATTGCAGGTCGTCGCGCAGCAGCCGCAGGCTGTCGATGCGTATCCCGCTGTTGGTCCAGTGCGCAGCCAGTTTCAAATCGCCAAGCAGGTCGCTGCCATCCAGGCGCAGCTGCCCGACCTTGACCTCACCCAGTTCGATGGCCAGCGGCAAGCGCAGGGTCGGCAATTGCAGCGGGGCGCTCTCGGTCGGTTCGGTGCTTGGCGCAAAGGCCATGTCAATGCGGTCTGCCTGCAACCGGTCAATGCACAAGGTAGCGCGCAGCAAGCAAGCAGGCGACCAGGCCAGCGACGGCGCCTGCATCTCTACCGTGCTGCCGCCGTCGGCCCAGGTCAGCCGGCTGGCCTGCCAACTGCCCGCCAGGCGACCCTGGAAGTCGGCCACTTCAAGCCCCGGCACCTTGCCCAGTGCCCAGCGGCTGCCGGCCTGGGTACCCAGCAGCAAGCCGAGCACCAGGCCCATGCTCGCGACGCCCCCCAGCAGGCCCAGTGAAGTAAATTTGATTACGCGTTTCACAGCTCGGGCCCCATGGAAAAGTGCAGGCGAATGCCCCCTTCGTCATCCAGCGCCTTGGCCAGGTCCAGGCGCAGCGGCCCGACCGGCGATACCCAGCGCACACCAAAGCCGACACCGGTCTTGAGGCTGGGCAGCTCCAGGTCATTGAACGAGTTGCCTTGGTCGACGAACGTCGCGACCCGCCATTTTTCGGTCAGCGAATACTGGTACTCGACACTGCCTGCCACCAGGTAGCGCCCGCCAATACGGTCACCGTCGCTGTTCTTCGGCGACAGGGTCTGGTAGTCGTAACCGCGCACACTCTGGTCGCCACCTGCGAAGAAACGCAGCGACGGCGGAATGTTGTTCTTGAAGCCATTGGTCGCACTGCCACCAAACTGTACGCGCCCGAGAAAGCGATGGTTGTGGCCGAGCGTGGTCAGGCCTTTGAGCAATACGTTGCCGTGCAGCAGGTTGGTGTCGGAAACCAGCCCTTCCTTGGCACCTTGAACATCGAACTGCAGGCGATAGCCGTTGTGCGGATCGATACGGTTGTCACTGCGCAGGAAGGAATAGCTGACGCCTGGCATCAGCAGGTTGCTCAAACCGGAGTCGTCACCCAGGCGATATTCTTCGCGTTGGTACTTGAGCGAAATCACCCGCTGCCAGCCACTGGGCAGCTTGCTGTGCCACTCGGGGCCGACCGTCAACAGCTTGCTGAGCGTGTCGGTGCCGGCAAGCTCCTCGTTCTGGTAGCCACCGGCAAAGCGCAGCTTGTCGGTCAGCGGCGGATCAAGCGGAATGTCATACCACAGGCCGACGTTCTGGCGCGGGGCCGACAGTTCGGTTTCCCAGCCATAGCTGTGGCCTTGTGGGTTGACCCAGTGGCGGGTCCAGTTGGCCTTGCCGCGCGGCCCGACGTCGGTCGAGAAGCCCAGGCCAAGGCCCATGGTGCGTGGTTTACGGGTTTCCAGGTGAACATCCACCGGGACTTCTTCGCCCACAGCAGCAGTGGGTGCCGCATCCACACGCACGCCTTCGAAATAGCCGCTCGATTGCAGGTCGTTGTTCAGTTCCGCGATCAGTTCCGAGTCGTAAGGGGTGCCCGGTTTGAACGACACCATGCGCTGCAGCAGGTCCTCGTCCAGCGGCGCGTCGCCACCGAAGGTGACGGCGCCCAGGCGATAACGCGGGCCACTCTGGTAGACCAGTTCGATATCCGCCACACCCGCTTGTGGGTCAACGGCCAGGCGCTGGCTACTGAAGCGTCCACTGAAGAAGCCATAGCGCGACGCCTGGTTCTGGATCAACCGCTTGGCATCCTCGTAATGGCCGTGATTGAGTTGTTCACCCGCACGCAGGGCCTTGCTGTTAGGCACGCGGAAGGCCTTCATCTCGCTGGCAGGGCCCTCGATGCGCACGGTCACGTTGCGCAGGCGAATCGGTTCGCCCGGGTTGATGCTGATGATCAGTTGCGGGGGATGGTCGGCGTCGCTGGCGGGCTTGACCTCGGTATCGATCTGCGCCTGATAGTAGCCAAGTGCCTGCGCCGCTTTGCGCGCCTGCTCCTCTGCCCCGCGACTGAAGCGCAAAAGTGCTTCTTCGTCGCGGTCACCCAATGTGCCTATATAGCCTTCGACATTGGCCTTGAGCGCCTTGTTGGCCGGCTTCACCTTCACCAACAACTCGCTCTGGCCCCATGCTGCGAAACTGGCGACCCAGAATACCAGGCCCCAGGTCAATCTTCCTGAATACGTCATGCGGCGCATGCTACCAGAGCCAGGCGCTCAAGGGAGCCGCCCGGCGGCCTGTTCAGGCAAAAGCGGGTTTTGAAGAGACTGGATTAGGATGAAAGAACACCCTCTCTCGGATTGGTCCTACAGCTACTTCACCAATTTCCTCATAACCCTGACGCTGGTAAAAAGCCAGGTAGTGCTCGTTACCGGTGTCCAGCACCACCCCTTGGGTGCCTGGGTCTTCCGCGCACCAGTCGTGCACAGCTTGTAACAATTGCTCGCCATAGTGCTTGCCCTGAAACTGCGGGTGCACCCCCAGCAAAGGCAACACATGCACCTGGTCAGTGGGCAGACAGCTGGCCAATGCAGCCTGGTAGTCCATGTAGCGCCGCGTACAGCGCAGGCCGGTACCCAGCATCATGCGCAGGCGCCAGGCCCAGCTGTCGGCCACGCCCAGCCGGCGCTGCGGCGGCACGATCAGGGCCAGGGCAATCAGGCGGTCCTCGACCAGCAGGCCGATGGCGGGCAGTTGCAGGTAGAAGTGCTGGCGCACCCATTCGCGCACCATCACCCGCAGGCGCCGCTCATACCCGGGGCGCTGGGCTTCGAAGATGTAGGCGAAGGTGGGCTCGTGGCGGTAGGCGTTGTACAGCAGCGAACGTGCCTCGCGGCTGTAACCATCGTCGAGCAGGCAGACACGGGCCGGGGCGGCTGTGGTTTCGGGCATTGCGGGCAGACCTCCTGGAATGGGCGTTCAGTGCCTTGGAGGTGCCCCAGCGTGCTTCGTTCACCCCCAACAGCACGTTAGCAGCAGGCTCGCCTGGCCGCCATGCTGGTGATGAAGGTCGATGTCGGCTAGCATCGCGCCTTTTACCGGGATTATCTTTCCATGAAGATCGTCTGTTTCAACATCAACGGCCTGCGGGCCCGCCCGCATCAGCTGGCGGCGCTGATCGAAAAGCACCAGCCGGACGTGATCGGCCTGCAGGAAACCAAGGTCAGCGACGATCAGTTCCCGCTGGCCGACGTGCAGGCACTGGGTTACCACGTGCACTACCATGGCCAGAAAGGCCACTACGGCGTGGCCCTGCTGTCGCGCCAGCCGCCGCTGAGCCTGCACAAGGGCTTTGCCACCGACGAAGAGGATGCCCAGCGCCGCTTCATCTGGGGTACCTTTGCCGATGCCAACGGCAGCCCGATCACCATCATGAACGGCTATTTCCCCCAAGGCGAAAGCCGCGACCACCCCACCAAGTTCCCGGCCAAGCAGCGCTTCTACAGCGACCTGCAGGCACTGCTGGAAAGCCAGTTCCGCAACGACCAGCCAGTGCTGGTGATGGGCGACATGAACATCTCGCCGCAAGACTGTGATATCGGCATTGGCCCGGACAACGCCAAACGCTGGCTGAAGACCGGCAAGTGCAGCTTCCTGCCGGAGGAGCGTGAGTGGATGGAACGTTTGAAAGGCTGGGGGTTGGTAGACAGCTTCCGCCACCTGTACCCGGAGGTGACCGACCGTTTCAGCTGGTTCGACTACCGAAGCCGCGGCTTCGAGGACGAGCCCAAGCGCGGCCTGCGCATCGACCTGATCATGGCCTCGCAGCAATTGCTGCCGCGCATCAAGGCAGCGGGCGTGGACTATGAGCTGCGCGGGATGGAAAAGCCGTCGGACCATGCGCCGATCTGGCTGGAGTTGAGCTGATCGCCGGTACCTTGTCGCCGTGTCAACAGCCACCGCCGCCCCTTCGGGAGCGGCGGTGCAGCGATCGGATTCATCCGCGAAGAATTCAACGCGGTGGGTGGCACCGGCTTCGCCGGTGTTAGCGGGCAGTCCCACAGTGAGCGAGCTTTCATAGTGTGCGCGCCAGCACTCAGCCCCGATTACAACTCCAACCAAAAAATTTCCCTTCGCGACTCCATTTGAGGCATCGGCCGAAGATTGCACCTATCAAAATTGCCAGTATTTAACTCAGGTCATCTCTGACAACCTGCTTGCAATGAAGATTAACCTAGGGTGCATCATGCCTTCCAGATATCATGCCTGTCAGCATTGCTATACGGTCTACGGGTATGCGCCGGTTGCCAGTGAAGGGCGCTCGGTGCTCGGGTTCAATGGACAGCATCGAAGCTTGGGAACAGATCTGTATGTCCTCGGTAACGGATACCGAATCTATTCCACCACCCTGAACCGCTTCTATTCAGCCGATCATTTAAGCCCCTTCGGACATGGAGGCATCAACGCCTATGCATACTGTGCCGGCGACCCTGTCAACAGAGACGATCCGTCCGGGCATATGTGGCGGACGCGCGGTGGCAACACGCTTCAGACCACGGGACGGCAACCTGCAGGAAGACAACTGACGCGCCCCAATTCGGTCAGTTCGTCAAGAAGCTCTTCAGTAGAGAGTTTGAGCTCAAGCTCATCCTCACGCTCCAGGTCCAGATCACCTGTGAGCATCACAACCTCCCAATCACTCGAGGCTGCGACAGACGGATCATCAGCAACCGGCTTGATGGCTTATCCCTCCCCCGAACGGGTAAGCTCACGTCGTTTGTCGACTTCCAGCACGTCCTCAACCATTTCTATTAGCGAATTAAGTGTTCCACTCGATCACATGTTCGCCGACACTGACATTATCGCATCTAATGTGCTCGACTACATGGCCACTCATACGCGCTTGCCAATTGATGAGGAGATTTTTTTTAGATTCAATCACCCGACAACAACGCTTGGCATGCCGAGTGATGTTCAGCGCCTTGCATCGATATCCAATATGTACGGTGCAGAATGGTTTAATGCGGCTCGTGTGAATCAGCTTAAGCGACAATCCTAGGCTCTGTACGAAAAGTCTTGAGACGCAGGTCAGGCAAGGCGAAAACAGCCGAGGAACGGCCGGGGTCGCGCCCGACTGTACTGGAGTACATGAGCATTCCCAGGCTGTTTTCAACGCAGCATGAACAAGTATCAAGGCTTTTCGTACAGAGCCTAAGCTATCGGTGCTTACAACCCCAACCTCAACGCCTCCCCCACCCCCGCCCCACGCACATCGTCCGCCGCGCTGACCAAGGCAAAGTTATAAGCCCCATGCGACCAGTACCGCGCCTCCAGCTGGCCATCGACCCGCTGCCCGTCCGGCATGCGCCGATAAAGGTCGCCCGGCGAGCGCAGGAACAGGCTGATGCGCTGGCCCTTGCCATCTTCGAATACCAGTAATGCAGCCGGCCCCTGCTCGTTGCTGAGCAAGCGGGCGCCCACCGGTTTGAAGCCATACCCCGCCAGGTCCGGTAACTGGCCCACCCGGCTGAAATGGCGGCCTAGCCAGTCGCGCAACCGCCCAGGATCACTGGCCTGGATATCCAGTGCTTCACTGCTGGCGAACAAACGGTGCGCCTGAACAGCATCAGCCATGGGCAGGTCGACCCGCGCCAAGGTTGCATCGCGCACTTGCCAGCCGCCCAAGCCCCCCACACCCAACGCCAGCATCACCACCGCCGCCGCCGCCCAACGCCGCTGCCGACGCTGGCGCAATTGCCGACGCAACTGGCCAAGGTCCAGCTGCGCCGCACCGGGCAGCTCGCCCAATCCGGCCAGCGCTGTGCGCAGCCGCCGGGCATCGGCGCGCCAGCCTTCCACCCGTGCCGCAGCTTGCGGGTTGGCCGCCAGCCAGGCCTGCACTTCGGCCCGGCGCACAGGTTCCAGGCGCTCATCGACGTAAGCGTGCAATTCGTCATCGCTGGGGATCAGGCGCTTCATTTCAGTCTCCGCAAGGCCGGGGGCTGGGGGTTGCCCTCAGTCAGTTCGCGCAAGGCATTGCGCGCGCGCGACAGGCGCGACATCACAGTGCCGATGGGGATGCCCAAGGCCTGGGCGGCCTCCTTGTAACTCAAGCCTTCGATGCTGACCAGCAACAACAAGGCACGCTGCTCCGCCGTCAGCCGGGCAAACGCCTGCAGGTCGGCCTGTGCCAGGACGATGGTTTCGAGGTTGTCACCGACCGGCTCATCGTCGTGCTCGTTACGGCCGAACCAGGACAACCAGCGCGCATGCAATCGCTCGCGGCGCTTACCGTCGAGGAACTGTCGATAAAGGATGGTGAACAGCCAGGCACGCAGGGCATCAGCGTCCCGCTGCTGGTCGCGACGGCTCAGGGCCCGCTCGACCGTGGCCTGCACCAGGTCGTCGGCGCTGCCCGGCTCGCGGGTCAGCCACACGGCAAAGCGGCGCAGGCGGGCCAGCAGCTCGCGCCACTGGTGGTCGTCCAAATCATGCATGGCTAGGTCCCGGCCTCTGGGGTTGTCAGTCTAAAGGGCAGACGCCTGTGAACACATTCTATTCCCGATGAGGGAATAACTTTTTCTCTGACACGTCGTACTGGCACCTTCACTGAACCGGACGATGACCATGAACACACCCTTGCACGGCTCGGCCAAAGCCTTGCGCCTGGCCGCCATTGGCGGCGTGCTGCTGGCCGCAGGTGCCGGCTTTGCCTATGCCGCTGGCTGGCTCGGCGAACCCCGACTGACGCCACAGCGCATCATCGACACCTTCGAAGCCCAGGCCGGGCATTACCCCGGCTACCGCAAGAACCACGCCAAGGGCTTGTGCGTGAGCGGCTACTTCCAGGCCAGCGGGCAGGCCGCCAACCTGTCCACGGCGCGCGCCTTCAGCCAGCAACGGGTGCCGGTGGTGGGCCGTTTTGCCATCGGCGGCGCCAACCCGTTCGCCCCGGATACGGGTATACCCGTACGCAGCCTGGCGATTGAGCTAAGCACCGACGATGGCCAGGTCTGGCGGACCGGCATGAACAACCCTCCGGTGCTGGCAGTCAGCACGCCGCAAGGGTTCTACCAGCAAGTACTGGCGAGCGCACCAGACCCGGCAACCGGCAAACCGGACCCTGGCAAGCTGCAGGCGTTCTTCGCCGCTCACCCGGAAAGCGCGGCGTTTCGCCAATGGGCGGCGGGCTACAAACCCAGCGACAGCTTCGCCAACACGCAGTACCACAGTATCAATGCCTTCCACCTGATCGACGCAGCGGGTGCGGCCCACCCGGTGCGTTGGCAGCTCGAGCCACAAACTGCATTTGCGGCATTACCCGCGCAGGTTGATGACAAGCAATTCCTGCAACACGACTTGCAGCAGCGCCTTGCCCAAGGCCCGTTGCGCTGGACGCTGCGCCTGGTACTGGCCGAACCTGGCGATGCCGTGGACGACCCTGCCCGGCCGTGGCCCGCCGAGCGGCGCAGCGTGGACGCTGGCACTCTGGTACTGGAACAGGTAGACGCCCCCGAGCAAGGGGCCTGCCGCGATCTCAACTTCGACCCGCTGATCCTGCCCCGCGGCATAGAGGCGTCAGCCGACCCGATCCTCGCCGCCCGCTCGGCCGCCTATTCCGAATCGTTCAACCGCCGTAGCCGCGAATCGCTCAGCACCGGAGCCAAGCCATGAAACCTCAAGCCTTCCACCCTTTCGCCCGCGTGTTGCACTGGCTGATGGCCGTGCTGATTCTGGCCATGCTGTTCATCGGTGTGAGCATGGTCGCCGACCTGTCGCTACGCCACCCGGTGCTGATCAGCCTGCACAAGGCCACCGGGCTGGCCCTGCTGGTGCTGGTGGTACTGCGTATCGCTGTGCGCCTGACCCTACCTCACCCGCCCCTGCCGAACGACCTGCCAAAACTGCAGCGCTGGGCCGCCGGAGCCTCGCATCTGCTGCTCTATGGCCTGATGCTGGCCATGCCGCTGCTGGGCTGGGCCATGCTGTCGGCAGGCGATTACCCGCGCCCGCTCGGCTTGCCCGCCATCGCCCCCCACAACCTGCAGCTATATGCCGTGCTGCGCCAGGCCCATGGCTGGGCCGGCTACCTGCTGTTCGCCACGGTGCTGGTGCATGTGGGGGCCGCCTTGATGCATGCGTGGGTGCGCCGTGACGGTGTGTTGCGTAGCATGTGGCCTGGCCCCTTGCACCGCAGCGAATGAACGGTAGCAGCACGGGGTTCGACAATCGATAATGATTCCTAATAATATCGGTTTTGTTTGCCACTCTGCCCTGGACTGCCCATGAACGTCGCAAAGGATCCTGCAACCCTCCTGCCTGCCAGCACCCTGAACCTGCGCCCGCTGTTGCTGGCCAACATGGCCTGCACCATGTCGATGATGGCGTTTGTCGCCCTGATCGGCCCGATAGCCCGCCAGCTTGGCATGGCCACCTGGCAAGCCGGCGCCGCCGTGACCGTGGCCGGCGTGGTCTGGGTGCTGCTGGCCCGGCCCTGGGGTCGCGCGGCAGACCGCCTGGGCCGCCGGCGCATCCTGCTGCTGGGCAGCGCCGGCTTCACCCTGGCCTACTGGCTGCTGTGCCTGTTCGTCGAAGGTGCACTGCGCTGGATGCCGGGGGCGACCTTGGCGTTCATCGGCCTGATGATCGCGCGTGGTTGCATCGGCGCCTTTTATGCCGCCATCCCGGTAGGCTGCAATGCGCTGATCGCCGACCATGTCGAGCCGCAACGCCGGGCGCGGGCCATGGCCTCACTGGGGGCGGCCAACGCCGTCGGTCTGGTGGTCGGGCCGGCGCTGGCCGCACTGCTGGCGCGGCACAGCCTGAGCCTGCCGTTCCATATCATGTCGCTGCTGCCGGCCACTGCCTTCCTCGTGCTGTTTTTCACCCTCAAACCACAGGCGCTGCCGCACAGCCACGCCCCCAGCCCGGTGCGGCTGAACGACCCGCGCCTGCGCCGGCCGCTGCTGGTGGCATTCAGCGCCATGCTCAGCGTGACCGTGTCGCAGATCATCGTCGGTTTCTTTGCCCTTGACCGTTTGCATCTGGGCCCTGCCGAAGCGGCCCAGGCGGCTGGCATCGCCCTGACCACCGTGGGTGTGGCACTGATGCTGGCCCAGGTGATACTGCGCCAACTGGAGTGGCCACCGCTGAAGATGATCCGGGTGGGTGCCACGGTATCGGCACTGGGCTTTGCCTGTGGCTCGCTGGCCACCACGGCCCCCTGGCTGTGGGCTTGCTATTTTGTTGCGGCGGCCGGCATGGGCTTCGTCTTCCCGGCGTTTTCGGCACTGGCGGCCAATGCCATGCAGGCCTCCGAACAAGGCGCCACGGCCGGCTCCATTGGCGCCGCCCAAGGCATGGGCGCGGTGATCGGGCCGCTCGCCGGTACCTTGGTGTATGCCCTTGATCCGCGCTTGCCATTCCTGGCCGTGGCCGTGCTGTTGCTGCTGGTCGGGCTGTGGCCAATGCCGCGTGAGCAGCGGGTTTGAGAAGCACAGCGCGCAAGGGCGCAGAGTGTGTTTTAATGCGCATCGCTCATTATTATTGACACCTCTGATTACAAGGCGGCTATGGACACGGGGACGCGACTCAAACTGGTGCGTGAACGCAACAACCTCTCCCAACGGGAACTGGCCCGTCGCAGCGGGCTGACCAATTCGACGATCTCGCAGATCGAGCAGAATCGCGTCAGCCCTTCGGTCAGCTCCCTGAAAAAACTGCTCGAGGGCATCCCCATGAGCCTGGCGGAGTTTTTCAGCTTCGACGAGCCGGTGCGTGAGGAACGCTACGTATTCCGTGGTGGCGAACAACCCGACCTGGGCCGCAATGGCCTGCGCATGCTGCTGGTCGGCGCCAGCGTCGAAGGCCGCCAAATGCGCATGCTGCGTGAGCTGTACGCACCCGGCGCCGACTCTGGCGAGCCGATCGTGCACGCTGAAGGCGAAGAATGCGGGTTGGTCACCCGTGGCACCGTCGAGCTGTGGGTCGACGGCCAGGTCAGCGTCCTCAATTCGGGCGACGGCTACTACATCCCCACGACCCTGCCGCACAGTTTCAAGAACATCGGCCCGGATGAGGCCGAGATCATCAGCGCCAACACGCCGGCGAATTTCTGATCTTGACGCACAGACCGTCACTGAGCGCCCGGGATGTCTATCAGTGCCTGCGTAATGTGGCCCTTGGCGTGCACCACCTTGAGGTGGCTGCACGCCGCGAGGGTGGCTTGGTCGATGTCGGTATCCAGGGCTGGCAACTGACGTTGGCCTTGGATACTGAAGGCTTGGCGCATTGCGTTCATTGCCAAGCCCCCGGCGGCGAACAGGCCGGGCTCGAGCACTGGCAGCGCTATGGCACCAACCCCACCGACCTGCTCAGCCTGTGGGAGCGCACTCAGCTGGAGAGGCTGCTGGCCCCCTGACGCAGCGCCTCCTCGACAAAGTCCAGGCGGTCCTGGCCGAAGAACATGCCATCACCGACAAAACAGGTGGGCGCGCCAAACACCCCGCGCGCCACAGCGGCCTCGGTCGCCTGCTTTAGCGCGGCTTTTACTTCGCTGTCAGCGGCCAGGGCATGAAAAACCTGCGGGTCGAAACCTGCCTGCACGAGTGTTTCATTCAGCACAGCGCTGTCGCTCAGGTTGCGGCGCTGTACCCACAGCCCGGTGAACAGCACCGATAGCAATGCCTCGAACCGATCCGGTGAATGCAACTGGGTACCTGTCACGCCGCGCATCAACGTCAGGGTATTGACCGGAAAGCCCGGCGGCACCCCGAACGGCACACCGTAGCGTTGGGCAAAGCGTGCCAGGTCGGTGAACATGTAGCGCCCTTTGGCCGGGATCATGGCCGGCGAAGCATTGCCGGTAGCCTGGAAAACCCCGCCAAGCAGCATTGGCCGGTAGCGCAGCGTAGCGCCGTGGCGGGCACACAGGTTCGGCAGTTGGGTCCAGGCCAGGTAACTGGCCGGGCTGCCCAGGTCAAAAAAGAAATCGACAGACGTGTGCATGGTGACGGTCCTTGCGTGTTAACGGGGGTTTACCAGCGTTCCATCCAGGGGCGCAGGTCCAGCTCGAACGTCCAGGCGTCGCGGGGCTGGGCGTGCAGGAACCAGTAACTGTCGGCAATGTGCGCCGGGTCAAGGATGCCATCCTGGTCTTTGAGGGCATAACGCTCGGGGAAGCTGTCACGGATGAAGGCCGTGTCGATGGCTCCGTCCACCACCACATGGGCGACATGGATGTTGCGTGGCCCCAACTCGCGCGCCATGCTCTGTGCCAGGGCACGCAAGCCATGCTTGGCGCCGGCGAAGGCGGCAAAGCCGGCTGCGCCGCGGGTACCGGCTGTAGCGCCGGTGAACAGGAGGGTGCCGCGCTCACGCTGAACCATGCGCCGGGCCACCGCCTGCGCGGTGAGGAAACCGGCAAAGCAGGCCATTTCCCAGATCTTGAAGTACTTGCGTGGGGTTTCCTCGAGAATGCTGCACGGCACATTCGCGCCGATATTGAAGACAAATGCCTCAATCGGACCTATATCACGCTCGATAGTCTCCACCAGCGCGGTCACCTCCTCTTCCTTGCGCGCATCAGAGCCAAAACCGTAGGCCTGGCCGCCAGCGGCGTGTATTTCCTCCAGTAGCGGCTGCAGTTTGTCGGCCTGGCGCCGGGTTACGCAGGCAATATAGCCCTCACGCGCAAAGCGCTTGGCGATCTCACCCCCAGTGGCGTCGCCCGCCCCGATCACCAGCACGACTTTTTGTTGGTCTGACATGCCTGCCTCCATGGGTAAATGATCGTTTAGTAAACGAACGCTATGCTATGATCGCGGTCATCGTCAAGCCTGTCTGCCGAGGCATGTGAATGCGCTATTCCAACGAACACAAACAGCAAACCCGCGAACGGTTGCTGGCCAGCAGCGGCGCGCTGGCCAAACGCGGGGGTTTTGCCAGCACCGGCGTGGCCGGGTTGATGAAAGCGATCGGCCTGACCGGCGGTGCCTTCTACAACCACTTCCCGTCCAAGGACGACCTGTTTACCGAGGTGGTACGCCAGGAGCTGAGCAACAGCCCCCTGGCACGCCTGGCTTGCCAAGGCGCCAACCGCGAACGCCTGGGCCGCTGTCTGCAGCAGTACCTGAGCCTGGCCCACCTGCGCAATGCCGAAGGTGGATGCCCGCTGCCGCCGCTGGGTGTGGAAATCGCCCGGGCCGACACGCCGGTGCGTGAAGTGGCTGAGCACTGGCTGGTAGAGCTGCACCAGGCCTGGAGCACAACCTTGGAGGATGAGCAGCTGGCCTGGGTGCTGATAAGCCAGTGCGTAGGGGCATTGCTGGTCGGGCGCATGCTGGCCAGTGAAAGCGTGCAAGCGCAGGTACTGGGCGCCAGCCGCCAGTTTGTCGAACAGGCCCTGCATGAGACGGATTAGTGCCCTGCTGAGTTTGCTATTGGCCCTGCCAGCGCTTGCCGAACAGGCCTGCCCGCCTGGGCAGTATCAAGTGTGCCTGATGGGCTGCTTCTGCGCCCCGATCGACCCAGGCCAGGCCGGGCAGATCCTCAAGGAGGTGGAGGTCATGGCCTCGTCCAGCCTGACCTACGCCTTGCGCCAGGCCCGCGACGAAGCCACGGCCAGCGGAGTGCAGCCGATTCCGTTGCATATTCGGGCGCAGCTTGAACCTTGGTATGACTTTGCCGTGCTCGACGCGGCGCGCTTCCGGGTGGGGGATGAGCAACAGATGAGCGCAGCCAATGCGCTATTGCAGAACCCCGATGTGAACGCCGTTACACTGATCGACACGATCATCTTCCGCCGGGCCGCCGATGCCGAGGACAACGTGGCCTTGTGGGCGCACGAGCTCAAGCATGTGCAGCAGTATCAGGAGCTGGGCGTGGAGGCGTTTGCCCGACGCTATACGCGTAACTACGACGACCTGGAGGGGCCGGCCTACAAGATCGAGGCCGAAGTCGACAAGGCGCTGCGCGAGCGTCGTTCAGGCCTGGCCCGCTGATTGGCCAGGGATGTTGGCCAGCAGGGCCGGCCCCTTCGCGGGTAAACCCGCTCCTACAACGGCATGTGTTCAACTCCCGCTGTGTGTCCGCGACCGCGTAGGAGCGGGTTTACCCGCGAATACGGTGGCGGCTGCGACGGTGAACAGCGGGTAGAGATTGGCCAGCAGGGCCGGCCCTTTCGCGGGTGAACCCGCTCCTACGGGCGACCGCGCAGGATGTTCGAATCTTGAGCAAGGCGTTCACCTTGGGCACGTAAAAGGTCATCTGGCAGACAGCTCTTCGACACTGATCTCGCGCATCCGGAACTTCTGCACCTTGCCCGTAACCGTCATCGGAAACGCGTCGACAAAACGGAAGTACCTGGGCACCTTGAAGTGCGCAATCCTTGCCCTCGCCCACTCACGCAACGCTTCCTCACTGACAGCATGCCCCGGGTGCAGGCGCACCCAGGCCACGATCTCTTCACCGTACTTGCTGCACGGCACGCCAATCACCTGCACATCGGCCACCGCCGGATGGGTGAAGAAGAACTCCTCCAGCTCGCGCGGATAAATGTTCTCGCCGCCGCGAATGATCATGTCCTTGCTGCGTCCGACAATACGCACATAGCCCTGCTCGTCCATCACCGCCAGGTCGCCAGTGTGCATCCAGCCCTCTGCGTCGATGCTCTCGGCGGTGGCTTTGGGGTTGTTCCAGTAACCCAGCATCACGCTGTAGCCGCGGGTGCACAGTTCGCCGATCTCGCCACGCGGGACAGTGTTGCCTTCGGCGTCCACCACCTTGCTCTCCAGCCGGGGCTGGGTGCGACCGACGCTGGTCACGCGACGCTCCAGGTCGTCAGCGGCACCGGTCTGCAAGGACACCGGGCTGGTCTCGGTCATGCCATAGGCAATCTGCACTTCGGCCATGTGCATCTCGCCAATCACCCGACGCATCACCTCGATCGGGCAGGTCGCGCCGGCCATGATCCCGGTGCGCAGGCTCGACAGGTCGAACTCACCACGCTGCGGATGGTCCAGTTCGGCAATGAACATGGTCGGCACGCCATACAGCGCAGTGGCTTTTTCCTGCGCCACTGCCCGCAGCGTGGCCAGCGGGTCGAAGGCATCGCTGGGGTAAATCAGTGCGCTGCCGTGGGTCATGCAGCCAAGGTTGGCCATGACCATGCCGAAGCAGTGGTACAGCGGCACCGGCACCACCAGCCGATCGTGCTCGGTAAGGCCCAGGCTTTCACCGACCATGTACCCGTTGTTGAGGATATTGCTGTGGCTAAGGGTGGCCCCCTTGGGGAAACCGGTGGTGCCTGAGGTGTACTGGATATTGATCGGGTCGTCGCAACGCAGTTGTGCCTGGCGCGCGGCCAGGGCCTCGCCGCTGACGGCCTCGGCACGGGCCTGCAATGCGTGCCAAGCCAGGAAGCCCGGCGGTGGCGACAGCGCCAGGCTGACCACGCCACGCAGCTCGGGGAAGCGCTCGCAGATCAGCGCGCCCGGTTGGCCGTTGGCCAGGCCCGGGAGCAGGCCCTGCAGCGTGGCGTGGTAATCGGAGGTCTTGAACGCATCGGCACAGATCACCCAGCGGCAGCCGGACTGGCCAAGGGCGTAGTCCAGTTCGCTGGAACGGTAGGCCGGGTTGATGTTGACCAAGATCGCGCCAACCTTGGCGCTGGCAAACTGGGTAATGCACCACTCGGCGCAGTTGGGTGCCCAGATGCCAAGACGGTCACCGGGCTGCACGCCCAGGGCCATCAGCGCGCGGGCGTGCTGGTCGACGGCGTCGGCCAGTTGCCGCCACGTGTAGCGCAGGGCCTGATGGTGAACCACCAGCGCCTCACGCTCGGGGAAGCGGGCCACGGTGGCGTCGAAGGCGTCGCCGATGCATTGGGTCAGCAGGGGCTTGTCCTGGTTGCCCTGGGTGTAGCTTGGCTGGGGCATGGGCGTTCTCTTGTTGTTCTTGTGTTTTCTGTGCTGGCTTCTTCGCGGGTGAACCCGCTCCTACAAAAACCTCCACCGGCCTCAAATGTGGCGCCGTCCTTTGTAGGTTTACCCGCGAAGAGGCACACACCGGTTTAGCGAACGAACACCTGCGGCGTCGTGGTAGACATGTCACCACCCGGCAACTTGATGTTCTTCACCTTTTCCAGCGTATCCGGGTTGAACACCGCCAGGTCATTGAAGGTGCCGCCCAGGTAAAGCTTGTCGCCCTTCTTGTCGAACGTCACGCAGTAGTAGGTGTGCTCCAGATTAGCCGCCTTGATCAGCTTGCGCTGTTTGATGTCGTACTTGGCCAGGCGGTTGAGCACGCCGTAGATCTGGTTCGGGTCCTTGGGCGAGCGCAGGCCGGTGAAGTACAGCTCGGTCAGGTCGGCGAACTCCTGGGTGTGGGTCTTGCCGGTCTTCAGGTCGATGCTCAGGTAGCCATACAGCGGTTCGGCGGTGGCCGGGTCCTGCTTGTCATCCTTGAACTTGGCAATGGTGTACAGCATGGTGAACTCATGGCGCGGGCTCTGGTGCGGCCAGAAGTACAGCACATCCGGGGCGCTGTAGCCTTTGCGGTTCCAGTTGCGCAGCGGCAGGGCTACCGAGTATTTGCCGGTCTTCACGTCCATCTTGTAAATGTCCGGCCCGGCAACGTACAGGCTGCCATCGTCGGAGGCGCGCATCAGGTACACCTGGCGCGGCATCGGGAAGCTGCGTACGGGCTTGGCCTGAAGGCCATCGGCGGTGCTGAACACCTCCAGCCGGGGTGGCTTGACCACGTAATGGTCGTTCAGCCTCTGGGTCGGGTTGACCGTGGCATACACCTCTTTGCCGTCTGGGCTGATGGCGAACGAATAGATCGACCGGCCGACTTCACCGGCTACGCTGGACAGGTTGGCGTGGAAGGTGTTCTTGCAAGTGTCCAGGTCGATGCCGTAGATGTCGCCGTAATGGTTGTTGAGCACGTAGGCGGTGCGATTGTCCGGCGCCATCATTGCGGTGCCAGGGCCGAACTTGTCCGGCATCCGGCAGCTCTTGTAGACCGTGTCACTGGCCACATCGACCACATGCAGGTTGTTCGGGTAGTTGGTCACGATCATGTATTCGTGGCCAGCCTTCAGTGCCGGGCCAGTGTCGTCGGCCTGTGCCAGCCCGGCGCCCATGGCGGCGATGGTGAGCGCCAATGGCGCGCAGCGTCCAGCTTTCATGCGGTTTCCCCTTGTCATTCTTGTTGGGCCGTCACTTGTCTTTCGGGAACACGGTGCCGAGGTTGCGCCAGTCCTCTGCCGAGTTGGTCGCCTGGGCGTTCCAGTCCTGGTAGGTGCTCATCATGTCCGGCACCTGGGCCGGCCACCAGCAAGGGTCGGAACAACCATAAAGGTCGGCCTCCATCGGCTGGCACAGCGAGCTCACGCCGCCAAAGGCGTCCACCTCCCAGCCGGGGTCGGTAGTGGCCGTGCAGCCGGCCACCGCGCTCATTGCCATCACGTCTTCGACACGGTCTTCGGCGGCGGCCTGCTCCAGGATGCGCGCCTTGTTGTTCAGGGGCTTCAAGTGCTTCATGTCAATGCGCCTTCCGCGGGGTGATGTAGCGATCGATGAAGGCCGGGTTGGCGGCCATGATGCGGCTGTAGACTTCAATGCCGAAGTCCACCCAGTCGCGCATCAGTTCGCAGTAGTGATACGTCGGGTGCTGCGGGTCGCCGTAGCGCGCATAGCTTTCGTGATAGCAGCCGCCGGAGCACAGGTTGCGGATGCGACAGCTTTCACAGCCGGTGTTGCTGCGGTCCAGGCGCTGCGACAGGAAGTCGTTGAGCTGCGCCTGCTTCACGCCCTGGTGCACGTTACCGAAGGTGGGCAGGCTGGAGCCGGTGAAGCGGTGGCACAGGTTCAACTCACCTTCGTGATCCACTGCCAGCATCTTTAACCCGGCGCCACACGGCAGGGCCTTCTTGTGGCCTTCGTGGATGTCGGTGATCAGCTGATGCAGGTTGGAGAACCCGATGTTGCGGTGCTCCAGTGCCGCCTCCAGGTAGCGCCGGCCGAGTGCCTTCATGTTGGCGAAGACTTGCACCAGCTCGTCGGCAGTGAGGTTGAAGTCGGCCATGTCGCCAGAGGTAACCGGGGCAAAGCCGACCTCGGCGAAACCCATTTCGTTGAACAGGTGGTTCCAAATGGTTTCAACGTCGGTAATGCCACGGGTCAGCGTGACCCGCGCGCCCACCGGCCGGCTGGTGTAGCGCGACAGCAGCAGGTCGGCCTTGCGCCGCACCACGTCATAGGTGCCCTGCCCGCCCACGGTGATACGGTTGCGGTCGTGCACGGTCTTGGGGCCATCGATGCTGATCGACAGGCCAAAGCGGTGGGCGTTGAGCCAATCGATGATTTCTTCGGTCAGCAAGGTAGCATTGGTGGTCATGATGAACTCCACCTGCTTGCCCGCCTCGGCGAACCGCCGCTCGCAGTAAGCCACCATGTGCTCGATCAACGGCCGGTTGGACAGCGGTTCGCCACCGAAGAACACCACGCTGTAGCGCTGCTCGTTGGGTGATTCCTTGAGCAGCATCTCCACCGAGGCTTCGGCGGTGGCGGTACTCATCTTCTTGCCGGCGGAAGGCTTGTCCAGGTCTTCCTTGTAGCAATAGGTGCAGCTGAGGTTGCAACCGGTGTTGACGTTGAGCACCACGGTGTTAAGTGCGGTGCGCTCGACTTGCCTGAGGGCGATTTCCGGGGTCAGCGGCGAGCCGTCGCTGACCAGCTCCAGCGCGATCAGCTCGCGCAGGGTGTCCTGGATATCGTCGCCGGCAAACTGCTGGCCAAGGCGCTGCATCAGCTCCTCGGCCGAGCAGCCTTGCTGGCGCAAGGTGTCGATGATGCCGCCGGTCACCGCGTCAGCGGTGAACAGCGAACTGCTGGGGATATGGAACAGCATGCGGTCGGCATCAACCTGTACTTCGTGCAGGTTGCGTTCGACCAGGTTCAGTAGTACGCCCATGGCGACCTCCCGATAATCGATCCGTTGGAAAACCGTTGCAGCCTGCCGTTACGGCAGCGGCGGGTTATTCCAGCGCTGTACGGTGACGATCATGTGCCCTTCGCCGGTCTGGCCACCGTCGGCCAGCGTGGCGATGACCTTCAGGTTACCGGCGTTGTTGGTCATCATCTTGCGCTCAGGGTTGGGCCCGGCACCGCCTGGCACGAACACACCGTCGGCCTGCATCTGCCCGGCGAACTTGACGTCTTCATCCTCGACAGCACGCTCGTTGAACGGCTCGACCTTCCAGCTGGCCGGCAGGTAGCCGATACGCAGCGGCTGGCCATTGGCATCCTTGCCCCAGGCTTCGGCCTCGAAACGCCCCTGCACTTTCGGCACGGAGGCACCGTTCTCGCCAATGCGCGCGATGGAGAACGCCGGCACGACCTTCACTTCATCGACTTTGTCGTAAACCGCCAGGTTCACGCCCTTGAGCGCACCTACCGCCACCTCGCGCAGCCCTGGCCTGGCATCGGCCGCGGCACGGGCCTTGACCCTTACCAGGGTCGGGGTCTGCTCCAGCACTTCGGTCACTTCCACCCCGGCGCCCAGGTCCGGCTTGCCAGTCAGGCCGCTGCCAACCAGGGTGATTTCGCTTTCGCCTCCGGCTTTGATGAACGCCGGTTGTACCGCCAGCAACTGCGCCTTGCCTTCTTTTACGGCGCTGAAGTCCAGGCCGCGCTCATCGTGATCGGCTTCGAACATACGGCCTTTCATTTCGCCATCCAGCGCGGCGAACACCTGACGCAGGTTGGCATCGCCAACCTTCACATTGCCCCGCCATTCATAACCGTTGTACAGGATGGCCGAGCCGCTGCCGTTGAACGGTGTACCGTCGGCGTAAGCGCCCTTGACCTCGACCTTGAAGGTATCGCCCTCTCCGGCCGTGACGCTCATTACCCCACGTACATCGCCCTTGGCCAGCATATGGCCGCTGAATGCCCACTGCCCCGGCAGTACGTCCGCCTTGGGTTTGGCCTTCTGCCATTCGTCCCAGGCCGCGCTGTCCATCGGGAAGCGCTTGGCAAGGTCCGGCACCACTTGCTGCAGGGCGATCGGCAGCCAGTCGCGGTCACGCGCCTGGGCCTGGTATTCAAGGGACGGCCATTGGCCAAGGTGGAAGTGGACCAGGTGTTCCCACTCCTTGGCCGGGCGCCGTTGCAAGGCGACACGGGCACCCGAGTGGCAACGGCCACAGGTCTCGCTGAGCTGGGTGTCGAAGTGCTCGACGGTATTGAGCCGACGCTCCATGGCGTAACGCACGCCATCGGTTTCGCTGGGCGCCAGGCCCTGTTTGTCGGCCAGGTATTTGACCAGCGTGCGACGGTCGTCGTCGCTGATCTGAAGGCCATGCATCACCTGCATGCGGGCGATGCTCATCAGCCAGCCTTCCGGCGTCTTGCGCTGGTGGCTGATGCGGCTATAGGTGTCGTTGCCTTCGGGGATATGGCACCCCATGCACTTGTTCTGCAACAGGCTCGGGCCCTGCTCGGCCGCCATGGCCTGGGTGCTCAGCAGCGCGGCGGCGACCAGCGCCAGTTTGCCCGCATGCCGCCGGAGTCGAGTCGTCTTCAAGGTCAGACCTCCACGGTTGTTGTTCTTATCGTTTTCGCACGCTTTGGTACAGCAGGTGTGCATGTGACGGTTGTGATACAGGAACTGTGCCAGTTAGGGTAAAAGCGTTTCCTTTCAACCCTTTAAGCGGTTTTCGGGGCTTGGCCAGGAGCCGGGATGGCCATTTGCAGCGTGCCATTTCGCGACAGGGTGTTTCATGTTGAGACAGGGCCCGCGAAGAGGCCGAACAGCCACTGTTTCACCACCGTCTCACACCGTCTCAATGTGCAACAGCGCAACCTGGCAAACGCAGCCTTGCGCTCAGGCAAAACCCAACGCCCACAACGCTTTGCGGCCATCTGCCCAGGTTGGCACGGCCATTGCGCCAGTGCCCGTCACATCCAATGACAAGAGGCACAGCCCCATGCTTTCCGAACTGCCCATCCTGCCCGCCACCCGCGCCTTTCTCGAACGCAAGCTGAAGATGCGCATCGGTGCCGACTGGCAGGACGCCGCCAGCGGTCGCACCCTGTCGTTCCGCAACCCGGCCACCGGCGAGGTGCTGGGTGAAGTGCCGGCCGCCGAGGCCGAAGATGTCGACCGCGCCGTGCGCGCTGCGCGCCAGGCCTTCGACGACTCGCCCTGGAGCCGCATGCGCCCGCGCGAGCGGCAGAACCTGCTGTGGCGCCTGGCCGACCTGATGGAGCGCGATGCGCGCCAGCTGGCCGAACTGGAATGCCTGAACAATGGCAAGAGCGCCGCCGTGGCCCAGGTGATGGACGTGCAACTGGCCATCGACTTCCTGCGCTATATGGCGGGCTGGGCCACCAAGATCGAGGGTAGCACCGTCGAAGCGTCCATGCCGCTGATGCCTAACGACCAGTTCCACGGCTTCGTGCGCCGCGAGGCAGTGGGCGTGGTGGGCGCCATCGTTGCCTGGAACTTCCCACTGCTGCTGGCCTGCTGGAAGCTAGGCCCGGCACTGGCCACCGGCTGCACCGTGGTGCTCAAGCCTGCCGATGAAACCCCACTGAGCGTGCTCAAGCTGGCCGAGCTGGTCGACGAGGCCGGCTACCCGGCCGGCGTGTTCAACGTGGTTACCGGTACTGGCCTGAACGCCGGCGCCGCGCTCAGCCGCCACCCCGGCGTAGACAAACTGACCTTCACCGGCTCCACCGAGGTCGGTAAGCTGATCGGCAAGGCGGCCATGGATAACATGACCCGCGTCACCCTGGAACTGGGCGGCAAATCGCCGACCATCGTCATGCCCGACGCCAACCTGCAGGAAGCCGCAGCCGGTGCGGCCACGGCGATCTTCTTCAACCAGGGCCAGGTGTGCTGCGCAGGCTCGCGGCTGTATGTGCACCGCAAGCACTTCGACAATGTGGTGGCCGACATCGCCGCAATTGCCAATGCCATGAAGCTGGGCAACGGGCTGGACCCGGCGGTGCAGATGGGCCCGCTGATTTCAGCCAAGCAGCAGGACCGCGTCACCGGCTACATCGAGCTTGGCCGCGAACTGGGTGCAACCATCGCCTGCGGGGGTGAAGGTTTCGGGCCTGGTTACTTCGTCAAGCCGACGGTGATTGTCGATGTTGACCAGCGTCACCGCCTGGTACAGGAAGAAATCTTCGGGCCGGTACTGGTGGCGATGCCATTCGATGACATCGACGAAGTGATCGGCATGGCCAACGACAATCCCTACGGCCTGGGTGCAAGTATCTGGTCCAACGACCTGGCCGCCGTGCACCGCATGATCCCGCGCATCAAGTCCGGCTCGGTGTGGGTCAACTGCCACAGCGCGCTGGACCCGGCGCTGCCGTTTGGTGGCTACAAGATGTCTGGCGTTGGTCGTGAGATGGGCTCAGCGGCCATCGAGCACTACACCGAGCTGAAATCGGTGTTGATCAAGCTCTGATCCTTTTTCCTGTACCGGCCTCTTCGCGGGTGAACCCGCTCCTACACCCGGTATCACGTGCCTTGTAGGCGCGGATTCACCCGCGAAGAGGCCGGTACAGGCGACACAAAAACAACAATAAAAACCATGGAGCAAACCCATGAGGCACACACTCGCCTGCACATTGGCCCTGCTGTTAACCGCCCCCGCCAGCCAAGCCTACGAGCTGTACAACCACGATGGCACCACCCTCAACGCCAACCTCGAAGCCCTGTTCGGCGTCTTCCACAGCGACGAAAGCTTCAACCAGGCCGGCAACCGCCAACCCGGCAGCACCGCCTGGCAGGAAGGCTACGTCAAATACGGCCTCAGCGGCAGCCAGACCCTGGCCGATAGCGGCACCCTCTACGGGGCCTTCAGCCTGCTCAGTTCCGCCACCTGGGGCGATGGCGACGCCGCCGGCCTGACCCTGGGTGACGAACGCCGCACCGCCATCGAAGACCTGTATTTGGGCTGGCGCTCGGCCAACCTGTTCCCGGCGCTGGGCGAAGATGGCGTGGACATTTCCGGTGGCCGCCAGGTCGTCACCCTGGGTGATGGTTTTCTGATCCAGGGTGACCCGGTCAACCTGGGCAAGGTCGACCTGGGGGCCAACTTCGATCGCGGCGGTGCCTACTACCTGGCCGCACGCAAGGCCTTCGACCGCACCGCCGTGCTGCGCCTGGGTGGCAACCAGGGCTGGCGCGGTGACCTGATGTGGTTGAAGTCCGACAACCATTACCAGGCCGACACTTCCCTGGCGGTCGCCAACCTGGAGCACGTCGCCGATACCGGTACCGTCGGCCTGAGCTGGATCCGCGGCCTCGACGTGGACCAGCGCTACGCGCAGATCATGGGCCTGGAACACCGCGACGGCATGGACACCGCCAGCCTGCGCGGGCGCGGCAACCTGGGCGTCAAAGACCTGGAGCTGGCCGCCGAGTACGTGACCCAGGACAAGACCGGCGGGCGCGAGAATGCCTGGTACCTGGAGGGCAACTGGACCTTCTCCCAACTGCCCTGGTCACCCACCGCCACCTACCGCTACAGCCGCTTCTCCGAAGGCTTCGACCCGCTGTTCTATGGCCTCAGCCGGGGTTACGGCACCTGGTTCCAGGGTGAAGTGGCAGCCAACTATGCCGGGCCCTTCAACAAGAACAGCCAAGTGCACCATGTAGCGCTGAAAGGCAAGCCACGGGACAACCTGACCGTCGGCGCGCTGTACTTCGACTTCGACACGCTGGACACCGACCAGGGCAACCTTGGCGGGCGCGAGCTGGACCTGTATGTGGAATGGATGGTCAACGACCACCTGCTGATCAGCCCGGTGGTGGGGTTCTACAAGCCGGAGCGCAGTGCGGCCAATGGCGGTACGCAGTTGGGCGGGCGGGATACCGGGACTTACCTGCAATTGATTGTCGGGACCTTTTTCTGACCTGCAATAGCGGGGCGCGGCGCGCCCCTTCTGCACCACCGCGCTTGATCAAATTTGATCATCAAGCCTGCCAAGCTGCATGAATTCTCACCACCTTAACCCGCTCTAACCCGCGTAAATCAGGCCTTTCAGGGCTTGGCACAGGCTGTGCAAAAAGATCCTCGCGAGCCAACGCTCGACCATAAAAACAACACATCGAGGCCTGTTCATGAACACCACCCTGAAGCCAAGCATTATCCAACTGCCGCCTGAGCCCCATGCCGCCATCGTCGACCGCTACGGCCTGCATGGCGGGCACATCGGCACCGGCGAAGATGAATCGCCCTGGGTCCCGTTCGGCGATTGCGCCGCCATACGCCACCTCAGCTTCGATGTGCGAACCGGCAGCGTATGCAACATTCTCTGGGTCAAGGGCGGCGGCCGCATCGGCACCCACCGGCACCGCGCAGCGGTGTCAGCAGTAACGCTGGAGGGCACCTGGGGATATTACGAGTACGACTGGGTATCGCGGCCCGGCAGCTTTGTCTACGAAACCCCAGGCACCGCCCACACCCTGTATTCCGATGACCCGCAAGGCATGAAGGCACTCTTCTGGATTCACGGGCCCATCGAGTTTTTCGACGAGCACGGCCAGCACACCGAAACCACCGACGTGTTCTGGTTCATCAACCATTACGTGAGCCATTGCGAAAAACACGGGCTGCCGATCAATCAGGCGTTGTTCCTGTGAGCGGGTGTAGCGGTCAACGGACAGGGAGGTGCTGATGAAATACTGGGAACGATTTGCCGTCGAAGGCTTGACCTGTGTGGTCACCGGCGCCGCCAGCGGCATTGGCCTGGCCTATGCCGAAGTAATGGCCGAAGCCGGGGCACAGGTCACCCTACTGGACCTGGACGCCGAACGCCTGCAGGAACAGGTAGCGCGCTTGACCGCGCTGGGTTTCGCCGTGCACGGTGAAGTGGTGGACGCCACCGATCGCCAGGCGATGTATGCCTGTTTCGAACGCATCGGCGAGCGCTATGGCCGACTGGATGTTGTGTTCGCCAACGCCGGCATCGACGCTGGCCCCGGCTTTCTGGACAGCGAGGGCCAGCGCTGCGCTGAAGGCGCACTGGAGACGTTGGACGAAGCGCACTGGGACAAGGTGCTTGCAACCAACCTCACCTCGGTGTTCACCACCCTGCGTGCGGCAGTGTGCTTGATGAAACCGCGTGGCCAGGGCCGCATCATCGTCACCACTTCCAATGCCGCGATCATAAATGAAGCCATCGTCGGCACCCCCTACATGCCAGCCAAGGCCGGCGCTGCGTCACTCGTGCGGCAGGCCGCGATGGAACTGGCCCGCTACGGCATCAACGTAAACGCGATCGCGCCTGGCCCGTTCGTGACCAACATCGCCGGGGGCCGTTTGCGCAACCCGGCCGACCGTGCGGCCTTCGCTCAGCGAGTGCCGCAACATCGGATCGCCTCCACCGAAGAAATCAAAGGCCTGGCCTTGTTCCTGGCCTCACCGGCCTCGGATTACGTCACGGGCGCGCAGATCGTCATCGATGGCGGGCAGATGCTCGGCCGGGTGGACTGAGGAGGCGATGATGCAAGCAATTCTGTTCAAGGGCCTGAACCAGCCCTTGCAATTAGGCACAGTTGCGATGCCGGTGCCCGCTGCCGACGAAGTGCTGATAGAGGTGTGCCGCTGCGGCATCTGCGGCAGTGACCTGCACATGACCCAGGACCCTGCTTTCGATATTGCCCCAGGTAGCGTGCTGGGCCATGAATACAGCGGGCGCGTAGTTGAATGTGGCAAGCAGGTAAACAACCTGAAAGTCGGCGATGCCGTGGCCGTGGCACCTTTGCGCGGTTGTGGGCAGTGCGCCAGTTGCCTGCGCGGTGAGCCTGCCTGGTGCCCCGCGTTCAGCTTGCAGGGTGGTGGTTTTGCGCAGTGGGCGACTGCCAAGGGCCACCAGTGCCGGGTAATTCCGAGCAGTGTCGGGCTCAAGGACAGCGCCCTCGCCGAGCCCCTTGCCGTGGCTTTGCACGGGGTGATGCGGGCAGGGCTCAAGCCTGGCGCGAAGGTACTGATTCTGGGCGCAGGGGCTATCGGCCTGGCAGTGGCCTACTGGGCCAGGCGCTTGGGTGCAGCCACCGTCGCCATCACCGACTTGGGCGATTGGCAGCGCGAGCGCGCCTTGCATCTTGGGGCGACGCACTTTCTGGTAGGCGACGGCGCACTGCCGGCGTGTATTGCTCAAAACCTGGGCAGCGCGGCCGACATCGTTTTCGAGTGCGTCGGCCGCCCAGGCCTGATTGCACAGGCTATCGACCATGTGCGCCCACGGGGCACGGTTGTGGTGCTTGGGCTGTGCACGGTCGCGGACAGGTTCATGCCGTTCCAGGCAGTGTCCAAGGAGGTGAACCTGGTCATGTCGGCGTTTTTCAACATGGACGAGTTCTGCGCCGCTGTAGATGTGCTGGACGGCCCGGATGCCACCCCACTGACGATGGTCAGCGAAACGGTGTCGCTGGCCGAAATGCCCCTGGCATTCGAAGCCCTGCGCCAACGCCAGCATCAATGCAAGGTCATGGTTGCCCCCCAGCAGGCCTGATCCCTTCAGCCATCACCGGTAAAAACCTCCCGCTTCGGCGGGAGGTTTGCGTTCAGGGCCTACAAACCGAGCGCGGAACCGAGGTTGTACATGACCTCCAGGGCTATTACCGCACCGTCGCCACTCACTGGCGCGCTGGGGTTGTAGAAGTTGTCCGGGTTGAAGATGTGCTGCACGCTGGGCTCCAGTGCGAGGTTGCGGGTGACTTGCCAGTGCGTGTTCAGCTCGATGCGTGATACACCTCGACGCGTACGCTCATCGCGGCCGGTGGCAAGCAGCCGCGCGTGCTCTTGCCAGGCTGCCTGGCGCGCACCCAGGCGCAGGTAGCTGGCCTTGAGGTTGAGCGTATCCTGCGGCCGACCGAACGGGCCAAGGCGGGTCACACCAACTTCGGCGAAATGGGAAAAAGGCTGCATGTCATCGGCGCTCCAGGACCAGGCGCCAAACACCTGCCAACCCCGCTCGGGCACGGCGGCCTCGCCTTCTCTAGCCAATGTCTGGCGGAACTTGAACAGCAGCCCATCGCTCCCCCTGCGCAAGCGGCCGTCCATGGGGTCGATCTGTTCGCCGGTGTTATGAAAACCGTTCAGTTCGTAATGGTACGCATAAGGGTCCTGGGTAAAATCCGCTTTCGCCCCTACCCCGGCCAGCCAGGTGACACCGCTGGCGTCACCCGGGTCCCAGTCAAACCCCTTGGTACGTTTGAAGTAGTGCTGGGGGTTGGATTCGAACACCCCGCTGTGCAGGTAGTAACCTGAATCGAAACGGTATCGGGTGTAGCCACCCCAACTGCCGTAGGGGTACGGCAGGATACCGGTGGAGTTATCGATGACCGGGTCGTTGCAGGTGATCACGTTTTCACAGTTGGCCATGTAGAAGTGCTGACGGGCATTGCTGCGGCCCACTGCCAGTTCCAGGCGGTCCTGCAACAGGCGCTGGTTCCAGGTAAAGCGAGCCAGGTAGCCGGTATCGATGTCGTTGTGCATCGGTGCCCCGGCAAAGAAACTCCCGGCCTTGCCCTGCCAACTGTCCTGGGCGGGCTGCCCCTCGCCACGCATGAACGGGAAGAACACGTACTGCAGGCTGAACGATGCCCCGGCGATGTTGGCCAATGCATCAAGGTCGCCCTCGACTCCGGCAAACACGTTGCCGCTGTTGGCATAGTGGTAAGGGTCAGGGCCGGTATCCAGGTTTTTCACCGACAGGTTCCACACTTGCAGGTCCAGCTTGATCGCCTCCTGTGCGTGGGCAGCACACGCAAAGGCGGTCAATGCAATGGACAAGGCGGTAACGCGAACGCCAGGCACCCAGGTGCCGCTCGGTTGAGCATTCATGATGCACTCTCTGTTTTTGTTGTTATGAAGTGCGACCTGAAACTACCGCTTCAGGAAGTCGCGCCTGGTGCATCGCAAGGGCTGTGCCAGCCCCCTGGACGCGGCGAAACTCCCTGTGCCATGGGGTTTGTGCAACGGTACCCGTTACCTGGCTTGATCAAATTGATCCGCTTTGATCAAGCTCGATGATCAACTCAGCCCTGCCCGTGCGCCTTCAGGCGGTAGGCCAGTTGCGGGCGGCTGATGCCCAGTTGCCGTGCGGCGGCGGACAAGTTGCCATTACAGGCCTGCAACACCAGCCGGTATTGATCCAGCTGCTGGTTGTGGATAGCGTGCTTGAGCTCGGCCATGGGCGAGCCCTGCGGGTCAGGCTCACTGGCCGCTTTGCACAGGCTGCCGTCACCGCCCACACCCAGCCCGGTGCGGGGCGCCTGCTCACCGGACGGGAACAGGTGCTGGGTGCGGATGGCCGCTTGGCCGGGTGCCGCGATCACCCCCCGCTCCACCAGGTTTTGCAGCTCTCGCACGTTGCCGGGGTAGCTGTAGTTGAGCAGCGCTTCCACGGCCCGGGCACTGAACCCGGTAACCTGCTTACCGTGCAGTTGGGTGAAGTGTTTGAAGAAGTGCTCCATCAGCAGCGGGATGTCATCCCGGCGCTCGCGCAGCGGTGGCAGGTGGATGGGGAACACGTTCAGCCTGAAGAACAGGTCTTCGCGGAAGGTGCCACGGGCAATCGCCTCGCGCAGGTTGGCGTTGGTGGCAGCAATCACCCGCAGGTCGACCTTGATCGGCTTGTTGCCCCCCACCCGCTCGATTTCCCCCTCTTGCAAGGCGCGCAGCAGCTTGGTTTGGGCGCTCATGCTCAACGCCTGGATTTCATCCAGGAACAGCGTGCCGCCAGAGGCGCGCTCGAAGCGACCGGCACGCGCCTGCGTTGCACCGGTATAGGCCCCTTTTTCGGCACCGAACAGCTCGGCTTCCAGCAGGCTTTCCGGCAAAGCCGCACAGTTGACGGCCACCAACGGCTGTTGCGCGCGCGGGCTGAGCCGATGCAGCGCCTTGGCGAACACTTCTTTGCCCACCCCCGATTCACCGCTGAACAGCACCGTGGCACGGGTGGGTGCCACTTGCGCAATTTGATGACGGGCAACGCTGAACGCAGCAGAAATACCGACCATATCGTCCTGCAGCGGCAAGCTGCTGGCCGTGCAGGCAGGCTGTACCGCTTCGCCCTCGGGTGGCGACCAGATCGAGTTCATCTGAATGAAGTGCGAAGGGTCCCAGTAGCGCTGCTCGGCGCCGAGTTCATGATTGGGCAAGCGATCTGCCGTATCGCCGACAATCCGGCAGCAGCGGCCGCCTGCGGCCACGCATTCGACCTCACGGTACACCACCAGCTTGCCGATAAAGGCGCTGGCATAACCGGCGGCGTAGCCGAGGGTCATCCAGCACGCAGCCTCGTCGCCAACCCCGTAGTGGGCTATGTGCTCATGGGCTTCACGCGAGTCGTGCCACAGGTATTCCCCGTGGAAGTGGCCGCGTTCGATGTCCAGGTCAAGGTCGACCGTTTCCACCCGCACCACACCCTGCAACGCATGCAGCCGGCCGCCGGCAATGAACGAGCTGCGCTCGTCCGATGCCGGCCAGCGCTTGCGTACCAGCGCGGCATCCTGGCTACCCGCCGAATAACCGATGCGCATCAGGATGCGCCGCGCGCCTTCGCGCCCGACGCTTTCGATCAACTCGCGGCGCAATGCACCCAGCGCGCTGGAATGCAGCATGACCATGCTCTGGTCGTCCAGCCAGATACGCGCATCCTCATCTGAAAACCGCAGGTAGCGACGCAGGTCGGCCGGGGTCGGGCTGCTGGTTTCATAGGCCTGAGGGGAACGCGACACAGCTTCGCGGGGTGCCGCGATGGATGAACGACTCATACCTTCTCCTATTGTTCTTGTTCTGCGCACGGGCGGTGTCACGCGATGGCCAGGCCGATATTTGATCATCAACTTTTGCCAGCTTGATCAACAAAGATCAAGGCCTGCGCCGCTCCAGCCCCGGCTCAAGGCCTTGTATGCAAGGGCCTGGGGCTGGCCTGCGCAATTGGCCTAGCGTTTGCTATCACCTGCTGGCGGACGCCTTTGAACGTCGCGTATTCCAATAACAATAATCATGCAGGAGATACACCATGCGCCGCTGGTTCTCTTCCTACGAAAACCGCTTGCTGTTCGTGCTCAGCCTCAGTTTCGGTTTTGTTTTCTTCGACCGTAATGCAATGAGTTTCCTGGCGCCCTTCGTGGCCGCCGACCTGTCCTTGAGCAACACCCAGATCGGCTTGCTGGTATCGGCCTTGTCATTGACCTGGGCACTGTCCGGGTACCTGCTTGGCGCCCGTTCCGACCGCAGCGGGCGCCGCAAGCCTTACCTGTTGGTGGCCGTGATCGTGTTTTCGGTGTGCTCGTTCTTCTCCGGGCTGGCCAGCACCTTCTTCATGCTGCTGGCTGCCCGCCTGCTGATGGGGGTGGCCGAAGGCCCGATACTGCCTATCTCGCAAACCCTGATGGCGATGAACTCCACGGCAAGCCGCCGCGGCCACAACATGGGCATCATGCAGAACTTTGGCAGCAACCTGCTGGGCTCATGCATAGCGCCCCTGCTCCTGGTGGCCCTGGCCAGCCACTACCACTGGCGCCTTGCATTTATCGTCGCGGGCATCCCCGGGTTGATTGCCGCGTGCATGATCTGGAAGTACGTACGCGAGCCTAGGGAGGTAGTCATTGCCCAGCCGACGACACCGTCCGCCTCGCAGCCCGTCGCAGCAGGTTCGCTGTTAGAACTGCTGCGTTATCGCAACGTCTGGTTGAGCATGCTCATCGCCTGTTTCTACGTGGCGTGGATGGTGCTGGGGTGGGCGTTCATGCCGGTGTACTACATGAACGAGCGGCAGTTCGGCTCTACCGAAATGGGTATCTTGATGAGCGTGCTGGGTGCCAGTGCCACGCTCTGCAGTTTCATCGTGCCTGCGCTTTCCGACCGCCTGGGCCGGCGCCTGGTAGTGGTGGTGTTCTCACTGATCGGGGCGCTCACGCCGCTGGCAGCGCTGTATTTTCAAGGGCCGTTCTGGATGCTTTGCGCGGTGTTGTTCATCACCTGGTCGGCCAGCGGAGTGGCGCCAATCTTCATGGCCACCATTCCATCAGAAACCGTACCGGTTCATCGCATTGCCGCCTGCGTCGGGCTGGTGATGGGCATGGGTGAAGTGGTCGGCGGCGTGCTCAGCCCGGTGCTGGGCGGCTGGCTGGCGGACATTCATGGTCTTGGCGCACCGTTGCTGCTACAAGCAGGGTGCGCAATCGTTGTTGGAGTGCTGGGGTTGGGGCTGATTGAAACTGCCCCCCTGCGCGCAGTCGGGCGCAGCAACCTGACGGCGGTAAGCGAGTAGCGGTCCAGAGGCTCCGAACCGGGATCCTGGGGACGCCATGCAGCCCCGGGGTTCAGGTATAGCCCTGTTCTGTGAGCCAACGTCGCACCATTTTCTGATGCTCAACCTGCTGTCCCTCAAGCACAGCACTGAGCGCCAGGCCAGCCTGAAGCCCGCGAACTATCGGTGCCAGTTCTACACCTTGCAAATGCCAAACCCCCAGCGGCTGGTCCGCCGTCACCACGACCTCGGCTTCATCCACCAGCCCGTCACGCAGCACCGGCCGCCGCTCAACCCGCACCGCTTGCCAATCAGCCGCCTGATGCAGGGGTTGCGCATCCGGCCAACCCTGGCGCCGGGCCCAGAACGGTTGCCCCACCCGGCTTTGTTCCTGGGCATAGAAATCCCGGCCAATGCGGGCAAAACGCAAGAACAGCTGCTCGACCCGCTGCTGGTGAAACTGCCGCGCCAGCTCGGCCCGCTCAGGCCTGCGCAGCAACGTGTTGATCACCACCGGCGCCTGCAATGCCGAAGAGAGCGACTGAAAAATCCCGTTGCCCGACAGCGGGTCAACAGCCATGGCGGCATCCCCCACCCGGATCCAGTCCTGCCCGACACATTCACCCGCCAGAATGGCGCTACTGCTGCGTGCATGCACCTGTGCCGGTATCAATGCCTGATCGTTGAACAGTTCAGCGACCAACGCACTGCGGCCCCGCAACGCCACGCAGTACGCTGCCAGCCCAGCCTTTCCCGGCAGCCCGGCAGCGTCCTGGGTGACTTGCCAGTAACAGCGGCCATCTTCCAGCCGTGCCATCCACGCCCAGCCATCCTCCAGGCTCTCCACCGCCGACGCAGGCGCACCGGGGCTACCCTGCCAGACATTGAGCAAGCTGACCGTTTCCGGCCCACGCAGGCGGTCTGCGGCCAGGGGTGCCTGACGGCCTCGGGCCTCGACCAGGAAATCAGCGGTCAGCACCTGCCCATCGTCCAGGCGCACATGATGACCGCCCCCCGGCACGACCTCACGCACCCGCGCCTCGACCACACTCACGCCTGCGCGCTGAAGGTCTTCGCGCAGCGCCTGGTCAAAGCGTTGCCGGTCGAGCAAAAACTCCTGGTTCATGTGCAGGTGCTGGCCGTTCCAGAGCACCTGGCGAGTGGCCGGCATGGCCGCCTGGCTCAAGGCCCCGCCAAGGCCTGCGTGACGCAAGCCCTCCAGCACCCGCTGCGAAACGCCTTCAACTGCCGCGAAACGGCGCCATTGCGACACCACCGTCACGGTGTAACCCAGCCGCCGCAAGCCAATGGCCGTGGCGGCACCCGCAGGGCCGGCGCCCAGCACCACAATGCGCAGCTCAGCCATGGCGGGCTCCTCGTCGCTCGGGCCCCTTGAAGGCCGCATGTTCACGCAACCAGTCATGCACCTGCTGGCGGTCCATCCCCTGGGCATCACGCAGCAAGGCGGCAATCTTCCCGCTCAACGCCGCGCAACCCAGGCTCGCACCCGCCCGCTCACTCGCACCCACGTACGCGCCAAAATCCGCCTGTCGAGTACCCAGCCACGACCACTGGCCCGGTGCACAACGGGCATCGCCAGTGACCCGAATGACGCCTGGGTAGCTGGCCGGGAACACCGGCCCACCCTGCGCCGGGCTGGATGCACACAACACCACACCTGCGGCCAAAGCCTCGGCACAGGCCTGGTGCAATACAGGCCGGTCCTGCTGCAAGCCAAGGCTCAGGTTGACCAGCGTGGCCCCCGACTCCACCAGCCACAGCAATGCGGCAGCCACCTGCAACGCACTGGTGCTGGCCTGGGCACTGAACACCTGGGCTACCAGCACCGACACAGGACCGGCCTGGTGTTGCAAGCTGGCGAGCACCGCACTGCCGTGCCCAAGTTGGTCGGGGAGCATTTCACCTTCGCGCAACTGGCCGTCTTCCAGCCAGAAACGGCGGGCGTCCCGCAAGCCGTTGGCCTGCTCCGGCGAGCAGCCGCTGTCGATGATGCCAACGCGCACGTCAGTGCCCATGCTTGATCACCTCCTGCGCCAGCACCTGCAACTGGCCGTCATGCAGTTGCAGGTGCAGGTCGGCATCGGCCAGGGTCGAAGCCCGGTGGCTGATCAGGATGCGCGTACGGCCGGCGAACAGCTGGTCGATGGCCGCGATCACTTCACGTTCGGTGGCCTCATCCACCGCCGAAGTGGCCTCGTCCAGCACCAGGATCGCCGGGGCCTGCAACACTGCACGAGCAATGGCGATGCGTTGTTTCTGCCCCCCGGACAACTGCTGGCCGCGCTCGCCCAGCAAGCCATCCAGGCCCAGCGGCAGGCTGTCGACCAGGCTGTCCAGCCGCGCCAGGCGCACCACCCGTTCCAGTTCATCACGGCTGGCCTCGGGCACGCCATAAGCCAGGTTCTGCGCCAGGGTGCCACGGAACAGCACGATGTCCTGGCTGACCACGGCGATTCGCCTGCGCAGCGCAGCCAGGTCCAGGTCGCGCAGGTCGACGCCATCCAGCAGGATGCGCCCGGCGTCCGGGTCGTAGAAGCGCTGCAGCAGGTCGATCAGGGTTGACTTGCCCACGCCGGAGGCACCGCTGATGGCGACTTTCAGGCCACCCGGGATGCTCACCTGCACGTTGTTCAGTACCGCACCCTGGCGCCCCTCATGGGCAAAGCTCAGCGCCTCCAGGCGCAACTCGCCTGGGCCATCGGGGATGGGCTGCGGATTGACTGCCTGATGCACGGTCACCGCTTCGCGCTTGAGCTCCATGACCCGCCCCAGGCTCACGGCCATGCGCTGCACCGCCACATACAGGCCCAGCAGGCTCTGCACCGGCCCCACGGCCATGCCCATGTAGGTAGAAAAGGCGATCAACGCGCCCAACTGCCAAGTACCCTGGATCACCCACCAGCCACCGACCAGGAACGCACAGGCGCGGCACCACGAGGTGAGCGTGCCGGGGATGGCCTGGGTGAAGAATTCGGTCACCTGCACCTTCAGCAGCTGGCGCATGTAACCTTGCCCAAGCTGGTCCAGGCGCCCTGCTTCCCGGCCTTGCTGGCCGGCCGCCTGGATGAACTTCATCGCCGGCAGGGTCTCGACCAGAAAAGACGACACATCCGCCGAGCGCTCACGCAGGTTGCGCACTTCGCGTTCCACCTTGCGCCGCATCCAGCGCAGCCACAGCACCTCGATCGGCACCAGCAGCGCCAACAACAGGGACAACTGCCACGACAGCATCAGCATCAACGCCACCGCGCCCACCAGGCCGATCACCGCCGACACCGCCGAGAACAGCGAGTCCACGGCAAAGCGCTGGATCTCTGCCACATCGCCATCCAGCCGCGAAAGAATGTCGCCGATACGCCGCCGCCCGTAGAAGGTCGGCGACAACTGCTGCAGATGGCGGTAAAGGTCGTCACGCAGGGCAAACAGGATGCGCCCCGACAAGCGCGTATGCAGGTAGCGGTTGACCCCAGCCAGCACAGTGCCCAGCAGGCCCGCGCCGATCATGATTGCCGCCATGTGCCAAAGCGTTTGGTAATCCTTGGCCAGCAGCCCCTCATCGATCAGGGTCTTGACCAGCCAGGGTTGCGCCAGCGCCAGCAGCGATGCACCCAGCGACAAGCCGAGCAACAGGCCGATGGCACGCCGGTGTGGGCGCACGAAACCATACAGCCAGGCCAACGCCTGGCGCATGAGTACAGGGTCGCTGGAATCCACCAGCCTTGCGAACAGGCCGCCCACGTCAGCCGCGCAACTGCTTGAGCTTGCGATACAGCGTCGCCCGGCTGATACCCAGTGCCTCGGCGGCGGCCGAGACGTTGCCCTGGTGGCGCGCCAGAGCACCGCGGATCTGTTCCAGTTCACTGTCCTTGAGGCTGCCGGAGGGCGCTGCGCTGCTGGCGAGTTCGTCCAGCAGGCAGTCGGTAAGGTGATCGAGTGTCAGCACCTGCTCGCCATCCTCGCGCATGGCCAGGGCGGTGCGCACCACCATTTCCAGCTGGCGGATGTTGCCAGGCCAGTCGAAGCCTTCGAGCAACGCGGTCAACGCCGGGTCGAGGGTTACGCCACGCGCATCAGCCTTGTCCAGCAGGCCCTGGATGATCGCCGCCAGGTCATCACGTTCGCGCAGGGCCGGCAGGCGCAGCGACACGCCGTTGACCCGGTAGAACAGGTCTTCACGGAAGTGTTGTTCCTGCACCAGGCGCTTGAGGTCGCGGTGGGTGGCGCAGATCAGCGCCACGTCGATGTCCTGCTCGTCACCCGCCCCCAAGGGTGCTACGCGGCGCTCCTGCAGCACCCGCAGCAGGCGTGCTTGCAGGGCCAGCGGCATGTCGCCGATTTCGTCGAGGAACAGCGTGCCACCATGGGCCTGCATCAGCCGCCCGACCATGCCACCCCGGCGCGAACCGGTGAAGGCGCCCTCGCGATAGCCGAACAGCTCGGACTCGATGAGCCCTTCGGGAATGGCCGCGCAGTTGACTGCCACAAACGGTTTGTCGGCACGCGGGCTGGCCTGGTGCAAGGCCCGAGCGACCACTTCCTTGCCGGTACCGGTTTCGCCCAGCAGCAACACTGGCAAACCATTGCCAAGCCCCTGGCGAGCCATGCGCAGGTTGCGCGCCAGGCGTTGATCACCTCCGGCCAGAGCATCGAGTGCCGGCGACTGTTTGCTCAAGGCCGGCTTGCCAGGTGGTGTGCTGGGGCTGACCCGACCATGGCGCGGCAGCTGTAGGGCACGGAAATAGAACTCGCCCTTGGCGGTCTGCACGCTGCTCACCCCGCCCTGCCACAGGCGAGCGATAAAGGCCGGGGAACGTTCGCCCAGCAGGTCGGTGCTACGCCGCCCAATCAGTTCGTGACGCGGCACCTGCAACAGCTGGCAGGCACTGTCGTTGGCAGCCAGCACTTCGCCGTCCAGGCTCAGGGCCAACAGGCCGTGCCAGGCACTGCTGAGGTACTGCGGGCGGCTGTGGAAGGCCAGCACCAGCTGGTCCGGGTGGCACAGGCCAAACAGGCGGCTTTCAATGTTGCCGGCTGCCAGCATCAGGGTCGACAGGCTGTCCTGCGGTTGCGCCATCACCCCTTCGCGGGTGATGTCGAGCACGCCGATCACCTCGCCGCGCGGGTCGCGCAGCGGCACGGAAGTACAGGAGAACGGGCTCAGGCGGTCAAGGTAATGTTCGCCGCAGTTGATCAGCGTCGGCCGGCCTTCGACCACGGCCGTGCCGATGGCATTGGTGCCACGCAGCGATTCGCTCCAGCAACTGCCCGGGTGCAGATCGCGCAGGCCTTCGCGTTGCAGCACGTGCTTCTGGCCTTCGATAGCCAGCACGTTGGCCTGGGCATCGCCGAGGATGACGATGCCAGCCTTGCCCTGGCGCGCGACCAGGTAGTCGAGTTCGGGGGTAACGGCATCGATCAGCAGGCGGTTGCGCTCCAGCAGCAGGCGCAGGTCATGGCCCTGTTCCAGGCCCAGGCCGACCTGCTCGCCCTGCAGGCAGTCCAGGCCGTGGCCCAGGCTGCGGCGCCAGGAGGCGTCGATCTCGTCGCGCAGCATGCCCAGCGGTAGTTCGCCTTCGCTGGCCAGCTTCAGGCGGGCCTCGCGGGATTCGTGCAGCGGGTCGTGGGCGTTTGTTATAAGTTGTCGCGCCATTTTCTACTCCGGCTGTGCCCCGCGATGTGACGGGGTACGGGCTTGGGAATTTTCCGCAGTGTGCGGGAGAAATGGCTGGGCGTCATCTGGTTGGTGAATGCGTTGTGGCTGGGGCATGGCGCGCGGTTTGAGTGGAGGCCCCCGGGTATCGGCGTCAATCAAATGATGGTGTTGCCTGCACCGGCCGCTTCGCGGGTAAACCCGCTCCTACAGAGCTTGCGCCAAACTTGATACCCGTGCAATCCCGATCAAACCAGGCGCTCCCACCGTTGGAAGAGATCGTCATTCCATCAACCAAACTTAGCCTACGACGAAAACACTGAGCTCGTATTCGGTCGCTTAGCTAAAACGGGATCATAAAATTCTGGATGAGTGGAGCGTACCACTTCACTAATGAGTCGCCTGAGGGTAGTCTGCGCGCTGTTATCATCAACATATTTCAGCCGACTCAGCGCAACGCGCCCGCCCCACTCACTCAAGCCACCTCCACCATTTAAGACCTTGTACTCAATCGCACTTATCAGCAGGTCATCAGAAATTTGAGTTTCACTTTTCACACCTTGTCTCCGCGCCTGTGCAACCATGTTTTTCGCAAACTCCCCCGCGCGCGGCATTTCGCGTTTTTTGCTTATCCAAAACATCTCGGGCACCGCCCCCCCTGACGTCTCCCTACCAGCCATTTTCAAGTAAAGTGGATGGCTGCCATTAACCGGTATCGTGTCAACAAGCGCCGACATAGCGGACAGCGTCGTGGGCGTGGGCTTTGGCGCACGTTGAATAGCATGCGACCGCCAGCTTACACCGTAAGGTTGCCGAGATGTCCAAGGGGAAGGTATGACTGGCACTTTCATTCGCCCGTCAGTGTCGAGATAATTAATCGGATCTCCCTCACAATATGCGTACGCATTGATCCCACCCGCGCCAAATGGACTTATCACGTCAGGTGAAAAAAAACGCATCAACATCGAACTGTAGGCACGCACCCCACTACCAAGTAGATCGCATTCAGATGCCACATCTCGATGCTCACCATTATAACCAAGGAGTGATTCTCTGGAGGCAGCCTGATCAAACCCATAAGGGCTATAGCATCGCGTGCTTCGGGCCCGAAGTATGGAATTTTGTCGATCTGCAGCCAGAAGCAAATGCGTTTCTTCGCAGATCTCTCCCAATACCAAATTAACACCAGCAAACACACTGCAAGCCTTATCCGTACTCACCTTGGCAGCTAATCGCTGCCCCTTGTAAAAAAATTAAACATTGCCTATCCCATTCTCAACCAACCTTTACTGAACAATGGGCCTACTCCAACACAGGCGCAACTATCAAAAATATCAGGTCGAAGATAAATCGCCTGCACGGTATCTTCGCTAACAAACCCGCGCCAAGTCCGAGGCAGCGTCAGTTCATAGGAACTGGCTTGCCCGCGAAGACACCTTAGAACCTGATCACTTGCTGCTGATTCTGGCTCAAGAAGGGGTCTCGTTCATCGAAAACTCGGCGAGTATTTGCTTCTTCGCGAATTCAATAGACGATGGCCGAAGCCTGGCACTTCAGGCCGCTGCACTACCGCCAATTCATCGGATGTCAACTGTCAAATTTATCAGTCGCTGAAAATGAATTTCTCGAACATACTCCAAAAAAACCATGGTAAATCTCGATGAGCCGTCAACGTCACCTCCTGCACTTCTACATGCATACGCACTTACACTCGGTGCTGACAAGCGCTGCCAGCGCTACGTTCTTCCGTGACAGCTCCGTAGTACTGGCCGAATTATTGTGTGAAGCCAATCAGACAGCGACCACGCTTGTAGGCTCTGACATGGCCAGATCACCCATAACCCGCAGTACGGAAAACACCTCCTTACCGCAGGTTTACACCTCATACGGCTACGAGCAACCGCCAGAGCCCACGCTCAAATTAACGGGTTTTACCGGCCAACCCCGATCAGTGTCTGCGAATTTATACCTGATGGGCAGTGGACGCCGTGCCTATAATACTGTCCTCATGCGCTTCTGTTCCCCTGACGATCTGAGTCCATTTTCGAAAGGCGGAGTCAATGCTTACGCTTACTGCAACAACGACCCCACAAATTACTCAGATCAATCGGGGCGTGTCCCGGTAGCGAACCAAATCGCCACCAAAAGTTCTACACTCGTAAATAAGATACAGCCGGCAAGCAAAACCATAACAAAAACAATTCCCAAGCATGACCTGGAGTTTGATTTTGTCGAAGAACTTATGTCTAGAAAGCCCTCTCACAATACCAGCAAAGTAGACCGAGCAGGCACTGGGGTCGACACAGTTAAAAATTTAACAACCGACCAAATCGAATCCATATTCAGACCAGAAATTCCGCAAAAAAATGCACACTCCGACATAAACACCTCAGTGCTAACTCCTATTACACCCACTGAGGTAGACTTCCTCGTATCCTATCAAAAAACTGTACCAGAACAGATTTCAATCACAGGACTTGACGCTTGGGTGGCTGCTCGAATACTCAATCTAAGACCTAAAGCCTCTCAGAGGCATGCCGGCCTATCCTACGATGACGCAAACAAAGTAACCCTGAGCCTAAACGCCCAATTAGGCTTGCTTCGAAGAACAACCTAGCCCTTCACTGACCCTATTCTAGCCCAGCCGAATGAAACGTCATATATCGCCCCGACCACCGCATCCAGGACCTGCTACTGAGCCAGCAGCAGATCCTCCTGGCGAACGACCAACTCTATAATTTACCTTAAACTTCAGTGACCAAGTGACTTACGCAGCCTAAGGCTAATATCATGCCCGCTTAAAGGCCCTTATCATTCATCAAGGCTGCTGATTCTGGCTCAAGAACTTGTCCACCGTGGCCTTGCCATCAGCTGGATCCCCCGCCACCTGCCACAACCGCCGCTCGATCCCCTGCGCCAGCAAGTGCCCCACCGCCGATTCAATCGCCGACAGCACGCACAACTGCGCCGGTTCATTGGTGGTCTACCCGACCTCGGCCTCCAGCAGCTTCTTGAACTCGATGAACTTAATCACCCCTGCACTGCGGCCGACCGAGTAGAGGGTCTTGCTGGTCATCACAATGGCCAGACACCTCAAGATCTTGCGATGGCGCACTCTTTCAAGGTGATCGGTGAGGCCTGGACGAAAACGCCGGAGCGATTCCCTATCAATCCGCCCCCTCTCATTCGGGGACCGTCCCCCTCGCGGGCCATACTTACCAGATCCTCTTTGAGCGCCGGAGGCGATATTAGGTAAAACTGTGAGAGCCACTGGCATGGATTAACCCGCCGTTACACACCCCAACAGTATATGTCAACTGTTAAAAATAACGATTGCGCCCCCTATTCACTAATCTATATATACCTACAATATTAAACAAACTAGGAGCAATGATCGATGCTACGCTATACCCCCTATGGTTGGCACATGGCGGCTGACCACTCAACCCTCGCATTCAACGATCAACCGTTCGATAAAGCATCCGATGGGTATTTACTCGGGAATGGTCGGCGCGGATACAAGCCGCGTTTGATGCGCTTTTGTTCGCCGGACAACTTAAGTCCATTTCAATCAGGCGGCATCAACAGCTACGCCTACTGCCAAGGAGATCCGATCAACTTTGTTGACCCAAGCGGCCATACGGGCGTTAAGCCACCACACCAAATTCTGGCCGCGCGAGAATTACCGCCTCCGCCACAACTAAACATTCCAAGAGCATTGAAACAGCGGTCACCCCAATTAATGCTTGATGATTACCTAAAACTATTAAACAACAAAAAACCAAGCTTCTATACCATGGAGAGTCTCGAGAGACTCAAGGGACCACACACAGATGTCATGATCCGACATTCGGCACGTGATGCTTACGCTTCGCGTAGCAGCAAAAATTTTAGCCACCTGGTAATAAAGGAGCACCGAGACCGCTTAATATTAGCAGGCATCGACGAAGTTACACTACAGCAACAATCCCAAGCCAGAAAGGCGATAAACCTTGGCATACCCCCGAGAAAACCTGAAATCCTACCACTGTACCGTGGATTACTTGAGATCCGTAACTTATATGAGCCCCCTACAGTGGGTTACCCTACTCTACTCAGCGGGCCAAGTGCGCTTCACGGGCGCAACTATCAGGAGCAGGTAAAAATACTAAGAAACAGAACGATAGCCTAGCCGGTAGCTTATGCTGTTGCCTGCATCGAAAAAGCTAACGTCTCGAGATGCTTTAGGGAAACTCCAATCAAGTTGCCCGAGACCTGAAATTCGCAATGTTTTGAAGCAAGTTCAGCACAGGTCAGGCGGCCTGTGCTGAATTGATCAGAGCCTCCCGAACAGTCAATCAAGGCTGCTGATTCTGGCTCAAGAACTTGTCCACCGTGGCCTTGCCATCAGCTGGATCCCCCGCCACCTGCCACAACCGCCGCTCGATCCCCTGCGCCAGCAAGTGCCCCACCGCCGATTCAATCGCCGACAGCACGCACAACTGCGCCGGTTCATTGGTGGTATACCCCACCTCGGCTTCCAGCAGCTTCTTGAACTCGATGAACTTGAACACGCCGGCACTGCGCCCTACCGAGTAGATGGTCTTGCTGGTCATCACGTTGGCCAGCACCTGCCCGGTGCGCACGTCCACAGCGCGCAGGTTGACGGTGACCTGGTCCACCCGGTACTCGCGGGAGATGTCGATGCCTAGGTAGCGGGCGCCTTCGCCACCGCTGCGCACGTTGGTGTCGGTTGGGCCTCATCTGGTTGATGGAGCCCGTTAGGGTTGAGCAAGGAAGATAAACACTGAGTTACAAATATCAGAAGCTTCCTACTTGGCGCCAAATCATCAACACCCCGTTTATTTCCATCCCTCCACGGCGCTCGTACCCTTCCAGTACACCCTCACCCTGAACGCTACTCCACGTTGCAGCGCCCACAGGGCTGTGCCCCGCGCATCAAGGACATGCCATGTACCGACAATCCGATCTGCGCTTCAGCTTCCAGCCCTTGGCCGGTGATCATGAATTCGAGGTAGTTTCATTCGAACTTGACGAAGCCATCAGCGCACCCTTCCAGCTGAGGCTGGAATTGATCAGTCACGAGGATGACGCCGACTTCGGTAATTTGCTCGATAAACCGGCGCTGTTCACTATTTGGAAAGGGCAGCGCCCACTGCGCTTCGTGCACGGTCTGATCAGCACGTTCAGCCAGGGCGAAACCGGCTTTTACCGCACTCGTTACCACGCCTTGGTCGAGCCGACGCTGGCCCGGGCTGAGTTGCGTTCAAACTGGCGCATCTTCCAGCAAAAAACCGTACCGCAAATCCTTGAACTGATGCTGCAGCGTCAAGGCATCAGCCGTTATGAAATCAGGAGCATCGGTGAGCACCAGGTACGCGAGTTCTGTGTGCAGGCCGGTGAAACCGACCTCCATTTCATCGCCCGCCTGGCGGGCGAAGAGGGTTTCGTCTATTGCTTCGAGCACACGCCGAATCACCATCAACTGGTCATCACCGACCGGCTACTGACGCTGGGACAGATCAGCCGATGGGCAACAACTGCCGATGAAGACAATGAAGGCTTTTTCGAACAGGACGAGGTCGGTCCCGACCAGGTACTGTACCGGGCCATGGGCGGTGGCGATCAGGCCAGGCCTTGCCTGAAGCGCCTGCATTACAGCGAACAGGTTCGTACTGCGCGGCAGGTGCAACGTGACTACACCTTTACTAACCCACAGTATCGGCAGGAACACCGAGCATCCGACAGTCGTATCACCCATCAGTCCCGGAACTATGAGCGTTTCGACTACCCCGGCCGTTACAAGCGTGATGCGGTTGGCGTGCCCTTCACAGCCAACCGTCTCACCGCCCTGCGTCATGATGCCTGCATTGCGGAGGTTGAAGGCGACGATGTACGGCTGCAGCCAGGCCTGAGTTTCACCCTTGTCGAACATCCCCGCAAAGATCTCAACGCACACTGGCGCGTGATGCGTGTGCACCATGAAGGCAGCCAATTCACCAGTCTGCAGGAAGAAGCAAGCGGTGCCGATCAGAGTACACGCTACACACAGGAAGCCGTGCTGGTGCCCGGCCGAATCGAATGGCGACCCGCACCGCTGGACAGGCCTCGTATCGATGGCCCACAGATGGCTACCGTTGTCGGTCCAACCGGCGAAGAGATCTATTGCGACGAATGGGGGCGGGTCAAGGTCAGCTTCCCATGGGATCGGGAAAGCAACAACAATGAGTTCAGCTCCTGCTGGGTACGCGTGTCGCAAGGCTGGGCCGGGGGCAGCTGGGGCTCGATGGCCATCCCGCGCATCGGCCAGGATGTGATCATCCAATACGTCAACGCCGACCCCGACCAACCAATGATCACCGGACGCACCTACTGCGGGGATCAACTGCCGCCCTATGACCTGCCGGAACACAAGACCCGCATGACCATCAAGAGCCAGACCCACAAGGGCATTGGCTTCAACGAATTGCGATTCGAAGATGAACTGGGTCGCCAAGAAGTGTTCATGCATGCAGAAAGGGATATGAACACCAAGGTCAAGCACGACCAGACCCTCAATGTCGGTAACGACCGCGCCACTGCAACAGGCCGGGACCACACCACCAGCATTGCGCGTGACGAATCAATCGAAACAGGCCGGGACCGCCGCGATCATGTTCACCAGGACCGTTTCACCAGGATCGACCGCAACGACATCCACACGGTCGGTAACTCAAGCCGCACCAAGATCACCGCCGACCACAGCCTGAACATCGGCGGCGACCAGTCACTTGTCATCGAAGGCACGCGTGCCATTGAGGCCCGCACGGCGCAACGCCTGTTGACCCGGGCGTACATGCTTCAGGGTACGGAACGGATCCACATCCGTGGTCCGAGCGGCAAGATCATTTTCGATGCCGACGGCATCACCATCGAAGCGCCCAACATCCGCTTCAAAGGCAACGTCACCTACCAGACACCGGTACAGGCCCAACTCGATGCCATCGAAGCCGCTGTCCGCGAGGGCTCGCCGCTGATCGAAGAGTGCCCTTTTGCCGGTGAGGATGACGCATGAGCCTGCACCGCCAACTAACTGAGGGAAGCCTGTGCACGGGGACCGTGAACGCAAGCCTGTTCGTGCTTGCCGAAGCGTCGGCCAATCCGGACCTGCTGGGTAGGCTGGAGTTTCATGCCAGCCAACACCACAGCCTTTGGTATCTGGAATATGACGCCGGGTTGGAGAGGCATGCCCCAATACTCTTCCAACTGATCGCGGGCAGCGAAGTGGACGCGTGGCTAGGCGCACTGAAGGGGCGTTTCACCGGTACCGTGATCGAGGCCGCCTTGCCCCTTGAAGCGCTCGCACGGCACCTGCGCCGCTTTGGCAAAGCTCAGGCAGGACGACGTCGTTATTTTTTGAGGCTTGGTGACCCCCAATCATTAAGCCTGTACGTCGCCTCACTGACCTACCGCCCAGACATCCTGGGCCGGCTGTTCGACAACGGACGGGTACGCAGGCTCTACTTCCACGATGCGCGCACCGGGCTTGCGCTCGGCGCACAGCCGCTGTTTGAGCAAGCAGAACATGGCAGCGAACGGGAGGGCTGCCTGGCTTGGCTGCCACTGCGCCATGAGGTGTCGGGATGATTCTGCAAAGTCTGGATCTGGATGCACTACAAGGGGCGGTACTGTGGTCAACCAACCGCAGGCTGTCTGACTTCCTGCTAGAGACGTTGAATGGTTCGCTTCCACGCTTTCATACCCGCGGCGAGGATGTTCCTCCCTTCGTAGCCAAAGCGGGGGCGCTCGTCAGCAAAAACGGTTACACCTGCGGCAAGGAGTACAGCTTGCTCGTGCTCAGCCATTTATTGTTAGGCTTGGGGTGGTGGGCCGATCCCGCGTGCGAATCGGTGTGGTCAATCAGACAAGCACCTGGCCTCACCCAGAATGAGCAACTTGACCTGCTGACCATGCAGGCGGCAAATCACCGTTCACGGTGGGAGCGTCAGCTTACCCCCATGCACGACATCACACTGGGGATGTTGCGCTGGACCGACGACGACCGCGACCAAGACCGCCGGTGGCGATCGCTGGAACAACTGATGGCCCTGCGTGGCGTACCTGAAGACGCATATCATGCGTGCTATTGCCGCTATGAGTCGGATGCCTGCAGCCGCTATGCGCTGCCCGTCATCGACCACGTGGAGCTTAACGGAAACGAAATCCGCGCCTATCGCTATTACGGCAAACGGCTACCGCAGCCCTCCGACGACCTGCACAAGCTGTCCCAATTGTCCCGCAACCGAGTGCTGCTGCATGTCCTCCTGGCCATAGCATTCGGTCGTTACTTCTTCCTCAACCCTTTGTTCACTCCCTGGGTGAAGTCGCTGGAGGCCACCGACTCGCCCAGCGAGCGACGCCACGCGTTGGCAAGTCAACTTGCAGCTCATCAACAGGCACTCAAGGAGCCGAGCCCGCATGTTTGAATCATCTGCTTTACAAGCCTTGAGTCATGCCGCACTCAACGGAGCGCTACCCATTCCTCCAGACATTTGCGTGCCGTGCTCTCTTCCCGGTGCAATGTTTTCGCTCGACGGTGGTGATGGCTGCGACCAGTTACTGGGCATTCCGTCGCAGAACGGCGTTGGCCCCGCTTGGTTTCGCAACAACCCCTGGATCCGCGACCCAGTACGCAATCACCGCGACACCTTCCTCCAGCAAGTGCTGGAACATGCTGGCGATACGCTGGGCAATGCCTGGCTGGCAGATTTTTACGCCTTTGCCGCTCGCGAAAAGCTGCAATTGGTATGCATCGACGATGAAATCCGCCTGGACGAACTGGCCCCGCCAGTACTCGACCACATGGGCAAGCGCGACCAGCAAGGCTTCGGCTTCACCCTGCACAGCAATTTCCTGTTCACCGACCACAAGATCTACTTCGCCACCTTCACCCACGTAGAGTGGCGCGAAGCGCAACGGGAAGAATACATCGACGAGCACGGCACCCAGCGCATCAGTCCACCCTACACCTGGCACACACCCAGCGGCCTGTACCCAATCAACCTGGCCTGCGAACAGCTGGCCCGCCACTATGCCGAAGCCAAGGGCCGCGCACGCCTGTGGCAAGGCGTTATAGGTGCGGGCGAATTCGCCCTCGGGCTTCTGGCAGTCATCCCGGTGATGCGGGGTGTCAAGGGTGCCCTCACCCGCGGCCGCTATGCTTTCGTCGCCCTGGAAGCCGCCCTGGCAGCAGACGCCATGATCGATGGCAGCAGCCGCATGATCACCGGCGAAGGCCTGAGTATCGGCGAGCAGTTCTTCACCGACCTGGCGCGCCTGGCCGACCCAGGCACCGCCGAGGCACGTGGCAAGCAAGTGTTCATGGCCATCAACCTGGCCTTGCTGCTGCCGGCCGCCATGGGCGGCGCCCGCTGGCTGATGCACAAGCTGCGGCCTGGGAGTATCACTACCGTGCACCTGGACAACGCCGCACTGTCGCAAGAAGACGTCCGTCGCCTGGGCAACCGCAGCGCTGGCGAAGTCACCGTACTGGAAACCCGCATCCAGCGCCGCACCCGCGAAGGTGAGCTATCGGTCACTGCCCGCGAACTGCACTCGGTAGACCGCAATGCCAGCCAGGTCGCACTCGACGTGGTCGGCGGCAAGGCCGACTACGCCTTCATGGCCACCACCCTGCGTGACCGGCTGGTGGCACTGATCCAGCACAGCGTCGGCCCAGTGCGTATGGGCGGTAGCCTGACCCGCGTCGTCGCCGATGCCGGCGAAGAAGCCTTGGCAGCGGCCCTGGTCAGTCACTGGAAGGTCAAGCCCGAAAACATCCTCGGCATGAGTACCCACCCCTCCCGGCCCAGCCAGTTCGGCTTGAAGAACAAGAGCGACCAAGGCATCGACATGCTGGTGTACGTACCGCCTCCGCCTTCGATGACGGTACGAAATCCGACGACGCAGGAAATGCGCCATCACATTGATGGGCTGAAAGGCACGGCGCCGCTGAACGAGCTGAAGTTCGAGGCGGGGACGTTGTTGGTGATAGAAGTGAAGACGACCCTTGGAAAAAGCAGGACGCCTGGATTCCTGAACACACAAATGGCCGGCGGAAGTGCGAATGTGGAGCGTATACAAAGATTGATAGCACGAAGGAAGGGAGGCTGGAACATCGACAACCTGAAGGTAGCAATGCCTGAGATTGCAGCCAAAGCAACACATCTGCGCAATGCAATGAGCAGCGGAAAAATCTCATACCTTCACGCGCAGGTGTTTCTTGCTCCTAGCGGACAGCTAAACAAGGTTGCGGGCAACTCGACCGGAATTCAGATAAATACCTGGTGACGAAAATGGCATCAACCTCTAGATCTCGACTAACCAGTAGCCTCAGAAACATTCGCGATTGGGCATCATCTGACGCATCACTTGAAAGACGCAGAATCACTGATTACATACAAGGGAATGACAGCATCGCTATTGCCGCCGACGAAGTATTCAGGCTCGGCATGAATAGCATAGGAGACAGTCTACTCCAAGCCGCTGAAAACCCATACGCGAAAGCGCCCCAAACACTGGCTACGGGCATATTGAGGCTATTAGTAGGAAACAGCGTAATCATCGAGAATCTTAAAGGCACTTCCCGAACCGGCCTTGATGATCTGGATGGCATCACCCATGTAATGCTATGCGCCCTGGCAACCGGACAATTTACGGTGGTAGTACCTTGCCATGATGCAGTCTTCTCCGGCATTAACAATGGCTACGGTGTGAGAGATGGTCACAATCCACCGATTGGCACCACGCTACGTTACGCCGCCTTTGGCCTGAGCATCATCGGCGACTGGCTAGACAAACCGCTAGACCTCGACAAACACGCCCTGCCCCGCGACCCTGCCTGGGGCCAGCTGGTCGCTCACTGGCGCGAGCCCGACCCCGACAAGCTGATGCCGATGCTGGTCACCGCCTGCGATACCCACGTTGAACGCATCGCCCTGACTTCCCGCGAACTCGACTCCGGCAGCTTCGAATTCGGCTCGCCCTTTGAAGCCGTCTACCCTGCCGAAATCCTCGCCATTCTCAACCTGCGGCGCTCGATGGGCCTGCCAAACCCTTCCATCGACCACCCACTGATGAAGACGCCCTACGCTCAGCTGACCTGCCCGCCAGGCATGCGCTTCGAGCCGGATGAGTTACTGATGCGTTTCCTGGCTGCGGCCTGCAAGTATGATCCCGATGCCGTACCGGCTGGGCTTTACGAAGCCGTCGTGCAGAACAGTGCAGAGGATTGAGCGATGTCCAGAAAAGGCGCAATTCGCAAAGGCGACCCTCACAGTGGCGGAGGCCGGATGGGGGAAGGAAGCGGGATGGTTGTCAACGGGCGGCCGCAATGCATCCTTGGTGATCATGCGCCCTGCCCGCTTCATGGTGGGACATTTGCACTGGTATCTGGCGGTGATCGTGGTGTGCTGTGCAACGGTATTGCGTTGGTGTTCGAGCCGGCAGAGCTTGCGTGTGGATGCAGGGTTTCATCCACCTGCTCGGGACCTTACGCCAAAGATGAATGAGCGCGCAGCGGATCTTCGGGGCTTGTTCCACACATTGGTTTCGGGCCAATTAATCTTTTGCCAATGCGCCCTCACCTGACAATCAGCGGAGCAACCCTCGATATCGGATCGGACAAACGAGGCGGATAAAGATAACCACACAGAAGTGGCCGGACCGAAACAAGTGTGTGCGGGCTTGCCGCGCGGGCGGCATTCGATCTTACAGGCGACCAATCCCGATCGCCAAGCACCTGGACGCCCCGCCCTCAGTCCTGCACCGCATTCCCGCGCCCGGCCAACGGTTGCCTCTCAACCCCATCCAGCAACGCCTCCACCACCGCCTTGGCCGAATCCAACCCATGGTCATTGCTCAACAGCAGATCACGGCAGGTGCCCTTGGCCAGTTCCAGCGCCTTGAGGTTGGTCGCAAACGCCCCTTTCAGCAGCGTGGACAGGTGCACCAGCGCATCTTCGTAATCCACGCCCGAACGAACGGCGAACAACGGTGGATGGCTGCATTATCGCGACACAAGGCCCACACATCGACCGCGCAGGTGCCGTTGAATCTGCTTCAAGGCTGCTGATTCTGGCTCAAGAACTTGTCCACCGTGGCCTTGCCATCAGCTGGATCCCCCGCCACCTGCCACAACCGCCGCTCGATCCCCTGCGCCAGCAAGTGCCCCACCGCCGATTCAATCGCCGACAGCACGCACAACTGCGCCGGTTCATTGGTGGTATACCCCACCTCGGCTTCCAGCAGCTTCTTGAACTCGATGAACTTGAACACGCCGGCACTGCGCCCTACCGAGTAGATGGTCTTGCTGGTCATCACGTTGGCCAGCACCTGCCCGGTGCGCACGTCCACAGCGCGCAGGTTGACGGTGACCTGGTCCACCCGGTACTCGCGGGAGATGTCGATGCCCAGGTAGCGGGCGCCTTCGCCGCCGCTGCGCACGTTGGTGTCGTAGGCAATGATGCCGCCCTCCAACATCAGGTTGGCGGCCTGCAACGGTGGCAGCTCGCCCATGATGTTTTCCGCCACATCAGGCTTTTTCTGCGATGCGCGGATGATCTTGCGCTCGGTCAGCAGGTTCTGCAGCCCTTCACGCTCCAGCACCACGAACCAGCCGCTGGCACTCAGGGCATCCATCAACATGCTGGCCGCGCCTTGGGTGACGCTGGTGGAGAACGAGCTGGCCGGGGTCGGCTTGTACTGCCCGGTCTGGTCGCGGAAGCCATACACCACGGCCATCAGCCGGCCTTTGGGCCGTGGCATGTTGATCAGGTCGTAGTAGGTCGAGGCCCGAGGGGTCAGGGTCGGGGTTTCCGAGTCCTGTTCGGCCGACATGGGTTCGCGCAGGCTGCAACCACTTTGCAGGCCCAGGGCGGTGAGGATCAGCAGCGCGCTCAGCAGACGTTTCATGGTGTTCTCTCCCCAACATAAAAGCCCTTCCCTCTCAGGGGTTCAGGCCGCTGACCTCAATGATCGAAATTTCTCCTGTGGCACGATCGGTGACCTTGATGCTCAAGGCCCCGGAATCGTCGATGACGTCGATGAGAAACGCATCGGTCGCCATGCTGCCGGTGTTGCCGTTACTGATGTTGTCCAGCAACTGCGACAACATCCGCGACTCCAGCTGGTTGCTGAAGCGCTCAAGGGCCGTGGTGCCGGTAAAGGCCGAGGCGCGGTCCTTGAGGTCCGGGTCGTCGTAGTCGTTCTGCGCCTGGGCGTTGTTCAGCAGCCATGTGCCGTTCAACGGGTTGCCGCCAAAGGCCGGGTTGACCGGGGTGTACACCAGCTCGGTGGCCTGGGCAGCACAGGCGCTGGCCAGCAGGCAGGCGGCAATGCAACGGGGTATGCGGTGGTTCATAGCTCGTCCCTCTCCAAGTCGGTGGTGTCCTGTAGCAGGCGTTGCAGCTTGCGTTGAATGATCTGCTGCTTGACCAGGTCGGCAGCGGCGACGGCCTCGTCTTTGAGCTCGGTGGTATTGGGTGGCAGGAAGCGGCGGTACACCACTTCACGCTCGAACTCCACCGTCACCAGGCTGCCCCAGCGGGCATCGGGGCGTTCGCGTACCACCAGGTTGAAGTCCAGACGGCTGGTGGCACGCAGGCGGTCGGCGAAGTAGTAGTAAAAGTCGTGGCCAATGTGCGAGATGGTGTTGTCGACGATAAAACCCTGCATCTCGTCTTCAGCACCCGCCTTGGCGCAGGTAGTCACCCCAGCCATCAGCAGCAGGCTCAGGCACAGCGCAGTCAGGCGCTTCATGGCGTGTCTCCCGGGCCCGCATTCGTCTGCACACCGCGTGCACTTTCGGTAAAGGCCTGCTCGGCGACGAACTGCCAGTCGCTGTAGTGCTCCATCCCCTCGAACCCGCTCCATTCGGCGCTGAAGCCACTGCGCTTGAAAGGGGTGGCGTCCGAACGGCTGTAGACGCCAGTGATACGGCCGTCGATCGAGCGCAGCAGGCCCCATTCGTCGCTGTTGCTGATCGGGTCAGGGTAAAGCCTGCGAATGTGCCGTTTGGCCTGCGGGAAACGGTTGTCCTGCAGCAGGTCGGCCAGGTCTTGCGGGTACTGGGCCAGCCCGGGGGATGCGCGGTAGTAGCTGCGCAGGGCCTGGGCGTACTGGCTGCCGACCCACAGCAACTGGCGTTCGCGGTCGCGCTGGGCGGCGCTCGCCCAGATCGTGCCGGTGGCCGCCAGGGCCACGCTGCTGACCGCAATCAGCAGCAGCACACCCAGGTAGGTGAAGCCACCGTTGGCCTTACCATTCAGCGAAGAGGCTGCCATCACGCGCCCTCCCTGTGGCACCGCTCTTGATATCGGCCACGCCGCCCGCCACGCCCTCGGGGGGCGGCACCAGCTGCCAGGCATCGCTGCGCTCGGTGATCGGGTCGACCGGTGTGTTGCGCAGGTAACGTTGCTCCACCAGTTGTTCCAGCGAATCGGGGTAGTGGCCGGTATCACCGTAGTAGTGGTCCAGCGCTTCGCGCAGCACTGCCAGGCTTTGACGCAGGGTGGCCTCGCGCGAGCTTTCCAGGCTGTTGAAGTAGCGCGGCATGGCGATGGTCATCAGCGTGGCGATGATCGCCATCACCACCAGCAGTTCGATCAGGGTGAAGCCTTTGCTGCGTTTCATGGCTGTCACCATTGCCCGTAAGGGATATTGTTCAGGCCTTTGCCGCGGGCCCTGGAATACACGTCGAACACGTCTTCGCCATCGCGCGGGTTGTCGGGGCTGCTGTCGTAGGCGCGCAGGCCCCAGCCGCCTTCGTCTTCATCCTTTGCCGCCACCAGCGGGTCGTGCGGGATGCGCCGCAGGAAGTAGAACTTGGCGCCCTTGGCACTGCGCACATCGCGCACGCCCTCTACCAGCACCTGCAGGTTCGGCGGGTAGCCACTGCTGTCCACGCGCTTCTCGATGTAGCCGGCGTCGAAGGCCCGCTTGTAGGCATCGATGGCGTCGCGAATCTGGTACAGCGCCTCGCGCAGTTGCTGCTCCTTGCCGCGGCGTACCACCGTTTCGGTCAGCGGCGCGGCCATGCTGGCGAGCAACCCGAGCAGTGCCAGGGTCAGCACCACCTCGATCAGGCTGAAGCCGTGCATGCGACGCCGCGCGTTCATGGCCGTGGGCTCCCGTTGACCGGGGCGACCGCCATCTGGCTGTCCACGACCGGTTCATCGGTGGTCGGCGCATTACCGGGTACGTCCATCGGCGGCAGTGGCGCCATCTGGCGCACCTGCATGGCCGACTCGGTGCCCGTGGAAAACTCCATGTCCGACGGGCTCTGGTACGGCAGGTTACGTACGATGCGCGGGGTGATCGCCAGCACCAGCTCACTCTTGCTCATGTCGTCCTTGTTGCTGCCGAACAGCCGGCCCAGGCCCGGGATATCGCCAAGGCCGGGAATCTTGTTGCCACTGGCGTTGTGGTCGTTGCGCACCAGGCCGGCCAGCACCTGGGTTTCGCCGTCATGCAGGCGCAGGCTGGTCTGCGCGTTGCGGGTGTCGACCTGGACCGGGATGGTGCCCTGGCGGGTGGCCTCCAGCGGGGTGGCGTTGCTGACCTCGAGCGCCACCTTGATCGCCACTTCGTTGTTCAGGTGCACGGTGGGCTGCACTTCAAGCTTCAAACCGACGTCCAGGTAGGTGACGCTCTCGGTAATGACCGGCCCTTGGGTCGACGGCACCGAGGTGGCGCTGATGATCGGTACCCGCTGGCCGATGTGGATGCGCGCTTGCTCGCGGTTGCTGACGCGGATCACCGGGCTGGCCAGGGTGTTGATGTCTTTGTCCTGGGCGTTGATCTTGGCCTGCGGCGCCGGCGCAATGCTGATGCGGCTGGAATTGATGCCCTTGAGCTGGTCGAGCACGCTGACCGGGTTGCCATCGTCGTTCAGCACGCCGAAGGTGTTCGGCCATTGCAGGCCAAGGTCGAGGATGCGCGAGGTGGCCACCTCCATCACCTCCACTTCCAGCACCACCTCGGGGTTGGACTGGTCCTGCGACTGCAGCAGCTTCTCGGCCATGCGCACCGCGTCCGACGTGTCGCGCATGGTCAGGGTGTTGAGGCGCTCGTCAACGAACACGTCGCGGGTCTTGAGCATGGTCTTGACCATGTTCAACGCGGTATTGGCGTCGATGCTGGTCAGGTAGAACGTACGCATGACCAGTTCCTGGTAGTCCTTGGTCTTCTGCGGCGAATCGGGGTAGACCATGACGGTGTTGTCGTTGACGATCTTCTGGCGCAGCTGGTTTTGTTCCAGCAGCAGCGCTATCGCGTCCTCGATGCGCACCTCGCGCACGAAGATGGTGGCTTTCATGTCCGGGCGCAGGTCCTTGTCGAAGATGAAGTTGATGCCGGCCACCTGCGACAGCACTTCGAAGATGGTCTTCAGGTTGGCATCGCGAAACTCCAGGGTGACCGGCCGTTCGAGCTTGCTGCGTAATTGCGGGTACGGCTGCGCGGTGCGTGCCTGCACGTTTTCGATGTCGCTGCGCAGGGTTATGCCCTTCTGGTTCTGCGGGTCCAGACGCAAGACTTCGCGCATGTAACGTTCGGCACCGAACAGGTCGCCCTGGCGCAGCGCCGCCTGGCCAAGCGCTACGCGATCGTCCAGGGTGCGGATCAGCTCCAGCTGGCGAATGCCATCCTGGGCGCGGCGGTTGTTCGGCTCCAGGGTGAGCACCCGGCCATAGCCCATGCGGGCATTGGCGAAGTCATGGCGGACGCGGTCGCTGTCGGCCTGGGTAATCAAGGCCTCGACAGCCGCCTGGCGGCTGTGGGCCAGGGCGATATTCAGCTCTGTGTCACGCGGGTCGTCGCGCAGGGCCTCTTCCAGGCGGGCGATGCCGGCCTCGTACTGGCCCTCTTTCATCAACTGGTCGCTGTCCTGGCGAACCGCACTGGAGCCGCAACCGGCAATGGCCACGCACAGCGCCACGAGCAGAAACGGAGCAGGCTTGCACAGCTTTGACGACTTCATGGTGCGCTCCCGACAGACAAGGTCTGCGACTGGTGCAAAGGCAGGTAGACCAGGTTCAGCTCGCTGGCCGATACCCGATCGAGGCGATAGGTGTCTTCGATCACGTCGCCTTGGCGCACGACGTAGAGTTTTTCGCCGCTCTGCAGGAAGACCTGCAGGTCGTCGCGGTCCCCCATGCGGCCGATGAACTGGAAAGGCAGCTCCGGGGCCGTCGGGGCCGCGGCGACGACAGGTGCGGTCATAACCGGTTGTTCGGTGACCGTGGCCAGGGTTTTGGGTGGCGTCCATTGCTGGGTTGGGAACAGGTCGCGGGCGGCCTGTTCCGGCCCTTTCGCGGGTAAGCCCGCGCCGACCATGGACGCAGCGCTTTCTGTTGCAGGCGCGGGTTTACCCGCGAAGGCCGCGACGCCATCGTACTGGCCAAACCAATGGTCCGGTGCCCAGGCCAGCGCCGCGCTCACGCCAAGGAAGCCGGCCCAGATGACTGCACGTTGTGTGTTCATCATGACCTCGACAGGTAAAGGGTCATGCGCAGGCGGGCATTGAGCTCGCTGTCGCCGATGCGTTTGCGTTGCAGCTCAAGGTCTTCCAGCACCAGCGTCGGCAGTTGCTTGAGCAGGCCCTTGATAAAGCCGCGAATCTGCGGGTAGCTGCCGCGCACTGGCAGCACGATCTGGTAGCGGGCCAGCTGGGTCTTGGGGTCGATGCCCAGCGCGTATTCACCGCGGGCCAAGCTGATGCGCTCGGCGCTGGCCAGGCGGTACAGACGCTCGATCAGCTCGCTGGCCTGGGGCTGACCGGGCAGTTGCTGGCGCAGGCTGTCGAGGGCCTGCTGCTCGGGCTGGACCGCAATCTTCAGCTCACCCCGCTTGACACGCCCTACCTGTTCGCTGGCCTGCGCTTCGCTGGCGCGCAGTTCGCGTACGCTTTGCCATTGCGGCAGCACGCCGGCACACCCCACGCCAATGGCGAGCAGGCCTACGGCTACGGCAGCCAGGCCTACCGGGCCGACAACGCGCAGGCGCTCCTGGAGGATCAGGCGGCTGAACGATTCAAGGGCGCGCATGGCCGATCTCCCAGGTGGCGGTGAGGGTGAAGCGCACCGGGTGCTCGGGCCGCGCAGCGAGCACTTCGTGGTTGAGCAGCGACACGTCGCTGAGCTCGTCGCTGGCTTCCAGCCGCTGGTGGTACTGCAGCATCGCTTCGAGGTTGCGCGCCTCGGCGGCAATGCGCACCTGGCCCTTGCGCGCATCCGGCGTCAGACCGAGCAGCGCGACGTCGTCCTGCGGCATGGCTTCAAGCATGGCGAACAGTTGCTGCCAAGGGCGTTGCAGTTGCTGCGACACACTGCGCATTTGTGCCAGGCGCTCAGCCTGCTCCCGGCTGGCAGCGCTGTTCTTGGGTTGTGCGATGGCCGGGCGCCGCCCCAGTTGCAGTTCCAGGCTATGGACGCTGGCTTCCAGCGCCACGTGCTCGGTCTGCAAGCGTTGCTGCAGCAGCACCAGGCCGGCGACCATGGCGCTGGCAAGGACGAGCAGCGACCAAACCAACGGGCCGCTGCGCCGTGGCTGGAATTCCAGGTCGAGGCGGCGCATGTCAGGCCACCGCCCGCCACATGGCGCACAGCGGGTCGGCTTCGCTGGCCGGCTGGCACAATTGCACGGCCGCCAGTTGCGGCACGTCGCAGCGGCCCGGGGCATGCAGGTACACCCTCGGCAGGTGCTCGCCATACAGCTCACAGGTACGCTCGATCAGTGCTTGCAAGGCCTGGTCGCTGTCAGCGCAGCCTTGCGCCAGCACTTGCTGCCAGGCACCGCCGGCGGCCAGTAGCAATACACTGCGACGCGGCTCGGCCAGCACGAACAGGAAGTCACCCTGCTCCAGCTGTGACCAGCAACGGTTGTAGGCAGCCATCAGGTATGGCTGCACCGAGCGCAGGCTCAGGCGGCTTTCCCGGCCCAGTGCCTGCAGCCGCTGCAGCAAGGCTTCGGGCAGCGCCGTGGCGATGCGGGCGGCACCGGCAGGCTCCGGTGACAGCACGATGCGCCAGTCGTCCAACGGCTGCCCGTAGAGGTTTTCGAAGCAAGCGCGGGCATAGGCGTCCAGCTCGCGAGGGTGGCCGATGGCGTCACTCCAGGGCACCAGGCAGAAGCGGCTGTAGCGGGCCGACAGCAGCACCCGCAACTGGGCGCCACGTACCGCATGCTCGGCCAGCAGTGCGGCCAGCCCGTCGACAGCAGCATCCCAGGTCGGTTGGGTGGCGTCGCTGCTGAACGCGCGGCTGCCCAGCCATTGGTGGTGATTGTTGTGCCAGCGACCCAGGCCGACACCCTCGGCGCCCAATACGGCGCAGTAACGGTCAGATGAATGTGACACGGTTGATCTCCTCAAGGGTGGTACGGCCATCGCGGACCAGGTCCAGGGCCGAGGCTCGCAGCAGGCGCAGGCCGCGCTGGCAGGCAAGCGTCTTGATCTGCGCCAGCGGGCGGCGCTCCACGATCATTTGCCGCAGGTCGTCATCCAGGTGCAGCAGTTCGGCAATGGCACTGCGGCCGCGGTAACCACTGCCACGGCAGTGGCCGCAGCCCTTGACGCGGACGAACGTCCAGCCGGCCACCCCCTCGCGGGTCAGGCCTGAGCCATACAGGGTGTCGTCATCGTGTTCGCAGGGCGTGGCGCAGTGCGGGCAGGCCAGGCGAATCAGGCGCTGGGCCAGCACCGCGTTGAGCGCAGAAACGAAGCTGTAGGGGTCGACCTGCATCTGGCTGAAGCGGCCAATCACGTCGAACACGTTGTTGGCGTGGATGGTGGTGAACACCAGGTGGCCGGTGAGCGCCGATTGCACGGCAATCTGGGCCGTGTCGGGGTCACGGATTTCACCGACCAGGATCTTGTCCGGGTCGTGACGCAGGATCGAGCGCAGGCCGCGGGCGAAGGTCAGGCCCTTCTTCTCGTTGACCGGGATCTGCAGCACGCCGGGCAGTTGATACTCGACCGGGTCCTCGATGGTGATGATCTTGTCCACGCCATGGTTGATCTCGCTGATCATGGCGTACAGGGTGGTGGTCTTGCCGCTGCCTGTAGGGCCGGTAACCAGGATCATGCCGTAGGGTTCTGCCGCCAACCGGCGCAGGGCGCGCAAGGTCTCGTCGGCAAAGCCCAAGGCTTGCAGCTGCACGCCGCTGACCCGGTCGGACAAGTCCTGCTTGTCGAGCACCCGCAGCACGGCATCTTCACCGAAGATGCTAGGCATGATCGACACCCGAAAGTCGATTTGCCGGTCGCCCACGGCCACCTTGAAGCGGCCGTCCTGGGGCACGCGTTTTTCGCCGATGTCCAGCTCGGCCATGACCTTGATGCGCGAGATCACCTGGTCGGCGAAGGCGCTGCCACTGGCCTTGCCGGCACCGTTGAGCACGCCGTCGATGCGGTACTTGATGGTCAGGCCCTGGCCGGTCATGCCCAGGTGGATGTCGCTGGCGTGCAGCTTGAGGGCGTCGTACAGGGTGGAGTTGACCAGCTTGACCACGCGGCTCTGGTCTTCGCTGATACTGGCCAGCGACAGGCGTTGCAGCGGGTCGCTTTCGCTGCTGGCGTCGGCGTCGTGGTCAAGGGCATCGACTGCGTGGAAGCTTTCTTCATGACGGGCCAGGAAGGTGGCCAGGTCGGCGGCGTGGGCCAGGTAAAGCGGCGCGCCTTGCAGTACGTCGTCGATCCAGGCCAGGCGGGCGTGGTCGAAGGGGTCGGCGAACACGCCCAGCAGTTGGCCGCCTTGCTCGATCAGCACACATTCGCGCTTGAGGCACTGGGCCAAGGCCAGCTTGTCGAAGCGTGGGGTGCTGGCCAGCAGGCTGTGGCTGTCGAGTACCGGGTAATGCAGGGTCAGGCCAAGGCGCCGGGTGAAGGTTTGGGGGGTGTCGCAGGCCAGGCGTTCCAGGCAGTCGAGCAGGCGCTCGTCAGTGGCTTGCAGACGGGCCTGGGCCAGGAGGTCGCGGGGGTAGGCGCATAGCGCTTCCGGGGTTGCATCGAATGCTTCTGGCATGGCCTGCGACTCCGCTCAGGGGCGCGTCGCAGGCTGGCTCGGCCAGGGGTGCGGGCGCCGCTATTCCCCTGTGAGCAGTTGATCGTCGTCGGGCCCTGGTGGCTTGGCGCCATTACGGCGGCGGTCGGCCAACACCCAGCTTCCATCGTACAACTGCAGGGGGAACGATTCGTTCCTGTTCTGGCGTCGTTCGACGAACCCTTCGGCCGGGTTGTCCGTGGCCCTGCGCCGGCGCTCGATGCCCAGCAGGTCGAAGATCGCACGCGCCAGCTCCATCAGTGGGAACGGCTTGAACAGGACGTGACTCACACCGAGTTCGGCGGCCCGCTCACGCACCTCGACGGTGGGGTGGGCGGTGATCAGCACGAAGTGGCATTGCCTGTTCTTGCGTACAGCCTCCAGAACCTGAAAACCTTCCATGTCGGGCAGGCGGTAATCCAGCACAACTACTTGCGGTGCCAGGCTATCAGCCTGTTCGATACCACTGGCACCGTCGTGGGCAACATGAACTTCCAGGCCTTGCGCCTGCAGATACGCTTGCAGGTTCTGCGCAAGAGTCTGTTCGTCATCGACTACCAATACTCTGTTCACCAAGGTCGACTCCCCAATACTGCCCGGTTCCCCGGTCTGCGAAGTGCGCCCTTGTAGAGACTTGAGCAGGCTTCGTGCCAGGCGTGAATAGTCATGTTGCACCACTGTAAGCCACTGATTTTACTAGGGTGCTGGCCAGCAACCCACCTACGCTGAGCAGGCGCACCCACCCTGTTCCCCACAAGCGGGGAAAATGATGGCACATTGCCAAACCCTAATTCCCCAGCATTGGGGCAAGCGCCATCAACGGCCTCAGTCAGCGATCTCCACTTTAGCGGACTCGCGCAAACGTTGGCGCACGGATTGGCGCGCCTGCGCCTCCCGCTGCCCGATGAGCGTTGCCCTGGCCAAGGCCAGACCGTGTTCGCGTATGACCGATGGATTATCACTTTGGTTCTGCGCTCCTTGCAGTCTCTGCTGGTTGGCATCATAAAATGCCTCCACTTCGCCCTGGCTCGGCGCGTCGACTGCGCTGAGCAGGGCGTACACTTGTTGGGCCGCCATCTCATGCCGGGTGTACTCAGTGTACTGCGCCCTGTCGAAGCCCGCCTCTGCCAGTCGCCTTTCGAATAACGCCGGGCTGCCAAACGCCGCTTCTATCTCGCCAACCTGTGCCGACACGTGTTCATCGCTGACGGCAATGCCTTGGCGTTGCGCTTCCTGCCACAACAACTCCTTGTCGATCAGCTCGTCCAACGCTTGGTCACGCAGGCGTTTGTACAGGCCTGGGTTGCGGATGCTAGTCACCGCTCGCCCCTGGGCGTCCAGGTACTCGCTGAAGTAGCGCTCCAGGCGCATCAACCCGATCTCGACACCATTGACCCGCGCCGCTGGCACATCGGCCCAGCTCACGCTGGTCAGCACCAGCAACAGGCACAACCACACGATCCGCATGACAACCTCCGCTCAAGGGCTGACCGGCACTGGCCGGTAGGGGGTGACCGCAGTAAAGCGTGGCCCGGGCAGGGCCACCGCCACCACATGGGCACCTGCCATGCCCTGGCGGCGACCAGGGCCAAAGCCCAGTGCCGGGGTCAGGCCGGTGGGCACATCGTGCAAGCCTTCGAGCGCAGCGATCAGTTGCTCGCGGCTGGCATCCCGTCCAATCTGCTTCAGCGCTTCGCTCAGCAGGCGCAACGCGCACAGCGTATTGACCTGCAACGACACCTGGCGCGGGTCCAGGCCCTGGCGCTGCTGCAGCCCGGCGAGCGTTGCCTGGCCTTGCTCGGTCCAGTCCTCTGGCACGTAGGGGTAGGCCAGAAACAGCCGCTGCGACCACTGCGCCGGCAAGCGCGCCACAGCGCCGGCTACCTGACTGGAAGCGGCGAACAGGTAGGGCTCGCGGCCCGCCACCTGCAACGCCGCCGCCAACTCGGCAAAGGCCTGGGCGCGGCCAAGGAAGACGATGCCCTGCCCGTCCACCGCCTGGCCGTCGAACGCCTGGATAGCGGGTGGCACCCAGCCCTGCTGTCGTAAACGCTCGCGCACCTGCTCGGCCAACGCGGCGTGTTCGTTACCGGCATACACCACGCGTAACTCATCCGGCGCCAAGCCCAGCGCCACACGGGCATGGCCTGCCAGGCTCAGCAATTGCTCGGGCAAGCCGGGCAGCGGGTCGAAGATCTGTGCGCTGCCGCCGCTGCGCGGGGTACTGCCGACCATCGGCACGTTCTGTGGCGCCAGCAAGGTCGTCAGGCGCTGGTCGAGCATGGGCGCCAATGGCGCGATCAGGGCGAACACTCGCTTTTGCTCGAGCAACTGTTGCAAGGCGCGTTCGGCACTGACCGGGTCGGAGCCTGGGTCAAGCACCACCAGTTCCAGGCGCCGCCCGTGAATGCCGCCTTGCTGGTTGAGTTGACCCACGCCGTCTTCCAGCACGGCGCGCACCACCTGCCCGGCTTCAGCCAGCGGACCGCTCGCGGGCAGCAGGGTCCCAAGGCGCAGCACGCCCTCTTCCACACCAGGGTCACGTTCTTCGGCCAAGCGTTTGAGATAGGCGGTGAGGTTGCGCTGGTCGGCCAAGGTCAACTCGAAGCGTGGCATGGCCGGGTCGAGGCGATTGCCAGCCGGGTCGATACCCTGCTGGATGGCCCGCGCCAGGCTGCTGTCGGTGTAGGCCGGGTAGCGGCGGCCGTTGGCCTCGCGCGGGCCCTGGCCGAGTGCCAGGCGTTGCCAGTCGAGGCCGGGGGGGCGAACACCGCCTTCGGCACGGCCACGGCCGTCGCTGCCATGGCAACTGGCGCAGGGCAGCACGCTGGCGGGGACTGTGATGTCACTGGCGCCGACCCGGGCTTGCAATTGAGCGTCGCTACTGGAAACGCCCTCGCGGTAGAGGCGTTTGCCGGCTTGTTCGTGGTCGGTCAGGCCCAGGGCCAAGGCTGAGGTCGAAGATGCCATGCCAAGCACGCATGTGAGCCATATCGCAAGCCCTGTGGGCGCGGCCTTGTGTCGCGAAAGGCGCGCGCAGCGCGCCCCTCTTTCTGCGCGTGAGCTGCCACTGCCGGGGCTGCTGCGCAGCCCTTTCGCGACGCAAGGCCGCTCCCACAAAAGCGGATGCCACAGAGGCCAATTCCCCAGGCGGCCCATGATACTCACCGACCGGCCAGCGGCTGGGTCAACAGTTGCATGCGCTGGGCAATCGCCACTGGTGGTGCATCCGGGCGAATCTTGCTCCAGCGTTTACCTGCAACATCACCGGCAATCAGCTGCGTCGAATGCTGCTCGGGACTCGGCAGGAACTGCCCTATACGGCCAAGCACCAGGTCGACATTGGCCTTGTCACCGGTCAGGAACAACCAGTTCGGCCCATCCACCCCTTGCTTGGCGGCGAACGCCTTCAGCGCCTCGGGGGTGTCGTTCAGCGGGTCACTGCTGATCGACACGAAGGTCACCTGGGCGGCCAGGGCTGGCCCCATGGCCTCGCGCACCTCGCGCAGCTTGCGGGTGATCAACGGGCAGGCATCGGTGCAATGGGTGAAGATCACGTTGAGCATCACCACCTTGTCCTTGAGCACGTCACTGTAAAAGCGCAGCTCGCGGCCATTCTGGTCCTTCAGCACGGTGTCGGTGAACCAGGTCTTGGCGTCGCGTGTACCGCCACCACTGGCCATCGCCTGCGGTGCTGGCTGCGGCTCGGGGGGTTGCGGCGCATGGCCTTCGTGGGCGAACGCCACCGACGTGAGGATCCACAGGCAGCCACCCAGTACCAGCCAGTCGAATGCGCGCATGCCAGCGCGGTGGGAGGTTGCAGTGCTCATGGTTGCACCTCGTGATGGTCGGCAATGGCGGTGCTCTTGGCATGTACCCGGCGCGCACTGAGGCGGTTGATTTCTTCGATCAATACGCCCGGGTCGGTGAAGCCGTAGTAACGCGTCCAGTGCCCGCTACGCCCGTCACCCACCAGTATCAGCGGCGGGTGCTGGCTGAGGTCGGCGTTGAAGCTGCCCAGCCCCTTCAGGGTTTCGGTGATGGCGTACGGGGTACCGGTCAGCCAGCTCCAGCCCGGCCCTTTCTGGAATGCCTTGGCATAGTTTTGCAGGCGCTTGGCGTCGTCACGCTGAGGGTCGACACTGATCGACACCAGGCGAACCTCCTCGCCTACCCGGCCGCCCAGCTGCTGCTGGACCTTGCCCATGATCGACGACACCACCGGGCATACCGTGGTGCAGCTGGTGTAAATGAAGCCCATGACCACCAGATGGTCACCCACCAGGTCTTTCTCCAGGCGTACCGGCATGCCTTCCTGGTTCAGCAGCGACACATCGGCAAAACGCACACTGGCCTTTTCCTGATGCGCCGCCGGGGGCTGCCCGGCATGGCCGTCATGCGCGTGACCGGCGTGGGCCATGGCCAGGTGGCTGGCGAATGCCAGGCTCAGGGCCAACAGTGTGCAAGCAGGCTTGGCGTTCATCGCACATTCCTCACGTCAGTCTGGGAGGCGTTGGTTGCAGCAGCCGGCAGAACGCGCAGGCTGGTGTAGTTTTCTTCGGCAAACTTGCGCCCCAACGAGGGCGACTGCACATGCAGGTACCAGGCGCCGGCCTCAGGCAAGTTCAGCGCTGCCTGGTAGACCCCCTCGCCCACCTCTTGCAGCTGCAGGTTGCGCGGCATCGACGATGGCGCCAGGAAGTAGCGCAGGCTCAAGTCGTTCAGGCCCAGGCGCGGCTGCCCGTCATCACCGACAATCCGTACCCGCGCGGTGAAGTCGCTGTGCTGCGGCAGCGGCTGGTCGAGGCCGATGAACTCGGCACGCGCACCTTTACGTTTGCTGGCATCGCTCCCTGCGGCCACTTCGGTACTGAAGCAATGAATGATTTGCGGCTGGTTGAGCAGGAAGGCAACGTCGAACTTGCCGGCGGCGGGCAGCTTCACCGTCGAGCCATACACCCCGGGGGCCACTTCGCGCAGGCTGCGGTCAACGACGATGGCGGCGCGGGCCTGGTGGCCGCGGTTGTTGTAGCCGGACATCGGTGCATTCATGCCTTCGGCATAGAAGTAGGTGGTGTTGTCCACCGGGTTGACCACGAACACCGAATTGTCATCACGCGATACCGACAGCCCCTGGGCCAGTGGCAGGTCGCCGGCCTGGCGCGGCGCTGCGGGGCCAGCCTCGAAGCCTTGCACGATGGGCGCACGCCCCTCGCCCAGGCTGGCCAGATTGATCATGCTCACTTTCGGCGAGGCCAGGCCACGCACATAGGCATAGCCTTTGGTGAACGTCAGCTGGTACGGTTCGGCCGCCACCGGAATGCGGTGGATCAGCTTGTCGGTACTGGCGTCGATGACCAGGGCCTGGTTCTCCAGGGTATTGAGCACGATGCCGTAGCGGCCATCATGGCTGAAGCGCATCGGCCCCAGGCCCTGTTCGGCCTGGACCGTGTGGCGCAACTGATGGCTGCGGGCATCGAACACCCGTACGCTGCCCTCCTCGCCATCGACCACGTACACGGCCTGGGACAGCGCCGAATAGCTGACCGACAGCGGGTGCGGGCCTACCTTGATGGTCTTGGCCAGGCGCATTTCCGGGATGTCGATGACGCTCAGGGTGCCGCTGTCGCGATTGCTGACATAGGCATAGCGCGAGTCGGCGCTGAAGGCGATTTCGTGGTGCCCGGTACCGGTGTTGAAGTGCTTCATGGCGCTGCGCCCCGGCACGTCGATCACTGTTACCCCGCCTTTGCCCGGGTCGCTGCTGTTGTTGCCAACCCACAGCCGATGCTGGTCCGGCTGCAGGGCCACGCGCAGCGGCTGGTCGCCGGCGTCCAGGTCGGCCACGCGGGTGAAGGTTTCGGTATCGATCACCGAGACCTTGCCCCGCTCGGGTATCGACACGAAAACCTGCTTGTCGTCGCTGGTGGCCGCCCAGTCCATGGGCCGCCCTGGCAGCTCGATGCGGGCCATGGTGCTGGTCACGCCCCCCACCGACACCGTCGGGTCGATCACTGTCAGGCTGGCGTCATTGTTCAACATCAGCAAGAAGTAGCTGTTCAGGTCGAGCAGCGGCCGGGCCCCGATGCTGCTCTTGAGAAACAGCGCGACCCGCGCCTTGCAGCTCTGCTCGCGGTCCCCGGCCGGGGCCGACTGCGCCGGGTCGATCCACGCCCCCGGGGCCATGCCCGACAGCGGTTGGCCACTGGTCTGGTCGCTGAGCTTGAAGCGGATGTTGGCGAAGCCGCCCTCCTTCAGTTCGCCGCCGGCCAATGGCCGGGCCTCGAACTCCACGTTCACGCCGTCCCGGCTGAGCCGGTGCAAGGCCTGCGAGCCGCCCCGTTCCTGCAACAGCTCGCGCGGGTCGCACCATAGCTTTTCGTACGCCACGCCCAGGCCAATCAGCGCTACCCCTAGCACTACCCCCAAGTAAGCAGGGCGAGTCTTTTTGTTCATGCTCGCGTTCCCCTTCCGTCACTGCGCCGGGGCCGTTGCCGGCGGCGCTTCGTTGGTCACCCGCAAGATCCCCCACAGCCCCGAGAGGTTGCCGTAGGCGGCGTAGTCGCGGAACAGGTAGTCACCCGTCACCGCGTTGGCACCGCCGGCACTCGGCAACATGAAGCTGAAGTGCGCCGCTGGCAGCACGCTTTCCTGCGCGCCGATGTACATGGCCATCGGGTTGTAGCCAAAGCGCACCGAACCGATACCAGGCAGGCCAATCGGGTAACCGTCCGCATCGCTCTTCTCGGCCTGGTAGTTGTGCAGTGGCCATACGTGCCCGTCCAGCTGGTAGACCATGCCGCGGCTGCCACCACTGGGCATCACGATATGGTTGCGTACCGGTTGGCCAGGCTTGGCGTACAGCACCGGGGTTTGCGGGTCGCCACCGACCAGGGCGTTGGCGTAGGCCATGTGGGCGTTGGGTACATCACCAAAGCCCAGGCCATTGGCGCGGCCGAATGGCGAGTCGGGCGCCATGCCGAAGCGCAGCCACAACGGTTCGGTCTTGTAGTTGACCGCCATGTTGCCGTTGTCTTGCGGGTCACCGGCAGCACCGTTGCCTTCGGTATTGATGCCTTCTACCGGACGACCATCGGCCCAGCGCATGTTCAGCGCGCGCTGCCACACCGTGACGAAGTCGCGGTAGTCCGGCTGGCCGCTGACCTTCACCGTGGCCTGGGTACGGGTAGCAGTATCCTCGGTCCAGGTGGCGGTTTGCGGCAGGATGCTCATGGCGCCCACCAGACCTTTTTGCGGCTGCTTGATGAAGTCTGACGGGGTCAGGTTGAGGCCGCCGAACTCGATAGGCGTGGTGTTTATGTTGTCCACTGTGCGGCCCAGCTGCGACACCGGTTTGCCTTCACGCTCCAGGTGGCCGGCGTAGTACTGGTACTCCTTGGTCGGGTAAGCGCCGCTGGTGCCGGCACGTGGTGGCACGGTCTGCACCGGGTTCAGGCCAACGTTGGCACCGTCTGACTTGGTGATGTCGTAGGCCAGCAGTTGCGCATGCAGGCCCACGTGGCTGGACGGCCGCATCAGGTTGTTGGCAAAGGCGGTGGAGCCTTCGCTGTCGAAGCGGTCACGCTTGACCACGTTGTGCATCACTGCAGTGCTCGGCAGGTCTGGCATCACCAGTGGCAAGCGGTTCTCCAGGGTGATGCTGATGCAGTCGCCGGCATTGGCGCGCAGTACCAGCGGCTCTACCGGGACACCCGCCTTGAGCTTGCCGGTGGTGGCATCGAGGTCAGCCTTGCGCACGTACAGGATCGCGGTCGGGTCATGCAGCGGCGCACTGTGGCCACCGATGGTGAAAGGCTCCCCATCTTCGGGGTCTACCCCGCTCACCAGCGGGATGGCGGTTCTACGGCTGTTGAACACCAGGGTGCCGCCGTTGGCCTTGAGCGCGCCACCGACATGCTGGCCGACGCCCGCCGGGTCATTGATGCTGACGCCGTTACGGTTTTCGAGGATGTCGTTGGCCAGCGCTGCTACGATCTCGTAGCTGCGCTTGACCGTGGTGCGGGTACCGATGCCGTTCGGGTTGGCCGTGGTTTTCGGGCAGATGCCGTTGAAGTTCACGGTGTTGCGCATGGCCACCGGCTGCGGGTTGTTGGGCAGCGGGAACAGGTCGGCACGCTGCGCGGTGTAGTTGCGCATGATGCCCCAGATACCGTTCCAATAGCCCTCCAAGGCCGCGTCCAGCGAGTACAGGTAGTCGCCGTTGGTGGCTGCCGAACTGGAGATCATCGACACCGGCGCCATGAAGCCCAACTGCTCGGAGATGCCGATCATTTGCGACGACTTCCAGCCCGAGTTGGAGCTGTTGCCGAAGCCAGAACCGTTCTGCAGCCATTTCACGCCGTGCAGGGTGACGTTGTGCTCCTCTTCATGGCCACCGGCGTGCATGCGCAGGCGCACGTTGTCGCCGGAATAGGTGCGCAGCAACGGGGTGAACGGGTCGCCCGGCTCGGCGCCAGCCGTGTTGACATGCGGCGGGAACAGCGTAGTGCCGCCGGTAGGGCCGACTGCCGAGGTAATCGCCGATGGCGACAGGTTCATCGCCGGGATGGCGCGGTCGGTACGGGTTTGCAGGGCATAGCTGAGGTCGCCGGCCAGGCCGTCGGCCTGCATGCCACGCTTGCCGTCCGGGCCGACCTTGTTCGGGTCATACACGCGCAGGGCCAGCGGCTCGTTGCGGTAGTTGACGACGAACATCCCCGGGTCATCCACCGAGATCGCCTGCGGGCATGGCCGGCTTGGGCAGCCCGGGTTGAGACCGCCGCGTTTCTCGACGATGGCTTCGAGCAGGTTCGACGCCTTGCCGCGCACGGGCGGGTTGATGGCGTAGCGGAAGCTGTCGGCTGTGGCCGGGTACGACTGGGCATTGGGAATGCCGTCCGGCCCTGCGCCTACGTACACCCCGGCTTCATAGGCATGCTGGAAGTCACTGTACTCCAGGAAGAACTCGCGGTAGCTGTCGTTCTTGCCGTCGCCATCGTGGTCGCCGGTCTGGATCACCGCCTGCCACGAGGTCGGGCCGCCGTCCTGGCGCGTGGCCGGGTTGTACAGCTGCTCGCCGGTTTCGGCGTGGTACCAGGTGGAGCCGGCCGGTTCGGCCAGCACGGTGGCATACAGGCCCAGTTGCTGGTGAGTCGATGGGCCAAGGTGGTCATGGGTGAAGATGGTACCCAGGCCGCGGTCGACGTTATGCACGTTCACCAGCGGGTCTGCGAACCAGCGCTGCATCGCGGTACGTGCGCCCAGCCAGTCGGCGCGACCAAAGCGGCCGAAGTACGGGTGCTGCCTGGCTTTCGGGCAGGCTGCGGTGCCTTCGCGGCTATCCCCTTCAGTGCAGCCATTGTAATTACGAATGGCCTCTACGCGCTCGACCACGCTACCGGGCGAAAGTATGCCGTCTTCGTAGTTCCAGCCGTTGGCCGAGCCGTCGGCAGCGGTCAGGTCCCACTTGGGCAGGTGGATGTGCTGGCCGATCACGTCGGTCGGGGTGCGCACCTGGTAATCGTCCATCTCATAGATGTTCGGGATCAGGTTGGTGTGCTGGTACATCGCGCAGTCGAAGGTGTTCATGCGCATCACCAGCGGCTCTGGCGGGCGCTGCTTGGTAATGACCGGCCAGGCGTCTTCCCACAGGGCAATGATGCGTGCCTGCGGGAAGTGGTAGCCCACTTTGTTGTACACCGCGTCGAACTGGATGTTGGCCCCTTTGTAGATGCGGGGGCGGTCGGCAGTGAAGGCCGAGGCGCCACGGAAGTTCACGCCCGTCAGGCTCTCTCCACTGTTGAACTCCCCAACCCCGGAAGACTGGGTCAGGCGTTTTCCACGGTCATCCATGCACGGCTCGTAGTACGGCGCACCTGCAGTCGGCAACGCGCCGTTGGTGCGGAACGCCTTGGCCACCGGCTGGCTGCCGGGGATCAAGGCATAGCTGGGGTGTTCAGCCATGGCGTGGAACTGCATGGCGGCCTGCTCGACATCGGTGCCCTCTTCCGGCAGGTAAATGGGCTTGGCCTTGTGCACGACCTTGGTGAAGTCCAGTTTGGTGGTGGTGGTCTCCGCCACGCCACCGGCGGACACACCGTCCAGTGCATGGCGGCCAAGGCCGCCGTCCCAGCCATCGACCTGGTTCGCATCCAGGTTGGCCCACAGGGCTTTACCACTGTCTTTCAGTTGCCGGGCCAGGGCCGGGTCGAGCATGTCCAGGGGCGGGGTTGGCGGGCGGTTGCCCACGCTGCTTTCCATGCCGCCGATCCAGAACGGGTAGCCTGGGTTTTTCAGCGTGCCGTCGGCGTTGCGGTTGGCCTCGGTGCGGTCGACCAGCGCCAGCGAGCCCACGGCCTTGCGCACGGGCGCCTCGCTGGCGTGGTCGTCATCATCCTCGTCTTCGTGGTCATCATCGTTGGCAGCAACCAACGCTTCGGAGAGCTTGGGCACGACCACGACTTTGCCGGGCATGGGCGCCATGGCCTTGCCAGGCAACGGCACGATGGCCGGAATCGGCGTACCGGCAACGATCTCGCCATCGGGCAGGGCCCGGGCGCCAGCGGCCGGCTTACCGCTACGCAGGGCGAACGGGGTACTGTGGAAGCCATTCTCGCCCTGCCCGCTCACCTCCAGCCGCGTGCCTTCCTCGAACACGTCATGTACCCGCCACATGGCCCACATGCCCTGGGCGAAGTGCGGGTAGAAGTGACAGTGATAAATGGCATCGCCGGCAACGCGGTTGCGGTTGCCCGAACCACCGTTGGCGATTTCGTAGGTGTAGCCGACGCCGGCGCCGATGCCTTGGGCATCGATGTAGTCGGAGTTGTCGTCATTGGGGTTGAACAACCACTGATGGCCGTGCAAGTGGAAGATGTGCTGCTCGTGCCCGTTGTGGGTGTTGCGGAACTTGGTGAAGTCACCGATATAGCTGTGGTGCACGTTGGCAGGCTCTGAGGGGTAGAGGGCCATGCTGGCCTTGACCCCGACGGCGCTGGCCGGCGGCACCTCGCCCGGGCGGATGTGTTCCAGGCCGACGTTGGCCGGTACATCCACCAGGGTGCCTATATCGCCGACCGTGTGGGCGCTGAGGAAGAACTCCTCATAGGCACACGACAGGCAGTCGTGCATCGGGCCCACCCCCAAGCGGTTGGCCACCACTTCGGCACCCATGCCACCAGAGCCGTAATTGATCATGAACGAATCGCGCGCCGGCTCCAGCACGTGGCCCATCACCGGGTCGGCCCAGTAGCCAGGGAAGGCCTGGGTACCGGCAACCTCGTCGGCGAACTGCGAGGCGAAATCACGGAATGCTTCCAGTCGGTTGGGCAGCGCCGGGTTGCGTTTGCCCACGCTTTCCAGCGGGTAAGTGGAACTGGGGAAGCTACCGTCAGGGTTGGGCCCCATGACGATGGCATCGGTTTCGCTGCTGATGATCTCGTTGCCGTTGACCATGGCAATGATCGGTTTGCCGGCCTTGCCTTCGGCGATCCACGGTTCGACCTGCGGATAACGGGCTTCGTAGTCGATCACGGGCTGGCCGGTGGCGGTTCGCCCCGTGGTGGCCAGGCGCATTTCTTCTTCAGTGAGGGTGTTGCGGTAGGTACGGCCCAGTTTGGGCACGACCACCACCTGGCCGAACAGGCCGTTGGAGACGTTGCCCGCCGTGCCCTCGCCGCCGAACGTAGCGGCTTTGCTGGTGGCGGCGAAGGCCCCTTCGCGCTCGGCATACAGGGTGTAGCTGCGGGTGCTGCCGGGGCTGACGAAGAAGTTGCCGTTACGCCCGGTATAGGCGGAAATATCGGCAATGCTGTTCACCGCCTGCATCCCGTTGACCTGGAAGCCGACCATGCGCTCGGCCACCTGTTCGTCGGCGACAAAGCCTTCGCCGCCTTCGTTTTCAACCTCCGGCCCCTCTGCCTCACCCTCGGGCTCTTCAGCCTCGATACCGTGCTTGTTGGGATTCGCCTTGTAATCCAGCAGGTTGGTCAGGTTGACCGTCAGGCAGTCACCGACCGCCACGCGCAGCACGATAGGCCGCGGGCGCTTGTCCGGGCGCAGGGTGACCTTGCCCGGTACCGCGGCCCCGCCCTTGCTGAGGGGGACCTGCTTGTCGTCCACCACGTCCTCACGAAGGGCAAACATCATGCCGTTGGCGTTTTGCGCGCCAAGGCGGTTGAACATCAGTGGCTGGTCCAGTGCCACCACGTTGGCGACCAGGGTGCGCTGGCACTGCACAGCCGCCTCGCTGGTTGCTTCCCAGCCAAGCAAGGCCAGTACAAGTGATGACAGGATGGGGCCTTTGAGTGGCGTCGACATGCTGCACCTCCGGGACACAGGATCTCTGCCGGGAGCTGGAGCAAGGTGTGTGCCAGAAGAAAAATCCAATATTAATCAATAACTTGTACGATCAACCGCAACGGATTGGGGAGGATCCCCCAGCAGGTTCCCCCGAATCGGGGGACGAAATCCCGTGGGGGCAAAGGCTGCTCCACAGGCGCGCGCTGGCCTCACACAAGGTAAAAACGCACGGTACCCTTGCACAATTGTCGATTGTGCAAGGCAAATTCGCATGCCAGGATCCTGCGATCCTCCAGCGAACTCCAGACTTCACTTGGAAAATCAATAACAAAGCAGGGAGAACGCAATGACTGCACACGCTCATACCCCGGCAGCAACCGACCATGTATTGGCCGAGGTCCGCAACCAGATCGGCCACCTGACCCTGAACCGCCCAGCCGGTCTCAATGCCCTGACCCTGGACATGGTGCGCAGCCTGCGTCAGCACCTGGACCAGTGGGCCGACAACCCGCAGGTACGCGCCGTGGTCCTGCGCGGCGAAGGCCCCAAGGGGTTCTGTGCCGGTGGCGATATCCGCTCGCTGTACGACAGCTTCAAGGCCGGCGACACGCTGCATGAAACCTTTTTCGTCGAAGAGTACGCCCTCGACCTGGTCATCCACCGCTACCGCAAGCCAATACTGGTGATGATGGACGGCTTCACCCTCGGGGGCGGCATGGGCCTGGCCCAGGGCTGCGACCTGCGCGTGGTCACCGAGCGCAGCCGGCTGGGCATGCCCGAGGTCGGCATCGGCTACTTCCCGGACGTGGGCGGCAGCTACTTCCTCTCGCGCATCCCCGGCGAGCTGGGCATCTACCTGGGTGTCAGCGGTGCCCAGATCCAGGCGGCCGACGCCTTGTATTGCGGCCTGGCCGACTGGTACCTGGCCAGCGATCAGCTCGCTGCCCTCGACCGGGGCCTCGACCAGCTCGACTTCAGCGACCACCCGCTCAAGGACCTGCAAAACCTGCTGGCCAGGCTCGGCACCCAGACACTGGATGATGCGCCACTGGAAAAGCTGCGCCCGGCCATCGACCACTTCTTCGCCCTGCCCGACCTGCCAGCCATCGTCGAGCAACTGCGTGCGGTGAGCCTCGGCGACAGCCACGCCTGGGCGGTGGCCACCGCCGATCAGCTGGAAACCCGCTCGCCTCTGGCCATGGCGGTTACGCTGGAGATGCTGCGCCGGGGGCGCGAGCTGGGCATTGACGACTGCTTTGCCATGGAACTGCACCTGGACCGCCAGTGGTTCCAGCACGGCGACATCATCGAAGGCGTGCGTGCCCTGATCATCGACAAGGACAAGCAGCCCCGCTGGAACCCGCCGACCCTGGCCGCGCTGCAAGGCCAGCGGGTCGAACAATTCTTCGAAGGCTTGTGAGCCCGGGAGTACACAGATGCAAGACCTCGAACTGAGCGAAGAACAGATCATGATCCGCGACATGGCCCGGGACTTTGCCCGTGGCGAAATCGCACCCCATGCCCAGGCTTGGGAAAAGGCCGGCTGGATCGATGATGGCGTGGTGCGCAAGATGGGCGAACTGGGCCTGTTGGGCATGGTGGTGCCCGAGGACTTCGGCGGCAGCTACACCGACTATGTCGCCTATGCCCTGGCCGTGGAAGAGATCGCCGCCGGCTGCGGCGCCACCGGGGCGATGATGAGCATCCACAACTCGGTAGGTTGCGGCCCGCTGCTGGCCTACGGCACCGCCGACCAGCAACAGCAGTGGCTGCCACGCCTGGCCAGCGGCGAGGTGATTGGCTGCTTCTGCCTGACCGAGCCACAGGCCGGCTCCGAGGCGCACAACCTGCGCACCCGCGCCGAGCTGGTGGATGGCCAGTGGGTCATCAACGGTGCCAAGCAGTTCGTCAGCAATGCCCGCCGTGCCGGCCTGGCGATCGTCTTCGCAGTGACCGACCCGGAGCTGGGCAAGAAAGGCCTGTCGGCGTTCCTGGTGCCCACCGACAACCCTGGGTTCAAGGTTGATCGCAGTGAGCACAAGATGGGCATTCGCGCCTCCGATACCTGCGCAGTGACCTTCGACAACTGCCGCATTCCTGCCGCCAATATCCTCGGTGAGCGTGGCAAGGGCCTGGCCATTGCCCTGTCCAACCTCGAAGGCGGCCGTATCGGCATTGCCGCCCAGGCCTTGGGCATCGCCCGCGCCGCATTCGAAGCGGCGCTGGTCTACTCGCGTGACCGCATACAGTTTGGCAAGCCGATCAACGAACACCAGAGCATTGCCAACCTGCTGGCCGACATGCAGGTGCAGGTGAACGCCGCACGTTTGCTGATCCTGCACGCCGCCCGCCTGCGCAGCGCCGGCAAGCCGTGCCTGTCGGAAGCGTCACAGGCCAAGCTGTTCGCTTCGGAGATGGCCGAGCGGGTGTGCTCGATGGCCATCCAGGTGCATGGTGGGTACGGCTATCTGGAAGATTACCCGGTGGAGCGCTACTACCGGGATGCGCGGATTACCCAGATCTATGAAGGGTCGAGCGAGATCCAGCGCATGCTGATTGCACGGGAATTGAAAAACTATCCGCTGTAACGCAAAGGCAACGCGGTTCTTGGGGGCGCGGGCGACGCTGTGGCTGGCACCGGCTTTGCCGGTGTTCGCGGGCGCGCCCGCTCCCACAGGAATGTCACCGCGGCAAACTTCTCGCCTCAGCGCCAATACCGCGCGTCATCCACCACCCTGGCATGCCCCTCGAACAGCGCCGGCAACTGCTCCTTGAGGTAGTCGATCCAGGTGCGCACCTTGGCGTCCAGGTAGTGGCGTGACGGATACATCGCATACAGCGCACTCTCCCTCAACCGATACGGTGCCAACAACCGGCGCAAGCGCCCCTGCTCGATCGCCTCGCTGGCGGTGTAGAACGGCAGCAGGCCAATGCCCATACCCAGCTCGCTGGCCACCAGCATGGCGTCGGCAACGTTGGTGGAAAAACTGTCATTCGGCGCAATCACGCACTGGTCAACCCCTTGCGGGAACACCCAGTCGCCTTCGTACATCGGGTAAGCCATGCGCAGGCAGCGATGGCCGTGCAAGTCTTCGGGGCGCTCCGGTACACCGTGGGTATCCAGGTAACCGGGGGCCGCGCAGGGGATGCTGAAAATGTTGCCCAGCGGCACAGCGATCAGTTGCGAATCCGGCAGCGCACCGTCCACGGTGATCACCACGTCATGCCCTTCTGCCAGCGGGTCGGGGTTGCGCTGCGACAGCGTCAGCTCGATCACCACTTCCGGGTATAGCGTGTTGTAGCCGGCCACCAGCGGCATCAGCAACAGCCCCATGCCGTGCGGGCAGTGCAAACGCAGATGGCCGCGAGGCGTGAGGTGCGCCCCTCGCGCTTCGCCCACGGCTTCTTCGGTCAGCAGCATGATCTGCCGTGCACGCTCCAGAAACCGCTCACCCGCCTCGCTCATGCGCAAGCGCCGGGTGGTGCGGTGCAGCAGGCGGGTCTGCAGCTGGTTCTCCAGCTCGGCAACGATGCGCGAAACCTGCGCTGCAGAAATATCCAGAGCATTGGCAGCTGCAGCGAAGCTGCCACATTCCACCACACGGGTGAAGGTACGCATGGCATGCAGCATGTCCATGAAGGTGTGCTCCTTTCTTTGTCTTATTCTTGCGTTACAGGCAGGAATCTATCACGGTTTAGCCCATTTATTGTGGATGACCAATGAATAGATCATTAGCCATCCATTAAAAAAGGAGCCTGTCATGAAACGCTCGATCACTGTCCTTGCCATTGCCGCTGCCTTCGCCTCGTTCGGTGCTTTTGCCGATGCCGGCAACAACCAGCCAGTCAGCAGCCAATATGAATACGGCATGCCGCTGGACGTGGCCAAGGTCATCTCCATCACACCGGCCAGCAACGCAGCCGACTGCCAGGTAGGCACCGCACACATGGTGTACGTCGACCATCAGGGCCAGAAGCGCGAAATCGACTACCGGGAAATGGGCAACTGCTCGCAGCAGTGAGTCAGGCCAGCACCTGGGTGATCCAGCCCACCTGCTGATTGAAATCGTCGATCTTCGCCTGAGGCACCGCATCGCGGGCCCGCTGGAAATTGGCCAGGGTCTGCTGCTTCTGCCGCAGCATGCGCCGCCACTTGACCACAAACGCCTCGCTTTTCTCCTGCATCAACACGGGGCCGAAGTACAGCTGTTCAGCGCTATACACCCCCCTGCCCGGCTCGGCGACGATGATCTCGTAATCGAAGCGGTTTTCCCGTAGCAGCTCTTCGCTGACGATCTGGTAACCATTGCCCGCCAGCCACTGGCGCAGTTCGCGCTCACCGCCATTGGGCTGCAGTACCAGGCGCGTGACGCCGCCAAGGCGCTGCTTGCCGGCTTCGAGTATCTCGCACATGGTGTCGCCGCCCATCCCGCAGATGCTCACCACCGAGATACGGTCTTGCGGCTCGACCGCTGCCAGCCCATCGGCCAGGCGCACGGTTACCTGCGCTTGCAGGCCGTTTCTGCGCACATTGCGCTGGGCCGAGGCGAACGGCGTCTGTGCCACTTCACCCGCTACCGCGGCCTCGAGCACGCCACGCAGCATCAAGGCCACCGGCAGGTAGCCGTGGTCCGAGCCAATGTCGGCCAGGCGCGCGCCCTGTGGCACATGGGCGGCCACACGCTCCAGGCGCCTGGACAAAGTCTGTTCGTTCAACGTAAACCCCTGGTTTTGCAATCGCCTGCGATTCTGACGGCGAACGCCGCGCATTTCAAACGCCGAGGCACCCTCGACCGGGCAGGTGCGCTCGCGTAGGCTTGCCGTTTTCCTTCCGTTGCAAGGCAGACACACCATGGCACATGCAGACATCATCTACACCCCGGACCCGGACGCCGAGTCGATTTCCTCGGACGTTGCCGAGTACAACGGCGTGCTGGTCACCACGCAAATCCCGACCCACGCCGACGGCAGCCTGGAACTGGGCGGCATCGTCGAGCAGAGCGAATGCACCCTGCAGGCGCTGAAAGTGGCCCTGGAAAAGGCCGGCAGCGGTATGGACCGCGTGCTGCACCTGACCATCTACCTGACCGACATGGCCGACCGCGCAGCGTTCAACGAGGTGTACCAGCGCTTCTTCAGCAAGCCCTGGCCGGTGCGTGCGGCGGTGGGTGTGGCTTCGCTGGCCTTTGAAGGCATGCGTGTGGAAGTGACGGCGATGGCTGCCAAGCGCTGAGCTGCGCTTGTTGGGGTGCGCAGCGCCCCCAACATCGTTGACTGACTGCAAGATCGCCGGGGCCGCTCTGCGGCCCTTTCGCGACGCAAGGCCGCTCCCACAGTTGCGCGTACCCGCAGCCAATCCCGCACCTCTCGGCACCCCAATGATGCCGCCAGCCCGTTTCACCGCTACAATGCCCGCCTAAACCGTGACAGCCCGAAAATATAACGACATGTCCCTTCCAAAGAATCACCTGGAACTGCTCAGCCCTGCCCGTGACGTGGCCATCGCCCGTGAAGCGATCCTGCACGGCGCTGACGCCATCTATATCGGCGGCCCGAGCTTCGGCGCGCGCCATAACGCCTGCAACGAAGTCAGCGATATCGCCGAGCTGGTCGAGTTCGCCCATCGCTACCATGCACGCGTGTTCACCACCATCAACACCATCCTGCACGACAACGAGCTGGAACCGGCGCGCAAGCTGATTCACCAGCTGTACGATGCCGGCGTGGACGCGCTGATCGTGCAGGACCTTGGGGTGATGGAGCTGGACATCCCGCCGATCGAGCTGCATGCCAGCACCCAGACCGACATCCGCACCCTGGAACGGGCCAAGTTCCTCGACCAGGCCGGGTTCTCGCAACTGGTACTGGCGCGGGAGCTGAACCTGCAGCAAATTCGCGCCATCGCCGCCGAAACCGATGCCGCCATCGAGTTCTTCATCCACGGCGCGCTGTGCGTGGCATTCTCTGGCCAATGCAACATTTCCCATGCGCAGACCGGCCGCAGCGCCAACCGTGGTGATTGCTCGCAAGCCTGCCGCCTGCCCTACACGCTGAAAGATGACCAGGGCCGCGTGGTTGCGTTCGAGAAACACCTGCTGTCGATGAAGGACAACAACCAGACCGCCAACCTGGCTGACCTGGTCGATGCCGGCGTGCGCTCGTTCAAGATCGAGGGCCGCTACAAGGACATGGGCTATGTGAAGAACATCACCGCCCATTACCGCAAAGAGCTCGATGCCATCCTTGAAGACCGCCCTCAGTACGCCCGCGCGTCCAGCGGCCGTACCCAACACTTCTTCCTGCCCGACCCGGATAAAACCTTCCACCGCGGCAGCACCGATTACTTCGTGACCGACCGCAAGGTCGATATCGGCGCCTTCGACTCGCCAACCTTCACCGGCCTGCCGGTGGGCGTAGTGGAAAAGGTCGGCAAGCGTGACATGCAAGTGGTCACCGACGTACCGCTGACCAACGGCGACGGCCTCAATGTGCTGGTCAAGCGCGAAGTGGTGGGCTTCCGCGCCAACATCGCCGAACCGCGTGGCGAGTTCGAAGAAGACGGCCAGAAGCGCTACCGCTATCGCGTCGAGCCCAACGAAATGCCCGAAGGCCTGCACAAGCTGCGGCCCAACCACCCGCTGTCGCGCAACCTCGACCACAACTGGCAACAGGCCCTGCAACGCACCTCCTCCGAACGCCGGGTCGGCGTGGAGTGGCACGCTGTCCTGCGCGAGCAGCGCCTGATGCTTACCCTCAGCAGTGAAGAAGGCGTGAGCGTGCAGGTGGCCCTGGACGGCCCATTCGGCGTAGCCAACAAGCCGCAGCAGGCACTGGAGCAGTTGCACGACCTGCTCGGCCAGTTGGGCACCACCCTGTACCACGCCGACCGCATCGAACTGGATGCCCCGCAGGCGTACTTCATTCCCAACTCGCAGCTCAAGGCCCTGCGCCGCGAAGCCATCGAGGCACTGACTGCAGCACGCGTGCAGGCGCATCCGCGTGGCGGGCGCAAGGCCAAGACCACGCCACCGCCGGTGTACCCCGAGTCGCACCTGTCGTTCCTGGCCAACGTATACAACCAGAAGGCCCGCGACTTCTACCACCGCCACGGTGTGCAACTGATCGATGCGGCCTATGAAGCGCATGAAGAACACGGCGAAGTGCCGGTGATGATCACCAAGCACTGCCTGCGCTTCTCCTTCAACCTGTGCCCCAAGCAGGCCAAGGGCGTGACCGGCGTGCGTACCAAGGTGGCACCGATGCAGCTGATTCAGGGTGACGAAGTGCTGACCCTGAAGTTCGACTGCAAGCCGTGCGAGATGCATGTGATCGGCAAGATGAAGAGCCACATCATCGACCTGCCGACCCCGGGCAGCGCGGTGGCCCAGGTGGTGGGGCATATCAGCCCCGAAGACTTGCTCAAGACCATCCCGCGCGGACCGCACTGAGTTCGCCGGGCAGGGCCTCTTCGCGGCTAAACCGATGCGTGTCCACCCCCGGTGTAGGAGCGGGTTTACCCGCGAATACGGTAGCCGCGACAACGGTGAACGGCGGGTGGACATTGGCCAGCAGGCCCGGCCCTTTCGCGGGTGAACCCGCTCCTACATAGGCTTGTGCTTCCCCTGTAGGAGCGGGTTCACCCGCGAATACGGTAGCGGCGACAACAGTGAACGGCCGGTGGACATTGGCCAGCAGGCCCGGCCCTTTCGCGGGTGAACCCGCTCCTACGCAGGCTTGTGCTTCCCCTGTAGGAGCGGGTTTACCCGCGAATACGGTAGCCGCGACAACGGTGAACGGCGGGTGGACATTGGCCAGCAGGCCCGGCCCTTTCGCGGGTGAACCCGCTCCTACGCGGGCTTGTGTAAGAGCGGCTTCAAAGAACAGCGCAAGCGTACCTCAGCAGCGCTCAGCGTATCTGGTGCTTGTGCAACAACCGATAGAACGTCGGCCGTGAAATGCCCAGCACCTTGGCCGCCACGCTCAGGTTGTCGCTGTGCCGGTTGAGCACATCGCACAGCGCCTGGCGCTCGGCGCGCTGCTTGTATTCTTCCAGCGTGCCCAGCGGCTGTTGTTCCGGGTCGAGCAGTTGCAACCCCAAGTCCTGCGCCTCGATCTGCCGCCCTTCGGCCAGCACCAACCCGCGGCGCACGCGGTTGGCCAGTTCGCGCACATTGCCCGGCCAGTCATGCCGCCCCATCGCCGCCAGGGCATGGTCGCTGAACGACCGTGGCCGACGCCCGGTCTCCACACTGTAGAAATGGGCAAAATGGTTGGCCAGCATCGACAGGTCACCATGCCGGTCGCGCAACGGCGCGGTCACCACCTGCAAGACGTTCAGGCGGTAATACAGGTCTTCGCGGAAACGCCCTTGCTCGATGGCCCGCTCAAGGTCCACATGGGTGGCCGCCAGCACCCGTACATCCACCGGTATGGGCTGGCTGCCACCCACGCGCTCAATGTGCTTCTCTTGCAAAAAACGCAGCAAGTTGGCCTGCAATTCCAACGGCAGGTCGCCGATTTCATCAAGAAACAATGTGCCGCCATCGGCCGCTTCGATACGCCCGGTCTTGCGCTGGTGGGCACCGGTAAAGGCGCCCTTCTCATGGCCGAACAGTTCGGACTGGATCAAGTGCTCGGGGATCGCCCCGCAGTTGATCGCGATGAACGGCTGCTCGCTGCGTTGCGACTGACGGTGCAAGGTGCGCGCCACCAGCTCTTTGCCGGTGCCGCTCTCCCCGCGGATCAGCACAGGCGATTCGGTGGGTGCCAGTTTACCCAGCAACTTGCGCAACTCGCGGATAGGCCGGCTTTCGCCGAGCAACTCATGGGTTGCCTCATCGACCTTGATGGCCCCCTTGCCGCGCAAGCGCGCCATGCCGAAGGCCCGGCCCAGGGTTACCTGCACGCGGGAGACGTCGAACGGCAGGGTATGGAAGTCGAAAAACCACTCACACACAAAATCACCGAACGCCGGCATGCGCAACTGATCGGCGCTGAGCACGGCAATCCATTCGGTGTTGCTGCGCTTGATCATGTCCTTGACCGCGTCCGGGTGCCTCAGGTGCGAAGCCTGCAAGCGCAATAGCCCGACATCGCACGTGTGGTCCAGCGCAGCCCCGAGCATACAGCTGTCCACATCCCAGCCTGCGTTGCGCAGGCCAGGTAACAAGCGGTGGCAATCGTCGCAGGGGTCGACGATAAGCAAACGGCGTTGAGCGGCAGGCTGCTGCATGACCGATCCTTGGCGCCAGTTTTTGGTTTTTTGAAGTAAAACAGCAAGTTGTGGCGCCCGTTTAACAGTAGCAACGAAGTTGACGGTTCCCAGTACCGTCTGTCTGCCGAATCATTTTTTTACAAACCGCCACGGGAATTTTCGCACTTTATCGACATCACATGGCGGCGCAGGCAAGAACAGCGTCGACCCTGAAAAAAAATTTACAGCCAATGTGTGACTTACCCACGAACAACGAGCATCAGTAGACATAACCCCGCGCTGCACTTCGCGATCAATGAGGCGACTTTGAAGCAACGCGGACTTCACTTCGATGTTTGGGACCATAGAGAGACCGAACCATGAATGCCCCGCTCCGTGTCAACGAAGCACTGCTCATTGCCGACCACGCCTTCGAACCTTTCCAGTGCGTAGCCTGGGATGCACCCAACGGTACTGGTGAACTGAGCCTGGCAGTGATCGACCGGACCAGCACCCGCATCGGCGCCAAGCAAGTGTCGTCGCGCATCTACTCCGACCCGGCCCAGTGGGCCAGCCTGATCGAAGAAGTGCGCGCCGAATTGTGTGAAAAGGGCTACGACCTGCAACCGTGGTCGATGCCGAAGTAATATTGGCCAGCACAACAAGTGCGTGCATGGTCACGCACTTGTACAACTTCTCTGTTGCTGTTGTGGCAACTTTCCCAATTGCGACAACGTGTCGCAACCTGCCAGTTCAATCCACCACCTTGAATTGTTGCAAGTGCTGGTAATCAGCCAGCAATTGTTCTGCCAGACGCTGCGCGCGTCCCAGGCGCACGGGCGCCAGTTCCATATCGACCAACAACGTGGCGCATGGCATCGGCTGCACGGTATTGCTGTGCTGCAGGCGACCGTCGGTGAACACCAGGCAACGCAAGGCCTCTTGCGGATGGGCTCGCTGCCGCGCCTGTAGCCAGTGCCGCGCCTGTTCCAGTGCGGCGATCAGCGGCGTGCCCCCACCTGCTCCCAAGGCCTGCAGCCAGGGTTGCAAGGCAGCGGATGCCTTCAGCCCGTGGCGCTGCCACTGTGGTGTGCGCCCGCTGGCAGTCAGCAGGGCCAGGCGGGCGCGTTGTCGATAGGCTTGGTCGAACAATGCCGCCAGCAGCCCTTTGGTCTGTGCCAGCGCCTGATGGCGCCGGGTTGAAGCCGAGGCATCGACGATCACCAGCCACAATTCTGCCGGCCTGCCTTGGCGCTGCTGCCAGCACAGGTCCTGTCGCTGGCGTGGCCGCCCTTTGAGCAAGGTCGGCAGCCAGGCTACCCGGCCGGCCGCCGCATTTCGCACGAGGCCACGGCGGGTACCGTTCTGCTTGCCTATGCCCGTTCTGGCATCCGCCCCGTTGGCTGGTGGCTGGGGGATGCTCAGGGCTTTTTTGCCCAGTTCGGCACCTCGCGGCGGGCGCCGCTGGCTACCGGCTGTGCCGGTAATGCCCCCCAGTCGCCCTGCCCACCCTGTTCGCCCGGGTTGCCGGCGCCGGGCTGCTGGTCAGGCGGCTGTGGCGCCGACGGCGGGCTGGCCTGGGGCGTCATACGGCGGCGATGGCGCAGGGCGAATTCGGCCACCGCCTCGACATCCACTTCTTCGATAGCTGCAGCCCCACGCCAGGCACAGTGGGCGCGCGCAGCGCGCAGCCACACCAGGTCGGCGCGCAGGCCGTCCACGCCGGCGGCGTAGCAGCGCTCGGTAATCCAGGCAAGCGCCTGGTCATCCAGGGCAATGTCGGCCAAGGCCTGGCGCGCCGCGTGGCAGCGCTCGCGCAGTTGCGCCTGGGCCTGGGCCCAGTGTGCGCAGAACGCCTGAGGGTCACTGTCGAAGGCCAGACGGCGGCGAATGATCTGCTGCCGGGCCTCGGGCTCCGGCAAGCCCTCCAGCGCCACGTTCAAGCCGAAACGGTCGAGCAACTGCGGGCGCAGTTCGCCCTCTTCCGGGTTCATGGTGCCGATCAGTACGAAGCGGGCGCTGTGCCGATGCGAGATACCGTCACGTTCGATACGGTTTGTGCCGCTGGCAGCCACGTCAAGCAACAGATCGACCAAGGTGTCGGGCAGCAGGTTGACTTCATCGACATACAGCACACCGCCGTCGGCCTGGGCCAGCACGCCCGGGGAAAACTGCGCCTTGCCCTGCCCCAGCGCGGCATCCAGGTCGAGGGTGCCGACCAACCGCTCTTCACTGGCGCCCAATGGCAAGGTGACGAACGGGCCTTCGCCAAGCAGGTCGGCCAGGCCACGGGCCAGGGTGCTCTTGGCCATGCCACGCGGCCCTTCGATCAGCACACCACCGATCCTGGGGTCGATGGCGGTCAGGCACAGCGCCAGCTTGAGGTCGTCTGCACCGACCACGGCCGCCAGCGGAAATTGTACGGGTTCACTCATTTCAAGCCTGTTCCTCGCCATCGAGCAGTTGGTCCTCAAGGGCTTCGCGGTAGTCGCCCGGCGCCTGCCACAAGCCGCGCTGCTGGGCCTCCAGCAGGCGCTCGGTGAGGTCGCGCAGGGCCTCGGGGTTGTGCTCGCGCATGAAATCGCGGGTTGCCGGGTCGAGCACATAGGCATCGGCCAGCCCCTGGTAATGATGGTCGTCGATCAGGTGCGTGGTGGCGTCGAAGGCGAACAGGTTGTCGACTGTCGCGGCCATCTCGAAGGCCCCCTTGTAGCCGTGACGCTTGACCCCGTCGATCCACTTGGGATTGAGCGCACGCGCGCGGATCACCCGGTTCAGTTCTTCCTTGAGGGTACGGATGCGCGGTCGGTCGGCCTGGCTGTGGTCGCCATGGTAGCTGGCCACCACCGCCCCGGACAGGGTTTCCGAGGCCGCCAGCATGCCGCCCTGGAACTGGTAGTAATCGTTGGAATCGAGCAGGTCGTGCTCGTGGTTGTCCTGGTTCTGCAGCACCGCCTGCACCTTGGCCAGGCGCTGGGCGAACTGGGCGCGGGCCGGGGTGCCGTCGTCGCTGCCGCCGTAGGCATAGCCGCCATGGTTGAGGTAGACCTCTGCCAGGTCGTCGCGGCTGTGCCACAAGCGCCCGTCGATGGCGTTCTGCACCCCGGCACCGTATGCGCCGGGTTTGGCACCGAACACCCGCCAGCCAGCCTGACGTGCAGCCTGCTCGGCATCCACGCCTTGAGCCTGCAGCGCGGCCCGCTCGCTGCGCACGCGGGCAGCCAGGGGGTTGAGGTCGTCAGGTTCGTCCAGCGCGGCCACGGCCTGCACGGCGGCGTCGAACAGGCGGATCAGGTTACCGAAGGCATCGCGGAAGAAGCCGGAAACGCGCAAGGTCACATCCACCCGCGGGCGGTCGAGCAGGCTCAACGGCAAGATTTCGAAGTCGTCGACGCGCTGGCTGCCGGTGGCCCAGACAGGCCGCACGCCCATCAGCGCCATGGCCTGCGCGATGTCGTCGCCGCCGGTGCGCATGGTCGCCGTGCCCCACACCGACAGGCCGAGCTGACGCAAGTGATCGCCGTGGTCCTGCAGATGGCGCTCGAGGATCAGGCTGGCCGAGGCGAAGCTCAGGCGCCAGGCTGTGGTGGTGGGCAGGTTGCGCACGTCCACCGTATAGAAGTTGCGGCCAGTGGGCAGCACATCAAGGCGCCCTCGGCTAGGCGCACCACTGGGGCCGGCGGGCACGAAGCGCCCGGCCAGTGCCGCCAGCAGGCCATGCATTTCAGCCGTGCCGCAGGCGTCAAGGCTGGGGGCTACCGCTTCACACAGGGCCTGCACTACAGCGTGCACCGGTTGCCACTCACTCAGGTCGGGTAACTGTGCCGTGCCCTCCAGTGCCTGCCCGATCACCTGAAGTGCCAGCAGCTCAATGCGCTCGCGGGTGTCGCCACAGGTGCGCCAAGGTTCATTGCTCATGGCCTGCAGCTGTTCAGGGCGTATGCCCTGCCACGGCTGCCCAAGGTCGCAATCGAGCGGGTCCCAGCCCGGTATCAGTGCTTTGGCCAAAGCCCGCAGCAGGCTGGCATTACCGCCACGGCCGTCGCCACGCTCGACCCGCAACAACGCCAGCAGCGTATCCAGGCGTAGCCGCCCTTCAGGTGACTGACCAAACACGTGCAGGCCATCGCGAATCTGCGACTCCTTCAGGTCGCACAGGTAGGTATCCAGGCGCGGCAGCCAGAGCGCCGCATCGTCCAGTTGCCCTTCCAGTTGCAACTCACGGTCGATGTGGTTGGCCTTGACCAGCTCGAGGATGTCACGCTGCAACTCGCGGGCACGTCGAGGGTCGAGCAACTGCGCTTCATAGAACTCGTCGGCCAGTTGTTCCAGGTGGCGTAGCGGGCCATAGGTTTCGGCACGGGTCAGCGGCGGCATCAGGTGGTCAATGATCACCGCCTGGGTGCGGCGCTTGGCCTGGGCACCCTCGCCCGGGTCATTGACGATAAACGGGTAGATGTTCGGCAGCGGACCCAGCAGCGCGTCCGGCCAGCACTGCGCCGACAGCCCGACGCCTTTGCCCGGCAGCCATTCGAGGTTGCCATGCTTGCCAACGTGGATCACCGCATCGGCGGCAAATGCGTGACGCAGCCAGAAATGAAATGCCAGGTAGCCATGCGGTGGCACCAGGTCAGGGTCGTGATACACCGCGCTAGGGTCGACCTGGTAGCCCCGCGCCGGCTGGATACCGACGAAGGTCAAGCCAAAGCGCAGGCCGGCAACCATCAGCCGGCCGCTGCGGAACATCGGGTCCTGTTCGGGTGGCCCCCAGCGTTCCAGTACTGCCTGGCGGTTGGCCTGCGGCAGGCGCTCGAAGGCCACCTGGTAATCGGCCAGGCTCAGGCTCTGGGCACAGGGACGCTGGTCGAGATGGTCGAGGTCGTTGGTCACGCCACCGAGCAGCTGGTGGATCAGTTGCGTACCGCTGCCCGGCAACTCGGCCAGCGGATAGCCTTCGGCCTGCAGCGCCTTGAGGATGTTGAGTGCGGCAGCGGGCGTGTCCAGGCCGACGCCATTACCAATGCGGCCATCCCGGGTCGGGTAGTTGGCCAGCACCAATGCCACGCGCTTCTGGGCATTGGGCAGGCGGGCCAGCTCGACCCAGCGGCGGGCCAGCTCGGCGACAAAGTCCATGCGCTCGGGGTGGGCGCGGTAGCAGACAACGTCGGACTGGCTGCGCTCGCTGCGCCAGGCCATGTCCTTGAAGCTGACCGGGCGCGTGATGATGCGCCCGTCCAGCTCCGGCAATGCAATGTGCATGGCCAGGTCGCGCGCGCCCAGGCCCTGCTCGCTGGCTTCCCAGCCAGGCTGGTTGTCCTGCGCACAGATGGCCTGCAGCACCGGGATGTCGCGGCGAAACGGGCGCAGGTTGGGGCGCTCGGGGCTGGACAAGGCGAAACCGGTGGTATTGACCAGCACTTCGGCGCCGACCTCGTCCAGCCAGGCTTCGACCTGTTCCAGGCAGGCGCTTTCCTTGAGGCTGGCCACGGCGATCGGCAACGGGTTCAGGCCGGCAGCCTGCAGGCGCTGGCAGAACACGTCGATGAAGGCGGTATTGGCCGCTTGCAGGTGCGAACGGTAGAACAGCAGCGGCGCCACTGGCTGCTCGGGGTGCCAGTGCGGGTACCAGTCCTCGAGTGTCGCGCTGCCCTTGGCGGGGTGATAGACCGCCGTGCGCGGCAAAGGCTGCGGCTCGTCCCAGGCATAGTCGCGGCCCAGCCATTGGCTGGCCAGGCAGTTGAACAGGTTGATGGCGTTGGCCTTGCCGCCCTGGCGCAGGTAATGCCAAAGCCGCTCGGCCTGCTCACCGCGGACGTTGCCCAGGCGGGTCAGCTCCGGGTCCGGGCGGTCATCGCCCGGCACCAGAATCAGCTGCACGCCACGGGCGGCCAGCTCGACCAGTTGTTCGACACCATAGCGCCAGTAACCAACGCCACCGTGCAGCGACACCAGGATGACCTTGGCGTGGCGCAGCACCTGGTCGACATACAGGTCGACCGAGGCATGGTTCTGCACCTGCATCGGGTTGGCCAGGCGCAGGCTGGGAAAGTCTTCGGGCAATTGCTCGGCGGTGTCGGCGAGCAAGGCCAGGTGTGAATCGCCGCTGCAGAGAATCACCAGCTCGGCGGGTGTCTGGCCGAGGTCGGCAATGCTGTCATCCGGTACGAAACCACCGGGCTGGGTCCGCAGCAGGTGCATGGGTCAGGCGCCCAGTGCCTGGCGCAGGCGCGCTTCCAGCTGGGCAGCATCGAGGTCCTGGCCGATCAGCACCAGGCGGGTGATGCGCGGCTCATCGGCGCGCCAGGCGCGGTCGAAGTGCTTGTCGAAACGGGTGCCCACGCCTTGTACTAGCAGGCGCATCGGCTTGCCCGGGATGGCGGCGAAGCCTTTGGCGCGCAGGATACCGAACTCCACCACCAGCAGGGTCAGCGCATCGAGCAGCAGGCTTTCGTCGGCTTCAGGCAGGTCGATTGAGATAGAGTCGAAAGCGTCGTGGTCATGATCGTCATGATCGTCGCCATCGTGGTGCGAATCGTGGTGGGTTCGGCGGCCATCGATATGCGCCTCGGACTCGGCACCCACGCCCAGCAGCACCTCCAGTGGCAGCTTGCCGCTGCTGGCCTCGATCACTTTCACCGCCGGCGGCAGTTCTTCGGCCACCTCGGCACGCACCTTGGCCAGGCCTTCGGCGTCGATCAGGTCGGCCTTGTTCAACACCACCAGGTCGGCGCTGGCCAACTGGTCAGCAAACAGCTCATGCAGGGGCGATTCATGGTCCAGGTTAGGATCGAGCTTGCGCTGGGCATCGACCTGGTCCGGGTAGGCAGCAAAGGTGCCGGCGGCCACGGCCGGGCTGTCGACCACGGTGATGACCGCATCGACGGTGCAGGCGTTACGGATTTCCGGCCACTGGAACGCTTGTACCAATGGCTTGGGCAGGGCCAGGCCGCTGGTTTCGATGAGGATGTGGTCGAGGTCGCCACGGCGGGCCACCAGCTCGCGCATCACCGGGAAGAATTCTTCCTGCACGGTGCAGCACAGGCAGCCGTTGGCCAGCTCGTAGACGCGGCCGCTGGCTTCTTCTTCGGTGCACCCGATGCTGCACTGCTTGAGGATCTCGCCATCGATGCCCAGTTCACCGAACTCGTTGACGATGACCGCAATGCGGCGCCCCTGGGCGTTGTCGAGCATGTGGCGCAGCAAGGTGGTCTTGCCCGATCCGAGGAAGCCGGTGACGATGGTGACGGGGAGCTTGGCCAGTGTTTTCATGTCGCATTGCCCTTGGCAGTGTGGCGCGGGCATGCAGGACGACAGCCGCAGGCCAGGCCGGCCGGGCTTGTTCGCCACCGGATCACCCCGCCCGGTTGAAAGTCGAAAACGTGACGAGGCAGGTCTCCTGGCTTGCACCGTTCCATGTCCCCGTTCAGTCGAACAGCGGGCTGGCGGGATGACGCCTTCCCGCGCGCTGGCGCAGTGGCTGTGTCGATCCGTTGTCGGTGCTTACAGTTGCGGGGGCAGCCGCGGCTTGTACCGCGTTCCCGTCTTAGCTTCGGCCAGGCCGAAGAACCTCGAAGTGGGCAAGGCTACGCAGTGGCTGGCGGGTGGTCAACCATTGCTGCCGGCTGGTCGACCATAAGGGGAGCAACTGCGCTACAGTGGCACCTTTTCAACGGACAAGGACGCCCCATGCCCCTCGCCCCCGCCCTACCGGTACTGCGTATGTTCTCGGCCGACAAGGCCAAGGCTTTCTACCTGGATTGTCTGCAGGTGCAGGGGCAGGCCCCGTTAGACAACCACCTGCGCTTTTGCCAGCAGATCGATGACGAGGCCAACCCATGAAGGCACTGGGCAAACGCGAAATAGGCCGCCTGGAGCGGGAGTTGGTGGCATGCCTGACCGATGCCTGCGAAACCGCCAAGGCGGAGATTGTCGGCTTCTGTTGGCTAACCCATCGCCTCAACCCGGAGGACTTTCCGAGCAGCCTGCGTATTACCTGGGTATTCGAGCAAGAGGCCGACAAGGCAGCGGCCGTGGTCGGTGATGCGAAGGCGCGCATGCTGGCACTTACCGCTCTGGCGCTGGAGCAAGCCGGCATTGAGCTGGACCATCCGGCCTGGCATGTACGATTCGACAGTGAAGAAGCCTGCGCGCACGGCCACGGCGGAGACTGGGCCAAGCGCTTGCAGACGCAGCGCTGAGCCCCAACCGGCAGCCGGTGCTTTACCCGGCCCCAGACGGTCCGTTAGGCTACGCATTCTCTAAATGACGAGGTGTTCGTCCAATGCGCCATTGATGCCGCCGTCCGTTCGACGGCCAGTCTTCAGCCTCCGGTTCGTTCCGGAGATGTCGCGGCATTTGTGGAGTTGTGCATGACGAACACGTCGATTCTGACGCTGGACAGCGTCTCCTTGGCCTTGCCTGATGGCAGGCCGCTGTTTAGCAACCTCAACGAAACCTTCGACCAACGCCGCACCGGCCTGGTCGGGCGCAATGGCGTGGGCAAAAGCCTGCTAGGGCAGATTCTTGCCGGCCGGCGTGAACCGAGCAGCGGCCATTGTCGGCGCCTCGGGCCTGTCCATTTGCTGGACCAGCAAGTCATCGCGCGCAGCGCCACGCTGGCCGACCTGGCCCAAGTGGGGCCGGTGATTGCGGCGCTGGAGCGCATCGAGCAAGGCAGCATCAAGCCCCAGGATTTCGACACCGTTGGCGAGCGCTGGGATATCCGCGAGCAATTGCAGCTGCAGCTTGAGGGCCACGGGCTGGGTCAACTCGACTGGCGCGAGCCCGCACGGACCCTGAGCGGTGGCCAAGCCATGCGCGTGGCACTGATTGGCGCGTGGCTCAGCGATGCCGATTACCTGATCCTCGATGAGCCAAGCAATCACCTGGACAGCAACGCCCGTGCCCAGCTGCTGAGCATGATCGAAGCCTGGGACCGTGGCTTGCTGGTGATTAGCCACGACCGCAGCCTGCTGGCGCACATGGCACGCATTGTCGAATTATCCAGCCTGGGCTTGCAGGCCTACGGTGGCAACTACAGCCTCTATAGTGCGCAAAAAGCCAACCAGACGGCGCAGGCGCAGCAGCAACTTGCCCGGCTGAAGCAGGAGCAGCAACGCCAGGCCCGTGAACTGCAGCGCCAACGCGAAGACCTGGAGCGCCATCAAGCCCGGGCCGGGCGCCAAGCCAAGCACGCCAACCAGGCCAAAATCCTGGTCGACCGCAAGCAGGAGCGCAGCCAGGCCACTGCTGGCAAGCAGCGCCGCGACCATCGCGATGCTCGGCAAACGCTACTGGGCAAAGTGCGTGACGCCGCCCGCGAGGTGGAGCAAGACAGCGCTATTACCTTGCACGCGCCCACTCCTCAGCGTCATCCGGGCCGAGAGGTCTTGGCCTTGCAGGCACTTTGCTTGCCCCATGGCACCCGCAAAGCACTTGACCTGCGCTTGTGCCTGGGCCAGCGCGTAGGGCTGATCGGCGCCAATGGCAGTGGCAAGTCCACCCTGCTCAGGCTGCTGAATGGGGAATTGCCAGCATCGCCCGACAATGTGCGCCTCAGTGGCGAGACCGCCCTACTCGACCAGCACTGCAGCACACTGGCAGGCAACCGCAGCGTGCTCGAACACCTGCGCCAAGCCAACCCGACGCTGGCCCAGGGAAAATTGCGCAGCCGCCTGGCGCAACTGGGCCTGGATGCAGCCCGTATCGAACTGCCCAGTAGCCTACTGAGCGGCGGCGAGCGTATGAAGGCGGCGCTGGCCGCCGTGCTGTACCGCGAACGGCCGCTCGATCTGTTGCTGCTGGACGAACCCGGCAACCACCTGGACCTGCCATCGCTGACAGCCCTGGAAGGTATGCTTGGGCAGTTTCGCGGGGCGCTGATAGTGGCGTCCCATGATGCGGTATTGCTGGAAAACCTGGCGCTGGATGAGTACTTGCTGTTGTAGACACCGAAAAAAAAGCATCGCAGCCTATCAATTCGTGACTGGCCGTTCCCGATCCGCCAAGGATGGTTTAAGGTGGCATGGTGCGCATATAACAGCAGCCCGAGCGATCGGGCACTTGCAAGACAATGAGGGTGTCATGAGCAACGAAAGCATTAATTGGGACAAGCTGGGTTTCGACTACATCAAGACCGACAAACGCTACCTGTCCGTATGGCGCAATGGCGAGTGGGACAAGGGCACCCTGACCGAAGACAACGTACTGCACATCAGTGAAGGCTCCACGGCCCTGCACTACGGCCAGCAGTGCTTCGAAGGCCTGAAGGCCTACCGTTGCAAGGACGGCTCGATCAACCTGTTCCGCCCGGACCAGAACGCGGCCCGCATGCAGCGCAGCTGCGCACGCCTGCTGATGCCGCACGTGCCGACCGATGTGTTCATCGAAGCGTGCAAGCAAGTGGTCAAGGCGAATGAAAAGTTCGTGCCACCGCACGGCAAAGGCGCCCTGTACCTGCGCCCGTTCGTGATCGGCACCGGCGACAACATTGGCGTGCGCACCGCCCCCGAGTTCATCTTCTCGGTGTTCGCCATCCCGGTTGGTTCGTACTTCAAGGGCGGCATGAAGCCGCACAACTTCCAGATTTCCAGCTTCGACCGTGCTGCCCCACAGGGCACCGGCGCGGCCAAGGTCGGTGGCAACTACGCTGCCAGCCTGCAGCCGGGTGCTGAAGCGAAGAAGGCCAACTTCGCCGACGCCATCTACCTCGACCCGCTGACCCACACCAAGATCGAGGAAGTCGGTTCGGCCAACTTCTTCGGCATCACCGCCAACAACGAGTTCGTCACCCCGAAATCGGCCTCGGTACTGCCCGGCATCACCCGCCTCTCGCTGATGGAACTGGCGCAATCGCGTCTGGGCCTGACCGTGATCGAAGGCGATGTCGAGATCAGCAAGCTGGACCGCTTCGTCGAAGCCGGTGCCTGCGGCACCGCAGCCGTGATCACCCCGATCGGCGGCATCGAGTACAACGGCAAGCTGCACGTGTTCCACGACCTGGAGAAGGTCGGCCCGGTTACCCAGAAGCTCTACAACGAGCTGACCGGTATCCAGAGCGGCGATGTAGAGGCACCGGCAGGCTGGATCGTCAAGGTCGCCTGAGGCGCATCAGCTGTATGAAAACGGGGCATGCCAGCGATGGCATGCCCCGTTTTTCATGGGTTTATACGGCCACCTTGAGCGGTTGTACCCGCAAAGCAGGCGACGCGGGGCATGACACCGGCTGCGCCCATCCCCCACATGTGTCCACCACCGTGGTAGGAGCGGGTTTACCCGCGAATACGGTGGTGGCGGCGACGGTGAACGGCGGGTGGAAATTGACCAGCAGGGCCGGCCCTTTCGCGGGTGAACCCGCTCCTACGACGGCCTGCGCCCAACCACCGACCTGTGCCCCCCCATGGTAGGAGCGGGTTTACCCGCGAATACGGTGGCGGCAGCGACGGTGAACGGCGGGTGGAGATTGGCCAGCAGGCCCGGCCCTTTCGCGGGTGAACCCGCTCCTACGACGGCCTGCGCCCAACCACCGACCTGTGCCCCCCATGGTAGGAGCGGGTTTACCCGCGAATACGGTGGCGGCGGCGACGGTGAACGGCGTGTAGAGATTGGCCAGCAGGCCCGGCCCTTTCGCGGGTGAACCCGCTCCTACGGCGGCCTGCGCCCAACCACCGACCTGTGCCCCCCATGGTAGGAGCGGGTTTACCCGCGAATACGGTGGCGGCAGCGACGGTGAACGGCGGGTGGAAATTGGCCAGCAGGGCCGGCCCTTTCGCGGGTGAACCCGCTCCTACGACGGCCTGCGCCCAACCACCGACCTGTGTCCACCTCCGATCAGTGAACCGCGCCAGGTGGCAGAATCATGCCAGGTGCCGCTGCACCAGCAGGTGCCGGGCTTTGTCGAACGCCCAGTTGTAGACCACGGTGTAGGGCAGGATGATCACGAAGAAGCCCAGCTCCACCATGAACGCCTGCAGCAGCGAAATCTCCAGCATCCAAGCCGCCACCGGCAGGCACCACACCACCAGGCCGGCTTCGAAGCCAAGACCGTGCACGAAACGCGTACTGGCCTTCCAGTTGATGCGTTCGGTTTGCACCCAGCGATCAACCAGTGCGTTGTAAACCATGTTCCACAGCATGGCGATCACCGACAGGGTCACCGCCAGCGCGCCCGCCGTTGCCAACGACTTGCCCATGATCCAGGACAGCAGCGGCGCACACAGCAGTACCGCAAAAACTTCATAGCCAACGGCGTGGACCAGGCGTTCGGTGAAAGACACGTTTTTCATTGCACATTCCATCCATTGCGGGAGTCGTGCTTCCCATTTTCTTTGATAGAACTGATACTCGCGACATAGCTACCATCGGTTTTATCAATACCATGCGTTACTCTCCCGAAGCTCTGGTCGCCTTTACCGAAGCCGCCTCACTCGGTTCGTTTTCTGCGGCGGCGCGCAAGCTGCGCAAAAGCCAGTCCACTGTCAGCATCGCCATCGCCAATTTCGAGGCCGATATCGGCTGCCCACTGTTTGACCGCAATGGCCGCCACCCCACGCTCAATGAGGCGGGCAGGCAGGTGCTGAGCCATGTCGAAGCAATTCTCGATGCCAGCGCCCAGCTCGATGCGCTGGCAGTGCGACTGGCGCAAAATGTCGAGGCGCTGGTATCTGTGGTGATGTCGGACAGCTACAGCGTAACGTTCCAGGGGGCGGTGATGACTCGTTTCGCCCAGCACTACCCCCATACCGAGCTACGCTGCGGCCCGGCGGAGGACGCTGATGTGATCGAGATGATCCAGCAGGGCCTGGCCCATGTCGGCATCCTTGCCACTCAGCCCGGCTACCCCGCCGACGTGGCCGTGGCGCGCTTGCCGGAGCAGGCAGAGTTCGGCGTGTATGTCGCCAGCGAGCATCCGCTGGCGAGCCTGGCGCAGGTACAGGCGCAGCATCTGGAGAACGCCCGACAGCTGTATATCAAGACCTATGCCCCCAGCCTGCACCATGGCCGTGGCCAAGCGTGGTCGGCACCGGATTACCTTACCCTGCTGGAGTTCGCCGTGCGCGGGTTTGGCTGGGCCGAACTGCCCAGGGCGCTGGTTAAACGGTTTGGCAACGAGCTGGTGGAGTTGCAGATAGCGGGTTACCCCCGGCGGGTGGATATGGATGTGGCCTGGTCGAGCCGGCGTGCCTTGGGGCCGGCCGGGCAATGGCTGGTGCGACAGATGTTGGGGCAATAGTTGTGTCGCCTGCCCGAACTTGAAGTGCGCCCAGACACAACAACCGGTACACCCAGCGACAAGCCTTCCCCCCACCCCGCCCCTTAGCCTGTCACCACGCGCCGCCCCGCTGCGGCACGCACCCAAAAAGCACAAGAACAAACGTTGGTGACCTATGCAGACAGTAGATCCGATCACCCTTGCGGTTGTCCGGGGTGCGCTGGAGACAGCGCAACGCGAAATGACCCTGACCCTGGAAAAGACCGGGCGCTCCAGTGTGTTCAACCTGGCACACGACTATTCCAACTCGCTGTTCGACCACTTGCCGGAAATGATCCTGCAGGGCCAGGACATTCCCATCCACCTGGGCTCGCTGATACCGGCCATGAAATGCGTGGCCGAGTTCTTCGGCGACGACATCGCCGAAGGCGACGTGATCTACCACAACGACCCCGCCTACAAGGGCAGCCATATTCTCGACTGCTGCATGTACAAACCGGTGTATTACCAGGGCGAGCTGGTGTTCTGGACCGTTTGCAAGGGCCACCTGACCGACATCGGCGGCCCGGTGCCGGCGGGCTACAACCCCGATGCCAAGGAGATCTATGCCGAGGGCCTGCGCATTCCACCGGTCAAGCTGTGGGAAAAGGGCAAGCGTCGTGAGGACGTGATCAACTTCATGCTCACCAACATGCGCGCCCGCCCTTATCAGGAAGGCGACCTCAATGCCCAGTATGGTGCCTGCAAGGTCGGCGAGCGGCACCTGCTGGAGCTGCTGGACAAGTACGGCGTGGCACAGGTGCGTGCCTGCATCGCCGAACTGAAGAACATGGCCGACCGACACATGCGGGCGCTGTTGCGCGATGTGCCGGATGGTGACTACAGCGGCACCGCCGTGCTCGAAGATGCCGGCCACGGCCTGGGCGAACTGGCCATCACCGCCCATGTGCAGATCCGTGGCGACCAGGCCCATGTGCGCATCGAAAGCCCGCCGCAGGTGCCGTACTTCATCAATTCCTATGAGGGCAACTCGGTATCCGGGGTTTACCTGGGGCTGATGATGTTCGCCCAGGTGGCGCCGCCTTACAACGAAGGCCTGTATCGCTGCGTAACGGTCGATGTCGGCCCCAGGGGTACGCTGTGCAATGCCGAGGAACCCGCGCCCCACGTCAATTGCACCACCACGCCGATGGAAACCCTCGCCGATGCCGTGCGCACGGCACTGGAACAGGCCTCGCCACAGCGGGTAACGGCCTCCTGGGGGCATACCAGCGGCATCAACATTGCCGGCCGCGACCCGCGCAACGGCAATAGCGAGTACGTGACGATGGTGCTGGCCTCGATCATTTCCGGTGCCGGTGCCAACAAGGTGATGGATGGCTGGCACGCCTGCGGCCCGCTGTGCTGCTTCGGGGCGCTGATGAGCGGTGATATCGAGCTGCTCGAACACGCTTATCCGGTGCTGATCCACCGCTACAGCCTGATGGCCGACAGTGGTGGCGCCGGTGAGTTACGCGGGGGTTCGGGCACCCGCCTGGAGATCGAGCCCCTGGACCACGCCATGACCGTGGTCGGCTTCGGCGAGGGCCGCCAGTTGCCCACCGCTGGTGCCGCCGGGGCTCGCAATGCCCTGCTCGAGCCCAAACTGGGCCGGCTGATCCATCGCCATGCCGATGGCCGCGAAGACCACTACACGCAGAACCCTATGCTCACCCTGCAGCCCGGCGAACGCATCATCAACATCAACCCAGGGGGTGGTGGCTACGGCGACCCACTGCGCCGTCGGGTCGCAGCAGTACTGGAGGACGTGCGCAACGGCCTGGTCTCGCCACAAGGCGCAGCCCTGGAATATGGCGTGGTCCTCGATGCCGATGGCCAATTGGACGAAACAGCCACCCACCTTGCCCGCGCCCCGCGCTAACCGGAGAACACGCATGCGTAACCAATATCGCCTGGGCGTAGACGCCGGCGGCACTTTCACCGATTTCATCCTGGCCGATCGCGACGGCGGCGTGCAGCTGTTCAAGGCCCCCTCCACGCCGCAGGACGGCACCTTGGCCATTCGCGCTGGCCTGGCACAGATTGCTGACGCCACCGGGCGCAGCCCGGCCGAACTGATCGCCAACTGTGACCTGTGCATCAACGGCACCACCGTGGCCCTCAACGCGCTGATCGAGCGCACCGGGGTCAAGGTGGGCCTGCTGTGCACCGAGGGGCACGAGGACAGCCTGGAAATCCGCCTGGGCCACAAGGAAGAGGGCCACCGCTACGACGCCCACTACCCGCCGGCACACATGCTTGCCCCACGCCACCTGCGCCGCCCGATCGGTGGCCGAATCCTTGGCGATGGCCGTGAGCACAGCCCGCTGGACGAAGCCGCCATCCATGCCGCCATCGACTACTTCCGTGCCGAAGGCGTGCAGGCCGTGGCCATTTCCTTCCTGTGGTCGGTGCGCAACCCCAGCCACGAACAACGGGCCGCCGAACTGGTACGGGCTGCCCTGCCCGAGGTGTTCGTCTGCACCGGCTGCGAGGTGTTCCCGCAGATTCGCGAATACACCCGCACCTCCACCACCGTGGTCAACGCCTACCTCAGCCCGGTAATGGCACGTTACGTGGCGCGCATCGACAGCCTGTTTCAGGCACTTGGCGCACAGCAGCCAGTACGCTACTTCCAGTCCAATGGCGGGTTGGCGCCCGGGCACCTGATGCGTGAGCGCGCCGTCAACGCGATCAACTCCGGTCCGGCCTCAGCGCCACAAGCCGGGCTGGCGGTAGCGAGGCCGTTCGGGATCGACAACGTCATCACCGTGGACATGGGCGGCACCTCGTTCGACATCACCCTGACCAATGGCGGACGCACCAACTTCAGCAAGGACGTGGACTTCCTGCGCCAGCGCATCGGCGTGCCGATGATCCAGGTGGAGACCCTGGGTGCCGGCGGTGGCTCCATCGCCCACCTGGACGAGTTTGGCATGCTCCAGGTCGGACCGCGCAGCGCCGGCGCCATGCCTGGACCGGTGTGCTACGGCAAGGGTGGCCGCGAACCCACGGTCACCGACGCCAACCTGGCACTTGGCTACCTGCCCGACGGCGCACTGCTGGGCGGCAGTATCCGCCTGAACCGCCAGGCCGCGCTGGACGCCATCCGGAGCACGATCGCCGAACCGTTGGGCATCAGTGTGGAACGCGCGGCATTCGGCATCACCACCCTGGTCAACCTGAACATGGTCAACGGCATCCGCCGCGTATCGATCGAGCGCGGTCACGACCCGCGTGACTTCGCCCTGATCGGCGCAGGCGGTGCGGCGGGCATGCACGTGGTGCGCCTGGCCGAAGAAATCGGCATGCACACCGTGCTGATCCCCAAGGTGGCCTCGGGCTTGTGTGCGTTCGGCCAGATCCTGTCCGACGTGCGCTACGACCAGCTCACCAGCCTGTCGATGCGACTGGACGCCGGGCACGTCGACCTGGCGCAACTCAACCAGACCCTCACCGAACTGCGTGAGCAAGGCCTGGCCAACCTGCGCGAAGACGGTTTTGGCGACCAGGCCAGCAGCTGCCACTACACCCTGGAGATGCGCTACCTGGGGCAAATTCATGAGTGCAGTGTGGACCTGCAGCAGCACAGCCTGGACGAGGCAGGGCTGGCCGCGCTGGTCAGCCGCTTCCACAGCCGCCACCAGACCCTGTACTCGTACAGCGAACCCGACAGCCCGGTGGAGCTGGTGAACCTGGAGTGCTCGGTGATCGGCCACCTGCCACGCCCGCCGCAACCCGAGCTGCAGGGGCCGGCCGAGCCCCCCGCCCCCACCGCGCAATCCGTCCGCCCGATGCTGTTCAGTGCCGACGGTGAATGGCAGCCCACACCGGTGTTCAACGGTAACCACCTGTTGCCAGGGCAGACCGTGCATGGCCCCTGTGTGATCGAGGAAGACACCACCAACATTGTCCTGCCACCCGGCTGGCAAGCTCGCCTGGAGCCTTCGGCCACCTACCGAGTGACACGCGGGGGTTGATCTTGCGGTCGGCGCGCGCCGATCATGGGCCTGACAACCGCCCGGCAGTTTTGCGCTGCCGGGCGGTTTTTACAATAACAAGAGCTGCTTGAGTAGCTTGCCTGCAGTTCCTTTTTTCAATGCTGCCCTCTTTGAAAAAGGACCCACCATGCCCACAGAACTCTCGACCCACGGCTGGCCACAGCCTGAACGCCAGGCACGCTGGGCCGAAGCCATCAGTGACACCTATTTCCCACTGAGCCTTGAATTTGCTGCCGGACAGCCATTCGATGGCCACCTGCAGCGCTGGAGTACGCCGAGCACGCCGCTCAGTCTGTCGCGCCTGCGGTCCAGCCAGCTGGGTTACTCGCGCAGCAACGCGCATATCGGCCAGGACCATGAAGCGTTCTACCTGGTGACCGTACCGCATGGCAGCGAGGTGCACTTCGAACAGGACGGCCACCAGATCAGTTGCAGCCCGGGCGGTTTCATCGTCGAGCGCGGCGATGCACCCTACCGCTTCCACTACGGCACGCAGAACGACTTGTGGGTGCTCAAGCTGCCCGAGCGTGCGCTCAAAGCCAACCTGCTGGGGCACAAGCGCTATACCCGGCATTGCTTCGATGCCCGTCAGGGCCTGGGGCGCATCTTCGTCGAGCAACTCGACCTGTGTGCCCGCCATTTCGACACCAGCCCCCCGGCAGCCCGGCATCTACTGCTGGAACAGGCCTCCGCCACCCTGCTGCTGGCCTTGCAACAGGATGAGCGCGTGCTGGGCAGCGAAGGCAGCAACCTCAGCACCCTGCACCTGACGCGGGTCGAGCAGTACGTGCAGCAAAACCTGGGTGACCCCGAGCTGTCGCCACAAACCATCGCCAGCGCCTGTGGGCTGTCGCTGCGTTATCTGCACAAGTTGTTCGCGATCACGCCCTACACCCTTGGCGAGTGGGTACGCCGTCAACGCCTGGAGGCCGTGCACCGGCAACTGCTTGACCCGCATTGCCACCTGGCGATCGGCGAACTGGCATTTCGCTGGGGCTTTGCCGATCAGGCGCAGTTCACCCGGGCATTTCGCCAGCAGTATGGGTGCACGGCGAGCGAGGTGCGGGCTACGCGTGCGCACTGATCACAACAACGGAAAATGGCCCGCTTCCACAGGGGCACCGTCGCGTTGGCTTGGCGGGCTCAATCCCCCGCCACCACATCCACCACTTTCCAGCTGTCGTCCGGGTCAAAGCGTTTCATCTCCTTCGCCAGCCTGTCGCCATGCGGCCCGAGGTCTTTCTCGAACACTTGGCCGTCATGGCTGATCATGAAGCTCATCACCCCGGTGTCGTCGTACTTGGCCGGCCAGGCGACCATGGCGAAGCCACGGCTCATCTGGTTGCCGATCAGGTAGCTGTAGGCACCGCCCGGGGCGGATGGGCCCTGTGCGTCCAGGATGCGGAAGTGGTAGCCATACCAGGCGTCACCGACCACATCCTGGCCGAACAGCGGGCCCAACGGGCTGACGTCACCGTCGCCATCGTCATCCCAATACAACCCGTCATGCTTGCCCGGCTCGCTGAAAATCTTCTGTGCGTACTCCAGCGCACCATCTCCGTTGTGGTCCTGGGTGGCGTAGTCCATTTGCGCATCGTGATAGGCCAGCAGCGACTGCAGAACACCCAGCTCGTTGCGCCCGATGCGACGGACGCGGATTTCGGCACTGCCCGCCTTGAGGTCGAAGCGCCAGCCCTGGCTGCTTCTGGTCAGCGGTATGGGCAAGGTCCAGTGACCGGTGCCCACCGCCAGGATGGCCTTGCCCTCGCCTGACATGTCGATGCTGTGCTGTGCGCGATACTGCTCGAGAAAGGTATCCACATCGCTGCGTTGCACACCACCGCGCGGTATATAGGTGCGCCAGTCATCGCCCAGCAACTGGGCCAGGCGGGCTTCATCAGGTTTTTCCTGGCCCAGCGCCGCGACAAAGGCTTCCACGGCCTTCTCCGGCGTTGGGAAGGCTTGCTGGGCGGCGGCCATGAACGACCAGGCCAAACCTGCCGTCAGCAGCAATGCAGCCAGTGTTGGGCGCTTCATCGACGGCCTCCTGCGCCGCGACGCGCGGGCGCACTGGGCCGGGAGATCGGGTGCCCGGCGGCACGAGACGCACCGGGCCGCTGAGCGAACGACTGGCTGGTATGGCCGCGGTTGGCCTGCACGCTGGTGCGCGACGGCGAGCGCACACCGTCGAAGGCATTGTTGCGGGCACGGCCTGCCGTATTGGCAGGACGGCTCTGCGCCGGCTGCCGCACCTGGCCGTCGCCCTGCCGGCGTTGATTGGCCAGGTTGCCGTTCTGCTGGCGGCCTTGGTCATTGCGGGTTTCCTGCCGACGGTCAGTCGCCCGCGCGCCATCATCGCGGGACGGCATGCGGTTGCCGTCAGGATTGCCTGCCTTGGCCTCGCGCATTTGCTCGCGGGCCTGACGGTTACTGGTAGCCGGCCGTTCGATACCTGCGCGGTCCATCGATGCCCGGGCTTTGTCTCGGGCCTGGGCCCGTTGGGCGTCGTCGCCGCGGAACGCGGTGCGCTGAGTGGCACCGTCCAGCTGGCGGCCGTACTGCTGACGGCTGCGAGAATCGCGGTATGGCACCCCGTCGCGGTTGGCGGCATTGTGCTGCCATTTGTTCTGGTTGTTGGTGATGCGGTTGTTGACGTTGAGGTTGTTGTAGCGGTTGACGTCAATGTCGATGTCATTGTTGTCCCAGTCGCAATCGCCCCACAACGAGGCGACGATCGCCACGCCGGTACCGAAGGCCAGGCCGGCCACCAGCGCGGAACCGGGGTAGTACATGGGCGGCGGCGGGTAATACACCGGCGGCGAGGCCGGGTAGGCCCACGTACCATAGGTGGTGGTCGGGTTATAGCTGGGCACATACACCACTTGCGGGTCGGCCGGCGCGATGACGATGGTGGTGGGCGGGCTGCTGGCCGCTGCCCCTTGGGTGCTACTGCCGCTTGCGGCTGGCGCCGGTGCAGGTGCGGTCTGCACGGTGACGTGCTGGTACTGGCTGCTCTGCAGATTGCCGGCGGCCTGCGCCTGGTGGCGCAAACGCTGCACGCTGCCCATGACATCATCGGGCTGGGCTAGGAAAGCATCGCCCAGGCGCTGCACCCAGACCGGGTCCTGGCCAAGCGTTGCCAGCACCTGCGGGAAGGCCACCAGTGCCTGTACGCTAGGGTCCCAGGGCTGCTTGGCCACTTGCCTGACCGCATCGTCGCCGGTGGCCTTGGGGTTGGCCTTGGACCAGGTCACGGCTTCATTGACCTGCCCCGGGTAGGTTGACGCCATCAGCACCTGAGCCAGCAACTGATCAGGGTACAAGGCAATGGGGGCCAGCATCTGGTCCAGTTGCTCCTGGGAGAACACCGGGTCCTTGGCCACGGGCGTGGCAGCGGATGGCGCCGGATCCGGCGCGGGCACGTCTTCGGCCAGCACCAGGCCCGGGGCAGCGCTCAGGCAAAGCAGTGCCGACAGGACAGCAAACAATGGCATGCGCATCGCTTATCCCCACAAGGTCAGACCGCGTGGGTTAAGGGTAGCAATGGCGGTGCTTTTGACCAGACGAGGGGACGCAAACTTTTCGCGCTTCAAAGGCGGGATGGTTGATGCGTTCGAGCCTATAGGTGGACTTCGCCGGAACCGTCGATAGTCACTATCGAGCAGGGCAATTTCTACCGAACGCTGTGGCCGCATAACCTAGCGTCATCCCCACGATGCCTCCTAGACTGCCCTGGAGCTAACCGATGAATACCTTGGCCCGCCACCTGTGCGCCACCCTTGCCGTTTTTGCCATCGCCGTGATCAGCGGCTGTGCCAGCCACCCTGAACTGCGCCCGTACACCGCCGAGGAAACCCGCCAGTTGCAACTGGAAGCCTTACAGCGCCGCGGCCTGTCGCTGGACAATTACGAGCAGCAACGGCGGGTGATCCTGCGTGCCGGTAACCTGCCTGTCGTGACCGAGGCTGCCGACGCTGAACCTTCGACCAAAGGCTGAACGGGCTAGCCGGCGGTTCCCTCCCTCCACTTGCGCAGGTATCCTCTACCGCTCAACCGCAAGCCTTCCAGGACGGAGACCATGATCAGGCCCCTTCTGTTGCTGAGTGCTGCGCTGCTTTTAAGCCCCGCGTCGCAAGCCCAGCAGATGAAACGCCAACTGGGCGATTTCGACTTCACACTCGGCACCACCCCCTCACGCAGCATGGCGCAAGGGCTTATCTCACCCAGTGCCGTTGGCGCATTCCATGGCGGGCTCGACCTCAGCCACCCCAATGGCTGGTACCTGGGCCAGTACGCCCCAAGCATGGGCGTCACCCCTGACTCGACCCTGCGCCTGGACAGCTACCTGGGCTACAAGCACCATTTCGACAGCAGCCTGGGCTACGAGGTAGGGCTGATCCATTACAGTCAGCCCAATATCGCAGGCCCCGACAGCTACGCCCTGTATGGGGGGATTTCGGTGCTGGGCAGCCGCTTCGGCGGGGCGCTGCGCGACAACCCCGACAACCGCACGGGCACGCTGTTCGCCGACTTCGGCCATCTGCCGATGTTCGACGTCGACTTCACCGTCAAGCTCGCCCACCACCGCCTGGGCACGCCGTTCACCATTGGCGATGGCAGCCAGGTGAATACCTTTTCCGATTGGTCACTGGAGCTGTCGCGGCCCTGGCTGGGCATCGACCTGAACCTGATCTACAGCAACTCCAGCCTGAGTGGCGCGAGCTGCGATGCCTATTCGGGCATCAATACCTATTGCGACAGCGTGGTCACGCTCAAGGCCCAGCGCAGCTTTTTTTAACGGCGCGGCGCCAGCGCCAGGGCAATACCGCCCAACACCACCACACAGGCGATCAACAAACGCAACGACACCGACTCGCCGATCAGGGCAACCCCGCCCAGTGCGGCAATCACCGGCACGCTGAGCTGCAGGGTCGCCGCCTGTTGCGCACTGATCTGCCGGACCACGCCATACCAAACGGCATAGCCTGCGCCAGAAGCCAGCACACCGGAACCCAAGGCATACAACAAGCCAAGTGGCGTGAGGTGCGGGCCGGCCCCCAGCAACAGCATCGGTAGCAGCAGCACCAGGCACGGCAAGCTGCGGGCGAAATTGCCGGCAGTGTCGGCCAGCGGCCTGGGCGAGCCTTTGCCCAGTAGCGTATACACCCCCCAGGCCACACCGGACAGGGCCATCAGCAATGCACTGGCCAACGGCGGCGCGGACACGCCGGGCAACAGCAGCACCAGCAGGCCGGCAAAGGCGATCAGCATGCCCAGCAGCATGCGTACCGTGATGTGTTCGCCCCTGTACCACGCAAAGCCGAACATGGTGATCTGCACGGCACCGAACAGCAACAACGCCCCCACCCCTGCCCCCAGTTGCAGGTACGCCGCAGAAAACAGGAACGCGTACAGGAACAGGGCCAAGCCGCCCCACCAACTGCCGCCCATGGTGTGCACCGGGCTGCGCAGGCGAATCAGCAACAGCAGAAACAGCGCACCACTGGCCAGGCGGACCATGGTGAAGGACACCGGGTCGATGGCCCCGTCCTTCAGCGCCAGCCGGCAGAACACCGAGTTGGCGGCAAACGCCACCAGGCTGAAAAGGGCAGGCCAGAGCCAGGCGCTGGTCTTGCGGTCAGTAAGCGTGGTCGTGCCTGTACTCATGGTGTGGTCACCTCTGAGTGGGATTGTTGTTATAGCGGCATTTAGTCAGGACCGGCACCGATATACAAGGAAGAATCCACCGTGGAGGATGGCACCGGCTACGCCGGTGTTCGCGGGTAAACCCGCGCCTACGGGCGACCGCGCCGGCTTCTCAGGTTTTGAGCAAGACGGCGGCTACTGCTTCGATCTCCACCAGCATGCCGTCCAGCGCCAGCCGGGGCACCGGTATCAGCGTGCAGGTCGGTTTCATGTGCGCCCCCCAGGCCCTGTCGGCCTCGGCCACCCATTGGTGCAGGCGCGCTTCGGAGTGCTCGACAATCAGCAGGGTCAGCTTGAACACCTGGGCCAGGCTTGCACCTTTCGACGCCAGGGCCCGCTCCAGGTTGGCCAATGCCTGCCGGGCCTGATCGGCGAACACGGGTGACAACTGGCCCTGGCTATCCTCCCCACCCTGACCGGCGATGAACAGCAGACGGCTGTCAGCGCGCACTTCGGCGACATGGGAGTAGGCGTTGCCACTGGGGTCGTAGAGGCCTTCGGGGTTGCTTAGCTGGAATGCGCTTGATGGGGTCACGACAAGCCCTTGCTCGGTTGGAAGAGCGTCGGAGTATCGGACCTTAAGTTAACTCGAGGTCAAGCCTGAAGTAGGACATTTCGTACAAGGCATCGTCATGTTGGAACCAAGCGTGTGTTTGCGCAGCGGCTGTCAGGCCTTAGATTGCAAAGCCCGGCATGGAGGCCTTTAACCAACAAGGAAAAACCGATGAGCAAATTTGATTTTCAGCTGGCCTATACCATCAAGCCGCACAGCGCTCCACGCGATGAAACCGATGCGGCACAGGCACGTCTGCACCTGCGGGAAAAGCTCGGCCTGGACACCGTCGAGCACATTGAAACCACGCTGCTTGGCATGATCACGCTCAATGGCACCACCCTCGCTGACCGCAAGCGGGAAGCTGAAAAGCTGGTCCGCGATTACATCCATGACGCGCTCAAGGAACTGCGCGTACTGTCCACCGTGAAGTTCTACGGCTGCCTGATGGTGGACGGGCTGGGGCCAGCCATGCGTTTCGACATCCTGCCCAAATGACCCTCGACGGCCTCAGGCGCCCCCGCGCCCGAGGCCGCAAACCGTCATTTTTCCTGCAGCACCGCCCTGCCCTTCACCGCCCGCGGCCCGCGCCAGGCCCAGAACAGCAAACCGGGGAAAGGTGCGTAGACCACGAAGACGATCCACAGCATCTTGCGCTCGGCGCGCCGTTCACTGCCGATGATGTGCCAGATGGCCCAGATCTCCAGCAGAATGACCAAGGCTGCGATGATGATCCAGATCGTACCGATTTCCATGAGCGCTCTCCCAATGGCATGTATTGGGTTGGGTTGCTGCAAGCGCTGAGGGTTCAGATTGATTTGACTCACCGCTCCTCTTTGCAGGCGCGGCGAAAAGGCCTTATTGCCGTGGTGCATTCTCCAGCGCAGCCTTCAACGCCGCTGCATCGGTGAACGCCCGCTGGCTGACCAGCACGCCCTGCTGCAGTTGTAACCACTGCACCTGGCCCTCCTGCCCGGGGTAACGGCTGGCCACTCGCCCATCACGGTCGAGCAGCACCCGGTAGCTGTAATCGCGCATGGCCGGGACAGCGAAGAGTTTGCTGATCAGCGCAGGCATGCGCTGAATGTCGGCCACGAATACAGCCGCGCGTGCTTCCAGGTAGCCCTTGGGCTGCTCGGCCAGTGCCGCCTTGACCAGCTTGGCACCGTCCATATCGCGCGCCACCAGCAGTATCTGCGTGTCGGCAGCAAGGCTGTAGGCCTGGTCGTACTGGTCGAGCAGTGTGAACGGGGCAAGCTTGTCGCCCTGCTCCAGGGCGTTGGCCAGCAACGGCAACAGGCTGAGCATCACTACAGCGGCATATCTCATCAGGGGCATCCTCAATGACGGGAGGTCAGCATAGCGGTAAAGCGCCAGGACAGGCAGGTTTGCCTGAACACGACCTGTAATACGACACAGCCACCCGGGAGATTGTCTTTCCTCCGGGCACCGTCCACACTCTGCGGGCCAGCCAGGAAGCGGAGTTCAGAGTGCCCACGCCACGCCAGTTCAGCCAAAAGACCAGCACCAGCAACATGCTACGGCTCAAAACAAGCAGCGCCAATGCCCAGGCGCCCTATCGGGTCGACTTCATCCTGCTCGAACACTTCTCGATGGCCAGTTTCACGGTGGCCATGGACGTACTGGTCACGGCCAACCTGCTACGTGCCGACAGCTTCCGGTTCACCCCGCTGTCGCTGGACGGCGACCGGGTGCTCAGCGACCTGGGGCTGGAACTGGTGGCCACCGAGCTGTCCGCCGCGGCGCTGAAGGAGCTGGACCTGTTGGTGGTCTGTGGCGGCTTGCGCACACCACTCAAGTACCCGGAACTCGATCGCCTGCTGGACGATTGCGCGGCCCACGGCATGGCCTTGGGCGGCTTGTGGAACGGCGCCTGGTTCCTTGGCCGTGCCGGGGTGCTGGACGACTACGGTTGCAGCATCCACCCCGAGCAACGTGCCAGCCTGTCGGAGCGCAGCCCGCAAACCCGCATCACCCCGGCCAGCTTTACCCTCGACCGTGACCGCCTCAGCGCCGCCAGCCCCAATGGCGCCATGGAGCTGATGCTGGGCCTGGTACGCCGGCTGTATGGTGATGGCCTGGCCGAAGGCGTCGAGGAAATCCTGTCATTCTCCGGTGCGCGCTACCGCCAGGTGGGTCCTGGGGCGAAGAAGTCCATGAGCCTGCACCTGCGCACCATTGTCGAGCTGATGGAGAACAACCTCGAGGAAACCCTCAGCCTCGACCAGTTGGCCGCCTACAGCGGGCGCTCGCGGCGGCAGATCGACCGCCTGTTCCAGGCCCAGCTGGGCACGTCGCCCCGGCGCTATTACATGGAGCTGCGCATCACCAAGAGCCGCCGGCTGCTGCAGTATTCCGACCTGTCGGTGATGGAAGTGGCAGTGGCCTGCGGGTTTGTCTCGGTGTCGCACTTCAGCAAGTGCTATGCGGCGTATTTCGGCTACCCGCCGTCGCGCGAGCAACGGCTGGGCGAGTGACCGAGGCCCTTTGAGCCAGCCCAGGCGCTCGAGCAATCTCAGGTACGAGGCTCGAGCTGGATATACCGCAACACCGCATCACAGATCATGGCTTTGTGGCGCAGCTTTATTTGCTCATCAGACAGGTCGATCTGGAAGATCTCGCCAAAGGTATGGCGGTTCGACACCCGGTAGAAGCAGAACGAGCTCATCAGCATGTGCAGGTCGATGACCTCGATGCCGGCGCGGAACACGCCTTCCTGAACGCCACGGCGCAGGGTGTTGCCCAGGGCCTCCAGCACCAGGCTGCTCATTTCGCGAATGGCCGGCGACTGCTTGACGTACTCGCCATAGTGGATGTTTTCGGTGCAGATGATGCGCACGAAATCGACGTTGCGGTCATGGTGATCGAAGGTGAACTCCACCAGCCGGCGGATCGCCTGCTCAGCCGGTAACGACTCCAGGTCCAGGCTCTGTTCGGTCTTGCGGATATCCCCGTACAACTTCACCAGGCACTCGCAATACAGCTGCTCCTTGCTGCCGAAGTAGTAGTAGATCATGCGCTTGGAAGTGGCGGTGCGTTCGGCGATGGCGTCGACGCGGGCGCCGGCCAGCCCTTGCTGAACGAACTCGTTGATGGCGGCCTGGAGGATGTCCTCGCGTGTTTTCTCAGGGTTGTTCTTGCGCGTTTTGCGCACCCCTTCGGTTTCAGGCTGGCCGAGGCCGACTACGGAATCACTCATACCCACTCACAGGCTGTTTATTGGAATGCCGGGATTATCCGTTAGCGCGGCCATGCAGGGAAGCACGCTGTTGGTCGGGTAGCCATGATGCCTTGGGCTCAAGCAGCGCGGTCAGCCTGCGGGCACTGATCATCAGCCAGGCGCACAGTCAGTTACGCTGGGCAGTCGCAGTCGCAGTCGCGGGCGCCGGCGCGGGCGTCAGGCGCAGCACGCGGTTACGCCCACCTTCAGCGAGCAGATAACCCCCGATACCATCGGCGATAATCGCCTGCGGAGCCTTGAGGAAAGTCAGCACCGTTTGCTGGCTGCCATCGGCATCGATGCGCAGCAGGCGCGCACGGTGTGTGTTGTCCTCGCTGATCCATAGGCCACGTTGATCACAATACAAGAATGTAGGGTTACGCAGACCGTCGACCACCACCGGGTCGCTGCCATCGTCGGACAGGGAGCGGACCCTGCCATTGGCCTTTTCGGTGTACAGCAGGCGGCCGTCGCTGCAGCGGGTCAGGCCTTCGGTTTCGGTCAGGCCGGACCGCAGTACATCCAGCTGCCCGCTGCTCCAGTCATAGCGCATCAGGCGACCATTGCCCTTGCGGTCTTCGATGGCATAAAGATAGTTGCCTTCGTTCCAGAGGCCTTGCACGCTCTCGCCGTCGAACAGCCGGGTGACCTGGCCATCGCGGGACAGGCTGACAGGTGCCAGGCCACCTTCCTGGCTGAACACCCAGCCGCCCTGCGCCGCGACCATACCGTCGGGCTTGGACAGGTTATCGATCAGCACGACGCGCTCGCCCGTAGCCGTGATCTTGAGGATGCTGCCCCGGCCGTCATCCAGTTCACGGCTGACCAGCAGGCTGCCATCCGTTTGCGGTAACAGCGAGGCGGCTTTGGTTACGTCGCGATGCAACACCTCAACATCCCAGCCGGTAGCGGCCTGAACCGGGTAGAAACTCTGCCACGCGAAGAAGCCCAAGGTGGCCGCGAGCAGGCCGGAGGTAGCAGTCAAGGCGATGCGGGCGCTGCGCTTGCGCAGGATGTGCGGCATGAAGGGGCTCCTCGGAATCGTTGCGGATCCTAGCAAGCGAATGTGAAAAAAATGTCGAAAGCTGCACAAACGGGTGCTGCAGGACCCGCCGATCTCAGCCCATGGCGCCTCCAACAACGATAGGCACCCCGCTACTAAAAACAAAAGGATATAAAAATAACTAAACAATCTAACAAACTGGAATATATAAATTGAAAGCCAAACGCCACCTCCTTAGTCTGGGCAGATCGCCTCTCACCCGATTCAAGGAGCAATGCCTATGCCCAAACATGCCTTCTCCCCATTACGCCGTCTGCTGATCGGCGGTTTACTGGCCAGCGTCGCCAGCGCCCTGCTGCCCTGGTCCGAAGCCATTGCCGACGACGCCAGGACACTGCGCATCGGCTACCAGAAATTCAACAGCATCAACATCCTCAAAGGCAGCGGCGCCCTGGAAAAGGCCCTGGCACCGCAAGGTGTGAAGGTCAGCTGGCATGAGTTCGCCGCAGGCCCCCAGCTCCTGGAGGCACTGAGCACCGGCGCCATCGACCTCGGCCACGCAGCCGATGCCCCCTCGGTGTTCGCCCAGGCCGCCGGCAAGCCTGTGGTCTACCTGGCCGCCGAACAACCCTACCCACGCGGCATTGGCCTGGTCGTGCGCGAGCAGGACCACCTGGCCAGTGTGCAGGACCTGAAAGGCAAGCGCGTGGCCACCGGCCGCGGCTGGAATGCCCAATACCTGCTGGCCGTAGCCCTGCAGCAGGCTGGCCTCAGTTACAAGGACATTACCCCCGCCTACGTCAACAATGCCGCCGATGCCGTGGCCGCCCTGCAATCGGGCAGTGTGCAGGCCGTGACCCTGTGGGACCCGTTCCTCGCCGCCGCAGAAAGCCAGCCAGGGTTGAAAAACCTGCGCGACGGCAGCGGCCTGTCCAACAACCGCACCTTCTACCTGTCCACAGCCCGCTATGCCGACGAGCACCGTGCACTGCTGAAAACCTTCTTTGCCGAGCTGGGCAAAGTCAGCCAGTGGGCCAACGCCAAGCCTGCCGAAGTGGCCGCGCTGCTGGCACCGCAGCTGGGGATCAGCACCCAGGTGCTGGAAGTGGCCAGCGAACGGCGCAACTACAACGCCGTCGCTATCACCCCGCAGATCGTTGCCGAACAACAGAAGCTGGCGGACACCTTCCAGGGCCTGGGCCTGATTCCACGCAAGCTACAGGTGGCCGAAGCGGTCTACCCGGCTTCTGTGTTGCCTTGAACGGAGCGCGCTGACCATGCCTCGCCCGATCCGCTTCAACGCCTTCAGCATGAACGCTGCCAGCCACCAGTCCCCTGGGCTGTGGCGCCATCCGCGCAACACCAGTGTGGCGTTCAACCGCCTGAGCTACTGGACCGACCTGGCCCGCCTGCTCGAACGCGGCCTGTTCGACGCCCTGTTCATCGCCGATGTGCTGGGTATCTACGACGTCTATCAAGGCAGCCCGCAAGCCGCCCTGCGCGGTGGCGTGCAGGTGCCGGTCAATGATCCGCTGCTGCTGGTGCCGGCGATGGCCGGGGTGACCGAGCACCTGGGTTTTGGTGTCACCTTTTCGCTGACCTACGAACACCCCTACCCCTTCGCCCGGCGCATGTCCACGCTCGACCACCTGAGCAATGGCCGGGTCGGCTGGAACATCGTCACCGGGTATCTGGACAGCGCTGCGCGCAACCTCGGCCTGGCGCATCAACTGGGCCACGACCAACGCTATGACCTGGCCGAGGAATACCTGCAGGTGCTGTACAAGCTGTGGGAGAAAAGCTGGGACGACGACGCTGTGCTGCTGGAGCGTGAAAGCGGGCGCTATATCGAACCCTCGCGGGTACACCCGATCAACCATGTGGGCGAGCACTTCCAGGTGCCCGGCATGCACCTGTGCCAGCCGTCGCCGCAACGCACCCCGGTGTTGTTCCAGGCCGGTGCGTCGGCACGCGGCCAGCAGTTTGCCGCACGGCATGCCGAATGCGTGTTCATCAGCGGGCCGACGCCGACGGTGCTGCGCCGCTACGCCGACGGCATCCGCCAGGCCTGCGAAGCGGCCGGGCGTGGCCGTGACGAAGTGCTGATCTACGCCCAGGCGCTGTTGATTGTCGCCCCCACGCGGGAAGAAGCCGAGGCCCGCTTTAACGACTATCGCCGCTATGTCGACCTGGACGCTGCCCTGGCGCTGCTGTCAGGCTGGACCGGTATCGACTTCGCCGGCCTCGACCCCGATGCACCGATCGAGTACGTCGAGAACGATGCTGGCCGTGCTGCCCTGGCAGCCTTTACCGCCGCCGACCCCACTCGCCGCTGGACCGTACGCGAAGCCGCCGAGTTCGTTGGCCTGGGCGGTCGCGGCCCCGTGCTGATCGGCGCTGCCAGCGAGGTGGCCGACCAGCTGGAAACCTGGCTGGACCATACCGGCATCGACGGTTTCAACCTGACCTACGCCGTGCAACCGGACGACCTGGCCAATGTGGTCGACCAGCTGGTGCCCGAGCTGCAACGGCGCGGCCGCTACCCGCTGAGCTACACCGAGGGCCCCCTGCGCCACAAGCTGTTCGGCCGCGGCGGCAAGCTGCCCGAACGGCACGTTGGGCGCCAGGTCAGCATTCAGCGATCAAATACCGGGTATTCCAACATTTAATTTGTGGATGCCACGCACTCGACCCTATTCTGTGGCCACATCCCCTGCGCCGCACCGGCCGGTGCGGTTCAAGGCATGGGGAGAGAACAACAAGTCGAGATCGTCCATGTCGAACCATTCGTACTTCGCCCCCCACGGTGGGCACCCGGCTCAAACCGAGCTGCTGACTGACCGTGCCATGTTCACCGAAGCCTATGCCGTCATCCCTAAAGGCGTGATGCGTGACATCGTCACCAGCCACCTGCCCTTTTGGGACAAGATGCGCATGTGGGTCATCGCCCGCCCGCTAACCGGTTTTGCCGAAACGTTCTCCCAGTACATCGTCGAGCTGGCCCCGGAAGGCGGCAGCGAGCGCCCTGAGCTGGACGCCGATGCGGAAGCCGTGGTGTTCATCGTCGAAGGCGAACTGGACATCACCGTCGAAGGCAAACACCACACCCTGGTTCCTGGCGGCTACGCCTTCCTGGCCCCGGGCGCCGAGTGGAGCCTGCGTAACAACAGCAAGTCCAACGTCACCTTCCACTGGCTGCGCAAGCACTACCAGAAGGTTGAAGGCCTGGACGTACCGGAATCCTTCGTCACCCACCGCGACAACGCCACCGTCATCGAGATGCCGGGCACCGAAGGCCGCTGGAAAACCACCCGCTTTGTCGACATGGCCGACATGCGCCACGACATGCACGTGAACATCGTCACCTTCCAGCCCGGCGGTGTGATTCCGTTCGCAGAAACCCACGTGATGGAACACGGCCTGTACGTGCTGGAAGGCAAGGCAGTTTACCGCCTGAACCAGGACTGGGTCGAAGTGGAAGCCGGCGACTTCATGTGGCTGCGTGCCTTCTGCCCGCAAGCCTGCTACGCCGGCGGCCCAGGCAACTTCAGCTACCTGCTGTACAAGGACGTGAACCGTCACGTACACCTGACGCTGAACCCTAAGCGCTAAGCCCAGGCTGATGCCCGCAAGCCCGCCAACCTGGCGGGCTTTCTGTTTGCCGCACATACTGAAATACCCACCCCTGCAGGGTACCGGCCATGAACCGCTGCCTGCTGCTCGCGGCCTTGCTGCTGTGCGCCTCTGCCCTGGCCGCCGATGACTGGCACCTGGCCTACGACCGCGAAGGCATTCGCGTGTACCTGAAAGATGCAGGCGACTCGCCCTACCAGCAGTTTCGTGGTGTCAGCACCATGAAAGCCAGCGTGCGTACGCTCACTGACCTGCAGGATAACCTGCGGGTGGCCTGCAAGTGGCTGTACGCCTGTGACCAGATGCGCCTGCTGGATGTGGAGGGTGACAACACCTGGGTGTACCTGACCACTCAGCTGCCTTGGCCGGCGAGGCCACGGGACATTGTGCTTAAAGTGACCAGCGAACGCCTGGTCGACGGTACCCTGGTGCGCCACCTGAGCGCCGATCCCGATAGGATCCCCAGGGTTGACGGCCTGATCCGGGTAGAGCACCTGAGTGGCGTGTGGCAGATGAGACCGCTGGGTGACCGCGTGACCGAGGTGACCTACCAGTTGCAGGCCGCCCCTGCCGGGGATGTGCCGGGGTGGCTGGCCAACCGGTTTGTAGTGGATACACCGGTGGTGACGTTGCGTACGTTGCGAGCGGTGGCTGAGCGCCAACCTTGAAGTGCCGCCAGGCCGCAGACCGACTGCAGCAGGGCCAGCAGCTTTTCATGCAATACCCCTCTCTGGCTCAGCGGTCACATCTTGTAGGTCGACAGCAGGATGCTGGTCTCGGTGTTCTCGATATGCGGGATCGAGCGGATGGTGTTCAGCGCCCGGTCGAACGCTTCGAGGGTGTCGGCGCGCAGCTCTGCCATCAAGTCCCAGCGGCCATTGGTGGTGTGGATGGCCACCACATTGGGATGCCCGCGCAGCGCGTGCTTGACCTCTGCGGCATGGTGGCCGCTGATGCCGATGCTGGTGATTGCCCGCACCCCCTGGTCCAGCGCATCGGAGCGCAGACGCACCGTATAACCGATGATCACACCCTGCTCTTCAAGCCGGGTGATGCGGTTATGCACCGTTGCCCTGGCCACCTTCAGCTTCTTCGCCAGGGTCAGCACCGGGGTACGTGCGTTGTCCCGCAACAGTGCAATCAGTTCCCGATCGATCGTGTCCATAAGCCTGCCAAATAATCAGATTGCTACGTTGGGTTGGCAGATTGTCCAGAAGCCTGACAAAACTGACAACCTGTATGCTTCCGATTGGCGCAACCTGTCATCAAAATGTTCATGCGGCTTCACTTCGATAATCTCAAGCGCTTACCCCGCACTGCTGGGCAAGCGCACAATAAAAAGGTGCAAGAGCATGACGTATTTCATTGATGTTCCAACCATGTCGGACTTGGTGCATGACATTGGCGTAGCGCCGTTTATTGGCGAGCTTGCCGCTGCCCTGCGGGACGATTTCAAACGCTGGCAGGCGTTTGACAAGTCCGCGCGCGTTGCCAGCCACTCGGAAGTGGGCGTGATCGAACTGATGCCGGTCGCCGACAAAAGCCGCTATGCCTTCAAATACGTCAACGGCCACCCGGCCAATACTGCACGCAACCTGCATACGGTGATGGCCTTCGGTGTACTGGCCGATGTCGACTCCGGTTACCCGGTGCTGCTGTCCGAACTGACCATCGCCACCGCCCTGCGCACCGCAGCGACTTCGCTGATGGCAGCCCAGGCACTGGCCCGCCCGAACGCGCGCAAGATGGCGCTGATCGGCAACGGCGCGCAAAGCGAATTCCAGGCCCTGGCCTTCCACAAGCACCTGGGCATCGAAGAAATCGTCGCCTACGACACCGACCCGCTGGCCACCGCCAAGCTTATCGCCAACCTCAAGGAATACAGCGGCTTGACCATCCGCCGGGCCAGCTCGGTAGCCGAGGCAGTGAAAGGCGTGGACATCATCACCACGGTAACGGCCGACAAGGCCTACGCCACCATCATTACCCCCGACATGCTGGAGCCCGGTATGCACCTGAACGCCGTGGGCGGTGACTGCCCAGGCAAAACCGAGCTGCACGCCGATGTGCTGCGCAACGCACGGGTGTTCGTCGAGTACGAGCCACAAACCCGTATCGAAGGTGAGATCCAGCAGCTGCCGGCGGACTTTCCGGTGGTCGACCTGTGGCGCGTGCTGCGCGGTGAAACCGAGGGCCGCCAAAGCGACAGCCAGATCACTGTGTTCGATTCGGTGGGCTTCGCCCTCGAAGACTACACCGTACTACGGTACGTACTACAGCAAGCCGAAAAGCGCGGGATGGGTGCCAAGATCGACCTGGTGCCGTGGGTTGAGGACGACCCGAAAGACCTGTTCAGCCACACCCGAGGCCGCGCTGGCAAAAGCCGCATCCGACGGGTTGCCTGACATTGAATCGGTTTAGTCGAACGTGTGGGAGCAGGCATGCCCGCTAAGCAGGCTGCACGGTGCATGGCACGGGCTTAGCCCGTGCTCGCCGGAAAAGCCCACAGTGATCGCACTGGCGTTGGGTCGTGTTCAAGCGCATTTCCCACTGACCGTCAGATCCCACCGCCCGCCAGCAACTGCGTCATCACCTCAGCCAACGCCTTGACCATCACATCCGCCGTCGGCCGGTGCACGATGACGATCTCATAGCTGTCGACCTCCGGCAGCCCTTGCCCGGCCCCCAGCACCCTGTGCTCGCTGGTGGCCGCCCTGGGTGGCAGCAGGCTGATACCCATGCCATCGGCGACCGCAGCCTGGATGCCACTGAGGCTGGAACTGGTAAAGCTGATGCGCCAGCGCCGCCCCATGCCTTCGATGGCGTTGATCATGTCCTCGCGGTACAGGCCGCGTGGCGGAAAGGTGACCAACGGGATCGGGTCCAGCTCGAAGGCAGGCGTGTGTGCGCTGTCGATCCACTGCAGACGCTCTGGCCAACAGGCCACGCCCTCACGGCTGTTGCGTCGCTGCTTGAGCAGCACCAGGTCAAGTTCGCCATTGTCATAGGCCTGGCTCAGGTCACGGCACAAGCCGCTGGTCACTTCGAGCTTCACCTGTGGGTGCAGCCGGCTGAATGCCGACAGCGCATTGGTGGTACGCCCGCCCACGAAGTCCTCGGGCACACCAAGCCGTACCGTGGTGCCCACCATCGCCCCGGCCAGGGCTTCAAGCATCTGATCGTTCAGGGCCAGCATGTGCCGGGCATAGCCGAGCAAGGTCTGCCCGGCGTCGGTCGGCAGCACATCACGGTTGCCTCGCACCAGCAGGCGGTGGCCAACCATGTCTTCCAGGCGGCGCACTTTCTGGCTGATCGTCGACTGGGTCGAATGCAGCCGCGCGGCAGCGGTGGTGAAGCTGCCGCAGTCGGCCACCACGACAATGGCGCGCAGCAGGTCGAGGTCGAACAGAGCCCTATTCGATTTCACGCTGATAGACATCTAGATATTCAACGACTGAATGGCAAGTCTGCGTTCTATCACGGCTAGTCACCGAGGGCCACTCCTTCCCGCCGAGGATCGGCACCGCCTGACCAACCCTCGCCGCTGCGCTGGATGATCTGCATGCCGCTGGTCATGGTCATCGGTGTCACCTCATGGCCCCAGGCTGCCAACTGGCGGATCAGCGCCGGGCTGCTCAGCCCTGCTTCCACTTCGGTGCCGGCATTGCGGCTGCCGAAGTTGGGCAGGCCCGCGGCCTGTTGCGGGTCGAGCTGCCAATCCAGCAGGCCGACCAGTGCCTTGTTCACGTAACCGATGATTTGCGAACCACCCGGCGAACCGACGCTCGCGACAAACTCGCCCGTGGCACGCGAGAACACCAATGTCGGCGCCATGGCCGACAGCGGCCGTTTGCCCGGCTGCACCCGATTGGCCACAGGCTTGCCGTGCTCGTGGGGGATGAACGAGAAGTCGGTCAGCTGATTGTTGAGCAGGAAGCCCTTGACCATCAGGTGCGAGCCAAATGCGGCCTCCACCGAGGTGGTCATGGCCAGGGCCTGGCCGCTGTCATCCACCGCACTGAGGTGAGAGGTGGAGATGCGCAGTGGCGAGCGGTCGGGCGCAAGCGCCAAGTCCGCTCCTTGCGGCTGGCCCGGGCGGGCGCGCTTCATGCTGTGCTCGCCGATCAGCGCCGCGCGGCTGGCCAGATAAGCAGAATCGGTCAGGGCCTTGACCGGGACGGGCACGTAGTCATTGTCGGCCAGGTACTGAGCGCGGTCGGCGTAGGCCAGGCGCTCGGCCTCGGCGATCAGGTGCACGGCCAAGGGCGGGGCTTCCAGGCGGGCCGGGGACGAGGTGACCAGCGGTCGCAGCGCTGCCAGGTCGCGTTGCGGCGCGGTGCGCTGCACGGCTTCGAGCAGGCCCAAGGTCTGCAGCACAGTCACCGCACCCGAGGAGGGTGGCGGCATGCCGCATATTTGCCAGGCCTTGTAGGGACCGCACAACGGCTCGCGCTCCTTGGCCTGGTACTGCTGCAAGTCCTGCAGCGACAGATACCCGGCATTGGCATGGCCACGCACCGTGGCGACGATGGCTTCGGCCATTTCACCGCTGTAGAACACCTCGGGCCCCTGTGCGGCGATCTGCTCCAAGGTATGGGCCAACTCAGGGTTGCGCAGGATCGTACCCACGGCCAACGGCCTACCCTGTTCATCCAGGAAGTAACGGGCCATTGCGGGTGAACGGGCAATGTAGGGGTCCCCGGCCAGTAGCGTGTGCAGGCGCTCGGAAACCGCGAAGCCGTTGCGTGCCAAGGCGATGGCCGGGGCGAACAGGTCGTGCCAGGGCAACTTGCCGTGCTGCTCGTGGGCCTGTTTCAGGGCACGCAGCACCCCGGGCACGCCCACCGAACGCCCACCGATCTGCGCCACCCGGAACGGCATGGGTGTGCCATCGGCTTGCAGGAACAGTTTTTCCGTCACCGCCGCAGGTGCTGCCTCACGCCCGTCGAATGCCTGCACGCGCTTGCCATCCCAGTACAGGATGAACGCCCCGCCACCGATCCCACTGGACTGCGGCTCGACCAGTGTCAGCACCATTTGCATGGCGATGGCGGCGTCAATCGCACTGCCGCCGGCACGCAACATCGCCCGGCCCGCTTCACTGGCCAGCGGGTTGGCTGCGGCAACCATGTGCCGGCTGGCGTGCACCGGCTGCAAACCGCTGCGGTAGCCGGAGGCCAGTTCCGGTGGCGTGGGCAATACCTGGTCGGCGCCGGCCCAGTTACTGGTAACCAGCAGGCACAGAGCGCCGATCAGCGGGGTGGGATATTTCATCGTCATGCATCCTGCCATCACCTATTCAGCGAAGCACTGTCGGTCATACACAGTCTCGACTTCAAGCCTTGGTGTAATTACCGGCAAGCCATTCGCTGACCAATGCAGCCCTCGCTCCCTGCATGAGTGCCAGGTTTGCGCAATGACGGATCAGGTCACTTCTTCGAACGGCAGCCCCACATAGTTCTCGGCAATGTTCACCAGCCCCGCCGGCGAGGTCAGGAAGTACTCGCGGTCAGCTTCCTGCATCTTCTGGTCCCAAGCGTCCTTGTGGCTACCGAAGTCATGCAGCAGTTGGGTCATGAACCAGCTGAAGCGCTCGCCCTTCCACACGCGGCGCAGGGCCAGCGGCGAGTATTGCGCAAGCAGGTCGACGCGCCCTTCGTGGTACACCTTGACCAGAATGCGGTACAGGTAGTTGACGTCCGAGGCCGCCAGGTTAAGGCCTTTGGCACCCGTAGGGGGGACGATGTGCGCCGCGTCACCCACCAGGAACAGGTGACCATACTGCATGGGTTCGACCACCAGGCTACGCAGTGGCGCAATGCTTTTTTCCAACGCGGGGCCTGTGACCAGGTCCGCCGCCACCTCGGCGGGCAAACGGGCTTTCAGTTCGTCCCAGAAACGCTCGTCAGACCACTCCTCGACCCGATCCTGCAAAGGTACCTGCAGGTAGTAGCGGCTGCGTGTTTGCGAGCGTTGGCTACACAACGCGAAACCGCGCACATGGTGGGCGTAGATCAGCTCGTGATTGACCGGCGGTGTGTCCGACAGCAGGCCCAGCCAGCCAAACGGGTAAACCCGTTCATACTGCTTCAGCACGCCCTCCGGGATGCTCTGCCGCGAGATGCCGTGGAAGCCGTCGCAGCCGGCGATATAGTCGCAGTCAACCCGCTGCACCCGGCCATCCTTTTCGAACGTCAGGTAGGGCTTCTCGCCTTTCAATTCATGCGGCTGAACGTTGGCGGCTGAATAGATGATCGGCGCACCACTGGCTTCACGGGCCCGCATCAGGTCACGGGTGACCTCGGTCTGGCCGTAGACCATCACCGTCTTGCCACCGGTCAGCGCCTTGAGGTCCAGGCGTTGACGGCGCCCGCCAACCAGCAGCTCGACCCCCTCGTGCACCAGGCCTTCACGGTCCATGCGCTCGGCCACGCCGGCCTCGCGCAGCAGGTCGACCGTGCCTTGCTCCAGCACCCCGGCGCGGATGCGGCCTAGTACGTACTCGGCGGTCTGGCGTTCGACGATGATGTTGTCGATACCGGCCTTGTGCAGCAGCTGGCCCAGCAGCAGGCCAGACGGACCTGCACCAATAATTGCAACCTGAGTTTTCATTGTTGTTGTCTCTGTTCGGACGATACCGGCCTGGGACTGGCAGCGGGGCGGCATCTGCTGTTAGGGTTTGCCATTGCATTTTTACTGGCAGAAAACGCCGTTTAAGTGTGCTATTCCATAAAAAACCTGCACTTTTACGAAAAGCGTTCGATTAACGGACAGGCCAACCCAGATGAAATCCACCCTCCCCGGCGTTCCGTTGTTCAAGCTGTATGGCGAAAATCAGGCCTGGCCCGGCACCGACCTGCTGCACTGCGAGTCGATCCCGGCACGCAGCCGCCTGCATCACTGGGAGATCAAGCCGCACCAGCATGCCGAGCTGTTCCAGCTGCTGTATGTACAGCGTGGCCAGGCCCAGGTGGAGATCGAGGGCGTGCGCAGTGCCATCGGCGAAGCGGCGATCCAGGTCGTGCCACCGATGACCGTGCATGGCTTTCGCTTCAGCGCCGATATCCAGGGCTATGTCCTGACCTTTGGTACTGCCCTTGTAGCGAACCTGGAACAGCGCCTGGGCGCGCCACTGACGGTGCTGGCACAGCCTGCGTGTTATCCGTTGGGCCATGACCGCGTGCACCTGCGCAGCCTGGTCGACACCTTGCAGCGGGAGTACCAAGGCAATGCCCCGGCACGCGCCGCGATGCTGGAAGCGTTGGTGACCGCGCTGATGGTGTGGATCAGCCGCCGTCAGCAGCAAGGGCAGGCACCGCGTAACCGTGATGAACGTGACCGCCTGTTGCTGGGGCAATACTTGCGCTTGGTCGAAGCGCATTACCGCGAGCATCTGTCGGTTGAAGACTTTGCCGCGCGGCTGAATATTCCGAGTTTGCAACTGAACCAGCTGTGCCGGGCACTGAGCGGTCAGACTGCATTGCAGGTGGTGCACCAGCGGTTGTTGCTGGAGGCGCGACGCAACCTTATTTACACGCGGATGAGCATTGGGCAGTTGTCGGATAGCCTGGGGTTTACCGACCCGACCTACTTCGCCCGGTGGTTCAAGCGCTTGAGTGGGCAAACGCCCAATGCGTATCGCAGATCAGGGTTGTCGGAATAATCCTTGGCGGCCTCTTCTTGACGTATACGTCAACCTGCCCTCAGGATATCCGCATACCCCACGCCGAGCCCGAGCATGAGCACTCAGACCTACAGCATCTCCGACCTGTCCCGCGAACTGGACATCACCACCCGCGCTATCCGCTTCTACGAAGAACAGGGCCTGCTCAGCCCTGAGCGTCGTGGCCTGGAACGTATCTACTCACCGCGCGACAAGGTCAGCCTGAAGCTCATCCTGCGCGGCAAGCGCATTGGCTTTTCCCTGGCCGAGTGCCGCGAGTTGATCGAACTGTACGACCCCACCAGCGGCAACCTCAAACAGCTCAACAGCATGCTGGCGAAGATTGCCGAGCGCCGCGCCCAGCTGGAGCAGCAGATGCTGGACATTCACCAGATGCAACTGGAACTGGACACCGCCCAGGAGCGCTGCGAACAAGCCCTGGCCGCCACCCTGAACAACAAAGACAACCGCTGAACGCCACAGGAAACCCGCCATGTCCTTGCCCAAACACGTCCGCCTGGTCGAAGTCGGCCCCCGCGACGGCCTGCAGAACGAAGCCCAGCCCATCAGCGTCGCCGACAAGGTACGCCTGGTCAACGACCTCACCGAAGCGGGCCTGGCCTATATAGAAGTGGGCAGTTTCGTGTCCCCCAAGTGGGTGCCACAGATGGCCGGCTCTGCCGAGGTATTCGCCGGCATCCAGCAGCGCCCCGGTGTGACGTATGCCGCACTGGCGCCGAACCTGCGCGGTTTCGAGGACGCCCTGGCTGCCGGGGTCAAGGAAGTAGCGGTGTTCGCTGCCGCCTCCGAAGCGTTCTCGCAACGCAACATCAATTGTTCGATCAGCGAAAGCCTCAAGCGCTTCGAACCCATCATGGACGCTGCGCGCAGCCACGGCGTGCGCGTGCGCGGGTATGTGTCATGTGTGCTTGGCTGCCCTTACGAGGGCAAGGTCAGCGCCGAGCAGGTGGCCCCGGTGGCCCGCGCCCTGCACGACATGGGCTGCTACGAGGTCTCGCTGGGTGACACCATTGGCACCGGCACCGCAGGCGACACCCGACGCCTGTTCGAGGTGGTGTCGGCCCAGGTACCGCGCGAGCAGTTGGCCGGACACTTCCATGACACTTACGGCCAGGCCTTGGCCAACGTCTATGCCAGCCTGCTCGAGGGCATCAGCGTATTCGACAGCTCGGTAGCCGGGCTGGGCGGCTGCCCTTACGCCAAGGGTGCTACCGGCAATATCGCCAGTGAAGACGTTGTGTACCTGCTGCAGGGGCTTGGCATTGAAACCGGCATCGACCTGGGCCGGCTGATAGCCGCCGGCCAGCGCATCAGCGGCGTGCTGGGCCGCGACAACGGGTCGCGGGTAGCACGGGCGTGCAGCGCACAATAGGTCACACCGGTGTCACATTGGTGTGGGTGAAGTGTTACCTCCCGCACATTTCACAGCAAAAAATCGGGTAACAGGGAAACAAATCGGCAGAATTTCAGGCTGGGCGGTGTCGACAAAAATTCTTAAATCATTGATTTTAAAGGGTTTTTAAAAGTTGGCACGCACCCTGCTATATCTCTGGTACAAGAACAAAAAAAACGCGATACCCAATAAAAACAACAGGTAACGGCTCTGACATAACAAGAACAACACGGCAGAGGCGTAGCAAGCAGATTTTTTTGGAGTCGACACGCTTTTCAGGGGTTCGCCCCGCGGTCTGGCACAGAACAATAAAACTACCTCAAGGTAGCGGCAGCCAGGTTCGGATCAGCAATGATGAAAGCAGGTCAGCGCTCAAAAAAATACGTTTGCTCTTGACCCCGCATGGGGGTCGCCCGCAACACCAGGACAAGCCGACAAAAACAACAAAAGGCCGGTCCCAATAATAAAAAAAGAGCAGGCAACAACGCTTTGAGGGGAGCTTCGGCTCCCCTCAGTGCTTCCTGCCCTCTTCCTCCTTCTGCTTCTCCTCATCTTGTCCTTCGACCTTCTCCACCAGCAACGGCATCGTGCCCAGTACCAGCAGGGCCAGTACCGTGCTGATCAGCGCCGTGGCTTCGCGCCCCATGCCAGCCGCCGTGCCAATGGCAGCCGTCATCCATAGCCCGGCAGCGGTCGTCAGGCCCTTCACATGGCTGGTGTCCTGGCCGTTACCCTTCAGAATGGTACCCGCACCGAGAAAACCGATACCGGCAACGATGCCCTGGATCACCCGACTGAGTGCCTGTTCATCGGCCCCCGCCATACTGGGCGCCAGCACGAACAGGGCGGCCCCCAGCGACACCAGCATGTGGGTACGCACCCCGGCAGACTTGCCCTTGTGTTCGCGCTCGAAGCCCAGTACTGCGCCGAGCACAGCAGCCATCAGCAAGCGCACAAGGATTTGCGTGACCTCGCGCTCATCGGTGACATCGGCGAATTCCGCCTGGATTGCTTGCCAGATGACGTCCATCGCAGTTGTGTCCCCTGCTTGAGCTTCATGAATCCGCCCGCCACGTCAGCAGGCCTGCCCTCTGCAAGGTTGACCGTCACACGTACTGCAAAGTGCCGCTCAGCTTGCTGATGCAGCAACTGGCCCCTGACCGCGGTCCACCCTGTAATCACCCCGGGAGGACCCCACCATGCCCATTGAAATCGACGAAACCACCCGCCGCTGCACACTGATCGGCGAAGGCCTGCGCATCGAGGGCGAAGGCCCGGATATCGAGATCATCACCGACGAACAGTTGCGTATGTCGGTGGCCATACTGGCCGGCCAACGCGTGCCCATTACCGAAACCGAGGCCGATGCACTGACCGTGGCGGGTGCGGTGGATAGCCGCAGGCATCTGAAGGCCAGCGCGCCAGGCTCGGTGATATGAGGCTTGGCGGGGCCATGCGGCAAATCTGATATGGTTTTTATCGTAAAATCTGAACCTGTGCTGATAACAGCTTCAGCGCCATAGTGCTCATGCCTGATCGAGGCCTGATGAGCACCGAACCATGAACGATAGAATCCCTTTTACAGAGATCGCCACCGCCCCAGCCAACATCCAAGCGCGACGCACCGACAGCGGCATCCAGACCCGCAGCTTTACCGGGCTTTACCGTAACCTGCGCATCGGCTTTGCCGGCGCCCTGTTCGTACTGTTCTTCGGCACGGCCTGGCTGAACTGGAACGGCCGCCAGGCCGTACTGTGGGACCTGGGAAACAGCAAGTTCCACATCTTCGGCGCCACCTTCTGGCCACAGGACTTCATCCTGCTGTCGGCGTTGCTGATCATCTGTGCCTTTGGCCTGTTCGCCATCACCGTCTACGCCGGGCGCGTCTGGTGCGGTTACAGTTGCCCACAAAGCACCTGGACCTGGCTATTCATGTGGTGCGAAAAGGTTACCGAGGGGGACCGCAACCAGCGCATCAAGCTGGCCGCGGCGCCCTGGAGCCTGAACAAACTGGCCCGTCGCACGCTCAAACACAGCCTGTGGTTGGCCATTGGCGTGCTCACGGGGCTGACCTTCGTCGGCTACTTCACCCCGATCCGGCCACTGGCCGCAGAATTGCTCACCTTGCAACTGGGCGGTGTGGCACTGTTCTGGGTGCTGTTCTTCACGGCCGCTACCTACATCAATGCCGGCCTGCTGCGTGAAGCGGTGTGCCTGCACATGTGCCCGTATGCGCGCTTCCAGAGCGTGATGTTCGACAAGGACACCCTGGCGGTCGCTTACGACCCGCGTCGTGGCGAGGCCCGTGGTCCGCGCAAGAAAGGCAGTGATGTCGGTGCCCAGGGACTGGGTGACTGCATCGATTGCACCCTGTGCGTGCAGGTGTGCCCCACCGGCATCGACATCCGTGATGGCTTGCAGATGGCTTGCATCGGCTGTGCCGCGTGCATCGACGCCTGTGACGGGGTAATGGACAAGATGGGTTACGCCCGCGGCCTGATTGGCTACAAGTCCGAGCACAGCCTGCAAGGCGGTACCACGCACTGGCTGCGCCCGCGCCTGTTGGGCTACGCTGCCGCACTGCTGGTCATGATCGGGGCACTGGTGGTGGCCCTGCAGATGCGCCCGATGGTATCGCTGGATGTGATCAAGGACCGCGGCCTGTTCCGTGAAAACGCCCAAGGCCAGATCGAGAACATTTACCTGCTCAAGGTCATCAACAAGACCGAACGTACCCAGCACTATCAATTGCGCCTGCTGGACGCTGACGGTTTCACCCTGCAGGGCAGTAGCGCACTGGTCATCCCAGCTGGCGAAATGAGCGAACTGCCGGTGTCGGTGGCAATGCTCGCCGAGCGCCCGACCAGCAGCTCGCAGGCGCTGAGCTTTGAAATCAGCGAGCGTGACGACCCCGCTATCCGCAGCGTGGCGCATAGTCGCTTCGTCGCCCCCATGAACCGCTGATCCCTTACACTCACGCCACCTTGCCTGCCAGGCTTGAACAGAAGGCCAGAATGAAACGCTACGAACGCTTCGCCGATGACATTGCCGAACTGATCCGCTCCGGGGTGCTGGGCCCCGGCCAGCGCGTGCCGTCCGTGCGCTACGCCAGCCAGACCCACGGGGTCAGCCCGTCTACCGTGTTCCAGGCCTATTACCTGCTGGAACGCCGCGGGCTGATCCGCGCCCGGCCGCGCTCCGGGTATTTCGTCAACGCCCACGTGCCGCGTCAGTTCAGCGAGCCGCAGGCGCTGCAGCCGGTGAGCGAGTCTACCGATGTCGACGTCAGCGCCTTGGTATTTTCGATCCTCGACTCGATCAAGGACCCCAACACCATTGCCTTCGGCTCAGCCTTTCCCAGCCCTGAGCTGTTCCCGCTGCAACGCCTGTCGCGCTCACTGGCCAGTGCCAGCCGCAGCATGGACCCGCGCATGGTGGTGACCGATCTGTCCCCCGGCAACCCGCAGCTGCGCCGGCAGATCGCCCTGCGCTACATGGTCGGTGGGCTGATGCTGCCGATGGAAGAGCTGCTGATCACCAACGGCGCACTGGAGGCCCTGAACCTGTGCCTGCAGGCCGTGACCCAGCCGGGCGACCTGGTCGCCATCGAGGCCCCGGCCTTCTATGCCTGCCTGCAGGTGCTGGAGCGGCTCAAGCTCAAGGCCGTGGAAATCCCCGTGCACCCGCGCGAGGGCATGGACCTGGGGGTGCTGGCGCAGACCCTGGAAAAGCACCCGGTAAAGGCCGTGTGGTGCATGACCAATTTCCAGAACCCGGTGGGTGCAAGCATGCCGGAGGCCAAGAAACAGGCCTTGGTGGAGTTGCTGGCGCGCCATCAGGTGCCGTTGATCGAAGACGATGTATACGCCGAGCTGTACTACTCGCAACAGGCGCCCAAACCCGCCAAGGCCTTCGACACTCAGGGCCTGGTCATGCACTGCGGCTCGTTCGCCAAAAGCCTGGCACCGGGCTATCGCATTGGCTGGGTGGCCGCCGGGCGCTTTGCGCAGAAGATCGAGCGGTTGAAACTGATGACCTCCCTGTGTGCCTCCATGCCGGCTCAGGCGGCCATCGCCGACTACCTGCAACACGGCGGCTACGACCGCCACCTGCGCAAGCTGCGCTACGCGCTGGAGGGCCAGCAGGCCAACATGCTGGCAGCCATCGCCCGCCACTTCCCGGCGCAGACACGGGTCAGCCAGCCCTCCGGCGGCTACTTCCTGTGGCTGGAACTGCCCGAGCAGATGGACGCCCTCAAGCTGTTCCACATGGCCCTGGCCCAAGGCATCAGCATCGCCCCTGGGCCGATCTTTTCGCCCACCCGACGCTTTGGCAATTGCATCCGCCTGAACTACGGCAGCCCCTGGCATGACGGCGCCGAACAGGCCATGGAAACCCTCGGGCGGATCATTCGCTCGTTCTGATAGCGAGGGGCCCGAGGGGCGACTATAGTTGCTCGATCCGATCATCAGGCCTTCGTCATGCAGCCAGATACGCTTGCGTCCTTTGCCCAATTGCAAGCGCGTGTCGCAGAACTGGAAGCACGGCTGGCAGAGCGCGAAGACAGCGTCCAGGCGCATGACAGGCTGCTTGGAGAACTGCTCGACAACAGCCCAGCCAACGTGTTTGCTGCCGACCGCAGGATGCGCCTGTTGGCCATCAATCGCACGGCGCGCGAAACCTTCGAACGTTACCGAGGCTTCGTGCCGCAGATTGGCGACTACGTACCCCAGTTCCTGACCGATCAACCCGACATCATGGGCCGCCTGGCCCCGATATGGCCGCGCATACTGGCAGGGGAAGCGTTCATCGACACCGTCACCTTCGGGCTGGACGACGCACCACGCCACTACGAAATTCGCTACCACCCGTGGCTCGATGCTCAGCAGCGAATTCAGGGCGGCTACCTGTTCGCCTATGACATCACGCAGCGCGTGACCGAACAGGAACGCCTGCAGCAGGCCGAAGAAGCACTGCGCCAGGCGCAGAAGATGGAGGCGGTCGGCCAGTTGACCGGCGGGATTGCCCATGATTTCAACAACCTGCTGGCCAGCATCCTTGGCGCCCTGGAACTGGCCGGGCAACGTCTGGTGCAGCAACGCCTGGCGGACACCGCGCAGCTGCTTGAACTCAGCCGGCACAACGCCCAACGCGCCACAGCCTTGGTGCAGCGCTTGCTGGCATTCTCACGGCAGCAGACGCTGGTCCCGCAACGGGTCGATGTGCAGCAACTGGTGGCCGGTATGCACGACCTGATCAGCAGCTCCACCGGCCCCTATGTCGACTACCACGACCAGACACATGCCGGACTATGGCCTATCCGAATAGACGCACAGCAACTGGAAAACGCGCTGCTCAACCTGTGCATCAACGCCCGTGACGCCATGCCGCTTGGCGGCACCTTGAGCATCGGTTGCGCCAATGTCGAAGTGCAAGGCGCCGAAGCCAGACAGCGGGGCCTGGCCACTGGCCAGTTTCTGCGTATCCGCGTTGAAGACACCGGCATGGGCATGTCCAAAGCAGTGATGCAGCGCGCCCTTGAGCCCTTCTTCACCACCAAGCCGCTCGGCCAGGGCACTGGCCTTGGGCTGTCGATGGTCTACGGCTTTGTGCGGCAATCCGGTGGCCAGCTGGTCATCGATAGCACGCCTGGCCAGGGTACGGCCATCAACCTGTATCTCCCCTGCGATGAAAGCATCGCCGCCGCTTCACCCAGCCCCCACGTCGAGGGGCCTGCGCCTGCGGCCTCGCTTCAGCAGCGCGCGTGCAGGGTGATGCTGGTGGAAGACGAGCCGGCCCTGCGCCTGGTCATGCTGGAGGTATTGATAGATCAGGGCCATGAAGTTCAGGCATTCGAAGATGGCCGGCAGGCATACAAGGCCTTGCGGGAAGCCCCTGCACCGGACTTGCTGATCACCGATGTCGGCCTGCCTGGGGGTATCGATGGCTACCAACTCGCGGACGCCTGTCGAAGTATTGCCCCCCATGCAGCGGTGCTGCTGATCACAGGCTATGACCTTGCGCACAGTACGGCAAAAGTGCGGCCCGACCGGTGCACCGAACTGCTGGCCAAGCCATTCGATCTTCAAGCACTTGCCCAGGCGCTTGAACGGCTGCTGGGGAGCACCGCCCAGTCACCCTGAGTGGCTATTCGCCTGCAGGTGAACACGTTAAAGTCAGGACTTTTCATTGGCCGGACGCAGGCATGCCTTCTCGTGATCTGAACTCACTGCGCCAACAAGTCGAAGACCTCCAGCGACAGAACACACTGCTGGAGCAACGGCTTGCAAGCCACCAGGCGCACGACCAGGACTTCTATCGCTCACTGTTCGACACCATGGACGAAGGCTTCTGCATCATCGAGTTCTTCGATGGCCCCCATGGCCCCCTGAGTGACTACGTGCACGTGCTGGCCAACGCAGCCTATGCCAAACACGCCGGCATCCCCAACGTGGTCGGGCAAAAACTGCGCGAGATGGTGCCCGATGAGGCGGATGACTGGGTGGCCCGCTATGGCGCGGTGCTTCGCACCGGCGAACCGCTGCACTTCGAGCAGGAACTGATTGCCACGGGCCACGTGCTGTCGGTGACCACTTTTCGCATAGAACCTGCCGAGAAACGCCAGGTAGCGGTACTGTTCAAGGATGTCACCGAACGCCGGCGTGCAGAGCAGGCCCTGCAGCGCCTGAACGAAGAGCTCGAACAACGGGTGAATGCCGCACTGGCGGAGCGACGCTTGTTTGCCGAGCTGGTCGATCACAGTGTGGTCAATGTGCATGTGATCGACAAGGACCTGCGCTGGCTGGCTGTCAATCGCCAGGCCAGGCATGACTTCCACCTGCTGTACGGGAGGACACCCGAAATCGGCGACTACCTGCCCGGGTTGTTCGAGGATGGCACCGCCGGCCAGACGCCTGTTCTGCCGATGTGGCAGCGCGCCCTGGCAGGCGAGCAGTTCATCGAGATCGGCACCTTCGGCAAGCCCCCCGCGCTGCGCCATTATGAGTTGCGCTTCAACGCCTTGCGCGACCCAGAAGGCGAGGTACATGGCGCGTTTCTGTTCGCCTATGACATCAGTGAGCGAGTACAGGAGCAGGAACGCTTGGCCAAGGCCGAAGCGGCGCTGCGCCAGGCACAGAAGATGGAAGCCGTAGGCCAGCTCAGTGGCGGCATAGCCCACGACTTCAACAACTTGCTGGGCGGCATCCTGGGCGCCCAGGAGCTGATGCGGCAACGCCTTGAGCAGTCACGCTTCGACGCCCTGGCACCCTTGCTGGAGCTGTCCAGCAGCGCGGCGCAGCGGGCCTCTTCGCTGGTGCACCGGCTGCTGGCCTTCTCCCGCCAGCAGACCCTGCAACCCTGCTCCACGCAAGTGGCCACCTTGGTGGCCGGCATGGAAGACCTGCTGCGCCGCACCATCGGCCCGGCGATTACCCTGAGCAGCCGCTTTGCCAGCCAGCTGTGGCCGACCTTCATCGACCCTCCCCAACTGGAAAGCGCCTTGCTCAACTTATGCATCAACGCGCGCGATGCCATGCCTGCCGGTGGTGTGATCGAGATCATTGGCGACAACCTGCAGCTTGACGACGAGCAGGCCATGGCACTGGAACTGCCGGCCAGCGAGTTCGTGCGGCTGAGCATCGTCGACAACGGTAGCGGCATGTCGGCTGAAGTTGTCGAGCGCGCAGTCGAGCCGTTCTTCACCACCAAGCCGATGGGCCAGGGCACCGGCCTGGGTTTGTCCATGACCTATGGCTTCGTGCGCCAGTCGGGTGGGCAATTACGGGTGCTGTCGGTGCCTGGCGAGGGTACCCGCATCGAGCTGCTGTTACCCCGCCACCACGAGCAAGCCCAGGCGCCAATCAGCAAACCTCCGCGCGCGCTCTTGCAAAGAAGCAGCGAGACTGCAAAACGCATTCTGTTGGTTGAAGATCAGACGGCCTTGCGCCTGGTGATTGGCGAAGTGTTGGAAGAGCTGGGCTATCGGGTGGACGCCTTCGAGAACGGTCCGTCTGCCCTCACCCACCTGCAAAGCGGCGAACGGCCAGACTTGCTGCTGAGCGATGTCGGCCTGCCTGGCGGCCTGAATGGCCGCCAGGTAGCCGAACGCTGCCGTGAGCGCTACCCGGACCTCAAGGTGCTGTTGATCACCGGTTACGATGAGAGCGCGGCGCTCAGCGACGGCCAACCGCTGCAAGGTACGTTGGTGTTGACCAAGCCGTTCGAACTGGAAGCACTGGCAGAGCGGGTTCGCGAGCTGCTGGAACCTTGAGGGGCGCGCTCAGCGCCCGCCGCCCAGGTCGATGAAACTGCCGGTGGCATAGGAGGCTTTGTCCGAGAGCAACCAGAGGATGGCCTCGGCCACTTCCTCGGGATACCCTCCTCGGCCCATGGGCAAGCCAGGTTCAAGCTTGCTGACGCGATCCGGGTCGCCAGAAAGCGCATGGAAACCGGTATGGATATACCCCGGTCGTACGCCATTGACGCGCACGCCCTCGCCTGCCACTTCTTTGGCCAGGCCGATGGTGAAGGTGTCGAGCGCGCCCTTGGAGGCGGCATAGTCGACATATTCGTTGGGCGAACCCAGGCGTGCGGCGACCGATGATACGTTGACGATGGCCCCGCCTTGCCCGCCATGCCGGCGCGCCATGCGCAGCAGGGCGTGCTTGGCGCAGAGCATGGGGCCGACGACGTTGGTCTTCATGACGTTCAGCAGACGGAACTCGGACATGTTCTCGACCCTGCTCTGCTGGCCGATGGTGCCGGCGTTGTTGACCAGTGCGGTGACCGGGCCGAGCTCATCGTCGACGCGCAGGAACAGCTGGATGATTTCATCTTCGACGCTGACGTCGGCACGCACCGCGATGGCCTCGGCGCCCAGGGCGCGGACCTGGCTGAGGATGGCTTCGGCGGCCTGGTCATCGGCATGATAGTTGATGCAGATGCGGTAGCCCTGGCGGGCGGCCAGCAGCGCAGTGGCGGCGCCGATACCGCGGCTGCCGCCGGTGATGACAATGACGTTCTCCATGGGTTTGCCAATGGTTTGGGGAAGGGAGCATCGACAATAGGCGAAATGGCGCTGCGTTGGAATGACGAAGATCAGCACAGCCAACCCTCTGCTGTTGATGTGGCTGTTGATCTGGCTGTTGATCTGGCTGTTGATCTGGCTTTTGATCTTGATCTTGATCTTCGCGACTTCAGGAGGCCGAACGCAGGCCTTGCGGAGGCAGGTGACGGGCATGGATGCCCGTCAAGCGCTGAGGCCCCAGGATGGGGCCTTCGGCGCGGTCCTGCCGGGAGCAAGGCCGGAGTGAGGGAACCCCGGAGCGCAGCGCAGGGGCCGGATGATGGGAGCGCAGCGTTTTTTGGTTACTTTTTGTCGCGTTTGACAAAAAGTGACTCGCCGTAAGGGCGAAAAGGTGAGTCAGCGTCGCCATCGCGAATGGACTGTTCGCTGAGTCAAAACAGACGAATTTGCTTCTTGCTTCTTGCTTCTTGCTTCTTGCTTCTTGCTTCTTGCTTCTTGCTTCCTGCTTCTTGCTTCTTGGATGTGGGCATTCACATCGAGTAGGTATTCATTCACGCAGGTGGCGCACAGTCACCTTTCCGCCCTTACGGCGGGTCACTTTTTGTCAAACGCGACAAAAAGTAACCAAAAAACGCTGGCTGGTATGACTCACCCACATAGGTTACAAATCAGTTCACGCACATAGGTAACAGTCTTTAACTGGCAAGGTCGGTTTTCGAGGATCTGACCATGCCTTGGCGAGAGCTGAAACCTATGGACCTGAAAATGCTTTTCATCGCGGATTACCTGCAAGGGCCGCCCAGCTTCAGCGCCCTGTGCCAGGCCTATGAGATCAGCCGTAAGACCGGCTACAAATGGGTCGAGCGATATGAGAAAGAGGGGCCTTCGGGGCTGGAAGAACGCAGCCGCCGCCGGTTGACGCAGAACTGGGTCGTCCCCGCTGCAGTTCGCGAAGCCATCATCGAACTGCGCAGTCGAGGCGAAACGGAACCTGGTCCGAAAAAGATCCAGGCTGCGCTGCAGGAGCGCTTCCCTGATCAGGCGCCGCCTTCTAAGACAGCGATTTACAACATCCTCAAGAAGGCCGAGTTGGTCAACCCACGCCGTTTACGTCAGCGTGTAGCGGTCTACCCCAAGCCACTGGAGAAGGCAGAGTCGCCTAACCAGCTGTTCAGTGCTGACTACAAGGGCCAATTTCTGACAGGCGCAGGCGTCTGGTGCTATCCACTAACGATCATGGATCACGCCAGCCGCTTCCTGCTCGCCTGCCACAGCATGCCTAATACCAACCTTCTGGAAACGCAGGCCGTTTTCACCCAGGTGTTTCGGGAAAATGGCCTGCCTGAGCGTATTCGTACCGATAACGGTGTGCCGTTTGCCAGTAAAGGACGTGCAGGACTTTCTCAGCTGTCCATCTGGTGGCTGCGTCTAGGCATCATTCCTGAGCGCATTGCACCTGGAAGGCCTGAGCAAAATGGCCGCCACGAACGCATGCATCGGACACTCAAAAGCACGCTGCCATCACCGCCGGCAGTGGCCTGGGAAGCTCAACAGCGGCATTTTGATCGCTTTCGACAACACTACAATTACGAGCGCTTGCATGAAGCACTGAAACAGAAAACACCGGCGTCTTGCTACCAGCCCTCACCACGCCCATTCCCTGAAAAACTTCCTGAGATGACCTACCCCAGCCATGTCGAGAGTTTACCGGCGGATAGCTGCGGCATCATTAACCGCCGTGGCCTGAGGATCTACGGAGGTTACGTGCTCAAGCACCAGACCATTGGGCTGGAGCAAGTCGGAGATGGCATTTGGGATGTTATTTTCGGTCCCATCATCCTTGGTAGAGTCGATGTGCGGGATGCCACTGATGGTTATGTAACACTCCAGGTGTTGTCACCTATGTGAGTGAACTTTTGTGTAACCCATGTGGGTGACCCGTACACTGGCTCCTGTCATCCGGCCCCTGCGCTACGCTCCGGGGTTCCCTCGCTCCGGGCTTGCTCCCGGGAGGACCGCGCTGCAGGCCCCATCCTGGGGCCCAGCGCTTGACGGGCATCCATGCCCGTCACCTCCCTTCGCAAGCCCTGCGCTCGGCCTCCTGAAGTCGCAATCCGCGGCGCCTGGGCTATCGCGCGCTTAGAAGCAAAATCAAAAGCCGAAGCGAGAGCGAGAGCGAGAGCGAGAGCGAGAGCATCGGGACCTTGCCTTGTTTAGCTCAATGCCCCGCCGATGCCGGGCCCGCCTTGGCGGTAAAGGGCGGCTTGGCGAACCACACCAGCAGAATCAACCCGGCAAACACCCAGCTCATCAAGGTGAAGTAATCCACCGTCGACATCATGTAAGCCTGCCCGTTGAGTATCTGCTCCAACTGCGCATAACTCTGCGGGCTGGCCCCGCCCAACTGCTCGAGGGTATGCCGCGTCGTCGGGTCGAACTGGCTGATGTGCTCGCTCAGGTAGGCATGGTGCTGATCCGCCCGACGAATCCAGATCCAGGTGGTCAACGAAGCCGCAAAACTCCCGCCCAAGGTTCGCAGAAAAGTCGCCAGCCCCGAACCGTCGGCAATCTGGTGCGGCGGCAGGTCAGACAGCAGAATGCTCAAGGTCGGCATGAAGAACAACGCCACGCCAATCCCCATGAACAACTGCACCAAGGCCACGTGCTGGAAGTCCACCTCGCTGGTGAAACCGGCCCGCATGTAGCAACTGGTGCCAATCGCCAGGAACGCCAACCCAGCCAGCACCCGCAGGTCGAAACGGTGCGCATATTTGCCCACGAACGGCGACATGATCACCGGCAGCAAACCGATCGGCGCCACCGCCAGGCCCGCCCAAGTCGCGGTATAGCCCATCTGCGTCTGCAACCACTGCGGCAGGATCAGGTTGATACCGAAGAACCCGGCATACCCCCCGACCAGCACAATGGTGCCAATGCGGAAGTTGCGGTGCACAAACAGGCGCAAGTTGACCACCGGGTGCCGGTCGGTCAGTTCCCAGATCACGAATACCGCCAGGAACACCACCGAAATCAGGCTGCCGACAATGATGAACGACGACTCGAACCAGTCCAGATCGTTGCCCTTGTCCAGCACTACCTGCAAGGCCCCGACGCCGATAATCAGGGTCAGCAGGCCAATGTAATCCATCGGCTGGCGGCTGGTGACCACCGGGCGCGTGCGCATCTGCTGGCGCACCACGGCAGCTGCAAACAGGCCGATGGGCACGTTGATGAAGAAGATCCATGGCCAGCTGTAGCTATCGGTAATCCAGCCCCCAAGAATCGGCCCGGCAATCGGCGCCACCACCGTGACCATCGCCAGCAGCGCCAGTGCCATCCCCCGTTTTGCCGGGGGATAGACAGCAATCAGCAGGGTCTGGGTCATCGGGTAAAGCGGCCCGGCGACCACACCCTGCAAGACGCGAAACCCGACCAGCTCGGGCATCGACTGGGCGATACCGCACAGGAACGAAGCCAGCACGAACAGCAGCGTGGCCCAGATGAACAGTTTCACTTCACCAAAGCGCCGGCTCAGCCAGCCGGTCAGCGGCAAGGCGATAGCGTTGCTCACCGCGAACGAGGTGATGACCCAGGTGCCTTGCTCGTAGCTCACCCCCAGGTTGCCGGAAATGGTCGGCAGGGCCACGTTGGCGATGGTGGTGTCCAGCACCTGCATGAACGTCGCGAGCGACAGGCCGATGGTGGTCAGCAGCAGACTTGGCGGCGTGAACTGGGCAGCGGCGTTGTTGCTCATCGTTGCGCCGTCTTGCCGGTTGCACTGTTCTCGTGAATCAGCCGGGCGATCAGGTTGTCGGCTTCGATCATCTGGTGGTCATACACCTGGGTGGTGTAGCTGGCCTTCTGCGGTGGCTGCTGGGCCAGGGTCGGGCCGCTCTGGTCATGCAGGTCGACTTCAACCACGGTGGACAGGCCAATACGTAGCGGGTGGTCCTTGAGCTGGTCGGGGCTGAGGTGGATGCGCACGGGTACTCGCTGGACAATCTTGATCCAGTTACCGGTTGCGTTCTGCGCCGGCAGCAAGGCAAAGGCGCTGCCGGTGCCCGCCCCGAGGCTGTCGACCGTGCCGCTGTACTTGACCTCGCTGCCGTACACATCAGCGGTGATTTCCACCGGCTGGCCGATGCGCATCTCTCGCAGCTGGGTTTCCTTGAAGTTGGCATCGATCCACACCTGATCCAGCGGGATGACCGCCATGGTCGCGGTGCCCGGCTGCAGGCGCTGGCCCAACTGGACGGTACGCTTGGCGACGTAGCCGGTGACCGGCGCGACCAATGTGGTGCGGGCGTGGTCGAGGTAGGCCTGGCGCAGGTCGGCAGCTGCAGCCATGACATCGGGGTGCGAGGACACCACGGTGTCGTCGACCAGCGCGCTGCTGGTGCTGAGCTGTTGCCGCGCGCTGTTGACGGCGGCCTGGGCAACGCTCAGGTCGTCGCGGGCATGGGACAGTTCTTCGGCGGCAATCGCACCGCTGTCAGCCAGCACCTTGCGCCGGTTGAAGTCCTGCTGCGCCTTGCGCAGTTCGGCTTGGCGCGTTTCCAGTTGAGCCTTCAGCGAGTCGACGTTGCTGTACAGCCCGCGCACCTGCCGCACGCTGCGTGCCAGCTTGGCTTCGGCGGACTGCAAGGCCACTTCGCTGTCGGCCGGGTCGAATTGCAGCAACACCTGGCCGGCGTGGACCAGGTCGCCGTCATCGGCCCCGATGCTGATAACGGTGCCAGCGACCAGCGGGGTGATCTCCACCACGTTGCCGTTGACATACGCATCGTCGGTGCTTTCGTGCCAACGCCCGACAATGCTGTACCAGGCCCAGGTGCCGACCCCTGCCAGGATCAGCAGCAACAGCAGGCCAAGCAACCAAGCCTTGCGCTTGCGCGACGGCTCGGGCGAGACGGAGGGAGTCGGGGTGTCTGCGGGAGTGGCCATGACAATACCTTGGATAATTCGTTACAGGGTTCAACGGTCGCCGAAGCGGCGGATCGTCAACGGGTCGCCAGCACCGAGCAGCACCTTGGCCAGCAGGCCTTCCAGGGTCTTGAGCTCCTCTGGTGCCAGCACGCCGCACAACTCGTTCATGGCGGCGGCGCCAATTTCCGGCAGGCGGTTGGCCAGGCGCTGGCCGTCGGCGGTGAGTGCCAGGCGCACCTGGCGACGGTCGTCGGCGCAGCGGTTGCGCACGATCAGCTCCTTCTGCTCGAGGCGGTCGAGCATGCGGGTCATCGATCCGCTGTCCAGGCCCAGGTAACGGCACAGTTCGGCCGGGGTATCCACCTGGTACTGGGTGACGATGATCAGCACTTTGAACTGCGCGGCGGTGACGCCCTCTGACTCCAGGTGCCAGTCAAGAATGCGGTCTTTGAGAATCGCAGCACGGCCAAGCAACATGCCGATGGCGCAGGTCTGGAAGTTTTCGGGAGAGAAATGGGCCATCGTCGACTGCTCAGTTAAGTGTGTAGAAATATTACTGCCTAGGCAGTGAATGTCAAAGCTTTCATTAGCTAGCTATGAAATAGTGGGTGTTTTCTGGCTGTCACACCGCCCCCAGCAGGCGCGCATTGCGGCCCATTGCGACACACAACGCCGCCCCTGCCAGGGGCTACGTAAAGGCGGCTACCGCGCTCGCAGGCCCAGCGCCTCCACCGCCCCGCAAGCAATCGCCATCCCCACCAGCTCTGCGAGGCTGCCTGCCTGCAACCGCTTCATCACCCGGCCTCGGTACAGGTCCACCGTTTTGACGCTGATGCCCAACTGCTCGGCAATCTCGCGGTTGTTCAACCCTTGGGCCAACGGTACGAAGACGTCTCGCTCACGCGGCGTCAGGCCGTCGATGCGCGCCTGTACCAAGGCCAGCGCCTGATCGCCCTCTCGCGCCAGCCCGGCGTGCTCCAGCGCAGCCTGAACGCTGTCGAGCAGCAGCTGGTCGTTGTAGGGTTTTTCGATGAAGTCGCAGGCGCCGGCCTTGAACGCCCGCACCACGATCGGTACATCGGCATGACCGCTGACGAAGATCACCGGCACCATCAGGCCACGCTCGCGCATCGCCTGCTGCACAGCCAACCCGCCCAGCCCCGGCATGCGCACATCCAACAGCACACACGCGGGCCCATCATCGACGCAGGCGTCGAGAAACGCCTGCCCGCTGGCGAATGGCAAGGCTTGCAGGCCCACCGACTGCAGCAGCCAGACCGTAGAGTCGCGCATACCCTGGTCGTCATCGACCACATACACTTTTGCTTGCAACACTGCCTCCCCTTATTCCCTGCTGACCGCCAGCCGGCAGCACAGTACCAGACCGCCGTTGTCACCCGCCCGCGCCCACAGGCTGCCACCGAAGCCTTCGATCAGGCTGCGGCTCATGCTCAAGCCCAAGCCCAGGCCGTCGGCCTTGCTGGTGGTAAACGGCGTAAAGATTTCATCCAGCCGCTCCGGTGCCACGCCCGGGCCCTGGTCGGCGACCTCGACCAGCACCCCATCGCCATCGCGCGCCGCGCAGAGCAGGATACGTGACGGTCGCTCACCCTGCTGCTCGCGATTGGCATCGATGGCATTGCGCAGCAGGTTGAGCAGCACCTGCTCCAGCAGCACCCGGTCGGCATACACCAAGGGCAGTTGAGCGCTCATGCGAAGTTCCACCTGCACCTGGTCCCGCGCGGCTTCCCAGGCGCACAGGCGCATGGCTTCGCCGGCCAGCTCGGCCACGTCCAGTGCCTGCAGGCGGCGCGGTTCCTTGCGCAGAAAGGCACGCAGACGGCGGATCACTTCGGCGGCATGGGTGGCCTGCTCGCTGATACGCTGCAGGCCCTGGCCAATCCGCTCGCGCGCCTGGGGATCACGTTCCAGGCCCTGCAGGTAACGCTGACTGGCGTTGGCATAGTTGACCACCGCGGCCAGTGGCTGATTGATCTCGTGGGCGATGCCCGAGGCCAGCTCGCCCAAGGTCGCGAGGCGGGCACTGTGCGCCAGGCTTTCCTGCGCTTCGATGCGCAAGGTGATGTCGCGGGACACGCTGACCACCTCCACCACCGCGCCGGTGTAGGTCTCGCGGATCGCCCGGCTGGCAATTTCGAACCAGCGGTAGTCACCTGTCGCCTGGCGTACCCGGCAGGTCATCGTGTGGTAGCCGTCCTGGTCCAGCGCGGCCGCGGCCTGGCGCAGTACCTGACGCCGCTCGCGCGGATGCAGCAGGGTATGTACAGGCATGCCACGCAGCTGCTCGGGCCACAGGCCGAGCAGGCGGTAGGCTGCCGGTGAGGCATCGAGAAAGCGGCCATCGGGGCTGTGCCGGGAAATCAGGTCGGTGGTGTTTTCGATGATCAGCCGATACAGGCGCCGGGCGCGGCTGGCTTCGCGTGCGCCATGGCGCTCTTCGCTGGCATCGCGGCAGCGGCCCAGCACCTGCTGGCCCTGGTTGTCCGGCATGAACGTCCACAGCACGATGCGTTCGCCGACCTGCACTTCCACATCGCTGATCGCCCGATGCTGGCGCAGACAGGCACGCACCAGGGCCGCGCAATTGGCCGGCAGCCAGCAAGCCAGCTCAGGCCCTTCGGCGACCCAGGCCTGCAGTGCCGGGTTGAGTGCCAGCGGGCTTGCATCACTGGCCAGTAACAGACTGGGTTGTGGGTCTTTGGCGAGCAAGGGGTAAGCAGTGTCATCCACAGTAGGCGGCCTATTTTTATAGTAGTTTTACTATATTGCTATAGTCGATATTCCTAATACCATAGCGACTCGCGTAAAACTGCGACAGAGGGGGCGGCCCACCGTCCGCCCCCTGCACCCTGAACAGAGCTAACAATCAGCCATCGGGGGCCAGGTGCACAGGCTGCGTCTGCCTCCCTTACAGGATTACCGCATGTCGATCTATGCCCAGGGCCTGATGCCCGCTGCCGTCAACCATGTCGCCCTCACCCCGCTGAGCTTCATCGAACGCACCGCTGCCGTGTACGGCAACTACCCGGCCGTCATCCACGGCGCCATCCGCCGCAACTGGCAAGAAACCTACCAACGCTGTCGGCGCCTGGCCAGCGCCCTGGCCGGCCGTGGCATTGGCCGTGGCGACACCGTGGCAGTGATGCTGCCCAACACCCCGACCATGCTCGAGGCGCACTTCGGCGTACCCATGACCGGTGCCGTGCTCAATACCCTGAACGTGCGCCTGGATGCCGAGGCTATCGCCTTCATGCTGCAGCATGGCGAGGCCAAGGTGCTGATCACCGACCGCGAGTTCCATGCGGTCATCGAAGGCGCTCTGGCACTGCTTGAACACCCGCCGCTGGTGGTTGATGTGGATGACCCGGAGTACGGCGAAGGCCGCGCGGTCAGCCAGCTGGACTATGAGGCCCTGCTCAACGAAGGCGACCCGGAATTTGCCTGGGAATGGCCCGATGACGAGTGGCAGGCCATATCGCTGAACTACACCTCCGGCACCACCGGCAACCCCAAGGGCGTGGTCTACCACCACCGTGGTGCCTACCTGAACGCCCTGGGCAACCAGATGACCTGGGCCATGGGCCACCGCCCGGTGTACCTGTGGACGTTGCCGATGTTCCACTGCAACGGCTGGTGCTACCCCTGGACCATCACCGCCCTGGCCGGCACCCATGTGTTCCTGCGCCGGGTCGACCCGCAGAAGATCCTGACCCTGATCCGCGAGCACAAAGTCAGCCACCTGTGCGGTGCGCCGATCGTGCTCAACGCGCTGGTCAACATGCCCGAGGCGGCCAAGGCAGCCATCGAGCACCCGGTGCAGGCCATGGTCGCCGGCGCCGCTCCACCGGCCAAGGTCATCGGCGCCGTGGAAGAAATGGGCATCAAGGTCACCCACACCTACGGCCTGACCGAGGTTTATGGCCCGGTGACCGTGTGTGCCTGGCATGACGAATGGGACGCGCTTTCGCTGGAGGAGCGTGCACGCATCAAGTCTCGCCAAGGCGTGCGCTACCCGACCCTCGATGGCCTGATGGTCGCCGACCCGCAAACCCTTCAGCCAGTACCCCGCGACGGCAATACCCTGGGCGAAATCTTCATGCGCGGCAACACGGTGATGAAGGGTTACCTGAAAAACCCTGAAGCCACCGCCGAAGCCTTCCGTGGCGGCTGGTTCCACACCGGCGACCTGGCCGTGTGGCATGCCGACGGCTATATCGAGATCAAGGACCGGCTCAAGGACATCATCATTTCCGGTGGCGAAAACATCTCCACCATCGAGGTCGAAGACGCCCTGTACAAGCACCCGGCAGTGCTGGAAGCCGCCGTGGTGGCACGCCCGGATGAAAAATGGGGGGAAACCCCGTGCGCCTTCGTTGCACTGAAGCCGGGCCGAGAGGACACCCGTGAAGCCGACATCACCAGTTGGTGCCGCGAGCACCTGGCCGGGTTCAAGGTGCCGAAGACCGTGGTGTTCGGCGAGCTGCCCAAGACCTCGACCGGCAAGATCCAGAAGTACGTGCTGCGCGACCGGGCCAAGGCCCTCTGATGCCGTAGCCGCCCCCCTTCAGGCGCAGCACACGGCTGCGCCTGAAGGTTCAGCGCACGCCCAACCCTCCCTCACTATTGCAAGAGCTGCCGATGACCACCTATTCCGCCCCCCTGCGCGACATGCGCTTCGTCCTGCATGACGTGTTCAACGCTTCAGGCCTGTGGGCCCGACTGCCCGCCCTGGCCGAACGCATCGATGCCGACACTGCCGACGCCATTCTCGAGGAAGCATCAAAAGTCACCTGCCAGCTGATCGCCCCGCTCAGCCGCAACGGTGACGAGCAAGGTGTGTGCTTCGACGCAGGCCAAGTCACCACCCCCGAAGGCTTTCGCGAGGCCTGGAACACCTACCGCGAAGGTGGCTGGGTCGGCTTGGGCGGCAACCCGGAACACGGCGGCATGGGCATGCCAAAGATGCTCGGCGTGCTGTTCGAAGAGATGCTCTACGCGGCTGACTGCAGCTTCAGCCTGTATTCGGCATTGAGCGCAGGCAGTTGCCTGGCGATCGATGCCCACGCCAGCGAAGCGCTCAAGGCCACTTACCTGCCACCGCTGTACGAAGGCCGCTGGGCCGGCACCATGTGCCTGACCGAACCCCATGCCGGCACTGACCTGGGGCTGATCCGCACCCGCGCCGAGCCTCAGGCCGATGGCAGCGTGCGCATCAGTGGCAGCAAGATCTTCATTACCGGCGGCGAGCAGGACCTGACCGAGAACATCGTCCACCTGGTGCTGGCCAAGCTGCCGGATGCGCCCGCCGGTGCCAAAGGCATATCGCTGTTTCTGGTCCCCAAATTCCTGGTCGAGGCCGATGGCCGCCTGGGCGCGCGCAATGCTGTCCATTGTGGCTCGATCGAACACAAGATGGGCATCAAGGCCTCGGCGACCTGCGTCATGAACTTTGACGGTGCCATCGGTTACCTGGTGGGCGAACCGAACAAGGGCCTGGCAGCGATGTTCACCATGATGAACTACGAGCGCCTGTCCATCGGCATACAGGGCATCGGTTGTGCCGAAGCCTCCTACCAGAGCGCCGCCCGCTATGCCAACGAGCGCCTGCAGAGCCGCGCAGCGACTGGCCCGCAGGCACACGACAAGGTGGCCGACCCGATCATCCACCATGGTGATGTTCGGCGCATGCTGCTGACCATGCGCACCCTCACCGAAGCAGGTCGGGCGTTCGCCGTCTACGTTGGCCAGCAACTGGACGTGGCGCGCTATGCCGAGGACGCTGGCGAACGCGAGCATGCCCAGCGCCTGGTGGCACTGCTGACACCGGTGGCCAAGGCATTCTTCACCGACAACGGTCTGGAAAGCTGCGTGCTTGGCCAGCAGGTGTATGGCGGTCATGGCTACATCCGCGAATGGGGCCAGGAGCAACGGGTGCGAGACGTGCGCATTGCGCAAATCTATGAAGGCACCAACGGCATTCAGGCCCTTGATCTGCTGGGGCGCAAGGTGCTGGCCGACGGTGGTCAGGCGTTGGCCAGCTTTGCCAGCGAAGTGCGGGCCTTCAGTGTGGATGCGCCCTTGCACCGCGAGGCCCTGCAGGCGAGCCTGGCGCGGCTCGAGGCCACCAGCAGCTGGCTGCGGGCGCAGGCTGGCGAGGATGCCAACCTGGTCAGCGCGGTAGCCGTTGAGTACCTGCAGCTGTTCGGGCTGACGGCCTATGCGTACATGTGGGCGCGGATGGCGGCGGTGGCGCTGGCCAAACGTGATGAGGACGAGGCGTTTCATGGTGCGAAGCTTGCCTGTGCGACGTTCTATTTCCAGCGGGTCTTGCCGCGGGGGTTGGGGCTGGAGGCGAGCATTCGGGCCGGTAGTGGCAGCCTTTATGGGCTAGAGGCCGCACAGTTCTGACCGGTGTGTCACTGACGCGCTTGTTGCAAGGGCAGCCGTGTGCTGCGAAGAGGGCCGGTACAGGTTACCGAATCGGTACTGCAAACACTGACCTCTTCGCCGCACCAGGCCGCCCCGGAAGCGATTGCAGACATCGTCTTTTGCCCGCGAAGGGTTCTCAAACGCTGAAAAACCGTGGTCAATCCGACGAAAAACCGGCACAACTGATAGTCATTCGCCATTACATTGGTTCTCGGGAGCCCTCTCGCAAGGGTAGAATGCGCAAAACCCGGAGCCGCAATGAACCACGACCGCCTCAATCCCAGCCCAGACGATGCCATCACCGACGCCGCAGCGCATTGGTGCATGCGCCTGCACGCCGACGATTGCACGCAGGCCGAGCGTGACGCATTCGCTGGCTGGTTGGCGGCCGACCCGCGGCATGCCGAAGAATATCAGGCGATGCTGGAAATCTGGCAAACAGCCGACCTGCTGCCGCGTAGCGCCACCGTCATCGACTTCAACCCACCCGCCAAACACGCCGCCCGCCCCCGCAACTGGCGGCCGCTGGCGTCTGCTGCGGCCATCGCCCTGGCAGTGCTGCCGCTGGCCGGCTGGATGGGGTGGGAACAGGGCTGGTTGCCCAACCACTACCAGCACGTCGAAGCCGGTGACCGCATGCAGACCGTGGAGCTCAGCGACGGCAGCACGGTACAGCTCAACCTGCACACCGAGCTCACCTTCCTCAACTACAAGGACCAGCGCCAGGTCACGCTCAAGCGCGGCGAGGCGTTCTTCAAGGTGCGACACGACAGCAGCCACCCGTTCATCGTGCGTGCAGGCAGTGGCCAGACCCGGGTCACCGGCACCCAGTTCAACGTGTGGAAGTACCAGGACCAGGTGAAGGTCACCCTGGTGGAAGGTTCAGTGCTGGTGTCCAGTGAGGGCAATGCCGGTGGCTACCGCCTTGGCCCTGGCATGCAGGCCAGCTACCACAAGGGCGACTTCGAGCCGCAGCTGGAGCAAAGCGACGACTATGGCAACAGCCTGGCATGGCGCAGCGGCAAGCTGGTGCTCGACAACCTGAGCCTGGAACAGGCGCTGCCGGTGATAAACCGCTACCTCGACGCCCCGCTGCGACTGGCCGATGCCAGCACCGGCCGCATTCGCATCAGCGGCATCTACAACACCCGTGAGGTGGGGCGCCTGGTCAACAACCTGCCCAAAGTCCTGCCGGTCTACCTGACCCGCAGCAAGGACGGCAGCACCGTGCTCAATCGCATCTCGCCGCCGCCCGACAAGGGCTGACGCCCTCCCCCGCCTTACAAGGTCATCGCCGCCAACCAACCGAACGCCAGCAGCGGCAGGTTGTAATGGATGAAGGTCGGCACCACGGTGTCCCAGATGTGGTGGTGCTGGCCATCCACGTTCAGGCCCGAGGTCGGGCCCAGGGTCGAGTCCGAGGCCGGCGAACCTGCATCACCCAGCGCACCGGCAGTACCAATGATGCACACCGTGGCCAACGGGTCGAAGCCCAGTTGTACGCACAGTGGCACGAAAATCGCCGCCAGGATCGGCACGGTGGAGAACGACGAGCCGATCCCCATCGTCACCAAAAGGCCTACCAACAGCATCAGCAGGGCACCGACGCCCTTGCTGTGGTCGATCCACTGCGCCGAGGTTTCCACCAGGCTCTTCACCTCACCGGTGGCCTTCATCACCTCGGCAAAACCGGACGCGGTAATCATGATGAAGCCGATCATGGCCATCATCTTCATGCCTTCGGTGAACAGGTCGTCGGTCTCTTTCCACTTGACGATGCCCGACAGCGAGAAGATCAGGAAACCGACCATGGCACCGATGATCATCGAGTCCAGCAACAGCTGGACAATGAAGGCTGCCGCGATCGCCAGCCCGGCCACCAGCAAGGTCAGCGGGTTGTACTGCACGCTCACCTGCTCCACCTGCTGGATCCGCGCCAGGTCGTAGTCACGCTTCTTGCGGTAGCTGATGAACACCGCCACCAGCAGGCCGACGAGCATGCCGGCAGCCGGGACGGCCATGGCGTGGGTGACGTTGACGCCGCTCACATCGACACCCGCGCGGGCCACATTGGCCAACAGGATCTCGTTGAGGAAGATGTTGCCGAAGCCCACCGGCAGGAACATGTACGGGGTGATCAGGCCAAAGGTGATCACACAGGCGATCAGCCGGCGGTCGATACGCAGGCGCGTCAGCACGTACAACAGAGGGGGTACCAGCAGCGGAATGAAGGCAATGTGGATGGGCAGGATGTTCTGGGACGACACGGCCACCACCAGCATCAGGCCGATCATCAGCCATTTGACCTTGCCGCCCTTGGCGTCGTCCTGCCGGTCGATCATGACCAGGGCGCGGTCGGCCAGCGCATGGGCCAGGCCAGACTTGGCGATTGCCACGGCAAAGGCACCCAGCAGTGCATAGGACAAAGCCACCGTGGCACCACCGCCGAGGCCACCGTTGAAGGCCTTGAGCGTGCCTTCGATGCCCAGGCCGCCCACCAGCCCACCGGCCAGGGCGCCGATGATCAGGGCGATGACCACGTGCACGCGGGACAGGCTGAGTATCAGCATGATGCCGACCGCGGCGATCACTGCATTCATGGTTGGCTTACCTCATTACGACAGAAAAAAGCGCGAACTCTGAAGCAGTAGGCGGCAGATGTCAAAAGCGCCTTGATGCGGGGCATTAGTGGCGGTCAAATTTAAATTGAATGTTTGAATAAAGAAAAAACGGCAGGGGCCGATATTGAGGGAGGCAGCGAGGTGCCTGGCCGCAGCGCTTTGGCACCTCCCGGCCCCACCGCAGATAAAGCCATAACCCTTAATGCCAAAAAAGGGATCCGCCCCCATGCCTTTGCGACAACTTTCCATCCAGTGGAAGATCACCCTGCTCGCCGGTCTCTGTCTGGCCGCTATCGTCACCTTGCTCGTCGGCCTGTCGCTGTACCGCATGGATCACAGTTCGGACCTGGTCAAGGCCAGCAGCATGCAGATGCTGACCGAGGCGGCGCAGTCGCGTATCGAGTCACAAGGTGAAGTGCAAGCGCTGAACATTCGCCGCCAGTTCATGGATGCCTACCAGTACGGCGCCGGCTTCGCCCGTCAGGTGCTGTTCCTGCGCGAGCAGGCCGAAAAGCGCTTTCTCGATGCCTTCGACCTGCGCGAGGACATGACCCGCCAGGTACGCGCCGCACTGCAAGCCAACCCCGACCTGCTCGGCCTGTCACTGGTGTTTGAGCCCAATGCCCTGGACAACAAGGACAGCCTGTTTGCCGGCAAGGCAGCATTGGGCAGCAACGAAACCGGGCGCTTTGCCCTGTACTGGTCGCAGCCACGCGCCGGCCAGTTGACCTCGATGGCCCTGCCCGAACATGACATGGCCAACACCGAGATCGGCCCCAGCGGCCAGCCGGCCAACACCTGGTGGGTATGCCCACGCACCTCCGGCAAGGTGTGCGTGGTAGAGCCGTACTTCTACGACATCGATGGCCAGCAGGTGCTGATGACCAGCATCGTGTTCCCGCTGGCGGTCAACGGCAAGATCATTGCCACCCTGTCCATCGACATCAACCTCAATAGCCTGCAGGCGCTGAGCCAGGAGGCCAGCCGCAGCCTATATGAAGGCCGCACCACGGTCGGCATTCTGACCCCGGTCGGCCTGCTGGCCGGCTACAGCGCCGATGCCAGCAAGCTGGCCCAGCGCTTTGACCAGGTAGACCCGGTCAAAGGCGCCGAGCTGGTGCGCAAGCTGGCCGATGGCAAGCTGACCATCCTCCACGACCGGCAGCGCTTGAAGGTGCTGGCGGCATTCCGGCCAATCCCGGACGCCCAGCCCTGGGGCGTGTTGCTGGATGTGCCGGAAAACGCCCTGACCGGGCCGGCCGAAACCCTGAAGCAGGAACTTGACGCGCTCAATACCAGCGGCACCTTGCTGGAACTGAGCCTGGGCCTGGCCGCCGCCATTGTCGGCCTGCTGCTGGTATGGCTGATGGCCCGCGGCGTTACCCGGCCGATCCTCGGCGTGGCCGCCATGCTCAAGGACATTGCCAGCGGCGAAGGCGACCTGACCCGTCGCCTGACCTACCAGAAACAGGACGAACTGGGCGAACTGGCCGGCTGGTTCAACCGCTTCCTCGACAAGTTGCAGCCAACCATCGCCGAGGTCAAACGCTCGGTGCAGGCCGCCCGAGGCACGGCCGACCAGTCCTCGGCGATTGCCACTGAAACCAGCGCCGGCATGGAGCAGCAGTACCGCCAGGTCGACCAGGTAGCCACCGCCTCCCATGAAATGAGCGCCACCGCCCAGGACGTTGCCCGCAGCGCCGCCCAGGCTGCGCAGGCGGCGCGCGATGCCGACCAGGCCACCCGCGAGGGCTTGGCGGTAATCGACCGCACCACCAGCAGCATCGGTGCCCTGGCCGCCAACATGAGCGACACCATGGCCGAAATAGAAGGCCTGGCGCAGAACAGCGAGAAGATCGGCTCGGTACTGGAAGTGATCCGCTCGATCGCCGAACAGACCAACCTGCTGGCACTCAACGCTGCCATCGAAGCTGCCCGCGCCGGAGAGGCCGGCCGTGGCTTTGCCGTGGTCGCCGATGAGGTGCGCAACCTGGCCCAGCGCACTCAGGAGTCGGTGGAAGAAACCCGTCAGGTCATCGAAGCCCTGCAGAACGGCACCCGCGAAGTGGTCGGCGCCATGGACCACAGCCACCGCCAGGCCCAAGGTGGCGTGGAGCAGGTCGGCCAAGCCGTCACGGCATTGCAGCGCATTGGCCAGGCGGTGACGGTGATCACCGACATGAACCTGCAGATCGCCTCTGCCGCCGAGGAGCAAAGCGCGGTAGCCGAGGAAATCAACAGCAACGTGGCGACCATTCGTGATGTCACTGAATCCCTGTCAGGCCAGGCCAACGAGTCGGCGCGGGTCAGCCAGTCGCTGAACAGCCTGGCCAACCAGCAGCAAGCGCTGATGGACCAGTTCCGCGTCTGAAGCGAACGGGGCCACGCCAGTGGCCCTGAAACTGACAAAACCTCGTCGTCTACACTTGCCCCCACCGCCAAGGCATGGCGAACGACGAGGTTCACATGAAGAGCATTTCAACGCTGCTGGCCGGGCTGCTGTTGACGGTGGGCCTGGCCAGCACCGACAGCGCCACATCGGCAGAGCAACCTGCGCCTATCCATTTTGGTGCCATCGGCTGGGAAAGCGGCGCCCTCACCACCGAGATCCTGCGCCTGATCGTGGAGCGCGGCTACGGCTACCGCACCGACACCCTGCCTGGCAGCACGGTCAGCATGGAGGTGGCCCTGGCGCGCAATGACCTGCAAGTGATCGCCGAGGAATGGGCCGGGCGCAGCCCTGCCTGGGTCAAGGCCGAACAGGCCGGCCAGGTGTTCGCACTGGGCGATACGGTCAAAAATGCAGAGGAAGGTTGGTGGGTACCGGCCTATGTGATCGAGGGCGATGCCGCACGCAACCTGAAGCCCGTGGCGCCTGAGCTGCACAGTGTCGAGGACCTCAAGCGTTACCCGCAGGTATTTTCTGACCCCGAATCGCCCGGTAAAGGGCGTTTTCTCAACAGCCCAAGCGGCTGGACGTCTGAAACCGTCAACAGCCAAAAGCTCAAGGCCTATGGCCTGGATGGCCTCTACAACAACTTCCGCAGTGGCTCCGGCGCCGCGATGGACGCCGAGATCGGTTCGGCTATCCGGCGCGGCAAACCTGTGCTGTTCTACTACTGGAACCCGACCCCGCTGATGGGGCGCTACAAGCTCATCCGGCTGGAAGAACCCCCGTTCGATGCCCAGGCCTGGGCCACCCTCACCGACCCCGCCAACCCCAACCCGAAAGGCAGCCGCTCGCTGCCGGCAAAGTTGTCGATCGGCGTGTCCAAAGCCTTTCGCGAAAACTACCCAGACTTGGTCAGTATGTTCGAACAGGTCAACCTGCCCATCGATCGCCTGAACAAGGCCCTGGCCGTCATGAGCGAAAAACGCACACCCGCGCGCGAAGCCGCCCTCACCTTCCTGCGCGATCACCGCGAGGTGTGGAAAGCCTGGCTGCCGGCGGACATCGCCGCCAAGGTCGAGGCCAGCCTGTGAGCAGCGGTTTCCCGCAGACCCTGCAGTTTTCCTTTGCCGACAGCATCAACCGCCTGGTCGACGGGTTGGTATTGAACTACGGCGACCACCTGCGCAGTTTTTCTGACCAGTTGCTGCAACTGCTGGTCGGCCTGGAGAACCTGTTGCGTCTGTTGCCTTGGTGGCTGTTGTTGTTGCTGGTGGGTCTGCTGGCCTGGCACGCCAGCCGCAGCCTGCTGCGCAGCGCCGTGCTGGTCGCGCTGCTGGCCTTGATCGGTATGCTCGGGCTCTGGGACAAGCTGCTGCAGACCCTGGCCCTGGTGCTGGTCAGTACCGGCCTGTGCGTACTGGTGGGTGTACCGCTGGGCATCCTGCTGGCCGCCCGGCCACTGGCCAGGCGGCTGCTGTTGCCGGTCCTCGATGTGATGCAGACGCTACCTGCGTTCGTTTACCTGATCCCGGTGCTGATGCTGTTTGGCCTGGGCAAGGTGCCTGCCGTGTTCGCCACGCTGATCTACGCCCTGCCGCCGCTGGTGCGGTTGACCGAGCTGGGCTTGAGCCAGATCGACCCCTCGTTGCTGCAGGCCGCACACGGCCTTGGCGCAAGCCGCTGGCAGCGGTTGCGGCGCATCGCCCTGCCCCTGGCGCTGCCGAGTATCATGGCCGGGCTCAACCAGTCGGTCATGATGGCCTTGTCGATGGTGGTCGTGGCGTCGATGATCGGCGCCCGTGGGTTGGGTGAGGATGTGCTGGCGGGGATCCAGACCTTGAATGTTGGCCAAGGGATGGAGGCCGGGCTGGCAATTGTCGCCCTGGCCATGGTGATCGACCGGATCAGCCAGGCCTATGGGCGTAGCAGTCGCTGAGCCGTATCGGCAAGGCCTGGGAGCAGCCTTGTGCTGCGAGAGGGCCGGGCCCGACAATATGCCTCTGTCAGCTGAGAACCGGACCTCAACCGCATGTCCCTGAAAGCCCTGCGCACCTTGGTGACCATCGCCCGCCACGGCACCTTTGCCCGCGCCGCCGACCTGCTCAGCCTCACCCCCTCGGCGGTCAGCCTGCACATCAAAACCCTCGAAGACGAACTGAAGGTGGCCTTGTTCGACCGTAGCCGCAGGCAGGTGGTGCTGACCGAAGCCGGCCAGTTGGCGGTGGCCCGCGCCGAAAGCCTTCTGGCTGCCTATGACGAACTGGCCGATGCCCTGGCCAGCGGCCCAAGCCTGCGCGGCCGCTTGCGCCTCGGGGCGATCCACACGGTGCTGGCGCGGCGCTTGCCCAAGGCGCTGGTGTGGATCAAGGCCCATCACCCGCAGCTACACATCAGCGTGGCCTCGGGCATGTCGGCGGAGCTGGCGCGGCGCGTGGAAGACGGTGAGCTCGATGCGGCGATCACCACCGAACCGGTCAGCCCTTACCCGCAGAACCTGGACTTTACACCGCTGTTCGAGGACCGTTTCTGGGCCATTGCCAGCCCTGAGCTGGCCGGGTATAGCGTGCCGCAGTTGCTGGCCAGCCAGCCATTCCTGCGCTTCGACAAGCGAGCCTGGGCCGGCCGGCAGATCGAGCAGGAACTACGCCGCCAGCAGGTGCAGGTGAGCGAACTGATGGAACTGGACAGCCAGGAAGCCCTGGCGCGCATGGCGGTGATGGGCCTGGGCGTGGCGGTCATCCCCATGGCAGATGACGACCTGCAACGCTTGCCACCCGCCACCTGCCTGCCGTTTGGCGAGCCGCAGCTGACCCGGCGGGTGGTGTTGCTGGAGCATGAAAAAAGCCAGCGGCGGCATTTGAGTGCGGTGTTGAAGACCGCCCTGGAAGCCTGACACCAGGCTGCTCCAAAGCGCGATCTGCACCCACCAACATGCATTTTTCCTCAACGGTCACTGAAGAAAACAACGTTTTTACAGATTGATCCGCCCCCGTAGTCTGTGCACGTACCCGACCACGGAATGCTGACCATGCTGCACTTGCTGCTGACCACCCTGCTCCCCATCATTCTGCTGATAGCGCTGGGTACCTTCCTGCGCCTTCGCGGTTTTCTTGCCGAGAGCTTCTGGCCTGGCGCCGAGCGCCTGAGCTACTACGTCCTGCTGCCGTCGCTGTTCCTCCATGGCCTGGCCACTGCCAACCTCGATGGCATACCGGTGCTTGGCATGGCCGGCGCACTGATGCTCTCGACCCTGGCCGGTGCCGTATTGCTGATGCTGTATCAGGGCGCGGCGAACCATGAGGGTGCCGACTTCACCTCGGTGTTTCAGGGCGGTATCCGCTTCAACAACTACATCGGTGCCACCCTGGCTGCGGGCATCTACGGCAGCGCCGGGATTGCCCTGGCGGCGGTGGCCAACGCTGCCATCGTGCCCTTGGTCAACCTGCTCTGCGTGCTGGTGTTTGCCCGCTTCAGCGCCCGTCACAGTTCGCCCGCCACAGTGCTTCGGGCGATCTTCGCCAACCCGTTGATCGTCGGCTGCGCAGGGGGGCTGGTGCTACGGGCCACGGGGCTGGGCTTGCCGGCCGGTATCGACGCCACGGTCAAGGCCTTGGGCCAGGCCGCACTGCCTTTGGGCCTGCTGTGTGTCGGCGCTGCCCTGGGCGGCGCCAGCCTCGGCCAGCAGGTACGGCCGCTGATGGCAGCATCGACGTTCAAGTTCCTGGTCATGCCACTGACCACCTGGGGCGTTTGCCGGCTGCTCGGCCTGAGTGGCCAGGCAGCGGTGGTGGCGGTGTTGTTCCAGGCGCTGCCAACCGCTTCGTCATCTTATGTCATGGCCCGGCAAATGGGCGGCAATGCGCCACTGATGGCCACCCTCATCGCCCTGCAGACCGTGGCTGCGGCCGCCACCCTGCCTTTGGTATTAATGCTTACGCTTGGCTAGACTGAAATTCTGCCCACTGCCTGGTAATGTGCCCATGCGCCTTCACTTGATGCTGATCGGCTTGACCTCGGCCCTGCTCGCAGCCCCCCTGTATGCCGCTGATCCAGCCAAAGCCGCCGTTGCCGAGGACAAGGCCGCAGTGCTTGAAGAAAAGGTCGTCGAAGATGCGCCGCCCCCCAGGAAGGCAGAGAAACTGACCCCAGGCGAAACGCAGGCAGTGGACCCGGCTGGCCAGGCGCCGCTGGATGACAGCATCACCTGCCTGGCACGTACCATCTACTGGGAAGCCAAGGGCGCCGACGCCAAAGACATGACCGCGGTGGCCAGTGTGGTGCTCAACCGCCTGGGCCACGATGGCTTTCCCGACACCATCTGCGCGGTAGTCAAACAGGGTGTGGAGACCAAGGCCTGTCAGTTCTCATGGTGGTGTGACGGGCGCCCGGACCAGGTCGAGGAACCGCAACGCTACGACATTGCCAAAGAGATCGCACGCAAGGCGCTGAACCAGCAGTTGAAAGACCCCACCGGCGGCGCATTGTACTTTCACGACCGCACGGTGCGCCCCGACTGGGCGAAGGCTTATCGCAAGACCGCGCAGACCACCCACTTCCTGTTCTACAAGCCGAACCAGGCGTTGGCCCATTGACGCGTAAACGGCTGACAACGCCGGCCCGATGCGAATGACTGGCACCTGACCGCACTTTTCCACGGGCCTGGGGTCTACTCCCTCTTTTGCCGCCAGTAACGATTGCCGGTGTTTTCATTGCCTTGCACGACCTCGGGCCAAAAGCCCCGGGCTTGTGTAGGATGAGCAGCGCACACCACGACGCTGCCAGTCATAGGGAGATCCACATGCGCGTCCTGACATCCGTTGTCGCCTTGTCACTGGGCCTGGTCGTTTCGACCGGGGCGCTGGCAGCCACCGGCGAAGAGGCGCAGTTGATCGATTCGATCAATGTCTACCGCAGCAAGGCCCAGCCCTGCGGTGGCGAGGCGTCGTTGGAACTGCCGCCGCTCAACAGCGACACACGCCTAGCGCTGTCGCCAGAGGGCACCCGCGACCTGCAACAGGCCATGACCCGCGCCGCCTACCCCATGGTCAGCGTCCAGGCCATCAGCCTGTCGGGGCCACGCGACGCACGCGCCGCCATGCATGCCATCGAGGAAAGCTTCTGCCAGGTGGTGCTCGACCCGCAATTCGTCGATATCGGCGTCAGCCAGGAGGGCCGCGACTGGCGCATCGTGCTGGCACGGCCGCTGCTCAGCGGCCGCCTGGGCGACTGGCAGGCCGAGGGACAGAAGGTGCTGCAGGAGGTCAACGCCGCGCGCAAGGTGCCACGGCAATGCGGTGGCCAGCCGTTTGCCGCCGCCCCGGCACTGAGCTGGAGCACAGTGCTGGCGGAGGTCGCCGCCAACCACACACGGGCCATGGCCAACCAGAACTTCTTCGACCACATCGACAAAGATGGCCGCACACCCGGTGACCGGGCGGAACTGGCCGGGTACCTGTACCAGCAGATCGGCGAAAATATCACCGCCGGGCGTGACACCGCGCAAAAGGTCGTCAACGGCTGGCTGGACAGCCCGGGGCACTGCGCCACGCTGATGAATCCGGACTTCCGTGAATTGGGCGCTGCCTATGCGATAGACCCCAAGAGCGATGCAGGGATCTACTGGACAGGGTTGTTCGGGACGCCGCAGTAGATCACGTGAGCGGGTAATGACCTGCACGCAACTGCAGGGCCGTACACCCAAACCGACGCCGCACGCACTTGCCAAGGTAGCTGGCATCACCCAGGCCCACCTCATCGGCAATCTGCGCCAGGCTGTGGCTGGAGTTGAGCAAACGCCAGCGCGCCTGCTGCAAGCGCATCTCCAGCCACCAGGCCTTGGTGCTCATGCCGTGGCTGGCCTGGAACTGCCGGTCCAGTTGACGCCGGCTGATGCCCAGTTCTGCGGCCAGTTGCTCCACGGCCAACGGTGTGCCCAGGTGATGACGCATCAGTGCTTGCGCCCGTTGCACCTGGCGCCCCTGACCAGCACCCAGCTCCAGCGAGCGCAAGGCGTGACGGCTGTCGCGGGTCTCGTCCACCAGCATGTCAGCCAGCCCTTTGAGCGCACGGGTTCGCCCGCAAGCGCGTGACAGTAGTGCAACGGCCAGGTCTATGGCGGCAGTGCCACCGGCGCACGTGATGCGGTTGCCATCGATGCAGTACAACTGCTCGCGCAGCAGCTGCAACTGCGGAAAAGCAGCACGAAACTCGGCTTCGTGACGCCAGTGCACCACCACCTTGTGCCCCTGCAGCAGGCCGCAGGCAGCCAGCAGGAAGGCGCCATTGTCGACCCCCACCAGCTTGACTCCCGCCTTGGCGGCCTGCCTGAGCAACGCCTGGTAACGTGGCGCCAGCGCCGCGGTGGCCATGGCACTGCGACCGCCGAACACCACCAGGTAGTCGAAAAGGGCGAGGTCGAGCTGATCGGCAATGGCCTCGACCTGCAGCACCGCGCCACTGCTTGACGGTACCGGCTCAAGGCTGAGCCCCGCCACTGTCCAGCTGCAATAGCGTTGCTGGCTGTAGTCCTCGTCGTCGGCGCTGAAGCGCAATTTGTCGAGAAAGGCGCCAAACGGCAGCAGGGCAAAATCCGGTAACGGCATGATCAGCAAGCGGATGTCGGGCGGCATGAAACCACGTCCAGAAAAGACTCTTGTATGACCAGATAATACCCTTTCAGCTTGAGCGTTGCGCCATAGACTGTCGCCCTCTCTCGAACAAGGCAGTTTTCAACATGGCACTGGATACCTGGCTCATCTACCTGCTGGCCAGCATCGGCCTGTCGCTGACCCCGGGGCCTAACAGCCTGTTGGCATTGACCCATGGCGCGCGCTATGGCGCACGGCGAACGCTGTTCACCATCGTGGGCGGGGTATTGGGTTTCAGCGCCCTCATCGCCTTGACCATGTTCGGCCTCAGCGCACTGCTCCAAACCTCGGCGGCGGTGCTGGGCGTCCTGAAGTGGGTGGGCGGGGCTTATTTGATCTGGCTGGGCATTCAACTGTGGCGCAGTCCAGGCCTGCAGCTGGAACTGACCGCGCACAGCGCGCGGCTGGGCAATGCCGGGCTGTTTCGCCAAGGCCTGCTTTCGGCCATGGCGAACCCCAAGGTGCTGCTGTTCTATGGTGCCTTCCTGCCGCAGTTCATCGACCCACAGCGAGGGCTGGTGCTGCAATTTGCGGTGATGGCCGCGACCTTTGCCAGCGTCGAGTGCCTGGTCGAATACCTGCTGGCGCGCCTGGCGTTTCGCATTCGACCATGGCTGGCCAAGGGTGGCAAAGGTTTCAATCGCTGCTGCGGGAGCCTGTTTGCCTTGATTGGCCTGGCGCTGCCGCTTGGCCGATAGCGGGCCCGCGAACACGGGTGAAACCCGTGCCACCACCGCGTAACGGTTCAACCCCGGCGTGCTTTGAGTAGAAACACAACCAGCGCCACACCCGGCAACCCCGCCCCCACCAGTGCCACGCCATGCCAACCAAACTGGCTGAACAGCGCACTGGCCACCGCCGACCCCAGCGCCCCGCCGAGGAAGATGCTGGTCATGTACACCGCATTCAGCCGCCCGCGGCTGGCAGGGTCCAGTGCGTACACTTCACGCTGGCCGATGACCATGTTCATCTGCACCGCAAAGTCCAGCAACACGCCGGTAAGGCCCAGGCCAATCACGCTGTATCCCGGCACTGTCAGCCCCAGCAACAAGGCCGCCGGCGCCAGCAGCAGCGCCAGCAGCGAGCCGGCCCGGGCATGCCCGGCATCGGCCAGGCGGCCGGCCATGGGCGCAGCAACGGCACCCACCGCGCCGACAAGGGCGAACACAGCGATCTGGCTCTGTGACAGGCCATGCTCACCGGCAAGCGCCATCGGCACCGCCGTCCAGTAAAGGCTGAACGCTGCAAACATCAATGCCTGGTACAACGAACGCTGGCGCAACAGCGGATAACGACGCAGCAGTGTGAGCAGCGACAGCATCAGCCCGGCATAGCTGGCTTTGTGCTCGGGCCGCCGCTGCGGCAAGGTCAATGACAGCAACAGGATGATCGCCAGCATTACCCCGGCGGCGCCAATGAACACCGCACGCCAGCCGAAGTGGTCGGCCACCACGCTCGACAGCGGTCGCGCCAGCAGGATGCCCAGCAGCAAGCCGCCCATGATGTTACCGACCACACGACCACGCTGCTGTTCCGGCGCCAGATGCGCCGCCAGCGGGATAAGCATCTGCACCGACACCGAACTGAAGCCGATCAGCAATGCATAACCCAGGAACAGCTGACCCTGGCCACTGCTGCTGGTGCCCGCCAGCAGCAGGCTGACGCAGGCCAGGACCGCGGTGGCCACCATCAGGCGGCGGTTTTCCAGCAGGTCGGCCAGCGGCACCAGCAATAACAGGCCCAGGGCATAGCCCAACTGCGTGAGCGAAACGATGAGGCTGGCATGCTCGGTGGACAGCCCCAGGTCGGGGGCGATCAGCCCGACGATGGGCTGGGCGTAGTAGATGTTGGCGACGATCGCGCCGCAGCAGAACGCCAGCAGCACTACCAGAGCCCGGCTCAGGCTGGCGGCGGCCGGTTGCGCTGTCGCAAGGGAGGGGTTCATGCGAAGTTCCTCGACAAGGGGTGGGTATATGTCGGCCACCTTACCCATGGACGTCAGCGCCGAGAATCCCGCGGTGGCGCAATGCGGCTTTGCGCGCTGCGCAACACTAGTGACCGTGTATGAGCAAATTTTCGCAAAAGTCGATGAATGCGTTGACTCGCCGTGAGCCCCGGTGGTTGGGCATATACAAGGCGTTGATGCTGTTATTGGCCATGCCAGGGCTGGCCTGCCAGTCGGGGAAGACCCGCTGCAGGCGCCCTGCCAACACATCCTCGCGTACCAGCCAATCGGCCAGCAGTGCGATACCACTGCCTGCCAGTGCCGTTTCACGCAACATGTCGGCATTGGCGCTGCGCAGGGGCCCACTTACGTCCAGTTCCAGGCTGTCCTGGCCACAGGTCAGGCGCCAGGGGCGCGCCTTCTGCCCATAGCGAAAGCGCAGGCAGGCATGGTCAAGCAGCTCCCGGGGATGCTGCAGTGGCTCACGCCCGGCCAGGTAAGCCGGGCTGGCCACCAGCCAACGCTGAAAACGGCCGAGCCGGCGGCACACCAACTCGTCATTAGGCGAGGGGTCGCCCAGGCGAATCGACAGGTCATAGCGCCCGTCAAGCAAATCGTCCAGCCGGTCACTGAGGTCGATGTCCAGTTCCAGCGCCGGGTGCTGCGCCAGGAATGGCCCCAGGTGCGGGGCGATGACCCGCCGGCCGAACTCCACTGGCAGGCTCAGGCGCAGTACACCCACAGGCTCCTCGCCGCGATCGGCGATGCTGGCATCCGCCTCGTCCAGTGCTTCAAAAATGCCCCGTGCCCGCTGGTAGTAACGGGCGCCGGCCTCGGTCAGGCTGACCTGGCGCGTCGAGCGGTTGAGCAAGGTGGCGCCCAGCGACGCTTCCAGGGCATCGACCAGACGTGTCACCGACGATGTCGCCAGCCCTAGCCTGCGCGCGGCAGCAGAAAAGCCTTGGGCATCGACAGTGGCCACGAACATTTTCATCGCCAGCAGCTTGTCCATGTTCAGCCCGTCTTCCAAAACTCGGAAAGTTCTTACAAACAGCCGGGCGGGTCAAGCCGCGCGCGTCAAGGCGATTGCGTCCATAGTGGAATCACCCCATTTCCAAGGAGGCTTACCATGACCCTGAACAACCTGCTGACCGCCCTGCCGCCCTGCGATCCCGCCAGCGCCGAACGTGTCGACGAATTGCTCAGCCGCCCGGGCATCCGCGTGGAGCGTATCGTCTCCAGCGGGCAGGCCAGCCCACCCGGCTTCTGGTACGACCAGGCCGAAGGCGAGTGGATCATGTTGCTCAGTGGTGCTGCCGCCCTGCGTTTCGAGCACGAGCACCACACCCGCCTGCTGGCGCCGGGCGATTGTCTGGACATCCCCCCGCACGACCGCCACCGCGTGGAATGGACCGCACCCGGCACGGCCACCATCTGGCTCGCGGTGTTCTATAGCAGCAGCACCCCATGGCCGGCCTGAAGGGGCCATGCCGGCCCGTGCACAAGGCGCAGTTGTCCCTTCGCCGTGCAAGGTTGGGCTTACGACCAAAGCATGAATACAAATCGAAGAGGCATCATAAACGCCCCGTTCAATGCGTTTTTCAGCACATTATCTATACTTTTAGCCACATCTTCGTAAGTTCAGCCCTGCGACAATCAGCCTCGCTCAATTATGTACCAACTTGTTAATTAGCAAGCTAAGGGCTTAAACTGCGCGCATTCCACCTGCTGAGATCCCTGGCATGAAAGAAACACCGCGCGCCTCTGGCGCCACACACTTCATCCTGGTCGGCCTGGGCGTGATCATCGCCCTGCTCGGCCTCCTCCTCGCTGCTGGCGGCGTCAAGCTCGCCGGTCTGGGCGGTTCCTGGTACTTCCTGATCGGCGGCTTGGCCATGGCCATCGCCGGTGTCCTCATTGCTCGCCGCAAGAAGGCGGGCGCCTGGCTGTATGCCGTGTTCCTGGTCGGTACTGCCATCTGGGCACTGATCGATGCGGGCCTGGTGTTCTGGCCGCTGTTCTCGCGCCTGTTCATGTTCGGCGCAATCGGCATGGTCGTGGCCCTGGTCTACCCGCTGCTGGCGCGTGCCAACGGCGCCAGCGCCGGGCGCGGAGCGTACGGCGTAGCCGGGGTAATGGCCGTGGTACTGGTGATCGCGGTCGGCAACATGTTCGTTGCCCACCCAAGCGTCGCCCCCACCGGCAAGGGCCCGGGCATGACCCCGGTCGAAGCCGGCAAGGAACAGAAAGACTGGGCCCACTACGGCAACACCGAAGGTGGCAGCCGCTTCGCCGCGCTGGACCAGATCAACCGTGACAACGTCAACAAGCTGAAAGTGGCCTGGACCTACCACACCGGCGACGTCGCGATCAGTGACGGCAACGGTGCCGAAGACCAGCTCACCCCGCTGCAGATCGGCAGCAAGGTGTTCATCTGCACCCCGCACAACAACCTGATCGCACTCGATGCCGACACAGGCAAAGAGCTGTGGAAGAACGAAATCAACGCCCAGTCCAAGGTCTGGCAGCGCTGCCGTGGCATGGCGTACTTCGACGCCACCGCCGCCATCGCCCAACCGACCCAGCCGAACAGCTCGCCGGTCACCGGCGGTACCGTACCGGCTGGCGCCAACTGCCAGCGTCGCCTGCTGACCAACACCATCGATGGCCGCCTGATTGCCGTCGACGCCGACACCGGCGAGTTCTGCCAGGGCTTCGGCAACAACGGCCAGGTCAACCTGATGGCCGGCCTGGGTAACGTGCCAGACTCCTACTACCAGCTGTCTTCGGCACCGCTGATGGCCGGCACTACCGTAGTGGTCGGCGGCCGTGTTGCCGACAACGTCCAGACCGATATGCCAGGCGGCGTGATCCGCGGCTTTGACGTGATCACCGGTGAAATGCGCTGGGCCTTCGACCCGGGCAACCCGGAAGACCGCCAGGCTCCGCAGGGCGACAAGACCTACGTGCGCAGCACCCCGAACAGCTGGGCACCGATGTCCTATGACCCGGCGATGAACACCGTGTTCCTGCCGATGGGCTCGTCCTCCACCGACATCTACGGTGTTGAACGCAGCAAGCTGGACCACACCTACGGCGCTTCGGTGCTGGCCCTGGATGCCGCCACCGGCAACCAGAAGTGGGTGTTCCAGACGGTGCACAACGACCTGTGGGACTTCGACCTGCCGATGCAGCCGAGCCTGATCGACTTCACCAAGGACGACGGCCAGTCGGTACCTGCGGTGGTGATCGGCACCAAGGCCGGGCAGATCTACGTGCTCGACCGTGCCACCGGCAAGCCGCTGACCCAGGTCGACGAAGTACCGGTCAAGCCAAGCAACATCCCGAACGAGCCGTACTCCCCTACCCAGCCCAAGTCGGTGGGCATGCCGCAGATCGGCGCGCAGACCCTGACCGAATCGGACATGTGGGGCGCCACCCCGTATGACCAACTGCTGTGCCGCATCGACTTCAAGAAGATGCGCTACGACGGCCTGTACACCGCGCCGGGTACCGACCTGTCGCTGAGCTTCCCGGGTTCGCTGGGTGGCATGAACTGGGGCAGCATTTCTACCGACCCGGTACATGGCTTCATCTTCGTCAACGACATGCGTCTGGGCCTGTGGATCCAGATGATCCCGTCGCAGAACAAAGGTGGCGCGGCTTCCGGTGGCGAAGCACTGAACACTGGCATGGGCGCGGTACCGCTCAAGGGCACCCCGTATGCCGTGAACAAGAACCGCTTCCTGTCGGTCGCCGGCATTCCATGCCAGGCACCGCCGTTCGGCACCCTGACCGCCATCGACATGAAGACCCGCCAGGTGGCCTGGCAGGTGCCGGTGGGTACCGTTGAAGACACCGGCCCGCTCGGCATCCGCATGCACCTGCCGATCAAGATCGGCCTGCCAACGCTGGGCGGCACCCTGTCTACCCAGGGCGGCCTGGTGTTCATCGCCGGCACCCAGGACTTCTACCTGCGTGCCTACGACAGCAGCAACGGTAACGAAATCTGGAAGGCTCGCCTGCCAGTAGGCAGCCAGGGCGGCCCGATGACCTACGTCTCGCCGAAGACCGGCAAGCAGTACGTGGTGATCACCGCTGGCGGCGCCCGCCAGTCGACTGACCGCGGCGACTATGTGATTTCTTACGCTCTGCCGTAAGACCGCGTCGCCTGCTTCGCGGGCAAGCCCGCTCCTACAAGGCCCCTGTAGGAGCGGGCTTGCCCGCGAATGCCCCTCAAAGACAATCCGAGATTCTGTAATGCCATCCGCAATTCGCATCACCCCCACCCTGCTGCTGGCCCTGGCCAGCACCACCGCACTTGCCAACGACGACCTCATGACCCGCAGCACCCTGACCGGTGACTGGGGCGGCCTGCGTCATCAACTCGAAGAAGACGGCGTCAAGATCACCGGCGACTACAGCGGTGAAACCGCCTACAACGCCCATGGCGGCCTGCACCGTTCGGCGCGCTATTCGCAGAACGTCAAGCTGGGCGTGCAGTTCGACCTGTCGAAACTGTACGGCCTGGACAACGGCGGCAAGGTCCAGCTGACCATCAACGACCGCCGCGGCAACAGCGCCTCGGAAGACCTGGTAGGCAACCGCCTGCCAATCCAGGAAAACTTCGGCGGCCTGTACACCCGCCTGACCGAGCTGAGCTACGAGCGCACGCTGTTCACCCCGGCGCTCAACGTAAAACTCGGCTACATGGCCATGGGCAACGACCTCGGCGGCTTGGACAGCGGCATCCTGTGCAACTTCATGAACGCCGGCTTCTGCGGCCACCCGCTGAACATGTCGGGCGGCAGTGGCTGGACCAATTACCCCAACGCCCACCTCGGCGTGCGGGTGAAGTACGACCTGTCACCTGCCTGGCAGTTGCGCGTGGCGGCGTTCAACGTCGACCCCGAAAGCAACGGCAACTCCAGCCGCGCTTGGCACCTGGGGCCCAAGCACACCACCGGCACCGTGGTACCGGTAGAACTGGTATACAAGCTGCAGGGTGAACTGCCAGGCGAGTACAAGCTTGGTTACTACTACGACAGCTCTGATGTGAAACGCATCGGCAGCGATGATGAAGTGTCCGGCCGGGGTGGACATTACCTGCTGGTCGACCAGGCGGTGTGGAACGACCAGGCCTCCCCAGGCCGAAGCCTGCACGCCTTCGGCCAGTACTCGGCGTCGAGCAAGGCCGCTTCGCCGTTCACCAAGTGGTATGGCGCCGGCGTGGTGCTGTACAAGCCGTTCGAAGGCCGCCCGAAGGATACCGTGGCACTGGGTTACGGCCGGGCCGTACCCAACCCGCGTAGCCGCGATGTGCTGGAAGATGCCGCGTTCAACGCGGGCCAGCAGTTCCCGGATATCGACAGCGCCGAACAGTTGATCGAACTGAGCTACGGCTACCAGGCCACGCCATGGCTGAACCTGCGCCCGGATGTGCAATACATCATCGAGCCAGGGGCGTTTTCGGGCAAAGACATCGACAACGCACTCGTGGTCGGCCTGCAGGTCAAGGCGACCTTCTGAACCGCCGGGGCCGCACCGCGGCCCCATCCGCCGGCGCAACCCTCAAGCCTGTTTGAGGTAGTCCACCAGTCTCAGCAGCATGGCATCACAGCCGCGCAACTGCTCGACACTGACAAACTCATCCGGCTTATGGCCCTGGTCCATGCTGCCAGGGCCGCACACCACGGTGGGGATGCCCGCCTGGTCGAACAAGCCACCTTCGGTACCAAACGCTACCGTGCCGAACGTATCCGAGCCGCTGAGTAGCGCCACCAAGCGCGCAGCCTCGCTGTCTTCCGGTGTCGCCAGCCCCGGATAGGCACTCAGCGGCGCCAGGCGAATGGCGCTGGCGGTATTGACCTTGCGCATACGCGGCAGCAACTCGGCTTCAGCATAGGTTTGTAACTGGTCGGCCACCGCCTGCGCCTCGAACCCAGGGAGCGCGCGCACTTCGAAATCGAACTCGCACTCGGCCGGCACGATGTTCAGCGCCCTGCCCCCTTTGATCACCCCGGTCTGCACCGTGGAGAACGGCGGATCGAAGCGCTCGTCGTGATGAGCCGGCAGTGCCAGGGCCTCGCCGATTTCACCCAACTTGCCAATCAGTTTCGCCGCATACTCGATGGCGTTCACCCCATACGGCGCGTACGCCGAATGGCACGCCGCGCCCTGTACCTGGCAACGCATTGCCAGCTTGCCCTTGTGCCCCAGCACCGGTTTGAGTTCGGTGGGTTCACCGATCAGGCACAGCCGTGGTTTACACGGGCGCTGTTCGAGGGCAGCCAGCATCGAGCGCACGCCCAGGCAACCGACTTCTTCGTCGTAGGAAAACGCCAGGTGTACCGGCATGCGCAACGGCTGCGCGAGAAACGCGGGCACAGCAGCCAACACCGAGGCGATAAAGCCTTTCATGTCGGCCGTGCCGCGGCCATACAGGCGGCCGTCACGCTCACTCAGGGCGAACGGCTCGACCGTCCAGGCCTGGCCATCCACCGGCACTACATCGGTATGCCCGGACAGCACCACACCGCCAACATCCCCGGGGCCGACAGTGGCGAACAAATTGGCCTTGGTGCCCTCCGGGTTATGGAACAGCTCGCACGCCACCCCCAGCTCGGCCAGGTAATCACGGATAAAACCGATCAGCGCCAGGTTGGAGTCGCGGCTCACCGTGGCAAAGCCGATCAGCCGGGCCAGCAGTGCGCGACTGGCAAATTCACTCATCGCCCGGCACCCCATAACGTGGCGCGGCGGTCGGGTTGAGGGCGCGGGTGACGTAATCCTGCATCTGCGGGCGATAGGCTTGCCACAGGCCATCGAGCACGCCGATCGGGTCGCTGTCGGCCCAGTCGACGCGCAGGTCCACCAGCGGCCAGGTCAGCTCGCCAGCAATCTTCAGCGCCGCCGAGTGCACGGGCCCGGCTTCGCCACCCGCTGCCATCGCCGCGTGCATGGCTGCCAGCAGGCGGTCGGCCAGGTGGCCGCCGGCCTGCTCGAAGGCCAGCACCATGGCTTCGATCACCTGGGTCGAGGACAGCAGGTTGCCAGCCGCCGCGCATTGTTCGCCGGCCATTGCATGGTGTGTGCCCAAGGCTTCCCGCCCGGTGAACAAGGCCACCTGGCCTTGGCTGTCGATCACCGTGACCTGGCGGTACTCACTCCAGCCATTGGCACTGAGCACCCTGTCCAGCGCAGCGGCGGGCGGCAACTGGCCATGCTCCAGGGCATCGAGAATCTGCGGGCCCAGCGCCGGCAGGGTGATGTTCTGGGTCGAGACCGCGCCCACACCGGCACGCACCCAGGGGCAACGAGCCCCCACGGCGATGCTCGACGAGCTGATGGCGATACCGACCTGGCCGGTTTCCTGGCAACGACCGATGATGGAGAACGTCATGTCATGGTTCCTGTTGTGCTGTGCGATACACGGCATTCTGAGTGGAACCTTCGGGCGGGCGAAACGACCTTTTTCCGAGGGGGTAGGCAGGAAAAAACTAGGCTCACGGGCCCGCCCTTCGCACCCGCTCGAAAAACCACGTCACCCACCCGGCCAACCTGCCCCACAGGCCAGAGAAATCAAGGCCTTCGCCGTTTTATCGGCAAGCACCAGCTAAATACTATTTTCGCCATTTCCACGGCATCCCTAGTCTGGCTCCAGGCAACGGCGGTCCTCCAAAACGACCTGACAAAAACCGCCTGAACAAGGGCTCGGACATGACACTGAACAACCTCGAAATCGACACCCTCGTCGTCGGCGCCGGCCAGGCCGGCGTGGCCATGAGCGAACACCTGAGCAAGCTTGGCGTGCCGCACCTGGTACTGGAGCGCAACCGCATCGCGCAGGCCTGGCGTACCGGCCGCTGGGACTCGCTGGTCGCCAACGGCCCGGCCTGGCACGACCGCTTCCCGGGGCTGGAATTCAACCTCGACGCCGATGCATTCGCCGGCAAGGACCAGGTGGCCGACTACTTCGAGCAGTACGTACGCAAGTACAACCTGCCCGTGCGCACCGGCATTGAAGTGAAGCGCGTGGTGCGTAACAGCGACCGCCCAGGCTTCACCATCGACACCAATGAAGGCGTGATTCGCGCCAACCGCGTAGTCGCTGCCACCGGCCCGTTCCAGAAGCCGGTGATCCCAGCCATCGCGCCGAAAGACAGCAACCTGCACCAGATTCATTCCGCCGCTTATTTCAACCCAGAGCAGTTGCCTGAAGGCGCGGTACTGGTGGTCGGTGCCGGTTCTTCCGGTGTGCAGATTGCCGAGGAATTGATGCGCGCCGGGCGCCAGGTGTACCTGTCGGTCGGCGCCCACGACCGCCCGCCGCGTGCCTACCGCAACCGTGACTTCTGCTGGTGGCTGGGCGTGCTGGGCGAGTGGGACGCGGAAATTGCCAAACCCGGTCGCGAGCATGTGACCATCGCGGTCAGCGGCGCCCGTGGTGGCCACACCGTGGACTTCCGCGCCCTCGCCCACCAGGGCATGACCCTGGTCGGCCTGACCCAGTCGTTCGAGAACGGCGTCGCGCGCTTCCAGGACAACCTGGTCGAGAACATCAACCGCGGCGACGACAACTACCTGGCCCTGCTGGATGCGGCCGATGCCTACATCGAACGCAACGGCCTGGACCTGCCGGAAGAGCCCGAAGCCCGCCAGCGCCTGGCCGACCCGGAGTGCATGCGCAACCCGCTGCAGCAGCTGGACCTGGCCAAGGCCGGCGTCCGCAGCATCATCTGGGCCACCGGTTACGGCGTGGACTTCAGCTGGCTGCAGGTAGACACCTTCGATGCCAACGGCAAGCCCCAGCACCAGCGTGGTGTGGCCCGTGAACCGGGCGTGTACTTCCTCGGCCTGCCGTGGTTGTCGCGCCGTGGTTCATCGTTCATCTGGGGGGTGTGGCACGACGCCAAGCACGTCGCCGGCCACATCGCCACGCAACGTACCTACACCGCCTACCGCGACCGCGAGCAACGCGCAGCGGATGAGCAGCAAACCGCCAAGATCAGCAATGTCAGCACCCTCGGAGCCCACTGATGCCTACCCATACTCGCATCCGCATGTTCAACACCAAGGAAACCTACCCCAACCAGACCCTGGACAACGACTTGTGCCAGGCCGTGCGGGCAGGCAATACCATCTACGTGCGTGGCCAGGTCGGTACCGACTTCGAAGGCAAGCTGGTAGGCCTGGGTGACCCGCGCGCACAAACCGAACAGGCGATGAAGAACGTCAAGCAACTGCTTGAAGAAGCCGGCTCGGACCTGTCGCACATCGTCAAGACCACCACCTACATCACCGACCCGCGCTTCCGCGAGCCGGTGTACAAAGAGGTGGGCAAGTGGCTCAAGGGCGTGTTCCCGATTTCCACCGGGTTGGTGGTGGCCGGGTTGGCCCAGGCCGAGTGGCTGATGGAGATCGACGTGATCGCCGTGGTACCCGATCAGGAATAACCACAGGCCTGAATGACGGCGGGTGACTGCCACCTGCCCGTCCAGCCACGCCTGGGTTGCCCGTGCCGCTGCTTGCAAGCGTTGAGGTGCGGGCACGCCAACGGACGACGGCACTTGCACACTGAGACGTCGCCCGCAGTTCGCGCGTGGCTGGCTACCCGGCGCAGCTCCAACGCCATCGGACGTACCACACCCAGTCCATTCAGTAGGTTGCCCTCCCGCCGCTGAGGTCAAACACAAAGCCAGTGGTAAAGCTGCACTCAGGCCCGGCGATCCAGCTGACCATATTGGCAATCTCCTCGGCCTTGAGGAAGCGCCCCATGGGGATCTTGGCCTTGCTCGCGGCAATATGCTCGGCCGTCATCTCGGCCATCAGCGGCGTCTCGACCATCGCCGGTGCCACGCAGTTGAGCAGCACGCCATCCTGCGCCAGCTCCTTGGCTGCCGCCTTGGTGAAAGCGATGACCCCGGCCTTGGCTGCCGAATAGCCCGAGATGTACTGCACACCCTCCTTGCCGGCCATGGAGGCGATATTGACGATGCGCCCGTAGCCGCGCTCACGCATGTGCGCGATGGCGGTGCGGCAGCAATAGAACACACCGTTCAGGTCGATGGCGATGACGTTGTCCCAGGCGTCTGGCGGGTACTCCCAAGACGCCACCACCGGGCCGTTGATGCGGCATTGTTGACCAAGATCTGCACCTGCCCCAAACGCGCCAGCGTCTGGGCAAAAGCCGCCTCCACCGAGGCCAGCGACGACACATCCACTGCCTGGCGCAGCACCGGCTCGAAGCCGTTTTCCGTACTGTTCCAGCCATCGACGGCAAGGTCCCAGATCACCACCTGGGCGCCGGCGACATGCAAGCGGCGGGCAATCGCCAGGCCGATGCCACGCATGCCACCGGTGACGATAGCGGTTTGGCCTTGCAGGTACTGGCTCATTGTTCAGCTCCATTTTCGACAGAAGGAATATCCGGCAAGCGACGCAGGTCACATGCCTTTTGGGGCGCTAGCCGAGACGATCCTCCAGGCCATGGAGGATGCCGCCCGGGACGGGTGTTCTGTTCAGTGTTCATCAGGATTGCGCGCTTGTTGTTGGAAGGGCACACAACGGAGGGGCTAGGCAAACCCGAACAATCGCCGAGGGGTGTCCCACATCACTGTGCGGCGCAGCCGGGCATCCGGCATCAGGCGCTCGGCCAACTTCAGCAGCGGGCCGTAGTCCACCCGCGCGGGCTGGCGAATGAACGGCCAGTCCGAACCCCACACACAGGCTTGGGCGCCAAAGGCTTCGAGCAGGGCCTGCACGTATGCACTGCTCTGTTCGAACAAGGCATCCGCTGCGGCAAACTTCTGCATGCCTGACAGCTTCACGCAGGCGCGGCCGCTGTCGGCCAGCCGCAGCAACGCCTGGAAGCCGGCTTGCTGCACACCGGCAGCGACATCCGGGCGGCCGCAATGGTCAATCAACAGACGAGCCTGCGAGCCTTGCAGCAGGCCGTGCAGGTCCAGCAACTGGTCGTCACACACCTGCAGCTGGGCGAACATGCCAAGCTCGGCGAGCTTGCCGAACAGCCCGTCAACGCCCTTGAGGCTGGCTACCCCGTAAAGCGCGGGGTTGAAGGCGATACCCACCACGCCTTGCGCCTGTAACGCCGCCAGCGCGTCGAGGTTGATGTCCGCCTTGACCACCGCCACCCCCTTGAACCGCCCCTGCCCGCTGGCCAAGGCATGCAGCAGGCAGCGGTTGTCGGTGTGGTAGCCGCTATTGGGGCCCACCAGCAAGGCATGTTGCACGCCGTAAGCGTCCATCACTCGGGTGAACTGCGCCTGGGTGGCGACCTCTTGGCCGGAGGGCGCATAGGGTGCATCGGGGTGATAGGGGAAACGGGCAGGGTCAAACAAATGGTTATGGCAATCGATCTTCGCTTCGTCAAATATGTTCACGCAGCACTCCCGTCAAGCGCCACTGCGCTTGTCTGCAGATCTTGTTATTGTGCGCCGCAAGGGCGGTTAGGCTGGGGTTCACGATACTGTGTGGCCGGCTTTGACGCTCATACCCAGATGGCGAAAACCATAACCGAAGGTAATACACATGCTGCTTGGCAACGAAGGCGCGGACGCAAGCCCTATGGTGTTCAAGCTGCGGCACATGGAAGTGTTCAGGGCGGTGATGCTGACGGGCTCGATCAGCGCGGCGGCCAAATTGCTGTATGTGTCGCAGCCGGCGGTGAGCAAGCTGATCCAGTACATCGAAGCGCGCCTGGCCTACCCGCTGTTCGAGCGCGTCAACAACCGCCTGGTGCCGACGGCCGAAGCGCAGGTGCTGTTTCGCGAGGTCGAGCGGGTGTACCAGGCAGCGTTGCAGGTCAACGAATGTGCCCTGGCGCTGGGCGCTGGCGGCCAGCGCAAGTTGCGTATCTCGTGCAGTGCATCGTTGTCCACGGTGGTGATCCCGATGGCCCTGGCCCAGCTCAAGCGTGAATCACCGTCACTGAATATCGAGTGGCAAACCTCGTTGATGGGCGAAATGCCCAACCAGATCTTGTCGAAGAAGGTCGACCTGTCGATCGCCGCCCTGCCGGTGGTGCACGACCACCTGCATTCGCAAGCGTTCATGCGTGGACGCATGGTAGTGGTGATGCCGCCGGGTCACCCTTTGGCCGGTCAGCCCGCGCTGACCCTGCAGCAGCTGGAGGGCCATGCGTTGCTGCTGTTCCGGCCCGACATGCCGTTTGGCGAACTGTTGGCCGAACACATCGGGCGCCGCGGGCTACAGCTGAAATCACTGTTGTCGTTCACCAATGCCAACGAGGCTGTGGCGTTGGTCAAGCAAGGCATGGGCATCAGCGTGATCGACGAGTTCGTTGCACAGGACAGCGGGCTGGCGGTGGTGCCGTTGGCCGATGAGATTCACTTCGATATCAGCTTCGTCTATTCGCGCTTCGAGCCGCCCTCGCATGCAGCGCTGCAGTTGATGCGGGTATTGCAGGGGCAGGCGCAGAAGTTGGGCCGGGCGCTTGCGCCGGGCTGATCAGCTACGCAACTGCCCCCCTGTGGGAAGGGTTTCAGCCGCGAACGCTGCCGAAGCCGGTGCCATGCACCGAGTCGCCAGATTCGCGGGCACGTCCGCTCCCGCTGGGTATACAAGGGTTCGGTTTAAAAGCCGACCGTGGCCGAGAGCAGATAGGTCCGCGGGGTGGACAGGGTCAACCCCGGCTCACTGTCATCCGACGCCCCTGCCGAGCTCCAGTAGCGATCATCGAGCACATTCTCGACACTGGCCCGCAAGGTAACCTCGGTGGCGTCCACCTTGAAGGCATAACGTGCACCCACGTCATAACGCTCCCAGCCGTCGATGCGTTTGCTGTTGTTCTGGTCCAGGTACTGCGAGCTGGAGTGAATGCCGCGCGCTGTGAAGGTCAGCCCGCTCACCCCTGGCACGTCCCATTCAGCCCCCAGATTGACGTTGTATTCGGGCGTGGCCGGCGCACGGTTGCCATCGTAGGCACCGCCGACGGTGTCGGTCAGCTCGCTGTCGATATACATCACCCCACCCAACACCCGCACGCCCTGCACCGGCTCACCGAACACACTCAGCTCGATGCCGCGGTTGTCACGCTTGCCATTGGGGCCGAACACCCGCGAGGCGGGGTTGGTCTCGTAGGCCGGCTGGCGAATGCGGAAGGCGCTGGCAGTAAAGGCCACCTGGCCGAGGTCGTACTTGGCCCCCACCTCGATCTGGCGGCTGGTGAACGGCGGGAAGATCTGGTCTTCGTTGATCGAGGTCGAGGGGGCGATCTTGCCTTGGCTCAGGCCCTCCATGTAGTTGGCATACAACGAGAGCTGGTCGGTGACCTTGAGCAATACGCCCCCAGAAGGCGAGACTTTTTCTTCGTCATAGCCCGTATCGCCTTTGACGCCGTCGCTCCAGTCATCCACCTGCACCCGTTGCCAGCGCGCACCCAGGGTCAACAGCAGGCGGTCGTCAAAAAAGCCAAGGGTGTCGGCCAGGGCCACGCCGGAGAAGCGGTTTTCCGTGTAGACCTCGGGGTCGAGGCGGGTTGGCGTACCGGGTGTCCGTGCGGCCACCGGGTTGTAGAGGTTACTCGGCGCCGAGGCATAGCGCGCCCCGCCGTTGGTGAAGTCCATGTAGTAATAGGTGGCGGCCAGGTTCAGCGCGTGGCTCACCGGCCCGGTATGGAACCAGTGACGTAAACCGGCCATGGCGGTGCGCACCGACTCGTCCCGGGTAAAGTCACGCGGCTGCACGGTGAAGTCGCCGGCATCGTTGGTGATCGACACATTATGGCGCAGGAAGTCGTGGTTGCTCTTGCGCGCACCGACCGCACCATAGGCCAGCAGCGATTCGCTGATATCGTACTCGGCGTTCAGCGCACCGAAGGTGTCGTTGGTACGCGCCTTGCTCCAGGCCTGGGCGTAGTTGTGGCGTACGTCATTGGCATTGGGCACCTTGGCATTGGCACCGACCAGCACACGCTCCTGCGGGGCGTCGGTATCGCGCTCGGTGTGGCCAAGGTCTGCCGAGAGACGCAGGCGCTCGCCTCGAAAATCCAGGCCTAGCACCGCCATTTCGCGGTCGACGCGCTGGTGGTCCCATTCGGTATCACCGGCCTGCTTCACCCCATTGAAGCGCACGCCGAACTGCTGGCCTTCACCAAAGCGACGGCCGATGTCCACGGCGCCGCCAGCCTGGCCGGCCGAGGCGTAGCTGCCGGTGAATTCGGTGATCGGCTTGTCAGCGGCTCGCTTGGGCTGCACATTGATACCGCCGCCCACGCTGCCACGCGGCGATATGCCATTGATCAACTGGCTGGGGCCTTTGATGATGTCGACCCGGTCGGCCATTTCCATGTCGATCGAATACGTCGGCAAGATGCCATAAAGACCGTTGTAGGCCACATCACTGTTGAACAAGCTGAAGCCGCGAATGGTGAACTGCTCGAAACGCCCGCCCGCCGGGTTGGTAGCACGCACTGAAGGGTCACTGGCAATCAGCTCGCCCAAGGTGCGCGCCTGTTGGTTCTTGACCAGGTCGCTGGTGTAGCTGGTGATGCTGAACGGGGTTTCCATGAAGTCGCGCGAACCGAGCAAGCCTTGTGCCCCTTGGCGTGCCACTTGGCCACCGGCATACGGCTGCGCTTCGTTGCCTGCGGCCAGGCCGCCGACGATGCGGGTGGGGGCGATTTCAAGCGCGCCACTGGCCTGGGGGGCTGGCATCAGGGTGAAGGCCCCCTCACCCACTGGTAGCGCCTGCAGGCCGCTACTGCGCAGCAACTGGTTGAAGCCTTCATCGACACTGTAACGACCGGACAAGCCGTTACTTTGCCGGCCCTCTACCAATGCCGGGTCCAGCGAAAGGCTGACACCGGCCTGGTCGGCGAAATGGGTCAAAGCGGCACCCAGGCTGGCTGGCGCCACCTGGAACGTACGCCGGGCCGGCTCATCGGCCCAGGCGGGTGCACACAACAGCAGGCTCATCGCGAACAATGGATGTGCTGCGCGCGCCAGTGGGCGCAGGCGGCAAGTTTTTACTGCAGGCATTGAACAAGGCTCCCCTTTTATTTTCTCCTACCGGTAATGACCGGCGAGTGAAAAAAAGGGGACAGCCTCATGCTCGATTTTCTCGTGCGGTCAGGCTCACCCAATAACGCGTGCGGGTCTGCACTTGCAACGGCAGGCTGGCGGCGAGCAGGGCCAACACCCGGTCGGTGTCGTCAAGGCGGAACGTGCCGGTAACACGAAAGCGCTCCAGTTCTGGTGCCCAGCGCAGTACGCCGGGGCGATACCTGCGCAGTTCGTGCAGCAACTCGCCCAGCGGGCGGTCGTCCAGCCGAAGCGCACCTTCGCGCCAGCCCAGTTGCCATGCGTCGAACGCTTTGACAGGGCCAACGCCGGCCGCCTGCAAACTGGCCTGTTGGCCGGCCTGTAGCATCACGGCTGGACCCCGCAACGGCTGCAGGCTGACCGCCCCCTTGATCGCCGACACCCGGCAGGCCTCATCAAGCAGGCGCAGGCACGCCTCGCCCTCACTGAGCACCACCCGGCCGTAAGGCACCTGCAAGGTGAGGCTCAGGTTAGCGGGCACGCTGACGGCCACTTCACCGCGCAGCAGTGCCACGCGGCCTGCACCCCGCTCGATATCGACCGCACTGTCGGTGTTCAACTGCAACAAGGTGCCGTCGCTCAGCAGTGCCTGCCTGCGCTCTCCTACTGCGGTGCGCATGTCGGCGGTCCAGGCATCCAGCGGCAGCTCACGGCTCACCAGCCAGGCCATCGGCAACAACACCGACACACCCAGGGCTTGTTTGAGCAGTGCCCGACGACCGGCATCCGGGCGATCCAGGGCGGCCATCGCCAATGCGCCGGGCAACCCGGCAAACCGCGCTCGCAGCAGCGATGCCTTTTGCCAGGCGTCTTCGTGCAGGTGACTGCTGGCGCGCCATTGCGCCAGACGCTGCAGGTCAGATTCGCTTGCGTCGCCAGAATCCAGTAATGCCAGCCAACGGGCTGCAGCACGCAGCGCCTCGCGGGTTTCTGGGGGGTGGGGGCTCATTGCAACTCGGCCAACAGGCAATGTTCGTAAGCCTGCGCCATGTAGCGTTTCACCGAGCGCTGGCAGACGCCCAGGCGCTGGCCAATCTCGGCGTAGCCCAAGCCTTCCAGCTGGCTCCAGAGAAAGGCCTTGCGTATCGGCGGCTTGAGGCCGTCGAGCAATTCATCCAGTGCTTGCAGGGTTTCGAGCAGTACCCAGCGCTGTTCTGGCGACGGCACGTGTTGCTCGGGTAACTGCGCCAAGGCATCAAGGTAGGCCTGCTCCAGGCTACGGCGCTGGTGGAAGTTGCTGAGCAAACGCTTGCCCACAGGTAGGCACGCGGTTCGCGTATGTCTGCCAGCGGCTGGGCGCTGGCCAGGATGCGCAGAAAAGTATCCTGACTGAGGTCGGCGGCATCCCAGGCATTGCCCATACGCCGGCGCAGCCAGGTTTCAAGCCAGCCGCGATGCTCCCGGTACAGGGCAGGCAGGCCAGGCTCCGGTGGCGGCGCGGCGTCGATCATGAGGAGGGTCCTGCGGCGGAGTAAATAAGATTAATTCTAATTTACATCACACCGCAGAACCAAGCGGTTTGTTACCCGTCAGGCAATTGCTTCATCGACCAGCACTTGTGCTTCCTGCACCAGACGCTGCAAATGCGCCTCGTCGATGAAGCTTTCGGCGTAAATCTTGTAGATGTCTTCAGTACCCGACGGGCGCGCGGCGAACCAGCCATTGGCCGTCATCACCTTAAGCCCGCCAATCGCCTGGCCATTGCCTGGGGCGTGGCTGAGGATCTGCACGATCGGCTCACCGGCCAGTTCGGTCGACTTCACCTGCTCCGGCGCCAGCTTGCTCAGCAACGCCTTCTGCCGCGCATCGGCCTTGGCCTCGACACGGGTGGCGAACGGCTTGCCCAGCGCGTCGGTCAGGTCGGCATAAGCCTGGCTCGGGTTACGCCCGGTACGGGCGGTCATTTCGGCGGCCAGCAAGGCCGGGATCAACCCGTCCTTGTCGGTGGCCCACACCGAGCCATCGCGGCGCAGGAACGAAGCCCCTGCACTTTCTTCGCCACCAAAACCGAGCGAACCGTCGAACAGGCCCTGGGCGAAGAATTTGAAGCCCACCGGCACCTCATACAGATCGCGGCCCAGGCGTTGGGTAACGCGGTCGATCAGGCCGCTGGAGACCACGGTCTTGCCCACGGCGGCGTCGGTGCGCCACTGCGGACGGTGGCGGAACAGGTAGTCGATGGCCACGGCGAGGTAGTTGTTGGGTTGCAGCAGGCCGTCAGGGGTGACGATGCCGTGGCGGTCGTGGTCCGGGTCGCAGGCGAAGGCCACGTCAAAGCGCTCGCGCAGGCCTATCAGGCCCTGCATGGCATACGGTGAGGAAGGGTCCATGCGGATCTGGCCGTCCCAGTCGACGGTCATGAAGCGGAAGGTCGGGTCGACCTCGGTGTTCACCACTTCCAGGTCCAGCTGGTAGTGCTTGGCAATGGCCGACCAGTAGCGTACCCCTGCCCCGCCCAGCGGGTCGACGCCCAGGCGCAACCCGGCGCCACGGATGACATCGAAATCGATGACGTTTTCCAGGTCGGCCACATAGTTGCTGACGTAATCGTGGCGGTGGGTGGTCGGCGCCTGCAGCGCCTGGGCATGGTCCATGCGCTTGACGCCCGCCAGGTTAGCCGCCAGCAGCTCGTTGGCCTTGCCCTCGATCCACTTGGTCACGTCGCTGTCGGCCGGGCCGCCGTTGGGCGGGTTGTACTTGAAGCCACCGCTTTGCGGCGGGTTGTGCGACGGGGTGATGACAATACCGTCAGCCAGGCCCTGCGTACGGCCACGGTTGTGGCAGAGGATGGCGTGGGAAACCGCCGGCGTCGGCGTGTATTCGTCATCCTTGGACAGCATCACCTGCACGCCGTTGGCGGCCAGCACTTCCAGGGCGCTGGCGGTCGCCGGCGCTGACAGGGCGTGGGTATCGGCGCCGATGAACAGCGGGCCATCGATGCCTTTTTCCTGGCGGTACAGGCAAATCGCCTGGCTAATGGCCAGGACGTGATACTCGTTGAAACTCAATTCAAGCGAACTGCCCCGGTGCCCCGAGGTGCCGAAGGCCACGCGCTGGGCCGCCACGGCAGCGTCTGGGCGGCCCGTGTAATAGGCGGTAAGCAGCCGGGGAATATCGACCAGCACGCTGGCCGGAGCCGGCTTGCCTGCCAAAGGACTGAGCGTCATGCAAAAACCTCGAGTTCAACGGATGTTGGTGTTGGAACGTGCAGTGTACTGAGAGTTGCAATGCCGTGCGATGGGGGACTCAAAGAAACCCCAGGCCCTGCAGGGTATTGCGCCTCCCACCCAACCCTATGACGGTCTAGAGTACAAGCCATACCCCTTGTGAATGAGGCCCCATGGCTTTCCATCGCCTGACCCGCACACACCCCCGCCTGAGCCTCGCCGCTGCAGTCGGCCTCGCTGGCGCCTGGCTGATCCCCGCCGGTGATACCGTGCAGCACATCCTCGCTGGCTGGAACCTGGGGGTGTGGCTGTACCTGCTGCTGGTGCTCTACCTGAGCTGGACAGCCAGCCCGGAAAAGGTCCGCAAGGTCGCCGGCGTCGAAGACGAGAACGCCGGCCTGGTCCTGCTGACCGTGTGCATCGCCGCCATCGCCAGCCTTGCCGCGGTCACCCTGCAACTGGTCTCCAGCCGCGGCCTGCAAGGCACGGCCCTGGCCGTGCACTATCTCTACACCGGCCTGACCGTCGCCGGTTCCTGGCTGCTGATCGGCTGCATATTCACCCTGCACTACGCCCGCCTGTTCTACACCGGGCAAAACCACGAACCCCCACTGCGCTTCGCTGATGGCGAGCGCAACCCGGATTACTGGGACTTCCACTACTTCTCGTTCACCATCAGCGTGGCGGTGCAAACCTCGGACGTGGGCGTCGCCGGGCGTGGGTTGCGGCGGGTGGTGCTGGCGCATTCGTTGGTGGGCTTCGTGTTCAATACGGCGATTCTGGGGTTCACTATCAACATCGCTGCCGGGTTGCTGGGTTAAGCAAGCCGCTCGTCTGAAAAACCTGCGCGTCGAACGTCAGCGAACGCCACGAAACCCGATGGTTACCTGACACCTTGCGGTCGGGAAAACGTTTGCCCATGCAGCCAGCCCACACACTGCACCCATGACAAGGGTGTGACCGCTGTCATGCATTCGCACATTTGTCGTACTTGCAACCGATAATCGCGCGTAGCAGGTGCTATCTTTAGTTTCCCGGCGGCCGCATCGATGTGGCCACCCGCTCATCACGTCCAGGTACGGACAAGGAGGCTGGCATGAACAAGATGACGTTCCCCAACGCCTGCCAGGTGATGCGCTGGCATTTCCATCCGTTGGGTTTCGAGGCCAGCATGGATGCGCCACGCAGCATGGTTGCGCGGCTGTTCGACCGCGCCAGCGGTGAAACCCTGCTGGCGATTGCGGGCATCCCCTGTGCAGCAATCATGGCCGCCGCCGATGTAGAGCGCATCATCGAGGCCGTCGAGGCGGAAATGGATGCCTTCATTCCCGCCATTACCTTGCGCGATGCAGTCTAGGCTCTGTTTTCAACGCAGCCTCACCGAGTATCAAGGCTCTTCATACAGCGCCTAGCCCGCAGCAGTGAGTTCCGGGCCCATGGCCTGCAACTTGCTCATGAACTGCTCGGCCGGCACGGGCTGGCCCAGCAGGTAGCCCTGCAACGAATCACACCCCAGACGGGTCAGGAAGTCCTGCTGCTTGTCGGTTTCAACCCCCTCGGCAACGATACGCAGGCCTAACGCCTGGCCCAGTGCGACAATTGCCGAAACAATCGCCGCATCGTCACTGTCCTGCTCCAGGTCACGTACGAAACCGCGGTCGATTTTCAGCTCGTTGGCTGGCAGGCGCTTGAGGTACATCAGGCTGGAATAGCCCGTACCAAAGTCATCAATGGACAAGTCCACGCCCATGTCGGACAGGCGCTGCAGCACGGTCAGGCTGGCATCGGCATCGTGCATGGCGGTGGTTTCGGTAATTTCCAGTGTCAGGCAGTTGGCTGGCAAGCCGTTCTGCTGCAGGGCGCGGGCCACGCTGTCGACCAGGCCGGCATGGCAGAACTGGATGGCCGACAGGTTCACCGCCATGCGCCAGCCATGGTGCCCCTGGTCTAGCCACTGACGCATCTGACGGCAGGCCTCAGTGAGTACCCACTCACCAATGGGGATGATCAGGCCGGTCTTTTCTGCCAGGCCGATGAAGCGGTCAGGCAGCAGCAGGCCCTGCTGCGGGTGCTCCCAGCGCAGCAATGCTTCGGCACCGATCGGCTGGCAGGCCTGGGCGTCGAACTTGGGCTGATAATGCAAGCGGAACTGGCGCTGCTCAAGCGCCAGGCGCAAGTCCTGCAGCAGCTGCAACTGCTGGCGCGCGTTGCTGTTCATCGACACATCGAAGAAGCTGTAACCGTTCTTGCCGGCGCTCTTGGCATGGTACATGGCAGCGTCGGCGTTACGCAGCAACTCATGCTGGTCCTGGCCATTGCCCGGGTACAGAACGATACCCAGGCTCGCCGACAGTTGCAGGTCGTGCTCGGCCACGCGGAAAGGCCGGGACACCAGGTTGACCTGCTTGACCGCCACGTCCATGGCATCGTTCGGCTCCTGCAGTTCCACCAGCAGCACGAATTCGTCGCCGCCAATCCGTGCCAGCGTGTCCTGGCTGTGCAGGTGGCCGCGCAGGCGGGCCGCCACCGCTTTGAGCAGAAGGTCACCGATATGATGGCCAAAGGCATCGTTGACGGGTTTGAAGCCGTCCAGATCAATGAACATCAGGGCAAAACAACCGCCCTGCTCCGCCACTTTGGCAATGGCCTGTTCGATGCGGTCCGCCAGCAGGGTACGGTTGGGCAGATCGGTGAGGGTGTCGTGCAAGGCCAGTTGGGTCAGTTCCTGGTTGGCCAAGGTCAGCGAACGGGCCAACTCGGCAGTACGCGCCTCGAGACGCGCGTCCAGCACCGAAGTCAGCAAAGCCACTGCCAGTACTGCCAGCGTGGTGATCAGCACCAGGTAAACCAGGCTGTCCCCCTGCAACCCGCCCCCCAGCGCGCCGCAGAAGCTGCCCTCGGGGAAGTTTGCCGCTGCCATGCCGGTGTAATGCATGCCCACGATGGCAACGCCCATGACCACCGCCGCCAGGCCGCGGATCTGCCGTATATAGGGTGTGTGTGTGCGCAGGCGGAAGGCAATCCACAATGCCGCCGCCGAGGCGCCTACGGCAATCAGCAGCGAAGCGCCGAACAACGTCGGGTCGTAATCGATGCCTGGCAGCATGCGCAGCGCGGCCATGCCGGTGTAGTGCATGCAGGCGATACCGGCGCCCATGATCAGCGCACCGAACCCCAACTGCAGCGCTGGCAGGCTCGGCTGACTGACCAGCCACAAGGCAAAGCCCGAGGACAGCACAGCGATCAGCAGCGAGAACGCGGTCAGGGCCAGGTCGTACCCCAAGTCGATGGGCAAGCTGAAGGCAAGCATGCCAATGAAGTGCATCGACCACACGCCGATGCCCATGGCCAACGCACCGCCGCCCATCCACAGGCAGGCGGCGCGGCCCTTGGCCGTGGCGATGCGGCCGGTCAGGTCAAGGGCGGTATAGGATGCCAGTATCGCCACGCACAGCGAAATCAACACCAGCGAAGAGGAGTAGCTACCGGTCAGCATTGAGAGTTCCAGCGCCGGGACAGGGGGCCCGACAAAAGCTGACGATTGTACTCAAGCTTAAGCGAAACGCACGGGGTTTTTGCGAATGGGAATGGATCCAATAACCGCAGCCTACCCCTCTGCGTTCGGTCAATTCTGCTCGGCAAACGCCTGTTCTGCATCCCAGCCGCCGCCCAACGCAGCCACCAGTTGCACGCTGGCCACCAGGCGCCCTTGCAGCAGGTTCAGCACACTGCGCTCGTTGCTCAGCGCCGTGGTTTGCACGTTGACCACATCCAGATAGCCGATCAGCCCGGCACGGTAATGGTTTTCGGTCAGGCGCAACGACTCCCGGGCGGCGTCAAGCGCCTCTTGGCGCACCACGGCTTCATCGCCATACACCTTCAGTTGAACCAGCAGGTTTTCCACTTCCTTGAAGCCGTCCAGCACGGTCTGGCGGTACTGCGCCACCGTCTGGTCATACACGGCCACCGTGCGGTCGACCTCGGCGCTGCGTTTGCCGGCGTCGAACAGGGTCAGCGCCAACTGCGGGCCTACCGACCAGTAGCGGTTGGGCAGCTCGATCCAGTTGCTGAAGCTGCTGCTGGAATAACCACCACTCATGCTCAGGCTGAGGTCCGGGAAGTAGGCTGCCCGCGACACCCCGATGTTGGCGTTGGCCGCCATCACGTTGCGTTCGGCTGCAGCGATGTCCGGGCGCCGCTCCAGCAGTTGCGAAGGCAGCGAAACCGGTATTTGCGGCAACGCGGGAATCGTTTTGCTGTCGGCCAGGGCGAAGTCGGCCGGAGCCTTGCCCAGCAGCACGGCGATGGCATTTTCGAATTGCGCACGCTGCCAGATCAGGTCAATCAGGTCAGCCTGGGTGCTTTTGAGCTGCGTGCGGGCCTGGGCCACGGCATCCGGGCCGGCGACACCGGCGCGGTACTGGTTTTCGTTCATTCGCAGCGAGCGCTCATAAGCCGCCACGGTGGCTTCCAGCAAGCGCTTCTGCTCATCGATCACCCGCAATTGCAGGTAGTTCTGCACCAGCTCCGACTGTTGGCTCAAGCGGATCGACGCAAGGTCGGCGAAACTCGCTTCGGCACTGGCCTCGTTGGCATTCAGAGTTTCGCGCAGCTTGCCCCACAGGTCGATCTCCCAGCTCACGCCCAACTGCGCGTTGTAGGTGTTGCGAATGCCGCTGCTGTTATTGGACAGGCTGGAACTGGAGCTGCCGGTGCCCTGCGCCGAACGGTTCTTGCTGGCGCTCAGGTCCAGGCTGGGGAACAGCGCCGCACGGCTGCTGCGCACCAGCGCCTGGGCCTGGCGGTACTGGGCTTCTGATTGCGCCACGGTCTGGTTGCTGCGGTTAAGCTCTTCGACCAGCGCGTTGAGCCCGGCATCACCGTAGATTTCCCACCAGGCGCCACGGGCGATGGCGTCGGACGGCGAGGCCTGGGTCCAACCTTCGGCGTGCTTGAACTGCGCCGCCGTGCTGTTCAGCTCGGGGCGGTGGTAGTCCGGGCTCAGGGTACAGGCACTGAGCAAGGCCACGCACAACCCGGCACCAAGCAGGCGCGAGCCACGGCCACGGGTCAGTGCCTGCAGGGCACGGTGAAGTGGGGTCTGGGCAAAAGTCATAGCGGGGTTTCCAGGGCGGCGTCGGTGCGCACGCCGCGCCAACGGTTGAAACGGTGGCGCAGGCGGTCCAGGTACAGGTAAACCACCGGCGTCGTATAAAGGGTGAGGATCTGGCTGAACACCAGGCCACCGATGATGGTCAGGCCCAGCGGCTGACGCATTTCTGCGCCTTCAGCCTGGCTCAGCAGCAACGGCAATGCGCCAAGGATCGCTGCCAGGGTGGTCATCAGGATCGGCCGCAGGCGCAGCAGGCAGGCCCGGCGAATCGACTCTTCCGGCGAAAAGCCCTGATGGCGCTCCAGCTGCAAGGCCAGGTCGATCATCAGGATGGCATTCTTTTTCACCACCCCGATCAACAGGAACAGCCCCAGCAACGAGATCAGGCTGAACTCGCCACCGGTGACGTACAGCGCCAGCAAGGCACCGACGCCCGCCGAAGGCAGTGTCGAGAGAATGGTCAGCGGGTGAATGTAGCTTTCATACAGAATACCCAGCACCAGGTACACCAGCAGCAGTGCGCCAAGGATCATGAATGGCTGGCCCTGCTGGGTCTGGGCAAAGGCATCGGCAGTGCCGCCGAGCTTGGCAATCACCTCCTCGGGCAGGCCCAGTTTGGCCACCGCGCGCTCCAGTGCCGCCATGGCCTGGTCGGGGCTGTAGCCCTCGGCGACGTCGAAGGCGATGTCTTCCGAAGCGAACTGGCCTTCGTGGCTGACCCGGTCGTTGGCCAGGCTGTTCTCGTAGTGGGCGATGGTCGACAGCGGCACCCGGGCGCCGTCGGCGGTGATCACCTGCACTTGCTCCAGCGTGCTCGGGTCCCAGGCGTATTTGGGGTTGATCTCGAGCACCACCTGGTACTGGTTGAGGCTGTCGTAGATGGTGGAGATCTGCCGCTGGCTGTAGGCGTTGTTCAGTACTGCGGTGACCATGTCCATGTCGATGCCCAGGCGCTTGGCCTGGTCACGGTCGACCACCAGCGTCACCTGTTGGGTACCGGCACCATCGCGGGCGTCAATGGCGGTCAGCTCAGGCAGTGCACGCAGCGCCGCGACCACCTTGGGGAACCATTCGCGCAACGCCGCCAGGTCGCCACTTTGCAGGGTATACAGGTACTGAGAGGAGGTCTGGTCACGCCCACCGCCCCCCAGTTGCAGGTCCTGGTCGGCCATCAGGAACAGGCGCCCGCCGGGCACTTTGGGCAGCTCCTTGCGCAGGCGTTCGATCACCTTCTGCGCATCGATCTTGCGCTCGCTGATCGGTTTCAGGCGCACCAGCACCATGGCGTTGTTGGTACCGCTGTTGCCACCGATGAAACCGGCAACGCTCTGTACTGCCGGGTCGGCCAGCAAGGCGCGGCGGTAGATTTCCATCTTCGGCTGCATCACCGTGAACGACAGGCCGTCGTCACCCCGGATGAAGCCCATCAACTGGCCGGTATCCTGCTGGGGTATCAGCGTCTTGGGCACCACCACGTACAGGGCGATGTTGATGCCGATGGTGGCCAACAGGCTGAGCAGGGTCAGGCGCTTGTGGCGCAGGGCCCAGCCCAGGCTGCGGTCATAGGCAGCAACCATGCGCTGATGCAGCTTGTCGCTCCAGCGCTGCAGGCGTGTCTGCTGGGCCTGGTGCGGCTTGAGCCAGCGGGCGCAGAGCATCGGTGTAAGGGTGAGCGACACCACCAGCGAGACGATGATCGCCGCCGCCAGGGTGATGGAAAACTCCTGGAACAGGTTGCGCACGATGCCGCCCATGAACAGGATGGAGACGAACACCGCCACCAGCGACACGTTCATCGACAGCAAGGTGAAGCCCACCTCCTTGGCGCCCAGGAAGGCCGCCTTCATCGGTGGCTGGCCGTTCTCGATGTGCCTGGAGATGTTTTCCAGCACCACGATGGCATCGTCCACCACCAGCCCGGTGGCAAGGATCAGCGCCATCAGCGACAGGTTGTTGAGCGAGAAACCGCACACGTACATGACTGCGAACGTCCCCACCAGCGATACCGGCACCGCCAGGCTGGGGATCAGCGAGGCGCGCAGGCTGCCGAGGAACAGGTAGACCACCAGGATCACCAGCACCACGGCGATCAGCAGGGTGTGCTCGGCCTCTTTGAGGGTAGCCTTGATCACGGGCGAGCGGTCCATGGCCACGTTCAGTTGCACGCTGGCGGGCAGCAATGACTGCAATGCCGGTAGCTGCGCCTTGATCTGGTCGACCGTTTCGATGATGTTGGCGCCGCTCTGGCGGTTGACCACCAGCAACACCGCTGCCTGGTCGTTGAAGAAGCCGCTGTTGTAACGGTTTTCAACGCCGTCGGTGACCGTCGCCACGTCAGACAGGCGCAGAATGGTGCCGTTCTGCTGGCGAATCACCACCGGCTCGTAATCCTTGGCACTTTCCAGCTGGTCGTTGGCCCGCACCTGCCAGTTGCGCTCGGTGTCCTCGACAAAGCCCATGGGCCGGCGCTGGTTGGCGTTGGACACGGCGGTGCGCACTTCGTCCAGCGACAGGTTGTACTGGTTGAGCAGTTGCGGCTCGACGGCAATGCGCACGGCAGGCAGCGAACTGCCGCCGATCTGCACCTCCCCTACCCCCGATACCTGAGCCAGGCTCTGTGAAAGGATGGTGTCGGCCAGGTCATACAGCTGGCCCTTCTGCAACACATCCGAGGTCAGCGACAGCACCATGATCGGCGCCTGCGACGGGTTGATCTTCTTGTAGGTGGGCATGCTACGCATGCCACTGGGCAGCAGGTTGCGGGTAGCGTTGATCGCCGCTTGCACCTCACGGGCTGCGCCATCGATGTCACGGCCCATCTCGAAGCCGATGATTACCCGTGTCGACCCCTGGTTGGAGCTGCTGGTGAGCGTGGTGACGCCGGCAATGCTGCCCAGCTTGCGTTCCAGCGGTGTGGCCACGGTGGACGCCATGACCTCGGGGCTGGCACCAGAGAGGTTCGCCGACACCACGATCACCGGGAAGTCCATTTGCGGCAGTGGCGCCACCGGTAGCAAGCCAAAGCTGACCCCACCCAGCAGCATGATTGCCAGGCTCAACAGCATGGTCGCCACCGGGCGACGGATGAAAGGCCCAGACAGGTTCATGCCTGGGCCTGCTTCACGTCAGTGGCCGGGCGCAGGCGGCGGGCCAGGCGATCGAAGTACAGGTAGATGACCGGGGTGGTGAACAGCGTCAGCACCTGGCTGACCAGCAACCCGCCGACCATCACCAGGCCCAGTGGCTGGCGCAGTTCGGCACCGGAACCGGTGGCAAGCATCAGCGGCACCGCACCAAACAGCGCGGCCAGGGTGGTCATCAGGATCGGCCGGAAGCGCAGCAGCGCCGCCTGGTAGATGGCATCACGCGGGCTCATGCCCTGGTGGCGCTCGGCCTCCAGGGCGAAGTCGATCATCATGATCGCGTTCTTCTTGACGATACCGATCAGCAGGATGATGCCGATGATAGCGATCATGCCCAGGTCGTTACCGCTGATGAGCAAAGCCAGCAAGGCACCGACCGCCGCCGACGGCAGGGTCGAGAGGATGGTGATCGGGTGGATGTAGCTTTCGTACAGCACCCCCAGCACGATGTACATGGTCACCACCGCCGCCAGAATCAGCAGCAAGGTGCTCGACAACGATGCCTGGAAGGCCTCGGCCGCACCCTGGAAGCGGGTTTGCACACCCAGCGGCATGCCGATGTCCTGCTGCACCTGCTCGATCACCTGCACGGCTTCGCCCAGCGACGCGCCGTGAGCCAGGTTGAACGACAAGGTCACTGCCGGGAACTGGCCGATGTGAGAAATAGCCAGCTGGGCTTGACGCTGCTCGATCCGCGCCAGCGCCGAAAGGCGCACCTGGCCGCCATCGGTGGCCTTGACGTGGATCGACTCCAGCGCCTGCGGGCCGATCGTGGCGGCGTCCTTGGACTGCAACACCACGCGGTACTGGCTGGCCTGAGTGTAGATGGTCGAGATCTGCCGCTGGCCGAAGGCGTCGTACAGGGCATTGGTGATCTGCGACACGCTGATCCCCAGGCGGCTGGCCATGTCACGGTCGATGACCAGGTACACCTGCAAGCCCTTGTCCTGCAGGTCGCTGGCCACATCGGCCAGTTCCGGGCGCTGCTGCAGCGCCTGCACCAGCTTGCCACTCCACTGCGCCAGCAGGTCGGCGTCCGGCGACGACAGGCTGAACTGATACTGGGTCCGGCTGACCCGGTCCTCGATGCTCAGGTCTTGCACCGGCTGCATGAACAGGCGGATGCCCACCAGCCGGTCGACCTGCGGCTGCAGGCGGCTGATCACTTCGCTGGCGCTGACATCGCGCTCGCCGTGGGGCTTGAGGTTGATCAGCAGGCGACCACTGTTGAGCGTGGCGTTGTCGCCGTCTACGCCAATGTAGGACGACAGGCTTTGCACGGCCGGGTCTTGCAGGATGACCTTGCTCAGGGCCTGCTGACGTTCGCTCATGGCGGCGAACGAGGTGGACTGCGGCGCTTCGGAAATACCCTGGATCACCCCCGTGTCCTGCACCGGGAAGAAGCCCTTGGGCACGACCATGTACAGAAACACCGTGAGCACCAGGCTGGCCACCGCCACCAGCAAGGTCAGCGGCTGATGCTTGAGCACCCACTGCAGGGCACTGCCGTAGTGCTTGATCAGCCAGTCGATCCAGGCGCCACTGGCACGGTAGAAGCGGCCTTGTTCTTCTTCCTTGGGCTCGCGCTTGAGCAGACGCGCGCACATCATCGGTGTCAGGGTCAGGGACACCACCAGGGAAATCAGAATGGCGACTGCCAGCGTGATGGCGAACTCGCGGAACAGGCGACCGACCACGTCCGCCATGAACAGCAACGGGATCAGGACCGCAATCAGCGAGAAGGTCAGCGAAATCAGGGTGAAGCCAATCTGTCGGGCGCCCTTGAGCGCCGCCTGCATGGGCGTCTCGCCCTCTTCGATATGCCGGGAGATGTTCTCCAGCATGACGATGGCATCATCGACCACAAAGCCGGTGGCGATGGTCAGGGCCATGAGTGTCAGGTTGTTGACCGAGAACCCGGCCAGGTACATGACCCCGAACGTCCCGATCAGCGACAGTGGCACGGCAATCGACGGAATGAGGGTGGCGCTGAAGCGGCGCAAGAAGACGAAGGTGACCATCACCACCAGAACGATGGCGATCAGCAGTTCGTGCTGCACGTCCTTGACCGCGGCACGAATGGTCTGGGTGCGGTCGGTCAGCACCGAGACATCGAGGCCGGCCGGCAGGTTGTCGGTGATCGACGGCAGCAGGCCCTTGATGCGGTCGACCACTTCGATCACGTTGGCGCCCGGCTGACGCTGGATGTTCAGCAGCACAGCATGGTTCTCGTTCGCCCAGGCGGCCAGCCGCTCGTTCTCGGCGCCGTCGACGATTTCGGCCACATCTTTCAGGCGCAGCGGCGCACCGTTGTTGTAGGCCAGGATCAGGTTGGCGTATTCCTCGGGAGAACGCAGCTGGTCGTTGGCATCGAGCATCGACACCCGGGTCGGGCCGTCGAAGTTGCCTTTGGGCTGGTTGACGTTGGAGGCACCGATCAGCGTGCGCACGTCATCCAGATTCAAGCCATTGGCCGCCAGGGCGTCGACGTTGACCTTGATGCGTACCGCCTGGCGCTGGCCACCGGCAATGCTGACCATGCCCACGCCGCTGATTTGCGCCAGCTTTTGCGCCACGCGGGTATCGACCAGGTCGTTGAGCTTGGGCAGCGGCATGGTCTTGCTGGAGATGGCCAGGGTCAGCACCGGGGTGTCGGCCGGGTTGACCTTGTTGTACACCGGCGGTGCCGGCAGGTCACTGGGCAGCAGGTTGCTGGCGGCGTTGATCGCGGCCTGCACCTGTTGCTCGGCAACGTCCATGTTCATGTCGAGGTTGAAACGCAAGGTCAGCACCGACGCGCCGCCAGAACTGGTCGAGGCCATCTGTTCCAGGCCCGGCATCTGGCCGAACTGGCGCTCCAGTGGCGCGGAGACAGCGCTGGTCATCACCTGCGGGCTGGCGCCGGGGTACAGGGTCATGACGCGAATGGTCGGGTAATCCACCTGCGGCAAGGCGGAAACCGGCAGCAACTTGTAGGCGATCAGGCCAGCCAGCACGATGGCCAGCATGCTCAGCGTGGTGGCGACCGGGCGCAGGATGAACAGGCGCGAGAGGTTCATGCGCCCGCCTTGCCTGCTGCGTTGCCAGGTTGTGCTTCATCTGTTTGCGCCGCGCCCTTGGTTTCCTGCCCTTGCAGGTGCTGGCCCGGGGTGGTCGGCACTTGCGAGCTGTCTTCGACCACTTCCACCTGGGTGCCTTCGCGCAGGCGGTCGGTGCCTTCCAGCACCAGGCGGTCGCCGGCCTTCAAGCCGTCGAGAATGACGCTGTTCTCGCCATCGCTGGCGCCCACCTTGAGCTTGCGGACATTGACGGTGCTCTTCTCGTTGACCACATAGGCAAAGGTGCCATCGTTGCCAAACTGGATGGCCGCGGCCGGGGCCATGACCACCTGTTTGAGGGTGTCGGCCAGCAAGCGCACGTTGACGAACTGGTTGGGGAACAGGGCCAGGTCCTTGTTCTCGAAACGGCCTTTGAACTTCAGCGTGCCGGTGGTGGTGTCGATCTGGTTGTCGATGCTGCCCAGCACACCGGTGGACTGCAGCTTGCTGTCACCGCGGTCCCAGGCCTCGACCGGCAGGCTGGCGCCACTGCGGTAGCGCTCCAGCACAGTGCTCAGTTCGGTTTCCGGCAGGGTGAAGGCGACGTTGATCGGCTCGGTTTGGGTGATGACTACCAGCGCGGTGGTGTCGTTGGCGGCCACCAGGTTGCCCAGATCGAGCTGGCGCAGGCCCACACGGCCACTGATCGGCGCACGGATCTGGGTGAAATCGAGGTTCAGGCGGGCGTCGTTGACCTGTGCCTGATTGGTCTTGACCAGCCCCTGGAACTGCGCAACCTGGGCTTGGGCAGTGTCCAGGGTTTGCTTGGCGATGCTGTCTTCGGCGTACAGGCCTTTATAGCGGGCCAGGTCGACCTGAGCATTCTTCAACTGCGCCTGGTTCTGCGCCAAGGTGCCTTCGGCCTGCTGCAGGGCGATGCGATAAGGGCGCGGGTCGATTTCGGCCAGCAGGTCGCCAGCCTTGACGCGCTGGCCTTCCTTGAAGTGGATGTTCACCAGTTCGCCAGCCACGCGGCTGCGCACATTGACCGTATTGGTCGCGGTGACCGTGCCCAAGGCTTTGTAGTAGAGGGGGAAGTCGCCTGTCCGCACCGGCACGACACGTACGGGTACCGGGTCACTGGAGCCGCCAAAACCTGGGCGGCCGCCGATCATGCCCATGCCCTTGCCACCGCGCATGCCACTGGCTTCTTTATGCGCAGGCGTCGCTGCGGGCCACAGCCACCAGGCCAGTGCAGCCACCAGCAGCAGGATCAGCAGGCCGACGAGCCAGCGACGAAGGGAACGGGAATTGGACGCTTGCATGGGTTGAACGAACCTTGTTCGGAATGACGACTTGGGGAGGATGAACGATAAGCACTGCCATCGTTTTAGCAAAGGGCCTTTACCAGAGGTTTACCTTTGCCTGACGTTGCCAAGCGGCGGAATTTTAAATGAAAACGGCCCGGAACGTGTTCCGGGCCGTTACAGGGTGTTGCTTGGAGCGGTGGCGGGCCTGAAGGTTCGGTTGCCTGGTCTGGCCCCTTCGCGGGTGAACCCGCTCCTACGGGGATGTCACAGCCGTTGAAACCTGTGCCGCACGTTGTAGGAGCGGGTTTACCCGCGAAGAGGCCATCACAGGCTACAGACGCCCGCCCTGCCCCACGCAATCCTTACTTCAGTACAGCCAGCGCCGCGTCGTAGTTCGGCTCGTCAGCAATTTCGCCAACCAGTTCGCTGTGCAGCACCTTGTCGTTCTCGTCCAGCACCACCACGGCGCGGGCGGCCAGGCCGGCCAGCGGGCCGTCGGCGATGGCTACGCCGTAGTTTTCGAGGAACTCGCGGCCACGCAGGGTCGACAGGTTCTTCACGTTGTCCAGCCCTTCAGTGCCGCAGAAGCGTGCCTGGGCGAACGGCAGGTCAGCCGAGATGCACAGCACCACGGTGTTGGCAACGTCGTTGGCCTGGGCGTTGAACTTGCGCACCGAGGTGGCGCAGGTTGGGGTATCGACGCTTGGGAAGATATTCAGCACCTTGCGCTTGCCGGCGTAGTCTTTCAGCGACTTGTCAGCCAGGCCTTCACCTACCAGGGAGAAAGCCGGAGCCTGGGCGCCGGCCTGTGGCAGGTTACCGTTGACCTGGACCGGGTTGCCTTTGAGAGTCACTTGAGCCATGACGAAATCCTTATGCGGGGTTTGAAAAGGACACTGAGTTAAGCATGAAGGCAGCCGGGTGCCTATGGGGGCAGGTGAAATTGTTCCATTGCCGGACGATTTTTGTGGACAAAAAATGCCGATAGCCGCGGTTATGGCCAGTTGCCTCACCGTTGCCGAACGCCCATCCCGGCCTCTCCCTACAATTCCTACACCTCTATCGGAAGTTTCGCTACCAAGCTCACCTTGTACATCTTTAGCGTACTGATTTACTGGATGACGAAAGCTATTTCTTGCAGTTCCAATCGAGGAGTTAATGGCATGAACCGCCCCGCTGGTTCGCTCCGGCGCCACCTGTGCTCGACATTGCTGATTTTGTTATGTCTGCTGGGTGTGTTTCCTCTGGACGTGATCCTCCCATCATTCCCTGCGCTCTCAGATGAGTTTCGGGTCGACACAAAACAGATTGCGTACTCAGTGAGCTTTTTTGCTGTTGGTGTGGCCATGGCGCAAATCGTGATCGGCCCACTGTCGGATGGCATCGGGCGCAAGCGTTTGTTGCTCGCTGGGTTGAGCGTATCTATTGTGGGGGCGCTCGGTTGCGTAGTTTCAACCCATTATGAAACGTTCATGGTCTTTCGCTTGGTGCAGGCCCTGGGTTGCGGCAGCCTCGTGCTAGGCCAGGCGCTTGTGCAGGACCTCTACAGCGGTACACAACGCAATGCCATGCGCATCCTGTTAACAAGCGCGAGCGGGTTGTTCATCTCCCTGTCACCGCTGGCAGGTGCCTTTCTTCAACAGTCGTTTGGCTGGAAGGCAAGCTTTACGGTATTCGTGATCATCGCTGCAATCGTTTCACTTCTATCGTGTGTGCTGCTCCATGACGCACCTGCGTCGCATGACCGGGCGCCAAGCATGTCCAGTTATCGGGTGATGCTGCGAGACACGGACTATCTCGCGCATTCCATGCTCTCCAGCCTCGCCTTTGCCTGCCATTTTTCCTTTATCGTCATAGCGCCCTTGCTGCTGATGGGCAGGCTGGAGCTGACGGCCTATCAATTCTCTCTGGTCTTTATCGGCTATGGGTTGGCATACATCGTCGGCGGCATGGCTGCGACCTACCTGAACAGTCGCGTAAGCCCGCAAGCTCAAATAAAAGCAGGCTTGCTGCTTATAAGTACGGCGGGCATCACCCTTTTGATGTGGGAATGGGTAGCAGGTTTATCTGTGCTGGGTGTTCTGCTGCCGATGATTGTCTGTACCACCGGGACAACCCTGGTACGCCCCGCCGCAACGACCCAGGCTTTGGCGCGCTATCCGCGTCAGGCAGGTGCGGCAGCGTCGCTCAATACGACATTGCTGTTCGCCGGCGCCGGTTTGACGAGTAGTGTGGTCGCAGGTTTGGAAAGCGAGCTACCGGCCGGCTTGGGCGTGCTGTTCGTGGTGGCCAGCCTGTGCGGAGGGTGGCTGCTTGCATGCACCAAGGACGATGGAATGCAACGCTGCTGAAACCTTGATCAGGCAAAAAAAAGCCCGGGTGGCGACAAGCGACCCGGGCATTCTTGAATGAAACGGGTGAATCAGCTTACAAGGCCGTACACCACCGAAGTCAGCGCAACCAGGCCGACCACAACGACGAACACGTTGGAGGCCGCACCGCTGTACTTGCGCATCGATGGCACACGGCGAATGGCGTACATCGGCATCAGGAACAACAGCACCGCGAGAATCGGGCCGCCGAGCGACTCGATCATGCCGAGAATGCTCGGGTTGAGCGTGGCAACGATCCAGCAGACTACCAGCATCAGTGCGGCAACCACGCGGTCCAGGGCCTTGGCGCCTGGGCGCGCACCGGTCTTGGCGATGATGCCCTTCAGGCCTTCGCTGGCACCGATATAGTGGCCGAGGAACGACTTGGCGATGGCCACGAAGGCGATCAACGGCGCAGCGAACGCGATGGTCGGGTTGCTGAAGTGGTTGGCCAGGTACGACAGGATCGACAGGTTCTGCGCCTTGGCTTCGGCCAGCTGGGCGCTGCTCAGGGTGAGCACGCAGCTGAACACGAAGAACAGCACCATCACCACCATCAGCAGGTGGGCACGACGCAGGATCTGGCCGCTGCGCTCGTCGGCGTGCGCGCCGTAACGGCGCTTCTGGTCGACGGCAAAGGCCGAGATGATCGGCGAATGGTTGAACGAGAACACCATCACAGGAATGGCCAACCACAGGGTGTGCAGGAAGGCCGAGGCCGGCGGCACCTCTGTGGCGCTGTCGAGAATGCCACCGGTCCAGTGCGGCACCAGGTACAGGCCCAGCAACGCCAGCGCAACGATGAACGGGTAGACCAGCAGGCTCATGACCTTGACCGTGGCCTGCTCCCCGCAGCGCACGATGGCCAGCAGGCCGAGGATCAGCACGAATGACAGGATTGCCCGAGGCGGCGGCTGCATGTGCAGCTGGTGCTCCATGAAGCTGGACACGGTGTTGGTCAGCGCCACGCTGTAGATAAGCAGGATCGGGAAGATGGCGAAGAAGTACAGCACGGTGATCGAGGCACCGGCGGTGATGCCGAAATGCTCCTTGACCACTTCGGTGATGTCGCTGCCATCGCGCCCGGAAAGGACGAAACGGGTCAGCCCGCGATGGGCGAAATAGGTCATCGGGAAGGCCAACACGGCCAGGATCAACAGCGGCCAGAAGCCGCCAAGGCCGGCGTTGATCGGCAGGAACAGTGTCCCGGCGCCGATGGCTGTGCCGAACAGGCCCAGCATCCAGGTGGTGTCGTGACGCGCCCAAGTGCCGAGGGCGGCGGGGGTCGATTCTGCAAAGCGTTGTTCAACGCTTGGGGCCTGCTCATTCATTCCGGGTGAAGCTCCACTCGCAAGACTGCAACAGGCTGAGAATGGCGAAATAGACGTTTCGCCCAACTCAACCGGAAAAGAGGGGCGCGATTGTGCACGGAAAGGTTGCACTTGCGAAGCCCTTTTCCGAGGAGCGGTTGCACTTGTCTTTACAAGTGGAAGGCATTGCTGGTGTCGTTCGGTGGAATGTCGCGGCCTTGGGGCCTGTGGGAGCGGCCTTGCGTCGCGAAAGGGCCGCAAAGCGGCCCCAGCAATGTCAGCGGCAAAGCTGCAATCGTGGGGGCGCTCCGCCCCCCTTTCGCGACGCAAGGCCGCTCCCACAAAGTCCAACCGCGCCCCACAGGAGGGGCCGCAGCTGGTCCCTTGGCGAGTTACTTCTGAACGGCAGCGAACGCTTCGGCAACCCGTTGCAGGTTGGCCGGGCGCAGGCCGGACATGCACACACGGCCGCTGTCGATCAGGTACACGCCGAACTCGTCACGCAGGCGACGTACCTGCTCGACGCTAAAGCCGGTGTAGCTGAACATGCCGCGCTGGCGCAGGAAGAACTGGAAGTCCTGGCCCGGCAGCAGCACGGCCAGGGCATCGACCAACGCCTGGCGCATGTCGAGGATACGCTTGCGCATCACTTCGACTTCTTCGGCCCACTGGGCATTCAGGCCAGCATCGCTCAGTACGCCAGCAACCAGCTGGGCGCCGAAGTTGGGCGGGCTGGAGTAGTTGCGGCGCACGGTGGCCTTCAGCTGGCCAAGCACGCTCTGGGCAGTGGCCTCGTCATCGCACACCACCGACAGGCCGCCCACCCGCTCGCCATACAGCGAGAAGATTTTCGAGAAGGAGTTGCTGACCAGGCACGGCACGCCGGCACGGGCCATTTCGCGGATAGCGTAGGCGTCTTCTACCAAGCCTTCGGCGAAGCCTTGATAAGCGATGTCGAGGAACGGGATCAGCTGGCGCGCCTTGACCACTTCGACCACTTGTTGCCACTGGTGCTGCTGCAGATCGGCACCGGTAGGGTTGTGGCAGCACGGGTGCAGCAGCACCACGCTGTTGGCCGGCAGGCTCTGCAAGGTGGCCAGCATGCCGTCAAAGTCCACGCCGCGGGTGGCCTGGTCGAAGTACGGGTAGGTGTGCACCTTGAAGCCTGCACCTTCGAAGATGGCGCGGTGGTTGTCCCAGGTCGGGTTGCTGACCCAGACTTCGGACTGCGGGAAGTAGCGCTTGAGGAAGTCGGCACCAACCTTCAGGGCGCCGGAGCCACCCACGGTCTGTACGGTGGCCACCCGGCCGCCGGTCACGGCCGGGTGATCAGCACCGAACAGCAGCGCCTGGATGGCTTGGCGGTAGCTGGCCAGGCCTTCCATCGGCAGGTACAGGGAGGCTTCGTGGTCCTGACCGGCAATGCGTTTTTCCACCGCATCCACCGCCGCCAGTTGCGGCACCACGCCGGCCTCATCGTAGTACAGGCCAATACTCAGGTTGACCTTGTCGGCGCGCGGGTCGGCCTTGAAGGTTTCCATCAACGAGAGGATCGGGTCGCCGGCATAGGCATCGACATGTTTGAACACAGCGTGCAGCTCCTTGGATCAGGACGGTACGGAAAGTCAGCCCTGAGCATACCCGCAGAGCGGGCTCAGGAACATCCACTATTGTGCAAGGTTGTCTATGCAACATTGCATGGCTGGAAATTCGTGCTGGATTCTTCGCGGGTAAACCCGCTCCTACGGGTTCAGCGCACAGCCTGGGAACAGCTCAGGCACCTGTGGGTTTACCCGCGAAGGGGCCAGATCAGCCAAGCAGCTCTTTCAGGCCTTGCAACTCCTGCTCGGTCACCGCCACCCCCTCCTCCTCGGCCACCTCGCGCTCACGGTAGCGCCGCTCGCCCGGCATGCGCGTCAGCCCCACCGCCTGCATGTGCTCCACCAGCTCGCGGCTGCGCTGGGCAAAGCGCTCGCCCTCGGCCTTGCCTGGGTCGATGACGATGATCAACTGCCCGGTCCATGGCGTTTTCGCCCCCGGATGCCCGGACCAATCGAACTCCCAGGAGAAATGACCGCCGGTCAGCGCCGCCGCCAGCAGCTCGACCATCATCGACAACGCCGAGCCCTTGTGCCCGCCAAATGGCAGCAGGGCGCCGCCTTCCAGGATCGCCTTCGGGTCGGTGGTCGGCTGGCCATCGGCATCCACCCCCATGCCCTCCGGCAATTGCTGGCCGGCGCGCGCGGCAATCTGCACATCGCCATGGGCCATGGCACTGGTGGCCATGTCGAAAACGATCGGGTCATGCTCGGCGCAAGGCGCAGCAAAAGCGATGGGGTTGGTACCGAACAGCGGCTTGCGTGCACCATGCGGCACCACGCAGGTCATGCTGTTGACCACGCTGAGGGCTACCAGGCCCTCTTCGGCGAACGGCTCGACATCCGGCCATAGCGCGGCGAAGTGGTGCGAGTTGTGGATCGCCAGCACGGCAATGCCTGCGCTGCGCGCCTTCGCCACCAACAGCTCACGGGCCGCCGCCAGTGCTGGCTGGGCAAAACCGCCCGCAGCATCGACACGCACATAGCCGGCGGCCACGTCGCTGACCTGTGGCGTGGCCTGGCCATCGACCCAGCCGCTGGCCAAGGTCGAGACATAACCGGGCATGCGGAACACCCCATGGCTATGGGCGCCATCACGCTGGGCGCTGGCGCAGTTGTGGGCCAGCACCCGGGCCACGGCCTCGCTGCACCCATGGCGCTGGAAAATGGCCTGCAACAGGCTTTGCAGCTCGGTAAAAGGCACGCGCACAACGGTGCTGGTGGAAGGTGCGGACATCTGAAGCTCCTTGTTGATTTTGGAATGGCTACAGCGTTGCAACGACAAAAACTTTCCTTCATGTGACAGCAATCTGTCAAATGTTGACTTGATGACAGAAAACATTCATTTTCTTCCCAAGCCTCACCCCTGGAGCCGCAGCATGAGCCAACTGATCAAGCAACGCCTGGAAAACAGCCTCGAAGGGGCCGCTGCCTCGGGTCGCAAGATCGCCACCTACATGCTTGCCAACCTGCACGAACTGCCGTTCCAGACCTCGGCCAGCATTGCCGCCAAGCTGGGCGTCAGCGAATCCAGCGTCGGGCGCTACTGTCGCTCACTGGGTTATGCCCACCTCAAGGCGCTTAAGCAAGACCTGCAGAACGATCTGGGCGATGGCCCGTGGCTGGTAGGCGATCGTCTGCAAGATTACCGCCAGAACCAGGACGCCAGCGACAACGCCGGCAGCCTGGAGCTGGAAATCGCCGCCCTGGTGCGCGTACACGAATACCGCCAGAGCCCCGCCTGGCACACCGTGGCGCAACGCCTGGCGAGCACACCGCGGGTGTTCATCGCCGGTTTCCAGACCGAGCGCGGCATCGCCATGTGCATGAGCCACCTGCTGCAATACCTGCGCGATGGTGTGCAACTGGTGGACATCAGCGCCGGGCACTTCGGCGAAGTGCTGCTGGGCCGCGCCGAAGACAGCGCCCTAGTGGTGTTCGAGGCGCGCCGTTATTCCCGCCATGCCCTGATGCTGTGCCAGAAGGCGCGCGAGGCTGGCATTGCGGTCACCCTGGTGACCGACACCTTCTGTGACTGGGCGGATGCCAATGCCGACGAGGTGTTCCGCATCCCCACCGAGTTCAACCTGTTCTGGGAATCCACCTCGACGATGCTGTCGTGGGTGCATCTGATGGTCAACGAGGTCTGCAAGAAGCTCGGACCGGATGTTGAAAAACGCTTGGAAGCAACTGCCGCTCTACATAACGAATTCGTCGGCTACACCTCGTGGTCGACGGGCAAACAACAATAGCAAGAGTGCAATGAGGTGCGAGATGAACAAGTCCATGGCCTTGCTGGGTGCGTGCGCCCTGCTGCTGGCGGGTGCCGCCAGCGCTGAAACCCTGCGGTTCGCCACCGAGGGTGCCTACCCGCCCTTCAACTATGTAGACGCCGATAACAAGCTGCATGGCTTCGATGTCGACATCACCCATGCCCTGTGCGAACAGATGAAAGTCGAATGCACGCTGGTGGCGCAGGACTGGGAAGGCATCATCCCCGCCCTGATGGCGCGCAAGTATGACGCGATAGTGGCATCGATGATCGACACCGAAGAGCGACGCAAGAAGATCGCCTTCACCGAGCACTACTACCGCACGCCCCTGACCGTGGCGGTTGCCAAGGACAGCAAGATCGACAGCGCCCAGACCGACTTTGTCGGCTACACCGTCGGTGCGCAGTCTTCCTCTACCCAGGCCATCTACGCCGAAGACGTGTACGGCAAGGCCGGTGCCGACGTGAAACTGTACCCGACCATGGACGAAGCCAACGCAGACCTGGCGGCCGGCCGCCTGGACGGCGTGATTGCCGACAAATTCCCGCTGCACGAGTGGATGAACAAGAACGGCGGGGATTGCTGCAAGATCCTTGGCGACGTGGCCGACACCAAGGCCGATGCCGCGATCGCTGTGCGCAAGGACGACGAAGCCCTGCGCCAGCGCCTGAATACCGCGCTGCAACAGATTGTGGCCAACGGCACCTACCAGAAGATCGCCAGCAAGTACTTTGCTTTCGATATCTACAACTGATCTTCAGGAAGTTGTGCGCCCCCCCTGTGGGAGCGGCCTTGCGTAGCGGCCCCGGCAATCTCTGCAGTTGCATAAACCCTGGGCCGCTACGCAGCCCGTTCGCGACGCAAGGCCGCTCCCACAAGGCCGCATAACCTGCCCAAGAGGTTCGTCATGCTCGATCAATTGTCCTTGCTGTCTTTCGCCAGCGGAGGCTGGGGCCAGGCGTTGCTGGCCGGCGCGCTGGTTACCGTTTCCCTGGCCTTGGCCTGCCTGCCCATCGGCCTGCCACTGGGCCTGGTGGTCGCCCTGGCGGCGCGCTCACGCAAACGCCTGCCACGGGCCTGGGCCACCACTTTTTCCACTGTCTTCCGCGGCCTGCCCGAGCTGCTGACGTTGCTGATCATCTATTACGGCTGCCAGATCGCCGCGCAGAAGATCCTCGCCGCCATGGGCTACCAAGGTGAGTTCCTCATCAACACCTTCCTCGCCGCGATGATCGCCTTCAGCCTGGTGTTCGCCGCGTTTTCCAGCGAGATCTGGCTGGCCGCCTTCAAGACCCTGCCCAAGGGCCAGCTGGAAGCCTGCTCGGCGCTTGGGCTTAGCAAGCGCACCGGTTTCTTCAAGGTGCTGCTGCCGCAACTGACCCGCATCGCCCTGCCCGGCTTGTCCAACAACTGGCTGTCGCTGCTCAAGGACACCTCGCTGGTGTCGACCATCTCGCTGGTCGACCTGATGCGCCAGACCAACCTGGCGGTCAGCGTAACCAAGGAGCCGATGTTCTTCTACGGCGTCGCCTGCCTGGGCTACCTGCTGTTCGCGGCACTGTCCGGGCGCGTGTTCGCCTACATCGAACGGCGCAGCAACCGCCACCTGCAAGGAGCACGCGCATGAGCTTCGATCAACTGCTGGCAATGGTGCTTGACCCCGACCTGCTGGAACGCTACGGCCCGCGCTTCATCGACGGCCTGCTGGTAACCGCCAAGCTGGTGGCGATTTCCTTCAGCCTGGGTGCTGTGCTCGGCCTTCTGCTGGCCCTTGCCCGCCTGTCTCGCAGCCTGGTACTGCAGCGCATGGCAGCCGGCTACGTGTACTTCTTCCGCGGTTCGCCGCTGCTGGCGCAATTGTTCCTGCTGTATTACGGCCTGGGTTCGCTCAAGGGCTTCTGGCAGGACGTCGGCCTGTGGTGGTTCTTCCGGGATGCGTGGTTTTGCACCTTGCTGGCGTTCACCCTGAACACTGCCGCCTATCAGGCCGAGATCTTCCGCGGCAGCCTGATGGCGGTTGCGCCTGGCCAGCATGAAGCGGCGCGGGCGCTGAACCTGAAGCGCTCGACCACGTTCTTCAAGGTGATATTGCCGCAGTCGCTGCTGGTGGCCATTGGCCCGTTGGGCAACGAACTGATCCTGATGATCAAGGCCAGCGCGATCGCCTCGCTGGTGACGATCTACGACCTGATGGGCGTGACCAAACTGGCCTTCTCGCGCAGTTTCGACTTCCAGATCTACCTGTGGGCCGCCGTGCTCTACCTGGTGATCGTCGAACTGGTGCGGCGCCTGTTGAAACACCTGGAAGCCCGCCTGGGCCGCCACCTGAACTGACCGAAGGATACGTTTCATGCATTGCCAGACCCTTGTCCTCGGCGCCGGCATCGTCGGCGTCAGCACCGCGCTGCACCTGCAGGCACGCGGGCGCCAGGTAATTCTGATCGACCGCGACGAACCGGGCAGCGGCACCAGCCACGGTAACGCCGGGCTGATCGAGCGCTCCAGTGTCATCCCCTATGCCTTCCCGCGGCAACTCGGCGCACTGCTGCGCTACGGCCTGAACCGCCAGCCCGATGTGCGCTACAGCCTGGCGCACCTGCCCAAGGCCGCACCGTGGCTGTGGCGTTACTGGCGCCAGTCGGCACCCGGGCGCCTGGCCGGCGCCGCCGCCGATATGTTGCCGCTGGTGCAGCGCTGTGTCGACGAGCATGACGCGCTGATCGCTGCCGCCGGCCTGGAGGGCCTGGTGCAAGCCAAAGGCTGGATCGAAGTGTTCCGCGACCCCGCGCTGTTCGAGCAGGCAAAAACCGATGCCAAGGGCCTGAGCCGCTACGGCTTGCGGTTCGAAATCCTTGAATGCGGGCAGCTGCAGGCACGTGAACATCAGCTGGACGCCACCGTGGTCGGTGGCATCCACTGGCTCGACCCGAAAACCGTGAACAACCCCGGCGCGCTCACCCGTGGCTATGCGGCGCTGTTCCTGCAGCGCGGCGGGCAGTTCGTGCATGGCGATGCGCGCAGCCTGCGCCAGGCCAATGGCCAATGGCGGGTAGAGAGCCAGCGTGGCCCGATCACTGCCGACGAGGTGGTGGCCTGCCTTGGGCCTCAGTCAGCCGACCTGTTCAGCGGCCTGGGCTACCAGATCCCGCTGGCCATCAAGCGGGGCTACCACATGCACTACAGCACCCGTGACGGCGCTCAGCTGGAGCACTCGATCTGCGACACCCAAGGCGGCTATGTACTGGCGCCGATGGCGCGCGGCGTGCGCCTGACCACCGGCATCGAGTTCGACGCAGCCAGTGCGCCTGGCAATCAGATTCAGCTGGGCCGCTGCGAGGCCTTGGCGCGCAAGCTGTTCCCGGCCCTCGGCGAACGTCTGGACGACACGCCATGGCTGGGCCGCCGCCCCTGCCTGCCCGACATGCGCCCGGTGATCGGGCCGGCGCCGCGCCACCCAGGGCTGTGGTTCAACTTCGGCCATGCCCATCACGGCCTCACGCTGGGGCCGGTCTGCGGTCGGCTGCTGGCCGAGCTGCTCACTGGCGAGCCCCCCTTCACCGACCCCGCGCCTTACAGCGCGACCCGTTTCGACTGAACCCACGCGGGAGAACAACAAGATGACCGCACCACTGAGCCTTGCCACCCTTGCCCCCGAACCCGACCCGCGTTCGGTGCTGATACGCATCGAAGGCCTGAACAAGCACTATGGCGCGTTCCACGTGCTGCGTGACATCGACCTGCAGGTGCGCGAAGGCGAACGCATCGTGCTGTGCGGGCCGTCCGGCTCGGGCAAGTCGACCCTGATCCGTTGCATCAACCGCCTGGAAGTCGCCCAGCAGGGCAGCATCCAGGTGGACGGCATCGACCTGGCGGCCACCACGCGCGAGGCTGCACAGGTACGCAGCGACATCGGCATGGTGTTCCAGCACTTCAACCTGTTCCCGCACATGAGCGTGCTCGACAACTGCCTGCTGGCCCCCACCAGCGTGCGCGGGCTGTCACGCAAGGACGCCGAGGAGCGGGCACGCATGTACCTGAGCAAGGTCGGCATCGAAAGCCAGGCGCACAAGTACCCCAGCCAGCTGTCCGGCGGCCAGCAGCAGCGCGTGGCAATCGCCCGGGCGCTGTGCATGAAGCCGCGGATCATGCTGTTCGACGAGCCCACTTCGGCGCTGGACCCGGAAATGGTCGCCGAGGTGCTGGACGTGCTGGTGCAGTTGGCTGGCACGGGCATGACCATGCTGTGCGTCACCCATGAAATGGGCTTTGCCCGGCAGGTCGCCGAGCGGGTGCTGTTCCTTGAGGGAGGGCAGATCATCGAGGACAGCCCGCCACAGGTGTTCTTCAACCAGCCGCGCACCGAGCGGGCCAAGGCGTTCCTGGCGCAGATACTGCACTGATTGAAGACCTGTCACTGGACTTTGTGGGAGCGGCCTTGCGTCGCGAGAGGGCTGCGCAGCAGCCCCGGCAATCTATGCACAGTGCTGAAATCCGAGGGGCCGCTTTGCGGCCCTTTCGCAACACAAGGCCGCACACATGGACCAAGGTGACTTCAAGCGACCTATTCATTGCGCCGCTGCAATGACCCAACTGCATCGTTAAATATTATTGACCGCAGCCCCTGCCAAACCCACGCCGCCACAGGCCCGCATCGGTTTCAGCCCCCAGAAAACGGCGTCTCCCCCGCGTTAAAGCCCGCTTCCGTCGTTTGACATATCGAACGGCTCTGGCAAGCTATCTACAAGCCCCGACCGGAATCGTCGCCTCTGACGAGCCGGCAGTGCTCGGGGCTACAGGCAGCACCCAAGGCCCCGCGCCGTGCGCCTGCACAACAACGACAGGCCGAACCTGTCCCAAGGTGACATATGTCCAACAGCAACATTGGCAACAAGCAACCTTCCCTGCGCAAACCCGTCGTCCTGATGACCATGGGCAGCCAAGAGCGCAAAGGCCATGACTACCAGGTCATGACCCACAAATACATTACCCCGCTGGTCGAGTTCTCCGATTGCGTCCCGGTGTTGGTGCCTACCTGCTGCGGCACTGACGACCTCGAGACCTACCTGGACATGGCCGACGGCGTTTACCTGACTGGCGCTGGCAGCAACATCGACCCGGCCCTGTATGGCCAGGAAAACCAGACCCCAGGCAAAGGCCAGGACCAGAACCGCGACCTGTTCGACATTCCGCTGGTCAAGGCGGCGATCAAGCGTGGCCTGCCCATTTTCGGCATCTGCCGCGGCATGCAAGAAATCAACGTGGCCCTGGGTGGCGACATTTACCAGAAGGTGTATGCCGAACCTGGGTTCAATGACCACCGGGAAAACCCGGAAGACCCGGTCGAAGTGCAGTACGCCCAGGTGCATGGGGTGAAGATCCAGCCGGGCAGCTGGCTGCACGACACCCTGGGTACCGACGAGATTCGCGTCAACTCGCTGCATGGCCAAGGCCTGCACAAGCTTGGCGCCGGTATTGAAGCGATCGCCCGTGCCGAAGATGGCCTGGTCGAAGCGATTCACGCGCCAAGCATTTCGCCGTTCTTGTTCGCGGTGCAGTGGCACCCTGAATGGCAGGCGGCGAAGAACCCTGACTCGATAAAGATCTTCCAGGCTTTCGGCGATGCTTGCCGGGCCCAGGTACGCAAGGCGCAAATCAAGCGCCAGCACGCGGCCTGACCTTCAGTTTCCTCTGCTTTGATCGCGGGGCGGTGCAAGGCCGCCCCCGTTTCCCCGGTCACCCTCTGCTGGTCCCAGAACACTTCCCGTGGAATCGGGCGGCGGGCTTGTGCCTGTCTCCGCGATCGTTTTTTCCTTCCCCTTAAGAGATACGATGACTGCCATGTGTTTGTCGTCGTACCTGCTGCGCCTGTGAAATCGAGCGCCGCCCGCGCGACGCTTCGCGGGTAAACCCGCTCCTACGTTTGTTTCGGGCCAGTTATGCCTGTGGCATTTGCGCGCGAACGCCTTGGCGCATGCCTCGATATCGCGTCGTACAAACAAGGCGGTCGCGCGCGTCTGGCACAGGCGATACTGGCCCGAAACAAACGTAGGAGCGGGTTTACCCGCGAAGCGCCGCGCGGGCGGCGCTCGATCTGCGCCACAACACACCTATCCAGACGGCCACCCTGGCGAGAACACAAAACTCTGAAAAAGGACTAGTCATCGCACAAGTTGTACGATAACTTACCTCCAACGCAAAACAACACCCCCTCACCCAAGCGCCACAGGATGCCAACAACAATGAATCCACAAGAACTTAAATCCATCCTCTCCCACGGCCTGCTGTCTTTCCCGGTCACCGACTTCAATGCCCAGGGCGACTTCAACCCGGCTGGCTACATCAAGCGCCTTGAGTGGCTGGCCCCCTACGGCGCCAGCGCGCTGTTCGCCGCTGGCGGTACCGGTGAATTCTTCTCCCTGGCCGCCAGCGAATACAGCCAGGTGATCAAGACCGCGGTCGACACCTGCGCCACTTCGGTGCCGATCCTCGCCGGTGTCGGTGGCTCTACCCGTCAGGCCATCGAATACGCGCAAGAAGCCGAGCGCCTGGGTGCCAAGGGCCTGCTGTTGCTGCCGCACTACCTGACCGAAGCCAGCCAGGACGGCGTCGCCGCCCACGTCGAAGCGGTGTGCAAATCGGTAAACATCGGTGTGGTGGTGTACAACCGCAACGTCTGCCGCCTGAACGCCGACCTGCTGGAAAAACTGGCCGAGCGCTGCCCGAACCTGATCGGCTACAAGGACGGCCTGGGTGATATCGAACTGATGGTGTCGATCCGTCGTCGCCTGGGCGAGCGCTTCAGCTACCTGGGTGGCCTGCCGACCGCCGAAGTGTATGCTGCCGCCTACAAGGCCCTGGGCGTACCGGTTTACTCCTCCGCGGTGTTCAACTTCGTGCCGAAAACCGCCATGGACTTCTACAACGCCATCGCCCGTGACGACCACGCCGCCGTGGCCAAGCTGATCGACGATTTCTTCCTGCCCTACCTGGACATCCGCAACCGCAAGGCCGGCTACGCCGTGAGCATCGTCAAGGCCGGCGCCAGAATTGCCGGTTACGACGCTGGCCCGGTGCGCACTCCGCTGACCGACCTCACCGCCGAAGAGTACGAAATGCTCGCCGCGCTGATGGACAAGATGGGCCCGCAGTAAGCGCTGCCCGCGGCCTGCCAGATGCCGCACCCGGAGTGGGCCTACCCCCACTCCGGTTACAATTCGTGAGCCCGCACAAAAATAACTAGTGGGAGTTTTGCCAGCATGCAAGCGACTAAGAAAACGCATGTGCGCTACCTGATCCTGTTCATGCTGTTTCTGGTGACCACGATCAACTATGCCGACCGCGCTACCATTGCTATCGCAGGCTCCAGCCTGCAGAAAGACCTCGGCATTGACGCCGTAACCCTCGGTTATATCTTTTCCGCCTTCGGATGGGCTTACGTGGCTGGCCAGATTCCTGGTGGCTGGCTGCTCGATCGCTTCGGTTCCAAGAACGTCTACGCCTTCAGCATCTTCACCTGGTCGCTGTTCACCCTGCTGCAGGGTTTTGTCGGTGGCCTGCCGGTTGCCTGGGCCGTGGTCACCCTCTTCACCCTGCGCTTCCTGGTCGGTTTCGCCGAAGCCCCGTCATTCCCGGGTAACGCGCGCATCGTCGCCGCATGGTTCCCGACCCAGGAACGCGGCACGGCGTCGGCCATCTTCAACTCGGCGCAGTATTTCGCCACTGCACTGTTCGCCCCGATCATGGGCTGGATCGTGTTCAGCTTCGGCTGGGAGCACGTCTTCGTGGTCATGGGTGTGCTGGGCATCATCTTCTCGATGGTGTGGCTGAAGACCATCTACAATCCGCGCCAACACCCGCGCATCAGCCAAAGCGAACTCGAGCACATCGAGCAGAACGGCGGCCTGGTCGACATGGACCAGAAGCGCGGCAGCGACGGCCCGAAATGGGGTTACATCAAGCAGTTGCTGACCAGCCGCATGCTGCTGGGCGTATACCTGGGCCAGTACTGCATCAACGCCATCACCTACTTCTTCCTCACCTGGTTCCCGGTGTACCTGGTGCAGGAACGTGGCATGACCATTCTCAAGGCCGGCTTCATCGCCTCGCTGCCGGCGGTGTGTGGTTTTATCGGCGGCGTCCTGGGTGGCGTGATCTCCGACTGGCTGCTGCGCCGCGGCAACTCGCTGACCTTTTCGCGCAAACTGCCGATTGTCTGTGGCCTGCTGCTGTCCACCACCATGGTGTTCTGCAACTACGTCGATGCCGAGTGGATGGTGGTTGGCTTCATGACGCTGGCGTTTTTCGGCAAGGGCATTGGCGCACTGGGCTGGGCGGTGGTCGCGGACACTTCACCCAAGCAGATTGCCGGGCTGTCCGGTGGCCTGTTCAACACCTTCGGCAACATCGCGTCGATCACCACCCCTATCGTGATCGGCTACATCATCAGCGCCACCGGCTCGTTCAAGTGGGCGCTTGTGTACGTGGGTGCCAACGCGCTGGTCGCGGTATTCAGCTATCTGGTTATCGTCGGCCCCATCAAGCGTATCGAATTGCGTGATGCTGCCCCGAAGCCACACGCTGAGCCTGCCACCGACGGCGAACTGGCCAGCTCCCGTCACTGAAAAAACACGCCCGCGCCGGGTCACCCGGCATGGGCGGATGTACAAAAGCCTGAGAACCTGACAAGTAGGGCCCAAACATGCAGTTGATCGAACATTCCGACTCGCCCCGCTACGTCCGCCTGCACGACGACGACAACGTCGTGGTCGTTGTCAACGACGGCGGCTTGGGCGAAGGCGCCCGCTTCGCCGACGGCCTGACCCTGATCGAAGGCGTGCCGCAAAGCCACAAGGTGGCCACCGTGGCCATCGCCAAGGGCGAGCCCGTGCGCCGCTACGGGCAAATCATCGGCTACGCGCTGGAAGACCTGCGCCAAGGCAGCTGGGTTCAGGAAAGCCAGCTGGCCATGCCGGCCGCCCCGGACCTGGACAGCCTGCCGCGCTGCGATGCAGTGCCACAACCGCTGCCGCCGCTGGAGGGCTTCACCTTCGAGGGCTATCGCAACGCCGACGGCACTGTCGGCACCCGCAATATCCTCGGCATCACCACCACCGTGCAGTGCGTGACCGGCGTGCTGGAACATGCAGTCAAGCGCATTCGCAACGAACTACTGCCCAAATACCCCAACGTCGATGACGTGGTAGCCATTACCCACAGCTACGGCTGCGGTGTGGCAATCAACGCCCGCGACGCTTACATCCCGATCCGCACCGTGCGCAACCTGGCGCGCAACCCCAACCTTGGCGGCGAGGCACTGGTGATCAGCCTGGGCTGTGAAAAACTGCAAGCCAGCCAGGTGATGCACGACAACGACCCCTCGGTGGACCTCAGCGACCCATGGCTGTACCGCCTGCAAGATGCCAGCCTTGGCTTTGTTGAAATGATCGAGCAGATCATGGACCTGGCCGAAACCCGCCTGAAGAAGCTCGACCAGCGCCGCCGCGAAACGGTCCCGGCCAGCGAACTGATCCTCGGTATGCAATGCGGTGGCAGCGACGCCTTCTCGGGCATCACCGCCAACCCGGCACTGGGCTATGCCGCCGACCTGCTGGTCCGCGCTGGCGCCACCGTGCTGTTCTCTGAAGTGACCGAGGTGCGCGACGCGATCTACATGCTGACCTCGCGCGCGGAAAACCAGGACGTTGCCGACGCGTTGGTGCGCGAAATGGACTGGTACGACCGCTACCTGCAGCAAGGCGCCGCCGACCGCAGCGCCAACACCACGCCGGGCAACAAGAAAGGCGGGCTGTCGAACATCGTCGAGAAATCGCTGGGTTCGATCGTCAAGTCGGGCAGCGGCGCTATCCAGGGTGTGCTCGGCCCAGGCGAACGGGTCAATCGCAAAGGCCTGATTTTCTGCGCCACCCCAGCCAGCGACTTTGTCTGCGGCACCTTGCAGCTGGCAGCCGGCATGAACCTGCACGTCTTTACTACCGGCCGCGGCACCCCGTATGGCCTGGCCATGGCACCGGTGGTCAAAGTGTGCACCCGCAGCGAACTGGCCCAGCGCTGGCCCGACCTGATCGACATCGACGCCGGTCGCATCGCCAGTGGTCGCTCGACCATCGAGGAGCTGGGCTGGGAGCTGTTCCATTACTACCTGGACGTGGCCAGCGGCCGCAAGCAGACCTGGGCCGAACAACACCGGTTGCACAACGACATCACCCTGTTCAACCCGGCGCCCATTACCTGATGCCGCAGCCCTGACCACGCATTCACACACGCCACTCTCAATCCCACAGGAGCACCCCATGCCTGAAATCCTCGGCCATAACTTCATCGCCGGTCAGCGCAGTGCCGCTGGCCCTCAGCGCCTGCAGAGCCTGGACGCCAGCACTGGCGAAGCCCTGCCCTACAGCTTTGCCCAGGCCACCGAAGCCGAAGTGGACCAGGCCGCCAAGGCCGCTGCCGCTGCCTTCGCCGAGTTCCGCCAACTGGCTCCGGCACGTCGGGCCGAGTTCCTCGACGCCATCGCCGCTGAACTCGACGAACTGGATGACGCCTTCGTCGCCATCGTCTGCCGCGAAACTGCACTGCCCGCCGCCCGTATTCAGGGCGAGCGCGGCCGCACCAGCGGGCAGATGCGCCTGTTCGCCCAAGTGCTGCGCCGCGGCGACTTCCTCGGCGCGCGCATCGACCTGGCATTGCCCGAGCGCCAACCGCTGCCACGCGTAGACCTGCGCCAGATGCGCATCGGCGTGGGCCCGGTCGCCGTGTTCGGGGCCAGCAACTTCCCGCTGGCCTTCTCCACCGCCGGTGGTGATACCGCGGCCGCCCTCGCCGCGGGCTGCCCGGTGGTATTCAAGGCGCACAGCGGGCACATGGCCACGGCCGACCTGGTCGGCTGCGCCATCGTGCGCGCCGCTGAGCGTACCGGCATGCCCAAGGGCGTGTTCAACATGGTATTTGGTGGCGGCGTGGGCGAGTGGCTGGTCAAGCACCCCGCCATCCAGGCGGTTGGCTTCACCGGCTCGCTCAAAGGCGGCGATGCCCTTTGCCGCATGGCCGCTGAGCGCCCGCAGCCAATCCCGGTATTTGCCGAGATGTCGAGCATCAACCCGGTCATCATCCTGCCGGGCGCCCTGGCCAAGCGTGGCGAAGCCATTGCCCGCGAGTTGGCGGGGTCCGTGTGCATGGGCGCCGGGCAGTTCTGCACCAACCCTGGGTTGGTGATTGGCCTGCAGTCACCACAGTACAGCCAGCTGCTCGCCGACCTTGGCCAGTACCTGGACCAGCAAGCCGGGCAAACCATGCTCAACGCTGGCGGCCTGCGCAGCTACGTTGGCGGCCTTGAACACCTGCATGCCCATGCCGGTATCGAGCATGTGGCCGGCCAGGCGCAGGAAGGCAACCAGGCACGCGCTCAGCTGTTCAAGGCCGATGCACGCCTGCTGGTCGAGTCCGACCCGCTGTTGCAGGAAGAAGTGTTTGGGCCCACCACCGTGGCTGTAGAGGTGCAGGACCACGACCAACTGCGCGACGCGCTGCTCGGCCTGCGCGGCCAGCTGACCGCGACGCTGATCGGCGAGGCGGAAGACTTCGATGCCTTCGCCTGGCTGGTGCCGCTGCTGGAGGAGAAAGTCGGGCGAATCCTGGTCAATGGCTACCCGACCGGTGTCGAAGTCTGTGATGCGATGGTGCACGGAGGCCCGTACCCGGCGACCTCCGATGCGCGTGGCACCTCGGTCGGCACGTTGGCCATCGACCGCTTCCTGCGCCCGGTGTGCTACCAGAACTACCCGCAGACACTGCTGCCTGAGGCACTGCGCGACGGCAACCCGCTGGGGCTGCGGCGGTTGGTGAACGGGCAGTGGAGTGACGGGGCGATCTGACCGGTGCAAGCAACAAGAAAGCCCTGCGCACGGCGGGGCTTTTCTTTTTGACTGTACCGGCCTCTTCGCGGGCAAGCCCGCTCTCATCAAACAAAATGCAACCCATTGTTTTCTAAACACTCAAGCGGCCACCAGTTGATACCCCAGTTTCCGGGCTTTGCGAAGCAAAGCCCGGACCTGCCGGTCTTGGCTTCTGGTTTCAAACTCCTCAAGACCTTGTTCAACATAAGCCTGCTTCTTGGTTAACAGGTTGTACACCAGACGTGCCAACTGATGCGCAGTGGCCTTGATGGCGCAGCTGGTATCCATTCGAGTCAGTCTGGCTCGGTGTGATGCACCAATGAAACCCTTGTCGTTACGGGCATTGGATGCGGCCTGCTTGAGTGCTTGAGCTGCTCGATTGACTATTTTGGGCCCGCCACCTGCCAGTCGATGACCGCCGGAAATTCGGGTAGGGGGAGCCAGTCCCAACCAAGAGCAGAAGTGCTGTGAGGACGGGAAGCGTGATAGATCTGTACCGATCTCCCCTGCCAGCACTAATGCAGTGTCCACCCCAATGGTTGGAATTGCGGTTAGGTCCACGCCAAGAACTTTCCACAATGTCTGATGCAATTCAGTCTGTTGGACACCGTTTCGGTGTGGGCTCCGTAAAGGCTTATTGGATGGCTCTGGCTTGTTTTGCAGCACCGGCAACTGCTCTAACGCGGCTTTTATGGCGTCGTCACAATCAGCAATTTGCTGCTCCAGGAAGTCATAGGCAGCCAATTCCTGAGTTAGCGCATGCAAATGCTCGCGCCGCCAATTGCCATGAAGACTCCGAGCGACAGCCTCCTTGCCTGCCTTGATGCGGCGGTCGGTCAGTTCAGCCAGTTGCACTGGGTCCCGTTCACCTGCGCAGATGGCTCGCAAAATCTTCATGCCAGTTACACCGGAAATATCACTGATGACATTGGCCAGCTGGATGTTCATTTGGCTCATGGCCTTTTGCATACGGTTCAGCGTCTGCGCCTGGTCTTTCACTTTGGAAGCACGCTGCCTGACCAATGACCGGACGCAGCAGGTCAGATCATCGGGGCGGAATGCGCCTCTGAGCAGTCCATGAGTCATCAGCTGCCAAATCCACTGGCAATCCAACACATCTGATTTACGGCCCGTGATTTGCCGAGTTGCTCTGGCATTGACGAGATAAACCTCAAAACCGCGCTCGCTGAGAATCTCGTAAATTGGAATCCAATAAACCCCCGTGGATTCCATGGCAACGACCTTGATCCCCAGGCTTTCAAGCCAGTTAGCCATCTTGAGTAGGTCGTCAGTAAAGGACGTGAACGACTGGACGGGATTTTCGTGCCGGGGATCGACCGCCACGAAATGTTCTCGACCACCGACATCGATCGCCGCGCAATCGGGATGGACGACGGTAAAGCGTTGCTTGGAAGGCTTGCGCGCCATGATGAATCCTCGCAGGATAAAGGGCGCGCGGGGCACACGGTGGCGAAAGGGTTCACTCTCTCATACGTGGTCACAGCTGAATCAGCTGATGCCTACAGGGACTTCACGCCGATACCGTGCGGATCACTCTCCTACGCGGGTGTGCGGACACACACCAGTGCTGGCTACGATCTCTGTCCCGCGCACACGAACCCTAACAAAGCAAAAGGCGGCTGGCCCTACCGGGCCAACCGCCTTTTCTTTTTCAAAATGTCAGCGTCGCTGCGGAACTGAAGCCGTACACCTCATGTTTGCTGCGCGACAGCGCAGCCCGGAAGGGCTGGGTGATCTCCTACAGGGCTATCTTGCCCGCGAAGAGGCCAGTACTGGCAGCAAAGGCTTCAGGTCCCTTGCGCTTCCGCCGCCTCATGCGCCTGGCGCAAGCGCTCGCGGCTGTTGCTAAGGTGCATGCGCATGGCCATCTTCGCCCCTTCGCTGTCACGCCGGGCAATCGCCTCATAGATCGCCTCGTGCTCATGCATCAGGCGACTCATGTAATGCGCCTGATCATCATGGGCCAGGCGCGCCGAATTCAGCCGGGTGCGCGGAATGATGCTGGTACCCAGGTGGTTGATGATGTCGGCGAAGTAGTGGTTGCCGCTGGCCTGGGCAATGCGAAGGTGGAACTGGAAGTCCGCCGACACCGCATCGGTGGCGTGGGCCGCCCCCTCGTTGAGTTCGTCCAGCGCCGCCCGCATACCGGCCAGGGCTTCGTCGCTTCGCCGCTGGGCCGCCAGCCCGGCCGACTCGATCTCCAGGGCAATGCGCAACTCCAGCACCGCCAGCACCTCGCGCAGGGTGACCACGGTGGCCGGGTCGATACGGAAACCGCCCGTAGCCGGCGCATCCAGCACGAATGTACCAATGCCGTGGCGAGTCTCTACCTGCCCGGCGGCCTGCAACCGCGAGATCGCCTCACGCACCACCGTGCGGCTGACGCCCTCCTCGGCCATGATCTGCGATTCGGTCGGCAGCTTGTCGCCGCGCTTGAGCTGGCCGCTGCGAATGCGTTCGGTCAGCACCGTGACCAGTTCCTGGGCCAGACTGCGCGGCTTGCGCCGGGTCCTTGCCTGTACCTGCTGCTCTGTCATTGCCCTGTATTTCACCTTGAAAGACAGCGCTCATCATAGCGCAAGCGGTTGTACGATCACATACACCCCGTGCGGTATTTATTGCCATCTTTGCAGTCCCTGGCCCCTGAAAAACGCACAGAATTCCTGGCCCATGACGTGCGCAAGCCTGTACTGTACGCCTCCACGCTCACTGTTCCATGGAAGGAATCTGCAGTATGAAAACCCTCGACCGCCTTTTGCTCGGCAGTGGCCTGCTGATCCCCCTCTGGCTGCTGGTGGGGGTATGGCTCACCGCTCAGGCCTACCCTGGCTATGATCACCTGCAACAGGCCATGAGCCAGCTTGGCGCGGCCGGTTCGCCAACCCACAGCTGGTCGCCACGGGTCAACAATTTCCCTCTGGCCCTGCTGTTTGCCCTGTTTGCCTGGGGCCTGGTGCGGCGCTGGCGCAGTTCGAAGCTGGCGCTGCTGAGTGCGGGCCTGGTGTTGCTGCATGGCATGGGCAGTTTGGGCACCGGCTGGTTCCCTTGCGACCAGGGCTGTGCACCGGCACAGCCATCTACCTCGCAGCAACTGCATAACCTGTTTGGTCTGCTGATGTTCCTCTCACTGACCTTGGCCAGCGCCGTATGGGCATGGCTGGGCAACCGCATTGCCGGCTCCCCCGCCTTGGCGCTGCTTTCCCTGGCTTGCGTGGTGTTGGCCATCATCACCGTCGCGTTGATGGGCCAGGCAGCGCAGAGTGGCCAGCTGTTCGGCCTCTATCAACGCCTTAACTACGGTGTTTCGGTGCTCTGGGTTGCCAGCCTGGCCTGGACAAGCCTGCGCAGGCCCTTGGCCAGCCCGCTGCGCATGGCTGTGACCTGACGGCAAATTGCTGGCCCACGGCTGCGGAAAGCGAAGGCAAACTCCGTTCTCTTTCAGATGCTTAGGACAGCAACATGCGAGTACTTCTAGCAACGATGGCCGGCTGCCTGCTGGCCACCTTCGCTTTCGGCGCCCAAGCCAGGGCACTGAGCCAGAACGATCGCCACACCTGCAGCTGGGGCGCGCAGATAGCCGCCGAGGCCCAACAGGCCAAGCTTTCCGGGGTGACCTTGTATGCCACGCGCAAGAAGCTGCAGGTACGCAAATTCCCCAAACCCTGGATGCGCATGACTGCCTTCGGCATTACCGAGCAGACGTACAACAGCCGCTCACGGCTCAAGCCGGCAGCGATAAAGCGGACTTACTTTGAGCAGTGTGTTCAGCATGCGACTGCAAGAAGATAATTGTTTTTTATCAGTAAATTACAGAGCAAACATAAACCCATTTAGTAGAATTCATGTGCTGTGAAGTGACCTCTATCGCCAGCAGCTTGTAAGCGCGTGCAAGAGTCAAGCATTTGTTAAGCTGATACAAGTCGCCAGAAATAACCAAGGCCATTCACCTGATGGATGAACTGCGCAAGATCGACCTCAACCTGCTGCTCGCCCTGCATGCCCTGCTCAGTGAACGGCACGTGACCCGCGCAGCCCTGCGCCTGCACCGCAGCCAACCGGCGGTGAGCCACGCCTTGGCGCAGTTGCGCAAACACTTCGACGACCCTTTGCTGGTACGCCAAGGCGGCGGCATGGCCCTTACCGCCCGCGCCCAATCCCTGGCACAACCGTTACAGGATGCACTGAGCAATCTCGACAGCCTGCTGGCCACCCCGCTATTCGAGCCAGCCAGGGCCCAGCGCCGGTTCCGGCTGTCGCTGTCCGACTACGCCTCGCGCATCATCCTGCCGCACCTGTTGCGCCACCTGCGCCAAGTCGCGCCCGGGGTGGACCTGGCCATCAGCCAGGCCAGCCGTGAAACCATGTTGGCGCAGTTGCTCGATGGCGAACTGGATCTGGCCCTGGGCCTGTTCCCCGAACTGCCTCAGGACATCACCGTCCAGCCCCTGTTTGCGGATCGCTTCATCAGCGTTGCCGATCGCCAGGCGCTGCCTGCCAGCGGCGGCATGGCCCTGGAAGACTGGCTGGCACGCCCACATGTATTGATGGCCATGCGCCCGGATGCTTTCGATGAAATCGAGCGCGCACTGGCCGCCCGGGGCCTGCAACGCCGTATCGCCCTGGCCATGCCGCACTGGAGTGCGGCAGTCGAAGTGCTGGCCGGCACCGACCTGATCCTGACGGTGGCCAGCCGCGCCGTGGGGTCGTTGCGCCAGCACAGGACACTGCGCCAGTTCACGCCGCCACTGGCCATCCCCTCGTTCGACTATCAGCAAGCCTGGCACAACCGCAAGGACAGTGACCCCGGGCACCGCTGGCTGCGCGAAACCGTATGGGCCTGCAGCCAAGCAGGGCGCTGATCAGTTTTCTTGCCCCTTCACAGCTGCCGTGGAATGGGCCGGTGACGCCGTTGCCCAAGGGCCTTGTACCAGCAACACTCCGCACAGGATCAGCACCACGCCAGCCACCCTGGCCAGGCTAAGCGGCTTGCCACCCAGCCCCATCGCCCCGTAGTGGTCGGCAAGCACTGCCGTGATGATCTGCCCTGCCACCACCAGTACCAGGAACCCTGCTGCGCCAAGTTTCGGGGTGAGTGCTGCGGCGCCGGCTACATACAGTGCCCCCAGCACGCCTCCAATCCATAACCACCAGGGCCCTTGCAAGGCCTTGCCCATGTCTGGTGCCGGTACCCGGATAATCAGCAGCGCAGCGATCACCACCAGCATGCTCACCGTCAACGATGTGAAAGCCCCCCACAGCCAGTGCCCAAGGGCCCGGCCTACCGCAGCATTGCCGGCGGCCTGAAATGGCAACACAGCACCGGCAAGCAACGCCATTGCCACAGGAAGCACCAGCAGGAGCATCGATTTACTGAACATGGCAGTCCTCATCCAAGGTATCGATGGCCACCATGATGGTGCATTACCCAGTACTGATAGAAATCAAAATCCTGCACTTGAACTATTCGTACCATGCATAGTGAAACATTCCTTCCGTCCGGCGTGCGCATGTTGTCTTAACCCTGAAACATCTGTGCTGTTGACTTACTAAGGCACCAAGATAAACTGCGCCTTATGAATACGCTTGAGAACAAGCATCACATCATGCTCGATGCACTGGCCGAGGCCCCCGCTGACGCCAGGCAGAACGTGCGCCTGTGTTTCGAACTGCTGTCCGCTGCAGCGGCCATCAACCGGGTATGCGCCGCACGGTTGGCCCGCCATAACCTGTCGGAAGGGCGGTTCGCAATCCTCCTGACCTTGCAAGGTGCAGGCGGCCGCCTGGCACCGCTGGAGCTGGCGACGCGCCTGGCAATCACCTCAGGCACCGTGACCGGCCTGCTCGACGGCCTGCAGGGTGATGGCTTTATCAAGCGCCGCAAGGACGCCCATGACCGGCGCAAGCTGAGCATCAGCCTTACCTCGGCAGGCATAGCGGTACTCGACGCCGTTTTCGCCGAACACACCGACTGGATCGGCACGATCATGCAGTCACTGGACAACGCGCAACGTGATGCCCTGTCCGCCACGCTACAGGCACTCTCGGCCAGTCCTGCCCTGGCACTGCCACCGGACAAGCACTGAACCCAAGGCACACCCGCAAGACCACATGGAGGTGGATGATGTTGCAGAATCAGAGCCTATTGGCCCGGTTTGGCAGGAAGCCCCGGGTACAAAGCGAACACGACCAGTCAAGTCGTTGCCAACCTTGGCTCGAGGCCTGCTTGCCAGCGTCGCTTTACCGGCGCCTGTTCATCCGCCGGCTTGCCAGACAGCCAGTGGCCATCGAGGGTTTCAGCTTTCGCCCATCGAAGACTCGGCACTGGGCCGTCGACTGGAGGATGTGCACATCAACGAGGCTGTGCACGTGCCTGGCCGGCAATCGACTGCACCGTGCCACTGCCATGGAGCCTTAGCCATGAGCGACGACCGAAAGTCCCTGATCGACCTTGGCCAACTGCCAACCCGCAACCTGGCCGAATGCCTGGCGGTGGATCAAGCCGCCTTGGTCAACGCCTTGACAGGCCAATTGCCAGCAGCATTGGTTGAGCACCTCGCTGCCAGTGCGGACCAGGCCCAGGCACTGGGCCTGTCAAAAAAAGTGGCGGACATTGGCCTGGCGCTGGGCAAGTGGCTGGAGCAAGCCGCCGAGTCGTTGCGCCAGCACGTGTTCGAGCAATGCTGCACGCACCCGTCCGATACCGTGCGCAGTTGGGCAGCGTTCGCCCAGGCGTACCTGTCACGCTCGCAGCCTGCGGAAGATGCCCTGCTGGCGCAGTTTCGCTTCGCCCGCGATGAGCACTTCGGCGTGCGTGAATGGGCATGGATTGCCCTGCGCCCGCGCCTGGCCCAGCACCTTGAAGCGGCCCTGGCGCTACTCGGCCGCCATACCGGCGATGCAGACCCGCTGGTACGTCGGTTCTGCATCGAGATCCTGCGCCCGCGCGGCGTTTGGTGCGAGCACATTGCCACGCTCAAGCAACAACCAGAAGTGGCCGAGCCGTTGCTGGTACCGCTGCTGGCCGAAGCTGAGAAATACGCCCAGGACTCAGTCGCCAATTGGCTCAACGATGCCAGCAAGACCCGCCCCGACTGGGTACTTCAGCTGTTTCAGCGCCATCCCCCGGCTTGCAAGGCCTCACAGCGCATCCAGACCCGGGCTACCCGAAGCCTGCGGCAGTGACACACCACAAGTCGACTACCCCTAACGTGCAGAGCCCCAGGCCTTGATCGAAGCCGCCGGCTACTGAGGCCCGCTCCCCGGCACCAGCCTGCCCGGACCGCAAACGGCCGATCGTAGGCGAGTAACCGAGGTCGGCAACGGCCGAGGTCAGCGCGAGGTTTCGACGCGCAGTACTTCGGTGTAGATCGCGTCGACAGTCTGGCCAACCTTGAGGTTCTTCATGCGTTTCTGCAGGTCTGGGTTCTCGACCTTGACCACCTGCAGCTTGCCCTCCGGTGGCAACAAGCTCACCTCATGCGTCTTGAGGTCGATCTTCTTGATCTGAGAGGTAACCTTGACCTGGCGGAACGCCTCGCCGCCCGGGTTAGGGTTTTGCTCGGTTGCACGAATGGTACCGGACTCTTCAGTCGCTTTCGGCGCCCCACCCACTTCCGGATTGAGCACATAGGCCACGGCGCGTGTCACGTAGATGTCGACTTGGTCACCGACTTTCAGGTTGGGCAGCGCCTTGGCCTTTTCGGTCAGCTGGAACGTCACATCCTTCTTCTCGTCAGGGCCTTTCACCGTGACTTGTCGGGTGGCCAGGTCGATAGCCGTTACCTGTGTGGTGACATGGCTTTCCAGCGCCTCGCTCCCGATGGGGATACCGGCAGCCTGTACCGTGAAGCTGGCAGCAGAGGCCAGCGTGGCAAGGGCTACAGCACGAGCGAGAGTACGAATGGGGTTCATAGGCGTGCTTCCCTGTGATCAAGTCCGAATAGGCGCGTGAAAGGCTCACGCGCTAACAAGCATAGCCATTACCTGCCGCCTTGCCGGCCCTCCCGGTTGGCGACACATTTCGTCGCAGAGATCACTGTTATAGCTAATACGAATTCTTTACACTTGCTTTACATTTGCAAATCATTACTATTCGTGACCCCGATAACAACAAAGAGTCGCCTGTAATGGCAAAAAGGTCTGTTGCCCCAGCATCCATTTCCATGCTGGGCCTGCTCGTTGTGCCTGCTGTCCACGCTGCCGCCCAAACCGATACGCAAAGTAGCCTCGCCCTGCCCGCCACCGCCGTCACCAGCGTCTATGAGCAGCAAAGCTACAAGGCCAGTGAAAGCCGCAGCGCCATGAAGATCGACGCGCCGCTGCGCGATATCCCGCAAACCGTCAACGTCGTTCCCGAAAGTGTGATCAAGGACCAAGGCGCACAGTCCATGGAAGACGTGCTGAAGAACGTGCCCGGCATCGGCCTGTCCAACGGCGACGGCCAACGCGATCAGGTGACCATCCGTGGCTTCAGCGCCATTGGCGACATGTACATAGACGGCGTGCGTGACGACGCCCTGTACTTTCGCGACCTGTCCAACATCGAGCGTGTCGAGGTGATCAAGGGCCCGGCCGCGGTGCTGTATGGCCGTGGCTCCTCGGGCGGGCTGATCAACAGCATCAGCAAAAAACCAAGCTTCACGCCCAAGCGCGAAGTCGGCATGAACGTCGACAGCGAAGGCAAACGCCGAACCCAGTTCGACACCGGCTGGGCCGACCCGCAAAGCAACCAGGCCTACCGCGTGACCGGTGCCTTCGAAGACAGCGACACCTTCCGCGATGATGGCTACATCGACCGCAAGGCCATCGCACCGTCGGCCTACTTCCGTCTCTCGGACGACCTGGAACTGAACCTGGGCGCAACCTACCTGTACGACAAGCGCCTGATCGACTTCGGCATCCCGGCCCTGGGCAACCGCCCGGTGGACGTGGACCGCGACAAGCGCTTTGGCTCTGGCGATGCGGACCAGGATTACGCCCGCAGCGAGGTGTTCTCGCTTACAGCCAGCCTGGACTACCGCATCAACGACAACTTCACCCTGACCAACACCAGCCGTTACTACCGCTACGACCTGGACCGCAACAACACCTTGGCCGACAGCAGCCCGACGCGCTTCGTCACCGCGCCCGACGGTGAACTGCTGATCAAGCTCAACCGCGGCAACGTCGCCCGCGATGAGTACGGTGTGTTCAACCAGACGGAGCTCAAGCAACAAGCGCAACTGGCCGGCATGCAGCACAACCTGTTGTACGGCGTGGAAGCAGGCTTTCAGGACAAGTACCAGCGCGTGCTGAGCCAGACCAACGTGGCCCAGGTACCGGTGTACCGTGATGCCTTGGTGCCGGTACCGGAACATGCCGCCAACCTGTCGTCCAAGGGCACCAACTGCCAGCAGACCACCGGTCTGTACGTGCAGGACATGATCGAGCTGAACGCGCACTGGAAGGCATTGGTCGGTGTGCGTTATGACATCTTTGGCCAGGAGTACGACGACGACCGCGTGCAAAACATCGACCTGGATCGTACCGACAAGACCTGGAGCCCGCGTGCGGGTCTGGTCTACCAGCCAGACGCCATCCAGTCCTACTACGTGTCGGTCAGCCGCAGCTATCAGCCTTCGGGCGAAGTGTTCGCGGTGAGCCCGAGCAACCAGCACCTGGAGCCGGAAGAAACCACCAACTATGAAATCGGCGCCAAATGGGACCTGCTCGACAGCCGCCTGTCACTGACCGCCGCAGTGTTCCGCCTTGAGCGCACCAATATGAAGACTGCCGACCCGGCCAACCCCAACCTGACCGTATTGGCTGGCGAACAGCGTACCGATGGCTTTGAAGCCACCGTCAGCGGGCATCTCACCGACAAGTGGCAGATCTATGCCGGTTACGCTTACCTGGACGCCGAAATCACCAAGTCCAACAGCAAGACCAATGGCGTGGCGAACGAAGGCCAGACCCCTACCCTGACGCCGCGCAACAGCGCCAACGTCTGGTTGGTACGTACCCTGACACCAGAGTGGCGTGTGGCCGCCGGAGCCAACTACGTCGACGAACGCTACACAGCGCTCGACAATGTGGTGGTGATGGCAGGCTATACCACCTTCGACGCCGCGCTGCTGTACAGCGTGCCGCAGTGGGATGCCGCGCTGCGCCTGAAGAACGTGTTCGACCGTGACTACTATGCCTCGGCACATGGCTCGGTCGACCTGATCACCCCAGGGGCACCGCGCACACTGGAAGCCAGCTTCAACTACCGCTTCTGACCCACGCGCAATGCCTGTCAGTCAGCAATTGGGCCGCTCTGCGGCCCATCGCCAGCAAGATTTGCCGAATTGACCCGATAGCATTCAGCGATTCCGCGTCACCCGCCACACCGTATTCGCCAGGTCATCGGCAATGATCAACGCCCCACGCGGGTCCACCGTCACGCCAACCGGTCGCTCCCGGGTCTTGCCATCCTCACCGCGAAAGCCCGTGGCGAAGTCGATCGGCTCCCCAGCAGGCTTGCCATTGCTGAACGGCACGAAAATCACCTTGTAACCCACCGGGTTGGGCCGGTTCCAGCTGCCGTGCTCGCCCACGAATACACCGTCGGCAAAGCGCTCGCCCATTGCCGAGGACGAGAAGTCCACACCCAGTGCAGCCACATGCGAACCCAGGCTGTAATCCGGCTTGATCGCCGCCGCCACCTTGTCCGGGTTCTGTGGCCGCACCCGCTCATCCACATGCTGCCCCCAGTAGCTGTAAGGCCAACCATAGAAGCCCCCTTCACGTACCGAAGTGAGGTAGTCCGGCACCAGGTCGGGGCCCAGCTCATCCCGCTCGTTGACCACCGTCCACAACTGCCCGGTCTGCGGCTGGATGGTCAATGCCGTCGGGTTACGCAAGCCGGTGGCATAGGGCCGGTGTGCGCCGGTCTCGGCATCGACCTGCCAGACCATGGCCCGATCGATCTCCACCTCCAGGCCGCGCTCGGTGATATTGCTGTTCGAGCCGATACCCACATACAAGAAGCGGCCATCCGGGCTGATGGTCAGCGCCTTGGTCCAATGGTGGTTGATTTCGGCCGGCAGGTCGGTGACCTTGGTTGGCGGGCCGTCGGCCTGGGTCTGGCCTTCCTTGTAGTCAAAGCGCACCAGCGCATCCTGGTTGGCTACATACAGCTTGCCGTTGGCATAGGCCAAGCCGTACGGTGCGTTGAGGTTATCCGCAAACACGGCCTGTACCTCGTAGTTGCCATCGCCATCAGCATCGCGCAGCAAGGTCAGACGGTTGCCACCCTTGACCTGGGTATTGCCCTTGGCCTTGATCTGGCTGGCGATCACATCCTTGGGCTTGAGCTTGGCCGCGCTGCCCCCCCCTGCCCTCAGCCACCAGAATGTCGCCATTGGGCAGCACCAGGCTCTGGCGCGGGATTTTCAAGTTGGTGGCAATGGCGGTGACACTGAAGCCCTCCGGCACGGTCGGTTTCAGTTCGCCCCAGGCAGCCGGTTGCGCAATCTTCATGCTCGGCAGCAAGCCGCGCTGAGGCTCCGGCAGCTTCGGGTCCGGGCCATGGGCCTGGGTCGGCTCGCCGTCGCCACCACAGGCACTCAGCAATAGCGCCACGCCCAACAGGCTAAATGCATGCAAAGGCTTCATGCCACACCTCCTGAACGCAGGTTGCTCAAACCGGTCCAGGCGGCCACCACCGCGAGCACTGTCACGATGACCGACAACACCAACCCAGAAGGCATCACCGCCCAGGCGTCCTTGGCATGCTCAAAGGCATTGATCAGCCCAAGCCCCCAAGTCACCAGCAGCAGCACGAAGTACAGCGTAGCGCGCCCGCCCTTGCGCTCGGCGCGGATCAGGTTGGCCAGCGCGAACAATAGTGCCAGCCCACAGAACACCAGGGCACCGGCGATCAGCCAGGCGGCGAAGTTGCTCCACTGAATCTGGTAGCTGTTGTAGTAGGCGATATCGCTCAGCAGCGCACCAAGGAACAACGGTACGCTGCCCGCCAGCAGCAGGGCATGCAGCGGGCTGGGCGTACAGCGGTAAAGGGTTTGATCAGGTGCGGTCACGGTGCCTCCTTTTCATTCAGTGACCCAGGGCTGATGGTCTTGCGCCATCAGGTAAGCGCGGGGTGCGCTTAGCAAAGGAGCCCCTTGACGCCCCGATAGTTCACCGCTTCGCTGTAATGAAATATCCTGCAAGGCATTTGCTGCCAAGCGCAGAAGGGGAATACATGAGCAGACCAAACGCGTACTGGGCCCTGGCCACCCTGCTCGGCCTCAGCCTGGCTCTCGCCGGCTGCTCCAGCAACGCCAGCAAGGCACGCTACGCCACGCCTGCAGTCGGCTCCAACTGCTTTGCCAAGGCCGTCCCCACTACCGGGGAAGGCGGCCTGGCCTGGGGCAATACCTTGAGCATTGCGCGACAGAAATCCCTGAATAACTGCGTGCGTTATGCCAGCCGCTCGGGAGGCACGCCCAGGACTTGCCAGGTAGTGATGGCCAAGTGCAAAAACTGAACATATAACAACCTTAAAGTACGAAACTTCCTACAAAAATACTGCAACTTTTCACACGATATTGCGCAAACACAATACATATACATTCAAATAAAATCTTACACTTTCAGCCTCGACCCAAAAGCAGCGATCGAGGCATTGTCTTTCACTTGAATTCCAGATACTTGATCGCCCGCGCATCTTAGCAAGTAAGTAGGAAACTTCTTACAGCATAGAGTCGGGCCTGAAATCCAGCACAGTATGAATAACGGCATTTCAGTCTTGTCAGTACTGAAAGTTGCCGCAGTGCGTCTCTGGTTCGAAAAGACTGTCTCTCTGAGCAAGGAGCTCGCATGACCAATGCCTCCGTCAGCAGCGCCACCTCCGGCCCGGCCTGCAGCGCACGCGTGCCCATCCTGCCAGTGCGCTACGCCATCGTACCCCGCACCGGCGACGCCCCCGCCTGCCGCTATGCCGATGCAGGCTTCAACCTGGAACAAGGCTTCGCCCCGCTGCAGCACTCGGCCTACACCCTCCGCGCTGTGCGCCCAGGCTATGTCTACGTGTTCATGAAAGGCCCTCTGGGCGAAAAGCTGGTCATTCATGAGCACGTCGGCGCGGGCCTCTACAAGGAGATGCGCTACCAAGGGCTGGAGGACGACCACCGCCGTGAGCGCTACCTGTCCGGCCAGAGCACGGGCTGGGTGTGGGCCGACACCTGCCAGGACACGGCCAAGGAAGTGTGGATCGGCTACAGCCCGCACCTGTGGACCAACGCCATCACCGCCCGTATCACCGGTTCGGCAGCCCTGCGCAAACGGCACATGCGCCAGCTGGACATGGCCGAGCTGGTCAGCGGCAACCCGGCGCCGTCCACCCAGCCCCATGTGTTGCCGGTCAGTGCCCTGCAAACCTGGGTCGAAGACTTCAAGCCAACCGAGCGGCGCATGCCGCTGACCTGGAGCAGCGACCCGGTCACCGAAACCTTGCCCATCGGCAACCTCAATGCCATCGCCCGCCACTACCCCTGGACCCAGCCGAAAGTGCCAGTGGTGGTGGCGCTCGCCGACGCCGAAGGCATGGCCCTGGACCTGAGCCTGTCGGTCTCGGCCTACCAGCACCAACTGCGTGACCTGATGCCGGCCGAGCAACTGGAGCACACAAGACCCGCCCAACCTCCCGAGCAGGAGCGCGTGCCGGCATGCTACCGGCTGGATGCCGAACAGCTCAGCCCGCAGAGCCGCGACTTTCACCATCGCAACCTGGTCGCCATGCTGCTGAACAAGACGCTGGAAAGCCTGTACCCGGCGGATGCACCTTCACCGGAACTGGCCGCGTTCAGGCTGGGCACGTCACGCCGGGGGCCTGCCCTGTCGCCGGCCGAGTCCCATTTCCAGGCCCTCACCCATGAAGATTACTCCCCCAATGGCGCGCGCCTGGCACAGCGCCTTGATGTCGACAAATACCGGCGCTTCCTCGCCGAACGCGACGCGCTGGAACGGCGGATTGCCGCCCTGCGCAACCTGGCCTTGCAAGCCAGCAACGATCATGACGCCTGGCTGGCGACGGCCGAATCCCAACACATTGATAACCCCTACAGCCTGGCTGCGGCACTGGCCTGTTACGACCGCGACGAACGCACCTCCGCCCGCGATCTGGAAATCTCACTGGCGTTGCTGATTCACCCGATGGGCCAGCCGACACCCGGCACCGAAGATCATGACCGACGCTTCAAACGCCTGGAGCAATGGCTGGACCAGCACGACAGCCCGCTTTACACCGCCTTGGCGCCGTTCAACCCGTTCAAGGATAAAGCCGATTCGATCGGCGCCATGTTCGGCGCCAGCGACAACGTGATCGAAGGGCTCGCCGGTCGCTTCCCGGCCATGGCGGACATCACCGACCTCACCGCCCAGTCGGTCAATGCCGTGGTGCTCAAGCGCCTGCGTGGCCAAACCCGTTGGGATGCCAGCCATGGCCTGCGCCAGCAAGTGTTGCTGGCAGCGCGTGAGGCCAATGCCGAGAAAGCGCTGGGGTTGTTGGCGGCGCGCTATCGCATCACCGAGCAGGCCGTTACGGAAAATCCCTTTAGCCAGGAGGTGCAGCGGTATTTGAAGAGCGGCATGGCGCAGGTTGAAGAGATGAAAGCGTTGCGCATTTCGGGTAGCCGCACGGTGTCCATCGAGCTGACCACCACTGCGCGGGTGAAACCCAACTTTCTGGGGTTGCTCACCTCCGGCGGTGGTGGCGGTTTAAACGCGGGGATGCTGTGGTTCAACATCTTATCGCTCAAGACGGCTTACAACAGCCTGCAAAAGAGCGACGCACCGGAATACACCATGGGGTTCGCTTCATCTGTTTTCGGGGTGATCGGTGCAGCGGCGGCGACATTGGTCAGCGTGCGGGCGACGCAAAAGGCCATGATGTTGAAGTGGATCTCAACGGCGCCAGGCATGGCCTTTGGTAACGGCATCATCAACTTTCTGACGAGTAATCTTTTCGCGCGGGCATCAGGCTACCCGGCGATAATAATTGGGTTTTCCTCAGATATTTTTAAGGCAGTACGTCAATGGCAGAACGGCAATCTTATTTCAGGCTTATATACAGCGGCCGCCAGCGCGACTACTGCTTTAGGTTCGATTCTTGTTCTAGAAGGAAGCCTTGCCATCGCGGGCACGACAGTCCTCATTCCTTTTGCAGGCTGGACAGCAGCTGGAATCGCCTTGATCGGAGCAACTTTGATCGGTGGAGGACTATTCCTCTACTCAAAAGCACACTCCCGCCTTCACAGCCCTTTAGAATTATGGGCCAGCAGAAGCATATTCGGGACAAGGGAAAATGATGGAGAAATACGGGAGAATATAGAGTTAGACTTTGATAAAAAATTGCCACCCTTTCGCCACATCCACGAAGAAATCAAGTCATGGCAGATTGAATTTCTCTCACCGAAAGCATTGTTGGCACCGTATTCTGAGCAGCTCGGCTTAGGCGCCCTAACGACACATTTGGATATAAATAACAAATGGCCAACACCTGACTGGGCAACAATTATCCATACACAGGTCATTAAACAAAACGCAACACTCGAGCTAACTATACTTTTACCAGAATTCGTATTAGGTCAAAGCGAATGGTCAGGGAGCTTAGTGAGCCAGAACCTCGACAGGCAGACAACCCCACTCCAAATAACCCCTGACTGCCATATCACCCCAGCAGGCTTATTACTTCATTACAAAACTGATGCTAGACAAATCAGGTCTGCCACGCTAACGATTAATTACTATGCCAACCAAGGACTGGATGACGACACCCCTTCTACTACCACTATTCATCTGGAACGCTAAACCTATGGCGACTATCTGGTTTTTTAATCAAGCCCACAATTCAGGATTCAAGCCAAAAATTTCCGGACAACTCATTCAAACAACCAGTTCACACTTATGCCTGCGAAACCCTTGGGTGTCCGACTCTGTATTCATGGGAAAAATCTACACAGCCATGTTTCTATTTACCTGGATATTCTCATGCTACAATCTCATTAACGAAAATATAGATTACTCAATCAACGGCGGCGACATTTTCATTGCCATCCTGATCTCACTCCCCTTTATTTTTACCCCATTCTTAGCCTACAGAATACTTTTCATAAAAAACTTATCGAACATATATTTAAATCGACACACAAAGAAAATCTACTATAAGCGATTCAAAAAACTCATAATATTTGACTGGAGCCAAGTCGCAGGCGGTCTTTTCAGTCGCACAGAATTCAGTGGTTCCTCCTTCACCACCAGCTATGCCCTCGCCTTCGCCCCCCGCCGCGAAGACGGCAGCCTGCATCAAAAAGACTGCCTCTGGGTCGACAGCAACGAACCCACCGAACCCGGCGTCAAACATGTGGCCGAAGTGTGGGAATACCTGCGCCACTTCATGGACCACGGCCCGGACAAACTCCCCCCGCCCGGTGAACCCAACTGGTGGCACAAGCCACTGCACGCCATCTGCCTGACCCCGGCAGAAGCCTGGCGCCACTATGCCCCTTGGCGAACCGGCGAGCCCGGTGAAATGCAGGGCAAAAAGAACTGGCAATTGCCGTTCTGGGCCGTGCTGTTTCCCTACAACCTCTCCGTCGCACTCTGCTGGTATGGCATCTGCCGCCTGTTCAACGTCCGAGCAGCGCCACCGCCTCCCGAAGCATTTGAGGAGGCCCCAGCGCATTCAACCCAAAGGAAACGCACATGAGCGACACCTCTGTCAGCAGCGCTACCTCCGGGCCCGGCCTGCAGCTAACGCGTATCCATCCTGACGGTGCACTACACCAACGTGCCAGGCACCCGCGACTTCCCGGCCATGGTTGAGACCCTGTCAATTTTTCGTCTGGAGCGCTGATCATGGCAACCATCTGGATATTCAATTCAACGTCAGCTTCAGGGCATAAGCCCGCTATTGGCGGGCAAGTATCAAACTTATCAAAAAACACTTTATGCCTGCGAAATCCTTGGGTATCAGATTCTGTATTCATGGGGAAACTGTACTGCACAATGACCCTATCATTAATAATCGGCTTATACCCAAATCTATTTGGTAGAGAATTCCTGGGCTACTTTAATTCCGACCCCATATTAATGTCCAGCTTCACACTCGCCCCCTTCACCTTCCTTCCTTTCCTTATTTATCGAATATATTTCATAAAACGCTTATCAAGTTTCTGCTTCAATCGGTCAACCCAAAAAATCTATTACCAACGTTTGAGCAAGGTCCTCGTATTCGAATGGGCCGACATCGGAGGTGGCATCTTCAAGCGCACCGAATACGGCGGTTCATCATTCAGCACCAGCTATGCCCTCGCCTTCGCCCCTCGCCGTGAAGACGGCAGCCTGCACCAAAAAGACTGCTTGTGGATCGACAGCAACGAACCCACCGAACCCGGCGTCAAGCATGTCGCCGAGGTATGGGAATACCTCCGCCACTTCATGGACCACGGCCCAGACAAACTCCCTCCGCCCGGTGAACCCAACTGGTGGCACAAGCCACTGCACGCCATCTGCCTGACCCCGGCAGAAGCCTGGCGCCACTATGCCCCTTGGCGAACCGGCGAGCCCGGTGAAATGCAGGGCAAAAAGAACTGGCAATTGCCGTTCTGGGCCGTGCTGTTTCCCTACAACCTCTCCGTCGCACTCTGCTGGTATGGCATCTGCCGCCTGTTCAACGTCCGGGCAGCGCCACCGCCACCAGCAGCCTTCGAAGAAGCCCCCGTTCAACCCGGCAAAAGGAAGCGCAAATGAAACCCATCGTACTGGTAGGCCATCGTCATAGCTGCCCGCTCCATGGCGAAGGCACTGTGGAAACCGGCGCAAATGCAACATTCGTGGATGGCAAGGCCGTCGCTCGTGTGGGCGATCGCATCAGTTGTGGCGCCGTTATCGAAACCGGCGCTGCCTGCACAATCATCGAGGGCCACCCCGCAGCAAGGGAGGGTGACACCACCAGTCATGGAGGGACGTTGATCGAGGGGGACCAGGGTTGGCTCATTGATTGAAAGCCACTACCGGCTACCGAGCCGGATGCTGAAGCCTGCCAGTCAACAGGTTTGGGCCGTCCAGCGGCCCAACTGGCGAGCAAAGCCACCTTTCTGGGTGACCCGTTCTCACACGCATGGCGCCATGCCCGCAGACTGCGCCATGTCTGCGTCAATCCAGCACTGGCCGAAGCAACGCCTGTGCCTCATACAGGGTCGGCAAATACCGCAACCGTATCTCATCAATACTCAACCGCGAAGCATGAGTCGTGATGGTCAGCGTCGCTTTCAACTGACCGGCCCGTCCCAGCAATGGCACCCCCAGCACCCGCATACCGATTTCATATTCCTGATCAACGATACAGAACCCCTGCCCCTTCACGCGCAACAGCTCAGCGTCCAGCTGCGCCCGGTCTGTCAGTGTGTAAGGCGTCAACGCCCGCAGCGGCTGACGGGCAAAGTATTCGTCCCGCTCCCCCTCATCCAGCCAGGCCAGCCAGACCCGCCCGCCGGCCGTGCAATACATGGGTACCCGCGAGCCCGGCCTGATCGACAAAGACGCCACATGGCTATACCGGCTACGCACCAGATGGATGATCTCATCGCCATCGCGGGTACCCACCGATACGTGCTCCTGGGTCTGGCGCGCCACCTGTTCAACAATCGGCCGCAGCATGCGCGGCAGTTGCGCCGAGTCCACATAGGCCTGGCCGATACGCAAGGCCTTGGGGGTCAGCCAGTACTCACGGCTGTCAGTTTCGGCAAAGCCCTCATGCACCAAGGTCAGCAGAAACCGCCGCACCGCACTGGGCGTAAGGCCAGACAACCTGGCCGCCTGCGGCACACTCAGGCGCGGCTGCTCGGCGCTGAACAGTTGCATCAGCGCCAGGCCTTTCTGCAAGCCCGCGATCAAGTCACGGGGATGGATGGCGGGTGTGTTCATGCATTCGACTCGCTACCAGAGGAACAAAAACAGCCGATTACTGCGATAACCGGATCATGACTGCGATTATCGCATTAAGTGGCCGCTTGACGCATTGTTGCACGCGTCCCTCTGCCTCACCCTTGCCTCCATAACAACGCCAATAAGGAGGTCAGCATGATTCGAGGTTCCACTGAACTGGTCGCCATCGTCGGTTCGCCCATCGCCCAGGTGAAGTCTCCGGAAAACTTCAACACCTGGTTCAACCACAACAACTGCAACCTCGCCATGCTGCCCTTCGACCTGCACGAGGCGGCGCTGGACAGCTTTGCGGATACCCTGCGTGGCTGGCAGAACCTGCGCGGTTGCGTGGTCACCGTGCCTTACAAGCAGGCGCTGGCCAACCGCGTGGACGGCCTGAGCGAGCGCGCAGCTGCCCTGGGTTCGGTCAATGTGATACGTCGCGAGCGCGACGGACGCCTGCTGGGCGACAACGTGGACGGCGCCGGCTTCCTCGGCGCTGCGCACAAGCATGGCTTCGAGCCGGCGGGCAAACGGGCACTGGTGATCGGTTGCGGCGGTGTTGGCAGTGCCATTGCCTATGCACTGGCTGAGGCAGGGATCGCCAGCATTACCCTCAGCGACCCCAGCACAGCACGCATGGGTGCTGTATGCGAACTGCTCGGCAACGGCTTCCCCGGGCTCACGGTCAGCACACAGTTCAATGGGCTGGAAGACTTCGACCTGGTGGCCAACGCGTCCCCAGTCGGCATGGGCACCCGCGCAGAGCTGCCGCTGTCCGCCGCCCTGCTGGCTACCCTGCTGCCAGACACCCTGGTCGCCGACGTGGTCACCTCACCCGAGATAACCCCGCTGCTGAACCGCGCGCGGCAAGTAGGTTGCAGGATCCAGACTGGCCCGGAAATGGCCTTCGCCCAACTGGGCCACCTTGGCGCCTTCATGGGCGTCACACCGTTGGAGATCTGAAGCCATGACGACTCTGGAGCACACACACAACAGCTTCGACCTGGTTGTGCTGGGCAGCGGTGCCGGTGGTTTTGCCGCTGCCGCCACGGCGGCCCGCCGTGGGCTGAAGGTGCTGGTGGTGGAAAAGGCCGAACGCTTTGGCGGCACCTCGGCGATTTCTGGCGGCGCGGTGTGGCTGTACGGCACCGACCAAGCCCGTGACGCCGGCGCCAAGGACTCCCCCGAGGCAATGCGCACCTACCTCAAGCAGGTCATCGGCGACGGCTACGATCCCGCCTTGGGCGATGCCTTCATCGAGCATGGCCACCAAGCGCTGCGCTGGCTGGAGCAGAACACCGAACTGCGTTATGCCCTGCGCCCACTCTCGCCCGACTATTACCCGGATGCACCCGGCGCCACTCAGTTCGGCCGGGCGCTGGAAATGGTCGAATACGACGGCAAGCACCTGGGCACACGCTTCAAGGACCTGCAGATGCCACCGCCCGGCATGCTGCTGTTCGGCGGCATGATGGTCAACCGGGTGGATATCCAGCATTTCCTCAGCATTCGCCGCTCACCCAAGTCGCTGTGGCATTGCCTGAAGCTGATGGCGCGTTACGCGCGCGACCGCCTGCAGCACCCACGCGGCACCCGGCTTACCACCGGCAACGCATTGATCGCCCGCCTGGCCACCAGCGCCTTCGCCCACGGCACGCAGTTGTGGTTGCGCAGCGAAGCCGTGGAGCTGATCGCCGAGCACGGCGTGATCACGGGCGTGGTCGTACAGCGCGAGGGCCGCCGTGAGCGGGTAATGGCCCGTGGTGGCGTGGTGTGCGCCATGGGCGGATTCGCAGCAGGCGCAATGGCCGCCGGCTACCGCCCTGCTCAAAAGGCGCCGCACCTGACCATGTCACCACCGGCCAACGACGGAGCCGCCCTGCGCCTTGCCCAGGCCGTGGCAGCAGCCGAGGGCGAGAGCCTGGCGGCCAACTTTTTCTGGGCACCGGTTTCCGAACTGCGTCATGCCGATGGTGAACGTGAGCGCTTCCCGCACCTGGTCACCGACCGCGCCAAGCCGGGCGTGATTGCGGTAGACCAAGCCGGGCGGCGCTTCGTCAACGAGTCCGACTCCTACCACCACTTCGTGCACACCATGTTCGCCAACGGCATTGCCAGCTGCTGGCTGGTCTGCGATGCCGAAGCAATGAACCGGTACGGGCTTGGCCTGGCGCGGCCCAAGCCCGTCAACAACCAGGCGTTGATCGACGCAGGCTACCTGTATCGGGCCACCACATCGCAGGCACTGGCCCTGGCCATCGGCGTCGATCCACAGGTGTTTGCGCAAACACTTGCACAGTTCAACAGCGATGCCAGCAATGGCATCGACCGCGCATTTGGCAAAGGCGGCAACAGTTACAACCGCTACATGGGCGACCCGCAACATACGCCCAACCCATGCTTGGCACCCCTGACCAAGGGGCCGTTCTATGCCATCCGCATTCACACCGGCGACCTCGGTTCAGCCCGTGGCCTGGTGACCAACGCCGATGCCAACGTGCTGAACCGCAGCGGTTTGCCCATTCCCGGGCTGTATGCGGTCGGCAACGACATGAACTCACTGATGAAGGGCACCTACCCCGGCCCCGGCATCACTCTGGGCCCTGCCCTCACCTTCGGCTGGCTTGCTGCCAACCACATCACCGCGCGCCTGCAGGCGCCGGCTACCCCTACGGAGAAACCGGCATGTACTACGAACTGAGAACCTACACCCTCGACCCATTGAAAATGGCCGACTGGCTGGCCCTGTACCAAAGCCACGCACTCGAGGTGCAGAGCGAACACCTGGGCAACCTGGTGGGCTTTTTCACCAGCGAGTTCGGCGACGTCAACCAAGTGGTACACATCTGGGGCTATGCCAGCCTCGACGACCGCATGGCGCGCCGCGCAGCCATGGCGGCAGACTCACGCTGGGCGGAATTCTCGCGACGCAACCGCGAGCTGGGCGCGGTACTGCGCCTGCAATCGCGGCTGCTGCGCCCGACCGGTTTCTCACCGCTGCAGTAAGCCACACGCCACCTCTTCCAACAGCCGAGCGGACCCCTTCCATGCCCCCCCTTGAATGTGACGTACTCATCATCGGCTCCGGCGCCTCTGGCCTGGCTGCCGCCGTAACCGCCGCGCATCATGGCCTGACAGTGGTCGTCGCGGAAAAAGCCAGCCAGCTGGGCGGCACCAGTGCCTGGTCGGGGGGCTGGTTGTGGATACCGCGCAACCCTCTGGCCATCGCCGAAGGCATCGTCGAAGCCGACGATGCCCCGGAGCGCTATTTGCGTGCGCAAACCCACACCCGCGAGCTGGACCCGCGTCAACGCGCCTTCCTGCGCCATGGTCCGGAAATGGTGGCGTTCTTCCAGCAACACACTGCCGTGCAGTTCCAGTGCGGCAGCCGTATGCCCGACATGCGTGAAGGCGATGGCAGTGCACGCGGTGGTCGCTCGCTGTGTGCATTACCTTACGACGGGCGACGGCTAGGGCCTTGGCTGCACACGTTACGCCCACCGCTGGACATCGTCAGCCTGGCCGGCATGGGCATTGCCGGAGGTGCCGACATGGCTGCCTTCTTCAACGCCACACGCTCGCCGAAGGCAGCGCTGCATGTTGGCAAGCGCCTGTTGCGCCATGGCCGAGACCTGCTGCTGCACCGTCGCGGCCTGCATCTGGTCAATGGCAACGCGCTGGTGGCGCGCCTGCTGCGCAGCGCCCTTGATCGTGGCGTGACATTGCTGACCGAGAAAGCGGCCAGCCGTCTGTTGTTGTGCGAGGAACGGGCCAACGGCGCGCTGTTTGCCGATGGCCAAACGATCTACGCACGGCGTGGTGTGGTGCTGGCCTGCGGTGGCTTCCCACATGATCGCCAGCGTATCTCGCGACTGATACCGCACGCGCCGGACGGTGACCAGCATTACTCCGCTGCGCCCAGGGAGAATAGCGGTGATGGTTTGCGCCTGGGCGAACAGGCGGGTGGGCGGGTGTCTGCGGCAGGCGCCCACGGGGGCGCCTGGGCGCCGGTATCGCAGGTACCGCGCCGCAATGGCCATTTCGGCCATTTCCCACACCTGATCGACCGTGCCAAGCCCGGTTTCATCGCCGTGCGCCGCGATGGTCGGCGCTTCGTCAACGAAGCCGATTGCTACCACGACTTCATGAACGCGCTGTTCGCCGCCACGCCGCAGGCTGAGCAGCCGGAGGCCTGGCTGATCTGCGACCATGCTGCGCAACGGCGCTATGGCATCGGTTGGGCCAAGCCCTTTCCCTTCCCTACCCGCTTCTATCAGCGCAGTGGCTATTTGCACAGCGGCGCTACCCTGGCGCAACTGGCGCAGCGCTGCGGGATCGACGCCGAGCAGTTGCAGCGCACGGTGGCGGACTTCAACCATCATGCGGCACAAGGTGAAGACCCTACCTTTCTACGTGGTGCGTCGGCCTACAACCGGGCCCAAGGCGACCCGCAGCAGGCACCCAACCCGTCGCTTCGGCCGTTGCTGAAGGGGCCGTTCCATGCGGTGAAACTGCTGCCAGGCAGCCTTGGCACCTTCGCCGGCCTGGACACAGACGCCTCAGCCCGCGTACTGGACCACGCAGGGCAGCCGATACCCGGGTTGTTTGCAGTGGGTAACGACATGCACAGCGTGATGGGTGGGTACTACCCGAGCGGCGGCATTACCCTTGGCCCTGGGATGACCTTCGGGTATCTGGCCGGTAGAGCGTTGAGCGGGGGCCGTGCACATCATTGATGTCGGTGTTGCGCCCATCAGGCAACCAGGGCCAAAGCCTTCTACCCTTCAGTGACGTGAATACCTGCCGCGCCCGCAGGCCAACGCAACCGTTCGATAACCGAACAGTAGCCCGTCTCTTGAATTGACGCTGCCGTCTTCACTGCTCACCATGCACCGGCCTTGCGTGCCCCCCCTGCCTGGGAAACGGTCACGTACCCGTAGCACCGCAGCTGAATACAATTTCAAGAAACGAGCAGTCTATGAACCACTCCAAGATCCCCCCCGCCGCGCCCCGGATGTCCCAGGGCTCGATCGGCGACAAGCTCCGCGGCGCCTTCGGCGTCGGCAAGACCCGTTGGGGCATGCTCGCCCTGGTGTTCTTCGCCACCACCCTGAACTACATCGACCGCGCCGCCCTCGGCATCATGCAGCCCGTGCTGGCCAAGGAAATGAGCTGGACGGCGATGGACTACGCCAACATCAATTTCTGGTTCCAGGTCGGCTATGCCATCGGCTTTCTGCTGCAAGGCCGACTGATCGACAAGGTCGGGGTCAAACGGGCCTTCTTCTTCGCTGTACTGCTGTGGAGCCTGGCCACGGGTGCCCACGGCCTGGCCACCTCGGCGGCAGGTTTCATGGTCTGCCGCTTCATCCTCGGCCTGACCGAGGCCGCCAACTACCCGGCCTGCGTCAAGACCGTGCGCCTGTGGTTCCCGGCGGGTGAGCGGGCGATTGCAACGGGGCTGTTCAACGCCGGTACCAACGTTGGTGCCATGGTCACCCCCGCGCTGTTGCCGCTGATCCTGGCTGTGTGGGGCTGGCAGGCTGCGTTCATCGCCATGGGCAGCCTGGGCCTGGTGTGGGTCGTGCTGTGGGTATTGAAGTACTACAACCCTGAAGACCACCCCCGCGTGCGTCAGAGCGAGGTGCAGTACATCCAGCAGGATGATGAGCCCGAGCCGACCCGCGTGCCGTTCAGCCGGATCCTGCGCCTGCGTGGCACCTGGGCTTTTGCAGTGGCCTATGCGATTACCGCACCGGTGTTCTGGTTCTACCTGTACTGGCTGCCGCCGTTCCTGAACCAGCAATACAGCCTGGGCATCAACGTGACCCAGATGGGGATCCCGTTGATCATCATCTGGCTGACGGCAGACTTCGGCAGCATCGGGGGTGGCATTCTGTCGTCGTGGCTGATCGGCCGTGGCGTGCGTGCCACGACGGCGCGGCTGGTGTCCATGCTGATCTTTGCCTGCACCATGCTCAGCGTCATCTTTGCCGCCAACGCCAGTGGACTGTGGGTCGCGGTGGCGGCCATCTCAATCGCGGTGGGCGCGCACCAGGCGTGGACGGCGAATATCTGGAGCCTGGTGATGGACTACACACCCAAGCATCTGGTGAGCACCGTATTCGGCTTCGGCAGCATGTGTGCGGCAATTGGCGGGATGTTCATGACGCAGATTGTCGGCAGCGTGCTGACCGCTACCAACAACAACTATGCCGTGCTGTTTACCATGATCCCCGCCATGTACTTCCTGGCGCTGGTGTGGATGTATTTCATGGCACCGCGCAAGGTCGAGAGCGCCTGAGAGCGCTAGCTACTTACCTCTACGGGGCCCTTGCGGGCCCTTTTTTTTGGCCTGGTATTTCTTGAGAAGCAAACAACGACAAGGCAATGTTCGGTGTGGGAGCGGGTTCACTCACGAACGTGACGCAGCCGGTGACAGGCGCCACGTTAGCTCGATCAGACGGTGGCCAACACCGCCTTGGCTTTCTCCAGCGCCATGCGCGCGCGCTGTTCGCCGCTGATGCCCTGCTCCAGCAATTGCCGCGTGGGGATTTCCAGGCTCAGCGGCACGCTCGGCGGCAAGGCGCGCAACAGGCCAACCAGGTCAGCATCGCCATCACCCGGGAAGCGTCGCTCGTTACGCGCCTGGCGCAGGATCTCGTCCATGTCGGCCGGTACCGGGCCAGCAACGTCACACAGTTGGGCATAGCGCATGCGCTGCGGCGCCAGCTGCGCCAGGTCGTCCAGCGAAGAGCCGGAGCGGTTGAAGTGGAAGGCATCCACCAGCACGCAGCCATTGGCGCGGTCGGCGTTGGCCACCACCCGCATGGCCTGGCGCAGGTCACGTACGTCGGTCCAGGGCATGAACTCCAGGTGAGGGTGAATGCCGTATTGCGCCGCCAGCTCGCACAATGCGGCAAAGCGTTCGGTCAGGCGCGCTTCGTCGGGGTCGTTGCCCGCTACCAGCAATTCAGTACCACCCAACCCGGCGCCCACCGCCAGGATCGCTTCGAAATCGGCCACACAGGTGGCCGGTTCAAGACGCAGGATCTCCAGGTCGAGCACCTTGATACCCGTGTCGCGCAAGCGCGCCTGGGTTTGCCGGCGCAGTTCGGCATCGGCGACCAACGGGAAATGCCGCTCCTGTTCGGTGGCTGGCACCAGCCGTAGGCCGACATGGCTGTAACCCGCTCGGGCGGCGGCCTCGACCATGTCCGGTGGAGACAGCTCGAGCACCGTCAGGGCCGCGAGGGAAAAAATTCGATCAGTCATTTATCATCACCCGCAATAGTAAGGTTGTATCAGCCAATGTGCTCGGGCGCGCAAGCCCGACCGCTTTGGGCTGCCTGCCTTATCGCTTCGATCAGCGCCAGTGTGCGCCCCCCGTCAGCAGCGTCGATCAGCGGCGCCTGTTCACCCCGGGCAACCCGCACAAAATGCTGCAATTGCAGGGTCAATGCCTCGCCGGCGGGGATGCTTTCCGAGCTTTGCAACAGGGGCGTATGCCAGCCCGAGCCTGCCTCGGCGTAATGCCAGCGCTTGAGCTGGGGAATGCTCAGTGCTCCTTGGGTACCGGCCAGCAGATAGCACGGCTGGCCATCCTGGCGCGGGTACACAGGGCTTTCGCCAGCGTCCAGCTCCCAGCTCCACGGTGCAGCCACCGCGTCGGACCCGGTCAGGCTGCCGAGGGCACCGTTGGCAAACTGCAGCAGCACCGCGGCGCTGTCTTCGTTGGCAAAACCGCGGACATCGTTGCGGGTGAAGGCCTGCACCTGCACCACCTCGCCGCACAGGTAACGCAACAGGTCAAGGTCGTGGATCAGGTTGGTCAGCAAGAAACCGGCCCCTGGCTCGCGACGTCAGGGCGTTTCGAAATAGCTGTCGGGCTTTTGCAGTTGCCACAGCGCGGTGACGTTGATCAAACGGCCCAGCTTGCCTTCGTTGATCACCTGGTGCGCCTTGGCGATCAGCGGATTGTGTCGGCGATGGTGCCCTACAAGCACCGGCACACCTCGGCGGCGTGAGGCTTCCACCAGTGCACGCACTTCATCCAGGTTCACGCCCACCGGTTTCTCCACCAGCACAGGCACTCCGGCCTCGACACAATCCAGGGCGGTGGCGACATGCAGGTTGTTGGGGTTAGCGACGATCACTGCCTCGGGGCGCGCATGCGCCAACATTTGCCGGTGGTCGGCAAAGCAGGGCACACCGCACTCGGCAGCGAAGGCCTCGGCCTGCGGGCCGGGGTCGGCTACCGCACACAGTTGGGCTTGCGGCACATTGCGCAAGTGCTGGTAATGCTGCCGGCCCATAATGCCGGCGCCAATCAAGGCAATACGAAGGGGTGCGTTCAACAGCCTGTCCTCTTGTCATTGTTGTTATGAAATTCTGAAACCGGGTTCCAAAATTCATACTCGACAATTTAGAACCAAGTTCAGCTTTTCAGAAGAACGGGCGCAACAGACTGTGCGGTAATCGACCGGAATATCCTCTCAGGCAAACAGCTCGCTGGCGGGGCTGGCCGCCGACAGCTCTTCTGCCGCCGACAGCAATAGCGGTGCCAGCGCGGTAAGGCGGCTTTGTGCCAGCCGCGCGCTGGGCCCGGCGATGCTCAGCACGCCGATCACCTCGTCACTTTGCGGGCGGCGTACCACTGCGGCCAGGGCTGAGGTGCCGATGGCGGAGGTCTCCTCGACCCAGGCATACCCACGCTCGCGGGCGCGGTGCAGGTAGGCGAGCAGCTCGTCGGTGGAGCGTGGCGCGTTCGGGCCGAACTGGTCGGGGTCGGCAATACCTTGGCGCAACACCATCTGCAGCGCCTGCTCATCGTCCAGGCTGGCCAACCAGGCATGCCCGGAGGCGGTATAGAACAGCGGCGCGTCGCGCCCCATATCCGGGTCGTAGCGCAGCCCGGAGCGGGCGCCCTGAGACTTGGCGATCCAGGTTTGCCGGGCACCGTCGATCACCCCAAGGCGCACCAGCTCACCGCTGTCCTGGGCCAGGCGGTCAAGAATCGGCTGGATGATGTCGGCACCGTTGCTGGCGAGGTAACGAAAGCCCAGCGCTACCAGCTTGGCCGACAGCTGATAGCGGCTGTTTTCCCGGTTCTGGCGCACGTAGCCCAGCCGCACCAGCTCCGTGAGCATGCGGTGGGCAGCGCTTTTGGGAATGTCCAGGCGCTCGGCCAGGGTTTGTAACGGCAGCCCTTGGGGTTCACCGGTAAGGCTTTCTACAAGACTGAAGGCGCGTTCGATCTGACTACCAGCCATGTCACAGGTCCCTGATTTTTTTGCGGATTCTAGAAGATGATTCCACATCGTCGCTAGCCAGCGCAGCTCGGGCCACCTCGAATGTCCGATGATCGCCCAGTTCTTGCCTGACATGACCAACCTGACCTTGCAGGACCACCCGCTGCCGATAAGAATGTGGAACATTGTTCTAATAAAAGCACAGGAAACCCGCAATGCCTTCCGCTCCTCTCGAAACCGAATGCGATGTACTGGTCATAGGTTCTGGCGCCGCCGGGCTGGCGGCGGCTGTCACGGCTGCCTGGCATGGGCAGAAGGTGATCGTGGCGGAGAAAGAACCGGTGTTTGGCGGCGCCACCGCCTGGTCCGGCGGCTGGGCCTGGGTGCCACGCAACCCGCTGGCGCGCAGGGCCGGCATCGAGGAAGACATCGAGCAGCCGCGGACTTATCTGCGCCATGAGCTGGGGGCGAACTACAATGCCGAGCGCGTCGATGCCTTCCTTGAGGCGTGCCCGCACATGGTGGCGTTTTTCGAGAAGTACACGGCGTTGCAGTTTGCCGACGGCAACGGCATCCCGGACATGCATGGCGATACGCCGGGGGCAGCCCTTGGCGGCCACCAGGTGATCGCCGCGCCCTACGATGCCCGCGAGGTTGGCGCCCTGCTGCCACGCTTGCGCAAGACCATGCGCGAAACCTCGTTCATGGGCATGCCGATCATGGCCGGTGCCGACCTTGCCGCCTTCCTCAACATGACCCGCTCACCCAAAGCCCTGCTGCACGTGTGCAAGCGCTTTGGCCGCCACCTGTACCACCTGGCCCGCCATGGTCGGGCCATGCACCTGGTCAACGGTGTGGCACTGGTGGCGCGCCTGGCTAAATCGGCACAGGACCTGGGTGTGCACCTGCAAGCGTCGGCGCCGGCCAAACGCCTGCTGATCGAGGGTGGCCAGGTACGCGGGGCGTGGGTCGCGACGCCACAGGGCGAGCAGCTGATCCGCGCCAAGGCCGTGGTGCTGGCGGCAGGTGGTTTCCCCAATGACAACGCCCGGCGCCAGCAACTGTTCCCGCGCGATGCCAGCGGCCACGACAACCTGGCGCTGCCGCCCAAGGGGTGTTCTGGCGATGGCCTGCGCCTGGGCGAATCCGCCGGCGGTGTGGTTGCCACCGACCTGAAGTCGCCGGTGGCCTGGGCACCGGTTTCACAGGTGCCGTATCGCGACGGCAGAGTCGGCCACTTCCCGCACATTATCGAGCGCGGCAAACCGGGCGTTATCGGCGTGCTGGCCAACGGCAAGCGTTTCGTCAACGAAGCGCATGGCTATTACGACTATGTGTCGGCCATGGTCGCTGCAGTGCCGCAGGGCCAGGAGGTGTGCTCGTGGCTGGTTTGCGATCATCGCTTCTTGCGCCGCTATGGCCTGGGGCATGCTCGCCCGGCACCGCTGCCGGTAGGGCCGCATGTGCGCAACGGCTACCTGAAACGCGGCGCCACGCTTGAGCAGCTCGCCCAGGCCTGCGGCATTGACCCGTCCGGGCTGCGCGCCACGGTCACTGACTTCAATAACCATGCCCGTAACGGCCAGGACCCGGCGTTTGGCCGTGGTTCCACGCCGTTCAACCGCAAGCAGGGTGACCCACAGCACAAGGGCCCTAACCCTTGCGTGGCGCCCATCGAGCAAGGGCCGTTCTATGCGGTGAAAGTAAAGCCCGGCTGTTTTGGCACCTTTGCCGGGTTGCGCACCGACGGCAATGCCCGTGTACTGGATGAGGCCGGGCAACCGATTGCAGGCCTGTACGCAGCAGGTACCGACATGGCCAGCGTGTTTGGTGGCTGGTACCCGTCGGGTGGCATCAACCTGGGGCCGGCGCTGACCTTTGGCTATGTCGCCGGGCGGCACATTGCCGGGGTGCAGGGGTATGAGTGAGCTGATCCACAATACCCGGGTGGTCGGCGCTCTGCAGGAGGACGCAGGGAAAGGCCGTGGCGCTTGAATCGAGCGCCACGCGGTCTGATTTTTCAGCGCTGTCGTCCCTCAGCTCACAGGTCTCGCTGCGCTGCGCTCCTGAATCTGCGCCAGCCAGTAGACCACATCCACCTCGTCGATCTGCTCGGTGCGCAGGAAGCGCTCGGCATATTGGCGGTATACCCCGCTGCTGAGGAACAGTTGTAGCAGTTGCCCGTCGACGTGCCCCTCGCGGGCCATGGCCACCAGGATCTTCACCGATTCGGACAGCGTCTTCGGGGGTTTGTAAGGCCGGTCTGCTGCCGTCAGTGCTTCGAAGATGTCGGCAATCGCCATCACCCGCTCGGCGATGCCCAGGTCCTGCCCGCCCAGGCGGCGCGGATAGCCGCTGCCGTTCATCTTTTCGTGGTGGTTGCCGGCGATGTCGGGTACCCGCTTGAGGTGGCGCGGGAGCGGCAGCGCACTGAGCATGATGATGGTCTGCACGATGTGTTCGTTGATCTTGAAGCGTTCTTCGTCAGTCAGCGTGCCACGGCGGATCGACAGGTTGTACAACTCGCCGTGGTTGCTGGCGTGGCCTGGCAGGTGCATGTCGAACCCCCAGATATTACGCGGGTCGTCCTTGACCACCGGCGGCGTGCGGGTGCCCCAGTGCACGCAGTGCTCGGGGCGATCAGCCAGCAATGGCTCCTCTGTCGGCAGTGCAGGCTGCGGCACGCCGACAAGGCGTTCCGCCTCGTCACGGGAGATGCCCAGGCGGTTATCGAAATGGCGCAGCCAGCGGCGCTTGCCGATCACCTGCAAACGCTGGATATCGGTGTCCTGCATGAACTCGCCGCCGATGTTGGCCTGGGCGACGAAAGCGAAGTCGTCCTGCAGCTCGGCCTGGCTTCGCTGCAGTGCGGCTTTCAGCACCTGCTGGTCGGCGCCACTGGCCAGGCCTTGCCAGTAGGCCAGCTCCGCATCGCGCCACAGCACTTCGAAACGCATGCGGACTTCGTGGATGCGGTTGTACAGGGTCTCCAGCTTGGTCGCCTTGTCCACCACGTACTCGGGGCTGGTGACCTTGCCACAATCGTGCAGCCACGCTGCCACACGGAACTCGTACCGTTCTGCCTCGGTCATGCTGAAGCTGGCGAACGGGCCGCTGTCGGCTGCCACTGCCTGATCCAGCAGCATCTGCGCCAGCTGAGGCACCCGCTCGCAGTGGCCACCGGTATAGGGGCTCTTGGCATCGATGGCGTCTGCCAGCAGCTTGATCATGGCGTCCAGCAGGCGTTGCTGGGCTTCGACCAACTGGCGGGTTTCGATAGCCACCGCAGCCACTCCGGACAATTCCTCGACAAAGCGCCGGAATGCCTCGCCCACCCGCTCCTGCGCCTGCTCTTCGTCCATTTGCAGGACCAGGATGCCCAACAGTGCCTGGCTACGGTCATTCAGCACCACGGCCAGACTGCGCTCATGCAGGCCGAGGGCCTGGGTCACTGTTACAGCCAAGTGCTGCCGGGCGCCCTCATCCACTGCCAGCTCGCTTGGGTAGTGTTCACCGCGGCACGAGGCGGCCAGGCGCAGCAAAGCCTGTTCAGCGTCATACAGGTAAACCCCGCCGGCGTCGCCCCCGGCAGCTTCTACCAGATGGTTCAGCACGCCGTCGAGCATGCGCTCCAGGTTTCGCTCACGGCTGAGCGTAAGGGTAATCGCCTGAAAGTGGCGAATGGTACCGGACATGCGGCTCAGCACGCGGCTCAGTTCACGCACCTCGGAAACCCGCGAGTGCACGCCCACCTCACGGCTGAAATCAAAACTGGCCAAGCCTTGAACCTGCTCGCGCAACAGCCGCAGCGGGCGGCCAATGCGCCGGCCAAGCACACCGCCGAGCACCAGCAGCACGGCCATCAGCGCCACGGTCCAGAGCAACTGCTCGTACAAGACTTTGCGCGCCCCCACCAGTAACTCGTGGCCGGGTACGGCAATCAGCACGTACAAGTCGTGCCCGGCCAGGGTGGTCAGATGCACACGAATGCCATACCAGGTCTGGCCATCCACCTGATAAGGCTGAGGCTGGTTGCCCTTGGGCAGGTCAGCGTATAGCCGCGCCAGGCTGGGAGCGCCCAGCTCGGCGACACGCGACAGGCGCACGCCTTGCCCTTCGTGCACGATTGCCCGCTGCGGGTCCGGATAGGCCACAACGTTGCCCTGGTCATCGACCACCACGATCTCGGTACCCGGGGTCATGCGCAGGTCCTGAGCCTCGCTGGCCAAGTCGTTGACCGAGACATCCAGGCCGATCACGGCGCCACCGTCGACGCTACGTTGGGCCATGGTCAAGCCGACCTCGCGGGTGGTGAAGAACACATAAGGGCGAGTCAGCACCGTAGAGGGTTGTACCGTGGCTTCAGCGAACCAGGGGCGCAGGCGTGGATCGTAGCGATAGTCAGGTTTGGCCTGGGCCTGCAACAGGTTCAGCGCCCGATCATAAAAACGCCACTCGCCCTGCACCTTGGCGCCCTCGCCATGGCTGACGCTCTGCACCAGAAATGCCGTGCCCGGTGGAGCGGCGAAACGCTGCATCAGCTGCGGGTCATGCAGGCGACGCACCAGCAGGAACTCGCCGCTGGGGTAACCCAGATAGGCGGCGCTGAGCATGCGGTTGGCGTCCAGCATTTCCACCAGCTGTGGCAGCCGATCCAGGCGCTGTGCCTGGGTGTGCACAGTCGGGTTGTGGGCAAGCAGGCGAATGCTGCTTTGCGCAGGCTCGATCAGGCGCCTGGCGCGCTCGTCGATCGTCTTGGCAACCTGCTGGGCGGCATCGCCAGCAGCAGCCACAAGGGTTTGGCGAATACCGCGGTACCCCTGCCAGGCCAGGGCAGCGCCGAGCAGCAGCATGCCCAGCACGATGGCCAGCGCCACCAGCCACTGCAGTGAAATACCACGTCCTCTATTGCCAACGACACGCCCCGTCGACACGCAGCCCATCCCAGGTACTCCATGTGCGGCACATTGCCTTGGCTGATGTCTGCAGCAGTGTAGAGTGCATGTGAGCGTTCTGCCGGGCCGGCAACACGTTTACAGACGATCGTGCAAGGCTTTGTACCGCGACGCAGGCGACGTGGGCCATGATCAGGACATCAGCCGCGCAACTGGTACCAGGTGGTCTTGAGCTGCGAATACTTGTCGAACGAATGCAGTGACAGATCACGGCCAAACCCCGACTGCTTGCCCCCACCGAACGGCACCGTCACATCCAGCGCATCGACCGTGTTCACCGATACGGTACCGGCTTTCAACGCCCGCGCTACCCGGTGCACCTGGTTGAAGTCGTCACTCCACACCGAGGCTGCCAGGCCATAGACGCTGTCGTTGGCCAGGCGCACCGCTTCTTCTTCGGTGTCGAAGGCGCTGACCGCCAGCACCGGGCCGAACACCTCCTCCCGCGCCAGGCTCATGCGGCCCTCGACACCGGCAAAAATGGTCGGCTCGATGTAGTTGTCCGAACCTTCGACGGTCAGGCGTCGGCCGCCACACACCAATCGCGCGCCCTCTTGCCCGGCACGCACGATGGCGGCCTCGATGCGGCCGGTCTGCTCGGCATCGACAATGGCCCCGGCGCGGCTCGCCGGATCCAGCGGGTTACCGGGCAGCCACTGGCGAGCCTTGGCCTGCAGGCGCTCGATGAACTCATCGTGGATGGCACGCTGCACGTACAGCCGCGAGTTGGCCGAACACACCTCGCCCTGGTTGAAGAAAATGCCGAAGGCGGCCTTTTCCGCCGCCAGGTCCAGGTCCTGGCAGTTGTCGAACACCAGGTTTGGGCTCTTGCCGCCGCACTCCAGCCACACCTGCTTGAGGTTGGACTGCGCCGAGTACTGCATGAAGTACTTGCCCACCTGGGTGGAGCCGGTGAATACCAGGCAGTCCACATCCGGGTGCAGGCCCAGCGCCTGCCCGGCCTGCTCGCCCAGGCCCGGCACCACGTTCAGTACGCCTTCCGGCAACCCCGCTTCCAGCGCCAGTTGGGCCAGGCGCAGGGCCGAAAACGGTGATTGCTCGGCGGGCTTGAGTACCACGCTGTTACCGGCAGCCAGCGCCGGGGCCAGCTTCCAGGCGGCCATGTCGAGGGGGAAATTCCACGGCACCACAGCCGCGACCACACCGAGTGCTTCGCGGGTGATGGTGGCCAGCGCCGTGGGCGCCGTGGGCGCCACTTGGTCGTACAGCTTGTCCAGCGCTTCGCCGTACCAGCCGAACACGTGTGCCGAGCCCGGCACGTCGATGGTGTAGGCGCCCATCACCGGCTTGCCCATGTTCAGCGAGTCCAGCAATGCCAGTTCTTCACGATGGGCCATGATCAGCTCGGCCAGGCGCAGCAGCACTTTCTTGCGCTCGCCCGGCGCCATGCGCGGCCAGGGGCCTTGCTCGAAGGCTCGACGGGCGCTGGCGACAGCCAGGTCGACCTCGGCCTGGCCGCAGGCGGTAACCTGTGCCATTACGTTGTGGGTGGCGGGGTTGATGGCTGCGAAGGTGGCGCCATCCTGTGCGTTGACGGGTTTGCCGCTGATAAGCGCCTGGGATGGCAGGTACAGATCCGAAGCGCGCTGTTGCCAGAATTCGAGGGTATACATGTGTACTCCTGGTAAACATGGGAGCAATCTTTTGGATGGGGGCGTCGTCCCACGGATGAATCGCCGGGGCTGCTTTGCAGCCCAATCGCGACACAAGGCCGCTCCCAAAAGAACAGCGTTGCCCCTGCAAGCGACGCGATTGCTGTGGGAGCGGCCTTGCGTCGCGATCGGGGCGCGAAGCGCCCCCAGAAGGCTTAGAGCTTGCCGACCAGCCGCGCCGTGCGGTCTACGGCTATCCGGGTCTTCTCCACCAGCTCATCCAGCTCGCTGTGGTTGGCGATCAAGGCCGGGGCCATGATCATCCGGCCCAGGGTCGAGCGAATGATCACCCCTTCCTCGAAACCAAAGGTGCGGCACTGCCAGGCCAGGTCGTTCTCGTTGGCAAAGCGCTTGCGCGTCGGCTTGTGCTCGGCAAACTGCAGCGCCGCCACCAGCCCGGCCCCTTGCACCTGACCGATCAATGGGTGGTCGGCAAACACTTCCCGCAGAATGCGCTGCAGGTACGGCCCCGTGTCGTCCTTCACCTGGCGCACGATGCCTTCGTCACGCAGCGCCTTCAGGTTGGCGATGGCCACTGCCGCCGCCACCGGGTGGCCGGAATAGGTCAGGCCGTGGGCAAATACCCCGCCGCGCTCCACCAACGCCTCGGCAATGCGCTTGCTCAGCACCAGGCCGCCCATGGGCACATAGCCGCTGGTCAGGCCCTTGGCAATCGACAGGGTGTCGGGCTCGAAGCCGAAGTATTCATGGGCGAACCATTCGCCGGTGCGGCCAAAGCCACCGATCACCTCATCGGCGCACAGCAGCACGTCGTACTGGCGGCAGATACGCTGGATTTCCGGCCAGTAGCTTTCCGGCGGGAAGATCATGCCGCCGGCCCCCTGGAAGGGTTCGGCAATGAAGCCGGCAACGTTCTCGGCACCCAGTTCGAGGATCTTTTCCTCCAGCTGCAGGGCGCAGCGGCGGCCGAACTCGGCCGGGGTCAGTTCACCGCCCTCGGCGTACCAGTAAGGTTCGTCGATGTGTGCCACATCCGGAATCAGCCCGCCCATGTCGTGCATGAACTTCATCCCGCCCAGCGCCGTGGCCGCCAGGGTCGAGCCGTGGTAGCCGTTCCAGCGGCCGATCATGACCTTCTTGCCTGGCTGGCCAACCACCTGCCAGTAGCGGCGCACGGTGCGGATCAGTACCTCGTTGGCCTCGGAGCCGGAGTTGGTGTAGATCGCGTGGCTGTAGTGCCCCGGCAGCAGGCTGAACAGCAACTCGGACAGTTCGATCACCGCCGGGTGGGTGGTGTGGAAGAACATGTTGTAGTAGGCCAGCTGATCCATCTGCGTGGCTGCGGCGGCCGTCAGGTCACGACGGCCATAACCGAGCTGGGTGCACCACAGGCCGGACATGCCATCCAGGTAACGCTTGCCCTCGCTGTCCCACAGGTGCAGGCGTTCGCCACCGACGATCACCCGCGGCCCTTCGGCGTTCAGCGCCTTCTGGTCGAGGAAGGCATGAATGTGGTGGGCGGCATCGGCTGCCTGATAGTCACGGGTCTGGCGTTGCGGGGCGAAAGGCGCGTTCATTGTTGGTTTTCCTTTGCGGTGGGGTTGCAGGGAAGCTGGCGCTCAGCGCAGCTTGCCCATGTAGCTTTCCAGCGGGTCCTTGCCCAGCACGCCCTGGGCATTGGCCAGTGCGTCGATGAACAGGGAGAACAGTTCGGACTGGGTGCCGATGTCGAGCTTGACGTAGACGTTCTTGCGGTGCGACTTGATGGTGTCTTCCGACACCCCCAGCCGCTCGGCCAGCGACCTGGTCGAGTGACCACGCAGGATCAGCTGGGCGATACGGCATTCACGCTCGGTCAGCAGCGAGCTGCCGAAGTTGTTCAGCGCGGCATGGATACGTTGCTCGAGGATGTTCTCGAAGCGGCCTGCGCGGCTGTCCAGCCCGGCAAAATGCTTGCCGAGTACCGCCAGCACCCAAGGCGTGATGAGCCCGAACCGCGTGCGGCTTTGCCCATCCAGCTTGTCGGTGAAGGCCAGCGACACCGCCAGGCTTTGCCCGGGCGCCACCTGCAGGATGTAGTTGAGTTCGTCCTCCAGGTGCGAGTGGCGGTAGAACGATTGGTAGTATTCGCTGACCTCGAAGTGATCGGGCGCCACTTCGAACAGGCCGTAGCAGCCGGATTCGACCTGTTCCACACAAGCACCGTAGAACGGGTCAAGCAGGTAGAAGCCCGACAGGTAGCGGCTGACATTGCCCTCGGGCTGCCAAGGTGCCTTGTCATCCTGCTCGAACAGCGCACAGGGCATGCCGTCGTGCGGGTACAGGTACACCGTGGTCGCCTGGATCGGCCGTATCACACTCAATGCAGCAAACAGGCTGGCGGCAAAGCCCGGCCGGCCGATCGCCTCGGTGACCTTGGCCTGGTGCTCGAACCATTGTGCTGAAAGCAATTGATTAGTCACTGTAAGCCTGCCGTTTCTTCTCAGTGGCACCGCCGCCAGTGCGGTGCGTCGTTGAGCAGATACTCCCACGGGGCTGCAGGCACCGGAATCACCCTTTGGGGTGAGCCGGGCAAGGGCAGTGGCCGCTCACCCCAAAGGGTGATTCCGGGTGCCTGCAGGGTGTGGGAGCATCAACCCGCCCCAGCGCTGCGAGCTTTCCGCTCGACCTCCTTGCACAGCACCTAACGGTTGCGAGCCTGCTCGCCTGCCGCGGTGTCCTGCATCCCTTTTCAGGAGTTAGCAATGCATACAACAACAAGTACAGCCCATAGCCCCGCCCCGCATGCACCCTCGCAACCCGGTACCAGCACCGGCCGCTTCCGCAAGTCCATGAGCATGACCGCCCTGGTGCTGTTTGGCCTGGCCTACATGGTGCCCCTGGCCGTATTCACCACCTACGGGCTGGTCACCCAGATGACCAAAGGGCACCTGCCCACCGCCTACCTGCTCACGCTCGCCGCCATGCTGCTGACCGCCTACAGTTACGGCCGCATGGTCCAGGCCCACCCCTACTCCGGCTCGGTCTACACCTACACGCGCAAGGCCTTCGGCAGCCATATCGGCTTCATCACCGGTTGGACACTGCTGCTCGATTACATCTTTCTGCCGCTGCTCAGCTACCTGCTGATCGGCATCTACATGTCGGAATACTTCCCGACCATCCATGCCTGGGTGTGGGTGGCGGGCTCCATTGCCCTGGTCACCTTCCTCAACCTGATCGGCATCGAGTCGATCACCCGGGTCAACTGGATCCTGGTGGTGGTGCAACTGGTGTTCATCATCGTCTTCGTCGCCCTGTCCATTCTCAAGCTCAGCGGACAGGCGGAGCCGGTGTCGCTGCTGGCCCCCTTGCACCACGAAGGCTTCAGCGTGCCGTTGATCATGACCGGCGCCGCCGTGCTGTGCCTGTCGTTCCTCGGCTTCGATGCGGTATCGACCATGGCTGAGGAAACCAGTAACCCGACCTACCGCATTCCCGTGGCGATTCTGGCGGTGTCGTTGATCGGCGGCCTGCTGTTTCTGGTGGTGTCTTATTGCGCACAGATGGTGTTCCCCGATTGGGGCAGCTTCGCCGATCCGGATTCGGCGTCGGTCGACGTGATGCGCCGGGTGGGCGGCGAGCTGCTGGTAACCGCCTTCACCGCGACCTACGTGGCCGGCTGCTTCGCCTCGGCCATGGTGTCCCAGGCCAGCGTGTCGCGCGTACTGTTCGCCATGGGCCGTGACGGCGCATTGCCGCGGGCATTCGGCCAGCTGGTGACGAAAAAGCGCGTGCCGGCCACCGCCATCCTGGTGGTCAGCCTGCTGTCGCTGATCGCCCTGGTGATCACCCTGGATACCGTGGCGAACATGATCAGCTTTGGCGCACTGTTCGCCTTTTCGGCGGTGAACCTGGCGGTGGTCAAGCACTACCTGGTTGATCAGAAACTGCGCGGTTGCCGCAACTGCCTGCTGTACGGCGCCATTCCTGGCCTGGGCTTTCTCAGCACGCTGTGGCTATGGAGCAGCCTGACCAGCCTGTCGTTCACCATCGGCCTGTGCTGGATGGGCCTGGGCCTGTTGGTGCTACTGGGGCTGACCCGGGCGTTGCGCGTGAAGCTGCCAGAGTTGCAGATGGCCGAGTGAGCCCTGACGCCTTGCGCGACCGCTCCTGCAGGGCATCGCGAGAACCCGGGTGATAACTGCTCGTTATCACCCGATCCGGATTAATCATTATTCAGCCCCCCGTTCGCCCCCTACAGTCCTGACCCACGATTGTCATTGCCAACGGGAAACGAAATGTCCATCGAACACCGCCTGAACCACATCGCCGGCCAGCTCAGTGGCCACGGTGACGTGCTGCTGCACAGCCTCGACGCCCACACCGGTGAAGCACTGCCCTACGCCTTCCACCAGGCGACTGGCGACGAGGTGGAGGCCGCCGCGCAGGCCGCCGAGGTGGCCTACCCGAGCTACCGCAGCACCCGCCCGGACCAACGCGCCGCTTTTCTCGACGCGATCGCCAGCGAACTGGACGCGTTGGGTGATGACTTCATCCAGGATGTGATGCGCGAAACCGCACTGCCTGAAGCACGCATCCGCGGCGAACGCAGCCGCACCAGCAACCAGCTGCGCCTGTTTGCCGAGGTGGTACGGCGTGGCGACTTTTACGCTGCACGCATCGACCGCGCCCTGCCCCAGCGCACCCCGCTGCCGCGCCCGGACCTGCGCCAGTACCGCATCGGCGTGGGCCCGGTGGCCGTGTTCGGCGCCAGCAACTTCCCTCTGGCCTTCTCCACCGCTGGCGGTGACACCGCTTCGGCGCTGGCCGCCGGCTGCCCGGTGGTGTTCAAGGCACACAGTGGGCACATGCTCACTGCGGCCCATGTGGCCGCGGCCATCGACCGAGCAGTGACCGGCAGCGGTATGCCGGCAGGCGTTTTCAACATGATCTACGGTGCCGGTGTGGGCGAAGCGCTGGTCAAGCACCCAGCCATCCAGGCAGTCGGCTTTACCGGCTCGCTGCGCGGTGGCCGCGCCCTGTGCGACATGGCCGCAGCGCGCCCGCAGCCGATCCCTGTGTTCGCCGAAATGAGCAGTATCAACCCGGTGATCGTGCTGCCGCAGGCTCTGCAGGCTCGCGGTGAACAGGTGGCAACCGAGCTGGCCGCCTCGGTGGTGCTGGGCTGCGGGCAGTTCTGCACCAACCCGGGCCTGGTGGTGGGTATCCGGTCGCCACACTTCGAGCATTTCCTGCAAACGCTGGTGGCACGCATGGCCGACCAAGGCCCGCAGAGCATGCTCAACGCGGGCACCCTGCGCAGCTACCAGAACGCTGTGCAGCACTTGCTGGCGCACCCGGGTATCCAGCATCTGGCCGGCCAACCGCAAACGGGTAACCAGGCTCAGCCGCAGTTGTTCAAGGCCAACGTAAGCCTGCTGCTCAATGGCGACCCGCTGTTGCAGGAAGAAGTGTTCGGCCCTTGCACCGTGGTGGTTGAAGTGGCCGATGCCCAGCAACTGGCCGAAGCATTGCGTCACCTGCAAGGTCAGCTGACCGCCACCCTGATTGCCGAACCTGACGACCTGCACGCCTTTGCCTCACTGGTGCCGTTGCTGGAACGCAAGGCCGGGCGCTTGCTGCTCAATGGCTACCCGACCGGTGTGGAGGTTTCCGATGCCATGGTGCATGGCGGCCCTTACCCGGCCACCTCCGACGCCCGCGGCACTTCGGTCGGCACCTTGGCCATCGACCGCTTCCTGCGCCCGGTGTGCTTCCAGAACTACCCGGACGCACTGCTGCCGGATGCCTTGAAAAACGCTAACCCGCTGGGGATTGCCCGGTTGCTGGAGGGTGTGAGCAGCCGCGAGGCGGTGTGATCTTTCATGGCTGCAACCCGTGCCGGCCTCTTCGCGGCTCAAGCCGCCAAGAGGCCGGCACGGGTACTTCGAGCTGTATACAATCAGTAAAAAGCTTGCTTACAATACCGAGCGCCTATGACATCGGTAATCGCCGATGCGTATTGCGCAGGCTTGCACCATGTCATCTACAAACCCTGCAAAAACGCTCCTCGTCAAAAACGCCGCGCTGCTGGTCACCATGGACGGCGAACGCCGCGAAATCAAGAACGGCGGCCTGTTCATCGAAGGCAACCTGATCAAGCAAGTCGGCCCCAGCGATACCCTGCCGCAACACGCCGACGTGGTTCTGGACATGGCCGGCAAGGTGGTCATCCCAGGCCTGGTCAACACCCACCACCACATGTACCAGAGCCTCACCCGCGTGGTACCGGCAGCTCAGGACGGCGAGCTGTTCAACTGGTTGACCAACCTGTACCCGATCTGGGCGCGCCTGACCCCCGAGATGATCGCGGTGTCGACCCAGACCGCCATGGCCGAGCTGATCCTGTCCGGCTGCACCACCTCCAGCGACCATCTGTATATCTACCCCAACGGCTGCAAGCTCGACGACAGCATCCACGCGGCGGCCGAGATCGGCATGCGCTTCCACGCCGCGCGCGGCAGCATGAGCGTGGGGCAGAGCCAAGGCGGCCTGCCACCTGACGCGGTGGTGGAAAAGGAAGCCGACATCCTCAAGGAATCGCAACGCCTGATCGAGGACTACCACGATGCCAGCCACGGCTCGATGCGCCGTATCGTGGTCGCGCCATGCTCGCCGTTCTCGGTCAGCCGCGACCTGATGCGCGAAGCTGCCGTGCTGGCGCGCCAGTATGGGGTGTCGCTGCACACCCACCTGGCCGAGAACGTCAACGACATCGCCTACAGCCGCGAGAAGTTCGGCATGACCCCTGCCGAGTACGCCGAAGACCTTGGCTGGGTCGGCCATGATGTATGGCATGCCCACTGCGTGCAGCTCGACCAGCACGGCATTGAGCTGTTCGCCCGCACCGGCACCGGCGTCGCCCACTGCCCATGCTCGAACATGCGGCTGGCCTCGGGCATCGCCCCGGTACGCAAGATGCGCGACCACGGCGTACCGGTGGGCCTGGGGGTCGATGGCTCTGCCTCCAACGACGGCGCCAGCATGATCGGTGAAGTGCGCCAGGCCCTGCTGCTGCAACGGGTGGGCTTCGGCCCTGACGCGATGACCGCACGCGAAGCACTGGAGATTGCCACCCTGGGTGGCGCGAAAGTGCTCAACCGCAATGATATCGGTGCCCTGGCCCCGGGCATGGTCGCCGATTTCGTCGCCTTCGACCTGGGCCATGTGGCGTATGCCGGCGGCCACCACGACCCATTGGCGGCACTGGTGTTCTGCACCCCGACCCAGGTGCATACCAGCGTGATCAACGGCCGCGTCGTGGTGAAAGACGGCCAGCTGGCCACCGTCGACCTGCCGCGGGTACTGGAACGCCACAACCAGCTGGCCCATCTGCTGGTCAGTGGCACTTGAGGCCAGGCATCAGCTCGGCATCGCCGGGTTGAATGAAGGTCATGCGCAGCCCTCTGGGCTGCGCTGTCATGTAGAAAAGCTGCGGGTAGCGCGCACTACGATTTCACGTTCACTCAAAGGTCCATGACCATCTCATGCCAGGCCATGCCGCCGTGGTCCGACGGCGACGGTTTCACGTACTGGTAGCCCAGCTTCTGGTACAGGGCCACATGCTGTTCCTTGCACATCAAGTGAATGGTCTGCTTGCCCGCCGCGTGCATGCGCCCGATGAATTCGTTCATCAACAGTTTGGCGTAGCCTTTGCCCTGATGGGCCGGGTCTACAACCACCGACATGATCACCACGTTCGCGGCCGCCGGGTCATGGCCGACCAGCTCTTTGAAGGCCTCGTCGGACATCACGACCTCGTGGGCGCAGCCACTGTTGATGAAACCAACAATCTCGCCGTCGCTTTCCAGCACCAGGAAGCCTTGTGGGTACTGCGTGATACGCGTGCGGATTTTCTCCAGCGTGGCCGCCTCATCCCCTTCATAGGCGCCAATTTCGATGGCGTAGCAACGCTCGGCATCGGCGGGAACGGGGGTGCGGAACTGAAGGGCGCTCATGGCAAGTATCCTTGGCAATGGTAAAGACAGCCGCCATGATAAATGAGCCTTGACCTCGCGCTCCATCATTGCGAACTCGGTCAGGTCGGGCGTGTGACGCTTGATGCTTGCCAAGGATGGCAAGCATCATGGGGACCTTGCTCTATTGCCACGGATACGCCGATGACCGCTGTAACTTCCCCCTTCACCGAACCCAGCCGCTGCAAACGCCTGAAAGCGGCCAGCAGCAGGGATCATGACAGCGTCGATCAACTGGTAATGGCAGCGCGGCCCTTCGAGAACCGCGAGCGTTATGGTCGCTTCCTGCAGGTGCAGCACCGCTTTCATGGCAGCCTGCTGGCGTTGTATCAGGATGAACAGCTCAACCAGCAACTGCCGGGGCTGGCGGCGCTGTCACGTTTTGCGGCAGTCGAGGCCGACCTGCGCGACCTGGGCCTGTCGCTGCCAACGTCCACCCAACCGGTCTGTGTCAGCTCGGCCCAGGCCTTGGGATGGCTGTATTGCAGTGAAGGCTCCAACCTGGGGGCGGCGTTTCTCTACAAGCACACGCAACGTCTTGGGCTGGAGGGTGACAAGGGCGCCCGCCACCTGGCCCCCCACCCGGATGGCCGAGCGCTGCATTGGCGCGCATTTGTTGCCAGGCTGGACAGCCTGGTGCTGGGGGAGCAGGAGGAAGCAGAGGTGGTAGCGGGGGCGATTGCAGCGTTCGACAGTTATCGGGGGCATCTGCGTGAGGTATTTGCAGGCAGTTGACCGAGTGCAATGGCACCTTTAGCGGGCGCTGCACAGCACCCACTGCCACGGCGATTTTCTACAAGTTGTTGCTGTAGCGAACTTTTTCTTGATTCCCTGTCTATGTGTGAGGCACAGAAAGGTAGCGGAACGCGAGACAAGGTTCGCCCCCCACACCTGCTGGCCAGATGGCTCATTCGTTATCAGAGGTTGGCTACGCTCATGAAAATACATGTCGCAAGGTTGGTGCTGCTCGGCCTGTTCTCGCTCGCGGCGGTGGGCACGGCATCGGCAACGCAGATGAAAGCCGCCGAACCGGTTTCACCGGCTGTCCAGTCACCGTTAAAGCCAGCCGGCAACCCGTGGTCGAGCGTGGCCAGCGTGGCCGTTGAACAGCCGGCCACGCTCCTTGCGCATGATGACGATCGCTGGCACGACCACCGAAGCGACTGGCGCCGCGAACAGTGGCGGCGTGAACAAGCCCGCCGGGACTGGGAGCGGCGGCGCGACTGGGAACGGCGCCGTGATTGGGAGCGCCGCCATGAGCGCGCCATGCGCCAGCGTCATCATGACGCGCATTATTACTACCGCCGTTGAAGCCCATGCGATCGGTGCAGGGGCGGTGTCAGTCAGCCAGCTGGGAACTCTCGCCCGCCGCCTCTGCCTCCATCTTCAAGCGGTCCGCCTTGCAGATGTACTTGGGCTTGCGTGGCGCCAGTTTGGCACTGGCCTTTTTGGCATGCGCCTGCAATAGCTGCTTGATCTTCTTACGACGGTTCATAGTCTACGGGGCCTTTCAGGACGTTTCGCTGCCGCCATCATACCCCGGCAGCCTGGGAAAACGCAGTGAACAGCCCAGCTTATGCCTGCTACGGCCACGCAGGTCACAGGATTCAACGCGTTGACGTATTTTTCACAGTCCGCAGATTAGCGTCACGCCCTTTCCGGTCACGCGCACAACCGCTGGCCGCCAAGGTACGACGAGGCATACGTGTCAAACACTACATCCCCCGCCGCGCACAAGCGCGTGGACTGGGCCGGCCTCGGCTGGCTCTTGCTGTTCTTCTGGTATTTTTCCGGTGTAACCCAGGCGCTGCTGCTGTTCAGCGGGACGACCGGCTTCGCCGGTTTTCGCGATGCGTTATTCCTCAGCAGCCTATGGCTGGCGCCCGTCCTGCTGCTGCCGCGCTTCACCCGCGCCACCGCGGCGATCATTGGTCTGGTGCTGTGGGCTGCATCGCTGGTGGGCCTGAGCTACTTCGGCATCTATCGCCAGGAATTTTCACAAAGCGTCATCTTTGTGATGTTCGAGTCCAACACCGCCGAGGCTGGTGAGTACTTCAGCCAATACTTCAGCGTGGGGCTGGGCCTGGCACTGGTGCTGTACACGCTGGTCGCGGTAATGCTGTGGCGGCGCGTGCGCCCGGTCAGCCTGCCGCTGCGCAGCCGCCTGCCGGTGGTCGTGCTATTGCTGGTGGCCAACCTGGTCATGCCGTTCTACAAGCAGATGGTCACCCAGGAGCGCAACTTCGCCGATGCGCTCGAAAAAGTGCAGCAGCGAATGGAGCCGGCCGTCCCTTGGCAGTTGCTGGTCGGCTACCGACAGTACCGCCAGCAACTGGACAACATGCAGAAACTGCTGGCCCAGAATGCCGCACTGCCACCGCTGCAAAACCTGCGAGACAGCAGTGGTACAGCGCCACGCACCCTGGTATTGGTGCTCGGCGAGTCGACCACCCGCGAGCACATGCACCTGTATGGCTATAACCGCGATACCACGCCCAACCTCGACGCGCTGGCCGCCAGCGACAAGGGCCTGACCGTGTTCCGCGACGTGGTATCGCCGCGCCCGTACACCATCGAAGTGATGCAGCAGATTCTCACGTTCGGCGACGAGCAGAACCCGGACCGCTTCCTCAGCGACCCGTCGCTGATCAACCTGCTGAAACAGGCAGGCTACAAGACCTTCTGGATCACCAACCAGCAGACCTTGACCAAGCGCAACACCATGCTCACCACCTTCTCGCAGCAAACAGACGCGCCGGTGTACCTGAACAACCAGCGCAACCAGAATGCCAGCCAGTACGATGACGTGGTGCTGGCACCGTTCGAGAAAGCCCTGCAAGACCCTGCGCCCAACAAGTTCATCATCGTGCACCTGCTGGGCACGCACATGGACTACCGCTACCGCTACCCGGACGACTATGCGCACTTCAACGACAAGCAAGGTGTGCCAGCCAAGCTGACGGCGGACCAGGTAGAAACCTACAACTTCTATGACAACGCGGTGCGCTACAACGACTATGTGGTGTCGACCTTGATCAAGCGTTATGCGGCAGGCAACCCCAACGGGTTCCTGATGTACCTGTCCGATCATGGTGAAGACGTGTACAGCTCCGGTGACCACGACCGCCTGGGGCGCAATGAAGGCGCACCGACCCGGCCGATGTACACCATCCCGTTCCTGCTGTGGACCTCGCCTAGCTGGCAGGCCGAACACCCGCGTGACTTGCAGGCAATGGCCAACCGCCCCTACAGCAGTTCGCATCTGATCCATACCCTGTCAGACCTGGCCGGATTGAGCTACGACCGCTATGAACCGGCCAAGAGCCTGGTGAGCCCACAGTTCGTGGCAGCACCACGCTGGATCGGCGACCCGTACCGCAAGGATGGCTTGCGCGAGTTCGATCAGCTGCCGCAGGACAAGGCCGAAGGGGCACAGGAAACAGCCAGCACCCGGCAGTAATAAGGCCGGTTCATGCCCGGCAGCTACCCTGCAGGGCACTCCCCCGCACCGCCTCGGCCAACTTGCGCAGGTTGGCCTGGTGTGCATTCACCAGGCTGGTGATGCTGTTGTCCGCGGCAGTCTGCACAGACGTACGGCAGGTCAGCTCGGCCTGCCCTTGCTGCTTCAGGCGCCACACCGCCTCCAGCGAGGCATAGCGCCCCGGTACCGTGTCGAAGCGCTGCACATCCACCCGCAGCGACGCCTTGCCACCGCCCGCCGGGCCGCCCAACAGGTCCTGCAGGGCGCTGCGGAATTCATCCACCAGGTTGGCGCCCCACCACTCCGTCTCCAGGATGGCCAGGCCGCTCTGCCCTTGCCGCACCACCAACTGTGGGCGGTCGACCTGGGGCGGCACAGCCACCCTGACCACCTGGATGCGCTGGCCGCTGTCACGTACCGGTTCGCTCGGTACCAACGTGTGGTAGTTGTTCGGCGTACTGCTGCAGCCCCCGAGCCACACCAGCAGGCTGGCCACACATACATTGCGCAGTCGTTGCATCGGCTGTCTCCTCAGGGTTCAAGGTCTGCGGGCCCGGCCGCTTTCGGCCGGCCACGAATGAGCGACTCGGGGTGGCGGCCCAGGTAGTCGGCAAGGTCACGTAGCGAACGCGACATACGCTCCAGCTCGTCCAGTGTTTCGCCCATTCGCTCGCGCTGCGGCGAATCTTCGGAAATGGCCGAGTTGGCCGTGCGCAGGGTCTTGTGCACCTCGTCCAGCGCCACCTTCACCTCCGGCAGCGTCTGGCCATTGAACTGCCTGAGGCTGGCGCGCAGCTCACGCAAGCTACCGTCCAGGTTACCGGCGATGCTTTCCAGCGGCAGCTTGGCAATGCGCTCCATCACCCGCTGCAGCTGTTCCTGCAACTGCTCAAGGCTGCCGGGCAGCGTCGGGATCATGATGGGGTTGGCAGCCATGTCGAAGGTCACCTTGGGGGCATCCGGGTAGAAGTCCAGCGAAATGAACATCTGCCCGGTGATCAGGTTGCCACTACGCGCCTGGGCCCGCAGCCCATGTTCGACAAACGTGCCAATCAGTTTCCGCGCACCTTCAAAATCGCCCTCGGTGTGCTTGAACACCGCCAGCATCTTGCGGTGCACCGGCCCTAGCCGCTGGGGGTAGATCACCGCATCGACCACTACCGGGAAGGTTTGCCGCGTAGCATCGTAATCGAGCTGGATCGAGGTGACCCGGCCAAATTCCACACCCTTGAACTCCACTGGCGCCCCCACCGACAGGCCCCGCATGGCCTGGTCGAAGCGCAACTGCAGGTACTGTGCCTGGCCATGCGGAGGCGACAGCGCCATGTCGCGGTCGGCGAATAGCTGGAAGCGGGACTGGTCGGCAGCAGGCTCGGCTTGCGCGGCGAAATCGGGCGAGCCGAAGGCCAGCCCGCCCACCAGAATCGACGACAGCGATTCGGTATCGACCTTCAGGCCATTGGCACCGATCTGCATGTCGATGCCACTGGCATTCCAGAAGCGCGTGTCATCAGTGACGAATGTGTCGTAGGGCGCCTGCACGAACACGCCAATCTCTACCCCCTTGCCATCACTCTGGAGCGCAAAGGAAACCACTTCGCCCACCGGGATCTTGCGGTAGTAGATCGAAGAACCGATATCCAGCGAGCCCAGGTCGCTGGCGACAAGAACGAAACGCTTGCCCTTTTCGTCATAGGTGATCGGCGGTGGCAGCTCCAGGCCGACAAAGGACTTTTCCGGCACCTTCGACTCGCCGGAATCGGCCCCGATGAAACTGCCCGAAAGCAGCGTGTCCACCCCGGAAACCCCGCCCACGCCGATGCGCGGTCGCACCACCCAGAAGCGCGCCCCCTGGGTAGCAAACGAACGGGCATCGTTGGAGAGCTGAACCTTGGCCACCACGCTCTTATTGTCGTCGGCCAAGTCCACCGTGGTCACTTCGCCGATCACCACGCTGCGGTATTTTACCTGGGTCTTGTGCGCCACCAATCCCTCGCCGCTGTGGAAAGAAATGGTGATCACCGGCCCTTGCTGCATCCAGTTGCGCACCACCAGCGAAGCGCCGATCAGGATCGCCAGGATCGGCACGATCCATACCAGCGACACACTCCAACGTCGGGTGCGCACTTCAACCTGCCCAGGGCCCTCGCGCTTGTCAGTCTGTTGCCCCATCAATGCGGCCTCCCCTCGTTGGCATGGCTATCCCAGATCAAGCGTGGATCAAAGCTCATCGCAGAGAACATGGTCAGCACTACCACCATGCCAAAAAACAGAATGCCCACACGCGGCTCGATGGTGCCCAGCCCGCGCAGTTGCACCAGCGCAGCCACCAACGCCACTACCATCACATCGAGCATGGACCAATAGCCGATCAGCTCGACGAAGCGGTACAACTGCGAACGCTGCCGGCAGGCCCAGGAAGAACCACGCTGGGCAGTGAACAGCAGCAGGCCAAGGGAAAAGAACTTGATGGCGGGCACACCCACGCTGGCAATGAAAATGATCAGCGCGATGTCCCAAGCCCCGGCTTCCCAGAACTCCAGCACGCCACCGCCAATGGTGCTTTCTGTACCACTGCCGAGCATTTCGGTGTGCATCACCGGCAGCAGGTTGGCGGGGATGTAGAAAATCAGTGCGGCCAGCAGAAACGCCCAGCCACGGCTGATGGCATTGGCCTTGCGCCGGTGAATGACGGCGCCGCAACGGTTGCAGGTGTGCGCGCCACTGCGCGTGTCGCATGCCTGGCCACAGCCATGGCACAGACACAAGCCAAGGTCGTGCGCCATGGCTGGGACAGTCATACCTGTTCCCACAAATCGCGGATGTCCTTGCCGGCAATGTGGATGATCAACATGCTCAGTGCGGCCAGGGCCAGCAGGCCGATACCGGGGATCACATCGAGCAGCCCCGCCAGCTTGATCACCGCCACCATCGCCCCCAGCAGACACACCTCCAGCATGCTCCAGGGCCGCAGGCTTTCCAGGCCACGCATGCACAGGGCAAAGCCGGGGGCACGCTGGCCGGCAAGGGCAAAACTCAACACCCAGCACAACAGGGCAATTTGCAGCAGCGGCGCAAAAATGATCGACAGCGCCATGACCAGGGCGATGAAGGTGATACTGCCGTGACTGAGGATCTGCACGGCGTCCCACAATGTGGCCGAGTGGGTCAGCCCCTGCATGCCGATGGTCATCACCGGGTAATAGTTGGCGAACACCAGCAGGACACCGCCAGTCACACTCAATGCCAGCCGCTGCTCGATGGTCAGTGACCTGTGCCGGTACAGCACGCCGCCACAGCGCGGGCAAAGGGCTCGTTGATGTTTGAGCAGCGGTGCGCGGTGGTACACCGTGTCGCAATACTCACAGATGATCAGATCTTGCGTCTGGCTCATGGTTTGCCCGCAGGTAGCCTTGGATCAGGCCAAGAGGCTAATCGGAACGGCGTCTGATATCCGGTGTAGACCATCTGGGCAAAACTTCCATCACGACCTCAAAGGCGAACTATCCTGTGAGGCGGGCTTTCTGCCCGGTGGAGGTGTGCCATGCGTACGTTCACGTGGAGTTACCTGTTGATGCTGCTGTGCGCAGCATCGGCCGCCCAGGCGCAGTCGGTGGTGCCGCTCAAGGGCCAGAGCAGCCAGCAGATGCAACTGGATATCAACGATTGCAATACCGTCGCCACCAATGCCGCAAACGGCACGGCGACGTCCAGCGACCCCCATGTCGGTGGCCGGGTTCGCGGTGCAGCTGCGGGTGCCGCCGCCGGTGCTGTAGGCGCGCAGGTGCGCGGCAACCAGCATGACGCGTTGTACGACCGGGTGGGTGACGATGCCAAGCAGCAATACCGGCAGAACCGTGCCGGCGAAGTGGCCGCCGCCGGGGCCGCGGTCGGTGGCATGCGCCAGCGTCAGGACCGGCGCCAGGACCGGCGCGGCCAGGACGAGGCAAAAACCCAGGCCCATGCCAGTGCCTACAGCGGTTGCCTGCAGGGGCGCGGCTATCAGGTCAGCCCCTGAGCAATGCCACGCCATGCGCCTCCTGCCGGGGTAGCATGGCGTGCTCAGTTCAGGAACTTCGCCAGCTCTTCCCGGCAAAACTCCACGAACAACTGCGCCGGCTTGGTTAGCTGGACTCGCTTCAACCACGCCGCAGCCAGCCCCGACAGCGCCACCGGCTCGGCAATGTCGAGCATTGCCAGGCGCTGGCCGTCATAGGTGTATTCCGAGTGCGGACGGGTTACCAGCAACGAAAAACCGAAACCCTGACCGACCATGCCGCGCACCATCTCGATCGACGGCGAACTGAAGACAATGTTCGGTGCCAGGCCCATCTCGTTGAACAAGCTGACGAAGTAGGTGCGGCTAGGGGCCACGTCCAGCAGGATCATCGGCTCCGGGCACAGGTCGCGCAGCGAGACCTGGGCCTGGCCGGCAAAGCGGTGGTTCTCGGGTAGCAGCACATAGGGCTTCTGCGGCGGCATCAGCGGCTCGGCCTCGATGGTGCCATCCAGGTCGTGGTCATAGAGAAATGCCAGGTCGAATGTTCCGGCGGTCAGGCCCTGGATCAGGTCCTGCTGCTCACCGTCGCGCAGGCGAATGTCCACACCCGGGTAGCGCTGGCGAAAGCCGGCGATCAGGCGCGGCAGGTACAGTGGCGCCACGGTTTCGAAACAGCCAATGTCGATTTGCCCGGCGACGGTATCGTTGTCGGCCAGGGCGTTCTGTTCGAACTCATGGGCCATCTGCAGCAGCGACTTGGTCTTGGCGTAGAAGCGTTTGCCGCTGGGCGTCAATGACACGCCCTGGGCGTGGTGGCGGATGAACAGTTGCACACCGAAACTTTCCTCCAGGCTCTTGATGGCCGTGGAGATGGACGGCTGGGCGATGTACAGCTGGCGTGACGCTTCGGCCACACTGCCCGCTTCCACGGTGGTGACGAAGTACTTCAGTTGTCGCAAGGTATAGGCAGCCACAGGGTACCTCTCTGACGCGGGTCTGGGCAGGCTGGGATCATGCCTCACACTTTACCCTTGGCTGCCGCTCTGCGGGGGCTGAGCGCTGAAGGATTTACCTATGCCTTGAACAGGTTTTTTGTAGGGTCTGCCAGTACCTCGTCTCACAGGCCTGCGCAAACCGGCGCCGCACCACGCTTGCACCTGTAACGGGCCCCCGTGGCACTGCAACCACTGGTCAAAAACGCCCGAACGTCTTTACTGATAGTCATCGGCCCCAGGTAAACGGTGTGTGCTTATGAAGATCGTGGTCACCAGCATCCTCGTCGACGACCAGGCCAAGGCCCTGGCTTTCTACCACTACGTACTCGGTTTCGAGCCAAGACACGACATCCCCATGGGCCGGCACCGCTGGTTGACCCTGACTTCGCCCAACGACCCCAATGGCGTCGAACTGCTGCTGGAACCCGACGCGCACCCGACGGCCAAGGTATACAAGGCCGCGCTCAAGCAGGATGGCATCCCCGCCACCTCGTTCGGCGTGCGCGATATCCAGGCCGAATACACCCGGCTCTGTGCAGCCGGTGTGCAGTTCATCCGGCCACCAACCCCAATGGGGCCGGTTACCGTGGCGGTGTTCGATGACACGTGCGGCAACTTGATCCAGATTGCCCAGAAGCACTAGCCGGTTGCCCTTACCCCAATGCGCACCCACAAGGAAAAAAGATGCGCCACGAATTCAGCGAAGTGCTCAACGACCTGGTCGACTATTTTCTGCTTGGCGATATCCAGTTGCTCGAACGCTTCAAGCAAGACCATCAACTGCCCGACGACCTGGCCGGTGCGTTCACCCACGGTGACAGCGGCGACCAGGCGGTGCGCGAAGGCATCGTGCTGCCGCTGGCCGGTGTCGACAACCTGCCCTACCGCATCCTGTTCACCCTCGATAACCACACCCCGGCCCTGCGCGAGGCCGGCAGCCGCCTGAAGCACCGGCGCAATGGCTATGTACTGCGGGTCGAGCACGGTGCGCTGATGCTGTACACCTGGCGCATCCTGCAGCACTTCACGCCCAAGACCCTGGGTGACCTGATGGCGCGTTACCAGGTGCCAGGGCGGCCGATCATCGAACTGGACAATGGCTGGTACGACGTGGAGGTGCTGGCGGGGGCACTGGTGCGCGACGGGTTGTACGAGCCGGCATTCGAGTTCGTGCTGAAGAAGCGCTGGAGCCGGGGTGAGGCGACAGCTGTGGATACCGGGTATGCATTCGGGCTTCGTGGCTACTTCGACTGATTGATCGCCTGTGCCGGCCTCTTCGCGGGCAAGCCCGCTCCTACACAGCATTCGAGGCCTGTGCCGGCCTCTTCGCGGGTGAACCCGCTCCTACACAGCATTCGAGGCCTGTGTCGGCCTCTTCGCGGGTGAACCCGCTCCTACACAGCGTTCGAGGCCTGTGCCGGCCTCTTCGCGGGTGAACCCGCTCCTACACAGCGTTCGAGGCCTGTGCTGATCATTTCGCGGGTGAACCCGCTCCTGCAGCGAAGGGGCCAGCACAGGCAAACTCGACCTTCAGGTGTGAGTGATATCCCGATCCTTGGTCTCCGGCAGGAAGAAGATCCCCAATACCGCCGTCATCACGGCAATCACGATCGGGTACCACAAGCCGTAATAGATATCCCCGGTCGCTGCCACCATGGCAAACGCCACGGTCGGCAGGAAGCCGCCGAACCAGCCATTCCCGATGTGGTAAGGCAGCGACATCGAGGTGTAGCGGATGCGCGCCGGGAACAGCTCCACCAGCCAAGCGGCAATCGGCCCGTAGACCATGGTCACGTAGATCACCAGAATGGTCAGCAGCAACAGCACCATCGGGTAGTGGATCTTCGCTGGGTCGGCCTTTTCCGGGTAGCCCGCCTCTTTCAATGCACCACTCAGGGTTGCGGTAAACGCTTCGCTTTGCACCTTAAAGTCGGCCGCCGCCAGGCTGCTGCCATCAAAGCTCGGCAATACCCGTTCGCCAATGCGGATCTGTGCCACGCTGCCGGGCTCCGCCGCTTCATTGGTATAGGGGATGGCGCGCTTGGCCAGCAGGCTCTTGGCAATGTCGCAGGAGCTGGTGAATTTGGCCTTGCCCACCGGGTCGAACTGGAACGCACATTGGCCCGGGTCGGCCACCACCACCACCGGGTTCTGCTCCTGGGCAACGAATACATCCGGGTTGCCGTACTCGGTCAGCGCCTTGAAGATCGGGAAATAGGTCAGTGCGGCGATGATGCAGCCGGCCATGATGATTTTCTTGCGGCCAATCCGGTCGGACAGGCTACCAAAAATGATGAAGAACGGCGTGCCGATCAGCAGTGAGCCGGCAATCAGCAGGTTGGCGGTCTGCGGATCGATCTTGAGCATCTGCAACAGGAAGAACAACGCATAGAACTGCCCGGTGTACCACACCACGGCCTGCCCTGCGGTACCGCCCAACAGCGACATGATCACCACTTTGAGGTTGTCCCAGCGGGCAAACGACTCAGTCAGCGGGGCCTTGGATGCCTTGCCTTCGGCCTTCATCTTCATGAACACCGGCGACTCATTGAGCTGCATGCGGATGTACACCGAAATCGCCAGCAACAGGATGGACAGCAGGAACGGCACCCTCCAGCCCCAGGCTTCGAACACTTCCGTGCCCATGGCCGTGCGGCATGCCATGATCACCAGCAAAGACAGAAACAGCCCCAACGTGGCAGTGGTCTGGATCCAGGCGGTGAAAAAGCCGCGTCGGCCCTTGGGTGCATGTTCAGCCACATACGTGGCCGCGCCGCCATATTCGCCACCCAAGGCCAGGCCCTGCAGCAAACGCAAGGTGATCAGGATGATCGGCGCAGCCACGCCGATCACATTGTAGCTGGGTAGCAGGCCCACCAATGCCGTAGACAGGCCCATGATGACGATGGTGATGAGGAAGGTGTGCTTGCGCCCGATCATGTCGCCCAGGCGACCGAACACGATGGCGCCGAACGGTCGGACGGCAAAGCCGGCGGCAAAGGCCAGCAAGGCAAAGATGAACGAGGTGGTTTCATTGACGCCAGCGAAGAAGTGCCTGGCGATAATCGCGGCGAGTGAGCCGTACAGGTAGAAGTCGTACCATTCGAACACCGTGCCCAGGGACGAGGCGAAGATGACCTTGCGCTCCTCCCTGGTGATGCCGCGTTGGGGCGCGCTGCTGCCCGTGGATGCGCTGTCGAGAACCGCCATGGGTTGCCTCCGTCATGTTGTCATGCAGGCCGGAGCACCTCACAACCACTTCACCGTCGCACCCAGGCCCTTGAGCTTGCTTTGTTTGCGCGAAGCACGACGAGGCGGGCCGCCTCGGATCGCAGCAAGGTAAATGAAGCATAATCGGGATTGCCTGGATATCCACCCGCCAGGCCCTGCACAAGAAGGCGGCCTGGACTACACGGCAGCACCGGGTGATGGGCGATATCGGGTTGGCTGACGATTTTGGCGGGGGCGGTTTCACCCGCCAGGCACTACCGGCCCCTTCAACTCGACCTGATTACCATCCGGGTCGTAGCAGTAAAGCGAAAGCCCCTCGCCTTCGGCACCATAACGCTTCTCTGCAGGCTCCACCTTTACCCCGGCGGCTTCCAGATAGGCCGTCAACGCGGCCTCGTCAAACGGCTCGATGCGCAGGCAGAAATGGTGCAGGTTGCGCCCTTCCACGCCCGGTGCAGCTCCGCCTGGCTGCCCCAGCGGGCCATCCAGGGTTACCAGGTCGATCATCGCCGTGCCCGTGGCCAGGTGCACCATGCCCAAGTCTTCGCGCACGCGGCTGACGGTGCAGCCGAGCAGTTCGGTGTAAAAGGCAACACTGCGCGGCAGGTCGCTGACCCGCAACACAAGGTGGTCGATGTGCTTGATGGTGAAAGGCCGCATGCCGGGCTCCCTGTGGCGTGTTTGCGAATACGTTCGCCACCATAGCCCAGGTTCACGCGGCGTGACCAGAATCAGCTACTCGTTCACCAAGCGTTGCAGAACGCCCCCTTCATGGCGCGTCAGGATACGCAGCAACTGGTCGACCAGCGCCCGGTCCGGCGCATCCAGGTGGAAGTGGTGCCCGCCTGGGTGCCAGGAGACTTTCGCCTGGCTGGGCAAGGCGGCCTGACGCCGGGTAAAGGCCTCGCCGGTGAAGGCCCCCTGGCGGCCGAACAGCAGGTACAACGGGCAGCGGATCTGACTGAGCAGGTCGCAGGCTTCGCGCTCGGTCAGTGGCATGGGTTCGGGCAATACCAGCCGCGGGTCGTGGCGCCAGCAATAGCCATCGTCCAGCTGTAGCAGGTCGCGCAGCGCCAGCAGCCGAGCGGCACCTTCCGACAGTTCGGTGTCCAGCCGCTCGCGGCGTTGCGCCAGGGCGGCGTCCAGGTCGTCGAAGCGACCAACATCCGGCTCGGCAAAACCCGGCAACTGGCTCCGCTGTACCATGCGCTTGAGCCGGTAAGCCCGCGCCAGGTGCTGCACGCGGTCATCCTCGGCCACCGTGAACGGTGCCCCCATGCCGTCGAGGAAGGTCATGCTGGCAATGCCACTGGTCATGGCCGCCAGCAGCGACGCTATACCGGTGCCCATCCCATGGGCCAGCACATGAAATTGCGCCAGGCCCAGGCTGTCGGTCACCGCCAGCATGTCTTCGGCATGCTCCCACAGGTAATAGCCGCTGTCGTGGCGACGATGCCCAGAACGGCCATGGCCGATCAGGTCGGGGGCCACCACGAAGCAGCCGTCCAGCATCGGTGCCAGGCGCTCGAACGAGGCAGCGTTATCCAGCCAGCCATGCAAGGCCAATATGGGAATACCGTCTTCTGCCCCCCAGGTGCGAACCGCTATTTCAACGCCATCGAGGTCTAGCAGGTGGTCTTTCGGACTGCACAGCGAACGCATTGCGATTCTCCTTGGCTGAAGCCTGCACCATGGCCTGCCTCACCCTCTCGCAGATGCTCCCTCGCTGCCAGCCCCCCACCGACCCGCGCATACGCAGGACCGACTGCTGCCAACAACTATCTACCGCACCCCGGCGCCTTGATCAGCGTGGACTGTCTCCCCCCACAAAAGAGATGGTGACCATGACAACCCCGACACCGTTACATCAAAGCCAGATAACCCGATCGTTACCGAAATGGAGCAAGGCGCTCCAACCCACGCATACGCGCAAAGTGGTGCAGAGCCTGTACAAGGAGTACCTCGATGATGATGGCACCCCTTACTCGTGGTATGCCACTGCCGATGAGCCAATGCGCGAGCAGTTGCACAACGCGTTGCAAACCCGTAACAAACGGCTGGCGCACGTCAAACAGGCGCTGGGCGAGTTCAAGGACATCATCGCGTTCTGCGGCCCTCTGTTGACCGAGCGGTTGAAGCTGAATGTACCCGTAGACAGGGCGCAGTATGTGTTCCAGCCCTTTGAGTCAGAGGCCAACATCTGGGTTGGCGTTCCCGATGTGGAAACGCCTTTGGTCCCGGACGTGGAAGCGGACGTGCTGGCCACCCGCCCCGTAGGCCAGCCGCAAACACGCAGTTTGCTGGAGGCTGCCCTGCACAACTTCGAGGGGCTGGACGAAGTCGGTCCCTACAGCAGGCTCACCGACGCCGCTGGCAGCGACACGCCCCTGGCAGGCCTGACGATGGCGGACTTCGTGAGACATTGTCGGGCACTGGACCTTGGCAAACGCTATCAAGACCATTTGCTTGCAACCCATGAAGGCGCCAATCGCGCTGAAATCCAGCGCCTGTCGATTGCAGCGAACCGTGAGGCCTTGAGGGTCCAGGCATTGATCGCCAAGCTCAAAGGCCTGCTGAGCCAGGCCGGGCTCGATGCGCTTGGGCAACTGTGCGACGGCAAGCCTCACCCCACCTATGAAAACGAGGCGTTGCATTGCTGGCACTTCAACCTGTTCGATACCCCCGTCCACGAAATACTGTTCATCGGGCCAGACAACCCTTACCGCAAGAACCCCTGCATTGTGTATGTCCCTGGCGACAGCGAGCACCCGGTAAGGGAGTTCGCTTCTCGTCAGGAAGCGGGCAAGCACCTGCGCAGCCGGCTATTGCAAAGCGAGTTTCGCCGCGCTTTGGTGCATTTCGCCTACAAGGACAGGCAAAAAGAACTCGCCGTAAAGCTGGAAATCGCGCTGTTCGAAGAGGATGAAGCGGGCATACGCAAACCCCGCATCATGCCAGTGATCCCTTTCACGCTCTCGCCCATCAGGACCGACCCTTGGACGTCCTTGTACAACGCACACCTTGCGCGCATGAAGGCCGACGCAAAAACCATTGCTGTGCCTACCGCCGAAGTCGACGCCAACGCCCGCAATGAGCGTCTGAAGTACTGGTTCGACCTGGGGATGAACGTGCTGAATGTCGCCGCGTTCTTCGTGCCGGGTTTGAACACGGTCATGCTAGGTGTTTTTGCTTACGACCTGATGAGCTCTGTTTTCACCGGGTTCGAGGCCTGGGAAGAAGGTGATACCCGGCAGGCACTGGCGCAGTTGGAATCGCTGGCCATCAACGCGGGCGTGATTGCCGGCTTTGCAGTGGGCACCAGGATCGTCCAGGCGTCTGGCTTTGTCGATGCACTGAAACGTGTATGGCATGAAGACAAGGAGGTGCTCTGGCACCCCGACATGAAACCCTATGCGAGCACGGCGGCTATTCCTGAGGGGGCTCAACCCGATTTGCTCGGCCATGTACACGTCGATGGGAAGACCTACCTGAAGCTGGATGGAACCCTGTACGAGGTGTTTCAGGGCACTGATCAGCAATGGCGCGTGCGCCACCCCGATGACGCGCAGGCCTATGCTCCACGCTTGCTGCATCAGGGTAACGCCCGCTGGCAACTGGCCCATGAGCAGCCTCTGGAATGGGACCGCGCACAGCTCGCGCGCCGCCTCGGCAGCCATAGTGCAGGCCTGGACGACAGCGAACTGGACCATGCCATGCGCAGTACCGGTACCGATCCAGACGTGCTGCGCCGCACCCAGGCAACGGGCCTGCGTCCACCCGCTTTGTTGATCGACACGCTGCAGCGGTTGCAACTGGACAATCAGACACAACAGATCATCAACTGCGTACGCCATGGGCTGCCGCTGGCTGCGTACAAGAACTTTGCCTTGCCCGAGTTGCTGCGCCTGCCGGGGTGGCCCGAGGGGAACGTACTCAAGGTTTACCAAGGGCCAGAACCCTGGGGCGAATCTGTGCGCTACGGCCCCCCTCACACGCTGGGCCAGACAGAAATCGAAATTACCCATACCGACCTGGACAATGGCCAATTGAGCCAGACCGTGCTGGATCAGATGGATGAAGAAGCCATTGGGCATTTGCTCGGTGACACACCAACCGAGCACCGATCGTCCGCACTGAACAACAAGCTCGCGCAACACCTGGAACAGCACCGCGAAGCGCTGTTCGAGAGCCTGCAACAAAGACACCGCCCCGCACGCCCAGCAACCGCACAAACCCTCGCCCGGCAGTTTCCTGGGCTGCCGGACAGCGCGCTTGAAGCATTGCTTGGCAACATCAGCAACGCCGAACGGGAACGCCTGACCAACGGCCGGGTGCCGCTTCGCATTGCCGAAGAAGCACGCCTTCTGCAAGCTCGAGCGCGGCTTGACCGCGCCCTCCTCGGCCTGTTCAGGCCTAGCCTGGCCAACGACGACAGTCTACGCATCAAACAGGCGCTGCAAGCCGCGCACCCGCAGGCTGACCCGGCCCGGTTACTGCAACTTGCCCTTGACGATCGCCAGCACTGCGCCTCACTGCTTGGCCAACAGCCCATCAACCCCAGGTTCCGCTCCCCTTTGCGATTGGCCAACGGCCAGCTGGGCTATCCCCTGAGCGGCCGAGGCTTGCCAGGACGAGCCTTGCCGGCTGCACGTCGACTCCGGGCGCTCTACCCCGAACTCAGCAGCGAGCAAATCAGTGGGCTACAAGCCGAACTGACTCGAGGAGGCGACCTGGGTAGCGCGATCAACCAACTGGAGGTCGAGCAGCGTACCCTCAACCGGGATCTCAACCGCTGGGTAAGCACCGCCCGCACCCTTGAAGAGCGCTTTGATCGCCAGCAATGCACCGAGCGACTGATGAGTGCTTCGCGCCGTGAAGGCGGCGCGCAACGCGCAGTGCTGGTACTGAGCCATATGCAACTGGAAGCGCTGCCAGCGTTCACTGCCCGTATGCCGCATATACGGCACCTCGTCCTTGAGGGGTTGCAGATGCAACGCCTGGAGGGCGGCTTCCTGGCAAACTTCCCTGATCTGAGCACCCTGGAAATTGTCGGTAACCCGGAGATGGACGCTGAAGCATTGTTCGAGGCGCTCAAGTCTGCCCCACGGCTACGCGAGCTGGGCCTGACAGGCAATGGCTTGACTACCCTTTCAGCCACTGCCCAGCAGGCCATTGGGGCGATGCCTGGCCTGCGGGTACTCGGCCTCAGCCGTAACCGGCTGCGGCTCGATAATGCCAGCCTCGCCTTCCTGACGCGTTTGCCCCTGGATGGACTTGGCCTGGGCAGCAACCAGATCACACTGGATGAGAGCCTGGCCGCCCAGTTTCAGGACATGATCCATCCCAAGGTACTGCACATGTCGGGCAACCCACTGCGGCTGGCGCCAGACCTGCGCTTCATGGCCCGCCTCAGCCACCTGGACCTTGACCGCTGCGAACTGCAGCAGTGGCCCGACAGCCTGACCGTCCTGATGAGCCAGCCCCAGTACCAACTGCGCTACCTGAACCTGTCGTCCAACCGCATTCGTACCCTGCCAGACTTGCCTGGTGTGCTGCGTACCCCGTTTGCCCGCGATGTCGCCGCGCACTTGCCGGAGCGCCGCTGGCTGTTCAACTACAACACCCTGGAAGCCCAGACACGAGCACGCCTGGGCAGCAGCGGCGTCAACGTATTCGAGCACGCAGAAGACGTGCCACTGTGGCAAGGCATTTTCCGTGGCGAGGCGAGCAGTGCCGAGGAGCAACTGTGGAGCGACCTGTTTGACCAAGGTGAAAACGCATCGCTGCTGGGCGTACTCGAACGTCTTGCCCAATCGGCAGAAGCGCAGCGTGATGGCGAGGCCCTGAGGGCACGCGTCTGGAAGCTGTTGGATGACGCGGCCCGCGACACCGCGCTGCGTGAACGCCTCGCCACCGTGGCCGGCGACTTCCCGCCAACCTGTGGCGACGCAGGTGCCGACGCGTTCAGTGCCTTGGAGATAGAAGTACTGGCCCACGAAGCGGCAGCCGTCGCCGGTAGTCGACCCGCTGATCTACTGAGCCTGTATGGCAAGTTGTATCGACGCAGTCAGGTCAATCAACTGGCCGATCGCATCAGCTGGAGAAGGTCCTTGCGCAAACAGGCGCTGCTCGACGGGGCCTTCGATGAAAACCTCCCCCCCTACGATGAGCTGGACGACCCCTCAGCCTTTCCAGACAGCGAACTTCAAACGGGGCTGGTGGACGATGTCGAGGTACGTTTGGCCTTGCGCCAGTCGTTGGCCAGCGCGCTGGACTACCCTGAGCCGAGCCGAGGCATGCTGTACCGCAATACGGCCAGAATCAACGACACAATCATCGAAATGGTGAAAGCTGCGGTCCGTTCCCTGGACAGGGATGCCATCGCTCGGGAGCAATGGTTGACCCAGCAGCCGGGCTGGGTCGAGTACTTGAAACGAGAGCATGCGGCACAGTTCAGCCTGATCACCGACTTCTGGCGGCCAGGCCTTGACTACCTCTATTACTGCCTGGATGAAACCGCCGACCCGGTGACATCCCTGGACAGCTCTGTGCGACGAGCCTTGGCCAGGGTCATGCCTGAAAGCCCGGTGGATGCTGAGGGCAGGCTGCGGCGCGTCGTGCTCAACGAGCAGCAGTATCGCCAGGGCGTGGACGCGCTGACTGCCGAGCAGCAGCAGGTTGAAACCGGTCTGCTGATCAGCCTCACCCGCCAGACGCAAACAATCGGCCGCTGAACCCCACTCACTGCCCGCGCAGGTCTTCGAAGAAGGCCTGCTTGCCGTCCACCTGGCTGGACGCCCGTGGGGCCGCTGCGGCGTCACCACTGACGGCCTCCACGTGCCAATAGCAGTGCTGCACTGCACGGGTCACCGCCACGTAGGCCAAGCGCTGCACTTCTTCCTTCTGTGCCGAGTCGAACGGTTGGGCATCACCTGCCTTGCCCAGCCCGGCCTGACGGTATACCTGGTTCTTGTAGGGTGAGCTGGTCAGGTACTGGCAGTCACCCAGCATGAACACCGCATCGGCCTGCAAACCCTTGGCACTGTGGTAGGTCAGCTGGCGCAGCCGGCGCTGCTCGGCCGGAAGCGCCGCGTCGGCGTGCAACACGCTTTGCAGGTGCTCGTTCATCAACGCTCGGTCACTGCCCTTGCGGTACAGCATCATGACCGTCTCACCCCGCTGGTAATGCTCGACAAGCGTTTCGCCCAACGCAGCCTCGTCACGGTCGAACACCTTGACCGGCGAGCCGGGCAACTCAGCCGCCGGGCCACTGGCGCGGGCTTTCTTGCCGGCAATCGCCGGGGTGCCCTTGACCAGGTGCTCGGCCGCATCGATCACCTGTTGCTGGCATCGGTAGTTGTCGACCAGCATCACCCGCGTGTTGGCCGGCGACGGGAACGCCTTGGTGAACTCCATGAAATACTTGGGCGAGCTACCACGCCAGCCGTAGATCGATTGCCAGTCGTCCCCCACGCACAGCAACGACGAATGCTGGGCATGGCGCCCGGTGTGCATGGCCGGGCCGCGGCGCCGTATTTCGGCGAGGCTGGCACGCAACCAACTGACGATCTGTGGCGACACGTCCTGGAACTCGTCGATCATCAGGTGCGCCAGCGGCCGCAGCAACGGATCGGGCAGCAAGTGCAGGTTTTCTGGGTTGTTCTCGCCAAACAAGGCGAACATGCGGTTGTAGCTCATCACCGGCGGCGACTGGTCCAGCAGGTGCGCTTCCAGGGCTTTCCAGTACAGCGCCAGGGCCTCGAAGAACAGTGCATCGCTGTCGCCGGACGGAAAGCTCATCGCCGCCACCGCTTTGTTCACCTCCAACCCAAGGTTTTCGATGAAATTGGCCGCACTGACGAACGCATCCAGCAGCGGCGCCGGGGCCAGTTCGCCCTTGACCTTGTACTCGAAGCCAGGCCCGGCCACGGCATCGCCCGCCAACGATGCCGCCAGGCGCCTGGCCATGGCGTAGTTGTCGAGCCAGATCAGCGGCCTGTCGCAGAACGCCTGCAACAGTGTGCGCTTGACCGCCCACTCGGCACGCACGGTCAGCTTGGCGCCGGGGCGCTGGTACTGCGCGCTTTGTGCGGGGTCGAAGCCCAGCACCACCAAAGGCCCCTGGCCTTCCAGGCGGCCATGCACATGGAAGCGGCTGCCACGGATGTCGACCGTTTCGCGGCAGGGCTCGATGCCCTTGATCGGCCAGACGCCGGCGGCGAACCACAGGTCCTCGATCACGTCGCACAGTTCTTCGTCGCGCTGGGCGGCCAATTGGGTCACCTGTGCGCGCTTCTGCACATCGGGGTTGTTCGGGTCCAGCGGTTTCAGTTGCAAGGCTTCGCTGCGCAACTGGCCGACCAGCTCGGCAAAACGCGGGCTCTCGCCCAGCAAGCTGCTGTAGCACTGGTTCAGCTGCTGGCGCTGGGCATCGTTCAGGCGCAGGTCGAACGGGTTGCTGTCGGCCTCGGCCTCACGCCCGGCAGGCATCTCGTGGCCCAGTGTTTCAAATGCACGCACCTGGCCGAAGCCAGGCAGGCTGCGCACCAGCGGCAGGATGCGCGAATGGAACGTGCGCACCAGCTCGCGGGCCTGCGCAGGCTGCAGGTTGATCTGCCACAGGGCGAACACCTGCAGCAGGCGCTTGATGAAGTCCTTGCGCGACTCGCGGGTGAAGGTGACCACGGTCATCGCATCCAGCTCGTAACCCAGGTAATGACGCAGCAGCAGGATACGCAGCACCAGCGACGTGGACTTGCCTGCCCCGGCGCCTGCCACCACGCAGGTAGACGGGGTGTCACTGAAGATCAGCTTCCATTGCGCGGCGCTGGGCTGGGCTTCGGCGGGCAGGCGCTGGGCGACATCGGCCTTGAAGCGCTTCTTCAACTCGGCCGTCAACGGCAGGCGCCAGTCGTCGAACAAGTTGTCATCCTGGCCTGGCACGGCGGCGCTGTCGGGGCGCGTATCGCGGATCACCAGCACCTGGCGCCCCGCTTCATAGCCCTCCACCCGACCACGCTCGAACCCTTCACGCACGCCATCGGCATGGCCAGTGCGCTGGCCTGTGGCGTGGCCGAGGAACCACGAGTCGCGGTGCTGGGCTTGCAGGCGGGTCAGGCCACGCCCCAGCAAGCGGGCGGCCAGGCGGCGAAACCAGGGCAACTGGGCAGGAGGGGTAAGGTCGGCGGGGGCCAAGGGTTGCTCGTGGGCCACGGTCACTCCGTTGAAAAACAAAACAGCAGGCATGTTCGCCGCATCGACGAAAAATCGCCAGCGAATGCTTGCAGATCAGTGGATTAGGCGATGAAGCGAATAAAACATCGCAGAAAAAACATCTATAAAACAGATTGTTTTAAGCCGATATTTACGCTTATTTTCGATGTTTCTTTAGCGCATCATGGCGTCATTCCACTGATTCAAGGAGCACGACCATGCTGCAACTGCGACCCTTCGAAAGCCTCGGCCACGCCAACCATGGCTGGCTCGATGCCCACCACCATTTCTCGTTTGCCGAGTACTACGACCCGGCACGCATGCACTGGGGTAACCTGCGGGTTTGGAACGACGACCTGATCGCGGCCGGCAGCGGCTTCCCACCGCACCCGCACCGCGACATGGAAATCATCACGTATGTGCGTGAAGGCGCGATCAGCCACCAGGACAGCCTGGGCAACAAGGGCCGTACCGAAGCCGGTGATGTTCAGGTAATGAGCGCCGGTACCGGCATTGTGCACAGCGAGTACAACCTGGAAGACATCGATACACGAATTTTCCAGATCTGGATCGTGCCGGAGCGCACCGGTGAAGCACCGCAGTGGGGTAGCCGGCCATTCCCCAAAGGCGAGCGCGGCGAAGGCTTCGTGACTTTGGCCAGCGGCCGCGCGGGTGACGAGGACAGCCTGCAGATCCGTACCGATGCCCGCCTGGTGGCTGCCACCCTGCGGGCGGGTGAAACCGCCGAGTACCGCTTCGATGCCGCACGCCGGGGTTACCTGGTGCCGGCCAAGGGGCTGGTGGAAGTCAACGGGTTGCGGGCCAAGGCGCGCGATGGCGTGGCGATCGAGCAGGAAGCGGTGCTGCGGGTGACCGCCATCGAGGACAGCGAGATCGTGCTTGTGGATGTGGCTTGAAAACCAGGCCTGTGACAATCCATGTCGCAGCGCAAGGCGGCTCCCATGGAACAACCGCTAACCCGTCGGGTTAGCAGGTTTTTATGGGGGCACGCTTGCAGCCCTGGACCTGCCCGGCTATCGCAAGGCAGCCTTCAAATATTGGCGCCATCAGCCAGCCTGCACTAGCGTTGTGCTACCAGCCAGCCCAACGTTCCTGCGGAGTACTCGATCATCATGCCGGACCTGCGCCCGAACCCGACGCTGTGCCTGGAGTACCGTGCCGAACAGCCCATTCACCACGCTTTCATCCAGCAGGCCAGCCGCTGCCCGGCGGCCATTGCCATCATTGGCCAGCACACAACCTGCAACTACTCCCAACTGGAGCAGATCAGCGCGGGCATTGCCGCGTTTCTGGTTAAAAACGCCACCAGCGGCACCGATCGTGTGGTCATCGTCACCCGCCGCAGCGCCGCCCTGGTATACGCCATGCTCGGCTGCCTGCGTGCCGGCCTGGCCTTCACCGTGGCTGACGCCGCTTACCCTGCCGCGCGTATCGAGCAAATCGTCAACACCCTGAAGCCTGCGGTGATACTGCGCTGTGCCGAGGCAACCGTCGACGTCGGCCAGCCCATGGTCGTCACGGTGCCTGAAGCCCCCGCGGAGGCGCTGCAGGCCTTCCCTCGCCAACCTGTCGCGCTGCCCGCTGTCAGCCCTGAGCAGCCGGCTTACATCACCTTCACCTCGGGCAGCACCGGTGAACCCAAGGGCATCGTTACCCACCACGCACCGCTGGTGCACTTCATCGACTGGCATGTGCGCCAGCACGGCTTTACCCAGGCCGACACCTTCTCGCTGCTTTCTGGCCTGGGCCACGACCCGGTATACCGCGACGTGTTCACGCCACTGTCGCTTGGCGCGACCATTGCCTGCCCGGCGCAGTCGACCCTGACCGACCCCTCACGGCTGGCCAGCTGGCTTCAGCAGCACGGTGTGAGCGTGATCCACCTCACCCCGCCGCTGGGCAAGCTGATCGAAACTGGCGCACACCTGAACGGCCAGGTTCTCGACCACCTGCGCTACCTGTTCTGGGGTGGCGATGCACTCAGCCCGACGCAGTACCAGCAGGTCCGCGCCATCGCACCGAATGCCGTCAATGTGAACTTCTACGGCACCACCGAAACCCCACAGGCCATGGCTTTCCATACCCTCGACCCGGAAATGGACAATGCCCGGGTGCCCTTGGGCAAAGGCATTGCCGATGCACAATTGCTGGTGATAAACCCGGCCAACCAGCTGGTCAGCGAGGGCGAGACAGGCGAAATCCTGATCCGCAGCCCCTACCTGTCGCGGGGATACTGGGGCGACCCGGGGCTGACCGAAGCCAAATTCATCGCCAACCCGTTCACCGCTGACGCGGCTGACCGCTGTTACCGCACGGGCGACCTGGGCACCTACCTGGCCGATGGCAGCGCCAGTTTTCTGGGGCGTGCTGACAGCCAGGTGAAAATCCGTGGGCATCGCATCGAGCTGGCGGAAATCGAGAACACCATCAGCCGGCACCCACACATAGGGCAATGCGTGGTCCTGGCCAACCACGAGGGTGCATCGACCCGGCTGGTGGCCTATTGCGTCGCACAGCAGGCCACCCGAGCTGACGAACTGCGCCAGGCCCTCGCCGGCCAGTTGCCTGACTACATGGTACCGGCGCTGTTCGTGTTCCTTGATGCCCTGCCGCTCACCCCAAACGGCAAGGTCGACAAACGCGCGCTGCCTGCTGCATTTGACGACAGTATCAGCCCACCGTTGTCACCCTTGGCCGAAAAGCTGAGTACAGCCTGGGCACGCATCCTCCAGGTGCCGCGCCTGGACGCCAGGTTGAGCTTTGTCGAGCTGGGCGGCGACTCGCTGTCGTTCGTACAGGCTTCGCGCGTGCTCGAAGCACTCATCGGCCACCTGCCTGAACGTTGGGAAACCCTGCCGGTGTGCCAACTGGCCGAGCTGAGTGCGCCACCCAAAGGCACGTGGCGGGTAATGGAGATGCCGGTGTTCATCCGCATGCTCGCCATCATCCTGATTGTGGTCGGCCACCTGGGCGAGTTCGACCACTGGCTGATCGTCGGCGAAACCTCGGTGCTGTTTCTGGTCTCCGGCATCGCCCTGGCGCGCTTTCAGCTCAAGGCCATCGAAGCGCGTGGCGATGCACGCACGCTGCTCAGGTCACTGGCAGCCATCGTGGTGCCAACACTGTTGTATACCGCATTGATCCAGCTGGTATTCGACCGGCTGCATTGGCAATCGCTGCTGCTGGTTTCCCGCCAGCGAGGTCAGCCTGTTCAACTATTGGTACATCGAAGTGTTGGTGCAGATGATCGTGATCATTGGCCTGGTGCTGTCGATCAAGCGCGTGCGCCAGGTGCTGGTTGCCGATCCGTTTCGCTGGCTGATCATCGCTGCCTGTGCACTGGTAGCGCTGGATGTGTTCCTCAACCAGTTCGTATTCGACGCCAGTGCCCTGCTCAACCGGGTACCCCAGCACTTCCTGGCGGTGATGGTGCTGGGCATGGCCGTGCACCATGCCGACACGACCTCACGCAAATGGGTGGCCAGTGCGGTGGCCGTGCTGGTGGTGGGTGAGCTGGACCTGATGGCGGTTGCCGGTGTTGGCTGGCAAGCGTTCACACGCTATGTCGACATCGCCCTCCCAGCGATACTGGCGCTTGTCTGGTTCCGCTCGGTGCCAGTACCCGCCCTGGTTGCACGGGCAGGTGCGGTGATCGCTTCGTCAACCTTGTATATCTACCTGACGCATTTCCAGTTCGAGTCGGTGGCGGACCATGTTTTCAGGCACCCGCTGTTCGAGGTGGCCCTGGCAATCGCTGGAGGGGTGCTGGTGAGCTATTGCTGGAACACCCTGTTACGTCTGCTGTTTACCCGCAGGCGCAAGCAGCACCAGGCGCGTGGAGCCGATCCAGCTGAGCGTGCCACCTCTGCCTGAACGAAGATGTCCCCGCCGGCGCATGCACTACGCGCGTCCGGCCAGTTCAGCCAGCACCTCGACCGAGGTGGTGACCTGGCGGAAGTGGTGCTTCCACAGGTCGGTCCCCAGCTTGCCCGAGCGGTCCAGCGATGACCCTATTGTCATGTCTGTCACCAGCGTGGGCATCAGCCCTGCATCGAACAGGGCAAAGCCGGCGGCCAGCACGCAGGTTTCGGTCTGCAACCCACACACCAGCACCCGCTCGACACCCAGTTGCCGGATGTAGTCGATAGCTTCGGCACTTTGTCCATAGCCATGCTTGACGAACACCTGGTCGGCCTCGACCAGGCTCTCGTCCTCGGCCGCCGGGTGCCAACCGAGCTGGCGCTCGAACGGCGTGACCTGTTCATCGTGCAACTCGACCGAGGCTATGGTGGGAATGTTCGCTGACAACCGCCGCAAACCATCGACCAGCCACTCGGGCGGGCTGAAGGTGGACTGAACATCGACGATGAGCAAAACCTGGCGCATACCTTACTCCGGCCATCATGCAAAATGGCGCGGAGTATAACGCGTGGCGCCGGGGCTTGATCACCAATCGATACATCCCACCAACATGCCGGCTCAAGCTCGCCGAATACCTTGGCGCGCCCTGGCCCTGCAGGCTGCCGTAGCTGCGACGTATTCCTTCAGGCTATGATCGGTCACCCTGCCGCGGACACCCTGAGCCATGCCCGTAGACCTGCAAGCGTTGTACCCCAGGCTGATCCATCTGATGCTGGACACGGTATTCGTGGTCGACAGGGACAACCAGATCGTGTTCGTCAGTGATGCCTGCAAGACACTGCTGGGCTACCAGGCCTGCGAGCTGATCGGCACGTCCATCACCCAGTACATGCACCCTGACGACCTCGCGGCCACGCGCGCCTCGATCATGCGGGTGATGAACGGCCAGCCGCACTACGACTTTTGCAACCGTTACCTTCGCAAGGACGGCAGCGTGGTGCACATTTTGTGGGCGGCCTGCTGGTCCGAGGAGGCCCAAGCGCGTATCGGCGTGGCGCGGGACGTTACCGCCCAGCGCAAGGCCGAAGACGAACTGCGCTTCCTCGCCCATCATGACCCTCTGACCCGGCTGGCCAACCGCGCCATGTTCAATGAACGGCTGGACACTGCCCTGGCCGCGGCCCGGCGTCACAACCGCAGGCTGGCCTTGCTGTTCCTCGATATCAATGACTTCAAGCAGATCAACGACAACCACGGCCACAGCGTGGGTGACCGGGTCCTGTGCACACTGGCCCGCCGCCTGGAAAGCTGCGTAGGGGCGGCTGGCACGGTAGCGCGGATGGGCGGTGACGAATTCACCGTGCTATTGCCCGATTGCCCGTCGCCGGAGGCCATTGCCACGCACGTACAGCACATTCTCGCGGTCATGGCCGAACCGCTCGACGCCGAGTTTGCTGGCATCGATGCACCGTCCTGCAGTATTGGCGTGGCCCGCTTTCCCGAAGACGGCAACGATGCCGACATGTTACTGCGCCATGCTGACGGGCACATGTACCGAATCAAGCGCCAACGCGCTGCGACTGGCTGAAAGCAAGGGCACACCGCATGGCTGAACACCTGCAAGCAACTGCCGGGCAAACACCCGCCTCTGTCGGCCTGGGCCAGGCATTGCTGTTCTGGCTGAAGCTGGGTTTCGTCAGTTTCGGCGGCCCGGCCGGGCAGATTGCGATCATGCATCAGGAGCTGGTGGAGCGGCGCCGCTGGATCAGTGAACGGCGTTTCCTGCATGCCCTCAACTACTGCATGTTGCTGCCCGGGCCCGAGGCCCAGCAACTGGCCACCTACATCGGCTGGCTGATGCACCGCACCTGGGGCGGGGTGATGGCCGGCGCTCTGTTCGTGCTCCCGTCGCTGTTCATCCTGATCGGCCTGTCGTGGGTGTACCTGACCTGGAGCGAAGTACCGGTGGTCGCCGGGATTTTCGAAGGGATCAAGCCGGCCGTGACCGCCATCGTCGTGCATGCCGCCCACCGCATTGGCACGCGGGCGCTGAAGAACGGCTGGTTATGGGCCATTGCCGCGGCCTCGTTCGTGGCCATTTTCGCGCTTGACGTCCCCTTCCCGCTGATCGTGCTGGCGGCCGCACTGCTGGGTTATGTCGGTGGCCGGCTGCTGCCGGCACAGTTCGCGCCCGGTGGTGGCCACAGCGCAGCCAGGGCCCGCCAGCGCCCGGCGCTGATTGACGACGATACCCCGATACCCGCGCACGCCCGCTTCAGCTGGGGCCGCCTGGTGACCTTGCTGCTGGCAGTTGCAGCGCTTTGGCTTCTGCCCATGGGCCTGCTGATGGCGGCCTTTGGCTGGCACGGCACACTGACGCAAATGGGCTGGTTCTTCACCAAGGCGGCGCTGCTGACTTTCGGCGGTGCCTATGCGGTGCTGCCCTATGTCTATCAAGGGGCTGTCGGCCACTATGGCTGGCTGTCGCCCACGCAGATGATCGATGGCCTGGCGCTGGGCGAGACCACGCCCGGGCCGCTGATCATGGTGGTGGCCTTTGTCGGTTTCGTCGGCGGCTACCTGCAGCCGATGTTCGGCGCCCACCAGGCGTTCCTCGCGGGCGCAGTGGCAGCGAGCCTGGTGACCTGGTTCACCTTCCTGCCCTCGTTCCTGTTCATCCTCGCCGGAGGCCCGCTGGTGGAGTCGACCCACAACGAACTGAAGTTCACCGCCCCACTGACCGGGATCACTGCGGCGGTGGTGGGGGTAATCCTCAACCTTGCGCTGTTCTTCGGCTACCACGTGCTGTGGCCGGCCGGGTTCGATGGCGCGTTCCACTGGTCCTCGGCGGTGATAGCGCTCGCGGCGGCTGTGGCGCTGTTCCGCTACAAGCGCGGGGTGATACACGTGTTGATCGGCTGCGCCGTTGCCGGGCTTGCCCTTCACCTTTTCCGCTGATGGAGCCGATCATGCGCAACCCTGAAGACGCCTTGCTCGACAGTTGGCACCAGAACGCCCAGGCCTGGATCGACGCCGTACGCCATGGCGCCATCGAAAGCCGTCGCCAGGTCACTGACCAGGCCATCCTGCTGGCCATCCTCGGCCGCCAGCCCGAACGGGTGCTCGACCTGGGCTGCGGTGAGGGCTGGCTGCTGCGCGCGCTGGCCGGCCGGGGTATCGAGGCCGTGGGCGTCGACGGCGACAGTACCCTGGTGGATGCAGCGCAGGCTGCGGGCGCGGGTGAGGTGCACCTGGCCAGCTATGCGCAGCTGGCTGAGGCGAAGGTGCATGTTGGCAAGGACTATGACGTGATCTGCGCCAACTTCGCGCTGTTGCATCAGGACATCATTGAACTGTTGTCGGCCATGCGTACTTTGCTGGTGCCAGGCGGTGCACTGGTGATCCAGACCCTGCACCCGTGGAGCGTGGCCGGCGGGGCTTATCAGGATGGCTGGCGAGAGGAGTCTTTTGCCGGGTTTGCCGGGGATTGGCAACCGATGCCTTGGTATTTCCGCACCCTGGCCAGCTGGCTGAATGCGCTGGACATGGCGGGGTTGCGACTGGTCAGTCTGCAGGAACCGCAGCACCCGCAGAGCGCGGTGCCGCAGTCGTTGTTGATGGTGGCTGAGCGTCACTGAATCGGGCCGTAACGATCCTGTGGAAGCAGGGTTCACCCCGCTCCCACAAGACAGGCCGGTGCAGGCGACTACAGCACCGGCTTGCGCGCCGCGCCGCTTCGGGCCTTGGCCATGGCTGCCAGGCGAACCGCAACGTTGGCAGCGCCGTAACCGGCGTACCCCGCCTTGCGCTGGATGATCTCGAAGAAGAAACGCTCCTCGAACGGCTCGGTATAGACGTGGAACAGCTCGCCACCTTGAGCGTCACGGTCGTACAGCACGTTGTAGTACGCCAGTTCGCTGAGGAACTCGTCGTCGAAATCGAAACGCGCCGCCAGGTCGTCGTAGTAGTTCAGCGGGATTTCCAGCAGCGGTACCCCTGCCAGCTTGGCCCGCGCCACTTCGCGGAAGATGTCGTCACAATCGAAAGCGATGTGATGCACACCCGAACCACGGTAGCTTGACAGCGCATGGGCGATGGCGGTGTTGCGGTTTTCCGAGATGTTCAGCGGCAGGCGCAAGGTGCCGCACTGGCTGCGCAGGGCGCGGCTCTTGACCAGGCCATACGGGTCGGGCAGCACCACTTCGTCGTCGGCGGCGAAGTCGAACAAGCTCTTGTAGAACAGCACCCAGCTGTCCAGCGACTCGGCCGGCAAGGCCAGGGCCATGTGGTCGATGCGGCGCAAGCCGCCGGTCGCGGCTGCGTTGTTGTCCAGGCTGAAGTCGGTGTCGTACAGGGTGTGGCCGGCAGTGCCCTGCTCTACCAGGTACAGCAAGCTGCCATCGGGCGCACGCACCGCCGGCACTTCGCATTCGTTGGGGCCGACCAGGCCGCGGAACGGCTGGCCACGGAAGGCGGTGGCCCGCTTCAGGGCCGCTTGCTGGTCCTTGACCCGCAGCGCAGTGGCGCACAGCGACGGGCCATGGGCCTCGAAGAAGTTGTGGCCAAAGGAATACGGTTCGGCGTTCAGCACAATGTTGATATCACCCTGGCGCAGCAGTTGCACTTCTTTGCTGCGGTGCTTGCCGGCTTCGGCAAAGCCCAGGCGCTTCAGCCAGTTGCCCAGGCGCGCGCCGACGGCTTCGTCGACCGCGAACTCCAGGAACTCCACGCCGTCATAAGCGCTGGCCGGCGGCGGGGAGAACAGCACGCCAGGTTCGATCGGCGTGTTTTCCTGCTCCAGGCGCAAGCGGGTCTGCTCTTCGAGGTACAGCAGCGAACGCAAGCCGTCGGCGGCATTCTGCCGGGTCGGTGCGGCGCGGAAGCCGTCGTTGAAGATTTCCAGCGACAGCGGGCCACGGTAACCCGTGGCGAGGATCGGCGCGAGGAAACCGGCCATGTCCATTTCGCCCTGCCCCGGGAAGCAGCGAAAGTGGCGGCTCCACTCCAGCACATCCATGGCCAGGATCGGCGCATCGGCCATTTGCACGAAGAAAATCTTGTCGCCGGGGATGTCGCGGATCGCGCTGGGGTCACCTTTGAGCGACAAGGTGTGGAAGCTGTCGAGGATCACCCCGAGTGCCGGGTGGTCGGCCTGGCGCACCAGGTTCCACACTTGCTGGTAAGTGTTGACGTGGCGGCCCCAGGCCAGCGCTTCGTAACCAATGCGCAGGCCACGCTTGCCGGCATGTTCGCCCAGCAGGCGCAGGTCGTCGACCAACAGTTGCTCGTCACCCAGGGCATCGGCCTGGACGTTGCTGCACACCAGCACCAGGTCGGTACCCAGCTCCTGCATCAGGTCGAACTTGCGTTCGGCGCGGTCGAGGTTTTTCTGCAGGCGGTCACGGCGGCAGCCTTCAAAGTCGCGGAAAGGCTGGAACAAGGTGATGGCAATGCCCAGGTCGGCGCACATCTGGCGCACCTGGCGCGGGCTGCCAGCGTAATAGAGCAGATCGTTCTCGAAGATCTCGACGCCGTCAAAACCGGCGGCGGCGATGGCTTCGAGCTTTTCCGGCAGAGTGCCGCTCAAGGACACGGTAGCGATCGAACGCTGCATGGCGGGAGTTCCTTGTTGTTGGAAGAATACGGTGCCATTCGGGCAAACAACCCCTGTTACAGTTTATGGCACGATCGATTATTCGCAGGTAAAGTCGTCGCTTCAATCTCTTTGTACGGAATGGTTAGTTTTGCGTTCGATTATCGCACAAAACCCGTTTTAGCGAATTGCTAGACCGCGGGCCCGTGGTCAACATGGACCACAGACGCAGGCACACCGACCGTTGCCTCCTGCCTTGGCATAACCTCTGGCGGAACCTGCGCAAACAACAATAACAACGGAGACAACGATGGCTCACTCCAGCTCGCAAGCAAAGAAAGCGACCGCCAGTGGATGGATAGGCTCGGCACTCGAGTACTACGACTTCTTCATCTACGCCCAGGCCGCTGCGCTGATTTTCCCGCAGATTTTCTTCCCTAACACCGACCCGAAAATGGCCATTATTGCCTCGTTGGCCACCTATGGCGTGGGCTACCTGGCACGCCCGATCGGCGCCTTCGTACTGGGCCACTGGGGTGACACCCGCGGTCGCAAGAACGTACTGCTGCTGTGCATGTTCCTGATGGGCCTGTCGACCATGGCTGTCGGCCTGCTACCCACCTACCACGACATCGGCTACCTCGCACCGGCCTTGCTGGTGGTGTTGCGCCTGATCCAGGGCTTTGCCGTGGCCGGGGAAATTTCCGGTGCCAGCTCGATGATCATGGAGCACGCGCCGTTTGGCCGAAGAGGCTACTACGCCAGCTTCACCCTGCAAGGTGTGCAAGCGGGCCAGGTACTGGCGGCGGCGGTATTCCTGCCACTGGCGTACTTCATGCCCAGCGAAGCCTTTACCGAGTGGGGCTGGCGCATTCCGTTCCTGATGAGCGCCATCGTGCTGATTGCCGGCTTCATCATCCGTAAGGAAGTGCACGAAACCCCGGCGTTCGTTCAAGAAGAGAAACAGGACAAGGTTGTCAAGTCGCCCATCAGCGAAGCCTTCCGCCACAGCTGGAAGCACATGGTGCTGGTAATGTTCATGGCCCTGATGAACGTGATCCCGGTCGTGGCCACCATCTTCGGCGCGGCCTACGCGGTGCAGCCGGCGTATGGCATCGGCTTCGACAAGAGCGTGTACCTGTGGATTCCGGTGGTCGGCAACATCGTTGCGGTGCTGGTGATCCCGTTCGTGGGCAACCTGTCTGACAAGATCGGCCGTCGCCCGACCATGATCGCTGGCTGCCTGGGCTCTGGCCTGCTGGCCTTCGTCTACCTGTATGCGATCAGCATCCAGAACGTGCCAATGGCGTTCGCCGCCTCGATCGTCATGTGGGGCATGGTCTACCAGGGTTACAACGCGGTGTTCCCAAGCTTCTACCCAGAGCTGTTCCACACCCGCTACCGCGTTACGGCCATGGCCATCGCGCAGAACATCGGCACCATGCTGACCGCCATGCTGCCCGCGCTGTTCGCAATGGTTGCCCCACCTGGCTCGGACAACATTCCGCTGGTAGTCGGTGGGCTGGCCTTCTTCATCACCGGCGTGTGCGCCCTGGCGGCCTATATTGCCCCGGAAACCCACCGCCTGGCGATGGACGACCTGGGCAACCCAGACGCCAAGCCGATGGAAAAGGCTGCCTATGAAGCCAGCCGTAAAGGTAGCTTTCAGGCGGTGAGCCACTGATAGATTGCAGGGGCTGCCTTGCAGCCCCTTCGCGGGCAAGCCCGCTCACACAGGTACCGTACAGGCTTCAGCCCTGATGCGATCCTTTGAGAGCGGGCTTGCCCGCGAAGGCTTCAGCCCTTGATCACGTCCTGCAGACGTGCCCACAGCCGCTGCACATCCCCCCGCTCGGTCGGCAGCGCACCAATCGAAACCCGCACCATCCACCGCCCGTCCAGTGTAGCCGGCGTCACATAAGCATCGCCGGATGCATTCAACCGCTCGGCCCAACCCTTGGTATGCGCATCCAGCGCCTCCCCTTCAAGCCCCGCCGGTCGATGGCGAATGCACAAGGTCTGCAGCTGTACTGGCGCCAGCACTTCCCACTCCGCCGCCGCCTCGACCTGCCCCGCCAGCCACTGGGCATTATCCAGGTCACGCCGCAGCCGCGCCTGCAATGCATCGACACCCTCGCTGCGCAACATGAACCACAGCTTCAACGCACGGAACCGACGGCCCAGCGGAATGCCCCAGTCGCGCAGGTTCTTCACCTCGCCATCCACCGCCGACTGCAGGTAGCTGGGATTGGTGCTCATCACCCGGATCAGGTGCTGCGGATCGCGCACGTAGTAGATCGAGCAATCGAAGGCCACACCCAGCCATTTGTGCGCGTTGACCACCACCGAATCGGCCAGCTCGATGCCGTCCCACATCCAGCGGCACTCGGGCAGGATCATCGCCGAGCCGGCCATGGCCGAATCAACGTGCAACCACAGCCCATTGGCCTGGGCGATTTCGCCCACCGCGCGCAGCGGGTCGAGGGCAGTGGTCGTCGTGGTGCCGGTGGTGGCAACCACGGCGCAGGGCTGGTTGCCGGCAGCCAGGTCCTGTTCGATCGCCGCCTGCAGTGCTTCTGGGCGAAGGGCGTAGCGGTCGTCGGTGGGGATCAGGCGGATATTGTCGCGGCCAAAACCTGCCAGCAGTGCAGCCTTGTCCACCGAGCTGTGGGCGTGGGCGCTGACATACACGATCAAAGGCTTGGGCTCGGCCTGCAGGCCACCACGTACCAAGGCGTAGTCAGTGGCGCGTTCACGGGCACTGATCAGCGCCACCAGGGTGCTGGTCGAGGCAGTGTCCTGGATCACCCCACTCCACTGGCCAGACAGGCCAAGCAACTGGCGCAGCCAGTCGAGGGTGGTTTCTTCCAGTTCGCTCAGGGCCGGGCTGGATTGCCAGGACAGGCCCAGCACGCCCAGACCGGTACTGAGGAAGTCCCCCAGCACCGAGGACAGGGTGCCATTGGAAGGGAAATAGCCATAGAAATCCGGGTGCTGCCAATGGGACAGGCCGGGCATGACCAGGTTATTGACGTCGTCGAGAATGGCCGCGAAAGGTTCGCCTTGTTGAGGGGCAGTTGCGGGCAAGGCGGCCTTGAGATAGCCAGGTTCGACCTGGGCCATGACCGGGCGTTCGCCCACGGTCTGGCGGTAGTCGGCAATCAGGTCGATCAGTTGGTGGCCGTACTGGCGGAATTGTTCGGGGGTCACGCTAGCTCTCCTGGAGTTATCCATTGCCTGTGCTGGCCCTTTCGCGGGTAAACCCGCGCCTACAGCCGCGAAGAAGCCGCACAATCAACACAATGCCCCAGTCTAGGCACCTATCCCCAACCGAATAACCCCCGCTTCACGCATAGCTGCTATGGCAAACCCGCATGCCCACCCTGCACCCCGAACTGCGACTGACGCCACAGCTCGAACACCCGGTTGCGCAACCAGCGGTGCTCGGCCGAAGCCTGCAGGCGCTGGTGCCACACCACCCAATAGCGCTGGCTGTGGTCAATGAAGCCCAGTGGCCGCCAGGCCAGGTGATGTAAACGGCACAACTGCCGGGCAATATGCTCGGGGACCGTGGCCACTGCCTGACTGTTGGCAATCACTTGTACCGTGGCGCAGAAGAACGGCACTTCCAGGCTGACCCGCCGCTGCAGGCCCTGTGCACGCAAGTGCCGGTCGATGAAGCTGTCCTTGTCGCCACCGCCCGAAATGCGCACATGCTTGTACGCCAGGTAGTCGGCCTGGCTGAGCGCGGCCTGCGCGGCCAACGGATGATCCTGGCGCATCAGGCATACCGCGCGGTCCTCACCCAACAGCCGTCCGTGCAGGTTGGGCGGCGACTCGTCGAACAAGGTGGTCGCCAGGTCGATTTCTCCGCTGGCCAGCAAGGCGTATTGGCCGGCCTGCCAGGTGCGGTACTCCAGCGACACACCTGGCGCTTCGCGCTCCAGCGCCGCCACCAGCAGCGGCAGCATGTGCTCGGCCACATAGTCCGAAGCGGCCAGGCAGAACCGCCGCTCGCAACGCGCCGGGTCGAAGATGGCGGGCTGGCGCAGCGCGTGCAGTTCTTCGAGCACCTGGCGCAAAGGCTCGACCAGGGCTTCGGCGTGTTCGCTAAGCACGTAACCACGCCCTTGGCGCACCAGCAATGGATCATCGAAGGCTTCGCGCAGGTGGGCCAACTGGCGGCTCAGGGCCGATTGGCTGACACCCAGGCGCTCGGCTGCGTGGCTGAGGTTTTTAAGCTGCAACAGGTGGTCGAGGGTACGCAGGTGGGCGAGGCTGAGGGAGGCGAAGGTGGGGTTCATGCAGGCTCCCTGCGGTGGAATTCAAAAGCCTATTCGCGGGCAAGCCCGCTCTCACAGGGTTCTCACATCGTTCAGCATCGTGAAAAACCTGTGGGAGCGGGCTTGCCCGCGAACAGGCCGCAACGCGGCCCCGACGATTACTCGGTCAGGCCAACATAGACGTTCTGCACGTCATCGTGCTCGTCGATCGCCTCGAGGAACGCTTCGACCTCGGCCAACGCTTCAGCACTCAGGCTGGCCGCGCTTACCGGGTTTTTAGGGGTGTAGCCGATTTTTGCCGCAGTCACGGTGAAACCATGCTCTGGCAGGGCCTTCTGCACCGCGTCCAGGTCGGTGGTGTCGGTGATGAACAGGGTCGAGCCCTCTTCTTCACCTTCCTCGAAGTCCTGGGCACCGGCTTCGATCGCGGCCATTTCCGGATCAGCGTCAGCGCTCGCAGGCGTGGCTTCGATCAGGCCTACATGGTTGAAGTCCCACGCTACCGAACCGCTGGCACCCAGCTGGCCCTTGCGGAACAGCACGCGGATCTGCGCGACGGTGCGGTTGATGTTGTCGGTCAGGCACTCGACGATCAGCGGTACCTGGTGCGGTGCGAAACCTTCATAGCTCACCGCATGGTATTGCACGGCATCACCGTCCAGGCCAGCGCCCTTACGGATTGCCCGATCCAGGGTCTCGCGGGTCATCGAAGCTTTCTTGGCTTGCACGATGGCCAGGCGCAGGCGCGGGTTCATGTCGGGATCGGCACCCGACTTGGCCGCGATCTGGATTTCCTTGGACAGCTTGCCCATGATCTTGCCTTTGGCATTGGCCGCTGTTTCTCTATGTTTGGCTTTCCACTGTGCGCCCATGTCGACTCTCTTGTTTCAGCGGCCGGTTCAGGAAGCGACCGGCCAAAAGTGGGTGCATTTTATACGCCCTCGAGCATGGGATCGACAAGAAATCTCATCAGCCTTTATCGGCCTTGCCCGCCGCCGCGGCAAACCGCGCCAACCGCACGTCCAGCCTTCGCGGGCGCACACCACGATCTTCGGCCTGCTCCTTGCGGCGGATGGCATTGCGCACCATCAGCGAGCCCAGGTAGCGGATCGGCTCGGGCGGGAACAACCCCAGCGGCCCTTTGACCAGCGGCGACCGGGTCCACGGGTTGTCCAGCCCCAGCGCCAGCGACGAAAGAATCTGCCCGCCCATGTGGCACGGGCCAACACCGCTGCCGGAGTAACCAAAGCCATAGAACACGTTGCCCTGCCCGTCCAACCGACCAAAGAACGGCAGGCCGGTTACCGAGCGATCCGACGGCCCGTTCCAGCTGGCCGCCAGTGGCACCTCGGCCAAGGCCGGGAAAAAGCCGCCAAGGCTTTCGCGCAGCAACCGCCGATACGGCGACGGCTGGTCGAACACCGGCAACATGCGCCCGCCATAGGAAAACGTGTTGCCGCCCTTGCCGAGCATCAGCCGGCCATCGGAGGTGTTGTGGTAGTAGTGCACGAAAATACGCGAGTCGAGCACGCTGATGCCGCTGTCCAGGCCGATCTGGCGCAGCAGCTCGGGGCACGGTTCGGTAATGACCATGTCGCTGGAAACGATCGCCACACTGCGCTCGAACTGCGGGAAGACGCGCGCCATCCAGGCATTGAGGCCCAGCACGACACGGTCGGCGCGCAGCGTGCCGTGGGCCGTGCGTACCTGCACCGGGGCGCCGTGTTCCAGGCCGGTCATGGCGGTGCCTTCGTAGAGGCGCACGCCGCGCTGCAAGGCCACGCGGCGCAGGCCGCGCACCAGTTTGCCAGGCTGCACGGTGGCGGCGGCCGGCGAGAACCAGCCCTCCAGGTGCCGTCCCGAACCGGCCAGGCGCTGCACCTGCTCCAGCGGCAAGCGGCGGAACGAGTTGATGCCCTTGTGCTCCAACGCGGCGATCACCGCGTCGGTGGCACCGACCTGCGCTGCGTTGGTGGCCGTGTACAGCGTGCCGTCCAGGCGGTAGTCGCAGTCGATGCCATTGGCCGCGCAGAACACACCGATGTCTGCGATGCTGCGCTCCGACTCGCGCACCAGCCGCACCGCCTCCGCCGCCCCGAACAGGCGTTCGAGGGTGAAGTACTTGGCCGACCAGGACAACGCACACCCCCCATTGCGGCCGCTGGCACCGGCACCACAGATGTCGGCCTCGATCAGCACCACATCCAGGGCCGGCACCGCTTCCTTGAGCATCAGTGCCGTCCACAGGCCGGTGTAGCCGCCACCGACAATGCACACATCGCAACGGGTATCGCCTTGCAGCGGCGGGCATACCGCCTCCCGCGCCGAATCCAGGGCCTGTTGCAGCCAGAAGGGTCTCATTCGCTCGCTTTCCTTTAAGTACGCAGTGGCTTGATTGCCATGCTGGTGTTCGGTGCCACGTCGGTGCATTGCGCGCTGCTGGCCGGGCGGCTGTTCCAGTGCGGCAGCAACACCAGCGCCGAGAACAGCGCACAGCCCGCGAACACGATGAACACCGTGACGCCGTCGAAGTAACCCGGCAGCAGCCCACCCAGCACCGCGCCCACCGAGCCACAGCCGTTGACGAAACCTGCTGCGGTGGCGCCGGCCTTGGCGGTGCCGAAGTCGATGGCTGCAGCGCCGCTGATCATCGAGTCCGGCCCGTACAGGGTCAGGCCCATGACGAACAGCAGCGCCACCACCAGCAGCACGCTGCCGGTGTGCATGGCCGCCATGAACGCCGCCAGTGTCACGGTCAGCAGCACCAGGCTGATCACGCAGGCCGGCATGCGCCGGGCGCCAAACAGTTTGTCGGAGGCCAGGCCGATCATGATCGGGCCAAGCAGCCCGGCCAGTTCGAAAGCAGTCGGGATGATTGCCGCGCCCACTTTGCCCACCGAGGGCATCTGCTCGAAGACGATTACAGGGCCCCACAGCAAGATGGCGTAGCGCGCCGGCTTCAGCAGGAAGTACGCCAGGCCCAGGGTCAACACCGTGCGGTTGCGCAAGATTTCCCGCAGGGGTGCCCACACGCTGCACAGGTTGTTGGCCGGGGCCATGCTTTGCGGCTCGGGCTCAACCGCCGGCAAGCCGACGTCCTCGGGTTTGTTGCGCTGCAGGAAGAAGAACAGCACCGCCACCAGCGCCACCACGACCGCGCTGGAGAAGAACGCCGCATGCCAGGTGCCCACCAGGGTGTAGGCCCACCAGCCCGCGAACGGCGACGCCACCAGGCCGCCGAAGGCATAGCAGGAACTCCACAGGCCCAGCACCCGCCCGCGCTGCGAAGCCGGGAAGAAGCTGCCGATGTTCTTGCACAAGCCGGCCCAGCCGGTGGATTGCGCCAGGCCCTGTACCAGCATGCAGGTGGCGAAGATCGGGAAGGTTGCGTAACTGCCCATCACCACTGCCGCCGCCGCAGAAATCAGCAACCCGCCCAGCACGACCACGCGCGGGCCGAAGCGGTCGGCAAGCATGCCCCAGGTGAATTGGCCCACGGCATAGGCGGCCAGGTAGATGGCGTCCAGGTTGGCCATGGCGGCCTTGTCGAGCATGAAGCCTGGGTCTTCGGCGATGCCCAGTTTGGCCACCGAGAAGGCTTTGCGGGTGAAGTAGAAGGCGGCGTAAGCCAGCCAGGTGATGGCGAAAATCTGGATGCGCCAGCGTTTGAACGCGGCTAGGGATTGGTTCATGTAAGTCTGACCTCTTGCTCAAGTGTGCCGGCAGAATGTGAAGAAACGCCTGTCTTGTTCTTGTGTTACGCACAGCGATGACGAGGCTGTCATCGGGTCAGGTGGCGCCGTGTGAGCGCCATGGCCCTGGCGGCATTCGTGGTGCCAGCGTCGGGCTGAAATCCATGGAAACAGTTGCTGTAAGATAAATAAAATCGATTTATCGTATTACACACATAAGCCCAGCTTGTTACTGAGGTCGTCATGTCGGTTTCCCACGCTCAACTCAAGGCTTTCCACGCGGTGGCCGTACACGGCAGCTTTACCCGCGCCGCTGAAAGGCTGTTTCTTACCCAGCCTGCGGTGTCCGATCAGGTGCGCAAACTGGAGGAGCGCTTCGGCGTATTGCTGTTCCACCGCAACAAACGCTCGGTGCAGCTCACCGACCTTGGCGAGCGGCTGCTGGGCATCAGCCAACGCCTGTTCGCCTGCGAGGCCGAGGCACAAGAGCTGCTGCACGACTCGCGTGCGCTGCACACCGGCAGCCTGGTGCTGGCAGTGGATGCGCCGGTGCACGTGCTGCCGCAGATCGCCCGCTTCTGCCAGCGTTATCCGGGTATCCAGGTGAAGATCGAAACCGGCAATACCGACGAATCGCTGGCGCGGCTGTTCAGCTATCAGGCCGACCTGGCCCTGCTGGGGCGGGATGTCGACGATGAGCGCCTGCATTGCCTGCCGCTGCGTCGTGACCCGATGGTGGCGTTCGTTTCCCACCACCACCCATGGGCCAGCCGTGGCTCGATCAGCCTGGCCGACCTGGACGACACACCACTGGTGCTGCGCGAGCCCGGCTCGGTGACGCGGCAGACGCTGGAGGAAGAGATGCAACGTGCCGGCCTGCGGATACGCGCAGCGATCCAGGTGGAAGGCCGGGAAGCGGCGCGTGAAGCGGTGGTGGTAGGGATTGGTGTGGGCGTGGTGTCGGCGGCGGAGTTCGGTGCCGATGCGCGGGTGTGTGCGTTGCCGATCGTCGATTGCCAGCGGCATTTGACCGAGACCCTGGTGTGCCTGAGCGAGCAGCGTACGCGCCGGGTGGTGGCGACTTTCCTGCAGATGGTCGAGGAAGGGGTGTAGGCCAGATCAGGCAACCCAACTATGCTGGGATAACCCCAATCCCCGGCCCCCACCCCATGCTCTACCGCCTTGCCGCCGACACCCTGGTGCTGCTGCACCTGGCCTTCATCCTGCTGGTGCTGTTCGGCGGGCTGCTGGTGCTGCGCTGGCGCCCTGCCCTGTTGCTGCACTTGCCGGCCCTGGCCTGGGGCCTGGCGGTGGAGTGCCTGCACCTGGGCTGCCCGCTGACCACCTGGGAAAACCGCATGCGCAATGCCGCCGGTGACGCAGGTTACCAGGGCAGCTTCGTCGAGCACTACGTCTGGCCACTGATCTACCCCGCCGGCCTGACCCCGCAGATCCAGCTGCTGCTGGGCACCCTCGTGCTGGCGCTGAACCTCGGCATCTACAGCTACGTGGCCTGGCGCTGGCGCCGCCCTAGCGGGTAGCGATCACGAACAACCGCGGGAAGGGCAACAGGACCTTGCCATCAGAGGCCGGCGGATAATCGCGCTGCATGGCCTGCAGGTACATCTGCAGGAAGTCGGCCTGCTCCTGCTCATCAAGCCTGGCCAGATAAGGCCGCAACGCCGAGCCCTTGAACCATTCCACTACCGCTTCGGCGCCCCCCATCAACGGGTGATGATAGGTGGTGCGCCACACATCCACCCGTGCGCACAGCGGGCTGAGCAAGTCGTAGTAGAACGCCGCGTTGTGCCGTGGCGGCAGCTGCAAGTCGGCGAACTTCGCCGCCCAGGGGCCTTGGCTTGCGATCTCGCGCAACTGCCGGTGGGCCGGCTCGTCGAGGTTGTCCGGGGTCTGCACGGCCAGGCTGGCGCCTTCGCTGAGCTGGCGCACCAGGTGCGGATACAGCAAGGCGTGGTCAGGTACCCATTGCAGCGAGGCATTGGCCAGGATCAGGTCCTGCGGCTCGGGGGCAGCCCAGCCGGCAATGTCGGCAATGACCGTGCGCACACGCGGGATGCACAGCCGCTTGCGCTCACGGGCCTTGTCGATCATGTCCGGGTCGCTGTCCAGCGCCGTCACCTGAGCATCGGGGTAACGTTGCAGCAGCACTTCGGTCGAGTTACCGGGGCCGCACCCCAGGTCGGTGGCGTGGCGCACCGGCCGTGGCGGGATGGCGGCAATCAGGTCGCGTACGGCGCGTGTGCGTTCGTCTTCGAACAGGGAATACTGGTTGGCAGACCAGGCCATGTGCGGCTCCTTTGGGCGGGCAGTGTGCCTAGCATATGCCATCTGTCGCCCGGCGGGACGGTTGCGAACGGATTACCCCGGAACTGATCACCTCTGCTTGAAGTCAGTCCTTGCATGCGCACGCCCGTGAAGACCTACATCGCCCTCGCCATCCTGGCCCTGATCGCTGCGGCCGCCCTGCTCGGTTCACCGTGGATGAACCAGCGTTTCCACATGCCTGCAGAAAAAGCCCAGGCCCAACAACGCGAAACGGCCGGGTCCCCAAGGGAGCCGGCCGTTTCCAGACGCGAGTGACGCTTAGTGCTGCTTGCTACCAGAGCGGATCTGGTGCACCACACCCATCGCCACCACGACCGCCGCAGCGATACCGGTGGAAATGACCAGAATCTGGTAGTCAGGCATGAAGGCCATGGTGACCAGGGCAGCCACGATGAACGCGATCACCAGGTAGGTCAGCCACGGGAACAGCCACATCTTCAGGCGTACTTCCTTGCCCTCGGCAATCAGCTTGCGGCGCATGCGCAGCTGCGAGAAGGCGATGACCAGATACACCAGCAGGGCGATCATGCCGGTGGTGTTCATCAGGGTGTCCAGCACGTCTTTCGGGCGCAGGGTCTCGCTGAAGTTGATCAATGCACACACTACGGCCACGGCGCACGAGCCCATGATCGCGTACACCGGTACACCGGTACCGGCGCGGGTGATCTTGAAGAACGACGGCGCATCGCCACGCTGGGCCAGGGAGAACAGCATGCGCGAAGCGGTGTAGTGGCCCGAGATCAGGCAGCTGCTCACCGAAGTCAGCACCACGAAGTTCATCAGCAGCTCGGCATACGGCACGCCCAGCAGTTCCAGGGTACGGCGATAGGCGCCATAGCCAGAAACACCCAGGTGCGGGTCGTTCCACGGTACCAGGCAGACGATCAGGAAGATCGAGCCGACGTAGAACAGGCACACACGCCAGACCACCGAGTTGGTCGCCTTGACGATCTGCGCAGCCGGGTCTTTGGCTTCGGAAGCGGCGATGGTGACGATTTCGGCGCCGAGGAAGGCGAACATCACCCCGAGCAAGGCACCGATCACAGTGGTGATGCCATTGGGCATGAAGCCTTCGGCGGTGAGGTGGCTGATGCCACGCACTTCACCGAACTGCCAGATGTTCATCACGGCAGCGGTACACACGATCAGGAAGCAGACGATCGCAATCACCTTGATCAAGGCGAACCAGAACTCGAACTCACCGTAGTGCTTGACGTTGAAGAAGTTGACGGTGATCAGCAACAGGGTCGTGGCCAGCACGAACACGTTGACGCTGACGTCGGGGAAGAAACCATGCAGGATCTTGCCCGCCACATAAGCTTCCCAGGCCATGAGAATGACCCAGTACCACCAGTACAGCCAGCCGATGGTGAAACCGGCCCAACGGCCAATGGCGCGGTCGGCGTAGGTTGAGAACGAGCCGGTGTCAGGCGAGGAAGTCGCCATTTCACCCAGCATGCGCATGATCAGCACCACCAGGATGCCGCCTGCCAGGTAGGCCAGGACAGCGGCTGGGCCGGCACTGTGGATTACGCTGCCGGAACCGACGAACAAGGCGCCGCCAATAACCCCGGCGATCGACATCATCGTCAGGTGGCGCGACTTCAGCGAGGCACTGAGCTTGCTCTCGTGCCCGCTTTTCGCGGTGGTGGTTGTGGATGTTGCGTCCATCAGTTGTGTACCCCGTGCTTCTTTTTATCCAAGGAAAACTGTGAAACCCCGATGGCTGGCGATTTCACCTGTACATCAGTGCTAATGCGGGCAGGATGGTGTGAACTTACACACGCAGGCCTTCCATGGCGGCCTGCTGACGCGCCCCAGGGCGACTGCCTGAGGCGAACTGAACATGCTTTATGTGGCGATATCCGACACCTAATGTAAAAATGTCCGACGCAGAGAGCCATGCACAGTGGCATGAATCTCGCACTGCACTGTATAGGTCGCCCATGCAGTACACCCTGCAGACGCCAGGCGATACGCACCCTGAAGGCCCCGAATGTTCGAATTACATCCAGACTCCTCTACCCCGCTGGTCAACCAGATCATCGATGGGCTGCGCGAGCTGATCGACAACCAAACCCTCAAGCCAGGCGCCAAGGTCCCGTCGATCCGCGCCTTTGCCGCCAGCTATTCGGTGAGTACCTTCACCGTGGTCGAGGCCTACGACCGCCTGGTCGCCCAGGGGCTGCTGGTGAGCCGTGGCAATGCGGGGTTCTTCGTCAACCGTGCGGCGGGCGAACTGCTGGAGCAGCACAACACCGAGGCCGACACCAGTCGACCAACGTTCAACTCCGAGTGGTACCTGCAGCAGATTTTCGAAATCCGCCAGTTGCCGTACAAACCGGGGTGCGGCTGGCTGCCCAACGACTGGATGTACGAAGACGGCCTGCGCCGCGGCCTGCGCCAGGTGGCCGGCAGCCCGCTGGAGTTGTCGGGGTACGGCGACCCCATGGGCCTGATGGAGCTGCGTGCGCTGACCGCCCAGAACCTGCAACAAGAGCTGTCGATCGTCGCCAACCCAGCACAGCTGATGCTCACCCACGGCGCCAGCCAGGCCCTGGACCTGGCCGCACGCACACTGGTACGCCCGGGCGATGTGGTGCTGGTGGACGACCCCGGCTACCCGAACCTCATGAGCATTCTGCGTACCCAGGGCGCGACCTTGGTCGGCGTGCCGCGAACCCCGGCCGGCTACGACCTGAATCAGCTGGAACAGTTGCTGACACACCACCGTCCGACCGCGTTTTTCACCCAGCCACACCTGCACAGCCCGACCTGCTCGCGCACCCCGCTGCCGCAGTTGCACCGCTTGCTGCAACTGGCCAGCCAGCACGGCTTCCGCCTGGTGGAGAACAACCTGTACGCCGACATGGTTGCCGAGCCGCAACCGTGCCTGGCCAGCCTCGATCACCTGCAGCAGGTGGTGTACGTGGGCAGCTACTCGAAGAGCATCTCGCCCAACGTGCGGGTCGGCTACATGCTGGCCAATCCTGAGCTGATGCAGAAACTGCTGCACCTGAAAATGCGTTCGGGCCTGACCACTTCGCAGGTGATGGAGCGCGTGGTGTACGCCGCGATCATCGACGGCCGCTGGCGTAAGCACCTCAAGCGCCTGCGCCAGCGGCTGGCCGAGGCGCACCAGGAAGTTGGCCGGCATCTGCATCGATTAGGCTTCGAACTGTTTACCGAATCGGATGAAGGCATGTACATCTGGACCCGCCACCCGGCCATTCCCGACAGTGCCGCGTTGCTGGATGATGCGCTGGAGAAAGGCATCATGCTCGGCCCAGGGCAGTTGTTCATGGTCGACGCCAAGGCGACCGGGTGGATGCGCTTCAACGTGGCGTTCAGTACGGACCCGGCGATGTGGGAGTTGTTGGAGAAGGTCTTCGTCAAGCATGTGCGCCGGGGTGGGATGTAGTTCGCCACGACATCCGCACCGCCTGTGAGATCAAGCGCCGCCCGCGCGCCACGACATCTCACAGGCATTGAAGATGTTGTGGCCTGCACTTATTGGCTCCATCACCCCCTTCGCGCTTGCTCCTCTCGCCCCAAATATTCCTGGCGCGTTAGAGCCTGTGACTACAAGGAGCAGGTGCAGGAAAGTGACTGGGGCAGGGAGCAGGTTTGAACTGTGTGATCAAAGAAGTTAAGAAGAAGTGTTGTGCCTCATGAGCCACCGAATTATAAAGACTGCATCTACTGCATCCCGCCAGAGTCAGGCCTACCGCCACTGTAGGTGGTTTTCAATTCTCCCTATCCCGGCGTGAGAATTATAGGGGCTTACAGCTGACGCCCCTACAACCTGGACAAAGCCGGGGGCCCAATCGAACGAATGGATTGGAGAGAGGCCCGGATCACAGCAGGCGGCGTCGAGTTAGTCAAATTACAAACAAGTCGACTTCCGCCTTCAGACGCGAACAAAGTGATGATAGATAGGCTCGAAAAAAATCCACAGAGCAAACTACAAGCAACCGACATCGACAAGCGATTTTTCATACATGAAATAAGGGAGCTTGAGCACCTCCGCGCCCTTGGCATTGCTGATAAAATTCTACCAACTGATGGCGGCGAGACTTGGAACAATATTCACGCAGCCACTTTGGAAGACTATCAGCCTGAATCAGACGCCGAGCTATTATATACAGCGGAAGCGCTAGAAACAGAGGTAATTCAGCTTGAGCGGGAAAACCATGGATATCATTCACGATGTAATTAAAAACGAATCTCCTACGGATGTAATTTTATTTTTCACCAGAGGCACTGGCATCTCCCACCCGCAACTAGACAGGTTGTACACCCAGAACAATTGGATTCACTTAGGTGACTGCATTGGCCTCATCGAACTGATCAGAAAAATGACGATCGACGGCTTGATTGAGCAAAAAGCCGGTGGATATGTGAAAGGTCCAAAATGGACTGCACCAAAATTCATGCTCGAAAATAAGTACACTTTCAATCAAAGTTGACAGCACACCAGCGGGCGTTGGCCGACGTACCCGGTGCGGTGCAGTTCGTCGGCGACACTGACGCCATCGGCATCGCGAATGGCCAGCGCCTCGGCCAGCGCGAGGCTGCCGGTGAACACCGCCGAGCCGAACAGGGCCGGGATGAAGCGCGCGCCCTCCTCGTTGGTCCATACGGCAATGTCCAGTGGCTTGCGGGTTTGGATGTCCAGGTCGCTCAGGCGCCGCACCACTTGACCGAGGCCTGATGCCACAACTTGGATCCCATCTTGTGACGAGGTATGCTAGGCAATAGCTAAACGCCACTACCCAGGCAGGCTTGATGCCTGCCTTCAAGGATGAGCCCTTTGCCCAGCCACCCGACCCGCCACACCATCGCCCGCCAGTGGCAACTGCTCAAGTTACTGCCCAGCCGCCACCCAGGCATGAGCTCCACCCAGTTGCAGGCTGCCCTGACAACCGTGGGCCATTCCACCAGCAAACGCACCGTCGAGCGCGACCTGGTGGAGCTCGCCGCACTGTTCCCGCTACAGTGCAACAGTAAAGGCATGCCTTATGGCTGGTACTGGCAACCGGGCTTGAGCCTGGGCGAAGCGCAGCAGCTGCAACCCGACGCACTTACCCCCCCGACACACGTTGTACTGTATGCCTGGGTCGATGACGCGCTGGCCCGCCGCCTGGAACAGTCACCCCTGTCCGTCGATATGCAACTGACGCCGCAGGCTGGCGGCGGCGCCGCGCTGGTGGCCACCGTCGACGACAACCGCGCGCTGATGGGCTGGCTGCTGTCCCAGGCGGGTTCGATCCGCATCCAGGCGCCGCAGGCGCTACGTGCGGCCATGATTGAACAATTGCGCCAGAGCCTGGCGCTGCATGAGGGCGAAGGCGGCTGCAAGCAATAGCGCCAACGGCGTCAGTAGGTTCCCGGATACGCCCCGCCATCAATCAGCAGGTTCTGCCCGGTGATGTACCCGGCATGCGCACTGCACAGAAATGCGCAATACGCGCCAAACTCCGCGGCTTCGCCAAAACGCGACGCCGGAATGGCCTTGCGCCGCGCCTGGGCAGTGACGTCCACATCACCACCCGCAGCCTTCAAGGTCTTTTGCAGGCGCGCCGTGTCGAACGCCCCAGGCAACAGGTTGTTGAGTGTCACATTGCGGCCCGCCAGGCGCTGCTGCCGGGCCAGGCCGGCAATGAATCCGGTCAGGCCACTGCGGGCACCGTTGGATAAACCCAGCATGTCGATCGGTGCCTTCACCGCGCCGGAGGTGATGTTCACCACCCGGCCAAAACCACGTTCGGCCATACCATCGACCACCGCCTTGATCAGCTCGATGGGCGTGAGCATGTTGGCATCCAGCGCCTTCAGCCAGTCATCACGCCCCCAATCACGGAAGTCCCCCGGTGGCGGGCCACCGGCGTTGTTGACCAGAATGTCGACCTGCGGGCAGGCCGCCAACAGCGCCAGGCGCACCTTGGGATCGGCCACATCACCTGCCACGGTATGGACCTCGATGCCCGGGCAGACCCTGCGCAACTCGCTGGCGGTCTGCTCCAGGGTGGCCTGGGTACGGGCATTGATGACCAGGTTGACGCCTTCTTTGCCCAGCGCTTCGGCGCAGCCTTTGCCAAGGCCTTGGCTGGCCGCGCAGACGATGGCCCAGCGGCCGGTGATGCCTAGATCCATTGGTTTGCTCCTAGATGCAATCAGGGTTACAGGGTGACTGACAGGCACTGCCGGGGCAATCTAGAGCACAGGACAGGGCCACCGATAATGAAAAGAACTGATCCACCGATAACCGCCGCTTATCCCTACCAGCGCTTCGACAACGGGCTGGAAATAGAGGGTAGCGTCACACTTCACCCGCCGTCAGTTCCTCCACCAGCAATCGTGCCGCAGGCGATAACGGCGCCGCGACCCGGTGCACGATGCCGAACGGCTCGCTCAGCGCCCGTAGCGGCACCGCCAGCGACACCAGCAACCCGCGCTGCTCGGCAAAGGCCGCCACTGCACGGGGAATGACCGCCACCAATGTCGGGTCATCTTCAAGCAGCATGAAGGTGGCGAAGGTGGAGAAGGTCTCCAGCGGATAACGCGACACCGCCACCCCAGCCTCGCTCAACTCGCGTTCCAGCGCTTGGCGCATGGGCATGTTGGCCGGATAAACCACCCAGCGATAATGGCTAAGGTCGCTGATCTTGAGTGCCGCCGCCCCGGCCAGCGGATGCTGCGGATGCGCGACCACCGCCAGCGGCTCCTGGGCCAGTTCGACAAAGCCATATTCCGCCGCGTTGCGGCCCAGCCCTGGTCGGCAGATGGCCAGGTCCAGGCGCCCTTCGTCCAGCTGGGCGAGCAGGTTGGCGCTGGTATTCTCGGCAATTTCCACTGCCAGTTGCGGCTGTTTGCGGCGCAAGCGCCCGAGGGCGCTGACCAGTGTGGGCATCGCCCCCATGATACTGCCCACCGCCAGCCGCCCGCCCTGGCCTTGGACGATGCCCAACACCTCTTCGCGCAGATGCCCCAGGTCGCTGTGGATCAGCCGCGCGTAGCGCACCACGCAGCGGCCCACCTCGTTGGCAACCAGGCCGCTGGGCATTCGCTGGAACAACGGTACGCCCAGCACCTCCTCGACCTCGCGCAGGGCCTTGGTGGCGCCGGGCTGGGAAATGGCCATGGCTTCAGCTGCCTTGTGCAGCGAGCCACAGCGGTCCAGCTCAATCAGCAAGCGCAACTGGCGCAGGCGCAGGCGAGAAAAAATGGCGTCCAGAGAAGGAATCATCAGGCAGGCTCGGCAGGGGTTTCGTCATGCCGAGCACTATAGAGGGTCGTCTGCGGGGGCGTGTTGCGTTTTCAGCAAATGACCCTTGATCGCAGAACGCATGCACGCATTTTTCTGCAGGCTGTTTTACCGCGGAACACGACGCGCCAGGCAGGCATAGGCCAAGCCCAGTACGCTGGCCGCCAGTATGCCAAGCAGCATCATCAGCTCACGGCTGTAACGGGCCACCATGGCCGGAAAACCGATGACTTCGCGGTACACTTGCACATTGGCCTCACCATTGGCATGGCTGATACTGACCCCGCCATGGCGGATCTGCGAGTAGTCGGCATCGAAATACACCCACACCTTGCAGGTGCCACCTGGCTCGATGGCCGGGATATCAACCTGGGCGGTGGGGGTTTCCAGCAGCGTGTCGTTGCCGGCAGCATCGCGCACCTGCACCAGGCCTTTGGCTGGCAGGCGGATTTTTACCTGCCGGACCTGCGCATTACCGCTGTTGTGCAGTTCGATCAGCAGGCCGGCACGGTGGTCGACCAGCCCGGCCTCGAAAGGCTTGGCGAACAGCTGGGCATAAGGGGCCTGCGCCATTTCGATGAGCCGCTCGACCTGATCATGGCCCAGCTGGCCTTGAACGATACCGTTGATTTGCCCCTGCAACTGCTCGTACTTCAGCTGTTCGCTGGCCTTGCTGATCCGCTCGCTGAACTGGCTGGGGTAAGTGAGGTAGGCATAGGTCAGTGACGCCTCAAGGCGCGGATTGCCCCTGAGCAACGCATAGGCGGCCAACAGGACCACCAGGCCGATCAGCACGGCGACGAGAAGCTTCCCCACCTTGTCCCAGCTCAATGCATGCTTCCTTCTGTCGTGTTGCAGACGATTAAAACCGCCCAAGGGTGCCAAGTTCGCGCCCCCCAGGCAAGCCTGGCTAGGCTTCGCCCCCGCCTTCGCGCGCCTGACGTATCTGCAGCAGCTGGCCGTCGATCAGTGACTTGGCCATCCCGGCCAGGTAGTACGTGGCCTTCATCATCACCTGGCGGTCGTCAGGCCTGTCGATGGCCTTGCGGGTAATCTCGGTGATGCAGCCCATGATGCCCGAAGCTTCCATCAGTGCGGTGCGTATTGGCAGTTGCGGTTTCATTTGCACCAGTTCGGCATCGCTGTTGCCAAAGCGGCTCGCGGCTTGCACGACATAGGGCTTGCTGCTGTTTTTCGGCGTTTCGCTGTCCATGTCCATTCCTCAAGGTTAGGCGCTTGCCGAGGCTAGGCCGCTGCCTACCCCATTACAATGACAAAGGGGTGGAAAGGGTCACTTTAGGAAATGGACTACAAGAACCCTGCACAGGGAGCGCCGAGCCCCCGCTCAGCCCCCTTGACCCGCCCCTGGCAGTGGCGGACGATCAACCTCCCCCACACAAGGACGAACACCATGCTGCGGATACTGGGAAGAGCCTCTTCCATCAATGTGCGAAAAGTCCTGTGGGCCTGCGCCGAATTCGAGATCGCGTTCGAGCGCGAAGACTGGGGTTCTGGCTTCAAGGCCACGGACAGCACCGAGTTTCTCGCGCTGAACCCCAACGCCATGGTTCCGGTGATCCAGGACGGCGACTTCACCTTGTGGGAATCCAATAGCATCATCCGCTACCTGGCCAGCCGCTACGGCGCCACCGCGTTCTATCCCGGCGAGGCCCAGGCGCGGGCGCGGATCGACCAGTGGATCGACTGGCAGGCCTCGGACCTCAACCGCTCTTGGAGCTACGCGTTCATGTCGCTGGTCAGGCATTCGCCCGCTCACCAGGACCCGCAAGCACTGGCTGCCGGTTGTGCCGAGTGGTCACGCTACATGCGCATCCTCGACCGCCAGCTGGCCGGCACCGGTGCCTATGTGGCCGGCAGCCAGTTCACCCTGGCCGACATCCCGATCGGCCTGTCGGTCAACCGTTGGTTCGAAACGCCGTTCGAGCACCCGCACCTGCCCGCGGTGCGCGATTATTACGAGCGCCTGAGCGAGCGCCCTGCCTATCACCTGCATGGCCGAAACGGTACCCCGTAGTACCCGCAAGGAAGTGTATCGAGGGGCGCAAGGCGCCCCAAGGTTCCGGCCTGTTACACCGCAACCTGCCGCCCGGCTAGCCCCCCTCGCCCACGCCAGGCAAACAGCAGCACCAGCCCCAGCGTCGCCATCGCAGCCCCCGCCAGGGAAATCGCCGGGTAGCCCAGCCCCGCGTTGATCACCGCGCCTCCCAGCGCCGCACCGATCGCATTGCCCAGGTTGAACGCGCCAATGTTCACCGCCGAGGCCAGGTTGGGCGCATCCTTGGCCGCTTCCATGACCCGCATTTGCAGCGGCGGCACCAGGGCAAAGCTGGCCGCCCCCCAAACCAGGATCGCCAGGGCCGTCGGCAGCGGCCAGTCCAGTACCAGCGGAAACACCAGCAGCACGGCAATCAGCCCAGCCAGTGACAGGATCAGGGTGCGATCGATCGAGCGGTCCGCCGCCTTGCCGCCCCACACGTTGCCCAAGGTCAGGCCGACACCGAACAGCACCAGCATGGCCGTCACGAAAGGGGTGGACGCCGCCGCTTCATGCTGCAGGATCGGCGCAATGTAGGTGAACACCGTGAACATGGCGCTGGAACCCACCACGGTCAGCAACAAGGCCGCCAGTACCGGCCTGCGGCCCAGCACACGGATCTCGGCCATGGCACCCTCGCCCTTGGGCGACGCAACATTGGGCAATGCGTACCAGAGCGTGGTCATCGCCACCAGGCCAAGCCCGGCAATACCCCAGAACGCCGTGCGCCAACCCAGCATTTCACCCAACCAGGTCGCTAACGGCACGCCGCCGATGGTGGCCAGGGTCAACCCCATGAACATTGCAGCCACGGCCCCGGCGCGCTTCGCCGGCGGCACCACACTGGCCGCGACGATCGAGCCGATGCCAAAGAAGGCGCCGTGGTTGAGTGAAGTGACCACGCGGGCCACCAGCAGGCTGGCGTAGTCGCTGGCCAGGGCCGACATCAGGTTACCCAAGGTGAAAATGGCCATCAGCCCGATCAGCAGGTAACGGCGCGGGATCTTCACCGTGGCCAGGGTCATCAGCGGCGCGCCGATCAGCACGCCGATGGCATAGGCACTGACCAGCAGCCCGGCAGCAGGGATGGAAACGCCAAGGTCGGTAGCGATACTGGGCAACATACCCATGGGGGCGAACTCTGTAACGCCGATGCCGAAGGCACCGATGGCGAGTGCGACAAGCGGTGGATTGATACGCATGGCAAGCTCCTTATCTATGCCGTAAATGCTACGATCCGTTCCAAACGCGCACTAGACTGCATTTTTGCGAACCACCTTTGCTTGAGAGGCACAAATGGACTTCAGTGGCAGATCCGGCGAGATGGAGATTTTTGCCAAGGTGGCGCAAGCGGGCAGCCTGTCTGCCGCCGCCCGAGCGCTAGGCCTGACGCCCTCGGCGGTCAGCCGCATTCTCGCCCGCACCGAACAGCGCCTGGGTACCCGCCTGCTGCTGCGCACGACCCGGGCGCTCACCCTCACCCCCGAGGGAGAGGCCTACCTGCGCGGCGCACGGCGGGTGCTGGCGGACATGCTGGAAGTGGAAGAAGCCATCACTGACCAAGGCGTGCCACGCGGGCGCTTGCGGGTCAGCGCTGCGCTGGGCCATGCCCGGTTGACCGTAGTGCCGCTGCTGGCGGCCTTCAGCGCACGCTACCCGCAAGTGCTGGTTGACCTGACCCTCAGCGACGAGGTGGCCGACATTCTCGGCGGCCAGGCCGACGTCGCGCTGCGCTTCGGTCACCTGCCGGACAGCTCGTTGAGCGCTCGAGCCATTGGCGAGACCGGCCAGGTAGTGGTGGCCTCGCCCGATTACCTGCAACGCCACGGTACCCCGCTTGAACCTGAAGACCTGGCCCGGCACAACTGCCTGCGCTTCAACTTCCGCCGCGCGATGCCCGACTGGCCGTTTCACCGCGACGGGCATACGTTCTCACTGAAGGTTAAAGGGAATATCGAATGCAGCAGCGGCGAAGCGCTGGCACAGCTGGCCAGGCTGGGCGCCGGCGTGGCGCGTATCGGCACCTTTACCGTGGCCGATGACCTGGCCAACGGGCAACTGGTGCCGTTGCTGGAGGCTTACAACCCGGGTGATCGGGAACCGATTCATGCGGTGTTCGTCGGCGGCCCGGCGATGCCGGCGCGGGTGCGGGTGTTTGTGGACTTTCTGGTGGAGCAGCTATCTGGCGGCCTGTAGAGCCGGCCTCGGGTCGCGACAGGGCCGCCAACGCATGGCGGTTGCATCACTGGGCGGCAAAGCCGGTGCTGATGTGCAGCGACTGCAGCCTGACCTGACACCGATACCCCCCGTTAGGTTATCTTCGACGCTTCCCTGTACCGCCCGGGCCAGACCACCATGCGCATTGTCATTCCCGACGACTACCAAGATGTAATCCGTACCCTCGATTGCTTCGGCAAGCTGAGCGGGCATGCTGTCAGCGTCCTTCATGAGCTCCCGCCTGCCACGCTGGAACAACTTGCCGCACGTTTTGCCGATGCCGACGCCCTGGTACTCACCCGCGAACGCACACGCATCGACGCTGCCTTGCTCGACCGCCTGCCCAACCTCAAGCTGATCAGCCAGACCGGCAAGGTGTCCAGCCACCTCGACCTGGCTGCCTGCACCGCGCGCGGCATTGCCGTGACCGAGGGACGCGGATCGCCGGTAGCGCCTGCCGAACTGGCCTGGGCGCTGATCCTCAATGCCCGCCGGCAACTGGTGCCGGCCATTGATGCCTTCCGCCAAGGCCAATGGCAGGTCAACCTGGGCCAGGCGCTGGCCGGGCAGACGCTGGGCATCTGGGGCTATGGCAAGATCGGCCAGCGCCTGGCGCGTTATGCGCAGGCTTTCGACATGCCCGTGCTGGTGTGGGGCAGCGACAGCAGCCGCGCCGCAGCCAAAGCCCATGGCCACACTGCTGCCGCCTCGCGTGAGGCGTTTTTTGCCGAGGCGGATATTGTCAGCCTGAACCTGCGCCTTTCGGATCAGACACGCCATGGAGTGACCTTCGACGACCTGTCCCACATGAAGCCCGACGCCTTGCTGGTGAACGTCAGCCGCGCGGAACTGATTGCACCAGGCGCATTACTGCAGGCATTGGATGCCGGGCGGCCGGGCTACGCGGCGGTGGATGTTTATGAGGAGGAGCCGTTACTCGACCCGGCCCATCCACTGCTGCGCCACCCACGTGTACTCAGTACGCCCCACCTGGGGTATGTGGAGAAGAACGGCTACGAGCTGTACTTCGGTGACGCCTTCGACAATGTGCTGGCGTTTTTCGACGGGGTGCCGAAGAACGTCGCCAACCCGCAAGCTTTGGCACTTCAACGCTTGAACCCAGTGCGGCCTTGAGGTTGCACTACCCAAGCAGGTGCAGCCCCAGCGTAAACACAGCCACGGCCAAGGCGACCAACGACACCCCATGACGTTCCAGGTACGCGGGCCAACCGGCTGCTGACTGCGCCACGCATTGACATTGGCGCTCAGCCAGGCCGGTCAAGCGCGTCTCCACACTGTCCACACGGTCTGCCTGGGTGCTCGCTGCCAGCGCGAGCTTCTTCAGCGCCGTTGTCACCGTGATGGACAGCCCCTCCCGAGCCTGATTGCTGGCGGCCAGTTGCTGCTGGCACTGCTCAAGGTGCTTGCGAATCGCCCCTTCCTTCTGCACACGGGCCAGGGTAGTTGCCACGAGCTTTTTGTTCAGCGCCTCGATACTGGCCTGCAGTGCGTCATGCCCGGGGGCCTGCTGGGCCGACGCGTCTGCCTCATGGTGGGGCTCGTGCATCGTGTTCCCATTCGCCTCGGCAAGCGGAGTCAGGGTGCCGTGTTCATGTAGCTGGTTCATCAATCACTGTCCGGATACTGCGGTAAGGGGCGAGAAGCTATCAAAATGACATTACCGGATCCACTGATCAGTCGCGCAATTGACGGCTTTCGTCAGAACGTGCGCGTACACTTGCCTTCATGCCACTCGCAGGAGCCGCTTCATGCCCTACCCCATTGAAGAAAAACTGGTCATCGGCGTTGCCTCGAGTGCGCTGTTCGACCTCTCCGTCTCCGATGACATCTACCAGACACAAGGTGTCGAGGCTTACCGCCAACACCAGGAGCAGAACCTGGACGAGCCGTTCCCCAGGGGGGTGGCGCTCCCGTTCATTCGCCGCTTCCTGAGCATCAACAAGGCGTTCCCCGACCAGTTGCCGGTGGAAGTGGTGCTGCTCTCGCGCAACTCGCCGGAAACCGGCCTGCGGGTGTTCCGCTCCATCAGCCACTATCAGTTGGACATCACCCGCGCGGCATTCATGTCGGGCCGCTCGCCCTACGAATACATCCCGGCGTTCAATGCCTCGTTGTTCCTCAGCGCCAACGAGGAAGATGTGCAAAAGGCCATCGACGCCAACTACCCTGCCGGGCGTGTACTGCCTACGCGCATCTACGATGATGAAATCGATACTGAGCTGCGGGTGGCCTTCGACTTCGATGGCGTGATTGCCGACGACGAGGCAGAGAGTGTTTACAAGCGCAACGACAACCTGGACGACTTTCAGGAACACGAACGCATGCACAAGGGCACCCCGCATTCGCCGGGGCCACTGGCAGACCTTTACCGCAAACTATCGCGGATACGCATGCTGGAGGACCGCAAGCTGGCCGAGGACCCGACGTACCAGCGGATTCTGCGCATTGCCATCGTCACGGCGCGCAACGCGCCTTCGCATGAGCGAGTAGTGACGACCTTGAAGGATTGGGGCGTATCCCCGGATGAGTGCTTTTTTCTAGGCGGTATGGATAAACCCAGGGTGTTGTCGATATTGAAGCCGCATGTGTTTTTCGACGACCAGCGCACGCACCTGCAATCGCCAGCGGGGAACCTGCCGATGGTGCATGTACCGTTTGGGGTGGCGAACAGAGTGCGCTCGCCTCAGGAACCCGACGTGAAGCAGGATCAACTGCCGATCAGCGCATCATCCTGCATGCCCTAAAGCGCAAACACCGGCGCTGTGCCACGCGCGGTTCGGGCGACCAAGGTGCGTGCGCCCGTGCCGGGTACGCGCTTGCAACCCGGCCGAAAAGGCGCGGTCCGTCGCGGGGTCAGCTTAGCGCGGGCCGCCACCCTGATGGCCACCAAAACCACCGCCGTGGCCACCCCCACCATGACCACCGCCACCACCCGGCGGCATGAACATCCAGCAACCCGACAAGGCGGATACCAGCGCCGCCACCAAGGCTGCGCGCAAAAGGTTTTTCGACTTCATTGAAACGCTCCACAAGGCTAGATCTGCTGCCTGCCTTAGCGGATCGGGCAGCGACACGATTCTAGAGCTGCGGTGTGATGGCACAGGGAAACTTTGCATATCTTTACTGTCGACCCAGTGGCCGCAAACGCCGCGCAGGGACCACCAGAATGATCCTCCTTGACCCATGCCCACTCGCCGCCGCATGCTCGAACGCTTCCACCCACGCTCAAGGAACGATTGCATGAAGCTGGAAACGCTTGCCATCCATGCGGGCTTCAGCCCCGACCCGACCACCAAGGCGGTGGCCGTACCCATCTACCAAACCACCTCCTTCGCCTTCGACGACACCCAACACGGCGCCGACCTGTTTGACCTGAAGGTTGCCGGCAACATCTATTCGCGCATCATGAACCCCACCAACGACGTGCTCGAGCAGCGCATGGCCGCCCTGGAAGGCGGGGTTGGCGCGCTGGCCGTCGCCTCGGGTATGGCGGCTATCACCTACGCCATCCAGACCGTCGCCGAAGCCGGCGACAATATCGTCTCGGTGGCCAAGCTGTACGGCGGCACCTACAACCTGCTGGCGCACACCCTGCCACGCATGGGAATCCACACCCGCTTCGCGGCCCATGACGATATCGCCGCCCTCGAAGCGCTGATCGACGCGCGTACCAAAGCGGTATTCTGCGAGTCCATCGGCAATCCCGCCGGCAATATCGTTGATATCGCTGCGCTGGCCGAGGCCGCCCACCGCCACGGGGTGCCGCTGATCGTCGACAATACCGTGGCCACCCCGGTGCTGTGCCGGCCGTTCGAGCACGGCGCCGATATCGTCGTGCACTCGCTGACCAAGTACATCGGCGGTCACGGCACCAGCATCGGCGGCATCGTCATCGACTCCGGCAAATTCCCCTGGGCCGAAAACAAGGAACGCTTCGCCCTGCTCAACACCCCTGACCCGTCCTACCACGGCGTCACCTACACCGAAGCTTTCGGGCCTGCCGCCTTCATCGGCCGCTGCCGTGTGGTGCCCTTGCGCAACACCGGCGCCGCGCTGTCGCCGTTCAACGCCTTCCTGATCCTGCAAGGCCTGGAAACCCTGGCCCTGCGCATGGAGCGCCATACCGAGAACGCGCTCAAGGTCGCCCATTACCTGCAAGCCCACGAGCAAGTGGCCTGGGTGAAGTTCGCCGGGCTGCCCGACCACCCCGAACATGAACTGGCCCAGCGCTACACCGGCGGCAAGCCAGCGTCGATCCTGTCGTTCGGTATCAAGGGCGGCCAGGCGGCTGGCGCGCGCTTCATCGACGCATTGCAGTTGGTGGTACGCCTGGTGAACATCGGCGACGCCAAGTCACTGGCCTGCCACCCCGCGTCCACTACTCACCGTCAGCTCAACGACGAGGAACTGGAGAAGGCCGGCGTGCCACGGGACATGGTGCGCCTGTCGATCGGCATCGAACACAGTGACGACATCATCGCCGACCTGGCCCAGGCCTTGGAGGCCAGCCGCGGCTGATTCCTCCGCGCCCTACCCAATGTCGAAGGCGGGCGCACCTTCATCAAGCGTGGATGCACCCGCAATGACCCTGTTTTACCTGAAACTCACCATCACCCCCCTGCTGATGTGGGCCATCTCCCTCGCCTCCCGGCGCTGGGGCGGCCTGCTAGGCGGATTGCTGTCCGGCCTGCCGATCACCTCGGCGCTGGTGATGACCTTCCTGTGCCTGGAACAGGGCACGGCCTTCGCCCTGGGCGCATTGCCCGGCGCACTGGGCGGCCTGGCGGCGGTGCAGGCCACCTACACCGTCTACCTGCTGGCCACGCGCACACTCGGCATCGCCGTGGCCGTACTGCTGGCGTTGCTGTTCTATGGCCTGGCCGCCTATGCCTTTACCCACTGGGGCAGCCTGTACCTGTCGATTGCAGTGGCGTTGGTGCTGATCGGCGTGCTGATCCGCGCCAGCGGCCGCGAGCCCAAACCTGATACCTTGGCCCGCCCCCGGCACCGGCACTGGGAAATCCCGTTGCGCATGGTATCTGCCACTTCCCTGCTGATGATCACCACCAGCCTGGCCAGTTGGCTGGGCCCGGCGACCAGCGGGATGCTGGCGCCGATTCCGGTGATTGCCTGGCCACTGGTGGTGTTCGCCCATGTGCAGGGCGGGCGAGCCGGGATGGCGGCAATGGTGCGAGGGAATGCGATCGGCGCGGTGGGGGTGATTGCGTTCTATCTGGTATTGGCGGGGCTGCTGGAAACGTGGGGCGTTGGCGTGACCATCGGGCTGGCCATGCTGTGCGCTGTGGTGCTGACCCTTGGGCTGGCCGCGGTGTTGCGGCGGCGTTGATAGGCCGTTGGGCTGCTGCGCAGCCCATCGCAGGCACGCCAGCGCCTGCAGGGACCGAGCGGACTGCTCGCACCTGCGGCCTTAGTCGAACGCCCCGTTCAACACCTCATAGATGATCCCGGTCGCCACGGCGACCAGAATCAGGTCTGCGCCCGCTTGCATCCACTCATACCCGTCGTAGTGAGGCAGCTGCCCCAACAGACGGCCATCCAGTTTCTTGGCGATACCAGGTGGCAGGGGCTTGCCGCGGGCCAGGTTCTTCTGAATGCCTGGAGGCAACGCCGGACCCGGGCTCCAGTAGTTGCGGTGGCCACCGAGGATGCCCAGTACATCGCCACGGTCGATGGACGGGCCGCCGTGCCAGTCATTGCCGCCGGCGCTCTGCTTGTGGCCGCCCGAATTGCCCTGGCCCTGGCCCTGACCCTGGGCGTGCGGCGCCTGACCCTTGCCGTGCCCCTGACCTTGGCCCTGGCCTTTGCCATTACCCGGGTCGGCGAGCACCGGGCCAGAGGCCAAGGCCACCGCCAATGAGGTGACAATGGCTGTCATGATTGTTGATCTGGCCATGTGAGCATCCTTTGCGCGAGAGGTTGCCCCACACTATAGACGGTGCGCACGCCTGCTTCACTTGCAACAGCCTCAGCAGGGGTGGCTGACAAGGCAGGCACGCTTCGGCCACAATCGGTCGCCTGGTCCACGCTGGGAAGCACTGCATGCTCACTACCCTCGCCATCGGCAACTACCGCTCGATCAACCACCTGGTGCTGCCGCTGAGCCAACTCAACCTGGTGACCGGTGCCAACGGCAGCGGCAAATCCAACCTGTACAAGGCGCTGCGCCTGCTGGCCGAAACCGCACAGGGCGGTGTGGTCGAAGCCCTCGCCCGTGAAGGCGGGCTGGATTCGACCTGGTGGGCCGGCCCAGAAACCAGCGCACGAATGCGGCGCGGCGAAGTGCCCATCCAAGGCCAGCATCCGAGCGAAGCCAGGCGCCTGCGCCTGGGCTTTGCCACCGAAGACCTCGGTTTTGCCATCACCCTCGGCCTGCCAATTCCCCTGCCGTATCCGAGCGCGTTCATGCTCGACCCTGAAATAAAGTGCGAGGCCATCTGGGGCGCTGGCGCCTATCGCCCCTCTTCCTTGCTGGTCGAGCGCAAGAATGCCCTGGTGCGGGCCCGCGAGGGCAACCGCTGGGCAGTGCTCGATCAGCATGCTGACAGCGGCGAGAGCTTTTTCAACATCGTCGGCCGGCCACGCCAGGCACCGGAAATCGGTGACCTGCGCGCGTTCATCAACAGCTGGCGGTTTTACGATCACTTCCGGATTGACCGTGATGCGCCTTGCCGTCAACCCCAACTGGGCACTCGCTCGCCGGTACTGCATCACGACGGGCGCAACCTTGCCTCAGCGTTGCAGACCATTATCGAAATTGGCGATGTGGAGGATCTGGTGGAAGCGCTGAATGACGCGTTTCCCGGCAGCCGTCTGGAGGTCAATGCGCCACCTGGTGGGCTGTTCAGTGTACGGCTGCACCAGCACGGTCTTTTGCGCCCGCTCGAGGGTGCTGAATTGTCGGACGGCACCCTGCGTTATCTTCTGCTGATGGCCGCCCTGCTCACACCACGGCCGCCATCGCTGATGGTCTTGAACGAACCGGAAACCAGTCTGCACGCGGACCTGCTTCCGGCCTTGGCGCGGCTGATCATTCGTGCATCACGCCGTAGCCAGGTTTGGGTGGTATCGCACAGTGCGCCATTAATCAACGCGCTGGCAGCCTGTGACGGGTGCAATGTGCTAGAGCTGGAAAAAATACAAGGGCAAACCCAGCTGCGGGGGGTTGGGTTGCTGGATGAGCCGCTGTGGCGCTGGGCTGACTGAATTCAAGGACGGTATGAGCCCGGCATGACTAACCGGCCCCGGTAATCTCGTCCATGAACTGGGTAAGAAAGGTTTCAAGCCGGGTATGACGCTCGGCAGCAAGGCGAGCCCCTTCTTGGGTCTTAAAGCCCGAAGCGAGCTTGAGCAGTTTGGTCTGGAAGTGCTCGATGGCATACGCCCCGTCCTGGTACGCCCTCTGCTGCGCGAAAGGATTCTCGACGTCATAGAGCGCCGACCCCATTCGCCCGGCGACGTAAAAACACCGGGCAATACCCACCGCGCCGATGGCGTCAAGCCGGTCACTGTCCTGAAGGATGCAGGCCTCACGTGTCAGCGGTTCGAACCCCGCCGAGTAACTGTGCGTTTTGATCGCATGCACTACCTGCTCAACACGCCCACTCGGCCAGCCCATCTCAGCAAGGACTGATGCAGCCTTGTTCGCCGATAACGTCGAGGCCTGCCCACGTAACGGCGAATGCTTTTCCACCGCCACACAGTCGTGCAGCACCGTCGCCGCAAGCAAGATTTCAAGGTCGCCACCCTCTACCCGCTGAATCCGGTGCGCATTGACCCACACGCGATGAATATGGGCCAAGTCGTGGGAGCCATCACGCTGGTCGGGCGGCAGATACTTCAGCAAGTCAGTGGCAAGAGACTGATAAGGGGCAAACGCTTCGCGGGTCATCTTCGGTAGGTTCCATTTCCGGTGAATGCGCGGGTTCACGGGCGCCGCCCGACACTGCCTGGGCAAGTACCGAGAGCCTGCATGTCGGTTTCAAAGCCTGTACAGCACTGGCAGGAGCAGCCTTGTGTTGCGATGGGGATATTACTGCCAAAGTAGATCCTCAGCCCTATCAGCACCTTGCTACTAAGTATTTCCGTCAACAACACGTTTGTTACTGGGAGCACTTGTATTCGATCAGCAAGGAGTCAATGGATGTCCGCTCGCTTTTCCTCCCCCGCCACCCGTATTCGCCAAACCGCGCTAGCGGTCAGCTTCGCGGGCTCGCTGCTGGGCACTGCACATGCCTGGGCCGAGCCTGTGGGTTACAGCATCCCGGCAGGGTCATTGGCTCACGCACTCGACCAGTTTGCCGACGCCAGCGGTGCAGTCATCAGTTTCAGCCATGAAGCAGTCGCAGGCTTACACAGCAAAGGGCTGCACGGCAATTACGCGCTGCATCAGGCGTTGGCAGAACTGCTGCAAGGCAGTGGCTTGCAGGTGCAGGCAGCGGGCGACAAGCGCTTCATGCTGGTCAGCGCTGAACAGGATGGCGCCATGGAGCTTGCGGCAACCACCGTCTCCAGCATGGCCCTGGGTGCCACCACCGAAGGCACCGGCAGCTACACCACCGGCTCGGTCAATACCGCAACCGGGCTGCGGTTGTCTGCACGCGAGACACCCCAATCGGTCAGCGTGGTCACCCGCCAGCAGATTGAAGACCAGAACCTGAACGATGTTGCCCAGGTGCTTGAACAGACACCAGGCGTGGTCGTTGACAGCATGGGGCCCGCCGGAAGCGACGCCAACCATATCTACGTGCGCGGCTTCGAGGTCGGCAGCATCCAGGTGGACGGCATCAACCGCCCCGATACCTTTGGCTTCAGGGACGACCTCTCTGACATGGTGTCGTATGACCGGGTAGAGGTAGTGCGCGGTGCCACGGGCCTGATGTCCGGCACTGGCGACCCGGGCGCCACCGTCAACCTGATCCGCAAGAAGCCGACCCTGGAAACACAACGCAAGCTGACCTTGAAAGCGGGCTCGTGGGACAACTACCGCACCGAGCTGGACGTTTCTGGCAAATTGACGCAAAGCGGCAATGTCCGCGGGCGCTTTGTCGCCTCCAATACCGACAGCCAGAGCTACGTCGACCGCCAATCGCTGGAGCGGCAGGTGGCCTATGGGGTGCTGGAGTGGGACATCACCGACAGCACGATGCTGACAGCAGGTGCGGAATATCAGGAGATGGACAACGACGGGGCAGGCAACCACGGCTTCCCGATGTTCAATTCAGATGGCAGTCACTTCAGCCCCTCCCGCGCGTTCAATTCGGCTTCGGACTGGAGCTATCACAAGCGTCGCACCAAGACGGTATTCACTACGCTGGAGCATCAACTGGACAACGGCTGGCAATTGAAACTGAATGCCGAACACAGCCGTCGCAGCTATGACGACGCCTTCGCCACCGCTGCCAGCGGCACCGTCAAGCCCGATGGCAGTGGCATCAGCACCTGGACGGGGCGTTGGGCCGGCGAGCCCCGGCAGACCTCATTCGACCTGTCGGCGTCGGGCCCGTTCGCGCTGTTGTCACGCGAGCACCAGGCCTACCTCGGGGCCAGTCACTACCGCGCCTACTACCGCAACGACGGTTACCCACTGTGGGCGATCCAGACCATCGACAACATTTACACCTGGGACGGTTCGCTGGCGATACCAGACGCCATCCATGCCAAGTCCTCGGAAGACGCGCTGGATGAAACCCAGGACGGCCTGGTGGCTTCGGTACGCTGGAGCCTGGCCGATGACCTGTCGCTGATTACCGGGGCGCGGCTGATCGACTGGAAACGCGACGAAACCTCTACCACCCTGTCGTCCGGCGCGACAAGCCGCACCTCGCGTAGCGAAACCGGGGTCGTCACGCCCTACCTTGGCCTGGTGTATGACCTCAACGAGCACTGGTCGGCCTATGCCAGTTACACCACCATTTTCAAACCGCAGAGCAACAAGGATATCAACGGGACCTACCTGGACCCGTTGGAAGGCGTTAACTACGAGCTCGGTCTGAAGAGTGAGTTCTGGGACCAGCGCCTGACCGCGGCTTTCAGCGTTTTCGAGGTGCACCAGGACAACCTGGCGGTAGCCGACGGAAGCAACCTGGCGCCAGACGGCAACCAGGCCTACCGTGCCGAATCGGGTACAAAGACACGTGGTTTCGAGATGGAAATGGCGGGCGAGATTTTGCCTGATTGGCAGGTCTCGGCCAGCTACACCTATGCGGTGAGCAAGGATTCGGATGGCGACCGCCTGAACACTGAAATACCGCGAGACACCTTGAAACTGTTCACCAGCTACCGCCTGCCGACCCTGCCACAGTTGAAGGTAGGGGGTGGTGTGCGCTGGCAGGGTACCGAGTATTACAAGAGCGCCGGGCCCAACAACGAAACGTTCACCCAGCACCCCTACAGCGTGGTCGACCTGATGGCTCAATATGCCTTCACGCCGCAGACCAGCGTTTCACTGAACCTCAACAACGTGTTGGACAAAACCTACTACACGGCGATTGGCGCGCGCGGCTGGTATGGCAGCCCACGCAGCGCCACGGCCACGTTGGTGTACGCGTTCTGACCCGCCAAGGCGACGCCTGATGGCCCCTGAGTTCGCAGATCAGAACACCGACCATCCGATCCGCGAACTGAGCAGCTCAAGCGCCGCCATCCCGGCCAGGGAGTTGCCCGCCGCATTCAGCTCTGGCGACCACACGCATACGGTAAATTGCCCCGGTACGATCGCCACGATCCCGCCACCCACACCACTCTTGCCAGGCAAACCCACCCTGAAGGCGAAATTCCCCGCCTCGTCATACAGCCCGCTGGTGGCCATGATCGAGTTCACTTGTTGGGTCTGGCGCCGCGTCAGGATCTGCTCACCGCTGTGCTTGCAGAACCCATCATTGGCCAGGAAGCAGAATGCCCGCGCCAGGTCCAGGCAGTTCATTTGCAGTGCGCAGTAACTGAAGTAACTGCGCAGCACCGTCTCGACCTCGTTATGGAAGTTGCCAAATGACTGCATCAGGTACGCCATGGCAGCGTTGCGCGCGCGAAACTGATATTCCGAATCAGCGACCCGGGTATTGATCGAGATGTGAGGGTTGCCTGAAAGCCGTCGGACAAAATCGCGCATCGACAACGTGGGGGCAGCGAAGCGCGACTGATTGATATCGCAGATCACCAATGCCCCTGCATTGATGAACGGGTTACGCGGCCGCCCGCGCTCGAACTCCAGCTGCACCAGCGAGTTGAACGGCTGACCCGAAGGCTCATGCCCCAACCGCTCCCAAATGGCTTCCCCCGAATGGCCAATGGCCTGAACCAGGCTGAACACCTTGGAAATGCTCTGCACCGAGAATGGCACCCGCGCGTCGCCTGCGCAGTGATAACTGCCATCGTTGCCATAGACAGCGATGCCCAGCTGGTTCGCCGGCACGTCCGCCAGCGCGGGAATGTAGTCAGCGACTTTGCCCTTGCCGATCAAGGGACGTACTTCTTCGAGAATCTCGTTCAACAGCGTTTGCATGGAAGGCCCTGTATCAATCCCCAGACGACGGCGAGGGGCAGTCTTCTTGACGAAGACTGAGCGGGAGAGATCACACATTCAGAAACAAATCACCGTCAGCGTCTTCATCACCCGGAAGCCTGACGACGCCAGCAGCGCATCAGGTCTTTTACAGGGCAACAGCTTGCTGCCGAGCGGCACAGCTTGACGCGACATTAGCGCCACGAAGTCTGCGATAAAAAAATTGGATATCTCATTAAAGAAATCCCGCAGGCGCTGCCCTGGACCATGGGATTACAGTCCGCCCCACGCCGTCGTCCGGCGGGGTGGTTGCTGCTGGGCCATTACGCGTTCGAAGCCTTACCGGAACCCGGCGCAATTCACACCAATACAAGAACAAAGGTGACCACGCATGCTTAAGCCTCCTGTCGATGCCCCTATCGATGTCAAAGACTGGATCGATAACCGCCCCATTGCTGCCTACCAGTGGCTGATTCTGTCGCTGTGCTTCCTGATCGTGCTGTTCGATGGCTTCGATGTCGCCGTCATGGGTTTCATCGCGCCTTCGCTGATGCAGGACTGGGGCCTGTCGCGCGCCGCCTTTGGCCCGGTGATGAGTGCCGGCATGGTCGGCCTTGCCATCGGCGCACTGACCGCCGGCCCGTATGCCGACCGGTTGGGCCGCAAGAAAGTGCTGCTGATCGCGGTCAGCGGTTTCAGCCTGCTGAGCCTGGCCTGCGCCTTCGCCCGCAACCCCTATGAACTGGCTGTGTTACGGCTGCTGACCGGCATTGCCCTGGGTGCGGCCATGCCCAACTGCACCACCCTGCTCGCCGAATACCTGCCCACACGCAACCGCTCGCTGATGATCACCATCATGTTCACCGGCTTCAACATGGGCTCGGGCCTAGGCGGCTTTCTGTCCGCCTGGCTGATCCCTCATCACGGCTGGAAGTCGGTACTGCTGGCCGGCGGCCTGCTGCCATTGGCTTTGCTGCCCCTGCTGTGGTGGCTGCTGCCAGAGTCCGCCCGCTTCCTGGCTGCACGCCAGGCACCGGCCAGCCAGATTGCGGCAGCCTTGGCCAAGCTCGGCGGCCGCTTCGCTGCCGGCACCCGCTTCATCGTCAGTGAGCCAACCACGCAGCACAAGGCACCGGCCCGGCAGCTGTTCAGCGAGCGCTACCGGTTGGGCACCCTGGCCCTGTGGCTGACCTATTTCATGGGCCTGCTGGTGATCTACCTGACCATGGGCTGGTTGCCGACGCTGCTGCGTGATGGCGGGCTGTCCATCGAGCGCGCCGCCACCATCACGGGCCTGTTCCAGATCGGCGGCGCAGTGGGCGCAATCGTGGTCGGCTGGATCATGGACCGACGCAACCCCAACCGGGTCATCGCCATCGCCTACGCCCTCGGCGGCCTGTGCATCGTCTCACTGGGCGCCCTGAGCCTGGAGTCGAGCCTGCTGGTGGTGGGCGTGGCGGCTGCCGGGTTCTGCATGAGCGGCGCGCAGACCGGCCTGAACGCCTTCGCCCCTGGCTACTACCCGACCGAGTTCCGCGCCACAGGTGTAAGCTGGATGCTCGGTATCGGGCGCTTCGGGGCCATTTTCGGCTCCCTCATCGGTGGTGCCGTGCTCAGCCTGGGGCTGGGCCTGCCGCTGCTGTTCACCCTCCTCGGCCTGCCGGCATTCGCCGCCGCCCTGGCGATCCTGGCCAACGGCCACGCCCGGCTGCGCGCGACCCCCGCAGTAACCGCGCCGTAACCTGTAACAGAGGACTTTCGCATGGCTCGTATCATTGGTGGCCTGGCCGTCTCCCACACCCCAACCATCGGCTTCGCAGTCGACCACGACAAACAGGAAGAAGCCGCCTGGGCGCCGATCTTCGAAAGCTTCGAGCCGATCCGCACATGGCTGCAGCAGCGCCAGCCGGACGTACTCTTCTATATCTTCAACGACCACATCACCTCGTTCTTCTTTGACCATTACAGCGCCTTCACCCTGGGCGTAGACGAGCAGTATGGCGTGGCCGATGAAGGGGGCAATCCGCGGGACCTGCCGCCAGTGGGCGGCCACGCAGCGCTGTCGCGGCACATCGGCCAGAGCCTGATGGCCGATGAGTTCGACATGAGCTTTTTCCGCGACAAGCCGCTGGACCACGGCTTCTTCTCGCCCATGTCGGCGCTGCTGCCCTGCGATGAAAGCTGGCCCGTACAGATCGTGCCGCTGCAGGTCGGCGTACTGCAGCTGCCGATCCCCACGGCCCGGCGCTGCTACAAACTGGGCCAGGCATTGCGCCGCGCCATCGAGAGCTACCCCGAAGACCTCAAGGTGGCGATCGTCGCCACCGGCGGGGTGTCACACCAGGTGCATGGCGAGCGTTGCGGCTTCAACAACCCGGAATGGGACGCGCAGTTCCTTGACCTGCTGGTGAACGACCCACAGCGCCTTACCGAGATGACACTGGCTGAGTACGCCACGCTCGGCGGCATGGAAGGTGCCGAGGTGATCACCTGGCTGATCATGCGTGGCGCGTTGTCTGCCAACGTTGAGCGCAAGCACCAAAGCTACTACCTGCCGTCGATGACCGGCATTGCCACCCTGCTGCTGGAAAACCGCGACCAGGCACTGCCGGCACCGGTCAACGAACGCCACCGCCAGCACATGCAGCATCAGCTGGCAGGGGCTGAGCAGCTTGAGGGCACCTATCCCTACACCTTGGAGCGCAGTGCCAAAGGCTACCGCCTGAACAAGTTCTTGCATCGCATGATCGAGCCGCAGTGGCGCCAGCGCTTCCTGAGCGAACCCGAAGCGCTGTACCGCGAGGCAGGCCTGAGCGAAGAGGAAAGCGACCTGCTGCGCCGCCGCGACTGGCGTGGGCTGATCCACTACGGGGTGATCTTCTTCGTACTGGAGAAGCTGGGCGCCGTACTGGGTGTGTCCAACCTGGACATTTACGCCGCCATGCGCGGGCAGAGCATCGAAGACTTCATGAAGACCCGTAACCAGCAGGTTCGCTACTCGGTGGCCGGCAAAGCACCCAACTGACCGATGCAACCCGCTTGATCGTGTGACGGCGCGTCCCGCGCCGCCACCCCCACCGCTCCCTGATTCAACCTGCCCAGCGCCGATGCGCCGCTGGCAGGCAGCGCTTTGCCCATCCCTGGAGAATAAAAATAATGAAATGCCGCACCCTTTACCCGCTCGTCCCCACATTCGCACTGGCAGCCAGCCTGCCACTGCAAGCCCTGGCCGAAGGCTTCGTCGACGATGCCAAGGCAAGCCTGACGTTGCGTAACTTCTACATGAACCGCGACTACACGGGCACGGCAAGCCAAGGCAAAGCCGAGGAATGGACGCAAAGTTTCATCCTTGACTTCAAGTCCGGCTACACCCCCGGCGTGGTCGGTTTCGGCGTTGACGTGCTGGGCCTTTACAGCATCAAACTTGATGGCGGCAAGGGCACCGCCGGCACGCAGTTGCTGCCTGTTCATGACGACGGGCGCCCGGCGGACGACTTTGGCCGCACGGCGCTGGCGGGCAAGATGCGGGTGTCCAAGACGGAACTCAAAGTCGGTGAGTGGTCGCCTACACTGCCCATCCTGCGCGCCGATGACGGCCGCTCGCTGCCACAAACCTTGCAGGGCGCGCAGGTCACCTCCAACGAGCTGGCCGGCCTAAGCCTGTATGGCGGCCAGTTCCGCCAGAACAGCCCGCGCAACGACGCCAGCATGCAGGACATGAGCCTGTTCACGCGCACTGCCTTCACCTCGGACCGCTTCAACTTCGCCGGCGGCGAATACCGCTTCAACCAGGAGCGCACCCTGGTCGGCGCCTGGTATGCCCAGCTGGAAGACATCTACCAGCAGCGCTACTTCCAGGTGCAGCATCAACAGCCGCTGGGTAACTGGGTACTGGGCGCCAACCTGGGCTACTTCTGGGGCAAGGACGACGGTGGCGCCAAGGCCGGCGAACTGGACAACCGCACCGCTTCGGGCCTGTTCTCGGCGAAGCTGGGTGGCAACACGTTCTACGTCGGTTTGCAGAAGGTCATGGGCGATGATGAATGGTTCCGGGTCAACGGCACCAGCGGCGGCACGCTGGCCAACGACGCCTTCGGCTCCAGCTACGAAAGCGCCCGCGAGCGCTCCTGGCAGGTGCGCCACGACTTCAACTTCGTGGTGCTTGGCATACCCGGCCTGACCCTGATGAACCGCTATATCCACGGTGACAACGTGCACAACGCCAGCACCCAGGACGGCACTGAGTGGGGCCGCGAAAGCGAGCTGGCCTATGTGATCCAGTCTGGGCCGTTGAAGGCCCTGAACCTCAAGTGGCGCAACTCCAGCCAGCGCCGGGACTGGGGCAGCACCAACAGTTTCGATGAGAACAGGCTGATCGTCAGCTACCCGCTGAGCCTGCTTTGAGGCCCCTCCCGAGCTTATGCCTGCTCGGTGATAACCTGGCGGATACAGGCCATCAGCGCGACTGCCGCCGGTGACTGCAGGCAGCCACTGCGCTGCATGAGGCCGATGGCGCGGGCAGTGCCGGGCAGTGCCAGCGGCAGGCGTTGCAGTTCGCCGCTGGCAATCTCGTAAGCCAACTGGTGCGCAGACACCGCCGCCAGCATGTCCGAACGCACCAGCAGGCCACGGATAACCGCCAGATCAGCGCTTTCCACCACCGGCCACGGCGCTGTCAGGCCCGCGGCGGCGCAGCAGTTGTCGAGCAGCTGGCGGGCCGGCGAACCGGCCCGCGGCAACACCCAGCGCGCCTGGTGCACGTCCTTGAGCGTCAGGTGTGTGTGCAACAGCGGGTGCCCTCGACGGGCCAGCACCACCATTTCCTCGTTGATGAGCGGCTCGCCCACCAGATCGCTGGCATAGTCGTGAGGCCGCAAGGCGCCCAAGACGAAATCCACATCCCCTACCCGCAGCTCGGTTGCCAGCAGGTCGAACGGGCTTTCGTTGGTCACCACCCGAACCTGTGGGTGCTGGGCCGTGAAGCGCAAAATAGCATCCGGCAGAATGCGTGAGCGCCCCAGCGGCAGCGCGCCGACATGCACCACCCCGCGCAGGGTGCCTTGCATCGCGCTCAGGTCACTGTCCAGCAGGCGCAACTCGTTCAGCGCCCGGCGGATGGGGAACAGAATGTCCCGGCTGGCCACAGTGGGCTGCAGGCCGCGCGACGTGCGCACGAACAAGGGCTGTCCACACCCGCCTTCGAGCACCTTCAAGGCCGCACTGACCGCCGGCTGGCTAAGGCCGAAGTGCCGCGCCACGGTTTGCATGTGCCGTGTTTCACAGAGTTTCACGAACACCTGCAGGCGCCGCGCCTGAAACAGGTAGAGGGGCTCGCCCTGCGCGGTGCCCAGCAAACTCGGCACGCCGTCCAGTTCCGCCAGCACGCGCTGTGCGCGCGGCAGCAGGCACTCGCCATAGTCGGTCAGGCGCATGCCATTGGCATGGCGCTCGAACAGGGGCACGGCAAAGCGCGCCTCCAGCTCGGCGATGGCGCGGGTGACCACGGACTGAGCACGGAACAACACTTCCGTCGCCCGCGAAACGCTGCCCAGCTCGGCTACCCGGATGAACGCGCGGACTTGCATCAGGTTGGGCAGTTCGACATCGATCATAAGGGCTCCCGGCGCTCGGCTCGTGACTGCGGCGACTATGCCTCTACCCCGCTTGCCCGGCAATAAATAAAACGCATAGCCGCTGCAAATGAACGCATTAGTGCCCTGCACAGGCCAATGACATCCTGCGCCCACCCCCACTGCAGGAGCCAACGAACCATGAATACCCCACAAAAATCCGCCCTGGTGGTCAGCGCACATTCGGCCGACTTTGTCTGGCGTGCCGGTGGCGCCATTGCGCTGCACGCTGAGCAAGGCTATGCCATGCACGTGGTCTGCCTGTCTTTCGGTGAGCGTGGTGAGTCTGCCAAGCTGTGGCGCAAGGGTGAGATGACCGAAGCCAAGGTCAAGGACGCTCGCCGTGAAGAGGCCATGGCGGCGGCCGAAATCCTCGGTGCCAGCGTGGAGTTCTTCGACATCGGCGACTACCCGATGCGCGCCGACAAGGACACCCTGTTCCGCCTGGCCGATGTGTATCGCCGGGTACAACCGGAGTTCGTACTCAGCCACTCCCTCAAAGACCCTTACAACTACGACCACCCGCTGGCCATGCACCTGGCCCAGGAAGCCCGCATTATCGCGCAGGCTGAAGGCTACAAGCCGGGCGAGAAGATCGTTGGCGCACCGCCGGTGTACGCCTTTGAGCCGCACCAGCCCGAGCAGTGCGAATGGCGCCCGGACACGTTCCTGGACATTACCTCGGTGTGGGACAAAAAGTATGCCGCCATCCAGTGCATGGCCGGCCAGGAACACCTGTGGGAGTACTACACCCGTGTAGCCCTGCAGCGCGGCGTGCAAGCCAAGCGTAACGTGGGCATCACCAGCGCACGCAACATCGTCTACGCCGAAGGCCTGCAGAGCGTGTTCCCACGCGTGACGGAGAACCTGGCATGAGCGGGCTGATCGGCAAGACCGGCATCGTCGTGCGTAATATCCCACGCGTTGAGCCACACATCATCAATGCCCTGGGCCGGCTGGGTGTCGCCACGGTGCATGAGGCCCAAGGTCGCAAGGGGCTGCTCAATACTGCCGTGCGCCCTATCCAGCAAGGTGTGGCGGTGGCCGGCAACGCGGTAACCGTGCTGGTGGCCCCAGGCGACAACTGGATGTTCCATGTTGCCGTGGAGCAGTGCCGCCCAGGCGACGTACTGGTGGTGGCGCCCAGCTCGCCGTGCAGCGATGGCTATTTCGGCGACCTGCTGGCGACCTCGCTCCAGGCCCGCGGCGTGCGCGGCCTGGTGATCGATGCGGGCGTGCGCGACAGCCAGACACTGCGCGACATGGGCTTTGCCGTGTGGTCCCGCGCCATCAATGCCCAAGGCACAGTGAAGGAAGTGCTGGGTTCGGTGAACCTGCCGCTGCTGTGTGCCGGGCAGCTCGTCCATGCCGGTGACATCGTGGTGGCCGATGACGACGGCGTTGTGGTGGTGCGCCATGGCGAAGCCCAGGCGGTACTCGAAGCCGCCACCCAGCGCGCCGACCTGGAAGAACGCAAACGCCTGCGCCTGGCCGCCGGCGAGCTTGGCCTGGACATCTACGAGATGCGCCCGCGCCTGGCGGCGAAGGGCCTGCGTTATGTCGACCACCTCACCGACCTGGAAGGCTGAACATGGGCCAGACCCGCATACCCTGCCTGCTGATGCGCGGCGGCACCTCCAAGGGCGCCTATTTTCTGCATGACGACCTGCCCGCCCCTGGCCCGCTGCGCGACCGGGTGCTGCTGGCGGTGATGGGCTCGCCCGATGCCCGGCAGATTGACGGCATCGGCGGCGCCGACTCGCTCACCAGCAAAGTCGCCATCATCCGCGCTTCGCCGCGCGATGACGCCGACGTGGACTACCTGTTCGCTCAGGTGGTCGTGGACGAGGCGCGGGTGGACTATGGGCAAAACTGCGGCAACATTCTGGCCGGCGTAGGGCCGTTCGCCCTCGAGCGCGGCCTGGTGGCCGCCAGCGGCGCGAGCACACCGGTGCGCATCTTCATGGAAAACACCGGGCAGATCGCCGTCGCCCAGGTGCCAACCGCCGATGGCCAGGTGGAGTATGAAGGCGATACCCGTATTGATGGGGTGCCGGGCCGTGGGGCGGCGCTGGTGGTCACGTTTGCCGACGTGGCCGGCGCCAGCTGCGGAGCCCTGTTGCCCACCGGCAACAGCCGCGACTGTGTCGAGGGTGTGGAAGTCACCTGCATCGACAACGGCATGCCGGTGGTACTGCTGCGTGCCGAGGACCTTGGCGTGACCGGCTACGAGCCGTGCGAAACGCTGGAGGCCGACAGCGCCCTGAAAACACGCCTGGAAGCCATCCGCCTGCAACTGGGCCCACGCATGAACCTGGGTGATGTCAGCCAGCGCAATGTGCCAAAAATGTGCCTGCTGTCGGCACCGCGCAACGGCGGCACGGTCAATACGCGCTCGTTCATCCCGCACCGCTGCCATGCGTCCATCGGGGTGTTTGGTGCGGTGAGTGTTGCTACGGCCTGCTTGATTGAAGGGTCGGTTGCACAGGGCCTTGCCAGCACGTCCGGCGGTGATCGTCAGCGTTTGGCGGTGGAGCATCCGAGCGGGGAATTTACGGTGGAAATCACCCTGGAACATGGCGTGATCAAGGGGTGCGGGTTGGTGAGGACGGCGCGTTTGCTGTTTGACGGGGTTGTGTGCATTGGTCGGGATATCTGGGGTGGGCCGCAGAAGTGACTCATCAATGGTTGCTTGGGGTTTCAAAAATGAATGGACACCGCAAGTGCACTGACCAGCAAACAGAGGCTCGCTACAGCAGTGAGATGCACGCGCATCGGCAGATACCACCCCGGCATCGCTTGCGCCAGTTTGCGATCCTGCCAAAGATGGCCGACAAAACCAAAGGTCAACACCAGACACCCCAATGGCACAGGCAGCAACGTGCCAACCCAACCGATCAAGGCCGGTATAACGCTCCACACCAGTCGCTCTTGACGCTGCTTTGCGGGCAAACCCTGCAACGTCATGGCAAACCCCCAGTGCAGGGCACCGACGAAGCTCAATATCACCGCGCCATAGCCAACCATCATCATCGAGAAAAACGCTCGATGTTCAGCCGAAAAGAGGATGAGCGCCGTCAAACCAAGAAACGGCAGCAGGCCGCCGTAACCCAGGACAGCGAAGCGGCTTGGAGATAACGCAGTAGCATCGGTATTCATCTGGGCGCCCCTTCGCGACGGTTCAGGACCGGACGTCAACTGTGTCGTCCAATGAGGTTAAGGAATTCGTGCCGCGTAGAGGGGTCGTCGCGAAATTCACCTAACATCACGGATGTCATCATCACCGAGTTCTGCTTCTCTACACCGCGCATCATCATGCACATATGCTTGGCTTCGATCACGACCGCTACCCCTGCGGCATCCGTGACTTCCTGCACGGCATACGCAATTTGCCGCGTGAGGTTTTCCTGTATCTGTAAACGACGGGCGAACATATCCACCACGCGTGCAACCTTGGAAAGCCCTAACACGCGCCCTGTTGGCAGGTACGCGACATGCGCCTTGCCAATAAACGGCAACATGTGGTGTTCGCACAATGAGTAGAGCTCAATGTCACGCACCACAATCATTTCATCGTTTTCACTCTCGAACAGAGCACCGTTCACGACCTCGTGAAGATCCTGGGCATACCCGTTGCACAAGTACTGCATCGCTTTTGCCGCACGCTGGGGTGTGTCCAGAAGCCCTTCGCGCTGCGGGTTTTCACCAATACCGACCAGGATTTCATGGTAGTGCTCGGCTAACGAATGTGACATTTGGACTCCTCACCGCTACAACGGTGCCCGCCATCGGGATGTGGTAGCCAGGCCAAGTGTGGCCTCAATCGACAGAACAGCCTGTAAAGCACCGAAAACAGGGGACGTAGCGGACGCCAAGCCAGTGGCGCGACCCACAGGCCCACATCCGCAGCACGCCAACTCCACAAGGTGGCGTCCAAGCCTGTAACCCAGTGCCCGCTCGCGAACCTTCCATGCAGGCATGACCTCAGTTGCTCAACCGTCAAGCCCAACGCCCCTGCATCGAAATCATCAGCACTGATGTCAACCAGGATGAGCTTTCCCCCGGTCGATTGCCTGCGCAGGAAGGCGATCTCCCGAGCGCACAACGGGCAGGCGCCGTCAAAGTACAGGGTGAAGGGCCACTCGCAATACATGTACAACCTCTCATGCTTGTACAGGTTTTTGTATAAGTTAGCTGAAACCAGGAAATTCGCAATGGGGGGCTGGGAGATGTTCGCCGGTGGGTTTGTATTGCCGGTGAGATCGAGCGCCGCCAAACCTCCCATGGCCGACACCTTCCACTCAAGGCCGCATGAGCGGCTCGATCCCGATCCATTTCTTAACGGGGTGATAGCAGAGCTTCAGCGGCGGAATCTGCACCTTGCGGTCCTGCACATCCAGTGCCCCCAGATGAATCGTCCACTTGGAATCTGCCTCGAACTTGTCCGTCTGAAAGATCACGTAAGCCGAGCCATAGCGCTTGTTGTTGGTCATCCTGGGAATCATCCGGTGCACTTCATCGCTGTTGATGTCATATGGCGATGGCCGGGCGGTCTTCTCATTCACCAACGGAAAGTCGTAGGTCTCGTTGATGCCCAAGTACACCTCGGGCCGCGCATTCAGGCGCGAGCCGTCTTCAAAGGTGATGTAAGCCTGACGGCTGTCATACAGCACCGGTATCGGCGGCTCGCCACGCTTGGCATCGGTCGACGGGCGTTGGCGGTCTTTGTTGTAGGCGATCATTTGCACAAAGAATTCCTGCCGCGAGTACTTCTCGCCCGGGTACTGCACGTACAGGCTTTGCTCATAGCGCTTTTCGCCCCATAGGGCGGCGTGGTCGTAGAGGTAGGTTTCCAGGTAGAGGGTGGTCTCCCCCTGCGGGCCTGGCACTTTGAACTGGAACTCGGATTCGCAAAGGTCCGCGTAGGCGGCGCGTTCGCGTTTCCAGGGGAGGCAGGCGGTCAATGAAGCGGCTGCCAGCAGCAGCATGAGAGAGAGTGTGCGTTGCAGGTTATTCATGACCGGCCCTGGTCCAGATGCGAATGGATCAGTTTCGAGGGCTGGGTCGCGCAAGTCCATACTGACCCTTTGCCATTATCGCGATACAGACAACACACCTTGCAACCGCTCTGGAAGTGACCACAACGCCGCAACCGGATTTGCTAAGATCGCGGCCTTTCCGCTGGGTGAACTGCATGTTCACCCGAGCCATCTGCAGCCTGCTGGAAGACCCGATGAACAAACTGATCCTGCCTTTCGCCATCTTCGTTAGCGTCATCATCACAGGGAAGATCGCCGAGCATTACGGCCTGGAGGGCAGCTGGAAAGTCGGCCTACTGTGCCTCGTTGCAGCTGCCGTCCAGATCACGGTTACCCGCTTTCAGCGCCACCAGCGGCAGAAAGCCGAGCTTTAAAGGGCGCGGGGCCCTCTGGATGATCACGTTATGGGGACCTTTCTTTCACCCCATTTTCACAGTGGCTTGGGCAGGATGAAGCTATCCCTACGTGATAGTACTTAGCCCGCCTCGGCGGGCTTTCTTTTGCCCGCATGTTTCCTGTCGACGTTTTGGGGAACGGGAGCGGGTCGAAAAATCAGAAATTACCCCTTCCTTGTAGGCCATTTCCCAAAGATACTCCTCGCGCCTGATTTTCGTTGCACATGGAAATAGTCAGCCCTAGTCTCGGCCTGTCGCCACCCATTGGCGGCACGGTTTTGACAGACCGTGGTTCACTGAGAGCATGTGCAATGCCAGTTATGGCAGCTGTGCGTGGGGCACCTTCGTGTGCGCCGGGATTCTCAGTGCCCCCGGTCTGTCAACCCACAAACAGCTGCCACCCTTCCGTTTGACAGCGGTACTGCGGCAGCCCTGTAAGGCACTGAGAGGGTTTATGCTGAAAATAGTACCTGATCCACCCCACAACGTTCTTTCCTTGGAAGACACCCTGATTCAGGCTACGGACTACGCGTTATGCGCGGCGACCGTCGTGCATCAGGCAATGCTGCTGCAGCCCAAGTCCCCCGCGTCGATTTTGATGATGACCTCGATGCATGAACTGGAGACCTTGAGAGCTTTGCTCGAGTCCGCAATAGCCCAAGTGCAGATGCCCAGTGAGCCTCGGACTATGCAATGACGTGTCGCTGATGTACTGCCTGGGCCGGCCTCTTCGCGGATACCCCCTCCCAGGCACTCCCTCAGCCTTAAAGACTGCCGTGCTCCTGTAGGAGCGGGTTCACCCGCGAATAGGCCCGTACAGGCTGAAGCAATCTTGGGGAAACTGAACAATGTCCACAGAAGAAACCAAATTCACCGTCGGCAAAACCACCTTCTACCAAGGTGAAAACCAGACCCATCCCCTCTTCCGCATCGAAGCCGGCATCCCCTGCCAAAGCGCCCGTGAACAGGCGTCCGAGCTGATGGGCTATGCACGGGACATGACTCTGGATGGATTGATGGAAGATAAACCTCAGTTGATCTGGGCTTCGCACTACCTTTGCGCGTTGGCCAAGGCACTGATGGATGATGCTGAACTGGGCATGATGCGCTGAATGACTCATCATTGACTGGGTGCCTTCAAGACCTATGCGACTCCCGGTTTTGAAGGCGACTCAGCGACCTAACCCCTGCCCCTTTCTTGCTAGACGTGATCCAAGATTCAGTTCCATCGATTGCGACATCAAAGCCGAACCCTCACGCAAAGGCTCCGGTGCGCCGACTGCATGAAATCCGCTCGCTTTGTACAAGTGCATCGCCGGGCTATCTGCAATCGTCACACCAAGACGGACACATGCCGCACCGCGATCTTCAGCCCATGTGATAGCCCTCTCAAGCAAGGCACTCCCGGCTCCGAGCCCACGTGCATCAGGCGCAACCCACATCTGGAAAATCTCGACAACGCTTGACTCAACGTCGGATGCCTTGCACCACACCAAGCCACACGCCTCATTATTCCTATGAGCGAAGAAAGCTTGAGCAGTGCTGGAGCTAGCGACCGCTGATACGCGGGCTAGCCAATCATCGTCGTCCCGGACTGATTCACGCTCGTGAGTACTCGCGAACGCCTCATGAGAGTCACGTAGGGCCCGCAGACGTAGATCCCGATAAGATCGCCAATCAGATGCTGCTACAGGGCGAACAAAGAGCATACCACCTCCATTGTGCATTGCTTCAGCGAGCGCTATTGGCGTGTTAGAAGATACTCATATTATTGGATTGAACGCTGTAGCTAGGCTACTGAGGTTCGACGACCCATCGTCCGCGTAACATGCCTTTCAGCTCATCGACACTGAGGGTCATGTCGCGCTTGCGGTGGACTACCGCATGACAGTTGGCACATAACGTTACGAGGTCTGTCTCAGGATTCACAGCCTGTTCTCCACCAAATTTCGAAATAGGTACTACGTGATGAACGTGAATGAAGCCCTTTGCATGTTCGCCGTAAGCCTGCTCGAAATCAAAACCGCATGCTTTGCAGTCAAGCCCGTGAATAGCGATGGCCTTCATCCTAAGATCTTTCCGGCGCTCGTATCGGGTTCCAAAGTAGCTTGTCTTGCTGCCTTCATTAGCCGATTCAAATGTAATCGGATCGTCTTCTGATTGCGGTAGAGCAGTATCCAAGAGGGATGACACCGGGCGAGTGTCGACGGCAGCACAGCCACTAAACTTGAGGGCTGATGGCAGCTTTGGCGTCAGAAGCGCTCATCACCGATAGCCGGCAAGATCAGCTCCCGTACAAACGAAGCCCCGGACAAGCGCAACAGCGCGTCGACCATAGTGACCACATCATGCACCGGTACCTGGCGCCGCTCGCCACGTGCTGCGGCTTGCGCCAATGGCGTGTTCAGGGAGTCGTCGGTATTCAGATAACCCAGTTGAAGCACGGTCACCGCCAGGTTGTCATCCCTGAAACCTTCGCGCAGCGCATCAGCCATGCCGTTGAGGGCGAACTTTGAGGCGCCGAACGCTACCTCCGGGCGCCCACTCTGGCGAAGAGCTGAGGTCGAACCGGTGAGGATCAACTGCGGCCGGGACGCACCAAGCAACTTGGGCACCAGGCGCTTGAGCAAAAGCAGCGTGGCCGTGATGTTCACCTCGACCAGCCTGGTGATCGATTCGTCGCTGTCGTCAAGGAAGGCATAGTGCTCGCTGAAGGCGTGTTCTTCCCAGATGCCAACGTTGTAGATCAGGACATCCAGATCGGCAGGTGCCCGATCCGCGATCTGTGCCACAGCCGCCGTAGGCTTGGCAAGGTCGGCATCGACCCAGTGCAGATCGATGCCCGGGGCAAGGGCCAAGTCTGACGGCTGTTTGCGTGATACGCCGATCAGCGTGTCCCCTGGCTTGCCGAGCCCTTCGAGCAAAGCCCGGCCCAACCCTCTTCCGGCGCCTACGATCATCATCTTCATCTGTTGCTCCTTTTAACTGAAATGCTCCAAGCTTCCCTAGGCCGCTCAACTCCAGCGGACATTCAGTACGACGAAGTGCAGCAGGATCCAGACCATCAACAGCAGATGGGTCAGTTGCAACCCTTCCTGGCGGATCCAGTAGCCGAACCATATCCCGCCCAGCAGCATCGCGAACAGGAACCCGAGCGTTGCGCTCAAGGCCAGGTTCAACCAGGGCCGCGCCACCTCCAAGCCGGCGCCAAGCAGCAGTTCATAGCAGCCAACCCAAGCCGCGAGAACGGCGGCTGCCTGTGTCAGCACGATGATCGACAAGGCCAAGCGATGGATGGCGTGAGAGGTCATCGCTCGCACCAGCAAAGGGAGGCTGATTCCGGGAGGTTGGGTCAGCGGCGCCATCGACATGGTCTCCCCGATCGCCCCGGCTGAGCTGGCAAAGGCCTGCAGGTTGTTGATCAGGCTGATACTCAGCCACAGGCTCAAGCCAATGCAGCAGGTGATCTGGAAAATCAGCAGTGAAGTCGGAGTGTCCATTCCGGGTCCTTTGTGAGTTCGTTTCCGAAAGCAGCGAGAGCGTCCGGACGCCACTCTAAAACCTTGACTTAACTCGAGGTCAATACCGGATTTCCAATAAGGCAGGCAGGGGCGACAACCTCAACCGTTTGTTCAAGCCGTCTGTAGGTCTGAGAAGTTTGTCGAGGTCTTCGGCGACCGACCGAGCCGCGCCGATCAACGCCACAGGTATGACCCACTGGAGGATCCGGGATAGAGCCAACCGGTTTGCTATGCTCTCTACTTCGGCTGGCCTGAAGGCGCCGAGCGTGTGCGGCATTGGCCAAGATGCTTGAGATTTTTCTATCCGCGTTTGTGAAAAAACGAACCAAGGAGTGGAGTAACAGACATGCCAGCTTGTCCCCTACCCGCTGATGAAGCACTTCGTCAGCGCACACTTGATGACATGGACTTGGTCGATACGCCGGCCGAGCATTATCTTGATACCTTGGTACGACTCACCCAAGAACTAGCCCAGGTGGAGACCGTTCTGATCAGCCTAATCGATCAGGATCGGCAGTGGTTCAAGGCTCGAATCGGCATCGAGGTAAGCGAGACGAAGCGCAATGTGTCCTTTTGCGGCTACGCGATTCTCGGTGAAGATACCTTGATGGTTTCCGACGCCAGGTGCGATTCACGCTTCGAGGACAATCCCCTCGTGCTGAACCCACCCTATATCCGGTTCTATGCGGGCCACCCGTTACGTGCCTCAAATGGCAAAGCCATTGGCACCCTGTGCATGTTCGATCCTCGGCCGCGGAAGCTCAGCGAGGCACAACAGGCTCATTTTCGGGACTTAGCCACGCTCACCGAGGGTTATTTGCAACTGCGGAGCCTAGCGCAGGTCAATCGCGCTCTGCGTGTTGAAATGGATCGCGGGCAGCGCAGGGCTTTGCTTGATCCTTTGACACAACTATGGAACCGCGGGGCGTTGGCAGCATTTCAGAACCGAGAGCTTCGTTTGGCTGAGGAGCGAGGTTTACAGCTAGGTGCCGTATACGCAGACCTCGACCGTTTCAAATCCGTCAATGACGAGCATGGCCACGATGCCGGCGATAAAGTGCTCTGCGAGTGCGCCCGCCGACTGCGGGCTACGCTTCGGCCAGATGACCTGCTGGTACGCCAGGGAGGAGAGGAGTTCGTGGCCTTGCTACGGGTTAAAGATAGCCAAGAATTAACGCAGATTGCGGAGCGCTTGCGTCAGTCAATCGGCAGCGCGCCGTTTTTGATGCCCGGCGGCCCTCGGAAGATGACCATGAGCATTGGATGCACCCTGCTCACCCAGGGTGAGCAGATTGATGATGCAATAAAGCGCGCTGACGGCGGTCTCTATGCGGCCAAACATGGGGGGCGTGACCAGGTTGTCTATGTGCCAGCGTTATCCTGAGGACGTTAAGACTCGGTAACATGGAGCGATACTCCCCTATACGAGAGCGCCTCATCTGGACAGGCGCTCGCTAAGCGAACGTTCGATGTTCGAAAGCCGCAATCGTGCGCTTCATGAAACGAATTGAGTTAGCGCCCTGAGCTTCGGCATTGAGGGGGCGCTGAAACTCAGCGGGTCCCGGCGAGCCACGAGATTCACTGATGCCGCTTCGGTGAGGGAGTGTTGATAAAGGCGGCAAACAACGTTTCAGCGACGGACTCGCGTGGGCCGTTGCTGACAATTTTGAAGAGGAGGCAGGCGTAAAATCCTGAGACGTCACGCAAAAGTCACGCACATGAAAAAGGCCATCCCTTTCGGAAATGGCCTAAGTCATTGAAATATATGGTCGGGACGGAGTGATTCGAACACTCGACCCCTTGCACCCCATGCGTGCAGGACACACCTAAAGCCTTACGGATCAAGGCCTTGAGCGGGCGCTCGCTGCAAACGGTGCCGCACTGTGCCATACCCGATTTCACCATCCCCCGAAAATCTCCCCACGGGCTTCGGCCTGCATCCGGCGTTCTGCCGACCGTTTCCCTTCTTTTATATAGCTACTCACAGCTGGCCGTTTTTCCGGAACCCTTGATCACCTGGTACCCGGCCTGGTGGTCAGCCTCGGAATCGCCGAAGAGACCGATAGCCCAGGCCTCTTCGTGCTCCATCAGCGCCCACACCCTGCCCGCCTCGGCAAGCTCGAGCATGTCGACCAGGTTCTCCGAATTAACTTCATGCCGGCGGTAAGCGGCATAGGCCATTTCATCGAGCACAGCGGCGCGGCCGTCTGGATCGGTTATCAAAGAGAACTGGTCGTTCAGCTCATCCAGCCATGCTTTCGGGATCCCGGCCATCATTCTGCCCTGCACCACCAGGACTGCGCGTAGAGCACACCGTCGACCTCCTCCACCCCGTTGATGTTGATGCCGAGCTGAGCCATGCCGTTGACCTTGGCATCATGCAGCCGCGGGATGATGTCAGGCCCTGGCGACGGGTTGAACACCCAGGCCTGGGTCGAAACCCGGCCCAGCGGCTCGCTGTGGTGATCGCCGATGTGGATGTCGGCCCGGATGGGTGTGATCTTGCCGAGCTGATTCGTAGGGATGGCCACGCCATTCACGCGGCGGCGAACGAGGAGGAAGTACATAGGGTACCAATACTGTATGGATAAACAGTATCGTATAGGCGGGATCGGTCGCGGGCAATTGCCGATCAGCGGATCAGTGAAGAGGTGGCAAATCCTTGCCGCGCATCGCGGCAATCACCCGGAGCTGGTAATCGGACACCACCTGGAACAGTGACTCAGCCAGCAGACGCAGGCGCTCGATTTCCTCCGCTGGCGCGCTGCGATCCTGGGCCCGGTGATACTCACGCAGGGCGTCGACAGCCTGCTGAATCAGCGGTTCGCCGGCCTCAACCATGCCAATGAAGGTGCGCTTGTCCATTATCCTGCCCCGACCAGTTTCACTGCAATATTAGCCTCTCGCCGGATACATGATAGAGACACAACGAATTTCGAACCCGTTTTTGACTCCATATTTTTTGAGGTCGATTTATAAATACCAATAAAATCAGGCACTTCAACACATCATGACGCAACAGCATTCCACACCATTCGGGGGATTCATTCCCCCATAATTCCCCCGGGTTGCAGCCCCATGACCGAGAGATATTTCGCCGCTGCCTATATTGAAAAGCCACTATTTCGGCATCATGTATGGTTTAGCCTCAATGGTGGGGCGCAGGCTAGGGAATGAGCGATGCCAAATTTTACTGTTCGGGTTGAGCTGCACGGGGCTGATGAGCATGATTATGAAACGCTCTATGAACACATGAAGGCTAAAGGCTTCAAGAAAACCATCACAGGGGGAGATGGCCGAGTCTGGGATCTGCCACCGGCAGAATACAACCTGATCAAGGAGCTCACACGAAATCAGGTTAGAGACCTAGCGGCGGAAGCTGCCAAAGCTACGCGCAAGAAGGCGGGAGTCTTGGTAACCGAAGGCTCCCGGTGCTGGATCGGGTTAGACGAGCATCGGCCGAAGTAAAGCTATGCCTGCCGCTGATCGAATCAGCGGCGGGCGCTCAAAGCCGCAAACAGCTGGTTCTCAGTAAGTAGCGCTCGCACCTTACCCCTGGTTTCGGTCTTGCGCGGGCTGTCAGCACGCCAAAGCGGCACGGCGCATGCACTGGAACCTCAATGCGGACATAGCGGGTCTCTGGGCCCGCCTAATACAATGGGATTTGGCTACAATCCTCTAACCCCTATACTGCCCATAGCCACTATCAACCGACTAACCGCAACACGCTCCAGGGAGGAAAGTCATGAGTGAATCGCCTAGTGAAATGGATTTAGAACTTTATCGTTTGGTGGAAAACTCCCCCAGGGGGAGCTGCAGAATGTTTACGGCTGATAAATCTGGAGTTCAGGACTACATTCAGCAGCACTTCAAAAACCATGACGATATAAAGAATAAAATTCGTAACGCCATTAACTCCAACTGCTTCATCGAGCTAATCTCTCTTCGCCTCCAAATCATCGATTACTGGCTACGTATATTTCTAGAAAACATCACACCTGAAATCAAAAGGGACAGAGAATTCGGAAGACTAATAAAACAAGCTAAAAATGCTGGACTTCCACAGCAAATCTATAAAAAACTAGAAGACTTCAACAACACCAGAATCGCGGCAATCCATGGTTTTGCCATAGGCACAACTAGCTATGAGCAAATACAGCGCGCGGCCGAAAGCTCCAAAAGCTTGCTGATAGAAACCATCACGTACATTGCGAATAACTCAGGCGAAATAGTTTATAGTCGAGACCATCTGCATGCTAACCCAGGTGCAATGGTCATGGAGGTGGCGGGATTTTGTAGAAATCTTGCAGAAAATTGTGAATATTGACAATCAAGACCACTACTTACTAGCACCATACTTGAACTATTAAGTTTTTAATTTGAAGCCGACCATGCGCACAAGCTCCACTAACAACAAAACAGATCCCCGCAGGCATTACAAAAGAAGAGCAAATAAACCTTCGGACATAACCTTTTAATAAGCCACATTAAAAACCAGAATGGCACCAAATTGAAAACAATAAAAACACGCACAAAACAAACCGCATACTGAATCGAGGAAAGAATGAAGGGTAAGAAGAGGAAGCAAAGCAAGCCAAAGCAGTGCGGACCTTGCAACATGTGCTGCACCGTCTTAAAAATTGACGATAATGAGCTAAAAAAGGAAGCAGACACCCCGTGCAAGCACCTGTCACCTGAAGAAGGATGTTCGATATATGCTGACAGACCCGAGACCTGTAGGAGTTGGTTATGCGCTTGGTTGGCAATACCAGGCCTTCCAAATACCCTCCGCCCAGACAAATGTGGATTTGTTATAAGACCTAGCGACTCTCCTTTCGATTACACCCTTACTGCAAGTAAAAATCATACTCAAGTCCTGACTAGTACGGCAGCACTGGAATTCATAGCAACCTGCATACGTTCAAATTTTGTCATTTCAGTAAATGTGCCGACGAAACCAGGCCACGAAAATGCCAAAACCATGCTGACAGGTTTCGTCAGAGAAGAAGACTTGAGATCTGAGCAAAGTTTGAGAATTAAGGTTCTTTCTGCAATGGTTTCAGGAGCTAATGCCAATACTGATTTGATTGTAAAAATTAGCTAGACTCATCTGCAGTAATCAGCTGCGGCAGCCAGTTGCCGTTGATATCCAATCCGCTGCCTACGCTCTGCCAGAAGAGCGCGTACCTTCAATTCGAAACTGTCGGTCTTTCGCAGGCCGGCAGCTGCCCAGGTTGGTACCGCCACCTCCGGAGCTCGGCACGGCACCTGCACCGGCACCTCAACGCGCACGTACTGGACCTGCGGTTCCACCTTACCTGCACACCCGGCCATCCCCAGCGCCAGCACCAGCCCGCTCCCACAGGCGAAGTCACGGATTACGAGGCGTGCCGCCTGGTAAACACCCATTTCGCTCCTACATGCGTGCGAGTTCAGCAACAGCCTCATAGGCCTAGCTCCTTATCGATGATCGAGGTGGCTGCCACACATTGGTCGCCGCCGGTTCGCTCTTGCTGCAGCCGGTTCGCCGCGGCGTAGTCGATGCCTGCGCTGGACTTGGCCTCGCCCACTGCTCTCTCTGCCCCTGCCTGGCGTGCTCGCGCGGCCAGGGTCAGGTCGCCCAAGGCCTTGCCCTGCTCCTGTGCCAGGCCGGCCAGGTTGTCGCGGGCGACGCTGCACTGGGCGGACTTGTCTTGCTGGTCATCAAGCAACGGCCGGAAGTGACCGGCGGCCGCCCAGACGCCAGCCATCATGCCGATCAGGATCAGCAAGCCAGAGCCGGCAATCCGCGCCGCCCAGCCTTTCACGCCGCCCCCAAGAACAGAGCGCGCTCAGCAGCCCGCCGGCGGACTAGGCCAGCCAGCACCTGCCCGCCAGCCTTGTTCCAGCGCGGGAACTGCTCGGCAGCGGCTGAGTAGTTACCCTCATTGAGCAGCCTGCGGAGCGTGGACGATTCGAGCTTGGCCGCACCCAGGTTGTAGGTGAAGCTCATCAGAGCATCCCACTGGTTTTGGTTCAGCGGCGCGATGACCAAGCGCTGCACTTCCGGCTCGAAGCGCTGCACGTCGTTCAGCAGCATGCGTTCGGCCTGTTCCTTGGTGATCGTCATCCCCGACTTAACGCCACGGGTGGCGCCATAGCCGATGGTCCAGACGCCGACAGAATCCTGATAGGCCTGCAGGCGCAGACCCTCGAACGACTTGATGAGGCTCAAGCCGCGCTGCGATGTTCGCATTAGATTTTCTCCAGGAATAAAAAAAACCGCGCTGAGCGGGCATAGTGATCTGCAATAACTTAGGTACAAGCGGTTAGTCTGGCTTTGGATATCTATCCTTCACCGCTTGAAGCTTTGCCGCCATTTCTGCTGGGAACACTCCGGCCTGGAACAGGGCATCAAGTTGATCGCCAATGGAAGGATATTCACATCTACGGAGGTCGTAATAATTTTCGGAAAGAAATGCTCTTCCGGCTGACGTGTAGCTAACCTCTGCATCTATTTCTCGCACGCCGTCAGGGATTGGGTTGGTTTCAACCATATCTCCATTTTCATCTAGGCCAATGCAAGTGTCCCAATCGCCAATATTTACTAGCGCCCCCTGTGAATCTACATACACCTTCATAGCTGTACCCATCCTGTGTTCCCAGTGCCGGTGTCTTTGTGATAGTTCTTTCCGTTGTCGGATAAAGCCAGCGACCCGGGAGGGGCTGCTACAACCCCCTCTGGATTTCCAACAACGTCGTATATGGCTTTGATTGCTCCAACCCCAAGTCTAGGTGCCCGAAAGGCTCCCACCCCCTGGCTATACGAAAGCGAGATAGTCCCACCTGCCCTGCTCAGCATGGGCGCAGTGCTATCAGGGCCGAATACCAATTGACCAGACCCGTTCACATAGCCCAGGACAACGCCATCTTCAGTCCTCGCCCACTCCAAGAGCCTTTGCGTCGCGATCCCCCGGAACGAAGTAGGCGCGGCTCTGCAGCCTCCATCCCAGTTGATGACGATGGTTGCCTTCCTTTCCGATTGATCATCAACAGGCGTTGTTACGCTGCCGACCGCGACGTGATAGCCCTCAACGGTGGTATACGGCAGAGATCCAGTAACCTTGACGAACGAAGCCATGTTGCCGCCGAGATTGATAATCTCCTTCACATGACATTGCTTAATGCTGGTGGAAATGATTGGAACGTTAGGCACACCGTCGACCAGGTTGTGCATAACGTTATCGAAACCAACCATTGCGGCCTGGCCGCTCAGGTTAACCACCCCTAACGGGGCATAGCTCGCCTCAAGATAGAGACCGTAAAATTTAATCGCGTACCCATCTCGGATGTCGATCATGTATTGATCGCCACCTGAGTATTGGGCAGTAGTGTTGAAAAAGTTGATTACTGATGGCTGTCCGCCCGTTTGCGGAAGGACGATTGCCTCTTTTTCGCAGCCGGTAATGTAAAGGCCATAGGTTGCAAAAGCATTGGCCTCAGATCCAATTTGAAGCCCTTGATAGCAGTCCCAGATCTCAATCCCATAGAGATTGTTGCACCACGAGTTTACGGTAAGAGCCGGACCTGCCCCAACATTACGGATACGAACATTTCGGAACTCGCAGGATTTGTCAGCATCCCCGCTGAGTCCGTCATTTACGATACCCCTGAGCACCAGGCCTCGGGTTGTCGAAGGGTTGCCAACGAGCTCAATATCTCGAAGCCCGATCCTTCGCTTATAGCTTGCCCCCGTTCCAATGGAAGATTGGTAGAGCGGATTGGAGTTGTACGGGTTCTCGATTACCGTTTGCCCCATCTTGCCGTTACCCGAAATCACCTGGCCATCAGCGGTAGGAGCAATCGTTATGCCTGCGTAATAATGGATGCCTTCGCACGTGAAGCTGCGCCCGGAGGCGAGCGCCTTGGCGAATGCCGTGGTTGAGTCGAACGGGGCAGGCTTCGCGCCGAAGTCCTCAACGCTGAGCATTTCGCTCAGCTTGTCCTGCAGGCCTCTAGGCTCAGCCCCTTCATAGCCGGCAGTAATGCCGATCATTGAACCGCCTACGCCGGATGCAAGGGTTTGGCGAAGGACTGCATCGCCGACCGTTACGAACAAGGGTCCGTCAACAGCCCATGAGCCCGTCGTAGTGAATGGCAGGCTAAGCGATGGGCCTGACCTCCAGTACTCACCGTCTTTCGAAAAGACCTGATTCGCTCGCTGGATGGTCAGAGGCGAATCAGTGTCATAGTCGCCGACGTATTCGTAACCAGAAGCCAGAAGGAAATTCTGGAAATCAATCTCCATGCCCCTCAGAGACTTGCGCGCTCGCCCTTTCCGGTCAATCCAGTTGGGATCATCACCGTTAGCAGCCAAGTCGATATTTCCGGCGTTGTCGAACAAGTCGAACGGACTACTAGAGCCATCGGGTTCAACTGGGTTTCCGGTGTTGTATCGCATATTTTCTCCGGGCATGAAAAAGCCCGCACAAGGCGGGCATGCTCGATAATTTCCGGTCAGGCCGGTGGGAATTGGTCGTCGTAGGAGTAAACGCGGGCGTCGTATGGCATGCCCTTCATAGCCGTATTGCCGTTGGCTGGGTCGGAACTGGTGATCAGCACCGGATAGGCCCAGCGGGCAGCCGGGCCAAACAGGATGTGCGGCGGCTCAAGGGGACCGTCGACCACGGGTGTGAAGTCGAGCGCATCCACCCGCACCGTGTACTGATCAACCTGCGTGGCAGTCCACGGCCCGGACAGTGTGCCGTCCAGCTTGCGCACACCGATCCGGTGCTCACCGCCGGCGCTGAAGTCCAGTGGCTCCGATGAGGTCAAGAGTGTTCCCGATCCGGTTACCTCGAATGCCAACAGAATCGCGCTTTGGCACCGCTTGGGCGCGTCATCCGCAACGGCCGCGAAGCTCAAGTAGCCGCTGTTGCTGCCGTCCATCTCGGTTTCCCAGGTGTAGATATCGGTCCTGAACTTCTGGTGTCCACGCCGGCGCATACCAATGCGCCAGGCCCGGGTTCGATCGCTGATTCCAGGCATCTTGATCTTTTCGACCTTGGTGCCAAGGTCACCTGGCCAGCGGCATTCGACCGTTTCCCAGGCCCAGGTGATCCGCGAAAAGAACTCCACATCCACGCCGTCGAAGTCGTTGATCGACGGCATGGCGCCGCTGATCTTCAGCATCTTGGTCATGTTCTGCGGCGAGTAGGTCTGGGTTTTCGGGCCGTAGGTAACGTCGAACGCTGCCCGGGCGCTATCCCGAACCGGGCGCAGTAGGCCCCGGAAGGTCACCAGCTCGCCGAACCCGCACGCCAGAGCGTTGTTGATCATGTCCTTGACGGTGATCGTCGACTCCAGCGTCTCGTCGTAGGTGTCACCCCGGGCTACGCAAATGTTGTGGAACGCCTGCCACTCCAGCAGATCCAGGTCGTCGTCGGTGTATCCGCGCTGCTTCAGTTGGTAGATGCACCACGGCACGATGTCGCGGGTTGGGCCGGTGCCACCCTCCATCAACGGCAGGATGCGGGTTGCCTCCCCACTTACCTGGCTCTCCGACTGCGCGGATAACCGATCACCGCCACGGATGTTGCAGGTCATGACCGTCATGCCGGGGTAGCTGGTCGGCGAGTTCTGCATGCGCCCGCGCAGGTCAGTCCAGGTGGCGTCATCCCGCGCTTCATCGTTGATCCGTCCAGGCCGGTCCACGTACTGCTTGCGAATACGAGCCTCGGCTCGCATGGCGTATGGCAGCGCGATGCGCTCAGTGAAGCCTTGGGCATCAAGCGAACCGCCCACGTTAATGTACTGGAGCTGGGTCCATGCTCCGGCTACGTCCATGTCGCGGTATTCAAAGACGTAGTAGGTCGGAATCTCGTAGATCTGCCCCTCGCGTCCTATGCCGCACAGGCCATTGGCGTAGGTTACGGTCCACTCCAGTTCGATGACCTTCTCGTTGTCCGGGCAGCAGGAGAACGGCCCTCGGTAACCGCCTTGCAGATTCGAGGCGTCCAGCGTTATGAGGCCGTTCACCGTCTGCATGGAATTGAAGCCAGGCCAGTCCTCATCGGCCGATCCAGACGAGGTCAGTCGCTCCACCTCAATCAGGCTCGTGCTGAAGGCCGTGATCCGGTAGCGGAGGCCGCGCGGGCCGATAGTTGCCAGACCTTGGCCCAACGCAAGGCCGACCACCGGCTCGCCACCGTCGTAGTTCAGCGTCATCTCAGCCGGCTGCGCAGGCGTGCCGCCGGTAGTGGCTGTGCCTGTGACACCTACTGGCGCAGAGCCCAACACTACCGAAGCGCCGGACGCCGTGATGGGCATGCCGAAGAACGGAGTCAGTTCTACGAAGCGAATCACGCCTGAGGACTGCTCGGCCTTGATCGGCACGCCAGTCAGTTGCACATTCAGAGCCGAGACCAGACCGGCAATGTCTGTTGTCGCGGAGTTCAGGGCTACTGGGTATGCCGTTCCTGCGTGCGAAATTGTGAAGCCGAGCGGCGTCACGTCAAAATCGTACCGGCTTGGCGCTGCGGACCCTGTCAGCGTAGAAGCTGACCCTGGATCAGCCGGAACTGCTGGCACTGCTGGCGTGAAGCTGTGCACCACGTACATCCCGGCATTTGCTCCAGCCACTTCGATCAGCATACCCGAGCTTGGATTCAGCATTTCCAGCGGACCGCGGATGATGTCACGGTCAGCGCCTCCGTCGACTACCTCATAGCTGTACGGAGCCAAAGCCCGAATAATGATCCCGCTGGACCAGTCCTCCGGGAATTGGCCGGCACCGGCCGGAACGCTGATCGTATCGCCGACGAACTGATACGCGGAAGCCGTGGCCGACCTGGTTAGGTCGGTGGCCATCGTCAGCTCAAGTCCAGCGGAACCACTTGAGCTTGCCCCGACTTCCGGGGCGTTGAACCAGTTGATGTGTGCCGGGTCGCCAGACAGGTCTGCGCCTGGAGGGTAAATGGTGAACGTCGCGTCTGCGCCCAGGGAGATCAGCGGGGTTTCGCCCACCTTCACCTTGGCCAGCGGCACGTCGTACTCGCCTTCGCCGATGTACAGCAGCATTTCCACGCGCTGGTCACGCGGGGCGACATGCGCACGGCGGGGCTGGGTCAGGTACGACGGATAAACCCGCTGATGGCCGGCGATCTGGCGCACTGGCTCTCCCAGCTTGACCTTGTTGCCCTTGGCGCTGGCCTCGGTCAGGGGGTCGCCCTGCTGGGTGCCGGCGCTGGATGGCATGCCGGGCATCTTGGGCATGATGGACTTCAGCACCGCCTTGGCGCCTTTGAACAGCGCGAAAGTGATGGAAAACGGGTCGGTGCCCTTCGGCTCGCGGTAAATTTGGAGCAAGTCGGAGGGCTTGAACTTCACCTTGTGCCACAGGTGTTGCTCGATCACCTCGTCATTCAGCACGGCGCTGATTGGCGGGCTGTCCCTGCGCTCGTAGGACGGGGCCTGGGATTTCAGCCACTCCTCGATGGTCATCCGGCGGTCAGTCTTCCAGGTGCCGAGCGGCGCCGTGTTACTCAGCTTGTTCGGGTAGAACTCGATCACGGTAATAGACCACCTTGGGTTGTGCGGCTTCGAACTCGCCAGTTGTCCGGAGGCAGGCGCCGCCGGGGTTTGTGTCCAGCACCTTCAGCCGGCCTTCGCTTTCCACGACCACACCTACGTGCAGGCACAGCGCACCACGGAACACGGCGGCAATGGCCCCGGGTTCCGGGTCGCACTCCTCCATGCCCTGCCGCAGGTCGTGATAGGCCTCAGTGTTGGCTCTGAGCCTGTCCTTGCCCACAGCGCCCAGGCTGGGCAACAGCGGCAGGCCGAACACCTGGTGGCGCACGGCAATGCACAGCCCCCAGCAATCGAAGGCAATAGGCCCCCGTGCACCCTCGCGATACGGGGCGCGCATGAATTTTTCGATCATGGTCAGATGTACTTCAGGCCGGGTGCCAAAGATGTGGTCAGGACGGTGCGCAGACCGTTGGTGTTGAGGAGGTCAAAGAAGCCTGCGGTGAGCTTGGCAACATCGTCCTCATACTCCCGGCTGAGCAGCGTCATGCGGTAACGCTCTTGCGGGAACGACAGGTCTTCGGCCAGGTAGCGGCGGAAGGTGATGATGAAGCGTTCGTCGGCCGCCTTGGCCTCCTCCACGACCTCCTGCACCTCGCCGGTCACGTTGTCCAGGCCGAGCACCAGGTTCTGGAACGCGCTGTTGTCATTCTTGGGAAGGGCCAGGTCCATGGCCATTGCGATGAAGGTGAGCGTCCGCCCGTCCTCGGTCGTGCACACCCGGTCTTCCCAGCCAGAGCAGTAGAGGTGGGAGACGGTTCCGCCCTCCTCCCGCGCCTCGATGGTGTCTACAAGCTCGCCCCTGCCCGAGGCGTAACACTCCTCGATCAGGCTCATGCTTCAGGCCACTCCCTATTGATCGCCAAGTCGATGATTTCTTTGCCCAGCCAGTACTGCGGGAACTGCTCCCAACCCTCTGGGATTAGAGGCCGCTCCTTCAGCTGGACCACCGCCGAGTATCGCCAGCGAGTGATCTGCGTCAGGTCGGGTCCGGCCGGGATGCTCTTGAAGTGAGCCTGGTAGGTCGTGAATCCAGCCGGCGTCTGCAGCTGGATCTCGAACCACTCCATGCCGTTGTTGATGGTGCGGGCATACCAGGCCTCGAACAGGCCTGCCTCCGCCTGGCTGAAGTTGAAGTTGAACCGCACCTCGGTCGGGACGTAGCGGTGCCGAACCCGGTACCGCGTCCGCCCGGTGACCATCTGCGTCGCCCGCATCGGGTCAACCGTGCTCAGGCCATACCCCTCCTGCAGAGGAAGTGGCAATTCTGCCGGGTATTGAATCATTGCCATTCCTCATGTCATGGCTATTTGCGACCACTCCGTCATATCCTCCAAGCGCCCCAAGGTGTAGGAGCCGGCGGGGCTTGGATCAATACTGAACAGGAAGATCGTATGAGCTATGAAAACCCATCGGATATTGAAAGAGAGCTGCACGAGATGGTCACCAGGCTGAATACCGAGCTGTCATCAGTTCGCTGCCTGGTGACTGGCCTCTGCCAGCACATTAAGGCCAATCAAGGTCAGGAGGCGCTGGACGCTGTGCTTGCCACGGCGCTAGATGAAGTCAAAGAATGCGACCGCGCATACGCCTTGCCGGCTGACAGCGAGACAGCTCGGCGTTTCGCGAACGGGTTCGTGAAGCGCTAAGCCAAAGGAGGGAGTCCTAAGGCCTCCTCGATTCGGGCAAGCCTTCGCTGCAATAGCTTGGCTTGCCTGTCTCTCTCGTCGAGCGCTAGCTTCATGCGCTCCAGTCTCTCGGACCACGAAATCTGTTCGACCATTTGCCCTTCCTGGCTTTCGTCAGGAACGTGCTCGATCACGCTGGTGCCTTCCATCGCTAATTCCTCTTTGATTCATATAAGGGGTTAACCGCCTGAGCGCCTGGCGCCGTAGGCTCCTTCATAGGAGTCAACAACATCGCCGTAGCCAGAGGCGAACTGCCCTGCGACCTCTTGCACAGCCCTGTCGGTCGCCTCTCGGATAATGAAATCGATGTCTCCGTTAGGCATGCGGCGCTGCTCCACCTGTGCGCTGGAGTAGTTGTGAACATTGATGTTTTGCTGGAATCCAGCCGAGCTGCCGGACTGACCCTGCGAGCCACCGGTCATGCGTGCCGAGGTGATCGGCGTGACGTTGCCAGTGCGCAGCGCCTCGACCGCAGAAACGCCACCGAAGCGGCGAATATCAGCCTGGGACCAGACAACTTCGCCCTTGTGCACCACACCGGCCGGCTCATACTTGCCGCCAGGGCCCGTGTAGCCACCCTCGGCAAACCCGCCGCTTATGCCTCGGATCAGCGCATAGGCAGCTACAAGTGCGGTTCCGCCCACGACTGCAGCGGCCCCGAACGAACCAATCGACGCAACCAGGGCTGCGGGCGCCCAGGACGCCAAAGTTTCAATCGCCGCAGATACGTTGGCAGCAAGAGTTGTCGCGATAGTCGAGAGCGCGGACTTCTCAGCGATGCCATCGGCAGCAACCTTGGCAGTAGCCTTGATTCCCTCCGCAGCAACCGTTTTGGTCGTCTCAGCATCGATACCGGCAAGCTTGAGGGCCTGCATGACCAGGAAGCGGGCTGTAATGTCTGCGAAGGCACTGAGCATCGAGTTGGCGATGGTGCCCGCCAGGTTGCCAAAGGCATCCCCCAGGCTTTCCGTGCCCTTGATGATGCCCTGAATGCTGCCGGAGATCGACGAAGTTGTGTCGCCAAGGATCGACTCGGTAGCCGCCCGGGCCTGCTCGTTGTAGTTGGTGGCGATATCGACGTAGTTCTGCCAAGACTCCGACACCCCAGTGAGCCACTCCGACCGCATTGCATCCTGCGCGGCGTAGTAGTTCTGCTGGTCAGCCATGCGCGTGGCCAGGGCTGCTTGCAGGGCCTGGGTCTCGCCCTTGTAAAGGTCAGAGTCCTCAGCGGTTGGGTTCTTGATCTTGTTGTAGTCGTAGGTCAGCTTCTCCAGTTTCCGCTGATAGTCCTGTTGGATTTTCAGGTCATCTTGGAGTCGCTTGCGTGCTCGGTCGCTCTGACCCGCTCCGGCTAACTCGGTCGCCAGGCCCTGGCGCGCAAGGTCGGTCTCGGACTTCAGGCTCTCTGTAAAGGCTCTCAGCTTGGCGTCGTTCTCCAGCCGCTCCTTGATCAGCTCGTTCGCCTTTTCCAGCGCAACGTTCTGCTTCTGCTGCGCCAGGTTCAGCTCGGCCATCGCGAGGATCTGCTTCTGCGAGGCGGTGAGGGTCTTCTTCTCCTTGAGGCTGGCGATCTCGGTTTCGAGCTCGATCAGCTTCTTGGCTTCGGTGCCCAGCGCCTTGCCGCCACTACCTTGAAGTTGAATTTCCTTACTCTGCTGCTGGAGTACCAGCTGAGCCTTAAGCGCCGCCTGCTGTACCTTGTCGTTTTCCTGAATCGCCTCCTTGTATTTTTTCTGGGCGTCTTGGATTGAGCCCAGAACCTCAACCTCCTTGCGCTGCTCCGCAGTCATCTTGAGCTTCGTAGCGTTGTAGGCAGCGATGGCCTTCTCGTTGGCGCCGTACAGGGCAATCTCTTCGCGCATTTTGGCGATGAGCTTCTCTGTTTCTGCCGTCTGGGCCTTGGTTTGGCCAGATGCTCCAGCCTGAGCTGAAGAAAGTGATGCTGTGCCCTTGGCGGTCTTGGCATTGGCGCCGTCAACTTGCTCCAGCACGGTCGCGAGATCTTTTCCGCGCTGCGCACTCTTCTCGTATTCGGCTGCAATGACCGACAAGGCTCTTTCCACGTCGGGCGAGATATTGGCGGTGCTCTTCAGCCACTCGGTAACGCTGTCAAGGTCGCGCTTTCCGTTCTCAACCTCTTTTATCAGTCCACGGAACTGGCCAGAAAGGCCATCGTCAAGCCCCAAAACCTTCTCAGCATCGGCGTACTTCTTGAGCGACTCGGTAGCAGCTTCAACCTTCTCTGCACGCTCGTCGACCCACTCGATCAGCTTGACGCGCTGCTGAGCCTTGCCGAGCTCGTTGAACTTCTCGACCAGCTGGTCAACAGTTAGGCCTTGGGCATCGAGAGCCTTGGTGGCGTCGTCGGAGTTGTCCTTCATAAGGATGTAGCTTGCAGCAAGGGTTCCGACTAAAACTGCCAGCCCCAGCGGGCCTCCCAGGGATGAAAGAATGCCAAGATATGCCGACCTCATCCCCGCTTGGGCCGCGCTTGCAGCAGCCGTGGCCTTGGCCTCGTTCATCCTGGCCTCAGCCAGCGCAATAGATGCTATGGTCTGAGCGGCCGTACCCCTCGCAGCAATAGCCTCACGCTCAGCAAGAATTGTCGCAGTCTGGGCCTTGATCCGATCCTGGTTGGCCGCGTTAAGAGTTGCCTCTGCTTGCGCTATTGCCGCCACCCTGCTTGCTGCGCTTGCCGAAGCAAGGCGAAGCAACTTGGCTGAAAGTAGCGCGGCGCCAGCAGCCCCAACGCCAGCCATCACAGCCCCGGCATACTCCACGGTCTTAGCAACCTCAGAGGATCCAGAAGTCAGGGAGTCAAAGACTTTCGATACATCTACGATACTGCTGGCAATAGCCTGGCTAGCACCGCTGACCTGATCGAGCTTGCCAATCATCTGCGTGAACGAGTTTCCAAATGCGGTCAGGCTGTTGCCGATCGTCACTGCGGTCTTGTTGAACAGAGCGTCTACCGCAGCCTCTTGTTTTTGCAGCGCCTGGACGACAGCTTCAGCGGTAAGAAGACCGGCAGCCCCGAGCGCACGCAACTCGCCCGCCGTCTTCCCCATGCCAGCAGCAATTGCCTGGGCCAGTGCGGGCGCTTGCTCCATCACGCTGTTCAATTCTTCGCCGCGCAGCGTTCCGGATGCGAATGCCTGGCCAAGTTGTACCAGAGCAGCGCTGGATGACGCGGCAGAGGCGCCAGATATTGCGAGGGTTTTGCTGATGGTGCCAACGATTCCGGCCACACCCTCGCCAGTCAGCTTGAGTTCTTTTTGGTTGGTAGCGATTCGCTGATACAACTCGGCCGTGGCGGTCAGAGGCTGATATGCGCTCTGCGCGATCTGGAAAACAGCTGATTGAGCAGTGCTGAGCTCGTTGGCAGTTTCAGTTACCAACCTCATGCGGTTGGTTAGCGATGAGTATGCTTCCGCTGCGTCGTAGATAGACTTTGTCAGCGTGGCGCCGCCGAACATAGCGAGCAGCGGCCCGGCCAGGTCAGCGGCCGTCGACCGCAATGACGACATGCTGCTGTTCAGCCCGTTGACGCCCCCGGCGGCATTCCTGGTAGAAACGGTAACAGAGCCGCCAACTCCATTCAGTGCTGCCGTGGTCCGCAGCGAGGACTGCTGCAGCTCATTCATGGCTCGGGTGGCGGCTGCAAGTCTGGCCTCTGCTGCCGTGGCATTTGCTCCGGTAGTGGACAAGCTCCCGGACGCCCCAGAAAGCGACTGCCCGGCTTTTGAGCCTGCTGTACCCAGACCATTCAATGCTGCCTGGGCTGCCTTAATGCTGGTGGTTGCCGCATTGATGCTGCTGACCGACCCTGAAACGCTGTTGAACACGCTTGCCATAGCCGGGCCAGTGCGCAGGCCGGCCTGGGTGAGAGCATCCAGTGCCACGCGGATAGCATTTACCTGCTGCTCTGCGGTGCGACCGTCTACTTCAACCTCGAGTCGAGATTTCAGGGCCATGCTTTTCTCCGGGCATTAAAAAACCCGCGCATGGCGGGCTTCAAGTATTTTTTGGGTTCAGGTTATTTTCTTTCTGCATGAACTGCAGCTGAACTCCCCTGGCATAACTTCGACTTGGCAGTCACGGCAAACTCTTACCGTATCAGGAGCCTTTTCTTCTCGCGCCGGCCCTTCATCAGTCTGCTCCACGTGGCCATTCACCCAGGCGAGGTCACTTTTCTCCTTCGCCTGCCTGTTGGCGCGCCTAATGGCTTCTCGCATCTGCGGACTTTGCCCAGAAGACGGCCGACGCCTGAGCAGGAAAATAGCCACAAGCAGGCCAGCAACTGCCGAAGCAGCCAGAACATACACGCCATAGACGGCTGCCGCGCCTATGGCGACAACGATCAGCCACGGCGCCAGAATGAAGATGATGATCAGCAGAAGGACGATGATTAGCCGCATTCGAGAAACTCCCTGTAGATATCAGTAATCTACCATTCATCGTAGCGATCAGGCATCAACGCCCTTCCGACGACTTCGTGATAACCATTTTGTTGTCCGGTGCACTGCAGGTGATGATCACGCTGCCGTCTGCCACATAAACCCTGGTCATGGTCATGGCGCTGGTGTTCACGATGTGCACGATATCGCCAGGCGGGACATTCAGCTGTGCGATGGTATTGGCTTGAGCTGCTTGGCATTTCTCGAAGCTCATCGACACGGAGCTAGATTCAGCAGCGGCGCTGGCGACGGCGGGGATGGCCATGATGGCGAGCGCGGCGAAGATACTTCCTTTGTTCATGGGAAACTCCTTGATTGAAGGTGGCAATCTACCACCATCAGCAGGAAGCGCCAAAACCCGGCAGACCTGTCCGCCCATCCAGCGTGGATGGAAACCCAGTAACCGGCCAGCCCGGCACCGTAGTAGCGTTTCGCCTCCTATCATCCGCCCCGGTCCATTGCCGGCAAGCCCATGGACCAGGGCAAAATCGACCAGGAGGTCGCATGAGTCTCAGCGTGACAGTGAACTACCCCATCGTGGATAAAGCCCTTGTCTGCTATCACCGATACGTCAACAAAGAGATCAATTTCGAAGAGCTCCAGAAGCAGATGAGCTACCAGGATGGCGATGCACTTTCGAGATCGCCTTACGTGCGCTTCAAAATAACGCTCTTTGCGTCGGGTAGATATCGCATCAGACCTCTAGGCGGCGACACCATCACAGAAGCGGGCCAGGCTCGACTACAACAGCTTCTGAAATAGCCTTCACGTCAACGCCGAGCTCTACGAGTTTTTTCTCGTAAGCTTGGCGAACCTCTGCCTCAAGCTCTGCATCAAGATGCAGATCCGTTACAGCGGCCACGAGGTTTCCTGCCACACCACCCTTATTCGGCACATTCCAGCGCCCAAAGCCCAGTCCATGGGTGAGTTGCATCGCCACCTTTTCCAGCTCGCGTAACCTATCCAGCTCTGCCTGCTCGCATTCGCCTGGGGTAGACAGCAGCTCGGGCAGCACAGCGGTGAATGATTGGTTTCCAGTCATGGCATGACCTCTTTCTATTCGTCTTCTTCCGCCAGCGCTGCTTCATCCAAAGCGAATATCACCTCGTCCACAAGCCGCCTGGGCAGCGGCAGTGGGTGCACCTCAAGCCAGTCGGTGATCTCGCGGGCTGAAAGCCTCAGCGGCTGCACTGCAGTGGCCCCGACCAGGTAGCGCCGGCCGCGCGCCGCATTTCGGAACGCATTCAGCAGGCTGCCGGTGATCACATCCAGCTCAGGCTCATCTGGTACCGCAATGCGCAGTTTCTGGTAGATCAGGCTCTTCTTTACGCTTGAAGAACCCCAGTCTCGCTCCCACTTGAAGCGGTCGACTGCTTTCCCTTGATCTCTTCCTGCTCCTTTTTGTTGTCGGCCGCGATGGTTGGGTGTCTTCGTCGAACTTCTCCCAGCGCGCCTCACCGCTCTTGCTGGTGTCAGTTTTTTTCAATTTGAGAGCCATGAATCATCCTCACGCCACGCCATAAAAGGGGCCGCCCCGGCCGGCGTTTACCCGGAGCGGCCAAAGGTGATTCGGGTTATGCGGTGACCGTGATGGCCGAGGTGGCGGTCTTGGTCGGGTCCGAAACGCTGGTAGCGGTGATGACTGCCGACCCAACGGCAACGGCGGTGACCAGCCCGGAGGAGTTGACCGTAGCGATCGACGGCGCCGAGCTGCTCCAGGTGACGCTCTGAGCAGCACCCGATGGCAGCGCGGATGCGGTCAGCTGGCGGGTCGCGCCGACGGCAACCGAGGCAGTGGCCGGGGTTACCGCAATGCTGGTTACCGGCACGAACGGAACCCGGGTATCCCCTTTTCACAGCAAAGGCGAATGGGTTGCTGCGCCATGGCGTCAGCAGGGCCAGTGCCAGCTGCACACAGGCTGGCTGGGCGATAGTGCTGGTCTTGTCGATCGAGCCGAAGGTCTTGCTGGTCGATACCGACCCAGCCTTGACGGTCTTCGCCTCAAGCGACCCTTCGGTCTGCTGCTGGTACAGCTTCCCTTGAGACGCGCATTTGGCCAGCCGGGCGCCAGCCTCTTTCACGTCGTTAGGAATGTCATCCATGTCGATGCCGACCAGGTTGAGCGCGATCAGGTAGGCATTCGCCTCAAACACCGCCTCGTCCTTCAGATCTGGAGCTGCCCAGCCAGCCCCGAGGATGCCATCCACGTCGGCCACGGTGATGTAGGTAGCCATCAGGCCTCCGCACGAATGATAGGGGCAGCAGCCCCAGGGTTACTGCTTGTCGAGATCAGCGACCTGCTTCTGCAGCGCCTCTTTCGAAGCGTTGGCTCGGTAGGTGACGCCCGCTTGATCCAGCCTGGCCTTCAGCGCCTCGACCTCGGGGTCAGCGTTTGCCGCCTTCAGGGATTCGATTTGCTTGAGCATTTCGGCGTTCTGCTTCAGCAGCTCTGCCTTCTCGTGCTCCAGGCCTACCACCTTCTGCACTTCGCCGTCGCGCTCACGCTGCAGGCTGGCGATGCCAGCATTGACCGCATCCAGCACCTCGAACAGGCGGCCAGCGGTCTCGCCCAGTTCGCCGTCAGGTCGCTCCAGGCTCTGCGAGGCGAAGGACTCGACGATCACGCCTACCACGGCCAGTTCGGCGACCAGGCGCTCAAAAGCCGCAGGGTCCGGGCCTACAACCACAGCAACACGCTTCAGCGCCTCAACCACGGCAACCTCGACACCCACCGCCTCGTAGGCCTCCACTACCTTCGGCCAGTCGCCAATCACGACAACTTCCTCGACGCCATCTTCGGCGTGCTGGAAGTGCAGCGGGTTGCGGTAGCGCTTGCCCGGGTCGAAGCCGCTCCGTTGGGTTGTATAAATCAGTTCCATCGAATGTCTCCAGGGCAGGCCCTACGGGCCCGCCTATGCAGTGAGCCGGTTACGGCGCGGACAGGTCGATCAGGACGCCAGCGGTAGCCTTGTTGCTGGTGGCGTACTTGTTCCAGTTGGCAGCAGCGCCAACCGCGGCCAGGTTCGGATTCACCCCGCCAGTCGCGTCCTTCCAGCTGTAACCCATGACATCCAGGTTGAAGGTGCCCTCGGCGCGGAAGCCGATCGCCAAGTTCTCCTGGTTGTCGATGTTGTACGAGCGGAAGCCCGGAGCCTGGGACTCGGTCACCTTCACAGCGCCAGACTGCAGGCCGAAGATGGTTTCTGCCGGCATCGAGTCAGCCACCAGCACCGGCTTGCCCATGGTGCCCGGCTGGCCGCCGTAGATGACGACGCCGGCTTCTTCGTAGATCTTCTCAGTGATCGCCTGGTCGACCATGTCGAAGTAGGTCGCCGAGTCCATGGTCCACAGGGCGATACGGCCGAATCGGTCGCCGAACTTGCGCATGCCCTTGGTGAGGGCCTTCTTGCCGTCAGTCGCGAAGCTTGCAGCAGCAACCATGTCCGCATTGGAGCCGATGGAGGCCATCAAGGCGGCCATCGCATACTGCACGTAGCCTTCCAGCACTGCATCAGCGTAGTCCTGGCCGAGCAGCTCGGAGAACTCTTCTGGGGAGCGGGCGCGCCGCTTGAACGCCTCTTCGGTGGTCTCGTACGGGCCGTACTTGAACGGCACCTTCACACCGACCATCTCGGCAGCACCGATCTTCTTGCCGGTCACCGTCGAGGCGGAGTTCACATCGCGGTGCTCCATGGCGCCGCCGATTTTGTAGAACGAGCGCTTACGCAGGTCACCCTCGATCAGTTCGTTGTCGAAGATGATGGCGCCATTCGACGATGCGTTGAACACGTCGATGACATCCTGGATACGCTCCAGGTAGGCGGTCTGGGCCAGATCGTTGTAAATGATCAGGTCCGAGTTAACGGTGGTCGCCATGGGCTACTCCCTATTTTGGCAATTTGAGGAAAGCGTCCTGCCCATGCGCCTGGATGTATTCGCGCTTGGCCACGGGGGACATTTCAGATCGTTTCAGGCCGGCCCCGCCGCCTTTTTGGTGTCCGCCGGCCCCGCCGCCAGATGCCTTGCTGCCAGCGATCAACGGGCCGAAGGCCGGATCGTTAGTGAATTCTGCTTTCAGCTCGTCCAGCGTTGCCGCCGAGAGCTTGCCGGCGGCGTCCAGCACGACAACGGTGGGCTTACCGTCGCGCTGCTCGACGCTCAGTCGGCTTTCGATGTGGGGAAGCAATGCCTTGGCGCTGCCTGGGACAGCCAGGGTGGTCGCGATCTCGGTAGCGGTGCGGCCCACGGTCAGATCCCGGATCTGGCCTTGCAGGGTGGCGCGCTCGCTTTCGAGGGTGCCGGTCAGCTCAGCTTCGCGGCGGCTGTACTTCTCGGACCAGGACTTTTCGAGTTCTTCGACGTTGCCCGACTTGCGCAGTGCTTCTTCGCGCTCCAGGCGCGCCTGCTCTTCGGCGTCCTTGCGGGCCTTGTCGGCCGCCTTCTTCTCGTCGAGCAGTTCCTGCACCTTCGACTTCAGGCCAGATACATCTTCCTGCTGCGGAAGGCCATCGATACCCAGGACAAACTTGCCGTCCTTCTCGACGTACAGGGCCTGGATGGATTCGTCTACGCCTTCGAGGCTGTCCAGTTGGAATTTCAAGGTCATTGCTGTCTCCCAGAGACGTTGGGCAGGCCCTGCCTGCGGATACAAAAAAGCCCCGGCTCAGCCAGGGCTTGGAATCGCGGGCCACGAAATGGCGGTATTGCGTTCTGTGGCGCGTCCTACTTCAGCTTTTGGAGCTGGAGTGCGCACAACTCTTTCAGGTGCGCCTCAAGGATCAGGCGACCCAGCCCTTCCACGCCGTCGAGCGATGAGGCGGCATTGGCAATCGCTGACTCCAATGGGTCAACGGTGAATGCCGGCAGCGGCTGAAGTCGTGCCGATTCGGGTTTCTCTTCCATGCTGGTCCTCTCAGGCCAAAGCAGTGATAGCGGTAGGATGAACATTGGTGGCGTCACATTCCGGCCCTCTCGAACGCCATCGGCTCACGCTCGCGCAGCTGCTGAAGATTCAAAGTTTTGCCGCTGGCATCCGTGAATCGCTCAATAGGCAATTCGCCTTTCTTGAACAGGGCATACCGGGAGGGCCCAAGCACCTCCCTCTGGAAGCCAGCAGACTGGCGCGCCAGCCATTCGGGGTAGCTGGTGTCACTGGCCACAGGCTTCGTGCCGTCAGGCCCCACTGAGGGCCGCGTTGAGCCAGGGATCTTCCGCTCGTACTCAGGCTTGAGCACCGGGATGACGGTGGTTCGGCAGTTCCAGTGGTATGGCGGCCTTGGCCCGTCGAGCGGAATAATCGTCCGGTCAATGCTCATGCAGTACAGCGACGTTCTTGAGTCGAGCGTGGCGATACGGCGCATACCCAGCAGGATGTCGTCGTTCGCCTTCAGCGTTTCGACCCGGGCGGTGCTGGCGATGTGGTTTGTGGCCGTCCTGACCAGAGCCGACGCCTGATCACGCTGCACCTGGTGCAGGCTGTTGAGGCGCCGGGCGATTGCCGGGGTGGTCTCGCCCAGCGCAGAACCGATCTTAATCTCGCTGAGGATGTCGGCGGCCTTCTTGGTGCCGAACTCGTCCAGCGCGCCGCTGATGCTGATCTTCTGGACGCCCTTGCGAGCCTCCAATGCCATCGGATCAAGCTTGGCCGCCGAAGTGACGATCTGCGGAGAAGGCGTGTTGAGCTGAACCCTCGGCTTCACCACCTGCTCAAGCAGGTCGATGTTGTACTTGGCTTCCACGCCGGCGAAGGACTGAAGCTCAAGCTCCATCTGGCCCTTCATCCCCGTGTAGATCCCGGCCAAGTCCTTCTGCAAAACCCGAATCTGCTGCTCGTAGCGCAGGGTGCCGTATGCGCTCAGGCCTTCCGCCACCCTGCTTTTGGCCACTTCGATGGCCTGAGCAATGAATACCGCAATCTCTTCGGCGTTGTGCGCCGCGTAGAGCTGGACGTAGATGGCGTGCCGGGTGGCCTCATCCTCCAGATATCCGTCAGCGCTCATTTACTCCTCCGCCTCGCCCGTGACCCCGCCGCTCACCGGAGCCTCGCTCTCGCGCTCCAGGTCAATCTTCTCGTCAGTGCGGTCAGCCTCAATCACGCCACCCTGACGCAGGTTGGTGCGCAGGTCCGACTTCGCAATCAGGCCCTGCTGCCACAGCTGGACCTGGGCCAGGATGTCCTGCGCGGTCATCGTCTCATCGAAGAACGACTGGTTGAGCCAGAAGACAGTCCCTTCCTCGTCAGGCTCGCCCAGCATGAATCGCTCGGCGTCGAGGATGGCCCGCTTTAGGGCCTCGGACACGTTGCCTGCGATGGTGCCAAGCACGCTGTTGTCCGAGCTGTAGCGGATGCGCACGGCCTCGGCTGTCTCGGCTCCGCCCGCCTTCTGGACGATGCGGGCGCCGATCATCAGCATCTGCTCCTCCTTGTCCTTGAGCAGCGTGCGGGCCAGCTGGCTTTCGGTTGCCTGAACGAGGGTCGCGTTACCGCTCTTGCCGAGGTTGTAACCTCGGGTGGAGCCAATGTGCATGCCGTTCGGATTCAGCTTGGCGAAGTCATCGGCGCTGATGTCGGTGGTGATGAACAGCGTGGGTTGGCTGCTGATGAACCCGCTCTCCTCCACCGTGGCGCTGTTGCCGTAGTGCAGGATGTTCACGTCGGCCAGGTCTTCCAGAGGCGACTTGTCGATGCTGGAGTCGTTGTTCTGGGAGCCGTAGAAGCTGAACAGGATGTGGTCGAAGGGACGGCCATTCTTGTCGAGCGGCTGGACTGCGGTGTAGCTGTTCCCGTCTTTGCTGTAGACCCGCTGCTCGTAACGACCTTCGACCAGCAGTAACACCCGGTACTGGGTGTCGGTGGTGCGCTCCAGGCTGTCCGGGCTGAACGCCGACACGCATTCGAGCAGGCAGACGTAGACCAGGCGCTTCACGCCATCAATCACCTGCTCATCCCAGTCGATGATCGACTCGGCGCCGTAGTGGTGGATCAATGCGCGCCGGCCCTGCATGTCAGCCATCGAGGACACGCCTTCAACGGCCGGAAAGTCCACCAGGAACCCGCCACGGCCAACATCCAGGCACTCCCCTACGGCATCCTTGGAAAGCTGCTCCAGGCTCGTGCCGTCGCCGCTGGCGTTCTCTTTCAGGTAATCGACGCCGGTGGGTAGCTCTAGCTCGGCGGTCTTGCGGAATACGGCGCCCAGCAGGCCGGTGCGCGTGCGCCCGGTGATGTTCAGGAACATCGCCCGCTTCTTGTACTGCTTGTACCGCGCCAGGTTCTCGGGAGACTTGTTCTCCGGGTCCGGCATCGGCAGGTATTCATCGTGCTTGCGCACCTCTCGGGCGCCGGCCACGCAGCGCTTGACCAGCTGCCAGCCGGGCAAGGCCTCCGAGTACTCTGCCCGGGGAATGAAGTTCGGCATGGGTGGCCTCAGAAAGTGAACGTGATGGGTACGTGCTTGACCACGGAGCGCTTGGTCTTGGCCACGGCGAAGTAGCGGAAGGCGTCGGACGGGTGGGATGACCAGTCGTGCAGCGGCTTGTCTTTCCAACAGCCGCGCTTGTCGTCCCATTCCTTGCGGTAGCTCTCCAGGGCGGTGATGCCCTCCTCGCATTTGGCTTCGTCGAAGGCGCAATTCGGGAGGATTTCCCGAGCCTGCTCGATGCCTTCGTCCACGCCGAGCTTCGGCACCACCTGGAAGGTCAGCGAATAGCGCTGGCCGTCGATCTCATAGCCCTCTCGTGCGAGTTCGCGCCGAGTCTTGCCGTCGCTACCAAATTCCCGGTTGTCGATGTCGTGGGGACCCCAGTGCTCGCCATACTCGTAGCCGCGATCCTTCAGCACCTTCATGTAGTGCCGCAGGCCTTCCCCGCTGTTCTGGTAGAAGTCGACGATGTGGTACTCCTCGCCGACGATCCGGACGAACCAGATGGCCGTGGAGTCGCCCACGCCGATATCCCAGAACGTGTGCACCGGTAGGTGGCTGTTGTCGGGAAGCTTGCCGATGCGCTGAGCAGCGTAGAGCTTGGTGAACTGCTTGGCGTAGTACGCGCCCTCAATCGTCTGCTGGAATGCCTCGGCAGGGATCGACGGGTATTCCCGCTTCATGTCGTCGCCGAGGGTCTTCTCCTTGGCGGCGTACCAGGCGCGCTGGCCTGGGTTCGTGACGATGCCGTGCTTGGCGGCCAGGTCGTCGAAGTACTTAGCCAGCCGGTCTGGGATGACAACATCGGTCGGGTCCAGCCAGTAGAGCGGATTGCGCCACCAACTGAAGAAGAAGAACTTCCAGTCCAACAGGCCCAGGGGCACGCCGGCCAGCTGCTGCTTCTCGGCTGACTGGCTGTAATCGAAGAAGTACCCGGCCCGGCCTTCAGCCGTCGATTCGATGGTGACGAAACACTCAGCGGCCACGGCCTCGAAGGCACCGGTGACGATCTCCCGCGCCTTGTGCGGGAACTTGGCGCAGATCTTCCCGAACTCGGAAACGTGCAGGTAGCGCAGCGTGCCGCCCCGGAAGGAGGTAGACACGTACAGCGACCCGCCTTTGCTGAACACCAGCTCGCCCGCCGCATCGTTGCGCGCCGGGTTGGCCGCCTTGATCTCCTTGGGCAGGTGATCGTAGGCGTACTTCACCTTCTCCCGGAACAAGCGCTTTGCGTCGTTCAGGGTGTGAGCGATCAGGGCGCACTTGGCTGCCTCAAACAGAGCGGCATCCAGCTGAACGATGCACACCAGCGTGGTGAAGCCCAGCTGCCGGGCCTTGAGGATGATGTTTCTGGTGTGCATCCCCTGGAAGTAATCGACCTGCTCCTGCGTCATGCGGAAGCGGACCTTCTTGCCCTGCTTGTCCGTGATGAAGTACAGGTTGTTCAGTCGCCAGAACCGATCCCGGAGCAGTTTCATGTGCTCGGGCTTCATGGTCAGGCATCCTTCGATAGTTCATCCATCAGCTGCGACAGCTCGTCGGCGTCTTTCGACTGCTCCTTGTCGTCCAGGCCGAATGCGGTGCGCTCGAGCACCTGCAGGTTCTTCATGGCCGAGGACAGCTGGAAAAGGGTCTTGGCGTTGCTAGGCAGCGCAACAGCGGCGAGCATCGAGCTACGGCGGAAGCCGCTCTGGTCATCAGCAGTGTCACGCTCGATCTCGTCTTCGATCTCTTCGCGATGTTTGATCGTCGTTAGCAGATCATCCATCAGCAGGTTCGCAAGGTTCGTGGCCTTGCGAATGTCACGGCGGTGGCTGCGAACAACCGTCGCGCCCTCTTCTGCCGCCTCCTCGATGATCTCTGCGTCACGCTCAGGGTTCGCGCATTGGTCTTCGCGAACCTCGCCGCGAACCAGCTTATTGCGAACCTCTTTTCGGACCTGCTCGGAAAGGTCCCGCTCCCAACCCAAGGCTTTGGCCTTTTTCCGGATTGCGGTGTCACTCACCCCATGGCGATCTGCGATGGTGCGGATGGAAAGCGCGCCGGCCCGGAAGGCTCGTTCGATCGCCTCCCAGTCTGGCTGCTTGGTGCTCATACTTAATCCTTACTGGTCGCGGGCTATTCGAACCGTCCGGACCTTGCCGCCGGTGTAGATGTCCCGCTTCATCGCGGCGCGCACAGCCTCTTCGGCACTTGCGCCCATGTCCATCGCTGCCAGGGCATAGGCCGAGCCGCTGCCGATCGCGTCAGGGTTGGACGGGTCGAGGTCCTGCCGCCATACGCCGGTCTTGTCGTCATGGCCCACAATCTGCAGCCTGCCGCCATCAACCACGTAGCCCGAGCACTCAACAGGTACCGGCGATGGCGTGCCGAAGTAGGCCGCAATCAGGGCCTTCTCGTCGCACACGGCACCGGACAGGAAGAAGCTGACGCCATCTACGACGGTGAGCTTTTGGCAGTCATCGGAGACGATGGAGCCGCTGCGGGTCTGGCGGGAGTCGTAGGCGATAACGCCGTCCTTGTAGGCGATGGTGGTCATGCACCCTGCTCCAGTCGCTGGCCAGAGATCACCTCACCCAGGCTAAGCCCGTGGCGGGTGCGGATGGACTCGATTCCATCAGCCTGATCCTTTGCCACCATCGCATCAGCAACCAGGTCGGCCTGCTGGCCGTTGGCGAACTCACCGACCAGGGTGGATGAGGCGCTATCTGCATCGGAGGCGTAGCGGGTCACGATGTAGCGGGTAACCGGGCGAACCTGGTATTCGGTCTTCATGGGTTATCTCCGGCCTGCGCACAGGCTGAGTGTGGGGGGAGGTGAATCAGGCGAACGGGTCAGATGGCTTAGCAATCGAGCGCACAAACCACATGAATCCCTGCTGCAGGTTGGTCTTGGCTAAAGCCAGCAGTCGCGGGTCAACACCTTCGATCTGGCCGATCTGCTTGAACAGCTCGCCGGCATCGGCCTCCAGGGCCTTGATCGAGTTCATGCCGTCGATCTCGCTCTGGGTGAGGTCGCGGTAGCCGGTGATCTTCTTGTGCTGGTTGTCCATGGATGACCCTCAGGTTGTCGCGCCACAAATCGGCGCATGGGGAATTTGTGGCGCGGATCAATCCGCCTTGCGGGCCGGCAGTTTGAAGTCAGTGACGCGGTCGGCAATGTTGCGCACCTTCTCGACACCGAGGAAGCCGACCCATCCACCTACGAACGTGGACATGCTCTGCGGCAGGCCGAAGAACTCCAGGCCGCTGATGATCGTCAGGGTAAGACCGCCGCAGATCGCGCCCTCGACCAGCATCTGGCGACGAGTACCACCTCCGTAGGTGATTCGCAGAACAGCCATGGCGCAGGAAAGGCCTGCCGCGTACAGGAGGGGCGAATGCTGGCTCAACCACGCAAGAGCAATCGCCCAGGTGTCTGGTTTGTCTGGCATGTTGGACATACTCGATATCCCCTGAGGGGCGGCAAGAAGAAAAGGCCCGGTGAGGCCCTATTGAGGGACCGGGCAAAGGTGCGGAGCAGCACTTAACGAATATGGAGCGGATACAGGGACTCGAACCCTGAGCCTCCGACTTGGAAGGACGGCGCTCTAACCGATTGAGCTACATCCGCTGATTTGCGTGTCTTCCCACGCCGCCCGCCGAAGACCATCCGGGCGCCAGCACCCTACTGCACTGGTCTCGCCGATCCGGTCACGCGCCACCCACAGCACAGTGAGGGATGGGTGCGCGGGCTGCCGGTGTTTTTCCGTACACCACACTACCGGCTAGCAGTGTCCAGGCTGTCCCGTTAGGGCCTGCCCTGGCTGCAGTTGCGTTTCTTGCTGGAACAAAAATCCCGGCGCTTGGCCGGGACTCTTGAGGCCCTCTTCGGGCAATAAAAAACCCGGCTCAGTGGGCGGGTTTGGGTTTTGGTTGATGCAATTGGCTCATGCTGACCGACCGCGCCGGAAATCCAGGAGTCCAACCTGTAGAAGAATTCCAATTGCACCACGTGTGCCGCCTATCTGCCGAGCCTGGACTACCAGGGAGGGTGAATCCGATCAGGCGGCACACGTGGTGGAACTGAAAAAGCCCAGAGATCATCTGGGCTTTTTTGTGTCACTCCTCAACACGCGCAGGAATGACAGGATGCAAGAATCTTGTTGCACCGTTGCAGAGTTGTCAAGCGGCATCTGCCATCAAAACGCCTTCCTGCTGGAGGATCTTTCCAGACGCCTCCAGCGCCTCTGCCACCATCTCGTCCAGCACCTTCTCGATGGCCTTCTTCCAGCGCCAGTAGGTGGTGCGGTTCAGGCCCTGGCCATCCCAGGTGTTGATGTCGTAGAACTCGGCCGGCAGCACGATCATGTCGGTGGAGCGCTTCACGTACTGCTCGCGGCGCGCCTGGCCGGCGTCCTCGGGCATCTCGGCACCCGCCAGGTGCTTGCCCACGCCAGCGGTGAGGGAATCGAACTCTGCGCGCTCTCGGGCCGCCCGACTGGCCACCTCCTGCCCCGACTGCGCCTGCACACCCTTCACCGGCGGAATGGCCCAGGCCGTTACCGCCTTGTACCGGAACAGGTTAGGCGCCTGCGTGGCGATCAGCGGTACCAGCTTCCCGATCGCATCCACCTTCTTGGCCTTGTGGGTCGAGAACCTGGCCGTCAGCGCATTCCAATGCCGCGGGATCAGCTTACTGTGCAGGCGGGCGTGCACCCAGCAGTCCACCAGCATCGCCGCATCCTTGCCAGTGATCTCCCCCTTCAGCTTCGAGGCCTGCACCTTTGGCTCGAAATCGCCGCCACCTACGCCGCTCATGGTCTCTGCCGCAAGTGCACGGACTACTGCTGCCAAAACGCTTTGGTACTTCATCGGCCCTGCTCCTTCTTGCGGCGATTCGAGATGACCATGCCACGCACAAGCGCGTAGCCGGCGAAGATGACCATGGCCAGGATGAGCAGCTGGCCGCTGTCGATTGGTGTCCAGTTCATGCTGCTGCCCTCCGTAGGTCTTTGAGTTTTTGCCTGTACAGGGCCTTGATGGCCTGCAGGTCTTCGATGGTCAGGCGCTGGGGCTTATGAGGCCCTTCGAGCCAGTCCACCCGGTCGGCGCCGATGCGCTTCACCAACCGGATGCGGTACTCGACAGCGTTCCCCGACAGGTTCCGGTTGCACTTCACGCATTGCCGGTGGACGTTCAGCGGCTCGAACCGCAGCTCCGGGCAGGCGCCAACCGACCGGTAATGGCCGGCGTCCCATCGGCTGCCGGTGATGAGGTCGTGGTCGCTCGGCAGCGAGTCGCAGCTGATGCACGGCAGGCCGGCGTCACGCTCGCGGATGTACGCGTTAAACGCGGTCTGGGCCTCGGCCATGTGCTCGCGGCGGGTCTTCAGCTTCTCCCGGCGCTCCTGCAGGTCCTGCCGGGCCTGCTTGGTGATTGCCCTGGCCGCGACCTTCTGCAGCTTCGGATCTTTGGCCATGGCCTTGGCGCAGGAGATGCTGCACACCTTCTGCGTGGTCATGGTCGGTTTGAAGGGCTTGCCGCAACCTGGCGCTTTGCACTTCTTCGGCTTGATCTCCTTGATTGCAGTCATCAGCGATCCTCCCGTTTCTGCCGCTGGTAGAAGCTCGTGACTACCTCGGCCAGGAACCGGCAGCCCATCTCACTTAGCCCGCTGGCGAAGTCCGCTGCGGCACCGGCGCGCCCGGCGTACTCTTGATCCAGTCGCTGAGCCACTGCGGAACAGAAGGAGCCAATATCCTCGGCATCCATCTCTTTCACGACCTTCTCGGCCGAGAGGAACACAGTGGTTTGCGTTGTGATTCCAAGTCCGTCGCTCATGCCGCCTCCTCGCTGAGCAAGTCGCTGAACACCACACCCTGCGGCGCGAACTCGGCCACGATGCGGTCGGTGTACTGGCAGCCCTGGGCCCGGTCGAACAGCCGGGTCACCGGGAAACCATCCGGCCCGAACATGGCGCACGGCCCCATCAGGCGCAGCTTCACCTCATACGGCAGGTGGATGAATGAATCGGCCCAGCCGGTGCGGAACTCTTCGCAGCCGGCGCGCATGATCGGCACGCCGAAGTGCAGCTTGCAGTACCGGCGCACATCCTCGATGTCGCCCATCTCGGTGCTCTTGGCGATTCGGTCGTACATGGAGAACCACAGGGCGTTCTGGTCCAGGGTGCGATCCTTGCCCGGACGCATGGTGACCACGACGAACTTCTTGTCGCGGAACAGACGGGTGAGCATGGTCACGGCCTCGGAGAGCTTGGCCTGGCTGTTGACGCTGATTTTCTCCGTCATGGCCGCACCCCCGCCTTCTTGCTCACCTTCCCTTCGGCTTCCAGCTGACGCATGGTCTTGCGCAGCGTGTTCAGGTCGTAGGCGTGCATCATGGCCTTGATCCACTTGTTCACTATCGTGACGCAGGCGTAGGACAGGGCGAAAAGCACCAGGGCGACAAGGGCGGTACCGGCGCACGCCATTACCGCGTAACCGAGCCACATGGCAAGAGCGTTCATAGCGCCACCTTCAGACCCTGGGCCTCAATCGCCTTGCGCACGTCGCGGATGTAGGCCGCCTCGTTGAAGCTGCCACCCTCCACATCTTCGAACTCTTCGCGGTAGGCCTCAGCTGCCCGGTTCGGCAGCTCAACTACTACGGCCTCACGACTGGCCTGCCAGCCCTTCTGAAACGACTCCCAGTCGGCCTGGGCCATAGGATCGATGTAGTTGTTGCCCTTCGGAGGCAGGCGGCGGTGATCGCGGGAGTTGGTGCGCTCGAAGGCTTCGCGCATTTCGCGCATCTTGTTGGTGTCCATCAGTGCTTCTCCTGCGCGGTCAAATCCTGGAATACCCACACCACATTCGTGCCGCTCAGGCGTGGCGGCTCGACGTAGCAGACCTGCCGGCCATCGACGAACACCTGCCCGGCATGCGTGCGCACGCGCTCGCGCTCCAGGCCATCCACCAGCGAGCAACCCAGCACGCGCTCCACGCATTCCTCAATCTGCGCTTCGAAGCGGCGGCACGCAGTGCGGTAAGTCTCGGTAGCAATCTGCATCACTTGCACTCCTGCATGGCCTGGCCGATTTCGGCAGCTGCACGAACGATTGCGGTACGGAGCGCTTTGCTGCGGACCTCATGCTCGTCAGCGCCTTCGAACCAGTGATCGTCAGCGTCTTCCATCCATTTGGCCTCTCCAAACGGGCCGACATAGAACCTTTCGCCTCCACCATTGCGCTCGACCTCGAAATTGAGATCCACAAGCAGCTTGAGCGCATCGCTATCGTCTTGGAGCGGTCGCCACAGGCGGTAGGAGTCGCGGCTGCCAATGCGCAGGCAATTACGGGCGGCCTCGTAGCAGAGGACCGGGCGGATTCCAGCAGCCTTCGCCGCCAGCTCCAGCAGTTGTTGATCACACATGCTCATCAGTGCTGCTCCCAAGGCAGGAAAATGGCTGAAATCAGCTCGGGTATCTCCCGGAAATCTCGACGGTTCTGCCAAAGGATCGCGACAGAGAAAATGATCGGAGTGAACGGCAGCAGTGCCAGCAGGTACAGACGAGCAAGCCATGGTCGGCGAAGCATCCATGCCTGAGCACCGCGCGGATTGAACTTGCGCATCACACCCCCTCCCCGGCCGGCTGCCCGGCGCGCTTGATGTTCAACTTGGCCAGCAGGTGTGCACGGCATGCGGCGGCGCTGGTTGGTATCTGCTGGACCTCCAGCAGGCGGACCTGACTTTGGCTTGCGTACTCGTCGGCCAGCTGCGCGGCGCTCTTCTGGCTGTCATGTCCGATACCCATGGCGATGTCGCCCAGAGGCTCGCCGGCCACCAGCATTCGGATCGTGATGTCGTAGGCACGGGCAAACACCTTCTCGGCGCGCTCCACCTCCATCGATCCTAGGTTCTGCGCCTCGCACTGCAGGGCCGCGTGGCGCACCGCTGCGTGCGTCCAAACGCGTGACCCTGCCCTGCTGGGGTGGAAGTTCTCCAGCGCCTCTGCCAGGGCCCTCGAAAGCGGCGGAATGCCCATCTCTTCCGGGGTTGGCTGACACAGCTTGATGAACTTGCCGCTGCTCGGGGCGAAGTCGGTACCCAGCACCCGGCACTTCTGGATGCCGAAGCGGATCTGCTCCAGGGTGTTGATGCCCGCGGCGACGAAGGACTTGATCCAGCTGCGCTTGGCAGCCTTCAGTGCCTCGTCATCCGGCCAGGCCTGCTTCCACGCTGGGAAGATGGCCTGCAGCTCCTTGAACAGGGCGTTGACCACTTCGGTGGTGCCAGGGTCCAGCTGCTTGGCCGGGGTGTGCACCTCGGCAGGCAGTTTGCCGGCCTTGGCCATGATCTGCGTCACGCTGCGCAGTTTCGGTTGTGCGCTCATAGATCACCCAAGTCGTCAGCCCAGGACGTGTCGCTGAAATCCGGGCCGTTGGCCTGACGACGTGGCGGGAACTGGTGGACGTTGCCAGCAGGCGGCAGTTCGTCATCCCAGCGCTTGCCGTTCAGCCAGGTAGCCGGGTGCGGGATGAACTGGCCGCCGTCTTTGGTCCAGTCGACGGACACGCTCCAGGCTGCCAGCGACGTAGCCATACGGTCGAACAGGTCGGCGTCAACCTTGAGCTTCGCCCAAGCCTTCTCAGCGTTGGCTTTGCCCACTTTGCGCGGGAACAGCTTCCAGAAACGATCAAACAGGTCAGAGTCATCGCCAGATGACGAAGTCTTTTGATCTTGTTCTTTATCTTCTCTTCTCTTCTCTTCTCTGGTCCGCGTTTTGTCCGCATCACTAGCGGACAGTTTTCGGACAGAATCGGACTTTCGAGATGCGCGCTTGCGCTCACTGTCGTTGGCGCGGCGCTTTGCGCTGGCCCCGTTGTGCTCGTCAAAGCGAGGCATGACAAGGCTTCCATCCTCATCGATGGCGGCCCATTCAACGTCGATCATGGCCTGCGTGAAACCTGCCCAGCCGATCACCGCATCCATGGCATCAGGGGTGTAGCCATGCAGGACGCCGTCAGCAGAATGGGTGTCGAAGATGCTCCAAGCGACATGCAGTCCGCCAATTACCCGCAGCCTGTCCGCACGCAATGCGGACACCATGCGGAAAACTTTCGGATGGGTCTGAAGATCTACGCGCATTTTTATCCAGTCTCCGGCCATTACTTGCGCCCTACGCCGACGAGGCCGGCGAGCTCAAGGAAGCGATCCACGTACCAATGCGGCTGCGTTTCGCGAGGGGATTGAGGGCTGGTCAGGTTCTTGCCGTAGCGCAGCCCCTTCTCGGTGATCGACCAAAAGTCGACCACCTCCTGTTTGGAGTTCTTGCGCTGAAGCACCTTCAGGTAGCCGGCCTGTTGAAGCGCCTTATTGAATACAGCCGGCGACATGCGAATGCCGTTGTCCTTCAGCAGCGCTGTAGCAGACTTCGTGGGCATGGACGATCCGCCCGTAGCATCCGGGGCATCATCGACCGCGTAGCCCGGCAGGAAATTGGCATCGAGCCCATTGCTCTGGGCGATCTTGGCCAGCATCAGCATTTTGCTGGACGGCGCCGGCTTGAGCAGTCGATCGAAGCACTCGAGGATGGCCAGCTCGCCGACGATCTTTGAGTTGTTCGGTACGAACTGCGCTCTTGCGCTTTCCTCCAGAGCCGTCATCCGATCGAACACCTTGGCCTGCAGCTCGTAGCTGTAGGACATCGCCATCAAGCACGCCTCCCGCTTCGGGAAGCGGTAGCACTTCTGGCGACGATTCATTGAGTCGAGGTAGATGTCGGAAAATCTTCCGGCATCTTTTTTCAGCACCTTAGGCACCTTCTTCATCAGGTCGGCATGGTCAAGAACAGCCTCCCCTTCCTCGCGCTGCGAATTGATGAAGTCGACAAGCTCCAGGCTGGACATGGAAATCGATCGCGCCACGAAATCGTGGTTTGCATTTTGTGGCGCGGGCCGGTTGAGGGCCTGTACACTTTGGGTCTGCATATGCATAATTCCCTTCAGAGTTTTGTGTTGCAGAAAGCCGGGCCGCTATCCCGGCTTTTTTGTGCCCGTAATTCGTGCTTATCAGGGCCTGTTCAGGCCTTGCGCTGGAACGGAAGAACCGTTCCCCTCGCGTTTCGAGGTTTCGTTCGGCTGGCCAGCTCTCGATCAATCAGCTCGGCTGCTAGCGCTTCCGGGGTAATCCCCCGCTTCCGCGCCTCTCGCTCAAGCAACTCCATCGATCCCTGGTCCAGACCGAATTGTTCGGTCGGCATAGGGCCTCCTCGCGGCCTTCAGGCTGCGGTTTGATCGCCGGTATTCTCCGAAGCCAGCGCAGCCAACTGCGCTTCCAGCAGTTCGCGGCACAGCACGGCACGCTGGGTGCGGTGATACGCGGCTAATGCCTGGATCAGGTTGAAAGTGTCCTCATCGACCCGGACCTTGATCTCACGGTCATGCAGGTGCTTGGGGTTGGCGTACATGCGGGGATAGCTCCTTGCAGTTGGAAATGATTAGGCGGCGACTTGCGCAGGCGGAAACGCATCGTCGAGGGCACAACTGGCACCGAGGACGTTCAGCGCTTCCACAATGAGTCGCGCCTCTTGCAGGCCTGGGTTGCGCAGGCCTGATTCGTAGTTGGCCAGGCGGGACTGATTCCAGCCGAGCTGACGGCGCAGCGCTGCCTGGGTAACGCCAGCCCTTTCGCGAATCGTTCGGACTTGGTTCATACGGTCTTCCTCCATTGATGACCGAAGGATAAACACGCATCGTGTTAATTGCAATCACAATAAGTGAAAGCCGGGTATTTCGTTTCGTGATGAAATTCCGCGCATGAACGAATCATTGAGCCAGCGCATCAAGCGCCTGAGAAAAGCGACGGGAATGTCCCAGGCCCAACTGGCAGAGGCCTGTGGCTGGAAATCGCAATCTCGGGTCGGGAATTACGAGGCAGGCACGAGGGAGCCGACCTTGGCAGACATCGCGGCCATGGCATCGGCCTTGGGCGTCGACCAGTCCGAGCTACTGCTTAGCCAGCCTGTCGTCGAGGCTCCTACCACAACAGTTCGAAGCACGGCCGACTTGGTTAAGCTGATGCTTGCCAAAAGTGGTAAGGGCATTCCGGAAGAAGCCCGGCAGCGCTTGATAGCCGCGGCTGAGGATTATTCCTTGTCTGGGGTCATGTCTGATGACATGAAGCGCCCTGGCCTTGTCGGGGACGAGGTCCGGATCGCTCACTACGATATCCGCGCTGCAATGGGTGGCGGCCAACTCCCCCACGACTACCCGGAAATGCTCAAGGACATTCGCGTCAGCCCCAGTCACCTGCGGGAAATCGGCGTCGAGTTCGAGGAGCACTACCACCTGAAGGTGGTCACCGGCTGGGGCCAGTCGATGGAGCCCACCATTAAGCATCGCGACCCGCTGATCGTGAACATCAACGTCCGCGACTTCGTAGGCGATGGGGTGTACCTCTTCGTCTGGGATGACCTGCTCTACATCAAGCGCCTGCAGGTGGCTGATGAGGAGCACTACGAGATGATTTCGGACAACCCGCGGCACAAGGATCGACTGATCCGGCGGGACATGACCTACATCCAGGCGCGGGTGCTACTGGTCTGGAACACACATCTTGTTTAAACCTTACTGACATTTTTTCATTTATAAAAACCACACATGAACATAATCGGGCGTGACGCTTTAGACCAAAAATTTAGACATAAAACTAAAGATTTTGAACCTTTCATTAGCCACATAAGATTTCCGAAATACCGAAATCTTGAACCTGGCCTAAAGCTAGACTTTTTATACCCGATAACAGCTCTCGTTGGTGAGAACGGAACCAACAAAAGCTCAATCATCAGAGCACTTTTCGGCGCCCCTGCGGACAACTCTCCAGGCACATTTTGGTTCTCGACATCGTTAGACCCTATAGAGGAAGAAGGCGGGACCCCCAACTGCCTAATTTACGGCTACCTCAACGAGCATGAGAACCGGATTGTTGAAGTTCTTAAAACACGTTCCAGATACGATAAAACAGTGGCGGGTCAAAACCCTGACTACTGGGAACCTTCGCGCCCGATAGTAAAATATGGCATGGAAAGAATGCCTCCAATTAAGACTGGCGCCCCATTACCTAAAGGGCGATCAAAAACCAGATATAACGCAATAGCCAAAAAAGTCACTTTACTAGATTTCAGAACAGAGCTAAGCGCCTATGATAAATTTTTTTACCACGGCGATTTTCTCAAAACTGAAAAAATAAAAACCAAGCAGGACTTCATTCGACACAAGTCAATTCATCTTCATGCCGCAATTGAAGCAAAATCGGCAAGTTACTTATATTATGGTAGAGATAAAATAGAAGACAAGCTCAATCGCGAACTTAGCAAGGATGAAACCGAACTTGTTTCATACGTTTTGGGGCGATCGTATAAAAAAATTGAAATAGTTGCGCACACGTTTTTTAAGAACCCTGGAAAAACTGTTCGTTTGTCACATTCAGACATTCGGTATTCAGAGGCATTCGCAGGAAGCGGAGAGTTCGCGGTCGTCATGTTAGTGCTTGGCGTACTACAAGCCCCTCCAAACTCTCTAATCCTACTAGACGAACCTGAAGTTTCGCTACATCCTGGCGCGCAGGAACGATTAATGAAGCTGCTTATTAGCGAGGTCACAAAAAATAATCACCAGGTTATTTTATCTACTCACTCACCAGCGATTATTAGGCACCTCCCGCCATCCGCAATCAAAACCCTCAGATTGAACGAAAACACTGGAAAGGTCGCTTTGGTTTCGCAGAGCCTGTCTCCAGACGATGCATTTTACTACATCGGTGAACCTTCAGCGACTAAGCTTACAATTATTGTGGAGGATAAGCTCGCCAAATCGATAGTGGAAAGAGCCCTAAAAAGCTTGGGGCCTCACGTTGAAAAATATGAAGTAATGTATATACCAGGTGGTGCGGAAGCCTTGTGGGCGACCTATGTTCCAATATTTTGCATTGCCGATCGAAAAGATATTCTTTTTCTTCTCGATGGAGACAAACGAAAACCTCCATTACGTAAATCCTCCTCAATACCAGAAGCGGAAAATGAAAGTCTCGGAGAAGAGATTAAAAAGCTAACCGGTTGTAAAATCGACTTCAAGATCGATGGGAACGGAAAAAGCGGCGGAAACAAATCTCAACTTTACTCTATGCAACGCCAATTTATAGATTGGACATCGCAGTATGTTGATTTTTTACCAATGAATACTGCAGAGGAATTCATAGTGGCAAATAGCCCTTCTTTTTCAACGACGCATAAAAACCGTGACGCGAAAGAGATCATACTGGATTACGCAAAAACCCAACTTGACAGAGGCAGCGCAGACCAAATAAAATCTGAGGAAATTTTTACAATTCAATGTATTGAGCTAGCATTAATTCCTTTTAGCAATGCCGATTTCGAAAAAATACGCTCTCGAATCGAGAAATTCAATGATGGCAGATAGATGACCATAAATGTCTTCGATTTTTTTTCGGGCTGCGGAGGCACGAGCTGCGGTTTCCGAAATGCCGGAATGAATGTACGGCTGGGTCTTGATATTGACCCAGACGCCGCGAAAACATATAGGTTCAATTTTCCTGAAGCCGAATTTATTGAAGCAGACATCCGAGCGCTTACTCCAGATGTGCTTTCAAAAATAATGCTTGGCATTGAGGGCAAAGTGCTATTTAGCGGTTGCGCCCCTTGCCAACCGTTCTCCAAACAGAATCGCTTCCAATCGAGCGATGATCCTCGACGCAATCTTCTTTCCGAATTTGGTAGATTTGTAGAGTTCTGGCTCCCTGACTATGTTTTCGTCGAAAACGTTCCCGGAATGCAGAAAGACTGCCTGAAAAGCGAAACTTTTGTTAGCTTCACCAAGCTACTGGACAAGCTTGGATACTCATATGATGCAGCAGTCGTGCAGGCCGCATCCTTTGGCGTACCGCAGACTCGGTCTAGACTAGTATTAGTAGCAGCCAAGCATGAGACTGTAAGTATACCGAGAGCGACTCATGGCGCGGGACTAGCTCCCTTCTCAACTGTGCGCGATTGGATTGAAGATCTGCCGCCTCTCGCAGCTGGAGAGGCTAACCAATCGGACCCTGATCATTGTGCTATGAATCTTTCAGAGATTAATTTGCAGAGGATAGCCCACACCCTGGAGGGTGGCGGAAGAGAAAACTGGCCAGAAGAATTACTTTTAAACTGCCACAGAAATTATTCAGGTCATAGTGATGTATACGGACGTTTAGCCTGGGATAGGCCTGCTTCAGGCCTGACAACAAAATGCCTCAGCTACTCGAATGGCAGATTCGGCCACCCTAATCAAATGAGGGGATTAAGCTTACGTGAGGCTGCATCACTACAGACCTTTCCTAGAAGTTATCGATTCTTCGGCTCCTTGCAATCTCGTGCAAGGCAAGTAGGAAATGCTGTTCCGCCATTGATGGCCGAGAGCATTTCAACCGCTTTTAGCTAAGATTCAGTTGTTGCCCACAATTGCGTGGGCTTTCAACCTCCCTCAGAAAGGCGTCTCTTCCTCCGCTCTCTCCTCCCCCCACCCCCGCTCCACGACCAGGTCTTCACGATCGTCTGCGCTCCCCTCCTCCCACCGAACCGTCACGCTCTCATCGTCGTTGAAGGTCAGGTCCAGCTCCGGCGTCTCGGCCAGCAGCCCCATCACCTCCTCCCACTCCATGTCTCCATCCGTGTCCAGGCGATGGATTGTCACCCAGCGCTGCGACGTAAGCGCTCCATAAACCCCACCTAACCAAAGATGGGCAGCGCACCTAGCTGTGTATGTGAGGTGTGCAATTCCATGGCAGTAGCGCTTCGTAGTCTTCGACTGAGCACGCCTGCGGCAGGCGTTCCAGTGCGTGGCGCAGCCACGCATAGGGTTCTTGGCCGTTGGCTTTGGCCGTTTCTACCAAGCTGTAAAGTTGTGCGCTGGCAGTGGCACCTTTGGGCGTGTCACTGAACAACCAGTTCTTTCTCCCGATGACAAACGGGCGGATCGCACGCTCGGCCGCGTTGTTGTCCATCGGCAAGTAGCCGTGCTCGACGTAGCGTTCCAATTTGCTCCAGTTGCTGGCCAAGTAACCGATGGCCTTGCCCAAGGCATTCTGCGTCGTGACCTGAGGTTGCGTTTTCTCTACCCAGTTTTTCAGCTGAGTCAGCAATGGCAGGCTGCGCTCCATGCGGGCAACCTTACGATCTTCGTCGTCACTGTCCTTCAAGTCGCGCTCGACGCCATAGAGCTTATTGATCAGGTTCAATGCGATGTCAGCGCGTCCTGTTTTGCCCTTGGGCTGTACTTTCTGCGCTTCGACGAACTTGCGGCGCGCGTGCGCCCAGCAGCCCAATCGCTCCAGCCCGTCCTGTGCGGCCAGCGCGTTGTAACCGGCGTAGTCGTCGGTCATGACATAGCCGCGATAGCCGTCCAGCAGGCGCACCGGCACCTCCTGCGCTCGGCTGGTGGCGTAGTCGAAAAGGATCACCGGGCGATCAGGTGGGCCGCCGGTTTGCACCCACATCCAGGATTGGCTGCTGGGCTCACGACCAGGCTCTTTCAACACCTGCACACGTGTTTCATCACAGTGGATGATCCGACTGTTCAACAGGCTTTCGCGCATCAGATTCAGCAGCGGCTGAAAGTGCTCGCTGCATTGAATCACCCAGCGTGCCAGGGTCTGGCGCGGGATATCGATACCGTGACGCCCCAGCACTTTTTCGAAGCGGTGAAGCGGCAAGCCGTCTACGTATTTGGTGGTCAGCAGCATGGCCAGCACACTCGGGCTGGCCATGCTTTTCTCGATCATCTGGGCGGGCTTGTCCGCCGTTACGGGCGCTGACTCGCAGTCCCGGCAGCCGTACACCTTGCGAACATGTTTGATGACGCGAATCTGCATCGGGACGATTTCAAGTTGTTCGCTGACTTCTTCACCGATGGCATGTTTACGGCAGCCACAAGCGCAGGTCAGTTCATGCTCGGGCAGTTCGTGGACAACTTCGATACGCGGCAAATCAGCTGGCAGCGGCTTGCGCTTGCCACGGCGTTTGGTTGGCGCAACGACTTCTTCGTCGTCAGCCTCATCCAAGGGCTCGGCCAGGCTTTCCGCTTCGTCGAAGAGTGGCAACTGTGGTGTCGCCGTATCGCCAGTCTGCTCGGTCTTGCGCCCGAACAAGCGCTGGCGCAACAGCGCAACTTCCTCTTCGAGATGAACGATCTTGCCCTTGTCGGACGCGCGCTCGTGGATCATCTGCTCAAGCAGTTGCTTGAGCAGAACAGGATCGTCAGGGAGGTTTTCGGGCATGGAAATCATGCCGCGGATTATACCGAATCAGGCGACGTATCGAGGCGTCAAAACCTGATGCGGACGGTTGCGCCAGAGGTCGAAGCCATCGAGTAGCCAGTTCAGTTCCTGAACGGTCAGGACAATGGCGACGTCAGTCGGATCAGGTGAAGTTTTGAAACGTTCGGACTCCAGGCGTTTGAGCCAGAGGCAGAAGCCGTTGCGTTCCCAATACAGGATCTTCACGCGGTTGCGCGGCTTGTTGAGGAAGACGAAAAGCACTGGGTCGAACACCGCCACTTTGATATCGAGTTCGACCAATGCGGCCAGGCCATCGATGGATTTTCGAAAGTCGACAGGCTTGGGGTAGAGGTACACTTTTTCGACTTTGGCGTCGGGTCGCATCATGGTCGGCGAGCTCCAGAAAGAAATCGGGAGCACAGCATCGAGGATCAGGTAAGCGCTTTGAATGTGGGGTTCATGGAGCGCTTACGCTGCGACTGCGCGATCGGATGGTTGATCATCGACGACACCCTCAGACCCAGCCGTTCAAGGGCCGTCATCTCCTGGCGCGCTTGTGGGGTCGACTTCTTCTGCTTGGCCATACCTTCCTCCGTTAACTGTATATACATCCAGTATTTGGCGGAGCATACATCACGCCACGTGAAAGGTGAACACGCTTCGCCAAGAAGAATCTCAACACGGGCCTGAAAAAATAAATCACATTTCGTGTTGACACGAAAAACACGATGCGTGATATTTACCTCAACACGCAGTCACTCACCAGAGACTGCGGAGGCCCTCAAGCCTCATCGCTCTTTAACAACCAAGACCGCCGAGCCTGCAGGCATAGCAGGCCACCATCCCCGCAGGGCTCTGGTGCGATCAGGTATGCCGCAATAGAGCGGCATCCAAGCGGCGCGCATGCCTCGACAGATGCAGGAAGCGCGATACCGGGTGAGCGACCGGGGCCTGAGAGAGAACGATTTCACTGGCTGGCCTTGGCGACAGGGCCAGACGGGAAATGAATCCTGACCGGGGTTAGCCGGCCGCTGGACTCCCAAGCGCATAAAGGGATAGCCCTTCCGCATGACGGGCTCAATGGTTGTGCGGTGACAGCCGGAAAGACGGCCCGATGCCCTGCTCCCCATCGCAGGCTGCATCGGAGTGCAAGTTCGCAGGAAGCATCTGCGCGCGGGGACAGAAGTCGCGGGAGTAGCTGCCCAAGACTACCTGGCCGTGGCCTGCCTGATCACCAGGCCGAGAAAGTCCGGCGCAGATAGCGGTTCGACTCCGCTGAGCTTGCACCCCGATGCATCCCGCATCATCAGGAGAACCCCATGAAACACGCAGCAGCTATCGCCCAGCTGGAGATCAGTGCTCAGGCTTGCGAAACCAACGCGCCGATCAACGAGGCTGAGGGCAATCACGAACAAGCTCAGCTTGAGCGTGACAACGCAGCGGCCTACCGGGCGGCAATCGCCCACCTCAAGGCCGACCAGTAACACCCTTTTGCAGGCGAGTCCGAGGGCATCAGCTGGCCAGACTCGACGCATCCCGGGCAGCGCCGGGCGCCTGCACCCTTCCCTTCACTTCGACCGCATTGGCGGGTGCCAGGCTGGCTTTTCACGCCCAGTTTGGTCCCTGGTGCCTGGCACCTGATCCATGCGGTTGGCTACCGAGGTTCACACGATGAGCAAGCACACTCCAGGGCCATGGAGCTACTGGTCCGGCTACAACCCCCTCGACAAACTCGAAGCCCAAGTAACAGCGGACGGAGGCGACATCGTGATCGCCTCCTACAACAGCCTGATCAAGGAAGGCGAAGCAAATGCCTGCTTGATGGCTGCTGCGCCCGACATGTTCGCCGCGCTGGTCTCGCTGACAGAGAACGCACAGCAACGCGTTTTCGAAGACTGGCTTCAGCGTGTCAGCCCAAGCGGCGATGTTGACTTTGTTCAAGCTCAGTGGCTCGACAGCGCCGATTATCTCGAATTCACAGAGGCATGGGCTGAGCAGCTGGACGCCATCGACAAGGCCAGGGTGAAGCCATGAGCGGCTGGATCAAGTGCAGCGACAGGCTGCCTGAGATAGGGACCAGGGTTCTTGCTTGGAACGAACAATACGGTGCCCGTGAGTCGCTTTACCGCGAATACGGCAAGGGCTCGATTGCTCACGCCCACGGATATCCGCCGTACTTCTCGTGGGAAGAGCCGCAAAGCAGCTGGACTTCAAGCTGGAAGCCGACCCACTGGCAGCCCCTCCCTTCCCCACCCACCGAGTAACCCACCACCTGGAGGCGACCATGGCCTACGAAGTAATCGTGGAGGAGTTCGTCCTCCAGTGCGAAATCACCTACTCCAATTCCGTGAAAGGCGATCCGAATAGCTGGGCAAGTCCGGATGACTTCTACGGCTACCGCGAAATTGAGTTTGAAGTCGTCTCGGGCAACACCTATGACGACGAAGGAAATCCAGTTGACCTTGGCAAGAACGGCTGCGCTGCGGCTGCTGAAAAGTACGCCGAGGAAATCGAAGAGATTCTTTGGGAGTACCTGGAAGACAAGGCCGCTGCCGAAGCTGAAGACAGGTATGACGATATTCGCCATAGCAGCTGGGAGGCGGCATGAACAAGAAGACCAGGCAGGATGTGGTGAACATCATAAATTCAAGGTTTGAGGCCATCTGCGCAGGGTACAACGACACGCTGCGCGGCGAATTGGCAATGGCTATTGATCTGGCCGGCCTAACTGGTGCGATTGATATCCCGGATCAGCGCAACTACGTCGAACGCTTGAACCGGATAATCGATAGAGCCCATCAGGCCTGGGCTGACGTCTACCGCAAGCAGGAGGCATCATGACAACTCCAGTTTTCCCGTCGCTGGTTGATGACCAGGTGGCCGAGGTTCAGGAATCCATGGCCCTGCCAGAGGGGCGAATCCTGATGCTGTTCAAAGGTCCGACCCTGTGGGATGCCAAGCAGGCTGCCAAAGAGTCGTTCATCGAAAACCCTGAGGCGTGGCACTGCCGCTCCTACCTCTGCGGAGAGTGGACTGTCGGCTATCAGGTGCGCACATGAGAGACATAGAGCGCACCGTAGAAATCGGCTGGCAGGCTGAGAGCGCCGAACGCCGAGCAAAGAATCGCCAGAGCAGCGCTGAGATGCTCACCGAGCGTGGCATTCAGTTCGAAACCAAGAACATGGGCGCGCACCTGATCGTTTCGCATGAAGGCAAGGTCGCCGACTTCTGGCCCGGCACTGGCAAGTACATCCCGCGCGGCGGCGGCAGGCCTGGGCGAGGAGTCTTCAACCTGCTGAAGCTTCTGGGAATAAAGCCATGACCGGCTACGAGCGCGCCCGCCGTTTCGCCACCTGGCGCGGCAGCTTCATCGCCCTCACCTTCTGCACTGGCTGGCTCCTCCTGAGCGCTCTGGCCGGCAACATCACTTCCTGAGGAAATCAAATGAGCAGCATCACATTCAAGGCGCACGACGTTCAGCTCGAGGCTTTCTGCGGCAACACGATGCTGGTAACGGTTGAGGCCGACTTGACCGCGGTTGTCGAAGACATCCCGGTTGCAGATCGACTGCACGATGTTGATCCGGCCGACATCGTAGAAACAGCCGGCCCAGTCAACCTGCTTAACGCCATGGGCGAACAGCATTTCTCTGCATGGGTTGAAGCCAGCGGTGATTTCTACGAAGCCCTGAATGCCATCGGCATCGAGCGAATTCAGGAATGGATCAGCGACTACACCAGCGGCGAATGATCCCCTGACCCGAATCACGTAGCCGAGCACGGCGGCCCTTCGGGATAACCGTACCCCTTCGGGAGCGTAAGCGGCGAGAGCGCGCAACCATCCACCGCAGCCAGGGCCTGGAGCGTACCTCCGTGCCTGGGTGACCTGGCATTTCCCTATCCCAACTGACGGCGCCGGCCTGGCGCGAGGTTTTCTAATGTCCGCAGAACAGAAACTGATCGCGATCGAAGAGATCAGCGAGGAGAACGCCCCGGCCATCTACGTGGCCGGCGGCCTGAAGCAATTTATCGACCTGGTGAAGGGTGAGATCGAGGGCGAAGTTCCCGATCTGACCACCCGCAAGGGCCGCGAGCGCATCGCCAGCCTGGCCGCCAAGGTTAGCAAGTCGAAGACCGCAGTCGAGAAGCCGGGTCGCGACTACCTGCGCCGTCTCAAGGAAATGCCGAAGGTGGTCGAGGCTGAGCTTCGCGACTTCGTGACCACGATGGACGCGCTGCGGGACGAGACGCGCCGGCCGCTCACCGAGTGGGAGCAGGCAGAAGCCGCCCGTGTCGCCCGGCATGAGCAAGGCATTGCAGCCATCAAAGCGGAAGGCGCCGAACTCGGCCTGCTGACCGCCGAGGACCTTCTGGCCCGGATCGGAAGGGTTGAAGGCGTTGCCCTGGACGACGCCTGGGAGGAATTCACCGCCGAGGCCGGACAGGTGAAAGACCAGGTGCTAGCCGTGCTTCGTGAAGCGCTGGCGGCCCGGCAGAAGCACGACGCAGAGCAGGCCGAGCTGGCCCGGCTGCGCCGCGAAGCTGAAGAGCGCGCCGAGCAGGACCGGATTCGAGCGGCACAAGAGGCCGCTGTCGAGGCCGAGCGCCTGCGCGTGGCCCAGCAGCAGCAAGCAGAACGCGAAGCCGCAGCCCGCCGAGAGCAGGAACTGCTTGACCAGGCCGCTGCGCAAGAACGCGAAGCCGAGAACCAGCGCCTCCAGCTCAAGTTGCAGGCCGAGCAAGCCGAGCGCGCCCGGATCCAGGCTGAAGCCGACCGCGTTGCCGCCGAGCAGCGGATGGAGCAGGAGCGCCAAGACGCCGCACGCCGGCAAGAGGAAGCAGCAGAGCGGGCCAGGCAGGACGAGCGCCGCCGGGCCGATGCAGCCGCCGCCGAGATCGTGCGCCAGCAGGAAGCCCGCGAGCGCGACGAAGCCCACCGCAGAAGCATCAACCGCGCCGCCTTGGAAGCCTTCATGGCCCACGGCATGCCTGAGTCCTGCGCCAAGCAGGCGGTCAAGCTGATCGCCCAGCGCAAGATCCCGAACATCACAATTTCCTACTGAGGTCGCCATGAGCCAAGCAGTAGCCATAATCTCGCAGGACATTTACGCGCAGCGGAACCAGTTCGCCAATGTGCTGACTGACCGCTCGCTGAACTTCGAGCGCGAGGCCGAATTCGCCATCCAGGTGATCACCTCGAGCGAGTACGCCACCAAGGTGGCAATGCAGAACAGGCAGTCGGTGGCCAACGCGATCACCAACATCGCCGCAATCGGCATCAGCCTGAACCCGGCCAAGAAACAGGCCTACCTGGTACCGAGAGACGGCCGCATCTGCTTGGACATCAGCTACATCGGCTTGATGGACCTGGCCATGTCGACCGGCGCAATCCGCTGGGCCCAGGCTGAACTGGTCTACGCCGCAGACGCTTTCAGCCTGAACGGCTTCGACAAGCCTCCGACCCATTCCTACAACCCGTTCGCCAAGGATCGCGGCGAAGTGATCGGCGTGTACGTGGTAGTCAAGACCGCCGACGGCGATTACCTGACCGAAACCATGAGCATCGAGGATGTGAACGCCATCCGTGACCGCTCCAGCGCCTGGAAAGCTTGGGTCAGCAAGAACAAATCCTGCCCGTGGGTCACCGACCCGGGCGAGATGGCTAAGAAGACCGTGGTGAAGCGCGGCTACAAGTACTGGCCCAAGACAGAGCGCCTGGAGCAGGCGATTCACCACCTGAACACGGATGGGGGTGAGGGTCTTGCCAGCCTGGCTGGCTCGGCACCCACCGATCCCGAGATGGTGAACAACTGGATTGCACTGGCACAGAAGGCCGGCAGCCTGGAAGCATTGACCGATGTGTACCAGCAGGCAACCGCAGCCATGAAACAGGCAAAGGATGCGACCGGCCATGCCCGCTTCAAGGCCGAGGTCACCAAGCGCGCCGACGCCATCAAGGCAGAGGCGGCGCCCATCGAAGGCGAATCTGAGGAGGTGTTAGATGGAGCAGCGTAGCGCTGAATGGTTCGCAGCACGCCTTGGCTGCGTCACCGCGAGTCGAGTGAAGGATGTGATGGCCAGCGGCCGGGGCGGCGCACCATCTGCCACCCGGAAAAACTACATGATGGAGCTTCTGTGCGAGCGCCTCACCGGCCAGTCTGGCGGCGCCGACCTTTCCCGCAATGCTGCCGTGCAGCGCGGCGTCGAGCTTGAACCGTTTGCCTGTATGGCCTACGAGGCCGACAAAGGCCTGATGGTTGTCGAAACCGGTCTGGTCATGCACCCGACAATTGCTGGCTTTGGTGCGTCACCGGATGGCCTGGTAGGCGAAGATGGCGTGCTGGAGATCAAGTGCCCGAACACTGCGACCCACATCGCCACCATGCAGTCTGAGCGCCACGACCCGCAGTACGAGTGGCAGATGCTGGCCCAGATGGCCTGCACCGGCAGGGCCTGGGCAGACTTCGTCAGCTACGACGACCGCCTTCCCGAGCAACTCCAGTACGTGTGCCATCGCTTCGAGCGCGACTTCAAGCGCATCCGCGAAATGGAGGCCGAGATCAAGGCGTTTCTGGAAGAGCTCAGCGAGCTGGAGAAGGAGATGCGCGAGCGGATGAAGGAGGCTGCATGAACCAATCAATCGACCTGGAGGCAGCGAAGGCTGCCTTCTTCGCGTCTGGCGGCCAGCTCGTAGTGCTTGAGGGCTTCGAATACGTGCCTTTTCGGCAGCGCAAGCACCCCGAACCAAAGCCAAAGCGGGCCAAGCCAATCAAGCAGGAGCGCGGCAGCGAGCGCAAAAACCGCGCCAAGGCCCGCACAGCTCAGGTAGAAGAGCTCGCCAAGACCATGACCTGTGGCGAGGTCGCAAAGCTCCTGGGCGAAACCAAGACCGCTCTCTGGGGCGTAGCGGCGCGGGGAGGATTCAGGTTCTTCAGCCCGCCGAAGCCGGCCAGACCCGAAAAGGTGAAGGCCGAGCCGAGTCAGGAAGATCGCGACCTCGCCGACAAGATCATAGCCCTGCGTGATTCCGGCATGTCCCGGTGGGGCGTGACACTGGAGCTAGGCATTGGAAACTGCAGATTCGCCCGCATCCTCGCTGCGTTCGACATCGACTTCCCGCTCCAGCGGAATCGGGGGTAGGCCATGATCGCCACCATGTCTCAGCCTGTGCCAGCCGTGAAGTACGCGGCCGCCATGGCCAGATCCACTGGTCAGCCTTGGGGCGTATACCGAGGAAACAAGCGTCTACTGGTGGTTATGCCGTCTGGCTCGACGAAGAAAACGCCCATTGAGGTGTGCCACCCATGAGACGCATCCAGAAGCTCACGCAGCAGCGTCGCCGCCAGCTGCACATACACATCCCGCCCAGCGGAATCATGGAGGCGCCGTATGGCGATGTCACCCAGGGAACGCGACGAGAAGCGCCGCGCCAAAGCCGAACGGTTACAGGAAGAAGACCTGCGCTTGAAGGTTCGACCAGGGACTAAACAGGCCCTGCTGGAGCTGATGGAGTGGGCCGGCATCGAGGAACAGGGCGAGGCGATGACGCTGATGATTCATCACATCGAAGCGCTCGGGCATCACGCATTATTCAGGATTACGCGCCACGAAATCGAAGCTCACCGATCTGTGGCGCGGTCTGAACCGCTGCGGCTGTCAGCCAGGAAACGAACCGGCCAGCACCTGCGAGCGATATGCGGCTGGGCGGACGCCACTTACAGCCAGATGATCGAGGCGCTGATCCACGGCATCCACGCTCTGGGCAGGCTGCACGCAGCGAAGTTTCTCACCCCGCCACGGCATGAAATCAGCATATCGCCCCGCATGGCCATGGCCTTCGACCGGAAGAGCATGCTGATGATTCAGCAGGATCCAGGGGATGAGGTTATCCAGCCTATGGCAATGAGGGGTCTGGCTGGTATGGCCCAAGAACTTTGTTGATGTTTGGCCAGACTAGGTAGGCCTTCCAGTTCTCATTGTCGTTTGAGCAGTAAACCAGGAATTCGCTACTGCTATCCCTGCTGACTCTGTATCTGATGATGCCGCAGCTTTTTACCTTGGCTTGAGCCAACGACGAGGAGATTGCGGTGTTGTATTCCCAGTTCCAATCGCCTGGATACTTGTCCTCTACAGATTCAGCTTGGGCTCCAAACGGAAGCAGCAGCGCTGCCAATACCAGAAACCTCTTCAATCCAGCACCTCCATGGCCCGGCCCCATGCCGGTCACCCGTAATACCCCATCCCAAACCAAATTGCCACCATGCCGCCACCAGCACGGAGGGCGGCGCATGCTCAGGAGATTCCGCATGCAGAACATCCCGCCCCGCCCGACAGCCGACAAGGCAATGATCCTGGAAGCCTGCAAGGTGGTAGCAGAGAAGCTGGACGGCGCCGACGCCGAGACGATCGCCCAGCACTACCGACGCCACATGGATGGCTTCGAACTGGCGAAGGAGCTCGACAAATACGCCTACTGGGACACCACCAGGGATGACATGGAAGCGCTGGATGAAGTCGATGCCCTGGTTGATCAGGCGGAGCGTAAGGCCGTGAAAGCATGGGCTGAAGAGCATAACCCACAACCTCCGCTGCCTATTGGAACTCGCATCACGCAGGGCGTAATCACTGGAATCTACGATTACGAGCCAGCCACCTACCGGGTCAAGGAAGATGGCTGCACCAACGACAGCCGGAGCCTTCTGATCAAGTTCGAGAACGCTGTCGCCGCCTGACCCTCCGGCGCTGCCCGCCAGCGCCTTCCCCTCTCAAACGATGAACGCCTCCCCGGAGAGGGCGGCGCCTGCCTGGAGACACCATGAAGGTTCAGATCAGGACGCTCTACAAGTGCGGCTTCTGTGGCGACATCCACGACGATGAAGATGGAGCCCGGGAGTGCTGCCAGCCAGAAGTGGAGGAGATGTTCGAATGCCCGGTATGCAAGACCATCCATGACGGCGAGGACGAAGCGCGCTTGTGCTGCGAAAGCGACTCGATCAAGTGCCCATCCTGCTACAGGGACCATTCATCCATCACGCTGTCGTTCCAGGCAATCAAGATCGCCGGCCACTGCACCACCTGCAACCCGATGTTCACCATCGACCAGCAGCAGGCCATTCAGGACCTGCATTACCACGAGACCGGGCGCCGCGAGCACCTGTTCGACTGATCCTCGACCGAGACCACTATGACCACAGCAATCGACCTGTTCGCCGGCCTCGGCGGATGGAGCACCGGCGCGCGCGCCGCAGGCGTCCAGGTTCTCTGGGCGGCAAACCACTGGCCAGATGCCGTGAAATGGCATGCAGCCAACCATCCCAACACCGAGCATGTCTGCCAGGATCTGCACCAGGCTCGCTGGGAGCAGGTACCTGCTCACGACATCCTGCTCGCTTCGCCGTGTTGCCAGGGGCACGCCAAGGCCCGCGGGAAGAAATCGGGGAACCCTGAGCATGACGCATCGCGCTCGACGGCCTGGGCGCCGGTAGCGGCCCTTGAGTTCCACCGGCCGCAGGCAGCCATCATCGAGAACGTACCGGAGTTCACCGACTGGGTGCTCTACCCGGCTTGGTTGCAAGCCATCCAGGCGCTGGGGTATCAGGCAGCGCCGCACATCGTGGACTGCGCTGACCTCGGTGTGCCGCAGCACCGGGTGCGCCTGTTCATGGTCCTGACGCGCAGCAAGGCCCCGCTGATGCTGCAGCTGCCGCAGGAACGGCATGTGTCAGCCGCCAGTTTCCTCGACTTCGACGCCGGGCGCTGGTCACAGATCGAGAAGCTAGGCCGGGCCCAGGCCACGCTCGACCGAGTGCGCAACGGGCGCCAACGCTTCGGAGATCGCTTCATCATGCCCTACTACGGCAAGGGCTCCGGCACCACCGGCCGCGACATCAACCGGCCGATCGGCACCATTACCACCCTAGACCGATGGGCTCTGGTCGACGGCGACCGCATGCGGATGCTCAGCGCCAGCGAGGCCCTGGCCGCGATGTCATTCCCAGCTGACACCCTACGGCCGGACAATCACCGGCTGACCATGCACATGGCCGGCAATGCGGTACCACCGCTGGCCGGTCAGCGAGTCATCGAGGCCTTGATGAAGGCCGCATGACCGAAAGAGCACATCTGTACTCCATCCAGCTGTAACCCCTCTCCCAATTATTTCGAGGCGGCGATTCGATCAGCGGCGGGAGGGCCATCAGAGGCAATACGGCGAGCACGACCAACCCCCCAGGCCAGAGCTCGAGTCATCGACTCCCCTGGTCGCGAATCGAAGGCCTCCTCATGGATAGCCATACCGCTAGGGGCATAAACCCCGATGAACATCTGCGTCGTACCTCCCCGCGACAGTCGCACCTGAACATCAATATGCGTTCCATCGCTGAGGGTTTCGTCGTGAGTACGGTGGTGAAGCGTTGGATCAGCCCACCCCCAAAAAACCTCACCGCGAATCCTCATGTCGACCTCCTACGAGTTTAGTTGTATGCCACAGGTGAACTCTCACCATAGCCAAAGCGAGGCGAGACGCAATCTCGGTATCGCAGCTTGAGAACTGAATCGGACCATCGGCCGATTTTCTTGTACCGAACCCAACCACTTGTACAACTCACTGCCGCGATATGGCGGCCAAGGAATCGTCATGCCCGAAAAAATTGAGTTGGACCTCGACGCGATCGAGGCGGCGGCCAAGGCTGCTACCCCGCAAGACTTCGTCAGCGCCCAAGTCGGTGGTGCCGAAGAAGGATGGATGGAATGCCCTGGGTGTGGCGGTGAAGGCTCTGTCGAGCTGACGGCCGACTACCTGAACTACGACGGCGTGGCACTGGGTGTCCAGTTCTACGGGATCGGTGAGCCGCACGTACATGCGGAGGCCCACTATCGCGCGGCCCGGCCCGCAGTGGTGCTGGCCATGGTTGAAGAGATCCGCAACCTGCGCCAGCAGCTGGAGCAGCAGAAGGACATCAGCCGGACCATCACCCTGGCGGGGTGCGAGTACACGGAAGATGACCTCATCGGCACTGCGGTCCGGTGCGTAAGCGGGACCAGCAGGCAGAAGACCCCGCGCTGGGTGCTCATGATGGACGCCTTTGTCTGCGGCTCAGGCGTAGCCCAAGCGCTGTGCCGGCGTTACGGGCTGGACCCAGACGAGGGCCTGCGCAAATGACCCGCCTCGCCCTCTGCCTCCTGCTGCTGGCCACCGGCGCCAGCGCAGAACAACTCAGCGACGACATCGAGGTCGTTCGTGATAACCAGCGCGGCGTCACCTGCTACGCGTTCAAGCGTGGCTATGCCGGCGGCATCAGCTGCATCCCCGACAGCCAACTGCAGGCCGGCAACCAGCGCCAGCTCTCGCCGCACGAAACCCAACCCGAACCTACACCCGCACTGGCGCCTGGGCGCTGGATTGATGAGAGGTATCAGCTGTGAGCAAGATCGTGCATCTCGTTTCGCACCGTGGCTGTTTCGACGACCACGATTGCCAGATCGCGTGCGGCCAGGCCGGCGAGGACATGAATGGATCGGATCGCCCAAACGAAGTCACCTGCAAAAAGTGCCTACGGGTCCATGCATCACGCGAGCGCCATCACGAAAAGTGGCTCGCGAAGCGCCAGGCGGCGCAGCAGGTGGCGCCATGACCGACCTGATCGAAGTGAAGGCGGCAGACCTAGCCGGTGAGGCGCTGGGATGGGCAGTCGGCAAGGCGGAAGGGCTGGACGTGTACCTGGAGCCTCCCGGGTACAACGGCGTGCCCTGGCGGGTGTTCGCCCGGTACCGGGGCCAGGCCATCGAGCACACCAAGCGCTACAACCCATGGGAGGACTGGTCCCTGGCCGGCGCCCTGCAAGACAAGTACGTGCGCTTGGTAGAGCGTAGCGCGGACGGCGAGAGTGTTGCCATCACGTGGCGGCCTGGCTCGTGCCGTGAGGGTGAAGGCTGGGGGGATACGACGCCAGTAGCGGTGTGCCGGTCCATCGTCGAACTCATCCGCGGCGATACCGTCCAGGTGCCGAAGGAGCTGATGCCATGATCCTGCCCCTGATGTACATGGCCTACCTGGTATGGAGAGCGCCTCAATGAGGAAGGTAACCCGCACAGTTGATGACCCGACGGCCAAGTGGGGCTTCCGAGTAATCCCAGCCACCTATGAGGAAGCCGAGAAGATCACCGGCTTCCGCCTGGACCGACGCCACAACTACTCCATCAACCGGGACGGCGAAGTCGAGGTACTGGGCGTGTGTTCCGTGGAGTGTTCAGGTTGCAGCTGCGATTGCTCAAGCTGCAGCTATGGCTACAACGCCCACCCGGCAGCTGGCTGCCGAGAATGCGGCTACACCGGGCGCAGCCGCATGTACTTCGGCTATCCGCCGAGCCCGCCCAGGCTCAAGAAAGCAGCATAACCCCTCCCCCGACAACTCAAGCCCGCCGACATGCGCGGGCATGGAGAGCTATTGCCATGACAAAAGAAGAACTGGCCGGCCTGCCGGCGAAGGTGCGTATTGCCACGGAAGCTGGCAAGGCCGCAGCAGCTGCCTGCACTGATGATGGCGGGAGCGCGAACCTTGACCGGGTAGTGATCCCGGTGCCCGGCCTACGCCCCAATCAACTGCCAGGCCTCCCGGGCTATCTGCAGAAGAAGAGCCGCTACCACCAGCAAGGCATCCATCTGGACACGCCGTGGCCAGGCCAGGGCAATCAGCACAGTGCCGGCGTGCAAGCCATGCATCAATCGCTGAAAGACCAGGGCGTCAATTGCTACGTCTACTACCAGGTCGATTGACCACCAACCTGCCGCCACCGGCGGCGTGGAGACACCCATGGCGAATGCCACAGCAGCAAAGCCCTCAAGCATTCAGCCACGGTTCATCCGGTTCGGCGATGCGCCTGGGTATCTCGGCATGTGCCGGGATGAGTTCAACAAGACGGTCAGGCCGAACGTGCGGGAATTCCCCATCGGAAAACAGGGCGTGGCCTTTGACCGCCAGGAGCTTGATGAGTGGGCGGACGCCTACATCGAAGCCAAGGCGATTGAAAAAGCCACCGGACAGGACAACAATCGGCCCCGCAGCGAGCGCCGAGGAGATGATACATGGCGCGAAAAACGATCACCGGGCTCTACGAGAAGGGCGGTGTCTGGCAAATCGATAAAGTCTACAAAGGGGAGCGAATTCGAGAAAGTACTGGAACTGGTGACCGGGAAGAGGCAGAGCAGTACCTGATCCACAAGCTCGAGCAGCTGCGTCAAAGGAAGGTGTATGGCATTCGGCAGGTCCACACCTGGGAGGAGGCGGCAATGCGCTACCTCCTTGAGGTCAAGGACCAGCCCTCCATTCACCTCACTGCCTTGTGCATGAAGCAGCTTCACCCGTACCTGGGCCACCTGCCGCTGACGCACATCGATGACCAGGCGCTGGAGCCGTTTATCAGGGATCGGCAGACAGAAAAGGTTCTGCCGGATGGGACCATTGAAAAGGCCGTGAGCAACCGGACGATCAACATCGCCATCGAGCGCGCGGTCCGGGTTTTGACGCTCTGCGCCAGGAAGTGGCGAGACGATGATCGCCGGCCATGGCTGGACAGTGTGCCCATGCTGAGGAAGCTCGAAGAGAAGAAGTCGAGCCGTAAGCCCTACCCAATGTCATGGGAAGAGCAGTCGATCCTCTTCAACGAGTTACCGGGCCACCTGCAAACGATGGCCCTGTTCAAGGTAAACACGGGCTGCCGGGAGCAAGAGGTGTGCAAGCTGAGGTGGGATTGGGAGATATCGGTGCCGGAACTGGGAACCAGTGTTTTCCTGATCCCTGCTGACTTCGGCGGGAGACACGCCCGGTCGGGCGTAAAGAATGGCGACGAGCGCCTGGTGGTGCTGAACAACGTGGCCAAGTCGATTATTGAAAGGCAGCGCGGGATCAGCAAGGAATGGGTATTCCCATACAACGGCACCGCGATGCACCGGATGAACGACTCGGCATGGAAGAAGGCACGGGTGAGAGCGGCGAAACTCTGGCAGGAGGAAAACCTTCGCCCCGCTCACCCTGGATATGCCTCGATCAGGATTCACGACTTGAAGCACACCTTCGGTCGACGACTGCGGGCAGCAGGCGTTACTGAAGAGGATCGGAAATCACTGCTCGGGCACAAGAACGGCAGCATCACCAGCCACTACTCCGGCGCTGAGCTGGGCAAGCTGATTGAGGCTGCGAACATGGTATCAACAACTGACTCTCGCGGGCCGGTGTTGACGATCTTGAAGAGGAAAATCGGATGAAGTCCCGAAAAACTCCCCACATGCAAAAACGACAAAGCCACCCGGAGGTGGCTAAGTCGTTGAAATATATGGTCGGGACGGAGTGATTCGAACACTCGACCCCTTGCACCCCATGCAAGTGCGCTACCGGGCTGCGCTACGCCCCGACTGGGCTTTGAAGCATGTTCTCAATCTTGCCGAGAACGTTGAAGAATGTACCCTAACCCTCTGATAAATGAAAGCTTTTTCTCAAAAAAATTTCCATTCATCAGAAACCCGGTTTACTTCTTCAAAACCACCAACACATCCTCCAACTCAACAATCATCTGCCGAATCAGCTGCTTGTACTGGCTGGATTCATCTTTAGCCTCATCACTGGAGAGCCTCAACCGCGCCCCGCCAATGGTGAACCCCTGATCATACAGCAGCGCACGAATCTGGCGGATCATCAGCACATCCTGGCGCTGGTAATACCGCCGGTTCCCCCGCCGCTTCACAGGGTTCAGCTGGTCGAACTCCTGCTCCCAATACCGCAGCACGTGTGGCTTTACGGCACACAACTCGCTCACTTCACCAATGGTGAAGTAGCGTTTGCCCGGTATGGGGGGCAGTTCGTCGTTATGGCTTGGTTCCAGCATAGGCCTCAACCCGGGCCTTCAACTTCTGCCCTGGACGAAAGGTGACGACGCGCCGTGCAGTGATCGGGATTTCTTCCCCTGTCTTGGGGTTACGGCCCGGCCGCTGGCGTTTGTCGCGAAGGTCGAAGTTGCCGAAACCGGACAGCTTGACCTGCTCGTTCTCTTCAAGTGCGTGCCGAATTTCTTCGAAAAACAGCTCGACCAGCTCCTTGGCCTCACGCTTGTTAAGCCCCAGCTCCTCGTACAGCCTTTCGGCCATCTCAGCTTTCGTCAGAGCACCCATGCCGTTATTTCCTTAACGTGGTGTTCAACCTTTGTTCGAGCGAGGTGAGGATGTTTTGCAGGGTAGTGTTCACCTCATCGTCGTTAAGAGTGCGCGATGGATGCTGCCAGGTCAAGCCGACGGCAAGGCTTTTTCTATCAGGATCAATGCCTTTACCTTGGTACACATCAAACAGCCTGAGGTCTGTGAGCCATTCGCCTGCATTGTCACGAATTAATTCAAGCACCGCGCTAGAAGCCACATCACGTCCTGCGATCAAAGCCAGGTCACGACGGGTTTCCGGGAACTTGGACAGTTCGCTGAATTTCGGCAGGCGGCCTTCGACCACGTCGCCCAGCACCAGCTCGAACAGGAACACCGGGCGGTCCAGGCCCAGGGCCTTGGCCAGCTCTGGGTGGATGGCGCCGAGGTAGCCGACCAGTTTGCCGTCACGCTCGATGGCAGCAGTCTGGCCTGGGTGCAGGGCTGGGTGTTTGCCGGCGCTGAAGGTGAAGTCGCTCAGGGCGCCGGAGTAGCCCAGCAGGGCTTCCACGTCGGCTTTGACGTCGAAGAAGTCGACGCCGTCGCGGCCGTTGGCCCAGCCTTCTGGCAGGCGGCTGCCGGTGATGACGCCGGCAATCATTGGCTGCTGCTGCAGGTCACCCAGTTGGCCGACAAAGCGCAGGCCGCTTTCGAACAGGCGCACGCGGTCTTGCTGGCGGTTCAGGTTGTGCTGCAGTGCCTTGACCAGGCCCGGCCACAGCGAGGCGCGCATGGCGGCCATGTCGCTGGAGATGGGGTTGGCCAGCAGCAGCGGCTCTACGCCCGGGCTGAACAGTTCGAACAGTTTCGGGTCGATGAAGCTGTAGGTGATGGCTTCCTGGTAGCCGCGGGCAACCAGCAGGCGGCGCAGGGTCGGCAGGTCACCGCGGGTTTCCGGCTTGCCCTGTGGGGCCAGGCGGGCTTGCGGGTAACGAACCGGCAGGTTGTTGTAGCCGTACAGGCGGGCCAGCTCTTCGATCAGGTCCACTTCCAGGCTGATGTCGAAGCGGTGGCTTGGTACGCTGACGGTCCACTGCCCTTCCCCGCTCTTGGTCGTGGTCAGCTCGAGGGCGTTGAGCAACTGCTCGACCTGGGCTGGGTCCATTTCCATGCCAAGCATCTGGGTGATGCGTTCGGCGCGCAGGGTGACCGGGGCTACTTGTGGCAGGTGCTGTTCGCTGACCGCTTCGACCACAGGGCCGGCTTCGCCGCCAACGATGTCCAGCAGCAACTGCGTGGCGCGCTCCATGGCTTCGCGGGCCAGTTGCGAGTCGACGCCGCGCTCGTAGCGGTGCGAGGCATCGGTGTGCAGGCCGTAGGAACGGGCTTTACCGGCGACGGAAATCGGCTCGAAGAAGGCGCTTTCCAGGAACAGGTCGCGGGTTTTTTCGGTGTTCACACCGCTGTGCTCGCCCCCCATGACGCCGGCGATGGCCAAGGCGCGGGTGTGGTCGGCGATGACCAGGGTGTCAGCACGCAGGGCCACTTCCTGGCCGTCGAGCAGGACGAGCTTTTCGCCCTCTTCGGCCATGCGCACGCGGATGCCGCCGTTGATTTCCGCCAGGTCGAAGGCGTGCATCGGCTGGCCGAGTTCGAGCATCACGTAGTTGGTGATGTCGACGGCGGCGTCGATGCTGCGAACGTCGCTGCGGCGCAGGCGCTCGACCATCCACAGTGGGGTTGGCTTGCTCAGGTCGACGTTACGGATAACGCGGCCCAGGTAGCGCGGGCAGGCAGCCGGGGCGCTGACTTCGACCGGGCGCACTTCGTCATGGGCGGCCGCTACGGCTGGCACCACCGGGCGGGTGACCGGGGTGTCGTACAGGGCGCTGACGTCGCGTGCCAGGCCGGCGATGGACAGGCAGTCGCCGCGGTTCGGGGTCAGGCCGATTTCGATGCTGGCATCATCCAGGCTCAGGTACGTGCGAATGTCTTCGCCAACCGGAGCGTCGGCAGCCAGTTCCAGCAGGCCGTCGTTTTCTTCGCTGATCTGCAGTTCGGCAGCCGAGCACAGCATGCCGAAGGACTCGACACCGCGCAGCTTGGCCTTCTTGATCTTGAAGTCGCCTGGCAGTTCGGCACCGATCATGGCGAACGGGATCTTGATGCCTGGGCGGGCGTTAGGGGCGCCGCACACAACCTGGAAGGTTTCCTGACCGCTGCTTACCTGGCACACGCGCAGCTTGTCGGCGTCCGGGTGTTGTTCGGTGGCGAGAATTTCGCCCACGACGATGCCGCTGAACTGGCCGGCAGCGGGGGTAACGCTGTCAACTTCGAGGCCGGCCATGGACAGGCGGGCGACCAGTTCGTCACGGGAGACTTGCGGGTTGACCCAACCGCGCAGCCACTGTTCACTGAATTTCATGCTGTTCTCCTGAAAGTTGCGTCGATTGGGCCTAGCGGAATTGGGCTAGGAACCGCAGGTCGTTGTCGAAGAACAGACGCAAATCGTTGACGCCATAGCGCAGCATGGCCAGGCGCTCGGCACCCATGCCGAAGGCAAAGCCCTGGAACTCTTCTGGGTCGATGCCGGACATGCGCAACACATTCGGGTGCACCATGCCGCAGCCCATCACTTCCAGCCAGCCGGTTTGCTTGCACACGCGGCAGCCGTTGCCGGAACACATCACGCACTGGATGTCGACTTCTGCAGACGGCTCGGTGAAGGGGAAGAACGATGGGCGGAAACGGACCGCCAGTTCTTTCTCGAAGAATACGCGCAGGAATTCTTCGATGGTGCCCTTGAGGTCGGCGAAGTTGATATCGCGATCGATCAGCAGGCCTTCGACCTGGTGGAACATCGGCGAGTGGGTGATATCCGAGTCGCAGCGGTATACGCGGCCCGGGCACACAATGCGGATGGGCGGCTGGGTGGACTCCATGGTCCGCACCTGCACCGGCGAGGTGTGGGTGCGCAGCAGCATGTTGGCATTGAAGTAGAAGGTGTCGTGCATCGCCCGCGCCGGGTGGTGGCCAGGGATGTTGAGCGCTTCGAAGTTGTGGTAGTCGTCTTCCACCTCTGGGCCTTCGGCAATGCCGTAGCCAATGTGGGTGAAGAACTGCTCGATGCGCTCGAGTGTACGGGTGATCGGGTGCAGGCCACCGGTGGCCTGGCCGCGGCCTGGCAGGGTGACGTCAATGCATTCGGCAGCCAGGCGAGCGCTGAGCTCGGCTTCTTCAAAGGCAGCCTTGCGGGCATTGAGCACAACGGTGACGCGCTCTTTGGCGTCGTTGATCAGCGCGCCGACTTTCGGCCGCTCTTCGGCTGGCAGGTTGCCCAGGGTCTTCATCACCTGGGTCAGTTCGCCCTTCTTGCCGAGATAATTAACCCGGATCTGTTCCAGGGCGTTGATGTCTTCAGCGCGTTCCACGGCCTCTAGGGCTTGGGAGACCAGCGCATCCAGGTTTTCCATGTACAGACTCCAGATACGAAAATAGGGGAAGAGCTTTGAAGGCTCTTCCCCTATCGATGACGTTCAATGCCCGGCAGCGCTAGCACCGCCGGGTGATTGTCGCGGGTACTTAAGCCAGAACGGCTTTAGCTTTCTCGACAATCGCAGCAAACGCCGCTTTTTCGTTCACTGCCAGATCAGCCAGAACCTTACGGTCGATTTCGATCGAAGCCTTTTTCAGGCCAGCAATCAGACGGCTGTAGGACAGACCGTTGGTGCGGGCACCGGCGTTGATACGAGCGATCCACAGTGCGCGGAACTGACGCTTCTTCTGGCGACGGTCGCGGTAGGCGTATTGGCCTGCCTTGATGACCGCTTGCTTGGCTACACGGAATACGCGCGAACGTGCACCGTAGTAACCTTTAGCCAGTTTCAGAATTTTTTTGTGACGCTTACGAGCGATAACGCCGCGCTTAACACGAGCCATGAGTAACTTCCTCTATCTTAACCAGAATTAACGAACGCGCAGCATGCGCTCGACTTTTGCGACGTCGGACGGGTGCAGCAAGCTGGCACCGCGCAGTTGACGCTTACGCTTGGTCGACATTTTGGTCAGGATGTGGCTCTTGAAAGCGTGCTTGTGCTTGAAGCCCGAAGCTGTCTTCAGGAAGCGCTTCGCAGCACCGCTCTTGGTTTTCATTTTTGGCATGTTGGAACTCCGCATTCGATAAAATTACACATAATCATCAGGCCTGCCGTGCCCGGGAGATTACTTCTTTTTCTTGGGGGCGATGACCATCATAAGCTGGCGTCCTTCCATCTTCGGATGCTGCTCAACGGTGCCGTATTCGGCGAGGTCGGCTTCGACCCGCTTCAACAGCTCCATGCCCAGCTCCTGGTGGGCCATCTCACGACCACGGAATCTCAGAGAGATCTTGGCCTTGTCCCCATCGGTAAGGAAACGTACCAGGTTGCGTAGTTTTACCTGGTAATCCCCATCCTCCGTCCCTGGACGAAACTTGATTTCTTTGATCTGGATCTGCTTCTGGTTTTTCTTGGCTTCGTTAGCCTGCTTCTTCTTCTCGAAGAGGTGCTTGCCGTAGTCCATGACCTTGCAGACGGGTGGTACCGCGTCTGCAGAGATTTCTACCAGGTCCAGCTTCGCTTCATCAGCGATACGCAGCGCTTCATCAATCGAGACGATGCCAACCTGCTCGCCGTCTGCGCCAATTAACCGAACCTCGCGGGCCGAGATATTCTCGTTGATCGGGGCCTTCGGTACAGCACGCTTATCGTTTCTCATTTCACGCTTAATAGTCATTACTCCGATTCTTGGCGACCACGCCGGGAAACCGCTTGTGTCAGCAGCTCAACGAATTGGGCGACGGGCATGGAGCCCAGGTCTGCGCCTTCGCGAGTACGCACAGCGACGGTTTGCGTTTCGACTTCGCGGTCCCCTATAACCAAAAGGTACGGGACCTTGAGCAAAGTATGCTCGCGGATTTTAAAGCCGATCTTCTCATTTCTCAAGTCCGACTTGGCACGGAAACCGCTTCCGTTCAGAGATTTCTCAACCTCGAGGGCGAAATCGGCCTGCTTGTCGGTGATATTCATGATCACCGCCTGGGTTGGGGCCAGCCACGCCGGGAACACGCCCGCGTAGTGCTCGATCAGCATGCCGATGAAGCGCTCGAACGAACCGAGGATGGCGCGGTGCAGCATGACCGGGCGAACGCGGCTGTTATCTTCGGCGATATAGCTGGCATCCAGACGCTCTGGCAGGTTCGGGTCGTACTGCAGGGTACCGCACTGCCAGTTACGGCCGAGGCAGTCGCGCAGGGTAAACTCGATTTTCGGGCCGTAGAAGGCACCCTCGCCCGGCTGGTATTCCCACTCAAGGCCGGATTCGTTCAGGGCGTCGGCCAGTGCTGTTTCAGCACGGTCCCACAGCTCTTCGGAACCGACACGCTTGGCCGGACGAGTGGACAGTTTCATGGCGATGTCGCTGAAACCGAAGTCCTTGTACACGTCCAGGGTCAGCTTGATGAAGTCGGCGGCTTCTTTCTTCACCTGTTCTTCGGTGCAGAAAATGTGCGCATCGTCCTGTACGAAGCCACGCACGCGCATGATGCCGTGCAGGGCGCCGGACGGCTCGTTACGGTGGCAGGCACCGAACTCGGCCAGACGCAGCGGCAGGTCGCGGTAGCTTTTCAGGCCCTGGTTGAACACCTGCACGTGGCACGGGCAGTTCATCGGTTTTACCGCATAGTCACGGCTTTCCGACGAAGTGGTGAACATGTTTTCGGCATAGTTGGACCAGTGGCCGGAACGCTCCCACAGGATGCGGTCGACAACCTGCGGGGTCTTGATTTCCTGGTAGCCGTTTTCGCGCTGCACGCCACGCATGTACTGCTCGAGTACCTGGTAGACGGTCCAGCCGTTGGCGTGCCAGAACACCATGCCCGGGGCTTCTTCCTGCAGGTGGAACAGGTCGAGCTGCTTGCCGATCTTGCGGTGGTCGCGTTTTTCGGCTTCTTCGATGCGCTGGATGTACGCAGCCAGCTGCTTCTTGTCAGCCCAGGCCGTGCCGTACACGCGCTGCAGCTGCTCGTTCTTGGCATCGCCGCGCCAGTAGGCGCCGGACAGCTTGGTCAGCTTGAATGCCTTGAGGAAGCGGGTGTTCGGCACGTGCGGGCCACGGCACATGTCGACGTATTCTTCGTGGTAGTACAGGCCCATGGCCTGTTCATCCGGCATGTCTTCGACCAGACGCAGCTTGTAGTCTTCGCCACGGGCCTTGAACACATCGATGACTTCGGCGCGCGGGGTCATTTTCTTGACCACGTCGTAGTCTTTTTCGATCAGCTCCATCATGCGCTTTTCGATGGCGGCCATGTCTTCTGGGGTGAAGGGGCGCTCGTAGGCGATGTCGTAATAGAAGCCTTCGTCAATGACCGGGCCGATCACCATCTTGGCGGTCGGGTACAGCTGCTTCACGGCGTGGCCAACCAGGTGGGCGCACGAGTGACGGATGATCTCCAGTCCCTCTTCATCTTTAGGGGTGATGATCTGCAGGGTGGCGTCGTTGCTGATCAGGTCACACGCATCGACCAGCTTGCCGTCGACCTTGCCGGCCACAGTGGCCTTGGCCAGGCCAGCGCCGATGGAAGCGGCTACTTCAGCTACGGATACGGCGTGATCGAACGAACGTTGACTGCCATCGGGAAGAGTAATAACGGGCATGGCGCCTCCTCTCCTAGTGGTGACCCCTACCAAAGGTCACGTGGGTTGGGATGAGCCAGTACAAGATCCGACCTGCCTTCCGGTAAAAGGAAGCCTGCCCCACAGTGGCAGAAGCCTTTCGGCTTGTCAGGGACGAACCAGAGTGACTGGAAAGAAAAAAGATAGCTGCAACCGGCAACAGCGCGACTGCAAGCCGAGCATGCTAGCACGCGGGTTGCACCCCAGGCAGAAATATTTGGAAATTGCACCACAACGGTGAACTAACGCGGAAAAATACCGCTCAGACTTTGGGAAGCAACCTACTCTTGATGAGACCTTAACCCAAGGAGTAACTGGTGATGCGAGTTCCGTCTCTTCTGGCCCTGGCGGCCGCTGGCGCCCTGCTGCTGCCCGTGGCTGCGAACGCCGGCAACTTCCCAGCCGGGAAGGAGGCCGCCTACATGACCCAGTGCACGCAAGTGGCCAGCGGCCAGGGCGTTGACGCTGCCACCGCGAAAAAACACTGCGACTGCGGCGCGCAAGCCATCAAAAAGAACTTCACCGACGCCGAGATTGCCGACCTCGACAGCAAGGACGGCGTTGACGCCAAGCTGATGCAGAAGGCGCAGTCGGTGGTGAGACAGGCCTGCGCACCGAAGAGCTGAAACCTTAAAGCCGGTGATGACCAGCCATTCTTTGAGCTGGATCAATATCCTGCGAAGGTAAAAGGCGCTAGATGCGCAGAATTAGACTATGATGTATCCCGTGCTCCGTAGCCTCGGCCGCATTGCACCACTGAAAAAACTAAATGTTCTGGAGATTCACCCATGTCCAATCGCCAACAAGGCACCGTCAAATGGTTCAATGATGAGAAAGGCTACGGCTTCATCACCCCAGCAGGCGGCGGCGACGACCTGTTCGTACACTTCAAAGCCATCGAATCTGACGGCTTCAAGAGCCTGAAAGAAGGCCAGACTGTTTCCTTCGTCGCCGAGCGCGGCCAGAAGGGCATGCAGGCTGCACAGGTTCGTCCGGAGTAATTCGGATAGCTGTAAAAAAACCCGCCCTTGTGGCGGGTTTTTTTATGGGTGATGCATCATCTGAGTGGGGCGGGATTGCCTGCGAAACCGACTGTAGGGTGAATGGCACGGGCTTTGCCCGTGTTCGCGGGTGAACCCGCTCCTACAAGGCGACCGCGCAGGCTTTTCACATTTTGCGCAAGGCAGTTGCCCCCGCGTGCATCAACCGCAGTTGACGCGGGTTACCCTACCCTGCTCGTCCACGTTCAGGTTCAAGCGCTCGGAGCGGTACTCCAGGGTGACCACGTCGTGCGGCTTGAGAATGCGCGCCATCTGCGAGCCGCTGGCCTTGCGTGCCTGCTCCAGCAATTCGGCGCTGGCCTGCTTGCCCAGGGCAAAGTCGGCACCACTGGCTTCGCAGCGGCCATCGTTGCCCGCTGGCGCGGCACCACCATCAGCATTGCCACCAGTGCTGCAACCCGCCAGGACAGCAGCCACAGCCAGAGTTGCCAGGTAAGCACGGGTACGGAACATGAAGCCTCCTAAATCGGTCCGGGAACTGCCTGATCCGACAGCTCCGCTCATCATTTGTTGCAAAACCGGTCAAGTCTGCCTGAACTGCAGCGGCGAGGCGAAAAGCAATCGTGACCGGATTTTGCACAACGTGCTGTATTTGCCATATGCTTAGCCCGCACGGTCACCGGCGCAAAGCCATGATTTGCTGCAAGAAGTGGAGCGCATCCCGCCTCCATCGAACACCAGGGTCAGGTGTTCCCCCTTCGTTCCGGGCCCCCAGCGAGAGCTTTTCATGAGCACCCACAGCATCGATGCCGATATCAAGGTCAAATGGGCCGAGGGCCAGAGCGCGTACAGCCCTGGCACACCGGAAGAGTTACTGTTGATCGCCATCGACCTGTTGGTGCGCGACAACGGTGCCGAGGCGGCACGCAGCTTCATCGACCAGGTATTCGAGCGTTACGCGCCGCACGCGGCTATTCCAATCGCGCCAGACGGTCACTGAGCAGGTTGAACAGCCCCTGGGCATCACCCTGCTCCACCCACAGCACATTCGCCGGCCGCTTGAGCACACCGTACCAGTCTGCAACTGTCTGGCCGAAAGTGGCCCCTTCGCGGCTGTCGATGCTCATGTGGATACGCCGGCCACTGAACAGCTCGGGCTTTAACAGGTAGGCGATGACGCTGGCGTCGTGCACAGGGCCGCCAGGTATGCCATACACGTCCATATCGTGGGTGATGTAGGCATTGAGGATATCCACCACGCGCTTGCTGGCCTGGTTGTTCACGGCTGCCAGTTGCTTCAGGCGGGCGTTACTGGTCAGCAGCTTGTGCGTGACGTCCAGCGGCAGGTAGGTCAGCTGTACGCCGCTGGCCAGCACCACTTCAGCGGCGTGCGGGTCGGCATAGAGGTTGAACTCCGCCACCGGGGTGATGTTGCCGCCGTTGAAATGGGCTCCCCCCATGACCACCACCTCTTTGATGCCGTTGACGATGCTCGGGCGCTGGATCAGCGCCAGGGCCAGGTTGGTCTGCGGGCCGAGCATGGCGACGGTGATGCTGTGCGGTTTGGCTGCGCTGAGGGTATCGACCAGGTATTGCACGGCATTGCCCTGGGCCAGAGGCGCTTTCGGCTCGTGCACCGGTACACCGGTGAGGCCTTCTTCGCCATGAACGTCGGCGGCGTAGATCGGCGTGCGCACCAATGGGCGGCCGGCACCGGCGTACACCGGGATGTCTTCACGCCCCGCCCATTCGCAGGCCAGGCGGGCATTGCGCGAGGTCTTGTCCAGGCGCACGTTGCCGGCCACGGTGGTGATGGCGCGGATATTGAGTTCGTTGGGCGAAGCCATGGCCAGAAACAGCGCGACCACGTCGTCCGCGCCGGGATCGGTGTCGATGATCAGGTCGATGGGTGCGGCCTGGAGGGTGGAGGCTGTGGCCATGAAGACGACTCCTTGTAGCAGGGACTTGAGCATGGATGGCACTCCTGTTGCCTATGAATCATGCGTTTACACAGCCCGGCGTCCTTTGTGGAAGCGGCTAGAAGGTGACGCCGGAGATGAGGGCGATGTTGCTGTAGGGCTGGCACTCGCCTGTACGCACCACCGCACGGGCACTGCGCGACAGCACTTTGAAATCCTCATGGGTCAGCCATTCGCGCTTGCCCAGCTTGCCCTTCAGTCGCTCGATTTCGACCAGCGCGGGTGGCACCACTTTCTGCATTTCTTCGGCCAGCACGTGGCGCTCAACCTGCAATTCGCTCAGCACCACCCGCAGCACACTGGCGAAGTCCGGCAGGCCAGGCGTAATGGCCAGGTCGATCAGCTCGACACCCGGCGGCACCGGCAGCCCGGCATCGCCGATCACCAGGATATCGCCATGCCCCATGCCGGCAATGACTCGCGACAGTGCAACGTTCAGCAGCGGGGTTTTCTTCATGGCGTCAGCTCCGCCAGGTAGGGAATCGACGGTTGGGCACCGGCACGGGTAACCGACAATGCCGCGGCACGCTGGCCAAAGGCGATCGCCTCGCCCTCCTTCAGCCCACGCACCAGGGCGGCAGCAAAGCCACCAATGAAGGTATCGCCGGCAGCGGTGGTGTCCAGCGGTTGCACGCGCGGCGCCGGATAGTGCTGATGGCCTTGGGCAGTAACCAGCAAGGCACCTTGCGCACCCAAGGTGATGATCACTTTGCCTGCCCCCAGCTGCAGCAAGCGCTCACCTGCGCGCCGGGCACTGTCCTGGTCGGTCACCGCCACACCGGTCAAGGCTTCGGCCTCGCTTTCGTTAGGGGTAAGGTAATCGATATGCGCAAACCAGTCCGCTGGCAAGGGGCCGGTAGCGGGTGCTGGGTTCAGGATGACCTGCTTGCCCAGCTCACGCGCCCTGGCCAGTGTGCACGCCACAGTGTCAGTGGGCACTTCCAGCTGGCAGATGACCACCTCGGCGGCCTGCAGCAGTGCATCGAAACGCAGCACCGACTGCGGCGTCAGCAGGCCGTTGGCTCCGGGAATGATGACAATACAGTTTTGGCTGGCGGCATCCACCGTGATCAGCGCCACACCGCTGGACGTGCCCGGGCAGGTGCTGACACCCTGACAGTCGATACCCTCGACATACAAGGCCCGGTGCAGTTGCCGACCGTAATCATCATCCCCCACATTGCCGATCATCGCCACGCTGCCCCCCAGCCGCGCTACCGCCACCGCCTGGTTGGCACCCTTGCCGCCCGGCACCGTGAAAAAGCTATCGCCGGGGAGTGTTTCGCCGGCCCGTGGCAGGCGCTGGGCGCGGACCACCAGGTCCATGTTGAGGCTGCCGACCACCACAACCTTGGCATTCATGACGTTTCCTTAGCGTTAGCGGTATTCATTGAACAGGTCCGGGCGCGGCCCGGTGGATTCACGCAAGACGATACGCGGGGCGACGATACGCTGCTCCGCCGCGCCTTGCCGGGGCGTAGCGATACGCGTCAGCAGCAACGAGGCAGCGCTCTCGCCCAGCTCGCGGATCGACTGGCCCACGGTGGTCAGTGGTGGGTACACGTAGCGGCTCAGTTCGATGTCGTCGAAGCCGATCACCGACAGCTCGCCGGGTACGCTGATATTGCGTTCGGCGGCAGCGCGCAGCACACCAAAGCCGATCATGTCGTTGCCGGCAAAAATCGCCGAGGGCCGCTTGCCTTCCAGCACCTGCGCCGCCGCTGCATGGCCACCCGGGCTGGTGAAGTCGCAGTGCAGTACACGGCTGCCCAGCACAGGCGCACCGGCTTCGGCCATGGCACGGCGGAAGCCGCTCAGGCGCAGCTGGGTAACACCGGTTTCGGCGGGGCCGCCGATATAGGCGACGTCGCGATGGCCCAGCTCCAGCAGGTGCCGGGTGGCCAGGTACGCCCCCTGCTCGTGGTCAATGCGCACCAGGTCGGCATCGACGCCTTCCAGCTCACGGTCGACGATGACCATTGGCGTGCGCACACCGGCCAGGCTTTGCAGCAGGTCGTCGTCCTGGCCCACCGAGGCCACTACCAGGCCGTCGATGCGTTTTTCCAGCAGCACGCGCAGGTAGCTGCGCTGCTTCTGTGGGTTGTCGTCGGAGTTGCACAGGATCACGCAATAGCCGTTGCGCTCGCAGGCGTCTTCGATACCCCGCGCCAGCTCGGCGAAGTACGGGTTGACGCTGTTGGGCACCAACAGGCCGATGGTGGCCGTGCTGCGCGCCTTCAGCGAGCGCGCCACCGCACTGGGCACGTAATCCAGTTCGATGATGGCGGCTTCCACTTTCAGCCGCACCTGCTCGCTGACCGGACGGGTCTTGTTGAGTACATGGGACACGGTGGTGTACGAAATACCCGCCAGTGCCGCGACGTCTTTGATAGTTGCCATGGTGTCAGTTCCGCCGGCCTGCGCGCCGGCTACGGTAAGTGTCGAGCACAACGGCGATGACGATCACCGCCCCGGTGATAATGCGTTTGGTCGGCTCGCTGGCGCCGATCTGCGCCAGCCCGGCGGCCAATACGGAAATGATCAGTACGCCAAAGAAGGTGCTGATGACCGAGCCACGCCCGCCCATCAGGCTGGTACCGCCGATCACGACGGCGGCAATGACCTGCAACTCCAGGCCAGACCCGGCGTTGGGGTCGGCGGCTTCCAGCCGCGAGATCTGGAACAGTGCGGCCAGGCCGGCGAGCAGGCCCATCAGGGCGAACACCAGCACTTTGTAAGGGCGCGGATCGATACCGGCCAGGCGCACGGCCTCTTCGTTGGTGCCGATACCGATCAGGTAACGGCCGAACACCGTGCGCGTCAGTACCAACTGGGCGAGCACGATCACCAGCAAGGCGATGATAAACGCTGGCGAAACACCAAAGGCGACCGGGTTGGAGAACCAGGCATAGGCGTCGCCGATATAGGCGGTGCGCGAGTCGGTGAACTGGTAGGCCAGGCCACGGGCCATCTCCAGCACACCAAGCGAGACGATGAACGACGGGATGCGCCAGGCTACGGTGACGCCACCGGTAATGCTGCCGGCCAATGCGGCCACAGCCATGCCCAGCAGCGCCGAGGGCAGCACGCCCCAGCCCCAGCCGAGTATCGCCACGCTCACCGTCGAGGCGGCCAGCGCCAGCACCGAGCCCACCGACAGGTCGATGCCGCCGATGATCAACACGAAGGTCATGCCCACCGCCAGCACCATCAGGTCCGGGATCTGGTTGGCCAGCGTGCTGAAGGTGCCATACGACCAGAAGTGGCTGCTGAGGAACGAGAACAGCACGATCATCGCCAGCAAGGCGCCAGCCAGGCCCAGGTAGGTGCCCAGGCCAAAGTAGGTACCGCTGCGGCGCACGGGGGCGGCTTCCTGGTTGTTGAGCGGGGTGGTTTTCATGCATCCATCCTGGGGGCTGCATCATGCAGCAACGCGTCACGTTTCTGATAACCGGCGAAGGCGGCGGCAAGCAACTGGTCCTGGCTCCAATGATCACGCGCGAAGGTGTCGATCAGGCGGCCGGCGGACAGCACGGCGATGCGGTCGCAAATCAGCATCAGTTCGCGCAGGTCACTGGACACCACCACCAAGGCCTTGCCTTGGCGCGCCAGCTCGGCCAGCAGGCCATAAATGTCGAACTTGGCGCCCACATCGATGCCACGCGTGGGCTCGTCGAACAGCAGCACCTGGCAATCGCGCTCCAGCCAGCGGCCGATCACCACTTTTTGCTGGTTACCGCCAGACAGCTCGCCCACCACCTGCTGCGCGCCGGCACTGCGAATGCGCATGGCCTGGATCTGGCGTTCGGCCAAGGCCTTTTCCGCTTCGCTATCGAGCACACCGGCGCGCGATACCGCGCCCAGGTTGCCCAACGCAATGTTGGCGCTGATCGACTGCGTCAACAGCAGGCCCTCGCCTTTGCGGTCTTCGGTTATCAGCGCGATACCGGCCCGCACTGCAGCCTTGGGCGAGTCGATGTTTACCGCCTGCGGCGGTTGGCCGAGCGCGATACCGCCGCTGTCGGCGCGATCGGCACCGTAGATCAGGCGCAACAGCTCGGTACGGCCGGCGCCGATCAGCCCGGAAATGCCAAAAATCTCCCCTGCCCTGACTTCGAACGACACCTCGCGCACCTTGTCGCCGCGGCACAACTTGTCGACCTTGAGCAGCGGTGCACCCATCTGCCGTCGGCCCAGGTCGATATGCTCGCCCAGCTCGCGGCCGACCATCAGGTTGACCAGCTCGGCGCTGCTGTAGCGCTGGATCGGCTCGTCGCACACCAGCTTGCCATCGCGCAGCACAACGATGCGTTGGGCTACCCGCTGCAACTCTTCCAGGCGATGCGAGATATAGACGATGGCCACGCCGCGCGCGCGCAGGCGCTCGATCTGGGTGAACAGCAACGCCACCTCGCGCGCAGTGAGCATGGCAGTGGGTTCGTCCAGGATCAGCACATGGCAGTCACCGATCAGGTTGCGGGCAATTTCGACCATTTGCTGATGGCCGATGCCCAGTTCACCGACAGGGGTGTCCGGGTCGATGGCGTCGAGCCCGACCCGAGCCATGGCGGCCGTTGCCAGCTGGCGCAGGCGCTTGTGGCTGATCCAGCCGAAACGGCTGGGCAGGTTGTCGAGAAACAGGTTTTCCGCGACGGTCAGCGTCGGCAGCAGGTTCAGTTCCTGCATGACCATGCGCACACCAAGGCGTTCGGCCTCGCTGCGGCTGCCGGGCGCGTAGGCCTGGCCACGGTAGGTCATGTGCCCGGTGGTGGGCACCTCCAGGCCGCTGATGAGCTTGGACAACGTACTCTTGCCCGCGCCGTTCTCGCCGGTCAGGGCCAGCACTTCGCCGGCGCGCAGGCTCAGGCTGACCTCGCCGAGCACGGGCTGGGCGTAGGTCTTGCCCAGGCCGCTGGCGGCAAGCACCACTTCATTGGCCGATGCAGGCATGGCCGATTCTCCTGGCAGCATCAGGGCTTCTTGGTGATGAGTTCGACCGGGGTCTGGATGACGTTGTCGGCATCCACATCAGGCTTTTCGCCCTTGACCATTTTCAGCGCCGCCTGAATGCCATACACCGCCTGCTGGCTGGCGGCCTGGTCGAGGGTGGCAAGCACGCGTCCATCGGCAAGCATTGGCTTGATGGCTTTGATGTTGTCGTAGCCCACCACTTGCACCTGGCCGGCCTTGCCAGCGGCACGCACGGCGGACACAGCGCCCAGGGCCATGCTGTCGTTGCCGGCCAGCAAGGCCTTCAGGTCGGGGTATTCGTTGAGCATGGAGGCGGCGACGGCGTTGCCTTTGTCGATCTCCCAATTGCCGCTTTGTACCGAGACGATGTTCATCTGCGCGGCGTCCATGGCGTCCTTGAAGCCGGCGGTACGCTGCTGGGCATTGGTGGTGGTCGGCACGCCTTCGATAATGCCCACCTGGTCGCCGGCCTTGAGCTTCTGGCTGGCCAGGTAATCGCCAACCAGGCGCGCGCCCTTGCGGTTGTCGGGGCCGACGAAGGGAACGCTGATGCCTTTGCTCTTGAGCAAGTCAGGGTCCAGACGGTTGTCGATGTTGATCACCACCACGCCCTGGTCCATGGCCTTCTTCACCGCCGACACAAGTGCTTTCGAGTCAGCCGGGGCAATCACCAGCGCCTTGGCGCCGGCATTGACCATCTGCTCGACGATGCGGATCTGCTCGCCAGTGTCGGTCTCGTTCTTGATGCCGTTGGCGATCAGGTCGAACTCGTCGGCGTGGGTTTTCTGGTAGTCCTTGGCGCCGTCTTCCATGGTGCGGAAGAACTCGTTGGCCAGCGACTTCATGACAAGGGCGACCTTGGGCTTGTCTTCAGCGTGGGCAGCAGACAATGGCAAGGCGAGGCTAAGCGAGGAAATGACAGCGAGGGCCAGCAGACGACCGGGGAACGGCAGCTTCATGAACGATGACTCCGAATCTTGTGTTTTTTATCGGATCGCAAACGTTTGCGTTGACCAACTATGGTAACAGGACCGTTGTTTGTCAAATCCGTTTGGCTGTCGGAGGCCAATGTGCTGCCGGGGCCGATTATGCAGGCTTTTCCGAAAACCCGAACACCTTTTCCTTTTTTTGTTCGGAATTACGAATGCAATGCCACCGTTTGCAGGCGCGGCTCGGTGCAACACCACACATTGCCGGGGCTGCTACGCGGCCCCTTGCAACGCAAGGCCGCTCCAACCCAGGCAACGCGTGGTGCCTTGGTACGAAAAATGCCTATAGCCCTGCGCGACTCAATAACTATCTCACTAGGAAGCGAGAACAATAACGATGAATGCCGCACTCAAAACCTTCGCCCCCAGCGCACTCGCCCTGCTGCTGATCCTGCCATCCAGCGCCTCGGCCAAAGAAGCCGAAACCCAACAGAAGCTGGCCAACGTGGTCATCCTCGCCACCGGCGGCACCATTGCCGGCGCCGGTGCCAGCGCAGCCAACAGCGCCACTTACCAGGCTGCCAAGCTGGGCGTCGACAAGCTCATCGCCGGCGTGCCAGAACTGGCCGACATCGCCAATGTACGTGGCGAGCAAGTCATGCAGATCGCCTCCGAGAGCATCAGCAATGACGACCTGCTGAAGCTGGGCAAGCGCGTCGCCGAGCTGGCCGAAAGCAAGGACGTGGACGGCATCGTCATCACCCATGGCACCGACACCCTCGAAGAAACCGCCTACTTCCTCAACCTGGTAGAGAAGACCGACAAGCCAATCGTGGTGGTCGGCTCGATGCGTCCGGGTACCGCCATGTCCGCCGACGGCATGCTCAACCTGTACAACGCCGTGGCCGTAGCCAGCGACAAGCAGTCGCGTGGCAAGGGCGTGCTGGTGACCATGAACGACGAGATCCAGTCCGGCCGCGATGTAAGCAAGGCGGTCAACATCAAGACCGAAGCCTTCAAGAGCGCCTGGGGCCCGATGGGCATGGTGGTGGAAGGCAAATCGTACTGGTTCCGCCTGCCGGCCAAGCGCCATACGGTCAATTCCGAGTTCGATATCAAGCAGATCAGCAGCCTGCCGCAGGTGGACATTGCCTATGGCTATGGCAACGTCACCGACACCGCCTACAAGGCGCTGGCACAGAACGGCGCCAAGGCGCTGATCCATGCCGGTACCGGCAACGGTTCGGTATCGTCGCGGGTAGTCCCGGCGCTGCAAGAACTGCGCAAGAACGGCGTGCAGATCATCCGCTCGTCGCATGTCAACCAGGGTGGTTTCGTACTGCGTAACGCCGAACAGCCGGATGACAAGAACGACTGGGTCGTGGCTCACGACCTGAACCCGCAGAAAGCGCGGATCCTGGCGATGGTGGCAATGACCAAGACCCAGGACAGCAAAGAGCTGCAACGCATCTTCTGGGAGTACTGATCAACCACCCATGGCCGGTGCCCCACATCACCGGCCATTCTTCCCTTCCAGATCAATCCCGCCCGGCCGCCATTCAACTGGGGCTCGCATCAGTGGGTTTCTTCTCTGGCTTGCGCAAGCGGCTCTATTTGTAATCTCTCGGATCAACGCCCCACTTCTTGAGTCGAGACGCCAAGGTTGTGGGCTTCAACCCCAGCAATTGCGCAGCACCACCCTCGCCGGAGACTTTCCCTGCTGTTCGTTTGAGCACAGAGATCGCATTCAGCTTCATCTGCCGCTCCCAGTCTTTGTCGGCAGTCGGCTCAGGCTGGCATTGTGCAATTGAAGATACAGGGCCACTGGACGGGCCGTTTGGCGCCAGAACCTCATGAAAGCTCACGCGACCGTCTCGGGAGACGATGGTCTGTCGCTCAATCACATTTTGAAGCTCGCGGATGTTGCCTGGCCAGGCGTACTGCTGAAGCACCGCGACTTGGGTCAGCGACATGCGAATGCCCGGCTTGTTAAACGCCAGGCTAGCCCTTTCAAGAAAATGGCTGGCGAGCAACGGAATGTCCTCAAGTCGCTCCCGCAGGGGCACCGAGCGTATAGGGAACACATTCAAGCGGAAGTATAAATCTTCCCGGAACGCCCCTCGGGCGACCATATCGCGCAGGTCACGGTTCGTTGCGGCGATAACTCGCACATCAACGGCCCTGGTGCGATTGTCGCCTACAGGCTCAAACTGGCGGTCCTGTAGAACACGGAGCAACTTGCTTTGTAGCTCCAGCGGAATCTCTCCCACCTCATCGAGAAACAAGGTACCTCCGTCCGCCAATTCAAAGCGACCCACTCGGTTGCTGACCGCTCCGGTGAAGGCCCCTTTGAGGTGGCCGAAGAACTCGCTCTCGAACAATTCACGGGGTACCGCGGCGCAATTGACCCGAATCAGAGGGCGGTCGCGCCGGGGGCTGCTGGCATGAATCGCGCGAGCCACAAGCTCTTTACCCGTGCCTGACTCGCCGGTGACCAACACGTTGGCGTCGGTAGCTGCGACCAGGTCAATCTGCTGTAACAGATGCTTGACCGCTGGGCTTTCGCCGACGATCTCGTGGTGATTGCCGTGGGCGTTGATTTCCTCCTGCAGGTATTGGTTTTCCATCTCCAGCCGAGTCTTCAACTGCTCTACTTCACTTAGCGCATCGCGCAGGCGCGCTTCAGTGCGCTGTCGTTCGCGGATGTCCCGAAACAACACCACCGCCCCCACCAGCCTTCCCATCTCGAAGATTGGAGTGCTGGTGTACTCGACGGCGATTGGTTCGCCGCTCTTGTGCCAGAACACCTCGTGGTCCACGCGATGAACTTGTCCATCGCTGAACGAAGCATGGATGGGGCACTGATTGACCTCGAACGCACGTCCGTCGCTATGGCTGTGGTGGAACAAATGGTGGGCATCCTGGCCAATCATGTCGATGGCACTCCACCCCAGAATACGCTCGGCGGCGGGGTTGATGAACGTGGTCTGGCCCCGGGTATCGAGCCCATAGATGCCCTCGCCAACTGCACCAAGAATCAGCCGGTTCTGCTGCTGGATGCGCTCGAACACCTGGCTGATCCGCTCCCACCCCACGTGGCCCAAACGGTGTTGGCGGCGCGCCTCAGCCCGGTTACGGCGCTGCTCCAAAAGGTCCCGGCGCTGCACCGCCAGTACAATTTTCCCGCCCTCAACCGCGCTAGCCGAAACCTCCACCGCTATTTGCCGCAGTTGCAGATCCACCAGCAGCAGGTCGTCCGACCACGCTTCGCCTTGAGTCAGCACCTCATCCGTAAAGCTCACCCACAGTGCGATTCCCCCTCGCAGAAAATGGCTAAAGGCATGACCGGAAAGCTCATTTGCGGCGCAGCCCAGTAAATCGAGCGCGGCGTTGTTGGCTTGCAGTACCCGATCATCTACCGGGTGGATTAACAGCATGGCAACGGCGGAGTCGGCAGCGACTCCGAGGGCGACGGCGTCTGTCACTGATGGATATCCTCGAACCGATTTTCACGACATTTCGTGAACAATATTACGACCGTTCGTGATTTACGAAATTTCGTAAATAAACCTCGCCATCAAACAAAAAATAACTCAATAAAATCATGCAGTTACAAAAAACAGGAGATTGGCACATCTCTCGCTATGGGTGTGTTCACCTTAAACCAAACTGCGGGAGCAGAAATAATGGACAAACTTGAAATGCATCACCTGATCATGGCCGCGAAAGCACGCAAGGGCCTGAGCTGGGATGATCTTGCCAACGCAGTGGGCAAGGCCCCGGTATGGCTTGCATCGGTCTGCTACGGCATGAATAGCGCGCCGCTGGAAGTGGCAACGCATCTTTGCGAGGTATTGGAGCTGGATGATCAAGTCGCCGCCACCTTAACCGCTTTCCCAGTCAAGGGCTGGGACAAGTCCATCCCTCAAGACCCGCTGATCTATCGACTATATGAAGTCGTGGGCGTCTATGGCCCGACCCTGAAAGACGTGATCCAGGAAAAATTTGGCGACGGCATCATGAGTGCCATCGACTTTTCCATGCATGTCGAGCGAATCGAAGACCTCAAAGGCGACCGGGTTCTGTTGACCCTCAATGGCAAGTTCTTGCCGTACCGTTCCTGGTAAACCCATCCAACCCTCGGCACCCCTCCAGGGGTGCCGCCTATTACCCGCAGTTGAGGGAGCCGCCATGTCTTATCTGCTACCCACCGATTTTGTCACCAAGATGCTCGATGCCGGCGCATCAAAGGTCCACATGTCCACTCGCGACACGCTGATCCGCAGCTATATGGCCGGGGCAATTCTGGCCCTGGCGGCCGTATTCGCAGTGACCATCGCAGTACAGACAGGCTCAGCCCTGCTAGGCGCAGTACTGTTTCCGGTTGGTTTTTCAATGCTCTACCTTATGGGCTTCGACCTGCTCACTGGGGTCTTCATGCTCACCCCGCTGGCATTACTGGACAAACGTCCCGGGGTCACCGTTAGGGGAATTCTGCGCAACTGGGGCCTGGTGTTCGTCGGCAACTTCGCCGGCGCCCTTACGGTCGCCTGCATGATGGCCTTCGTCTTTACCTATGGTTTCCATGCTTCCCCCGGCGCCGTGGGAGAGAAAATTGCCAGCATCGGTGAGGCCCGCACCCTGGGTTACGAGCAATACGGGCTGGCAGGCTGGTTGACGATCTTCCTGCGTGGCGTGCTGTGTAACTGGATGGTGTCGATGGGCGTGGTCGGCGCAATGATCTCCACCTCTGTGAGCGGCAAGGTGATCGCCATGTGGATGCCGATCATGCTGTTTTTCTTCATGGGCTTCGAGCACTCGGTCGTGAACATGTTCCTGTTCCCTTCCGCAATGATTATGGGCGGCGACTTCTCGCTCATGGACTACCTGGTGTGGAACGAAATCCCCACTGTACTGGGCAACCTGGTGGGCGGCCTGGCCTTCACAGGCCTGACGCTGTACGGCACCCACATCCGTACGGCCGCGAAGAAAGCCACCAGCGCAACAACCTGCTGAAGCGACAAAGAAGGCAGGCAGCCTCAGTCGCCGCCTGTCTCACTTCATACCCAGGACAAAAAAGAGGTTTTGCTTTGCACTGCTACTAACCCGAACATCGTTTACATTTCAGAACGGTGTCATGGCTTACAGACCAACGCTGGATTTCCCCTGACAAGCTGTTGCGAATTTACTTACAGTGAAATACTGTATGCACATACAGCAAAACAAGGAAACTCCTGTGTCCAGCACCGCCTCCGCCACCCCGAGCAGCTATGAACAGCTGGGTGTACGCATCCAGAAGATCATCAACAGCCCCACCGCCCAGCGCAGCCGTGCGGCGCTGATCTTCCGCCTGGAACAGGAAAGCCCGGATGACTGGGAGACCCTGCTTCAGGAGATCGCAGAAAACGACAACGTCACCCTCGCCCATCGCGACGATGGCGGTGTGCAGATTTTCTGGACCGTACCGAAGGAAGATTGACTGCGCATGAGAGTTTCGCTTTTCGCAGCAGCTTGCCTGTTACTGACCACTCCCCTTGTTCAAGCCGACGCCCCGCGCACCTTCCAGGAGGCCAAGAAGGTCGCCTGGAAGCTCTATGCGCCGCAATCAACCGAGTTTTATTGCGGCTGTAAATACAAAGGCAACAAGGTCGACCTGGCATCTTGCGGCTATACCCCACGCAAGAACGCCCAGCGCGCGTCGCGCATCGAGTGGGAGCACATCGTACCCGCCTGGCAGATCGGCCATCAGCGCCAGTGCTGGCAGAGCGGCGGGCGCAAGCAGTGCTCGCAGCATGACGAAGTGTACCAACGCGCCGAAGCCGACCTGCACAACCTGGTGCCAAGCATCGGCGAGGTCAACGGCGACCGCAGCAACTTCAGCTTCGGCTGGCTACCAGAACAAAGCGGCCAGTATGGCCGCTGCCTGACCCAGGTCGACTTCAAGGCCAAGAAGGTGATGCCGCGCCCGTCGATCCGCGGCATGATCGCCCGCACCTACTTCTACATGAGCAAGCAGTACAACCTGCGCCTGTCCAAACAGGACCGCCAGCTGTTCGAAGCCTGGAACAAGACCTACCCGCCGCAAGCCTGGGAGCAGCAACGCAACCAACAGGTCGCCTGCGTGATGGGGCGAGGAAACGCGTTCGTGGGGCCGGTCAACCTCAAGGCGTGCGGTTGATCCTCAGGCCAGCGCCTGTAAATAGGCACTGGCTTGGCGATAACGGGCCAGCCGCGCCAGGTCGGCGGGGCCCGGGCAAGGGATGCGCGAGAGGTCGCTGTTGTCGGCCAGATCAGCCAGCTTGACGGTGCGCGCCAACGGGTCTTCGCCCAGGCGCACCACGAAATCCTGGTAAGGCTCGCCTTCGCGGCGGCTAAGCGCCAGCAACGCAGCCAGGATTTTCAGCGCGAAGCCCTCACGCGCCAGGTCGGACAGGGTCAGCGGGGTGTCTTCGATCACATCGTGAAGCACCGCCACAATCCGCTGCTCAGGTGTGGAAACCCGCATCATCACGCGTAACGGGTGGAGGATATAAGCAGCCCCACCCTTATCGTATTGCCCTTCATGCGCCCTGGCGGCCACGGCAATGGCCCGCTCCAGTGTAGACATGAGGCCCTCCCCGTTTGGCATCTCCCAACCCAAGCATAGCCAAACTTGTGTGAACAGCGCCTGACACAAGCCTTGGCCGCGGCGCCACTGTACTGGCTTAGGCTCTGTACGATAAGCCTTGATACTTGGTCATGCTGCGTCTCAAGACTTCTCGAACAGACCCTAGCGTGCTGCGCCGTGCTGGATGACCACCGAATCGGTACCCAGCTTGGCCATCACTTCGTCCCTGCGCGCTTGCGCTTCTTCGCGGGTGGGGAACGGCCCCATCAGCACCACCGGCTTGCCGTCACGGTACTCCACCGAAGAGGGGATGCCCTTTTCGATCAGGCGCGCCGTCATATCGCTGAGTGCGCCCATGTTGGCGCCCTGTACCACTTCCACATCCCACCCCTGGGGCGCCGGCTGGTCTGCCAGCGCCTCGGCACGGCGCTGCAGGTCGGCTCCGCCGCAGAGTTCACGGATACGCAGGTTGTTGCCGGTATCGTCAACGATGATGTCGTACTGGCCATCGCGCTTGATCGCCACGTAGCTGCGGTAGGCTTCGTACTGCCCGGCATCGTCCTTGCCGCGGACCTGACCGCAGATGGTGCCCTGGGTGTCGATCCGCACGTTGCCGAACTTGGCGGTCTTGGGGTTATGCAGGTGTTCGGCCACCTGCTTGTGCACGCCTTCGACCTCGTTCTCACAGCCCGCCAGGGCGAGCACTGCCATTACCACAGCCAGTTTGCGCACGCGTGTACCTCCAGATTCGAAGGGGCGGATTCTAGCACGCCGGGTATGCCCCGAACCGCGACCAAACGTTACACGCTGCTTCGGGCGCAAATGCAAAAAGGGCGATCATTTCTGATCGCCCTTTTTCGATTTGGTAGGCACAATTGGACTCGAACCAACGACCCCCACCATGTCAAGGTGGTGCTCTAACCAACTGAGCTATGTGCCTGTCGTGTGGTGCGCATATTAGTGGCCCGATGCGTACCTGTAAAGCTTTTTTTTGAGAAAAATCAAAAACTTTCGAATGAAAGCGCTTTGCGTCCATGCCGCGGTATTCCCGCTCGCGCGGCAATGGACAATGAAAAAAGGGGTGACCCTTTCGGATCACCCCTTTTTCGATTTGGTAGGCACAATTGGACTCGAACCAACGACCCCCACCATGTCAAGGTGGTGCTCTAACCAACTGAGCTATGTGCCTGTCGTGTGGTGCGCATTCTACGCATTACAAAAACCCTGTCAACACTTTTTTTCGCGCTAACCTACTGAATCTTAAACTCTTTATAGAGAGGCTGACTGAGGGGGGCCCCGTAAAGGATTTTCACCAGACGACTAGCGGGTGTTTATTATTATTGATAGCATCGGTACATTCGTTAAAAATATAAAACACGAGGTTCCTGCAGCATGGCTAACACCCCCTACCCCCAGTCCTACTACGCCGCCTCGGCCAACCCGGTGCCGCCACGTCCGGCGCTGCAGGGTGAGGTGGAAACCGATGTGTGCATCATCGGTGCCGGCTACACCGGCCTGTCCAGCGCCCTGTTCCTTCTGGAGAACGGCTTCAAGGTGAGCATCGTCGAAGCGGCCAAGGTCGGCTTCGGCGCATCGGGCCGCAACGGCGGCCAGATCGTCAACAGCTACAGCCGCGACATTGATGTCATCGAACGCACCGTCGGCCCCAAGCAGGCACAACTGCTGGGCCACATGGCCTTCGAGGGCGGGCGCATCATTCGTGAACGCGTGGCCAAGTACAACATTCAGTGCGACCTGAAAGATGGTGGCGTATTCGCTGCCCTTACCAGCAAGCAGATGGGTCACCTGGAATCGCAAAAGCGCCTGTGGGAACGCTTTGGCCATAATCAGCTGGAGCTGATGGACCAGAAGCGCATCCGCGAAGTGGTTGCCTGCGACAGCTACATCGGCGGCATGCTCGACATGAGCGGCGGCCACATCCACCCGCTGAACCTGGCCCTGGGTGAAGCTGCCGCGGTCGAGTCGCTGGGTGGCATCATCTATGAGCAAACCCCGGCCGTGCGCATCGAACGTGGTGCCAACCCGGTCGTGCATACCCCGCAGGGCAAGGTCCGCGCCAAGTTCATCATCGTTGCCGGCAACGCCTACCTGGGCAACCTGGTGCCCGAGCTGGCCGCCAAGTCCATGCCATGCGGCACGCAGGTGATCACCACCGAGCCACTGGGCGAAGAACTGGCCCGCACCCTGCTGCCGCAGGACTACTGCGTCGAGGACTGCAACTACCTGCTCGACTACTACCGCCTGACCAGCGACAAGCGCCTGATTTTCGGTGGCGGCGTGGTGTACGGCGCGCGTGACCCGGCCAACATCGAGGCGATCATCCGCCCGAAAATGCTCAAGGCCTTCCCGCAGCTGAAGAACGTGAAGATCGACTACGCCTGGACCGGTAACTTCCTGCTGACCTTGTCGCGCCTGCCACAGGTTGGCCGGATTGGCGACAACATCTACTACTCGCAGGGTTGCTCGGGCCACGGCGTGACCTACACCCACCTGGCGGGCAAGGTACTGGCCGAGGCCCTGCGTGGCCAGGCCGAGCGTTTCGACGCCTTTGCTGGCCTGCCGCACTACCCGTTCCCAGGTGGCCAGATGCTGCGTGTACCGTTCAGCGCCATCGGTGCCTGGTACTACAGCCTGCGCGATCGCCTGGGCTTCTGATTCAGGCAGGCCTGGCCTTTTCGCCGGCAAACCTGCGCCCACACGGACTGTGCAATAAGCACAAATCCTGTGGGCGCGGGCTTGCCGGCGAAGAGGCCGGCACAGGCAACGCTATTCGTTCAGGCTATTGACCGCCTGCTTCGCCGCAATCTCTTGCCCCGCCTTGGCCAATTCATCCGCAGCATGCAACCACCGCTGGCGATCAACCTGAGCCGGCAGTTGCCGAGGTGGTTGCACCAGCACCGCCCAACTCCCCTGCTTCTCCCATGCCGATGCAAATTCATCGAATGCCATCACCTGCCGCCGGTGCATGCCCGAGCGCAGCAGCACCCGCTGCTTGTAACGGTCATACCCCATCAACACCGCATAGCGCGGCTCGCTCCACCAGGCCGAACCGTCCTCGTAACGCAGCAGCACCGGGTTGCCCGCTGCCACCTGGGTCAGCAGCGCGTCCAGTTGCTTGTCCAGCGGGTACACCACCCTACCGTAGTCCCGCGCCACACGGGGAATAGCGGTATCCAGCGTTTCGGCGCCCTGAGGCAGGTTGAGCGGCTTATCCAGCAAGCCCGGCGTAATAGGCGCCCCCTGCTGCGACAGCACTGCCGCCAGCGCCATGGCCCCGCTGTGGTTGGCGTTGCCACGGTAGAACGGCACGCTGCTGATCTCGACTCGCTGCGGCAGGCCCTTGAGGTTGCCGGGCGGTGCGCTGGCGCAGCCGGCCAGGGTGGCAGCCAGCAGGCAGGCAGCCAGTAGCCGCCGGGGGGCAGCCTTGAAGGAATCTTGCTCCATGGACACTCGCTTGTTCCAACGCCAGGCAGGCAGCGCCCGGCTCTGGCCACCGATCATAGGTCCGACAGCGGCGCGGGTATAGTCCGACAGCGCCTTGGAGCGAATCGGCCCTAGAGATAGACCATTGTTCGATGGAACGTCACAGACGAAGGGCTAGACTAAAGCAGTGTCTGGAAGGTAAACGCGGCCCAATCAAGCGCTTGCCGCAAAGATGGAGGCACAGATGAGCCTGACCATGGCAATTCTCATGCTGGTAGGCATGTGGCTGAGCGTCGCAGCCGCCATGCTGTGGGGTGTACTGCGTATCGTGCGGCGTCATGCACACCACCTGCCACCGCAGGCACCCGCCAAGCCACAGCCAGTAAGACGGCCGCGGCGGCATGCCGGGGTGAGCTAACCTCAGGATTTCCCGAAGCCCACTGACTGACAAGCCCGCTGCACAGGTATTCGCATTGCCAGTGCCACGCGAATACCTATGCAGCGGGCTTGTCCGCAAGAGGGGCGCGAGGCGCCCCTTTTTACATCAACCTTCAGCCGCCTCACGCTTCAGACGCGCTCGGCGGGCCAGGATGTTGAGGACCTCGATAGCCGTCGAGAACGCCATGGCCGCATACACATAGCCCTTGGGTACATGGGCGCCAAAGCCTTCGGCGATCAGCGTCATGCCGATCATGATGAGGAAGCCCAGCGCCAGCATGACCACGGTCGGGTTGTCGTTGATGAAGTTGGCCAGCGGGTCGGCGGCCACCATCATCACGATCACAGCCGTGATAACGGCGATAATCATGATGGGCAGGTGCTCGGTCATGCCCACGGCGGTGATGATGCTGTCGACCGAGAAGACGATGTCCAGCAGCAGGATCTGGAAGATCGCCGCAGCAAAGCCCAGGGTCACCGTGGAGGAGACTTTGGCTTCCTCCTTGGCGCCATGCGGGTCGACGTTTTCGTGAATTTCCTTGGTCGCCTTCCACAGCAAGAACAAACCACCGGCAATCAGAATCACATCCTTCCACGAGAAGGCGTTGCCGAACACTTCGAACACCGGGTCGGTCAACTGGACGATCCAGGCCACGGTGCTGAGCAAGGCCAGCCGCATGACCAAGGCCATGCTGATACCGATACGCCGCGCCTTGGAGCGGTACTCCACCGGCAGTTTGTTGGTCAGGATCGAGATGAAGATCAGGTTGTCGATGCCCAGTACAACTTCCATGGCCACCAGCGTAGCCAGGGCAACCCAGGCGGTAGGGCTAGCGGCGAGTTCCAGCAAATATTCCATTGTTCAAATCCTGCAGCAGCGGTTGGGGTCAGATTTCCTGGGTTTCTTCTTTCTTCTCGGCATCCTTGGGCTTCTGCCCTTCGCCGCCGATGGCTTCGCTCAGCGCCTGCTGGGCAGCCTTGTTGGTGTCGTCGATGGCCTGCTTGGCCGACTGCGCGGCCTGGTCGAGCATCTGCTGGGCGGATTTCTCGGCCTGGTCGCAGCCTGCCAGGGTGAACAGGGCCAAAGCCAGCACCAATGGGGTGCCAATGGATTTGAGTTGCAGCATGGTGTCCTCGCTTGAAATAACCCGGCGGCGCATGGCGCCTGATAGCCGTGCATTCTAGAGACGGCAATAGTTCAGGAAAATTCGTATTTTCATGGCATATACTTCGGTTTTTACGAATCGGGACGACCGACGGTGCTTAACTATCGCCAGCTGCATTACTTCTGGGCCGTGGCCAAGACGGGCAGCATCACCCGCGCCAGCCAACAGCTGAACCTCACACCACAAACCATTAGCGGGCAGATCACGCTGTTCGAGCAAACCTACGGCCTGGAACTGTTCCAGCGCGCCGGCCGGCAGCTGGAACTGACAGAAACCGGCCGCCAGGCCCTGGTGTATGCAGAGCAGATGTTTCAGATTGGCAGCGAGCTTGAAGCCATGCTGCGCGCCGGCCCTCAGGAGCAGATCCTGTTTCGTGTGGGGGTGGCTGACGTGGTGCCCAAATCCATTGTCTACCGCCTGCTGGCACCGACCATGGACCTGGAGGAGGTGCTGCGCATCAACTGCCGCGAAGACAAACTTGAGCGGTTACTGGCAGACCTGGCTATTCAGCGCCTGGACCTGGTGATTTCCGACAGCCCCATGCCTAACCACCTGGACATCAAGTGCTACAGCCAAAAGCTGGGCGAGTGCGGGCTGAGCTTCTTCGCCACCCCGGCGCTGGCACAACGGCTTGAAGGTCCTTTTCCAGCTTGCCTGCAGGATGCTCCGCTGCTGGTTCCCGGCCAGGAGACCGTGGTAAGCAGCCGCTTGCTGCGGTGGCTGGGCGAGCAGCAGGTGCAGCCACGGATCGTGGGGGAGTTCGATGACAGTGCCTTGATGCAAGCGTTCGGGCAGTCGGGCAGCGGCATTTTCGTTGCGCCCAGCGTAATCGCCGAGGAGGTGTGCCGTCAGTATGGCGTGCAACTGATCGGGCAGACCGAGGCCGTGCACGAGTCGTTCTATGCCATTTCGGTGGAGCGCAAGGTCAAGCACCCAGGGATCGTGGCGATTACCGAGGGGGCGCGGCGGGAGTTGTTTCACTGGTAGCCATCCAAGCCTGATTGACTAGCAACAAGGCGCGCCGTGCCCACCAGGTGCTCTATGGTAAAGTCCGCCCTTTCCAGATTCCGAGATACCGCTGCACATGACGCCTCTCCTCCGCTTCCTCAACCGCACCAGCCTGGTGACTCAGATCGTCATCGGCCTGCTCGCCGGCATCGCCCTCGCCCTGCTGGCACCTGCCATCGCCCGCGACCTGGCCTTTCTTGGCAAGGTGTTTGTCAGCGCCCTGAAGGCGGTTGCGCCCGTGCTGGTGTTCATCCTGGTCATGGCTTCGGTCGCCAACCATCGTCACGGCCAGGAAACCCAAATTCGCCCGATCCTCTGGCTGTACCTGCTGGGCACCTTTGCCGCAGCAGTGGTGGCCGTGGTTGCCAGCATGCTGTTCCCGTCGTACCTGGTACTAAGCACCAGCGAAGCCACGCTGAGCGCGCCAGGCGGCATCACCGAGGTGCTGCAGAACCTGCTGCTGAGTGCGGTAGACAACCCGGTCAATGCCCTGCTCAATGCCAACTTCATCGGCGTGCTGACATGGGCCATCGGCTTGGGCGTGGCCCTGCGCCACGCCGGCGAAACCACCCGTACCGTGGTCGAAGACCTGTCCACGGGTGTAACCCTGATCGTGCGCGTGGTCATCCGCTTCGCCCCGCTGGGCATCTTTGGCCTGGTCAGCTCCACCCTGGCCCAGTCGGGCCTGGACGCGCTGCTCGGCTACCTGCACCTGTTGGCGGTACTGATCGGCTGCATGCTGTTCGTGGCGCTGGTGATGAACCCGCTGATCGTGTTCTGGAAGATTCGCCGCAACCCGTACCCGCTGACGCTGCTGTGCCTGCGTGAAAGCGGTATTACCGCGTTCTTCACCCGCAGCTCGGCCGCCAACATCCCGGTGAACCTGGCGTTGTCGGAACGCCTTGGCCTGCATGAAGACACCTACTCGGTGTCGATCCCGCTGGGCGCGACCATCAACATGGCCGGTGCGGCGATCACCATTACCGTGCTGACCCTGGCCGCCGTGCATACCCTGGGTATCCAGGTGGACCTGCCGACTGCCGTGCTGCTCAGCGTGGTGGCGGCAGTGTGCGCCTGCGGCGCCTCGGGCGTGGCTGGGGGTTCGCTGCTGCTGATTCCGCTGGCGTGCAGCCTGTTTGGCATCCCTAGCGAAATTGCCATGCAGGTAGTGGCGGTGGGCTTCATCATCGGCGTGTTGCAGGATTCTGCCGAAACGGCGCTGAATTCTTCAACCGATGTGCTGTTCACCGCGGCGGCGTGTCAGGCCGAAGAGCAGCGTAACGGCTAAGCGGGCCGGGGCCGCTTTGCGGCCCCAATTGCCTTACGCGATCGCATTACCTACCCTAGTGGCCTTTCCCCAGCCACGAGACAGGGCCATGTCAGAACACGAAACCGCAGGTGAAGGCCGCTTCAACAGCATCGAGGTCCGCGTTCTCGGCTCGCTGATCGAAAAGCAGGCCACCAGCCCGGAAAGCTACCCGCTGACCCTCAATGCCCTGGTCCTGGCCTGCAACCAGAAGACCAGCCGCGAGCCGGTGATGAACCTCACCCAAGGCCAGGTCGGCCAGGCGCTGCGCGTCCTCGAAGGTCAGGGCATGACCCGCCTGCAGATGGGCAGCCGTGCCGACCGCTGGGAACATCGGGTAGACAAGGCACTGGAGCTGGTGCCAGCGCAGTTGGTGCTGATGGGCCTGATGTTCCTGCGGGGCCCGCAAACCCTCAACGAACTGCTGACCCGTAGCAACCGCCTGCACGACTTCGACGACACCGAGCAGATCCAGCATCAGCTGGAGCGCCTGATCTCGCGGGGCCTGGCCTTGCACCTGCCACGCCAGGCCGGCCAGCGTGAAGACCGCTACACCCATGCCTTGGGCGACCCGGCGGAAATCGAGGCTATTCTCGCTGCACGGCAGCAGGAAGGCGGCGCGCGCACCAGTGGCGGCAGTGTGTCCGAAGAACGCATCGAGGCCCTCGAAGCCCGCATTGCGGCGCTGGAAGCACGCCTGGCCGAGCTGGAAGGCTGAGCCGTCACGGCTCGGGGTCGGGGAAATTGCGGCAGCTCTTGCGCTCGGCCAGCTCCCGGTCAGTGGGGCGCTGGTCGACGAACACAGCGCGACCGTCGGCGTAGATTTCCAGGTAGCCCCAGTGCAGGTCCTGCTCTTGCTGCCCGGGCTTTGGGGGGACTAGCCACCAGGGTTCGCGGCTGATCAGGGTCATCGGTTTGATTCCTGAGGGGTCTGCAGTAAGCATAGACACCTTCAGGTCCTGCTTTGCTTGCACCGGCCCTTTCGCGGGTAAACCCGCTCCTACAGCGTCCTGTGTCCAACCCTCGATGTGTGTCCGCCACCAATCTGCGTAGGAGCGGGTTTACCCGCGAATACGGTGGCGGCGGCGACGGTGAACGGCAGGTGGAGATTGTCCAGCAGGCCCGGCCTCTTCGCGGGTAAACCCGCTCCTACGACGGCCTGTGTCCAGCCCTCGATGTGTGTCTACCACCGATCTGTGTAGGAGCGGGTTTACCCGCGAATACGGTAGCGGCAGCAACGGTGAAAGGCGGGTGGAGATTGGCCAGCAGGCCCGGCCACCGACATGTGTCCACCACCGATCCGATGTAGGAGCGGGTTTACCCGCGAATACGGTAGCGGCAGCAACGGTGAACGGCGGGTGGTGATTGGCCTGCAGGCCCGGCCTCTTCGCGGGTAAACCCGCTCCTACGGGGATCTTCACAGTTTCAACAACTGCGCAGTCCTGTGAGAGCGGCTTCAACCGCGAAAGGGCCGTACAGGCTTACGCCGGTGCCGAAGTCCGAATCAGGTGGTCAAAGGCCGCGAGCGACGCCTTGGCCCCCTCACCCACCGCAATGACGATCTGCTTGTACGGCACGGTAGTCACGTCACCTGCTGCAAACACACCCGGGATGCTGGTCTGGCCCTTGGCGTCGACAATGATTTCGCCACGCGGCGACAGCTCGACGGTGCCCTTCAGCCAGTCAGTGTTGGGCAACAGGCCAATCTGCACGAAGATGCCTTCCAGTGCCACCTCGTGCTGTTCATCCGTGGTGCGGTCCTTGTAGCGCAGGCCGGTGACCTTCTCGCCATTGCCCAGCACCTCGGTGGTCAGCGCGCTGGTGATCACGTTGACGTTCGGCAGGCTGCGCAGCTTGCGTTGCAACACCGCATCGGCACGCAACTGGCTGTCGAACTCAATCAGCGTCACCTGGGCGACGATACCGGCCAGGTCGATGGCCGCTTCCACACCCGAGTTGCCGCCGCCAATCACCGCCACGCGTTTGCCCTTGAACAGCGGGCCGTCACAGTGCGGGCAGTAGGCCACGCCGCGGCCACGGTACTCTTGCTCACCCGGCACGTTCATTTCGCGCCAGCGGGCGCCGGTGGCCAGGATCACGGTCTTGGCCTTCAGCGAAGCGCCCCCCGCCAGGCGCACTTCGTGCAGACCGCCCTCGGCGGCCGGAATCAGCGCTTCACCGCGCTGCAGGTTCATGATGTCGACGTCGTACTGTTTGACGTGCTCTTCCAGCGCCGTGGCCAGCTTCGGCCCTTCGGTTTCCTGCACCGAGATGAAGTTCTCGATGGCCAGAGTGTCCAGCACCTGGCCGCCGAAGCGCTCGGCTGCAACACCGGTGCGGATGCCCTTGCGGGCAGCGTAGATGGCAGCAGCGGCGCCAGCGGGGCCACCGCCGACAACCAGCACGTCAAAGGCCTCCTTGGCGTTGATCTTCTCGGCCTGGCGGGCGCCAGCGTTGGTGTCGATCTTGCCAATGATTTCTTCCAGGCCCATACGGCCCTGACCAAACACTTCACCGTTGAGGTAGATACTCGGAACCGCCATGATCTTGCGCGATTCCACTTCGTCCTGGAACAGCGCACCGTCGATGGCAACATGGCGCACGTTGGGGTTGAGTACCGCCATCAGGTTCAGTGCCTGGACGACGTCCGGGCAGTTCTGGCACGACAGCGAGAAGTAGGTTTCGAAGTTGAATTCACCTTCCAGGGCCTGGATCTGCTCGATCACTTCGGCACTGGCCTTTGACGGGTGGCCACCCACTTGCAGCAGTGCCAGCACCAGCGATGTGAACTCGTGGCCCATGGGGATGCCGGCGAAGCGCAGGCTGATAGCGGCACCCGGGCGGTTCAGCGAGAACGAAGGGCGACGGGCATCGGTACCGTCCGCGCTGAAGGTAATGAGGTTCGACAGGCCGGCAATCTCCACCAGCAGGTCGTGCAATTCGCGGGACTTCGCGCCGTCGTCGAGGGAAGCAACGATCTCGATCGGCTGGGTGACCCGCTCCAGGTAGGTTTTCAGTTGCGATTTAAGCGTGGCGTCCAACATACGGGCGATTCCTTTTTCAAAACTCGGATACAAAAACGCCCAGGCGAGGTCGCCCGGGCGCTTGACGGGGCGGTAGGTACTTCAGCTTTGGCGGCTGCTTACCGCCCGCGTTATGGGCATGACCTTAGATCTTGCCTACGAGGTCCAGCGACGGCGCCAGAGTGGCTTCGCCTTCTTTCCACTTGGCCGGGCACACTTCGCCTGGGTGAGCGGCAACGTACTGAGCAGCCTTGACCTTACGCAGCAGTTCAGCAGCATCACGGCCTACACCACCGTCGTTCAGCTCGACAATCTTGATCTGGCCTTCCGGGTTGATCACGAAGGTACCGCGGTCGGCCAGGCCGGCTTCTTCGATCAGCACGTCGAAGTTGCGCGAAATGACGTGAGTCGGGTCACCGATCAGCGGGTATTCGATCTTGCCGATGGTGTCCGAAGTGTCGTGCCAGGCTTTGTGAGTGAAGTGGGTGTCGGTGGAAACACCGTAGATTTCCACGCCCAGTTTCTGGAACTCGGCGTAGTTGTCAGCAAGGTCACCCAGCTCGGTCGGGCAAACGAAGGTGAAGTCGGCCGGGTAGAAGAACACGACAGACCACTTGCCTTTCAGATCGGCTTCGCTGACCTGAACGAACTCGCCTTTGTGGTAGGCGGTGGCGTTGAAAGGTTTGACCTGGCTGTTGATGATTGGCATGAGAGACACTCCTTCATGGGGTTGGAATCAGTTGATGGATAGAATCCTAACTAATCATCCCGCTGAAGGCTCATTGGCAAAGCTCATGCTTTCGATTGGTTTTGGCTATAACCGAGGTTACTTAATAGAAGGGAACGGGCTGAGCAAAGGATTGCGGTCCTGAGCGCTGCACTGGCAAAGAAATGTAACAGCTCCCCATTCGGCATCACGGGCAAACGGGTCTAGGCTCAAGCCCATGTGATACCGGGCCCCTCTGACGGCTGCCAAGCCGCCATGTCGGATCACTGTTGCCTTGCAACGTCGACATTCAAGGAGGGGCTCATGACAGCTCTGCAAGCATTCCTCACAACACCTGTCCTCGGTACCAGCGCCTGGTTGTGGCTGGTGTTCATGGCCATCGTCATCGGTTTGTTGGTGCTCGACCTGGGCGTGCTGCACCGCCACGACCGGGAAATTGAAATGCGCGAGAGCCTGCTGCTGTATTCAGGCTATTTCAGTGTCGGTGTGCTGTTTGGCGCGGGGGTCTGGTACCAGTTGGGTGCACAGTCGGCACTGGAGTTCTACACCGGTTTCCTGGTCGAACAGTCGCTGTCGATGGACAACGTGTTCGTCATGGCGATGATCTTCAGCTACTTCGCCATCCCCCGCCGCTACCAGCACCGCGTGCTGTTCTGGGGCATCCTGGGCGTGGTGTTCCTGCGGGCCATCATGATCGGCGTGGGCGCGGCGCTGGTACAGAACTTTGCCTGGGTGCTGTACATCTTCGGTGCCTTCCTGCTGTTTACCGGGGTGAAAATGGCGCTGTCGAAGGAAGACAGCCGCCCGGACCTGGCCAACAACCCGATCCTCAAGTTCGTGCGGCGGCACATGCGGGTTACCGACCAGATCCATGGCTCGCACTTCTTTGTACGCCACACCCCGGCCGGGCACAGCAAGGCGCTGCGTTATGCCACCCCGCTGTTTCTGGCACTGGTACTGATCGAACTGGCCGACCTGGTGTTTGCCGTCGACAGCGTGCCGGCGATCTTCGCCATCACCCAGGACCCGTTCATCGTCTACACCTCCAACATCTTCGCCATCCTCGGCTTACGCTCGCTGTATTTCGCGCTGGCGGCGCTGATGCACCGGTTCGTCTACCTCAAGTACGCACTGGCGCTGGTGTTGATCTTCATTGGCTGCAAGATTTTCTACCACGGCATGGTGGGCAAGGTGCCGGCGCTCCTGTCGTTGGGCGTGACATTCGGGTTGTTGCTGGGTGGGGTGGTGATTTCGTTGATCAAGACGCGGGGGCAGACGTTGAATAAAGACGACAAGACGATAGAAAAAGCAGCTAACGATAAGAAAACAACGGGAGAAAAAAGGAATGACCCACAGTTACGGGTCTGAGTTGCAATCATTGCTTGATGATGAAGTAACCAACCGCTCCCCAAAGTGAGGCAATCAAGATCAACCAAAGGGCTGCTCCCATATCTCGCCTCAACTTTGGGGGAAAATTGTCAAGCTCCGCTTCGTTCAACCATCCGAGGCGTAAATGTAACCTTGGGAATGTGACCAAAGCGCTTACTGTACTCATCAGTAGGCATCGATGCCTTAGGGATGGTCTGAAGTAGCCATGCATCTCTGGCTGACTTCAGCGTCTGCCGATTTCAAAATCGCCCAACTGATCCAAGACAATCCGATCAGTCGCGCTTTTCTACCTTTTTCGTTACCGCCAGCACGTTACCGCAGCCATTTTCCGCATTACAGGCGCACCTCTCCTGCGCTGGCCAGCAAATGTCGGCGGGCCATCCACAGATTCGACAGGGCAAACAGCGTCACCATCTGCGCCGCATTCTTGGCCAATCCTCGGAAGCGCACCTTCGTATAGCCAAACTGCCGTTTGATCACGCGGAACGGGTGTTCGACCTTGGCACGGATCTGGGCCTTGGCCTTCTCGATCTTGCGCAGCGCTTTGTACAAGGCGCTGCGCTTGCCGTGTTTCTTGTAGGTGCTGCGCCGAGCCGCGATCTGCCAGATAACGGCACGACCTTCATGTTCAGGACGCTTCTCGACTCCGGTATACCCAGCGTCAGCGCACACCACGTGTTCTTCGCCGTGTAGCAGTTGGTCGACCTGAGTGATGTCCGCAACATTGGCCGCCGTGACCACCACGCTATGTACCAGGCCCGATTCTTCGTCGGCACCAATGTGGGCTTTCGCGCCGAAGTAATACTGGTTGCCCTTTTTGGTCTGGTGCATTTCCGGGTCGCGCTTACCGTCCTTATTTTTGGTCGAACTTGGCGCGTGGATCAGTGTGGCATCGACGATGGTGCCCTGGCGCAGCGACAGACCGCGATCCCCCAGGTAGCCGTTGATCACGGCCAGAATTCCGGACGCCAACTCATGCTTTTCCAGCAGACGGCGGAAGTTGAGGATGGTAGTTTCGTCGGGGATGCGCTCCAGGCTCAGCCCAGAAAATTGGCGAAGGATGGTGGTTTCGTACAACGCTTCCTCCATCGCAGGATCGCTGTAGCCGAACCAGTTCTGCATCAGGTGCACGCGCAGCATCGCCATCAGCGGATAGGCCGGACGTCCACCTTCGCCCGTCGGATAATGCGGCTCGATCAGGGCGATCAAACCCTGCCACGGCACCACCTGATCCATCTCGATCAGGAACAACTCCTTGCGGGTTTGCTTGCGCTTGCCGGCGTACTCGGCGTCGGCGAAGGTCATCTGCTTCATCGGAAAACTCGGGCAACGGGATCGGCGTATTTCACCAGATTCGGGAAGTCTTCTTCAGGATTTCCTTAGGTTTCGCCCGCCCCATACAGGTTTCATCTGCTCAAGATAGGGGTTGCTCGTTATCGCTGAAAGGGCGACATCAAAATCACTCGACAAAGCAATTTTCACATTGATAGCGATCCCCGCAAGGCCTAGGACGAAAGGCGCAATCAGGAATCCTATTTGCAACAATGGGGACCAATTGTCAAAGTCAATCATCAGTCACCTCATGAAGGAGTTCACCGGTTTGCTCTCCGAGGGCGCCAATACCAATAGCGCCTGCAGAAGAGGCGGCGCCAACGATCGCAATCCCGCACACTGCACCAAACCCACCGGTACCCACCGCAAAAATACCGCATAACGCAGCTGCTGCAGCACCTCCACCAGAGGCGCCTACCAACCCTCCCGTTAGCCCCCCTACAAAATTTCCCGCTTCAGTAAACCGAACCTTTCGACAAGCACGAGTCTCCCCGGCCCGACAGACTTCATTTACTTTCAGATAAGACGAGGTCCCGCCCAGCCCAATCGCTGCATACCCTCCGTATTGCAGGTACTTACTTAACCGCGCCACCTTCTCAAGATGTGTCGCATACCCCGGAATCTGCCCCGGTCCGCCCGCTTTCGACCAATGGTGCACCAGGCTCTTGGTAGAGATATTCAAGCTCTTCTTCAGCCGCTCATAGCTCCCCAGATTCAGTTGCTTATTAAGCAACGCCGCTTTCAACTGGCCATCCAGTTGCTGCAACAACCGCCTGCGCTCGGCGAAGAAACCCGGACTATTCAAATGGCCATGGTGCATGAACTCACGCTGGTGCAATTGCTCGATGCTGGTCAAGGTATTGCTTACTTGTTTCAAGCCTTGATCCAGCATGTCCTTGCCCACGCCCATGGACAGACTGGCGTTGCTGAGCAAGCCGGCGATTTCGGCCTGGTGCTGCATCATGAAATCCGCTTCGACGTGGTCGAGTGCCTCCAGCGCACGCCGCGCATGCTGCGCAGCCGCCATAAGCTCTCCCTCTTCGCGCGTGTAGGCATTTCCATTGTCAGGATCACCGATAACGAAGATTTCCCCAGCTTTGAACCCTTGCGCATACGTGGGGTTGAGCCGCTGTAACCGTGAGATCGGCAACGTGGAATCGTGACCGGCCAGTTGAAGCAGTATCTGGGGAAACGACATGCGTCGTGGAACCACGTAGAAGCCAGGCTCCAGCGAACCAGGCAGTGCACCTATTACCGGTTGGGAGAAGCGCTCGGGGTTGAAGGTGGGTGACAGCTCGGCAGCGTGGGTATTGGCACGCCCGGCAATAGAGTGCATGGACGGCGGAGCCTCATACAAGGGCGCGACTACCCGGTTGGTGCCCGGCGAACAGCCACAGACAACCAACGCACCATCCATAGCCACCCGCTGGCCATCTGAAATAAAGTGATCCACACCTTCGGCGACAGTTCCCGCCTGCCCACAAAGAGGGCATGGCGTGGTGTGGTCGCCTTCACGGAGCACCATTCGGCCTTCGTCTAGATAGCCGGCCCCCGTCGCAATACAGACAGCACCCGTTGTGGTGACATCGCCGTCTACCGCCTGACCTTTCCCCTCTAGATTGACGCGCAGATATGAACTCCCTGTACTTGATTCAGGTTGGAAACCTATCACCAGCAAGGGAGATTCAAGTGGCCTCAGCCAAAATTCAGATACGTCCTACAAGTTGCAGGACTTTGCGCAATCACTGCAGGCGCGGGTTTAATCGCGAATGGGCCGGCGCAGGCTGACGCGTTCACCGCCCGCTACGCAACATCTCCACCGGCACATACTTGCCAATCTCGTATTTGCCAATCGCCGCCCTGTGCACTTCATCCGGCCCGTCAGCCAGGCGAAGGGTGCGCTGCATGGCATACATGTAGGCCAGCGGGAAATCGCCACTTACCCCTGCCCCACCATGTATCTGGATAGCCCGGTCGATCACTTTCAAGGCCACGTTCGGCGCCACCACCTTGATCTGGGCGATCTCGCTACGGGCCACCTTGTTGCCGACGGTGTCCATCATGTAGGCCGCTTTGAGCGTCAGCAGCCGGGCCATGTCGATTTCCATGCGCGAGTCGGCGATCTTGTCGACGTTGCCGCCCAGGCGTGCCAGTGGCCGACCAAAAGCAGTACGCTCCACCGAGCGCTTGCACATCAACTCGAGTGCGCGCTCGGCCATGCCGATCGAGCGCATGCAGTGGTGAATACGGCCAGGGCCCAGGCGGCCCTGGGCAATTTCGAAGCCGCGGCCTTCGCCAAGGATCACGTTTTCGTACGGCACCCGCACATTTTCGAAAAGGACTTCGGCATGACCATGGGGCGCATCGTCATAACCGAACACCGGCAGCGGGCGAACGATCTTCACGCCTGGCGTGTCGGTCGGCACCAGCACCATGGAATGCTGCTGGTGGCGTGGCCCTTCAGGGTCGGACAGGCCCATGAAGATCATGACCTTGCAGCGCGGGTCGCAGGCGCCGGAAGTCCACCACTTGCGGCCGTTGATCACCCACTCGTCACCGTCCCGTATGGCGGTAGCAGCCATGTTGGTGGCGTCCGAGGAGGCCACGTCCGGTTCGGTCATGGCAAACGCCGAGCGGATCTCACCACGCAGCAGCGGCTCCAGCCACTGGCGTTTCTGCGCCTCGCTGCCATAGCGCACCAGCACTTCCATGTTGCCGGTGTCCGGCGCGGAGCAGTTGAACGGCTCCGGTCCGAGCAACGAGCGGCCCATGATCTCAGCCAGCGGGGCGTACTCCAGGTTGCTCAGGCCGGCGCCGTATTCCGACTCTGGCAGGAACAGGTTCCACAACCCTTCGGCGCGGGCCTTGGCCTTGAGCGCCTCCATGATTGCAGTGGGCTGCCAGCGGTCACCCTCGGCGACCTGGCGCTCGAACACGGCTTCGGCGGGGTAGACATGAGCGTCCATGAACGCAGTGACACGCTCGCGCAGTGCCTGGACCTTGGGTGAATAGGCGAAATCCATCTGGGCTACCTTCACAGTTCGGAGTACTTGGGCCAGAGCCTAGAGCAGCATTGCTCCATCCACCTAGTCTATTTTCCGCGTGTATAAACATTCATAACCGATATATGATCGGCCGATAATTCCAACAAAGAGCGGCGCCCATGAACCTTAGCAAGGTCGACCTCAACCTGTTCATCGTGTTCGATGCGATCTACACCGAAGCCAACCTGACCCGCGCCGGGCAGATCGTCGGCATTACCCAGCCGGCAGTGTCCAATGCCCTGTCGCGCCTGCGCGAAACCTTCAATGACCCGCTGTTCGTGCGTACCGCGCAAGGCATGGTACCCACCCCCATGGCGCAGAACATCATCGGCCCTGTGCGCAACGCGCTGGCGCTGCTGCGGACCTCGGTGCAGGAAAGCCGCATTTTCAACCCGCAGCAGGCCAACAAGACCTTCCGCATCAGCATGACCGACCTGACCGAGGCGGTCATCTTGCCGCCGCTGTTCCAGCGCCTGCGCCGTCTGGCGCCGGCAGTCGTGATTGAAAGCTTCCTGTGCAAGCGCCGCGAGACCACCAAGGAACTCGCGGCCGGCCGCCTGGACTTTGCCATCGACGCGCCACTGAACACCGACCCGCAGGTGCGCCACATCAAACTGATGCAAGACCGCTATGTCTGCGCCCTGCGCCAAGGTCACCCGCTGGCCGACAGCAAGCTGACCCTCGACAGCTACCTGGGCATGACCCACATCCATATCTCCAGCCGCCGCAACGGCCTGGGTTACGTCGACCTGGCGCTGGGCAAGATGGGTGTTCAACGCAAGGTCGCCCTGCGTTCGCAACACTACCTGATGGCGTCGCAGGTGTTGCAGCAGACCGACATGGCGATGACGGTCCCCGAGCGCTTCGCCCGTCGCCATCAGTTGCGTTATCAGGCGCTGCCGGTGGAGGTCCCTGCGCTGGAAACGCACCTGTACTGGCATGAAAGCACCGACCAGGACCCGGCCAACCGCTGGATGCGCGAGCAGATCACGGAATTGTGCGAGCGCGTGGTTGCAGAGGAAGAGAAGGCTCTGGAGCCCTGACGGTGCCGGCGAGGGACCCTTCATGGCCCTCACCAGGCAAAGTAGAAAATCCCATGAAAGATCTTCGATAGAGAATTTTTTTCTAAAATAATCGCGAATCGACCTGAGGGAAACGAAAAAAATACCGCTGCTGGCAGGTACGCTTACGTCAATGATCGCCGATTTCACGGCCACTGACACGGACCCGCCCTCAATGCCTAGCGCCCCACTCTACTTCGATTACGCCGCCACTACCCCAGTCGACGACCGGGTTATCGAAACCATGCTCGCCTGCCTGGGCAACCAGGCCAACTTCGGCAACCCGGCGTCCAGCGGCCACGCCTTCGGCCAGGCTGCACGTCACGCCGTGGACCAAGCGCGCCAGCAAGTCGCCGAGTGCGTCGGCGCGCACGCCGAGCATCTGGTATGGACGTCGGGTGCGACCGAGTCCAACAACCTGGCACTCAAGGGTATTGCCCAAGGCATCGGCCAGCCCGGGCACCTGATCACCAGCCAGCTGGAACACAAGGCCGTGCTCGACACCGTGGCCGAACTGGAGCGCCAGGGCTGGGCCGTTACACGCCTGGCAGCGGATGCCGACGGCCTGATCCAGCCCGCGAGCGTGCAGGCAGCATTGCGCGCTGACACCCGCCTGGTGTCGCTGATGGCGGTCAACAACGAACTGGGCACGGTCACCGATTTTGCCGCGATCGGCGAGCAGGTGCGTGCCCACGGTGCCCTTCTGCACGTGGATGCCGCGCAGGCCGTGGGCAAGCTGGCGATCGACCTGCATACGATGGCCGTGGACCTGATGTCTTTTTCGGCGCACAAGGTCTACGGGCCAAAAGGCATCGGCGCGCTGTATGTCGGGCCGCGCGCCCGCGTGCTGATGCGTGCGCAGATGCACGGCGGCGGCCATGAGCAGGGCCTGCGTTCCGGCACCCTGGCGACCCATCAGATAGCGGGCATGGGCAGCGCCTTTGCCTTGGCCGGCCAACCTGGCGACAGCGAGCACCAGCGCCTTGAGCAACTGGCAAGACGCCTGCGCACAGGCCTGCTGGCCATGCCCGGCGTTACCCTGAACGGCTGCGCCAAGCAACGCATTCCCCATACCTTGAACCTGTGCATCGACAGCAAAGGCTTCAACAGTGCGGCGCTGGCCGGCGAGCTGGCCTTGTCGACCACCTCGGCCTGCAACTCGGCGAGCAACGCTGCCTCGCATGTGCTGCTGGCACTGGGGCTGGATGAGCGTCAGGCTCGCAACAGTGTGCGTTTGAGCATCGGCCGTTTCAGCACCGAGGCTGACGTGGACAAGGCGCTCGAAGTGTTTGGCCGGGTGCTGGCGTCAGCATCGGCAGCACTGTGGTGACCACCTCGGCTGTTTTCGCCTTGCCTGACCTGCGTCTCAAGACTTTTCGTACAGAGGCTAGAACAGGCGGCTGTCCGGGGTGAAATCCTCAACCTGGATTTTCGCGCTCTGCGCCTGCGGGTGCCGTGGGTTGAACAGGTAATTGGTGGTGCTGGGCATGATCGCGCTTGGCACCGGCAGCAGCAATGCCGAACCGTCATCCAGAAAGCGATTGCCCAGCGTACGGGTCAACTCAGGGTGAGCAGACCAGCCGGGCTGCAAAGCGGGCAACTGTGCCTGGGAAACCGTGTCGGGCAGTTCGATGCGAAGCAAGCGCATGGTGGTCGGGAAATCCTCGGGGTCGATCTCCAGGTGCACCAACACTTCCAGCATCGCCCCGGGAGGGCTGGTGGCGGCATACACCACCGGCCGCCCCGCCTGGTGCCAGCGGCCACTTACACGCAAGCCCCCCGTACCGCTCAAGTCTGTATAGGCGCTGATTCGCCACAAAATCACAGGCCATAGCCCTCGGCAATCTGCAGCAGCATTTCTTCGACCTGCGTGGTGCCTTGCTGGGTGGTGAGCATCTGCATCGGCGTCAGCCCCGAGAAACGCTCCTTGGGCTTGGAAAGCCAGCGTTTGGCCTTGCCCGCTTCACCGAACACAGCCTCGGCCATGGCGGTGATGTGGGCCGAGCGGAACAGCCGATCGCTCTCATCCACGGTCAGCGGTTGGTCGCGCTCGATACGGGATTTGAGGGTGCGCAGCGGGATGATCTGGTCGCGCTCCACCGGCGTGAGCACACCGCGTTCGGTCAGCTTTACCAACCAGGTGGCGGCAAAACCATCGGTGATGCGGGTGTGAATCTCGAAGTCACTGGCAAGCTCGGGAATGTCCAGCAGCGCCTGCAAGCGCGCCCGGTACTCGTGGTAACCGTTGTCGCGAAGCACTTCGGCAAGCATGGCAGGCTCCTTTTCGGCATTTGCCGATAAGTATGCGGTATATGCCGGGTCATTGCCAGTTTGCCTGATCGGGCGGTCGACGTCAGGGCTTTGCCAGATTAACTGCCAGCGTTGCCAGGGCCGCACAGCGGCCCCGGAAACCTCACAGGAAGGTGAACACTTGCGATGCCGGCAACCGCGACTTGCTCAGCCCGGCATTGAAGTCCGCCTCACTGCGGTAACCCAGGCTCAGGATCACCACACTGGTAAAGCCACGCTCACGCAAACCCAGTTCGGCATCGAGGACCTTGCTGTCGAAGCCCTCGATCGGCGTGGCATCCAGCCCATGCGCCGCTGCACCCAGCAAGGCAGTTCCCAACGCCAGGTAGGTCTGCTTTTCCATCCAGTGCTGCACATCCTTCTGGTCGAAGCGGTGCAGGTTGACGTAGTGCCGGCGGCTCTGGTTTTGCCCGGCGCGCGCTTGCTCATCACGGAAACGGCCATCGGCAGCCTCTTGATCGAGCACGGCGTTCAGGTGTTCTTCAGTCATTTCGGTACGGGTGCAGAACACGATCACATGCGAGGCATCGAGAAGCTTCTGCGTGTTGTAGGCATAACCCTCAGCAGTGCTCTTGGCCAGGCGGGCCTTGCCTTCGGCCGTGTCGGCGACGATGAAATGCCAGGGCTGGGAATTGACCGACGACGGGCTGTGACGCAGTTGTTCGAGCAGGGCGTCGACGGTGGCCTGGGGAATGCGGCGTGAGGCATCGTAAGCTTTGGTGGTGTAACGGCGCTTGGCCAGCGATACGGTATCCATGCGACAACTCCGGGATGAACAGTGGATTTGCCGGGCATCTTATCTTTCCAGCAAAAAAGAAAAAGCGGCACAATGTAACAACACTTTCATCCCTGGAATGAAAATGCTGCGCATCACCGACCTCGAACTGTTTGCCCGCAGCAGCGTGCTGGGTAGCTTCACTGCCGCCGCCCATGAAGCCGGCCTGCTGCCGGGCCAGGTGGCTGCCGCGATCAAACGTCTGGAACGCGACCTGGATGTACGCCTGTTCGCCCGCACCACCCGCAGCCTGCGCCTGACCGCCGAGGGCGAGCGCTACCTGCCAACCGCGCTGAATGTGCTGGAAAGCCTGCGCCAGGGCCATGAAGATCTGCATGGCAACCCCAATAGCCTGCGCGGCACCCTGCAGGTGTCGGCGCCTTCCGACATGGGCCGCAACATGTTGTTGCCCTGGCTCAGCGCCTTCCGCCACGACCACCCGGCATTGCAACTGCGCTTCTTCCTGTCCGACCAGATGGCCGACCTCAACCGCGACCCTGTGGATGTGGCCATCCGCTATGGCCTCAACCAGGATGCCAACTACATCGCCCTGCCACTGGCCGAATGGAACCGCCGAGTGCTGGTGGCCTCGCCCGACTACCTGGCCCGCCACGGCCGCCCGCTTACCCCCGACGCGCTGCAGCAGCATGCCTGCCTGCTGTACATGCAGCACAGCCGGGTGTACGACAAGTGGCAGCTGGGTAACCGCACCGTGCAGGTGCGTGGGCCGCTGGTCAGTGACGATGCCGACGTCATCCGCCGCCTGGCCATCCAGGGGGAAGGTATCGTCTACAAGTCGTGGCTGGATGTCAGCGCCAACATCGCGGCCGGTGAACTGGAAATGGTCCTGCCCGAATTGCTCGGCGAGCCTACCCCGCTGACCTTGGTCTGCCCTCATCGCAAACAACTCACACCGGCCGTGAAGCAATTGCACCTGTGGCTACGCGAACGCTTCGAGGCCCTGCGCGCCCGGGCACTGACCAACGGCTGCACAATCGTTCCAGACTGAGCCGGGGGCATTGCGCTAAGGTTGCCATTTACCCCACGGTACCCGTCCATGAGCAACTGGATCGACTTCAAACAAGACGCCGACACCGGCATCGAGTCGGTCCGCGCGCATTTTGTCGGCCATGCCTATGATCCCCACTGGCACGACAGCTTCCTGGTCGGCGTGACCGAACAGGGCGTGCAGCAGTTCAACTGCCGCCGGGTGCGCCACCGCAGCACGCCGGGGCAGGTATTTTTACTTGAGCCTGGCGACATCCACGATGGCCTGGCGCCCACCGAAGAAGGCTTCACCTATTCGACGCTGTACCTGGAGCCCGCCTGGCTCGACCAACAGCTGCGCGCGCTGTACGAGCACGCGCCGGGCGACAGCCTGCCCAGCTTCGCCGACACCCTGTGCCACGACGAACGCCTGGCACGGGCCACCGCCCTGGCCTTCAGGGCCGTGCATGACCAGGACTTGCGCATCGTCAGGCAAACGGCCATGGACGATCTGCTGGCCTGCCTGACCCGCCACCTGCACTGGCGCCGCCGCATCAACCCCGACCCGCGCCTGCCGCTGACCGCACAGCGCGCCCGGGACTTCCTGCATGCCAATCTGGAGCGCGACATCGGCCTGGAGGACCTGGCCCAGGCCTGCGGCATTGACCGCTTTCGCCTGACGCGTGCGTTCAAGGCGGCGTTCGGCATTGCACCCCATGCCTACCTGATCCAGCTGCGCCTGGCCCGCGCGCGGCGCCTGCTTGCCCAAGGCCAGACACCGGCCGAAGTGGCCGTGGCGTTGGGCTTTGCCGACCAGAGCCACCTGGGGCGCTGGTTCCGCCGCGCCTACCAGTTGACCCCGGCCGACTACCGCAGGCGCTGCTCAAACCTTCCAGACTGAGTGCCGGCGGGCAGCGAGCATGGTGCTTCGATGTTACGGAGCCCATGAACCATGTCTGAGTCGTTGTTGCCCTTCATTCTGTTTGCCCTGGTGTCCAGTATCAGCCCGGGGCCGACCAACCTGTTGATCCTGGCCCATGGCGCCCGCCGGGGCCTGCGCGCAAGCCTGGCGCCGATCGTGGCGGCGTGTGGCGCGGCTGCAGCCATTGTGCTGCTCGTCGGGCTGGGGCTGGGCGAACTGCTGCTGCGCCACCCCCTGGCACAACAGCTGATGAGCTGGGCCGGGGTGCTGTGGCTGAGTAGCCTGGCCTGGAAGATGCTGCGCAGTGCCGCCGCCCCGCTCCACACGACCACGGCGCCAGGCTTCAGTGCGCTCAGCGCGGCTTCGTTGCAGGTGGTGAACCCCAAGGTGTGGTTGATGGCCGTGGCGGTGGTCGGGGTATTTGCCGCGCCGTCGTTGCCAGTGTGGCAGCTGGCGCTGGTGTTCTTGCTGATCGCTCTGCCGAGCATGGCCGCGTGGGCGGTGTTGGGGGTGGGGAGCGCCCGGTGGCTGCAAGCACCGGGGCGGTTGCGGGTGTTCAACCAGGTATTGGCGGGGGTTTTGTTGATATCGGCATGGGCTGCCGTATTGGCCTGAGTCTCTACTTGACCGGCAAGGGGCCTGAGCGGCCCCGGCTCAGCGTGCCAACGCCTCGCGAAAGCGCCGGGTACTGGCAACGGCCAGTACCAGCCCGACCACTGCCACGCTGCCGCCCACCAGGCCGATATCCGCCACATTCATCTGGCTGCTGACGATACTGCCCAGCAGCGCACCCCCGCCAATACCGATGTTGTAGATACCCGAGAACAGCGCCATGGCCACATCGGTGGCGTCGGACGCCAGCTTCAGGGTCTTGGACTGCAGCGCCAGGCTGAAGCTGAGAATGGCCACGCCCCAGAACATGCTCAGCACTGCGAACACATAGAAGTTGCCCGACAGCGGCAACATCAGCAACAGGCACGCGGCGAGTACCCCGATCGAACCCACCAGGAAGCCATGCGGGAAGCGGTCGCTGTAACGGCTGAACAACAACGAACCAAAAACCCCGGCACCGCCGAACAACAGCAGCAACAGTGTGGTGCGGTCGCCGCCGATCTGCGCTACGTGCAGGGCGAACGGCTCGATATAGCTGTAGGCCGTGAACTGCGCGGTAATGACCAGCGTCACCAACAAGTAGGTAATGACCAGTGCCGGGCGCTTGAACAGGACCGGCAGGCTGCGCAACGAACCGGAGTTCTGGCTGGGCAGCAGCGGCAGCGATTTCATCAGGCACAGCATGGTGGCTAGCGCTACCCCGCCAATGCTCAGGAACGTGATGCGCCAGCCCAGTGCCTCGCCCACCACACGGCCCAGCGGGATGCCCAGGACCATGGCCAGGGTAGTGCCGGTGGCCAGCAGGCCCAGCGCCTTGGCCTGCTGGCCCGGCGGCGCCACACGCACCGCCAGCGAGGCGGTGATGGACCAGAACACCGCATGCGCCAGGGCAATGCCGATACGGCTGACCAGCAGCATGGCGAAGCTCTGCGAAAGCCACGACAGCACGTGGCTGACAATGAACACCAGGAACACGAACAGCAGCAGACGCCGCCGTTCGATGTTGCGGGTCAGCAACATCATGGGCAACGAGGCCAGCGCCACGATCCAGGCATAGATGGTCAGCATTAGGCCGACCTGGGCAGTGCTCATGTCGAAGCTGCGGCCAATGTCACTGAGCAGCGCCACCGGGACGAACTCGGTGGTGTTGAAAATGAAGGCCGCCAAGGCCAGGGCGATGACGCTCAGCCAGCTGCCGCTGCCCGTTGTGGGTGGCAGGTGTGTGGGTATGGGTCCGTTCATGGGTGGAAACCGCTTCTCCGCAGACAAAGCAACAGGTCGCACGCCAGCCACCCGCTTGCAGGGGTGCCAACGTACGTTTTGTTATGGATAGGAATGCCCGGCATGGTACGCGTCAAGCTGGGGCCTCACAACCGCAGGGCAGGCAGAAGGAGTACCATGCGCGCTTTGTGTGAAACGCGCGTGCAACAAGGAGCCCGATCCGCTCATGGACAAGCAGCACCCCCAGCAGCAGTGGCAGCAGGCAGTCATCGCCTATGCCCAGGCCGTCAACGACTACGTCGCGCAGGGCCGTGCGCACGGCTGGGACAACCTCGAAGAGCCGCAGGCACCCGCCACCGAACACCTGCTCGACGCCTGGCTGGCAGCCCTGCAGGCAGCCAACCGCCCTGGCATGGACGAACCGCAGCGTCAGGCATTTCGCGAGGCCTGGCCACCCGCACACCACCCCTTGATACCGTTGCTCGAAGACCACGGCCAAGGCATCAGCCATGTCCTGCTGCTGGAAGATGGCAGCCTGCTGGCCCGCATCGGTATGCCTTACGACAAGGGCCAGGTGGTGCGTATCGATCACCATGGGGTAACCCCGGTCATCGGCATCGAACACTTTGGCCGTTGCCCGGCGCGGCGCTATTTCGCCCTGGCCAATGCCGAGGGCGTGCGTGTGACCGATGGCTGGGGCGGCCCGCAAGTGCAGCGCCTGGCCTGGCCTACCGGGCTGGAGGGGTTGCCGCCAGGCTACCCGTTCGAGCCGTTCGACCTGCCGCCCACACCGACCGCGCTGATCCCCTTCCCCGATGGCCAGCGAGTGCTGCTGGTGAGTGCCGAAGGTATCTTCGTGCTGGCCACTCAAGGTGCGACTCGCCTGCTGCCACAGCAGACACGCGTGCTCGATGAGCTGGCCGAGGGCACCGACCCGGACGACATCAGCCTGGGGCTGAGCATGGAGCATGGTGCGGTGTCGGCGGATGGCCGGCTGATCGTCGTGGGTGAGCAAGGCAGCCGACACCTTGTTCTGGACGAACGACTCAAGCCGCTGGCGCACATCGGCCCGGGCAGCGAATACCCGCACTTTGCCTTGTTCAACCGCGCGGGTGACCAGTTGATCGTCAATGCCTGCCATTTCTACAGCGGTGCCACGCTGGCCGTGAGGGTGGCAGACCTGCACGGGCTGAATACCGATTACTACAGCCAGGACCCGCGTACCCCGCTGGTGCAGGATGGCGCAAGGGTGTATGCGGGGGTTGCGCGCGATGGCGAGTACATTGTGGGTGATGCCTATGGCTACCTGCGGGCGTTTGGCGAAGAGGGTACGGAGCATTGGCAGCATTACCTGGGATCGACCATCAGTGCGATGGATATCAGCGCCGACGGACAGACGCTGGTAGCGGCGAGCCATGCGGGGGTTATTTCGGTGATTGCGCTGGATAGCGGGCGGCCCGAGTGGCAGATCGGTACCGGGGCGCACGGCGAGGTGCGGCGATGGTTGTTCTGGAAGGGCTGGGACAAGCCGATGGCCTGGTAAAACGGCTGCATCGGTGCTGCCTGTACGGGCCCCAACGCGCGCAAGCCCTACATCACCCCTGTGTAGGAGCGGGCTTGCCCGCGAAGAGGCCCGTACAGGCAACCGACCCATCAGCCCTGTAACGTGGCCATGTCGATCACGAACCGGTACTTCACATCCCCGGCAATCATCCGCTCATAGGCCTGGTTGATGTTGCGGATATCCAGCATCTCGATATCGCAACGGATGCCGTGCTCGGCGCAGAAGTTCAGTACTTCCTGAGTCTCGGCAATCCCCCCGATCAACGACCCCGCCAGCACCCGGCGCTTCATCACCAGGTTGGCCGCATGCAATGCCGGGTCGATCGGTTCGATCAGGCCAACCAGGATGTGCACACCGTCGAACTTCAGCGTTTCCAGGTACGGGTTGAGGTCGTGCTGCACCGGAATGGTGTCGAGCAGGAAATCGAAACGGCCAGCAGCGGCGCGCATCTGCTCGGCATCGGTGGAGACGATCACATGGTCGGCCCCTTGGCGGCGCGCTTCCTCGGCCTTGGCCTGAGAGCGCGTGAACAGGGTCACTTCCGCACCCAGGGCCTTGGCCAGTTTGATGCCCATGTGGCCCAGGCCGCCCATGCCGAGGATGCCGATCTTGTGGCCCGGGCCAACGCCGTGGTGCTTGAGCGGCGAATAGGTAGTGATGCCAGCACACAGGATAGGTGCAGCGCTGGGCAGGTCCATGCCGGCCGGTATGCGCACCACGAAGTGCTCGCTGACCACGATGCTGCTGGAATACCCCCCCATGGTGTTGCTGCCATCGACCCGGTCCGGGGTGGCGTAGGTCATGGTCGGGCCTTCGAGGCAATACTGTTCCAGGTCCTTGGCGCAGGCTTCACAGGTACGGCACGAGTCGACCATGCAGCCGACGCCCACCAGGTCACCGACCTTGTGCGTGGTGACTTTGTCGCCCACCGCCGTGACCCGGCCGATGATCTCGTGGCCCGGCATCAGCGGGTACACGGCAATGCCCCATTCGTTGCGCGCCTGGTGGATGTCGGAGTGGCACACGCCGCAGTACAGGATGTCGATGGCGACGTCATCCGGGCGCGGGCTGCGGCGTTGGAACGTCATGGGGGCCAGGGGGCTGGTGGGGGTTTGAGCGGCATAACCGATGGCGGTATACATGCAGGGCCTCGCAGTGAAGTGAAACGATTCAGGCGACGCATTTTGCGCGTCGTTCGCCGCCTCGCCCACGGCTGATTCTCCGGCATGCATGCCTGATTCTACGAAGATGCCAAGCTATAGCTGGCGCCACGCCCTCAATCTGCGATGATCAAGCTGTCTGATTCTCTGCCCTTGGTCCACCATGCAACTGACCCGTCACGTCGATGCCAATGCGCCGCTCTGCTCACTGATCCGCAGCCTCACCACGCGCCCGGGCTTCGTGCCCACCCTCCTGCCCCAGGTGCAGGTGCTGAGCTGGGACCACTATGTGGCCAGCAGCCCACAGATCTACGAACCCAGCCTCATGATCCTGGCCCAGGGCAGCAAGCTGGCACGCCTGGGGCCGCGCACCCTGGAGTACGGCGCCGGGCATTACCTGGTGCAGGCGTTGTCGGTGCCGTTCATGTGCGAAACCTTCGCCACCCCTGACGCGCCATTGCTGGGCGTGGCGGTGGGCATCGACCGTGGCGTGCTGGGCGAGTTGGTGCAGAGCATGGGCTTGGCACCGGACGCTGAAGTGCAGGCGCAAACACCGCAATCGATGACCTCCGCAGCACTGGATGCGCCAATGCGCGAAAGTGTGGAACGGCTGCTGCACTGCCTGCAGGACCCGCTTGACGCCAAGGTACTGGGCCCGGCGCGCGTACGCGAGGTGCTGTATACCGCGCTGCGCGGCCCGCAGGCCGGTGTGTTGCGGGCACTGGTGGAGCAACAGGGGCACTTCGCCCGCATCGGTGCCGCCCTCGCCCACCTGCGCGAGCACTACGCCGAGCCGCTGAGCGTGGAGGCACTGGCCGCGCGGGCCAACATGAGCGTTTCGACCTTCCATGAACACTTCAAGCGCTGCACCGACATGGCACCGATGCAGTACCTCAAGCGCTTGCGGCTGCTCAAGGCGCAGCAGATGCTGATTGGCGAAGGCCTGGGCGTGGCACAGGCTGCGCACAGGGTGGGCTATCAGAGCACCTCGCAGTTCAGCCGCGAATACAAGCGCCAGTTCGAACGCAGCCCAGGGGATGAATTGCCTTACCAAAGCATGCCGGTGTAATCACCCGATCTGAACAGCCCCTGCAGGTACGCATCCGGGACAAGGCGTTTTTCGCCCGGCGGGTCAGCCTGCCAGCGGCCACTGCGCCAAGGGCCGGTAAGCGCCCTTGCGTGACTCGTAAAGCGTGAAGTGGCGCGCGCTGAGGTAGAACTCCGGCGCGCTGCTGGCCTCGGGGGGTTGCCCGCGGTAATCCCTGGACAGGGTCAAGTGTGGCCGATACTCACGGTTGGCCGCCTCCACCCCCAACGGCAGCAGTGCCTGCTGCAAGCCGTACACCAGTTGCAACAGGGCTGGCGGTGTCTGCTGTGGCTCCAGCACCAGCGCGCCGGCCCGCTGCCACACCTGCAAGCGGTCAAGCAGAAGCCGCGGTGCCATGGCCGGCAATGCCAGTTGATCGACTGCCGCACAGATCGCAGGCACCTGGGCGGTATCTACATCGCCGAGGAACAGCAGCGTGACATGGAAGTTGGCCGCCGGCACCGGTTTGCCGCTGCGCAGGTTCAGCCCGCGTCGCCACTGGGCCAGGTCACGGCGCTGCGCGTCGCTGACCGGCAAGGCGAAGAACAGCCGCTTGAACGGGCTACCGCTGGGGCGTATATCCTGAACCATACAAACTCCCTGACATGAAACGTTTGCGCAAGACTGTAGGGTATTACACCAATGTCGCCCCGCAGTTTGGTAACAATAAGTACAAACTGCCCCCATGATTGTTTATGCTGGCGGGCTCATGCCTCGGCGCATGGCCATTTTTCGACAAGTAAACGTCCATGAAAATTGCACTCGTACTTATCTTCGTCTTCTCGATCGCCTATGTTCACCTGCGCGGTCGGGTTCGCCACAAGCTGACTCGCCAGCTGGGCGACCACTCCAGCTTCCTGGCCCCGATCAACAGCTTCCTGTACCTGTTCTCCAAACACCCGGCCAAGCCCTACCTGCCGGTCGAGGCCTTTCCGGAACTGAAACCGCTGCAGGACCACTGGCAGGAGATCCGTGAGGAAGGCCGCCAGTTGCTGCACGTAGGCGAAATCAAGAAATCCGACAATTACGATGACGTCGGTTTCAACTCGTTCTTCAAGACCGGCTGGAAACGTTTTTACCTGAAGTGGTATGGCGAAAGCCACCCGTCGGCAATGGCCCTTTGCCCACGCACGACCGAGCTGCTGCAAGGCATCGGCACGGTCAAGGCCGCCATGTTCGCTACCCTGCCTCCGGGAGCCAAGCTGGTGCGCCACCGTGACCCGTATGCCGGCTCGTACCGCTACCATCTGGGCCTGGATACCCCGAATGACGACGGCTGCTACATCGACGTGGACGGCGAGAAATACGCCTGGCGCGATGGTGAGGGGGTGATCTTCGACGAAACCTACATCCACTATGCAGCCAACACCACCGAGCACAACCGCATCATCCTGTTCTGCGACGTCGAACGCCCGCTCAAGTACCGCTGGGCAACCGCGTTCAACCGCTGGTTCAGCCGCAACGTGATGGCCGCTGCCGCTGCGCCCAACGATGCCAGCGACAAGACCGGTGGCATCAACCGCCTGTTCACCCGCATCTACAAGATCCGCGAGCGTGGCAAGGCGCTGAAGAAGCGCAACCGCATGCGCTACTACCTGGAAAAATGGGCAGTGGTCGCGGCGTTGGTGCTGGTGTTCATCTACATCTGAAGGCTCAACGCAGGCCACTGTACGAGTGACCTGCGTTTACCCACCAAAGTACCGCCTCGCACGTGCCACGCTTCGACTAGCCTGAAAGCTCCACTCGCAACCCCCCAAGGTGAAGACGATGAGCATGATGGACTGGGACGCCTACCGTAAGCAGTTGATGGCCGGCATCGGCGATCTCAAGCAACTCTCCCCCGACACCGTAGCCGGCTACATGACCGCCAGCGGTGCAGGCGCCAAAACCAACCACCTGGATGCCAAGACCCGCGAGCTGATCTCCTTGGCCGTGGCTGTGACCACCCGCTGCGACGGCTGTATCGCCGTGCATTCGCAGCAGGCCGTCAAAGCGGGGGCCAGCCGCGAGGAAATTGCCGAGGCCCTCGGCGTGGCCGTGGCCATGAACGCCGGTGCCGCGCTGGTGTACTCGGCCCGCGCAATGGACGCGGTGGGCAAGGCCAACGGTTGAGCACAAACGGCGTCGTCGCCCTTGCGCGACGGCGCCGCGCCACCCAGACTGGGCGGCTCACCCCGCGCAGGAACCCGCATGATCCACATTCGCCCCATGACGCCGGACGATTTCGATCGTTTCTGGCCCACCTTCCAGGCCATTGTCCAAGCCCGTGAAACCTACGCTTTCGACCCGGCCCTGAGCTTCGAACAGGCGCGCCAGCTGTGGCTGGAGCTGCCCTTGCACACGCTGTTGGCCGAAGAAGATGGCGAGCTACTGGGGTCGTATTACCTCAAGCCCAATGCTGCCGGGCCTGGTGCGCATGTGGGCAATTGCGGCTACATGGTCTGCGAACAGGCGCGCGGCCGGGGCGTGGCGCGCTTGATGTGCAAGCACTCGCAAAAGCTGGCGCGCCAGGAAGGCTTTCTGGCATTGCAGTTCAACTCGGTGGTAGCCACCAACGAAGTGGCCGTGGCGCTATGGCACAAGCTGGGCTTTGAAACAGTCGGCCGTTTGCCCAAGGCCTACCGTCATGCCCGCCTGGGGCTGGTGGACTGCCTGGTGATGTACAAGTGGCTGGCGGATGAGCCGGTGGTGGAGAAGCCACCGCTGCTGATCGGGCGCAAGAACATCGAGGCACGGGTATCGCGGCGCCGCGGGCGCTAGCTTTACAGGCAAGCCTGCCTCCCCAGCCAACTCATCACGCTGGGGCCTGAAATTCTTGCCAAATGGGGCTCCGGCGCCGCAAAAACGCACAACCTGTTGTTTTTTCTCAGCATTCACAGCACACCAACATTTGACGCCCCAGCCTTTCAATGGTCAGATGCGCGCCAGTTTCAGGTGCCCTGCGCCGCCGCGCGCAGGGTGAAACGGGAAACCGGTGCGTCGTGTTGCCCACGACAAGTCCGGTGCTGCCCCCGCAACGGTAAGCGAGCGAACCCTTCGAGATACCACTGTGCTCAAGCATGGGAAGGTGAAGGTTTCATGCCCCTCGCAAGCCCGGAGACCGGCCTGGAGCTTCACTTGGCAACCCGCGGTGGGCGGGCGCAGGCCGGAATCCGTGCGCGCGCCTGCCTGCATGGTTCGCCTTTGCGTGTTTTCCACCGGGATCCATTCATTCCTGCAGCAGTGGAACGACATGTCCCGTATGTTCAAACTTCACCCCCTGGCGGCCTGCCTGGCCGTTGCCCTGCCGGCGCTGGCTGATGACCGCGACCCGCAGCCTCTGGCCCTGCCTTCCACGGCCATCACCGACACCCAGGACAACCGCACCATCGACCTGGCCACGCCGACCCAGGCCGGCTCGCGCCTTGGCCTCAGCGCCCTGGAAACACCGGCCAGCACCAGCAGCATCAGCGAACGGCAGATTCAGCAGCGCAACAACATCACGGTGCAGGATGCAGTGACCCGCTCGCCGGGCATTACCTTCGTCGGCTCCCCGGGGGACGGCGGTACAGGCCTGTCTGCCCGCGGCTTTGCCGGCCACAGCTCAGTGATGACCCTGTTCGACGGCGCGCGCCTGTACACCGGTGCCGGCACACAGACCTTCCCGGTCGACCCGTGGATGGTCGAACGCATCGAGGTGATTCGCGGCCCGGCCTCGGTACTGCATGGCGAAGGCGCCACCGGCGCAGTGATCAACGTGATCCCGAAAAAACCTTTTGCCGGCGAGGTGCGCAACCACCTGCGACTGGGTTACGGCTCGTGGGACCGCCAGCAGCTCGGCCTGGACAGCGGCGGCAGCCTCAGCGAGCGCCTGAGCTACCGCCTGACGCTGAACCAACAGGCCGGCAATGGCTGGGTCGACCGCACCGCTTCACGTAGCCTGGCCCTGAGCGCCGCGCTGCGTTTTGACGCCAGTGATGACCTCAGCTTCACGCTGGCCCATGACCGCGGCGATGCACAACCTGCCAACTACTACGGTACCCCGCTGATCGACGGCCACTACCGCAGCAGCCTGCGCAAAAAGAACTACAACGTGCAGAACGATGTGCAGCAGTACGTTGATGAATGGACCCGGCTCACGACCGACTGGGCGCTGAACGACCAGCTCGGCGCCAGCAACCAGCTGTACTACATCAAAAGCCGCCGCCACTGGCGCAACGCCGAGGACTACAGCTGGGACGCCGGGCGTCAGCAGTTGCTGCGCGGCAGCTACCTGGAAATCAAGCACAACCAGGAACAGTTCGGCGACCGTCAAACCTTCACCTTCGACCACACCCTGTTCGGCCTGGACAGCAAGACCGTGCTCGGTGCCGAATACAACAAGGTGCGCTTCAACGTCGACAGCAATTCACCCTACAACGATGTCGGCGGCGACTACCTCGACCCATGGCAGCCGCAGCCCGGCGGGTTCCATAGCGCCTCGCCGTTGCGGCCGCAAACGCTCTCGACCACCCATACCTTTGCCCTGTTTGCCGAGAACCGCCTGCAATTGAGCGATCGCCTGTCTTTGGTTACCGGCGTGCGTCGCGACCAGAACCACATCGACCGCAACAACTTGATCAACGACAGCCGTAGCGATCGCAGCCTGCAAGGGGGCAACTGGCGCGTCGGGCTGGTGTACGCAATCAGCGACGACCTGTCGTTGTACGGCCAGTACTCAACCAGCGAGGATGGGGTCAACAACCTCATCAGCCTCAGCCCCGCGCAGATGAACTATGACCTGACCGAGGCGAAGCAGACCGAGGTCGGCCTCAAGCAGCGCTTTTGGGAGGGGCGCGGCGAATGGACGCTTGCCGCCTACCACATCGTCAAGAAAAAGCTGCTGGTGGACGACCCCATCACGCACGAGAAGCAACAAGCCGGGCAGCAGACCTCCGATGGCCTGGAAGCGACGCTGGAGCTGGCCCTGGCCCATCAGTGGCAGGTGTCGGCCAACGCATCGCTGGTACGCGCCAAGTACGACGACTTCGACGAAATGGTCGGCGGCCTGCCGCAGAATCGGGCAGGCAACCGGCCGGCCAACGTGCCACGGCGTACCGCCAACCTTTGGTTGAGCAAAGGCTTCGGCCAGCAGGTGAAGGCTGGCATTGGGGCGCGCTATGTGGATGAGCGTTATGCCGATACCGCCAATACCCAGAGCGCCCCCGGGTACACCGTGGTCGATGCCAACATCGCCTGGCAGGTGCTGCCGGATGTGAAATTGGGGTTGCAGTTGAACAACCTGTTCGATCGCGAGTATGTGCAGTCGGCGTTCAGCGGGCAGCAGTGGTTGATGGGGATACCGCGGTCGTACTTCGCGACGGTGGATTACAGCTTCTGATCTGGGTGGCTTGTGCCGCGAAGAGCCCGGCACAGGCCACACAAAAACCTCTATTCCCTTTTAGCGTATTGTTATACGATAACGTTTCACATGAAATTCATTCCTATTAGACAACCCATGACAAGTGCCAGCGCCACGCCCACGCTGATCACCCAGCGCCTGCAGAGCATCGATGCCCTGCGCGGCCTGGTGATCCTGTTCATGCTCCTGGACCACGTCCGCGAGACTTTCCTCCTGCACCGCCAGGTCAGCGACCCCATGGCCATCGACACCACGGAACCGGCGCTTTTCTTCAGCCGCACCCTCGCTCACCTGTGTGCGCCTGTGTTCGTCCTGCTGACCGGCCTGTCGGCCTGGCTGTATGGCGAGAAGCATCAGGGCCGTGGCGACGTCTCGGCGTTCCTGTTCAAACGCGGGCTGTTCCTGGTGGTGCTGGAGTTCACCCTGGTCAACTTCGCCTGGACCTTCCAGTTGCCCCCGAGCGTGATCTACCTGCAAGTGATCTGGGCCATCGGCGTCAGCATGATCGCCCTGTCGCTGCTGGTGTGGCTGCCACGCGCCGCACTGCTCGCCCTGGGCGCCAGCATCGTCGCCGGCCACAACCTGCTCGACGGCCTGCACTTTGGCGTGGATTCAGCCCTGCATGTGCCGTGGGCAATCCTGCATGATCGCGGCTGGCTGGCGTTTTCCGAAAACCTGCACCTGCGCACGTCTTACCCGGTGCTGCCGTGGATCGGCGTCATCGCCTTGGGTTACGGCCTGGGGCCCTGGTTCGCCCGCGGCAGCGATGCCGGGCAACGCCAGCAACACCTGCTGGCGGCTGGTTTGCTCGCGCTGCTTGGCTTTGTCCTGCTGCGCATGTTCAACGGTTACGGTGAGGCGCCGTGGAGCGGTTACCCAACCTTCACGCAAACCCTGATGAGCTTCTTCAACATCACCAAATACCCACCGTCGCTGCTGTTCCTGACCCTGACCCTGGGCTGCGGCCTGTTGTTGTTACGCGCGTTCGAACGGGCCGGCCTGGCGCGCTGGATCACTGCCCTGGCGGTGATCGGTGCGGCACCGATGTTCTTCTACCTGCTGCACCTGTATGTGCTGAAGCTGCTGTACCTGGCCTGCGTGGCGCTATTCGGGCTCAACCATGGCGACTACTTCGGTTTCAACGGTGTTGCAGCGATATGGCTGGGCGCAGTACTGCTGGCGGTTTCGCTGTACCTGCCGGTGCGCGGGTTCGCCCGACTGAAGCAGCGCCGCCGTGACATCCGTTGGCTGAAGTACTTCTGAAAAGCGTTTTCACCTGGCGACGCGATGGTCTACCATGCGGGCCGCCGGTTTCCACCACGGAACTAACAGGGAATCCCAGGCCTGCCAATACGGGCCAAACGGAACTGCCCCCGCAACTGTAGGTGCCGAGCCTGCTCCATCAATGCCACTGGGCCTGCCGCCCGGGAAGGCCGGAGCCGGGCCGTGACGCACCAGTCAGGAGACCTGCCGGCCTACATTCACCAACCGGCGGGGTGTCCGGGATTGGCCATCCGTGTTGCCCCGGCCACCCGCTGGGCCTCGGCGATGCCTGTCCGTGCGTTCCTCACCAGAACTGTCCGATAGGAGATCGCCCAGCATGCTGCCCCGTTTCGCCACCCTGCTCGCTGGCCTAGGCTTCACTGGCCTGGCCCAGGCCGCTGCCACCCACTATCCGCTGACGGTCGACAACTGCGGCAAGCCGCAGGTTTTTGCCCAGGCGCCGCAGCGCGCCGTCACCATCGGCCAGGCCGGTACCGAGCTGCTCTATGCCCTGGGGCTGGGTGACAAGCTGGCGGGCACCTCGCTGTGGTTCAACAATGTATTGCCTGAATACCAGACGGTGAACGCCAAGGTGCCGCGCCTGGCCGACAACGACCCCAGCTTCGAGGCGGTGGTCGGCAAGCGCCCGCAGCTGGTCGCGGCGCAGTTCGAATGGATGGTCGGTACCCAGGGCGTGGTCGCCACCCGCGAGCAGTTCGATGAGCTGAAGATCCCCACCTACGTGCTGCCATCGGACTGCGAGGGCAAGGACAACCTGGTCGGTGCAGACGGCACCCGCCTGCAAGCGTTCCAGGTAGACAGCATCTACAAGAGCGTCAGCCAACTGGCCGAGATCTTCGACGTTCAGGACCGCGGCGCGGCCCTGAACGTCGAGTTGCAAGGGCGCCTCGACAGCGCCAGGGCACAACTGGCCGGCAAGGACCTGTCGGCAACTTCGGCGCTGTTCTGGTTCTCCAGCGCCGACCTGGACATCGACCCCTATGTGGCCGGCCGCCAAGGTGTCGCCGATTTCATGCTGCGCACCCTCGGTGTGCGCAACGTGGTCGAGTCCAGCGAAGAATGGCCAAGCGTAGGCTGGGAAACCCTGGCCAAGGCCAATCCGACCTGGCTGATCATCGCGCGTATGGACCGCCGCCGTTTCCCCGCCGACGACTACCAGAAAAAACTCGAATTCCTGCGCAGTGACCCGGTAACCCGCAACATGGACGCGGTGAAGCACGACCGCATCATTATCCTCGACGCTGACGCCATGCAGGCCGGCATTCGCCTGTTCCGCGGCGTGCAGACGCTGTCCACGGCCTTCGCCAGCGGTAAAGCAGCCCCGTGATGAACCGCCTGTTACCCTGCATCGCGGTTGCCCTGGCCGCTCTGTTGGCCGCCCTGCTGGCCGGTACCGCCATTGGCGAAACCAACCTGTCGCCCAGCGTGGTTGGCCAGGTGCTGGCCAACCACCTGTGGCAAGCCGATTACCCGGTGGACCCGATCGACGCCGGCATCATCTGGAACTACCGCCTGACCCGCACCCTGGTCGCCGCCGCTTGCGGCGCCGGGCTGGCCACCTGCGGTGTCATCCTGCAGGCGATGTTGCGCAACCCACTGGCCGAGCCCTACCTGCTGGGGCTGTCTGCCGGCGCCTCGACCGGCGCGGTACTGGTCGGCCTGCTGGGGCTGGGTAGCCTGGCATTAAGCATGTCTGCTGGGGCCTTCATCGGCGCCGGGGCCGCATTCGCCCTGGTGCTGGTGCTGGCCCGCGCGGCCGGCCCCAGCAGCAACAATGCACAGGTCATCCTTGCCGGTATCGCCGGCTCGCAGCTGTTCAATGCACTGACCGCCTTCCTGATCACCAAGTCAGCCACCGCCGAGCAGGCGCGCGGCATCCTGTTCTGGCTGCTGGGCAACCTGAGCGGCGTGCGCTGGCCTTCGGTGTGGCTGGCCGTACCGGTGGCGATTTTCGGCTTGCTGGTGTGCCTGTGGCATCGCCGTGCGCTGGATGCCTTTACCTTCGGTGCCGATTCGGCCGCCTCGCTGGGCATCCCGGTGCGGCGCACCCAGTTGCTGCTGATCAGTTGTGCAGCGCTGGTGACGGCTGTGATGGTGTCCATTGTCGGCGCCATCGGTTTTGTCGGGCTGGTTATACCCCATGCCCTGCGCCTTCTGCTCGGCCCCGGGCACAGCCGTCTGTTGCCCGCCAGCGCACTGGGTGGTGCGCTGTTTCTGATTGTGGCGGACATTCTTTCGCGCACGCTAATCACCGGCCAGGTGATCCCGGTGGGCGTGGTTACGGCGCTGATAGGTGCCCCGGTATTCGCGCTGATTCTGGTCAGCCGACGGGGGCGCCCATGACAGCCATAACCGCTGTTCGCATCCCCCCGCTGGCCTGCCATGGGCTGGGGTTGCAACTGGCCGGCACTACCGTGCTCAGCGCTATCGATCTCAGCGTTGTCGCCGGTGAAACCCTGGGCATCGTCGGCCCCAACGGCTCGGGTAAGTCCTCGCTGTTGAAGTTGCTGGCAGGGCTGCGCAAACCCGCCTGCGGCAGCGTGCAGCTCCTGGGTGAGCCACTGGCACAGATGCCCCGCCGCCGTGTTGCCCAAGCGCTGGCACTGGTCGAGCAACAGGCCGACACACTCGATGCGATCAGCGTGTTCGACGCGGTTGCCTTGGGCCGCACGCCGTGGCTCTCGGCCCTGGCACCGTTCTCCCGGCAGGACTGCGCCATCGTCGAGCAAGCCCTGGCCGACCTCGACGCCCTGCACCTGCGCACGCGCCTGTGGGGGTCGCTGTCCGGTGGCGAGCGCCAGCGTGTGCACATCGCCCGTGCGCTGGCCCAACGGCCGCAGGTGCTGCTGCTGGACGAACCGACCAACCACCTGGACATTCAGCATCAGCTCAGCCTGCTGCAACAAGTGCAGGCGCTGCCGGTCACCACCCTGGTAGCGCTGCATGACCTCAACCAGGCGCTGACCTGCGACCGTGTCGCGGTTCTCGACAAGGGCCGTCTGGTCGCCCTCGGCAACCCCTTCGAAGTGCTTACCCCCGAGCGCCTGTTGAGCACCTTCGGCGTCCACGCCCACTACCTCACCGACCCTTTCGACGGCGCGCGCATCCTGCGCTTTCGCGCCCCCTGAACCTGGTAGCCTTGCCCATGCTGTTGCGCCCTGTCGCCCTGCTGCTCACCAGCACCCTGCTTGCCCCGACCGCACTGGCCGAAGTGCATGAAGTGAAAATGCTCAACCGTGGCAGCGACGGCGCCATGGTCTACGAGCCTGACCACTTGCGCATTGCCCCCGGCGACAGCGTGCGCTTCCTGCCGAGCCACAGCGGGCATAATGCCGCCAGCGTGGCGGGCCTGCTACCCACCGGTGCCGAGCCGTTCAAGAGCACGCTGAACCAACCGTTCGAGCACACCTTCCGCGTGCCGGGCGTATACGGTATCCAGTGCATTCCGCACGTGGCCATGGGCATGGTCATGGTGATCCAGGTCGGTGATGCGCCTACCGCCGAATTGCCGGCCAGCTTGCCGGCGCGGGCCAAAGCCCGCTTTGCCGCACAGTTGCAAAAGCTCGAGGCCGGGCAGTGAGGCGGCTATTCGGGCCGCTCACACCCTGGCCGGCTCCGCCCGGTTGCACAGCAATGGCTTTACCGAGGATGGCAACTGGAACCTCATCAACCGCCGTGCGTTCGACCCAGTGACCCAGGGCGCGATCTTCATCGCCAATAGGCACGTTCCCACAGGTCAGCGTAATCGCAACTGCATGTGCGTGGTCTGCCACACCGGGTCCTGCTCCACATCCACCACCGTGAAGCCTTGCCGCTCCCAGAACGCAATGGCACCCGGCAGAAACGGATGAGTATGCAAGTAAAGGCAGTCCAAGCCCGCTTGCATCGCCCGTTCGCGCAGGGCACCAAACAAGGCAGCCGCCAGGCCATGCCTGCGGTAGGCCGGCAACACGAACAGCCGCACCACCTCGACTACCCGCTCTGCGCGGTAATCAAGCTGGGCAAAGCGATGGTCATAGGGCAAGTAACCGATCACCGCGACCAGCCGCCCACCCTCACGGGCTTCCAGAAAGCAGCCCGCACCGTCCAGGTAAGTGTCGGCGAAATGCGCCAGGTCACGCGGCAAGGGTGCGTTGGCGAGCATCGGGAAAAGCGCGCGCCGAGCGCTGTCGACAAACGCCAGCACTTCGGCAATGGCGTCACGCGCCACAGGTTGCAGGGTCCAGTTCGGCATCGGGCTATTGCCAGTGTGGTTGGGAGCGCACGGTTCTACCGCAGCGTGCCGCACAAGGCAAATCACAGGGCTCGTCGTGGCAAGGCGGACATCGGTATAATCAGCAGTCTTCACTGCCCGACCAGGCCACACCATGCCTCGCCTCCCGAAGTTGCTGTTACCCCTGTTGCTGGCTGCTGCATTCACCGCCTGCGACCAGAAACCCTCCCGTGAAGATCAGATCCTCAGCCAGCTGCCGCTGCAGGACGCCTACACGCACAACATCGAGCGCATGTCCGCGCTGCTGGGCCGCACTCACCCGCAGCTGTCGCAAGCGACCATCCAGGACGTACTGCGCAAGCACCTCACCGTCGAGGACCAGCGCCGGGACCTGTTCCGCCTGTACAGCGAAAAAAACTTCAGCGACGCCGAATTCGCCACCATCGTCGCCGCCACCCAGGACCCCGCCAAAGCTCGCGCCCTGGAAGACACCGAAGCCGGCAAACGCTTGAGCGAAAAACTCACCGCCCTGATGCGCGAAACCGCCCGCGATGTGAACGTGCAAGCCTTGGTGGAGCAGCGTATGCAAGAGGTGGAAGATGAGCTTGATGCGCTGGACAAAGCAGGCTCTTGACCGCTGCCCGGCAAGGTAACTTCTGTTCAGCCGCCCTTTACGATCACCCGAGGTCAGGATTGACACACACCAAGCATGGATTGCGCCTGGATCTACGTACACTCATTCTGGTGCTCTGCGCCCTTACCGCAGTGGTCATGCTGTGCGCCAGCTATTTCGCCAGCTACCGGGTGCAGCGCCAGCTATTGATCGACAATGCCCTGGAAGCCAACCGGGTGTATGCGACCAAGCTGGCCAGCATCACCGAAACCTTCATTGGCAACGCCTTGCAGCAACTGATGTTCAGCGCCGGCGTGCAAAGCCGGCAGTTGAGCGACACCACAGCGCTGCAGTTGGAAACCGACCGCGTACTGGGCCAGAGCATGGCCTTCAACTCCACCTTCGTGATCGATGCCAACGGTGTACTGCTGGCAGTATCCCCCGCCCCGCTACGCCACCTGCTCGGCACCCACGTGCAGTCGCCCGGTGCTCTGGAAGCCCTGCGCGAACGCCGTCCACTGGTTTCCACGCCCTACCTGTCGGCGGCCGACAACCTGGTGGTAGCCTTATCGCAACCCATTTTCGACAGCAACGGCAACTACCTGGGGTATGTGGGTGGCAGCCTGTACCTGCGTGAACGCAACATCCTCAACAGCCTGCTGGGCGAGCATTTCTACAAGGACGGTTCGTACCTGTATGTGGTCGACCGCAACCGACGCCTGCTGTACCACCCCCATAGCGAGCGGGTAGGCACGGTGGTGGAGGGCAATGCGCTGGTCGACCAGTTGGCGACACTGGACAGCGGTACCCGGCAACTGACCAATAGCCTGGGCGTGGAAATGCTCGCCGGCTTCGCCACTGTGCCCAGCGCCGGCTGGGGCGTGGTAGCGCAGCAGCCCTTGGTGCAGACGGTGGCGCCGTTGCACCATCTGGTGCTGAACGTGATCGCCAGTTCGGCGCCCTTGGCGCTGGTTGGCAGCCTGCTGCTGTGGTGGCTGGCCCGTACCATCGCCCGACCGCTCTGGAAGCTTGCCGCCGGTGCCCGCACGATGGACCGCGCCGCTACCGCCGAGCACTTGCATCAGGTGCGGGCCTGGTACTTCGAGGCGGCAGAGCTCAAGCGCGCGTTGCTGTTCAGCCTGAACTTGCTGCAAGAGCGTATCGGCCGGCTCAATCGGGACGCCCAGACCGATCCGCTGACCGGCCTGGGCAACCGCCGCAGCCTGGAAATCAGCCTGTCGTTACTGGAGGCTGAAAACCGGGAGTTTGCAGCCATTGCGCTGGATATCGACCACTTCAAGCGGATAAATGACAGCCATGGACACGAAGTGGGCGACCAGGTGCTGCGCCAGCTGGCGGAGCTCATGCGCCGTTGTTGCCGCGAGGGCGACCTGCTGTGTCGCACCGGTGGCGAGGAGTTCCTGATATTGCTGCCTGGGGCCACCCTGAACGTGGCGGCCGCGGTGGCCGAACGGTTGCGTGTGACCGTACAGGATATGCCGGTGGAACCGGTGGGCGCCGTGACGATTTCGCTGGGGGTGACGCACTGGGATGGCGAGACTCACGGCGAGCCCATGAACGCATTGGGCGAGGCTGACCGGGCGCTTTACCGGGCCAAGCAGGAGGGGCGCAACCGAGTCGCTTTTGCCTGAACGTCTTGAGTTGTCTGCAGGGGGCGGGCTTGCCCGTGAAATGCCGTTACAGGCAACGATGAATCGGTGGCTTGTAACAATTCCTGTCATAAAACTGCAGTGTTTCAGTCATAGGATTGACCCCGACCTGACATTTTCACTTCATGGATGAGCGTCTCATGCGTCGTGTGGTTTTCAATCAGAAAGGTGGCGTCGGCAAATCCAGCATTGCCTGCAACCTCGCCGCAGCCAGTGCCGCCGAGGGCTACCGGACCTTGCTGGTCGACCTCGACCCGCAGGCCAATGCCACCTTCTACCTCACCGGGCTGGTCAACGACACCATTCCTGCCGGCATCGCCGACTTCTTCCGCCAGACCTTGTCGCCGGTTACCGCCGCCGGCAAGAAGCACCGCGTGGCCATCACCGAAACCCGCTACCGCAACCTGCACCTGGTCACCGCCAGCCCTGACCTCAGCGACCTGCAAAGCAAGCTGGAGAGCAAGTTCAAGATCAACAAGCTGCGCAAGTTGCTGATAACGCTGAGCGAGGACTATGAGCGAATCTACATCGACACCCCACCCGCGCTGAACTTCTACACCTTCAGCGCGCTGGTGGCGGCCGAGCGTCTGTTGATTCCGTTCGACTGCGACAGTTTCTCGCGCCAGGCCCTGCACAGTGTCATGGCCGAGGTCGAAGAACTGCGCCAGGACCACAACCCCGCACTGGTGGTGGAAGGTGTGGTGGTCAATCAGTTCGCCGGGCGCACGGCGCTGCACCAGACTTTGGTCGATCAACTGCGCAACGAAGGCATGCCGGTATTGCCGGTGTACCTGAGCAGTTCGATCAAGATGCGCGAATCGCACCATGCCTCGGTGCCATTGGTGCATTTGGCGCCGCGGCATAAACTGGCTCTGGAATTCATCGATTTGCTGGATGTGCTTGAGCGTGCGGCCTGACAGGCCGTTGGGGGTACTCCAGCTGTAACCTGCTGGACCGGTCGAATCAGGTATACCGAGGTCGCCCTCGACAAAGCGCGTTGCAGCGCTCGGCTATCTACTGGCAAGCACAATAACGATGGCGCGGCCCGACTGCGCCACTTTCAACATGGCTGCCAAAGGAAACCGGAGAGCACCCGCATGTCCGCACATCATGAGGTATCCCCCGCCACCCTGCGCAGGGTGATTGCCGCTTCGGCCATCGGCAATTTCGTCGAATGGTTCGACTTCGCCGTGTACGGCTTTCTCGCCACGCTGATCGCAAGCCAGTTTTTCGCCAGCGAAGACGCCAGCGTAGCCTTGCTCAAAACCTTCGCGGTGTTCGCCGTGGCCTTCGCCCTGCGTCCCTTGGGCGGCATCGTCTTCGGCGCCTTGGGCGACCGCCTGGGACGCAAGCGCATCCTGTCGCTGACCATCTTGCTGATGGCCGGCTCCACCACGTTGATCGGCCTGCTGCCGACCTACGCCAGTATCGGCCTGGCAGCCCCGGCGCTGCTGACCCTGGCCCGCTGCCTGCAGGGTTTTTCTGCCGGTGGCGAATATGCCGGGGCCTGCGCCTACCTGATGGAGCACGCGCCTGACAACAAGCGCGCCTTTTATGGCAGCTTCGTGCCTGTGTCGACCTTTTCCGCCTTTGCCTGTGCGGCGGTGATCGCGTATGGCCTGGAAGCCAGCCTGTCGACCGAGGCGATGAATGCCTGGGGTTGGCGCATTCCGTTCCTGATTGCAGCACCGCTGGGCCTGGTCGGCCTGTACCTGCGCTGGCGCATGGAAGAAACCCCGGCGTTCCGCGAAGCCGTCGCCCAGGGCAAGGAGCACGAGCATTCACCGCTGAAGGAAACCCTGCGCCACCATGGCCGGGTCATTCGCAACCTGGGGGCGTTCATTTCGCTGACCGCATTGTCGTTCTACATGTTCACCACCTACTTCGCCACCTACCTGCAACTGGTCGGCAACCTGACCCGCGCGCAGTCACTGCTGGTAACCACCGTGGCCCTGCTGTTCGCTGCGGTCGGCTGCCCGCTGGCCGGGGCATTTTCGGACCGGGTGGGGCGACGCAAGACCATCGGCTTTACCTGCCTGTGGGTGATGCTGTGCGTGTTCCCGGCGTACTGGCTGGCCAGCTCTGGCTCGATGTCGGGTGCGCTGCTGGGGGTGATCCTGCTCGCGGTGGGGGCATTGTGCAGCGGCGTGGTTACCGCAGCCTTGCTCTCGGAAAGCTTCCCTACCCGTACCCGCTACACCGCTTCGGCAATTACCTACAACGTGGCCTACACGCTATTTGGCGGCACAGCGCCGCTGGTGGCAACCTGGCTCATCGGACAGACCGGCAGCAGCCTGGCACCGGCGTTCTACCTGGTGGTGATTGCGCTGGTGGCGTTGGTGGGCGGGTTGGCGTTGCCGGAAACGTCGCGGATTTCTTTGCATGACGACCTGGGTGTGGACGGTGTACGGGCTGGTGCCCGAAGGGCCGTTTGAGGTTGTTGGGGCTGCCTTGCAGCCCCACGTACTCAGCCTTCCTGCTGCTCATCCCGCCGATACGCCCACTGATACAACGCCGGCAACACCAGCAACGTCAGCGCGGTAGAAGACAAGATCCCACCAATCACCACCGTCGCCAGTGGCCGCTGCACCTCTGCCCCGGTCCCGGTGGCCAAGGCCATCGGTATGAACCCCAGCGAGGCCACCAGCGCCGTCATCAGTACTGGCCGCAAGCGGGTCAGCGCCCCCTCCTCGACCGCCGCCCGCAGCGTGCGCCCTTCCTCGCGCAGCCCGCGGATAAAGGCAATCATCACCAGCCCGTTCAACACTGCCACTCCCGACAATGCAATGAACCCGACGCCGGCAGAAATAGACAGCGGAATATCACGCACCCACAGCGCCAGCACCCCGCCGGTCAGGGCAAAGGGGATGCCGGTGAACACCAGCAGGCCATCCCTGAGGTTGTTGAACATCATCAGCAACAGCGCCATGACCAGCAGCAAGGCCACCGGCACCACCACCTGCAAGCGCTCGGCTGCCGACTGCAACTGTTCGAACTGCCCTCCCCAACGCGTCCAGTAACCCGGTGGTACCTGCACCTGGTCGATCAGGGCCTGCTCAGCCTCTTGCACAAACGAGCCCAGGTCGCGTCCACGCACGTTGGCACTGACCACCACCACGCGCTTGCCATCCTCGCGGCTCACCTGATTCGGGCCCAGTTGCAGGTTCAGCGTGGCGACCTGCGACAGCGGGATGAAACCGATTTGCCCGGCCCCCTCAGCGGCACTGGCCGGAACCGGAATCAGCAGGCTGGCCAGCCCGTCGACATCGGTACGCAAGGTCTCCGACAGGCGCACGACCATGTCGAAGCGGCGGTCGCCTTCATACAGCGTACCGGCGGTGCGGCCGCCCACGGCAATGGCGATGGCATCCTGCACATCGCCCACATTCAGGCCATGACGGGCGGCCTTGTCACGGTCGATGTCGATGGTCAGTACCGGCAGGCCCGTCGTCTGCTCCACCTTCACCTCGGACGCGCCCGACACCCCTTGCAGGCTGGCAGCGATCTGTGCGGCAGTGCGGTTGAGCACCTCCATGTCGTCACCGAACAGCTTCACCGCCACATCACTGCGCACCCCGGAAATCAGCTCGTTGAACCGCAGCTGAATCGGCTGCGACAGCTCGTAGTTGCTGCCCGGCACACTGGCAGCGGCGCGTTGCACCTGGGCGATCAGCTCATCCCGCGGTTTGCCCGGGTCAACCCATTGTTCGCGCGGGCGCAGCATCACGTAGGCATCGGAAATGTTCGGCGGCATCGGGTCGGAGGCAATCTCGGCAGTGCCGGTGCGGGCAAACACCCGCTCCACCTCCGGCACCTGAGCGATGATCGCCTGCTCCAGGCGCTGTTGCATGTCCACCGACTGCGACAGGCTGGTGCCCGGCACGCGCAGGGCCTGCAGGGCGAAGTCACCCTCGCTGAGGCTGGGGATGAACTCGCTGCCCATGCGGCTGGCCATCACGCCCGACAACAGCACCAGGGCGGCGGCGGCGGCACATGCCAGTTTGCGCCGGCCCAGCACCCAGGCCAGCACCGGGGCATAGCGCTGCCGTGCCGTACGCATCACCAGGCCTTCCTCTTCCTTGACCTTGCCGGTGACGAACAGGGCAATGGCTGCCGGAACGAACGTGACCGAAAGGATCATCGCGCTCAACAGGGCCATGACCACGGTAAAGGCCATAGGGTGGAACATCTTGCCCTCGACCCCGGTCAGGGCAAAGATCGGCAGGTACACCACCATGATGATCAACTGCCCATAGATCAGCGGCCGGCGTGCTTCGCGGGCAGCGGCAAACACCTCATGGAACCGTTCGCTGCGGGTCAGCATGCGACCGTGGCGCTGCTGGGCATGGGCCAGGCGACGGATGGCGTTTTCCACGATCACCACCGCGCCGTCGACGATGATGCCGAAGTCCAGCGCGCCCAGGCTCATCAGGTTGGCACTGACCTTGTTGCTGAACATGCCGGTAAAGGTGAACAGCATCGAAAGCGGGATAACCATGGCCGTGATCAGCGCAGCGCGAATGTTGCCGAGGAACAGGAACAGCACGGCAATCACCAGGATCGCACCTTCGATCAGGTTCTTCTTCACCGTGGCGATGGCTTTCTCCACCAGGTTGGTGCGGTCGTACACCGTCACAGCGACTACGCCCTTGGGCAGGTTGCGATTGATCTCGACCAATTTTGCAGCGACCGCCTGCGACACCGTGCGGCTGTTCTCGCCAATCAGCATGAACACCGTGCCCAGCACCACTTCCCGACCGTTTTCGGTGGCTGCCCCCGAGCGCAGCTCTTCGCCAAGGCCAACCTGGGCGACATGGCTGACGCGGATCGGCGTGCCGTCGACGCTGGAGATAACGATGTTGGCAATGTCTTCGGCCGAGGCCACCTGACCCGGCGCGCGAATCAGCAACTGCTCGCCATTGCGCTCGATATAGCCAGCGCCAATGTTGGCGTTATTGCGCTCCAGCGCTGCAATCAGGTCGTTGAGGGTGAGCTTGTAGGCCGCCAGGCGCTTGGGCTCTGGTGCAATCAGGTATTGCTTGGCATGGCCGCCAATGCTGTTGACCTCGGCCACACCCGGTACATTGCGCAGCTGCGGCTTGATGATCCAGTCCTGAATCACCCGCAGGTCAGTTGGGGTGTAAGGCGTACCGTCTTCCTTGAGCGCCCCCTCCTGGGCTTCCACCGTCCACAGGAAAATTTCCCCCAGCCCGGTGGAGATCGGCCCCATGCCCGCCTCGATGCCCTCAGGCAATTGCTCGCGGGCCACCTGCAGGCGCTCGTTGACCAGTTGGCGGGCGAAGAAGATATCGGTGCCATCATCGAAAATGACCGTGACTTGCGACAGGCCCGAGCGCGACAGCGAGCGGGTCTGCTTGAGCCCTGGCAGGCCAGCCATCGCGGTCTCGATGGCAAAGGTGATGCGCTGCTCGGTCTCCAGCGGCGAATAGCCGGGGGCGGCGGTGTTGATCTGCACCTGGACGTTAGTGATGTCCGGCACAGCATCGATCGGCAGTTTCTGGTAGCTGTGGATACCCACCGCGGCCATCAGGACCACGGCCAGCATCACCACCAGGCGCTGCTCGATGGCAAATTGAATCAGGCGTTCGAACATGCAGGTGTCCCCGTGATCAGTGGCTGTGCTCGGCCGAGCCCTTGCCCAGTTCCGACTTGAGGACAAAGCTGCCGGCGGCCGCAACCTGAGTACCGGCGGCCAGGCCGCTGGTGATTTCCACCTGGCCAGCATCGCGACGGCCAGTCTTCACCGGGCGCGCCTCGAAGCCTTCCTCCGTGCGGGCGAACACCACGGTCTGCGCCTCCCAGGTTTGCAGGGCGCTTTCCGGCACCGCCACGGCGGCATCGAAGCGGTCGACGCTGACAGCCACATTGACGAACAGCCCGGGGCGCCAGGCGCCATTGGGGTTGGCCAGTGTGGCACGCACAGTGGCGGCACGGTTCTGCTCGCCGAGCAGGCTGCCGACGTAGTTGACCTTGCCCAGAACTTGGGCGCCCAGGTCCGGCGCACTGACCGTGACTTCACGGCCGGTCACCACCTTGCCCAGGTCACGAGGGGCCACGGCGAAGGTGGCCCACACCCGGCTCAGGTCAGACAGGGTGAACGCGTTGCTGGTCTCGTCGACCACCTCGCCCACGGTCAGGTGCTTCTCCACGACGACCGCATCGAAGGGGGCGCGCAGTTCATAGCGGTTGCCGGCACCGGCCGGCCCCACCGCTGCGACCTTCTGCCGAGCATTGGCCAGGGCGATCTCGGCCTCCTGCAGCGCCTGACGTGCCTGCAGGTAATCCTGCTCGGCGCTGATTCGCTCCTGCCACAGCTGTTGTTCCCGTTGAAAGGTCAACCGCGCCAGTTCCAGGCGACGTTGAGCGGCCTGCTGCTCACTGCGCAGGTCGGAGATCTGCTGGCTGGCAATCACCGCCAGTACCTGGCCGCGCTTGACCGCCTGGCCCAGCTCGGCGTGCACCGCTTCGACCACACCCGGCACGCGGGGTACCACATGAGCGGTGCGGTCCTCGTCAAAGCGGATCTCACCCGGGAAGCTGATGGCGGTGCCCAGCTCACGGGGGCCTGCGGCAGCCAGTTGTATGCCAGCCGATTCGATCTGCGCGATAGACAGGTGCAGCTGGCCTTCTTCTTCGCCGTGCTCCTTCTCCGCATGGCCTTCGACGGCCTGCGCTGCAGCATGGCCGTGGCTGTCTTCACTATGGTCGTCATGGGGGGCTTGAGCCTTGGACGCCTGGCCGAGGTTGCCGGTCCAGGCCAGGCCCGTGAGGCCAAGCGCAGCAATGGCGGCAGCCAGAAGGGCTAGCTTGCGTGGGTTAGTCATTGTTGCTCCTGCTATTGGGTTTGTTGCTCACGCCATCGAGATCGCCGTAGATGCGCTCCACTTGTGCACGCGCGTCGGTCGCCGAGGCCAGCGCCTCGAGGTACAGCCCGCGAGCCTCGATCAGCGTGCGCTGGGCGTCGAGTACATCGAGGAAAGCGAACTTGCCCATTTCAAAACCGCGGGTGGCGGTGTCCACGGCCTGCTGCGCAGCCGGCAGGATGGTGCGGTCGTAGGCTTCAACGTCCTGCATCGCCGTCTCCCACTGGCTGATGGCACTACGGGTTTCACTGCGCAGACGCAGCGCCACGGCATTGCGCAGGTCACGCGCCTGGTCGGCACGGCGCGCAGCTGCCAGAACATTGCCTTGGTTGCGGTCGAACAGCGGCAACGGCATGGACAGGCCAACCACGTTCACTCGCTCCCGGTCTTCGCGGCTGTACTGGCTGCCAAGGCTGACGGTGAGGTTGGGGATACGCTGGGCTTTTTCCGCCCCCAGGGAGGCGTCGCCGCGCTCGACCTGGGCAGCGGCCAGGCGCCATTCGGCAGTCTTTTCGACCTGGTCAAGCAAGGTGTCGGCACCCGGCGCAATGCCTGGCGAAAGGTTGGCTGCCTGCAACCGGTCGAAGCTTGCCAGCGGGCTGCCCGTCATCCGGGCCAAGGCCTGGTAGGCCACGCTGCGCTGGGTTTTCGCGCGGCGCACTTCGGCCTGGGCCTGGGCCAGTTGCACCTGGGCACGGGTGGCCTCCACCGGTGATGACTGGCCTGCCGTAACCCGCCCTTGCACCACCCGCAGACCTCGTTCAGTCAACGCCTGCGACTGCTGAGCCAACTCCAGCGCGGTCTGTGCACGCAAGGCAGCGTGGAAAGCCTGCACCACATCGGCCCGCAGGGCGTTGCGCTGGCGCTCCAGGTCAAGCTGGGCAATGGCCTGGCCGGCACCCGCCACGGCGAGACGTGCGCCGCGCTTCCCGCCCAGCTCCAGCGGCTGGCTGAGGGTGACGGTGGTGGTGCTGGTGTCGCGGCGGGTGTCCTCGACCTCCCAGGCCAGCTCCGGGTTGGGGAGCAGCCCGGCCTGGCGCCGTTCGCCATCGGCAATGCCAATTTCACGGCCGGCTGCAGCCAGCTCCGGGTTCTGGGCGAAAGCGGCGGTAAGCGCCTGGGGCAGGCTCAGCACCTGGCTGGCCTGGGCGCCGGTGGCACTGGCCAGCAGCAGACAGAGCAAGGCGATCTTGCGGGGGATGGGCACGAAACAGTCCTCTGGGCGAAGCATTGGCGAGGGACTGTAGAAAGGGCTGGTTATCGGGGCGGTGGCGGCAAGATTACAATTTTGTAATGACGCCCTGCGGTTCGTTGCAGGGGCAGCTTTGCACGGCTGGGTACAGGGCATTCAACGCCCAATAAGTTCGATAATCGCCCACTTTCCCGGTGCGACGATCTTGGCCAATTGACGGAACTAACCAGTCAGTACAAAACTACGTGCATTCAACAACAACAAAGCGATGCCCGTCATGAAGCCCCTTATTCTCGTGCTCAACGGCCCCAACCTGAACATGCTGGGCACCCGCGAGCCTGCCCAGTACGGCCACGAAACCCTCGCTGACCTGGCTCAGGGATGTGCCGACACTGCCCACGCCCACGGCCTGGAAATCGAATTCCGCCAGACCAACCACGAAGGTGAACTGATCGACTGGATCCACGCCGCCCGTGGCCGCTGCGCCGGCATCGTGATCAACCCCGGCGCCTGGACGCACACCTCGGTCGCCATCCGCGATGCCCTGGTGGCCAGCGAACTGCCGGTGATCGAGGTGCACCTGTCCAATGTGCACAAACGCGAGCCGTTCCGTCACTTGTCGTTCGTATCGTCCATCGCCGTCGGTGTCATCTGCGGCCTGGGCAGCCACGGCTACCGCATGGCGCTGAGCCACTTCGCCGAGCTGTTGCAGGAGCGTGCGGCATGAGCCAGCAAGCCATCCTCGCCGGCCTGATCGGCCGCGGCATCCAACTGTCACGTACGCCGGCCCTGCACGAACACGAAGGCGACGCCCAGGCCCTGCGCTACTTGTACCGGCTGATCGACGCCGACCAGCTGCAACTGGATGACAGTGCCCTGCCCGGCCTGCTCGAAGCCGCGCAACATACCGGTTTCACCGGGCTGAACATTACGTACCCGTTCAAGCAGGCGATCCTGCCGTTGCTCGACGAACTGTCCGACGAGGCCCGCGGTATCGGCGCGGTAAATACCGTGGTGCTCAAGGACGGCAAGCGCGTCGGCCACAACACCGATTGCCTGGGCTTTGCCGAAGGCTTGCGCCGCGGCCTGCCCGACGTTGCACGGCGCCAGGTGGTGCAGATGGGGGCCGGTGGCGCTGGCTCGGCCGTGGCCCATGCCCTGCTGGGTGAAGGGGTAGAGCGGCTGGTGCTGTTCGAAGTGGATGCGACCCGTGCGCAGGCGCTGGTGGACAACCTGAACGCCCATTTCGGCGCGGAGCGCGCCGTGCTTGGCACCGACCTGGCCACAGCACTGGCCGAAGCGGACGGGCTGGTCAACACCACGCCGGTGGGCATGGCCAAGCTACCGGGCACGCCACTGCCGGTGGCGTTGCTGCATCCCCGCCTGTGGGTGGCAGAGATCATCTACTTCCCGCTGGAGACCGAACTGCTGCGCGCGGCCCGGGCACTGGGCTGCCGCACACTGGATGGCAGCTACATGGCGGTGTTCCAGGCGGTGAAGGCATTCGAGCTGTTCAGCGGGCGGCAGGCGGATGCGGCGCGGATGCAGGCGCACTTTGCCAGTTTTACCTGAGTAGGTCGCCGTTGGCTGCTTCGCGGGTTCACCCGCGAAGCAGCCAACAAAGGCCAATCACCCTTTTTCATCCAGCAACGCCTGTATCACCTGTTCCTGCTCGCCATAATCCCCCTCGCCAACGTGCACATGGCGCACCTGCCCCTTGCGGTCGACAAAGTAATGCGCCGGCCAGAACTGGTTGCCCCAGGCATTCCACACCTTGTAGTCATTATCTACCGCCACCGGATACCCGATACCCAACCGGGCTACCTTGTCCCGCAAAGTCGCCACATCATGCTCGTAGTCGAACTCGGGCGTGTGTACCCCCACCACCACCAGTCCTTGATCGGCATAGCGCCGCGCCCAATCATTCACATGCGGCAGGCTGCGCCGACAGTTGATGCAGTCCCAGGTCCAGAAGTCCACCAGCACCACCTTGCCCTTGAGCCCCGGGGCATCCACGGGCGGCGAATTCAACCACTGGCTGGCGCCTGACAGCGACGGCATGGCGCCGTAGCTGTCGCGTGCCTTCAGGTGCCCAGCCAACCCAAGCCCCATCAGCGCCAGCGCAAAACCACCTGCCTTGAGCATCCGGCGCCGATCAATTGTCATGGCAACCGCCCGTGGCGTAGGTGCGGTACTGCACGCTTTGCCGCTGGCCATGGGAGTCAAGGTAGTCCATTCGGGTGTTCACCAGGCCGCAGGCGTTGCTCTGATCGTCCTGCACCGACAGCACTTTCTTCACATCCAGAGGCTCACCGTAGCGGTACTGCATGACCCCGCCATCCTGCATCGGGGCCGTGGCGGCCTGGGCAGCGATGGCGCCGAAGCTGAGCACGGCGAACAGGCTGGCGCTGGCGATAGTCTTGACGTTCATGGCATCTCTCCTGGGTAACACTTGGGGGGTGGGGAGTGTTGCTCCCCGGTCGAGAGCCATTTCACGTCAGCCAGGTATCCCGCATGTGTCTCCCAGCGTTGTGATATGCGTCCTGCTGTATCCCTACCCGTGCCAGATACACTGCAATACAAACTCCCGCAGGCAAGGGCGAACGCGCTCGGTACACTGCGCCCAACCCCCTTTGCACAGGAACCCAGCGCATGGAACACGTCGATCACATCCTGATCGTCGACGACGACCGCGAGATCCGCGAACTGGTCGGCAACTACCTGAAGAAGAACGGCCTGCGCACCAGCATCGTTGCCGACGGCCGGCAGATGCGCGCCTTTCTCGAAGCCAACAGCGTCGACCTGATCGTGCTCGACATCATGATGCCTGGCGACGACGGCCTGCTGTTGTGCCGCGAGCTGCGCGCCGGCAAGCACCGCAATACGCCGGTGCTGATGCTGACCGCCCGCAATGACGAAACCGACCGCATCATCGGCCTGGAAATGGGCGCCGACGATTACCTGACCAAACCGTTCTCGGCCCGCGAACTGCTCGCCCGCATCAACGCCGTGCTGCGCCGCACACGCATGCTGCCGCCCAACCTGACCATCAGTGAAAGCAGCCGCCTGCTGGGTTTCGGTCAGTGGCGTCTGGACACCACCGCGCGCCACCTGCTCGACAGCGAAGGCACCCTGGTGGCCCTGAGTGGCGCCGAGTACCGCCTGCTGCGGGTGTTCCTCGACCACCCGCAGCGGGTGCTCAGCCGCGAACAGCTGCTTAACCTGACCCAGGGCCGCGAAGCCGACATCTTCGACCGCTCCATCGACTTGCTGGTCAGCCGCCTGCGCCAGCGCCTGGGTGACGATGCCCGCGAGCCCAGCTGCATCAAGACCGTGCGCAGCGAGGGCTACGTGTTTTCGCTGCCGGTGCAATTGCTCGAGTCCCCCTCATGAAATGGCCGCGCACCCTGGCCTCGCGCCTGGCGATGATCTTCTTCACCGGCCTGGTGTTGGCTTATGGTCTGTCGTTCGGCCTGCAGGCCTACGAGCGCTACATCAGCAGCCGTTCGATGATGCTCAGCAACCTCGAACAGGACGTGGCGACTTCGGTTGCCATCCTCGATCGCCTGCCTGCAGCCGAGCGTGCCGCCTGGCTGCCGCGCCTGGAACGGCGCACCTACCGCTATCGCCTCGACCAGGGCCTGGCAGGCGAAGCGATGGCCAGCAGTGACCCACCGATGGCCGCCGCGTCGATCGTCAAGGCCATTGGCAGCGACTACCGCCTGACCTTCCTGGAAATCCCGGGGCCCAATGCGCACTTCCAGGCGCACCTGAACCTGGCCGACGGCGCGCCACTGACCATCGACGTGACGCCAGCAACAGTCCCGGTAGCCCGTTGGTTGCCCGTGGTGCTGCTGATTCAGCTGGCTGTGCTGTTGCTGTGTACCTGGCTGGCGGTACGCCTGGCCATCGGCCCGCTAACCCGTCTGGCCCAGGCAGTGGACAACCTCGACCCGGACCAGCCCGGCGTGCAACTGGATGAAAGCGGCCCACGCGAGGTGCGTTACGCTGCCGTGGCCTTCAACGCCCTGCAGGCGCGCATTGCTGCCCACCTCAAGGAACGCATGCAGTTGCTGGCAGCCATTTCCCACGACCTGCAAACACCGATCACTCGCATGAAGTTGCGGGTCGAAGTGATGGATGAGGGGGTCGAAAAGGACAAGTTCGGGAGCGACCTGGATGAAATGGAACACCTGGTGCGCGAAGGCGTGGCTTACGCCCGCAGCATGGACAGCAGCACCGAAGCGACCTGCCGGGTCAACCTTGATGCCTTTCTCGACAGCCTGGTATTCGACTACCAGGACAGCGGCGCCCAGGTTGAACGCCACGGCAGCAGCGGGACTCTGCTGGAAACCCGCCCGCATGCGCTGCGCCGGGTACTGGTGAACCTGGTCGACAACGCCCTGAAGTTTGCAGGTGCTGCCGAGCTGCAAGTGTCACGCGAGGGCAGTACCACCATCATCCGCGTGCTCGACAACGGGCCAGGGATACCCGGTGACGAGCTGGATGAAGTGCTCAAGCCGTTCTACCGGGTGGAAGGTTCACGCAATCGCAGCACGGGTGGCACCGGCTTGGGATTGGCCATTGCCCACCAGCTGATCCAGGCCATGGGGGGCCGGCTGACCCTGAGCAACCGCGAACAGGGCGGATTGTGCGCGCAGATCGAACTCTCCTGAAGTGCATCTGCGATCGTTGGCAGGAACGGCCTTGGATCTCGATCGGGCCGTTCCTGTAAACCGCGAGGTCGCCTCTACATACAGATACACAACTGCATCCCCCTGACACACTGCAGATACCCCGCCTCGAGACACTCCCGGTCACACAACCACACCCCGGGAGTCCCTGATGAAAGCCCTCACCTTGCCCTCCGGCTGGAAGCTGTTCGCCGCCCTCGCCGGCCTGACCTTGGCGATGACTGCCGTAGTCCTGGCCAGCCAACCTGACCCGGACGGCTTGCGCAGTGCCATTCGTGCCACCGCACGCAGCTCGTTCGCACTGTTCCTGCTGGCGTTCCTGGCCTCGTCGCTGGTGACCTTGCTGCCTGGCACATCAAGCCGCCGCATCCTTCAGGAGCGACGCTACCTGGGGTTGGCATTCGCGTTCTCCCACACCGTGCACGGCGTGCTGATTTATCGCTACGCCCAGCAATTTCCCGAGCTGTTCTGGGCCGGCCGCACACTGACTTCCAGCCTGCCCGGCACAGTCGGCTACCTGTTCGTGCTGCTGCTCACCGCCACCTCGTTCAAGCCCCCCATGCGGCTGTTGGGCGGCCGTGCCTGGCAAGCGCTGCACAGCAGCGGCATGTGGGTACTGGCTGCCGTGTTCTGCCTGTCGTTCTACAAACGCATCCCCATGGGCGGGTGGTACCCGCTGGCGTTCGCCCTGATGTTCAGCGCCATCGCCGTCAAGCTCACCGCCAAAGTGGCCCGTAAACAACGCCGCAGCACCCGCGCCCTTGCCTGAAGAGAGCACCGCAAATGACGACCTTGACCCGTACCCTGACCACCGTTGATCGCCTCGGCAGCTGGAGTGCCGACGTGCCATTACGGGTATTTTTGGCCTGGGAGTTTTTCGAATCCGGCCTGGAGAAATTCAACGGCAGCAACTGGTTCGCCGACCTGCAGTCCAACTTCCCGTTCCCCTTCAACCTGCTGCCCGCGGAGCTGAACTGGCAGCTGTCGATGTGGGCCGAGTTGGTGCTGCCGTTGCTGCTGCTGTTGGGCCTGGGTACCCGGCTGGCATCGTTGGGTTTGATGGTGGTCACCGTTGTAGCGATAGCGGCAGTGCACTGGCCGGCGCACTGGTCGGGCCTGGCGGAGCTGGCCCAAGGCTATACCATTACCGACCAGGGCTTCGGCAATTACAAATTGCCATTGATCTACCTGGTGGCGTTGCTACCCCTGCTGCTCAAGGGCGCCGGGCGCCTTAGCCTCGATCATTGGCTTGGCATGCGGTTCGGCAGATGAGGGTTGGGGGCTGCTGCGCAGCCCCCAATGCCTTCAAACGGTTCCGACAATGACGCCCTGCTCGCGCAATGCCTCCAACAATGCCAACCCTTGCTGCACATCCCCGCCCAATGCCTGCAGCCGCTCTCTTCCAGTTCCCTGCTCCACCAGCAACCGATACGCCATAGGTGCCAACCGGGCAAAACGCACCTGCAACCGGGCATCGCGATAAACCAGCAGCAAGCTCGGCGATGCTGGGGCAGCCGTTGGCTGGTAGTCCACGCCAATGCTTTCTACCGGCCAACGATAGGCCAGCACCCGCGCCACACAAGACAACAACGGCGCTCCAGCCAGCAGGTCACCACCCGGGTCATGCGCCGGGTCCTCGGCATCGCTCAGGTACAGTTGCGCCTCGACCCACTCATAGTGCGCCAGCTCCAGCTGCCAAGGGGTGTCCAGCGCCACACGTTGCAAGTAGTCGACGAACGTCTCGGCAATTTCGGTAAACAACGGCGTCTGGCAACGGTAACTGGCGTAGAAATCACGTACTCGGGCATGCCAGCGCTGCTCGCCCAACGCCTGGCGCATGACCGGGAAGCTGCCAGCCAGCAACCCTTCGATGGCGCCATAGAACAACTCACGGTAAACCTTCAGGCGGCGGGCCTCGACGCCGGGCGGCGGGGCATGGCGCTGTGGGTCGCGCAGGTGACGGGCCAAGGCATACTGCTGCGCACGCAGGGTCTCATTCATCTGCTTGCCCTCCGGCAGCGCATTGCACAGCACGCATACGCGCCGTCTCGGCCAACAGTTCGGCCAAGGGCGGGTAGTTGAAATCACGTTCAAGCACCGTCGGCTTTACGCCAAAGCGCACGCAAGCGCTGGCGTACAGCGTCCAGACATCCTCCTTCACGGCCGCCCCGTGGGTATCCACTTTGAGGTCAGGCGCTTCATCGTAATGCCCGGCAACGTGCATCCCGGTCACGCGCGCCGGGGGCAAGCCTGCAAGGAATTGCTGGGCGTCGTAGCCATGGTTGCAGGCGTTGACATAGACATTGTTGACGTCCAGCAGCAGGTCACAATCCGCTTCTTCGAGCACCGCCTGGATGAAGTCGAGTTCGCTCATCGCCTGATACGGCGCGGCGTAGTAGCTGATGTTCTCCACGGCAATGCGCCGCTCCAGCTGCTCCTGAGCCTGGCGTATGCGCGCGGCCACATGGCGTACGGCTTCATCGGTGAACGGGATGGGCATCAGGTCGTACAGGTGCCCGTCATCACTGCAGTAGCTCAGGTGCTCGCTGTACAGTCGCACCTGGTATCGCTCGAGAAACTGCCGGGTCTGCTCAAGGAAATGGCGGTCCAGCGGGGCACTGCCACCCAGCGATAAAGACAACCCATGACAGGTGACAGCAAAGCGCTCCGCCAACTGGGCCAAGCCCTTGCCATAGGCGCCACCCACGGCAATCCAGTTTTCCGGCGCACACTCGAGAAAGTCCACTGCACCCGCCTCCATGGCCAGCAGTTCCGGCAACAGGCCGCGACGCAAGCCTAGCCCGATGTTCAACATCGCAGGACACATAAAAGTTCTCCAACAAGCACAACGCCCCACCTGGCCAGCAGGAGGAGCGTTGTGGCGTTTCATGGGGTAGAACGTCAGGGCTTGCCGGTCAGGTGGCTGAACAAGCCATCAGGCATGGCTTTGCCATTGGCCTGATAAATCGCCTTGAGGTGATCGGCCGCTTCCTGCTCGGAGATGAAACCGTCATGGTTGCGGTCGATCGTGTCGAAATCACGGGCACGGTCCTTGGCCACCGCCAGAAACTCATCGCGCGAGACCTTGCCATCGTGATTGCTGTCGGTTTTGGCGAACGAGGCGTCACCGCACTTGCCTTCACCACACTTGCCCTCAGCCCCAGCCTTGGCGCCGGCGCCGCACTTACCCTCACCGCACTTGCCTTCGCTCTGGGAAGCCTTGCCGCTCCCCCCGCACTTGCCCTCACCACACTTGCCCTCGCCGGCCACTTTGGCCGAGGCCAGTTGGTAACCTTGAGCCAGCGGCTCGACGGCGAACGCACTGTTGCTCAATGCCATGCTGCCGATCAGGGCGGCGCCGAGCAGGCCGAGGGTGTTTTTTGCTTGAGTCATGATGCAGCTCCACTGGGGTTGGAAAGTGGAGCCATTAGGCCGTTGCGGTTTGTCGTGGATGTATCGTGCCAGGCGCACTTTTGTATGGCAGTAGGTCTGCAGCACAGGCAGATACAGTGCGATACACACCACCCGGCAACGGGCCCCAAGTTGCCTTGGGGCCATCAGGCGTGATCAGTCTTCCAGCGGTTTGGGCGGGGCCGCTGGCTTGGCGGGCTTGGCCGGCTTGCTGTCCTTGTCCTTGGCTTGCGGGGCCGCCGCTACGGGCTCGGGCGCCGCCACCGCCTTTTCGCTGGCAGGCAGTTCATCGACCGCTTTGAGGATCACCTGTGGGTCGATGGCCTCGCCGGTGTCGTCGTCCTTGAGCATGTGCCGCTCACCGTCCTTGCCCACCAGGATCACCTTGGTACCCTTGCTCGCACCCAGCTTCAGTTCCCGAATCAGGGCCATTGTGGTCTGCTGCTCGAGGTTCTTGTCCTCTCGCTTGCCCATCATGTTGGCGACGCTGTACAGGACAAGGTTGCGCTCCTTGAACGCTGCCTGGGTGGCCGGGTCCTCGAGCGCTTTGTTCAGCCCTCGCAACGTTGGGTCGGCACTGCTGGGAGCGATAACCACCAATGGTCTGGCCTTGCCCAGTTCCTTGGCTAGAGGCGCATCACTGTCTGCGGCAAACAGGGGGCCGGCAACAGCAAGCAAGGTTGCGAGGGTCAGTGACCGGACAAGCATGCGTATCTCCTTATTGTCTCGATAAACCAATGACTACAGATCACGGAGAAAAATCCGACAGGGAGCCTAAACCACTTCATTCCAGAACGGGGTGTGTAAAAGTAACTGTCGATTTCCGAGCCACCTGAAGCCAAGACTACGGCGCTGGTACAAACCACATTCAGCTTGACTGAGCATAGCCCAAAGCCGCTTTGGCAGGGCCGGGCAAGCCCTTACCCTGAGCGCATGTCAACGTACATCGATCGAGGGCCCCTTGGGTCCCATTTCCATCGCTTGAATCGTCATATCCAGCATCAGTCCTCTGCGTGCAGCGCGCTGAGCATCACGAATGGCATCCGCCTGGTCGATCCTGGCCCCTTCGCTCAGCGCTTCGTCGTCAAGCACGGTTTCAAGCTGCCTTCTGAACGGCAGGTCGACCGCAGCGAATCGCTCAGGATGGGAACGCTCCAGGTGCGCCTGCCAAAATTCACGGTCAACCATGGAGCGGGCAATCTCTTCCGGTGTCTCTGCATCCCGCACCGCAGCCTCTGCCTCTGCAAGGTCCGCCTCCAGGACGCCAGAGATCGCAAGAAAGCTCATTTCTCCCACCTGCAATGGCAGGTCGAGACGCTCCCTCAGCCCGATCCTGAAAGCCAACCCCACCTCGCTTCCTTCCAGCGTCCTGCCATGCTGTAGCGCCCATCGGGTAGCGAACATGTCGACTGCATCCTGGCGCCAAAAACGTCTGCCCAGGTCTAGCAAAGCGCGTTCGCTTTCTCCCTGAGCCGCGTGCTCAACCTGCCAAACCAGCAAATTCAGTTCAAGGTTGCTCAAGCACCAGGTTGCACCGTCCTGGCACCCCCACTCATCATTGGCCACTGACAGCAAGTTCTGCCGCAGCTCTGGCGTAATGGCCATCGCTTGCAATACCGCCATTACCCGATTGCCCAGTGCACGCGCGTTGACACGAAAGTCTTCGGACAGCAACAACTGGCGAAGCACACGGAAAAAACGCTCGGCGTCCTGCCCTGCATCCAGCGAGTCCCAGGCAGCAAGCATCAAGCCGCGATGCTCCGGGGCCACGGCATCCCCCCAGACTTCACGCGCGTGCTGCAGGCGCAGAAGCACTTGCTCCTCGTCGAGGGCCGGATCGACGCTGCTCAACGAAGCCTGCAAGCGTAACGTCTGGGCCTCGCCCAAGGGGTTCGCATTCAAGCGAAACCGCCGCCGATGCCACACGGGCAACTGGTAGAAACCCTCTGGAATGTGCCTGATCCGGTTATCCCGCAAGTCAACGGATACCAACTGAGCGTTGTCGAACACGCCCAGTGGAAACTGCGAGATCTGTGTGTCGCGCAAGTTCAGCCAACGCAACTCAGCCAAACCCGCCAACGTGAACCGGCTCCCCAGGGGGTTGTGGGACAGGTCGAGAGACTGCAGGCTCGTGCAACTGGCCAATGTGGCGGTTTGTGCAGTGTTCAGGACGATCCGGTTGTTGGTCAGGCTCAGATGCCGCAACTGCGGTATCTGCAGCAACGGCTGCGGAAGGCGCGTCAACAGGTTCCCTCCCAGATCGAGGGTTAGCAGGTTAGGGAAAGCCAGCAATAGGCTGCTGGGCACCTCCAGAAGGTCAAGGTGCAGCAGCGACAGGCTGGTCACACCTCTGAAGCTGACCTGTGGGGGTATGTTGGGCAAGCCGCTCGATCTGAAATTGCAGAACATGACGTGGAGGTTTTCCTGTGCATTGATCTGCAGTTCCCCCACGCCCACCGACCGCCGCCAACAGTTGAACAACGTCTGGCGTAAAGCCTCTCGATCTTCCCTGACATCGCCCTGCCCTCGTGCCACCCAGGTATTCAGTGTGATGCGCAGGATGGCGAACTCATTGCGAAGGTCAGTCAGTACGTGTTCAATCTGCTGCCCTGAACGCCTGGCGTCATCGGCGAAGGTCTCGACCTGCTCATCACTCAACCACGGAAAGAGATCGCGCAGCGTTGCCCTCAGGGCACTCCCCCTTGATGCGAACCCACCTACTCCGCCACCACCCAGTGGGTAGCCAATACGTCCATCGGCCAAGCGCATGGGCCCTCGGACAGCACCTGGGCGTACCGCGCCAAGCAAACGACTGATCTCATCACGATGGCGTGCCGCTTCGCGCGCCAGTATCACCCTGAGGTTGTGCGTAAATGGATCGCCGATCCCCATCGCCGCCCTCTGCGCTTCGGTATAGGCTGGCGCCATGACGTCAAACAACTCACCTGCCTCACCCAGCGCCGTGCCCTGGCTGCCATGCAGTTGAAACGTACCGTTCACGTGCACCAGATCGAACGCCCGCTGCCCTTGCTCGGTCTTCGCCAGCATCGGCCCGCCCAGGCAACCTTCGTACAGGCGCCAGCACACACCTTCACCTCCGGGTAGATACCGCAACAAGCCCAAGGCCACCCGTGCCAGGTCTGCATGCTGCGGGGTATCAAGGTACAACGCTTCAAATACCCGAGCCTGGCGGGTAGCCAGCACACTGCCCCTTGCCGCTTCGGCGAGCCCCAGTGCAACCCTGCCGCTGGACAGCAGCCGCGTGCGATCAATGCTGCTGGCGGCCTGTACCAGTGCTTGCGCAGTGCGCGCGCTCAGCCCCGGGAACACCCGGCGCAACGCCGCGCTGCCAGCGGTGTCGCTGGGCTGCAAGGCTTCGAAAAGGTGCTGCAGCAGTGTTCGGCGCTGTGTCCATGCCAACGCGGCCAGTGCCTGATCTGTCAGGCCACTCGCGCCTGGCAGGCGCCGAGCGTGATCGAGCACTGTTGTATCTGCTACCGGCTCGCCGCTGCGCAGACGGCCAATCATGCTGCGGATGCGTTGATCAAGCCTGACCCGCTCCACACTGTCGATCATCCCGGGGCTCGGTGCCTGGGCGTGTACATGCAGGCCACGCAGGTCGTCGCCATCAAGGCCATGGAACAGCAGAACCTCATCGATCTGTTCGTCATTCAGCCTATTGAAGGGTTCGCCCAAACGCCGGAACATGCGGTATTTGTCGGTCCACCGAGCCGGTTGCTCGCTCCACAAACGCCAGGCACCTGCGCCATTGTGGCGCAGCAACGGCCCGTGGCCGTCGACCGGATACAACTGCCATTGATCATCACCCGCCTCTGCCACGCGATAGTGATGCCCGTCCATTTCGATCCAGGCCCGCCCGTCCTGACGCCGAATACCCAAGGCATCCCGGCTCGAGGCCGCAACGGGGGCCTGGCTTTGAAACAGGGTCAAGTCGTGTTGCCAAAGTTTCTCAGTGCCGTCCTCCAGCCGGGCCGGCACCATGGCATCGACCTTCGCAGAGCGTGCCCAAACCCGTCGAGCGACACCCACCCCGGCGACTGTGGTCGCCAGCACGGCAAGGTCTGTCGCCACGTGGGTCAAATGGTCGAGCGCCTCCTGACGATCGCCTTGCTGCCAGGCCTCGGCGCCATGGTAGACCTCACCCAGCAGTTCGCAGGCCGTCACGGCCAGCAGCGCCAGGCCAACCCCGGGCACAAAGAAACTGGCCAGGTTGAGCAGCGCCCATCCTTCGGCTGCAAGGCGCAGGTCATGCTGGCGCTGAACCTCACGATCCAGTCTGGCCACAGGCACCGCGATCATCGCCGCATCGTCCTTGATCTGGTGGATACGTGCCTGTGCCAGGCTGATGAACAACGGCTGCGGGTAAGCCTGCAAGCGCGGTTCGAGATCACGAAAAGCCCAGCCCGGCAGGTCATCGAAGCGCTCCGCGACCTGGGCGAAAAAAGCCTGGCTGTCGCGCCGCAGCACGAAGCGGCTGAAAAAACGCTGGTAAGCCTTGTCTCGCAAGCAACGGCCCAGTTCGCGATTAAGTTTGTCGAGGCTCTCGAACGCGCGCCAGGGCGAAAAAGGGTCTCCAGGCACGTAAAGCAACACCCGACGCGTCGTGTTGAACAAAACGCCCTGCTCAACCACTACGAACACGGTCACCTGCTCAATCTGGCAACCCAGCAATTTCAGTTGCCTGGCCTGCACAAGGTCGCCCGCCAAGCGCGGCAGTTGTCCCTTCTCGCACACAGCCACCATCACATTGAGTTCGCTGGCATCCAGCGTTCCCTCTTGCCTGGCTTTGTAGGCGTCCACAAGCATGGTGTAGCGCGTGGCATCTACAAGCTGCGATACCAGGCGCTCGGCACTGCCAGAGGGCGTGAGGATGGCATCCAGATGACGTTGATAGCGCTCACCCAGGTCCAGCTCACGACACAGTCCGGCAAACTCGATGCTCGTAGGGGGTTTGACCGTGCCGTGGCGTGGAAGCAGCAGGCGGTTACCGCGCGGCTGGCCACCTTCCTGCGCCTGCGCGTCCGTGAAGTTGCGCAATGCCACTTCGAGCAGCGGCTTTTCTTCATAGACCACGGTAGTCAGGTGCGCGCCCACCGGCTGACTGTTGATCACAGCTTCCCGGCGGCCCTCCAGGAACCTGAGCACGTGCGGGTTACGGCCAAGCCCGTAACGCTCGTCGAGGGCCTTTCCCAGGGCTGATGCGACGAAACTGTCGAGGCCTTCGATGCCTCGCAGCACCGTGTTCACTTGCTCACAGCAGCGAAGGCTGTTTGACAATGCCCTGCCGATCTCAGGCAGTTGCTCAGCGGGTGCATGACGCAACCAGGGTGGCAGGCGCCTGCCGATGATGCCGTCCTGGAACGCGTCGATGGCGGCCTGTGCATCTGACGGCAAAGTGGTGTCCATAGCGGGGGCCTCTTCATGAAAAGAGGCCAGACTAAGTTGCCTGCTCCCCGCCAGGCGCTATATAGCTAATGCCTGCGTTCAGACAACCGCCAACCCGCTAGCTGAGCGGACGCTGCACCGTGTTCCGGTCCAGCGCCTCCAGCGTCAACTGCAGCAACACCGCATGCTCGCGTTGCTGATTGCGGATCTGCAGCCGCGCGATTTCCTCGTCCCGATTCCCCAGCGCCATCAGCCGTTCCAGCTCAGCGTGCATGGATTGGGGCACTTGCAAGCGAACCGCGCAGGCCTTGCGCAAGTAATCCTGCCAGAACCACTGGCGTGACAGGTAATCAGCAATGCCCTCCCGGGTCTGTCGCGCCAGAACCCTTTCACGGGCCAGAAGAAGGTCCTGGCTACTCAAGGCAGGGATACCTGCATAGAGCATTTCATCGGGTTGGCCAGGCAAGTCCAGAGACTTGCGCAAGCCGATTCGATAGGCCAAGGCGAATTCGATCGATTCAGCGCTCGCCCCCACCCGATGAGCATGTTCAGCGGCAATTTGCTCAAGCACCGCCAACCGCCACATCCGGGCACCGAGCTTCAGCAAGGCCCGTTCAGGCCGGGCAGATCCGCTGTGCCTCGTGCGCCATATCATCACTCGCAGTTCCAGGTTGGCGAAACGCGCGGTGGCGTTATCCTGGCAACCGGTCGCCGCAGCGTGCTCGAACAGCTCCTGCCTGAGGGCATCATGCTCAGACATCGCCTGGAACATGTCGAACATGCGGGCCGCGAGCGCGGATGCAGTCGATGAGAAACTGAAGGCGCCCGATTCTGTCAGCATCGACAGGGTATTGAAGAACGCTTCCGATTGCTCCTCGGCCTCCAGATAGGCCCACAGTGCAGCCATTTCATCTCGACGTTCGACAGGCAGCGCATCCAGAATGCGCAACCGGTAAGGCACGCGACTGGCCTCAAGCAAATGCCAGTTTGATAACCCATCCTGCGCGCCCCCCAACCGATTGCCGGAAAGCTCGACCCTGCCCAAGCGCCACAGCTGCGACTGATGAAAACCCTCGGGCAGTTCAGAAATACGGTTGTCGCTGAGGTTCAGGGTGTGCAGTTCTGGCGCGTCCATCAGCCCGTAGGGGCACTCGGGCAACTGGGTGTTCGACAGGTAGAGGGCATTCAGCTCGGTCATTGCCTGGACGGAAAATGCCCTGCGCAACGGGTTGTCCGAAAGGTTCAGGTACACCAGGGATCGGCAATCTGCCAGGACCAACGCCTGGCCTTGGTCGAGGGCGATCTGGTTACCAGACAAGTCGAGCACCTCCAGCTTCTGGACAAGCATCAGAGGCAATGGCAAACGCCGGAGTCGGCAATGGGTGATTTCCAGGTTGCGCAAGTTGGGAAACGCCCGCAGAAACTCATCCGGAACGTGCTCCACGCGCATGGCGCGCAAGGCCAGGATCGAAACGTGGGGAAAGCCCACTTGCGCGGGCAGGGCCGGCAGGTGGCCCAAGCGGCTGATGGTCTGGGTCAGCATGAAGCGCCCATCGTCCAGTGCCGCTTGCCCTTGCAGTTCCGGCACAAGACAGCGCCAGCAGTTGATCAACCCCTTTCTGAATTCACGCCGGGCGGCCAGTTCTGGTGACAGCAAGGCACTGCGTGCCCACTGGGTCAAGTGCCTCTTGAGCACCCCGTATTGCTGTTCCAGCCTATGTAACCTGGCCTGCGCGTCGCCTGATGCGAGCCAGTGCCCGATCTGCTCGTCACTGAAAGCTGGGTACAGATCACGCAGCCGAGCCTGAAGCGCCCTGGGCCTGTTCCGCCCCAGCGCCCCCCAGAACCTGCCGCCCGCCAAAGGGTAGCCAACCCTGCCATCCGCCAGACGTTGCGGCGGGAGAAACGAGCCGGTCGGCTGTTCCAACCTGAGCAGACTCACCACGGTCTGGCGTTGCTCGATAGCAACGTCGGTCAGCGCCTGGCGCAGCGCAGGCACAAACGACCGGCCTTGGCCGATGGCCACTTGCGATGCGTCGTCATAGGCTGCGGCCAAGGTCTCGAACAACTCCCCCCTCTCACCGGCAACCGTGTGCGTTCGGGTACGCAGGCGGAACAGCCCATGATGATGAAGCAAGTCAAACGTCTGCCCCGATCCCTCGACCGTCAATAACGGCTCGCTGGCATCACCGTCGTACAATCGCCACCCGGGCCCGCCAGCCCCCGGCACATGCACCAGCAGATTAAGTACCACACGCGCCAGGTCGAGGTTTTGCGGCGTATCGATGCTCAGCGCCTCATACACCCGCGCCATTCGAATTCGCGCAACCTGCAACCTTGCTGCCTCGGCCATCGGCAACGGCACGCGCCCCGTCTCACGCAAAAGCTGCAGGTCATCCTCGCTGGCATCGCGTAGCACCTCATCCGCAGCCAGGCGGTGCAGGCTGGCAAAATTCTGCCGTAAGAGACGGCCCGTTTCCGTGTCGGGATTCTGCTCTTCGTACACCGCCTGCAGCAGTGCTCGTCGCCCGGCCCAAGCCACATCGGCCAACGCTGCTCCGTCCTTGCCGGCGGCCTGTGGAAGGCGCATGACCTGCTCCAGCAGTAGCGGGTCTGCCGTTACCCCTCCCTCGCGCAAGTGGTTGATCAACGTCCCAATCCTGCCGGCGAGCCGCACGCGTGCGACGGTGTCGACCAGCGCTGCTTCCGGCGCAAGGCCATACACATGCCATGCCCGAAGGTGCTGATCATCGAGGCCATGGATCGCCAGCGACTGGTCGATCTGCGCATCGTCAAGGTCGCTGAATGGCCCGCCCAGGCGGCGGAACAACTGGCGTGTGTCGCCCCACTCGGCGGGCTGTTCGCACCACAGCCGCCACGCGCCGGCCCCATTGTGACGGAGCGGCGGCGCATAGCCCTGGTAAGGGAGCAATTGCCACTGTTCATCATCATTGTGCCAGGTCACCTCATACCAGTGGCCGTCCATGCTGATCCAGCGGCGCTCGCCAACACGGTGCACACCCTCCATGTCCAGCACCGCCGTGTCTGACGGGCTTTCGCAGCGATAGGGGCTGAGGTCTGCGTTCCACAGCTTTTCCTCACCGTTTTCCAGCTGCGCCGGTACCAGGTTGTCCACCTCGGTCCAGGCGCGTCGAGCCGTGGCGACGACGGCAACGGTTGCCCCCACCGCCAGCAGCCCTTTGCCAACCTTCAGCAGGTGCGCCAGTGCCGCATTGCGTTCGTTGTCCTGCCAATCCCCTACAGCCTGGAACGTCTGCTCAAGCAGTTCCCAGGCCATCACCCCCAACAACACCGCGCCGATGCCCGGAACGAAAAACCCTGCAACACCCAACAGAGTCCAGCCTTCAGCACGCAAACGGCGGGCGTGTTCGGCCTGGACCTCGCGATCAAGCAAGGCTACGGGCGGGGCGATCACCGCAGCATCGTCCTTGATCCGCGCAATCCAGTCGTCAGCAAGGTGTTCGAACAGTGGCAGGCGATAGGCAAAGGTCTGCTCATCGAGGTCGCGGGTTGCCCAGCCGGGCACGTCATCGAGGCGCTCACTGACGGCCGAGAAGAATCGCTGGCTATCGCGTCGGCGCACGAAGCGGTTGAAGAAGCGCCGGTAGTCATCTTCGCGCAGGCGTTTGCCAAGCACCCGGCGGGCATAATCTTCCAGGTCGCTGCGCACGCTCCAGGGGCCGTGCGGGTCACCCGGTACATAGACCAACACGCGCTTGCTGGTGTTGAACAACAAGCCCGCGTCGATCACGTCCAGCACGACGATCTGCTGCAAGCGGCAACCGAACACCGCCAACTGCCGCACGCGAACCGAGGCGCCTTCGAGCTTGCCGAGCGTGTCCTTGGTGCAGAGCGCCACCACCCACTGCAGTTCGTCTGCGCTCAATACGCCCTGCGCCCTGGCCTGCAGGGCATCCACCAGCATGCTGTAGCGTTGCCGTCGCGTCAGCAATCCCCTGACTTCGGGCTGAAGTACCGAATCCAGATGCGCCTGGTATTTCTGCCCAAGATCCAGCGCTCGACACAGCCTGGCGAAGCTCGGTGCAGACAGCTCACTACGCCTTGCGCCGCGCACATCGACCAGGCAATTACCCTGTGGCTGGTCGCGCTGCTGTTCTGCGGTGAAATTGCTCAAAGCGGCCTCGAGCAGAGGGATGTCGTAGTAATCGCTGCCGACAACCGGAAGCCGACTGGTTACATAATGGATCGTGGGCGAGGTAAAGGTGTACCACTGGCGAAAGGACAGGCGATCGACGTCAAGGTCGCCGTGGGCACCGAGCGCTTGCTGCAGCAAGGGCTGGGTAAATGCATTCAGGTTGCGTAGCCGCGCCAGCGATGACACCAAGCCTGCGCGGCAGGCCAGCAGTTCAGGCAGCGCCTCGTTCAGCAAGGTGAATTCGGCCATGCTCAGCCGCTTCATCCAGGCCGGCAGCCGCTGTGCAATGTAGTGATCCTGGCATGCTTGTGCCATGGCAAGGGTATCGACCGCAGCCGATGGTTGACGGCTATTGTTCTGCATCTCTGCCTCCGCGACGACATGGAGGACCGAGTCTGAAGACTGTAGCGTCAGGCTGACGCCTAGCTATCTACCACCTGTTCAGAACAGCAGTAACTGATGGTCGGCAAGGCGCGCGAAATCATCGCCGACAAAGGGCAGGATGGCGTCGGCCACCGGCAGTAGCTGACGGCTGATGTAGTGATCGTAATCGATCGGTGCCTGCAGGTTTTCCAGCGGCTCAGGGCCGGCGGTGGTGATCACATAACTGATCCAGCCCCCACGCTGGTACTGAAGAGGGCGCTGCAGACGCTTGTTGTAGTCGTCGGCAAGGCGTGCGGCACGCACATGCGGCGGCACGTTGCGCTGGTAATCGGCCAGCGGGCGACGCAGGCGCTTGCGATAAACCAGCAGTTCGTCCTGCTCGCCCGCCAACGTTCGCCGCACGTACTCGCGGACATAATCACGGTAGGGCTCGCTGCGGAACACTCGGCCGTAGAGTTCCTGCTGGAACTGCCGGGCCAGCGGTGACCAGTCGGTGCGCACCGATTCCAGGCCCTTGTAAACCATTTCTTCAGCACCGTCGGCCCGCTGCACCAGGCCGGCATAGCGCTTTTTGCTGCCTTCATCGGTACCGCGGATGGTGGGCATCAGGAAGCGTCGGTAATGCACCTCGAACTGCAGCTCGAGGGCGCTCTGCAGGTTCATGGTCTCGTGCAGATGGGCTTGCCACCATTGGTTGACCTTTGCCACCAGCTCGCGGCCGATGCGCGCCGCGTCTGCCTCGGCGTGGGCACCCTTGAGCCAGACAAAGGTGGAGTCGGTGTCACCGTAGATTACATCGTAGCCACACGCCTCGATCAGGGACCTGGTCTGGCGCATGATCTGGTGGCCGCGCATGGTGATCGACGACGCCAGGCGCGGGTCGAAGAAACGGCAACCGCTGGAGCCAAGCACGCCATAAAAGGCATTCATGATGATTTTCAAGGCCTGTGACAGCGGCGCATTGCCCTCGCGCTTGGCCGCTTCCCTGCCCTGCCACACCCGTTCGACGATGGCTGGCAGGCAGTGCTGTGTGCGTGAAAAACGCCCACCGCGAAAACCCTCGACCGAATGTGCGTCGTCAGGCAGACGCAGGCCTTCAATCAGCCCGACCGGGTCGATGAGAAAGGTACGGATGATCGATGGGTACAGGCTCTTGTAGTCCAGCACCAGCACCGAGTCGTAAAGCCCTGGCCGCGAATCCATGACAAACCCGCCGGGGCTGGCTTCGTCAGGGCGGCTGCCAAGGCTGGGCGCGACAAAGCCAAGGCGGTGCATCTGTGGAATGTACAAGTGACAGAACGCAGCTACCGACCCACCGCTGCGGTCTACGGCCAATCCCGTCACCGAGGCACGTTCGAGCAGGAAGTCGAGCAGCCGGGTATGGGCGAAAATGCGCGTGACCAGTTCACAGTCCTTCAGGTTGTAGCGCGCCAGGGCCGGTTTGTCTTCGGCGAAGCGGCGATTGATTTCGTCCATGCGTTGGTACGGTGTGTCGATGGCCTTGCCTTCACCCAGCAGGGTCTGGGCAACGTTCTCCAGGCTGAACGAGGCAAAGCTCCAGGTGGCCGAACGCAACGCCTCGATGCCATCGATCAGCAGCCGCCCCGGCGCATCGGCGAAGACATGGCCGCCACCGGCATGGCTGCGCAGGGTCATGACCGCACCGTTGCGCCCCAGCGTCAGTGGCACCTGCAACGACTTGGCATGCTCATGCAGCAGGCGCAGGTCGAACTGCACCAGGTTCCAGCCAATGATCGCGTCCGGGTCATGCCTGGCCATCCACTGGTTGAGCCGGGTAATCAAGGCGGCGCGATCAGCGCAATACTCCAGGTCGAAGTCAAGCCCGGTGGCATCGCCGTTGGCCGGGCCGAGCATGTACACCTGGCGCTGACCACAGCCCTCCAGCGCGATGCTGTACAGCTCGCCACGCTCGCTGGTCTCGATGTCCAGCGACACCAGGCGCAGCGCCGGGCGATAGCCTGGCTGCGGCTTGAGCTGGGCGTCCCGGTAAACGCCCTGCGCATCCGGCTGACCAGTGAACTGCACCGGCGCCGTGATGAAGCGCTCCATGAGGTAACGCTCCGGCGGGCGGATATCGGCCTCGAACACGTCGATACCGGCCGTGCGCAGACGCTGCTCCAGTTGCATCAATTGGCGATGCTGGCGGGTATAGAGGCCGAGCATCGGGCGATGCTCGAAGTCCTTCAGGCGCAGTGGCTTGAGCTTCGTCCCGGTTTCGTTGGCCAGCAGCACACGGGCGTGCTCGGCCTGCGCCTGAGGAATGAAAGCCACCGACTCCTGCGCCGCCAGCCGCAACAGCCGCGGCCCGGCATCGGTGGCCAGCCAGAACTCCACGCAGGTGCCTTCCGGCGTATCGTGCCAGTGCCGGGTCAGGACAAAACCCTGCTGCAACTCCACTGCGTCGACCTCTGGATTGTCTGTAGATGGCGCTATTCTACCTGTGTCGTGCCTGGCATGAGTGTTTTAGCGCCTACCCGCCACAAAACCGCTCCCCCGCCCGGCCACGGCCAGCAGCCAGGCCAAGGCGATCAACACCAGCACCACCCCGCCAAACCACGCCACGCCGGCCCCAGCCAGCAGCAATCCGCCAATGATCCCGCCCAGGGCAATGGCGCAGTTCCACACCGTCACCAGCATCGACTGCGCCACATCACCACCCGGGCCTGCGGCGTCGGCGCACGCTGTCTGCAGCAGGGTCGGGGCGCCGCCATAGGTCATTCCCCACAAGGCGATGCTCAGGTACACAAGCCACGACGATGCCTGCCCCAATGCCAGCGTGGCCAAGGCAAAACCGGCCAGGCTCAGCAACACCAGCTTGCGCAGGTGCCGGTCGACCAGCAGCCCTACCAGGCCGATCCCGGCCAGCGCCGACAGACCAAACACCATCAGCACCGGGCCAATGTCCGCAGCCATGCCAGCCGCCGCCAGCAACGGCACGATATAGGTGTAGAGAATGTTATGGCCAAGGATCCAGGTGAGGATCACCAGCAGTACGATCAACACCCCTGGCGTGCGCAATACCTGCATGGCCGCCGGGCGCTTGTCGGCAGCCTGCCCCGGGTAGTCCGGCACGGATCGCAACACCCACACCACCAGCAGCGACGCCACCAGCGTGACGACCACGAACGTCGCGCGCCAGCCCAGCCCCGCTCCCAGCCAGGTCGCAATCGGCAAGCCGAGCGACAAGGCAATCGGCTGCCCGAGCATGGCCAGCGCCATGGCCCGGCCCTGCAACGGTACCGGCACCATGCGCCGGGCATGGCCAGCGATCAGGCCCCATGCCAGGCCGGCCGCAGCCCCCGTGAAAAAGCGCAGCACCAGGGTCAGGCTGTTGGAGTCCGATAGGGCCGTCAGCCCGTTGAACAGCACGAAGCCGATGATCGCCAGCAACAGCGCCCGGCGCCGATACCAGCCTTGGGTCAATGTCACCAACGGGATGGCGGTCAGTAACGAGCCCAAGGCATACGCCGTGACCCATTGCCCAGCCATGGCCTGGCTGATGTGCATGCCATCAGCGATCTGGTCGAGCAGACCCGCCGGCAGGGTTTCGCTGAGGATGGCGATGAAACCGGTCATGGCCAGCGCCAGCAGCCCGCCAACGGGCAAACGTTCGTTGCTGGCGGCCAGCACCGGTGCGGAAGATGTCTGGGACATTGCAAATGCCTTGAGTGAGAGACGAGGCGAACAGTCTGCAAGACCAGGCCATTGCGGAAAAAGACGGTTACAATGCCGCTCACCCAGGACATCAGCGTCCGCAATCAGGAGTGCGACATGGACAGCCTCAGCGGCTTCGTGGTCTTCAATCGGGTGGCCGAAACCCGCAGCTTCGTTGCCGCCAGCCAGTCACTGGGGATCAGTGCCTCGGCAGTGGGCAAGCGCGTGGCGCGCCTGGAAAGCCGCCTGGGCGTGCGCCTGTTCCACCGCAGCACACGCAGCATCACCCTCACCGCCGAGGGCACGATGTTCCTCGAACGCAGCCGGCGCATCCTTGCCGAAATCGAAGCCACCGAGCAGGAGCTGTCGCAGGCCAGCGAAACGCCGCGCGGGCGCCTGCGGGTGAGCATGCCGCAGGTGACCAGGCTGGTAATGCCGGCCCTGGCCGAGTTCATGGCACTGTACCCACAGGTTGAACTGGACCTGGACTTCTCCGACCGCATGGTGGATATCGTTGGTGAAGGCTTCGATGTGGTGATGCGCGGCGGGCAGCCGGTGGATTCCCGGCTCAGCGCCAAATTCCTCGGGCACTTTCAGCACCGCCTGGTAGCCTCGCCCGAGTACCTGCGCGAACGCGGCACACCCTTGCACCCACGCGACCTGGCAGCGCATACCTGCCTGCATTATCGCTTCCCCAGCAACGGCAAGCTGGAAACCTGGCCGCTGCGCCAGGAGCATCCCGAGCACGCCTATGACATCCCCATCTCGATGGTCTGCAACCACGTCGAAACACGCGTCTGCTTTGCCTTGAACCACCGCGGCATTACCTGTCTGCCGGACTTCAACGTGGGTCGTGAATTGGGCAATGGCTCACTGGTCAGTGTCCTCGACGACTTCATGGAACGGCGCGGCAGCTTCTATCTGCTGTGGCCGTCCGGGCGGCAGATGCCGCCAAAGTTAAGGGTATTCATCGACTTCATGCTCGCTCGGGTATTCAACCGTACAGGTAGTTGATGTCCTTGTAGGCCAGCGGCGGTACCTGGCCGAGCAGGAAGTCACGCAGCTTGTGCATTTGCCGCGCTTTTGGGCTGGCCTTGAGCCAGGTCATGTAGTAACCGTCGCCGGTGGCCACGGCATGCTTGAAAGGCGTGACCAGGCGCCCGGCGGCCAGGTCGGTGCTGGCCAGTACCAGATCGACCACTGAAATGCCCAAGCCTTGCTGGGCGGCCGATATGCCCTGGTCGAGGGTATCGAACACCTGCCCCTGGTCGATGCTGATGTCCAGCGCGTCCATTCGCGCCAGCCAACGCCGCCAGTCACGCCGGTCGGGTGACGGGTGCAGGAACTCGCATCGGGGCAGGTCGGACAGTTGCGGTTGTGCCTGCGTCATGTAATCCGGATGACATACCGGGATCAGCCATTCATCGAACAGCTTGAAACTCTCGATATCGGCAGGAAAACGCCCGCTGGCCAGGAGAATGGCGCAGTCGTAGGGCTCGGAATAGAAGTCCACGCTGTCGATATCCATCCACACACTGGACAGTTGCACGCTGCAGTTGTCCTCGACCTTCTTGAATGCATCAAGCGCCCGCAGCAGCCAGCGCACCGTGAGCGTGGACGGCGCCTTCAGGCGCAGGCCGTAGCGATCCTGACGCAGCAGTGCGCAGGCATTTTCGATGATCTTGAAGCCTACCTTCAGCTCTTGCGCCAGCAGGCGGCCGTGCTCGGTCAGGCTCAATTTCGGGCCCCGACGTTCGAACAGGTCGCAGCCGAACAGGGCTTCGAGGGTCTTGATGTGGTGGCTGACGGCGCCCTGGGTCAGGGCCAGTTCCTCAGCAGCGCGGGTGAAAGAGCCATAGCGAGAGGCCACCTCGAAGGCACGCAGCGCGTGCAAGGCCTGAATCCGTTCCGACATGGCGGCGTCCCGAGCATGAGTAAGACTAATAGTAGGTCATAACTCCACGCGTTTTACAACGACAGGAGCGTCTCGGAAAATGCCGGTAAATAACAAACATAACCAAGATCCTGCCTGCATGTGACTGGAACGTTCACTTAAATCAACGCCTGGGGAAATCATGTTTACGGGATATGGAAATTGCTATCGCCTGGATGCGCTGGAGCTCGCCGCTGAACATGGACACACCATGCAACACTGGACGTTCAAAACCATAGAACACTTTCGCAGTATTCTCGCCAACCCCGAATTCCCCTGCCTGTTCGGCCGCAAGGCGGTAAACGGCGAAACCTGCCACATTCTCTTCGCCCGCGCCGAGCAACTGGCCGATGATATCGCACAGGGCCTGGCCAATTATGTGCGCACCGTCGCACCGATCGCACCCAAGCAGCGCATCGGCAGCCCATTGGTGGTGTTTCTCGAAACCGCCGCCGGCAGCAGCCTGGCCGAGCAGCAGGCCTTGGCCTGGAAGGTACTGCGCGGCGTGCATGCGCGCGACCCGCACCCTTGGCCGCAGGGCATCCCGACCGATCCCGACGATACCGGCTGGTCATTCTGCTATGCCGGCATGCCGCTGTTCATCAACATGAACTTCCCAGGCCATCAGCAGATGAAAAGCCGCAATCTGGGCCAGCACATCACCTTCGTCATCAACCCGCGGGAGAACTTCGACGAAGTGGCCAACGCCAGCACCGAGAGTGGCAAGCGCATCCGCGAACGGATTCGCGAGCGCGTGCACCACTACAACGACGGCGTTGTGCCCGACACCCTTGGCTTTTTCGGCGATACCGACAACTACGAGTGGAAGCAGTATCAACTGCAGGAGGCAGGCTCGCTCAACCCGTCACGCTGCCCCTTCCATGCCCATGCCGCACACCAGGCGACACCCGACATACTGATCGAGAACTGACCGTGAATACCGCACTCACCGCCACCTACGCCCTCACCGTGCTGCTACTGATCGCCACTCCCGGCCCGGTGGTGGCACTGATCGTCAACACTGCGGCCGCCTCCGGCTCGCGCAAGGCCATGTTCACCGCCGTCGGCACCAACTGGGCATCACTGGTGCTGATCGGCGCGGCAGCGTGGATCATCCTCACCAGTGCCGCCATCGACAAAACATGGCTCAGCACCATGAGCCTGCTGGGCTGCCTGTTCATCGGCTACATTGCCATGGGCACGTTGAGGGACGCCCTGCAGGCACCCGCGTCAGACGCGGCGAGCGAGGCCCCCAAGGCTGGGCGCGGTGGGCTGATGCAAGGCTTCATGGTGGGCATTTCCAACCCGAAAGACATCATTTTCTTCATCGCCTTCTTCCCGCAGTTCATTCAGATCACCGAATCGTTCGGCAAGAGCATGGTGGTGCTGTCGCTGCTGTGGGTGGCCATCGATTTCGCCGTGCTCAGCCTGTACATCTTCGCCATCGGCAAGATCGCCTCGCAGCGCAGCAACCGCATCATCAGCCTGGCGTCGGGCGTCGCCCTGCTGCTGATCGCCGCCGGCGGCCTGCTGTACAACCTCAAGGAACTGGCGGCCTGAATCTGCTGCAAAGTACCCGACTTAAGCGAAGGAGAGACCATGACCACGACTGACACGCGCCCGTCTCCTTCGCCGCTGCAGCAGGACTACCAGCGTTTTCTCCTGCTGGGCAGTCGCCGTGCCCCCTATACCCTGCATGTGCACGAAACCGGCTACCGCTCCGGCACCATCAACACCGATGCCCTTGGCTTGCGCTACAGCCATTGCGCCGGCAAGCGCTTTTCGGCGGCCGAGCACGGTGGTGCGTCGCGCATCAACCTGCTGGTCGGCGGCTCCACAGCCCTGGGCATCGGCGCCAGCTCCGACGAACACACGGTGGCCTCGCACCTGTCGATGCTCACGGGCGAAGTCTGGCTGAGCCTGGCCGGCTGCGGGCTGAACGCCACCCAGGAATTGATGATGTTCCTGACCCACCAGCACCGCCTTGGCCAGCTCGGCCATGTGGTGGTGCTAAGTGGCCTCAACAGCCTGGCCCACGAAGCCCTGTGTGAAGTCCTCGCAGGCACCAACGACCCGCAGCACGCCAAGGCCTACCAGGCCTTTCTCAACAGTTTCAGCGAAGGCATGCAGCCCTGCGCACCGCCCCGTCGGCAGTCGCTGTGGCGGCGCATCGGCCAGGCGCTGGCCCCTCCCGTGGTCACAGCCCCGGTCAGCTGGCCACTGTCGTCCCCGGAAAAACGACTGGCCCGTGCCGCCGACAACATTGGCCGCACCTTGCGCCAATGGGACCGTCTGCTGGCAGACAGCCACGCCACGCTCACCTTCATCCTGCAACCGCTGCTGCCCTGGTGTCGGGATACCCTGCCCGCCGGCGAGCAAGCCATGTTGACCGCGCTGCAGCAACAACCGGCCAACTTCGACCGGTTGCTGGAGGGGGCATTCGACAGACAGTTGCATTCGGCATTTTTCCGCCGCATCAAAAGCCAGGCCGACCCGGTGCCCTGCTACGACATGAACTGCATGCTCGACAGCTCGCCCGTGTTCGGCGCAGACCTGTTCATCGACCGCCTGCACCTGAACGATCTGGGCAACAATGCCTTGGCCAAGGTGATCACCGCCAAGCTTGGGCTGGCCCAGGAAAAACATGCCCAGCGCAAGGTCACGCCGATCAAGCTCGTCTGACAGTTGTCGGGTGGTCTTTCGGCCACCCCCCTTGGGTGGCTAGAATACGTCGTCGTTACGATTTGCCCGAGGCGCACGTTTGACCGCCATGAACACCGAAGCCGTCCATCCGTACCTGGCCACCCATGGGGTTTGCCTGTGAGCCTTGTGCGACGCTTGCCCCCGCTGTTGGCTGCGCTGCTGCCACTGGCCGCGCAAGCGCTGGAGGTACGCATCGACCCTCATGCCGACTTGCTCTACCGTCAGGCCTTGCCACTACTGGAGCAGGCCGATAACCAGGACGACGCTGCCAGCACGCTGCGCACAGCAGCGGGCGGCGACCCAGAGCTTAGCCGCCAGGGCCAGGCCATGGCCCACACATTGCCAACGGCGGTAGCCCTGCTGAAAAAATCGGTAGCGCTTGGCCACCCGGTCGCACAGTACCGTCTGGCGCTGTATTACATGACGTACCTGCCCGCCGCGCAAATCCCGGAGGCCGCCTGCCCGTTGCTCGAAGCCAGCCTCCAGCAGGGGTTTGCCGCACCGGCGCCCGCCATCGCCACCTGGTGCCGGCCCTACAACGTCAGCAGCGAGTACCGTACAGCGCTGGAGGCCATCCCCAGCATGGCCACCGTGTACGCCCCCTACTACCCGCAACCGGCCACGCGCCTGGCCTGCAACCGCAGCCGGCCACAAGGCCTGGAAATGCTGTGGGGGCGTCAGCGCGACTACCAGGCCGAGGTGTACCGCCTGCTTGGCGACCTCGACCCACAGCAGCGCACGAGCCTGCTGCAGAAAGCCGTAGACATCAATGGCTGCGCAACGGCGCAACAGCTGCTGACCAGCCGCCCATAACCCAGGGTCATTCGGGGCCGCCTTGCGGCCCTGTTGTCAGTTGGCCACTGAGGTTGAGACGAACACGCCTCGACCAGCAAGATCGTTCAAGCCATCCCCTGCCCCGTCTGTCATGCTGGCCTGCCTCGTAGCCGTCATGCAGCCATCATGCCCCACATCGCCCGCCAAGCCTTTCTTCACGGCGCCATTGCCATTCTCCCGTTGTCCCTGGCCGTTGCCCCTTGGGGCCTGCTGGCCGGTTCCATGGCCATCGAGGCCAACCTCAGCGCCTGGCAGGGGCAGGGGCTGTCGGCCATCGTCTTCGCCGGCGCCGCGCAGCTGGTGGCCATTGGCATGCTCAAGGGGGGTGCCAACCTGGCATCGATCCTGCTCACCACCCTGCTGCTGACCTCGCAGCACCTGCTGTATGGCCTGTCGATGCGCCCGGTACTGTCCAGCCAGCCGCTGCGCTGGCGGCTCGGCCTGGGCTTTCTGCTGACCGACGAATTCTTCGCCCTGACCAGCCAGTACGACCAGCAGCAATTCAACCGCTGGTATGCCTTGGGGGTGGGCCTGACCTTTTACATCGCCTGGAACCTGTTCACCCTGGCCGGCATACTGCTGGGCCAGAACATTCCACACCTGGACCAGTTCGGCCTGGATTTCTCCATTGTCGCCACTTTTGTCGCCCTGATCGCGCCGCTGGTGCGCAACCTGGCCACCGTGGTGTGCGTAGCCGTGTCGCTGTTCTGTTCGGTGCTGTTCAGCTACTGGCACTGGGAAACCGCCCTGGTGGTCGCAGGCCTGCTGGGCATGAGCGCCGGGTTCATCTGCCAGAAATTCGCCGGAGCCCGCGCATGACCTGGATCCTGATTTTCGCCATGGGCGCCATCGTATTTCTCAACCGCTACGCATTCCTGGAGCCGCGCCTGCCCCTGCGCCTGAGCTCGAATGCCCGGCAGTTTCTCGGCTTTGCCGTGCCGGGCATGCTCACTGCCATCTGCGGCCCGATCATCTTCATGGCTGACCACCAGCTCAACCTGAGCGTGCTCAACCCCTACCTACTGGGCTCCCTTGTGGCCATCGCCCTGGTGCTGTTGACCCGCAGCGTATTGCTGAGCATGCTGGTGAGCATGTTGATCTTCTTCCTTCTGCGCAGCTGGCTGGCATGAGCCCGCCCTTGCGCGAGCAGACACACCTCTGGCAGGCGCCAGCCCTTGGCGACGTCGAGATGCTGCACGCTCGCTACTACCAGCAGCGCTTCGCCCCGCATGTGCACGAGGGCTATGTATTCACCGTGATCGAGTCGGGCGCCCAGCGCTTCTGGCACCGCGGCAGCGAGCACCTGGCACCGGTCGGCAGCATGGTGCTGATCAACCCCGACGAACTGCATACCGGCGCTACGGCCCATGAAGCCGGCTGGCGTTATCGCGGCTTCTATCCCGAGCACGAGCGGGTCACCGGTGTGCTCGACGAACTGGAACTGGGCCGCCACGGCATGCCCAGCTTCAAGGACAGCGTGATCCATGACCCGGCCCTGGCCCTCGCGTTCAGCCAGCTGCATCAGTTGTCCGAAGCCAGCGCCAGCGCCTTGCAGCAGCAGACGGCCTGGCGCCAGGCGGTGCTGGCCCTGGTGCAACGGCACGGGCAGTGCGCCGAGCCTTCGGCCCCTGGCCACGAACCCCTGGCCGTAGCCCGCGCCCGCGAACTGCTGGAAAGCCAACTGGCCGACCCGCCCTCACTGGAAGCGCTGGCGGCAGCAGTCAACCTGTCGCCGTTCCACTTCGCCCGGGTGTTCCGCCAGGCCACCGGACTGCCACCCCATGCCTGGCTGAAGCAACGCCGCCTGGCCCGCGCCCGCGAAATGCTGAAGCACGGCCTGGCCGCTTCGCAAGTGGCGTTCGACCTCGGCTTTGCCGACCAGAGCCATTTGAGCCGGCAGTTCAAGCAGGCTTACGGGGTTTCTCCGGGAGCATATCGGCAAGCATGCGTCAGCCCAAGCGCGGCAACTCGGCTATTCACAAACCTAACTCCAGTTGCAGCGGATCCAGCATGTGCCGGCGAATCCTGACGGCGACACCAACCAAGCGCACGGCTCGCCCTTGCCGTTTATTGTCCCAAAGCATACGGCACAACCCCCGGACGACCTGCGGCTGTAGTGCAAGAGCGGGCGCTTCGGCAGTAGCTATGGAAAAATCGGAAAACTTGAGCTTGACCTGGTTCCTAACAATTGGTGGCGCGCTCCCCAAAACTTCCAGGCGCTTCGCCAAGGTGCCCAGCAGTTCATCCAGCTCCCTGAGACAGCAGGCAAAGTCATTACAGTCGCTGGGCAAAGTATGTTCAACCCCCAACGATTGCACAGCACCAGGCTTCCCTTCGTAGCTTTCTTGGCCCCGACAGCGTTCCCACACATAAAAACCATGAGCCCCAAGGTGACGCAGCAAAGCCGGTATCATCTCGTCAGTGACATCCGCACACTTGGTGCACCCCAAGGCTTGTAGCACGGCCCAAGTCTTTGGCCCCACACCGGGAATCTTGCGAATATCCAGGTTCTTCAGAAACGCTTGCACCTGATGCGGCGCAATAACAAACTGGCCATTGGGTTTGTTAACTTCCGAGGCCATTTTCGCCAGGTACTTCAGAGGTGCGACACCCGCCGATGCCGTCAGATGCAGTTCTTGCTCAATACTCGCCCGGATCCTGTTTGCCATGTATGTCGCCGAACCGTTGCAGTACACCTGCCCTGTCACGTCCAAGGTGGCTTCATCTAGCGAAAGGAACTCGACGTTTGAGGTATAGCGCCGAAAAATGACGTCTAGCCTGCGAGTCACTGCCTCGTAACGCTCGAAACGCACGGGCAGCAGCACCAACCCTGGGCACAAGCGCTCAGCCGTGGCGGTTGCCATGCCGCTTCTAACACCATATCGCCTGGCGATGTAGTTGGACGTACTGATTACGCCCCGATCTGTCGCCTTGCCGCCGACAGCGACCGGCCGCTCACGCAGCCATGGGGCATCCAGCAACTCAACAGCAACAAAGTAGGAATCCATGTCGACATGAATGAACTTGTGGCCTTGGCCTAGCAGTTGCCGCGCCACTCCATCAGGCGGTTGACGGTTTTCAGCCAAGCACGAATACCCCCAGCGATGTAGATCCATCGATATTACGAAGTTCATGCACACCCTGAATGTGCGGGGCAAACTCGGGATATTCCACGGACAGCGCCTCGACTGCTTGCAAATAACCAACCAAAGCCGTAGTCCAACGCTCGCCGGGAGCGATGCACATGATCCCTGGCGGATATGGAATTGCCCCCTCGGCCGCTACCTTGCCTGCAACCTCCCCAATGCGTTGCAGGCTGGCTTCACCACGCACAAACTGTTGGTTTGCCTGATACGGAGAGCAGTGCCACTGTGCCGCGTCAATTGCGCTGAAAATCTCATTTTGCCGCTGCTCAACCTGATGGACGCAATAGAGGGTATTGATACGCTCACCAAGCATGGCAAGGGATAGCCCCAAATAGGGCTTAGCAGCGGCGCGCAGCGACGGCAGTACTTGCAGCACCGAAGTGCCCTTGAGCCAGTGCGCTTCGAAAGCTTCCAACGCATCGACCAGCCTGTTCAAGGCAACAATGTCGCTGGATGGCGTCATCAGCAAGGTGAAGGTGTAGAAATCCGCTTTTTCCGGGGTGAAGTCGCAATCTCGTAGGTACTGGGTGACTAGGCATGCCGGGATATCGAACTGCCCTCGGGTGGTAAAAATAGCCTTGCATGGATCGATGTAGTGCAAGCCAGGCTCAATAGGCAAAGCGCCCTGTACCTGATATTCAAGCGGAGCCTGTGCAACAGCAGGCATCACTGGTTGGACAAACCGGCAGCGGCGTATCACTTGATCGCGCAGTAGCTGCGCAGCAGCCAATGCCTGACGCCAGTGACGCTCGCCTTCGCCTTCGGCAAGCATGGCTGCATTCACTTCCAGTGACATAAACAAGGGGTAAGAGGGACTGGTCGAAGCGTGCTGCATGAAAGCCGCGTTAAAGACTGGCCGCGGGCAGTAACCAGGCAAATGACTGATATGCCGGTCCTTCCTATGAATCTGCGACGCTTGGGACAGCCCGGCCATCTGCTTGTGCACCGACTGGGTCACAACAATACCAGGGGAAGTCTGGGTCAACGGCACACTCAGTGGTGACAGCCTGGCCAATGCAGGAACGAAAGGCTCATATCCCGCCCATGCGCCGTCGAAAAGGACATACTCACAAAGATGGCCGATGCGCGCCAACAGTGCCGCCGCGTCAACCACTACTCCATCGCAGGTCGCCTGCTGGATAACTGCCAGGCGAAACGGCCTGGGTTGCTGGGCGCGACGCTCGCAGACCAGGCCCACCCGGCGGCGTAAGTGTGCTTCATCCAGGGCTCCAGCCCGATAGCCGCCCAGCACCCCGCGTTCATCCCGAACATTGTCCAGGTACACTGGCAAAGCACCGCACTGGATCAAGGCACCGAGGAATACAGACTTGTGATTATTGCGATCCATCAACACCAGGTCGCCGGCCGCCAGCAACGCACTGGTTACCACCTTGTTGGCAGTGGACGTACCATTGAGCACGAACCAGGTGTCGTCAGCCCCAAAAACCCTTGCCGCCAGTTGCTCGGCCTCTCGTATCGGGCCTTCATGACCCAGCACATCCCCCAGCTCCGGGGCTGCATGGGGCACATCTACATGGAAGACTTCAGGCCCCACCAACCGCCTGAAACGGGCTCCAGCCGGGTGCTGCTGCAGAAAGGCTCCCCCTTGGTGCCCTGGGCAGGCAAAGGTTGGCCGGCGTCTGTCGACAAACGACGCAACCGCGCGGGTGAAAGGCGGCAACACCTGCCGCTCAAAGGCAAGCGCGGCAGCAGTTAGCCTGGCCTTGTCATGCTCCGACAGCGGCAACTTCATCTGCGGGTCTTCCACGCCACCTGTCGAGACGCCCACGCCGACCGAGGCAATGAAAAACGGTATCCGCCAATGCTCTACTGCTTCACGCACAGTCACGTGCAGCGCGTCATCGGGTGTCAGCAACAATGCCGAAGCGAGTGCGAGATTTGTCGACGCATGCAAAGGTACGGTCTCCACGCCCTGCCACGCGTCCACAGCGAGTACCACGCTATATACGATCGTCGGTGTCATCGGTATTTCCTTTCAGGTTCCAGCGCACTGGCGCTATGAATAACATCAGCGTCATCCAGATGAAGGTTGCCGGCCCGGCGACTACAAACACCAAACTGGCAACCAGCCCTGAAACGGCATCACCCATGACAGCGGTGAAAAAGTAGAGGGAGAAGTTCCTTCCAACTTCATGTTCACTCGACAGGTATTGGATGTTGGTGACAATAGCGATATCAACGAATGCACCAATGAAGCCGACAACAAATAGCACCAACAGAAACAACCAGCTATTGAACTGCAGCGCCATTGCTGCAGCAAAAAATAGCCCGCCGTATAGCAACCAATAACGCACTACCAACCGTACAGTAGTATGCGGATTGAAACGTGTATAAAGCACGCCGCCGAGCACGGTGCCAGCAGCAAGCAGTGAAAATACGTACCCCACCGCTGCTTCGGAAGCGAAGTGCTCCAATACTGACGCCGGAAGGATGAAGCGAATGATCGATGTTGCGAACAGCGCACAGATCGTGGTACAGCCAATAACTGCAAACAGTGGAGCATTACTATTTCTGAGCAGGCTCACACTGCGCGCAGCATCGCGAACCATGGCCCCGCCATCGAATGCCTGACGCTCGCCTTGCCTAACCGGCTTCAGTGTGGCTATTGATAGTGCCGATAACACCAGGCACAGCGAAAAAAACAGGAATGTCGCTTCGCGCGACAACAGCACTACGCATGCAGAGAACGCCAGTGGACCGATAATAGAGGCAGCATCTTCGATCACTTGAACACCACTATTGACCGAGGCCAGTTTATTCTTTTCGACAAGTTCCGGGAAGTACGCGCGAAAGGATGGCACATAAAGGCACTCAAGCGCCGTCATGACCATCGCCAGCCCTACCACCACTGGCAAAATTGGCGTGTAAACGCTGAATGAGGCAAAGAAGGCCAGTGCCAAAAGGCCTTTACCCGCCTCGACTACAAACAGTGTACGTCTCTTGTCGGCGTTATCCGCCAGCCAGCCACCCAAAGGCGAAAACACCATACTCGGCAGGTAACGAAAAAAATAGGCGACACCAATCAGTAGCAGGTCGGCATCGGTCATGGACACCATTGCGACTGCAAATGCCGCTTCGAAGGCAAACTCACCGCATTTGGAAAAACAATAGCCCGATGCCAATGAACGTGTTCCGTTATTGCCAGTCAACGCCTGCATGTTCTGCTTGCTCCTTATCGAGCGGTATAGATCAACTCATCCTCGGTGATGTCGCGTCCTGGTACATCGAGCCGCTCGAAAACCAACTTCCTGAGAATATCCTGCTCACTCGCCGGCATCAGATAAAACATGATATTGCTGTACCAAAGCCAGCCAAGTCGCGTCAGCCGGTAATGGTTTGCTTCCTCCAAAACCAGGCCTGCCTGGATCAATGCACCAAGCCGGAGTATCAAAGGCTCCGGTACACGGCTCATTTCTACCATGCGCTTGTCGACTGAACCGTGATACGCCAAACGAACCACTAATGGTTTGACCACATCCAGCACGGAATCATGCCCGCTCACTTGACAGAGATACTCACCCTCCGTCATGCGTTGGGTATACTTGTCACGCAATGGAGTGTTCGTGATAACGTGCCCCGCGACCGATGAGATGGCACCCACGCCGAAACCCAGCAGGTCATGATCGGCATAGCCATAGACATGCTCGTGGTAAATGAACGAATAATCGCTGGCAAACAGCGCGTTATCGACGCCCGGCCTACGCACATAGCCATGCCCGTTGTAGGGAACATAGCCATACTGGCGCAGGTGCTCATCAAGCATAAATTTCATGTTGAGCTTGCGCATGGCAGGCATCACGTCCGCGAAACGCTCCTTGATCTGCTTGTGTAATTTAACGGAAGTCGCGGCGTTGTTGATGGGGTAGATATCGACATTGCTGACCCCCATCGCAACCGCTTTATCAATGTCGGCGAGCGTCTGCTGCTCATGGCTGCCATTCATGCCATACAGGATGTCGCAGAGAACATGCGCGAAGTGCCCACGCAGCTGTTCGGTAGCACGCTCGATCTTGCCGATGTCCGGGTCGAGGTTGAACAGCTGCCGCCATTGCCGATCGGTCGTTTGCAAACCGAATCGCGCATGCGTCACACCAATGGCAGCCAATGCGCGGGCGCGCTCCTCGGTGACACTAGTAACACTGAACTCGAATGAGAACTCCTGCACATCGCACATATCGAAATGACGATGCAGAGCTTCGCCAATCTCTTGAATGTTTCGCGGCGACAATAAGGAGGGCGTTCCCCCGCCAAAGAAGATGGCCCTGACCGGGACCGCCTTCAAATCCATCACTTGCGCTTTGTACTCTATTTCGCGGATCAGCGCCTGCGTATATCGATCGATGTCTTCAGCACTCTTGTACAACCCCCGGGTAAACGGGCAGAACGAACAGATGGCTTCACAGAACGGCACATGGAAGTAAAGTGCGCGTGAACACGCCGCCTGATTGGCACTTGCCATGATTTCCGTAAACTGCTGCTTGTCCGGCGTGAAAAGATTATGTACTTGCGTTGGAAAGAAAAAATTATACAGCGGGAACTGATAGTCAAACTTCAACATCCCCCTATTGAGCAACTGCATGCTTCCTCCCTCGCAGGCCAGTTACCACCGCCCCGCGCAATAGCGTCCTCTTGTTGACTTGGACGTCGGCACCAAAGAACGCTGTGATCCCGTCATTAATGCAGTGATTGCTTTTACCGCAGGTATAGACGTCAATACTGATATAACCGCGCTCGGGATAAGTATGGTAAGAAAGATGAGACTCCGACAACAGAAAAAGACCTGTCACACCCTCTCCGCCAGACGTGAACTTGTGAACCATGTCGCTTATGACAGTGAAACCGGATGCCTCTAACGCCGAAAGGAAAAAGCGATGCAATGTCTTCTCACTGCGCAACAACGTTGCGCAGGCACCCGTGATATCCCAGATAGTGTGGTAGCCACGATCGTCCATAATTCATGCCCCTTCTCGAGGAAGATGAAGGGGCGGCACAAAGCCGCCCCCTTGCTTACCACATGCAAACGCCTTTCGTGGTAACGCCGGTCACATCGGTTTTGAACAGCTCGATTGCAGATTTCATATGTGAACTCCTTTCAGATTTTTGAGATCGCCCTTGCATCTCTCGGGCGAGTTCAACTTAGGACTAATGCAGGGAGAAACTCAACAAGCAAGTTGTAACAACGACAAGACCAGCAACAAGCGCGAACAGGGAAAGCAGAATATTCCTACATGCCCACACCATTGAGAGCTGACGTCTTCGAGCGCTACAAAACGGCGGATTAGAGCATTTCACTGCTGCACACGAAATGCTCGCGCTGTTATCCGGCTCACCGAACCGCGCATTCGACTTTAAACATACTGTTTAAACGTAACTCGTTGTTACGGTACCGCCTCGGCGACTGCTGCAGCGACAAACAGAGCTACATCATCCTTCTGCTACACTGACAAGGCTGAATGGAGGATCCTGCCATGTCCGAAAGAGAGCTCACCACCCTTCTGTCGTTGATGAACCAGCGCCAGGCCTGTCTGAGCAGTGCCTGCAAGGAGATTGCCGACTGGATCGACCGGCAGGGCGATGTGCCCGCCGCCGGCAAGATCCGCGCTAGCCTGAAGGCACTGGAGGCCGATGAGGCCCAGGTTCGAAAGACCCTGACGTCGCTGACCCTCGACAGACCGCTGCCGCGCTTTCGTAGCTGAAAGGCGCAGTTGAAAAAAAGGGCCGCTGAACGCGGCCCTTTGATCTGTCAGTGGTTCATGTGCATGTGATCATGCCCACCACCCGCGTCGGCGTTGAGTGCACGCACTTGTGCCTGAACGTCCAGGGTTTCCTTGGCGCCCTTGGCATCCTCGATGGTCAGGGTCAGTGGCACTTTGTCACCCTCCTTCACCTGATTGTTCAGGCCCATCAGCATGACATGAAGGCCATTCGGGTCCAGGGTCACTGCCTTGCCGGCTGGCAATTCGACAGCCTTGACCTCACGCATGCCCATCACGTCACCGTTCATGGTCATCTCGTGCACCTGCACGGTCTTGGCCACGGGCGAAGCCACACCCACCAGCTTGCTGTCGCTGCTGGCAGTCAGGACCATGAACGCACCGGTGGACTGCTGATGCGGCACGCTGGCACGCACCCAGGCATCACTCACGGTGGTCTGGGCCAGGGCCGGCAGGGCCAGCCCCATCAGTACCAGGGCAGCCAAACCGCGTTTGATCGGTTGCATCGACATTCAGCAGATCTCCATCAGGGTGACCAGATCTTCGGCGCATTCCTTGGCGTTCAGGGAATGACCCAGGCTCAGGCGCAGGGTGCCACGTGTATCGTAGACGTAGCTGGTGGACGAATGAGAAATGGTGTAGGTGTCTCCGGCCGGAACCTTCTCGTAGAACACCTTGAATTCCTTGGCCACCGCGGCAATTTCCTCGGGGGTGCCGGTCAGCGCGGTGAACGTCGGGTCGAAGGCCTTGACGTAGGCATCGAGCACCTCGGGCGTGTCGCGCTCCGGGTCCAGGGTGATGAATACCACCTGGAACAGGTCGCGGTCGCGGCCCCTCAGCAGCTTGCGAATCTGCGCCGCGCGCGCCAGCGTGGTCGGGCAGACGGCCGGGCACTGGGTGAAGCCGAAGAAGACCATCGGCATGCTGCCGTAGAAGCTCGACAGGGTGCGCACGTTACCTTGCGGGTCTTTGAGGCTGAACTTGCGCCCGAGGATTTCGTTGCTCATGTTCTTGCCGTACTTGAACTCGAGCCCCCGGGCCGGGCTGCAGCCTGCCAGCAGGCCAAGCCCGAGAACGCCCATGCCGGCGACAACCGCACGCCGGGTCAAAAGATCATTCATGAAACCATCCTTTACAGGGAAGGTGCCGGCCCTCGGGACGGGCCGGTCGAAAAACCGGGGCATTCTGGCATGACACCCAGAGGGGTTCTACCCGACCATGGCGGGTATGGCCTGCAGCCCTTTGAATACGGGCTGCGGCCTGTTGTCGCAGGGGTTGAAACCGTAACACTTTGTTGCTAAGGGAGCCGCCTTCAACTCAGTAGTAGGCGTTTTCTTTCTGGCTGTGGTCAGTCACGTCGCGCACGCCCTTCAGCTCCGGAATACGCTCGAGCAGGGTGCGCTCGATGCCTTCCTTCAGGGTGACATCGGCCTGGCCGCAACCCTGGCAGCCACCACCGAACTGCAGCACGGCAATGCCGTCATCGACCACGTCCACCAGGCTCACCTGGCCGCCATGGCTGGCCAGGCCGGGGTTGATCTCGGTCTGCAGGTAGTAGTTGATACGCTCGTTGATCGGGCTGTCTTCGTTGACCATCGGCACCTTGGCGTTTGGCGCCTTGATGGTCAGCTGGCCGCCCATGCGGTCGGTGGCGTAGTCGACCAGTGCGTCTTCCAGGAACGGTACGCTGACGGCGTCCAGGTAAGCAGTGAAGCTTTTCAGACCCACGGCGGTGTCGTCAGGCTTCTCTTCGCCCGGCTTGCAGTAGGCGATGCACGTCTCGGCGTACTGGGTGCCCGGCTGGGTGATGAAAATGCGAATGCCGATGCCGGGCGTATTCTGCTTGGAGAGCAGATCGGCCAGGTAGTCATGGGCGGCGTCGGTAATGGTTATAGCGCTCATGTAGGTTCCTCACAGACTTGCGGCCAAGTGTACGCCAACCCAGCCTTCGAACAAAGTCCTAGCAATTGACTCGGGAAAGCGCATATTCAGGGGCCGGCCCCCGTTGCGCCGCCAGCCAGGCCTGCATTCGCCGGTACAGGCCGCGCTCCAGCCACTGGTAGCTGAACCACGACATTAGTCCAATGGACGGCACGCACAGGGCAAATGTCAGGAACGGGTTCAGATGCAGGCGCTCACTGGCGAACCAACCGGCATACAGCACCAGCACATGTATCAGGTACACCGAGTACGAACAGTCGCCAAGGGCCTTGAGCAGCCGATTGCCCTGGAACAGCGGCTCCATGGCCACGAAGGCCAGGACGACCATCGCACTCGGTAACCCCCAGTGCAGCAAGCGCTGGGAAGCGTCCAGATAGTAGATCGCCATGCCCGCCACACCCAGCAACGCCAGCGGCAACCACCGGCCCTGGCGGATCAGCCCGCGGCGATACAGTACGCCGACACCAATGCCCAGCAGAAACTCGTAGATGATGCCGTTGTTGTAGAAGCGGCTGACCACGCCCATGCGCCCCAGTACCTCACTGACCAGCAACAGAGCGGCAGTCACCAGCAGCAGGTGATGCCGTTGGCGTACCAGGAAGGCCAGGCCGAACAGCAGGTAGAAGAACATCTCGAAGTTCAGCGTCCAGCCCACGTTCAGGGTCGGGTACAGGCCATAGCCACCTGGGTTTTCCGCCGGGATGAACAGCAGCGACAGGAACAGGTGCCGCCAGTCAAACGCCTGATGTGGCATCCATTGGCTGAATGCCAGCAGCAACATGGCCATCAGGGCTGTGTAGAACCAGTAGGCAGGGACGATGCGCAGCGCCCGATTGAGCAGGAACTGGCGCGGTTCGATGGTTTTGTCGCGGGTCGACAGGTAGATGACCAGCCCACTGATGACGAAGAAGATGTCGACGCCTACGGCGCCACGGTCGGTGAGCAGTTGGCCGATGGGGCCGGTGGCGTGGAAGTCGAAGAAGATCTGCATGAAATGGTGGCAGACCACCACCCAGGCGGCGAACGCCCGCAGTGCCTGAAGCGAATACAGCATGGAATACCCTGCGCTTGGCGGTGCATTGAGGCCCGTATCGAGTGCAGAGGCCAGCGCCAGCCTTGAGAGCAGCGCCGTACCTGTTGTAGGAGCGGGTTCACCCGCGAAGGGCTGCAAAGCAGCCCCCTTTGCAATCGATCAAGACCACCCACCCGTTCCGACCGCAAGGTACTCGGAAAGGTCAGCCAACCCGATCAGAGGTTCTCGTACCGGTTCATGTCCAGCACGCCCGCCTCGACCGGTTCGGTTTCCTTGATATAGCTGTTCAGGTCATGGAAATAGCGCCAGAACGCCGGGTGACTGCGGCGCACACCCCAGCGCATGACAATGCGCTCGAACTTCGCCGCGTCATCTTTGGCATACTCCATGTCCTCGACGAACTCCGGCACATCCTTGGTCGGGATGTTGAAGATGAAGTTCGGGTAGCTGGAGAGCACCCCCGGATACAGGGTCAGGGTATCCAGCCCCGGCTGGTAGCGGTACGCCTCACCCAGCAGGAACGCCACGTTGCTGTGCGCGCGGTTGCGCAGCAGGCTGTACACCTGACGTTGGCCGTCCTGCCCTTCGATACGCAGCATGGTCGCCTCGGGCAACTGGTTGATCACCTTCAGCCCGGCCGCCGGGCGCGACACCAGACGGCTGAGCGACTGCTCGGCATTGCGGAATTCTTCGCTCATCTGCGGCCGTGAGCAGAACGCGCCCTGGCAGCGGTTGATCGGGTCCGGTGCGGCATTCAGGCTGCCGGTGCGCTGCAGCAGCTTCAGGCCAAAGTCGCGTTTGGGGTTGCGCGGGTCGAGCTTGATGCCACTCGGGGTGTCGGTGTCGATGTCTTCATAATCCATCCACATCTTCACCTTGCCACTGTTCTGGTACCAGTCGCCAAGGATCGCCTTGCGCTGGTCGGCCGGCATCAGGCGCAGGAAGTTGACCTCGGCGCCGTTGCGGATCAGGTCGAAGTACAGGCGCGTCTGCAACTGGTGCGAAACGTTGCCATACACGTCGAAGTTGACCGCCAGCTGGTAATACGTGCGCTCGAACAACGGGTAGTCGAACAGCCACACGGTCAGCGGCACATCCCCCACCAAGCCCTTGGTCACCGATGCGCTGTCGAAGTGGCGGAAGATGCTCAGCAGCGCATTGTCGTTACCGGCCCACAGCGTCGACCATCTCGGTGCCGGCATTTCGGCATAGGCTTCACGGCGCAGTTTCTCGTAGTCGTTGCGCTTGTCACGATAGGCGTGCCACAGGCTCAGCACACTGCCCACGTCATCGATCTGACCAGGCATGGCCAGCAGCGGGGTAGCCTCGCCGCGGTACTTGGCATCGGTGATGTAGCGATCGAAGGCCGGCTCCTGGAACAGCGCCCAGAAGTTGTCGCGGATCACGTCAGTGGCAATCTGCCCGCGGCACACCGGGCCACGGATGAAGGTGCGCACGAAGTACTCGGCGTTATCCAGCATGAACTGGTAGCGCGCCACCGCCGGGATCGCCTCGAAGGTTTCAAACGGATTGGCCCGGTGGCGCGGGCCGTAGCCCGGAAGCGCGGCAGCATGCCAGTCACCGGCATAGAACAGCTGCTTCACGCGCTTGAGCTTCTGCGGCCCCATCGGGTAGGTGATGTGCGTCTTGTGCACGATCACGCCCTGCACCGGGATCAACCGGTAGTAGAAGTCCGTGCCCGGTGGGTCGTTGGGGCGGCGGGTGGCAATGATATCGACCGGCTTGCCACTTGGCGTGCGCGAGCGCACCCACTGGAAGAAGTGGCCCTGCTCGCCGCCAGCGAAATAGATGTGCGCCAAAAACAGGTGCTCGTACAGCCAGCGGCCCACCAGCGCCTCGGTGGAACCCGGGCGGTTGAGCAGTTCTTCCCACTCTGCGATCTGCCTGGCTTCGGCCGCGCTAGGCTGGATCGGCTGGTACTCCACCGGCGCACCGGCCGCCAGCCAGCGGCGCAGGGTGGCGTATTCGTCGTCGGTCAGCCCGGTCACCGCCAGCGGCATGCCCTCCTTGGGGTGTGCGCCGGCATAGGCGTCGAATTCATGGGGCAACGGGCACATGTTGTTGCGGCTCAGGCCCAGGACGATCTCTTCGGGCAGCTTGGCGTTGGGCGTAAGCGGGGTCTTGTGGCCCAATTCCAGCATGCGCGCCATCAACGCGGCCTGACCACCCTGGTTGTCGAGCACCGAGTAGAAGCCCTTCTTGCGCCACTGCTCTTCGCTGTGTGCGTCGTAGAACAGCCGCGTGGTGGGCACCGCCTTGCTCCGCTCGCCCTGGTACACCGGGACCTTGCTGGCCCCGCGTACCGCGCCTTCAGGGCTTTCCAGCTTGAGCTGGCAGGCGGCGTCGTTGCAGGCGTGGCAGGCCACGCACTTCTCGGTGAAGATCGGTTGAATATCCCGGGTGTAGGAAATAGCCGGGCTCGACTGGGGGGCCTGCCCGAATACCGCGCCGCTGATGAGCAAGGCGAAGGCGCCGGCAAGGATACGATGCACCATGTGCGGAAAGTCCTGGTTCTTGAAAGCCATCACGATTTGTTGCCTGGTCGTCCTGGGTGCCTTGCGCTGCCTCCACCCGCCCAACATGAGCAGTTTTCATGCAAATGGGCGACATGCCTAAAAACCGCGCAGCTTTGTTATGATTCGGCACCTTCTGATATTCGCCCGACCAGGTAGTTCCTATGTCCGACCGCAGCGCTCGTCTCCAAGCACTCCAGAACGCACTCAAAGAGCGCATCCTGATCCTCGACGGCGGCATGGGTACTATGATCCAAAGCTACCGTCTGGAGGAACACGACTATCGTGGCACGCGTTTTGCCGATTGGCCAAGCGATGTGAAGGGTAACAACGACTTGTTGCTGCTCAGCCGCCCGGACGTGATCGCCGCCATCGAGAAGGCCTATCTGGATGCCGGTGCCGATATTCTCGAAACCAACACCTTCAACGCCACGCAGATTTCCCAGGCCGACTACGGCATGGAGTCGCTGGTTTACGAGCTGAACGTCGAAGGCGCGCGCATCGCTCGCCAGGTTGCCGATGCCAAGACCCTGGAAACGCCCGACAAGCCGCGCTTCGTTGCCGGCGTGCTCGGCCCTACCAGCCGAACCTGTTCGATTTCCCCGGACGTCAACGACCCTGGGTTCCGCAACGTCACCTTCGACGAGTTGGTAGAAAACTACATCGAGGCCACCCGCGGCTTGATCGAAGGCGGCGCCGACCTGATCCTGATCGAAACCATCTTCGACACCCTCAACGCCAAGGCGGCGATCTTCGCCGTGCAGCAAGTGTTCGAGGACGACAACGTCGAACTGCCGATCATGATCTCCGGCACCATCACCGACGCCTCCGGCCGTACCCTGTCGGGTCAGACCACCGAAGCGTTCTGGAACTCGGTGCGCCACGCCAAGCCGATTTCCGTGGGCCTGAACTGCGCCCTCGGCGCCAAGGACCTGCGCCCGTATCTGGAAGAGCTGGCCACCAAGGCCGACACCCACGTGTCCGCCCACCCCAACGCAGGCCTGCCGAACGCCTTCGGTGAGTACGACGAAACCCCGGCCGAGATGGCCGCGGTGGTCGAAGAATTCGCCGCCAGCGGTTTCCTCAACATCATCGGCGGTTGCTGCGGCACCACCCCAGGCCATATCCAGGCCATTGCCGAAGCCGTGGCCAAGTACAAGCCGCGCGAGATCCCGGAAATCGCCAAGGCCTGCCGCCTGTCGGGCCTGGAACCGTTCACCATCGACCGCCAGTCGCTGTTCGTCAACGTCGGTGAGCGCACCAACATCACCGGTTCCGCCAAATTCGCCCGGCTGATCCGTGAAGAGAACTATACCGAAGCCCTGGAAGTCGCCCTGCAGCAGGTCGAGGCCGGCGCTCAGGTAATCGACATCAACATGGACGAAGGGATGCTCGACTCCCAGGCGGCCATGGTCCGGTTCCTCAACCTGATCGCGGGTGAGCCGGACATCTCGCGTGTACCGATCATGATCGACTCGTCCAAGTGGGAAGTGATCGAAGCCGGCCTCAAGTGCATCCAGGGCAAGGGCATCGTCAACTCCATTTCCATGAAGGAAGGCGTCGAGCAGTTCAAGCACCACGCCCGCCTGTGCAAGCGCTATGGCGCTGCCGTGGTGGTCATGGCTTTCGACGAAGTCGGCCAGGCCGACACTGCCGCGCGCAAGAAGGAAATCTGCCAGCGCAGCTATGACATCCTGGTCAACGAAGTGGGCTTCCCGCCAGAAGACATCATCTTCGACCCGAACATCTTCGCCGTCGCCACCGGTATCGAAGAGCACAACAACTACGCCGTCGACTTCATCGAGGCCTGTGCCTATATCCGCGACCACCTGCCCCACGCCCTGAGCTCGGGTGGCGTGTCCAACGTGTCGTTCTCGTTCCGTGGCAACAACCCGGTGCGTGAGGCGATCCACTCGGTGTTCCTGTACCACGCGATCCAGAACGGCCTGACCATGGGTATCGTCAACGCCGGCCAGCTGGAGATCTACGACGAGATCCCGGCCCAGCTGCGTGAAAAGGTCGAGGACGTGGTGCTCAACCGCACCCCGCATGGCACCGATGCACTGCTGGCCATCGCCGACGACTACAAGGGTGGCGGCGCAACCAAGGAAGTGGAAAACGAAGAGTGGCGCTCGCTGCCGGTGGAAAAACGCCTGGAGCATGCGCTGGTCAAGGGCATCACCGCGTTCATCGTCGAAGACACCGAAGAATGCCGCCAGCAGTGCGCGCGCCCTATCGAAGTGATCGAAGGCCCGCTGATGAACGGCATGAACGTGGTCGGCGACCTGTTCGGCGCGGGCAAGATGTTCCTGCCGCAGGTGGTCAAGTCGGCCCGCGTCATGAAACAGGCCGTTGCTCACCTGATCCCCTTCATCGAAGCCGAAAAAGGCGACAAGCCGGAAGCCAAGGGCAAGATCCTGATGGCCACGGTGAAAGGCGACGTGCACGACATCGGGAAGAACATTGTCGGCGTGGTGCTGGGCTGTAACGGATACGACATCGTCGACCTTGGCGTGATGGTGCCGGCGGAGAAGATCCTGCAGACAGCCCGCGAGCAGAAGTGCGACATCATCGGCCTGTCCGGCCTGATTACCCCGTCGCTGGACGAAATGGTCCACGTTGCCCGCGAAATGCAGCGCCAGGGCTTCGAACTGCCGCTGATGATCGGTGGCGCCACCACCTCCAAGGCGCACACGGCGGTCAAGATCGAGCCCAAGTACAGCAACGACGCAGTCATCTACGTCACCGACGCTTCGCGCGCGGTCGGCGTGGCCACCCAGTTGCTGTCCAAAGAACTCAAGCCGGGCTTCGTCGAGAAGACCCGCCTGGAATACGTGGACGTGCGCGAGCGCACCGCCAACCGCAGCGCCCGCACCGAGCGCCTCAGCTACGCCCAGGCGATCGCTGCCAAGCCGCAGTACGACTGGGCCAGCTACCAGCCAGCGGTGCCCTCCTTCACCGGCGTCAAGGTGCTGGAAGACATCGATTTGCGCACCCTGGCCGAGTACATCGACTGGACCCCGTTCTTCATCTCCTGGGACTTGGCCGGCAAGTTCCCGCGCATCCTCACCGACGAGGTGGTTGGCGAGGCTGCTACGGCGCTGTACAAGGATGCCCGCGAGATGCTCGACAAGCTGATCGACGAGAAGCTGATCAGCGCCCGCGCGGTATTCGGTTTCTGGCCGGCCAACCAGGTGGCCGATGACGACATCGAAGTCTACGGCGAAGATGGCCAGGCACTGGCCACCCTGCACCATCTGCGCCAGCAGACCATCAAGCCGGACGGCAAGCCCAACTGGTCGCTGGCCGACTTCGTCGCACCGAAAGACAGCGGCGTGACCGACTACGTAGGTGGTTTTATCACCACCGCCGGCATCGGTGCCGAGGAAGTGGCCAAGGCTTACCAGGACAAGGGCGACGACTACAGCTCGATCATGGTCAAGGCCCTGGCCGACCGCCTGGCCGAAGCCTGTGCCGAATGGCTGCACGAGCAGGTGCGTAAAGAGCACTGGGGCTATGCCCGCGACGAACACCTGGACAACGAGGCGCTGATCAAGGAGCAGTACAGCGGCATCCGCCCTGCGCCGGGCTACCCGGCCTGCCCCGACCACACCGAAAAGGAAACCCTGTTCCGCCTGCTCGATGGCACCGCCATCGGTGAGACCGGGCCAAGCGGGGTGTACCTCACCGAACACTTCGCGATGTTCCCGGCTGCGGCGGTCAGCGGCTGGTACTTCGCCCACCCGCAGGCGAAGTATTTCGCCGTAGGCAAGGTCGACAAGGACCAGATCGAACGTTACAGCGCACGCAAAGGCCAGGATATCAGCGTAAGCGAGCGCTGGCTGGCGCCTAACCTGGGGTATGACAGCTAAACGACTGCGCTGGCTTCTTCGCGGGCTCGCCCACACAGGTATGAAACAGGCCTCAAGGGCCGTGATTTACCTGTAGGAGCGGGTTCACCCGCGAAGAGGCCGGCACAGGCAACCTCACAACCATTGCCTACACTGTCCTTGATTGCCTCTGATTTCCCCAGGAGCCACCATGGACGATTCCAGCCAGGGCAAACCCCCGACCTTCTGGCAGATGCTGCACAGCATCCTCGCTGCCGCCTTCGGCGTGCAAAGCGGCAAAAACCGCGCACGCGACTTCACCCACGGCAAGGCCAGCCACTTCATTGCGTTGGGGGCGCTGTTCACCCTGGTGTTCATTGCGGTATTGATCGGCCTGGTGCAATTGGCGCTGCACCTGACCCGCTAGCCTGTGCCGGCCTCTTCGCGGGTAAACCCGCGCCTACAGCGACCTGCGCCCAACCAGCGATGCGTGTGTAGGAGCGGGTTTACCCGCGAATACGGTCGCGGCGGCAACGGTGAACGGCAGGTGGTAATTGGCCAGCAGGCCCGGCCCTTTCGCGGGTGAACCCGCTCCTACGACGGCCTTTCCCCAACCAGCGATGCGTGTGTAGGAGCGGGTTTACCCGCGAATACGGTCGCGGCCGCAACGGTGAACGGCGGGTGGATATTGGCCAGCAGGGCCGGCCCTTTCGCGGGTAAACCCGCTCCTACGACGGTCCCGCGCCATTCTCAAGGGATATGTTTTCACCGCGAAGAGGCGGCCACAGGCAATAATAAAGCGCCTGCGAGACTCCCTCCCACAGGCGCCCTGCTACATCACGGTCTTGAGTTTCAAGTCACTGGTGGCTGACCCAATACACCGCAGTGACCACCACCAGAACGATCAGGCAGAGGATCGCCCAGGCATCGACGCTGCTGTCAGCTTTGCGGACCTTGGTTGAGTTTCCCATTGCATTGCCTCTTGTAGTGGTTATGGGAATGCACTTCACCACCAGCAGTTAAGACGAGCAATGCCCTTCCCTCAAGCAGGGTCATTCAATATTCGACCGGTGACGCCAGAAACGGGTAACGGTAACCGGGCGGGCGCCCTTCAGCACTGTAACGCCGAAAATCGACGCCGTAGTCGTCCCTTTCCAACAGCTTCAGCCAACGCCTGGCCTTGGCCTGATCGATTTCCTGCAATACCGGAACACGGCGCTCGCGCAGGCCGTCGCGGTTCAACGCCAGCCCGTGGGCGTCATCGTGCAGCATCACCATGGCCCAACCGCCAAGGGTGAAATGCCCACCCATCAGCACGCTCAAGCGCCCATCGATACGTGCGCGCAAGGCTTCGGGCGAGCTGTTGACGGCAGCGAACAGCACGTCACGACCCGCCGTGTACCCGGCCTCCTCGAACGCCTGCATGGCACCAAAGGCCATCTGATCATTGGCCGACCACACCAGCCGGGTGGCCGGGTAACGCTCAAGCAACTGCTTCGCTTGCTCGTAGGCGCGCTGGCGGTTCCAGCCGCCGTATACCACTTGCCGCAAGCGCACCTGAGGGAAATCGGCCAGAGCGCGGCGCATGCCCTCAACGCGCAACTGCGAGGCCGGGGTGGTCTTGACCCCGGCAAAAGCCACCAGATCCACCGGCCCTGCGTCGCGAGGCAGCTGCGCGAGCATCAGGTGCAACATCTGGAAGCCTGCCTGCTCGTCGTTGCTCATCAAGGTACCCAGTGGCTCGGCATACTTGCCGGGCTGGGCCTCGATGCTGAGGCGCTGGCTGGCGGTCAGGCCATTATTGACCAGCAGCAGTTTCACCCCGGTGCCACGCGACAACCGCAGGATTTCCGGTGCCACGTACTGCTCATTGACCAGCACCAGGTAATCCGGACGCTGCGGCGCACTCAGGATCGCCCGGGCCTGGGCCAGTGCCAGGTCGGCTCGGCGCTCGCTGTATTGCACCTGCAGTGTCATGCCCAGCTCGTCCGCGGCGGCCTGCATGAAGCGGGTATAGCTGGTCCAGAATGTCTCGGTGGACAGCCCCGGGTTGAGGAACACCACCGAAGCCGGTTGCGCATTTGCCACCAGTGGCAAGGCAAGGCACAAGCTTTGGCACAGGGCCTTGAGCATGGGGTCACATCTCTGCGAAGCAAACGCCGGATTATAAACGCCTGGCGATGCTCAGCGCACAAATGGCAGTCAATCTCACATAGTCCATTTGGTTCTTTTCATATGCAAAAACATCACTTTAGCGCATAACCGCAACCTGCTATCGTTCCCCGGCTCCGTACCGGAGTGCGCGGCCGTGCGCGCGAATAGCTGCATGCCTGAGACAGGACTTTTATGTACGTATACGACGAGTACGATCAGCGGATCATCGAGGACCGCGTCAAGCAGTTCCGTGATCAGACCCGCCGCTACCTGGCCGGTGAGCTGAGCGAAGAAGAATTCCGCCCTCTGCGCCTGCAGAACGGCCTATACATCCAACGTTTCGCGCCGATGCTGCGTGTCGCGGTGCCGTACGGCCAGCTGAACGCCAACCAGGTCCGCACCCTGGCCAAGATCGCTCGCGACTATGACAAGGGCTATGCCCACATTTCCACCCGCCAGAACGTGCAGTTCAACTGGCCGGCGCTGGAAGACATCCCCGACATCCTCGCCGAGCTGGCCACCGTGCAGATGCACGCGATCCAGACCAGCGGCAACTGCCTGCGCAACACCACCACCGACCAGTTCGCCGGTGTGGCCGCAGACGAGATCGTCGACCCGCGCCCGTGGTGTGAAATCGTCCGTCAGTGGACCACCTTCCACCCGGAATTCGCCTACCTGCCACGCAAGTTCAAGATCGCCATCAACGGTTCGCAGGAAGACCGCGCCGCCATCGAAGTGCACGACATTGGCCTGGAGCCCGTGCGCAACGCGGCCGGCGAACTGGGCTTCCGTGTGCTGGTCGGTGGCGGCCTGGGCCGTACCCCGGTGGTGGGCTCGTTCATCAACGAGTTCCTGCCATGGCAGGACCTGATCAGCTACCTCGACGCCATCCTGCGCGTGTACAACCGTTACGGCCGCCGTGACAACAAGTACAAGGCGCGGATCAAGATTCTGGTCAAGGCCCTTACCCCGGAAGTGTTCGCCGAAAAGGTCGAGGCCGAAATGGTCCACCTGCGTGGCGGCACCACCACCCTGACCGAAGCCGAAGTGCAACGCGTATCGCGCCACTTCGTCGACCCCGAGTACCTCGCACTCGACAACGTCGACTACACCGCACTGGACGCCGAGCACCCAGGGTTCGCCCGCTGGCGCTCGCGCAACACCCGTGCCCACAAGCGCCCGGGCTACGTGGCTGTTACCCTGTCACTCAAGCCTACCGGTGTTGCCCCGGGCGACCTGACCGACAAGCAGCTGGACGCCGTGGCCGACCTGGCCGAACGCTACAGCTTCGGCTTCCTGCGCACCTCGCACGAGCAGAACATCATCCTCGCCGACGTCGAGCAGCGCCAGTTGCACGCGCTGTGGCTTGAACTGCGCGAAGGCGGCTTCGCTACCCCGAACATCGGCCTGCTGACCGACATCATCTGCTGCCCGGGTGGCGACTACTGCTCGCTGGCAAACGCCAAGTCGATCCCGATTGCCGAGTCCATCCAGCGCCGCTTCGACGACCTGGACTACCTGTTCGACATCGGCGAAATCGACCTGAACATCTCCGGCTGCATGAACGCCTGCGGCCACCACCACGTGGGCCACATCGGCATCCTCGGCGTGGACAAGAAGGGTGAGGAGTTCTACCAGGTGTCGCTGGGCGGCAACGCCGCACGCGGCGCAAGCCTGGGCAAGATCCTTGGCCCGTCCTTCGCGCAGGATGACATGGCCGATGTGATCGAGAAGCTGATCGCCGTGTACGTCGAGCAACGTACCGAGGAAGAGCGTTTCATCGACACCTACCAGCGTATCGGCATCGACCCCTTCAAGGAACGCGTCTATGCAGCGAATCATTAAGAACAACCAGATCGTCGACGAAACCTGGCACCTGCTGCCCAAGGAAACCTCGTTTGACGAGCTGACCAACTGCGACGACTACATCGTGCCGCTGCAAATGTGGCGCGACCATGCCCATGTGCTCAAAGCTCGCGATGGCGGCCTGGGTGTATGGCTGGACAGCGACCAGGAAGCGGAGGAAATCGGTGAAGACGTGCACCACTTCCAGGTCATCGCCCTGAACTTCCCGGCATTCACCGACGGCCGCAGCTACTCCAATGCGCGCCTGCTGCGTGACCGCTACAAGTTCAAAGGCGAACTGCGCGCCATCGGCGATGTGCTGCGCGACCAGCTGTTCTTCATGGCCCGCTGCGGCTTCGACGCCTTCGCCATCCGTGCCGACAAGGACCCGGAAGACGCGCTGCAAAGCCTGAAGGACTTCTCGGTGACCTACCAGGCCGCCACCGACGAACCGCTGCCGCTGTTCCGCCGCCGCTGATCGTCCCGCCCCAGCGAACAGCCCGCCTCTCGGCGGGCTGTTTCGTTCACAGGGCGTGGCGTTGAATTGCCTCTCGGCTCAATTCAAGCAAAAGCTGCCGTTTCGCGACCTCACGCGCTGCGCAGATATGCTCGACCTGGGCAAAGTAGTCGCCATCGCTCAGCGTTTTCGATTGTTCGAGCAACGCATCCAGGCGCTGCTGAAAAGGCTCGTCCAGGCGGCTGAAGCGCGCCGCCTGCTGCTCGTGCAGATAGTCCTGCCAGAAGGATCGATCTGCCAGCGCCTGCGCCAAGGCTTGTGGCGTTTCCTGCCGCAGCACCTCGCTGCGCGCGGCGTCCAGGTCTTCGCGGCCAACCCCGCTGAAACTCTCATACGAAAGATGGCTGGGCTGCACGGGAAGGTCGAGGCTATCCGCCAGCCTGACGCGATAGGTCAGGTAAACCTCAACGGGATCGTTCGAAAAGTAATCCGCAATATGCCGCGCGGCAATTGCGTTGACTTTGTCCAGGCGGAACAATGAACGCCCCAGCCTGACCAGCGCCCGCTCCTTCTGCAACCCGGTACCGGCTGCACCGGCCTTGGCGACCAGCGCGCCAACCTCCAGCTCGCTGAGCGTCAGCAGCAACTCGTCGCTGCAACTGCGCGGCCGGGCAACTTGCTCGAACAGGCTCGCGCGTACTTCAGCGTGCTGTTCGCAGGCTTCGAGGATATGCCACACCCGCGCCTGAAGGTCGCGCGGTTGTGCGTCGTATTCACGCAGGGCGCGTAAATCAGAGAAAAAGCGAAACAGATCCTGCGCCCCGGCTTCCTGGCTCAAGCGGTTCCAGCTCGCCAATCGCACCTCGCGCTGGGCTGGCGTGAACCCTGAAAACCAAGGGGCTGCAGCGTTCGGGATCGAAGTGGCATGAGCTGCACGTCGACGCTCAGCAGCCCCGGCCGACGCCCTGGCCAACTGCAAGCGCTGCAGGGTTTCGTCCGAGAGTGGATTGTCGTGCAGCTCCAGGCCCCGCCACAAGCGAAGCGGCACTAGGGACAACGCTTCAGGCAGCGTCTGGATCTGGTTGTCACGCATGTCCAGCAACTCCAGATTACCGTGCCTGGCCAGATCAGCGGGCAGTTCGCCCAGCCCGGTGTTGCGCAAGGACAGCCGGCGCAGCAGGGGGAAAGACGCCAAGGGTGGCAGCAAACCGACCGGGTTGCCGTTGAGCTCCAGGCGGCGCAGTTCCACAAGCTGGCTCAAACGCAGGTTATCCTCGCTGGAAAGCACGATCTGGTTGCCGCCAAGGCGCAGGTTTTTCAATTCGGTCAGTTGCTCGATACCTGCAGGTAGGCGTGTCAGCCGGTTGTTCCGCAAGTCCAGGTTGCGCACATTGCTGAAGCGACCAAGAAAGCCCGCATCAAGGCTCGTCAGCTGCATATCGCGCAGGGTCAGGTGCGTGATGTGGTCAAAACTCACATTTTCAGGCAAAGCCGGCAGGTCACCCACCCGCTCACCCACGAGGGTCAGGTGGTAGTCACCCGCCACCTCTCCAGGGGTAAAGCGCTGCCAGCTTGCCGTAATGCGCCTGGCAACCTTGATACGACGCAGGCGGCGAACAATGTTCAGCCCTGCGTCATTTCGCCAGGCTTGCAATGCCTGCTTGAGGCTGACCTTGGCCTGTAACAGTTGGCTGACATGGCCCCACGGGTCCACCCCCCGCTGTGCCAGGTCTTGCAGGTAGCCCTCCAGCTGCTCACTGCTCATCACCGGGAACACGTGGTTCAACGTGCGCCGCAGTGCCTGGCGGGTGCCTGTCAGCTGGCCACTGAGCGGGTAGCCCAAACGCCCATCGAACAACCGCACAGGAGGGCGAATCCCCTGCCCCACACGGGCCAGCCCAATCATTCGGGCCGCCGCTTCACGGTCAGCGAGCGCCTCACGCCCAAGCCGCTCACCCAGTGCGTCATCCGTCATCTGGCTAATACCGAGCAACTGTCGCTGGCGGCTGTCCAGTTGCCGTCTCAACGTCTGCAGCAACCCACCCCTGCCCGCGGCAGGCAGCTCAACGTTGACCCCAGCCGACCAGGGGGCGATGGCATCGAGCAGGCCCAGCGCGAGCTTGCCGGTATCGTCATTTTCTGCCGCGGCCTGGCGCAACCCTGCGCAGGCACGGTCTATCCGACTGTCGCGTATTGCCCAGCGTGCACGTTCCGCCAAGGCCAAGGGCACCCGGCTTGCGCCCGTCAGGCTCTCCATCTCGACACTGCTGGCCCCCTCGACGATTTCCCGTGCGCAGCGGTGGGAAAGGCCTGGGAAGTCCCGCATCAAGACCCGGTCTGCTGCTTGCGGGCTGATCTGTCGCTCGTTGAAGACCTCCTCGAAAGCCTCACCTCGCAACGCCGGGAAATCACGGTGCAATTGCTGGCGCTCGATGGCATCGAGCAGGCGTGCCGGCGGGGGCGCATTTTCCAGTAACAAACGGCGCAGGCTGTCAGCCTCGAAACCCGTGGCCTGCAACGCCACAGACACCGCCTCATCGGGCACCTGCGCCGTACGACTGGCAAGGCGGCGCACCATGTAGGCGGCGTCATGCCAGCGCTGCGGTTGTTCGAACTCATGCACCCATCCCCCGGCACCATTGTGCTCAAGTGCCGGTACGTAGGCCTGTGGCCTTGATGGGTGATGAATACGCCATGCGCCATCGTCCCCTTCACTCACCTCATAGACAGCATCGTGCAGGCGCCTCAGCGAACGGCCAGTTTCATTCACGGCCTGTCCTACCATCAGATCGACGCCCTCACGCTGATAGCCCGACAAGGACGGGTCACACAGCCGCAACTGGCCATCGCCCAGGCTTACCGGCACCAAGGCATCCACCTGCGCCACTCGCTGGGCCAGCTTGCCAAGTGCCGTCGCCCCGGCCGTCGTCACCGCCGTCATCACAACCGTGTCGGCCACGTTGAACAAGTGACCCAATGCGGCGTCGCGATCACCCAACTGCCAATCCTGGTAGCTTTCGTACACCTCACCTGCCAGCTGCACCACCGTAAGCCCCAGCAGGGCCTGCCCCAACACAGGCACAAACAGCGCTGCCAGGCCTGCCACGCTCAACCCCAAATCCAGATAGCCCTGCAAACGTGCGCGACGGTCGGCGACATCCTCATCCTCTGTCGATACCGCCAATACCCGTGCGTCATCCAGCATTTTGTCGATCCGGGCTTGGCGCAGCGCGACAAACACGTCGCCCTCGATCGCAAAACAGCGGCCATCCAGCTCAAGCGGGAGAACGGTATTACCGTGGCTGAGCAGCGCGTTCAGCGCCGCGCAGAAGGCGACGCGATCACGCTCTGCGACGAAGCGCTGGAAGTAGCGCCGATACGCTTCATTACGCAAACGTATGCCAAGGGTCATGTACAGCAACTCCCAGCTGGTGTGCCAACTCACCGGGGCATACGGGTCCTCAGGGAACCACGCGATAACACCAAGCAGGCGGGCGTTCTGACGCACTTCGATCACCAGTGCGCCAATGACCTCCTTGCCCAACAGCCGCAGGGTGTGACACTTCAATACGGTGTTGTCGGCTGGCAGGAAAGACCCTGTGCCCACCACCTGGTTGATCCACTGACAGGTCTGCTCATCGATTTCACCCTTGATTCTTGCGGCGATTGCAGCAAGCGCCAGGTTGGCGCTCATCGCCTCCTCCAGGGCACTCTCGACGGCCACCCCCTCGCCTTCCAGCTTCGATTGCAAATGGCTTTGATAACGCCTGCCAATATCGATGTCTCTGCAAAGGTGGACAAAAGCTTGCGCACTTAGCGGCAGCAGGTGCCCGCTGGCAGTGACCAACTGCGACCCGGCCGCGAACCAGCCAGGCTGCATTTCCTTTTCGTGGAAGTTATGCAGTGCCGCCGAAAGAAGCGTCTGGGTGCTGACGATGCGTGTTGACGTGCTAGGTAGAGCAGGTGATATCGACGGTTTGGGCTGCAGGGTCACCAGCCTGAGCTGAGCCTGGCGCAAATCCACCTGCTTGATCGAATGGGCCTCGGGTGCACGTTTGAGCAACGACTCGGCGAACTCATCCAAGGGGGTTATAGCCCTTAACCAGGCGTCGACGTGGTCCTGCGCCCGCTGTTGGCGCAAAGCAGCGGCGCGCAGCCCTGTCAGCTCTTGGGCAGATGCGCGCTTGAGCCAGCCTGGCAGCTGACGGGCAATCAGCGCATCGATGGAGTCGGCGGGTATTACTGAAGGGGTCATGGGCAGCCTCAACGCTTGATAAAAAAGCGCTAGCTGAACAAGGTTCCAGTCCCCTCGGGCCCTATTTATGTAGTGAATGCACAGCTTGAAAATGTATTTGTGACTACAGGTCAAAGGACTTTGGCGCCATGGCGGCTTATTCGCTGCCGTTCAAACCTGCACACTGGCCATCACATGATCCTCCCCCTATTCAGGAGCAACCCCATGAGCGTTCCTTCCTTCGGCCTCGGCACCTTCCGCCTCTCCGGCCAAACCGTCATCGACTCGGTCAAGTCTGCCCTGGCAGTCGGCTACCGCGTCATCGATACCGCCCAGATCTACAAGAACGAAGCCGAAGTGGGCCAGGCCATCGCCGAAAGCGGCGTGCCGCGCAGCGAGCTGTTCATCACCACCAAGATCTGGGTCGACAACTACGCCGCCGACAAGCTGATCCCCAGCCTGCGTGACAGCTTGCAGAAGCTGCGCACCGACTACGTCGACCTGCTGCTGATCCACTGGCCAGCGCCGGGCAATGGCGTAGAACTGCCCGAGTACATGAAGGCCCTGGCCGACGCCAAGCAGCAAGGCCTGGCTCGCCAGATCGGCGTTTCCAACTTCAACATCGAGCTGACCAGGCAAGCCATTGCCGTGGTCGGCAAAGGGGAAATCGCCACCAACCAGATCGAGCTCAGCCCCTACCTGCAGAACAGCACGCTGACCGCGTTCCTCAAGGAACAAGGGATCACCGTGACCTCGTACATGACCCTGGCCTACGGCAAAGTGCTGAAAGACCCGGTGCTGGCCCAGATCGCCGCCAAGCACAAGGCTACCGTCGCCCAGGTTGCCCTGGCCTGGGCCTTGCAACTGGGCTATGCCGTGATCCCGTCGTCGACCAAGCGTGAAAACCTGGCCAGCAACCTGCTTGCCCGTGGCCTGACGCTGGACATCGACGATATGGCACGCATCGCCAAGCTGGAGCGCAATGGCCGCGAGGTCAGCCCTGACGGCCTGGCGCCAACCTGGGACTGACACTGATGACTGCTCAAACAATGAGACCCGGCCGCGTGCTCTTCGCGTTGGCCATTGGCGCCTTTGGCATCGGCACTACCGAGTTCACCCCGATGGGGCTACTGCCAGTCATCGCCCAGGGCGTGGAGGTGAGCATCCCCAGCGCCGGCATGCTGATCACCGCCTATGCCATTGGCGTGATGGTCGGCGCGCCGATCATGACCTTGCTGTTCAGCCGCTTTGGGAAGCGCGCTGCGCTGATGGCGCTGATGGCCATCTTCACCCTTGGCAACCTGCTGTCGTCACTGTCGCCGGACTACTACACCCTGCTCGCTTCGCGACTGGTCACCAGCCTCAACCATGGTGCGTTCTTCGGCCTGGGAGCCGTGGTGGCAGCCAGCGTGGTGCCCAAGGAAAAACAGGCCAGCGCCGTGGCCACCATGTTCATGGGCCTGACCATCGCCAACATCGGCGGCGTACCGGCCGCCACCTGGATCGGCCAGCAGATCGGCTGGCGCATGGCATTTGCCGGTACCGCCGTACTTGGCCTGCTGGCCATGGCCGCGCTGTGGTACGCCCTGCCCAAGGGTGAACGCGGCAGCGTGCCGCATGTGCGCAAGGAACTGGCGGTCATTGCCCGCCCCAGCGTGCTGCTGGCAATGGCCACCACCGTGCTCGGTGCCGGCGCCATGTTCACCTTGTACACCTACGTGGCGCCGGTGCTGGCCGAACTGACCGGTGCCTCGGACGGCTTCGTAACCTTGGCGCTGGTACTGATCGGCGTTGGCTTCACCCTTGGCAACAGCCTGGGTGGCCGCCTGGCCGACTGGTCGCTGGATGGCGCGGCGAAAATCTTCCTTGCCGTGCTGGCGCTGATCATGCTGCTGATGCCCCTGGTACTGAGCAGCCACCTCGGCGCTGCCATCGCCCTGCTGGTCTGGGGCATGTTCACCTTCGCCGTGGTACCGCCGCTGCAAATGCGTGTAATGACTGCCGCCATCGAGGCGCCAGGCCTGGCGTCGTCGATCAACGTGGGTGCGTTCAACCTGGGTAACGCCGTGGGCGCGGCGCTGGGTGGTGCGGTTATCAGCCTGAACCTGGGCTACGCCGCCGTGCCAATGGCCGGAGGTGTGCTGGCGGCTGCGGGGCTGTTGCTGGTATGGCTGGGCGGCCGCCACAAGGTCGCCGGCAAGACCGCAGCCGATATGGCCTGAAGGCAACCACCTGCAGGAGCGGCCCACCGCGATACAAGGCCGCTTCTGCACACGGGCCGCACCTGACGTCTGCGACGCACCGTTCCTCACTGCAATGATGAAATGCCGGGCGATTGCGTGCGCTTGTCAGGCTGTGGGCACGGATGCCCGAAACGCGACATTGGCTGCCTGTTCGGCGTGAGACAGGCAACCTCGGCACTGGATAACCTGCTGCGGCAATGCCTTGTTCCCTTGCCATAGAAGAACCTTGCCCATGACAACTTCCGCCGCCTCCGTAGCCGCCGCCACGCCTGCCGACCAGCCTCAGGGCTTTGTCGTGCGCATCGTCGGTGCTGCTGCATTCGCCCACCTGCTCAACGACCTGATTCAAGCCGTACTGCCGTCGATCTACCCCATGCTGAAAAGCGATTTCGCGCTGAGCTTCGCCCAGATCGGCTGGATTGCCTTGGTGTATCAGGTGACCGCTTCCCTGCTGCAACCTTGGGTCGGCATGTTCACCGACAAGCACCCACAACCCTACCTGCTGCCTGCCGGCATGGTGGTGACGCTGGTGGGCATCGCCCCGCTCGCCTTTGCCGGCAGCTATGAAATGCTGCTGGTGGCCGCCGCCGTGGTCGGCGTGGGTTCGGCCACCTTTCACCCAGAGGCCTCGCGGGTCGCCAGGATGGCTTCCGGCGGGCGCTTCGGGACCGCGCAATCAACCTTCCAGGTCGGCGGTAATACCGGCTCGGCCCTCGGCCCACTGCTCACCGCTGCCATCATCATTCCGCACGGCCAACCGGCCATTGCCTGGTTCATGCTGGCCGCTGCGCTGGCCGTTCTGGTGCTGCTGCGGGTGACGGGCTGGAGCGTGCGCCACGGCCAGGCCCGGCTCAAGAGCTTCGCGGGCCAACAGGCCCCCGGCCTGTCGCGGGGTGCCATGTGGCGCGCTGTGGTGGTGATCGCCGTGCTGATGTTCGCCAAGTTCGTCTACATCGCTTCGTTCACCAACTTCTTCACCTTCTACCTGATCGAGCATTTCGGCCTGAGTGTGCAGCACAGCCAGCTGTACCTGTTCGTGTTCCTCGCAGCCGTTGCGCTGGGCACCTTTGCCGGTGGCCCGGTGGGTGATCGCATCGGGCGCAAGGCCGTGATCTGGGTCTCGTTCCTCGGCGTGGCGCCCTTCGCCCTGGCCCTGCCCCATGCCAACCTCGCCTGGACAGCCGTACTGGCGGTGGCCATCGGCCTGGTGATGTCCTCGGCATTCGCTGCCCTGGTGGTGTATGCCCAGGAGGCGGTGCCAGGCCGGGTCGGCATGGTTTCGGGGGTGATGTTCGGGCTGATGTTCGGCATCAGCGGCGTGGGTGCAGCCGGCCTGGGCACACTGGCCGACCGGCATGGCATCGAATGGGTGTACCAAGCCATCGCGTTCCTGCCGCTGCTCGGGTTGGCCACCGCCTTGCTACCGGCCACCCGCTCGCGGGCCCGCCCTGGCCGTTGCTGCTAAAGTGGCGCTGCCAGGCTGCTTCGATACGAGGTCACGATGGTAAAGCCGCAGCGTGAATTGCTGGTGGAGGTCGATGAGTGGACCTGGGAAGTGGGTAGCCGTGCGACAGACTACCCAAGCGACTGGTTCATCGAGCCCCATAGCCATACCAAGCATCAACTGATCTATGCCATCAAAGGCCTGATGATCGTCGAGTCCGGAAACGAATGCTGGACAGTGCCACCCAGCCGCGGTGTGTGGATGCCTTGCGGCCAGGTGCACGCCATTCGCTGTGTCGGCGACGTGAAGATGCGCAGTGTGTTCGTGCGCATCGACGCGGCAACCGGCCTGCCCCTGCAGAGCAAGGCCATCAGCATCTCGCCCTTGCTCAGCGAACTGATCAAGGCCTCGGTGGGGTTCACCGCACCGTTTGCCGAGGACTCGCGCGAAGCCCGGGTCATGCGCCTGATCCTCGACGAAATCTGCGTACTGCCGACCTTGCCGCTGAAGCTGTCGCAACCCAGCGACCAGCGCCTGCGGGTGATCTGCACGGCATTGCATGAACGGCCCGACGATAACGCCACCGTTGCCGACTGGGGCGTGCAGCTGGGGGTGGACGAAAAGACCATCCAGCGGTTGTTCCGCAAGGAAACCGGCATGACCTTCGGCCAGTGGCGTCAGCAGGCGCGGCTGATGCAGGCACTGGAGCGAATTGCCCTGGGCGAGCGAATCATCGATGTGGCGGGCGCCTTGGGCTATGACAGCCCAAGTGCCTTCGCCAGCATGTTCAAACGCCAGTTCGGTACCACGCCCAGCCAGTTCTTCAGATAACCTGAAGTCCACGCATTTGCCGGCACTGGCCCGCCGCATACGGGCTGTCCGCTGACGGCTCGCCCTGCCTGTTCTTGCACAGCATCCCCGCCAAGCCGTATACAGTACCCCTACAACAATGCCCGCAAAGGAGCCCGGCACATGACCGTGACGCTGTCCCCCCTGCAGATCGACTGCGATTTCGACTCCGGCAACATTCAGGTACTGGATGCCAGCAACCCGGCCCAGGTACACCTGGCCATTCGCCCGGACACCCACAGCGGCCACTACCAGTGGTTCCACTTCAAGGTCAGCGGGCTCACACCGGGGCAGGTCCATCGCTTCAGCCTGGACAACGCTTCTGGCTCCTCGTACAAGAACGCGTGGAGCGGCTACAACGCTGTGGCCAGCTACGACCAGCAGCGCTGGTTCCGCGTGCCCAGCCAGTTCGACGGTACGGCGCTATCGTTCGAGGTCAAGGCTGAACAGGACCAGATCTGGTTCGCCTATTTCGAGCCCTACCCGCGTGCCCGCCACAACCAGCTGATCGAACGGGCCCGCCAACTCCCGGGTGTCGAGTTGCTGGCCAGCGGCCGCAGTATCCAAGGCCGCGATATCCCGCTGCTGCGGGCAGGCGACGGTGCCGAAGGCAAGCGCAAGCTGTGGCTGATTGCCCAGCAGCACCCGGGCGAGCACATGGCCGAATGGTTCATGGAAGGCGTGATCGACCGCCTGCAGGCCAACGACGCAGTGGTCCAGCAATTGCTCGCCAAGGCCGACCTTTACCTGATCCCCAACATGAACCCCGACGGCGCCTTCCTCGGCCACCTGCGCACCAACTTCAAAGGCAAGGACCTCAACCGCGCCTGGCAGGACGCCAGCGTCGAATTCAGCCCGGAAGTGTTCTTTGCACAGGCGCAGATGAAGCAGTACGGTGTGGATGCCTTCATCGACGTGCACGGTGACGAAGAGATCCCGCACGTGTTCACGGCCGCATGCGAGGGCAACCCCGGTTACACCCCTCGGCTGGCCAAGCTCGAAGAGCAGTTCCGTACCACCTTGTGCAGCCTGACTCGCGACTTCCAGACGGTGCATGGCTATACCCGTGACGAGCCCGGACAGGCGAACACGACGCTGGCCTGCAACGCGGTGGGCATGGCACATGACTGCCTGTCACTGACGCTGGAGATGCCGTTCAAGGACCATGACGACGCGCCCGATGCAGTCACCGGGTGGTCGGGGGCGCGCTCGAAGGCACTGGCCGGCGCGGTGCTGGAGACCCTGGCAAGCATGGTAGGCGATTTGCGCTGAACCTCGTCTTGCGCAGACCCTGCAGGAGCAGCACGTCGCGACACGCGGCAGCTCCTTCGGGGGTATAGACCGCTGTTCAGAACTGCACATCCAGTATCACACTGTCGGTATAGGTCGCAGCCGGCGGTGTCGCCTGATCGGTATAGACCTTGGCGTTGTAGTTGAACACCTGGCTACCCGTGCCGGTACCCACGCCGGGGTTGATGTCGGCGTCCGTACTGGAACGCCTGGCAGCCCCGGACGCCCCCCAGCGCACGGTACCGGCACTTTTGAAAATGTCATAGGCCAGGTAGTTGTTGGCCGAAGACTTCATCCGCCGCCGCCCTCCGGACACGTTCTGCCCGTCACCCAGCCCTACCGTGTAGCTGCTGCCCTTGGTGCATGACACGTTTATGCCCTGGCTCACCGTGCCGAACCCCGCCACCACCGGCGCACTGGCGAAGCTGATGTCGGGGGTGGTGATCTGGCAATCGTTGGTCACCGTCAGGCTCACGTTCAAGACCTGGCTACCCGAGCCGATGTCACGCCCAAGGCATATCCCCAACGCGCCAATACCCGAACAATAATCCCAGCTCCAGGCCACGGTCAGGGCCTCTTGATACAACCCGGCCGCGACATTGCTGCCAATTTGGGTGCGCATGTAGATCGGCACCGCCTTGGGCGTGGTACCGCCGAGCAGCCCCAGCAAGTCGAGGATACCGTTGCGGGCGAAGTCGTAGGCCACACCCCGGGTAATCGGGTAGCGGGTGGTGTTGTCGGCATAGAGCGTATAGGGAATGACATCGCCTGTCGGGCCGACCAGACCGCCCGAAGCGGGCGTGATCGTGGCGTAGAAATGATCACCGCTGCTGAGCAAGGTCAGCAGCGAACCGGTGCACTGCAACCCGGAGTTGAGGCTGGAAGCCGTCTGTACCGTGTTGCGAACCTGCGTCGAATTAAGGCTGCCAAACGCTGCCGGCAAGGTGGCCACCGACGAGCAAAGCGCCCAGGCCGTACTGCTCGGCAACAGCAGCACGCTCGCCACCAGGCCCCGCCGCCAGGCATTCATCGGCACACCAACGGACCAATCAAAGGGACCGAGCCTTGCGCGTCAGGCAGGTCGAACGCCACTTCGCAATGCCCACCCCCTTCAAGCGCTACCTGAAGGTGGTTATTCGACGACAGGTTCTCCAGGTACACCAACCCGTCCCACCCCACCACCGCCTGGGTGCCACTCTCTGCGTGGGTAACACGGCTACCCAGTTTGAGCACCTGCTGGTTGCCATCCACCAATTCGACACTGGCCGCCATGACGCGCTTGAGGGGGAACTCCAGCAAGTAGCCACTGCCCCGTCGTACCGCCACACGCTGCTCAACGTCCGGCGCGAGGACATCCGGTGGCAGGTTCATGGGGTCGATCTCGTACTTGCCCCGGTAGTAACCGCTGCTGTAAGGCACCAGCAAGTGCCCCTTGGCATCGGTACGGCCGATTTCCTGGTTTTCATAACGCACCGGTACATCGGCGTAACCTGCGGTGCTGACCACCACGAAGGCATCATCGATACGGTTGGCGGCGAACACGCCGGCATCCATCCACACCAGAGAACCACTGGCGTCGGCCCAGCGGGTCATCTCGCCGCTGCTGCCATACACACCGGCCTGCAATTGTACCGATTGCAGGCGCCAGGTGACGTCGGCCTGGCGATAGGCATCACGGTCGCTGCCTGCGGCATAGCCCAGGTTGTAACCGACGCCGACACCCGCTGGCACCGCGCGGCTGTAGTTGACCCGTTGCAGGGTCTCGCCTTCATTGCTGCGTTCCATGCTCAGCGCCAGGGTGCCGTGCAGGTCGAACGGGATCACCAGCTGCGCCTGCACCGCCCACTGGCTGTCACCCACTTCACGGTTGGCCGACAGGTACACACTGCTGCTGCCCCACAGCGGCTTGCTGTAGCTCAGGTTGATCAACCGGGTACGCGTTCCGTCACCGGCGCGCACGTCGAAGTAGCCAGCGCCAATGCTGCCGTACGCGTTCAGGTTGACACTGAGGGTAACCTGTTCGCTGCTTTTGCTCAGTTGCATGTCCGGGGAGCCCACCCGGCTCAGGTCGGCATAATCGCCATGACGTTGCAGGCGCTGGTAACCGAAGCCGATGCGCTGGCTGTTGTACTGGTAGCCAAGGGCGACCTGGTGGCCCTTGTCGCCCTCGAACCGGCTTTGCGCCAAGGCGGCGTTGAGCACGCCGAAATTGCCCACGCGCATGTTGTCACCCAGCCCTCCGAGCATCAGCGACTCCGCCGTTTCGGCGTGGGTTTCCAGGGTGAACATGTCACTGAGCCCATAGCGCAGGCTGCCCGAGGCAATACCCGGCCCATAGCTGAAATCGCGTACGCCGTAATCCCGGCGTAGGCTGCCGGCGGCCACCGAGTAGTCCGACAGGCCCTTCTGCAGCAGGCTGCTGGTGACATAGAACGGCAAGGTGGTCGACACCTGCCGGCCAAGGGCATCAGTGGTGACCACCACCGCCTCCCCGGCCCCGTTGATGAACGGCACGTTGGTCAGGGTGTACGGGCCTGGCTGAAGTTCGGTGGTGCTGGACTTGAAACCGTTGATGAACAGGTCGAGCGACGTGGGGACCGCCGCTTCACCGGCGAACGCAGGCAACGGGTAAGTGACAAGATCCGGACGCACCGCGAAGTCGCGTGACAGCTGCACCCCGCCCACGCGCACCGAACTGCTCCAGGGCAAGGCGCCCGTCACGAAGTCACCGGTTTCGTAGGTCAGCAGGCGCTGCTCGTCGGTAAAGCGCCAGGTGGTGTCGTAACGCATGAAACCTCGGCGCGTATCGTCCGCCTGTGCGCCACTGAAAGACTGGCGCCACTGCCCGGTACTGGAAAAGGTACCCCAGCTGTCGAACAGGCGCAGCTCGTTCCAGGCGGCCAGGTAGGTGCCGCCTTGATCGGTGTCGTTGAGATACAGGTCGTAGTTGAACAAGGCGCCAAAACTGCTGCGCGCATCGCTGGCCGGGTAAAGGTTGCGATCACCCACTTGCTGGTCAGGCAACCAGGCCGGCGGTACCTGCAGCAACAGGCGCTGGTTCTGACTGTCGTAATCGGTATGCAGCCCCGCGATGCTGTCCAGGGCCACCTCCCCCTGGGGGTTGCCCGGCAGCGAAACGCCGGCTGCGCGCAATAGGTCGCTGTCCAGGTACAACCGCCCGGCCCGCTGCTGCACCGGTATCAGTTCAACCCTGGGCATCTGGTTCACCACCAGGTCGAGGTAAAGGGTGGCCTCGGCGATGGCGGACATCTCCGTGGGCGGTGGGGGCAAGTCGTCGGCCAGCACCAGCGTGGGGCTGACCATGGCCAGCCCTAGGCACCAGCGGCACGTCGTCGCCGGGAGCCGTTTCACACACGGTTTCCAACCATTGCCGGGTCCTCCTTGGCCCCTGCACTTCATTTAGCCGTTGGCTCATTGGCCTTGGCGGATGGCGTCCGCCGAGTGTTGACCATTGACCCTGCCCTTCAGCACGCTAACGTTGCCGGATGCCACGGGAGCCGGCCAGCGCATGCTTGCCCCTGGCAGTACATAGCCCAGCAGGCCTTCAGCCAGTGGCTTGCTCTGGGGGCCTTGCTGCACGACCACATCGGTCAGCCGCGCATGTACCGGGCCCGTGTTACGCAGTTCAATGTAGGGCTTGCCCTGCACCGTCACCGGGCGCCAACTGAGCTGTGGCTTGCCCACGCCCTCGGCATTGCGTTTGCCTTCAGGGTCGGCCTTGCCCCACAGCCCTTCGCCATAGACGAACAGCGGCACCGAATAACGCATCTGCAAACGAATGGCCGCCGTGGCACCGGGCTCGGCCTTGTCGACCGGGATGGCGGGCGGAATCTCGTCGATGATGATGCGGTAGGCCTGCTCCTGGCCGGCGGGTGAAGGGCCGGTACGGGTCAGGCGGATCAGCTGCTTCTGCCCGGGCGCAATGTTGGCGACCGGCGGGCTGCCGATAATCTCGCGCTGCGCCTGGAACTGCTCCTGGTAATCACCCTGGCGCCAGGCGAATACCCGCACCTGCAGGTTTGCCGGCGCAGTGCCACGGTTTTCCAGCCACAACGCACCGGCCTTCTGGTCGGCCTCCAGCACCGGGTCGATCGGCCAGATCAGCACCGAAGTGGCCGCCCAGGCCGGCAGGCTTGCCAGCGACAACAATCCAGTCAATCCACGCGTCCACTTCGCGCCTGCCCGCATGCAGCTCTCCTTAGACACTTGTCAGGGGTGGCGCTGGCCGTTACCAGGTCACCGTCACTTGCACCACATCGGTATAGGTCCCTGCCGGCAGTGTGCCGGTCAGCTGGACCCTCCCGTACACCGGAAGCTTGATCGCCGTCGGGTCGGAATAGCTCACCGCCACGCTCTGGCCGATTCCCAAGGCCTGGCTATAGGCGGCGTCCCGGTACAACTGGTAGGCCAGCACTTGCGTGCCACTGGTGCGCTTCAGGTTGCGTGTGCCACTGGCAGTGTTTTGCCCGCCGTCCAGGCTCATGCTCATGGCCACGCCCGGCGTGCACTGGAACGTCACGGTAGAACCACCCAGCGATGTGCTGAGCAGCCCCGTGGACAGCGCCGACTGCGAGCCATAATCGAGCGTGCCGTAGCTGGTGACACCCCCCACCACCAGGCACCCGGCGACAACTTGCGCCGTCACCGTGAAGGTACTGGTGGTCACTGCCCCCAATGGGGCGGCCAACAACATGCTGACGCCAGTCAGGCTACCTGCCAGCCAGCCGCGCATGGGTCAGAACGACAGCTCGACCGAGATCGTGTCGCTGTAGACCCCTGCGGGCAGGCCCGCCTTGCCGACGGCCTTGCCGTAAAGGTTGACGGTCTGGGCGGCGCCGGTACTGGTCGGCAGGGTGATGGTGTCGTCGACAGCCAGCAACGCCGTACGCCCAGCGTCGGTATAGAGGTCGTACGGTACAAAGTTGCCAGAACCATCGGCGAGCGCACGGGTGCCGCCGCTCGACTGGCCGTCATGCAGGCCGGCACGCACTTTGATCACGGGCACCGTACCTGCCGAGCACAGGATGCTCATGGCGCCCCCCCCGCCTCCCAGCACCTGGGCATTGGCGGTGACGAACAAGGCATCCTGGGTACCGAAGTTCAAGGCACCGAAGTTAAGCCCCGACGTGCCCGACGTGCCATTGACCTGGCACGCCGCAGTCAGCGTCAGGGTCGAGCTGATACTGCCCGTCACCGTGGCCGCCTGGGCCTGGGAAGCCAACGCCAGGCCCAGGCCTGCGAGGACGCAATATGAAAGGTTCGTTCGCATCGGAGTCTCCTTGCGTGGTTACCAGTCCAGGGTCACTCTGAGGGTGTCGCGGTAAAGCCCGGCCGGCAGCGCACGCGGTTGCGCCACTACCACACCGTAGATGGGAATCGGTACTTGCTGGCTGCTGCGAATGGTGAAGGCCCGCGCCTGGCCGACGCCGTAGCGGCTGTTACCGCCTGGGTCGACCGCCAGCTGATAAGGAATCAGTTCACGGCCGTTGCTCAGGCGGCGAATGCCATCGTCGCCATTGAGGCCACCATTGATACGCACGTTGAAGGCCCGCACTTCAGGCGTGCAACTGATTTGCAGGCTACCCTGGCCGCCCACTTCGTCCACCTGGCTGCGCAACGGCTGGTCCCAGTTCGGACCGCGCTCGCCAAAGTCCAACACGCCTGGGTCACCCAGCACGGCCGGTTGCGTCTCGTTGCTGCTGATCTGGCAAGACGCGCTGATCACCAGCCGCGCCTGGATGAAACCGGTGGTGCTGCCATGCACCGCGCCGCCGGGGACCAGCAGCGGGCCGAGGGTGAGCAACAGGATCGAAGTGCGGTTCATGGCATGGCGTCCTTGTGCATGGCGGCGTCCCTACCAGGTGACGGTGACTTTCAGCAGGTCGGCATAAACCCCTGCATCCGGCACCCAGGCCAATTTGTCGATACGTGCGTACAACGGCAATTCAACCGAACCGCTGCCCGGCACACGCGCCGACTGGGCCACCCCCACCGCCAGCGGCTCACGCCAGGCAGCGTCACGGTACAAGCGGTAAGGAATGGGCCGCGCCAGGCGATCGTCGCTGGCCAGGTAGCGCAGTTCGCCGACGCCACCATGCTGGCCACCGTCGACCCGCACCTGATAGGGCGTATCCGGGTTGCACTCCAGGCGCGGCGGGCGCTGGCTTAGCAGTACACCGCTCAAGGGCGCGCCAGGGCCATCCAGGCGCGCCGTCGCCCCCAGGTCGATACGACCCAGGGCCTGAGCTCCCGCATCGCGGGTCTGGTTGACCAGCATGCAGCCACGCTGCACCAGTACCCGCACTTCCACGAGAAAATCCGCCGCCACGGTACTGCCGCTGAACAACAGGCCGAACAGCGCGGCCAGCATGCGCTCCGTCACCTTGTTATCCTTATCGAAACGTCCTGAACTGAGCGTAGCAGTGAGGTGGCGCAGCCGATGTGGCATAACGCCATTTTTTTTGTATTAGCGATAAAGCGATACCGTGGCATCAAAAAAAGCCTGTACCACACAGAACCCGTGGCCAACCCGTGCCTCCAATGGCCAAGAGCCGGTAAATGCACCGGGATTCTGTTAGGGTGAATCGTACTCGTCCTGCGCCAGACACCTGTGCCGTACACGGACGGACATGACAGGAGCTTTTTCAATCATGACTGCAGACAACTCACTGGCAGACGCCATGGAGCGCTGTGCCCAGGAGCCGATCCAGGTTCCGGGCAGCATCCAGCCTCACGGCTTTCTGCTGGTGCTGGATGCCACCGACCTGTGCGTGCTGCAGGCCAGTGAAAATGTCGAGCACTGGTTGGGCTTGCCAGCCCGTGAACTGATCGGTTGCCGCTTCGCCGACCTGGTTCACGAGGGCTTTGACCTGCACGCGCACCTCACACGGCTTCCTGAAGATGAAGTCTTCCCGTTCCACATTGGCGACGTGCGCTTGCACCAGGGCGCCCCCATCAGTGCCCTGCTGCACTTGCTGGTCCATTGCCACGATCAGGTACTGATTGCCGAGTTCGAACCGCCCCGCCTGCCAGCAGACCTGGTCGGGCAAGGCGACTATTACCCGTTGGTGCGCAGCTTTGTCGCCAGTCTGCAAGTGGCCAGCAGTATTGAAGACCTGCTGCAGCAAACGGTGTTGCAGTTCAAGCGCATCACCGGCTTTGGGCGGGTCAAGGCCTACCGTTTCGATGCCGAAGGCAACGGCCAGGTGCTGGCCGAAGTGGCCGACCCAGGCTACCCCAGCTACGCGGGCCTGTGCTTCCCGGCTGCAGACATCCCGCGCCAGGCGCGCGAGCTGTACCGGGTCAACCGTATCCGCGTGATCGAAGATGCCAACTATCAACCCTCGCCTCTGCTGCCCGCTACCAACCCGCGCACCGGCAAGGCGCTGGACATGAGTTTCGCCGTACTGCGTAGCGTGTCGCCCGTGCACCTGCAGTACATGCGCAACATGGGCACGCTGGCCTCGATGTCGCTGTCGATCGTGGTCGACGGCGAGCTGTGGGGGCTGATTTCCTGCCACCATCAGCAGCCACGCCCGGTGGACCTGCGCACCCGCACGGCCTGCGAGCTGTTGGCCAGCGTGCTGTCGTTGCAGATAGAGTCCCGCGAGTCCCATGCCAGCACGCGCAAGCTGCTGGCGCTGCGCCAACACATCGTACGCATGATCTCGTCCATGGCCGACCACGACAGCGTCAGTGACGGCTTGCGCGACCTGCCTCACGTGCTGCTGGCCTTCGCCGACGCCCAGGGCGCGGCAGTGATCTCGGCCGAGCGCTGTGACCTGATCGGCCAGACTCCGCCTGAGGCCCAGGTGACGGCGCTGGTGCACTGGCTAGGCCAACGTGACGAAGACAGCGTGTTCCATAGCGACAACCTGCGCCGCGACATCACTGAGCTACCCGAGCTGGCAAACCATGCTGGCGGGGTGCTGGCGGTGGCCATCTCGCAGATCCACTCGCACTACCTGCTGTGGTTCCGCCCCGAGCAGATACGCACGGTCAACTGGGCCGGGCAGCCGACCAAGCAGGTCGGGCCACAGGGCAACCTCGACCCGCGGCACAGTTTTGAACGCTGGCAGGAAGAACTGCGCGGCTATTGTCAGGCGTGGGACCCACTGGTGATCGAGGGCGTGATGGAGCTGCGCACCGCGGTACTGGGCATTGTCCTGCGCAAGGCCGAAGAGCTGGCACAACTGGCTGGCGAATTGCGCCGCTCCAACAAGGAGCTCGAAGCGTTCTCCTACAGTGTTTCCCACGACCTGCGCGCCCCGCTGCGGCACATCGCCGGCTATACCGAACTGCTTGGCGAAATCGAAGGCCAGGGCCTGAGCGAACGCGGCAAGCGCTTCCTGCAGCATATCGGTGAAGCGGCGCACTTTGCCGGCAGCCTGGTCGACAACCTGCTCAACTTCTCGCAAATGGGCCGCTCGGCCTTGCGCCTGTCCGACGTCGACCTCAACGCCCTGGTCGAGGCCATTCGCAGCGAGCTGGCCCCCGATTACGAAGGCCGCGCAATCGTTTGGGACATCGCCCCGCTGCCCAAGGTGATCGGCGACCCGGCATTCATCAACATGGCCTTGCACAACCTGATAGCCAATGCCATCAAGTACACTCGCGGCCGTACGCCTGCTCGCATCGAGATCAGTGCCGTACAGCACCCTGACGAAACCGAGGTCTGCATCCGCGACAATGGCGTGGGCTTCGACATGGCCTACGCCAACAAGTTGTTCGGCGTCTTCCAGCGCCTGCACCGCATGGAAGATTTCGAAGGCACCGGCATTGGCCTGGCGAGCGTACGCCGCATCATCGAGCGCCATGACGGTCGAGTCTGGGCCACTGGCCAGATCGACCAGGGCGCCAGCTTTCACTTCACCCTACCCCGAAACACTGCTACCTGAGGCACCGCTACCATCATGCTCAAGCCCATTCTGCTGGTCGAAGACAATCCCCGAGACCTGGAGCTGACCCTGCTGGCCCTGGAGCGCAGCCAGTTGGCCAACGAAGTCATCGTGCTGCGTGACGGCGCCGATGCGCTCGACTACTTGCTGCGCCGCAACGCCTATGCCGAGCGCGATGACGGCAACCCTGCCGTGCTGTTACTCGACCTGAAACTGCCTAAGGTCGACGGCCTGGAAGTGCTCAAGGAAGTGCGCGCCACTGCCGAACTGCGCAGCATCCCCACCGTGATGCTGACCTCTTCGCGCGAAGAGCCCGACCTGCTGCGCGCCTACGAGCTGGGGGTAAACGCTTATGTGGTCAAACCCGTGGAGTTCAAGGAATTCGTCACCGCCATCTCCGACCTCGGGGTATTCTGGGCAGTGCTAAACGAACCGCCACCCGGCTCACTGCGACTGAACCGTCGCGGTAGCAACTGAGGCCGCCGCGACGATGCAGCAAACGCCGTTGAAAATACTGATGGTCGAAGACAGCTCGATGGACGCCGAGCTGACCCTGATGCGCCTGGAGCGCAGCGGGCTGCATGTTCAGTCACAGCTGGTGTTCGACCATGCAGGTGTCGAACATGCCTTGCGCCAGGCCCGCTACGACCTGATCTTGTGTGACTGCGTGCTACCAGGCTCATCCGGCACCGAAGTGCTGGCCATCGCCCAACGCCTGGCACCCGACATCCCGTTCATATTCCTGTCCGGCATTTATGGCGAAGAGCACGCGGTGGAAATGATCCGCCTGGGCGCGACCGACTATGTGCTGAAGAAGAACCTGCCACTGCTGCCCAAAGCCGTGCGCCGAGCCCTGAGCGAAGTGCAGGAACGCCAACGCCGTCGCCGCGCCGAAGAGGCCCTGGCGGACGTCGAAGCACGTGCTCGCATTGCCATCGACGCCGCCGGCATGGGCACCTGGGACCTGCGCCCGCAAGAGGGCCTGTTGCTGTGGGATGACCGCTGCAAGACCTTGTTCGGCGTGCCCACCAGCACCGAAATGAGCCTTGAAGTGTTCTACGCCGGCATCTACCCCGATGACCTGCCACTGGTGCGCGAGGCAGTGGAACATGCCATGCGCCCGGAAAGCGGCGGTCATTACCGCGTGGAGTTTCGGATCGCGCAACCCAATGGCCTGGAGCCTCGCTGGTTGCTGAGCAGCGGCCAGAGCCAGTTCGTCGATGATCAGTGCGTTCGCTTTTCAGGCGTACTGCAGGACATCCACACGCAACGCCAGGCCACCCAGGCGCTGCGTCAGCTGAACGAGATGCTCGGCGAGCGGGTTGAGCGCCGTACCCGCGAACGCGATCGTGCCTGGGAGCTGTCGCAAGATTTGCTGGCCGTGCTGAACAAAGACCTGACCCCGGTCGCACTGAACCCCGCCTGGGAAGCCAGCCTGGGCTTCTCGCGCGAACGCCTGAGCCAGTCCTCCTTGCTGCACCTGCTGCCTGAGCACGACCAGGAACAGTTACTCACCGAACTGGCCGCCCTCTCCCACGGCCGCACCAGCGCACGCTTTGTCGGCCGCATCCTGCATGCCGGCGGCCAACAGCGCTGGCTGTCGTGGGTGGTGGTGCCGGAGGACACCCTGCTGTACGTGGTGGCACGCGACATCACCAGCGAGCGCGAAGCCGCCCTGGGCCTGGCAGATGCCAACGCCCGGCTGCGCGAACAGATCAACGAGCGCGAGCGCATCGAGGCCGCTCTGCAGCAGATGCAGCGGCTGGAAGCGGTTGGGCAACTGACGGCTGGCGTGGCGCATGACTTCAATAACCTGCTGACGGTGATACTCACCGGTGCCAGCTTTCTGGAGCGCGATCTGGCCAAGGCCGACCTGGACAAGGCCCGCACTCGCCTCACCCATATCCGCGAAGCGGGTGAGCGTGGTGCCAAGCTGACCTCGCAGTTGCTGGCCTTCTCCCGCCGCCAGCGTCTGGAGCCGGTGCCGCTGAACCTCAACCGTACCCTGGCCGGCCTGGAAGAGCTGCTGCGCCGCACGCTGGGTGGCAACGTCTCGGTGCGTCTGGACCTGGACCTGGCCCTGTGGCAGGCACTGACCGACCCCACCCAGACCGAGATGATCATCCTCAACCTGGCGATCAATGCCCGCGATGCCATGCCCGACGGCGGTCAGCTGACCCTGACAACGCGCAACACCCACATCGACCAGCGCCCGCAACGTCCGGAAGACCCAGACCCGGGCGAGTACGTGATGCTGAGCATCCGCGATACCGGTTGCGGCATGAGCGAAGACGTGCTGGCCAAGGTATTCGAGCCTTTCTTTACCACCAAGGACATTGGCAAAGGTTCGGGCCTGGGCCTGGCCCAGGTGTTCGGCTTTGCCAAGCAGTCCGGTGGCGGCGTGCGCATCGCCACCACACTCGGTCGCGGTACTGAGGTGGCGGTATACCTGCCGGCGGTAAAAGAGGAGATGGTGAACGAACCCGTAGCAGCAGTGCTCAGTCAGTCAATCAGCGAAAGCGGCCATAACCGCACGGTGCTGCTGGTGGACGACGACCACCTGGTGCGCGACATGCTTGGCGATGTGTTACGCCAATACGGCTACCAGGTGCGCCAGGCGCACAGCGGCGAGCAGGCATTGGCATTGCTGGATGACGATATTGACCTGCTGCTGACTGATTTCGCCATGCCCGAGTTCAATGGTGCACAACTGGCGCTGGCTGCCCGCGAACGGTACCCCCGCGTGCCGGTGGTGTTTCTGACCGGTTATGCGGAGTTGCAGGGGCTGGAATTGCCGGGCAGCCTGGTGATCCAGAAGCCGGTGCAGGCTGATGAACTGGCCAGGGCGCTGAACGAAATGCTGGGGATTTCCGGGTAACCCGGTACGGCACGTACCCGCGCTCAGGAGGCGCGGAGGCGCGCAAAATCACAAAAACGCGAAAACCCAGTGCTCATCTTTCTTGGCACCGGGTTAAATACGTTTGAATCTTGAAAAATGGCAGGGGCGGCTGGATTCGAACCAACGCATGGCAGGATCAAAACCTGCTGCCTTACCGCTTGGCGACGCCCCTGTATCGGATGCAGCATTTGCTGCTCTGACAATTCCAACTGAGTGACAACTGGGTTGTTGTCTTGGAATGCGCGGCACTTTAACAACAAACTTTCGGTCTGTGAACCCCCCTGATAAAAAAAATTGCCAAAAAACAGCGAGTTAGTCATTTCGGTGCTGGTGCAGCGACCGTCCGTCGGTTTCCGCGCGCCTCGCTTCAACACAATCGCATTCCGCACTTCCAATCAGGTAAGCCCATTGCATTGACCAAGGAGGACCCCATGCCTGTCTCTCACGACCTCTACCAGGACCTGCACTACCCGCGCGAAATCGTCCAGCAGCGCCGCCAGCAGGACAAGGCGCTGGATCGCCTGCTAGACGAGTACGTGGACATCGACAACCAGGTGCTGGCTGCCGAATCGATATCGGCCGGTAACTTCGTCGACGAAGACCTGCGCCACCTCAAGGAGCGTCGCCTGGCGGTGAAGTACATGATCGAGCGCCAGCTGGAGCGAAAGTCATAGCCCGCACAGGCACAAGAGGCGGCCAGACCTATCGCAAGAAGTGATGATTGCCCGGCACTTTCTCTATTAGTCAAAATGGCCGCTCTCGGGCAAGCTGCAGGCTGCCCCGCCATCGCCCAAGGAGCGTTGCTTTTGTCTGCCTGGATCCCCACCCCGCTGCGCCAGCTTGGCCAACGCTTGCGCGGCACCGCCAATCAACAGAGCGAGCTGCTCGGCTGGTTCGAGGACAAGGCGCACAGCCGCGGTTATCAGCTGAGTGACGGTCAGCGGCGGGTAATCCACTGCATGGCCGAACAACTGACGCAGCTTGAACAAGGTCAACCGCGCAGTCTGTACCTGTACGGCTCGGTCGGCCGGGGTAAAAGCTGGTTGCTCGATGGCTTTTTCCAGGCCGTGCCGATAGCCGCCAAGCTGCGCCTGCATTTTCATGATTTCTTTGCACGCCTGCACCAGGGCATGCACCGCCACCGGGCGCTGGATGACGCGCTGGGCGCAACGCTGGACGAGCTGGTGGGTGGTTGCCGGGTGCTGTGCTTCGATGAATTCCACGTGCATGACATAGGCGATGCCATGCTGCTCACCCGGCTGTTCAACGCCTTGTTCGCCCGTGGCGTGTACCTGCTGGTGACCTCTAACTACGCGCCCGAAGGGCTGTTGCCCAACCCGCTGTATCACGAGCGTTTTCTGCCGGCCATTCGCCTGATCAACAGCTCGATGCACGTGCTCGAAGTCGGTGGCGACACGGATTTTCGCAGCTTGCCGGCCAACCGCGAGCATCAGCGTTTTACCCAGGGCCATTATGTCTGGCCGGGTGATGCGGCGCAGCGCCAGGCGCTGAACGTGCCGAACGAACAACCGGTGATATTGGACGTGAACAAGCGCCCGCTGCGAGCGCTGGCCATCGATGGCCGGCGGGTGGTGCTTGGCTTTGACGATCTGTGCGAGAAGGCCACTGCGGTCATCGACTACCTGGTACTGGCCAGGGAGTATGACGAGTGGGTGATCGATGGGCTGGATGACCTCTCGGCGCGTTCGCTGGCGGCTCAGCAGCGCTTCGTCAACCTGGTGGATGTGCTGTATGACCAAGATCGGCGGGTGATTGTCATAGGTAAACGTCCGCTGGAAGAGAGCCTGGGCGGCCCGCTGGCCGACCTGATGCGTACCCGCAGCCGGTTGGGGCAACTGCACCAGATTGCCCCCTGAGCCTGCAGTGCCTGAGCCGGCCCTTTCGCGGGTGAACCCGCTCCTACAACGACCTGGTGTAGGAGCGGGTTTACCCGCGAATACGGTAGCGGCCGCAACGGTGAACGGCGGGTGGAGATTGGCCAGCAGGCCCGGCCCTTTCGCGGGTGAACCCGCGCCTACGACGGCCTCTGCCGAACCACCGATGCGCGTCCCGCCCGCGAAGGGGCCATCGAGGTCAAACCATCAACCCGCCCTGGGCAAATCCGCCAGCACCGCTTCGATCTCTCCCAGCACTGCCGGGTCATCCAGGGTCGAAGGCGGCACATAATCCTGCCCATCGGCAATCTTGCGCAGCACCGCCCGCAGAATCTTGCCGGAACGGGTCTTGGGCAGGCGCTTCACCAGCCGTACCCGATTGAAACAGGCCAGCGGGCCAATTTCCTCGCGCACGCTACCCACCAGCTCCACCAGCAACTGCGCCTCGGCAATGCCCTCGCCATCCTTGAGTACTACCAGCGCCAACGGTACCTGGCCCTTGATCTCGTCATGCACGCCGATCACAGCACACTCCGCTACCGCCGGGTGCCGGGCGACCAGGTCCTCCATTTCACCGGTGGACAAACGATGACCAGAAACGTTGATCACATCATCGGTGCGCCCCATGATGTAGACGAAGCCATCATCGTCCAGATAGCCGCCATCGCCCGTGTGGTAATACCCCGGATACGTGCGCAGGTAGGCCTGCAGGTAGCGCTCGTGATCCCCCCACAGCGTCTGGCTGCAGCCGGGGGGCAGTGGCAGTGCAATCACGATCGAACCCTGATGGTTGGCCCCGAGCAAGTGGCCTTCGTCATCCAGTACGCGAACGTGGTAACCCGGCACCGCGCGGTTGCTCGACCCTGGCTTCGCCGCGCTGCCCTCCAGCCCGACGCAAGGCGCGGTGACCGGCCAGCCGGTCTCGGTCTGCCACCAATGGTCGTGCACCGGCTTGCCACTCACCCGCTCCAACCACTCATGGGTGCTGGAATCCAGCTTTTCCCCCGCCAGGAACAGTTGACGCAGCGAGCTGAGGTCATGGTTGCGAATCAGTTCGCCCTCCGGGTCTTCCTTGCGGATGGCGCGCATGGCCGTCGGTGCACAGAACAGCGCGTTGACCTGGTACTGCTCAACCACCCGCCAGTAGGCCGAAGCGTCCGGGGTACGGACCACTATTTTGCTAATTCGCCGTTCTTGTCAACAGCGGTAAACTGAGGAAAACGGGTACAGACAGCGCTGTGCTATTCGCAACCTCCAGCATCCCCACTACCTTCCCATCATAGAAAAGGTAGCGTGAGGCTGCTCCCCTATGAGGTCGCAGAGCTGCGGGCGTTCGTGCGGCTGACGCCACGACCTGCAAGCGAGTCATGTTCCTTTTGTCCCTACCATGTAAGACACGGTAAGGGCACGTCACTATGGATACAGGCCTACAGGCTTTCAAGATGGTGATCGTTGACCAAGAGCGAGAAGTGCAATCGTCGCAAGCTTAACCGAATCTTCCATGGCCTCAGCGGCTTTGGTATCGTTGACTGATAGTGAGCAATCCCCAACACAGAATCACAGTTTCACGATTAAGGTTCTCAATAAATCCGCGTGTGCTGAGCATGTGGTGGACGTTGCGCTGAATAGTTTGCCCTGAGTGTTTGAGTTTTACCTCAAAACCTGGAACTTTTCACCGTCATTGATCTCATAGAGCTACTAACCAATTAAGTTAAACTTTCGGAAGTCAGAAGCAGTGATGCCTTGCGCAGACGCTCATGGAAGGCTAGGGGGAGAAAAAATCGACGAAGACTATTAATCAAGACTTAAATCTAGAACCGTGATTATTAAAATCGGCTAGCAGCCCATCCATAGCGGACTGAAACTTACCGACAAAAGAGTCTACATCCCTACTTTTTGAGAGCCTGTCAAGAAGATACTTAGCCTCGTCCAAGAACAGCCGAGTAGAGCGAACAACAACAACAGAGTCAACAATCGACCCAAACCCTGAAGCCTCTTCAAATGCTAGATCAATATAGGTATCCAATGAATCAACGGACTTCCCTCCAGTCCACTTCAAGACTTCAGACTTCAGTTTCCCACCGTCGATCAACAAAGCTCGAAATTCATCGGGGGACTCGATTTTGTGCCGTTCAATTAAAAGCACAAAAAGATTAGTTATGAATGCATGCCTAAACATGTGAGCACAGACTTGCCGCTCTATACCAGCAAACTTTCGTAGCATCCGAATTTCATTAGTGATATTCCTAGGAGCGTAGTGCCCACCATCAGTTTCAGAAATGAAAACATATCCGTGATCTTTCGCGCCATATTTTTTCCTGACCAGAGGGCCACGCCAGTCGTCGATAAACTGATCTACCTGCTGAAGAAAAACCCGGGAAACTGGTATTTTTCTCGTTCCGCCACCTCTTTTCAAAGTTGGCAATTCGAGCATGGGATCAGCTTCACTCAAAGCCTGCTTCACCGACGCGACAGTAAGCAACCCTATCTCAGACCGCCTACCACCCAGATTAACTAACGCCGCGATCATTGTATGTCGCCTCACCACTACGAAATCACCGCTCCCTATATCATCAATAGCCATACGCAAATCTTTGATATCCGTACGCGGTATAGGATTTCGTTTATTTTCTCTCTCCCCTAGAGAAAGACTCCCATGAGTCCAATAATATCGAACCTTCTTCTTCCCCCCTTCATATATAACATGTTCCTTTTCAGATGCTTTAATTATGCCATCCGCACTCACGAAGTTGGCCGCCCCATAAAGACGCCCCACAAACTCTAAAAAACCAATGCATGAGCGCCCAACAGCATTCACCGTATTCTCAGATTTTTTAGGCTCCCCCTTTTCCGTTACTTCCAGCCGTAACTCCTTAATAAATTTGTAAAAATCCCCATCCACCAGCTCATGAAACGCGATTGAATTTTTGAAGCAATAGCGGACGAGGTGGGAAATTTTGTAAGCGTGCTCCCCAATTGAACCACCACTTTCTCCATTTGTTGAAAGCCCTGCTCCGCCCCTTCCCGGCCTTTTTAGTAGGGACAAAATATATAGGTTCGCTTCATTGCACGGCCTCCTGTGAGGCCAGGAAACATGAGAGAGACCCACTATATTTCGTCTATGAGCTTCTCCTCTAGCATAAAAATCATGAAGCTGAAAATCTTTCAACCTGGAAACTAATTTTTTATGTTGATCAACCATTACCTTTTAAACTCAACAACATTTGCATCATCGGAAAACCTTCCAGGTTGTACCCTGAGAGGGTACCTTATGGAAATAATTGACCTGATATCGTTCACCATATCAGCAGCGAATACCGCTCGCTTTTCGAAGTCAGCTTCGTCCCGCAAGAACTTGATATCAAAAATCAACCTAGAAACCGCTTGAAGAAGAATCATGTTGGACTGATGAGCCACCTCAAGCTCTTCGCAAGCTTCCTTATATTTTTGTTTGAAGTAAGCTTTAGTATTCGTTCGTCGCGTTGCCTGATTCTTATAACGCGACAAAGACTCGCACGCTCTTACTCTCAACTGGTCAAGATCAGTAAATCCGCCGACCAGGTGCAGCTTTGCCCTAGCACGAAGTGTATTTAGCGCCCCTCCGTAATAGTGGAACCGTTCACCACCCACCTCGATTTCAATATCCATTTTTGCCATAGCACCCTGACTCTTCAGCCGAGTTCCCAGATCTACTATCCCTGCAAATAGCTCAGGATTATTTTCGACTGCAACAAGAAACCTCACCAAGTCCAATACATTACATTTGGTATTCACGCTCGCCCCCTCTCACTAATACCATAATCTGCATCTTTTCGCCGGAAGAACCGATGAAGAACTTCGGCTCAAGCGCGACCGCCTCTTTCTTCAATAACTCATCCAAATACATTTCTAGCCGGGCAGTACTGGCCAACTTGAAGTTCTCGACCCCAAATTCGTCTTTCAGCAACTGGGCCAGTTCTTTGTAAGCAGGCCAGCCATGATCGGTAAGACGCTCAGCAATAGCCGTTGCTTTCGCACTGCGTAGATCGGCCCCAGGCACCACTGATGTAATATAATTATAAATATGTTTGAAATCGGAATGTCCGAAATACCATCTTAACGTATCCAGCCTAGCCCCCTTGAAACTTGTATAAAATAACAATGCGAAAAATCGACGTAATTGGTGCTGCCTAACATAGTAGCGTCTACCCTCAGCGTCCAAGGGAGATTCAATGTAATCTTGAAATAAATCCATATTACGATAATAGATAAACACATCAGGCTTAATGAGCCACCCCGCCCCTTTCAAACCTGGCGCAGAAAACAAAGGATAGGTATCGTCAACAAACCCAAGATCTTCCAACTCATCATGCAGCCACTGAATATTCGCGACCATATCAACAGCGATATCATCCAGCGGCCTTGCCATTAGCTGCCGCGTAACAGAAGTGCTCCTTGATGCTTTCTGATTTAGAAAAACCAGCCACTTACGACTCCTATCAAAACAATTCTTGGGTAGATCCCTTAATTCTTTTGAACGTCTAGCCGAAAGTAGACCCACAACCAACTGAGCAGCACCATAATAGATTGCTAGCAACTCGAGAAATCCCACATTTTTTCGCACCTGTGCAAAATATTCTTTACTGCTTAAAGTAACCGGCGCAGTCCACGCGGCGAATCCAGGGCGCCGACATGCCAAACCTAGTTTTTTTACTCCAAGTTCTTTTAATTCATTATGAAGGCAACTTTGAAACTGCTCTTCAGTCAAATCGGCTATAGAAAGACTCAGTTCTTTACACAAGGAAGCAAGCTTGCAATACGTTTCTACAAGTGCTCGCCCATGATTGATATGGTACTTGATGGCTGCGGCTACGGAATGGCGCATTACGTTGGCAGGGACAGTTCCGTAGCGTCCTTGGTCTCCGCCTTCAATGAACACTTCTGTGACGCAATCAAGTGTTTCAGCTTGCGGCAAGGCAAGCGACATGGGATACAGTTGCCGAAGATCTAGAAGAGCAATTCGATAAAACCGCAAATTAAAAGCTGACATCCTGGAGTGCTGTGAGGTTTGGATTGGAACCCCATCAAACTCCCTGGTAAATATTTCATCAGAAAGACTGAACATCAACATAGGCATAATCGGCTTCTGAGACTTAATTCCCGCAATGGTATTGGAGTAGATTATCCTACTTACCTTAGCCGAATGGACGTGGTAACCCTTGGTTGAGTTAAAAACATAGAAGCCTTCAACAAGCAGCGCAGCACGTACATATGGAACAATTTCGAGAGGCAGCCCCATAACGTCATTGGCTTTCTGATCTTCAGTGATAACCGAAAGATACGGACTCTGTCGGACAATCCTGTGCAACTGCTTTAAGTCACACTTGGACAGTAATTCTAGGCAGAAGCCTCGAAGCATCACAGGCCACTGATAAATACTCAACGCCACTTCATTATTCGCAGAAATGCGAACCAGTAGATCTTTCAGATTGTTTCGCGTAAGCATCTCTAGCCCAAATTTTGCTACATTGTATTCCCCGCAATCCATCACAAACAAATCAATAATATGCAACGTAGTATTAAACCTAACATATTGCGACTTAAGCGCCGTAGTGTGGAGACCGCCACTATCCTTATTGCTAGTTGAAGCAATCAACCAGTGTTTAAAGACGGTCAACAATGGACGGTTCTTTTTATCAATCAGTCCGCTACCGTCCGAAAGATAAATCTTCCAGTTCAGTTCAATAGGTTGCGAAAAGCCGAAACTGACTGACCACAAGTCATCGTCAAAATTCGAAAGCAACCACGGGGCACTCTCAAAAAGCCTGATGTTTTTGAGCAAAAAATTATTCAAGAACTGAATCGACTCAGGAAGCAACATTTGCAATCAACTCCTTTGTCCAAGGGCGAGCAAGCTCCCTCGCTGACCGCAGATAACGCTTCAACTCAGGATCATATCCAGAGTCGATGTGCATCGTGAGCAAATCCGAAAACTTAGACCAATACAAAGCGAGCCCGTGAGCCTCGCTAACATTTGGTAGCTGATCGACCCCCATCTTTAACGAAATCAAATCTGTTAAGATCTCTACGTTAACGGCAATATGAAGTTTATCTGGTGAGAGGACACGATTGCGAGCACCGCTAGGATCGGTCAGGCTAGAAGGCAACTCCCCCAATGCATTCCTCAGCATGAACACGTCAAACTCTTCAACACTACTGAAACCAATTTTTTGATGAAAAACCTTTGCTTCACTATCAAGAGCCCAACATACGACTGTTCGTTGAAAGACTCTTATCCAACGCTCGTTAAAGAAATCTAGGATTTCAGTTGGAAGGTACGAGGACAATAAGTCTGGCCTATACTTTGTGTGCCCCAATGCATTTGCCATTGCCTCTGCAGATCGCGTACGGAGGTATACCTGCACGCCACATGAGTCGCGGAGTCTTTTTAGGGATAGCTTAGAAATAAGTTTTTTAATTCGCTCCAAGGGAGCGACGATGCACTCAGAGAACTCTCTCACCAAATCACTAGCCGGTGTGCGACCTTCCCTGACATGATCCGCAGTCCAAGGCTGCGTGCTAGCCTTCTTGGGAACAGTAAATCCATGACCTGAGGTGAGAAATAATTTTCTCCAAGCAGGGTTACCACTCTTCTTGAGAAAGATACGCAGTGGTTCCGTGATTTCTATGACTTGACGCACCAAGACCGCGCTTCGAGCATCCAGCTTTATCTTCTGCTGACTTAAGCTTTTTCCTTTTCGGTCTTTGTAACCTATCAAATAATAACCGCCATCAAGCTTGACAAATCCAGATTGCTGACCTTGGGAATTATAAAGATCTAAGTCACCGAGAAAGCTTTCAGTAATTTTTGGATCTGCTATTACAAGCAGACACTGGAATGGAAAGAGCGACCTGACTGTTGGCAATCCTATCAGCCGCGCTATAGTTTTTAGATTATTTCCATACCTATTATCACTCGTACGGTCGCCTGCACAAAACCCCTCAGCCTCAAACGTCGCGCAAATATTTTCGATTCCAAGCTCCTCAATGCTTGGACTTTTGCCGTTCCGAGCCCTTTCACTCAGCACCACCCCAACTTTTGCCAAACTTATTCGCTGGAGCTGTGCTCGCCGCAACTGCCAAACCTGACGCCACGCCCAAGTTTCACAATCGAAAATATCTTGCTCAATAGTTTTAAACAAAAGCTTGAATGCTTCTTCGTCAGAGATATGAAGCGGGACATCGGTAAGAAGATTATCAACGTACAAGTTCCCATCCGCATCCTGCTTGATGTTTTTCCTGGAGCCTGACGCAACCCCAGCTTTCGGTCTAGGCAGAGCACCAACATACGGGGTGGCCCATATTCCAGGCGTGATGAAGACATCTTCGACCGCGCAAACAAAATTCCGCCAACGGATGGTAGCGCACTTAATATCTGAACTTTTATTTGAGACCTTCTGAAAGAAATCGATCATGAACGATTCAAACAAGACAGGGAGTCGATACGGATTTGCAAAAGTCTCGACTGGCCAAAGCCTGGCGGCACCCGCTATGAAATTTGCAAAACAATTAAGCAACGGGATATTGGCACTCGCATTTTTGAGAGCGTACATCTCTATCCTTTCATGAAAGTTTGTTACAAACTCATGACCATGGCTGTGCCAAAGCCTTGAAACATCCAAATAGACAACCTTCCCCTTCCGACTTCTTACTGACCAACCACTCCAGTAAATTTCTCGTCGTGGATCAATGTCTTTTTTTGCTTCGATCCATTTCTCTCGATTATCTTTTAGCAGCTTCCCACTCCAGTCATAGGTTGTCACATCGATACCTTCCGTTAAGGCGAAATCCAGAAAATCCAGAAACTTTCTCGCCAACCTATTTCGATTGGTATCTGACATAATAACGAGATCAGTGCCGCTTAATGCTCCAAAAAAAGCAAGCACAACAGCCTGATTAAACAGCAGGGAAGACATTGACTCTCTGGTGACTCGGAAGTTGATGACGTGACAAAAACACTCAAACACCTTTACTAGCACATCCATCCCGCCAGAGATATGCGTTGGGGCCCGACTCAGGAGATCCACAACTTCCCCTGACAACATCAAAACGGGATAACGACTAATGTACTTAGTTGATGAAAGTATAGTCATAACTTTAACTCATAAATCTGGCTCAAACATTACCTCACTAACTTAAAGTGACGCATCGGATTAAGAATTTTTACAAAAGATGCAGCATTTTTCGGCTCATGGCAAGCTCTTTTTGCAACTTCTGAATTGTCAATTTATAGTGAATTATTTGTTATGAAATTGACAGACAGTTCATTAAAATAATTATTCACTATATTGATATTTAACTTAACGCCCTACCACCGACAAGCAATTTCACCCATATGTCTTTTGAGGCCAACAGAAACCTTTTAAACCAGAAGACTGTCGCTACCTAATTACAAGCACTGACAGCTGAGGATTGACAGACATATCTGAGGAAATGGGCTTTCGTCCGATAGCACGATTGCCCGCGAAGTCCTGATCCGAATGGAAGAAAGAGCAAACACGACTAATGGTTATATAGCGGATCGCCTGGAGAAGCCAGAGGGCTGGCTTCCACAAATACCTGAGCAGTTATGGCTGAAGCTGGATAAATGGCCCCTGGGCGTAGGCGTCTTCTCCTACGCGCAGCTAGAACAGGTTAGGTTCATGTCTCGCTGAAACCGTTTGGTATCTCGTCGAAGACGGTCGCGTAAATATATGCCTGAGCACTTTCGATGCGCACGTTTCCGTGACACCTGAATAATTAACTGCTGGCCATTTAATTTCTGCCTTAGTAGATTCTTACAATCTTTTTGACTCAGATAGCTTGGCTCACCAGACTTAGTCAGAGGTGCAGCACGATGGTCGACAAGATGGCATACACACCCGCGGTTGGCAAAACAGTTCTACGTAGGCCCCTCAGCCCCTTCCTCCTGACATTGCCGAATACTGCACAATCAGCTCCACCGCTCTACCACATGACTGCCGGGGTCGTCAGGTGGTAGCCTATCAAACGTAGATTTAGCCACAGGGGCTCAAAATGTTTCATCTACGAATAATTGACTGGCTTTTCCCTGATAAAAGGACGCAGCGCGAGCAGGATCAGGAGCGTGAGTTTATTAAGGCAGTCAACAGCCTCAAAACCCTTTCAACGACTGAGCGTGGCGGCATGTCAATCGACCCCGAGGAAGTGCGCGAAATTATCGTTGCCTCTCGTCACGATCTTCGACACCTAAACAAAGCACTAAACGAAGCAGCGAACACTCCCTGCGAACACGCGGATGCCATCCAGCATATAAGTTGGCGTCGTCTAGCTAGCGGCTTATCAGTGCAATATGTTTGCCTGCAGTCGATTACAACAGGAGGGTATGCCGTAGTGTGCGCAAACCTATTCAGCGGTGATAGCGAGAGCCTGCCGCCTTGGCTGAACGCAGGCATAAGTATGCAGGTCGCCGCTGCATTGAAGGCTTCCGAGCTTAAATGGCACGAGACTATAAAGGATGCGATGGATGCCTGGGATCACGATCTCTAACGGAGGCCAGCTTCCAGAGCGTCTTGCGCCTTATTGCTTCCCTGGAGCGGATTACTTCTTGGCTCATCTCATTTTTCTCCGAGTTTTCAGCGAGGCGTACGCAAAGTGTATTGCGTGCCGCCTCTGGCGGATGGCTGTCGTGAACCGAGCCCCGCCGGGCGGGTCTCGGCCCTGCCGGGCTTCCATCCTGCACGCCTGCGCGCTCCGCTTGCTGGGAAGATGCCGGGGCCGCCATGCAGGAGCGTGATGAATGCTGACCACAATTCCCATGAGCCAGGCTCGTAGACGCTTCAGGCGCCTGGTAGGTAACCGTCCGGGCAACACACCTTCCTGATGCCATTGTTTAACCCGCTAGCACTTGTCGCGAACAGGACAGACTTTGCGCACGCGACTAAAAATAGGTCGCTGCCGTGGCAATGCAAAACGTCGTCGCTGGTAGTCTGAGGTGAAAATCTGGGAGACTTTCAATGACTCGACGTGCTTGCTTGGCCGCTCTATTGACACTGACTGCAGCAACTGCCTTTGGCGCCCCCAGCTACAATCATCTCTATGCTTTCGGTGACAGCTACTCTGACAACGGAGCGGGTGAAATCTTCACTAGAAAATTGGCCGCACAGAAGGTCAAAGATGCACAGGAGCTACCCGGTTCGTTGTATTGGAAGGGACGCTGGAGCAATGGCCCCACTGCCGTCGAGGGCTTGGCTTATGCCTTGAAAACCCCCTTGACCGACTACGGGATTGGCGGTGCCAAGAGCGGCAACGGCAACTACTATGCCTGGATGGAGCCATCTCGCAACACTGGGGTTTTCGGTCAAATCGACGGTTATCTGAAAGCCGCTAAAACACACAAAGCGGATCCGAATTCGCTCTATTTCATTTTCATCTCAGCCAACGACTTTTTTGAATGGGCCGACTTCTCGCACCCAGAATCAATTGACGTGCTAAGCCAGAACAGCGTGGCGAACATACAGAAGGCTACCGAGACGTTGATTGCAGCAGGTGCGAAGCACGTGATGGTCGTGGGGACTACGGATTTGAGTCATGTGCCGGCTGTGGTGCAGGGCAATCAGGTCAAGAATGCAACAGAATACCAGCAGATACTCGAACAAAAACTACCAGCCGTGCTAACAACACTGGCTAAAACCCATCACGTCAGTATCAGTTACTTTGACCACCTGGCCTTCAGCAACAAGCTTCGCGCAGCCCCCGATGTTGCGGGTTTGAAGTATCTGGATACCCCGTGCCAAGCCACCTATCCGGACGTCAAGCCCGCGTGTGAAAATCCAGATGCCCATTACTACTGGGATGAATGGCACCCCACCCGCAAAGTCCACGCGCTGGCCGCCGAGGCGATGCTTGATACGTTAAAAACCAGCCGCTGAAACGACGCCTTCGCGGGTAAGCCCTGCTCCTACAGTGCAGCGTCGATCACAGCTTTTGTGTACGACTCAAAACTATAGGTCAGCTTCAGCCGAACACACCTTGCGTGGTTAAACGGGCGCCCATTTATTCGGCAGTAACTCCGTAATCTCTCTCGCCCGCTGTGTCGGCAGCCGCGTCAGCACATCCTTGAGATAGGCATACGGATCATGCCCATTCATGCGCGCCGATTGGATCAAGCTCATGATTGCAGCCGCCCGTTTACCGCTGCGCAGCGACCCGGCAAACAACCAGTTCGAACGTCCGAGCGCCCATGGCCGTATCTGGTTCTCAACCTGGTTGTTGTCGATGGGCACAGCCCCATCGTCCAAGTAGCGCGTCAGCGCTACCCAGCGTTTCAAGCTGTAATCGAGGGCTTTGGCCGTAGCTGAGCCGTTGGGCACCAGATCGCGCTGGGCCAACATCCAGTCATGCAGTGTTTTGATGATCGGTACCGCCATTTCCTGACGTATTCGCCAACGATCTTCATCACTCACGTCCCGCGCTTGGCGTTCGACCTCGTACAAACAGCCAATCGAGTGCAAGGCCTGTTCAGCCAACTGACTTTTGTTCGCCACGTGCAGATCGAAAAACTTGCGACGGGCGTGGGCCATGCAACCGATTTCAGTGATGCCTTGTTCAAAACCGGCTTTGTAGCCAGCGAAATCATCGCAGACCAACTTGCCGTTCCAGTCGCCCAAGAAGTTGCGCGCATGTTCTCCGGCACGGCTTGGGCTGAAGTCATACACCGCCGCTTTGAGCGCCGAAAACGGCGTAGTGCTGTAGGCCCAGACGTAGGCCCGGTGGGTTTTCTTCTCACCTGGCGCAAGCATTTGCACCGGTGTTTCATCAGCGTGAACCACACCTTGGCTCAGCACCGTTTCACGCAGTACATCGACCAGCGGCTGGAGTCGCACACCGGTTTGTCCGACCCACTGGGCCAAGGTCGAGCGAGCAATGGCCAGCCCGGCGCGGCCAAAGATCTTCTCCTGCCGGTACAGCGGCAAGTGATCGGCAAACTTGGCCACCATCACGTGGGCCAGCAAGCCTGCGGTCGGGATACCTTTGTCGATAACCTGCGCTGGCACCGGCGCCTGGATCAGTGTTTCGCACCGACGGCAGGCCCATTTGCCCCGCACATGTCGCTCGACGGTAAACACGCCAGGCGTGTAATCCAGCTTCTCGCTAACGTCTTCGCCGATGCGCTGAAGTTGGCAGCCACAGGCACACTGAGTGTTTTCTGGTTCGTATCGAATCACGGTGCGTGGAAACTGCGGCGGCAAGGGCGCACGTTTCGGGGCTTGCCGGGCTTCGGCCTGCGGCGAAGCAGGGAGAAGCTGTTTCAGCTCGGCCTCGATCGCTTCAAGATCAGTATCGAGCAGGTCATCCAGCAAGCTACCTTGCGCCGGGCTGATTTGCTCGCTGCGCTTGGCGAACTTGTGGCGTTTGAGAAGGGCGATTTCGTAAGTGAGCTGCACGATGATGCTTCCATCGTTCTGAATCTTCTTGCTCATCGCCTCGACCTGGGACTGCAACCGCAACGCCTGTGCCGCCAAGGCACGAAGCTGTTCCGGGGTCATCTGGTCGAGGTTGGGTAAGAAAGTCATGCCGCCGATTGTGCCAGAGCAGGCACGTAACGACGACAAGTAGACCGGCCAAATGGCCGGCGTTTACAGCATGCTGATCGCACCGCCTGCGCCGACGCGCTGCCACGGCAGGCCCAGCACCAAAGCCTGGAGTTGTTCGCTGTCGAGTTCGACCTCGCAGCCATGGCGAATGCCGGGCCAGTGAAACTTGCCTTGATTGAGTCGTCGCGCTGCAAGCCAGATACCTACGCCGTCGTGCACCAGCACTTTCATCCGGTTAGCCCGGCGATTGGCGAACAGATAAGCGCAGTGCGGCTTCGCCGCACCGAACACCGCGATCACTCGGGCTAATGCGGTTTCGGTACCGGCGCGCATGTCCATCGGCTCGGTGGCCAACCAGATCGCATCGATGCGGATCATTGAGCGACAGCCCGAATAAATTGCGCGCAGCCATCAGGATCCGAGGCTGGCCATTTCACCGTGATCAATTGCCCGGCCACGGGCAACTCGATGATCACTGTCGCTTCGGCTGGCCGTTTAGGTGCGGCCTTCAGCGGCACAAAGGCCGGTAGGGAAGTTGCTGCGGGTTGGTCTCGATAGAGCGGCATCCATTTGCGGATGACGTTGGCGTTGATGCCGTGGCTGATGGCGACACTGGACACGGTTGCGCCAGGTTGCAGGCATTCCTGAACAACCTGGGCCTTGAACGGTTTGGGATAAGAGCTTCGTTGGCGCATGGAGATCCTGGCGATAAGGGTGATCGCGTCCGCTTAAAAATACGCGGACACCATCGCCCTTAAAGCTGGAGTTCGGAAGGTGAGTTCGCCGGACGCTTACCCTGGTAGCGCTAGTTGCCAAGGGACACGTCTTTATCATCACAAAAAACGGCAAGCCGTTAGTATTGCTGGACGCGCCGAAACCATCCGATAAGCAGGAGCAGTAGCCAGGGAACTATGAGACATAGAGAGCCTATGAGTCCGGATGCGGTTGTGAGCGTTTCCTGCAACCGCTGCGGCAAAGCATGTCACCCAGATGGGAAGGAGGTTAGATGATGACCCACAATGACGATCAGCATGCAGCTACAGAGGCATTTGAGCGCAAGCAGGGCCGGGTTCGACCTGAGTTTTTGAACCAGGACACGCTGGATCGGGTGGCTCATGACCATGCGCAAGATTTCATTGAGCCAGGTGCGAAATCAGCAAACCCTCCCCTGCCATCAACAGACTCAAAGGACTGACTTGGAGCGGTTGCCCTTTCGATCACGGGCCGCTCTGTGGCGCTCAAGATGGGTCATTTCCTGTTGCCACTTTGAAAGAAACTTCAGCCAGTCATGCAGATAGGCGCCCTCATCTACACGGGTTGAACCGTAACTTGCACACAAGAAGCGCTCACGCCACGGCTCCGGAATAGCGTCATCCCTTACGATGGACGTACCAATTGGGTGGGGCTCAGAGGCTACCTGATTGGTGACCTCGTCAACGGTGGCGATCCGACCTGACCCAAGCCAAGCTTGTTCCTGCAGGTCAATCTCATCTAACACCCTCAGAACACATAGTGCTCTTGGATCACCAGGGGCAAGGTAGGCGAGCGTCCATAATGTTCTCCGCCTGCGAGTTTCACGGGAGTGAAGCAAATCGTCACTGGCCATGGCGTCAGCTCCTAGTGTGGCTTGCGACCGAGCCCGCCCTCGCCGGCGAGCATGCCCTCAACGAACTCGATTGACATCTCCAGCTCGCCCTGGGCCTCTTTGAAGACCGATTCAAGTGATGGATGAGCGCCTGAGGCGCGAAGCTTTGCTATCAGTTCCAGGAGCTCTCGGCCTTGGGCCATGGGCATTTGGATGCTGCAGTACACGGTGTCCTTCGCGTCTCGACTCATTTGTTTTCCTGTCAACATGCCATAGTGGTACGCGCCCTTACGGGCCGGCTGTCGTGAACCGAGCCGCTCGCCACAGCGGCGTCTCGGCCCTCCGGGCGTCCATCCTCGCGCCTACGCCATCCTGGCTGCGCGCTCCGCTTGCATGGTTTTGCGCGCTGATCGCGTTACTCTATGCCCTTCCCTGTTGCTCAGGCTTTACGGAATTCAATTGTATAGTTGTCGCCATCAAACGAAGTGAGCTTGCCGATGAGATCCTCCCTGACGGAGAAGGTGTTTTTCAGCTTGCTGGCATCCCCGCCGCGATCCACTGCTCCTGGATCAGATGTTTTCGCCATTACCAACCTGACCGCCAGATCCTCTGACGCTGTGTGCTCAAGATGCTTACGCAGAAGGTTTAATCCTGGCTTGTTGTGGCCTTTCCAGCGAGACAACGAATCATCGTAAAGAAGCACGCCTGGCTGGGGTCGTTTGAAATACTGCTCCCAGCAGCTAATGACCAGAGAACCATCACTGGAGATCGCCGATACAGCCCAGTTGGGGTTGTCTAATACAGCGCTGTATCGCTTGAAGGCTTCCGTGTAATTCAGCTTTCCCATGGCCATGTGCACATCCTTTCCGATCTTTACCGAGGATTGCAGAGCCTCTAGCGAAGTCCTGTCGCAGTCAAGGTGCACGCGCTGTAATGAGCCAAAGTGAGCGGAGCCAACTCAACTGAAGCAGGCCTAATTGCTATTGATCGCTGATCACCCGCCTCCATGCACCATTCCTTCCAATGCTCTAGAGCCAGTCTTCTTCACGAACGATGGTCATCTGATTACTCTGGACGGTCGGAAGTCGCTGTACGCTAGCTCAGCCTAGCGACGCGCTTAACTGGAAAGCTGCGCGTGGAACCATAAGTCTTCTCCAGACTAGAGGCTTTCTGGCGCGCCCCGTTGGGGCCGGCTGTCGTACACCAAGCCACTTCGTGGCTCGGCCCTTCGGGCTTCCATCCTCGCGCCTCCGACCGTCCTGGTCTGCGCGCTCCGCTTGCCTTCAGCCAGAATCCTCAACATGCTCCAGGTGATCGCTTATGTAAGCACTCGGAACAGCCAGGCCAGGACACTATGAGACCCACAGAACAAATCAGCCCGGATTCGGTTGAGAGCATTGTCTGCAAACGCTGTGGCCGAGCATGTCGTCCAGAGGGCGAGTACGGCCTACTGAGCGCCACCTGGGGAGCAGGCTCAAAACATGCAGGCGAGGCCTATGAGCTTCACCTCTGCGAGCCTTGCTTCTTTGCTCTGGTTTCTGCGATCAAACGAGAGCGATGGGCACAGTCCATGTTTTCCCAGGACGCTGACGCGCTGCTTGCAGACGAGAGTTTCGGTCGGGTAGATAAGCCATGAGGTATGATTAGACGACACGAGCACATTTGCACTTCATCGCAATCTCAGGTCTGTGCTCACCCAGCTTGGTGCCGGGAAATGTCGGCACAACAATCGTTCAGTCAAGGGCCGACCAATGACCACAGACACGAGCGAAGGGAACGATAAACAGTACCCTGATGCTTACGACCATAAATGTAACCGCAAGCGGCCCGCATTCCTAAGGCAGGAGACGCTTGATCGCATTGCCAATGATCACGCGAATGAGCTCCGAGAGCTTGGCTCGAGCCAGAAAAAGCGTTGAGCTGTTTTTGCTGACCCAACCTAGCGTGCATACCGAGACTAAATTGCTGCTCTCCTCCTGATGGCCGCTCCCGCTAATGACTCCTAGGAGTGGCCCCGCCCAGCGCACCCAGCTGATAGTCCGTCACGGCTTGGAACTGATTCTCGGCAATCAGCCGTAAGCGCTCCAGCTCGGCACCTGTGACCCCACCTGCTTCAGCTTCGTGATAGCGTCTCAGGGCGTCCACGGCCTCGGTGTACATCGGATCGTCCGGCATCAAGACCTTGCTGAGATCCCTCCGCTTCATGGTCATTCCGCTCATGTTGGAATAGGCAGATCGGTATCAATGACGATGACTCGATGCTTTTCGGTACCAGGGTCATCTGGCTCCCCGTGGAACCAGCTCAGGGACTCATAGCCCATGATCCGCCCTTCGCGCACGACGTCTGGGTAACACGCAACAGCGTCTTCCAGCGCTGAGCAGTCAGATCGCGGAATCAAAACTGGCAGGTTCGGGTCATGCTTGCGCAGCTCTTCGATCAATTCGCCAACATTCATACCATGTCCTCGGATAACCCATCACGCGGCACGTTAGGCCCTAGTCTCAGGATTTTAGCAATCTCATCAGCGAGAAGGCATAGCCTGAATGCACAGCCGAGGGATAAGTAAATTCTCTCCAACCACGCGTGCCACCATCACTGCTCAACAACTGCGCACTTCTCCTGAAACGGATAGACTCAGCTCAAGGCAATGTGCCACCCACCAGTTCTCGCTATGGAAATACGCATGGATTACTCACGCATCAGGGGCATGGAATCAGGACAACGCCTCGCTTTCGAAGAACTCATTTGTCAACTCGGTCGCCGTGACAAGCCAGCAGCCAAAGCAGAGTTCAGGCGAGTTGAAGGTGCGGGAGGTGACGGTGGACTTGAGGCTTACTGGCTGCTCGACGACGACAAAAAAGTCGGTTATCAAGCCAAATATTATTTGAAGTCAAGTGATATAAATTGGGCTAACATCGACGACTCGGTGGAAAAGGCTCTTCGGTCTCATCCAAGTTTAAAAAAATATATTGTCGCCATCCCTTGCGACCTAACGGACAAAAGTGGCCCCAAGGGTGGTGGGAAGAGAGGATGGGATCACTGGGAAACCCACAAAGAAAAATGGGAAAAGTTAGTCCCTGCTGGTCAACATGTAGAGTTCACTCTATGGTCGGCATCCGACATTACTGATCGATTGTCCAACCCAAACGCCGAAGGACTAAAAAAGTACTGGTTCGGAGACTTCGAATTCTCTCCTCAGTGGTTTGCCAACAACGTGGGCTTTGCAATTCAGTCCTTGGACGAAAGATACCATCCCGACGACCATGTTGAAGTCAGCATCGAAAAATTATTCAAGGTTATTCTATGCGACCACACAATCATTGAGGACATCCAGAAACGGATTTCTAAAGTTTGCAGACTTGCCAAAATAAATGATCCAGAAAATATACTGGGCAGCTCCGAGCGGAATGCTTTAGACATCATTGCAACCACAGCTAAAGCCTTGGAAATCCTCAGCTCCCGATACAGCCCTGACGCCTGGCTGGAATGGCCCATACAAGAGTGCCTGGATTGCGTTGATGATATGTCAGATGCCATCCATCCCCTTGAGAACCTAATATGGAGTTTAAAAGAGGCAGAAAACAAACCAAAGCAGTCTAGCGATTATAAGCTGAGCAATTTAGAACACCAACTTAGGGAAGCTAGCAGCGCCTGCTACTCATTGAGGTCATTACTACGAGACCGTTACATCAGCAAGCAACATGAGAGCAGCATCCTCCTAAACGGAAAAGCCGGTACTGGAAAATCTCATCTACTAGGGAGTGTGGCACAAGAGGCGATTTGCGAAGGCAGAACTGCAGTCTTGATCCTAGGACAACACCTTGGCGGTGAGAACGTTTGGGGGCAGATCACCAGGCGACTCGGACTTGGAGATCTCAACCCCGATGTTTTCCTTCAAGCCTTAAGTGCTGCCGCTGAAGCAACAAAGAGACGCGGACTTATTCTCATCGACGCCGTAAATGAAGGAGGCGGACTAGCGCTATGGCGTAATGAGCTTGCTGAATTTATCGCCAGGATCGAAAAACATAAAAACCTGGTACTGGTATTCAGCTGTAGATACGAATATACCTCCTACATCATCCCGCCAAAACTGAGCAACAAAATACCGTCCTTTATGGTGCAGGGATTCAGAACACCTGAGGAGCAGAAGCGTGCGGCTCGGGTATATCTCGGAAAACGAGGAATATCCCAACCCAACACACCATGGCTCGCCGAAGAGTTCACAAACCCTTTATTTTTACGAAGTGCGTGCGTTGCGCTAGAAAGAGACAACAAGAAATTTTTCCCCAAAGGCCTCATTGGCACAAAACAGGTATTCGCCTTCTATCTGCGAAGCATTGCTAGAAACTTAGGCGCCGGCAGAGACGGAAGCGACGACCTGGTTTCTCCTACCATGCAATCCATTGTTGCGATCGCGTTAGATATGGCTGGACAACGGAGGGACTATGTTCCGCACTCGCAAGCTATTGCCCTTATAGCTGAAAAGTTCCAGGCCTATCCAACACCACCAGCCACCACTTGGTTTGAAATTCTTCAGCGCAATGGCCTTTTTAGGCTAGACCCAGACCCGCATAGCTTAAAGGCTGATCCCTTCTTGATGGCCGAGGAATTAACTCGATTTAGTTTCCAAAGACTTCAAGATCACTTGATGGCCTCGGCCCTATTGGATAATGTTGAGAATCCCGCTCTGGCATTAGCTAGCGGTTCGCTTCAATTTATTCATAATGGTGAGAGAATTCTTGGCGAGTGGGCAGGCTTAACCGAGGCCCTTTCGATTCAAATACCTGAACTTTTTAACGAAGAACTCTTGGATTTGATGCCTGGAGATACCGACCATTGGGCGAACGACTACTCGGTTGGAGGCGCGTTCATTGAGAGCCTCAAGTGGCGGAGCAACGAGTCGTTTACCGACAGGACGCTTCATCTCTATAATGCGTTCCTTAATGCTTCCGATGAGCATTTCGACATCATTCTCCAGGTAAGTGCCAGCGTAGGTCATCCATGGAACGCTAAATTCCTGCATGAGCGACTGAAAGCCCGAAAAATGCCACAACGTGACGCATTCTGGTCTGTCCAGGTAAACGGACTTTCGTTGGAGGAAGGGTCGACAATCCACCGCTTAATCGAATGGAGTGCTTTTGAGCAGAATAATCAAACTGACCCTGAAGTTCAGTATCTTTGCGCACTCACTCTAACGTGGTTTTTTTCAAGCTCGAACCGATTGATACGAGACCGAGCAAGCAAAGCACTTACGTCCCTTATGATTATAAATCCCGGCTTGTACGATAAATTGTGCAATGACTTTGCAGCCGTTGATGACCTTTACGTCCAAGAACGACTTCACACAGCCGCGTATGGCGCTTGCTGCATTGATGGTAATGAACAGCGCCTGCAGTCCTATTCCGACACGGCTTACAGGATAGTTTTTGGCAGTGACGTTGTTCCGCTTTCGATACTCCTCAGAGATGCAGCTTTGGGCATAATCGAGATGGCAACCCTCAAGAACTGCTTATCTCAAAGCGTCGACGTTCAGAAATGCAGCCCACCTTATAGAACCAAAATGATACGTCTCTCCATCACAGAAGAAGCGCTGGAGAGGGCCTCCAAGGCCGTCGGCGGCTCGAATATACTCAGCTCTTGTACAGGCTGGATGGGTGATTTTGCCAGCTACGAGATTCAACCCAGGGTTAGCACATTCCTTAACGTCTCGCTAACCGATCCCGAGCCGATGTCTGACGCTGAAATACGTGACCGCTTTAAAGAAGAAGTTATCGAGATATGCCCTGTAAGGAGCGCGCTCCTCAAGCGCATGCGCAAGATTACGCATAACAAATTCCGCACTTTATTAGTACGCTTAGAGCACAATAATAAAAAAGACGAAATTAAAGACCCTGATCATTCGGAAGAGTTCAAACGCCTCGAGAAACAACTCCTGACAAGCTTAAATAAAGAGGAGAAGGCTCGATACAGGAAGGAATACCAGCCATATTTCAACTCCTCGAACAACCGCCCAGACCGGCTACCTCATATCGACATCAAAGCAGCGCAGCGCTGGATTGCAAAAAGAGCTTATGGTCTGGGCTGGACAAATAAGCTATTTCCGGATGACCGTAGCCATGGCGAAGATCACAGCCGCAGCAGACCACTTATTGAGCGTATCGGCAAGAAGTACCAGTGGCTTGCGCTTGATGAGCTTCTCTGTAGTTTGGCAGATAATAAATGGATGTCAGAGCGACGCAGCAACGGCTCACGGCTTTATGCCACACCATTGGACATTGGCTTTCACCGGGATATAGATCCCACTATTCTGCTTATCGAGGATGAAGCTCAAGCAATTTCTCAGGGCGTTGAGTTCGACAAATGCGAGATTTCCTTGCGCGAGACAGAGGAAGAAGAACTCGGGATGTGGCCATTTGAGGATAGCCCAGCCATAAACATACCAAGGTTAGTAACGCGAACCGATTCTACAGGGGCAGAATGGATCGTCCTCCATGAACACCGTAATTCAACTGACCGTTACTCTGACAAAGCGAACCGAGATCATGGACTGAGGAAGCAGGAATGGCGCTTCCTTTTACCGGTCTTTGTACGGTCTGAAGATAAAGCACTGCTGCTTGATTACACCTTGGATAAGAAAAACATCAATGTGGACTCATGGACAACCCGAGACCTCACAGACGCAGGATTCTTAAGAGAGGCGCCGTGGCGTTCAACCTGGGAGCAGGCGCAGTGGAGTTCTCAGTATTTTCATGACCTAGGAGAGGTCGATATTGCATATCCATCATTTTTCTATCAGTGGGAGTCTCACCTGGATGCATCACTCCCGCAGGGAGCCCAAGCAATTCTGCCAGCACCTTGGCTAGCTCATCGCCTGGGTTTAACGCCCCATCGCGAAAATGCTGATCAGTACGTAGATCAAGCCGGCGCGGTTCGCTTTGCGAGTGGTCGAAGCCCAGGTGACGGATCTCACGCCTACATGGATAAGCAGTTGGTAGAAGCCTTTCTGGAGGAGGAAAAGCTCGAATGCATATGGGTTTTCGTCGCTGAACGTAGCGCCTGGCCTGGTGGTGAGAATGACCATGCCTCGAGACGCCGCTCGGAAGGTGTTATCTGGCGCGAGGACGGCAAAATGAAAATGGTTTCCTGGGATGATGATTGGGCCCGAGGTGATTCGTTAAAATACCTCCCTATCGGAGCATAGCTAGCAACCTACCCCAAGATTCGAGACTGGGCGACGTAAGAAACCGCCCGGCTCGGACAGTGGCGCATCGCCACATCCCAACTACGCTGAGGGGCCACGCCTACCGTAGACAGGGAATTCCCGCCATGCACTGTTTGAGCAAAATTCACATCCAAAACTTCCGCTCATGCAAACAAGTGATCTTGCCTTTGGGTGATTTCACCCCACTGGTGGGTCAAAACAATGCTGGAAAATCCACCATTCTCGACGCAATCAGGTTGGTGCTTGCGCCCAAGGCATTTGCAAGGACAGATGCCAATGACTCCAGCCAGCCGATCATCATCAGCGCATGCGTGGCCGGGATTACAGAAGACCTCGTAGCTCAAATCCCTGATGCCCGACATCGGGCCGCGATTACCCCCTACTGCGTCAACGGTAACCTTTGGATAAGGATATCGGCGTCAGGCACAACTAGGCCATCCACTGAGGTCTGGGAAGGTGCTGACGTAGATGAGCAGGGCCTCCCTACTTCCTGGCGCAGCTATCCGACCGGATTACCTCAAGCCATTTCGGCATTGTTGCCTGAAGCATTGCATATCCGCGCAATGGACGACGTCCAGGAGGACTTAGGCAAAGGCAAGGCCGGCAGCACTATCCGTGGGCTGCTGGATGAAATCATGGCTCCCATTCTCACGGCCCACCAGGAGGTTCAAGACGCCCTTGCAGCGGTCAAAAACATCCTGGCCGCCGATGGAGAGAACCGCTCTCCTCTCCTTGCAGAATTTGACACCAATGCCAACAACGCGCTCTCAAGTTTTTTCCCAGGCCTAGTGTTAAACCTGGACGTGCCATCAATCGACGTTAAGGAATTTTTTAAGAGCGGCGACCTGAATGTGACCGATGAAATCTCTGGTGAAACCAGGCGATTCGACACCTTGGGCAGTGGTGCACAGCGAGCGATACAAATGGCATTGATTCGCCTCTTGGCCGACATTCGGAAAACCCGCGATCAAGACCTCTCCCGACGTCTTCTTTTGATCGACGAGCCCGAGATATTCCTCCACCCACAAGGTGTCAGGGGCCTTCGGGAGGCACTCCATGTGCTTTCAAAATCTGGTTACCAGGTCGTCTTCACTACACACTCGCCGTTGATGGTGAGCAGGGATAACGCCCCAGATACGGTTATCGTCCGTAGATCACGGGAGAATGGTTCCGAGGTTCGCGTGCCGATGGGAGCAGCGGTTGCGCAAGCCATGGCAGAGGCACAAGCTCAATCTCGAACTCTCTTCGAGCTTGGAAACATTGCTGAGATCTATTTTGCTGAAAAGGTAATCCTCTGCGAGGGTAAGACCGATCAGAGGCTTCTGCCACTCATCTACGAAAAACTCTATGGTGTACGGCCTGAGCTCGAGCGTATCTGCTTTGTTGCTCTCGGTAGCTGCACCTCCATCCCTAAGGGTTTTTCTGTGCTGACGGCAATGGGCATCAAATGCGGCGTGATCGCAGACTTGGATTTTGCATTCACTCATGCCAGGGGGCCCTGGCTGCAGAAAGAATGCGAAGAGATGAATAAGGTTAAATCCGTACTTCAAGGCATCAGCCAGGCTGAAGGCTTCCAGCTGGGTGGTAACGGAATGCCCCAGAACTCGAGGAACAAGTCAGCTGCGGACTGCTGGGCTGCCTTTGCAAGACATCCTGACGGCCAAGCACTCGCGAACGATGCTCATGAGGCGCTGAAAGAATTCACGACCTGGGTCTGGCCAATGGGCTGTATCGAGGATGCCCTAAACATCGAGGATAAGGGGGAGGCAGCCATAATCGCTCAGGAAGACACCATCAGGAATTGGCAGCCTGCGGTGATTGATCGTAAGCGCTCCATGAACCCCACATTCAAAGCGCTTACCTGATCCTCGATGCTGTGCTCCCGATTTCTTTCTGGAGCTCGCCGACCATGATGCGACCCGACGCCAAAGTCGAAAAAGTGTACCTCTACCCCAAGCCTGTCGACTTTCGAAAATCCATCGATGGCCTGGCCGCATTGGTCGAACTCGATATCAAAGTGGCGGTGTTCGACCCAGTGCTTTTCGTCTTCCTCAACAAGCCGCGCAACCGCGTGAAGATCCTGTATTGGGAACGCAACGGCTTCTGCCTCTGGCTCAAACGCCTGGAGTCCGAACGTTTCAAAACTTCACCTGATCCGACTGACGTCGCCATTGTCCTGACCGTTCAGGAACTGAACTGGCTACTCGATGGCTTCGACCTCTGGCGCAACCGTCCGCATCAGGTTTTGACGCCTCGATACGTCGCCTGATTCGGTATAATCCGCGGCATGATTTCCATGCCCGAAAACCTCCCTGACGATCCTGTTCTGCTCAAGCAACTGCTTGAGCAGATGATCCACGAGCGCGCGTCCGACAAGGGCAAGATCGTTCATCTCGAAGAGGAAGTTGCGCTGTTGCGCCAGCGCTTGTTCGGGCGCAAGACCGAGCAGACTGGCGATACGGCGACACCACAGTTGCCACTCTTCGACGAAGCGGAAAGCCTGGCCGAGCCCTTGGATGAGGCTGACGACGAAGAAGTCGTTGCGCCAACCAAACGCCGTGGCAAGCGCAAGCCGCTGCCAGCTGATTTGCCGCGTATCGAAGTTGTCCACGAACTGCCCGAGCATGAACTGACCTGCGCTTGTGGCTGCCGTAAACATGCCATCGGTGAAGAAGTCAGCGAACAACTTGAAATCGTCCCGATGCAGATTCGCGTCATCAAACATGTTCGCAAGGTGTACGGCTGCCGGGACTGCGAGTCAGCGCCCGTAACGGCGGACAAGCCCGCCCAGATGATCGAGAAAAGCATGGCCAGCCCGAGTGTGCTGGCCATGCTGCTGACCACCAAATACGTAGACGGCTTGCCGCTTCACCGCTTCGAAAAAGTGCTGGGGCGTCACGGTATCGATATCCCGCGCCAGACCCTGGCACGCTGGGTGATTCAATGCAGCGAGCACTTTCAGCCGCTGCTGAATCTGATGCGCGAAAGCCTGTTGAACAGTCGGATCATCCACTGTGATGAAACACGTGTGCAGGTGTTGAAAGAGCCTGGTCGTGAGCCCAGCAGCCAATCCTGGATGTGGGTGCAAACCGGCGGCCCACCTGATCGCCCGGTGATCCTTTTCGACTACGCCACCAGCCGAGCGCAGGAGGTGCCGGTGCGCCTGCTGGACGGCTATCGCGGCTATGTCATGACCGACGACTACGCCGGTTACAACGCGCTGGCCGCACAGGACGGGCTGGAGCGATTGGGCTGCTGGGCGCACGCGCGCCGCAAGTTCGTCGAAGCGCAGAAAGTACAGCCCAAGGGCAAAACAGGACGCGCTGACATCGCATTGAACCTGATCAATAAGCTCTATGGCGTCGAGCGCGACTTGAAGGACAGTGACGACGAAGATCGTAAGGTTGCCCGCATGGAGCGCAGCCTGCCATTGCTGACTCAGCTGAAAAACTGGGTAGAGAAAACGCAACCTCAGGTCACGACGCAGAATGCCTTGGGCAAGGCCATCGGTTACTTGGCCAGCAACTGGAGCAAATTGGAACGCTACGTCGAGCACGGCTACTTGCCGATGGACAACAACGCGGCCGAGCGTGCGATCCGCCCGTTTGTCATCGGGAGAAAGAACTGGTTGTTCAGTGACACGCCCAAAGGTGCCACTGCCAGCGCACAACTTTACAGCTTGGTAGAAACGGCCAAAGCCAACGGCCAAGAACCCTATGCGTGGCTGCGCCACGCACTGGAACGCCTGCCGCAGGCGTGCTCAGTCGAAGACTACGAAGCGCTACTGCCATGGAATTGCACACCTCACATACACAGCTAGGTGCGCTGCCCATCTTTGGTTAGGTGGGGTTTATGGAGCGCTTACGATTGATCAGGAGTATCCAGTTTTCCGTAGCACCCTGGATTGGATGCGAGCTATCTAAGCGAGGTGCCCAGCGTCCTTACCTGGAAAATGCCTCACTACATCACCTTTGAAAAAGCCCCCATCAGGGGGCTTTAGCAAGCTTCCGGTGGAGCATGTTTTTAGGCGAGCCAGCCTTCCACCACGTCGGAGCCGTACTCGGCTTTCCATTCTTTCAGCAGCTTATGGTTTCCGCCTTTGGTCTCGATGATTTCACCGTTGTGCGGGTTCTTATACTGCTTAACTTGGCGAGCGCGACGCGGGCCCTTTTCAGCTACAGCTGGGGCGGTGGCACGACGGTTGGCTTGAGGATCCAGGATGTTGATGATGTCGCGCAAGCTGTAGCCGTACTTGGCGAGCAGGTCGCGCAGTTTGGTCTCAAATTCGATTTCTTTCTGCAGTTCGGAGCTGCCCTTCAAGGCTTCGAGCTCTGCGAGCTGGGCGGCGAGCTGCTGCTCCAGTTGACGAAACTCTGCAAGACGAGACATATGAGATCCTTAAGATGTCTAAGAGAAAGGTGCATTCTAGCGATAAGTTTCGGGCTCAGCTTATTTTTCTTCGTACCCGATAGCTTTCATGCTCAGTCGGAAATACAGATCGACCTAACTTATAGACCCCGCGCTCGTCGCCCGAGTTCATCGAGATCCCGAACCCTGTGCTCCAAATCTTGATCTCTGTCCCACTCCCCTGGGCCCACCTTCTCTTCGGGCAAGCCGGCAAATTCAGCCAAACGACTTATAATCTTGGACACCTCTAAGCCTAGAACCGCGTACCCTCGTTGCCGTGTCCAAAAGAACTCAGGATGATCGGGAGGATCGTAATTGTATTCTTGGATGGCGCTAAGCTTACCGTGAAGCTTGTCTTGATAATCTGGGATGCGGATTATCGAATACATCAAATCCTTAGGAAGTAATTTCCAGTTGATGTCGATATCAAGTGGGTTAAAGACCGGCACAGTCGTTACCGTTTGCCATCCGCCATCCTCCCCTGCAGGCTGCCCTTGCCGCGTTCCATTGTCCCTAGCGACCTCCAAGCATTCAGTGGCCAAGCGGTCGAGATGTGATATCAAGAGGATCCCAACATACGATATGTCTCGCTTATCCTTCCGCCGAGTTATCCCCCACTCCTTGGCCCAAACGAAAACGTTCCCTAACAACACTCCAGTGATTCCAGCTGCTGCTGAAATGATGGCCGAAACATTCCCTGCATCCACCCGTCACCTCCTGCTTATGTGCCGCTATTGATAGGTTTACTGAGAGTTGCTGTGATGACTTTCAGTAGACGATACGCCTCCCACCTGCGCTATCAGCCCTGAGCCATGGCGTCGAAACGGAACGCCGGATACAAACCGTAAGGCGGCTGTCCCGCGTTGAGAATGCCCGTCAAACTCCATGAGCGGATGGAACATCGATGTCCCAAGGAGGTATGACCACACCTCCATATTCCGGTGAATCCTGATCAGCACTCTCTCTCGCTACGGCTCCAATTTCATTGTCAGGTGAGGCCTCAGCGTAGCGCTCAAGAACAGGAAGGCGCACCAGCAAAGCGCGAAGTCGAGCCTTGAACCGCAAGCCGTCCGGGTGACCACAAGCTATGAGCCTACCGACTTTTCCCATTAGCCTGCGAACCTCACGCTCAAGGTCGATTGAAAGTGGGCCAGGCTCTGCGGCAGCCTGAATTTCAATCCGCTTTACCATAGCGCGTATCAGTCTGCGCTCGTCTTTTGGAAGACCCGGTTTGAGCTTGTCGACAGTCAGCCCGGTCACGGTTACAGCTCCCGGTTCCTTTACCTGTAGGAGAGATTGACCGCGACGACGGATATGCAGCTTGCTGCGCTTCTGCAGGCAGCCCTTCTGACTCAGCATCCACGTGACTGCGGAAATAACTCGGCTCTTGGCGTCGGGAGGAATCTCAGATTTGCTCGAGACAGTGATGTCATCCGCAAATCGGGAGTACGCAAGACCTTCTGACTTCAGTTGCTTCACCAATGCTGGCTCTACATCCCAGAAGACCAGGTTGGCAAGATAGCTACTTGTACTGGCCCCTTGAGGTACCTGCCCAGCACGGGTAGTCAACGCTGCCAGCAGGGATGAGACCTCGTTAGAGAACCCAAATAGACCGGAAAAAATTTCTTCCACGTGTGCCGTAGTGATCGAAGGGAAGAAGTTTTTGATGTCCTGCAGAATGATAGATTTAGAGCCTGCATGAGACCGTGCATTGGAGTAAATGCTACGCGGTTGCACAGTGTCTCGAATGCCACCATGAAGGTAGGCCGGGTATTTCACTTTGGTTAAAATACGATCAACGATTTTACGTTGGATCCCCTTCAATGGCTCGTATGCATCAAAGGTATCTCTCGGTGAACCATCTCTTTTTTTCTGAGGGACATACCGATAAAGGTTGGAGCCTCGTTTGGCAATGGCAACAAGGAGAGCTTCTGGCTCAGCAAGCGCAAGAGAGAGTGCTTTTAGGCTGTAGATAGGGCGATGAGGGTAAAGGGGAGCTTCCATCGCCAGCCTCATCAGTAAATGGCTGGCTCCTCGTGTGAGCCAGCCATTCCAAGAAATCGAATGGTGTAGTTTGTTGCGTCATTAGATTTCCTCAAGGAGCGATACGACATGCTCCTTCAAAAACTCGTATCCTTGCACGCCTTTTTCCCAGAGCCACACATAGTACGGGATACGCCTCAACATCTTGGTCAACCTTGCAACCAGAGACTTCAAACGCTCCCATTTACTTGGAGGTGGCAGCTGAGATGAAGCGACTTGGGTGACGCGAGCATCTTCATTGCTGTGCATTTCCTGGCGTGGTTTACGCGCCAGTGACTTTAAAATTTTCACGATTGATGATTCCTATCGACTTGGCACTTGCCCCGCCGCTAGACATTCCGGGCCGAAAGGAACGCTGAAGATGCCACTACAAACTACAGTTCCGCTTATCAAGTCCCTTGATAAGCCGTCCGCCGCACAACTCCATCACTTCGCTTAGCCGCTTAGGTCGAAACACATGGGACACCATTGGGGCATCTCAGCACTACGAACCAAGCAGCTTAGGGACAGCGACCGCACGCCGAAGATAGCCGTGGAGAACACCAAGGCCGGTCAGTTTCCTGACCATCAACTGCAAGCCCGAATTTTTTCAATCGTGTTTAAAGAGCACCTGGGCGAGTCGCCCAGCTACCACTATCTTCACCTAAGAAGCAAAGCGGTATCAAGCACCTTTTGTTGCTGACTATGTCATTGAGTAAAAAGGCAACACGATAGTTCTGCTGATCCCGCCTCCCCTGATTTCACTTAATTTTCACTCCAGCTCAGGCAGTCTCTAGCTATCCCTACGTGTGATAGATCTTGCCCGCCTAGCAGCGGGCTTTCTTTTGCCTGTAGCTTCGCCTGCCTGCCCAAGCAGCAACCTAACGGAGTATCCGACTACTCGGTGCGTCAGGCGCAACTAGCAATTGAAGCAGATCCGTTATCAACCCTCGTGCATCATGTTGGTACCCCTCACGCCAACGGTATGACCAGTCTCATGGGGATCCGTCCTCCTCCCACTCGGCTAATGCGAGGCCATTGAGAACCTCCATCTCAAACCAGGGGGTCTGCCATCCTTCCGTGTCTGAAACCAGGTTTGGGTTTTGCCAGGCGAATTCTGTCTGCGCGACGAAGCCCGACCAACGTATCAGATCTTGAGATGCCTGTTGGGCCAGTATCATTAGCGCCGAGACTGTCAGCACAGGTTTTCTCCAGAGACAACGAACAGGCTGCTTCGCATTCTGCCAGAGAGCGGTCAACACGCACGCCGAACCTTGAGGGTCAATGTCTGCGTTGGCACTGTATGACTTTGCCTTCCTCAGCAGCTTAATGGCCGAGCTTGCTCATCATATGGTTCCGCTCGAGAACCGTACTGCACTTCAAGCAAGAACGGGCGGCGAGATCCTCAGCGAATTTCGCAAGTGCGTAAAGAAAGCCAAAGCCACAAAGCCAGATGCCGGGCCTATTGGCCGCGCGGCCGCTGACATGTTCCAGGCGCTGGACACCCGGCGATCGGACATCATGCATGCCTACCCGATCGCCGACCGGGCCAGGCAGCAAATTCTGCACCGTCGGCTGGGGCACGAAAAAATCGCTATTTTGAGGTCACCAACGAGATACTAGACTTTGTACGAAAAGTATTGCCGCATGCAACGTAGGCTGCAGGCCAAGGTGACCATGGCTGCAAAGCTCTTGGCCAGCTTGTCATAGCGAGTGCCGATCCTGCGATTTTCTTTCAGCCAGCCAAACATCCGCTCAATGATGTTCCGTTGCCGGTATTTGGGCCGGTCAAACAGTCGGGGCAAGCCAGGTCGAGGTTTGCGCGGCATAGCGCGCAATGGGATTACCGGCTGCATTCGGTAACGGTCGCAGTACTGGCGCAGGTGCTCGGCATCGTATCCCTTGTCAGCCAGCAACCACCGGCTACGTTTACGCGGTCGTCCTGGCTTGCCAGCAATTCTTACAGCATCCAGCAGCGGCTGAGCGTGGGAGACATCACTGGCTTGTCCTGGTGAAAGCCTGAAATGCAATGGCACGCCATTGGCATCGCACACCATGTGAATCTTGGTGGTCAGACCGCCTCGACTGCGCCCGAAGGCATGGTCTAACGGTTCTTCAGGCCCCCCTTTTTCCCGGCGCCTGAAGAGGCTCGGGTTGCTCGTACTGCGGTGGAGTCGATCATCCAGGTGTCCAAGTCGATCAGTCCTTCCCGGTTCAGCCGAATATGCAGACGCTCCAGTACTCGCTCGAATGTGCCGTCGTCGCGCCAGTCACGAAAACGCTGATACACCGTTGACCAAGGCCCAAAGCGTTCAGGCAGGTCGCGCCAGGGAGCGCCCGAGCACAGGATCCACAGAATTCCGTGGAGAACCTGACGATCATCGTTGCGAGGACGGCCCATTTTCTGTTCTGGAGAAACCAAATCCTTGATCAGCTCCCATGACGCATCAGAAAGTTCGTAACGCCTTGCCATACGGGCCTCCAACCGGTCATGGCGGCAATTTTAGCCACAACGACTTTTCGTACAAAACCTAGAGGAGTTCGTCAGAAAGCTACATGACGTGAGCAGCTTGCTGTACTACATTCGCGCCATCATGAAGCCAGAGCTTGCCGACCGAGCGGCGACTTCCAGCCGTTGAGCAACCGGGATGCGGGCTCAGAAGTCCAGAGGTAGATAGCTTCAGGCTTGGCTTCCGGGCTAAAGTCTGATGTTGCGCAGCAAATCCACCCGCCAAGCAAGCGACACACCATCTGCCTAGTGAACCAGGACACCATGACCACACCTTCCCACCTGTACAAATACCAAAGCGTCACGCGGTACTCGCTGCAGTCCTTGGCCGACAAAAAAGTCTGGCTGTCCACCCCGGCCTCCTTCAATGATCCGTTTGACTGCGCCATCAACCTCGACCGCAGCAAGCTGGCAGAGTCCGTAGCCCACGCGGTCGAGAAAGCCACACAAAATGCTGTGGTGGAGGACTCACTGAAGGTGCCGAGCGAGGAGGATGAGCTCGCCTATGAGCGGCTTCGCGACGGACTCGGCGCGCTCATGCAGAACATTGGCGTGCTCTGCCTCAGCGAGGCACCCGATGAAATTCTGATGTGGTCTCACTACGCCGAGAACCACAAGGGCTTCTGCATTGAGTACAAAATCGATGAAACCTCCCCGCTGAAAACCATGGCCAGACCGGTGAAGTACACCGATGTATACCCGTCACTGTCCGTGAAAAACCTGCCTGCCGGCGCCACGGAGACCTTTTTGGATGCCTGCCTGTTCACCAAGGCCAAGCAATGGAGCTACGAGAAGGAATGGCGAGCAATCATGGATGTTGGCGGGAAGCTTTATCAAGCTCCAGCACCCGTCTCCGCCATCATCTTCGGCGCGCGCATGCCTGATGCCGATAAGCGAGATGTCTACGAAATTCTTCGCCTTACACCCGGAATCGAATTCCGGGAGGCGTTCCTCCTTGATAACTTCTTTGGACTCGGTTTCCGTCCGTACGTAACTGAAGACAACCGATAAGGTTGCTTAGGGCCAGGGAAATGGAATCCCTGGCCTTGCTCAGGTGCTACCGCCTTATTTGCAGTAAACCGTCCATAGCTCATCAACCCGCGTCGTGAATCTCTGGCTCATCATCTCCCGACGCATACCCCAGCTTGGATCGACCGGTACGCTTGCCAACCGCATCGTCCCCCTACCCCACCTGCCGTTCACCGCATCGAGCACACCCATCAGCTTTTCACTCGCCACCGGCTGTGCCGCCGCGAACAGGTCACCGGTAATCTCGTTTGACTGGCTGAGGTCGAGGAGCAGCACCTCCGCCTTGCTGTAGCGGAAGCCTTCCCTGAATACCCGCTCCACGCCTTCCTGCGCTGCCTTTGCCAGCAAACGCGTGTCGTCTGTTGGGTATGGCAGCTCGACCAGGACGCCGTTGGCGTATTTCGCCTCGTCCGGATTGAACATCCCCGTGCGAATGCTCACCCGTAGCCGTTTGCAGAGCGACTGCTGGGCACGGAGCTTCTCGGCAGCCCTAGAAGTGTAGGTGGCCACCGCCTCTTTGATCGGAGCCAGCTCGGTCAGTCGGGTACCGAACATGCGGCTGCAGCAGATCTCCTTTTTGGGTGGGTCGGGCTCGTCCAGTTCGAGGCATATGGTGCCGCCTAGTTCCCTGGCAGTCTTCTCGATCACCACACTGAACTGCTCCCGGAGCGCCCAGGCGTCAGCATGCGCAAGCTCCCACGCAGTTCGTATATCCATAGCCGCCAGGTGCGCCGTCATGCGCCGGCCAACTCCCCAGACGTCCGACGCATCGCACTTCTTGAGCACCCAGTTGCGCTTCACCTCATCGCGCAGGTCGACGACGCCACCTGTATGGCTCTGCCATTTTTTTGCAGCGTGGTTGGCCAGCTTCGCCAAGGTCTTGGTTGAGGCGATACCGACACCGACCGGTATACCTGTCCGCCGATAAACCTCGGCACGGATCTGTCGGCCCAGGCGCTCAAGGTCGCCGGGCATGCCCGTGAGCTCGGCAAAGGCTTCGTCAATCTAAAGGAAAGAAGAACAGCCATGGACATGACTTCAGCTCAGACATTCCGCTACTCAATCTCTGATGTCGGATGTCCATAGAAAGAACCTCTTTTCCAGGAAATTGGGGCTTGAAGTCCATACCTGCGCAATTGCACCCATTTGACCAGTCAATTGCATTGGTACTGACCACCGCGTGCATCCGACTTGGCCAGTGGGCAGCAGAGACGCAACAGGCAGAAACCGGCCAGAAGCAGTCAGTCAATCATGCGTTACAGTGATTTTTTGCAGCTCTTTATAGAGCCGTTAGCTGCTGCCACCAATAATCCATAGGCCTGCCAGTCGTCAGACAGTCTTATTCTCGATCAGACGATTGCCCCGTCGATGACCAGTAGCTCACCGGTGATGGAGCCAGAGTCCGGTCTTCGGATGCAGGACTCCTGGCTTTGCTCACTCAGCGCCGATCCCGGCCATCGGTTCAGTTTGGCCCCAGCCACCGCCCAGAGACCTGAACAGGTCAACCAGCGCAATCTGCCGTTCCGTGCTGATTTGAATTAGTGTGGTCTGGTTGCTAAAGGTGCTGCGCTGGGCGTCAAGATAACGCAGGTAGTCGTCCACGCCGCCCTCGTAACGCGCCTTAGCCAGGGCCATCGCAGCCTCGCTGGAACCGGCCAGAGCCTGGCGGGCAGCCTCCTCGCGGCGCAGGGTGTCGGTGGCGGCCAGGGCATCGGCCACTTCGCGGAAGGCGGTCTGGATGGTGCCTTCGTAGTCGGCCACCGCCGCGTCCTGGCGCACTTCGGCGAGGTCCAGGTTGGCGCGGTTGCGGCCACCGGCGAAGATCGGCAGCGACAGCGTCGGGGCAAAGCTCCAGGCCCGCGAGCCGCCATCGAACAATCCGGACAACTCGGCACTGGAGCTGCCCACCGAACCGGTCAGGCTGATCCGGGGAAAGAACGCGGCGCGAGCTGCACCGATATCGGCATTGCGCGCCTTGAGGCGGTGCTCGCTGGCGAGAATGTCCGGGCGCCGTTCGATCAGTTCCGAGCTGGTGCCGGGGGCGATGTCCTGCAGCACCATCAGGTCGTCGCGGGGCGTCGCGGGCAGCAGGCGAGCGGCATCTGGCGTGCCGAGCAACAGGACCAGGGCGTTGTCCGCCTGGCGTAACTGGCGTTCGGTGCTCTCGCGCTCGGCCCTAGCCTGTTCGGCAAGGCCGACCGCTTCCTGGTAATCCAGGGCGGTGGCGGCCCCCGCTGCACGGCGCTGGCTGACCAGCTCCAGCGAGGCCATGCGGCTGTCCAGGGTTTGTTCGACCAGGGCCATGCGGCGTAGCGCACCATCGCGGGTCAGGTAGGCCTGGATGACCTCGGCAACCAGGCTGATCTGCGTGGCACGGGTCGCCTCCTCGGTCGCCAGGTAGGTCTCCAGCGCGGCCTCGGAGAGGTTGCGCACGCGGCCGAACAGGTCGACTTCGTACTCCGCGAGGCCGAGGCCGACCTGATAGTTGCTGGTCACTTCCGAGCGCCCGGTCTGCGACAGATCGGCAGGCAGGCGCTGGCGGTTGCCGCTGGCATTGGCGTTGATCGAAGGCAGGCGATCAGCACGCTGGATGCGGTACTGGGCACGCGCAGCTTCGATATCCAGCAGCGCCTGGCGCAGGCTGCGGTTGTTGCTCAGCGCCGTATCCACCGCGCGGCGCAAGTCGGCATCGACGATGAAGGTCTGCCAGTCCAGCGCCTGGGCACGGGCGCCCTCCGCGTCGGCGGCTTGCCAGTGCGACGCGACCGGTGCCTGCGGGCGCTCGTAGGTCGGGGCCAGCGAACACCCCGCCAGGGCGGCGATGGCCAGGGGCAGCAGAGCGCGACGGAGCATGAAGTGAGAGGTCATCGCATTACTCCGCTTTATGCAGGGGATGGTTGTCGGTTTGCTGAGGTTTGGTGCGCAGCAGCGACAGCACCCAGACGAAGAAGATCGGCACGAAGATCACCCCGAGCATGGTCGCGCTGAGCATCCCGCCCAGCACCCCGGTGCCCAGTGCGCGCTGGCTCGCAGCGCCGGCGCCAGTGGCGATGGCCAGCGGCACCACGCCGAGCATGAACGCCATGGAGGTCATGATGATCGGGCGGAAACGCAGGCGCGCGGCTTCGACAGCGGCATCGCGCAGCGAGTAGCCGTCTTCCCACAGGTCCTTGGCGAACTCGACGATGAGAATGGCGTTCTTCGCCGCCAGGCCGATCACGGTGATCAGGCCGACCTTGAAGTACACGTCGTTGGGCAGGCCGATGGCAGTCACCGCCAGTACCGCGCCGAGTGCGCCGACCGGCACGATCAGCATCACCGTCAGCGGGATCGCCCAGCTCTCGTAGAGCGCCACCAGCAGCAGGAACACCACGGTGATGGCCAGCGCGAACAGCATCGTCGCCTGGCCGCTGGCGACCCGCTCCTGATACGAAAGCCCGGTCCACTCGTAGCCGATACCTTCGGGCAGCTCGGCAGCGATGCGCTCCAGTTCGAGCATCGCCTCGCCAGTGCTCACGCCGGGCGCGGCGTCACCGGCAATGCGGATCGACGGGTAACCGTTGTAACGCGCGACCTGCACCGGGCCTTCCTCCCAGCTCGTGGTGACGAAAGCACTCAGCGGTACCAGGCTGCCGCTGTCGTTGGGCACATGCAGGCGCAGGACGCTTTCCGGCGTCATGCGCTCGGCCTGTTCGGCCTGTACCACCACGCGCTGCTGGCGGCCGGCGTTGGCGAAGTCGTTGATCACCGACGAGCCGAACGCAGTGGACAGCGCGCTGCTGATCGCTTCGAAGCTGACACCCAGCGTGCGGGCCTGCTCACGGTCGATCACCAGGCGCAGCTGCGGCGCCTCGGCCAGACCTTCCATCATGGCGTAGAGGAACTTCGGATTGCCGTTGACCTTGCCCAGCACTTCATCGCGCGCTGCCAACAGGGCATCGCGGCCGAGACCGGCGCGGTCCTGCAGGCGCAGGGCGAAGCCACCGGAGTTACCAAGGCCTTCAATCGGCGGTGGTGGTACCGACATGATTGCGCCGTCATCGAGGTTGGCGAAGTGCTCGTTGACCGCAACCGACTCGGCTTCCGGCGACTGCGAAGAATCACGCTCAGACCAGTCCTTGAGCAGCGGGAAGGCAATGGCCGCGTTCTCGCCCATGCCGGAGAAGCTGAAGCCAAGCACCAGGAAGGTCGTCTGCACGGCCTCGCGGGCCATCAGAAATGACTCCAGCTCTCCACCAGCGGCCGAGGTACGCTCACGGGTGGCGCCGGGCGGCAGCTGGATGTCGACGATCATGTAACCCTGGTCTTCCACCGGCACGAAGGATTCCGGCAGGCGCATGTAGAGAAAGCCCATCAGCACCACCACGCCCAGGTAGATGAACATCACCCTCCCGGCTCGCGGCACCAGCTTGTCGTTGAGCTTCGTGTAGCGGCTGGTCAGGCTGGTGAACTTGCGGTTGAACCAGCCGAAGAAGCCAGTCTTCTCGTGATGGCCTACAGGAATCGGCTTGAGCAGCGTGGCGCACAGCGCCGGGGTGAAGGTCAGCGCGAGAAAGCCCGAGAACAGAATCGACACCGCCAGCGACAGCGAGAACTGCTGGTAGATCACCCCCACCGAACCCGCCATGAAGGCCAGCGGCAGGAACACCGCCGACAGAACCAGGGTGATACCGATGATCGCCCCGGACACCTGCCCCATCGCCTTGATGGTCGCCGGCACCGGCGCCAGGCCTTCCTCGGCCATGATCCGCTCGACGTTCTCCACCACCACGATGGCGTCGTCCACCAAGATGCCGATGGCCAGCACCATGCCGAACATGGTCATCATGTTCACCGAGAAGCCCAGCAGGTACATGAAGGTCAGGGTACCAAGCAGACACACCGGCACGACGATGGACGGGATCAGGGTGTAGCGCACGTTCTGCAGGAACAGGAACATCACCAGGAACACCAGCACCATGGCCTCGATGAGGGTCATGATGACCTTGTCGATGGCCACGTCGACGAAGCGCGAGGTGTCGTACGGCACGGAGAACTCGACGTTGTCCGGGAAGTTGGCCGACAGCTCGGTCAGACGCTGCTTGACCGCCTCGGCGGTCTGGATCGCGTTGGCACCGGGCGACAGCTGCACGGCGGCGGCAACGGCGGGCTTGCCGTCCTGGCGCGAGCCGAAGTTGTAGTCCTGGCTGCCGACCTCGATGCGTGCCACGTCGCCCAGGGTCAGGCGCGAGCCGTCCTGGTTGGCACGCAGCACGATGGCGGCGAATTCCTGCGGGTTGTCCAGGGTGCCCTTGACCGCCAGGGTCGCCGTCAGCTCCTGCTCGCTGGAACCCGGCGTGCTGCCGAAGGCACCGGCCGGCACCTGCACGTTCTGCGCGCGGATGGCGTTGTTCACGTCATCAATGGACAGGCCGTAGCCAACCAGCTTCTGCGGATCGATCCACACGCGCATGGCCGCCTCGGAGGCGAAGAACTGCAGTTTGCCGACACCGGGTACCCGGCGGATTTCGTTGTTGATACTGCGCGCCGCGTAGTCGGCCAGCGCCGTGACATCGGAGTCCTTGTCGCCATCGGTGTAGCTCAGCGCATAGATCAGCAGGAAGCCGGCGGTGGCCTGCTCGGTCTGGATGCCGAGGGTCAGCACGGCCTGCGGCATGCGCGCCTCGGCCTTCTTCAGACGGTTCTGCACGTCGACCTGGGCCAGTTCGGGGTCGGTCCCCGGCTGGAAGGTGACGGTGATCTCGGCTATGCCGTTGGCGTTGCTGGTGGACTCGAAGTACAGCAGGTTCTTGGCGCCGTTGAGTTCTTCCTCGATGACGCTGGTCACCGAGTCGGTCAGCTCCTGCGCCGAGGCGCCGGGATAGGTGGCGGTCACGGTAATCTGCGGCGGCGCCACGTTGGGGTACTGTGCCACCGGCAGGAACGGAATGACCAGCAGGCCACCTAGCGAGATGAACAGGGCGACTACCCAGGCAAAATTGGGGCGTCGGATGAAAAACAGGGGCATGAATGGTTCTCCGGCTTACTGGGCCTGGGACTGTGGAGCTTTTTCGGCGGCGCCTTGCTCGCGTGGGATGACCTTGGCGCCCGGACGGATAGCCGCCAGCGAGCTGGTGATCACCTTGTCGCCGGCCTGCAGGCCCTCGCTGATCTGCCAGCGCGAGCCTTGCATGGCGCCAGTAGTGACCTGGCGCACCTCGACGGTATCGCCCTCGCCCAGCAGCATCACGCTGGCCTGGCCGTCAGCCGAACGCTGCACGGCACGTTGCGGCACCAGGATGGCGTTCTGGTTGAGCCCCTGCGGCGTGCGCACACGCACGTACATACCCGGCAGCAACACGCCCTCGGGGTTGTCGAACTGCCCTCGCAGGGCGATTTGCCCGGTGCTGCGATCCACCGAGATATCAGTGAACAGCAGCGTGCCCTTGCTCTCGATATCGGTACCATCGACGCGCAGCGACAACGGCTGGTCGCTAGCGCCGGCAACCTTGCCCTCGGCGATGGCCGCGCGCAGGCGCAGGGCGTCGGCAGCCGGCTGGGTGAAGTCGGCGTACACCGGATCAAGTTGCTGGATACGCGCTAGCAGAGTCGCCTCACCCTGGCCTACCAGCGCCCCTTCGGTGACCTGGGCTCGGCCGATGCGTCCGGCAATGGGTGCGCGAACCTCGGCATAGCCCAGGTCCAGGCGGGCGGTTTCGACATTGGCCTGGGCCGATCGCTTGTCGGCCTGGGCACTCTGCAGAGCGGCCTTGGCGTTGTCGAAATCCTGCTGGCTGACGGCGTTGATCTTCACCAGCGGCTCGTATCGGCGAACCATCGCCTGGGCCTGGAACAACTGCGCCTCGGCGCGGGCCAGTTCACCCTGCGCCCGCGACAGGGCCGCTTTGAACGGCGCAGGGTCGATCTGGAACAGCACGTCGCCGGCCTTCACGTCGGCCCCTTCCTCAAAGGTGCGCTTGAGCACGATCCCCGCCACCCGCGCGCGCACCTCGGCGACACGCACCGGCTCGATGCGTCCTGGTAGCTCGGCAACCACGGTGAAGGGCTCGGTCTGCACGCTGAGCACATCGACTTCACGCGCCGGCGCCTCCTCCCCTTGCTCTTCGGGCTTGTCGCAGCCAACCAGGGTCACGGCGACCAAACAGGAGATCACGGAAAAAGTGATCCACTCGCGAAATTTGTTCATATCTCACCCAAGCACGAAGCCAGTACGTAGTCGAAGCCGCGCATGATGCACATCAAAATCAAATGAGTCAATATTGACTCATTTTATTTTGATGTGAACAAAGCTAGTATCCTCTTTGAGAAAAATGAGTGTTCTAGGCAAAATACCCGCATCTGCCTGCGATAGATAAAGAGTGACCGATGGATTTAACTGCTGCCGATGAGAAATTGCTGAAGGCCCTGGCGATCGCCATCGTTGACCACCCGCGAGCCACGTTCAAAGAAATAGCCCAGGCAGCGGGAGTCAGCAAGGCGACGCTAAACAGGTTTTGCGGCGCCCGCGACAACCTGATCGAGATGCTTCTGGATCATGGTTCGGTGGTTATTTATCGGGTCATTGCCGATGCCGATCTTGAGTCGGCGCCCTTGGACGCATTGCATCGCCTGATCGAAGGCCATTTGACTCACAGGGAGTTGTTGGTTTTCCTCTCATTTCAGTGGCGCCCGGACACGTTTGATTTAGATGCAGGCGGCTGCCGATGGCTGCCTTACTCAGAAACGCTGGACGAGTTCTTTCTACGCGGGCAAAAACTGGGCGTATTCCGTATCGATATCGGTGCCCCGGCGCTTACCGAAATCTTCTCCTCCTTGATCTTCGGCCTGGTAGACGCCGAGCGCCGCGGCCGTATCGCACGCGCAGGTATGGCGGCGTTGATCGAGCAATTCTTCCTGAACGGGGCTTGCAACTACCAAACTTAACGGAAAGCAACGCTCAGTTTTTTTCGGGTTGGCGGTGTCCGTTTTTGGCCGATTCTGTTGAAAAAGTAGCGGCCTCTCCATACCGTTGGCAAAATTGCTCTGTCAGCGAGCGTGGGGGCGAACAGCATGATGGGGCAGTTACCGGGAGGACAGCAGCGCCTGTTCTACTCGTTCAACCTAGAAGATCACGTCCCGGCTCAACACCTCCTGCGCAGCATCGACCAGTGCCTGGATCTTAGTGATCTGCGCGCCTACCTGGCGGACTTCTATAGTCCCATCGGACGCCCCTCGATTGACCCGGAATTGATGGTGCGCATGCTGGTCGTCGGCTACTGCTATGGCATTCGTTCCGAGCGGCGATTGTGCGAAGAGGTGCACCTGAACCTGGCCTATCGCTGGTTCTGCCGGCTGGGTCTGGAAGACGAAGTCCCCAATCACTCGACCTTCTCGAAGAATCGCCATGGGCGTTTTCGTGACAGCGATCTGTTCCGCTGGTTGTTCAATGAGGTGCTGCGGCGTTGCATGGCAGCCGGCCTAGTCAAGGGCGAAGGTTTTGCCGTCGACGCTAGCATCATCAAGGCGGATGCCAGCCGGCAACGTGGGGTAGCGGGAGATGAGGTCGATTGGAACGATCCAAAGCTCAGCAGCCGCGCAGTGCGCGAGTACCTCGAAGCCCTTGATGAAGAGGCGCTGGCTGAGGCTCTTCCCAAGAAAATTTCGCTCACAGATCCTCAGTCCCGTTGGACAGCAGCGCCAGGTGGGCCGGCCTTTTTTGCCTACTCCACGAATTACCTGATCGACACTGAGCACGGTGTGATCATGGACGTGGAAGCTACCCCGGCGCACCGTACCGCCGAAGTCGATTCGACTAGGACGATGGTTGAGCGTGTCAAAGCTCAGTTCGATCTCACACCGGAACGCCTTATCGGCGATACCGCTTATGGCACCGCCCCGATGCTGGCCTGGATGGTCGAAGAAAAGGACATCGAGCCGCATGTGCCGGTGTGGGACAAGACTGAGCGCAAGGACGACAGCCTCTCCAGTAACGACTTCCACTGGAACCAGGAGGCCAATGAATACCGCTGCCCAGCCGGCAAACCACTACGCAGTGAGTGGCGCGCCTTCACCCAGAAAAGATCGCGGGTGACCAAGGCCCACACCATCATTTATCGCTCCAGCCAAACCGACTGCACTACCTGTCCGCTGAAAGCGAAATGCTGCCCCAACACGCCGAATCGGAAGATCGTCCGCAGTATCCATGAGGCTGCCCGCGATGTGGCCAGGCGCATCGCCAAGACACCGGAATACCTCGTCTCTCGCTGCGAACGAAAGAAGGTGGAGATGCTGTTCGCCCACCTCAAACGGATCATGAAACTCGATCGTTTACGACTGCGCGGCCTGACAGGTGCCACTGACGAATTCACTTTGGCGGCGGCGGTGCAGAACCTGCGACGCATGGCCAAGCTTTTGCCTCAAGGGCCACCGCTCACGGGATAGGTACGCCTGCTGAGAGCAGAAACCTTCAAATTAACCCTCAGGCCTGAGCAAGGACGCTCAGCGAAACGCCGAAAGGCAACCTGAAGTGGCTTGCAGTCACTTCGACAGCAGGCACACCTGATCGGCAGGCCGCCGCTAAACCTACTTTTTCAACAGAATCGGCCGTTCTCTGACGGTCGTGACAGTGACACGCCCTGGTCAAGTTGAACGCAATCCGTGGTCAACGCCAACCCAAATTGGTGGTCAAGAGGAGTGCAATTTCGCACATACCTGAGGACTGCTCACCACATCGCTTGCGTCGGTAGTAGCTTCCGCACTTTCCCCGTCTCTCACCGCTAAGCAGCGCTTTCCGGTAGCGGACTTTAGAGCGGCTTGATACTGGCCAGCATGCAGAAATTCTGCCCGTGTAGCGTCACGACCGGACAAGCCACTAGGGTGGCGGTCAGGAAGGCAGGCAAACGGAACACGGCGAAGCACCTCGAAGGCGCTGGCCACTTGCCATCCAACTGGGCGCGGCCTTTAATCGGCGGATCTGGAAAGGAGACGGATATGCCATTGTTGGACGAGATTATTGGGTGGGCCGGCGGACTCAGACCCTGGCAGCAGGAAGCACTGCGCCGGATATTTGCCCGGGCCGAACTAACCCAAGATGACATCGAGACCATTCTGCGAATGGTTCGCGAGCAAGAACGGGAAGACGCAACCACGGGGGGAGCACGGCCATTCACGCTGGACGACGTACCAGGCGCCGGAAGTGGCGCAACCGTGCGGTTGGTGGGTGTCTCGGGGCTAGACCAGGTAAACGGCTTCCCGTCCGGTCGTGCCTTTGACCTCGCACCGGAGGGCATGACCATTTTCTTTGGTCATAACGGCGCCGGCAAATCCGGCTACGCCCGCGTCTTCAAGAATGCCTGCAACGCTCGGCATCGGGTGGAGGTCCTGCCCGACGCTTTTGGGGCGGCAACCCCAGCTAGACCGCCATCAGCAGATTTCGCCATTTTGGTGGATGGCACTCCGGAAACCGCACGTTGGGTCCAGAACGGGCCGGCCCATTTGCATTTGAGTTCGGTCTCGGTCTACGACGCGGCCTGTGCCAATGACTACATCGACGCGGAAGGGACCCCTGCATTTCAGCCCTACGGACTCACTCATCTGACGCGCCTGGTCCTACTTCAGCGTGATTTACAGGCACGGATTGGGACCGAACGCAATGCCTTGGCTCTGGATACCCGGCAATTCGAACCGCTGAAGGGTGACACCGAAGTCGGCCGCTACATCGCCAAATTAGGTGGGGACTCGGACCGCGCCGTGCTTGCTCGATTAGGGACGGTCGGTGACGATGAACTCCGGCGACTGGAGTTTCTGAAGCGGACATTACTGGAAAGCGATCCTGTGCCGCAGGCGCTGGCCTTGGAACGTTTGGCGACACGCTTGGACCAGGCGCAGCGTCGAGCCGAGGAAGTCCAGCGCTGGGTGAATGATCGTGCCATAGCACGGGCAAAGGAACTGATTACAACGGAAAAAACCGCGCATCTCGCCATGCAACTGGCGCAAGCGCGTCTTCAGGATCGAGACACACTGAACGCCATGGAGTTGCCGGTAACGTCCTCACCCACCGCCACGCTGCTGGAAGGCACAGGAGCTGAACTCTGGCAAACGATGTACCGAGCCGCTGAGGCTTTCTCTCAGCAGACGGCATACCCTGAACATCCCTTCCCGCACCTGGAACCGGACGCTTACTGCGTACTCTGCCAGCAACCTTATTCAACGGATGCCTCGGAGCGCATGCGGCGTTTCGCGGCATTTGTCGCCGACAGCGCCACGGCGGATGCGCAAGCCGCCACGCTTGCGCGCATGAACGCTCTAGGGAAGGTGCAGGCTGTCGATCTAAACGTTCTGGATGTGCCAACACGGGCTGACGTGGAGGAGCGACTGCCCGACCTACACGCTGCCATCACCGCAGCGGCATCGGTCTGGACCGCCCGGCATACTTGGGTTAGCCAAGCCCTGCAAACTGGAAACTGGTCCCCCGAGTCAGAACCGCTTCCTATCGAAGCAAACCTCGATAGTCTCTTCGCCGCCAAAGCTGCTTCGCTCCGAGTCGACGCCAATACCCTGCGGACCTCTGCCGATCCCGCTCTACGCTTGGCGCTGACCCAAGAACTGGCAGAGCTAGAAGCCCGACAACGCCTCGCCAACCAGCTTGGCGCGGTGGAGCGCTTTGTTCAGGACAGTCAGGTCCATGCCACATTGAGCCGCTGCCATGCCGCCCTCAACCCAGCGGCAGTGTCACGCAAACTGACGTCCCTGGCGGCGACGCATGTGACCGAGGCTCTGGCCGCTTCTATGAATGCTGAGTTGAAAGCCCTGGGCTATAAGCGACGGGTGCAACCCGACCTGAGCGGGCGCACAGAGCTGGGGGTGACCAAGGTCACGCTGCGCCTGCAGGAAATCACGGCGAAAGCCTCCAAGGTGCTGTCAGAGGGCGAGCAGCGCGCGTTGGGGATGGCTATGTTCCTCGCCGAGCTCGAATCCCTGCCACATACTTCGACCGTTATTTTCGACGATCCGTCTACGTCGCTGGATCACGTATATCGTCGGGCCATAGCTCGGCGTTTGGTAGCGCTGGCTGAGACCCGCCAAGTGCTGGTGTTCACCCATGATGCGGTGTTCCTGACCGAGCTCGCGATGGCGCTTCAGCGCGCTGATCGCTCGGCCAGCTACAAGACCATCGGTTGGGACGAGTCGCCGGGACTAGTGAGCGAGGGGCTGACGTGGACGACGATGGACACCAAGGCCCGCCTGGCCGATCTCGAAAGTCGTGCGAAAGCACTGAACGTTCCGGTCGGCAGCGACCCGGATGATGAGCTTGAGCGGCAAATCGCATCGGGATACTCAAGCCTCCGAGGCACTGTCGAGCGCGCCATACGCGAGGTTTTTTTGAACAATACCGTCCAGCCGTTCAGCGATGTGGTGAGCGTAGAAGCATTTGGTGCTGTCATTGGCCACCCCGCAGAGGAGTGGGAGCAGTTGCTGGCAGTGTATGCGCGGGCCTGCGAAGCTACCGAGGCCCACGACACCCCAGGCGAGCGCCAACTACCGCTTCCCGCGCGTGAGGAGTTGCTCGGCGATATCGCCCAGGTCCTGGAATTAATCAAAAACGCGACTAAACGCCGAACTGCCTACGAGAATCTACGCCGGGAGCGGACCGCGCAACGCAAGAAGCTCTTCGGCGGCTAGCCCGACGTTTCATGCCGGGCTGGTCGGGCATGGCTGTGTTTCTTTCGAATATTGCGAGCTCTCCGTTTCAAAGTTTTTTGTGGCCTCGCGGATCAAGAGGAAGCACATTGGAGGCCGGCAGTTGGCGCTCCAAGTCCGCAATACGGTCGTACAGCTCAAGAATGGTGGCGTCGGCCTCACTGAGTAGGCTGGCTAGGTGGTCACGCTGCTGCGTGATTTCCTCGATCCGTTCTCGAAGTCCACGATTTTTTCTGCGGGCTAATAAGCTGACTTGGCGCACTGATGGCGGACGTTGCTCAGCGTGTCCTTCCACGTACTTTTGGATCTCAGCGATCAGTAGGGGGAAACGAGCTTTTTTCAGTGCAGAGGGGTCGCTGCCGGCCTCCTTGGCAACGTTGTTCTGACTTACGGGCGTCCCCTTCGGCAGTCGTTCGGGCTTGTTGCTCTTCAGCCGCTCGAACGCTGCGCGATACTGCTCGCCGGCACTCATTCGCTTAGCCGGGTCAGCGGATTCATGTTTGCCGGATGACATGGCGATAATTCTCCACACTACGTTTCTGGGCTTCCAACGAAGTCCTTAGCGGACTGTCTACCTCGGCAGCGGCCAGGCGCTCATCCAATACCGCCTCCAACACTTCGACTTCGTCGAGTTGCTCGGGGTCATAGAGAACGTCCGCACATGGTTTGGTTTCTCCGGGGGAGTCGCCCCCTCCGCAGCGAGCGATATTGTCGATGCCCCCATAGGGACAGGGGGTACGGCTCGTGCAGATGCCCAGCAAAATCGGTCGATGAGTGACCGTCCCCTTCTTAGCCAGATTGATCGCTTTCTTAGCATCAGAGGCTGAGATTAGGCGGACAATCTCAGATTTTCGCTTCTCGCCGTGGGGGCTGACGAATCGGTTGCTCGTCAGCTGTTGCAGCTGCCTACCCAAAGTTTCGTACATGGTGCGGACGTAGTAGGTATGGGCCTTCTCTTCCAGCCGTACCCTGGAATGGTTTTGCCCGTAGTAGAGACTCATCGCTCTGGCGACGTGCTTTAGCTGAAACTGCAATGAAGCGTCGCTGACCAGCCCGGATGCCTGCATATTCACTGCGCCGGTTCGTCGGAGTTGATGCCAGGCCAACGGCCAGATTTTGCCGACCGCAAACTCGTCGGTCAGCGTCGGCGTCACCAACCGAGCCAATTCGAAATCTTCCGGCGTAATGCGCAATTGCTCACGGTCGAACAGCTTGTCGAACCACTGAAGCACATGGGCATAGCTCGGAATCGATGGCCGAATCGTGCGGTTGATCTTGGTGAACTTCGTTCCCCACGGTTCAAGGCAATAATCAAGCAGATAGCGCTTGGCCGGATCATCCGGCACCGAGGCCTCGCCGGGGGGAGAGTCGCATTCTGCGCGGAGGTCTGCGACCACACGCATGGCTTCAACTGCCACCTGAGCTGACGGGGACGTCACCCAAAGTGCCTCAGAATCCGACATCGTCTTGGTCGTTCGTCCGCACAATACATGGATGTCGCCAAACTGCGGATCACGTTCTATGTGCAAGCAATCGGCGCGCAGGTTCCAAGCCTCTTCGACTCGCATGAGGCTGAAGTTCAGCAGATAGCACAGTCCAGATCGACTCACGAGGTTGAGGTAGCGACTCAGAGTTTGAATGCGAATTTCGTCGTCGCTCACTCCCAGCCAGCGACGAAATAGTTCCACCATGCCAAACCGATGCGCGGTGTCGATGAATGGGCCGTAGTACTGCCGCCCAGTCCACTTTCCGTTTGATCCATCCGACGGCCACTGAAACGGATAGAACGATTGTGGCCTGCGTTGTCCTTGGAGACTGGCAGAGTTGTGCCGATAGGCAGCCAGACAGAAGCGGAAGCACTCCTCGACTTGGCCTCGATGCGCCAAAAAGTCATCCAGGCATTCGCGCAAGCGTGTGATTTGATAGTGCCAAATGCGGGGCGGGATATAGGGGGTCTGGAGCTTCTGGTGGTCGGGCATGGCCGCTGCGAGGCGTGCCAACCCTGCGCGATCCAACAAGGTGAACCCCAGCGCATCCCGCCGCTCGTACAGTTCGTGCAGCAATGCCAAGAACTCACCGGACCGGGAAGCCTGGAGCACCTCCGGGAGACGGTCGGCAACGCGCGGAAAATGACTCAGTTCGGATGCGAGAATGCCTTCTTGAGTGCACAAGACGAACAGCCGACGCATCTGGTCGAAGCGCGTTTTCAGGCCTCGGTATCCACGGGCTCCATTGGGGCCGTATAGCCACCAGCCGATTACGGTCCGCAATAAATCGGCGTTCGCAGGATCGATCGCGGCGACATATTTCTTAGCTGGGCCATCGCCGAAATTGAGAGTGAGCCGTTTTCCCGCCCATGGGTCGAGCCGCCAAATGGCATCGCCCCAACGGCTCACCACCTGGCCAGCGGCATCTATGATGACCGGCCAATCACGCTGCGGTGGCCAGCACGGCGGACGGTAGTTCGGCGCATCAGGAATCGCTAGGGGCGAGTCGATGCCGAGGCCAAGTTCGGAAAGAATATTTTTCGTCATGCTGATCTTTGTCGCAGTTCTGCCAATCGGATGAAGCCATCCCAGGCCGGGTGGTAGTCACCTTCACTTATGCGCGCTCTGGCTTCTTCGACCCAAAGCCTGCGGACCTCGCTACTTTCTTCGAAGAAGCGCAGTTTGGCCGTCAGCCGATCGATCACCAGCAGGGCCGGATGCTCTGTCGTCAGGTGCTTACCCGAACTGGATGGGCGGTAGCGTGCCAGTTCAAGCGATTTGAGGTGGCGCAAGCTACCGAGAGACCACACATGATCCTCACTTTCGATATCCCGGTGCTGGGTACAGAACAGGCAACCGGCAGCATTGATGCAGTCGGGTCGCGGACCATTCTTCGGCATCGTGCCCACTGGTTCAGGTGTGGCCGATACACATCTACCAGGAGCAGGAGGTGAAAGGGACGGATCGGTTTGCTGATGGAAGCGCGTAATTTCCACCATAGCGATCTGCGGATGGGGGTCGGCATATACGCGTATCAGCGTTTGCACCGTATGCTGGGCCAACTCCGCAACCTGTTGGGGATTCTGGGACTCCCGAAGCAACCAGTTGATGCGCGTCCCGCGCAGTTTTCGCGGTCTCACTATCGGTATGCCAAGCTCGCGGCAGATGCGCGTAACGTTCGTGAACTGCGTCGCCTCTTCTAGGATTCGTCCCCCGCTACGTATAAGCGGAAAGAGCAAACCATCCGGCTCATTGGGAAACCATTCGGAACGCCATTCGAGATAGCGCTCGAACCACTCTCGATAACTGGCAAAGATCTCGAATAGCACTTCTCCTTCCCGTCGATTTTTGTAGGTACGTACCTGGTAGCCGTCTATGTGGCTGGTGTAATGAAACTGCTCAACCCGCAGGGTATGTGCTTGCTGGAGGTTCAGACCGGTCTGGGCGATGAACATCAGCAATTCACTCTCGATCCGTAAATTGACGATGGGGAAACGGGTCCGCAGTGTCCGATCTGCATCGTGGGCGGCACGCGCCGCCAGGGATGCTTCGATTTGCGCTTGGTTTTGCGGCCTGGTACGGCGGGCCGCTACTTTCTCGGGGCTCTGCAATCCCGACCATAGTTCCAGCACTTGGCCGGTGCGTAACGAAATACAAACTGGGAGGGGGGCCATTGTCCCCCTCCAGGCAATGCCTCGCATACGTCAGCTAGAAGGTGTCCGAATGCGAAGGTGTTTTGCAGATTCTGCTTGTCCGCTTTGCTCGTATGTACCTTGCCTTTGCCGCGCGGCTTGCGAATACGTGTGCTCTTGCTCAGGCTTGCTTGGCGGTCCAATGCTCGGTCCAGCATCGTCGCCGTGAGCCTGGTGAGATCGTACAGGGACCCATCGCTGAAATTGCGTTCGACTCGATGACGCTGGAGCAAGTGATCGGTCCAACGAATGAACGTGTCGGCCGCCGTCTCGAGACTGAGATTCACGTTTTCTGAATCGATCCAGGCAAAGAATCGGCGCAATGCACTGATCTTGTTCTGCACCGAGAAGCGACTTCCGCCACCAGCAAGGTCGTCAGTCATGTGCTCATGCAGCTGCGTCACCAGCTCGAAACGTTCCGGCAAGGGACTGCCGAGTTCGCCCTGCGCGATCTGGCGGCCCACATGCTTCACCTTTGCTGCTGCACCTCCGCGAAACAGCAGCGGCCGGAGGTCCCAGGGCGTTTCAGTGGCCCCATACTCAAGCATCGGGAAAGTGAGGTCGAATTCGGAACTATCCATCGTGCCGCGCCCCAGCGCCGATCCCGCTAAATGCCGCCATGAAGCTATTTGAGAGGGCTTGTTTGATCGGCAGTGCCTGTACGAATCGGATGTATTTGAAGGTGGTGGCTTCAGAGTTAGGCCCATGGAGCAACGCGTCGCTGACCGTCGCAATTACAATAGCGACATCGGCACAAGCCGATAGCGCCAGACGTGCCAATTCGGTACCGAAGGTGCAGCGCGACTGATGGAAGCGGAATTTACGGAGCACCTGTAGTTCTGCTTTGACGCCCCGTTTTCGAAACTCGGACATCTCAACATTCACAGCAGATGACTGATCGGTGCCGCGCCTGCCATAGGCGTTACCAAAGCGGGTCAAGAACAGCAAATCACGATTCTCGGGCGAGGCTTTCGCCTCTCGTTCCATCCTCCGCCAGCCTTTGGCATATTCCAGCAATTCATCACGCAACGCTTCGGGTATCCAGACCTGGCCAGTCACACCGAATTTCGTGTGCACTGGCGGAGCTGCGCCTGGACCAACTGCAAGGCGTAGAAGCCCTTCAGCGGAAGGGTCGGGGGCGGCGCGCTCCAGAGACTGAATCTTGAGATCACAGATGCTGCCGAGCCGCATCCCGGTAAAAAATCCAAGGGCCAACATGAGGTAGAGCTCGGGCGTGGCGTTCTCTGCGGCGAAATCCAGAATTGCATCGCGATCGGTCTCCGAGACTGGCAACAGCCCATCTTCAAGCGTTTGGCCTGGGCGCTTACGGTTCGGGATGCTGAGGTCGGTGGTGGTTCCGCTGATCGTTCGCTCGAACCCCACCCGGTCGAAGTATTTAACGACGTAGGGCTTTTCCCGCCACAGCTGGACGTGTGGAGAAAGAAGCTCCCTATGCCTTACCCACCGATAGAACATGATGCAATTGCGCATGTACTCAGACGCCGTGGATGGGCTGATCTGGCCGGCATCGCGCATCTTGATCAACGCCCCTCGGTATAGCACCAGGCAGCGGTCAGCTTTGCGAGCGGGAAACTCGAACCACTGCAAATCACGAGATTCAAGAAATTTAGCGTAATTGAGAAGGCCATTCATGTTACTGGCAACGGTCTTAAGAGAAGCGTCACCAGTCGTTGCTCGCTCCACTGCCCACAGGTTTGCCTCCCTCCAAGGTGCATAGTCTGCCCAAAAGATTTGGGGCAAGCCCTCAATGGATGGCCGGCTGCTACTGGGGGAGTATGCGACGGCGTTCTCTCTGCGCACGAGGTAATGGGGCACGAAATGAATGCGCTCTAACGTCGCCATTCAACGCCCCTGGGACGCTTAACAATGTCCATAGATAGAACTCAATAGCTTAGGCGTCCGCACTATACAACTTACTCTTATCGATACTGTAAACCTCGGCATTGGGCACCATGGACTCAATAACCGACATGACCCGCTCACTCATGTCGCCGTAGAGCTCGTAGTTCGACGAACACGCGACAATGCCGTGCTTACGGAGCTTGTCCTTGATCTGAAAGTACGGCTCACCCATCTTGATCCAGGGCTTGGCATCCGCCGATCGCGCGATCACGCAACCATCGTTGTATCTGAATGATCCTAACAGTTAGTTTGTTGTAAGATATTGATTTATAAGGGAATTAACCCACTAACATTTTTTGATTATTTTCCTTCGTTCCTGATGGCGATACTCCTCGACTAAGCCTATTTCAGACGTGGCTTCGCAAAGCAGGGCGGCGGATCGCAATCGACGATAGCTTCACTGTATACTTTTGGCTCCGCATACCCCTTGAGCTACAGGAACACCAGCATGACTGTACTCCAAACGCTCTACTGGCAGCCTACGCCGCCTTAGCGCTACGCCCCCTCGCAACACCTCGCCTCCGCCAGTTTCGCTCGCGGCTGCGTACTGCTGTACGCCCGGTTCTTACACCCAAAGCGCACAGCAAAATAATCCTCACAATTTGAATTCGTATCGACGCGCTCGCCATTTCCTGGCATGCGTGCGGTGCATTGCTTTGGATATTCTGATGCTACAAACACTCAAACAAACGTGGTTTTCCAACGTCCGTGGCGACGTGCTCGCGGGGATCGTCGTCGCACTTGCGCTGATCCCTGAAGCCATCGCTTTCTCTATCATTGCGGGCGTCGACCCCAAAGTTGGTCTCTACGCCTCATTCTGTATCGCCGTAGTGATCGCCTTTGTCGGTGGCCGCCCAGGCATGATTTCAGCCGCGACAGGGGCCATGGCACTGCTGATGGTGACCCTGGTCAAGAACCATGGTCTTGAATATCTGCTGGCCGCCACGCTGCTGTGTGGCGTGTTGCAAATTGGTGCTGGCTACCTGAAGCTCGGCTCGCTGATGCGCTTCGTTTCGCGCTCGGTGGTGACCGGCTTCGTCAATGCGCTGGCGATCCTGATCTTCATGGCTCAGCTGCCCGAGCTGACCAATGTCACCTGGCACGTCTACGCCATGACAGCCGCAGGCCTCGGCATCATTTATCTGTTCCCCTATGTCCCGAAGATCGGCAAGCTCATCCCATCGCCGCTGGTGTGCATCATCGTGCTGACCGCCGTTGCCATGTCGGTTGGGCTGGATATCCGCACGGTCGGTGATATGGGTCAACTGCCGGATACGCTGCCAATCTTTCTCTGGCCTGACGTGCCGCTGACGTTCGAGACGTTGGCCATCATCTTCCCTTACTCGGCAGCACTGGCCGTGGTCGGTCTGCTGGAGTCGATGATGACCGCGACCATTGTTGACGACCTGACCGACACCCCTAGTGACAAGAACCGCGAGTGCAAGGGCCAGGGCGTGGCCAACATTGCTTCGGGTCTGATCGGCGGTATGGCCGGCTGCGCGATGATTGGTCAGTCGATCATCAACGTGAAATCCGGCGGTCGCTCTCGCCTGTCGTCCCTGGCAGCAGGCGTATTCCTGCTGCTGATGGTGGTATTCCTCGGCGATTGGCTGAAGCAGATCCCAATGGCTGCTCTGGTAGCCGTAATGATCATGGTATCCATCGGCACCTTCAGTTGGGATTCGCTGCGCAACCTGAAGAAGCACCCGTTGTCGACCAACATTGTCATGGTCGTCACCGTGGTGGTCGTGGTCGCCACCCACAACCTGGCCTTCGGCGTGCTGGCCGGCGTGCTGCTGGCCGCGATGTTCTTCGCCAACAAGGTTGGCCATTACATGGCAATCAGCTCTTTGCTGGACGAAGCCGGCGAGCATCGTAGCTATAACGTCACCGGCCAGGTGTTCTTCAGCTCGGCAGACAAGTTCGTCGCGGCCTTCGACTTCAAGGAAGCCCTGAACAAGGTAACCATCGACCTGAATCGCGCCCACTTCTGGGATATCACCGCTGTTGCAGCCCTGGACAAGGTGGTTATCAAGTTCCGCCGCGAAGGCACCGAAGTTGAAGTGCTGGGTCTCAACGAAGCAAGCGCCACTATCGTGGATCGCTTTGGTGTTCACGATAAACCCGACGCCATTGATCAACTCATGGGCCACTGAGAAGGAGAACAACGATGACCCAAGTAATTGCCTGTATCGACGGTTCCACCTCGGCTCCAGCTGTGTGCGACTACGCAGCATGGGCCAGTCTGAGCCTGGAAGCCCCGCTGACCTTCTTGCATGTGTTGGATCAGCGCCAGTACCCAGTTGCGGCCGACTTGAGTGGCAATATCGGCCTTGGCAGCCGCGAGCATCTGCTTGATGAGCTTGCTTCCCTGGATGAACAGCGGGGAAAGTTGGCCCTTGAGCAAGGGCGGATCATGCTTGCGGCCGCGAAAGAGCGGGCCATTAAGGATGGCGTGGCCGCGCCGGAGTCCAAGCAACGTCATGGCGATCTGCTGGAAAGCCTGCAAGAGCTGCAAACCGAAACGCGCCTGCTGGTCATCGGTCGCCAGGGCGAGTCTAGTGGCAATCTGAGTCAGCAGGTCGGAAGCCAGCTGGAGAGCGTGATTCGTATCATGCACCGGCCAATCCTGGTTACCCCGGCCAGCTTCCAAAAGCCCAAGAGCGCGATGCTGGCATTCGATGGCGGCGCTACTACCCGCAAGGGTGTGGAGATGCTGGCAGCCAGCCCGCTGCTGAAGGGGTTGCCGATCCACCTGGTCATGGTTGGCCCCGTAAGCGATGAAGCATCTGCACAGCTGGACTGGGCGCAGAAAGTGCTGATCAACGCCGGCTTCACTGTTCGTGCCGAGACCCGGAGCGGTGAGATAGAGCCTACCCTGCACGCCTATCAGAAAGAGCATGGCATTGATCTGCTGGTGATGGGGGCCTATGGCCATTCCCGTATCCGGCAGTTCCTGGTCGGTAGCACCACGACCAGCATGCTCCGCACCACCATCAGTCCGCTGTTACTGCTGCGCTAATGGCCATGGACGACGCCCTCGATCTTGCCCATTTCAAGACCCTGCTGGAACAGCGGGCTGCCGAGCTGGATCGATTGCTGGAAGACGCTGAGTCTCGCTCGCAATCGGTAGAGCTGGATCAAAGCAAGGTAGGGCGTTTGTCGAGGATGGATGCACTCCAGCAGCAAGCAATGAACGATGCCATCCGCAGTCGGGCGCAGCATGAACGCGTCCGCCTCCAACTGGCCCTCAAGCGTTGGCACGAGGGTGAGTATGGCTGGTGTAACCAATGCGGCGAGTTGATCGCCTCGGGCCGCCTGGAATTTGATCCGGCCACGCTGCTGTGCATCACCTGTGCGAGTCGCACTGAGTCGGGTTGAAATCGTCACGATTCGTGGCGTCAGCCCCAATTAACGAGATTTCTATGTATTTGTTGGCAAAAAACTGGCTGGGCCGAACACGGAAAACAAGCGCCTGGATGTGGGCACTGCTGTGCCTTGTATTGCTTACCGTATTCCAAGTCCGCACCCATCACCTTGATGATCGTTTGTACTTCTGGATCAAGACCAGCTGGCACACCGACGATTGGCAGGAGCGCTCTGTGTGGCTGCCTGGCTATCGGGTTGAACTGGATGCTAAGGCGGTTTCCGGTGTGGACAGCAATCTTTCGGGTCTGACCTTTGACCCTGACCTAAACCTGCTGTGGGCGGTCACCAACGGCCCAAACGAACTATTGGCCCTTAGTCGTGACGGTGATGTGGAAAGGCGTTACAACCTGGATGGCTTCCACGATGTGGAAGCTGTGTCCTATGCCGGCAATGGCCAGCTGGTAATCGCCGAGGAGCGCCGGCAGAGCCTGGTTATCGTGGATGTCCCCATCGCCGAAGACGGTAAACTTTCTCCTGGTCGACCATTGAGCCGAGACCAGTATCCAGCTCTCACCCTGGCGTTTGGCAAGGAAGACAACAAAGGCCTTGAAGGGCTCGCCTACGACCTGAAAGGCGACCGCCTGTTTGTGACCAAGGAGCGAGATCCTCGCCAATTGCTGGAAGTGAGCGGCCTTCGTGCCAGCCTGGCCGGAGGCTTTTCCTTGCACGTGCGTGACCTGTCCAGCCTGGTAAAAGACAAGGTGTTTGCGACTGACCTGTCTTCAGTCGTCTTCGATCAACAGAGCGGCCATCTGATATTGCTCAGCGACGAGTCGAAACTGCTGATTGAAATGACCGACGAGGGCAAGGTGGTGAGTTTCCGCTCCCTGGCGAGAGGTTTTGCTGGTTTGCTGAAAGGCATACCCCAGGCCGAAGGCGTAACCATCGACAATGAAGGGTATTTGTACGTGGTCAGCGAGCCGAACCTGTTCTATCGCTTCACCCGTGAACCAGATTGACCAGTCAACAAGCTACAGTCGGGCGTGATCGTGGCGCTTGAAGTGGTGGTCTACGATTTTTGCCGAATTCAGTGGGCTCCCCATCAGGGCCTAGTTGGGCCCTGGTTTCAGAGGGAGTGCGGTGACCTTACCGTTGGCAACCGCCTTCAGCTGAATCATCTCGAATATTAGTCGCTGGTTAACCGAAGCCAGCCGAGCTACCTCCGCTAAAAGCTGATCATTCTCTGCACGGAGCACCCTGTTCTTTTCTTTCTCGCTCATCAACGCTTGATGCTTAGAGTCTCGCTGGGCTCGCACCGACTTGCCAACGATGTTGCGAATCCTTTCCGCTATGCTTGGGTAAGTGTTATGGATGAGTCCCGGAGTCACACCTGCGGCACGGGCAACGGATGTGATGGAAAGCTTTTCGTCACCAGCAATTAGATCGTCGACGACCTTGTTGAGCGCGGCGAGTGTCTTCGACCTGGAGCGAATAGGAGAGTCAGGGCCCACCGCCTGTCTAGTCATTTGCCGCCTCCTCCATTTCCTCAACTGGAGAAAGGCCAAGGCTGGTAATTACATCTAGTGCAACCTGCAAGTCGCGTTCTGCGCGCTGCCTAACAGCGGGGCCTGCATCCTCAATTTTTATCAGCTCTCGCTGTTGAATGTAGATGTCCTGCCAAGTGCTGGCGAAGACTTCATCGATCACCGAATTTTTGCACCCTGGACACCGTGTGGCTTCGTATAGACCAGCACCTCCGCAGCCCCGCTCTGTGGCGATGCACCAGCCGTGTCCAGTCGCACGAATGTTGGCATGTGGGGCGGTCTGGGCAAGCAAAGCAGCTCTATCCTTGATTGGAATCGCCCGCAACTCCACAATCTTTTCGCCAGCGCCCCCTGCCAGTGGCTGATCATCGAGCCATGATTCGATCAGGTCAATTTTAAACTCTGTCATCTGCTGGAAGATCTCATCAAAGAGAGTCAGGTCTTGCTGCGGATTGGATGCATAGAGTTGGGTCATACTCATGCTGCTGTGTTTGAACTGCCATTTGAGGTAGATCAATGAAGTGCGGCCCATACGGGATTCTACAAAGCATCTTGCATATGTTCGCCTGCATTGATGCGTCCTCAACGGCCAATCGCTTCCAGCGGCTTTAGCTATACGGTCAAACGCAGCATTGGATGCTTGCCCGCTGAGAGCCTCAACGTGATGGCTTTCCTGAACTTTCCCTCCTTGTGTGTTTCGTCCCAAAAATAGTTTATTCGCGTCTTTTCGGGCTTTTTCGAGCCTAAGGAGATGTTCAGTTGAATACGAAAAATCCCGATTGCTTGCAAGCTGTCTAATCTCTTCATCCAGCTCTTTTCTGATGGGTACTGAATATTTTGCCAAAAGACTTAAAGCTTCAATCGTCAGTTCTGGTACAAGATATTCGACTTGGCCTTTACCTGTCTTGTGCTCGATTGTGGTCACCCAGCAAAAGGTAACCCCGTTTTTTAACTCTTTGCGCCAAGCGCCAACCTCAATTCCAATTGCCTCGTCATTGCGCATGCCGCTAGTGATTGAAACTATATACAGAACAGCATCTCTGCAACGAATTGCCATCCGTTCATCACTAGGATGATATCCAATACCATTGGCTGCCAATTCGGCCTTCATCTCCCGGACAATGCTTTCGCAATAGTTGAAAATCCTAGATTGTTCATCATGAGGAATAATATCTGTTCGCCCGACGTTTTTAGTGGCAGCACCCAACCCTTTTACATTCGCGACCCCACAAATCCGCCACAATGTCGAATTACCCCAAGGATAACTCTGAATGGGAAACATCGTGTCGGCAGAAAACACCCAAAGAAAATCAATAACCCGTAATCGCCCATACAGCGGGAGAGGCTTTAACTTCAATTCATATTTGCAATGATGAACGTAATTGCTGACATGGATCGGACGGACATCTGCAAAGCTTGAAACTCCTAGATCGTTTAACCAGCGAACAAAAGGCATCGCGCTGACGACGGCGAAAGTAGTAATGCCCCGTGCGATAGGAGGTTTGGATCTAGGCATTCCTCTTTTAAACCAAGCATAAGCAACAGCTTTGCAGTCATCAATAAGCGCCCGAGGCATGCCCATATCCCAGTTGATGAATTTATAAGAATGAGCAACATTGGCCTGATCAAAAAACGGGCGAAGATCCCACTGTGCATCGCCAAACCTGCTAAGAACGAAGGTTTCTCCATCTTCATTAACGATAGCGCTGATCACGATTGCATCCCGCTCTGCGGGACTTAGGCCATTCGCTGAAACTGGTTGTGCGATGAGGACATCATATGCCTTTAACACCGCACTCGTGGTTCTTATGCTCAAATTTCACCGTCCAATTTTTTCTTCATGAACTCGATTTTTTTAGCCCAGAACAAGTGCGGAGATGACTCAGCCTGAGCCCTTGCTTGCGAAACCAATGCAAGATCAAACTTCTGGGTGAAATCATCTATCAATCGAATATAGTCAAACTGACGCTTGCGCCATGCGCCCCACTCGTCCGTGAGAAAGTATTCGACTTCTGCATACAAGAATTGTTGGTAGCTGAACAGCCGGTATAAGTCCTCCAAGGTGCCTACAATTGCATAGCTAGGGCAACCGAGGCAGTGGATGAATTCAGAACAATGATTGACGCCATCCTTTGGTGCCAGACTACCGTAAAGGCTATCTTTGCAGCCGCCTGGCGGGGTTGGTATAACGTTTATGCCACGTAGTTTGTCCGGAAAAGCCTCCCCAACAAATGTCGCCCCGTCGATCTTGATCTCATCGTTGATTTTCAAATAGTGATTATCGGCGACACCAGGGGTATGACCCATAACGGAGGAAACTTCTATAATGTCGCCACCACTCAGTTTCCACAAACGGCTTTCCATAGTCTTTCGCAGCCGACTAAGCGTGACATTTAGCCGATTGCCTTGATCATCCTGAAGCGCATGACGCTCACAAATGCTTTTTGCCGTGACATATAAAGCACCGGGTGTAAGGGTAACGATGTCGTTCGAGCGGCCAGGCTGGCCCGAGCGATATAACCACACACATGAAGATATTTCATCAGGTGCCAGTGCTACGAGTGGCTTAGAAATCTCCAGCGCCTTATTGAGGACTGCCACCCCATCCAGGGGAATAGCACTGTACTCATCTAGCAGATTAGTCTGACGGATTGTTTTGCTCTGTGCGCCTTTACCTCGACGTTTGACGGTAGTAATCAACCTGAGATTAGGAATAAATGGGTGAGGCTGTAGGGCATCCCTCTTCATCTCCAAGAGCGGCGTAGTATTGATTCCAGACCTTGCCGCAGTAATTAGTAGCAATACAGCCATCGCCTCCGCGCCATTTCCAAGGAATGCACCCTTATGGATGGCAATAAGATCTGACTTCAAAGCGCCAATCAGCCTTTGCATTTCACCCAAGGTGAGCGGATCTGCATCTTTAGTGCTCTGCGCATTATTAGGAAATGGATTGAGGGGCAAAAGATCGTCAAGATTGACTTCAATAAATCCATATTCAGCCAAAACAACAACTAACGACTTGAAGCTAGTATAGTAATTCTTGGCTGTCGAGCCGTTAGGGTATTTTAGCCTCAGCCAAGAGACGTATCGCTCCAAGTGGCGTTTGGTAAGACTGTTTGGCGTTGCAGGTGGCGACTTGACCGAACCGCCACTCAAGAAATTTATAAAAAATCTTAGTCCGTTCGTAGAGTAACCAATCAAGGTCGTCACTGAGAAGTTTCCTCCTTGTAGCAAAGCTTTGATAACGTGAAGACTTTGAATTGCCCAAGCATCGAAGCCCAAGCCTAAATATTTCGTATGATCGAGTTGCCTGTGGTTTCTCGGATTTCTCGGCAGGTCAATCTTGATATCATCTTCGACAGCCTCGAATCCTTTTGTAACCGACCGCATAACCGCCTTGTAGCTTTTTTGCCGAGCCAATGGTGCTACCTCAGATACGCGAAACCGAATCAGTCATAAACATCATGTCAATTTCGTCCTCGTGAGCAAGGACGGATTGGGCTTCAAGCTGGTTTATGAGATGCAAATAGATCATAGTTGTTTGCACATCTGAATGCCCCAGCCTATCTCGGACATACAACAATGGCTCACCTTCAAACTCTTTACTTTTTCGAAGAGCAAGCAAGGTATAAGTCCCATAGGTGTGGCGTAGCATGTGGGCCCGAACATAGAAGCCGCACTTTCTTTCATAGGACTTCATAGATCGTGTCCCGGGAAGTGGTGTAACTGAACCAGCCGAAGGCGCCCTGCGGGCGAAAGAGGATGGTCATCGTGGTTCTTGGCTAACGTTGAGTTTGCGAAGACCAAACACTCACCAGAGAAACCACGATGACCAAGCCCACTATCGCATTGACCGAGTTGGTTGAGAAAGGGGCAGACGCTGATCTGCTCAAGCAAATGATCCAGTTCGTTGCCCAGCGCATGATGGAGTTCGACGTCGAAGGCCTGTGCGGCGCGGGCTTCGATGTCAAAAGCCCAGACCGGACAAATAGCCGTAATGGCTACCGCGATCGTCTTTGGCAAACCCGCGCAGGCGACGTCGACCTTAAGATTCCCAAGCTGCGCCAAGGCAGCTATTTCCCTGGTTTCCTTGAACCTCGACGCACCGCTGAGAAAGCCATGGCGGCAGTCATCCAGGAGGCCTACATCCAAGGCGTTTCAACACGCTCAGTGGACGAGCTGGTCAAAGCCATGGGCATGACCGGCATCTCCAAAAGCCAGGTCTCACGGCTAGCTGGTGAGATCGATGAGCGCGTTCACGCCTTCCTTGACCGCCCGCTTGAGGGCGACTGGCCCTATCTCTGGATCGATGCCACCTACGTCAAAGTGCGGGAGGCCGGACGCATCGTCTCGGTCGCCGTAATAATCGCCGTGGCCGTGAACACCGACGGTGGCCGCGAAGTCCTGGGCATGCGGGTTGGGCCGTCAGAGGCTGAGCCGTTCTGGACAGACTTCCTGCGCAGCCTCACGCGACGTGGCTTGCGGGGCGTGAAACTGGTCATCTCCGACGCCCACGAAGGGCTCAAGGCGGCTGTTTCCAAGGTCTTCAACGCGACCTGGCAGCGCTGCCGTGTGCATTTCATGCGTAATGCCATGGCCCACGTCGGCAAAGGTCAGCGCACCATGGTGGCGGCCCTACTGCGCACAGTCTTCGCCCAGGACAGCCGTGCCGAATGCCATCAGCAATGGCGTTTGGTCGCTGATCAGCTACGCGAAAAATACCCCAAGATCGCGACACTCATGGACGGCTGCGAGGATGAAGTGCTGGCTCACATGGCGTTTCCAAAAGCGCACCGACAGCAATTACACAGCACCAATCCACTGGAGCGGCTTAACGCGGAGATCAAACGCCGCACCGACGTCGTAGGCATCTTTCCCAACGATCCTGCAATCACACGGCTGGTAGGCGCGATGCTGCTGGAGCAGAACGACGAGTGGTGCCTGCAACGGCGTTACATGCAGTTGGAGGCCTTTGAGGCAGTCAGCGATAATCCACAGGCCAAGCTGTCGGCCGTGATCAACTAAACGGCGAACTCAGCGGCCAGAACCATGATGAGTTACACCACTTCCCGGGACACGATCACTTCATAACGTCCACTACGGAATCTTTTGAATAATGCCTGCCTTCATTAGTCAGCAGCAGCGCGGTAACACGTCCATCACTATTGGACTTACGAACCTCTCGTTGGTGAAGGGAGTAAGACCACATGCTCTCCATCAACGACCATGGCACGTCGATAGTTCTAGGCCGGTCGTACTTGATATGCATGTCTGAAGGATCAAGAGCAACACTGATCATTTGCCCTGGGCGCAGTCCCTTCTTCAACCTGGGGTTGAACACATATTTGAGAGGAAAAGACCTCGCCTCACAGGAGCGAAGGCCGGTACGCACCATGAGGTGGAACAATATCTGGTGGCTTGGATCGGTATCCAGGGCAAGGCATACCTTGACTTGATCCTTGGTCAGGAATTTGGTCAAGCGCTTTCGGTCGCGAACCATCACCGAAACTTTCGTGCTCTCGGCTCCGGGCCGAGCGATATGACTGAGAAGACCGGAATGTTGGGCAGCTCTTACCCTTTTCTCACCGAAGGGCAGCACAGTTATCAGGTTGCGCTGCTTAGCCCATCGGTAGAACCTCACGATCAAGGCCAGACGATTGTTCACCGTGCCGGGATCAAGTGCTAATTCTCCGCTCGACCAATCCCTATACCTCGACAGAGCACTCAGACCGTGAGCCGGGCTTTCCTCGTCCCAGGCCAATCCATTGGCTTCCAGGAAGGCAAAGTAATCGTACAGACGCCGTCCATAGGCTTCCCAAGTCAAATCGCTTAGGGCCTCACCTGACTCGATAAGCGTGTGCCAAAGGAAGGATTGAGCTGGCTCGACTGGCCATCCCTCTGACCCAATCAGCAACGGAAAGCCTTCAAAGGATCGACCTGCTAATGCTAGGTCTTTTGTTGCGAATACCAGCCTCATGCCGCTGCCCTAAACCACTTCCAATGGATTGCCTTATGAAGCCTGGAAACTGCTGCTCCAGAGGGGTTCAGAAGGTGGCGCGGACTCTACAGGATTTACTAACGATTCCCACCCCTCAGATCGTTGTTGCTGAGCACAACTACCGGTTTGGCGCGGAGGTCGAGGCGAAATACACGCTCGCAGCTCGCGTAGAAGCTGTTGCAATCGATCAGGGCGAAGACCCGCTCAGGCTTTGTCATGGCTGCGCACGCTGTAGGTGACAACACCCCACACCTGGAGTTCTTCGCCTTCGAGGAGATACCGGGATGGGTAGCGCGGGTTTTCCGACTTGAGTACCACCTGGCTCCCATCCCTTGCCAGGCGTTTGCAAAGTGGCTCGCAGTTCACAGCAGCAATGACGATGTGCCCAGGCTCCGCCTCGATGGAACGATCAACGATGACCAGGTCACCTGGGTAAATGCCCGCTCCGATCATACTGTCTCCTTCAACCCGGACGAGATAGATATGCGGGGCTCGCACGTCGAGCAGCTCGTCTAGCGAGATACGTTTTTCAAGGTGATCAGCAGCTGGCGACGGGAAACCAGCCGGGACATGGAAGGAAAAGAGCGGAAGCTGTGCTCCGCTTGGTTCTAGAGGGCCAAGGATGGTGACCATGATAAAGCGCCTATACTGTATATACGTACAGTTAAGCTTTTCGCCACGTCCGGGTCAATGGCTTCGCATTTAACCAGATGGCTGGCAACCGACGGGAGAATCCCTCCGCTGTGTCATCATTGGATATCAGACAAGGAGTGGACGCATGGATCAGATCGCCTCACTTGATGACAGCATCGAACGTCTGTCTCGAATCGCAGATGAGCTTGAGCAGCAAGTAGTTCCGTGCCCCGCCTCTCGATTGAGACTCATCACCTGGGTCACCGATTGGGTACGTAGTCCGTCAGGATTGTTAGAGATTGAGCAGGGCTTGCCGAGTATCCCGCAAAGCTTGATTTCATCTTACACGGCTTGGATTAACGGAAATGGTCGGCGCTAGATTTTCGAGCGGATGCTCTTCACGTCCTTTTCACATGCGGTGTGGGAACGTTGGTTATCCCTACGTGTGATAGAAGCTCCCATTAGCCGCCCTAGCAGTGGGCTTTCTTTTGCCTGATCGCTCAACTGAAGTCCCGCCCCTTCCAGATGGCTCAAGAAATTCGCAGCTCAATAGGCGAAGGCATCCGGCAGTGTCGTGATGGAGAGCTGCCTTGGGCGTGCCCCATTCGGGGACGGCTGTCGTAAACCGCACCACGGCTGAGCCAGGTTGCGGCCCTTGCGGGCTTCCATCCTCACACCTTTGGCCCATCCGGGCCGGCGCGCTCCGCTTGCATTCTTTGCTCACAAACTTAGTGAGCGTACTACGCCTTTACTGGTCGTCGACCCTCGATATGAACGCGTCACCGTGTCCAGCGTCACCAATAGGCATGGAATCAACGCCAGTGATCTGTAAGTGGATGATGCTGCCAAGAGCTCGACTATTTGCCGCAGGGGCTCCCCAGCGGCTACTGCAGCGACAGGTGGTGCTAGAAATCCTTGAGTCGTGTACTTGGCTATAGGAAGGGCATCGAGACCGCCCCAAAGCAGACTCCATCATGGAAGGAGTGATCAGATGTCAACCTTATCCCTGGCAGGATGCACTCATGCAATCAGTAGATTGGATTTCGAGCAGGATCAACAGTGGCCGGACACACCCCAGAACCGCCATTTGCTAGCCGCGTATGGGGCTGCTTATGAACGATCATCTAACTGCGCTATTGCTGCACTGAGCGCAGAGCGAGGCGGCTGGAGAAACGTTGAGGAGTACAAGGCTAAAGCTGCGCACTGGGAGACTGTGGCGAACACTCTCGGAGCTGTATTGAGCATGGAAATCCATGGGGGAAGAGAGAGCATTCTGCTCCCAGATCCCTGGAGCTAGCGAGGGCTGAAGCAGGTTGTGGGGCCACCGCCAGAAACCTAGGGACTCTCCGATCAAGTCAGCACAGGCAGCCTGACCTGTGCTGAAATAGCGCTCCGTTCATCCACGCCAACAAGTCTTGCCCATGAGTCAGATGAGCTTCTCCGATTTCGAATATGCCGGTAAGCGCAAGCAAACCCGTCGTGAGCGTTTCCTGGCCGAGATGGAACAGGTCGTACCGTGGAGCGGACTGGTCGCATTGATCGAGCCGCATTACCCAAAGGCAGGTGGCGGTCGCAAACCCTATCCATTGGAAACCATGCTGCGCATTCATCTGCTGCAAAACTGGTTTTCACTGAGCGACCCCGCCATGGAGGAAGCGTTGTACGAGATCACCTCGATGCGCCAGTTCGCTCGACTGACGCTCAGCGCCCCGATCCCCGAAGACACGACGATCATGAACTTCCGGCATCTGCTGGAGAAGCACCAGTTGGCGGCGGGTATTCTGGAAACCATCAACGCGTACCTGCGAGACAAAGGCTTGTCGCTGCGCCAGGGCACGATCGTCGATGCCACGATCATCCACGCCCCCAGTTCGACCAAGAACAAGGAAGGCAAACGCGACCCGGAAATGCACCAGACGAAGAAAGGCAACCAGTACTTCTTCGGCATGAAGGCGCATATTGGTGCCGATTCTGAGTCGGGCCTGGTGCATCACGTTCACGGCACAGCCGCGAACGTAGCTGACGTGACGGAGGTCGCTCAGCTATTGCATGGCGAAGAGAATGTCGTCTGTGCGGATGCGGGCTACACAGGCGTGGAAAAGCGGCCAGAACACGAGGGGCGCCAGGTGATATGGCAGATCGCTGCCCGCCGCAGCACCTACAAACACTTGAGTAAACCCAGCGTGCTCTACAAAGCCAAGCGCAAGATCGAAAAGGCCAAGGCGCAAGTACGTGCGAAAGTGGAGCACCCGTTCCGGGTGATCAAACGCCAGTTTGGCTATGTGAAGACTCGCTTTCGCGGCTTGGCCAAGAACACGGCGCAACTGACCACGCTGTTTGCCCTGTCGAATCTGTGGATGGTACGTCGGCAATTATTGCCTGCTGCGGGAGAGGTGCGCCCGTGAGGGCAGAAAACCAAGGTTGCGCCTTGGTTTTCCAATAATCAGCGGCTGAAAATCGGGCTTTTCGGCATCCCCCAGTCGTTCATTTCCGGCTGATGGGCAACTTGTTCGGAGTTTCCCTAAGCCAGCATGAGCTCTGCCAGGGTGCTCGTCACCCTGGCAACTCTGAGGCCGTGAGAGACAGCCATCAGGATGCAAGGAGGATCGGTAGGAGTGGCTTGCTCCGAACCTTGAAGCGTCTGCCCAACATGATGAGCGTGCCCGATAATGCAACACAGACTAGGGCTGTGACGAACGTCTGGCCCGGATTAGCGATGTCCCCCATCACCGCTATAGCGATCATCACGAGAGCGACAACCAGTCCGGCCCACCCAAGCGCGGTAAGAAGCCATCCGACTACACGCATCACATTTCTCCCAGAACAGCTTCACGCTTGAAGATTTCCAATGTCTTCGGCCCTATGCCCTTGAAGCTGAGCAACCACGCGTCAAACTCAGCTGGTTTCATTGACCCGCTCCATACAGCATTCGTTCGTGATTCCAGCTCCGCCGCAAGGCTTATACCCAGTGCACGCAGTCGCGTGGCAGTGGACTCGTCGTACCGTGCATAGCCTGCCTGGCCCAGGAATCTGACGAGATCCCGATGGGAGCAGCGGGCTAACCTCTCTGGCGTATCCAGGCCATGCCGATCAACCAAGCTCCGGTACGCCTCAACGGCGACAGAAGAACGAATTCTCTTGCCGATCAAAAAGCTCGCGAGGAGCCATTTGTACAGCCCGTGGGCGCTCGGATCTCCGAAATCAATACCAAGGTCAGCAGCGGTGATAGGTGTCACCCCTTCGAGCGCCTTGGGTCGGCAGAACGCGGGTAGGTACGTTCTTCTTCAATGGTACCATCGGCCTTGTGGATCTTCACCGACGCAGTTTTGCCGTCAAAGAAATCGGACAGCGAGCTGACCAATTCCTGCTTGGTGGGAAATTGCACCTCACTTGACCAATCGTTTGCATTGCACTTGACCACCTGTTTGCATCGGATTTGACCAGCCAATTGCATTGGATCTGACCACTCAAAGTACGGCGTAAGCCGATCAGAACGAGTTCCATGATGGTCGACCTCAATTATCGATTTACGCTATCGTAGATCGATAATTTCATCCAGCCTTGTCACAGATCAGGTATTGACCATGACTGAAATCACCAAGACTGACCGTAGCCCTTGGGCTGTTTTTTTGATCTTCCTCCGCTTGGGGTTCACCTCCTTCGGCGGCCCAATTGCACACCTGGGCTATTTCCGCGATGAGTTCGTGGTGCGTCGACAATGGTTGAACGAGCGCAGCTATGCGGATCTTGTCGCCCTTTGCCAGTTCTTACCGGGGCCAGCCAGTAGCCAGGTCGGGATTGCGCTCGGGTTGTCTCGATCCGGCTACGCCGGGGCACTAGCCGCGTGGATGGGATTCACCTTGCCCTCCGCAATCGCCTTGATCCTCTTCGCACTCGGCATCGCCAGTTATGGTGATGCCATGCCTGCTGGCGTGCTGCACGGTCTGAAGGTGGTGGCCGTGGCGGTGGTCGCCCAGGCTGTCTGGGGCATGGCGCGCAATCTTTGTCCCGATGCGCCGCGTATTTCCATCATGGCAGCGGCGACCTGCTTCGTGCTGCTCGTACCCTCTGCCTGGGGGCAAGTGAGTGTCATCATCCTTGCCGCCATCGTCGGCCTGCTGCTATTCAAACCACAGCAGGGCGAGGCCCATGATCCACTACCGATCAGCGTGCGGCGTCGCGTTGGCTTGTTCTGGCTGGCCCTGTTCTTTGCCCTGCTGCTTGGGCTGCCGTTGCTGACAGCTGTGTTCCCGAGCCAGACACTGGCGATGATGGATGCCTTCTACCGCGCCGGCTCGCTGGTATTCGGTGGCGGGCATGTGGTGCTGCCGCTGTTGCAAGCTGAGGTCGTACCAACAGGCTGGGTCGACAACGAAGCATTCCTCGCGGGCTATGGTGCGGCGCAGGCCGTGCCGGGGCCTCTATTCACCTTTGCAGCATTTCTCGGCGCCTCGATGAACCAAGCACCAACTGGCTGGCTTGGCGGGCTGATTTGCCTGCTGGCGATCTTTACGCCGTCTTTCCTGCTAGTGGTGGGGGCCTTGCCATTCTGGGAGCACCTGCGCCGTAACCTGCGTACGCAGGCAGCACTGCTGGGCATCAATGCGGCCGTGGTCGGCCTGCTGCTTGCTGCTCTCTACCAGCCGGTATGGACGAGTGCGATTCATGGCCCGCAAGACTTTGGCCTGGCCCTCGTGGCACTGGTGGCGTTGATGTTCTGGAAGCTGCCGCCGTGGCTGGTCGTGCTGGGCAGCGGTGTCCTGGGCGGGCTGTTGAGCATTGCACTGTGAGATACATCGAGTGACCGACAAAGACCTCTACGGCGGGTTGATCCGCCTGCATATCCTGCACCACGCTGCCGAGGCTCCCATCTTCGGGCTGGCCGTCATCGAGGAGCTGCGCCACCACGGTTACGAACTCAGCGCGGGCACGCTGTATCCGATGCTGCACGGTTTGGAGAAGAAGGGTTATCTGTGCTCGCACCATGAACGCACTGGGCGCCGCGAGCGACGCATGTATGAGATTACTGATGAAGGCCGAGCAGCGCTGGCAGATGCCAAGGTGAAGGTTAGAGAGTTGTTCGGCGAGTTAATCGAAGGACGCTGATGGCCTTAACCGGAGTGCCTGCTACCAGCTACTTGCTTTCTTGACCGCACACTGACCGAAAGCAGTGGCCCATTAGCTACGTACGCTTTTGGCCGACTTCTGCCCGTCAAGGCGTACCCGTGCGCCGGTCAAATTCGATGCAAACAACTGGTCAAGTCGAGTGCAAACAGGTGGTCAAGTCCATGCAATTACGCACTTGGTTGCGGCTCGCTTCGAAGCGCGTTCCGCACTGACTTTTTTGAGCCCCCAACCTTCAGCAGTGGGGCTCAGGTGATAGTTGTCCATTGACTGCCTCCTTCATTAAATGGCTTCACCGTCGTCAACGATGTCCTCATCAGCTTCAGCGGCATCTGTCGCGTCGGCATCATTCAGGGGCGGTGAGGTTGGCTTTTCAGGGTCATTGATGAAGGGCACTCCGCTCGGCCCCTGTTCTTCCGTGCCTTCAGTTTTCGGCTGCATGGTTGATCCTCCAGGTAATGCTATTTGGAGGATGGCTTCACCTCATTGTTCAGTTGACTTCCGATTAGTTAAAACGTCGATATCTGTGCAGTGAAGTACAGTATCCGTATGGCTAGCTCTGATATCGGTGGAGAGAGAGACAAACAACCCTATGTAAGGCCATGGCTCAAAAATTTTGATGACGCGTTAATTGACTCGATGTACTTCGGGGAAAAACTTCCTTGTAATTTCAATTAGTTAGATGATTTATTCCTCTGAGTAATAATGGATCAGTTTTTTATGCTTAAAACTAACCTAGCAGAAGGTCGGCTAGGTACACTATTCTCCTCCGCGTCTGCTGGAGGGTATGAAGAATGAGACGAAAAAAAATCCGACCTCCACGGAATCCGCCGACACAGGCTCAAGGACAGGGAGCGCTGGATATGCAAATTGCGTTGAGGTCAAATCCCCTCGGTGATCTAACTGCCGAAAATGACAATCGAATGCTCAATGATGCATTCGTCGCAACCGGTGATTTTCGCACACTTATTGAATCAGATGATCGAACCGTGGTTGTGGGCAGGCGAGGCACAGGTAAAAGTGCATTGTTCCTTCAGCTTAAGAAACATTGGGAAAAAGACAAACATATCGAAGTTTTAAGCTTCGCCCCAGAGGACAGCGAAATAATTGGCTTCCGCTCGTTGATGAAGCCTTTTTCTGAGTCATTCAACTTGTCCCGCGCGGCTACGCGACTTCTATGGCGCTATGCCTTGCTCATGGAGATTGCGTCGTATATTGCTGGCAATTACAAAACTGCAAGTCTCGTGGATAGAGATCATGATCTACGGTCGCATATTGATCGCTGGAATCAGGCAAAAGGAACTTTCTTAACAAAGTGTCGCAAAATAGCTAAAGAGTTTTTGACATCTGACTCATGTGAGGAGGCAGTTGGGGATCTTTCAGGAAACCTTGATCTTGAGGCCGTTGAAGAAAGGGTTATTGAGCTCTTGGGGAAAGCTAAAAAACGAATTGTTATTCTAATGGATCGTTTGGATGAGGGCTATGAGCCAGACGCTGTTGGGATTGGGATCATTGCTGGTCTAGCCTATGCGGCTATTGAACTAAACAAAAAGTCTGATCAGATCAGGCCAATTGTTTTTCTACGTGACAATATCTACAGGGCATTAGCAAAAGAAGATCCAGACTACTCCAGGAATATTGAGGGGCAAGTTATTCGACTCCACTGGGACTGGGCGCAGCTCTTAATTTTAGCCACTGGGCGTTTGAAAATATCCTTCAGCTTAGACGTCGAAAAGGATCAGCGTGTTTGGGATAGATGTACTGCGGGTGACTTGCAAGGGCGGGACGGATTCAAAAAATGCTTGCAATTTACCTTGTACCGGCCACGCGACCTGCTGTCTTTACTAAATGAAGCTTTTTTTGTGCTGCCCGGCAATCTCGCGACCGAGCAGTCATAGATGATCTGGAGTATGCGGCACAGTCAATATCGCTCGCTCGTTTGGAAGATCTATGGAAAGAGTACCAGAAAATATTTCCTGCCATTCAGGCGACAACGTCATGCTTCAAGGACGGTGAGCCGGAGCTTACCGCAAGTCATGCACTAAATAAGATAAGCTCCACGTTTGACGGCCTTGAAGAAACCGGTAATCATTCGGCCTTAGCTGAAGCTAGAATTCTTCAGCCCAGTGGAATTCTCCAATCCTTGTATAGCATAGGGTTTATTGGCGTTCACGACAGTAATTCTTCATATTATTCATTCTGTCATGATGGTAGAACCCCTGATAAATGCTTTTCTGATCTTGATAAAATCCTCATTCATCCATGCTACTGGCTGGGTTTGAATCTCAGTAAAAACGCCCTGACGGAGGGGGAGGCTGAGGAGATAAATGATGAATATGATATCAAGGTGCAATCGTGCAACCCTCAGATACGTAGCACAAAGATAGGTCAAGTCATCTCTCAGTTAGATCGCATTCCGTTAGGGCATGAGGGTGATCGCGAATTTGAATCCTGGTGCTTGGAAAGTCTAAGGATAGTTTTTGCTGCGCACTTGATAAATATCCAGCCTCATCCAAACGGCGCTGCGGTTCAGCGTAGAGATATTGTCGGAACAAATAATGAAGGCTCGACGTTCTGGCGTCGAGTGTTTGCGGACTATAAGTGTCGGCAAGTTGTTTTTGATGCAAAAAACTACAAGGATTTAGGGCCCAGCGAATATCGCCAGCTTCAATCATATTTGGTTGGTGATTATGGTAAGCTGGGGTTCATAATAAATCGTGACCTTGACGAAAACTTACATAACGGCAAGGATCTCGATTGGGTTAAAGAGGTGTATCAAGGCCATGACTCACTGATTGTAAAACTGCCAGCAAAGTTTTTGTGCAAGCTTCTTCAAAAACTTCGAAGTCCCGAAAAGCACGATGCGATAGACAAGCAAATGAACTCTCTGCTCGATACTTATGAGCGAAATTACCTTTCCATCAAGAGTACGAATACTAGAGGGAAGAAGTCGAGGCAAACAAAGGCTGCAGAAGTCTGAGAAAAAGGCCGCCGTGAGGTGGCCTTTCTCAGTTGTTTTGGAAGGCTAGAAGAGAGGCTTAGCTATCCTACCAGATTCTACAATCAATTCTTGATTGAGCGTATGAGAGCGTATGACCTTGGTCGAGGTTGCACTCAATAACGCTAAATATACCGCTAAGTTACGCAGTGGGGTCACTTTCAGTTTGGTGACCACACCACTCGTGCCTTAATCGAGAATCATGGACGGAGATGAGGCCTTATCTGTCTTTACCTGAGCAGGCTCGTCATCGACGGCCTGGTCGCGGGTGAAGGTGCCATCGTTCTCGCCTTTGAAGAAATTCTTCCCGTAGATCAGCAGGCAAAGCGCGACTCCCACGGCGAACGCCCAGCTGGCACCCTTGATGGCGAGCACGGCACCGATCACGCCTGCGATGCCAAGGTCACGCTGACTCTTCGCTTCCAGAACACCGAGACGAACGCTCACATAACCCTGGATCAGCAGAGTGAGGGCCAAGGCCACACCCAGGATGGGTTGAACAAGCGTAACGACTGGCAGCAACAACAAGCCTGTGTTCGTGCCCCAGCGGAAAGAGCCGACGCCACCGATGATGGACTGCATGGCACGTGGGCCACCTTTGAACCGCTCGATGATGACCACAAGCATTGCCGCCCATTTAGGCCCGCACATTGCCACATCTGGGCCGAAGATACTCATGAATGCATTCCGTCCACCGAAGATCAGGTGAGCGCGATCAGGGTTGTAGTCCACCTTTTCATCGGTACGCACCTGCTCAGCCTCATCCAGCAGAACCTTGGCGCTAAGCACGTCGCCGAAAACGACGATGTACACCGCAAGCACCATTGGAATGGCTGAGATGAACATCGAGAGAGGTGGCATGCCCAGGCCGAAGACTGTGTAGTTGTTCCAGAGCCCCATAAAGTCAGGCGTGCTGATACCCCACTTGATGGTTGGCCAGGATGCTTCGTTCACCAGCGGCGCAATCACGACGGCAAGCAGGATGATGGGCAGAATTCCAAGCTTGGCGAAATTCCACCAGAAACGATTCCGTTTTTTCAGCTGTGCGAAATGCTGTGAGAAAATCAGATAGAACGCCAGGCCTACGGTGATGCTGATAGTGATCGGCAGCACATCGAATTTACCGCCAATCTGGAACACAGAAATCACGGCACTGAAACCCGCGCCGACAATGATGCCCGACTTGATGGCTGAGGGAACGTAGGTGAAGACCTTCTTGGCCATTCCCGTTGCGCCGAGCGTTATCGAGAACACTCCTAACAATAGCTGGAAGGCAATGAGTGCATGAACGCGCTCTGGCCCCTCAGGGAATGTCGCGCAGTAAGCCATCAGCAGTGGGACTGCTGGCGTGATCCATCCTGGAACGGTTGGATCTCCAAGGAGATGGTGAGTGAGGTAAAGCAGACCATTGAGCATGACGACAGCGAGGGCCACTTCGAATGGCATTCCGAGAAGCTCGGTCATCAGGGGGATCGCCGCGAGATCCACGGCGCACATCAAGAGGCCTTGGAGGAAGTCTGGTAGCTCAAGGCGATAGTGCAGAAATGGCAGTCGAACCTTGAACGGGCCAAGGGGAATGTATGGAGTTTCATGTGCTGAATTTGACATCAGTGCACCTGTATTATTGGTCTTGTAGGCATGGCACCCAGCCAGGGGTGCCAGATTCATCAGGCTGCTACCAGGCTGCTCGGTAGATCTCCTCAATGTCTGCCGACGAAAGTTTGCGAGGGTTGTTGCGCATCAGGCGGTCGATCTTGCTGGCCTCTTCAGCCATTGATGCCAATGCGTCATGGGGGACACTGAATGCTCGAAGCCCGGTTGGAATACCGACTGCTGAACACAGCTCGGCCATCGCGGTAACTGCAGCATCAGCTGCTTGAAGGTCGCTCAGCCCGTCGACGCTGATACCCATTGCCTGGGCAACATCTTTGAGGCGCTCAGCACATGCGAGCTTGTTCCAGCGCATGACGTAAGGAAGCAAGAGTGCGTTGCTGACACCGTGAGCGATGTTGAAGCGTCCGCCAAGTGGATAGGCCAGGGCATGTACCGCACCGACACCAGCGTTGCCAAACGCCATGCCACCCATGAGGCTCGCCGTGGCCATTTCTTCGCGAGCAACCAGGTCATCAGGGTTCGCATAGGCCTTTGGCAAAGCACGTGCGATAAGTCGGATTGCGCCCAGCGCGATGGCATCGGTGATAGGTGAGCGGTTTACAGAAATGTACGATTCGATGGCGTGTACAAGCGCATCTACCCCGCTTGCAGCAGTGACGCTACGTGGGCAGGTAAGGGTCATTACCGGACTTACCAAGGCGACGTCTGGCAAGAGGTAGTCGCTCACAATCCCTTTCTTCAACTGCGCCTTTTTGTCCGAAAAAATAGCCACGTTGGTGACCTCGGAGCCGGTGCCGGCAGTGGTTGGGATTGCGATCAGTGGAGGGCCTTTGCGGGCTACCTGATTTACTCCGAAAAGATCGGCCAGAGCTCCCTCATGCCCAGCAAAAGCAGCAACACCTTTGGCGATATCAATCGCGCTGCCACCGCCCAGGCCGATTAGTCCGTCATGACCGCCTTCACGGTAAGCACGAGTGCAATCTTCAACCAAGCCGATTTCCGGCTCTGGTTGAACTCGGTCATAGAGGCCGTAGTTGCGGCCAGCCAGCTCGGCCAAGGCGAGCTCAACGGTGCCGGTTTTCACCAGGATCGCATCGGTCACGATGAGGGGATTATTGACCTTCAAACGTGTTAGTTCGGCATCGAGTTGGTTAATCGCGCCGGCGCCAGTAAGGAGTTTGTTAGCTATCTGAAAGGCAGAAACACTCACGGGCTCATCCTCTTTGTTTTCTTGTGATGAGCTGGTGGGTAACAAAAGCTATGCCAAAGCTTTGAAAAGCCCGCCGTTGCTGGCCTTCACAGCGTTCTGGTGAATGTCGGGAGGCGTTCAGCGAGCAAGAATTAAATCAAAAAGCTGGTCTCCGATTAGGAACCTAATCAGACCTTTCCCAACGTTTCATCTTTTGGACAATGGTGGCTTGGCTGACGCCCAGGGCTTTTGCCGCAAGGCGGGTGGTTTTGTGAATACGCATCGCGGACATGATGGCGCTGCGTTCTGCATTCTCAATGATCCTGCGCAAGGGGAGTCGGCTCAGGTTTTCGCCCTCTGCATGCAGGTTCAGCATCTCCTCCGGTAGGTCTAGCGCTTCAATCGTTTCAGACTCGCAGGTAACGACCAAGCGCTCGACCAGATTTATTAGTTCGCGGATATTTCCTGGCCAAGCATACTCACAGAGCAGATCGACCGCCTCGAGACTCCATTTCATGTTTTGCTCATATCTGCCGTTGAAATGAGCAAGGTAGTGTTCCAGGAGCGTGGGTATCTCATTGCCACGTTCCCTCAGGGCAGGGATTTTGATCGGAACGACATTGAGTCTGTAATACAGATCCGCCCGGAACAAGCCATCAGCAACCCGCTGTCGAAGATCATGGTGGGTCGCGCTGATGATGCGGACGTCGACCTCCTTTAGCTCTAGGCCTCCAACAGGGATGAAGCGATTTTCCTCGATGACCTTGAGAAGCTTGACCTGAAGGGATAGGGGGAGATCACCAATCTCATCGAGGAACAAGGTGCCATGGTTGGCGAGCTCCAATAGCCCTCTCTTCCCTTTTGCAGCGGCCCCTGTGAAAGCTCCTGGCGCATATCCGAACAATTCCGCTTCTATGAGGTTTTCCGGCATTGCTCCGCAATTGAGAGGTATGAAAGGCTCATTTGCCCGAGCGCTTGCATTGTGGATGTACTGGGCGACGAGGCTTTTGCCTACCCCGGTCTCTCCGAGAAGCAGAACCTTCACATCGCTACTGGCCACTCGTCGAGCTTGGGCAAAGAGCTGTCCAGTCTGTGCCTGGTCGAAAACCATTGGAGACTTTGCGAGCTTCATGTATTCGCCAGCGTGCAGTTGCGCGGTGCTGCTACGAAGCTTTTTGAGCCCAGCTAGCTCATCACGCTCGTGCTTCATACGCAGAAGCTCGGTCATGTCCCGAACTGCGCTGACGACGTAGCTGATGCGGCGATCTTCAAAAATCGGCGTAGCGCTTACCAAAAGCTTTTTGCCGTTGCTTAGGCTTTGCATCACTGATACTGGAGCGCCTTGCTGGAGCACGCGCAATGATGCTGACTGTGATAAGACACCATCGCGTACCAGGTCATGCATGCTACGCCCGATGATTTGCTCACCTTCAAGCCCTGTCAGTCGCTCGTATGCAGTGTTCACCTTCACGGTGATACCGGCGCCGTCGGTGATATAGACGCCGTCATGCAACGCATTCAAGAACGTGTCAAAGGTTTGGTCGTTTAAGTCCACGATCAGGATCTGCCACAGAAAAGGATAGTGTAAGTGGTTTGGCCACTAACAGGAGCAAGCCTGTGGAGTCACCAGCCTGGCTGTGCGATCTGAGCCCTGTGGTAGCGCTGACGAACCTCGACATTGATCGTCGAGCGAGGCATACCAGTCTGCGTAGGGCGTATTTACAACCATTTTTCGGTTGTAGTCCGGGCTACCGTCCTTCCACCATGGCGCCCCTCGTTCACCGAGCTTTACCTTGGCGTCATTGACAAGCTCCCTTGCGACACGAAGCTCAGTGGCGTCTCCGGAAGACTTGGATTTCTTAACTGTGCGCCGGGCGTTCATCAACTCCTTAACCAATCGACCTCGCTCATCCTCGGAAAGCGACGGATCGCTGCAGCGCCACAGTCGACCTTTGACCACATAGTATCGCCCGTCAGGAGTCACGGCGTAGTTGCTCATGTGATCATTCTTTAGGCAGCAGCAATGGAAAACTTGGCTGTATCACTCAGGAAGATCATTCGAGTAACTCCTCCAGCACGAGGCGCTATGGTAAATCTGCGCGTCCAGTTGAGCCTGGTCGTCTGCGGATCTCGGAGAATTACTCGGGGTGAGGTGAGCGAGCACTGGCTCAATCGCCACATGGCCAGCAAAGCCACCCTCTAGGAGCGTCCGGTGATGCGTCCTGAAATTGATGTGTCCGGTTCCAATTCCGCCTCGGCCTGAATCGGAGATGTGATAGATCTCGAGTAAGTCCAAATTGGCCCGTATACACCTCCGCTTTCCAGCCAAGCGTGTTTGATCAAGCCAAGCAGACGTTGATCTTCTTTTGCTCGGGCAGATTGAGGCTCGGCCAGCCAGGCGTAATAGCCGCTGGGGTGCACCTTGAGGGTTTGGCAAAGGCGCCGCACCGGGTAATCAGTCGAGTGCTTCTTGATGAAGGCGTACTTCAGCCGCACTCCTTGGCAAAGTACGCGGCGGCCTTTTTTAAGATGTCTCGCCCTTCCGTCACGCGCTTGAGTTCAGCGCGTAGCTTGCGCAGTTCGGCCTGCTGATCGTCGTCTTGCTGACGCTGCTCTTGGGGCTTGCTGTAGACCTTGATCCAGGCGTAAAGACTGTGCACGGACATGCCCAGGCGCTGGGCGACATCGGCGACTGGTTTGCCTTTCTCGGTCACTTGCTTGACCGCTTCGATCTTGAATTCTTCGGGGTAACGCTGACGACTCATGACACCTCCTATTTGGGCCTCGTATGAGGCTTGGAGGTGTCTACGAAACCAGGGGCGATTCATACCACTGCCGGCATACACCCCTATGAACATTTGCGTGCTGCCCGTTCGCGATAACCGCACTTGGATATCCATCGTCGTGCCGTCGTCCAGAGTCTCATCGTGAGTTCGGTGATGAAGCGTCGGGTCTGACCATTTCCAGAAAATGTCACCGCGTATGCGCATGCCGCCCTCCCACGACTTTAGTCTTATGCCAGGGTGTCTGTACCATAGCGCAGCTGAGCGGCAACGCATCCCCGCCGAGCGGAAAAGTCGTAGCAAGATGTCGAGATGTGACGTATGCGATGTCAATGCCTTCAGCAAAACTCGGTATGACCAAGAATCTTGAAAGCTTTCCGAAGATTGCTCCTCAATGCCGACCGGCACCACTCCCCCATCGCCAAGAGCGTGGCATGAGATTGGAGGCGAGCTCGATCTAGCATCACCTGCCTTCCGCGTTTCCTCATCAAAAATTTCGCTAGTGTCCTGTCTCAGATAAAACGTTCTCTTTATTCTCGCGTGCCATTGCCTCTCGGGCACCCTGGATCTTGCGCAAGATGTCTTCACCTTTCGCGCTCCAGACGTACCGAGAGGGTTGGGCGTTGTGCAGCGCTAAAAACGTGGTAATGGAGCTGGCCAGTTCACGTGTGGAACTGAAGCTGCCGTCGCGCAGGTAAACGGTGATATCCCGGAAGAAGCGCTCAACCATGTTCATCCAGGAGCTTGAGGTCGGGGTGAAATGCAGGTGGAATCGTGGATGCCGCTTAAGCCATTCCTTGACCACGGGATGCTTGTGAGTGGCGTAGTTATCCACGATCAAATGCAGTTGCAGACCTTTGGGGGTTTCTCGGTTGATCTTTTTCAGGAAGGCCAGCCACTCCTGATGCCGATGCTGGGTTTCGATGCTGCTGATCAGCCGACCTTGCAGATAGTCCATGGCAGCGAACAACGTTAGCGTGCCGTGGCGGACATAGTCATGGGTTTGCGTGCGGATGTGGCCGATGCCCAATGGCAAGCCTGGTTGCGTGCGTTGCAGAGCTTGAACCTGGCTCTTTTCATCGCAGCAGAGCACCAACGCCTTATCCGGTGGCGCCAGGTACAGGCCGATAACGTCCCAGAATTTTTCTTCGAACTGCGGATCGTTGGACAGCTTGAAGGTGCGGGTGAGGTGCGGCTTGATGTCGTTTGCAGCCCAGATCCGCTGAACGCTGGCAGGAGAAATACCAGCGACACGCGCCATGCTACGGCAGCTCCAGCGTGGCTGACCGATGCGCGGTTGAGTGACCTGCTCAAGTGTTCGCTGCAAGGCTTCGGCAGGCAATGAAGGCTTGCGGCCTCGCCCCGGCAAATCTACCAAGCCCTGAAGACGCAGTGCTTGAAACCGCTTGCACCAGCGGGTGACGGAAACCACGGAGAGGCCAGTCAGCTCAGCGATTTCATTACGTGAATGACCTTGAGCGGCCAGCAAGATTACACGTGCTCGACGGCCATCGCGCTGGCTAATGGTGGCAGACCGAACTCGTCGGTTCAGCTCAACTTGTTCATCGTCACTGAGCACGATGTCTTGAGAATTCATCGCTCCACCCCGCGTCCTGTTTGACCAAGGAAGCGTAGCTCAAATGGAATACTTATTTTTGAGACAGAACACTAGGTGCTCTTCAACGACGCTTCCGTCCTGGGCACAGGGCAGCTTGACTTCCCGCCCCCCGACCTGCGCATGGACGGGGATCCGCCTGGCACAGAGTGTCTCAAAGGCACAACGTAACAATTCACGGACGACACTGCGTTCATTGGCTGAGGCTTCGTCAGCCGCCGCCAGGCCGCTACGAGTACCTCTGCCACCAATTGCTCGGCTTGTTCAACATTCTGACGCTGCATAACAAATCCTTGCCCTGTAACACGGCTAGTCCCTACGCCGCTTCACGCTTTCATGCCGCTACGTTGCATCACCACAGCGGCTCATGAGCCCCTCGATTGGAGTTCTCTGGCGGAGGCTGGTTCACCTTGAGTGTGCCTAAGCGAACTGAATTTTCTGAGTAATCGCGATGTCGTAGTGATGGCGCGCTGCTACGTCTCGCTGAAATTCAGCAGATAGACCTGGATGTCTCTCCCTTCCAGCAGCCGCTCTCCCGAGTATGAGTAATGACAGAACTGAACCCCGTCGCGAAAAAAGACCATCCTGCCGTCCTCATCGTTGAGGACGAACCCTTGATTCGAGAGCTTTTGACCCTCTATCTGGAAGATTGGGGTGCCGTTGTCACAGCGGTGGCTACCGCTGATGCCGGTAAGTTGGAGTTAATGAAACAAGACTGGGCGTTGCTGCTCACGGACGTGCAAACGCCGGGCTTGCTGAATGGAGTCGACCTCGCCTGGATCGCTAGCCAGCTCAACCCTGAGACTCGCCTCATCGTGATGAGTGGCTACTACGACTTCGTAGCCCGCGCTCTCCCTGACAATGCGCTGTTCTTGCCTAAACCTTGGCCGGTAACCAAGCTGCAGGAAATGATTTTTGACCAGCTGTCACAACCAGCAATGGCTCAACCGGGCGCGGCAGCAGACGTGGTTTAGCTCTCGAGTCCACCGTGTTCTGGCCATATTGGACATAAGGGGGGGGCCTACTACAGACCAATTCGCGGCCTCGGAAACCCAGGTAGGGCAAACCCGATCAACAGCCTCGTGAATCTGTCTGGGCTAGGCTATTGGAACGCATTCAATCGCCTGGTTTCTAAAGTTTGAAGCGGACGTGGATACAGCTTTTACGATCTGACCGATCCACCTCAACCGCCGCGCTGCCGTAGCCGGAATAGCTTTTGACCAAGCGCATGCCGAGGCCCGTGCCCGTCGGCTTAGGGTAATTATCAGGGAATCCATCGCCCTCATCCCTGACGGTGAGTAAGGCATGGTCGCCGGCATACTTGACGATCACCTCGATGGCGCCCTTGCCGTACTTGAGGGCATTGGTGATCAGTTCAGAAATGACCAGTCCCAAGGGCGCCATTCTTTCTGGGGGCAAGACGAAATCGTCAGCCTCCAGCACAATTTTTCGGTCGGCCAAGGCTCTGCCCAGATCCCCCAGCAGCGCATTGAGGTAGTCACGAGCGCGCAGTTCCTGGTCTTCGGCAGCGTGATACAGCCGTTCGTGAACCGTTGCAATGGTCACCACTCGGCCTGCGGCGGTTTCAAGTTGCAATTTGACCGCTGCATCAGGCGTGAGATTGGCTTGCAGCAACAGCAGGGTATTTACCAGGTGAAGGCTGTTCTTTACGCGATGGTGGATCTCTTCGAGATAGAGGTCGCTTCGGTTTTGCTTGCTATTCTGGGCCTCGATGAGCGACAGCAATTGAGCTTCATATTGATGACGCTCGGTGATATCTCGCGATACGGCAATCATTCGCTCGACCTTGCCGTCCGCTCCGAGGATCGGCGCCACCGTCACGTCCCACCATTTTGGATCATCTGCAGAGATGGGGTGATAGGCCTCGAATCGAGCGGTTTCCCCGCCGCTGACTTTTCCCATAGCCTCGCAAACAAGTGAGCGAGACTCCTCGGGCCACAAGTCTTGCCACCGCTGGCCTTTCACGTCCGCCAGCTGGGTAGCCAGGAAGAGTACCCCCGTTTCGTTCATGAACTCTAACTCGCCACTTGAAGTCAGGATCTCGACCCAGTCAGGACTCGCGTTCAGAAGGGTTTCCGAATACGGATCGGGAAGAGGGATATCTGCTCCAGCAGATAGTCGCTCAAGGGCCATGGAAATGACGTTCGAGATACCCTCCAAAAATACGAGATCGCTCTCTACAAAATCGTCCCCGTCACTGCTATCGGCTTCGAGAACGCCGAAGGGGCTAAGTACGCCCCGGATCGGGACGTTGATAGCCCGTTCGATTCCGTATTTCTTCAGCAGCTCCGGTGTTCGGAACCGGTGCTCCATGCCCAGATGGTTCGAGAGCACTGGCCTGTAGGTTGCCAATGCATAGCCTGCCGGGCTTGCTTCATCGGCACCCACGGTAGCCTGACCGATGTCAGAAGCGTCCCAGCCCACACCGTGTGACAAGATGAAGCCTTCCCCCTCCTCAGCCGGCTGCAGCACCTTGGCGAAGCGAGTGCTCATCCCTTCAGCGACGACTTCACAGGCATGGGTCAACAACACATCCAGGTCAGTCACTTTCAAGGACATCACGCCGAACTCCACCACCAGTTCATGTTGGCGGTGCAGGCGAATGTGGGTCTTCTTCAAGGCCGCTCGTATGGTTTCGTCAGCTGGCAGCTGCTGCATAGTCTTCCCTTCAGATTGACGGTAGACGCCCCGGAACCGTACCTACCGTGAAGGCGGTTCGCTTGTCGCCTTCCTACGATAGCCGCTAATCCCAAGCGACGCTTGGTGCACCACTCATCGCTTCGGAGCAACGTCGTATGGCCGGGAGGCCCTAACGCATACCAGAGACGAGCTAACGACGCATGACCAAAACCATTTTGATCGTAGAAGACGACGAACTACTCAGAGATCTCACCGCAGAGAGTCTCTCGTCACTTTACGCGGTAACCATTACGTCCACGGCAAATGCTGACGAGGCGCTTCACCACCTTTCGCATGAAGAAACCCCTGCATTGGTAATGAGCGATATCCACATGCCTGGCAGCATGGACGGATTAGGTCTGGCGCACGTTATTTGGCGCAGGTGGCCTACCCTACCCGTTATTTTGACGTCAGGACATGCAATCATCGATACCCATTCACTCCCGGTGAGGTCGGCATTCCTGCCCAAGCCGTGGGGGATTACCGATCTGGCCTCGCTGATCAACAAGCTCGTAACCCTGCCCGCCATCGAGGCTTAAGCAAACCATGGGGGGCGCAGATGCCTAATCACTCACTCGCCTGTATCTACGGAAGCAGCGCTGAGTGCCTTACATATTGCGTCGGCTAGCTGATCAATCGACCATGGCTTGAACAGGTAGATCACAGGCGGGGTCACCTGCGACGCGTCCAGTTGATAGCCCGAGGTCAGAATCGCGGGCAGTCCCGGCCACCTCTCATGGGCCATGGAGATGAATTCCATTCCCTGAATGCTCCCAGGCACACCGTGATCCACAACGATCAGCGAGCATTCATCTTTAAGGCCCAACATGTTGATCAAGGCATCTTCTGCGTTATCGAATGCAGCGCAGGCGGCGCCCAATTCGCTAAGAATTTCCACCAGCAAGGTTCGAAGCGTCGGATCGTCTTCTATGACGATCACTGTCTTCCCTGACAGCGACAAACCCTCGATGTCGAGCCTCATCACCCACTCCTGTCCATAATCCAATCACTGAGTGTTTCACTCATGTATCCGCACGTCGATGGGGGCTATAGGCCACCCTCTGCTCAGAAGCCTACCAAAGTCGTCAAATGGGCCCGACCTTCGCGCAGGAATATCTCTACCGTCTTAGGGCCTATACCCTCAAACTCCATTAGCCAGCGTTTAAAACCCTCAATGCCTGTGGCTCCTTGCAGTGCCTCAAGTTGGGCAGCCAGTTCCACCTCAACCTTGTTGCCAAGGGCATGTAACTGTCGGGCGGTGGATTCATCGTATCGTCTGTACCCGGCCTGACCGAGTAATCTGACAAGTACCGAATGAGAGATTTGGACAAGCTTCTGCGGCGTATCCAGGCCTTGCTCATGGACGAGGATTCGGTATGCCTTTAAAGCCACGGTTGAGCGGATGGGCTTGCCCATGAGAAAACTGGCCAGCAACCATCTGAACAGGCCAAGGTCATCCGCGACCTCTATGCCGAGGTCACGGGCAGTTATGTCCTTCAACCTTTGCTACGACGCGGGTCATCTGAGCGGGGGTAGGTACGCTCCTCCTCGATGGTGCCGTCGGCCTTGTGGATTTTCACCGAGGCGGTTTTACCTTCGAAGAACTCAGACAATGAGCTCACCAGCTCCTGCTTGGTGGTACTGCGTTTCGAAGCCCGTTCAGCTCCAGCCTTCTTGAGCTCCCAGCCGTCTGGAGTGGGGCTGACGTGGTAGTTGTCCATCGTTCTACTCCTTCTGTTTCATGCCGATCCGCTGTCTCATCTCTGACGTGATGAGCTGCTTCGTATTGGCCAAATCCGCCCAAGGATCATCATTGCCGAGCTCATCCAGACGCTCCTGGAGGTTAGTGATGTTCCACCTCGCTGCGGACTTGAGTTCGACGACCTCCTCTCGGTAAATCGGGACAGATACAGGTAGTCCTTCGCGAGCCCTGGCCGCATAGACATTGACCGTCGTAGCGCCTTTAGCGTTTCGCAAATAGTCGATGAAGATTTTGCCGATGCGATTTTTCGGGCCGAGCACAGCCGAAAATCGATCAGGGATGAGCTTGGCGATGTACTTCACCACCGCCTGGCTGAACGACTTCACCTCTTCCCATGAAGCCTTCGGAGTAAGCGGCACCATGATGTGGATACCCTTCCCTCCGCTGGTCTTCAGGAAGGACTGCAGGCCTAGTTCATCCAGCACCACCAGGGTAAGTTGTGTGGCCTCGACCATCGCCTTCCAAGGCAAAGCAGGATCTGGGTCGAGATCGAGGACGAAGCGATCAGGCTGATCAATGCGAGCGGTTGTGCCGTTCCAGGAGTGCAGCTCAATGGTGCTCATCTGCACCGCCCCGACCAGAGCTTCGACGCTGTTGATCACCATGCCGGCTTTGCCTGCCTCAGCCTTCGGCACGGTCGTGATGTTGGGTATCGCTAGGCGATCAGCATTCTTCTGGAAGAACAGCTCACCTGTGATGCCTTCAGGCGCTCGCACGAGCGCAATGGGACGATCTTTCAGGTGCGGCAAGAGCCAAGGTGAGACCTGGGCATAGTATTCGGCCAGATCACGCTTTGTAAGGCCGCTGCTGGGATCGATGACGCGCTCGGGGTGCGTGATCCTAACCTTACTGCTTGTTGGTTTGGTCGCCTCCGCTTTGGCGGATGTCGCTTTTTTCGGCGCGGGCGCCGGCTTCTCTTCCGTGATGTCCTTAGCGGGCTTGTCAGTGCGGATGCCATGGAAGACGGCATGTCGCACCACACCATCCGAGGTGATATCAGCGAACATGACCTCAGCCAGGAGCTCAGGCTTCAACCAATGGATACCCTTGGCGTCGACACCCTTTGGCGGATTCGCCACCGGTACCTTTTTCAGCTCCAAAGGCAGCAGCTTCTTCAAGATGGTGGCGAGGGTCGACTCGGTGAATCCAGTACCGACCTTGCCGGCGTACCGAAGCTCTCCGCTGTCCTTATTAGTCAGGGCCAGCACCAATGCTCCAAAGCCACTGCGAGCACCTTTCGGATCGGTGAAGCCAACGATCACGAACTCCTGGCGATGCTTACACTTCAACTTGATCCAAGAGTCGCTGCGCCTCGATACGTAGGGGCTACCGGAGCGCTTCCCAATCAGGCCCTCCATCTTCATCTGGCACGCGCTGTTCATGAGCGCATCGACGTCTTCGGTGAAGTCTTCCGAGAAACGAAGCAAGGGGTGTTCGTTTCTCTCCATGATCTCCTTGAGAGCGGCTCTTCGCTGCTCCACAGGCACCAGGCGCAGGTCGGCGCCGTTGAGGTATGGAAGGTCAAACAGGTAGTAGATGATGCCCTGGCTCTTGCCCGCGTCGAACGCGTTCTGCAGCAGCTGGAAATCGGGCACTCCGTCAGCATTCGGTACGATAATCTCGCCATCCAGCCAGGCGCTTTCCAGGCCAAGCTCCTTGATGGCTGCGGCCTGCTTCGGCAGCTTATCAGTCCAGTCATGACCATTGCGGGTGAACAGGCGCACGTCCTCAGCTTCGACTCGGCAGAGCATCCGATAGCCATCGAACTTGATCTCGAAGCGCCATTCACTTCCCTGGGGACTCGACTCGACGAGCGTGGCCAACTGCGGTGCGAGCTTCTCTGGAAGGTCTGCCGGCACGGCATGAGCCTTTCGAAGCGGCTCTGCTTTAGCTGCTGAATCAACGGACGCTGATGACTTCGATTTACCTCGTTTCTTGGGGATGACGGTACGGTCGCTGAGTACGCTGTTCGGCTGTTCCGCTACTACATCGAAGGCGGCCAGCGGTTTAGCCGACTCGTCCTGATGCTTGATGAGGAACCACTGCTCCTGCTTACCCTCGATGTTGGTTCGAACCATGTTCCAAAGGCCGGACAGCTTCTCCCCTTGAAGCTGAAATTTCAGGCGTCCCTTGTTATATGCCTCAGCTGGATCGCCTTGAGGAATCCAGATGCCGCGATCCCAGACGATCACATCACCGGCACCGTAATGGCCTTCGGGAATGGTGCCTTCGAACGAGGCATAGTCCAATGGATGATCCTCCACGTGCACCGACAGCCGCTTCACTTTCGGATCCAGACAAGGCCCTTTGGGGATCGCCCAACTCTTCAAAGTGCCATCGAGCTCAAGGCGGAAGTCGTAATGCAGCCGCGTGGCGTCATGCTTCTGGACGCAAAATTGGAGGGCCTGAACCTTCCGCTTCGACTGCTTACGATTTCCAGAGGGCTCAGGAGACGCGTCGAAATCTCGCATCCGGTTGTATTTTTCAAGGCTGGAAGCATCGGCATTGGTTGGAGCATCGGGCTCGATGACGGCCTTGCCCAAAATCATTTCAACGAGTTTGCCCAGGGTTTTGCGCTGATCCTTGGCTTCAGCACGGAGGATCTGTACGGCCATGGTTTCACGCAGATCCGGGAGTGCTTCGCCAGCCTCCAATGCATCCGCTTCTGTAAGCGCTTGCACCTGCTCAAGCACCTCAGGCCGTGAGGCAGCGAACACCATGAATGCCAACATCGTGTCGTCCATCGCCACGCCCCCTCGCTCAATCGGCCTGGCTCTTCTTGCACGGGCTCAAATCGTTCGATACCGGTGTGATCAGGAATGTTCAGCTTGAAATGGTGGAGTCGAGAATGAGTTTTACGTACCACCGGACTTGTTGGTCTGAACTTTGCCATCTCTCATGGCTTCACCTGCATACCAATCACGAAAATACGCGGCTGCAGGAGCTGACTTTCATGAGAGCACTCACCTACCACGGCGCAAACGACGTCAGAGTCGATAACGTCCCTGATCCCATCATCGAGCAAGAAGACGACATTATCCTCAGGGTCACCGCCACAGCCATTTGCGGCTCCGACTTGCACCTCTACCGAGGCAAAATTCCAGAAACCGAGGCTGGCGATATCTTCGGCCATGAGTTCATGGGCATCGTCGAAGACACCGGCAGTGCCGTCACCAATCTGCAAATCGGCGACCGCGTTGTGATTCCCTTCGTAATCGCTTGCGGCAGCTGCTTCTTCTGCCAGCACGACCTGTTCGCTGCCTGCGAAACCACCAACACAGGTCGTGGCTCGATCATCAACAAGAAAGGCATTCCACCGGGCGCCGCATTGTTCGGGTACAGCCATCTCTACGGCGGTGTCCCTGGCGGCCAAGCGGATTACGTCAGGGTGCCCAAGGGCAACGTCGGCCCGTTCAAAGTGCCCACCGACATAGCCGATGACAAGGTGCTGTTCCTCTCGGACATTCTGCCCACCGCTTGGCAGGCGGTCATCAATGCCGACATACACCAGGGCTCATCGGTGGCGATCTACGGCGCCGGGCCGGTGGGCTTGCTGAGTGCCGCCTGTGCGCGAATGCTCGGGGCACAGACCATCTTCATGGTCGATGACAACGACTACCGCCTGGCCTACGCCAGCGAGGCTTACGGCGTCATACCGATCAATTTCGAGCAGGACGACGATCCAGCCGACAGCATCATCCGCCAGACACCAGGCATGCGCGGGGTCGATGCGGTGATCGACGCGGTCGGCTTCGAGGCCAAGGGCAGCACTGCCGAAACGGTGATGACGGCCCTCAAGATTGAAGGCAGCAGTGGCAAAGCATTGCGACAGAGCATTGCTGCCGTGCGGCGTGGCGGCGTCGTCAGCGTGCCCGGGGTCTATGCGGGGTTCATACACGCCTTCATGTTCGGTGATGCCTTCGACAAAGGCCTGACCTTCAAGATGGGACAAACCCATGTTCAAAAATACCTTCCCGAGTTGCTCGAGCATATCGAAGCAGGACGCCTTCAGCCCGAATTGATTGTCACCCACCGCCTTGCGCTAGAAGAGGCAGCCATGGGCTACAAGATGTTCGATCAGAAGCAGGATAACTGCCGCAAGGTCATCCTCGTGCCAGGCGCTGCAGCGGGCACCTTGGGCCCCGACTACGTGTAAAAGAGGCAAGCATATGAACGGCCTCGCCAGCTATTTCTGGATTGCCATAGCGGTCATTCTTCTGCTCGTCGACCTGTGGGCCATCGTCAGCGTGTTCCGGAGCGACAAGAGCGATGCTGTCAAAGCGGCCTGGGCGCTTTTGATCCTGGCGCTACCCCTGGTTGGCCTGGGTATCTGGGGCGTTGCTGGCCCGCGCGGTATCAAGCGAGGTAATGGGCCCACTTCCGACGAGCACAGCAAAGGCTGACATTTCCGAGCTCCACTTACAGGGGTTTCAACATGATCGATCAATCAACCGGCATGAAATCAGGCGAGCGCTATCGCGTGGAGAACGTGGAGCGCGCTCATCAGTTTCCAGGCTTCTTTCAAGATGGGAAGTATTACCTCGGCCCTGAGCTTCTCACCGCCGTGGGCTGGCTGGAAGGTACGCGCTTCATCTACGACAGCTTGGATGCCGAAGGTGAGCCCGTATTTCCAAACCGGGAGGCAGGCACGGTCGAAGGGCTGACGCTGACCTTGGTCGTTGGCACCACCCTTGAGCTCTCGCGGATCGAGGCCAGCGACGCCATTGCCCCCCTTGACCCCAACGCCTCGGGTGCGGAACCAGAAGCGCCTGACCGTGGCGCTCCGCTCAAAGGGCCTCTGCGCGGCAAGGTTGTCGTGATCACTGGTGCTTCCTGCGGTATTGGCCGAGCCGCCGCGCATGCCTTTGCGTGCAAAGGTGCTCGCCTGGTACTGGCCGCACGCGACGAAGAGGCGTTGTTCGACGTCCTGGATGAATGCACCGATTGCGGTACGGATGCCATAGCGATCACGACCGACGTCACTCACAGCGACCAAGTTCAAGCGCTGGCCGCTCAGGCCGCAGACTTTGGCCATGGACGGGTCGATATCTGGGTCAACAACGCCGGAGTTGGCGCGGTCGGCCAGTTCGAGGACACCCCATTGGAGGCACACGAACAGGTTATCCAGACTGACCTGATCGGTTACCTGCGAGGTGCCTATGTCGCCCTTCCCTTCTTCAAGGCGCAAGGCAGCGGCATTCTGATCAACACGCTGTCGCTGGGGAGCTGGGTGGCCCAGCCCTACGCCGCCGCTTATTCGGCGAGCAAATTCGGCTTGCGTGGAATGACCGAGGCATTGCGGGGCGAACTGACTGAGTTTCCCAACATCCATGTGTGCGATATCTATCCAGCAGTCATGGACACACCAGGCTTCCGAGACGGTGGCAATTACACCGGGCATGCGCTGACACCGCCAGGCCCCGTATACGATCCCGAAATGGTGGCGAAGGCTATGGTGGCCTGCGCAATCTCGCCTCGTGCTCACACCACGGTTGGCGTTGCGGCGCGCCTCGCGCATTTGGCCAGCTACCTGATACCAGGCCTGCCTCTGTTGTCAGGAAGGCTGACGCGCTGGGGGATCAATCGCAGCCCCATAGCCGAAGCATCATCAGGCAACCTCTTTGATCCTCCAAGTGGCCGGAGGGGTATCGACGGAGGCTGGAGAAAGCCGAAAGACAAAACGCCGCTGCTGATCGGCGCAGCGGCGCTGGGAATCCTTGTAGGTTTTACACTCACACATTCACGACGCAGGGATAGCTAGAGGAGGTCTGCGTACCGAGAATGAGCATGGTTTCATTGCGAGATCACGTTCGATCCCTACTTTGCTGACGAGCTCGTGGGATTAACCGGGCGATAGTCCTCCCCTGCTACCGCTCTCAAGTAAGCAGCGTCAGCCTCCAGACGAAGATCGCGCCATTCCTGCCAGCAGATAATCCCTCGACGATCCATCTCATCGGCCTGGCGAAGCAATTCGTCATGATATTCGTCTGGCGAATCCATTCGGAAGGCCCTGCTTTTCAGCACGCGGTACCAGTCTGCCAGACAGTTGAGCTTCAGCAATTGGGCGGCAGAGAGGTTTTTCTCGAACGTTCGCATCAGGAGGCCTCACACGCTGATGGAGGGTTGAGTCACGAAGATTCCAGAGGTTCAGTAAAGCGGTGTCAGCGGCGTCGATGTGTCCAGAAGGTCGCCCCGTTATGGTTCCGCTCACGGATGGGTATGGACGGCACTGACTCAAGTTGGAGTGAATTTCTTGAACGCTGGCGATGTCGTAGTGATGGCGCGCTGCTACGTCTTGCTGGAAGAAAGCAAGCAGACCTGGATGTCCCTCCCTTCCTGCAGCCGCATGTCCGAGTACCCATATGAAAGAGCTGCTTTCCGCTGCGAAGATAATTCGCCCAACTGTTCTCATCGTTGAGGACGAACCCATGATTCGAGAGCTTTTGACCCTGTACCTGGAAGAATGGGGGGCCATGGTGACAGCGGTGGCGACTGCCGATGACGGCAATGAGGCGTTGAGGAAGCAAAATTGGACGCTGCTGATAACGGATGTGCAAACGCCTGGTTCACTCAATGGGGTCGATCTTGCCTGGATGGCAAGCCAGCAAAAACCTCAGACGCGCATCATTGTCATGAGCGGATACTACGAATTTGCAGGGAGAGTGTTGCCGCCAGGTGCCCGGTTCCTTCCTAAGCCGTGGCCAATAACCCAGCTCCAGGAACTGCTCTGCGCTCAGCTTAACCACGCCGGCGGAGGCTGAAAATTCGGCGTCTGCAGACGGGATGCGAGCTTGATCCTTCCCAAACGTTCGCGAACAAAGCTTAAGGACGCCACACACGCCTGCACCAGTTCTTTCGCGCAACCCGTCGGCCTCGGCAAGAACCCACGGAGTAAACACCCCACGCCCCGACGTCCGAGTTGAACACAGACTTTCCTGTGTGACGACATGAGGTGAAAGATCATGGCTAACAACCAAACCAATCGTGGCCATCAAGGTGGTACTGCTCAGAACAATCCTGGCAATTTTGCCAATGATCGCGAGAAAGCGTCGGAGGCAGGTCGCAAAGGCGGGCAGAGTTCAGGCGGCAATTTTGCCAACGACCGTGAGCGCGCCTCAGAGGCAGGCCGTAAAGGCGGTCAAAACAGCCACGGCGGCGGGCGCGGTAGCGAAAACCGGTAACTTGAAATGAGGCTGGCCGGGGTGCCTGGCACTCTGGCCACTTTTTGAGAAAATGAAAGCGGTCTTAAGGAGACAGCGAAATGGGCAACAAGGGTTTGCTTCTCGCTCGAAGACGACCACCAACAAGCACCAGCGCCAATGACGCTGCCGCTAGCAATAGGCTCACCCCTAGCATCTGGCTAGTGAGGTTATGAAACCCTGAAACCGCAGCGCCGATTATGGCTAACATTCCTGAAAGCCCAGCGTAGCCTACCGCAGTCATCAGCCATCCCCAGTTACGCATCCCCTACTCCTCCAATGATGATTCCAGGTCTCGAATCAGCCTGATTACGACTATACGCATTTGGCTAAGTGCCATCGGTGTGCGCAGGCGCGCCTAGAGTTTGAAGCGTACATGGATACAACTTTTACTATCCTGCCGATCAACCACCACTGCCGCGCTACCGTAGCCGGAATAGCTTTTGACCAATCGCATGCCAAGCCCCGTACCTGTCGGCTTAGGATAATTATCAGGAAAGCCGTCGCCCTCATCCCTGACGGTGAGCTGAGCATGATCGCCGGCATGCTTGACGATCACTTCTATGGATCCTTTGCCGTACTTAAGGGAGTTGGTGATCAACTCAGAGATCACTAACCCCAAGGGAGCCATTCTTTCAGGTGGCAGGACGAAGTCGTCAGCCTCCAACAGAATTTGCCGGTCGGCCAAAGCCTTGCCCAGATCACCCAACAGGGCACTTAGGTAATCGCGAGCGCGTACTTCTTGGTCTTCGGCGGCCTGGTATAGTCTCTCGTGAACACTGGCAATGGTCACCACTCGCCCTGCGGCAGTTTCGAGCTGCAACTTAACAGCCGCATCTGGCGTGAGATTGGCTTGAAGTAACAGCAGGGTGTTTACAAGGTGGAGGCTATTTTTGACGCGATGATGGATTTCTTCGAGATAAAGGTCGCTTCGATTTTGCCTGCTGTTCTGCGCCTCAATGAGAGAGAGCAGCTGAGCTTCGTACTGGTGCCGTTCAGTGATATCCCGTGATACCGCTATGATCCGTTCGACCTGACCATCCGTGCCCATGATTGGCGCCACAGTCACGTCCCACCATTTGGGTTCATCGGGAGCGATTGGGCAGTACGATTCGAACCTCATGGTTTCGCCAGCGCTAACTTTAGCTACCGCCTCCCAAACAAGTGATCGCGACTCCTCAGGCCACAAGTCATACCATCGCTGACCTTTAACACTGGTCAGTTGGGTATCCAGGAATTTCAGCCCGGCTTCATTCATGAACTCGATCTCGCCGCTCGGGGCCAGGATATCCACCCAGTCAGGGCTTGCGTTCAGAATGGTCTCGGAATAAGGGTCGGGAACTGGAACATCCACGCCTGCAGATATTCTTTCGACAGCCATGGAAATGACGTTCGAGATGCCTTCCAGAAATACCAGATCGCTCTCTACGAAATCGTCCCCGTTGCTGCTGTCGGCTTCCAGTACACCAAACGGGCTGAGCACACCCCGGATCGGGACATTGATGGCCCGCTCGATTCCATATTTTTTGAGCAGTTCCGGCGTTCGAAAGCGATTTTCCATACCCAAATGATTCGAGAGTACGGGCCTATAGGTGGCCAATGCATAGCCTGCGGGACTAGCCACATCGCCGCCCACGGTTGCCCGCCCGATGTCAGAAGCATCCCAGCCAACGCCATGGGTCAGAACAAACCCTTCCCCGTCCTCTGCTGGCTGGAGCACCTTGGAAAAACGAGTGCACATTCCTTCAGCGACTACTTCACATGCACGGGTCAGCAACAGATCCAAGTCCGCAGCCTTCAGGGACATTACGCCAAACTCGACCACGAGCTCATGTTGGCGGTGCAAGCGCGTATGAGTCTTTTTCAAGGCCGCTCGGATTGTTTCGTCCACTGGTAGCTGCTGCATAGTCTTCCCTTCCGGATTAACGGGAAACGCCCAGAATCCTTTCAGGGCGTACAGGCGGTTCGCTTACCGCTTTCCTACCATAGCCGCTAATCCATGACGGCGCCTAGCGCACCACTCATCGCCCAGTAGCAACGGCGTAGAGGCCCAGAGCCCTAATGCATATGACCCGCGAGCAAACCCTACATGCCGAAAACCATCCTCATTGTGGAAGACGACGACCTCCTAAGAGACCTAACTGCCGAGAGCCTCTCGTCACTCTACGCCGTTGCTATGACGTGCTGCGCAAATGCTGACGAGGCGTTGCATTACCTTTGCAATAAGGAAGTCCCTAGCTTGGTGATGACCGATATCCATATGCCTGGAAGCATGGACGGTTTAGGCCTTGCACACGAGATTTGGCGTCGATGGCCTACCCTGCCAGTGATTCTGACTTCGGGCGACGCAATAATCGACACCGGTTTGCTGCCTGCTCGGACAGCATTTCTCCCCAAACCTTGGGAGATTTCTGATCTCGCCTCGCTGATCAACAAATTAGTAACGCTCCCGCCGCAAGTTGAAACCTGATCCAAAGAACACTGCCTATCCCTTCCATGCTTCGTATTTGGCTAGCAGCGGTTGAACGCTCAACCCATGCAGCAGAATGCTCAACGCCACCACGGACAGCACCAGGTTGATGCTTTGCGCGGCCAAGGTGGGAAGCAGCCCATGATTGAGGGCATAGAACAGGTAGTAGAAGCTGCCGATACCTCGGATGCCAAACCACCCTAAAAGTCCACGCTGGCGGATATCCAGCATTCCTCGAGCCGGGAACAGCAGGATGCTGATGGGGCGAATGACAAAAAACAAAGCACCGGCAACAAGCACTGCCCGCCAGTCCCAATGCTCAATGAGCACTACCCCGAGCAGGGTCACCAGAAATACTTCCATTGCCCGTTCGATCAGGCTACCGAACGCCAACATGTCACCCAACATGATCCCCGCTGCTACCTGCGAGTCGTCGAGCCCTTTCAGATCGCCTTTGACTGCTAGCTCCGGTGCCACGTGCTGGTGACCTACCACAGGCTGTACCAAATGTTCAGCAGCCGGCGCTTCAGGGCTATTGGCGGTCTGCACCTCCGCCTGACGTAAACCAAGTCCCGCAGCGAACACCGCGAGGAACCCATAAGCCTGTATCGACTCGGCGCTCACGTATGCCAACGCAATCAGGGCAAGGGCCAGATAGTCATTGGGCGAGACGGTGCTGTCGTCGTTGCGCAGACGCAAGAACAGCGTGAGCTTGCCCAGGCCGCGCCCCATCCAGTAGCCAAGCACTAGACCTGCGGTTACTGCCCACAGCATGTCCTTGAGCAACCAGTCACTGAACCAAGTCTGGCCATTGTCCTGTTGCAGGAACAGTCCAAGCATGACGAAGGGAAACGCCACGCCGTCGTTGAGCCCTGCCTCACCCGACAAGCTGAAACGGACAAGATCATCGTCCCGGGCATCAACCACCTGCACCAGGGTTGCGAGCACGGGGTCAGTGGGTGCGAGGATCGCTCCGATCAGTAGCGAGACGCCCCACCCCAAGTTCAGGCCGTAGTGCAGCACCAGCGTTACCCCACCGATGCAGAGCAACATCACCGGCCCGGCTAGAAAAAAGGCGCTGCACCAACGGCGGTTGTGCAAGGGCAGGCGCAATTTCAAACCACTGAAGAACAGCGAAAACAACACCGCGACTTCTGTGAGGTGCTCCATCCACTCGCTCGACTTGCTCACGTCCAGTTGAAGAAAACCCAGCCCCGATGTCCCCAGGACGATGCCCAGGGCAAGGCACACTACAGACGAGGTCACAGGGATCCAGCGTAGGTAGGAGGATGAGAGTGCGAGCAGCAGCAAGACTGCGCCCAGCATGGCGAACCAGACGATGAAGGTCATCTGTGCAGAAGCCTTGGGAAAGTTTTCGAGTATTTTTTTGACTTTCCGGCAGGCCACGTCGTTCCGCTGCGCTTGGTGGGCTCACCCAATACCTCGGTGAAATGTAAAAAAAGATTTCAGCGCTCCACTGCGGTCAAACCCTATAGATCGCAGTGGAGATTACGTCATGAAATTCGCCCAGTTCTGCCAATGGCTCGCCAACCACGCCGGTAAGCCGAGCACCTTCTTGATCGCCGTGGTGTTGATTGCCATTTGGGCGGCCTCTGGGCCCTGGTTTCACTACAATGATACCTGGCAACTTATCGTCAACACGTCGACCACCATCATCACATTTCTGATGGTTTTCCTGATCCAGAACACCCAGAACCGGGATAACGACATCATCCACGTGAAGCTCGACGAACTGATTCGCGCTACGAAATCTGCGGAGCAGTCGGTATTGGATCTCGAAGCGCTCGATAACCGGGAAATCCATAAACTTCGCAAGCAATATCAGGCGATGGGCAGCGAATGTGATCCCCAACATCAGGCGCCTGCTGAGCATCAGACGGACGATGTGGCTCGGGATAACCTACAGCGCTAGAGACCTTGTTGGTGGCCCAGCAGAAGAGTTGAAGGTACGTCTGCAGGGGGAAGCGCTTGGTCAATAGCTTGAGCGAGCTCCTCTATCGACCACGGCTTGAAGAGGTAGGTAACAGGTGGTGTGACCTGAGAAGCATCCAGCTGATAGCCCGAGGTCAGAATGGCGGGTAGCCCAGGCCACCTTTCGTGTGCCATGGAGATGAATTCCATACCTTTGATGCTTCCCGGAACACCGTGATCGACAACGATCAACGAGCAGTCGCTCTTGAGTCCCATCAAGTGAATCAAAGCATCTTCTGAGTTATCGAACGCATCGCAGGTGGCGCCCAACTCGATCAGGATTTCCACCAGAAGGGCTTGAAGCGTTGGATCATCCTCTACGACAACTACTGTCTTCCCTGACAGCGACAAACCCTCAATGTCGAGCTTCATCACCCTCTCCAGTACGTAATCCAATGGTCGAGTGTTTCACTCTTCCGGACATGCGTCGATGGGGGCTAAAGGCCACCAAACTCAATGGCCTTACAACTTCGTCAAATGGGACAAGCCTTCACGCATGAAAATCTCCACGGTCTTTGGGCCTACGCCCTCTAAACTCAGTAGCCAGCGCTTAAATCCCTCAGCATCTGACCCCTCCTGCAGTGCCTCAAGTTGGGCAACCAGTTCCACTTCTACCTTGTTGCCAAGATCATGCAGTCGTCGGGCAGTGGATTCATCGTAGCGCGCATAGCCGGCCTGGCCGAGGAGTTTGACCAGCGTGGAATGAGAAGTCTGGGCAAGCTTAATCGGCGTATCCAGGCCCTGCTGATCGACAAGCGTCCGGTACGCCTGCACTGCTACGGTGGCGCGGATGCGCTTCCCCATGAGAAAGCTGGCCAACAACCATCTGAACACGCCAAGGGCATCCGTGACCTCAATGTCGAGGTCACAGGCAGTTATAGTCTTCAACCTTTGCTACGGCGCGGGTCAGCTGAACGTGGATAGGTGCGTTCCTCCTCGAGAGTGCCGTCCGCTTTGTGGATCTTCACGGACGCCGTCTTATCCTCGAAGACATCTGCAAGGACACTGACAAGCTCCTGCTTCGTGGCGGCTCGTTTTGAGGCTCGCTCAGCACCGACTTTCTTCAATTCCCAGCCATCCGAAGTCGGGCTGAGGTGATAACTATCCATCAGCTGGTTCTCCTCTCTAAAGGGATTGGCCATCGTCCTGAAGGTCTTCTTCAGGCTCAGCCGCATCCGTGGCATCAGCGTCATTCAGTGGCGGCGACGTGGGCTTTTCCGGATCGTTAATGAAAGGCACGTCGCTTGGGCCTTTTTCTTCAGAGCCTTCGGTTTTAGGCTGCATGGCAACACCTCCAGGCACGTTGATGGAATACCGGTCTCAGGCCCCTTAGGTAGCACCTGAGAATTTGCCGACATCGATAGGTTGCGGAACGAATTCGGGGCCCTCTCCAGCCAGCCTCCACTTCACCTTGGCAATGCCATACCGCTCAGCCATCGGGCGACTGACCAGTTTGATGTTCTGCTGACTGAAACGCGGAATGATGCCCACGCCGGCATCACAGCTGGCCCAGTGCCATGCGGCGCCGTTGTCCATTTTCTCCAGACGGATAATGAATGTCCGAGGCTCACTGTGAAGCTCGTACTCAATTACATAGAGTTGCTGTCCGATCACCAGAATTCCCTCCCTAGTCATGCGTTATTGAGCAAACCAAGGAAGAAATAATTCCATCGAAATGGCAGGCGGTAAGGCATTCTTTGCATGTACGGCGCGTGGGGGCTATTTGTCCTGACTGCCTGTAAGAAATTCGAACAAGGTTTCAGCGCAGGCTGTGATCCCTTCCACATGCACCATCTCGAAGCCATGGGTATTCTCGGTCGGTATCGCAATGCAACCGGCCCGGGCATCGATGCCGGCACTCAATACCGCACTCGCATCCGACGCAAAGTCAACGAGCAATGCCGCCTGGGGCTCATAACCGGCCTTTCGTCCAGCGGCGATCAGGCCCTGCACCACGGTGCGGCTGTAGTATCCCTTCTGGTCGCCGGTATTGATGATCGGGTTGACCGAAAGCTCCGTGCCGTACTCCTCTAGTACAGGGCCGACCTCGACGGCGATTGTGGTGTCACCGGGCAGCCGGGAAGCTGCGTACATGGCGCCGGCATTCGACTCTTCCTCCAGCGTCGTAAGCACGAACCAGACATCCTGCTTCAGTCTTTCTCGCCGTTTACTCAGCAGCTCCGCGCAGAGAATGACAGCGCTCAGCGGAGCTCGGTCGTCCAGGAAGTGAGCCGCAATACAGTCATGTACCTTGAAGGGCTTACGCCAGTGCTGACTGAGCACGACTCGAGTACCAGGCCGAACGCCTAGCTCCTGGAGTTCCGACTTGCTCTTGCGCGTGACGATGTAGACATCTTTCCACTGAACATTACCTGCCAGCACGTCTCTTCCATTCGAAGTCCGACCGCTGTTGTGCATTGAACCGTAGGACAAAACACCCGGCAGGATGTGTTCATCGCCCAGAATATCGACAGGGCAGACGCCGAAGCTTATCGGTTGCGACCCACCTAGAGCGAGCACCTCCAGGGTGCCGTTCTCCAGCACATTTCTGACAATCATCGCGATCTCATCGAGGTGGGCCATAACGCGTATGGCTGGCTCGGGGCTACAAGCGCGGCCCCCACGAATCACCCCCACCACATTTCCAGCAGGGTCAATATGGGCCTCCTCACAGAAACGGCTGAGCTCCCGCAGGCAAATGTCTCGCACCTCATCTTCTTGTCCGCCCGGCCCTCGGGCGTTGAGGAGCTCGGTCAGTAGTGCCTCAGTCTTCAAAACGTTACCTCCATGTTTGCACGCAAACGTGTTCAGGCCAGCTGGATGTACACCGAGTAGCTACCCAATAACACCCAGAACACCAGAAAGATCCAGGGCGTCCGTAGCGAGAACAGCAATGACTTTCGATGCCCTGCACGCGAGGTTTCCGCCTCACAGAACAGCGGTGACTCGTCGTAAGCCAACCCCATCAGCGGCTCGCTGCGCAGCAGGTGGCTCTGCTTGAGCTGCCAGTGATCGATGATGTTGTACGCCGCCCGGATGCCAGGCCAGGCGTTGAGCGAGCTCAGTACACCGAGTAAGGCGAGGAACGCGGGCACGATCAGGGTGAACATCTCGCCCCATCCTTGATTGAGATTCCCCATGGAAGAGACGAAGGCGATGACCAGGAATGACTGCGCCGCCAGATAGGCATCCGTGCGGTTGGCCAGGATGCTGGTTTCGTATTGGATCTCACGCCGGTAAAAATCCAGACGCTCCTTGGGAGAGCCAAACATCCTGGCATTGTGCTCGCTGATCTCGTGCTCAGGGGTCGCAGGGGTAATGATTCGAGGCACTCGCTACTCCGGGAATTAGGCTCCAAGCGAAGAGATGAGCCTGGAGCTGAGTCCGGTAGAACAGGCGATGGAGCATGGAATTCAATTGGATTGATATCCCGCACCGCTCGTCGTACCAACGGCAGATTGAAACCAACACGCGGAGGCCAGGCCTTTCGAACCGGTATGAACGTTCTCAACTGCAGGAGCTTCTACCATGCGAGACTTCCCTACCCCGCCGTTCCCTTCGCAGCCTCAAAATGTCCCTGGCTCACAGCGCAAGATGGAGCCCTACCCCGACTGTGGTGAGCAGTCGTATATCGGCCACAATCGACTCGAAGGCAAAGTTGCACTCATCACCGGAGCAGACAGCGGCATCGGTCGGGCAGTAGCGATTGCCTATGCCCGTGAAGGAGCCGACGTCGCCATCGCTTATCTGAATGAGCATGAAGACGCGCAAGAAACCGCGCGCTGGGTTGAGTCTGCAGGCCGTCAATGCCTGCTGTTGCCCGGAGATCTGGCGCAGAAACAGCATTGCTACGACATCGTCGAAAAAACAGTCAGCCAGTTCGGGCGTATCGACATCCTGGTCAACAACGCGGCGTTCCAGATGTCTCACGAGACCCTGGAGGAAATCGACGATGATGAATGGGTGAAGACCTTCGATACCAACATCACCGCCATCTTCCGTATTTGCCAGGCGGCCCTGCCTTCCATGTCCAAGGGCAGTTCGATCATCAATACGAGCTCGGTCAATTCCGACGATCCCTCCCCAAGCCTGCTGGCCTATGCCACGACCAAAGGAGCCATTGCCAACTTCACTGCTGGCCTGGCTCAGTTGCTAGGCAAGAAAGGTATTCGGGTCAACAGCGTTGCGCCAGGGCCTATCTGGACGCCTCTAATTCCTTCTACCATGCCAGACGAAGCGGTCACACAGTTTGGTTCCAAAACACCATTGGGTCGTCCTGGACAACCGGTGGAGGTCGCTCCGATTTACGTGCTGCTGGGTTCCGACGAGGCCAGTTACATCAGTGGGTCACGTTACGCAGTGACTGGCGGCAAACCGATCCTTTAGCGAATGAAGGCTCGCCGTGCTGGCGAGCCTTACCCTCTTTTTGCGTGGCAGTCTCAGCGTTTGTGCTGATCGTGATCACGGGCCGTTTTTTGCGCTGTCGAGTCATGTGATGTGCCGGTGGATCCATCCGGACGATGGGCATCGTTGTCTCGCTCCTCTTCCCCATGCGGCCTTGTCTGCGCACCTTCTTTTTGCCTGTCGCTCTCTTTCTTCATGTTGCTCTCCTCCCATTGCCTTTGAACAAGGGAAGCCAATCTACGGAGCAAAGTTCAGGTCAGTGACACTTCAGGAGATGGGCGGGCAACAGGGGCGATGAACCAATTACCCCAGGATCGCGTCCACCGCAAAACAAGCGAGTCGATTCTGGAATGGTAAACGACCCTGTACTGGCCGCCCTCGGCTATCTCAAAGACAACCGATTGATCTTGACCACAGCAGAGTCGTGCACTGCGGGCTGCATGGTGGCTTTGTTGGCGGCGGTACCGGGTACAGGAGAGGTGCTGGAAAGCGGCTACGTCGTCTACTCCCCCAGCGCCAAGAAACGCCTGCTGGGGGTCAGCGCCGAAACCATCGAACGATACGGCCTGACCAGCGAAGCAGTAGCCTGGGAAATGGCCTTGGGCGCCTTGAGAGACAGTGATGCGAATGTGGTGATCGCCACCACCGGGGTAGCCGGGCCTGCGCCCGAATCAGGGATACCACCGGGGACGATGTGCTTTGCGTGGGCTTTCGCCGGCGAGCCAATTGCCGTTTTCACACGCACTCAACGTTTCTTCGGCGAGCGGTCTGAAGTCATGCGTCAAGGCGCCCTGTTCGGATTGACCCGGCTTTCCCACTATCACCAGCGCTGGCTACGCGGTGAGCGCGCTTGAGGGCTGGGATCATGTCGGAAGATGAACTGCTATCCAGGCGTCACCCTGTTCAAGAAGATATGCCGATGCAACAGCGTGTCTGGCGCTTCGAGCGCGTGGGGTGGTACGTGCTCGTGGCCATCGTATTGCTTGCCTTGGCAGGCCTGTTCGGTAATGGCCCATTGAGCGATGCCCAGGTGGTGAGCCAGGATGGCCGGGTACGGGTTGAGTACCAGCGCCTCAGCCGAAGCGGCACGACAGACAGTCTTTTCATCACCGTTCAGGGTATCCCTGGTCAGCCGGTGGAGGTGCAACTCGAGGGGTCATTGCTCCGTGACGCCAGTATCGAGACGTTGCAACCGGAGCCACAACGGTCGATGTCGCATGGCCAGGCCATGCTGTTCCAATTAGGTACTAAGCAAGATGGGGTCGCCACCTTGTACCTAACCCTTCGAAGTGAGCACGTGGGAACCCTGAAGGGCAGCGTCATGGCTGGCCCTGAAAGCGCCGTTCACTTCTCCACATTCCTTTACCCCTAGGAGTGCGTCATGGATTCGATCCTCCGCGCAGCCGGGATGTACGTCGCCCTTATGCTGCTGTTTCGCGTAGCCGGGCGGCGCTCACTGGCCGACCTGACGACCTTTGACTTCGTCTTGCTGCTGATCATCGGGGAGGCCACCCAGCAGGCTCTTCTAGGCGAAGACTTTTCGTTCACCAATGCCATGCTGGTAATTGCCACGCTGATCGTTTTGGACGTCGGTCTTTCACTCGCAAAGCTCAACTCCAAGCCCTTAGCCAGACTTCTGGACGGGCACGCTACCCTGGTTGTAGAGAATGGGCGCTTTCTGCATCACCGCATGCGTCGGGCACGACTCACGGAGGACGATATCCTTGAGTCAGCGCGGGACAGCCAAGGCATCGAAAATATTGAGCAGGTCAAGTTCGCTATCGTCGAACGAAATGGAAAGATTTCGATCATTCCTGTCGAGTAAGGCACGGCGCTACTCCTCGCAGAGCCCAGGCCGTTCAGAGTGCCAATATCGCCTGGCTATGGTCTATGGTAGGTACGGGCATCAGTTCGCGCCGAGATATTAGCCAGGCCCGCATCCGCTCGGTATCAAAAATCTGACCCTCTTCCATCATCAGCACAATGAGCGACTGGGACATTCGGTAACAGCCGCATTGAGAACAGCGTCGCTCTTCCCAACCACCGATGCATTCGACGGACTCAGCTTGCCCGGCGCAAATCAGACAGCTCATGTAAACCCCCTTTTGTTCTTGTTCCCTGCAGGGTAAATGCGAGGTCACGAAGCTCCCTTGTGTCTCGCTTTACATGAGATATACATACCAATCCTAAATTCCCTCTATTTGCGCAGCGCTCACATAAGACGAACCAGAGCTAGATAGCCATGTCGGAATCAGAACACGTGATCTCGAAGGCATACCGATGGAAAGAGAACCAGTAGACGCTCAACAGGGTGCGCCTCAGAGAGATGAGGGTGGATGGTTGCCCCTGGAGCAGTATGGTGCGCTCGGCGATGGGCGCTCTGTGGCACTGATTGGCCTGGACGGTTCCATTGACTGGTGGTGCGTACCCCACATGGACTCCCCACCCCTGTTCGACAAACTGCTGGCCCCGCAAACAGGCGGCTGCTTCTCCATCACCCCCATCGAGTCGTTCGTTGCCGAGCGCCGTTATCTTCCTGACAGCAACGTTCTCGAAACGACGTTCATCACGGGTGATGGTCGCGCTCGACTCACAGAATCCCTGAACAGCGGCCCTGCTGGCAGGTTGCCGTGGGCAGAACTGGCCAGGCGTATCGAGGGCGTCGAAGGACAAGTGGATTTTCAGATCGCCATCGATTTCGGAACCCAGGCCGATACGGTCAGCCCCTATGTAGCGCCGAACGACAACGCCTGCGTCTTTCATGCTGGGCGCATACTTGGCATGTTCCTGCACGACGACCAAGTACACATCGAACGCAAGAACGACATGGGCGTGCGTGCATCCCTTACCGTTGCCGCTGGACAGCGCTCTGTGGTCGCGATCATTGCAGGTCGAGATGAGCCGCTGGTGGTACCGCCAGTAGCCTTGATCGATGAACGAATCGACGGCTCACACAGGGAGTGGTGCCAATGGTCTAAGGGGCTTATCTACGACGGCCCATACAGGCACCAGATAGTTCGGAACGCTTTGGCCCTCAAGCTGCTGCTGTCCTCTCCAAGCGGCTCCATTATGGCGGCAGCTACGTCATCGCTTCCTGAACGAATCGGTGGCAACAAAAACTACGACTACCGCTTCGCCTGGGTTCGTGATGCCGGCTACACCATCGAAGCGTTTCTGAGCATCGGTGCGCAGCCAGAAGCCAAGGCTGCCTTTACCTGGTTGCTGCGCCGCCTGGATGAACATGGGCCACGGGTGTTTTATACCCTGGATGGGGCCATTGGTGATTGCGTGCGCCAGGTGGATCTCCCGGGTTACAAAAACTCGCCTCCAGTGGTTGGCAACGACGCGCGCGACCAGCTGCAGCATGGTGTGTTCGGCGACATTTTCGAAACCGCCCGCTGCTTCATCGACAGCGGCAACATTCTCGACTCGCCGAGCGCCATGATCCTGTCCGAACTTGCCGACCAGTGCGCCGACTGCTGGAGGCAGGAAGACGCTGGCATCTGGGAGTTGCCGGAAAAACAGCATTACACGATGTCCAAAATCAGCTGCTGGCAAGCCTTGAGCCGGGCCATCGAATTGGCCGATGGCGGTCACCTTCCCACTACATGCCGGGAACGTTGGGATCGCGAGAGGCAACGGATCAAAGAGTGGATTGAGGCCAACTGTTGGAGCGAGGCACACCAGGCCTACCTGTTCTACCCCGACAGTGACCGCTTGGATGCTTCGGTGGCACTGGCTGTTCGATTCGGTTACCCCAGCGTGGATCGGCTGCGCAGCACGCTGGAGGCTGTTCAAAATGAGCTGGGCGCCGGCGCTTTCCACTATCGCTACAGCAAAGCTCAGGAGGAGGAAGGTTGCTTCCTAGCCTGCACGTTCTGGTTGATCGAAGCCTGGGCAATCCTTGGCCAGCAAGATCGAGCCGAGGTTGCATTTTCCAGGTCACTGAAAGAGCTGTCGCGGGGGGTGGGCATCTACTCGGAGATGATCGACCCGGAGAGTGGAGAGTACCTTGGCAACCTACCGCAGGGTCTGACCCACTTGGCTGCGCTTCGGGCAGCACTAGCCATCGGTGGTTGTCGCCCTGATCGGTGATGCCAACCATCGTGAATGATGAACCCTCCCGATTGGCAACGACTCAACCACAGGCAAGTTCTCCATTCTTTCAATCCGTGATGAGGTAACGCCATGAACGCTATCGACTTACTGATTCAAGACCACAAGCTGGTAAAGAAGCTGCTTGAGGAGCTATCTACCACCACCGAAAGGGCTGTGAAAAAACGCGCAGAACTGCTGCACCGCATCGAGCAAGAGTTGCAGATTCACACGGCACTCGAGGAGGAAATTCTCTATCCAGCCATCAAGCAGGCGGGAGGTAAGGAAGAAGCGAAGATGTACTACGAGGCTAAGGAAGAACATCGGACTGTCGACTCCCTCGTACTCCCCGATTTGCTTCACACCGAAACCGGCACCATCGAGTTTGCCGGTCGTGTAAAGGTCATGAAAGAGCTTCTGGAGCATCACATTGAGGAAGAAGAAGGCGAGCTATTTCCAACGGCCAAGAAGCTCCTGAGCAAAGACATTCTGGAGGAGCTTGGGCGAACCATGGAAACGCAGAAAAAGATGCTCAAGGGCGAGCAGCGGGCCGCCTGATACGGCCAGTCCCTGCCAGCACTCACAAGGCTGGCAGGTCTCCACTTTCAAACATCGAACAACGAGTTGGGAAAGGTTTCATGGAGCATTGGATCGGATTACTGTAATGGCCAGCCATGGTGATGACCGTGCTGGCAGCATGGTGCATCGGCTCCCGCCGTCCGGGCAGAAGAAAGGTCGGCTTCTGCTGCTTCATCGCGAGCAATGTCTTGTGGGCCGTCTGGGGCTGGCAAGCAGAGGCTTGGGCCCTGATCATCCTGCAGTTCTGTCTCTGCGCCATGAATTTGCGCGGTTGGAGGAAGAACACACAACTAGAGGTATGTGGCTGAGGGAGATTGGCTGAACTGACATCGAGTGATTCCCGGCAGCAAGTTGGTACTGTTCAACCACCCATCATGCTTCCCTCCCTGGAAGCATGGGTGAACGGATCATGCCGCCGGCTTGAGCACCACCTTCGTCCAACCATCATCCCTAGCATCGAAATGCTTGTAGGCTTCTGGGCCTTCAGCAAGCTTCAGACGATGAGAGATAATCTGGGAAGGCTTGGCACGCCCATGATGGATGAGCTCTGCAAGACGACGGTTGTAGGCCTTCACGTTCGCCTGACCTGTGCGGATCTGCTGGCCCTTAAACCAGAACGCACCGAAATCGAAGGCCATCTTGCCCTCTTTCGCCAAGTCATTCTTCGCACCAGGGTCTTCAGGCACGAACACGCCCACAACGCCAATGCCACCGGTAGCCTTGGTAGAAGCGACCAGGTTGTTCATGGTGAGGTAGTTCGCTTCATGACCATGTTTGTCGCAGCACTGATAGCCGACGCACTCGCATCCCCGGTCGGTGCCTTTGCCATGGGTAAGGTTCAATATCTCTTCCACGGCCTTCTGTTCGACTGCATTGATAGGCGTTGCCCCAAGCTGCGCGGCAAGCTGTAGGCGATCCGGCTGATTGTCGATCACGAAAACCTGTGAGGCACCTTTGATGATCGCTGAATGCGCCGCCATTAGCCCGACAGGCCCTGCACCATAGATTGCGATGCTCTCGCCTGGCTGCAAGCCGGCCAATTCCGTGGCATGCCAACCGGTGGGGAAAATATCCGAGAGCATGACGTAGTCATCTTCTCGTTCCTGGGCATCCTCAGGCAGCACCAGGCAATTGAAATCTGCGTACGGAACGCGGAGCAGTTCCGCCTGACCGCCTTGGTAGGGCCCCATCTCGGCAAAGCCGTAAGCGGCGCCGGCAGAACCGGGGTTGGCTGTCAGGCAGAATCCCGTGAGCCCTTTTTCGCAGTTCTCACAGAACCCGCAGCCTATGTTGAATGGCAGGCAGACGCGATCACCAATTTTGACCCGGTCGACTCCGGCTCCCACCTCAATCACTTCGCCGAGGTTTTCATGGCCAAAAACTCGACCTGTCTCGAAAGACGTGCGGCCTTCGTACATGTGCAGGTCGGAGCCGCAGATGTTGGTCGTGGTGATACGCACCAGTACGTCGGTGGGCTTCTCGATTTTTGCGTCAGGAACATCCTTGACCGCGACGTCTCGTGGCCCGTTGTACACGATGGCTTTCATGTTGAACTCCCAAAGTCAGGGGCGACGGAAAAGTGCCCTACCCTTTTCAGGTAATCGCTGAGCCTCAGGTGTTCACCACAGTCTGTCGCAGCTCGGATCGGCGGTACTAATCATCATCGCCCTATGATTTAGCGTCCTTGTATGTAGCGAATGAACTGTACTAATTCCTAATCAACACTGACATTGAGCATCGCAATGCTTGCAATGCCAGAAAGCCAAATCACTTTCCTGAAAACACCTAACAGAATCAAGAAAAAGCCCCCATCAGGGGGCTCTAGCAGAATGTCGGAGGAACGTGTTACCGGGCAAGCCAGCCTTCCACTACGTCGCCGCCATACTGGGCTTTCCACTCTTTGAGCAGCTTGTGATTGCCGCCCTTGGTCTCGATGATCTCGCCGTTATGCGGATTCTTATACTGCTTAACCTGGCGCGCACGACGCGGGGCCTTTCCAGCTGCTGCAGGGGCGGCGGCACGACGGTTGGCTTGAGGATCCAGGATGTTGATGATATCTCGCAGGCTGTAGCCGTACTCAGCTAGCAAGTCACGCAGTTTGGTCTCAAATTTAATTTCTTTCTGAAGTTCAGAGCTGCCTTTCAGGGCTTCAAGCTCTGCGAGTTGCGCGGCGAGTTGCTGTTCAAAGATATTGATCAAGCAGTGAATACCTGGAGAGAAAGTATAACGATTTTGATCTAGCGCAGGTACCGGCCCCACTACTGTGGGGCCTTTCGATCTCTCTAAAATGTGGCTATAAATTCAATTGGATACGCCAGAGGCCTTTGCTGCCAAAAACGCCGCAACCCATAGTTGGTCGGCGAACCATTCCGCTTCCGTAGGGCTCAACATCCAAGCCACCCATCCGAACTGAAGCATAATCGACTGCTCATAAGGTCTGATCGACAGGTCGTAAATGGCCTGTGCCTCGTCGGCAAAATGAACGACTGGGTCTGGATCTCTCAGCGCTCCAATTGCGGCGAAATCTGCGCCATCCCCGTCGCAGTGCATTTTATCAATACCTACTTGAGGCTTTGATAAATGCGGCATGATCAATTGAGTCCAAAAACCTATGGTGTCGTAGACCTTCATGGACTTGCGGTCGTAGGCGTTTGTTAGTGATAGACGCAGATTCATGGCCGCCCGGAGTAAGCCGACTGCGTGTCGGCGCTGATTGAAAACTGACCCACCCTGCCGATTGAAAAATGACCCAGGGCTGCTTGCCGATTTAGACCCCGGCAATTGTGGATAAGCCTAGCAGTCGACAGCGTCGTGAAAGTGCTGACCCTGCACTCAGCAAGGCCAGCCCAAAGAGGTCAAAACGGGTCGTCCTCCGATTCCTCGACATCCTGCCGTCTGCGCTCCCTCGCCTGGATCTTGGTCTTGGCCACCAAGGTGCTGTTTTGCAGGCGGTATGATTCATTCCCCGTCTCGACGATGTGGCAGTGGTGTGTCAATCGGTCGAGCAAGGCCGTGGTCATCTTGGCGTCGCCAAATACGCTCGACCACTCGGCGAAGCTGAGGTTGGTGGTGATGATCACGCTGGTGTGCTCGTAAAGCTTCGAAAGCAGGTGGAACAGCAGGGCTCCGCCGCTCTGACTGAAAGGTAGGTAGCCAAGCTCATCAAGGATTACCAGATCTGCACGCAGTAGTCCTCGGGCGATACGCCCTGTCTTGCCCTCATGTTTTTCACGCTCCAGCAGGTTGACCAGATCGACTGTGGAGTGAAAACGCACACGCTTGTTATGTTGGGTGATGCCGGCCACTGCCAAGGCAGTAGCGAGGTGCGTTTTACCGGTGCCAGGGCCACCGATGAACACCACATTTTGCGCTGTGTCGGTGAAGGCCAGAGTGGACAGTTCCCTGATCAATCGGACATCGGCGCTGGATACACCGAAGTCGAAGCCAGCCAGGTCACGGTGCATGGGCAGTTTCGCCATGCTCATCTGATGATGCACCGAGCGTACTGCTCGGTCGGCGTGCTCTTGATCAAGGAGATGCTCGATCAGCCATTTCGATGACGCAGTGGAAGATTCGCCTTGTGCGGCCAGCTCTGCCCAGGCATCGGCCATGCCGTGCAGGCGTAAGTCTTTGAGTTCCTCTGTGAGATCACGCATTGCGCACCTCCTCATCCGTGCTGCGCAACCGGTCATAGCGTGCGGTATTGGCAACAGGGGTAACGTTCAGTTGCAGGTTGGTTTCGACCGAGGGTGGTGCTTCACGAGCGGTCAGACGGGCCACGATGTTGAGGATGTGGTCAGCGCTCAGGCTGCCAGACTCCAAAACCAGCTCAACCGCTACGAGAACAGCATCCAGGCCAGCGATGGGCACGGCGGCCAAGACCTGGGTCATAACCCGGTCACCCTGTAGATTCCGCAGCAGCCCGCGCCTGAGCAGGCGTAGTGGCTTAGGCAGATCGGCAAACGGGGCACCATTGCGTAGGGCCCCCGGTTTGCGTTCAATGAGGGGGATGTAGTGTTGCCAGTCGTAGCTGACCTGATCGCGATCAAACAGGCGCTCATGGCTAGCAATCACACCCTCATCGGCAATCACGACGATTCGCGAGGGATAGAGCCGACTGCTGACCCACTGGCCAACACGCTCACAGGGTACTGAATAGCGGTTGCGAGCCACGTTGATCAGACAGGTGCTGGAAACGCGAACCGTGCGTTCTACATATCCGTCGAAAGGCGTCGGCATCGGCATCATTTCGACGCGCTCCAATTCCAAGACTTCTGCGACGGTAAGGCCGTTGTACTGCGGATGAATCAGCTCATGCCAGAGAGCCCGGCAGCGCTGGGCAAGCCAGGCATTCAACTCTTCGAAGCTATGGAAAGTATTGTCGCGGGCGGACAGCCAGATGCGGCGCCGACTGTCTTGGACATTCTTTTCGACGATACCTTTTTCCCAGCCGGACGCTACGTTGCAGAAGTCCGGGTCGAACAGGTAGTGCGAGCACATCACCATGAAGCGAGCATTGACCGTGCGGCCTTTACCCTTGGAGACCTTGTCGACCGCAGTTTTCATGTTGTCGTAGATGCCGCGACGCGGCACGCCACCTAAGGCGGCGAATGAGCGGGTATGGGCATCGAACAGCATTTCATGCCCTTGGCTGGGATAGGCCACTAGCCAGAAAGCTCGGCTGGCACATAGCTTCATGTGCGCGACCTGGACGCGCCTGAAAACACCGCCAACCAGCAGGCCTTCCTCGCTCCAATCGAACTGGAAGGCCTCGCCCAAGGCGAATGCCAACGGCACAAATGCCCGTACCGCCTTGCCTTGCTCTCCGCGCCAATGACGAACGAAGGCAGTGAGCTGGCTGTAGCCGCCGTCATAGCCTTCAGCGCGGATCATGGCCAGCAGCGCCTTGGCACTGCGACGATGTTGCTTGGCCCTTAAGGCATCAGCCCGCAGCGCTTGCTCCAACATCTCGTGAAAGGGACTGAGCTTGTTGAACACGGCTCGACGCTGATAAACCGGCTGTTTGGACTCCGGCGCTCTGACCCATTTTCGGATGGTGTTGCGCGACAGTCCGGTGCGCTTGGCTATCTCATGCAACGACAGCTTGTCGCGGAAATACATCCGCCGAATTTTGCCCATCATTTCCATGCTGATCACCCTGTGTTCTCCTGCTCAAAAATTGAGCAGGTGCAGTGGAACACCTGGGTCAGTTTTCAGTCAGCACAACGGGCGAAACTGGGTCAGTTTTCGGTCAGCGGCAACAGCCGACTGCGATTTGATGGGCCTGGCAGGGCGTATAAGCTACTCGGAAATCATGTAGCCATGTATCAATGAGGCCCGTGCTGGTGAGGCTCACAGAGGCCTTGTAGCTCTCCTCCGTTTCTGGAAAATTAAAGGCCGAGGTAGCCTCAAATAGAGCGGTGGCTTTGCACTTGCTGTAATTCATTTTGCACTCTAGAAAATACGCTTACCTACCAAAACGGTTCGTTTCGGCAAACCTTGAGCGTAAAATTCAAATTTCTTCGAAATTTTTCATAGCGTGGGGCACGCACTGCATCACCGATCGAAGAGATGGCTGACTCCGCAAAATTCAGGCAAAAAAAAGCCCCACTTAAGGGGCTTTTCACACGCGCCTAGATATTCCATATCTTCGATCGCGGCTCTTGATGGAGATCGGAGGTCTTACACATCAGCTGCAGTGTCCATGAGCGCTCCACTTCGAGATGGAGAGAGCATATTGGAAACATCATCCATTCGTCAAATTTATTTTTATTTACAAATACTTATAAGAAGTTGGCCTTCTCCCCCAGGACAGAGATACCAGTCTCTAGGGAATCTCCGAACAAGCCTTCAGTTATGCGAGAATCCCCGCAACACCTGATCCGAGCCGCCCATGAGCCAGATGAGCTTTTCCGACTTTGAGTACGCCGGCAAGCGCAAGCAAACCCGCCGAGAGCGCTTCCTCGCCGAAATGGATCAGGTGGTGCCCTGGGCAGGCCTGCTGGAGCTGATCGAACCGTTCTACCCCAAGGCCGGCGGCGGTAGAAAACCCTATCCTCTGGAAACCATGCTGCGCATCCATCTGTTGCAGAACTGGTTCTCCCTGAGCGACCCGGCCATGGAAGAAGCGCTCTACGAAATCACGCCCATGCGCCAGTTCGCACGCCTGACGCTGAGCGCGCCAATCCCCGAAGACACCACGATCATGAACTTCCGGCACTTGCTGGAGAAGCATCAGCTCGCACCGGCAATCCTTGCGGTCATCAATGGTTATCTGCAGGAAAAAGGCCTGTCGCTGCGCCAAGGCACCATCGTCGATGCCACCATTATTCATGCCCCCAGCTCGACCAAAAATAAAGAAGGCAAGCGTGATCCCGAGATGCACCAGACCAAGAAAGGCGGTCAGTATTTCTTCGGGATGAAGGCGCACATCGGTGCCGATGTCGAGTCCGGCCTGGTGCATCACGTCCATGGCACCGCTGCCAATGTGGCCGATGTCACGCAGGTGGCTGAACTGCTGCATGGCGAAGAAAACGCCGTGTATGCAGATGCCGGTTACACCGGTGTCGAAAGGCGCGAAGAGCATGAAAATCGGGGGGTGATCTGGCAGATTGCAGCGCGTCGCAGCACCTATTCCAAGCTGAACCAGCGCAGCGTACTGTACAAAGCCAAGCGCAAGATCGAGTTCTGCAAGGCTCAGACACGGGCCAAGGTCGAGCATCCGTTTCGCGTGATCAAGCGGCAGTTTGGTTACGTGAAAGTACGTTTTCGTGGGCTGATGAAAAACACGGCTCAGTTGACCACGCTGTTCGCCCTGGCAAACCTGTGGAGGGTTCGAAAACAGCTCATGGGTATGGGTGAGGTTCGCGTTTAACACGGAGAACCGGTCGAAAAAGCTCTCCGTACATGATTTTTCGGTCACTTTTCGTCCAATGACGCTGTAGGTGCCTGGAAAATTGCAACTTGCCGCGGCTGCACGACAAGTTGATCGGAGCATCCCTAGGATAACCAGGCGGCCTGTACTCTAATCCGGCCACCTAAGCTACTCACCATTGTCAATTTCGGCGGACTTTGCATATCTGAGAGTTTCTCCGCGATCAGGCCACGTGCTCTCCAACGATCGCGGACAAGGGATACGTTCAAGGATCAGCTCTGTATTTGCTATGATACCTCTACCAATGGCGCTCCCCCCTTCGAAGTATTCAGGCACGATCATGACGCTTACAGATGCAGTAATTGTCCTCCTTCTGGCCGAGAGAATTCACGGCACAGATGAGGCCATACGAAAGTCAGCGAAGAATGTGGCCAAGAAGCTACCGCGTAGTAAGCGCGACCTTATGTACCACATAGCTAAAAGCCAAAGGCCTTCAGAGATGATACGGCACATAGCCCTAGGCTTGGACGACTAGCACCTCCGGCCAAAACCACACCACGTAAAGGCTGAATCCGCGAGGATCTAATCCGGCACACGCAATTCTGTTCGACTGTTAAATACCTCTCAGGCAAGCGGAGCGCGCAGGCCAGGAAGGCCGGAGGCGAAAAGGATCGAAGCCCGAAAGGGCCGAGACTGGGCGGAACGCCATGGCTCGGTTCACGACAGCCTGGCCGCTATCAGCGGCACGCCTAACGCCTACAACTCACTGAAGCCGATTCGGTGATGCGACATATCAGCCCCCAGCCAAGCGCTTGAACTCACGCAGACTCCTACGACCGTTATCCCGATTAAAGGTAGCCACAACGTAACGGGAACTAACGGTAGTAATAACCCAAAACCTCCCTTCCCTCGCTACCTTCTGGATGTCCGAAGTCCGGATCAAATGCCCATCTGAGAAGCGCCCATATGGCCCTTTGCGCGCGTGACCGAATACCACGCCTACAGCACTGCAAGCGTGTATTTGAACGTTCAACAAGAACGCGGTGACCTCGTCCTCATACCCCTGCCCGACAGCTCGAGCAATTCGAAGCAGGTCAAAATCAGAGTAACGCTTAACATGGAAGTCGACTGAAACCGTGCTGATGTCTGTCATGACTATTACGCCCCCGCCATCTCGGCTGAAGCAGCTTTTACAGGGCTGCGCCGGTACAGCTCTTTCAGCCCTGCCAGTGACTCAACATTGAGACCTGGCTCATGCGAGTCGATGTATACCTTGCCACCCTCGACCTCGAGGATCGACACCGGAACTTCTTCCCGGCTAAAGCCCATGGAGAGAGACATTAGCTTTTCCATCTTCCAGCCATCACCGTTCATCCAGCCGGGTGTGACCGCTTGGACTTCCCGGACAATCAGGCTTTCATCTTGCGCTAACAACAGCTCAACGAGTCGGGCCTCATCGTTGGGCATCTCTACACAATCCCTGAGTTGACCATCAAGAAGACGCTGAACACTGACATGGTACCAGTGGGTAGCGAGAGCTCGGGAAACGCAATGCCAGTGCATTAGCCCGTCGCCAAACATGCCAGGAATACCGGCCATATCAGCTTGGTGGGAACGGAACATATTTTGATCTCTGGAATAGTCGAGTCGTCACGAGCAAGGCCGTGACACTTAAAAGATGGAGAAGATGCCTTGCAGGGTGGAAGGCTTGCGATACCCCGGCCCCTTCAGAACGTAGATCGTGTTCCTTGTCCCGAAGAGATAGCCATCCTTGAAGGCATGAGCGATTGTCGACCTGACCCAATCACCAGGCTCGAAGCGCCGCTGTTCGTCGTGAACAACCTTGTGGGCAAACAGGAACATGGGATGGCACCCAGCCGCAGCCACCCTGGTCAACTCCTCTTCCGTGAGGATGGCGTCCAAGATGACCCATTCCTCGACAACGCAGAGAGGCATCCACTTGAAGTGTCCTCGAGCAGCGAGGAGTAAATCATCAAGAGTCAGATCAGAGCCGACCAGCTCAACGCCTCCCTCCCCCAGTAGCCCGTCGCTGAGTGGGCTATCCATCAAGCACATCCCCGCATTTCATTTTCCATAAATCGCTGGCTAGACCGCTGAACCGCCAAAAGAACAACTATAGACGTTTGTTTGGCGGCAGGCAAACGGGGCATACCTCTTGGTTTTTGGGGATTCGCAATGTTGCTCCGTCAGTCCTTCGCGGCAGTGCTGCAATTGCTACGCATGCGCAAGGGAATATCGCAACCCTCTATAAGCAAGCACGTCGACCAAAGGACAGTCAGTAAATTGGAGCTGGCCAAGAGCTCTGTATCCCTCGAGACGAGCTATAAGCTGGCTTCCGGTCTCCAGGTTGAAGCCACCACGCTCATTGCGCTGACCGTTGCCTCACACGATCACCGCACAGCCAGGGAGATCCTTCTTTCCTCATTGGCTGAGATCGAAGCTCTGGAACTAGCTGACATCGCTCTACCTGAACACCCGGAATCCAAGACACCGTTGAACGTATCTGCAGCAAGAGAGAAATTGCAGGCAGTCCAGCAGTTGAAAGCGAAAGGAACTACTCAGGCTGAGGCAGCTAGAGAACTCGGATTGCCTGAGTCAACAGTGCGACGGATGTGGCATCAGGAACTGGACAGCTGACAGCACGATGGTCAAGCGCCTGTGCTTCTCGTCATTGCATCATCACTTGGTTCAAGGAAGCTGAATGGGCTGATTCGGATGCGGCTTTCCGACACCACCATGCAGGCCACTACGCTTATCAGCTGAGTCGGCGGCTGACTGCTTCATGAGGCACGCATCTGCCAACAGAATCGCACAAACTACCTTCGGCCTTCCGAGCAAGCCGAGACCTTTAGTAGGAGCCGAATTGGATCACTCCTATCAGCTCGCCCAGCTACCGAGCTGGTCATAACGGGAGCTCGGCTACGCGCCCTCAGCGTTAGAAATGTTGATGCATCGGAAGGAAAAACGAGGGGAGGATAATGGAAATAAAGGTGACAATTGTCAAAATTGGCGATGGTTGACGGGAGGGCTTGAGAGCCCCATGAATGCTCAGGCCGCCAGCGGTGGTGCCGAAATTTTTGACAAGAAATTGGCCATTTGTGGTGACATTAGCAATATCGGCTTGCCTTCGTAGAAGACGGTGGTACAGCCGCTCATCAACGGCCCGTAGACGATCAGTGAATGGCCGACCACCCAACCGACGTCGGATATGCCCCACCACACATCGCCAGCCTGCATGCCATAGATATGGCGAATGGCGTAACACAGCGCCACGGCATTGCCGCCGTTTTCCCGGACGATACCCTTGGGTTTCCCGGTGGTGCCCGACGTGTACATGATGTACAGCGGGTCGCCGGCATCCAGCTCGACGGGCGCCACCGGCACGGCGCCGGCCAAGGCCGCCTGCCAGTCCAGGTCGCGGCCTGGCAGCAGTTCAGCGTGCGCCTGTGGCCGCTGCAGCACCAGCACATTGCGCGGCTGGTGCCGGGCCAGTTGCAGGGCACGGTCAACCAGCGGTTTGTAGGCAATGACCCGGTCGAACTCCAGCCCGCACGATGCCGTCAGCAACAAGGTGGGCCGGGCGTCATCGATGCGCAGGGCCAACTCGTTGGCGGCAAAGCCACCGAACACGACCGAATGCACCGCGCCGATCCGCGCGCAGGCCAGCATCGCCATGGCTGCTTGCGGCACCATGGGCATGTAGATGATCACGCCATCGCCCTTGTTCACCCCCAGCTGGCGCAGCAAACCGGCCAGGCGTGCTACCTCGTCGCGCAACTGGTTGTAGGTGTAGGTCTGCTGCACGCCGGTTACGGGCGAATCATAGATCAGCGCCAACTGCTCGCCCCGGCCCTGCTCGATCTGGTGATCGAGGGCCAGGTAACAGCTGTTGAGGCGGCCGTCAGCGAACCAGCGGTGGGTACCGTCGGCGTTGTCTTGCAGGGTCAAGGCAGGCTTGCGGTGCCAGGCCAGGTGTGCGGCCTGTTCCGCCCAGAACGCGGCAGGGTCGGAAATGGAATGGGCGTAGCTGTGCTGGTAGCTCATGTCGTTAGAAACCCGGTACTTGTTGTTATTGAAGGGCGAAACTTGAGTATGGACCGCTATACCCACGCCGCCATGGGACTAAAGTCACAACCGACCTGCAAATTTGCAGACAACGCAATAGCGCCCCATAACGGTGCAAAGCCTCTAGAATAGGCAACCCCTTCAAACACCGAGCAGCCCATGGACATCGATCAGGCCCGTACCTTCCTGGAAATAGTGCGTTGCGGCAGCCTGGTCGCCGCGGCCGAACGCCTGTTCGTGTCTCAAACCGCGATCACCGCGCGCGTGCAGCGCCTGGAACAGCAACTGGGTTGCCAGTTGTTCGTGCGTAGCCGCAGCGGCGCCAGCCTGACCAGCGATGGCGAAGCGTTCGTCAGTTATGCCAACCAGTTGGTGCAAACCTGGGAAGCCGCGCGCCGCGACCTGCCGTTGCCTGAAGGTTGCCAGCAGGTGCTGCATGTGGGCGGTGAGGTGAGCCTGGGCAACCCGATGATGCTCGACTGGGTAAGTGCCCTGCACCGTGAATTGCCCAGCCATGCCATCCGCAGCGAGGTGAGCGATGGAGAGTCGCTGCTGCGCAAGGTCGAGATGGGCTTGCTGGACGCCGCGCTGGTCTACCAGCCGACCTACGGTCCAGGCCTGCAGGTGGAGCAGTTGATGGAAGAGAAGCTGATTCGCGTGCGCCGGGTCGAGCGGCCCGAGCCGTACATCTACATCGACTGGGGCGAGGCCTTCCGCCGCCAGCATGATGCGGCCCTGCCCGACTGCGCACGCCCGGCGCTAAGTTTCAACCTTGGCCCGCTGGCCCTGCAGTTCATACTCGACCAAGGTGGCAGTGGCTACTTCCGCACGCGGGTGGTGCAGGCCTATCTGGACAGCGGCGTGTTCGAGCGGGTACCGCAGGCACCGGAGTTCACCTACCCGACCTTTCTGGTGTACCCGCGTAAACGTGACAGCGAAGCCCTGCAACAGGCCTTCGCGATCCTGCGTCGGCTGGTAGCTGCCGGCGCCAGCGACTGGTCACAACGCTGGGACCCGGTTATCTGAAGCCTCGGTCTTGCTGAGCAACTGACGCTTGAGGCCGGCGATCAGGTCGGTCTGGGTGATCACCCCCACCAGCGTGTCGGCATCAAGCACCGGCAAGCAGTGCAGGCCTTGTTCGCACAACAAGGGCAGCAGGCGTTCCAACGGGTGCTGGCTGCTGACACTGACAACCCGCCTGCTCATCACTTGCGCCATGCGCACCGCCTGGCGGCCGAACAGACCGCGCCAGCTGAAACGCCCACGCTGCATCGCCGGGCCAACCAGGTCGCTGAGGCTGACGATGCCTACAAGCTTGCCGTGCTGCAGGACTGGCAGGGTTTTCAGGTGATGGCTGGCGAGCATTTTCCAGGCCTGCTCCAGCGTGGTATCAGGCGTGACGAACTGCACATCGCGGGACATCACCGAGGCCGCGGTGATACCGCCAAGGCTGCGCTGCAGGGCGTGCTGCTCGGTGGCGAGGATGATGCGCTCCAGCTCGTCACGGGTGACATCGACGAACTCGCCCAGCTCTTCCAGGGCCTGGTCCAGGTCTTCACTGCGGATGCCGACCCGCTCGCTGGGCAGCGGGTCATGGGTGTGGTGCAGGTCTTTGCGTGGCACCGTGCCTTTCGGGTAGCGCACCCCCGTCAAACGGTTGTAGGCGATTGCCACTGTCACCAGGATCAGCGCATTGAGCAGCACCGGCTCCAGCAGGTGATCGCCCATGGCGGTCAACCCCGGGTCGGCCAGCACCGCGCTCACTGCCACACCGCCACCCGGCGGGTGCAGGCAGCGCAACAGGCACATGACCAGGATCGAGATGCCGAGCGCCGCAGCGGCCACCCACAGCTCGGCGCCGAAGCCTTCACGCATGGCCAGCCCCACTGCACCCGCCAGGGCGTAGCTGCCCAACACCGGCCAAGGTTGGGCCAAGGGGCCGGAATGCACCGCAAACACCAGTACCGCCGAGGCTGCCAGCGGGCCGAGCAAGTGCAGGGCGATGCTGGGGCCATAGACCATGCTGGTCAGCCAGCCCGCGAGGAAAAGGCCAAGCAGCGCACCGATTCCGGCACGCAACCATTCTTTTGGGGGGATGTTGAGAGGGGCCGGCAACAGCCGCTGCAGACGACTTTCGGAACGCGAGGCAGACATTTGGGCAATCGGGATCTTTGGTTTTTCTGTTTAAAAAGAAAGCCCAGCCGAGCTGGCCTGGGCCTCGTATTGCGCATGCAATACCACAAGGGGCTCCGTCCGTGGAGAGATGGAAACCGCAGGGTTTCGTGGGGCGATTTTGCCGGGTGGGGGGAATTTGGGCTAATTCAAAAAACTGCGGCTGTACTGCAATTTTTTTGCAGTACTGATAGGGCCAAAGGGGCACTGCGCGCCCTTTCGCGACACAAGGCCCCACAGGGTATTGCGTACACCTGTGGGAGCGGCCTTGTGTCGCGATGGGCCGCACAGCGGCCCCGGCATTAACGAGCCTTGCGCGGCAGGTCGATGCTCACCCGCAGGCCGCCCAGCGGGCTCTCCAGCAAGGCCAGGCGCCCGCCCCAGGCATCAACGATATCGCGCACGATGCCCAACCCCAGCCCATGCCCAGCCACCTGTTCGTCCAGCCGCGAACCACGCTCCAGCACCTGCTGCCGCTGGTCTTGCGCAATACCCGGGCCGTCGTCATCAACCCACAGCCGGTAGCCCTCGGCGTTCGGCGCGATACCCAGGCGCACTTCGCTGTCTGCCCACTTGCAGGCATTGTCCAGCAGATTACCCAACAGTTCCAGAACGTCCTCGCGGTCCCAGGGCAACAACACCCCGGGCGACACATCACTTGCCAGCAGCAGGCCCTCGCCATGAATCATGCCCAAGGTGCCGAGCAACCCCGGCAGTTCGGCATCACAATCGAACTGCGCGCCCGGCAGCGCATCCCCTGCCAGGCGCGCACGGTTCAGCTCGCGCGCCAGGCGTTCCTGAATCTGCTGCAACTGCTCACGCATTTGCGCCCGTACCTCCGGCAGACCCTGCAAGCGTTCACTGGAGGCCAGGCTCAGCAGCACCGCCAGCGGCGTCTTCAGCGCATGGCCGAGGTTACCGAGGGCATTGCGTGAACGGCGCAGGCTGTCTTCGGTATGGCTAAGCAAATGGTTGATCTGCCCCACCAGCGGTACCAACTCGCTGGGCACCTCGGCATCCAGCTGCGAGCGCTGCCCCTGCTGCAGCTGGGCGATCTGCTGGCGCGCCCGCTCCAGCGGCCGCAGCGAGCGGGTAACCGTGATGCGCTGCAGCACCAGAATCAGGATCAGCGCCACCAGGCCCATGCCCAGGCCGATCTGCTGCAAGCGCCGAAAACCTTCGCGCACCGGCGAATAGTCCTGAGCCACACTGATCGAAATGTCCTGGCCCAGGCGCCGGTAGTCGGCACGCAGGGCCAGCAGTTGCTGGCCTTCCGGGCCGAGTTCATGGCTATCGGAAAGCCCGGGCGCTGCGGGCTTGGGCATGTCCAGGTCCCACAGCGAACGAGACCTCCAGGTACCCTGGTCGAAATCGATGCGGAAGTAGTAACCGGAAAACGGCCGCTGATAGGCAGCCGAGATGCGCCGCTCATCCAGCTGTAGGCCCGAAGGCCCGCGCACCAATGCCACCAGAAGGTTCTCGCTTTCGTTGCGCAGGCCGTTTTCCAGATAACGTTGCAGGCCGGCCTCGAACAGCCACAAGGTCAGTTGCGCCAGCACCACGCCGACCACCACCAATACCGCCACCAGGCCCAGGCTCAGGCGCGCCTGGATCGACTTCACTCGCCGCTCCCGGCATAGATGTAGCCTTGCCCGCGACGGGTTTCGATCACACTGCGGCCCAGCTTGCGGCGCAAATGGTTGACGTGGACCTCCAGCACGTTCGAGTCGCGCTCGGTTTCACCGTCGTAGAGGTGCTCGGCCAGGTGGCTTTTGGACAGGATCTGCTGCGGGTGCAGCATGAAGTAGCGCAGCAGGCGGAACTCGGCGGCAGTCAGTTGCACGTCCACACCCTCGCGGCTCACGCACTGACGGCTTTCGTCAAGGTGCAGACCGGCCGCTTCCAGCTTCGGCTGATTGGCCAGGCCACGGGCACGGCGCAGCAACGCCTGGATGCGCAGTTGCAGCTCCTCGGGGTGGAAGGGCTTGCTCAGGTAATCGTCAGCCCCGGCCTTCAGCCCTTCGATGCGCTCGGCCCAGGAGCCGCGGGCGGTGAGGATCAATACCGGTGTGGCCAGGCCAGCGGCGCGCCACTGGGCCAGCACGTCCAGGCCAGGCAAGCCAGGCAGGCCGAGGTCCAGGATGATCAGGTCGTAAGGCTCGCTTTGCCCCTGGTAAACCGCGTCACGGCCATCAGCCAGCCAGTCCACGGCATAGCCCTGGCGCTGCAGGCCGGCGGTCAGTTCATCGGCCAACGGTACGTTGTCCTCGACAAGCAACAGGCGCATTCAGTCATCTTCCTCGTCTTTGAGCAGGGCGCCGGTGCTGGCATCGAGCTTGATCTCGCGTACCACACCTTCAGTCGTCAGCAACTCGACTTCATATTCGTAGCGATCATCGTCTTCTTCCAGCTCGGCTTCCAGCAGACGCGCCCCGGGGTGACGCCCCAGGGCGGTTTCGAGCAGTTGTTCGAGCGGCAGGATGATGCCCTTCTGACGGAGCTTCAGGGCTTCATCCTGGTCCAGGTCGCGGGCAACAGCCAAGGAGCAGACGGCAAGCAGCGAGAGCGCCAGGTAACGTGCCGTCCGGGATACATGGATCATCAGTTGTCTCGTGCGTCCTTGAGTACCTCACCGGTCTTGGCATCCATGTCGACGTCCCATTCGACGTTCTGCGTATCACGCAGTTCGACCTTGTAGATGTAGCGGCCGTACTCGTCTTCAAGCTCCGAGTCAGTGACGGTGGCGCCTGGGTGCTTGGCCACGGCAGCGGCCTTGAGCTCGTCCAGCGACTTGATGGTCTTGGCGTTGACCAGTTTGACCACTTCGTCAGGCTGAACGTCCTTGGCGAAGGCGGCATTGGCGCCCAGGGCAAGGGCAGCGGCGGTGATCAGGGCAGTCATGGTTTTCATCGTTCTTCTCTCCTGAGAACTGTGCAAGTTGTCTACGGGGTTAAGATTAACCAGCGGTCCTTAATTCAACCTGAAAACAGCTGGCGGCATGATAGCGCAGTTACGCCGCCAACCCGACTCGGCCCCGTGCAAGGTGCGGCCTTGTGCTGCGAAAGGGCCAATACAGGCACCTACAGGTGTGTTATCTGTAACGGCTGCTTTTCGCCCAAGAGACCCGCCATGAGCGCCATCCACATCAAATACCCCGCCCTCACCTTCAAGGCCGGCCAGCGTGCCTTGCGACACATCCGCGAGCGCGGCCTGCAGGCGGCCGATGTCGGGGTATTGCCGGGCGCGGCGGGTGGGCCGAAGCCGCTGGGCATCCAGGGCCTTGACCTGGCGCTGTTCGGCGAGTGGCTACCCTCGGCACCCCGTCAACGTGCCCTGATCGGTGCTTCGATCGGTGCCTGGCGCTTTGCCAGCGCCTGCCTCGACGACCCGGTCGCCGGCATCCGTCGCCTGGGCGAGCTATACACCGAGCAGGATTTCGCCAAGGGCGTCACCCCGGCCGAAATCAGCCGCAGCTGCCAACGCATGCTCGATGACCTGCTGGAAGGCCGCGACGGCCAGCTGCTGGCCAACCCACACTACCGCCTGAACATTCTGGTGGTGAAAAGCCATGGCCAGCTCGCGCACGACCATCGCGGCCGCCTGGGCCTGGGGCTGGGCTCGGTGGTTGCCAGTAACCTCCTGGGCCGTTCGCGCCTGGCCCGCCACTTCGAGCGCATCATTCTGCACGATGGGCGCGCCGCGCCGCCGCTCGACACGCTGACCGACTTCCCCTCACGCTACCTGCCGCTGGACTTGACCAACCTGCGCCACGCCCTGCTTGCTTCCGGGTCGATACCGATGGTCATGCAGGGCGTGAAAGACATCCCCGGTGCCGGCGCCGGCACCTACCGCGACGGCGGCCTGCTCGACTATCACCTCGACCTGCCCTACCGCGGCGACGACCTGGTGCTGTACCCGCACTTCACCGACAAGGTCGTACCCGGCTGGTTCGACAAGGCCCTGCCCTGGCGCAAGGGCGATGCCACCCGCCTGCAAAACGTGCTGCTGATGACGCCTTCGCCGCAATACCTGGCCGCCCTGCCCTACGGCAAACTGCCCGACCGCAACGACTTCAAGCGCTTCATGGGCGATGCGCCAGGGCGCAAGCGCTATTGGTACAAGGCCATTGCCGAAAGCCAGCGCCTGGGTGATGAACTGCTGGAACTGACCGCCACCGGGCGGCTGCATGAACGCCTGCAAGCCTTGTAGCGGCCATGCTGGTAGACTGCGCGCATTATTGATTCACACAGAGTTATGACAGCGTGGAAATTTTCAAGGAATTCACATTCGAATCGGCCCACCGCCTGCCCCACGTCCCTGAAGGGCACAAATGCGGCCGTTTGCATGGCCACTCGTTCAAGGTCGGCCTGCACCTGACCGGCCCGCTCGACCCGCACACGGGCTGGATCCGCGACTTCGCCGAGGTCAAGGCGATCTTCAAGCCGATCTATGATCAGCTGGACCACAACTACCTGAACGACATCCCCGGCCTGGAAAACCCCACCAGCGAAGTGATCGCCAAATGGATCTGGGACCAGGTCAAGCCGCTGATGCCGGAGCTGTCCAAGGTGCGCATCCACGAAACCTGCACCAGCGGTTGCGAATACACCGGCGACTGATTCGCCCGGCTCACTGGCCCTGCGCGCTGCCCATGGCATCGCGCAGGAAGCTGGGGGCGATGTAGCGCTGGTAGTGCGCCTCTGAAAGCAGGAAGAACTCGCGATCGATCGCATCGCGCAATTGGGGCAGTTCCCAGTCACGGAACTCCGGCAGCAACGCCATGCCATAGGCCTCCAGATCACGGATCATCCGCGCCCCGCGGGCAATCAGCTGGTAAGCCCAGCAATACGCCGACTGCTGCTCGACAAAGCGGATGGAGCGTTGCTCCAGTTGCTGGCGCAGCAGGCCTTTGTCGAACACCTCAAGCTTGGCCATCATCACCTGCACCAGCAGCTGCTCAAGGCGCAACCACACGGCACGCTTCTGCGTGTCGTCGTAGCCGTTCCAGTTGATCACTTCGTGGTGAAAACGCTTGCAGCCACGGCACACCGTGTCTCCGTACACCGTGGAGCACAGGCCGACGCAAGGGGTTTTGATGGACTTGTTGGACATGAAAAACAACAGCTTGGCGATGGAACACAGGCCCATGTTAGCCCTTTGTCTAACCAGGGTCACTCGTTAAAGTCATGAACACCGCCTTACCTTCAGGCTTTTTTTACCGTAGAATCATCCGGCCTTTTCAAAGGCAACAATGTCCGTTGGAAGCTGTTTTCAAAGCGTCACGAGCACAGTTGATCCGGTAGAACGGCGTTGGCCCGGGCCATGCATCCCTCGCATGCCCGCGCCAGCCCTCATCAGTCCCCGTTCTGCAGGCGTAAAACTTTGAAAGCAGCTTCTGTAAGGATTCCTTGCGACCCTGGTTGGGCGGCCCACAAAGCCGCGGCAGCGCATGGGTGCATTGAATGCTGGATAAGCGTCCCGGACCCCCTTTAGGGACCACTGATGAGGGAAATAACTGTGCTTGAAGCCTACCGCAAACACATCGAAGAGCGCGCCGCCCTGGGTATCGTTCCCCAGCCGCTGAACGCCGAACAAACTGCAGGCCTGGTCGAGCTGCTGAAAAACCCGCCGGCCGGCGAAGAAGCCTTCCTCGTAGACCTGATCACCAACCGCGTACCGCCAGGGGTCGACGAAGCTGCCTACGTCAAGGCCGCTTTCCTCTCCGCCGTCGCCAAGGGCGAAGCCAAGTCGCCACTGATCGACCGCAAGCACGCCACCGAACTGCTGGGCACCATGCAGGGCGGCTACAACATCGAAACGCTGGTCGCACTGCTGGATGACGCCGAACTGGGCGCCGTCGCGGCCGAACAGCTCAAGCACACCCTGCTGATGTTCGATGCCTTCCACGACGTGGCCGAAAAAGCCAAGGCCGGCAACACGCACGCCAAGGCAGTCCTGGAATCCTGGGCTGCCGGCGAGTGGTTCACCTCGCGCCCGGCCATCGCCGACAAGTACACCCTGACCGTGTTCAAGGTGCCTGGCGAAACCAACACCGACGACCTGTCGCCTGCCCCGGACGCCTGGTCGCGCCCTGACATTCCGCTGCACGCCCTGGCCATGCTGAAAATGGCCCGCGACGGCATCGAGCCGCAGCAGCCTGGTTCGGTCGGCCCGCTGGCCCAGATCGAAGCCGTCAAGGCCAAGGGCTTCCCGGTTGCCTATGTCGGCGACGTGGTCGGTACCGGTTCCTCGCGTAAATCCGCTACCAACTCGGTACTGTGGTTCTTCGGCGACGACATCCCTTACGTGCCGAACAAGCGCGCCGGTGGCTTCTGCTTCGGCACCAAGATCGCCCCGATCTTCTACAACACCATGGAAGACGCCGGCGCCCTGCCGATCGAATTCGACTGCACCAACCTGGGCATGGGCGACGTCATCGACGTTTACCCATACAAAGGTGAAGTACGCCGTCACGACAGCGACGAGCTGGTCACCAACTTCGAGCTGAAAACCGAAGTGCTGCTGGATGAAGTCCGCGCTGGCGGCCGTATCCCGCTGATCGTCGGCCGCGGCCTGACCGAAAAAGCCCGCGCCGAGCTGGGCCTGGGTGCTTCCGACCTGTTCAAGAAACCAGAGCAGCCTGCCGATTCCGGCAAGGGCTTCACCCTGGCGCAGAAAATGGTCGGCCGTGCCTGTGGCCTGCCAGAAGGCCAGGGCGTGCGCCCAGGCGCCTACTGCGAGCCAAAAATGACCACCGTCGGCTCCCAGGACACCACGGGCCCGATGACGCGCGACGAGCTGAAAGACCTGGCATGCCTGGGCTTCTCTGCTGACCTGGTCATGCAGTCGTTCTGCCACACCGCGGCCTATCCGAAGCCGATCGACGTCACCACCCACCACACCCTGCCAGACTTCATCCGCACCCGTGGCGGCGTGTCGCTGCGCCCAGGCGACGGCATCATCCACAGCTGGCTGAACCGCATGCTGATGCCTGACACCGTAGGTACCGGTGGCGACTCGCACACCCGCTTCCCGATCGGCATCTCGTTCCCGGCCGGTTCCGGCCTGGTGGCCTTCGCTGCCGCCACCGGCGTCATGCCACTGGACATGCCAGAATCGATCCTGGTGCGCTTCAAGGGCAAACTGCAGCCAGGCATCACCCTGCGTGACCTGGTTCATGCCATCCCTTACTACGCCATCCAGAAGGGCCTGCTGACCGTCGAGAAGAAAGGCAAGAAAAACGCCTTCTCCGGCCGCATCCTGGAAATCGAAGGCCTGGACGAACTGACCGTCGAGCAAGCCTTCGAGCTGTCCGACGCCTCGGCCGAGCGTTCCGCTGCCGGTTGCACCATCAAGCTGCCGGAAAAGGCCATCGCCGAGTACCTGCAGTCCAACATCACCCTGCTGCGCTGGATGATCGGCGAAGGCTACGGCGATGCCCGCACCCTGGAGCGCCGTGCCCAGGCCATGGAAGCCTGGCTGGCCAAGCCTGAGCTGCTGTCGGCCGACGCCGATGCCGAATACGCCGAAATCATCGAAATCGACCTGGCCGACGTCAAAGAGCCTGTGCTCTGCGCGCCGAACGACCCGGACGATGCCCGCCTGCTGTCCTCGGTACAAGGCGAGAAGATCGACGAAGTGTTCATCGGTTCGTGCATGACCAACATCGGTCACTTCCGCGCTGCCGGCAAGCTGCTGGAGAAGGTCAAGGGTGGCATTCCGACCCGTCTGTGGCTGGCTCCGCCAACCAAGATGGACGCTCACCAGCTGACCGAAGAAGGCTACTACGGCATCTACGGCAAGGCCGGTGCACGCATGGAAATGCCAGGCTGCTCGCTGTGCATGGGCAACCAGGCACGTGTGCAGACCGGTTCGACCGTGGTCTCCACCTCGACCCGTAACTTCCCGAACCGTCTGGGCGACGCGACCAACGTGTACCTGGCATCGGCCGAGCTGGCCGCTGTCGCTTCGATCATCGGCAAACTGCCGACCGTCGAAGAGTACATGCAGTACGCGAAAGACATCGACAGCATGGCTGCCGACGTTTACCGCTACCTGAGCTTCGACCAGATTGCCGAGTTCCGCGAAGCGGCAGCCAACGCCAAGATCCCGGTGGTTCAGGCGTAAGCTGATTTACACGTTGTAAACAAAGCCCCGGCAGCGATGCCGGGGCTTTGTTGTTTTGGCCTGTGCCGGCCGCTTCGCGGCTAAAGCCGCTCTAACAGGGCCCCCACGGTGTTCGAGACCTGCGCATGCCCTTGTAGGAGTGGCTTTAGCCGCAAAACGGCCGGCACAGGCCACCTCATATCACAAACAAGTCCACGAACCTGTGCACAGCCGTGCCTTCCAGCTTCTGCTGGTCCTTGCACAGTTCGAAAACCTGCTGGCACCGCTGCCGGGCAAAGCGGGTCGCCAGGTTGGCCCTGAACTTGGCCTCCAGCAACGGTATCCCCTCCCCCCGCCGCCGACGATGCCCGATCGGGTATTCCACCACCACTTGCTCGGTGCTGCTGCCATCCTTGAAGAACACCTGCAGCGCGTTGGCGATCGAACGCTTGTCCGGCTCCAGGTACTCGCGACTGAAGCGCGGGTCTTCCACCACCTCCATCTTCTCGCGCAGGCGGTCGATACTGGGGTGGTTGGCATGGAAGGCGTCCTCATAATGCTCGGCTACCAAATGGCCAAAGATCAGCGGCACGGCCACCATGTACTGCAGACAGTGGTCACGGTCGGCGGCATTGGCCAGCGGGCCGCTCTTGGAGATGATGCGGATCGCCGACTCCTGGGTGGTGATGACGATGCGGTCGACTTCATGCAGGCGGTTACGCACAAGTGGATGCAGAATCACTGCCGCCTCACAGGCGGTCTGGGCGTGGAACTCGGCAGGGAAACTGACCTTGAACAGCACGTTTTCCATCACATAGCTGCCCAACGCCTGGGGCAGGCGCAGCTCGTACTGCCCGGCGGGCTTGAGCGCCAGGTCTTTGTTGGTGTGGCTGAACGAAACATCGTAGAACCCCCACTGCGTCGCCGTGAGCACGCCCGGCACGCCCATCTCCCCGCGCAAGGCGATGTCGGCCAGGCGCACACCTCGGCTGGAGGCGTCACCCGCAGCCCAGGACTTGCGCGAACCGGCGTTGGGCGCGTGGCGATAGGTTCGAAGGGCCTGGCCGTCGACGAAGGCGTGGGACAAGGCCGAGAGCATCTGCTCACGATTGGCCCCCATCAGCCTGGCACACACGGCGGTCGAGGCGACCTTCACCAGAATCACGTGATCGAGGCCGACGCGGTTGAAGGCGTTTTCCAGCGCCAGCACGCCCTGGATCTCATGCGCCATGACCATGGCCTCCAGCACATCACGCATCAGCAGCGGCTGTTCACCCGCGGCAACCCGTTTTTGTGACAGGTGGTCAGCCACTGCCAGGATGCCGCCAAGGTTGTCCGAGGGATGAGCCCATTCGGCGGCCAGCCAGGTGTCGTTGTAGTCCAGCCAGCGCACCGTGCAGCCAATGTCCCAGGCAGCCTTGACCGGGTCGAGGCGATAGGAGGTGCCGGGGACGCGAGCACCATTCGGGACCAGCGTGCCTTCCACCTGAGGACCAAGGAGCTTGGTGCACTCAGGGAAGCGCAAGGCGAGAAGGCCGCAACCGAGGGTGTCCATCAGGCAGTTGCGCGCGGTGTCCAGGGCCTCGAGGGATTCGACCCGGTAGCCGATGGCGTAATCGGCCAGGGTTTGTAGCACCCGGTCGTAGTCCGGGCGGTCATTGAGGTCTACGTTGGCGCTCATATCCAGCTCCCTTCAGAATTGCCGGGGTTGCTGTGCAGCCCTTCGCCGGCTCACCCGCTGCCACGGGTTGACCACAGCATCCAGAAGCTGTGGTTGCCCTGTGGCAGCAGGCAGGCCCGCGAAGGGCCGCCAAGCGGCCCCAACGAACTAAAGCCGAGCGCCAGTGGTGCGTTAGAAGCTGTCGCCAGGTACGCGAACCCAGCCCTCCATCAGCACGCGAGCACTACGGCTCATGATTGCCTTGGTTACCGTCCACTCACCCTTCACCTGGCGTGCCTCGGCTCCGACCCGCAGGGTGCCCGAAGGATGACCGAAACGCACAGCGCTGCGCTCGCCACCGCCAGCGGCGAGGTTGACCAGCGTGCCCGGAATGGCCGCCGCAGTGCCAATTGCCACCGCAGCCGTACCCATCATGGCATGGTGCAGCTTGCCCATCGACAAGGCCCGCACCAACAGGTCGATCTCATCGGCCTGCACCGCCTTGCCACTGGACGCAGTGTAGGTGCTCGGCGGCGCGACGAACGCCACTTTCGGCGTGTGCTGACGCCCGGCAGCCTGATCGACGTTGTCGATAAGCCCCATGCGCACAGCGCCGTAGGCGCGAATGGTCTCGAAGCGCAGCAGCGCCTGCGGATCGCCGTTGATGGCGTCCTGCAGTTCGGTACCGGTGTAGCCGATATCGGCAGCATTGACAAAAATGGTCGGGATACCGGCATTGATCATGGTCGCCTTGAACGTACCGATCCCCGGCACTTCCAGGTCATCGACCAGCTTGCCAGTGGGGAACATGGCACCGCCACCGCCGTCTTCATCGGCTGCAGGGTCAAGAAACTCCAGCTGCACCTCGGCCGCCGGGAAGGTGACCCCGTCCAGCTCGAAGTCGCCGGTTTCCTGCACTTCACCTTCAGTGATCGGGACGTGGGCGATGATGGTCTTGCCGATATTTGCCTGCCAGATACGCACGGTGGCGATACCGTTGCGCGGAATACGCGCCGGGTCGACCAGCCCACTGCTGATGGCAAACGAACCGACCGCAGCGGACAGGTTGCCGCAGTTGCCACTCCAGTCGACGAAGGCCTTGTCGATGCTGACCTGGCCAAACAGGTAGTCGACATCGTGTTCGGGCTTGATGCTTTGCGACAGGATGACGGTCTTGCTGGTACTGGACGTGGCGCCGCCCATGCCGTCGATCTGCTTGCCGTAAGGGTCGGGGCTGCCGATTACCCGCAGCAGCAGTGCGTCGCGAGCGGGGCCTGGAATTTGCGCCTGCTCGGGCAGGTCTTGCAGGCGGAAGAACACGCCTTTGCTGGTGCCGCCGCGGATGTACGTGGCGGGGATTTTGATCTGGGGTACATGTGCCATTTTCTTGGGCATCCTGATAGTCCGGTGAAATACCCTGGGGCTGCCTTGCAGCCCTTTCGCGACACAAGGCCGCTCCCACAGGTACTGCGCCGCCCTTTGTGGGAGCGGCCTTGTGTCGCGAAAGGGCCGCAAAGCGGCCCCCGATTCATGCTCAGGCGGTCGCTTCGAGGAAGTCCTGGGCAAAGCACTGCAGCACCCCGCCCGCTTCGTAGATCGACACTTCCTCGGCGGTGTCCAGGCGGCAGGTCACCGGTACCTCCAGGCGCTCGCCATTGGCACGGGTAACCACCAGGGTCAGGGTCGCCCGTGGCGTACGCGCACCCAGCACGTCATAGGTTTCGCTGCCATCCAGGCCCAGGGTGTTGCGGTCGGTGCCCGGCTTGAACTCCAGCGGCAGCACGCCCATGCCTACCAGGTTGGTGCGGTGAATACGCTCGAAGCCTTCGGCCACGATCGCCTCGACACCCGCCAGGCGCACGCCCTTGGCCGCCCAGTCGCGCGACGAACCCTGGCCGTAGTCGGCACCCGCAACGATGATCAGCGGCTGCTTGCGCTGCATGTAGGTTTCGATTGCCTCCCACATGCGGGTAACCTTGCCTTCCGGCTCGATACGCGCCAGCGAGCCCTGCTTCACGCTGCCATCGTCGTTGCGCACCATTTCGTTGAACAGTTTAGGGTTGGCGAAGGTGGCGCGCTGGGCGGTCAGGTGGTCGCCACGGTGAGTGGCGTAGGAGTTGAAGTCTTCTTCCGGCAGGCCCATTTTCGCCAGGTATTCACCGGCGGCGCTGTCGAGCATGATCGCGTTGGACGGCGACAGGTGGTCGGTGGTGATGTTGTCCGGCAGCACCGCCAGCGGGCGCATGCCGCGCAGGGTGCGCTCGCCGGCCAGGGCCCCTTCCCAGTAGGGAGGGCGGCGGATGTAGGTGCTCATCGGGCGCCAATCATACAGCGGCGCAACTTTCGGCCCGCGGTCTTCCTCGATGGCGAACATCGGGATGTAGACCTTGCGGAACTGCTCCGGCTTGACCGCAGCACGCACCACCGCATCGATCTCTTCGTCGCTGGGCCAGATGTCCTTGAGGCGGATTTCCTTGCCGTCGACCACCCCCAGTACATCCTTCTCGATGTCGAAGCGGATGGTACCGGCTATGGCGTAGGCGACCACCAGCGGTGGCGAAGCCAGGAAGGCCTGCTTGGCGTACGGGTGGATACGCCCGTCGAAGTTGCGGTTACCCGACAACACGGCAGTGGCGTACAGGTCGCGGTCGATGATTTCTTGCTGGATCACCGGGTCCAGGGCGCCGGACATACCGTTGCAGGTGGTGCAGGCGAAGGCGACGATGCCAAAGCCAAGCTGCTCCAGCTCCTTCTCCAGCCCTGCCTCCTCCAGGTACAGCTGCACCGCCTTGGAGCCGGGTGCCAACGACGACTTGACCCACGGTTTGCGGGTCAGGCCCAGCTTGTTGGCATTGCGCGCAATCAGGCCTGCGGCAATCACGTTGCGCGGGTTGCTGGTGTTGGTGCAACTGGTGATGGCAGCGATGATCACCGCGCCGTCCGGCATCTGCCCCGGCACTTCTTCCCAGCTGCCGGCGATGCCTTTGGCCGCCAGGTCGCTGGTGGCGACACGGGCATGCGGGTTGGACGGGCCGGCCATGTTGCGTACCACGCTCGACAGGTCGAAGCTCAGGGTGCGCTCGTAGACGGCGCCGCCCAGGCTGTCAGCCCACAGGCCGGTGGCCTTGGCGTAGGTTTCCACCAGTTTGACCTGCTGCTCTTCACGGCCGGTCAGGCGCAGGTAGTCGATGGTCTGCTGGTCGATGGCGAACATCGCCGCCGTGGCGCCGTATTCCGGGGCCATGTTGGAAATGGTGGCGCGGTCGCCCAAGGTCAGGGCGCGAGCACCCTCGCCATGGAACTCCAGGTAAGCGCCGACCACTTTCTGCTTGCGCAGGAATTCGGTCAAGGCCAGTACCAGGTCGGTGGCGGTGATGTTCGGGGCCAGTTTGCCAGTCAGCTCGACGCCGACGATTTCCGGCAGGCGCATCCAGGAGGCGCGGCCGAGCATCACGTTTTCGGCTTCCAGGCCGCCTACGCCGATGGCGATCACACCCAGTGCATCGACATGCGGCGTGTGGCTGTCGGTGCCGACGCAGGTGTCCGGGTAGGCGACACCGCGGTCGCTGTGGACCACCGGCGACATCTTCTCCAGGTTGATCTGGTGCATGATGCCGTTGCCCGGCTGGATCACGTCGACGTTCTTGAACGCCTTCTTGGTCCAGTTGATGAAGTGGAAGCGGTCTTCGTTGCGGCGGTCTTCGATGGCGCGGTTCTTTTCGAAGGCCTGCGGGTCGAAACCACCGCACTCGACGGCCAGCGAGTGGTCGACGATCAGTTGCACCGGCACCACCGGGTTGACCTGGGCCGGGTCGCCGCCTTTGTCGGCAATGGCGTCACGCAGGCCGGCAAGGTCGACCAGCGCAGTCTGGCCAAGGATGTCATGGCACACCACGCGGGCCGGGAACCACGGGAAGTCGAGGTCGCGCTTGCGCTCGATCAGTTGGCTCAGCGAGGCATCGAGCGTAGCAGGATCGCAGCGGCGCACCAGGTTCTCGGCGAGCACGCGGGACGTGTATGGCAAGCCGTCGTAGGCGCCGGGCTTGATCGCCTCGACCGCCGCGCGGGCATCGAAGTAGTCCAGGTCGGTGCCTGGCAGGTGCTTGCGGTATGCAGTGTTCATCATGGAATCAGGCTCGGTCACAGGATTCGGAAGGTTTCACCGTACCTGTGGGAGCGGGCGTGCCCGCGAATGCGTCAGCAGGTGCACAGTGGTTGCAAGGCCGGCGCATTCGGGGGCACACCCGCTCCCACAAGGGGAACGGGTTGCCTCTCTATAGCTATTCAGCGCTGCTCGATCGGCACGAACTGGCGCTGTTCGACGCCGACATACTCGGCGCTCGGGCGGATGATGCGGTTGTTGGCGCGCTGCTCGAAGACGTGCGCCGCCCAGCCGGTCAGCCGCGAGCAGACGAAGATCGGGGTGAACAGCTTGGTCGGAATGCCCATGAAGTGGTACGCCGAGGCATGGTAGAAGTCGGCATTGGGGAACAGGCGCTTCTGCTCCCACATGGTCTTGTCGATGGCTTCGGACACCGGGTACAGCACCTTGTCACCCACTTCGTCAGCCAGCTGCTTCGACCAGCCCTTGATCACCTCGTTGCGCGGGTCGGACTCTTTGTAGATGGCATGGCCAAAGCCCATGATCTTGTCTTTGCGCTCGAGCATGCGCAGCAGCTCGGCGGTGGCTTCCTGCGGGCTCTGGAAGCGTTCGATCAGTTCCATCGCAGCCTCGTTGGCACCGCCGTGCAGCGGGCCACGCAGCGAGCCGATGGCTGCGGTAACGCAGGAGTACAGGTCAGACAGGGTCGAGGCGCAGACGCGGGCAGTGAAGGTCGAGGCGTTGAATTCGTGTTCAGCGTAGAGAATCAGCGACACGTTCATGACCTTGACGTGCAGCTCGCTCGGCTTCTTGCCGTGCAGCAGGTGCAGGAAGTGGCCACCCAAGGTGTCTTCATCAGTGGTGCAGTCGATGCGTACGCCATGGTGGGTGAAGCGGTACCAGTAGCACATCACGGCCGGGAACAGCGCCAGCAGACGGTCGGTCTTGTCGCGCTGGGCTTCGAAGGTCAGTTCTGGTTCGAGGGTGCCCAGTACCGAGCAACCGGTGCGCATGACGTCCATCGGGTGGGCATCGCGCGGGATGCGCTCAAGCACTTCCTTCAAGGCTTGCGGCAGGTCACGCAGGCCCTTGAGCTTGCGCTTGTAGTCGGCCAGTTCGGCCTGGGTTGGCAGCTCGCCGTACAGCAGCAGGTAGGCGACTTCTTCGAACTCGGCACCGGCCGCCAGGTCACGCACATCATAACCACGGTAGGTCAGCCCGGCACCGGCCTGGCCCACGGTCGACAGTGCAGTCTGGCCGGCCACCTGGCCACGCAGGCCTGCGCCACTGAGTACTTTTGCTTCGGCCATGGTGTTTCTCCTTTCTTGAATTTGTTATGGATGCTTTCTGGCTAATTCGGGCGCTAGCGCTTAGCCCTTCTTCTGGGCAAACAGTGCATCGAGGCTCTGCTCGAAGGCGTGATAACCAATGGCATCGTAAAGCTCCATGCGAGTCTGCATGGTGTCGATCACGTTCTTTTGCGTGCCGTCACGACGCAGTGCGGCATACACGTTCTCGGCCGCCTTGTTCATGGCGCGGAACGCCGACAGCGGGTACAGCACCAACGACACGTCGACCGAGGCCAGCTCTTCGGTTGTGTACAGCGGCGTGGCACCGAACTCGGTGATGTTGGCCAGGATCGGTGCCTTCACCCGATCAGCGAAAGTCTTGTACATCTGCAGTTCGGTGATGGCTTCCGGGAAGATCATGTCGGCGCCCGCTTCGACACACGCCTCGGCACGGTCCAGGGCGGCGTTCAGGCCTTCGACGGCCAGCGCGTCGGTACGCGCCATGATCACGAAGCTGTCATCGCTGCGGGCGTCGACGGCAGCTTTGATACGGTCGACCATTTCCTGCTGGCTGACAATTTCCTTGTTGGGGCGGTGGCCACAACGCTTGGCGCCAACCTGGTCCTCGATATGGATAGCGGCAGCGCCGAACTTGCTCATCGAGCGCACGGTACGGGCAACGTTGAAGGCCGAAGCGCCGAAGCCGGTGTCGACATCCACCAGCAGCGGCAGGTCGCACACGTCGGTGATACGACGCACGTCGGTGAGCACGTCGTCCAGGCCAGTGATGCCCAGGTCTGGCAGACCCAGGGAGCCAGCGGCCACGCCGCCACCTGACAGGTAGATGGCCTTGAAGCCGGCACGCTTGGCCAGCAGGGCATGGTTGGCGTTGATGGCGCCAACTACCTGCAGCGGGTGTTCAGCGGCAACGGCGTCACGGAAACGCTGACCGGGGGTGCTCTTGACTGTCATTTCTCACCTCGTGTGCTGTTGTTGTGGGCGTCCAGGTAGTGACGCTCGATATTGCGCTTGGACGCGCCGATGTGGCGGCGCATCAGGAGTTCGGCCAGTTCGCCGTCACGGTCGGCGATGGCATCAAGAATGCGATGGTGCTCGGCAAAGGCCTGGCGTGGCCGGTTGGGGGTGGCAGAGAACTGGATACGGTACATGCGCACCAGTTGGTACAGCTCGCCGCAGAGCATCTTGACCAGGGTCTGGTTGCCGCTACCCTGAATAATCCGGTAATGGAAGTCGTAGTCGCCTTCCTGCTGGTAGTAGCCCAGACCGGCCTGGAACGCGGCATCGCGCTCATGGGTGTCGAGCACCCGGCGCAGTTCGTCGATGTCGGCCTGGCTCATGCGTTCGGCGGCCAGGCGGCAGGCCATGCCTTCCAGCGACTCGCGAATTTCGTACAGCTCGATCAGTTCGGCGTGGTTGAGCGATACCACCCGCGCGCCCACATGCGGCACGCGCACCAGCAGGCGCTGGCCTTCAAGGCGGTGGATAGCTTCGCGTAGCGGCCCGCGGCTGATGCCATAGGTGCGCGCCAACTCCGGCTCGGAAATCTTGCTGCCGGGGGCGATATCACCCTTGACAATGGCCGCCTGGATGCGTCGGAAGACGTTTTCGGAGAGGGTTTCCGTTTCGTCTGTCAGCACCGGGCCGGGGGTGGAAAGGTCCTGCATATTGTCGACACCTTTTAAATCTCTTCGCCAGAAACTAACGAAACGAGCCCTCCAAGTCAAAGACAAAATGAACATTGTCGACAATCGTCTAATCGCGAACTATCACCACTACAACGCTGTCAGATCGCGCACCGCTGGCGTCAAGACGTCGGCGTGATAGAATGCCGCGCCTCCGATGGGGTATGGATAGCCTGTCTGTCATGCATTCGTGCCTGTTGACAGATCAACGAGGAAGCTTGCGCAGTAATTGCCAGTCACCTTGACCTGAACCTTGCCTAGAACCTTGCAATGCACCGCGCCAGGAATATGAGACTTACACCCGTTTTATTGCTGCTATGCCTCACCCTGCTGCCGGCCCTTGGCCAGGCTGCGGGCAAGACCGTGTATGGTCTCAACGAATACGCACATCTGGGCGACCTGGACCTGGAAGTGGCCGCCAAGCTCGACACCGGTGCCAAGACCGCCTCGCTCAGCGCCCGCGACATCAAGCGGTTCAAGCGCAATGGCGAAAGCTGGGTACGCTTCTACCTCGCCATCGATGCGGCCCATTCGCACCCGATCGAACGCCCACTGGCACGCGTCAGCAAGATCAAGCGCCGGGCCGGCGACTATGATGCCGAATCAGGCAAGGCCTACACGGCCCGCCCGGTCATCGAACTCGAAATCTGCATGGGCCAGACCAGGCGCACCATCGAAGTCAACCTCACCGACCGCAGCGCCTTCCAGTTCCCGCTGCTGATCGGTTCCGAGGCGCTCAAGCACTTCGACGCACTGGTTGACCCAAGCCTTAAATATGCGGCCGGCAAACCTGCCTGTGCCACCGACGCTCCCAAAGCAGAGTAATCCCGATGCGCTCTCTCACCCTCCATCTGAAAGTCCTGATCACCGTGCTGGTGCTATTGGGCGTGGCGGTCACGGCTTATCAGATCTTCGTGCTCGGCATCCCGGTGACCGAGGATGAAACCGACGACCTGTGGAACATCGACGCCAAGGTCGAGTTCGTGGCCAGCAGCAAGGACCCGGTCAAGGTGCAGATGTTCGTGCCACCGCTGAACCGCGACTACGTCAGCCTCAACGAGAGCTTCATCTCCAACAACTACGGGGTCAGCATCAACCGTGCCGACGGCAACCGCAAGGTTACCTGGTCGGCACGTCGCGCCAGTGGCAACCAGACCCTCTACTACCGCCTGGTACTGACCAAGCGCTACAGCAACGAGAAGACCAAGATCAAAGGCCCGACCTTCCGTGACAGCCTGGCCGTCGAGGGCCCCGAGAAGATCGCCGCTGAAGCCCTGATGGCCCCTATACGTCAGCACTCGGCCGACGTCGAGACCTTTGTCAGCGAAACCATCAAGCGGGTCAACAACCTCAACGACGACAACGTCAAGCTGCTGCTGGCTGGCGACACTTCGGCGATGAAGAAGGCCCAGGTCATCGACCTGCTGCTGTCGATCGCCCACGTGCCGATGGAAAAGGTGCACACCATCCGCCTGCTGGCCGACACCCCGCAAACCCCGGAGCTGTGGCTGCGCAGCTTCAACGGTGACGACTGGCTGTACTTCAACCCGGACACTGGTGAGCAAGGCCTGCCGAGCGACCGCCTGCTGTGGTGGACCGGTGACGACAACCTGATCACCGTCGATGGCGGCAAGAAGGCCACTGTCACCTTCAGTATGAACAACAGCGAGATGAACGCCATCCGCCTGGCCAAGCTGACCGACGAGAACACCGACGCCGACTTCCTCGAATACTCGCTGTACGGTCTGCCGCTGCAAACCCAGCAGACCTTCATGATCATGGTCATGATCCCGATCGGCGTGTTGGTGATCCTGGTGCTGCGCAACCTGATCGGCATCCAGACCCTGGGCACATTCACCCCGGTGCTGATCGCCCTGGCGTTCCGCGAAACCCAGCTGGGCTTCGGTATTGTGCTGTTCACGGTGATCACGGCCCTGGGCCTGTCGCTGCGCTCGTACCTGGAACACCTCAAGCTGCAGATGCTGCCACGCCTGTCGGTGGTATTGACCTTCGTCGTGGTGCTGATTGCCGCCATCAGCCTGTTCAGCCACAAGCTGGGCCTTGAACGCGGGCTGTCTGTAGCGCTGTTCCCGATGGTGATCCTGACCATGACCATCGAACGCCTGTCGATCACCTGGGAGGAGCGTGGTGGCGGCCATGCCATGAAAGTGGCCATCGGCACGCTGTTCGCCGCCTCCCTGGCACACCTGCTGATGATGGTGCCGGAGCTGGTGTACTTCGTGTTCACCTTCCCGGCGGTGCTGCTGATCCTGGTGGGCTTCATGCTGGCGATGGGCCGTTATCGCGGCTACCGCCTGACCGAACTCGTGCGCTTCAAAGCCTTCCTGAAAAAGGCTGACTCCTGATGTTTGGCCTGATCAAGACGTGGAAAGCCCTGGAGGCCCGGGGCATCATGGGGATCAACCGACGTAACGCGGACTATGTGCTGAAGTACAACAAGCGCAGCCTGTACCCGATCGTCGACGACAAGATCATCACCAAGGAGCGCGCACTGGCGGCCGGCATCCATGTGCCGGAAATGTACGGCATCATCGAGACCGAAAAAGAGATCGATAAGCTCGACCAGATCATCGGCGGTCGCAGCGATTTCGTCATCAAGCCGGCGCAAGGCGCCGGCGGTGACGGCATCCTGGTAATTGCCGACCGCTTCGAGGACCGCTACCGCACAGTGTCGGGCAAGATCATCAGCCATGAGGAAATCGAGCACCAGATTTCCAGCATCCTCACCGGGCTGTACTCCCTCGGCGGGCACCGCGACCGCGCGCTGATCGAGTACCGCGTGACCCCGGACCAGATATTCAAGAGCATCAGTTACGAAGGCGTACCGGACATCCGCATCATCGTGCTCATGGGCTACCCGGTGATGGCCATGCTGCGCCTGCCGACTCGCCAGTCCGGCGGCAAGGCCAACCTGCACCAGGGCGCCATCGGTGTGGGTGTCGACCTGGCCACCGGCGTGACCCTGCGCGGCACCTGGCTGAACAACATCATCAGCAAGCACCCGGACACCACCAACGCGGTGGACGGCGTGCAACTGCCGAACTGGGACGGCTTCATGAAGCTGGCCGCTGGCTGCTATGAACTGTGCGGCCTGGGCTATATCGGCGTGGACATGGTGCTTGACCAGGACAAGGGCCCGCTGATTCTGGAGCTCAACGCCCGCCCGGGGCTGAACATCCAGATTGCCAACGATTGCGGCCTGACTCAGCGCACCCATGCCATCGAGGCGCACATCGAAGCACTGGCCAAGGAGGGTGTGACCGAAGACGCCGAGCAGCGGGTACGGGTAGCACAGGGTCTGTTCGGGCATGTGCCCAACCGCTGAAATACAGGGGCTGCTTTGCAGCCCATTCGCAGCACAAGGTTGCTCTTGCAAGCACTGCAGTTGAATCATGCGCTTCGCTCAACCTGCAGGAACTGCCTTGTGCTGCGTATGGGCCAAACACAATGTTGAATGTCGTACCCAGCGCTAGGCGCTTTTCCTGCACAGGTCTACAATCGCCCTCCTCGCTTTTACATCGCCGTCCATACTGATGCCGACCTGCACGCTACACCCCCTGCCCTACCAACCCGACCCTGCCGCCTATTTCGCCCACCTGCGCCAGGCCCCCGGTGCGATCCTGCTCGACAGCGCCCGCCCCGGCGCCGAACGCGGGCGTTTCGACCTGCTCAGCGCCTGGCCGCTGCAACAACTGCAGGCGCAGCCCGATGAAGATGGCCGCGTCTTCCTCCAGCGCCTGCGCGCTGGCCTGGCACAACTGGGCCACGCCGACTTGCCCAACGGTGTAGAACTGCCCTTTGCCGGGGGCCTGATTGGCTACCTGAGCTACGACTTCGGCCGCCGCCTGGAACACCTGCCAAGCCTGGCCGTGGACGACCTCGGCCTGCCAGACGCACAACTGGGCCTGTATGCCTGGGCACTGGTCAGCGATCATCTGCTCGGCACCAGCCAGCTGGTGTTCCACCCGAGCCTGGCAGACGACGAACGCCAACGCCTGATCAGGCTGTTCCAGGACACCACCACCACCACCGGCGACTTCCGGCTGCTCGCACCGATGGTCGGTGACCTGGAGCCCGAGCAGTACAAAACAGCGTTCGACCAGGTACAACGCTACATCCAGGCAGGTGACTGCTACCAGATCAACCTCACCCAACGCTTTCGCGCGCCCTGCCAAGGCGATCCATGGCGAGCCTACCAGGCCCTGCGCCAGGCCTGCCCGACACCCTTCTCCGGCTACCAGCAACTGGCCGACGGCAGTACCCTGCTGAGCTTTTCGCCCGAGCGCTTCATCCGCGTCAGCCAGGGCCAGGTGGAAACCCGGCCGATCAAGGGCACCCGCCCACGCGCCAGCGACCCGGCTGAAGACCAGCGTAATGCCCAAGAGCTGCTGCACAGCCCGAAGGACCGCTCGGAAAACCTGATGATCGTCGACCTGCTGCGCAACGACCTGGGGCGCACGTGTGAGATCGGCTCAGTGAAGGTACCGGAACTGTTCAGCCTGGAGAGTTACCCCAATGTGCACCATCTGGTCAGCAGCATCACCGGCCAGCTGGCCAGCGACAAAGATGCGCTGGACCTGATCGGCGACAGCTTCCCTGGCGGCTCGATTACCGGCGCCCCGAAAATCCGTGCCATGCAGATCATCGACGAACTGGAACCCGCGCGCCGCGCGCTGTACTGCGGCTCGCTGCTGTATGTGGATGTGCGCGGCGAAATGGACAGTTCGATCGCCATTCGCAGCTTGCTGATCAAAGATGGACAGGTCAGTTGCTGGGGCGGCGGCGCGGTGGTAGCCGACTCGCAGTGGCAGGCCGAGTATGAAGAGTCGATCGCCAAAGTGCGGGTGCTGATGCAGACCCTGCAGAGCTTGTGAGCCCATCTAGACCACGTTTTTTTTGTTACCATCCCCCTACTACGAGCGCACAGCGCCACAGCCAAGATGGAAACCGCCTGATGAGCCAACCCTTCGACGTCGCCGCCCTGGCCGCGACCTATGCCAACAAGTCCCCGCAGGACATCCTCAAGCTTGCCTTCGAGCACTTCGGTGATGACCTGTGGATCTCCTTCAGCGGCGCCGAGGATGTGGTGCTGGTCGACATGGCCTGGAAGCTGAACAAGCAGGTAAAGGTATTCAGCCTCGACACTGGGCGCCTGCACCCGGAGACCTACCGGTTCATCGACCAGGTACGCGAACAGTACAACCTGCCGATCGAAATCCTCAGCCCGGACCGCGCCAAGCTCGACCCGTTCGTCAAGGAAAAGGGCCTGTTCAGCTTCTACAAGGACGGCCATGGCGAGTGCTGCGGCATTCGCAAGATCGAGCCGCTGCGACGCAAGCTGGCCACCGTCAGCGCCTGGGCCACCGGCCAGCGCCGCGACCAAAGCCCGGGCACCCGCAGCCAGGTGGCAGCACTGGAAATCGACAGCGCCTTTTCCACGCCTGAGCGCACGCTGTACAAGTTCAACCCGCTGGCGCAGATGAGCAGTGAAGAAGTATGGGGTTATATCCGCATGCTCGAGCTGCCGTACAACAGCCTGCACGAGCGTGGCTTCATCAGCATTGGCTGCGAGCCATGCACCCGCCCGGTGCTGCCAAACCAGCATGAGCGTGAAGGGCGCTGGTGGTGGGAAGAGTCGACGCAGAAGGAATGCGGGTTGCATGCGGGCAACCTGATCAGCAAGGCTTGAGATAGCCCGGGCGGTCTGTAGGAGCGGGTTTACCCGCGAAGCAGGCGACGCGGTGCATGGCACCGCCTTTGCCGGTGATCGCGACCAAAGCCGCCCGCTCCCACAGCGGCCCCATCACTCCCGAATCAGTGAACCGGCAGTTCTACACCTTCGAACAACGCTTCCAGCTCTTGCTTGTTATGGCACTGAATGGCCTTGGCCATCACTTCACGGGTCAGGTGCGGGGCAAACTTCTCGATGAAGTCGCACATGAAGCCGCGCAGGAAGGTACCCCGACGGAAGCCGATCTTGGTGATGCTGGCTTCGAACAGCTCACTGGCATCCAGCGCCACCAAGTCACTGTCGAGCTTGGCGTCCACAGCCATGCCGGCAACGATACCCACGCCCAGCCCCAGGCGCACATACGTCTTGATCACGTCGGCGTCAGCCGCGGTGAAGACCACTTTTGGCGTGAGGCCACGGTGATTGAAAGCCTCATCCAGCTTTGAGCGCCCGGTGAAACCGAACACGTAGGTGACGATCGGGTACTCGGCGACGGCTTCCAGGGTCAGTTTCGGCAGCTTGGCCAGCGGGTGCCCCTGCGGCACCACAACGCAACGGTTCCACTTGTAGCACGGCATCATGATCAAATCGCCGAACAGCTCCAGCGCCTCGGTGGCGATGGCGAAATCGACCGTACCGTCCGCAGCCATCTCGGCAATCTGCATGGGCGAACCCTGATGCATGTGCAGGGACACCTCCGGATACTGCTTGATAAAGCTGCTGATAACCGGCGGCAACGCGTAGCGCGCCTGGGTGTGGGTGGTGGCGATGGACAGCGTGCCCTTCTTCTCGTTGGAGAACTCTTGGGCAATCTGCTTGATGCTCTCGACCTTGCGCAGGATTTCGCCTGCGGTATTGATGATGCGCTCACCGGCCGGGGTCACGCGGGTCAGATGCTTGCCGCTGCGGGCAAAGACTTCAACACCCAATTCGTCTTCGAGCAGGCGGATCTGCTTGCTGATACCTGGCTGGGAGGTATACAGGCTCTGCGCCGTCGCGGAGACGTTGAGGTCATGGTGCGCCACTTCCCAGATGTAGCGCAGTTGTTGAAGCTTCATAGGTTTCCCTCGGTTCAGCGATGAGTCCGCGGCAGCAGGCAGCGACGATATATAACTATATTAGTGGTTCTGGAAATAAATCTAGAACTATTTTGTTACATGCCCACGGAAATGGACTGCACCTATCTTCACGTTTTCCTACGCCCCAGATGCTGCGCCAAGGGCACCATGTACACTGGCACCGGCGACAGCTGCAGCAGCCGCACCGCCGTGCGCCCCAGCGGTACGTCCACCCCGGCACCGGCACTGTGGCTACCGAATATCAGCAGGTCGACGCTTAGCCGCTGAGCTTGGTCGAGAATCACCTGCGCCGGGTCGCCCTGACGCACACGCACGGCCTTGATCACCGCCAGGTCAGCCTCTTCGCCGAGCTCGTCGCGAAAGTTTTCCAGCACACGCTGCTCTATGTTCGCCATCACTGTATTCACCCCCTGGCTGTGCAATTGATCGAGCGTCTGTTCATCGAGGTAGCTTTGCAGGAGGGATTCGGCGAACTGGCCCATCGGCTCGACCGCGTGGATCACATACAACTCGGCACCGAACGTGCGCGCCAGGGCCAGCGCGTGTTGCATCACGAAAGGGGCGTAGACACCGAGGTCGGTGGCGTACAGCATGGAGCGGATCATTCGACCTCCTCGACTGCCGCAGCGGCAGAGCAAGCTTCAGCTTAGCAGCGCGCCGGACGCTCGCTTTGCCGTCCGGCGCGCTGCCGCCGTGGGCTGGAGGGCCCCGCCGAAGCCTCGGCCACCCTCAGGCCGGCCGGTCGCGGTTGTCGATGAAACTCAGCGCTTGGTACAGCATTTCAATGCGCGGCATGCTGCAGCCTGCCGCCCGTGCGCGTGCCAGCGGCTCGGCGTAAATGGCCCCCAGCTCCAACGGGCGTTTGTGGACATGGTCGTGATACATGCTCGGCCAGTAGTCGGGCATGCGCTCGGTCACCTGAAACAAGTGCTCGGCATAGCCCTCGGGCAGTACATGGCCACAGGCTGCCGCCCCCTGCACCACCTCGGCCATCAAGGCCTGTATCAGCTCGCGGCTATTGCTGTCGGCCATCAGTGGCGAAGTGCTGGCCCCCAGCAGCACCGACAGCCCGTTGTAAGGCACGTTCCACACCAGCTTCTGCCAGCGCGCCAAGGCCAGGTTCGGCATGGCCTGCGAGTCGATCCCCGCCGCCTGGAACAACCCGGCGCCTTCATTCACCAGCGCGACACCGCAATCGGTGGCCGGCCCGCTGTGATACCCCAGGTTGACCGCCCCCAGCGCCTGGTGGCGGATTACACCTGGCGCCTGGCGGTTGACGCAGATGAAGCACAGGCCGCCGAGCAGGTGCATGTCGCTGCGCAAGGCCGGACGCAACTGCTCCTCGACACCCAGGCCGTTCTGCAACAGCACCACCTTGGCGCCGGGCGCAGCAGCCTGGACGATCAACGGTGCCAACTGCTCGTTGCTGGTGGCCTTGGCCCCGATCAGAAGCCAGTCACAGGGCGGCATGTCGGCGGCACTGACGTAAGCCTGCACCCGCATGTGCAGTGCGCCATGCACGGCACTGTCCAGGCTCAGCCCGCGTTCACAAACGGCCTGGTACTCGCTGCGCAACAGAAAATGCACATCGAAACCGGCCCGGGCCAGCATCAACCCATAAAAGCCGCCGATGGCGCCACTGCCGATGATGCCGATGCGAGGGGGGTGCGAATGCATGCCAATCTCCAGGTAAAGGGTCAGCACTCTTTTTACACAGGTTACGTAGCGCTGGGCAGTCCATTCGCGCGCAACCCCCTCGCTCAGGTAAAAACCCCACAATGACTGGGTTCAGCCCATTGTCGTGCCATCTGTAACGCGCTAAGGTTCGGCTCCCCGCTGCGATTATTCTTGCTGCTGGGCCGCACGGGGATAGTTGGCGGCCGGCACCCGTGACCTGACGAGTAACACGATGGCTGATTTACCGATCGATGACTTGAACGTTGCCTCCAACGAGACCCTGATCACCCCTGATCAGCTCAAGAAGGAAATCCCCCTCAGCGCCAAGGCCCTGCAGACCGTGACTGCCGGCCGTGAAGTGGTGCGCAATATTCTCGACGGCAAGGACCATCGCCTGTTCGTCGTGGTCGGCCCTTGCTCCATCCACGACATCAAGGCAGCCCACGAATACGCCGAGCGCCTGAAAGTGCTGGCCGAAGAAGTGTCCGATACGCTGTACCTGGTCATGCGCGTGTACTTCGAAAAGCCGCGCACCACCGTCGGCTGGAAAGGCCTGATCAACGATCCGTACCTGGATGACTCGTTCAAGATCCAGGACGGCCTGCACATAGGCCGCAAGCTGCTGCTGGACCTGGCCGAAATGGGCTTGCCGACTGCCACCGAAGCGCTCGACCCGATTTCCCCGCAGTACCTGCAAGACCTGATCAGCTGGTCGGCCATCGGTGCCCGCACCACCGAATCGCAAACACACCGCGAGATGGCCTCGGGCCTGTCCTCGGCGGTGGGTTTCAAGAACGGCACCGACGGCGGCCTGACCGTTGCCATCAATGCCCTGCAGTCGGTGTCCAAGCCGCACCGCTTCCTGGGCATCAACCAGGAAGGCGGCGTGTCGATCGTCACCACCAAGGGCAACCCATACGGCCACGTGGTACTGCGCGGCGGCAATGGCAAGCCGAACTACGACTCGGTCAGCGTCGCCCTGTGCGAACAGGACCTGGCCAAGGCCAAGATCAAGGCCAACATCATGGTCGACTGCAGCCATGCCAACTCCAACAAGGACCCGGCCCTGCAACCGCTGGTGATGGAGAACGTCGCCAACCAGATTCTCGAAGGCAACCAGTCGATCATCGGCCTGATGGTCGAAAGCCACCTGAACTGGGGCTGTCAGTCCATTCCGAAAAACCTGGACGAGTTGCAGTATGGCGTGTCGATCACGGACGCCTGCATCGACTGGTCGGCGACCGAGAAAACCCTGCGCAGCATGCATGCCAAGCTCAAGGATGTGCTGCCGCAGCGTAAGCGCGGCTGAACATTGCGGGAATAAAAAACGCCGGGCACTGCCCGGCGTTTTTTTGTTGTGTCGGGTGCCTATGGTCAGCTCAGGCCTTGCTCGAATGCCGCTGCTGGCGCTCCATGTAACGCTCCACATACGAGCAAGACGGGATCACCGTGTAGCCCATCTGCTCGGCGTACTCCAGCGCCCGCTCGGTCAGGGCGGCAGCGATCCCACGGCCGCGCAGGGCGTTGGGCACGAAGGTGCGATAGATGTCCAGCGTCTGCTTGCCCAGATCCATGTACGTCAGGTAGGCACGATGACCGTCCACGTTGGTCTCGAACTGATGACCGGCCTGGTCATGGTGGATGGTCAGCGCTTCGCTCATCACTACTCCTCGCAGGTCTTCTCGGCAGACCCTTACCTTAACCGATGGTGGTTTATCCGGCACAGAATCCTCTACGCCACCTGTTGCCGCTTCGACCATTGGACGATTGTAATCGTTCGGATCGTCTGGCACTCACAAGATAGTAGGCACCGCGAGCGGGATTGCTCAAGGTGGTGGCGCTTAAAAAAGGTCAAAACGCCGCCCGGGTGACTTTCCCAAGCCCGCGCAACAGCCACCGGATGTTCTAGGGCTTAAGACGCTGATCGACAGTTAAAGTCACCCTTAGTTCAACAAAAAAGTTCCTGCACCACAACCGCTTGCGAACCCTGCACATTTTTTTCACAGACACGTCGCAAATCTTGTCGGCGCGGAGTCAAGCAACATTTTTTTTGCAGTTCTTGCGCTCTGTCAGTTTACTTACTACAAGTAATGGGTACTATGTACGCCGGCCAGTTTCTCTTTCCTGAGAGATGGCTATTTAATAGAAAGTCCTTGAAGGGGAACACGATGAACAACGTTCTGAAATTCTCTGCTCTGGCTCTGGCCGCAGTTCTGGCTACCGGTTGCAGCAGCGTATCCAAAGAAACCGAAGCTCGTCTGACTGCGACTGAAGACGCAGCAGCTCGCGCTCAAGCTCGTGCTGACGAAGCCTACCGTAAGGCTGACGACGCAATGGCAGCCGCTCAGAAGGCTCAGCAGACCGCTGACGAAGCCAACGAGCGCGCTCTGCGTATGCTGGACAAAGCCAGCCGCAAGTAATAATCCTCACGGATTGTTAAGAAGCCGACCCACTTGTGGGTCGGCTTTTTTATTGCCTTTGAATCCGACAAACGCGGCCAACAGGTACAAAAAGGCCTGCACTAAGGCAGGCCTGGGTGTGTCGAAATCACCTTACTGCAGTTCGGGCGGAATGCTCGACACCATCGGTGCGGCCCCTTGGTTTTCCACCGGCACGGCAATTTCTACCGGCATGCCATCTTCTGCAGCCACCACGTCACGTACCATGTCCCAGTTCATGCGTAGGTTATTGGCCAGGTCTTCACGCTTGAGCAAGGCATTGATAACTGCGGTGTGTTTGTCGACCACTGACGGGTTACCCTGGTCATCCAGCGGCGTGTGTGCCTCAAGATAGACCTTGCCGGCGCTGATACCGAACTTGTAAGGCTCGTTGATGATGCGCACTGGCGTCCCCACCGGCACCATCTTCGACAGTTCAAGCACGTTGTTGTTAAGCATGCGGAAGCAACCGTGACTGGTGCGCATGCCAATGCCGAACTTCTTGTTCGAACCATGGATCAGATAGCCCGGTACGCCCAAGGTGAACTTGAGCGGCCCCAGCGGGTTGTCCGGGCCAGCCGGCACCACCGTCGGCAGGATGTCACCGTCCTCAGCGTGCTCTTTGCGAATCGAAGCGGGCGGCGTCCAGGTCGGGTTGGGCGTCTTGGCGGTGATCTTGGTGTTGGCGATCGGCGACCCCCACCCCTCGCGACCAATGCCCAGCGGGAAGGTGTACACCACGCTCTCCCCCTTGGGGAAGTAGTACATGCGGTACTCGGCCAGGTTGATGACGATGCCTTCGCGCGGCCCCGGCGGCAGAACGAAACGGGTCGGCAGGATGATCTCGGTGCCGGCGCCCGGCAGCCAAGGGTCCACGCCGGGGTTGGCGGCAATCATTTCCAGGTAGCCGAGGTCGTTTGCGGTGCCGATATCGGCGAACGTGTCCTCGTACTTTGCCTTGATCACATGCACCTGGCCGACGATGTCTTCACCGGGCGGTGGCAGTGGCAGCTCCAGCGCAGCAGCGGGGCCCGCTACCAACAGGGCGGCCAGGGACAGGCTACGGGTGACGGCAGGAAAGCGCGGCAACATCCGGTAAATCCTTCGAAAGATGGGTCAAGAGAATCGATTGTACACCCGCGCCGATGCAAGCGGGAGGCATTGGCACGCTGCAAGCGTTTCAGATGATGAAAGGCGCTTGTCGTTCAGCTGCCATGCAGCTCAGGCCACACCGGGCGCATGCCGCGTCGCTGGGCATCGAGGATGGCACGGCACAGCTCACACAGGCGGCCATCGCGGTAAATCGATCGCGGCACCCCCGACCAACGCGGCTGGGCTGGCAGCAGGCCGCCACACAAGGTACGGTCGACCGGCACGCCCAGCTCAAGCTGGCGGGCCACGAGGTGGACGCGGATTTCCTGGCAGGCGAACAGGTCGAGCTGCTCGTCGGGCTCGATCAGTTGATAGGCATACAGGGACCAGGCAGGGCGCGGCATTTGGAGCACTCGAAACGGGGGGCGCAACATTAGCCGAAAGGCGCCCCCGTTTAAAGCTTCACAGCAAGGGTTTTATCGCTGGCCAGGCATTTTCCAGCAGGCGCTGCTGAGCCCCCTGGGCCGGATGGATGCCATCAGCCTGCATCAGTTCAGGTACGCCCCCTACCCCTTCGAGGAAAAACGGCACCAAAGGAACCTGTTTGTCCGCTGCCAGCTGTTCATACACCTTGGCAAAGGCGGTGGTGTAACGCACACCATAATTGGGCGGCAGGCGCATGCCCAATAGCAGCACCTTGGCCCCTGCCTGACGCGAACGCTCGATCATCGAGGCAAGATTTTGTTGCAATTGTGCAGGCGGCTGCCCGCGCAGGCCATCGTTGCCGCCCAGCTCCAGCACCACCAGGCTTGGTTTATGTGCTGCAAGCAGCGCCGGGAGCCGCGCCTGGCCACCTGCGCTGGTATCGCCACTGATCGAAGCATTGACCACTTTGTCGTCAAAACCTTCGTCCCTGAGACGGGCCTGCAAGAGAGACACCCAGCCCTGACGGCTATCCAGGCCAAAACCGGCGCTGATACTATCGCCAACAACCAGCAGTGTTCCTGCCGCTGCGCTCTGGGCCAGGCAATACAGGGCCAGACCGGCACTCAACCACCACACTCGCATCGGATTCTCCATGAGCCCCAGCATTCTCGTTGCGCAGAACCTTAGCAAAGTGGTCCCCAGCGCGGAAGGTGACCTTACCATCCTCCACGCACTGTCTCTCGACCTGGCCCAAGGCGATAGCCTGGCCATCGTCGGCGCCTCGGGCTCTGGCAAGTCGACCCTGCTCGGCTTGCTCGCCGGCCTCGACCGCCCCAGCGCTGGCAATGTCGTGCTCGCCGGCCACGACCTGGGGCCACTGGATGAAGACCAACGCGCCCGTGTGCGCGCCGAACATGTGGGTTTCGTGTTCCAGTCGTTCCAGCTGCTCGACAGCCTCAATGCACTGGAAAACGTCATGCTGCCACTGGAGCTGGACGGCCGCCGCGATGCCCGCGAACAGGCTCGCACTTTGCTGGAGCGGGTCGGCCTGGGCAAACGCCTGAGCCACACACCTCGGCAGCTGTCGGGCGGCGAGCAGCAGCGCGTGGCAATCGCCCGCGCCTTCGCCGCGCAGCCTGCGGTGCTGTTCGCCGATGAGCCCACCGGCAACCTCGACAGCCACACCGGCGAACGCATCAGCGACTTGTTGTTCGAGCTGAACAAGGAGCGCGGCACTACCTTGGTGCTGGTCACCCATGACGAACGCCTGGCCCGCCGCTGCCGGCGCCAGATCCGCCTGGACGCGGGCCGCCTTGTGGCGCCGATGGAGGCCCGGTGAGCCGTATGCCGCTGTCCCGCCTGTGTGGCCTGGCACTGCACCAGTTGCTGCGCGATGTTCGCGCCAGTGAAGTGCGCGTGCTGTTCTTTGCCCTGCTGGTGGCGGTAGCTGCCAGCACCGCCATCGGCTATTTCGGCGCCCGCCTCAACGGCGCCATGCAGCTGCGCGCCAGCGAGTTTCTGGGCGCCGATCTGGTACTGCAGGGCAGCGCACCGGCCCGCGAGCAACAGCTCGATGCCGGCAAGGCACTGGGCTTGCGCCATGCACGCGTGGTCGAGTTCACCAGCGTGGTCGGCGGCGACAATGGCATCCAGCTGTCCAGCGTAAAGGCCGCCGACGGCGCCTACCCATTGCGCGGGCAAGTACGCAGCGCTCCGGCACCTTATGCCGAAGAAACACCCGGCGGCGGCCCTGCCCCTGGCGAAGTGTGGGTGGAACCGCGCCTGTTGGCAGCACTGGGGCTGGCAATCGGCGACAGCATCGACGTGGGCATGAAAACCCTGCGCATGAGCCGTGTGCTTACCTACGAACCGGACCGCGCCAACAACTTCTACAGCCTTACCCCGCGCGTGATGATGAACCTGGCCGACCTGGAGGCCACCGGCGTGATCCAGCCGGGCAGCCGGGTCACCTACCGTGACCTGTGGCGCGGCGATGCCGAGGCACTGGCGCAATACCGTCACACCGTGGAAAAAGACCTGGCCGCCAACCAGCGCCTGCGTGACACCCGTGATGGCAACCAACAGATCGGCGGCGCGCTGGGCAAAGCCGAACGCTACCTGAACATGGCCAGCCTGGTGGCTGTATTGCTGGCAGGCGTAGCCGTGGCATTGTCGGCCAGTCGCTATGCTGCACGCCGACTGGACGCCAGTGCCCTGCTGCGCTGCCTGGGCCTGTCGCGCCACCAGGCATTGGGCCTGTATTGCCTGCAACTGGCCATGCTCGGCCTGGTCGCTGCCCTGGCCGGTGCCTTGCTCGGCTGGCTGGCTCAGCTGGGCCTGTTCCGCCTGCTGCACGGCTTGCTGCCGAGCGTGGTGCCCGCTGGCGGCATCGTTCCTGCGCTGGCAGGTATCGGTACCGGGCTGGTGGCACTGGCTGGCTTTGCCCTGCCGCCCATTGCGGCGCTGGGCCAGGTGCCGCCACTGCGCGTGCTGCGCCGTGACCTGCTGCCGATACCTGCGAGCAGTTGGCTGGTGTACGGCGCCGCCCTGCTCGCCCTGGGCCTGATCATGTGGCGCCTGAGCCTCGATCTGCTGCTCACCTTCGCCCTGCTCGGTGGCGGCCTGGTCGCTGCGCTTCTGCTCGGCGGCCTGCTGTTGCTCGGTTTACGCAGCCTGCGCCAGCTGCTGGCCGGTGCGCCACTCACCTGGCGCCTGGGGCTGGGCCAGCTACTGCGCCACCCCATGGCTGCAGCAGGCCAAGCCCTGGCATTCGGCCTGATACTGCTGGCCATGGCCTTGGTCGCCCTGCTGCGCGCAGAGCTGCTCGATACCTGGCAAGCACAACTACCCAAGGATGCGCCCAACCACTTCGCCCTGAACATCCTGCCAGATGACCGTGAGCCGTTCATTCAACACCTGCACCAGGTCAATGCCGCTTCAGCGCCGCTGTACCCGGTAACGCCCGGGCGCCTGGTGCAAATCAATGAAAAACCGGTACAGCAGGTGGTCAGCAAGGACTCGGCAGGCGAGCGCGCCGTGCAGCGCGACCTCAGCCTGACCTGGGCCGCCGAGTTGCCCGAAGGCAACGTGCTGACCGCAGGCAGCTGGTGGCAAGCCTTGCCAGCCGACAACGATATCCCCGGGGTTTCGGTGGAGGCGGAACTGGCCAGCAGCCTGAAACTGCAGATGGGCGACCTGCTGACGTTCGATATTGGCGGTCAACAGCGCCAGGCCCGCGTGAGCAGCCTGCGCAACGTGCATTGGGACAGCTTCCAGCCGAACTTCTACATGATCTTCCAGCCTGGCACGCTGCAGGGGCTGCCGACCACTTACCTGACCAGCTTCTACCTGGCACCGGGGCACGACCTGGATGTCGTCGCGCTGTCACGGGCGTTTCCGGCGGTGACCATCCTGCAGGTGGATGCCTTGCTCGACCAGCTGCGCAGCATTCTCGCCCAGGTAACCCTGGCGGTGGAGTATGTGCTGCTGTTCGTGCTGGCCGCGGGGCTGGCAGTGTTGTTCGCTGGCTTGCAGGCCACGCTGGACGAGCGCATTCGCCAAGGGGCACTGTTGCGCGCACTGGGCGCGGCGCGGCCCTTGCTGGTAAAAGCCCGACGTATCGAGTTCGGCCTGCTGGGCGCGGCCAGCGGGCTATTGGCGGCCGTGGGCTGCGAACTGATTACCTGGGTGCTGTACCGCTATGCCTTCGACTTGCAGTGGAGCCCGCACCCGTGGCTGCTGGTGTTGCCGCTGACAGGGGCACTGCTGGTGGGGGGTGCGGGGGTGCTGGGAACGCGGCGGGCGTTGAATGCCAGCCCGCTGGCGGTGTTGCGCGAGGCTTGAGGCCTGGCTGTCAGCGCTTCTGCAGGCGCACCCCTGAGGGCTGGGCGATCGCCTGCCGGGACAGCACATGCCTCACGCTGGCGCAAGACGGGCCCGGTCAGTCCGTCGAGACGCCCTGGCCGTAACGGATGCTGCTCACATACCAGGTCGCTTCACCGGTAGGTGTATGCACCACCACCTCATCACCCTCCTCCTTCTTCAGCAAGGCGCGCGCCATGGGGGCATCGATCGAGATGTAATCATTGCGCCCGTAGATCTCGTCGTAGCCGACAATGCGAAACTTCATGGTCTCGCCCTCGTCGTTCTCGATCTCAACCCAGGCACCGAAAAACACTTTGCCTTCCTGCTCGGGCGAGTACGCCACCACTTTCACATCTTCAAGCCGCTTGCGCAGGTATCGCACCCTGCGGTCGATTTCGCGCAGCAGCTTCTTGTTGTACTGGTAGTCCGCGTTCTCGCTGCGGTCACCCAACGAAGCGGCCCAGGCAACCTTTTGGGTGATTTCCGGACGATACACCCGCCACAGGTGGTCCAGCTCTTTCTTCAGCGCCTCATGGCCTTCTGTGGTGATGATATTGGTGCTCAATAGCGCATTCCTCAGCGGCGGGTAATCAGGCCTTGACGCGCGATGCGGGTGAGATGGCCTATGACTTCGGCGGCCTCGTCCGGTGCCGGCGCCTGGATCACAGCCAGGTCGAAACGGTCATTGCCATACTGCGCGAGGTGGCAGCCACTGTCGGCGAACTGGATCAGAAAGGCACGCGCCTGCCCCTTGCGCCGTGACAGGCCTTCAAGATGACGTAAAAGGGTGGGTTGATGCCGGCCGCCGAGCAGGATGCGCGGTGTGCGGGACGCCTGGCTGGCAGGCAAAGGGCTTAAACAGACACTGGTACGTGGGCAACTCATGGAGCTTCTCTCCGCCTCGCGAATCCCGCTGGGCAGCGGTGGGAGGCGTCACCGAACCAGCGCTTTAGCGGTATTTCGGACGGCCCGGAGGTGGGGCTTTCCTGCGCCCCGCAAGTAGCTGTTTAAATCGGCGCAGGCGGTATGCTAGAGCGATGAGCCCCAAGTTGCAAGCGACGAGCCGCAAGCAAGAACACGCCGAGTATTGGCCCGCGCTTGCCTGCGGCTCGTAGCTCACAGCTTGCAGCTGATTATCGGGCGATCAGGCGGTCGAGCGAGAAGCGGCCAGCGCCTTCGATCATGACTGCAACAGTGCCGGCCAACAGCGCCAGGGCGAACTCATAGCCGTTGTTGGACATGAACAGGCCGTTGCCGATGTGCACCGAAACGATCGCCACTACCAAGGTCACCGTCAGCGCCAGGGCCGCCGGGCGAGCCAGCAGGCCGACCACCAAGGCCAGGCCGCCGAAGAATTCGGCACTGCCGGACAGCAGGGCCATCAGATAACCCGGCGCCAGGCCGATGCTTTCCATCCATTGGCCGGTGCCTTCCAGGCCGTAGCCACCGAACAGGCCGAAGAGTTTTTGCGCACCATGAGCCATGAAGATGATGCCGACCAGGATGCGGATAACGCTCAAGCCAGCGCCAGCACGTGTAGAGAACAGCGCGTTGAGGGTAGTGTTTTTCATGTCGAAGCGTCCTTGAAGTGAAGCAGTTGTGTGGGTATGGGCGCCATCATAATCAATTCTATTGATATGAAAATCGCAAAAAACCCAACATAACAATCGATAAAATCGATTTTAACGCTTCGCCACGCGCTCCAGTGCCGCGCGTTCGCGGTTGAAGGCCAGGTAGTACTTGTTGATGCTATTGACGAAATTGACCGGTCCCATCCCCACTTGCTCCATGGCGATGCGTTCAGTCTGGAAGAACCACTGGTTACCGTTTAGACCTCGCCGTCGAGCCTCTGCGCGCATGGCCTGAACCCGCTCGGGGCCGAGGTTGTAGGCTGCCAGCACAAAGGCCATGCGCTCACGCTCGTTGATCTTGGCACTGGCAAAAAACTTGCGCCGGATAAGCGCCAGGTAACGGGCACTGGCCAGGACATTGCCATCTACCGTTGCAGTGTTGCTCACCCCCACCCGCTGGGCTGCCGAAGGGGTAATCTGCATCAGGCCATGGGCACCGCCAGTACCGCGTGCAGCCGGGTTGAGCGTCGACTCCTTGAAGGCCAATGCAGCCAGGTTGAGCCAGTCGATCTGTTGCGCCTGGCCATGCTTCTGCAACACCGCCCGCACCGATGCCAGACGCTGGCGGTCCTTGCTGGCCAACGGGTTGTGTACCCGGTACTGGCGGCGGTAGATGCGCTCGAACGCCGCATCCTGGTTATCTGGCGCGCGGTAACCTTGCAGAAAGTGATCGACTGCGGCCAACAATTGCGGCGCATCACGCCCTACATACCAGCGCATGGCTTGCGGCGCACCCAGGCGCACCCGGCTGTCCAGGCGCAGGCGCGGCATAACCCGGGCCCAACGCCGGGCAATGGGCTGCTCGACCATGGTCAGGTGGTAGATGCCTGCCTGTACCATCTCCAGCACATCCTCCACCGCCAGCGTCGAATCGACCCACTCCACTTTGATCGGCGGCCGCTTGCGCAGTGCCAGTTGCTGGTTGACCTGCTGGATCAGCGGTCCGGCAGCACTGGCGCTGGTCAACGCCACGGTACGCCCTGACAGCTGTTCGACCTTGCTGAAACTTCGCTCGCCTTTGCGCCCGACCAGCATCAGCGGCACTTGGTCGAGTATCGGCGCACTGCTGCGGACACCGCTCACCGTAGTGGGGTCAAGCAGCTCGCCTGGCGCGGCCAGGTCACCCTCGCCGCGGGCCAGGGCGCCCAGCAACTGTTCCTTGGCCCGCGGGATGAGCTTTAGCTGGATCTGCTGGTCGTCGGCAGTACGAGCATTGAGGAAATGCTCCAGGGCACGCAGCCGATAATACTCGATGCCGACTGGCTCGCCCTTGACCTCACCGGAACTGTTGCGGCTCTGGTTGACCAGCACTCGCAGTACTTTGCTGGTGCGAATCTGCGGCAGGTCACGCACCTTGGCAGGCGGTATGTGCTGCTGTGGGCCCGGCGAGCGCGCCTGGACGGGGCCGGTAAAGATCAACCCCAGCGTCAGCAGAAAAATGAGCCAGCATCGCTGCATGCGAAAACGTGTCCGTGGTCGGTGAGCGGCATCCATGGGTTGCACCGCCAAGTGATAAACGACGGTAAATGACCACGGCAACAGCATGAAGTTCTTGGTTTTTTCAGAAAAACGCGCTTTTTGCTATGCTGGCCGCCCCGCGGCACGAGATAGCACCATGCAACTGATCGATATCGGCGTCAACCTGACCAACAGCAGTTTCCACGACCAACAGGCCGCAATCGTCGAGCGCGCGCTGGAGGCCGGCGTTACGCAAATGCTGCTGACAGGCACCACCCTGGCGGTCAGCGAACAAGCCCTGGAACTGTGCCATCAACTGGATGCAAGCGGCGCCCACCTGTTCGCCACGGCCGGCGTGCACCCTCACGATGCCAAGGCCTGGGATGCCGACAGCGAGTGCCAGCTGCGACGGTTACTGAGTGAACCGCGCGTACGCGCGGTGGGCGAATGCGGCCTGGATTTCAACCGCGACTTTTCCCCTCGCCCGCTGCAGGAAAAAGCCTTGGAAGCCCAGCTGACACTGGCTGCGGAGCTGCGCCTGCCGGTGTTCCTGCACGAGCGCGATGCCAGCGAGCGCTTGCTGGCGATTCTCAAGGACTACCGCGACCACCTGACCGGCGCGGTGGTGCACTGCTTCACCGGTGAGCGTGAGGCGCTGTTCGCCTACCTGGACCTGGACCTGCACATCGGCATTACCGGCTGGATCTGCGACGAACGCCGCGGCACTCACCTGCACCCGCTGGTGGGCAACATTCCTCAAGGCCGGCTGATGCTGGAAAGCGACGCGCCCTACCTGCTGCCGCGCAGCTTGCGGCCCAAGCCCAAGAGCGGGCGCAACGAGCCGGCGTTCTTGCCGGAGGTACTGCGCGAGGTGGCCTCGCATCGCGGTGAATCAGCCGAGCACACGGCGGCGCATACCACGGCAACGGCGCGGGCTTTCTTCCAGCTCCCCTGAGTCTCGCGTGTTTCTGCGGGGCGGGTGAACACAGTTGATATGCATCAACACATGTCTAGGAGGATGAGGGCACAATGATGGCACCTTGCCAATATTGTTTCCGCTCAACTCAGAGAAGACCTGCCCATGGGTGCCTGGCTTAGCAATGTTTCCCTGAAGTACAAGTTCTGGGCCGTCAACGCAGTGGCCTTTGTCACCACCTTGCTGCTGGTGCTGTACGCCGTGCACCTGGAGCAACGCGCACGTGCCGAGGCGGCTCAGAGCCAGGCGGTCGCACAAGCCCAGTTGCTGGCCGCCTGGCCAGCCGGGCAAGCACTGCCACGCCCGGCCAACGTCATCAGTTGGTCAACCGGGCAAACGCCAACCTACGCCGGGGAGGCGCTCGATGCCCTGCGCAACGCCCAAGGCTGGGTCGCATTGCCGAGCGCCTGGGTCCTCGGCGAAAACCCACTGCGTGGCGCACAGGTGCTGCGCAGTGGCGACCAGCAGTTAGCTGTGCTGGCCCAGTCACCCAGTTTGCGCCAGGTCTTCTTCGATCGTTTCAGCAATTACGCGGTGTGTGTGCTGATCCTGATGCTGGCCATGCTCGGCGCCTCCCAACTGCTGATCCGCTTCCTGCTCAGCCAACTCAACACCCTCAAGGACGTGATGCTGCACGTGGAAAAGACCGGCGACCTGTCGGTCCGCGTACCGCTAGCCAGTGGCGACGAGGTCGGCCAGATGGCCGGGGCCTTCAACGCCATGCAGTCCACCTATCACCGCGTGGTCAGCACCGTCGCCCACAGCGCAGCACAGTTGGACTCGGGCGCTGCACGCCTGGCCGCCAGCATGAGCGACGTACGCCATGGCATGCTCGGCCAGCAGAGTGAAACCGACCAGGCCGCCACTGCCATCAACGAAATGTCGGCGACCGTGCACCACATTGCCCAGCACGCCGGTGCCACCCGCGATTTGTCACAAACCGCCGACACCTTGGCCGGCAGCGGTCAAGCGGTGGTCAGCCGAGTGCAGGATTCGATTTCCGGGCTTTCCAGCGGCGTGCAACAAACTGCCGAGATGATTCGACAGCTAGCCGAGGACAGCCAGAAGATCAACGGTGTAGTCAGTGTGATCCACAGTATTGCCGAACAGACCAACTTGCTGGCGCTTAACGCTGCCATCGAAGCCGCGCGCGCCGGTGACCTGGGCCGTGGCTTTGCCGTGGTGGCCGATGAAGTGCGCAACCTGGCCAAACGCGTGCAAACCTCCACGGATGAGATCACCACCATGGTTTCGGCCCTGCAGTCGGGCACCCGCGATGCGGTGGAGTTCATGCAGGAGAGTTCGTACAAGGCCGACGACTGTGTGCGTCAGGCACAGGAAGCCGGTGAGGCGCTGGCTGAAATCACCGGTGCCGTGGCGCAGATGCGCGAAAGCAATACCCAGATCGCTGTAGCGGCCGAGCAGCAAAGCCAGGTAGCCGAGGAAATGAACCGCGCGGTGGTCAGCATCCGCGATGTCACCGAGCGGACCGTGCAGCAGACGGTCGGTTCAGCGACCACCAGCAGCGAACTGGCGACCCTGGCCGGCGAACTGAACAAGGCCATTGGCCAGCTCAAGCTATAGTCACCATAGCCAGCTTCGATTGGCCCCCGCGTGGGGGCCGCACTAAGCTTTGGGCATGACCGAGAGGAAATCCCCATGAGCAAACGCCTGCCCAATCTTCCCGCCTGGCAATGGCGCGGCTATCACCATAATCACCGCCACCCGGCCAACCTGGTGCTGCACCTCATTGCTGTGCCGTTGTTCATTCTAGGGACACTACTGGTGCTGTCCGGCCTGTTCGGTTTCGACCTCGGCCAGATCGCGGTGGGTGTGATTGCCCTGGTCGCCGCGCTGGGCCTGCAGCGCCAAGGCCACCGCCTTGAAGCCCAGCAGCCCGAGCCGTTCGCCAACCGCCAGGATGCCGTGCAGCGCTTACTGACCGAGCAGTTCATCACCTTTCCGCGCTTTGTGGTGAGCGGGGCCTGGTGGAGGGCCTGGCGGGAGCGGCACAAGCACCGGCACTGAGCCAGCTGCCGGAGCGCTACTTGTGAGCAGCCTTGCAAGGGTCAGGCGAAAACAGTGACGGTCTGCCGGCTCAAGGCCAACAACTCGCCCTGCGCCGTCCACAACGCCGCGGCAGCATGACCATAGCCATCCCGCGCATGCTCGGTCTCCACACAGTACCGGCACCATTCCTGGGTCGAAAGCTTCGCCGTTGGCTGGATGAACTCGATGGTCCAGGTCAGCGTACTGCCCGCAGCGGGCTGCTTGAGAAACGGCATAAGGCTGGGCGGCCACGCATCCACCAACGCCAGCAAGTGCGCCTCGTTCACCGGCTCGTCAGCCACATCCCGCAAACGCACCCAGCCGCCCATCTTGCGCGACTGATTGCCACTGAACGGCAGCCCGCCTACTGCCCAGCGCAGGGCCACATGGCGCATGAACTCCGGGGTAACGCCTTTGATATAGGGCAACTCCGGGGCCGCCTCTTCGAGCGCAGGCATTTCAATGGCCGGTAACGCCGGCACTTCGACCACCGAAGGGCGGCCCGCACCGAAATTGCCCTGCACCAAAGTCACCACCTGGCCATCCTGAACCGCGCGGCCCAACAGCGTGCTAACCGCCTTGCCTTCGCGCAAAACCTCCACCTCGAAGCGGATGGGCACATCCGCAGCCGCTGGCGCCACGAAGCTGATGGCCAATGAGCGTACCGGGCGGCTGTCGCAGAGCCTAAGGCGCATGGTTTCATACACCATGGCCGCCATCAGGCCACCAAAGGCAGCGCGCCCCTGGGCCCAGCTGGGCGGAATGCTGACGGAATCCGGGTTGGCCCGTACGGCGTCGAGGAGTTGGTTGAAATTCATTGGCCGGCTCCTGCCTGCAAAGAAAAAGGTCCGCTCATCCTAGCCAGCAAACGCCGGGCAATCAGCCCGCATATCGGTCATTTTCCGTGATAACGCCGCGCCAGCGCCTCTTGCAGGGCATCCAGCGTCACATCTGACTGGCGCTCCGCCTCATGCAACTCCTGCTCCCAACCAGCCTTGCAGGGGAGCAGGTCGGCATGATCGCGGGCTTGCAGCAGCCATTGCAGGCGGTCGTGCCAATCCCCCAGGTTGCCCTGTGCCTTTTTCAACAGACGTTGCAGTTTCTTCCCTGCGTGATCGAGTTGTGGGTAGGCCTCATCGCCATAGCGCGCACGCTTGATCAGCAAACGCAGGCGGTGGCGATCGTGAGCCGGGTCCTGCAACGCTTTGTGCAACTTGCGCCACTGCTTGACCAGGCGCTTGTCGATACGCTTGCCCAGCGACTTGACCAGCCCCTCCCGGTCCGCCGCCCGCAGGAACAATGGAAAGGCGTCGAGAATCGCCAATACCCTGGCCAGCTGTGGGCTGGCAGCGACACTGGCGAAGGTCCTGTCACGCCCCTCCAGACGCCGCTGCCCGGCTGCCGCATGACCGCGCCCGATCAGCTCAGCCGCCAGCACCTCGCGATCACGCAGCGGCGTGGTAAGGGTACCCAGCGAACGTGCCGCATCCTCCAGTTGCTCCACACCCGGCAGCCCACGCAGCGGCCTCAGCAGACTGCGCAGGCGCCGCAAGGTGATACGCAAGTCGTGCAAAGCCTCGCTGTCGGTATTGGCAGCCAGGCGTTCACGACAGGCCAGCAAGCGCACCTGCAAGGTCAGTATCTGGGCAACGACATGGTCGAGCATGGCAGACATACGATGCTCCCTGTTCAGCGCCCGGCGCGAGATTCACGAATGTAGAACCGCGCCTTTTCGGCTTTGCGGGTGCAGCTTTCGTAGCCTTCGAACTGCTGCTGGGTCTTGGCCCCGGTCAGCAGTGACAAGGCCTTGGAATAACTTACAGCACCGGCAAAGCCTTCGGCCTTGGCCAGGTCCAGCTCCTTCCAGGCGGCATCCAGCTGGGTCGCGCAGCTGTCACGGTAGGCCGTCTTGCCCGCGCAGCCAGCTAGGGCCAAGGCAATCAGTGGAAGGCAGATCCAGGCTTTCATCAGTAATACCTCTATGGAAAAACGGTGGCTGTTCGACGCTCCGACAGCTGGAAAGTGCCATGCCCAGCCGGCTTTGCCTGGCCAGTTTTATTACAGTAGCTCAGCACGATCTACATTGAAGCACAGGCAGCGATGGGTGCATTGTAGGACCATGATGGCACTGGCCGGGGAATGTTCATGAGTAAACGTGTGGCACTGGTACTGGGATCGGGCGGCGCCCGAGGGTATGCACACATCGGCGTGATCGAAGAAATCGAGCGCCGCGGCTACGACATAGCCTGCGTCGCAGGGTGTTCCATGGGCGCGGTGATTGGCGGTATCTATGCCGCCGGCAAGCTGGACGAGTATCGCAACTGGATCGAAAGCCTCGACTACCTGGATGTGCTGCGCCTGGTCGACGTCAGCTTTCGCCTCGGTGCGATTCGCGGCGACAAGGTGTTCGGGCAGATCCGCAAGATCGTCGGTGAGATAAACATCGAGCAACTGCGCATACCCTACACCGCAGTGGCCGCCGACCTTACCAACCAGCAGGAAATCTGGTTCCAGGAGGGTTGCCTGCATCAGGCCATGCGCGCCTCAGCGGCCATTCCCAGCCTGTTCACGCCAGTGATGCAAGGCAACCGCATGCTTGTCGACGGTGGCATCCTCAACCCGCTGCCAATCGTGCCGGTGGTGTCCAGCCATTGCGACCTGATCATCGCGGTCAACCTCAACGCCACCAACCAGAAGCAGTACCAGTTGCCGGTGATCGAGCGCCCGGCGGCATTCAAGATGCGCTTTGACGCCTTGTTGAGCTCGCTGGGTTCACGCTTGCCATTCCGGCGCAAACCGGCGGAAGAGCTGATCCGCATCGAAAAGGAAATCGTCGCCGAGGGGTTGGCACCGCCAAGCCCGTGGCTTGCCGACAGCGCCGACCCGGAAAACCAGCAACCGGCAGCGGCCCCGGAGCGCGAGGGCGCACCGAAGTCGGCCACCGGCTCTTTCATCATCGACAACGTGGGGCCAGCCTCGCTGCTGGACTTGATCAACCAGAGCTTCGAGGTCATGCAGACTTCGTTGGCACAGTACAAGATTGCCGGCTATCCACCGGATGTGCTGATCAACGTGCCCAAGCGGGTGTGCCGGTTTTTCGAGTTCTACAAAGCGCCGGAGCTCATCGCCCTGGGGCGAGAGATTGCACGCGATACGCTGGACAGTTATGAAGGGGTGAAGCGGTAGCACCTGGTTGGCGCCGCACCTGAAGGCGGTGTGGTGCTCGACAATGACCGTGCTCGCGGCTGGCGAAAACGAAACAGGCCGCACGAGGCGGCCTGTTTCTTCATGCAACGAACACCTTAGTAACGGGTGATGTCTGCATTGGCTTCCAGCTGCTTGCGGTAAGCCGCAAAGTCCTGCTGGCCAGCACGGGACGCGAGGTAGCGACGAATCTGCTGCTTCTCTTCGTCGGTGGCGGTAGCGCCGTCGTTCACACCCTTGAGCTGCAACACCACCAGGCTTCCGTCACGCAGCACCACACTGCCATACACAGGCTTGTCCTTGGCTTGCGGCTTGCCCAGACGGAACAGTGCCTGCAGTTCGGCCGGGTCAATACCGTCCTCACCACGGGTGACTGCCTCATAGGCTTTCCAGCCTTGGCCTTCGTGAACGCTGCCTGCTGCGATGGAACCGTCACGCAGGCCGGCAATCAGCTTGTCTGCCTTGGCCTTGAGTTCGGCAGTCGCCTTCTCTTTGGCCAGGTGCTCCCTGATGTTCTTGGCCACAGCGTCCAGCGGCAGTTGCTCTGGTTTGCGGTGTTCCTTGACGCGCAGCACCACGGTGGTCTCAGGGTCGAGCTCGATGGCGGTGCTATTGGCACCCTCATCCAGCACTTCTTCAGAGAACGCCGCCTGCACCACCGCACGGTTGGCGGTAATGCCTTCACCGCCCTCACGGCCGAAGGCCGCGGAGGTGTGCACCTTGAGGTTCAGGTCCTGGGCCGGCTGGGCCAGGTCGGAAGCCTCGTAGGCAGCATCCTGCAGTTGCTTGCTGGCGTCGACATAACGCTGCTCGACCAGCGGCATCTTCAGATCGCGGGTCAGTTTGTCCTTCAGGCTGGCGAAGCTCGGTACTTCTGGCGCCTGGACGCCCAGCAGCTTGATCAGATGGTAGCCAAACTCGGTGCGCACCGGAGCAGATACCTGGCCATTCTGCAGCTGGTACAGCGCCTCTTCGAAGGCCGGGTCGTATACGCCCGGGCCGGCAAAGCCAAGGTCACCACCGGTGTTGGCGGAGCCTGGGTCCTGAGAGAACTCCTTGGCCAAAGCGGCAAAGTCCTCACCCTTGGCCAGACGCTGCTCGATCTCTTCGGCGCGGGCCTTGGCCTGGGCGTCGGTGACCTTGTCGTTGACCTCGATGAGGATGTGCGCGGCATGACGCTGCTCGGCCAGGTTGGCGATTTCCTTCTCGTACTGGGCCTTGAGCTCTTCGTCGGTCACTTTGACCTGATCGAAGAACGCCGACTTCTTCAGCTCGATGTAGTCGATCACGACCTGGTCAGGCGACATGAACTCCTTGGCGTGCTGGTCGTAGTGCGCCTTGACCTCTTCGTCGCTGACCTTGACTGCGGCCGGGTCGGCCTTGAACGTCAGGGAGGCGAAGTCGCGGGTCTGCTTCTCCAGGCGAGCAAAGGCATCGACCTGTTGATCGGTGACGAAGCTGCTGCCGGCCAGGCCGGTGCGCAGTTGGCCGATGAGCATTTCCTCGCCGAGCATCTCGCGGAACTGCATGCGACCGTAGCCCATCTGGCGGATCACCTGGTCGAAACGGTCAGCGCTGAACTTGCCGTCCACCTGGAACTCAGGGGTCTGCAAGATCACCTGATCCAGCGCGGCCTCGGAGAATGCGAACTTGGCATCCTCAGCACCTTGCAGCAGCAGCTTGCGGCTGATCAGCCCCTTGAGTGCCTCCTCTCGCAGCAACTTGTCATCCAACAGCGCCGGGTCGAAATCCTTGCCCAACTGTTGCATCAGTTGACGGCGCTGCATGTCGGCCGCCTGGCTCAGCTCGTTCTGGCTGATGGTCTGGCCGTTCACCTTGGCGGCGTCCTGGCTATGAGTGGCGGCCTGGAAAATGGCTTCGAAACCGGTCAATGCCATCAACACGACGATAAGGCCGATGATGGTCTTGGCAATCCAACCTTGTGAATTGTCCCTGATATTTTGCAGCATGCGTCCCCCAGAAACGGCTGTACCACTGCGTCGACAACCGCGGAGCGTGGGTAGAATCCTGATAAAAGAAAGGCGCATCCGAGGATGCGCCTTTTCTTAGCAAACGTGTCAGGCGGGAACGTTTGCGCCCCGCCATCACCGTGCTCGGACCAGGCCAGGCCGGGTCCGGCTGAAAGACGACTTAGTTGACGGCGTCTTTCAGGCCTTTGCCTGCCTTGAAACCTGGAACCTTGGCGGCTTCGATCTTGATTGCCTTGCCGGTTTGCGGGTTGCGGCCGGTACGCTCGGCGCGCTCCTTGACCGAGAAGGTACCAAAGCCAACCAGTACCACATCGTCACCTTGCTTCAGGGCGCCGGTGACGGATTCGATGACTGCGTCCAGCGCACGGCCGGCTACAGCTTTCGGGATGTCTGCAGATGCGGCGATAGCGTCAATCAGTTCCGACTTGTTCACTCTAAGTCCCCTTATTTCTCTATTGAGTTTGTTTCTAAGTATGTAATGAAAAGCTTATGAAACGTGTGCTGGGAGGCATGGCGACAATAACGTGCCGCTTTATAGCAAGGCGCCGAAAATACTGTCAAGGAAAGCCCCCCAGCCAAAAACTACTAATGCGTGCTGATTCTTTCCTTAGCATCGCCGTCGCGCTTCTCGTCTTTCGCGACAATCTCCGGAGCCACATCTGGCAAGGGCTCCGGGGCGTATTGCAGCGCAATTTGCAGGACTTCGTCAATCCATTTGACCGGTTTGATCTGAAGATCCTGTTTGATATTTTCAGGAATCTCCTTGAGATCGCGAACATTCTCCTCGGGAATGATCACCGTCTTGATCCCGCCACGGTGTGCCGCCAGCAGTTTTTCCTTCAGCCCGCCAATGGCCAATACCTGGCCACGCAAGGTGATTTCGCCGGTCATGGCCACGTCGGCACGTACCGGAATCTGCGTCAGCGCCGACACCAGTGCGGTGCACATTCCGATACCGGCACTTGGGCCGTCTTTCGGCGTGGCGCCCTCAGGCATGTGAATGTGCACGTCATGCTTCTCGTGGAAGTCGGCGGCAATCCCCAGGCTGCGGGCGCGGCTGCGTACCACGGTCTGCGCGGCGGTAATCGACTCGACCATGACATCGCCCAGCGAGCCGGTCTTGATCAACTGGCCCTTGCCGGGGATGACCACGGCCTCGATGGTCAGCAACTCGCCGCCCACCTGGGTCCAGGCCAGGCCGGTTACCTGGCCGATCTGATCCTGCTGCTCGGCCAGGCCATAGCGGAACTTGCGCACGCCCAGCAGGTGCTCCAGCTGCTCGCTGGCCACCTTGACCTTGACCTGCTTCTGCCCGGTATGTTCCTTGACCACCTTGCGGCAGACCTTGGCAATTTGCCGCTCCAGGCCCCGCACACCGGCTTCACGGGTGTAGTAGCGGATGATGTCGCGAATCGCCGAGATGTCGACTTCCAGCTCTTCCTTCTTCAAGCCGTTGGCCTTGACCTGCTTGGGCACCAGGTACTTGACCGCGATGTTGATCTTTTCGTCCTCGGTGTAGCCAGGCAGACGGATGACTTCCATCCGGTCCAGCAGCGCCGGCGGGATGTTCATCGAGTTCGAGGTGCACAGGAACATCACGTCCGAGAGGTCGTAGTCGACCTCCAGGTAGTGGTCGTTGAAGTTGTGGTTCTGTTCAGGGTCGAGCACTTCCAGCAGTGCCGAAGCGGGGTCACCGCGCATGTCGCTGCCCATCTTGTCGATCTCGTCGAGCAGGAACAACGGGTTGCGCACGCCCACCTTGGTCATCTTCTGGATCAGGCGACCCGGCATGGAGCCGATGTAGGTACGGCGGTGGCCACGGATCTCGGCCTCGTCACGCACGCCACCCAGGGCCATGCGCACGAACTTGCGGTTGGTGGCGGCAGCGATCGACTCGGCCAGCGAGGTCTTGCCGACACCGGGTGGCCCGACCAGGCACAGCACCGGACCGCGGATCTTCTTGACGCGCTTCTGCACGGCAAGGTATTCGAGGATGCGTTCCTTGACCTCTTCCAGGCCATAGTGGTCGGCATCGAGGATTTCCTCGGCCTTGGTCAGGTCCAGACGCACCTTGCTCTGAGCCTTCCACGGCACCTGCACCAACCAGTCGAGGTACGAGCGCACCACGGTAGCTTCGGCCGACATCGGAGACATTTGCTTGAGCTTGTTCAGCTCCGCCTGAGCCTTGGTCAAGGCATCTTTAGGCAGACCTGCGGCTTCGATGCGCTTTTTCAGCTCTTCGACTTCATTGTGGCCTTCGTCACCATCGCCAAGTTCTTTCTGAATGGCCTTCATCTGCTCATTCAGGTAGTACTCGCGCTGGCTGCGCTCCATCTGCTTCTTGACCCGGCCGCGAATGCGCTTTTCGACCTGCAGGAGGTCGATTTCGGCATCCAGCAGTGCCAGCACGTGCTCGACACGGGTAGTCAAGTCGACGATTTCAAGAATTTCCTGCTTCTGCTCGATCTTCAGGGCCATGTGCGCGGCCATGGTGTCGACCAGGCGACCTGGCTCGTCGATGCTGTTCAGCGAAGACAGCACTTCGGCAGGCACCTTCTTGCCCAGCTGAACGTATTGTTCGAACTGCGACAGCAGCGTGCGCACGAACACTTCCGACTCGCGCTCGGCAGTGTCGGTTTCGTCGATCAGGGAGACTTCGGCACGGATGTGCCCTTCAACTTCGGAGAAGCGCTCGACCGCACCGCGCTGTTCGCCTTCGACCAGCACCTTGACGGTGCCATCAGGCAGCTTCAGCAGTTGCAGCACGGTGGCAACGGTACCGACGCGGTACAGGGCGTCCTCACCCGGATCGTCGTCGGCTGGGTTCTTCTGGGCCAGCAGAAGGATCTGCTTTTCGCCCGTCATCGCCGCCTCGAGGGCTTCGATGGACTTTTCGCGCCCCACGAACAGCGGGATAACCATGTGCGGGTAAACAACGACATCGCGCAATGGCAAAAGAGGCAAGTCGAGGGTGGTCTTCATGATTTCGCCTCTACAGCGGCCTTATGGCCGGAAACCGGTGGAAATGATGCTTGGACCTAATGTGGGGGCAGGCTTGGGAAATTACAAGCGCTTGCACAGGAAAAGCAGAAAGGGGCCCGTAGGCCCCCTTCTTGCTTGCAACCGAGAACCGGCCATTGCCTGAATCAGGCGTCTGGTGCGGCTTTGGCTTGCGGTTCGCTGTTTTCGTAAATCATCAGCGGCTGCGAGGTACCCTCAATGACGCTCTCGTCGATAACCACCTTGCTGACATCCTTTTTCGAAGGAATCTCATACATGGTATCGAGCAGCACGCCTTCGAGGATCGAACGCAGGCCACGAGCGCCAGTCTTGCGCTCCAGGGCCTTGCGTGCAACGGCCTTGAGCGCATCGCTGCGGAACTCGAGGTCGACGCTTTCCATCTCGAACAGCTTGGCATACTGCTTGGTCAGGGCATTCTTCGGCTCGGTGAGGATCTGCATCAACGCAGCCTCATCCAGCTCGTCGAGGGTAGCCAGTACCGGCAGGCGGCCGACGAATTCCGGAATCAGGCCAAACTTGACCAGATCGTCCGGCTCGACCTCACGCAGGGACTCACCAACCTTCTTGCCCTCTTCCTTGCTGCGCACTTCGGCACCAAAACCAATGCCACCTTTGGTGGAGCGGTTCTGGATGACCTTTTCCAGGCCCGAGAACGCACCACCGCAGATGAACAGGATGTTGCGGGTATCAACCTGCAGGAATTCCTGTTGCGGGTGCTTACGACCACCCTGCGGCGGAACCGAGGCCACGGTGCCCTCGATCAGTTTCAGCAGCGCCTGCTGCACGCCCTCGCCCGAGACATCACGGGTAATGGACGGGTTGTCCGACTTGCGCGAAATCTTGTCGATTTCGTCGATGTAGACAATGCCCATCTGGGCCTTTTCCACGTCGTAGTCGCACTTCTGCAACAGCTTCTGGATGATGTTCTCGACGTCCTCACCCACATAACCGGCCTCGGTCAGGGTGGTGGCGTCAGCAATGGTAAACGGTACGTTCAACAGGCGTGCCAGGGTTTCGGCGAGCAGGGTCTTGCCCGAGCCAGTTGGCCCGATGAGCAGGATGTTGCTCTTGCCCAGTTCGACTTCGTCACCCTTCTTGTCACGCTGGTTCAGGCGCTTGTAGTGGTTGTACACCGCTACGGCCAGCACCTTCTTCGCGCGCTCCTGACCAATCACGTACTGGTCCAGGATGCCGCTGATTTCTTTCGGCGAAGGCAATTTGTGCGCGCTGCTCTCGGCCTGGGCTTCCTGCACCTCCTCACGGATGATGTCGTTGCACAGGTCGACGCACTCGTCGCAGATAAATACCGAGGGCCCGGCAATCAGTTTGCGCACTTCGTGCTGGCTTTTGCCGCAGAAGGAGCAATAAAGCAATTTGCCGCTGTCCTCGCCGTTACGGGTGTCAGTCATTCGATCGATCCAATCCGGTAGGCTTGCAACACAAGATGAAGGCAATTGCGGGCTTTTTCAAGTCCGCAGGTAGGCGCTTTCGACGCCCACCTGCTCTGACCCCCCGGTTCAGGAGGCCAGTTGCCGCTTGTCGTAGACCGAGTCGATCAGGCCGTACTCGGCTGCGCGCGAGGCGCTCATGAAGTTGTCACGCTCGGTGTCACGCTTGATGGTCTCGAGTTCCTGGCCGGTGTGATAGGCCAGCAGCTCGTTCAGACGGGCCTTGATATTGAGGATTTCCTGGGCGTGGATCTCGATATCGGTGGCCTGACCCTGGAAGCCGCCCAGCGGCTGGTGGATCATCACGCGCGAGTTAGGCAGGCAATGACGCTTGCCCTTGGCACCTGCCGCCAGCAGGAAGGCGCCCATGCTGCAGGCCTGGCCGATGCAGATGGTCGAAACGTCCGGCTTGATGAACTGCATGGTGTCGTAGATCGACATGCCGGCGGTGACGGAGCCGCCCGGCGAGTTGATGTACAGATGGATATCCTTGTCCGGGTTTTCCGCCTCAAGGAACAGCAGTTGCGCAACGACGAGGTTGGCCATGTAGTCCTCTACCGGGCCAACCAGGAAGATCACTCGCTCCTTCAACAGACGCGAGTAGATGTCGTAAGCGCGTTCGCCACGGGCGGACTGCTCGATAACCATCGGGACCAGGCCGCCTGCGGCCTGGATGTCAGAGCTCTGCTGAATATAAGAATTGCGGGACATGTCCTGCGCTCACTCCCAAATAGTCATGGCTTGAATACGCACAAGCCAGCTCGAAGGCTGGCTTGTGGAGGTTTCCTACGAGAGAAGACCGTTACTCAGCAGCGGCAGGCGCCTCGGCTGGTTTAACGGCTTCTTCGTACGAGACCGATTTGTCGGTCACAGTCGCTTTCTGCAGAACAGTATCTACAACTTGTTCTTCCAGCACAACCGAACGCACTTCGTTCAGTTGCTGGTCGTTCTTGTAGTACCAGGCGATGACCTGCTCAGGCTCTTGGTAAGCCGAAGCCATTTCTTCGATCATCTCGCGAACCTTGGCGTCGTCCGGCTTCAGCTCGAACTGCTTGACCACTTCGGCCACGATCAGGCCCAGCACGACGCGGCGCTTGGCTTGCTCTTCGAACAGTTCGACTGGCAGCTGCTCAGGCTTGATGTTGCCACCAAACTGCTGAACAGCCTGCACGCGCAGACGGTTGACTTCGTTTTCCAGCAGGGCCTTTGGCACTTCGATCGGGTTGGCGGCCAGCAGACCGTCCATGACCTGGTTCTTGACCTTGGTCTTGATCGCCTGACGCAGCTCACGCTCCATGTTCTTGCGAACTTCGGCGCGGAAGCCTTCCAGCGTCGATTCCTTGATGCCGAACTGGGCGAAGAACGCTTCGTTCAGTTCTGGCAGTACAGGTGCCGAAACGCTGTTGACGGTGATGGTGAACTCGGCGGCTTTGCCAGCCAGGTCCAGGTTCTGGTAGTCCTCTGGGAAGGTCACGTTGACAACGCGCTCTTCGCCAGCCTTGGCGCCTACCAGACCTTCTTCGAAGCCTGGGATCATGCGGCCGGAGCCCAGCACCAGCAGGGTGCCCTTGGCCGAACCACCGGCAAACGCTTCACCGTCGACCTTGCCGACGAAGTCGATGTTGACCTGGTCGTCGTTCTGCGCAGCGCGCTCGACGGCCTCGAAGCGGGTGTTCTGCTTGCGCAGCACTTCCAGCATGTTGTCCAGGTCGCTGTCAGCCACTTCGGCGCTCAGGCGCTCGACCTTGATCGACTCGAGGCCCGCAACAGTGAACTCAGGGAAGACTTCGAAGATGGCGACGAACTCCAGATCCTTGCCCTTTTCGAAGGACTTGGGCTCTACAGCCGGGGCGCCAGCCGGGTTCAGCTTCTGCTCGACGATGGCTTCGTAGAAGGAAGCCTGGACCAGGTCACCGAAAGCCTCTTGACGGGCGTCCGCCTCGAAACGCTGACGGATCACGGTCATCGGTACTTTACCAGGACGGAAGCCCGCAATCTTGGCGCGCTTGGCAGTCTGCTGCAGACGCTTGTTGACTTCGTTCTCGACGCGCTCGGCCGGAACGGCGATGGTCATGCGGCGCTCGAGAGCGGAAGTGTTTTCAACAGAAACTTGCATGGATATTCCTCGTTGCACAGACGTTAGCCGGCGTTAGCCCGACTCCAGAATCAAGGGCAAACATTCTAGTGAGTCACGCAGCAGAAGTCACCCCACACGGGACGACTGAAAACAACGCCGGTCGATTAACTTTCAAGGCCCGCACGGCACAGCGCCAGGCCTGCTTCCAACAGGGCTGCACGGCGCCGGAGGGCGGCCTGCAGCCGAAATACTTTGTCAAACAACTACCCGCAACGCATTCGCCTCCTTTATTGAGGATCAATGTCGTTGAACTGGCAGTACTCCTCCCATTCCAGCCCCAGCGCCTCGGCCACTTCACGGTGCGTTTCCAGGCGCATGGCCTGCAACTGCTCCGGGGATTCAGCAATCAATTGCAGCGCCAGCTCCCAGGGCTCAATACCCTGCTCCTCGGCGGCATCCTCGAACGCCCACTCGATCTGCTGGGCCTGCTCACGCGCATCCAGCTCGCGGATCTCCTCGAGCAACTGCGGATTGGCTTCGGCAAAGCGCTGCAGCGCCAGGGCCTGACGGGCTTCTTTTGCAATCATCGTGATGTCCTTTGCCGGCCGAACAGGCCGGTGTTTCAACCGGCTGAAATCTAACAGCTTTTATTGGGGTGCCACCAGAGGATTACAAGGGGCAGGAGGTGTTTTGGCTGAGGCGCGGCTCATCACCGCTACGCAGACCCAAAACAAAAAGGCGCCCGATCTCACGATCAAGGCGCCTTTCAGGAATATGGGGTGGACGATGGGAATCGAACCCACGACAACTGGAATCACAATCCAGCGCTCTACCAACTGAGCTACGCCCACCATATTGCGGTCTTGCGGTACAACCTTAAAGAAGCATGGTGCGGACGAAGAGACTCGAACTCTTACAGCTTGCGCCGCTGGAACCTAAATCCAGTGTGTCTACCAATTTCACCACGTCCGCGTAACGCTTAAAACAAAGGCGCCAGATGCTATCGAGGCGCCCTTGAAAAATATGGGGTGGACGATGGGAATCGAACCCACGACAACTGGAATCACAATCCAGCGCTCTACCAACTGAGCTACGCCCACCATATTGCATTACAACCTACTTGCTTGCCAAAGCTGCCTAATGGCGCACCCGGCAGGACTCGAACCTGCGACCATCCGCTTAGAAGGCGGATGCTCTATCCAGCTGAGCTACGGGCGCTTAAGCTTGAAGCCTAACCGAACGAGACGCTAACAAGGAACTGTTAAACCACTCATTCTGCCCGACTTAGCCAACCAGTGCTAGGCTGTGCCCGACAAGTGCGGCGAATCTTATAGTCGACCCCGAAAGTCGTCAACACCTTTTTCGAAAAAATTTAAATTATTTAAGGGGTTAGGGGATTTGCCCGACCACCCGCCTTTGCCCTTGGCCCATGTCGTGCGAGAATGCACGTTCTTTATTGTTCCTTCTCGATGGTTAATCACGCGTCTATGACTGCACACCTAATCGATGGCAAGGCTATCGCCGCCAGCCTGCGCCAGCAGATCGCTCAACGTGTCGTGGAGCGTCGCCAGCAAGGCCTGCGTACGCCGGGCCTGGCAGTGATCCTGGTCGGCACCGACCCCGCCTCCCAAGTCTATGTCTCGCACAAGCGCAAGGACTGCGAAGAGGTCGGCTTCATTTCGCAGGCTTTCGACCTGCCCAGCGAGACCACGCAACAGGCCCTGACCGAGCTGATCGACCGTCTCAATGACGACCCGGCCGTCGACGGCATCCTGTTGCAACTGCCGCTGCCGGCACACCTGGACGCCTCGTTGCTGCTCGAGCGCATTCGCCCGGACAAGGATGTGGACGGCTTCCATCCGTACAACATCGGCCGCCTGGCCCAGCGTATTCCACTGCTGCGCCCGTGCACACCGAAAGGCATCATGACCCTGCTGGAAAGCACCGGCCAGGACCTGTACGGCATGAACGCGGTGATCGTCGGCGCGTCCAACATCGTTGGCCGCCCGATGGCCATGGAACTGCTGCTGGCCGGCTGCACCGTGACCGTCTGCCACCGCTTCACCAAGGACCTGGCCGGCCATGTCGGGCGTGCCGACCTGGTGGTCGTGGCTGCCGGCAAGCCGGGCCTGGTCAAGGGTGAGTGGGTCAAGGAAGGCGCCATCGTCATCGACGTGGGCATCAACCGCCAGGAAGACGGCAAGCTGGTCGGCGACGTGGTCTACGAGACTGCCCTGCCCCGCGCCGGCTGGATCACACCGGTGCCGGGCGGCGTCGGGCCGATGACCCGGGCGTGCCTGCTGGAGAACACGCTGTACGCGGCAGAAGAGCTGCACAAGTAATACCGCGTAATGCGAAAACGGCACCTTTTGCAGGTGCCGTTTTTTTTGCCCGTGACAAATGACCTCTTCGCGGACGAGCCTGCTCTTGCAAGCGGTTGTCCGGCCCCCAGGGGGCGGGGGAAGCCACCACGGTGTTCAGCCGATCACTTCCTGGCCGCCTCCCAAGACTTCAGCAGTTCGTTGTAGCTGACGGTCTCGCCCATGGGCTTTTCGTTGGCCAGCTTGGCTTTCGGCGCACCCGGCTGGTCGAACCAGTACTGGGCGTCCTTCTCCGGATTCAGCTTGGGCGCACACGTCGCCTGGGCATTGGAGCGTTGCAGGCGCTCCATCATGCGGTCCTGGTCGCGGGCCAGCCCATCCAGGGCTTCCTGCGGGGTCTTTTCGCCACTGGCGACTTCGGCGATATGGCTCCACCACAATTGCGCCAACCGCGGGTAGTCCGGCACGTTGGTGCCGGTCGGCGTCCACTGCACCCGCGCAGGGCTGCGATAGAACTCCACCAGCCCACCGAGCTTGGGCGCCAACTCGGTCATGGCCTGGGAGTTGATGTCCGACTCACGAATCGGCGTCAGGCCGACGATGGTCTTTTTCAGCGATACGGTCTTTGAGGTGACGAACTGGGCGTACAGCCACGCCGCCAGGCGTTGCTTCTCGGGGGTGGACTTGAAGAAGGTCCACGAGCCGGTGTCCTGGTAGCCGAGTTTCATACCCTCTTCCCAGTATGGCCCCTTCGGTGAAGGCGCCATGCGCCACTTCGGCGTGCCGTCGGCATTCACAACCGGCAAGCCGGGCTTCGTCATGTCGGCGGTGAACGCGGTGTACCAGAATATCTGCTGGGCAATGTTGCCTTGCGCCGGCACAGGGCCGGCTTCGGAGAAGGTCATGCCCTGCGCTTCCTTGGGCGCGTAGGCACGCATCCAGTCCACGTACTTCTGCGTGGCATAGACGGCGGCCGGCCCATTGGTATCGCCGCCGCGGGTCACGCTGGAACCCACCGGATGGCAGTCCTCCACGCGAATGCCCCATTCATCGACCGGCAAACCATTGGGCAGGCCCTTGTCGCCGCCGCCGGCCATCGAGAACCAGGCATCGGTGAAGCGCCAGCCCAGTGACGGGTCTTTCTTTCCGTAGTCCATGTGCCCGTAGACACGCTTGCCGTCGATCTCCTTGACGTCTTCGGTGAAGAACTTGGCAATGTCCTCGTACGCCGACCAGTTCACTGGCACCCCCAGTTCATAGCCGTACTTCTCTTTGAACCTGGCCTTCAACTCAGGCCGTTCGAACCAGTCGGCGCGGAACCAGTACAGGTTGGCGAACTGCTGGTCGGGCAGTTGGTAGACCTTGCCATCGGGCGCGGTGGTGAAGGAAATACCGATGAAGTCCTTCAGGTCGAGGGTCGGCGAGGTGTAGGCTTTGCCCTCGTTGGCCATCAGGTCGGTGATCGATTCCACTTTGCCGTAGCGAAAGTGCGTACCGATCAGGTCGGAGTCGTTGACCCAGCCGTCATAAATGTTCTTGTCCGACTGCATCTGCGTCTGCAGTTTTTCCACCACATCGCCTTCCTGCAGCAGGTCGTGGGTCAACTGGATGCCGGTGATCTCACTGAAAGCCTTGGCCAGCACCTTGGATTCGTATTCATGGGTGGTGATGGTTTCCGACACAACGTTGATCTTCATCCCGCGAAACGGCTCGGCTGCCTTGATGAACCACTGCAATTCGGCCAACTGCTGTTCGGGGGTAAGGGTCGAAGGCTTGAACTCGCTGCCGATCCATTTCTTTGCCGCCTCTTCGTACTGGTCGGCCCAGGCTGTGCCTTGCACGCTGGCCAGTACCAGCAACGCGGCCAGGGTCAAATGTCGCCTGTTGTGTTTGTTGTCGAACATTGTGATCTCCCGTTTCAGTTATCCCACAGGGCCGCTCGCTCAGCCCCAGCGCAACACCACCGCCAGCCACGCCAGCGACAGCAGCGAGGCCACCCACAATGGCCAGTCGCTGACACCTACCACCAGCAGGTGCAGGTAGGCGCTGGCCAGCAGGCCGATGAACAAACGGTCACCACGGCTGGTGACCAGCGGCAAAAAGCCCCGTCGCTCTACGCAGGGGCGACGCAGTTCAAGCAGGGTCATGCCCAGCAGCAACAGGCCCACAGCGGCGAAGAACAGCGCTGTCGGCAGGGTCCAGGCCATCCACTCCATGCGTTGCCCTCCTCACACCCGGCCCAGGGCGAAGCCCTTGGCCACATGATTGCGCACGAACCAGATCACCAGCATGCCCGGCAAGATGGTCAGCACCCCCGCTGCCGCCAGCACACCCCAGTCGATGCCCGATGCCGACACCGTGCGGGTCATCACCGCGGCAATCGGCTTGGCATTCACCGAGGTCAGGGTGCGCGCCAGCAGCAGTTCGACCCAGGAGAACATGAAACAGAAAAACGCCGTGACGCCGATGCCCGAGCCAATCAGCGGTATGAAGATCTTCACGAAGAAGCGCGGAAAACTGTAGCCGTCGATGTAGGCGGTTTCGTCGATTTCCCTTGGCACGCCCGACATGAAACCCTCCAGGATCCAAACCGCCAGCGGTACGTTGAACAGGCAATGGGCCAGCGCCACGGCAATGTGGGTATCGAACAGCCCGATCGACGAGTACAACTGGAAGAACGGCAGCAGGAACACCGCCGGTGGCGCCATGCGGTTGGTCAGCAGCCAGAAGAACAGGTGGCGGTCGCAGAGAAAGCGGTAGCGCGAGAACGCATAGGCCGCGGGCAACGCCACGAGCAGTGAAATCAGCGTGTTCAGGCACACGTAGTACAGCGAGTTGATGTAGCCGCTGTACCAGCTGGCGTCGGTGAAGATCACTCGGTAGTTGTCGAGCGTGAACGCCTGCGGCCACAGGGTCAGGCCGCCAAGGATCTCGGCGTTGCTCTTGAACGACATGTTCAGCAACCAGTAGATCGGCACCAGCAGGAAGAAGAAGTACAGCAGCAGGGCCATTGATTTGCGTGTGCTCATGGCCTAGTCCTTGTCGGCATGGGTCATGGCGGTGTAGAACAGCCACGACACCAGCAGGATGATCAGGAAGTACACCAGTGAAAACGCTGCCGCCGGCCCCAGGTCGAACTGCCCTACGGCCATACGCGTGAGGGTCTGGCTGAGGAACGTGGTCGCATTGCCTGGCCCGCCGCCGGTCAGCACGAACGGTTCGGTGTAGATCATGAAACTGTCCATGAAGCGCAGCATCAACGCGATCACCAGCACGTTCTTGAGCTTGGGCAGCTGGATATGGCGAAACACCGCCCAGCCCGAGGCCCGATCGATGCGCGCGGCCTGGTAGTACACGTCGGGGATCGCACGCAGCCCCGAATAGCACAGCAGAGCCACCAACGAAGTCCAGTGCCACACATCCATCACCAGCACGGTGAGCCAGGCGTCGAATGGGTCACCGGCATAGTTGTAGCTGACCCCGAGCTTGGCCAGGGAAGCGCCGAGCAGGCCAATGTCGGCCCGGCCGAAAATCTGCCAGATAGTGCCGACCACGTTCCACGGGATCAGCAACGGGATAGCCATGACGATCAGGCACACCGAGGCCATACGGCCTTTGGTTGGCATGGCCAGGGCGATGCCTATACCCAACGGAATTTCGATCAGCAGTACACAGGCCGAGTAAATGAACTGGCGCAGCAATGCGTCGTGCAGCGCCGGGTCGCGCAGTACCTGGCGGTACCAGTCGGCACCGACGAAGTAGCGGCTGGACTGGTCGAAGATGTCTTGCACCGAGTAGTTGACCACCGTCATCATCGGCACCACCGCGCTGAACGCGACCAGCAGGAACACCGGCAGCACCAGCCACCAGGCCTTGTTGTTCGGCACCTTGTTGTTCATGGCCCGGCCTCCAGCAGCACATCGTCGACATACAGCATCAGCCACTGCGCCGGCAGGCTGACCCAAGCCTTGTCCACAGGCAACGGGCGGTCCTCGCCCAGCCTCGCCTTGAGCGCGACACCGCCCAGTTCGAGGGTGACGATGCGATAGGTACCCAGGTCTTCGACGTCCAGCACCCGTGCCGGGTAGGCACCCTCGAACGGGCTGTCCCACAGCTGCACGAACTCCGGGCGAATGCCCAGCTGCAGCCGCCCGCCCGCCAATGCAGCCAGGCGCTCGCACAAGCCATCGGGCAGTACCAACTGGACATCGCCGAACACCACCGCGCCCGCCTCGGCACGCACGTCAATCAAGTTCATGCCCGGGCTACCGATGAAATAACCGACGAACGTATGCCGCGGTCGCTCGAACAGCTCGCGCGGCGTGCCGAACTGGACGATGCGGCCGCCGTGCATCACCGCGATCTTGTCGGCGAAGGTCGAGGCCTCCAACTGGTCGTGGGTGACGTAGATCATGGTGATGTTGAACTGCTCATGGATCTGCTTCAGCTTGCGCCGCAGCTTCCACTTCAGATGCGGGTCAATCACCGTCAGCGGCTCGTCGAACAGGATCGCCGACACGTCATCGCGCACCAGGCCACGCCCCATGGAGACTTTCTGCTTTTCATCGGCGGTGAGGTTGCGTGCTTTCTTGCGCAACACGGCAGTCAGCTCGAGCACTTCGGCAATTTCTTCCACCCGGGCACGCACCCGGGCTTCATCGAGCCCCTGGTTGCGCAAGGGGAAGGCCAGGTTGTCGAACACCGTCATGGTGTCGTACACCACCGGGAACTGGAACACCTGGGCGATATTGCGCGCCTGCGGGGACAGCTGGTTGACCGGCTTGCCGTCGAACAGCACCTCGCCATGAGACGGCGTCAGCAGCCCGGAAATGATATTGAGCAAGGTCGACTTGCCGCAGCCCGACGGCCCGAGCAACGCATAGGCACCGCCCTGTTCCCACACATGTTCGAGTGCGTGCAGGGCATAGTCTGCCTCGCTGGCGGGCTGGCGGCTGTAACTGTGCGCCAGCTGGCGCAGGCGGATTTCGGCCATCACCCTCTCCTCGCCTGGCGCAGCCCCGGGGCCTGCACCAACACCCCGGCGCTGTCGAAAACGAACAGCTTGTGCGTGGGGATGAACACGCGTATCGGCGTGTCCACCTGGTATTCGTGCACCCCGGGAAGGTGCAGCACCATGCGCCAGTATTCGTTGCGCACATGCAGAAATGTTTCTGACCCACTGATCTCGGCCAACTCCACCAGCACCGCCAGCTCCAGGTCATCGTCATGGGCCGGCACCAGCGCGATATGGCTGGGGCGCACGCCGAAGCGGTAGTCACCTTCGGCCAGCGGCTCCAGGTCGGCATTGCGGGCAAAGTGCACGGTCTGGGCCAGGCTCACCTCGTTACCCGTGATACGGCCAGACACCAGGTTGATCGGCGGCTCGGAAAACAGCTCGGCAGCCAGCACGCTCCTGGGGCGCTGATAGACCTCGGCGGTGGGCCCGCTCTGCACGATACGGCCTTCGTGCACAAGCGTGGTGGTGCCGCCCAGTGCCAGCGCCTCGTTGGGCTCGGTGGTGGCGTACACAGCAATGCAATGGCGCGCCGCGAACAGCTCGCGCAGCTCCTGGCGCAGGCCTTCGCGCAACTTGTAGTCGAGGTTGACCAATGGCTCGTCGAAGAGGATCAACGAGGCATCCTTGACCAGTGCCCTGGCCATCGCCGTGCGTTGCTGCTGGCCACCGGAGAGCTCCAGTGGCAGGCGTTGCAGGTAGGTTTCGATGCGCAGCATCTCGGCAGTTTCCTGCACCCGCCGTCGGATCTGGTCCTCGGCCATGCGCGCCTGGCGCAGCGGCGAGGCGATGTTTTCGTACACGCTCAAGGTCGGGTAATTGATGAATTGCTGATACACCATCGACACATTGCGCTGACGCACCGGCACACCGGTGACGTCCTGGCCATCCATCAGCACCCGCCCCCGGTCCGGACGGTCCAGCCCGGCCATCAGGCGCATCAGGCTGGTCTTGCCGGCCAGGGTGCGACCCAGCAGCACATTGAACGAACCGGGCTCGAAACGCAGTGACGCCTCGACGATCCACGGCTGGTTGTCGACGCTACGGCTGACCTGCTCCAGCACCAGGGACATGGCGTGGCCTTTTTGTGATTGTTGTCTGCCGGCTACAGCCAGTTCCGTGCCAGTCCTTGCCCGGTGCTCTGGTTCGGGGCCTGGGTGGCAGCGCTGGCAAATCGCGGGCGCGCAGGTGAACACAATCACTGCACAACTGGACACTGGCCAGTTTGACAATGAACAGCCGTGGACAACACTGAACGGCGGTCGACCCATGACAACAATCACACAGGACAGGCCCATGGCCGCATCCGCTTCGACCCACACCCGCCTGATCCAGGCTTCCTGGGACCGCTGCCGCGACCACGGCCTGCAGCCGCAGCATGCGCCGGACTTTGACTGCCTGTCCCGCGCCGAGCTCAGCGCCCTGCTGGAGCGGCGCCAAAACCTGCTACGCCTGACCCGCGAGGAAGTGCTACCGCACTATGCGCACCTCTTGGGTAACGCCAGCTACCTGGTGATGCTGGCCGATGCCAGCGGCTGCCTGCTCGACAGCTGGGGCTCGCGGCGTTTCATCGAACCGCGCCAGCACCATGGTTTCAGCGCCGGCGCCCATTGGCACGAACGTGGCGTCGGCACCAATGCCCTGGGCACCACACTGATTTGCGCCGAAGCGATTCACGTCGGCCAGGACGAACACTTCCTGCGCCAGAACCGCTACATGTCCAGCGCCGCCGCCCCCCTGTTCGACGCCGCACGGCAGCTGGTCGGAGTGCTCGACGTAGCCAGCGACGGCTACCTGCCGGCCAGCCAGACGCTTGGGCTGGTGCGCATGATGGGCCAGAGCCTGGAAAACCGCCTGATCCTCGCCGAACATGCTGACCAGCATGCGCAACTGATCTTCAACAGCGCCTCCGACAACCTCGACAGCCCTTGGGCCGGCCTGCTGGTGTTCGATGAGCGCGGACAGGTGTTGGCTGCCAATCACCGGGCCGATAGCCTGCTCGGCGTAAACCCGCTGCAGCAAAACATCGAGCAACTGTTCCAGTTACCCCTGCAACAGCTGCTCAGCCATCCCCGACAACAGCCCTTCGCTCTGCAGGCCACCGGGCGCAACCGCTTTCACTGCCAGTGGCACCCCCCACGCGAAACCATTCGACGCCCCGAAGCCGGCAACGCCGAGCCGCGCCTGGAAAAAGCCTTGAAACAAGCCGGCCTGCTATTGGAGAAGGACATCCCGGTGTTGGTGGAGGGCGAAACAGGCGTAGGCAAAGAAGTGTTCGTCGACACCCTGCACCGGGCCAGCAGCCGCGCCAGGCAGCCGCTGGTCGCCGTAAACTGTGCGGCGATCCCGGCCGAACTGGTGGAGTCGGAACTGTTCGGCTATGACAAAGGCGCGTTCACCGGCGCCCACCACAAGGGCAACCCAGGGCTGATCCGCAAGGCCGACCACGGCATCCTGTTTCTGGATGAGATTGGCGACATGCCACTGCCCACCCAGGCCCGCCTGCTGCGCGTACTGCAGTCGCGCAGCATCCAGCCGCTGGGCAGTGGCGAACCGGTGCCGGTGGATATCCGCGTGGTGTCGGCGAGCAATCGCAACCTGGCCGAAGAAGTGCGCGCCGGGCGCTTTCGCCAGGACCTGTACTACCGCATCGCCGGCCTGACACTGGTGCTGCCTCCCCTGCGCGAACGCGCTGACCGGCGCCAGCTGATTGAGCAGGTGCATGCCCGCTACCGCGAGCCCGGGCAACCTGCGCGGCTGCCCCCGGCCATAATCGACCTGTTCGATCAACACCCCTGGCCGGGCAACCTGCGCGAACTGGTGAGTGTGCTACAGGTGGCGTTGGCCCTGGCGGCCAACGGGCCAGTCGGCGTCGAGCACCTTCCAGCGGGTTTTCTGGCCGAGTCGAAAACACCGGTGCCGATAGCGACTGAAGAGACGGACCTGCAGAGCCTGGTCGAGCAAGCCAATGGCAACCTGTCGGCGGTGGCCCGCCGACTGGGTATCAGCCGCACCACACTGTACAAGCGGTTGCGTGAGCGATGAATCGATTGGCCCTGAAGCGCGCCGCACAGCAGGTTTTCGAAGCCACCCCTGATCGACAGCAGGTGGCGCCCCCGTGCAGCTCAAGACCACGGCCCGCTGATGGCCTTCAAGGGTCACGCCACTGCACTGGCTGCCGGTAGGCCTGTGCCCAGGCTTGCACGTCACTGGCGGGCATCGGCCGGGCGATGCAGTAACCCTGCGCCAGCTCGCAGCCCAGGCCCATCAGTACCCGACCGTGCTCGACACTCTCCAGCCCCTCGGCAATCACCTCGCGGCCAAACGCCCGCGCCAGGCCGATCACCGCCTCCGTCAGCGCCAGGTCGTCCTGGTCATGAAGGATGTCACGCACGAACGACTGGTCGATCTTGATCGTCTGGGTCGGCAAGCGTTTCAGGTAACTCAAGGACGAATAACCAGTGCCGAAATCATCCAGTGAGAAACGCACACCCAGCGCACGGCAGGCATCCAGGCAGCGGCTGACATGCTGCAGGTTGTCGATGGCCACCGACTCGACGATTTCCAGGTCCAGCAGCGCCGGGTCCACCGCCGGGTACGCTGCCAGCAACTGCTGCAGGCGCTCGGCAAAGTCATTGCGCTGCAAATGCCGCGCGGCGATATTCACGCTCAGCGACCAGGGCTGCCCTTGGCGCTGCCAGGCCTGCAACTGGCTCAACGCCTGCCCGATCACCCACTCGCCGATTTCGACGATCAGGTCGGTCTGCTCTACCCATGGCAGGAAATCGCCAGGCGGCACCACACCACGGCCTGGCCGCTGCCAGCGCAATAAGCCCTCGAAGCCCAGTACCTTGCCGCTGCGCAGGTTGACCTTGGGCTGGTAGTAAAGACACAGCTCACCGTTGCGCAGCGCCCGGCGCACGCGCGCCACGGTCTGGTGGGTGGCCTTGAGCTCCTGTTCCTGCGACACGTCGAACAGATGGTAACGGTTGCGCCCGCGCTGCTTGGCCACATACATGGCCTGGTCGGCGTGGCGCACCAGGGTGTCGGCATCTTCGTCATCCTGCGGGTACAGGGTCACGCCGATACTGGCGCTGAGCGACAGTGTATGCTCACGCACCACACAGGGCGCCGCCAAGGCACGCAACACCCGCTGCAGGGCTGCATGCAGCTGGTGCTCATCATCGACATCGCGCAGGATCAGCACGAATTCGTCGCCCGACAGCCGCGCCACGGCATCCCCACCACGCAGGATACTCTTCAGGCGCTGCGCCACTTCCACCAGCAGCAGGTCACCCACGGCATGCCCGTAGCCGTCGTTGACCGCCTTGAAACCATCCAGGTCGAGCATGCACACCGCCAGCGAGATGCCTTCGCGGCGCGAGTAGGCCAGAGCCTGGTTCAGCAGGTCGGACAGGTAGGCGCGGTTGGGCAGGCCGGTGAGCACATCGTGACCCACCCGCCACTGCAAGGTATGCAGCAGCTGGCGCTTCTCCGTGACGTCAAAGCGGATCGACACATACTTGCGCACCTGGCCTGTCAGCGGATCGACCAGTGGCACCATGGTGCTGTCGACCCAGTACAACGAACCGTCCTTGGACCGGTTGCAGATTTCGCCCTTCCACACCCGCCCGGCGACCAAAGCCCGCCACATGCCGACAAAGAACGTCGGTTCATGCAGCCCGGAATTGAGGATGCGGTGGTTGGCCCCCAACAGTTCTTCACGGCTGTAGCCCGAGATGCTGCAGAACTGCTGATTGACGTAGGTGATGTTCCCACGCAGGTCGGTTTCCGAAAAGATTGCGGCCGCGTCCACGGCCGCGCGATAGTTATCATCCATAAAGCATCCTGCCTTAGCGGTTGAAGCGCTCCACCAGGGCGCGCAATCCGGCGCACACGTGTTCCAGTTCGGTACCGCGCGAGGCGGCGGCGTTGGCGCTGTGGGCGCTGTGCTGGGCAATACCGGCTACGCCGTTGATCTGCCGCGAAACATCTTCTGCCACCGCCGACTGCTGCTGCGAGGCGGTGGCCATCTGCTGGCTCATGTCGCTGATGCGCTGTACCGCGTCACGAATGCCATGCAGCGCCTGTCGGGCTTCCTGCACCTGGGCAACGCCTTGCTCGGCACCGTCGATGCCTCGGCTGGCGATCGCCACGGCTTCCTCGGCGCCACTGCGCAGGGCATCGATGATGGCCTGGATGTGCAGGGTGGACTGGCGGGTCTTGTCGGCCAATGCCCGGACCTCGTCGGCGACCACGGCAAAGCCCCGGCCCTGCTCGCCCGCACGGGCAGCCTCGATGGCGGCGTTGAGGGCCAGCAGGTTGGTTTGCTCGGCAATGCCGCGGATCATCCCGGCTGCCTCGGCGATGGCGCCGGTCTGACCCGCCAGGTGGCTGACCGCCTGGTTGATCTGCGTCACAGTGCTGGCCAGGTTACGAATGGCCGTGCCGCTGGCATCGGCCACCTGGCTACCTTGCTCGGCCAGCAGGTGCGCCGTGTGTGCCTCGGCGGCGGTCAACTGCACGTGGTTGGCGACTTCGCCAATGGAGGCGGCCATCTGGTTCATTGCAGTGGCGCTCAGGTCGGTTTCGGCACGCTGCTCCAGCAATGCCGCCTCGGTGCTGCGCGACAACTGCCCGGCATCGCGAGCGGCCACGGCCATTTGCCCGGCCAGATCGCTTAGCCGCGTCAATGCGGTTTTCAGGCGTGCCTCTTCGCTGATCAGCATCAGTTGCAACTGCCCGGCAGCACCCGACAGGTCGCTGTAGGTCAAGGCTGCAACCGGGTCGGCGAAAGCACCTTCGGCACCCTGCACAATCTGCTGCAGCTGCCGCCCGAGGGCATTGCGCGCCCATAGACCGCAGGCCACGAACAGCCCCACAGTCAGCCCCTGCCCCACCAGGCCAGGCCACAACTGATTGGCACCCACCGCCAGCAGCCCACCGGCCAGTGGCAAGGCCAGGGCCTGCGTCAGCAAGCTCAGACGGCGCGGCGCCGACAATGCCGCCTGACCGTTGCGCAGCCGCGCATAGAGGGCTTCGGCACGGGCTACTTGCTCGCGCGTGGGGCATACGCGCACCGACTCGTAACCCACTACCCGCCCACCTTCGAGGATGGGCGTGACGTAGGCATTGACCCAGTAGTAGTCGCCGTTACGGCAGCGGTTCTTGACGATACCCATCCAGCTCTTGCCGGCTTTCAGGTAGCGCCACATCAACTCGTACACCGCCGGCGGCATGTCCGGGTGGCGCACCAGGTTGTGCGGGCTGCCGATCAGTTCGGCCTCGCTGTAGCCACTGATGGCGGCAAACTCAGGGTTGCAGTAGGTGATCAGGCTGGCGGTATCGGTAGCAGAAATCAGCCGCTGATCGGGGGGGAAACGTTGCTCGACCGGGGTTACCGGCAGGTTGAGGCGCACGATGAGACTCCATTCGATGACAAGCCGGTACCCAGTACATCGACGGCCATCGGAACCGATTCATGAGGATCCGTTCCAATGGGCAAAAGCGCTTCCTGCCGTTACGGCACGAGGCCGAACGGTACAAGGAAGGTGACGATGACTGACCGGTCAAGCCATGAATTCTACGAAATTCATCACATAAATAAAACAAAGGTGATCGATCATGGCGTTGCGCCACATTGATAGATATCGTTAAGTTCTTGATTCTAAATGGGAATTAAGCGATGACGAGATCAGCTTTGGGTATCGCCCTGCGCCGCTACCGCAAGCTGGCGGGCCTGACCCAGGCACAACTGGCTGAACGAACCGGCTTCGACCCCAAGACCATCAGCCGTTTCGAAACCAGCACCTACACCCCCAGCATCGATGCAATCATGGCGTTTGCCCAGGTGCTGGGCGTCAAGCCCAAGGACTTCTTCGCTGAACCGGACGACGAAGAGGAGCAGCGCGCCTACCTGTTCGGTGTCATCCACAACGCCCCACCCAAAGATCTTGGCAAGCTGATTGCAGCGGTGGATCAGGCACTGGCCAAGCCCTGAGCTATTTCAAGCGCCCCCCTTTTACGGCACGCACCGAACTAGAGCATGGCAGGCTGGATTGCCCCACAACTGGTCAGACCGGTAAGGCCAAAAAAACCTTGCAATCAGGTATTTTTCGCGCTTTTATGGCCTCGCGCTGAACAAACCGGTAAGACCACAATAATTAAGTCCTGCGCTCTTTCGCCCCGTGCGGCTACCGAAGCAAGGACACCGATCAGAGACTCCTCCCATGCTCAAATGGTGCTCGCGTTCGATTTTCCTGCAAGTCGTACTCGGCCTTGCCCTCGGCATCGCCTGCGGTCTGAGCTTCCCCGACCTCTCCCTGCAACTCAAACCCCTCGGCGACGGCTTCATCAAGCTGATCAAGATGCTCATCGGCCTGATCGTGTTCTGCGTGGTGGTCAGCGGCATTTCGGGTGCGGGTGACCTGAAAAAGGTCGGCCGCATCGGCCTGAAGTCGGTGATCTACTTCGAAGTGCTGACGACCCTGGCGCTGGTGATCGGCCTGGTGTTCGCCTTCACCAGTGGCATTGGCAGCGGTGCCAATATTCACCTGGATCAACTGTCCGCCGCCGATGCCAACGGCTTGGCCGAGCGCGGCCAGCACATCCATGGCGCCACGGCGTTCTTCATGGACCTGATCCCCACCTCGGTGATCGGTGCCTTCGCCGACAACAACATTCTTCAGGTGCTGCTGTTCTCGGTGCTGTTCGGCAGCGCGCTGAACCTGGTGGGTGACTCGGCCGCCGGCATTTCGCGACTGATCAACGAACTGAGCCATGTGATCTTCCGCATCATGGGCATGATTGTGCGCCTGGCGCCGATCGGCGTGTTCGGCGCCATTGCCTTCACCACCAGCAAGTACGGCCTGGCGTCGCTGCAGCACCTGGGCGGGCTGGTGGCGCTGTTCTACCTGACCTGTGCCGGCTTCGTGCTGATCGTGCTGGGCACCGTCATGCGCCTGTCGGGCCTGAAGCTGCTGCCGTTGATCAAGTACCTGCGTGAAGAGCTGACCATCGTCCTGGGCACCGCCTCTTCCGACGCCGTGCTGCCACAGATCATGCGCAAGCTTGAGCACCTGGGCATCGGCAGTTCCACGGTCGGCCTGGTGATCCCTACCGGCTACTCGTTCAACCTCGATGGTTTTTCCATCTACCTCACCCTGGCGATCGTGTTCATCGCCAACGCCACCGGCACGCCACTGGAAATGACCGACCTGCTGACCGTCCTGCTGGTGTCGTTGGTGACTTCCAAGGGGGCTCACGGCATCCCAGGCTCGGCACTGGTGATTCTTGCCGCCACCCTGACTGCGGTACCGGCGATCCCTGTGGTTGGCCTGGTACTGGTGCTGGCGGTGGACTGGTTCATGGGTATCGGCCGGGCGTTGACCAACCTGATCGGCAACTGCGTGGCCACCGTGGCCATTGCCCGTTGGGAGAAGGACATTGACCTGGAGCGTGCGCAGAACGTGCTCGACGGCAAGCCTGGCTTTGCCCCCACGCCACGCAAGCAACCCAACGCCCATCAACAGGAATTCTGAGCGAACGTGGCCGGCATGACGCCGGCCCTTCCAGGAGCGAACCGTGATCAGCTCATCAACCGTCGTCAACTCAGTGGTGGAAAAACTCCGCCAGGCCCTGGCCCGCGGCCAATGGCGTACCGGCGACATGCTGCCAGGCCAGCGCGAACTGGCCGAACAACTGGGCATCAGCCGCCCCAGCCTGCGCGAAGCGGTAACCGTGCTGGAAACACTGGGCCTGGTGCGCTCGTTACCCGGCAAGGGCGTATTGGTGCTGGATGCCGATGCCCAGGCATCGGGCGTGGAAACCAGCGCAGCGGCCAGCCTGGCCGACGTGCTGGAACTGCGCTACACACTCGAACCGTTCATCGTCGGCCTGGTGGCGCAGTCGGCCAACAGCCAGGACATCGGCCAGTTGCGCCTGACCCTGATGGACATGCGCGAAGCGCTGGAGGCCGATGACAGCGAGGCCGGGGTCAAAGCCTACATTGCCTTCCATGAGGCGCTGTTCGCCCTGACCACCAACCCGATTTTCCAGAGCGTGGTGCAGCAGACCGGCAATGCCCTGAAGCAAAGCGCCGACATGCTGCGCAACTCGCCAGAGCACCTGGCCGCGCGGCTGAAGGAAAACGAAGCGGTGGTGCGCGCCATTCGCGAACGCAGCAGCGCCCAGGCCAGTGCCCAGATGCGTCAGCACATCGTGGCCGAAGGGCTGCGCATGGGCATCGCGCTGAATATCCCGGACGAACATCCACATCCATGACCTCAGGAGAGTGCCCATGAACGCCGCCCCCCACTTGCCTGCCCTGCTCGCGGCCGGCGAAACCCGCCTGTCGGCCGAGCAGATTTATCCGCGGCTGTTCGACGCCATTCTCGAACAGCGCCTGCCGCCGGGCAGTCTGTTGCCCGAACAGGCGCTGGGCCATGCCTTTGGTGTCAGCCGCACGGTGATCCGCCGCGTGCTGGGGCGCCTGTCCGACCAGCAGGTGGTGGTACAGCGCCCCAGCCACACCGCACATCTGGCTGCACCCGACCCAGACCAGGCACGTCAGGTGCTCAGTGCCCGTCGCCTGGCGGAAACCACGCTGATCACCCTGGCCGCGCAACGCGCCCGGCCGGCGCAGGTACGCCAGCTACGGCAACTGGTGGAGCGCGAGCGCCAGCACCATGAGCGTGGCGAACGCTGCGCAGCGATCCGCCTGGGCGGCGAGTTCCACCTGAAACTGGCGCAGGTGGCGGCCAATGCACCACTGGCGCGATTTCTCAATGGGCTGGTGCCGATGACCTCGCTGATCATCGCTCGCTACGAAACGCCGTGCTGCGATCACTGCGCGTGGGAAGAGCATGCGGCAATCATCGATGCCGTGGAGCAAGGTGATGCCGAAGCGGCGCTGGGGTTGATGCACAGGCACCTTGACCGTCTGGAAGAAAAGCTCGACCTGGAATAACCCGACCAAACGGACGCGATCGCTCCCACGCAGGCCGCGCTCACGCAACCACCTGCATCAGAGCGGATGCGGGCGATGGGCTGCACAGCAGCCCCAATAACCCCACCCTATACTTCGAGAACCACCCCAGCCTCTACCAGGGAGGCGGTCGCGTGAGTTCTCGAGTCCTCCTGTTGCTCTGCCTTCTGCTGGCCCTCGGCGGTTGTACCAGCAAGCGCCCCCCTGCCCCGCCGCCACCCACAATACTCACTCCCGCGGCCTGGCAACGCATCGACCAGGAACTGATAGAAGCCTCGGCCGGTGCCGCCGGCTCGGCCAACGACTATGCCCGGCGCTCTATGCGGGTGTGGAAGGAGCAGGTGCAGCAACGCACCGAAAGCGACTTCATCCCTTGGTTCACGGGTTACTGGACCCAGCAGTGGCTGACCCTCAAGGTGGCCTGGTACAAGCTCGACAGTGGCGAGGGTCGGGAACCGGCAGAAAAACGCCTGGCCCTGTACCTGCAGGAGCAGTATCACGCGCGGGTGATCGAGCCGGTAGCTGAGCAGATCAACCCCGAGGGCATCCGCGACCGCGCCTGCGAACTGTACCTGCAACTGCTCGGCCAGCAACTGCCGGCCATCATCAGCCGTTACAACGCGCCGCCCGAGCAGTTCAGCCAGCGTCTCAACCGTATCCCCGCCATCGCCCTGGGGCCACCGGATGCGCGCAATGCCAGCCTGTATCAGTTGCTGCGGGCCAAGTCACTGGACCAGCAACCGGCCTGGCAAGCCATGCGCCAGCACTTGCATCAGCAGGCCAGCAAAGGCCCCGGCAGGACCGATGTCGGGCTCAACTCGGTGGCCACCCAGGCCAGCGAAAAGCTTGGCGCCACCCTGGCCCCACGCGGTATCGCCAGTGCCGTGGCATCGGCAGTGGGCAAGGTGGCAGGGGCGATGATTTCGATTGCTGCAGCCGGTTACGGGATGATGACCCATGACCGTGATCACCCGCAGATGGTCGAACAGCTGCGGGTGATCCTGAACGTGGCGTTGAACCAGGAATGGCAGGAGTTGATGGAGAACCGCCAGAGCGGGGCCATGGCGGGGGTCTATTACCTGTCGGGGCAGGTTGAGGACAGCTTGCTGGCCAGTGCGCCGCGGCCGGTGGAGCAGCAGGTCGAGCAGCAGCAGCAGGCGCCTTTGATCATTCGCCTGCCACCTTAGAGGCGGCCTGTGCCGGCTCCTTCGCAGCGCAAGGCTGTATCAAGCTGTGGCCAGGGCAGCGCTTGGCAAGCCAAACACACGATCAAACGCCCAGTTGTAGGCAAAGGTGTAGCACGGCACCAGGATGATGAACGCCATATCCACCAGCAGCGCCTCCAGCAATGTCATGTCCAGCCACCAGGCAATCAGCGGAATCAAGTAAACCACCAGGGTCAACTGGAAGCCGATGGCATGCACCACCCGCCGCGCCACGCTGCGCCCACGCTTGGCCTGGCTGCTCTCCCAGTACTCGAACAGGGTGTTGTAGATCAGGTTCCAGAGCATGGCGATGGTGGTGATCATCACCGCCAGCGGCCCGGTATGCGACGCCTGCGTATCTGACAGGTAGGCCAGCCCGAGGGTCGACATGCACAGCCCGATCAGTTCATAGAAAGTCACGTAGACCAGCTTGCGTTTCAATCCCTGCACCCAGGTTACCTCCAAAGACAAAATGCGACGGGGGCGATCATGCTTCAACGCACTTGACAGAAAAAGTCAGCAGCTGTCAGATCAACTGACAGGAGGCTGCCATGAACTTTTCCAGCGACAACATCCAGCTGTTTCTGGCCGTGCTCGACAACGGTTCGTTTTCTTCCGCTGCGCGCGCCCTCAAGCGCGTGCCGTCAGCCGTGAGCATGGCCATTGGCAACCTTGAAGCAGAACTTGGCTATAGCCTGTTCGAACGTGGTCCGCGTGAAGTTCGCCCAACCGCACAGGCCTTGGCCCTGGAGCCACACGCCAGGCTGATTGCCGAACAACTCGGGCTGCTACAGGTTCATGCCCTGGAGTTGTCCCAAGGGCTGGAGAGCAGCCTGACCCTGGCGGTGGTACCCGACATCGATCACCGCCCGCTGCTGGCGGCCATCGCCAACCTCGGTGAGCGCCACCCCTTGCTGGACATTGCCCTGGTCAGCGCCCCGCAGGAAGAAGCCCTGCACTTGCTGGACAGCGGTCGTGCCGACCTCTGCGTAGCCTTTGCCGGCCTGCAGGTCGATGCCCGCCGCGGCTTCCAGCACATCGGCATGGAGTCGCTGGTAGCCACCCTGTCGCCGGCCCACCCGGCCTTGCGTGAGGGGCGTATCCACTACCTTGAGGACCTGACCCAGGTGCGTCAGATTCTGGTGCGCAGCCGCGATCTGCCACTGGCTGACCCTCGCCCGCTGATCGGCGCCACACACTGGTCCACCGACAGCTTCGACCTGGCGCTGCAGATGGTTGAAGCTGGCTTGGGCTGGGGTGATCTGCCGTTGTCGCGGGTCGCGCCGCTGCTGGCCAGCGGGCGTCTGGTGCGCCTGGAGTTCCGCAATACACACAACGCGTTGCAACTGCCCGTGCATATCCTGTGGCGCAAACAACAGCCGCTGCAGCAAGCCGCACGCCTGCTGATCGAGCAGTTGGCTGACCCGTGACTGCCGTCCGTCGAAACGCCTGTAAGAAATTTCTCTAAGCACTTCAATCTTTTACCCCTCGAGCCGATATCTCGGTCGACAGGCCCCGCATCGCGTCATGAGCGCGCTGCGCCCTCCCTTCATTGGCTCAAGGTCTCGAAACATGAACCTGAAATTTCGCCACAAGATCCTGCTCAGCGCCTGCGGCGTCGTGGTCCTGGCATTTGCCCTGTTCACGCTCTACAACGACTACCTGCAACGCAATACCATCCGCCAGAATATCGAAGCCTCGGTGCAGCAGTCCGGTGCACTGACCGCCAGCAGTGTGCAGAACTGGATGAGCGGGCGCATTCTGGTGCTGGAGAACCTGGCTCAGGACATCGGCCAGCAAGGCGCCGGCGACACCTTGGCAGGGCTGATCGAGCAGCCGTCCTACACGCGTAATTTCCTGTTCACCTACCTGGGCCAGGCCAACGGCGAATTCACCCAGCGCCCGGATGCCCGCCGGTTACGACCCGCGCCAGCGCCCTTGGTATGGCGCCGCCGCCAACGCCGGGCAGACCGTGCTGACCGCCCCGTACCAGGGGGCAGTCGGTGGCCTGATGGTGACCATCGCCACGCCGGTGAAGAGCAAGCGCAATGGCGAACTGATCGGTGTGGTCGGCGGTGACGTTACCCTCGACACCCTCGTCGAGATCATCAACTCGGTCGACTTCGGCGGCATCGGTCACGCCTTCCTGGCCGACGCCAATGGCCAGGTGATCGTCAGCCCGAACAAAGACCAGGTGATGAAGAACCTCAAGGACATCTACCCAGGCAGCAACCTGCGGGTTGCCGCCGGCATGCAGGATGTCACCCTCAACGGCCAGGACCGCATCATCTCGTTCGCCCCGGTGGCCGGCCTGCCTTCGGCGCAGTGGTACATCGGGCTGTCGATCGACAGGGACAAGGCCTATGCCGCGCTCAGCCAGTTCCGCACCTCGGCGATCATTGCCATGCTGATTGCCGTGGCCGCCATCGCCGGCCTGCTCGGCCTGCTGATTCCGGTGCTGATGAGCCCGCTGACCACCATGGGCCGCGCCATGCGCGACATCGCCGAGGGTGAAGGTGACCTTACCCGCCGCCTGGCCGTGCAGAACAAGGACGAGTTCGGCGAACTGGCTACCTCGTTCAACCGCTTTGTCGAACGTATCCATGCCTCGATCAGCGAAGTGTCCTCGGCCACCCGCCTGGTGCATGACCTTTCGGAGAAAGTGGTCAGCGCGTCCAATGCGTCGATCAGCGGTTCTGAAGAACAGAGCATGCGCACCAACAGCGTCGCTGCGGCCATCAACGAACTGGGCGCCGCCACCCAGGAAATCGCCCGCAACGCCGCAGATGCTTCGCAACATGCCAGCGGTGCCAGCGAACAGGCGCACGGTGGCCGTGAAGTGGTTGAAGAAGCCATCAGCGCCATGACTGCCCTGTCGCAACGGATCAGCGAGTCGTGCGCGCAGATCGAAACGCTCAACGCCAGCACCGACGAAATCGGCAAGATCCTCGACGTGATCAAGGGCATTTCCCAGCAGACCAACCTGCTGGCACTGAACGCCGCCATCGAAGCGGCCCGTGCCGGTGAGGCCGGCCGTGGCTTTGCCGTGGTGGCCGACGAGGTGCGCAACCTGGCGCACCGTACCCAGGAGTCGGCGGAAGAAATCCACCGCATGATCACCAGCCTGCAGGTGGGCTCGCGCGAAGCGGTGCACACCATGAACACCAGCCAGGTTTCCAGCGAGCAGACCGTGCAGGTGGCCAACCAGGCCGGCGAACGCCTGGCCAGCGTGACCCAGCGCATTGGCGAAATCGATGGCATGAACCAGTCGGTGGCGACAGCGACCGAAGAACAGACTGCCGTGGTCGAGAGCCTCAACCTGGACATCACCCAGATCAACGCCCTGAACCAGCAAGGGGTGGAGAACCTCAACGAGACCCTGCGCCATTGCGACCAGCTGGCCCAGCAGGCTGGGCGTTTGAAGCAGTTGGTGGGCAGCTTCAGGATCTGATGGCCTTGGGGGCGCTTCGCCCCCTTGCGCAACGCAAGGCCGCTTCCACAGGTGTTACGCGGTTGCCGTGGAAGCGACCTTGTGCCGCGATCGGGCTGTCATGCAGCCCGTTACGCCACCGCCGCTTCAACAGCCTTGCCCCGCCGCACCCAGGCCAGCAGCACCGCCGCCATCAGCACAAAGCCCAAGTAACCGAAGAACGGGTACACCTCACCCACCAGGCTGATGAACCCCACCAGGCTACAGCCGAACGCCACCACCCCGGTCACCACCGAGCCCCAGCGGAACTTCGTCGTGCCCGCCGGTAACAGCCGCGAGAGGAAGGAAAACAGCGTGCCCACCGCGGTGTTGACGATCATGCCGAAGATGATCAGGCACATCACCAGCCCCAGCAGTGGTGACACTTCGTTGGCAATCGACAGCATGGGCATCGGCTGGTCGGCCACACTATCCAGGCGCGACAGCAGCCCGGCACTCATCACCAGCATCAGGCCGCCTAGCGCTGCACCACCGAGCAGGCCTCCCCACACAGCGGCTTTCTCGCCCTTGGCCGAACCGCCCAGAATGGCCAGGATCGGCGCACCCGCGACGATGTTATACGACACATACAAGAACGCCCCCAGCAGCCAATGGCGGGTGCCGGCCTGTTGCTGGCTGGCCACCTGATCGAGCGCAGCAAAGCTCTGCTCGCGGGTGATCACGGCATACAGCGCTATTGCCGAAGCCACCAGGATCAGCAAGGGGGTGATGGCGCCAATTGCAAGTATCATCTTGCGCACGTCCAGGCACACGATACCGACTACCACCAGCGTCACCAGCACGCTGCCAGTCAGGGCCGGGATGCCGAACTGCTGCTCCAGCAAGGCACCACCACCGGCCAGCATGACCACGGTGACGGCGAACATGAAAAAGGTGATCAACCAGTCGACGAACATGCCCAGGTGACGGCCGCAGATGGCCAGGATCACATCCTTGTGCGAGGTGGCCTGCTGGCGATTGCCCAGCCCCGCCAATGCCATGCCGAGGAAGGTGAACAAGGCGGCGCTGACCAACGCGCCAGCCAACCCCCACACGCCGAAATCGACAAAGAACAACAACAGTTCCCGCCCTGAAGCGAACCCCGCCCCCACGATCACGCCGACAAATGCGCCGGCGATCTTCAGCTGCTCTTGCATGTGAACCTCTGGATTTATTGTTGTTTTGTCATCGCCGTCGCATACCGGTTGTAGGGGCGGCCTTGCAGCCCATCGCGACACAAGGCCGCCTCTACACGGGCTCTTTGCCCTGTCAGGCGTCGCCGACGAACGCCTGCACTTCTATCTCCACATCCACGCCCAGGGCCAACGCCGAAGCCACGGTGGAACGCACCGGTAGCGCCACGCCGAAGAACGCCTTGTACACCTCGTTGAAGCCGGCGAAATGGCGCATGTCCGACAGCCAGACCGTGGCCTTCACCACCTGGTCGAGACGTGCGCCACAGGCCTCCAGGCTTTCGGCGATACGCTCGCAGGCAGCACGGGTCTGGGTCTGGATATCACCGCGCACCACTTCGCCGCCAGCGCTCATCGGCACCTGCCCGGAGAGGAACAGAAAGCCACCGGCCTTTACGGCGCGGGAAAACGGGAACGGCAAGCTGCTGGGGAAACGCTGAATGTCATTGCTCATGGGATGCTCCTTTCAGGGTTGCTGGAAACGGGCCGGGGACAGGCGCTCGGGCGCCACGCCCTGGCTGACAAGGTCGGGACACAAGGGCTGGCCCATCAGCAAGTCGGCGGCCAGGCGCGAGGCGCCCGCTGCCGACTGGATGCCATAGCCACCTTGGGCCGCCAGCCAGAAAAACGCGGGTGCATGCGCATCGAAACCGATCACCAGGTCGCCGTCGGCAACGAATGAACGCAGCCCGGCCCAGGTGTGGCTAGGGCGGCGGATCGCCAAGGTGGTCATGGCTTCAATGTTGTAAATACCCAAGGCCACGTCGAACTCCTCGGGCGCGGCATCCTGTGGCTCGACCGGGTCGGCATTGGCTGGAGACCCCAACAGTTGGCCGGCATCAGGCTTGAAGTAGAAGCTTTCATCGACGCCAATCACTGCAGGCCAGCGGGCAAAGTTTTGTTCTGCCGGGCCGGGGAAGGTGAACGCGCTACGGCGGCACGGTTGCAAGCCGATGCGCGCCACCCCGCACTGCTCGGCCACACGGTCCGCCCAGGCACCTGCAGCATTGACCAGACATCGGGCCTGCAAACGGCTGCCATCAGCCAACTCCACCTGCCACACGCCGTCCAGGTAGCAGGCCTGGATCAGCTCGGCGTTGCAGCGCAGTTCACCGCCGGCAGTGCGATAACCCCGCAAGAAGCCTTGGTGCAAGGCATGTACATCAAGGTCCATCGCACCTGGCTCAAGCACCGCGCCGGCCAGGGTTTCGCCACGCAGGCTGGGTATCAGTGCCAAGGCCGCGTCCCGGTCCAGCAGGCTGACTTCTGTGCCATTGGCCAGGTTCTGCGCGTAAGTTTGCTCAAGCAGTTCACGTTGCTCCAGGCTGGCCACATACAGACAGCCTCGCGGCTCCAGCAGCGGGTGCTCGCAGAAGCCCTGCGGTGGCGCTTCGTAGAAGGCTCGGCTGGCGCGGGTCAGTGCCTGGATCTGTGGGGTGCCGTAAGCCTCCATGAACATGGCCGCCGAACGCCCGGTGGAATGGTAGCCAGGCTGCGATTCACGCTCGACCAGCAGCACGCGCTGCTGACCGGCCAGGCGGTAGCCCAGCGAAGCGCCGGCGATGCCAGCACCGATGATCAGGGTGTCGTAGGTCGGGGTCATGCACGCTCCTGCCAGGCCAATTATCATTTATGAGAATTCTAATATATGAGAATTTAGAAATGCGCAAGGGTCCAAGGTAAGATGCCCGACCAACGCCGCATGCCGAGATCCCTGAATGCCTTCAGCTCTACCCCAGCTTGACCGTGCAGTAGTGGGCCAGCGCCTGCGCCAGGTGCGCAAGGCGCGCCAGATGACCCTCAAGCAATTGTCCGAAGCCAGTGGTGTGCCGCTGTCCACGTTGTCGAAGATGGAACTGGCGCAGGTGTCGGTCAGCTATGAAAAACTGGCCGCTGCTGCGCGGGCGCTGAATGTCGATATTGCCCAGCTGTTCCGCGCCAGCGGCACGGTCAGCGCCCCGGTGCCGGTGACCGTGGTGGTTGACTCACTGCCCGCAGCGGCGGGTTATTCGACCGGCACCTACGACTATTATCCGATTGCCGGGGATTTCCCCGCGCGACGCATGACACCGGCTTATGCCCGCATCATTGCCCGGGAACGCGGCCAGTTCGACGATTTTATCCGCCACCCCGGGCAAGAGTTCGCGCTGGTGCTGAGCGGGCGTGTGCGCATCGAGTTCGAGACCGGCGAAGCGGTCAGCATCGGGCCGCAGGAGACGGCGTATTTCGACAGCCAGGTGGGGCACATCTACCTGTCGGAAAGTGATGACGGTGGTGATGCCCATGTCATGGTGGTGATGACTGATCGTTGATCGGTCACGCCCGCCCAAGGCAAACCCGGTTATAACCTAATAACGAACAAGTCTATTTGGCTATAAAAAAATCTATATGCTGACTGGCATCCGATAACGGGCAAAGTTGGGCAGTCGAGTAGCGTATGGATGTAGGTTCTTTCGGTTTCACCATTGCTGGCCTGGTCGTGGGCTTCATCGTCGGTATGACCGGCGTCGGTGGCGGCTCGCTGATGACCCCGATCCTGTTGTGGTTTGGTATCCACCCGGCGACCGCTGTCGGTACCGACCTGCTGTATGCAGCGATCACCAAGGCCAGTGGCGTCTGGGTGCATGCGCGCAACAAGAACATCGACTGGAAGATCACCGGCCTGCTCAGCCTGGGCAGCGTGCCCGCAGCGGCGCTGACCCTGTGGTTCCTCAGCACCCTGCACACCGACACCTCGGCGCTCAACGCCATCATCAAGCAAGGCCTGGCGGTGGTGCTGATCCTGACCGCGCTGGCCATCCTGTTCAAATCGCGCCTGCAGGCCTTCGCCAGCCGCCATGCCGGTGATCACTACCACCTCAGCGACCGTAGCCTGAACACCCTCACGGTGCTGACCGGCGTGGTGCTTGGAATAATGGTCACCCTCACCTCCATCGGTGCTGGCGCCCTGGGTACAGTGGCGCTGTTCCTGCTGTACCCGTTCCTGGTCACCCGTCGCCTGGTCGGTACCGAAATTGCCCACGCCGTGCCACTGACCTTGGTAGCAGGCCTGGGCCACGCGGGCATGGGCAACATGGATTGGTCGCTGCTGGGCTACCTGCTGCTGGGCTCGCTGCCAGGCATCTATCTGGGTAGCCACCTCACCGGGCGAATCTCCGACCGCGTGCTGCGCCCTTGCCTGGCAACGATGCTGCTGCTGATCGGTTACAAGCTGGCGTTCTGAGCCTTAGCCCAGGCGCAACCGCCACTGCCCGGTAAAGCTCAGTTCCAGACGTGACAGCGGCAGCACGTCAATTCGCTGCCCGGCACTCATCGGACACCCAAGCACCTGTACCAGCATGGCGCGTATGACCATCGGGTGGGTCACGGCCAGCCAGTCACCCGGCCTGTCAAAGGCCGCCAGCCAAGCGGCCAGGCGCTGGCATAGCGCAGCGAACGACTCGCCACCATGCACGGCACTGGCCGGATCCCGCAGCCATTCTGCCAACGCCTGCGGTTGCTCGGCTTGTAGCTGCTTCAACGACAAACCCTGCCAACGCCCAAGGTCGCAATCGGCCAAGCCCGGCTCGACCTGTACTGCCCCCGTTAACCACGCCGCCGTCTCGCAGGCCCGCCGCTCTGGCGCACTCAGCAGTTGCACGCCTGATCGGTCGGCGTCTGCCTGTCGGGCTAGCGGCAGGATGCCATCATCCGTATGGTGCAGGCGCCCGTTCTTCTGGGCCTGGGTCAGGGCATGGCAAATCAGGGTCAGGCGGATGGCTTTCACCAGGCATTTCTCGCAGCGGGCTGGGGTGCATGGTTTAGCACGCTGCGAGACGTTTGGCTGCAACAATGTCGCCGGCCATTCGCGACCCGATTGACTTGCGATTGGGCCGCAGGGCGGCCCTTGGGATCAGAAGTTGATATTCAGCGCAGCAAACACCGCCCTGCCCGGCTGGTTATACGTGTTTGCCCCCGAGCTGCTGGCGTTGCCGCCGCGCAGGATCTGCTTGTCGAAGACGTTGTTCACGCCCACCCGCACGTCGTAGTTGGCATTGAACTTGTACCCGGCGCTCACGTCCACCAGGCCATAGGCCTCGACGTCCTGCTGGGCGGCCTTGTCGTAGTCCTGCTGGGTGCGGTAGTTGTAGGTCGGCGATTTTTGCTTGCCGAAGTAAGTACCCGCTACCTGGAATGACAGCTGCTCGGTCGCGCGCCAGTCGAGGCTGGTGTTGACGGTGTATTCCGGGATCACCGACAGCGGCTCGCCCGTTTCGCGATCATCGTTGTCGAGCATCCAGGTCAGGTTGGTGTTCCAGTCCAGGGTCGGGGCCAACTCGATGAAGAAGTTGCCTTCGACACCTTCCACCCGCGCCTTGCCGGCGTTGTCCCACTGAGTCACGCGGCTGCCGGTACCCATGGTGTAAAGCACATCGGTATCACCGATGATCTTGTTCTTGTAGTCGTTGCGGAAGTAGGTGGCACTGGTGCGCCAGGTACCCCGGTCGTACAGCAGGCCGATTTCCTTGTTGACGCTGATCTCGGGCTTGAGGTCGGCGTTGCCCTGCAGGTAGCAGCCACCATTGTTGGCCTGTTGCACACTGCAGCCATTACCGCGGCTGTACAGCAGGTAGTTGGGGTTGGACTGGTACAGGTTCGGAACCTTGTAGGCACGGGCGATGCCGCCTTTTACCGACAGCGCTTCGGTCAGCTTGTGCGACAGGTTCAGGCTCGGGCTGAAGTTGTCACCGAAGCTTTCGTGGTGGTCGAAACGCAGGCCCGGCGTAAGGGTGGTGTCGCCAACGATGATGTTGTCTTCGACAAACAGCGCATAGCTGCGTGCGGTCATCTTCGAGCTGCTGCGATCGAAGCCGACAAGGCCGTCATTGTGGGTGGGGTCGGAGCTTTGCGGGCGCAACGAACCTTGGTCGTTGAGGGTTTCGTACAGGTACTCGCCGCCCAAGGTAAGCACATGTTCTGTGCTGCCCATGGCGAACGGCAGGTTCACCTCACTGCTCAGGCGTGTGTTACGCAAACGGGACATGGCCCCACCTTCGTCGCTTGGGGCACCTTCGGTGCGGCCAGCCAAGCCCTCGTTAAGGCGCCAGTTGCGTACGTATTCGTAGGCCAGCGTGGTCTTGCTGGTACCCCAGGTGAAATCACCGAGGTGGGTCAGGTCATAAGTACTGCGCTGCATCACGTTGGTTTCGTGGCCGTAGAGGCTGGAGACGAAGTCGACGTCTCCGCCGCCGTTGCTGTTCATGGTGTCGCCGGCAAAAATGTTGCCCTGACGGCTGTAGCCGGCACTGGCTTCCAGGCGATGCTCGTCGTTCAGTTTCCAGCTGAGCAGGCCGTTGATGTCCTTGTTGCGAACGCCTTCTCGCCCCGCAACCAAGGCGCTGGTGGCATGCCCGGCGTTGATGTCCAGATCGTCGGCGTCAGTCTTGGCCAGGCCACCGTACAGGCGCAAACCCAGGTTATCGGTCAGGCCGCCACCGAGGTTGAAGTTGGCTCGCCGGCTGGCGCCTTCTGCGCTGTCTTCGGGCAGTTGCGTGTACAGGCTGACGCTGCCTTTCAGCTCGTCGGAAGGACGCTTGGTGATGATATTGACCACCCCGCCCATGGCGCCGGAGCCGTAGCGTGCGGCGGCCGGGCCACGCAGGATCTCGATGCGCTCGACCGCTTCGGCCGGCACCCAATTGGTTTCACCCCGAGTATCACGGTCACCGTTCCAGCCATAGCGCACAGCGTTGCGCGCGCTGGATGGCTTGCCGTCGATGAGGATCAACGTGTTCTCCGGGCCCATGCCGCGCAGGTCGATCTGCCGGTTGTTTCCGCGTGCGCCACTGGCACTGTTGCCGGTCAGGTTAACCCCGGGCTCGCGGCGGATGATGTCGGACAGGTCATTGGCCGGTGGGTGGCGCTTGATGTCCTCGGCCGTGATGATCGACGTGCCCAGGGCCTGTCGCGCCTCGCGCTCGGCGGTGATCAGGGTGTCCTGGATCACCAGCGCGTTGTCGGCGACGGGCGCTTCCACTACCTCACCCGCACGCCGCTCCTCGGACTCTGCCGCAGTCGCCAGCATGGACGGCGACGCCAGCGCGACGAACGCCAGGGCCAGGCTGTTGGATGAAGTTCTGCACTGCATGGGTACATCTCCTGCGATTCATGAGCGAAAAGGCACATCCCTGTCGGAAACCGGGAGCCCTCGCCCACCGGCCCCGCACTCAGTTCGGCGGCCAACAGGGGTGGTAAATATAGAGAGTCGCAAATGCGAGTACATCTTATTTACGAAGTTTACATGTTTGTAACTGAACTTTGCTGAACCGTGATCTTTGGCACAGCGAGGCTCGCTGTGGGAGCAACGGTCTTGCTCAACATTTGATAAGCCTTCGCGCTCGCCTGTAGGAGCGGGTTTACCCGCGAACACCGGCGAAGGCACCCTATGACGGAATGACCACCCTGCATTCATGGACAGTTCAGTCATGTCCGCAGGCTGTTGCTGCCATCCACCTATCCGATTTGCATCCTGTGTGCAGGCATCTACAGTTTCGACGTACAACGCTGCGGAGCGGCCAGATGCGTGGCGATGACAACAACTGCGCAAGCACTGCCAAAAGCCAGCCGAAAATGCCCCGCAGCATCTGGGCGCTGGGCTTCGTGTCGATGTTGATGGACATTTCCTCGGAGATGATCCACGCCCTGCTGCCCCTGTACATGGTCAGTGTGCTCGGCGCTTCGGTGATCGCGGTGGGGTTCATCGAAGGAATCGCCGAGTCGACCGCATCGTTCACCAAGGTGTTCTCTGGCGCCCTCAGCGACCGACTGGGTAAACGCAAGCTGCTGACAGTGATCGGCTATGGCCTGAGTGCGCTGATGAAGCCGGTATTTCCCATGGCCTCCGGACTTGAGTGGCTGACTGCGGCACGCTTCGTCGACCGTGTCGGCAAAGGCATTCGGGGGGCACCGCGTGATGCACTGGTGGCCGATGTTACGCCGGTCGAGCTGCGCGGCGCGGCGTTCGGCCTGCGTCAGGCGCTCGATACCGTGGGCGCTATCCTCGGGCCATTGCTGGCGATCGTGTTGATGTGGCTGACAGCGAGCCATTTCCAGACCGTGTTCTGGGTAGCTATTATCCCGGCGTTCGTGGCGGTGTATATCCTAGTTGCCTTCGTTCACGAACCTGAAGCCTCAGCTATGGGGCGTCGGGTACGCTCACCGTTGGCACTGCACGCGCTTCGGCGCCTGGGGCCGGTCTATTGGCGCCTGATCGGTCTGGCCACGTTGTTCACCCTCGCCCGTTTCAGCGAGGCGTTCTTGCTGCTGCGGGCTCAGAACATAGGCCTGACTCCGCTGTGGGCGCCGGCGGTACTGGTATTGATGGCGATGGCCTACTCACTGTCGGCCTACCCTGCCGGCGTGTTGTCGGACCGAGTGGGGCGCCGTGGCGTGCTGATGGCCGGGCTAGGCCTGCTGATCACTGCCGACCTGCTGCTGGCCCTTTTGCCAGGATGGGCCGGGCTTGCCTTTGGGGTAACGGCCTGGGGCCTGCACTTGGGCTTCAGCCAAGGCATCTTCTCTGCCATGATTGCCGACAGCGCCCCCGCCAACTTGCGCGGTACCGCCTTCGGCCTGTTCAACCTGCTGACCGGTGCGGCACTGCTGATAGCCAGCGTGGTAGCCGGATTGCTGTGGGAGAGTGCGGGGTTCCAGGCAACCTTCCTGGTTGGTGCAGGGTTTGCCGTCACCACCCTTGCAGGGCTGACGCTGCTGCGCTGAACCTGGCTAGCCTGGCGGTTCACGACTGCAGCGCACGCAGGTTGAACAGTTCCATCCTGTAACCCGAACGCTCCCGCCGCAGGGGTCGAACGCCTGGCCAGGGAGCACGGCCTGCCGGTGAAGGCGTTCGAGTGGTTCGGGTCACCAAGGATGTCGGCAATGCTCGCAGTGAAGGGGCCAAGCTGATCGCGATGCTGGATGGCGATCTCCCCCTCAAGCCGAACTAGGCCAGCGCAGCCTCCTGCTCCAGCAACGACCAACCGCCATGCCCATCCACCTCAAGCCGGTGAGTATGGAACGCTGCCAGCGTGCTGCGGTGGCCGACACTGACCAGCAATGCACTCGGCATTTCCGAACGCAACAACGCATACAGGGCATGCTCGAGCCCCTCATCCATCGCCGAGGTGGACTCGTCGAGAAACACCACCTCAGGCCGGTTGAACAGTACCCGGGCGAACGCCAGACGCTGCTGCTCGCCCACCGAGAGGATGTGTGACCAGTCACAGCTGACGTCCAGACGCTCGGCCAGGTGGGCCAGGTTGACCTGGCGCAGTGCCTGCTGCATGAGCAACTCATCCTTGGTATTACTGGCTGCCGGGTAGGCAATGACGGTACGCAAGTCACCCAGCGGCAGGTACGGGCGTTGCGACAGGAACAGTGCCTGATGCCCCGTTGGCCGCCTGACCTTGCCTTCGGCATACGGCCAAAGACCCGCCAGGGCACGCAGCAGCGTGGTTTTACCACTGCCCGATGGCCCTTTGATCAACAACGCCTGGCCGGCATGCAGGCTCAGGTCCAGGTCGGCGATAAGGGCATGTCCGTCCGGGCGCAGCACCTGCAATCCCGCGATCTGCAGCGCATGCGCCTGGTCTTCGGTGGTGACGCGCGGCAACGCACTTGCCTGCTGGTTGGCATCGAGAAAGCCGGTGAGACGGTCAAGGGTCGCGCGGTACTGCGCGAACGCATCGTACGACTCACGGAAGAACGACAAAGAATCCTGCACCTGCCCAAAGGCCTGGGAAGTTTGCATGACGTCGCCCAGCTTGATCGCCCCACTGAAGAAGCGCGGCGCCTGAAGAATGAACGGAAACACAACGGCTACCTGACTGACACCCAAGTTGAAGCCACTGAACTTCAAGTTCCGGTACACCAATGCCCAGGCATTCACGATCAAGGCAGCAAAACGGCCGAGCAACGTGCCCCGCTCGACTTGCGAACCTTGGTAGAAGGCAATGTTCTCGGCGTTCTCACGCAGACGCATCAACGCGTAACGGAAGTTGGCGGTGAGTTTCTCGTTGAGGAAGTTAAGCCGGATCAGCGGGCGCCCAAGGCGGAAGGCGACCCAGGTGGCGACGATGACATACAGGTAAACGGCAAATACCATCGCCCGAGGGATCTCTACGCCGGCCACCGTCAACGGTGCCGACAGCCCCCAGAGGATACCGGTGAACGCCACGAGCGAAACCAGCGCACTGACTGCGCCCAGGGCAAGGGTGACCGAGTTGGTGACAAAAGCGTTAACGTCCAGTTCGATACGTTGGTCAGGGTTGTCCACTGGCTCGGCAAGGAACTGGCCACGGTAATAGGCATCGCCCTGCATCCAGTCGTGGGTCAGGCGCTCGGTCAGCCAGACCCGCCACTTGATACTGAATGCCTGGCTGACATAGAAGGTGAACAGCGAGCGCAACACATGGATGGTAGCCAGCACTGCGAAGACGCCGAGCAGGTACCAGAACGCCGCCTGGTCAAGGCCCTGCAAGGCGCTGTAGAAGCCGTTGTACCAGAACGAAAAAAGAACGTTTAGGCGAACCGAAAACAGCGTCAGGACCAGCAGCAGGGCAAACACCAGCAACGGCCGCCAACTGCGCCTGAAACTGAAATAGGGCCCGGCAAGCTGCCAGAACTGGCTGCCCCAGCGTGTACAACGCACGGCCAGAGTTGCGGCTGCAGTGAAGCTGACAAGGGTGATGAACGAGGCGATTGCCAGCCAGCTTAGGCTCTCTTGCAGGGCCTGATGCCAGTTCATTTCCATGGTAAGTATCCGTGCTGAGTATTTCCGCGAGCGTAGCATTACGCTGTCATTCGTCAGGTATAAATGACGCACATTTCATGATTTGTAGGAGCGGGTTTACCCGCGAATGGGCCGGGCCTGCTACCCAATTTCCACCCGCCGTTCACTGTTGCCGCTGCTACCGTATTCGCGGGTAAACCCGCTCCTACACAGTTTGGTGGTGGACACACATCGGGGGGTGGACACAGGCCGTCGTAGGAGCGGGTTTACCCGCGAACACCGGCGAAGCCGGTGCCCTCCACCGAGCTGCCTGTTCCCACAGTGATTCGAGCAGGTCCAGTTTTTTTGCCAACAAAGACAAAACCCCTACCTGCATGCGCAGATAGGGGTTTTGCGAAATGAATCTTGACGATGACCTACTCTCACATGGGGAAACCCCACACTACCATCGGCGATGCATCGTTTCACTACTGAGTTCGGGATGGGATCAGGTGGTTCCAATGCTCTATGGTCGTCAAGAAATTCTGTTGCCAGAATGTCCAGATGGACAGCCCAGCGAATTCGGATATGCGATATTTGTGGTCTTACGAATTTTCGGGTCTTTCGTCTTCACCACCGCAACCTGCGTCAGCAAATTGCTTGGGTGTTATATGGTCAAGCCTCACGGGCAATTAGTATTGGTTAGCTCAACGCCTCACAGCGCTTACACACCCAACCTATCAACGTCGTAGTCTTCGACGGCCCTTTAGGGGATTCAAGATCCCAGTGAGATCTCATCTTGAGGCAAGTTTCCCGCTTAGATGCTTTCAGCGGTTATCTCTTCCGAACATAGCTACCCGGCAATGCCACTGGCGTGACAACCGGAACACCAGAGGTTCGTCCACTCCGGTCCTCTCGTACTAGGAGCAGCCCCTCTCAAATCTCAAACGTCCACGGCAGATAGGGACCGAACTGTCTCACGACGTTCTAAACCCAGCTCGCGTACCACTTTAAATGGCGAACAGCCATACCCTTGGGACCGGCTTCAGCCCCAGGATGTGATGAGCCGACATCGAGGTGCCAAACACCGCCGTCGATATGAACTCTTGGGCGGTATCAGCCTGTTATCCCCGGAGTACCTTTTATCCGTTGAGCGATGGCCCTTCCATACAGAACCACCGGATCACTAAGACCTACTTTCGTACCTGCTCGACGTGTTTGTCTCGCAGTCAAGCGCGCTTTTGCCTTTATACTCTACGACCGATTTCCGACCGGTCTGAGCGCACCTTCGTACTCCTCCGTTACTCTTTGGGAGGAGACCGCCCCAGTCAAACTACCCACCATACACTGTCCTCGATCCGGATAACGGACCTGAGTTAGAACCTCAAAGTTGCCAGGGTGGTATTTCAAGGATGGCTCCATGAGAACTGGCGTCCCCACTTCAAAGCCTCCCACCTATCCTACACAAGCAAATTCAAAGTCCAGTGCAAAGCTATAGTAAAGGTTCACGGGGTCTTTCCGTCTAGCCGCGGATACACTGCATCTTCACAGCGATTTCAATTTCACTGAGTCTCGGGTGGAGACAGCGCCGCCATCGTTACGCCATTCGTGCAGGTCGGAACTTACCCGACAAGGAATTTCGCTACCTTAGGACCGTTATAGTTACGGCCGCCGTTTACCGGGGCTTCGATCAAGAGCTTCGCTTGCGCTAACCCCATCAATTAACCTTCCGGCACCGGGCAGGCGTCACACCCTATACGTCCACTTTCGTGTTTGCAGAGTGCTGTGTTTTTAATAAACAGTCGCAGCGGCCTGGTATCTTCGACCGGCATGGGCTTACGGAGCAAGTCCTTCACCCTCGCCGGCGCACCTTCTCCCGAAGTTACGGTGCCATTTTGCCTAGTTCCTTCACCCGAGTTCTCTCAAGCGCCTTGGTATTCTCTACCTAACCACCTGTGTCGGTTTGGGGTACGGTTCCCAGTTATCTGAAGCTTAGGAGCTTTTCTTGGAAGCATGGTATCAACCACTTCGTCGCCTAAAGGCAACTCGTCATCAGCTCTCGGCCTTGAAATCCCGGATTTGCCTAAGATTTCAGCCTACCACCTTAAACCTGGACAACCAACGCCAGGCTGGCCTAACCTTCTCCGTCCCTCCATCGCAATAACTGGAAGTACAGGAATATTAACCTGTTTTCCATCGACTACGCTTTTCAGCCTCGCCTTAGGGACCGACTAACCCTGCGTCGATTAACGTTGCGCAGGAAACCTTGGTCTTTCGGCGTGCGAGTTTTTCACTCGCATTGTCGTTACTCATGTCAGCATTCGCACTTCTGATACCTCCAGCAAGCTTCTCAACTCACCTTCACAGGCTTACAGAACGCTCCTCTACCGCATCATCGTAAGATGATACCCGTAGCTTCGGTGCATGGTTTGAGCCCCGTTACATCTTCCGCGCAGGCCGACTCGACTAGTGAGCTATTACGCTTTCTTTAAAGGGTGGCTGCTTCTAAGCCAACCTCCTAGCTGTCTAAGCCTTCCCACATCGTTTCCCACTTAACCATGACTTTGGGACCTTAGCTGACGGTCTGGGTTGTTTCCCTTTTCACGACGGACGTTAGCACCCGCCGTGTGTCTCCCATGCTCGGCACTTGTAGGTATTCGGAGTTTGCATCGGTTTGGTAAGTCGGGATGACCCCCTAGCCGAAACAGTGCTCTACCCCCTACAGTGATACATGAGGCGCTACCTAAATAGCTTTCGAGGAGAACCAGCTATCTCCGAGCTTGATTAGCCTTTCACTCCGATCCACAGGTCATCCGCTAACTTTTCAACGGTAGTCGGTTCGGTCCTCCAGTCAGTGTTACCTAACCTTCAACCTGCCCATGGATAGATCGCCCGGTTTCGGGTCTATACCCAGCGACTAAACGCCCTATTAAGACTCGCTTTCGCTACGCCTCCCCTATTCGGTTAAGCTCGCCACTGAATATAAGTCGCTGACCCATTATACAAAAGGTACGCAGTCACCTAACAAAGTAGGCTCCCACTGCTTGTACGCATACGGTTTCAGGTTCTATTTCACTCCCCTCTCCGGGGTTCTTTTCGCCTTTCCCTCACGGTACTGGTTCACTATCGGTCAGTCAGTAGTATTTAGCCTTGGAGGATGGTCCCCCCATATTCAGACAAAGTTTCTCGTGCTCCGTCCTACTCGATTTCATTGACAAGAGATTTTCGTGTACGGGGCTATCACCCACTATGGCCGCACTTTCCAGAGCGTTCCACTAATCTCAAACCAACTTAAGGGCTGGTCCCCGTTCGCTCGCCACTACTAAGGGAATCTCGGTTGATTTCTTTTCCTCAGGGTACTTAGATGTTTCAGTTCCCCTGGTTCGCCTCTTGCACCTATGTATTCAGTACAAGATAACCAGCTTATGCTGGCTGGGTTCCCCCATTCAGAGATCTCTGGATCACAGTCTGTTTGCCGACTCCCCAAAGCTTATCGCAGGCTACCACGTCTTTCATCGCCTCTGACTGCCAAGGCATCCACCGTATGCGCTTCTTCACTTGACCATATAACCCCAAGCAATCTGGTTATACTGTGAAGACGACATTCGCCGAAAATTCGTACGTTGCTCTTTCGAGCAGAACTCACAAATTTTACCTTAGCCTGATCCACCAGCAGTGAAACTGGTGTTCAGTCTATATCTATCACATATCCGAATTTTTAAAGAACGATCTGACAAAAGCCAGAAATCAACATTCGATGCGAATGCTCATTTCTGAGTTTGATCAAGGTACAGCAAGTGGTGGAGCCAAGCGGGATCGAACCGCTGACCTCCTGCGTGCAAGGCAGGCGCTCTCCCAGCTGAGCTATGGCCCCGCATATTGGTAGGTCTGGGCAGATTTGAACTGCCGACCTCACCCTTATCAGGGGTGCGCTCTAACCAACTGAGCTACAGACCTATATAGGGTCTTGATCGTCTTCGACAATGAATCAAGCAATTCGTGTGGGAGCTCATCAGCAGGCTGATGTCGTCGATTAAGGAGGTGATCCAGCCGCAGGTTCCCCTACGGCTACCTTGTTACGACTTCACCCCAGTCATGAATCACACCGTGGTAACCGTCCTCCCGAAGGTTAGACTAGCTACTTCTGGTGCAACCCACTCCCATGGTGTGACGGGCGGTGTGTACAAGGCCCGGGAACGTATTCACCGCGACATTCTGATTCGCGATTACTAGCGATTCCGACTTCACGCAGTCGAGTTGCAGACTGCGATCCGGACTACGATCGGTTTTGTGAGATTAGCTCCACCTCGCGGCTTGGCAACCCTCTGTACCGACCATTGTAGCACGTGTGTAGCCCAGGCCGTAAGGGCCATGATGACTTGACGTCATCCCCACCTTCCTCCGGTTTGTCACCGGCAGTCTCCTTAGAGTGCCCACCATAACGTGCTGGTAACTAAGGACAAGGGTTGCGCTCGTTACGGGACTTAACCCAACATCTCACGACACGAGCTGACGACAGCCATGCAGCACCTGTGTCAGAGTTCCCGAAGGCACCAATCCATCTCTGGAAAGTTCTCTGCATGTCAAGGCCTGGTAAGGTTCTTCGCGTTGCTTCGAATTAAACCACATGCTCCACCGCTTGTGCGGGCCCCCGTCAATTCATTTGAGTTTTAACCTTGCGGCCGTACTCCCCAGGCGGTCAACTTAATGCGTTAGCTGCGCCACTAAAATCTCAAGGATTCCAACGGCTAGTTGACATCGTTTACGGCGTGGACTACCAGGGTATCTAATCCTGTTTGCTCCCCACGCTTTCGCACCTCAGTGTCAGTATCAGTCCAGGTGGTCGCCTTCGCCACTGGTGTTCCTTCCTATATCTACGCATTTCACCGCTACACAGGAAATTCCACCACCCTCTACCGTACTCTAGCTTGCCAGTTTTGGATGCAGTTCCCAGGTTGAGCCCGGGGCTTTCACATCCAACTTAACAAACCACCTACGCGCGCTTTACGCCCAGTAATTCCGATTAACGCTTGCACCCTCTGTATTACCGCGGCTGCTGGCACAGAGTTAGCCGGTGCTTATTCTGTCGGTAACGTCAAAACAGCAAGGTATTAACTTACTGCCCTTCCTCCCAACTTAAAGTGCTTTACAATCCGAAGACCTTCTTCACACACGCGGCATGGCTGGATCAGGCTTTCGCCCATTGTCCAATATTCCCCACTGCTGCCTCCCGTAGGAGTCTGGACCGTGTCTCAGTTCCAGTGTGACTGATCATCCTCTCAGACCAGTTACGGATCGTCGCCTTGGTGAGCCATTACCCCACCAACTAGCTAATCCGACCTAGGCTCATCTGATAGCGCAAGGCCCGAAGGTCCCCTGCTTTCTCCCGTAGGACGTATGCGGTATTAGCGTTCCTTTCGAAACGTTGTCCCCCACTACCAGGCAGATTCCTAGGCATTACTCACCCGTCCGCCGCTGAATCAAGGAGCAAGCTCCCGTCATCCGCTCGACTTGCATGTGTTAGGCCTGCCGCCAGCGTTCAATCTGAGCCATGATCAAACTCTTCAGTTCAATACTGCTTGGGTTTTTAAGAAACCCTAAACTTGGCTCAGCAATCTCAAATGACTATGTGATTTCTCGCATGGTCACTTGTGATGCTGATAATCTTTTTGACTATCAGTCCGTACTCACAAGCACCCACACGAATTGCTTGATTCAATTTGTTAAAGAGCGTTTGGTTAAGAGCTTTTCGTCTCAACCGAGGCGCGCATTCTACGCTTTCCTCAGAGCCTGTCAAGCGTTTATTTTGAAGTTTTTAGCGAGAAACTCGTTTAGCTTCAAACACTTGACTCAACACAGTGGCTAGCTTTGCTTCGCTACCGCGTTGGAGTGGTGCGCATTATAGGGAGGCCATCGAGAAGGTCAACCTTTAATTTCAATGATTTGAAATATTTCTGGCAAAACCGCTTAAGGGCTACCACCCACCCCACCAATTGCGCACTATATTGCTCAACACCTCCCTCGCCAAAGGATTGCCGCACTTAAATGAACACCCAGCCCCGCAGCCTGGCCGCCACCCTCTTCCCGATCGGCCTACTGCTTATCGCCATGGCATCGATTCAGTCCGGCGCCTCTCTGGCCAAAAGCATGTTCCCCATCATCGGCGCACAAGGCACCACCACCCTGCGCCTGATCTTCGCCAGCATCATCATGCTGCTTATACTGCGCCCGTGGCGGGTACGCATGACCGCCAACACGTTGCGCAACGTGGTCATCTACGGGATGGCACTGGGCGGCATGAACTTCCTCTTCTATATGGCCCTGCAAACGGTACCCATCGGTATCGCTGTGGCCCTGGAATTCACCGGCCCGTTGGCCGTGGCAATCTTCTCCTCGCGCCGACCGATCGATTTCCTGTGGATTGCGCTCGCCATCGCTGGGCTGCTGCTGTTGCTGCCAGCAGGTCACAGTGGCCAGGCACTCGACCCAGTGGGCGCCGCCTATGCGCTGGGGGCGGGCGTGTGCTGGGCGCTGTACATCCTGTTCGGGCAACGTGCAGGAGCCGAGCACGGCATCCAGAGCGCGGCCCTGGGGGTGGTAGTCGCGGCCCTGTTCGTCGCCCCCATCGGTATCGCCCACGCCGGTAGCGCTCTGCTCACACCTGCCGTGATCCCCATGGCGTTGGCCGTTGCAATACTGTCCACCGCCCTGCCATACAGCCTGGAAATGGTTGCCCTCACGCGAATCCCGGCGCGCACGTTCGGCACCCTGATGAGCATCGAACCGGCATTTGGCGCATTGTCCGGCCTGCTTTTCCTCGGCGAGATGCTGACACTCACTCAATGGCTGGCGATTCTGGCAATCATTACCGCCTCGGTCGGCACCACCCTGTCCATGCGCAAGGCAACCAGCCCGGCCATCGCAGCAGACTGATATGAGAAATATTTTCATTTGAGAAAGGATTAGTGATTGTAGCAGCCCGTCTCGCTGATTAAGCTGTCACAGAATCATCATCTTTACGCTATCTACTGGGCCGAACACGGACGCTGGGGGAAGGTTCAGGAAGAACCGAAGCGACAACGACAGGGTCGTGACAACTGATTTGCCCTGCATTTAAGGACAGGAATGAAACGAATTTTTCTCATCCTGGCCATCTTGGCTATTGCTGGATGTGCCGCCACAGCCAAGACCGAGGTCAAAAGGGGCAAGAAGGGCCTGCATATCAATTGCTCCGGTCTTTCTTCCTCGTGGGACAATTGCTACAGCAAGGCCGCAAGCGCCTGCAGCACGCGCGGCTACCGAGTTGTTGCGCGCTCGGGCGATAGCGATGAAGAAGCCGGTGACTATTTGTTCGGCATCAACCCGGCGGGTTACACCAGCCGTAGCATGATCGTCATCTGTAAATAGAGAAAAGGGCAGCTCGCAAACTGCCCTTTTTCATTTGTGTTACAGCGGTGCAGTACGCAGCTCCAACCAGGCTAGCGCATCCCCTTGGAGCAAAGGCGCCAGGCGCTCACGTACGCTGGCGTGATAGCCGTTCAGCCACTCCACCTCTTCCTTGGCCAGCAACCCGGGCAACAGACAGCGGGTGTCGATAGGGCACAGCGTCAAGGTCTCGAATTGCAGGAAGTCACCAAAGGCACTCCTCCCCGCTTCGCGGTTGACCACCAGGTTCTCGATGCGAACGCCCCACTGCCCCGGGCGGTACGTACCCGGCTCGATCGAACTGATCATGCCCGCTTGCATGGCCGTCTGCGGTGCAGGTGCCGCCTGGTAGGCGATTACTTGAGGCCCCTCGTGAACGTTCATGAAGTAGCCCACCCCGTGGCCCGTACCATGGCCATAGTCGACCTGGTCAGCCCAGATCGGCGCCCGGGCAATGGCGTCGAGCAACGGCGACAGTACCCCTCGCGGGAACGTGGCACGCGACAGGGCAATCATGCCCTTGAGTACACGGGTGCAGTCCTGCTTCTGTGCCAGACTGGGGTTACCGACCGGCACCATGCGCGTGATGTCGGTAGTGCCGCCCAGGTATTGACCGCCCGAGTCGATCAGTAGCAAGCCATTACCCTCGATGAGCGCATGCGACTGCTCGGTGGCACGGTAGTGTGGCATCGCGCCATTGCCATTGAAGGCGGCAATGGTAGAAAAGCTCAGTGACACGAAATCAGGGCGTCGAGCACGCGCGGCACTCAATTGCTCGTCAACCGTCAGCTCCGTAATGACCTCCCGGCCGAGGTTCGCCTCGAACCAGGCGAAAAACTCGCACAAGGCTGCGCCGTCCTGCTCCATGACCTGGCGAATGTGCACCAGGTCGTCGTCACCCTTGCAGGACTTGCTCAGCGTGGTGGGGTTTAGCCCCTCGACAAGAACCACCTCTGCCGCCAGGTTGTCCAGCAGGCCGCAGGTCACCCGGGCCGGGTCCACCAGCAGCCGCGCCCCCGCAGGAACAGTGCCAAGCGCCTTGCCTGCTTCGCTGTAGTCGCGCACCTCGATGCCGTCGACCTCCAGCACATGACGCAGGTGCGCGTCCACCTTGTCCTGGCCCACGAACAGGATGGCCTGCTGCTGATTGATCAGGGCAAAGGCCAGGAAAACCGGATTGTAAGAAACATCGCTGCCGCGCAGGTTGAACAGCCAGGCAATGTCATCCAGGGTTGCGATGAAGTGCCAGTCGGCCCCCTTGGCCAGGATGCCCTGGCGCAATTGCGCGAGCTTTTCCGCCCGGCTCACCGTGGCGTGTGGCGGCAGGTGCTGGTACACCGGGTTGCCTGGCAGCGCCGGGCGCCCGTCCCAGACTTGACCCAGCAGGTCCATGTCAGTCACCAGCTGCGCTCCACGCGCCTTCAGCCGCTCGGCCAGCTGGCGCGCCGAAGCCAGGGCCATGACCGCACCATCCACTGCCACGCGACCGTTGGGCTCGACGTTTTCGCCCAACCATTCCAACGCTCCGGGTTTGCCCGGCAACAGTTTCATCAGTTCGATGCCGCTGCCCTCCAGCTCCTGAGCTGCCTGCTCCCAGTAGCGGCTATCGACCCACAGCCCGGCAAACCCAGGCGTCACCACCAACGTACCGACCGAGCCCTGGAACCCCGAAAGCCACTGGCGCCCCTGCCAGTAACCGGGCAGGTATTCGGAAAGATGGGGGTCGGCCGAGGGTACCAGCAAGGCATCGATGCCCCCTGCCGCCATGGCTTGGCGCACGTGCACCAGTCGCTGCGGCACGCTTTGCTCAAGGGTGGTCTGGACGTTCATGCGCTCTCCTGCGACTTCATAACGGTTGATCCAATAGGCCGATAATGGAACAGCCACCCGGGCGCTGCAATCGCGACGACCAAGATACGGCATGCATTGCCCACCACGCCCTGTGCCAATAGGACACTTCCTACAACAGGACCAGGACCACCGATCAAGTTCCCCTGAACTTCCCCAAGACACCGGCTTCACACACAGTACACTCATTGCACACAGGCAAATGACCATGCCCAGTGCCATCGAACCGAAAGCCGGCGTGGTGTTGCTTGACACCCGCGACCACACGCCCGAACACGAGCACGGCGTTCATCTAAAGCTTGTCGAAGGCCTGGCACGTTTGCTGGGCTGCTCACCTATACAGCCCACGCAGCAGCCAGATGCCGCCGATGCCTACTATTATCTGCCAACCGAGACCCTGATCGACCCCAGGCGATATGCCGCCTTGGGTATTTGCAGCGAACAGGACCTGTTTGGCGGCATGGTGCCGCACCCCTACATGGCAACCAAGGCGATCTCTCACCCGTTACCCGCCGAGGCCAGCTTCCCGCCGGGCTGGACCGACGACTTCGCCCGACAGGCCAGCGATGCCCTGCTGCGCGGCTACACCGTGTTCAGCAAAACCGACGCTCGCACTGCCGCACAGTTGCTGCTGCTCGACGGCCCGCTGAGGGTCAAACCGGTACTGGCTTGCGCAGGACGCGGTCAACAGGTCATCACCACGGCAGACGCCCTTGAGCCTCTGCTGGCCGGCATGGATGACCAAACGTTGGCGCTGTGGGGCCTGGTGCTCGAAGAAGACCTGAGCGAGGTGCAAACCTTCAGTGTCGGTCAGGTGCGCGTCGCCGGCTTGACCTGCAGCTACTACGGTACCCAGCAACTGACACGTGACCATCAGGGTACCGAGGTCTACGGCGGTTCTGACCTGGTGGTGGTACGTGGCGACTATCAGGCGTTGCTACAGCTCCCACTGGAAGACCACCTGCGCCTTGCCATCAACCAGGCCATGGTTTACGAACAAGCCGCCGAGCAGCACTTCCCGGGCTTTGTCGCCTCACGTCGCAACTACGACATCGCCCGCGGCATCAGCCCTTCGGGCCACCTGTGCAGCGGGGTGCTCGAACAATCCTGGCGCTTGGGTGGTGCCAGCAGTGCCGAACTGTTGGCCCTGCAGGCGTTTGCCGATGACCCTGCATTGCAACGGGTACGTGCCTCCACCCACGAAGTATTCGGCAACCCCGACCTGCCCACTGACGCCACCCTCTTTTACCAAGGAAACGACAGTGAACTCGGACAACTCAGTAAATTTGCGCGGATTCGCGAACATGGCCATTCAGAGTGAAACCGTTGAACTGCAGGTCGAGAATGACCGCATCGCCGGCACCTTGGTCAGTCCGGGCACCAAAATGCCGGGGATTCTCTTCGTACACGGCTGGGGCGGCAGCCAGCAACGTGACCTGGCCCGCGCCCGGCATATCACCGGATTGGGATGCGTGTGCATGACCTTCGACCTGCGCGGTCACGAAAAGACCGAAAGCCAACGCCTCACGGTCACCCGTGAACAAAACCTGCAGGACTTGCTGGTGGCTTACGATCGACTGGTCAGCCACCCGGCTGTCGACAGCAGCGCCATCGCCATTATCGGCAGCAGCTATGGCGGTTACCTGGCGACTCTGCTGACCCGCCAACGGCCGGTCAGATGGCTGGCCCTGCGGGTACCTGCCCTGTACTGGGATGACGAATGGGGCACCCCGAAGCAAACCCTTGACCGTCAACGCCTGAATGCCTATCGCCAACGCCACCTGGGCCCGGCCGACAACCGCGCGCTGGCCGCGTGTGCCGAATTCGGCGGGGATGTGCTGCTGGTGGAGTCAGAGCAGGATGACTACGTGCCGCACAGTACCTTGATGAACTACCGCTCGGCGTTCGTCAACGCCCACTCGCTCACCCATCGCATCGTCGACGGCGCCGACCACGCACTGTCCAGCGAAGAGAGCCAGAAAGCGTACAGCTCGCTCCTGGCGGCATGGATCAGCGAAATGGTCATAGGTGCCCGCCTGGATCGCTACCCGCACTACGCACCATGGTATGCCTGAGGACCGCCCACCTGGCAATGCAGGACGCCATCGTCGCCGCGCACCAGGCTGCGCAAGGCCTGGTAGGCGGCGAAGTTGACGCCGCGTGCCTGATGCTGGCCCAGCAGGTCAAGAAAGGATTCCTCGATGAAGTGCACGGCCGCCGCCGCCCAGGCCTGGCGTGACTGCCATTGCAAGTACTGCAACACCCGGCTGCCATCGTCGCTGGCCTGGATGCTCACACCCTGCAGCCCTTCGCAACGCGCAGCCAACGCTTCACTACGGGCCACCAGGGCCTGAGCCAACGCTTGCTGGCACATACTGGGCACTTCGTATTCGATCATCTGGGTAAACCACAAGGCATGAGGTGATGCCAACATCGACAGTCTCCTGGCTACGTACGCATGCAGCGCGATGCCGAGCAGGGTAAAACCTCAAGCAAAGTCAAGGTCAAGTGGTTTCTATAGAGCCTCGCCGGATACCGCAAACCGCCGCCGATATTCACTCGGGGTAAGGCCAGTGACACGCTGGAATACCTTGCGAAACGCGCCCGGATCCTGATAGCCGACACCCCACGCGATCTGTTCGACGTTGCGCCGGGTAAACTCCAGCAAGCGGCATGCACGCCCCACCCTCACCTGCTGGCAATACTCGGTCGGGCGCAGCCCGGTAGCGGCACGAAAGCGCCGCAAGAAAGTGCGCGCCTCCAGCCCCGCGCAGGCCGCCATCGTGGCCAGGTCAGCATCCTGCCCGCCATTGCCCTGCAACCAGTGCTGCACCTTCAACACGGCCTCGTCGCCGTGATCCAGGCGCGGGTTGAACACAGCGCCGGGCAGCGGCGCCGCGACCGGATCGACGGCCAGATAGCGGGCGGTCTCCTGAGCCACCGTCGTCCCCAAAAAGCGCTCCAGCAGGCGCAAGCCGAGGTCCGTCCAGGCCATCAACCCTGCCGAGGTCACGATGTCGCCGTCATCCAGCAACGGCTGCTGAGCCTCTACCCGCACCCTGGGGAAGCGCTGGGCAAGCGCATGCACATAATTCCAGTGCGTGCAGGCCGGGCGCCCGTCGAGCAAACCGCTGGCGGCAATGAAAAATACACCGATGCATACCGACGCCAGCACCGTACCACGCCCGTGCAGCAGGCACAGCGGCGCGCGATGACGTTCGAGCAACTCGGCTTGCGGAGCTGACTCCAGGCTTGGCGGAATGATCAGGACCCGCAGGCCTGGTACGGTGACAGCTGAGTTATCCGACGCAGGCAACAACTGCCCCGTCTCATCTGCCTGCCAGCAACTGACGCGAATGTGCGGCAGCTCGACGGCCCCCAGTTCGGCCGCAACCCGGTTGGCCACCAGGAACAGGTCGGCCAGGCCATGCACAGCGGCGCGCTGCACGCCGGGGTATAGCAGCAAGCCGATATCCAGGTTAGCGCCGGTGTCAGTTTTTGCCCGCATAGTGTCGTTCGCGCCAATCCTCAGGTGAGTGAACACAGCCTATAACTAACGTCTCTCGACGACTACTGCCACAGGAGGCAGCATGAGCAAGCAGGCACTGATCATCATCGACATCCAGAACGACTACTTCCCGGGCGGCAAGTGGCCCCTCGATGGCGCCGACCAGGCGGCCGACAACGCCGCCCGCCTGCTGGCAGCCGCACGCCAGCGCGGCGACCTGGTGGTCCATGTGCGGCATGAGTTCGACACTGCCGATGCACCCTTCTTTGCCCCCGGCTCGCAGGGTGCGGCCATCCACGCCAAGGTCGAGCCATTGCCGAGCGAGCCGGTGGTGCTCAAGCACAAGGTCAATGCCTTCCTCGGTACCGATCTTGAGCACACGCTGGACCGGCATGGCGTCGAGGCGCTGACCATCGTCGGCAGCATGAGCCACATGTGCATTGACGCCGCCACCCGGGCTGCAGCCGATCTGGGCTATCAAGTGACTGTGGCGCACGATGCCTGCGCGACCCTGCCACTGGCGTTCGACGGCAAGCAGGTGCCGGCGGCTCATGTGCATGATTCGGCGATGGCGGCGCTGGCGTTTGCCTATGCCAATGTGGTGAAGACCGACGAGCTGCTGAAAAGCTGATCGGCTTGAGACCTTTGGGGCTGCACAGCAGCCCCAAAGCCTGCAGGCTCAAATCGCCACATTGCGCACAAACCGAACAGCCACCACGCCATCGTTACGGTAGGCATACCGGCAGTTACTGGGGAACACATGGAACTGCCCCACCTGCAAGCGATGCTCGACCTCTTCGATGATCAGCGTCAGCTGCCCATCGATCACATAAATCTGCTCGCTCCAGCCTTCGGCATCGGCCTCACTGTGATAGCACTCCCCCGGTGCCAGGGTCCATTCCCAAAGTTCCACCTCGCGCCTTGCCGGGCTGGTGCCCAGCAACACCGCTCGGCTCTGCGGGTGTTCGCCAGCCCACGCCAGCTCTTCAATGCGCCCGGGGTCGCGCAGGTCTGGCGCCTGGATCAGGGTACTGAAAGCCACGCCCAAGGCTTCGGCAATCAGGTCCAATGTGGTCAGGCTGACATTCTTCTCGCCCGCCTCGATCGCGACCAGCATGCGCCGGCTGACCCCTGAACGCTCGGCCAGCGCCGCCTGACTCAAGCCGGCGGCGTTGCGCAGACTGCGCACATTGAGGCTGACATGTTGCAGCACCGATGCCCGGTGCGAAGAATCCTTGTGCACTATATTGCTCACTGGTCAAGATTGCGCAGTATACTGCCCACTTTTGCGGCGATTGTGCGCCGCCCTTTCCGAGTGTGCAAGACCATGAATCAGCCCAGCAGCAAGCCTACCCCTGCCGTCACCTTCCGCCTGAGCAAGGCCGAACTGGTGCTGGTATTCATCACCATGTTGTGGGGCGGCACTTTCCTGTTGGTGCATAACGTAATGACCGTCAGCGGCCCGATGTTCTTCGTCGGCCTGCGTTTTGCGGCAGCCGCGCTGTTCGTTGGTGTGGTCTCGGCGCGAGCGCTGCCCGGCCTGACCTTCACCGAACTGAAGGCCGGCATGCTGATCGGCGTGTCGATCATGCTCGGCTATGGCCTGCAGACCATGGGCCTGCAAACCATCAGCAGCAGCCAGTCAGCGTTCATCACTGCGCTGTACGTCCCGTTCGTGCCGCTGCTGCAGTGGCTGGTGCTGGGGCGGCGGCCTGGCCTGATGCCCAGCATGGGTATCTGCCTGGCATTCATCGGCCTGATGCTGCTGGCCGGGCCGGAAGGCGGCAGCCTGCGTTTCAGCGAGGGCGAACTGGTCACCCTGATCAGCGCCGTGGCCATCGCCGGTGAAATCATTCTGATCAGCCGCTACGCCGGTCAGGTCGATGTGCGCCGGGTTACGGTGGTACAACTTGCGACCGCATCGCTGCTGGCGTTTCTCATGATCGTGCCGACCCAGGAGCGCCTCCCCGACTTCTCCTGGCTGTTGCTTGCCAGCGCAGTGGGCCTGGGCGCAATGAGTGCGGTGATCCAAGTGGCAATGAACTGGGCACAGAAGTCGGTCTCGCCTACCCGCGCCACACTCATCTATGCCGGTGAACCGGTGTGGGCCGGCATCGTCGGGCGTCTGGCTGGCGAGCGCCTGCCTGGCGTGGCGCTACTCGGCGGCCTGCTGATCGTGGTTGCCGTGGTGGTCAGTGAACTCAAGGTGCGGCGCCCTCGCGAAACCGTCGAAACACGCGATGTACAGAACCCTGGCGAAGGCCAGGCGGGGCTGTAAAACAGTCAACAGCGGCTATTCTTTGTAAAAAACTGTTATAAAAAAACCGCTTGTCACAGCCGGTTTGTAGGATTCTGCGACAGCTTGCGTGTTGGTGATAAACACCTCGGCACGTATGATTCTTTGCAAACTTCTCCAGAATAGGCCGCTATGTCCTTGATAGTGCTATTGCTTCTGCCGTTCGTGGGCAGTTGCCTGGCAGCTGTGCTGCCGCACAACGCACGTAACGCCGAGTCCATTCTTGCCGGGCTCGTAGCCCTGGTCGGCACCGTCCAGGTAGCACTTCTGTACCCTCAGATTGCCCATGGTGGCGTCATTCGCGAAGAGTTCCTGTGGCTACCCAGCCTGGGGCTGAACCTGGTGTTGCGCATGGACGGCTTTGCCTGGCTGTTCTCGTTGCTGGTACTGGGCATTGGCACGCTGGTATCGCTGTATGCGCGCTACTACATGTCACCGCAAGACCCGGTCCCACGCTTCTTCGCGTTCTTCCTGGCATTCATGGGCGCCATGCTCGGCCTGGTCATCTCCGGCAACCTGATCCAACTGGTGTTCTTCTGGGAACTGACCAGCCTGTTCTCCTTCCTGCTGATCGGCTACTGGCACCACCGCGCCGACGCCCGTCGCGGCGCCTACATGGCGCTGATGGTAACCGGTGCAGGCGGCTTGTGCCTGTTGGTAGGGGCCCTGCTGCTCGGCCATGTGGTCGGCAGCTATGACCTGGACAAGGTCCTGGCTGCCGGGCATACCATCCGCCAGCATGCGCTTTACCCGGTGCTGCTGCCCCTGATACTCATCGGCGCCCTGACCAAGAGCGCACAGTTTCCCTTCCAGTTCTGGCTGCCCCACGCCATGGCAGCGCCCACACCGGTGTCGGCCTATTTGCACTCGGCCACCATGGTCAAGGCCGGGGTGTTTCTGCTGGCACGCCTGTGGCCGGTACTCTCCGGTAGCGAGGAGTGGTTCTGGATCGTCGGCGGTGCCGGCGCCCTCACCCTGCTGCTTGGCGCTTTCGCCGCCATGTTCCAAAATGACCTCAAGGGCCTGCTGGCCTATTCGACCATCAGCCACCTGGGCCTGATTACCCTGCTGCTGGGCCTTAACAGCCCGCTGGCTGCCGTCGCCGCGGTATTCCACATTCTCAACCATGCCACCTTCAAGGCCTCGCTGTTCATGGCCGCCGGCATCATCGACCACGAGAGCGGCACCCGCGACATTCGCCGCCTCAGCGGCCTGATCCGCCTGGTGCCCTACACCGCGACCCTGGCCATGGTCGCCAGCGCCTCGATGGCCGGCGTGCCGCTGATGAACGGCTTCCTGTCGAAGGAAATGTTCTTTGCCGAAACGGTATTCATCAGTTCCACCGCCTGGGTCGAGGCCACGCTGCCGGTGATCGCCACCCTGGCCGGCACCTTCAGCGTGGCGTACGCCCTGCGTTTTACCGTCGATGTGTTCTTCGGGCCGACGGCCCAGGACCTGCCCCATACCCCGCACGAGCCGCCACGCTGGATGCGTGCTCCGGTGGAGCTGCTGGTGCTCACGTGCCTGGTCGTGGGCATCTTCCCCACCCAGTCGGTCGGCCCCCTGTTGGCCGCTGCGGCCCTGCCGGTGGTTGGCGGCACCCTGCCAGAATACAGCCTGGCCATCTGGCATGGCTGGAACGCGCCAATGATCATGAGCCTGGTCGCCATGAGCGGCGGCATCGTTCTGTACCTGCTGCTGCGCAAACAACTGCGCCTGGGTCGCTTCCCCTACCCGCCCGTGATCGAGCGCTTCAATGGCAAGCGGTTGTTCGAGCACGGCCAGGTTCATCTGATGTTGCTGGCGCGTCGCATCGAACGCCTGTTCACCACCCGGCGGCTGCAGTCGCAGCTGTTCATGCTGGTATTCGCCGCGTTCCTCGCGGGCCTCACGCCGATGCTCCATAGCGGCCTGAGCTGGGGTGATCGCCCGAAGATTCCGGGTTCCGGGGTATTCGTCGCCCTGTGGCTGATCGCCATTGCCTGCGCCATCGGCGCCGCCTATCAGGCCAAGTACCACCGCCTGGCGGCACTGATCATGGTCAGCGTCTGCGGCCTGATGACCTGCATCACCTTCGTCTGGTTCTCTGCGCCCGACCTGGCACTGACCCAGTTGGTGGTGGAAGTGGTCACCACCGTGCTGATCCTGCTCGGCCTGCGCTGGCTGCCACGGCGTATCGAAGGCGTGTCACCGCTGCCGGGTAGCCTGGAGCGCGCGCGCATGCGCCGCCTGCGCGACTTGCTGCTGGCCGTGCTGGTGGGTGGCGGCATGGCCGTGCTGTCGTACGCCATGCTGACCCGGCCCACGCCCAACGACATTTCCTCGTTCTATCTGAGCCGTGCGTTGCCTCAGGGCGGCGGCACCAATGTGGTCAATGTCATGCTGGTCGACTTCCGCGGCTTCGATACCCTCGGTGAAATCACCGTGTTGGTGGCTGTGGCACTGACGGTGTTCGCCCTGCTACGGCGCTTCCGTCCTCCAAAAGAGAGCATGCAACTGCCGGCGCAACAACGCCAATTGGCGCCGGACGTAGTCACCGACCTGATCAACCCGCGGCATGCCACCGATACCGCGCTGGGCTTCATGATGGTGCCGGCAGCTCTGGTGCGCCTGCTGCTGCCGATCGCCTTGCTGGTGTCGATGTACCTGTTCATGCGCGGGCACAACCAGCCCGGTGGCGGCTTTGTCGCTGGCTTGGTCATGTCGGTGGCGTTCATCCTCCAGTACATGGTGGCCGGCACCCAGTGGGTCGAAGCGCAGATGAGCCTGCGGCCGCTGCGCTGGATGGGTACCGGGCTGCTGTGCGCGACCCTGACCGGGGTCGGCGCCATGCTGCTGGGTTACCCGTTCCTCACCACCCATACCGCCCACTTGCACCTGCCATTGCTGGGTGATGTGCACGTGGCCAGCGCGCTGTTCTTCGATATTGGCGTATTCACCGTCGTGGTCGGCTCGACCCTGCTGATCCTCACAGCCCTGGCGCACCAGTCGGTGCGCGCCTACCGCCCGGGCAACCCGGCAAAAACCAGCCAAGCAGGAGCCGCCTGATGGAAGAAGTGATTGCAGTCGCCATCGGCGTGCTGGCTGCCTCCGGAGTGTGGCTGATCCTGCGCCCGCGTACCTACCAGGTGATCATGGGCCTGTGCCTGCTTTCTTACGGGGTCAACCTGTTCATCTTCAGCATGGGCAGCCTGTTCATCGGCAAGGAGCCAATCATCAAGGATGGCGTTACCCAGGACCTGTTGCATTACACCGACCCGCTGCCACAGGCACTGGTGCTCACCGCCATCGTCATCAGTTTCGCCATGACCGCGCTGTTCCTGGTAGTGCTGCTGGCCTCGCGAGGGCTGACCGGTACCGACCACGTGGATGGCCGGGAGCGTGACGAATGAGTGATATCAGTCAACTGATTGTCGCCCCCATCCTGCTGCCGCTGATCACGGCGGCGATGATGTTGCTGCTGGGTGAAAAGCACAGGCACATCAAAGCCAGGCTGAACCTGCTGTCCACCTTCTCCGGCCTGGTGATCGCGGTCTGTCTGCTGCTGTGGGTGCGCACCCAGGGCCAGGCAGCGTCGATCGGCGTGTACCTGCCGGGCAACTGGCCGGCGCCATTCGGCATCGTGCTGGTGGTGGACCACCTGTCCGCGCTCTTGCTGACCCTGACCGGGGTCATCGGTTTCAGCGCGCTGCTATTTGCCCGTGCCCGCTGGGACGGTGCAGGGGCCAGCTTCCATGCGCTGTTCCAGATCCAGCTGATGGGGCTGTACGGCGCCTTCCTCACCGCCGACCTGTTCAACCTGTTCGTCTTCTTCGAAGTGCTGCTGGCCGCCTCCTATGGCCTGCTGCTGCATGGTTCGGGGCGTGCGCGGGTGCGCGCCGGCCTGCACTACATCGCTATCAACCTGTTCGCCTCGTCGCTGTTCCTGATCGGCGCAGCGATGCTGTATGGCGTGACCGGTACCCTGAACATGGCGGACCTGGCGCTGAAGATTCCACTGGTACCGGAGGCCGACCGTGGCCTGCTGCATGCCGGCGCGGCAATCCTGGCCATGGCCTTCCTGGTCAAGGCCGGTATCTGGCCGCTGAACTTCTGGCTGGTGCCAGCTTACGCGTCTGCCAGCGCGCCGGTGGCTGCACTGTTCGCCATCATGACCAAAGTCGGCCTGTACGCCGTGCTGCGCCTGTGGACATTACTGTTCTCCGGGCAGGCCGGGGCCTCGGCGCATTTCGGCGGCGAATGGCTGGTTTACGGCGGCCTGGTTACCCTGGCGGTGGCAGCGGTATCAATCCTGGCGGCACAGCGCCTGGAGCGTATGGCGGCACTCAGTATCCTGGTCTCGGCCGGCACGCTGCTGGGTGCGGTGGGTTTTGCCCAGGCGGCTCTGACCGGCGCGGCGCTGTTCTATCTGGTCAACTCGACCCTTGCGCTGTGCGCACTGTTCCTGCTCGCCGAACTGGTCGAACGCTCGCGCTCGGCCAATGAAGCGCCGCTGGACGACGAAGAAGACGCCATGCCGCCGCCACTGGAATCGCTGCACCCGCCCAAGGGCATCAACCTCGACGATGAACAGCAGGTGGTAATCGGCCAGATCATCCCGTGGACCATGGCCTTCCTCGGCCTCAGCTTCATCGCCTGTGCACTACTGATCATCGGCATGCCGCCGCTGTCGGGCTTTGTCGGCAAGCTCAACCTGATCAGTGCGCTGTTCAATCCACTGGGCCTCGGCGTACCGGTCGAGCAGCCCCTGAGTGCCGCCGGCTGGGGCCTGGTGGCGTTGCTGATCCTGTCCGGCATGGCCTCGCTGATCGCCTTCGGCCGCGTCGGCATCCAGCGTTTCTGGAAGCCCGAAGAGCGCCCGTCCCCGGTGCTGCGGCGCTATGAATGCCTGCCCATTGTCATCTTGCTCGGCCTGTGCCTCATCCTCAGCTTCAAGGCCGAGCCGTTGCTGCGCTACACCCAGGACACTGCCGCCAGCCTGCAGGCCCCCGATGCCTATATCGACGCCGTGATGGCCGCCCGGCCGATTCCTGGCCCCACCTCGCGCGACGTACAGGTGCAGCCATGAACCGACTGTTCCCCGCCCCACTGCTATCGGTCTCGCTGTTCGGCCTGTGGCTGCTGCTGAACCTCTCGGTCAGCCCTGGCAACCTGCTGCTGGGCGCCGCACTTGGCATACTGGCGCCACTGTTGATGGCGCCCCTGCGCCCGCAGCATGCACACGTACGGCGCCCCCTGGTCATCGCCCGCCTGATCGTCCGGGTCGGCATCGATGTGATCGCCTCCAACCTGCTGGTAGCCCGTGGTGTGCTGCGGGCCGGCAAGCAGCCGCCACGCTCTGCGTTCGTTCACATACCACTGGCATTGCGTGACCCCCACGGCCTGGCAGCGCTGTCGATGATCACCACGGTGGTGCCTGGCACCGTCTGGTCCGAACTGGCACTGGACCGCAGTGTGCTGTTGCTGCATGTGTTTGAGCTGGACGATGAAGCGGCCTTCATACAGCACTTCAAGGACACTTACGAACGCCCGCTTATGGAGATTTTCCAATGACAGGCCTGCTCGCCAATGCCGTCCTCGCCAGCCTGTTCATCTTCGCCCTGGCCATGGGCCTGGCGCTGATCCGGCTGTTCCGTGGCCCGTCCGCCCAAGACCGCGTGCTGGCCTTGGACTACCTGTACATCCTGGCCATGCTCACCATGTTGGTGCTGGGTATCCGTTATGCCAGTGACACCTACTTCGAAGGGGCCCTGCTGATTGCACTGTTTGGTTTTGTCGGCTCGTTTGCCTTGGCCAAGTTTCTGCTGCGCGGTGAGGTGATCGAATGACTGAAGCCCTAGTACTGCCATTCTGGCTGGAGCTGGTCACCGCCGCGCTACTGCTTACCGGCAGCCTGTTCGCCTTGGTCGGTGCTATAGGCCTGGTACGCCTGAAAGACTACTTCCAGCGCATGCACCCGCCAGCGCTGGCCTCGACCCTTGGTGCCTGGTGCGTTGCACTGGCCTCGATCATCTACTTTTCGTGGCTCAAGGGCACCCCTGTGCTACACGCGTGGCTGATTCCGATCCTGCTGTCGATCACCGTGCCGATTACCACGCTGTTGCTGGCGCGGGCGGCGCTGTTTCGCAAACGCATGTCCAAAGAGCCGGTGCCTGAAGAGATCAGCAGCGGCCGAGACCGTGGCAATTGAAGGTTTGCCGTCTCAACCTTGGCTGAGGCGCTGCAACTCGCGCCGGACCATGGCGGCATATGGCGGCGGGCTGAGGCGATAGAGCTCAGCCGCCACCCAAGTCAACCAGGCGCCTTGCAGCTTTTCACGTCCGGCCAGCAAACGTTCTGCCTCAGCCACGGCATCTGCCTGGTGCTGCCGATGAAACTCGGCCCGCGAGGCTGGTGCGTCGTCACTGTCGGTCATTCACTGGCCTTGAAGGTGGTCAGTTCACCCTTGCGCCATTTGGCGACCTTGCCAGTCACTGCTTTAAGCAACTTGCCCAGGCCTTCCTGCACTTGCTGCTGCGCGGCGAATACCAGCATCACGCCATGGCCTTCACGAAACACGATGCCCTCGCCTTCCGGCACAGAAACGAAGGCGTAGTCGCCCACGCCATACACATTCAACTTGATTTCGCGAAAGCGCATTTCCAGCTTGCCACCTTCGCGGCTGGGCAATACGGCAGCACGAAAGTGGTCGCCGACTTTCAGTTCAAGGCGCTGCTTGTCATCGACCACCAGTGCACTCTCGGTGTCGATTTCGGCCATGTACAGGCCTTCAGGACTCTGCTCGGTGACATAGATGAAGCGGCCCTGAAACAGTTGGGCCAATTTACCGCGCAAGTCGCCCAGGGCGAACAACGCATGCGTATCAAGTGTGCTGACTGCCAATGAAGTAATCCTCAACCGGTTACAACCCGCCCTCACCCAAGCTCGGGGAGGCACGGCCATTTCTTATCGATAGGCAAAAAGAGTAATAAAGCGATATGCGAAATGTCTGTGCTCGCTGACGATGCAGCGTGCAGGAATCTTTACTCTGGTTTGCCAGACTCGCCCTCAACCGAAGGCGTTTGGCTCATTCCCGGCTTGGGAAGCGTGATGCCTGAAATCACTTGCCAGAAATCGCAACCAATGGCGTGAGCCTGCAAGAAGACAAGCCCTGGCATCCATGTGCGCATTACTGTAGGACAAATATGCCCGAAAACACCGAAACCCGTCGAGAGGCAATAAACATTTTCAGGCAGCCAGCCCTTTCTTCAGTTGCAGTTGCCAGGCAGCCTGACACTCAAGCGCTTCTTCGCGCGTGGCGAAGGCGGTGCCGCGCCGCTCGCCATTGACCAGCACGACCCAGCAAATGCGCTTGCCCAGCGCCTGCAAGGTGGCCGGCACACCCGACCCTATCATCACAGCCACATCGACTCGGCTATTCATCATTCCCTCCGGAATTTAATTAGCACCCTAACGATAAAGCCATGATACGCCCGACAGTGACGCGGAAACAGCGCATCCCGGTACATCAGTGTTTCGTAAGGCGTAACAAAAACGGTATCGACGAGAAACGCAAAAAGCCCCAGGAATTGCTTCGAGGGGCTTGCACCACGCGCGGGTTTATACCTGACGCTGGTGGCGGTCGAGCTGCTCGTGGCGCTCCTGGGCTTCGATGCAGTACTTGGTGGTCGGGCTGATCAGCAAGCGCTTCAGGCCGATAGGCTCACCACTGTCATCGCACCAGCCGAAGCTTTCGTCGGCAATACGGTCCAGGGCCATTTCCAGCTGTGGCAGCAGGCGCTGGTCGCGGTCGATGGCATTTACCAGCCAGCTACGTTCTTCTTCGACCGAAGCCACGTCGGCGGGGTCTGACGGGGTGTCCAGGCCTTCGATGGTGGTGCGGCTGAGTTCGATGCGTTCATGGGTTTCGACTTTCATCGCCTGCAGCAGCTCAGTAAAGAAGGCAAGCTGGTCGGCGTTCATGTAGTCATCGGCCGACATGGCCAGCAACTGTTCCTTGGTCATCGATTTCTCTATGAAAAAATGTGCATTTGGGCGATTCATGTGCCGTCGATGCCTATGCATCGCCAGCGGAATTCTTCAAGCGCCAACCGGCACTCTTTTACAGGGGGCGGCAGTCTAAGGCGCCACGCCGCGTGGAGCAACTGCAAATGGGTGCGAATTTGCTTCCACTGCTCACAATCCGCCGGTCGGCACCCCAGCTCAGCTGCTGGGCCAGCAGTAAACTGAGATTCTGGCAGTGCCCATCCGCCTGCTGTTGCTGTTGCTGTTGCTGTTGCTGTTGCTGTTGCTGTTGCTGTTGCCGTTGATCTTGATCTTGATCTTGATCTTGATCTTGATCTTGATCTTGATCTTGATCTTGATCTTGATCTTGATCTTGATCTTGATCTTGATCTTGATTTTGATCTTCGCGACTTCAGGAGGCCGAACGCAGGCCTTGCGGAGGCAGGTGACGGGCATGGATGCCCGTCAAGCGCTGAGGCCCCAGGATGGGGCCTTCGGCGCGGTCCTGCCGGGAGCAAGGCCGGAGTGAGGGGACCCCGGAGCGCAGCGCAGGGGCCGGATGATGGGAGCGCAGCGTTTTTTGGTTACTTTTTGTCGCGTTTGACAAAAAGTGACTCGCCGTAAGGGCGAAAAGGTGAGTCGGTGTCGCCATCGCGAATGGACTGTTCGCTGAGTCAAAACAGACGAATTTGCTTCTTGCTTCTTGCTTCTTGCTTCTTGGATGTGGGCATTCACATCGAGTAGGTATTCATTCACGCAGGTGGCGCATAGTCACCTTTCCGCCCTTACGGCGGGTCACTTTTTGTCAAACGCGACAAAAAGTAACCAAAAAACGCTGGCTCCTATCATCCGGCCCCTGCGCTACGCTCCGGGGTTCCCTCGCTACGGTCTTGCTCCCGGGAGTACGCGCTGCAGGCCCCATCCATGGGGCCTCAGCGCTTGACGGGCATCCATGCCCGTCACCTCCCTTCGCAAGCCCTACGCTCGGCCTCCTGAAGTCGCAATCTGCGTCGCCTGAACTATCGCGCACTTAGAAGCAAAAGCCACAGCAACGGCAACGGCAACGGCAACGGCAACGGCAACGGCAACGGCAACGGCAACGGCAACGGCAACGAACCGAGTCTGATCAACGGTCCTTGAACTGTGCCTCACGCTTGGCGATGAATGCGGCCATGCCTTCTTTCTGGTCTTCGGTGGAGAACGCCGCATGGAAGACCCGACGCTCAAAGCGAACCCCCTCGCTGAGGGTGACTTCAAATGCTCGGTTGACGCTCTCCTTGACCATCATGCCCACCGGAATCGACTTGCTGGCAATGGTCGCCGCCACCTTAAGCGCCTCCTCCACCAGCTCTGCCTGCGGCACGATCCGCGCCACCAGGCCTGCACGCTCGGCTTCTTCCGCCCCCATCAGGCGGCCGGTCAGGCAAAGCTCCATGGCCTTCGCCTTGCCCACCGCACGCGTCAGGCGCTGGGTACCGCCCATGCCCGGCAGCACGCCCAGGTTGATTTCCGGTTGACCAAATTTGGCATTGTCCGCCGCGAGGATAAAGTCGCACATCATCGCCAACTCACAGCCGCCGCCCAGGGCAAATCCAGACACGGCAGCAATGATCGGCTTACGGCGATTGGCAATGCGGTCGGCGTCGCTGAACAGGTCGTCGACGTAGATCTGCGGGTATTGTAGCTCAGCCATTTCCTTGATGTCGGCGCCAGCGGCAAAGGCTTTGGCCGAGCCTGTCAGCACCACGCAGCCGATGTTCGGGTCGCGCTCAAGCTGGTCCAAGGCCTGGTTGATCTCACCGACAATCTGCGCGTTCAGCGCATTGAGCGCCTGCGGGCGGTTGAGGGTGATCAGGCCAACCTTGCCGTGGATGTCCAACAGGATGGTTTCGAATGCCATGCAGTCTGCTCCTTCAAAGATTGCGCGCAATGACCATGCGCTGAATGTCGCTGGTGCCTTCGTAGATCTGGCAAACCCGAACGTCGCGGTAGATCCGCTCCAGCGGGAAGTCACTCAGATAGCCATAACCGCCCAGGGTCTGCAAGGCATCCGAACAGACCTTTTCGGCCATTTCCGAGGCAAACAGCTTGGCCATCGACGCTTCCACCAGCGCCGGACGCCCCGCATCACGAAGGGCAGCGGCGTGCAATACCATCTGCCGGGCAACGGAAACTTTCGTTGCCATGTCAGCCAGGCGGAACGCCACGGCCTGGTGCTCGATCAGCGGTTTGCCAAAGCTTTGGCGCTCGTTGGCATAGTCGCGCGCCACTTCGAACGCCGCGCGGGCCATACCCACCGCTTGCGAGGCGATGCCGATACGGCCGCCTTCAAGATTGGCCAGGGCGATCTTGTAGCCTTCACCCTCCGCACCCAGCCGGTTGGCCACTGGCACGTGCACATTGTCGAAAACGATCTGGCAGGTGTCGGAGGCGTGCTGGCCGAGTTTGTCCTCGACCCGCGCTACCTGGTAGCCCGGCGAATCGGTCGGCACGATGAAGGCGCTGATGCCACGCTTGCCGGCCTCCGGGTCGGTGACTGCAAACACGATCACGACGCCGGCGTTCTGCCCCGAGGTAATGAACTGCTTGCTGCCATTGAGCACGTAATGGTCGCCCTCCAGGCGTGCACGGGTCTTCAGGCTGCTGGCATCAGAGCCAGCCTGCGGCTCGGTCAGGGCGAAAGCACCGAGCATCGCACCTGTCGCCAGCGGGGTGAGGAATTGCTGTTTCTGCTGCTCGTTGCCGAAGCGCAGAATCGGCACGCAACCCACCGAGTTGTGCACGCTCATGATGGTCGAGCAGGCGCCATCACCCGCAGCGATTTCCTCCAGCGCCATGGCATAGGCCACATAACCCGTGTCGCTGCCACCCCACTGCTCGGGCACCAGCATGCCGAACAGGCCCAGTTCGGCCATTTCGTCGATGGCCTCTTTCGGAAAGCGATGGTCCTTGTCCCATTGCTCGGCAAACGGCTTCAGGCGTTCCTGGGCGAAAGCACGTACCGCGTCGGCGATCTGTTGTTGCTCGTCATTTACCAGCATGGTTCACCTCAGTACAGGCATTCAACAGCCATGGCCGTGGCCTCGCCACCGCCGATGCAGATGGCCGCCACACCCCGTCGCAGATTGTTCTGGCGCAAGGCCGACAACAGGGTGACCAGAATACGTGCGCCAGAAGCGCCGATCGGGTGACCGAGGGCGCAGGCGCCGCCGTGGATATTGACCTTGTCGTGTGGCAGGTCGAGGTGTTTCATGGCCGCCAGGGTGACCACAGCGAAGGCCTCGTTGATCTCGAACAGGTCGACTTCGGCCAGGTTCCAGCCGGTGCGTTTCATCAGTTTGTCGATCGCGCCGATCGGGGCGGTCGGGAACAGCGCCGGGGTGTCGGCAAAGGCGGCGTGGCCGTGGATGACGGCCAATGGCTTGAGGCCACGTTTGTCGGCCTCGGAGCGGCGCATCAGCACCAGCGCCGCAGCGCCGTCGGAAATCGAACTGGCGTTGGCCGCCGTCACGGTGCCGCCTTCACGAAACGCCGGTTTGAGCTGCGCTATCTTGTCCAGGCGTGCCTTGGGCGGCTGCTCGTCATCCTTGATGACGCGCTTTTCCTTGCCCTCGGTGACTTCCACCGGCACGATCTCGGCGGCAAAACGGCCGCTGCTGATGGCTTCCTGCGCTCGGGTCAGCGAGGCGATGGCGAACTGGTCCTGGGCCTCGCGACTGAAAGAATTGGCCTGGGCGCAGTCCTCGGCAAAGGTGCCCATCAGGCGGCCTTTGTCGTAGGCGTCTTCGAGGCCGTCCATGAACATGTGGTCGATGATCTTGCCGTGGCCCATGCGGTAGCCGCCACGGGCTTTGTCCAGCAGGTACGGCGCGTTGGTCATGCTTTCCATGCCACCCGCCACTACCACGTCTGCGGTGCCGGCCAGCAGCAGGTCATGGGCCATGATCGCGGCTTGCATACCCGAGCCGCACATCTTGTTCAGGGTGGTGCAGGTGGTGTGCTTGTCCAGCCCGGCGCCTAACGCGGCCTGGCGTGCCGGCGCCTGGCCCTGGCCGGCCGGCAGCACGCAGCCGAACAGTACCTGCTCGACACAGGCGGCACCGATGCCGGCACGTTCCACGGCACCACGAATGGCGGCGCTGCCCAGTTGCGGCGCAGTCAGGCTCTTGAGGTCGCCCTGCAACCCGCCCATGGGCGTGCGCACGGCGCTGACGATAACGATGGGGTCATTGGCGAGGGTCATGTTCGCTCTCCTTACTTGGCAGCCATGCGCAGCGCACCGTCGAGGCGGATGACCTCACCGTTGAGCATGCTGTTCTCGATGATGTGGCGGGCCAGCGCGGCGTATTCCTGCGGGCGGCCCAAGCGGGGCGGGAACGGTACGCCGGCAGCCAGTGAAGCACGTACCTCATCGCTCATGCCGGCCATCATAGGGGTTTCAAAGATGCCCGGCGCGATGGTCATCACGCGGATGCCGAAGCGTGCCAGTTCGCGCGCAGCCGGCAAGGTCAGGCTGGCAATGGCACCCTTGGAGGCAGCGTAGGCGGCTTGGCCAATCTGGCCGTCATAGGCGGCAATGGAGGCCGTGTTGATGATGACCCCTCGCTCGCCGCTCTCATCGGCAGCCCCTTCGGCCATGGCCGCCGCCGCCAGACGCAACAGGTTGAAGCTGCCGATCAGGTTGACGTTGATGACCTTGGCGAAGCTGGCCAGGCCATGCGGGCCCTGCTTGCCCAGCACCTTCTCGGCACCGACGATGCCCGCACAATTGACCAACCCATGCAAGCTGCCAAAGGCGCTGACAGCTGCATCGACAGCCGACTGGGCCGCTTGCTCGTCACTGATATCAGCCACGGCGAAACGGGCGTTGTCGCCCAGCTCGCGGGCCTTGGCTTCGACAGCCTGGGCATTGAGGTCGACCAGCATGACCTTGGCGCCAGCCTCGACCAGCATCTGTGCAGTCGCGGCACCCAGCCCTGAAGCGGCGCCGCTGACGATGAAATGTTTATTGGCGATGTGCATGAGTACTTTCCTTTCAGACGCTGACAGGGGTGGCCTGTTGCGCTTGTTGTTTGGCGACTTCCTGGTTGCGCAGGATGAAGCGTTGCAGCTTGCCGCTCGGGGTCTTGGGCAGCTCGCTGACGAATTCGATTTCCCTGGGGTAGGCATGCGCGTAGAGGCGCTGGCGCACGTGCTGGCGCAAGGTTTCTTCCAGCTCGACGCTGCCGGCGTAGCCGCTGGCCAATACCACGAACGCCTTGATCAGCTCGGTGCGCTCCGGGTCGGGCTTGCCGATCACCGCGGCCTCGATCACCGCCGGGTGCTCGATCAACGCGCTTTCCACATCGAACGGCCCCACCCGGTAACCGGAGGTGGTGATCACGTCGTCGCTACGGCCAACGAAGCTGATGCTGCCATCCGGGTTCAGCTCGACAGTGTCGCCGCTGAGGTAGTACTTGCCGATGAAGGCTTTGGTCGGCAGGCCGTGGTAACCGCCGAACCAGCACAGCGGCGACTGCTCGCGGTCAACGGCGAGGATGCCTGGCTGGCCGGCTGGCCGCTCGTTGCCCTGCTCGTCCAGCACCACGATGCGGTGACCGGGGATGGCATAGCCGGCAGAGCCCAGGTGCACCGGGTGCTGCAGACCATGGTGATTGCACAGCACCATGCCCAGTTCGGTCTGCCCGTAGTGATCGTGAATGGTCACGCCCAGCTCGTCGGCGAACCAGCGGATCACCTCGGGGTTAAGCGGTTCGCCGGCACTGCTGACCACCCGCAGACGACCCTTGATCGGTGCCGAGAAATCTTTGCCCGCCGCAATCAGCAAGCGATACGCGGTGGGCGAGCCGGCCAGGTTGGTGATGCCCAGCTTGTCGATCACCCGGGCGCAGCTCTCGACACTGAACGGGCCATCGTAGAACGTGGTGGCATGCCCCAGCGACAATGGGCCGGTAACGGCGTAATACAAGCCGTACGCCCAACCCGGGTCGGCCAGGTTCCAGAAGTTGTCCTCGGGCAGCAGCTCGATGGCATCACGCATGTAGCCCTGAAACGCGACGATCGCACGCAGTGGCACTTCCAGGGGTTTTGCCGGGCCAGTGGTTCCAGAAGTGAACATCAGCAGGAATGGATCGTTGCCTGAGCGCATCACCGGCTCACATACGTCCGCTGCGCGCTCCAGGCATTGCTGGAAGTCCAGCTCACCACTGCGGGCCTTGACAGTGATGATGGTCGGGCAGACGTGCACTTCGTCCAGCTTGGCGCGGTTGTGGCTATCGGTGACTATCACTCGGGCATGGGATTGCTCAAGCCGGTGCTCGATGGCCTTGGGGCCGAACGCGGTGAACAAGGGCTGGTAAACCGCCCCGAGGCGCCAGGTAGCGAGGATGGTCACCAACAGTTCGGGGGTGCGCGGCATCAAGCCGGCAACCCGGTCGCCTGCGCCTACCCCCTGCGCCTTTAGCACATTGGCGAACCGGGCAGCCTGCACCTGAAGCTGATCGAAGCTATAGCGCGCGCTGTTACCATCGCGGTCTTCATGAATCAGTGCCAGCTTGCCGTCACCGGCATGGCGGTCACAGCATTCGACACAGGCATTAAGGGCTTCAAGGTTGCCGTGCAATGCCGCCACAACGGCCTGGTCATGGTCAAACGTGCGAGCGGCCTCGGCGTAATCGCGCATCATCGGACTCCTGGTTTCTTGTTTTTGGAGTTGAAGCATCGGTCCGACGATGTTCGCGCCGCTCATGCGCGGCGGCAATGGCCAAAGCTGTCAATCTGGATGACTGGTTTGGCCGCCGCCCATCACCCCTCTGCGCGCTCGGCTGCACGCAGGTAGGACTGGGTGAGCCCTGCGACCAGGCGCTCGATGTCGAGATCCTGCTGTGCCTGCAGCCGGTGTAGTTGCTGCTCGAAGGCCGCCGGCGCCAAGACAGGACGTTGAGCCTGCAGCTCAAGCGTGCGCCGCGTGTAGTCCGCACTGAGGGCATCGAACATTTGGTCATGTTGCTGGCGCAGGTAACGTCGCCAGAACGCGCGCTGGCTCAGGCTATCGGTCAGGCCCTCGATGATCTGCGCGCGCGTAACCCGCAGGAACGCATCCTCTATCTGGGCCTGTGTCAGCGCGACAGCTTCGGGATAGCGCATGGCATATGGCTGGTTGGGCAGCTGCAACCGGCTACGAAGTTGCACCCTGTAAGCCAGCCCCAATGCCAACTGGTCAATATGTTCACTGGCAGCCAGACGCTGCCGGCCATCCTGGTAGGCAATCCCTTCCAGTTGATCCAGCCGGAACAGTTGCCTACCCAGTTCGAGCAACTCTCCCCTGCTTTCAGGGTTGGCTGCGGCGGCTTCTGCCTGCGCCTGCCTCACCGATACTTGCAGTGCACTGAAGTGACTGGCAACGGCGTCCGAACATGACAGTGGCAGGCCGGCCTGCTCAAAGATCCGCCGGCACAGCACCGGGTCGCCGTCCAGCGTAGCCAGCAGTGTCCATACGCCGTCAACCAGCGCATCACGCCCTTCACCCGCTTCGCTGTAGTCCGCTGTCATCTCCAGGCGAGCCAACAACCTGAACAACCCGCTGCTACCCGCTTGCTCCAGCAACCGCAGCCACACGCCCTCCCGCTCGGCCTGAACCGTCGCATCCGTATGGCCTACCCAACGCGTACGGGCCCTGACCAGGTCAACTGAACCCAACTGCTCAGGGGAGTGCCGGTGCTCTTCGATCACATCGAGTGCATACAACCCTCTTTGCTGCATGACCGACAAGGGGTTGTTTTCTATCAGAATGGCGCGTCGAAATGCATAAGGCATCAGCTGGATCTCGGTGGGCACTTCGCGGAGTTGATTGTTACGCAGGTCAGCACACTCGAGTAGACCACAGAGCTCCAGGCGACGCGGCCAACTGCCCAGGCGACAATGACGCAGGTTCAGGCTTGTCAGCCGAGAAAGTTGATGAAAGCTCATGTCCAGCGCTTCCAGCCGGTTATGGCTGAGATCAAGATGCGCAAGGTTGGACAAACCATGCAAAACGCCGATCGCCTGGGCATCGAGGCGTATCTCGTTATGCGCTAACCGAAGCGATTGAAGATTCGGTAAATGGGCAATGCCTGTTGGTAGACGCATCAACGCGTTGTTGTTGAGGTTAAGGTGCGTCAGGGCAGTGAAGGGGCGAAGGAAGTCGACCGGTATGTCAGTAATCCGGGTGTCGTTCACGCTCAGCAGGGTAATGCGATGGAAATCGATGTTCGGCGGCAGTGCCGGCAGTGTGCGCAAACTCAAACCGCTCATCGACAAGCGCTGCCCTTGTGTTTGCCCCTCGCCGGCCGAAACAGGCTCGCCCTGCAGTCGCCAGGCTCGCAGGATGCTATCGGCCGTCAACCTGCGGGCGGCGCGTCGACCCTCCTGCAACTCGGCACCGACCCAGCGATTCAGGTACAGCACCAGTTGGTCATGTGCTTCCTGCAGTTCTACTAGGCGCTCGAAGACTGGCTGCGGGCCTTGTTGCACACGCGCCAGCTCCACATCGAGCGCGGCCTCGTCCAGGCCAGGATAAAGCGACCGTAGCTGGTCACGAATGATCGCCCGCTCATCTCTGGGTGCAGCGCCAGGGCGGCCACTGAGCGGGTATCCCACGCGCCCATCGTCCATGCGACGCCCTGGATTGAGCCAGGCCTGCTCCTCTGGCCAGCCGAGCATGCGCGCGATATCCCAATGGGAAGCGGGTAACCGCGCCAGAAGCTTCTCACGCAGTTGGCTCGCCGCCGCACTGCCCACCAGTTGCATCGCTGCCCGCTGCTCCGACGTTAGTGCAATGAAAAGCGCCTCGAAGATACATCCAGGCTCGTCAGCGATAAGCACGTGTGGCACACCTGACCCGTCGTAGATCAGAAACCTGCCTTCGTGCCGGACCACTGTTCTTTTTGCCTCGGTTTGCCCGCCGCTACCGAGGCGCCTGATAGACCGCCCATCCAGCCCGGAGTCACGCAAGTCGAGGTCAACTTGTTCAAGTCCGAAGCTATCCAGTAACGCAAGGGCCAGCTCGCCGGTGACGTCACTGTACGCTGTGCTCAGATACAATCCCGCCAGCCCCCGGCTCAGGCGAGCCAGACGCAAGAGCGAACGGGCGTTGTTCGCGCACGGCAATGGCAGCCGCCGCTCGACCCGCGCCATTTGGTGCTCAAGCTCATGCGCTTGGCCGGTTACTTCATTTATGTAGGCCGAAGGCAAACCCGGAAAGTCCCGCTTTACCAACATGCTCAGCGGGTCTGCTGCAAGTGACTGCTCTGTCAGGTGGGCAAACAATTGCGGCCGCAACCCGGCCTCATGCCCCCGGATCTGCTCCAGTCCGGCGCCCACGTCTGGCCTTGCTTCACACCAGGCCAGCAGTTCACTGTCCGATGGCACCAACGCCTTCAGTCGAACACGCTCGAAAAACGTTTGAATGCGTGCATGCGCCTGGAAGGCGCGCAAGGTTTGGCCAAGGCTCACCGGCGCCGAGCGATTCTCCACGAGAACGCCGCGCAACAAATCTGCATCGATACCTGCCACCCGCATGATCTGCTCGGCCTGATGTGCGTCGACAGGGGAATGCTGTGGCCATAATGCATCCAGCATGCGAGCAGGCGCCTGCCAGCTGAGTGGTTGCTCACGCATCAGCTGCCAGCCACGCTCACCATTGTGCAACACGACCGGCCCGTAGCCGCCCTCACTCGCTACATGGCGCAGGCGATAGGGGCCATCGGCGATAGGCTGATGCACTTCGAAGTTGCGCCCATCGATACGGACCCAGCGGCGGCCCACCTCGCCATAGCGTCCCTCTTCAAACAGGTCGATAGCGCCCGGCAGTGATCGATAATTCCTGGCGTTGAACTGCCACAGGCGACCGCGCCCATTCCCAAGGCTTACCGGCTCCAGGCCCGCGACAAACGCACTGCGCACAAAACTGACACCCGCCACCGTCGCAGCGGTAGCCGCCAAGGTTTCGGCAACCCCCAGCAGATGCTGCAGCGCTTCGTGTTGGTGCCCTCTCGACCAATCCCGTGTCCCTTCGAACACTTCAGCGCACGTCTGGGCAACCACCTGACCCAGCAGCACGCCGCCCACAGCCGGGATGAACAAGCCGGCGAGGTTTACCAGGTCCAGACCTGCCGCTTTCCACTCAGCGTGTCTGGCGCTTACCGCCAGGCTATCAGCGTCGGCAGTCGGTACCAGCAGCAACCGGGCATCTTCCTTGGCCCGTTGCACTTGCCGAGTCGCCAGTTGCGTGAAGATCCCTCCTTCAGGAGTTTCACCCTCAAGCTCCAGGTCCGGCAGCTTGTCTTTCAAGCGCTTGCCGAGGGTACTGACAAAACCTGCACGGTGCTCAAGGCTGATGAGCTGTGTGAAGTACTGCCAGTAACCGGGATCTGGCAACAACATCGCCACGGTACTGTTCATGGAGGCGGCATTATCGAAGAACCGCAATGCCTGCCGGGGATCACCAGGCAGGTAAAGTACGATGCCCCGTTCATTTCCCGCCTTGTCTTGCAGGTGGATCAGCAAGCCATCGACCACAGGTTTCCCTAGTGCCCTCAGCAGCATGGGTTTGCCTTCAAGCCCTTGTTGTCGCTGCCCCTGACCGTGGTCCACCAGCTCGCGCAGTGCAAGCTGCACATCGACGCTTATGTTTCCCTGCAAAGCCGCAAGCTCGGTCGCCAGCTTCAGCCCCGAACGTTTGTCTTCAGCCAGCACCGCCTGGGTAGCTGGCGGGAAGATCCTTTGCAACGTGTCCTGATAGCACTGACCAACGTCCAGATTGCGACAGGCCGTAATCAATGCTTCCAGCGATGCATTCAATGGTTTATCGCTGCCTGGCAAAACCAGCCCCGTGCCTTCGTAGTAGCGGGTATTCGCAGCAAAGTTGCGCATCAGCCGCAGTAACCCGTTTTCACGCGTCTGGCTGTACCCGTATGTCTGTTGCAAGGTACCTGGCAGTGTGCCGAAGCGCGGCGCTACCCGCAGCCATTCGAGCCGGGCAAATACCTGCCCGTCCGGCAACGGTGCATCCAGCAAAGCCGCCAGGTGCTTCTCGGCAAACTGCTGGAGCGGCAGTAACTCAAGCGTCAGGCCACTCAAGCGAGCCTGGCTGGCGTGGTGCGCGTTCAGGCTGGTGCGCAGGGTGTTGATCTGGCCCCGTGACGCGCGTTTGAGCCACTCAGGTAATCGGGCACCGATGAATGGGTCATGGCCCGTCGTGTTGATAATCATGGTGGGTTCCCCCGCTATTTGACGAAGCCAACCATGTTGTTCAAATGCCGGGCCAGGATGCAGAGGGAACGGGTTCGATCGGCTCAGGAGCCTCGGGGCGGCCGCGACGGCATGTTCAGTTCCTGCTCGGTAAGCCTCAAGGCGAGCGCATCGAACGCCAGCTCGGTTTCTCGCTTCAGCGCCTCGCAGCGCCCCACATACTCACCACTGCCCAGGGTTTCTTTCTGCTCGTCCAGGGCCTCCATTGCAGCGTCGAAATGGTCGGAAATTTGCGCATACGCTTCGGGATACCTGGCGCGCAGGTACGGCGCCCAGAAATCTCGCTGACTGATATAGCGAGCCCGTTCAGCACTCGCTTCGGCCTCCAACACTGCCGCGTACGCCCGATCGAGATGAGCCTGGGTGACACCGGCAATCGTACGAAACTGCATGGTCCGCGGTTGCCCTATCAGGTTCAGGCGGCTTGCCAACCCGGTGCGATACGCCAGGCTCACTTCGACCTCATCCACACCACGCCCTTCGGCCGGTCGGCCAAGGTAATCGCTACAGGCGAAGCGTTCTACTTCATCAAGACGGAACATTCGCTGAGCCAACAACAAGCGGGCGTCACGCGTGGCGATCGGATCGCCCCCGAATGTCACTTGCAGCACTCTCATGCGGACCTCGAGCTGGCTGAAACAGTGCGCCACACTGTCAACGCAAGTCCGCGGATCGGCCGCTCGCTCAAAGAGTTCTTCACGGATCCGGGTATTTTGCGTAGCGGCTTCTATCATCCGCCACACTCTTCGCGAAAGGTCTTCGCGCACCCGTCGAAAATCGGCACTGTCAATCAGCTCTGCCAGCAACTGGAAAAACTGGGTATGGCCTGGTTCACGCCTCAAGGCATCCCACTGTTCAGCGCTGCCGACCTGATCATGCGTGTCCAGTGTCTGCAGCCACGCTGTTCTGGCCCGGAGCAGGTCTGCCTCTTCCCCCTGCAAATCGCCCAGAGGCGGTTGTACCGCGTACAAGCGCTCGCGATCGGCCGCCGATAGCGCATTGCCGTCGACAAGCACCCGCTGACGCACGGCCAGCGGGGCATCGATCAATGACGGGGGCAAGCTGGAAATCTGGTTGTATCGCAGATCGGCATACTCAAGCAGGCCACACCACTCAAGGCCTTCCGGTACCACCTGCAACCCAGCTCGATACAAATGAAGCTCGCGCAAGCGGGAAAGTCGGTGGATACGCAAGTTGATCGAGCCCAATGGGTTTCCGCTAAGGTCCAATGTACGCAGGCTGGCGAGGTGCGCCAATGCATTCACGTGTGGCTCGGTCATGCGAATTCGGTTGCTTGCCAGGTGCAGGTAACGCAACTGGGGCAACGTTTCGAGCCCTTGCGGCATTGCATGCATGCTATTTCTGCTCAAGTCCAGACGCTGCAGGTTCGGGAAAAGGCTCAGAAACCCTGGCGGCAGTGCCGGTAGCCGCAACCCCACCAGCGTCAGGTCCATGATGTGGCCAAAGTCAGTACCCGACGGTATCGCAGGCAACCCGCCCACCGGCACGCTCAGGACACTCAGCCGCAACCCACTTTCCTCTACGTCGGAATAAACAACCCGCTCACCTTCCAAACGCCAGGCACGGCGAAAAGCGTCCGCAACCCCCCTACGGTAGCCACGATCAGGCTCGGCTACGGCGTCCGTCCAGCGGGCGAGACTCTCATCAAGCCGGCTATACTGGAGTTCCTGATTCAGCAGGTTGGTATAGACCGAATGCGAACGGGTCAAGAGGATTTGCAAGAATCGTTCGACCTCATGCTCATCGAACGAAGGGTAAAGGCCACGAATCCTTCGCAGCAGCATATACCTCTGTGCGCTGGTCGAAGCCCCCCGACCACTGAGCAAGTAGCCTACCCGCCCATCGGGCAACCGGTGCAATGAGGAAGCCACGGGCTTGGCGTCACGCCATCCGAGCAGTCGGATCAACTCCAGACGGTCACGCGGTAGCCAACCTTGCATCGACGAACGTATACGGCCTGCAGCATCTACGCCCACCCACCCTTGAAGGCGCAGGAAGGTGGGCGGCAAACAAGCGGACAGCACTTCGAACAGCCCTTGGGGCTGTGCTACCTCCGTCTCGCATTGCCGGCCCATCTCGTCGTAAAGCTCAAAGCTGCCCGCACGCCACACCATCACCGTGACCTGCTCTGCTCCAGTTTGCTCGGGGAACAGACGTTCAAGCGTTGGTCCCAGGCTTGAACCCTTACGCAGTACCAGGTTCATCTTGCCAGGTGTCAACCCTTGGCGGCGCAGCAAGGCAAACGCCAGATTGACGCCGTCTGCATGGTAACTGCTGCGCAGAAAAAGCGCTTCCCGCGCCCGGATCAAGCGGGCATGTTGCAGCATGCTGCGCGCCTGCTCGGCCAACGCCAACGGCACGCGGGACGTGCTCGACATCTGCTGGCGCAGCTCAACGTCAGCTGCCTTGAGCAAAGACAGCGCGTAGGCGTCCGGTAGGCTCGAGAAGCTGCTTTTCAACGTGTTCAGCAGTGGCTCATCTTGCAAATAATCCTTCGCAAGGTGATCCAGCAAAGGCCCCCGCAAGCTTTCGGCCGCCACTTTGATTGCATAGGTCTGCGCAGATAGACTCTGCCCTTGCAGTCCCAACTTGTTGATGCACCACTGCCAAGCGTTGGTATCGTGTTCTCCTACCTCCAGGCTGACGAAAAACGCCTCGATCCTGGCGTCAGCGGCAAACCGCTCCAGGGTATCGCGCAGCCCCACTGGCAGAGCACGGCCTTCAACCAGCAGACCGCGCAAATGCGCCTCGTCGACATCCGCCACGGTCAGAATGTGCGAGACTCGCTCCGGGCTGAGGTTAGCCGCGCCTGGCCAGAGTCGCTTGAGTAAAAAATCCGCCCCCTGCCACTCCAGAGGCCGCTCGTAACCGAGCCGCCAGGCACCTTCACCGTTATATTCCAAGGGAGGGCCAAATACACCCGAACCTTCCCGGTGCAACAATCTCCAGGTTCCCGCGGTATCGCGCCGTACCCGGTAAAGAACCCCCTCGCGTCGCCACCAATAGGCTTGGCCATCGCCAAGCAGCCCATTGTCCAGCTCAATCATTGTCGATACCGCCCTGAGTGCCTGGTACGGTCGCAGGTCGTGATGCCATAAACGTTGTTTGCCTGCCTCAGTAGTGACCGGCTCCAACTGCCCGACAAATGCGCTGCGCACTGCGTGCATGCCCGCAGCGACTGCGCCCCCGGCAGCCACTGTAGCGGCGACCTGAAGCAGATGCTCGAGTGCTTCGTGCTGGTGCCCTTGGGCCCAATCGCTGGCCCCCTCGAACACCTCGCCAAGCACTTGGCGGCCTAGATCAGCCAAGAGCAATGCACCAATGGCAGGCACAAAAAGCCCTGCCAGGTCCAGCAATACCAACCCCGCAGCCTGCAGCCCTTGCAAGCGCTCTGCAGCAGCCTTGGCGTTTGCCTGGGACGTCGGCACAGCCAGGAAAGCGGCATCGGCCTTGATGCGTTGCACATGCTCAGCAGCCAAACCGGTAAACAGCTCATCACCTGCAGCAACCGGGCATGGCTCCAGGTCCGGTTGTTCATCCAGCAGACGTTTGCCCAACTTCTCCTGGTAGTCAGCCTGGCTGGCAAGTGCAACACGACGAGCAATCGCCTGACGGGATCGAGCATTGCTCATGGCAACGACCAGGTCTCGGTTAGCCGAACGCCAGTCATCGTAGCGGCGCAACGGCTGATGGGGGTCGTCCGGCAGATAAAGCAGCACACCCAATAGCCTTCTGGGATTGAAGAGCAAATTGGTAAAACCGCTGGGCGTGCCAACCAGTTTGAATGCAATTGCCCCATCCACCCGATGCCCGAGGATTTGCAGCGCACTCATGCTGAGCTCATGATCCGAAGCCAGCTCGGGACGCGTGCCCTGGCAGACCTCGCGCAACATTCGCAGGTCACTGTAAGACAGTTGCTCCTTGACGGCCGCAATTTCGACAGCCGCAGCCAGTTCCAGACGTTTGTCGTCGGCCAGCTGGCGCTTGAAACTGGCCGTCAGTACCTGATCAAGGTGCTCTTGATAGGCCTTGCCGACATCGGTGCTGCGGCACAGCCGGACAACTTCGTCGATTCGCTGGGTGATGACATGTACCGCTTCGCCGCTTGCGGGTGTTGGGTGCACCAGCGCCGTGCCGGGAAAGAATGACTCACCTTCATTGAAATTCTGCAACAGCTTCTGCAAAGCCGGCACGGTCACAAAATAGGACTCGAACGCCTGCAGCTGCCCCTGGCTAACCTTCAGGCGCCGTCGTTCTTCACGCCACCTGGCCTTGGAGACGTCTATATCTAGAGACAATTGCGACTTCATGACCTGCTGAAGGTGGCCAGCAGCAAATTGCTCGAGCGGTTGCACCTGCTGCCAGACCGCCGCCATACGTCGCTGGCTCTGCAAATGTACTGTCATGCAAGCACGCAGCAACGCCAACGGCTTGGGTGCGGCGCGCTTCAGCCAGGCGGGCAATTGCTCAACTATGAAGTCATTGGCGGGGTGCTGCAGTTTGGGGTGGATCGCGGGTTCGGGCATGGTCGAATCCTCAGTCTGGATTTGGCCTGCCACCCTGGGCCCGTGTGGGAATGCACTACAGCGGGAAGTGTTCGCCCTTCAGTGCCCTGCCCCTCGCGCCTGGATCAATGCCCGATAATGCCCTGGGTTGCAGCCGAACCACTTGCGAAATGCCTTATAGAACGAGCTGCTGTCGGCGAACCCCAAACGCTCGGCAAGCTCGCCCATGGCCACGTCTTCCTGGCTGAGCCAGGCGATCGCCAGCTCCCGTCGTACGCTGTCCTTCAAGCCCTGGTAGTTCTGCCCCTCTTCTGCCAGGCGCCGCCGCAGGGTCGATGGCGACAGGCACAGCTGCCGGGCCAGGCGGTCAGCATCGGGCCATTGCGCAGGGGCAAGGCGCAGCAGGTCGGTGCGGATACGCCGCCCGAGGCTGGCCGGGTCACGGTATTTGACCAGGATATTGCCCGGCGCTTCGGCCAGAAAACGCTGCAGTTCCTCTTCACTGCGCCGCAGGGGCAAGTCGAGGCATTGCGAAGCGATGATCATGCGTGTGCGTGGACGCTCAAAATGCAGGTTTTCCGAAAACATGACCCGGTAGTCGTCGCAAAAGGGTGGTTCGGTACAACGCAGATCAATGCTCAGAATCGGGATACGCCGCCCGGCCAGCCAGCAGGTCACGCCATGCACGATCATCCAGAACGTGAAATAGGTGAACGCGCGGCGCGGTTCGTCACGCGGCTCATTGATGACAATTTCGGCCAGGCCTTGCTGGCGCACCAGGCTGGGCTGCATGTCTTGAAGCATCAGCGACAGAAATGCCAGCGAGGTGTCCAGGCCTGCACCCAGGGTTGGTTGGCCCATGCTGGCACGGCACATGAATGCCAGGCTGCCACTGCGCAGACCGCGCGGGTCCATCGCGAAAAATTCGTCGTTGCAGCGCCGGGCCAGCAAGCGCCACAGGCGGGCATAGGACTCGGCACTGACCCTTGCCTCTGGCAGGTGCAATTGTTCAACGGCGATGCCCGCCCTGGCCAGCAAGCCGCTGTCAGGCTCACCGGCAGGGCAGGTCTGCAACAGCGCTTCGCGCACCAGCTGCATGGAAATGGTGTCTTTGTCGCTCATCGACGGTCCTGTCGGCTGATTGCCGGCCATATTAGGGTCTGTATGAAAAGCCTTGAGACGAAGGTCAGGCAAGGCGAAAACAGCCGAGGAAGCGGAGTTTACGGGTTGTAAATGAGCATTCCGAGGCTGTTTTCAACGCAGCATCACCGAGTATCAAGGCTTTTCATACAGAGCCTAGGGTGCCCCGCAGCAAACAGCCATCATAGCCCCGCTGCCAGGCTCAGGAATGCCTGAATCAGGCGCAGTTCGCGACGGCGCTCCAGGCAGCCGATCACGTGTTGGTTGACAAGGCCCTCGCCGGCCAAGGGTCGTGCCACCACACGGGGATCATTGGCCACTTCAGTGGAAGAAACAACGCCAATACCCAGCTGCGAGGCCACTGCCTCGGTTACCGCCTCCCGGCTGTCCAGCTCCAGCAATACACGCGGTTGCACGCCCGCCTTGATGCAGGCCTTGTCGAAGGTGCGCCGGGTGGTGGAGCTGGGTTCGCGCAGCACCATGATCTGCTGGTGCAGCTCGGCCAACGGCAAGTCCTCCCGCTCGCTGGCCCAGGCGTGCCCCACGGGTAACAACGCACACAGGCGCGACTCACAGAGATTTTGCAGGTGCAGCCCTTTGCGCGGCTCGATTTCGGTCAGCACTGCCACGTCGGCATGCTCGCCGAGCAGCGCAGCCAACGTCTCCTGTGCATTGCCCAGACGCAAGTTGACGGTGACGCCAGGGTACCGCTCACGCAGCAGCGCCAGCATCGGCATGACCCGGTGCGGACCGTCGGCGGCTACCTCCAGGCGCCCGGTCAGCAACTGGCGGTTGGCCTCGAGCATGGCCTGCGCTTCTTCAGCCAGGCCGAACATGGCGCGCGTGATGGCCGCCAGGCGCGTGCCCTCTTCGGTCAGTTCCACGCGCCGTGCAGTACGCCGCAGCAAGGTGATCTGGTAGTGCTCCTCCAGAGCCTTGACGTGCCCGGTCACCGCCGGCTGGCTGATGAAGAGGCGCTCGGCAGCACGGGTAAAGCTGCCCTCACGGGCCACGGCGTCGAAGGCGCGCAGCTGGAACAGGTTCATATTTATCGGCCTGACTTATAGCTGAGATAACAACAAACAATTTGATTGATGACAGCGCGAATTGCAACCTAGGCCTCGTAGTTTCAGCCCACCGCTTGTGAGGAATAACGGAATGAGCAACGCCCCGATTCTGCTGACCCCAGGTCCCCTGACCACATCAATCCGCACCCGCCAAGCCATGCTGGTGGACTGGGGCTCCTGGGACCGTGACTTCAACCAATTGACTGCCAGCGTCTGCGAACAACTGCTGGCCATCATCGACGGCGCCAGCAGCCACCACTGCGTGCCCCTGCAAGGCAGCGGCACCTTCGCCGTGGAAGCGGCCATCGGCACCTTGGTGCCACGCGATGGCAAGGTTCTGGTACTGATCAACGGCGCGTACGGCCAGCGCCTGGCAAAGATCTGCAAAGTGCTGGGCCGCACCTACAGCACCTTCGAAACGGCCGAAGACCAGCCGACCACGGCCGCCGACGTCGACCGGCTGCTGGCCGAAGACTCGGCCATCACCCATGTGGCGCTGATCCACTGTGAAACCAGCACCGGCATCCTGAACCCGCTGCCCGAAATCGCCCAGGTGATCAAACACCATGGCAAGCGCCTGATCATCGATGCCATGAGCTCGTTCGGTGCGCTGCCGATCGATGCCCGCGAAATCCCCTTCGAAGCGCTGATCGCAGCCTCCGGCAAGTGCCTGGAAGGCGTACCCGGCATGGGCTTCGTCTTCGCCGAAAAAAACGCCCTGGTGGCCGCCGAAGGCAATGCCCACTCGCTGGCCATGGACCTGCACGACCAGCACGCCTACATGGCCAAGACCGGGCAATGGCGCTTCACCCCGCCTACCCACGTGGTCGCGGCCCTGCACGAAGCACTGCAGCAATACAACGAGGAAGGTGGCCTTCCGGCCCGCCACCAGCGCTACGCAGACAACTGCAAGACGCTGCTCGACGGCATGGCAGCCATCGGCCTGCGCAGTTTCCTGCCCGCCGAAATCCAGGCGCCAATCATCGTCACCTTCCACGCCCCCACCGATGCCCGCTACCAGTTCAAGGACTTCTACGAGCGGGTCAAGGCCAAGGGATTCATTCTCTACCCGGGCAAGCTGACCCAGGTCGAAACCTTCCGCGTCGGCTGCATCGGCGTGGTCGGGGCGGACGGCATGCAGGCCGCCGTAAATGCCGTGGCCGAGGTGCTGCGGGAAATGGAAGTGCTGGACATCTGACGCTTTGCCCACCCGAACCCAGGAATTCGCGCACATGAACTACAACAACCCCACCCAACTGCAAGCCGCCATCCTCGACTGGGCTGGCACCGTGGTCGATTTCGGCTCATTCGCCCCCACCCAGATCTTTGTCGAGGCCTTTGCCGAGTTCGACGTGCAGGTGTCCATCGAAGAAGCCCGAGGCCCGATGGGCATGGGCAAATGGGACCATATCCGCACCCTGTGCGACGTACCGGAAATTGCCGAGCGCTACCGCAAGGTGTTCGGCCGTACCCCGACCGATGATGACGTCACCGCCATCTACAACCGCTTCATGCCACTGCAGATCGAGAAGATTGCCGTGCACTCGGCACTGATCCCCGGTGCGCTGGACACCCTCACCGGTCTACGCCAGGACGGCCTGAAGATCGGCTCGTGCTCGGGTTACCCGAAAGTGGTGATGGACAAGGTGGTGGAACTGGCGGCGCAGAACGGCTACGTAGCCGACCATGTCGTGGCCACCGACGAAACCCCGAACGGCCGACCATGGCCGGCCCAGGCCTTGGCCAACGTGATTGCGCTGGGGATTGACGATGTAGCGGCCTGCGTGAAGGTGGACGACACCGTGCCAGGCATTCTTGAAGGCCGCCGTGCCGGCATGTGGACCGTGGCGCTGGTCTGCTCGGGTAATGCCTTGGGCCTGACCTGGGAAGGCTTCCGGGCGTTGAGTGCCGAGAAACTGGAAAGCGAGCGCCAGCGCATCCATGCACTGTTTGCCGGCTCCCGCCCACACTACCTGATCGACACCATCAACGACCTGCCCGAAGTGATTGCCGACATCAACCGGCGCCTGGCCAAGGGCGAGATGCCGCAAGCCTTCTGACCCTTGCGTTTTCGCAGTGGTAGCGGCCCTTGCGCGACACAAGGCCGCGCCTACGGCGGCCTGCGCCCAATCACCGACCTGTGTCCACCCTCGATCAGGCGTAGGAGCGGGTTTACCCGCGAATACGGTAGCGGCGGCAACGGTGAACGGCGGGTGGAGATTTGCCAGCAGGCCCGGCCTCTTCGCGGGTGAACCCGCTCCTACACGCGGCCTGTGCCCAACCACCGACCTGTGTCCACCCCCGATCCGGCGTAGGAGCGGGTTTACCCGCGAATACGGTAGCGGCGACAACGGTGAACGGCGGGTGGTAAATGGCCAGCAGGGCCGGCCTCTTCGCGGGTGAACCCGCTCCTACACGCGGCCTGTGCCCAACCACCAACCTGTGTCCACCCCCGCTCCTACGGCCGACAAACCTGAGCTAGAACGTTATTGTGGCAATTGCACCCGCGGTTTGGTCGCGGCAAAGATCGCCCAGCTGGAGACGAACAGCGCCGCGATCAACGGACCGATCACGAAGCCGTTTAGGCCGAACACCGCCAGCCCGCCAAGGGTCGACACCAGGATCAGGTAGTCCGGCATGCGCGTATCCTTGCCCACCAGGATTGGCCGCAACACATTATCCACCAGGCCGATCACCAGCACCCCGAACGCGGTAAGCACCACCCCTGGCAGTATCGCCCCGGTCAGCAGGAAATACGCCGCTACCGGCGCCCAGATAATGCCCGCGCCCACCGCCGGCAGCAGCGACAGAAACGCCATCAGCACCGCCCACACCAACGCACTCGGGATATCCAGCACCCAGAAAATAAAGCCTCCCAACGCACCTTGGGTAATGGCCACCAGCACGTTGCCCTTCACCGTCGCCCTCACCACACGATTGAACTTCAACTGCAAACGACGCTTCTGGTGCTCGGGCAGCGGGACGGCCATCCGCACCCGGCGCGCGACTTCCGGACCATCACGCAGGAAAAAGAACAGCAAGTACATCATGATGCCAAAACTGATCAGGAACTCGAATGTGCCCTGCCCAAAGCTGAACGCCTGGCTGGCCAATACCTGGCTACCCTGGGTTGCCCACTTGGCGATCTTGTCACGCAGCCCGTCGAGGTTACCCATGCCCATATTGTCCAAGCCACGCTGGGCGAATGCCGGGAGCATGTCCTTGCCGCGCTCGACGTAACCGGCGATGTCCAGTTGCCCGCTTTCGATGCGCTGGTACAGCGTGGCGCCCTCTTGAACCAGCAGGGCGCTGGTGATGATCACCGGCAGGATCGCCACAAGCAGGCACACCAGCGTGGACGTGGCCGCGGCAAGGTTGCGCCGCCGACCGCAGCGGATCAGCAAGTGACGCTGCAGCGGGGCGAACAAAATGCCGAGAATCACCGCCCAGAAGATTGCGCCGTAATACGGCAGAAGAATCCAGAAGAAGGCAATGGTCACCAACGCCAAGAGTACTGCCAGGGCTTTGTTCTGTAGCGCGGTTTCGTTCATCGCAGTTCCTCAAATGGCTTATGAGTGATTAGTGCACCGCACCTGGACAAAAGTGCCGCGCTCACTTGACGCAAATCAATACGCGCCTTGTCCATCGCCCCTAGCATCCCGGCCTTTTTGCCCCGGTGCGTACATGAACCCTACTGCCAAGCCCGAACTGCTGGCCCCCGCCGGCACCCTCAAGACCATGCGCTACGCGTTTGCCTACGGCGCCGATGCGGTCTACGCCGGCCAGCCGCGTTACAGCTTGCGGGTGCGCAACAACGCGTTCGATCACGCCAACCTGGCGCTGGGGATCGAGGAGGCGCACGCCTTGGGCAAGCGCTTCTACGTGGTGGTCAACATCGCCCCGCACAATGCCAAGCTCAAAACCTTCCTCAAGGACCTGGCACCCGTGATCGAGATGGCGCCGGACGCGCTGATCATGTCCGACCCCGGGCTGATCATGCTGGTGCGCCAGCACTTCCCACAGATGCCGGTGCACCTGTCGGTGCAGGCCAACACTGTCAACTGGGCCAGCGTGCAGTTCTGGCAGCAACTTGGCCTGAGCCGGGTGATCCTGTCACGGGAGCTGTCGCTGGACGAAATCGAGGAAATCCGCCAGCAGGTGCCGGGCATGGAACTGGAAGTGTTCGTGCACGGCGCCCTGTGCATGGCCTATTCCGGCCGTTGCCTGCTGTCGGGCTACCTCAACAAGCGTGACGCCAACCAGGGTAGCTGCACCAATGCCTGCCGCTGGAAGTACGACGCCACGCCGGCCACCGAGAACGCCACCGGTGACATCGTGCGCCAAGTGCAGCCCACCCTGGGCCTGGGTGCGCCCACCGACCAAGTGTTCCTGCTGCAGGAAAGCAACCGCCCCGGCACTGAAATGCCGGCGTTCGAGGATGAGCACGGCACCTACATCATGAACGCCAAGGACCTGCGCGCCATTCAGCACGTCGAGCGCCTGGCCTTGATGGGCGTGCATTCGCTGAAGATCGAAGGCCGTACCAAATCGCACTTCTACTGTGCCCGCGCGGTACAGTCGTATCGCCAGGCGATCGACGACGCGGTGGCCGGGCGACCATTCGACCGCGCCCTGATGGGCAACCTCGAATCCCTGGCGCAACGCGGTTACACCGAAGGTTTCCTGCGCCGCCACGTGCACGACGAGTACCAGAACTACCAGCGCGGCAACTCGATGTCCGAGCGCCAACAATTCGTTGGCGAGCTGACCGGCGTGCGCGTCGACGGCCTGGCCGAGGTCAAGGTGAAGAACCGCTTCGCCGTGGGCGACCATCTGGAGCTGATGACCCCGCGCGGTAACTACCACTTCGACCTGCACCGCCTGTGCAACCGCCAGCAGCACGCCATCGAGGTAGCACCGGGCGATGGCCACGTTGTGTATCTGCCGATCCCGGAACAGGTTGCCCTCGACTACGGCCTGCTGATGCGCGACCTCCGCATCGACGAAGCAGCAAGCTGACAACACTGTAATGTGCACATCAGCTACCTGACAGCCGGCGGCAGCGAACATCGTGGCGCTTCTGCATGAGGCCACGCCATGTTGCGCAACCCCTCGCGCCGTACGTTTGTCAAAGGCCTGGGCGCCGCCAGCACGCAGGCGGGCGGCAACAAACCGCGCTGCGCCTGGAAGCCGCTTACGCTATGCTGCTGACCAACCGCTGGATACTGGAGCCGACCCTGGAGGCCAACCTCTACGGGCGCAACGACGCCGGGCGCGAGCAAGGCGCGGGGTTGGCCGACAGCGTGGTGGGCCTGCGCCTGCGCGACGAGATCACGCACGGCTTCGCCCCCTACGTCGGGCTCAGTTTCAACCGCCTGCGCGGCTCACGAGCCAACCAGGCCCTGGAAGACGGCGAAGAGCTGGGCCGGACCCGCCTTGTCGCCGGTATCCGCCTGCGTTTTTTAAGGAGTGCTTCACCATGCTGCGCAAACACCTGCTGACCCTGAGCCTGCTGGCCGTCACTGGCCTGGCCCAGGCCGCCGAGACCATCGACGTCTACCGCGACCCCAACTGCGGCTGCTGCAAGGCCTGGATCAGCCACCTGCGTGACAACGGCTTTACCGTCAACGACCACGTCGAGCCAAACATGAGCGCCGTCAAGCAACGCCTCGGCGTGGCGCCACGCCTAGCGTCGTGCCACACCGGGGTGATCGACGGCAAGTTCGTCGAAGGCCACGTGCCGGCCGAGCAGGTGCGCCTGCTGGCCAAGCGCAACGACCTCAAGGGCCTGGCGGTGCCGGGCATGCCCATGGGCTCGCCCGGCATGGAGATGGGTGACCACAAGGATGCCTACCAGGTCATCGGGGTGACCCAGGATGGCCAGGACACCGTGGTCGCCAACTACTGATGCCCAGCCTGGGGGCGCTGTTTCTCAGCGCCTTTGGTGCCGCCACCCTGCTGCCGCTGCAATCGGAGGCCGTGCTGGTCGGTCTGTTGCTGCGCCAGCCCGAGGCATGGGCGATCCTGCTGCTGGTAGCCACCCTGGGCAACGTGCTCGGCTCGGTGGTCAACTGGCTGCTGGGCCGGGCCATCGAGCACCTGCGCGACAAACGCTGGTTCCCTTTCAGCGCTGCCCAGCTGGCGCGTGCGCAGCAGCGCTACCAACGCTGGGGGCAATGGTCGCTGCTGCTCAGCTGGATGCCGGTGATCGGTGACCCGCTTACGCTGATCGCCGGGATCATGCGTGAGCCGTTCTGGCGCTTCCTGTTGCTGGTGACCCTGGCCAAGGCTGGCCGCTATGCAGTGCTTGCCATGATCACCCTGGGCTGGTTTCACGCCTGGTAACACCTTTCAGGTTTCGCGTGGTCCACTGCCTGTTACAGTCGCCCCATTCAACCTGGCCCTACACGGAGTGCCCCCATGCTGCGCGCAACCGCCCTCGCCCTGGCCTGCCTTGCCAGCAGTTCGGCCATCGCTGCCGAGTCGCCTACCTACGGCCCCCAGCTTGAAGGCTTCAGCTACCCGCACCCCCTCAAGCATTTCGACTTCAAGTCCCAGGGCCAGGCCCTGCAGATGGGCTACATGGACGTGCCCGCCCAGGGCCAGGCCAACGGCCACAACGTGGTGCTGATGCACGGCAAGAACTTCTGCGCCGCCACCTGGGAAACCACCATCGACGCCTTGAGCAAGGCCGGCTACCGGGTCATCGCGCCCGGCCAGGTCGGCTTCTGTACATCAAGCAAACCGGCGCATTACCAGTACAGCTTTCAGCAACTGGCCGACAACACCCATGCCCTGCTCGAACAGCTGGGTGTGAAGCAAACCATTGTGCTCGGCCACTCCACCGGCGGCATGCTGGCCACCCGCTATGCGCTGATGTACCCCCAGCAGGTGGAACGCCTGGCAATGGTCAACCCGATCGGTCTGGAAGACTGGAAAGCGCTGGGGGTGCCCTACCGCACCGTGGACCAGTGGTATGCCCGCGAACTCAAGCTGGATGCCGAAGGCGTACGTGCATATGAACGCAAAACCTATTACGCCGGGCGCTGGAAGCCTGAATATGAACGCTGGGTGCAGATGCTGGTGGGCTTGAACAAAGGGCCGGGGCATGAAGCGGTGGCGTGGAACTCGGCACTGATCTACGACATGATCTTTACCCAACCGGTGTACCACGAGTTCAAGCACCTGCAGATGCCGACCCTGCTGCTGATCGGCGACCAGGACACCACGGCCATCGGCAGCGATATCGCGCCGTCGGAGGTAAAGGCCAAGCTGGGCAACTATGCAGAGCTGGGGCCGCAGGTGGCCAAGCTGATACCCAAAGGTGAGCTGATCACGTTCGAAGGCATGGGGCACGCGCCGCAAATCGAGGAACCGGTGCGGTTCAATCGCACCCTGGTCGAATGGCTGGGCAAGTGAGCCAATGATTGGCCCCTGTGGGAGCACGCAGGCTTTGGGATTTTGCGCACGCCCGCTGCTGCCACAGGGTTCCTTTACACGTTCCAGACCTGCGCTTCCGTCCAGCCCAGCTCGGCAAAGTCGCCCGCCCGCAACTCGGCCTCTTCCTCGCAGAAAAACTCATCCAGCTGTGGTGGCCTGACCGCTGTATCACTGAGCATTGCGTGCACCTGCCCACGGTGATGCACCTGATGTTCGAACAGATGCGCCAGCAACCGCAGCCGCTGCTCGCGCTGCACCCGATCGGGCCGCACGACGCTCACATAGCGGCCCAGGTCGCCATCACTCAGCCCCCGGCAGTAGGCGATCAAACGGTGGTCAGCCTGGGCCTGCTCGGCATGCAGATCGGTGCAGGTGGCAAACGGCTGCTCCGGGTCGAAAAAGCGTTCGCCGTCGGCATCGGGCTGCTCGCCGCGCTGCTCGCACTCGAGCATATGCAGGTAAAACCAATCCACCGTCAGCAAGTGGTTGAGGGTGGCCTTGATCGACGGGAAGAAGCTGCAACGCGGGGCGACGAACTCGTCCTGGGTCAGTTGCAGGCAGGCCTTGTACAGGCGGTGGTTGGCCCAGCCATTGTTATAGGCCTGGGTCAGCAGATGATGCGATAGCGGCTGCATGGTCGGCTCCTTTTCAGGCGAAGCGTTGCAGTTGCATCTCCCGTAGCCGGCTCAGGGTGCGCTGGTACGGGAACGCCAGATACCCTTGAGTGTAGAGGGCATCGAGCGGCACCTGTGCCTCCAGGTACAACGCCACCCGACGGTCATAGCATTCGTCGACCAGGGCAATGAAGCGGCGAACCGCATCGTCCTTGGGCGACAGCGCCGGCAGTTCACGGTCACCCGCCACGACCCTCGCCGCGCCATCTTCGGTGCCTCGGGCAATACGCCCCGCCCGCTGTTCCCCGCCCAGCGCCGGAATGCCGGAGACCAGAATCGAGGGAAAACGGTCGCACAAGGCCATGAACTCCATGGCCGCCAAGGGTTGATCGCACAGATCGGTGAAACGACACCAGATAGCCTGCTCACTGCGCCGCACGACGTGAATGTGCCTTGAGCCAATAACCAAAGGCTGATTCGTGCCGGCGTCTTCGGGGCTGAGCTGGCGAAACACCTCGGCCAACTGGCTGGCCTGCCCTGCCTCCGCTACCCAATAGCGCTGCCGCGCTTCACCGGGGTGCAGGCGGTGATCCTGCTCGCCCGCTACCGGCAGGACCTGCATGTGACGACCAATGGAGGCGATGGCCGGCAGGAACCGCTCGCGGTTGAAACCATCGCGGTAGAGCTGCTCGGGCGGCTGGTTGGAAGTGGCAACAATCACCACGCCCTGATCGAACAATACCTGGAACAGGCGGCCGAGGATGATCGCATCACCGATGTCGTTGACGAACAGTTCATCAAAGCACAGCACACGGATTTGCCGCGCCAGCTCCGCCGCCAGGGCCAATAGCGGGTCGGCGGTGCCGTTGAGCTGAAACAGGCGTTGATGCACCCAGGCCATGAAGTGATGAAAGTGCTGGCGCCGGCTCGGTATGCGCAGGCACTGGTGGAACTGGTCCATCAGCCAGGTCTTGCCGCGCCCGACCGGGCCCCAGAGGTAGAGGCCCTGGGTGGGGCGGCCCTGGTCGAGGGACTGGAAGCAGGCTTGCAAGGCCTCGACGACGCGGGCCTGGGCGGGGTCAGCGACGTAGCCCCGAGTGCTCAGGGCTTGCTGGTAGAGGGTTTGGGGGTCGATGGCCATGGCCGCATTCTACCCGACTGTCACCCTCGGTGCAGGCGCGCGTCAGTCGGCCAGGCCGGCCTTGAGTAGCGCGCCGTCCTTGTCATCGGTCAGTACATACAGGTAACCATCTGGCCCCATCCGCACATCACGGATACGCGCCTTCAGGTCACCGAGCAACCGCTCTTCGTGCACCACCTTGTCGCCCTCCAGTTGCAAGCGGATCAATTCCTGCGTGGCCAGCGCCCCTATGAACAGATTGTGGTCCCAGGCCTTGAACGTTGGGCTGTCGTAGAATGCCATACCGCTGATACCCGGTGACTTTTCCCATACATGGTGCGGGTCGACCATGCCGTCTACATGCTCGCCCTTGGCCTCGGGGATGGGCAGCAGCGAGTAGTTGATGCCGTGGGTCGCAATCGGCCAACCATAGTTCTTGCCAGGCTTTGGAATGTTGATTTCATCCCCTCCGCGCGGGCCGTGTTCGTGGGTCCACAGCTGGCCTGTCCAGGGGTTGAGCGCGGCGCCTTGCTGATTACGGTGGCCGTACGACCAGATCTCCGGGCGCACGTTGTCCTTGCCGACGAAGGGGTTGTCTTTGGGCACTTCGCCGTCCGGCAGAATACGCACGACCTTGCCTTGCAACTTGTCCAGGTCCTGGGCAGTGGGGCGTTGGTTGTTCTCGCCCAGGGCGATGAACAGGTAGCCATTGCGGTCGAACACCAGCCGCGAGCCGAAGTGGTTACCCACCGACAGCTTGGGCAGCTGGCGGAAGATCACGGTGAAATGCTCCAGCCGGGCGCGGTCCTCGGACAGCTGCCCGCGGCCGACCGCAGTACCGGCCTTGCCGTCACTGCCCTCCTCGGCGTAGGACAGGTAAACGGTGCGGTCCTTGCCGAACTCCGGTGACAGTGCCACATCCAGCAAGCCGCCCTGGCCTTCGGCCCAGACCTTGGGTACACCGCTGATCGGCGGGCCGACCTTGCCTTCGGCATTGACCAGCCGCAGGTTGCCGGCGCGCTCGGTCACCAGCATGTCCTTGCCACCGGGCAGGAAGGCCAGGGCCCAGGGGTTGCGCAGGCCATCGGCAAGCGTGTCGACGATCAAGGTGCCTTCTTCGCTGGGGAACCGCTGTTCGGCCGCCGCATGCGCCCACAGTGGCAGCAGCGCGGCGGCGGTCAGGGTGACTAGCCAGGGTGCTCGAAGCATGCCGGATTCCTTTCAAGTGGGCTTAAGGCGCACGAGGGTTATCGCGCGGTGGCCGGGTGGGTTCCAGGTTCGGGGTTTGCTGCTGACGGCGCAGGTTGTCGCCGTTACCGATGCCGCGGTTGTCCAGGGTGGGTGGGCGCTGGTACGGGTCGGTGGACGGGCCACGTACCGGAGGCGTAGCTGGCATGCTGCCTTGACGACTGTTGGGGTTGGCCCGCTGGATCGGGCTGTTGTAAGGGTTGCTGTTGCCGACAGCATGTTGCACGGGCTGCTGCGCAGCTGCGTGCGCGGGCAGGCACAGCGCCAGGCTGAGGGCCAGGATGGGCAATGTCGGGGTCATGCTTCACCTCCTGTACGAAAATGCCGCGCCTGGTGGGTTTGATAGCCTAAGGCGCGAGGGGTTCGCGGCAAAAGTGTGAATGCGGGTGGAGTTGATTCCTGATGTTTCAGTATGGGCCGCGGAGGGCTGCTTCGCCCTCCAATGGCCGCAACCTTCTACTGGCCGTTATCCACCTTGTGCCGCGCCGCATACAGGCACAGCATCTCCATGGCCAGGGTTGCCCCGGCCAATGCAGTGATATCGGCATGGTCATAGGCTGGCGCCACTTCCACCAAGTCCATGCCTACCAGGTTGATGCCACGCAGCCCACCCAGAATCTCCAGCGCCTGCACCGTGCTCAGCCCGCCACACACCGGCGTTCCGGTACCGGGCGCGTAGGCCGGGTCGAGGCAGTCGATGTCGAAGGTCAGGTACACCGGCCGCTCGCCCACCCGCTGGCGAATCGCTGCAATCACCGCCTCTGTGCCCTGGCGGTGCACCTGCCTGGCGTCGAGAATGGCAAAGCCCTGGCTGTCGTCATTGGTCGTGCGCAGGCCAATCTGCACCGAGTGGGCCGGGTCAACCAGGCCTTCGCGGGCGGCATGCCAGAACATGGTGCCGTGGTCGATGCGCTTACCCGCCTCGTCCGGCCAGGTGTCACTGTGCGCATCGAAATGGATCAGCGCCAGCGGGCCATGGCGGCGGGCGTGAGCCTTGAGCAGCGGGTAGCTGATGAAGTGATCGCCACCAAGGGTCAGCATGGCGCAACCCGCCTGCAGAATGTGCTCGGCATGGGCCTCGATGCTGTCCGGTACCGACTGCGGCGTGCCGCTGTCGAAGGGGCAGTCGCCATAGTCGATGACCGCCAGGTGGTCGAACGGGTCGAACGCCCACGGCCAGTGGCGGGCCCAGGCCTGCTGGACCGAGGCAGCACGGATCGCCCGCGGGCCGAAGCGCGCGCCGGGGCGGTTACTGGTGGCCGTGTCGAACGGCACACCGCTGACCACCACATCCACACCGCGCAAGTCGCGGCTGTAGCGGCGGCGGGAAAAACTGACAACACCGGCGTAGGTGCTTTCTGCGGCGGTACCATACAGGCTATCGCGGGTCATGGCCTGGTCATTGCTTGCGGCTTGGTCCACGGTCGGGCTCCTTGATTGTCATGGGCTACTGCCGGCTGCGGAAGGCGGTCCACAGACGGTTGCGTTGTCGCAGGTCGGCCAAGGCCATGCTGCGGTCGGCATACAGGCGCTGACGCACCTCGGCCGACGGATAGATATCCGGGTCGTTGCGCACCGCTTCGTCCACCAGCGGCGTGGCAGCCTGGTTGGCATTGGCGAAGAACAGCGTGTTGGTCAGCGCTGCCACCGACTCTGGCTTGAGCATGAAGGCGATGAACGCCCGTGCGGCCTCGGGGTGCGGGGCGTCCTTGGGGATGACCAGGTTGTCCTGCCATACCAGCGTGCCTTCGCGGGGGATGCGGTAGATCACCTCGAACGGCTTGCCGGCACGACGGGCCTGGTCGGCGGCCATCGCGGCATCACCGTTGTAGGTCAGCGCCAGGCACACGCTGCCATTGGCCAGGTCGTTGATCTGCCGGCCGTTGGCAACGTAGCTGACCGACGGCTGCAACTGGCTGAGCAGGTTCTGCGCGGCAGCCAGGTCATCCTTGTTCTGGCTGTAAGGGTCCTTGCCCAGGTAGTTCAGGGCTACGCCGATCACCTCCTGGGGCGAGTCAGGCAAAGCGATGCCGCAACCCTTCAGGCGGGTGGCGTACTCGGGCTTGAACAACAGGTCGAGGCTGTCCAGCGGTACATCGCCAAGGCGCTGGCGTACTGCCTCCACATTTACCCCCAGGCCCAGCGTGCCCCAGGTGTACGGCACAGCATGGCGGTTGCCGGGGTCAACCTCGGCCAGTTTGCCCAGCAGGTCCTTGTCGAGGTTGCCATAGCCAGGCATGGCCTGAGCGTTCAGCGGTTGCAGGGCATTGGCCTTGAGCGCTCGGGCCAGCACGGTGGATGACGGCACCACCACGTCGTAGCCGCTACCACCGGTCAACAGCTTGGTTTCCAGCACCTCGGGGGTGTCAAAGGTGTCGTAACGCACCTTGTAGCCCGTTTCCTGTTCGAAGCGCTGCAAGGTTTGCGGGGCGACGTAATCGGCCCAGCTGTAAAGATTGACGACCTTTTCTTCGGCCTGCAGCGGCAGGGCCAGAACCAGAGACAAAAGGCACAACGATCGACGCATGGCGGACACCTCGGTAAATGGGTGGATGCCGCGAGCATGCCAGCCGGGTTACATTGCACAAATGGCAAGTTTGCAAAGCTGACATTCATCAGGAGCAATGTAATGTTCGGACAAGTGCACGACCCCGACCTGCACCTGCTGCGGCTGTTCGTCACTGTAGTCGAGGCAGGTGGCTTCAGCGCCGCTCAAGGCGTGCTGGGCCTGAGCCAGCCCACCATCAGCCAGCGCATGGCGCAACTGGAGGCACGCTTGGGTTACCGCCTGTGCAGCCGCGGCAAGGGTGGTTTTCGCCTGACGGAAAAAGGTGAATTGCTATTGGAGGCGGCGCGTGGGCTGCTGCTGAACATCGAGCAGTTTCGCCAGCAGGCCAACGGCGTTGCCGGGCGGCTGCTGGGAACTGTGCGCATAGGCATGGCGGAAAATCAGGACAAGGCGGTGAGCCTGAAACTGGCGGCGGCCATTGCGGCATTTCGCAGGCGAGAAGAATCGGTGCAACTGGAGCTTGTCAGTGCACCGCCGGCGGAGCTGGAACGGCTGTTGCTGGAGCAGCGACTGGACTATGCCATCAGCTACTTTTCCGGCAACCAGGCGGCCTTTGATTACCAGCCCTTGTTCGCGGAGCGCCAGCGGCTGTATTGCGGCAAGGGGCATGTGCTGTATGGCGAGACGGATGTTGGGCTTGAGCGGTTGCTGGACATGGACCAGGTGCGCCATCCGTACCGTTTTCTCAAAGGGGGCGAACCATTCCAGAGCAGACGCAGCACGGCAGTGGCGGAGCAGATCGAAAGCGTGCTGACGTTCATTCTGTCTGGGCGGCATATTGGCTACTTGCCATGCCACTGTGCACAGGGCTGGGAGGCCGAGGGGCTGTTATGGGCGCTGGACCCTGAGCTTGATTTTGGGGTGCCGTTCACCTTGGCCCGGCACCGGGCACAGGGGGTTGGAGAGGCAGCCCATGTATTTGCGCAGGATTTGCTGGCGGCGTTTGCCTGAACCGGCCCCTTCGCGGGTGAACCCGCGCCTACACCGGATCGGTGGTGGACACCTGTCGGTGGCTGGGCACAGGCACCGTCGTGTAGGAGCGGGTTTACCCGCGAAAGGGCCGGCCCTGCTGGCCAATCTCCACCAGACGTTCACCGTTGCCGCCGCTACCGTATTCGCGGGTAAACCCGCTCCTACGCCGGATCGGGGGTGGACACAGGTCGGTGGCTGGGCACAGGCCGTCGTGTAGGAGCGGGTTCACCCGCGAAGGGGCCGGGCCTGCTGGCCAATTTACACCCGCCGTTCACCGTTGCCGCCGCTACCGTATTCGCGGGTAAACCCGCTCCTACATCGGATCGGTGGTGGACACCTGTCGGTGGCTGGGCACAGGCACCGTCGTGTAGGAGTGGGTTCACCCGCGAAAGGGCCGGTTCAGGCAACCACAATCAGTAAGCCATGCTCCAGGTCAGGGTGTAGGTCCGTCCGCGCCCCTGGTAGTCATACAGATACGCCGGCCCGTAGGTCGGCGAATAGAACAACGTCGCACGCTGTCCCCATACCGTGCTGTACTGTTTGTCCAGCACGTTCTGGATACCGGCACTGACGGTGCCGAAACCGGTGTCTTGGCTGCCCAGCAGGTCAAAGGTGGTGTAACCGTCAATCTCGTGATCGGCATCGTCCTTCAGGCTGAAGGCATGGTTGGCCTGCAAGCGTGCACTGCGGCCATCGCCCTTCCAGCCGACAAACGCGGTGGCCTTGGACAACGAGGCATAACGGGCATCGCGCTTGATCCAGCCGCCGTCCTCGGCCTCTTCCTCGGAGCGTGTCATGTGCAATGTGCCGCCGGTTTCCCAGCCGGTCTGGAAGTGCCGGGTCAGTGCACCTTCAAAGCCAAAGTCGCGGCTTTTCTGCTCTTCCACGTCGATGGTCAGCGTTTGCGAATCGACGTTGATGATCTTGTCCGACCAGATGTAGTACAGCGCTGCCTGTGCATCCCAATCCAGGTCGGCATAGCGCCAGCCCACTTCCACCTGGCGGCTCTTGATACCGGCCAACGGGTTATCGGCCACGCTCAGGCCCGGCTTGCCGTAGTACTTGGCCGGGTCAGGCAGGTCGAAGCCTTCGCCATAGTTGCTCCACACCTGGTGGCCGTTCTTGAAGTCGTAGATGGCACCGACGTTGAACAGGTTGACCTGATAGTCGTTACTGCCGCCCGGCACGCCCTTGAAGTCGCTGACATCCACGTCCATCTGCTGGCGCCGGGCGCCACCGGACAACGTCAGGTTGTCGGTGGCATGCCAGTCCAGCTGGGCATACACCGACACACCATCCACCCGGTAGCTGGGGTAGCGTGCGGCCTTGCTGTCTTTTTCCAGCTCAAGGCCACCCGACTCGGACGAGGTCTGGGCGTTGAAGGTGGTCTGCTCGGCGTTGAAGCGCTCGCGGTCCAGGTCAACGCCGTAGGTCAGCTTCAGCGTATCCCACTGTTTGGCAAACAGGCCCTTGAGGCTGGTAACTTCGAAGTTTTGCTGCGAGGCGGCAAAGTACACCCCGCGCGAGCCGGTGGGCGTGGCACGGTTGTAGTACGGGAACGGGTAGAAGTTGTCGTCTTCCTTGCGGTACGAGGCCTGCAGGTAGAAGTCCTGGCCCAGCACGTCGGTGTGGTGGTAATTGGCGTTGAGCAGCAAGCGCCGCGTACGCGGCTCCAGGTCCGATGAATAACCGCTGCGCAGCTCGGCGTCTTCCAGGTCGGATGGCGCGTTGTAGTTCAGGTTGGGGAAGTAGATACCCGTGCTGCCGTGGTTGCCCGAGTCGTAGTACTGGGCCAACAGGTCGAGGCTCTGCTGGTCGTTCAGCTGCAGGCCCAAGGTACCGAGTACGTCGATGGTGCGGTTGTACTGCAGGTCGGTCTGGGTGTTGTCGATGAAGATCTGGTCGCCAGCACCATCGTAGAAGGCTTCGTTCTGCTCACCGGAAACGCCCAACCGGGCATTGACCCGTTCGTTGCCGCCGCTGACCGACTGGGCGAAGCGGGTGGCCAGGTCGTCGCTGTTGTTGAAACCGCTGCTGGCCCCCAACTGGGTCTCGAAGCGCGCCGGGCCAGGCTCGCCCTTTTTGGTCACGATGTTGATGATGCCGCCAGTGGCGCCACCGCCGTAGATGGCGCTGGCGCCAGACAGCACTTCGACGCGCTCGACGTTGAACGGCGAAATGCTGTCGAACTGGCGCGACAGGCCGCGGGAGCTGTTCTGGCTGACCCCGTCGATCATCACCAGCACGTTGCGCCCACGCATGTTCTGGCCGTAATTGGTGCGCCCTTCCGGCGCCAGGTCAAGGCCCGGTACCAGCTTGCCGATGGCTTCCTTCAAGCTGACGCCGCTGTCGATCTGCTCGCGCAATTGCTGCTGGTCGACCACCCAGACGGTCCCAGGGATTTCGCTGATGGCAGTGCTGGTGCGCGACGCTACGCTGACTTCGATCGGCTTGAGGTTGACCGCCTGCGGCGCGGCCTCGGCCTTGCGCAGGGTGACGGTGCGAGCCTCGCTGAACTGCCAGCTCATGCCGCTGCCGGCCAGCAACTGCTGCAGGGCCTGCTCGACACTGTAGTTGCCCTGCAACGCCGGGCTGACCTGGCCGGCGACATCGCCTGTGGTGTACAGCAGGTGCAGGCCGGCTTGGTCGGCGAAGGTGGTCAGCGCCTGGTCCAGCGGCTGGGCTGGCAGGTCGAGCTGGACCTGGCGGGCCTGCATCTGGGTCTGTTCGGCAGTCGTCGCGGCCCCTGCGTGCAGGGGGCCGAGCAACAGGGCCATGGCACTGCAAGACATCAAGGCATGGTGAAAAGGACCGCGACGGCGGTGCAAGGGCTTGAGCATCAGAGGCACGAATGAGCTTCCTGACAAGTCGTAAATGAGAATGGGTTGCTGATCAGTCTCACTACGACGATCTGGCTTGCAGGAACTTGCAGTGGCAAATGGAAAATATTTTTATTTCTGTCCGGCCTCTTCGCGGGCAAGCCCGCTCCTACAACGACTGCGCCCGCCTGAAGGTTGTGCGACCTGTGCAGGAACGGGCTTGCCCGCTAAGAGGCCGGCACAGGCTGATCAATGCACCACGGCCAACCACGGCAGGTAGGTCACCTTCAGGCCATACCGCTGCTCCAACGTCCGCAACAGGGCCTCAGGTTCATCCAGGTCAAACACCCCGCTCACCTCCATCGCAGCCAGCTTGCTGTCGGACAACACAATGCGCCCATGCCGGTATCTCTCAAGCTCCGTCAGCACCTGCCCCAGCGGCTTGCCGTTGAAGATCAGCTTGCCACGCTGCCAGGCCATCTGCGTGCCGGCATCGGCCGCCACCGCCAGTTCATGTTCACCCACCTTGGCTTCACCGCGTGCCAACACGACGTGGCCATCGCGGTGCACGCTGAAGGTGGCGGCATTGCCCTGCACCCGCGCACCGGCCGTTTCGACCACGAACGGACGTGAATCATCGGCGGTCTCGAACAGCGCCTCACCCGCATCGAGTACCACACGCCGCTCATGCTCGCTGAACGCCACGCTCAAGGCACTGGCGCTGTTCAGCGTCACCCGTGTGCCATCTGCCAGGGTAATGACCTGCCGCTCGCCCACGGCGGTGTGGTAATCGGCCAGCAGCATCGGGGCTTGCTGCCAACCCGCCACGGCGGCGACCAGCAACACCACCGATGCCGCCACACCCGCCTGCTTCAGCCGGCCGCGGCAATGGCGCAAGGCCTGGCCGATATACTTTGCCACCATGCTCTCGGAAACCCCCAGGCGTTGAGCGACCTGCTTCTGGGTCAGGCCCTCGACACGGTTGAGCAACAGCGCCTGGCGGGCATTGTCGGGCAACTGCAACAGGGCCTGGTCAAGAATCTGCAAGCGCTCGCGGGCCAGCAACGCCGCCTCGGGTGCCGGCGCCGGACAGGCCACCTCACAGGCTCCGTCGCTGTCGTCGTGGCTGGCGGCGATGCGTTGCTCACGGCGCAAGGCGTCAATCGCCAGGTTGCCGGCCACACGGAAGATGAAACTGCGCGCGTGCACCACCGGGACCGCCTGCTCGTCGATGTTCACCAGCTTCAGGTAGGTTTCCTGCGCCACATCGGCCGCGCGCTGACGGTCGCTCATGCGCCGCGTCAGAAACTGCAGCAGGTCGTCGTAGTGCTCCTGGAAGCTTGCCAGCAGGCCCGACATGGGTGAAGTCAGCATGATTGGGGAACAGCCAGTAAGAGAGGTTATCGGGCGTTAATGAGAAACAGTATCTTTCATATGAACCGATACTTTCAACGTCGACGCGCATTTGCCACACTGCCAGCTCCACTCCGGCAAGGTCACAGCCCATGACTGCCCGTCTGTACCGATACACCCGCCTGTTTCTGGTCCTGCTGATGGCCTTTGGCCTCGCGGCCTGTGCGCTGCTCCAGCCACGCGACCCGGTGAACATCAGCGTGATCGGCATCGAACCACTGCCCGGGCAGGAGCTGGAACTGCGCATGGCGGTGAAAATGCGGGTGCAAAACCCCAATGAGTCACCGATCGATTACAACGGCATCGCCTTGAACCTGGAAGTGAACGGCCAGCCGCTGGCCGCTGGTGTCAGTGACCAGCAGGGGCACATTGGCCGCTACGACGAAGCGGTGATCGTGGTGCCGGTAAGCATCACGGCGTTTTCCTTCCTGCGCCAGGCCTATGGGCTGGGCAAGGTAGATTCGCTGCAGGGTCTACCCTACAAGCTGCGCGGCAAACTGGCCGGCGGGCCGCTGGGGACCGTGCGTTTTACCGATGAAGGCAAGCTGGACCTGCCCAAGGGCACCTACTGATAAGCGCCGGGCGGGTGTGCTCAGCGGTTGGCGCTGGCTGCGGCCATCAGCTTGTTGACTTCGCTGCGCACCATGCTGGCGTATTCAGGCGGCGTCATGCCGTCCAGTTCGGCGCGCACCCACTCGGCCCATTTGCCCTTGCGCCGTGGCTTTTCGGCAATCAGCCGGGCGGCTTCGCCCTTGGCTTTGCCCAGGTTGTTCTGCCACATCTCGAACAACCGGGCCTTCTCTGCCTCGATCTGCGCCCGTTCCTCGAAGCTCATGTTGGCCAGATTGAAACTCATGAAGGTACCTGCAGGTTTGAAAATGGCCGCTATCTTACACCCAGGCACAGCATCACCGGAAAGCCGCCGCAACTTTCCCGACGTGGCGGCATCCATTGTTCACATCACCCCCATTGACGAGGACGAGTTCATGGCCCGGAAAAACGCCACGCTGGCGGACAGCGATCAGATCAAGGACCAGGTATTCAGCGAACTGCAATCGCTGATAGAAGAATCGGAAAAACTGCTGAACGACAGTGCCGCACTGGTCGGCGAAGAAGCAGAGACGTTGCGCGCCCAGGTGAGCCTGAAGCTGCGCCAGGCACGCCAGGCGGCGAGCAACGTGCGCAGCAAGGCGCAACCGGTGGTGGACGCCACTCAGGACTACATCGGCGGCCACCCCTGGCAGACCGTGGCCATTTCCGCCGGCCTCGGGTTGGCGGTAGGCCTGCTACTGGGTCGGCGCAGTTAAGGCCTGCGCCGCCTGGTGCACATCAGGCGGCCAAAGCCTGCGGGATGCCGCTGTGGAAGCGCAGCTCCTGGTCTGGTGACTGGATCAGCTCCATTTCCGCAGCGCGTACCAGCTCGACACGGCGGGCGATGTCCGCTTCATCACCGTAGTTGTGCGCCAGTTTCAGGTAGCCCTGGTAGTGGCGCGCTTCGCTTTTCAGCAGCCCGTGGTAGAAGCGGCCCAGCTCTTCATCCAGATGCGGCACCAGCGCGGCAAAACGTTCGCAACTGCGCGCCTCGATGAACGCCCCCACCACCAGCGTATCCACCAGCTTGACCGGCTCGTGGGCGCGCACCAGTCGGCGCAACCCCGACGCGTAACGCCCCGCCGACACCGGGCGCAACGGCACCCCGCGACGCTTCATGAGGCGTAACACCTGTTCGTGATGCACCAGCTCCTCGCGGGCCAGGCGCGACATCATGTTGATCAGATCAAGGTGAGTGTTGTACTTGGCGATCAGGCTCAAGGCCGTGCTGGCGGCCTTGAACTCGCAGTTCTTGTGGTCGATCAGCAGGGTTTCCTGGTCGGCGAGCGCCGCTTCGATCCAGGCGTCTGGCGTCGGGCAGCCAAGAAAGGCGTCGATTTCGGGGATCAGGGACATAAGCGTGCAACCACACAGAACTGGCAGGGCCGGCGATTATACCGGCGGCGGCTGGCGATGCCAGTGACTATGCTTGATGTACATCAAGCGCTGGAGGGGGAAGCGCCGACTATAGTCAGGCATTGGTCGCCATCATCGAAGGGAGTTAACGCCCATGCAAGCCGTCCGCAGCATTCTCGTCGTCCTCGACCCCGCGCACGCTCACAGCCGGGCGCTTACGCGCGCCAAGCTGATTGCAGGCGTCACGGGCGCACGCCTGCACTTGCTGATGTGTGACAAGCGGCATGATCACAGTGCGCTGCTCAGCCTGCTGAGCAGCCAGTTGCATGATGACGGCTACGCCAATGTCACCCATGAAGAGGGCTGGCGCGACAGCCTGCACGACACCATCATCCATGTACAGCAGGCCGAAGGCTGCGAACTGGTGATCAAGGAACACCGCCCGGACAACCCGCTGAAAAAGGCCCTGCTCACCCCCAGCGACTGGAAGCTGCTGCGCCAATGCCCGGGTACCGTGCTGATGGTCAAGAGCGAACGGCCGTGGACCGGGGGCAAGATTTTGGCGGCGGTGGACGTGGGTAACCAGGACGAAGACCACCGCCGCCTGCATGCCAGCATCATCGACCACGGCTTCGAGATTGCCAAACTGGCCAAGGGAGAACTGCATGTCATCAGCGCCCACCCGTCGCCGATGCTGTCAGCGTCGGACCCGGCCTACCAGCTGAGCGATACGATCGAAAAACGCTACCGTGAAGCATGCAAGGCGTTCCAGGCCGAATACGGCATCAGCGATGAGTGCCTGCACGTGGCCGAAGGGCCAGCGGATGTGTTGATTCCACATACCGAAAAGAAGCTCGATGCAGTGGTGACCGTGATAGGCACGGTGTGCCGCACGGGGATTTCCGGGGCGTTGATTGGCAATACCTCGGAAGTGGTGCTGGATGCGCTGGAGGGCGATGTGCTGGTGCTCAAGAGCGAAGAAGCCATCGCCCACCTGGCGGAGCTGGCCCGCGGCTGAGTAGGCAATATGCAGGCCCCTTGTAGGAGCGGGTTCACCCGCGAATGCGTCATTGATTTCAACGCCACATTCGCAGGCAAACCCGCCCCAAGGTTCCGTTGCCGCCCGGGAATCTAGACCAACGCCTCCCGCACCTTCGGGTCAAGCCCCTCCCCCGCGTGGGCCTCGCTCCACTCCGCCAATTGCCGGAGCATCGCCGGCGTCCAGAAGCTCTTCAGATGCTGCCGCACCCCTTGCACCGCCAGCGCCCGGTCTGGCTCGCTGTCGAAGTAATGGGCAATCTGGTTGGCCATCTTGACCAGGTTTTCACTGCTCATCGGCGAACCTCGGCTTTCTCCGCAGCACGGCGCTCTTTCAGCAGCCGCTGCTGTTCATCACTGAAGTCCTGATAGCGCTTCTGCCATTGCGATGGCTGGAACACTTTCACCACTTCCACTGCCGTCACCTTGTACTCGGGGCAGTTGGTGGCCCAGTCGGAGTTGTCGGTGGTGATCACGTTGGCACCCGACTCCGGGAAGTGGAAGGTGGTGTACACCACGCCCGGCGCCACCCGCGCACTGACCTTGGCACGCAGCACAGTCTGCCCGGCGCGGCTGCCGATGCCGACCCAGTCACCGTCGTGGATGCCACGGCTTTCCGCGTCGGTCGGGTGGATCTCCAGGCGGTCGGCATCATGCCAGGCAACGTTGGCAGTGCGCCGGGTCTGGGCGCCGACGTTGTACTGGCTGAGGATACGACCGGTAGTCAGCAGCAACGGGTAGCGGTTGTTGACCTTTTCGTCGGTGGGCACGTAGCCGGTGAGCATGAAGCGGCCCTTGCCACGCACGAACTGGTCGATGTGCATGGTCGGCGTGCCGTCTGGCGCAGCGTCGTTGCACGGCCACTGCAGGCTGCCATGGCGGTCGATTTCCGCGTAGCTGACACGACGGAAGGTCGGCGTCAGGCGGGCGATCTCGTCCATGATCTCGGACGGGTGGCGGTAGTTCATCGGGTAGCCCAGAGCGTTGGCCAGGGCCACGGTAGCTTCCCAGTCGGCCTTGCCGGCCAGCGGCTCCATGACCTTGCGCACCCGCGAAATACGCCGCTCGGCGTTGGTGAAGGTGCCGTCCTTTTCCAGGAACGAACTGCCCGGCAGGAACACATGGGCGAACTTGGCAGTTTCGTTGAGGAAAATGTCCTGCACCACCACGCACTCCATGGCGAGCAAGGCCGCCGTGACGTGCTGGGTGTTGGGGTCGCTCTGGGCGATGTCCTCACCCTGGCAGTACAGCGCCTTGAAGCTGCCATCCAGCGCCGCCTCGAACATGTTGGGAATGCGCAGACCCGGGTCGGGCTGCAAAGTCACGCCCCAGGCCCGTTCGAACTCGGCGCGCACGCCCTCGTTGGAGACATGCCGGTAGCCGGGCAGCTCGTGGGGGAACGAGCCCATGTCGCACGAGCCCTGCACGTTGTTCTGCCCGCGCAGCGGGTTCACCCCTACCCCTTCACGGCCGATGTTGCCAGTGGCCATGGCCAGGTTGGCAATGCCCATCACTGCGGTGCTGCCTTGGCTGTGCTCGGTCACACCCAGGCCGTAGTAGATGGCCGCGTTGCCGCCGGTGGCATACAGCCGGGCCGCAGCGCGGATCTGCTCAGGTGGCACGCCACAAACCGGGCCGAGCACCTCGGGAGCGTTGTCTGGCAGGCTGACGAAGTCGCGCCAACGGGCAAAGTCTTCGGTTTCGCAGCGGGCATCGATGAAGCGCTGGGCCAGCAGGCCCTCGGTGACGATCACGTGGGCCAGGGCGTTGAGCATGGCCACGTTGGTGCCCGGGCGCAGTTGCAGGTGCAGGTCGGCGCGGGCGTGCGGCGAGTCGACCAGGTCGATACGCCGTGGGTCGATCACGATCAGCCGCGCCCCCTGGCGCAGGCGGCGCTTGAGTTGCGAGCCGAACACCGGGTGGGCGTCGGTGGGGTTGGCGCCAATCACCAGCACAACGTCGGCCTGCATCACCGAGTCGAAGCTTTGCGTGCCGGCTGACTCACCCAGGGTCTGCTTCAGGCCATAACCGGTGGGCGAATGGCACACCCGTGCGCAGGTGTCGACGTTGTTGTTACCAAACGCCGTGCGCACCAGTTTTTGCACCAGGTAGGCTTCTTCGTTGGTACAGCGGCTGGAGGTGATGCCGCCGATGGAGTCGCGCCCGTATTTGAGCTGGATGCGGCGGAACTCGCTGGCGGCATAGGTCACGGCCTCGTCCCAGCTGACTTCCTGCCACGGGTCTTCCAGGCGCTTGCGGATCATCGGTTTGGTGATGCGGTCCGGGTGGGTGGCGTAGCCCCAGGCAAAGCGGCCCTTGACGCAGGCGTGGCCGTGGTTGGCGCCACCGTTCTTGTCCGGGACCATGCGCACCAGCTGGTCACCCTTGATTTCGGCGCGGAACGAGCAGCCAACGCCGCAGTAGGCGCAGGTGGTAATGACCGAACGCTCAGGCTGGCCAAGCTGCACCAGGCTCTTTTCCGTGAGGGTCGCGGTCGGACAGGCCTGCACGCAGGCGCCGCACGACACGCATTCGGAAGCCAGGAAGTTTTCGCCACCCGCGGCCGCCACCCGCGATTCGAAACCGCGCCCGGTAATGGTCAGGGCGAACGTACCCTGGATGTCCTCGCAGGCGCGCACACAGCGGCTGCAGACGATGCACTTGCTCGGCTCGTAGTCGAAATACGGGTTGGAAACGTCTTTTTTCTCGTCCAGGTGGTTGGCGCCGTCATAGCCGTAGCGCACCTCACGCAGGCCCACCTGGCCGGCCACGGTCTGCAGCTCGCAGTTGCCGTTGGCCGAACAGGTCAGGCAGTCCAGGGGGTGGTCGGAAATGTACAGCTCCATCACGTTGCGACGCAGGCCGGCCAGGCGCGGGGTTTCGGTGCGCACCACCATGCCTTCACTGACTGGCGTGGTGCAGGATGCCGGGTAGCCACGCATGCCTTCGATTTCCACCATGCACATGCGGCAGGAGCCGAAGGCTTCGAGGCTGTCGGTGGCGCACAGTTTGGGGATGCTGGTGCCCAGCATGGCGGCGGCGCGCATGACCGAGGTGCCAGCAGGCACGCTGATGGCGCGGCCGTCGATGCTCAGGCTGATCTGCACGTCGCTTTCGCGGGCCGGGGTGCCGAGGTCGCTGCTTTTATCAGAAGCGGGGTCGAAGAGATTGATCACTGTGCGGCCTCCGTGGTGGTCAGCCCAAAATCGGCGGGGAAGTACTTGAGCGCGCTGGCCACCGGATAGGCAGTCATACCGCCCATGGCGCACAACGAACCGTACTGCAGGGTGTCGCACAGGTCGCGCAGCAACAGCGCCTGGTCATGGCGCTCGGTGATGTCACTGCTGGCGATCAACCGGTCGACCACTTCCATGCCCCGGGTGGAGCCGATGCGGCACGGGGTGCACTTGCCGCAGGACTCTTCGGCACAGAACTGCAGGGCGAAACGCGCCATGCTGGCCATGTTCAACGTATCGTCGGCCACCACCACACCGCCGTGGCCGAGCATCGCGCCCACGGCAGCAAACGCTTCATAGTCCAGTGGGGTGTCGAAATGGCTGGGGGGTACCCAGGCACCAAGCGGGCCACCGACCTGCGCGGCCTTCAGCGGCCGGCCACTGGCCGTGCCACCGCCATAGCCTTCCACCAGCTCGCGCAGGGTCAGGCCGAACGCGCGCTCGACCAGGCCACCCTGGCGAATGTTGCCGGCCAGCTGGAACGGCATGGTGCCCAGCGAGCGGCCCATGCCGAAATCGCGATAGAACGCTGCCCCCTTGGCCAGAATGATGGGCACCGAAGCCAGGGTAAGCACGTTGTGCACCAACGTCGGCAGGCCGAACAACCCTTGCAGCGCAGGCAGCGGTGGCTTGGCGCGGACAATGCCACGCTTGCCTTCGATGGATTCGAGCAGCGCGGTTTCTTCGCCGCAAATATAGGCGCCGGCGCCCACCCGCACTTCCAGGTCGAACGCCTGGCCGCTGCCGGCTACGTCAGCACCCAGGTAGCCAGCGTCACGCGCGATGGCGAAGGCCTGGTCAAGTACCCGGATGGCGTCGGGGTACTCCGAGCGCACATAGACGTAGCCCTTGTCGGCCCCCACGGCAAGGCCGGCAATGATCATGCCCTCGATCAGCAGGAAGGGGTCGCCCTCCATCAGCATGCGATCAGCGAACGTGCCCGAGTCACCCTCGTCGGCGTTGCACACCACGTACTTCTGCCCGGCGCCAGCGTCACGCACGGTGCGCCACTTGATGCCGGCCGGGAACGCCGCACCACCACGGCCACGCAGGCCGGAGTCGAGTACTGCGGCAACCACTTCGGCACCGTCCAGCGCCACGGCGGCCTCGAGGCCTGCGAAACCGCCATGGGCACGATAGTCGTCCAGTGACAATGGGCGGGTGATGCCCGCGCGTGCGAACAGCAAGCGTTGCTGGGTCTTGAGATAGGGTATTTCTTCGACCGGCCCCAGTGCCAGCGAGTGGCCACCGGGTTCGCCCGCCAGGGCATCAAGCAGTGACGGCACATCGTGTGGCGTAATCGGACCGAAACCCAGGCGCCCTTGCGCACTGTCGCACTCGATCAGCGGCTCCAGCCAGTAAAGCCCGCGCGAGCTGGTGCGCTGGATGTCCAGTGGCAACTGGCGGCGCTCGGCCTCATGCAGCAGGGCATCGGCAACCTGATCGGCACCCACGGCACGGGCTACCGAATCACAGGGAATATACAGCTTCAGCATGCTGAGTCCTCCCGGCAACCATTGACCAAGTCCCGCAGGCGCTCAGGGGTGAGGCGCGCGTGCACCTGGCCGTCCAGCTCCAGCGCTGGCGAGCAGGCACAGGCACCCAGGCAATAAACAGGGCGCAGGCTGATGGCGCCGTCGGCGCTGGTGCCGTGGTCGCCCAGTGCCAACTGTTCACGCAATTGCGCGGCGAGGGCTTCGGCGCCACGGCTCTGGCACGACTCGGCACGGCACAGGCGCAGGGTGTGGCGAGCGGGCGGCGCGGTGCGGAAGTCGTGATAAAAACTGATAACCCCACGCACTTCAGCCAGGCTGAGGTTGAGGGCATGGGCGATCTCGGGAACAGAAGCGTCGGGGATGTAACCCAGCTCGTGCTGGACGGCATGCAGGATCGGCAACAGGGCACCCGGGGTGTCCTTGTCGCGGGCCAGAATGCGCTGGATTACAGGCAGGTGGAGCAATTCATCAGGCATACAGCGGACCTCGGCATCACGGACCCTGCCTGATTTTTTTTAAGGGGCAGGTTTCCGGCGTGTTCTGCTGCGGCGCACCGCCCACGTCACAGTTGCGTGGTACTGGCGGCCTCCTCGCCCACGGCCGCACGTCTGCGCGCACTGACCCTTGGGCATCCTGCTAGCATGGCACTTGTAGCGCCGAGGGGTTGCATGCGAGCGACCAGGCGCATTCTGAAACCGACGAACGTGGTTACGCCCCGGCATCATCTGCCACGGCTTGCCGATCAGGTGGGTCTTGAAACCATCGTTGCATGCACCAGGCCCTCGAAACCGAACCTGGTCCATTGCCGGGCCTGCCAGACGGCAGCCCCGGCAATGGGCTGCCATCCAGCATGGCGACGGGGCAGAACGCGACTGAGTTCAGTCGGTAGACTGCACCGTTGCGGTGTCGGCGGCGGGAGCCGGAGCCTGGGCCTGGGCCTTTGACTTCGCACGATTGCGTCGATCCTGGCTGCGTTGCCGCGCAGCCTGCTGCTTGGCATGCAGCGCCTGAGCGGCGGTCACAGTACCCGCGGCCTGACCGTTCAAGTCAAGGCGCGGAGCATTCTCCACCATGCTCGCCCAGTATCGAGCGCCCCGGCACCACGTGGAAATGCCCAGCTTGAGCTGTTCACGGGTTAACCCAAGCAGCTCCAGGTGTTGCTCGGCATCCTTGAAAATGCCCTCCTTGAGCGGCACCTTGGGGGCCGGGTTGACCGGGAAAGCCAAGGGAAAATGCTTCTGCAGTGGCCAGATCGCTGCCACCGCCGGGTCCATCTCACGCGGCTTCGCCTGCGGGGGCGACTTGCGCTTGGGCGGTTTCGCGCTCTCGGCCTTTACCTGCCCTTTTTCCGCCCGCAGGCGGTCTCGTAGCTCAGCTAGTTGTTCAAAACCCATTGTTCATTCACTGCTTCGAAGTTGATTGCGTGGTGCAAGGATACCCCATGCAGCCAGCACATTGCTTGCAGGCCAACTTTCCCGGCCAGCCCAGGCACAAGCGCATGCCTGTGCGACGGCCCTCAGCTGAACACCCAAAGCACGCGTGTGGGCTTGTCGGTCAGGTTGGCATACCGAAAACGGGCGTGGGGTTGCAACTGAAAACTGTCATTGGCGTACAGCGTGACCGGGTCAGCATCGCCCAACCATACGGTCAGTTCGCCTTCGAGCACGAAGCAGCCCTGCTCCGAGCTGTCGTCCAGGTACTCCTCGCCACTGCTGGCCCCCGGCTGCAAGTGGCTATCGAGCATGGAAAACGCGCCCGTTATGGAGGGCGATGCCAGCACGTCGGTGATGCCACCTGCCAGGTGCAGCGTGCGACGCTCGTGCGGGCGGGTGACCCAGTCGAGCTCACGGGGTTTGTCCAGCTTGTAGAAGTAGGCTGTGGATACACCGAGCTCTTCGCTGATGGCTGTGAGATCGGCCACAGTCGGGCGTGACACGCCGCGTTCGACCTGGGACAGAAAGCCCACCGAACGGCCGATGCGCTGTGCCAGCTCGCCCAGTGTCAGGCCCTTGAACTTGCGCAGGTCGCGAATCAGTACTGCCAGGCCTTCGATTTCTTCGTGCACTTTCATGGTTGAATCGCGACTTTCAGACGGGAAATGGATGCCCAGAAAAGTACAGGATTCATTTCACAAAGCAAAATGCTTTGCGGAAGGTGCCTGACGTGAAATGTACGATTGCGGCACCGATCGAGCACCGCGCAGGCGGCGCTCGATCTCACAGGTGCTGAGAACAGCTAACCAGGCCCTCCGTCCTTACCGAACAGCCTCATAGGTCAGGTCCAGGCACTTGCGGGCTTTCTCCACCAGTTCGTCGATCTCTTCGATACTGATCACCAGCGGTGGGGCGATGATCATGGTGTCGCCTACAGCGCGCATGATCAGGCCGTTGTCGAAGCAGTGCTGGCGACAGATCATGCCGACACCTTTGCCTTCATAACGGGCCCGGGTGGCCTTGTCTTTCACCAACTCGATCGCACCGAGCATGCCCAGGCCGCGCACTTCGCCTACCAGCGGGTGGTCGGCCAGTTCGCGCAGGCGTTGTTGCAGATAAGGCGCGGTTTTATCGTGCACCTGCTGGATGATCTGCTCGTCACGCAGGATCCGCAGGTTCTCCAGGCCTACCGCTGCCGCCACCGGGTGGCCGGAATAGGTGAAGCCGTGGTTGAAGTCGCCGCCTTCGCTGATCACCTTGGCCACCTCGTCACGCACGATCACCCCGCCCATGGGGATGTAACCGGAGGTCAGGCCCTTGGCGATGGTCATCAGGTCAGGCTTGAGGTCGTAATAATCGGTGCCGAACCACTCACCGGTACGGCCGAACCCGCAGATCACTTCGTCGGCGACGAAGAGGATGTCGTACCTGGCCAGGATTTCCTTGATCTTCGGCCAATAGGTCTGCGGCGGAATGATCACGCCACCGGCGCCCTGGATCGGCTCGGCGATGAAGGCGGCGACGTTGTCCACGCCAACTTCGAGGATCTTCTTCTCCAGTTGCTCGGCCGCCCACACACCGAAGTCGGCCTCGGTCATGTCGCCGCCTTCGCCAAACCAGTACGGCTGCGGGATGTGCACGACATCCGGGATCACCCCGCCCTGCTGGTGCATGCCACTCATGCCGCCCAAGGCGGCGCCCGCCACGGTAGAGCCGTGGTAGCCGTTGATGCGGCCAATGATGACCTTCTTGTTCTTCTGGCCCTTCAGAGCCCAGTAATGGCGGACCATGCGCAGCACGGTGTCGTTGCCTTCGGAGCCGGAACCGGTGAAGAACACGTGGTTCATGCCTTGCGGGGCCACCTCGGCGATCGCCTTGGCCAGCTCCAGCGCGGGCGGGTGCGCGGTCTGGAAGAACAGGTTGTAGTAAGGCAGCTGCTTCATCTGCTGGCTGGCGACATCGGCCAGCTCATCGCGACCATAGCCGACTGCCACGCACCACAGGCCGGCCATGCCATCGAGAATCTTGTTGCCCTCGCTGTCCCACAGGTACACGCCCTTGGCCGAGGTGATGATGCGCGGGCCTTTCTCGGCCAGTTGCCTGACATCGCTGAACGGGGCCAGGTGATGGTCGCGGCTCATGGTTTGCCAGGCAAGGGTCTGCGAATTCTGTTCACTCATTGACTTCACTCCATCAAAATGCGCAGCCGCGCTGCGAGGTATTTTTTACAGGTGGGAAAGGCCGCTGCTCAGGCAGACAGCAACAGCCTCTGGCGCAGTACCGAGCGGTGCCGGCAGGCCTTGCCAAAGGACTGGAAGATGGCCAGGTAATGGGGGTTATCCATGACCTGGAACTCGGGGTGCCATTGCACACCCAGGGCAAAACCCTTGCTGTTCTCGACCGAAATCGCTTCCACCAGGCCATCGGGCGCCAGCGCTTCCACCCTCAGCCCGGGGCCCAGTACGTCGATGCCTTGGCCGTGGATGGAATTGACGTCGAATATTGCCGGCAAGCCCATACGGTCGAGCATGCCGCCAGGCTCTACATGCAGGGTGTGGCGCGGCCCATATTGCTTGTCGAGGGGCTCATCCTTGCCTTCGCGGTGGTCCATGAACATGCCGGTCTCGTGGACCTTCTGGTGCAGGGTGCCACCCAGCGCCACGTTCATTTCCTGGAAGCCACGGCAAATGCCAAGTACCGGTACACCGGCGGCGATGGCGGCGCGCATCAGCGGCAACGTGGTGGCATCGCGCAGAGGGTCGTGATGGGTGCCCGCAGCACTGGCCGGGCCGTTGTAGTGGTACGGCTCGATGTTGGACGGCGAACCGGTGAAGATCAGCCCATCCACCACGTCAAGAATATCGGCGCTGTCCATCAGCTCACCGAGGCTGGGAATGACGATGGGCAGCCCACACGCCGCCTTGGCTGCCGCGCGCGCGTATTTCTCGCTGATGGTCTGGGTTGCATGCAGCTCAATCATGCTGGTGCATGCGGTAATGCCGATCACGGGCACACGTGGCATATCTTCCTCCGGCAAATCCATATTGCGCGTTGTATTGAAACGGTAGAAAGGGAGGGTGCAGCGTCGCTGTTCCAACCTCGGCACCTACAGGAACCAGCGGTATTCGCGGGCATCGATGTGGTGCATGAAGTCCAGTTGCTCCTGGTATTTGTTTTCGCAATAGACCATCACGAACTCGCTGCCCAGGCCTTCGTTGACCACCGGGTGGTGACGCATGGCGGCCAAGGCGCTGAGGGCATCCTTGGGGAAGTCGATGCCGCTCTGGCGGTTGTCGTTCAGCGGGGCGATGGGCTCCACGCCACGATCCAGACCATGCTCCATCCCGGTCAAAATGGCCGCCAGTACCAGATACGGGTTGGCGTCGGCGCCAGCGAGGCGGTGCTCGATGCGCAGGTTGCGCGGGTCGGACTCGGGGATGCGGATGCACGCGTCACGGTCTTCGAAACCCCAGCTGGCCTTGCTCGCCGCGTTGACCATGGCGCCATAACGTCGGTAGGCATTGTGGTTGGGGGCAAAGATCGGCATGCAGTGCGGCAGCAGCTCCAGGCAGCCTGCCACCGCATGGCGCAGCTTGCGCTGTTCACTTCCCGCCAGGATGTTATTGCCGGCGGCGTCGTACAGGCTGACGTGCACATGCATGCCGCTGCCTGGCGCGTCCAGGTAAGGCTTGCTCATGAAGCTGGCACGGTAGCCGTGCTTCATCGCGATACCGCGGGTACTGCGGCAGAACAGTGCCGACCAGTCCGCCGCACTGAGGGCATCGTCGCTGTGCGAGAAGTTGATCTCGAACTGGCCTGGGCCCAGCTCTGCGGTGATGACGTTCGCCGGCACGCCCTGCTCGTTGGCGCCATCGACCATCTCGTGCAGGACCGACGAGAAGCGCGACAACCGCTCGATGTGCATGTTCGGCTGATCGTCTTCATCCTCGGTTGCCGTGTCACGTGGGTACTGTGGCAGGCCGTTATCAAGCTTGCGGTCGAACAGGTAGAACTCCAGTTCGAACGCCACCACCGGGCGGATGCCACGCTTGGCCAGACGCTGAAGCACACGCGCCAGCACTTCACGGGGCTCGAATTCGATCGGCTTTGCGGTGCCGTCGGACGTGATCAGCATCTGGGCGATCACTTCCTTCTCCCAACGCACCGGTTTCAGCGTACCCGGCACCAGGCGCCGGGCGGCATCCGGGTCGCCGTCGGCGAAGCAATAGTCACCAATCGGGTAAAGGCCGCCCTGGGTCCCCAGCAGCACGCAGTTCTGCGGCAGCTTCAGTGGCGCACCGGCTGCGACTTTTTCCAGCATGTCCATGGGGTAGCGCTTGCCGTAGAAGTGCCCGGGGATGTCCAGCGCAATCAGGTCGACATAGCGAATTGCCGGGTGTTCTGCTCGGAACGAGCGCACTTCAGCCAGCAGGTCCGGAAAGATGACACTCATCTTCTTATCCTTGTGAGGTGAACGAATTCAATTGAAGACCCAGAGCACACGGGTGGTTCTGTCCGTCAGGTTGGCGTAACGGAACGGCGCATGGGGTTGCAGCTGGAAGCAGTCGTTGGCTTGCAGGGTCACGGCATCGCCCTGGTCCAGCCACACCGTGAGTTCGCCCTCGAGCACGAAACAGCCCTGCTCGGAACGGTCGCTCAAGTACGCCTCCCCACTGGTGGCGCCCGGCTCGAGAAGGCTGTCGAGCATGGAGAAAGCGCCTGCGATGGTCGGCGAAGCCAGCACGTCGGTGATGCCCGACTCCAGGTACAACGTGCGCCGCTCGTGGGGGCGCGTGACCCAGCCAATGCTGCGGGGCTTGCTCAGGTTGTAGAAGTACGCGGTTGATACGCCGAGCGCTTCGCTGATAGCGGTGAGGTCTGCCACGGTCGGGCGCGAAACGCCGCGTTCGACCTGGGAGAGGAAACCCACCGAGCGGTTGATGCGCTCGGCCAGTTCACCCAAGGTCAGGTTCTTGAATTTGCGCAGGTCGTGAATAAGGATCGCGAGGGCTTCAACCTCTTCGTGTCTCTTCATCGTTTCGGACTGCCGTGAAATTTTTAGACTTATTTTTCATGAAAATTTACATGAAAAATTTCACGCGTCAAGCTGAACAATGAAAATGTGCAGCCGCCAACAGAGGGCTTGCTGCGCAGCGTGGCGGATTGCCTGCGGTGGCGCGGGTTTCTTTACAGGCGCTCGGCGAGTAGCCTCGTGGGTGAATCCTCCAGCCCGACCCTGTCCATCGCCATGCCAAACGGTTTCCCTGATTTGCCCTCACTCAATGCGCTACGTGTGTTCGAAGTGGTTGCCCGCCACCTGAACTTTCGCCTGGCCGCCGACGAGCTGGGGGTGACCCAGGCGGCAGTTGCACAACAGATACGCGGGCTGGAAGCGAGCCTGAACCTTCGTTTGTTCGAGCGCCTGCCCCGGGGCCTGGCACTGACCGATGCGGGGCTGGGCTACAGCGGCAGCATTCGCAACGCCTTGGCGATGATCGATGAGGCAACCCGCCTGCTGCGGCCACAAGCGTCTCATCTGACGGTCAGCGTGACACCGACCTTTGCCTCCAAATGGCTCATTCCCCGGCTGGGCCGCTTTGCGCACAGCCATCCGGACATTGATTTACGTGTACTGGCCACAGATCGGCTGTCCCACTTCAATACCGACGGCGTGGATCTCGCAGTCCGCTATGGCAAGCCCGACATCGGCGCGGGTTTGAACAGCGAACTGTTGATGGAACAGCGTATCGTCGCCGTGGCCAGCCCAACGTTGTTCGAAGCCAGCAAAGTCCCCACCAGCTTCGAGCAGCTTCAAGCGTTCACCCTGCTTCACGATGCCCATGATTTCTGGCCTCGGTTCCTTGCACAACTGTTCCCGCAACACGGGCAAGCGACTGCCAAAAACCTGCGGTTCAACCAGACTTCATTGGCCATCGATGCGGCCATCAGTGGTCAGGGTATTGCGTTGGCAAGCCTGGCGTTCGTCAGTGATGACCTCGTCGCGGGCAGGCTGACCCAGGTCTTCGCTCAGCAACTCAGGCTCGATAAGTCGTTCTATCTGGTATGGCCACGAAAGTTGCAGCAGCCGGAGTCGCTAGGCATTGTCCAGCGCTGGCTCAAGCAACAAGCAGGCAATAGTTAATCTACTGCCTTGGTGAAGTTTAGCTGTCTCCCTCGCGGCCACGACTGCTGCTAATTTTAGTGCACCTAAGCATTAGGCCATTAACGTTCCGGAGGCAGCATGTCAGTAGAAAAAGTTTCGATCATCACAGCAGGTGGCAGTGGTATGGGCGCGGCTGCGGCACGGCGCCTGGCCGCTGACGGGTTCAAGGTTGGCATCCTGTCCTCCTCGGGCAAGGGCGAAGCGCTGGCTGCCGAGTTTGGCGGTGTGGGTGTAACAGGTAGCAACCAGTCGGTTGAGGACCTGAAACGCCTGGTCGATGTCGTGGTGGAAAAGTGGGGGCGCATCGACGTGCTGGTCAATAGCGCCGGCCATGGTCCGCGAGCGCCAATCCTGGAAATCAGCGACGAGGACTGGCACAAGGGCATGGACACCTATCTGCTCAATGTCATTCGCCCGACTCGCCTGGTGACGCCCTACATGCAGCGCCAGAAAGGGGGCGTGATCATCAACATTTCCACCGCCTGGGCGTTCGAGCCGAGTGAGCTGTTCCCGACGTCTGCAGTGTTCCGTTCGGGCTTGGCCGCATTCACCAAAATCTTCGCCGACCAATTCGCCGGGGACAACGTGAGGATCAACAACGTCCTCCCCGGCTGGATCGACAGCCTGCCGGCCACCGAACAGCGCCGCGACAGCGTGCCGCTCAAACGCTATGGCACCCGCGAGGAAATCGCCGCCACCATCGCGTTTCTCGCCAGCGAAGGCGCTGCCTACATCACCGGGCAGAACATCAAGGTCGATGGCGGCGTGACACGTAGCGTTTGATTGCCCGTTGGCCGCAGCATACGCAACGGCGACCCCCACCTCCTTCGAAGCTATCGGTCAGCGTCACCCTTGCTGGCCGGTGGCGGGTATTAGGTTAGCGAGACGGCGTGCCCATCTGCTGCTGATGCTGCATCATCTGATCCATCATCATCTGTTGCATTCCCATGTATCTGTCCATCATGTATTGGTGCTGCTTCATCTGCTCAGGCGTCATTCCGGCGTAATGGCTGCTCATCTGCCCCCAGCCCATCATGTGGCCGCTCCCCATCATGCGACCGCCCATCATGCCGCCGCAGCACCCCATCATTCCCTTCATCGTGAGCATTCCTTGCTGCATCATGGCCTGGTGATCTTGCATGAGTTTCTGGCGCTGGACTGGATCGGTAGTTTTGTGGATCAGGCTCATTTGATCCTGCATTTTTTTCAGATTTTCTTGAGCCTTCGCCATCTCCTGATCAAATTGCTCAATGTTCATCGACTGTTGAGTCGGCTCGGCGGCGCTGGAGGCCTGCTGGGCAAGGGTTAGAGCAGGAAAAAGAACACCCGCCAAAGCCAGGGCGACGAGTTTGGATGCTGTCATGGTTCAGATCCTTATAGGGAATGGCGGGCAGGGAATGGAACGTTGCTGTTCAGTATAGGTCTCGATTAAGGACGCAAACTGGTGCACGTTGAAAGGTGTCGCTGACACCTAAGCAAGTCGTGAGGGGCGCGCGCAAGCATTCATGGGCTACCGGCGCAAAGTTAAATAATGCGCCATCACCCAAACACTGTGTGTCGACAAGGGTTGTGCCGGCGGCGCCGATGGCAATCCAAACCGCCTCTTCGCGTGGAACGGCCCAACCTTCTGCCGTTCATGCTCGCCCCTGGCTTCATTTTTTAACGCGGGAGGATCGCCAAGAAGACCTCATGCGCATCATCAGGCGTAACTCAACCAAGCCGATGCGGCTTCGCCAGCGTCATTTCCACGCATCAAGACCGCCAGTAGGGTTCTCAGCTTTGCTTTTGAAAAACTCTCGTAAATGATCAACAAAATAAGCGACTTTCGCAGATAAATTCAGGCGTTCTAAATAGACAGCGTAAATGTCTGCCGGCTCGGTCTCATAATCGTTCAAGACTTCCACAAGCTGACCTGTACGTAGATAACCGGCCAGGTTTCATTCCGCTCGCATCAATATCCCATGCCCGTCCAGCGCCCAAGTCAACGCTACCTCTCCATCGTTAGTACTCAAGCTCCCGTGGACCTTGATGGCGTCGAACTGTTTGCCTTTAGACATACGCCATATCCCGAATGCGGATTCATTTTGACGCAACACGATACAGTTGTGCCGGACCAGGTCTTTTGCCGTCTCAGGAGTTCCGTGGGTACGTAAGTACTCAGGGCTTGCACACAAACGTCGGCGATTAACCGCTATTTTCCTGGCAATGAGCCTTGAATCAGGCAGTTCACCAAAACGGATCGCCACGTCAATTGCGTCATCAGGGAGATGGATAGGCCGGTCCGTCAGGTGAAGCTGAACTTCAACCTCTGGATAGCGCTTGGCGAAGAGTGAGATGGCTGGCCCTACATGGGTGCGGCCGAAGCCCAGCGGTGCATTCACGCGCAACAAACCCTTTGGCTCGGCCCTGCTGCTGGATACCTGCCGCTCCATCTCCTCGATCTCGCCGAGAATGCGTTTTGCATTGATCAGGTACGTCTCACCTTCGGCCGTGAGGCTGATGCTGCGCGTCGTTCGGTTCAACAAACGAACGCCAAGACGCTTCTCCAATTGCGCAAGCCGCTTGGTTACAGCGGGGGGAGTGAGGTTCAGCTCACGGGCTGTCGCTGCCAGGCTGCCAGCCGCCACCAACTGGCTGAAAAAAGCAAGTTCCGACACAGGATTCATAATTAACCTCAAGGAAATAATGTCTTAAATCTGAGTCTATTACACCACTCAGAAAAAACCATTACCTTAGGCCTGCCTGATTAACCACAAAAACGCTGGGCTATTTAGCTTTGCCGGTCTTGCCTGTCTGCCGCTTAGCCCAGTCGCCACATAAATCCGACTCACAACAATAATTCGGAGACGGCAATGGCCAAACGATGGATAAGTAAGCTGTATGTGCAGGTACTGATTGGCGTCTCAATTGGGGTACTGCTAGGCGTGCTCTGGCCGGAGGTCGGCGCAGACATGAAGCCACTGGGTGATGCCTTCATCAAACTGATCAAGATGGTTTTTGCACCGATCATCTTTGCAACCGTGGTTCTCGGCATCGCCAAAATGGAAAACATGAAGGAGCTCGGCCGTGTCGGTGCCCGGGCCCTGATCTACTTCGAGGTTCTCTCCTCTTTCGCATTGGTGCTGGGCCTGATCGTTGTGAACCTGGTGCAACCTGGCCAAGGCATGAACATCGACCCTGCCACCCTGGATAGCAATGCCATCTCTACCTACACCGCTGCTGCCGTTAGCGGATCGGGCGGCTTCACCGACTTCTTGTTGCATGTAATCCCCGGCAGCGTAGTGGATGCCTTTGCCAAGAACGAAATCCTGCAGATTCTGCTGTTCTCGACCTTACTCGGCATTGCGCTGGCCAATCTAGGAGAACGCGGCAAGCCCGTAGTCGATGTGCTCGAGTCGTTTTCTCACGGCATGTTCTACATCGTCGGCATGATGATGCGCATTGCTCCGCTGGCAGCCTGTGGCGCCATGGCTTTCACCGTCGGCAAATATGGCCTGGGCTCCATCGTTTCGCTGGGCAAGCTGATGGCAACTATGTACGTGACCTGCTTCCTGTTCGTGGTGATCGTTCTCGGCTCAATCGCTCGGATGTCTGGGTTCAGCTTGTGGAAGTTCCTCAAGTACCTGCGGGAGGAGCTGTTCACCGTATTGGGCACCAGCTCATCGGAGTCTGTTGTGCCACAAATGATGAACAAACTGGAGAAGGTCGGCGTCTCGAAACCGGTAGTAGGCCTGGTCATTCCTTCGGGGCTGACTTTCAACCCTGACGGCCAATGCATCTACTACACAATGGCGGCGATATTCATCGCGCAGGCAACAAATACCCCACTGACCCTCATGGACCAGCTGATCGTCCTGGGCGTGCTCCTGCTCACATCCAAAGGCTCTGCAGGCGTCACGGGTTCGGGCTTCATCACCCTGGCCGCAACCCTGGCCACCATGGACAACATCCCTGTAGCCGGCATGGTTCTGCTTCTTGGCGTAGACCGCTTCATGTCTGAGGCTCGCGCCATTACCAACACCATCGGCAACGCCGTGGGCACCATGGCCATCGCCAAATGGGTCGGTGCCCTCGATAGCACCAGGATGAATCAGGTCTTGGATGGCCAAGTGGTGGGCGAGCCAGAAAAAAGCGAATCACTGCCTTCGGCTGCCAAGCCTGCCATTGACTCTGACCCAAAAAACCTTGTGATGCACTGAGGAAGTAAACATGGAAACCGTAGACAAAGAAGCCGCTGTGGAATCGCTGACCGACGTCTTGGCGAAGTTCACCGCCTACATCGGCAAGCGCCTGCCCAAGGATGTAAAAGAAAAGACCGCCAAGCTGCGCGCAGCGGAAACCAACCCGCTGGCCATCGCCGTCTACGACTCGATGGCCGACAACCAGGATTACGCTGACAAGCTGAACCGCCCCAGCTGTCAGGATACCGGTGTGATCCAGTATTTCATTTCCGCCGGTGCACGCTTCCCGCTGCTGGGCGAAATGGAGGGCATCCTCGAGAACGCCACCAAGGAGGCGACCATCAAGGGCCCGCTACGCCACAACGCAGTTGAAACCTTCATCGAAAAGAACACCGGCACCAACACCGGCTCGAAGATCCCGTGGCTGGACTGGGAAATCATCCCCGATGCCGACTACGCCATTGTCGATGTGTACATGGCGGGTGGTGGCTGTACGTTGCCGGGCTCGGCCAAGGTGCTGATGCCAGGGCAAGGCTACGAAGGGGTCACAGAGTTCGTCTTCGATGTCATCACCTCCCGCGGTGTCAACGCTTGCCCGCCTTTGCTGGTAGGCGTGGGTGTATCGACCTCGGTCGAGACCGCGGCACGCCTTTCGAAAAAGGCCATCCTGCGCGAAGTGGATTCCAGCCATCCCAACGAAAGTGCAGCGATGATGGAGAAGCTGCTGGAGGAAGGCCTGAACGAAATCGGCATTGGCCCCCAGGGTTTGACGGGCAACAGCAGCGTGATGGGCGTGAACATTGAATCGTCGGCCCGACACCCCTCGACCATCGGCGTCGCGGTATCGACAGGTTGCTGGGCGCACCGCCGCGGCAAGATCCGCATCAATGCCGACCTCACTTATGACATCCTCTCCCATGAAGGCGTAGTACTGTGAAAAAGATCCTGACCACTCCAATAAGTGACGAAGATTTGGCAAGCCTGAACGTTGGCGACGTGGTTTACCTCACTGGCCAGTTGGTGACTTGCCGAGACGTTGCACATCGCCGGCTTATCGAGTTAGGCCGGGAGCTTCCTGTAAATCTTCGCGGCGGCGCGATCTTTCACGCAGGCCCCATCGTCAAGAGAAAGGACGATGGCAGCTTTGAAATGGTGTCGATCGGCCCGACGACTAGCATGCGCATGGAAAAGTTCGAGAAACAGTTCATTGAGCAAACTGGGGTAAAGCTGATCGTCGGCAAAGGCGGCATGGGCCCGGAGACCACCACGGGCTGCCTTGAGAACAAGGCGGTGCATGCAGTGTTTCCAGGCGGCTGTGCCGTCTTGGCAGCGACCCAGGTGGAAGAGATCGAACGCGCCGAATGGCAGGACTTGGGCATGCCGGAAACGCTATGGGTCAACCGTGTACGAGAGTTCGGCCCGCTGATCATTTCTATCGACACCAAGGGCAATAACCTGTTCGAGCAGAACAAAGCCCGGTTCAATGAACGCAAAGGCGCGGTGATCGAGAAGATCAATAGCCAAGTACGGTTCATCAAATAAGCGAATGGGCGGTGAAGGTGATCAACTCCACCGCCCAACACCGCCATCCCCTGCCCTCTCAACGTACTCGCTGAACGTCCAAAGTAGTGGAACGCGACGCGTCATACATCCCAAATACGCCCAGAGACAGCCATGCACAACCGCAGTCATCATCAATTGCGAAATGACTTCCGTGTTCTTCTCAACGGTCACGCTTGCCTGAGTACCGCTTCGGTTTTTGACCCTTTATCCGCACGCATCGCTTCGGATCTCGGCTTCGAAGTTGGCATACTGGGCGGCTCTGTTGCCTCCCTGCAAGTGTTGGGTGCTCCTGACATCGCTTTAATCACCCTTAGTGAATTCGCCGAGCAGGCCACCCGAATTGGCCGCGTGGCTAGCCTTCCGATAATTGCTGACGCTGATCATGGATATGGCAACGCCCTTAACGCCATGAGGACAGTTGTCGAGCTAGAACGGGCTGGGGTTGCAGCACTCACCATCGAAGATACCCTCCTGCCTGCCCGATTTGGCAGCGGTGCCCTGGAGCTGATCAGCACCGAAGAAGCCACCGGTAAACTGCGCGCGGCGCAAGAAGCAAGGATTGATAGCTCACTCGCCATCATCGCCAGAACCCACGCTGGTGTGCAGCCGCTACAGGACGTTATCCGTAGAACCAGGGAATTCGAGCGATCGGGTGCCGATGCGGTGTGCCTCGTTGGTGTGAAGGATGTTCATGAACTCGCCGCCATCGCCGATGGATTGACCCTTCCAGTGATGCTAATCACCTATGGCAACAGCGAGCTTCGGGATGCACCTGGCCTAGCAGAACTCGGCGTGCGCATCGTGGTGGATGGCCATCAAGCATACTTTGCCTCGGTTCAGGCCACCTATGAAAGCCTGCGCATACAGCGCCGTCGCCAGGTTAACGCTGACAAATCGGCCTCAACGCTCGTTGCTGGCTATTGCTTGCAAAACGAATATAAAGACTGGGCAGCAGAGTTCATGCTTTTCTCAAAGTAACAACTCAGCACTGTTGAACGCCCCTTTCCGATCCAGGCGACGAATCAATCAAGGGATGATCGCAAACCAGTCCCATCAGTGTCGGCCAAGGTCAGTTATCCCGCCATGTGTCTGGAGGCGTGTTTGCTTGCGGTAAAAGGCGTGAATAGCCCACACCACCCCGACGAACAACATGCCTGTTCCAAGCGCTTCCATAGGAGACGGCCAGCGTTGGTTGATGAGCAGGCCCATCGTAGTTGCATAAATGGTCCCGCTGGCGATCAATTGCCCGCTCAGCGCCAGCGGTAGACGCCGCGTTGCGATTGACCATGCCCAGGCACCTGCAAGGGTGGCCCCTAACCCCTGAATCAGCCCACAGACGATCAGCGCCTGAGTACCTGCCAATCCGCTCGGATGGCTAGCGAAATGAGACAGTTTCAAGTACAGCCCAACCGGGATGAACGCCAGCATTTCGACACTGCACATGAAGATCAACATGGCTGACCACAACATGGGAGACATGCTTGGGCGTCGAGCCAAAGCACTTTCATTCAATAGACCAAAACCGGTCCAGAATGCGATTGCCAGCAATGATGCAAGCAGCCCAAGCAGTAACGATGCGGTTGGGAGCACTGCCGCCGCACGGCTAGCATCAAACACACTCAGATTGACCAGGCTGATGCCCAGACCCGCCACCAGCAGTGGCCCGGCAATGGCGCGCCAGGGCACGCTGGCACTGCGCAGGTTGCCGGCAATCGCAAGCACGATCGGTACTGACCCCATCATCACCGGAGGGATCACCGGCCCGGCTGCCAAGACCGCAGTGGTGATCAGGAAGAAGTAGCCAATGTATCCCAAGAAGCCCAGCAGTGCGGCACAGGCCCAGTCAATCAGTCGCAATTGCCGCACTGCGCTACGGTAAACGAACAGCACCAGCAGGCTACCTAACCCGGCAAAGGCATAGCTCACCACTGCCAGGTCAAAAAGGCTGTAGTCACCGACCAGCCCCGGAAAGATGTAGAGCAGTGACCAGGAAAAGGTGGCGGCAATGGCCGCTAACAAGCCCAGGGTCATACGCCCTGCTCCTGCCTCTGGATCCAGCAATGAGCTATTTGTCGGGCAGTGTCGAATACCCGCACGTCCTGGCCCATCGCGCCGCTGACAAAACTGCCCTCCAGCAAGATAAACAGCCCTTGGGCAACTGCGTCGGGGTCGTTTATACCGGCGCTCATGGCCAAGGCAGCAAGGTTTTCGCGTATCCCTTGCTTATGCCGGCTCACTGCCAAATGCACGGGGTGGCTAAACTGGGGGAATTCAGCCGCACTGTTAACGAACAGGCACCCGCGCTCGCTATCTTTTAAAAGAAAGCGTTCATACAGATCGAAAAAAGCGAGCATGCCACTGACCGGCTCAGGATGCCTGGCCAAGGTGCACGCTACCTCTTCACGCCAGCGTCGGTCACGCTCCTCAAGGCACGCCACTATCAGCGCATCCTTGGAGGGGAAATGGCTGTAGAGCGTCATTTTGGTAACACCCGCCATCGCGGCAATGGCCGTTACCCCCGTCACGTATACACCTTGCGACAGAAACAGCTTCAGCGCGGCATCAATCAAACGCTCACGGGTATTGTCCAATTCAAGGCACTCCGGCAAAGGGACGGAGCTGACTATACTGACCGGTAAGATTCAGACCGCATCCAGATACGACCTGAAGCATGGCCGCTACGACACAGAGCGCAGCAGCAAAATGCAGGCCTGGCCAATCAGAGACTTGCTACGCCAGCTAAGCGCCCCCTGTACTTGGGATGCGAATCGGGGCTGTGTGGCTGATCGTGCCGTCTACCCGCTTGCGAAACACCGCTTGGCCCAACGTGTCTTGGGCATGCCGGTGGCAACTGTGTTTACCGAGATCGATCCCGACCCGTGCTGACTCGCTCGTGATGATGGCCTCCAAAACAAAACACCCTGCGAAAGCTTAGCCCTCGCAGGGTGTGGGGGTGACCCATTCATTTAGCCCGGCCTATGCTCGGCTTTCGTGCACGCTAAAGCCGGTACGGCATGGATGCGGTCAAATCATCGATCATTTTTTGAAGAAGACCCGACAGCGTTGCTGAGGCCTTTCGAATTATGATCGCCTGGCGTCGTTCCAGAGATGGCCGTGGACTTGGCCAAACCGCGAGTGTCCTTGGAGTGAGCGACACCCGAGGTGGTGGTGCCATGACCGTTGTCGCTGTTGCGCGAGCTTCCGTAATGATTGCCGCTTACCCCATGATCGCGGGTCGCCTTTCCAGCGTGATCACTTCCAAGGCCCTTCCCGCTTCCACTATGCCCTCCCATGCCACCGCCATGTCCGGCGCCGTTTCCACCGCCATGTCCGCCGCCACCGCCATGACCACCGCCGCCGCCACCACCGCCACCGCCACCGCCACCGCCACCACCCTTGGCATAGGCGGAACTGATCGGGGAGATATCGGCGGGCAAGAATGCCGTCATCCCGAGTGCCAATGCACAAGCAAAGACAGCAACCAAAGGTTTTTTCATTTTTTGTTCGGCTCCGGAGGCGCGAGTGGGTGGCTAAAGTGCAGATTGGACCTGATACAGCCACCAAAGTTCTCGCATTCCGACAGACTGCCAGGGTAACGTCGCAGCGGCCGTGTCCGGCGTGGCGTCCGGCGCAGGCATTCTGTTTCACGTTGCAGCCGCCTCGTTAGGCCTTACCCTACTGATGCAAACCTCGGTGCTCGCATTTTGGGTGATCAAGCTCTGCCGGCTATCTGCTCTGGCTAGGGATCAAGGTGCTGGGCGCTCGTAGCCTGATAAGCTTTCAGCCGGCGTCCAGGCAATCGCTATCCAGCATTTTTCTGACCGGTCTGCTTTCGGCTGCGCTCAACCCCAAGCCAGGTTTGTTCGTGCTGGCGCTCATTCCCCAGTTCGTCGACCCCGCACGCGGGTCGGTCAGCGTGCAGATGTTGGTTTACGGCGTGTGGTTCGCTGCACTCACGGCATTGGGGTTTGCCTTGATGGGCATTTTCGCCACGGGACTGTCTCGCTACCTGTACCGGCGGCCACGGCTGGTGAATGGGCTGAACGTGGGCGCAGGCCTCACCTTCGTTGCGTCTGGCGTCTCGATTGCGGCGTTGAGCCAGAGATAGCAAGCAGGAGAAAGCGGCGGGGCTGCGTATGAGCCCCGCGTTTCATCACGATGCTGAAGCCTCGACGGCCAGCTTCGCATGGGTGTTCAGTTCCTCGGCGATGAAGGCCGAAATCATCGCCCGATAGACCTGTTCCACCACCTCAGCCGAGGCACCGGTTTCGTCAGCCATCTCACGAACCTCCTTGATCACTTGCTCGACCCGAGCAGGTGCACGCACATCATCGGTGGTTTTCTTGAAGCCCGCTGCTTGCGTCACGAGCCTTCCACGTTTGGCGAGAAGCGAAACGAGGCTGCGGTCGATTTCATCGATCCGTTGACGGACTTCGTCCAGAGAGGTGCAAGGTACATCCATTTGCTTGACTTCCTTTTCATGAGCCTGCGATGGATTGGAGCAGGCTGTCGTGGGTGACTGGGTCGTGCAGTGTAGCTTCTATGCTAGGTTCGCTTCACGCTCCTCAGAGGGGTGTAACGCCGCAGCGAGTGGCCCGTCACGATGACCGGAAACACTGCATGCACGCGGGATATCTCACTCCTTATCGAACAACCAGCTCACGCCTGCGTGGCGCATGTCGTGAAAATGCAGATCGTCCACGCCAATCATCTTTCGCCATGGCTTGAGCAGCCTGCTGGCGGGCGAATGTCTGGGACCTTTGGTAGACTAGGACACCCTTTTTCTTGAGGCGGATCTGGACGGTATAGCTAACCATTCCATCGGCCTTTTTCCTTGCTCTGATCGTTGCCATGATTTCCGGTGGTACGAGTGTGTTTGGCGGCGGTAGCCCGCACCACTATCAAACCCAACACGCCCCCGGAAAATGGTACATAAATGCGTAGCCCAGAATGCCCCTAGAATCAGCTTCAAAGCCACAAACCACGCGCCCTGAGCCGTCACGCCGCTTCAGCGTTGCCCCTATGATGGACTGGACCGACAGGCATTGCCGGTTCTTCCTGCGCCTGCTCTCCCGGCAAACCCTGCTCTACACCGAAATGGTCACCACCGGTGCCCTGCTGCACAACGACGCCCACCGTTTCCTGCGCCACGATGCTTCTGAGCACCCGTTGGCCCTGCAACTGGGCGGCAGTGTGCCGGCCGACCTGGCCGCGTGTGCGCGCCTGGCTGAAGAAGCGGGCTACGATGAGGTCAACCTCAACGTTGGCTGCCCGAGCGACCGGGTGCAGAACAACATGATCGGCGCGTGCCTGATGGCTCACCCGGCGCTGGTGGCCGACTGCGTGAAGGCCATGCGTGACGCCGTATCGACGCCTGTCACGGTGAAGCACCGCATTGGTATCAACGGCCGTGACAGCTACGCCGAACTGAGCGACTTCGTCGGCCAGGTGCGTGAGGCCGGCTGCCGGAGTTTTACCGTGCATGCACGCATCGCGATTCTCGAAGGGCTGTCGCCGAAAGAGAACCGCGAGATCCCGCCGCTGCGCTATGACATCGCAGCGCAGTTGAAGAGGGACTTCCCGGACCTGGAGATCGTGCTCAACGGCGGGATCAAGACCCTGGACGAATGCCAGGCACACCTTGAAACCTTCGATGGCGTGATGCTGGGGCGCGAGGCGTATCACAACCCTTATCTGCTGGCCGAGGTGGACCAGCAACTGTTTGGCAGCGATGCGCCGGTGGTCAGCCGTAGCGAGGCATTGGCGCAACTGCGGCCTTACATCGTGACGCATATGGAAAGTGGCGGTGCGATGCACCACGTTACCCGGCATATTCTGGGGCTGGCCCAAGGATTCAAAGGGGCGCGGCGCTTCCGCCAGTTGCTGTCGGCAGACATTCACAAGGCGGCCGAACCCTTGGCGGTGTTTGACCAGGCCGTGGAGTTGTTGCAGGGGCGGTGACCTCAGAGGGAGGGAACCTCGGGCTTGCTTGCGACTCGAATCTTCACCTTTCGTACAGCCCTGTGCGGGCCAGCGGGTCCGCAGGGTTTCGGCGGCCCTTGAGCGGCTGTCGGGGCTCGGGTAATGTCGAGTAAATGCACAGGACAGAGCACGCCCATGACCTCCAAGCTGGAACAACTCAAGCAGTTCACCACCGTGGTCGCCGACACCGGGGACCTGGACGCCATCACCCGCCTGAAGCCGGTCGATGCCACCACCAACCCGTCACTGCTGCTCAAGGCTGCTGCCATCCCGGGCTACGCCGACCTGCTGAAACAGGTGAAGGCCGACGCCAAGGGTAATGTCGACCTGGCCTGCGACAAGTTTGCGGTGGCGGTAGGCTCGGGCATTCTCAAGGTCATCCCGGGGCGAATCTCCACCGAGGTGGATGCACGCCTGTCGTTCGATGAGCCAGCCCTGCTGAACAAGGCTCGTCAGCTGATCGCCCTGTACGAGGCGGCCGGAGTGGCAAAAGAGCGTGTTCTGATCAAGCTGGCCTCCACCTGGGAAGGCATTCGCGCCGCCGAGCAGCTGGAGAAGGAAGGCATTCAGACCAACCTTACCCTGCTGTTCTCCTTCGCCCAGGCCCAGGCTTGTGCCGATGCCGGGGTGTTTTTGATTTCGCCGTTCGTGGGCCGTATCTACGACTGGTACAAGAAGAGTACCGGCCAGGAATACGTGGGCGCCGAGGACCCAGGCGTGCAGTCGGTTACGCGCATCTACAACTACTACAAGGCCAATGGTTACAACACCGTGGTCATGGGCGCCAGCTTCCGCAATATCGGCCAGATCGAACAACTGGCCGGCTGTGACCGCCTGACCATCAGCCCCGAGCTGCTGCAGCAGCTGAGTGATGACCAGGGTGAATTGCCGCAGGTGCTGAAACCGGGCAACGCCGGTGAAGCCAAGCAGCACCTGAACGAAAGCCAGTTCCGCTGGGCGATGAACGAAGACGCCATGGGCACCGAGAAACTGGCCGAAGGTATCCGCCAGTTTGCGCGGGACCAGGAAAAGCTGGAGAAGTTGATGGCTCAAAAGGCCTGATACAGTTCGTGTTTGCCTGACGGGCGGGAAGTGTTCAGTATTTTTCGCCCGTTTTGTTTGCCACGCCTTAGTTGTGTATTGAATTCTCGGGCCTGTTCGCGGGCAAGCCCGCTCCTACACCGATCGATGTAAGGGCGGGCTTGCCCGCGAACAGGCCGCCATAGCCACCCGAGCTGTCGATGACCTCCCCTAACCCGTTGCCCCTCGTTCTCGCCGGCCCGGTACTGCGCCGCCTGGAACCCCAGCGTCTGGCCGTCTGGCTGGTCACTACCCAACCGCTGCAGCCCGCGTTCGTCTGCCTGGCAAGCGAGGCCCACGTCGATTGCCAGGTGGTGCCCATTGGCCAGCATGCCTACGTTCACCTGTTGGACATCCAATTCGCCAGCCCCCTGCCCTGCAACCAGTTGCTCGACTATGACCTGCTGATCAACGGCCAGGGTATCGCCGACTGGGCGCCGCACTTGCTCTACCCGGGCGCCCAGCGCCCAAACCTGGTGCTGCGTGAGCGCCTCGACCAGTTGCTGCACGGCTCCTGCCGCAAGCCGCACCACCCTGCTGCCGACGGCCTGCTGTGCGCCGACCGGCTGCTGCAGGGGTGCAAGAAGCCCGAAGACCGCCCCGCCGTGCTGGTGATGACGGGCGACCAGGTTTACGCAGACGATGTCGCTGGCCCCATGCTGCGCGCCATCCATAGCCTGATCTCGCGCCTGGGCTTGTTCGACGAGCAACTGGAGGGTGCGGTGGTAGCCGACAGCCAGGCGCTGTACCAGCACCCGGCCAGCTACTACCACCGCGCCGACCTGCTGCCGGCGCTAGAACGCAACGACACCCTGCGCGAGCGTTTTTTCGGCGGCAAGCGCAAGCCGATCTTCTCGTCCAGCAACGCCGACAACCACCTGGTGACCTTCGCCGAAGTCATGGCCATGTACCTGTTGGTGTGGTCGCCGGTGCCCTGGCAGCTGGTGGACCTGGGCATCCCCAGCGGGCTCAGCGACGAGCATCAAGCCCGATACCGGCAAGAGCTGCCGCTGATCCAGGGGTTTGCCGACAATCTCGGTCAGGTGGCGCGGGTGATGGCCCACCTGCCCTGCCTGATGATCTTCGATGACCACGACATTACGGACGACTGGAACCTCTCGGCGCAGTGGGAGGAAACGGCCTACGGCCACCCATTCTCGCGAAGGATCATCGGCAACGCCTTGCTCGGCTACCTGCTCTGCCAGGCCTGGGGCAACAGCCCGGACGATTGCAATCCGCTGATCGAACAGTGCCAGGTGCTGACCCGCCAGAACCAGGATGAGCTGATTGGCGAGCTGCTGCGCTTCCAGGGTTGGCAGTTCAGCCTGCCGACAGAACCACCGCTGCTGGTACTGGATACCCGCACCCGCCGCTGGCGCAGCGAAAGTAACCTGGCCAAGCCGTCCGGCCTGCTGGACTGGGAAGCGCTGAGTGAATTGCAGCAAGCACTGCTCGATCATCCCTCGGCAGTCATCGTGTCGCCTGCGCCGATTTTCGGGGTGAAGCTGATCGAGACGGTGCAGAAGGTGTTCAGCTGGCTGGGCTACCCGCTGCTGGTGGATGCCGAGAACTGGATGGCCCACCGCGGTGCAGCGCAGGTCATCCTCAATATCTTCCGCCACTCGCGCACGCCGGGGCACTACGTGGTGCTGTCGGGAGATGTGCATTACTCGTTCGTGTATGAGGTGCTGATTCGCCACCGCCAGCGCAGCCCGCACTTGTGGCAGGTGACCAGCAGCGGAATCAAGAACGAGTTCCCCCGGCGTTTGCTGGATGTGCTCGACCGGCTCAACCGCTGGTTGTATGCGCCGCGCTCGCCGCTCAACTGGTTTACCAAGCGGCGGGAGATGGAAGTGGTGCCGCGCACGCCGAACCATAGCAAGGCGGGGGAACGGTTGTGGAATGGTGCCGGGCTGGGACAGGTGTTTTTTGATGAACAGGGGCGGCCGGCGCGGGTGTATCAGCTGGATGCGGGCGGGGGTGAGGCTACAGAGTTTAAAAACCGGGCGTAGTGAGATTCAGAGTTTTTACAGCCTGTGCCGGCCTCTTCGCGGGTAAACCCGCTCCTACACCTGATTGGGGGTGGACACACATTGGTGTTTGGGCGCAGGCCGTCGTAGGAGCGGGTTTACCCGCGAAGAGGCCGGCACAGGCCAGAGATCAGCCCCGCTCCAGCGCATTGACCAGATCATGGAAGGCTTCGCGGTTGGAGTCATTCAGGCCCATGAGGATCTTGTGCGCCTCCAGCACCTTGGAGCGCACCACCTCTTCATTCTGGTCCTGCGACGGCAAGTCGGTCAGGCAATCGGTGCAGGGTATCGGCCGATCGACAATGTTGAACACCTGATCGAAGCCCATCGACTGCAATAGCCGTGAAATGTCCGGATTGGTAGTCACCACCGTCGGCAGCAGGCCCACCTTCTGCCGCGACAGGATCGACAGCTTCGCCAGCAGGCCCAGTGTGGTGCTGTCGATACTCTCGGTTTCAGTCAGGTCGATGACAATCGCCGAGAAGTTCAGCGCAGTGAAAATCTTCTCGATCGTCGCATCCAGCGCCGAACACAGGGTCAGGCGCACTTCACCAACGAATTTCAGTACGAAGGTACCGCTCTGCTCGGCGAACTGAATTCTACCGGTACTCATTGAAGGTTCCTGCTCAACACCAATAGGGCGATATCATCCGGCATCTCCCCAAGCGTAGCCAATCCAAATCGTTGACGCAGCCCATCCAGACTGCCACCTGCTGCCTTGACGATCTCCGGCAAGGCGGCTTCTTTTTCTTTGAGCGTATCACCCGGCAAAAGGTCCAGAATGCCATCGGACATCAGGCTGAGGCTGAACTGCGGGGGCAGCTCCACCACCAGGTCCTGGTAGGTGGCCTCATCGAACAACCCCACCGGCAGGCCGCGGCCTTCCAGGTAGCGGCAATGCTCGGGGGTATACAGTACCGGCAACGGCAAATGGCCGCCGACAGCGTAGGTCAGCAGGCCGGACTCTTCGTCGATCACCCCGCCGACCATGGTGACGTGCTTGCCCAGCTTGCTGTTGATCAGGCCGCGGTTGATGTGGCTGAGCACTTCAGACGGCTTGAACTCACGCATCCTGCTGCGTTTGAGCTCGAACATGAGGCGCGTGGTCATGAATTTCAACAGCACGGTGACAAAGGCCGACGACGCCCCATGCCCGGATACATCGGCGAGGTAGAAAGCAATGCGCCGCTCGTCCACGCGGAAATAATCGACAAAATCACCCGATAGGTACAACGACGGGATGATCTGGTGCTCGAAGGCGAACTCACCGGCCACCCAGGGGCTTTCCGGCAACATGTTCATCTGCACCTGGCGACCGGCGGTCTGGTCCTCCTGCAACAGGTGCAGGCTAGCCTCCAGTTCACGGTTGGCGGCTTCGAGCTTGTCGCGGTAGCGCTGGTTTTCCAGCACAAGGCGCGAGCGGTCGAGGGCGCGGCGCACCGAATGCTCGAGTACGGCCAGGTCTTCCAGCGGCTTGATGAGGTAGTCGGCGGCGCCCAGGCGCAACGCTTCCACCGCATCACTCATGACGCCGGCACCGGACACCACGATCACCGGCAACTGCGGCGCACGCTCGCTGACCTGACGGATCAGTTCGAGGCCGCCCATCTGCGGCATGCGCAGATCGCAGATCACGAGGTCGGGCTGGTGTTCTTCGAAGACCTGAAGCCCCTGCTGGCCATTACTGGCCTGGAGGACGCTGAAACCACTGTCTTCAAGGTAGGCGGCGAGGCTGGCACGGACCACGTCGTCGTCATCGATGATCAGCAGCGTTGCACTGGTTTTCTGCATGTGGGCGAACGGCGCCGATTTAGGTTGGTGCAGCGGTGTCGGCAAGGCAGACGGCCAGCTACGGGAATTCTTTATGGTCACACTCTACTTGAGTTGTAGGACAAGAACACCTGCCCGGCAACTGTCAGAGGTACCTTGTAAGGCGCAGACGGTACTCCCATCCGGCAGGGGTTTCAAGCATGCTGGGGTCGACCTCGCCGCTCTTTACAGGGCAAATCACCGGGAGTTATAAGAAAGTCGACCAGCGCAACCCGACGGGAAGGATGCAGCATGCCCCACACGCCCTCCAGCCATAGCGAAAAACGCGACTTCATTCGCATGCGCATCGACACCGAGGTCAGCCTTTTGCACGAAGGCCAGGTCATTGCGGCGGTGTGCCTGGACCTGTCCAGCGGCGGCATGCAGGTACAGGCGCCGCAGCGCTTTCTGGTGGGTGATCTGATCGAGGTACGGATCGACTCCGACCATCCGGCGCTGAAGGGGCTGCATGCCAGCACCGAAGTGGTATGGATTGCCGACCAGCCGGGCGGGCAGCAGAAGTTCGGGCTGCGGATCCTGGCCATGCATTGATCCTGAGGCCGCTTTGCGGCCCCAGGTTCACAGATCAGAAGTCGTCTTCGACCTCGCCATCCTTCACCTTGAACTCGCGGTTTTGCAGGTAGGCATTACGAATGAAGATGTACTTGTCACCCTGAATCAGCTTTTCGGCCGAGAGCAGGCTGGCGCGGGTGTCGATCACGTCCAGCGCAAAGATCGAGTTGCGCGTAGGCACGTGGTCGATGTAGCGATAGGGTTTGGTATAGGTGTCCGGGTACTTGGCCACACCGTCACGCACGGTGCTTGGGCCCAGCAGCGGGATGACCACATACGGCCCGCTCGGCACACCCCAGTAGCCCAGGGTCTGGCCAAAGTCCTCGTCGTTGCGCTGCAGGCCCATCTTGGTACCCACATCGAAGAAGCCACCCAGGCCGAAGGTGGTGTTGACGATCAACCGCGCCGTATCCACGCCCGCCGCATGCGGCTTGAGCTGCAGCACGTCGTTGGCGAGGTTGGTCACGTCCCCCAGGTTGCGAAAGATGTTGTGGATGCCATCTTCGAGGAACTGTGGAGTGACCGCTTGGTAGCCCTTGGCCAATGGTTTGAGGGCATAGGTGTCGAGGGTATCGTTGAAGCGGAAGATCGGGCGGTTGACCGCTTCCCAGGGATCTTCCTCGGTGGCGGCCTGGGTGGCTGCCACGGGCGCCAGCAGCATGCTGGCACAGACACAGGCCTGGGTGACTCGTTCGATCACACTGGCACCGATCCTACGCATAGATGTTTCTCCATCGAATTTCTCGGCCGCAAGCGCAACAGGTCGCGCTGCTGTTAAGGCGGCAGTATAGAGACTTGCGTGCTGATAAACAGCCTTACACATTTTTGCTGAATATTTTGTGAACAACTGTTGCGCAGCGGCCGATGTCACAAGACGGTAACAATCAACGCATAGCCTTCGAACCATTTGGGGGAAGTTGCCATGGACACTGCGCCCGCCTTCACTGCTGTGCTGTTCGGCTTGCGCGGCTGCCTGGTGCAGGCTACCCATGGCGCGCCATCACCCGCCCCCGGCGCCCTGGCCACGCTTGCCAGCCTGCGTCAGCGCCAAGTGCCGTGCATCTGGGTGGATGACCTCAATACCGCGCAAAGCGAGCGCCTGGCCCATGTGCTGCCCGACTGGCTGCCAGGGCATACGGTCAATGGCGTGCGCTGGCCAGCGCCGAACGCTTGCTGGCAGGCACTGATGGCGCTGGACAGCGAGCGCCTGGATGGCTGCGTATTGGTCAGCGGCGATCCGCGCCTGCTGCAGTCTGGCCTTAACGCCGGCTTGTGGACAGTAGGCCTGGCCGCCTGCAGCCCGTTATGCGACCGCACTTCTACACAATGGCAAGCCATGAGCCCGCAAGAGCAGGATCTGGCGCGCAGCAAGGCGACACTGGCGCTGTTCAGCCTGGGCGTGCACTCGGTGATCGACCATCTGGAAGCGCTGGACACCTGCCTGGTGGACATCGCCCAGCGCCGGCGCAAGGGTGAAAAACCCTGATACAGCAGCCTTGACGCGGATCATGCAAATCGGCAGCAGGTAGATTACCCTGAAGACAGGCCAGAACCTTTGCCACGTCGCCGAGGTCCATGGCTTGCCAAGCCATTGATGGAGAATAGCCAATGCCTGCCCGCGAATTGCAAGAGCGCCTGAACAGCTTGCGCGAGCAACTGGACCGCAACGTACCGCTTTCGGAAGAAGAGCTGGCCGCCCTGCACGATGAGGCGCGCCAGATCGAGGCGCAGCTGAAACTTGAGGAAGCCACGCCAGACAACAACCTGGTGGACGGCGTGAACCTGGCGATCGAACGCTTCGAGGCCGACCACCCCGACCTCACTGCCACCCTGCGCAGCATTGCCAACTCACTGCACAGCATGGGGATCTGAAATAGCGGGGGCCGCTAAGCGGCCCCCCTGTATTACTGCCGAACCAGGCGTTTGTTATCCGGGCTGATCGCCCCGGTGCTGCGATACGGGTTGATGTCCAGCCCACCGCGGCGCACATAACGTGCATAGACCGTCAGGTGCTCCGGCTGCAGCAGATTCTTCAAGTCCAGGTAAATCCGTTCCACACACTGCTCATGGAAGTCGGCATGCTGGCGGAAGCTGATCAGGTAGGTCAGCAGGCTGGCATGGTCCAGCGCCCTGCCCTTGTACTCAACCACCACGCTACCCCAATCCGGCTGGCCGGTGACCGGGCAGTTGGACTTCAGCAGATGGCTGTGCAAGGTTTCTTCCACCACCCGCGCCGGGTCGCAGCGCAACAGCTCTGGTTGCGGCTGCTCGTAGTTGCTGATGGCCACATCCAGTGCATCGATGCACTGCCCCGGTAACGCCACCACACCCTGGGCTTCAACCTCGGCCAAAGTGCGCACCTTCACCCCCACCGGCTTGCCGGCAGCGGCGGACAGGTCTTTTTCCAGGCATGCCTGCAACGCGTCCAGCGAGGCGAACACCGTCTGGTTCAGCGAGTTGAGGTACAGCTTGAATGACTTGGACTCGATGATGTTTGGCGAGTCCGCCGGGATGGCGAACTCGCCGATCGCCACCACCGGCTTGCCCGAAGGCAGCAACCAGCTCAGCTCGAAGCAGTTCCAGAAATCCACCCCCAGCCAGGGCAAGGTCTGTGCAGTGACGCCCAGCTCGGCCCACTTGGCAGTACGCGGGATCGGGAACAACTGCTCCGGGGAGTAGGTGGCGATGTATTCGCTGGACTTGCCCAGCGGGGAATGTTCGGCAGCGGGATGCATGGAAACTGACCTAGAGGTTCGAAAATGCCCCTAGTCTACCGGTTTTGCACCCCGCCTTGCAGGGCCAGTCACTCAATGGTCAATGCCCCCACCATACCCGCCTGGTAATGCCCCGGCACGTTGCAGGCAAACTCGATGGGCGCGGATTGGCGGAAGGTCCAGGTCAGTTCGGCGCGCTGGCCAGGCATGACCATCACAGTGTTGCCACCCCCGTGACCATGGCCATCGCCGTGGTCCATCATTTGGCCGTGGCTCATCATCTTGTCGTGATCCATGCCTTCGTGGTTCATGGCCTCGGTGAACATCTTGCCTTGCATGGCAACCATTTCCTTCTGGTGTTCGGCATGCATGGCCTTGTCGCCCAGGTTGAATTCGTGCGGCAGGTTGCCCTCGTTGACCAGCACGAAGCGCACCGTCTCGCCGGCTTTTACCTGCAGGCTTTTGGGCTCGAAGGCAATGTCCTTGAGCACCACGTTGACCGTGCGGGTGGCCTTGGCCGCCGGGGCAGGCTCACCAAAGGCGAAGCTCTGCGCCTGGCTAGCGACAGCCGGCAGGCTGCCCAGGGCAAGGGTGGCGGCAATGAACAGGTGTTTCATGATGACTCCGGGAATACACAGCAGGATGAAGCCACATTAGCCGGGGCGACTGGCAGTTACCTGACAGGCACATTACAACTTCGTCAGTTTGGGCGAGCGGGCACATCGTCACGTATCATTTCACCCACCCCATTACCCCTGTGCTAGCGGTAAAGCGACGCCATAGGCTACGCACAACCTTTCAGAATATGGACAGTGCATGAAACTGCTGATCGTCGAAGACCAGGCCCGCACCGGCCAGTACCTGAGCCAAGGCCTGAGCGAGGCCGGCTTTGCCACCGAGTTGGCTACCGATGGCGAGACCGGCCAGTTCCTCGCCCTGACCGGCGACCACGACCTGCTGATCCTCGACGTGATGCTGCCTGGCCGCGACGGCTGGCAGATTCTTCAGGCCGTGCGCCAGGCAGGCCTGGATACGCCAGTGCTGTTCCTGACCGCCCGCGACGCCGTCGAGGATCGCGTGCATGGCCTGGAACTGGGCGCCGACGACTACCTGGTCAAGCCGTTCGCCTTTTCCGAACTGCTGGCCCGGGTACGCAGCCTGCTGCGCCGTGGCACCAGCCCGAGCCAGGACACGACCCTGAGCCTGGCCGACCTGCGCCTGGACCTGATCCGACGCCGCGCCGAGCGCGCCGGGCTGCGCATCGACCTGACCGCCAAGGAGTTCTCACTCCTTGAGCTGCTGCTGCGCCGCCAGGGTGAGGTGCTGCCAAAATCGCTGATCGCCTCGCAGGTGTGGGACATGAACTTCGACAGCGACACCAATGTGATCGAAGTGGCCATCCGCCGCCTGCGCCTGAAAATCGACGACCCGCACCCCAACAAGCTGATCCACACCGTACGCGGCATGGGTTACGTACTCGAAGAGCGTGCCGAGTGATGCGCCGGATTTCCCTCGGCAGCCGCCTGGCCCTGCTGTTCGCCGCCTGCACGGCCACCGTCTCGCTAGGCGCCGGCCTGCTATTCAGCCGGGCCAGCGAGCAGCACTTCGTCGAACTTGACCAACAACTGCTGGACTCGCGCCTGTCCTTGTTTCGTACGCAACTGGCTGATGTCAGCACGGCTGATGAGCTTCAGGCCCGCCTGCCTGCCCTGCGCGATGAACTGAGTCACCAGGCCGACTTGGCCTTGCGTATCAGCGCCAGCAATGGCGCCACCTGGTTCGAAAGCCGCAGCGGGCTGCCGCAAGCAGCGCTGGCCACCGGGCTGGCCACCCTGCATGCGCAAGGCATCGACTACCGCAGCCTGTCCGTGCCCCTGAAACAGGGCGCCATGCAGTCGCCGCGACTGACCCTGTACCTCGACATCACCCACCACCAGCACTTCCTGCAGGGCATGCAACGGCTGATCTGGCTGACGGTCGGCCTGTCGGCGCTAACCACCGCACTACTGGGTGCCTGGGCCGCCCGCAGCGGCCTGCGCCCATTGCGGCAGATGGGCCAGGTGGCCGCCAGCGTGTCAGCGCGTTCGCTCACCACCCGTCTGCCGGTGGCGCAGATGCCCGAAGAGTTGGCCGAGCTGGCCAGCAGCATGAACGCGATGCTGCAGCGCCTGGACGATGCCTTCCAGCGCCTGTCAGCGTTCTCGGCCGATATCGCCCACGAGTTGCGTACGCCGCTGTCCAACCTGCTGACCCACACCCAGGTCACCCTCACCCGCCCACGCAGCCTCGAAGAATACCGAGAGGCGCTGCATGGCAACCTGGAAGAACTGCAATGGATGGCGCAGATGATCAACGACATGCTGTTTCTGGCCAAGGCCGACCACGGCCTGCTGGTACCGGGGCACGCGCCTTTGACGCTGCATGACGAGGTGGATGCGCTGCTGGAGTACTACGCGCCTCTGGCAGAAGACAACGACGTGCAGATGCTGCGCGAGGGTGAAGCCGTACTGCACGGTGACCGGCATATGCTGCGCCGGGCGCTGTCCAACCTGCTGGACAACGCCATGCGTTTTACCCCGGCAGGAGGACAGATCAAGGTAACCCTGGGGCCGGGGCCGACGATCAACGTGGCCAATACCGGGCTGGCTATCGACCCGGCGGCGCTACCGCGGCTTTTCGACCGCTTCTACCGGGTGGACCCGGCGCGGCGGGAAGGCAGCAGCGAGCATGCGGGGTTGGGCTTGGCAATTACCCGGTCGATCGTGCAGGCCCATGGCGGGTGCATACGGGCGGAGTGCGAGGGTGGGTGGACCCGATTCGTGATCGAGTTCGCTCAAGATCGGTAACCCTGGGGCGCTTTACGCCCCCAGGATCTCAGGCAAACATCAAACCGCCAGGCCAATCGCCGGCTGCACCTGCGACGCCCGGTAGGCCGGGTAAAGGGTCGCCAGGAAACTCATCACCAGGCCGGCGGTGCAGATGATCGCCACATCCCCCCACTGCAACTGCGACGGCAAGCTGCTGACGAAGTACACATCCGACGTAAAGATGTGCTGCCCGCTCACCCGCTCCAGCCAGCCGACGATCTGGCTCACATTGAACGCCGCAATCACGCCCAGTACGCCACCAATCAGCGTGCCGACAATGCCGATCAGGCTGCCCTGGACCATGAACGTGCCCATGATCTGCGCCGGCGTGGCGCCCAAGGTACGCAGGATGGCAATGTCCGGCCCCTTGTCGTTCACCACCATCACCAGGGTGGCGATGATATTGAACGCCGCTACCGCGATGATCATCATCAGCAACAGGCCGATCATGGTCTTTTCCATCTTCATGGCGCTGAACAGGCTGCCCTGGGTATGCGACCAGTCATCGGCCCGGTAGGCGTCCCCAAGCCCGGCAGCAATCGCCTTGGCCACTTGCGGAGCGGCATACAGGTCGTGCAGCTTAAGGCGCACACCTTGCACCTGGCCCGGCGCCCAGCGCTGCATCTCAGCTGCATCAGCAACATGGATATAGGCCTGCGACCCATCCAGCTCGGCGCCGACCTTGAAGATGCCAACCACGGTGAGGCGCTGCATGCGCGGGGTGATGCCACCCGGTTCCTTGCTGATTTCCGGCACGATCAAGGTCAGCTTGTCGCCGGTGTTCAGGCGGAAGCGGCGTGCGGTCAGCTCACCGATAACCACACCGAACTCACCGGGCTGCAAGCCCTGCAGACGGCCCTGGACGATGTGCTGGCCAACGATGGAAACCTTGCCCTCCTCGGCCGGGTCGATACCACCCACCTGGATCGGCTGCATGGCGCCCTTGTACGACAGCATGCCTTCCATCTCGGTAATCGGCGCCACAGCCATCACCGCCGGATTCTTCATGGCGGCGTCGGCCACCTTGTGCCAATCGTCCAGCGGCTGCACGCCCAGGATGGCGGCATGCGGCACCAGGCCGAGAATGCGCGAGCTCATTTCGCGCTGGAAGCCGTTCATCACCGACAGCACCACGATCATCGCCAGTACGCCCAGCGACAGGCCGATCATCGAAGTCATGGAGATGAACGAGATGAAGTGGTTGCGACGCTTGGCTCGGGTGTAGCGCGCGCCGATAAAGATGGGCAAGGGTCTGAACATGTACGAAATCACCCAATGGAAACAGGAAAACGGGGCAGCACCTGCCACCCCGGCAGTCGATCAGATGGCCACCAGGTGGCCATCGTCGAGCTTCAGCACACGGTCCATCTGCCGCGCCAGGTTGAGGTCGTGGGTGACCACCAGGAATGCCGTGCGCGAAGCGCTGGACAGCTCCTGCATCAGTTCCTGGATGCCTTGGGCGGTATGGTGGTCGAGGTTACCGGTCGGCTCGTCGAGCATCACCAGGCCGGGGCGGTTGACCAGCGCCCGGGCAATCGCCACACGCTGGCGCTCGCCGCCGGAAAGCTCGGCCGGCTTGTGGTTCAAACGGTGGCCCAGGCCTACCCGTTTGAGCAGCGCCTCGGCACGCTCCCGGGCCTCGGGGATGGGCGTTCGGCCGATCAGCAGCGGCATGCACACGTTCTCGATGGCGGTGAATTCCGGCAGCAGGTGGTGGAACTGGTAGACAAAGCCCAACTCACGGTTGCGTAGCAGGCCACGGGCACGCTCGCCCAGTGCCGACAGCTCTTCGCCAGCCAGCCACACGCTACCCTGGGTCGGCCGGTCGAGGCCGCCCAGCAGGTTGAGCAAGGTACTCTTGCCCGAGCCGGAACTGCCAACGATGGCCACCCGCTCACCGGCCTGCAGTTCCAGGTTGAGCCCGGACAGCACCTGCACCGACTCCGGGCCCTCGTCGTAGGACTTGCCCAGGTTGCGGCAACTCAGAACGGCTTTATCACTCATGCGCGACTCACTCATAACGTAGCGCCTCTGCAGGCTGGGTGCGGGCCGCACGCCAGGCCGGATACAGGGTGGCGAAGAAACTCAGGACCAGTGCCGCACCGCAGACCATGTACACGTCCTGGGCCAGGATCTGCGACGGCAGGTAATCGATGAAGTACACGTCGGCGTTGAGGAACTTGTGGCCGATCAGTGTCTCGATGCCGGCGATCGCCGCGCTCACGTTCAGGGCCGCGAAGATCCCGACGACGGCGCCGATCAGGGTACCGATCACCCCGATCACCGTACCCTGGACCATGAAGATGAGCATGATCTGCCCGGGCGTGGCGCCCAGGGTGCGCAGGATGGCGATGTCGCCGCGCTTGTCGTTGACCACCATCACCAGGGTGGAAATGATGTTGAACGCCGCCACCGCCACGATCAGCAGCAACAGCAGGCCGATCATGGCCTTTTCCATACGGATCGCCTGGTACAGGTTGCCGTGGGTACGGGTCCAGTCACGGCTATAGAACTCCTGTTCGCCCAGCTGCTGGGCGATGCTCCAGGCTACGCGCGGCGCCTGGAACAGGTCGTCGAACTTCAGGCGCAGGCCCTGGACCTGGTCGGGCTTCCAGCGGTGCAGGCGGGACAGGTCGCTGATGTTGGTCAGGCCCAGGTAGCCGTCGATCTCCCCCGCGCCAACGTGGAAGGTGCCGACCACGGTGAAGCGCTTCATGCGCGGGAACATGCCAGCGGGGGTCACGCTGACCTCGGGGGCAACGAAGGTGAGCTTGTCGCCGATGGCAACGCCCAGCTTGGCCGCCGCCTTGTCGCCGATCATGATGCCCCACTCGCCCGGCGCCAACTGGTCCAGGCGGCCTTGCAGGACGAAGTTGTCGATGATCGACACCTCGCGCTCGCGAGCAGGGTCGATGCCGTTGAGCAGCACCTTCTGCACCTTGCCATCATGGGTCAGCAGGCCCTGCATCTGGGTGAACGGTGCAACCGCCACCACCTGCGGATTCTGCTTTACTTGTTGGGCAAGGGCCTGCCAGTCGGCAATGGGCTGGCCGCTCTCCAGCGTGGCATGGGGAATCATCCCCAACACGCGGGTGCGCATCTCGTGGTCGAAACCGTTCATCACCGACAGCACCACGATCATTACCACCACGCCCAGGGCGAGGCCGATCATCGAGGTCAGGGAAATGAACGAGACGAAGTGATTGCGACGTTTGGCACGGGTATAACGCGTGCCGATGAATGCGAAAAGAGGTCTGAACATGTCGGGGCTTGTTCGGATGAAAGGGAACGTCCTTGTGGCGAGGCGCCTACGGCGGCTTTACACTCGGACCACCGCCGCTACCTTGGGTTCGCCATGACGACATTAGACGAAGAAGATCGCCGCGAATACTACCGCATCGAAGATCGGATCGCACTTCAAATAAGCCCCCTTAGCGCGGCCGAAGCCCTTGAACCAGATGTGTTGCAAGATGATTCGCCGTTGTTCAACCTGCTCAGCGAGCTGCACCTGTCCGACTTCGAGTCGCAACACCTGTTGCGCCAGCTAAGCGACAAGGACCGCACCCTCGCCGCGTTCCTGCGGGCACAGAACAAGCGCCTCGACTTGCTCAGCGCGGTGGTTGCACAAACCCTGCTTGGCGAGGTCGGCGAGCCGCTGCCGGTGGTCATTTCCGAAGGCGGCATCGAATCCGCCCAAGCCACACAGATTGCCCCCGGCACCCGGGTGAAAGTGAAAATGGTGCTGATGCCGCGCGCCCATGGCCTGCTGCTGCGCGGCAAGATCACCCATTGCGACCCTCGCCCGGAGGGCGGCTTCGAAGTCGGCACCGAGTTCATCGACATGACCGATGCCCAACGACAACTGCTGGCGCGTTACATCCTGCAGCGCCAGCAACAGCAACGGCGCCAGCAGCTGGAACTGAACGACCCCGCCTCCTGAGCCAATTTCTCCCTGATTTGAAGGAACGAACGTGACCCTGATCTACGGCCATCGCGGCGCCAAGGGCGAAGCACCCGAGAACACCCTGAAGAGCTTTCAGCAATGCCTGTCCCATGGCGTGACCCGCTGCGAGCTGGACCTGCACTTGTCATCCGACAACGAACTGATGGTCATCCACGACCCCACCCTCAAGCGCACCACGGGCCGGCGCGGCAAAGTGGTCGAGCACCCGGCCGCCGAACTGGTCAAGATCGATGCCCGCAAAGGCGGCCCGGGCCATGTGCAGCCCTGCCCGATCCCGAAACTGGAAGAGCTGTTCGAAAAATGCCCGTTCGAACACTGGCAACTGGAGGTGAAAAGCGCCTCGCGCACCCGCGCGGCCACCACCGTCCTGGCGATCCGTGAACTGGCCCAGCAATATGGCCTGCTGGACAAGGTGACCATCACCTCCAGCTCACGCGAAGTACTGGGCGCCGCCCAGGAACTGGTGCCAGATGTGAAGCGCGGGCTGGTGGCCGAATACGCCTGGCTCGACCCGCTGAAGGTGGCACAGAACTACGGCTGCGAACTGCTGGCATTGAACTGGACGCTGTGCACCCCCGAGCGCCTGCTCAAAGCACAGGGCCAGGGTTTGCATGTGTCGGTGTGGACGGTCAACGAGCCGGCACTGATGCGCCGGCTTGCTGACTTTGGTGTGGACAGCCTGATTACAGACTTTCCCGGTTTGGCCAAGACCACCCTCGGGTAGGGTTGAAATCGGTCTCTCCGACCGGCTCAGGCCACCGGTCGGAGCCGCTCAAAAAAGCCGGTTCAGGCCGTCATAGGCAGCTACCCGATAGGCTTCGGCCATGGTCGGGTAGTTGAACGTGGTGTTGACGAAGTACTTCAGATTGTTCTGCTCACCCGGCTGGTTCATGATCGCCTGGCCAATGTGGACGATCTCCGAAGCCTGGTAGCCGAAGCAATGCACGCCGAGGATTTCCAGGGTTTCGCGGTGGAACAGGATCTTCAGCATGCCCTGCGGCTCGCCGGCGATCTGCGCACGCGCCATGCTCTTGAAGAAGGCCTTGCCCACTTCGTACGGCACCTTGGCCTGGGTCAGCTCCTGCTCGTTCTTGCCGATCGAGCTGATCTCGGGAATGGTGTAGATACCGGTCGGCACGTCGTTGACGAAGCGCCAGCTGCCGTTATCGACAATACTGCCAGCGGCCGACCGGCCCTGGTCATGGGCGGCACTGGCCAGGCTTGGCCAGCCGATCACGTCACCGGCACCGTAGATGTTCGGCACGGTGGTGCGGTAGGCCTCGTCGACCTCGATCTGGCCGCGGCTGTTCACCTTGATGCCGATGTTTTCCAGGCCCAGCTTGTCGGTGTTGCCGGTACGGCCGTTGCACCACAGCAAGGCGTCGGCCTTGATCTTCTTGCCCGACTTGAGGTGCAGGATCACCCCGTTGTCCAGGCCTTCGACGCGCTCGTACTCTTCGTTGTGGCGCACAGTGATGTTGTTGTTGCTGAAGTGGTAGCTCAGCGCCTGGGAAATTTCCGAGTCGAGGAAGCTCAGCAACTGGCCACGGTTGTCGACCAGCTCGACCAATACGCCCAGGCCACTGAAGATCGAAGCGTATTCGCAACCGATCACGCCGGCACCGTACACGATCAGCTTGCGCGGGGTATGGCTGAGGCTGAGGATGGTGTCGCTGTCGTACACGCGCGGGTGGTGGAAGTCGATGTCGGCCGGGCGGTAGGGGCGCGAGCCGGTCGCGATGATGATGTGCTTGGCGTTGAGCTTCTCGACCACGCCGTTCGGGCACACCACTTCCACGGTTTGCTCGTCGGCAAAGCTGCCGGTGCCGAAGAACACGTCGACGCGGTTACGGGCATAGTAGCCGGTGCGCGATGCCACCTGCTTGGCGATGACCTTCTCGGCGCTTTTCAGCACGTCCGGGAACGAGAACCAGCGCGGCTCGCCGATGGCACGAAACATCGGGTTGGTGTTGAACTGCATGATCTGCCGCACCGAGTGACGCAGTGCCTTGGACGGAATGGTACCCAAGTGGGTGCAGTTGCCACCGACCTGGCGACGGTCATCGACCATCGCTACCTTGCGCCCTGCTTTGGCGGCATTCATTGCCGCGCCTTCACCGGCCGGGCCGGAACCCAGCACCACTACGTCGTAGTTGTAGACAGCCATGCGTACTCCTTCAGAACTGGCCCGCAAGCCACGGTCGCTCGCGGGGCACGATCATGCCGCCGGGGCGCCATGAGAAAATTCGGGTGCAGTCTAATCAACCCTGAACGCCGCGCACATTAACCCTTGGTCGCGTCGTAGGCCAATTTTGCCCGCACTACATATGCTTCACCCATTCCGTGGCGGCAATCATCCCTGCTTGTGCTTTCACTGGCCTTTCACTGCCCGTTCGAACGCGGGCGTAGCTCGGGAGACGAAGCCTCCCTCTGCTCGAGTCACCAAAACCGCAGCCAGGTCATGCGCCACGGCAAAATCCCAGCCTTGCTGTGGGCCCAGGATGAGTAGCAGCGTCGAATAGCCATCGGCCAGCAGTGCTGAGGCGTCCAGCACCGTAACGGCAGCCAGGTCATGTTCGACCGGGCGCCCGAGGCGGGCATCGAAGGTGTGCGAATAGCGCCGGCCATTCTGCTCGAAATAGTGCCGATAGTCACCCGAGGTTGATACTGAAAGGCTATTGACCGGAATAACCTGGCGAGCGATCTGACGGTCTTCGCGGGGCAGTTCCAGGGCAATACGCCAAGGGCTGCCGTCAGGCTTGCGGCCAACCGCCTTCAGCTCGCCAGTGGCCTCGGCGACAAAACTGCTGACACCCATGGCCTGCAGGCGCGCAGCGATCAAGTCGACAGCATGACCGGCGACGATACTGTTGAAGTCGAGCTGCACAGGGGCATCCTTGCACAGGGCTCGACCTTTGACGCGCAGGTGCTGGTAGCCCACACGCTGGCGTACCTGGGCCAGTGCCTGTGGTTCGGGCACCTGCTGGTGACGGGCCTGAGGGCCGAAGCCCCACAGATCGAGCAAAGGCTCTACCGTGAGATCGAAGGCGCCATCGCTCTGCTCGGCAAGGTGCTGGCCCAGGCTGACCAACGCGAGCATGTCAGGCGGCAGGGCCAGGCACTGGCCGGCAGGCAAGCGGTTGAACTGGCTTACGATGGAATCGCCGCGGTAGGTCGAGTAGTGGTGGTCGATGTCGTGCAGGATGGTTTCCACCGCCCTCTGCACCTGGGCCGGCTCCGGGCCACCAGGCTCGCGGACGTACTGGATGCTGTAGCTGCTGCCCATGGTCGGGCCACCCAGGCGCTCCAGGGTGGGGCCCTGGTTGCAGGCGGTGAGTAGCAGCAGAATGAACAGTAGGGCTGTGCGCACAGTAGGGTTTCTCGGTTGCCAGTGCTGGCCTCTTCGCGGGTAAACCCGCGCCTACAGAGGCAGCGATAATCCTGTAGGCGCGGGTTTACCCGCGAAAGGGCCAGCACTGACAACACACATTCAGAATAAAAAAAAACGGGAACCCGAAGGTTCCCGTTTTTTCATTGCCTTACAAGCGAATCAGCGTGGAAACGCTGGCGGGTTCACACCAGCCATGTCTTCCATCACACGAACCACCTGGCAGCTATAACCGAATTCGTTGTCGTACCAGACGTACAGAACAACGCGGTTGTCGTTGGCGATGGTCGCCTCTGCGTCAACCACACCGGCGTGGCGCGAGCCGACGAAGTCGGTCGAAACCACTTCCTGCGAAGCCACGTAGTCGATCTGCTTGTGCAGCTCCGAGTGCATGGCGATCTGGCGCAGGTACTCGTTGATCTCGTCGCGAGTGGTGGCCTTTTCCAGATTCAGGTTCAGGATGGCCATCGAAACGTTCGGCGTCGGAACACGAATCGCGTTGCCGGTCAGCTTGCCCTTCAGCACTGGCAGTGCCTTGGCCGCAGCGGTGGCGGCGCCGGTTTCGGTGATTACCATGTTCAGCGGCGCGGCACGGCCACGGCGGCTGCCCTTGTGGAAGTTGTCGATCAGGTTCTGGTCGTTGGTGAACGAGTGAACGGTTTCGACGTGGCCGTTGACGATGCCGTACTGGTCGTTGATGGCCTTGAGCACCGGCACGATGGCGTTGGTGGTGCAGGAGGCCGCCGAGATGATCTTGTCATCGGCAGTGATGTCACCGTGGTTGATACCGTGCACGATGTTCTTCAGCGCGCCCTTGCCAGGCGCGGTGAGGATCACGCGGGCAGCACCCGGGCAGGCCAGGTGCTGGCCCAGGCCGTCGGCGTCACGCCATACGCCGGTGTTGTCGACGATGAGCGCATTGTCGATGCCGTACTGGGTGTAGTCGACTTCGCTCGGGCTCTTGGCGTAGATAACCTGGATCAGGTTGCCGTTGGCGGTGATGGTGTTGTTGGCTTCGTCGATGGTGATGGTGCCATCGAACGGGCCGTGCACCGAGTCACGGCGCAGCAGGCTGGCACGCTTGACCAGGTCGTTTTCGGCGCCTTTGCGCACGACGATGGCACGCAGACGCAGGCCGTCACCACCACCGGTCTTCTCGATCAGGATGCGCGCCAGCAGGCGGCCGATGCGACCGAAGCCGTACAGGACAACGTCGGTGCCTTTGCGCGCCGAAGCGTTCTGCTGACCGACCACGTCGGCCAGCTCTTCACGGACGAACTGCTCGGCAGTGCGGCCATTGCCTTCCTGCTTGAACTTGTTGGCCAGCTTGCCCAGGTCGACCGATGCGGCGCCCAGTTTCAGCTCGCTCATGGCCTTGAGCAGGGGGAATGTCTCGTGGACGGACAGTTCGGTTTCGTCGGTTTGGCGGTGGCGCGCAAAGCGGTGCGCCTTGAGGATCGAGATAACCGAACGGTTGATCAGGCTGCGGCCATAAATCGAGCTCACCACATTGTTATTGCGGTAGAGCTGACCGATAAGCGGGATCATCGCTTCAGCCAGGGCTTCACGATCAATCCACTCACCAAGACACTGGTCGGGCTTCTGAGTCACGGGAACCTTCCACATGTAGGGACAGAAAAAAGGGGCTACATTATGACGCCCCAACGCGGAACCGGCAATGAGTGCCTGTCACAGTGACGCAAGCCAGCGTTCATGCCCTTTCGAGCCTGACAGCCGGCACTGTCACCGGTACAATCGGTCTCTTTGCCGCAACGCTTGGAGTGCAATCTCCCGTGTCAGTTCTGCGCCTACCGCAAATGTCGGCCACGGCCGGCAAACAAACCTGGGGCAACCTGCCCGGTGCCGCCCTCAGCCTTGCCATCGCCGAAGCCGCCAGCAGCGCTGGCCGCTTCACCCTGCTGCTGACGGCCGACAGCCAGGCCGCCGACCGTCTGGAGCAGGAGCTGCGCTTCTTTGCCCCAGACCTGCCAGTGCTGCCGTTCCCCGATTGGGAAACCCTGCCCTACGACCTGTTCTCGCCGCACCAGGACATCATCTCCCAGCGCATCGCCAGCCTGTACCGCCTGCCGGAGCTGAGCCACGGCATCCTCGTGGTGCCGATCACCACCGCCCTGCACCGCCTGGCACCCACGCGTTTTCTGCTGGGCAGCAGCCTGGTGCTGGATGTGGGCCAGACCATCGACGTGGAACAGATGCGCCTGCGCCTGGAGGCCAGCGGTTACCGTTGTGTCGACACCGTCTACGAGCATGGCGAGTTCGCCGTGCGCGGCGCGCTGATCGACCTGTTCCCGATGGGCAGCAAGCTGCCCTACCGCATCGACCTGTTCGATAACGAGATCGAGACGCTGCGCACCTTCGACCCCGAGACCCAGCGCTCGATCGACAAGGTGGATTCGGTGCGCCTGCTGCCGGCACGCGAATTCCCGATGCAGAAGGAAGAAGTGACCCGCTTCAAGGCACGCTTTCGCGAGCGCTTCGACGTCGACTTCCGCCGCAGTGCAATCTTCCAGGACCTGGCCAGCGGCATCATCCCCGCCGGTATCGAGTACTACCTGCCGCTGTTCTTCGAAGAAACCTCGACCCTGTTCGACTACCTGCCGACCGACACCCAGGTGTTCTCGCTACCCGGTGTGGAACAGGCCGCCGAGCACTTCTGGAACGACGTGCGCGGGCGCTATGAAGACCGCCGCGGCGACCTCAGCCGGCCGCTGTTGCCGCCGGCCGAGCTGTTCCTGCCGGTGGAAGATTGCTTCGCCCGGCTCAAGCAGTGGCCCCGGGTGGTGGTCAGCAGCGAAGCGCTGGAGCCTGGCGTGGGCCGCGAGCGCTTCCCGGCGCGCGCCCTGCCCAACCTGGCCATCGAGGCCAAGGCCAACCAGCCGCTGGCCGAACTGGCCAACTTCCTCGAACAGTTCCCCGGCCGCGTACTCTTCACCGCCGAATCAGCGGGCCGCCGGGAAGTGCTGCTGGAGCTGCTCGAACGGCTGAAGCTGCGCCCGCATACCGTCGAAGGCTGGGACGATTTCATTACCGGTGCCGAGCGCCTGGCGATCACCATCGCCCCGCTGGACGACGGCCTGCTGCTGGACGATCCAGGGCTGGCCCTGATTGCCGAAAGCCCACTGTTCGGCCAGCGAGTGATGCAGCGCCGGCGCCGTGACAAGCGCGGCGAAACCGCCAACGACGCGGTCATCAAGAACCTCACCGAGCTGCGCGAAGGTGCGCCGGTGGTGCACATCGACCATGGCGTCGGGCGCTACCTGGGCCTGGCCACGCTGGAAATCGACGGCCAGGCCGCCGAATTCCTGACGCTGGAATACGCCGAGAACGCCAAGCTGTATGTGCCGGTGGCCAACCTGCACCTGATCGCCCGCTACACCGGCAGCGACGACGCCCTGGCTCCGTTGCACCGGCTGGGTTCGGAGGCCTGGCAGAAAGCCAAGCGCAAGGCCGCCGAACAGGTCCGCGACGTGGCCGCCGAACTGCTCGACATCTATGCCCGCCGCGCCGCGCGCAAGGGCTACGCGTTTGCCGACCCGTCCGCCGACTACGCCACCTTCAGCGCCGGCTTCCCGTTCGAGGAAACCCCGGACCAGCAGGCCGCCATCGAGGCCGTGCGCGCCGACATGCTGGCACCCAAGCCAATGGACCGCCTGGTCTGCGGCGACGTGGGCTTCGGCAAGACCGAAGTGGCCATGCGCGCGGCGTTCATCGCCGTGCACAGTGGCCGCCAGGTGGCCGTACTGGTGCCCACCACCCTGCTTGCCCAGCAGCATTACAACAGCTTCCGCGACCGCTTTGCCGACTGGCCCGTGACCGTGGAAGTGATGAGCCGCTTCAAATCGGCCAAAGAAGTGGCCGCCGCCGCCGCGGACCTTGCCGAAGGCAAGATCGACATCCTCATCGGCACCCACAAGCTGCTGCAGGACGACGTACGCTTCAAAGACCTGGGCCTGGCCATCATCGATGAAGAGCACCGCTTTGGCGTGCGCCAGAAAGAACAGCTGAAGGCGCTGCGCAGCGAGGTCGATATCCTCACCCTGACCGCCACGCCGATTCCACGCACGCTGAACATGGCGGTGGCGGGCATGCGCGACCTGTCGATCATCGCCACGCCGCCAGCACGCCGCCTGTCGGTGCGCACCTTCGTCATGGAACAGAACAAGAGCACGGTCAAGGAGGCGCTGCTGCGCGAACTGTTGCGCGGTGGCCAGGTGTATTACCTGCACAACGATGTGAAAACCATCGAAAAATGCGCCGCCGACCTTGCCGAGCTGGTGCCCGAGGCACGCATCGGCATCGGCCACGGGCAAATGCGCGAACGCGAGCTGGAACAGGTGATGAGCGATTTCTACCACAAGCGTTTCAACGTGCTGGTGGCCTCGACCATTATCGAAACCGGTATCGACGTGCCCAGCGCCAACACCATCGTCATCGAGCGCGCCGACAAGTTCGGCCTGGCCCAGCTGCACCAGCTGCGTGGCCGGGTTGGCCGTAGTCACCACCAGGCCTACGCCTACCTGCTCACACCTACCCGTCAGAAGGTGAGCGCCGACGCCGAAAAGCGCCTGGAGGCGATCGCCAACACGCAAGATCTTGGCGCAGGCTTTGTGCTGGCCACCAACGACCTGGAAATCCGCGGTGCCGGCGAGCTGCTGGGCGAAGGCCAGAGCGGGCAGATCCAGGCAGTGGGCTTCACCCTGTACATGGAAATGCTCGAACGTGCGGTCAAGGCAATCCGAAAAGGTACCCAGCCGAACCTTGAGCAACCCCTGGGTGGCGGCCCGGAGATCAACCTGCGCCTGCCGGCACTGATCCCCGAGGACTACCTGCCTGACGTGCATGCGCGCCTGATCCTGTACAAACGCATTGCCTCGGCTGCCGACGAGGAGGGCCTCAAGGACTTGCAGGTCGAGATGATCGACCGCTTCGGCTTGCTGCCAGAGCCGACCAAGAACCTGATGCGCCTGACGTCACTCAAGCTGCACGCGGAAAAGCTCGGCATCAAGAAAGTCGATGCGGGGCCCAACGGTGGCAAGCTCGAGTTCGAAGCCGAAACACCGGTCGACCCACTGACCCTGATCAAGCTGATCCAGGGTCAACCCAAACGCTACAAGTTCGAAGGCGCCACCCAGTTCCGCTTCCTGGTACCGATGGAACGCCCCGACGAACGTTTCAATACCCTGGAGGCGCTGTTCGAGCGCCTGACCCCACAGCCTGCCTAAGGAAGACTCATGCGTGCCATCCGTTGCCTGACCCTGCTGCTGGCGCTGTTCGCCCCAGCGGCCTTCGCCGAAGGCCTGTATCAGGTAGAAATGATTCTGGTGCGGCAGAACAGCGTGCCCGCCTTCACCAGCCCGTTCGCCCCCGAAGACTGGAGCGCTGGCGCCCCACGCCTGGCGAAAGAGGCCGAGCGCCCCCCAGCACTTGAAGATGAAGCCACCCGCCTGGAAGCCACCGCCGACTACACGGTGCTGATGCACAAGGCCTGGCAACAGCAGGTGGGCAGCGAACCCAGCCGCATCGCACTGGGCGGAGGCACCGAACAGTTCGGGCACTTCCCTATCGAAGGCAACCTGAGCATCGCTGAAGGCCGCTTCATCACCGTCGAGGCCAACTTCTGGGTCAACCAGCTGGATGGCAACGGCAACGTGCTGCAAAGCGAGCAGTTCAGGCAAAGCAACAGCAACGTCAAGGGCGGCCAGCTGACCTTTCTCGACGGCGGGCACCTGGCGGTGCTGCTGAAGGTGACCCCACCAGGCACGCCGAAAATGCCGGTGATGGACCCGGAGATGATGGAGCAGTAAGCCCATGAAGGACGATGCCGCCGAAATGGTGAACGCCTATCCGAACTGGATTCAATCGTTCAGCAAAGCTGCCCTGCAGCGCGGTGAGCGCTATGCCGAGGAAGGCAGGGCCGAACTGGAAGGCATTCATGGGCCAACCATAACGGCCAGTTGCCAGGGGAGCGGCAACAACCACTACCGGCAACACATCAAGTTGCACGTAGCGGGCGGCCGGTGCCATGTGCGCGGTGACTGCGATTGCCCGGTACGGCAAAACTGCAAGCATTGCGCCGCTGTCCTTTTTTGCGTCAGCGAGCGCTTTTCCAGCAGTAAGGACACGCAAGCCAACCCGGGCGCCTTGTCCGCCGAACTGCAGCACTGGTTGAGCGGCCTGGAGCAGGCCCCACCCAAGACCGACGCGACCGAAGACAAACGCGGGCGCATGGTGTGCTATCAGCTGCAGCTCACCGACGATGCGGGCTGCGCCCTGCTTGTGCGCAAGGGCACGCGAACGGAGGACGGCATCCGCTTCAGCCGCGTCCAGTCCCTTTACGATTTCCTCTACGAGCCACCGCGCTTCGTAACAGACGAAGACATCCGCATTCTGCGCCTGCTCTCGGCCCTGAATCAGGGCGGCGGCCAGGATCGCGGCTACCGACTGAAGGGCCATGAAGGTGGCGAGCTGTTCCAGCGCGCCCTCGAAACCGGGCGGATGTTCTTCGACACCGACCTCCCCCTGCTTCATGAAGGCCCGGTGCGCCACGCCGAGTTTCGCTGGGTACGCCTGGACAACGGAAATTACCGGGGGCGGTGGTACAGCGGCGAAGCGATGCTGCGCTGCGTCATCCCGCTGCTGCCGCTTTACTACCTGGACCTGCCGACCCGTGAAGTGGGCAAGGTCGAGCACAGCCTGGATCCCCACGTCGCCGTACAGCTGACTATTGCACCCGACGTGCCGGAACACCTGGTCGTACCCCTGAGCCACAAGCTCAATGCCCTCAGCCATAAGGTGCCGACCCCGACGCAAGTGCAGGAGCAGTTGCTCGATAACATCCAGCCAAAGCCCCTTCTTGCTCTCGGCAGCCTTGAATACACCGCCTACATGCCGAAAACCGGTCGCATGCAACGGCAAATGCAACACCGCGCCGCATTGGCGTTCGATTATGACGGCTTGCAGGCCAGCGGCACCGACGAAAAGCCGCTGACCCGCCTGGCAGGCAGCACCAGCCAGCGCATTCGCCGACAGACTCAAGCCGAGCAGGCGCTGCGCAAGGTGCTGCGCGATTTCGGCTTCAAGCCCGCCACACGGCAGAGCAAGGCCCTACCCGACAGCGCCGGCGAAATGCACCAGTTGCCTGACGACGAAGCCTGGCTGCGCTTTGCCCGCGAAGGCCTGCCGCGCCTGCGCGAAGCCGGCTGGGACATCGATATTCACCGCGACTTCGCCTTCAACCTGCAGGAGGTGGACGATTGGTATGCAACCATCGACGAAGCGCCTGGCCATGAATGGTTCGACCTGGAACTCGGCATCGTGGTCGATGGCCAGCGCCACAGCCTGCTGCCGATCGTGTTGCACCTGCTGCGCAGCAGCCCGGAGCTGCTACGCCCTAGCGAACTGGCCCGGCGCAGCGATGATGAACACCTGCTGATCGACCTCAATCGCGGCCGTCTCGATGCCCCGGCTTTGCGCGTCGCCCTGCCCTATGGCCGCATCAAGGCAGTCATGGGCACCCTGGGCGAGCTCTACCTGCACGAGGACACTGCAGGCCCGTCCCTGCGCATGGAGCGCGCCGACGCCGCGCGCCTGAACGAAATAGAAGGCCTGCCCCTGCACTGGGAAGGTGGCGAGCACGTACGCGATCTGGGCCGGCGCCTGCGCGATGCCCGGGACCTGCAGGTAGAACCGCCCACAGGGCTGCAGGCCAGCTTGCGCCCCTATCAGCAGCAAGGCTTGAACTGGCTGCAGGCCCTGCGCGAGATGGGTACCGGCGGCATCCTCGGCGACGACATGGGCCTGGGCAAGACCCTGCAGGCCTTGGCCCATCTGCTGCTGGAGAAACAGTCCGGGCGCCTGAATGCACCGGCCCTGGCAGTCATGCCAACCAGCCTCATACCCAACTGGCTGGACGAAGCCCAGCGCTTCGCCCCCGACCTGCGCGTCCTGGCACTGCATGGGCCGGGGCGCAGCAAGCACTTCACCAAACTCCATGAGTACGATTTGGTCCTGACCACTTACGCCTTGATGCCACGCGACCTGGAACAGCTGCGCCCCCAGGCCTGGCACGTGCTGATACTGGACGAGGCGCAAAACATCAAGAGCAGCAGCAGCAAGGCTGCCCTCGCCGTCTGCGAGCTACAGGCCGGGCAGCGCCTGTGCCTGACCGGCACGCCAATGGAAAACAACCTGGGCGAACTGTGGTCGATCTTCCACTTCCTGATGCCCGGCTGGCTGGGCGACCTGAAGCGCTTCAACCAGGATTACCGCAACCCGATCGAGCGCCACGGTGACAGCGAGCGCATGGCCCACCTGGCCAGCCGCATCCGGCCGTTCCTGCTGCGCCGCACCAAGGAGCAGGTGGCCACAGAACTGCCGGCCAAGACCGAGATGGTGCACTGGGTCGAGCTCAGTGATGCCCAGCGCGATACGTACGAAGCCGTGCGAGTGGCCATGGACCAGAAAGTCCGCGACGAAATCGCCCGCAATGGCGCCGCACGCAGCCAGATCGTGATCCTCGATGCGTTGCTCAAGCTGCGCCAGGTGTGCTGTGACCTGCGCCTGGTCAAGGGGGTAGAAAGCAAAGGCAACCAGGCCGACAAGGGCAAGCTGGGTGCGCTGCTGGAGATGCTCGAAGAACTGCTCAGCGAAGGGCGCCGGGTATTGTTGTTCTCACAGTTCACCTCGATGCTGGCACTGATCGAGCAGGAGCTCGAGAAGCGCAAAATCCGCTACAGCCTGCTGACCGGTGATACTCGCGACCGTCGCACGCCAGTGCAGCAGTTCCAGCAAGGTGAAAGCGAAGTGTTCCTGATCAGCCTCAAGGCGGGGGGCGTAGGCTTGAACCTGACGGCGGCGGACACCGTGATCCACTTCGACCCCTGGTGGAACCCGGCCAGCGAAAACCAAGCTACCGACCGTGCCTACCGCATCGGCCAGGACAAGCCGGTGTTCGTGTTCAAGCTGATTACCCGGGGTACGGTGGAAGAGAAGATTCAGTTGTTGCAGCAGGAAAAGGCTGCATTGGCGGCCAGCCTGCTGGACGGCGGGCAGGCTGGGCAATGGCGGCTTGGCGATGAAGAAATCGAGGCCCTGTTTGCGCCATTGCCCGGAAAGCGCGGGCGGTAGGCCAAAGGGGGATACAGCGTAGGAGCGGGTTCACCCGCGAATGGGCCGGGCCTGCTGGCCAATCTCCACCTGCCGCTCACCGTTGCCGCCGCTACCGTATTCGCGGGTAAACCCGCTCCTACAACGCAATTGGTGGTGGGCACACATCGGAGGTTGGACGCAGGCCGTCGTAGGAGCGGGTTTACCCGCGAAAGGGCCGGGCCTGCTGGCCAATCTCCACCCGCCGTTCACCGTTGCCGCCGCTACCGTATTCGCAGGTAAACCCGACTTGTGGGAACGAACAGGCCAGCGCAGTCAATCGACCAGCTGAGCTTCCTTCAACGCCCCCAACGCCTCCAGCCAGCGCGGCTGCTGGCGATAATCGGTCCGCGCAAACCCTTGCCCACGCATCCGGGCAATCCGCGGCGATGGCTTGACCTTCATGCGCTGCGCCGCACTCAGCGCCAGCTCCGCCGCCGCCCGGTCATTGCACACCAGGCCCATATCACAACCGGCGCTCAGCGCCGCCTCGATACGGCTGGCCGCGTCGCCCACCACATGCGCACCGGCCATCGACAGGTCATCACTGAAAATCACCCCATCAAAGCCCAGCTCGCCACGCAGGATGTCCTGCAACCAACGCCGCGAGAAGCCAGCGGGCTGGTTGTCAACCTGCGGGTAGATGACATGCGCCGGCATCACTGCCGCCAGCTGCCCACTCAGGCGGGTAAACGGCACCAGGTCGGCCCGGCGCAGTTGTTCCAGGCTGCGCTCATCGGTGGGGATGGCCACGTGCGAATCGGCTTCGGCCCAGCCATGCCCCGGGAAATGCTTGCCACACGCGGCCATACCTGCCGCATTCATGCCACGGATGAACGCGCCGGCCAGTCGCGTTGCACGCAGCGGGTCACCCTCGAAGGCGCGGCTGCCCACCACGGCGCTACGCTGGTGGTCCAGGTCGAGCACCGGAGCGAAGCTGAGGTCCAGGCCAACTGCCAGTACCTCGGTCGCCATCAGCCAGCCGCACTGTTCAGCCAGGTATTCAGCATTGTCGTTATCGGCCAGCGCACGCATGGCCGGCAGGCGCACAAAGCCCTGGCGCAGACGCTGTACGCGACCACCTTCCTGATCCACGGCCAGGATCAGCTCGGGGCGAATGGCGCGGATGGACGCGCACAGTTCGCGCACCTGGCGCGGGCTGTCGATATTGCGGGCGAAGATGATCAGGCCAGCCACTTCCGGCTGGCGAAGCAGTTGACGGTCTTCGGCGGTCAGCCATTTACCGGCGATATCCACCATCAGGGAGCCTTGCAGGCTGACAGTCATGGGTAATCCTTCATTGAAGACAGAGAGAAGCCCACCGGGGGGCAGCAGACACCGGCAGACACGCGCTGTTGGCCACAGGCGAAGCCATAAAGGCGCTGGTCAGCAAGGGAAATGTGAAGTAGATCGAGATAGGGCATGGGCGCTAGCTTAGCGGAAGCGCCCCGCCACGCCCAGCCTTCAGGCCTTGGCGGTAGCCGAACTGGTCTTGGTTCGCGGACGCAGCTGCGCAGTGGCCATCGCCTCGTCGGTCACACCGCTGTCAGCGCGCATGCCTGCCGCCAGGAACGGCACCATCAGGCGCATCACCTGCTCGATCGAGGTATTGATGCCGAAGTCAGTCTCGGCAATCGCCCGCAAGGCCTTGATACCGGACATGCTGAAGGCCGCGGCACCCAGCATGAAGTGCACACGCCAGAACAGTTCCAGTGGCGGAATGCGTGGCGCAGCCTCGTTCACCAGCAGCATGTAGCGGCGGAACACCTTGCCGTACATGTCTTCCAGATAGCGCCGCAGGTGACCCTGGCTCTGGCTGAACGCCAGACCCAGCAGGCGCATGAAGATCGACAGGTCGTTGTTGCTACGCGGCTGCACGGCCAGCGCCTGCTCTACGAGCATTTCCAGCAGTTCTTCAAGGCTGGGCTTTTGCTCCGGCTTGGCCTGGCGGCGCTCCAGCTCACGCTCGAGACTGGCGCAGAATGGGCCGAGGAAACGCGAAAAAACAGCCTGGATCAGCGCCTTCTTGGAGCCGAAATGATAGTTGACTGCCGCCAGGTTGACCCCGGCCTTGCTGGTAATCAGCCGCAACGAGGTTTCGGCGAACCCCCTTTCCGCGAACAGCTGCTCGGCAGCATCGAGAATGCGTTCAACGGTTTCCGATTGGGCCATGACTACTCCGACTACTCCGCCAGACAAACAGGTGTTTGAAACATACGTTTCAGCCCTGCTTCTGTCAAGGCTCGGTGACTGGGCGGTCGCCATTTAAAAGCGCCAGCCGGCCCACTGCAAGCGCCACCTCTTCTGTTTATTGCGGCTTTTGGCTTGCAGCGCACTCAGTACTGTATATAATCCCAGTCACTGTACAAAAAGACAGAGCGCTTACCATGTTGAAACTGACGCCACGCCAAGCCGAAATTCTCGCGTTCATCAAGCGCTGCCTGGAAGACAACGGCTTCCCGCCTACCCGCGCCGAGATTGCTCAGGAGCTGGGCTTCAAGTCGCCCAATGCCGCCGAGGAGCACCTCAAGGCCCTTGCCCGCAAGGGCGCGATCGAAATGACGCCGGGCGCTTCCCGCGGCATCCGCATCCCTGGCCTGGAAGCCAAGGCCGAAGAAACCGGCCTGCCCATCATCGGCCGGGTCGCTGCCGGTGCGCCGATTCTTGCCGAACAGCACATCGAGCAATCCTGCAACATCAACCCTGCCTTCTTCCACCCCCAAGCCGACTATTTGCTGCGCGTACACGGCATGAGCATGAAGGACGTCGGCATCTTCGACGGTGACCTGCTGGCGGTGCACACCTGCCGTGAAGCCCGTAACGGCCAGATCGTGGTGGCGCGCATCGGCGACGAAGTTACCGTCAAGCGCTTCAAGCGTGAAGGCAGCAAAGTCTGGCTGCTTGCCGAAAACCCCGAATTCGCCCCCATCGAAGTCGACCTGAAAGAACAGGAGCTGGTGATCGAGGGCTTGAGCGTCGGCGTCATTCGCCACTGATCCAGGAGGCGTCATGCAGCAGTTCATTCACGCACCCGAGCAAGTCCAGTTGCCCCTGTTCGAAGCATTCCTCGCCCAGCCCGTGCTGCCAGGCCTGAAAGCCAGGGAACCGGCGCGCAAGAGCAGCCAGCCCGAGCTGTTCAGCGAACTGTCGCTGCGCGGCGCCCCTGGCCACTGCCAAAGCCTGCTGGCGCCCGTGCTGCGCGAGCTGAGCGAAGAGGACGAGGCCCGCTGGCTGACCCTGATCGCCCCACCGCCAAGCCTGACCCAGGCCTGGCTGCGCGATGCCGGGCTCAACCGTGAACGTATTCTGCTGCTGCAACCCCGCAGCAATCAAAGCGCGCTGCAGCTGGCCTGCGAGGCTTTGCGCCTGGGCCTCAGCCACACCGTGGTGAGCTGGCTGGGCAACGTCAATGCCACTGCACGCCAGCAACTGCTACGTGCAGCCAGTGCCGGAAACGCACAAAGCCTGAACATCCGCCTCGGCTGATGTTCAGGCTTTGCCTGTCACTTCAAATAGCCTGATACGCTGCTGCACACTCAGTGCAGCACACGCGGCCCTTCATCACGCTCGAGCTCGCCATCCATCAGGCGACCGGCCATCTGCACGCCCACACTGAGCATGGCCTTGGCCACTTCCACATGCTGACCCTGCAGGAACACCTTGGCGTCTTCCGAGAAATCCAGGGTTACCAGAGAGCCCTCATCCTCGGCGCGACGAAGTTCGATGCGGCCATCAGGCAACTCGACAATTTCCAGAAAAGACGTAGACATAAATGGCAGTTCTCCGCGAAAGGCGATTATTGTACCAGCCGTTGCGTCTATCAGCACTCACTCAACGCGTCGCGGAAACGTCTCACCAAACTTTTGAGGTCGTTGCGCCAGCTTTCCAGCTCGGCACGCGACAGCGCTGGATGCTCAGGCTCATCAAGATTGACGGCTTGAATCAGAGGCTGGGTAACGTCGGTTTTCGGCGCTTTTCTGGCGACCGGTGGTCGGAACAAATCGGCATAAGCACCGAGCATTTGCGCCAGCCAGGTTTCGCGTTGGCGAGCCAGCTCCAGCAACTCGGCCACTTCCGGGATGGCGATACCGTTCAGGGCATCGTCGGCCAGGGCTTGCTCTACCGTTGCGACGACCGGCAGGCGATAGAAGCCCCCGATTTCATGGCACAGCCCCAACAGAGCGCCATACAGGTGGAACAGCGCCGACTCGCGCTCAGCCTGGACCAGGCCTTGGGCATTCATGGCCTGGCTTTGTTCAGCCTTGGCCATGGACTCGAGGGCGAGGCCGGCGAAGAACAGTTTCTGGTTGGTGCGGGTGTAGAGTTCCTGGGCCATTTCAGTGCCCTCCCATAAGGCTACAAGGCGGATATCTGCATCATAAATGATTGGGGCCGCTTTGCGCCCCTTCGCGGGCTGCCCGCTCCCACCAGTACAGCGCCACATTCAAGGGCGGCGCGATACCTGTGGGAGCGGGCAAGCCCGCGAAGGGGCGCAAAGCGGCCCCAAATCACAGCACCGATGGATCAGCGCTTGTCTTCAACCTTCCAGGCATTGCCGTCGTAAAACGCCTTCCAACCGGTCGGTTTGCCATCGACCTCGGACTGCACGTACTGCTCCTTGGTCTTGCGGCTGTAACGAATCACCGCCGGGCGGCCATCCGGGTCTTTCTGCGGCGCATCGCACAGGAAGTGGTACTTCGGGTCAATCTCATGCTTGTGCGGCACAATCTCCAGCACCAGCGGCGCACGGGTTTCGCGGTTCTTGGGGAACTGGCTGGCAGCCAGGAACAACCCAGAAGCACCGTCGCGCAGCACGTAGGTATCATCGACCTTCTCGCACTTGAGCTCCGGCATGTCCACCTTGTCCATCTTCGGTGGAGCCGCCTCGCCGCTCTTGAGCAGCTTGCGGGTGTTCTTGCATGCCGGGTTGGTGCAGCCGAAGAACTTGCCGAAACGGCCGGTCTTCAATTGCATCTCGCTACCGCACTTGTCGCACTCCAGGCTCGGCCCTTCGTAACCCTTGATGCGGTAGTTGCCTTCTTCGATCTCGTAACCGACACAATCCGGGTTGTTACCGCAGATGTGCAGTTTGTGTTTCTCGTCCAGCAGGTAGGCGTCCATCGCCGTGGCGCAGATCGGGCACCGGTGCTTGCCCAGCAGCACGCGCGACTCCGACTCGCCCTCGTCGTCAGCGGCAATCTCGTCGCCCGGCACCAGGTTGACGGTAGCCTTGCAGCGCTCTTTCGGCGGCAGGCTGTAGCCAGAGCAGCCCAGGAACACACCCGTAGAAGCGGTGCGAATCATCATCGGCCGACCACATTCCTTGCATGGAATGTTGGTCATGGTCGGCTGGTTGGCGCGCATGCCGTCTTCACTGGACTCGGCAGTCTGCAGCTTTTTGCTGAAATCGCCGTAGAACTCGTCGAGCACGTTCTTCCAGTCACGCTCGCCCTGGGCCACGTCGTCGAGGTTCTCTTCCATGTCGGCGGTAAAGCCGTAATCCATCAGGTTGGAGAAGCTCTCCGACAAGCGCTCGGTGACGATATCGCCCATCTTCTCGGAGTAGAAGCGGCGGTTGTGCAGCGTCACATAGCCACGGTCCTGGATGGTGGAAATGATCGCCGCGTAGGTCGATGGGCGGCCAATGCCGCGCTTTTCCATTTCCTTGACCAGGCTGGCTTCGGTAAAGCGTGCAGGCGGCTTGGTAAAGTGCTGGCTCGGGTCGATCTGGATCAGTTTCAGCGCTTCACCCTGAACCATCTCTGGCAGCACGTCGTCTTCGCCCGGCTTGCTCTGCTGTGGCAGCACACGGGTGTAGCCGTCGAACTTGAGGATGCGGCCCTTGGCACGCAGCTCGAAATCGCCGGCAGCGACGGTAACGCTGGTGGACAGGTACTGCGCTGGCGGCATCTGGCACGCCAGGAACTGGCGCCAGATCAGCTCGTACAGGCGCTCGGCGTCACGCTCCATGCCGCTGAGCTTGGTCGGGTGGGTATTCACGTCAGAAGGCCGAATCGCTTCGTGCGCCTCCTGGGCGCCCTCCTTGCTGCCGTAAACCAGTGGCGCCTCCGGCAGGTACTGCTTGCCGAACTCCCGTTCGATGTAGCTGCGTGCCATATCCAGGGCGTCAGCCGACAGGTTGGTCGAGTCGGTACGCATGTAGGTGATGTAACCGGCTTCGTACAAGCGCTGGGCCATCATCATGGTTTTCTTCACGCCGAAGCCCAGGCGGTTACTGGCCGCTTGCTGCAAGGTGGACGTAATGAACGGTGCCGATGGCTTGCTGCTGGTCGGGCGGTCTTCGCGCTTGACCACGCTGTAGCTGGAAGCCTTGAGCTTTTCCAGCGCAGCCATGGCCTGAGCTTCGTTCAGCGGCTTGAAGGCCTCGCCCTTCTCGCGCGCCACCTCGAAACGCACCTTGGCGTTCTTGGCGGTGCCGAGGTCGGCGTGGATCTCCCAGTACTCTTCCGGGATGAAGGCGCGGATCTCACGCTCACGCTCAACCACCAGCTTCACCGCCACCGACTGTACACGGCCAGCGGACAGACCACGGGCAATCTTGGCCCACAGCAGTGGCGAAACCATGTAACCGACCACGCGGTCGAGGAAACGCCGCGCCTGCTGGGCGTTGACCCGGTCGATGTCCAGCTCGCCTGGCTGCGAGAAGGCTTCCTGAATGGCCTTCTTGGTAATTTCGTTGAACACCACGCGCTTGTAGCGGGTGTCGTCACCCCCGATGGCCTCGCGCAGGTGCCAGGCAATGGCTTCCCCTTCGCGGTCCAAGTCGGTTGCGAGATAGATGGTGTCGGCATCCTTGGCCAGGCGGCGCAGCTCTTCGATCACCTTTTCCTTGCCAGGCAGGATCTCGTACTTGGCCTTCCAGCCATGGTCGGGGTCGACGCCCATGCGTGCCACCAGCTGGCGGCGGGCCTTCTCTTTCGGCGAAAGCGCCGGCGCCTCACCCGCAGCCTTGCCACGCTTGGCGGCCGGCTCTTTGCTCGCGCTGGCCGAACCGCTGGTGGGGAGGTCTCGGATATGGCCGATACTCGACTTCACCACGTACTGGTTGCCCAGGTACTTGTTGATGGTCTTGGCCTTGGCCGGGGATTCCACAATGACCAGCGATTTGCCCATGGATCGGAGTATTCCTGAATCTGAAGATAAAAAACGCGCCAAGTGCCAGACGCGGCACCGCTATATATAGTGGCAAAAGTGTGAGGTCAAGCTCGGACGATCACGCGTGCGACTTGCCCAGCAACCCGGGCAGCCCCTCTTCGGCCTTGACCAAAGCAAAGCGTGGCACCTGCTCGCCGTCAAATTCGACGGACTCCTGGAACATCGAAAGGGGACGTACCCAGAAGCTGTAATCACCATACAGGCATTGGTAGAACACCATCCACTCTTCGGTTTCGGAGTGCCGCGCAACACTGAAGACACGGTACTCAGGCCCTTTGTAATGCCGGTATACGCCTGGTTGTATCTGCATGTTGCACACCTCCTGAATAAAACCTGAAAAAACAAAACCGGGGCACTAGGCCCCGGCTGCTGTCCCGCTACGCGATCAGACGCGTTCGAAGACAGTGGTGATACCTTGGCCCAGGCCGACGCACATGGTCGCAACACCCAGCGTACCGCCATTTTGCTTCATGACGTTGAGCAGGGTGCCGGAAATCCGCGCCCCGGAGCAACCAAACGGGTGGCCCAAAGCAATGGCGCCGCCGTGCAGGTTAACCTTCTCATCCATCTTGTCGAGCACTTTCAAGTCTTTCAGCACGGGCAGGGCCTGTGCAGCGAAGGCTTCGTTGAGCTCGATGAAGTCGATATCGGCCATGGTCAAGCCCGCACGCTTGAGGGCTTTCTGGGTCGATGGCACCGGGCCGTAGCCCATGATTGCCGGGTCGACACCGGCCACTGCCATCGAACGGATCACCGCCAATGGCTGGATACCGAGGTCCATGGCACGCTGACCGGACATGACGATCATGCACGAGGCGCCGTCGGTGATCTGCGACGAGGTACCGGCCGTGACCGTACCGCCTTTCGGGTTGAACGCAGGCTTCAGCGATGCCAGGCCTTCGAGGGTGGTTTCCGGGCGAATGGTTTCGTCGAAATCGAACACCTTCAGGAAGCCGTTCTCGTCGTAGCCCTGCATCGGGATGATCTCGTCCTTGAACTTGCCTTCGACCGTGGCCTTGTGGGCCAGCTGGTGCGAACGCAAGCCGAACAGGTCCTGCTGCTCACGGGTGATGCCGTGCATCTTGCCGAGCATTTCTGCAGTCAGGCCCATCATCCCGGAAGCCTTGGCGGCATGCAAGGACAGGTGCGGGTTGGGGTCTACGCCATGCATCATGCTGACGTGGCCCATGTGCTCCACGCCACCGACCACGAACACATCACCGTTACCGGTCATGATCGCCTGGGCGGCCGTGTGCAGCGCGCTCATGGACGAGCCGCACAGGCGGCTGACGGTCTGCGCCGCGGAAGTGTGCGGGATCTGGGTCATCAGCGAGGCCATGCGGGCGATGTTCCAGCCCTGCTCCAGGGTCTGGTTGACGCAGCCCCAGATCACGTCCTCGACTTCTTTCGGGTCAACCTTGCCGTTGCGTTCCAGCAGCTTGCTGATCAGGTGCGCCGACATGTCTTCGGCGCGGGTGTTGCGGTGCATGCCACCCTTGGAGCGGCCCATTGGCGTGCGACCGAAGTCGACAATCACCACGTCTCTTGGATTCAGGCTCATATCAAATCTCTCGCTCTAGCTCGTTGACCGCTCAGTTGAAGAAGCGCTGGCCGTTCTTGGCCATTTCACGCAGCTTGGCGGTCGGGTGGTACAGCGGCCCCAGGTCGGCATACTGATCGGCCAGGGCGACGAATTCGGCCACACCGATCGAGTCGATGTAACGCAGCGCACCACCGCGGAAGGGAGGGAAACCAATGCCGTAGACCAGGCCCATGTCGGCTTCGGCAGCGGTTTCGACGATGCCGTCTTCCAGGCAACGCACGGTCTCCAGGCACAGCGGGACCATCATCCAGTTGATGATGTCTTCGTCAGTGACTTCACGCTGCTCGAACACGATCGGTTTGAGCACGTCGAGCACGGTGGCATCGAAAACCTTCTTCGGCTTGCCGCGCTTGTCGGTTTCGTAGGCGTAAAAGCCCTTGCCGTTCTTCTGGCCCAGGCGGTTGGCCTCGTACAACGCGTCGACTGCCGAGCGGCGCTCGTCCTTCATGCGATCCGGGAAGCCTTCGGCCATGACGTCACGGCCGTGGTGGCCGGTGTCGATGCCGACCACGTCCATCAAGTAGGCTGGGCCCATCGGCCAGCCGAACTTCTCCATGACCTTGTCGATGCGCACAAAGTCGACACCGGCGCTGACCAGCTTGGCAAAACCGCCAAAGTACGGGAACAGCACACGGTTGACCAAAAAGCCCGGGCAGTCGTTGACCACGATCGGGTTCTTGCCCATTTTCTTGGCGTAGGCCACGGTGGTGGCAACCGCCACTTCACTGGACTTCTCGCCACGGATCACTTCAACCAGCGGCATCATGTGCACCGGGTTGAAGAAGTGCATGCCGACGAAGTTTTCCGGGCGCTTGAGCGCCTTGGCCAGCAAGTTGATCGAGATGGTAGAGGTGTTGGAAGCGAGGATCGCATCGTCCTTCACCTGGCCTTCCACTTCCGCCAGTACCGCTTGCTTGACCTTCGGGTTCTCGACCACAGCCTCGACGACGATGTCGACATTGGCGAAATCGCCATAGGACAGGGTCGGTCGAATGGCGTTGAGGGCCTCGGCCATCTTGGCCGGGGTCAGGCGGCCCTTCTCGACGCGGTTGCCAAGCAACTTGGAGGCCTCGTTCAGACCCAGCTGAATGGCTTCTTCGCGGATGTCTTTCATCAGGATCGGCGTACCTTTGACCGCCGACTGGTAGGCGATACCGCCGCCCATGATGCCGGCGCCGAGCACGGCGGCCTGCTTCACGTCGTGGGCGATCTCGTCATGCGCCTTGGCCTTGCGCTTGAGTTCCTGATCGTTGAGGAACAAGCCGATCAGGCTCTCGGCGACCGAGGTCTTGGCCAGCTTGGCAAAGCCTGAGGCTTCAACTTCCAGGGCCTTGTCGCGACCGAAGTTGGCGGCTTTCTGGATGCTCTTGATCGCTTCGACCGGGGCCGGGTAGTTCGGGCCGGCCTGGCCAGCGACGAAGCCCTTGGCCGTCTCGAAGGCCATCATCTGCTCGATGGCATTGAGCTTGAGCTTTTCCAGCTTCGGCTGGCGCTTGGCCTTGTAGTCCAGCTCGCCACTGATGGCACGCTTGATCAGGTCGAGGGCACCGGCCAGCAGCAGCTCAGGGGCGACCACCGCGTCGACGGCCCCCACTTTCAGGGCGTCTTCGGCACGGTTTTCCTTGCCGGCGGCGATCCACTCGATGGCGTTGTCCGAGCCGATCAGGCGCGGCAGGCGCACGGTACCGCCAAAGCCCGGGTAGATACCCAGCTTGACTTCCGGCAGGCCGATCCTGGCGCTGGTGGACATGACCCGGTAGTCGGCCGCCAGGCACATTTCCAGGCCGCCGCCCAGCGCGATGCCGTTGATGGCGGCAACGGTCGGCACTTCGAGGTCTTCGAAGGCGTTGAAGATACGATTGGCTTCCAGGTTGCCGGCGACCAGTTCGGCCTCAGGCAGCTTGAAGTTGTCGACGAACTCGGTGATGTCGGCGCCGACGATGAACACGTCCTTGCCACTGCTGACGATCACGCCTTTGACCGAGGCATCGGCCTGGATGGCATCGACGGCCTGGCGCAGCTCGTTCAGGGTAAGGCGGTTGAACTTGTTGACGGACTCACCCTTGAGGTCGAACTTGAGCTCGACGATGCCACTTTCAAGAGCCTTAACCGTGATGGCTTTACCTTCGTAAATCATCAACTGATCTCCACGATATGGAAGCTGAACTGTACACGCCGATCACTGCAGCAGAAGCAGGCCTAAGCTGCCTTGCCCCAGGCACACCCGTCAGCGCGCTAGTCGGAAGTATGGCTTGGCGTCATGACATACAAACGCTCAATTCATACGCCCGTTTGATTTGGGTGTGCACACATTCTCCGAAAAGATGGGCGTTGTCAAATGCTCACGAGCACGGCGAAAACGCGACTTTCCAGTCATTTTCTATCGTCCGGGTACAAAACATGATGACAGTGATCGCCCGTCATCCATGTCAGCGATTGACCACAAGCATTGGCTGACGGCTTTGCGCTTGCGCGGCGAGCCAGTGCGACTACACTGGCACTTGCTTGAATGAATAACCCGGCCTGCCTGGCCTTTTCTGCGCAGCAGAACGCAAAGCGGCGACTTGGCACCCCACCCCTTCAGGGTTATGCCGAGCCGCCGCTTTGTCGTTGCAGAACAGATTGACCAGCCTGGATGCCCCGTAGGAGCGGGTTTACCCGCGAAGCAGGCACCGCGCAGTTTGGCACCGGCTCTGCCGGTGTTCGCAGATGAATCCGCGCCTACAGGAGTCGCGCATGGGCGGCGCTCAAGCCAAGGTTTCGAGGGCGTAGGCAACATCCTGCAACACAGCAGTATCGCCACGTTCGGTCCAGTACAGGGCAATCATCCGCGCATCGGCCTCGACCTTGTACACACTCGCCGGCAAGCGCGACAACGCGCCCATGAAACGTGGGTCTTCGCAGGGCTCGCGCCACTGGTTCCACCACACCCCGGGGCTGACCTGCCAGAAGCTGAAGCTGTCCTCATGCCCACGGCGCCGGGCTCTGTGATACTGCGGGCAGGGGCTTGGCGGCTCCTTTTCCAGCCAGTGCGGCCACTGCTGCGGCGCCAGTTGCATGGCCAAACCCATGCGCCGCGCCTCCAGGCGCAACTTCATCTGCTCGCTCTGCTTGCGCGAGCTGCGCAGCCAGGAAAGCGGGCTGAGAATCAGCGCAAGGATTGACACCACCAGCAATACCGTCATATCAGTAGTTCCCATAAAGCGTTGCAAATGAGCTGGTTAGCCATTTTTCACGGAAGACCCGCCCGAAAGCGACCATACTTCTTCTATCGCGATTGCCAGGAGTACCGCTCATGGAATACGAACATTTGTTGGTCGCCGTCGACCTGACCGAAGAATGCGACCCGGTGATCAAGCGCGCCATGGCGCTCGCCAAACCTTCGAACGCCAAGGTATCGCTGGTGCATATCGTCGAGCCGATGGCGATGGCATTCGGCGGTGACGTGCCGATGGACCTGTCGCAGCTGCAACAGCAGCAGTTCGACCAAGCCAAGGAGCGCATGGAACGCCTGTTCAACAAGTACCCGGACATCCAGCGTGGCGATTCGCATCTGACCTACGGCCAACCGCGCCAGGAAATCCACCAGCTGGCCAAGGAGCAAAAGTGCGACCTGATCGTGGTGGGCAGCCATGGCCGTCATGGCCTGGCGTTGCTGCTGGGGTCCACGGCCAATGATGTGCTGCACGGCGCGCCGTGTGACGTGCTGGCGGTACGCTTGCTGAAGAAGGATTGACTGGACCTGAACCCGCCTCTTCGCGGGCCAGCCCGCGCCTGCAAGGGTATGGCAATCCCTGCAGGTGCGGCTTTACCCGCGAAGAGGCCGGAACAGGCTAACGCCAATCAGCCTTCCAGCTCAGCCCAGCGCTCCACCAATACATCCAGCTCGCCCTGCAGCTTCTCGATCCGTGCCAGCACCGCCGAAGTTTCTGCAATCGGCCGCTGATAGAAGCCCGCCGCATTCACTTCTTCCTGGGCTTCAGCCATACGCTGCTCCAGCTCATCAATCTGCCCCGGCAGCATCTCCAGCTCACGCTGCAGCTTGTAGCTCAGCTTCTTCTTCGAAGCGTCTTCCACCACCGGCGCCGCAACAGGCTCAGGCTTGGCCTCGACCTTCTCCACTACCGCGCTGTTGAGCGCAGACTTACCGCCCTTGCTCTCGGTCACACCCAGCAGCTTCGGCGAGCCGCCCTGGCGAATCCAGTCCTCGTAACCGCCCACATACTCACGCACCTTGCCCTCGCCTTCGAACACCAGGGTGCTGGTCACGACGTTGTCGAGGAAGGCCCGGTCGTGGCTGACCATCAGCACGGTGCCCTTGTAGTTGGACAGCACCTCTTCCAGCAGCTCGAGGGTTTCCACGTCCAGGTCGTTGGTCGGTTCGTCGAGTACCAGCAGGTTGGCCGGCTTGCTGAACAGCTTGGCCAGCAGTAACCGTGCACGCTCACCCCCCGACAACGCCTTGACCGGCGTACGCGCGCGCTGGGGGCTGAACAGGAAGTCGCCCAGGTAGCTCAGCACGTGGCGGTTCTGGCCATCGATCTCGATGAAATCACGGCCTTCCGCCAGGTTGTCGATTACGGTCTTTTCCAGGTCGAGCTGGTGGCGCATCTGGTCGAAATAGGCCACCTCAAGCTTGGTGCCGCGCTCCACTTTGCCCGCAGTGGGCTCAAGGTCGCCCAGCATCATCTTGAGCAACGTGGTCTTGCCAGTGCCGTTTGCGCCCAGCAGACCGATGCGATCCTGCCGCTGCAGGACCATGGAAAAGTCCTTGACCAGCAGGGGGCCGTCCGCGTGATGGAAGCTGACATTTTCCAGCACCATCACCTGCTTGCCGGATTTGTCCGCGGCTTCGATCTGGATGTTGGCCTTGCCCTGTCGTTCACGGCGCTCGCCACGCTCCACACGCAGGGCCTTCAGTGCACGCACGCGGCCTTCGTTGCGGGTACGGCGGGCCTTGATACCCTGGCGGATCCACACTTCTTCCTGGGCCAGGCGCTTGTCGAACAGCGCGTTGGCGGTTTCTTCGGCGGCCAGTGCGGCCTCCTTGTGCACCAGGAAGCTGGCGTAGTCACCGTTCCAGTCGATCAGGCCGCCGCGGTCCAGTTCGAGGATACGGGTGGCCAGGTTCTGCAGGAACGAACGGTCGTGGGTGATGAACAATACCGCGCCGTTGAAGCCACGCAGGGCCTCTTCGAGCCAGGCGATGGCACCGATGTCCAGGTGGTTGGTCGGTTCGTCGAGCAGCAGCAGGTCGGGCTCGGACACCAGCGCCTGGGCCAGCAGTACGCGGCGGCGCCAGCCACCGGACAGCTCGGCCAGGGTCTTGTCGGCCGGCAGCTGCAGGCGGCTGAGTGTGCTTTCCACCACCTGTTGCAGGCGCCAGCCGTCGCGGGCCTCCAGCTCGTGCTGGACGTGCATGAGTTTTTCCAGGTCTTCATCGCCCTGGATGTTCATGCTCAGGTGGTGGAACTGCGCCAGCAATTCGCCCACGCCGTCCAGACCAGCGGCTACCACGTCGAACACCGTGCGCTCGTCGGCTACCGGCAGCTCCTGTGGCAACTCACCGATCTTCAGGCCAGGCGCACGCCAGATTTCACCGTCGTCGCCCTTCTGCTCGCCCTTGACCAGGCGCAGCATGCTCGACTTGCCGGTGCCGTTGCGGCCGATGATGCACACCCGCTCGCCACGAGCGATCTGCCAGGACACTTTGTCCAGCAGCGGCATGGCGCCGAATGCGAGGGACACATCGCTGAATTTGAGCAGGGTCATGTTCGTCTCCATAAATCGGGCGCGCATTCTACCTGACTTGGCCTTCGACGGCATCCGCCAGGCCAACCGGTGAGCACCTGGTGACATCTGGTCGAACTTAATATCCCGATACAAGCACAGTGCTTTCACCCACTGCCGGCAAACAGCTAAGCTAAGGCAATAGCTTTCAATAGTGCTGGCTCCGCCGACACTTCCCATGGTTCAACTGCCCGGACGTATCATGCGCAGCCGCCTGTTACATATCGCATCCTGCCTGCTGCTTACCGCTGCCACCTGCGCAGCGCAGGCCACCGACCTGACCCTGCAACGCCAGTACTATGACGAGGCCAAGCGAGCGCTGGCCAAAGGCGACAAAGGCCCGTACCTGCGCTATGCCCAGGCCTTGAGCGACTACCCGCTGACGCCCTACCTGGTCTACGACGAACTCACCGCCCGCCTGAAGAGTGCCAGCAACCAGGAAATCGAAGGTTTCCTTGCCAAGCATGGCGACCTGCCCCAGGCCAATTGGATGAAACTGCGCTGGTTGCGCTGGCTGGCCGAACGCGGCGAGTGGGATACCTTCGTCAAGTACTACGACCCCAAGCTCAACTTCACCGAACTGGACTGCCTCAACGGCCAATACCAGCTCAGCCACGGCCTGCGCGCCGAAGGTTACGCCACCGCCGACAAGCTGTGGAGCGTCGGCAAATCGCAACCTGCCGCCTGCGACACGCTGTTCGGCATGTGGGCAGCCGAAGGCCAACTGACCGAGGCCAAGCGCTGGGAACGCACCAAGCTGGCCGCCCAGGCGCGCAATTACGGCCTGGCCAACACCCTGGTCAAGACCCTGACCACCCTCGGCCCGCAGGGGCGCCTGCTGATCGACGTCGCGCAGAAGCCCGAGCTGCTCAACCAGCCGTCGCGCTTTACCCCGGTCAACGAGGCCATGTCCGACGTGGTCAGCCTCGGCCTTCGTCGCCTGGCCCGGCAGGACCCGGAGCGGGCCATGGCGCTGCTCGACGATTACGCCCAGCGCATGCACTTCTCGCGTGACGAAAAGGTGGCCATCGCCCGCGAAATCGGCCTGACCCTCGCACGCCGCTACGACCCACGCGCGCTCGACCTGATGACTCGCTATGACCCCGAGCTGCGTGACAACACTGTCAGCGAATGGCGCCTTCGCCTGCTGCTGCGCCTGGGCCGCTGGGAGGACGCCTACGAGCTGACCAAACGCCTTCCCCAGGACCTGGCCAGCACCAGCCGCTGGAAGTACTGGCAGGCTCGCAGCCTGGAGCTGGCACAGCCAAACAACCCGCAGATCCCGCTGCTTTACAAGACCGCAGCGCGTGAGCGTGACTTCTATGGCTTCCTCGCCGCCGATCGGGCACAGACACCCTACCAGCTGAACAACAAGCCGCTGCTGCTGAGCCCACAACTGGTCAAGAAGGTCCGCAACACGCCCGGCATCCAGCGCGCACTGGAATTCCACGCCCGCGGCCAGATCGTCGACGGCCGCCGTGAGTGGTACCACGTCAGCCGCCACTTCACCCGTGACGAAATGGTTGCGCAGGCACGCCTGGGTTATGAGCTGCGCTGGTACTTCCCAGCCATCCGCACCATCAGCCAGGCCCAGTACTGGGACGACCTGGACATCCGCTTTCCCATGGCCCACCGCGACACGCTGGTGCGTGAAGCCAAGGTTCGCGGCCTGCATTCGAGCTGGGTATTCGCCATCACTCGCCAGGAAAGCGCCTTTATGGAGGACGCACGCTCACCCGTGGGCGCCAGCGGCTTGATGCAACTGATGCCGGCCACGGCCAAAGAAACCGCACGCAAGTTCAGCATCCCGCTGGCCTCACCGGCGCAAGTGCTGAACCCGGACAAGAACATCCAGCTGGGTGCGGCCTACCTGAGCCAGGTACACAGCCAGTTCAACGGCAACCGGGTGCTGGCTTCGGCAGCCTACAACGCCGGCCCCGGGCGCGTGCGACAGTGGCTCAAAGGGGCCAAGCACCTGAGCTTCGATGTGTGGGTGGAGTCGATCCCGTTCGACGAAACACGCCAGTATGTTCAGAACGTGCTGTCGTATTCGGTGATCTACGGGCAGAAGCTGAATTCACCGCAGCCACTGGTGGATTGGCATGAACGGTATTTCGATGACATGTGATTGCTGTTGAGCCTGTACCGGCCTCTTCGCGGGTGAACCCGCGCCTACAACGACCGCGTAACCCTTGTAGGAGCGGGTTCACCCGCGAAGAGGCCGGCACAGGCAACACACCTATTCCAGGATTTCTACTTCCATCCCCACCTCCAGCCACCCACTGCCATCCACAGCCAGGTTCTGGCCGAACAGCACGTCGCCTTCTTTTTCGCGGAAAGTCTTCAGCGTAGCCATCGGCTCACGGTCAGCGCTACGCTCCCCGGTGGCTGGATCGATGGTCGTGAAGATGCACCGCACACTGGGCTTGAGCACGCGAAACGCCAAGCTGCCGATGCGAATCCGCTTCCAGCCATCCTCGGCAAACGGCTCCGCGCCCTGCACCACCAGGTTGGGCCGAAAGCGCCGCATCGACATGGGCCGGCCAATACGCCGGTTAAGCTCGTCCAGCGAGCCCTGCCCAATCAGCAGCAAGGGGAAGCCATCCGGAAACGCCGCACGGTCACTGTTGAAGCCGTAACCATTGGGCAGGTAACGCGCACGCTGCTCCGGGCAATGTACCAGGCGTACGGCTTTGCCCAGCAACTCACTCAACCAGGCCGCCGCGGCATCGCCAGCGTCCGGCACACGCAGGGTATCGCGCCAGATCGTCACGCCGCGCAGGGCGTCATCGGCAGGCGGTACAGGCACCCGCAACGGCGCCTGTCCAGGGGCTTGCAGCAGCAACTGGCCGCTGTCGTCATCGCTCGCGTCGATCTGGCCAAGTTGTGGCCAGGCACGCTGGGTCAGGAAGCGTCCGTTTTCTTCCTCGACCACCATCCAGCGCCGGTCGCCTTGCAACCCCAGCAACCCCACCGGTGATGCCTTCAGGCTTTGCGCCTGCCCCGACTTCACCGGGTATCGATACAACTCACTGAGAAACATCCCTGCTGCCTCGCTTCATGCCAAAAGCCAAGCTTATACCTGGCCGGCACAACGTTCACGCGGCGGTGGTATCCAGCAGCAGGCGCTGCTTGACCACATCGACCAGGCGATCAGGCTGGAACTTGGAAAGGAAGTTGTCACAGCCCACCTTCTTCACCATGGACTCGTTGAAACTGCCCGACAGCGAAGTGTGCAGCACCACATAGAGCTGGCGCAGACGGGCATCGCTGCGGATCTCGGTGGTCAGCCGATAGCCGTCCATTTCCGGCATTTCTGCATCGGTGAACACCATCAGCAGCTTTTCGCACACGTCCTCGCCGGCGTCGGCCCAGCCCTTGAGCATGCGCAGCGCCTTCAGGCCATCACTGGCCACGTGCAGCTTCATGCCCAACTGAGACAGGGTATCGCGCAATTGCGCCAAGGCCACACTGGAGTCGTCCACCAGCAGCACTTCGCGGCCGCGGGCCCGGGCCAGCACTGGGTCGGCGAGTTTGTCGCCAGAAACCCGGGCGTTGTAGGGCACGATTTCGGCCAGCACCTTTTCCACGTCGATCACTTCCACCAGCTTCTCATCAACCTTGGTGATGGCAGTCAGGTAGTGCTGGCGACCGGCACTGGAAGGCGGCGGCATGATCGACTCCCAGTTCATGTTGACGATGCGGTCGACACCGCCCACCAGGAAGGCCTGCACCGAGCGGTTGTATTCGGTGACGATGATGGTGCTGTCCGGCCCCGGCTGTAGCGGGCGCATACCGATCGCCTGAGACAGGTCGATCACCGGCAGGGTCTGCCCACGCAGGTTGACCACACCACAGACATAGGCGTGGCGCTGGGGCATCAGGGTCAGCTTGGGCAGTTGCAGTACTTCCTGCACCTTGAACACGTTGATCGCGAACAGCTGGCGACCGGCCAGACGAAACATCAGAATTTCCAGGCGGTTCTCACCCACCAGTTGCGTGCGTTGGTCTACCGTGTCGAGAATGCCAGCCATTGGAAAGCCCCCAGGCTTGAGTCTTAAAAGGTGAAATCATCTACCCTGTATCGGCGGCTTCACGCACACCTTGACCCCTGCGGGAAAATGCCGCGCAGATAATTGATATCACTTTACCATCATGCTTTACTGCCGACACGCCAGGGCAAATCAGGGGCACGACAAAAGTTCCCTACCCTAGCCCTTGATCAGGGAAACCCTTAGCGGCAATCGGGTGCAACCTGATGTTCGCGATATCCTTTAGCCATTAATGTGACGTCATTCTCATTGCATGAATGGAGTCAGGCTTTTGCTAGCTATCGTTTCGGCGTGCCCGCCCCCTGCGCCTACCCCACGCGCGGGGACTTGATGATGGACACTGCCTTATCGTTCGATGACGCCCTGCAGGGCTTCCTGCTGGATGCCCAGGTACTGCTGACCCAGGCCCAGGAATGCCTGCAGCATCTGGAGCTTATAGACAATGACCCGGATGCCTGCAGTTGCCTGAACAACACCCTCGACACTATCGCCCGTCAAGCTACGCGCCTTGGCCTGCGTGAAGTTGCCCACTACACCACCGCCCTGCAACAGTTGCTCGCCCCGGCCTGTCACGGTGGTTGCCTGCAGCGTGAAGCCCTACCCGCCATAGGGGCATGCCTGACCTTGCTGGCCTGGCAGTTGGAGCTGGTCGATAGCCGTACAGGGCGGCTGAACCTGGACATCGGCGAGCAACTGGTGCTGCTGGGTGAATTGGCCAAAGTCGTACAAGCACCCTTTGCGCCAGCCTGCGCGTCCTGCGATGAAGAAGGCAGCGCGTGCATTCACCCGCACAGTGACGTGGCAACCGGCAACCGCCCCAGCCGCTCTAATCGCATGCATTAACCTGACGCAAAGTGCAACTAAGCAACTTGATTGAAACCCGACCATGGTCGAACTTGGAAAGTTCACCAGGCTTTCGGTGCATGCCGTTGAATCATTGCCGCGCTAGTTACAGCACAAGTGGGTACAGCGCGATTAAAGGGTGGCACTTTGCTACCCGAAAAGGCCCGACCAGTAGGCGTTTCAACGCGTTACACGGCCGCGACCAATGCAATGCAAAGTGATAATATGCGCCCCCACAAACGCTTGCTGCCGGAACAACGGTGGCAAGAATGCGTGTTCGAAAAAACATCGAAAGTACTGCGCCAAAGCCTCTGACCAGCATTGTGCAAGGCCTCCATCAGCAATACTTCAGTGGCCTCCCTACCTATGTTTCCACGCTTGAAGACTTCTTTGCATTGCTGCTCCCGCGCCGCCGTGCTGCGTTGGGCAACGGTCGGGCTTTGCGTGGCCTCACTGGTTGCCAACATGGCGCTATACCTGGCCAACCAGACAATCCCGGCCACCCTGCTGGTGCTGCAGTTGGTCGCCACGCTGGGTGCTGTTGTACAACTGGGCCTGAGCGCCAGGTCGATCCACCTGCGCCCGGCCGAGCTGGCCGAGCGCATGCTCAAGGTGCAAGAAGACGAGCGTCAGCATCTGAGCCGGGAACTGCACGACGACATCGGCCAACTGCTCACCGCTGCCAAGCTGCAACTGCAGTGGCTGCAACGGCGCATGCCCGAAGACTTGCAGGGGCACTGCGAGGCCCTGCGCAGCACGCTGGATGACACCCTCGGTAACGTGCGCGATGTTTCCGCGCTGCTCAACCCCCGGCAGTTGGCCAGCCTTGGCCTGGAGGCCAGCCTGCGCGCGCACCTGGTACGCACCCTGGCCAGCAGCGGCGTGCACTGGAGCCTGGCGTGCAACCAGCGCCTGGGCGGCATCGACGAAGCCGTGGCCATGGCGGTGTTCCGTATTACCCAGGAGGCAGTGACCAACATGCTGCGCCACGCCCAGGCACACAACCTGGTCATCCGCCTGCAACGCACCCCTGAGGGGCTGGCGTTGTCGATCCACGACGATGGTCGTGGTTTCGCCCCTGCCCGGCACCCGGCCGAGGCCGGTCAGCGCGGCTTGGCCGGCATGCAGGAGCGGGTAATCGCGCTGCAGGGCAGCCTCGACATCACCAGTCAGCCTGGCCGAGGCACACAGATCGAAGCGATGTTCCCGTGGTCCCCGCGCACTCAGCAACGCGCCAGGAGTATTACCAACCATGACCTGTAGACTACTGCTGGTAGATGACCACTCGCTGATCCGCGCCGGGGTGCGTGCACTGGTCTGCGATATCCCCGGCTATGACGTGGTCGGCGAAGCCGACGACGGCAGCCAGCTACTCGACCAGGTACGCACACTGGCGCCCGACATCATCTTGCTGGACATTTCCATGCGTTCGACCAGCGGCCTGGACGCCCTCACCCAACTGCGGGCCAGCGGCAGTACCTGCAAAGTGCTGATCCTGTCCATGCACACCGACCCGGACCTGATCATGCGGGCCCTGGAAAGCGGTGCCCACGGCTACCTGCTCAAGGACACCAGCGCCACCGAGCTGGAACAGGCGCTGGGTGCCGTACGCCACGGTGAGCGCTACCTCAGCCCGGCCATCGCCCACACCGTCATCAACCAGGCGCTGCGGCACACCAAACTAGGCAAGCAAAGCGCTGGCGAACGGCATAATCTGACTTCACGGCAGCTTGAGATCCTCCGCCTGATCGTGCGCGGCAAGTCCACCCGGGAAATCGCGGCAGGCCTGGGCCTGTCGATCAAGACCGTGGAAACTCACCGCTCACAAATCATGAAGCGCCTGCAGATTCACGACGTGGCCGGCTTGGTGCTGTTCGCCGTACGCGAAAAAATCATCAGCCTGGATGACTGAGCAACGGTGACCCGGCCGGCAGGTGCAGGTGCAACGCCGCCGGCCTTGCCTGAAAGCGCAGGTTGGCAGCTTGCAACGGCTCGCCATCGAGGTTGATGTCCAACCCTTGCGAACTCTTGATCTCGACCCATGGCAGCCTGGCCCGAACGAACAGGCCGTCACCGCCCAACAGGTCCCGCAGAGCCCCCACCACTTCCTGTGGTGCAGGCAGAATAGCGACGTCAAGCAAACCGTCGTTGACCATGGCTTCGGGGCACAGCACCTGCCCGCCCCCAGCCTGTCGGCCATTGCCGATACCCAGCGCCAGCAAATCCCCTTGCCAGTGGAAGCCTGGCCCTTGTAGCTCTACCGAAGCCGCCTGTAGCTCACTGAAGCGGGATAACCCGGTGAACAGGTAGGCGGCAGCGCCCAGCACTTTCTTGAGGTCTTCGGAGGTATTGGCGGTGACCTGGCTGCCAAAGCCACCCGTGGCCATGTTGAGGAACAACTGATCGCCAGCCTGCCCCAAGTCTATTGGTTGTGGCGCGATATTCAGCAAGGCCAGCGCCGACGCTGGCTCCAGGGGGATGCCAGCGGCTTTGGCGAAATCGTTGGCCGTCCCCAATGGCAACAAGGTCAGGCTGGCGTTGGTAGCAGCCAAGCCCATGGCCTCGGCCACATCCCGCAACGTGCCGTCCCCGCCACCGGCGACGATATGGCTGTAACCCGCCGCCAGTGCCTCGGCGACCAGCCGTTGGGCGTCGCCCGCCTCCCAGGTAACCCGTACATCCAGCACCCAGCCGCTATCGCGCAGGTCGCGCACGGCGCTGCGCACGTCTTCGTTCATCGCCTGCTTGCCGTGCAGCACCAACATTGCCTTGCGCCCTTGCATGTGCGCGTCTCCGTAAAGTGGACCACCCCCTATCTCGACCACTGGCCCACCCGGATCGTTGCATGCCCTGGAAAAAACAGTGTGCCGGCGCCAGGCCTGCAACTGGTCACGTCGCCGGTCATTTTTTCCACACCTGACAATCCCGGCTATGCTCAGCAAATACCCCTATTGCCATGGACGCGCCCGGCAGTGGCTCCCCCACTGCTCCCAACGGGCGCGTTTTGCTATCTGCAGCCTTTCGCGAGGACTTCGGGTCATGCGCATTCTCTGGACACTGCCCTACCTGCCTTGGCCGACCACCAGCGGCCACAAGACCCGGCAATACCATCTGCTGCGCGCACTGGCCCAGCGCGGCCACCGGATTACCCTGCTGGTGCAGTCGAAGATCCCTCTCTGCGACGCAGCACGTGAGGCCCTTGAGCCCCTACTCGAACGCCTGATCGTGCTACCCCGCAGACCGCTGCACAGCCCACTCAACCTGCTGGCTTCACCCATCATCGACTACCCCATGCGGGCTATCATCAATGGCCTGGCGCCTTGCCTGCGGCACCGGTTCGAGCAACTGCTGGACGAACCCTGGGACGTGATCCAGATTGAGCACAGTTACAGCTTCCAGCCGTTCGAAAAAGCCCTGCAGGCCCGCAGGCTGCCCTACATGCTTAGCGAGCACACCCTGGAGTCGGTAATGGGCGGCGCCTGCCACGATCGCCTGCCGCTGTGGCTGCGCCCGCTCAACGCCTTCGACCGCTGGCGCTACCGGCGCTGGGAGCACCGTGTGCTGCGTCAGCCCACCGAACTGGTGGCAGTCAGCGCCCATGATGCCGAGCTGATCGCGCAGATCAGCGGGCGCCCGGTGAATGTGGTGATTAACGGCGTGGACTGTGATTTCTACCAGCAGGTGCAACCTGCGCTGCACAGCCAGCGTCTGTTGTTCGTCGGCAATTTCGAATATGGCGCCAATCTGGAGGCCATCGAATGGGCACTGGACGACATCATGCCGAAGGTGTGGATGAGCAACCCGGCGGTGCGCCTGGCGATTGCCGGGCACGCGATGCCGGCCAACTGGAAGCTTCACTGGAACGACCCACGCATTGAATGGTTCGGCTACCGCCCCGACCTGCGTGAACTGCAACGACGTTCAGCCCTGTTCTTTGCCCCCCTGCGCTATGCCGGTGGCTCGAAGGTGAAAATCCTCGAAGCGATGGCCGCCGGCTTACCCGTGATCACCACCGACAAGGGCGTTTCAGGCCTGACCGTGAACAACGGCGAACACTACTTGGGCAGTGACGACGGTGATCAACTGGCATTGCTGATCACCCAGCTGCTCAATCAGCCCTGGCGCATGAGCCAGTTGAGCGCCGCCGGGCGCCAGTTTGCCCACCAGCGCCACGACTGGAGCGTGGCTGCCCAACAACTGGAGAATGTGCACATACGCCTGACCCAGGCGGCACCGGCCGAGGCCGCGCCGCTGGCCAGTGCCTGGCTGGGCCGCTCAGCCAAGTAGCTCGCTGAAGGGGATGAATGGCACGATGTCGCCCTGCTTCGGCGTGCTGCCTTCACGCACTTCCACCAGGCCCTCCGCCCAGGCTGCGCTGCGCAGCACACCCGAGCTCTGGTTCTTGTAGATGCGCACTCGGCCCTGTTCGATGCGCGCGCGCAGGTATTCGCGACGCGTACCCGGCTTGGGCCAGTCAAACCCTGCCGGCATGTCGAACCGCAACGGCGTGACGTCAATCACACCCTGACGACGCAGCAGGTAGGGCCTGGTCAGCAGACCGAAGGTGACCAAGGTCGAGGCGGGGTTGCCCGGCAAGCCAATCACCGGCACGCCCTGGAAGTGGCCGAAGGTCAGCGGCTTGCCCGGTTTGATCGCCAGCTTCCACAACGCCAGTTCGCCGGCCTCGCGCAGGGCGGCACCGAGGTAGTCGGCCTCGCCCACCGAGACGCCTCCGGTGGACAGAATCAGGTCTACGCCACCCAGTTCAGCCAGGCAGGCGCGAGTGCGGGCCAGGTCATCCGGCAGGATGCCGGCATCGACCACTTCGCAACCCAGCCGCTGCAACCAGCTGACCAGCAGCCTGCGGTTGCTGTTGTAGATCTGCCCAGGCCCGAGCGGCAGGCCTGGCTCGACCAGTTCGTCGCCGGTGGACAGCACCGCCACTTTTACCTTGCGCACCACGTCCAGACGGCCATGCCCCAAGGTCGCCGCCAGGCCCAGTTCGATCGGCCCAAGGCGGGTGCCGGCGCTCATCACCTGCTCGCCCTTGCGGGTCTCCTGACCTTGAGGGCGTATGTTCTGCTCGGTGCGCAACGCTTCGAGAAAGCGCACCCGGCCATCTTCGAGTACTTCGGTGTTTTCCTGCATCTCGACGCAGTCGGCCCCCTCCGGCACAGGCGCGCCGGTGAAGATCCGTGCGCAGGTACCCGGTTGCAGCGGCTGGGGCGCATGGCCGGCGAAAATACGCTGGCTGACCGGCAGCGGCTGGCCCTGCCAATCAGCCAGGCGCAAGGCATAACCGTCCATGGCGCTGTTCGGCCAAGGCGGCAGGTCGAGGGAGGCCACCAAGTCAGTGGCCAGCACGCGGCCTTCGGCTTCGGCCAGCGGCAGGTTTTCGGTCTCGCGGATCGGTGCAGCTTCGGCCAGCGCCAGCAGTTGCTCCAGCGCCTGTTCCACCGGCATCAGCGGCCGGGCCTGGCTGACCTCAGCCACGGCTGTCACAGGCCGCTGCCTGCTTCAGGTGCGCCACGAAGTTGCACGGGCGATGACGGGCATCAAGCTGCTCGGCAAGGATGCCATCCCAACCGGTGCGCACAGCGTTGGTCGAGCCCGGCAGGCAGCACACCAGCGTGCCGTTGGCCAGCCCGGCCAAGGCTCGCGATTGCACGGTGGAGGTGCCAATGTCGGCCACGGAAATCTGCCGGAACAACTCACCAAAGCCGTCCACTTGCTTGTCCAGCAGGCAGGCCACCGCCTCGGGGGTGCTGTCGCGGCCAGTAAACCCGGTACCGCCGGTAATCAGCACCACTTGCACGCTGTCATCGGCGATCCAGGTGGCAACCTGGGCTCGGATCTTGTACAGGTCATCCTTGAGCAGCACGCGCTCGGCAAGGCGGTGACCGGCGGCGCTCAGGCGGTCGACGAACATCTGGCCAGACGTGTCGGTGTCGAAGGTACGGGTGTCGCTGACCGTGAGTACGGCGATGCTTAGCGCCACGAAGGGGGTATCTGCCTTGGCTTTCATGGGTGTCCGTCACAACAGGATGAGATGGACGCAGTTATATCACAGCGCACCTTTTCCAGCGTTGCCCCCCTCAGCCTTGCCTTGGGTCAAGAGAACGAATTAATCGCTATGCTGCACTTGGAGTGAACTTGCACTAACGTCCTGCGTCATAAAAGTCATCTAGCACCATCGCACTTGGAGAAACACGATGATCAAACGGACCCTACCCGCCTTCCTGCTTGCCTTGGGTTTGGGCGCCCTTGCTGGCTGCTCGACCCCAACCGTCATTACCCTGAACGATGGCCGGGAGATCCAGGCAACCGACAAACCGTCCTACGACGAAGACTCTGGCTTCTATGAATTCGAGCAACTCGACGGCAAGCGCACGCGCCTGAACAAGGACCAGATCCGCACCGTCAAAGAGCTCTGATCAAGGCCCCGTTCAGGCCATGGCCCTTTAAACAACAAGGGCTTGCGGGCAAAAACGGGATGCAGTAGGATTTTGGTCATCGGAGTGTAGCGCAGCCAGGTAGCGCGTCTCGTTCGGGACGAGAAGGCCGCAGGTTCGAATCCTGTCTCTCCGACCAAATCCTTGTCAAAAAGCCCGCCTTGCGCGGGCTTTTTGTTGTGTGCGAAAAATACGTCAGTGCGCCGCTTCAGCCTCCAGGGGCACATGCAACCCCTGCAGACCGAGTCAGGCGGTCAGCCGAGAGGTGACTTCGCCCAACTGCCCTGACAAACCATGCAGGCGCTGCCCCGCCTGCTCGGTATGCTGCACCGCTTCCTGGTTGGCCGTGGCAATCCGGGTAATTTCGATCAGGTTACGCGAGATATCTTCGGCCACGCTGGTCTGCTCCTCGGCCGCAGTGGCGATTTGCCGGTTCATGTCGCGGATCGCCTCCACCGCCTGGGTGATACGTTGCAGCATCTGCCCGGCCTGCTCGACCTGCTCAGCCCCTTCCTGGCTGCGTTGCTGGCCGCTTTCGATGGCCTTGACCGCCTCCACCGCCCCTGACTGTACCGCTTCGATGATCTGGTGAATTTCTGCAATCGACGCTGCCGTGCGCTGGGCCAGGCTGCGCACTTCATCGGCGACCACCGCAAAACCACGCCCGGCTTCGCCCGCACGGGCCGCTTCGATGGCCGCGTTAAGCGCCAGCAGGTTGGTCTGCTCAGCAATGCCGCGGATCACTTCCAGCACTTTGCCTATACGTGTGCTGTCATGCTCCAGGTCGCGAATTACCGACGCCGTGCCGGCAATTTCGCGGTTGACCAACCCGATGATGTCGATGGTCTGCTGCATCACCTGCTCACCCGCCTGGGCGCTGTGGTCGGCGTCATCGGCCGCACGGGCAGCCTCGGCGGCGTGGCGAGCGACCTCTTGGGCAGTGGCGGACATTTCGTGCATGGCCGTGGCCACCTGGTCGGTACGCTGGAACTGGTCATGAGTACCGCGGGCCATGTCACCGGCAATACTGCGCAACTGCCCGCTGGCACCTTCCAGCTCCTGAGCGTTGTCCTGCAGCCGGCCGACAGTATCGGCAAGGAAGTCACGCAGGGTGTTGGCCGCCCGCGCCAGGCGCCCCAGCTCATCCTCCCGACGGCTGTCGACCCGGGCAGCAAAGCAGCCCTGGCTGAGCTGCGCGACGTACTCGATCAACTGGCGGATCGGCTCGATCAGGCTACGGTTGACCAGCCACAGGCTGAGCAGCCCCACCAGCACCGCAGAAGCCAGCATCACCAGCAGGCCCAACCATACCGTGCGCTCGGCACTGGCGTTGATGCTGGCGGCACGCTGGCGGGCATCGGCGCGCAGTTGCTCGACCAGTTCGCTCATTTGCTCACTGGCGGCACGGTCCACGCCTTTGACCGCCCGGTCGCCCGCTACCGGGTCACCGCCTGCCGCCAGGAAGGCCTGGCGACCTTGCGCATAGGCCTGGCCCAACTGGCGATGGCTGTCGCGCAATTGCTGCAGCGACGGCTTGAGCCTGGCATCGCTGTTGTCGATCAATTGCCCGAGCAGTTGTTGAACTTGCTGTTCGCGGGCCTGGAACTGCTGCCAGTACTTGTCCATTTCCGCAGGCTGGCGGCCGCGCAACAGCACGTTCTTCCATTCCTGCACCTGGATCTTGAACTGCAGGTTGGCTTCGTCAATCAATTGCGAGGCCCGCAGCGGCCCGTCGACCAGCTCGGCGTAGCCCCGCACGCTGGACGACAGGAACTGGAAACACACCAGGGCGATCAGCAGCATCGCCAACACACTGCCGCCGAGCAGCGAGAGAATTTGCACTCTGAGGGATTTACGCAACATCGAGGGTCTCGGAACCAGAGGGAGTAGGCTGAGGCCGCTGTACAGCCTCATTACTGGCAGGCCAAAAAAAAGCTGCCATCACGCAATGGCAGCCAGGTCGAGCACTTACGCAACAGTTGAGGCAAATCTTCTCAGGCAATTACTACAGAAATGTTACAAAGCCACGACACGCTAGCCCGTGGTGAACTGCAGCGCTGCCAGCCGCGCATACAGCGGGCTGTCCTCGATCAACTGACGGTGGGTGCCCACCGCCACCAGCCGGCCTTGGTCGATGACCGCGATGCGCTCGGCATGCTGTACCGTGGCCAGGCGATGGGCGATCACCAGCGTGGTACGGCCGGCCATCAGGCTGGGCAGCGCTTGCTGGATCAAGTATTCGCTTTGTGCATCCAGGGCACTGGTGGCTTCGTCCAGCAACAGGATCGGCGCATCGACCAGCAAGGCCCGGGCAATCGCCAGGCGCTGGCGTTGCCCGCCGGAAAGGCCGATGCCGCCCTCCCCCAGTTGTGTCTGGTAGCCTTGGGGCAGTTGCCGGATGAATTCGTCGGCATGGGCGCCGCGGGCTGCTGCTTCGACTTCAGCCAAGGTCGCCTCGGGCCGGCCATAACGAATGTTGGCCTCCACCGTGCCACGGAACAGCGAGGGGTTTTGTGCCACCAAAGCAAACTGCCGGCGTAGCTGGTCGGGATCACATGCGGTAACCGGCTGGCCATCAAGCAGGATACGCCCTTGTTGGGGGTCGTAAAAACGCAGCAACAGATCGAACAGGGTCGACTTGCCTGCCCCGGAAGGGCCTACCAGGGCGACGGTCTGCCCGGGCTCGATGGTCAGGCTCAGGCCGTCGACAGCTGACACCGTGGGCCGTGAAGGGTAAGCGAACACGACCTGTTGCAGCTCGATATGCCCGCTGGCCCGCGGCTGCGGCAGCACCTGCGCCACGTCGGGGGGCAGGATGGCACTTCGCGCTGCCAACAGTTCGGCAATGCGCTCGGCGGCACCCGCGGCCCGTTGCAGTTCGCCGATCACCTCACTGAGGGTACCGAAGGCACTGCCGACGATCAGGCTGTAGAACACGAATGCAGCCAGCTCGCCTGCGGATATACGCCCGGCGATCACATCCATGCCGCCGACCCACAGCATCACCCCCACCGCCCCCAACACCAGCACGATCACCAGGGTAATCAGCCAGGCACGCTGTGTAATCCGTTTGCGGGCAACAGTAAACGCTGCTTCGACCGTATCGGCGAACAATGCGCGGTCGTGCGCCTGGTGGTTGTAGGCCTGCACGGTCTTGATCTGCCCCAGCGTTTCAGCCACGTAGCTGCCCACATCGGCGACCCTGTCCTGGCTCTGCCGCGACAGGCTGCGCACCCGACGGCCGAACAACAGGATCGGTGCCAACACCAGCGGCAGCGTTACCACCACGATGCTGGTGAGCTTGGGGTTGGTGATGAACAGCAATACCACACCGCCAATGACCATCAGCGCGTTGCGCAGGAACATCGACAGCGATGAACCGATCACTGATTGCAGCAAGGTAGTGTCCGCAGTCAGCCGAGACTGGATCTCGGAGCTGCGGTTGTCCTCGAAAAAACCTGGGTGCAGGCCGATCAGGTGATCGAAGACCGCACGACGGATATCGGCCACACAACGCTCGCCAATCCACGACACCAGATAGAAACGGCTGAAGGTACCCACCGCCAGCGCCAGCACCAGCAGCAGGAACAGCCCGATGGTCTGATTGAGCTGATGCGCGGAGCGGGTCATGAAGCCTTGATCCACCAGCAGGCGGATGCCTTGGCCCATCGACAGGGTGATGCCAGCGGTGACCACCAGCGCCAGCAATGCCAATAGCACCTGACGGCGATAAGGGCGAACAAACTGCCAAGCCAGGCGCAAGGCACGGCGTTGGCGCGGGGAAACCGATTCGGGCATGGCGACGACCACAAAGGGTGGGGAAGCGGCAGCCTACCACTCATCCCGGTCGGGAGACTGCATGAAGGTTGCTATAACGCATCGATCTAACCAGCTTATGGAGCTTTCACAGGGTTTCTGCTGGACTGTTGCTGCCGTGACCCGGAAGCTGTCACAGGCCAGTCACGGCGCAGGGCTACCCTGAGCTTGAACCTGAAGAGGAGACAGTGCATGAGCTTGCAGCATGGCAGTGATAACCAGAAGCCCCAGACCTCCCCGCAACCGCAAGTATGCGGTTCGATAATCGACGCCAAGGGGCGCGAAGTGCCGATCACCGAGCAGATGATCCAGCAGGCCTGCAAGGCCCTGGAAGAAAGCCGTGTCGAGCGCGTACGCAAAGGTTGATCGGCGAATTCTTTGCAACCCGGCGCTTGCGCCGGGTTTTTATTGGCCCAGCCAGTGGGCTTGGCCGCCCCCACAGGTAACCGCACCTACCTGCAAGATCAAGGCAAGGCGTGCTTAGACCAACACCCCACCCAGGGCACTGACCAACTGCGCCAACTGCGGCGCCTCCCCGTGCAAGCGCACGGCCAGCCCCTCGATCTCGCGCCTTGGCGGGTATTGCTTGCGCAACTGGTCGAACGCTGCTCGCTGTTGCTGCGGATCATCGCTCAGGCTACGGCGGAAATCGGCATCATCACGGCGCGGGTCATACACGGCGCGACACAGGGTGGCCAAGGCCCAGGACAGGTCGGTGCTGGCATCCAGCTCGATCTGCGCCAGCGGTGGCTTGGGCAGCAGCTCGGCCAGTCGCACCTGCTCATTCACACCGAGGAAGCGACACAGCGCCTGGTAGATCTGCGCCGTGCCACGCTGGCGGCCATCGAGGCTATAGCCGGCAATGTGCGGCGTAGCCAGGGTGCACAGGTCGGCCAACGTCAGGTCGACCTGCGGCTCCCCTTCCCACACATCCAGCACCGCGTGCACGTCTTCACGGTCCAGCAGCAGCTCGCGCAGGGCCACGTTGTCCACCACCGGGCCACGGCTGGCGTTTACCAGCCAGGCACCCGGGCGCAACTGTGCCAGCTGCGCCTGCCCCAGCAGGTGCCAGGTCGGGTGCTGGCCGCCGCGTTGCAACGGGGTATGCAAGCTGATCACATCGCACTGCTGCAGGATGGTTTCGAGGCTGACGTAGTCGCCGCCCTCCGCGGCCTGACGCAACGGGTCGCACACCAGCACCTTCCAGCCCAGGCCATGCAGCACCCGCACGAGGCGGCCACCCACTTCACCCGCGCCGACAACGCCGTATACGCGCTCAGGCAATGCCACGCCATCCAGTTCGGCCAGGGTCAGCAGGCTGCCCAGCACGTAATCGACCACGCCGCGGGCATTGCAGCCAGGTGCGCTGCTCCAGCGGATGCCAGCTTCTGCAAAGTAGTCCAGGTCCAGGTGATCAGTGCCGATGGTGCACGTGCCGACAAAGCGTACACGGCTGCCTTCGAGCAACTGACGGTCGACCTTGGTCACCGAGCGCACCAGCAGGATATCGGCGTCCTTGACGCTGGCAGCATCGAGGCTTCGGCCGGGGTAGCGGCGAATTTCACCGAAACCCTGGAAGAAGGCATCGAGCAGCGGGATGTTCTCGTCGGCAACTATCAGCATGGCGCTCTCCTGTCTGGGGAGCGCAGTGTAGGCGCAACGCCGGGCGTGTTCCAGAGCGATTCAGTCGGCTTTCTTGCGGATCCAGTACAGGAAAGTGCCGGCGTCCTCTTGTTGCTGCAGCAGCTCGTGGCCGAGGAAGTTGCAGAACTTGGGGATGTCGCGGCGGGTCGACGGGTCGGTGGCGATGACCTTGAGCAGGCCGCCGGCGGCCAGGTTGCGTACGTGCTGGTGCAGCATCATCACGGGTTCCGGGCAGTTCAGGCCGGTGGCATCGAGGATGGCGTCGGGGGTGAAATCGGTCATGGGGGGCTCCGAAAATGATCGCTATTGTCGCGCATAGCGCGACGCGGTCCAAGCACGGCTTTCAAACCCAGCGCTCTTGATCTTGATCTTGATCTTGATCTTGATCTTGATCTTCGCGACTTCAGGAGGCCGAACGCAGGCCTTGCGGAGGGAGGTGACGGGCATGGATGCCCGTCAAGCGCTGGGCCCCAGGATGGGGCCTGCAGCGCGGTCCTCCCGGGAGCGAGACCGGAGAGAGGGAACCCCGGAGCGCAGCGCAGGGGCCGGATGATGGGAGCGCAGCGTTTTTTGGTGGGCCTGCCCCGTGACAACGGACGCCAAGAAGCGATACTTACATCGCTATCTTGGAGGTTGTCATGTACCCAACCACTCGCCGCAATTACACCGATGAGTTCAAGATTCAGGCCGTTGCGCTGGCTGAAACGCTTGGCAGGACGGAAGCTGCTCGCCAGCTGGAGATGTCTGTGAAGACGTTGGACAACTGGGTCAACGCTTCCCGCAACGGCCAGCCGTTGAGCTCTCCTGACCGTCGCGCAATCACCCGAGAGGACAGCGAGTTAGCACGATTGCGAGCCGAGAACGCCGAGCTGAAACTGGAGCGTGAAATCCTAAAAAAGGCGGCGGTATTCTTTGCCAAAGAGTCCAGGTGAGATACGCCTTCGTCGCTGAAGAACGGGCTCAGTTCCCGGTGCGTCTGTTGTGCCGGGTAATGGGTGTCTCGGTTTCAGGGTTTTACGACTATCAGCATCGCCAAGGCCGTCCAGATCCGGATGCACAAATACGCATCGATCTACACAAGGTTTACGCGGCTAGCCGCAAGACCTATGGCCGACCACGGCTAGTCGAGGCGCTAAGGCAGCAGGCCTATGCGGTAGGTCATAAGCGCGTTGACCGGCTGATGCATGAAGAGCACATACAAGGCCGATCCAAGGGCGGTTTCAGGCCGTGCACCACCGACAGTCACCATGCGCTGCCAGTGGCGAGCAATTTATTGGGTCGTCAGTTCTCCGTTCAAAGCTCCACCCCAGCCTGGGTCAGTGATATCACTTACATCGCTACGAAAGAGGGCTGGCTTTATCTGGCAGTGGTACTGAGCATCCAAACCCGCCAGGTGCTAGGTTACAGCCTGGCGGACAGGATGCCTGACGACTTGGTCGAGCGCGCTTTTATGAACGCCTGGAACGCATGTTTGGGCGTCTACGGAGTGATTTTCCATTCCGATCAAGGGCGCCAGTACGCGAGCAGCAGGTTTCGTCTCGCTTTGGCCAAGAAGGGCTTCGCGCAAAGCATGAGTCGGAGAGGAAACTGCTGGGATAACGCCGTAGCTGAAAGTTTCTTCGCTACATTGAAGAGAGAGGAAGCCTGCGCGGTCTACCCCACAAAGAAACAGGCTCACCTGGCAATTGCCAGCTACATCCATGGGTTTTACAACAGCTGTCGACTGCATTCAGCACTGGGTTACCGTTCACCGAACGAATACGCAAAAGGCTTAAGGCAGTTGGCTTTGTAGCCAGCTTCTTGGCGTCCGCTGTCACGGGGCAGGCCCAGTATTCATTTGCGAAGGTGGCGCATAGTCACCTTTCCGCCCTTACGGCGGGTCCCTTTTTGTCGTGGCAAAAAGGAACCAAAAACCGTCGGCTCCCATCATCCGGCCCCTGCGCTGCGCTCCGGGGTCCCCTCGCTCCGGGCTTGCTCCCGGGAGGACCGCGCTGCAGGCCCCATCCTGGGGCCCAGCGCTTGACGGGCATCCATGCCCGTCACCTCCCTTCGCAAGCCCTGCACTCGGCCTCCTGAAGTCGCAATCTGCGTCGCCTGAACTATCGCGCGCTTAGAAGCAAAAGCAAAAGCAGACGCAGACGCAGAAGCACAAGCAGAAGCACAAGCAGAAGCAGAAGCAGAAGCAGAACGACGCGCTGGCCTCAGCGGGGCTTCAAGTCGAGCCGCCGCAGGTGGCAGGTTACTTCTTCACGGTCGTGGTACAGCTGCTTGCAGGCAATCGACACCCTGATCTTGCGTGCCTTGAATGTTGCCTCCATACGGTCGAGCAGGCGCCGTACTTCGGCATAACGCTGCTTCATCGGCAACTTCAGGTTGACCACCGCCTCGCGGCACAGCCCCTCACCCAGCCAGGTTTCAATCAGCGAGGTGGTACGCGCCGGCTTCTCGACGATATCGCACACCATCCAGTCTACCGGCTGCTTCGGCTGCCAGGTAAACCCATCGGCCATCAAGTGCTGGACCAGGCCTGTGTCCATCAGGCTTTCGGCCATCGGCCCGTTATCGATGGCTGTCACCAGCATGCCACGGCGCACCAGCTGGTAGGTCCAGCCACCCGGTGAGGCTCCCAGGTCGACGCCGGTCATGTCATCCCCCAGGCGCTGCTCCCACTGCTCACGCGGAATGAACTGGTGCCAGGCCTCTTCCAGCTTGAGTGTCGAACGGCTAGGTGCCTCGCGAGGGAACTTCAGGCGCGGGATGCCCATGGGCCACAAGGCGCTGTTGCTGGCCGATGCCACGCCGACAAATACCCGGCGGCCGCTGATGAAGGTCAGCAGCAAGCGTGGGCGACCGGGGTCGTCGACCAGGCGGCCGGCCTTCTCCAGGGCCTTGCGCAACGGCACTTCGAACTTTCGGCAAAAAGTGGACAATTCCTTGCCTTCGTTGCTGTCCAGCACCTCCAGCCAAAGGCTACCGAACACCGGGAAGTCAGCCAGCTGCGCCAGCAGTACGCTGATGCGGTCACTTTCCGGCAGTTCAACGTAACCGCCACGTGCCCACTGCCGCGGGAAAATCAGCTGGTTGAAACGCAGTTCCCCCATCAAGCGCTCGGCACCGCCCTCCTCGCTACAGACAAACTCGGCACTGGCACTTTGCGGCTTGCCTTTGGCATAGCCGGCAACACCCAGGCGGGCGGCATGTTCGCTGATTTCGGCGCAAACCTCGCCCTCGAAACCGGGCCGGCAATGCATGAACAGGGTATTCATCTCTCACTCCACGACGGCTGGCGCACCACAGGCGCCGGCAGGGCGGCGATGATAAAGGAAGTTCGGAACCTGCGACACGCCCCGCCGGTCCAGAAAAGGGTCAGGTAGCGTAAACCGGTCTAACCTGACCATTCAGCCAGGTCCGTGCCGTGCGGACCGATACAGAGCGGTGCTGCCGGCAAACCGTGAATATTTGCCGGGCACCGGTGCAGAAGGAGTTGGCAATGCCCTCGCTCGATAGCCTGAACACCCTCAAGCCCCTCAAGGTCGGCGACCAGACCTACCACTACTTCAGCCTCACCGAGGCCGCCCGCCAGCTGGGTGACCTGCAGCGCCTGCCCATGTCGCTGAAAGTGCTGCTGGAAAATCTGCTGCGCTGGGAGGATGGCGCGACCGTCACCGGCGACGACTTGCGCGCCATTGCCCAATGGCTTGGCGAACGCCGCTCGGACCGCGAGATCCAGTACCGCCCGGCGCGGGTGTTGATGCAGGACTTCACCGGTGTGCCCGCCGTGGTCGACCTGGCGGCCATGCGCGCCGCCATGGCCAAGGCTGGCGGCGACCCGCAACGGATCAACCCGCTGTCACCGGTCGACCTGGTGATCGATCACTCGGTAATGGTCGACCGCTACGGCACGCCGCAAGCCTTTGCCGAAAACGTCGACATCGAAATGCAGCGCAATGGCGAGCGCTATGCCTTTCTGCGTTGGGGCCAGAGCGCCTTCGACAACTTCCGCGTAGTTCCCCCGGGCACCGGCATATGCCACCAGGTCAACCTGGAATACCTGGGCCGCACGGTGTGGACCCGTGAGGCCGACGGCCGCACCTATGCCTTCCCCGATACCTTGGTGGGCACAGACTCGCACACCACCATGATCAACGGCCTGGGCGTACTCGGCTGGGGTGTCGGCGGCATCGAAGCGGAAGCGGCCATGCTCGGCCAGCCGGTATCGATGCTGATCCCCGAAGTGATCGGCTTCAAGCTGACCGGCAAGCTGCGGGAGGGCATCACTGCCACTGACCTGGTGCTGACCGTGACACAGATGCTGCGCAAGAAAGGCGTGGTGGGCAAGTTCGTTGAATTCTACGGCGACGGCCTGGCCGAGCTGCCCCTGGCCGACCGCGCGACCATCGCCAACATGGCACCGGAATACGGCGCCACCTGTGGCTTCTTCCCGGTCGACCAAGTCACCTTGGACTATCTGCGCCTTTCGGGCCGCCCCGAAACGACCGTGCAGCTGGTCGAACATTACTGCAAGGCGCAGGGCATGTGGCGCCTGCCCGGCCAGGAGCCGTTATTCAGCGACACGCTGGCGCTGGACATGGACGACGTCGAAGCCAGCCTGGCAGGGCCCAAACGGCCACAGGACCGCGTAGCGCTGGGCCAGGTCAGCCAAGCCTTCGACCACTTCATTGAGCTGCAGCCCAAGCCGCTGGCCAAAGAAGTTGGCCGCCTGGAAAGCGAAGGTGGTGGCGGTGTCGCGGTGGGCAACGCCGACCAGGCCGGTGCAGTCGACTACAGCCATCAGGGCCAGACCCACACCCTGCGCGATGGCGCCGTGGTGATTGCCGCGATCACCTCATGTACCAACACGTCCAACCCCAGCGTGATGATGGCTGCCGGGTTGGTGGCAAAAAAAGCACTGGAAAAAGGCCTGCAACGCAAACCTTGGGTCAAGAGCTCGCTGGCGCCAGGCTCCAAGGTAGTCACCGACTACTTCAAGGCAGCCGGGCTCACGCCTTACCTCGACCAACTGGGTTTTGATCTGGTCGGTTATGGCTGCACCACCTGCATCGGCAACTCCGGCCCGCTGGACGAGGCGATCGAAAAAGCCATTGGCAGCGCCGACCTGACCGTGGCCTCGGTGCTATCGGGCAACCGCAACTTCGAGGGCCGCGTGCACCCGCTGGTCAAGACCAACTGGCTGGCCTCGCCCCCGCTGGTGGTGGCCTACGCCCTGGCCGGCAGCGTGCGCCTGGACCTGACGCGCGATCCGCTGGGCTCAGGCAAGGACGGCCAACCGGTCTACCTGCGTGATATCTGGCCGACCCAGCAGGAAATTGCCGAGGCCGTGGCCAAGGTCGATACGGCGATGTTCCACAAGGAATACGCCGAAGTGTTCGCCGGTGATGCGCAATGGCAGGCCATCGAGGTGCCACAGGCCGCCACTTACGTGTGGCAGGCTGACTCCACCTACATCCAACACCCACCGTTCTTCGACGGCATCGGCGGGCCGCCGCCACAAATTGCCAATATTCACGGCGCACGGGTGCTGGCGCTGCTGGGCGACTCAGTGACCACCGACCACATTTCCCCCGCGGGCAACATCAAGACCGACAGCCCGGCCGGGCGCTACCTGCGGGAACAGGGTGTGGAGCCTCGCGACTTCAACTCCTACGGTTCGCGGCGTGGCAACCACGAAGTGATGATGCGCGGCACCTTCGCCAACATCCGTATCCGCAACGAAATGCTGGCAGGTGAAGAAGGCGGCAACACCTTGCATGTGCCCACTGGCGAGAAGCTGTCGATCTACGACGCGGCCATGCGTTACCAGCAGGAGGGCACCCCGCTGCTGGTGATTGCCGGCCAGGAGTACGGTACCGGCTCGAGCCGCGACTGGGCAGCCAAGGGTACCAACCTGCTGGGGGTCAAGGCCGTGCTGGCAGAAAGCTTCGAGCGTATTCATCGCTCCAACCTGGTGGGCATGGGCGTGTTGCCGCTGCAATTCAAGGCCGGGCACAACCGCAAACAGCTGGGGCTGACCGGCAAGGAACAGATCGATGTACTGGGGCTGGACGGCGCACATATTCGCCCCGGCATGAGCCTGCCCTTGCGCATTACCCGCGAGGATGGCCAGCAGGAACAGATCGAGGTGCTATGCCGGATTGATACCCTGAACGAGGTGGAGTACTTCAAGGCCGGGGGGATTCTGCACTATGTGTTGCGCCAGATGATCGCCGGTTGAGACGGAGCGTCTGGCCGAAGATGTGTTCCGCTCTCTAGACCGAGCGCTGCGCGGGCGGCGCTCGGTCTCCTACACGCCAATACCTCAAAGCTATATGCTTCGCGACAGCACTGGCCCTTGGCCATCCATTCGGTCATCATCTGACTTACCCGTCATTGAGTGCAATCAATGAACCAAATATCCATTCAATAAAACCAGCGGCTTGCCGATACCTGTCGAAAGCCCTGCGGACTATCACCCATGCGTAACAACCAGCCGATTACCCAGAGAGAACGGACTTTCCCTGCCCAGCAGCGGTTGATCTCCACTACCAACGCCAAGGGTGTGGTCACCTACTGCAACGATGCCTTTATCGAAATCAGTGGATTCACCCGCGAGGAGCTGACTGGCGCACCGCACAACCTGGTGCGTCACCCCGACGTACCGCCTGCCGTGTTTGCCCATATGTGGCAAACCCTCAAGCAGGGCCAGCCGTGGATGGGCATCGTCAAGAACCGCTGCAAGTCCGGTGACCATTACTGGGTCAACGCCTATGTCACCCCCATCTTCGATAACAACCAGGTTGTCGGTTTCGAGTCGGTGCGGGTCAAGCCCACCGCCGAGCAGATCCGCCGCGCCGAGGCCCTGTATCAGCGCATCAACCAGGGCAAGCCACCGGTACCGCGCCGCGACAAGTGGCTGCCAGTGCTGCAGGACTGGCTACCGTTCATCCTGATCAGCCAGGTGGGCTTCCTGATCGGCAACTGGCTGGGTCATTCCTGGGGCTTTGCCTTGGCCGCAGGGCTTTCGGTACCACTGGGCCTGCTCGGCCTGAGCTGGCAGCAGCGCGGCCTCAAGCGCCTGCTGCGCCTGGCCGAGCAAACCACTTCCGACCCACTGATCGCGCAGATGTACACCGACAGCCGTGGCGTGCAGGCGCGCCTGGAAATGGCCATGCTCAGCCAGGACGCACGCATGAAAACCTGCCTGACCCGCCTACAAGACAGTGCCGAACTCCTGAGCGACCAGGCACGCCAGTCCGATGCCTTGGCGCACAAGAGCTCTACGGGGCTGGAGCGCCAGCGGGTGGAGACCGAGCAAGTCGCCGCTGCGGTAAACCAGATGGCCGCCACCACTCAGGAAGTGGCCAACCATGTGCAGCGCACCGCCGATGCCACCCAGGAAGCCAACCGCCTGACCAGCCAAGGCCGGCAAATTGCCGGAGAAACCCGCGAGGCTATCGAACGTCTGTCGGCGGCAGTGGGCGAGACCGGCCAGACGGTTACGCAACTGGCCAAAGACAGCGACGAGATTGGTGGCGTGGTCGACGTGATCAAGGGCATCGCCGACCAGACGAACCTGCTGGCACTGAACGCAGCCATTGAAGCGGCGCGCGCCGGTGAAATGGGCCGTGGTTTTGCCGTAGTGGCTGATGAAGTGCGTCAGTTGGCCCAGCGCACCGCCGAATCCACCGGGCAGATCCATGGCCTGATCGCCAAGCTGCAACAGACCGCCAGTAACGCAGTGCAGACCATGGAAACCGGCCACCGCCAGGCACAGGAAGGCGTCGACCGGGTAATGCAGGCTGACGAGGCGTTGGTAGGCATCAGCGAAGCGGTGGCCAATATCACCGACATGGCCACCCAGATTGCAGCTGCAACCGAGGAGCAGACCGCAGTGGCTGACGAGATCAGCCGCAACATCAGCACCATTGCCGAACTGGCCGACCAGACCGCCGAACAGGCGCAGCACTCGGCACTGCTGAGCGAGGAACTGACCAGCACGGCGGGCAGCCAGTATTCGCTGGTGGAGCGCTTCAACCGCTGAAGCTCGCGACTTGGCCCTCCGCCGCGGTGGAGGGCACCGGCTCTGCCGGTGTTCGCGGGCAAGCCCGCCCCTACAACGGAATGTGCCGAACCACCGATGCGTGCGTAGGAGCGGGTTTACCCGCGAATACGGTAGCGGCGGCAACGGTGAACGGCGGGTGGAAATTGGCCAGCAGGCCCGGCCCTTTCGCGGGTGAACCCGCTCCTACACGCGGCCTGTGCCGAACCACCGATGCGTGCGTAGGAGCGGGTTTACCCGCGAATACGGTAGCGGCGGCAACGGTGAACGGCGGGTGGAAATTGGCCAGCAGGCCCGGCCCTTTCGCGGGTTAACCCGCGTGCTGTGTTACCAGTCCAACCGCAACCGGCTCTCGAAGTAGCGCTCTTCGCCACTCAGCGGGTCCTCGAAACGCAGGCTCTGCGCCAACAGTTTCAGCGGCCGCTGGTAGTCATCCTCTTCATTGAGCAACTGCGGATAGAACGGGTCATTGCTGATCCCTGCCCCCAAGGCCGCCATGTGCACACGCAACTGATGGGTCTTGCCGGTCACGGGCGATAGCCCATAGCGCCATCGCTCACCGTTCTTCTCCAGCACCTCGGCCAGGGTTTCACTGTTGGCCTCACCCTCCACCTCATGCATGCGGAAAAATGGCTCGCCATGCACCAGGCGGCTTTTGTGCACCAGCGGAAATGCATGCTGCGGCATGGCAGCGGCAATGGCCTGGTAACGCTTGTCGATACGCCGCTCGGGGAACAGCCGCTGGTAGGCGCTGCGGCTGTGCGGGTTGGCGGAAAACAGCACGAGCCCAGCGGTGTGCCGGTCGATGCGGTGCAACGGCACCAGGTGCGGATTGTCCAGGCGACGGATCAGGCGGCGCAACAAGGTCTGCTCGACGTATTCACCGGTCGGCGTCACCGGCAGGAAATGCGGTTTATCGGCCACAACCAGGTGCTCGTCCACATGCAGCACCACCTCCTGCACCGGAATCGGCCGTTCGTTCGGCACTTCGCGGAAGTAATGCAAACGCATGCCACGCTTGTAAGGCAGGTCGGCGGCAACTGCGTGCCCGTTGGCATCCAGCACCCGGCCACGGGCAAAGCGGTCAAGCCACTGGGCGCGGTCGATGGCCTTGAAATGGTCACACAAGCAATCGAGCACCGTCACCCAGTTACCAGGTGGCAGGCACACCGTACTGGCTTGCTGGCGGGCGGGGTCGAAAGGCGTGGTCATGGCTGGGCTCGAGACGTTCATGGCCGCGCATTATCGCCCAAGCCCGCCCCCTCAACCAGCCTGGGCCATCGCCTCGCAGCGCTCCTTCAGCCAGCGCAGTACCTGCACCGGCTCCCAGCGGCCAGGGTCGTAGAGTGCATAGAGCAACCCCTCATAACCCACCACATCCAGCCCTCGGTGGTAACCGGCCCGCTGGAACAAGGCCTCGATCTCGGCGAAGCAGGTATTGAAGTGCACTTTGCCGAACGGCGTGCAGTCGCCCGTCACCAGGCCTTCGAGGCGCAGTTCCAGAACGGCGTCAGCCACCCGATCCACGGGCATGCGGTTGACGCTGTACTTGAGTTGCTCGACATTGAGCATGGCTTCACCTCGATACTGTATTTATATACAGCATACGAACATCCCCTTGCTGCCGTCAATGCGCTTCATTGCAGCCCCGCCAGGTAGCCGCTGCCTTTACGCAGGGTCAGCACCTGCCTGCGCGGCGTGCCGCGCGTCACCGACAGGTGCACCCATTTATCGAATTCCAGGATCAGCTGATCGAAGGGCACCGTACTTTCGCTGACTCGCCGAACGGTCTCGCGCGGGCTGACCTCGATCACCGTGAAGTCCGCCGCCAGCCCTTGCACGTGCTGGCTATCGGAGGCGCCACCGATCAACCGATTGACCCTTTCACTGCGATACCCGCTGCTGATGATGATGGGCGCGTCGAACAATGCACGTACCTGTTCCAGCGCACAGCACAGTAATTGCAGGTTGGCCCTGGCTTCGAGGGGCGGTGCATTATCGAACCCTTCGCGGGCGGCGAGCTGGGAAACGGTCATTTCATCGAAGGTGAAATGTGGAGTGATGAACATGGCGAGCTATTCCGATGATGGAGAAGGTTACCGGCGACGGTGCGCCTCCACCGGATCATCAGCTCGCTTCACAGATCATGGAGCAGGGTTGCAACTCCTCTGCAGCCATCATTGCCCAAGAAAAGCCACCACTTGTTCGGTATCGAACGGCCAGTGCAGCTCGGCGCCGTTGTCACAGCGCCGCAGCACCGGAATGATCAGGCCATAACGTTCGAACAAAAGCTCGCTCTCGGCGATATCGACCAGCTCTACCAGCAGGCCATGATCGACGAGAGGCATCAACACAGCCTCGGCCACTTCGCAGAGGTGGCAGCCGAGGGTGCCGAACAGTTGACATTCAGGCAGCATGTGGCAGGTCCCGGGTTGGCATACACAGAAGCCTATTCTAGGCGCGCCACGCCCACCCTGCACCTGACCAGGCTCAATCCTGGCTGGTAGCACCGATCCGGTGCAGCGACAGGTCCGCGCCCTGGAACTCCTGCTCATGGCTCAAGCGCAGGCCATGCAACGCACGAATGGCTCCGTACACGGCAAAGCCACCGGCCAACGCCACCAGCACGCCCATCAGGCTGCCCAGCAACTGGCTGACCAGGCTGACACCGCCCATGCCGCCCAGCGCCACCTGGCCGAACACGCCACAGGCGATGCCACCCCACACGCCACACAGGCCATGCAACGGCCACACACCCAGGACATCGTCGATTTTCCAGCGATTTTGCGCGGCGGTGAAGGTCCAGACAAACAGAGCGCCGGCCACCAGGCCGGTGGCGAGCGAACCCACCGGGTGCATCAGATCGGAACCTGCGCAAATCGCCACCAGCCCGGCCAGCGGGCCGTTATGCAGAAAGCCCGGGTCGTTGCGCCCGGCCAGCAACGCCGACAGGGTGCCACCCACCATCGCCATCAGCGAGTTGATCGCCACCAGGCCGCTGACGCCCTGCAAGGTCTGGGCACTCATGACGTTGAAGCCAAACCAGCCGATGATGAGGATCCACGAGCCCAACGCCAGAAAGGGAATGCTCGACGGCGCAAACGCCACCAATCGGCCCTCGCGGTAGCGCCCACGGCGCGCCCCCAGCAGCAGCACCGCCGCCAGCGCCAGCCAGCCCCCCATGGCGTGTACCACCACAGACCCGGCAAAGTCGTGGAACGGTGCGCCGAAGCGTGCCTGCAGCCAAGCCTGCACGCCCAGGTTGCCGTTCCACACCACGCCCTCGAAGAATGGATAGACGAACGCCACGATCAACGCCGTGGCGCACAACTGCGGCACGAACCGCGCCCGCTCGGCAATGCCCCCGGAGATGATCGCCGGAATCGCCGCCGCAAAGGTCAGCAGGAAGAAGCACTTGACCAGCGCATAGCCATGGTCGACAGCCAGCGTTGTCGCCGGCTGGAAGAAGTTGACCCCGTAGGCGATCCAGTAGCCTATAAAGAAGTAGACCAGCGCCGAGATGGCAAAGTCGCTGAGGATCTTCGACAAGGCGTTGACCTGGTTCTTGTGGCGCACCGTGCCCACTTCAAGGAACGCGAAGCCGGCATGCATGGCCAGCACCAGAATGGCGCCCATGAGAATGAACAGGGTGTTGGAACCGTGGACCAGAGAGTCCATAGCGCTGTGCATGTTTTCCATGAAATAGGCAGACCTGCTGAAAAAGGCACCAGGACAGTTCAAGAACCTGCATCCCTGCACCGAATCGGTGCCAGCCCCTACCCTGTTCAGGTGAGCGGGGTGAAGCCTGCGTGGTTTTTTCTTGGGTTTGTCGTGGATTGGGTTAAGGTTTATCGGTATCCGCTGCGCGGGCGCCCTGAATCGGCGCAAAACCGGTCATAGGCGCTCCGCAACGTGGCAAAAACTTAGCAAGGCCCATACCAGCAGCCGCACTTGAACCTTCCATGCGTGCTGTCACTCGAACTACCAACACTCATCGACAGGGAGAGACCCATGGCCAGCAAATCGGCAAAGAATGCACAAGAGATATTGATGGCTGACTTCCAGGCCTTGGTGCGCGACACCGAGAAGCTGCTGGCCGACACCGCCAACCTGGCCGGCGACCAGGCCGACGAGTTGCGCGAGCAGATTCACGAGCGCCTGACCCAGGCCCGCGAAACCCTGCAACTGACCCAGGACTCGGTACGTGAACGCGGTCAGGCAGCGCTTGGCAGCGCCGAGCAGTACGTGCAGGAAAACCCGTGGCGGGCAATCGGCATCGCGGCCGGCGTCGGCCTGTTGATCGGTCTGCTGGCCAACCGGCGCTAAGGGGAACCCATGGAGAATGACGCCAACGGCGCCGGCGCTTCGGGTAAGCGCCTGGGCGCGGCCATGCTGGGGCTGCTGCACAGCCACATCGAGCTGTTCGGTATCGAGTTGCAGGAGCAGAAGGGCCGTACCTTGAGCCTGCTGCTGTTCGCCGGCCTGGCGCTGGTGTTCGCCCTGCTGCTGCTGACCGCGCTGTCCGGGCTGCTGCTGGTGCTGCTGTGGGACAGCTATCGACTGGCCGGTATCATTGGCCTGTGCGTGTTCTATGGCATTGCCGCACTGTACTGCGGCGTGCGCCTGAAGGCGGCGGTGTTCGACGAATCATCGCCCTTCGGCGCCACCCTCGACGAACTTGCCAAGGACAGGGAGCGCCTGTTGCCATGAGCCTGCCAGAACTGCCAAACACGCGTAACCCGCGCGAACTGCGCAAGGCGCTGCTGCGCCTGCGCATGGAGATGCACCGCCAGGAAATCCGTCATGAGTCCGGTCAGTTGCTTGAACCGCTGCGCCGCGTGCGCGGCATGGGCAGCTCGCTACATGAAGGCCTGGGTATCAAGCATGCGCCACTGTGGGGCATCGGCGCTGTGGTGGCGCTGGGCTTTCTCACCGGCAAGGGCGTACGCAGCGGCAACCTGACGCGCCTGGTACGGTTGGGCAGCACCCTGCTGCCGCTGGTACGCCTCTACCTGCAAGGCGGCCGCCGGCCCTGACGCTCGCCCCGGCAGAAGCAGCCTTGTGCTGCGAAGAGGCCCGTACGATCGATACAAATGCATCAAAGGGCCGGCCTTTTCTTCGCAGCACAATGCGCTCCCTGCAGGGTATGCTGCTGCCTTCGAACGACAGGAGACCGCGCCTTGGACTGGCACACCTTGCTTACCCGCGAACGGCTGGGCAAAGCCCTGTACAGCGCCGATGAACTCGGGCGCAGCCCCTTCCACAAAGACCATGACCGCATCATTTTCTCCGGTGCCTTCCGCCGCCTCGGCCGCAAGACCCAGGTGCACCCGGTGTCGAGCAACGACCATATCCATACGCGCCTGACTCATTCGCTGGAAGTCAGCTGCGTCGGCCGCTCGCTGGGGATGCGCGTCGGCGAGACCCTGCGCGACAACCTGCCGGACTGGTGCGCCCCCAGTGACCTGGGGATGATTGTGCAGTCAGCCTGCCTGGCCCACGACATCGGCAACCCGCCATTCGGCCACTCCGGCGAAGACGCCATTCGCCACTGGTTCCAGCAGGCCGCCGGGCGTGGCTGGCTGGACGACATGAGCGATGACGAACGGGCCGACTTTCTCAACTTCGAAGGCAATGCCCAGGGCTTTCGTGTGCTCACCCAACTGGAATACCACCAGTTCGATGGGGGGACCCGGCTGACCTATGCCACCCTCGGCACCTACCTCAAGTACCCGTGGAGCGCCCGCCATGCCGACGCCCTGGGCTACAAGAAGCACAAGTTCGGCAGCTATCAGAGCGAACTGCCCCTGCTCGAACAGATCGCCCGCAAGCTCGGCCTGCCGCAGCTGGAACACCAGCGCTGGGCGCGCCACCCACTGGTGTATCTGATGGAGGCTGCCGATGACATCTGCTACGCGCTGATCGACCTGGAAGACGGCCTGGAAATGGAGCTGCTGCAATACGCAGAAGTCGAAGCGCTGTTGCTTGACCTGGTCGGCGAAGACCTGCCAGAAACCTACCGCCAGCTCGGCCCACGCGATTCTCGTCGGCGCAAACTGGCCATCCTGCGCGGCAAGGCCATCGAACACCTGACCAACGCCGCCGCCCACGCCTTCGTCGAGCAGCAGCAGGCGTTGCTGGCCGGGCAACTGGCGGGCGACCTGGTGGAACACATGCATGGCCCAGCCAAACGCTGTGTACTGCAAGCCAAGGACATGGCGCGCAACAAAATCTTCCAGGACAAGCGCAAGACCCTGCACGAAATCGGCGCCTACACCACCCTGGAGATTCTGCTGAACACGTTCTGCGGTGCGGCCCTCGAGCAGCACGGTGGACGTACGCCATCGTTCAAGAGTCGCAGGGTGCTGGACCTGATCGGCAACAATGCGCCAGACCCGCATGCCTCGTTGCACAGCGCCTTCCTGCGCATGATCGACTTCATCGCCGGCATGACCGACAGCTATGCCAGCGAAATGGCCCGAGAGATGACCGGGCGCTCCAGCCCGACCTGAAACGCGTCGGTGCAGCGCGGGCTCGGCCAGGCGCTGCACCACGCTGCAGGAAACTTCCTACACCGAGGTAACCACACTAAACGGCACGAATAAAAACTAATGAAAAGTTACCAAAATCGCTTTGACAGCGAGTTAAGCACACCTATTCCGTAGCCCATTTTGCTTTATCTTGTAAGCCGTTTCCCATATAAGCCTAACAGCCATTCCTCGCACGCCTGACGACTTCCAACTGCGATAAGGTGCCCACTGTCACCCTCAATCGACCGCAGGGAAGTTGAACATGCATTCCATATTTATCGTTGACGACCATCCGGTGATTCGCCTGGCCGTCCGTATGCTGCTGGAAAACCAGAACTACAAGATTGTCGGCGAGTCGGACAACGGCGTAGACGCCATGCAGATGATCCGCGAGAGCAACCCCGACCTGGTCATTCTCGACATCAGCATCCCCAAGCTAGACGGCCTGGAGGTGCTGGCCCGCTTTCAGAGCATGGCCCTGCCCTTGAAGGTTCTGGTACTGACTGCACAGTCCCCGGCATTGTTTGCCGTACGTTGCATGCACTCGGGCGCAGCGGGTTATGTTTGCAAGCAGGAAGACCTGAGCGAACTGCTCAGTGCAATCAAGGCCGTACTGGCCGGTTATAACTACTTCCCCAGCCAGGCAATAAAAAACAACCAGACGACCGACAGTGACCTGCAACTTTTCCGCCAGGTAAATGATCGCGAACTGATGGTGCTTCAACTTTTCGCCCAAGGCCGCAGCAACAAGGAAATTGCCAAGGGCATGTTTCTCAGCAGCAAGACTGTCAGCACCTACAAGAAGCGCCTCATGCACAAACTGCAAGTCAATACGCTGGTCGATCTGATCGAGATGGCCAAGCGCAACGCGCTGGTCTGAACATGGTCATGGCCCGAGCTATCAACTGCCTGCTGCTCGTTCTGCTGCTGCTCAGCGGCGCAACACAGGCTGGCCATCGTGAAGCCGCGTCTTTTACGTTACTGGCGCGCTCATCGGCCCGCCCGGTCCAGCCCGTGCTCACGCCCGAACAACGGCAATGGCTCGAAGGCCAGCAGGAACTGGTACTGGGCACGTCGGCCCCCGACTATCCGCCGTTCGACATCACCGGTGGCGGCAACGACTACCAGGGCCTGACCGCCGAGTATGCAAGCCTGATCGGCAAGGCCTTGCAGTTGCCAGTGAGGGTGCTGCGTTTCTCCAGCCGGCAGGCGGCGGTGGAGGCGCTCAGGCACGGGGATATCGACCTGCTGGGCAGCGCCAATGGCTACGAAGCGGCCAGTGACGGCCTGGCACTGTCGCGCCCCTATGCCGTCGACCAACCTGTACTGGTAACGCGTGAAGACGAAAACCGGGCACTGGACATGGACCTTGCCGGCATGCGCCTGGGTATGCTCTACCACTATTTGCCCAAACAGGAAGTACTCACCGCCTACCCCAAGGCCGAGCTGCTGGCCTTTGGCTCTTCCAGCCAGGCACTGAATGCTGTCGCATTCGGCCAGGCCGACGTGTTCATCGGCGACACCATCTCCACGCACTACCAGCTCAACCGTGGTCATCTGCCCCGCCTGCGCATGGCCAACTTCGGCAAACACGAGGCCATCGGCTTCGGTTTTGCCTTGCGTCAGCAAGATACCGTGCTGCTGGACCTGGTGAACACCATCCTGGACAGGCAAAGCCCGGCCATACGCTCCAGTATCTTCAAACGCTGGAGCGCCGGCAGCGACCTGTTGCTGAGCGATCGCCAACTGCAATTGAGCGCGGCCGAGCAGCAGTGGTTGCAGAAGCATCCCGTGATGCGCGTGGCAGCCGATGACGCGGCTGCACCACTGTCCTATTTCGATGATTCGGGGCATTTCCGAGGCATCACCGCCGACCTGCTGGAACTCATTCGCCTGCGCACCGGGTTGCGTTTCGAAGTGCAGCGCGCCAGTGGCATTGCCGACATGGTCGCCCGCCTCAAGGATGGCCGGGCCGATGTCATCGCCGCACTGGCCAGCGCCGGGAAACCAGGGGACGACCTGCAAATCAGCCGCCCCTACCTCGAAAGCGCCTATGTGCTGGTCAACCACAAGGACAACAACACACTGAGTTCACTGGAGCAGTTGCAGGGGCATCGCATCGCCATTACCCGGGACAGCACCATGAACGCCATGCTGTCCCGGGACTACCCAAAGATAAGCTGGGTCGAGACCGAAAGCGCGTTCTACTCCATGGCGTTGCTCAACAGCGGGGCCGTCGATGCGGTGATCACCACCCTGATCGACGCCAACCACGCCTTGGCCAGCAACCCCGAACTGGTCATCCGCACCTCGGTCGGCAGCGAACCCGCCAACTTCGCCATGGCCACCACGGCTCCGTCACCGGCGCTGTTGTCTATCCTCGACAAGGCTTTGCTGAGTATCTCACCCGAGGAGCTGGGGGTAATCAACAACCGCTGGCGCGGCTTTGGCAGGCATGAGGATGACAACACCAAAGTCTACAGCCGCCTTGCCCTGCAGGTGGTGCTGGCCACGGTCGTGCTCTTGTTGCTGGCCCTGCTCTGGAATGCCCGCCTGCGCCTGCAGATTCGCCAGCGCCAGCGCGCCGAACGCGCGCTGAACGACCAGTTGGCATTCATGCGCGCCCTGCTCAACGGTACGCCCCACCCCATGTATGTGCGCGACCGCGAGGGTTGCCTGAAAAGTTGCAACTACAGCTACCTTGAAGCCGTGCAGGCCCGCTCCGATCAAGTGATCGGCAAAAAACTCAAGGACAGCCTGTTTGCCGATTCCGAGCAGGCTCGGCAGATCCAGGCTGATTACCAGAAAGTCATGGCGGCGGGCTCGCCGCTGATCAAGGACCGCCCACTACGGATCAAAGGCCGGGCATTGACTATCTACCACTGGATCTTGCCGTACCGCGACTCTCTGGGTGAGGTACAGGGGATCATCGGCGGCTGGATCGACATCAGCGAACGCCGGCAACTGGTCATGGAGCTGCGCCAGGCCAAGCAGCAGGCCGACGATGCCAACCGCGCCAAGAGCACGTTCCTGGCGACCATCAGCCACGAAATCCGCACCCCGATGAATGCCGTCATCGGCATGCTGGAACTGGCGGTCAAGCGCGCCGACCAGGGCCGGGTGGACCGAAGCGCGCTGGAACTGGCACACCATTCGGCCAAAGACCTGCTAGGCCTGATCGGTGACATTCTCGACATCGTGCGCATCGAGTCCGGGCACTTGTCCCTGGCCCCGGAGGTGGTCGACCTGGCGGCGCTGGTCGAATCGGTGGCGCGCATTTTCGATGGCCAGGCGCGACAGAAAGGCCTGGCCCTGGAGGTGCAGATCGCCCCGGCCGCACGCTGCCCTGTCCTGCTTGACCCGCTGCGCTTCAAGCAGGTGCTGTCCAACCTGGTAAGCAATGCCATCAAGTTCACCGAGCATGGTCAGGTGCGCATCTGCGTCAGTCTGCTGGATGACGGTACCAGCACACCCGCCGTATTGGAGCTGGAGGTGCGCGACAGTGGCATCGGCATCCACCCCGACGACCTGCAGCGCCTGTTCAACCCGTTCATCCAGGCCAACCCGCACAGCCAGGGCGCCCGCGCAGGTACCGGGCTGGGCCTGGCCATCTGCCGTAACCTGTGCGAAATGATGGGCGGCAGCCTGTCCATGAAAAGCCTGGAGGATGTCGGTACCCAGGTGCGCCTGAAGATGCCGCTGCAACGGGTGGATGGCGCAGAGCAGCCGAAACCGCTGCCCGAGCAGCTCGACGTGCCCGACCCACGGCTGAACGTGCTGGTCATTGATGATCACCCGGCCAACCTGCAACTGATGGCGCAACAACTTGGCTACCTGGGCCTGGAGCACGCCAGCGCCCGCGATGGGCGGGAAGGCCTGGCGACCTGGCGGGAAGGCGACTTCGATGTGCTGGTACTCGACTGCAACATGCCGCACATGAACGGTTACCAGCTGGCGACTGCCGTGCGCGCCGAAGAACGCCAGGGCAAGCGCCCCCCCTGCACCATCCTCGGCTATACCGCCAACGCACAGCCGGAAGTACGCCGCAAGTGCCTGACCGCCGGCATGGACGACTGCCTGCTCAAGCCCATCAGCCTGAGCACCCTCAGCCAGCGCCTGGCTGGCATTCGCCCGCGCCGCCAGCAACGCCCCCGCCGCAAGCTGTACCAGCTGGACGGCCTGGCCGCCGTGGTCGGGCCTGACCCGGTCGATCGCCAGCGCTTCCTGGAGGCCCTGCACCAGAGCCTTCAGGCCGATCTGGCCAGCCTGATGGCGCTTCACCCGCAACACGACAGCGGCGCCATTGCCGAGCAGGCCCACAAGGTGCTAAGCGCCGCACGCATGCTGGAAGCCCCTGACCTGATGGCGGCCTGTGAAGCCCTCGAGGCCAGCGACTTGCCCACTGCCCAGGTGCGCCTGCGGCGCCAGGCACTGGCACGGCATATGTGCCGAGTGGAACGTGCCCTGGCCAAGGAATTGGCCACAAGCAGAGATACTCAGGCAGGCAACCAGACGTGTTAACTGGTAGACTGCGCGGCGTTATTACCTAAGAGGATTGTTTCATGGCCACAAACCGCTCCCGTCGTCTGCGCAAGAAGCTGTGTGTCGACGAGTTTCAGGAATTGGGCTTCGAGCTGAACCTGGAATTCAAGGAAGATCTGGATGACCAGGCAATCGATGCTTTCCTCGACGCGTTCCTGGAAGAAGCCATGGACGCCAACGGCCTGGATTATGTAGGCGGTGACGATTTCGGCCTGGTGTGCTCGGTCAAACGCGGCTCGGTCAGCGAAGAACAGCGCGCTGCCGTTGAAGCCTGGCTCAAAGGCCGCAGCGAACTGACCAAAATCGAAGTCAGCCCGCTGCTGGATGCCTGGTACCCGGAAAAGCCTATCAACAAGGCTGAGTGATACTTGTCAGCTTCGAGCTGAAAGGTTGATTGCTGAAAAGGCCACCCCATTCGGGTGGCCTTTTTATTGGCGATGCTTTTCCGTCGAACGTGACGCATCGTGGCTGCGCTTGGGGCATAATGCGTAGTGTTTACGTCGTGGGGCCATCATCTCTTACAGCCCCAAAGCCCTTTTCCCTCGCCGCAGGGTATTCACTCACTATGATCAAAACGCTTCGTCCCCTCGTTCTTGCCGGCCTGCTGTTGCCACTTGCCTTGCCCAGCCACGCCGCCGTCAATACCACCCTGCCTGCCAAAGTGCAGCAGGCGCTCAAGGCCAACAAGCTGCAGGACACAGCGCTGTCGCTGGTGATGCTGCCGCTGGATGGCCCCGGCACCCCGACCGTGTTCAATGCCGATGTGTCGGTGAACCCGGCCTCGACCATGAAACTGGTCACGACCTACGCCGCCCTCGAACTGCTTGGCCCGACCTTCCAGTGGAAAACCGAGTTCTACACCGACGGCACCCTGAGCAACGGTGTGCTTAACGGTAACCTGTACCTTAAAGGTGGCGGTGACCCCAAACTGAACATGGAAAAGCTGTGGCTGCTGATGCGTGACCTGCGCGCCAATGGCGTGCGCACCGTCACCGGTGACCTGGTGCTGGACCGCAGCCATTTCGTGCAGCCCAACCTGCCGCAGTTCAACGACGACGGCGGTGATGATAACAAGCCGTTCCTGGTCAAGCCCGACTCGCTGCTGGTCAACCTCAAGGCCCTGCGCTTCGTGGCGCGCAATGATGGTGGCAAAGTCACCGTCGCAGTCGAGCCGCCGATTGCCAGTATCCGTATCGACAACCAGGTCAAGCCGGTAGCCTCAAAGAAATGCACCGGTGATGTGCGCTACAACCCGGTGCCCCAGGCCGACGGCATCAGTGTCACGGTCAGCGGCCAACTGGGTGACGGCTGCAACTCGCAAACCTACCTGTCGCTGCTCGACCATTCCACCTACGCCGCCGGTGCCGTGCGCGCAATCTGGAACGAACTGGGTGGCAACATCCAGGGTGGCGACCGCATCGAGAATGTGCCCAAGAGTGCTCGCCTGCTGGCCCGCGCCTTCTCGCCAGACCTGGTGGAAGTGATCCGCGACATCAACAAGTACAGCAACAACACCATGGCCCAGCAGCTGTTCCTGAGCCTTGGCGCGCAGTTCCGCACCGATGCCGATGGTGACGACGCCCGTGCTGCCCAGCGCGTGGTACGCCAATGGCTGGCGAAAAAAGGTATTACTGCGCCGCATCTGGTGATGGAAAACGGCTCTGGCCTGTCGCGTGCCGAACGGGTCAGTACCCGGGAAATGGCCGAGATGCTGAAAGCCGCCTGGAAGAGCCCTTACGCTGCCGAATTCATGAGCTCGATGCCGCTGGTGGGCATGGACGGCACGATGCGCAAGCGTCTCAAGCGCACCGCGATGACCGGTGAAGGGCACATCAAGACCGGCACACTGAACACTGTGCGGGCGATTGCCGGCTTCAGCCGCGACAGCAACGGCCATACCTGGGCGGTGGCGGCTATTCTCAACGACCCTAAACCGTGGGGTGCCTCGCAGGTGCTGGATCAGGTGTTGCTTGACCTGTATCGCCAGCCGAAGCTGGCTGGCAGTACAGCAGCTAATTGATTGGTTAGCCTGTATTGGCCTTTTCGCGGGTGAACCCGCTCCTACAGGGGTGAGCACGGCTTACCAAACCTGTGCAACCTGTAGGAGCAGTTTTCGCCGCGAAAGGCTCGGTACCGGCAACCGACAGCGCTTAGGCCGACTCCCCCTCCACCCGGTCCCGCCCGGCCTGTTTGGCCGCATACACGCCGGCGTCGGCGCGCAACAGCAAGGCATCAGCGCCTTCGCCCGACCGCCAACCCGCCACCCCAAAGCTTGCAGTCACCTGGCCCACGCCTTCCACCGGCACATTGCGCACCCCTTGCCACAACTCCAGCGCCAGCAACCGCGCCTGATCGACATCGCTGCCCGGGCAAAGCACCATGAACTCTTCCCCGCCCAAGCGGCAAAACACATCGGTACGCCGTAAACGCTGACCGATGCGCTGGCACAGGCTACGCAGCACCCGGTCGCCGACGGCATGGCCGAAGCGGTCGTTGATGCGCTTGAAGTGATCGATGTCGAGCATGATCACCGCCAGCGCCAAGCCATCGCGCTGGGCCCGTTCCAGTTCGATCTTGAGCCGCTCCTGGAAGTAGCGACGATTATGGATACCGGTCAGCGAGTCTGTGACCGACAGCGCCCGCAACTCTTCCTCCACGCCCTTCAGGTCGGAGATGTCAGTCAGGTAGCCATGCCACAGCGTGCAGCCCTGCTCGCCCACTTCCGGGGTCGCCTCGCCACGCACCCAGCGCAGCCCGGCCCGGGGCAGGCAGACCCGATACTCCTCGCGCCAGGGTGACAGGTGTTCGGCCGAATAGCGCACCGAGCGGCGCACGCGCTCCAGGTCATCGGGGTGGATACGTTCGAACACCCTCGAGGCATCCTCACGTAATTGCATGAGGTCGACCTCATAAATGTCATACAGGCCCATGCTGGCATATGGAAAACACGAATGGCCGTTGGCATCCAGGCGATATTGGTAGATGCCGCCCGGCACCTCGGCACTGAGCTTTTCCAGCAACCGGTCACGCGCTGCCAACGCCTCATGCACCCGGCGCCGCTCGGTCACGTCAATGCAGATGGCCAGGTAGCCAACCCACAACCCCTGTTCGTCGAGCATGGCAGTCACCAGCATGTTGGCGACCAGCTGACTGCCATCAGCCCGTAGCAAGGTCCACTCGCCAGGCTCGGCCCCGTGCTCCTGTACCGTTTCAGCGAACATCGCCTGGCCCCCAGCAATGGCGCGGCCAAAACGCAAGCTCAAGGCATGGGCACGCAGGTTCAGCTCCTCCGGCAGCACCAGGTCTTCAAGGCGCAAGCGGCCGATCGCTTCGCTGGCCGCGTAACCGAGCATGCGTTCGGCACCGGCGTTGAACGTGCTGACCACCCCCTTGAGGTTGGTGGCGATGATCGCCACCTGGGTCGCGGCATCCAGCACACTGCGCAGTTGGTTGTGGGTGCCACGCAACGACTGCTCGCTGACCTGCAACTCGGCCGTACGCTGAGCGACCAAGGCCAGGGCGCGCTGACGCTGGCTCAACAGGCTGTAGAGCAGCACGCTGAGCAACAGGCTCAACAGTCCGCCCAACAAACCGACCGCCAGCACTGCCGAGGAGCGGTTCGCCTGCACGAACGCCTGGCTCGGCTGAATGCTCAGCTGGAAATAGTGATCGGCCAGGCGCAACAACTGATTGCTGGCCAGGGCCAAGGGCGCGACCTGATTTTGCGAATCGAACATCACGACGGGGCCTTGTAACCCAGACGGGTCCGTGATGCGCACGACAAGGTTGTCATCAGTCGCTACCGGCCGACCGTCGCTGACCAGCTCGCGCATGCTCAGCAAGGCCACCACATAACCCGCTGCAGCACCGCGGGGGTCGGCATCGGAAAATACCGGCGCGACCATCAACAGGCCGCGCTCTGCCGAGTGGGTATCGAACAGGGCCAATGGCTCGGACACCGCCATGCTGCCTGGCCCCAACGCCCGCGCCAAGGCCGCCTGAGGCTCGCTTCGGCCAGCGAGGTCCAGGCCGTAGGGCAACCCGGGCAGTTCGCCCGATTGGGTATAGAGTACCGGGAAGTAATGATCGCGCTGCGACGCCGGGCGCCACTGGCCTTGCGCGTCCTTGTCCCGGATCACATAGCCTGGGCCGGTATGGTCACTGGCCAGGCGCTCGAATTCGGCGCGTTGCGCAGCCTCGACGCGCGGCGCCCAGGCATAGGCCAGGGTGCGCTGTAGCAGTGGCCGGGCATAGCCGTCAAATTCGCGCGGGCTGATGTCGTTGGAAAAGCTGAAAAACCGCCGCAGCCCGTCCAGGCGCTGCTGCTGTTCGTCAAAGCGCTCGGCAATACGGCTGGCGCGCTCGCTGGCCAGCAGCTCGAAGCGCTGGCGCAGTTGCTGTTTGTAGAAGGTGTGCGCGGCAAATGCCAAGGCGGCGGTCAACAAGCCGCCCGCCACCAGTGCAATCAGCGCCATCGCCCAGGCGGACGCCCTCTCTGTGCACAAGCCAAGCAACCGCGCACGCACGCCACACTTTGACATACACCCATCTCGTCACGTCAGCGTCCTGCGGATTATCTTGCCCTGCCCTCAGTTATAGCTATTGGCCATTAGCCGTGCAATGTACCTCGTCGCCTCAACGAAGCTGCAAACGCCAGGCGCGATGGATACGGTTATTACGGGCGAAGTCCGGGTCCAGGGTCTGCGCGCTGATTTCTTCCACCACGTAACGCGCCATCAGGTGCTCGTCCAGCTGGAACTTGCGGAAGTTGTTGGAGAAATACAGCACACCACCCGGCGCCAGACGGGCCATGGCCAGGTCCAACAGCTGAACATGGTCACGCTGCACGTCGAATACACCTTCCATGCGCTTGGAGTTGGAGAAGGTTGGCGGGTCGATGAAGATCAGGTCGTAGCTGTCACGGTTGCCTTCCAGCCAAGCCATTACATCGCTTTGCTCCAGGCGGTTGCGCTCGGAATAGCCATTGAGTGCCAGGTTACGCCGCGCCCAGTCCAGGTAGGTTTTCGACAGGTCGACGCTGGTGGTGCTGCGCGCACCGCCCTTGGCCGCGTGCACGGTGGCCGTGGCGGTGTAGCAGAACAGGTTGAGGAAGCGCTTGCCGGCAGCCTCACGCTGGATGCGCATACGCATCGGGCGGTGGTCGAGGAACAGCCCGGTATCCAGGTAGTCGGTGAGGTTGACCAGCAGCTTGACGCCACCTTCGTTCACTTCCTGGAAGCGGCCCTCGGTAGCCTGACGTTCGTACTGGCGCGTGCCGCTTTGCCGCTCGCGACGTTTGAGCACTACACGCTGCGGCGAAATGCCCAACGCCTGCGGGATGGCCGCCAGTGCATCGAGCAGACGCGCCTGAGCCTTGTCCGGGTCGACCGAACGTGGCGCGGCGTATTCCTGCACGTGTACCCAGTCCTGGTACAGGTCGACCGCCAGGGCATATTCAGGCATGTCGGCATCGTACAGGCGATAGCAGTCGACCTGCTCGCGACGGGCCCACTTGCCCAGTTGCTTGAGGTTCTTCTGCAGGCGGTTGGCAAACATCTGCGCCCCTTCCGACAGCCGCGCGGGCTCGCTGGCCTGCGGCACCTGCTGGCGGGCTTCGGTGCCTTCAGGCTGCGCTTCGCGGCGTTCACCGGTGACGAACTGGTCAGGCTGCACCTTGAACAGCAGCAGCTTGCATGGCAATGCGCCGTTCCAGAACGCGTACTGCTTGTGGCTACGAATGCCCATGCGCTTGCCCAGTTGCGGCGCACCAGTGAATACCGCTGCTTCCCAGCCCATGCAGGCCTGGCGCAGGCGCTCGCCCAGATTCTGGTAGAGGTACAGCAGGCTGGCTTCGTCACCCAGACGCTCACCGTAGGGCGGGTTGCTGATGACCAGGCCTTTCTGGTTCTGGTCCGGGCGTGGCTCGAAGGTACTGACTTCGCCTTGGTAGATCTTCACCCAGTCGCCCAAGCCGGCACGCTCGACGTTGTTGCGGCCCGGCTGGATCAGTCGCGGGTCAGCCTCGTAGCCACGGATCCACAGCGGTGGCTTGGCCAGGCCGGCCTGCGCGCGCGCCTGCGCTTCGTCATGCACCTTGCGCCACAGCGCCGGCACATGGCCGAGCCAGGCACTGAAGCCCCAGCGTTCGCGCTTGAGGTTGGGGGCGATATCGGCGGCGATCATCGCGGCCTCGACCAGGAAGGTACCCACACCGCACATCGGGTCGGCCAGCGCACCACCTTCGGCAGCAATACGCGGCCAGCCAGCACGGATCAGCACCGCTGCCGCCAGGTTTTCCTTCAGCGGCGCGGCGCCTTGCTGCAGGCGGTAGCCACGCTGGTGCAGGCTGTGCCCGGACAGGTCGAGGGACAATATGGCCTCGCCGCGGTCCAGGCGCAGGTGCACACGCACGTCAGGGTCGATCTTTTCGACTGACGGGCGCAGGCCTTCGCGGTTACGCAGCTTGTCGACGATCGCATCCTTGACCTTCAGCGCACCGAAGTGAGTATTGTCGATGCCTGAGCCATGGCCGCTGAACTCCACAGCCAGGGTGCCGTCGGCTGCCAGGTGGTCAGCCCAGTCGACCGCGTGCACGCCGTCGTAAAGGTCGTCGGCGTTCTTCATCGAGAAGCGCTTGAGCACCAGCAATACGCGGTTGGCCAGACGTGACCAGACACACAGGCGGTAAGCAGTTTCCATGTCGGCGGCGCCGCGAATGGCCGAGGTGTGCTCGCGCACCTCGTCAAGGCCGAGGCCCTTGGCCTCTTCGGCGAGCAGGCTTTCAAGGCCTTTGGGACAGGTGAGGTAAAGTTCGAAACGGTCCGACATGAGTATTCCAGCGCCTTGGGCTATTTGACTGACGGGGCGACGCATCGCCCCGCGATGTTTGCCCGTACACCTTTCCAGCAGGCGTGCGGGTGGCCCTCTGCGGCACACAACGTGCTGCAGAAAAGCCGGGCCGCCTGACCGATCCGTGCTTGGCCCAGTGGCAAAGACAGCTTAGATCATCAGGCAGTACGCGTAATTCTGGCGATCTGCGGGCCAATGTGACCCTTCGTCGCATTTCAAATTATTTCTGTCATCCGCAAACAACGCTGGCGAAATGACGTCAAAGAACGGCAAACCCCGATCATTGCAGGGCTAAACACCAAACAAGGTTGAGTCGCATTTATTTACTTATCCCCTCACCCTTGGAAAGGTTACGTGCTTATGACAAATCGATCATTCACACCGTGACTCGCATTCGATAGAACTGGTCTCAGGCCGCTTCGCAACGAGGCGGCACTTTCAGCTCGCCACGCCGGCAGCGAGCGCAAACCGGCAGAACGACTCTGCCCGGCCTCGGAGAGGCCGACGGGACATTACAGTCAACAAGTGAGGGCAACACCCTATGAGAAGACTTAAGCGTGATCCGTTGGAAAGAGCATATTCACGTGGCTACCAATACGGGGTTACCGGCAAATCCCGCGAACTTTGCCCCTTCAATCTTCCTTCTGTTCGCCAAGCCTGGATCAACGGCTGGCGTGAAGGTCGCGGTGATAACTGGGACGGAATGACTGGCACCGCTGGCATCCATAGACTCAACGAAAATCACGCCGTTGGCTGAACGAGGACACTGAATTCGATTTACCATGCACGCCCCATCCGGGCGGCGGGCGAAGGCCCAGGGGCCCCTTGAAGGGGCCCTTTTTTATGCCTTGGCAAACCTCATAAGCTGTACCCACTATCCCTGCAAGAGCGGGCTTGCCCGCGAACCGGCCCGTCAGGTCACCGCGGCATTGCCGCGATAGCATCCACCGCTTCGCGAATCAGCGCCGGCCCTTTGTAAATGAAGCCCGAGTAGATCTGCACCAGGCTCGCCCCGGCCGCGATCTTCTCGGCAGCATGGCGGCCTTCGGTAATGCCACCGGCGGCAATGATCGGCAACTTGCCGCCCAGCTCACCTGCCAGCACCTTGACGATATGAGTGCTCTTCTCCCGCACCGGTGCGCCCGACAGGCCGCCCGCCTCACCACCGTACGGCAGTGCTTCGACACCTTCACGCCCCAGCGTGGTGTTGGTGGCGATCACCGCATCCATGCCCGACGCCATCAGCGCGGCGGCCACCAGCGCCGTTTCTTCGTCGCTCATGTCCGGTGCGATCTTGATTGCCAGGGGCACGCGCTTGCCATGTGTACCGGCCAGTTGCTCGCGTCGCTCGGCCAGGGCATCGAGCAACTGCTTGAGCGAGTCGCCGAACTGCAGGCTGCGCAGGCCCGGGGTGTTGGGCGAGCTGACATTGACCGTGATGTAGCTGGCGGCGGTGTAGACCTTGTCCAGGCAGATCAGGTAGTCATCGACGGCACGTTCGACCGGGGTATCGAAGTTCTTGCCGATGTTGATGCCCAGCACCCCCTTGTAGCGCGAGGCGCGTACGCGCCCCAGCAGGTGATCAACGCCCAGGTTGTTGAAACCCATGCGGTTGATGATGGCCGTGGCTTCCGGCAGGCGGAACAACCGTGGCTTGGGGTTGCCAGGCTGCGGACGCGGGGTGACAGTGCCGATTTCGACAAAACCGAAGCCCAGCTGGGCGAAGCCGTCGATGGCCGCGCCGTTCTTGTCCAGGCCAGCTGCCAGCCCCACCGGGTTGGCGAAGTTCAAGCCCATGACCGAAACCGGCAATGACGCCGGTTGCTTGCACAGCATGCCGTTGAGGCCCATACGGCCACCGGCGCCGATCAGGTCCAGGGACAGGTCGTGGGAAGTTTCCGGGGAAAGCTTGAACAGCAGCTGGCGGGCCAGGGTATACATGGGCGGGCAAGGCTCAGGGTGAGTGAGGGGGCGATTATAGCCAGCGTGGGGCTGGCAGGACAGCAAATCGTGGAGCGCTTGGCACATCGGTTGCACCTGTTCAGCCCACAGCCTTATCAGTAAGGGCGAGGACTCTTGTGAACACTGTACCCCGAGCAACGCCCCTGGCCTGGGTCAACGGCAGCGACGCGCCGGAAAAAACCAGCCTGAACATCGGCTACATGGCCCTGACCGACTGCGCCTCGGTCGTGGTCGCCGCCACCCAGGGCTTCGCCCAGCAGCACGGCCTTACCCTCAACCTCAAGCGCCAGGGCTCGTGGGCCGGGCTGCGCGACAAGCTGGTCAGCGGCGAGCTGGACGCCGCGCATTGCCTGTATGGCCTGGTCTACGCCGTGCATCTGGGCATTGGCGGCGTACCCGCCAGCGACATGGCCGTGCTCATGGGCCTGAACCAGAACGCCCAGGCTATCAACCTGTCCCCTGCCTTGCAGCGCAAGGGCGTGACCAACCCTGAGGCGCTGGCGCGCCTGGTGCACCAGCATGGCGCACGCCTGACGTTCGCCCAGACCTTCCCCACCGGCACCCACGCCATGTGGTTGTATTACTGGCTGGCCAGCCAGGGCATCCACCCGCTGCGCGACGTCGACAGCGTCGTGGTGCCACCGGCGCAGATGGCTGCACACCTCCAGGCCGGGCGCATTGACGGCTTCTGCGTCGGCGAGCCCTGGGCCGCCGACGCGGTGGCCAAAGGCCAAGGCTTCACCCTGGCCACCAGCCAGTCGATCTGGCCGGATCACCCGGAAAAGGTCCTGGCCTGCGCCCGCGTCTTTGCCGAGCAATACCCCAACAGCGCCCGTGCGCTGATCAAGGCGATCCTCACCGCCAGCCGGTTCATCGAGCAAAGCCCGGAAAACCGCCGCAGCACCGCGCAACTGCTCAGCGCAAGTGCCTATCTGGACACCCCGCTGGACAGCATAGCCCCCCGCCTGCTCGGCCACTATGAGGATGGCCTGGGCAACCAATGGCAAGACCCACATGCCCTGCGCCTGTTCGACCAGGGCCGGGCCAACCTGCCCTACCTGTCCGACGGTATGTGGTTCATGACCCAGTTCCGCCGCTGGGGCCTGCTGCGCGAAGACCCCGACTACCTCGGCGTGGCCCGGCAAGTCCAGCAACTGCAGTTGTACAGCGAGGCCGCACACAGCCTGGGCATCGCTTGCCCAGGCCAACCGATGCGCAGCAGCCTGCTGATCGATGGCTCCCGCTGGGATGGCAGCGACCCCTTCGGCTATGCCCGCAGTTTCAGCTTGCATGCCTTGGGTGACTTGCCCGATGCCCGTGTCGGCGCGTGAGGGGGACGAACATGCTGCGCATCCTGCTGATCGACGACACCCAGAGCAAGCTCGGCCGCCTCAGGGCGGCGTTGAGTGAGGCCGGCTTCGAGATCATCGAAGCCCCAGACCTGACCATCGACCTGCCCGCCTGCGTCGAAACGGTGCGCCCCGACGTGGTATTGATCGATACCGACTCACCAGACCGCGATGTGATGGAACAGGTAGTGCTGGTGAGCCGTGACCAGCCGCGGCCCATCGTGTTGTTCACCGACGAGCACGACCCCGGGATGATGCGTCAGGCGATCCAGGCCGGGGTCAGCGCCTATATCGTCGAGGGTATCCATGCTGCGCGGCTGCAGCCGATCCTGGACGTGGCCATGGCCCGCTTCGAGAGCGACCAGGCACTGAAGGCGCAGCTGCTGGCGCGCGACCAGCAACTGGCCGAACGCAAGCGCATCGAACAAGCCAAGGGTTTGCTGATGAAGATGAAGGACTGCAACGAAGAGCAGGCCTATACCCTGATGCGTCGCCAGGCCATGAGCCGGCAGCAGAAGCTGATCCAGGTGGCCGAACAGATCATTGCCATGCATGAGATGCTCGGCTGATGCGCTGAAAATCTCAAGCCAGCCCCACCAGAAGTTGGCCCATCTCTTGCTCAACAAAACTCACCGGTAGCCAACGGCGGTTACCCCACTTGAATCCCGACAAAGACGTCGCTCTCCCCTCCACGCCCGTGGAGCGGGTAGCGGCGTTTTTTTCGTTCCGTTGTACTACCGAGTGAGGTGTTCGATGAGTACCAGCTTCTGGAAATCCGGGCATGTGCCCACGCTGTTCGCCGCATTTCTGTATTTCGACCTCAGCTTCATGGTCTGGTACCTGCTGGGCCCGCTGGCGGTGCAGATTGCTGCCGACCTGCAACTGAGCGCACAACAGCGGGGCCTGATGGTGGCCACGCCGATCCTGGCCGGGGCAATCCTGCGCTTTGCCATGGGCATTCTGGTTGACCGCCTGTCGCCCAAGACGGCTGGCCTGATCGGCCAGGTCGTGGTCATCGTCGCCCTCGCCGCAGCCTGGTACCTTGGCGTACACAGCTATGAACAGGCCCTGCTGCTCGGCGTGTTCCTGGGCTTTGCCGGTGCGTCCTTCGCCGTCTCGCTGCCGCTGGCCTCACAGTGGTACCCGCCACAGCACCAGGGCAAGGCCATGGGCATCGCCGGCGCCGGCAACTCCGGCACGGTGTTCGCGGCCCTGCTGGCACCGGCACTGGCAGCGGGCTTTGGCTGGGACAATGTGTTCGGCTTTGCGCTGATCCCGCTGTCACTGGCGCTGGTGGTGTTCGCCCTGTTGGCGCGCAATGCCCCGCAACGGCCCAAACCGAAAGCCATGGCCGACTACCTCAAGGCACTGGGCGACCGTGACAGCTGGTGGTTCATGTTTTTCTACAGCGTTACCTTCGGCGGTTTCATCGGCCTGGCCAGTGCCCTGCCCGGCTACTTCAGTGACCAATACGGCCTGAGCCCGGTCACCGCCGGCTACTACACCGCCGCTTGCGTGTTCGCCGGCAGCCTGATGCGCCCGCTTGGCGGCGCCCTGGCTGACCGTTTTGGCGGCATCCGCACCCTGCTGGGCATGTACGGCGTCGCCGCCATCTGCATTGCCGCCGTCGGCTTCAACCTGCCCTCTGCCGCGGCCGCACTGGCGCTGTTCGTCAGCGCCATGCTCGGCCTGGGTGCCGGCAATGGCGCCGTGTTCCAACTGGTGCCCCAACGCTTCCGCCAAGAGATCGGGGTAATGACCGGTCTGATCGGCATGGCCGGTGGCATCGGCGGCTTCCTGCTGGCGGCCGGGCTTGGCACCATCAAGCAGCACACTGGCGACTACCAACTGGGGCTGTGGCTGTTCGCCAGCCTGGGCCTGCTGGCCTGGTTCGGCCTGCACGGGGTGAAACAGCGCTGGCGCACCACCTGGGGCTCGACTGCAGTCACTGCAGCGCGGGTCTGAGGCACGCCGATGAGCCTGCAACTGAGCTTTGCCCAGGCCAGCGCCACCGGGCCGCGCGCGGAAAACCAGGACGCCCTGCGCCTGGTGACACCGGCACCAGAACTGGCCGCCAGCAAAGGCTACCTGTTCGCGCTGGCCGACGGCGTCAGCCAATGTGCCGACGGCGGTCTGGCGGCACGCGCCAGCCTGCAGGCACTGGCCCTGGATTACTACGCCACGCCGGCCACCTGGAGCGTGGCCCAGGCCCTCGACCGTCTGCTGCTGGCGCAAAACCGCTGGTTGCGCGCCCAGGGCAGCGGCCAGCCGTTGTTGACCACGCTTAGCGCGTTGGTGTTGCGCGGCCGACGCTTTACCCTGGCCCATGTAGGCGACTGCCGGGTGTACCGCTGGCACGGGGGGACGCTGCAATGCCTGAGCGAAGACCATGTCTGGGACCAACCGGGCATGCAGCATGTACTGAAACGGGCATTGGGCCTGGACCAGCACCTGCTGGTGGATTACCTGGAAGGCGAGCTGCAACCGGGTGAATGCTTCCTGCTGCTCAGCGACGGGGTCTGGGCCAGCCTGGGCGAACAGCACATCCAGGCCGTGCTGCGCGAGCAAACTGACCTGCAACTGGCCGCCGACACCCTGGTGGCCAGTGCGCACCTCAACGGCAGCAAGGACAACGCCAGCGCCTTGCTGGTGCAAGTCGATCAACTGGGCACGGCCAACCTGGGCGATACCCTGGCGCAACTGCAACAATGGCCAGTGCCCGGCCCGCTGCGCGAAGGCCAGGTGATCGACGGCTGGCAGGTCGAAACACTGCATGCGCACAGCCGCCAGTCCTTGCTGTACAAAGTGCGCGATAGCCAGAACCAGCCTTGGCTGCTCAAGACCCTGCCCCCGGCACGCGAACAGGAACCAGGGGCGGCACAAGGGCTGTTGCTGGAAGAGTGGTTTCTGCGCCGCATCGCCGGCCGGCACTTCCCCGAGCTACACACCGCCAGTCAGCGTCAGCACCCGTACTACGTGATGCGCGAATATCCGGGCCAAAACCTGGCGGCGTTGCTGGCCGAACAAGGCCCGCTGCCCTTGCCGCAATGGCTGGAAGTCGCCCGGCAACTGCTGCAGGCAGTCGGTGTGCTGCATCGGCGCAACTTGCTGCACCGCGATATCAAGCCAGACAACCTGCACCTGGGCCGTGATGGCCAGCTGCGCCTGCTGGACTTCGGCCTGGCTTATTGCCCGGGCCTGTCCGAAGACCCGCTGCACGAGCTGCCCGGCACACCCTCGTACATCGCCCCGGAAGCATTCGAAGGCCACCCGCCCAGCCCGCGTCAGGACTTGTATGCAGTGGGCGTGACCCTGTACCACCTGCTGACCGGACACTACCCGTACGGCGAGGTAGAGGCCTTTCAGCGCCCGCGCTTCGGCCAGCCGGTCAACGCCGCGCGCTACCGACCCGACCTGCCGGAATGGCTGCAGCACAACCTGCTGCAGGCCGTGGCGAGCGACCCGGCGCAGCGCTTCGAAACCGCCGAACACTGGTTGCTGCTGCTCGAGCGCGGCGACCGCCAGGAACTGCCCAGTCGACCCCGGCCGCTGCTGGAGCGCGAGCCGCTGAAGGTGTGGCGCACCCTGGCCCTGTTGTCGTTGCTGATCAATTTGATACTGCTGTTCACCCTGCTCAAGGGCTGAACGCACCTTGCCGATGAGGAAACCCTGATGAATGCAAAAGTATGGCTGGTCGGTGCCGGCCCTGGTGACCCTGAACTGCTCACCCTCAAGGCCGTGCGTGCGTTGCAGCAAGCCGCCGTGGTCATGATCGACGACCTCGTCAACCCGGCAGTGCTCGAGCATTGCCCGCAGGCCCGGGTAATGACCGTGGGCAAGCGCGGCGGCTGCCGCTCTACACCGCAAGCGTTCATTCAGCGCCTGATGCTGCGCCACGCGCGACAGGGCCGTTGCGTGGTGCGGCTCAAGGGCGGCGACCCTTGCATCTTCGGCCGTGGCGGTGAGGAGGCACTGTGGCTGCAGGGCCATGGCATCGAAGTGGAGGTGATCAATGGCATCACTGCCGGCCTTGCCGGGGCCACGCAGTGCGGGATCCCCCTGACTTCACGGGGCGTGAGCCGAGGGGTGACGCTGGTGACGGCGCACACCCAGGACGATAGCGAGCTGAACTGGGCGGCCTTGGCTCAGGGCGGGACAACACTGGTGGTCTACATGGGGGTGGCGCGGCTGGAGCAGGTGCGCCAGGGATTGCTGGCGGGGGGTATGGCGCCGGGAATGCCGGTGGCGATGATCGAAAATGCCTCGTTGCCGCAGCAGCGGGAGTGCAGAAGCGATGTGCAGGGAATGGTGGAAGCTGCGCGGGCGTTTGGCTTGCGTAGCCCGGCAATCCTGGTGATTGGAGAGGTGGTGGGAGAGCAACAGGCTGTGGGGCGGATCGCAATCGCAGGCTAACAGCAGGAACAGCCTTCGAGGCCGGTTAAACCCCAGGCAAAGAAAAACCCGGCCGAGGCCGGGTTTTTCATGAAGCTTCAAACCAATTACTTGGCCTGGGCTTCTACCTGAGCTTCAACGCGACGGTTGATAGCACGGCCTTCTTCGGTGGCGTTGTCAGCAACCGGACGGGTTTCGCCGTAGCCAACCGAGTCAACACGGCTGGATTCTACGCCGTACTGCTGGGTCAGCACTTGCTTGACAGCGTTGGCACGACGCTCGGACAGCTTCTGGTTGTAAGCGTCTGGACCCACGGAGTCAGTGTGACCTTCAACCACGGTGGTGGTTTGTGGGTACTGCTTCATGAAGTCAGCCAGGTTTTTGATGTCGCCGTAGCTGTTAGGCTTGACGACCGACTTGTCGAAGTCGAACTTGACGTCCAGCTCAACGCGAACGACTTCGGCAACAGCCGGGCAGCCGTCGGCGTCAACGGTAACGTTGGCCGGGGTGTCTGGGCACTTGTCGACGTTGTCGCACACGCCGTCGTTGTCGGAGTCGGAGCAGACTTCAGCAACTGGAGCAGGAGCAGCTTCAGCTTGCTTCGGGCTACCGCCGAAGTTCAGGCCAACACCAACGCTCGGGGCCCACTCGGTGTCGCCCTGGTCGATGTTGTACTGAGCTTCTACGCCGGCACGGGCATAGAACATGTCGGTGATGTACCACTTGGCGCCAGCGCCAACGTTGGCGAAGGTGGAGTGGTCACGACCGCCACGGCCGGTCTGGCCCAGCGACTGGTGCGAGAAACCAGCGGAAACGTACGGACGGATGGCGTCGTACGGGTTGTTGAAGTGGTAAACGGCGTCCAGGGCGGTGTTCGAGCCCTTGATGTTCTTGCCGTCTTCGCCACGAGCGTTGTGCACTTCGTCGTAGCCCAGACGCAGCTCAACGTCGTCGGTCAGGAAGTAACCGATCGAGCCGCCGAACAGGTTGCCGTCGTTCTTGAAGTCGCGCTGGCTGTCGAAGAATTCTTTCTTGTAGAAGATTTCAGTCTCGACGGCGCCTTGACCTTGTGCCATAGCGCCAATCGAAGTGGCGGCTACAAGCGAACCAATGGCCAAGCCCAAGGTGTTTTTCAATTTCATCCGTTAAATCCCCATCTGGTGATAGTTAAGCAGTCCCACCACAAACAAGAGGGACAACTCGACGGCGAGTCTAGCAGAACTCGCCGGTTCGTTAGAGATATTTGCACGCCCCTAAGTTTCATCAAGGCCGGCAAATTTCTCCCGAAGCTTGTCTAGCGCGCGCTTGTAACGCATTTTCGTCGCGCTCAGGCCCATGTGCATGATGTCGGCAATTTCCTGAAATTCCAGCTCTGCGACAAAACGCAGCACCAGAATTTCCCGGTCAATCGGGTTCACATGCACCAGCCACTTGTCCAGCCCGCCTTTTTCTTCCGGCTTTGGAGCCTTGTCCTCGGACGCCTCTTCAACAGGGTCCAGACTCAAGGCATCCATCAACCGACGTTTGCGGCGCTCCTTGCGGTACTGGGTAATGCACTCGTTGTAGGTGATGCTGTAGAGCCAGGTCTTGAACTTCGACTTACCCTCGAAGTTTTTCAGCCCGTACAGCACTTTCAGCATCACTTCCTGACAGACATCGTCCGCGTCACGGTCGTTCCCCAGATAACGCGCACAGACGTTGAACAGGGTCCGTTGGTAGCGCCGCATGAGCTCTTCATAGGCGCGGGTAACGTGGTACAGCTCCTCATGCGAACGCGCCACCAACTCTTCGTCTGTGAGCTCGCGGGGGTCATAGCGCATGGGCGGCGAATGAACTTTATTCAAAACGGATCTGGCCGACAGTCAGGTCAATGTCGCCGCGCGACCCCGTGGGTCGAATTTCGCGGCGGCATACATTAACAGCTTTTGTGCGGTTAGCGGCTATTGACGCGCTGTTCAAGCAGCTCGCGGTTAGACAGCGACACCAGTTCGCCATCATCGGTCAGCAGCGTCGTCTTCACCGTACCGATCTCCTCGATATGCCCTTCGACCTCTCCAATCCGCACCTGCTGGCCCACTTGGTACAGCTCGCGCACGTAGATGCCGGCCAGGATCTGCCCGGCAATTTCGCGACTGCCAAGGCCCATGGCCAAGGCAACGGCCAGACCAACGGTAATCAGCCCGATAACGATGACGTGGTTCAGCAGGTCGGTTTTCACTTCCAGCTGGCTGATGGCCACCGAGATGCTGATGATGATCACAAGGCCTTGGGTGATACGCCCCAGGCCTGCCGAGTATTCCAGGCCGATGCCTTCGGCAGCGCCACGCACCAGACCATTGGCCACCTGCGCCAGCAGCACGCCGGCCAGCAGCACCAGGGCCGCGCCGAACACTTTGGGCAAGTACAGGGCGAGCATGTCGAGGGTTGCCGAAACCCGCTCCAGGCCCAGCGATTCGGCGGCCGAGACCAGGAAGATGAGCAGCACGAACCAATAGACGATCTTGCCGATCAGGGTCGAGATTGGCACCTGGATGCCGCCCCGACCGAGCATTTTGGTGAGGCCGGTACCGGCCATCAGGCGGTCCAGGCCAAATTTGGCCAACAGCTTGGACAGCAGCGTGTCGAGCAGCTTGGCCACCACGAAACCGAGCAGCACCACGACCAGCGCGCCGAACAGGTTGGGGATGAAGTTCGCTACCTTGGTCCAAAGGGCTGTCATCGCGGTGACCAGGCTCTGGGTCCAGAGATCGAGTTCCATATTCAATCGGCCTTATCTGCTTTGCTGCCGGGGGCAGCGTTGCGGGAAGAGTGTCGACGCACCGGCGCAACATGCGCCGAGCCATTGTTCACGGCAATCAGCAGCGCCTGGCTCCAACGGCCAAGCAGGCTGAACAGATCACCCGCGCCAACCTGGCGGTTGGCGGTTTTCAGCACGCGACCCAGGCAAGCGGCGTCGTCCCGGTCGTCCCGGTCATTGCCGGAGGGTGACGCCTTGAGCAGGTCGCGCAGGGATTCTTCAAACGGATCGTGCATGGGCACCTCGCGCAGTGTCAGCAAGAGACGAGACGGCCGGGCGACGGGTCACACATCCTGTTGGCACGAAGGTTTCAAATTGCACCGCTATACCCATCGCAACCGCCGGAACAGCCACCACTGCCCCACGGCCAACCCCAGCACGACAATGCAGGCGAACAGGAAGCCCAAAGGGTTTTCCGCCCCGGGGATGCCGCCGACATTGATGCCCAGCAGCCCGGTGACAAAGCTCATGGGCAGGAAGATGCAGGTGATGATGCCAAAGCGGTACATGGTGCGGTTCATCCGCTCGCTGCGCCGCCGGTCCTCGCTTTCCAGCACCAGCGCAGCGCGTTCGCGGGCCAGTTCCAGCTCTTCGAGGTAGCGGATCAGGCTGTTGTTGAGTTCATTCCAGTAATCGGCGTCGGCATTGGCGAACCAGCTCCATTTGCTGCGCGACAACTGCGCGTAGATTTCCCGTTGCGGGGCGAGAAAGCGGCGCAAGCCAGCGGCACGGCGGCGGATCTGCTGCAGGCTGCCCTGCTCCGGGGCATACCGCTCGTCGGATTCGACCTTTTCTTCCTCCAGGTCGACGAGCTCGGCCAGGTCGCTGACCAGGCCCTGGACCTTTTCGGTGAGCAACTCACCCATCAACAACAACAGTTCCGAGGCCGATTTCGGCCCCCTGCCCTGTTCCAGCAACTGGAGAATTTCATCGCTGGCGCGCAACGGCCGCAGGCGCAGCGAGATAACCCGCTGCGCCTCGGCGAAGATGCGCACCGAAACCATGTCTTCGGGCTCGGCACCCGGGTTGAGGTTGACCCCCCGCAGGAACAGCAACAGCTGTTCGTCCGCCATGGGCAGCAGGCGCGGCCGGGTGTTTTCTTCCAGCAGCAGCTCGCAGGCGAACTCGCTCAGGCCGCTGTCGTGCAGCAGCCAGGAACGGGTTTGCGGATGGCTGCGATCCCAGTGCAGCCACAGGCTCTGCTCCGGTTGCAACTGCAGGTCGTCCAGTTCGGTACGGGCAATAGAACGCGCGCCGCCTTTGCCATCGAGCACCAGGGCATGCACCAGCCCCCACTGCGCGTTGTCTTCCTCGAACATCAAAGCTCCATCAGCGCGTGCTGCGCATTACTCCGGCATTTTCAGCGGGCTCGGCGAGACCAGCACGCCATTGTTGTCGGCATACACATATTCGCCCGGGCGGAAGGTGACCCCGGCGAAGGTCACCACCACGTTGAGATCGCCAATACCCCGTTTGTCAGTCTTCATTGGGTGGCTGGCCAGGGCCTGCACGCCAACGTCGGTCTGGATCAGCACGTCGACATCACGCACACAGCCGTAGATCACCAAGCCTTCCCAACCGTTTTTTGCGGCTTTTTCGGCGAGCATGTCGCCCAGCAGCGCACGGCGCAGCGACCCCCCGCCATCGACCACCAGCACTTTGCCCTTGCCGTCGAGTTCGACCTGCTCCTTGACCAGCGAATTGTCCTCGAAACACTTGATGGTAACGATCTGGCCACCGAACGAATCGCGGCCACCGAAATTGCTGAACATCGGTTCCAGCACTTGTACCAGGTCCGGGTAGGCGTCACACAGGTCGGGCGTTACGTAATGCTGCATGGGAAGCTCCTGTCAGTCACAACGAAAGCGGGTATCGGCCAAGGCTACACCTTGGAGGCTGTCGCAGTCATCCGGGACCGGGCAGTCATTTGTATTCATCCTGCACCGGGCCTTCCACGCGTGACCCGTTCCTGCGCAGGAACGCGCCGTTATCCAGGTGTAGGAGCGGGTTTACCCGCGAATACGGTAGCGGCGTCAAAGGTGAACGGCCGGTGGAGATTGGCCAGCAGGGCCGGCCTCTTCGCGGGTAAACCCGCTCCTACACGACGGCCTGTGTCCAACCCCCGATGTGCGTCCACCACCAATCCGGTGTAGGAGCGGGTTTACCCGCGAATACGGTGGCGGCGTCAACGGTGAACGGCGGGTGGAGATTGGCCAGCAGGCCCGGCCCTTTCGCGGGTGAACCCGCTCCTACACGCGGCCTGTGTTCTACCACCGAGGTGTGTCCACCACCAATCTGTGTAGGAGCGGGTTCACCCGCGAAGAGGCCATGACAGGTACAGCAAACTCAGCTGGCAGGCACAGGTTCCGCAACGACAGTGGACGCATGCACCGGCAGCAGCGGGTTGCGCAGCCAGCGCTCCACCAGCGGCCACACCTGCACCTGCGCGGCCTTGCTCACCAGCATGTCGACATGCCCAAAGGCCTCGAAACCTTCTTCACGACCCAGCCGCAGGAACTGCTTGCGCTCGCCGCCCAACTGCTCGAACAGCTTGCGACAGGCCCACACCGGGTCCTGGAAGTCCCCTGCACCGGCCACCGCCAGCAGCGGTACATCCACTTCAGCCAGCCCTGCCCACCAATCGTTCTGCTTGTCGCCAAAGCGCCCGAACAGGCCGTGCCAGCGCATGCTCTCCAAGGCGAGGCCTATCGGCTCGTCTTCAGGCCCACGCTTGAAACGTGGCCCGGATATCTGCCCCCAACGCTTGAGCACCAGCTTCGCGCCCCAAGCCAGCGGCGGCACTTTCAATGGCCAATAGACACGGCTGATCTGGGTACCGAACAACGCCACACTGGCGACTTGCCCAGGCGCCAGGAAGCCGCCACCCAGTGCTGCCGCCAATGTCGTCCCCCCCAGCGAATGGCCCACCCAGTGCGGCGCCTGGCCCGATTGCTCGCGCACGAAGGCGTTGATCAGCGGCAGGTCATCACGGGCGTAGGCAGCAACACTGTTGTGCTTCCAGGCAAGGTTGCGCGGCGACAAGCCATGGCCTCGCATTTCCGGGATCCAGACATCGAAACCGGCGCGCGCAAGGTAGGCGCCCAGGCCAACCCCTTTGGGTGAATACCAGAAACGCCGATTGGAAAAACTGCCGTGCAGGAGAATGACCGGCACGCCTTGGGCCTGAACCTGGTCGGCCAGCCCCAGACGGGTGATGGCGAGCTCGACGCTGGGGTCCGGGCCGTTACCGGCCTTGATCCGATACACGTCTTCGCTGAGATCGCCGCGGCGCTCGGCACTGAGCAGGGCCACGGGGAATAGAGTGCTGCTGCTTTGCATAAGGTTGCTTGGTGCACAAAAAAGGGCGGGGTCCATTGCTGGAGCTCGCCCTGGAAAAAACCAGGCAGGAGGACGCCAGACGTCCCCCCGCGTTTTACTGCATCAGGCCGCGCCTTGGCCTTCGGCCAGGAAGAACCAGGTTTCGAGTACCGAGTCCGGGTTCAGCGACACGCTTTCGATGCCCTGTTCCATCAGCCACTTGGCCAGGTCCGGGTGGTCCGATGGGCCTTGGCCGCAGATGCCGATGTACTTGCCAGCCTTGTTGCACGCGGCAATGGCGTTGGCCAGCAGCTTCTTCACCGCAGGGTTACGCTCGTCGAACAGGTGAGCAATGATGCCCGAGTCACGGTCCAGGCCCAGGGTCAACTGGGTCAGGTCGTTGGAGCCGATCGAGAAGCCGTCGAAGTATTCCAGGAACTCTTCGGCGAGGATGGCGTTGGACGGCAGTTCGCACATCATGATCACGCGCAGGCCGTTGTCGCCACGGGCCAGGCCGTTTTCGGCGAGCAGGTCGACAACCTGGCTGGCTTCGCCCAAGGTGCGCACGAACGGCACCATGATCTCGACGTTGGTCAGGCCCATCTCGTTGCGCACGCGCTTCAGCGCACGGCACTCGAGCTCGAAGCAGTCACGGAACGATTCGCTGATGTAGCGCGACGCACCGCGGAAGCCCAGCATCGGGTTTTCTTCTTCTGGCTCGTACAGCTTGCCGCCGATCAGGTTGGCGTACTCGTTGGACTTGAAGTCCGACAGGCGCACGATGACCTTTTTCGGGTAGAAGGCCGCCGCCAGGGTGCTGATACCCTCGACCAGCTTCTCGACATAGAAGCCGACCGGGTCGTTGTAGCCGGCAATGCGCTTGTCGACGCTGTCTTTCAGGTCGGCAGGCAGGCCCGCGTAGTTCAGCAGTGCCTTGGGGTGCACGCCGATCATGCGGTTGATGATGAACTCCAGGCGTGCCAGACCGACACCGGCGTTGGGCAGCTGGGCGAAGTCGAAGGCGCGGTCCGGGTTGCCGACGTTCATCATGATCTTGAACGGCAGTTCCGGCATGGCATCGACCGAGTTCTGCTTGATGTCGAAGCCCAGCTCACCTTCGAAGATGAAGCCGGTGTCGCCTTCGGCACAGGAAACGGTCACGCCCTGGCCGTCTTTCAGCACCTGGGTAGCGTTGCCGCAACCGACAACCGCCGGGATACCCAGCTCACGGGCGATGATCGCCGCGTGGCAGGTACGGCCACCGCGGTTGGTGACGATGGCGCTGGCGCGCTTCATCACCGGTTCCCAGTCAGGGTCGGTCATGTCGGAGACCAGCACGTCACCCGGCTGGACCTTGTCCATTTCCGATACGTCGTTGATGACGCGAACCTTGCCGGCGCCGATACGCTGGCCAATGGCACGGCCTTCGACCAGCACGGTGCCTTTCTCTTTGAGCAGGTAGCGTTCCATGACGTTGGCGCTGGAACGGCTCTTCACCGTTTCCGGGCGGGCCTGGACGATGTACAGCTTGCCGTCGTCACCGTCCTTGGCCCACTCGATGTCCATCGGGCGCTGGTAGTGCTGCTCGATGATCATGGCCTGCTTGGCCAGCTCGCTGACCTCGGCATCGGTCAGGCAGAAGCGTGCGCGCTCGGCGCGGTCGACTTCGACGGTCTTGACCGAACGACCGGCCTTAGCCTCGTCGCCGTAGATCATCTTGATCGCCTTGCTGCCCAGGTTACGGCGCAGGATGGCCGGGCGGCCGGCCTGCAGGGTGTTCTTGTGCACGTAGAATTCGTCAGGGTTGACTGCACCCTGCACCACGGTTTCGCCCAGGCCGTAGGCGCCGGTGATGAACACCACGTCGCGGAAGCCCGACTCGGTGTCGAGGGTGAACATCACCCCGGCAGTGCCGGTTTCCGAGCGGACCATGCGCTGCACGCCGGCAGACAGGGCCACCAGCTTGTGGTCGAAGCCCTGGTGCACGCGGTAGGCGATGGCGCGGTCGTTGAACAGCGAAGCGAACACTTCCTTGGCCGCGCGGATCACGTTATCGACGCCACGGATGTTGAGGAAGGTTTCCTGCTGGCCGGCGAACGAGGCGTCCGGCAGGTCTTCAGCGGTAGCCGAGGAACGCACGGCAACGGCCATGTTGTCGTTGCCGGCGGCCATTTCGGCGAAGGCCGTACGGATTTCCGAATCCAGGCGTGGCGGGAATTCGGCTTCCATGACCCACTGGCGAATCTGCGCGCCGGTCTTGGTCAGGGCATTGATGTCGTCAACGTCCAGCGCGTCGAGCGCGGCGTGAATGCGGTCGTTCAGCCCACTCTGCTCGAGAAAGTCACGGTACGCCTGAGCCGTAGTGGCAAAGCCGCCCGGCACCGACACGCCGGCACCGGCGAGGTTACTGATCATCTCGCCCAGGGATGCGTTCTTGCCCCCCACATGCTCCACATCATGGACGCCGAGCTTATCGAGGGAAACTACGTACTCTACCAAGGTGATCTCTCCACTAACTGTGTTGGAAAAGCTCAAAAGGCGCCCGCCTGTCTTCTATGACTTGGCCGGGCGTTTGTGGCCTGTACCTGGAAAATAGGCGCTGCAAATGTGGCAGAATGTCGACAGCCGCATTCGGCAAACCGAACTTATCATATCCAAGAATCGTCATCAGCTTAAGGCCCAGATCGCAAATGAAACGAACCGCGTTCTTCATCTCCGACGGCACCGGTATCACTGCCGAAACCCTGGGCCAGAGTTTGCTCGCGCAATTTGAGAGCATTCCCTTCAACAAATTCACCCGTCCTTACATCGATTCGCCGGACAAAGCGCGGGCCATGGTCCAGCAAATAAACGCTGCGGCCGAGCGGGATGGGGTCCGCCCGATCATCTTCGACACCATTGTCAACCAGGACATCCGCGAGATCCTGGCGACGTCGAATGGCTTCATGATCGACATCTTTTCTTCGTTTTTATCCCCACTTGAGCAGGAATTGATCGCCCATTCGTCGTATTCCGTGGGCAAATCCCACTCGATTGGTGGCAATTCCAACTACATGGAACGCATCGAGGCGGTGAATTTCGCCCTGGATAACGACGATGGTGCACGCACCCACTACTACGACAAAGCCGACCTGATTCTGGTTGGCGTGTCGCGTTGCGGCAAAACCCCAACCTGCCTGTACATGGCCATGCAGTTCGGCATCCGTGCCGCCAATTACCCGCTGACCGAGGACGACATGGAGCGCCTGCAGCTGCCGGCGGTGCTGAAAAAGCACCACAGCAAGCTGTTCGGCCTGACCATCGACCCCGACCGCCTCACCGCCATCCGCCACGAACGCAAGCCCAACAGCCGTTATTCCAGCTTTGCCCAGTGCGAATTCGAAGTGCGTGAAGTGGAAAGCCTGTTCCGCAGGGAGAACATTCCCAATATCAATTCCACGCATTTTTCGGTGGAAGAGATTTCCGCCAAGATCCTGGTCGAAAAAGGCGTGGAGAGACGGTTCAAGTAACAGCCCCGCCCCCCTGTAGGAGCGGGTTTACCCGCGAAAGGGCCGGCCCTGCTGGCCAATCTCCAGCGGCCGTTCACCGTTGCCGCCGCCACCGTATTCGCGGGTAAACCCGCTCCTACACGGAGGAGAAAACGCATCAGGGGTTGGACCCAGCTCGGTGGTTGGGCACAGGTCGCTGTAGGAGCGGGTTCACCCGCGAAAGGGCCAGCCCAGCCATACAAAAAAAGCCCCGGCATCACTGCCGGGGCTTTGTTTTACCTCACCACAAGGCTCAGGACGGCACCACCGCTGCCTGCCCGCTCATGGCCAGGTCGACCAGCTCGCGGTTGGCCACCGCGTACATCGCATAGTCAGTGCCCGTGGCATTGCGCAAGTCGTCGAGCATGGCGCGCCAGCGCTCCACCATTCCCCGATGCTGCTCTGACCACAGCGCCACGCGGGCATCCATGTCTTGCGGTGCATCGGCCATCTGCAGGACCGAAATGGTGATCGCCCGCTGCTGCAAGTCGATATCGTCGCGGAATGCCTCGCGCGCCAGCGCCTGCCAGTTGTTTTCCACCGGCAGGTTGCTGATTTCCTGCAGGTACCAGGTCAGGTCCAGCGCGCTGCCCACGGCGAAGAATGCCTTGGCCACCTGCGCAGGCTCATGGCCGGTAACGTCGGCCGCTTCAATGATCGGCAGCAGGGTGTACAGGTGGCTGGTACCCGCCACCATACGCGCCAGCAACTCCGGCACACCGGCGTCGACAAAGCCTTGGTAGCGCACCATCCAGCGTTCGCGGGTGGGGCCTTCTAGCAGCTCATCCAGCTTCAGACCCAACTGCGCAATCTTCGGCCCGAAGTGCGCGGTATCGCGCCCGGCGTCCTGTTCGTTGCGGCGGCTACGCAGGAACCAACGGGTGGCACGGCGGCCCAGTCGCATCAGCTCGTCCATCAGGGTGAGCTGGATTTCTGCCGGCACCTGATAGTCCAGCGCCTCGATCTGGCGGAACCAGTGCGGCAGGTGGAAGATATCGCGCACGATCACGTAAGCACCGGCCACGTTGGCCGGGCTCATGCCGGTCGACTCCTTCAGGCGCTGGACGAAGGTGATACCCATGTTGTTGACCAGGTCGTTGGCGATCTGGGTGCTGACAATTTCGCGCTTCAGGCGGTGGCGGCGCATGGCCTCGGCGAACTTGCTGACCAGGGACGGCGGGAAAGCGGTTTCCATGTCACGGGTCAGGTAGTCGTCGTCCGGCACCAGCGATTTGAGCAGTTGCTCCTTGAGGTCGATCTTGCTGTACGAGATCAGCACCGACAGCTCGGCGCGGGTCAGGCCGTGGCCGGCAGCCAGGCGTTCGGCCAACTGCTCTTCGGACGGCAGGAATTCGATGGCACGGTCCAGCTTGCCCCGCGCCTCGAGGTCGGCCATCAGGCGCTTGTACTCGGCAATCCGCTCGCGGGCGCGGCGGGCAGCCAGCGACAATGCCTGGGTCTGCTTGTAGTTGTTGCCCAGTACCAGCCCGGCGACTTCGTCGGTCATGCTGCCCAGCAGCTGGTTGCGCTGCTTCTCGGTCATGTCGCCACCCTGCACCACTTCGTTGAGCAGGATCTTGATGTTGACCTCGTGGTCGGAGCAGTCCACGCCGCCGGCGTTGTCGATGAAGTCGGTGTTGGTGGCGCCGCCATTCAGGCCGAACTCGACGCGGCCGAGCTGGGTCATGCCCAGGTTGCCGCCCTCGCCCACTACCTTGCAGCGCAGTTCGTTACCGTTGACCCGCAGCGCATCGTTGGCCTTGTCGCCGACATCGGCGTGGCTCTCCGTACTGGCCTTGACATAGGTCCCGATGCCACCGTTCCACAGCAGGTCTACCGGGGCCTTGAGCAGCGCATTGAGCAACTCGGTCGGGGTCAGGCGGTCGGCTTCGATGGCGAAGCGCTCTTTCATCTGCGGGCTGATGGCGATGCTCTTGGCACTGCGCGGGAAGATCCCGCCGCCTTCGGACATGATGCTGGTGTCGTAGTCGCTCCAGGCCGAGCGCGGCAGGTCGAACAGGCGCTTGCGTTCAGCGAAGCTGGAAGCGGGCTCCGGGTTGGGGTCGATGAAGATATGCAGGTGGTTGAACGCGGCCACCAGTTGCAGCTTGTCGGACATCAGCAGGCCATTGCCGAACACGTCGCCGGCCATATCGCCCACACCAATGACGGTGATCGGGTCTTCCTGCACGTTGATGCCGCGCTCGCGGAAGTGGCGCTGCACGCCCACCCAGGCACCGCGCGCGGTAATGCCCATTTTCTTGTGGTCGTAACCGGCCGAGCCGCCGGAAGCAAAAGCATCGCCCAGCCAGAAACCGTAGTCGATAGCGATGCCGTTGGCGATGTCGGAGAAGGTCGCAGTACCTTTGTCCGCCGCTACCACCAGGTACGGGTCGTCATCGTCATGGCGCACCACGTTGGCCGGCGGCACCACGCCACCGTCCTTGAGGTTGTCGGTGATGTCGAGCAGGCCGGAAATGAAGATGCGGTAGCACGCCACGCCTTCGGCGGCAATCTCGTCACGGCTGCCGCCCAGCGGCAGGCGACGCGGCAGGAAACCACCCTTGGCGCCGACCGGCACGATGACCGAGTTCTTAACCTGCTGGGCTTTCACCAGCCCCAGCACTTCGGTACGGAAGTCCTCTTCGCGGTCGGACCAGCGCAGGCCACCACGGGCAACGTTGCCAAAGCGCAGGTGCACGCCCTCGACGCGTGGCGAATAGACGAATATCTCGAACTTTGGCACCGGTTTGGGCAGTTCGGGGATCAGCTTGGGGTTGAACTTGAAGCTGAAGTACGACTTGTTCTGGCCGTTTGCGTCGGGCTGGTAGAAGTTGGTACGCAGGGTGGCCTTGATCAAGTCCAGGTAGCGCCGCAGGATGCGGTCTTCGTTGAGCACCTGCACGTCGTCCAGGGCGCTCAGGATGGCCTGTTCCAGGCGCTGCTGCTTGTCGTCAAGGTCGTCCTGGGTAAGCTTGCGCGCCAGGTAGAAGCGGGTCTTGAACAACCGGGTCAGCTCACGGGCGATGTCGGTGTGGTTGTTCAGGGTGCTGGCGATATAGCCCAGATCGAAGCCCAGACGGATCTGTTTCAGGTAACGGGCGTAGGCACGCAGCAAGGCCACGTCGCGCCACGGCAAGCCGGCGGTGAGCACCAGGCGGTTGAAAGCGTCGTTCTCGGCATCACCACGGACGATGTGGATGAAGGCGTCCTGCAGGGTGTCGTTGAGCTGCTGGATGTCCAGGCTCAGGCCTTCGCTGTAGGTGAAGGCGAAGTCGTGGATCCAGTATTCGCGGCCATTGGCATGGCGCAGGCGGTACGGGAACTCGCCGAGCACGCGCAGGCCGAGGTTTTCCAGAATCGGCAGCACGTCGGACAGCGCCAGCGGGGTGTCGGCGTGGTACAGCTTGCAGTGCAGGATGCGCTCGCCCACCTGGGTCAACGGCTGGTAGAAGCTCATTGCCAGCGGCTTGCTTTCCGACAGGTTCAGCACATGCTGCAGGTCGACCACCGCCGAGTGCGCGGCGAAGCGCTCGCGGTATCCGGCCGGGAAGCCTTTGGGGAAATCGGCGAGGATGTTGGTGCCTTGGGCTTCGCCGAAGTTCTCCACCACCAGTGCCGAGTAGTCGTCATGCCACGAGCGGCAGGCCTGGATGACTTCGCGTTCCAGCTGCTGCGGGTCGATGTCGATACGGTTCTTGGGGTCGACCCGCAGAATCAGTTGCACACGGGCCAGTACCGATTCGGAGAAGAAGGTCCAGAACTCGCAGTCGCTGGCCTTCAGGCGCTCCATCAGCACCTGCTGGATCTTCTGCCGCACTTCGGTGGAGTAGATTTCCCGCGGGACGTAGGCCAGGCAGTAGCAGAAGCGGCCATACGGGTCTTTGCGCAGGAACACGCGGATCTTGTTGCGCTCCTGAATCTGCACGATTGCCATGACCGTGCTGAACAGCTCGTCGATCGGCGTCTGGAACAGGTCGTCGCGCGGCAGCACTTCCAGCACCTGGGCCAGTTCCTTGCCCAGGTGGGCCTTGGGATCGAAGCCCGAACGGCGCTCGACTTCGGCCACCTTCACGCGGATGTACGGAATGGCATGCACGCTTTCGCCATACACCGACGAGGTGTACAGCCCCATGAAGCGGTGCTCCTTGATGACCTTGCCGTCGGCGTCCAGCTGGCGGATCGACACATAGTCCGGGTAGGCCGGGCGATGCACGCGGCTGGGCAGCGCAGCCTTGGCGAACGACAGCAGCAGCGGCTCGTTGAGGTAGGCCACAGCGTAGTCTTCGATGCGCAGCTCTTCTGCGGTCAGGCCCACGCGCAGACGGCGCGGCAAGCCGAGGAACGACTGCTCGTCGTAGACCATCTGGCCGCCATCGGCGTCGCCCTTGACGGTGAATTCTTCATAGCCCAGGAAGGTGAAGTGGTTATCCAGCAGCCACTCGAGGAAGGCCTTGACTTCGCCCTTCTCGTTTTGGGCAGGACCAAAGCCGGTCTGTTCCACCTGCGCCACCACTTCACGCAGCTTGGCCTTCATCGGCTCGAAGTCGGCCACCACCACCCGTACCTCGGCCAGCACCTGCTCGATCTCGCGGGTCAGTACTGTCAGCTCGGCGGCATTGGCGCAGCGGTCGATCTCCAGGTACATCAGTGACTCGTAGCGCACGCCCTCGCCCTGGGTGCCCTTGGGCAGCAGTTCCAACAGCTCGCCTTTGGCGCCACGGCGCACGCTGAGCACGGTGGTTTGCAGGGTGTGGATGCTGTAGCCACGGCGGTTGAGCTCGGTACGCACCGAGTCGACCAGGAACGGCAAGTCATGGTGCAACACTTCGACCACGGTATGGGTCGACTGCCAGCCATTGCGTTCGTAATCAGGGTTGTACACCCGCACTTGCGGGTATTCGGGGTCGAAACGCTCGATGATGCGCCAGGCTGACAGGGTGCAGCCGGCCAGGTCGGAAAGCCTGCGCTGGGTGAGTTCGTCCAGAGAGATGATGCCGAAGAACTGCTCGGCGAACAGCGCCACTTGTGGCAGGGACTGCTCGCTGATGTGCTGCGCCAGGGCCGCTTGCAGTTGATGCTGGAAGTCGGCTTTGCTGGCTGCGGTGAAGAACGCCATCTGTGGTACTCCGCTTGGGCTTTGTAATAATTGAAGCGTCGCTGCGTGCGCCGTGTACGGATCAACGATAGCCAACCCGTGGCATGACGGACGGTAAAAACCAGACGTTGAACGTGCGCAGGCACGCCCAGGGCTCGCCGAAGCTTAACGACTGATCGGTCATCTACGCTTGCAGCGCTGCGACAATTTCGGTCAAGGGGCGGTAACTTTACGTTTATGCCTGTACGCAAGACTGTCAGAATTCCCTTCCGTTTCCTTTGACCCGAGCCTGCTCATGCAAATCAACACCGCCCTGCTGTTCGCCACCCCTTGCGATGACGAGGAAGACAACATGGCGACCCTGTGCTGCCACAGCGACAAGGGTCAGATGTTCCTGCTTACCCGTTACCCGGACGAGGACACCGTCGACCTGACGCTGGATGACGAGCCGTCGACGCTGGATGGCCTTAAAGTGACCCTGAGCGCCAAGCGCCTGCTGATCGAAGTGGCGGCCGGCGACCGGGACGCGCTGAAGGGGGATGAAGCACTGGAAATCAACCTGACCAGCGAGCTGAGTGACATGGATGAAGTGAAGGAAACCCTGGAGAACATCCTGGCCGGTACTGGAACCTTGGTCTGCGAGCTTTGAACCCTGCCCCTGCCTAGTGGGAGCGCGGTCCCTGTGGGAGCAACTGTCTTGCTCAATTTCTAAAAGCTGGCGCGATCCCTGGACTGCCCCCCAAAAGTTGGACAGTTTTAAGCTGCAGCCTGAGCCCTGTACTCCACAGGGCTCAGGCCATTGAGCCTCAGCTTGATGCGATCATGGTTGTAGTAGTGAATGTACTCATCCAGACCCGCTCTCAGCTCATCAATGCTCTCGAAACGCTTCAGGTAGAAAAACTCAGACTTGAGCGTGCCGAAGAAGCTTTCCATGGCCGCGTTGTCCAGGCAATTGCCTTTTCGAGACATGCTCTGCTTTACCCCACATTCGCTTAGCTTACGGCGGTATTGCGCCTGCTGGTAATGCCATCCCTGATCCGAATGCAGCACGAGCTTCGGTTTCTCTCCCAGGCAATCGAGCGCTTTGCCAAGCATGTTCCCAACCAGGCTATAGCACGGGCGGCTGGCCATTTCGTAGGCCACGATTTCGCCGTTGTACAAATCCATCACGGGCGACAGATAGAGCTTCTGTTGAGCTACTTTGAACTCGGTTACGTCAGTCACCCACTTTTGGTTTGGGCGTTGAGCGATAAAATTTCGCTCCAGTACATTCGCTGCCACTTTACCGACGGTACCTCGATAGGAGCGATATTTCTTGGGGCGCACTACTGATTTCAATCCCTGCTCAGCCATCAGCCGTTCAATGACCTTCTTGTTCACCCGCTTTTCCTTCCTGATTACGAGTGCGATACGGCGATAACCATAAAGCCCTTTCTGCTCGTGGTAGACGCGATGCACCAATGCCTTGAGCTCAGCATGCCGATCTGGCTTCTGCTGAGCTTTGAGCTGGTAGTAGAAGGTGCTGCGCGCCAGCTCGACCAGTTGAAGGAGGTCAGGCAAAGGAAACCTGCGCTTGAGTTTGGAAACGATCAGGACTTTTTCCCGCGTGTTCGTTCCTTTTCCTCGCGCAGAGCCTTGAGCTCCTTTAGGACAGCATTCTCCATGCGCAGGTACTCAAGTTCAGCCATCAGCTGATCTCGAGACTTCTGATCATCATTGGTATCGGTGGGTTTGGCAGGCTTGATCTTCTTCGACACGTCGATTGGCTTTCTTGGCTTGATGGCAGTAGAGGGTGCAGGACTGCCACTGTAGTACTGCCGCTGCCAAATGCCTATCTGAGAAGACTGCCCAAGACCAAAGTGGGCAGCGGTCTGGCGCAGCGAAAGCCGATGCTCGTGCATATAGCTAAGCACCTGCTGTTTGAAATCACTGGTATAGCGCCGCCCATGCGAGCCTGGACCAATGCCATTATTGGCCTGATAACTGGCCACCCAGCGTCGAAGCAGGCTGAAATCGATACCTAAGTGTTGAGCCACCTTTCGGAAACCGTTGCTGCCATCCAGGTAGGCTGTGATCGCTGTGAGCTTGAATTGCTCGGTGTACTTACCCATAGATCCCCCAAGGGTTGGATTGGTGTCCAACTTCTTGGGGGCAGTCCATCCCTGTGGGAGCGGTCTTGCGTCGCGATAGGGCCGCGCAGCGGCCCCAGGATCTCGACATCATGCATAGATTGCTGGGGCCGCTTTGCGGCCCTATCGCGACGCAAGGCCGCCCCCACAATGATCAGGCCAGCGCCTGCTGCATCTCTTCGGCCTGCACCCGCAACGCCTCGCAAAACGGCTCCACCGCTGCCGATGCCGGCCGATGGTCCGGGCGTATGAGCATCACCTGATAGGGCACCGATACCCGTAACCTGCGGATCGGCAACCCGCCTTGCGCCGCCTCCAGCCCGCTCAGTGGGTTGATGATCGCCACCCCCAGGCCTTGCCTGACCATGGCGCACACCGAAGCGGCACTGGTGGTTTCGATGACCGTGCGGCGGTTAACCCCGGCCGCACGAAAGTGCTGATCCAGACGCTGGCGGTAGGTATCCAGGCTGGCCAGGTTGATGAAATCGACCTCATGGAAATCACTCAGCTCCAGTTCAGCCTTCACCTGCAGCGGGTGATGCTCGGGCAACACGCACACCATGTTGGCACTGAACAGCAATTCACCATACGCGCCGCGCGGTATCTGTTCGACTTCAGTCAGGCCAAGGTCATGCTGCTGGGCAACCAGTGACTCCTCCAGCAAAGGCGACTCCTGCGCCAGAATGCTCACACTCACGCCGCTGTGCTGCTGGTGAAAGCGCTGGCAGGCCTTGGGCAACAAGGTTTGCGAGAACAGCGGCAGGCAAGTGATGGCCAGCCGGCCCTGCTCGAAGTTGCGGATGGCCTGGGCAAAGCGATCGATCCGCTCCAGCCCGACGTAGGCGCGCTCGACCTCTTCGATCAACAGCAGCGCCTGGGCCGTCGCCACCAGGCGCCCGCCCTCGCGCTCGAACAGGTTCAGGCCAGTCACCTGCTCCAGCCGCGCCAGTTCGCGGCTGACGGTCGGCTGCGAGGTGAACAGCAAGCGCGCCGCACCGGTGACACTACCAGCGGCCATGATGGCGCGGAACACTTCGATGTGGCGGACGGACAGTTTCACGGCAGCACCCGGTGAGTCGACAATGGGTATATCAGATATGAATGACTGGCAGAAAAATAGCTATTTTTCTGAATCCCCGCTTTGATTCATCCTCGTGGCCTTCCTTATCCGAGTAGCGCCACCATGACCGCACCCTTCACCCTTCTGGCCGAGGCGGTTCGCCAGCACGGCTCGCCGCTTTGGGCGTACGACGCCAGCACCATCGCCGAGCGTGTCGAGCAGTTGAACGTATTCGACACCGTGCGCTTCGCCCAGAAAGCCAACCCCAACCTGCATGTGTTGCGCCTGATGCGCGCCCATGGCCTGGTGCTGGACGCCGTGTCGCTGGGTGAGATGGAACGGGCCTTCGCCGCGGGTGCGAGCGTGGACGGTGACCCTGCCGGCGTGGTGCTGACCTGCGACGCGCTGGACCGCCCCACCCTGGAGCGCGTGGTGGCGTCAAAGATCGAAGTCAATGCCGGCTCCATTGACATGCTGCGCCAACTGGGTGAACGCTCGCCCGGCCACCGCGTGTGGATCCGCATCAACCCGGGCTTCGGCCATGGTCACAGCCGCAAGACCAATACCGGCGGCGAAAACAGCAAGCATGGCATCTGGCACGAAGAGCTGGACGAGGCGCTGGCGTGCATCAAGGCTTATGGCCTGCACCTGGTGGGCGTGCACATGCACATTGGTTCCGGGGTGGACTACCAGCACCTGGAACAGGTGGCCCGCTCGATGATCGAGCTGATCGGCCGCCTGGGCGTGGACATCGAGGCGTTCTCCATCGGCGGCGGGCTTTCCACGCCTTACCGCAGCACCGACAAACCGGTCGACCTGCAGCGTTATGCGCAGACCTGGGCGGTGGCGCGCAAGGAGATCGAAGCGATGCTCGGCCACCCGGTGCGCATGGAGATCGAACCCGGGCGCTTCCTGGTGGCGGAGTCGGGCTACCTGGTGGCCGAAGTCCGTGCCGTGAAACAGGTGGGGCGCAATACCTTCGTCATGATCGACGCTGGCTTCAACGACCTGATGCGCCCGGCGATGTACGGCGCCTACCACGGCATGACTCTGCTCGATGCCGATGGCCAGGCAGTAGATCGCCCGCGCCAGCCGACCGTGGTGGCCGGGCCGTTGTGTGAATCGGGTGACGTGTTCACTCAGGATGACCAGGCGCTGACCCCGCAGGACCTGCCTCAGGCACAGGTGGGCGACCTGCTGGTGATCCACGATGCCGGGGCCTATGGCGCGTCGATGTCGTCGAACTACAACAGCCGGCCACTGCTGCCGGAGTTCCTGATCGAGAACGGTGCCCTGCGGATGATCCGCCGGCGCCAGACGGTGCAGGACCTGCTGAGCCTGGAGGCGGATTTCTAAAGATCGCCCCCGGGCGTGCACACTCTTTTGCGGGCACGCCCGCTTCCAACTGACCTTCACCTCCAGCTTCATCCCCCGGCACGCTCAAGCTGGGTGCGATCGGGCCGCTTTGCGGCCCTGTTTCGATGCGGGACGGTATTTAAAAAAGCGACCAGGGTGGCTCTGCACCCGATAGCCATGGCGCAACGAGAGGCAGATGGGTTGACGTGAAAGGCGACGAAAAGCCTGCCAACGTCAACGATACCGCTTAATCAGAAATTTCCTACGCACCTATCGGAAGCGCAATGCTCCTTTGAGAAGTGATTCCTCGCTAGTGTCCAGCCTCGGGTCGAATGCAACGCTTGCATGCATTTGATGATCATCCCTGCTCGCTGGAGCTATACATGGACTCGTTGAAAGAAACCCTCGAACTGTGCAGGCGCATCACCTCCGGCTACCGCCCTGCCCTGCGCAACAGCCCCGTCGCCGACTGCACCCGCCGCTTCGAACTGCTGCCCCTGCGCTACGCCGCCGTCGGCGGCAACCCGGCACAACGTGCCCGCCTGCCCAAATTGCCGGGCTATCTCAGCCCGTTCCAGGAGGTCGGCGAGCTGACCCACTCCAGCTACGCCATCCGCCCTTTGCGTGAGGGCTTTCTCTACCTGCTGATCAAGCGCCATAGCGCACCGGCCTACGAATGGCACAGCCAGTACCGCGTGGCGCCCAATGGCTCGCTGCTGTACATCAGCGCCGACGCACCGTGGGAGCCCGCCCCCCTCACTGGCAATCTGGATGACATCATCCGCAGCTTCGGCTGGACCATCACCCTCTACGACCTCGACGACATCCAGGAACTGCGTCCGCTTTTTAGCCCTTCCCCACTCACTCCGCGCCTGCTCGACAACTACCGCCTCCTCGAAGACGAATACCGCAATAGCCTGCCCGCCATCGATATCGCCCGCTTCATCCAGCCTTCCGACGCCCCGCCACAGCCCCACGTCCTCAAGCATGACCAACTGAACTGGGTGGCCGACTTCAAGGCACAAAACGATGCAGACCTGCAGGCACTGCTGGACCTGCAGCCGTTCAACAACGACCAGATCGTCTCGCCGCACGCATCACGCCAAGCGCTGGCACCGCTGGTGAACCACAGCAAACCCCGTGGCGCCGCCATCGTCATCGAAGACGCCATCGGGATCACCCAGGAGCTCAACGCCTGGCGCAACGCCGCTGTCGAGGATGTGAAGACCCAGTGGCTGGCGCGCACCGTGGAACCCGGGGTGGACAACGAACGCAAGCTGCTGGTCGCGCAGTCGTTCCTGGAAATCGAAAAACTCTATCCGCAGATGGTGGCCGAGCAGATCGTCAAGCGCGAAGTCATGGCCGAAAAAGTCCGCAACCAGCCCCACCTGCATCCCGAGATCTACTTGTTCTCCGAACGGGCCAATCAACAGGCCGATGCCCATGATGAACGCATGAAGCCCCACCTGGCGCAGTTCGAGCGCGAGGTCCGCAGCAAAGTCCAGGCCCGCCAGGATGCCGGCGAGTTCCGCAAGCGGTTCGACCAGAAATACGGCCACCTGGTCGACCGCCAGGCCATGCACGATCAGCTCGACGGTTTCGAGCAGGCCATGCAACACGCCCAGCAAGCCGCCGAGGACCGCGCCAAGGACCATACCCGCTGGGTGGTCAGCGAACGCTTGTTGCAGGCGCTGGACCGCTACGACAACGCCGACCTCATCAACGGCCTGGCCTTTGCCGAACAGACCGGCCAGTGCGTGATCGGTATGGAGTTGAGTGAAGGGGGTACGAAGGTGCTGGACCACTGGTGGCGCAGCGACGTGGCGGACCGGCGTAATCTGGCGATGCGCGGCATCAGCTACAACCAGGACGACATCCGGGAAGAGCTGGCGGCACTGATTGAGGCCGCCAAGGCCGAACCGCCCTCGGAATTCAACTACACGCTGGCCGAAGGCCTTGCCAAGCGAGCACATGCGGCAGCGAATGCCTTCGGGCGTATGAACGCGCTGTACGAGGAACTGCAGAAGCGGAACAACAGCGCCAGCATCGGCTTGTATGGATGGTTCGTCGCGCTTGGGCGACAGGTGCTGCGTAGCGGAGCCCCAAACAGTGCAGACCGAGCATTGCACCATGGACTGCGCCTGGCGTTGTTTGCTTCGGTACATGAAACAGCTGTCGACGTACGCCTGAGTGAAGCTGCACGTAGCGGGCAACCGGTTAATTCAATACGCAGTGGTGGCCAGATTGCGCGCTATCTGGATCAGGCGTGGGCTGAAGGCTTGATGCAGGCAGACAGTCAGAAGAGTGACTTCTATAAAGTGCGTGCCGCCGGTCTGGTCTGCCTGCTGGAAGGCATGCTGATGGCGTTCAAGGCGCGGGAGCTGCCCGACAGTGATGCGCGAGTGAAGACCGAACTCCTGGCAGCCGCGATGACCACGGCAGCGGCGGGCTTTGAAGTTGGCGCCAGCTATGTGGATCAGGTGGCAATCCGATATGGCGCGAAAAGTGTGACCGGCAGAGGGGCTGCGGCAACCTTGGGTAGGTTGAAGCTGTGGGGAGCTGCGTTAGCTGGTACGGGAGGATTCGTCTTGGCGTGGTGGGACTTCGCTGACGGAGCGGAAAACTTCAAAGCAGCAAGCGCTTCAACAAAATCATGGACATTGGCCGGAGCCTACCACACGCGCGCGATGGCAACATTGACGTTATCTATAGGCGAACTGGGAACTGCCATTGCCATAGCGAAGCCTTTTTTTGATTATCTATCCCATAACGCCAAGACTAAATTTGCAAGAATGTTGGCATCCTCTATGGGTGAGCTTGCAAAAAAATTAGGAACCCAAGCTGCGCGCCTTCTGCTCGCACGATTGGTAGTCGGAGCTTTCTGGATAGGGCTCATCCTGACGATCGCAATTTACCTCCTTGAAGATGATGCATTGGAAAAGTGGTGTAGGCGCTGCTGTTTCCGAATCAGAAAAACAGCTAAGCCTTGTGAAGAACATGAAGAATTAAAGGAGCTTCATTCCGCTTTCAGCGAGGTCTTATAGTGTATCTAATCGAATGGGGTTTCTGGCGGATGGCAATCGAGTCCGAAGCTGCGCGCAAGGCGTACGTAGCCGAAATGACGCCAGCAGAAAATCGCGCAATGCGTGACTTTTACGAAGGTGACCTAGAAGAGGAAGTCCATTTTCGGAAGGTAAGCGAAAACCCTCGTGCACGCGGCCCTGTTTATTCCTTCAATGAAAATTTCCTAGAGATGCGATGCGGTGGCTCGGAAGAGAAGCGCGGCATCATCACCTTAATGACCTTGGGCAGCTTGGGACCAATGACCTACTCATGGCTAAACATAACCCTTGGCTCAATCTATATAAATGCAACCCAGCCTGAGTTCCTTTCCGTATTTTCAGTTTTATTTAGCACTTACATGATCTTGCTAGGGGGTGCCGCCTATTATATATATGCAAAATATGGATTCAGACTTTCAAGGCTGGAAATGCTAACCAGCCGCCATCTGCTCATTCGATTCAATCGAAAAACTCAACAGGTCCACCTCCACCGCCCCGGCTACTGCGGCGGCATCGTAACCTTCCCATGGAAAACAACAGGAAGTACAGCCATCGACCCAGAAGATGACTCACTCAGCATGGGCATGCGACTCGGCCTGGTCTGGCACCCCAGCCGCACCGGCCTGCCCCACATGGAGATGGCCCTGCTGGGCAAACAAGGCCAAGGCGGCAGCGAACTGCGTGATGAGTGGGAATTCATCCGCCGTTACATGGAAGAAGGCCCACACGCCGTCCCCCGCCCCCGCCTGAGCACCCAGCTACCCTCACCCCTCCAGGCATTCAGCGCCCAGTTCGAAGGCCTTGGGCGTTTCTTCCGCAAAAGCAGCTGGCTGTTCAAAGTTGCGCTGCTGTTTGTCTGGCCCGCGTTCGTCATCATCGGCGCCGGCCACTGGCTCAGCCTGCTGCTGTGCTGGCGACCGCGCTGGCCGAAGGTCATCCGCGAGGCCGGCCTGCCCGGCAAGCCGGTCCCCCCCGTGACAACTCTGAGCGACTACCCACCCGCAATCCAGGCACGCCTGCTCGCCAACGCCGACCGCTGGCAGCTCAAGCCCGGCAAGCGGCCGGAGAAAAAGCCACGCAAACCGCGCACGCCCAGAAGGCCCAAGGAGATCAATTGATGCCATACATCATCCTTGCAGATGGAGCGTACCCATGGACTCTTTGAACCATCACTTCCTGCTACCGCCGAGGACCGCGCCAAGGACCATATCCGCTGGGTGGCCAGCGAACGGTTGTTGCAGGCACTGGACCGCTACGACAACGCCGACCTCATCAACGGCCTGGCCTTTGCCGAACAGACCGGCCAGTGCGTGATCGGCATGGAGTTGAGTGAAGGGGGCACGAAGGTGCTGGACCACTGGTGGCGCAGCGACGTGGCAGACCGGGGCAACCTGGCAATACGCGGCATCACCTACAACCAGGAGGACCTGCGGGAAGCACTGGCGGCGCTGCTGGAAGCCGCCAAGGCCGAACCGTCGTCAGCGTCATCCTTCGCCCTGCCGGAAGCACTTGCCCGGCAAGCCCATGCCGCTGCCAATGCCTTTGGGCGCATCAACACCCTGTACGAACAGATGCAGGCACAGAGCAGCACGGCCAGCATCGGCCTGTATGCCTGGTACGTCGCGCTGGGGCGGCAAGTGCTGCGCACCGCGACCCCCAACAGCATGGACCGCGCGTTGCACCAGGGTTTGCGGCTGACCTTGTTCGCTTCGGTGCATGAAGCGGCTGTCGATATTCGCCTGAGTGAAGCTGCACGTAGCGGGCAGCCCATTGACCCACAACGCAGTGCAGGCCAGGTATCAAGGTACCTCGACCAGGCCTGGGCTGAAGGGTTGATGCAGGCCCGTAACAGTGACTTCTACAAAGTGCGTGTCTCCGGGCTGGTGTGCCTGCTGGAAGGGATGCTGATGGCCTTCAAAGCGCGCGAACTGCCTGACAGTGATGCGCGGGTGAAGACCGAACTCCTGGCGGCCGCGATGACCACGGCAGCGGCGGGCTTCGAAGTTGGAGCCAGCTATGTGGACCAGGTGGTCGCGCGGTACGGCGCGAACAGTGTGACCGGACGAGGAGCAGCGGCCGCTTTAGGGCGTTTGAAACTATGGGGCGCCAGTTTAGCTGGCACCGGGGGTTCACTGCTGGCGTGGTGGGATTTCACTGATTCGGTTGAGCATTTCAAAAACAGCCAGAGTGGCGCTACCAAGCAGGTTCAAAAAAACTCCAGACTCTTGGCGGCTACTTATTTTGTAAGAGGGGTCGCTACAGTGACTCTCTCACTTGCTGAGTTAGGAACGGCCGTTGCGACTGCAAAACCTTTTTTCGACTACCTTTCTCAAAATACCAAGACCAAGCTCGTCAGGATGCTATCCACCTCCTTGGGAGCACTTGCAAAGAAGCTCGGCACGCAGGCTGCTCGGTTATTACTTGCGCGCCTCGTTCTTGGGGCGTTCTGGATTGGCCTGATCTTCACATTGATTATTTACATACTTGAAGACGATGCTTTGGAAAAGTGGTGCAAACGCAGCAGCTTCCGCCTTGCAAAAAACTCAAAACCGTTTGAAGAACAAGAAGAGCTGAAGGTCCTGCACTCCGCATTCAGCGAGGTATTGTGATGTATCTGATCGAATGGGGTTTTTGGCAAATGGCTACTGAATCCGAAGCCGCGCGAAAAACATATGAAGCAGAACTGACACCGAACGAAAAGCGTCAAGATTTATATGAGGGTGACCTGACTGAAGAAATGCACTTCCAATCCGTTAGTAAACAACCCTATGCAAGAGGACCTGTTTTCGCGTTCAGCGACACTATTTTAGAAATGCGCTGCGGAGGTTCAGAAGAGAAGCGTGGACTTATTACGCTCGCAACGCTCGGCGCTGTCGCCCCGGCCATTGCTGTGGGACTAATGATCACCACTGGATTTTTATGGATGGACATCACCGATCCGGATGGGCGTTCCGTAATCACTATTCTTTCAACACTTATAATGCTCTCAGTCAGCCCCACCTTAGTGTATCTTTATTCAAAGTATGGAATCCACTTAACCCGACTAGAAATGCTGACTAGCCGTCACTTGCTTATTCGCTTCAATCGAGCAACCCAACAAGTTCACCTACATCGACCGAAATACTGCGGTGGAATCGTAACTTTTCCATGGAATGCAACCGGAAGCACTGGCTTATATCCAGAAGATGACTCACTCAGCATGGGCACGCGACTCGGCCTGGTCTGGCACCCCAGCCGCACCGGCTTACCCCACATGGAAATGGCCCTGCTGGGCAAACAAGGCCAAGGCGGCAGCGAACTGCGTGATGAGTGGGAATTCATCCGCCGTTACATGGAAGAAGGCCCACACGCCGTCCCCCGCCCCCGCCTGAGCACCCAGCTACCCTCACCCGTCCAGGCATTCAGCGCCCAGTTCGAAGGCCTTGGACGTTTCTTCCGCAAAAGCAGCTGGCTGTTCAAAGTTGCGCTGCTGTTTGTCTGGCCCGCGTTCGTCATCATCGGCACCGGCCACTGGCTCAGCCTGCTGCTGTGCTGGCGACCACGCTGGCCGAAGGTCATCCGCGAGGCCGGCCTGCCCGGCAAGCCAGTCCCACCCGTGACAACCCTGGGCGACTACCCACCCGCAATCCAGGCACGCTTGCTCGCCAACGCCGACCGCTGGCAGCTCAAGCCCGGCAAACGGCCGGCGAAAAAACCACGCAAGCGCTCTGCACCTCAACAGGCCAACGAAAGTGACTGATCAAACTGCACCCGGCGCGCGGGTACATTTGCGACACCTTCACTTCATCGGCAGCCAGTTGCAGCACGATGCAAAGCCATCATCCCATGACCGCTTCCCGTAGTCCGCCCATGTAGTGCTCCAGGCGACTACGCAGCCAACGCTCGGCCGGGTCGCTGTCGGTGGTGCTCAACCAGACCATGGCCAGCTCCAGTGCAGCAGTCTCGAACGGCAGCGTCTCGGCCTGCAGGTTGCCCCAGCGTTCCATACCCTGTGCGGCATAGTCCGGGCAACAGGCCAGCAGGTCGGTACCGGCCAGAATCGCCGGCAGCGAACTGAACTGCGGCACCGACAACACCACCTTGCGTTCACGGCCGATGTCTTTCAACCAGTCATCGACCACACCCTGGGTGTTGGCGGTTGGCGAAACCTGGACATGCGGGCGTTGGCAAAACTCATCCAGTGAAAGCGGCGTGCTGGACTTGTCGGCCCGCACTACCCTGGCTTGCAGGGTGCGTAGCACCTTGCGTTTGGCATTGGCGGGCAGGCCCTTGGTCTGGCTGATACCCACCGTCACATCGCCCGCCGCCAGCAGGTCCGGAATGCGCCAATAGTCCACATGCTGCACGACCACCACCACGTTTGGCGCCTCCACCCGCAGCGCCCGCAACAGCGGCGGCAGCAGGCCCGACTCGACATCATCGGACAAGCCGATGCGGAAGGTCATCTTGCTGGTCAGCGGGTCGAAATCATGGGTCATGCTGAGGGCGACAGACATCGCATCCAAGGCTGGCGTGAGGTACTTGATCACCTCTTCGGCCCTGGCCGAGGGCTCCATGCGGTTGCCCACTCGAACCAGCAACGGGTCGTTGAACATCACACGCAACCTGGCCAGCGCGGCGCTGACCGTGGGCTGGGCGACGAACAGCTTCTCCGCGGCACGGGTGAGGTTGCGTTCCTGCATCAGCGCTTCGAACACCACCATCAGGTTGATATCGGCTTTGCGCAGTTCGTTGCGGTTCATGGGTGCTCCCGGGCCGTGCTTGTTGTTCGGGTTCAATTCCGGCATCGACATGCATCCTAGCCGAGTCGAAACCTGCACTGCACCTATGCGATCGCCATTGCCCCCTACTGCGCGACCGGGGTAATCTTCCGCGCTCTTCCCTTCCGGCCTCCCCTGCCGTGCACCGCCCAGGCGTTGACTCGCGAAGCGGTCATTCATGATGCCGACACTTGCATGGCCGCCGCTCACTGGCGCGCCCATCCGCCATCAATACACTCAGGATGACACCATGATCATTCGCCAAGGCATCGCTGCAGACTACCCGCAGCTGCTCGACATCTGGCTGCGCGCTGTTCGCGCGACGCACCACTTCCTGCAACCCTCCGACATCGACGCACTGTTGCCACAGCTGCGCGACGTGTACTTCCCGGCCGTCGAGCTGTGGGTTGCGGTAGACACCGATGACCAGCCACTGGGCTTTATCGGCTTCAATGAAAACCATGTGGAAATGCTTTTCGTCGACCCAGCGCACCACGGCCAGGGCATTGGCCGTGCACTGCTGGATTTCGGCCGCCAGTCACGCAGTGCGATGAGTGTCGATGTCAACGAGCAGAACCCACAGGCAACAGCGTTCTACCAGCGCTATGGCTTCGTTCAGACCGGCCGTTCACCGCTGGATGGCGAAGGTCGCCCGTTCCCTTTGCTGCACATGAGCTTGCCCACCCGGGCGTGAGCAGGAGGCACTCACCGCGATGGCCCGTAAAGCGAAGCCCCTACCGCCGTCCGACTGGGTCATCCGTAGTGCCCAACCGGGCGGTATCGAGCGTATCGAAGCCTGGTTCGGTAGCCACGGCTACGACCCGCATCGCCACGATACCTATTCGATCGGCCGCACGCTGGCCGGCGTGCAAAGCTTCCACTACAAGGGTTCGCTGCGCCACGGCATACCGGGCAACACGCTGGTGTTGCACCCGGACGAACTGCATGACGGCATGGCCGGCACCGACGCAGGCTTTCGCTACCGCATGGCCTACGTCGACCCGGCACTGATCCAGAACGTGCTGGGTGGTCAGCCTTTGCCCTTCATCGCTGGCGGGCTGTCCAGCGACCCTCGCCTGTACCACGCCAGCGAAGCGTTCGTGCAGGCAGTGGACCACGCGCTGGAGCCATTGGAAGAACAGGACGCCCTGTATGACCTGGCGATCGCCTTGCGGGCCGTCGGCGGCAAGCCGCGCGGGCGCAAGCGCCTGGATTACCAGGCAGCCGAACGCGCCCGGGCCTTCATCATGGAACACCTGCATGTGGGCATAACACTGGACATGCTGGAACAGGCCAGTGGCCGCGAACGCTGGAGCCTGTCGCGTGACTTTCGCACGCTGTACGGCACCAGCCCCTATCGCTTTGTCACCCTGCGCCGCCTCGACAGCTTTCGCCGAATGATCCTGGACGGCTTCACCTTGGTCGAGGCAGCCCTTGCCGCAGGCTTTCATGACCAGAGCCACATGACCCGGCACTTCACCCGCTGCTACGGCGTACCGCCCTTACGCTGGCTGGAGCGTTTGCGAGCGTCACGCTGAGAAACCGCAGTCGCCCGCGTATCCCGTGGGAGCAGGCGTGCAGGATCGTACAAGAACCGGACTCGCCCGGCGCGATAGGCTGACCACTCCACTTTCCGAGGAACTGTCATGCCTGAGTCCCGTCACCCACACCCCTCCCTGCCAGTGAACCTGGTCCACAAGGCAGCGCTTATCGAACAGCAATGGAGCCCCAGGGTCGTTGCCGAGATGAACGATTACCAGTTCAAGGTCGTGCGCATCGAAGGCGAATTCATCTGGCACGCGCACCCGGAGACCGACGAAGCATTCCTGGTGCTGGAAGGTACGCTGCGTATCGACCTGCCGGATGGCTGCGTGCATGTGAACCCTGGGGAACTTTATGTGGTGCCACGCGGCGTCGAGCACCGGACCGCCGCGCAAGGCGAAGCGAAACTGATGATGATCGAACCGCGGGGCATTCTGAATACCGGTCATGAAGGGGGGGATCGCACAGCACAGAGCGATGTCTGGATTTAACAACATTCACCACTTTCAAGCTGAGGTCTCTAACTTCACAGCAATAATTAACCATAAACAATCGCCTTATTGCGATTTGTAACCATGGCAATTCGCTCGCCGCCCACACTTCGCAACCCGGCACAGGTTCGCCTCGATATAATTGGATCCAATAACGAGGGTAACCTGCATGCAAGCACTGGAAATGGACTACGGACACGGCGATGAAGTGGCCAGCCACTGCCACGCCGAAGACCAGCTGATCTACGCCGCCAGCGGCGTGATGCGGGTCAGCAGCGAGGGCGGCAGCTGGGTGATCCCCGGCGGGCATGCCTTGTGGATGCCTGCGGGGGTCAGCCATGCCATCCGCATGGAGGGCGTGGTCTACCTGCGTACCTTGCTGCTCGATGCCCACATCGAACGCTGCCAGGTCATCGTCGTGTCCGGCCTGCTGCGCGAACTGATCCTGGCGGCGTCACGGGTGCTGAACCTGCGCGACGGCGCGCATGCTCGTGCGCTGATCCTGTACGAACTCGCCGCCGCCCGGCGCATCGATGCCTTTGTCCCTACGCCGCAGCACGCACGCCTGCGTGCCTGGTGCGAGCGCTTCCTGCAGGACCCGGCCCAGGACCTGACCCTGGAGCAATGCGGCGCACAACTGAACATGAGTGCCCGCAGTGTGGCCAGGCTGTTCCAGCGCGAGGTGGGCATGTCGTATGGCCAATGGCGCGCCCGTGCCCGGGTGATGCTCAGCCAGCAGTGCCTGGCCGATGGCAAGCCGATCCTGAACGTTGCGCTGGAGCACGGCTACCAGAGCGCCAGTGCATTTACTGCCATGTTCAAGCGCATCCTCGGCCATGCACCGAGTGATTGGCAAAACGGTACCGCGCGCGAGCACTGAGCCTCAGGTTGTCCCGCTTGCGCGCAGGGTTGTCCCGCTTGCGACAGCGACGCCCATGCAACCCTCGTTAACCTCGCATCACGACCTTTGAGCGACAATCGTGATGCCCTTACTGCACTCATTTCCAGGCCCTGCCCGGCTTGCCACAGCCCTCGGCATGCTCGCTGCACTCGCGGCGTGCGGCCACCAACCCACGCCTGCCGAACCACCTCCAGCGCTGCAGGCAGACCCGCTGGCGAACATGCCGGCCAGCGTCAGCAAACAGCCCCTGCCCGAACGCTGGTGGGCACTGTATCAAGACCCCCAACTCAACCGCTGGGTACAGCAAGCCCTGGCGCACAACCAAGGCCTGGCACAGGCCGAGGCCAACGTGCAGGCCATGCTGGCCGGCATCGGCGAGTTCGACGCCAGGCGCTGGCCGTCTACCGCGATGGGCGTTGCCGCTACCTATGGAAGAAGCGCCGATGACCAGACGCTGGCCGAGGCGACCGACAGCAACGCGCCGTCACAATGGCAATTCAACCCGGGCATCGAGCTGGCCTATCAGGTGGATATCTGGGGCCAGGTACGCGCCGCCATCCAACGTGCCCGGGTGCAAGCCGAAGCCAGCGCTGCGGCACTAGACCTGGTACGCCTGCAGGTAGTCGCCCAGACCACCCGCGCCTACATCGACCAGTGCACCTACGCGGCTCGCCTGGAGGCAGCGAAGCAGGCCTTGCAAACCCTCGACCACAGCGTGCAACTCAGCCAGCGTCAGCGCCAGGCCGGTGTGGCCACTGCCCTCGACAGCGAGCGCCTGTTGGGCTTGCGGGAGCAAGTGCGTGCGCAACTGCCGATGCTCTCAGCCCGGCGGCAGATGGCGCTTTACGAACTGAGCATGCTCAGTGGCCAGGCCTCGGTGGCCGAAGCCACGACCTGCGTAGCCATCCCCACGCTGTCGGCGCCGCTGCCGGCTGGCGATGGCTGGCATTTGCTCGAGCGCCGGCCAGATGTGCGCCAGGCCGAACGGGAACTGCAGGCGGCCACCCTGGAGACCGACATCGTGCGGGCCGACCTTTACCCAAAGGTCAGCTTCGGCGCTTCGTTGACGTCTTCGGACCATCACCTTGCCAACCTCGGCGACAGCCGCGCGGTGATGTTCGGCATTGGCCCGCTGATCCGCTGGGAATTTCCCAACCTGAAGGCCAACCGCGCACGGGTGAGCAAGGCCGAGGCATTGCAGCGGGCGCAGGTCGCCCGTTACCACGGCGTGGCGCTGAGCGCGCTGAAAGACGTGCGCCAGGCACTGGCCCGCTACGACGGCGAGCGACAACGGTTGCAGGCGCTGGAGGCAGCCCTGGCGCACAGCCAGCACAGCTTTGCCCTGGCCCAGGGTAACTACCGTGCCGGCACCGTGGACGGGCTGGCCCTGCTCGACAGCGAGCGCGAAATGATCAGCCTGCGGGCCAGCCACACAGAAGCCCGAGGGCGCCTGGCGCAAGCGCAGGTAAACCTGTTCCGCGCGCTGGGCGGGCGGTGGTAGCGAGACGCAAGACCAGCAGCGAGCACCGCCCACTGTAGGAGCGGGTTTACCCGCGAAGAATACACCGCGGTGGATAGCACGGGCGTCGCCCGTGTTCGCGGGCAAGCCCGCTCCCCCACCAATCGCGCCAGCTTTTAGAAATTGAGCAAGACAGTTGCTCCCACAACGGACAGCCAGCAGGCCCAATTCGAGAATGGAAACCAACCATGAATGTTGCCGTAGACAAACCCTCACCCGCCGAAACTGAACAGCGGCCGAGCGCTAAAACCCGTCGCCGCCTGGCAGTCATCGCCAGCGGCAGCCTGGCCACAATCACCCTGCTGGCCTTCACCTGCTACTGGTTCAGCACCGGCCGCTACCTGGAAACCACCGACGATGCCTACGTCCGCGCCGACTGGGTGGCCCTGAGCCCACGCGTGGCGGGCTACGTAGCCGAGGTCGAGGTGGCTGACGACCAGCCGGTGAAAGCCGGCGATGTGCTGGTGCGCCTGCAAAACCGCGACTACCGCGCCCGCCTCGACCAGGCCCGGGCTGGCGTGACCGAGGCACAGGCGGCACTGGCCGCCGCCCAGGCCAGCCAACAGGTGGCGACCGAGCGCATCGACCAGCAACAGCAAGCCATCCTGCAGGCCGAGGCCGTCGTGCGCAGCGCCAGCGCCGAACAGCGCCGCTGTGAACTGGATGTCCAACGCTACCGTGGCCTGGTGCGTGACGATGCAGCGACCATGCAGCGCCTGGAAACCGCCAGCGCCCATGCCAGCCAGGCACAAGCCGCACGGCAAGGTGCCCAGGCCGCGCTGCGCCAGCAACGCGCTCAACTGGCCATGGCCAAGGCCCGGTCAGCCCAGGCCGAGGCCGAGCTGCAACAACGGGCAGCGGCCCTGGCACGCGCCCTGGCCCACCAGCAGCTTGCCGAGCAAGACGAACAGGACACGGTGATCCGCGCGCCGATCACCGGCGTGGTCGGCCAACGCCGCGTACGCACCGGCCAGTACGTGGTGCCGGGCCAGCCGCTGCTGGCTGTGGTGCCCCTGCAACAAGCCTATGTGGTGGCCAACTACAAGGAAACCCAACTGGCCCGCATGCGCCCCGGGCAACCGGTAGAAATACATGTAGACAGCTTCGCCAGCCAGCCACTGCATGGCCATGTGGCCAGTTTCTCGCCAGCCTCGGGCAATGTCTTCGCCTTGCTGCCGTCGGACAATGCCACCGGCAATTTCACCAAGATCGTCCAGCGTTTCCCGGTGCGCATTTTGCTCGACAAACCGTTGGATGGCCCGCAGGTACTGCCCGGCATGTCGGTGGTCAGTACAGTCGACACACGCCCCGCAGAGGTTGCCGATGCGCACTGAGCAAACGGTCTCGCTGCGTGCCTGGGTAGCGGTGCTTGGCGGCCTGTTCGGCTGCTTCATGGCGGGTATGAACGTGCATGTCACCAGCGCCGCCCTGCCGGAAATCCGCGGCTCGCTGGGTGCCAGCTTCGAGGAAGGCTCATGGATTTCCACCGCCTACCTGGTGGCGGAAATCGTGATGATTCCGCTGACGGCCTGGTTGGTGGACGTGTTCTCGCTGCGCCGGGTCATGTGGACCGGCTCGCTCATCTTTCTGATCGCCTCGGTGGCCTGCTCATGGGCGCCCAACCTGGAGGCGATGATTGTAATCCGGGTGATCCAGGGGGCTGCGGGCGCGGTGCTGATTCCCCTGTCGTTCCAGCTGATCATCACCGAACTGCCGGCCAGCAAGATGGCCATGGGCATGGCGCTGTTCAGCCTGGCCAACAGCGTGGCGCAGGCCGCCGGGCCGTCGATTGGCGGCTGGCTGACCGATGCCTATTCGTGGCGCTGGATCTTCTATCTGCAACTTTTCCCCGGCATTGCACTGCTACTGGCCATCGCCTGGTCGATCGAAGCCAAGCCGATGAAGCTCGAACTGTTACGCAAAGGTGATTGGCTGGGTATCGCGGCCATGGTGATCGGCCTGGGCGGCTTGCAGATCGTGCTGGAAGAAGGCGGTCGGCTGGACTGGTTCGGCTCGCCGCTCATTGTCGGCATGAGCGTGGTCGCTGCCATTGCGTTGGTGGTGTTCGTGGTGACCCAGCTGTTCGGCCAGCGCGCGTTCATCAACCTGCGCTTGCTCGGGCACTACAACTTCGGCGTTGCCAGCGTGGCGATGTTCATCTTTGGCGCTGCCACGTTCGGCCTGGTGTTCCTGGTGCCCAACTACCTGTCGCAGTTGCAGGGGTTCAGCGCGCACGACGTGGGCGTGGCGCTGATCGCCTATGGCGTGGTGCAGTTGCTGCTGGCGCCGTTGATGCCCCGGCTGATGGGCTGGACCAGTGCCAAGTTCATGGTCGCCAGCGGCTTTTTGATCATGGCGCTGGGCTGCTGGCTGGGGGCTAGCCTGAGCGCCGACAGTGCCGACAACGTGATCATCCCGTCCACGGTGGTGCGCGGTATTGGCCAGCCTTTCATCATGGTTGCGTTATCGGTGCTGGCGGTGGCCGGGCTGGACAAGCGTGAAGCCGGCTCAGCCTCGGCGGTGTTCTCGATGTTGCGCAACCTGGGTGGCGCCATCGGTACGGCCGGGTTGACGCAACTGGTGGCGACCCGTGAACGCTTTCACAGTGAGCGCATTCACGAGCAGGTGACGCTGTTTGAGCCAAGCGTGCAGGCGCGTATCAACCAGACGGTGCAAAGCTGGCTGCCGCCTCAGCAGCAAATGCTGGAAGCGTTGGCGGCAACCATTCGACGAGAGGCTTACCTGATGGCCTACAGTGATGCGTTCTACCTGGCGTGCCTGGCATTGGTTGGGTGTGCCCTTGCAGCGTTGCTGCTGCGGGCCAGACAGCAGCATTGAAGGCAGTATCGACCTCTGTGGGCGACCGAAGCGTTCGGTATTCGGCCGCTGTTACACTGTCAACCGATGAAATTGGCGAACCCGAGCAAAGGTATGAACCCGACGCGCTACTCCACCGTGGCAAAGGACTTGATGCAAGCGATTGCCAGCGGCCGCTACCCAGTAGGCAGCCTGCTGCCGACCGAGTTCGAGCTGTGCGACCTTTACAATGTGAGCCGGCACACGGTGCGTGCCGCTATCGACCAGTTGCTCACCCAAGGGCTGGTGTCGCGCCGCAAGCGCGTGGGCACACGCGTGGAGGCCAGCAGCCCGCGCGGCGGCTATTCGCAGACGTTAGCCAGTGTGGCTGACCTGGCGCACCTGGCAGACACCCAGCAGCGGGAAATCCAGAACGTGCGCCACTTTGTCGCCGACCTGAGCGAGGCGGCGAGGCTGGGGCTGGTGCCGGGGGAGCATTACTTCTGCGTATCGAGCCTCCGCGTCGACAGGCAGCACCCTGCCGCGCCGCTGTGCTGGACCGACGTGTATGCGCCGCGCGACTACACCGCGGTCGTCGAACTGGCCCGCGAGCACCCCGACCAACTCATTGTCGGGTTGATCGAACAGCACTATGGCCGGGCAATCGCAGTGGTCGACCAGCGGGTGCGCGCGGTGTTGCTGACAGCGGAAATGGCCAGGGCGCTGAAGGCAGAGGCGGGCTCACCGGGGCTGAAGATCATCCGCCAATACCGCGAGGAAAATGGTGATTTGATGGCGGTCTCAGAGACCGTGCACCCGGATGACCGCTTTACCTTGGTCACCCAGATGCGCCGCGACCGCTCCCCCGCCTGAACCCGCTCGTACAGGGATGGTTCAACTTTCAGCTGATGAACAGGCCGTTGCGCCTAAAGCGCCCCCAGTTGCCTTTCAGCTTCGACCAACTGCCTCGCCCGCGCCGTGCTCACCCGGTGATCGCGTGCCAGCCAGGCGTAGATCGTCGGTAGCACGAACAAGGTGAACAAGGTCCCCACCAGCATCCCGCACACAATCACCACCCCCAACCCGAAACGGCTGTTGGCGCCGGCGCCGCTGGCGAACAGCAGTGGCAGCACGCCAAAAGTCATCGCCGCCGTGGTCATCAGCACTGGCCGCAAGCGTATTTGCGCCGCACGAACAATGGCGGCGGCACGATCGAGGTTGTCGCGCACCTGAATCTCGTTGGCGAACGCCACCATCAGGATGCCGTGCTTGCTGATCAGGCCGATCAGCGTCACCAGGCCAATCTGTGTGTAGATGTTCAGCGTGGCCCAGCCCAGCGCCAGCGGCAGCAGCGCACCGCAGATCGACAGCGGCACGGTCACCAGAATGATCAGGGGGTCGACCAGGCTTTCGTACTGCGCCGCCAGCACCAGATAGATCACCACCAGGGCGGCGAGAAATGCCCACATCAAGGCAAAGCCCTCCTGCACATACTGGCGCGATTCCGATTGCCAGTCGTGGCTGAAGCCCGGTGGCAGCTCGGCGGTGAGCTGTTCCAGAAATGCCACAGCGTTGCCCATCGATACACCCGGGGCCGGGATTGCCTGCAGGGTACTGGCGTTCTGCTGATCGAACTGCAACAGGCGGTTGGGTGCCACTTCGATATCCAGGCGCACCAACGTAGCCAGCGGCACCAGGCTGCCATCTTCGGCGCGCACATACTGGCGGCTCAGCGCCGCAGGCGTCAGGCGTTGGTCCTGGATACTCTGCGGGATCACGTCATAAGAGCGCCCGAACAGGGCGAAGCGGTTGAGGTACTGCTCGCCCACCAGCACCCCCAGCGACTCACCAATGGCCTGCATGCTGATGCCCAGGCTCGCCGCCTTGGCCCGGTCCACGCGTACCTTGACCACCGGGTTGTTGTAGTCGAGGTCGCTGTCCACCACGGCGAACAGGCGGCTGTCGCGGGCGCGTTGCTTGAGCACTTCCATGGTCTGGAACAGCTCGGGGTAATCCCGGGCGCTGCGCAGCACCATCTGCACCGGCAGGCCACCGCTGGAGCCCGGCAGTGACGCGACCTGGAAGGCGAAGATGCTGCTGCCCTCGATATCCGCAACGGCCTGCTGCAACTGCGCCTGCACCTGTGCGGCGGAACGCTCGCGCGCCTGCCAGGCGCTGAGGTTGGTGCCACCGAAACTGGCAGCCGGGCCGTCGGTGCCGTTGATGATCCAGGTGTCGGTGGTTTCGGCAATGGACTTCATCACCTGGTCGAGCTTCAGCGCAAAGCGTTCTGCGTATTCGAGGCTGGCATGCTGCGGCGACTTGATGGCGGTCAGCACCGCCGCCTGGTCCTCGGGTGGCGCCAGCTCGCGCTGGGGCAGCAGGTACAGCCAGGGCAGGCTCAGGCACACCAGCAACGCCACGCCGCCACTGATCCAGCGGTGTGCCAGTGTGTAGGCCAGCACCCGTCCATAGGCCCCGCTCAGCGTGCCAAACAACCGATCGGCGACAGTGGCCATGGCGCCAGGCTGCTGACCGGGCTGCAGCAACAGCGAGCTCATCACCGGCGACAAGGTCAGCGCCACAATGCCGGACACGATCACCGCCCCCGCCAGGGTCAAGGCAAACTCACGGAACAGCGTGCCGGTCAGCCCGCCCATCAAGCCAATGGGCGCATACACCGCCGCCAGGGTCAGGGTCATGGCGATCACCGGCCCGGCGATTTCCCGCGCCCCGGCCAATGCTGCCGCGACCGGCGACTTGCCCTCCTCGATATGCCGATGCACGTTTTCCACCACCACAATGGCATCGTCCACCACCAGGCCGATGGCCAGCACCATCGCCAGCAAGGTCAGCAGGTTGAGGCTGAAACCGAACATCAACATCAGGCCCGCGGCCCCCAGCATCGACAGCGGAATGGCCACCACCGCGATCAGCACGCTGCGCAGCGAACCCAGGCACAGCCAGATCACCAACACCACGATCAGCATCGCCTCCATCAAGGTGCGCAGCACTTCATGGATCGACGCATCGATGAAGCGTGCGGTTTCATAGGCCAGCGCCACGTTCACGCCAGGCGGCAAGGTCTGCTGGATCTGTGGCAGCAGCTGGCGAATACCCTCGACGATCACCAGAGGGTTGCCGCTGGGCGTGGGGAACAGCCCCAGGTGCACGGCAGGTTTGCCGTCCATGGTGGCACTGGTCTGCGTGGCCGCCGCACTCAGCTCGACGGTGCCGATATCGCGCAGGCGCACCAGGTCGGTGCCATCGTTGCGGATGATCAGCTCACGGAAGTCTTCGACCCGGGTCAGGTCGGTGTCCACCTGGATATCGGCCAGCACGTACTGCCCGCGCACCTGGCCCGGCGTTGCCTGGTAGTTGTTGGCACGTACCGCCTGCGCCACGTCCGCCGCCGTCACCCCGCGCCCGGCCATCTGCTCACTGTCCAGCCACAGGCGCATGGCCAGGCGCTGCCCGCCGAACGACTGCACCTTGGCCACGCCGTCGATACCGGAGAACTGCGGTTCCACCACCCGTGACAGGTAATCGCTCAGTTCCGGTATCGACAGGCTGTCGCTGGCAAACCCCACATAGGCCACGGCAGTGGAGTCACCTGCTGACAGTTCCACCACTGGGTCGTAGGCTTTTTCCGGCAGGCGATAGCGCACTTGGTTGACCTTGGCCATGGTTTCGGCCAGCGCCTGGGTCGAATCGCGGTTGAGCACCATGCGCAAGGTGATCAGGCTGCGCCCCTGCTGCGACGACGAGGACAGGTAGTCGATGCCTTCGACCGACGACACTGCCTGGGTGATCGGCTGCGTCACGAAACCCTGCATCAACTCGGCGGAGGCACCGGGGTACTCGGTGCTGATGGTAATGGTCGAGCTTTCCAGCAACGGGTACTGGCGGATCGGCAACTTGCCCATGGCAAACAGCCCCATCAGGATGATCAGGCTGCTGACCACCAGCGCCAGCACCGGGCGGCGCACGAAGACGTCGGTAAACCTCACGACTGCCGCCCTCCCTGGCTGGCCTGCAGGCTGTCCTGCGCCACTGGCTCGACCGGCATGCCATCACTCAGTTTCAGCTGGCCGGAAACCACCACACGGTCACCGGGCGTCAGGCCGGAGGTGATTTCCACCCGCCCCTGCCAGCGCTCACCGGTGGTTACCTGCACCCGGCTCACCCGGGTGCCATGCTGCGGGTCCTGGGTCGCGACAAACACCGTCTGCCCGTAGGCGGTGTAGGTGATCGCGGTTTCCGGCACGGCCAGCACGGTCGACGGCTGCGCAGCATCCAGCCGCACGCCGGCATACATACCCGGCTGCAACTGTCCTTGCGGGTTCGACAAGGCCGCCTGTACCTGCACAAGGCGTGCTGTGCTGACCACCGGGTCGACCGCCACCACCCGCGCCTGGAAGTCTTGCCCACGCACCGCATCCACCGTCAGTGCCAGCACTTGCCCGGCGTGCACTTCGGGGGCGGCCTGCTCGCCCAAGGCGAAGTTCACATGCAACTGGCTGATGTCGGCCAGGCTGACGATGGTCTCGCCAGCGCCCAGGTACTGGCCCTGATGCACACGGCGGATGCCGAGCTTGCCGGCGAACGGAGCACGAATGGCCTTCTGCGCGATCAGCGCCTCGACATGCTGCAGCTCACCACGGGCCACGTCCACGGCCGTGGCGGCGTTGTCCAGCAGCTCTTGCGACACGGCATTCATCGCGCGCAGTTTGCGGCTGCGCTGCAGCACCACGTCAGCGTTACGCAACCTGGCCTGCAACTGCACGCGAAGGGCCTGCTCGGGCGCGTCGTTGAGCTGCACCAACAACTGCCCGGCCGCGACTGTCTGCCCCGACTCGAAGGCGATGCGGGTAATACGCCCTGGCATCTCGGCCGCCACCTGCACCTGGTTGACCGCCTCCAACTCCCCCGAAGCAAAGCGCTGCCGCGCCAGTTGCACCTGCTCGGCCGTGGCCAGCGCCACCTTGGTCGCCGGCCACACCGCCGCAGCGGGTGGCGCCGAGCCGCTTCCCACCAGCGCATAGGCAGCGGCCAGCGCACCGGCAACAGCGCCGGCCCAGGCCAGTAACGTCCGTTTGTTCATGCACAGCTCCGATCACAGGGAAAGCGGTTGCAGGGAAGATCGGGCAGGACTATAAAAGCTCAACTTTACTTGAGGTCAACAGGCATGGCAGCGGACAACACACGGATGCTCACAGTGGGTGAAGTGGCCAAGCGCAGCGGCGTGGCGGTATCTGCGCTGCACTTCTACGAAACCAAGGGGCTGATCGCCAGCGTCCGCACGGCAGGCAACCAGCGCCGCTATCCCTCGCTGGTGCTGCGTACCCTGGCGATCATCAAGGTAGCCCAGCGCACGGGTATTGCGCTGGAGGAAATCAAACAGGCCTTCAGCCGTTATGCCCCCAACAGCAAGCTCACGGCCGCGCAATGGGGCGAGATGTCCACGGCCTGGCGCGAAGACCTGAATGCCCGCATTCGCACACTGGAAGCACTGCGCGACAGCCTCGACAACTGTATTGGTTGCGGTTGCCTGTCGCTGGAAGACTGCCCGCTGCGCAACCCCGAGGATGTGCTGGGCAAGGAAGGGACCGGGGCACGAATCCTCGAAAAGAAGGCCCGCTAGCCTCGCGCGCTCATGCCAGGTGCGCCCCTTTGCCGGCGCGCATGACCTGCAGGTGACAAACAGTTGCTTTGAACCATTGCGGCGATTCACCGCCCTAACCCTGTGCTGTTAACCCAAAGCCGCTCACAGGAAGGACTAAGCCATCATGAAACGCGAACAGATCGAAGGTGTAGCAGAGGACCTGGCTGGCAAGGCGCAAAGCGCCGTAGGTCGCCTGGTCGAAGACCCGGCACTGGAAGCCGAAGGCGATGCGCGTCAGGCCGCAGGCCAGTTGACCAAGTCCTACGGCGACACCCTGGACACGGTGTCCTCGTTCGTCAAGGAAAAGCCCTTCGCCGCACTGGCCATCACCGCCGCCGTCACACTGGTGGTCTCTCGCCTGCTGCGCCGCTGAACCACGGCGCCTCAGGCGGTTCAGGGCCGGATATCTTGTCCGGCCTGCGCCATCACCAGATGGCGATATCGTAGGTCAGGTAAAGGCGATTGCTGTCTCGGCCGCGGGCGAAATCTGATCGATACACATAGTTTCGCAGCTTTACGCCCAGCCCTTTCAGCGGCCCGCCCTGCACCACGTAGGCAATCTCGGCGTCACGCTCCCATTCTTTGATGCCCTCGCCACCTGAACGGCCATTGTCGCCACTCAGGTAGCGCGTCATGAAGGTCAGCCCCGGCACCCCGGCGGCAGCGAAGTTGTAGGCGTAGCTGGCCATCCAGGTCTTCTCTTCCTCTTCGATGAACTTGCCGATGCCGACGTTGCTGAACGAATAGACCGTTGCCCCACTGATATACGGCAGCCCCGCTTCACCATCGAGCACTTGGTAACCTGCGCCGACGGTATGCCCGGAGTGGGCGTACGACAGTTGGCCGCTGAACAGGTCGTTGTCGATGCCACCGCCATACGCCGTACCGCTGTCGCGGCTTTTGAAGTAACGCAGGTCGGTGGTCAGCACGCCGCCGCCCAGCGGCAGGTCGTGCACCAGCCCGGCGAAGTCCTGGCGGTAGAAATGCTCGAGCTCGCCATGGAAATAACTCAGGCGCAGTTGCTTGCTGACGGCATAGTCAGCACCGGCGAAGCTGAAGTCGCCAGACGCTGGGCCGCCATACCCGTCCAGGTACAACCCGGTACTATTGGATGAGTCGCGCTGTTTGAAGCGGTCCAGGTGGCCAGCGGTAAGGGTGAGGTTGTCGATGTCGGTGCTGGTCAGCTGGGTTCCCTGGTAAGTCTGCGGCAGCAGGCGTGCATCGTTGTACACCAGTACCGGTGTCTTGGGCAGCAAGGTGCCATGCTTGGCCACGGTGCTGCCCAGGCGGGCTTTGGCCGTGATACCGGCGCTGGCGAATTCGTCGGCCGCGCGGCCATCGTCACGCACTGGCAGCAACCCGGTGCCGCTGCGCCCACGGCCGGAGTCGAGCTTGACGCCGACCAGGCCCAAGGCGTCGAGACCCAGGCCGAGGGTGCCTTGGGTGAAGCCGGACTGGTAATCGAGCAGAAAGCCTTGAGCCCACTCCACCCGTTCGCTTTTGGCTGTGGCGGCGGCGCGGGCGCTCATACCCTGCTCGTCACGGAAATTCTCGTTGAAATACACGTTGCGCAACTGCAGCTTGAGCTTGCTGTCATCGACAAAACCGGAAGCGCCGGCAACAGGCAGCCAGCCGCACAGCAGGCCACAGGTGGCCCCACGGAACACAGCTCGGGACATGATCGGTACTCTATTGTTGTTTTAGGGATGAGCAGGCGTTGCGCCTGGCAGCACCAGAAGCGTTCAGACGAAGAAGGACAAGGCGCCCGTCAGCAGTGCCAGCGCCGTGATCACCAGCGAGGTGAGCACCGCCCATTTCACAGTGGCTTTCTGGAAGTCGCCGATGTCGCGATCGACCATGCCCACCAGCAGCAGGGTCGAGGCTACCAATGGGCTCATCAGATGCACCGGCTGCCCCAGCACCGAAGCGCGGGCGATCTCTACAGGGTCGATGCCGTACGCGGCCGCGGCATTGGCCAGGATCGGCACAACGCCGAAGTAGTACGCGTCGTTGGACAGCACGAAGGTCAGCGGCATGCTGGTCAGCGCCACCACCAGCGGGAACCAGTGGCTCCACGCATCCGGAATCCAGTCCACCAGCGTCTGGGCCAATGCATCGACCATCTTGGTACCCGAGAAAATACCGGCAAAGATGCCTGCGGCGAACACCAGCAGCACCACGGTCATGGCGTTGCCCGAATGGGCGAGGATGCGTTCTTTCTGCACATTCAGCTGCGGGTAGTTGATCATCAGTGCGGCGACGAAACCGATCATGAACAGGATGGCCGCGTGCATCAGCCCCAGCACCAGCGCGGTCATCACGGCGATCACCAGCACCAGGTTCACATAGGCAAGGCGCGGGCGCTTGTGCGGGCTGTCGCCAAGGATTTCCTTGATGTAGCAGTTGCCCCCTCCGGACTCCAGGGCAACATTGCCGATACGCCGGCGCTCGGCACGGCCCAGCAGGTAGGCGGTGAACACGACCCACGCCGCCCCACCGATGACGGTGGGCAACATCGGAATGAAGTAGTCGGTCGCATCCAGTCCGAGCGCGGCAATGGCACGGGTGGCGGGACCACCCCACGGGCTCATGCCGCTCATGATGCTCAATGACAGCATCGATACGGTCGCCAGGATCATCGGGTTCATGCCGATGCGCTTGTACAGCGGCAGCATGGCAGCGCAGGTAATCATGTAAGTCGTGGTGCCATCACCGTCCAGCGCCACCAGCAGCGACAGCAGGGCGGTGCCGATGGCGATCTTGATCGGGTCGCCATTCACCCGCTTGAGAATCTTGCGGATCAGCGGGTCGAACAGGCCGGCGTCGATCATCAGGCCGAAGAACAGGATGGCGAACAGCAGCAGCGCGGCAGACGGTGCGACCATTTTCAGCCCATCGAGCATCATCTTGCCCAGGTCTGGCGCAAAACCGCCAATAAGGGCGAAAACAATCGGCACGATGGTCAGCGTGACGATCGGGGACAGACGTTTACTCATGATCAGGTAGGTGAAGGTCACCACCATGATCAGGCCCAGAAGTGCGAGCATGGTTTGTTCTCTTGTTTTTATTGTCTATGTGGCCACCTGCAGCGCAGACGGCCCCCTGCCCCCCACCCGGCAACGCCTGGTGGGGGCCTGTGAAAAGCTTGAGGGTGTCGGGGCTCAGCCGCGGCGGTGTGGTTCGGCGACCCAGTCGGCTGTTTCAGCAACGGGGCTGACCACCGGCTCGCCGTTCAGGCGGCTGTGCAACGTCTGGCGGTCACAGGCGTTTTCCGACAACGAAACCACCACCGTCGCCACTGCGTTGCTGGCAAGACTCGTCAGCGCACGGGCTTCCGACATGAAGCGGTCGACCCCGATCAACAGGGCCAGGCCGGCCAGGGGTATGTCGTGGATCACGGTAAGGGTCGAGGCCAAGGCCACGAAACCGCTGCCGGTGACACCTGCCGCGCCCTTGGAGGACAGCAGCATGATCGCCAGCATGGTGACCACCTGGCCCAGGCTCAGGTCGATGTTGCAGGCCTGCGCGATGAACACGGCTGCCAACGACAGATAGATGGCAGTACCGTCCAGGTTGAACGAGTAGCCAGTGGGCAGCACCAGGCCAACCACGCCTTTCTTGCACCCAAGCTTCTCGAGTTTCTCGAGCATTCGCGGCAGCACAGGCTCGGTTGAAGAAGTACCCAGCACAACCAGGAACTCTTCGCGGAAATAGCGCAGCAACTTCCACAGGCTGAAGCCATGGGCCCGGCAGATGCCACCGAGCACCACCAGCACGAAGAACGCGCAGGCGATGTACAACGTCCCCACCAGCTTGGCCAGCGCGCCAAGGGACGTAATGCCGTACTGGCCCACGGTGAATGCCAGTGCGCCGAAAGCGCCGACCGGGGCAAAGCGCATCAGGTAGCCGAAGATGCGGAACACCATGGTCGAGGCCGACTCCAGCACGTCCAGTACCGGCTTGCCCTTTTCGCCCATCGACGAGAGGGCGAAACCGCTGAGTACGGCGATGAACAGGACCGGCAAGACCTCACCCTTGTTGAAGGCACCGATGAAGGTGTCCGGGATGATGTGCATGAAAAAGTCCACCACACTCAGCTTGGCGGCCGACGCGGTGTACTGGCTGAGGCCCGCTGTGCTCAAGGTAGCAGGATCGATGTTCATGCCGGCACCTGGCTTGAACAGGTAAACCGCCGCCAGTCCGATCACCAGGCTGACCACCGTCAGGCCCAGGAACAGCAGCAGGGTCTTGCTCATCAAGCGCCCCAGGGAACGCTTGTCGGTCATGCCGGCGATGCCGGTGACGATGGTGCAGAACACCACCGGCGCGATCATCATCTTGATCAGCTTGATGAACGCATCACCCAGCGGCTTGAGGGCCACGGCCTGTTGCGCCCAGAAGTGTCCGACCACCACGCCCAGCAGGACGGCGCAGAGAATCTGGAAATACAGCGATTTGGCGAGTCTCATGGCATCACCCATTGTTGAAATTGTGCGGATGCGCTTGTTACGAATGTGCAGGTCTGGATCGGTGCCTGGAACTACCCGGCCAACCTGCGGAATGTAGGGGCGTAGACGAACCCTGAGAAGAGCCGCCGGGCGGTTCGCACCACCGAAGCCTGGATCGTCTGGCCCTCGGCACCGCTGCGCGTCAGCGCAACATCGATGCCGCCACTTGGGTGCTCCAGGCGGACCTCGGCCAGTTGCTGCGCGCCTTCGCCCAACAGGTCGGCAATCACGGTGCCAGGGCTGACGCAGGCAGTCGCCAGCCCCACCGCTCCAGTGATCGCCAAGGCACGATGGCAGTTGTGCGGCATGAAATAGCGAACCTGCAGCGTGCCGTCGTAGCGCGGCTTGGACACCAGCACTGGCTTGGGGATGACCATGCCACTGACATCGCCCAGGCCCATGGCCTTTCCGGCCTTCAGCCGCAACGCTTCCAGGCGTTCGAGCAGCGCGCTGTTGGCGTCCAGCTGAGCCGGGGTTTCCGAGCCGCTGACACCCAACTGGCTGGCCTCCATCACCATCATCGGCATGGCCATGTCGATGCAGGTCACCGGCACGCCATCAATCACGTCCTGGGCCTTGCCCGTGGGGAACAGCTTGCCGGTCTTGCTGCCGACCGCGTCGAGGAAGGTCAGGTGCACTGGGGCGGCAGTGCCCGGCACCCCATCGATCGCCGTACGGCCTTCGTAGCGCACGATACCGCCGGGCGTTTCGACCAACGAATTGACGAAGGTGCCAGTGTTGAGGTTACGGATGCGCACCAAGGTCTTGCCTTCCTGGCCTTTTACCAACCCCTGTTCGATGGCGAATGGCCCAACCGCACACAGCATGTTGCCGCAGTTGGGGGCCGTATCGACCCGCCGCTGTGCGACCATCACCTGCACGAACAGGTAGTCGACGTCGGCGTCGGCGTGCAATGACGGGCTGATGATCGCCACCTTGCTGGTCTGCGGGCTGCCGCCACCGATGCCGTCGATTTCCAGCTCATGGCCAGAGCCCATGAGGTTGATCAGCAACTCGTCGCGCTCGACCACATTGGCAGGCAGGTCCCAGGCGTGGAAGAACGGCCCTTTGGAGGTACCGCCGCGCATGAGTACGCAAGGAATTCGCTGCATGATTTCGCACTCTTGTTGATCAATGGACATCATTGATGCTGTGAGCAAAAGAGTGACAGGGATGGATAAATCAATCCAATGCAAATATCGTAGCTATTATTGCGATTCAAACATGAATAAAGCGCCGGGCCAGTCGAAGGTTTTCTTATGGAATATGAGCTGCAAGACATCAGATCTTTCGTGAAAATCGCCGAACTTGGCAGTTTTCATGAGGCCGCAGAAGCGCTTCACCTGTCCCAGCCGGCCCTGAGCCGACGGATCAAGAAGCTGGAGGAAGGCCTGGGCACCTCGCTACTGGAACGCACCACTCGCCGGGTCAGCCTGACCAGCGTGGGCCGCGACTTCCTGCCCAAGGCCAGGCGCTTGCTGGATGATTTTGAAGACTCGATCCTCAGCATCCGCGAGCTGGCCGAGCGCCAGACCGGTCAGGTTACCCTCGCCTGCATTCCTACCGCGGCGTTCTACTTCCTGCCGTCGGTGATCCGCGATTACAACGAGCAATACCCGAAAATCCGCATTCGCCTGCTGGACCTTAGCGCCAACGACGGGCTCGAAGCCGTGCTGCGCGGCGAGGCCGACTTCGGCATCAACATGATGAGCGGCCAGCACCCGGACATCGAGTTTGTCTCGCTGGTGCAGGAGCACTTTGTACTGGCCTGCCGGCGTGACCACCCACTGGCGAACCGCGCCTCCGTTACCTGGACAGAGCTGGCTGATTACCGCCTGATCGGCGTCGGCCGCCTGAGTGGCAACCGCATGCTGCTGGACCATGCGTTGTCCGGGCTCAACCTGCGGCCCAAGTGGTTCTACGAAGTGCAACACCTGTCCACGTCGCTGGGCATGGTCGAGGCCGGGCTGGGCGTGTCCGCCATGCCCAGCCTGGCCATGCCCAATGCCGACCACCCCACGCTGGTGAGCGTGCCGTTGATCGAGCCGCAAGTCACCCGCACGCTAGGGCTGGTGTACCGGCGCGGCGCATCGCTGTCGCCGGCTGCGGAGAAATTCGTTTCGATCCTGCTGCAGAAATGGCCAAATCGCTGAAGGAAGCCGCGCGCGGCCTTAGTCGTTCTTACCCAGCATGTACCGGTCAAAATGCTCGATATGCTCATCGAGGTTGTCCTCGAGCATCATCCGGTACTGATCGCAGAAGTACTTCAGAATCTCTTCCCGTGCCGCACCCAGCTCCGCGCCGCTCTTGAAGCTGCGGGCGCTCATCCAGGCGCTGAAGCGCGCGGCACCGAAGGTCAGCGAGGCGCTTACCTTGCCCAGGTCTTCGAACTTTTCGATCTGCTGGTTCGCCAGTTCGATGTGCGCATCGGCGCGATCGTAAAAGGCCTGGTCGGTAGCTTGGGTCATTGGGGTTCACCTTGTTGCGCAATGCGAGCGGGAGGCCAAGCCTTGCATGTCGCGGCGCATACGTGCAAGGCTGAAAAAGGATCACCCATGACGAAAAGGAAGCAAAGCACCTCATGCTTGGAATCACACGTATCCATCGCTATTTGCGCCCACTGCCTGCGAAACCGACTGCAGCCAGTGGGCGTGACCTCAAGGCCAAACGCGCCACCCACCTCGCCTCAACGGTTGCCAACCTCCTCTGCACGCCCCGCTCCGCCCCGCCTTACCTCTGCGTCACTCCTGAACGTCCCCCCGTCGAACGTGTGCCCCCGACCTGACTGCCTCCACTGCAGCTCACACACCGTTCTCGCCTGTTGCAGGCGGGATGCCTGACGCAACGACAAGGGGCAACAACCAATGCTTTTCTTTCACGGTAAACACATCTTCAGCGCCATCTTCGATATGGATGGCACCCTCTTCGACACCGAGCGCCTGCGCTTCAAGACACTCAAACAAGCGTCTCTGGAAATCTTCGGCAAAGCGCTGAGCGAGCAGACCCTGATTGGCTCGCTGGGCCTGAGCGCAAAAAAGGCCGAAGCCCTTGCCAAGGCGCATAACGGCGACGACTTCCCGTACGCCGAAATCCGCCAACGCGCCGATGAACTTGAGCTGGCGTACGTGCGCAATCACGGCGTACCGATCAAGGCCGGCCTGCTGGAGGTGCTGGAGCGCCTGCGCAAGTCGGGCCTGACCATGGCAGTGGCCACCTCCAGCCGCCGTGCCATCGCCGAGGAATACCTGATCAACGCCAACGTGCTGAAGTACTTCGACATCACCGTTTGTGGCGATGAAGTCAGCCAAGGCAAACCCCACCCCGAGATTTTCCTGAAAGCCGCCCGCGCGCTCAATTGCGAGCCAGGCCAGTGCTTCATGGTCGAGGACTCGGAAAACGGCATGCTGTCAGCGATGCGCGCCGAAGGGCAGGCGATCCTGATCGAGGACATCAAGCCGCCTGCGCCGGAAATCAAGGCGGGCGCGCTCAAAGCCTACCGCAGCATGCATGAATTTCTCGCCGACCTGAGCGCGTGCGTACCCGACCTGGGCATGCCTGCATTGAGTGAGCCGTTCCCGGCCTCGATGAACCAGTTCAGCGTGGGCATTCATGGTTTCGGCGCCATCGGCGGCGGTTACCTGACGCAGGTATTTTCCCATTGGGACGGCTACACCCGACCGCGTGAAATCATTGCCGCAACCCGTTCGCGCATGCTGCGCGAAAGCGTCAGCGCCTTCGGCCGCTACAGCGTGCGCTACGGTGCCACATCGTTCGACCAGACCATCGACAACGTGCGCATGATCGACATGGACGATGACGACGCGGTCATCAGCATGTACACCACTGCCGAAATCATCGGCCTGAGCCTGCCCGAGCAGGCCATCAGAAGCCAGGCCAGGGTGATCGCCCAAGGCCTGCTGCAACGCTTCGAGCGCCGAGGCCGCGAGCTGACCCTGCTGATCGTATTGAACAAGGTTGGCGGTGCGGCGTTCGTGCGGCGTCATGTGCAAGCCGAGCTGGCGTTACTGTGCCCGCCTGCGATCAGCGAGCAGGTTTTGCAAAAGACCCATTTCGCCGAAACGGTGGTCAGCCGCATCGTGTCCAAACTGGGCAATGACGCGCTGGTGCGGCAACTGCGCATCAAGTCGCAGATGTTCCAGAACAGCCTGGAAGACGAGCCCGCAAGCACCTGCAAACCTTCAGCGCCGCAACCGGAGTACGAACGGCTGATCGGCCACTTCAGGCCCTTTGCACAGCCCAGCAGCGCCATGAGCCAGCTGCATCTGGTGCTGTTCAACAGCGAAGCCGACATGCCGCTTTACGCCGAGCGCGGCAGCGATCTGCTCGAACGCCTGCGCCAGGTGAAGACAGTGCCAGACATTGCCCAGATCCAGATCATCAAGAACCGCCTGTGGAACGGCCCGCACGCCATCGTGGCCTGGTACGCCAGCCTGCTGGGCCATGCCTGGGTCGGCCAGGGCATGGGCGATGCGCGGGTGAGTGAACTGGCCGAGCGCCTGATTCGCCAGGAGGTCGCGCCCGCACTGGTGGCCGAATACCCACAGATGGCCGAGGTGGTCAGCCGCTTTGCCGAGGCATTTCTCGAGCGCTGCAAAACCTCGTTCAAAGACCCGTGCGCCCGGGTAGGCCGCGACCCCTTGCGCAAGCTGCAACGCAACGAACGCATCCTCAGCAGCATCGACCTTGCCCGCAAGCACGGTATTGCAACCCCGGCCCTGGCGTTTGGCGCGGCCCTGGCCATTCACCATGCCCTGCAATGCGAGGACGACAAGGATCAGGAAGCCCGGGCGATCAGGCAGGTTTATCGGGATAACCACACCAGCGTCGAGGCCGTGCTTACGCATGACAGTGACTGTAATGGCAAGCGTTTTCCAGGGCTGGACCCGATCACGGATGCGCAGCTGATCACCGCCATTTCAGATGCTTTCCGGCAGTACCCGCAAAGGGATATGGCCACCCGACGGGATGACCTTTGCATAGGCGCATGAGGTACTGCATATGCCTGAAACCATCACGGTGAATGGCACCGGCTCCGTCGGTGTTCGCGGGGCAAGCCCGCGCCCAACTTGATCGCGCTAGCTTTCAGGTGTTGTGCAAGACCGTTGTCCCCACAGGTATTGCATCAGCCTCAAGCCTGCGCGATACCTGTAGGAACGGGCTTGCCCGCGAAGAATCCAGCGCGGTGAATGGCACCGGCTTCGCCGGTGTTCGCGGGGCAAGCCCGCGCCCAACTTGATCGCGCCAGGTTTCAGCATCTCGTGGTTTTGCTAACAGAACGTACCACGCATGCCTGCATGCCCGAATCCTGCATTCAACCTCTGCCGCAGCCGCTGCGGCATGGACAGCCTGAACACTCCATTCCCCATGACGCCTGCCGACCTTCACTTGATATGACACAAGGCTTGCCAATGACACAAGGTGTCATTAAGATCGCCGTGTGTCCTGGCAGCGCCATCACGACGATCAGCCAGCGCCCGCCCTTTTCCCTGCAGGTACCGCCCATGACGACCACCATGCACACCCCCAAGGACCAGCTTGTCAAACTCGCCCAGCAACAGATGCTGACGGCGCTGACCGACAACACCTACACCGTGCGACAAAAGCTCGCCCTCACCTGCCGCATCCTGTTCGACGGCGGCCACGACTCTGGCCTGGCCGGGCAGATCACTGCGCGTGCGCAGGAACCTGGCACCTACTACACCCAACAACTGGGGCTTGGCTTCGACGAAATCGCTGCCTCCAACCTGCTGGTGGTGGACGAAGACCTGACGGTGCTGCAAGGCCGTGGCATGGCCAACCCGGCCAACCGCTTCCACAGCTGGCTGTACCGCGCCCGCCCCGACGTCAACTGCATCATCCACACCCACCCGTTGCACAGCGCCGCCTTGTCGATGCTGGAAGTTCCGCTGGCCATCTCGCACATGGACCTTTGCCCACTGTTCGACGACTGTGCATTCCTCAAGGAATGGCCCGGTGTGCCGGTGGGCAACGAAGAAGGCGAAATCATCGCGAACGCGATTGGCGACAAGCGCGCAATCCTGCTTTCCCATCATGGCCTGCTGATCGCTGGGCGTTCGATCGAGGAAGCCTGCGTGCTCGCCCTGCTGTTCGAGCGCGCAGCAAAGATGCAACTGCTGGCCATGGGCGCCGGTGACATCCGCCCCATCCCCGAAGCACTGGGCAAAGAGGCCCACGACTGGATTTCCACCCCCAAACGTCACGGTGCTGCCTTCAGCTACTACGCGCGCCGTGCCTTGCGTGCCCATGGCGACTGCCTGGGCTGATCGAAGCTGTACTCTTCCCTCAACAACGGCAAAGGTGCCTGGTCATGTCTACACCTGTAATTCGCGGCGTTATCGGCTACACCATCACTCCCTTCACGGCAGACGGCACACTCGACCTGGATGCGTTGGGCACGTCCATCGATAGCCTGATTGCAGACGGCGTGCACGCCATCGCGCCGCTGGGCAGCACCGGCGAAGGGGCTTACCTGTCCGACAGCGAATGGGAAACCGTGGTGCGTTTCAGCCAGGTACGCATTGCCGGGCGCGTGCCCAGCGTGGTCAGCGTCTCCGACCTGACCACCGCCCGCACCGTGCAGCGTGCCCGCCTGGCACAGGCCTGCGGTGCTACGGCGGTGATGGTGCTGCCCATCTCTTACTGGAAGCTCACCGAAGCCGAAGTGGTCGCCCACTACAAGGCGGTCGGCGCCGCCATCGACATTCCGATCATGCTCTACAACAACCCGGGCACCAGCGGCACCGACCTGTCGGTGGAGCTGATCCTGCGTATCCTCGGCGAAGTGCCCACTGTGACCATGGTCAAGGAAAGCACCGGTGACATCCAGCGCATGCACCGCCTGTTCACGGCTACAGATGGTCAGGTGGCGTTCTACAACGGTTGCAACCCGCTGACCCTGGAAGCCTTGGTGGCCGGCGCCACGGGCTGGTGTACCGCCGCGCCCAACCTGATCCCGGCACTCAACCTGGCGCTGTGGGACGCCGTACAACAAGGCGATCTGGCCGAAGCCCGTGCGTTGTTCTACCGCCAGTACGAGCTGCTGGAGTACATCACCCGCCGTGGCCTGCCGACCACTATCAAGGCCGGCCTGAAAATGCTCGGCCAGGATGTCGGCGCCCCACGCCTGCCCCTGCAGCCGCTGGATGCGCAAGGCAGTAATCACCTGAAAAGCTTGCTGGTGGCGCTGGCCAACTGACGCCCAAACCTGCCCGGCAGCCTGTCGCTGTCGGGCAGTCTTTTTCTTCAGGAGCAGCCTTGGGCTGCGAAAGGGCCAATGACGCTGCAGTCGGATTACCCCTTCGCCGCACAAAACTGCTCCTCATCTGACCATTACCAGAGGCAACCATGGACGCGCCTGCTCAAAGCTCTACCACCCCGCTCAGGCTGACAGACATCCTTCACCCGGTGATTGCCGGAATCGTTTCGGTGATCGTCAACTACGGCGGCACGTTCATCCTGGTGTTCCAGGCGGCCAAAGTGGCCGGGCTGAGCCCGGAGCTGACGTCATCGTGGGTCTGGGCGGTGTCGATCGGCGTCGGCCTCAGCGGCCTGGCACTGTCCTGGTACAGCCGGGAGCCGGTCATCACAGCCTGGTCCACGCCAGCCGCCGCCTTCCTGGTCACCGCCCTGGCCAGCGTGCCCTACAGCGAGGCCATAGGTGCCTACCTGCTGTCGGCCGCCGGCTTCGTGGTGCTGGGGCTGAGCGGGTGCTTCGAGCGCCTGGTGCGCGTCGTGCCCGGCGGCATTGCCGCCGGCCTGCTGGCCGGCATCCTGCTGCAGTTTGGCATCGGTGCCTTTGCCAGCCTGTCGGTCGACCCCACCCTCGCCGGACTGCTGATTGCAGCCTATGTGGCCTTCAAACGCTTCACCGCCCGTTACGCCGTGGTCGCCATATTGCTGCTGGGCCTGGGCTACCTGTTGCTGCAGGGGCAAGTGGGCCTGACGACGTTGCGGCTGGAATTCGCCTCACCGGTTTTCACCGCGCCCACCTTCTCCCTCAACGCGGCCCTCAGCGTGGCCCTGCCATTGTTCCTGATCACCCTCACCGGCCAGTACATGCCCGGCATGCTGGTGCTGCGCAACGATGGTTTCAAGACCAGCGCCAACCCGATTGTCGCCGTCACCGGCATCGGCTCGTTGCTGATGGCGCCCTTCGGTTCACACGCGTTCAACATCGCTGCCATCACCGCGGCCATCTGCACCGGCAAGGAAGCCCATGAAAACCCGGACAAGCGCTGGGTGGCGGGCATCGCTGCCGGTGTCTGCTACATCCTCGTCGGGGTGTTCGGGGTCACGCTGGCGAGTGTCTTCATGGCCCTGCCGGGCACCTTTATCACCACCCTGGCGGGCCTTGCCCTGCTGGGCACCATCGGCGCCAGCCTGGCCAGCGCCCTGGCCGATGCCCGTTCACGCGAGTCAGCACTGATCACCTTCCTGGCGGCGGCGGCCAACATCAGCCTGCTGGGTATTGGCGGGGCCTTCTGGGGCCTGGTCATTGGTCTGCTGGCCCATGTTGTCCTGAACGGTCGCCTGCCCGGTTTGCGGGGCGCCTCCCGCTAAGCGGGCTTTCCACCACCTTGCCGTGCGCCAGGGGCGCACGCTGTTCAACAGGTATCGACATGCCCCACGCTGGCCCCAAGCTGCTGACCCAAATTGCTGCCGCGCACTTCGTCAGCCACGTGCACATCATGCTGATCCCGGCGCTACTGCCCGTGCTGCCCGGCCTGCTGGGCGTGGGCTTCGTAGAGCTGGGCGTAGCCCTGGCGGTGTTCAACATCGTCTCCGCGCTGGTACAGGCCCCGCTGGGTTACGCCGTCGACCACTATGGCGCACGTAAAGTGCTCAAGGCTGGGCTGTTGCTGGGCAGCCTCAGTTTCGTGCTACTGGCGGCCAGCCCCGGGTATGCGGTATTGCTGGTGGCGATGGCCATGGCGGGCCTGGCCAATGGTGTGTACCACCCGGCCGACTATGCGCTGCTGGCCAACGGCATCGAGCCCGCACGCCTGGGGCGGTCGTTCTCTATTCATACCTTTGCCGGCTTCCTCGGTTCAGCCGTTACCCCAGCCGTATTTCTCGGCATCGCCGCGGCGCTCGGCACGCGGGCAGCCCTGGCGGCGGGCGCGGTATTCGGGGTAGCCGCGCTACTGCTGATATCGATACCAGGCAGTGGCGTTTACCGGGTCGCCAGGCGTGCCAACAAACAAGACACAGGCCCGGCCGCAGCAACAGGCCGCGTACGTTTGTTCACCCCCATGATCGGCGTGCTGACGGTGCTGTTCATCCTGCTCAACCTGAGCACCAGTGCCATCGAGAAGTTCTCCGTGGCCGCCCTGGTCCAGGGCCAAGGCCTGACACTGGCCTGGGCCAACGCCGCGCTCACCGCTTTCCTGCTGAGCAGCGCAGCCGGCGTGCTGTGCGGGGGCGCTTTGGCCGACCGTACCCGGCGCCATGGCTTGGTAGCGGCACTGGCCTTCGCGCTGGCGGCTGCGCTGACCGCTCTGGTGGCACTGGGGCTGCTGCAGGGCTGGGCATTGGTGGTCGTACTGGGTGCCATCGGCTTGCTCACCGGGGTCATCGCCCCATCACGGGACATGCTGGTCAAGGCGGCGGCGCCACCCGGGGCCGAGGGCAAAACCTTCGGCCTGGTGTCGACCGGGTTCAACGTCGGCGGTGCCATCGGGCCGGTAGCGTTCGGCTGGATGCTCGATCAGCGCCTGCCCAACGGGATTTTCATCGCATCGGTGGTGTTCATGTTGCTGACGGTGCTGCTGACCCTGGCACAGGAGATGTATTCAGCCAGAAGGCGCGCGACTGAACAGCTGGCGCGCGCCCTGTAGGCCCGGTGCAGCATTGCCAGGCCACGATCAATCACTCATTGCGCCGGGTTGGCATGCATCACTCGCCCGCCTGCCCCCGGCCGATTGATGAACAGCACATCCAGCACACTGTTGCGCAAGCCCTTCACTGCATTCCAGTTCGCTGACGCATGCACGTATCTGTCGCGCAACAGCCGCTGTTCTTCCTCGCTCAACCCCACCTGGCCAGTTTCCCCCAAGGCAAAGGCATGCAATTTGCGGCTGATGCTCGACAACTCATCCGGCAGCCGATGCTCAGCCTGCGCCCCCAACGGCGCAAACGCCACACCCGCGCGCACCGCCAACGCCCGCATCACGCTCAGGTACACCCGGGACAAGTGCCCCGCCACTTGCCGCTCCCGGTACACCGCCGCATAGACCTGCTTTTGCGCCTCGTCCCGATGCGCACCGGCAATCGGCTCCTCCCAGGTCATCACGCGCGGCCTGGGTTCGCCCATATCGGCAAACGCCGAAGCCAGCAAGGCGCTCACCTTGGCATGGACGCGGCACTGCTCGACACGCATGCCTGCGGGCACACGCTGGGACTGCGGCTTGCACAGCAGCACCTGCTCCAGGAGGGTCTCCGGGTAACCCCCCCCAATATTCGAGTGCACGCCCGGCAGCAGGATATCGTGGCCACTGCGCACCAGCGGGAAGTTATGCCGCCGCTCGTCCTCGGCCACCAGCTGCACCACGTGCCGGGCAATACCCGCCCCCAGGCCCAGGCGCAGGCGACCGTGGCGGCCGTCTGCCGGGTCGAAGTCGCCCTGTAACGGCGCGATGATCGCCGCCACGGTGTCGAACAGGCCGATAAAGTTGATCGAGGTTCCGCACGCCACCGACAACAGCCCGCCCGCGCCCTCGTGCAGCAGGTTGGCCAGATGCCGCACCGCCGCCGCACCGCGGCTGAAACCGAAAAGATCGAACTCGACCCCTTCCAGCGTTGCCTGCGGATGCGCCCGGCGCCACGCCTGCAGTTGCTCGGCCATCGCCTGCAACGCCTCGGCAACCCGCGCCTCGGCCCCCGTGCGCCCATGCCCGGTGGCCGAGGCGTAGACATGGTCGGCTTCACCCGCCAGCGTGCCCACGCCTTCCACATAGTGCTTCAAGAACGCCTGCGGCCCCTCGGCATTGGCCGCCTCAGCCGGATACAACGCATGCAACAGGGCCACATTGCTCAAGGCGTTGCCATAGCTGCCGCCCTTGTCGCCCTGCTCACCCATCGTCATGGCATTGTGCTGGTTATTACCGGTGCCATCGAAGAAAACACCAAACCGCAAGGTGATCGGCGTAAGGTTTGGCGTGCTGGCGCTGCTCATTTTCATCATCGTGCCTCCTGCTTGTCCGAAAAGCACAAGCAGGCGCCAGCACGCCGTCACGGAACATCAGGCAATGGCCAGCCATACGTGGGACATTTCTTTGCCCGCATGCCCGGCTGCAACGATAAATTTACCCGCCGCCATTGGTGGTCGCCCCCCCGGATAGATTAAAGTATCCCCCCTTGCCAAGGCTGCTGCCTCACGCCGCCTCAGGCCCCTACCAGGAACCGTCGCCGATGGAACACCGTGAAGCGCTGATCGCGCTGCGCACTTTTCTTTCTACCCAGATCCTAGGCCAGGAGAAACTGGTCGAACGGCTGTTGATCGTGCTGCTGGCCGACGGCCACATGCTGGTCGAAGGGGCACCGGGCCTGGCCAAGACCAAAGCCATCAAAGAACTCGCAGAAGGCATCGAAGCGCAGTTCCATCGCATCCAGTTCACCCCCGACCTGCTCCCGGCCGACATCACCGGCACGGAGATTTACCGCCCGGAAACCGGCAGCTTCGTGTTCCAGCAGGGGCCTATCTTCCATAACCTGGTGCTGGCCGACGAAATCAACCGCGCACCGGCCAAGGTGCAGTCGGCGCTGCTCGAAGCCATGGCCGAGCGCCAGGTCAGCGTGGGCCGCAGCACCTATGACCTGTCGCCGCTGTTTCTGGTCATGGCCACGCAGAACCCGATCGAGCAGGAAGGCACCTACCCGCTGCCCGAAGCCCAGCTCGACCGCTTCCTGATGCATGTAAAAATCGGCTTCCCCGACGCCGCCGTAGAGCGGCGTATCCTGGCGCAGGCCCGGGGTGAAGCCCTGGGCGGCGAGACCAAGCCTGAGCGCCGGGTCAGCCAGCAGGCCATCTTCGCCGCGCGCAAGGAAATCCTTGGCCTGTACATGGCCGACGCAGTGGAGGAATACCTGGTGCAGCTGGTCATGGCCACCCGCACCCCGGCCAAGTTCGACACCGAGCTGGCCGACTGGATCGCCTACGGCGCCAGCCCGCGTGGCTCCATCTCGCTGGATCGCTGCGCGCGTGCCCATGCCTGGCTGGCCGGGCGCGACTTCGTCAGCCCCGAAGACATCCAGGCCGTGCTGTTCGACGTCCTGCGCCACCGCATCATCCTCTCGTTCGAGGCCGAGGCGGCAGGGATCGACCAGGACCGCGTGGTCCAGCGCATCCTCGACGTCGTCGCCGTTGCCTGACCCCATGCCCACTGCGCAGCTGGCCGAACACGGCATCCGCATTGGCCTTGCCGAGCTGATCGACATGCGCCACCGCGTGCGCGAAATCCAGCTGTTTTCCAAGCCCGGCCAGCGCAGCCCGCTGGTCGGCCTGCACCATTCCAGGCTGCGCGGGCGCGGCGTGGACTTCGACCAGGTGCGCGTTTACCAGGCCGGCGACGATGTGCGCAACATCGACTGGCGTGTCACTGCGCGTACCCAGGAGCCGCACACCAAGCTGTTCCACGAAGAACGCGAGCGGCCGATCTTCATCCTCGTCGAACAAAGCCAACGGCTTTTCTTCGGTTCAGGGCTGATGTTCAAGTCCGTGCTGGCGGCCCAGGCGGCGGCACTGTTCGGCTGGGCAGCGCTGGGCCACAACGACCGCATCGGCGGCTTGGTGTTCGGCGACAACGAACACCACGAGATCAAGCCCCGACGCAGCAAACAGAGCCTGCTGCAACTGCTCAACCGCTTGGCAAAGGTCAACCAGTCACTGCACACCGAAGCCATACCCGGGGCCGACAGCCTCGGCCTGGCCCTGCGCCGCGCCCGCGAAGTGCTACGCCCCGGCAGCCTGGCCATCGTGATCTGCGATGAGCGCTCGCTCAGCGCCCAGGTGGAACAGCACCTGGCCATGCTCTCACGGCATTGCGACCTGCTGTTGCTGCCGGTATCCGACCCGCTCGACCACGCGTTGCCCGCCGCCGGCCTGCTGCGCTTCGCCCAGCGCAGCGCCCAGCTGGAGCTCGACACCCTCGACGCCAACCTGCGCCAGGCCTACCGCCAGCAGGCCGAGGCCCGCATCGAGCGCTGGGAGCTGATGGCGCAAAAGCTGAGGGTGGTCCTGATGCCACTGAGCACGCAAAGCGAAATGATCGAGCAACTGCGCGAGTACCTGAACGCCCAGCGGCCACGGAGCGCGTCATGAACCCGCTCGACCAGTTGCACCCACTGATCGCCCCGGCACCGGTCAGCCTGTGGCCACCCGCACCAGGCTGGTGGCTGCTGCTGGCCGTCCTGCCACTCCTGGGCTGGGGCCTGTGGCGGCTGCGCCGCTGGCGCCCGGGCAAACGCCGCATCGTGCGCGCCGAACAACCCCTGGACCCGGTACGCCTGGAGGCCTTGGCCGAGCTGGCCCGCCTGCCACGCCCGTATGACGGCGCCCCGGCCGGCGCCTGGCTGCAACAGATCAACGCCTTGCTCAAACGCCTGTGCCGCAACCACTACCCAGGCGCCAACAGTCACACCCTCAACGGCCGCCAGTGGCTGGCCTTTCTGGATAACCGCTGCCCGGCCGCCGGCCTGACCCGCTGGATGGTACTGGTCGAAGGCGCCTATAAACCCGAGTGCAAGCTCGATGACAAGGCCATCGCCGGGCTCAGCCAAGCCGTCGAAACCTGGATCCGCAAGCATGTTTGAACTGGCCTGGCCGTGGGTCTTCGCCCTGTTGCCGTTGCCATGGCTGGCGCGCCTGCTGCTGCCCGCCGCCGACAGCGGTGAACCGGTGCTCAAGGTGGGCTTCCTCAGCGAGCTGGAAGGCCTGGCCGGGCGCCGCGCACGGCTCAACCTGCCCACCTGGCGCCAGCAGGCACCGTTCGTCGTCATCTGGCTGTTGCTGCTGTGCGCCGCCGCTCGCCCGCAATGGCTGGGCGAACCGGTGCCGATCGCCGCCAGCGGCCGCGACCTGCTGGTGGCGGTGGACGTGTCCGGGTCGATGGACTTCCCCGACATGCAGTGGAAGAACGAGGACATCAGCCGCCTCGACCTGGTCAAGGCGCTGATGGGCGACTTCCTGCAAGACCGTGAAGGCGACCGTGTGGGCCTGATCCTGTTCGGCAGCCAGGCCTACCTGCAGGCGCCGCTCACCTTTGACCGGCGCACCGTGCGCACCTTCCTCATCGAGGCGCAGATCGGCATCGCAGGCAAGAACACCGCCATCGGCGACGCCATTGGCCTGGCGGTCAAACGCCTGCGCGAACGCCCGGCACAAAGCCGGGTGCTGGTGCTGATCACGGACGGTGCCAACAACGGCGGGCAGATTCACCCGCTGACAGCCGCCCGCCTGGCGGCCCAGGAAGGCGTGCGCATCTACACCATCGGTATCGGCGCCAACCCCGAAGCCAGTGGCACCCCAGGCCTGCTCGGCCTCAACCCGAGCCTGGACCTGGACGAAGCCGCGCTCAAGGAAATTGCCGACATCACCCACGGCGCCTACTTCCGCGCCCATGATGGCGCCGAACTGGACGCTATCGGCGATACCCTCGACCAACTGGAGCCCGTGGCCCAGCAACCGACCCAGGCGCGCACAGCCCAGGCCCTGTACGCCTGGCCCCTGGCGCTGGCGCTGCTGCTCAGCGTGTTGCTGGTGTTAGCCGTGCAGTGGCCCGACAACCTGTTGCAGCGCCTGCTGCGCAAGCCTCGCTTCCTGCAGCCGCACCCGGAATGGCGCCAGCGCTTGAAGCGCCTGCGTTTAAGGAGGCGGCGATGATCGACTTGTGGCCCCAATGGCTGCGCCCGCTCTGGCTGCTGGCGGTTCCCGTGCTCGGCTGGCTGCTGTACAAACTGTGGCACCGGCGCAAGCGTGCCGGGCGCTGGCAGATGATTCTGCCGCCCGCCTTCCATGGTGTACTGCTGGGTGGCGGCAGCGGCAGCACCAGCAAACTGCCGTGGGTGGCGCTGGGCCTCGCCTGGTTACTGGTGATCCTGGCGCTGCTCGGGCCCAGCTGGCAGCGGCTGGAAGAAAGCCGTCAGCGCCCGGCCGACCCCCTGGTGATCCTGCTTGAACTGACCCCGCAAATGCTCGCCGAGGACAGCCCGCCCAACCGCCTGGAACAGGCCCGGCGCAAGATCCTCGACCTGCTTGAACACCGCCGCGACAGCCAGACGGCGCTGGTGGTGTATGCCGGCTCCGCGCACACCCTGGTGCCGCTGTCCGACGACCTGGCCACCACCCGCAATTTGCTTGAGGCCATCGACCCGTCGATCATGCCAAAACCCGGCCAGCGTGCCGACCTGGCCGTGCAAAAAGGCCTGGCGCTGCTGGCCCAGAGCGGCCTCGGCCAAGGCCGCCTGCTGCTGGTAGGCTCGGCGCTCAGCGCCGCCGAGCGCCAGGGCATCACCCAGGCCCTCGGCCGCCAGGGCCCAAGCCTGCTGATGCTGGGCATCGGCAGCCGCGAAGGCGCCCCGGTGCGCCAGGCCAATGGCGAATACCTTAAAGACGACCAGGGCGGCATCCTCTTGCCTCGCCTGGACAGCGCCAGCCTGAAGGGTTTTATCAGCGGCACGGGCGGGCGCTACCGGCACGCCCGCATCGACGACCTCGACCTGCGTGGCCTGGGCCTGTTCGACAACCCGCGGAGCGGGCGCAATGACGGCCAGACCCTGCAACTGGACAGCTGGGCCGACCAAGGTTACTGGCTGCTGATTCCGTTGTTGCTGCTGGCCGCCTGCGCTGGCCGGCGCGGCTGGCTGTTCTGCCTGCCGCTGCTGCTGGCCTTGCCGCAGCCTAGCCAGGCTTTCGAGTTCAACGACCTGTGGCTGCGCCCCGACCAGCAAGGCCAGAAGCTGCTGGAGCAAAACCGCCCGGCCAGCGCTGCGCGTCACTTCCAGAACCCGCAATGGCGCGGCATGGCCCTGTACCAGGCCGGCGACTATGCCGGTGCCGCCGAGGCATTTTCCCAAGGCGACACTGCAGCAGCCCACTACAATCGAGGCAATGCTCTGGCCCACAGTGGCGAGCTGGACGCCGCCCTGGATGCCTACGAGCAAGCCCTGGAGCGCCAGCCCGACCTGCAGGCCGCGCTGGACAACCAGGCGCTGGTGCAGCAACTGCTGCAGCAACGTGAAGCCAAGGCCGAAGAACAACCGCCCGGCAGCGATGCCCAAGACACGCCCGGCAGCGAAACCGAAGGCAACAGCAGCTCGGCCAGCAGCCCGGCCCAAGGCACACCCGGCGACGACCAACAGGCCAGCCCCGAACAACCCGGCGAAAGCAGCAGCAACAGCCAGGCCGCCCCCGGCAACCAGGCCGGGGGTGACGACAGCGTCATCCAGCCGCCACAGCGCCCGGTGTCGACCAGCCTCGACGGCGAACAGCGCCAAGCCCTGGAGCAATGGCTGCGGGAAATTCCCGACAACCCGGCAGAGCTGCTGCGACGCAAATTCTGGTATGAACAGCAATTGCATCAGGAAAAATCACGATGAGTCGCTTCGGCGTCTTTCTCCTCACCCTGCTATGGGCCGTACTGGCCCACGCCGAACCGCTGCTGCAGGCCAGCGTCGACCGCACCCGCCTGGAAGCGGGCGAAAGCCTGGAACTGACCCTGGAAAGCCAGGACGTCACCCAGTTCGGCAAGCCTGACCTGCGCGCCCTGGAAGGTGACTTCGAAGTGCGCGGCACGCGCCAGTTGAACAGCCTGCACACCCTGGACGGCGAAACCCGCGCCAGCACCCGCTGGATCATCACCCTGCTGCCACGGCGCAGCGGTAGCCTGCGCATTCCCGAGCTGCAGCTGGGCCAGTCGCACAGCCAAGCCATCGAATTGCAAGTGCTGCAGGCCGATGCCAGCCGCCAGGACAACGCTCAGGTCTTCATCGAAGCGACCCTCGACAGCCATGACGTCTATGTCCAGGCCCAAGCCGTGCTGACCCTGCGCATCTACCACTCGGTAGCGCTGTACGACGACAGCAGCCTCAGCCCACTGCAACTGGAGAACGCCAAGGTCGAGCCGCTGGGCGAGTCGCGCACGTATGAAAAGGAAATCAATGGTGTGCGTCATGGCGTGATCGAAACCCGCTATGCGGTGTATGCCCAGCAAAGCGGCACCCTCGACATCCCGCCACTGACGTTCACCGCCACGGCAGCCGCCAGCAGCGACGAAGCAGCACAGGCCAATGGCACGGCCCGCGCCGGCCACCAGGTGCAGGTCAGCTCGCTGCCCTTGCGCCTCACGGTACGGCCGATTCCGGCAGCCTGGCCGGCTGGCTTGCCGTGGTTGCCCGCCAGCAGCCTGACCCTGGAAGAGCACTGGAGCCCCGACCCGGGCAGCCAGCAGGTACAGATTGGCGACTCGCTGACGCGCAACATCACCTTGCGTGCCGAAGGCTTGTCCAGCACCCAACTGCCGCCGCTGCCGGCCACAGAAATCATCGGCCTGCGCCGCTACCCTGACCAGCCGCTGCTGCGCAACGAAATCAGCGAACGGGGCATGACCGCCAACCGCGAAGAGCGCGAGGCCCTGGTGCCGACCCACAGCGGCACGCTGGCCTTGCCGGCGCTGGAAGTGGCCTGGTGGAACACCCGCGAAGACCACCTGGAGCACAGCAGCCTGCCGGCGCGCACGCTGAACGTGCTGGACAACCCGGCACTGAGCGCCGACACCCCGGTGGGCGACAACAGCAGCGCCAGCACCCTGCTATGGCCCTGGCAGCTGTCCACACTGGTGTTCGCCCTGACCACCGTGCTGGGTCTTGCCCTGTGGTGGCGCGCCCGTTCGCGGCCAGCGGTACTGCGCACCGCGCAGAACGGGCCAAGCCCACGTACCTTGCTGGACGACCTCAAGCGCGCGTGCCAGGCCAACGACCCCCAGGCTACGCGCCAGGCGCTGGATGCCTGGGCCCGGCAGCAACCGGAAACCCTGGCCGAGATGGCGGCGCGCTTCGTGCCGTTGTCGGATGCGCTGGATGGGTTGAACGGGGCGTTGTACAGCGAGAGCGGGCAGTATTGGCAGGGGGAGGATTTGTGGCGGGCGATTGGTACCATTCCGCCAGCTGAGCAGGTGTTGCTGCCGGCGGGCGAGAGCGGCAGCTTGCCGCCGCTCTATCCCAAGTGATGCGCAGTGGCTGGTTGCGAATTTTCAGCTCATGGCCGCCCCTGACAATGCTTGCCGAATGTACCAGCCGAGTCAGATGAACCGCTGCCCCTCGAACGGGTTCCAGCTCTGCTGCCCTTTGGCCTGCTTCAGGTAATAGGCCCGGTTGGTCAGGAAACTGTACAGAAACGCAAACCCCATGCTGATACCGTTATCCAGAGGACGCGGGATTTCGCTGCCCGTCGCCACCTCATAGACGCTCAGCAGCAGCCCGATGCCGATGATGATGGCCAGCATGACCAGGTTCTTCTTCCACAGCCCCAGCACGAACCAATAGATCGGGCCGAAGAAAAAGGCTATGAAATTGTTGTTGATCAGCAACTTCTTCCCGAATGGCAAGGCGCGGAATGCGGCTTTGTAGGACTCGGAGGTGGGGGCGCCGTACTGATCGAAGAAGGCGAAACGCTCCCGCCATTTTGGCTTGAGGTTATCCGGGGATGATTGGGTCTGAGGGATGCCTTCCATTGGTGACTCCTGTGATTGTCGTCCGTGGGTTTCGAATAGCCGTGATCATGGCCGTTTCGGAGGGTAGATCAGCCTACTTTTGAGGGCAAGCTTGATCCCTGGTACAAAGCGAGAGCCAGCTCACAGAACGTTCAAGGCAAAAGTGGCCGAGCGTGTGCTCGCTGCTTTGCCGCGACACGTCTTGTGGGGCAAACCGAGATGAGCGACACCCTGCTATCAATGTCAGCTTTTCATGGAACCAACGTGGCAACCCGCGTCAACGCCTGGAGTCGCAGGACGCTACCGCGATAAGCCAATGCCATCCATGAACAAGGGGTTTAATGCGCGGGCTTGCCTGCAGGACAACCAGCACCGTGCGCCGATGAGATCAAGCGCTGAACTTTCGGGCCGCACAGCGGCCCCGTGCTTGGGTTACCATACCGCCCTTGCGCAACACCCATCACCCAAGCCAAGCCCTCGCTTGCTCGACTCGACACCAACAGGTCATCCATGCGTCTGTTTCATACCTCCGACTGGCACCTGGGCCAAAGCCTGCACGGCCAGGAACGCGACTTCGAACACGCCTGCTTCCTCGACTGGCTGCTCGGCCAGCTGCGCCTGCGCCAGCCGGATGCGCTGCTGATTGCGGGCGACATCTTCGACACCGTCAACCCGCCCGTCAAAGCCCAGGAACGCCTCTACGACTTCATCGTCCAGGCCCATGAGCAACAGCCCAAGCTGGACATTGTGATGATCGCCGGCAACCACGACTCCGGTTCGCGCATCGAGCTGCCCGCCGCACTCATGCGCCGCCTGCGCACCCATGCCCTGGGCCGTGTGCACTGGCTGGACGAGGGCCAGCTGGATGCCGAGCGCCTGCTGATCCCTCTGACCAACGGCCGGGGCAAGGTCGCTGCCTGGTGCCTGGCCCTGCCGTTCCTGCGGCCGGCCGAAGTGACCGGCCCGCAGCTGGGTGACGATTACCTGCAAGGCATCACCCAGGTGCACCAGCAACTGATCGCCGCCGCCCTGAAGAAACGCAAGAAAGACCAGGCGCTGGTCGCCATCAGCCACGCGCACATGGCCGGTGGCGCGGTGTCGGAAGACTCCGAACGCAGCCTGATCATCGGCAACGCCGAGGCGCTGCCGGCCAAGCTGTTCGACAAGGCTATCAGCTACGTCGCCCTGGGCCATCTGCACAAACCGCAGAAGGTCAACCGCGAAGAACGCATCCGCTACAGCGGCTCGCCAATCCCGCTGTCGTTCGCCGAAATCAACTACCCGCACCAGGTCCTGGAAGTGGAGTTGGACGGCAACGGCCTGGTCAGCGTCGAGCCACGCCCCGTACCACGCGCCGTGGCCCTGCAACGGGTGGGCCCGGCACCGCTGGGCGAGCTGTTGCAGCAACTGGCCGAGCTGCCCGTGGTCGACCTGCTTGAAGACCCCAACCGCCAGCCCTGGCTGGAGGTGCGGGTGATGCTCGACGAGCCGCAACCCGACCTGCGCCAGCAGATCGAAACCGCGCTTGAAGGCAAGGCGGTACGGCTGATCCGCATCAGCGCCGAGTACGCCGGCCGCAACAACGCCGAGGACGATGACCTGGCCTTTGTCGAGCTGGCCCAGATGACCCCGCAAGACCTGTTCAGCCGCGCCTGGGAGCAAGCCTACGGCAACCCCGCCGACGAGCAGGCGCTGGCCGACTTCGCCCTGCTGTTGCAGGACGTGCAGCAGGAAGAGGAACAGCCATGAAGATTCTCGCCATCCGCCTGAAGAACCTGGCATCGCTGGCCGGCCCGATCGACATCGATTTCACCGCAGAACCGTTGGCCAGCGCTGGCCTGTTCGCCATCACCGGGCCTACCGGTGCGGGCAAGAGCACCTTGCTTGACGCCCTGTGCCTGGCGCTGTTCGGCACCGTGCCGCGCCTCAATGCCATTGGCCGTGAGGCCAAGGTGCCGGACGCCGACGGTGACATCCCCACCTCCGACCCGCGCAACCTGCTGCGCCGTGGCACCGGCAGCGGGTTTGCCGAGGTCGATTTCGTCGGCATCGACGGCCGCCGCTACCGCGCCCGCTGGGAAGCCAACCGCGCCCGCGACAAGGCCAACGGCAAACTGCAGCACAGCCGTCAAAGCTTCTACGACCTCGACAGCGAGCAAGTGCTCGGCAGTGGCAAGAACGAATACAAGCAACTGGTCGAAGCCCGTCTGGGCCTGAACTTCGAACAGTTCACCCGTGCGGTGATGCTGGCCCAGAGCGAGTTCGGCGCGTTCCTCAAGGCCGACGACAAAGACCGTAGCGAGTTGCTGGAAAAGCTCACCAACACCGCGATCTACACCCGCCTGGGCCAGCGTGCCTTCAGCAAGGCGCGCGAAGCCGGCGAGGCGCACAACGCCCTGAAAGAACGCGCCAGCCATCTACTGCCGATGGCTGCCGAGGCCCGTACCGAGCTCGACCAGCGCCTGGAGCAGGCGCAACAGCAGTTCAAGGCCGACCAGGCCGGCGAGCGCCAACTGGAGCAGCAACGCAACTGGCTGAATGAACAACGCCAGCTACAGGCCCAACACACCGAAGCCAGCACCACGCTGCAGGCCGCCGAACTGGACTGGCAACAGCTGGCCGAACCACGCCTGGACCTGGCACGTCTGGAGCGCCTGGCCCCACAGCGTCACCAGTTCCACCGCCGACAGGCCCTGAGCGCACAGCTGGCGCCAGTGGCCGCGAAAATGGCCGAACAGCAACAGCAGCAAGCCGAACTGCAGGTGCGCACCCGCGAACTCGAACAGGCGCTGGACACTGCGCGCCAAGCGCTTGCCGACCGCCAGGCCCAGCACAGCGAGAACGCGCCGCGCCTGCGCCAGGCTTTTGCCGCGCAGGACAGTCTGGCACGCCTGGACCAGGAGCTGGCCGCCCAGCGCAGCATCAGCCAACAGGCCCAACAACAGGTCGCTGACGGCCAGCAGCAACTGCAGCAGCTGGAAGACAACCAGCAGCGCAGCGTGCAGCAACTGGCGCAGATCGACACCGCGCTTGCCGACAGCCAGCACCTGGCGGGCCTGGCCAATGCCTGGCACGCCTACCTGCCGCAACTGAAACAGGTGATGCTGATCGGTGGCCGCCTGACCAAGGGCCGAGAAGAGCTACCCGGCTTGCAGGCCCAGGCCAGCCAGGCCAATGCGCACCTGCAGGCCGAGCGCGACGCCTACGACCTGTTGTTCCGTGAAGCCAAGGCCGAACCCCAGGCCCTGGCCGAACAGATCGACCTGCTCGGCGGCATGCTGCAGGACAACCGCAAACAGCAGCGCGCCGTAGAAGAAATGTCACGCCTGCACGGCCGTGAACAGGAGCTGCGCCAGCAGCTGGATGCCCTGCGCGAACGGCAGCAGCAGGCCATGCTGCAACGCCAGCAACTGATTACCGAAGGCACCGCCGCCAAGGCCGAGCTGGAGGCCGCCGAGCAGGCGTTGATCCTCACCCGTCAACTGCTGGAACGGCAACGCCTGGCACGCACCACCAGCGTCGAAGAGCTGCGTGACCAACTGCGTGACGGCGAACCCTGCCCGGTCTGTGGCAGCGCCGAACACCCCTTCCATCAGCCAGAAGCGCTGCTGCAGAGCCTGGGTCGCCATGACCAGGCCGAAGAGCACGCCGCGCAGAAGCAGGTCGAAACGCTCAACAACAAGCTGGTGGAGCTGCGTACCCAGCTGGGTGTGGTCAATGCCCAGCTCAAGGACTTTCAGCAGCAACAGCAGCAACTGGGCGAACAGTTGCAACCGCTGGTGGCTCAGGTACAGGCACACAGCCTATGGCCAGCCCTCGCCCCGCAGGACGACAAGGCCCGTAGCACCTGGCTCGACAGCCAGCTGCGTCGCCTGGATGAAGAAATCAGCCAGGACGAGAAACGCCAGAGCGCCCTGCTGGCCCTGCAAAAAGACGCCGCCCGCCTGAACCAGCAATTGCAGGCGGCCCACGACGCCCAGCAACAGGCCCAACGCCATCTGGAGCAACAGCACCAGGCCCTGGCCAACGATGAGCAACTGTTGCAGCAAGGCCTGAACGACCTGGCCGGCGTACTGCCAGAGGAAGCGCTCAAGGCCCTCAACGACGACCCGGCCAATGCCTTCCTCGCCCTCGACCAGCAGATTGCCCAGCGCCTGCAGCAACTGGAACAGCGCAAGGACGAACAGGAAGAACAGCAAGCCCGGCAAGCCCAGCTGGACAAACTGCGCGATCAGCAACAGGCGCGCGTGCAAGGCCTGCAGCAGTTGCAACACACGCTCGCGGCCCTCGACGAACAGCGCCAGCAGGCCCAGGCGTCGCTCGGCGAGCTGCTAGGCGAACATGCCAGTGCCGAAGCCTGGCAGCAGCATATGGAAGCCACGCTGGAACAAGCCCGCGCCCTCGATGCCGACACCGCCCAGCGCCTGCAAGATCTGCGCACCCAAGGCGTGCAACTGGCCAGCGAGCTCAAGGCCAATACCCAGCAACAACAGGCACTGGATGCCGAATGCCAACAGTTGCAGGCCCAGATCGCCCAGTGGCGCAGCGAGCATCCGGAACTGGACGATGCCGGCCTCGATCGCCTGCTGGCCATGGATGACGCGCAAGTCAATGAATTGCGCCAGCGTTTGCAAGGCGCGGAAAAAGCCATCGAGCAGGGCCGCGTGCTGCTGCAGGAACGTGAGCAGCGCCTGCAACAACACGCCGCACAAATGACCGTGGACACCTCGGCCGAAGCCTTGGAACACGCCCTGACCGAGCTGCGCGGGCGGCTGGTCAACCATGAGCAGCAATGCGCCGAATTGCGTGCACAACAGGCCGACGATCAGCGCCGGCAGCAGGCCCACCAGGCGCTGGCGGCAGAAATCGAACAGGCCCACCAGCAGTGGCAACGCTGGGCCCGCCTCAATGCCCTGATCGGTTCGGCCTCCGGTGATGTGTTCCGCAAGATCGCCCAAGGCTACAACCTTGATCTGCTGCTGCACCACGCCAACGCCCAGCTACGTCAGCTGGCCCGTCGCTACCGCCTCAAGCGCGGCGGCAGCGCCCTTGGCCTGCTGGTGCTGGACACCGAGATGGGCGACGAACTGCGTTCGGTGCACTCGTTGTCGGGCGGGGAAACCTTCCTGGTGTCGCTGGCCCTGGCGCTGGGCCTGGCGTCGATGGCGTCCAGCACCTTGCGTATCGAGTCGCTGTTCATCGACGAAGGCTTCGGCAGCCTCGACCCCGAGTCGCTGCAACTGGCAATGGACGCCCTCGACGGCTTGCAAGCCCAGGGCCGCAAAGTGGCGGTGATTTCCCACGTACAGGAAATGCACGAGCGCATCCCGGTCCAGATCCAGGTGCGGCGCCAGGGTAATGGCCTCAGTGACGTGGAGGTGTGCGGGTGATCCTCTACTCGTTCCGCCGCTGCCCGTGGGCCATGCGTGCGCGCCTGGCCCTGCGCTATGCCGGCTGCGAGGTGGAAATCTGCGAGGTGGCGATGAAGAACAAGCCGGCAGAGCTGCTGGCCTTGTCGCCCAAGGGCACGGTACCGGTGCTGGATACCGGTGCCGAGGTACTGGAAGAGAGCCTGGACATCATGCGCTGGGCGCTGACGCAAAACGACCCGCAGGATTGGCGGCTACAGGCCAACCCTGCGGCTGCGCAGCAGGCTGAAACACTGATTGCACGCAATGACACCACGTTCAAGGCGCACGTGAACCTGTACAAGTATGCCGAACGTTACCCGGAGCATTCCCGCGAGCATTACCGCCAGCAGGCCGAGGCCTGGCTGGCGGAGCTCGAAGGCTTGCTGGTGGGGCGGGCTTACCTGCTGGCCGACCACCCGAGCATGGCCGATGCCGCGTTGCTGCCCCTGATGCGCCAGTTTGCCGGGGTCGAACCGCAGTGGTTCGCCGAGGCGGCTTATCCGCGTGTGCGGAGCTGGCTGGAGGGGTGGCTGGCTTCGGAGCTGTTCAGGTCAGTGATGGCCAAATAAGTTCACGCGATACCTTGCAGGAGCGGCCTTGTGTCGCGACAGGGGCCGCTCCTACAGGACACCGCACAAGGCTCAGTGGTGGTGCTTGCCACTCAGGGCCGCATGGAAATTGGCGCTCTGGCGCAGGTACTGCTCGGTGTAGCTGTGGGTGGCAGAAGCCTTGCTGCTGTCGGCATGGGCATGCGCTGGCAGTACGACCGATGCGGAAATGGCGGATGCGGCAATAACCGGGAAGAGATTGAAGTTCATCTGGGCTGACCTCGACGGCGGTGGTTTGACGGTGGCCCTTTTGGGCCTTGGGTCAAACTTACGCCGCCGAGGCCGCACGCAAAAATTCATTGCGGCAGTACCGATTATCACGCTGATCGATATCACTCGATGAACTTGAGGTCCGAGGGTGCATCCTGCTTCAGCGTCTGCACCGTCTCCAGCAGCTTGCCACTGCGCGGATCGCGACGTATCACCACGATCTGGTTGCTCTTCTGGTTGGCCACCAGCAGGAAGTTGTCACTCGGGTCCAGGGCAAACTCCCGAGGGTGATCACCTTCTACCGGGCGACGCTGCAGGAACGTCAACTGGCCGTCCTGCTTGCCCACGCTGAACGCCACAATTTCATTGGCTGTGCCACGGTTGCTCACGTACAGGAAGCGCCCGTCCGCCGACAGGTGCAAGCCACCTGCTGCCTTCGCTGCGGCCTCCTGGCGCTCGGTCAGGGGTAAGCGCTGGCGTTCAACCAGGTTGCCGTCCTGCACATCGAACATCACCACCTCGGCGTTCATTTCCAGGGTGAGGTAGGCGTGCCGGCCCTTGGCGTCGAACAGCAAGTGACGCGGACCGCTGCCCGGCGGCAAGGCCACGGACGCAGGTATCGCCGCTGTCAGCGGGTGGTCCGCACTGGCACCGTCGTAGCGGTAGATGAACACCTTGTCGGCACCCAGGTCGCTGGCATACAGGTGCTGGCCATCCGGCGACAGCACCAGCGAATGCACGTGGGCGCCGGCCTGGCGCTCAGGGTTGACCCCGCTCGCCTTATGCCGGGCCTGTTGCACCACGGGCTTGAGCGTGCCGTCCTTGGCCACCGGGATCACCACCAGGCTGCCACCGGGGTCGGGGTTGACCGCGTAGTTGGCCACAAACAGGTAGCGCTGGTCACGGCTGAGGCTGGCGTGGGTGGGCTCGTCGCCCTGGGTGACCACTTGGTTGAGCGGCTTGATTTCGCCGTTGCTGCTGATGCTGAAACTGCTGGCATGGCCCTGCGGGGTCTCATTCACCGCGAACAGCTGACGCTGGTCGGCCGACAGCACCAGCCACGAAGGGCTGACGCTTTTCACCACCTGCAGGGGCGTGGGGCCGATTTGGCCGGCCTTGTCGTCGAAATGGTAGCGGTAGATACCCTGGCTGGCGCCATCGGTGTAGCTGCCCACCAGCAAGGTGGCGGCGTGGGCAGAGATTGTCAGGCTCATCAGGCTAGCGGTCAGCAGGCTCGTCCAGGTCCGGTTCATCTTGGTCATCATCCGGGGCACGAAAGGCACTCATACAGACTAGCCGATGCTCGCCGTTGGCATCGTTGAGTTGCCATTCATCGCCGGTGGCGATAGCGGCGGCGACCTGTTCGGGGGTGAAGGACCAGCGGCGAAGCTGGCGGCCGTCCATGCATTCGACGGTGAGACCGGATGCGTCGGCGGTGAAATCGAAGGCATGCAGGCCGTCAATCAGGAGCATGTCGCAGGACTGCAGGGCGGTGGCGAGGGGGGACATGGGGGTACCTGTGGAAGATGTGGCGGCATTATAACCCTGGTGCTGCTTTGCAGCCCAATCGCGACACAAGGCTGCCTCCACACGGGAACGCGAACCTAGTGGAGGAGCGGCCTTGTGTCGCGATTGGGCCGCAATGCGGCCCCCTTGCGATTCAATGGGCGAAAATCGAGCCCCCCTCCTTGCCCACCATCTTCTCCGGCTTGATCAGGAACCGTGCCAGCGCCGGCAGCAGCCACAGTGCGCCAAACATGTTCCACAGCAGCATGAAGGTCAGCATCAGCCCCATATCAGCCTGGAACTTAATTGCCGAGAAGATCCAGGTGCACACGCCGATGGCCAGGCACAAGCCAGTGAACAACACGGCTTTACCCGTCGAGCGCAGGGTCTGGTAATAGGCCTCCTGCAACGGCAGCCCCGCACGCAGGAAGCTTTCCAGGCGGCTGTAGATATAGATGCCATAGTCCACGCCAATGCCCACCCCCAACGCCACCACCGGCAAGGTCGCCACCTTCACCCCGATGCCCATGTAGGCCATCAGCGCGTTGCCCAGCACCGAGGTCAGCACCAGGGGCAGCACGATGCACAGCGTGGCGGCGAACGAGCGGAAGGTGATCAGGCACATCACTGCCACGCAGATGTACACCAGGATCAGGATGGTCAGTTCGGCCGACTTGATCACTTCGTTGGTCGCTGCCTCGATACCGGCGTTGCCCGCCGCCAGCAGGAACTGCAGGCCTTCCTTGTCATGGCTGTCGGCAAACGCCTTGGCCACGGCGGTGACGCGCTCCAGCGTTTCAGCCTTGTGGTCATTGAGGAACACCAGCACGGGTGCCAATGAGCAGTCGCCGTTGTAAAGGCCGTCAGCCCGGGCGATGGAGTTGTTGAGGATGTCCGGGTTACGCGACAGGGTTTCCCATTTCAGGCTGCCCTCGTTCATGCCCTTGATCACCTGCTTGGAAACGGTGACCAGGGAAATCGCCGACTGCACGCCAGGGGTGTTTTCCATGGTCCACATCAGCTCGTCGATCGGCGCCATGGTCGAGTGGACCGAGCACTTCTCCGACGGCGTCTTGACCATGATCACCAGCACATCGGAACTGGTCGAGTAGTTGCTGATGATGAAGTTGTTGTCCTGGTTGTAGCGTGAGTCGGGGCGCAGCTCCGGTGCGCCCTGGTCGAGGTCGCCGATCTTCAGGTTCTGGCTGTACCACAAGCCCCCGGCGAAGGCGAGCAGCGCCAGCACCACCGACACCGGCGCTACCTTGGCACTGGCGAAGTTCGACAACAGGCGCCAGAACGGGTGCTCGCGGGTCGCGTCTTTCTTGCTGCGTTCGATGGCCTTCTTGCTGATGCCCACGTAGGAGATGGCCACCGGCAACAGGATCAGGTTGGTGAACACGATCACCGCCACGCCGATGGAGGCGCCGATGGCCAATTCGCGAATCACCCCGATGTCGATGATCAGCAGGGTAATGAAGCCCACCGCGTCGGCAAGGATGGCGATCATTCCCGGCAGGAACAACTGACGGAAAGTGCGCCGGGCAGCGGTAAGGGCGTTGTCGGCGTCACTCGACTGCAGGGCGATGCCGTTGATCTTCTGCACCCCGTGGGAAATGCCGATGGCGAAGATCAGGAACGGCACCAGCATCGAGTACGGGTCCAGGCCAAAGCCCACCGCATGCATCAGCCCCAGCTGCCAGACCACCGCCACCAGCGTGGTGATGAGCACGGCGACAGTGCTGCGGATGCACCAGGTAAACCAGTACAACAGCACCCAGGTGATCACCAGGGCGACGCCGAAGAACATCGCCACCATCACCAGGCCATCGATCAGGTCACCGACCTTCTTGGCAAAGCCGACGATGTGGATTTTTACATTGGGGTTCTGCGCCTGGAACTTGTCACGGATCTTCTCTTCCAGCAGGTGAGAGAACTGCTGGTAGTCCAGCTTCACCTGTTTGCCCGGGTCCTGCGGGTCGGGGTAGCTCTCCAGCAGCGGCACGTCGACGATGCTGGACTTGAAGTTGTTGCCTACCAGGCGCCCCACCTGGCCTGACTTGAGCACGTTGTCGCGCAGGGTATCGAGGCTGTCCTGCGACCCGTTGTAGGTGTTAGGGATGACCTCGCCACCGGAAAACCCCTCTTCGGTGACCTCGCTCCAGCGCACGCTGGGGCTCCACAGTGACTTCAGCCCGGCCCGATCGACACCCGGGATGTAGAACACTTCGTCATGGATCTGACGCAGGGTCTCCATGTAGTCCTTGTCGAAGATGTCACCGTTCACCGCCTCCACCGAGATGCGCACGGTGTTGCCGAGGTTGGCCAGGTCGTTGCGGTGCTCCATCATCTGCTCGATGAACGGATGCTGCAGCGGGATCATCTTCTCGAAGCTGGTGGAGGGGCGAATCTGCGTGGCCTGCCAGAACAGGAAAATGCTGACCAGCACGCACAGGGCGATGACCACTGGGCGGTTGTTGAAGATCAGGCGTTCGAGCAGCGTGGCCTTGTCCTGGTGATGCGGGTGCATGGCAATGCTCTCCCTGCTGGTCATGGGCGCACCTCCCGGGCCGCCTGATCAGCCCCTTCGGCGCTGGCCAGGTGTACACCCCCCTGCCCCACCAGCAGCAGGCCGCCGTTGGCCAGGCCACTGACGCCGGCCAGGGCCAGGCGGTCGGCACGGTTGTACACGCTGAAGGTCTGGCCGTCGTCCGTGCTGCGCAGCACGCTGCCACCATTGCCGACCAGCACCAGGCTGCCATCATCGACAAGCGTAGCGCCTGCCAGGCCGAACTCCAGGGTACCGCGCGCGGCCTTGAGTTCGATCGGCTGCCAGCTGTCACCGAAGTCGCTGGAGCGGAACAGGTTGCCGCGAAGGCCGTAGGCCAGCAGGGTCTGCGGCCTGGCGGTGCCGATCACGCCGAACAGCGAGCCCTCGTAGGGGCCCTGAACCTTGGCCCAGGTCTGGCCGTTGTCGGTGGAGCGGAACATGCCGCCCTGCTCACCCACGATGAACAGGCCGGCATCGCGCACGTGGGCGATACCGTTCAGGTGCAGCTGGTCCGGGTTGTCCAGCCGCTCGGCCACATCCTGCCAGTGCTGCCCACCATCGGTGGTTTCCAGCAAGGCACCATAGGCCCCCACGGCAAAGCCGTGCTGGGCGTCAAGGAAGGTGACATCGAGCAAGGGCGCTTCACGGGCGAGGTCTTCGAACTGCTTGCTCCAGGTGGCGCCGCCGTCGCTGCTGGCGAGGATCTGCGCGTCATGGCCGACGGCCCAGCCACGCTTGTCGTCGAGGAAAAACACAGCAGTGAGCAATTGCCGGGTGGGTACCCGGGCCTGGGTCCAGGTACTGCCTTGGTCGTCGGAGAACAGAATGTGGCCGCGATCACCCACCACCACCAGGCGCTTGCCGGCATGGGTGGCGTCGATCAACAGGCTTTGGCTGGCCCTGGCCGATTCGGTGGAGTATTCGTCGGCGGCCGCGGCCTGGGCGCTGTCTGCCCACACCCCTAATGCCAATGCCAGCATCGCGCTGGCTGCCCATGGCCAGGCACCACGCCTGGCTGGCGTACGCAACTGTTCCCTCATGACTGCCCCTTGTTGTGTTCTTTTTGGTGGGTCAATGCATTGCAGGCTTTGCAAAAAGCCTGATCTAGAGGCCTGCAATAGCTTGAGGGGATCGTAGCGGGGATGTTTGCGGGAAGACAACGGGCGGGGTGTTATGTTTTGTTGTCGGCAGGGGAAAGCCGGGGCCGCTGGGCGGCCCTTCGCGGGTAAACCCGCTCCTACAAGGTTACGTCCCCCTGTAGGAGCGGGTTCACCCGCGAAGGGCTGCAAAGCAGCCCCAATTCACAACAATTACGCCAGACTCTTGCTCACAACCTCATACACATCACTGGACAACTCACCCGAAGCCAGAATCCGCTCCAGCTCACCCTTCATCAGCGCCTGACGCGCATCGTCATACTTGCGCCAGCGGGTCAGCGGCGCCAGTTGCCGCGAGGCAATCTGCGGATTCAGCGCATTCAGCTCGATCACCAGGTCCGCCAGGAAGCGATACCCGGAGCCATCGGCAGCATGGAAGTTGACCAGGTTCTGCCCGGCAAAGGCACCGATCAGCGCACGCACCTTGTTCGGGTTCTTCAGGGTGAAGGCCGGGTGTTGCATCAATGCCTTGACCCGCGCCAGCCCACCCGGCAGCGTGCTGGCCGCCTGCACGCTGAACCATTGGTCCATGACCAACGGGTTGTCCTTGAAGTGCTCGGCAAACGCCGCCAGCGCTTTGGCGCGCTCGGCCTCGAACGGCGAGTTGACCAGTACCGCCAGCGCGGTAAGGCGCTCGGTCATGTTGTCGCAGTGCTCGAACTGCTCCAGGGTCGCCTCCAGCACCTGTTGCTTACCACTCTGCATCAGGTACGACAGGGCAATGTTCTGCAGGCTGCGGCGGGCAAAGTGCTTGGCCTCGGCCACATAGGCAGTACTGCGCGACACTGCACGGTTGGCCTGGTAACGCGCCCACAGGGCGTCGAACAAGTGTTCGGCGATCTGCTGGCGTGCGAACTCGCGGGCGGCGTGGATGGCGTCGACGTCGGCCACCTGGCTGATCTCGGTAAGGTACGCCTCACCTGGCAGCGAGAGCATTTCGGCCACCATGGCAGGGTCCAGCGATTCGTTGCCCAGCACAGTGCCCAGGGCGGTGATCAGGCGCTGGTCGAGCTTCAGGGCTTCACCGCGCTGATGCTGGCCGATCAGTTCCTGCAGTACCTGCACCGACAGCTGCTGGCCCGCTTCCCAGCGGTTGAAGCCGTCGCTGTCGTGCTGCATCAGGAACATCAGCTGGTCGCGGTCATACGGGAAGCTCAGCTTCACCGGGGCGCTGAAGCCACGCAGCAGCGACGGCAGCGGCTTGGCCTGAATGCCCTGGAAGGTGAAGGTTTGCTCGGCCTCGGTCACCGACAGCACGCGGCTGGTCCCTTGAGCGGCGTCTTCGCCCGCCAACTGCAGCGGCAGGTCATTGCCGGCGGCATCCAGCAGGCCGAGTTCCACCGGGATCACGAACGGCAGTTTCTCGGCCTTGTCCGGGGTCTGCGGGCAGCTCTGGCGGAACGTCAGGCTGTAGGTCTGCGCGGCGGCGTCATACGCCTCGCTGACCTCCAGACGCGGGGTACCCGCCTGGCTGTACCAGCGCTTGAACTGGGTAAAGTCGACGCCGTTGGCGTCTTCCATGGCCTTGATGAAGTCGTCGGTGGTTACCGCCTGGCCATCGTGACGTTCAAAGTACAGGTCGCTGCCTTTACGGAAGCCTTCGGTACCCAGCAGGGTACGGACCATGCGCACCACTTCGGCGCCCTTCTCGTAGACGGTCAGGGTGTAGAAGTTGGAGATTTCAATGAAGCTGTCCGGGCGCACCGGGTGGGCCATGGGGCCGGCGTCTTCGGCGAACTGGTGGGTGCGCAGGTAGGCGACGTCTTCGATGCGCTTGACCGTGCGCGAGTTCATGTCGGCACTGAACTCGGCATCGCGGAACACCGTGAAGCCTTCCTTCAGCGACAGCTGGAACCAGTCACGGCAGGTGACACGGTTGCCCGACCAGTTGTGGAAGTACTCGTGGGCGACCACCCCTTCGACGCGCTGGTGCGCAGCATCGGTGGCGGTTTCGGCGCGGGCCAGCACACAGCTGGAGTTGAAGATGTTCAGGCCCTTGTTTTCCATGGCGCCCATGTTGAAGTCGTTGACTGCAACAATCATGAAGATGTCCAGGTCGTACTCGCGGCCATAGACTTCTTCGTCCCAGCGCATGGACTTTTTCAGGCTGACCATGGCGTGGTCACACTTGTCGATGTTCTCGGGCTCGACGTAGATGCGCAGGGTCACCTCACGGCCGGACTGGCGGGTGAAGCTGTCTTCAACGCACCACAGGTCACCGGCCACCAGGGCGAACAGGTAGGCCGGCTTCATGAACGGGTCTTCCCAGGTCGCCCAGTGGCGGCCATCTTCGGCCGGCCCGCTGCCGATCGGGTTGCCGTTCGACAGCAAGACCGGGTAGCGATGCTGCTCGGCGATGACCGTGGTGGTGAAGGTGCTCATCACGTCCGGGCGGTCGAGGTAGTAGGTGATCTTGCGGAAGCCCTCGGCCTCGCACTGGGTGCAGAACATCTTGCCCGACTTGTACAGGCCTTCCAGGGCGGTGTTGCTTTCCGGGTGGATCTTCACGCTGGTGTCGAGGGTGAAGCGCTCGGCCTTGGGCTGCACGGTCAGGCTGTCGGCGTCGAGCCGGTAGTCGCCTGGCTGCAGTTCCTGGTCATCCAGCGAGGCGCGCAGCAGTTCCAGCTGCTGGCCATCGAGTTCCAGTGGCGGCAGGCCAGCACCGCGTGCCGGGTTGCGGCGCATGACCAGTTGCGCGTGAACCAGCGTGTGGTCCTCGAACAGCTCGAAGGTCAGGTGCGTCTCGTCGATCAGGTACTCCGGCGCCTGGTAATCCTTGAGGTAGATCACTTGCGGTTGTTCGGTACGCATGTGCAGGTCCTTTTTACTGGAGCACGGCCAACTGGTAGGCCGTGTACTTGCGAATATTGATCACACCGGTGTCGAAGATCAGGTACTGGCCCTTGATGCCCAGCAGCGTGCCCTCGGCCACCGGGTCCTTGTCGAGGTTGAAGCTGACAATCTTCTTCGGGTACGCCTCGACCGGGTAGTTCATCTGCACCACTTCGGCGTCCGGCAGCGGCTGGATCGCCTGCAGGCCAAAGCGCCCCTGCAGCTCGCGCAGGCCGTCGGCGCAGGCTTCGAAGACCTGCTCCCGGATGGCCGGCAGGTCGAGCACCTCGGCATCGCCCTTGAGCAGCGCGCGCCAGTTGGTACGGTCCGGCACCTGGCTGCGCAGCACGTCTTCGACCAGGCCCGATTGCTGCCGGGTGGCCACGCGCATGATCGGCAACGCCTGGCTGGCGCCCTGGTCGAGCCAGCGGGTGGGCAGCTGGGTGGCACGGGTGATGCCGACCTTGATCCCCGACGAATTGGCCAGGTAGACGACGTGGTCGGTCATGCAGAACTGTTCGCCCCACGACGGCTCCCGGCAGGTGCCGGCGTCGTAGTGGCATTTTTCCGGGGCCATGATGCACACATCGCACTGGGCCAGCTTGGTCATGCACGGGTAGCAGTAACCCTGGCTGAAGCTGGTCTTGGTGCGCTTGCCGCAATGGCTGCAATGAATGGCGCCGAGGTATTCCAGGCGCAGGCGCTGGCCGATCATGGGGTTGACCGGCACCTGCGTGTCATCCAGGCGGAAGCTGTACTGCACCACCGGTGCCTGCAGGCTTACCGCCATCTTGCTCAACGAGCCACGTGCGAGTTCGATCAATGTACCGAGTCCGACTTGAACAGAATGTTGGCAATGGGCGCGGACTTCGACGCGCATTCCTGAGGGCCCATGTAGCCGGTGCGCTGGTCTTCAGGCAGGTTCTTCATCTCCCAGGCGATGACCGCCTGCAGCGACAGCTCTTTCTGCTCGGCGGTGAGCTTGCGGCCATCGGACCATTTGCCGATTTCCACGGCCAGTTTCAGGCTCTGGTAGATTTCCGGGGTAATGTTTTCAATCATTTGCGCGAAAGTGGACATAGTGTCTCCTGATTCAAGCCGACAGTTTACGCCGGGCCAGCGCCCCACCCAAGAGCCCGGTCAGGCATCCGATGAGCAGCCCGCCGACGTGGGCGGCATTGGCGATCTGGCCAAGGCCGAGCGTGCCGACCACGCCGGTCAGGCATACCACCAGCCAGATCAGCATCATCACCAGCACGCCCTTGGGCAGGTTGAAGTAACGGTCAGGCGCCAGCCACTGGTACAGCCAGATATGCCCGAGCAGGCCGTACAGCACGCCGGACAGGCCGCCAAACAGGCTCGGCCCGCTGGTGTAGTGCTGGGCCAGGTTGGACACGAGGCTGAACAGCAGGGTCAGGCCCAGCAACGCCCACGGGCCCTGGCGCAGTTCGATGCGTTTGCCCAGCTCCCAGTACCACAGGCTGTTCATGGCCAGGTGCAGCACACCGAAATGCAGCAGCATGGGCGATACCAGGCGCCACCACTGGCCTTCATCCAGGGTTTGCGCCAGCGAGGTGAAGTACAGGTAGTCGCCCTGGACACGGAAGTCGAGGAAGGTGAACCAGCTGATGGTGGTGAAGTTGTCGCCAAGGCCCGTGAGGCCGGCGACGATGAAGCACAGCAGCAGGGTGAGGGTGGTGATTTTGCAGGCCTTGGCCTGGGCTGCCAGAGAAGGCTGTGTGGGGGCATTCGCCGGTGAACCCGCCCCTACAGGGTCGGCGCTGGCCGGCAGGTCGGCGTTGCCGTCGGGGTAGCGCTGGTAAAGCTGCAGCACATCTTCGGCCAGGGTGTCGGGAGCCCAGAGAACCTGGGCATCACCCTCCTCGCTGACCCGGTGCGGCACCTGCAGGCGTTGCAACAGGTGGACGAAGCCGCTGAGGTCGACCGACAGCGGCAGGCGCATCACTTCGATAATGTTCATTGGTTGGCCTGTGGTCGGTCGACGTCGACCCAGACGAACTTGTGTGGGTCGATACGGGTTTCATCATCCAGCCTGTAGGCAACCAGCTTGCCGTAGAGCACGGCGCTGTAGTCCAGGCAGGCCAGGTTGGCGCGGATCGGTGCCGGTCGGCCGCTGCGCCAGTAATGCCCGACGAACAGCATCGGCTGGTCTTCGTCATAGCGCAGCAAGGCGTTCTTCTGGCTGTGGCTGAGCGGGGTGCTGGCCACTGCCTCGGGCAGGGCATCGGGCTGGAACACGATGTCACCGTAGGTTTTCGGGTCTTCTTCCCAGAACTTGGTGCGGAAGAACGCGCGGGTCAGGCCGTCGCCGCCGGTCAGCGTCAGCCCGTCCGGCAGGCGCATGTCGGTACCGCGCAACAGGCGGTTGCACACCGTGTCGGCAAAACTGCCACTGACCGCCGAGGCCTGGATGAAGTGCTCATCGATGCGTCCGTCGGGGTATTGCCGGCGCAGCGGCTCGATCAGCCGCGGGTCCCAGCAGGCGTGCACCAGACGGAAGCGCCCTGCATCGATGAACAGCGGCAGCTGGTAGAACCAGTTGACGAAATCGTGCCAATCGCCGGGGTGCTGGGCAAACTGGGTCAGGGTTTCGTCGATCAGCCGGGCATGCCGCGGCGTATGTTCGCGGACATAGGCCTTGCCGCTGCCAGGCAGCGCCGGGGTGACCCAGCCCAGGGCATTGTATTCGTGGTTGCCCATGATGCAGAACGCCTGGCCGGCTTCGACCATGTCGTGGACGATGTGCAGCGCCTCACGAATGCGTGGCCCGCGGTCGACGATGTCGCCAAGGAACAGCGCCTGACGTCGCGGGTGGCGCCACACACCAGCCACGCGCTTGTATCCGAGGGCGTCGAGCAGGCGTTCAAGGGTCAATGCACAGCCGTGCACGTCGCCGATGATGTCAAAACTTCGCGCCGGATCGAGCATCAGTCGTCACTGCTCCCCAGGCGGCTGCCCCAACCCAGTTTGGTGCGGCAGACCTCGTAGTAATTGTGGTCCAGCGGGTGGATCAGGCGCAGCTTTTGCGGCTTTTTGCTGACCGTGATGGTGTCGCCGGGGGCGCACGTGAAGTGGTTCTGGCCGTCACAGGACACCTGCGGGTAGATCTGCAGGTCCTTGGACACCACGATCTTCAGCTCGCTGTTGCCGTCAACCACGATCGGCCGACCCGACAAGGTGTGCGGGTACATCGGCACGATGACGATGGCATCGAGCTTGGGGTGCATGATCGGGCCACCGGCCGACAGCGCATAGGCGGTGGAGCCGGTGGGGGTGGCGACGATCAGGCCGTCGGCCTTCTGGCTGCAGACGAACTGGCCGTCGATGTAGATCTCGAACTCGATCATGCGCGTGGACTTGCCTGGGTGCAGCACCACGTCGTTCAGCGCATCGCCCTGGCCGATGGCCTCATGGTGGCGACGCACCTCGGCCTGCAGCAGGAAACGGTTTTCTACCAGGTAGTGGCCGTCGAGCACTTCGGCGACCTTCTGTTCCAGCTCGTCGGGGCGGATGTCGGTGAGAAAACCCAGGTTGCCACGGTTGATACCCAGCACCGGAATGTTGTGCCGGGCCAGCGCGCGGGCAGCGCCCAGCAGGCTGCCGTCGCCGCCGACCACGATAACCAGGTCGCAGACCTCGCCCAGCAGCTTGCGGGTGGACGTCTGCAAGCCATGACCGGGCAGCACTTCGGCAATGGTGTCCTCGAGGATCACGTGCAGGTGGCGATCGAGGAGGAATTTTTTCAGTCGGCGAATGGTGTCGAGCACCTGCGAGCTGCCAAGGCGACCGATGATACCGATATTGCGAAATTGCTCCATGGGGCTCCTGCGAGGCTCTGCGGCGGGTGACGATGCGCCGATTATGGGCGAAACCACCGGGCAGCGGCAAACCGGCTATGCTCGCAGGATGACGCCATTCGCCCAGCTTCACGACCTGCCCCGACAACTGCAGCACTCTACCGTGCGTGACCTGGCATGGGCCCTGTTGTCGCCGCCCCTGCTCAGCGCCCCGCCCTGCCCCCAGCGACACCCGCTGGCGGGCAGCCTGTGGGCGCAGCAGCCGCAACGCCTTGAACAATGGTTGCGGGCCCTGGATGCCGATGACCGACCGTTGCGCGAGTGGCTGGCGCAATTGGGCAGCCGGCGCCTGGGGCATTACTACGAACGCCTGTGGCAATTTGCCCTGGGCCAGGCGCCAGGCATCGAGCTGCTGGCCGCCAACCTGGCGATTCGCGACGGCGGGCGCACCTTGGGCGAGCTCGACGTGGTGTTGCGTGACTGCGACGGCGTGCACCACCTGGAACTGGCGATCAAGCTGTACCTGGGCCCGGAAGGCGCCGGGCACGATCCCCATGCCTGGCTGGGGCCAGGTTGCCATGACCGGCTGGGGACCAAGCTTGCGCACCTGGCGGGGCACCAATTGCCCATGTCCAAGGGGGCGCACAGCCGTCAGGCGCTGGCCCAGCTAGGGGTGGAGCAGGTGCAGGCGCAAATGTGGCTGGGTGGTTACCTGTTCTATCCACGGCCTGGGCATGCCGAGGCGCCGGAGGGCGCCAACCCGCAACATTTGCGCGGGCGCTGGCTTCGTCGGCGGGACTGGGTGATGGCCGAGGGCGAGCGTTGGCAGCCGCTGCAGCGGCATGCCTGGCTGGCACCGGCTAGGGTGGCGTCAGGTGAGTGCTGGCAGGCGGAGCAGTTTGCGGCGTGGCTGCATGTGCTGGAGCAGCAGGCACCGGCGCACTTGCTGGTACGACTGGTGCCTGATGCCGAGGGCGCCTGGCAGGAGGCAGAGCGGGTGTTTCTGGTGGCTGATGACTGGCCGTATCTGCCCGGTAACTGATGTCGCCTGTTCCTGCCCCTTCGCGGGCCCGCCCGCGAAGAGGCCGGTGGCTGGCAACACAATTTTCACAGACCCAGCGCAAAGATTCGTTTCTGGTAACCATTACAATGGTACCTGAGCGCCAGCAAGAGCGCCTTTCCGACCTGATGACGAGGACCGATCATGGTTTCATCCAACCCCGCGACCCATTACGCGCGCCTGTCCATCGCCCTGCATTGGCTGATGCTGGTGCTGCTGGCCGCTGTCTATGCACTCATCGAACTGCGTGGCCTGTTCCCCAAGGACAGCGTCGAACGCAACCTGATGAAGGACCTGCACTTCATGCTCGGGCTCAGCGTGTTCGTGCTGGTCTGGCTGCGCCTGGCCATGCGCCTGAGCCGCCCGACGCCGCCAATCGTGCCAAAACCACCGGCCTGGCAGACTGGCCTGGCGCACCTGATGCACCTGGCACTGTACCTGATGATGATCGGCCTGCCGCTGGCCGGCTGGCTGATCCTCAGCGCCGCCGACAAACTGGTGCCGTTCTTTGGCCTGGAGCTGCCACATCTGATCGGCCCGAACCCGGACCAGGCCAAGTTCATCAAAGGCTGGCATGAGCGTATTGGCAGCTGGGGCTACTGGCTGATCGGCCTGCATGCACTGGCCGGGCTTTACCATCACTATGTGCAGCGCGACAACACGCTGTTGCGCATGCTGCCTTACAAGTAACCGCGTCGCCCCTGCAGGCCGCCTGTGTGCACGAAGATCAGGCGGCTGCCGGGCTTGAACAGCCCGGCAGCGACCTGATCACGCAAGGCCAGCAGAGCCTTGCCGGTATAGAGGGCTTCGAGCGGCACGTCAGTGTGCTGCTCGCAGTCGGCGATGAACGTCAGTAGCGCATCGTCGAATTTTCCGAAACCGCCACGGCAGGCGTCGTGTAGCTGGTAGCCGTGCGTGCCGGCCAGTGCTGCCACCGTCTCCGGCACCCCATGATCCCTGGGTACGGCCAAGGCGCCATGCACGGCATGCGCCCCTGCCTCCGCCATTACCAGCCCGGCCAAGGTAGTCCCCGTTCCGGCAGCCAACCACCAGGCGTCGTAGTCTGACCACCCCAAGGCCGAGATTTGCGCGCGCGCCTGCTGCATGATCAGCGCGCAGCCCTGCGCACCGGCCAGCCCGCCGCCCCCTTCGGGGATACAGTGCCAGCCTGGGTAGCGCGCCTGCCAGGAAACCCAAAAGCCTGGCTCATTACGCGCACGGTAGCCGCCGTAGCCTAGCCAATGCAGTTTCATGCCCAGCGCCTGCAGGTCACGCACGGTTGGCGTGTCCTGGGCATGGCCGCGTAACAGGCCGACGGTGGCGAAGCCGAAACGCTTGCCGGCAGCGGCCAAGGCGTGCAGATGGTTGGAGTGGTTGCCGCCAAGGCTGATCAGGCCTGGAGCATGGCTGGCGCCGGCCTGTTGCAGGTGGTGGCGTAGTTTGAACCACTTGTTGCCGCTGATCAGCGGGTCGATCAGGTCCAGGCGCAGAATGGCGGCCTGGACCTGGGCTTGTTGCAGCCAGGGCAAGTCCAGAAACTGCAGGGGGGCTTGGGGGAGGTCGAATACATGCATGGATCGCAGTGTACAGGGTAATCCCGCAAGCGCTTGTAATCGATGAGTCGCCCCCGCCGAGGCATCACAGTGCCAGGGTGGCTCGACACAGGCATCGATACCCCGGCACAGGCTGTCGTAGGAGCGGGTTCACCCGCGAACACCGGCAAAGCCGGTGCCATCCACCGCGTCACCTGTTTCGCGGGCATGCCCATAGATTAAGGCGCAGGTGTCGGGTTCACGCAGCCCCAACGACCTCAGAGCTCAGCCGCCAACCGCGAGCCTTGGTTGATCGCCCGCTTGGCATCCAGCTCGGCCGCCACATCCGCGCCACCAATCAGGTGCACCGACTGCCCCGCCGCCGCCAGCCCTTCCTGCAGCTCGCGCAGCGGATCTTGCCCGGCACAGATCACCACGTTATCCACCGCCAGCACCTGCGGCTCGCCGCCGTCCACACGAATGTGCAGGCCGGCATCGTCGATAGCCAGATACTCCACGCTGTTGAGCATCTGCACCCCCTTGTTCTTCAACCCGGTGCGGTGAATCCAGCCGGTCGTCTTGCCGAGCCCGTCACCCACCTTGGATTTCTTGCGCTGCAACAGGTACACCTGCCGCGCCGGAGCATGCGGCTCGGCCTTGATCCCGGCCACACCACCTCGCGCCTGAAGGTGGGTATCGATGCCCCACTCTTTCCAGAATGCCGCTCGGTCCTGGCTGGTGGCCACGCCCTCATGTACCAGGTACTCGGACACATCGAAGCCGATACCTCCCGCGCCAATCACGGCCACCGACTTGCCCACAGGCTTGCGCTCGAGCAGCACGTCCAGGTAGCTGAGCACCTTGGCGTGCTCCACGCCCGCAATGGCCGGGGTACGCGGGGCGATGCCGGTAGCCAGGATGATTTCATCAAAGCCGCCGCCCACCAGTGCCTGCACATCCACACGGGTATTCAGGCGCAGGTCGACGCCCGTGCTTTTGACCTTGTTGCGGAAGTAACGCAGCGTTTCGAAGAATTCTTCCTTGCCCGGCACCCGCTTGGCCACGTTGAACTGGCCACCGATTTCGCTGGCGGCGTCAAACAGGGTCACCGCGTGGCCCCGCTCGGCCGCCACGGTGGCCGCCGCCAGGCCAGCCGGGCCGGCGCCTACCACGGCAATGCGCTTCACCGTACGTACAGGCAGGTAGTTGAGTTCGGTCTCGTGGCAGGCACGCGGGTTGACCAGGCAACTGGTCAGTTTGCCGCCGAAGGTGTGGTCCAGGCAGGCCTGGTTGCAGCCGATGCAGGTGTTGATTTCATCCGCGCGACCGGCAGCGGCCTTGTTGACGAAGTCCGGGTCGGCGAGAAACGGTCGGGCCATCGAGACCATGTCCGCATCGCCCTCGGCCAGCACCGCCTCGGCCACCTCCGGGGTGTTGATGCGGTTGGTGGTGATCAGTGGAATGCTCACCACGCCCCGCAACTTGGCGGTGACTTTGCTGAAGGCCGCACGCGGCACTTTGGTGGCGATGGTCGGAATACGCGCCTCGTGCCAACCGATTCCGGTGTTGATCAAGGTAGCGCCGGCCTGCTCGATGGCCTTGGCCAGCAGCTCGATCTCGTCCCAGGTGCTGCCACCCTCGACCAGGTCGAGCATCGACAGGCGGAAGATGATGATGAAGTTCGGCCCTACCGCGCCACGCACCCGGCTGACGATTTCCACTGCCAGGCGCATGCGGTTTTCATAACTGCCGCCCCAGCGGTCGGTGCGGTGGTTGGTGTGGGCGGCGAGGAACTGGTTGATGAAGTAGCCTTCCGAACCCATGATCTCGACACCGTCGTAACCGGCACGCTGGGCCAGCACGGCACAATTGACGAAGTCGGCAATCTGCTTCTCGATACCCTCCTCGTCCAGCGCCTTGGGCTTGAACGGGTTGATCGGCGCCTGAATCGCGCTAGGTGCCACCTGGCGTGGGCTGTAGGCGTAGCGCCCGGCATGCAGGATCTGCAGGCAGATCTTGCCACCGGCAGCGTGCACCGCCTCGGTGACGATGCGGTGCTTGTCGGCCTCTTCCTCGGTGCTGAGCTTTGCCGCACCGGAATACACCCCGCCTTCATCATTGGGCGCAATGCCGCCAGTGACCATCAGGCCAACGCCACCGCGGGCGCGCTCGGCAAAGTATGCAGCCATGCGCTCGAAGCCGCCGGGGCGCTCTTCGAGGCCAGTGTGCATCGAGCCCATCAGGGTGCGATTGCGCAAGGTGGTAAAGCCCAGGTCCAGCGGGGCAAGCAGGTGCGGGTAGCGGTCGGCGGCCATGGAAAGGTCCCCTGATGGCGTGATCACGGATTGCGGGCACCTCACTGGGTGGCGGGCCCCGTCGTTTGTCTGTCTGCGACATTAAACAGCCGTTTGAATTGCCTCAATGATCAAAACTGACAAGTTAATGATCGTGATGAACAGTAGAGGCAGCGACTGCCGGGAAGGCTCCAGAACTTCAGCGCTATAAGGTTCGCCTGGCTTGATCGCCAAACAGTCTCCTCGCGCATTTGCCAGACAACGCGGCTCTGCCAGACTCTTCAAGCACGTTTGATCATCCACCCATGGAACGTGGCGCCTACTCAGTGCGCCCGGAGGGTTCGCTCATGCTGACAAAAGGATGGGACACCATCAGCATCGTTCGCCAGGACAGCGTGAACAGTGACCTGGCAGCCAGCTGGAACAGCCTCGACCACGAATTTTCCTATACCTCGGATGAAGGCTACGCCTGCCACGGGGTGTTCGACTGCTGGTCGATCATCAACGGTGGCGGCGGTCGCTTGCTGCGCCTGCGCATGCCTATACGCTCAGGTTTTTTCGAGGCCAGTGGCACCAGCCGCTCGCTGGCCGGCGCGGCTGCCATCATCGAGGTCACCCTGTCGCTGTTGCCACAAGGCAACGGCCAGGTGCAGTTGAAGTCGGCCTTCCTGCACAAGGCCGGAGCCACTCAACCCCTGCAGGGCGACGAAGGCGGCTGGCTGCGCGGCATCACCCTGCAAGACCCCGACGGTTCGCTAGGTCCTTTCGCCTCCGTGGTGTTGGACTGCATCTGCAACTACCTGGTCGAGCATCCCCGACAGTTCACCCATACCTTCGCGACCATCAACTTCAGCAAAGCCACTGCCCCGGAATGGGCCAGACCGCGAAAATGTACCTATGCGTACCTCGATTCAGGCTTCCTGGCGATCATGGCCGTATGTACCGAACGCGACATCAGTGGGCTGCCACTGGATATCGATGTGTCGGGCATCAGCCAGGGTGGACAGTCGAGCTACGTGCTGTCTCCACGCATGGTCCTGGAGCATCTGGTACTGCCCGGGCTGCTTCAGCTTTACCAGGGTGCCACGGCGCAGGACTACCGCTTCGACAATACGCAAATGGTCAACATACCGACCTTGCGCATGAAGGCCATCAAATCAGGGGCGATCTGGTACACCCCCGTTGTCTTCGCCGGTTGCAACCCTGCACGAATGCTCGGTGACTTCATCACCGTCGACTATCAGGGCAACTGTGACCTGCACGCAGGTATCGACATGAAGTGGAACGGCTGGCTGAGGATGAAGCTGGTGCTCGATGGCAACACCATCAACTTCGTCAAGCAATCGTCCGACTTCAGAAAGGAAGTGCATATTCCCTGGTACCTGGCCTGGCTCTCGCCCATCGTCAGCCTGATCACCCACATCGTCGCCGCTGTGATCTCCGATGACCTGATCAGCGCCATCGCCGCGCGCGGCGGCTCGGTCAAGGCCGACACCATCGATTGCGTGTCCTGGAGCAACGACACCCATACCGCTTCGTCGAGCTACCTCGCCGAGGCCCTTGTCATCAACTACGTGTGACCCCACCAACACAAGGAGCCGTATCATGAGCAATGAAAGCAAGGTCATGCTGTCCGGGTTTGCCCAACCCATCTCGCTGCGCCTCGATCACCTCAATGAAACCGCGCGCCAGACCCTGCGCGAATCGCCCCTGTACCGCAACGCGGCGTTTGTACACAGTTCCGAAGACACCTTGCGCGCCGCGCAGCTACTGACCAATGCCGGAACACTGGCCAGTACGGTCACGACCAATGGCTGGGATACCGTGAGCATCTGCCGGGTCTCTGCGCTCAACCAGCGCATTGCCCTGGAAAAAACCTACCCCGCCAGCATAGACGCCGGGGTCGACAGCTTCTCGCTCAAGGCCGACTTCGACGCCTGGTCGATTACCACCGGCGGCGACGGACGCAACGTCAAGGTACGCATCCCCTTCGGCTCGGGGACATACAAAGGCCTGAATGGCAAAACCTACCAGGTCCAGGGAATGTCTGCGGATGTCTACGTCAAGCTCAGCTACTTCCCGGCGCCCAATCCAGTATCGGCTTCAGACGGCACGTATGAACTGCAAGTCAACACCCAGGCAACGGACCCGGATGACCCGATCGCTGCGGTGATTGCCCTGAGGGACCCGAACAACGTCTTGAGCGGCATTGACCAGAGCGTGATGCGCGGCGTACTCGAAGACTGGCTGAACCAGCCCGAGAACCTGAAGAAGTTCGACACCCTGTTCAGTACCGTACTGATCAACAACATGGGCAAGGAAAGCGAGGAATTCAAATGGCTGCGCGCCACCTCCATGAGCTATGCCTATACCGACAAGAACACTGAGGAAAGCAGCATCTTCGGGGTGCTGGCCATGACCAACGAGCGTGACTCCACGGGTTTGCCGAACCAGTTGCCTGCCGTGATGCTGGCTGCGGACAACAATGCCAACTTCCTCATCAGCCGGGAGATCTTCGTCAAGTACCAGTTGCTGGCGGCATTGCCGTTCATCTTCGAGGGTACCACCGCGGCCAACTTCACCCTGGATTCAGCGGGCACATCCATCACTGCCAACGACCTGAAGCTCGACAGCGTCAAGTTTGGGGCCATCACCTATCATCCCGTGGCCGAAAAGTTCGATATCAACTTCGACGAGTCCTATATCCGCACCGAATGCAAGGTACGCACCGATATCTCACCGGGTATCGTGGCCTATACCCGTATCGTCACCAAGCAGACGCTGCAACTGGGCGTCAACGACAAGGGCGAACAGGTGATGGTATATGCCATGGTCGGAGACCCGGATGTCCAAAACACGACAGACATCGCCACCTGGGTGGTCGTCACCGAAGCCATTCTAGGCGCGATTGCCGCCGTGGCCACCGCCGTGGCGGGTGGTGTGGGCGGCAAGGTGATGGCGTTGATCGTCGGCATCATCGCAGCGTTGGTGGTGGCCATTGTCAGTATCGTCATCCACGTGATCATCGAGCGCGTGGTGGCGGGTGGTGTAACCAACAACATTCCGTCCATAGCGCCCATGGTCAAGGTGGCGGCGAACCAGGTCAAATGGCCATTCAGTGAACCGGATGCCTTTGTCCTGACCGACATCACCTACTCCGGTGCGCTGATATTCGGTGGCTCGCTGAAGTTGCTCGAGAAATTCTGCATCCAGGACAAACGTCTCGCCCTGGCGACGCTGGCCGCCTGACCCTGCCAACACAACCCCGGGCCTCAACGCCCGGGGTTCCTTGCACGCCCATCGCCATTCCTTTGGTATGATCAAAAGTCGATTGTGCATGGATCCATGCAGTGCGCTGCTCAAACCGATCACAAGGCGCGAGGTTGCGGCTTCATCGTTCCGTATGGCCACTCCACTTTTAGCGAATACCCACGCTTGATGCGAAAACTCCTGGCAAGCGCCCTGGCGCTGGTGATGATCGCCGCCCTCTGCGGCTATGGCTTCTGGACCCAACAGCGCCCGGAAGGCCACTACCTGTCCGACCTGCGCATCGAACTGGCGCTTAACCATGGCGTCCCGGGCGAGCACGGCAACCTGCTCGGTGTCGAACCACTGCTGTACCCGGGCGACTATCAGAACTTGCAACGCCTGCACCGCAAGCTCGCAGCCTATCTGGAGCAAGCCCGCGCCCAAGGCCTGGTGAACCCGCGCACGGTGGTCGTGCTGCCGGAACACATCGGTACCTGGCTGTGGGCGCGCGGAGAGAAGAGCGAGCTGTATCAAGTTACCCAGAGCCGCGAAGCCCAACAATGGCTGGAACTGAGCAACCCGCTGCGCTATGGCCTCGCGGTTCTTGGCGCTGACGGCGACGACTGGCGCGCCGATGCGCACTTGCGCATGAAGGCCGAGCAGATGGCCGCAGACTACCAGCAGCTGTTCGGCGGCCTGGCCAAGGAATTTGGCGTCACCTTGGTGGCCGGTTCGATCGTGCTGCCCGAACCTTATGTGAAACAAGGCGTACTGCATACCGGCCGTGGCCCGCTGTTCAACAGCAGTGTGGTGTTTGCCGGTGACGGCTCGCTACTGGGGCAGCCCCAGCGTCAGCAATATCCCGACAGTGAAATGCGCCGCTACGTCCACGACGGCCGCCAGCACCCGCTGCAGGTCGTGCAGACCCCGGCCGGGCGCCTGGGGATACTGGTGGGCAGTGACAGCTGGTACCCGGAAAACCACCAGCAACTGACTGAACAAGCCGTACAACTGATCGCCAACCCAGCGTTTCTCAGTGGCAAGGGCAGCTGGCAAGCACCCTGGCGGGGAAATCGCCACCAGGATGCCAGCGCCGGGCTGGCCTTGCAGCGCGGCGAAGTCAGTGAACAGGCGGCTTGGCAACGCCTGACCGAAGTGGCCGGAACCGACATCAGCAGTATGAGCGTGTTCATGCGCGGGCAGTTCTGGGAACAGGGCAGCGATGGCCAGGGCTTTGCCCGCCAGTCGGGAGCGTTGCTTGCCGCTCCTCCCAGCCCAGGTGCCCGCCTGCTGAATGTGTGGCTGTAAGCCCATGGCCCGCCCCCGCGTGCGCCTGGGCGAACTGTCGGTGGGTTTTGTCCAGCCTTTGAGCGAAGCCCTGCGCGAGCTGGGCCACGACCCTGAACCATTGCTGCGCCGCTACGGCCTGGACGCGACACGCCTGGGCGAAGCCGGCGCACGCCTGTCCATCCCCCGCTACATGCATCTGGGCCACGCAGCAATCGAAATGAGCGGCGAGGCTGCTCTAGGCCTGCGTATGGGGCGCCTGAGCCGTCTGGCGCATGCTGGCCTGGCCGGGGTCACCGCGGCCCAGGCCCCCACCTTGGGTGAGGCGGCGCGCACCCTGCTGCGCTTCGAGCCGCTTTACGCGGCCAACTACCGTGGCCATTCCTGCTTTGTGGAAGATGCCCAGGGCGCCTGGCTGCGCTTCTACTCCATCAGCCCGTATAACGACTACAACCGCTTTGTGGTCGACTCACTGCTGACCGGCTGGCTGGCCCAGTTGACCGACCTTGCCGGCACCCCAGTGCAGGCCGAACGCCTGGACATCGAGTTTGCCGCGCCCTCCTATGCCGCGCGCTATCAACCGCTCTGCAGCACGCCTGTGCAGTTCGCCGCCGACGGCAATCAGCTGCGTCTGAGCCGCGCCACCTTGCAACTGGCCAACCCCGGGCATTGCCCAAGTACCTGGCAGCACCTGCTGCAACTGTGCGAGGCAGAGCTGCTGCAGCGCACGCGGGTGCGCAGCCTGGGTGAGCGCATCACCCACCTGCTGGGCCCGCTGCTCAATGGCGGCCGTGAACCGGACCTGGAAGAAGTGGCGCTGCACCTGCAACTGCCAACCTGGACCTTGCGCCGCAAGCTCGCCGAGGAAGGCACGCGTTTTCGCGACCTGCTCAACGAAACACGGCGCGACCTGGCCGAGACCTACATCCGTGACACGGCGCTGGCCTTTGGCGAGATTGCCTATCTGTTGGGGTTTGCTTCGGCCGAGGCCTTCCAGCGCGCATTCAAGCGCTGGACGGGCCTCACGCCGGGGGAGTTCCGCCGCAGCCAGCGGCAGCCGGGTTAGAGTTCGGTGGCGTCGTCGGCCGGTTCCGGGGTGTCCAGTTCGTAAGCCTGGGTTTCGAGTAGCTCTTCCTGGTATTCATCCATTGCCCTGCGTCCTCTTTGCTCATTTTGCCTTTGTAGGTATCGCCTTCAGCCTAAGCAGGTGGGATGAAGGGATGATGACAAGCTTATGTTCCGGTACGTAGCAACCGTTAGATCTCTGTGCTATCTGAATAGTAGACGTTTCTGAGCAGGTGTAGAGGGCACTGGCGTTAGCCCGAACACAATCCATGCGGCCATAACGCTAGGCAGCTACTTGGTGGAGGGTGACGGGTGGAGCTTTTGTGGAGCAGCGAGGATTTCGTAATCGCAGGGCAGCCCTACGAAGGCTTTCCCATCCTGCTTTGGGATTCGATGGCCAGTTGTATCGAAGCCAATCAATTCTTTCGCTATTACCTTCTTCGCGGGGCCATCGGTTCTAAGAACTCCTGGCCTAGTACTGGCCGAGCGCTCTATGACTTCTTCAGCTTCTTGCAAGCTCATGATCTTGACTGGCGAGACGTAGATCGAGGTGAGGAAATAAGCCTTTTAGCTTCCTATCGAAAATACTGCACAGACACGTGCGGCCTTGCACTGAACACCACCCGTCAACGCCTAACTTACGCTTGTGCATTTTACAAATTTGCACTTGATAAACACTGGGTGGTGCGCCTTCCGTTCAACCTTGAAGAGCGCATCGTGAAAGGTAAAACAAGTTTCCTTGAGCATGCGAGCGCGAGAGGGCGCATGGCATTAGTTAATGACGCAATGCCTCGCAATCACAAGTCCTTGCCAAAGTTGAATCGCCCCTAGTTTCCTAGACACTCTCCAAGCTCAGAAAATAGCGTTTCTCATACTCTACTGGAGACAGCTGCATAGCACTGCTGTGTCGACGTTTTGGGTTATAGAACATCTCGATGTAATCGAAAATATCACTTCGAGCTTCGTCACGCGTTCCGTAAATCTTTCGCCGGATCCGCTCCCGCTTCAAAAGCTGGAAAAAGCTCTCGGCCACGGCGTTGTCATGGCAGTTTCCCCGTCGGCTCATGCTGCTGATCACATTGTTGGCCTTAAGGAAGCTTTGCCATTCTGAGCTACTGAACTGACTGCCTTGGTCTGAGTGAATCATCACTTGCTGCTGTGGCTTGCGTCGCCAAACGGCCATCAACATGGCGTCGATAGCAAGGTCGCTGCACATCCTTGGTTTCATTGACCAACCAATTACTTGGCGTGAGAAGAGGTCCAGCACTACTGCCAGATAAAGCCATCCTTCATAGGTGCGGATATAAGTGATATCTGTCACCCAGACCTTGTTCGGCTCGCTGACCTTGAACTGTCGGGCAAGGTGGTTGGGAGATGCCACTGTTGGCTTTCCGCCATAAAACTCAGGACGACGGCGATAGCCCGTTTGCGAACGCAACCCCTCTGCCTGCATCAAACGACCGACTCGATTTCGCCCGCATGTCTCTCCCAGCTCACGCAGGTCATCATGAATTTTGCGGTAGCCGTACACACCTCCGCTTTCGAGCCAAGCATGTTTGATCAAGCCAAGCAGACGATGATCTTCTTTTGCTCGGGCAGATTGAGGCTCGGCCAGCCAGGCGTAGTAGCCGCTGGGATGCACCTTGAGGGTTTGGCAAAGACGCCGCACTGGGTAATCGGTCGAGTGCTTTTTGATGAAGGCGTACTTCAGCCGCACTCCTTGGCAAAGTACGCGGCGGCCTTCTTTAAGATGTCTCGCTCTTCCGTCACGCGCTTGAGCTCAGCGCGCAGCTTGCGCAGTTCGGCTTGCTGGTCATCGTCATGCTGACGCTGCTCTTGGGGTTTGCTGTAGAGCTTGATCCAGGCGTAGAGGCTGTGAACGGACATGCCCAAGCGCTGGGCAACGTCGGCGACAGGCTTGCCTTTCTCGGTCACTTGCTTGACCGCTTCGATCTTGAATTCTTCAGGGTAACGCTGACGACTCATGGCACCTCCTATTTGGGCCTCATTATGAGGCTTGGAGGTGTCTACGGAACCAGGGGCGATTCAGAAGGCTATTTCAGCACAGGTCAGACGGCCTGTGCTGACTTGATCGGAGAATCCCTAGTATTCGGAGTGCTGGAATCAGTAGTATCAGGGCTTACTGGCAGCGCCCCTAGGCGGGGCGTGCTGATTCCACCACTTCATTCTGCAGTTAGGATCGCTATGGCCTACCTTGAAACTATCCCCGAGCCCTGGACGGCTCACCACATTCAGTCAGCGATAATGTCAAACTTCCAAGCTGCTCGTACTTCAATTGATCAGACCGACGGAGGGAAGCTGTGGCGAGGTACCAAAGAGTTAGACGACACCGTTTGGATTTTCCAGGCCAGCGCGGCTGAAGTGATAGAGGAGATCGGCTCCTTTGGTGAAAAAAGCAAGGAGCTGGGGTTTTGGGAAAAAACAAATCGGAAAACGGCCGAAGACTTCGTTAGGGAGGTGAAGCGGAAACTGTTCTACGCAACGTCTTCTGTGATGGCGTTAGTCGAGGTTGCACGAGTTTTCAACAAAAAGTGGGGCGTAGAAGGCTATGGAGATGGCGTTAAGGCTCATTTCTCCACCCTGGGATTGCATGAGTTTTTGCAGGATTTACGCAATTATAATGCTCACTGGCGAATCGCCGAAGCTAACTGGCGCATAGACTACGATTTTCAAGGCGGACGTGTCGCTCGCTTTGTAGTCGACAGGGGCGAGCTGCTGGCCTGGGGTAATTGGAAGGCCGGAGCGAAGCGATTCATCGAAGACGGGGGAACCGAGATTGATATCGGAGCTGCCTTCGATACGTACCGAAAACAAGTGAAGAGCTTTTACGAGTGGCACAAAGGTCAGGTGCTTGAAGCAAAGGCCCCGTTGCTGCGTACCTATCTTGAATACAAACGGATTCACGATGGGCTCAATCAGCAGATGAAATGGAATGCAATTTTGGGTCACGTGCCCGACTCCCTGAATCCATACCAATACCTTTCCCGGTATCTTTCAACTGCGCAGATGGAGAAGGTTTTGGCCTTCGAACATCGAAGTGAGGCACAAATTGACGCCCTCATCGATGTCCTGGACATGCGAGACTTCTGCAATGCTCAGCTTAGAGCAAAGGTGCAGAAGCTATTTAAACCATTAACTACTGCAGAGTAGCCCGCTGAGCCGCAGCCCAGCTGGCTATAACTAGGTCCAGGCAAAGCGCCTCTCACGCTCGTATTCCATGAGGGCGCCCGTGGATTGAATGTGGCGAGTGCGGCGGGCTCGTCTGAGCATGCCGCCGACGTCGATTAGCAACGGATAATCCCTTTTCAGCTCTTCCAGACTACTCTGGAATATCCGAGCGACTTCAAGCAGTTCCATATTTTTACTCTTCCTGGCCTAGTCACGTCCCTGAGAACGTTTGAATGCGTGCTTTCTCGTATGCCTGATAGTGGGCCTCAAGAAAGAGGATTCGAGGCTTGGGACTGAGAGCGAAAAGGCGCTTCCCATGATAGGCCTGGTACCCGGCATCGTTCACTGAGCTGGCCACCTCGACAGTGAGTGAACGCGGGTTGATCGTCACCAAGTGCGCGTCGAACAGCCGGTGCAGGTCGACTCTGAGCAAAAGCCCGTTGGTGACGTCGTTCGTTTGATCCCCGCGATAGGGAATGATGTGAGCCGCCTCGAGCAGGGTGTCGACAGTGCACCCGGTGATGCAGCACTCCCTACCATATCGCTCGAGCATCGCAGTCCGGAAATTTCCCTGCCCAGGGCGGATCACTGCGACCTGAGAGCGTACAGCCCTTCGATCAACCTTGAGTAAGGCCAGCTCCGCTCCAAGAGCAGCTGCAGGCGCTTGCGCCTGAATCTCCGAAGGCAGGACATCCTCCAACTCAAGAACCAACTCGTGCTGGAGCATCCGGCGGTAGCTAGGTTTCTCAGGTGCCTCTGCAGTCAGCGACCGGAGTATGGCCAGTGTCTCGGCCGCGGCTTCCAACGATGCAAAGCTTTCCGGCCGGTTGTCCCAGGCCTTTCTGAGTTCATCCACGGTGAGCTCGCTCACGGCCGCCAGCGTGAGCCCTGCTGCGTCGCTGTTCGCCACGTCAGGAGCATGCACCGGCGCCACTGTTGCTTCTTCCTGGCCCATCAGCTCTTCCTGCTCCGCTACCGCGAAGATGGCCATGACCTCTGGATGGCCAATGTAGGTGCTGGCGCCGGCGTAAAATTCGTCAATGCCCTCCAGCACCCTGACCAGCGCATACATCTCCGCCGCCGCCTCCGTCGTTCCGCAGCTGTGCGATCGACACGCCCAGGCCTGCACCAGGTCATCAGCGGTAAATTCGAGAAGGTCTTCGACCTCGAGAGCGTAGAGATGCCGCGGCGGATCGTCGGGAAGGGCGGCGGAGGACTTGCCAGGTGAATACGGCGCCGAATGATGAGAAATCGAAACGCCATCGACAGTTACCAAGCCATCGCTGTCTTCAGCCACATAGGTGGTGAACTCGTGAAGGTGCCGATACCAACTACGGTACCCGGCCAAGGTAATTCGCGACTTGCCCGGTTTGAATGTTTTTCGGCTGGGCTTGGCCCGTGGCCGGCTCGCCGGTGTTTTCACGGTGGTCCGTCACTCATGTAATGGCAGCGGAAAGTATACCGTAACGCACCACCAGATTTTTCAGCATGGCTGCCTCAAAAGCAACGCTCAGCCCGGCCATTCCTCCACAGGTTTGACGGAGGAATAGGAACCTGGCCGGTCCAACCGAGCAATTCGGCCAGGCGAGGGCTGAAGACCGAGCCCCTACAATCCCTGTGAAATCTGGTTGCCACAGATAGCGACTTGCGCTTCGTGCTCTCCGTGCGACGCTGGGCCCCATAACGTTCCAAGTTACATCCACAGTGCCGGCGAAGGACCTTTACCTCTGCGGGATCGAGACTGACTGTCCAGGAAGAGCGATGGCCAAGCCCGACATTACCAAGCAGGAAGTCATTCGCAGCTCATTCGGCTGCGAAGGCACGCGTTTGTTCCTGGTCTACGACGCAGGGTCGGGGGCTTATCGGCTCGCAACCCGTTGGCAGTGGCTCGCCGCTTTCGATTCGATCTGGGACGCCTGCGATGCGTTCGAAGCCCTCGAGTTGCTGGCGGGGTGTGAAAAACAGATAGCAGGCCCGATCAAGCATGAGATCAAGCGTGTCCCGCGGCATTCGTTTGGCTCGGCCCAGAACACGATGGGTCGCCTCAATTATCTCATCAACAGCGTTGAGCGTCGCCTACAGGGCCTTCGCCCCATCCGGTGTGGGAGCAAAGGCAGCGTTGAGCGCTGGATCGCGGCGTAGCCGCCAGAGTGGAGAAATAACCATGGCAGCTGAGAAGCCAAGGGTACGAGTAGCAATCGCGTTCGCGCGTAACTTTGCGTCAGGCCTGCTACAGAATGCGGAAGCGAGCCATCAACAGCTCGGCACCACCTTGACCGAAGCAGAGATCACGGTTGTCCAGCAGGAACTGGAGCGGATCAGCCAGCGCCTTCAGGCGACGGTCAATCAAGATGCCCTCGCTTTGGCATAGGCCTCTGGCCAAGCAATCGCTTTTGCCGCCTGTTGTGCGCTGGGCAAAACGATTAGAAAATTCCTAGTACCGCCTAACCCCAGGCCATGCGCTGGGCTTAGGCATTAGAAAGGCGCGGCTTACGCGCCAAGAAAAGGAAATAATCATGGTAGCGAAAAAGGAATGTTACTGGCTGAGACACCAGTGGGTAGACAGTGGCGGGGGCGTGACCGATGTATATGAGCGTAACCAACATTGCTCACGATGCGATACCACACGGGTGTACCGTGATGGGGTGACGGTCGATAAGCCCGGCAAGTTGAAGTACTTCGGGTTGATTGGCGGTGCGCTCATGCTGGCCATAGGAGCTCTATCCATGACTTACGGCACGCACTAGCGTGGCCTGGATGAATGTGGGCTGCGCCTGGTTAAGGTGAACAAAGGCCGCCTCCATCAGCTGACAGCGCCGATCAGCATCGGCTGACGCCAGGCTGCACCCATCGGCGCGGTTTGCAATGATTACCGAGGGCACTCACCAGATTTGCGTGGGTGCCCGGCCTAAGCTGGTCGCTGTTCAACTGGCCGGCAGATTAGCTTAGCGTCCTCCCCTTCCCAGTATTCACGGTTGAGACGTTCTGCGTCGGTCTCCGGAATCAGATGCTGCCAGCGCTGCTGTTCGACTTCTTGCTCTCCAGTTCGTAAGTCGCGGGTGAGGGTGACGCCGGCGGCGGCGAAGCGCTTCCGCACTTTGGCCCAGAAGCCGTGCGACCTCATTACCTCGTACAGCGGCGTTAACGGCAACTGATACCGTGACCATAAAAGCCACAATGCCACCTGGCCGAAGCCTCGCCCCTGGTGCCTCGAATCGATCTCGATGTCGTCAATGTAGAGGCGATCATGCAGCGGGCTGAAGCCATACCAGACCCGCCCAACGTGCTCGCCCTGGTGCTGGATGGCCGCGTCAATATCCGGGCCTGGGAAACAGAAATTGCCGCGTATAGGTTCACTGCGATCGATGACCAGCTGCAATCCCCTCGCCTGGACATCCAACAGGGCTCTCTGACGGCGCTGGAAGAAGTCGCGCATCGGGTCGAAGGTCATCTGGTCACTCATGACGAAAGGCCTTTGCAGGATCACACAGCGCGGTTTATGTAGCACTCTGGCTCAACATGATCGGAACCAAACCGCTCCACCGCCAAGAACCACCAGTTCCCTTTGCGCTTACCAGGATCCGATGCCCTAACTTCACCGGCCTCGAGGCCACGGGGCTTCTGATAAACCACCTGGTCACCGACTACCAGGGCCTTGGCCGGGAGACGTTCAACCAAGTAGCTGTTGCCAGCGGGGTCGCTCATCGCGATCCAAAGCCGCTCACCGCAGGCCAGGCAGGTCCAGGTGCTCGCGTTGACCGCGCTGCGATCAAGACCGCTCGTATCGCAGCCGGCGCAGCTGTAACTTTGGTCATACAGATCGGCAATGCGAAACGACATAGGTCGCCATCCTTGGGTTATTGAACGGCAAGTACTTTATCAGCAGGGAACGCCTCGGGGCACCTTCAGCACCTAAACCATTGCAGGTATTATTTGCTGCCCTACTCCACACCTCCTCAGAACCTTATGACTGAAGAACTAGAGGCCGCAAACCCAGCTGGTGCCCACCCATTCCAGGCAGTGATCGATGAGCTGATGGCTGCCGAGGTTCGCGTTACCGGGTGCGAGAACGCTTACAAGCTGCTGTTCAAGCTCTGCAAGCTCAAGGGCATGCAGATGAATGGCTCCGCAGTTACGGCCGCGAGGAATGGCGGTATCAGTAGAACCAAGGTGGTGACCCAGGCCCGTCAACTGCTGAAGGAGTACCTGGCCACCGGGCTCATTGTTCTGCCTGCACACATCAAGGGGAAAGGCTTAGAGCACAAGTACAAGCACGATGGGGATCCCGAGGCGGGCAGAAACTTCAACCGTGAGGGATGGCGGGCACCCCTCCCGTCGAAGCCGAAGCGGACGAAGCCCGCGAAGAACCAGACTCTTGGCGGCATCCAGTCGGGCCAAAAGCAGGCCAGCAAGACCCTCGCCAACGTCCGCAAGATGGCAACCATTGAGGCTTACGCCAAGGAGCACAACTGCACAATCACCCAGGCGATGATCGCGCTAATGTGATCGGGTATACCAAGACCGCAAACTAATCGCCGGCAGCGAGCATGCCTAGCCAGGCGCGGCCGATCCCGTAGCGCTTCCAGCCAGACATAAAGCGCACTTCAATATGAAACGAATCGAGACCCATCGATTCGGCTTTCAGCCTAGCAACTTAGCGGTCTATCCGTCTCAACCACTCAAGCGCCTTTACCGGCTTGCTTCCCTCGGGAGGATCGCCAGGTGCTTCTGCGTACATAAATAAGCTATCTAAGCTAGCGTGAGTTTCGGCCTCTGCTACCGCGTCAGCGACCGCAGCGAGTACAAAGGCGGGTACCGGAAACTTATTCATAATTAGGAAGCTCGGCCGTACAGTGGATGATCGTTTTCCTAAGCAATCGACTCAGTCTTCAGCACCGTAGTACGCATTACATTTGGGGCACATCCACTTCCCTGCAAAATGAAAGTCAGATGACACATTTGAAAGGCGCACCCGCCGCTCGCCGACGTCCCAACACGAGGTGCAAAATCGCCCCGTCTCACCTTCAAAGCTGTAGACGCCTTCGTTTGTATATGTAGGCTGCCCCACAGCCTTCTGCTTGACCTGTGCTTGAAGAAGGACGATCTGTTCCTGAGCTGCAGCCAGTTTCATTTTGAGTTCGCCAGATTCAAGCTTTGCGTCCCCAAGAGCCGAGTGCAGATCCGCGACGATCATTTTGAAATCAGCGTCGCCAACTTTTTTGGCCAAATCACGAAGTTTGTTAGAAGCGTCCAACGCCTGCTGCAGAATTGCGATGATGTCCATAGTTTTCCTGCTCGTCCCTAGGGAGCGAAAAGCATCCCTCTCTACTGCCGCTACCCAGCTCGATGGCTGGGGTTGGGCATTAGCTAAACCGTTACATGGTCATGGTCTGAATCGGTTGGCACCTTGACACACGGTAAAACCTTAGTCGGTCAAGCATCACACTCACACCTTGATCGGACCGTACATCCCTGTGTAGATTAAGGCGTTCCATATTTTCTTGATCGCCTGGCCGGCTTCTTGGTTTACAAACAAAGATGACCTAGCTCCATGGGGGCTGCCCAGAAAGTACGGGCGCATTGTTTCCCATGTCTCAGCCACTTCAGCCCAACGCCACCCCGGGACCTCTTTTTCCAGGATCAAGGCCATTGCCACTGACAGAGGAATTGTGCCATCCAGCAGGAGCGGTTTATCCCAAGTGCACTTCACTAAAACCGGCGCGGCATTGGGATTATAGAACTGTACATCGAGCCGTTCTGCCGTAACCGTGGCGACGGGGTGATGAGGGAGTGCATTCACCGAGTCGATGACGTCCTGGCCATCACCATAGGGACAGGTAATAAACCCGTTGGCAAAAAAACGGGTGTGATCAATTCCCTTGTACCCACACCCGTTACCGGGAACGATCACTGGGTGCCGGTCATCGTGATGACACACCAAAGGGTGCCATGAAGGGTAGCTGTCGACGACCGGCCCTAGTTCATCCGAAATTTCCCGCAAGGCCTCACGACTGCGGCCGCGCTCTGAATCGTCAATGCTGCGCGATACCAGATAGGCCTCCGCGTACTCATAGCCGGTTTTCGCTGCTTCATCAGCCCTAAATGCCATGTCCACGCTCCACTTGATCAACTCACAGCAAACACAATATACATTATTAGCGCATGAAAATATCATTTCATGCAAAGAAAAATAATTTCATGAACACCTGTTCCAGGTTGACAGCCTACAGAGCGACCTCAAAAGCCCTCCGGATGACGACCTGATCAACGTTCAGATAGGCTTTGCTGTGATCAAGACAGGCGTGCCCGAGGATCGCCTGTACTGTCTCTGCGTCGCCGGTCGCGGCCAAGACTTTTGCAGCAAGTGAGCGCCTGCCACTGTGGGACGAACCCTGTTTGATACCCGCCTGCCGGTAGAGTCTGCTGATCGTCTGTTGCAGCGCATCGCAGGCCCGGGACACCTCGGGTCCACTGTCCAACTGGCGATGTTTGAACGCGAGTTCAAAGGCTTGCCCTTTGTGCGTCATGACAAGTTTTGAACCGGGGCGCAGCCCTCGATATTCATCTTTACCGGAAAGCCCCCAGCGGCGATGGGATCGCAAGACCAACCACGCATCCAGCGCGGCAAGGCATCGTGCATGCGTGAGGTAAATGTCTCTTGGTCGGCATCCCTTCGTAATTTCTCCGCTCAGATACACTTCGGGCTTGATTGCACCACTCGGATAAAGCACGTCGGACACCTCAAGCAAGGCCAGTTCCGTCACGCGTATGCCAGTTGTATGAGTTAGCCAAAGCAACATGACATCACGCTCGGGCAGACGCCCTGTGACGGATGCAACTCGAATCAGGGTGTTTGAATTGTGCAGGGCGAAGCGAGGCGGCACGGCGGGGAAGCATGGGAAAAGCTCTCTGTTGGGGTTGAACGCGGATCTGCATCGATCCTTAGAGAGTGGGTAATAGGCCTCCGAGGAAGCCTATCACCAATGGTTTCGCGGTGTTCACGGAAAATTAGTGGTATTCCAGCGTCTGCAACCCACTTAACGCTTGCTACCAATATCAAGAAAGTCTGACATTATTAAAAACTAATCGCTAACAACCCCCACACTGGAGATTACCATGATTATTGCAGAACTCGCCGGCTGGACATGCCGCCAGATCGATGGAAGTTTTCTTGTTATCGCAGAGACATGTCATATAGTGACCACTTTCAACGGTGCATGAATGGCAAGATTCTTTGTAGGACCCAGGCGGAGAAAATTGTGGAGGACAGTCGTGCGCGTCACAAAGCGCAATTATGGCATGAGGGATACTCAAGGGTAGCTTGTCCGAGGACTTGAATGGGACCGTTTCATCGGCATGAGCATAAACGCCCAAGACTAAGGCTATGGAAGCAAGTGCCAATAAAAATCTGTTCACTTTCAATCTCCTTTAAAAAGTTCCGTTTAATGGTTGACCCTCGTTTGCTCTTGATGCCGAGACGCAATAAAAGGAATTTGCATAGTCTTGGCAATTTCCAGAAAGACGCACACACAAAGTATATCCTTCCCCTTGCGTCCACTGCTGTCCAGCGCTCACTGGTCCGGGTGAACCCGGAACATTCGGATACGTGCTTGGATCAAGATTCCGAACTGGAGGCGCTACACGTATGTCAGCCAAACAACGATCCTGGCTGGACGTTAGAACTGGGTATTCAGCATAGGCATTGGAAAAAACCAATATTGCTAAGAGAGCGACACTCATGACTATGCGCATAAAGGGTCTCCTGTCTAACCTAATAAGGAATAGCAGGGATCTTGAAAATCTATAGACTGATTTCCAATATAAATTACTTCCTCTCGTAATAATTGTTGCTTAACTGTTCAAAGGGTGGTCACCGAAACTGGGCTAAGGTTTCGAGGTCGCCGCGCTCGTCGGCGTTGATCTCGCGGCGCACCCAGGCGGCATCGATGTGCCCGTAGAGACGCCCGCGCAGCACGTGCAGCTGCTCCACCTGCAGCTCGTCTTCCTCCTCCGCGTCATGCAGCGCCTGGGTGTGCTGCTGCAGCTCCTCTAGCACTGCAGCAGGGAAAAGGCGGCGGCGCGGTGCAGCCGAGAGATGATGTCCTGCAGGAAATCGGGCAGTTGCTGCAGGCGGGCGGCGTGCTCGGCGCGCATCCGGTTCAGTTCTTGTTCGTCGCTCATGGGTTACCTGGTGTGAGGGTCGAGGTGCGCATAAACCAGACCCGATTATTTTGGGGTCCATCCTGACGGGATCTAGTTGCCGCTGGCATGCAAAAAGACCCCCGCGCCGGCTGGTAACGGGGGCATCGATTTAACAGAGCCAGGGGTTCGGTTTAGTGGCCGAGCGCCTTGACGCAACTGTCGATCATCCCCTGCAGCAGACGGCTAAGGGCCTGCGCCTCGGTCTCGCTGATCAGGCTCGGCGACAGCGCCTCCAGGCGGCCGCGCAGCGGCGGCTCCAGGGCCAGCAGGTCGTCCAGGGTGGGCGTCTCGCTCAACGCGGCCAGGGCACGGTAGAACGCGGCGAGGTCGGCCACGCGGGTCTGCTCGAAGGCAGTCATGGAATCGGGGGTAATCTCGGTCATCGGTGTAGGACTTGAATACGGTTGGAGTGGGTTCAATAATCACGGGAAAGCTTGCGCGAGTGACCGGCAACGCTCAGCGGCGGCGCCTCAACGGTGTATTCGCCGGCACTCAGGCCAGTATCGATGCGCAGGTTGAGGAAACTGACTTATCGGCACACCAGGGCAGTCAATCAGTACGTTCAGCCAACCTTGCCGTGAAGTATGGGTTGTGCCCGCACATAAGCGACCACGGATCGTTTGGCCCAGACTTTGTAAGCTCAAGATGCGAAGCGTACAGCTTCGATCTCCTATGTGCTATTGCGCTTATGATTTCTCTCCGACAGGCCATGTTTGGCCACCAGGAATTTGAGAAGGTCCCCCACCCGCCCCTCTGGGAGCTGGCTGCACGGCACTTCCTGCGAAAAGATGTTGGTGGTGCTTTGCCAACCTTCGATAATCCATACACGCTTCGCCATGGTGCATGCCTCTGTACGGAACCGCCGTTGCCAAATAGTTATTTTAACTTAAACACCGCATCGTCAACCTGCCTCTTTAAGACCACCTCTGCAATAAGAGTACGATGCGCCTTGAAAAACTTCTGAACCTGATTTCCCGCAATAGGTAGTCCATCAGTGGTAGCCGCGTCGATACTCGTGTAGCCGACAGGTATCCTCGGAGGCTCGAAGACCGGCGCGGCCGATATACTTAGATAAAGAGTATCAACTGTGTACTTTTCTATGATGGCCGTTAAGTCTTTGATGGATATATAAAGCGATCTATACGCACTATTGTCCTCATAAGCATGAACGGCACTAAAAACATCTTCATAAATTTCTTTTTCGAATTTCTTATCCGTATTTGTTTTCCTATACATCTCTATGAAGTAATCCGTGATGTCATGTGCAAAATTATCGCTTGCATGGGTAACAAGGTTCAGGTACCGAGGCGATCGATCCTCCACGAATGGGTCGAAGGTGTGAATCTCATCTTGCCAAGAAAATTTATTGTTATTTTCTGGAAACTCCTGGTCATTCACCGTCAGGGCGCGTTTTATTAAGGCAAGCGTATTCGGGTTTTTAGCTCCACCATCTTTTAAAGCGATGGTACTGTGATTCTCATGATCAACAATACCGAACGCGATATCACCTTTGGATTCGATGAGTTTCCAACCTTCGTTTTCAACCTGTTGCTCCGAATTCAATGACAGTTGTAACAAAGCGCAGTTCAGGTTAGCCGTGCTAATTCGTACCGTTCCGTCACCACCGTCCTCATTCGCGATGGCCTGGACGCCGTCATACCCAACATTCCCTACTAGTACAGTAGCGAGGATCTTGCCAGCACCATACCAAGTGGCTGTTGAGAATAGGTCTTTCTTGGCGAGCTCAGCGGTGTAGGGCGAACCCAGTTCCAGCCCCTTTAGAATTTCGGTACCAGTCTGCCCTTTAAATTTACCCCAGCCTTTGATGGCGCGACCGAGGAATGATCGACCTTTGTGGGCAAGAGGGGAGCCGAAATTCGCCGGTGCTAGCATCAGGAAATGAAGGATTGGCACGGTATCACTTTGATAGAAACGGGTCATCCAGTCACGAACTACCAACGCGCCAGTACTATGTGTCACCACATCGACTGACCTAGGCTCAGTTGGCAGCTTGTGTTTTAACCATGCACGCTGCATGGCTACGGCAATATCGGCGTAGGTTACATTGTCCTGAAGAGATATCCAGTCAGCAATATTAATTTGTATTGGCGGTCTTTGAGACCATTTTGCTATTTCGGCCGCCAGTTTTCGAAATGAATTTCCATCATCGCTCCACCCGTGAACGATAACAATATGCCTAGACATAAAGCCTCCTGGGATGCTGCCGATAGCCGCTCGATTTTCTTTTTCAGCCGTTGCTGCCTTTGGAGCCTTACGCTGGAGTTTCTTTATTTCCTCTCGAAGTTTTTCAGGAAGTCCCCCGACCAACTCCGAAAGTTGAATGAACTTATTTTGATATCCCTGCTTCTGGATTAAATACATTGGATCAGGCCTACCGCTGACAGCCCGTAGGTCGACCTCAATCTTTAATCGTGCCAGATCAGTTATCAAAGCCTTTAATTTTTTGTCCATGACCACCAATCCATGCGGGCTAAGTCTGAGAGCTTAGCTCAAGATAGAATCACGTCAGCGACCTAAAAAAAAGGCGACCTCATGAGAGGTAGCCTTTGATGAGTTAAGCAAATAGATCCGAGATCGCCAAAGTTTGTGTTGCAGCTTTGTCCTTCATCGATGCCAGGATCTGTTCGTGCTCGGCGTTGCTGATCGAATGATGGCGGATGTAGGAGCGCAGATCGGTACCGGTTAGATCGCGCTGCATGCGGTGCCAGAATTGCGCTCGTCGAGCCATTGCGTCGTAATCAGCAGCCTTGCCTTTGGCCAACTTGACCATGCCGTTGTTCAGGTAGAACTTGGCGCTGTCAGTTGGAGCCAGGCTTTTGGACATCGCGTGGAACGCCTCATCGAACTCGTCCACGAAACAGACCGCATCCGCCGGGTCGATTTCCGTTTCCTCGGCTTCTTCGTAGTAGACGATGTTGCGATCCTTGCCCTCAAAGCGGTCACGGATGGTTCGCATCGCCGGCCGTCAGGTGTCGAAAATAGTTAGAACACTTAAATTATTGATTGCGCGAAGAAAAAATTCACTTAACAGTTAGCAAGGCTCCAGAACCTACGAGTGGTAAACGTAGCAGGTGTTCAGGAAGTTATCGCGGGGCGTCTGTAACAGGGGATGTTTACAGCCTGAACCGTCCCTTTCGCGGGCTGCCGGCAAAAAGGCCGGTTCAGGCGACCCATCAAAGGGAGGGGGCGGCGGCCTCGACCGGCTGGGCATCCTGCTGCACCTGAATGGGTGCAGCTTCCGCCGGCGGGGCCACAGGCTGCGAACCTTGGCTGTCATCCAGCACCGGCGCCGCTGCCGCCTCGCTGGCCGGGGCTACCCCCGCAGGTGCAGGCGTCGCCTCAACCAACGGTGCAGCTGCCGGGGCCGGCGCCACCGGGTTTGCCGCCGCTTGCTCCGGAAGCCCAAGGTCAGCCGCCGGTTTTTCAACCTTCGGCGCTGGCTCTTCGACCTTGGCCTTGCTCACTTTTTTCGGCTTGGGCAGGTAGCTCTCCACCAAGGCGAAATAGCGGTCATAGAACTGCGCTGCGGTCACCGTCTCACTGGCCACCTTGACCATCGAGTCGTCACTGGAGCCGATCGGCATCGACACCGAACCCAGCACCCCCACGCCCAGGCTGGCGGAGGTGTTGGACTTTTTCAGCGCATAGCGGTCCTGGAGGGCGTTGGCGAACATGGTCGAGCGCTGATCGTCGCTCACGTCCGGCGCACAGGTGACATTGAAGCTGATCTGCAGGTGGTTCTCGCTGTTTTGCTGAAAGCTCTTGTTACCCACCACCTGGTTGGCGCCGCTGCTGGTGATGATGTATCCCTGGCTAAGCAAAGCACGCCGGGCGGCCTCGCAAGAGCCAGCATCGCTCACCGGAAAGCTGCGCGAGAAGGTACCCGAGTCATCGAAGTTCTCGTGCTCGTAGACGGCCGCTTTTTTCGAGGAACAACCGGTCACGCCCGCCAGCACCAGGGCCAGCCCGAGCGCACCAAAGACGGAAGATCTGGTCATTGCGAATTCCGGGTATGTCGGGAAAGTGCCTATTGTGCAACACAGCAGGCAGGCACAGGAACCGCTGGTCGGTGAAGAATCTGTCAGGCTGGTGTAAATCTGGGTAAAGGCAGGCACTTGCCAGGCGCACCAACGAAAAAAGCGACCCGAAGGTCGCTTTAACGTTGCTTCAAGGCGTTCATGGGGCCTTAAAGCGAAGATGGCGCAGCGGACGGGACTCGAACCCGCGACCCCCGGCGTGACAGGCCGGTATTCTAACCGACTGAACTACCGCTGCGTATCATTCAGGCTTGCGCCCGATTGAAACCTGGGTCTACCCTTCCGGCGCGATGGCCTCTGGGCAGGCACAAAAAAAGCGATAACGCGATCGCTTCTCTTGTGTTTGCTTCAAGGTGTTCTAGGGACCTTGAAACGAAGATGGCGCAGCGGACGGGACTCGAACCCGCGACCCCCGGCGTGACAGGCCGGTATTCTAACCGACTGAACTACCGCTGCGTATCGTTCAGGCTTGCGCCCGATTGAAACTGGGATCAGCCCAAGGCGTGTGCCTTGTGGCTTCAGACCGGTGCCAGGCACCCATCTGTTACTGAAAAATGGCGCAGCGGACGGGACTCGAACCCGCGACCCCCGGCGTGACAGGCCGGTATTCTAACCGACTGAACTACCGCTGCGCAGTGCGTTCCTCTCTGGCTATCGGCTTCTTGCGAATCCGATGCTCCAGGAACATCTCAGGAAGTGGTGGGTGATGACGGGATCGAACCGCCGACCCTCTGCTTGTAAGGCAGATGCTCTCCCGGCTGAGCTAATCACCCTCGCGATGTTGCTTGTTGCGTTTGCTTCGCTGAGGCCGCGAAATTTACGCAGGTGGCGAAGCTAAGTCAATAGCCCCATTGAATTTTTTTCAAAAAGGCAACGTGAGGTTATTGCCTGTGCCGGCCTCTTCGCGGGTAAACCCGCTCCTACAGTCGGACATTAACCGTTGTAGGAGCGGGTTTACCCGCGAAGAGGCCGGCACAGTTTAAACAAGGTGCTCAGCTATAGATCATCTTGCGGGTCATGCCGCCATCGACCACAAACTCCTGGCCGGTGACAAATGCCGCCTGGCGTGACAGCAACCAGGCAACCATGGCCGCGACATCTTCCACGGTCCCTACCCTGCCCGTTGGGTGCTGGGCATGGTCAGCTTCGCTCAACGGCTCGGCACGGCGCTGCGACGGATCACGGGCATCGATCCAACCCGGGCTCACCGCATTGACGCGAATCTCCGGGCCCAGGCTCATGGCCAGGGCATGGGTCAAAGCCACCAGGCCGCCCTTGCTTGCTGCGTAAGCCTCGGTGTCGGGTTCGGACTGCCGAGCACGGGTAGAGGTCAGGTTGACGATCGCCCCATTGTGCGCACGCAGGTACGGCGCACAATGCTTGGCCAGCAGCATGGGGCCGCTGAGGTTGACCGCCAGCACCCGGTTCCATTGGGCCAGGCTCAGGCTTTCCAGCGTCTGGTTGTGCGGGTTGGCAATGGCCGCATTGCACACCAGCGCGTCCAGCCGGCCGAACTGCCCGAGCACTTCGGACACGCCGGCACTGACCTGGGCCTCGTCGGCAACGTCCATGGTGATGAACCAGGCGTTGTCGCCCAACGCCTTGGCCGCTTTGGTACCACGCTGGCGGTCCAGATCACTCAGTACCACTTGCCAGCCTTCGCAGATCAGCCATGCGGCAATGCCAAGACCGATGCCGCGGGCCGCGCCCGTGACCAAGGCTACCCGGCCATTGTGGCCCGGGGTGCTGCCGCTGATTTCGATCACAATGCCGCCAGCCCGCGCGCCAGGTCAGCCTGCAGGTCGGCCACGTCTTCCAGGCCCACGGCAACGCGGATCAGGCTGTCGCGGATACCCGCCGCTTCACGCTCCTGCGGCGACAGGCGACCGTGTGAGGTGGTCGCCGGATGAGCGATGGTGGTTTTGCTGTCACCCAGGTTGGTAGTGATGGAAATCACACGGGTAGCGTCGATGAAACGCCACGCGCCCTCTTTGCCACCCTTGACCTCGAAGCTGACCACTGCACCAAAACCGCTCATCTGGCGCTTGGCCAGTTCGTGCTGCGGGTGGCTGGGCAGGCCGGCGTAATGCACCTTTTCCACGCCGTCCTGCTGCTCCAGCCATTCGGCCAGGGCCTGAGCGCTTTCGCAGTGTGCACGCATACGCAGGCGCAGCGTTTCCAGGCCCTTGGTGAAGATCCAGGCGTTGAACGGGCTGAGGGTTGGACCTGCGGTTCGCAGGAAACCCACCACTTCTTTCATTTGCTCGGCACGGCCGGCAACCACACCGCCCATGCAGCGGCCCTGGCCGTCGATGAACTTGGTGGCCGAGTGGAACACAATGTCGGCACCCAGCTTCAGCGGCTGCTGCAACGCCGGGGTACTGAAACAGTTGTCCACCACCAGCATGGCACCCTGAGCATGGGCGATTTCGCTGAGCGCAGTGATATCGACCAACTCGGCCAGCGGGTTGGAAGGCGATTCGACGATCAGCAGCTTGGTGTTGGCCTTGATGGCCTTTTCCCAACCGGTGAGGTCGACCAGTGGCACGTAGTCCACCTGTAGACCAAAGCGCTTGAAGTACTTCTCGAACAGGCTGATGGTGGAGCCGAATACGCTCTGCGACACCAGCACATGGTCACCGGCACTGCACAGCGACATGACCACGGCCAGGATCGCCGCCATGCCGGTGGACGTACCCACGGCCTGTTCGGCACCTTCCATGGCCGCCAGGCGCTCCTCGAAGGCACGCACCGATGGGTTGGTGTAGCGCGAATAGACGTTGCCCGGCGTTTCGCCGGCAAAGCGCGCAGCAGCATCGGCTGCCGTGCGGAACACATAGCTGGAGGTCAGGAACAGCGCTTCGCTGTGCTCACCTTCCGGGGTACGGTTTTGACCAGCGCGAACCGCCAGGGTGTCGAAACCGACACCCTCGAGGTCACTGTCCAGTCGCCCGGCATCCCATTGATCCGTCATGCCGTCGCTCCCAAAATCAGTTGTTGTAAAGGTCGATGATCGCGCTGACGGCCTGGTTCTTGACCTTGGCCAGGTCATTACGGGCCTGCTCGATGCGGTCGAGGTAGGCTTCGTCGATATCGCCAGTGACGTATTCGCCGTTGAACACCGCGCAATCGAACTGCTCGATCTTGATCTTGCCGCCGCCGACCGAGTCGATCAGGTCTGGCAGGTCCTGATAGACCAGCCAGTCGGCGCCAATCAACTCACCCACCTGTTCGGTGGTGCGGTTGTGGGCGATCAGTTCGTGAACACTCGGCATGTCGATGCCGTAGACGTTGGGGTAGCGTACTGCAGGGGCCGCGGAGCAGAAGTAGACATTCTTGGCGCCAGCTTCGCGGGCCATCTGGATGATCTGCTTGCAGGTGGTGCCGCGCACGATCGAGTCGTCCACCAGCATCACATTCTTGCCGCGGAACTCCAGCTCGATGGCGTTGAGCTTCTGACGCACCGACTTCTTGCGCGCGGCCTGGCCGGGCATGATGAAGGTACGGCCGATGTAACGGTTCTTGACGAAACCTTCGCGGAACTTGACGCCCAGCCGGTTGGCCAGTTCCAGCGCGGCAGTGCGACTGGTATCCGGGATCGGGATGACCACGTCGATATCATGATCGGGGCGCTCGCGCATGATCTTGTCGGCCAGCTTTTCACCCATGCGCAGACGCGCCTTGTACACCGAGACCCCATCGATGATCGAGTCCGGGCGCGCCAGGTAGACGTGCTCGAAGATGCACGGCTGCAGCTTCGGCGCTTCGGCGCATTGCTTGGTGAACAGCTGGCCTTCTTCGGTGATGTACACCGCTTCGCCCGGTGCCAGGTCGCGGATCAGGGTGAAGCCGAGCACGTCCAGGGCGACGCTTTCCGACGCGATCATGTACTCCACACCTTCGTCGGTGTGACGCTGACCGAACACCACCGGGCGAATGCCGTGGGGGTCGCGGAAACCGACGATGCCGTAGCCGGTGATCATGGCCACCACGGCGTAACCGCCAACGCAGCGGCTGTGCACATGGGAGACCGCAGCGAACACGTCTTCTTCGGTCGGCTGCAACTTGCCGCGCACCGCCAGTTCATGGGCGAACACGTTCAGCAGCACTTCCGAGTCGGAGTTGGTGTTGACGTGGCGCAGGTCGGACTCGTAGATCTCCTTGGCCAACTGCTCGACGTTGGTCAGGTTGCCGTTGTGAGCCAGGGTGATGCCGTAAGGCGAGTTGACGTAGAACGGCTGGGCCTCGGCCGAGGTCGAGCTGCCCGCAGTGGGGTAGCGCACGTGGCCGATGCCGATGTTGCCTACCAGGCGCTGCATGTGGCGCTGCTGGAACACGTCGCGCACCAGGCCATTATCCTTGCGCAGGAACAACCGGCCGTCATGGCTGGTCACGATACCGGCAGCGTCCTGGCCGCGGTGCTGGAGGACCGTAAGCGCGTCATACAGCGCCTGATTGACGTTCGACTTACCGACGATACCGACGATGCCACACATGCGACGCAACCCCTACTTTGATGAAACTTGAGTGAATAGCGCTCAGGGCTTGGACGGCCCGAGCAACTGTTCCTTGAACGGAAGATCAGCCGGAGTGCTGATCAGCCCACTGGGCGTCCATTGGCCGGTGAAACCCAGAATCAGGTTTTTCGACCAGTCGGCGACCAAGAGAAATTGTGGTATCAGGCGTGATTCCTGCCACCAGGTGTCTTGTTGAACCGGCCCCAGGCTGATCAGGCCTATGGCCACCACTACCAGCAAGGCCCCGCGCGCAGCACCGAAGGCCATGCCCAGGAAACGATCGGTGCCGGACAGCCCGGTCACGCGGATCAGCTCACCGACAAGGAAGTTGACCATGGCCCCCACCAGCAAGGTGGCGACGAAAAGAATGGCGCAGCCAGCGATGACGCGCATCGATGGCGTCTGGATATAGCTCTCAAGATACACCGAGAGCGAACCGCCGAACATCCAGGCAACCGCACCGGCAATGATCCAGATGAGCAAGGACAAGGCCTCCTTGACGAAGCCGCGCTTGAGACTGATCAGTGTGGAGACGGCGATGATCGCGATGATCGCCCAATCAACCAAGGTAAATGCCACGGTGCTGCCTGCAGACGTTTGAGGCGGCGCATTTTACCAGAGCGGCGGGCCGGGAGTAAGCGGAATGTCAGCTGGATTGGTGTTGGGCCATTGGCAGGCAAACCCGCCCCCAACTGGTTCTGGCTGAGCCTTGCAGCGGCGCAGTACCTGCAGGAACGGGCTCACCCGCGAATGGGCGGCATGGCCGCCCCCCGGGGAATCAGCTGCGCTCAGGCTGGAAGCGCACCACAAAGCCCTTGAGGCTGTTCTGACGGTTGATGGCGTCACGCACGCGCTCGGCTTCGGCGCGCTCGATCAACGGCCCCACGTACACGCGGTTCATGCCACCCGCCGTACGGATATAGGCGTTGTAACCCTGGCTACGCAGGGTTTGCTGCAGCTTTTCGGCACCGGCGCGGTTGGACAGGCTGGCCAGCTGGATCGACCAACTGACGGGCAGGCCATTGGCGTCGATCTTCGATGGCGCGGCAGGCGCTGGTGTTGCAGCAGCCTTGGCCTCCACCTTGGGCGCGGGTGCCTGCGGCTTGGGCGGTTGAACCTGCGCCTGGGTCTGCGGCGACGGGGTGATTGGCTGGCTGGGCGTACTCGCCGGCGCAGTGGCCTCGTCGATCACCACCGGCGCCGGCTGCACCTCCTGCGCAATAACCTGTGGCTCCGGCACGGCAACCGGCTCCACCTTCACTTCCGGTAGGCTGGGCATGGCCGGTGCCTGCGGGGCTTCGACGTGCACCTGGCGCATCTCGTCCTCGCGGGTAAACAGCATCGGCAGGAAGATAACCGCCAGCGCCACCAGCACCAGCGCACCCACCATGCGCTGTTTCATCCCTTTATCCAGCACAGCCATCTATTCCACCCTCCTGGGCGTGCCGCTCCAGCCATTCCAGCGCCTGGGCGACACAGAAAAACGAACCGAACAGCAGGATCTGATCATCCGCCGTCGCCTGCGCACATTGCCCTTCAAGGGCGGCGTCGACGCTGGCATAAGACTTCACCGTGGCACCGAGGTTCGCCAAGGACGAGGCCAGTTCTGCGGCCGGGCGACTGCGCGGGGTATCCAGCGGCGCCACCGCCCAGTCGTCGATGAGGCCCTGCAGCGGCGCGATAACGCCCTCCAGATCCTTGTCGGCGAGCAGGCCAAACACCGCGAGGCGGCGCCCCTTGAGCGGCCGGGCCGCCAGGCGCCTGGCCAGGTACTGCGCCGCATGCGGGTTATGCCCGACATCCAGCAGCAACGCTACCGGCTTACCCTGCCAGTTCAACAGACGGAGGTCGAGACGCCCAGTGATACGGGTATCCAGCAACGCCTGGCGAACTTGCACCGCGTCCCACGGCAGCCCCATCAGCAGGTAAGCCTGCAAGGCCGGCGTGGCGTTTTCCATGGGCAGGTCTAGCAAAGGCAGGTCACGCAGCTCGACCTGCGCACCATCGGCGGCAGTACCACGCCAGCTCCAGCAGCCTTCGGCGCTGGTCAGGTCGAATTCCCGACCACGCAGGAACAGTGGCGCGGCCAGTTCGGCGGCCTTGTCCAGCAACGGCCCGGGCGGATCCAGATCACCGCACAGGGCCGGCTTGCCCGGGCGGAAGATGCCAGCCTTCTCGAAGGCCACCAGCTCGCGGGTATCACCCAGGTAATCAACATGGTCGACACCGATGCTGGTCACCAGGGCGAAGTCGGCATCCACTACGTTGACGGTATCCAGGCGGCCACCCAGGCCCACCTCCAGCACCACCGCATCCAGCTGCGACTGGTAGAACAACCAGAACGCGGCCAACGTCCCCATCTCGAAGTAGGTCAGGGAAATATCGCCCCGCGCCGCCTCGACGGCGGCGAAGGCTTCGCACAGGCGCTCATCGCTGGCCTCTTGGCCATCGATCACCACCCGCTCGTTGTAACGTAGCAGGTGCGGCGAACTGTACACACCGACCTTGAGCCCCTGGGCACGCAGCAACGACGCCACAAAGGCGCAGGTCGAACCCTTGCCGTTGGTGCCGGTCACTGTCACCACGCGCGGCGCCAGCTTGCCCAGCGCCAAGCGGGCAAGCACCTTCTGCGACCGCTCCAGGCCCATGTCGATGGCCGAGGGGTGCAACTGCTCGAGGTAGGCGAGCCATTCGCCCAGGGATCGTTGTTTCATCACGCGACGGCAGCCGCCTCACGCGCTTCTTCCGGCGTTTGCTGACCGGTCATCTGCGCCAGCAGGCGGGCCAGACGCGGGCGCAATTCGCCACGGGAGATGATCAGGTCGATGGCACCGTGCTCCAGCAGGAACTCACTGCGCTGGAAGCCTTCAGGCAGCTTCTCGCGTACGGTCTGCTCGATCACGCGTGGGCCGGCGAAACCGATCAGGGCCTTCGGCTCACCGACGATGACGTCGCCGAGCATGGCCAGGCTGGCGGAAACACCGCCATACACCGGGTCGGTCAGGACCGAGATGAACGGGATGCCTTCTTCGCGCAGGCGCGCCAGCACGGCAGAGGTCTTGGCCATCTGCATCAGCGAGATCAGCGCTTCCTGCATGCGCGCCCCCCCCGAAGCGGAGAAGCAAACCATTGGGCAGCGGTTTTCCAGGGCATAGTTGGCCGCGCGGACGAAGCGCTCGCCGACGATGGCACCCATGGAGCCGCCCATGAACGAGAACTCGAAGGCGCTAACCACGATCGGCATGCCCATCAGGGTGCCGCTCATGGAGATCAGCGCGTCTTTTTCGCCAGTCTGCTTCTGCGCAGCGGTCAGGCGGTCCTTGTACTTCTTGCCATCACGGAACTTCAGGCGGTCTACCGGTTCCAGGTCAGCGCCCAGTTCGGCCCGGCCTTCGGCGTCAAGGAAGATGTCGATGCGCGCACGTGCGCCGATGCGCATGTGGTGATTGCACTTGGGGCAGACATCCAGGGTCTTTTCCAGCTCCGGACGATACAGCACGGCCTCGCAGGACGGGCACTTGTGCCACAGGCCCTCAGGCACCGAGCTCTTTTTCACCTCGGAACGCATGATCGAAGGGATCAGTTTGTCGACTAACCAGTTGCTCATGCTTTCTTTCTCCAGTATTGGCAGGCGGGGGACGGCGTCACCGGCCCTACCCTGCCCTTGAGCTCAAAATCTTTTATGAAACGATGGTGGACCGGCCGCCGGGGTTTCCAGCGCGCCACTCCACCGCTAATGTGTTGTTTGCCACCACAGGTGCTGGCAGCGGCCCGCAGGGCTGCGAAAGCTATGGACGATGGCGCGCAGCCAGCCGTCACATCTGCCATCAAGCCTGTTTCACCGCACGCATGAAGGCCTCGATCTTCGCCGCGTCCTTGATGCCCTTGGCCTGTTCGACGCCACCACTGACATCCACCGCATAAGGCTTTACCCGGGCAATGGCCTGGCCAACGTTATCGGCCGACAGCCCACCCGCGAGAATGATCGGCTTGCCAAGACGCGCCGGTACCAATGACCAGTCGAACGCCTCGCCGGTTCCCCCTGGCACGCCTGGCACATAGGTGTCCAACAAAATGCCGCGGGCACCCGCGTAACGCTGACAGGCCGCCTCCAGGTCATCGCCAGGGCGCACACGCAGGGCCTTGATCCAGGGGCGGTGGTAGCCTTCACAGTCCTGCGGGGTTTCATCGCCGTGAAACTGTAGCAGGTCCAGCGGAACCACTTCGAGGATCTCGTTCAGCTCACAGCGCGAGGCATTGACGAACAGCCCGACCGTGGTCACGAACGGCGGCAGCTCGGCAATGATCGCCCGCGCCTGGCGCACGTCCACCGCCCGCGGGCTCTTGGCATAGAAGACGAAGCCGATGGCATCGGCCCCCGCTTCGGCAGCGGCCAGTGCGTCTTCGATGCGGGTAATCCCGCAGATCTTGCTGCGAACATTGCTCATGGAACAAGAACCCTGATTGTTGCGGCGAAAGGGCGGATGTTAGCAAATGGCTTTTCGCTCGTCAGTCTGCCAACGCCTCGTAACCACTCAAAAAGTGTGGACCGATGTAACGCTTGGGCAACGCAAACGCTTCGGGGTACTCCACCTGCACCAGGTAAAGCCCGTATGGGTGGGCCGTTACCCCACCTTCACGGCGGTTGCGCCCTTCCAGCACCTCGCGCGCCCAGGCAACCGGACGCTCGCCGGCGCCGATGGCCATCAGCACACCGGCAATGTTACGCACCATGTGGTGCAGGAAGGCGGTGGCACGCACGTCCAGCACGATCATCTGGCCATGGCGGGTAACACGCAGGTGGTAGATGTGCTTGATCGGTGATTTGGCCTGACACTGGCTGGCACGGAAGGCGCTGAAGTCGTGGGTACCCAGCAGGAACTGCGCCGCCTCGGCCATGCGATCGACGTCCAGCGGACGGTGGTTCCAGGTCACCTCTTCGGCCAGGTGCGCCGGGCGAATCGGGTCGTTGTAGATGACGTAGCGGTAGCGCCGGGCGCAAGCCTTGAAGCGGGCATGAAAGTCGGCCGGCATTGGCCGCGACCAGACCACACTGATGTCGTGCGGCAGGTTGAAGTTGGTGCCCATGGTCCAGGCGCGCTCGTCACGCACGGCACGGGTATCGAAGTGCACGACCTGCCCGCAGCCGTGAACGCCGGCGTCGGTACGCCCGGCGCAGACCACCGAAATCGGCTCGTTGGCGACCTTGGACAGCGCTTGCTCCAGGGCTTGCTGGACACTCGGCACGCCGCTGGCCTGACGTTGCCAGCCGCGGTAGCGCGCGCCTTTGTATTCCACGCCCAGGGCGATGCGGGAGTAGCCTTCGGCCGCGGATTCGGCGGTAGCGGTGTCGATGATGTCCAAGAGCATGAAACCTGTGGGGTGTACGGAATGGCGGGGATTATAACGACAACGGCAGCCTCGTAGGGCTGCCGGTGGTTGCACACTGCATGTGCGGGCCTCTTCGCGGGCGCGGTCAGCCCGCCAAGAGGCCTGACCTGCTTGCATCAGACCAGCCGGGAGAGCATGTCCTCGGCTTCCTGACGCTGGCTGTCGTCGCCATCCTTGACCACTTCGTCGAGGATGTCACGCGCGCCCTGGCTGTCACCCATGTCGATATAGGCACGGGCCAGGTCGAGCTTGGTGGCGACTTCGTCACTGCCGGAGAAGAAGTCGAAGTCCAGGTCGTCCAAAGGCTCGGGCTCGGGCTGCGCCACCGCGTCTTCGCTGGTGAAGTGCGGCTCCAGCGATGGCGTTTCGAGGCTCTGCGACAGCTTGTCCAGCTCGGCGTTGACGTCATTGAGCTCCGAGGCAAAGCTCTTGGCGGCCGGCGAATCGTCTTCCAGCGACAGGGACAAGTCGAAGTCCGATGGCAGGTCGAACTCGGAGACCGGGTCAAACTCCGGCTCGCTGTCGAAGGCAGCCAGTTCGGACGCGACATCCAGTGGATCTTGCTCCAGCGCCTCCGGGGCAGCCGGGGCAACCGGCTCGCTGACGTCGAGGTCGAAATCAGACAGGTCCACGGCAGGCTGAGGCTCGGCCTGAGCCAGCATAGCCTCGAAATCAGCGTCGGCGTCGGCTTGCAGCTCGGCATCCACGGCAAAGGGCTGTTCTTCTGGCGGAGCTTCTTCCTGTACGGGCTCATCCAGCACAGGCTCAGCGATTACCAGCTCGTCGGGTACGCCCCCCTGTGCGATCGGCTCGTCCAGCACGGACGCGGCCAGCGGGTCTTGATCGGCCAGGTCTTCACCCAGGCTCAGGTCGAAGGCGCTGTCCAGATCCTGCTCGGCCAGGTCCGTTGCATCGAGCGTTGGCACTTCATCGAAGGCGTCCAGCTCAGCGTCAGGCTCTGCTTGCGCGACAGCCTCTGGCTCAGCCTCCACGTGCGGCTCGAACCCGGACAACTCGTCAGGCACCACATCGGCAACCACCGGCGCTTCGGGCTCATCGTGCAGCAGCTCTTGCACGTACTGCTCATCCATTTCGGCAGCCAGCGCCGCCGCACCCAGGCCGGCAGCAGCCAGGCCGAGCATGGCGGGGTAACGCTCTTTCAGGCTGGCGACTTCAGCAACGTTCTGCTCGCTGGCCGGCAACTGACGCTCCTGTTCAGCGAACGCGCTCTGGTCACCCTGACGGGCGTACACGTCCATCAGCTTCAGGCGCAGGTCGTCACGCTCCGGCGCGGCGGCCACGGCGGGCTCCAGCAGCTCGGCAGCACGATTAAGGCGGCCTTCGGCCAGGCATTGGTCAACTTGCGCCAGCAGCGCGGCGTGCGGGTCTGCTTGCGGCTCAGGCTCGGGTTCTGCCTCAGCGACCGGTTCTGCCACTTTTTCCGCAGCGACGGCAGCAGCAGCCGAAGCGGCAACCACAGCCGGCGACAGGGTTACGCCAGGCTCCCGGGCTTCGACGCCGTCGAAGCTCTCGGTATCGCTGTCGAAACCTGCGCCCTGCTCTTCTTCCAGCGCCCGCGCCATGCGCAGGTGCTTCTCGGCTTCTTGCTGGGCTTTGCGCTTGCGCGCCAGCAGCCACAGCAGCAGTGCCAGCACCAGAATGCTGGAACCGGCAATCACCCCCAAAAGCCACGGGTTGCCCAGGACCGAATCGAGCGTACCCTTCGGCTGGCTGACGGATGCTGGCTGGGCGTCCGGCACAGGCTTGGGTGCGGTATCGGCAGCAGCAGGTGCCGGATTGACCACGGGCTGCTCCGGAGTAGCGGCAGCCGCTGCCGACGCGTCTGCGCCCTGGCCTTCCAGGCGTGCCAACTGGTTGTTCTTCAGCTCGATCAGGCGCTGCAGCTTGTCCAGCTGGCTCTGCAGGTCGGCCATGCGGCTTTTCAGTTCTTCGTTGTCGCGACGGCTGGTGTCCAGGCTTTCCTGGGCCATGGCCAGCTCGTCATTCAACGCCTTGGCCTGGCCTGCACCGGCCTGCTTGCCCGGGCTGACCAGGCGCAGGTTGTCGCCCTGGGCGATACGCGACGGCGCAGCTTCGGCGGCGCCACGGCGGGTGGCATCCAGCTGGCGGGCACGCGGCCCCAGGCGACGGCCTTCACGCCAGGCCGCATACTGCTCGGCCACCTCGCGGTTCGCTTCGCCCTGGGCGATGCTCTGGATCTGCTGCTGGTCGGGCAGGCGCAGTACCTGGCCAACCTTCAGCTGGTTGATGTTGTTGCCGATGAAGGCGTCCGGGTTCAATGCCTGGATCGCGATCATGGTCTGCTGGATCGACCCACCCTGGGCGTTACGCGCGGCAATCTGCCACAAGGTGTCGCGACGCTGGGTGGTGTAGTTGCTGGCACCGGTCATGGCCGGTGTGACATTGCCTGCCGCCGGCTTGTCGCCCTGCGCCTTGGCCTGGTCGAGCAGCACACTATAGTCACGCAGCAGACGGCCCTGCGGCCACATCACCTGCACCAGGAACTTGACCACCGGACCTGGCAGCGGCTGACTGGACGTCACGCGCAGCACACTTTTGCCGTTGGGGTTGATCACCGGTGTGAAGGTCAGGTCTTCGAGGTAGGTCGGAAACGCCACCCCGGCCTTGCTGAACTCTTCCGGTGGCGCCAGGCTCGGCGCCACCTCGGCGGCTTTGAGGTCGCGCACGTCGAGCAATTCGATCTCGGCGTCCAGCGGCTGATTCTGTGCCGACTTCAGGGTCAGCTCCCCCAGGCCCAGCGCATTCGCCATGCCAGACGACAGCGCGGATGCTGCAGCCATGGCCAGAACCAGTTTGCGAATTCGAAGCATGACCTCTTCCCTTGTATGAATCGTCCCGAAACCTGCATGCGGAGCAGGACAAAAGTGCTCGCCAGTATCTTTTACGGCATGTGTTTAATCAACAATTGCGCCACTTGCACGGCATTGAGCGCGGCGCCTTTGCGCACATTGTCAGTGGTTAGCCAGAGGTTGAGTTGCTGGTCTTCATCGACACCGTGACGTACACGTCCAACATAGACCACGTCTTGGCCCACTGCGTCACCTACCGGGGTCGGATAATCATCGTTTTCCACCCGCTCGATGCTGTCGGCTGCCTCCAGGGCCTGGTTGACCGCTGCCAGGTCTACCGGGCGACGGCTTTGCACGGCCACACTGAAGCTATCGCCGAAAAACACCGGGACTTGAACACAGCTCACGGAAATCTTCAGGTCAGGCAGGCCCAGCAGCACGCGCAGTTCGCTGACCAGGCGGCGCTCCAGGGCGGTATGGCCCTGCTCGTCGGCAGCACCGACCTGGGCCAGCAGGTTGAATGCCACCTGGCGGTCGAAGAAGCGCGGCTCCAGCGGGCGGGCATTGAGCAGTTCGGCGGTTTGCCGGGCCAGCTCGCTGACCGCTTCACGGCCTTGCGCCGACACCGCCAACGCGGCCATCACTTGTACCCGCTCGATGTCCAGCAGGCCTTTGAGCGGCGCCAGCGCGACGGCCAGGGCTACTGCGGCCGAGCATGGGCTGACAATGCGCGCTGGCAACGACAGGCTGGCCAGGCGTTCGGCGTTGGCTTCCGGCACCAGGGCCAGGGCGTCGTCCAGGCCGCCGGACAGGTCGATGACCGTGCAGCCCGCCTGCAGCGCCTTGCTGGCAAAGCTGCGGCTGACGGCGGCGCCGGTGGCGAAGAAGGCCAGCTTGACCTGGGCGAAGTCGAAGCTGTCGACTTCGCGCACCTTCAGTTTCTTGCCAGCGAACATCACGCTGCTGCCCGCCGATTCCATGCTGGCCAGCAGGTGCAGGGTGGCAACCGGGAATGCCAGTTCCTCGAGGATCTGCACCAAGGCTTCACCGACGCTGCCGGTGGCGCCGACGACGGCGATATCCAAAGGGTGTGTCATGGAAGGGATCCTTTTGCTGTAAACGGCGGGGGCGGCACTTTACTCGGATTGTAGGGTTTTGTCTGTGCCCACCCGGCGCTGCTGTTGCTGTTGCTCGATTGCGTCTTGCTTCTTGGATGTGCGCACTCACACCGAGTAGGTATTCATTCGCGCAGGTGGCGCATCGTCACCTTTCCGCCCTTCCGGCGGGTTACTTTGGTCGTGGCCAAAGTAACCAAAACCGTCGGCTCCCATCATCCGGCCCCTACGCTACGCTCCGGGGTCCCCTCGCTCCGGGCTAGCTCCCGGGAGGACCGCGCTGCAGGCCCCATCCTGGGGCCCAGCGCTTGACGGGCATCCATGCCCGTCACCTCCCTCCGCAAGCCCTGCGCTCGGCCTCCTGAAGTCGCAATCTGCGTCGCCTGAACTAACGCGCACTTAGAAGCAAAAGCCAAAGCAAGAGCAACGGCGTTCTTCCAGGTACACCAGGCCGAGGGCAGCCATGCCGGCGATATCCTTATCCAGATGACCAGGCAGAACCTCACCGAATGCATCGGCGGTGCCGGCCGATCACCGAGTTCGCTTTTGATCTTGCTTCTAAACGCGCGGTAGTTCTGGCGACGCAGATTGCGACTTCAGGAGGCCGAGTGGAGGCATTGCGGAGGGAGATGACGGGCATGGATGCCCGTCAAGCGCTGAGGCCCCATGGATGGGGCCTGCAGCGCGTGCTCCCGGGAGCAAGGCCGGAGCGAGGGGACCCCGGAGCGCAGCGTAGGGGCCGGATGATGGGAGCCGACGGTTTTTGGTCCCTTTTTGCCACGACAAAAAGGGACCCGCCGTAAGGGCGGAAAGGTGAGTCGGCGTCGCCATCGCAAACGGACTGTACGCCCGATCAAAACCGGCGCTTAAGCTTTTGAGCTTTTGGGTTGTACGCTTACACATCAAGCAGACATTCATTCACGATGTTGGCGCCTATTCACCTTTCCGCCCTTCCGGCGGGTTACTTTGGTCGTGGCCAAAGTAACCAAAGCCGTCGGCTCCCATCATCCGGCCCCTGCGCTGCGCTCCGGGGTCCCCTCGCTCCGGGCTTGCTCCCGGGAGGACCGCGCTGCAGGCCCCATCCTGGGGCCCAGCGCTTGACGGGCATCCATGCCCGTCACCTCCCTCCGCAAGCCCTGCGCTCGGCCTCCTGAAGTCGCAATCCGCATCGCCTGAACTACCGCGCACTTAGAAGCAAAAGCAACGGCAACGGCAACGGCAACGGCAACGACTCTGTCAGAGCAGACATTTCGCCATTAAACAGCGGTATGACTTATCCGGCGATTAGGCCCGCGACTCAAATGCAAACCTTCAGGCATAAAAAAATACCGCACTGTCACCAGTGCGGTATTTTTCAGGTAAAGCCTGAACGATCAACGCTCCAGCAGAATCCGCAACATGCGGCGCAGCGGTTCGGCGGCGCCCCACAGCAGCTGGTCACCCACGGTGAACGCGCCCAGGTACTGCGAACCCATGTTCAGCTTGCGCAGGCGACCAACCGGGATGTTCAGGGTGCCGGTGACCTTGGTCGGGGTCAGCTCCTGCATGCTGATTTCACGCTGGTTCGGCACCAGCTTCACCCAAGGGTTGTGCTGGCTGATCATGCCTTCGATGTCGGCGATCGGCACGTCCTTGTTCAGCTTGATGGTCAGCGCCTGGCTGTGGCAGCGCATGGCGCCAATGCGCACGCAGATGCCGTCGACCGGGATCGGGCTCTTGAAGCGACCGAGGATCTTGTTGGTTTCGGCCTGGGCCTTCCACTCTTCGCGGCTCTGACCGTTCGGCAGTTCCTTGTCGATCCACGGGATCAGGCTGCCCGCCAGCGGCACGCCGAAGTTCTCGGTCGGGAACGCTTCGCTGCGCATGGTCTCGGCAACCTTGCGGTCGATATCGAGAATGGCGCTGGCCGGGTTGGCCAGGTCATCGGCCACTGCCGCGTGGGTAGCACCCATCTGCTTGATCAGCTCGCGCATGTTCTGCGCGCCGGCACCCGAAGCCGCCTGGTAGGTCATGGCGCTCATCCACTCGACCAGACCGGCCTCGAACAGGCCACCCAGGCCCATCAGCATCAGGCTGACAGTGCAGTTGCCACCGATGTAGTTCTTGGTACCGGCGTCCAGCTGCTGGTCGATGACCTTGCGGTTGACCGGGTCAAGGATGATCACCGCGTCATCCTGCATGCGCAGGGACGAAGCGGCGTCGATCCAGTAACCCTGCCAGCCGGCTTCACGCAGCTTGGGGAAGACCTCGTTGGTGTAGTCGCCGCCCTGGCAGGTCAGGATCACGTCGAGGGTCTTGAGTTCTTCAATCGAATAAGCGTCCTTGAGGGGCGCTGTATCCTTGCCCACGTTCGGACCCTGGCCACCAACATTGGAGGTAGTGAAGAACACCGGCTCGATAAGGTCGAAATCCTGCTCCTCCAGCATCCGCTGCATGAGCACGGAACCGACCATACCGCGCCAACCGATCAGACCTACACGTTTCATCGCAACTACACCTTTGCTAAAAGTGGGCCGCCACCGGGAATTTTGGGGGGCGGGCCAGAGAGATTACAGATTCCGCAGCGCTGCGACTACTGCGTCGCCCATTTCCTGCGTACCAACTTTGCGGCAGCCTTCCGAGAAGATGTCGCCGGTACGCAGCCCCTGGTCCAGAACCAGGCTCACGGCCTTCTCGATCGCCTCGGCGGCAGCCGACTGATTGAAGCTGTAACGCAACATCATCGACACCGACAGAATGGTCGCCAGTGGGTTGGCGATACCAAGGCCCGCGATGTCCGGTGCCGAGCCGTGGCAAGGCTCGTACATGCCTTTGTTGTCGGCATCCAGAGACGCCGAAGGCAGCATGCCGATGGAACCGGTCAACATGGAAGCTTCATCCGACAGAATGTCACCGAACATGTTGTCGGTCACCATCACGTCGAACTGTTTGGGGGCACGCACCAGCTGCATGGCAGCGTTGTCGACGTACATGTGGCTCAGTTCCACGTCCGGGTAGTCCTTGGCCACGTCTTCGACCACTTCACGCCACAGCTGGCTGGAGGCCAGAACGTTGGCCTTGTCGACCGAGCACAGCTTCTTGCCGCGCACACGGGCCATGTCGAAACCGACACGGGCAATGCGGCGCACTTCGCTTTCGCTGTACGGCAGGGTGTCGTAGGCCTGGCGTTCGCCGCCTTCCAGCTCGCGCTGACCACGCGGGGCACCGAAGTAGATGCCGCCGGTCAGCTCACGGACGATGAGGATGTCCAGGCCCGATACGATTTCCGGCTTCAGCGACGAGGCATCGGCCAGTTGCGGGTAAAGGATGGCTGGTCGCAGGTTGGCGAACAGGCCCAGTTGCGAACGGATCTTCAGCAGGCCGCGCTCTGGGCGAATGTCTCGCTCGATCTTGTCCCACTTCGGCCCGCCCACAGCCCCCAGCAGCACCGCATCGGCCTTGCGCGCACGCTCCAGGGTTTCGTCGGCCAGCGGCACACCGTGCTTGTCGATGGCGGCACCGCCAATCACGTCGTGCGCCAGGCTGAAGCCGAGCTGGAACTTGTCGTTGGCCAGCTCCAGTACCTTGACTGCCTCGGCCATGATTTCCGGGCCGATACCGTCACCTGGGAGAATCAGAATCTGCTTGCTCATGCTTTCCTCTATCCATTCACGCGGCGTGGCCAAGCGGGCCCCACCGAAAAGTGCTTAACGCTCGGCCCACAACACCAGCACATCGGTGCTGAATGAGCCGTCGGCCTCGATCTGGTAATACTGCCGTACTTCTTCGCCCATGGCTTGCTGCAACTGGCGGATGGCCACGCGCATCGGCTCGGGGGTGCGCATGCGTTCAACCCAGGTGCTCCACTCCAGGCGCAACGGTTGGCGGGTGTGGCTGCGCACGTGCAGGCCGGCTTCGCTGACCTGGCGTTGCCACTCGGCGGCGGAGTAGTCGCGCACATGGCTGGTGTCGCGCAGCACTTCGACCGTTTGCAGGTAAGTGTCGAGCAGCGGGCTGCCCGGCGACATCACGTCGATGAACGCCGCCACACCACCGGGCTTGAGCACCCGGCGCACCTCGCGCAGGGCCAGGCCCAGGTCGCTCCAGTGGTGGGCCGAATAACGGCTGAAGACGAACTCGAACGACGCATCGGCGAACGGCAGGCGTTCGGCAGCGCCGCGTTCGGTCGTGATATTGGCCAGGCCACGCTCGGCGGCGGCGCTGGCGACCACGTCGAGCATGGACTGCGAGAGGTCGTAGGCGACCACTTCGGCAACCAGCGGGGCGACGTGGAAGCTGACATGACCGGCACCGCAGCCCAGGTCCAGCACGCGGGCATGGGCCTGCCCTGCCAGCTCAGCCTGCAGCAGGGCGAATTCACTGCCTTGGGCGTGCACGGCGCTGCTGAGGTAGGCGCTGGCCTGCTCGCCGAACTGGCGTTGGACCACATCGATGTGCTGGGTGCTGGTCATGTCTCGTTCCTTTAGATTTTTGTTGCCTGTGCCGGCCTCTTCGCGGGTAAACCCGCGCCTACAACGACCGCGTAACCCTCTGCCCGCGAAGAGGCCCGCACTGTCACCTACGAACTTCAGGCATCACGGAACAGCCAAGGCTGGCTGGCGCGGTGCTTGCTTTCGAAGGCCTTGATCGCGTCGCTGTCCTGCAGGGTCAGGCCGATATCGTCCAGACCGTTGAGCAGGCAGTGCTTGCGGAATGCATCGATTTCGAAGTGCAGCACCTTGCCATCTGGGCGGGTCACCGCCTGCGCCTGCAGGTCGATGGTCAGCTGGTAGCCCGGGTTGGCTTCGACCTGCTTGAACAGCTCGTCGACTTCCTCATCGCTGAGAATGATCGGCAGCAAGCCGTTCTTGAAGCTGTTGTTGAAGAAAATGTCGGCAAAGCTTGGCGCAATGATGCTGCGGAAGCCGTACTCGTCCAGCGCCCAAGGGGCATGTTCACGGCTGGAGCCGCAACCAAAGTTCTCCCGCGCCAGCAACACGCTGGCGCCCTGGTAGCGCGCGTGGTTGAGCACGAACTCTTCGTTGACCGGGCGCTTGCTGTTGTCCTGGTAGGGCTGCCCCACGTCCAGGTAACGCCACTCGTCGAACAGGTTCGGGCCAAAGCCGGTGCGCTTGATCGATTTCAAGAACTGCTTTGGGATGATCTGGTCGGTGTCGACGTTGGCACGGTCCAACGGTGCGACGAGGCCAGTGTGCTGGGTAAAGGCTTTCATGCTGCGCTCCCTTGGATCAACTCGCGGACATCGATGAAGTGGCCGGCTACCGCGGCAGCGGCGGCCATGGCCGGACTGACCAGGTGGGTACGGCCACCGGCGCCCTGACGGCCTTCGAAGTTGCGGTTGGAGGTGGACGCGCAATGCTCGCCGCTTTCCAGGCGGTCCGGGTTCATCGCCAGGCACATCGAGCAGCCTGGTTCACGCCATTCGAAACCGGCTTCGAGGAAGATCTTGTCCAGGCCTTCACGCTCGGCCTGGGCCTTGACCAGACCCGAACCTGGCACGACGATGGCTTGCTTGACGCTGGCGGCCACCTTGCGGCCCTTGGCGATTTCCGCCGCAGCGCGCAGGTCCTCGATTCGCGAGTTGGTGCACGAGCCGATGAACACACGGTCCAACTTGATGTCGGTGATCGCCTGGTTGGCGGTCAGCCCCATGTACTTCAAGGCACGCTCGATCGAACCACGCTTGACCAAGTCGGCTTCGGCCGCCGGATCCGGTACGCGCTGGTCGACGGCCAGAACCATCTCGGGCGAAGTGCCCCAGCTGACCTGTGGCTTGATCTGGCTGGCATCCAGCTCGACCACGGTGTCGAATACGGCATCGTCATCCGAAACCAGGTCTTTCCACGATTCGACCGCTTGCTTCCACTGCTCACCCTTCGGCGCGTACGGGCGCCCTTCGACGTAGGCAACGGTAGTGGCATCGGTCGCCACCAAGCCAACGCGGGCACCGGCTTCGATGGACATGTTGCAGATGGTCATGCGGCCTTCCATCGACAATTCGCGAATGGCACTGCCAGCGAATTCCATGGCGTGACCGTTGCCACCGGCAGTGCCGATCTTGCCGATCACGGCCAGGACGATATCCTTGGCGGTGACGCCGGCCGGCAATTGGCCTTCCACGCGCACCAGCATGTTCTTCATCTTCTTGGCGACCAGGCACTGGGTGGCGAGCACGTGCTCGACCTCGGAAGTGCCGATGCCATGGGCCAAGGCACCGAAGGCGCCGTGGGTGGAGGTGTGCGAGTCACCGCAGACCACGGTCATGCCCGGCAAGGTGGCGCCTTGCTCCGGGCTGATGACGTGGACAATGCCCTGGCGCTCGTCGTTCATCTTGAATTCGACGATGCCGTATTCGTCACAGTTCTCGTCGAGGGTCTGCACCTGCAGGCGCGATACCTGGTCGACGATCGCCTCGATACCGCCCTTGCGCTCTGGCGTGGTCGGCACGTTGTGGTCGGGCGTGGCGATGTTGGCGTCGATACGCCATGGCTTGCGGTTGGCCAGGCGCAGGCCTTCGAAGGCCTGGGGCGACGTCACTTCGTGGATGATGTGGCGGTCGATGTAGATCAAGGACGAGCCGTCATCACGGCGCTTGACCTCATGGGCTTCCCAGAGTTTGTCGTAGAGCGTTTTGCCAGCCATCAGACTGTTCCTCATCAGCGTCTTTCTATGCCAAAGACCCCTTGGCTTGTACGGACGATGCTAGGGGGTTAGATTGAATAACTCAAATTCATAATTTTTATGCTTTGGATAACCCAAAGGAATACGACACCATGGACCTGGCCAACCTCAGCGCCTTCATCGCCATTGCCGAAACCGGCAGCTTTTCCGGCGCAGCCGAACGCCTGTTCCTGACCCAGCCGGCCATCAGCAAACGCATCGCCGGCCTGGAGCAGCAACTGGACGTGCGCCTGTTCGACCGCCTGGGCCGCGAAGTAACCCTGACTGAAGCCGGGCGCGCACTGCTGCCGCGGGCCTACCAGATTCTCAACGTCCTGGATGATACCCGACGGGCGCTGACCAATCTGACCGGGGCCGTGAGCGGTCGCCTGACCCTGGCCACCAGCCACCACATCGGCCTGCACCGCCTGCCCCCGCTACTACGGGTTTTCACCCGCCAGTACCCGGCAGTGGCACTGGATATTCAGTTCATGGATTCGGAACAGGCCTACGACGAGATTCTGCATGGCCGCGCCGAAATCGCCGTTATCACCCTGGCGCCCGAGCCACACCACTTGGTCAAGGCCGTGCCGGTGTGGGATGACGCCCTGGACTTTGTCGCCGCCCCCGAGCACCCGCTGGCCAACAACCAGGCGGTCAGCCTGGCTGACGTCGCCCGCCACCCGGCGGTGTTTCCCGGCGGCAATACCTTTACCCACCATATTGTCCAGCGCCTGTTCGAAAGCCAGGGCCTGACGCCGAACATCGCCATGAGCACCAACTACCTGGAAACCATCAAGATGATGGTGTCGATCGGCCTGGCCTGGAGCGTGCTGCCACGCACCATGCTCGACGAACAGGTTTCACCCATCGCTTTGCCCGGCATACAGCTGTCGCGCCAGCTAGGCTACATTCTGCACACGGAGCGTACGCTATCGAATGCGGCCAGGGCATTCATGGCCCTGCTCGACAGCCACTCAGGGCCCACCTGACTGGCTGTCAGCTATTCCGATTCCAAGGACACGTCATACGCCAAAGGTCTGGTACCGATGCCCAAATCAGCAAACCGCTTTTTGCGCCTGCCGCGAATACCTGCCGCTGATCCCCAGGAGTCCGAGCAGGCCTGGCAGAACGCCCCGCAACTGCTGGCAGCGCTCAACGGTGCGCGCCTGGGTGCCTGGCTATGGGATATCGAAAGCGGCAGGGTCAGTTGGTCGCGGGGCACCCAGGCCCTGTTCGGTTTCGATCCACAGCGGCCACTGCCCGCCGATATCGATTACCTCGACCTGCTGCCCGAGGAGGACCGCGCCCGCACGCGTCAGGTGTTCCAGGCGGTGGTCAATGGCGAGCCGGTGGAGCAAGCCATGCGCCACCGTATCCGCTGGCCGGACGGCAGCCTGCACTGGCTGGAGATCAACGGCAGCCTGACCCACGACCCGCACGGCCGACCGCAGATGATCGGCGTGATCCGCGAGATCACCCGCCAGCGCGAACGGGAAACAGCACTGATCAATTCGGAAAAGCGCTTCGCCACGCTGTTCCACCTGAGCCCCAACGCCATTTTGCTGACCCGTCGCCACGATGGCATGATCTTCGAGGTCAACCAGCACTTCGAAAACATGTTCGGCTGGCCCGGCAGCCAGGTGATCGGCAAGACCAGCCTGGAACTGGGCCTGTGGGTCAACCCCGAACAGCGCCACCAGATCATGGAGTCGACCCGCGCCAACGGCGGCCCGTTGATCATGGAGGTGCAATTTCGCGCGACCAGCGGCAAGGTGCATGACGGCATCCTGTGCACCCAGGGCATCGAGCTGGAAGGCGTGACCTTCCTGATCAGTACATTCGTCGACACCACCGAACGCAAGCGTGCCGAGCAGGCCCTGAAGGACAGCCAGGAGCGGCTGGACCTGGCCCTGGACTCGGCGCAACTGGGCACCTGGGACTGGCACATCCCAAGCGGCATGCTCTACGGCTCAGCCCGCGCGGCGCAGCTGCATGGCTTGCCGCCCATCCCTTTTCATGAATCGTTCGATGCGTTCTTCGAAGGTGTGCCGGAGCAAGAGCGCAACTCGATGCGACAGGCCTACCGCAGCCTGCGCGAAGGGCCTGCCGGCAACTATCAGATCACCTACCGAGTGCAGTTGGAAAACGGCACTTCACGCTACATCGAAAGCCGCGCGCGGCTGTACCGCGACGACCAGGGCATCCCCCTGCGCATGGCGGGCACCTTGCTCGACATCACCGATCAGGTGGAGCGCGAACAGCGCCTGAGCGCCTCGGAAGAGAAGTTTGCCAGCCTGTTCCAGGTCAGCCCCGACCCGATCTGCGTCACCCGCCAGGACACTGGCCAGTTCATCGAGATCAATCCGGCGTTCACCCAGACCTTCGGCTGGAGCAGCGAGCAGGTGCTTGGGCGTACCGCAGAGGAAATCGGCCTGTGGGCCGAGTCCGTCGAGCGCGCCAAACGTATCGAGCAGGTGATCCGCGAACAGGCCTTGAGCAACGTCGCCGTGGTACTCAACCACCGCAATGGCGCCCCGATGACCTGTGTGATTTCCAGCCGCCTGATCACCGTCGACGACCAGCCCTGCAGCGTTACCACCCTGCGCGACATCACCCAGCAACAACGCGCCGAAGCCGCGCTTAAGTCCAGCGAAGAGAAGTTCGCCAAGGCCTTCCACTCCAGCCCCGACGCCATCACCATCACCGAACGCCACAGCGGCCGCTACCTGGAAATCAACGACGGCTTCTGCCGCCTGACCGGCTACAGTACTGCCGACGTGATCGGCCACACGGTTTATGAGATCGGCATCTGGGCCGACGACAAGCAGCGCAGCGCGCTGCTGGCCGAATTGCACGAGCGCGGCCGGGTACACCACCGCGAGATGCTCGGGCGCAACAAGCGTGGCGATATCCTCACGGTCGAGGTTTCGGTGGAACCGATCACCCTCAACGAAGTGGATTGCCTGCTGCTGACCGCCCGCGACGTCAGCCAGCTGAAGAACGCCCAGGCGCAGATACGCCACCTGGCCTATCACGACCCGCTGACCAACCTGCCCAACCGCGCCTTGCTGATGGACCGCCTGAGCCAGCAGATCGCCCTGCTCAAGCGTCATAACCTGCGTGGCGCCCTGCTGTTCCTCGACCTCGACCACTTCAAGCACATCAACGATTCGCTGGGCCACCCGGTGGGCGACACTGTGCTGAAGATCATCACCGCCCGCCTTGAGGCCAGCGTGCGCCTGGAGGACACCGTGGCGCGTCTGGGGGGCGACGAATTCGTGGTGCTGCTCAGCGGCCTGGAAGGGAGCCGCGAACACGTGGAAGAGAAAGTGCGCGAGCTGGCCGACACCCTTCGCGAACTGCTGGCCGAGCCAATGTCACTGGATGGCCAGCGCCTGCAGGTAACGCCCAGCATCGGCGTGGCGCTGATCCCCGACCACGGCACCACACCGGCCGACCTGCTCAAGCGTGCCGATATCGCCCTGTACCGGGCCAAGGACTCCGGTCGCAACACCACACAGCTGTTCCACACCACCATGCAGAAGGCCGCCAGCGAGCGCCTGCGCATGGAAAACGACCTGCGCCTGGCCCTGGCCCGTGGCGAACTGGCGCTGCACTTCCAGCCGCAGGTGGATGCCCGCGACAACCGCATCGTCGGTGCTGAAGTACTGCTGCGCTGGCACCACCCGCTACTGGGCCAGCAACCGCCCTCGCAGTTCATTCAGGTACTGGAAGAAAGCGGCCTGATCCTTGAAGTTGGCAGCTGGATTCTCGACGAAGCCTGCGACGCCTGCGCCCGCATGCTCACCGACGGGTTGATCGATGCTGATGATTTCAGCCTGTGCGTGAACATAAGCCCGCGACAGTTCCGCCAGAACGACTTTGTCGGGCGGGTGCTGCGCAGCCTGGACGATTACCGCCTGCCGCGACAGATGCTGACGCTGGAAATCACGGAAGGCATCGTCATCCAGAACCTGGAAGACACCATCAGCAAGATGCGCGAGCTGAAGCGCTATGGGGTGAGTTTTGCCATGGATGACTTCGGCACCGGCTATTCCTCGCTGACTTACCTGAAGCGCCTGCCGGTCGATGCGCTGAAGATCGACCAGAGCTTCGTGCGCGATGCACCGGTCGACCCCAACGACGCAGAAATTGTCCGCGCCATTGTCGCCATGGCGCGCAGTCTGGACCTGGCGGTGATAGCCGAAGGGGTAGAGCTGACCGAACAGCTGGCGTTTCTCGAGCGGCTGGGGTGCCATCTGTACCAGGGTTATCTGCACAGCCGGCCATTACCGTTGCTGGAGTTTCGGCAGATGTTGCTGGAGGCGCCGGCAGATTACTGATCGCATGACGGCCGCGCACCTACCTGGGACCGCGTGAGAAGCACGAAAAAGGGCACCTCTGGAGGTGCCCTTTTTTCAGTGCCGCGCGGTCAGTTCAGCGCTGGTTTTTCGCTATTGATCGGAATGCGCTTGGCCTTGGCTTCTTCAGGCACGATGCGCAGCAGGTCGATGCTGAGCAGGCCATTGGCCAGGCCGGCAGCCTTCACTTCGATGTGATCTGCCAGGCGGAACGACAGCTTGAAGGCGCGTTGTGCGATACCCTGGTGCAGGTAGGTCACTTCAGCGGCGCTATTGTCGCGCTTGCCACCGGTCACGGTCAGGACACCTTTTTCGACCTGCAGGTCGAGGTCTTCTTCCTGGAAACCAGCTGCAGCAACCACGATCCGGTAGTGGTCATCGCCATGCTTTTCCACGTTATAGGGCGGGTAGCTGCTACCGGCCTCGTTACGTGCCGCGGATTCGAACAGGTCGTTGAAACGGTCGAAACCAACGGAATGACGGAACAGTGGAGCAAGAGAGAAAGCAGTAGTCATGGTCATAAACTCCTGAGATTCAGCAAGTAAGTCATTACGCGACCCGGCTTCGGCATCGCGTACTCAAAAGATATGGCCGAGGGAAACGCTTTCAAGGGGCAAACAGAAAAAATTTGATTTTTTTTGCACGGGGCCTGATGGCCTATTTGCCGGTCAACCCGCCCCTACGACGACCTGCGCCGAACCACCGCTGCGTGTGTGTGTGTGTGCGTGTAGGAGCGGGTTTACCCGCGAATACAGTGGCGGCGGCAACGGTGAACGGCCGGTGGAAATTGGCCAGCAGGCCCGGCCCTTTCGCGGGTGAACCCGCTCCTACGACGGCCTGCGCCCAACCACCGATGTGTGTAGGAGCGGGTTTACCCGCGAATACGGTGGCAGCGGCAACGGTGAACGGAAGGTGGAGATTGGCCAGCTGGGCCGGCCTCTTCGCGGGTAAACCCGCTCCTACGACGACCTGTGCCCAACCACCGATGCGTGTGTGTAGGAGCGGGTTTACCCGCGAATACGGTGGCAGCGGCAACGGTGAACGGAAGGTGGAGATTGGCCAGCTGGGCCGGCCTCTTCGCGGGTAAACCCGCTCCTACGACGGCCTATGCCCAACCACCGATGCGTGTGTGTGTGTGTGTAGGAGCGGGCTTGCCCGCGAATACGGTGGCGGCGGCAACGGTGATCGGCGGGTGGTAATTGGCCAGCAGGCCCGGCCCTTTCCCGGGTGACCCCGCGCCTACAGGTGCCGTACCCGCGTAGCGCCCTGCTCAGGCGACGCAAGCCTCCAACGCTTGCGCCTCAACCCCTAGCAACCGGCTGATCCGCGCGCAGTCATCTTCCCGACGCAACTCGGCAAACAAAACCACCGCTTCGGGGTAACTGCGAGTCAGCATCGCCAGCCACTGCTTCATCCGCCCTGGCGCATAACGCGGCGACAATTTGGCCTGGGCCTGGCGCCAGAACTCACGCAACAGTGGCAACAAATCATGCCAGCTCATCGGCTGATAGTCGCGCCCATCCCGCGCCGCTGCAATCTGCAGGCCCAGGTCCGGGCGCGATACCAGCCCACGCCCGAGCATGATGTCTTCAGCGCCACTGACCTCGCGGCAACGCCGCCAGTCATCGACCGTCCATATCTCGCCATTGGCAAACACCGGGACCTTGACCACATCCTGCACCCGCGCCACCCACTCCCAGTGCGCTGGCGGCTTGTAGCCCTCAACCTTGGTCCGTGCGTGCACCACCAGGTGTGCCGAACCGCCCTCGGCCAGCGCCGTGGCGCACTCCAGTGCCCCATCGGGGCTGTCGAAGCCCAGACGCATCTTCGAGGTCACCGGAATGTTCGCCGGCACCGCACGCCGCACTTCACGCACAATGGCGTGCAGCAACTCCGGCTCTTTGAGCAGTACCGCGCCACCGCGCGACTTGTTCACCGTCTTTGCCGGGCAACCGAAGTTCAGGTCGATCACCGGCGCCCCAAGCTCGCAAGCCAGTGCGGCGTTTTCCGCCAGGCATACCGGGTCCGAACCCAGCAATTGCACGCGCATGGGCACACCGGAAGCCGTGCGCGCGCCCTGACGCAGTTCAGGCGCCAGCTTGTCGAACGAGGACGCCGGCAGCAGGCGGTCGCACACGCGAATGAACTCGGTGACGCACCAGTCGATACCGCCCACACGGGTCAATACGTCGCGCAGGATGTTGTCGACCAGCCCCTCCATCGGGGCCAGAGCAATTTGCATGTCGGGGTCTCAGCGGAAAAAGCCGGCAGTTTAACAAAAAATGCCGGCGACTCAGGCGCCGATCAGCGCCGGACCGTAACCTTCGACGAATTCCGCCGGCATGCGCCTGGGCTTGCCGCTGGACAGCTCGATGCAGGCAAAGGTGGTTTGCGCACGCAGCAGCGTCACACCATCGCGCGGGCGCTTGAGCTGAAACCGCCGCGTCATGCGCAGGCGTTGGTCCCAGTCAATGATCCAGGTGGCCAGCTGCAGCTCATCGTCTTCATAGGCGGCGGCCAGGTAGTCGATTTCGTGGCGCACCACAGCCATCGCCCGGTCAAGGCGCCGGTACTCGGCCAGGTCCAGCCCCAGACGCTGGGAGTGGCGCCAGGCGCAGCGCTCAAGCCAGGTGACGTAGACGGCATTGTTGGCGTGGCCAAGGCCGTCGATGTCCTCGCTGCCGACGCGCAGGTCGATGACGAAGGGTGTTGCCAGGTCCCAGCTCATTTTCGCTTCCTTGGCGCAAAAGGCGATTTAGCAGCGATCTGCGGGGCAATGTCCAGCCCCAGCGAGCCTGAAGCGGTCGTTGTAGGAGCGGGCTTGCCCGCGAATCAGACACCGCGGTGGGTGGCACCGGCGATGCCGATGTTCGCGGCTGAAGCCGCCCCGACACTGACCGCTTCAGCCCGAGCCAGCAATTCGAGCACGGCGTCACTCAGCCGCGGGTCGGCCAGCACTCGCTGGTGACCACCCCCTTCCTGCAGCATCAGCCGGCTGTCGAACCAGGCCTTGTGGATCACATGTGCCTCATCTGCGGGCACGAGAGCATCATCGGCAGCATGCACCACCAGCCCCGGCAGTTCCAGCTGGTAACCCGTGACATCCAGCCGCGCAATCTGCATGCCCACATCGCGCTCGATCTGGCGAATGAACGCTGCCCGCGCCCGTGCAGGCAGCCCCAGGCGATGGGCAAAACCACGCAACACACCGAGCAACCGCGCCGGCGCTGCAATGCTGACAGCCGCCTCTGTACGCAGCCCCATCTGCAAAGCCAGCAGCACGCTCGCCCCACCCATGGAATGGCCAATGACTGCACGCAAGGGCGGCAACTCAGCCGCAGCCTCAAGCAGCGCCCGGGCAAACAGCACCACATTCGCTTGCTCGCCAGGCGAACGACCATGCCCAGGCCCTTCCAGCGACACCACCGTATGCCCCGCCTGAACCAAGGTCTCGATCAAGGCGGCAAACTGCGTCGGGCGCCCTTCCCAACCGTGCATCAGCAGCACGGTCGGCCCTTGCCCCCAGCGCAAGGCAGACAGGCCGAAGCGCAGTGTAATGCGCTCGGCGCTGGCCAGCACAGGCAGCTCCCAATCCCGCGGCGGCAGGTTGCGCGGGGTCATGAAGGCACGGCGCATCTTGCCCGCGACATGCTCGGGGGCCAGGCGGCCCAAGGTGCCATTGACACCGCGAATCCAGCTCAGGGTGGTCATCGCCATGCTCCAGGGTTAAAGCACCGCCGATTTGGCGGCGCGCAGAATACGGTCAGACAGGTCACTGGCCCCCAAGGCCCGGGCCAGCGCCAGCCCCCCCACCATCAGGGCCAGGTCGGCCAATGCTTTGTCAGCATCCTCAGGGCGGTCGACCATCGCGGCAGTCATCAACTCGATATGCTCGGCCAGCACCTCGCGGAAGACCTCCGGCAGGCGCTGCATTTCGCCCAACGCGTTAGGCAGCGGGCAAGCATGGACTTCGCAGTCCCGGTGCTTGCGCGAGAGGTAGAAAGCCCCGGCCAGCGCTCGCCGCCCGGCGCCATCGAGATTGGGGTCGATCTGGGCGAGCAAGGCACGGCGCTCACCCAACAACTGGCGGAACGCCTCGAGCATCAGTTCGTCCTTGCTGTCGAAGTGCGCATAGAAGCCCCCGACGGTCAGGCCTGCCGCACCCATCACCTGGCTGACGCTGGGCTCGGCCGGGCCGTGCTGGATCAGCGCACTGCGCGCAGCTTCCAGAATGCGTTCGCGGGTTTTGCTCTTCTTGTCGCTCATCTGGCACACACCACACAAAATATGATGATCGAAATATTATTCTCATCATATTTTTTGGCAAGCAAAATGTGCGGCCGTTTGTCGGGGGCAAATTATTGAGAAGGGAAAAAACAAAAGGCCCATTCAATAAGCGAATGAGCCTTTAAAGTCCCGCAAAACGCGGGTAAACGTGGCGTCCCCTAGGGGACTCGAACCCCTGTTACCGCCGTGAAAGGGCGGTGTCCTAGGCCACTAGACGAAGGGGACGTAACCTTCGCGAAGATCCACTTGCGTGAACCCTGGCAGAAATGGTGGAGCTAAGCGGGATCGAACCGCTGACCTCCTGCATGCCATGCAGGCGCTCTCCCAGCTGAGCTATAGCCCCGAAACAAAAGGCTCATCAATAAGCGACGAGCCTTTTAAAGCCCTGCAAAACGCAGGAAAAGTGGCGTCCCCTAGGGGACTCGAACCCCTGTTACCGCCGTGAAAGGGCGGTGTCCTAGGCCACTAGACGAAGGGGACGTAACCTTCGTGCCGATCCGCTAACGCGAACCGCGGCAAAATTGGTGGAGCTAAGCGGGATCGAACCGCTGACCTCCTGCATGCCATGCAGGCGCTCTCCCAGCTGAGCTATAGCCCCGGATTTCTAGCCTCGCGGCCCAGCGACATAACAACATCGCTTGTGTAAAACTGGCGTCCCCTAGGGGACTCGAACCCCTGTTACCGCCGTGAAAGGGCGGTGTCCTAGGCCACTAGACGAAGGGGACGAACCTTCTTACCTTCAAGACCTGGTTGCTGGACCCGGTCTTGCTTATCAGCCTTGGCTGCTAAGCGGAATTTGGTGGAGCTAAGCGGGATCGAACCGCTGACCTCCTGCATGCCATGCAGGCGCTCTCCCAGCTGAGCTATAGCCCCACAATGTCGCTTTGAACTGAACCGCTGGCTGGGTGCCTGGCGTTTCGTTTTCGTTCATCGCTGTGGACGGGGCGCATATTAAGTTCGGATTGCAAGGCTGTCAAACGAATTTTCAAAAATATTCAAAAATTTTTTCACAGATAACAATCACTTACCGCCCTGCTCCACTCAATCCGGCCACTTGGCCCTCAGGGAAATGCCTGTGGGAGCGGCCTTGTGTCGCGAAAGGGCCGCAAAGCGGCCCCGACGGATTTGCGTCGAGTCAAAGATTGTGGGACCGCGTTGCAGTCCTTTCGCGACACAAGGCCGCTCCCACAGTGCTCAACAGCGGTGCTCGGAAAACGGTCAGCCGATGGAGCCCAACAGCTTTTCCCACTCTTTGTTTTCTTTCTTCGACACTCCACCCAACAGGTCCAGGGCCTGGCGCAGGCGGTAGCGCGTCAGGTCGGGGCCGAGGATTTCCATGGCGTCCAGCACCGAAACCGAGCTGGCCTGGCCCGTGATGGCGGCGAACATCAGCGGCATGGCGTCACGCAGCTTCAGCTCCAGCGCTTCGACCACAGCCTGGATGCAACCGGTGATGCGCTCTTTTTCCCACTGACGCAGGCTTTCAAGCTTCCACAGGATCAGCTGGATCACCTGGCGCACCTGGTCGGCCGACAGTTTCTTGCTTTCGAACAGTTTGGCGTCCAGCTTGAGCGCACCTTCGAAGAAGAACCCGCCCAACGGGGCAACCTGGCTGAAGGTTTCTACCCGGCCCTGCACGTGCGGGGCAATCTTCATCATGTAGTCGCTGTTGAACGCCCATTTCTGCAGGCGTGCGGCGAATTCCTCTACCGGCAGCTCACGCAGCCACTGGCCGTTGAGCCAGGACAGCTTCTCGATGTCAAAGATCGGGCCGCCCAGCGAGATACGCGACAGGTCAAAGTGCTCGACCATTTCGGCCAGCGAGAACTTCTCGCGCTCGTCAGGCATCGACCAGCCCATGCGGCCAAGGTAGTTGAGCATCGCTTCAGGCATGAAGCCCATGCGCTCGTAGAAGGTGACCGAGGTCGGGTTCTTGCGCTTGGACAGTTTGGATTTGTCCGGGTTGCGCAGCAGCGGCATGTAGCACAGCTTGGGCTGCTCCCAGCCGAAGTACTCATACAGCTTGATCAGCTTGGGCGCCGATGGCAGCCACTCTTCACCACGCAGCACGTGGGTGATGCCCATCAGGTGGTCGTCGACCACGTTGGCCAGGAAGTACGTCGGCAGGCCGTCGTTCTTCATCAGTACCTGCATGTCCATGCGGTCCCACGGGATCTCGACATCGCCGCGCAGCATGTCCGGCACCACGCAGATACCCTCGCTCGGCACCTTCATGCGGATCACGTGCGGCTCGCCAGCGTCCAGGCGGCGCTGCACTTCTTCGGCGCTCAGCAGCAATGCACGGCCATCGTAACGCGGGGTTTCGCCGCGAGCCTGCTGCTCGGCACGCATCTGCTCCAGCTCTTCGGCGGTGCAGAAGCAGTAGAAGGCGTGGCCGGCGTCTACCAGCTCTTTAGCGTATTTGGCGTAGATTTCGCCACGCTCGCTCTGCCGGTAAGGGCCGTGCGGGCCGCCGACATCCGGGCCTTCGTTCCATTCGATGCCAAGCCAGCGCAGGGCGTCGAAGATCTGTTGCTCCGACTCACGCGTGGAGCGCAGCTGATCGGTGTCTTCGATGCGCAGGATGAACTCACCGCCGTGCTGCTTGGCAAAGCAGTAGTTGAACAGGGCGATGTAGGCAGTGCCGACATGGGGGTCGCCGGTAGGCGATGGCGCAATACGCGTGCGTACGGTGGTCATGGAGAGTCTCGAACGAAAGATGAAACAAAGGCGGGATGTTAGCAGGAGGCGGGCACCGGGCTCCAGCAATGGCGCGAACGTCACTTGTCGACAGGCCCGGTACCGCTGTTAAATTTGTTTACATTTCTGGAACGATAGTCCCCATGCCTGCCCAACTCAAACGCCGCCTGACGCTCTTCTTCGCCCTGGTGGCCATCATCGCCCTCGCCTTCCTGGGCCACTGGTACTTCAAGGGCCGCTTCTACGAGAGCACCGACAACGCTTACGTGCAGGGTGAGATCACCCGTATCTCCAGCCAGCTTGGCGCACGTATCGAAACGGTACCGGTCGAGGACAACCAGCACGTCAGCAAGGGCGACCTGCTGGTGCGCCTGGAAGCCGCCGACTTCGAGCTGGCGGTCGAACGCGCCCGTGCCGCCCTGGCCACCCGCGAAGCCGAGTACGCACAAGCGCAAAGCCGCCTCACCCAACAAGGCAGCCTGATTGCCGCCGGCCAGGCCCAGTTGGCGGCCACCCAGGCCACGTTCGACCGTTCACGGCTGGACCTGAGCCGTGCCGAGAAGCTGCGCAAGCCGGGTTTTGTCTCTGAGGAGCGGGTCACTACCCTGTCGGCGGACAGCCATGTCGCCGGCTCCCAGGTCGACAAGGCCCGCGCCGACCTGCAAAGCCAGCGCCAGCAGGTCACCGCCCTGAACGCCGAACTCAAGCGCCTCGATGCGCAAATCGCCAATGCCCGCACCGACCTGGCCCAGGCCGAACTGAACCTGACCCGCTGCGAAATCCATGCGCCGATCAGCGGCACCATTGGCCAGCGTAATGCGCGCAATGGCCAAGTGGTGCAGGCCGGCGCCTACCTGCTGTCGATCGTGCCGGATGAAGACATCTGGGTGCAGGCCAACTTCAAGGAAACCCAGATCGGCCGCATGCACCCCGGCCAGCGCGCGGAGCTGTTGTTCGACAGCTACCCCGACACACCGATCGAAGGCCGGGTGGACAGCCTGTTCGCCGCGTCCGGTGCGCAGTTCAGCCTGCTGCCACCGGACAACGCCACCGGCAATTTCACCAAAGTTGTGCAGCGCATCCCGATAAAACTCACGTTCAGCGCCGACAACCCGTTGCACGGGCGTATTCGCCCCGGCATGTCGGTGACCGCCACCGTCGACCTGCGCAGCGCAGACGAAGGCCACAATGGCCGGTGACCAACTGCTGCGCCCCACGGCGGAGCCAACCCGACGCGACTGGATCGCGGTGATGAGCGTGATGCTCGGTGCCTTCATGGCAGTGCTGGATATCCAGATCACCAATTCCTCGTTGAAGGACATCCAGGGCGCTCTGTCGGCGACCCTGGAAGAAGGTTCATGGATTTCAACCTCCTACCTGGTGGCGGAAATCATCATGATCCCGCTAACGGCCTGGCTGGTGCAGCTGCTGTCGGCGCGGCGCCTGGCGGTGTGGGTATCCAGCGGCTTCCTGCTGTCGTCGCTGCTGTGCTCGATGGCCTGGAACCTGGAGAGCATGATCCTGTTCCGCGCCTTGCAGGGTTTCACCGGTGGCGCGCTGATCCCGCTGGCCTTCACCCTGACGTTGATCAAGCTGCCCGAGCACCACCGTGCCAAAGGCATGGCGATGTTCGCCATGACCGCCACTTTTGCCCCCTCCATCGGTCCCACCCTGGGCGGCTGGCTGACCGAAAACTGGGGCTGGGAATACATCTTCTACATCAATATCCCACCAGGCCTGCTAATGATCGCCGGCTTGTTGTATGGGCTTGAGAAGAAGGAGGCGCACTGGGAGCTGCTGAAAAGTACCGATTACGCCGGCATCGTCACGCTCGGCCTTGGGTTGGGCTGCCTGCAGGTGTTTCTCGAGGAAGGCCATCGCAAGGACTGGCTGGAGTCACACCTGATCGTCGGCCTGGGCAGTGTTGCCCTGGTCAGCCTGATCACCTTCGTCATCTTGCAGTTTTCCAAGCCACACCCACTGATCAACCTGCGCATTCTTGGCAACCGCAACTTTGGCCTGTCGAGCATCGCCAGCCTGGGCATGGGCGTGGGCCTGTACGGGTCGATCTATCTGCTACCGCTGTACCTGGCGCAGGTACAGGGTTACAACGCCTTGCAGATTGGCGAAGTGATCATGTGGATGGGTATTCCGCAGCTGTTCCTGATCCCGCTGGTGCCGCAACTGATGAAGGTGATATCGCCCAAGGTACTATGCGCGCTGGGGTTTTGCCTGTTCGGCGCTGCCAGTTTCGGTTCGGGGGTGCTCAACCCGGACTTTGCCGGGCCGCAGTTCAACCATATCCAGATCATCCGCGCCCTGGGTCAACCGATGATCATGGTGACCATTTCGCTGATTGCCACCGCGTATATCCAACAACAGGATGCAGGGTCCGCGTCGAGCCTGTTCAATATTCTGCGTAACCTCGGTGGCGCGATTGGTATTGCCTTGCTGGCCACCCTGCTGGATGCGCGCACCAAGGTGTACTTCGACTACCTGCGCGAATCGGTGGTGCCGAGCAACCCGCAGGTGGCTGAGCGGCTGGCGCAATTGGCGGAGCGCTTGGGCAATGACAATGCGGCGCTGGGCAAACTTAGCGAGATTACCCACCAGCAGGCACTGATCATGGCTTACAACGATGCCTTCCACTTTGTCGGGATCGGGTTGGCGGTGAGCATGGTGGCGGTGTTGCTGACCCGCAAGTTGCCGGAGGGGCTGAAGGCTGGGGAGGCCCATTGAGGCTATTACAGATCAGATGCGGTCCCTGTGGGAGCGGGCATGCCCGCGAACACCGGCGCAGCCGGTGCCAGCCACCGCGTTGAATTCTTCGCGGGCACGCCCGCTCCCACAGGGCCCGCGCCCGGCTTCAGCTGCTAATCAACCGCTCCCGCAGTTGCGCAATCTCGTCACGCAACTGCGCCGCAGCTTCGAACTCCAGGTCGCGGGCGAACTGCATCATTTTTTCTTCCAGCTGCTTGATGCGCTTGGTGATCTCGCCCGGCGTACGCAGTTCGGCCTCGTAACGGGCGCTCTCCTCCGCCGCCTTGGCCATGCCCTTGCGCTTCTTGCTGCGCGCACCAGGCACGGCGGCACCCTCCATGATGTCGGTGATGTCCTTGACCACGCCCTTGGGCACGATGCCGTTGGCTTCGTTGAAGGCGATCTGCTTCTCGCGGCGACGCTCGGTTTCGTCAATGGCCCGCTGCATCGAGCCTGTTACGTTATCGGCATACAGGATGGCCCGGCCATTGAGGTTACGTGCCGCGCGGCCAATGGTCTGGATCAGGGAGCGCTCGGAACGCAGAAAACCTTCCTTGTCCGCATCGAGGATGGCCACCAGCGACACCTCGGGCATGTCCAGGCCCTCGCGCAGCAGGTTGATGCCCACCAGCACGTCGAAGGTGCCCAGGCGCAGGTCACGGATAATCTCCACCCGCTCCACCGTGTCGATGTCCGAGTGCAGGTAGCGTACCCGCACATCATGGTCGGCCAGGTAATCGCTGAGGTCCTCGGCCATGCGCTTGGTCAACGTGGTCGCCAGCACACGTTCGCCTGCCGCGACACGCTTGCGGATCTCGGACAGCAGGTCGTCGACCTGGGTCAGCGCCGGGCGCACCTCTACCTGCGGGTCGACCAGCCCGGTCGGACGCACCACTTGCTCCACCACGCGCCCGGCATGCTCAGCCTCGTAGGGGCCCGGAGTGGCCGAAACAAAAATGGTCTGCGGGCTGACATCCTCCCACTCGTCGAAACGCATCGGCCGGTTGTCCAGCGCTGAAGGCATGCGGAAGCCGTACTCGACCAGGGTCTCCTTGCGTGAACGGTCGCCCTTGTACATGGCGCCGACCTGCGGAACGCTAACGTGGGATTCGTCGATCACCAGCAGCGCATCAGGCGGCAGGTAATCGTACAGGGTGGGCGGCGGTGCCCCGGCCGGGCGCCCGGACAGGTAGCGCGAGTAGTTTTCGATGCCGTTGCAGTAGCCCAGCTCGAGGATCATCTCCAGATCGAAGCGGGTACGTTGCTCCAGACGCTGCGCTTCGACCAGCTTGTTGGCCTTGTGCAGGTACTCCAGACGCTCCTTCAGTTCTTCCTTGATGCCCTCCACTGCTTCCAGCAGCGTTTCCCGCGGGGTGACGTAGTGGCTCTTGGGGTAGAAAGTGAAACGTGGCAGCTTGCGGAAAACCTCGCCGGTCAACGGATCGAAGGCGGCGATGTTCTCCACTTCATCATCGAACAGCTCGATGCGGATGGCTTCCAGGTCCGATTCGGCCGGGAAGATGTCGATCACGTCACCGCGTACCCGGAAGGTGGCGCGGGCAAAGTCCATTTCGTTGCGGGTGTACTGCAGGTCGGCCAACCGGCGCAGCAGCGCGCGCTGGTCGAGCTTGTCGCCACGGTCCACGTGCAGAACCATTTTCAGGTAGGTCTCGGGGCTGCCCAGACCGTAGATGCACGACACGGTGGTCACGATGATCGCGTCACGCCGCTCCAGCAGCGCCTTGGTCGCCGACAGGCGCATCTGCTCGATGTGGTCGTTGATCGAGGCGTCCTTCTCGATGAAGGTGTCTGACGAAGGTACGTAGGCTTCCGGCTGGTAGTAGTCGTAATAGGAAACGAAGTACTCCACCGCGTTGTTGGGGAAGAACGCCTTGAACTCCCCGTACAACTGCGCGGCCAGCGTCTTGTTGGGCGCCAGCACCAGCGTTGGGCGCTGCACCTGCTGGATGACGTTGGCAATGCTGAAGGTCTTGCCCGAACCGGTCACCCCGAGCAACGTCTGGTGCGACAGCCCCGCCTCGATGCCTTCGACCAACTGGCGGATAGCCTCGGGCTGGTCGCCGGCCGGCTGGAAACGTGTGACGAGCTGGAACTCGGACATGAAGGACCTCGCGGTGCAGCAGCTGTAAATTTAGCCAGTAGTCTATACCCAAATGCGCCCGTTCGGGGGCGCTTTCAAGGCACAGGTGTGGGCGGGCTCAACGGTGGACACGGCATTTAGACCAATGGTCGAAAAATATTTGCGCAAATAGCCCCAAAAGCTGCGCCAGAGTGTCGCGGTGACCGGTCGGTATCACTATACTGACTCCCCGTTTGTGCACCGCTTCAGTGCATTCGGCTGGAGCGTGTACGCCCTATCACACTCCAATCAGAGCCAAGGTAACAATGAGCCTGTTTTCCGCTGTCGAGCTGGCACCCCGCGACCCTATTCTGGGCCTCAACGAAGCATTCAACGCCGACCCACGTACCGACAAGGTCAACCTGGGCGTAGGCGTGTATTGCAATGAGGAGGGCCGCATTCCGCTGCTGCGCGCCGTGATCGAAGCCGAAACCCAGCGTGCCGCCCAGCACGCTTCGCGCGGCTACCTGCCGATCGACGGCATCGCCACCTACGACCAGGCTGTGCAGAAGCTGCTGTTCGGCGCCGAGTCGCCACTGCTGGCCGCCGGCCGCGTGGTCACCGTGCAGGCCGTCGGTGGTACCGGCGCACTGAAGATCGGTGCCGACTTCCTCAAGCGCCTCTCGCCCAACGCCGTGGTTGCCATCAGCGACCCTAGCTGGGAAAACCACCGTGCGCTGTTCGAATCAGCCGGCTTCCCGGTGCAGACCTACCGCTACTACGATGCGCCGACCAACGACGTCAACCGCGCCGGCATGCTCGAAGACCTCAACGCCCTGCCGTCCGGCTCGATCGTGGTGCTGCACGCCTGCTGCCACAACCCGACCGGTGTCGACCTGAACCTGGACGACTGGAAGAACGTCCTGGAAGTGGTCAAGGCCAAGGGCCACGTGCCGTTCCTCGACATGGCCTACCAGGGCTTTGGTGACGGTATCGCCGAAGACGCCTTCGCCGTGCGCCTGTTCGCCGAGTCGGGCCTGGAGTTCTTTGTTTCCAGCTCGTTCTCCAAATCGTTCTCGCTGTACGGCGAGCGCGTCGGCGCACTGTCGATCGTCACCGCCTCCAAGGACGAGAGCACCCGCGTGCTGTCGCAGGTCAAGCGCGTGATCCGCACCACCTACTCCAACCCGCCAACCCACGGCGCAACCATTGTTGCCACCGTGCTGAACAGCGCAGAACTGCGCCAGATGTGGGAAACCGAACTGGCCGAAATGCGCGAGCGCATCCACGGCATGCGCAAGCAGATGGTTTCGCTGCTGGCCGAATACGGTGCCAACCGCGACTTCAGCTTCGTTGGCCGCCAGGTTGGCATGTTCTCCTACTCGGGCCTGACCGTTGAACAGGTCGCCCGCCTGAAGAACGACTTCGGCATCTATGCCCTGGACACCGGCCGTATCGCGGTGGCCGCGCTGAACCAGAGCAACATCCACGTGGTGACCAAAGCGATCGTGGAAGTGCTGTAACTCATTGTTTTGCCTGGGGGTGGGTTGACTTCTCCCAGGCAATCAGTAAGATACGCGCAGATTCCGCGATAGCTCAGTCGGTAGAGCAAATGACTGTTAATCATTGGGTCCCTGGTTCGAGTCCAGGTCGCGGAGCCAGACATTGAAGAAGCCCCCGGATGCGCAAGCAACCGGGGACTTTTTCGTTGCGCTGGAATTATTGGCCAAGCACCTCGGTCACTGGCTTGCCCTCGTCCACCAGGCTCCAGACCAGCAAACTGGCCGGCTGGGTTTTGCTGGCGTTGCGTGAAACGCTGTGCACGGTGCCCGGCGCCTCGTACCAATAATCGCCGGCCTTGTAGGTCTTTTCCTGCTCGCTGTTGAGCTTCGATACCACCGCCCCTTCCAGGACGTAAGCCATGACTGCGCCCGGATGCTGATGTGCGGGTGATGCCTCGCCCGGGGCGTAGCTGACGGTGAGCATGACGGCGGTTTTGCCGGGGGCATTAGAGGGCTGCTGTTGTTGCAGGACCTTGACCTGGTCGGCGACATCACCGTGGGCCCAAGCGGGTGTTTGGGCGGCGAGCAGTGCGAAGAGGATGATGGCTAATGGATTCATGAGCTTTCCTGGAGGACAAGTGCCTGCAGGTTAGACCCTGATTGGCTGAAGACAAATGGCCAATCCGGGGGAAAAGCAGGGGGCCGATTTTCGCCTGTACCGGCCCTTTCGCGGGTAAACCCGCTCCTACGACGGCCTGTGCCGCCCTCGATGCGTGCGTAGGAGCGGGTTTACCCGCGAATACGGTGGCGGCGGCGACGGTGAACGACGGGTGGACATTGGCTGGCAGGCCCGGCCCATTCGCGGGTGAACCCGCTCCTACGACGGCCTGTGCCGCCCTCGATGCGTGCGTAGGAGCGGGTTTATCCGCGAATACGGTGGCGGCGGCGACGGTGAACGGCGGGTGGAAATTGGCTGGCAGGCCCGGCCCATTCGCGGGTGAACCCGCTCCTACGACGAGCCTGCGCCCAATCACCGATGCGTGTGCAGGAGCGGGTTTACCCGCGAAGAGGCCGACATCGTCAACATAGGCCTCAGCCGCGCCCGATCGGGTAAAACGCCCCCCGACTCCACACCCCAAGCCACTCCTCCCCGTCGATCACATGCGGCACCGCCAGCTCCACCAGTTGGTAAAACACATTGCGATGTATCAGCGCCTCCAGGTTGCTGCGCATCAGCACATACGGTGATGGCTCCTGCGTCACCGGGTCGATCACTACCCGCAGGGGGTTATCCGGCCCCGCCTCGACCTGGTCCTCGACATTGCTGGTAAAGCGCAGCACCTGCTGTTCGCCTTCGCCCTGCACGTCCAGCAGCACGGCCACGAATGGCGCATCGTCGACACGAATGCCAACCTTCTCTACCGGGGTAATCAGGAAGTAGTCATCGCCGTCGCGGCGAATGATGGTAGAGAACAGCCGCACCATCGGCTTGCGCCCGATCGGCGTGCCCAGGTAGTACCAGGTGCCATCGCGGGCGATGCGCATGTCGATGTCACCACAGAAATCCGGGTTCCACAGGTGCACCGGCGGCAGCCCCTTGGCCTTGGGGATCTGCGCCAGAAGGTCATTGGCCTTGCCGGAGTCGCTCATCACGCTTGCCTCATTCACTCATGCCCAGGAGGCTACGAGCGTACTCGCGCATCGGCGCACCAAGCAAATCCTCCGGCGTGTTGTCGTGGAACGTCAACAAACCGCCACGGCTCTTGATGCGTGCGGTGTCGATCAGGTAGCGGGTACTGGTTTCGATCAGCATCATCTGCACCACGCCAGAGTCCCAGCCCAAGCGGTCGACGGCCTGCTCGTCATACCACTCGTCACCATTGCCGATGCGATCGTCGGTACGTGCGAAGCGCGTGTACAACACGTAGTCCGCACCCACCGAGCGCGCCTGGGCAATGGCCTCTTCGAGGCCCAGCGGGCCTTGGGCACGACGTACCATCGGGAAGTATTCGACGAAGCTCTTGAAGGCCTGCTCGGCCACTGCATTCTGCCGAGGCACCGGCCCCTCGCCCGGCGGCACGAATGCACCCTGGCCAATGAAAATGAACGAATCAGGCTGCAGGCGGATCGACAAGGTGCGACGGGTTTCGCTGTGGTCCAGCAGACCGGCATCGCTCATGTGATAGCGGACGCCTTCGCCCATATCGCTGACATTCATGCAGCCGCCCAGCGCCATCAGCGCCAGCAGCAAGACCAGGCTACGCATCTTTCCTCCAGTGGCCGGCGACGAAAAACCGGCGAATAGCCGGCGGATGCAGCTTTTGCGCCAGCTTCAGCCACCGATCACTTTCATGACTGTCACGCCACCGGAGAAGGCCACGTCCTGCTTGTCAGCCAAAGCCTTGACCAACAACCGCTGCAAGGCCGGCAGCGCCTGATGACGCGGTTTTTCCAGCAGGTCGCCGACGAAGTGCCGGTTACCTGACGACAGGCAGCCATGCAGCCAGCCCGTAGAAGACAGGCGCAGCCGCGAGCAGGTCCGGCAAAACGGCACGCTTTCGTTGGCAATGACGCCGAAGTGGCCCCTGCCAGGGATGTGGTAACGCATGGCTGTGGCGTCCAGCGGCGCATTCACCTGGGCGTAGGTATGCTGGCCGCCGATCAGCGCAAGCAGCTGGTCGAGGCCTACAAACTGTTGGAGGAAGGCGTTGCGATCGTGAGAGAGGTGACCCATGCGCATGAGCTCGATGAAGCGCAGCTCGAAGCCGCGCGCGAGGCAGTAATCCAGCAGCGGCAGTACCTGATCAAGGTTTTTCCCGCGCATCGGCACCATATTGACCTTGATTCGCATACCCACGGCGCGGGCCTGCTCCATTGCGTCCAGCACAGTGCCCAGGTCGCCGCCACGGGCAATCTGGCGGAAAGCCAGCGGGTCGAGGGTGTCGAGGGAAACGTTCAGCCGACGAATCCCCGCCGCCTGCAGTTGCGGCAACTTGCGCGCCAGCAACTGGCCGTTGGTGGTCAGCGAGACGTCGTCAAGGTCGAGTTTGGCCACGGCAGCCAGAAAGGCATCCAGGCGCGGGCTGACCAGTGGCTCACCGCCAGTAATCCGCAGACGCTCGATGCCGGCGGCTTCGATCAGATAGGCCACGCCGCGGGCCAGGGCATCCGCAGACAGCTCGTCCTGCGCCGCCACCAGCCGCTTGCCGTCGGGTACGCAGTAGGTGCAAGCGTAGTTGCAGGCAGCCGTCAGGCTGACGCGCAGGTTGCGAAAGCGCCTGCCTTGACGATCGACAATCATGAATGACTCCGGCATGGATGAAGGGGCCGGCAAAACCTGACTCATAAATCAGGTTTTTGCAAGCCCCATGAGCAATGCCGAATGTCCAGACGATAGCGAAACGCTTTGGGCTGCACTGCCGCGCAGAGAACGCACGACGCAGTGCTTATGGGAGCGGGCGTACCCGCGAAGAATCAAACGCGGTGCCTGGCACGGGCTGCGCCGGTGTTCGCGGGCGCGCCCGCCCCCATAGGGCCCGCGCAGTTTCGCGCAAGGCTCAGTTCGAGGGTTCCGGGTCGCGCTTGCGCTTGTTGCCCATACGCACGCCAATGTCCATCAGGAACTGGAAGAAGCCTTCCTGGTCCTCCAGCACATTGCTCCAGAACGGCGAGTGGTACAGCGCCACAGCGCCGTGCACCAGCGCCCAGGCAGCGCAGTAGTGGAAATACGGCGGCACGTCTTCGAGCTTGCCTTCGCTGATACGGCCCTTGATCAGCTGGGTCAGGCGGTCGAAGTTGGAGGCACGGATGCTGTGCAGCTGCTCGACCATTTCCGGCACCTGATTGCCCTTGACCACCTTTTCTTCAAGGCGGTCGAACAGCCGGTAGCGTTGCGGATCGCGCATGCGGAACTCGAAGTAGGCGCGCGACAGCGCTTCCTTGTCACGGTCGACGTCGGCCGAGTGCAACAGCTCGTTCAGGTCACGCTCGTAATCGAGCATCAGGCGCAGGTAGATCTCCGCCTTGGACTTGAAGTGCTTGTAGATCGTGCCTTTGCCGATGCCCACGGCGTCGGCGATCATCTCGACGGTGACGCTGTCTTCACCTTGCTCGAGAAACAGCTTGAGCGCGGTATCGAGGATTTCCTGTTCGCGACGGCGAAACTCACGGACCTTACGAGGTTCTTTCTGCATGGGAAGGACTGGATGACAATCGAAGCGGTTTATTATGCCTAACTTGCGGGAAATTGCACGGATCATCCACGCATGTCTGTGTTTCACGATGCATACAGCCATGCGCTGCGGGAGGAATGAAACGTTGGCGTATTCCAAATCTGTTTAAAAAACGTCCAATATGCACTGGCACTGCGCCAAACCTGACCAATACTTGAAGTGTTGGCGCGGCGCATCCCCCCCCAGTGGCGCGCCGATAAAGGTGCTCAGGGACCGCGTACCTTTGTTTTACTCCTAATGGTCTTAACCCGGATTCCTCCCCCAGAACCCGGGTTTTTTTTGTGGGGAGGGTGGTGTGACGGCTGCCAGGTGCGTGCCGCAAGATTCTCAGCGCCTGTGAGATCGAGCGCCGCCCGCGCGGCGCTTCGCGGGGAAACCCGCTCCTACGCTTGTTTCGGGCCAATTAGGCCCGTGGGATTTGCGCGCGAACGCCTTGGCGCACCCCTCGATATCGCGTCGTACAAACAAGGCGGTCGCGCGCGCCTGGCACAGAAGGGAGATCGGGCGCCGCCCGCGCGGCGCTTCGCGGGTAAACCCGCTCCTACGCTTGTTTCGGGCCAATTAGGCCTGTGGGATTTGCGCGCGAACGCCTTGGCGCACGCCTCGATATCGCGTCGTACAAACAAGGCGGTCGCGCGCGCCTGGCACAGGACGGACTGGCCCGAAACAAACGTAGGAGCGGGTTTACCCGCGAAGCGCCGCGCGGGCGGCGCTCGATCTCACAGGCGCTGCAAGGGTTGTGGCAGGCACCTTGTGCCCCTCACACAATCTTTAACCCCGGTAAATCAAGCCACTCGCGCCAACGGGAACAGCCGCTTGAAGTTGGCGGTAGTCTGCTCGGCCAACTGCTCATAACTGGCCCCACGCAACGAAGCCACATACTCCGCCACCTCCCGCACGTACTGCGGCAGGTTCGGCTTGCCCCGGTACGGAATTGGCGCCAGGTAGGGCGAATCGGTCTCCACCAGCAAGCGATCGACAGGCACCTGCCGCGCTACTTCCCGCAAGGCATCAGCATTGCGGAAGGTCACGATGCCCGACAGCGAAATGTAATAACCCAGGTCCAGCGCCGCCTTGGCCATGTCCCAGTCTTCGGTGAAGCAGTGCAGCACACCCGCTTGCGGCAGGCTCGCCTCACGCAGCAGCGCCAGGGTATCGGCGCGCGCTGCCCGGGTATGCACGATCACCGGCTTGCCGGTCTGCCTGGAGGCCTCAAGGTGCAGGCGGAACGAAGCCTGCTGCAGCTCTGCCGCCTCTGGCTCATAGTGGTAATCCAGCCCGGTTTCACCAATCGCCACCACATGCGGGTGGGCCAATTCGCGCAACAGCCACTCCAACGCCGGGGTTTCGCCAGGGGCCAGGTCCAGCGGGTGCACGCCCACCGAGCAGTCGACGTCAGCGTACTGCTCGCTCAGCGCCTTCACTGCACCCGCATTCTCGGCACTGACGCCAATGCACAGGAAATGCCCGACCCCACGCTCACGCGCCGCCTGCAGGGCAGCATCGAGGGAGCCCTGGTGGGCACTGAGGTCAAGACGGTCGAGGTGGCAATGGGAATCTACGAGCATGGGATAACGGCACACATGAAAAATGGGAAATCAGCGGGCACCCGGCAGTTGCAGCCAGTGAGCCAGCAGCGATTCAAGCAACAAGGCACGGTTGAGGTTGGCCTTGCCCAGCACCTTCTGGCGCTGCTCGAGGATCCAGGCCTGCACTTCCAGCACCTTGGCCTGGCGGCTCTTCTGCGCCAGGTATTGCACGACCTTGCGCATATCGGCCAAGCCTAACCCTTCCTCGTCCTGGGTCAACTGGTAGCGCAGGATCAGGTGCGACCAATCGCAGAACCAGTCGAACAGCAGCAACAACGGCACACCGCTCCAGGCATCGGCCAGCTGGCTGGGCGATTGCTGCTGCTTGAGCAGCTTCTTCACCCCATCGGCCACCAGCGCGCGTTGCTCGCGCACACCCTGCGCCTGCAGGCTGACCGCCATCAATGGCGAGCCCGCTGCCAGCGTCAGCAGCTCATCGCGCTCGACCTCGTCGCAGTCGGGTAACGCGCCAGCCAGCCATGCCTGGCTCTGGGCCAGGCTGGGCTGCGGGCAGGCCACCTGCTGGCAGCGGCTCTTGATCGTCGGCAACAGACGGCTGGGCTGGTGCGTCACCAGCAACAACACGGTGTCACCGGAAGGTTCTTCAAGGCTTTTGAGCAGGGCGTTTGAGGCGTTTACATTCATCGCCTCCACCGGCTCGATCAACACCACCTTGCGCCCGCCCAACTGCGCGGTCTGCACCACAAAGGCCACCAGCTCCCGTACCTGGTCGACCTTGATCGGCTTGTCAGCCTCCTCCGGCTCGAGGACGAAGTTGTCCGGGTGGCTGCCGGCCTTGAGCAACAGGCACGACTTACACGCCCCACAAGCGTCCAGGCCCTGCGGCTGCTGGCACAACAGGCGCGCCATCAGGCGCTCGGCCATGGCCCGCTTGCCAATACCCTGCGGCCCATGCAGCAGATAAGCGTGGGCGTGGCGGCTACGACCGGCCAGTTGCTGCCACAGCGCCTGCTGCCAAGGGTAGGCCTCAGCCACGGCAACGCTCCAGAATGCCTGGCAGCAGAGCGTCGATGTCACGCTGCACAGCCTCCAGGGATTGTGCCGCATCAAGCAGGCTGTAGCGCTGTGGCGCGCCTTGGGCGCGCTGCAGGTACGCCTGGCGCACTGCTTCGAAGAACGCCTGCCCTTCCTGCTCGAATCGGTCCAGGCGACCACGGGCGGCGGCGCGGGCAAGGCCCACTTCTACCGGCAGGTCGAAGACCAGGGTCAGGTCCGGGCGCAGGTCGCCCTGGACGAATTGCTCCAGAACAGCGATACGCTCGACCGACAAACCACGACCGCCGCCCTGATAGGCATAGGTGGCGTCCGTGAAACGGTCACACAGCACCACAGACCCGCGTGCCAGCGCCGGCCGGATGACCTGCGCCAGGTGCTGGGCGCGAGCGGCGAACACCAGCAGCAGCTCGGTGTCGGCCGCCATGCCTTCGTCGCTGGGCGTCAGCAACAGTTCACGCACCTTTTCCGCCAGCGGCGTACCGCCTGGCTCACGGGTCAGCACCACGTCCAGGCCGTGTTCGCGCAGGCGCGCGGCCAGGTAGTCGCGATTGGTGCTCTTGCCCGCGCCTTCGGGGCCTTCCAAAGTTATAAACAAGCCGCTCACAGGCAGTCCTTAATGTTGTTCGTCAGGCGTCGGCCGCTCGGCCGCTTGCGCACCGCCGGCAGGGGCATCCTGCGCGGGCGCTTGATCGGGGGCTGGCTGCGCAGCTGGCTCGTCCGCTGCTGGCGGCTCAGGGCGCTGCGCATCGTCGGCGCCCGACGCCTGTTCGGCATCATCGGCCCCTGGCTTGGCCTCTTGCTGCGGCGCGGGGCTGGAGCGGTAGTCCGACCGGCGCTTGAGCTGGAACTCGCGCACTGCCGAATTGTGGTCGTCGAGGTCGTCGGAAAACACATGGCTGCCATCGCCGCGGGCGACGAAGTAAAGGCTGGTGCCATTGGACGGGTTCAGCGCCGCGTGAATCGCCTCGCGGCCGACCATGGCGATCGGGGTCGGTGGCAGCCCAGTCATGGTGTAAGTGTTGTAGGGCGTTGGCTCGCGCAGGTCGGCGCGGGTGATCTTGCCGTTATAGCGTTCACCCATGCCATAGATAACCGTCGGGTCCGTCTGCAGCATCATACCCAGGCGCATGCGCCGCACGAACACGCCGGCGATCTGCCCGCGCTCCTGCGGAATGCCGGTTTCCTTTTCGACCAGGGAGGCCATGATCAGCGCCTGGTAAGGGTCACGATACGGCAGGTCGGTGGAGCGCTCGGCCCACTCCTTGGCCAGCACTTCGTCCAGACGCATGTAGGCCTGCTGCAGCAACTCGACATCGGTCATACCCCGCACGAAGCGGTAAGTGTCGGGGAAGAAGCGGCCTTCGGGGAATACACCGGTATGGCCGAGCTTGTCCATGACCTCGGCATCCGACAAGCCGTCCAGGGTATGCTTGATCTTTTCATGCTTGGCCACGGCCGCACGCACCTGACGGAAGGTCCAGCCTTCGACCAGGGTGAGGTTGTACTGCACCACGTCGGCACGACGCCAGGCGTCGAACAACTGCTCGACGGTCATCCCAGGGGTAAGACGGTACTCGCCAGTGTGCAGCGGGGTGCCGGCCATGTTGAAGCGCCAGTACAAACGCAACCAGACAGCATCGTCAAGCAACCCATCTCTTTGCATGCTGTAGAACATGCGGTTGGGGTTAGTGCCATTGGGCACATCCAGCAGGCGCTCCTGCGTGACGTGCAGGGGCTGCTCCAGGACCGAGTTGACCTTCCAGGCCGACCAGCCAAACGCCAGGCCGGCAAGGATCAAGCCCATTTCCAGCAACAGCAGGAATTTACGTCTCACGAATTCAGGTTTCCAGTAACGTACGGGCAACGGCCTGCAGTTTACGAGTGAGCGGGCCCGGCGACCAGTTTAGCGCGGCTACGCCACACACGGGCCAAATGCCGTAAACGCTATTGCAAACAAATACTTCATCCGCTTGCTCAAGCGCCTCGAACGACAGGTCGCAGACATGTGCCGCAATACCCAGCAGCGGGGCCTGTTCCAGCAGTGCGGCACGCATCACGCCCGCCACGCCACAACGGCTAAGGTCGGCGGTAAGCAACACGCCATCGCGCACCAGAAACAGATTGCTGTATACCCCTTCGATCACCCTGCCCTGCGCGTCACGCATCAGGCCTTCGGCATGGTCGCTGTCCTGCCATTCGGCACGGGCCAGCACCTGCTCCAGGCGGTTAAGGTGTTTGAGGCCGGCCAGCAGTGGTTGTTCCCCAAGCCGGGTCTGGCAAGGGAACAAACGCACGCCATGCTCAGCATGCTCGACAGGATAGCGGGGTAATGGGCTGCCTTGCAGGATACGCCGCGGCGCTGCATCGACAGCTGGCGCATAGCCACGCTGGCTATCGCCACGGGTAAGGATAAGTTTGACGACACCCTCACCCAGCTGGCTGGCGTAACGCAGCAGCTCGTCGCGCACCAGCGCCAGGTCGGTGTTGATCGCCAAGCGCTGGCAGCCCAGTGCCAGGCGTGCAAGGTGGCCGTCCAGCAAGCTGGGCTGGGCACCTCGCACGGCGATGGTTTCGAACAGGCCATCGCCGTAGGCCAGGCCGCGGTTCTGCAGGTTGAGTGCAGTCGCCGGCTGGCCGTCGATCCAGCTGTGCATCAGTCGGCAAACCGGCGGAATACCAGCGAGCCGTTGGTGCCGCCAAAGCCGAACGAGTTGGACAGCACCACGTCGATCGGCATGCTGCGCGCCTGGTGGGGAACGAAGTCGAGGTCACACCCTTCGTCCGGCTCGTCCAGGTTGATGGTCGGTGGGGCCATCTGGCTATTGATTGCCAGCACGCTGAAGATCGCTTCCACCGCGCCTGCGGCGCCCAGCAGGTGGCCCGTCATCGACTTGGTCGAGCTGACCGCCAGCTTGTAGGCATGCTCGCCGAACACGCGCTTGATCGCCGCCACTTCGGCCACATCGCCCGCTGGGGTAGAAGTGCCGTGGGCGTTGATGTAGCTGACGTCTTCCGGCTGGATACCGGCATCGCGCAAGGCGTTGGCCATGCAGCGGGCAGCGCCTTCGCCAGAGTCGGGCGGCGACGTCATGTGGTAGGCGTCGCCGCTCATGCCAAAGCCAACCAGTTCGGCGTAGATAGTCGCCCCGCGGGCCTTGGCGTGCTCCAGCTCCTCGAGCACCAGGGCCCCAGCACCGTCGGACAACACAAACCCGTCACGCCCCTTGTCCCACGGCCGGCTGGCCCGGCTGGGTTCATCGTTGCGGGTAGACAGCGCGCGCGAAGCGCCAAAACCGCCCATGCCCAGACCACAAGCCGCCATTTCGGCGCCACCGGCGATCATCACATCAGCTTCACCGTAGGCGATATTGCGCGCGGCCATGCCGATGCAATGGGTGCCGGTGGTGCACGCAGTGGCGATGGCATAGTTCGGCCCTTGCAGGCCCAGGTGGATCGACAGGAAACCGGAGATCATGTTGATGATCGAGCCCGGCACGAAGAACGGCGAAATGCGGCGCGGCCCTGAATCGTGCAGGGTGCGGCTGGTTTCTTCGATGTTGGTCAGACCACCGATACCCGAGCCCATGGCCACGCCAATACGCTCGCGGTTGGCATCGGTGACCTCCAGGCCGGCATTACGCACAGCCTGGAAACCAGCCGCCAGGCCGTACTGGATGAACAGGTCGAGCTTGCGGGCCTCTTTGGCCGACAGGTACTGCTCAACCTCGAAGCCTTTCACCGAGCCGCCAAAACGGGTGGAGTAGGCAGACAGGTCCGTGTGTTCGATCGGACCAATGCCACTGCGGCCAGCCAGAATGCCCTGCCAGGTGCTCGGTACATCGGTACCCAGTGGCGACAGCATACCCATACCGGTGACCACGACGCGTCTACGCGACACAGTACTCTCCTTTTCTAATAACAGAGTCTCTTGCCATTGCATTCAAGCGCTGGAATGAAATGGCAACAAGCTCTTGGTGCGCGGTGAACGAAGCCACCTGAAAAATGCGAGGCGCTCGCAAAGAAAAAACCGCACGCCAGCGAAGGCAGTGCGGTTTTCCCCGACAAGAAACGTCGACTGTAGCGTCTTAGGCCTGGTGGGCTTTGACGTAGTCGATGGCAGCTTGAACGGTAGTGATCTTCTCGGCTTCTTCGTCAGGGATTTCGGTCTCGAATTCCTCTTCCAGAGCCATCACCAGTTCAACGGTGTCAAGCGAATCGGCACCCAGGTCATCGACGAAGGACTTAGTCTCAGTCACTTCTTCTTCCTTGACGCCCAGTTGCTCGGCGACGATTTTCTTGACGCGTTCTTCGATGGTGCTCATACCTAGTTTTCACTCCTAATGGATATATGTCAGGCAGCTGGCCGGTGGCTAATTTTATAGAAAGACGTTCGCTTTTCAAGCTAAACGCACCTTCAGGCTAGTCACCACACCCGCTGCCTGGAATCTGGTTGCAGCTTTATAACGGATTTTAGGCTCGCAGTATGACTCTTTTTTTACGAAACCCGTCACATTGAGTTGCAGTATTACATGTACATCCCGCCGTTGACCGGCACGGTAGCGCCGGTCACGTAGGCGGCGCCGTCGGACGCCAGGAACGAAACCACCTTGGCAATTTCGTCAGCCTGGCCCAGGCGGCCCAGCGGAATCTGGGTCTGCAGGGCTTCGCGCTGAGCTTCTGGCAGCTCGCGGGTCATGTCGGTATCGATGAAGCCTGGGGTCACCGAGTTGACGGTGATACCACGCGAACCCACTTCACGCGCCAGGGCGCGGCTGAAACCTTCCAGACCGGCCTTGGCAGCCGCGTAGTTGGCCTGACCTGCGTTACCCATGGCACCAACGACCGAGCCGATGCTGATGATACGACCCCAACGTGCCTTGGTCATGCCACGCAGCACGCCCTTGGACAGACGGTAGAGGCTGTTGAGGTTGGTGTCGATGACATCGAACCACTCGTCGTCTTTCATGCGCAGCATCAGGTTGTCGCGGGTGATACCGGCGTTGTTGACGAGGATGGCCGGCGCACCGAACTGCTCGCCAATGGCGGCCAGCACGGCTTCAACCGATTCGGCGCTGGTCACGTTCAGCTCCATGCCGGTGCCGGTGATGCCGTGTTCTTTCAGGGTGGCAGCGATGCGCTCGGCGCCGGACGCCGACGTGGCGGTACCGATCACGGTCGCGCCCTGGCGGCCCAGCTCGAGGGCGATGGCCTGGCCAATGCCACGGCTGGCGCCGGTAACCAGTGCAACTTTACCTTGCAGGCTCATGCAAGCTTCTCCAAATCAGGCCAGTGCCGCGCGAGTGGCAGCAACGGCGTCAGGGGTGTTGAGGTTGTAGGTGGTCACGCCGTCGGCGCAACGCTTGTTAAGGCCAGCCAGGACCTTGCCCGGGCCACACTCGACCAGGTTGACCGCACCGTTGGCGGCCAGGGTCTGCACGCACTCGACCCAGCGCACCGGCTGGTACAGCTGTGCCAGCAGGTCGTGCTTGAGGGCATCGAGGTCGGCGCCGACGGCGGCAGTGACGTTCTGTACCACCGGAATCTGCGGGGCCTTCCATTCGATGGCATTGACCGAATCGGCAAAGCGCTCGGCGGCGGGCTTCATCAGGGCGCAGTGCGACGGGACGCTCACCGCCAGTGGCAGGGCGCGCTTGGCACCTTTGGCCTTGCACAGCTCCATGGCGCGGTCTACCGCCGCCTTGTTGCCGGCGATGACCACCTGACCAGGCGAGTTGAAGTTCACGGCGCTGACCACTTCATCCTCAGCGGCTTCGGCGCAGATTTCCACGACCACAGCGTCGTCCAGGCCGAGAATGGCAGCCATGGCGCCGTGACCGGCCGGTACGGCTTCCTGCATCAGCTGACCGCGGCGCTCGACCAGGCGAACGGCATCTTTCAGGCTGATGCTGCCGGCGGCGACCAGGGCGCTGTATTCGCCCAGGCTGTGACCGGAAACGAAGGCCGGCTTGGCACCGCCCTCTTCCAGCCACAGGCGCCACAGTGCGATGGACGCAGTAAGGATCGCCGGCTGGGTCTTGTCGGTCTGGTTAAGTTGCTCTTCCGGGCCGTCCTGGACCAGCTTCCACAGGTCGTAGCCGAGCGCTTCGGACGCTTCCTTGAAGGTTTCGATGATCACTGGCTTCTCGGCGCCGAGCTCGGCGAGCATGCCCAGCGACTGGGAACCTTGACCGGGAAAGACGAATGCGAGGGATGCAGACATTGAACAAGCCCTTATGATCTTGTCGTCGGATAGTGTGCGCCAGGCCCGAGGCCAGGCGCGGAATCTGAAAACTTGGATGGAAACACAGACCAAGCGGTCACATTTAAGCACTTCATCGGCGAAATGCCTAAGGCAACAGGTCTTCAAGGCGGCCATGCAGCCGCTGCGGCAGGTTTTCCTGAATTTCGATCAGCGCCCGCTGGATGGCACTCTGAAACCCCTGCACGCCCGCCGAGCCATGACTCTTGATGACGATACCCTGTAGCCCCAGAAAGCTCGCCCCATTATGCCGCGCCGGCGCCAGGTCGGCCTGCAGACGCTTGAGCAGCGGCATGGCAACGGCCCCGGCAACGCGGGCAAAAGCACCGCCCTTGAACAGTTTTTCGATGCGCGCACCGATCATCGTCGCCAGGCCCTCGCTGGACTTGAGCAGTATGTTGCCGACAAAACCGTCGCACACCACCACGTCTGCCTCACCCCGGTACAGGCCATCCCCTTCGACGAAACCGACATAGTTGAGCCCACGGGCGCCCTGCAACAACGTGGCAGCCAGCTTGACCTGCTGGTTACCCTTGATGTCCTCGGTACCGATGTTCAACAGCGCCACGCGTGGCCGATGCACACCCAGGGCCTGAGCGGCCACCGAGCCCATTACCGCGAACTGGTAGAGGTTTTCGGCGCTGCAGTCGACATTGGCGCCCAGATCGAGCAATTGACAGTAACCCGTCTGGGTCGGGATCGCCGCCACCATGGCCGGCCGGTCGATACCCGGCAGGGTCTTGAGCACGAAGCGCGACAACGCCATCAGCGCCCCGGTATTGCCGGCACTGACACAGGCCTGGGCTTTTCCGTCGCGCACCAGTTCGAGGGCGATGCGCATCGACGAATCCGGCTTGCCGCGCAACGCCTGGGATGGCCGCTCGTCCATGCCGACTACCTCACTGGCGGCCACAATCTGCAGGCGCGCGCGATCCGCAGCTGGCAAGCCACTGATGAGATCTTCAAGGAGGGAGGGTTGACCGACGAGGGTCAGGTGGAGCGAGGGGGTAGCCGAAAGGCAGGCAATGCTAGCCTGGACAATGCTGCGGGGACCGAAGTCCCCGCCCATTGCGTCGATCGCGATGACCTGAGCGGACAAGGATTACTCGTCAGCGCCCTTGTCGACCACTTTACGACCACGGTAAACGCCTTCTGGCGAAACGTGGTGACGCAGGTGAACTTCACCGGTGGTTTTCTCTACCGACAGCGCGTTTTCCGACAGAGCGTCGTGCGAACGGCGCATGTCACGGGCAGAGCGGGATTTTTTGTTCTGCTGAACAGCCATAATTGATTAACTCCTAAACGTTTGGGTCACGCTTTAACTGCGCCAAAACACTGAACGGGTTGGACCGCGATACCTCGTCCTTGCTCGATTCGGGCTCGTCTGCGCCCGCCGGCTGCTGGCATTCTTCCGGATGATGAGCAGGCACGATTGGCAAGGCGAGCAAAAGCTCCTCCTCGACCAATGCCTGCAGATCCAAAGGATCTTCGCCCAGTTCCAGCACGTCATAGCCTTTCGGCAACGACTGGGTATTCGCACCCTCCTTCACCACGGCGTATGTACATTCGCTGTGGACCGGTAGGGTGACCAGCTCAAGACAACGCTGGCAAACCATCTTGACTTCGACGTCCAGCTCGCTGTGGATTACCACCACGTGCTGTTCATCTCGTTCAAAATCGAACTTCGCCTGCACCGTACCGACATTGTCGGAAAGCGGGTCGCAGAGTCTTTCCAAATCAGCGAGTTGCAGCGAACCGTTAAGGGTTACGCCACGATCGGCTAATTTGCGCGGGTCAACGTGAGGTGGAATCGGGTCATTCAACATAGGCGCAGCATTCTAGGGATGCCCCCCGCCCCTGTCAAAGGAAATTAGGCGGCATCGTGCGTGATAGAATTGGTTCAACCGAACCCGGAGTCTACCATGCTTCCTTTGTTACTGGCTTCCAGCTCTGCCTATCGCCGCGAACTGCTCGCTCGCCTGCACCTGCCCTTCACCTGGGCAAGCCCCGATATAGACGAGCAGCGCCGGCAAGACGAGCCAGCCGTTGAGCTGGTACGCCGCCTTGCCAGGCAAAAAGCCGAGGCCTTGGCGGACAGCCATCCCAGGCACCTGATTATCGGGTCGGACCAGGTAGCTGTGCTGGGCGAACAGGTGCTGGGTAAGCCGCACACCTTCGAGCGGGCTTGCGAGCAACTGCTCGAGTGTAGCGGGCAGCAGGTGAGCTTTCTGACTGGACTGGCACTGCTGAACAGCGCCACCGGGCAATGCCAGGTGGATTGCGTGCCGTTTACCGTCACGATGCGCGAATTGAGCCGCGAGCGCGTGGAGCGCTACGTCGCGACGGAACAGCCGCTGGATTGCGCAGGGAGCTTCAAGGCGGAGGGGTTGGGGGTGAGCCTGTTCCAGAGCACCCATGGGTGCGATGCAACCAGCCTGATCGGGCTGCCACTGATTCGGCTGGTGGATATGCTGACCAAGGAAGGGGTGGTGGTTCCGTAGCCTGGCTGGAGATTTTGGCGCCCGACGGATCGAGCGCCGCCCGGGAGGGTGAACGATCGGGGATATTGGCCGGCAGGTCCGGCCTATTCGCGGGTAAACCCGCTCCTACAACGGGCGTGGCGACACCAGCTCATGCTCGCGAATGCGATGGTGCTGCGACGGTGAAAGGCCAGGGTATTGGACGGCAGGTCCGGCCTATTCGCGGGTAAACCCGCCCCTACAACGCACCGCTGGGCACCCCGATCGATGAGCGCGCCGCGCGGGCGGCGCTCGATCTGCCAGACACCACAAGAACTGCGACAAACTCAACGCAACTGCGGCCCCTGGAACCCCATCCACATCGCCAGGTGCTCAGCCACGCTGGCACCCACGCGCTTGGAGAAGCGATCGAAAGGCGACTCCTGAACGGTGAAGTCCACCAACTCCTTCTCCCCCACGATCTCACGCGCCACATAGCTGGCACTGCCCAAGCCATCCACCAGCCCCAGCGCCTTGGCCTGCTCACCCGACCAGATAAGGCCACTGAACAACTCCGGATGCTCCTTGTCCTTCAGGCGCTCACCCCGCCCCTGCTTGACCATGGCGATGAACTGCTGGTGCGTGGTGTCCAGCACGCCCTGCCAGAACCGGGTCTCTTCTGGTTTTTCCGGCGAAAACGGATCAAGGAACGCCTTGTGCTCACCCGATGTATAGGCACGCCGCTCGACCCCAAGCTTCTCCATGGTACCAACAAAGCCATAACCCGCCGCCGTCACCCCAATGGAACCCACCAGACTGGCCTTGTCGGCATAGATCTCGTCCGCCGCACTGGCGATATAATAGGCACCGGAAGCCCCAAGGTCGGCGATCACCGCATACAGCTTGATGGCGGGATATTCGGCACGCAGGCGACGGATTTCGTCATACACGTAACCCGCCTGCACCGGGCTGCCACCCGGGCTGTTGATGCGCATCACCACAGCCTTGGTCTTGTCGTCCTTGAACGCCTCTCGCAGGCTCTTGACGATGTTATCGGCGCTGGCAGCCTCCTGATCGGCAATCACCCCCCGCACCTCGACCAACGCGGTATGACTGGCACTGCGCGAAGCGGCCTTGTCCATGTCCATCAGCGGCGAGAACAACGCCAGAATGCCGAACAGGTAGACGAAGGTCAGCAGCTTGAAGAAGATCCCCCAGCGCCGCGACCGTCGCTGCTCCTGCACGCTCGCCAGCAAGGTCTTTTCCAGGAGCTTCCAGCTGTTGCGCTCTTCGCGCTCCCCGGGCTCGGGCTCAGGGGCTTTCCATTCGTCTGCCATGCTTACCTACCTTGGAAGTGGAATTGCGGAACCACCCAGCCACTCGCGCAACTGGGAAAAGTGATCGATACATACCTGCGGGCCAAACTCGGCCAGCGCCTGCAGCGACATGGCACCATAGCCAACCGCCACCGAATGCATGCCGGCATTGCTGGCCATCTGCAGGTCGAATGCCGAATCTCCGACCATCAGCGCACGCGACGGTTCGACGCCACAATGCCCGAGGATTTCCTCAAGCATCAGCGGGTGTGGCTTGCCACGGGTCTCGTCAGCGGCACGGGTGATGTCGAAGAACCGCTCCCAGCCATTGGCCTTGAGCACCCGATCCAGCCCGCGACGAGCCTTGCCGGTGGCCACCGCCAGGCGGTAGCCCTCGGCGCGAAAGGCATCCAGCGACTCGACCACGCCATCGAACAGCGGCGAAGGTTGCTGATCCAGTGCGACGTAGACATCGGCATAGTGCTGGCGGAAGCTGGCAACCTCTGCGGGCACCAGGTGCGGGTACAAGGTGTGGATCGCCTCGTCCAAGGCCAGGCCGATGATACCCTTGACCGCATCATCGCTGCTCTGTGCCTCGCCGGCACGCTCTGCGGCGACATTCATGGCCTCGACGATACGACCAATGGAATCGGCCAGGGTGCCGTCCCAGTCGAAGATCAGTAGCTCATAGCCTTTTTTCATGGATCAGGACGCACTCAAACGTTCAACGGTTTTCGCCCATACCTCATCCACAGGCGCCTCGAGCTTCAACTCGCCACCGTCGGGCAGCGGTACAGTCAACGCGTAGGCATGCAGGAACAGGCGCTTGCCACCCAACTCGCGAATTTCCCGGCTGAAGTCTTCGTCGCCGTATTTGCTATCGCCAGCGATCATGTGCCCGGCATGCAAGGTGTGCACGCGGATCTGATGGGTACGACCGGTGATCGGGCGTGCCTCGACAATGGTGGCAAAGTCGCCAAAGCGGCGCAGCACGCGAAACAGGGTCAGGGCCTCCTTGCCTTCATCGTTCACCTCGACCATGCGCTCGCCGGAACGCAGGTTGCTCTTGAGCAACGGCGCGTTGACCTGCTTTTTCGAGGCTGGCCAGTGGCCGCGCACCAGCGCCATGTAGCGCTTGTCGACACCATCGCCGCGCAGGGCGGCATGCAGGTGGCGCAGCATGCTGCGCTTCTTGGCGATCATCAACAGACCAGACGTGTCGCGATCCAGGCGGTGCACCAGCTCCAGCTCCTTGGCGTCCGGGCGCAACTGGCGCAGCGCCTCGATCACCCCGAAGCTCAGGCCGCTGCCGCCGTGCACGGCGATGCCGGCCGGCTTGTTCATCACGATAAGCGCCTTGTCCTCGTAGACAATGGCGGCTTCCAGACGCTGCAGCAGGCCTTGGGCCACCGGCGCCGGTTCGTCTCGTTCCGGCAAGCGGACGGGCGGAACGCGCACGATGTCGCCGGCCTGGATCTTGTACTCCGGCTTGACGCGGCCCTTGTTGACCCTCACCTCACCCTTGCGCAGGATGCGGTAGACCAGTGTCTTGGGCACGCCCTTGAGGGCCGTGATGAGGAAATTATCGATGCGTTGGCCGGCAAGCTCCGGCGCGACTTCGATCAGCTGAACGCCGGAAGTCGGAGGGGTATTGGTCGTCATTGCGAGATCATAACAATTTTTTATGGAATTGAAGCACTTAATCATTGCTGCTATAGTCGCGAACGCCGCCAAAAGCGGCAGGCCAGCGGCACCAGGCTCTTTGCCGGTCCTTGACCTTCGCAATTCTCCAGGACGCGAGGCCGTCCTACGGGGTTTTCGCCAGTTTACCGAAATGCCTGGAATCGCCACCAGCGCCGTGTAGAGAAGACCGAAAAAAAACGACAAGTGCGGTGTTTCACCTGCTTACCCGATTCTTTTCGCTGCACCTCTGCCCGCGAGTCGCTTCCACGCATCGCCCGGCGAATGCTTCGGAAATACCTGCCTTGGACATGAATGGCGCCAGCGCAGAACCAGCGCTGGCGAAAAATGCAACCCGTTGCGGATTCAGCGCGCGGCAGCACCCGAATTATCAGGGATACGTGCAGGGTGGAGATGCACAGCCCTCGGACCGTGTAGCACCGCGTCCGGCCACCAGCCCACTGACGGCTGGTGAGCGGATAAGGTCCTGAACAGATGCCCTCCGGGCGTCCACGGCTGACGGTTGATTCCTCCTCCTGACTGAGTGCACAAGGCCCGCTTGGTTGATTCGGATACCTATTCGAAGCCACCGGGGCCTTGTTGGCACCGCAGCAAACAGGACGCGTCGTCGCGACAACGGCAGGCTGGGCAACCGGCTGGTGCCGAACGTCGCTCGACACGGGGGTGGCCCGGCCACCCTTTGCGCACCTTGGCACCGACCATGAGACGTCGTGTGTGCCGAACGCCGTTTCCGGCAGCCCGGAAACCGACGGTACAACATGAAAAGAATGCTGATTAACGCGACTCAACCCGAAGAGTTGCGTGTAGCCCTGGTGGACGGCCAACGTCTCTACGACCTGGACATCGAGTCCGGCGCGCGCGAGCAGAAAAAGGCCAACATCTACAAAGGCAAGATCACCCGCATCGAACCCAGTCTCGAAGCCGCCTTCGTCGACTTCGGTTCCGAACGTCACGGCTTCCTGCCGCTGAAAGAAATCTCCCGCGAGTACTTCAAGAAGGCCCCAGAAGGCCGGGTCAACATCAAGGAAGTGCTCAGCGAAGGCCAGGAAGTCATCGTTCAGGTCGAGAAGGAAGAGCGCGGCAACAAAGGCGCCGCCCTCACCACCTTCATCAGCCTGGCCGGCCGCTACCTGGTGCTGATGCCCAACAACCCGCGTGCCGGTGGCATCTCGCGCCGCATCGAAGGCGAAGAGCGCAACGAACTGCGCGAAGCCCTGAACGGCCTGACTGTACCGGGCGACATGGGCCTGATCGTGCGCACTGCCGGCCTTGGCCGCAGCAGCGAAGAAATGCAGTGGGACCTGGATTACCTGCTGCAGCTGTGGACCGCCATCAAGGAAGCGTCCCTGGACCGCGCCGCGCCATTCCTGATCTACCAGGAAAGCAACGTCATCATCCGCGCCATCCGCGACTACCTGCGCCAGGACATCGGCGAAGTGCTGATCGACAGCATCGACGCCCAGGAAGAAGCGCTGACCTTCATCCGCCAGGTGATGCCGCAGTACGCCAGCAAGGTCAAGCTGTACGAAGACAGCGTGCCGCTGTTCAACCGCTTCCAGATCGAAAGCCAGATCGAGACCGCCTTCCAGCGCGTGGTCGACCTGCCGTCCGGCGGTTCGATCGTGATCGACCCGACCGAAGCCCTGGTGTCCATCGACATCAACTCGGCGCGCGCCACCAAAGGCAGCGACATCGAAGAAACCGCCCTGCAGACCAACCTGGAAGCGGCCGAGGAAATTGCCCGCCAGCTGCGCCTGCGTGACATCGGCGGCCTGATCGTCATCGACTTCATCGACATGACCCCGGCGAAAAACCAGCGCGCTGTTGAAGAGCGCGTGCGTGAATGCCTGGAAGCCGACCGCGCCCGCGTGCAGGTTGGCCGCATCTCGCGCTTCGGCCTGCTGGAAATGTCCCGTCAGCGTCTGCGCCCATCGCTGGGCGAAAGCAGCGGCATCGTCTGCCCACGCTGCTCCGGCACCGGCATCATCCGTGACGTCGAATCGCTGTCGCTGGCCATCCTGCGCCTGATCGAAGAAGAAGCCCTGAAGGACCGCACCGCCGAAGTACGTGCTCAAGTGCCGATCCCGGTAGCCGCGTTCCTGCTGAACGAAAAGCGTAACTCGATCACCAAGATCGAGCTGCGCACCCGCGCGCGCATCATCATCCTGCCGAACGACCACCTGGAAACCCCGCACTTCGAAGTCCAGCGCCTGCGCGACGACAACCCTGAAGTGCTGAACAACCAGTCCAGCTACGAAATCGCCGCCGCCGAAGCTGAAGAAGCGCCGCAGCCGACCGCCACCCGCACCCTGGTACGCCAGGAAGCCGCAGTGAAGACGGCCCCGGCCCGCGCCAACGCACCGGTACCGGCCGCCGCTGAAGAGCCCCAGCCTGCCGCCCCGGTCGCCCCTGCCCCGAGCGCTCCGGAGCCAAGCCTGTTCAAGGGCCTGGTGAAGTCGCTGGTGAGCCTGTTCGCCGGCAAGGACGAGCCTGCCGCCGCGCCAGTGGTGCCCGCCGCCGAAAAACCGGCTGCCGAGCGCAGCCCGCGTAACGAAGAACGCCGCAACGGCCGCCAGCAAAGCCGCAACCGCAACGGCCGCCGCGACGAAGAACGCAAACCGCGTGAAGAGCGTGCCGAGCGCGCACCGCGCGAGGAACGCGCCCCACGCGAAGAACGTGCACCGCGTGAGGAACGCGCCCCACGTGAAGAACGTGCACCGCGTGAGGAACGTGCCCCACGTGAAGAGCGTGCACCGCGTGAAGAACGTACTCCGCGCCAGCCACGCGAAGACCGCCGTAGCAACCGCGGCGAAGAGCGCGTTCGCGAGCTGCGCGAACCGCTGGACGCCACCCCGCCAGCCGAACGCGAAGAGCGCCAGCCGCGTGAAGAACGTGTAGCCCGCGAAGAGCGTGCTCCACGCGAAGAACGCGCACCTCGCGAAGAACGTGCGCCACGTGAAGAACGCGCACCGCGTGAAGAACGTGCTCCACGTGAAGAACGCGCACCGCGTGAAGAACGTGCTCCACGTGAAGAGCGCGCACCTCGGGAAGAACGCGCCCCACGTGAAGAGCGCGCCCCGCGCCCACCACGCGAAGAACGCCAACCACGCGCTGCCGAAGAAGCAACCGAGCAGGCTGCCGAACTGGCCGAAGAGCAACTGCCAAGCGAAGAGCTGCTGCAAGACGAGCAGGAAGGCACCGATGGCGAGCGCCCACGCCGCCGCTCCCGTGGCCAGCGTCGTCGCAGCAACCGTCGTGAGCGTCAGCGCAATGCCAATGGCGAGCTGATCGACGGCAGTGAGGAAGAAGGCAGCGAAGAGCAGCCACAACAGCACCAGGCCACCGAGCTGGGTGCCGAACTGGCTGCCGGCCTTGCCGTGACGGCTGCTGTCGCCAGCAGCAACATCAGCTCCGACGCAGAAGCCCAGGCCAACCAGCAGGCCGAGCGTGCTACTGCCGAAGTCACTGCCGTTGCAGAAACCGACAACAGCGAAGCCGCCCAACCGGTCGAGCAGGTCGAAGCGGTCACCAAAGCTGAAGAAGCGTCCGTGGCCCCAGCGGTCGAGCAGCCGGTCACCGAGCCAGTGGCCGCAGCCGAGGCAACTGCCGAGCCTGTGGTCGAAATGGCCCCGCAGCCTGTCGCTGAAGATGCACCTGCTGTTGAGCCGGTCGTAGTTGCAGAAACCGTGGTCACTGAAACCCCAGCAGAAGCCCCAGCGGTAGAAGCCGGTGAGATCGAACAGGCCCCGGCCGTGGTCGAAGTCGCTCCGGTTGCCGCACAGCCTGCCCCGGTTGTCGAAGCCCAGCCAGAAGTGGTGGCCGAGCCTGCACCTGCGGTGGTCGAACCTGCACCTGCAGTGGTCGAACCTGCCACTGTCATGCTGGCCAACGGCCGTGCACCGAACGACCCACGTGAAGTGCGTCGCCGCAAGCGGGAGGCCGAGGCTGCTGCCAAAGCGGCACAGGAAGCTGCTGCAGCTTCCCAGGAACCAGCCCTGGAAGCCGCCGATGAGCACAAACCTCATCACGGCTGATAGCCAAAGCTGAATGAAAAAGCCCCGCCAGTGCAAACTGGCGGGGCTTTTTTTGGTTTGCCTGACGGGCCTCTTCGCGGGTAAACCCGCTCCTACAATGGCCTGTGTCCACCCCCCCCCGATGTGTGTCCACCACCGATCAGCGTGTAGGAGCGGGTTTACCCGCGAATACGGTGGCGGCGGCAACGGTGAACGGCAGGTGGAAATTGGCCACCAGGCCCGGCCCTTTCGCGGGTAAACCCGCTCCTACACGACGGCCTGCGCCCAATCACCGATGTGTATCCATCCCCGATCAGGTGTAGGAGCGGGTTTACCCGCGAATACGGTAGCGGCGGCAACGGTGAACGGCGGGTGGAAGTTGGCCACCAGGCCCGGCCCTTTCGCGGGTAAACCCGCTCCTACGGGGGGTCACAGCCGGCAAATCAGTAAAGATTAGGCTCCATCTCCAGCTCAACCCCAAACCGCTCGAAGATATCCGCCTGAATCTTGCGCGCCAGCGCATGCATCTGCGCTCCGCTCGCCTGGCCATAGTTGACCAGCACCAGCGACTGCAAGCGATGCACGCCAGCATCACCGTCACGATGACCCTTCCAGCCCGCCTGCTCAATCAACCAGCCCGCGGCCAGTTTCACCTGGCCATCCGCTTGGGGGTAAGCCACAACCGCGGGATACTGCGCACGAATTCGCTCGACCAGATCAGCCGTTACCACCGGGTTCTTGAAGAAGCTCCCGGCATTGCCAAGCTCTACCGGGTCTGGCAGCTTCTCGCGGCGAATGCTGCAGATTGCATCGCTGATCGCTTGCGCGGTCATCTCGGTCACACCCTGCTCAGACAGACGATGGCGCACCGGGCCATAGTCCAGATGAGCGTGCAGGGTGCGGGTCAAGGCAAAGCGCACACGCAGGATCAACCAGCGGCCGGGATTGCGCTTGAAAAGGCTGTCGCGATAGCCGAAAGCACATTCCGCCAAACTGAAGTCACGCAGCGCGCCCGTCTCACGGTCCAGGGCTGTCAGCCCGGCGAACACGTCCTTGATCTCCACCCCGTAAGCGCCCACGTTCTGCATCGGCGCAGCACCCACGGTGCCGGGGATCAGGCTGAGGTTCTCCAACCCGCAATAGCCCTGCGCCAGCGCCCATTGCACAAACGCGTGCCATGGCTCACCGGCCTCGGCTTCGACCACGATACGCTCGCCATCGTCACTGAGCACACGCCGACCGCGGCTGGCCATGTGCAGCACCAGTGCATCGATATCGCGGGTCAGCAGCAGGTTGCTGCCACCCCCGATCACCAGTACCGGCAAGCCCCTCTGCTGTGCCTGGCCCAGTGCCTGACGCACCTGCTGGTCGTCCTGCACCTGGCTGAAATAGCGCGCCTTCACGTCGATGCCGAAGGTATTGTAAGGCTTGAGCGATACCTGCTCCTGCCACTGCACTGTCATAGACGCCCCTTGATTTCCAGTACCAGCGCCTGGCAAGCCGCTTCCACCAGGTCCAGCACCTGCTCGAAGCCGTCGGCGCCACCGTAGTACGGGTCTGGCACTTCATCCAGGGCTGCACCGTAGCGGCGCAGGAACAGGTCGAGTTCGCCCACTGCCGTGGACGGGCGCAGGGCGCGCAGATCGCGCAGGTTGTGCTCATCCATGGCCAACACCAGGTCGTATTCGGCGAAGTGCGATGCCTTGACCTGTTGGGCGCGTTGCTGCGACAGGTCGTAACCGCGCGCCAGCGCCGCCTTGCAGGTGCGGCTGTCTGGCGCCTTGCCGACATGCCAATCGCCGGTGCCGGCAGAAGCCACCTGCACCTTGTCAGCGAGCCCGGCGGCGTGCAATTGATGGCGCAGCACGCCTTCGGCGGTGGGCGAGCGGCAGATGTTGCCCAGGCACACGAACAGGACGCGCATCAGGCCTCCAGCAAGCGCCGTACGCGCTCCAGATCCTCAGGGGTGTCGACCCCCACGGCAGGCGCCTCGATGGCGTCCTCGATGTGAATGCGTACGCCGTGCCACAGGGCACGCAGCTGCTCCAGCGCTTCAGCCTGCTCGAGCCAGCATGGGCCCCAGCTGACGAAGTCGTGCAGGAACCCGACACGGTAGGCGTACATGCCAATATGACGGCGATAGGGCACCCCTTCCGGCAGCACGTCGCGGGCCTTGGCAAAGGTATCGCGGGCCCAGGGCAGCGGCGCTCGGCTGAACGTCAGGGCCAGGCCGTTCTTGTCACTCACCACCTTGACCGCGTTCGGGTTGAACACGGTTTCCGGTTCATGGATCGGCTCGGCCAGGGTGGCGATACCGGCTTCCGGATGCGCCGCCAGGTTGGCCGCCACCTGGTCGATGATCACCGGCGGGATCAGCGGCTCGTCGCCCTGCACGTTGACCACAATGGCGTCAGCCGGCAACCCTAGGTACGCGGCCACTTCGGCCAGGCGGTCAGTGCCCGATTCATGATCGGCACGGGTCATCAGCACTTCGGCACCGAAGGCCTGGCAGGCTTCGAGGATGCTGGTGTCGTCGGTGGCGATGACCACACGGCTGGCACCGCTCTTGCGGGCCTGCTCCCACACATGTTGCACCATTGGCTTGCCGGCAATCAGCAGCAGCGGTTTGCCTGGCAGGCGGGTGGAGCGCAGCCGGGCGGGGATTACTACCGTAAATTCCAGGCTCATTTGTCAAGACGCTCGTCGTCGGTCAGGGTGCGTGCCTCGCTTTCCAGCATGACCGGGATACCGTCGCGAATCGGGTAGGCCAGGCCAGCGCCTTTGCTGATCAGCTCGGTCTTGTCGGCGCTCAGCTTGAGCGGGCCCTTGGTGATCGGGCAGGCCAGGATATCAAGCAGTTTGGTGTCCATTGGAGGCTTCCTTTAGGCCAGGTGGCCGGAAATTGAAAACGGGCTCAGGGTTTGCGCAACAAGCGTTGCAGCTGGTTGTCGAACCAGGCGCTGAAAGCCGGCGTAGGCTGCGCTTCGACGGCCAGGTACCACCAGTCGTCAGCGGCAAAGGCCCGGCATTTCACCGCGTCCTTCTCGGTCATGACCAGCGGCAGTGGCGGGCTGAAAGCCAGGCTCCGGGCACTGAACTGCGCATGGTCGGCGAAGGGATGCGGCACCGGCTGCCAGTTTAGCCCCAGCAGGGTGTTGAAGAAACGTTGCGGGTTGCCGATACCGGCCACCGCATGCAGGCGCTGGCCGGCGGGGAAATGGTCGAGCGCACGGCGCTCGCCAGTGCGCACGTTGACCAGGGCCGACGGCTGCAGGCGGAAACCAAAACCCTCGGTGCGGTCTTCGCTGGCGCCGTTGAACAGCACCGCGTCAGCCTCACGCAAGCGGTCGGCCGGCTCACGCAACGGCCCCGCCGGCAGGCAGCGGCCATTGCCCAGGCCGCGGGCAGCGTCGATCAGCACCAGTTCCAGGTCACGGGCCAGGCGGTAATGTTGCATACCGTCGTCGCACAGGATCAGGTCGAGGGGTTCGCTGGCCAGCAATGCCTGCACGGCCCGGGCGCGATCCGGGTCGATCATCAGTGGCACGCCGGTGCGTTGCACGATCAGCAGCGGCTCGTCGCCCGCCTCATCGGCCGGCTGATCGGCCTGCACCCGCCAGGGCAGCCGTGGAGGCCTGGCACCATAACCGCGGCTGACTACGCCCACCTTCAGCCCTTGCTGGCGACAGTGTTCGATCAACCAGAGAATCATCGGCGTCTTGCCGGTGCCACCGACGGTGATGTTGCCCACGACAATGACCGGTACCGGTGCCCGGTAGCTGGCACTGTCACCCCTTAGAAAACGTGCCCGCTTGCGCGTGACCACGCGGCGATACAAGGCCTCCAGCGGACGCAGCAGCGCCAGCGCCGGATGCCCGGCGTACCAGGCAGCGAGCAAGCGGTCGGCGAAAGCCATCAAGGCGTGCCCTGGGCCGCCTCGACGGTGGTCATGCGCAACTGGCTGAAACCGAGCTTGCCGGCAGCATCCATTGCGGTGACCACAGCCTGGTGCGGGGTCTTGCCGTCGGCGCTGATGGCCAGCGGCAGCGTGTTGTCGCCACCCGACTCGCGCGCTATGGCCTCGCTCAGGGTGGCCAGGTCGCTTTTGGGCAGCAGGTGGTTGTTCACCGAATACACGCCTTCGGCGCTGATGGTGATTTCCACCAGCTTGCCCGGGTCGGTCGGCGCCGGCTCGGCGCTGGTGGCTTCGGGCAGCTCGACGCGCAGTTGCGTTTCGCGGGTGAAGGTGGTGGTAACCACGAAGAACAGCAGCAGGACGAACACCACGTCGATCAGCGACGCCAGGTTGATGTCGACGCTCTCCCGCTGGCGATTGCGCCGGAACTTCACGCCTTGCCTCCGGCCACTTCCACTTCACGGTCGCCCTGGATCACTTCCACCAGCTTGATCGCCTCCTGCTCCATGCCGACCACCAGCTCATCGATGCGGCGCAGCAGGAAGCGGTGGAAGAACACCGCCGGGATACCGACCATCAGGCCTGCCGCAGTGGTGACCAGGGCCTTGGAGATACCACCGGCCAGCACGGCGGCGTTGGCGGTCATCTGCGAGCCCATGAAGGCGCTGAAAATGTCGATCATGCCCAGCACGGTGCCCAGCAGGCCCAGCAGAGGCGCCATGGCGGCGATGGTGCCGAGGGTGCTGATGTAGCGTTCCAGTTCGTGGATGACGCGCGAGGCGGCCTCCTCGATGCACTCTTTCATGATTTCACGACCATGGCGCGAGTTGGCGAGGCCCGCTGCCAGGATTTCGCCCAGTGGCGAATCGGCCCGCAGCGCCTTGAGCTTGTCACTGGTCAGTTGCTTGTCCTTGATCCACATCCACACCTGGCCCAGCAGGTGGGGCGGGGTGACGCGGCTGGCACGCAGGGTCCACAGGCGCTCGACGACGATAGCCATGGCAACGATGGAACTCAGAATGATCGGCAGCATCATCCAACCACCGGACTTGACCAATTCCCACACAGTAAACGCCCCTTCGGAAAAAGGCCGCCACTCTACCATAGGCGCGCCGAGGGCTCATCTGCCGGAGGTCAGGGAATTAGGCTGTCGGGCTACCGGGTCGGCCCTCTGGGCCGTGCAGTACCTGTGGCAGCGGCTTTACCCGCGAAAGGGCCAGATCAGCCACCCCCCACATCACGCCAGAATCGCCGCTGTCGGCGCACACCCTCAACCTCCCCATGCCGCCCCAGCACCAACCGCAATGCCCCCTCCACCGCCGTATCATGCATCACCACCCCATGCCGCCCATACCGCTCGACCACCTGCACGTGGGGGTGCCCGAAACTGTTGTTGCGCCCCCGCGAAATCAATACCCCGCGCGGTGCGGTAGCCCGGACGAACGCCTCGGTGGACGAGCTGCGGCTGCCATGATGCGGCGCCTGCAGCCAGTCGATACGCGGCACTTCAGTGTCCGCCAGCCAGGCCCGTTCGGCAGCAACTTCCATATCCCCCGCCAGCAGCAAGCGCTCGCCCTGCGCCTCGACCAACAGCACACAGGAACGGTCATTACTGCTCTGCCCGTCCACCCAGCGCCACAACGAAAAACGCACGCCATCCCAGTCCCATTGCTCGCCACTGGCACACGGCTGCAACGGAACATCAACCAGCGCTTCCCCACCGATTATCCGCTTGATCGGCAAACCACGCGCAATGGCCACGGCCCCGCCCGCATGATCGGCATGCGCATGGCTGATCACCATCACGTCAAGGCCGCCCACCCCCAGCTTGCGCAAGGTTGGCAGCACCACGCGTTCCCCCAAGTCGCTTTCCCCCCTGGCCGGCCCGGCATCGTAAAGCAGGCTGTGATGCCGCGTACGCAAGAGCACCGCCAGCCCCTGGCCGACATCCAGCTGCCAGACCTCGATTTGGCCAAACGGCACCGGCTCCCTGGGTACCCACAGCGCCAGCAGCATCACCCCTCCCAACCCGCGCAGCGGCACACCACGAGGCAGCAAAAGCAACAGCGCACCCAGACATACCAGCAGCCAGGCCCACCACGGCAGGGCCGGCGGCACCCATGCCGGGCGCTGTTGCGCCACCAGCGCCAGCCCGCGGAACAGCACATCCAGCAGGCCACCTGCCAGCCAGAGCAACGCCTCGCCAACGCCCGCCAGCGGCAACATCAGCGTGCCCAACAACGCCAACGGCAAGACCGCCAGGCTGACCCACGGCACCGCCACAAGGTTGGCCAGCGGTGCACTGAGGCTCACCGGCAAGCCGGTGGCCAGCAACACCGGCAGCAAGCCGACGGCGATCACCCATTGCGCTCGTGTCCAGGCCTGCCAGGGCCGCCAACCCCCCAACCGGGCACTGAAGCAGTAGATGAGCGTGGCCACGGCGGCGAACGACAGCCAGAACCCAGGCAGCAACGCCGCCAGTGGCTCGAAGACCAGCACAGCGACCAGTGCAAGCAGCAACGGAAAAAAAGCGCCAAGGTGGCGAAAGCGCAGACGCCAGAGCAGCACCACGGCCAGCATCAGACAGGCCCGCTGCACTGGCACCCCACCACCCGCCAGCCACCCGTAGGCCAGCGCTGCGGCCATGGCCAGGCCGCAGGCCCAGGGTAACCACGGTAGCCTTGCCGGCCATAGCCCCCAACGCGCCAGCCCGGCGACCAGGCCATAGAGCAAACCGGCGACCAGGCCAATGTGCTGGCCGGAAATCACCAGCAGGTGCACCGTGCCGGTGGCCTGCAACGTCTGCCAGTCCTCCCGGGCCATGCCCGCACCATCGCCAAGCACCAGTGCCACCAGCGCTGCCTGCCGGCCATTGGCTTCGACCATCAGCAAGCGCTGACGCAGCGCATCGCGCCAACCACCGGCGACTGGCGCCAGCAACTGCCCCGCCTTGACCGTACCCGTAGCCCCCACCCGTCGCGCCAGCAACTGCGCTTCCCGGTCAGGCCCGTGCGGGTTCAGCAGCCCGGCCGGGCGTTGCAAGGTCACCGCCAGCCGCCACTGCTCGCCCGCCCGCAGCGGCGGCCCATCGAACCAGCTCAGTTGCAAACGCTGAGGCAGTTCGGCCCGCCGCGAGCGTGGCGCTTCCAGCTCGAAACGCACGCCTTGTGCAGTGCGGGCCGGCAAACCCGCCACCCGCCCCTCCAGCCACAAGGTGCGCCCCTCCAGGCCGGCAGCCAGACGATCATCAAGGGCCTGCTGAGCAGACCCGCACGCCCAACACAAGCCCAGCAGAAACCATCCCAACGGCCATACGCGGGTAAACTGGCTGCCGACAGCGCAGGCTGCCAGGGTTATCAACCATCCGACCGATGGCAATGCGGGCAGAAAGCCCAGGCACAACAGCCCGAGCGCGAGCGCAAACATCCCTGTGCGCATGAGGTAGAGCTCCAGAAGGCGAGTCACCTCCTGAGGCATAGCTCAATTGCCGGCATCGCTTGCTCAACAATTGTCACAAACTCTAAACGAGGCGGAGCAGGATTAAGGGCATACTGCCAGGGTCAACGCTCCGGGAGCCTACATGCCGCGCCGACTTTTCAAACGCTACATGCCGGACCCGACCAGCATTCGGGAACACAAGTCCTTACGCTTTTTCGGCAAATTGCTGCACGACCCCAACCTCTGGCACCTGAACCGCCATTCGGTGGCCAGAGCCATGGGTGTGGGCCTGTTCGCGGCGCTTATTCCCATCCCGATGCAGATGCTGCTGGCGGCGGCCCTGGCGATCCCGGTGCGCGGCAACCTGCCGGTCGCCGTCAGCCTGGTGTGGCTGACCAACCCGTTGACCATGCCGCCGGTGTTCTTCGTCACCTACATGACCGGTGCCTGGCTGATGCAGGTACCGCCGCGCACCCTGCCCGACGAGCTGACCTTCCAGTGGATCACCGACCAGCTGTCGACGCTGTGGCAACCCTTCCTGCTCGGCTCGGTGGTGTGCGGCGTGGTGCTGGGCATCCTTGCCTACTTCACCACCATGTTCTACTGGCGCTGGTGGGTGGGCCGGCAGTGGCGTCGTCGCCAATGCCGGTGCAAGGCTTCAGGCCCGCATGCCACGGCCGCTGACCAGCAAGCGAACGCAAACAACGTAGAGCACCGCAGTGGCCACCAGCATGAAGGTGATCGCCGTGCCAATGCTGATATCCGACACCCCTAGAATGCCGTAGCGGAACGAGTTGACCATGTGCAGCACCGGGTTGGCCAACGACACGGTCTGCCAGAACGGCGGCAGCAGGTTGATCGAGTAGAACACCCCGCCCAGGTAGGTCAGCGGCGTCAGCACGAAGGTCGGGATGATCGAGATATCGTCGAAGTTGCGCGCGAACACTGCGTTGACGAAGCCAAGCAGCGAAAAGATGGTGGCTGTCAGCAGCACCACCACCACGGTCACGCCCAGGTGGTGCACCTGCAGGTCGGTGAAGAACATCGACAGGATGGTCACGATCACCCCCACCGCCAAACCACGCAGCACCCCACCCAGCACATAGCCGACGAGAATGGTGTGAGGCGACACCGGCGACACCATCAGTTCTTCGATCGAGCGCTGGAACTTGCTGCCGAAAAAGCTCGACACCACGTTGCCGTATGAGTTGGTGATCACCGACATCATGATCAGCCCCGGCACGATGTACTGCATGTAGGTGAAGCCACCCATGTCGCCGATCTGCCGGCCAATCAGGTTACCGAAGATGACGAAGTACAGGACCATGGTGATCGCTGGCGGCAGCAACGTTTGCGGCCAGATGCGCAGGAAGCGCCGCACTTCGCGGTAGACGATGGTGTTCAGGGCGACCCAGTTGGTGCGCAGTTCCACACTCATACGGCCACCTTCGACAGGTTTTTTTCCACCAGGGACACGAACAGCTCCTCAAGTCGGTTGGTCTTGTTGCGCAGGCTCTGTACCTCGATGTTCTGCAGCGCCAGCTGGCCGAACAGCGCGGTGATGCCGATGTCCTTCTCCACCTGCACTTCCAGGCTATGCGGGGTCAGCAGCCGGCACGGGTAGCCCTGCAGTACCGGCGCCGTGGCCAGGTCCTGCTTGAGGTCGAGCACGAAGGTTTCGACATGCAGCTTGCCCAGCAACTGGCGCATGCTGGTGTTCTCGACGATGGTGCCGTGGTCGATGATGCCGATGTTACGGCACAGCTGTTCAGCCTCTTCCAGGTAGTGGGTGGTGAGGATGATGGTGATGCCCTTCTGGTTCAGCTCGGTGAGGAAGCTCCACATCGAGCGGCGCAGCTCGATATCCACCCCGGCGGTGGGTTCGTCCAGGATCAGCAGACGCGGTTCGTGGATCAATGCGCGGGCAATCATCAGACGCCGCTTCATGCCGCCGGACAACGAACGCGACTGCACATCACGTTTGTCCCACAGGCCCAGCTGGGTCAGGTACTGCTCGGCGCGCTCCTTGGCCAGCTTGGGCGGGATGCCATAGTACCCGGCTTGGGTCACGACGATGTCGAAGGTCTTCTCGAACTGGTTGAAGTTGAACTCTTGCGGCACCACGCCCAGGCAACGCTTGAGCGCGGAGGGCTCGCGGTCCAGGTCGTGACCGAACACGCTCACTGTGCCGCTGGTCTTGTTCACCAGGGTCGAGAGAATGCCGATGGTGGTGGATTTGCCGGCGCCGTTGGGGCCGAGCAAGGCGAAGAAGTCGCCTTCGGCAACATCGAGGTCGATGCCTTTGAGGGCCTGAAAGCCATTGCCGTAGGTCTTGGTCAGCTGTCGGATGGACAGGGCGGAACTCATAGCGGGTCACTTACCGAAGAAAAAGGTGCAGGACACGCCAGGTAAAGTCACTGGCGCAGTGAGTGCAGCCATGGTGCAAGGCCAGGCTGCACAAGTACAGTCACATCTATTGATAATGACTATCGAAGCGGGTTCAAGTGAGCGCGGTCATCACGGCGGCCTGGTAGGCCGGGCGTTGCTTCAGGCGCTCATACCAGGCTTGAAGGTGGTACATGTCCGGGCGCTCGATGGGCAGTTCGAACCAGGCATAGATGAAGCTACCCAGTGGGATGTCGCCCATGCCGATCTGGTCACCGGACAGGTACGGCTGATTGGCCAGGGTTTCGTCGGCAATGGCCAGTAATTGCGCGCACTGCTTGTGCGCGGCGTTGATCGCCACCCAGTCGCGCTGGTCTTCCGGCGTGCGCAGCAGCCCCCAGAACAGCGGGCGGAAGGGTGCGGCGAAGGACGATGTGGTCCAGTCCATCCACTTGTCGGCCAGGGCGCGCTGGCGTGGGTCTGCCAGATACCAGCCCTGCTCCGTGCCGTACTCCGCGCACAGGTAGCGAACGATGGTGTTGGATTCCCACAAAGTCAGGTCGCCGTCTTCGAGCATCGGCACCAGGCCGTTGGGGTTGCGGGCGCGGTAGTGCGGCTCGTTGACCACGCCGAAGGCGCCGCCGGCGTCGATGGATTCGAAGTCCAGGCCCAGCTCGTGGGCGATCCACAGCGCCTTGCGCACATTGCTCGAATTCTTGCGGCCCCAGATCTTCAGCATGGCAACATCCTTTTGAGTGCGGAGGTGGCACAGTCTACTCCAGACCTTCGCCGCCTGTACGGGCCTCTTCGCGGGCAAGCCTCTGCATCGCTCGGTGATGTTGCCACGTACCGTCGTAGGAGCGGGTTTACCCGCGAAAGGGCCGGCCCTGCCGGCCAATATCCCAGATCATTCACCGTCGCAGCACCATCGCATTCGCGGGCAAGCCCGCACCTACATCGATCGGGGGGCTCGCCACACACCGTTGTAGGAGGGAATGGAACGGTACAGGCGAACACATGAACTGAAACTCCCACCGCCACACCCTGTCACTGTTCTGAACATGCCGTTCACAGCATTGCGTCTAAGCTGTCTGGGACGGCTCAAGCCCTTGGTTCCAAGGAGGACCGATTATGTTGCTGTTGTGGTTGGTGGTGCTGGTGATCGGCGCGGCGTACCTCACGCACCGGCGCCTGGCGCCCTTGCAGATTCTCGGCATCCTGGCGGCCTATGTGCTGTTGATGGGCATTTTCAGCAGTGCCCCCGGCTGGCTGCTGGCCCTGATCTGGGTGGTGCTGGCCCTGAAGATCGCCCTAGTTGCGCTCCCGCAGTGGCGACGCAAGGTGTTTACCGCCCCAGTATTCCGCTGGTTCCAGCGCACCCTGCCGCCCATGTCCCAGACTGAGCGCGAAGCCATCGACGCCGGCACCGTGTGGTGGGACGGCGAACTGTTCAGTGGCCGCCCCGACTGGCGCACCTTGCTGGCCTACCCGGCACCGAAATTGACCGATGAAGAACAGGCCTTCATCGATGGCCCGACCGAAGCACTGTGCGCCATGGTCAGCGACTGGCAGATCGGCCAGGACCTGGACCTGCCGCCCGAAGCCTGGGCACATATCAAGCAGCATGGCTTTTTTGCCCTGATCATCCCAAAGGAATACGGCGGCAAGGGCTTCTCCGCCTACGCCCACTCCCAGGTGGCGATGAAACTGGCCACCCGCAGCGGCGACCTGGCCTCCACGGTGATGGTGCCCAACTCCCTCGGCCCTGCCGAACTGCTGCTGCATTACGGCACCGACGAACAACGCAACCACTACCTGCCACGCCTGGCCCGAGGCGAGGAAATCCCCTGCTTCGCCCTCACCGGCCCACTGGCCGGCTCCGACGCTGGCGCCATGCCCGACACCGGCATCATCTGCAAAGGCCAGTGGCACGGCGAAGAAGTGATCGGCCTGCGCCTGAACTGGGAAAAGCGCTACATCACCCTCGGCCCGGTCGCCACCCTGCTGGGCCTGGCCTTCAAAGCCTACGACCCCGACCATCTGTTGGGCGAACAGGAGGAGCTCGGCATCAGCCTGGCCCTGATCCCCACCAACACGCCCGGCGTCGAAATCGGCAAACGTCACCTGCCGCTGGGCGCCGCCTTCATGAACGGCCCCAACAGCGGCAAAGACGTGTTCGTACCGCTGGACTTCCTGATCGGTGGCCAGGCCATGCTCGGCAAGGGCTGGATGATGCTGATGAACTGCCTGTCGGTAGGCCGCTCCATCTCACTGCCTGCCGTGGGTACAGGGGCTGCCAAGTACACCAGCCTGGTGACCGGCCAGTACGCCAATATCCGCGAGCAATTCAACGTGCCACTGGCTGCCTTCGAAGGTATCCAGGAATCGCTGGCACGCATTGGCGGCAACGCCTGGCTGATGGACAGTGCCCGCCTGCTGACCGCCAAGGCCGTAGACCTGGGCGAGAAACCCTCGGTGCTGTCGGCGATCCTCAAGTACCACCTGACCGAACGAGGCCGCGAATGCATCCAGCACGCCATGGACGTGCACGGTGGCAAGGGCATCATCATGGGCCCGAACAACTACCTGGGCCGCAACTGGCAAGGAGCGCCGATCTTCATCACGGTCGAAGGCGCCAACATCCTTTCGCGCAACCTGATGATCTTCGGCCAGGGCGCCATTCGCTGCCACCCGTTCGTGCTCAAGGAGATGGCGTTGGCCGGGCGTGAAGACCACGATCACGCACTTCAGGAATTCGATGACCTGCTGATGAAACACATCCTGTTCGCCGCCGGCAATGCGGCCAGCACTGTGGTGTTCAACCTGGGGCTGGGGGTTTTCGAGAAAGTACCGGGAGACACGCTGAGCCAAGGCTACTTCCGGGCCCTCAACCGCCAGGCCGCCGCCTTTGCCCTGCTGGCGGACCTGTCGATGATGCTGCTGGGCGGGGCGCTCAAGCGCCGGGAGCGCCTGAGTGCGCGGCTGGGCGATGTACTCAGCTACCTGTACCTGTCCAGTGCCGCACTCAAGCGCTACCACGATCTCGGTTCGCCCGAGCACATGCAGCCCCTGCTGCGCTGGGCCATGGAAGAAAGCCTGGGCCAGGCGGAGCACGCCCTGGACCGGTTGCTCGACAACTTCCCCAACCGTTTCGTCGGCTGCGCGCTACGGGTGCTGGTGTTCCCCTTCGGCCGCCGTCATACCGGGCCGAGCGATGAACTGGACGCCGAGGTGGCAGCGCTGATCGGACGCAGCAAAGGCGACCCTGCGCTGGAAGAGCTGCTTGCCGGTTGCTTCAGGCCGCAAGCTGACGGCGACCCGGTGGCAGCCCTGCAACGGGCCTGCGACCTGCTGGAGGCGTCGACGCCGCTGCACAACGCGCTGCATCAGGCAATCAAGGAAGGCAAGGTACGACCGGCGCCCGGGCAGTCGGTGATCGATGCGGCAGTCGACAGTGGTGTACTTCAGCCTGATCAGGCGCAACGCCTGCATGCAGCTGAGCAAGCGCGCCGTGCGGTGATCGACGTGGACGCCTTCGACAAGGCACAGCTGCTGCCGGAGCAAGGCAAGGTACGCTGAGACAGGGGCCGTTTTGCGGCCCCTTCCCCAACCGGCGTATACTCCGCGCCCCGTTTCAACCACCCCGAGGACCGCCCCAATGGCTAACCCCCACCTGGAATATCACCTGCAACTGCTGAACCACCTGCGCACCATATTGGTGGCCCTGGGTGAAGCCGAGCAGGTGCCGGAGGAAAGCCACGCCCTGTTCCTCGAACGCTTCGACGAACTGCTGACCCTGCTGCCGCAAGCCCCGCTCGAAAGCCAATACCTGGGCCAGGACCTGATCTGCCAAGTCATCCAGCGCTACCCACAAATCGCTCACCTGGTGCCCCGCGATTTGCTGTGGTTCTTTGCCGGTGACTGCTTGCATTTCATGCCAGACGAGGAATTGGACCTTTACCAGAGACTGGAGGAGCGTCGCTACGAAGCGGAGCAGAGCGATGAACCCTTTGACTGGAATCAGGAAAAGCAACTGCTGAACGCCTCGAACCAGGGCCGCAGCCACTAAACCGGGTTACGGCTGCCCAGCTTTCTGGGCAGCGCCCCGGGCTGTGTATTTGTGACACGCACACTGTTCTTAAATCTCGCCAAAACGAAAACCTTCTCCTACAGACCTTACCTTGCGCCTTCTCTACCCTGCATCAGGTGCCATCCCCCCCCAAATACGGGCACGAATGGAACATACCTGTTCAAGCTTCACGCTTGGCTTCACTTAGGAAGACGCATGAAAAAAATACTCTCCATACTCGCCATCACGTTGACCAGCAGCGCAGCAATGGCCAACAACGGCACGATGAGTTTCACCGGAACTGTCAGCCCTGGCGGCACTTGCCCTATTGATGTCGTGACACCAGGCACCGGCGTCCCCATGCCAGTGTTGAATTTGGGCAACTACAAGACACAGGACTTTGTCGGTGCCGGCCAAGAAACCCCACGGATCGGTTTTGCGCTACGGCTCACCCCTGGCGGTAGCTGTACCATCGGCACAGGTAAAGTCGCGAACGTCACCTTCACCCCAGCTTACGGCCAAGCCGGCACCAGCGGCGACCTCTACGGCCTGCAAGATGGCATCGGTTACACCAAGGGCTTGGGCCTGAAAATTTCTGACCGAACCGGTGCGCAGCTCGCACCAGACACCCCGTCCATGGACTACCCACTGAGCCAAACTGATCCGACCGAGATGGTTTTCTCGGCCCGCCTGCAGCAAATAGCGCCAGCGGTGGAACAAGGTGATATAGCGTCGACCGTCACCTTCGTGGTCGCGATCAACTGATCATTGCCCCACGTGCTGGAACTCGGCACCTGGGGCCTCCAGATACAAAAAACCTTGAACGAAGGTTCACCCTCTCGATGTCCATCATTCAGCGATTCTTCACTTTACGGGTTGTCGCATTTGCAAGCTGCCTGGCGACCACGGTATCTCCAGCACAAGCAGCGTTGACAATCGATTCCACACGTATCGTACACGGTACCGATTCGCGCAACTCATCGGTAATCGTCGCCAATCCCAGTAACTCCACCTTCGCCGCACAGGCTTGGGTCAACACTGAAGAAGACGACACTGTCACCCCCGTCCCCTTGATCGCTTCACCCGCACTGTTCCGCCTCGACCCGGGCAAACAGCAGATGGTCCAGATCAATCGGTTGCCTAACGACTTGCCGGAAGACCGGGAGTCATTGTTCTACTTCAATGTGCAGGAGATTCCCCAGCAGTTAGAAACCAACGCGAACCTCCTTAACATCGCCCTGCGCACCCGCATCAAGCTGTTCTATCGCCCTAGCCACCTGAAAAGCCGACCCGAAGAACACCTCAAAGCGCTGAAATGGTCGGTGCAGACACTCAACGGCAAGGCCAACCTGGTTGTCGACAACCCCTCGCCTTATCATTTCACCTTCAACCAGGTGCAAGTCGGTGCGCACAACCTGCAAGCGAGAGCGATGGTGGCGCCCTTCTCACAACAAATGTATCCGTTACCAGGCAAACAGCTTGCACCCGATACCAAGGTAACCTTCTCGATCATCAACGACTACGGCGCGACATCCGAAAAACTGACAAGCGATGTTCATCTTTAGGCGGATCAGGGCCGAGTTCGAGGATACATAGGCCCCGCCACTGGCCCCTTGTACATGGCTATCGGTGACCAGGGCCGAAGCCCCGACAGTGCCGTCCTGCAACAGGCGGATGCCGTACAGGTCCGACTTGATGGAAGCGCCCCCCTGCACTGTCGCGCTGCTGCCAGCCATCAGCCTGACGCCGTCGTGGGCACCGGTCGCGTTGATCGAGCCGCCCGTCATGCTAAAGGTCGAGCTCGATCGCGCTACCACATAGTCGATCGTGGCGCCCGTGGCGGTCAGTGACGCGCCATCGCTCAACAGGTAGTCGTCGACTGGCGTCGAGGGGCCAATCACCCGCTCCCCCGAGACCGGCGTCGTGGCCATCGCCAGCGGGCTCAGTGCAAGCGCCAGGGGCGCGAACACGGCCCAGGCCAATGCCTGCGTCGTGTGGGCAACAGGACGATAACTGCTTGGGGACATTGGGTAACACCTCTTCTGCTGGAAAACTCGCGACCCAGCTGGGCAGGCCGCAAGAAAAGACGGCAAATCTACTCAAACCAGCCGACTAGTTATGTCGGAAAAGTCTGAATTCATCATTGCAATGAGGCGTCAGCTATTATTTTGGGGGCGGTTGAACGCTACTGGGCATGGGCCCCAAACACCATGCATGGCAATTTTTTGCTCAATGACCTCAGATACGATCAGCGCATCCAAACCTTGTTCGCGCAGGGAAGGGTCTTCGAACTCGTACCAGCTAAACGCCCGTCCGGTGTGGTCATCATCATCAAACTCATACAGAGGCAGGATGTAATCTTCGTACGGTTCAACCCGCCAGATGAAGCCGCTTGGTGGGTATTCTGTTCCGAGCTTGATCTCTTGCTCCCAGGACAGAACTTCCACATCCCCGGACTGGGCATGCAGCAGTTTCCAATGCATTGTCACCAGATGATTCTCTTTCAGGCCATATTGGCTAAGGTCCCCGACCTTGACCCTTACCGCCGCTGGCAAACTCGGATCAGCAGGGTCTACAAGCGCCTCGCAGGCCAGCCACCCCGTGTCACTCACACCTTCGAACCCAGGCGCGTCCGGATGCACCACAACTGCGCTCACCTTTACGCTTTGGTTCTTGGAGGCAGGCTTGTTCGGAACGCCAGCTCGGGTAATCTCGTAGTGCACGGGCACGGTGGTATTACCGGTTCTCTGGATGTAACTCCACAGAATTTCCGCCGTGATGTTGTCACCCGCGCTATCGGTAGCCTTCACCTGGTAGTCAGCTTGCGTGATGTGGGTATTGCCCCAGTAGAACTCCATGAGGTCATGCTCTTCCAGCCCCTCATACAAGTCGACTTTCAACGTCGCGTTCAGGCGGTCATCCACGGGGAGCAACTCGTTTGCCTGGTTCGATTTTGCGCCGTACACACTGCACAGGGGGAGCCGCGAGTTGATCGGGTCTGGCCAATCCGGGTCTGGATCGGTACCAGGGTCCACCGGCCCGAAGGTTTCAAAGTTGACATTGACGTCTATTGCCTTGGAGCCGCGCGATTTCCCACCCCGCAAGACCTCATAGCTCACATTGACAACCTGGGTACCCAGGACGTCCTCGTCATACTCAACGGCGCTGGACCCGCAGCAATACCTATGCCCAGACTGACCTCCCCGGCACCTGGGGCACACTGACCCTGGGCGAAACCTCCAGCAATGGCGAGGTGTTTCGCAGCCTGCCGTTCAAAGGCGTGCAACTGGCCTCGGACCTGGGCATGCTCCCTGACGTGTTACAAAGCTATGCCCCGGTAATCCGTGGCGTCGCTCAAACCCGCGCCAAGCTCGAAGTGCTGCACAATGGCTACCCGATCTACAGCACCTACGTCGCGGCTGGCCCCTATGAAATCGACGACCTGGGCATTGGCGGCGGCAGCGGCGAGCTGGAGATCGTGCTGACCGAAGCCGACGGGCAGGCCTGTATATCCGCTTGGGCTTCCCTTTCAACGGAGCTGGTAGCAATACATTCACACCGACAGATGACGTAGCTATTCCCTATACGGGTGAGAACAACCGGGACTCAGGCGTAACCCCCCTGCAGATCAAAGAACTTTACAGCACCATGGCACTGATCAAGACCGGACCGATCCCTACCGGGCGGCAATTCTTCAGCGGCCAGATGGTCCGTAGCCAAATCAGCTTTCTTGGCGATGCACTGAACATTCATGTCAGCGGCGTAGTGCAGCAAGCACATTGCACCCTGTTGGCGAACCCGGTGAGCGCCGACCCGGTGCAGCTGGGAACCTATACCCTCGCAGATTTCACGGGGCCCGGCAGCTACACCGATGCGAAGGACTTCTACGTCACCCTCAGCGATTGCAGAGACGACCCAGCCGGCGGTATCGCCAGCGCCTATATTCGCCTGGAAGGGGCAAAAGGGTCGGTGCCCTTGGAGCCAGCACAGGGCGTGTTCAGCCTGGACAACAAGCCGGGTAGCGCAACGGGTATAGGCATCCAGCTACTGCGTAGTAACGATAGCCCGATGCCCCTTCAGCAGGATGAAGCGGTCACGCCACTGGTTGTCGACAAGACCGTGTTGCATTTCAAGGCGCGCTTCTTTCAGACAGCGCCAACGGTGACCGCAGGGCCGGCCAACGGGGCGCTGGACTTCACCATGACCTACCGATAAATGAGCCTGGCGTGGGCACGGGAAGTGCCCACCAGGACAAAAAATATTGGCCATAAAAAAAAGGCAGAGACTTTCGTCTCTGCCTTTTTTACTATATGGAGCGGGAAACGAGACTCGAACTCGCGACCCCGACCTTGGCAAGGTCGTGCTCTACCAACTGAGCTATTCCCGCAATTTGAAGCTTTACCACGTTCGGCGTGAAGCGCCTTTACAGCCTTCACCACCACTGCACCGCATAGACGCCACAGTATTTAAACTGGAGCGGGAAACGAGACTCGAACTCGCGACCCCGACCTTGGCAAGGTCGTGCTCTACCAACTGAGCTATTCCCGCATTTGGCGTCCCCTAGGGGACTCGAACCCCTGTTACCGCCGTGAAAGGGCGGTGTCCTAGGCCACTAGACGAAGGGGACACACAACACTTTTCAGTGCACCAGAACATGAACCTCACGATTCAGCCTGGATTTTCTTTTCCTGCCCCGCCGTTAAGCAGTGCCGGAGAAACTGGAGCGGGAAACGAGACTCGAACTCGCGACCCCGACCTTGGCAAGGTCGTGCTCTACCAACTGAGCTATTCCCGCATTGGCGTCCCCTAGGGGACTCGAACCCCTGTTACCGCCGTGAAAGGGCGGTGTCCTAGGCCACTAGACGAAGGGGACACGCTACAAGCATTACTGCTTGCTTTCACTCCCTGCTGCGTTTCGCTGTGTGCTTTACGCTGCAAGTGGCGCGCATTCTATGGATGGTTCGGGGAGGCGTCAACCCCTTTGTAGAAATTTATTTAAATCAATGACTTCCGGGCACACCCAGCGCTGTTTCGGCAGCCCCGGCGGGGTTTGGCGTTGATTTTCTGGCGTCAAGTCAGCATTAATGTGCCAGCATCCAGTCATGGCACAGTTTGCCGATAGAAAAAGAGAATGGCTGTCAGGGCCTCTCGCGAGCACGCTCGCTCCTACACTCAATCATGCAAACCTATTCATGAGGCATTAACGGTGACACCACTTCTGATCACCCTGCTCATCGTGGCGGGCATCGCGTTGCTGATCGTGATCGGCTACCTCAACAATGTGGTCGAAAATGGCAAGCTTGAGCGCGCCCGGATGAAGATCGAGCTCGCCGACCGCCTGCGCCGCTGCGGCGAGATCACCGAGACGTTCCCCGGCCAGTTCATGACCCCGGCCCTCAAATTGCTGCTGACCCGCCTGGAGCTGAACCTCAACCAGCGCCTGTTGGCGGTGGACAAGCACAATGCCGAATTCAAGGCGCGCATCGCCGAACTGGAAGGGCTGATTGCCCTGGGCGACAAGATGCCGGTCAACAACCCACCTAACCCGATCCACACCGAGATCAAGGCCAAGGACGTACGCTTCTTGCTGGAGGCGCTGCACAATCAGGTGACCCGCGCTGCCCATGAGGGCTTCTTGCCTGCCGTCGAGGCAAAGCATTGGGTCAAGGAAATCCGCCATATCCTGGTGCTGCTGCATATAGAGTTCTTCAACAACCTCGGCCAACAGGCCCTGCAAAAAGGCCAGCCCGGCCAGGCGCGCCTGGCCTTCGAGCGCGGCGTACAGTATTTGCGCAAGCAGCCGGAGCCGAAAGCGTATGAAGAGCAACTGACGTATCTTGAGAAACTGCTGGCTCGGGCCAATGCCCAGGTGCTGGACCGCATGGCCCCGGCCGAGGACGAACACAACGAATTGACCGATGGGCTGAAGACCGATGAGGAGGAGACCTGGAAAAAGAAAGTCATCTATGACTGAGGCTTTGTCTGCAAGGGCGATGCCGGGTGGGCCGCTTGCCTCCTGTCAGTTCTGCCAGTTGTGAACGAACGCAAAGGGGGGCTACGGTGCATGGCAGCTAACCCAACCGCAGGTGCCCCATGGAAGCCCCTAAAACTGCCACCGCTTATGAAATGCATGGATGGCGAGCCCACCTTGTTTGCGACACAGTGGAATTGAACGAAGCGCTATCCAGGGTCCATGGCACTCATCCAGACGACCTCCCGGAAGACTGCGATACGCTGGAATTTGAGATCCCAACGTCATTGGGCTTTGCCTCGCACTTGGTCAGTTGCAGGCTGGGCCGACCACTGCTGAGTTTTTCGACCTCACCCGGAAAAGACACAATCTGTGTTCGCCGGCGATTTCTGAACTACCAACACATCACCCTACGCCGGAAGCCGGGAAGCACATCAGCCGCTATAGAGGCGATCACTGTTTCGTATGAAAGTAGCCATTTGAACTTGTTTCGTGAATTTGATGCTGCCGCATGCAAAGGACTGTACGAGCCAGGTAAAAGGGTGAGGCTTGAAATTGAGCAAGGACGATCGAGCTTCTCTATCGGCTACCCGTGGCGCGCGCAGCGGGAACGCAGTTACGACTTCGACGTGCGCTACCTGACGCTACCGCCCAGCGAGCAACATGTCACGCTGCATGACGTGGATGCGCTACCCGCCAGTGAATGGCTAATGCGTCCCTTGCGCTTCTACCCGCGGGCCTCGGAGAACTCAGCACACTCTATTTTCTATATCGCCTGGCGTGAAGACAACAATGGTATCTTCGCCCCACTCACGATGACCTCCGCGAGCGCTCCTGCTGTAAGCAAGCAACCCTACGCAACCAACACCTCGTACATGAATACCTATGTCGGCCTGGATACAGTCCCTGACGCAGGTTATAGGCTCAGCGACTTCTACAGCTTGAGCCTATTGATCCACCCACGCACTTTGCATGGCTGCACAGGGGCGAAAGAACTCGACAATGTTATGTGTGGCCTGTTCGAGAAAACCCCACCTTCCATAGTGGCCGTTGAGGCGGGCACGCCCCCGGCCTCTGGTGTGGCGCCGCTCGTCAAGATGGTGAGTGCAAGCGAGTTATATAATAAAGCCTCAAACCCAGGTGCAGAAGCCAGCAACCAGGAACCTGTATGGATAGATGTTGTACCCACAGGCAATCTCACCTTTCCTCTGTACAGTACTTATGTGGTGCTCAATAGAGCGCCAACACATGAGTTCAAGTTAAGCAAAAGCGGCGACAAGCTAAAACTGGTTATGACTCACCTCGACGCCAATGGGCTCGAGCGTGAAGTCGATCCGCTTGCCACTGAATGGAGCCTCTTGGCAGGCGGTGGGCAGATTGATGCCGACGGGGTCTTCACGCCAAGCTCATCGAACAAGTTCGCGGTGATACTCGCCATCGAACCCAACCCAGAGCACCATTTCTGGGCGGTGGTGATCGTGCCCGTTCCATTGATGTCGGTGGATGATTTCCTGAAGCTCACCAGAAGGAGTTGAACCGCTGCAAGCGGTATGACTCACCCACATCGGTTACAAATCAGTTCACGCACATAGGTAACAGTCTTTTACTGGCAAGGTCGGTTTTCGAGGATCTGACCAAGCCTTGGCGAGAGCTGAAACCTATGGACCTGAAAATGCTTTTCATCGCGGATTACCTGCAGGGGCCGCCCAGTTCAGGTCGTCCACCTGGTTATACAGAAATGGCGATGAAGTCACGCTCGTCGGCGAACAGCACCTGCACTTGCGCCGCCAGAAAGGGCCGGGGCTGCTGGCCAGTATTCCTGGTCATTCATCGTTGCCGCCGCCACCGTATTCGCGGGTAAACCCGCTCCTACACGGGGGTGGAAACGCATCGGTGGCCAGACACAGGCCGTTGTAGGAGCGGGTTTACCCGCGAAAGGGCCGGGTCTGCTGGCCAATATCCCTGGTCATTCACCGTTGCCGCCGCCACCGTATTCGCGGGTAAACCCGCTCCTACAAGCGAAGAGGCCGGCACAGGCAACATCGATCAGCAGTCAGTCAACGCCAGAAAGATCGCCGCCAACCGCTCCAGCCCCACCTGGTCCGCCTCGCTGAACCGCCCGACCGTCGGGCTGTCCAGGTCCAGCACGCCAATCAACCTGCCGTCCTTCACCAACGGGATCACCAGCTCGCTGTTGGAGGCACTGTCACAGGCAATGTGGCCAGGGAATGCATGTACATCCTCGACCCGCTGGGTCTGCCGCGTTGCCGCCGCGGCACCACACACACCTTTACTGAACGGAATGCGCACGCACGCCACCTGGCCCTGGAACGGGCCCAGCACCAGCTCTTCGTTGCGGTTGAGGTAGAACCCCGCCCAGTTCAGGTCGTCCACCTGGTTATACAGAAACGCGGAAAACTGCGCGGCGTTGGCGATGAAGTCACGCTCGTCGGCGAACAGCGCCTGCACTTGCGCCGCCAGCAGGTTGTAGCCGTCGAGGCCGGCGCCACTGGCATTGAGGTCGATCATTTACTTTTGCTCCAGCAATTGCAGCCCGACCCAGTAGCGGGCGAACTGATAGGCACAACGGCCATTACGGTTACCGCGGCCGGTGGCCCAGCGCACGGCGAGGATGTCGAGTGCTTCGGTGCGCTGCCACACAAGGCCCGCAGGTTGTGCCAACTGGCCAATCCAGTGCTCGACAACGTTCAGGAAGTGGTCCTGGGTAAACGGGTAGAACGACAGCCACAGGCCAAAACGGTCAGACAGGGCAATCTTGTCCTCCACCGCTTCGCTGGGGTGCAGTTCGCCGTCCACACGCTTCCAGTTCTCGTTGTCGCTCTCCTTCTCGGGCACCAGGTGGCGGCGGTTGGAGGTGGCGTACAGCAGCACGTTGTCCGGGGCCTGCTCCAGCGAGCCGTCGAGCACACTCTTGAGCACCCGGTAGTCGCCCTCCCCGGCTTCGAACGACAGGTCGTCGCAGAACAGGATGAAGCGTTGCGGCAACTTCTGCAGTTGCTCGACCACCCGTGGCAGGTCGGCCAGGTGGTCACGTTCGATTTCGATCAGGCGCAGGCCGGCGCTGGCGTGCTCGGCCAGCAAGGCACGTACCAGCGACGACTTGCCAGTACCGCGCGAGCCCCACAGCAGCGCGTGGTTGGCTGGCAGGCCGTTGATGAACTGGTGGGTGTTGCGGCCCAGCTGGTCGCGCTGTTTGTCGACGCCGATCAGGTCGGTCAGGCGGATGTCCAGGCTGACGTCCAGCGGCAGCAGGTAGCCGCTGCGGCCATCACGCTGCCAGCGCGCGGCCAGTGTGGTGCCCCAGTCGATGTGCGGGCGTTGTGCCGGCAACAGGGGTTCAAGGCGCGCCAGTACCGATTCGGCGCGGTCCAGAAAAGCGATCAAGCGAGCGTCCATGACGACTCCTAACAATTTCAGTTTTTTGGGGGCCGCTGCGCGCCCCTTCGCGGGCTTGCCCGCTCCCTCAGGGCTTGCCTTCAGCCTGGGGCTAAGCTGTACCTGTGGGAGCGGACAAGCCCGCGAAGGGACGCCAAGCGGCCCCCGCTTGGCGATCAACTGAAATGAACAGACAGACCCACCAGCAGCCGGGGCTATTCGGCTATGCTTGCGCAGCGCAAGGAACGGGAAACCGGCTCGGGACTCATGGATATCAAGTTCACCAATCGCCTGTCATACAAGCAAGCCCGGTTGACAGTCCTGGTCGGCTTCATCCTGGGAACATTGCTCAGTCTCATCCAGATCGGCATCGATTATGCCAGCGAAGACGCGTCCATCAACCGTGAAGTGAACGCGTTGCTGCAAATCAGCCACAACCCGGCCTCGCGCATCGCCTACAACATCGACTCGGAACTGGCGCTGGAGCTGACCCGCGGCCTGCTGCAGTCGCCGGCCGTCATCCGCGCACGGCTGATCGACAACAACGAAACGGTACTGGCCGATGTCGAGCGGCCAAAACTGCAGGACCGCTCCCGGCCACTCAGCGACTTCCTGTTCGGCGAGCAACGCCAGTTCAAGGAGCGCCTGTACCTGACCCACATGCCGGAGCAATACCTGGGCACCCTGTACCTGGACATCGACACCTTCGCCTTCGGCAGCCGCTTTCTCGACCGTGCCGGCATCACCCTGCTCAATGGGTTCGCCCGCAGCCTGGTGCTCACCGGCCTCCTGTTGGCGCTGTTCTACATGATGCTGACCAAGCCGCTGGTGACGGTGATTGGCGCACTCAGCGGCAGCGACCCGCGCAAACCCCGGCAAACGCGCCTGGAATGCCCACACGGACACGAGCATGACGAAATCGGCGTGCTGGTGAAGGTCGCCAACCAGCAGTTCATCAGCATGGCCACCGAGATCGAACAGCGGCGCACTGCGGAAAACCGTCTGACCCAGTACCTGAACGAGCTGGAAGACATCGTGTCGGCGCGCACCAACGAGCTCAAGGCCAGCAACAGCAGCCTGAGCCTGTCCAACCAGGAGCTGGAACAAGCCCGCAGCCGAGCGCTGGACATGGCCCAGGCTCGCGCCGCCTTCCTGGCCAACATGAGCCATGAAATCCGCACCCCGCTCAACGGCATGCTGGGCATGATCGCCCTGGCGCTGGACAACCCGCTGCCCAGCGAGCAACGCCAGCAACTGGCTATCGCCCATGACTCGGGCAAGGTGCTGGTAGAGCTGCTGAACGATATTCTCGACTTGTCCAAGTTCGATGCCGGCCAGCTGGAACTGGAACGCATTGCGTTCGACATGGGCTCGATGGTGGAAGACACCGCCAACCTGCTGTCGCAGAACACCGCGCAAAGCGTGGAACTGACCTGCCTGATCGCCAGCGACTTCCCCAGCAGCGTGCTCGGCGACCCCACACGCGTGCGGCAGATCGTCAGCAACCTGCTGTCCAACGCGCTGAAGTTCACCCGCTTCGGCCGTGTCGATGTGCGCTTGATGGCCATTGTCGGTGGTGTACGTCTTGAGGTACGGGATACCGGCATCGGCATCCCCGAAGACGCCCAGGCGCGCATCTTCCAGCCCTTCACCCAGGCCGGTGCCGGCATCACCCGCCAGTACGGTGGCACCGGCCTGGGCCTGGCGTTGACGCGCAACCTGTGCAAGGCCATGCAGGGCCACCTGCACATTCGCTCCGAGCCGGGCTTTGGCAGCTGTTTTACCGCCGAGTTGCCGCTGACCGTGCACACCGAAGCCATCCCGCCGGCGCCCTTGCATGGCCGCGTGGCCGCACTGAGCGCAGCCGGCAGCGGGCTCAATGAACTGTTGCAGCACTTGCTGCCTGCCTGGGGCCTGACCTACCAGCGCCATGACAGTTGCGCCACGCTGGATGCCGCAGTGATCGACCTGTTGATCACCGACGACGTCGAGCACCTGTTCGAACTGCGCCCGGCATTGAAAACCCCGATTCTGCTGGTGACTGCCTATGGCAACTTCCTGCCCAACGAGCAGTCCTTGGCTTTGGCCCCGCTGCACCAGCTGGCCCGACCATTGGCACGCAACGCCCTGTACCAGACCCTGCGCCGCACCTTGCAAGGCCATGAGCCCGAACACCCGCTGGCCATCCCGGCCATTACCCAGGAGCAAGGCCGTGCGAGGATCCTGCTGGTAGAGGACAACCCGGTGAACCAGCTGGTGGCCAAGGGCATGCTGGCCAAGCTCGGCTGCCAGGTGCAACTGGCCACCCAGGGCGCGGAGGCCCTTGAGCTGCTGGCGCGTGAGGAATTCGACCTGGTGCTGATGGACTGCAACATGCCGGTGATGGACGGCTACGAGGCCAGCCGGCGTATCCGCCAAAGCGGTCGCTGGCCCGAGTTGCCAATCGTCGCCCTCACCGCCAACGCCATGCCCGAAGAGCGCGAACGCTGCCGGGCGGCGGGCATGAACGACTACCTGGCCAAGCCATTCCGCCGCGAAGAGCTACTGGCCCTGGTTGACCATTGGGTGCCCTTCAGCGGCTGAGCAAACGCTCGATGTCCGCCTGCAGGGCCTGTGGCTTGGTGGAGGGGGCATAGCGCGTGACCTGGCCACTGGCCGGGTCGACCAGAAACTTGGTGAAGTTCCACTTGATCTTCTGGCTACCCAAAATACCCGGGGCGCGTTGCTTGAGTTCGACGAACAGAGGGTGAGCGCCCGGGCCGTTGACCTCGACCTTGCGAAACAGCGGAAAACTCACGCCGAAATTACGCTCGCAGAACTGCGCAATGTCCCGCGCATCGCCAGGTTCCTGCTTGCCGAACTGGTTGCACGGAAAGCCCAGTACCACCAGACCACGGTCGCGGTAGGCCTGCCACAGTTGCTCCAGGCCCTTGTACTGCGGGGTAAAACCGCACTGGCTGGCGGTATTGACCACCAACAGCACCTTGCCCGGGAAGTCGCCCAGCGTCTTGTGCTCGCCGCTCAGGGTCACGCAGGGAATGTTCAGCATCGTTGCAGCCATGATCGGGCTCCGGTCAGTCGCGCGGACGAAGGTCGATGCACACCGAGTTGATGCAGTAGCGCAGGCCGGTCGGTGGCGGGCCGTCAGGGAACACATGCCCCAGGTGCGCATCGCAACGGGCGCAGGTGACCTCGGTGCGGATCATGCCGTGGGAGGTGTCGCGAATCTCGATCATCGCGCTGTCCTCGATCGGGGCGTAGAAACTTGGCCAACCACAGCCAGCGTCGAACTTGGTCTGCGCATCGAACAGCGCCAGGCCGCAGCAAATGCAATGGTAGATGCCATCGCGGCGCTCGCTGTTGTACTTGCCGCTGAATGGCCGTTCGGTGCCCTTGAGGCGGCAGACCTGGTACTGCTCGGGGTCGAGCATCGACCGCCATTCGTCCAGGGTTTTTTCGATCTTTTTCATGTAGAAACCTCGGCAGGCTGAATTTCACCCCACACCGTCTTTTCCGGGGCGCGGGTGGCACGTATATTAGTTGGCTTCGTGTGCCAGGCGTTCAGTCTGGCACCCGCTTCCTGCCCTTTCAAACCTTTCGGCGGGGCGTAGCGCGTTTTCTCAATCGGGATCCCATCATGCAGTTCAGCAAATCGAACAAGCTCGCCAATGTCTGCTACGACATTCGCGGCCCAGTGCTCAAGCACGCCAAACGCCTGGAGGAGGAAGGCCACCGCATCCTCAAGCTGAACATCGGCAACCCGGCGCCGTTTGGCTTCGAGGCGCCTGATGAAATCCTTCAGGATGTGATCCGCAACCTGCCCACCGCACAGGGCTACAGCGACTCCAAAGGCCTGTTCAGTGCCCGCAAGGCGGTGATGCAGTACTGCCAGCAGAAAGAAATCGAAGGCGTCACCATCGAGGACATCTACCTGGGTAATGGTGTGTCCGAGCTGATCGTCATGTCGATGCAGGCGCTGCTCAACAACGGCGACGAAGTGCTGATCCCGGCCCCCGACTACCCGCTGTGGACTGCCGCCGTGAGCCTGGCCGGCGGCAAGCCGGTGCACTACCTGTGCGACGAGCAGGCCGACTGGTTCCCTGACCTTGAGGACATCAAGGCCAAGATCACCCCGAACACCAAGGCGCTGGTGATCATCAACCCGAACAACCCGACCGGCGCCGTCTACTCCAAAGAGCTGCTGCTGGGCATGCTGGAGCTGGCCCGCCAGCACAACCTGGTGGTGTTCTCCGACGAGATCTACGACAAGATCCTGTACGACGAAGCCGTGCACATCAGCACCGCCTCGCTGGCCCCGGACCTGCTGTGCCTGACCTTCAACGGCTTGTCCAAGTCGTACCGAGTGGCGGGCTTCCGCTCTGGCTGGCTGATCATTTCCGGGCCCAAGCACCACGCACTCAGCTACATCGAAGGCATCGACATGCTGGCCAACATGCGCCTGTGCGCCAACGTGCCGGCCCAGCATGCCATCCAGACCGCGCTGGGCGGCTACCAGAGCATCAACGACCTGGTGCTGCCACCGGGGCGCCTGCTGGAGCAGCGCAACCGCACCTACGAACTGCTCAACGACATCCCCGGCGTCAGCTGCGTGAAGCCGATGGGCGCGCTGTATGCGTTCCCGCGGATCGACCCGAAGGTTTGCCCGATCCTCAACGACGAGAAGTTCGCCCTTGACCTGTTGCTGTCGGAGAAGCTGCTGATCGTACAAGGAACGGCGTTCAACTGGCCGTGGCCGGACCACTTCCGCGTGGTGACCTTGCCGCGGGTGGATGACCTGGAAGCAGCCATTGGCCGGATCGGCAATTTCCTGAAGGGTTATTCGCAGTAGGGTTCGACGGGGGGGCGCCGGGGGCCACGAGAGGTTCGACGCGGGATTGGTGGTGGGGCGCAGATCGAGCGCCGCCCGCGCGGCGCTTCGCGGGTAAACCCGCTCCTACGTTTGTTTCGGGCCAATTATGCCTGTGGGATTTGCGCGCGAACGCCCTGGCGCATGGCTCGATATCGCGTCGTACAAACAAGGCGATCGCGCGCGCCTGGCACAGGATGGACTGGCCCGAAACAAACGTAGGAGCGGGTTTACCCGCGAAGCGCCGCGCGGGCGGCGCTCGATCTCACAGGCGCCACACCCCTTGCGGCAAACACCCAGCGGCCTTGACGCAACCCCAAGCCGAATGTTTCTTACATCCTGCAACGCTCTATCCCACAGCCCCCACGCCATCCTCTGCCATACTCCGCCGTACACAGTTTGAAATAGTCCCCCGATTGAATCGGCGCGGCAGGCCCCTTATATACCCCGCAGTAAGCGACAACTCATCCGTCAGGAGAACGTAACAACCATGATGCGCATTCTGTTGTTTGTAGCCACCAACCTCGCGGTGGTGCTGGTTGCAAGCATTACCCTGAGCCTGTTCGGTTTCAACGGGTTCATGGCCGCCAACGGGGTCGACCTGAACCTCAGCAGCCTGCTGGTGTTCTGCGCCGTGTTCGGCTTTGCCGGCTCCCTCGTCTCGCTGTTCATCTCCAAGTGGATGGCGAAGATGACCACCGGCACCCAGATCATCAGCCAGCCGCGCACCCGCCACGAGCAGTGGCTGCTGCAAACGGTCGAAGAGCTGTCCCGCGAAGCGGGCATCAAAATGCCTGAAGTGGGTATCTTCCCGGCTTACGAGGCCAACGCCTTCGCCACCGGCTGGAACCGCAACGACGCGCTGGTCGCGGTGTCCCAGGGCCTGCTGGAGCGCTTCTCGCCCGATGAAGTGCGTGCGGTACTGGCCCACGAAATTGGCCACGTTGCCAACGGCGACATGGTCACCCTGGCGCTGGTGCAGGGCGTGGTGAACACCTTCGTGATGTTCTTTGCCCGCATCATCGGCAACTTTGTCGACAAGGTGATCTTCAAGAACGAAGAGGGCCAAGGCATTGCCTACTATGTAGCAACCATCGTTGCCGAGCTGATCCTTGGCATCCTGGCCAGCATGATCGTGATGTGGTTCTCGCGCCGCCGCGAATTCCGCGCAGACGAAGCCGGTGCGCAACTGGCCGGTACTGCGGCAATGATCGGCGCCCTGCAGCGCCTGCGCGTGGAACAAGGCCTGCCAGTGCACATGCCTGACACCATGAAGGCTTTCGGCATCAATGGCGGCCTCAAGCACGGCCTGGCAGGGTTGCTGATGAGCCACCCGCCGCTGGAAGAACGCATTGAGGCCCTGCGCCGCCGCGGCTGATCCACCTGAGAAAAAAAAGGGCGACTTCGGTCGCCCTTTTTTATTCCCGGCCTTACGCAGCTTCTGTGGGAGCGGGCGCGCCTGCGAACACCGGCAAAGCCGGTGCCATCTAACGCGCCGCCTGGTTCGCGGGCACGCCCGCTCCCACATGGGCCGGGTCAGCCTGCCCTACCTGCTTACCGGCTGAGCCGGTACACCCGCTCCAACAAACTCGACGCCCCGGCCTGCACAAACTTCGGGCTCTCCTCAATCACCTCAACAGCCTCCAACTGCTCCACCTGCCACCCCGCAAACCCCTGCCTCAGCTCTTCATCCCTGACCGAAAACGGCGGCCCGGCCAACAATGACTGGTCATACTCCAGCGTCACCACCAACCCCCGGCAGCTTGTCGGCAGCAACCCCGACAACAGCTGCATATACCGCGCACGCATCTGCACCGGCAGCGCAATCACCGCCGCCCGGTCATACAGCCCCACGCAGTCAGCCACATCCTCTGCCCGCAAGGCAAAGAAGTCGCCACACCACAGCTGCACATCTCCACTGCGCCAAACCTCGAATGCGCCCTGCTGCCGCACCTCGGCCTCAAGCCCGTGCTCACGGAAAAAATCCTCCACCGCCCGCCGCGACAGCTCCACACCCAATACACGATGGCCCTGACCGGCCAGCCAGGCCAGGTCCAGGCTCTTGCCACACAACGGCACCAGCACGCGGCTGCCGGGCGCCAACTGCAGCTGTGGCCAATACGTCTGCAGATAGGGGTTCACCTGCGCCTGGTGAAAGCCGATCTGGTTATCGGCCCACCGCTGCTGCCAGAACGCTGGTTCCATGATTACTCCCGATTTTTAGATGATTTGTCGGTAAAACTTGGTTTGGATTTCGATCTGTAGTTAATCGATGATGGTTGCATCTTAACCTTCAGGACCCCGCCATGCTGCCCAGCCTGTTCATTTCCCATGGTTCCCCCATGCTTGCCCTGCAACCCGGCGCCAGCGGGCCGGCACTGTCCGGGTTGGCCAACGCCCTGCCCCGGCCGAAAGCGATCGTGGTGGTGTCGGCACACTGGGAAAGCCGCGAGCTGCTGGTCACCGGCAGCGCACAGCCCGAAACCTGGCATGACTTCTACGGTTTCCCACCGGCCCTGTATGCGGTGCAGTACCCGGCGCCGGGCGAGCCCGGGCTTGCTGGCCAGGTCAGTGAGCGGTTGAAGGCTGCGGGGTTACCCGCGCACCTGGACATGCAACGCCCATTCGACCATGGCGCCTGGGTGCCACTGTCGCTGATGTACCCGGATGCGAGCATTCCCGTGGTGCAGGTTTCACTGCCCAGCCACATGGGGCCGGCGCTGCAGCTAAAAGTGGGCCAGGCACTGGCGGGGTTGCGTACCGAGGATGTACTGCTGATAGGGTCAGGCAGCATTACCCACAACCTGGGTGAGCTGGACTGGCATGCAGGGCCGGATGTGATCGAGCCATGGGCGCTGGCGTTCAGGGATTGGGTGGTAGACCGGCTGCAGGAGGATGACCAGGCGGCGTTGCTGGATTACCGGCAGCAGGCGCCGTTTGCGGTGCGCAACCATCCCAGTGATGAGCATTTGCTGCCGCTGTTCTTTGCCCTCGGGGCCGGGAGCAAGTTCGGCGTGGTGCATCAGGGGTTTACCCTGGGCGCGCTGGGGATGGACATCTATCGGTTCGACTGAAGGGCCTCTTCGCGGGCAAGCCCGCTCCTACAGGTACTGAAATCTGTGGGGTACCTGTAGGAGCGGGCTTGCCCGCGAAAGGGCCGGTACAGGCAAAAAAAATCCCCGACCTAAGCCGGGGATTTTTTCGTTACGCCAGGATCAATCCTCGCGGTAGCGACGCAGCTTCAGCTGCTTGCCAGCCACGCGGGTGTCCTTGAGCTTGGACAGCAGCTTCTCGAGGCCGTCTTCCGGCAGCTCGACCAGGCTGAAGCTGTCGCGCACCTGGATGCGGCCGATAGCGTCACGCGCCAGGCCACCTTCGTTGAGGATCGCCCCCAGCAGGTTCTTGGCAGCGATGCCATCACGGGCACCCAGGGCGGTACGGCAACGCACGCGGCCTTCGGCCAACGGCAGCGGTGCACGGCGCTCACGATCACCACGGTCAGGACGCTCGCCACGCTCACCGCGCTCGGTACGCTCACCACGCGGGGCGAAGCTCGGCACCAGTGGCTGCTCGCGCTCTACCGCCGCCAGGTCCAGCGCCTGGCCATTGGTGGCCTTGCGCAGCAGGGCCGAAGCCAGGGCACGCGCGCTGCAACCCAGGTCGGTGGTCAGGCGGTCGAACAGCTCGCCGTGGGTGGCTTCTGCTTCGGCTACCAGCGGCGCCAGGCTCGAGGTCAGCTTCTTGATGCGGGCATCCAGCACGGCCTGGGCATTCGGCAGGCGCGCTTCGGCAACCTTCTGCCCGGTAACACGCTCGATCACCTGCAGCATGCGGCGCTCACGCGGGGTAACCAGCAACAGTGCACGGCCATCGCGACCGGCACGGCCAGTACGGCCGATACGGTGTACGTAGGATTCCGGGTCGTACGGCATGTCAACGTTGAACACGTGAGTGATGCGCGGTACGTCCAGGCCACGGGCAGCGACGTCGGTGGCGACGACGATGTCCAGGCGGCCATCCTTGAGCGAGTCGATCACGCGCTCACGCTGGTTCTGGGCGATATCGCCGTTCAGTGCAGCAGCCTTGTAGCCTTTGGCTTCCAGCGCGGCGGCCAGGTCCAGGGTGGCTTGCTTGGTACGCACGAAGGCGATCAGCGCGTCGAACTCTTCCACTTCCAGCAGACGCAGCACAGCCGGGATCTTCTGGTCCGCGTGGACCATCAGGTGGGCCTGCTCGATCGCGGTAACGGTCTGGGTCTTGGTCTGGATCTTGACGTGCTTGGGTTCACGCAGGTGACGCTCGGCGATCGAACGGATCGACGACGGCAGGGTAGCGGAGAATAGTACGGTCTGACGGGTAGCCGGGATTGCGTCGAAGATCACTTCGAGGTCGTCCATGAAGCCCAGCTTCAGCATCTCGTCGGCTTCGTCCAGTACCAGGTACTGTACGGTCGACAAGACTTTTTCGTCACGACGCAGGTGGTCGCACAGACGGCCCGGGGTGGCCACGACGATTTGCGCGCCGTTGCGGATCGCACGCAGCTGTGGGCCCATCGGGGCACCACCGTAGACGGCGACAACGTTCACGCCCGGCATCTGCTTGGCGTAGGTTTCGAAAGCGGTAGCAACTTGCAGCGCCAACTCACGGGTTGGCGCCAGGATCAGGGCTTGCGGTTCGCGCTTGCTCACATCGATCTTGTTCAGGATCGGCAGGGCGAAGGCAGCGGTTTTGCCGGTGCCAGTCTGCGCCTGGCCGATCATGTCGTGACCGGCGAGGATGATCGGGATCGATTGTTGCTGAATGGCGGACGGCTCTTCGTAGCCGGTAGCCACAACGGCAGCAACAATGTTCGGGTTAAGATCGAGAGCGGCGAAGCCGCCGGTTTCCTGGGTCATGGGTCTGCCTCTAGGTGCATCCGCAAAGACCCATGCTCCAAAGCTGCACATGCCTTGAAAGACCGTCAGGTCACCCAGGCAGCTTTGGCGGCGGGGATTTGCGAAAACGATTGAAAAAGAAAACTTGGGAAGGTCCGCCTAGCGGACGCGCAGCCGAAGCTGGACTCGGAGGATTTGCACCACCTGATTTTGAGGTCCGCTAAAAGACCGGCGCGTACTATACCTGAAATAGTCGCGTACGTGAGGAATATTTTCATGGAGGCAGGTCCAGTATCGGGCCATCAAGCACGACAGGCTGAATCGATAATCCCCTGAAGCCTGGCGCGCTCGGTGTCGGCGCGCGTCAGCCACTCACGTCGCCGGCCGAATCTCGCGGATCAGCCCCTCGAGGCTGTACCCTAAACGCGGCGCCAGCGCCTCGGCCCGGGCTCTCAAACCGTCCAGGTCCAGCGACTGCTCCAGGTCTGCCGGCACCAGCAAAATCACATTGCCCTCCTTCACAGGCAGTTCCCAGTAATGCCGGTGGTACAACCCGCGCAACAACGCCGCGCCCAGCGGCCTGCCATCATCGGTGGCCCACTGGTTGATCACCAGCCAGCCGCCCGGGTTCAGGTGCTGCTGGCAGTTCTCCAGAAAGTTCCACGCCAGGTGCCCGACCCCAGGACCATGGTCGGTGTACAAGTCAACGAACAGCAGGTCGGCCTTCTCTGCCGTGGGCAGCAGCTCCAGGGCATCGCCGATGCGCACATACAGCCGCGGGTCGTCGTCCAGGCCCAGGTAATCCATGGCCAGGCGCGGCACATCCGGGCGCAGCTCGATGGCCTCGATGTCTTCCAGCGGCAGGAACTTCATGCAGGCCTGGGTCAGCGTGCCGGCGCCCAGGCCCAGAAACAGTGCACTCTCAGGCAGTTCGTGGCACAGCGCCCCCACCAGCATGGCGCGGGTGTAGTCGTACTCCAGCCAGCTGGGGTCGGCGGTGAACACACAGCTTTGCTCGATCGCATCGCCGAATTCCAGAAAGCGGTAGTCGTCTACTTCGTACACGCTGATGACGCCAAACGCATCTTCCACCCGTGCCAGCAGCCGCTCTTGCCGTTCCGCCGTCATGTCCACCACCCGCCTGCGCAAAAACGCGCATTGTCCGCCAACACCCTTGATGCAACAAGCGCAGCGCCAACTGTTACCATGGCCCATAGCCTACAACCGACAAGACCGAGCCCAAGATGAACCAACCGTGGAGCCCCGACAGCTGGCGTGCCCTGCCGATCCAGCAGCAACCGACCTACCCCGATGCCGCGCACCTGCTGAAGGTTGAACAGACCCTGGCCAGCTACCCGCCGCTGGTGTTCGCGGGTGAGGCGCGCGAGCTGCGCCGGCAGTTCGCCGAGGTCACCGAAGGCCGTGCCTTTCTGCTTCAGGGCGGCGATTGCGCCGAGAGCTTCGCCGAGTTCTCGGCTGCAAAAATCCGCGACACCTTCAAGGTGTTGCTGCAAATGGCCATTGTCATGACCTTTGCGGCCGGCTGCCCGGTGGTGAAAGTGGGGCGTATGGCCGGGCAGTTCGCCAAACCGCGCTCATCTGGCGATGAAACCATTGGCGACATCACCCTCCCCGCCTACCGTGGCGACATCGTCAACGGCATCGGTTTCGACGCCAAAAGCCGCATTCCGGACCCGGAACGCCTGCTGCAGGCCTACCACCAGGCCACCGCCAGCCTCAACTTGCTGCGCGCGTTCGCCCAGGGCGGGTTTGCCGATCTGCACCAGGTGCACAAGTGGAACCTGGACTTTATCGCCAACTCGGCGCTGGCCGACAAGTACCACCAGTTGGCCAATCGCATCGATGAAACCCTGGCGTTCATGCGTGCCTGTGGCCTGGACAGTGCGCCGCAACTGCGCGAAACCAGCTTCTTCACGGCTCACGAAGCGCTGCTGCTGAACTATGAAGAAGCCTTCGTGCGCCAGGACAGCCTGACCGGCGACTACTACGACTGCTCGGCGCACATGCTGTGGATCGGCGACCGCACCCGCCAGCTCGATGGGGCCCATGTGGAGTTCCTGCGTGGCGTGCACAACCCGATTGGGGTCAAGGTTGGCCCGAGCATGAACCCCGAAGAGCTGATCCGCCTGATCGACACGCTCAACCCGGCGAACGACCCGGGGCGTTTGAACCTGATCGTGCGCATGGGCGCGGGCAAGGTTGGCGACCACTTGCCGGGGCTGATCCGCACTGTCGAGCGCGAGGGGCGCAAGGTGCTGTGGAGTTCCGATCCGATGCACGGCAACACCATCAAGGCCAGCAGCGGTTACAAGACCCGCGATTTTGCGCAGATTCTGGATGAGGTGAAGCAGTTCTTCCAGGTGCACCAGGCCGAGGGCAGCCATGCTGGCGGTATCCATATCGAGATGACTGGGCAAAACGTCACCGAATGCATCGGCGGTGCCCGGCCGATCACCGAGGATGCGTTGTCTGACCGGTATCACACCCATTGTGATCCGCGGATGAATGCTGATCAGTCGCTGGAGTTGGCATTCCTGATTGCCGAAACCCTCAAGCAGGTACGGCGCTGAGCGCTTTTCGCTTTTGATCTTGCTTCTAAGTGCGCGGTAGTTCAGGCAACGCAGATTGCGACTTCAGGAGGCCTTGCGGCCATCGCAAATGGACTGTACGCCCGATCAGAACCAGCGCTTAAGCTTTTGGGCTTTTGGGCCTTTGGGTTGTGCGCTTTCACATCAAGTAGACATTCATTCACGATGTAGGCGCCTATTCACCTTTCCGCCCTTCCGGCGGGTTACTTTGGTCATGGCCAAAGTAACCAAAACCGTCGGCTCCCATCATCCGGCCCCTACGCTACGCTCCGGGGTCCCCTCGCTCCGGGCTAGCTCCCGGGAGGACCGCGCTGCAGGCCCCATCCTGGGGCCCAGCGCTTGACGGGCATCCATGCCCGTCACCTCCCTCCGCAAGCCCTGCGCTCGGCCTCCTGAAGTCGCAATCTGCATCGCCTGAACTACCGCGCGCTTAGAAGCAAAAGCCAAAGCAAGAGCAAGAGCAACGGCGTTCTTCCAGGTACACCAGGCCGAGGGCAGCCATGCCGGCGATATCCTTATCCAGATGACCGGGCAGAACCTCACCGAATGCATCGGCGGGGCCGGCCGATCACCGAATTCGCTTCTCGCTTTTGATCTTGCTTCTAAGGCGCGCGGTAGTTCAGGCGACGCAGATTGCGACTTCAGGAGGCCGAGTGGAGGCATTGCGGAGGGAGATGACGGGCATGGATGCCCGTCAAGCGCTGAGGCCCCATGGATGGGGCCTGCAGCGCGTGCTCCCGGGAGCAAGGCCGGAGCGAGGGGACCCCGGAGCGCAGCGTAGGGGCCGGATGATGGGAGCCGACGGTTTTTGGTCCCTTTTTGCCACGACAAAAAGGGACCCGCCGTAAGGGCGGAAAGGTGAGTCGGCGTCGCCATCGCAAACGGACTGTACGCCCGATCAGAACCAGCGCTTAAGCTTTTGAGCTTTTGAGCTTTTGAGCTTTTGAGCTTTTGAGCTTTTGAGCTTTTGAGCTTTTGAGCTTTTGAGCTTTTGGAACTTTGGGTTGTGCGCTTTCACATCAAGTAGACATTCATTCACGATGTAGGCGCCTATTCACCTTTCCGCCCTTCCGGCGGGTTACTTTGGTCGTGGCCAAAGTAACCAAAACCGTCGGTTCCCATCATCCGGCCCCTACGCTACGCTCCGGGGTCCCCTCGCTCCGGGCTAGCTCCCGGGAGGACCGCGCTGCAGGCCCCATCCTGGGGCCCAGCGCTTGACGGGCATCCATGCCCGTCACCTCCCTCCGCAAGCCCTGCGCTCGGCCTCCTGAAGTCGCAATCTGCATCGCCTGAACTACCGCGCGCTTAGAAGCAAAAGCCAAAGCAAGAGCAAGAGCAACGGCGTTCTTCCAGGTACACCAGGCCGAGGGCAGCCATGCCGGCGTATCCTTATCCAGATGACTGGGCAGAACCTCACCGAATGCATCGGCGGTGCCGGCCGATCACCGAATTCGCTTCTCGCTTTTGATCTTGCTTCTAAGCGCGCGGTAGTCCAGGCGACGCAGATTGCGACTTCAGGAGGCCGAGTGGAGGCATTGCGAAGGGAGATGACGGGCATGGATGCCCGTCAAGCGCTGAGGCCCCATGGATGGGGCCTGCAGCGCGTGCTCCCGGGAGCAAGGCCGGAGCGAGGGGACCCCGGAGCGCAGCGTAGGGGCCGGATGATGGGAGCCGACGGTTTTTGGTCCCTTTTTGCCACGACAAAAAGGGACCCGCCGTAAGGGCGGAAAGGTGAGTCGGCGTCGCCATCGCAAACGGACTGTACGCCCGATCAGAACCAGCGCTTAAGCTTTTGAGTTTTTGAGCTTTTGAGCTTTTGAGCTTTTGGGCCTTTGGGTTGTGCGCTTTCACATCAAGTAGACATTCATTCACGATGTAGGCGCCTGTTCACCTTTCCGCCCTTCCGGCGGGTTACTTTGGTCGTGGCCAAAGTAACCAAAACCGTCGGCTCCCATCATCCGGCCCCTACGCTACGCTCCGGGGTCCCCTCGCTCCGGGCTTGCTCCCGGGAGGACCGCGCTGCAGGCCCCATCCTGGGGCCCAGCGCTTGACGGGCATCCATGCCCGTCACCTCCCTCCGCAAGCCCTGCGCTCGGCCTCCTGAAGTCGCAATCTGCGTCGCCTGAACTACCGCGCGCTTAGAAGCAAAAGCCAAAGCAAGAGCAAGAGCAAAAGCAAAAGCAAAAGCAAAAGCTGGAGCTGGAGCTGGAGCTGGAGCAGAAGCGACTGCCACGCATGGCATCACTTCCTCAATGGATCATCCCAGAAATGCCGCTCGGCCTCTTGCTGGATATCCGCCCGACTCAACCCCAGGTCGCGCAAGGTTGCATCACTGAGGCTGGCCAGCTCCTGACGCTGACGGTACAACTGCAGCCAGCGCGCCGGACGCTGCAAGGCCGCATGCCACAGGTAGCTCAGGGAAAAGGCAGGTTGCTGGATGCTGCTGACATGACCTTTCATCGTGAAGCCCTCCGTGTTGATGGCCTCAGTCTCACGCCAGGCATAAGATCAATCCAACGAATGTTTCTGATGCAATGCATCTCGGAGATTGATGCAATGTCCCAGTACCAGAGCCTCGACGCGGATGTCCTGCGCACCTTCGTCGCCATTGCCGAGCAAGGCGGCTTTACCCGCGCAGGCGAAGTGGTCAACCGCACCCAGTCAGCGGTCAGCATGCAGATGAAACGCCTGGAAGAAGACATTCTGCAGCGCCAGCTATTCGAACGTGATGGCCGTCAGGTGCGGCTGACCGCCGAAGGCCAGGTACTGCTGGGGTATGCCCGACGCATTCTCAAGTTGCATGGCGAGGTGTTCAACACCCTGCGCATGCCACACATGGTTGGGCTGGTGCGCATCGGCACACCAGACGACTACGCCATGCGCTTCCTGCCGACCATCTTGTCGAGCTTTGCCCAAGCCTACCCGCTGGTGCAGGTGGAAGTGCATTGCGATTCGTCCAAGCAGTTGATGCTGCGCCAGGACCTGGACCTGACCATCGTCACCCGCGAGCCCGGCAACGAGATTGGCCAGTTGCTACGCCAGGAACGCCTGGTGTGGGCCGCGGCAGAAGGCTTTTGCCCGCACGAACAGCGGCCGATGCCGGTGGCGCTGTTCAACACCGACTGCTTCTGTCGCGCCTGGACCTGCAATGCGCTGGAGGCACAGGGCATCGATTACCGTATTGCCTACACCAGCCCAAGCCTGGCGGCGATCTTTGCCATCGTCACCGCCGGGCTGGCAGTGACCGCGCAGCTGCAGAGCCTGATCGGGGGCAACATCCGCATTCTGGGTGAGAGCGAAGGGCTGCCACAGTTGCCCATGGCCAATGTAATGCTGGTGCGCAGTACGCAGACCCCCTCGCCAATCACCGACTGCATGGCCGACTACATCGTTGAGGGTTTCAAGTGATCGGGGGCCGAAAAACGGCCCCAACCTCTCAAAGCTCAAACCCCAGCATCACCGCACAGACCACCAGGAACACACAGAACATCGCCCGCAATACCTTCTCCGGCAACGCGTGGGCCAGCTTCACGCCCCAGCTGATGCTGAGCAAGCCCCCCACCGCCAAGGGAATCCCCACCCCCCAGTCAACACTATGGTGCACGCCATAGGTCACCAGCGTGACCAAGGTACTCGGCGCCGCCAGCGCCAGTGACAGCCCCTGCGCCACCACCTGAGTAGCGCCGAACACACTGGTCAGGATCGGCGTGGCCACCACGGCCCCACCCACCCCGAACAAGCCGCCCATGGTGCCGGCAAAGCTGCCCAGCACACCCAGCCACGGCCAGGCATGACGCAGCTCGGCACTCGGCGGCGACACCTTCATGAACATCCGCACCACGTTCCACACCGCCAGTGCCACCAGAAAGCCGACAAAACCCAGGCGCATGGAGTGCGCATCAAGCCCCACCGCCCAGATCGACCCCAACCAGGCGAACAGGAAGCTGCACGCCGACAGCGGCAGTGCATGGCGCAACGCGATGCGGTTGCGCTGGTGATACCGCCACAGCGCCAGCAGCACATTGGGCACCACCATCACCAACGCGGTCCCCTGCGCCAACTGCTGGTCCAGGCCAAACAGCACGCCCAACGCCGGAATCGCAATCAGCCCGCCGCCGATGCCAAACAAGCCCCCCATGGTGCCCAGGGCAGCGCCCAGCACGATATACAACAACCACTCGATCATCAGGGCCTCGTCCGCCTGTACCAATAATGCGAGCATGCTAACGAGTGTGCGCTGGCGGGGAAACGCACAGCAGCGCACAATGGCTGTGCGTTCTTCGCAAAAGCAAGGCAGCCATGAGCCCCGATACCCTGACCGACCAATTGAGCCTGTTCCTCGATGTGCTGGAAACCGGCAGCTTTTCTGCCGCCGCCCGTCGCCACCCGCTGACCCCGTCTGCGGTAGCACGGCGCATCGACAACCTGGAAAGCGCCGTCGGCAGCCGCCTGTTCACCCGCAGCACCCACGCGGTGCGGGCCACGCCTGCAGGCAACGCCTTTGCCGAGCGGGCCAGGCGCATCATCGAGGAGTTGCGCCTGGCCCGGGCTGAAGCGGTGTCACTGAGCAATGCCCCGGAAGGCCTGATCCGCATCGACGCCCCTGCCGCGTTTGGCCGCCGCCACCTGGCCCCGGCCATTGCCGACTTCCTGGTGGCCTACCCGGGCCTGGACGTGCAACTGCGGTTGATCGACAGCTTCGTCGACCTGCAGGGCAGCCACCTGGGCGAGGTCGACCTGGTGCTGCGCGCCGGCCCCTTGGCCGACACCCGTCTGGTCGCCACGCCGCTCGCCTACATGGTGCGCATTGCCTGCGCCAGCCCCGCCTACCTGGCCAGCCGCGGCATCCCCACCTGCCCCAGCGAACTGCCCGGGCATGACGGGCTGGACTGGGATGGCCTGGCGCCGCCGTTCGCCTGGCGCTTCAGTGTGGCCGGGCAAACCCGCCTGTACCGCCCCGCGCGCATGCGCATGGCCGCCAACAATGCCGAAACCCTGCTGTTCGGCGCCCTCGCCGGCCTGGGGATAGCCCACCTGCCCACCTGGCTGATCAGTGAATACCTGCTGCGCGGCGAGCTGATCCCGTTGTTTTGCGACGGCGGCATGCCTGAAGCCGAGACCAGCGGCATTTACGCGCTACGCCTGGCACATGAAACGAACTCTCGCAGCCGTTTGCTGCTCGAATTCCTCAAGAGCCGCTTCAGCCCGATTCCACCCTGGGACCTGGCCTTGCGCAGTGAACTGCGCGATTAATTCGCGCACTGATGATCAGCGTGCCAGAATTTTCCATTGATGACTTTCAAGGACCTGCATGAACGCCGACACCCAAGCCTCCTGTGACGAGCTGCTGCTGGACAACCAGGTCTGTTTCGCCCTGCACTCCACCTCGTTGCTGATGACCAAGGTCTACAAGCCGCTGCTGCAGGCGCTGGGCCTGACCTACCCGCAATACCTTGCCATGCTCGTGCTCTGGGAGCGTGACGGCCTGACCGTGGGCGAAATCAGCCAGCACCTGCTGACCGACCCAGGCTCGCTGACCCCGCTGCTCAAGCGCCTGGAAAGCGAAGGCCTGTTGCAGCGCAACCGCAGCCGCGAAGATGAACGGGTAGTGATGGTACAGCTGACCGACAAAGGCCGCGCCCTGCAACAGCAGGCCAAACAGGTGCCGCAATGCATTCTCAAGGCCAGCGGGCGGAGCCTTGAGCAGTTGCAGCAACTGCAAGCCGACCTGCTGAACCTGCGCGAAAACCTGCAGAAAAACCTCTGAGCGCTATGCTGTGGAATGGCCGTTCCGATGAACGGCGATGATTTATCTTGCGCACTAACTAATTGCGCGCTAATTTAAATCCCACACCAACCCCCGCCCTCCTGCAAACGGGAGCGCACAGCACATTAGCGAGGCTCAAGATGCAAAAGGTCACTCCGCTGTACATCGCAGAAGCAACCTCCACCGGTGGGCGCGACGGCAAATCCCGCTCCAGCGACGGCAAGCTGGAAGTCAAGCTCAGCACCCCCAAAGAGCTGGGCGGTGCGGGCGGTGACGGCACCAACCCCGAGCAGATGTTCGCCGCCGGTTACTCGGCCTGCTTCATCGGCGCCTTGAAGTTCGTGGCCGGGCAAGAGAAGAAAGCCCTGCCGGCAGATGCCTCGATCACCGCCAAAGTGGGCATCGGCCAGATCCCGGGCGGTTTCGGCCTGGACATCGACCTGCTCATCAACCTGCCGGGCCTGGCACAGGCCGATGCCGAAGGGCTGGTGGAAAAGGCGCATCAGGTTTGCCCGTATTCCAATGCCACCCGCGGTAATGTGGATGTGCGCCTGCACGTAACCGTCTAAGGCGCAAAGGCTGGCGCGATCCCCTGTGGGAGCGGCCTTGCGTCGCGAACGGGGCGCGAAGCGGCCCCAGGCGTTCGGCATGTAGGCAGAAATTGCCGGGGCCGCCTTGCGGCCCTATCGCGACGCAAGGCCGCCCCCACAAAAGCGCGAGCACAAGCACGCGCTGAGGATTGGAAAAACACAGGCATAAAAAAACCCGGCTTGCGCCGGGTTTTTTGCGTCTCGCAAGAAGCATTACTTCTTGGAACGGCCTTTGAAGCTGTTGTCGCGAGTGTCGATGTCGATCCACTCGTCGATCTGGATGAAGTCGGCAACCGAGATCTCGGTACCGTTCGCCAGCTTGGCAGGCTTCATGACTTTGCCGGAGGTGTCACCGCGAGCAGCGTTCTCGGTGTAGACAACTTTACGGCTGATGGTGGTCGGCAGCTCAACCGACACCAGACGGCCTTCGAAGAACACGGCTTCGCAGACGTCTTCCATGCCTTCTTCGATGTACGGCAGAACGGCTTCGATGTCCTCGGCGTTCAGCTCGTACATGGTGTAGTCGGTGGTGTCCATGAAGGTGTACTCGTCACCATTGATGAACGACAGGGTCGCTTCTTTGCGATCCAGGATCACGTCGTCCAGCTTGTCGTCCGCACCGTATACGGTTTCGGTCTTGTAGCCGGTCAGCAGGTTCTTCAGCTTGGTCTTCATGATCGCGCTGTTACGGCCCGACTTGGTGAACTCAGCTTTTTGAACCAGCCACGGGTCATTGTCGATCCGCAGTACGGTACCGGGTTTCAGTTCTTTACCAGTTTTCATTACGAAGTATCCGAATCTGGATGGATTTATAAAAATCGAGGCCGCGTATCATAGCGAATTTCGGTAAAAGTGTACTAGCGCTTCGGCAAGGTCCGGCTGAGCGGCCTGTCGCGCCCCCCAAAGGCGGGCATGCTGCTGCAGTTCCGGCCAATGCTGGCGGGCCGCCCGCCAGGCCTGGCCCATGTCGATATTCATGTTCCAGGCACGCCACAGGCCCAGTAGGGCTGCATCGGCATCGTCTGACAGGCCGCAGCGATAATGCGCGAGGAACGCTTCGAGTTTTTCCCAATGGGCATTCTCGTCCTGCACATAGATGTGCCACAGCATCGGCTGCCCCGCCCACTGCGCACGCACGAACGAGTCTTCGCCACGCACGGCATTGAAATCGCAGCTCCATAACAGCCGGTCGAAGTCATCCTGGCTGACGAAAGGCAGCACCTGAACGGTCAGCGCCCCACGGGTGCGCACATCACCCACGTGCAGCGGCCCCTCGCCCAACCACTGGCTGAGCCCCGCGACGATGCGCCCTTGCGGGACCAACAGGTGGCAGGCCTGGTCAGCTGTAGCCAGGGCATCAAGCCAGTTGCCCAGCTGCGGGTTTTCATAGGCAAACAGCGAGATCAGCAGCGCATCCGGCACAAGGTCTACACCAAGCCCCAGCAAAAAGGCACGGCGCGCCTCCGCCGACTGCTGGAACGCGTCACGCCGGGCCAGCAGCGAACCCTCGCGCAGCAAACCACCCGTTTTGTCGGTAAAGCCCGGGAAGAAAAATACCTTGCGCAAACCGTTGGGCTGCGGCGAAGGCAAACCATGGCAACCCTCCACCCAGTCCTCGGCACTCAGGTACTCGAGGTTGAGCCAGAGCGGCGGCTGCGGAAGGGCGCGCATGGCCTCGACATACGCCGCGGGCAACTGGCAGGCGAACGCGCCGATCACCACATCGGCCGGCGCCACCGGCAACCACGCTGCCGGCCAGTGGCGCACATCCACGCCGTGTTGCCACTGTTGGGCCGCCGTGGCATCGGCGCCAGGGCACATGGGCGTGAAAGCGTTGAGGTCATCCACCCACAGGCGCACCGCCAGGCCGTGCTCGGCCACCAACTGCCGGGCCAGGCGCCAGGTCACGCCAATATCGCCGTAGTTGTCGACGACGCTGCAGAAGATGTCCCAGGTGGCTTTCATGCGCCCCTCCCGTGCGGGTGCAAAAACAGCGAATTCTGCGCATAAATTGGCGCAGACAAAAGCACCTGCGCAGAAAAATGCCCAAGCGCATGCGACAATGCCCCCCCTACCACGCTGCCAGGAGGCTGCCATGCCGCGCCACCGTGAATTGAAGATCACCCTCAAGCCGTTGCCGTTGATCATGTGCGTTGCCTTGGGCCTGTGGCTGGGCGCCATGGCCATTGCCGCGAGCCTGTGGCTGGCCCAGCAGTTGTGGCCACAGCAGGTGCAACCTCTGGCCCAGGTGGTAGCCCCGCATGCAGACCGCCCCGTTGCAACGCCTGCACCGGCCACTGCCCAGGATGCCCAGGATGCCCAGGCCGAGATGTTCGAACGCTACAAGGACATCCTGCACAAACAGGCGCTGCAACAGGCCGCCGATGCCGCCCAAGGCAACCCGCGCAACCTCAACAGCCCCAAGTGCCAGTTCTGGCTGCAGCAAAACCGTACCGCGCCCACCGAAAAAAGCCAGGCCAACGTGCTGGAGTTCTGTTACTGACCATGGACAAGCCCCACCTGCTGGCGCTGATTGTCGCCACCCTCGCGCATGACCTGGACGTGCTGACCCGCGCGGCGCAAACCGCCTACGAGGCCGCCACCGCCGAAGAGAACATTGCCGAGAACAAGTATGACACGCTGGGCCTGGAGGCCTCGTACCTGGCCACCGGCCAGGCCCGCCGCAGTGCCGAGATCCGCCAGGCGCTGGTGATCTACCAGCAGTTGCTGCTGCGTGATTACGACCCAGCGCGCGGTGTGCAGGTAAGCAACCTGGTGACCCTGGAAAATGAAGATGGCGCGCAACGCCGGCTGTTTCTCGGGCCTGAGGCAGCGGGGTTGAAGATTGGCGAGGGTGACGGACTGGTGACGGTGATTACCCCACGATCGCCGCTGGGGCAGCAACTGCTGGGCAAGCGCGTGGATGACGAGGTGAACCTGGGCGCACAGGTATCGTTCATTGTCGATGTTGTCTGAACCGGCCTCTTCGCGGGCCCGCCCGCGCCCACAAGGATCCCACTGCCTTCAGGGCTGTGATATCCCTGTGGGCGCGGGCGGGCCCGCAAAAGGGCCGGCACAGGCAATAATTCTCTAAAGGGCCTGCAAGGCATCGAACCGCCCCGCCAGCCCCTGTTCGGCAAACTGCTGCACTACAAAATCGATGAACGCCCGGGTCTTGCCCGGCAACAGCTTGTGCTCGGCGAAATACAGGCTGATATGCCCATCGTCCACATACCAGTCCGGCAACACCCGCAGCAGGCGCCCGGCCAGCAAATAGGGCACGGCAAACGGCAGGCTCACCAGGGCAATGCCCAGCGCCTGCTCGGCCACCGCGCACGCCGCGTCCGAATCGCTCATGGTCATCGCCTGACGCAGTTGCAGCGGCTGCTGCGCCTGCCAACGGCTGGTCAACGGCCACGAGCGCACCCGCCCGGTCTGCGGTGACCGCACCAGGATGCCGTCATGGCGTTGCAGCGCCTGCGGGTCTTCTATCGGCGCGTGCCGCTGCAGATAGGCCGGCGCCGCCACCAACACCCGGTGCGCGGGGGTCAGCTTGCGCGCCACCACCCCCGGCGGCAGTTCGAAACCACCACCAATCGCTGCATCGAAACCCTGGCCGATCAGGTCGACCTGGCGGTTGTCGAAATGCCAATCCGGGGTAATCGCCGGGTAACGGCGCAAGAATTCCCCCAGCAACGGCAGCACGTACAAACGCCCGAACACGGTGCCCATGCTCACCCGTAACGACCCAGCCGGCTGGCCTTCTGCACTGGCCAGGTTGGCCACGGCGTACTGAATGGTGCGAAAGCTGTCACTGACCTCGCCAAGAAAACGCTGCCCCGCTTCGGTCAAGGTCAGCTTGCGGGTACTACGCTGGAACAACCGCACACCCAGGCGCGCTTCCAGCTGCGCAACGTGCTTGCCCACGGCAGCCGGGGTTAGGCTCAGGCGCCTAGCGGCTTCGGCAAAACTGCCGACCTCGGCACTGCGGATGAAGCATTCCAACGCGCTGAATGATTCCATGGCCATGATTAGCAACCAAAGGTTTACTCTGCTGATAGTGATTACCATCTTATCAGTAGGCAATCGAGCGCCGATACTGTGCCCATCCAAGGCATTTCGGCCTGGCTTCCAGCAGGAGAACAGCATGTCCAAGCAACTTACACTCGAAGGCAAAGTGGCCCTGGTTCAGGGCGGTTCCCGAGGCATTGGTGCAGCCATCGTGCGGCGCCTGGCCCGCGAAGGCGCGCAAGTGGCCTTCACCTATGTCAGCTCTGCCGGCCCGGCTGAGGAGCTGGCTCGAGAAATTACCGAAAACGGCGGCAAAGCCTTGGCCCTGCGGGCTGACAGCGCTGATGCCGCAGCCGTGCAACTGGCGGTGGATGACACCGTAAAAGCCTTGGGCCGGCTGGATATCCTGGTCAACAACGCCGGCGTGCTGGCAGTGGCCCCGGTGACAGAGTTCGACCTGGCCGACTTCGATCGCATGCTGGCCGTGAACGTACGCAGCGTGTTCGTCGCCAGCCAGGCCGCCGCACGCTATATGGGCCAGGGGGGTCGTATCATCAACATTGGCAGCACCAACGCTGAACGCATGCCGTTTGCCGGTGGCGCACCGTACGCCATGAGCAAGTCGGCACTGGTTGGCCTGACCCGCGGCATGGCACGCGACCTCGGGCCGCAGGGCATTACCGTGAACAATGTGCAGCCCGGCCCAGTGGACACCGACATGAACCCGGCCAGTGGCGAGTTTGCCGAGAGCCTGATTCCGCTGATGGCCATTGGGCGGTATGGCGAGCCGGAGGAGATTGCCAGCTTTGTGGCATACCTGGCCGGGCCTGAAGCCGGGTACATCACCGGGGCCAGCCTGACTGTGGATGGTGGGTTTGCAGCCTGATTGAATGGTTGCCTGTGCCGCGACAACGCCGGCACAGGCTTAGCCTTTCTGTGCCCCCAGGCACTGTTCCATCACGTCCAGAAAAGCCCGGGCAGCCGGTGTGGGGCTGGACGACCACACCGCATACAAGTGCCGCACCGGGGCATCCACCAACCGCGCCACTGCCACCCCTTCGATGCCTTGAGCCACCCGCTCGGGTACCAGGCCGACGGCCATGCCCCGCTGCACGAATTTCTCCACCAGACGAACATGCCCGATCTCGAACTGCACCCGACGCTGCAACCCCACTGCTTCAAACGCCTCGTCGGTCTGGCGTCGCGCCCCGGTGCCTTCGGGGAAGTCCACCAACACTTCGCCTGCCAGGTCAGCCAGCGCCAGCTGTGCCCTGCCCGCCAGGCGATGCCCCAACGGCAACACCGCCACCAGTTCTTCCCGGGCCAGCAACCGATGCTGCACCCCCTGCACCACCTCGCCCTGCCACAGCCCGATAAAACCCACGTCCAGGCGCCGCTCGAGCACATCAGCAATCAGCAATTCGCTCTTGGCCGTGAGCCAGCGTACATCCACATCCGGGAAACGACCGTGAAACACCGCCAACAGGTCGACCAGGTCCAGCGCGGTGAGCGAGCTGATTTCACCAATCGCCAGCCGCCCGCGCACCTGGCCGCAGGCCGCTGCCACGTCATCGGCAATGCGCCGGGCCGCCTCCATCGCGGGCCGTGCACTGAGCACAAAGGCCTCCCCCGCAGGTGTCAGGCGCACCCGTCGCGAACTACGCTCGAACAGGCTCACCCCCAGCTGCGCCTCCAGCCGCGCCACTTGATGGCTAAGGGCCGACTGCACCACATGGCAGCGCTCCGCCGCGCGGGTAAAACTGCCGGTGTCGGCCACGGCAAGGGCATATTCGAGCTGCTTGAGGTTCATCGATCTATCTGCTTTCAAGATGAATAGGTTGAAAACTATACATTGGTGTCATGCCTGACACTTCCTGATAATCATCACCACACACCACTGCCCCCACGAGAATTGCATGCACACCCCCACTCTCAGCCGCGCCTTGATCCTGCTGATGGCTACCGCCACAGGCCTGGCCGTGGCCAGCAACTATTACGCCCAACCGCTGCTGCACAGCATCGCCCAGCAGTTTGGCTTGAGCACCGCCAGCGCCGGCAGCATCGTGATTGCCGCGCAGCTCAGCTATGGCGCCGGCCTGTTACTGCTGGCACCGCTGGGCGACCTGTTCGAGCAGCGCCGGCTGATTACCGTGATGACCGTTGTCTCCACCCTGGGCCTGGTCATCAGCGCCTGTGCACCCAGCCTGCCCTGGCTGCTGCTCGGCACGGCGCTGACCGGGCTATTCTCGGTGGTGGCACAGATCCTCGTGCCGATGGCAGCGACCCTGAGCGAGCCGCATCAGCGTGGGCGCGCGGTCGGCACGCTGATGAGCGGCCTGCTGCTGGGCATCCTGCTGGCGCGTACTGCTGCCGGCTTCATGGCCGAGCTGGGTGGCTGGCGCAGTATCTACGTGCTGGCCGCCGTGCTGATGGCAGTTACCGCCGTGGCGCTGTACCGCAGCCTGCCACAGCACCACAGCCACGCCGGGCTGAAATACCCGGCACTGATCGGCTCCGTGTTCCGTCTGTTCATCGAAGAGCCCGTGCTGCGCCTGCGCTCGCTGCTCGGTCTGTTGGCATTCAGCCTGTTCGCCCTGTTCTGGACACCCCTGGCGTTTCTGCTGGCGAAAGGCCCCTACCACTATTCGGATGCAGTAATCGGCCTGTTCGGCCTGGCCGGTGCGGCGGGTGCGTTGTCGGCTAACTGGGCCGGGCGCCTGGCAGACCGCGGCAAGGGCGCGCTGGGTACCACCGTGGGCCTGGTGGTGTTGCTGCTGTCGTGGGTGCCGCTGGGGTTTGCCGAACAGTCGCTGCTCGCCTTGCTGCTGGGCGTGCTGATGCTCGACCTGGCGGTACAACTGGTGCATGTGAGCAACCAGAACGCAGTGATCGCCCTGCGGCCCGAGGCACGCACGCGGCTGAATGCCGGTTATATCACCTGCTACTTCATTGGCGGGGCGCTTGGGTCGTTGCTGGGCACGCAGCTGTTCCAGCGCCAGGGCTGGATGGGGATCGTGGTGGCCGGGCTGGTGATTGGCGGGCTGGCGTTGCTGGCCTGGGGATGGGCCGAACGCAAGCGCAAGAACACCTTGCAGGTGGCCTGAAGATGCTTGCTGGATTCTTCGCGGGCACGCCCGCTCCCACAGGTGCCTCACAAACCTCAGGGCAGTGATACGCCTGTGGGTACGGGCATACCCGCGAAGAGGCCAGCCACGGCGACAAAGTACCGCACTACCCTCCGTCGCAATGCCGTTGACTTGCCTGCCGGGGCAGCGCTCATTAAGCGCTGGAATGCCCTTTCCCTGACAGGATGAATTTATGACAAGACTCACGGTACAGTCCGGCGATTTCTTGCAAGGTGAAGGCGAGTATCGCAATGGATCGCTCACACTCAAGACCGCGCGCAGCCCCTCACCCGGTGAGCGGATTTCCCTGGCACGCATCAGCGACTTGCGGCTGGCCAGCCTGGAAACCAACCGCAGCCTTGGCAGCGCCTTGGGCTGGGGCGTGGCCGGCGCCCTGGTGGCAGGGCCAGTAGGGCTGCTGGCCGGGCTGTGGTTGGGTGGCAAGGAAGAAGAAGCAACCTTTCTGGCCACCTTCAAGGATGGACGCAAGCTGATGGCCATTACCGATGGCAAGACCTGGTCGAAGATCGATGACAACTGGCGGCAGCACAAGCGGCCGATCAAGACAGGCTGACTGAATACGCCGGGCCTGGATCGTTTTATGTAGAGGGCGGCTGGTAAGATGCCGCCTTTTTCATGGCCTGTGCCGGCCTCTTCGCGGGTAAACCCGCTCCTACAGGGGTATCACCAACCGGTGTATCACCTCCTGGTGCATCACCAACCGGTGTATCGCCACCCGGTGCATCACCCACGGGTGTATCGCCGCCCGGTGCATCACCAACGGGTGTATCCCAACCGGTGTACCACCAACCAGTGTAGGAGCGGGTTTACCCGCGAAAGGGCCAGTACAGGTATCGCGCATCCAGGAGCCCCACCGCATGCCCCCGCATCACCCCCGCCTGCCCCTGAGCCTGCTCAGCCTGGGCCTGGCCCTGCAGTGCCCCTCTGTGTTTGCCGAAGACAGCGTGATGCTGGCCCCGTTGCAGGTCTCCGACACCTACGCCAATGATGGCTACCAGGCACGCCAGGCCGCTGTGGGCGGCTTCCAGCCCGCGCCACTGCTCGACACCCCCGCCTCTGTCAGCGTGTTCAGCCAGCAGTTGCTGGAAGACCGCCAGGTACGCAAGCTTAGCGAAGTGTTGCAAAGTGATGCCTCGGTCGGCGAAAGCTATGCCCCCATCGGCTACTACGAAAACTTCAATGTGCGCGGCTTCGAGCTGAACGCCGCCAGTAGCTATCGCATCAATGGCCAGACCATTGCCGGCGAACAGAACGTAGCCCTGGAAAACAAGCAGCAGGTGGAATTGCTCAAGGGCCTGTCCGGGCTGCAGACCGGCGTGTCGGAGCCGGGCGGCTTGATCAACTATGTGACCAAGCGGGCCCAAGACATACGCAGCGTCACGGTATCGACCAACGAACAGGGCGAACGCTATCTGGCCACCGACCTTGGCGGCTGGTTCGGCAGCGAAAAGCAGTTCGGCCTGCGCGCCAACCTGGCCCATGAAGACATCCGCACCTACGTCGACCACGCTGACGGCAAGCGCGACTTCGCCTCGCTGGCATTCGACTGGCAGATCAACCCGGATGCCACCCTGCAGCTGGATACCGAGTATCAACACCGCGAACAGTCGTCGGTGCCGGGTTACCAGCTGTTCGGAGGCACTGAAGTGCCACACGGCGTCGACCCGGAAGACCGCCTGGCCTACCAGCATTGGGCAAAGCCCGTGCAGAACGACTCACTGAACCTGAGCGGCCGCTTCGAATACCGCTTCAACGATTCCTGGACCGGCACCTTGAGCGCCTCCCGCAGCAAAGTGGTGATCGACGACTACAGCGCGTTTGCCTGGGGTTCGAGCGAGGGGGCGTTTTTCGGCAGCAATGGCGACTACGACATCTATGACTTCCGCAGCCCCGACGATACCCGCCGTACCGACGAGGCACAGGCCATGCTCAACGGGCACTTCGATGCGCTGGGCGTAGGGCACGAGCTGACCGTGGGTACCAGTGCGCAGCGACGCACACTGGATCAGCGCCCCAGCTATATGGAATGGGTCGGCACCGGCAACATCAACACCGGCGCCCCTGCATTCGACCCGTCCGACAAACCCGTAGGCGCCAGCGAGCGCCGACTGGACAGCCGTCAGTACGGCTTGTTCGTCAGCGATCGAATCAGCTTCAACGAGCAATGGCAGACCGTGCTGGGTGCCCGTGAAGTGCGCCTGGATGAAAAGACCTGGGACGAGAACGGCATAGCCGGGCGCCATACCCGCCAATACGAGCTGCTGCCCAATGCTGCAGTTATCTATAAGCTGCAGCCGAACACCACTGTATATGCGAGCTACGCCAAAGGGCTGTCTGCAGGCGGTACCGCACCATTTTCCACTGAGAACAGATTCGAGATCCTTGCACCCACCACCTCCCGCCAACTTGAACTTGGCCTCAAGCACGACTGGCAAGGCCTGAGCCTGAGTGCCGCCCTGTTCCAGATCCGCCAGGCTTACCAGTACGCGCGCCCGGACGGCACCGGCAACTTCACCTACGTGCAGCAAGGCCAGCAGAAAAATACCGGCCTGGAACTGGGTGCCAGCGGCCGGGTGACCCCGAACCTGCAGGTACAGGCCAGTGCGGCAGCCATTCGGGCGCGGGTGCAGAACAGCGGCACCGAAGCCTACGAAGGGCACCAGGCGATCAACGTGCCTAAATTCCGGGCGGCGCTGCATGCGGAATATGCCCTGCCGGTTCCGGGGCTGGCGCTGCTTGGCGGGGCGCGGTATAGCGCCAGCAAGTATGCGAGCCAGGCGGGCAATGTGGAGGTTGGCGGTTATACCGTGTTCGACCTTGGCAGCCGCTACAGTACCCGTGTTGCCGGGTATGACACGGTGCTGCGGCTGACGGTGGATAACGTGCTGGACAAGCGATACTGGCGCGATGTGGGCGATTACCTGGGGGATAACTACCTGTTCCAGGGGGCACCGCGTACCGCTCGGCTTTCGGCTTCGATCAGCTTCTAGATTGCCGGGGCCGCTCTGCGGCCCTTTCGCGACACAAGGCCGCTCCCACAGGTGTGGACTGCCCCCAAGGGTTGGATTGGTGTCCAACTTCTTGGGGGCACTCCAATTGCCCGTGGGAGCAACTGTCTTGCTCAATTTCTAAAAGCTGGCGCGATGGGCTGCGCAGCAGCCCCAATGGCCTTAAAAACAAAAAGCCCCCGTGCTTTTCAGCGCGGGGGCTCTTCGTAGAATGTGGCGGTGAAGAAGGGATTTGAACCCTTGATACGATTTCTCGTATACACACTTTCCAGGCGTGCTCCTTCGACCACTCGGACACTTCACCGTTTCTCTTCAAGCCTTGCGGCCTGTCGAGGTGCGCTAATTTAGTGAAAGACTTTCCCTTTGGCAAGCATTTTTTTCAATTTTTTCATGTATTTGCACTTGGGCTGCCATGAGCACTGACCGACCAGTCAGCCTTGCTGCTTTACCTCGCCCCTGGCGCTGGGTAACGTCGTCGCCACGCCAACAAAAGGACTCTGCCATGAGCGAGCTGATTACCTACCACGCCGAAGACGGCATCGCCACCCTTACCCTGAACAACGGCAAGGTCAATGCCATCTCGCCGGACGTCATCACTGCCTTCAATGCAGCGCTGGACCGCGCTACCGAGGAGCGTGCAGTAGTGATCATCACCGGGCAGCCGGGCATTCTGTCAGGCGGTTACGACCTCAAGGTAATGACCCGCGGCCCCAAAGACGCCATCAGCCTGGTCACCGCCGGTTCCACCCTCGCCCGCCGGCTGCTGTCGCACCCGTTCCCGGTGGTGGTCGCCTGCCCCGGCAATGCCGTGGCCAAGGGCGCCTTCCTGCTGCTGTCGGCCGACTACCGCATTGGCGTCGATGGGCCATACAAGGTATGCCTGAACGAAGTGCAAATCGGCATGACCATGCACCACGCCGGCATTGAACTGGCCCGCGACCGCCTGCGCCGCTCGGCCTTCCACCGCTCGGTGATCAATGCCGAAGTGTTTGACCCGCAGGGTGCCGTGGATGCCGGCTTCCTCGACAAGGTGGTACCGGCCGAGCAGTTGCAGGAAGCGGCAATGACTGCAGCACGAGAGCTGAAGAAGCTGAACATGCTGGCGCACAAGAACACCAAGCTGAAAGTGCGCAAAGGGCTGCTGGAGGCGCTGGACAAGGCGATCGAGCTGGATCAGCAGCATATGGGCTAGACGCACGGGCCCTTTTCGCGGGCTTGCCCGCGAAAAGGCCGGAACAGGCCTGCACCAAGGTTTGCCCCAACCAGTGCACACCCGTACACTGCCCCGCGACCGTCTGGTGTGAGCCGTACCATGCTTTATTCATTGCGTATGTTCCTGCTGGGGCTGCATTTTCTTGCCGTTGGCGCCGTGGGCCTGCTCATTGGCCTGTGCCGCCCCTTCAACCCTGACAACAGCCGCGTTTTCGCCCGGCTCTACAGCTTGCCGGCCACCTGGCTGATGCGCATCAAGGTCAAGGCCGAAGTCGGCCCATTGTGGGACCATCCACCCGGGTGTGTGATCGTGGCCAACCACCAGTCCAACTTCGACCTGTTCGTGCTGGGCCAAGTGGTGCCGCAACGCACCGTCGCCATCGGCAAGAAGAGCCTGGGCTGGATCCCGCTGTTCGGCCAATTGTTCTGGCTGGGCGGCAACGTGCTGGTCGACCGCAAGAATGCCTATCAGGCACGCAGGGCCATACAGAAGACCACCCGGGTTCTGCAGGACGACACCTCGATCTGGATTTTCCCCGAAGGCACCCGCAATCCCGGCGAGCATTTGCTGGCGTTCAAGAAAGGCGCGTTTCACATGGCCATCGAGGCCGGTGTGCCGATCGTGCCGGTCTGCGTCAGCCGCTATGCCAGGCGCCTGAGCCTGAACAGCTGGCGCCAGCGCACGGTGATTGTGCGCTCGCTGCCGCCCATTGCCACGACGGGCATGACGCTGCAGGACCTGCCCGCGCTGATCGAGCAATGCCGGGTGCAAATGCAGCAGTGCATTGACCGCATGGAAAAAGAACTGGCCTGATCCGGGGTTGCTCTGGAGCCGGGTACAGCCCAAGCTGTATCCGTGTTCAATCGAATAAGCGGACAACCATGGGTCGAGTCGTGGCATCGGCGGTGTACAGCGCCGGCAGAAAGGTCACCAACATCAGCATCGACGAAGGCAGCGAGTGGGCGCGCAAGCCGGGGCATTTTGTGTGGATCGGCCTGGAAGAGCCCAATGCCGAAGAGCTGGCCAACCTGCAGTCGCAGTTCAACCTGCACGAACTGGCCATCGAAGATGCCCTGGAAAAACACAGCCGGCCCAAGCTGGAAACCTTCGGTGACGCGTTGTTCATCGTCACTTATTCGCCAGTGCGCCACGAAGGCAAACTGGAATTCATCGAGACCCATATCTTCGCGGGCAACGGCTACATCATCACCTGCCGCAACGGCCACTCCAAATCCTACGCCATGGTCCGCCAGCGCTGCGAGGCTCGGCCCCTGCTGCTGGAACATGGCGAAGACTTCGTGCTGTACGCCCTGCTCGACTTCGTCACCGAGAACTACCAACCGGTCAGCGAGGCCATTCATGGCGAGATCGAAGCGCTGGAGGAAAGCGTACTGGGCGGCTCGCTGCGGGAAGACGACATCCGCCGCCTGCACAGCCTGCGCCGTGACATCCTGCGCCTGCGCCGCTACGTGGCACCCCTGGTTGAAGTGAGCGAAGAACTGCAGCGCCTGAGCTTCCCGTTCATCGACAAGAACATGCGCCCGTACTTTCGTGATGTGCAAATTCACGTGACACGGCAGATGGAAGACTTGGCCGGCATCCGCGACATTGCCAGCCAGACGATCGAGATCGGCATGCTGCTGGAATCGTCACGGCAAAGCATCGTGCAGCGCAAATTCGCGGCCTGGGCGGCGATTCTGGCATTCCCTACGGCCATTGCCGGGGTTTACGGGATGAACTTCCAGAACATGCCGGAGCTGAGCTGGCACTACGGTTACTTCGCGGTATTGGGGGTGATTGTGACGGGGTGTGCCGGGTTGTATGCCAGCTTCAAGAAATCGGGTTGGCTTTGATGGCCTCTTCGCGGGCGCGCCCGCTCCCTCAGGTGGCTCACAATTTTCAGCATTGTGCGCAACCTGTGGGAGCGGGCGTGCCCGCGAAGGGTTGCCACCGATTAAGCGGCGCTGTCGCTGGCCTTTGATGGCTGCTGGATGAACCGCAACATCCACTCCCCTACCAAATCACCCTGGTGCTCGGTGGCCAGGCTGGCAACGGCCTTGTGGTACACCTCGTCACCCAGGTATTCCTGGCGCGCATCGAGCAGTGCGCGGGAGTAGTCATGCACGAATTCCGGGTGACCCTGGAAGCACAGCACCTGGTCGCGAATGTGGTACGCCGCATTCGGGCAGAAATCGCTGGAGGCAATCACCGTAGCGCCTTCCGGCAGTTCGGTCACCTGGTCCTGGTGACTGATCAGCAAGGTCAGCTCCGACACCTCCGGGTCCATCCAGGGCGCATGCGCCGCCAACGAGTAGCGATGAATACCCACGCCCCAGCCTTGCTCAGCCCGCTCGGCCTTGCCACCCAGGGTCAAGGCCAGCAACTGGTGGCCAAAACACACGCCCAGCAGCTTTTCACCGCGCTCGTACAGCTTGAGCAGGTAGGCCTTTAGCGTCTGGATCCACGGGTCGGTACCGAACGAATCGGCCTTGCTGCCCGTCACAAGGTAGGCATCGAACTTTTCACTGTCGGCGGGATAGTCGCCGTGCATCACGTTGTACACACAAAATTCGGCGGCAATCGGCTGACGCGAGAAGAGCTGCTCGAACATCCTGCCGTAGCCCTGATATTGCGCCGTCAACTCCGGTCGCAGGACATCGGTTTCAAGGATGCAGATGCGTAACGACATAGGGGTAGTCCTGAACGACATGGGTGGGAATCTGCTGTAGAGACTGCCGCGAAAGGCACGTACAAGCAAGTAGGCTGCACTGACGAACGGTCACATTTCGTCGGCGCCTGCCGGGTACTTGCGCCACTGTCTAGATAGAGCGTGTCAGCTAGATAGCACTTAGCCTCATAGCCAGAGGAATGGTTTTAGTGCACGGTTAGAACAAAGGGTTCTCAAATATGGATAACGCACACCCTACTGTTGAAGGTATATCCACTTTCAAGCGGCAAGCAGTCCGGCGCCATTCAACGCCGCTGTGATCGACCCGAAGCGCGACAAGGAAGCCAACGGGTATTCAGGAATAACAACAAGAAGGCGGTCCGCCATGTTCAGACAATCGAAAATTCGCCAAGCTGGGCTCATTTTATTTGCCACCACGTTGCTGTTGATCTTGCCGAACCTGACACGTTTGTTTGGCTGACTGCGGCGGTGGCGCCAACGGGCAACGCACAGGTAACCTGCTGGCCTTGATGGTCGGAGATCGCCTATGCGCCACTGCCTTGCCCTGCTAGCGTTGCTCCTGAGCCTGCAATTGTCGGCGGCGCAACTGCACCTTGAACTGGGCGCGACACCGCGCCAGTGGAGCAGCGCCGAACTGCTTGGCCACCCTGAGGCCCAGGACATCAGCATCGAACAGGACGTATCCTACAAACGCCCCATGCACTATCGGGCGGTGCCACTGGTCACGCTGCTGAAAGGCGTGACTGCCAGCGATCACCTGCAGGCCGTGGCGCTGGATGGTTTTGCCGCCGAAATGCCCGCTGCGCCCTTGCTGCAGCAAGGGCCGGCACGGGCCTGGCTGGCCGTGGAAGACCCCGACACGCCGTGGCCGTCACTGGGTCCAGGCAAGCCAAGTGCCGGGCCGTTCTACCTGGTGTGGACTGCGCCGCAGGCCAGCGGCATCCGCCCTGAGCAGTGGCCATTCCAGATCGCCACCCTTCGCAAGCTGGCCCCGGTGGACCAGCGGTTTCCTGCGCTGCTACCCGACCCGAAGCTGCCGGCCGACAGCCCGGTGCGCCAGGGCTTTGCCCTGTTCCAGCAGAATTGCCTGGTGTGCCACCGGTTGAACGGTGCGGGGGATGGGCAGGTGGGGCCGGACTTGAATGTACCGTATAACCCGACCGAGTATTTTCAGCCGGTTTATTTACGCAAGTTGATACGCGACCCGCAAAGCCTGCGGCGGTGGCCGCAGGCGAAGATGCCGGGGTTTGCCGAAAGTGTGTTGAGTGAACAGGAACTGGATGCGCTGCTGGCCTATTTGGGGCACATGGCAGCGCGTAAGCCTTGAGGGCCTCTTCGCGGGTAAACCCGCGCCTACACGGTGGTGGACACACACCGGGGGGTGAACACAGACCGTCGTAGGAGCGGGTTTACCCGCGAAAGGGCCGGTCCTGCTGGCCAATATCCCCGGCCGTTCTTCGTTGCCGCCGCCACCGTATTCGCGGGTGAACCCGCTCCTACAACGGCAGGGGGTGTCCACCCTCCATCACCGTGTAGGCGCGGGTTAACCCGCGAACGGGCCAACACAAAACTGTCAGGCCGTGAGCCGTTCGTGCTTGACGCCCCACCCTTCCACCTCACCCCCATACGGTGTCACCAACTGCTCGAAGGCCTCTTCAAAGTCGCCAATCCCGCCATGGGTGGCGTACATGACCTTGCTCAGTTCCAGGTGCCAGGCACCGTCGCCCAGCTCCTTCACCTGGGCATTGAGCGATTCCCCGCGAAACTGCCCGGCTGCACGACGGGCCCCTGCTTCGTCCGGGAATACGGCATAGAACTCGATGGGGTGGATCTGGGTGAAGTCGAAACCGCCTGCTTTCATCTGGCGCAGGACGTTGCTGCTGATATCGTCGTTCTGGCTGCTCATGAATCGTCCTCCTGAATAAAGCAATGGATAGACTTTCCGTGCACTACGCACCTGCCGGCAAAGGCCGTGCAGTTCGAGCTGATGCAAGACGCGAATTGTAGCGGCGCCAACCCGCAGAACAGGCAGGCCCTTCTCCAGCGTAGTGCCTGCCAAGGCACCACGCAAACGTGTGGTTCAGGGGACTTCGTGAATGCTGGTGATGGTCACACCACTATGCTCTTTGAGCCAGCGTGCGGTCGGGGAGATGATACGGTCCTGGAAGTCGTTGAGGTCCAGCTCGTCCATCACCGGAAACAGGTGTGAGCGGATGGCCCGCGCAACGTCTTCCTCGCTGGGGCAATGCTCGGCATGCAACAGCAATGTGGACGGTTCGCCCTTCTGGTCGGCAAAAATGACTTCCCACTCTTTCATTGAACGGACCCTCTCAGTCAACGAACACCAGGTGTGTGATGCCTGAATAACTGACCTTGGGGCGGGGATAATGTTCAGTCCGGGAAAAATGTGCGGGGCCCATTCGCGAGCTTGCCCGCTCGCACAGGGCCAGCACAAGGTTCTAACCCTTGTCGTGCCTGTGGGAGCGGGCAAGCCCGCGAATGGGCCGCAACGCGGCCCCGGTTTACTTCGGTGTGCCGTGCACCACGCCAGCGGTGTTATCCAGCAGGCTCTTGGTCGCCGTCTGGATATACGCTTCCAGCTTCTTGAGCATTTCCGGCTGGTCCGGGCTTTCGATCAGTTCGGCCTTGAACTCGCTGCCCAACTGGTAGCGGTACATCCGCGGGCTCATGTCTTTGGACTCGATCAGGATACGGTCACCCTGCACCAGCCCGACAATCTGCTCGCTGCCCGACGGCTTGATCATGCCCACGCCCTGGTCACCCTCGGGCAGGTTGAGCAGGTCACGCCCCCAGCACTGGTGGCGAGCCTTGCCACCCAGGCGGCCCATGATGGTCGGCACGATGTCGACCTGGGTACCCACAGTGTGGTTCACCGCACCGAACTTCTCCTGAATGCCCGGGGCAATCAGCAGCAGCGGCACGTTGAAGCGGCCCAGGTCCAGCTCGGTAACCTGCTGGTGGTTGCCAAAGCCATGGTCACCGACGATGACGAACAGGGTGTCCTTGAAGTAAGGCTCTTTACGCGCCTTCTCGAAGAACTGGCCCAGCGCCCAGTCCGAATAACGCATGGCGGTCAGGTGCTCGTCCAGACGGCCCTGGCCGGTCACTTTCTCTACCGGCAAATCCTTCGGCAGGGCATACGGCGTGTGGTTGGACAGCGTCTGCAGCAGCGCGTAGATCGGCTTCTTGCCATCATGCTTGGCCAGCTCTTCGTTGCCGCGGTCGAACATGTCCTGGTCGGACACACCCCAGGTCGGGTCGGAGAACACCGGGTTGACGAAGTCATTACGGCCGATGAAGGTGGTCATCCCCTGGTTGCCGAAGAACCCGGACTGGTTGTCCCAGGCAAAGTCGCCGTTGTAGACGTACACGTCGTCGTAGTCACGGGCGCTGAGCAGCGCCGGCAGGCCCGACAGCTTATGGCCGCCTTCCGGGGTCTGCATCAGGTATTCGAAACCTGGCAGGTTGGGGAAGCAGGCCATGGTGGCGAACATGCCCTGGTGGGTATGGGTGCCGTTGGAGAAGAAGCGGTCGAACAGCAGGCCTTCTTTGGCCAGCTTGTCGAAGTACGGGGTGATGTTGTTGGGGCTGCCAAGCGCGCCTACCGAGTGGCCGGCGAAGCTTTCCATCAGGATCACCACCACGTTCTTGATCGGCAGGGTACGGTCAGCCGGCGGCACAAAGTCGCGGCGGATAGCGGCTTCGTCGGCGTCGACCAGCGTGTCGTGGGCGGTCAGCAGTTGCTCACGCACACTTTGCGTGGCCACGTCCTGCTGCAGGACTGGCTTCCAGATGTTGGCACGGTCCTCGCCAAAACGGCTCTTGGCAGCGTCGATCAGGGTCAGGGTGCCGTTCAGGCCCAGCTGGTTGACGAAGTTGGAGTCCGTGGTGAAGGCATCACCCCAGCGCATCGGCGGGCCCTGGCGCAGGGTGCCACGGGCAGCGACCACGGCCACCAGCAAGATCACCATGAATACCGCCAGGCGCTTGTACCACGGGGCAACGCGGTACAGGCCTTCGGCACGGGTGGCGCGATCGATACCTTTGAACAGCAGGCTCAGCAGCCAGGTCCCGAAGGCCCAGGCCAGCAGGTAGCGGACCACCGGGAAACCGTACCAGAGCATGCTCATGACGGTTTTCGGGTCTTCCTTGATGTATTGGAAAACCAGGCCGTTGAGGCGCTGGTGGAACTCGCGGTAGAAGTCCATTTCCATCAGGCCGAGGAACATCACCACGCTCGAAGAGAGGGTCAGCCAGAAACGGAACACGCCACGCCGGGCCATGGCCCAGGGGCTGAGGATGGCCAGCAGCAGCGGAATACTGATGTAAACCACCACCCGCAGGTCGAAGCGCAAGCCGTTGAGGAAGCCTTCGGCGACCGTCGAATAAGGGGTATCGCCGACCATGTCGTTGTTGTAGGCCAGCAGCGCCAGGCGCACGAGGCTGAGCATCAGCATGATCACCAGGCCGCTGAGCAGCGTATAGGCCAGGTGGGATTTCAAGGTCGGCGAAAATGACGTTCGCGCGCCCTGTTGCTTCAAGGCGTCCGTGTTAGCCATGAATGGGAAGGTCCTAGGATTGCGGTTTGCGAAGAGGCGATGGCGCTAGGCCAACGCAGCATTATGCGGGTGCGGATTCTGTTTAAACCAATGTGAAAATTTTGTCACGGCCCTATTACTGGCTATGTCAGTAACGCGCCTAGAGCCGCACATTTCCCCGCGGCCCGGCAATCGCCCAGATCACCAGCCCCACCACCGGCAACAAGGCAATCAACAAGATCCACAACACCTTGATGCCCACCTCGCTGCCACTCTTGATCACGTTGAGAATGGCCCAGATATCCAGCGCCAGAATGATCAGCCCGACCAGGCTGTTGAAGGTAGATCCCATGTCTGAATTCCTGTCCAGAGGCTTTGCTGCACAGCATAGTCAGCTATCGCAGCAATAGAAGGGAATCCTTGGCGGATGTCGCAGGTCCCTCGGTAGACTGACTGCATTCACTGATTCGAGGTTCGCATGCCACCCACCCACAGCCAAAGCGCCGCCCCCTCTTCACTGCTGCAGGCCTGGCGCCAGCAGGTTACCGATACCCCCTGGCTCAGCGCCGGCCTGGGGCTGAGCCTGCTGGCGGTGTGCGTGCTGCTGGCCGCCAGCCTCTGGAACGCGGTGAACGGCGACCATGCCGACAACCTGCACCTGGCCATGCTGGGCGGGTTGTCCGGCTTTGGGGCCACCGCACTGGGCGCCGTGCTGGCAGTGGTGCTGCGCGATGTCAACGCGCGCACCCAGGACGTGATGCTGGGCTTTGCTGCCGGCATGATGCTGGCCGCCAGCTCGTTTTCGCTGATTTTGCCGGGCCTGGAGGCTGCCCGCGAGATCACGGGCAACGGCCCGGCCGCTGCGTTTACCGTGGTGCTGGGCATGGGCCTGGGTGTGCTGCTGATGCTGGGCCTGGACCGCTTCACCCCGCATGAACACGAAAGCACCGGCCCGTGCGGCCCCGAAGCCGAGCGCATCAGCCGGGTGTGGCTGTTTGTGCTGGCGATTACCCTGCACAACCTGCCTGAAGGCATGGCGATTGGCGTGAGCTTTGCCAATGGCGACATGAACATCGGCCTGCCGCTGACCAGTGCCATCGCCATCCAGGACATCCCCGAGGGGCTGGCCGTGGCACTGGCCTTGCGCGCCACGGGGCTTTCCAACCTGAAGGCCGCGTTGGTGGCGATAGGGTCGGGCCTGATGGAGCCGCTAGGGGCGGTGATCGGGCTGGGGATTTCTACCGGCTTTGCCCTCGCCTACCCGATCAGCATGGGGCTGGCGGCGGGGGCGATGATCTTTGTGGTCAGCCACGAGGTGATCCCCGAAACCCACCGCAACGGGCACCAGACAGCGGCGACCCTGGGGTTGATGGGTGGGTTTGCGGTGATGATGTTTCTCGACACTGCGCTGGGCTGAAGATTGATATTTCGTGAGCCGGCCTCTTCGCGGGCTCGCCCGCTCCCACAGGGATATCACAGCGCCTGATGCGGTGGAGTATCTGTGGGAGCGGCCTTGTGTCGCGAAAGGGCCGCGAAGCGGCCCCGGCATTATTTGCATCGACGCTGAAATCCCGGGGCTGCTGTGCAGCCCTTTCGCGACACAAGGCCACACACACGGATCGCGCCAGCTTTCAGAAATTGAGCAAGACAGTTGCTCTCGAAAGGACTGCGCCAGGCTTTAGATGTGTACGGCGACCTTCAGTGCTTCCAGCGCCGGCTCGACCTTGATGCCCAGCGCTGCCCCCAGCTCCATTACCCGCGCCAGGTCCTGCTGCCCCACCATGACCATCTGCAGTTCATCATCGAGCAACTGGCTGAAGTTGAGCAGCACATAACCCCCGGCCTCCTTGTTCAGCGCGCCCATCTGCACCTGGATACGGTTGAGCGCGGTCAGTGGCTCGGTACGGGCCAGTTGCTTGGGCTTGAGGGTAAACGGCACGCTGTTGTCGAACGAGTCGCTGATCTGCTGGAACAGCGCCTGGTAGCTGTCGGCCTGGAACACCACGGTATCCGGCAGGCTGCCCAGCACCACCCATTCGCCCAAAGGCATCGGGAAAGTGTCGTCGTAGTTGATGTCGGGGTTGGCGGCCAGGAAGGCGACAGGGTCGGCGTAGGCCTGGGCGGCCTCGTCGGCGATACGCTCGATATCTGCCTCACGCATGCAGCCGGCGCCAATGAGGCTGATGAATTCGAGCAACTGAGTTTTCATGAAAGGGGGCCTGCTACGGGTGAAAAGTCGCCAAGGATAGCCGCAAATGCCCCCAGGCGGTTAGCCGGCCAGCACTTGCAGGCGCGCGGCGGTGTCTGCTGCGCCCATGGTTTGCGCCGCCATCAGGGCGGTGATGCCGCGGGCGTCCTGGTGCGCCGGGTCGGCCCCCTGGGCCAGCAGATAGTCGAGGATTTCGCTGCGGTTGAACATCGCCGCCAACATCAGCGCGGTGCGACCGTCCTGCGCGGCGGCATCCACCGGCACGCCATGCTCCACCAGCAGGCGAATCATCGCCAGGTCCCCTTTGAATGCGGCACCGGCAATCGGCAGTTGGCCATTGTCGTTGGCAATCAGCGGATCGGCACCTTGCGCCAGCAGCACGCGCACCGCCTCGTGGTGGCCGTGGTAGCTGGCCAGCATCAGCAAGGTATCGCCCTTGTGATTACGCAGGTTGGCCGGCAGGCCGCTGGCAAGCAGGCGCCCGAGCATGTCGGCGTCGCCCTGGCGGGCACGTTCGAACACCTGCTCGGCGAACGCAGCGGTTTCGTCATCGGTCATGGTGGCGGGTGCGGCTTGGCTGGACATAGGGAACCTCCTGGCATAATTGATGGCCCAAGTGTTCGTCAGGCATGCCATTGCGGTCAAAGGTTCATATTCTATGAGGCCGATAGGCAAACCCTGACCCGTGCAAAATGCACTGTGCAAAATGCACGACCGTGCAGCCTGCACGATGCCGCTTCTGCAAATCACCCGTAACCGCCTGTATTTACTGGGTTTTTCGCCAAACAGGATTCTGGCACGGTCACTGCAACCATCAACTCATGTCTGCCACACAACAGCCAGGAGTTGATATGGACCTCATCCAGCAAAAGTTCGCCTCGGTATTTTCGGCCTATCAGGTAAATACCAAAGCCCGGCCCGATGGCGGTGTACTGCTTACCCTGCGCGCAGCGGATGGCAAGGTTACCCGCCGGGTGCTGACCTACGGGCAATTGCACAGTGCCGAACAGCTGTCCTGGGCGATCAGTGCCATCCGTCGTGACCTGGCTGAAGAGGCCAGTGAGTTGCCGGTCATCTCGATGCTGCAGAGCCAGCAGCGGTTTGCCCTGCCGACCTATCGTTGAGATTTGTGTCGCCTGAACTGGCCTCTTCGCGGGTGAACCCGCTCCTACATGGACTGCGCGATGCCTTAGGGCGGCGCAAACCGCTGTAGGAGCGGGTTAACCCGCGAAGGGGCCGGCAATGCCATTACAACTCGTCGATCCCCAGAAACGCCCGCGCCGTCACATCCCCGGTAAACCGCGCCTGCATGCCCTGCTCGCTGCCATACAAGCGCAACGCCAGGCAAAACGGTGTATCACCCAGCTCAACCCAGCGCCGCGTCCCGGCCGGCACCAGCAGCTGGTCACCCTTCTCGCACAGCACCGAATACACCCAGTCCCCCAGCCGCAGGCCAACCTGCGCCCGCCCGCTGACCACGGCGAACAGCTCGTCGGCATCATGTACATGCTCATCACGCACATCGACCTGTGCCGGGTCTTCACCGTCGCGGTTGAGCAGCGCGAAGGCCTTGCTACCATGCGCCGTCATCAACTCATCCAGATACACGCGGCAAACCTCCAGCACCTCGTCCTGGGCCGTGCCCGGGCGCACCCGCAGGCCAGGTTCGGCATGCACAAAGCGCACGCCCTGTTCGGCCAACGTAGCGGCGATGTCGTCGTGGTGAGTCAGCACCTTGTTCGGCAGTGCCGGGCTGGCGGGGTGGAAAACGCTGAGAATGCTCATCAGGGGCGGGTCCTGGTCGGTTGCGAACAAAGGGCAATGATAACGGCTGCGGCCAAGGCTGCGGCACTGGCCATACCAAAGGTGAAGGTGGGGCCCAGCAGCTTCCAGCTGTAGCCTGAGTACAGCGCCCCCAGCGCACCGCCGGTACCCGACAGCGCTGCGTAAAGCGCCTGGCCCTGGCCCTGCTGGCGGGCACCGAAGCTGGCCTGGACGAACGCGATGCTGGCGGCATGGAAGCAGCCGAAGGTGGCCGCGTGCAGCAACTGGGCGAAGATCAGTACTGCCGGCTCCTGGGCCAGGTTGCCCAGCAGCAGCCAGCGCAATGCCGCCAGCAGGAAGCTGACCAACAGCACGCGCTGCACGCTGAAACGGGCGAACAGGCGGCTCATGACCATGAACATCAGCACCTCGGCCACCACCCCAAGCGCCCATAACAGGCCGATGGCACCGCGCGTGTAGCCCAAGTGCTCCAGGTGCAGGGTAAGGAAGGTGTAGTACGGCCCGTGGCTGAGCTGCATCAGGGCCACGCACGCGTAGAACGCGATCACCCCCGGGGCACGCAACTGCTGCAGGAAGCCCTCCGTGCCGCTGCGCCCACCCTGTTCCACCGGCTGGGCATTGGGCACCCACAGGCTGGCGGCAACGATGCCGGCCATGATCGTGACCAGCGCCACCGGGTAGATGTCCAGGCTCAACCACTCGAACAAGCGGCCCAGGCCAACCACGGTGAGGATGAAACCGATCGAACCCCACAGACGTACCTGGCTGTAGCGCGACGTTTGCCCGTGCAGGTGGGCCAAGGTGATGACCTCGAACTGCGGCAGCACCGCATGCCAGAAGAACGCGTGCAGGGCCATGACCAGCGCCAGCCAGGCGTAGCTTTTGCCGAAGAAGATCAGGGCGAAGGTGGCCAGGGTGCACAGCGCGCCAAGGCGGACGATCAACAAGCGCTGGCCCGTGCGATCGCCCAGCCAGCCCCACAGGTTGGGGGCCACGCAGCGCATCAGCATGGGGATGGCCACCAGCTCGCCGATGCGCGCCGGGGAGAAGCCCAGGTGGTCGAAGTACAGCGCCAGGAACGGTGCGGTGGAACCCAGCAGGGCGAAATAGAACAGGTAGAAGCTGGACAGGCGCCAGTAGGGGATGGGTTGCATGGGGTGGCCTTGTGGGGACCTGGGCCGGCCTCTTCGCGGGTGAACCCGCGCCTACGCGGATTTCACCCTGTCACTGCACCTGAGGGCAGTGATATCCCAATGTAGGCGCGGGTTTACCCGCGAAGAGGCCGGTGCAGGTGGATCAGCGCTGGCCCAGCACCGGGGTATTCACTTGCACATCGGCATTCTGCGCACGGTGGCGCAGCAGGTGGTCCATCAGCGCAATGGCCATCATCGCCTCGGCAATCGGCGTGGCACGGATACCCACGCACGGGTCATGGCGGCCCTTGGTGATGACGTCCACCGGGTTGCCATCGACATCGATCGAGCGGCCCGGGGTGGTGATGCTGGAAGTGGGCTTCAGTGCCAGGTGGGCAACGATCGGCTGACCGGAGGAAATACCGCCCAGAATGCCGCCCGCGTTGTTGCTGAGGAAGCCTTCCGGGGTCAGTTCGTCCCGGTGCTCGGTGCCGCGCTGGGCCACACTGGCGAAGCCGGCGCCGATTTCCACGCCCTTGACCGCGTTGATGCTCATCAGCGCATGGGCCAGCTCTGCATCCAGGCGATCGAAGATCGGTTCGCCCAGCCCGGGCATCACGCCTTCTGCGACCACGGTGATCTTGGCGCCCACCGAATCCTGGTCTCGGCGCAGCTGGTCCATGTAGGCCTCCAGCTCAGGTACTTTGTCCGGATCAGGGCTGAAGAAGGCGTTCTGCTCCACCGACTCCCAGGTCTTGAACGGGATTTCGATCGGGCCCAGCTGGCTCATGTAGCCACGCACGGTGATGCCCTGGGTGGCCAGGAACTTCTTGGCGATAGCGCCGGCGGCCACGCGCATGGCGGTTTCGCGGGCCGAGCTGCGGCCGCCGCCGCGGTAGTCGCGGATACCGTACTTGTGGTGGTAGGTGTAGTCGGCGTGGGCCGGGCGGAACAGGTCCTTGATGGCCGAGTAGTCCTTGGACTTCTGGTCGGTGTTGCGGATCAGCAGGCCGATCGAGCAGCCGGTGGTGCGGCCTTCGAACACGCCGGAAAGGATTTCTACCTCGTCGGCTTCCTGGCGCTGGGTGGTGTGCCGGCTGGTGCCGGGCTTGCGCCGGTCAAGGTCGTGCTGCAGGTCGGCGAGGGAAATTTCCAGGCCCGGAGGGCATCCATCGACAATGGCGACCAACGCCGGGCCATGGCTCTCGCCAGCGGTGGTGACAGTGAACAGCTTGCCGTAGGTATTGCCGGACATGGACGCTCCGCGAGTTCTGCCTGAAATGGACGAAAGCAGCAGTATACAGATGGTTGGGTGGCCTGTGCTGGCCTCTTCGCGGGTAAACCCGCTCCTACACGGTCACCACCAGGTTCCAATGGTGTGCAGCCCCCCGTAGGAGCGGGTTCACCCGCGAAGAGGCCGAACCTGCCATGCACACCCGAGAACCTTCCCGCAAACATTGGGTCAAACCCACATCTCCCCATGTAGTACCGCATGATGTCGCGCCTCGTCGCCTTGCTCTTCCTGCTGTGCACCGGCCTGGCCCAGGCCGCCGCCCCCACTGTACTGCAACGCCCGATCGACCTGGACACCGGCCAGGGCGTGCTGCACGGCAGCCTGCTGCTGCCGCAACAGGACACCCCGCCGCCAGTGGTGCTGATCATCGCCGGCTCCGGCCCCACCGACCGCGACGGTAACAACCCGGCGTCGGGCCGGGTCGACAACCTGAAGCGCCTGGCCCTGCTGCTGGCCAACGAACACATTGCCAGCGTGCGTTACGACAAACGCGGGGTGGCCGCCAGCCAGCCGGCCACGCCTGACGAGCGTGACCTCAGCGTGGAGCGCTACGTGGCCGATGTGGTCGCCTGGAGCCGCAAGCTCAAAGCCGACCCGCGCTTCGGCCCGCTGATCCTGATTGGCCACAGCGAAGGCGCACTGATTGCCAGCCTGGCCGCCGAGCAGGCGGGCGCCAGCGCAGTCATCACCCTGGCCGGCAGCGGCCGGCCGCTGGCCGAGGTGCTGCACGAACAACTGGCCCAGCGCCTGCCGCCCGCGCAACTGGCCGGTGGCAGTGCCCTGCTCGACCGCCTGCAGGCCGGGCAGACCAGCCTGGATGTGCCTGCGCCGTTGCGCCAGGTGTTTCGCCCCAGCGTGCAGCCGTACCTGATTTCGCTGTTCCAGCAAAACCCGGCAGCCGCCTTTGCCCGCCTGCCCATGCCCGCGCTGATCGTGCAGGGGCGCAACGACGTGCAGGTGGACGTGGCCGACGCCCAACGGCTGAAAGCGGCCAAGCCAGATGCACAACTGGTCCTGATTGATGGCATGAACCACATGCTGCGCATCAGCCCCAAGGGCATGAGCCAGCAGCGCGACAGCTACCTCAACCCCGAGCTGCCGCTGGCGCGTGAGCTGGGCGAGCGAATTGTGACGTTCATCCAGCATTTGCCTTCGGCGTAAGTCAAACAGGCTCAGGTCTCAGCCATGCCTGCCGATACAGCAGGCATAGCTGAGGACAAGCCCTGATGACCACCTCCCCCACCGCCGTCGAGCCGGCCGAAGAACCCCAGGAAATCCCCGCCCTGCCCTGGGCCGAGCTGACCGCCGAACATTTCCAGCTGCTGCGCCTGGCAGCACTGCCTACCGACCGCAGCACCGGCGCGCGGCCGCTGCGTTTTGTGCAGTTCGGCTATGCAGAGCGCCATGACAAGGCACACAGCCTGCTGCGCATGGAAATCCAGCTGCCTGGGCAAAAAGTGCACAAAGAGCAGAACCGCCTGGACATCCGCGTCGACCATGCCGAGCGCCTGGTGCGTATTGGCAATGAACATGGCCTGCAACTGGAACCGGTGAACCGTGGCATCGGCCGTTTCATGCTGGCCCAGGCCGCGCAGTGGTTGCAGCGCAGGTGGTCGCACTACCGGGTTGAAGGCATGGCGCTGCCGAGCAAGGATGCCCTGAACGAGGACTCACGCCTGCGCCGTGACCACTGCTTGCGCGGGGTGGGTATCGAGGTGCAGTACGAGGACAGCCAGCACCTGAAGGGCCGTACCGCGGATATGACGGTGGGCCAGCTCAAGGCCGCCTGGAGCAACGAGCGCCTGCAGCGGGTGGAGATTCTGGATGCCGCCAACCTGCTGCAGCAGGCGGACCAGCAACTGCAGGAAAAGGAAGGGCAACTGCGCGAGCGGGATGAGCGCGTGGCCAAATACCAGCGCGAAGACGGCGGATTGCGTTTCACCATTACCTGCCTGGTGGCGTTTGCCGTGTTCCAGGCAGGGCTGTTGATCTGGATTGCAACCCGCTAAGACCGCATCAGCCGGTGGAGATTGGGGCCGCTTCGCGGCCCATCGCGACACAAGGCCGCTCCCACAGATTGATCGCGCACCTTGTGGAGCCTTCTGGCGCGATGGGCTGCAAAGCAGCCCCAAATAGCCTAAACGCGGGCCTTGAACAATTCCTGATGCTGGCGGCACTGCTCGGCGGTGAGCATGAACACCCCGTGCCCGCCACGCTCGAATTCCAGCCAGGCAAAGTCCACCTCGGGGTACAACGCCTCGACATGCACCTGGCTGTTGCCCACTTCAACAATCAGCAAACCCTTCTCGGTCAGGTGGTCAGCCGCTTCGGCCAGCATCCGCCGTACCAGGTCCAGGCCGTCGCTGCCGCAGGCCAGGCCCAGCTCGGGCTCATGGTGGTACTCGGCCGGCATGTCGTCGAAGTCTTCGGCATCGACATACGGCGGGTTGGACAGGATCAGGTCGAAACGCTGCCCCGGCAAACCGCCAAAGCCATCGCCCTGCACGGTGTACACGCGCCCGTCCAGGCCATGGCGCTCGATGTTCTGGTTGGCCACCTCAAGGGCCTGGAACGACAGGTCGGCCAACACCACCTCGGCCTCGGGGAACACGTCAGCGGCGACGATGCCGATGCAACCCGACCCCGTGCACAGGTCCAGAATGCGCGCCGGCTCGCTGGCCAGCCACGGCTCAAAACGTTTTTCGATCAGCTGGCCAATGGGCGAACGCGGCACCAGCACCCGTTCGTCGACGATGAACGACATGCCGCAGAACCAGGCCTCGCCCAGCAGGTAGGCGGCCGGTACACGCTCTTCGATACGGCGCTTGAGCAGGTGCTGAAGGCGTACTCGCTCGTCGTCCTCGAGCATGCAGTCCAGGTAGCTGTCGGCCACCTCCCATGGCAGGTGCACCGCACCCAGCACCAGCAGGCGGGCTTCGTCCCAGGCGTTGTCGGCACCGTGACCGAAGAACAGGTCATGCTCGTGGAAGCGGCTGACCGCCCAGCGGATGTAGTCGCGCAGCGTGCGCAGACGGGATGTGATCACGGGGTACTCCTATTTTCAGACCGGACAAAAGTCTAACAGCCCCACCCGCACATTTGTTCCTTTGCCTTGCCCAAAGGCTAGCCACAGGCCAGTAACCATGCCGCTTGCGTTGTCAACCATTCCCATTGGCGCCAAGGCAGGGGAGAATAGGTATACAAAAGCCCTATCCAAGGAGCCCTTGATGTCCGTTCCAACCACGATGTTTCGCCTCACTGGCCGCGACTATCCGCCGGCCAAGCTGAGCCACGCCAGCCTGATCATCATCGATGCACAAAAGGAGTACCTCAGTGGTCCCCTGAAGCTGTCAGGCATGGACGAGGCCGTGGCCAACATCGCCAGGTTGCTCGACGCCGCCCGTAAAAGCGGCCGTCCGATCATCCATGTTCGCCACCTGGGCACTGTTGGTGGCCGCTTCGACCCCCAGGGGCCGGCTGGCCAGTTCATTCCGGGGCTGGAGCCGCTGGAAGGTGAAATCGTCATCGAAAAACGCATGCCCAACGCGTTCAAGAACACCAAGCTGCACGAAACTTTGCAGGAGCTGGGCCACCTGGACCTGATCGTCTGTGGTTTCATGAGCCATTCCAGCGTCAGCACCACCGTTCGCCGCGCCAAGGACTATGGTTATCGGTGCACCCTGGTAGAAGACGCGTCGGCCACCCGCGACCTGGCATTCAAGGACGGCGTCATTCCGGCCGCGCAGATTCACCAGTGCGAAATGGCCGTGATGGCTGACAACTTCGCTTGCGTCGCACCCACCGCGAGCCTGATCTGAGCGGCTTGCAGGACCGCCCGGCAGCCGGGCGGAACCCGATGGGCAGCAGCAGGTCGAATTCCGGATATCCACCGAGGAGAGCGGAATGAAGCTTAAAGGCAGTTTCGACGCCAAGCGCCTGCGCCCGCGCGAGCCGCGTAACTGGGGCGCCCGCCTGGCGGCCGGTCTGTCGGCCCTGCTGGCGACGCTGGGCGTATTGCTGGCCATGGCCGGCGTCGCCGGCCTGCTGGGCAACTACCCTGCCCTGCAGGAACTCAACGCCAACAAACCGTTGTCCAGCATCCTCACCGTGGCTGGCTTGTTGCTGCTGTGGCTGGGCGTGCGTTTCTGGCGGCGCAGCCGTATCCGCTTGCGCCGCGGGCGGGAGCTTAACCTGTCGCCGCACCTGATGAAGAAGCACGATTGAGACGCTGCTAACGCGGTCCTTGTGGGAGCGGCCTTGTGTCGCGAAAGGGCCGCAAAGCGGCCCCGGCAATTCATGCAGTGAACTGAAACCCTCGGGGGCGCTGCGCACCCCTTTCGCGACGCAAGGCCGCTCCCACCCCGATCGCACCGGCCTCAAGCCATGCGCAATCCCTGCAGGAGCGGGTTTACCCGCGAAGAGGCCCGCACAGGCTGCCCCGGCAATTCATGCAGTGAACTGAAACCCTCGGGGGCGCTGCGCACCCCTTTCGCGACGCAAGGCAGTTGCCCCCCGATCGCACCGGCCACAAGCCATGTGCAATCCCTGTAGGAGATCACCCAGCCCTTCCGGGCTGCGCTGTCGCGCAGCAAACATGAGGTGTACGGCTTCAGTTCCGCAGCGACGCTGACATTTTGAAAAAGAAAAGGCGGTTGGCCCGGTAGGGCCAGCCGCCTTTTGCTTTGTTAGGGTTCGTGTGCGCGGGACAGAGATCGTAGCCAGCACTGGTGTGTGTCCGCACACCCGCGTAGGAGAGTGATCCGCACGGTATCGGCGTGAAGTCCCTGTAGGCATCAGCTGATTCAGCTGTGACCACGTATGAGAGAGTGAACCCTTTCGCCACCGTGTGCCCCGCGCGCCCTTTATCCTGCGAGGATTCATCATGGCGCGCAAGCCTTCCAAGCAACGCTTTACCGTCGTCCATCCCGATTGCGCGGCGATCGATGTCGGTGGTCGAGAACATTTCGTGGCGGTCGATCCCCGGCACGAAAATCCCGTCCAGTCGTTCACGTCCTTTACTGACGACCTACTCAAGATGGCTAACTGGCTTGAAAGCCTGGGGATCAAGGTCGTTGCCATGGAATCCACGGGGGTTTATTGGATTCCAATTTACGAGATTCTCAGCGAGCGCGGTTTTGAGGTTTATCTCGTCAATGCCAGAGCAACTCGGCAAATCACGGGCCGTAAATCAGATGTGTTGGATTGCCAGTGGATTTGGCAGCTGATGACTCATGGACTGCTCAGAGGCGCATTCCGCCCCGATGATCTGACCTGCTGCGTCCGGTCATTGGTCAGGCAGCGTGCTTCCAAAGTGAAAGACCAGGCGCAGACGCTGAACCGTATGCAAAAGGCCATGAGCCAAATGAACATCCAGCTGGCCAATGTCATCAGTGATATTTCCGGTGTAACTGGCATGAAGATTTTGCGAGCCATCTGCGCAGGTGAACGGGACCCAGTGCAACTGGCTGAACTGACCGACCGCCGCATCAAGGCAGGCAAGGAGGCTGTCGCTCGGAGTCTTCATGGCAATTGGCGGCGCGAGCATTTGCATGCGCTAACTCAGGAATTGGCTGCCTATGACTTCCTGGAGCAGCAAATTGCTGATTGTGACGACGCCATAAAAGCCGCGTTAGAGCAGTTGCCGGTGCTGCAAAACAAGCCAGAGCCATCCAATAAGCCTTTACGGAGCCCACACCGAAACGGTGTCCAACAGACTGAATTGCATCAGACATTGTGGAAAGTTCTTGGCGTGGACCTAACCGCAATTCCAACCATTGGGGTGGACACTGCATTAGTGCTGGCAGGGGAGATCGGTACAGATCTATCACGCTTCCCGTCCTCACAGCACTTCTGCTCTTGGTTGGGACTGGCTCCCCCTACCCGAATTTCCGGCGGTCATCGACTGGCAGGTGGCGGGCCCAAAATAGTCAATCGAGCAGCTCAAGCACTCAAGCAGGCCGCATCCAATGCCCGTAACGACAAGGGTTTCATTGGTGCATCACACCGAGCCAGACTGACTCGAATGGATACCAGCTGCGCCATCAAGGCCACTGCGCATCAGTTGGCACGTCTGGTGTACAACCTGTTAACCAAGAAGCAGGCTTATGTTGAACAAGGTCTTGAGGAGTTCGAAACCAGAAGCCAAGACCGGCAGGTCCGGGCTTTGCTTCGCAAAGCCCGGAAACTGGGGTATCAACTGGTGGCCGCTTGAGTGTTTAGAAAACAATGGGTTGCATTTTGTTTGATGAGAGCGGGTTTACCCGCGAAGAGGCCCGCACAGGCTGCACACGGCCCCACAGTCGCGTAAACTACGTCGCCTACGTGGAGGCATCATGCAAGACGACGATTTTTCCCTGTTCAACGCCGAAGTGCGCGGCGTAAAGCCGATCAGCCACGACCGTGCCGACGTCGGCAAGCCCAAGGCCGACCGCCAGAAGCTGGCCGGCCTGCGCCAGGCGGCGACCGTGCGCAGTGACAAGGCCTTGGTCATCGATGGCATGTCCGACCAGTTCGTCATCGACGTAGGCGCCGAAGACGAGCTGATGTGGCGCCGCGATGGCGTGCAGGAAGGCCAACTGCGCAAGCTGAAGCTGGGGCAGATTCCATTCGAGGGCAGCCTCGACCTGCACGGCATGACGGTGGAAAAGGCCCGCGAAACCTTGTGGGACTTCATCGCCGAAGCCACCAAACTGGAGGTGCGCTGCGTGCGAGTGACCCACGGCAAGGCCGCACGCCTGGACGGCAAGCGCCCGATGATCAAGAGCCACGTCAACACCTGGCTGCGCCAGCACCCGCAAGTGCTCGGTTTTGCCTCGTGCAGTGCCCGCCACGGCGGCACTGGCGCGGTGTATGTGATGCTGAAGCGAACCATGCTCGAAGGCCGCGACGAGTAACGCCGCGCTTGCAGCGCCGCCCTCACCGCCGTACCCTTCGTTTTTGCGATTTTTTCCCACAGGTAGATCCATGTCCCTGGAACAGAACTACACCGAGATCCTCAGCCAGATTGGCGAGGACGTCTCCCGTGAGGGCCTGCTCGACACGCCCAAGCGGGCCGCAAAGGCGATGAAGTACCTTTGCCGCGGTTATGAGCAAACACTGGAAGAAGTCACCAACAACGCTTTGTTCAGCTCTGACAACAGCGAAATGGTGCTGGTCCGGGACATCGAGCTGTATTCGATGTGCGAACACCACATGCTGCCGTTCATTGGCAAGGCACACGTTGCCTACCTGCCGAAGGGCAAGGTACTGGGCCTGTCCAAGGTGGCACGTATCGTCGACATGTACGCCCGCCGCCTGCAGATCCAGGAAAACCTCAGCCGCCAGATCGCCGAAGCCGTGCAGCAGGTAACCGGTGCCGCGGGCGTGGCCGTGGTGGTCGAAGCCAAGCACATGTGCATGATGATGCGCGGTGTCGAAAAGCAGAATTCGACCATGATCACCTCGGTGATGCTGGGTGAGTTCCGCGATAACGCCGCCACCCGTAGCGAGTTCCTCAGCCTGATCAAGTGATTGGTTGCTGACCCCAAGCCGACCCTTCAGGGTCGGCTTTTGCATTTCAGGAGTTGTCCATGATCGTCAAAGCCCTGCGGGTTGGCCTCGGCCAGCTCATTGTGTTCGGTGACTGGATCAGCCGCCCGGCCAAGCGCAAGCGCGACGCGGCCGCCCAGGCCCGCATCGAGCAAGCGGCCAAGGGGCTGGCGCTGTACCAGTTCCACGCCTGCCCGTTCTGCGTCAAAACCCGCCGCACCCTGCACCGCTTGAACGTGCCGGTGGCGCTGCGCGACGCCAAGAACGACCCGGTGCACCGCCAGGCCCTGCAAGAAGGTGGCGGCCGGGTGAAAGTGCCATGCCTGCGCATTGAAGAAGCCGGCAAGGTGACTTGGATGTATGAGTCCAAGGCGATCATCGCTTACCTGGATGAGCGGTTTGCTTCGGCCTAAAAGCGCTGCAAGTCGGAGCGGCCTTGTGTCGCGAAAGGGGCGCGAAGCGCCCCCAGGATTACAGCATCGCGGCACAAATTGCTGGGGCCGCGTTGCGACCCTTTCGCGACACAAGGCCTGTGCCAGGCTTTAGATATGGACGGCGACCTTCAGTGCTTCCAGCGCCGGCTCGACCTGGATGCCCAGCGCTGCCCCCAGCTCCATTACCCGGGGTTGATGGGCGGGTTTGCGGTGATGATGTTTCTCGATACCGCGCTAGGCTGAGGCTGAACACCGGCCTGTGGGAGCGGCCTTGTGTCGCGAAAGGGCCGCGAAGCGGCCCCGGCATTATTTGCATCGACGCTGAAACCCCGGGGCTGCTGTGCAGCCCTTTCGCGACACAAGGCCGCTCCCACAATCGGGCCAGCTTTCAGAAATTGAGCAAGACAGTTGCTCCCACAATGAACCGTATCGGCGTTTAGCCCACCATCGGCACATGCCGCGGGTGGCTGCTGACCCGCTCCAGCCAGGCCCTTACCGCCGGGTACTCCGCCAGGTCGAAGCCGCCCTGCTGCGCCACATGGGTGTAGGCATACAACGCCACATCGGCAATCGAGTAGTGCTCACCCACCAGGTAAGGCGTCATCTGCAACTGTCGCTCCATCACCTTCAGCGCCTTGTAGCCGCCCTTGTGCAATTTGCGGTACTCGTCCAGGCGCTCGTCCGGCAGCCCCAGGTAGAACTGGATGAACCGCGCCACGGCAATGTACGGCTCATGGCTGTACTGCTCGAAAAACTGCCACTGCAGCACCTGGGTACGCAGGCGCGGCTCGCTGGGCAGGAACTCGCTGCCATCGGCCAGGAAGTTGAGAATGGCGTTGGACTCCCACAGGTAGCTACCGTCTTCCAGTTCCAGCACCGGTACCTTGCCATTAGGGTTCATCGCCAGAAACTCGGGCGTTTCGGTCTCGCCCTTGAGGATGTCCACCGGGTGCCATTCATAGGGCCGGCCCAGCAGGCTCAACATGAGCTTGACCTTGTAACAGTTACCCGACTGGTAGTCGCCATAGACCTTGTACATCGACCCTCCCTGCAAAGCAGTTTCGCAATTGCGCCCAATATTTGGCGACTGTACGGCTAAAAGCAATGGCCGCTGTATGGCAAGGATCAACCTTGCTCGCTGTAGTCTGAAAAAACTGCTTACACCTTTACAAGGACTTTGTTCATGACCGATGCCACTTCCGCACGCCTGCGGCCCCTGGCAGACACCTCCCCCTCGGCGGTGGTCGCCGGCTTCATTGCCATGCTCACCGGCTATACCAGTTCGCTGGTGCTGATGTTCCAGGCCGGCCAGGCGGCCGGGCTGACCACCGCGCAGATCTCGTCATGGATCTGGGCGCTGTCGATCGGCATGGCGGTATGCAGCATCGGCCTGTCGCTACGCTACCGCACACCGGTCACCGTCGCCTGGTCCACCCCCGGCGCGGCGCTGCTGATCACCAGCCTGGGTGGGGTCAGCTATGGCGAGGCCATTGGCGCCTACATTACCTGTGCCTTGCTGGTGCTGGTGTGCGGCCTGACCGGCAGCTTCGAGCGCCTGGTCAAACGCATCCCGGCCTCGCTGGCCTCGGCGCTGCTGGCGGGCATCCTGTTCAAGATCGGCAGCGAAATCTTCGTGGCCGCCCAGCACCGCACGTTGCTGGTGCTGGGCATGTTCTTCAGCTATCTGCTGGTCAAGCGCCTGTCGCCGCGTTATTGCGTGCTGGCCGCGCTGTTGGTGGGCACGGCATTGTCCGGCGCGTTGGGCCTGCTGGACTTCAGCGGCTTCCACCTGGAAGTGGCCAAGCCGGTGTGGACCACCCCAAGCTTCTCGCTGGCGGCAACCATCAGCATCGGCATTCCGCTGTTCGTGGTGGCCATGACCTCACAGAACATGCCAGGCGTGGCCGTCCTGCGTGCCGACGGCTACCAGGTACCGGCCTCGCCGCTGATTTCGGCCACCGGCTTTGCCTCGCTGCTGCTGGCGCCGTTCGGCTCGCATGGGGTCAACCTGGCGGCGATCAGCGCGGCGATTTGCACCGGGCCGCATGCCCATGAAGACCCGGCCAAACGCTACACCGCGGCGGTGTGGTGCGGGATTTTCTACGGCATTGCCGGGGTGTTCGGCGCCACCTTGGCGGCACTGTTCGCGGCATTGCCGAAAGAACTGGTGCTGTCGATTGCGGCACTGGCCCTGTTTGGTTCGATCATGAACGGTTTGACCGTGGCCATGAGCGAGGCGCGTGAGCGGGAGGCCGCGGTGATCACCTTCATGGTGACCGCTTCGGGGCTGACCTTGTTCTCGATTGGTTCGGCGTTCTGGGGGATTGTGGCGGGGGTATTGGCTTTGGTGATTCTTAACCCGCGCAGGGGGTGAGGGTATTTGTTGCCTGTGGTGGCCTCTTCGCGGGTAAACCCGCTCCTACGACGGGAAATCACACAACCCGCGAATGGGCCGCCACAGGCAACGAGATTACAACCTGAAATGCCCCACCATGCCCTTCAAATCGGTGCCCAGCTGCGCCAGCTCGACACTGGACCGGGCATTGTCCTGCATCGCCAACGCCGCCTGGTCCGCACTGCCACGAATCTGCGTGACACTGCGGCTGATCTCTTCCGCCACCGAACTCTGCTGCTCGGCGGCTGCGGCAATCTGCTGGTTCATCTGCTGAATCAATGACACCGCTGCGGCAATGCTGCCCAGCGCACTTTCGGTCTGCAGTGCATCGGCCACGGCCAGCCGCACCAGCTCGGTACTGCCGCGGATCTGCGTCACTGACTGTTGGGCATTGCCGCGCAGGCTGGCCACCAAGGTCTCTATCTGCTCGGTGGATTGCCGGGTACGCCGCGCCAGGGCGCGCACTTCATCGGCCACCACGGCAAAGCCGCGCCCCTGCTCGCCGGCGCGGGCAGCCTCGATGGCAGCATTAAGCGCCAGCAGGTTGGTTTGCTCGGCCACGCTCTTGATCACTTCCAGCACATCACCAATGGTGTGGATTTCGGCACTGAGGCTGTCGATGCCGGCGCTGGCAGCTTCTGCCGCCGACGCCAGCTGCTCGATGCGCTGCATGCTCTGGCGCACCACCTGCTGGCCGGTGTCGACCTTCTCGTCCGCCGCCTGGGCCGCCTGCGCCGCCTCCTCGGCATTGCGCGCCACATCGTGCACCGTGGCAGTCATCTGCTGCATGGCGGTCGCCACCTGCTCGGTTTCCTCCTTCTGGCTGCCCACCTCGCGGTTGGTCTGCTCAGTCACCGTCGACAACGCCTGGGCACTGCCGGCCAATTGTTCGATGCCCTGCTGCAAGCCGCTGACAATGCCCGAGAGCCCCGCCGCCATCTGCTGCATGGCCTGCATCAGTTGCCCCACCTCATCCCGGCGCGGCGCCTGGGCGTCGAAGCCCAGCTCACCCGCCGCAATGCGCTGGGCACGGGCAATCACATGCTTCAACGGGCCGACCACAGCCCGGGTAATCAGCCAGGCCGCCAACACGCCTACAAGCAGCGCCAGCGCCGTGGCCAGGCCGATGGCCAAGGCATTACGCTGCAGCTCGCCTTGCAGGGCCTGCTCCTGCCCAAGATAGGCCTGGTCGACACGCCCGGTAACCCGCTCGGCGCTGGCTTGCAACTGCGCCTTTAGCCCCTGCTCGCGGGTCAGCTGGTCGGTGTATTCGTTGAGTTTTTCCGAGAAACTGCCAATGTGCCCCGCCACTTCGCCCAACACACTCTGGTAACCGGCATCGCCAACCGCGCCTTGCAACTGGCTGACCAGGCCAGCGGCCTCCACCGTCTGGGCAATACGCTCCTGGCTCACACCCTCCTCGCCCTTGCGGCTTTTTTCCAGGCGTACCCGTGCTTCGTCCATGGCCTGCAGCATCAGCCGGGACACCTGGGCCACCTGCGCGGCTTGCTCAAGAAACTCCCCACCCTGCTGGCCCTGGGACTGCTTGAGGGTGTACACGCCGTCATCGGCCAGGCCGGCCTGCAGCACATCAAGGTTGTTGGACACGTTGGACACCGACCAGCTGGCCATGTCCAGCGCCAGCTCCTTGGCTTGCACGGCCTCGACAAAGGCTTCGAAGGCCTGGCCATAGGCCGCAAGATCGGTTTGCGCCGCCGCCAGCGCCGGCAGGCCTCGGGCGCGTTCCACCAAGCCCTGCAGGCCGCCACGCAAGGCGTCGGCCTGCTGCATGTCGGAGCGCAGGGCAAACGCCTGCTCATGCTCGCGCAAGCGCAGCAAGTCGGTATTGAACTGGGCCAGCTGACGCAAGCTGTCGAAGCGCTGGCCAACGCTGTGCAACGCCGCGACGCCGATAGCCGCCACCGCCAGTGTCAGCAGCAGCACCAAGGCAAAGCCCAGGCCAAGTTTGCGGGCCATGCCCAGGTTGGCCAGCACACCGTGCTTGCTCGCGCCCATCGCCGATCCCCTTTCAGCCAGTGAGGTTATCCCGAAGGCTAAGGGTGGCAACGTTATCTGCCAATGAACAAGGGGCTGGCGTCAGAATAGTGTCAAATAGCTATGTCTTGTCGTTTTTGGCTGCAAAAGGGTCGCTTTCAGTGCCAGCGGTAAAAGATATCACTAGGCCATCAATGATAGCCCGTCCCTCAACCTGCGACGGCACCTGCCCATATTAAATCGACGCAAGTAAAACATTCATTTATTCCAATCCACACTTTATCGAACACTATTGACGCCATTAAATTTGCGCCAAAAGTGGGGTATTGAAATTTTTTTAAACACCCCTGCACACAATAAAAACGTCGCTATCGTGATCGGTAACTGGCCCGTTCTCCGGACCTGCAGTGCACCCTGGAGTTTGCAATGAAAACAGCCATGTTTACTGCTGTGGTCACCCCGTTGCTGCTGTTTACTGTGCCAACCGTTGGCTATGCCGAAACTTCCACCGCCCCGTTGTTCACCCTTGGCTTACAAGGGAGCTACACCCAACTGGAACTCAACGGCCGTAATAATGAAACCGAAGATATGCCCGAAGGTGGCTTATTCATCAACTTCGGCAACAAGATGACGGCCACGCAAGGCCTTGTCTACCAGGCCGAGGCCAGTGGCATGTACTCGAAACAGCATGACCAGAAGCTCAAGGACGGCCAGGCCGACCTGGACCTGGGCTGGCGCTTGGCACTGGCCGAACGGCATTCAGTCGACCTGCTGCTGGGCGCCGGCTACAAGTGGAACCGGTTGGAACCCAATACCAGTCGCCATGATGTCGACCTTACCAACCGCACGCCGTTCGCCAAGCTGGTAGCGGGTTACAATTACCGCTTCAATAATGCCACCTTGCGTTTCGAAGCGGGCATACGCCAGGTTATCAATGGCGATTCGCAATTGAAAATACATGGCATCAGCAACGAAGAGGTTGATTTGAAAGATACCACCAACCCCTTTGCCGAACTTAGTGTGCTGTTCAACCAACACGGTACTGTGCCGGTATACGCTTCGCTTTACTTCAGCCGCTACAACTATGAACTGGATGGGCAGTTCCGGATGACCGACTCGGACGAACAAACCCGTGACGAGTATGGCCTGAAGATAGGTGCCAGCTTTTAGCCGAGTGGCCAGCTGACTGCCCGGCTTGCTCAAGAGAGGCCTGGGTACGCGCAGCCTGCCCATGCGCGACATGGTGGGTTTGGCCTGGGGTTGGTGAGCGCACGCGCAGGTGCGGGCTTGCCCACGCAGCAGCCCGCACGGTAACGACTCAGATCGCCGTAGCCCCACCATCCACCGTCAGGCAATGCCCGGTGGTAAACGCTGCGCCGTCGCTGCATAGGTACAGCACAGCGCTGGCGATTTCCTCAACCTTGCCAATGCGCCCCACCGGGTGCATGGCTGCGGCGAACTCGGCCTTGCGCGGGTCGGCCTGGTAGGCGCGGCGGAACATGTCGGTGTCGATCACAGCCGGGCACACGGCGTTCACGCGTATGCCCTTCTTGGCGTACTCGATGGCCGCCGACTTGGTCAGGCCGATGACCGCATGCTTGCTGGCGCTGTAGATGCTCATCTTTGGCGCCGCCCCAAGCCCCGCCACCGACGCGGTATTGACGATGGCCCCACCGCCCTGGGCCAGCAACAAGGGCAACTGATACTTCATGCACAACCACACGCCCTTCACGTTCACGCCCATGATCGCATCGAACTCCGCTTCACTGCCTTCGGCCAGGCGGTGTTGCTCAATCTCGATCCCCGCGTTGTTGAAGGCGTAGTCCAGCCGGCCGTAGGCGGCCATCAGGCGCTCATGCAACTGGCGCACCTCGGCGTCGCGGGTCACGTCGCAAGCAATGAACAGCGCTTCGCCGCCTGCCGCGTGGATCTGCGCCACGGTGGCCTCGCCGCCGACCGGGTCGAGGTCGGCCACTACCACTTTCATGCCCTCGTGGGCGAACGCCAGGGCGGTTGCCCGGCCGATACCGGCACCCGCACCGGTCACCAGGGCTACCTGGCCAGAAAAGGTCATGCTCATCGCGTGCTCCTGTGAGGGGTTGGGTGGGGTTCAGAGCATAGTCAGCCGCCGCTCGGCCGGGCAGCATCATCACAGCAACGGTTGGGCTACCATGCTTGTCAGTGATTTTAAGGAACCGCCTTCATCAACAAGGTAGATTGAACGCCTTACGCCCTCCACAGCCCACAAGGACCCGCCATGACCCAGACCAACCGCCGCTTCCTGCTTGCCAAACGCCCGGTCGGCGCCGTGCGCCGTGACGACTTCAGCTTCGAGACCGTACCCGCCGAGCAACCCGGCGAAGGCCAGGTACTGGTGCGCAACCTGTACCTGTCGCTGGACCCGGCCATGCGCGGCTGGATGAATGAAGGCAAGTCCTACATCCCGCCCGTGGCCCTGGGCCAGGTAATGCGTGCGCTGGGTGTAGGTGAAGTGGTTGCCTCCAATCACCCCGGCTACCAGCCCGGCGACCACGTGAGCGGCGCCCTCGGTGTGCAGGACTACTTCACCGGCGAGCCCCAGGGCCTGCACAAGATCGACCCCAAGCTGGCCCCCCTGCCCCGTTACCTGTCAGCCTTGGGCATGACCGGCATGACCGCCTACTTCGCCCTGCTGGAGGTTGGCCAACCCAAAGCTGGCGACACCGTGGTCATTTCCGGCGCGGCCGGTGCGGTGGGCAGCATTGTCGGGCAGATTGCCAAGATCAAGGGCTGCCGCGTGGTCGGCATTGCCGGCGGTGCCGAAAAGTGCCAGTACCTGAAGGACGAACTGGGCTTTGACGGCGTGATCGACTACAAGGCCGAAGACGTGCTGGCCGGCATGAAGCGCGAATGCCCCAAAGGCGTGGACGTGTACTTCGACAACGTGGGCGGCGACATCCTCGATGCCGTGCTGACGCGCATCAACTTCAAGGCACGCATCGTGATTTGCGGCGCGATCAGCCAGTACAACAACAAAGAAGCGGTAAAAGGCCCGGCCAACTACCTGTCGCTGCTGGTCAACCGCGCGCGCATGGAAGGCTTTGTGGTGATGGATTACAGCAAAGACTACGGCAAAGCCGCGCTGGAGATTGCCGGCTGGCTGGCCAGCGGGCAGGTGAAGAGCAAAGAGGACGTGGTGGAAGGGCTGGAAACCTTCCCGGAGACCTTGTTGAAGCTGTTCAGCGGGGAGAATTTTGGCAAGTTGGTGTTGAAGGTTTAAACGCCCCTGCACGGCACCGATGGCCCGGCACACGCCCTTGTAATCGGGTTCACCCGCGAAAGGGCCGGGCCTGCCGGCCAATTTCCACCGGCCGTCCACCGTTGCCCCCGCCACCGTATTCGCGGGTAAACCCGCTCCTACACGGGGGGCGCAGCCGCATCAATGGTTCGACACAGGCCTCGGTGGCCCGAAAGGGCCAGGCCTGCCGGCCAATTTCCACCGGCCATCCACCGTTGCCGCCGCATTCGCGGACACACACACATCGCTGGCTCAGCATAGCCCGTCGTAGGAGCGGGTTCACCCGCGAAAGGGCCAGCCCTGCCGACCAATTTCCACCGGCCGTTCACCGTTGCCGCCGCTACCGTATTCGCGGGTAAACCCGCTCCTACGCACGGATCGGGGGTGCAGCCACATCAGGGGTTTGACACAGGCATCGGTGGTGGGCCCACATCGGTGGTTCGGCGCAGGCCCTTGCTGGACAACCGCAGGTTAATTACCCACGAATCTCCGCCACCACCGCTGCCAACGCTTGCGCAGGGTCTGCAGCCTGGCTGATCGGCCGGCCAATCACCAGGTAGTCCGAACCGGCATCCAGTGCCTGACGCGGGGTGAGGATGCGGCGCTGGTCATCCTGCGCGCTGCCCGCCGGGCGAATGCCCGGGGTCACCAATTGCAACGATGGGTGCGCCGCCTTCAGTGCCGGGGCCTCGAGCGCCGAGCACACCAAACCGTCCATACCCGCTTTTTCCGCCAGCGCCGCCAAACGCAGCACTTGCTCTTGGGGGTCGACATCCAGGCCAATGCCGGCCAGGTCTTCACGCTCCATGCTGGTCAGCACGGTCACGCCAATCAGCAACGGCTGCGGGCCGCTGCGCTTGGCCAGCTCTTCACGGCAGGCCACCATCATGCGCAGGCCACCGGAGCAATGCACGTTGACCATCCACACGCCCATCTCGGCGGCGGCCTTTACCGCCATGGCGGTGGTGTTGGGAATGTCGTGGAACTTGAGGTCCAGGAACACTTCGAAGCCCTTGTCACACAGGGTTTCGACAATGCCCGAAGCGCTGCTGGTGAACAGCTCCTTGCCAACCTTCACCCGGCACAGCGCAGGGTCAAGCTGGTCAGCCAGCTTCAGGGCGGCCTCACGGGTAGGGAAATCCAGGGCGACGATCAGGGGCGTCTGGCAGGCGGACATGGGCAGGGTCTCTTGGCAAGTCGAAAACGGCGCGCATTGTAAACGAAGTGACGCAGGCTTTGGGGCCCGCAGGTCACGGAATTGGCCCTGCACGGCCTGGCACCTATAATTGAACCAACGGAACGGGCAATTGCTCAAAACTTATGTAACCGTTGCCCATGGCCCGATCTAAGGAGAACGACAATGCCCTGGTATGCCTGGCTGATACTCATCATAGCCCTCGGCTCGATTGTCGGCGGGTTGATGATGCTACGCGACACGGCCAAAAAACTGCCGCTGACCGAAGAGCAACTGCGCAAGGTACATGAGCGCAATGCCGAGGCGGATGCCAAGGACGCACAAGACCGCTAAAACGCCCAGCCCTTCAGGCGCTGCGCCTGCGGGAGCGCGCCATTCCCGGCACGTAAAGGCCGGGCCAGGGCATCACCCCGGCCCCTGCCCGCTTACTCCACCATCACCTTGTCCCGGTTGCGCTCCAGCAACGCATTGCCTATGCCCTTTATTTCCAGCAACTCATCCACTGAAGCAAACGGCCCATTGGCCTCGCGGTAGGCCACGATAGCCTCCGCCTTGGCCTTGCCAATGCCGTTCAGCTCCTTTTGCAGGGTGAGTGCATCTGCCGTGTTCAAGTCCAGCCTCGGCGCCTGCTGTGCCTGGGCCTGGGCCACCACCGGCACCGGTTCGGCCACTGCCATGGTGCTGGCCGGGGCGGCGCTAAGGGAGAACGACAAACTGGTGAACAGCGGCAGCAGCAGGTACGACAGAACGTTATTGCGCATGGTCAACACTCCTTGGGTTGGTCATTTTCCAGCAACCGTTTTCCTTCGGCTGCGCAACCAACCCTAGCGGCTAACCCGGCCGCACAATACCCAACCACCCCGGCGAATGGTTACCGAATCGGTCAGCAAAACGCTCAACTTCGCTCACCCACCAACAGTGGCCGTTTCCTCCTCGCTCGGCCCCGGCCCTTGATGCACAAGAACCCGGCCCTGTGCCTGTAGCCAAATCCCGGTTGGTTCGACACCCACTGCCCACCAATGCCCGGCCATTCTCCTACAACGCACGCCGAACAAGGCTCACCCCGTAAAGCAGCCGGCGGTTGCGGCTTCAAGCGCATCTGGAACATGGCGACGCTAACGCCCCGTTCAACACCCCCGATCGATGTACAGGGCTTCCCCCGCGAATGCGGTGGCGGTTCGCGGGTAAACCCCGCCGACAACGGTCGGCAATAACGGCGAAGCTACTTGCCTTGGGGTGCACACCCAGCACGTCAGACTTTCCTGAAACCCTGCCCCACCTCTTCAGCTCGACAACCAAGCGAACTATCCTACGCGCCAGTCAGAAGCAGCTGAATTGTCGGGGAAATGCCCCAGGGATAACTTCACCCGGTCGCCATGTTGGTGACCGGGTGTGAGAACCTGATGCGAGTTACCTGGCTTGCCTGTCATGGCAGTCGTACGCGGGCAGACTTCGGTCTGGCCGAGCCTTGTAGCTCCCTCGGTTTCTCACCCCGTGTACGACTGCCGCCCTGGTCCGTGAGAAAGATCTGCGTGGCAGTTCCACTTACCAGGAGCAACTACCATGAAGAACAACAACCAATCCCCCCTCCTCACCGCAGGCATCGAAACCTTCCTCGAAGCCGGCAACCCCACCCTGGACCTGCTCCGCGTCCAACCCGGCATCCCCGTCGATGACGCCTATGAACACGTCTCCGTCCTGCTGGGCTACTGCAAGCACCTGGTACGCGAAGGTGACATGGAAGACGACCACAAGATGCTGGGCGCAGCGGACTACCTGCTGGCCACCGCAAAAGCCCTGATGAACGACATCGAGATTGCGAAAAACAGGCAGCACTGAAGGGAATGACGCGAGACCAGGCGAGGCTATGCCTCGCTTGCAGTCAGAAGAAATGGGCTTCATCAGCCCAGACATGGCGAGGGCAAACCACTGCAGTGGCCAAGCCCCCGCCCTGTGGGAGCGGGCGCGCCCGCGAACACCGGCACCGCCGGAGCCATCCCCCCCAATGCCTACAAGATCACAGCCCCCACCCGCCGCTCAAATCTCCCTGCGCGGATAAACACTGATAAATGCCGAAATGGCAATCGCGTCCCCATCATCCACCTTCACCCGCGGGCTCTGCCCCGAGCGCTTGATGTCAGACGCAAACTCAGCGGTCTTGAATGCCTGCTCAAGCTCGTCACCGCCCACCCCGGCATAAACGACCACCTGGGTACCGGTATTGTGCTTCTGCAGGGGCAACTGCTTGATCTGAACCTGCACACCCGCCCTGGTCAGCGCAACGGCAATTTCCTTGGCAAAGCGCACAGCTTCCTTGTCATCTTTGTGGATATTCAGCAACACCACCGGCGCCAGCGTCTTAGCCTTCAGCTCGCCCGCCAATGCCTTGAACGCATCATGCGCCTGCGGCGTCAGCGCTCTGGGCTTCAGGCTGGCTTCCAGCTTCAACCGCTCGGCCCGCTCGCGCTCAAGTTCGGCCCTGAGCGCATCGTTCTGCTCCATGAGCTGCTCGATCTCCAGCCTGGCCTGCACGTCCGACTCCTGGACGACAGTAACCACCTGCGCCCCCCGGGAAACGGGCACTTCGGCTTGCTGGTTTTTTACATCCGAGGTCATATGGGCAATGATCATCGCACTGGCGGCGATCAGCGCTGCGATTACCGCAGTGGCAGAGGCTATGGCATGGATAAGGCTGGCTGCGTCTGCTGAAATATCAGGCATAAACAACTTCTTGAAGTTAGGGATGTTCATCGTTTCACGGTCAGGCAGGCGTGCCGGGCAGATGCCACGGAACGGGTACAAGTCGAGCCAGAAGGCTAGCGAGGTCTGGCAGAGTGCCATAATTTTGCGGATTTTGCTGTAAACACATAGGTTTCGCGGCCAATGTCGCAGGTCTGTTTGCGGTTGGCATTACGCTTCATGAAGCTACCTCCGACTCCTGAAGGCGCCGCTCCCCCTCAAGCATTGCTGCAAAAATCTGCAGGTCGGATGCCCTTTTTGGTCGCAAACCTTACAGTCAGCGGCTGACCATCGAAACCGCATGCCTTGACTGCATAGTGTGAACCCATTCACTTCCAAAAAAATCCGTCCAGCGTAGGCTGTGAAGCAACATCAGTAACAAAAATCTGTCGGCACAAGCCTTCACAAAAAAATAGCAATGTGCCGCTATCGCTCTACTGCCATTCGTCTCGAATGTGGCTTAAGGATTAGAACTTTCGGTTGCATTTGCGGCGCCTCGCTTGACGCTTACGCCCTCCCGCGCTTACCCTTCCGCCCCTTAGAACAGGGAAGTGTCCGGAAGATCCGTCTGAAATCGCCTCAGGGCGAGCCTTTCCTAAAGATGAATTCCGGCGTGCCTAGGCGCGCTGCATTGCTTTGCGGTCGCCATCTTGAAAGCTCGTTCCTCTCTCCAGATCCAAAAATCTGTCATCTTCGCGCTGGTTTTGCGCGAAGCCAGAGCGCGCGTCGGCGCTAGCCGCTTTGGAGCTGTTTGGGTGCTACTCGAGCCTATCGCTCACTTGCTAGTGTTCTCATTGCTCTTCGCGATGTTACGTGGCCGCACTCTCTCCGGCGTTGAGTATCCGGTTTTCGTGCTTGTCGGTATGGCGCCATTTTTGCTCTATCGCAACACAGCACTGCGCCTCATGGACAGTCTCCGGGAAAACCGCTCACTGTTCGGCTACAAGCAAATCAAGCCTCTAGACACCTACGTGGCTCGCGTCATCGTTGAAACCTGCATAGCAGCCACGGTCTACGCCATTTTGGTATTCGGTTTCGCATGGTTCGGCTTTGATATGTCAATCCACAGTCCGCTGCAGTGGGTTACCACCCTCTTCTTGGGTCTGCTGTTTGCCTTTGGCTTGGGAATGCTCCTAGCTCTGATCACACACGCACTACCCAGCCTTAAGATTGTCGTGCGAATGGCATTCTTCCCGCTGTACTTCATCTCTGGTGTGCTGATACCTGCCTACTACTTGCCGCAAGCCATGATGCCGGTTCTATTGCTGAACCCATTCCTGCACATTCTTGAGCTGATTCGCGCTGAGGTACTGCCTCATTACGTACCAGTAGATGGTGTATCAGAGACGTATGTCATCACTTTCACCGTGGTATTGCTCTTCCTATCCTTGGGCACCTATCGCGCTCGCAGGATGCACCTGATTTCCACCAAGAACGGTTAAGTACAGGCCAAACGTGTTCGAGCTCAGAAACGTAACCAAGTCTTACCTTACGCCCAATGGTCGACGGTATGTATTCCGCAATCTCTCATTAGCCATCCCACCAGGTAAAAACATAGGGCTAATTGGGCGGAACGGCGCGGGCAAGTCCACTCTGATGCGCCTGCTCGGAGGAGCGGATGTACCCGACTCTGGAACCATCGCTACCGACCGAAGTATCTCTTGGCCAGTGGGCTTGACCGGAGGCTTCCAAGGAAGCATGACCGGCCGCGACAACATCAAATTTGTCTGCCGCGTCTATGGCGCTACTGGGGACTCCATGCGCCAGAAGATTCGCTACGTCCAAGAGTTCGCCGAAATCGGGGATTGGATTGACGAGCCAATCAAAACTTACTCCTCTGGTATGCGCTCGCGCGTAGCCTTCGGATTGAGCATGGCTTTTGATTTCGATTACTACCTGATTGACGAAGTCATGTCGGTGGGTGACGCCCAGTTCAAACGTAAATGCGCCGACGTTTTCCAAGAAAAGCTGAAAACCTCCAACATCGTACTGGTTTCACATTCCATGCCCGAAATCGAAAAACTGTGCGATGTGGTCCTTTTGGTGAGGAATGGCGGCATTCAGGTTTTTGACGACGTATCTGAAGGCATCAAGGCCTACAACAGCTGAACAACCACATCCCACATTAGGCAACACCGTTCGACTTCAAGGATGCATCCAACTATGAGCAGTACGGGTAATAAAAAGGGCTGGCGCCTGGCAATCGCCATGGTGGTTTTACCAATGATCTTGGCAGGGGTTTACTACGGCTTTTTTGCCGTTGATCGTTTTGTCAGTTCCGCCCAAGTCGTCGTCCGCCAAGACGGTGGTAACCAAGGTGCCCAGATGCCGGGCCTTGCCACGTTGCTAACCGGTACCAACCCGGCCTCTCGGGAAGAAACCCTTTACTTGCGCGAATACATCACATCGATGGACATGATGCTGCTGCTTGAAGACAAGGTGCAGTGGATTGAACAATTCGCAGCCCAGCGGAGCGACGCGTTCTTCTGGTTGAACAAGGACGCACCGCGCGAAGACCTGTTGAAGTACTACCAGCGCATGGTTTCGGCCCACTACGACGAAACCACCGGTTTGCTGCGTGTTGAGGTTCAGGCATTCACCCCTGAACTGTCCGAGAAAATGCTGCGTGTCATCCTTCAGGCCAGCGAACACTTCGTCAACGAGGTCAGCCACAACATTGCCCGCGAGCAGATGAAATTTGCTCAAGGCGAGCTGGAGAACGCGCGCGTTAACTACGCCAAGCGCAAGACACAGCTGCTGAACTTCCAAAATGAAAACAAGGTACTGGACGGCGGCAACTCTGCACAAAGCCGCGCCACCATCATTGCGGACCTGGAAGGCCAGTACACCAAGGAACAGGCCGTTCTGACCGAGATGTCGTTCAAGCTGCGCGCTGACGCTCCGCAAGTCCGCCAGCAGAAGCAGAAGGTTGAAGCCATTGTCCGTCAATTGGCCAAAGAGAAGCGCTTGCTGGTTTCGTCCCCCCAGGGCTCGCAGCTTAACGTGGTTGCTTCACGCTTCCAGCAACTGACCTTGGACGCCGGCATCGCCGAGGAAACCTACAAGACCGCTGTTGCCGCGCTCGATAATGCCCGCGTAGAAGCAAGCAAGAAGATTCGCACCTTGGTAACCGTAGTCAGCCCTAACACCCCACAGCTCGCACTTTACCCAGAGCGCTGGTACAACTTGGCAACCATTTTGCTTGGCCTACTGATGCTGTACGGCATCACCCGCTTCATTCTGGCTTCGATCGAGGATCATCGTGATTAAATCCCTGGCTGTCTCCAAGACATTCAATTTGAAACTGGCAGCTTTGGCGCTGGCTACGTTGGGGCTGGCTGGCTGCGGTGGCACCATGTCTGGTGCCGGGCCATACAAGGGCACGATTGAGAGCAAGAACGAGACTTACAACCTCGTGGATATTAATGCCAGTACGATCGGTCCTTATCTGGCGGATGCACCGCGCGCCTCCCTCGCGACTGTGACAAAGCCACAGTCACCAGAGGTACGCCTCGCGCCTGGCGATACCTTGAATGTGCTGATTGCAGATACCGCTCCAGCAGAATCTGCACTGTTTGCTCCCTTGGCAAGCGGCGGCACCCAACTGAAATCGCGTATTGACGCCCAAGGCATGCTGTCCTTGCCATATGTGGGTCGCCAATTTGTAGCAGGCATGACCCTTAACCAGGTCGAAACAATGATTCGCCGTCAGTTGAAAGGCATTACAACTGACGTTCAAACCCATGTTGAACTGGTTGGCGATTTGTCGGGCTCGGTTTTGGTTGCAGGCGCAGTGAAAACTCCAGGACGCTTCAGCACCCTGCAAGGTCCCCTGACACTACTGGATGCGGTTAACCAGGCCGGCGGCCCAGTTCTCGAGCCACACTTAGTTAATGTGACCGTACGCACTGGCACGCAGGTGCAGCAGTTCAACTATGAAGATGTCCTTGCCGGCAACAACATGGTGCTGAGACCTAACTCGGAAGTAGTGCTAGATCGTGCACGTCAGCGTTTTGTAGCAATGGGAGCCGTAGGCGAACCCGGCTTGAAGGATCTGCCTAGTCAGAATACAAGTTTGCTTGATGCGCTTGGTAGTGTAGGCGGCTTGCGTGAGTCAAACGCAAACCCAGAGGGTGTTTTTGTTTTCCGCATGGGTGCTGGAAACAGTAAGCCGACCGTGCTTCGTCTGAACATGCGCGATCCTGCAGCCCTTTTCTATGCGCGACAAATCGCGGTAAAACCTGATGATACAATCTATGTAACAAACGCTGCAGTCTATGAATGGCAAAAGGTCATCAGCCCTATTGTCCAAACAATGCTGCTCGGCCGTGCAGTTGGCGCAGCCAATTAACTCCATAACTCAAAATATTTGGGAGCCATTATGCGCATTGCATTCTCAAGAATTTCTGGCACTAGCACGCCGCCCAAGCAGGCGCTGCCATTCCAGACAGGTGTCCCACTGTCTGCTGGCAACACACTTAGAGAACACTTGAAGTTCTCAGAATTAGTTGGAAACAACGGGAATATGATTCATCGTTCCGCGATGATTCAAATGCTGGACTTTAACCGAAATGAATCGAGCCAAATTGATCTTTTCCGATTCATTAAAGCGTACGGCTCTCCAGAACAAGCCGCCAAAGCGTTGAATGAAAGCTTCGACGGCTTGATGTTGACAATGTCCAACATCTTAAGGGATGACGCTACTGAGCCTGGTATCGCACAGCTTATCGACAACTTGACCATCAAGGTATGGTGCGTCGGGATTGGCCTTCAAGACACCCTCCCACTCGGCGATGAATCGTCAGTTGATAGCAGTATCTTAAATCTTCTGAAATCGCTTGACAAAAAAGCAGAGTTGTTTGGCGTGCGCGGCGAGAACAGTCTCGAATGGGTACGTAGTGTTGGCATCAAAAATGCTGCAGCTATCGGCTGCCCAAGCATGTTCGCCTATCCCAAGAACGTGCTCTCGATTAAGCCGCCAAAGGATCTCAAAAAGATTCTTACAGCTGGCCATCTCGCACTCAGTAACTACAAAAAGAGCCGCGGCCATAAGCTCATGCAAGCCTTCGACAAGCATAGCGCTGACTATGTATTCCAAGGCGAGCTAAAGCAATTTGCTGATATCCTTGATACCCCAGATTCATTCAACGAAGCGCTTCAGCAACCTAACGCTCAAATGTTGAATGATTTAATTGAGCAAAAAACCGGTCGTAAATCTCCATTTGAGAAGTTTTTCTCCTTTGTTGATTGCGGTTCATGGCGCCAAGCTTGTAGCCAATATGACGTGTATGTTGGCGAGCGCATCCACGGCGGTGTTGCAGCAATCCAAGCAGGTGTTCCAGCTTTGATTTGCTTCGCCGACGCACGAATTGAAGAGCTTACAGGATTCCACGGCATTACCTCCTGCTCTTTGGACTATCTGGCAAGTGTAGGTGTTGAAGCCGCCGTTGAAGAAAAGCTGACGGAGCATTCCATCAGCGTCTTCCACGAGATCTACCAGCACCGCCTTAAGAACTTTGAGAAAGCCATCAAAGATAGCGATCTCAAACTCACTAATCGAATCTCCCAAAGCGTATAAACTGTCCAAATGAATATCGCAGCTGAGCAAAACAGTCCAACTCTGACAGTGATAATCCCGCTACGTCTGACTGAACAGCGCATGGATTTGCTGGACCGGATCAACTACTACAAACTCGACACCGAGCTACCTGCTGGCGTTGACTTTATAGTCATCGACGACGGATCTCCTGATAAGCTCTACCAGGAGATAGAAAAGCGGGCGAGTGAAATCACTACTGTCTACCGGACTGGTGCGAAGCCTTTCCAAGACTTTAGCCTAGCTAGAGCTCGGAACTACGCAGCTCAGCGAGCGAAAGGACAGTTCCTGATGTTCTTGGATGCCGACCTGATTCCGTATCCAGGCTTCTTTAAGGACATCCTGCGCGAGATTCAAGTTACTGACCTTCAAAGCCAAGTTGATCAATTCCTCATGCTCCCAGTCATTTACTTGACGGAGCTTGGATTTGACAAAATGCAAAATATGCATCCTGAACTTTGGCGTCCATATTTCATCAACTCTATGCTGAAAGATAACAGCAGCGAGATTGAGAAGTTCTCTTCAGGCACATCTGTAGTTGTACTCGACAGACACTACTACCTGTCGCGCGGCGGCCAAGATGAGCAATTCGAAGGCTGGGGCTTTGAAGACTACGAATTTGCAACACGACTAATCCGAAAAGTTCGTAAATTCCCACTTCCAAGTAACTGGCTTTCGATGGCCGGTAACTTCATGAAGATCTGTAAGTACGACGGATGGAAAGCCACCTATCGTCTTTACGGGGACTGGATGGCCTCCAAAGGCATCTATATGTTCCATTCGCCCCACCCGATTGAGGCGAAATACCATCGCCGCAAAGATATCAATCTGCGCTACCTGCAGCACCGCATGGCAGAATTCGTTAAAACCGGATTGGAGCATGATCCGCTGCCTGGTTTCGAACACGGGAAAACTCTTTTACTGCAAAAAAACCCCTTCACGTGCCAACGTGAGTTTGCACCCTACCTAGGCAAAATCGTCCAAGTTTCGAAAGACGACTTCGAAACTGCCGACGACTTTGGCGACTACGTTCTAGAAAACGATATTGACCGTATTGTATTCGGTAATCCTTATGGTCATGAGAAACTCACCTCGTTCTACAACTGGTGCCGAGAAAACGATTTCCCGATCATTGTTGCTGAGCGTGGCGCTTTGCCAGGAGCCGTATACCATGACCGCAATGGCTTCCTTAATGATAGTTGCAGCTATGACGAGGTGCTCTGGAACGTACCTCTGAGCCAAGCTGACCACGATAAGACTATCGCGTATATCGAAGAAGTCAAAGAAGGCAAAGACAATCTCGAAAAACAGTCTGACCGGATTGATACATTCGTTCTACGCCAGAAACTTGGCATCACCGCAAAAACCAAAGTTCTTTTCGTACCGTTCCAGCAACCCAACGACACGGTAATACGTAACTTCTCGGGTCCAATCGAAAGTTATGAAAACTTCCATGCGAAAATTTGCTCGCTTGTTGAAGAACTTGGGCCAGAGTGGAAAATCCTTTACAAGAAACACCCTGTAGAAGATGCCCTACCTGAGATCCCTGGCGCAATTGCCGTGCATGACATAAACATGCATGACCTTATGGATATTTGCCACGCAGTCGCGCTAATCAACTCGGGCACCGGCATATATGCCATGATGTATGGTAAGCCACTATATGTATTCGGGGACTCTTGGTATGCCAACGAAGGTCTTTGCGTAGCCGTTAAAGATCCTGAGCAAGCCGCAACACTTATAAAAAGCGGCTTTGAGATTGATTACGAAAAGGTATTGCGTTTCATCAAGTACCTACGCTTCGACTTCTACTCATTTGGCCAAATGGTAACGCGTCGCGTGCGCTACGAGGACGGAACCCCAATCACCGCGACAACCGAGATCAATTACTATGAACTCCGTGGCTTCGGTGATAATACCCGCAAGCTGCAGAAAACTTTCTCGGTCATACCTACCACCAGCCCAATATTTGATAGATATAAGGGCGGATCAGGACAAGTTATTCACGGAACTTCAGCGCCGGCAGCAATTAAGTCAGCACCAGCGGCCATCAGCAAACCTGAACAACCTAAAACTGCTGTGGCAGCGGTGCAGGCTTCGGTAGCTAAACCAGCTCCAGCTCCAGCTCCAGCTCCAGCTCCAGCTCCAGCTCCAGCTCCAGCTCCAGCTCCAGCTCCAGCTCCAGTGGCAGCGCCTGTTAATATGCCAGCCGCTGCAAATGGAGATAACGGCCTGGACAATGACAGTGACTCACTTGGCTACAACGATCACGTTCGACTTGGTGTAGAGCATTATCTACGTGGCGATTTTGTTGAAGCAGCAGTGCAGTTCGATAGAGCAGTTGAACTAAACCCTGCTCATATCAAAACGCTGCGGACTGCCGCTGAAGCTCATATCTCTGCTGGCTCGAAAGACTCTGCGATAATTTACCTGACTGCTGCATGTAAATTAGCACCGGACAACAAAAATCTGGCTAAACGCCTTCGCTCGCTGACCGCTCCGGCTTGGCGGAGAGCGCTGACCTCCAGTGCACCATTCCCTGTAACCATGTAAGTCCTACCAGGCCCCCTCTGATAAAGAGGGGGTCTGGTGTCACATCACGCTCTTTAAAATTTCAGCCCAGATGTTCCCTATCCCAGGTCACACCTGAACGAACAATTCTGGCTGGATTTCCAGCAATTTCCTCATTGCCCTGCTGGAAGTTACTCGAAACTACTGATCGCGTCCCTACGATTGAGTTGGGCACTACTCAAGCACCTTTCAATATCGAAACTTGCGCCGCGAACCAGATATTATCACCAATTACCACATTGGCAGGCGGGTTAACCCCCTCCTTTTAAGTCAAATATAGAGTAACTAACGACACTTCTAATCTTAATACCATATCCACCCCACAAGTTTGACCCCCTTAACACACTCAATCAGATATAACCATATCGAGCAAGCCACTCTAAGGCCACTCCAAAGCACGAAAAACCATATTAAAGGTGTTTATATGAGAAAAATCTTAGTCACCGGCGGCGCTGGCTACATTGGCTCCCACACGTGTGTAGAACTCTTGAACTCCGGCCATGAAGTCGTAATTTTTGACAACTTCTGCAACAGCTCCCCCGTCGCAATTGAACGAATCACTGAAATAACGAAAAAACCAGTAACACATGTATATGGTAATATCCTTGACCAACAAGCAATCGAGGAAACCTTAACTAAATATCAGTGCGACACTGTCATACATTTTGCTGGCCTGAAGTCTGTTGGTGAATCGACTCAAAACCCACTCTCCTACTACGAGAACAACGTCGCCGGCACTGTAAAACTACTTCAAGCAATGGCCAAATGCAATGTAAAAAATCTTGTATTTAGCTCTTCAGCCACTGTATACGGGGAGCCTCAATTCCTTCCACTCACAGAGGACCACCCTCTTTCTACTACAAACCCGTATGGCAGCTCAAAGCTCATTATTGAAAACATCTTAAGAGATTTGTATGCTTCCGATGAAAGCTGGAGCATAACGATACTTCGATACTTCAACCCAGTTGGCGCACATTCAAGCGGCCGTATTGGTGAAGACCCAAGGGGCACGCCGAACAACCTGATGCCTTATGTCGCTCAAGTTGCCGTAGGAAAACTTGAAAAGCTTACGGTTTTCGGTAACGACTATGAAACCAAAGACGGCACCGGCGTAAGGGATTACATTCATGTAACCGATCTGGCACTTGGACACCTGAGGTCCATAGAACAAATTGGTGCCTCCCAATGCCTGGAAATTAATCTCGGAACGGGCGTGGGCTATAGCGTTCTAGAAATTGTGGAGGCCTTCAAAGCTGCGTCTAACAAAGACATTCCTTATCAGTTTGCCTCTCGGCGAGCAGGCGATGTAGCAAGCTGCTTTGCGGCCCCTAAGCTAGCGAAAGATATCCTCGGCTGGGAAGCCAAATTAGGAATAGAGCAGATGTGTCAAGACCACTGGAATTGGCAGTATAGCAATCCGAAGGGCTACAGCTTAAACTAGCGGTAAAGCACACTGTTCTACTCTCACATTATTAGGGAAAGAAATTTCAAATGATCAAAATTAGCGATAAAATCAGCTGCTCTAACGATGCACCTTTTGTATTGTTTGGAGGCATAAACGTTCTCGAGTCCGAGGACTTGGCCCTGACCGCTTGCGCAGAGTACGTAAGAGTCACTGAAAAACTTGGTATTCCATATGTTTTCAAGGCCAGCTTTGATAAAGCAAATCGCTCGTCTATCCACTCTTATCGCGGTCCAGGCATGGATGAAGGCCTCCGAATTTTTGAGAAAGTGAAGGCCGAGTTCGGTGTACCGATCATTACCGACATTCATGAGATCTACCAAGCGGATCCCGTAGCTGAAGTTGTGGATGTACTTCAGCTGCCTGCTTTCCTTGCCCGCCAAACAGACCTTGTGGTTGCAATGGCAAAAACTGGGAAACCAGTGAATATCAAAAAACCTCAGTTCTTGAGCCCCTCGCAGATGCGCAACATTGTCGAGAAGTTCCAGGAGGCAGGTAACGACCAATTGATCCTGTGTGATCGTGGGACCTGCATGGGCTATGACAACTTGGTAGTAGATATGCTCGGCTTCGGAGTAATGAAGCGTAGCTGCAACAATCTTCCGATTATTTTTGACGTCACTCACGCTCTGCAAAATCGTGATCCATCCGGTGCCGCCTCCGGCGGTAGACGTGAGCAAGTAGTGGATTTGGCACGCGCAGGGATGGGCGTGGGCTTGGCAGGCCTTTTCCTTGAGGCGCATCCAAATCCTGCCGTAGCTAAATGCGACGGCCCGAGCGCGCTGCCTCTTGATAAATTGGAGCCTTTCTTGGCGCAGATAAAAGCTCTGGATGATTTGGTTAAATCTTTTGAGCCATTGACGATTTCGTAACCAAGCTTTTCGCAACAAGGACGGTAATGATGGCAACTACTGAGCAGCGTGTTGCAATTGTAATTCCAGCTCGCTATGGTTCCACCCGACTGCCAGGTAAACCATTGGCTGATATAGCTGGTAAACCGATGGTGCAACACGTCTACGAGCGTGCCCTGCAGGTTAGAAATGCCCAAATTGTTGTCATTGCAACTGACGACGAGAGGGTGGCCAATACCGTTCGGGGTTTTGGCGGAGAGTGCGTGATGACCTCGCAAGATCACCCTTCCGGCACTGACCGCCTAGCAGAAGTAATGTCAAAAATCGATGCCGATATCTATATAAATCTGCAGGGTGATGAACCATTAGTTCGACCAACCGATATTGAACTATTAGTACGCGGTATGCTTGATGATGTCAATGTTAACATTGGCACTCTCTGCCACACCATTGATGCACAAGAAGCAGACAAGCCGAACACAGTCAAAGTCGTGTTGGACAATAATGGCAACGCACTTTATTTCAGCCGTTCACCTATCCCATACCCTCGCGATAATGTGGCAATGAGCTATCTGAAGCATGTAGGCGTTTATGGGTACCGTCAACAAATATTAATCGACTACTCTAAACTCCCAACGCCAATGATTGAGGATGCGGAAAAGTTAGAGCAACTTCGCTTACTGGCGGCCGGATACTGTATTCGCGCTTATCTCGTTGAACCCACGGGCCCAGGGGTAGATACACCTGAATGTTTAGAACGGGTACGCGCCCTAATGACCGGCCAATCATTCACGCCGCAGCCAGCACTAGAGCATATTAAGTTAGTAATAACTGATGTTGACGGTGTCCTAACAGATGGTGGAATTTACTACGACTCCACCGGCGAGTGCCTTAAGCGCTTTCATGTACGCGATGGCATGGGCATGCGCTTACTGGAAGAAAATGGTGTTCGTGTCGCCGTATTGTCAGGGCGGGACTCTGCGACATTACGCAAGCGCGTAACTGATTTAGGTATTACTCTTTGTCAGTTTGGCGTTAAAGACAAAGCATCTGCTTGCCTTGAATTGATGAGTGCAGCCGGTGCAACAGTCGAGCAGACGGCTTGTATTGGCGATGACTGTATTGATCTACCTGCCTTTTCCGCTTGCGGAATGTCTTTTGCGGTAGCTGACGCCCCTGAGTACGTGAAGGCTTCTGCAACCCGGATACTTTCAGCAACCGGTGGGACTGGTGCTTTCCGCGAGGTCGCGGACGCTATTCTTATGGCACAGGGTAAAGGTGCAGTTCTTGGCAGCGCTGCAGAGTACGCCAAGGTCATGGCAAGAATGGCTCAATAAAAACTCAAGGGCAATAAGAGTCATCTTATTGCCCTTATCAGTATATAAGCACCCAGTTAACACCACTGGAGCATATGCAGTTTTATTCGCCACCACACGCTTCAAAACTGTTATTTGCAATTATATTCCCTGAAGTTTGAACACCAGTAAGACGCGCCTTCATCGTTTCTGGCTGGGAAACCCACTTTTGTGTTTTAATATCCGAATAATTTCCAGTAATAATATTATCATCCCCCTCCACCTTTATCGGAAGCTTATTGCGACAAAACTCATTACCCTGAATGGCATTATGATTAGCATAATCTGCAAAATATTTACCCTCAGAATCTAGAGGCCTATCGCCACAATCACTTTTCTTCTGATTTCTACTTTGCCTAGATGCAACCCAGATACCAACCTTCTCATCATAAAATTTATTGTTTTTAATGATATTATCATTGCTAGACTGCCAACGAATAACAGAACGCCCCTGACTAAACCTTTCACCACAGTTCTTATACAAGAATATCCCACCCGCCGAATTACCAATAAATTTATTTCCCTCAATCAGATTTCGCGCAGAAGAATCTATTGCTAAACCTTCTCTTTGGCCGGTCTTCGGCCCATTCCACGCTCCGTTATTCCTGATAATATTCCCTATTAATTTATTATCCCTTGAACTATGTTCAAGATAAATCCCTACACCTTTCGTGTCTAATATTTTTGAACCCGACAAAGTCACGTCCGTTACATAGCTGTGCAGAAAAACGCCGACCCCACCTGATCGCTCAACCACTAGATTTTTCAGTGTTATCCTTGTTGGACTTATCGAGTAATTCAGATCTCTATCACTCGATCTTCTCGCATCTGGCACTCCCGACGTGACCAATACGCCTTGAGCCAAAAAATCCCTCACATTACAATTAGACACAGACACATCACTTAGCGGACGCCCTTTACTATTAATAAGAACGCCATACTTTTTCTCTCCTTGTCCATCTAGGGTAGCTCCATTGCAATCAACCTCAACATTTGACTTATTAATAGTGATGGTTTGATTGTAAACACAACTACCGTCCAACCTGACATTTCCGGAAAGCACTCCATTATTGGGTAGCTCGCACAACTTACCCGACTCTTCAGCCCAGACAGATTGACATCCTTGTGATAAAGCGGTCACCACCCCCACAAGGAGAAACTTACTTACAATCTTACAACTATTCATTCCAACCTCCTCTCCAATTGCAGTCTAGGCACTTTATTCCAGCGACATGAGTGTAGACCGTAAACCACGCCAAATATTCAGATGAATAAATTTTCAGCTAGCCGCTCCGTCAGCACGCGCTGCAGCTCCACGCTCAACCAGATCACACCGCCAAGAGTGGGTTGATCATGAATCAAGCGCCGGCGGTTCGTGGACGGTGGTACAGGACTGACGACAGCTGTTGAAGTTAGAAGTAGGATGCTCAGTTCGATCAGAAGGTCGTCGCCATCAGGACTGATCGCTATGACAGAAAAACCCTCCAAAGGGGGTGAAATTTATTAATGTTGTGCACCAGCATGCCGGTTTGTATATGTGTTCATCGCACTAACTTTAACTATCAAACTGACCTTATTGTTGCTGTCTATCCCGCAACTTCCAGAATAACAAAAAAGCCGGTATGCTCTGCATACCGGCTTCTCTAAAAGGAACGAGGGAAACCTTAGTCAAAAATCTCCACAACACCCACAACAGCGCCTTCAGCGTCAGTTACAGCCAACGCCCGAATCTTATTGTCCAGCATGTAGGCCTCAGCCTCAGAAAGCTGAGAATCTTCGCGAATAGTGTGTGGGCTAGCGGTCATGAACTGCTCGACCGAGGCTTGAATAACGCTCTCGTCTTCCAGCAGCGCCCGACGCAGGTCGCCGTCCGTAACGATACCGACCAGCTTGTCGTTATCCATCACCACCGTCATGCCCAAGCGACTACGAGTCATGACCAGCAAGCAATCATGGAAGCTGGTAGACGGTGAAACAACAGGTGCCGGCGAGTGCATGACGTCACAAACACGGGTCAGCAGCTTGCGACCCAGGCTGCCACCGGGGTGGTAGCGAGCGAAGTCCATTGGCTTGAACTGGATAGCCTCAATCAGCGCCACTGCCAGTGCATCACCCATGGCCATAGTCGCCAGCGTCGAAGTGGTGGGGGCCAGATTGTTCGGGCAGACTTCACGCTCGACCGAAATGTCGAGCCAGATGTCTGCATGCTTGGCCAGCGTAGATTTGCCGTTCCCAGTCATGGCGATGATCTTGTTACCGAAAGACTTCAGGCTAGGAATCAGCTTGATCAGCTCTTCGGTTTCGCCGCTGTAGCTGATCAGGATCAGCACATCGATTGGCTTGAGCATGCCCAGGTCGCCGTGGAAGGCTTCGGCCGGGTGCAGGAAAAAGCTGGGGGTGCCAGTGGATGCGAAGGTGGCGACCATCTTCTGGCCGATCAGGCCAGATTTACCCATGCCGCACACCACGGTGCGCCCCTGGCAACCAAGGATGAGTTCAACGGCGCTCTGGAACTCGCCATCCAGGCGGTCGGCCAACTGAGTAACAGCTTGAGCTTGAGCGATAAGGGCTTCTTTGGCGATGCTGAGGTGATTCATTTTCGTCCCTGACGACAGCTGAATGTATACGAAGGCGCGAATGTTAAGGTTTTTACAGCTGGAAGCATAGTGCGGAAGCCCCAGTCTCAGGGCGATCTGACTGGCGGCGACGCTAGGAGAACAGAGAACTAAGCGCCGACTTTGCGCCGGTGATGGCATTGAGATATCAAATTTAATCTATTTCTTCATACCCCAGCCTCTGCTGGCTTTTACACTCGGCAACCAGTTAACTAACTTTGTAGGAGTGCCTTATACAAGGTGCCAACTCGGCCTGATTGCGCGTGAACGCCCTAGCCATTTGGCTCGTTCTGACGCCAATCATTAAGTGATTAGACGTGAAAAACGCATCTCTCGGACCATCAGTGAAGGCTTGTTGTCTATGTAGACACTTGGCCTGTTCGGCGCGCCACCAGATGAACACTGGTGTTGCTCCTCGTGCGTAACGACACCAAAAAAGCGGGAGGCATCGCTTGGCCTGCACAAGCCCCGATGCCAGCGGCAACCCTTGAACCATAAGGCGTTCAGCCCTCTCTTCCCTTCCAAATCAATATCTTGTTGTAACTTTTCGTTGTACACAGGCCGCTCATACAGCAGCATACCCCCCCTTTCTCAGCTTCAAATTGGACGTATGGCAGTGGCAACATGGATGTTATGAATCCCTCTACACGACGGCACCCAGCAGGCAAGAACCTCTATCGCTGGCACGCCGCCTCACTCGAGAGCCATCTCCAAGCCCTTGCCCCCCACTGGGGCCAGAAAACGCTGGAGATCACTACCGAAGTCCTGGGTGCAAATGCATCCTTCGTTAACTATGTGCGCCACCATCGGCTGAAGGATCCGTGCACCGGGCAACCCGTCGAAATAGTGGAAAAATCGATCCGCAAAATGGCGTTTATCAGCAGCCAGGAGGCACGCTTCCACCGCGCCGAAGGGATGTTGGCGGGAAGTACGCACTTTCACTACCCCGCCTGCATAGGCGTGATCGATACGCCTTGGGAAAGCTTGATATTTACCGAATTCGTCCGGGGTGTTCCCCCACGTATGCATGCGATCGCCAAACAGTTGGCGCTTGGCATTGCCGAGCTTGAAAGCCTGAGCCACGACTACCTCGAGTCCCAACCCTTCGCCAAAGCGCCCTTGTACTGGAGCATGGACTTCTTCAGGCCTTGGTTCCTGCTGCGCCCGCGATTCAATTTTGCCCGCTGCCTCCCTGCGCTGGCGCAACTCGGTCTTGAAGACGAACGCTTTGCCGGGCTGGCTGAGCGCTTCAAGGCCTTTTTACCAGTGACCAGTGGCATGGCAGCCAAGGCTCGACGCAGCCCACGCTGCATCAGCCATATGGATTACCTGCGCAAAAACCTGTTCGTCGACAATGGTCAACTGCACCTGATCGACTGGAGCGAGGTAAAGGTTGGGCGAATAGGATTTGACGGCGGCGCCTACCTGGGCAGCCTGTTCCGGCGCAAGGACATGAAGGTATTCCTGGCAGCACAGGCCGAGTTCATCGAGACGTACCGAGCAGCGCTACTGGAGCGCTTCGATGTGGAACAGGCGCTAGGGAACTTGCGCTACGTGTTTCTCCTCACAGCGCTGTTCCATTGCTTGCGCCCAGAAACGGTCGCTGAGTACAAGGAGCGCGACCGGATGGGGTTATTGCTGGAGAAATACCACTATTTGCTGGGGATGCTGGAGCAGGAGTAGATGAGCTTTTGTACCCATGGGGAAAAAGCTTCGCGGGTAAACCCGCTCCTACAGGCGTGCGTTACGCTCCCAAGCGGCGTGGTACGCCGCGTTTTCGGGGAGTTTGCCGGGATAAGATGTCATCTTGATGCCATAGGTCATCATCTGCACATATCGTCTAATTTCTTTTCGCGTTTTTTGCCCAGCGGCACGCCTACAAATGTGAATTTGTATTAAGATTCGCCATCCTTTGTTTCCACCGGACCCGCAGGGCTATAAGCCCATGCCGCCCCTTTGCTGAATGGATGCCGCTCCACGTATATGGACGACGCTTCGCCCCGCCCTCGCCTGCTGATCCTGTCAAAAGGAGCTCAGCGCATCAGTACGTTGCCTGCATTGCTGCCCGAATTCGCGCTGCAAAGCGGTGCTGTGCGCGATGTCGAGCTCGCTGATTGGGTAATGGCCTGGGGCCGCAAGCCAAGCGCCATCAAGGCAATGGCCGAGGCGCACAAGGCTGGCAAGCCCGTTCTCACGCTAGAAGACGGCTTCATCCGTTCCGTGGGCCTGGGCGCCGACGAGCCGCCCCTGTCGCTGATCGTCGATGACGTGGGCGTCTACTACGACGCTTCCCAGCCGTCCCGCCTCGAACAGTTGATCGCCACGCCCCTCGACGCCGAGCAAACCCAACGTGCCCTGGCACTACGTAGCCTGTGGCAGCAGCAACGGGTGTCGAAGTACAACGACGCACGCATCGAACTGCCAGCGCTCCCGGCCGACTGCGTGCTGGTGGCCGACCAGACCTGTGGCGATGCCTCGTTGCAAGGTGCAGGGGCCAGCGACTTCCGGGCCATGCTGGAGGCGGCATTGGCCCGCTACCCGCATAGCACCATCGTGCTCAAGGTGCACCCCGACGTGGTGGCTGGGCGCAAAGCCGGGCACTTCGACCTGGCAGCGCTGGCCGGCAACCCGCGGGTACAGGTACTGGCCCACAACGTTCACCCGGCCGATTTGCTGCCACGCATGCGTGCAGTGTTCGTGATGACGTCGCAACTGGGCTTCGATGCCCTGCTTTGGGACGTACCGGTGCACACCTGGGGCATGCCGTTCTATGCCGGCTGGGGGCTGACCGACGACCGCGTGCCGGCACCTTCACGCCGCAAGCCTGTGCCGTTGGCGCAACTGATTCATGCCAGCCTGGTGGCCTACCCACGCTATGTCTGCCCAGAACGTGGTCAGCCGTGTACGCCAGAGGTGCTGATCAACTGGCTGGGCCTGCAACGGCGGCACCGCAGCGTATTGCCAAACACCGTACAGATGCTGGGTTTCAGCCGCTGGAAAGAACCGCTGGCAAACCTGTTTTTCAATGGCGCGGCCATTCGCTTCGTCAAGCCCGAGCAACCGCTGGCGCAAGACTTGCCCGTGGTGTCCTGGGGCTGCAAGCACGACACTCACCTTTGCGCCCACCCACTGCCCGTCAACCGGGTGGAAGACGGCTTTCTGCGCTCGGTCGGCCTGGGCGCCGGCAAGGCGCGACCGTTGTCGTGGGTGGTCGATGACCTGGGTATTTACTACGACGCCACCCGGCCTTCGCGCCTGGAGCGCATCCTGGCTGAAGAGCCCTTCGACCCGCAGTTGTTGGCCCGCGCGCATGCTTTGCGCCTGGCCATCTGCGCGGCGGGGCTGACCAAGTACAACTTGCCTGGCGCCAGCTGGCAGCGCCCCTCGCATGCGCAACGGGTGATCCTGGTGCCTGGCCAGGTGGAGGGCGATGCGTCCATCCGCTTTGGCGGCAACCGTATCCGCAGCAACCTGCAACTGCTGCGCGCCGTGCGTGAGCAAAACCCTGATGCGTGGGTGTTGTACAAACCCCACCCAGAGGTATTGGCCGGCACGCGCGCCCGCGGTGACGACGAAGCGCAAACCGTGCACTGGTGCGATGAAGTGATCGGCGATACGCCACTGCAGCAATTGCTGGAAGTGGTCGACGAATTGCATGTGCTGACCTCGCAGTCGGGCTTCGAGGCCCTGCTACGCGGTGTGCCGGTGACGACCTATGGCCAGCCGTTCTACGCCGGCTGGGGGCTGACCCGCGACATGGACCTTCAAGCACCGGTGCAGGCACGGCGCAGCCGACAACTGACGCTGGACCAGTTGGTAGCGGGCACGCTGCTGCTCTACCCCACTTACGTAAGCCTGGTGACCAACCGCTTCACCACCGCCGAACGAACCTTATACGAACTACAAAATTGGCACGCCTTACCGCAGCCTGGAGCTCCCTCCCGATGGCAGGACTTGAAACGACGCTTGAGCAGTTTGTTGGGCATGAAGCGCCCGACCAACTGAATGCAAGGGCGACGCGTGGTCCGCTGCTGCGTATCCCGTCACACAATTTTCTGCTGCTTCAGGGTGTCAGTTCGCCCTTCTTCAGCCGCCTTGCCAAAGGGCTGCGGGATATCGGCCAGCGAGTGCACAGTGTGCGCTTCAACGTCGGTGACGCCCTGTATGGCCCCGGCGGCGCGCAGCTGACCTGCCCGCACGCCCCGGAAGACATGGAGGCCTGGTATTCACAGGTGTTCCGCCAACTGGATATCACCGACCTGGTGCTGTTCGGCGACTGCCGCCCGGTACACCGCCCAGCCGTGACCCTGGCGCGGCTGTCGGGTATTCGCGTGCACGTGTTCGAGGAAGGCTACTTTCGGCCCTATTGGGTGACGCTGGAGCGCGACGGGGTCAACAACAACTCGCGTTTGCCACGTGACCCGCAGTGGTACCGCGATGTGGGCAAGTACATTCCGCGCTATAAGAATGGCAACCCGTTCAAGCTGTCGTTCGCCGCACGTGCCACGCACGATGTGCTGTACCATGCCGGCGGCGCGCTGAACCGGCTGTGCTTCCCGCGCTACCGCACCCATGCCCCGTTCAACGCCGCCATGGAGTACGCCGGGTTTATCCGCCAGGGCATGCGCCTGCTGCGCGCCCGTGTGCATGACGACGCGCTGGTGGCCGAAGTGGCCCGCCAGCGGCACCCCACGTTTTTGCTGCCCTTGCAGCTGGACAGCGATGCGCAAATCCGCGACCACTCGCCGTTCCAGAACATGACCCAGGTGATCGAGCATGTGATCGACTCGTTCTCGCTCAACGCGCCCTTCGATGCGCGCCTGCTGGTGAAAAACCACCCGTTGACGCCTGGGCTGGTCAACTACCGCAAGGTCACCGAGCAGTTGGCGCGCAAGTACGACGTGGCCGAGCGTGTCGATTTCATGGAAAGCGGGCACATGCCTACGCTGCTCTCGCACATCACCGGCATGATCACCGTCAACAGTACCGCGGGGGCTTCTGCATTGCTGCACCACCGCCCTACCTGCACGCTGGCCGAGCCGATCTACGCGATGCCGGGGCTAACCCATCAGGGCGGCCTGGATGATTTCTGGCAGCAGCCCGAAGCGCCCGACAACACGCTGTTTCAACGCTTCCGCAACACGGTCATCCACACCACCCAGGTCAACGGCGGCTTCTACACCGCCTGCGGCATGGACATGGCCGTGGCCAACTGCCTGGAAGTGCTGATGGCGAAAACCTCAAGAATCGAAAAATACCTATGAGTTCGCATGCCTCACCCCGCTGCATCCTCATCACCGGCGCCACAGGCGGTATCGGTGGCGCGCTGGCGCCTGCCTACGCCGCCCCGGGGGTGACGCTGATCCTGCAAGGCCGGCGCCAGGACCGCCTGGCCGAAATGGCCGAACAATGCCGCGCCCTGGGTGCCCAGGTGCTGCTGGAAGCCCTCGACGTGCGCGACCTGGACGCCCTGCGGGCCATGGTGCGCCGGGTAAGCGAGCAGCATCAGCCCGACCTGGTGCTGGTCGGCGCAGGGCTTAACACCGCCGTGGGCGCCAATGGCGAAGCGGAAGACTGGGACGACAGCCGCGCCCTGATGGAAGTGAACGTGATGGCCGCCCTGGCCACCGTCGAGGCCGCCCTGCCCGCCATGCGCAGCCGTGGCGACGGGCAGATCGCCCTGTTCAGCTCGCTGGCGGGCTGGCGTGGCTTGCCGGTCACACCGACCTACAGCGCCAGCAAGGCCGCTATCCGTGTGTACGGCGAGGCCATCCGCGACTGGCTGGCGCCGGAAGGGGTGAAAGTGAATGTGATTGTGCCGGGGTATGTGGAGTCGAAGATGTGCTTCGAAATGCCCGGGCCTAAACCTTTTCTGTGGACCGCCGACAAAGCGGCCAGGCGTATCAAGCGCGGGCTGGCGGCGAACCAGGCGCGTATCAGCTTTCCGTTCCCGCTCAACCTGGGCACCTGGCTGCTGGGGCTTATCCCGCAGTGGCTTTCTTCGATGATCCTGCGTGGGTTGAAGTACAGTGATTGATGTTTCCATGTTGCCGGTCGCTTTGATCGGCCTGGGCTTGACCGTCGCGGTCGAGCGCCTGCTGGTTCCCCGCCCTGCCCTGCGTCGCCCGGCCGATTGCTGGCTGCTGCACGCGGGGCTGTGGTGTGTGGCCTTCGGGCTGTTGTATGCCCTGACGGCGCGGCCGTTGTTCAGTGGCGTGAATGTGTTGCTGCTGTGGCTGCTGATCGTGCTGGTCAGCAACGCCAAGTATCACTCGCTGCGCGAGCCGTTTGTGTGTGCAGATTTCGAGTATTTCAGCGATGCAGTGAAGTTCCCGCGGTTGTACTTGCCGTTCTTTGGCTTTGGCAAGGCCGCGCTGCTGGCGGTGGGCTTTCTGGTTTACCTGTGGGCGGGGTTGAGCTTTGAGGTGGCGGGCGCGCGGCTTGAGGCGTTGCTGCCGTTGGCGCTGGGCCTGGGCTTGCTGCGCCTGGGGCATCGGCCTGTGAAGCCGAGCTTTGATGCCGAGCAGGATGTGCGTGGCTGGGGGTTGGCGGCCAGCTTGTGGCGGTACTTCTGGGCGGCGCGGGCGCCGGTGGACCGGGACGGGCTGGGCTCGCCGTTTGCTGGTGTAAGTGTGCCGGCCTCTGGGCAGCCTGCATCGCAGGCGACAGCGGCCCAGGCCGGGGCGCTGCCGGACTTGGTCTCGGTGCAGAGCGAGTCGTTCTTCGATGTGCGTGGGCTGTGGCCTGGCGTGCGCCCGCAAGTGCTCGACCAGTACGACCTGTTGGCCAGCCAGGCGCTGGCCCGGGGCAAACTGCAAGTGGCAGCCTGGGGCGCCAATACGGTGCGTACCGAGTTCGCCTACCTGACCGGCATCCCTGCCGACCGCTTGGGCGTGCACCGCTTCAACCCGTACCGGGTGCTGGCCCGCCAAGGCCTGCCCAGTATCGCCTCCAGGCTCAAGGCGCAGGGGTACCGGACCATTTGCATCCACCCGTACGACGGTGGTTTCTATGGCCGCAACAAGGTATTGCCGGCATTGGGCTTTGATGAATTCATCGATGTGAAGGCGTTCAACGCTTCGCAAAAGGCCGGGCCGTTCATTGGTGATTGCGCCGTGGCAGACAAAATCCGCGCGCTGCTGCAGGCGCCAGGCCGGACACAGCCGCTGTTTATCCATGCGGTCACCATGGAAAACCATGGCCCGTTGCACCTGGAAAGCGTAGCCGCGCACGAGCTGCCGGCCTGGTTCGACCGCCCGCTGCAACCGGGCATGAAAGACCTGGCGCCGTATGTGCGGCACATTGGCAACGCCGACCGCATGCTGGGCATGCTGCGCGACACCTTGCTGGCCCAGCCGAACGAGGCGCTGCTGTGCTTCTTTGGTGACCATGTGCCGATCCTGCCCGAGGTGTACCAGGCTGTTGGTGCGCCCGCAGGTGATACCGACTACCTGGTGTGGTCCAACCGCCGCCAGCCTGGCTGCGGGGCCAGGCCCATGCCGGTGCAGCAGTTGTCCAGCACATTGCTGGCCCATGCCCTGGCGCCGGCAACCTGCCAGGACACGCCTGTGGCCAGTGCCGGGGTAGCCTGACAACGTGGTGCGTATCGTTTTGGGATCGGACCTGTCGCCGGAGCGTGCCGCAGACCCTGCCTTGGCCCGCTTGCTGACCGAGGGGCGGGGGTCGCTGGCGTTCCTGATTGGCAATACGGCCTGCCGCTATCGCTTGCTGGGGTCGGCTATCCACTGGGACCGTGTGCTGCTGGCTTTCGACGGCGAGCAGGCACTGGGCTTTGCCGCATTCAAGCATGGCCGGCGCGGGCCGTTTGCCTGGCACTGGCGGCCGTTCGTGCGTGAGTTTGGCCTGTTGAGCGGCTGGGTGCGGTTTATTGGGTTCTGCCTGAGCGAACTGCGCGAATGGCGCTACCCGTTCTTGCTGTACGGGCTGCGGGTCAGCAAGGCCGCACGCCAGCACGGCGTAGGCTCGGCGCTGGTGCAGGCGTGCTGCGCGCACGCCGCCGGCCAGGGCTTTACCCAGGTAGAGCTGGAGGTGCCGCTGAGCAATCATCGGGCGCAGCACCTGTACCTGCATAATGGCTTTGCCCTGCGCCGCAAGCGCTGGGTGCCGTTCCCGCCGGTGCGCAACATGTGGCGGGCCGTGTAATGCACAACACGCCTCCCTTTTTACCCCACCCGCCCGAAGGTTACTCGCCACCCGATGCCCTGGTAGACGGCACCGGCTGGGTCGGCATCATGTCGCAATGGGTGGCCTGGAAAGTCCTGCACCTGCCGCAGTTCCTCGGCCCGGAAGGCCCGCCCTTCTGGCTGTGGCGCCGTGGCCGCAAGGCGCCCAAGGGGCTCAAGGCCATTGCCGGTATCGGCTACAAGCAGTCGTCGGCCCATGCCCGGGTGCTGTGCCAGCGCTGGGGGCTGCCCTACATTGCGCTGGAAGACGGCTTTTTGCGTTCTTCTTCGCTGGGCATTGAGGGCGATACGCCGATGTCCATGGTGGTCGACCCGGTGGGCATCCACTACCTGGCCGACCGCCCTTCGCTGCTGGAAAACATCCTGCAGCAGCCCGAGGCGCTCAGCGCATACGAACTCAATTGCGCCCGCGAACTGATTGCCTTGATGCGCAGCAGCGGCATCGGCAAGTACAACAACGCCCAGGACCTGCCCGACGACGACCCGCTGGGCCGCGAGCGGCCGCTGGTGCTGGTGGTGGACCAGACTGCCGGGGATTATTCGATCCCGGGCGGCGGGCTATGCGAAGCCGACTATGTGCGAATGCTGGATGAGGCCCTGGCAGAAAACCCGGATGCCGACGTGCGCGTGCGCATTCACCCGGACTGCCTGGGCGGGCAAAAGCCCAGTTGCCTGCTGGATGCCGCGCGGGCCCGTGGGGTAACGCTGGAGGCGCGGCCGGTAGCCTGGGCGTCACTGGCCCGGCGTGCCCGGCGCGTGTACGTGGGCACCAGCCAAGCCGGGCTGGAGGCGTTGATCCAGGGCGTGCCGGTCACCTGCTTCGGGCTGCCGTTCTATGCGGGCTGGGGGCTGACCGATGACCGCATGGCCATTGCTCGCCGGCAGGCACGGCCAGACCTTGTGCAACTGGTGGCGGCGGCCTATGTGCGTTACTGCCGTTATGTCGACCCATTGAGCGGCCAGTTGACCGATGCCTTGACCGTTGCCCGCCAATTGGCCAGCAAGAAAGCCCGCGATGCTGCGTTTGCCGGCCCTACCACGGTGCTGGGCGTAAAGCGGCACAAGCAGCACAACATCCGGCGTTTTTTCGCAAGCCGTTGGGGGCAGCTGCGCTTCAGCGTGGACAGCCCGCACCTGATAAGCCAGGTAGCGGCCGAACAGGGTCGGCTGCTGGTATGGGCTGCGCGCGAGCCGGCCGGCCTGGCCGAACGTGCGCGCCAGGCGGGGGTACCAGTGTGGCGGGTCGAGGATGGTTTCTTGCGCTCCACGGGGTTGGGGGCGACCAACAGCCCGGCGCTGTCACTGGTGCTGGACCGGGGTGGCATTCATTACGATGCACAGTCTGCCAGCGACCTGGAGCAGCTGTTGCAGCATGGCGAATTCGACGCCCCATGCCTGGCCGAAGCGGCGCGCTTGCGGGCGCAGATCGTTGCCAGCGGCACCAGCAAGTTCAACCTGCGCAGCAATGTGCGCCCGGCGCTGCTGGGGCAGCCGGGGCAGCGGCGGGTACTGGTGGTGGGCCAGGTCGAGGATGATGCCTCGGCGCTGTGCAGCGGTGGCGGTGCCGGGTGCAACCTGCGCCTGCTGCAACAGGTGCGCGCGCGGCTGCCAGATGCCTGGATTTTGTACAAGCCGCACCCCGACGTGGAAGCCGGCAAGCGCCGCGGGCACATCGCCCCGGCACAGCTGGTGGGGCTGGCCGATCAGGTACTGGCGGGTGTGGACATCGCCAGCCTGTATGGCCAGGTCGATGCGCTGCATACGCTCAGTTCCACCGCTGGTTTCGAGGCCTTGCTGCGCGGGCTGCCGGTGGTCACCTATGGCACGCCGTTCTATGCCGGCTGGGGCCTGACCGAGGACCATCAGCCCTTGCTCCGCCGCACCCGGCGTTTAACCCTGGACCAGTTGGTAGCCGGCGCCTTGTTGCGCTATGCGCGCTATGCCGACGTCCAGCAAGACCTGCCCTGCGATGCCTGGCACGCCCTCGCCTGCCTCAGCGCGCCCCACCCGGCGCCGGTAGCCTATCGACGAGTGGCGCCGTTGCTCAACTATACCCGGACCATGCTCGGCTGTGGCCGGCCATTGGCCCCATCAAAGGACTAGATCATGCCTGTTTCGATCAAGGACATCGGCCGTTACGCGGCACTCCCCTGGCATTGCCTGCAGTTGGCTACCCATGCCAAGTCGTTCGAGAACAACCCGGTGCTGGGCAGTGCCCGGCTCAATGCCTTGGGCCTGCATGTGCAGCGTCGTCAGCTGGCGATGGCCATGGCAGGTTACCGTCGCAATGCGCTGGCCTCGCGGCTGGATGCCGGTGAGCGCGCGCATTTTGAGCAGAACGGTTTTTTCATTCGTGAAAACGCCCTGCCTGCCGAGCAGTTTGCGGCCTTGCGCGCCGAGCTGGGTGCATTGCGCAGCACCGGCTGGGAAATGCGCCAGGGCCGCGCGGTTACCCGCCGGGTCAGCCTTGACCAGGACGTGCTGGCGCAAAACCCGGCCAGTGCGGCGTTTGTGGCGGACCGTGGGGTGCGCGACCTGATTGCGTATGCGTCGTCCAATACCGGTGGCATTACCTACCAGTTGCAGTCGATCGTGATCGACGCCGCCAATGCCGATCAGGACCCGCAGACCCGCCTGCATGCCGACACCTTCCACCCCACGGCGAAGGCGTGGTTGTTCCTGGACGATGTGGCGGATGACCAAGGGCCGTTCAGTTATGTGCCGGGGTCGCACCGCCTGACGCCGGAGCGTTTGGCCTGGGAGTACCGTCAAAGCCTGGGGGCGGCGCGCTCCGGCGAGCAGATGCACCGTGAGGGTTCGTTCCGCATCGACGAGCCCGAGCTGGCGGCCCTCGGCTTGCCGCCGCCCCGTCGCTTTGCGGTGCCAGCCAACACCCTGGTGGTGGCGGACACGTCTGGTTTCCATGCCCGTTGTGCAAGCCATCAGGCCAGCCACCGCGTCGAGATTTATGCCAGCCTGCGGCGTAACCCGTTCATCCCATGGCGCGGGGCGCACCTGTTTGCATTGCCATGGATTGCCAACCACCACATGCGTTGGGATATCCGGTTGAAGCGGTTGATGGGGTTTGGCAAGAAGAGCCATTGGCGGTTTGTGGAGCAGTTGAATGCGTACGAGGCACCGCATATCTGACCCACGCCCAGTCCCCGGCCCGGTGGCTGGACGCAGGCCGTCGTGTAGGAGCGGGTTTACCCGCGAAAGGGCCGGGCCTGCTGGCCAATGTCCCTGGCCGGTCACCGTTGCTGCCGCCACCGTATTCGCGGGTAAACCCGCTCCTACGCCGATCGGGGGGTGGGCACAGATCGGGGGTTGGGCGCAGACCGTCGTGTAGGAGCGGGTTTACCCGCGAAAGGGCCGGGCCTGCTGGCCAATATCCCTGGCCGGTCACCGTTGCTGCCGCCACCGTATTCGCGGGTAAACCCGCTCCTACACCTGATCGGGGGTGGGCACAGATCGGGGGTTGGACACAGACCGTCGTGTAGGAGCGGGTTTACCCGCGAAAGGGCCGGGCCTGCTGGCCAATATCCCTGGCCAATCACCGTCCCCCCCTTGGTCGGTGGGCACATTCTGCAATGGTTGAATCGCTGCTGGCGCCTGGAGGGCGTCTACGCTGGCTCGAACGTAAGTGATCCATGAACACCACATTCAAAGCCGACAGTTGATCCCTGAAGCTGTGCTCCCGATTTCTCTCTGGAGCCAGCACGTCATGATGCGACCCGACACCAAAGTCGAAAAGGTATACCTTTACCCCAAACCGGTAGACTTCCGAAAAACCATCGACGGTCTGGCCGCCCTGGTCGAACTAGATATCAAGGTGGCCGTGTTCGACCCTGTGCTGTTCGTTTTTCTTAATCGGCACCGTGATCGAGTGAAAATCCTTTATTGGGAGCGCAACGGCTTCTGCCTTTGGCTCAAGCGTCTCGAATCCGAACGTTTTAAAACATCTCCCGATATCACCGACGACGCCATCGTGCTGACGGTTCAGGAGCTGAACTGGCTACTCGACGGCTTTGATCTGTGGCGCAACCGTCCACATCAGGTTTTGACCCCGCGATACGTGGCTTGATTGGGTATAATCCGCGGCATGATTTCCATGCCCGACACCCTTCCCGATGACCCGGCTGTGCTCAAGCAATTAATTGCTCAGATGCAGTCCAAGGTCGTTCATCTTGAAGAGCAGAATGCAATGCTGCGCCAGCGCTTGTTTGGTCGCAAGTCAGAACAAACGACTGATCCGGCAACACCGCAATTAGCATTGTTCAACGAAGCCGAAAGCGTCGCTGAACCGGTTGCCGAAGACGTTGATGAAGAAGCCGTCGCGCCGACTAAGCGCCGTGGTAAACGCAAGCCGCTGCCTGCGGATTTGCCACGCATCGAAGTTATCCACGAACTCCCCGAGCACGAACTGACCTGCACCTGTGGCTGCCGCAAACACACCATCGGTGAAGAAGTCAGCGAGCAGCTCGAAATCGTGCCGATGCAGATCCGCGTGATCAAACACATTCGCAAGGTTTACGGTTGCCGCGGTTGTGAAACCGCCCCGGTCACCGCCGACAAGCCGGCGCAACTGATCGAAAAGAGTATGGCCAGCCCCAGTGTTTTAGCGATGCTGCTGACCACCAAATACGTTGATGGCCTGCCACTGCACCGCTTCGAAAAAGTGCTGAGCCGTCATGGTATCGACATCTCGCGTCAAACCCTGGCCCGCTGGGTGATCCAGTGCGGCGAACATCTGCAACCGCTGCTCAATCTGATGCGTGATCGGCTACTGGAAAGTCGCGTGATCCACTGCGACGAAACCCGCGTGCAGGTGCTGAAAGAACCGGATCGAGAGGCGACCAGCCGATCCTGGATGTGGGTGCAAACCGGCGGCCCACCCGGCAAACCAGTGATCCTGTTCGACTACTCGACCAGCCGTGCGCAGGAAGTGCCTTCGCGTCTGCTGGAAAGTTATTGCGGCTATTTGATGACCGACGATTACGCCGGTTACAACGCCGTGGCCGTACAACCAGGTATCGAGCGTATGGGCTGCTGGGCGCATGCTCGACGCAAGTTTGTTGAAGCGCAGAAAGTGCAGCCGAAAGGCAAGACTGGGCGGGCCGATATCGCGCTGAACTTGATCAACAAGTTGTACGGAATCGAGCGTGACCTGAAAGACGCCAGCGACGAGCAGCGCCACCAAGGTCGTCAGCAAGACAGCCTGCCGATCCTTGCGCAACTGCACGGCTGGCTGGAGAAAACCCAGCCGCAAGTGACCGCGCAAAACGCACTGGGCAAAGCCGTCGGTTATTTGGCCAGCAACTGGAACAAACTCAAACGTTATGTCGAGGCGGGTCACCTGCCGATCGACAACAATCCGGCAGAAAGAGCGATAAGGCCTTTTGTCATTGGGCGCAAGGCCTGGCTGTTTAGCGACACGCCCAAGGGCGCCGTTGCCAGCGCTCAAATCTATAGCCTAGTCGAGACCGCCAAGGCCAACAGTCAGGAGCCCTATGCGTGGCTGCGCCACGTGCTGGAGCGACTGCCGCATGCGCAGTCGGTGGCGGACTATGAAGCGCTGCTGCCGTGGAACTGCTCGCGAGAGTTACCACGTCAAGCCTGAACCTATCCCAGGGTGGGTCATGCCTAGGCTCTCTTGGGATGTCCTTTGTTGTACCGCCAAATACGCCAAACACGTAATAGACTCGGGACATTTTTTGGGGCTGTCTCCCCTGGAAAACTAGAAAGTCCTGAGCCCGATACAAAAAAAGTCCTCCCCCCGGTACAGGACCAAAGGGGCTCAAATGAGCACAGAAAGAACAGAATCCTGCATTTCCGTGGCATTAAATGGCAATTCTGTGGCAATTCTGTGGCACAGAAATGGTGCTAAATAGTCCGATTCCATTCAGTCGGTATAAGAGTGCCAAGGCCAGGCCATTTCAGTGGCACAGAATCGCCAGGTAATGGCTATTCAATGGTGCAAAATTTGGGTTCCGCGCCTAGCAGCCTCTGGCCTCTGGTGAGTTACGGGTAGAAAACCTTGGCATGGAGGATCGACTGACAGTAATGCTGCGCAGGTTTCACCCTCAGTTGGGGAAGGTTATCGACGAAAAGCACGGGTCAAATACCGCGAGATTGATGTCCGACTTGACCAGAGCAGGTAGGCCGTCGATGGATTTTCAGAAGTCGACGGTTTGGGCTAGAGATTTTTGACTTTTGCATCGCGGTCGCATCATGGCGGATGGCCGCCAGCAAGAAATCGGGAGCACAGCATCCGGGATTAGCTAAACGATTTGAATGTTGGGTTAATGGAGCGGTTACGCTCGAACTATCGAAGCCTCAAGGATGACCCCATGCACTACGCCCACGCCCACCATCTGCGCCGCCATCGGGTTTCACACCCCGGCAGGCTGTATATGCTGACCACAGTCACCCACCAGCGCCGCCCCCTGTTTCACAACTTCAACCTGGCCAGGCTGGTGGTCAATCACCTGCGCCAGGCAGACCGGGAAAACAGCTGCGTCACGCTGGCCTGGGTTGTGATGCCCGACCATGTGCATTGGCTGATAGAACTGAAACAGGTGACGATGGCCACGTTGATGCGCCGCTTCAAATCAAGGTCCAGCCATGCCTTGCACAAGGCTGGTGTAACAGCCACCCCGATCTGGCAGGCCGGCTACTGCGATCGCGCCATGCGCAAGGATGATGACCTGCTCATCACCGCTCGGTACATCATTGCCAACCCGGTCAGGGCCGGCATGGCACCCAATGTCGGCGAATACCCACACTGGGATGCCATCTGGCTGTAAGCGTGGCCCTCACCCCAGCCGCGCCATCTCCTGCGCCACCACCGCAACGGTATGCCTGATCTGCTCTTCCGTATGCTCGCACGACACAAAAAACCGCACCCGCGCCGAATGCTCTGGCACCGCCGGGTACAAAATCGGCTGGGCATTGATGCCACGCTCGAACAGGGCGCTGGACAAACGGCCGGCCTTGAACGAACTGCCGGTAATCACCGGGATCACCGCCAACCCGGTACTGGTCGCCGTGTCCAACCCTGCTTCACGCGCCAGGCGCAGGAACAGCTCCCCGCGCGCCTGCACTTGCGCTACCCGCTCGCTGTCTGCAGCCAGCAGCTTCAACGCTGCCAACGCTGAGGCCGTGACCGCCGGCGGCATGCCAACACTGTACAAGAAGCCCGGCGCCAGAAACTTCAGGTGCTCGATCAGTGCCGTGCGACCCGCAATGTACCCACCGCAACTGGCCAGGGTCTTGCTCAAGGTCCCCATCCAGATGTCGACGTCATCGCCAGCCAACCCAAAATGCTCACGAATACCTTTGCCCGTCGCCCCCATCACCCCCAGTGAATGGGCTTCATCCACCATCAGGAAAACCTTGTGCTTATGCTTGAGCTCGACGAACCGGGGTAGCTCGGGGTAGTCGCCGTCCATGCTGTAGATGCCTTCCACCACCACCAGCACCCGCTCGAAGTGCTGGCGTTGCTCGCCCAGCAGGCGGTCCAGCGCCTGCCAGTCGTTGTGGGCAAAACTCAGACGGCGGGCACCCGACAGCTGGATACCCTGCAACACGCTGTTGTGAATCAGCTCGTCATGCACCACCAGGTCGCGTGGCCCGAACAGGTAGCCGATGGTGGTGACGTTGGTGGCATGGCCGCTGACCATCACCACCGCATCGTCCACCTCGTACAGGCGGGCCAGTTCGCGCTCGAGCTCGCGGTGCAGCGGGCGGTCGCCAGAAACGGGGCGGCTGGCCGACACCGAGGTGCCGTAGCGGTCGATCGCCGCCTTGGCCGCTTCGGCCACGGTCGGGTGGCCGGAGTAACCCAGGTAGTTGTAACTGGCAAAGTTGAGGTACTCGCGCTCGCCAATCTGCGTCTGGGCACCGGCGGTGCCCTGGTGCATACGGAAGAACGGGTTGCTCACGCCCAGCTGCATGGCACTCTGCTGGATTACCCGCAGTTGCTGGTACCCCGGGTGCTGATCAAAGCGATAGTGCGCTTCGGGCACCTTCAGGGCAGCCTGCTGTACCTGCTCCAGGGTGGCGCCCTGCTCGCCCTCGGCAGCCACATGGCGGCGCCGGGCGAGGGCTTGCTGGATCAGGCGTTGCTTGGCATCACCACCAAGGCCGGTCGGGGTTCTGGCTGTCATCTGGCACTCTTAATCAATCAATCGGTTGGGTGCCGCGTTGCTGTCGGCCAAGGCTGCGTTCAACTGCGCCAACTCTTCGGCACTGTGCTCGCTGCCATGGCGGGCAAGCACATTCTGCGCCAGTTGCTCTTCGCCGCTGCTCGCTTCACCGCGCAGCAGCTCCAGCAAGCGTGCGGCAAGCTTGTCGATGCTGGAGCTGTCGCTCAGTTCCATCACCGGCAGGCGAATACCGAAACGCTCTTCCAGCGCCACCACCAACTCAACGCTCATCAACGAATCGAGCCCCATTTCCTGCAGCGGGCGCTGGGCATCCAGGCGTGCTGGCGGCAGGCGCAAAATCTCGCACACCTCGTGCTTGAGCATGTCTACGAAGCGTTCGAGCAGTTCGCCATCGTCAAGCTCCTCCAGCATGCGCTGGATGTCCTCACCGCCACCTTCATCCTCATGGTCGCCGCCATAGGCACGGGCCAGTTCGCTGAAGCGCGGTGTAGTGGCGCTCGGCAGGAAGCGCGCCAGGGCCTTGAAGTCCAGCTCCAGCACGCCATGGCCGTTATCACCCTGCAACAGCATGGCCTCGAGCTGTGCCAAGGCTGCCTCAGCCCGCAGCGCCGAGCCCCCCATGCGGCTCTGCAGGGCGTCCTTGATCTGGCTGTTGCGCGCCAGGAAACCGACATCGTCGATGGCGCCCCACAGCACGGCGGTGGCTGCCTGGCCCTGAGCACGACGGTGCCGCGCAAGGGCTTCGAGCCAGTGGTTGGCCGCCACGTAGTTGGCCTGGCCGGGGTTGCCGAACAAGGTGGTGGCCGAGGAGAACATCACGAAGAAGTCCAGCGCCAGGCCCTGGGTCAGCTCGTGCAGGTACTGCGCGCCCTTGGCCTTGGGCTCCAGCACGCGACGCAACTGGTCGCCGTCAAGGTTGCGGATCAGGCTGTCGTCAATCACCGTCGCAGCGTGCACCAGGCCACGCAGTGGCCATGGGCTGGCGGCAATGCGATCAAACACCCCGCGCAGTTGCTCACGGTCGGTGATGTCGCACGCCACGGCCTGCACATCGATACCTTGGGCGTGCCACAACGCCAGCTGCGGTTGGGCCTCTTCACTGGCCGGGCCACGACGGCCCAGCAACACCAGGTGACGGGCACCTTTGTCGATCAGCCACTGCGCAGTACGCAAGCCAAAGCCACCCAGGCCGCCCGTGACCAGGTAGCTGGCATCGGCGGCAAGCTGCAGTGCCCGCACCGGCCGCACGCGGGTGTCGACGGTTTGCTGGATCGGGTTGGCGTACGTCACCACGACCTTGCCAATCTGCCGCGCCTGCTGCATGTATCGGTAGGCCTCGACCACCTGGTTGGCGTCGAACTCGCGGAACGGCAACGGGTGCAGGATGCCCTGCTCGAACAGTTCCATCATTTCGGCGAACAGGCGGCGGGTGAGCGCGGGGCGCTCGCTCATCAGTTGGTCAGCGTCGATACCGAAATAGCTGATGTTGTTGCGGAACGGGCGCAAGCCAATACGGGTGTTCTGGTAGAAGTCGCGCTTGCCCAACTCCAGGAAGCGACCAAACGGCTTCAGCACCTGCAGGTTGCGGTTGATGGCCTCACCGGCCAGCGAATTGAGCACCACGTCCACGCCACGCCCACCGGTGGCTGCCAGCACCTGGTCGGCATACGCCAGCGAACGGGAGTCGTAGATGTGGCTGACGCCCAACAGGCGCAGGAAGTCGCGCTTCTCGTCGCTGCCTGCGGTGGCGTGAATTTCTGCGCCCAGCCATTTGGCGATCTGGATGGCAGCAATGCCCACGCCACCGGCAGCGCCGTGGATCAGCACCTTCTCGCCCGGCTCCAGGCGCGCCAGGTGATGCAGCGCGTAGTACACGGTGAAGAAGGTACTCGGAATGGTCGCCGCTGCTTCGAACGACATCCCTTCGGGGATGCGTGCAACGGCGTTGGCGTTGGTGACCAGGCGGTTGGCGAAGCTGCAGGGGCCAAAGCCCACCACACGGTCACCCGGGGCGAAGTCGCCCACTGCCTCGGCGCCTTTGCCTTGCACCACACCGGCAAATTCGAAGCCCAAGGTAGGGCCGGAGAAGCCGTTTTCGATGGCTTCATCCGACAGCAGGCCGAGGGCGAACATCACGTCACGGAAGTTAAGGCCCGTCGCACGCACCTGAATGTCCAGCTCATCCGCCGCCGGTTGACGCGGCTCACGCACTTCCCAGCGCAGGTTGCGCAACTGGCCCGGCAGGTCGAAGCCCAGGCACACCCACTGCGCATCGCCCACTGCGCGGCGCGGCTGATCGGCCAGCACGCGCAGGCGCGGCACGTAGCGACGGCCTTCGGCGTCCAGGGCCAGCTCGGTTTCGCTGTCGGCGTGCAGCAACGCAGGTACCGCCAGCTCGACCGCTGCCGCGTGGGCCAGATCGAGCAGGCGAATACGACAGTGCGGGGATTCGTTGGCCAGGGTACGGCCAAAGCCCCACAAGGCGGCGTCGCCGATGGCCGCAACGTCAGTGGCGGTGTCGACGCTGTACAGGTGCTCGGCAGCGCCACGGCTGAACAGCCAGCACTGCGGGGCGATCGTCAGCGACTCACAGGCCTGTACCAGCGCGGCCGCTTGCATGCAGCGCTCGGCCTGGCCATCGAGGCCTGTGCCGCTGTCGAAACCAGCCAGGTGCAGCACATGCTCAGGGGGCTGCGCAAAGGCGCCAAGCTGGGCCGCCAGCGCCTGGGCGTCACCCGGCTGCAACAGGTCAACCTGCTGGCCCTGGGCGCGCAGTTGCTGTGCCAGGCGCAGGGCTGCGCCCTGCCCTGCTTCGGCGAGTACGGCCCAGCGCTGCACGGCCACGGGTGCAGCAGTGTCAGCACCGGCGGGCTTGTCCGCCAGCAACAGGTAGCTACCACAGGCGTTACCCGGCAACGCCTCCAGCGTGCGCAGCGCGGTCAGGCCATGTCGCTGCAGCTCATGGCTCCAGAACGCCGGGCCTTGCTGGCGCGACAACGCCTGCTGCGGGCCGGCCAGCCACCAATCTGGCTGGGCACCGAAGACGAAATCGGCCCAGCGCGCCGGGTACTGCCCAAGCAGCGCCAACTGGCCGTGCGGATTGAGCCGGCCACTGGCCAGGCGCAGGGCGTCACCCACCGTACCAAGGGGGCCGAAGTCGGTAGGCACCAGGACCCAGTCGAACGTACCGGCGTCGGCCAGTTGCTCCAGGCCAAGTACCTCCAACGCCGGGCAATCGTCACGCAGGCGCTGCTCAAGCTCGGGCTCGGCGACGCAGTAGGCATAATCGAGGCGATCGAAATCCAGACCGGCGTACAACAGCTCGGCAAACGAAGCGCCACCGAAGCCGAATTCCAGCACCCGCAGGCGCTGGCCGGGCGGCAGCTGCGCCAGGCGCGCGGCCAAGGTCTGGCCAATGCCGCTGAGCAGGTGCTGCTGCCCTGCCGCACCCAGCACCAGGCGCGCCAGGCTGGCGCCGCTGGTTTCGCGCGGCTGCAGGGTGTCGAAGGCCTGGCTGCCATCCAGCAACGCCGACAGATGACGGCCGATACGGCCCACGGAATGGATAATCTGGAAGTACTCGGGGTAGCTTCTGAACAGCTCTTGCCAGATAGCCTGCGATGTCGGGCGCTCGCCCTGGTCGACCAATTGCCAGCCACCGTCAGCGCTACGCTGCAGGCTGCCGTCGTGCTCGGCATGGCGCAACAGCATCGCCAGGAAGTCGCCCTGGCCCTGCGACCACTGCGCGACCTGCTCGGCACTGATGCGGCCGCCGGCCTGTTCCACCGCATCGAGGACAAAGCTGCTGCACAGCACATCCAGCAGTGGCTCCACTTCATTCAGGTAACGCACCTGTGCCGGCTCGTCGGCCAGGCACTGCAAGGCCTCGGCCAGCGGCGAGCAGGCCACGGCGTTACGCTGCACAGGCACAACTGCGCCTGGCGCGGCCTGCCCCACATGGCCCATACGCTTGATATCGCCACTGCGGTCGTACTGCAGGCGCACGGCACGCATGCGCGCATCCTTGATTGCAAGCACGGCAGCGCCGCTGGCATCGAACAGGGTGAAGTCGACCAGCAGCGAATGCGCGGTGCGCTTGCGCTGGCGCACCTCGGCCAGCACCGGCACACCGCCGGCATTGGTAAAAGCAATGCGCCCAAGCTTGACGGGGATGAACGCCAGGCCATCGTCATGCCCCTGGCGGCTGGCCAGCAGCTCGGTAATCAGCTGGAAGGCACCATCCAGCAGCGCCGGGTGCAGGTGCAGGCTTGCCAGTTCGTGTTCGATGGCAGCAGGCACGACCAACTGAGCCAGCACGCGCTCCCCTTCCACCCAGGCTGCGGCCACCGTCTGGTAAGCGGGGCCGTAGTTCAGGCCAACCGCGCAGGTCATTGCCAGGTGCTGCTCGCCGGTGAAGTCTGCCGGGCGGGCTGGCAACGCCGGTGCCCGGGTGTCCAGCAGCACACCGCGCGCTTCGCCCGGCAAGCGTGCGACCACGTGCTGTACCCAGTCTTCGCGTTGCATCACCGTGCGCGAGCTGATGCGCAATGTGCCATCGGCCTCTTCCACCTGCACGCGCACTTTCTTGCTGACCTCGCTGCTCAGCAGCAGAGGGTTGTGGATTTCCAGCTCTTCGATATCGACGAACTCGCCCGGCTGGTGCAGTTGCGCCACCGCCAGGGCCAGCTCGGTAAAGCCTGCACCCGGGAACAGTACCGACTCACCCACCTTGTGATCGGCCAGGGTCGGGTACTGCTGGGTATCCAGGCGGTTTTCCCAGGTCAGCGCCTGGTCCGTTACCGGGTAACCCAGCAACGGGTGCACGCGCTCGTGGCTCAGCGGGCCATAGGCCTCGGCAGTGACCGGCAAGCTGAAGTGATCGCGCTGCCAGGCGTAGTTAGGCAGGCGCAGCGGGCGCCCCGCCACCGGGAAGCGTGCCTGCCACTGTGGCTCCACGGCGGCAATCTGCAGGCGGGCTACGGTACGTTCCAGCAGCAGCGGACTGTGGTCGTTGCGCTTGAGGGTGCCAATCACCTGCCCCGGTTGTTCGCACTCGGCCAGCACATCGTTGACGTAGCTGCGCAGAATCGCATGCGGGCCCACTTCGAGGAACAGGTTAAGGCCATTGCGCACCAAGGCAGCCAGCGCGCCCTGGAACAGCACCGGGAAGCGAATGTTCTGCCACCAGTACTGGCTGTCCAGGCGTTCGCCGTTCAACTGGCCACCGACGACAGTGGAGTAGAACGGGATCTTCGTAGCCTGCGGGCGGATATGCGCGAGGTCGTCGATAACCGCTTGCTTGATCGGGTCCATGGCCGGCGAGTGGAAGGCGTAGTCCAGGTCCAGGCGACGGGCGAATACCTGGCGCTCTTCCAGGGCCGCTTCCAACAGTGCCAGGGCGTCGACCTCACCGGCCACAGTGGCGCCGCGGGCGCTGTTCTCGCCCGCCACCACCAGGCGGCCATCCAGTTTCAGTTCGGCAATCAGTTGCGCCGTGGCCTCACCCGAGAGGCCGACCGCCGTCATCTTCCCGGTACCACGGGTCAGGCCCTGCAGGCGGCTGCGGTGGTAGATGACCTGGGTGGCGTCCTCCAGGCTCAACGCGCCGCTGGCCCAGGCCGCGGCCACTTCACCCACACTGTGGCCAATCACCGCCACCGGGTGGATGCCTTCGGCAGCCAGCACTTGGGTAACCGCCACTTGCAGGGCAAACAGCGCAGGCTGGGCGATTTCGGTACGTGCATAGCGGCCTTCGCCGTTGTCACCCAGCAGCTCGGCGCGCAGCGAGTAGCCCGCCAAGGGCTGGAACAACGCGTCAACTTCATCCACGGCGGCGGCGAACAGCGGCTGGTCGAGCATCGCCCGGCCCATGCCCTGCCATTGCGAGCCGTTGCCGGAATAGACAAATACCGGTGCCGAGGCGCCGTCCAGGGCCTGGCCGGCCTCCAGCACTGCGCTCAGTTCGCTGAGGGTCGGGTCCTGGGCATAGTCGTCCAGCGCCTGGGCAGCTTCGGCTGCAGTGTCGCAAACCAGCAGCAGGCGATGGCTGTGCGCATCGCGACGGAACATCGCCTGGTAGGCCACATCGTAATAGTCGGCCTGCGGCTGCCCGGCCAGGTAGGCGGCAAAGCGCTCTGCGGTTGCGCGCAGGCCTTCTTCGCTCTTGGCACTGAGCAGTAACGGCACGCGCCGGGCGCTGGCCGCTTGCGGTGCCGGCGCCTGTGGCTCGGGGCTTTGCAGGATGACATGGGCGTTGGCGCCGCCAAAGCCGAACGAGTTCACCCCCACGGTCAACTGGCCATCGGCCTTCAGCGGCAGGGGCTCGGTGACCACCTGCAGGTTGAGGTCGGCGAACGCGATGTTCGGGTTGAGCGCCTGCACGCCAATGGTAGCGGGCACGGTACGCTCGGCCAGGCAGTTCAGTGCCTTCATCAGGCCAGCCACGCCAGAGGCGGCTTCAAGGTGCCCGAGGTTGCTTTTCACCGAGCCGATTGGCAGCGGGTTGCCGGCGCCGCGCGCCTGGCCCAGCGCCTCGCCGATGGCGCGGGTTTCGATCGGGTCTCCCACAGCGGTACCGGTGCCGTGGGCCTCCAGGTAGTCCAACTGCTCGGGGGCGATGCCGGCCTGGGTGTAGGCGCGCTTGAGCAACGCCGCCTGGGCCTCGGCATTGGGCAGGGTCAGGCTGGACTTGCGCCCGTCGGTGTTCACCGCACTGGCCGCCACCACCGCCAAAATGGTGTTTCCGTCGGCCACTGCCTGGTCATAGTCCTTGAGCAGGAACAACCCGCCGCCTTCGGAGCGGGCGTAACCGTCGCCGTTTTCGTCGAACGACTGGCAGCGCCCGGTGCGCGACAGCATGGTCGCCTTGGCGAAGATCATGAACCCGAATGGGTGCATGTGCAGGCTGATACCGCCCGTCACGGCTTGGTCGACATCACCGCTGAGGATGGCCTGGCACGCCTGGTGGAAGGCCACCAGCGACGACGAGCAGGCGGTGTCGATGGCCATGCTTGGGCCACGCAGGTCGTAGAAAAACGACAGGCGGTTGGCCGCGATACTCATGGTGTTGCCGGTCGCCGTGGCGCCATCGATGGCCGACAGGTCCTCGAGCAGGCGGTAGGACTGCTCGACACCGGCGATGCCCAGGTACACGCCACAGTTGCTGCCACGCAGGCTGGACGGCTTGACCCCGGCGTTTTCGAAGGTTTCCCAGCACATTTCCAGCAGCATGCGCTGCTGCGGGTCCATCATCGCGGCTTCACGCGGCGAGATGCTGAAGAAGCCAGCGTCGAAAGCGCTGATATCACCCAGGGTGCCTGAGGCGAAGGTGTAGCTGGTTGCAGGGCTGGCCTTGTCCGGGTGCAGGAACTCGCGTTTGTTCCAACGCGACGGGTCAACCTGGGTCACCAGGTCGCGGCCCTCCATCAGGTTTTGCCAGAAGCCCGCATTGGAAGAGCCAGGAAAACGGTACGCACAACCGACGATTGCAACCTTTCTACGCTTGATCAAAACCTATTCCTTCAAATCTCATCGGGCACCGTCCCATCCGTCGGACAGCCGGCATGCCTGGCCCGGCCACGAAACTGGCCAGTCGTTATATGTCACTGATGATTGTCTGGGTACCTGAAACTGCCATGCACGCAGGGGGCGCAAGACTCATGGTCTGGGACTCGCGTGGGATTGTTCAGATTTGTGTAGGCGGATGATACGCGGGTTGCCGGGGTGGGAAAACCCTGGGGTGAGGGATGGTTCACGGCGTGGGAGCGGGTTTACCCGCGAATACGGTGGTGGCTGCGACGGTGAATGGCTGATGGGAATTGGCCAGCAGGCCCGGCCCATCCGCGGGTTGAACCGGCTCTGGAATGCTCAATGCTCCAGACGCCGCTGCTGGTAGATCCAGTCGACGATCTCGCCCTCCGGCGCATAGCCGATGACCGTTTCCCGCAGTAATTGGCGCACTCGCACGAAGTCGTCGGCTGCGGCTGCTCTCAACAGCTGACTCAACGCATCTTTCAATGCATCCCAAGCCAGGAAATCTTCATCCGCGCTCATGATCATCGGGTGGCTCGTGGCGATCACATTGTCACCAATCAGCAACTCCTCGTAGAGCTTCTCGCCCGGGCGCAAACCGGTAAACTCAATGGCGATGTCACCCTTCGGGTTGCGCTCGCAACGCACGCTGAATCCAGACAGGTGAATCATCTTTTCGGCCAACTCAACAATTTTCACCGGCTCGCCCATGTCCAGCACGAACACGTCCCCCCCCTTACCCATGGAGCCAGCCTGGATCACCAACTGCGCGGCCTCGGGAATGGTCATGAAGTAACGGGTGATCTTCGGATGGGTGACGGTCAGTGGACCACCCGCCTTGATCTGTTTGTGGAACAGCGGAATTACCGAGCCCGAAGAGCCCAGCACATTACCGAAGCGCACCATGGTGAAGCGGGTCTTGTTGACCTGCGAAACATTCCCGGCATCGCCAAACAGCACAGGGGCCAATTCGCGGCTCAAGGCCTGGAGAGTCATTTCGGCCAAGCGCTTCGTACTGCCCATGATGTTAGTCGGGCGCACCGCCTTGTCGGTGGAAATCAGCACAAAGTTGGCAACCCCGGCCTGCAGGGCAGCCTGGGCCGTATACAAGGTGCCGATCACGTTGTTGCTCAGGCCTTCGGCAATATTGTGCTCGACCATCGGCACATGCTTGTAGGCCGCTGCATGATAGACGGTATCAACCTGCCAGGTTTTCATGATATCGAACATCTGCGGCTGGTTGCGAACAGAACCCAAGACCGGGATCAGGCTGACCGACAACGATTCCCGGGCAATACGCTGCTCCAGCTCCGAGAGGATGCTGTAAAGGTTGAACTCACTGTGATCGAACAGCAGCAACGTCCTGGGGTCAAGCCCGACAATCTGCCGGCATAACTCAGAACCAATCGACCCACCCGCTCCCGTCACCAGCACCACTTGCTTCTTGACGCAGCGCTGCAGCAGTTCACTTTGAGCCGGAACGGCATCTCGACCTAGCAGGTCAGCGATATCCACATCCTGAATATCGTCCACCTTGACTCGCCCGCTCGCCAGATCGGCAAATGCTGGCACACTGCGAACATGCAACGGGAAAGGCTCAAGAAAACTCAGAATTTCCTTTCGCCGCACGCGCGATGCCGAAGGCAGTGCCAGCAGAATCTCCTGCACCCCTGTCTCATCGATCAGTTGCTGCAGGCGCCCCGGCTTGTACACCTGCAAGCCGGAAATGACTCGCCCAGCAATATCAGCATCATCATCGATGAATGCCACCGGTCGCATCGTGCGCCCCATGCGCAAGGCTGCCAGCAATTGGTTGCCGGCAGTACCGGCGCCATAGATGGCAACCTTGATCAACCCATCGTCTCGCCCGGAAAACGGTGCTGCATGCATCCCAGCGAACCAATCACCCAGAAAATAGTGGCGCATCATCAAACGGAGCCCGCCGATAATCACCAGGCTCAGCCACCAGTAATTGAAGATGATCGACCGTGGCACTACGGCCTGGTGATTGCTGTACCAAAACACCACGAACGATAGAATCAGCGAAGACAAGCTGACAGCCTTGATGATCACGATCAATGCGTCATTGCCAAAGTAGCGCATTACCGCGCGATACATGCCGAATCGAGTAAACAACGGAATCGCTATGACAGGGGCGCATATAAACAGCCAGAAGTGGTCCGAGACAGGCGCGAAGAGGTTTTCGATACCCAGGCGCACGACAAATGACAGCCACAACGCCACCCAGATGAGCAACACATCTGTAAACACCTGAATCAGTCTTTTCTGTCTCCTCGGCCTGCCCAGCAAGAAGACTCGCATCTTGTCCAGCCACATAGCGCTCATCTCCCCCCGTTGTCTCCCGATAAAATGCCGAACTCCAGCGCGTCGCTGTTCCTTTATTGAAGCATTTTCCTGCATACCTCATCACTCATTCATACGAATGCTGGTCTCTCGCGCCCCTGCATGAAACCTGAACGCCAGCACAACCAACGGCGCGTAGGCCAGCGAAAGGCCTACCCCACCGTCCAAGTGGTGATAGCTCACAGCCAAGGCAATGGGCAGCAACCATCCAAGGTTGATTGCCAGCACGCCAAGGGTGACTGGCAGGTGCCGACCAAAATACCGTGATGCGTACTGGTAGGCATGGCTACGATGAGCCTCGTAGACCTTCTCGCCCCTGCACAGACGACGCATCAAGGTTACCGTTGCATCCACAATGAAGACCCCCAGGAGGATAAGCCATGACCAGAAGAGTTCCCCTCCAAGGCCGGCAGCGGTCATGGAAAACACCCCAAGAACCAGCCCCAAGAAGCCACTACCCGCGTCACCCATGAAAATCCTGGCAGGCGGAAAATTCCATAACAGGAAGCCTGCCGCCGACAACGCAAGCAACAAGGGGGCCCATACCGCTGAGAAATGCCCGGCCAGGCCATACAGCAGGCAGGCCCCCAGACACGCACAGAGCGCTTCGACGCCGGCAATCCCATCGATGCCATCCATGAAGTTGTAGAGGTTGAGCATCCACACCAGATACAGAAGACCTATGCCACTCCCGACCCAGCCCAACGTCAAATGGATACCGAATACGGTCAGGGTCGGCCACCCTCCGAGCCAGAACAGGGCCCAGGCAGCAGCAGCAAAATGCCCGAGCAGACGCCATCGAGCGGCGATATGCCCATGATCATCCATGAAGCCGATGGTTGCGACCATCCCGCCTGCACCAACAAGTGCGACGCAATCTGCCGTCGAGATACCCTTGAGTCCCCACAGAACCAACAACGCGGCAAGGAAGGACAACACAATCGCCAACCCGCCACCACGTGGCGTTGGCCTGCTGTGCGAGCTACGCGCATTTGGAATGTCCAGCAGGCTGCGGGATAGCGCATACCAGCGCAGGACGGCCGTCAATACGAAGGAGACTGCCAAAACGCCGATGGCAAGCCCGATAAAGATCATCATTGATGTGTTTCTCGAAATGATTTTGCGACAAGCTTCAGGCCTTGATCCAGGCTGAGAGGCGGCTCCCAACCGAGAAGCTCGCGATTTTTCTCTATATCGACCTGCAGGGAACACAGTACACGCTGCGCCACACTGCCCTGCCCGATCAGCATAGCCACTGCCCGCATCCAGCTGGCCGGCACCGGCACCAGCCTGGCAGGTTTGCCCAGCGCGCACGCAAGCTTGCGCAGCAATTGAGTGGTCGAGACATCTTCACCATCACTGGCGAGGAACGTCTCGCCAGCAGCGAGTGGATGCTCGATGCAAACCATGATCAGATCGACAAGATTGAACAGGGATACCAGACTGCGACGGTTGTCGATGGCTCCGAACGGCAGCGGAACGCCTCGACACAGCCATTTCATCATGCTCAGAAAGTTGGCCTTCACGCCTGGGCCATAGACCAGTACCGGCCGAATGATAACCAACTCCATGCCCGTCTCGAGCGCAACTCGCCGCAACCCCTCTTCCGCCTCAAGCTTGGAAAGACCATAGGCATCGACAGGTGCCGGCAGATCGCAGGCTCGATAGGGAGCCCCTGCAGCCGTAACTTCCCCGTTGACCTTGATCGAACTGATAAAGACGAAACGCTTCACACCAGCTTGCGCAGCCTGGCGCGCCAGATTAAGACTACCGTCGACATTGACTTTGCGAAACGCCAGCAGCGCATCGGCTTCGGCCTCCCGCATTACATGCACTCTTGCAGCCGCATGGACAACGTAATTTACCCCTGCCAAAGCCGCACACCAGTCAGTTGCACCATCAATGTTACCCACTACAATCGGCTCTGCACCTACACAGGTAACACCAGGCCTCCTTACAGCCGCACGGACTTGACCGATTTGACGCTCCGTCAATTTTTTAATTAAAGCAGCGCCAATAAAGCCGTTGCCCCCTGTAACGAGAACTGATTTTCGCCCCATTAAGCCAACTCTTAATAATAGTGCTTGCAACCCTTCTAAAAAGAGAACCTTCAAAACACTGAAAAACCTAGCCGACTGTTATACGCATCATCTCAAACGCTCAATTCATACCGTTGCTTCATTGCCGGAAACAAGCAGGACGCACTACCGACGCCACACCACTGCGACAACCTAAACCCAAAGCGAAGCCACGCACCCTATCACACTCAGCCCTCATGGTGTGGAGCCCTGAGGCCCAATGAGCAAGCAGCTCGAAAACACGCCCATTGGCAGCCAAGAGCTCAGTAGGCAAAGGAGGCCAGAAGCCTTGACAGGCGTGCCCCCTCTTAAAGACTAGACTCGCCCATCGCATCCGAAGTAAAGTAACGACCTTTTGATCACAAGTCCCTGCACTTACAATTCGAACAACAGTGCAAAACGAAAGCTGGCGCCGCACAGCAGTGCGCCTGATTCCTATTTTTAACCAACTACCCGGTTCGGCACTGCGTCACCGCTAGAAGACAATGTAGCAAATGGAGCTTTTATCATCTGCGACCTTACAGAAAAAGCCCGAGGCCTTCGTAAGAAAATTCAACAATATAGCCGCCGAAACTTACCTGCCTACGGCCATTTCGTCGTGTAGCATGGCTGACCAGGCAACAGTTGTTTATTCTCTATCAACCCCGAGTGGTAGTAATGGGTGCGTCGCAGCCTGGCCTGCCACTGTCGGCGCCGCCCGTCAGCTACACGATTTGCTCAGCATCCTATAAGCCCAAGGCAAATACATGCAAGCTAGGCGACGCGCCCCGAAGGTCAGACAAAACCCGCCTAAGCGACTGACAGCACTCTCGAAAGGATTGACACAATGACGATTCTCGTTACAGGTAGCGCCGGATTCATCGGTGCCAACTTTGTCCTCGACTGGCTGGATAGCCGCGACGAACGGGTGGTCAGCCTGGACAAGCTGACTTACGCCGGCAACCGCCAGAACCTTGCCAGCCTTGACGGCGATGTACGCCACACCTTCGTCCATGGCGATATCGGTGACAGCGAACTGGCCGCGCGCCTGCTCAATGAGCACCGCCCTCGTGCCGTACTGAACTTTGCCGCCGAATCGCACGTTGACCGCTCGATACACGGGCCGGAAGACTTCATTCAAACCAACATTGTCGGTACTTTCCGACTGCTGGAGTCCGTTCGCACCTACTGGAATGGCCTGAAGGACGAAGAAAAGCATGGTTTCCGCTTCCTTCACGTATCCACCGACGAAGTCTACGGCTCACTGTCAGCCTCTGACCCAGCCTTCAGTGAAAACAACCAATACAAGCCAAACAGCCCATACTCCGCATCGAAGGCCGCCTCGGACCACTTGGTACGGGCCTACCACCACACTTACGGGATCCCGGTACTCACCACCAATTGCTCCAACAACTACGGCCCCTACCACTTCCCGGAGAAGCTGATTCCACTGGTGATCCACAACGCACTGGCGGGCAAGCCATTGCCGATCTATGGCGACGGACAGCAGATTCGAGACTGGCTCTACGTCAAGGACCACTGCACAGCCATTCGCTGCGTTCTGGAGGGTGGCAAGCTCGGTGAAACCTACAATGTCGGTGGCTGGAACGAAAAGGCCAATATCGACGTCGTGCAAACCTTGTGCGATATCCTCGATCAAGAGCAGCCACGCAAGGACGGCCTCAGCTATCGCGAGCAGATCACCTACGTCAAGGATCGGCCGGGCCATGACCGCCGCTACGCGATCGACGCGACCCGGCTTGAACGCGAACTCGGCTGGCGCCCTGCGGAAACCTTCGAAACAGGCATCCGCAAGACCGTCAAGTGGTATCTGGAAAACCAGCAATGGGTAAGCAACGTCACCAGCGGTGCCTATCGTGAGTGGGTGGGTAAGCAATACCTATGAAACATGTACTCTTATTAGGTGCCAACGGGCAAGTCGGCTGGGAACTGCAGCGCGCCTTGGCGCCGCTGTGCACGCTGACCGTATGTAACAGGCAAGATGCCGACCTGACCAACCCGGCCGTACTGGAAAGCCTGATCGAACGCATCCTCCCGGACGTGATTGTGAATGCAGGCGCTTACACTGCAGTCGACAAAGCCGAGAGCGATGTCGCCAATGCCCGCCGGGTCAATGCCGACGCCGTTGCGACACTTGCCCGAGCGGCCTCGAAGGCCGGCGCCTGGCTCGTTCATTACTCCACTGACTATGTTTTCAACGGCCAAGGCAGTGAGCCTTTTGTCGAGTCATCGCCGACCGGCCCACTTGGGGTCTACGGGAAAACCAAGCTCGAGGGAGAAGACGCCATTCGCCAGAGTGGCTGCCGCCACCTGATCCTGCGCACCAGCTGGGTCTATGCGGCCCGTGGGTATAACTTCCCCAAAACCATGCTGCGCTTGGCCAAGGAACGCGAAACACTGAATGTAGTGGCAGACCAGGTCGGCGCCCCCACCAGTGCCGAGCTGATCGCCGACGTCACTGCGCTCATGCTGCAACGCCTGGCACAGGACGCCGAGCTGGCCAGCACGGCCAGCGGCACCTACCACTTGGTGGCCAGCGGCTACACCAGCTGGCATGGGTTCGCTCAGTTCATTTTCCACGAAGCGATCAAGGCAGGCGCTACATTGGCGGCCACGCCAGAGCGCGTCACTCCCATATCGAGCGCGCAATATCCAACACCCGCCCGACGGCCACTCAATTCTCGCCTGGCCAATGGCAAGCTCCAGCAAACATTTGGTCTGGTACTCCCGCACTGGGAGTACCATGCACGACGCATGGTCAACGAATTGGTAGAGCAGGGAACCGTATGAAACGCAAGGGAATCATTCTGGCCGGAGGCTCCGGCACCCGACTGCACCCGGCAACGCTGGCCATCTCCAAGCAGTTGCTGCCTGTCTATGACAAGCCGATGATCTATTACCCACTGAGCACCCTCATGCTCGCGGGCATTCAGGACATCTTGGTGATCTCTACCCCCCAGGACACACCACGCTTCCAGCAACTGCTGGGGGACGGCAGCAACTGGGGCCTGAACCTGCAATATGCTGTCCAGCCCTCCCCTGACGGGCTGGCCCAGGCATTCCTGATTGGCGAGCAATTCATCGGCAACGACCCTGTAGCCCTGGTGCTGGGTGACAACCTCTTCCACGGCCACGACCTCCAGGAGTTACTGCTCAACGCCATGCAGCGGGATACCGGGGCAAGCGTATTCGCCTATCACGTGAACGACCCCGAGCGCTACGGCGTGGTTGAGTTCGATGCGCATAACAAGGCCATCAGCCTGGAAGAAAAGCCAGCGCATCCCAAATCAAACTATGCCGTGACGGGCCTGTATTTCTATGACAACCAGGTCATCGACATCGCCAAAAGCATCACCCCCTCCGCTCGAGGCGAGCTGGAAATCACCGACGTCAACAAGACCTACCTCGAACAGGGCAACCTCTGTGTCGAGATCATGGGGCGCGGCTACGCTTGGCTCGATACTGGCACACACGACTCGCTGCTCGAAGCCAGCAGCTTTATCGCCACTCTGGAAAACCGCCAGGGCCTGAAGGTGGCATGCCCGGAAGAAATTGCTTTCCGCCAGAAATGGATTGACGCTGAACAACTCAAGAAACTGGCAGCGCCGCTGGCCAAGAACGGCTACGGCCAATACCTGCAACGCCTGCTGGTGGAGAAGATCTACTGATGAACGTTACTCGCCTTCAGATTCCAGACGTAGTGTTGCTGGAGCCGAAAGTTTTTGGCGATGACCGGGGCTTTTTCTTCGAAAGCTTCAATCACGACACATTCGAGAACGCCATCGACCGGCAAGTGAGGTTCGTCCAGGACAATCACTCGCGCTCGCTCAAGGGTGTGTTGCGCGGCCTGCACTACCAAATCCAGAACCCGCAAGGGAAACTGGTACGCGTGGTTAGCGGCGAGGTGTTCGACGTCGCGGTCGACCTGCGTCGCTCCTCGCCAACCTTCGGCCAGTGGGTCGGCGCAGTGCTCAACGCCGAAAACAAACGCCAGCTGTGGGTACCGGAAGGCTTTGGCCATGGTTTCCTGGTGCTGTCGGAATCGGCCGAATTCCTTTACAAGACCACCGACTACTACGCACCGAAGTTCGAGCGCTGCATCCGCTGGGATGACCCACAGCTCGGCATCGCCTGGCCTCTGCAGACCCCTCCACTGTTGTCGCACAAGGATGCCGAAGGCTTGCTGCTGAAGGGTGCGGAGGTGTTCGCCTGATGCGCACGCCACCCACCTCCCCCATTGCCCTCGCGTCGAGCTTCTGGTGCAATCGCAGTCTTATCCTGGCCCTGACCAAACGCGAAGTCATCGGGCGTTACAAGGGCTCGCTGCTCGGCATCCTGTGGTCACTGTTCAACCCGATCCTGATGCTGACGGTCTACACCTTCTTCTTCAGTGTCGTGTTCAAGGCTCGCTGGCCGGGCGGCACAGACTCCAAGACCGAGTTCGCCTTGATCCTGTTCTCGGGGTTACTGGTCTTCAACTTCTTTTCAGAGTGTCTGGGGCGGGCGCCCTTGATGATCGTGGGCAACCCCAATTACGTGAAGAAAGTGGTCTTCCCGCTCGAGACGCTCTCTTTCGTGCTGGTCGGGGCTGCAGGTTTCCACTTCCTTGCCAGCCTGCTGGTATGGCTACTGTTCTACATTGTCTTCTTTGGCGCGCCAGCCATTCAAGTACTGTACCTGCCTCTGGTGCTGGTACCACTGTTGCTGCTGACGCTGGGCTTCATCTGGATCCTTGCATCGCTCGGTGTCTACCTGCGCGATGTCGCCCAGGTCGTCACGGCCGTCATTCCAGCCCTCATGCTGCTGTCACCTGTGTTCTTCCCGATCAGTGCGCTGCCTGAAAGCCTGCACCTGGCCTTCCAGCTCAACCCCCTGACATTCCTCATAGAACAAGCCCGCGGCGTTCTCATCTGGCAACAGTCAATCAGCTGGGACCATTGGGCAATCCAGACTGCCTTCTCCGCCATCTTCGCCTGGGCCGGCTATGCCTGGTTCCAGAAAACCAGAAAAGGATTTGCCGATGTCCTCTGATGATTACTCGATCAAGGTCGACGGGCTCGGTAAGCGTTACGAAATCTACGCTTCACCACGCGACAGACTCAAACAGATTGTCGTTCCCCCGCTGCAGCGGATGGTAGGCCAGCAGCCCTCCACCTATTTCAAAGAGCACTGGGCGCTGCATGATATTTCCTTCGAGATCAAGAAAGGCGAATCCTTCGGCATCGTGGGCCGTAACGGCAGCGGCAAGAGCACCCTCCTGCAACTGATTACCGGCACGCTGGCACCGACAGTGGGCAGCGTGACTACCCATGGTCGGGTCGCAGCACTGCTGGAACTCGGATCGGGCTTCAACCCAGACTTCAGCGGCCGCGAGAACGTCTATCTCAACGCCATGCTGTTGGGCATGAGCCGTGAGGAAGTGGACAATCGGTTCGATCAAATCGCAGCCTTCGCCGACATCGGCGAGTACCTTGAACAGCCTGTAAAAACCTATTCCAGCGGGATGCTCGTGCGCCTTGCGTTCGCAGTACAGGTGCAGATCGACCCGGACATCCTGATTGTGGATGAGGCGCTGGCGGTCGGTGACGCACTGTTCCAGAAGCGCTGTTTCTCTCGCATCGAGAGGCTTCTGTCCGACGGCGTCACCTTGCTGTTCGTGTCACACGATCAGGAGTCCGTGCGTACCCTGACTCACCGCGCGATTCTGCTCAAAAGCGGACGGGAAGTTATCCAGGGAACCTCTTCGCAAGTATTGCTGGGTTACCGCAAACTGCTACACGAGGAAGAGTCCGCCTACTTCGCGAGCCTCATCCCGGCCCCGGAAGCAAAGACGCACACATCGCCTGTGGCCTCGGCCGAAAAAACCAAGGCAGGCGCTGCCGAGGCTGTCGGCGCCCCGGCAGTCGCTGGGCGCTCGGATAATATTTCGTTCGGTGATGGCGGCATCCAGGTGGTTTCCGTCAGCACTTACGACAAGGCCGGCGAACCTTGTGCAGTGTTCTACCCAGGCGACCACATTGGGATAAAGGTGACCTGCAAATCGTCTATCACCACCGACCGGATCAACGTTTCCATTCGTCTGCGCAACCGCGAAGGCATCAAGATCTACTCATGGGGGACGTTGAACCAGGACATCCAGATCCTGTCAGGTCTGCGCACGGGCGAACTGTTCTGGGAGCGTGAAATCCGCGCCAGCGAGGAGTTTGACGTCTGGCTCAGCTGCGACTCGATCATGGGGCCCAACCTGTATGAAATCCAGGCTGGTATCACGTATGAAGAAACCCCGGACTATATGGGGCAACGCATGCTGCACTGGAAGGACGAAGCGGCGTTCTTCCAGACATTGATGCGTCAGGATGAATATTTCTTTGGCGGGCTTTCCGACCTGCGGATGAGGGCTACATGGTAATGGAGCAACAAGCACAATCCTCCGCCCGGCACACCGACGATGGCGCTGCGCTGCTGCTCGACGGCACATCGCGACGTCAACTGGCGCACCTCATCGAAACCACCTGTGGCAACAACAAGACCTTGCTGCTGGACCGTGAAAGCCGCGAGCTTCTTGGCGAACTCTGGTCCAAAGGCATGGAAGCCCATGCCCTGCAGCCGGCCGAAAGCTCAAACTTGTCGAGTCTGCCCTTTGCAGACGACCAGTTCACCACCGTGGTCAGCGTTGACGACCTTGGCAAACTTGCCGACGGCCAGTTGACTGAGGCGCTCCGGGAAATTCGCCGAATCACCTCCCGCTACATTTTCCTCAGCCTGCCAGCGGCCACTGAGCCGGGTAGCGCGCTGCCTTCCCGCGCCTGGTGGGAAGCACGCTGTTACGAGGCAGGGCTGCGCAAGCACCCGCTGTACTATGTCGCCAACCCTTACGAGGCACTCAATAACGACGGTGCCCGCGTATTCGTCCTGCTCGAGAAAGTACCAGAACAGGCACTGCAGCACTTCGACCTCACCGTTCTGGAGGAAGAACGCCTCCTGCATACCGACATGCTGCGCGAAACCGGCAGACGTAGCGACGCCCACTGCATTCGCTACCACAAGGCAGCGGAACTCATCCGCCCGGGCGACTATGTGCTCGATGTCGCCTGCGGCCTGGGCTATGGCAGCCACATGCTGTATGCCAATTCCGATGCGGCCGCGATACTTGGCGTCGACCTCAGCGACTTTGGCATCGGCTATGCCAATGCGCACTATGGCCGACCCGGCAAGGTCAATTTCCGCGTGGGCGACGCCCAAACGCTGGACAGCATCCCCAGTAATAGCATCGACTTCATCACGGCCTTCGAGACCATCGAGCACGTTCCCGAGCCGATTGCCTATCTGAAAGCGCTGAAACGTGTGCTTCGCCCTTCCGGCCGCATCCTGATCTGCGCGCCGAACAACTGGGCAGATGAAACCGGAGAAGATCCCAATCCTCACCACCTGCATGTCTACACCTGGGATCGCCTGGTGGCGGAAGTCGGCGCGCATTTCATGCTGGAAAAAGGCATGCTGCAGACTGCCGGCGGGGCGATGCGCTGCCACTTTTCGCCACGCAGCTGGGTGCAGGTCAGCCCTGAACAGCCATTACCCGTAGATGGCGAATGGATCATCCTGCTCGGCATGGCAGACCCAATCACCCATGAGGATGTGCCTTATACCGAAAACTTCTGGAAGTCACCGGACAGCCCAGACTTCCACGTTGCGGCGTTCGCGCGCGATTATCAGAATCCATGGCTCGTGCGTTCGATGGTGACCCGAGGCATGCGCGCCGACTCAGCACCGCTGCTGGCAAACCTGCAGGACCGGGTTCTGGAACAGAGCGAGGCCGGGTCTGTCGACCATGGCGCGGCACTGTGCGGTCGCATTTACGGAATGCTAGAAGCTGGCCTGTCAGACGCTACGCTGCGCGCCTCCCTCCTCGAACAGGCACGCGACTACTGCGCCCAGCCGAACCCGAGCCCTCAACAATTGAGGTGGCAGGTTTCGCTCCTGTACGCCTGCGCGGAACTGGCACTTGGCGAAGGCCGTCAGGCAGAAGCAATCGCCTATTACGAAGCCTGCGCCAGCAGGGATGTGATGCCGTACAGCCCACTGCTGGGTAACAAGACGCTGGATGCCTACCACCGCCTGGCCACACTCGCCATCGGCCGGCACGACTACGCCCGCGCCCGCGCGTACTTGCAGCAAGCCACGGCGCAAGCCGTACGCCTCGCCTCCGGGCCTTGGCTGAACATCATCGGCGACACCAATGCGCCGTTGCCTTTCGGCTTTTCCGAGATGTCACAGCTCATGGACAAGGCGTCCAGGGCCAGTTACATGCTGCATGCTCTGGACGATATTGAAGCGAAGCCTGGTCGACACGCCCAGGAAAGCCAAGGTTTCCATGAGCGTCAGATCACGGCCAGAAACGAAAGGGTCCAGCATCTCGAGAATGCACTTGCATCGCTGGCCCCTCAGCTGGGCGAGAAGGATACCGAAATAGCAAGACTCCATGGCGAAGTGAAGCACCTTCATGAGAACTCTCTACAACTCGCTGCGGAGGTGCAAAGGCAGCATGACAATGCCCAGCGATTCGCCGCAGAGCTGCAACGCCTTCACGCCGGAGCAAAGGGCAATCATCAGGTACTAATGCCCGCCCTCACACGTACATTGAAAAAGCTGCTTCGCCGCGCGCTGAAAAGGATCAAACCATGACTAACCCTACTAAAACCGGCATCGTCATCGTCTCCTTCAATGCTGCGGATGCGCTCAAGGCAACCCTGGCCAGCGTCCGGCGCGCGCGCAACTCGACACATTACAAGCTGATCCTCGTCGACAACGCATCCGAGACAGGCGAACAAGCGCGCATCAGAGAAGTCATGCAAGCCCATCAGGCCGAGATGGGTGAAGACTGGATCTACATTGAGCAAGCGGAAAACCTCGGTTTCTCCGGCGGCAACAACGTCGGCATCGCGGCCTTCATGGAAGACCCGGAAATTGGCGATATCTGCCTGCTCAACAGCGACGTGATCGTCACCGATCATTGGCTCGACCGTATGCTGGCGTACGACAAAGACATGATCAGCTCGGCCACCAACCGGGCCGACGGTGAACAGTGCATCCCTGTCGACTACGCCGCAGAGCTCAAGGAGTTCCTGAGCACCGACGGTTTGCAGATTCCAGAAGCACCCTATCTGCGTGTCCAGGACTTTGCCGAGCGCTGGCATAGCCAGTGGCAGGGCAACCTGGTCGAAGCGGATGTGACGTTCTTCTGCGTGCTGTTCAAGCGTCGAGTCGTGGAGCGCATCGGCTTGCTCGATGACACCTTCTTCCCTGGCGGCTTCGAAGACGACGACTACTGCCTGCGCGCCCGCGCTGCAGGCTTCTCGATCTACCTGGCGCGTGATGTCTACATCCACCACTGGGGGTCTGCATCCTTCGGCAAGCTTCAGTACGAGTACTTCAGCGCCCGCGCCAGCAAGAACATGGCGTACCTCGAACAGAAGCACGACATTCGCTGGCAGCGTCGGTCGGAAAAACCCATCATTTCCTACGCCAGCGATCTGGCGTTCGTTCTGGAGAATGGTGCTGCAAGTGCCAGCCAACAGCGCTTCCTGGAGCTGCATGTCAAGAGCATCACCCGCCAGATCAAGCACTTCGAACAGGAGTTCACCAACCTTTCGGGCTCCTTGCGCAACTGCCAGGTCCCCGTTCCCGAGCAACTGGCTCAACAGGTCGAGCAAGCCAAGGGCTTTGGCGACCTGTTGCAGCAATGGTCACAAATAGTCAGCCAGGCATCAGATACGCTCAAGCCTGATCATGCCAGGCATGTCGATGCCCGCACATTGCTCGGCGAACTGCATAGCATCGCGACAGGCATCCATGACCGTGTGGACTGCAACTTTGCGGTCTACAGCTTCCTGTCGAGCCTACCAACATCAGCCGAATCGCCTGCCCACGCACCGACAGCCTATGCACCTTCCGGCAGCGCAGCAGGCGGCAAACTGGCCAGGATCAGGGCGATGGCCACGAAGGCCATGGCATTCATCTGGAAGTTCGACGGCATCGTTTTCTTCGGCGGCTATTTCTACCCCGAACGCCAGAGCGATGGTTACTTCCAGCGCATTCAGATCGTCGACCGCCTGTTCGCCAATCACTGGCGCGTCTACGTCGAATCGGAAGAACTGCGTGGCCGCAGCACCTGGTTCGACCGCCCCGAGCCCAACGTGATCGTGCTTCGGGTAACCGGCAGCCCCCTGCACAAATGGGCTGTGCGCGTGTTCGCCGGGCTGGCTGCGCTGCGCTGCCAACGCATCTACTTCCACAGTGTGCTACGCATGCAGGACAATCGCTTCGGCCTCTTGATGCACGTACCGTTCATCCGCAAGGCAATCGACATTCACGGCGTGGTACCTGAAGAGTTCCGCATGCACAACGACTTCTACAGCGCCGTGATGTTCGACCAGCATGAACGCCTGGCCGTGAAGAAAGCAGGCCTGGCTATCGTGGTCACCAACGCCATGCGCCTGTACCTGCAACAGAAGTTCCGCACGACACTGCAGGCCAAGACCCTCGAATTCCCGATGTTCCCCAGTTTCGCGCCCCACGTCGACAGCCGTCCGCTGGAAGCGGGTAAACCAGTCATCGTCTACGCCGGCGGACTGCACAAGTGGCAACAGGCCCCCAAGATGATCGATGCCATCGTCAAGACTGCCGACCACTTCCAGCACCGGTTCTACTGCCCGGAGCCGGACACGGTCAAGGCCATGCTGCCGAATGACCTTCTGCCTCGCGTCGTCGTCGAGAAGAAGACCCATGCGGAACTGATGAAGCTCTACACCGAGTGCCATTACGGCTTCATTCTGCGCGAGGACAATATCGTCAACCGTGTAGCCTGCCCCACCAAGCTCGTTGAGTACCTGGCCATGGGTATCATCCCGATTGTCGACTGCGAAGACATCGGCGACTTTAAGGCGCTTGGGATGAAATACGTTACGATTGACGACGTGCTTTGCACACGACTGCCCAATGAGCAGGTACGGGCACAGATGGCTGCCGACAACCTGCACATCTACGACAAGCTCAAATCGATTCGAAATGAAGGTGCGCAGGGTATCTACAACTATTTCGTTTCCCCGCACGCCACACGTGACTGGACAGCCAGCACGCTGCAGTTCGCCCGTCGAGTACTGGCGCCCAATACCTTGGCGGGCAAGGTTGCACGCAAGGCTTGGCGGCACGTTGCACCTCTCGTGCGCAAACCGACAGTTGCAGTTGCGCCTCACCCCAGCGAAGCCATCATAGCCGGCGAATGTGACATCCTCGTGCAGGTGGAGAACTTCGAAGCCGGCGGCCTCGAGAACGTCGTCATCGACCTGAACAAGACCCTCGCCGATGCCGGCTACCGAGTCACCCTGCTTGTGCTGGGTAACGAAGGTCCGGCGGTACAGGAAGCACGCAACCGAGGCCTGGATGTACTGTGCCAGCGCTATGCACCCGCGACGCACACCAGCACGGCCGAGCAACTGAACCCGAAGATCGTGATCGGCCACTACTGCAGTCTGGGCATTGAGCACTTCCACGCTCGCGGCATCCCATACGTGCAGGTCATCCACAACATCTACATGTGGTTCGATGACGCGGCGCGCAAGCAGTTCGCGCAAGACGCCGAACTGACCCACACCCTTGTGGCCGTGTCCCGGCAAGTCCGTCAGTACAGCGTCGCCCGTCTGGGCGTGCCGGCCGAGAAATGCGTGGTCATTGCCAATGGCATCGACGTCGATCGCTTCAAGCGCTTCGATGCGGCGGAAACAAGGGCGCGCCATCGCAAACACTTCGGCTTCACCGACGAGCAACTCGTCTTCATCGAAGTCGGCGCGATCAACCATCAGAAAAACCATATCGCAACGCTCAGGGCGTTCCGTCAGGTCGTCGAGCGCCACCCGCAAGCACGACTGCTCATTCTCGGCCCGGTGTATGAAGCGCCGTTACTCAAGGAAATGGAAGACTACATCGCTGCACACGGTTTAAACGACAAGGCCATTTACGGAGGTTCGGTGCCCGCCATCCAGGAGTACCTGACACTGGCGGATGCTTTCGTTGCCGGTACCTTCTTCGAGGGTTGCCAGCTTTCGCTGCTCGAGGCGCTGGTGGCCAATCTGCCTGTCGTCACCAGCAACGTCGGCCATGCGTCAGCCTTCGAGCACAATCCTGGCGTAAAACTGGTTACGGCGCCTATCGAAATGGCCAGCTATGACGGTGCCATCTGGCAGATGAAGTCAGGTGCCGATTTCGACGATCGCCTGGCCCAGGCCATGATTGAATGCTGCAATGCCCCGGTCAAGCCGGACCTGAGTGAAGAAGAACTGGCCATTCTCGACCGGCGCAATTCCTATCAACAGTACGTTCAACTGGTGGCCAAGATTCTTCTGCCCCTGCCTGACATGAGCACAAGCGCATCCGCGGACACCGTGCCCCTGGCGGATCCGAAGTGAAGATCAGCGCCTCCCTCTACGCTGTCGCCAAGCGTGCATTCTGGGCCATGCCGGCGCCTCTGCGCGATCGTCTGCATGGCGCCAGGCATAACCTGGTGCGCTGGCTACGCGTTGGCCTGCCTTTTACCAGAGGCCGGGCCAATGGCCCGGCCTGGGCCCACTTCCAGGCCACGGTTCTCGGTGAACAGGCATTCAGGCAGGTCTTCATCTTCGAGACCAACCTGGACTGGAACATTACCCTTTACCAGCGTCCACACCACATGGCGCTGGCCTTGGGGCGCTTGAACTGTCTTGTCCTGTACAAGACCTCGGGTGATGGTGTTTCGGGCTTCCAGCAGGTTGCCAAGAATGTCTGGCTGACCGATGTCGATCAACTGCCGATTGAAGGTGCCGTAAGCTGCTTCTACAGCACGTCGATCTTCGCCACAGACAAAGACTTGCTCAAGGCAGGCAAGCTTGGGCTGACCAGTTACGAATATATCGATCACATCGATGCTGCTATCTCGGGAGGCCAGGCAAGCCTGGGTCGGCTTCAGGCGCTGAAACGGCAAGCCTTTGCATCGTCCGACCTGATTGTTTCGTCTGCTGCACTACTGCAAAGCGAAGCCCTGCAGATGTGTGGTGCTGAGCGGTGCGTGTCTATCCCCAATGGCGTGGACCTAGAGCATTACCGCAACGCGTCACACCGCAGCCGCACCCTTGAAAAGACTTTCGTCGACTTCCGTGAACGTTACCCCGAGGTCGTCGGCTACTTTGGAGCCATCGCCCCCTGGCTGTGGTACGAGCTGATCGAGGACCTGGCCAAGCGCATGACTGATAAGGGCTTCGTTTTCATCGGCCCGGACTATAGCGGGTGCGTTCCTCGACTGCCCCAACGTGACAATGTGCTTTACCTTGGCCCGGTGGACTACCAGGCGCTTCCGGGTTATGCCGCTCAATTTGACGTCTGCTTCATTCCCTTCGTCAAAGGCGAAATCGCACGCTCGACTTCACCGCTCAAGCTGTTCGAGTATTTCGCACTAGAGAAGCCTGTCGTGGTTACCAGCGACATGCTCGAATGCACGGCCTTCGAGGAGGTGTTGGCAGGTGGCGATGCACAAACCGTGGCCAACGCTATCGACACTGCGCTTGCACTACACCAGAACCCCGACTTCAGGAAGCGTTTGAGAGCATTAGCCAATGCCAACAGCTGGGATGTGCGTGCAGAAACCTATATCAAAAGCATTGAAAACCTGAAAAATCGATAATCAGGTCAAGTTAGAGGCCAGCATGAAAAAAAGAAAGATTCTTTGCGTCGTCGGCACACGCCCTGAAGCAATCAAAATGGCACCCGTGATTCAGACTTTGAAGAACGAACCTTGGGCAGAAGTTCGTGTGCTCGCCACGGCACAGCATCGCCGGATCCTTGATCAGGTACTGGAATTCTTCGAAATCACGCCCGATATCGACCTGGACATCATGCGCCCAAACCAGGCCCTGACTACCTTGACTGCCCGCTTGATGCTGGACCTCGACGATGTCCTACTGACGGAAAAGCCGGATGCAGTACTCGTGCAAGGTGATACCACCACGGTCATGACTGCAGCGCTCGCCTGCTTCTACCATCGAATCCCGGTCGGCCACGTAGAGGCAGGGTTGCGCACCTGGGACATGCACAACCCTTTCCCTGAGGAAGCCAACCGGGTGATTACCGGCAAGCTCGCCCGCTGGCACTTCGCGCCAACCGAAGGCTCGCGCCAGAACCTGCTGAAGGAAGGCATCCCTGACGATGACATCTTGGTCACCGGCAATACCGTAATCGATGCCTTGCTGACGGCTGTAGACAAGCCACTTGAGCTAGGTATCGAACTAGACACGACGAAGCGCTTGGTCATGGTGACCTCGCACCGTCGCGAAAACTTTGGTAAACCCTTCCGCAACATCTGCCGCGCCCTGCAGCACCTTGCGCAGGCGAATCCGAATGTACAGTTCCTGTATCCGGTTCACCCAAACCCGAACGTCAAGGACGTAGCTTACGAGTTCCTGGGCAACGTACCAAACTTCATCCTGTGCGAGCCACTGGACTATGCGCCGTTCGTCGCAGCCATGAAGCAGTCGCACCTCATTTTGACCGACTCTGGAGGCGTCCAGGAAGAAGCTCCGGCCCTGGGCAAGCCCGTATTGGTACTGCGCGACGAAACCGAGCGTCCAGAAGCCGTGGATCAGGGCGTGGTCAAACTGGTAGGCCCCAATTATCAGAAAATCGTCGATGAGGCCCAGCGCCTGCTGGACGATGACAACGCCTATCGTGAAATGGCACGCGGTGTGTCTCCGTATGGTGACGGTCATGCCTCCGAACGCATTGCTAAAGTCCTGCGGGAGCATTTTGCCTGATGCGTCTCGTGTACCTGTCCCCCGTCCCATGGTCCAGCTTTGCCCAGCGACCGCAAAAATTCGTTGAATGGTTCAACCTGCGCACGGGCGGGCAGGTACTCTGGATTGATCCCTACCCCACTCGCCTGCCGCAATTGGCAGACTTCAAACGTTCAGGCACCAGCTCACCCGGCGAGGCTCAGGAGCATTACCCGTGGTTGCAACTGCTTCGACCACGCTCACTGCCAATCGAACCTCTGCCATTGATTGGGCGGACCAATCACCTGTTCTGGGAATCGATCAAAAAGCGTGTCCGGGATTTTATTCAGGGCGATGATGCCCTGATTGTCGCGGGCAAACCGAGCTTGCTGGCCATTTCGCTGATCAACCACTTCGATTCTATCCCGTCGGTCTACGACGCCATGGACGAATTCCCGGCGTTTTACAAGGGGCTATCCTCTTTCTCGATGGCCGCGCGTGAACGTGAGTTGGTCAACACTGTCGACTATCTGTGGGTAACCAGTAGCCGGCTCAAAGAGCGCTGGTGCGAATACCGCGATGATGTGCGATTTATCCCCAACGGACTTGATACTCGCTTTTTCGCCAATATCCACAGCAAACCTCTCTCAACAGGCCCAAAGATTTTTGGCTATGTAGGTACCATTGCGACCTGGTTCGACTGGAAGTGGATCATTGCCTTGGCTAATGCCAGACAGGACGATATCGTCCAACTCATTGGCCCGAATTTCCACCCCACTAGTTTGCCGCTACCGCGCAACATCCAATTGCTGCCAGCCTGCGCCCATGACGAAGCGATGCAAGCTATGCGCCGCTTCGATGTGGGCCTAATCCCGTTCCTGCGTAACCCGCTTACCGCTTCGGTTGACCCGATAAAGTTCTATGAGTATCGAGCTTCTGGTCTTCCGGTCATTTCCACTGCCTTTGGTGAGATGAACTTCAGGCGTCATGAACAGGGTACATACATCAGCGAGTCGTTGGATGACATTGCCGAACTCGCCGGCAACGCCCTCGCGCACAGCGACACGTCGGCTTTCTCGACTCAGTTCATACACGATCACTCATGGCATGCTCGCTTCGACAGCACCGGAATTCTTACTCAACATGGAGCCTTGGCAACGCCATGATCGCCGTATCGATCATTAGTCACGCGCACGGCAAGATGGTTGAAACTCTCGTTGCCTCCCTGTTGCGCTGCCCAGAAGTGACTCAACTGCTGATCACACTGAATATTCCCGAGGCCTTATCACTGCCTGTAGATTCACGCGTGGTGGTGATCAACAATACCCGACCACTCGGCTTTGGCGCGAATCACAATGCCGCATTCCAGCAATGCGATCAGCCCTACTTCTGCCCCCTCAACCCCGACATCATCTTGCTGGAAAACCCGTTCCCGCTTCTGCTTGAGCAACTTCAGCTCAACGGGGCAAGCCTGATTGCACCATTGGTGATATCGCCCAAAGGCCAAGTTGAGGACAGTGCCAGGTACTTTCCGCGCCTACGGGAATTGCTCCTACGGCCGCTGGGCGTCAAGAGCCATCGCTACTCGTTAAAGCTTGGAGAAGGGACAGTGTTACCGGACTGGGTCGCGGGCATGTTTATGCTTTTCAAATCTGGCGACTACGCGTCAATCAGAGGCTTCGACGAGTCGTATTTCCTGTACTACGAAGATGTCGATATCTGCGTACGTCTTTGGAAAGCGGATCACAAGGTCGCCCTGTGCAGCGACGCCCAGGTCATACACGACGCCCAACGCGCCAGCCACAGGAACTTGCGATTCCTGAAATGGCACTTAACCAGCATGCTGCGATACTACATGAGTCACGCGGGACGTCTGCCACGTTAAACATGACAACACGCGAGCGCACCTTGCAAGAGTGTGCGCTCGCCCATCCTCAGCACCTGCAGAAACAAGGTCAGAGTGGAAGTACTACTTATAACCTTGGGGGTTCTTGCTTTGCCAACCCCAGGAGTCTTTGCACATGTCATTCAGATCGAACTTGGCATGCCAGCCCAGTTCTTTTTCTGCCAGCGCAGGGTTCGCGTAACAGGCGGGAATATCACCGGGACGACGAGCGCAGACCTCATAAGGAATGCTCTGCCCAGAGGCGGCCTGGAATGCCCTGACTACCTCCAGCACACTGTATCCCTTCCCGGTCCCCAGGTTGATGGCCCTGAATGCCGGGCGCTTGCTCGTCTGTAGTGCTCGCACATGGCCAGAGCCAAGATCGACGACATGAATGTAATCTCGCACACCGGTGCCATCCGCCGTATCGTAATCGCCCCCCCACACACTCAACCTCTCGCGCCGCCGCACAGCGACCTGCGTCACGAATGGCATCAGATTGTTGGGTATTCCATGGGGATCTTCGCCAATCAATCCACTGGGATGAGCGCCTACCGGATTGAAGTAACGGAGCACGGTGATGCACCACTGCGGATCAGCAGCATGGACATCAGCCAGGATTTGCTCCGCCATCAGCTTACTACGCCCGTAGGGGTTGGCTGCCGACAGGGGATGGGATTCATCCAGAGGTAGATACTGCGGGTCACCGTAAACGGTCGCGGAGGAACTGAAGACCAGATGCTTGACCTCGAGTTCTTGCATGACCTGCAGCAGTATCATGGTGCCAGAGACATTATTGTCGTAGTAAGCCAATGGGATCTGGGTGGACTCACCCACCGCCTTCAAACCTGCCAAGTGGATAACAGCGCTACAACCATGCGCCTCCATTACAGCACGCAAACGTTCGGCGTTTCGAACGTCACCCTCTTCGAATATGACCGCACGACCCGATATGGTTTCGATTCTTTCCACAACCCCACGGCTACTGTTTGAAAGGTTGTCGTAAATGACAACTTCATAGCCAGCCGCCAACAACTCCACACATGTATGCGAGCCAATATAGCCCGCCCCCCCCCGTCAGCAATATCTTTTCCATATGCAATCGTTGTTCTAATCGAGACGCCCCGCTTACGGGGCACATGCAAGGATTCTAGCACGGCCCACCTTGCAGCCCTCTCATCTCTACAACCTGATTTCGGCCAGCAAGCCCCTCCTTCAAGCGACATAGTCGATGTCGCCGTCAACGCCCGACGACTGACCTCCACTCAGGGAATGCTTACACTGAACGCCTTGTCCAACAGACTACAGCGACTGACCAAGGCTCGCGCCAGTGCCTGCTTCACCTGCGCCTCACCATGTACGAGAACAACCTTGCGGGCAGGGAGTCCAGTGCATAGCGCGAAACGTACCAAGTCTGCCTGGTCCGCATGCCCGGAGTAGCCGCGCATCGATATGACTTTTGCCCGCACCTCATGCATTCGGCCATCCATGTCCAATTGCACAAAGCCCTCCGCCCCCTCACTCGCCTGAATAACTGCCCCCGGAGTCCCCTTGGCCTGATACCCCACAAACATAACCTCATGCCGTGGATCCCCCAGCATAGCCTTGAGATAGTTGACAATCCGCCCACCCGTACACATGCCGTTGCCGGCAATCACGATAGCCGGCCGCCAGGTACTCTTGAGGTAGTTCACCACCTGCTGGTGCTTCGCGTGGCTATCCACGCTAACCAGTTGACTGAAACGGAGCGGGTCACGCCCTTCAACAAAGCGCGCCCTGGCTTCGGCATTCCAATAGTCATGCAGCTCCCGGTAAACGGCAGTGATGCGCTGGGCCAGGGGTGAGTCGAGGATAATTGGCAGTTGCGACCAGTCGAGAGGGTCGCCATCGGCTATCTGGTCTGGGTCTGCTCTGTTCAGCAAGGCTTTGCGGTGCAGAATGTCTTCCAACTCGTACAGCAGCTCCTGGGTACGACCAAGACTGAATGCGGGAATCAGGAGGGTGCCCTTGTCGGCGAGGGCTCGGTCGATGGCGTCTTCCAGCCGCTGACGGCGGTCGCCTGCCTGTGGGTGCAGGCGGTCGCCGTAAGTGCTTTCCAGCACCAGCACATCGGCACGCTCCGGAGGTTGCACCGGGCGCAGCAGCGGGTTGCCACAAGCGCCCAGGTCACCAGAAAACACATACCGGGTGTTGGTGTGCTCATGCTGCATATCACACTCGACATAAGCGGAACCCAGCAAATGCCCTGCACGCTGCAGGCGAATACGGCAGGCAAGACCAGGGTACTCAACCACCGTGTGCCACTGCTCAAAGGGCAGCGGCACGATAAGGTCACGGATGAAGTCGAGATAGCGCGCCACCTGCGCAGGCTCGCTGCTGATGCTCAGCTTGTAGGCGTCTTCCAGTACCAGCGGCAGCAGCCGAGCCGAGGGCTCGCTGCACAGGATAGGGCCACGGTAACCCGCTGCCAGCAGCGCAGGGATGCGCCCAACATGGTCGAGGTGGACATGGGTGATGACCAGAGCCTGAATACCCTGGATATCAAAACCGAGGGGGGCGGATGCTGCACCGGGCGGCGCATCACTTCCCTGTTCCAGCCCGCAGTCGACCAGCAAACTGGTGGATGGGCCGAGGTGCAGCTGGTGACAGGACCCGGTGACACCCCGGGTACCACCGTGATGGGAAAGGCTGGGATATTCCATGCTGCGCACACTCGCCTGGACCGAAAATGAAGTGGGCTATTACTCCATGACAGCCGACGCATGCATAGGTGAACCTTTCTTTAATAGGTATAGGAAATTTCCTTAGTTGCCGTTCAGTGCCGCCTGACGGGCAGAAGCCCTGATCTTGCGCTTGCTACGCTGCACGCCGTAAGCCCCCAGCAATGGCCCGACCGCCAGGCCAATGACCAAGGCAGCCAATACCAGAACAGCAACCGGCATGGCTGGCGTAGCCCAACCGAACAGGACCAATGACACGGCTTGCTGGTTCTCCAGCACGAAGAACAGCACCACAGCCGCCAACAGCAGCACGAACACTGCCGCCAGGGCGCGCTTGAGGTTACGCATCAGAATTCTCTCCTTGGTAGATCAGGCTTCAGCCTCGTCTTCTTCATTGACCCGATCACGCAGCTCTTTGCCGGGTTTGAAGTGCGGCACGAACTTGCCTTCGAGGCTGACCGACTGGCCGGTCTTCGGGTTACGGCCCACGCGGGGGGCGCGATAGTGCAGCGAGAAGCTGCCAAAACCGCGGATCTCGATGCGATCGCCGGTAGCCAGGCATTGCGACATCTGCTCAAGCATGGTCTTGATGGCCAGCTCCACATCCTTGGACGAGAGCAGCCCCTGATGGGTGACAATACGTTCGATCAGCTCCGACTTCGTCATATTTTTCCCTTCGTTATCAAGCAGCTAGATCATTGCTTAACCAGTTTGTAGCACGCTGGGAAGGATTTGAACAGGGTGGATCTTGACTTAATAAAAAAATTCAAGATTGAAGTAATTCAAGAATGGTCTACCACTCAGGCAGGCCAGCGCTGCCTGATTCGCGGGCAAGCCCGCTCCTACAACGGGGCGTGTCAGCCTGAGGCGAGTGTGATCCAGTACCATCGATGTAGGAGCGGGTTTACCCGCGAACACCGGCGAAGCCGGTGCCATCCACCGCGCCGCCTGATTCGCGGGCAAGCCCGCTACTGCAACGGGGTGCGTCGGCCTGAGGCGAGTGCGATCCAGCGCCATCGGTGTAGGAGCGGGTTTACCCGCGAACACCGGCGAAGCCGGTGCCATCCGCCGCGCCGCCTGGTTGCGGAGCATAAAAAAAGGGCGACCCGAGGGTCGCCCTTTTTACCGATCAAACAGAACTCAGTTCTGCTTGGCCATTGCTTCGCGCAGCAGCGCAGCCATGGTGGTGTCGGCAGCAGCTTCCGGAGCGTTTTTCAGGCTCTGGATAGCTTCGCGCTCTTCAGCGTCGTCTTTCGATTTGATCGACAGGCTGATAACGCGGGACTTGCGGTCAACGCTGATGATCTTGGCTTCGATCTCTTCGCCTTCCTTCAGAACGTTACGCGCGTCTTCAACGCGGTCACGGCTGATTTCGGAAGCTTTCAGAGTGGCTTCGATGTCGTCGGCCAGGGTGACGATGGCGCCTTTGGCGTCAACTTCTTTCACGATGCCCTTGACGATAGCGCCCTTGTCATTGACAGCAACGAAGTTGGAGAACGGATCGTCTTCCAGCTGCTTGATGCCCAGGGAGATGCGCTCGCGCTCTGGGTCAACCGACAGGATGACAGTTTCCAGCTCGTCGCCCTTCTTGAAACGACGCACGGCTTCTTCGCCGGTTTCGTTCCAGGAGATGTCGGACAGGTGAACCAGGCCGTCGATGCCGCCGTCCAGACCAATGAAGATACCGAAGTCGGTGATCGACTTGATGGTACCGGTGATCTTGTCACCCTTGTTGAACTGGCCGGAGAAGTCTTCCCATGGGTTGGACTTGCACTGCTTGATGCCCAGGGAGATGCGACGACGCTCTTCGTCGATGTCCAGAACCATGACTTCCACTTCGTCGCCAACCTGAACGACTTTCGACGGGTGGATGTTCTTGTTGGTCCAGTCCATTTCGGAAACGTGTACCAGACCTTCAACGCCTTCTTCCAGCTCAGCGAAGCAGCCGTAGTCGGTCAGGTTGGTAACGCGAGCCTGTACGCGAGTACCTTCTGGGTAACGGGCAGTGATAGCTACCCACGGATCTTCGCCCATCTGCTTCAGACCCAGCGAAACGCGGTTGCGCTCACGGTCGAACTTCAGAACGCGTACGTCGACTTCGTCGCCAACGTTAACGATTTCCGATGGGTGCTTGATGCGCTTCCAAGCCATGTCGGTGATGTGCAGCAGGCCGTCGATACCGCCCAGGTCCACGAATGCGCCGTAGTCGGTGAGGTTCTTGACGATACCTTTGACTTGCTGGCCTTCCTGCAGGGTTTCCAGCAGGGCTTCGCGCTCGGCGCTGTTCTCGGCTTCCAGCACGCTGCGACGGGAAACGACAACGTTGTTGCGCTTCTGGTCCAGCTTGATGACCTTGAATTCCAGCTCTTTGCCTTCCAGGTGGGTGGTGTCGCGCACTGGGCGGACATCAACCAGGGAGCCCGGCAGGAACGCACGGATGCCGTTAACGTCGACAGTGAAGCCGCCCTTAACCTTACCGTTGATAACGCCCTTGACCACTTCTTCGGCGGCGAAAGCTGCTTCCAGAACAATCCAGCACTCGGCGCGCTTGGCTTTTTCACGGGACAGCTTGGTTTCGCCAAAGCCGTCTTCGACCGCGTCCAGCGCAACGTGAACTTCGTCACCGACCTTGATGGTCAGCTCGCCAGCTTCGTTGTAGAACTGCTCGAGCGGGATGACGCCCTCGGACTTCAGGCCAGCGTGTACGGTAACCCAGTCGCCGTCGATGTCGACAACGATACCGGTGATGATCGCACCCGGCTGAAGATTGAGGGTTTTCAGGCTTTCTTCAAAGAGTTCTGCAAAGCTTTCGCTCATTTTAATTCCTGTAGATTCGGGCGAAACAGACGCCCATAACCACATTCCAGACAATGTGGGTTCGTTTTAAGTAAAGGAAAGCCGGCAGGACGTTGACTGGTGCCCCTGCCTGCTTTCCTGGCTATCAGATAAGGTCGCGCTGGGCGATCTCGCTTCTGATACGTTGCAACACCTGCTCGATGGACAACTCGGTAGAGTCCAACTGAATGGCATCGGCCGCTGGCTTCAGCGGGGCCACTGCACGTTGGGTGTCACGTTCATCACGCGCACGAATCTCATCCAGCAGACTCGACAGACTAACATCTTCACCCTTGCCCTTCAACTGCAGGTAGCGGCGACGTGCGCGCTCCTCCGCGCTGGCGGTGAGGAAGACCTTCAATGGCGCATCCGGGAACACCACGGTACCCATGTCGCGACCGTCAGCAATCAGCCCCGGCACTTCGCGGAACTCACGCTGACGCACCAGCAGCGCATCACGCACTGCCGGCAACGAGGCCACCATCGATGCACCAGCACCGACGGTTTCGGTACGGATGACGTTGCTGACGTCCTCACCCTCAAGGATGATCTGTTGCAGCTTACCGGGCTCGGCAGCAATGAACTGCACATCCAGATGGGCGGCAAGTTTGGTCAGCAGCTCTTCGTTGGTCAGGTCGACGCCATGGTTGCTGGCATTGAATGCCAGCAAGCGATACAGCGCGCCGGAGTCCAGCAGCTTCCAGCCCAGCTCGCGGGCAATCAGCCCAGCGACCGTGCCCTTGCCCGAGCCGCTTGGCCCGTCGATGGTGATAACCGGTGCCATTGAATTCACGACTTGCCCTCTTCTGCCACGCGAATCCCCACTTCGGCGCACAGCGCCAGGAAGTTGGGGAACGAGGTGGCGACGTTGGCGCAGTCGTGAATGCGAATCGGCGCACTGGCGCGCAGCGAAGCCACACTGAAGGCCATGGCGATGCGGTGGTCACCATGCCCATGCACTTCGCCGCCGCCCAACTGGCCGCCGTCGATGATGATGCCGTCCGGGGTCGGCTCGCACTTGATGCCCAAGGTGGTGAGGCCATCGGCCATCACCTGGATGCGATCGGACTCCTTCACCCGCAGCTCCTCGGCGCCACGCAGCACGGTACGCCCTTCAGCGCAGGCAGCGGCCACGAACAATACCGGGAATTCGTCGATGGCCAGCGGCACCAACGCTTCAGGAATGTCGATACCCTTCAACTTGGCACCGCGCACACGCAGGTCGGCCACGGGTTCGCCGCCCACTTCACGCTGGTTTTCCAGGGTGATGTCGCCGCCCATCAGGCGCAGGATGTCGATCACGCCGGTACGGGTCGGGTTGATGCCGACATGCTCCAGCACCAGCTCGGAGCCTTCAGCGATAGAGGCTGCGACCAGGAAGAACGCGGCCGAGGAAATGTCAGCCGGCACTTCGATCCGGGTAGCGGTCAGCTTGCCACCGGACTGCAGCGAGGCCACCGGGCCATTGCTGTCGACCGAGTAGCCAAAACCGCGCAGCATGCGCTCGGTGTGGTCACGGGTAGGTGCAGGCTCAGTGACAGTGGTCTTGCCTTCGGCGTACAGGCCGGCCAGCAGCAGGCAGGATTTGACCTGGGCGCTAGCCATTGGCAGCGTGTAGGTCAGCCCTTTGAGCTTGTGGCCACCGCGGATGGTCAGCGGCGGGCGGCCGTCCGGGCCGGTCTCGACCACAGCACCCATTTCGCGCAGCGGGTTGGCCACACGGTTCATCGGGCGCTTGGACAGCGAGGCGTCGCCCGTCATGGTGACATCGAACGACTGACCGGCCAACAGGCCCGACAGCAGGCGCATCGAAGTACCGGAGTTACCTACGTACAGCGGCCCAGGTGGCGGCTTGAGGCCATGCAGGCCCACGCCGTGAATGGTCACACGACCGTGGTTGGGGCCTTCGATGACCACACCCATGTCACGGAATGCCTGCAGGGTTGCCAGCGCATCTTCGCCTTCGAGGAAGCCTTCGACCTCGGTAGTACCTTCGGCCAGCGAGCCGAGCATGATCGAGCGATGGGAAATCGACTTGTCGCCCGGTACACGGATCCGCCCGTTCAGGCGGCCACCCGGTTGGGCCTGGAAAATCAGATCGTTGGCGTTCATAGCGTCCACATAGGCCCGGCGGGCCAGGATTTTACTGAAATGCTCGCGGGCAACCCGTGCGCGGGTGAATACACCCAGCAGTTGGTGCCCATCCCCTTCAGCGATCGCGTCGCGCAGGGCGTCGAGATCGCTGCGATATGTATCAAGCGTGTGCAGGACAGCGTCGTGGTTGGCGAGGAAGATGTCATGCCACATGGTCGGATCGCTGCCGGCGATTCTTGTGAAATCGCGGAATCCACCCGCAGCGTACCGGAAGATCTCGAGGTTTTCATTGCGTTTGGCCAGTGAGTCGACCAGGCCAAAGGCCAGCAGATGTGGCAGATGGCTGGTGGCGGCCAGTACTTCGTCATGGCGTTCGACCGACATGTGCTCCACATCGGCATCCAGCGCACGCCACAGGCGGTCAACCAGGGCCAGCGCGGCGGGGTCGGTTTCGGCCAGCGGCGTGAGGATGACCTTGTGCCGGCGGAACAAGGTGGCATTGGAGGCTTCTACCCCGCTCTGCTCGGAACCGGCAATGGGGTGGCCCGGGACGAAGCGCGGCAGGCGATCACCGAAGACGGCACGCGCTTCCCGCACGACGTTGCCCTTGGCGCTGCCGACGTCGGTGATGATTGCATCACCCAGGTCGAGCTGGGCCAGGCGCGCGAGGACTTTTTCCATGGCCAGGATCGGTACGGCCAGCTGAATGACATCGGCGCCCACGCAAGCGGCGGCGAGGTCTTCTTCGCAGCGGTCGACCACGCCCAGGGCCACGGCCTGCTTGCGCGAGGGGGCGTCCAGGTCGACACCGACCACTTCGCGGCACAGGCCGCTTTCACGCAGGCCCTTGGCGAACGAGCCGCCGATCAGGCCCAGGCCGACCACGACCAGGCGGTCGATGATAGGTGCGGGTTTGGTTTTTGCTGCATTTACCACTGGTGCGAACCCTGTTCTGAAATCTGGACAGCCGGTAAGAGCCATTGGGGCTGCTTTCCAGCCCATCGCGACGCAAGGCCGCTCCCACAATGCGCTACACCTGTGAGAGCGGCCTTGTGTCGCAATGGGGCGCGAAGCGGCCCCAACAACCTCAGATCAAAGCACCGCCTTCGGATACGAGCCCAGCACCTTCAGCGCCACAGCCTCCTGGCTGATCTGCTCGAGCACCGCCTTGATCAGCGGGTCGCGGTGGTGACCGACGAAATCGATGAAGAACACGTAGGTCCACTTGCCGCTGCGCGACGGGCGGGTCTCGATGCGGGTCAGGTCGATGCCGTTCTGATAGAACGGCACCAGCAACTCATGCAACGCACCTGGCTTGTTGCTCATCGAAACGATGATCGAGGTCTTGTCGTCGCCGGTCGGCGGTACTTCCTGGTTACCGATCATCAGGAAGCGCGTGGAGTTGTCCGGGCGGTCTTCGATCTTCTCTGCCAGACGGGTCAGGCCGTACAGGTTGGCCGCCATATCGCCGGCGATCGCCGCCGAATTCCACTCACCCTTGACCCGCTTGGCCGCTTCGGCATTGCTCGATACGGCCACGCGCTCCACGTTCGGGTAGTGCGCGTCCAGCCACTTTCGGCACTGGGCCAGCGACTGGGCGTGGGAGTAGATGCGGGTGATGCTGTCGGTCTTGGTGTTCTCGCCCACCAGCAGGTGGTGGTGGATACGCAGCTCGACTTCACCGCAAATCACCATGTCATGCTCGAGGAAGCTGTCCAGGGTGTGGCTGACCGCACCTTCAGTGGAGTTTTCCACCGGCACCACACCGAAGTTGACGGCACCGGCCGCCACTTCACGGAACACTTCGTCGATGGCCGCCATCGGCCGACTGATCACCGCGTGGCCGAAGTGCTTCATGGCCGCCGCCTGGGTGAAGGTGCCTTCAGGGCCGAGGTAGGCGATTTTCAGCGGCTCTTCCAGGGCCAGGCACGACGACATGATTTCGCGGAACAGCCGCGCCATCTCTTCGTTGCCCAGCGGGCCCTTGTTGCGCTCCATCACGCGCTTGAGCACCGCAGCTTCACGCTCGGGACGGTAGAACACCGGCTTCTCGCCTTCCTTCAGCGAGGCTGTCTTGACCCGGGCTACTTCTTCGGCGCAGCGGGCGCGGTCGCTGATCAGCTCGAGGATTTTCTCGTCGAGGCTGTCGATGCGCACGCGCAGCGCCTTGAGCTCCTGTTCGGACATGTCAGCCATGCTCCTTCTCGAATTCAGCCATGTAGCCTACCAGCGCTTCTACCGCTTCCAGGCCCAGGGCGTTGTAGATGGAGGCGCGCATGCCGCCCACCGAACGGTGGCCCTTGAGGTTGAGCAGGCCACGCGCGTCGGCGCCAGCGAGGAAGGCCTTGTCCAGGCGCTCGTCAGCCAGGCGGAACGGCACGTTCATCCACGAACGGGCGTTGACGCTGATCGGGTTGGTGTAGAACTCGCTGCGGTCGATGAACCCGTAAAGGCGGTCTTTCTTGGCACGGTTGCGCTGCTCCATGGCCTCAACACCGCCCTGCTCTTTCAGCCACTCGAAGACCAGGCCAGAGAGGTACCAGGAGTAGGTGGCCGGGGTGTTGTACATCGACCCGTTGTCAGCCGAAACCTTGTAGTCGAGCATGGTCGGGCAGCTGCTGCGGGCATGACCCAACAGGTCTTCGCGCACGATCACGACCACCAGGCCGCTTGGGCCGATATTCTTCTGCGCGCCGGCGTAGATCAGGCCGAACTGCGACACATCGATCGGGCGCGAGAGGATGTCGGACGACATATCGACCACCAACGGCACGTCACCGGTTTGCGGCACCCAGTCAAACTGCAGGCCACCGATGGTCTCGTTGGACGCATAGTGCACGTAGGCAGCGTTTTTGGTCAGGTTCCACTCGTTCTGGCCGGGGATGGCCAGGTAGTCGTAAGGCTTGGCAGTGGCGGCGACGTTGACGTTGCCGAAACGGCGCGCTTCCTCGATGGCCTTTTTCGACCAGATACCGGTTTCGATGTAATCGGCCGTGCCGTTTTCCGGCAGCAGGTTCAGCGGGATTTCAGCGAACTGCTGGCTGGCGCCCCCTTGCAGGAACAGCACCTTGTAATTGGAGGGGACGGACAGCAGGTCACGCAGGTCCTGCTCGGCCTTTTCGGCGATGGCCACGTAATCGTCGCTGCGATGGCTCATTTCCATCACCGACAACCCCTTGCCACGCCAGTCCAGCATCTCGGCCTGTGCGCGCTGCAGGACAGCGTCAGGAAGCGCGGCAGGGCCTGCGCAGAAGTTAAAGGCTCGTTTGCTCACATCCACTCTCGCTCTGCCAAATAGAACAAAATCGTAATTCGGTGGCCACATTCCATGCAGGATCGGTGGCGCCTGCATCGCGGGCAAGCCCGCTCCTACACAGTCAAACGGGGCGACCTTGGTCGCCCCGCTCGGGTTTACGCTCGCTTACTCTTGCGGGGCCTCGTCGGCACCCGCAGCTTCTTCATTTTCATTGTCTGGCGCTGCAGCCTCGACACCCTCCTCGTCCGTCTCGATCACTTCATCGAGCTCGTCCTCGGATGGCTCCTGGATACGCTCCAGGCCCACCAGTGTCTCATCGGCCGCCAGCTTGATCAGCGTAACACCCTGGGTGTTGCGGCTCAGGCTGGACACCTCGCCAACCCGGGTGCGAACCAGCGTGCCCTGGTCGGAAATCAGCATGATCTCCTCGCCTTCCTGCACCTGGATAGCCCCAATCAGCAGGCCGTTGCGCCCTTTGGTACCCATGGCGATCACACCCTGGCCACCACGGCCGCGACGCGGGAACTTGGACAGCGGGGTGCGCTTGCCAAAGCCACGCTCGGAGGCGGTGAGGATCTGCGAGCCGGACTCCGGGATCAGCATCGAGATGATCCGCTGGCCTTTGCCCAGTTTCATGCCGCGTACACCACGGGCGTTGCGACCCATTTCACGCACGACGCTCTCGGCAAAGCGAATGACCTTGCCAGCGTCGGAGAACATCATGACTTCCTTGGCGCCATCGGTGATGGCCGCGGCAATCAGAGTGTCGCCTTCCTTCAGCTTCAGGGCGATCAGGCCGTTGGAGCGCGGACGGGCGAACTGCACCAGCGGGGTCTTCTTGACGGTACCGGACGCGGTCGCCATGAAGATGTACGCGCCGGTCGGCTCTGCAACCCACTCCGGGGTGTCGCCGTCTTCTTCGTCGACTTCCTCGGCCTCCACCAGCTCACCCTCGAGCACGGTGTCATCAGCCTCGTCCAGTTCTTCGTCGAGGTCGGCGTTCTGCTGCAGCGCTTCGAGGTCGATCTGCAGCATGGCGGTGATGCGCTCACCCTCCTCCAGCGGCAGCAGGTTGACCAGCGGACGACCGCGAGCAGCGCGGGACGCTTCGGGGATTTCGTAGGTCTTCTTCCAGTACACCTTGCCCTTGCTGGAGAACAGCAACAGGGTGGCATGGCTGTTGGCGACCAGCAGGTGCTCGATGTAGTCCTCGTCCTTCACGCCGGTCGCCGACTTGCCTTTGCCGCCGCGGCGCTGGGCCTGGTAGGCGGACAATGGCTGGGTCTTGGCATAACCACCATGGGAGATGGTGACCACGCGCTCTTCTTCCGGGATCATGTCGCCGTAGTTGAGGTCGTGGCTGGCATTGAGGATTTCGGTGCGGCGCACATCGCCGTACTCGGCACGGATGGCCTCCAGCTCCTCGCGAATCACTTCCATCAGGCGCTCGGCGCTGCTGAGGATGCGGATCAACTCGCCGATCTGCTCGAGGATTTCCTGGTACTCGGCCAGCAGTTTCTCGTGCTCCAGGCCGGTCAGGCGGTGCAGGCGCAGGTCGAGAATGGCCTGGGCCTGTTCCGGCGACAGGAAGTACTTGCCGTCATGCAGGCCGTACTGCTCCGGCAGGTCCTCAGGGCGGCAGGCGTCGGCGCCGGCGCGCTCGACCATGACCTGCACGGCACTGGATTCCCACGGTGTCGAAACCAGGGCTTCCTTGGCTTCGGACGGCGTCGGCGAGGCCTTGATCAGGGCAATGACCGGGTCGATGTTGGACAGCGCGACCGCCTGGCCTTCAAGGATATGGCCGCGTTCACGGGCCTTGCGCAGCTCGAATACAGTACGGCGGGTCACCACTTCACGGCGGTGGCGGACGAACGCTTCGAGCAGGTCCTTGAGGTTGAGCAGGCGTGGACGGCCGTCGACCAGGGCCACCACGTTGATGCCGAATACGCTCTGCAGCTGGGTTTGCTGGTAGAGGTTGTTGAGCACCACCTCCGGCACCTCACCGCGACGCAGCTCGATGACGATGCGCATGCCGTCCTTGTCGGACTCGTCGCGCAGCTCGGTGATGCCTTCGATTTTCTTCTCTTTGACCAGCTCGGCGATCTTTTCGATCAGGCGCGCCTTGTTCAGCTGGTACGGCAGCTCGGTGATCACGATCTGCTGGCGGCCGCCAACCTTGTCGATGTCTTCGATCTCGGAGCGGGCGCGCATGTAGATGCGGCCACGGCCGGTGCGATAGGCCTCGATGATGCCCTGGCGACCGTTGATGATGCCGGCAGTCGGGAAGTCCGGGCCAGGGATGAACTGCATCAGCTCATCGATGGTGACTTCCGGGTTGTCGATGAGCGCCAGGCAGCCATCGATGACCTCGCCGAGGTTATGCGGCGGGATATTGGTCGCCATGCCCACGGCAATACCGCTGGAACCGTTGACCAGCAGGTTGGGAATACGCGTCGGCATGACCGCCGGGATCTGCTCGGTGCCGTCGTAGTTGGGCACCCAGTCGACGGTTTCCTTGTGCAGGTCGGCCAGCAGCTCGTGGGCCAGTTTGGTCATGCGCACTTCGGTGTATCGCATGGCGGCAGCGTTGTCGCCGTCCACCGAACCGAAGTTGCCCTGGCCGTCGACCAGCAGGTAGCGCAACGAGAACGGCTGGGCCATACGCACGATGGTGTCGTAGACCGCAATGTCGCCGTGCGGGTGGTACTTACCGATCACGTCACCGACCACACGGGCGGATTTCTTGTACGGCTTGTTCCAGTCGTTGCCCAGTTCGCTCATCGCATAGAGAACGCGGCGATGCACGGGCTTCAAGCCGTCACGCGCATCGGGCAGCGCTCGCCCGACAATCACGCTCATCGCGTAGTCGAGGTAAGACTGTCTCAGTTCGTCTTCGATATTGACCGGGAGGATTTCTTTGGCCAGTTCGCCCATGAGAAGCCTGATTCCTTTTTCTGGTGAAACTTCGCAGCTCCATCAAGGGCCGAACGAAGCTCGCCGCCGCAGCGCATAAGGGTGCGACGACTTACGACAAATCAATGAGTTGTGCCATGGATCTGCGCAATGAAGGCCGCCACTTTGGGCGGTCTTGGAAACTGCCGGATATTATCACAAAGGCGGGGGCGGTGGGGAGATCTGTACGGCAGTGCACGGTCATTGTGGGAGCGGCCTTGTGTCGCGATAGGGCTGCACAGCAGCCCCGGCAATTTTTGCTTCTTCGCCGACATCCCGGGGCCGCTTTGCGGCCCTATCGCGACGCAAGGCCGCTCCCACAAAGTACGCGTTCTACCGGGGTATCAGTGCAGGCGCTTGCGGCAAATCAACTGGGCCAGTTTGGCGGTATCCGGGCGCTCGACAACACCCCGTTCGGTCACGATAACGTCAATCAGGTCGGCCGGGGTCACGTCGAACACCGGGTTGAATACCTGCACATCCCGTACCGCCGGGGCACCGCCAAAGTCCAGCCACTCGTCGGCGTCACGCTCTTCCAGGGGAATATCCTCGCCGGTTGCCAGGTTCAGGTCGATGCTGGTGCTCGGCGCCACCACCATGAAGCGCACACCATGGTGCATGGCGCTGACCGCCAACTGGTAGGTGCCGATCTTGCTGGCCACGTCGCCATTGGCAGCGATGCAGTCCGCGCCCACCACCACCCAGGTGATGCCCTTGGTCTTCATCAGATGCGCCAGCGCCGAGTCGGCGCACAGGGTCACCGGAATTCCCTCGTTGGCCAGCTCCCAGGCCGTCAGGCGCGAGCCCTGCAGCCAAGGGCGAGTCTCACCGGCATAAACCCGCTCGACCATGCCTTCCAGGTAGCCGGCACGGATCACCCCCAGTGCGGTGCCAAAGCCGCCACTGGCAAGGGCGCCGGCGTTGCCGAAGGTGAGCAGGGCCTGGGCATTGCCCTGATGACGACGGATCAGCTCGATACCCTGCTGGGCCATGGTCAGGTTGGCCTCACGGTCGCTTTCGTGAATGGCCACCGCTTCGGCCTCCAGCGCCGCCAGAACGTCTTCTTCCGGACGCAGGCGCAGCAGACGCTCGCGCATGCGGTTAAGCGCCCAGAACAAGTTGGCGGCGGTAGGACGCGCTTCGGCGAGGGTGAGAAAGTCGTCTTCCAGTTCCATTTCCCAATCGCCGCCTTCGGCCAGCCGCTCTTCAAGGGCCAGTACCAGGCCGTAAGCTGCGGCAATACCGATCGCCGAGGCGCCGCGCACTGCCATGTCACGGATGGCTGCGGCCACCTGCGCAACATTGTCGCAGGCCAGCCAACGCTCCTCCGACGGCAGCAGGCGCTGGTCGAGCAGGTGCAAGGCGCCGCCCTGCCAGCGGATCGCGGTCACCTTCTCCGCCGCCAAAAGTCGCTCGCGCATCGCCTCTCCCCGTCATTCGGATATCAAAAACCGGCGATTATAGCGACCCTCGCGGCCAAGCGCTCGGGTATACTCCGGCGCAATTTTGCGAAGTTTCAGAGGACTGTTCAATGAGCAACGTCGACCGCGCCGAAATCGCCAAGTTCGAAGCGCTGGCCCACCGCTGGTGGGACCGCGAAAGCGAGTTCAAGCCGCTGCACGAAATCAACCCGCTGCGCGTCAACTGGATCGACGAGCGCGTCAGCCTGGCCGGCAAGAAAGTGCTGGACGTGGGTTGCGGTGGCGGCATCCTCAGCGAAGCCATGGCCCTGCGCGGCGCCACGGTCACCGGTATCGACATGGGCGAGGCGCCACTGGCGGTGGCTCAGCTGCACCAGCTGGAGTCCGGCGTGCAGGTGGAATACCGGCAGATCACCGCCGAAGCCCTGGCCGAGGAAATGCCCGAACAGTTCGACGTGGTCACCTGCCTGGAAATGCTCGAGCACGTGCCCGACCCGTCTTCGGTGATCCGCGCCTGCTACCGCATGGTCAAGCCGGGCGGCCAGGTGTTCTTCTCCACCATCAACCGCAACCCCAAGGCCTACCTGCTGGCCATCGTCGGCGCCGAGTACATCCTGAAGATGCTGCCGCGCGGCACCCATGACTTCAAGAAATTCATCCGCCCGTCCGAGCTGGGCGCCTGGAGCCGCGATGCAGGCCTGCAGGTGAAGGACATCATCGGCCTCACCTACAACCCGCTGACCAAGCACTACAAGCTCAACAGCGACGTCGACGTCAACTACATGATCCAGACCCTGCGCGAGGAATAAGCATGCGTTTGCGAGCAGTACTCTTCGACATGGACGGCACCTTGCTGGACACGGCGCCGGACTTCATCGCCATTTGCCAGGCCATGCTCGCCGACCGCGGGCTGCCGGCCGTTGACGACAACCTGATCCGTGGCGTGATCTCGGGTGGCGCCCGCGCCATGGTCGCCACTGCGTTCGCCATGGACCCGGAGGCTGACGGCTTCGAGGCCCTGCGCCTGGAATTCCTCGAGCGTTACCAGCGCGACTGCGCGGTGCACAGCAAGCTGTTCGAGGGCATGGCCGAGCTGCTAGCCGACATCGAGAAAGGCAACCTGCTGTGGGGCGTCGTCACCAACAAGCCGGTGCGCTTCGCCGAGCCGATCATGCAGCAGCTGGGCCTGGCCGAGCGTTCGGCGTTGCTGATCTGCCCGGACCACGTGAAAAACAGCAAACCCGACCCCGAGCCGCTGATCCTGGCCTGCAAGACGCTGAACCTGGACCCGGCGAGTGTGCTGTTCGTCGGCGACGACCTGCGCGACATCGAGTCTGGCCGCGACGCAGGTACCCGCACGGCGGCGGTGCGCTACGGCTATATTCATCCAGAGGACAACCCCAACAACTGGGGTGCCGACGTGGTGGTGGACCACCCACTGGAACTGCGCAAAGTGATCGACAGCGCGCTGTGCGGCTGCTGAACCCAGACCGATGACCGGGCACCGTCTCTTTGTAGGAGCGGGTTCACCCGCGAATGCGCCAGCCCAGACAACACTGGCGCCTGATCGGACGCATTCGCGGGTAAACCCGCTCCTACAATAGGCCCGGCCGCCCACACGAACTCGAAGGACAGAACCATGTTCGACTACACCGCCCGCCCCGACCTGCTGCAAGGCCGGGTCATCCTGGTTACCGGTGCCGGCCGTGGCATTGGTGCCGCGGCTGCCAAGGCTTATGCCGCACTGGGTGCCACCGTGCTGCTGCTGGGCAAGACCGAGGCCAACCTGAACGAGGTCTACGACCAGATCGAAGCCGCCGGCCACCCGCAGCCGGTGGTCATCCCGTTCAACCTGGAAACCGCCCTGCCACACCAGTACGACGAGCTGGCGGCCATGATCGAAGGCCAGTTCGGCCGCCTCGATGGCCTGCTCAACAATGCGTCGATCATCGGCCCGCGCACGCCGCTGGAGCAGTTGTCGGGCGACAACTTCATGCGCGTGATGCACATCAACGTCAATGCCACCTTCATGCTCACCAGCACCCTGCTGCCGCTGCTGAAGCTGTCGGAGGACGCTTCGGTGGTGTTCACCAGCAGCAGCGTCGGGCGCAAGGGCCGGGCTTACTGGGGCGCCTATGGCGTGTCGAAGTTCGCCACCGAAGGCCTGATGCAGACCTTGGCCGATGAACTGGAAGGCGTGGCGCCGGTGCGCGCCAACAGCATCAACCCAGGCGCCACGCGCACGGCAATGCGGGCCCAGGCCTACCCTGGCGAGAACCCGCAGAACAACCCGCTGCCCGAAGAGATCATGCCGGTGTACCTGTACCTGATGGGGCCAGACAGCACAGGGGTGAACGGGCAGGCGTTCAACGCCCAATGATGTTTTGCCTGTACCGGCCCTTTCGCGGGTGAACCCGCCCTACAGGGGATCGCATAACCCGGTAGGAGCGGGTTCACCCGCGAAGAGGCCGGTGCAAGCGAACGATCAGCCCGCAGCCAACGCCGGTCGCATACGGCCTTGCTGGCGCCCTTCCAGCTGCATGCAGCGTTCCAGGAACAGGAACATGCAGTCGTAGCTCTTGCAAATGGCCCTGCGCAGTTCGTTGCGCAACCCCAGGGTGGGGTTCTCACCGGCCAGGGTACAGATGATTTCCAGCGCCTCCCACGGGTGCGCATCGTCATACTGGGCATGCATCTTCAGCCACTTCATCGCCCGCTTGCGCCCTTCTTCAGGGAACCCCTGCGCATAGGTATCAGTCGAGCACACCACCGCCGACCATTCACCGGTCGCGCCTTCGATGGCGTAGTTGGTCGCCGCCATGGAAATGGCCAGGTTCTCGGTGGCGCACACCCGCCAGCACCAGTCGTTCAGGCCGTTCAGCTCGGGCGGCACCTCTTGCGCCTGCAACTCGTGCAGGTGCACACCGTGCGCCTGGCACCAGTTCACCCAGTAGTCGGCATGGTTGAGCTCGACGCGGATGTTGCGCATCAGCCAGCGCCGCGCCATGTCCTCGCCCTGATGCCGGCCATAGCGGGTCTTGGTCAGGTTATGCGCCATGTACAACGAAAACTGCTCCACCACCGGCCAGCCACCGATCAGGTACTGACGGATGGTCGATTGCTTCAGCTGGCCATCGCGCAGACGTGCATAAAACTCATGCTCAACCACCCGGCGCTTGCTCTCGCGGCAGTCTTCAATCAGTTGCTGGGCCCATTGGGGGTAACTGGCGGGGTCCATCAAAGGCCCGATACGAACGAATGCGTCAATCACTTTCAGCTCCTTGATCCTTGTGATTTCCAACTAGCGAAACGTGCCAGGTGCTCGCTGCAACAGAGGCCGGGCGGCGATCCGTTGGCGCTGCAGACTGTCACAGGTGAACACCTGGGGGCGTTCGATCAGGTAGCCCTGGGCGTAATCCACGCCTATTTCCTGCAAGGCCTGCTCGATCAAGGGTGTTTCGACGAACTCGGCGATCGTGCGCTTACCCATCACATGGCCGATATGGTTGATGACCTCGACCATGGCCCGGTTGACCGGGTCGTCGAGCATGTCCTTGACGAAACTGCCGTCAATCTTCAGGTAGTCCACGGGCAAATGCTTGAGATAGGCAAACGAGGACATGCCGGCGCAAAAATCATCCAGCGAGAAACGGCAACCCAGCCCTTTCAACTCATTGATGAAGCGAATGGCGCTGCCCAGGTTGGCAATGGCGCTGGTTTCGGTAATTTCGAAACAGATCATTCGCGGCGGAATGGCGTATTCGACGAACAACCGCTGGAGGTATTCAAGGAACTTGTCGTCGCCAATGCTGGACCCTGACAGGTTGATGGCACAAGTCGACAACGGCCCTTCACGCCCTTCTTCCAGGCACTGGCGTATGACCATGAACACATTGCGTACCACCCAGCGGTCCAGCGCGGTCATCAGGCCGTAGCGCTCGGCCGCCGGGATGAAGCTGCTGGGCAGGATGGTGCGGCCGCTTTCGTCGTGCAGGCGCAACAGAATCTCGATATGGCCCGGGCCCTCGAAGGTTTTGAGCGGGGCGATTTCCTGGGCGTAGAGGCAAAAGCGGTTTTCTTCCAGGGCCACATGCAGGCGCTGGATCCAGGCCATTTCGCCAAAACGCATGGACAGTTCGCTGTCGTCGGCGTGGTACACCTGTACACGGTTTCGGCCCTTTTCCTTGGCCATGTAGCAGGCCATGTCGGCGGCGCGCAGCGAAGCCTCCAGGGTACCGGGGGCCTGGGCCATGTGCACCAGGCCAATGCTGACCGTGGTCACGAACGGCCGCCCTTTCCATACGAAGTGCAGGCTCTGCACCATCTGGCGCAATTGTTCGCCAATGCGCTCGGCCTGGTCGGGCGGGCAGTTTTCCAGCAGCACGCCAAACTCATCGCCGCCCAGCCGCGCCAGCGTATCGCCCTCACGCAGGCCGGACTGCAGCACCGCGCAGATATGCCGCAGCAACTCATCGCCGGCAGCGTGGCCACAGGTGTCGTTGACCAGCTTGAACTGGTCGAGGTCGAGGAACATCAGCGAATGCCGCCCGGCCTGGCGCGCCAGGTCGTTGAGCGCCTGTTCCAGGCGGTACTCGAACTCGCGGCGGTTGGCCAGCCCGGTCAGGGCGTCGTGGGTTGCCTGCCAGGACAGATTGGCGATGTACTGGCGTTCCTGGGTCATATCGTGCAGCACCAGCACGATGCCACTGACCTGGCCATCATTGACGATCGGCGAGCCTACCAGGTTGATCGACACGGTACTGCCGTCCAGGCGCTGGATCAGCCGGGCATGCTCGGAGCCGCCCTTGAGGCTGCCGCTGAGCACCTGTTCGACCAAACTGCGACCGTCCTCCTCGGCGTGTTCATCCACCAGGCTGAACAGCGCCGACAGCGGCAGGCCCTGGGCCTGCCCGGATTGCCAGTGGGTCAATTGCTCGGCGGCCGGGTTCATGTAGCCGATACTGCCTTCGACATCGGTGGTGATCACCGCATCCCCGATGGCCTGCAGGGTAATCTGCGCACGCTCTTTTTCTTCCTGCAGGGCGCTGGCAAAGGCTTGGCGCTGGGCCAACAGCTTGCTGGAGCGGCGCCAGGCAATGGCGATCAGGAACATCGCGGTCAGCAGGTTGGTGATCAGCAGCACCCGTAGCAACATGCGCGAGCCTTCGCCCAAGGCATCACTGAACGCCTTGGCCGCCGGGGTCACGCCTTCGTTGATGGCGACAATGCGGGCCTTCCAGTCGCTGACGGTGTCGGCATCCACCGGGCCATCGGCAAAACGCTGGCGCATTTCACCGGCCAGTACATCCAGCTTGGCCAGATAGTCGTCACCGATGTCCCAGTAATCGATGGCTGTCTGCATATAGCTGACATGGCGAAAGTTGCGGTAGAACCAGATGATCCGCTCGACATCGTCAGGGTGGTTGCCACCGTGCAGAACCGCCTGTCGCGCGGCGTCCAGATCAGGGCTGGGGTGGTCGAGCACTTCGCGCAGACGATGGTCACCCTGCGGTACGGTAATGGCCTGGCGATAGCGTTGGTAGGTGCTGTCGCCCTGCGTCTCGCCGTACAGACTGAGGTAATAGATGGCATCTTTCTGCGCCTTGGACCACAGGCTTTCGCCCGCGACATAGGCGCGCACGGCCGAGAGCGTATAAAGGCTAAGGCTGCCCAACGCCACCTGAAGGACCACGACGGCGATGAAAGGCCATGTGATGCCGAGCAACTTTGGCGCTTCGAGTGTGCGATTTCCCTTCATGGAGTCCCTGTCACAGAGCAGATAAGGCGTAAATCGACCCAGACAAGCACAGCGTAGGCCATTTGCCATCGCTGTGAAGGGGATTTTTATGACAAGGAATCGGGGAATTTGTACAGCGTATGCGCTGGCCATTGTAGGAGCGGGTTTACCCGCGAAGAAGACACCGCGGTGGATGGCACGGGCTTCGCCCGTGTTCGCGGGCAAGCCCGCTCCCACAGGGATCGCACCAGCTTTTAGAAATTGAGCAAGACAGTTGCTCCCATAAGCCCGGTGAAGGCAGCCAGATAGTCAGCTCTGCTGCAGATGCCCATAAAGCTTGGCGTATAACCCACCCTCGGCAATCAGCTGCTGATGGTCGCCGTCTTCGGCCACGTGCCCGCCATCGAACACCAGTACCCGGTCGGCCTGTTTCACCGCCGACAAGCGATGGGCGATGATCAGCGTGGTGCGGCCGCTGAGAAAGCACGCCAAGGCCTGATGCAGGTTGTACTCGGTGGCGGCATCCAGGGCTGAGGTGGCCTCGTCGAGGATCACTACCTTGGGCTCAGCCAGTACCATGCGGGCAATGGCCAGGCGCTGGCGCTGGCCACCGGACAAGCGCACGCCTGAACGCCCCACCACACTGTCCAGGCCTTGCGGCAAGGCGGCGATGGTGGCATCCAGCTGAGCGATGCGCAGCGCCTGCCAGCACGCATCATCGCTGCAGTCGCGGCCCATGGTCAGGTTGGCACGCACGCTGTCGTTGAACAGCGACGGGTGCTGCAACACCACCGCGACATTCTCGCGCAGGGTTTCCAGGCCGATTTCCTGCAGGCTGGCCCCGCCAAAGCGGATGGTCCCGGCCTGGGCGCTGTATAGGCCCAGCAGTAGCTGCACCAGCGTGCTCTTGCCGCCGCCGCTGGCACCGACAATCGCCACCTTCTCACCCGCGGCGATAGACAGGTCGAGGTGGTCGAGCACCGGCTCGTCGGCATAGGCAAAGCGCAGGTCGCGCACGTCAATGCCCACCGTTTCGCGGCCGGCGAACGGGTCGCTGGCGGCCGGGTATTGCGGCTCGTCGGCACGCGCCAGCAGCTCGTTGAGGCGACTCAGCGCACCGCCGGCGGCGTAGTAGGCATATTGCAGATTAAGCAGTTGCTCCACCGGACCGATCATGAACCACAGGTAGCTGAACACCGCCAGCATCTGGCCGATCGACAGGTCGGAAAACAGCACGGTCAGCATGGCCGCCGCGCGGAAGATGTCGATGCCGAACTGGAACAGCAGGCCACTGGCACGGCCACTGGCATCGCTTTTCCATTGTGAGTCCACCGCGTAATCGCGCACTTCGCGGGCACGCAGGCCCAGGCGGCCAAGGAAGTAGCCCTGGCGGTTGCCAGCGCGGATTTCCTGAATGGCATCGAGGGTTTCCGCCAGCGCCTGGGTAAAGCGCGCGGTGCTGTCGTTTTCAAGCTTTTTCAGGTGTTTGACGCGCTTGCCCAACTGCACGGTGAAGTAGATCACCAGCGGGTTGAACAGCAAGATCAGCAAGGCCAGCTGCCAGTGCATCCAGATCAGGATCGCCGCCGTGCCGGTCAGTGTCAGCATGGCCACCAGGAAGCGGCTGAGGGTTTCGCCAACGAACTTGTCGAGGGTGTCCAGGTCGGTGACCAGGTGGGTGGTTACCGTGCCGCTGCCCAGGCTTTCGTACTCTTTCAGCGAAATACGCTTGAGGCGCTCGATCAGGCGGATGCGCAGGCGGTAGACGATGTCCTTGGCCAGCCCGGCGAACAGCTTGGACTGGATCACGTTGAACGCCAGTGCAGCCAGGCGCAGGCACAGGGTGAGCGCCAGCATCAGGCCGATGTAGCCGGCTGCTACCTGCCAGCTGGACGGCAGCAGATGGTTCATCCACTTCAGCGCGGCATCGCCATGGCCGAGCAGTACTTCGTCCACCAACAGCGGCAGCAGCAGCGGAATGGGCACACTGCAACACGCCGCCAGTAACGCAATGAGGTTGGCGGACCAGAGGTTTTTCTTGTGATGCAGGGCCAGGCGGCGGATTTCCGCCCAGCTCAGTCGATCGCCCGCAGTGTATGGCTTGCCCGGTACCGGGTCGGGTGACCCTGGTACATCAAGCACAGGCGGCCTGCTGCAGCCAGCGGCCGAGCAAGGGTTGCAGGCGCTCCAGCGGCTGGTAGCCGTTGGTCAGCAAGGCCAGTTGGCCATTGCGCTCGGCCAGCAAGGTCGGGAAACCGGCAATACCCAGGTCCTGGGCCCAGGCGAAGTCGGCCGCGGTGGCGGCGCGGGTATCGGCACGGGCGAAGGTTTCGGCGAACGCGGCACGGTCGAAGCCACTCTGGGAGGCCAGCTCGACCAGCTGCGGCGCGGTGGTCACATCGGTACCCTGCTCGTAGAACGAACGCTGGATCAACGCCAGCAGCGGCCAGACGCGCTCGGCATCCAGCTCGCGGGCCGCGACCAGGGCGCGACAGGCCGGCTCGGTGTCGTAGACGAAGCCGTCAGGCATGGCCCCCTCGAAGCGGAACGGCTGGCCGGTAGCATCAGCCACCGCCTGCCAGTGTTCCAGGATGTACTTGCGAGTGGAGCTGTCCAGGGCGCTGCCGCCCGTACGCAGCCCGCCCGTTACCAAGCGGGCAGGCACGCCTGCCTCACGCGCCTGGGCGATCAGGGCCGCGGCCACTGGCGCAAACCCCCAGCACCAGGAGCACATCGGGTCCATCACATAGATCAGGCGTGCAGACATGCTTCAAGCCTCGGCTTTGTAGTTGTAACCGATCGGGTGCGGCAGGTTGCGGGCCTTGGCCAGCTCGATCTGCTTCTGCCGGTCGATGGCACTGCGCCGGGTCTTCTCGCTCAGGCTGTCCCAGCAATGCGGGCAGCTGACACCTGGCGAATAGTGCTCGGACGCGCGTTCCTCTGCATTGATCGGATGGCGGCAGGCGTGGCACTGGTCGTACTCGCCTTCGCTCAGGTCATGGCGCACCGTAACCCGGTTGTCGAAGACGAAGCAGTCGCCGTCCCACAGGCTTTCTTCCTGAGGCACTTCCTCGAAGTATTTCAGGATGCCGCCCTTAAGATGATAGACCGACTCGAAGCCTTCACCGAGCATGTAGCTGGAGGCTTTTTCGCAACGGATGCCGCCGGTGCAGAACATGGCGACCTTCTTGTGCTTGCTCGGGTCGAAATTGGCCTTGATGTACTCCGGGAACTCACGGAACGTTTCGGTCTTCGGGTCGATGGCGCCCTTGAACGTACCGATGGCCACTTCGTAGTCGTTGCGGGTGTCGATCAACAGCACTTCCGGGTCGCTGATCAGGGCGTTCCAGTCCTTGGGCTCGACATAGGTACCAACGGCCTGGTTGGGGTCTACGCCCGGCACGCCGAGGGTGACGATCTCTTTCTTGAGCTTGACCTTGGTGCGGTAGAACGGCTGTTCGTCGCAGTACGACTCTTTATGGTCGACATCGACAAGGCGCGGGTCGTTGCGCAGCCAGGCCAGCAGACCATCGATGCCTTCGCGGGTGGCCGATACGGTGCCGTTGATGCCCTCGTGGGCCAGCAGCAGGGTGCCTTTGACGTTGTTGTCGAGCATGGTCTTGAGCAGCGGCTCACGCAGCTCGACGTAGTCTTCCAGGGTGACGAACTTGTACAGCGCCGCGACGACGATGGCTTGAGACATGTAACGGAATCTCCAGGTGGTTGCCCTCGTAAGGGGCGGACCGGGTTTGACGGTATAGAAAAGCATGGGGGCGCTTTGCGCCCCTTTCGCGACACAAGGCCGCTCCCACAGGGGACCGCGTAACCTGATGGCTAGTGCGGTTTTTGTGGGAGCGGCCTTGTGTCGCGAAAGGGCCGCAAAGCGGCCCCCGGATTTTGCAGGATTCTACCAGAACAACAGAAAGGTTTCAGTGCCCGCCGCCGGCGCACACCGGCGAGGCCGGTGCAACGCCGACCTTGGCCCACTCTTCGGCGGTGTAGGTGTGGATGGCCAGGGCGTGAATCTCGCCCATCAGCTCACCCATGGTGGCGTACACCTTCTGGTGGCGCTTGACGCTGTTCAACCCGGCGAACTGCTCGCTGACGATCACGGCCTTGTAGTGGGTCTCCTGACCACGACTGTGCATGTGACTTTCGTTGAGCACTTGCAGGTATTGCGGCGCCAGCGCGGCCAGTTGCTGTTCGATACGTTGTTGCATGATCATTGCGGCGTACTCACTTCTTCGCGGGTGCGGCGGCCTTGCCTGCGTTCGGGTCCAGCTCTTTGGTCATGTCTTCCAGCAGCTTGTTCACCACCGGTACTGCGGGCTCCAGGCTCTGCTGGGTCAGCTGTGCCGACTGCTGAGTGACCTTGGGCATTTCACGCAGCACTTTCTTGCCCAGCGGCGATTCGTAGAACTTGACCAGGTCTTTCAGCTCCTGCTCGGTGAAGGTCTGGGTGTACAGGTCGACCATCTTCGGCTTCAGCTTGTTCCAGCCGATGGCATTGTCCAGGGCGGCATTGGCCTTGGCCTGGTAGCTTTCGAGTACGGGCTGCTTGGCGGCCGGGGCCTTGGTCTGGGCGAAACGCTGGGCGAACATCTGCTGCACTTGCATGTACACCGGGGTGCCCAGCTTGTCGGCGTTGGCCAGGGTCAGGAATTTCTCGGCAGCAGCGTTGTGGCTGGCGGTGGCAGCGAGTACCTGGCCGCTGGCGCAAACCAGGGCAACGGCGGCACAAAGGACACGGAGACGGGTCATTGCATTTCCTTCAAAGAGAGGGAGGCGGGCACCTCAGAGTAGAGCATTCTGCGCCGTGGTGGCGATGTGCTCAAGTGGCACGACGAGCGACGGAACCGCTCGGTCGAATCAGGGCCTAAACTGCGATTTCGAACTACACAGGAGTGAGTACAGAATGAGCCGTATCGAGACAGACAGCCTGGGCCCGGTCGAAGTTCCGGAGGACGCCTACTGGGGTGCGCAGACCCAGCGTTCGCTGATCAACTTCGCCATTGGCAAGGAACGCATGCCCCTCGCGGTGTTGCACGCCCTGGCACTGATCAAGAAGGCCGCGGCGCGCGTCAACGACCGCAATGGCGACCTGCCGGCCGACATCGCCCGGCTGATCGAACAGGCCGCCGATGAAGTGCTGGATGGCCAGCACGACGATCAGTTCCCGCTCGTCGTCTGGCAGACGGGCAGTGGCACCCAGAGCAACATGAACGTCAACGAGGTGATTGCCGGACGCGCCAACGAACTGGCCGGCAAAGGCCGTGGCGGCAAGGCGCCGGTGCACCCCAATGACCACGTCAACCGCTCGCAGAGCTCCAACGACTGCTTCCCCACCGCCATGCACATTGCGGCAGCCCAGGCGGTGCAGGAAAAGCTGCTGCCGGCCGTGACCGAACTGTCTTCAGGGCTGGCCGAGCTGTCGATGCGTCACCACCAGCTGGTAAAAACCGGTCGCACACACATGATGGACGCCACGCCGATCACCTTCGGCCAGGAAGTGTCGGCCTTCGTCGCCCAGCTCGATTACGCCCAGCGCGCCATCCGCGCCACCCTGCCGGCGGTGTGCGAACTGGCCCAGGGCGGCACTGCCGTGGGTACCGGGCTGAACGCCCCGCAGGGGTTTGCCGAGGCCATCGCTGCCGAGCTGGCGGCGCTGTCCGGCCTGCCGTTCATCACCGCGCCGAACAAGTTCGCCGCCCTCGCCGGCCACGAGCCGCTGACCAGCCTGGCGGGCGCCCTGAAAACCCTGGCCGTGGCCTTGATGAAAATTGCCAACGACCTGCGCCTGCTGGGTTCCGGCCCGCGCGCCGGGCTGGCCGAGGTGCGCCTGCCGGCCAACGAGCCCGGCAGCTCGATCATGCCGGGCAAGGTCAACCCCACCCAGTGCGAGGCGCTGTCGATGCTGGCCTGCCAGGTGCTGGGCAACGACGCGGCCATTGGCTTTGCCGCCAGCCAGGGGCATTTGCAGCTGAACGTGTTCAAGCCGGTGATCATTCATAACCTGCTGCAATCCATCGAGTTGCTGGCGGATGGTTGCCGCAACTTCCAGCAGCATTGCGTGGCGGGTATCGAGCCGGATGCCGAGCAGATGGCCGCGCACCTGGAGCGCGGGTTGATGCTGGTGACGGCGCTGAACCCGCATATTGGCTATGACAAGGCGGCGGAAATTGCCAAAAAGGCTTACAGCGAGGGCAAGACCTTGCGCGAGGCGGCCTTGGCGTTGAAGTACCTGACCAATGAGCAGTTCGACCAGTGGGTGCGGCCGGAGAACATGCTGGCGCCGGGCGGCAAGGGCTGACTGCTCTGTAGCCTGTACCGGCCCTTTCGCGGGTGAACCCGCTCCTACGACGAGCGGCGATCCATGGTAGGAGCGGGTTCACCCGCGAAAGGGCCGGTACAGGCAATCGACAGACCTAGTGTGGTGTTTTGCAAATACGGCCAATAACTCGCGAGCGATTTTTGCGCTCAAGCAAGGCGTCGCGACGAGTCGTAGCCCAGCCACGGCGAGGAGCGACAACGCCGCATGAGCGCAAAAAGCGCCGCGCGTTATGGTCGTTATTTGTGAAACACCACACTAGGCCAACCGCGCCCGGCGCGCCCGCCACCCGGCCACCAGCGACGGCCCCAGCGCCACCAGCGCCGAACCGAACACCACCGTGACCGCCCCCAAATAGCCAAGGGCATTGATGTCCTCGGCATGCACATACTCAGGCCACACCCATGCTGCCAGCGCTACCGCAACAAAGGTCACCAGCGGGGTCAGCGCCAACGTGGCACTTACCCGCGACGCCTCCCAGTGCGCCAGCGCTTCGGCGAACGCGCCATAAGCCACCAGGGTGTTCAGGCAACAGGCCAGCAGCAGCCAGCCTTGCACCGGGGTCAGTTGCAAGGCCTCCAGCGGGTGCACCCAAGGTGTCAGCAACGCAGCGCAGCTGAGGTAGATCACCATCATCACCTGCTGCGAGTGCCACACGGTCAGCAACTGCTTTTGGCTCAGGGCGTAGAACACCCAGATGCTGGTCGCCAGCAAGATGGTCAACACGCCGGTGGTGTAGGTACCCAGTGAAGTCAGTAGCTCTTCCAGGCGCTGGTTGAAGAACAGGCCAAACCCTGCCAGCAGCACCAACAGGCCCATGCCCTGCCCCACACTGAAGCGCTCGCGGAACACGAACACGCTGGCCACCAGCAACAGCACCGGGCCGATCTGTACCACCAGTTGTGCGGTGCCTGGGCTAAGCAGTTTGAGACCGATCAGGTAGAGCACGTAGTTGCCCATCAGGCCGAGCACGGCCACCAGCACCAGGCCCTTGCCCTTGGGCGCCAGTTTACGCATGGACGGCAAACGCCGCTGAGCCGCCAGCCAGGCGAACAGCAGGCTGCCGGAAACCAGCAGGCGGTACCAGGTGACAGTGATCGGGTCGACCACTTGCAATACCTGCTTGAGCTTGATCGGCAAGATGCCCCAGAGCAGCGCCGTCAGAAGTGCCAGGAACAGCCCATAGCCCCAGCGGCCAGAAGTGGTGTGCATAAAATCCTCGATCAAGCCCGTGGTGGGGGTTGTTGAATTCTACGGGGTTGGAGGACGGGGACGGTGGAGAGTGCCGAGAAAAGAATTCATCAGGTCATTCTTTTGGGGCATGGCTGGGGGGAGGTGTTGCCTGTGCTGGCCCTTTCGCGGGTAAACCCGCTCCTACGGGAGGGTGAGCTGCGCCCCGGTGTTGGATTTTTTGTCCAACATCCGGGGCGCAGCTCAGCGCGCGATCCCTTGTAGGAGCGGGTTTACCCGCGAAAGGGCCAGCACAGGCAACATCACCGTCGGCTATTTTTTTTGCTTGGCAAACGCCGCTTCCAGCGCCTGGTTGATGGTGCGCACCACCTTCACCCGCGCCCAGCGCTTGTCATTGGCCTCCACCAGCGTCCAAGGGGCAATCTCGCTGCTGGTGCGGTCGACCATGTCGCCCACCGCCTGGGAGTATTCGTCCCACTTGTCGCGGTTGCGCCAGTCATCCTCGGTGATCTTGTAGCGTTTGAACGGAATTTGCTCACGCTCTTCGAAGCGCTCCAGTTGGGTCTGCTGGTCGATCGCCAGCCAGAACTTGACCACCACCACGCCGGCATCCACCAACTGCTCTTCAAAGTCGTTGATCTCGCTGTAGGCACGCATCCAGTCAGCGGGGCTGCAGAAGCCTTCCACCCGCTCCACCAGCACCCGGCCATACCAGGAACGGTCGAAGATGGTGAACTTGCTCCGTGCCGGGATGTGCCGCCAGAACCGCCACAGGTACGGCTGGGCGCGCTCTTCTTCGGTAGGCGCAGCAATCGGCACGATACGGTACTGCCGCGGGTCCAGCGCCGCCGCCACGCGGCGGATGGCGCCCCCCTTGCCGGCGGCGTCGTTGCCTTCGAACACCGCCACCAGGGCATGCCGGCGCATGCGCTTGTCACGCAGCAGGCCGGCCAGACGGGCCTGTTCGGTGATCAACTGTTCCTGATAGTCGGCCTTGTCCAGGCGCAAGGTCATGTCCAGGGCGCCAAGCAGGCTGCGGTCGTCGATGCTGTGGCCCAGCGGGGCCACGTTGCCCTGGTGCTTGCCCTTGGGATTATTGGCCAGCGCGGCTTGCAGGCTTTCCAGCAGAATGCGCCCCACCGCCAGGCTGCGGTAATTCGGGTCTACCCCTTCGATGATGTGCCATGGCGCATAGTCGCGGCTGGTGCGGCGCAGCACGCGCTCACCAAAGCGCACGAAGCGGTCGTAGGTTTGCGACTGCTGCCAATCCAGCGGGCTGATCTTCCAGCTGTGCAGCGGGTCGTCCTTGAGCGATTTCAGCCGTGCCTTCATCTGCTTCTTGGACAGGTGGAACCAGAACTTGATGATCAGCGCACCTTCATCGCAAAGCATCTGCTCCAGGCGCTCGGCACCGGTAATGGCCTGATCGAGCACGGCATCCTTGAACACCCCGTGCACCCGCCCCTGCAGCATCTGGCTGTACCAGTTGCCAAAGAACACACCCATCCGCCCCTTGGGTGGCAAGGCCCGCCAATAGCGCCAGGCGGGTGGGCGGGCCAGCTCTTCGTCGGTCTGCTGGTCGAAGGTGAGCACATCGATCATGCGCGGGTCCATCCACTCGTTGAGCAGTTTTACCGTCTCACCCTTGCCGGCGCCTTCAATGCCGTTGATCAGCACGATCACCGGAAACCGCGCCTGCTGCTTGAGTTCGTACTGGGCTTCGAGCAGGGCCTCGCGTAAAGCGGGTACCTCGGCGTCGTAAGCCTCCTTGTCGATGCTGTGGCCGATTTCGGCAGATTCGAACATGCACTGGCTCCTTCAATGGATAAGCAAGACTAGCGGATTTCATTTCGGCCTGTATTGACCTCTTCACCAATGAACGCGCTCCCACAGCTCAGCCGGATGGCATAAAATCCCGCCATCCGCTGCAACCGAGCCCACCATGCCCACCCTCCTCCAGCACGCCCAGATCGACTGGGACGACCAGGGCCGCCCCCATTCGCGGCACTATGACGACGTCTATTTCGCAGTCAACGAAGGCATCGAAGAAACCAAGCACGTGTTCCTCGGACAGACCCGCCTGGCCGAACGTTTTGCCAACCTGGCGCCGCACGCCTGCACGGTGATCGGCGAAACCGGTTTTGGCACCGGCATGAATTTTTTCTGCGCCTGGCAGCTGTTCGACCAGCACGCACACAGCGACGCGCGCCTGCACTTCGTCAGCGTCGAAAAGTACCCCCTCGACCACGCCGACATGGCCCGCGCAGTGCGCCTGTGGCCTGAACTGGCCGCCTATACCGAGCCGCTGCTGGAGCAATACGTGGCGGTGCACCCGGGCTTTCAGCAGTTCACCTTCGCCGGTGGCAGGGTCACCCTGACCCTGTTGATAGGCGATGTGCTGGAACAGCTGCCGCAACTCGATGCGCAGATCGATGTGTGGTTCCTCGACGGCTTCGCCCCCGCCAAGAACCCCGACATGTGGACCCCGGAGCTGTTTGCGCAACTGGCGCGGCTATCGCATCCGGGCACGGTGCTGGGCACCTTCACCACCACCGGCTGGGTACGCCGCAGCCTGGTGGAAGCCGGCTTCGCCATGAAGAAGGTGCCAGGCATCGGCAAGAAGTGGGAGGTGATGAGCGGCGCCTACGTCGGCCTCCGGCCCGGCCCATGCGCGCCTTGGTACGCGCGCCCCGCGGTGACACAGGGGCCGCACGAGGCGCTGGTGATCGGTGCCGGACTTGCCGGCAGCAGCAGCGCCGCCAGCCTGGCCCGGCGCGGCTGGCAGGTAACCGTGCTGGAGCGCCACGAAGCCCCGGCCCAGGAAGCGTCAGGCAACCCGCAAGGGGTGCTGTACCTCAAGCTGTCTGCCCATGGCACCGCGCTGTCGCAGATGATCCTGTCCGGGTTCGGCTACACCCGGCGTCAGCTGCAGCGCTTGCAGCGTGGCCGTGACTGGGATGCCTGCGGGGTGCTGCAACTGGCCTTCGACAGCAAGGAGGCCGAACGCCAGGGCAAGCTGGCTGCCGCCTTCGACCATGGCTTGCTGCACTGCCTGGCGCGCGCCGAGGCCGAAGCCATCGCCGGTGTGGCGTTGCCTGGCGGCGGGTTGTTCTACCCCGAAGGTGGCTGGGTGCACCCGCCAGCGCTGTGCCAACAGCAGTTGCAGCAACCTGGTATTCGCGTGGTGACCCACCAGGACGTGCTCGAACTGCGCAAAGTGGATGAGCATTGGCAAGCCTGGGCTGGCGACCAGCTGTTAGCCCGCGCTCCAGTGGTGGTCCTGGCCGGTGCGGCGGATGTGCTGCGCTTCGAACCTTGCGCGCAGTTACCACTCAAGCGCATCCGTGGGCAGATCACCCGCTTGCCGGCCACCGCCAGCAGCCAGGCGCTGCGCACCGTGGTGTGCGCGGAGGGCTATGTGGCACCGCCGCGCGAGGGTGAACATACACTGGGCGCCAGTTTTGACTTCCACAGCGAAGACCTTGCACCGACGGTGGCCGAGCACCAGGGCAACCTGGCGCTGCTGGACGAAATTTCCGTCGATCTGGCGCAACGGCTGGCTGTGGCTGAACTGGACCCCGAGCAATTGCAGGGACGTGCTGCGTTCCGTTGCACCAGCCCGGATTACCTGCCGATCGTCGGGCCCATTGCCGACGCGCAGGCGTTTACCGAAGCCTATGCAGTACTGGGCCGGGATGTGCGGCAAGTACCGGATGTGCCCTGCCCTTGGCTGGGCGGGTTGTATGTGAACAGCGGGCATGGCTCACGCGGGCTGATCACGGCGCCGTTGAGTGGCGAGCTGGTGGCGGCCTGGGTATGTGGGGAACCGCTGCCATTGCCGCGGGCGGTGGCGGAGGCTTGCCATCCGAACCGGTTTGGATTGCGCCGGTTGATCCGGGGGAAATGATGGCATCGGGTTGCCTGCCCGGCGTCATATAACCAAACATTCTAAAACTCTCGAAAAGCACATAGGTCAGTTCCTTAAGGTGCCCTAATCCGGGGCATCACCTCCCCAACGGAAAAACCGGTAAGGACTTATGTGCGGATTAGCAGGAGAGTTACGTTTCACCCCCATCGACCAAGCCCCTCGCCCAGCCGACCTGGCTGCGGTAGAGCGCATTACCCATCACCTGGCCCCGCGAGGCCCGGATGCCTGGGGCTTCCATAGCCAGGGGCCGATTGCCCTTGGCCACCGGCGGTTGAAGATCATGGACCTGTCGGACGGCTCGGCGCAGCCGATGGTCGACAACACCCTGGGCCTGTCGCTGGCCTTCAACGGCGCCATCTACAACTTCCCCGAACTGCGCGAGGAACTGCAGGCGCTGGGCTACAGCTTCTGGTCCGATGGCGACACCGAGGTGCTGCTCAAGGGCTACCACGCCTGGGGCGCGGCGCTGCTGCCCAAGCTCAACGGCATGTTTGCCCTGGCCATCTGGGAGCGCGACAACCAGCGCCTGTTCCTGGCCCGCGACCGCCTGGGCGTCAAACCCCTGTACCTGTCGCGCAACGGCGAGCGCCTGCGCTTTGCCTCGACCCTGCCGGCACTGCTCAAGGGCGGCGACATCGACCCGATGCTCGACCCGGTGGCCCTCAACCACTACCTGAACTTCCACGCCGTGGTACCGGCACCGCGCACCCTGCTGGCCAATGTGCAGAAGCTGGAGCCCGGCACCTGGATGCGCATCGACCGCCATGGCGAAGTGGAACGCCAGACCTGGTGGCAGCTGAAGTACGGCCCCAACCCGGACGAGCGTGAACTGGACCTGGAAGGCTGGACCACCCGCGTACTCGACGCCACCCGCGACGCCGTAGCCATCCGCCAGCGGGCAGCCGTCGATGTGGGTGTGTTGCTGTCCGGCGGCGTCGATTCCAGCCTGCTGGTCGGCTTGCTGCGCGAAGTGGGCGTTGACGACCTGTCGACCTTCTCCATCGGCTTTGAAGATGCCGGCGGCGAGCGCGGCGACGAGTTCCAGTATTCGGACCTGATCGCCAAACACTACGGCACCCATCACCACCAGTTGCGCATTGCCGAACACGAAATCATCGACCAACTGCCGGCCGCCTTCCGCGCCATGAGCGAGCCGATGGTCAGCCACGACTGCATCGCGTTCTACCTGCTGTCGCGGGAAGTGGCCAAACACTGCAAAGGCGTACAGAGCGGCCAGGGTGCCGATGAGCTGTTCGCCGGTTACCACTGGTACCCGCAGGTGGACGGCGCCGACGATGCCTATGCGGCCTACCGTGACGCCTTCTTCGACCGCAGCCACGCCGAATACCGCGACACCGTGCAGGCCCCCTGGCTGCTGGAAACCGACGCCGCCGGCGACTTCGTGCGCGAACACTTCGCGCGCCCCGGCGCACCGGCTGCCGTGGACAAGGCCCTGCGCCTGGACAGCACCGTGATGCTGGTCGACGACCCGGTCAAGCGGGTGGACAACATGACCATGGCCTGGGGCCTGGAGGCGCGGACGCCGTTCCTCGATTACCGCCTGGTGGAACTGTCGGCACGCATTCCCGCACGTTTCAAGCTGCCCGACGGCGGCAAGCAGGTGCTCAAGCAGGCAGCGCGACGGGTGATCCCGCATGAGGTGATCGACCGCAAGAAGGGTTACTTCCCGGTACCGGGCCTGAAGCATCTGGAAGGTGCCACCTTGGGCTGGGTACGCGAACTGTTGACCGACCCCAGCCAGGACCGAGGGTTGTTCAACCCGGCCATGCTCGACCGCCTGCTGAGCAACCCACACGGCCAGCTGACGCCATTGCGCGGCTCCAAGCTGTGGCAACTGGCGGCGCTGAACCTGTGGCTGAGCGAACAAGGAATCTGACCGATGAAAGCCCATGAAATCGCTTATGGTCAGCGCCTGCTGCGCGGCCAGGCGCCGTCCTACGAGCGCCTGCAGGCGCGCCTGGCCGGCGACGGCAGCCAGCCACACGACCAGCCGCGTGCCGTGCACTGCGGCTGGGGCCGGCTGTTGATAGGCCACACCTACCCCGACCCGGCTTCCTTGGCCGAGGATCTGCTCGACGAGCACCCGGGCGAACGCGACATCGCCCTGTACGTGGCCGCACCGCAGCAGGTGCTGGCCCAGGCCCCCCAGCAGCTGTTCCTCGACCCGTCCGACACCCTGCGCCTGTGGTTCACCGACTACCGCCCGGCGCAGCGTGTATTTCGCGGTTTCCGCGTGCGCCGGGCACAGAACCCCGCCGACTGGCAGGCGATCAACACGCTGTACCAGGCGCGCGGGATGCTCCCCGTCGACGCCGAGCTGCTTACCCCCCGGCACTTGGGTGGCCCGGTGTATTGGCTGGCCGAGGACGAAGACAGCGGCGCGATTATCGGCAGCGTCATGGGCCTGAACCACACCAAGGCGTTCGATGACCCCGAGCATGGCAGCAGCCTGTGGTGCCTGGCGGTGGACCCACACTGCACCCGCCCCGGCGTGGGTGAAGTGCTGGTGCGCCACCTGATCGAACACTTCATGAGCCGTGGCCTGGCTTACCTGGACCTGTCAGTGCTGCACGACAACCGCCAGGCCAAGCGCCTTTACCAGAAACTGGGTTTTCGCAACCTGCCCACCTTCGCAGTCAAGCGCAAGAACGGTATCAACGAGCAACTGTTCCTCGGGCCTGGCCCGCAAGCCGACCTCAACCCCTACGCTCGCATCATCGTCGACGAGGCGCTACGCCGGGGCATCGAAGTACAGGTCGATGACGCCGCTGGCGGCCTGTTCACCCTGAGCCTGGGCGGGCGGCGCATTCGCTGCCGGGAATCGCTCAGCGACCTGACCAGTGCCGTGACCATGACCCTGTGCCAGGACAAACGCCTGACCCAGCACGCCCTGCACAACGCCGGGCTGCAGGTGCCCGCTCAACAGCTGGCGGGCAATGCCGATGACAACCTGGCGTTTCTCGAAGAGCATGGCGCGGTGGTGGTCAAGCCGGTCGATGGCGAGCAAGGCCAGGGCGTGGCGGTGAACCTGACCTGCATCGACGACATCACCCGCGCCGTGGCACACGCCCGCCAGTTCGACAGCCGCGTGCTGCTGGAAAGCTTCCATGCCGGGTTCGACCTGCGCATCGTGGTGATCGGCTACGAGGTGGTGGCCGCGGCCATCCGCCACCCAGCGCAGGTGCTGGGCGACGGTAAGCACAGTGTGCGCCAGTTGATCGAAGCCCAGAGCCGTCGCCGCCAGGCCGCCACCGGTGGCGAAAGCCGCATTCCGCTGGACGACGAAACCGAGCGCACCTTGCGCGCAGCGGGCGTTGGCTATGACGACGTGTTGCCGGCCGGCCAGCGCCTGGCCGTGCGGCGCACGGCCAACCTGCACACCGGCGGCACCCTGGAAGACGTCACCGATCGCCTGCACCCGGTGCTGGCCGATGCTGCCGTGCGGGCGGCACGGGCACTGGAAATTCCGGTGGTTGGGCTGGACTTCATGGTGCGCGATGCCGGGCAGCCGGAGTACGTGATCATCGAGGCCAACGAACGTGCTGGCCTGGCCAACCATGAACCGCAGCCCACGGCCGAGCGTTTTATCGACCTGCTGTTTCCCCATAGCCGGCCGTTGGCCTGACAACTGCTCGGCTTTTTGTGGGAGCGGCCTTGTGTCGCGAATGGGGTGCGAAGCGCCCCTAGGATCTCAGCTTCGCTGCCGATATTGCCGGGGCCGCTTTGCGGCCCTTTCGCGACACAAGGCCGCTCCCACAAAGTGGACTGCCCCCCAAAAGTTGGACAGTTTTAAGCTGCAGCCTGAGCCCTGTACTCCACAGGGCTCAGGCCATTGAGCCTCAGCTTGATGCGATCATGGTTGTAGTAGTGAATGTACTCATCCAGACCCGCTCTCAGCTCATCAATGCTCTCGAAACGCTTCAGGTAGAAAAACTCAGACTTGAGCGTGCCGAAGAAGCTTTCCATGGCCGCGTTGTCCAGGCAATTGCCTTTTCGAGACATGCTCTGCTTTACCCCACATTCGCTTAGCTTACGGCGGTATTGCGCCTGCTGGTAATGCCATCCCTGATCCGAATGCAGCACGAGCTTCGGTTTCTCTCCCAGGCAATCGAGCGCTTTGCCAAGCATGTTCCCAACCAGGCTATAGCACGGGCGGCTGGCCATTTCGTAGGCCACGATTTCGCCGTTGTACAAATCCATCACGGGCGACAGATAGAGCTTCTGTTGAGCTACTTTGAACTCGGTTACGTCAGTCACCCACTTTTGGTTTGGGCGTTGAGCGATAAAATTTCGCTCCAGTACATTCGCTGCCACTTTACCGACGGTACCTCGATAGGAGCGATATTTCTTGGGGCGCACTACTGATTTCAATCCCTGCTCAGCCATCAGCCGTTCAATGACCTTCTTGTTCACCCGCTTTTCCTTCCTGATTACGAGTGCGATACGGCGATAACCATAAAGCCCTTTCTGCTCGTGGTAGACGCGATGCACCAATGCCTTGAGCTCAGCATGCCGATCTGGCTTCTGCTGAGCTTTGAGCTGGTAGTAGAAGGTGCTGCGCGCCAGCTCGACCAACTGAAGGAGGTCAGGCAAAGGAAACCTGCGCTTGAGTTTGGAAACGATCAGGACTTTTTCCCGCGTGTTCGTTCCTTTTCCTCGCGCAGAGCCTTGAGCTCCTTTAGGACAGCATTCTCCATGCGCAGGTACTCAAGTTCAGCCATCAGCTGATCTCGAGACTTCTGATCATCATTGGTATCGGTGGGTTTGGCAGGCTTGATCTTCTTCGACACGTCGATTGGCTTTCTTGGCTTGATGGCAGTAGAGGGTGCAGGACTGCCACTGTAGTACTGCCGCTGCCAAATGCCTATCTGAGAAGACTGCCCAAGACCAAAGTGGGCAGCGGTCTGGCGCAGCGAAAGCCGATGCTCGTGCATATAGCTAAGCACCTGCTGTTTGAAATCACTGGTATAGCGCCGCCCATGCGAGCCTGGACCAATGCCATTATTGGCCTGATAACTGGCCACCCAGCGTCGAAGCAGGCTGAAATCGATACCTAAGTGTTGAGCCACCTTTCGGAAACCGTTGCTGCCATCCAGGTAGGCTGTGATCGCTGTGAGCTTGAATTGCTCGGTGTACTTACCCATAGATCCCCCAAGGGTTGGATTGGTGTCCAACTTCTTGGGGGCAGTCCAAAGACTGCGAAATTTTAACCCGACCGGAGGCCTGGACATGTCCGAACGACTCCCTGAACCCGATCTCGACTACCTCAAACGCGTGCTGCTGGAAATGCTCGCCATCCCCAGCCCCACCGGCTTCACCGACACCATCGTGCGCTACGTGGCCGAACGCCTGGATGAGTTGGGCATCCCCTTCGAGCTGACCCGCCGCGGCACCATCCGCGCCACGCTGAAGGGCCGGCAGACCTCGCCCGACCGCGCCGTCTCTGCCCACCTGGATACCATCGGCGCCAGCGTGCGCCAATTGCAGGACAATGGCCGCCTGGCCTTGGCGCCCGTCGGCTGCTGGTCCAGCCGCTTTGCCGAAGGTAGCCGGGTCAGCGTATTCACCGACACCGGCGTATTCCGTGGCAGCGTGCTGCCGCTGATGGCCAGCGGGCATGCCTTCAATACCGCCATCGATCAGATGCCGGTGAGCTGGGAGCATGTGGAAGTGCGTCTGGATGCCTACTGCGCCACCCGCGCCGACTGTGAGGCACTGGGTATCAGCATTGGTGACTTCGTAGCCTTCGACCCATTGCCCGAGTTCACCGAAAGCGGCCACATCAGCGCCCGTCACCTGGACGACAAGGCTGGCGTAGCCGCATTGCTGGCGGCATTGAAGGCCGTGGTGGAAAGCGGTCGCCAGCCACTGATCGACTGCCACCCGCTGTTCACCATCACCGAGGAAACCGGCTCGGGCGCAGCTGGCGCCCTGCCCTGGGACGTCAGCGAGTTCGTCGGCATCGACATCGCCCCGGTGGCGCCTGGGCAAGCTTCCAGCGAGCATGCGGTCAGTGTGGCGATGCAGGACTCGTCGGGGCCTTACGACTACCACCTGTCCCGGCACCTGCTGAAACTGGCCGGCGACCATGACTTGCCGGTGCGGCGCGACCTGTTCCGCTACTACTTCAGCGATGCCCATTCGGCGGTGACTGCCGGGCACGATATTCGTACCGCGCTGGTGGCGTTCGGTTGCGATGCCACCCATGGTTACGAACGCACGCATATCGACAGCCTGGCGGCGCTGAGCCGGTTGTTGTCGGCGTACCTGCTGAGCCCGCCTGTGTTTGCCAGTGATTCGCAGCCGGCCAATGCATCGTTGGAACGCTTCAGCCACCAGCTGGAGCACGATGCGCAGATGGAGAGCGACACGCGGGTGCCAGCAGTGGACAGCCTGGTGGGTAACAAGGGCTGAGGGCTTCGGGGCCGCCATGCGGCCCCAAATTCCCCAAGGTTTCGCGTAGCATGCCTGCACCAATACCAAGACGCCGCCCACCATGCTGATCCCCTACGACCAACTGCAAGCTGAAACCCTGACCCGCCTGATCGAGGACTTCGTTACCCGCGACGGCACCGACAATGGCGACGACACCCCGCTGGAAACCCGTGTGCTGCGGGTACGCCAGGCATTGGCCAAGGGGCAGGCGTTCATATTGTTCGACCTGGAGAGCCAGCAGTGCCAGTTGCTGGCCAAGCACGATGTGCCCCGCGAATTGCTCGACTAGCAGGCTCGGCCCCCTTCGCGGGCAAGACTGCGTAGGGATGCTGATGGCAACATCAGGCCTCGCCTTGCTTGGCCTCCTTTATGCGCTTGTACACCTCGGCCCGGTGCACCGGCACCGAGCGCGGGGCGTCCACGCCAAAACGCACCACGCCCTCCCGGACATCCGCCACCATGATGCGGATGTTATCGCCAATCACGATGATTTCCCCCACCTCACGCCCGATTACCAACATGTGCCGATCCTCCTGCCAAATGGAAAACCGGAGACTGCCTGCCAGGCATTCGGCTACTCAATAGTTCCCCTGCAATTCAGAAGAGCCCTACATTTCAGAGTAACTTCTCCTACAGACCATTCCTCTTGAATGGGGCTGAGCGCGCATTTTCACGAGCATATCGGCCTTGTGCTGCGAAGAGGCCGGTACACGCGATACACCAATGGAATCTTTCGCAAGCGGCGCCGGTCCGATTTAACAAGAGGCCTGCAATTCGAGGCCCTTGCCCCTCAACCACGCAAGGACTCCACCATGACCACGATCCTTATCATCATCCTGATTCTGCTGCTGATCGGTGGCTTACCGGTCTTCCCCCACTCGCGTAGTTGGGGCTATGGCCCATCCGGCATTATTGGCGTGGTATTGGTGATTCTGCTGGTCTTGCTGTTGCTCGGGATGATATGACCCGATGCGGACAGCCACTTCAGGCAACTGCTGAAGGCGCATGGCAGGCGGGTAGCAACACCCGCTTGTCATCCTAAAGGTCCGCATCGAACACGATCGTCACCACGGCCTGATACTCGGTACCAGGCAACATATCCTGATCCGGGGCGTGGCCGCGAGGGTACACATGAAAATGCAACTGCCCTTGGCTACCGGTCACACCTTCAGGCGGGACTTCCAGGCTGATTGCGTTCCCAGCCCCGCCAAAGGCCATTGCCTGCCGGTAGAGCGAGCGACCGTTGTAGGTAACACCTGGCAAGGTCATTGCCATCGACAGCGGTATGCCATGGCCTTTGGCCGACCGTAGATTGCACGTGCTTCCCAACCCGGTGCTGCACAGGGCCCAAACTTTGAATGGCCCGCTGGCAGTCAGGCTGAACGCCACGTCCTTTTCCAGTCTGTCTGCATTGCCCTGCCCTCGGCGGCCTTGTCCACGGGCCTGAGGCGGTTCCAGCGCCACCTGCTCGGAACCCGGCTCGAAACGCACCTCAAGGTCATGCACCACCTCAAGTGTAACGTTGATCGCGACTGAATCTGCGCTGAGCCCGGAGACCGTTCGGCTCGAGCCAAGGCCTATATCCCTGTCAGGGCCTACCGAATAGACCACCCGCCCGCGGTATACGCCCGACTTCAAGCTCGCCGGCAAAGGCGTCTTCAGCCGATAACCCAGCGTAAGGTGGCTGACATGGTACGTGCCTGCATTCGCTGCGTTGAGGTCGGCCCAACACCCACTGCTGGCCACCGACCACAGAAACAATCGATGCGCCGCGCTCGCCAACGCAACCTGGCAACCACTCGAGTCCAGGCCCGAGCGCGCCGCAAGCGTGGGCGCCCCATCGTCCGAACTCACTGTGCCGCCCAGGTGGGTAATGGCAAAGTCCATGCTGACCTGCTCACCGGTCTGATCACGGACCATCAGCAGCGGCGTCGGCTGAACAGGTGCCGAGAGGTAGAAACCGTCGGCGCCTTCGCCATCGACTGTTTTGGAATATTCAACATTCACATCCAGCAAGCTCTGCAGTGGATCAGCACAAAGCTGCGGCAGCTGGGTGCAAACAGGGGACGACCGCGGTGCCAGGTTTTCGAACTGCCTGGTGTCGCCGCGATAACGCAGGTCAAGCGTGATCTCGGCAGCCTGCGCCCACGATGCGCCAAAGCCGCCGACCAGCAGCGCCAGCATTGCACATTTACCAGCCATGCCTGGACCTCTCACCCTGCTTTCAAATCGATGGCTTTGCGCGCATCGCCTTCCACCAGCTCGAAGCGGTATTCGACACCGGTTTTTTCGATGAACTCGCGCGTACGCCCAGGGCGAATATGGTGCTTGGCCGGGTGATCACAGTCGTCGTCGCCCCGCACACAGGTCTGGACATTGTCGAGCAGCACCGTGGCATTGCCCTCGTTGCGCACGGTCCACTTTCCGCCCGCTCGCTCGATCGAGGTCTGATACTGCGTGGCAGTAGGCTTGGCGATCAGGATGGTGCCGTAGCCGGCCAGAAACTGCACACCGGCATTGAGTTCATTGCGGTAAGCCTCAAGCTCCGCATCGTCCAGTGCAAAGCTGTCATCCTGTTCCGGTAGTACTGGCACGAAACGCAGCCGGTAGTAACGCTCTTGAGCCCGCTCACCGCGATACAGCAACCGGACTGCCTGCATGCCACGTGCCGGGATGATCATCCGCGCAGGGCTGGCAACAACGCTGCGCTGGTCGAAGGGCAACTCATCGACGTCTACTTCACGCGGCTCGCCTTCGCCGTCGTACACCAGCTCCAGCACGCTGACCTTGACGAACGCGGTACTGTCCCCACGGTTGTAGATGCGTTTGGCATAGGTGCCCTTGCCCGGCTCGAGGTAGTCATACAAGGCCCCGACATCCAGCTGTGGCCCGGCCTTGGCAAACCCTGGCAGCAGCAGCACGGCGAACAACAAGCGTGATAAGTAAAATGTGAACCTTTGCATCTTCAACCTCTGTTTGCACAACATCCAATCCTGGCCCGGGATCAGGCCCTCTAAAGCGACAGGCTGAAAGCCGGTTCAGCCCATACGCGGTACACAGCGCTGATCACCGACGATCAGCAAGTCATCGTCGCGGTCAAAGTTGTCCGGCGGTAATGTCAGAAGGCAGCTGCCTGCCGTGCCATGGCGAATTTCCAGGGTGGGCCGTGCCTCACTCATTTCGACGCTGAAATAGCCATCCACCTCGACCACCGTGCGGCCGGCGTCATTGATCACATGTGCGCCTTGCAGCGGCTGGCCATGGCCGTCGAGCAGCCGGCCAAACACAGTGACCGTTCGCATGACTTTCACCGCGTGATAGCCCACCCCACCGCGGTTGAGGTGATAGTCGACAGCAAGGGGCTGGATCTGCGCTGGCGGCATGTCCTTCGCGTCGAAGTCGAAGCGCACATGACCAGACTTGAACGCCGTCACCGGCACGATATTGCGCCCGGGGTGGAGCATTGCACTCATGCCCTGGCCATCGTTGGCGCGTAGCTTCACACCTTGCAGGTCGCTTTCGACATCGATGATCAGGCCGGCATCGAGCGGTAGGTTTTGGCCCCCCATGGCCAGCTTCCCGGCGCCCAGCGCCAAGGTGCTTTCCAGGTTGAGGCCACCGCTGAGGTTATCGTTGAACGATGAAGTCTGGGCATAGGCATCGCCCTGCAATGCCTGGCTGTGAAAGCGCCCATTGGCGGCAAGGCTGGTGCCATAGCCGTCGAGCGTTGCGCTGCCCCCCAGGCTATGCACTGGGCCCAGGTCGACGTCCTGCCTGTACCACAGCGAAGCGTACGGGTCGTTCCCCCCCTCACGCGAGGCGCGGCTACCGACATCGACCCCAAGCTGCTTGCCGTCGCGCTCAAGCTTCATGCTGACAGCGACGTTAACGCCGCGGCTGCGAACACCGGCGCTGCTGCGCGTGCCGGGCCTGTCGAACAGTGACAGGCGAACACTGCTCTGATGCCCCCGCAGTTTTCCGTAGAACGCCCAGCTGAGGTCGGCTCCCAGCCCGCTGGCCGAGCCCGCACTGTGTTCCAGGCGCAGTGTCGCCGAACTGCGCGAGGTTACCCGCTGGTTGATCGAAAAGGCGGTGCGGCTGCGCACCTGCCGCTGTGAACGATCGTCGCGCTCCTGACCGCTGGGCTCGAGCCAGGTCTGGTTGTGGCTTAGCAACAATGAGCCCGAGGGATGGGTATAGGTCAACTGCAGATCACCCCCATTGCCCAGACCTTGGGTTTGATTAAGGCTGGCGTACAGCTTGAACCGCTCATGGACATCCCAGTCCAGCGAGGTACCCAATTGCAGATCAGCGCCGACCTGTTGCATCGACAATCCCAGCACCGCAGCGGGGTGCAGCAGATAATTGGTAAGGGCCCCGAGCGCCAGGCCCTGTTCACGATGGCTATCCCAGTTACTCAGCAACTCGAGCTGCTGGCCCAAGTACACGTTGTAGCGCCAGCGGCTATCGATGTTCTGCCATCGGCTGGGCTTGTAGATGGACGCTTCGCTACGCGAGGTCTCCAGGCCGTCTTCAAGCAAGCGCAGCTCGACATCGTAGATGCCGCCGGGCAACACCCGCGTGTCGAGTGCCTGTAAACCAGGCTGTACCGGCTGACTGTTGATCAGTGAACCATTGCGATAGATTTCGACGATACCCGGGCGGTTCGGCGTGACGTAGACAGGGATGGCGCTGGCTTGGCCATTGTCGACCAGCAGGCTGTCACTGCTGCCCAGCATCAAACCAAGCGTGCTGTCAGGGCGACGCCCCAGGAGCGTTGGCTGGCGCACCAGGCCTTCTGCGCCAGTAGAGAAGTAGCCCAGCCGAAAGAATTGCTCTTCGTGCATGCGCTCTGCGTAAAGCTGGTTCATGCGGTAACGCACATCGCCTTGCTCAGCTGGGCTACGATCCGCGCGCGCCTCGGCCAGCGTGGTCCAGTTATGCAGATTGCCCTGGCCGAGCAGGCCGATTCTGCCCGTGGTCTGATTACCATCATTCACCAGATTCAGTTGATTACGCAGCAGCAACCCAGTGCTGCCCTGCTCTGGGAGACGGTGATAGCGCGCGTCCTGCTCCAGTTTCTCGGCATCGGAGGTGAGCAGCGACAGCTGCGAATTGGCCAGGCTGTAATGGATAGCCTGCAACCCGTCCGGGCAGTTTTGCAGGCAGTCGCCCAGCATGCGCCCGCCCTCCAGCCGTTGAAGCCATAACTGGCGCAATGTGGCGGGCTCTGTGCTCTGCTCGGTGTCGGTAAATGCCAGCATTTGCACACGGTTATCACGGCTCAGCACGACCATGGCATCACCCAGGTAGCGCTGATCCAGCTCAACTCGCACCGCAAGTGGCACCTCGAAGAAGTGCGCCTCGAAGTCTTCAGGCAAACGCCCGAACGTGTTCAGGCCGTTAGCATCGGGCTCGCGTTCAGCCAACACTTCGACAGGGAAGAGGCAAGCAGCACCCAGCAACCAGGCAGCGAGTGCACGGCCGGGTGCAGCAAACTGGAACATGATTCAATCCACATCAACACCTGCCCACCGCTGGACAACATCCGACAGGGTGGAGGCAGGCGGCACTGCATCGATCAAAGGCTGGTGGAGGACGTCTCAAACAACACTTTCACAACCCCGTTATAATCACCCTTCACGAAACCGCCCTCAGGCTTTACAGCCTCAAAGGCAATAGGAAGTTCTTTACCGCCTTTGGCATCTTCGGCGTCCATGACTTCCTGAGGCGCGAGCGACAACGGCTTATCCCCTACCGTAATGACCAGCGCAATCTTCTGGCCAACGTTACTCTGCTCTTGCAACTCTGCGGCTTGCAGCAACTTCGCCTGAATGGCACCGACATCACTCTGGGCCATAAAATTTTCAGTCACTTCTGTGAATTGCTCAGCCTGCGGCTGATACTCAAGCGTCACGCCATCTCGAACCCAATCACCGACAGGTTCCACGGAAAAGTCATTGCCGGGAATGACTGCCGTTACAGAAATGTCATGGCTGATCGGCTCAGGAGCGGCGGCGACAGCGGCACCGGCAAACATCGCAAAGAATGGAATAGCCAATACAGAGGATTTCATATCAAATTTCCTTCAACGGTTGCACATTATCAATAGCAGGCGCGCGGGAGCGACCGCATAAAACGACTATCAGGGCGCACCCGTTTCAAACATCAGAGTGGCGTGGGTGGTGTAGGTACCGGGCATGCGAACCGTGGATCCCTCTCCCATGGGGTAGAACCTGAATTCAATGGTTTTCCCCTGAGCGGCGTCAGCAGCACTGACGATTTCGACCGGCGCCGTGCCCATGACAACGCGATTCAGCGAGATATAGTAACGGCGCTGAAATTCCGCACCGCCTACCCGTGTAAACCGGTAATAGGGACTGTCCGTTTTCGCATAGATCGGCCCATAGGTACTTTTTACAAACACATCTTTTTTAATTTGCTTGAAGACGAGCCGGCTCGGGTCATATTCCGCCCGAAGTTCGTCGTCCCACCAATTACCCACCGAAGTCACTTGAAATTCAGGTGTCGAAACGACAGCCTGAACACTGACGTCCTGAGGTATTTCCTTCGCCCCTACGGCCCCCGCCGTCAGCAGCAGGGCGCAGGCGGTAAAACAACGTAACTTCATTGAGCAGTCCCCGAATATGCCGGCATTTATCGATGCCCGTATGACAGGCGGGCACTTTACGAATGGGGCATCAATGCGTATGTAGGTGTTTTCTGAGTGACTGCGAAAAATGAAAACGCCCCGACAGTCGGGGCGTTTTGAAATGCTGCGGCTTAACGCATCAGCTGGTGTGGTCTTGTCGGTAGCAGGCCTGTACCCCCTTGCCCCCGGTCAGTGCGTCTACAGAACATTCATCGCGAAGGAGCCTTTGCGCGCATTTTTACCGCCATATCGGCCATCTCGTCATACAGCCGCTCAGGCGCCTGGCGTTTCAGCTGCCAGGCCTGGCGCCCGGCCTCATGGGGCAAAATCAGGAACTCGCCCGCAGCGACCTGCTGGTGGATGTATCCGGCAATCTCGGCGGCGCTGATGGGCGAGCCCTCCAGCAGCTTGCCCACCTGCGCCTTCATCGCCGGGTTCGGCCCACGGAAGGAGTCCAGCAGGTTGGTCTGAAAGAACGACGGGCACACCACGTGCACCGACACCTCCTGCTGGCGTAACTCCACCAGCAGGCTTTCCGAAAGCGCCAGCACGCCAGCCTTGGCGACGTTGTAGTTGCTCATGCCAGGGCCCTGCATCAGTGCGGCCATCGAAGCCACGTTGATGATCCGGCCCTTGCTGCGCTCCAGCAGCGGCAAAAAGGCCTTGCAGCCCTTGACCACGCCCATCAGGTTGACCGCGATCTGCCAGTCCCAGTCTTCCAGGGACAGTTCGGCGAAAAAACCGCCAGACGCGACGCCGGCGTTGTTGACGATCACGTCGATGCCGCCGAACTGCTCGGTGCATGCCTGGGCCAGGGCGGTGAGCTGGCTGTAATCGCGCACATCGCAGCGCTGGATGAAGCCATCGCCGCCGGCGGCCCGGGCCAGTTCCAGGGTTTCGCGCAGGCCGTTTTCGTTGACATCGGCCAGCGCCAGGCGCCAGCCCTCGCGCGCCCAGCGCAGGGCGATCTCGCGACCGAGGCCTGACCCGGCGCCGGTGATCATGATGCGGTTATGCATGGTGGCTGGCCTTGTTCTGGCAGGTAGTACAGCGAGTCTAATCAAGGGCAAGGGGGCTGGGAGGATTCATCAGGGTAGTGAATGGGCAGACATGACTGTGTGGTCAGTACCGCCCTGGCGGCGGGGAGCATGCTCCCCGAGGTAGCTGGCAAGCCAGCGGTCCAGGCGCAGCATGGTCTCCTCCAGCGCTCTGGCTGCCTGGCGCACCTGTGACGTATCCGCCGGCCGTTGCGTACACTGCGCTTCAAGCCGTTCACATGACGCCACCAACGCTTGTGCCCGCACAATGCGTGCGCCGCCTTTCACCCTGTGCGCCACTTCAACGAGCGCCGAGGGGTTGTCGCTCGAGTATCTGAGCTGTGCCAAATCCGCCAGGTTACTGCTGGCCAGATCGGCCAGCAGGGCCACCAACACAGCCTGGTCATCGCAAACCAGCTTACGCAAATGGGCCAGATCAACGGCAGGCAGTTGCTCGCCTGGCTCACGGCTGACGTACTGGAAAGCTTGCAACGTTTGCATGAGGGTATCCAGGTTCAGCGGCTTGAACAGGCAGTGGTCCATACCCGCAAGCCTCGCGCGACGGCGCTCCTCTTGCAGGGCACTGGCGGTCAGCCCCACCACCCGACAGCGAGGCCTGGCCCGGCGCCGTTCGTGTTCGCGGATTGCCCGGGCCAAGGCAAAACCGCCAAGCCTGGGCATGTTGCAATCGCTGATGACGACGTCGAACGTTTGCTGCAACCAGAGGCGCAAGGCCTGATCGCCATCTTCGGCAACTTGCACCTGGTGACCGAGAAACGCCAACTGGTGCGCGAGCAGCAAGCGGTTGGCCGGGTAGTCATCGACCACCAGCACGCGCAGGGCAGCCAGCCTGGGAGGGTCGCCCTGCGGCGTTGCCGGCTTGGCCAGCACTGGCCGGGCTGCCAGCGCCAGGTCCAGGCGGATTTCAATCCGCGTACCTTGGCCCAGCACGCTGTGCAAGCGTAATTGCCCGCCAAGCATTTCACACAAGCTGCGGCTGATCCCCAGCCCCAGCCCGGCACTGCTGCGTGGCGACTGGCGCTGATTGCTGGCCTGGCGAAAAGGTTGCCCGAGGCTTTCCAGCTCGGCCTGGGCAATGCCTATGCCGGTGTCTGCGACTTCGAGCAATACACTTGCCCGCCCGGCTGCAGCCTGCATATTCAGGCTGACCAGGACCTTGCCCTGCGCGGTGAACTTGATTGCATTGCTGACCAGGTTGGCCAGCACCTGCTTGAAACGCACCGGGTCAAGCATCACCCAGTTTTCCACCGCCCCCTTGCACACCATGTCCAGGGCCAGCCCCTTGCCGCGTGCCTGTTGCTCGAACAGCTGAACCACCCGGGCGACTTGCTCGCGCAGGCTCACTGGCACCAGTGCCAGTTGCAAATGGCCGGTTTCGATGCGTGTGATGTCGAGTACATCGCCGATCAACTCCTGCAGCCCGATAGCGGCATCCGCCGCCACTTCGATGGCCAGATGGTCCAGTTCGCCCTGCCCTGCCTTGCGTCGGGCAAGCTCCAACATGCCCAGCACAGCATGCAGCGGCGTGCGGATTTCATGGCTCATGGCCGCGAGAAACTGCGTCTTGGCCTGGTTGGCCGCCTCGGCCTCGCGCTTTGCACGATGCAGTTGCACCTGCATCCGCCGCAGGTAACGAACCCACAGCAGGGACAGCAACAGCAGGCTGCATGCCAAGGCGATGCCCGCCAGCATGCGCCCGCCATAACGGCGCCATAACCCGTCGCCAACGATCATCGGGTTACGCCAGCGTCGCAGCATGGTCTCCATTTCTGCCGGGGGCAGCGCGAGCAAGGCTTTGTCGAGAATACCCAGCAGCTCTTCGTCGGCATGGCTACTGGCAAAGGCGAAGTGCATCGGTGGCAGCGCCAGGCTGGCAGCGATCCGCAGCCTGCCGGGAAAGTGACGTGCAACCAGCGAGCACGCCTGGTCCAGTGGCAGCACGGCGGCGCCTGCCTTGCCTTGCTCCAGCGCCTGCAGAGCAGCCAATGGATGAGGCACGAGCCGCTGACGGATCCCCGGGTAAGACTTGGCCAGCGTCTGCGCCTGGGCGCTGCCACGCACCAGCGCCAGCGGCCGCCTGCCGAGCTGCGCCAGGCTGCTGGGGGCCACGGTCTCGTTGCGCGTTACCAGGACCAGCGGCAAGCTCAGAAAACTGCGGCTGAAACGCAGTTGCCTGGCGTGTGCCGGGCTGTACACCAGCCCGGCAATCAGATCGGCCTGGCCCTGGCGCACTCGCTCGATCATGTGCTGTATGTCTGTGCCCCCCTGCACCTCGAAGTGCAAGCCGGTGAGGCGGCTGATGCGTTGCAGCACGTCCATGCTCAAGCCGCGCACCTGGCCATGCTCATCGCGGTAGCTCAACGGTAGCTGGTGCTCACCGAGCAATACCTTGACCACGGGGTTTTCCGCTATCCAGCGCTGCTGGGCTTCGCTGAGTTCAACCAGGCCGGGTTTGACGGGGCTGGCAGGCTGTGGGCTCCAGTGCCCGCGAAGGCGGGCATGTTGCTGTTCGGTCAGGCCTTGCAGCACGGCATCGACCAACCTGGGTAATGGGCCGTGGTCCCCGAGCATGGCAAAGCCCAGGGGCTGGGCTGCAAAATCGGGCTGGTCGACCCATTCAAGGTCTGGCAGTTGCCCTCGGGCCAACAGATAGCGGCTGCTCAGGGCATTGCCTAGAAACAACTCAGCTTCACCGAGCTGCAACGCCGCCAAGGCGCTGTAGGGGGTGGGGTGCAGCTGGATCCGTGCGTTGGGATAGTTGTGCTGAAGCAGGGCCAACGGTCGATACCCCTCGACCGCCAGCAGCCGAGGGCTTGCGCTGTTGCCACTGACGAACCGCTCACTGGCCAGCAGCAATGGCTGGTCAACGATGTAGGGGCTGGACAGGCGCAGCTTGGCGTCCTGCGCCTGCTGTGCTGTTACCGAGCTGACCAGGTCGACAGTACCCTTGCGCAAGGACGCGAAAGCCGCGTCGTAGGTCTCGAACAGGCTCAGGCGTACTTCCAGGCCCAGCTTCTCGGCCAGCACACTGGCGTACTCGGCGCTGATGCCTTCGTAGGCCTGGCCGGTGCCGAGCATGTCGAAGGGCGGGTTGTCGCGGCCGACTACCCCTAGGTTCAAATGGCGCTTCTCCCACAGCCAGCGCAGGTCGGCGGGGGCCAGCGCCAGCGCAGGCCCCGTTTCCACGCCCCGGGTGTAGAGCTGCGGTGCGGCCAAAACGGGTAGCGGGTTCAGGCAATACAGCAGCCACAGCAGCAGGACGCGGATTGGCACGGGTAGCGACTAGATAAGCGCATTGCGACGGGCGAAGTCCGCCAGGTCGATCAACGAGTTGACCCGCAGTTTTTCCATGAGCCGGGTTTTGTAGGTGCTGATGGTCTTGTTGCTCAGCAGCATGGCTTCGCCGATCGCCTTGTTGCTCAGCCCGCGGGCGAGCTGCTGCAGGATCATCAGCTCACGGTCGGTCAGTGAGGCGATGCATTGCGCGTCTGTGAACTTCAGGTCCTGCTTGTGCACCGAACTCAGCGCCACTTCAGGGAAGTACGTATAACCCGACAATGTTGCGCGCACCGCCTTGCCAAGCTCGTCCAGCTCATCGGTCTTGGCCACGAAGCCCATTGCACCGGCCTGCATGCAGCGTAGCGAATAGGCCTCGGGCAATTGCGACGTCAGCACCAGAACCTTGGGCGGCTGCGTCATGGCCTTGATGCGGGCGATTACCTCAAGGCCATCGAGCCCGGGCATGGCGATATCGAGGATGACCAGGTCCGGGCCCAACTCACGCGCCAGCCGCACCGCGTCAATACCATTGTCTGCCTGGCCGACGACATCGAGCCGTTCCTTGCGCAGCAGCATGCACACGGTGGCTCGGATGAACGGATGGTCGTCAACCACCACGACTTTGTACATAGGTTAACCTCGCGCATCATGGCGGTGGGCTAAAGCTCAGCGTCGAAAACGACGGTGACCTGGCCGGCATAGGTGGCGCCAGGGTGTCGAAGCATGGCCTGCACGTCGTTGCGCTCCACCTGGAAACGCAACTGGCCAGGGCGATTGAGCGTGGGCATCGCCGATTCGAACGCCAACGCAGCCGCCTGCCCGCTAGGCAACGCCAGTTGCTGAACCGGCCGGCCCTGGTGCTCGATACCTCCGGGCAAGGTAATGGCCACGGTCACAGGCACCTCGTGGCTGGCGTCGTTACGGATACCGCACGTACCTGCGGTGTAGTGCTGGCACAACTTGTAGGCTTTGAATGGGCCGGTGGACCATAGCCGGAACGGCAGGTCTCGGTAGATGAGCCCAGGGGCCTGGCCGCCGCCCAGCCAGGCCTGCCAACCATCCTTGGGCTCAAGCACGGCGCGCTCCGAGCCAGGCGGGAACTCAAAGATGAAAGCGTGCTGCACATCCAGTTCGAAGTTGATCACCAACGTATCGCCGCTCAGGCCGGTAACATTGTTGCCGAAATCAAAGTCGCCCCCAGGGCCTATGGTGTAAGTGAGGCTGCCACGGTACATACCGGCGCGCAGGCGATACGGCGGGGGGATGTCCAGCTCGAAGGAAATGCCCGTGTCCAATACCGTCGTGGTATCTACCTGATCATCCGGCACCCATGAGTAGCTGATCACGCAAGGGGTCGGGCTTTGCGGGTTGACCAACGAGGTGTGGTATCTGAAGCGGCTTTGGTTGCCGACAGAGTTCTTACCACGACAACCGCCGGAGAAGCTGCCGTTAAGCGGGTTGTAAGGGCTACCCAACACAGCTTCCTGGCTGATGGAGCGCACCTCGAAGGTCATCTGCCTGGGCTCACCCGTCTGTTGATGGCGTACCTCCACCTCACGACGCCCCGGCAGTTTCACGAAATATCGATCGCGCAGGTCGGGGGCAAGGTTGATGCTTGTCTTCTGGTAGCTAATTGGCAGGCTTACGGTGCCGGTACTGGCGCACAGGGCAGACCAAACCCTGCAAAATTCAGCAGGCGGCGTGGTGTTCTCGAAGCGCCCCGACCCACCGCCACGGTATTGCGCCGAAAGCGTCACCTCCAGTGCGCTGGCCAAGGGGGCGAATGCCAGCAAACCTGCGACCAGCCCGACGCGTAAGTGACGGATGCGGGCCAAGCGCCCTGTGCTACGACTCATCCTTCCACCACCATGCGCTTGCGCGCTTCGCCTTCATGCAACTCAAACTGATGAACCTTTGCCGCCTGCCCTTCGAATTGCCGTGTCCGCCCCGGCAACACATGATGTTTGGTGGCAGTCTCGCAGGCTACGCCAGCCGCCTGGCACTGCCGGAACTGATCCAGCACGACAGTGGCATTGCCCTGGTTGCTGACCGTAAGGCCACCGCCCTTGCGCTGCACAGACGTCTGAAACCGGGTTTCGCCAGGCCGAACGAACAGCAACGTGCCGTAGCCGGCCAGCAAGTTGACCCCAACCTTCAGGCTATTGCGGTACCGCTCAGCCTCGCCCTCGTCCACGGCAAACCCATCACCCAGCTCGGGCAGGACCGGGACGAAGCGCAAGCGGAAATAGCGTTCTGTATCGCGCTGCCCGCGGTACACCAGGCGCACCGCCTGCATGCCCTGCGCCGGCACGATCAGCCGCGCCGGGCTGGCCACCAGGCCGCGCTGCTCCAACGGCATGCCCTCGGTGTCGACCTCGCGGGCATTGCCATCGGTGTCGTACACCAGCTCAGCGACACTGACCTTGACGAACGCCGTGGTATCACCGCCGTTGCGCACCCGCTTGAGCAAGGTGCTTTTGCCGGAATCCAGGTAATCGTACAACGCGCCGACATTAAGCTCGGGCGCCCCAATGGCTGCCAGCGGGGTAACCAGACAGGCCAGGGCAAGCAGACGATGGATATTCACGTTTGAAGGTTCCTTGGATAAGTACAGCGATTGGCATACCGTAAAGCGGGAACAATCGCAGGATGTGTAGGAGCCGTCTGAAACGACGGTAGGGCCGCTCTGTTACCGACCCTGAGCTAGCTCTCAACACGCTCCCCCCCGCTATCAGCGGCCTTGGCCAGGCTTGCGGGCGTGCAACGCTGGTCGCCGGCCAACAGCACATCGTCTTCACGTACCAGCTGCGTAAGATTCAGCGTCAACAGGCATACGACCTGCCCTTGCTGACGCACCTCCAGGCTGGGTGTGGACTCGCTCATTTCCACGGCGAAGAACCCATCAGCCTCACTGACACTGCGACTGGCGTGGTTGATCACCTGCGCGCCCCGCAGCGGGCGACCCTGGCTGTCGAGCAGGCGGCCGATGACGGTCAGCGTGCGCAATACCCGAAGCTGGCGGTAGCCAATGCCGCCACGGTTCAGGTGGTAGTCCACACTGGAAGGCTGAATCACCGCTGCGGTGGCTTGCGCGCCTTCAAGGTCGAATTGCACATGGCCGGCCTTGTAGGCGGCCACCGGGACCAGGTTGCGCCCAGGCCGCAGATTGGCAGTACCGCCATGGCGGTCGTCAGCGCGTAGTTTCAAGCCTTGGATATCGGTTTCGACATCGACGATCAGCCCAGCCTGGTGAGGCAGGTACTGGCCGCTCACGGCCGCCTTGCCAGCCCCGACAGCCAGCATGCTTTCCAGGTTGAGGCCGCCGCTGAACTCACCGTTGTAGGAAGACCGCTGGAAATACGCATCACCGTGCAGCTGCTGGCTCTCGAACTGCGTGTCGCCACCCAGGCCGGCGCCATAGCGGTCGGCGCTGGCGGTCAGGCCAACGCTGCGCAGCGGGCCCAGGTCGACGTCCTGCTGATAGGCCACTGCGGCATTGAGGTCGCGCCCGCCATCGCGCGCTGTGCGGCTGCCGACGCTGGCCGACAGGCGCCGGCCACTCGTGCCGCCCAAGCTCATGCTCAGGCTCAAGTTGACGCCGCGGCTGCGGGCCTCACCAGTACCCGCGTTGCCCGGTCGGTCGAACAGCGACAGGCGCCAGTTGGCCTGCGACCCCAGTAGCTGGCCGAAGTACGACCAGCCCAAATCCACCCCCGTACCGGCGCTGGCCCCACTGCTGTGCGACACACGCACGCTGGCGGTATTGCGCGGGTCGAGGCGATGGTTGTAAGACACCGACGTCTGGGTTTGCCGCGCCTGCCAGTGGCTCGGCTGACGGTCATCACGCAGTGATTCGGGGCGGGTCAGCCAGGTGCTGCTCTGGCTGGCCACCAATGAGCTGTTTTCACCGGCGTGGATCAATTGCAGGTCGTAGCCGTTGCCGTAGCCCTGGGCCCGGAACAGGTTGCCGTACAGTTTGAAGCGGTCGAGCACATCCCAGTCCAGCGACGTGCCGTATTGCAGGGTTTGGTCGATGCGCTGTGCCGAAACGCCGACGATAGCCCGCGGGTGCACCAGGTAATTGGCCAGCACGCCTGCCGCCAGGCTGTCATCTGCGTCGCGCTGCCAGTTGCTCAACAGGCTGCTCTGCCGCCCCAGGTACAGGTTGTAGCGCCAGGGGGCATCGGTGCTGCGCCAGTTGCTGGGTTTGTAAATGAATGCCTGGCTGCGCGAGGTCACCTGGCCGTCCTCGACCAGGCGGATTTCCACTTCATAGATGCCCCCGGGTAACACTTTGCTGTCCAGCGTCTGCAGGCCGGGCTGCACCGGTTGGCTATTGATCAGTACGCCGTTGCGGTAGATTTCCGCCACGGCGGGGCGGTTGGGCGTGACATAGATGGGCGTCGCGCTGGGCGCACCATTGTCGATGGCCAGGCTGTCGCTGCTGCCGAACATCAGGCCCAGGGTGGTATCGGGGCTAGCCCCCATCAGCCGTGGCTGGCGGGTCAGGCCTTGGGCACTGGGGGTGAAATAGCCCAGGCGATAAAAGTGGTCCTGCGCCAGTCGCTCACCGTACAACTGCTCAACCCGGTAGCGCGTGCCCTGTTGACTGTCGCTGCCACGGTCGAGCTGGCCATCGGCCAGGGTCGTCCAGTTACCCAGGCTGCCCTGCCCTTGCAATGCATAGCGGCCGCTGGTGACTCGGCCATCATTGACCAGGTTGAGTTGGTTACGCACCAGCAGGCCGTAGCTGCCCTGTTCGGGAAGCCGGTGATAACGCTCGCCGGCCGTTGACGCTTCGGCCTGGTCGGTAAGCAGTGACAACTGCGAATTGGCCAAGCTGTAGTGCACTGCGCGCAGGCCATCTGGGCAGTTTGCCTGGCAGTCACCCAGCGGGCGCCCCTCGACCAGGCGTTCGCGCCAGCGCCGCCTCAGGCTTTCTGGTTCACGGCTGTCGACGGTTTCGGTGAATTCCAGCAGTTGCACGCGCTGATCCCGGCTGAGCACGACCATGGCATCACCCAGATAGCGGCCATCCAAGTCTACCCTCACGGCCAACGGCACTTCATAAAAGTGCGCTTCAAACTCACTGGGCAGACCTTCGATGCCACCCAGCGCTGCGGTCGCAGCGTGGCCCGTCACTGGCACTGCGGCCAGGCAGGCTGCCAACGGCAAGCTCAGGTACAGCGCGGAAAGGGGAAATTGTAGGGTCATGGGCGTCGCTTGCGGGCAATACCTGCCCGCCCCGCGGCAAGCGCCGAGGGCAGGAACAGGCAACAACGAATGAACGATGGGGGGGGTGAATCAAGGCGTGCCAGTTTCGAAGATCATGCTCACCAGGCCTTGGTAGTTGCCTGGCTCATAACCCGCGGCTGGGGCAGGCTGGGCTGCAATTTCGAAGCCGACGATCGCCCCCGGTGCGGCTTGGGTGGCGCTGACCACTTCGACTGGGGTGGTCTGCAACACGGTGTCGCCAACCTTCACATCCAGGCCAATGTTGTGGGAACCGCTGGCAATGACTGCGGGCGAGACCAGGTAGGCGTTGATAGCGCCAACGGTGCTCTTGACCTGCAGCTCCTTGCGGACAGGGTCGAGCTTGGCCTGATTGGGGTTCCAACCCAGCTCTTGCGGGTCGTTCATCCAGTTGCCGCCCACCGGCTCGACGAAGAACGCATCGGTCGGCACCTGGGCAGTGACCTGCACTTGCTTTTCGATCGGGTCCAAGGCGTGGGCGGCACCGGCAAACAGCATGGCCAGAGGGAGGGCAAGCAGCATACGTTTCACGATCAAATCTCCTTGAGGGAATCACTGGCTGAGGGGCGACTGCCCGATCAGTAGTGGCGATTATTCGTGAACGCTGGCGATTGGAAGTTAGGACCGTTCCGAGCGGATTTAGGAAATTTCCCAAGGGATGCAGTTTGCCAGTATTGCCTGGAGCAACCCCTGAATGCACAACGCCCCGGCTAGCGGGGCGTTGTGCATTTCAGCGCGTTATGGCTACAGCTTCAGTGGGAAACCGCCCCGCTGGCACCCAGGCCAGTCTGCGAACGCACGAACTGCGGGAAGAACAGCGCGCGCTCATCCTCAGCCGCCTTGGACTTGTCGGTGACCGAGAAGAACCAGATGCTGACGAAGGCAATGGCCATCGAGAACAGCGCCGGGTACTCGTACGGGTAGATGGCCTTCTCGTGGCCGAGAATCTGTACCCAGATGGTCGGGCCAAGGATCATCAGCGTCACCGCACTCACCAGGCCCAGCCAGCCGCCGATCATGGCGCCGCGGGTGGTCAGCTTCTTCCAGTACATCGAAAGCAGCAGCACCGGGAAGTTGCAGCTGGCCGCAATGGAGAACGCCAGGCCGACCATGAAGGCGATGTTCTGCTTCTCGAACAGAATCCCCAGGCCGATCGCCAGCACACCCAGGGCGACAGTGGTGATCTTCGATACGCGGATCTCGTCCTTGTCGTTAGCTTTGCCCTTGCGCCAGACGCTGGCGTACAGGTCGTGGGACACCGCCGAGGCACCGGCCAGGGTCAGGCCAGCCACCACCGCCAGGATGGTGGCAAAGGCCACCGCCGAGATGAAGCCGAGGAACACACTGCCACCCACCGCATTGGCCAGGTGCACCGCAGCCATGTTGTTGCCACCCAGCAGAGCGCCTGCGGCGTCCTTGAATTCCGGGTTGGTGCTGACCAGCAGGATCGCGCCAAAGCCAATGATGAAGGTGAGGATGTAGAAGTAGCCGATGAAGCCGGTGGCATACAGCACGCTCTTGCGCGCTTCCTTGGCGTCACTGACGGTGAAGAAGCGCATCAGGATGTGCGGCAGGCCGGCAGTACCGAACATCAGTGCCAGGCCCAGGGAGAATGCCGAGATCGGGTCCTTGACCAGGCCGCCGGGGCTCATGATCGCCTCGCCCTTGGCGTGTACCTTGATGGCTTCGGAGAACAGCGTGTTGAAGTCAAAGCCCACGTGCTTCATGACCATCAGCGCCATGAAACTGGCACCGGACAGCAGCAGCACAGCCTTGATGATCTGTACCCAGGTGGTGGCCAGCATGCCGCCGAACAGCACGTACAGGCACATCAGGATACCCACCAGGATCACCGCCACATGGTAGTCCAGGCCGAACAGCAGCTCGATCAGCTTGCCGGCGCCGACCATTTGCGCGATCAGGTAGAACGCCACCACCACCAGCGAACCGGAGGCCGAAAGGGTGCGAATTTCCTTTTGCCCGAGGCGGTACGAGGCCACGTCGGCGAAGGTGTACTTGCCCAGGTTGCGCAGGCGTTCGGCAATCAGGAAAAGAATGATCGGCCAGCCAACCAAAAAGCCGATCGAGTAGATAAGGCCGTCATAACCCGAAGTGAACACCAGCGCGGAAATACCCAGGAACGAGGCGGCCGACATGTAGTCGCCAGCAATCGCCAGGCCGTTCTGGAAGCCGGTGATCTTGCCACCGGCAGCGTAGTAGTCCGATGCCGACTTGTTGCGTTTGGAGGCCCAGTAGGTGATGCCGAGGGTGAAGGCGACGAAGGCCACGAACATGGCGATGGCGGAAACGTTCAGCGGTTGTTTCTGCACCTCGCCGGTCAGGGCATCGGCGGCCCACACGGCGGGTGCGAAGGCTCCGCAGGCCAATACGGCCAGGGCTTTGACTTGGCGAATCATTGTTGCGCCTCCTTCAGGATTTCCTTGTTCAGCTCATCGAATTCGCCGTTGGCGCGGCGCACGTAGATGGCGGTCAGGACGAATGCCGAAACGATCAGACCGACGCCCAGGGGAATGCCCCAGGTAATCGATGACTCAGGGCTGAGCTTGGCGCCCAGCAAATGAGGACCGTAGGCGATCAGGAGGATGAAGGCGCAGTACAGGCCGAGCATGATCGCCGAGAGAATCCAGGCGAACCGTTCGCGTTTGGTGACCAGCTCCTTGAAACGGGGGCTGTTTTGTATCGAGAGGTAAATGCTGTCGTTCATTGTTTTTGTCCTAGCAGCACAGATACGGGATGGAACCCACACCCTTACTTTATGCTGCCGATGGACGCCAACCAGACGACCTTAGTCTTAGATGCAACGGTGTTTTACCGATTGCGTAACAAAGTGATGAGCCGTTCGCGGGTGTACCCGCTCCTGTAGGAGCGGGTACACCCGCGAAGAAACCCTATTGGCCCTGGAAGGTGATTACTTGCCAGTCCACTCCTTCACACGATCAGGGTGCTTGGCGACCCAGTCCTTGGCGGCCGCTTCAGGCTTGGCCCCTTCCTGAATCGCCAGCATCACCTCGCCAATCTCGTCCTTGGACTGCCAGTTGAACTTCTTCAGGAACTCCGCCACTTCCGGTGCCTTGGTGGCCAGTTCCTTGCTGCCGATGCTGTTCACGGTTTCTGCCGCGCCATATACGCCTTTCGGGTCTTCGAGGAACTTCAGCTTCCACTTGGCGAACATCCAGTGCGGAACCCAACCGGTCACCGCAATCGACTGCTGCTTGGCATAGGCACGGCCCAGTTCCGCCGTCATCGCCGCACCCGAGCTGGCCTGCAACTTGTAACTGGTCAGGCCATAGTCCTTGATCGCCTGGTCGGTCTTGAGCATCACACCGGAGCCTGCGTCAATGCCGACAATCCTGTCCTTGAAGCTGTTATCGGTCTTGAGGTCGGCGATGCTCACTGCCTTGACGTACTCGGGGACGATCAGGCCGATCTTGGCGTCCTTGAAGTTCGGGCCGTAGTCGACCACGTTGTCCTTGTTCTTGGCCCAGTACTCACCATGGGTCACCGGCAACCAGGCCGACAACATGGCATCGAGCTTGCCAGTTGCCACACCCTGCCACATGATCCCCGTGGCCACGGCCTGCAACTTCACGTCATAGCCGAGTTTTTGCTTGATTACTTCGGCGGCCACGTTGGTGGTCGCCACGCTGTCGGCCCAACCATCCACGTAACCAATGCTTACTTCTTTGGCCATAGCCTGTGCAGCGCTCATGGCCATTACCAGGGCGGTGCCCACGCCCAGGAAACGTCGCATTTTCTTCAAAGTTGCCATCAAAGCATCCCCTCGTCAGGTCTTGGAGATTGCATCATCTTCCTGCAACACAAGTCGACCTGATCCAGCTGCGACCTGCACCCGCCCCATATGCGACAGCACTATGCCATTAGCGCCATCGGCCTACCTCGGCCTGCGCGATCCTTGCATGCCAAAGGTTTGGCGCCGGGCTACTATCTAACCTTTTGTGCCAGACGATGGACCGCCACATGCCCAGTTGTAGCCGCTTGTCATTGCCGTTGTACCTGCTTGCCTGCCTGCTGGCCCTGCTCGGGCTGGGGGGGCTCTGGTACGGGCTGGGCAAGCCTGTGCACCTGCCCGATGCGGCCAGCCCTGCGCACAAGCTGCAATGCGCTTCGTACACGCCGTTCGACAAAGACCAATCGCCTTACGACCAGCCGTTTCGCCTGCGCCCAGCGCGGATGGACGCCGACCTGGCGTTACTGGCCGAGCGGTTCCAGTGCATCCGTACCTATTCCATGAGCGGTCTTGAGGCAATCCCCGCGCTGGCACGCAAGCATGGGCTGAAGGTAATGCTGGGCGCCTGGGTGAACGCCCACCCGGCCGACACCGAGAGGGAAATCAACCTGCTGATCGCTGCTGCCAACGCCAACCCTGACGTGGTCAGCGCGGTGATCGTCGGCAATGAGACACTGTTGCGCAAGGAGGTGACCGGTGCCCACCTGGCCAAATTGATCGCGCGGGTGAAGCGCCAGGTCAAGGTGCCGGTGACCTACGCCGATGTCTGGGAGTTCTGGCTGCAGCACCCGCAGGTGGCCCCGGCAGTGGACTTTCTCACCATCCATCTGCTGCCCTACTGGGAGGACGATCCGCGTGGCATCGACGATGCCTTGGCCCACGTTGCCGATGTGCGCCGGGTGTTCGGCACACGCTTTGCGCCCAAGGACATACTGATTGGCGAAACCGGCTGGCCCAGCGAAGGCCGCCAACGCGAAACGGCGGTGCCCAGCCGGGTCAATGAGGCGCGCTTCATCCGTGGCTTCGTGGCCATGGCCGAGCGCAATGGCTGGCACTACAACCTGATCGAAGCCTTCGATCAGCCCTGGAAACGCGCCAATGAGGGCGCAGTGGGTGGCTACTGGGGGCTGTACGACGCGGACCGGCAGGACAAGGGTGTGCTCGAAGGGCCCGTGAGCAACCTGCATGACTGGCCGCAGTGGTTGCTGGCCAGCACCGTGCTGATGGTGATCATGCTGGTGCTGGCCGGGCGCCCCGCTACACCGTTGGCCGCCTTCCTGCTGCCACTGCTGGCAGCGTTTGGCGCCGCTTGCCTGGGCCTGTGGGGTGAGTTGATGCGTACCCATGCGCGCTTTGCCGGGGAATGGTTGTGGGCACTGATGCTGGCCGGACTGAACCTGCTGGTACTGGCCCACGCGCTATTGGCGCTGGCGCGGCGGGCCGGCTGGCGTGAGCGCTTGTTCGCCTGGCTACAGGTGCGAGCCGGCTGGCTGTTGCTGGCGGCGGGCTTCGCTGCGGCGGTAAGCATGCTGGCAATGGTGTTCGACCCGCGCTACCGCAGCTTCCCCAGCGCGGCGCTGGCGTTGCCGGCGCTGGTGTATGTGCTGTGGCCGGTGCGGGCGCGACGGGCGGAGGTGGCGTTGCTGGCGTTCATCGTCGGCGCCGGGGTGGCGCCGCAGTTGTTCGTCGAAGGGCTGGAGAACCAGCAGGCCTGGGGCTGGGCGGTGGTGAGTGTGCTGATGACAGCGGCGTTGTGGCGAAGCTTGCGGATGCGACAGGCTTGATACTGCATAGTCCTCGAGCCCGGCGCGTACCTTGTGTGAGTAAACTGTCTTGCTCAATTTCCAAAAGCTGGCGCGATCCCTGTGGGAGCGGCCTTGTGTCGCGATAGGACCGCGCAGCGGCCCCAGGATCTCGGCATCATGTATAGATTGCTGGGGCCGCTTTGCGGCCCTATCGCGACACAAGGCCGCTCCCACAGGCTGGTGCTCAGCCTCAGCCCAGCGCGGTATCGAGAAACATCATCACCGCAAAACCACCCATCAACCCCAGGGTCGCCATTGTTGCCCACAGGTATGAACTGCAGATGATCATGGTGGGGCAGCCGGACATGGCACGGGTAATGGAACTGGGGGCAGTGCTGGGCATCAAGGTCGAACCGGCGCTGGAAGCCCTGAAAGTCGCCTTCCACATCTAAAGCCTGGCGCAGTCCCTGTGGGAGCGCCAGCTTTTGGAAATTGAGCAGGACAGTTGCTCCCACAAGGTACGCGCAGCTGCTTACAATGGGGGTTGCCTGACCAGGCGCAACCCCGCCAGTACCAGCGCAAACACCGCAATGCTGGCGGTGTACAGCACCAGCGCCGGCACCGCGAACACCAGTGCCAACACTGCCAGCCACCAGCCGGCACGCGCGGAAACGAACTGGGCCAGAAGCGCCAGGCCCAATCCGCCCCAGGCCATGATTTGATGGTGAATGCCCAACCCCAGCAGCGAACGCACCTCGCACTGCCAGTACGCCGTCGGCACTGCGCACAGCCCTACCCACTGGCCATCCTCCATCAGGCCGTAACGCACACCATAGCTGGCCGCGAGCCAAAGCCCCAGAAACAGCACCAGCAGCACCGTCGGCAGCGAACGAGACATCCTGTTCTCCAATAGCGGTAATCGAAAGCATCCATGATCGCTTATGCCCGTTTCTAAGGCAAAATCACACCCCGGCGGCTATGTTGCAGATAGCAAGTACGCCAAAGGCCACCGCAGCGGGCAACTTTGCCCGCCTGGCTGTGGTCCTAGCCTGCACACTGCTCGACCTTGCGTTCTTTTGGGGGATTACATGCTTCGATCTTTGCGCCTCGCTGCCCTGCTCGGCAGCTTGCTCATGGCTGTGGCCGCTTCAGCGCGGGACATCGACGCTGCCAGCTATGGCTACCCTCTTACCAACCCGTTCGAGGCCACCATCGCCACCACGCCGCCGGACAAGCGCCCTGAGCTGCCCAGCGACGATGACATCAATCAGTCCGACTACAGCCTGAACTTGCGCCCGGAACGTGAGTTCACGTTGCCCGACAACTTCTGGGCAGTGAAGAAGCTCAAGTACCGCCTGGCCCGCCAGGATCGCGAAGCGCCGCTGATCTTCATCATCGCCGGCACCGGTGCGCCCTACAGCAGCAGCATCAATGAATACCTGAAAAAGCTGTTCTACCAGGCCGGCTTCCACGTGGTGCAACTGTCATCGCCCACCAGCTATGACTTCATGAGTGCAGCCTCGCGCTTTGCTACCCCCGGCATCAGCCAGGAAGACGCCGAAGACATGTACCGGGTCATGCAGGCCGTGCGCGCCCAGCATCCACGCCTGCCGGTCAGTGATTTCTACCTCACCGGTTACAGCCTGGGTGCGCTCGACGCCGCCTTCGTCAGCCACCTGGACGAAACCCGCCGCAGCTTCAACTTCAAACGTGTGCTGCTGCTCAACCCACCGGTCAACCTCTACACCTCGATCAACAACCTCGACAAGCTGGTGCAAACCCAGGTCAAGGGCATCGACCGCAGCACCACGTTCTACGAGCTGATGCTGGAAAAACTCACCCGCTACTTCCAGGACAAGGGCTACATCGACCTGAACGACGCCCTGCTGTACGACTTCCAGCAGTCGCGCCAGCACCTGTCCAACGAGCAGATGGCCATGCTGATCGGCACTTCGTTCCGCTTCTCGGCAGCCGACATCGCCTTCACTTCCGACCTGATCAACCGCCGAGGCCTGATCATTCCGCCGAAGTTCCCGATCACCGAAGGCAGCAGCCTGACACCGTTCTTCAAGCGCGCCCTGCAGTGCGACTTCGACTGCTACATGACCGAGCAGGTGATTCCGATGTGGCGCGCCCGCACCGACGGCAACAGCATCCTGCAGTTGGTCAACCAGGTCAGCCTGTATGCCCTGGAAGACTACCTGCGCAGCAGTGACAAGATCGCTGTGATGCACAACGCCGACGACGTCATTCTCGGCCCGGGCGACATTGGCTTCCTGCGCAAGGTGTTCGGTGAACGGCTGACCCTCTACCCCCATGGCGGCCATTGCGGCAACCTCAACTACCGCGTCAACAGTGACGCCATGCTGGAGTTCTTCCGTGGTTAACAAACTCCTCTTCGCCACTGCCCTGCTTGCCGCTGGCCACACCCTGGCCGACGAAACCGCACCCAGAGCCAGCGTGGTCGAGGCCGACCCGCAGGTGATCGGCACCGCGCCACTGGCGCCCGAAGCCGATGGCTTCCTCGACCCGCTGCGTGAGCTGAAATTCAACCCGGGGCTGGACCAGCGCGAGTTCGAGCGCTCAACCCTGCAGGCGCTGAACGTGTACGACCCGCTGGAGTCGATCAACCGGCGCATCTACCACTTCAACTACCGATTGGACCAATGGGTGCTGCTGCCGCTGGTGAGTGGCTATCAGTATGTAACCCCAAAGTTCGTGCGCACAGGGGTGAGCAACTTCTTCAACAACCTTGGCGATGTGCCGAACCTGTTCAACAGCGTGTTGCAGCTCAAAGCCAAGCGCTCGGCAGAAATCACTGCGCGACTGATGTTCAACACGATTATCGGCGTGGGTGGGCTGTGGGACCCGGCGACCAGCATGGGCCTGCCGCGCCAGAGCGAGGACTTTGGCCAGACCCTGGGCTTCTATGGCGTGCCGGATGGGCCGTACCTGATGCTGCCGGTGCTAGGCCCATCGAACCTGCGCGATACTACAGGGCTGGTGGTGGACTATGCGGGAGAGCAGGCGGTCAACTACCTGAACGTGGCCGAAGCCAGCACCGATCACCCGGAAATCTTCGCCCTGCGTGTGGTGGACAAGCGCTACACCACCAACTTCCGTTACGGCCAGCTGAATTCGCCGTTCGAGTATGAAAAGGTGCGGTATGTGTATACCCAGGCGCGCAAGTTGCAGATAGCCGAGTAAGCCTGCTGCGGCCCTTTCGCGGGTGAACCCGCGCCTACACAGGTATTGGAGCAACCCCTTGTCGCGAAAGGGCCCGCACAGGCAACATCAAATCCCCAGGAATTCGCAAAGCTCGCGCTTCTTGGCAAGGGCATCGCGCCGCCCCAGTTCGATCAGTTCACTGCAATAGCTGGCCTCGAACAGCAAATAGCTCAACACCCCCGCCCCGCTGGTGCGCGTCGCCCCCGGCCCCCGTAAAAACAGGCGTAACGCCGCCGGCAACTCGCGGCGGTGCCGAGCGGCAATCTCATCCAGCGGCTGGCTGGGCGCCACCACCAACACGTCGATCGGTGCCAGCCCCAGGCGCCGGGCATCCAGGTGCGCCGGCAACAGCCCGCTCAAGTGGTTGAGGCGCTGCAGCAGTTCGATATCGTCTTCCAGGCTGTCAATGAACGTACTGTTGAGCAGGTGCCCGCCGATCTGCGCCAGGCTCGGCTGCTGCCCGCTGAACACACGCTGGGGCGGCACCGGTGGCGCTGGCCGCTGCGGGTTTCCGCTGACCCCGACCACCAGCACCCGGCTGGCGCCCAGGTGCAAGGCCGGGCTGATCGGCGCCGACTGGCGCACTGCACCGTCGCCGTAATACTCGCCGCCCAGTTGCACCGGGGCGAACAACAGCGGGATCGCCGCACTGGCCAGCAAGTGGTCGATGGTCAACGGTGCGGGTACGCCGATACGCCGGTGGCGCAGCCAGGCCTCGATGGTGCCGCGGCCCTGGTAGAAGGTCACCGCCTGGCCAGACTCGTAGCCAAAGGCGGTCACCGCCACGGCGCGCAGTTGCTCGGCGGCCAAGGCGTGGCCGATGCCATCCAGGTTCAGGTGCGTTTGCAGCAGGCTGCGCAATGGGCTGCTGTCGAGCAACGCCACGGGGGCCTGGCCGCCCAGCCCCAGCAGGCTGTGGCCGACGAAGCGGCTGGCCTGGTGCACGACCCCGGGCCAGTCGCTGCGGATGACCAGATGGCTGCGAAAATTCTGCCAGAAGGCAGTGAGCCGTTGCACGGCCTCGTTGAAGTGCACGGCACCACTGGCCAGGGTGACGGCGTTGATGGCCCCGGCGGAGGTGCCGACAATGACCGGGAACGGGTTGTGCGCGCCGGCGGGCAGCAACTCGGCGATGCCCGCCAGCACGCCGACCTGGTAGGCAGCGCGGGCGCCGCCGCCAGAAAGGATAAGACCGGTTACCGGGGGTGGAGCCATGGCGTCCTTCCTGGGGTCAAGGTGCTTTCATGCCCGGCCTCTTCGCGGGTGAACCCGCTCCCACAGGGCCCCGCAATATGCAGAACCCGTGGTAATCCTGCAGGAGCGGGTTTACCCGCGAAGAGGCCAGGCCTGCTTACAAGGTTCAGCGCTTTTTCTTGTCATACAGCCGCGGCGCCCCTTCGGGCCGCGACTTGAACCGCCGGTGCGCCCACAGGTATTGCTCGGGGCACTCGCGCAACACACGTTCAACCCACTGGTTGATGCGCAGGCAGTCGGCTTCCTCGCTCTCGCCGGGGAAGTCCGTCAGCGGCGGGTGGATGACCAGACGATAGCCGCTGCCATCCTCCAGGCGCTTCTGGGTGAACGGAATCACCTGCGCCTTGCCCAGCCGGGCAAACTTGGTGGTAGCGGTGACCGTCGCTGCGGGGATGCCAAACAACGGTACGAAGATGCTCTGTTTGGCGCCGTAGTCCTGGTCCGGTGCGTACCAGATCGCCCGGCCCGAACGCAGCAGTTTGAGCATGCCACGCACGTCCTCGCGCTCCACCGCCAGCGAATCAAGGTTGTGACGCTCGCGGCCGCTGCGCTGGATGAAGTCGAACAGTGCATTGCCGTGTTCGCGGTACATGCCGTCGATCGTGTGCTGCTGGCCGAGCAGCGCGGCGCCAATTTCCAGGGTAGTGAAGTGCACCGCCATGAGGATCGCGCCCTGCCCCGCCTGCTGGGCGGCCTGCAGGTGCTCAAGGCCCTCGATATGAGCCAGGCGCGCCAGCCTGGCCTTGGGCCACCACCAGCTCATGGCCATTTCGAAGAAGGCGATGCCGGTAGAGGCGAAGTTGGCCTTGAGCAAACGCTGCCGTTCGTCGATCGACAGCTCCGGGAAGCACAGCTCCAGGTTGCGCGCGGCGATGCGCCGACGTTCACCGGCAAAGCGATACATGACGGCGCCCAGCGCGGCACCGATCTTCAGCAGCACCCGGTACGGCAACTGGACCACCAGCCACAGCAGGCCCAGGCCCAGCCACAGGCCCCAGAACTTGGGGTGAAGGTAATAGGGACGAAAACGCGGGCGTTCCATTGAAGCATCCGGAAAGACAAAGGCCGCGCATTCTACAACGGATCAGCGCATGTTGCGGGCAACCGGTGTTCTCGTTATAAGTCAGGGCACTTTTTTCGCAACAAGCCGTCTATGCAGACCATGAGCCCAAACCACACACCCGACACCGCCTCCGTGTTCCAGCTCAAGGGCAGCATGCTCGCCATTACGGTACTGGAACTGGCGCGCAATGACCTTGAAGCCCTCGACCGCCAATTGGCGGCCAAAGTCGCCCAGGCCCCGAACTTCTTCAGCAATACACCGCTGGTGCTGGCGCTGGACAAGCTGCCGGCCGACGAAGGGGCAATCGACCTGCCCGGCTTGATGCGGATCTGCCGACACCACGGCCTGCGTACCCTGGCCATCCGTGCCAACCGCATCGAGGACATCGCCGCCGCCATCGCCATCGACCTGCCGGTGCTGCCGCCGTCGGGGGCCCGCGAACGGCCGCTGGAGCCCGAGCCCGAGGTAGTCAAAAAACCCGAACCGGCCCCGGCGCCAGCACCTGCCCCCGAACCCGAGGTGCGCCCGACCCGCATCATTACTTCGCCAGTACGCGGCGGCCAACAGATCTATGCTCAGGGCGGTGATCTGGTTGTGACGGGTTCGGTCAGCCCAGGTGCGGAACTTCTGGCCGATGGCAACATCCATGTGTACGGCGCCATGCGCGGCCGCGCCCTGGCCGGCATCAAAGGCAACACCAAGGCGCGTATCTTCTGCCAGCAGATGACCGCCGAAATGGTCTCGATCGCCGGCCAGTACAAAGTCTGCGAAGACCTGCGCCGGGATCCGCTGTGGGGGACCAGCGTGCAAGTCAGCCTGTCTGGTGACGTGTTGAACATCACCCGTCTTTAACGGATACTTGCCAGCATTTTTAGAGCAACTTTTTTACCGTTGCCTTTATTTAGCTATTTCAGTTTTTTGCAGGGACAAGTGTCCCGACTATTTTTAGGGGTGAAACACCTTGGCCAAGATTCTCGTGGTTACTTCCGGCAAGGGGGGTGTGGGCAAGACCACTACCAGCGCCGCCATTGGTACCGGCCTCGCACTGCGCGGCCACAAGACCGTCATTGTCGACTTCGACGTGGGCCTGCGTAACCTCGACCTGATCATGGGCTGCGAACGCCGCGTGGTGTACGACTTCGTCAACGTGGTCAACGGCGAAGCCAACCTGCAACAGGCCCTGATCAAGGACAAGCGCCTCGAGAACCTGTACGTGCTGGCCGCCAGCCAGACCCGTGACAAGGACGCGCTGACCCAGGAAGGCGTGGAAAAGGTACTGATGGACCTGAAGAAGGACTTCGAGTACGTCATCTGCGACTCGCCGGCCGGTATCGAAAAAGGTGCTCACCTGGCCATGTACTTCGCTGACGAAGCCATCGTGGTGACCAACCCGGAGGTTTCGTCGGTACGTGACTCCGACCGCATGCTGGGTATTCTGTCGAGCAAGTCGCGCCGCTCCGAAAACGGTGAAGAGCCGATCAAGGAGCATTTGCTGATCACCCGCTACCACCCGGAGCGCGTCGTCAAAGGCGAAATGCTGAGCGTGGCCGACGTGGAAGAAATCCTGTCGATCAAACTCAAGGGTGTGATCCCGGAATCGCAGGCCGTCCTCAAGGCGTCCAACCAAGGTATCCCGGTCATTCTCGATGACCAGAGCGATGCCGGCCAGGCCTACAGTGATGCGGTCGACCGCCTGCTGGGCAAAGAGAAGCCGATGCGCTTCATCGATGTACAGAAGAAGGGATTCTTCGAGCGCATTTTCGGGAGCAAATAAACCATGAACCTTTTTGACTTCTTTCGTGGCAGACAGAAACAGACCAGCGCGTCGGTAGCGAAAGAGCGTCTACAGATCATCGTGGCGCACGAGCGCGGCCAACGCAGCGAACCGGACTACCTGCCCGCGCTGCAGAAAGAACTGCTGGAAGTGATCCGCAAATATGTGAACATCGGCAACGATGATGTGCATATCGAGCTGGAAAACCAGGGCAGCTGCTCGATTCTGGAGCTGAACATCACCCTGCCGGATCGCTGATCCGCGTAGTCGACAATTTGGGGCTGCCTTGCAGCCCTTCGCGGGCAAGCCCGCTCCTACAGGGGAATGCATAGCCTTTGTAGGAGCGGGCTTGCCCGCGAAGGGCCGCAAAGCGGCCCCAGCGTTTACTGCTATTTTCGTGAGACCTGTAATGCCGCTGTCGAATGTCCAGATCCTCTTCGAAGACGCCGCCATCCTGGTGATCAACAAACCGACCCTGCTGCTGTCGGTACCTGGCCGTGCCGAGGACAACAAGGACTGCCTGATCACCCGCCTGCAGGAAAACGGCTACCCCGATGCGCTGATCGTGCACCGTCTGGACTGGGAAACCTCCGGCATCATCCTGCTGGCCCGCGATGCCGACAGCCACCGCGAGCTGTCGCGCCAGTTTCACGACCGTGAAACCGAAAAAGCCTACACCGCGCTGTGCTGGGGCCAGCCGGCGCTGGACAGCGGCAGCATCGACCTGCCACTGCGCTACGACCCACCGACCAAACCACGGCATGTGGTGGACCACGAGCAGGGCAAACACGCCCTGACCTTCTGGCGTATCGTCGAACGCTGCGGCGATTACTGTCGGGTGGAGCTGACGCCGATTACCGGGCGTTCGCACCAGCTGCGCGTGCACATGCTGTCGATCGGGCACCCGCTGCTGGGTGATCGGCTGTACGCCAACCCGCAAGCCCTGGCGGCCCATGAGCGGCTGTGCCTGCATGCCTCGATGCTGAGCTTTACCCACCCGGTGTCCGGGCAGCGGTTGAAGTTCGAGTGCCCGGCACCGTTCTGATTTCGCAGGGCCTGTACCGGCCTCTTCGCGGCTAAAGCCACCCCCACAGGGACCGCGCTGCGCTCAGGGGCTGTGTAATACCTGTGGGAGCGGCGTTAGCCGCGAAGATGCAGACACAAATTGTCGACATTCTGCGTTAAACTCGCGCCACTGCTGTCTGGAGTGAGCTATGCGCGACGCACTGAATACCGGCCTCATCGATTTTCTCAAGGCCTCCCCCACGCCCTTCCATGCCACCGCCAGCCTGGTCCAGCGCCTTGAGGCGGCCGGCTACAAGCGCCTGGACGAGCGCGACAGTTGGGACCCCGAGACTGGCGGCCGCTACTACGTCACCCGCAACGATTCTTCAATCATCGCCATCAAACTGGGCAAGCAGTCGCCGCTGCTCAATGGCATCCGTATGGTCGGCGCCCACACTGACAGCCCGTGCTTGCGGGTCAAGCCTCAGCCCGAGCTGCAGCGCCAGGGTTTCCTGCAACTGGGCGTGGAAGTGTATGGCGGCGCGTTGCTGGCACCCTGGTTCGACCGCGACCTGTCGCTGGCCGGCCGCGTCACCTACCGCCGTGACGGCAAGGTCGAAAGCCAGCTGATCGACTTCAAGCTGCCAATCGCGATCATCCCAAACCTGGCGATCCACCTGAACCGTACCGCCAACGAAGGCTGGGCGATCAACCCGCAGAACGAACTGCCCCCTATCCTCGCCCAAGTGGCCGGTGACGAACGCATCGACTTCCGCGCCCTGCTCACCGAGCAACTGGCCCGCGAGCACGAGCTGATCGCCGACGTGGTGCTGGACTACGAGCTGAGCTTCTATGACACGCAAGACGCCGCGCTGATCGGTCTGAATGGCGACTTCATCGCCGGCGCCCGCCTGGACAACCTGCTGTCGTGCTACGCCGGTTTGCAGGCCCTGCTGGCCGCCGACAGCGACGAGACCTGTGTGCTGGTGTGCAACGACCACGAAGAAGTCGGCAGTTGCTCGGCCTGTGGTGCCGATGGCCCGATGCTGGAGCAGACCCTGCAGCGCCTGCTACCCGATGGCGACGCCTATGTGCGCACCCTCCAGCGCTCGCTGATGGTATCGGCCGACAACGCCCACGGCGTGCACCCCAACTATGCCGACAAGCATGACGGCAACCACGGGCCGAAGCTCAACGCCGGGCCCGTGATCAAAGTGAACAACAACCAGCGTTACGCCACCAACAGCGAGACTGCCGGGTTCTTCCGCCACTTGTGCATGGCCGAGGAAGTCCCGGTGCAGAGCTTTGTGGTGCGCAGCGACATGGGCTGTGGCTCGACCATCGGGCCGATCACCGCCAGCCACCTGGGTGTGCGCACGGTAGACATCGGTTTGCCGACCTTTGCCATGCACTCCATTCGCGAGCTGTGCGGCAGCCATGACCTGGCGCACCTGGTGAAGGTACTGACCGCGTTCTACCGTAGCCGCGAACTGCCTTGATCTAAGCAGGCCCGGCCTATTCGCGGCGTCGAACCGCCGCGAATAGGCCGAGCCTGCTTACACATGCTCAAGGTCAATCACGCCTCGCTTGCCAAGCGCTATGCTTGTTACATGGCCCCACTGCAAAAGGATTGCTGTCCATGTCCCCGTTCCTGTCACTGTTCGTCCCGGTGTTCCTGTTCCTGATGCTGCTGACCATCGGCTTCAGCATGCGCGAACGCAACATCGGTGTACTGATGATGTGGGTCGGCACCTTGGGTATTTTCGGCCTCACCTGCTGGAAGATCCTCGAGAAACTGCCGACATAAACCTCTACACTCGGTCAATCGTTTGACCTGAGGTAGATTTGCCAGTGCCTGCCCTCCTGCGTTACCTGTTCCTGTTGCTTTTGCTGTTCATCGCCCCGGTACAAGCGGCGGGCTTGCCTGGCCTGCTGGGCGGCAGCGCGCCCGCGCAGCCAGAAGCCACCGAGCCGCTGGGCAAGTCGCTGGACGAGGTGATCAAGAACCTCGAAAACGACCAGCAACGGGCCAAGCTGCTGGCCGACCTGAAAAAACTGCGCGACGCCACCCGGCAATCGCAACCCAGCGTTGAACAGGGCGTGCTCGGCCTGATCGGCGGTGCCCTGCATGACTTTGAAAAACAGTTCAGCGGCGATGCCAGTCCATTCCACCGCTGGGCCGCGGAAATCGAACAAGCCCAGGCCGAACTGACCGAGCTGGTGGTGCCCGTGCACCAGTGGCCGCCAATCCTGTTCGGTTTTGCTGCAGTGATTGTCGTGTGGAGTGTGCTGGCCTACGCCTTCAACTGGGTCGGCCATCGGGTACGCCTGCGCTTTGGCCTGAGCGAAGAACTGCCACAGCACCCGCGTACCTGGGACCTGGTGCGCTTTGCCTTGCGCAAGCTCGGCCCCTGGCTGGTAGCGCTGGTGTTCACGGTGTACCTGAGTTTCGTGCTGCCGCCATCGCTGGGCAAATCCCTGGCCATGGTGCTGGCCTACGCACTGGTGGTCGGCACCTGCTTTTCGGCCATTTGCGTCATCGCCTTTTCCTTGCTGGACGGCCCACACCGCCACCGCGCCCTGCACATCCTGCGGCGCCAGGCGTTTCGCCCGTTGTGGCTGATCGGCAGCTTCGCCGCGTTTGGCGAGGCGATGAGCGATCCACGCATGCTGGTTGCCCTCGGTACCCACCTGGCCCACGCCCTGGCTACCCTGGCCAATGTGATTGCGGCACTGTGCACCGGGCTGTTCATCCTGCGCTTCCGCCGGCCGATCGCCCACCTGATCCGCAACCAGCCACTGTCGCGGCGCCTGACCCGACGCACCCTCAGCGATACCATCGAGATCCTCGGCAGCTTCTGGTTCATTCCGGCGCTGATCCTGGTGGCCATTTCGCTGTTCGCCACCTTCGTCTCCGCCGGCGACACCAGCACCGCACTGCGGCAGTCGCTGATGTGCACGGTGCTGGTGGTGGTGTGCATGGTGCTCAACGGCCTGGTGCGCCGCCATGCCGCCAACCCCAAGCGGGCCGGCAAGCGCCAGGCGGTGTACACCGAGCGCCTGCGCAACTTCGGCTACCTGCTGGTGCACCTGTTCATCTGGCTGGTGTTCATCGAGTTGGGCCTGCGCGTGTGGGGCGTGTCGATGATCAGCTTCGCCGAGGGCGACGGCCATGACATCAGCCTGCGCCTGCTGGGCCTGGCCGGCACACTGATCGTGGCCTGGCTGGTGTGGATCCTTGCCGACACCGCCGTACACCATGCCCTGGTGCGCTCGCGCCGGGGGCTGGCCAACGCCCGTGCGCAAACCATGATGCCGTTGATCCGCAACGTGATGTTCGTGGTTATCTTCATCATTGCGGTCATCGTCGCCCTGGCCAACATGGGCATGAACGTCACCCCGCTGCTGGCCGGTGCCGGTGTGATCGGCCTGGCCATCGGTTTTGGCGCGCAGTCGCTGGTGGCCGACCTGATCACCGGCCTGTTCATCATCATCGAAGATTCGCTGGCCATCGACGACTACGTGGATGTCGGCGGCCACCTGGGCACGGTGGAAGGGTTGACCATTCGTACCGTGCGCCTGCGCGACATCGACGGCATTGTGCATACCATCCCGTTCAGCGAAATCAAGAGCATCAAGAACTACTCGCGGGAGTTCGGCTACGCGATCTTCCGCGTGGCAATCCCGCACAGCATGAACATCGACCAGGCGATCACGCTGGTTCGCGAAGTGGGGCAGAAGCTGCGCAATGACCCGCTGATGCGCCGCAATATCTGGTCGCCGCTGGAGCTACAGGGGGTGGAGAGCTTCGAGTCAGGGTCGGCGATCTTGCGGGCGCGGTTCAAGACCGCGCCGATCAAGCAGTGGGAGGTGTCGCGGGCGTTCAACCTGGCCTTGAAGCGGCAGCTGGATGAAGCCGGGCTGGACCTGGCGACGCCGCGGTTGTCGGTGCAGGTGGTGACAGCCGGTGGGGGTGGGATGACAGAGGCCCGCTCGTAGGAGCGGGTTTACCCGCGAAGAAGGCAACACCTCATCCAGCCTGGGCACGAATGCGGATCGCATCATGCCGCCAATACTCGAGGTCACAGTCGATCAAGTGCCCATGCTGGTCGCTGTTGACCCGGGTAATGTGCAACCCCGGGCTGCCCGCCGACACTTTCAAAGCGCTTGCCGCCTCCACCGGCAACGCTGTCGGCAGGATCTCGAAGCACACCTGCCCGTACTCGATGCCATACACCCGCCCATAAATCTCGGTCAGTGACTGCGCCAGGTCGTGTTCGAGAATGCCTGGAAAGTACCGGGGATTGAGGTAATGCTCGGCATACAGCACCGCCCGCCCGTCAATCCGCCGTAACCGGCAGACGCGCACCACGCTGGACAACGCCGGCAGCTGCAAGCGTGCACAGATGGCCGCCGATGCCGGCTGCAGCCTCGCCGACAGCAGTTCGGTACTGGCCACCCGCCCCTGATCGCGCACCATGGCATGGAAATGGCTGCGCTCAATGAGGTCGTAGGTCAAGCGCTGCGGCGCAACGAACCAGCCTCGGCGCTCTTCGCGGTAGATCAAGCCTTGGGCCTCCAGCTGCACCAACGCCTCACGCAGGGTAATGCGCGTGGTGTCGAACACCTCGCTGAGCCGCCGCTCGGCCGGCAGCTTGCCGCCCGGCGCCAGCAGGCCATGCTCGATCTGCTCCTGCAGGGCATGGCAGATGGCTGTTACCGCACGCGGGGGCGTCGACTGCATCGAAAGGTTACCTATCTGGACTAGTCCAGCCCCATCACAGGGCAGGTTGAGAATAGTGCAAGCCTAGGCAGGGCTGATGAACATCCTGTGACAAAGCGTGGGCCAGGCACTGCCAGAAACGCGCCAAGCCAGCAGAACCGGGGCGATTACCTGGTCTACGCTGTAGCTTCAGGGCCCTTGCCGGCCCCCTCCCTACATCAAACTGTCACGCAAGCGGCCTACCTTGGCTCAAGGTTTGCTGACCTAGACCAAAGGTGCCAGTCAAAGGCTTGCAACGGCTTTACCCAGAACAACGATCGCAAAGGCACCCACCCAAAGGAGCTTCGGATGAAAAAGTTCTTCATGGCGTCACTGCTTGGTTCGGCCATCGCGTTGTGCACCACGGCCATGGCCGCCGGCACTGACCTCAAGGCCCTGGAAGACGCCGCCCGCAAGGAAGGCACTGTCAACAGCGTGGGCATGCCCGACGCCTGGGCCAACTGGAAAGGCACCTGGGAAGACCTGGCCAGCAAGTACGGTCTCAAACACAGCGACACCGACATGAGCTCGGCCCAGGAACTGGCCAAGTTCGAAGCCGAGAAGGACAACGCCAGCGCCGACATCGGTGACGTGGGTGCGGCCTTCGGCCCGATCGCGGTGACCAAGGGCGTCAGCCAGCCTTACAAGCCAAGCACCTGGGACCAGGTGCCAGAATGGGCCAAGGACAAGGACGGCCACTGGGCGCTGGCCTATACCGGCACCATCGCTTTCATCATCAACAAGGACCTGGTCAAGGAAGGCGACCGCCCGAAAACCTGGCATGACCTGGAAAAAGGCAAGTACAAGGTCGCTATTGGCGACGTCGGCACAGCAGCCCAGGCCGCCAACGGTGTGCTGGCTGCGGCCATCGCCTACAAAGGTGACGAGACCAACGTGGCGCCAGGCCTGCAACTGTTTACCAAGCTGGCGCAGCAGAAGCGCCTGTCGCTGGCCAACCCGACCATCCAGACACTGGAGAAGGGCGAGGTGGAAGTTGGCGTGGTGTGGGACTTCAACGGCCTGAGCTACCGTGAACAGATCGACCCAAAACGTTTTGAAGTGCTGATCCCCTCGGACGGCTCAGTGATTTCCGGCTATACCACGGTCATCAACAAGTACGCCAAGCACCCCAACGCGGCCAAGCTGACCCGTGAATACATCTTCAGCGACGCCGGGCAGATCAACCTGGCCAAGGGCCATGCACGGCCGATCCGGGCCGAGCACCTGAAGCTGCCGGCAGATGTGCAGGCCAAGCTGCTGCCCAACGACCAGTACGGTGCCGCCCAGCCGATCAAGAATGCCGAAGCCTGGGAAGCCACCTCGAAGAAACTGCCGCAGATGTGGCAGGAGCAGGTGATCATCGAGATGGAGTAAGGGGCTGAGCTTTGTAGCGCCTGATCCGGCCTTTCGCGGGTAAACCCGCTCCTACACAGGGATACGCGATACCTGTAGGAGCGGGTTTACCCGCGAAGGTGCCTACGCGGTTCATGACTGGAGAAAACATGCAACACAACGTCATCCTGGTCCTGCTTGACGGCCTCAACTACCAGGTCGCCCACCATGCGATGGGCCACCTGCACGCCTACGTCGAAGCAGATCGCGCCGCGCTGTACCGCGTGGAATGCGAGCTGCCATCGCTGTCGCGGCCGCTGTACGAATGCATCCTCACCGGCGTGCCACCGATCGACAGCGGCATCGTGCACAACAACATCAACCGCTTGTCCAACCAACGCAGCGTGTTTCACTATGCCCGCGAGGCCAACCTGGGCACCGCAGCGGCGGCTTATCACTGGATGAGCGAGCTGTACAACCGCTCGCCCTTCGACCCGCAGCGTGACCGCCACACCCACGCGCCGAAGCTGCCGATCCAGCACGGGCTGTTCTACTGGGACGACCGCTACCCCGATTCGCACCTTCTGGCCGATGGCGAGTACCTGCGCCGCCGTCACGCCCCCAACTTCCTGCTGGTGCACCCGATGAGCGTTGACGACGTGGGTCACCGCCACGGCCTGGACAGCAGCCAGTATCGCAACGCTGCGCGCAGCGTCGACATTCTGCTGGCCGACTACCTGCCTGGCTGGCTCGAAGAGGGCTATCAGGTATTGGTCACCGCCGACCACGGCATGAACAACGACCGCTCGCACAACGGCCTGCTGGCTGAAGAACGTGAAGTGCCGCTGTTCGTCTTCGGCGACGCCTTCAGCCTGGACCCGGCCGCCAAGCCGCTGCAAACCGAACTGTGCGGCACCATCTGCGAGCTGCTGGGCGCCGCGCACGACAAGACGGTTTGCCGGGAGTTGCTGAAGTGAATGGCGGCATGCGTGGCCGCTACCTGGCCCTGCTCTGCCTGCTGCCGTTCGCCGTGTTCTTCGTCATTTTCCAGGTCGCCCCGCTGGCCTGGGTGGCGATCAACAGCCTGCAATCGGAGGCCGGCTGGGGCATCGACAACTTCAGCAAGGTGTTCGCCTCCAAGTTCTACCTGCAGGCGTTGCAACGCAGCCTTGAAATCAGCTTCTGGTCGAGCGTGTTCGGCATCGTCATCGCTACCCTCGGCGCCTACTCGCTGCGCCAGGTGGACTCGAAGCTGCGCGATTTCGTCAGCGCCTTCGCCAACATGACCAGCAACTTTGCCGGCGTACCGCTGGCCTTTGCCTTCATCATCCTGCTTGGCTTCAACGGCGCGTTGACGCTGCTGCTGAAGCAGGTCGGCCTGCTGGAAGACTTCAGTATCTATTCCAAAAGCGGGTTGATCCTGGTGTACACCTACTTCCAGATCCCGCTGGGCGTATTGCTGCTGTACCCCGCCTTCGACGCCCTGCGCGAAGACTGGCGCGAGTCAGCCGCGCTGCTGGGCGCCAACCACTGGCAGTACTGGCGACACATCGGCCTGCCGGTGCTGGCCCCGGCACTGCTGGGCACCTTCGTCATCCTGCTGGCCAACGCCCTGGGCGCCTACGCCACCGTGTACGCACTGACCACCGGCAACTTCAACGTACTGCCGATCCGCATCGCCGGCCTGGTGGCGGGCGACATCAGCCTCGATCCGAACCTGGCCAGCGCCTTGGCGATGGTGCTGGTGGGGCTGATGACGCTGGTCACGGTGGTGCATCAATGGCTGCTGAAAAGGAGCTACCATGCGCGCTGACATCCGCTCCGGCGGCTGGTACCACCGCCTCGTGGTCTACCTGCTGTTCCTGATCCTGCTGCTGCCCCTGGCCGGCACCCTGCTCTACTCGCTGGCCACCAGCTGGTCGGCAAGCCTGCTGCCCAGTGGCCTGACCCTGAAGTGGTATGCGGCGCTGTGGAGCGAGCCGCGTTTCCTTGCCGCGTTCGGCCAGTCGCTGCTGGTGTGCGTAGGCGCACTGCTGCTGTCGGTGGTGCTGATCTTGCCACTGCTGTTCGTGGTGCATTACCACTTCCCGCGGCTCGACGCGCTGATGAACATCCTCATCCTGCTGCCATTCGCGGTCCCGCCGGTGGTGTCGTCGGTGGGGCTGCTGCAGCTGTATGGCAGCGGGCCGATGGCCATGGTCGGCACACCGTGGATCCTGATCGGCTGCTACTTCACCATCGCCCTGCCGTTCATGTACCGGGCCATCACCAACAACCTGCAGGCCATCAACCTGCGCGACCTGATGGACGCCGCGCAACTGCTCGGCGCCAGCACCTGGCAGGCCGCACTGCTGGTGGTGCTGCCGAACCTGCGCCAGGGCCTGATGGTGGCAGTGCTGCTGTCGTTCTCGTTCCTGTTCGGCGAATTCGTGTTTGCCAACCTGCTGGTCGGCACCCGCTACGAGACCCTGCAGGTGTACCTGAACAACATGCGCAACAGCAGCGGCCACTTCAACAGCGCGCTGGTCATCTCCTACTTCGCCTTCGTGCTGGTACTGACCTGGGTCGCCAACCGCCTGAACAAGGACAAGACCTGACATGAGCTTCGTCAGCGTACAGAAACTGCAGAAAAGCTACGCCGGCAGCCCGGTGTTCGAGCGCATCGACTGCCACATCGAACGCGGCGAATTCGTCACCCTGCTCGGCCCGTCCGGCTGCGGCAAGTCCACCCTGCTGCGCTGCATTGCCGGGCTGACCTCGGTGGACAGCGGGCAGATACTGCTCGACGGCCACGACATCGTGCCGCTAAGCCCGCAAAAGCGTGGCATCGGCATGGTGTTCCAGAGCTACGCGCTGTTCCCTAACATGACCGTGGAGCAGAATGTCGCCTTCGGCCTGCGCATGCAGAAGGTCAAGGCCGATGAAAGCCAGCTGCGGGTACGCGAGGTGCTGGAGTTGGTGGAGCTGGGCAAGTTCGCCGGGCGCTACCCGCACCAGCTTTCCGGTGGCCAGTGCCAGCGCGTGGCCCTGGCACGCTCACTGGTCACCCGCCCGCGCCTGCTGCTGCTCGACGAACCGTTGTCGGCGCTGGATGCGCGTATCCGCAAGCACCTGCGCGAGCAGATTCGCGCCATCCAGCGCGAACTGGGGCTGACCACCATATTCGTCACTCACGATCAGGAGGAAGCGCTGACCATGTCCGACCGCATCTTCCTGATGAACCAGGGGCGCATCGTCCAGAGCGGCGATGCCGAAACCCTCTACACCGCCCCCGTGGACCTGTTTGCCGCAGGTTTCATCGGCAATTACAACCTGCTCGACGCCGACAGCGCCAGCCGCCTGCTGCAGCGCCCGGTGGCCAGCCGCCTGGCGATCCGCCCGGAGTCGATCACCCTTGGCGAGCATGGCGAGCTGGACGCCGAGGTGCGCAGCCACAGCCTGCTGGGCAACGTGATCCGCTACCGGGTGCGGGTGCGCGACGTGGAGCTGGTGGTCGATGTGCTCAACCGCTCGCCGGCCGACTTGCATGCAGACGGAAAACGGGTAAGCGTGTCGATCGACCCCACTGCGCTGCGGGAAGTGGCTTAAGGAGACTCAACACAATGGCACTGGCAATTTTCGATCTGGATGAAACCCTGATCCACGGCGACTGCGCATCACTGTGGAGCGAGCAAATGGCCCGGTTGGGCTGGGTCGACGGCAAGGATTTCCTGCGCCGCGACCATGAACTGATGGAAGCCTATGGCAGGGGCCACCTGCAGATGGAGGACTACATGGCCTTCAGCCTGGAGCCGATTGCCGGGCGTACCCTGGAAGAAGTCGAGCACCTGGTGGCACCGTGGGTCGAAGAAGTGATCGAGCCGATCATCTACGGTGACGCCTGCCGCTGCATTGCCGAGCACCGCAAGCGTGGGGATCGCATCCTGATCATTTCCGCTTCGGGGACGCACCTGGTCGGGCCGATTGCCGCGAGACTGGGCGTGGATGAATACCTGGCTATCGAGCTGGAGGCTGTGAACGGGGTGTACACCGGCAAGACCCACGGGGTGCTGACCTATCGTGAGGGCAAGATCACGCGGTTGCTGGAATGGCTGGATCAGGAGCAGGAGAACCTGGAGGGCGCGAGTTTCTATTCCGATTCGAGGAATGACTTGCCGTTGTTGTTGAGAGTGGATCACCCGCATGTGGTGAACCCGGATGCGGTGTTGCGCGAGCATGCCGAGATCAATGGGTGGCCGATTCTGAGCTGGAGCTGAAGGTTTTTATGGGCTGTACCGGCCCCTTCGCGGGTAAACCCGCTCCTACATCGCACAGTGTTCAAATTGTGGCGATCCCGATGTAGGAGCGGGTTTACCCGCGAAGGGGCCAGGCCTGCTTACACCAGGCTAGGGTCGATCACCATCACCAGCTTGCCCGACACCTGGTTGGTCTCCAGCTCGGCATACGCCGCCTGGGCAAACTCCACCGGGTAGGTATCGACCAGCTGCGGCGACAACCGCCCCTCGGCGAACAGCGGCCATACTTGCTGCTGCAGTTCGCGCAGCAACTCGGCCTTGAAGCCGTCATCACGGTTGCGCAGGGTGGAGCCGGTAATTTCCAGACGCTTGCCCAGCACTTGGGCCAGGTCCAGCTCGAACTTGCGTCCGCCCATCAGACCGATGATTACCCAGCGCCCGTCACGGGCCAGCAGCTTGAGGTTCAGCTCACCGTAGCCAGCGCCTACCGGGTCGAGAATCACATCGAACGGGCCGAAACCTTCCAGCGCGTCCAGGTTCTCGTTACGTACCACACCCCCCGCAGCGCCCAGCGCCTGGCAGTAGGCCAGGCGTTCCTGCGAACCGACGCTGACCCATACCGGGCTGCCGAACGCCTTGCACAGCTGGATGGCGGCCGAGCCAACGCCACTGGCGCCGGCGTGCACAAGCACCTTCTCGCCAGCCTTCACTGCACCGAGCTGGAAGATGTTCAGCCAAGCGGTGGCATACACCTCCGGCAACGCTGCCGCCTCATGCAGGCCAAGGCCTTCGGGTACCGGCAATACGTGACGGGCATCGACCACCACTTCCTCGGCCATGGCGCCGCTGGCCAGCAGGGCGCAAACGCGGTCACCCACGCGCCAGGCGGCACCAGCCCCCACCTCTTCAACCACCCCGGAACACTCCAGCCCCATGTATGGGCTGGCACCTGGTGGTGGCGGGTACAAACCTTTCATCTGCAGCAGGTCGGCGCGGTTCAGCCCCGCAGCGGCCACGCGAATGCGCACTTGGCCCGCGTCACAGGTCGGGCGTTCGGCCTCGACCCACTCCACATGTCCGTCAACGCCTTGCAATGCCTTCACAGTGCCTCCATAGTTGAATCATGACTGGGCCTGAGGTCGCTTACCTCAGGCCTTTTGCAGTATTTGCCCGGCTCCATGGAACCGGCAACGGAAAAGACGGCCTACTATGCGTGATCAATTGCCTCCACGTCGAATCAGCATGAAGCATTTCCTTCCAAGCACCGCACTGGCTGTGATGATCGGCCTGGGCAGCCTCACGCTCGGCGGCAATGCGGCGGCCGCCAACAAGTGGGACAGCCTGCAGCCGGACCGCGACGAGATCGTCGCCAGCCTCAACGTGGTGGAATTGCTCAAGCGCCACCACTACAGCAAGCCACCCCTGGACGATGCCCGTTCGGCCATTATCTACGACAGCTACATCAAGCTGCTGGACCCGGCGCGCAGCTACTTCACCGCTGCCGACATTGCCGAATTCGATAAATGGAAAACGCAATTCGACGATTTCCTCAAGAGCGGCAACCTGGACCCAGGTTTTACCATCTACAAACGCTACCTCGACCGCGTCAAGCAACGCCTGGACTTCGCCCTGGCCGAGCTGAACAATGGCGTGGACAAGATTGACTTCACCACCAAGGAAACCTTGCTGATCGACCGCAAGGACGCGCCGTGGATGAAGAACCAGGCCGAGCTCGACGACTTGTGGCGCAAACGCGTCAAAGACGAAGTGCTGCGCCAGAAGATCGCCGGCAAGGAACCCAAGCAGATCCAGGAAACCCTGATCAAGCGCTACAAGAACCAGCTCGCGCGCCTGGACCAGACCCGTGCCGAGGACATCTTCCAGGCCTACATCAACACCTTTGCCCAGTCCTACGACCCACACACCAACTACCTGTCGCCGGACAACGCCGAAAACTTCGACATCAACATGAGCCTGTCGCTCGAAGGCATTGGTGCAGTGCTGCAAAGCGACAACGACCAGGTCAAGATCGTGCGCCTGGTGCCAGCAGGCCCGGCAGCCAAGACCAAGCAGGTGGCCCCGGCTGACAAGATCATCGGCGTGGCCCAGGGCAACAAGGAAATGGTCGACGTGGTGGGCTGGCGCCTGGACGAAGTGGTCAAGCTGATCCGCGGCCCGAAAGGCTCGGTGGTGCGCCTGGAAATCATCCCGGCCAGCAATGCGCCTAGCGACCAGACCAGCAAGATTGTGTCGATCACCCGTGAAGCGGTGAAGCTTGAAGAACAGGCGGCGAAGAAGTCGGTGCTCAAGCTCAAGCAGGACGGGCGTGACTACAAGCTGGGCATCATCGAGATCCCGGCCTTCTACCTGGACTTCAAGGCCTACCGCGCTGGCGACCCGGAGTACAAGAGCACCACGCGTGACGTGAAGAAGCTGCTCACCGAGCTGCAGAAAGAGAAAGTCGACGGCGTGGTCATCGACCTGCGCAACAACGGCGGCGGCTCGCTGCAGGAAGCCACCGAGCTGACCAGCCTGTTCATCGAGAAAGGCCCGACCGTGCTGGTACGCAACAGCGATGGCCGCGTCGACGTGCTGGAAGACGAAAACCCGGGGGCCTTCTACAAGGGCCCGCTGGCACTGCTGGTCAACCGCCTGTCGGCCTCGGCATCGGAGATCTTCGCCGGTGCCATGCAGGACTACCACCGCGCGCTGATCATCGGTGGCCAGACCTTCGGCAAAGGCACCGTGCAGACCATCCAGCCGCTCAACCATGGTGAGCTGAAACTGACCCTGGCCAAGTTCTACCGGGTTTCCGGGCAGAGTACCCAGCATCAGGGGGTGCTGCCGGACATCGACTACCCCTCGATCATCGACACCAAGGAAATCGGCGAGAGCGCCCTGCCAGAGGCCATGCCGTGGGACACCATCCGCCCGGTGGTCAAGCCTGCGGCCGATCCGTTCAGGCCGTTCCTGGCCCAGCTCAAGGCGCAGCATGAGGCGCGCAGCGACAAGGATGCCGAGTTCACCTACATCCGCGACCGCCTGGCCCTCACCCAGAAGCTGATGAACGAAAAAACCGTCAGCCTCAACGAGCAGGAACGCCGTGCACGCCACGACAGCATCGAGGCCAAGCAACTGGCGCTGGAAAACACCCGCCGCAAGGCCAAGGGTGAAGAGCCGCTGAAAGAGCTGAAGAAAGAGGACGAAGACGCCCTGCCGGTCGAGGATGAAAACACCAAGCCGGAAGACGACGCTTACCTCGCGGAAACCGGTCGCATCCTGATCGACTACCTCAGTGCCAGCACCAAGGTGGCCAAGAAGTAAGGCACCTCAGCAATGATGGCAGAATAATGCGACCTGTCATCAAACAGTCATCGCGCTGTCGTGAAATATGAGGGCCGGGCATGCAGATGCCCGGCCCTCATTTTTCAGGAATCCATCATGACCGTTGCCGAACAGCTCAGTGCCTTGAGTGCCATCCTGGCTCAACGCCGTATTCACAGTCTGTTCCAGCCAATCATGTGCCTGAGTGAGCATAGGGTGTTTGGCCATGAGGCGCTGAGCCGTGGCCCATCCAATAGCCCGCTGCATGCGCCGCTCAACCTGTTCACCATCGCCCGCCAGGCCGGCCGCCTGACCGAGTTGGAAGCCGCTTGCCGAGAAAGCGCCTGCCGACGCTTCAGCGAGCAGCAACTGCAGGGCAAACTGTTTCTCAACATCTCACCCGAATCGCTGCTGGAGCCGCACTACCCCTCTGGCCTGACCCTGAAACTGCTCGAACAGGTTGGCCTGCCGCCCAACCGGGTGGTGATCGAGTTGACCGAGCACACGCCCACCGACGACTTCCAGCTGCTGTCCAATGCCCTGCACCACTATCGCGACATGGGCTTCTCGATTGCCCTCGACGACCTGGGCGCGGGCTATTCCAGCCTGCGCCTGTGGTCGGAGCTGCGCCCCGAATACGTGAAGATCGACCGGCACTTCATCGACGGCATCCACCGTGACCCGCTCAAGCGCGAGTTTGTAGGCTCTATCTTGCAGATTGCCCGGGCATCGAAGGCACAGGTGATTGCCGAGGGCATCGAGCTGGCGGAAGAGCTGGCGGTGCTGGTGGAGATGGGCGTGGACCTGGTGCAGGGTTATTTGCTAGGGCGGCCACAGGAGATGGGGGTACGCGACAGCGGGCTTTTACCAGCACTGACGCAGGTGCCACTGGCTGAACAACCGACAGTGCACTTGAATGCCACGATCGGGCAGCTGCTGGAGCTGTTTGGCCGATACCAGCACCTGGAGGCATTGGAAGTGGTGGATGCCGATGGCAGGGGGTGCGGGTTGATTCACAGGGATGCGCTGCCTGTGCCGGCCTCTTCGCGGGTGAACCCGCTCCTACAACAGCCTGATTCCAACCCCCGATGTGTGGCCACCACCGTGGTAGGAGCGGGGTTACCCGCGAATACGGTAGCGGCGGCAACGGTGAACGGCGGGTGGAAATTGGCCAGCAGGCCCGGCCCTTTCGCGGGTGAACCCGCTCCTACAACAGCCTGATTCCAACCCCCGATGTGTGGCCACCACCGTGGTAGGAGCGGGTTTACCCGCGAATACGGTAGCGGCGGCAACGTTGAACGGCGGGTGGAAATTGGCCAGCAGGCCCGGCCCTTTCGCGGGTGAACCCGCTCCTACAACAGCCTGATTCCAACCCCCGATGTGTGGCCACCACCGTGGTAGGAGCGGGTTTACCCGCGAATACGGTAGCGGCGGCAACGGTGAACGGCGGGTGGAAATTGGCCAGCAGGCCCGGCCCTTTCGCGGGTGAACCCGCTCCTACAACAGCCTGATTCCAACCCCCGATGTTTGGCCACCACCGATCTGCGTAGGAGCGGGTTTACCCGCGAATACGGTAGCGGCGGCAACGGAGAACGACGGGTGGAAATTGGCCAGCAGGCCCGGCCCTTTCGCGGGTGAACCCGCTCCTACAACAGCCTGATTCCAACCCCCGATGTGTGGCCACCACCGATCTGCGTAGGAACGGGTTTACCCGCGAATACGGTAGCGGCGGCAACGGAGAACGACGGGTGGAAATTGGCCAGCAGGCCCGGCCCTTTCGCGGGTGAACCCGCTCCTACAACAGCCTGATTCCAACCCCCGATGTTTGGCCACCACCGTGGTAGGAGCGGGTTTACCCGCGAATACGGTAGCGGCGGCAACGTTGAACGACGGGTGGAAACTGGCCAGCAGGCCCTGCCCTTTCGCTCAGGGTCACCACCTGTAGCGAACAGGCTGGAATGGGTAACGCTTCAGGCCGTTTCGGGATAGCTGTACTCGAACACCCGAACCACCTCAGAAGCATGCCACGAGGCAGCCTCCATGCCATCGACCGGCCCGGTAAACCGCCCCAGGCGCTCGACACACTCAAAGAAGCCAGTTCGCGGCAAACGGCTGGCGCCTTGGCTGATCACCAGCGAACTGCGCAATGGCTGCTCGGCACGGGCATCCAGCACCGCCAGGTATTCCAGCGCGGCAGTCAGCGTCTGCATGGCCGGGCTGGGTAGCTGCAAGCGCTCGATCAGCGCTCGGTATGTCAGCAAGTGACGTTGACGACGGGCCAGGTCAAGCTCGCCCAGCAGGTTATCCCAGTGCTGACGGCTGATCCTGACCTGGCTCATGATGGCTCGCTCCAGCCAGCCACCCCCAGATGCCAGGCCAGGGCGCGGCGGATGGCAGCATCTGGCTGGCGTTCACCCGATTCGATCATGGCCAGATACGCCGGGCTCACCCCGACATTGCGCGCCAGTTGCTCCGGGGCAATGCCCTTGGCCTGGCGAATCTGCGCGACTTCGCTGAAGGCTGGCAGGGGCGCACTGGCAGCAACGCCCTGCGCCTCACTGGAAACCGCCTCGGCAGGTGCCTGCCCTGCCGCGCGGAGCAACGCCTGGTATTGCTCCCAGGGAACGACGGCGTACTCGGGCTGACCGTCCCGGCTGATGACCTGAATACCCATTACAAACCCCTTTAAAAAGGATTACAGCATGTAATCCGTAGGCATAACCCTTATGCCAATTATATTACCAACTCCGAGGTCTGTGCAGTTGAGGTGAGATTCAGGCCGGTTTCATTACTTGTTGCGCTCCAGCTGCAGCGCTTCCGGGGTAGCCGGCAGGCGCTCGACCACGCGCAGCCGTTCGGGTGCCTGGCTATCGCGCCAGGCCTTGAAGCGCGCCAACTCGTCGGCCACGGTTTTCAGCACCCAGCCCAGCACCGCGATGTCATCGAGGAAACCCACCCCCAGCAACCAGTCCGGGATGGCATCGATAGGGCTGACGAAATACAGCAGGCCAGCCACGACAGTGACCAGTGCCTTGGGGCTGATGGCACGGTACTCCCCCCTCCACCAGGCCAGGCACAGCGACTGCAGCAGCTTCACATCTTCACGCAGTTGGCCGAGGCGCGGGCCTTTGCGCGCCACCGCAAACAACAAGGCCGGCAAACGACCGCGGCTGAGCAGGCGCTCGGCCAATGGCAGGAAACGGGCAAAATTCCAGGGTGCGCTCATGGAGCCTCCGAGAGGAAAAGGTTATCCACATTTATTGTGGATAACCTTGTGAACAGGGCGACGTTTCCGACCCCAGGTGCCTGCCAGGCAAGGGGCCCGGTCAGATCGGGCGTTTTTTACACAGTCGTTTCACGCCATGACTACCTGCGCCGCAAACGATTTGCGTCAGAAACATCCTACTTCTTCACGCTGCATTTCCTCGGACAGTATCAGCTGTTGCAGGTTCGTCCAATCGGCACAAACGAAAACGCCCCAACAATGTGGGGCGTTTTCCGACAACCAGCCAATGTTACTGGGCAGGTGCTTCTTCAGGGGCTTCGGCCTGCGGCTCGGCACCTTGCAACTGGGCCGGATCCTTGATGGCGATCAGTTCCAGGTCGAACACCAGTACCGAGTTGGCCGGGATCAGCGGGCTTGGGCTTTGTGCGCCATAGGCCAGTTCAGCCGGGATGAACAACTTGTACTTCTCGCCGACGTGCATCAACTGCAAACCTTCGACCCAACCTGGGATCACACCGCTGACCGGCAGGTCGATCGGGCTGCCACGTTCGACGGAGCTGTCGAATACCTTGCCATCGATCAGCTTGCCTTCGTAGTGGACAGTGACCACGTCAGTCGGTTTGGGCTGCGGGCCGTCGGCCTTCTTGACCACTTCGTACTGCAGGCCCGAGGCCGTGGTGACCACGCCTGGCTTCTTGGCGTTTTCTTCCAGGAATTTCTTGCCGGCGGAGGCGGCTTCTTCGCTGGCCTTGGCCAGGCGCTCCTCGGCGCGTTTCTGCAATGCGGTGAAGGCCTCTACCAGCTCTTCGTCCTTGATGCGTTGTTCTTTCTTGCTAACGGCGTCTTCGATGCCGAGGGCGACTGCTTTCGAATCAAGGTCTTCCATGCCTTCCTGAGCCAGGCTCTTGCCCATGTTCAGGCCGATACCGTAGGAGGCTTTCTGCGCCGGAGTCTTCAGCTCGGGGCTGCTGGCTTGTTGATCGCAGCCAGCCAGTACCAGGCCTACCAGGGCAACCGCAGCCGCCAAACGATGCTGTTTCATGCTATTTCCTTGTTCATGCGCCATGAGGGCAATCAGGGTAAAGCCGCGAGCTTATCAGGCGGCCATGACCAATGGCTACCGGCATAGGAGCGGGTTTTCGTAAGGAAGTTCAGTCATTAAAAGCTTCTTCATCGAAGCTTTACAGCCATTGGCCAGTATTGACCCTTTGTGCCGGGTTTGCCGGGCTTTTGTGGCTTTTTATTTCTGCAGGTTCTGAGGTCGGAAACATCATGGTGATCGGCGCTTTTCACAGGGGCTAAAACAGGTCAGGGAGCCCCCGAAAACCTCAAGGATACCGACCCTCTCGATACTCCCCCGCCACCTCCCGCAGCACCTCTCCCACCCACTGGCCCGGCAAACTCAACGGCAAGGCGGCATTGCGGCAAATCCCCACCGACCCTCCCGGCTCGCGCACCCCCAGGTCAAGCTCGACCAGTTCGCCACGGCGCAGGTCGAGCAGCACGGCATCACGCGGCGCCACCCACAGGCCATCGCTGCCCAGCAGGTAGCGCCGGCTCAGGGCAAGCGACAGGGTTTCCAGGCGCTGCGCCGGCATCTGGATGCCGCATTGCACGAACAGGCTGTCGGCGTGCTGGCGGATGGTGGTGCCAGCGGGTGGCAGCACCAGCGGGTAACGCCCCACCTGCCCCCGCTCCACGGGCGTGCTGGCCAGCAGCGGGTGACCCGGGCGCACCACCAGGCTCATCGACTCGCTGTACAGGTGCTCGAACGACAACCCCTGGATTTGCGGACTGTCGGTCATGCGCCCCACCACCAGTTCCAGCTCCCCCAGGTGAAGCTGGCCAAGCAACTGCGCGCTGACCCCGGTGACCACGCTGATCACCAGCGCTTCATGGCGCTGATGCAGGCGGCACAGCACCTCAGGCATGAGCAGGCCTTCGACCGTGGACAGCACGCCGATGCGCACCTGCGACGGCGCCCGCGCTTCACCGCGAAGGCTGCTGACGCCATCGCGCAGCGCCTGCACGCTGGGCCCGGCGTAACGCATGAAGCGGGTGCCGGCCGGGGTCAGCTCGACACCCTGGCGGCTGCGCTCGAACAGGCGCGCCTCGAGCAGGTCCTCAAGCTCCTTGAGGGTCTTGGAAATCGCCGGCTGGCTGATCGACAGGATATCGGCCGCCCTGGCCAGGCTGCCCTGCCGGGCAATCTCCAGGAAGCACAGCAGGTGGCGGTATTTGATGCGGGTGTCGAGGTTCATGGCAGCAAGCTTACCGCATCGCTACCTGCGGCGTATCCAGGTCTGCCGCCCCGTGCTCCCCGTTGCAGCCCAAACTCCAGGACCGGATCGTTATCCATCGACCACCAACGCCTATCATTTTTGCCAGTACCCACAACCATCCGGATCGCATTAAATGAGATCGCAAAAACCACTCCCCCAGTGACAGGTCATATCATGCATCCAAATATGGTTTTTTTTGCCCAGACTCAACACAACCCCCGTGATTACCAAGGCGAGCGTCAGGAACTCAAGGCGCCCATTGACGTAACCTATGCCGACAAAGGGCACCTTCACATCGGCGAGCCTATCGCGGATCCTAGAAACGCGGTTTCGCAAATCCTGGCAAGCAACTACTATCCCGAGCGATTTTACTTGAGAGGCGTCCACAACGGCACGAAACCTTTCATTGCGCGCACCTTGAAAGATGGCGAGCTGGATACGTCTTTCAACAAAACAGGTCTTGTCTATCTGACTGACCTGAGCACAGTTTTTGATTATCATAGTTTCTCTCATATGGCCGAGGATGCGGAGGGTCACATCCTGCTCACTATGATTGATCGAACCCAAGGCTTCACCCACCTGTGGAAGCTTAAGCCAAACGGAAAGCCAGATACTGATTTCGGCAGCAACAACGGCTACATCATCCTAAATAATTTTTTCAATTTTAAAGATATCACGCTCTACCAATTCACCACTTACAAGAACGACTATATCTTCTCAGGTTCCCTTGAAAACGCTCCCATCCTTTTCGTGCTCACCCATGAAGGTGTCCCACGCCAGAGCTTTGGTAAGCTAGGCATCCTCAAGATGCAAGATCTTATTCCGGACCTCCGTTATGTCATTGGGGCGCCTAAGATGCTGGAGGTTGGTGAGAAGGTGCGCATCATCATCTACACGCGCTATTTCAACGATTCGTCGAGCATAAACGGAATCGCAGCACTGACATTGTCCGGAGCGCTCGACCAGCGCTTCGCTGACAACGGGGTCTATTGGTCAAAGCCTGGCATTATCATTTATGATTTCACGCTAAATAACGCCAGTCAGCGCATCACCGTCCACGGCCAGGTGTGGTCCGAAGGGACCAGTACTCCCATGATCTATCGGCTAGACTACACAGGAAAACCTGCTAAAGAATTCAACGAGGGTCGTGTCGTATTATTCCCCATTGAGGGTGCCTGGGACTATATGACAGAGGCCGATGGAAAACTGGTAGGTTATGGTTCATTTCTCGATCGCGGCATGGCGGTGCGTTACCGTCTGGACGGCCAACTTGATACTACATTCGTGCCGCCGAATGGTTACGGTGTTTTTACGGCAATCGGGTCGCAACCAGGATTCTATGGTAACAGCCATTCCGCGACGGTAATGCCAGAAAGCCAACGCCTACTCGTAGCGGGGCGGGAAATACAGACGGGTTCCACCCCTTGTGTCATTGCCGTCTCATTGAAGCAATAAAAATGAGACTAACTGGCACTTCACCAGAGACTGCATAAACGTCTTGAGGCGAAGGTCAGACAAGGCGAAAACAGCCGAGGAAGCGGAGTTTACGGGCTGTAAACCAACACTCCGAGGCTGTTTTCAACGCAGCATCAACGAGTATCAAGACTTAAATGCTCGAATGACAACCCCTCAATCCGCAGGCTGTCGGTCATGCGCCCCGCCGTTCCAACTCACCCAAGTGCAACTGGCCTAGCAACTGCGCGCTGACGTCGGTCACCACAGCCACGCCTCGAGCAGGTCTTCGAACGCCTTGGGGTCGATGGAAATCGCCGGCTGGCTGATCGACAGGATATCGGCCGCCCTGGCCAGGCTGCTCTGCCGGGCAATCTCCAGGAAGCACAGCAGGTGGCAGTATTTGATGCGGGTGTCGAGGTTCATGGCAGCAAGCTTACCGCATCGCTACCTGCGGCGTATCCGGGTCATGCCGCAACGAATCCTGATTTGGCAATACATGACTAACGACGCAGCTGCACCTCTCATTTCTGCCAGTTGTAGGCGCTCCCAGGGCAACATTAAATGGCCCTTCAGCAGCTTCCCTGCATGGAGTTAGAAGAGATGAACCGACCAGTCAAGAGAGCGCCCTTTACCCGACCACAGCGCCCTTTGAGCAAAGCCCCCAACAACTCCCCATAGCCCCCATCGACCTCGCCTATGGCCAAGAGGGCCATGCCCACTTCAGCGCTGGGGAAGCAACCAGCGTACTCAAAAGCAAATTTCAGCCAAGCCGTTTTTACGTAACGGGTTTCTACAGCGGTCGCAATCCCTACCATCCCTACCTTGCCTGTCTGGATGCGAGCGGCAAGCTGGATAACACGTTCAATAGCAGCGGCATTGTCGATTTCTCCGAACTGTCCGGGGAAGAATACGGGGCTGCCGAAGCGGTAGCAGAGGACATGACGGGGAACTTGCTGGTTGCCGTGCAGGCATATGCGCTACCCACCACCTATCTGTGGAAGCTGACTCCAAACGGAGAACCCGACACGAGTTTTGGTTATGGGAAGGATTATGTCGACACGCGTGCCTTGTTCGGCGAACAGCTTATGCTGGAAGATCTGGTCTGCTTCGCAGACATGGTGCTGGCCACCGGCTGGCGTTCCGAAGGCGGGCAGATAAAATCTGCAATCGTCGCCTTGACCCGTGAAGGTGGAAAGTTCGGGCCTTTCGGCAAAGATGGAATGCTGAGTTTGAGTACTCTGATTCCCGATAACTCGGCGTATATCCTTGATGGCATTGCCATTATCTCGCCCGCCGCCAAGCAACCGCGCATCATAATCTCCACCTATGTAAAACGCGACTCGATTGCGTACTCGGTAACCAGTGCCCTGACCTTGGAGGGGCGTCTAGACGAAGCATTTGGCACAGGGGGCTTCCACTGGTCAGACGCATCGGTAGTCAATAATGGCTTTACAGTAGAGGACCGAAGCGAACGTATCACGCTATATGGCATGCATACGCTCGACGAATGGGACGGCCAACCGACGCTCTACCGGCTGGACTATGCTGGTAAACCTGCCCTCGAATTCAACCAGGGCCAAGTGGTGCACTTCCACACTGATGGCAAATGGCACCATATTGTAGAAGTCAATGGCCACCTGGTCGGATACGGTACGCACCCCACTTCCTATATGGCGGTGCGCTACGACTTGAACGGCCAGCTCGATCAAACCTTCTTACCACCCCATGGCTATGGCCATTTTGGCGGGGCTTTGCCGCCGGAGCATTTCGAAAGCTTTACCCAATCGATGGCGATCGATGCCGGCAACCAGCGCATGCTGGTGAGCGGGTACGACATTACACCGGAACGCCTCTTGTACTCTTGCCTGGTCGCCATTCCCCTGAAACCGATGTAGCGCGTCATCGAGCGGGCCCTGGGGCACCTGATCGGCTTTGCCACCTGCCTCCCGCAGCCACCCAGCGGCGCCTTCCCCGCGCAGGGAAGGCGCGCCGCTTCGGCGAACGGCTACTGTACATCGGCCCCGCCCAGCGCAGGATGATCAGGCCACCGCCAGTTCCACTGCCTCTCCATTCATCCGCACCGGCCATACCTGAAGCCGCTGTTCGGTATCCTCCAGGCACTCACCGTTCTGCAGGTTGAAATGCTGCTTGTATAGCGGTGCGGCCACCACCAGCTCACCTTGCAAGCTTCCGACAATGCCACGGCCAATGATGTTGGCCCCGGAGCGCGGATCACGGTTGTCCACCGCATACAGGCTCTGCTCCAGCCCCGGCAGGTAGAACAACGCCACCTGGGCACCGTCGAGCCACACCACGACACCAGAATCGGCCACCAGGTCTGCGGCGTGACACACCGCTTGCCAGTTCACCTCAGTCTTCACAACAGCATTGGACAGGTTCATCAGACAGCCTCCTCGACAGTGGGTATCAGGTGCAATGGCGCAGCAGGCCGGCGTTGCTCGCGTTCGCGCACGAAGTGCACGTCCGGGTCGGCGCGTCGGTCGTTGACGAAGGTGCGGAAGCGCTTGAGCTTCTCCGGGTCGTTGAGGGCATTGGCCCACTCGCATTCATACTGGTCGACCACCTGCTGCATCTGCGCTTCCAGCTCATTGGCCAGGCCCAGGCTGTCGTCGATGATCACCTGCTTCAGGTAGTCCAGCCCGCCTTCCAGGTTTTCACGCCACACCGAGGTGCGCTGCAGCTTGTCGGCCGTGCGGATGTAGAACATCAGCACGCGGTCGATCAGGCGTACCAGGGTTTCGTCGTCCAGGTCGGTGGCGAACAGCTCGGCATGCCGCGGGCGCATGCCGCCGTTGCCGCACACGTACAGGTTCCAGCCCTTGTCGGTGGCGATAACGCCGATGTCCTTGCTCTGCGCCTCGGCGCATTCACGGGTGCAACCCGATACCGCGAACTTGAGCTTGTGCGGGCTGCGCAGGCCCTTGTAGCGGTCTTCCAGGCGCAGGGCCATGGCGACACTGTCCTGCACGCCGTAACGGCACCAGGTACTGCCCACGCACGACTTCACCGTGCGGGTCGACTTGCCGTAGGCGTGCCCGGTTTCGAAACCGGCCTCGATCAGTTCGCCCCAGATCAGCGGCAGCTCGTGCAACTGGGCGCCGAACAGGTCGATGCGCTGGCCACCGGTGATCTTGGTGTACAGGTCGTATTTCTTGGCCACCTGGCCGATGACGATGAGCTTGTCGGGGGTTATTTCACCACCGGGAATGCGCGGTACCACCGAATAGGTGCCGTTTTTCTGCATGTTGGCCATGAAGGTGTCGTTGGTGTCCTGCAGCGGTACCAGTGCCGGGTCCATGATCGGCTGGTTCCAGCACGAGGCGAGAATGTTACCCACCGCCGGCTTGCAGATGTCACACCCCAGATGGCCCTTGCCATGGCGCTCGAGCAGTTCGCTGAAGGTGCGGATACCCTCCACCCGCACCAACCCGTACAGCTCCTGCCGGGTGTAGGCAAAGTGCTCGCACAGGCTCTTGTCCACCGCCACGCCGCGGGCCGTCAGTTCGTGCTCGAAGACTTGCTTGAGCAGGGCCGCGCAACCGCCGCAGCCGGTCGCGGCCTTGGTGCAGCCCTTGACCGCAGCCAAGTCGCTACAGCCACTGTCGATCGCGGCGCACACCGCCCCCTTGCTGACGTTGTGGCAGGAGCAGATGGTCGCGCTGTCGGGCAGCGCATCGGCGCCCAAGGCCGGCGCACCACCGCCTTGCGGCAGGATCAGCGCTGCCGGGTCGGCCGGCAGGGCGATGCCGTTCTGGGCGTACTGCAACAGGGTGTCGTAATAGCTGTTGTCACCGACCAGCACCGCGCCGAGCACGTGCTTGCCGCTGGCATCCACCACCAAACGGCGGTAAGCGCTGTTGGCTTCATCGATGAAGCGATAGCTGCGCGCGCCCGGCGTGGCACCGTGGGCATCGCCGATCGAACCGACATCCACCCCCAGCAGCTTGAGCTTGGTCGACATGTCGGCGCCGGTGAACGCCACTGCCGCCTCGCCCATCAGCAGCCCAGCCAGGTTGCGCGCCATGCTGTAGCCTGGGGCGACCAGGCCGAACACACTGCCGTTCCACGAGGCGCACTCGCCGATGGCGAAGATGCGTGGGTCGCTGCTGCGGCAGTGGTTATCGATGACCACGCCACCGCGCGCGGCGATGTCCAGGCCGCAACCCCGGCCCAGTGCATCCTGCGGGCGGATACCGGCGGAGAACACGATCAGGTCGGTTTCCAGGTGCTCACCGCCGTCGAAGTTCATGCGGTAGCGGTAGGTTTCACCGGCACTGACCGACTGGGTGGCGCGCGCCAGGTGCACCCCCACACCCAGCGCTTCGATCTGCGCCTTCAACGCGGCACCGCCCTCGCCGTCCAGCTGCACCGGCATCAGCCGTGGGGCGAATTCCACCACGTGGGCTTCCAGCCCCAGCGACTTGAGGGCGTTGGCCGCTTCCAGGCCAAGCAGGCCACCGCCGACCACCACCCCTCGGCGGGCACCTGCTGCAGCAGCACGAATGCCATCGAGGTCGTCCAGGGTGCGGTAGACCAGGCGGGCATTGCCGCTGGAGCCTTCGATCGGCGGTACGAAGGGATAGGAGCCGGTGGCCAGCACCAGTTGGTCGTAGCCATAGCGACCTTCGGCAGTGACGACTTCGCGGCGCTCACGGTCGATCTCCAGCACGGCCTCACCCAGGTGCAGGTGCACGCCATTGGCGTCGTAGAAATCGTGCTCACACAGGGCCAGGGTTTCAGCACAGCTGCCGCCGAAGTATTCGGACAGGTGCACGCGGTCATACGCGCGTTGGCGCTCTTCGCCGAATACCCGCACCTCGAAGCGCTGCAGGGCGCCGCGACTGACCAGTTGTTCGACGCAATGGTGGCCGACCATGCCGTTGCCGACGATGACCAGTCGCTCTCGTTGCCCGCTGCTCGCTGTTGCCTTCATAAGCCGATCCTCGATCAAAAAAAAAGCGCCTGGAGCCGAAGCTCCAGGCGCCTTTGCCTGTATTCATCACGGTAGGGGGCCCGGTTGATCGCCGTTGATCAGTGGGCTTTGTTGTATCCGAGGTTAAGCAGGGAGCGTGCCAATTGGGTTGTCTGGGTTGCCTGGGTTGCCTGTGTCGGCCTCTTCGCGGGTAAACCCGCTCCTACACTTGCGCTGGGCCCGCCCAGCCAATGCACATTCAAGGTGCACAACACCCCATCTTGGAGCACGTCAGTACACATCGCGCCGATAACGCCTGGCCTTGCTCAAGCCTTCGACATAAGCCGCCGCCGCCGCCGCATCCATCCGGCCATGCTCGGCGACGATTACCCGCAACGCCGCATCCACATCCCTGGCCATACGCTGCGCATCGCCACACACATAGAAATACGCCCCCGCCTCCAGCCACTGCCACAACAGCGCACCCTGCTCAAGCATGCGCTGCTGCACATAGATCTTCTCGGCCTGGTCCCGCGAGAACGCCGTGTCCAGCCGCAGGTGCCCCGCCGCCTGCCAGGCCTGCAACTGCTCCTGGTAATAGAAGTCGGTCGCTGCGTACTGCTCACCGAAAAACAGCCAGTTGTCACCTTTTGCCCCCCGTGCCTCTCGCTCCTCGAGGAACGCACGGAACGGTGCAATGCCAGTACCAGGGCCCACCATGATCACCGGCACGCTGTCGTCCTCGGGCAAGCGGAAGTGCTTCGACACCTGCGGGAAGATCGCCACTTTCTGTACCTGCGCACGGTCGGCAAGGAAGCTTGAGCACACGCCTTTACGTTCGCCATAACGCACCGTCGACACCGTCAGATGCACCTGGCCTGGGTGCGCCAGTGGGCTGGAGCTGATCGAATAGAGCCGCGGTTGCAATGGCTTGAGCAGTTCCAGCCAGCTGGCCAGCGGCAACTGCTGGGGGAAGGCGCGCAGCACATCGACCAACTGCCGGCCCCACAGCCAATCCTGCAGCTCGGCCCTGCATTCAGGCTGCAGCAAACGCTGCAGGTCAGGCGCATTGCTGGCAAATGCCTGCAGTTGTTGCGCAGTGACCTTGGCAATTTCCAGGTGTGCTTGCAGGGCTTCGGCCAATGGCATGGCGCCATGACCTTTAAGCTCGACCATCGCCTGGCCATCGAGCTGCATCAGCGTCAGCAGCTCTTCTACCAGGGCCGAGCAGTTGCGCGGCCATACGCCCAGGGCATCGCCGGCAGCGTAACTGAAGCCGCTGCCGCTCAGGTCGAAGACCAGCTGGCGGGTTTCCTTGCTGGCGCCGGGGCCATTGAGCAGGCGGTTTTCCAGTACGGTGGCCATCCAAGGTTGCTGCTTGCTGAAGGCCGATACGGGTGCAGGTTCACTCGCCGGAGGTGGCGCCGCGGCAGTGCCCAGTGCAGGTAATAACGCTTCGAGCCAACTGGCAAAGGCTTCGTCGAAGTCTGGCTCGCAGTCCACCCGTTGCAGCAGGCGCTGCCCTCCCAGCTCGGCCAGGCGCTGGTCGAGCTTGCGGCCAAAACCGCAGAACTGGTCGTAACTGGAGTCGCCCAAGGCCAGTACGGCATAGGGCAGCCCGGCGCAGTGGGCGCCCTCCTCGCCCTGCAAGGCCTGCCAGAATGCCGCGCCGCTGTCGGGCGCGTCGCCATCGCCAAAGGTGCTGGCGATCAACACCACACTGGCAACACCCTGCAGCTGGCTTGGACTGACCGCCTCCAGACAGCTGAGTTGCACGCTCAGACCAGCATCGCGCAGGCGCGCGGCACAGCGTTCGGCCAGTTGCTCACCATTGCCGGTCTGCGAGGCCCACAGCACCTGATGCCATGGCGCGGCCTGTGCCGCGATGGGCGCAGTTGCAGGCTGGGCGAACAGCCCGGCCAGCAAACCGTCGACAAACAAACGACGGCTGGCAGCCAGCGGCGCACTGGCCGGCAGGCGGGGTACGCCCTCGGCGCGGGCCTGGTCCAGGCCCAGCAGGAAACCTTGCAGGTAATGACGCTCTTCTTCGGCCAGCACCGGAACCGGCTGGGTGTGCAGGCCAAGCAGACGGGACAGGGTGGCGGTCGGCATGCGGACAGGCTCTACAGTGGCAGTGTTCAGATCAAGGGCGTCGATGCGCTCGCCTGCGACCCGCTCCAGGGCTACGGCGCAGTGTTTGAAGGCAGGCTGCAGCGACAGCGGGTCGACCGCATCGCAGGTCGCGGCATTGATCGCCAATTGCTCGCCGATCAGGTCATTCCAGTGAAACGGCGCAAAGCAGTTGCCCGGCATGACCCGGTCACTGATGCGCGCCGGCAACACGGCGTGCCCCCGGCGTGAGCGAACGGCCACCTGGTCCTTTTCAGCGACACCCAGCCGGGCGGCATCCTCGGGGTGAATCTCAAGGTAGGGGCCGGGCTCCAGCTTGTTCAGTGCCGGCACCTTGCCGGTCTTGGTCAACGTGTGCCATTGGTGCTGCACACGGCCAGTGTTAAGCACCATGGGGTAGTCATCGTCCGGCACTTCCGCTGCCGGCAACCAGGGCCGCGCAAAGAAGCGCGCCTTGCCGCTGGCGGTGGGAAAGGCCAGTGCCGGCCGCCTACCCCGGGCATCGAGCAGGAGCGCCTGGCTGCTGCCGTCGTTGAGGTAGCGCAGCGGGCTACGATGCTGCTCGCTGCCCGGTGCACAAGGCCACTGGCGCGGCTGTGTCCGCAATTCGGCATAGCCGATACCGCGCAGGTCATAACCGGTTGAGGGGTTGTGGAAGCGGCGTATTTCCTCATACACCGCTTCGGCATTGGGGTAGTCGAAGGCGTCGGCATAGCCCATGGCACACGCCACGCGGGCAATGATCCGCCAGTCCGGCAAGCTTTGCCCGGGGGGCTCGACAGCGCGTGGCATCAGGGTCAGGTTGCGCTCGCTGTTGATCATCACACCCTCACCTTCGGCCCACAGCGCGGCCGGCAGGAGGATGTCGGCGTAGCGGTTGGTTTCGGTGTCGAGGAAGGCGTCCTGGGTAATGACCAGTTCGGCCTTGCGCAGGCCGTCGATCACTTGCTGGCGGTTGGCGACACTGGCTACCGGGTTGCTGCAGATGACCCAGCAGGCTTTCACTTCACCGGTTTTCATCTGCCCGAACAGCGCCACCGTACCCTCGCCACCCTCGCTGCGCAGGCTGCCGGGTGGCAGTTGCCACTGTCGTTCGACGAACGCGCGGTCGTCGTCCACCAACGCTGAGCGCTGGCCTGGCAAGCCGGGGCCCATGTAGCCCATGTCGCGGCCGCCCATGGCATTGGGCTGGCCGGTCAGCGAGAACGGGCCGCTACCGGGGCGGCAGATGGCACCCGTGGCCAAATGCAGGTTACAGATGGCGTTGCTGTGCCAGGTACCGTGAATGCTCTGGTTCAAGCCCATGGTCCAGCAGCTCATCCAGTTGTTGGCGCTGCCGATCCATTCGGCGGCCTTGATGATATCGGCCTCGGCCAGCCCGGTGATGGCGGCGACGCGCTCGGGGGGGTAGTCGTCGAGGAAGGCCGGCAGTTCGTCCCAGCCTTCGGTGTGGCGGGCGATGAAGTCGGGGTGGGTGCGGCCATTGCGATGCAGCAGGTGCAAAAGACCGTTGAGCAAGGCCATGTCGCTGCCGGGGCGCACCTGCAGAAACAGGTCGGCCTTGTCGGCGGTGGCGCTGCGACGTGGGTCGACGACGATCAGCTTCGCACCGGCCTTGACCCGATCAAGCAGGCGCAGGAACAGGATCGGGTGGCAGTCGGCCATGTTGGCGCCGATCACCAGAAATACGTCGGCGTGCTCGAAGTCCTGGTAACTGCCAGGTGGGCCATCGGCGCCAAGCGACAGCTTGTAGCCACTGCTGGCGCTGGCCATGCACAGGCGCGAGTTGGACTCGATGTGGCGCGTACGGATAAAGCCCTTGGCCAACTTGTTGGCCAGGTACTGGGCCTCCAGCGACATTTGCCCGGACACGTACAGCGCCACGGCATCCGGGCCGTGCTGGTCGATGATGCTGCGCAGACGCTCGGCGGTGGCAGCGATGGCCTGGTCCATGCTGGTGCGCACTGGCGGCTGGCTGCGTTGCTGGCGCACATAGGCGTCGGCCATGCGCCCGCTGGCACTCAGTGGCAGGTGTGCGGTAAGGCCTTTGGTGCATAGGCGGCCAAAGTTGCTCGGGTGCAGCTTGTCGCCGCTGATCTTGCCGACCTTGCCATCGGCAACGCTCATGACGATGCCGCAGCCCACGCCGCAGTAGGGGCAGACGCTGCGTACTTCGCTGTTGGCCATGGGCGGGCTCCTGTGGAAAACGCAAAAAGGCGCCGGCTGCCCCGGCATGCAGATGCAAGCGGGGCAACACGGCGCCTTTGTCGTGAGGTTTTGCGGGCTGTCGACGTTGATAGCCCTGGTGAGGAGGCTTCAGCAAATAGTGGGCCAGGTGCACGGAACGGCTTTTTGTGGGGGCGGCCTTGTGTCGCGAAAGGGCCGCAAGGCGGCCCCCGAATTTCAGCTTTTATCCCTGTATCGCCGGGGCTGCTTTGCAGCCCTTTCGCGACACAAGGCCGCTCCCACAGGGATCGCGCCCGCTTTTAGAAATTGAGCAAGACAGTTGCTCCCACAAAGACAGTGCTGCGGCGTGCCTTGCGCACCATGCGGTGGCAACCTCACGCTCCCAGGCGCTATGCTGGGGCAATTTCCAGCATGAGCAACTGCCCTCCTCCCATGTCCCAGGTGATCCTCAAGACCCCCGCCCAACTCGACCTGATGCGCCGCGCCGGCCAGCTACTGGCCCAGGTGTTCACCGAACTCGACAGCTTCATCCGCCCCGGCGTGACCACGATGCAGATCAACGACCGCGCCGAGGCGTTCATCGTCGATACGCTCAAGGCACGGCCAGCAAGCAAAGGCCAGTACGGTTTCCCTTACTCGCTCAATACGTCGGTGGACCACGTGGTATGCCACGGCATACCCAAGGCCGATGAGGTGCTCAAGGAAGGCTCGATCATCAACGTCGACATCACGCTGGAACAGGGCGGCTACATTGCCGATTCGTCGAAGATGTATTGCATCGGCAAGATCAGCGAAGAAGCCCGGCGCCTGGTCGACACCACCTATGACGCGTTGTGGAAAGGCATCGAGCAGGTGCGCCCTGGGGCAACGCTGGGCGATATCGGCCATGCCGTGCAGGCCCATGCCGAGGCGGCGGGTTACAGCGTGGTGCGCGAGTATTGCGGCCACGGTATTGGCCAGCAGATGCATGAAGGGCCAGAGGTGCTGCACATTGGCCAGCGCGGCATGGGCATTAAGCTGAAACCGGGGATGGTGTTTACCATCGAGCCGATGATCAACCAGGGTGGCCGCGGCACGCGCGAGTTGAAGGATGGCTGGACGGTGATCACCCGGGACCACAGCTTGTCGGCGCAGTGGGAGCATACCGTGGCGGTGACTGAGGGTGGGTATGAGGTGCTGACATTGCGGGAGGAGGAACGGCGTGGCTGAAGCTGCGGCAAACGCGTGCAGGTAGGGGTACAAAATTCAGGCACAAAAAAAGCGACCCTAGGGTCGCTTTCTTTGTTACTTCCGGGTGTTCAGTGGGCCCTGGAAGTGGAATATGGCGCAGCGGACGGGACTCGAACCCGCGACCCCCGGCGTGACAGGCCGGTATTCTAACCGACTGAACTACCGCTGCGCTATACATCGAGTGGTGGGTGATGACGGGATCGAACCGCCGACCCTCTGCTTGTAAGGCAGATGCTCTCCCGGCTGAGCTAATCACCCATGTCTCTCGGTGTGGCGCGCATTCTACGGGCGACTTGGCGCTCTGGCAAGCACTTATCGAAGTTTTTTCACACTTCGGTCAAACACCAAAAATCAGGCACAAAAAAAGCGACCCTAAGGTCGCTTTCTTTGTTACTTCCGGGTGTTCAGTGGGCCCTGGAAGTGGAATATGGCGCAGCGGACGGGACTCGAACCCGCGACCCCCGGCGTGACAGGCCGGTATTCTAACCGACTGAACTACCGCTGCGCTATACATCGAGTGGTGGGTGATGACGGGATCGAACCGCCGACCCTCTGCTTGTAAGGCAGATGCTCTCCCGGCTGAGCTAATCACCCTTCGTCTCGGTGTGGCGCGCATTCTACGGAGCGCCCCGCACCCTGGCAAGCACTTTTTAAACTTTCTGCAAAAAAAACCTCAGGCCTTTCAAAGACCTAGCGTTGTCGGGCGATTCTTTCGTGCATAAGCCACTGCTGGCCCTCTGACAGGGCTGGCCTCAATTCACCGCTCGGAGAATAATGCCCGCCTTATGCATTAAGGAGAGATTGCCCCTCATGTGGTTCAAGAACCTGCTGACCTACCGCCTGACCCAGGAAGTTCCGTTCGAGCCTGAAGCGCTGGAAGCCGCCCTGGCCAGCAAGCCGGCCCGCCCCTGCGCCAGCCAGGAGCTGACCACTTATGGTTTCGTCGCGCCGTTCGGCAAAGGCGAAGACGCTCCCCTGGTGCATGTCAGCGGCGAGTACCTGCTGATTGCCGCGCGCAAGGAAGAACGCATCCTGCCGAGCAGCGTGGTCAACGACGCGGTCAAGGAAAAGGTCGAAGAGATCGAGACCGAGCAAATGCGCAAGGTCTATAAAAAGGAACGCGACCAGATCAAGGACGAAATCATCCAGGCGTTCCTGCCGCGTGCGTTCATCCGCCGCTCGATGATCTTCGCTGCCATTGCCCCGCGCCTGGGCGTGATCCTGGTCAACTCGGCCAGCGCCAAGCGCGCCGAAGACCTGCTGTCGACCCTGCGTGAAGTGATGGGTTCGCTGCCCGTGCGCCCGGCCACGGTGAAGATTGCGCCGGTGGCCACCATGACCGACTGGGTCAAATCGCAGCAAGCCGCCGAAGGCTTCTATGTGCTGGACGAGTGCGAACTGCGCGACACTGCCGAAGATGGCGGTATCGTGCGCTGCAAGCGCCAGGACCTGACTGGCGAAGAGATCCAGCTGCACCTGAGCACTGGCAAAGTGGTGACCCAGCTGGCCCTGGCCTGGCAAGACAAGCTGTCGTTCATTCTCGACGACAAGATGGTCATCAAGCGCCTGAAGTTCGAAGAGCTGCTGCAGGAGCAGGCCGAGCAGGACGGTGGCGATGAGGCTGCGCAACAGTTCGACGCCAGCTTCCAGCTGATGATGATGACCTTTGCCGAATTCCTGCCGGTGCTGTTCGAGGCGCTGGGTGGTGAAGAGATTCCGCAAGGGGTCTGACGGGTATGAGATGCGGTGCTGGCCTGAATCGTTTTCTGCCAGCACCGGCCTCTTCGCGGGTAAACCCGCTCCTACACGACGGCCTGCGCCCAATCACCAACGTGTGTCCATCACCAATTGTGTAGGAGCGGGTTTACCCGCGAATACGGTAGCGGCCGCAACGTTGAACGACGGGTGGAAATTGGCCAGCAGGCGCGGCCTTGCCCGGAAGGCCGCAGACAGGCACCATGGCACCCACTGTGAGGACGACCTCACGACGCACCGCGTGACCATTCCGGGGACGGCCCCATCATTCAAACGATGGAGACACACTCATGTCCTGGATCATCCTGTTTTTCGCCGGCCTGTTCGAGGTCGGCTGGGCCGTCGGCCTCAAATACACCGACGGTTTCACTCGACCGCTACCCACTGTCCTTACCGTCGGCGCCATGATCATCAGCCTGGGCCTGCTGGGCCTGGCCATGAAGGAGTTGCCGCTGGGCACCGCCTATGCCATCTGGACCGGCGTAGGCGCAGTCGGTACGGTCATCGCCGGGATCATACTGTTCGGCGAGTCCATGGCCCTGGTGCGGCTGGTCAGTGTGGCGCTGATCGTCTGCGGCCTCGTCGGCCTGAAAGTCAGCGCCAGCTAACCCCTATCGCAGATGGCCGCGCAGGCGGCTGACCTGTTCGCGCAACACCTCGGGCTGCGCCGCCTCCACCGGGACGGCGGCGCCTGCCACGATGGTCACCCGCGACCACAGGCGCTTGAAGAAGCCCTTGGCCGGGTCGCGGCTGAAGAAGCTACCCCACAACCCCTGCAAGGCCAGCGGAATCACCGGTACCGGCGTTTCTTCGAGGATGCGGCTGACCCCACCCTTGAAGACATCGATTTCGCCATCGCCCGTCAGCTTGCCTTCCGGGAAGATGCACACCAGTTCACCATCCGCCAGGTATTCGGCAATGCGCGCGAAGGCCCGCTCGTACGTCGCCTGGTCTTCGTTACGCCCGGCAATCGGGATCGCACCGGCAGTGCGAAAGACGAAGTTGAGCACCGGCAGGTTGTAGATCTTGTAGTACATGACAAAGCGGATCGGCCGGCGTATAGCCCCGCCCAGCAGCAACGCATCGACGAACGACACGTGGTTGCACACCAGCAACGCTGCACCTTCGTCGGGGATGCGCTCGAGGTCTCGGTGCTGCACGCGGTACATCGAATGGCTGAGCAGCCAGATCAGGAAGCGCATGGTGAACTCGGGCACGATCCTGAAGATATAGGTGTTGACTGCGATATTGAGCAGCGACACCACCAGGAAAAGCTGCGGGATGCTCAGCTTGGCCACGCCTAGCAGGATGATGGTGAGCACCGCCGACACCACCATGAACAAGGCATTGAGGATGTTGTTGGCCGCGATCACCCTGGCGCGCTCGTCCTCGGCCGTGCGGGCCTGGATCAACGCATATAACGGCACGATGTAGAAGCCGCCGAACACACCCAGGCCGACGATCGACAGCAAGATCCACCACGCCTGGCTCATGCCCAGCAGTGCCAGCCAGTCGTGCGGCGCTGCTGCAGCCGGTACATCACCGGAGTGCCACCACCACAGCAGGCCGAACAGGGTCAGGCCGAACGAGCCGAACGGCACCAGGCCGATTTCCACCTTGCGTCCACTGAGCCGCTCACACAGCAGCGAGCCCAGGGCAATGCCCACCGAGAACAGGGTCAGCACCAGGGTCACCACGGTGCCGTCACCGTGCAGCCAATCCTTGGCATAGGCCGGGATCTGCGTGAGGTAGATAGCGCCGACAAACCAGAACCACGAGTTGCCGACGATCGAGCGCGACACCGCCGGCGGCTGGCCCAGGCCCATGCGCAAGATCACCCACGACTGCTTGAAGATGTTCCAGTCCAGCGGCATTTGCGGCGAGGCGGCAGCCGCCCGCGGGATCCAGCGGCTGGCGAGGTAGCCGAGTACCGCCGTGCCGACCACGCCACCGGCCACCACTGTTGCGTAGCTGTCGGCCGACATCATCATCCCCGCGCCGATGGTGCCGGCGAGGATGGCGAGGAAGGTGCCGGTTTCCACCAGCCCGTTACCGCCCACCAGCTCTTCCTCGCGCAGGGCCTGCGGCAGGATCGAATACTTCACCGGGCCGAACAGCGCCGAGTGCGTCCCCATACCGAACAGCGCCACCAGCATCAGCGCCAGATGGTTGGTGACAAAGCCCAGCGCACCAATCGCCATGATCACGATTTCGGCCAGTTTGATTGCCCGGATCAGCGCATCCTTGGCGAACTTCTCGCCAAACTGCCCGCCCAGCGCCGAAAACAGGAAAAACGGCAGGATGAACAGCAAGGCACACAAGTTGACCCAGATCGATCGGTCACCATCGCCCAGGCTGAGCTTGAACAAAATCGCCAGGATCAGCGACTGCTTGAACAGGTTGTCGTTGAAGGCACCCAGCGACTGAGTGATGAAAAACGGCAGGAAACGCCGCTTGCCGAGCAAGGTGAATTGCGAAGAGTGACTCATCGTCCTTGGTCCTGAGGGCTTTTCAATTGGAGGCTCGCCAAGCGCGCCGGGCCACAAATCTGCATGGGAAATGCGCTGACTGGCAAGCACCGGCTCAGGCATGGCCAAGCGAGATTGCGTTCAAGGACCTGCCAGCAGTTGCAGCACTGGCGCTTCGTCACTCGAAGCCAAACAACGCCCGCGCGGTATCCACCAACAGTGCCTGGCGCAACTGCGCTGAACACCCTAAGGCCCCGAACTGTTCGACAGCGGTGCCGAAACTGACCTCCGACTCATGCTGGGTATGCGGCCAGTCACTGCCCCACATCAACCGCTCTGCGCCGTAATGGGCTTCCAGCGCGCACAGCGCCTGACGGGCGAATGCCAGGTTCTCTTCCGGCGAGCCCTGCAGCCTGTAGATGCCGGACACCTTCACCCACACCTTGCCCCGACCGCTCAGGGTCAGCAGTTCGGCAAACCCCGGCTGGCCCAGGCCAAGGCGGGCATCCGGGCGGCCGAAATGGTCAATCACGATGTCCAGCCCATAGGGCTGCAATGCCCGCACCAGCACTGGGATGTCCGCCACCTGACGGTGCAGTTCCACGTGCCAACCCTGCTCGCCGATGCGCTCCAGCAGGGGCCGCCACTGCGCGCCGGTCAGGTCAGGCATGTCTTGCCCCATGAGGTTGAGGCGTACCCCCCTGACTCCCAACCGGGCCATTTCCGCCAAGGTCGCCCGCCCGACCTCCCGCTCCAGCATCACCACCCCGCGCAGTTGCCCTGGCGCGGTCTGCAAGGCGCTGAGCAGGTAGCGGTTGTCAGTACCCAGGAAGCTGGGCTGGACCAGTACGCCATGGCTGCAACCATGGGCCCGCAGTTGGCCCAGGTAGTCGCCCAGCGGCGCATCGTAACTGGGCGCATAACGCCGCTGGCGGGCCAGGTTCAGCCCACGGCTGAACACGTGGGCGTGGCTGTCGATGGCAGTCAGGTGCAAAGCGGGTGCGTCGGGCATGGTTCTCATACAAACAGGTTCAGGTTACTTGGCGACGGCACCGGCCGTTTCCGGCGCAGGTGCAGATTCAAGGTTGCGGCCACGGGTTTCGGGCAGGCACAGGGCTGCGATCACCGCAACGCCATACGCGATGCCGGCATCGATGCCGATGGCACTGCCCAGCGACATCGACTCGCTCATGTGCCCGACCAGGAACGGGAACACGGCCGACAGCACGCGACCGAAGTTGTAGCAAAAGCCCACCCCGGCGCCGCGCACATCAGCCGGGTACAGCTCATTGAAAAACGCACCCAGGCTGGCCGGGATGCCGGCGGCAAAAAAACCCAGCGGGAAGCCGAGGAACAGCATCTGGGTATTGGTCAGCGGGAAAAACACGTAGGCCTGCACGGTCAGTACACAGCACAGGGCGAACAGCAGGATGTTCTTGCGCCTGCCAATACGGTCGATCAGCAGGCCGCTGACCACGCAGCCGCACCAGAAGGCCAGGATGATCACCGCCAGGTAACCGCCCGAGTTCAGCACCGAAAGGTTGCGCTCTGTCTTGAGGAAGGTCGGCAACCAGGTCATCACCGCGTGGTAGCCACCGTGGGCACCCAGGCCGAGCAAGCCGCCCAGCAGGGTCACACGCAGCAGTTCCGGGCGGAAGATGCCAGCCATCGAGTGCAAGAAGCTGGAAGGGATGGCCTTTTCCTTTTGCAGGCGCTGGAAGCTGTCCGGCTCAGGCACGTTGCGGCGTACCCAAATGATCAGCAGCGATGGCAGCAGACCGACGAAGAACATCACCCGCCAGGCAAACTCCTGCGGCACCAGTGAGTAAATCAGCGTAAACAGTGCCACCGCCAGCCCCCACCCCACAGCCCAGGCACTCTGCACCGTGCCCATGACCTTGCCGCGATACCTGGGGTTGATGGTTTCGGCCATCAGCACAGCGCCGGCTGCCCATTCGCCACCGATGCCAAAGCCTTGCATGGCCTTGACGAACAGCAACGGGTAGAAGCCGGTGACGAACGCCGAAAGGAAGGTGAAGAACGAGAACCAGAGAATCATCCATTGCAGGGTACGCACGCGACCATAGCGGTCGGACAGTGTGCCACCCAGCCAGCCGCCGATTGCCGAGGTCACCAGGGTCAGGCCACTGATCAGGCCGGCATCGCCCTTGGTCAGGGAGAACGCGGCGATCAGCGCGGGGATGGCCAGGCCGAACATCTGCACTTCCAGCGCATCGAGCGACCAGCCGCCGAAACAGGCCCAGAATGTCTTGCGTTCCCGTGAGGTGATCTCGCGATACCAGCTGAACATGATTGTTATCCTTCTATTCGTGGTGTGACGGGCAGGCGAAGCCACTGCGCCATGGCAGCACGGCGCAGACAGGTAAAAGGGTGAAGCGACCGGTTTAGCGAATGTCGATGCGGTAGCGGAAGTGCTGCGCATGGCCGCGCGAGCGGCGCCATTCCAGAGGTTTGCCGGCATAGTCGCGGGCCAGGCGCTCGATCACGACCACCGGGCTGTCGGCCGGCAGTTGCAGCAAGCGGCCATGCACCGCGTCGACCGCTTCGGCGGTCAGGGTTTCTTCGGCGTAGGCGACCACCTGACCGCACAGCGCTTCGTAGATCGGGTACAGCAGTGGGCCCTTGCTGTTTAAATCCACGTCCAGCAGCGGCTGGAAGGTTTGGCGCGGCAGCCAGATGTCTTCGGCCAGCACCGGCTGGGCGCCAAGCAGACGTGTGCGAACGATGCGGATCACTTCTGCCTCCCCTGCCAGGCCCAATGCCTCGGCCACTGCCGAAGGCGCCGGAAGCGACTCGATGGAAAGAATGCGGCTTTCCGGCACTATGCGCTCGCCATTGGCGGCCTCGAAACGGAAGAAGCGGAACAGCGACGACTGGAACTGTGGGCGGCGAATGAAGGTGCCACGGCCCTGCTGGCGCTCCAGCACGCCTTCGGCCACCAGGACATCGACGGCCTTGCGCACGGTACCGATCGACATATCGAACTCGGTGGCCAAGGCTGCTTCGGTCGGGATCGCTTCCCCCGGGCGCCAGCGGTTGTTGGCAATTTGCGCGACCATGTGGTCGCGCAGTTGTTGGTAGCGGGGCAGTCGAGCATCACCGGTCAATGGGTGCATGGGTCTCGCTCTCGTCTTGTTATATAAACATATATATGAATTTTTCGAGAGTATTCCCCGAGCCTGACAGACTGTCAATCCTCCGCCTGTCGCCCTTTGTCCGTGAAGCGGCCTTGTGTCGCGACGGGCTGTGAGCCAGCCGGAGCATTGCCATCTTCTCTTGAACGTTGCCGGTGCTGCTGCAAGGACCGCATGTGGCTTATGCTTGTGCTCGGCAAACCCGCACAACAAGGACGTGGCAATGCTCGCCGCCATAAAACGCTACCCGCACACCGTTCGCCTGCTGCTCACCACCACCTTCGCGCTTACCGTCGCCCGCGCCCTCACCCTGCCCTACCTGGTGGTTTACCTGGCCGACAATTTCCAGCTGCCGATCAGCCAGATCGGCCTGCTGATCGGTGGCGCGCTGATCGTCGCCTCGCTATTGAGTCTGTACGGTGGCCATCTGGTCGACACCTTGAGCAACCACACGCTGGTCAGCGCCAGTACCCTGCTGTTCGCCCTGGCCTTCGTCGGCGCGGTCGCCAGCCGTTCGGCACTGCCGTTCTTCTTTTGTCTGGTGTTGATCAACCTGGCCCTGGCAGTGGTCGACATTGCTGCCAAGGCGGGCTTCTGCGCGTTACTGCCGGTGGATGAGCGGGCCGAGGTATTCGCCATCAAGTACACCCTCAGCAACGTCGGCTACGCCACCGGCCCGTTGCTGGGCGTGGCCATGCTTGAACTGAACGACCATGTGCCGTTCCTCGCCTCTGCCCTGCTTGGCCTGGCCATGTGCCTGGCTTACTGGCGCCTGGGTGATCGCAGCCTGCAGGCCAGCGCGCCGGACAAGCCTGCGGCCGGCTTCGGCCAGGTGGCGCTGGGGCTGGCGCGGGATCGCCGGCTGGTGTGCTTTACCGTGGGTGGGGTGCTGAGCGCGGTGGTGTTCGGGCAGTTCACCGCCTACCTGTCCCAGTACCTGGTGGTCACCAGCAACCCGGCCGAAGCGGCACGGCTGATCGGCTATCTGGTCACCACCAACGCCGTGACGGTCATTGCCTTGCAGTACCTGATTGGCCGGCGCATCAGCCGCCAGCGTCTGATGCCGTGGCTGTTGGCCGGCATGGGCCTGTTCATCGCCGGCTTGCTGGGTTTTGCACTGGCGGGCTCGGTACTGGCCTGGTGCCTGGCGATGCTGGTGTTCACGCTGGGCGAAATCATCGTGATCCCGGCCGAGTACATGTTTATCGACCTGATCGCACCGGAGCACTTGCGCGGGGTGTATTACGGCGCGCAGAACCTGTCCAACCTGGGGGCGGCGCTGGGGCCGGTGATGGTGGGGTTTGCACTGGTACACCTGTGGCCGGGGGCAGTCTTCTACCTGCTGGTGTTGTCGGTGATACTGGCAGGGGTGTTCTATGGGTTGGGTACCCGCAGGGGTTGATGTTGCCTGTTCTGGCCTATTCGCGGGTGAACCCGCTCCTACAACCATCGTCTGCGCTGACGAAGCGGCACTTGCGTGCCAGACTGATTGATCGGGACCGCGTTACCTTTTTGCTTCGGAGTCTTCATGTCGTTGTCCAGCGGGCTGATCGCCGTGGTCGCCCTGGCCTATATGGCCATCATGTTCGCCATCGCCTTCTATGGCGACCGCCGCAGCACGCCATTGCCGCCAAAGCTGCGTGCCTGGGTGTACAGCCTGTCGCTGGCCGTGTACTGCACCAGCTGGACCTTTTTCGGCGCGGTCGGCCAGGCCGCCGAACAGCTTTGGGCATTCCTGCCAATCTACCTGGGCCCGGTACTGCTGCTGATCTTCGCGCCGTGGGTGCTGCAGAAGATGGTGTTGATCAGCAAGCAGCAGAACATCACCTCGATCGCCGACTTCATTGCCGCACGCTACGGCAAGTCGCAGACCCTGGCAGTGGTGGTGGCGCTGATCTGCCTGGTCGGCGTGCTGCCGTATATCGCCCTGCAGCTCAAGGGCATCGTACTGGGCGTGAACCTGTTGATCGGGGCCAACGCCGACGCCACCGGCACCCGCGTGCAGGACACCGCGCTGGTGATATCGCTGGTACTGGCGCTGTTCGCGATCGTCTTCGGTACCCGCAGCCTGGATGTGACCGAGCACCACCGCGGCATGGTCCTGGCGATCGCCTTCGAATCGCTGATCAAGCTGCTGGCGTTCCTTGCAGTGGGCATCTTCATCGTTTTCAACCTGTATGACGGCTTCGACGACCTGTTCAGCCAGGCCCGCCAGTCGATCCACTTGCAGGACTATTGGAAAGAAACCATCAATTGGCCGTCCATGGTGGTGCAAACCGCCGTGGCGATGATGGCAATCATCTGCCTGCCCCGGCAGTTCCACGTTACCGTGGTCGAGAACATCGAACCGCAGGACTTGCGCCTGGCGCGCTGGGTATTCCCCATGTACCTGGCACTGGCCGCGCTGTTCGTGGTGCCGATTGCCCTGGCTGGGCAGATGATGCTGCCCGGCACGGTGATCTCCGACTCGTTCGTCATCAGCCTGCCGCTGGCCGAGGCGCACCCGAGCCTTGCCCTGCTGGCGTTCATCGGCGGCGCCTCGGCAGCTACCGGCATGGTGATCGTCGAGGCCGTGGCGCTGTCGACCATGGTGTCCAACGACATGCTGCTGCCCTGGCTGCTGCGCCGCAACAACGCCGAGCGGCCTTTCGAAGCGTTCCGCCACTGGATGCTTTCGGTACGCCGGGTAACCATCGTGGTGATCCTGCTGCTGGCCTATGTCAGCTACCGCCTGCTGGGTTCCACCGCCAGCCTGGCGACCATCGGCCAGATCGCCTTTGCCGCTGTGACCCAGCTCACCCCGGCCATGCTTGGCGCGCTGTACTGGAAGCAGGCCAACCGTCGCGGCGTGTTCGCCGGCCTGGCCGCTGGCATTTTCCTGTGGTTCTACACCTTGGTGCTGCCGATTGCCGCGCACAGCCTGGGCTGGTCGTTGCAGTTGTTCCCTGGCCTGGCGTGGCTGCACGGCAACCCGCTGAACCTGCCGATCAGTCCACTGACCCAAGGTGTGGTGCTGTCACTGGCGGGCAACTTCACCCTGTTCGCCTGGGTTTCGGTGCTGTCGCGCACACGGGTTTCCGAGCACTGGCAGGCCGGCCGGTTCATTGGCCAGCAGACCAGCGCGCGGCCCAGCAGCAAGCCGCTGCTGGCGGTGCAGATCGACGACCTGTTGACCCTGGCCTCGCGCTTTGTCGGGGAAGAGCGCGCACGGCAGAGCTTCATCCGCTTTGCCTACCGCCAGGGCAAGGGCTTCAACCCGAACCAGAACGCCGATGGCGACTGGATCGAGCACACCGAACGCCTGCTGGCCGGGGTACTCGGTACCTCCTCGACCCGCGCCGTGGTCAAAGCGGCCATCGAAGGCCGCGACATGCAGCTGGAAGACGTGGTGCGCATCGCTGACGAAGCCAGTGAGGTGCTGCAGTTCAACCGCGCCCTGCTGCAAGGCGCCATCGAGAACATCAACCAGGGCATCAGCGTGGTCGACCAGAATTTGCACCTGGTGGCCTGGAACCGCCGCTACCTGGAGCTGTTCAACTACCCGGACGGGCTGATCAGCGTAGGGCGACCGATTGCCGACATCATCCGCTACAACGCCGAGCGCGGCCTGTGCGGCCCCGGCGAGGCGCAAGTGCATGTGGCGCGGCGGCTGCACTGGATGCGTCAGGGCCGCGCGCACTCCTCCGAGCGGCTGTTCCCCAATGGCCGGGTGATCGAGCTGATCGGCAACCCGATGCCGGGCGGCGGCTTTGTCATGAGCTTCACCGACATCACCCCGTTCCGCGAGGCCGAGCAGGCCCTGCGCGATGCCAACGAACGCCTTGAACAACGCGTGGCGGAGCGCACCCACGAACTGTCGCAGTTGAACCAGGCGCTGTCCGAAGCCAAGAGCCAGGCCGAAGCGGTGAGCAAGTCCAAGACCCGCTTCCTGGCCGCCGTCAGCCATGACCTGATGCAACCGTTGAACGCCGCACGGCTTTTCTCTGCCGCCTTGTCGCAACAGGCCGAGGGCATGAACGAAGAGGCCCAGCAGTTGGTACAGCACATGGACAGCTCGCTGCGCTCGGCTGAAGAGCTGATCAGCGACCTGCTGGACATCTCGCGCCTGGAAAACGGCAAGATCACCCCGGATGCCAAACCCTTCGCCCTCAACGAGCTGTTCGACACCCTGGGCGCCGAGTTCAAGCTGCTGGCGGCCGAGAAAGGCCTGGAGTTCCGCCTGCGCGGCAGCCGCCTGCGGGTGGACAGCGACATGAAACTGCTACGCCGGGTGCTGCAGAACTTCCTCACCAATGCCCTGCGCTACGGCAAGAGCCCGATCCTGCTAGGCGCGCGCCGACAGGGCGAGCGCCTGTGGCTGGAGGTCTGGGACCGTGGCCCGGGCATTGCTGACGACAAGCTGCAAGTGATCTTTCAGGAGTTCAAGCGCCTGGACAGCCACCAGACCCGTGCCGAGAAGGGGCTAGGGTTGGGCCTGGCCATCGCAGACGGCCTGTGTCGGGTGCTGGGGCATCCGCTGGAAGTGCGCTCATGGCCAGGCAAGGGCACGGTGTTCCGCGTCAGCGTACCGATTGCACGCCAGGCCGCCGCGGCGCCAAGCGCGCCCGTGGAACAACAGGGCGGCCAGCCACTGGCCGGGCTGCAAGTGCTTTGCGTGGACAACGAAGACAGCATCCTGATCGGCATGAACAGCCTGCTGAGCCGCTGGGGTTGCCAGGTATGGACCGCGCGCAACCAGGCCGAATGCGAAGCCCTGCTGGCCAAAGGCATGCGCCCGCACCTGGCATTGGTGGACTACCACCTGGACGACGGCGAGACCGGCACCGGGCTGATGGGCTGGCTTCGAGCACGGCTGGGTGAGCCGGTACCCGGTGTAGTGATCAGCGCCGACGGCAGCAAGGAAACCATCGCCCTGGTACATGCATCAGGGCTGGACTACCTGGCCAAACCGGTCAAGCCCGCGGCCTTGCGCGCCCTGCTCAATCGCCATCTGAGCCTGGCTCAGTAACCGCTACGTCGGGCAGCGCCTCGTCGGACAGCGCCCGCTCCAGCAGGTCTGCCGGCAAGCTCTTGCTGGCACGGGCGCCCAGTAGCTTAAGCTGCTCGCTGCGGCTGACCAGGTTGCCACGCCCTTCGCACAGCTTGTTGCGCGCGGCAGCATAAGCCTTGTCTACCTGCTGCAAGCGGCTGCCCAGCTCGTCCAGGTCCTGGATGAACAGCACGAACTTGTCGTAGAGCCAGCCGGCACGCTCGGCAATTTCGCGGGCGTTCTGCCCTTGACGCTCCTGCTTCCACAGGCTGTCGATCACCCGCAAGGTCGCCAGCAACGTGGTAGGGCTGACAATCACGATCTGCCGGTCGAAGGCCTCCTGGAACAGGTTCGGCTCGGCCTGCAGGGCCGCCGAAAAGGCCGCCTCGATGGGCACGAACAACAACACGAAATCCAGGCTGTGCAGGCCTTCAAGGCGGCTGTAGTCCTTGCTCGACAGGCCTTTGACGTGGCTGCGCAGCGACTGCACATGCTGCTTGAGCGCAGCTTCGTCGTTGCCGGCAACGAACTGCTGGTACGCAGTGAGGCTGACCTTGGCGTCCACCACCACCTGCTTGTCGCCGGGCAGCATGATCAGCACATCCGGCTGGAAACGCTCGCCATCGGCGCTTTTCAGGCTGACCTGGGTCTGGTATTCGCGGCCCTTTTCCAGGCCGGCATGCTCCAGCACGCGTTCGAGGATAAGCTCCCCCCAGTTACCCTGGGTTTTCTGGCCCTTCAAGGCCTGGGTAAGGTTGGTGGCTTCGTCGGACAGGCGCAGGTTGAGCTGTTGCAGGCGCTCCAGCTCCTTGCCCAGCGAGAAGCGCTCGCGGGCCTCTTGTTGATAGCTTTCCTCCACACGTTTTTCGAAGGCCTGGATGCGCTCCTTGAGCGGGTCGAGCAACTGGCCAAGGTGCTGCTGGCTGGTCTGGGCGAAGCGCTGCTCGCGCTCGTCGAAGATCTTGGTGGCCATGTCGGCGAACTGGGCGCGCAAGGTGTCACGGGCCTCCTGCAGGTCTTCCAGGCGTTGCTGGTGGCTTTCCTGCTGTTCACGCAGTTCTGCGTCCAGGCGCGCGGTTTGCGCTTCCAGGCGGCGCAGTTCGGCTTCGCGGTTGGCGCGCTCAAGGCTCCAGGCGTGGGCCGCATCACGGGCATTGTCGCGGTCGATCTGCAGCAGCTCCAGCTCACGGCCTTGGGCGGCCAGCTGGGCCTGTTTGACAGCGTTGGCCTCACTGAGGTCGCTGACCTCGTCGCGGCTGGCGTCCAGTTGCGCCTGCAGGCCAGCCTGGGCAAGTTGGGCAGCGTTGAGGCGCTCTTCGAGCAAGGCCTGCTCACCTTGCCGTGCGCCCTGGCGGCGCTGCACCTGCATGACCCACACCAGGCAGGGTATTACGCCTGCCACCAAGCCCAGCAGAATGCTGGCCAGATCCACTGTCATGCTTACCCCGAACGCTCTGATGCAAATAGAGTGCAGCTTATCAGCCTGACTGGCGTGTTGCCTGCATCGGCCTCATCGCGGGCCTGCCCGCTGCGCAAGCCTGAAGGCAAAGGTAATGCCTGCACGGTCGCCCGTAGGAGCGGGTTTACCCGCGAAAGGGCCGGCCCTGCTGGCCAACCTCCACCCGCCGTTGACCGTTGCCGCCGCCACCGTATTCGCGGGTAAACCCGCTCCTACACACGCATCGGGGGTTGAACACAGGCCGCCGTAGGGGCGGGTTTACCCGCGAAAGGGCCGGGCCTGCTGGCCAATTTCCACCCGCCGTTCACCGTTGACGCCGCCACCGTATTCGCGGCTCCTACACACGCATCGGGGGTTGAACACAGGCCGCCGTAGGAGCGGGTTTACCCGCGAAAGGGCCGGGCCTGCTGGCCAATTTCCACCCGCCATTCACCGTTGCTGCCGCCACCGTATTCGCGGCTCCTACACACGCATCGGGGGTTGAACACAGGCCGCCGTAGGGGCGGGTTTACCCGCGAAAGGGCCGGCCCTGCTGGCCAATCTCCACCCGCCGTTCACTGTTGACGCCGCCACCGTATTCGCGGGTAAACCCGCTCCTACCACGGCGGTGGACACACATCGGTGATTGCTCGCGAAAGGGCCCGCGCAGGCAAAAAAGCTCAGACAGAAAACCACTGTCGCAACAAGCGCCGCGCTTCCTGCGACCCCTGCCCTGCCGCAAGCTCAAGCCAATAGCGCGCCTGCTCCGGCTCGTTGTGCTGACACAGCCGAGCGTACTCCAGCTGCGCCCGCCGATCCCCTGCGCGGGCAGCCTGACGCAGCAGCTCATGGCCTATACGCCGGTCACGGGCGTTGCCACAATCGCGGCACAGCATCTGCCCCAGGCGGCTCTGCGCCACAACCACACCTTGGCGCGCAGGCTGCTTCAGCAAGCGCCCGGCCAGGTGCTTGACCTGAGGGTTGTCGCCCAGGCGCGGGCTGTCGAGCAACCACAAGGCCACTTTCAGGGAAAAGCGTTTGGCAGGAGGTGCAGGTGTCGATGCAGCGGGGCTGGAAAGGTGTCTACCGCGAAACTTCATGAGCAACAGGTTTGGTAACTCGAAAGGCGCGCCACTCTACTCTTTTTTTCTCGCCCTGGCCTGTCGATTTCTGGAGGATTGAAAAAAATTTCAATGATCTTTTCTTGACGTTTCCAGGTGGATGACCAACCGGTCTGTTGGAGCATGGCGATTGTCGGACAGTTCATCCCATTGCTGGCACGCCCGTGCTAGAGCAAGCGCTCGGGACAATCCACAGTTCCTGTGGATAACTCGGTGGACAACCCCCTCTCACACCCCTCAAACCCCCGTGAATTGGGGGCTTTGGTCAAACTGACGATTTTTTCACCAGCTAAAAATAGTGTTTTTTTTCATTGACTTAACCACGCAGTCAAGGCATTGGCGAGGCTGCTGGGTGGTGTTGCCAAGCCGTTACAAGCGCTGCCCCGAATGTGAACAAGTGCACCATAAACCTCCATTTGGGTGCACGAAAAGGGCACATCGGACGGCATTCGGGCCATTTACCCCCTCTTCCCAGCAGCGAAAATTCGCGCCATACTGCGCGGCTAACCTGAACAAACGTAGTGCTTGCCAAACATCTTCGCTTCCGGTAAGGTGCCCCTCGTTAGTACCAAGCTGAAAGTCAATTCTGGCCGCAAGCGTCCTTGCAGACTCGCTCCCCCCAAGAGCGTCCCTGCTGAAACAAGGACCGGCCCATTCAATGATTCCCTCGCCAGCCTTACGCTGCGCAAGCACGAATCACATGACAGATTGATCAGGATCCCACCTCGACGGCCTAGAACCTTGGCCCCGGCGTGCTGCCTGCCTTCCGAAGTACCTACCAGTCAGCCCAAGCGCCCACATTTGATTGCGCCCCCTCTGGCTGCCCTGTTCCAGTCAGGTTCGTTCGTCCCTTAATAAAGGCGTCACTGGAACGTTTCTATCATGCACGGATCATATCCCCCGTGTTTAAAGCAGGAACCTCCAACAATATGCAAACTCATCATCAGATTCAGGCTGCCATTGGCACCCTCTCCCAGGCCTTCTCGCCGTTGAAGTGCCTTATCGTTGCCCCACGCAAGGGCAGCTTCAGCTTTACCTTGGTAGACGAACACGGCGTTGCCTGCCACACCGAACGCCTGTACCACGACCAGTACAGCCGCCATGAACCGCTGCAGGCGGTGATCGCCCGGACGCGTCAGTCGCTCACCGCGTGACCGGCGAATACCGGGGTATTCAAGCGCTGAATCATCCAATCGCAAGACTGCCTGAACGCTTTTGGCGTAATTGCCTTAGGGCATATAGCCCGGAGCATCAGGCAGTAATCGATTTAAAAACAGCTCTTTACACCACGATTATCACACTACACTTCAACTCGAGCGGTGCTTTCCGCTCCCGGCGGGCCTGATCATTCACCAGCTGCCAAGCTCCAGCGCCCGTCCGGCCCTTACCTGCTCGAGGGCATCATGGGTATTGCGGCGAATGAATTGTGTCAGTATGTGATCCGACCCACCCTGGTCTACCTGAACCGTCACTGTGCCAGCGCCGAAGCCTTGCTACTGGGTATCGCCGCCAGCCAGTCAGCACTCGGCTCAGCCCTGCACGACCGACGTGGGCACGGCCTTTACCGCATCGGCGAACATCGTCACCAGGCGCTCTGGGACGAATACCTGGCCCGTGACCCCGACCTGGCCAGCCTGGTCCGCGGCCTGGCCAGCCAGCACGCCTTCCTGGGTGGCCCGCACCTGGAGCTCACCGTCAACCTGCGCTATTCCACTGCCATTGCCTGGATGCTCATCGAAGAGCAGGCCACCCCATTGCCTGCGGCGGACGATCTACTGGCACTGGCGCGAATCTGGCGGCAGATTTTCAACCCCCAGGGTCGTCTGCGCGACTTCACCCACGCCTGGCATGCCTGCATAGATCAGAAATTGCCACAGGCATCTTGAGACGCGTCCTACAAGTAAACCGGAAAAAAGGGAATTTTGGTCGGATTGTCCTACAAAACCGCACTAACTCCTGCGATTGAGCCTATAGCGCGGCGCGTGATTTGTTGGTAGCTTTTCGCCCCGGAGACCCAAGGAGTTTTCTAATAATGAAAAAAGTAATGCTCAAAACCTCCCTCGGCGTAGCTGTTGCGCTTGCTTCCAGCCAACTGCTCGCCGCCGGGTTCGCGCTGAACGAACAAAGTATCAGCGGCATGGGAACCGGTTTTGCGGGGCGCTCGTCCTCCGCCGAAGATGCCAGCACTGTGTATGGCAACCCGGCCGGCATGTCCCGCCTCAAGCGCGAACAATTCACCGTGGGCGGCGCTGCCGTCATCGCCAAGACCGACATATCGGGCCCAGGCAGCAACTTCGGGGGGGAAACCGATGGTGACATGGTGCCTCTCGTTGGCGTACCCATGGGCTATTACGTCAAGCCGATTGATGATCACTGGAGCGTTGGCTTCGGCGTTTACGTGCCATATGGCCTGATCACCGACTACGGCAGCGATGACGCTGCACGCTACTGGGGCAAGAAGAGCAAGGTCGAGGTTGTCACCTTCCAGCCAACCGTCAGCTACGCCTTCAACGACAAAGTGTCGATCGGTTTTGGCCCGACTATCAACCGTATCAAGGGTGAACTGGGTTCGAACCTGAGCAGCAAGGCCCTCCTGGGGCCCAATGGCCCTGATGGCGAGACCAAGATCAAGGGCGACGACACTGCGATCGGTTACAACATCGGCGTTATGGTACAAGCTACGGACCGTACCCGTCTGGGCCTGACCTATCACTCGATGGTCGACTACAAGCTTGAAGGCAATACCCGCGTTTCCTACCCGATTCCACAGCTTGGCCTGAACGGCAAGTTCGACGCCAGCCTGAAAATCAAGACACCAGAGTCAGTGGACTTCTCGGTCACTCATGAACTGGATGACCATTGGACACTGTATGCGGGTAGCACCTGGACGCGCTGGAGCCGCCTGGAAAGCATCGTCGTCGAGAACGAAGCGCCGGCAGGCTACCCGTTGAAGACCATCACCGAAGAGCAGAACTGGCACGACACCTGGGCCCACGCCATTGGTGCGTCCTACAAGGTGAACAAGGAGTGGACCCTGCGCGCAGGCTTCTCCGTCGACCAGTCGCCCACCAACAACCATGATCGCTCGCCACGCATTCCGACTGGCGATCGTAAAGCGGTCAGCTTTGGTGCCGGCTGGAGCCCGAACGATGACATGACCATCGACGTTGCCTATTCGTATCTGTGGGAAGAGGATACCAAGGTCAACAACCTGCCAAGCTCGCAGCAACAAGGGCTGTTGAAAGGCAGCTACCAGGCCAAGTACGAGAACAGCGCTCACGGTATCGGTGCATCCCTCACCTACCGCTTCTGATTCCTGTGCGTGACATGAAAACCGCCCTCGTGGCGGTTTTTTTCATGCCTGCACTTGCCAGCTGTCGCCCAGGCATTCGCGCAGATAGTCCATGAATGCGCGCACCTTGGTGGTCATGGCAAAGCGATCGGCCAGGCACAGGTAGATGTCCATGGGCTCGGTCTGGGCGTAAGCCTGGCTGCTGTCGCAGTATTCGAACAGCGGCACCAAGGCCCCCGAGGCCAGGTGCGGCCGCACGATGAACTCGGCCAGACGGGTGATGCCACCATCGTGCAAGGCCATCTGGGTCAGGGCATCGATATCGTCGCTGATCAATACAGTGCCGAATTCCGCTTCGAAGCGCAGGCCGTCCCGCATGAAGCCCCAGCGCAAGAAGCGGCCATCCACCGGATAGCGAAACACCAGGCAACGGTGCCCGCGCAAGGCCTCGGGCGTGGCAGGTACGCCAGCACTTTGCAGGTAACCGGGTGAGGCACAACAAATGAACGGGATGCGGGCGATGCGCCGGGCCAACAGCTGGTCTTCGAGCTGCGGGGCAATGCGCAGGCTCACATCAACGTCTTCACGGGCATGGTTGACCCGACGATCAGTCGTTACCAACTCTATCGAAAGTAAAGGGTAGCGGGCACTGAAAGCAGGAATCAATGGCGCCAGCACATGACGGCCGAAGGCAGAGGTCGAGGCAATGCACAGCCGCCCCTGAGGCTCGCTGTCGGGTGTTGTAACCGCCTGTTCGGCCAGGGCCAAATCACGCTCGATATGCTTTACACGCTCGTAATACTGGGCGCCAGAGGGCGTCACGGCCATGCTGCGGGTGGTTCGACTGAGCAGGCGAACTTGCAGGTGGCTTTCCAGCCGCGCCAGGTTCTGGCTGACGGCTGCCGGACTAAGGCCGAGGATACGGGCACCAGCGGCGATGCTACCGGCTTCGACCACTTTGATGAAGCAGCGAATGGCGTTGAGCAGGTCCATGGGGAGCGCCTGGATTCGTAAGAATTTCTTTATAAAGAACTCAATGCCGCGGGTCTACAGCTGCAGACGTGCAGGTTGCTAATCTGCGCTTCCACTCAGTTTTCAGGAGTTCGCATGAGCAACCTGCCCCGATCGCGCAGTCGACGTAAATTGCACCCGGTCGCTACCCCCTACGTTTTCGCGTTCTACATGTCGTCGATCATGGCGCTGTTGATGTGCTTCGTGATCACGGCGGCCAATGCCGGGTTTACCCCGGAGTATCTGGGCAATGTGCTCAAGGCCTATCAGCTGGCGATGCCGGTGGCATTTGTGTGTGTGCTGGTGGTCCGGCCGGTGGTGGTGCGGTTGGTGGCGATTACCGTGCATGCACGGTGAAGTCACCCGCAGCCAGCCACTTCCTGTTTTTGATCTTGATCTTCGCGACTTCAGGAGGCCTGCGCTCGGCCTCCTGAAGTCGCAATCTGCGTCGCCTGAACTACCGCGCGCTTAGACGCAAAAGCCGCAGCAAGCACAGCCTGGTTACTGCTGTGAGGCGATGGCCTTTTCGATAGCGGCGCGGAACGCAGGATCATCCGGTTTGGTCAGGCTGGAGAAGTTACCGATCACCTTGCCCTTGCGATCGACAACATACTTGTAGAAATTCCACTTCGGCGCACTGCTCTGGCTGGCCAGCTCCGCAAACAGCGGTATCGCATCCTTGCCCCGCACCGCCTGCGTCTTGGTCATGGTGAAGGTGACACCGTAGTTGGCATAGCAAACCTTGGCAGTCTTCTCACTGTCGGCGTCTTCCTGCTTGAAGTCATTGGACGGCACGCCGAGCATTTCCAGGCCTTGCTCGTGATATTCCTTGTACGTCGCCTCAAGCCCCTCGAACTGCGGGGCAAAACCGCAATAACTGGCAGTATTCACCACCACGAGCGGCTTGCCGGCAAAGCGCTCGCAGAGGTCGACCTGCCCCTTACCGCGCAATTCCGGCAGGCTGCCCTGCAACAACGCCGGGCAATCTGCAGCCCAGCTTGATGTACTGGCAAGCAGGGCCAGCACCGGCACCGTCAACCAATGTGCACGCATGACTCGTCTCTCCTGCATCGCTACCTTTGAACTTGCAGGGTAGCGCCTAACAAACACCCATGCCCAGTTGCATCAACGCCATCCCTCCCTGATGCCAGCCCCACCACACCAGTGCCAGCACCAGCAGCACGGCAATAGCCAACAGCCCGCGGACCAGGTAACGGTTCATGCAGCCTGTGCCTGCAGGCGTGAAACCGGGCGTTCGCGCACCGGCCAGTTAAGGGCAGCGGCCAACAAGCTGAGCAGGATGGAAATCTGCCAGACCACGTCGTAGCTACCGGTGCGGTCATACACCACCCCACCCAGCCAGCCCCCCAGGAACGCACCCAACTGATGGAACAGGAACACGATACCGCCCAGCATGGACAGGTTGCGCACCCCAAACACCGTGGCCACAGTGCCATTGGTCAACGGAACCGTGGACAACCACAGCAGCCCCATGGCAATGCCGAACAGGTAAGCACTGAACTCGCTCACCGGCGCCCACAGGAACAGCACGATCACCACCGCACGCAGCAGGTACAACCCGGTCAGCAGGCGCGGCTTGGACATGCGCCCGCCCAACCAGCCAGCAGTGAAGGTACCGACGATGTTGAACAGGCCGACCAGCGCCAGCACTGTCGTACCGGTGGCCGCAGCCAGGTGCTGGTCAACCAGGTAGGCCGGCAGGTGAACGCCAATGAATACGACCTGGAAGCCACAGACAAAAAAGCCCAGCGCCAGCAACCAGAAGCCAGAGTGCGTGCACGCCTCGCGCAGCGCCTGGCCCAGGGTCTGCTCGGCACCGTGACTGGGTAACGGGCGATCGCGCAGCAGGCCGACGAAAGGCACGATGAACGCCACCAAAAGGCCCAGTACCAGCAACGCTGCCGACCAGCCCAGCCACTGAATCAGGCCTTGGGTGCCCGGCAACATGGCGAACTGGCCGAATGACCCGGCGGCGCTGGCGATCCCCATGGCCATGCTGCGCTTTTCGGCCGGCACGGCACGCCCGACCACACCGAGAATGACCGAGAACGACGTGCCAGACAGGCCGATGCCGATCAGCAAGCCCGCACTCAGCGACAACGACCAGGGCGAATCAGCCAAGCCCATCAAGATCAAACCGACGGCATAGAGAATACCGCCGATGATGACCACCCGCGCCGCGCCAAGCCGGTCGGCCAAGGCGCCGGCGAACGGCTGCGCCAGGCCCCAGATCAGGTTCTGCAGGGCAATGGCGAAGGCAAAAACCCCACGCCCCCAGCCGAAATCAGCACTCATCGGCCCCAGAAACAGGCCAAAGCCGTGCCGTACGCCCAGAGACAGCGCCAGTATCAAGGCCGCCCCCACCAACACCCATCCGCTGGTTCGCCACACCGAAGTCATTGTCGTTATCTCCAGCACATCGCAAGGTTTTGCGGGTATATACCCGCTTATAGTCGTTTCACTTCAGGCCAGTTGTTCCAGCAGTCGCACCAGTTCATCCCGCTGCCCCACCCCAAGCCGTTCAACCAGTTCTTTCTGGGCCTGCTCCCAGGCTGGGTGGGCAACGTGCAGCAGTTGCTTGCCCGCCTCGGTCAACAGCACCACGCGGTTACGCTGGTCGTCGCCCTCGCCCAGTGCTACCAGCCCATCCGCCTCCAGCACACGCAGGTTGCGGCCCAGGGTACTGCGCTCGAGCCCCATGGCTTCGGCCAGGGCTGTGATGCTGGGTCGGTCGAGCCGCTGCAGGTGCCGCAGCAGGGAAAACTGGGCGACATTGACCCCGAAGCCGGCAAGGGCTTCGTCGTAATGCCGGCTCACGCCGCGGGCGGCGCGACGCAGGTGGGTACAGATGCATTCACTGGTCAGCATGGATACGTGTATATACCCGCGTACTGAGTGTTGCAAGAAGTTTCACGAAAGAGTGAGAAGCGTCAGTCCGGGTTCAAGCGCCTGCGGATCGGCTCGAACTCAACCGTGGCCTTGCGCACCAAGGGGTCTGGCGCGCCCTGCTCGACCGCCTGCCAGTAGCGCCACGGCACCTTCGCCGTGCCCAGCTCGTAGTCCATGCCATCCCAGTTGTCTTCACGAAAGCTATAGAACGCCCAGTGCAACCGGTTGCGATCCAGCACGACGAGTACATCTTCAAGGTACTGCCGGCAACCCGGCAGCCTGCGCATGCAGCCAAACTCACCCACCACCAGGCGAGAAAGCGGCAGCCCCATGGCCTCGGCCCATGCCAGCGGCTGGCGCAGGTAACGCTCAACTCGCCGCCCATCCCACAGCTGTGTCTGCCCGGCAAAAGATACGGGGCCTGGATAGGCGATGGGCTGTTTGCGCGCCATATTCGGCGCACTGGTTGCGGCATAGGGCTCGTACATGTGCACGCTGTACAGCACTCGCGGGTCTTCCAGCGGCGCCGACCAGTAGCCGAACGCGTCTGCGCCTGCATACCAGCCGGCATCGACCATGATCGGCGTATCAGTGTCTTCTTCGCGTATGGCCGCTATCAGTTGCCGGTACAGCAAGGGCAGATCGCGCGCACCGCCCTGCGCTTGCGCATACCACTGCTGCATCTGCCCGAGTTCGGCATGTTCAGCCAGGCCGCCCTGTTTCTCCGGTGCGGGCTCATTGATCAGGTTGTAGGCCGCGATGGCCGGATGACTTTTCAGTTCGCGCGCCATATCTCGCCAGAACGCCGCAGCCTGGGACCAGTAACGTTTGTCTTGCCACAGGCGATCATCGAACTGGCCCTGGTTGTTTTGCGACCAGCGCATACCCGGTAGCGAGAGTGGCGCGATGACCACCTTGAGCCCCGCCTGGTGCGCCCGGTCGAGGGTGGCACGCAGCACAGCCAGGTCGGCGTCGGGCAGGCCTTCATAGGTATCGGCGCTGCCGAGGAGGAAATCACGTTTCACGGGTTGCCATTTGTCGTACGACAGCCGCACCCATGTGGCGCCGTACCCCCTCAGGGCATCGAAGTAGGCTTGATCGGGTGGCAGCCGGTTGAAGCTGTTGCCGCCGTGGCGTGGGGTGTCCCAGAACGCCATGAGGTCTGCAGCAGAGGCTGGGAGGGTGGACAGGACCAATAGACTGGCAAAGATCCAGTGACGCACGGGAAGCCTACCTGGTTGCTTGGGGGAGGCTGAAGATACGCCGACAAGGAAGAGGCAGGCGCTTCCGGACCGTTTCTGGAAGTTACTGCCCCTCCACACCTATGGCGTGCTGCGAAAGCACCGCAAAGCAGCCGCTAAAGGGCCGTCCAGATCAAGCGCTCAAAGCCCCAGCGCCAACCCGAGCACGACGGCCAGCTCCAGCAGCTCCAGCAACGCACCGGCGGTATCACCGGTGGTCCCGCCCAGGCGCCGGCACATCAGATGCCGCAACCAGGCAAACACCGCCAGCGCCAGCAGCACGCTCCATCCGCCCAGGAAGAGGCAGAACAGCACACAAACCAGCAACACCCACCCCGCCGCGCGCCGGGGCATATGTTCGGCCAACGCCTGGCCCAACCCGCCAGGTCGCACATAAGGTGTACAAAGGAACAGGCCCAACATCGCCGCCCGCCCGATCAGCGGCGCCAGCAGTAATTGCGCCCCGATGCCCTGCCCGACCAGCACCCACAGTGCGCAAAACTTCAGCAACAACACCAAGACCAGGGTGACCACGGCAATCGGCCCACTGCGCGGGTCTTTCATGATCCGCAAGGTGCGCTCACGGTCGCCGAAACCACCTAGCCAGGCGTCGGCACTGTCCGCCAGGCCATCCAGGTGCAAGGCACCACTGAGCAGTACCCACAGTGTCAGCAGCAAAGCCGCGTGCAGCGGCGACGGCGTGCCCTGAAGCAGATGACTGGCCAACCACAGCAGCAAGCCGAACAGCAACCCGACCAGCGGGTAGTACAGCAGCGAACGCCCTACCTCACGCGGTGCCGGCATGCCCGGCAGGCTCACCGGCAGGCTGCTGAGAAATTGCAGGGCGATCCAGAACGGCAACATCTCAGGGTGCCTCGACCAGTTGCCCATCGCCACCTGGCACCAGCCGCATCAACGCGCCATGGCCCACCTCGACCTGCAGCAACTGCTCCCTGGGCAAGCCACGGGCACGGGCCAGTAACAGTCGCATGACGCCGCCATGGGTGACCAGCAGCACGCGCTTGCCGGCATGTTGAAGGCGCAAACGCTCGACAGCCGCCAGCACCCGTTCGGCAAACGCCTCGACCGGCTCGCCATTGGGCGGTGTGAAGGCGTAAGGGTCGGCCCAGAAACGGCCCAGTGCATCAGCCTGGTGCTCCATGATCTGCGCGGCACTTTGGCCCTCCCAATCACCGAAGTGCAGTTCCTGCAGGGCGGGCTCACGCTGCACAGGCAGGTTCAACTGCGCACCCAGCTCATCGGCAAAGCGCCCACAGCGTTGCAGCGGCGAACTGACCAGCACCTGCCACGGGCCGGCGTCGGCCACGGCGCGGCGCATCTGCGCCCAGCCCTTGTCGGTCAAGGCATCATCAAGGCTGCCACGCAGGCCGCCCTGTTCCGTTTCACCATGGCGCAGCAAGTCGAGGATCATGCCGGGCGGTCCGCCACCGCGGCCTCGGCAAAGGTCGCCATCTGCCCATGCAGCGCACAGGCCAGGCGCAACAGCGGCACCGCCAAGGCAGCGCCACTGCCCTCACCCAGGCGCAAGCCCAAGGCCAGCAGGGGCTCGGCCTGCAGTGCAGCAAGCAAGGCCTTGTGCCCGGGCTCAGCGCCCTGATGAGCGAACAACAGCCAGGCCCGACACTGCGGGTTGAGGCGCACTGCCACGAGCGCAGCGACACTGCAGATAAAGCCATCCACCAGCACCGCGACACCCGCCTGCGCACAACCTATGTAGGCACCGACCAACGCCGCGATCTCGAAACCGCCAACACAGCCCAGTACCTGCAACGGGTCTTCAGCACGCAGGCCATGCAGGCGCAGCGCCCTCTCGATGACTTCAGCCTTGTGCTGTACCCCGGCGTTGTCCAGGCCAGTGCCAGGGCCGCTCAGCTCCGACGCCGGACACCCCAGCAGAACACTGGCCAAGGCTGCGGCGGCTGTGGTGTTACCAATGCCCATCTCGCCACCGATGAACAGCTGTGCGCCCTGTTCGGCGCCGCGCTGGGCACTGTCGCGACCGGCCTGCAAGGCCGCTTGCAGCTGGTTTTCGGTCATCGCGGGTTGACGGGCAAAGTTGGCAGTACCAGTGCCCAGGCGCAGATGGCGCACGCCGGGCAGTTCCAGCTGCGCGTCAATGGTGCCCAGGTCGACCACGTCCAGGCTGGCCTGCAGTTGCCGCGCCAGCACACTGATCGCCGCGCCCCCGCCGACGAAGTTACATAGCATCTGCCCGGTTACCGCCTGCGGATAGGCCGAGATGCCCTCTTCGACCACGCCGTGGTCGCCGGCAAAAATGGTGATGGCAACCTGATCGAGCGTGGGTCGTTCAAGCCCCTGAAGGCCAGCCAGCTGAATCGCCAGCGCTTCAAGTTGGCCGAGCGAGCCTGCAGGTTTGGTCAGTTGCTGCTGACGGGCGCGGGCTTGGTCCATGGCGGCGTTGTCGAGGGGTTGGCAGGCGTCACGCCACCAGGCTTGGGTCATAGTGCAGGTCCTTTGAGGATTAAGGGCAGGCCGGCCACGGTCAGCACGACACGCTGACAGCGTTCGGCCACGGCCTGGTGCAGCCAGCCGGCCAGGTCGACATAGCGCCGGGTCAGCTCGCCCATGGGCACGACGCCCAGGCCGGTTTCGTTACTGACCAGGATAAGGGTGCCAGGTAACTGTTCCAGGCACGCCAGCAGGGCATCACGCTCCTCGGCCAGGCGCTGGTCATCTTCCAGCATCAACAAATTGGTCAGCCACAGGGTCAGGCAATCCACCAGCAGGCAGCGCCCTTCGGCCGCTTCGGCGCGCAGTACCGCGGCCAGGGCCAAGGGCTCTTCGATCAACCCCCAGTCATCCGGCCGGCGCTGACGATGCAGCAACACGCGTTCGTTCATTTCGCCATCCAGCGGCTGGCTGGTGGCGATGTAGGTCACCGGCAAGCCGCTGGCACTGGCCAGTTGTTCGGCCAGGCGGCTTTTGCCAGACCGGGCGCCACCGAGAATCAGGTTACGCATGTCAGGCTACCCCACACAGTTGGCGCAACTGCGCGGTGTCCAGGTGCTTCTCCACCAGATCAGCCAGGCGCTCGATGTCGTGTTCGCGCAACGCTTCGTAGTCGATAGCCTGCACATCCTCCAGCCCGGCCCAGCGCAATAGCGCGGCACACGACTGGCTGCCTTCGAACAGGCCATGCAGGTAGGTGGCGAGGATCTGGCCATCGGCACTGACAGCGCCATCATGGCGGCCATCAGCCAGTTGGACCGCGGGTTGCGCCAGCGCAGGCCCCGTCGTAACGCCAGCATGAATTTCATAACCGGTTACCGTTGCCGCTTCAAGGCTCAGCGTGCCGGCCACATTGCGCAGTTGCTTCTCGGCTTCGAGCACCGTGGCATAGTCGAGCAGGCCGAGCCCCTGGCTAGAGCCTGCGGCCCCCTCCAGCCCCAGCGGGTCATGCACTTCCCGCCCCAGCATCTGCAGGCCACCGCAGATACCGATCAGCTTGCCGCCATAGCGCAGGTGCCGCTCGATGGCCTTGTCCCAACCGCGCTCGCGCAGTTGTGCCAAGTCGCCCCGCACGCTCTTGGAGCCCGGCAAGATGATGAGGTCGGCAGCCGGAATCGGCTGGCCTGGCCCAATGAACTGCAAGTCCACCTGCGGGTGCAGGCGCAGCGGGTCGAAATCGGTGTGGTTACTGATACGCGGCAGCACTGGCACGATCACCTTGAGCACACGCGCGTGCTTGACGCCTTGACGCACATCGATACCGTCTTCGGCTTCCAGGTGCAGGTCGGTAACGTAAGGCAGTACGCCCAGTACCGGTTTGCCGGTGCGTTGTTCCAGCCAGTCCAGCCCTGGCTGCAGCAGGGCGATATCGCCACGGAAGCGGTTGATGACAAAACCTTTGACCCGCGCCTGTTCAGTGGTCGACAGCAGTTCCAGCGTGCCCACCAGATGGGCGAACACACCACCGCGGTTGATGTCGGCCACCAGGATCACCGGGCAGTCCACCGCTTCGGCAAAGCCCATGTTGGCGATATCGCCGGCACGCAGGTTGATCTCTGCCGGCGACCCCGCACCCTCGACCATGACCACCGGGTACGCGGCACTCAGGCGTTGATGAGACGCCAGCACCGCTTGCATGGCCGTGGTTTTATAGTCGTGGTAGGCCACTGCATTCATGCTGGTGACCGCCCGACCGTGGATGATGACCTGGGCGCCGGTATCGCTGTTGGGCTTGAGCAGCACCGGGTTCATGTCGGTGTGCGGTTGTAGCCGGCAGGCCTGGGCCTGCACCGCCTGGGCACGGCCGATTTCACCACCATCAGCCGTCACCGCGCTGTTCAGCGCCATGTTCTGGGGTTTGAAGGGCACCACAGCGACGCCCTGGCGCAACAGCCAGCGGCACAACGCGGTCACCAATGTGCTCTTGCCTGCGTCGGAGGTGGTGCCTTGCACCATGAGGGTCGTCATGCCGTTTCCTTCTGATAAGCCGCCAGGGCCTGGGCCAGGCGCTGTTCGTCCGCCGTGCAGGCAGGCAACCCCAGGCGCACGGCTGCCGGCTGTTCGAACAGCCGTACCAGGATGCCGCGCCGGGCGAGAAATTCATGCAGCCGCGCAGCATGCTCGCTACGCACGTACTGGAACAGGTCGCAGCCACCACTAGGCGCCAGGCCGGCACTGCGCAACACGTGCGCAAGCTGCTCGCTGGCAGCAGCACAGCGTTCGGCCTGCGCGCGCTGGGCAGTCTGATCTGTCAGGCTGGCCTGGGCCAGCACCCGGGTCGGGCCGTTGACGGTCCAGGGGCCGAGCAGCTCGGCCAGGCGCAGCAGCAAGCTGTGTTCGGCGGCAACGAAGCCCAGGCGCACGCCGGCCAAGCCGAAGAACTTGCCAAACGAGCGCAGCACGATCAGCCCCGGGCGTTCGGCGCAGTCCACCACGCTGTCCGCCGGGGTGTTATCCATGAATGCTTCGTCGACCAGCAGCCAACCACCGCGGGCCGCCAGGCGAGCATGCCAAGCCAGCAGACGTTCACGCGACACCCGTTGGCCGGTCGGGTTGTTGGGGTTCACCAGCACCAGCACATCGAGGCCGTCGAGCGCAGCCTCAACTTGCGCCTCATCCAGCGCCAGCAATTGGTGCCCCGCCCGTTGCCAGGCATAAGGATGTTCGGCATAGCACGGCGTCAGCACGCCAACCCGGGCCGTTGTACGCAGCAGCGGCAAGGCCTGGATAGCGGCCTGGGAGCCGGCTACCGGCAGCAACTGGCGGGCGCCGTAATACGCGCGCGCGGCGTCCTCCAGGCCGTCCTCGGTTTCTGGCAGGCGGGCCCAGGCGTCGACGGGAATCGGCGGGACAGGAAATGGCCAGGGCGCAATGCCGCTGGACAGGTCGAGCCACTGCTCACGGGCAATACCGTATTGCTGCACCGCGCGTAACAGGCGGCCACCATGTTCAAGCATTGATATAGGCCCCCAGGCAAATCATCAGCAGCCACAGCCACACACCGCGCTGCACCAGCTGCCAGCCGCGCTCGATGGCATCGGCATCGGCCACTGGACCCTCGCCCAGACGCGGCCGCTCATGCAGTTCGCCGTGGTACACCGCCGGGCCACCAAGCTCGACGCCCAGCGCGCCGGCGCCGGCAGCCATCACCGGCCCGGCGTTGGGGCTGTCCCACAGCGGGCCCTGTTTGCGCCAGCAGGCCAGGGCCAGACGGGTCTTGCCCAACAGCGCATAAGTCAGGGCTACCAGCCTTGCAGGTATGTAGTTGAGCACATCGTCGATGCGCGCCGCGCACCAGCCAAAGCGCTCGAAACGTTCGTTACGGTAGCCCCACATGGCATCCAGCGTGTTGCTCAGGCGGTACAGCACCACGCCTGGCGCGCCGGCCACCACAAACCAGAACAACGCGGCGAACACTGCATCGCTGCCGTTCTCCAGCACCGACTCGGTCGCCGCTCGGGCCACTGCTGGCTCGTCCAGTTCGCGCGTTTCGCGGCTGACCAGGTAGCCAACGCGGTGCCGCGCCTCCGCCAGGTCGCCCTGGCGCAAGGCGTTGGCCACCGGCAGCACATGCTCGCCCAGGCTGCGCAGCCCCACGGCGCAGTAAAGCGCCAGCACGTCAACCAGCCAGCCAATATACGGCAGCCACGAAAGGACCAGCGCCACCAGGGTCAGCGGCACCACCGCCAGAAACCACGCGCTCACGCCGTGGCTGCGCCAGCCGCGCCCGCCCGCATTCAGGCGGCGCTCCAGGGTGCCGGCCATGTTGCCGAACGCCACCAAGGGGTGGCGCCGCTGTGGTTCGCCCAGCAAAGCGTCCAGGGCCACCCCGGCCACGGTCAGCAAGGCCACGCTCATTGACGCTCTCCCCATTGGTTTTCGTAAAGCATTTCACTCAGGGGCCGCTCTTCGGCCCAGCTTTCCTGCACCAACATCGGCACCGGATAGAACGCGGCGACCGGCCCAAGGCACAGTACCGCCACCGGCTTGGCCCCGGCGGGCATGCCCAGCAGCGCGGCCAACGCCTGCGGGTCGAACAGCGACACCCAGCCCATGCCCAGCCCTTCGCCACGCGCGGCCAGCCACAGGTTCTGGATGGCACAGGCCAGCGAGGCCAGGTCCATCTCCGGCAGGGTGCGGCGGCCGAAGATGTGAGGCTCGCGGTTGTCCATCAAGGCCGCCACCAGCAGCTCGGCACAATCGTTTATGCCCTCCACCTTCAATTTCATGAAGGCATCGGATCGCTCGCCCAACGCCTCGGCCGTGCGTACCCGCTCCGCCTCCACCAAGGCCTGGATGCGCCCGCGCAGGTCACGCTGGGTGATGCGGATAAAGCGCCACGGCTGCATAAGCCCGACACTGGGCGCCTGATGCGCGGCCGCCAGCAAGCGGCCAAGCAGCTCGGGCGCCACCTGGCCACCCGCAAAATGGCGCATGTCGCGGCGCTCGCCGATGGCCCGGTAAATGGCGGCGCGCTCGGCGTCGCTATAGGCGTGATCATTCATGGTCGCAACAGTGCCGCCGCCGCATCCGGGCAGGAAGGGAAATAGAAGTGCACGTAAGAGGCCGTCAGCCGGCCCAGACGATAAACCGCCTCGTTGCCACGCCCGCCGTTGGGGCTCAGCCCCCGGGCAATCGGTTCCAGCGCAGTGCTGGTCAGCGAATGGTGATAGGTGTGACCGCGCAAGGTCCCCTCCGGCAGCTCCACCGCCTGCAGCGCCAGGGCGGCCAGGCGCTTCTGCATGGTCGCCTCACCCGGCAGCAGGCCGAGCAGTTCGGCACGTTCACCGGCCACGTCAGTCAGGGCATCGAGCAGGTAAAGCATGCCGCCGCACTCGGCCAGCAATGGCTTGCCCTGCGCGTGGTGGGCGCGGATCGCCTCGCACATCGGTGCGTTGGCGGCCAGCGCATGGTGATGCAGCTCAGGATAACCACCCGGCAGATACAGGCTGTCGACCGCCGGCAGTTCGTGGTCGTGCAGCGGCGAGAAGAACACCAGCTGGGCACCCTGGTTGCGCAACAGGTCGAGGTTAGCGCCATACGTGAAGGCGAACGCCTCGTCCCGCGCCACGCCAATGCGCACACCGGCCAGCGAGGCCACGCAGGCTTGCGGTTCAGGCTCGGCAAAGCTGACTGGCGGCGGCAACGCCGCATCGCAACTGGCGCCCAACGCTTCGGCGGCAGCGTCCAGGCGGGTGTCCAGGTCATTCAGCTCGCTGGCCTGCACCAGGCCCAGGTGGCGGCTGGGCAGTTCGATGCCGCGTTCGCGGGACAAGCCGCCATACCAGCGCAAGCCCTCGGTCAGGCTGCCTTCGAGCAGTTGCGCATGACGCAGGCTGCCTACCCGATTGGCCAGCACGCCGGCGAACGGCAGATCGGCCTGGTACCGCGCCAGGCCCAGGGCCAGGGCACCGAAGGTCTGGGCCATGGCTGTGCCGTCGATCACCGCCAGCACCGGCACGCCAAAGTGGCGCGCCAGGTCAGCGCTTGACGGGGTGCCGTCGAACAGCCCCATCACCCCTTCGATGAGGATCAGGTCAGCCTCGCCAGCAGCTTCCCACAGCAGCCGACGGCTTTCCTCGGCACCGATCATCCACAGGTCCAGCTGATACACCGGCGCGCCACTGGCCCGTTCGAGAATCATCGGGTCAAGAAAGTCGGGCCCGCATTTGAACACCCGCACCTTGCGCCCGAGGTTGCGGTGCAGGCGGGCCAGCGCAGCAGTGACGGTAGTCTTGCCCTGGCCTGAGGCGGGTGCCGCGATCAACACGGCGGGGCAGTGGCGCGATCGACTCACAGTTCGACGCCCTTCTGTGCGCGGATACCGGCCTGGAAGGCGTGCTTGAGCATGCCCATTTCGGTCACGGTGTCGGCCAGTTCGATCATCTCAGGCTTCGCAGCGCGGCCAGTGACAATCACATGCTGCATGGGCGGGCGGGCCTGAATGTCGGACAGTACCTGGTCCAGGTCGAGGTAGCCATGTTTGAGGGCGATGTTGAGCTCGTCCAGCACCACGAACTGTACACCAGGGTCCTGCAGCAACTGGCGCGACACCGCCCAGGCGGCTTGCGCAGCGGCGATGTCACGCTGGCGGTCCTGGGTTTCCCAGGTAAAGCCCTCGCCCATCACGTGGTAGCGCACCTGTTCAGGGAAGCGACGGAAGAACAGCTCCTCGCCGGTGCTGTTGCGGCCCTTGATGAACTGCACCACACCGCATTGCATGCCGTGGCCCAAGGCGCGCGCGAGCATGCCGAAGGCCGAACTGCTCTTGCCCTTGCCATTGCCGGTCAGCACCAGCAGCAGGCCGCATTCGTTAGGGGAATTGGCGATGCGTTCGTCGATGACCGCCTTCTTGCGCTGCATGCGCGCCAGGTGGCGTTCGTCGCGTTCGGTGGAATCGCTCATCAGGGTTCTCCGCTGGCTGGCACCACGGCAATGCGCGGCGACAGGTAATAGGCAGGCAAACGGAGAACGCGCAGAGGCCATGGCTGGGCGCCACGGTGCACCGCGCATCACCCTCCGTGATGCCGTTGGCAGTATCAGGCCGGTCTCCGGGCTTGTGAGTGGGCCTTGGCCCTGGCCTGCGCGCCTTCCCGGATGCTGGCATCCAGTGGCCCTGCGCGGCCTTTTACTCATCCACCGTTGCGGGGGCAGCGCCGGAATCGCGCCATGCTGGCGCCCACCGGCTTCCCAGTTTCACCCTGCCCAGTCGGGGCTGGCAGGGCACCTGAAACACGCCGCGAAGGTTAGAGGGTTGCACCGGGAGCGTCAATCGAAGCGGGTGATGCCGCCAAAGTATGCGCGACTTCAATGAGGCCGGCGCGAGGCCAGCTGAAGCAGGCCAAGGCGGGATACCGGTGGCCGACGATGGCGACAATGTGATTTTGGCGGGTGGTCGTAGCCCCCTGAATCTCGGCAGCCTGTAGCGGCCCCAAGCTCAACGGGACCGCTTACAGGCATGGATATCAAGGGTTCTGTGCCAGATGCCCTTGCGGAATCACCCGCTTGGCCTGCAGGTAGGCCTTGGCCCAGTAGCTGTTCGACAGGTAGTCCAGGCGCACGGTGCCACCGGTGGAAGGTGCATGCACGAAGCGCCCGTCCCCGACATAGATGCCGGCATGGCTGACCTGCGAGCCGCCACTGGTGGCGAAGAACACCAGGTCACCAGACTGCAGCGAACTGACATCCACCGTCGGTGCGCGCATGACAATCATCTCTCGCGTCGAGCGCGGCAGGCTGATGCCAGCAGCATCACGGTACACATACTTGATCAGGCCGCTGCAGTCGAAGCCGGAGTCCGGCGTATTGCCCCCCCAACGATAGGGCGTGCCAACCAGACCAATGGCGCGGATCAGTACGTCATCGGCAATCGGTGAAGGACTGGGCTGGCTATAGGTAACCTGCGGCTGTACCACAGGGGCCGGCGCAGGCGCACGGCTGGAGCATGCAGCCAGCAAGGCTGCCAAGGAGAAAAATGCGAAGCGCGCCATCTTTACCATGGCCAGAACATCCTGTCTGAGACCGCTGCGCTGCAGCCGAAAAGAGTTGAGAATTTAGATTAGACGCTTTCTGTAAATGAGCACGGCGGCGAGCTTTTTTTAAAGCATCACCGCCGCGGCAGGGTACATCATTTTGATATCAGTTGCGCGCGATGTTGGTCGGCGCCATGGCCAAGGCTCGCTTGGCTTCAATGAAGGTCTTGCTCCAGTAACGATCACCGAGGCTGTCGATGCGCACACCACCACTGCGGCGGCTGCTGGAGTGGATGAACTGGTTGTCACCCAGGTAGATCCCGGCATGGCTTACCCGGCCACGGCCATTGGTGCTGAAGAACAGCAGGTCACCTGGCTTGAGCTTGTTGCGGGCCACTTTCGGGGCATCGACGTTGATCATTTCACGCGTGGAGCGCGGCAGCGTCATGCCCGCCTCTTCGCGGAACAGGTAACCGATGAAGCCACTGCAGTCGAAGCCGGACTTTTCCGAGGTACCACCGAAGCGGTAGCGGGTGCCGATCAACGACATGCCACGCTCGAGAATGCTGTCAGCCAGAACCGGCAATTGGTAAGGCTTGCTGCCGGAGAAAGACGCCAGGTCATCTTCGGTGGCCAGCTCTTCCGGCTCGCCGAACACCGACGAGGAAGAGGCTTTGGCGTTGATTGCCGATTGTGCAGTGATCGGCGTGTGATCCTGGGGCTGAGATACCGGGCCTTGGGCCGCGCAGCCAAAAAGCAGGGTCACGAGTGCGAGTGGCACGAGGGGTGCGAAGCGCTTCAGCATGGGCACGACCGTGTCTGTAATCCTTTAGAAGGGTGAAACTATGCCCTCTATCATGGCCATTTGCAAATTTTATCGAAAAAGATGTGACTTTTTTGTTTTACCGCTCTGGCCCAGGGTTTTCAGGGGGTTACCAGCCGAGGGTTTCCTTGAGAAAAGGAATGGTGAGCTTGCGTTGTGCCTGCAGCGACGCCTGATCGAGGCGCTCGAGCAAGTCGAACAACGCGCTCATGCTCCGCGCGCCGCGGGTGAGGATGAAATGGCCGACTTCGTCGGTCAGGTGCAGGCCACGGCGCGAAGCTCGCAGCTGCAAGGCGCGCAGCTTGTCTTCGTCGGACAGGCCGCGCATCTGGAACACCAGGGCCAGGGTCAACCGCGACTTCAGGTCCGGCAGCTTGATCGGCAGCTCACGCGGTGATGCCGAGGCAGCCAGCAGCAAGCGTCGGCCGCTGTCGCGCAAACGGTTGAACAGGTGGAACATGGCCTCTTCCCAATCAGCCTTGCCGGCGATCACGTGCAGATCGTCGATGCACACCAGTTCGTACTGGGCCAGGTAGTCGAGCAGTTCGACGCCACGATCGAGCAATTGCGCCAGCGGCAGGTACACAGCAGGCTCGCCACGTTGCTGGAAGCGATGGGTGGCGGCCTGCAGCAGGTGGGAACGGCCAACACCCTGCTTGCCCCACAGGTAGATAAGGCTCTCGGTCCAGCCGGCGTCGGCTTCGCATAGCCGCTCGACGTAACCCAATGCCGCAGCATTGGCGCCCGGATAGTAGTTGATGAAGGTGGCGTCATCGCGCAGGCGCACACCCAGGGGCAACTGGATCGGTGGTTTCATGCTCGCGGGCGGTCGACGGGACCGCTGGGGGCCTTTGGTGAACAATCTGCAAAGTCTATACCCGCAACGCGGGGCGCACAATCTCGACTGCAGATAGGGCAAGCAAAATCAACAAGTTGCGCTGCACAAGCGAACGACGGATGCAGGACAAACCGTGCTCAGCGCCCGCGAGATCGGGCGCCGCGAGGCGGCGCTCAATTTCGCGGGCGCGAAACAGCTCAAGACGAAACACAGGGTGTTCAAAGCTCCGGGTCGATGTTCCCGGCGTACATATCCGATTCCTTGTACAGGGCATGCACATGCCGCAGCAGCACCATGATCACCGCCGCCACCGGCAGCGCCAGCAGCACACCGGTGAAGCCGAACAGTTCACCCCCGGCGAGGATGGCAAAGATTACTGCAACCGGGTGCAGGCCGATGCGATCGCCCACCAGCAGAGGGGTCAGCACCATACCCTCCAACGCCTGCCCGACCATGAACACCGCAACGATGCCCAGCATCGGATACAGGTCGCCACCGAACTGGAACAGGCCAGCCACCAGCGCGGCACCAATGCCAATGATGAAGCCCATGTACGGCACGATGGCCGCAAGGCCTGCAAGCATGCCGATCAGCAGACCGAGTTCGAGCCCCACCAGCATCAGGCCGGCTGAATAGATGACGCCCAGGGCCAGCATCACCATCAGTTGCCCGCGCACGAATGCCCCCAGCACTTCATGGCATTCACCTGCCAGGCCCATCACTTGTGGCTCGCGCTGGCGCGGCAGCAGGCCGCGCAGCTTGCCCATCATCAAGTCCCAATCGCGCAGCAGATAGAAGCCCACTACCGGAATCAGCACCATGTTGGCCAACCAGCCCACCAACGCCAGGCTTGAGGCGGTGGCCTGGGACAGCAGCATGCCGACGATATCGGTGGTCTGCCCCATGTGCGCGCCGATGGCGGCCTTGATCTTGTCGAACTTCCAGAAACCATCGGCCAGGCCAAGGCGGCCCTGTACCCACGGCAGCGCGACATGCTCAAGCCAGTCGAGCATCTGCGGCGCCAACTCGTACAGGCGCACCAACTGCTTGGCCAGCATCGGCACAAGCACCAGCAACAACGCCAACAGCAACAGGGTGAACAGGCCGAACACCACCACCACACCCCAGGTACGCGAAAGCCCCAGGCGCTCGAGACGATCGACCAGCGGGTCGGCCAGGTAGGCCAGCATGATGCCGACCAGGAACGGCGTAAGAATATTGTGCAGGCTATAAAGCAGCACAGCGATCAGCAGTGCAGCGCCCAGCCAGATCCAGCGACGCATGTCAGTCACGGTAAGCGCCCCTTACCAGCGGAAACGCAAGCCGTCGAACGGCTTGGGTGCTGGCTGCGCAGGCGCGGGCTGCCCGGCTGCGGCGTCCACTGCCGGTGCTGGCATGGCCGGCACCGCCGGTGCCTGCTCGACCGGCACTTCCTGCAGCTTGGCCAGGCCAAGCTGGGCACGTAGCTGTTCACGATTGCCCGTAACCCCGTAGGTCAGGGTAGTGCCTTCAGCCGCCTGCAAGCGTGGGCCATAGGGCTCCAGCACGCGGGCCAGCTCAGCATAGCGCTGCAGGTTCATGCCCTGCACTTGCACCTGCAACTGGCTGCTGGCACCCGGCCGGGTAACGTAGCGCGGCGCCAGGCGGCTGCTTACCGCCATCATCACCGCGTCAGCCAAGGCGGCCTGGTCGGCGCCCTCGGCAGTGCCCTGCTCACGCTGGTCGCCCAGCCACAGCTGCCACTTGCCCTGCCACTTGCCGTCGGCTTCCTGGGCATGTACCGCCAGCAAAGCATCGGCGCCGTAGCGCTCGGAAGCTTCGCGCAGCGGCGCCGGATCGTTGCCTTCGATCTGCTTGGCATTGGCGACCAGCTGCTCCTGCAAGTCGGCCAGCGGCAAGCGCAACGGCAGACCACGGTGCTGGGCGGCGCGGCGCAGGGGTTGGGCACTGGCCTGGCCATCACCGACCAGGTTGCTGCCCTCAACGGTGTCGTTCAACCACCACCCCAGTATCGAGGGCCGGTTACTGCCCCACAAAGCCAGGCCAGCCTTGCGCAAAGCCCGCTCGGTGCTACCGGGGTCGAACTCGACCACGACCGACTCAGGCGGGCCGGCTTCGCTGCCCACCTGGTTGATGATCTGCTGTGGGTCCTTGCGCAGCTCGGCCAATGCAGGGCTCTGCACGGCCTTTGGGTCACCGGTCAGACGCTGCACCAACGTGTCCAGGGCTTTGACTGTGGCCGCGGTACGGGCTTCGGCGCCCGGCCCGGTGACCGGCTCGCGCACCTGATAAAGGCCGGAGACATTTTCAGCCAGGGCCGTGGCCGAGATCAGGGCCAGGCAACCGGCTGCCAGAATATTGAACAAACGCATGGAGGATTCCTGTCCAGTCGAGCTTCAAGCCGTAAGCTTCAAGCTGCAAGAAAAAGCAGGCCGAGCGCCAGGCTGCATTGTCGTGCAGCCGCAAGCTCGTTGCTTGCAGCTTATACACATGCAACCGCATCAACCACCCTCCCGCTTTTTTCAACAATTACCGCCCTGCCCGTCGGCCTGAGGATGGCCGCTGCCCGGCAACCCTGATAAAATCGCGCGCCTTCACAGACCACTGACGTTTCAGACCGCCGCCGCTTATCAGCCGGCCTTGGCCGTCATGGTCGTTTTTAAGAATCCCTCCCTCCTAAAGGCCTGGATCAATGAGCAAGCAACCCTCCCTGAGCTACAAGGACGCCGGTGTAGACATCGACGCCGGCGAAGCACTGGTCGAACGCATCAAGGGCGTGGCAAAACGCACCGCACGCCCTGAAGTCATGGGTGGCCTGGGCGGCTTCGGCGCCCTCTGCGAGATCCCGGCCGGCTACAAACAGCCGGTGCTGGTCTCCGGCACCGACGGCGTCGGCACCAAGCTGCGCCTGGCGCTGAACCTGAACAAGCACGACAGCATCGGCCAGGATCTGGTCGCCATGTGCGTCAACGACCTGGTCGTCTGCGGCGCCGAGCCGCTGTTCTTCCTCGACTACTACGCCACTGGCAAGCTGAACGTTGACGTGGCCGCCACCGTGGTCACCGGCATCGGCGCCGGTTGCGAACTGGCCGGCTGCTCGCTGGTCGGTGGTGAAACCGCCGAAATGCCTGGCATGTACGAAGGCGAAGACTACGACCTGGCCGGTTTCTGCGTAGGCGTGGTGGAAAAGGCCGAAATCATCGACGGCTCCAAGGTTGCCACCGGTGATGCGCTGATCGCCCTGCCGTCCTCGGGCCCGCACTCCAACGGCTACTCGCTGATCCGCAAGATCCTCGAAGTGTCGGCTACCGACATCGAGAACACCCAGCTGGACGGCAAGCCGCTGACCGACCTGCTGATGGCGCCGACCCGCATCTACGTCAAACCGCTGCTGCAGCTGATCAAAAACACCGGCGCCGTCAAGGCCATGGCCCACATCACCGGCGGCGGCCTGCTGGACAACATCCCGCGCGTACTGCCGAAAAACGCCCAGGCCGTGGTTGACGTGGCCAGCTGGCAGCGCCCGGCGGTGTTCGACTTCCTGCAGGAAAAAGGCAACGTCGACGAGCACGAAATGCACCGCGTACTGAACTGCGGCGTGGGCATGGTCATCTGCGTGGCCCAGGACCAGGTCGAAGCCGCCCTGAACGAACTGCGCGCCGCCGGTGAGCAACCGTGGGTAATCGGCCACATCGCCGAAGCCGCCGAAGGCGCTGCCCAGGTCGAGCTGCAGAACCTCAAGGCACACTGATGCCGAGCAAGACCTGCAATGTAGTGGTACTGCTGTCGGGCTCCGGCAGCAACCTGCAAGCCCTGATCGACAGCTGCCAAGGGCAGGACAGCCCGGTGCGTATCCGCGCGGTGGTTTCCAACCGCGCCGATGCCTACGGCCTGCAACGCGCCGCAGCGGCCGGCATCGACAGCGTCGTGCTCGACCACACCCAGTTCGACGGCCGTGAAGCCTTCGATGCCGCGCTGATGGCGCGCATCGACGGCTTTGCCCCGGACCTGGTCGTGCTGGCCGGTTTCATGCGCATCCTCAGTGGCGACTTCGTGCGCCACTATCAGGGCCGTCTGCTCAACATCCACCCGTCGCTGCTGCCCAAGTACAAGGGCCTGCATACGCATCGCCGGGCATTGGAAGCTGGCGACGCCGAGCATGGCTGCAGCGTACACTTCGTGACTGAGGAACTCGATGGCGGCCCACTGGTCGTACAGGCTGTGGTACCGGTGGCGTCTGATGACACCGTCGAAAGCCTGGCACAGCGGGTACACCATCAGGAACACCTGATCTACCCACTGGCGGTGCGCTGGTTCGCTGAAGGGCGCTTGCGTCTCGGCGAACACGGTGCATTACTGGACGGCCAGCCACTGGCGGCCAGCGGTCACTTGATTCGATCCTAGGAGAATTTATGCGTCGCGCCCTGCTCTTGGCTCTCGCCGTGCTCGCCCTGCCCCTCCAGGCAGCTGAACTGAAGCCCTTCTCGGCCAGCTACACCGCCGACTGGAAGCAGCTGCCCATGAGCGGCACCGCCGAGCGCAGCCTGGTCAAAAATGCCGATGGTACCTGGGACCTTAACTTCAAGGCTTCCATGATGATCGCCAGCCTGACCGAGCAAAGCACCCTGCGCCTGGACAACGACACCCTGCTGCCGCAGAAGTACCACTTCGAGCGCGGCGGCCTGGGCAAGGCCAAAAAGGTCGACCTGAACTTCGACTGGAGCACCAAGAAGATCACCGGCAGCGACCGTGGCGATGCCGTCAACCTGACACTGAACCGCGGCGTACTGGACAAGTCCTCCTACCAGTTGGCCCTGCAGCACGACGTGGCCGCAGGCAAGAAGAGCATGACCTACCAGGTGGTGGACGGCGACGAGATCGACACCTACGACTTCCGCGTACTGGGCACCGAAAAGGTCACCACCAAGACCGGCCAGGTCGATGCCGTGAAGGTCGAGCGCGTGCGCGATCCCAGCCAGAGCAAGCGCATCACCGAGCTGTGGTTCGCCAAGAACTGGGACTACCTGCTGGTGCAACTGCGCCAGGTGGAGACCGATGGCAAGGAGTACGTGATCGTGCTGCAGGATGGCACGGTCGATGGCAAGCCGGTGAAGGGCAACTGATCGCGCACTGCCTGCAACACCTGAAGCCCCGCCCTGTGCGGGGCTTTTCTTTGCTGCGAAAAAGCCCCCCCAGGCAGCATCCCTTCGAGCTTCATGAAACTTGTTTCATGCCTGTTTTACTTACTTAGTCTGCTAACAAACTCTATAAAGAAGACGTGCGACACACTGTCGCAGCCATCTTGAAGAAGTGGAGTTTACCGATGACTGTCCAAGTAACCGAACGCGACGAATCGAGAATGTCCCACGAAGGCCTGGCCGCTGGCGTGCGGATCTGGGATGTGTACCAGCAAGGCCAACTGGTGGGCATGTTCCATAACGAACACGAAGCACACCAATACCGCGTAGAGCTTGAAGACCTGGAAAACCAGCGCACCACGCAATGACCCTGCCCATTGCGGCGACCCCCTGACTCACCAGGGCTGAGTGAGCAACCCCACAATACTGCGGCATTACCGGAGCATTGTGGGGTTGCCATGTCAGGGCCTACACCGCCCCGAAACGCACCTCTACCGACAGGCTGCCCAGGTTATCGCTCAGGCCAGCCCCGTAACGCCCGTCCAGGTCGTCATTGATGCACAGCTGCAGCTCACCTTGCTGGCCACGCGGCAATTGCACCTGGTTGCCGACCAGGAACGGCGCACCGCTGTTGCCGATACGCCCGATCAACGCCCCTTCCGGTTGACCAGGCAAGGCATAGCCGGGCTTGGCGATCAACCTTGGGTTGCCCGCCGCGCCAACCATGCCGGTGGCCGGGTTCGCCGTCCACTGCCCGCCCGTGCATACCGCCAACTGCCAGCTCTGCCCATTGACCTGCATGCCCGTGCCCTGCCATGCCTGGTTGGCCTGCACCTGCACGGTGCGCTTGAGCAGGTCGCTGGCCACCACGTCGGCGGCCTGGAACGTCAACGCGGTGATGGTCAAGGTCGGGTTGGCGGTGCCGGTAGTGGGGAACACGCCGTCGCCGACCAGGAACAGGTTGGGGTGGTCCCAGCTGCGCTGGTCCTTGTCCACCACCGACGTGGTGCGGTCCGAGCCCATGCGGTAGGTGCCCATCAGGTGGCCAGCGCCGTAGAACGGGTAGTTCTGGCCGTCGTACTCAAACACCGTTTGCGAGCCGGGCTCAAGCTTAGGGTTCAGGTCGGTCAGCTCGGTAGCGCCCATCAGTTCGGTGATGATGTGCGTGGCGGCCAGGCGCGCCTGCTTGAAACCCTCCTTGGTGTAGTCGGACAGTTCGTAGGTGATCTGCGGCCGAGGCAGGCCCAAGCCGTCGGCGAACTCCGTACTCCTCTCCACCCGGCACAGCGCATTATCGGGGTCTTTCTCCACCTGCTCGATCAAGAAGCCCAGACGGAACTGGCGGGTCAGCACGCTGTTGAGCTGCTGCACCAGCGCCTGGCCGGACAACGCCAGCTTGCTGGGGTTAGCGCCGCCGTGGTTGGTGCCGTCGATGAAATCGCAGACCGAGGTGTAGGGGTCATTCACCGACCAGTTCCAGCCCTCGTTGCCGATTTCGATACGCCAGGCGGCACGCTGGCTGCGGAACGGGCCATCGCGCATGTCCTCAATCCCCGAGGTGGACAACGGCCCACGGAACGGGAACAGCGGCTTGCCTTCGGGCATCAGCCCCCAGGCCAGGTACACCGGGTGGTCAGCCAACGCCTGGCCGACCTGGCCGCTGCTGTTGGCGACCCCTTTAGGGCTGTTCGGGCCGATGGAGTTGAGCAGCAACTTCGGCGTTTCGATCGCGTGGGCGGCGATTACGTAGCGTTTGCCCTGGGCCGTGCCGTTCTGGCGCGTACCATTGTTCTGGTACTGGATGAAATCGATGCCCGTGACCCCATTGGCATCGACCTGCACCTGGCTCGCCACGGTCTGGTAAAGGATGCGCACGTTGCCGGTATCCAGTGCCTTGGCCATGGTCACGGTGGCGTCGTACTTGGCCTGGATCGGGCAGATCGGCGTGCAGCTGGTATTGCCAGCGCACACCCGACGGCCGTTATCATTCTGCGAGTTGCGCCCGGCCGGCGTCTGCCGGACGTTGAGGGTGACACCTGGGTACGGCTTGCCGTCGGGCCCCTTCTCCGGGCTTTGGTACACGGTGCCCGTGACGTGCTTGCCCAGGCCCTGGTCAACCAGCGACGGCGGGATGCCATGCATGCTGTATTTGTAGCCCTGCGGGAAGGTCACGCCCAGGTAAGTCTGCGAGGCGACATCCGCGGACACGCCCATCTCTTCCTCGGCGCGGCAGTAGGCAGTCTGCAGGTCGTCGTAACTGAGCGGCCAGTCGACCCCGACGTTGTACGCAGTGCGCATGCGAAAGTCGTTGGGCAACAGGCGCAGGGCCGTGCCCATCCAGTGCCACATGGTGCCGCCGCCTACCCGCTCGTAGGTGCTGGCGAACAGGTGCGGCCCCTTCTGCACCAGGTAGCTTTTCTGCGCCTTGTTCGGGTCTTGGCTACCCGCGGTGATCAGGTCCTGGATGGTCGCCCGTGGCGCGAACTGCGTGGCCGGGGTCTGCTCGCTCTGCTCAGGTGGGTACGGCGACTCGGGCGCTTTGAGCACCGCGGTGTAGAAGCGCTCCAGGTACTCGCTGCGATTGGGCGGAATGGCCGGGCCCGATTCGAGCACCAGCACTTTCAACCCGGCCAGGCCCAACTGGTAGGCCATGACACTGCCGGCCATGCCGGCGCCCACCACGATCACATCGGCAGTTTCGATGTTCTGGGTTTGTACATTGCTCATGGCTGCTGCCCTTCCTTGGCGTCGACACCGGTGAATTGCTTGAGGGTCGGTGGCTGTTCACCCCAGTACCCGAAGTGGAACTGGCTGTAGCCCATAGGGTGAGATTGGGCGATCTTCCACGCCCAGCTCTCCTTGTAGGCCTGGTCGGAGACCACACGCGTGTCACCCGTGCGGGCGTTGCCCAGGTCGTAGGGTTGGTACCAACTGCCGAGCAGCCACAGCTTCATGATCGAGCGGGCGCCCTGGGCGATTTGCGGGTTCGCGTTAGCGAGCACGGCGCTGGCGATTTGCGCGGGCGGCTGGCTCTGGATGCTGGCGTACAGCTCCAGCAGGCTGCTGAACGCCTCAAGGCCCATGCCTTGCTGGGCGGTGGCGAAGAACACCGGCGGCAGGTTGATCGGGTCGACGGAAGGTGCCAGCAGCTTGGCCGACAGGCCAGTGAGCACGGCGGACAAGCCGATGAAGTTCTGCAGGTTCTGGTCGCTCATGGCATCACTCCTTGGCGCCGGTGGATTGGGCACGTTCAAGCAGGAAAGTGAAATCGGCGAAGCTGGTGCGTGGCGACTGGGTCACGCGGGTGGTCGCGTTGTTGTGGCACTCCATGCAGCTGGACGAGGCCTGCGGGGTGGTGCCCTGGTTGTAGGTCTCCAGGGTGGCGTTAGCCAGGAAGTTCGGCGCAGGCGTACCTAGCGGGTTGGTCGGCGACGGCACCTGGCAGTCATCGGCCGGGGCGGTGGGCCACTGGGTGCTGATCAGGTGGTAGTTGGCCCACACCGTGCCCTTGAGCGCGCCTTGCCACTGCGCGTTGAGCTGTTGGGTGGCGGCGGTGACGGGAATTTCACGCACGATCTGCGAGGGGATGGCCTTCTTCGACGGGTCCCATGGTTGCGCGGGCGGCTCGTTCACCGGGCGGTTGCTGGCCTGGGCGTCGTAGAACAGGTAGGGCCCTTTGCGCTCGTTCATTGGCGTGGTCTTTTCCGGCACGTTGCGCACGTGCTCGAACGTCGACCATACCCACTGCGGTGCGCCTTCGGTCTTGTGCACGATGTGCAGGCCTACCAGCCCGACCTTCTGCGCATTGCACGATTCGGGGATCACCGCCCCCTTGTTCGGGTCGGCGTTGCCGGGGGTGTAGACCAGCGCGTCGACGGCGTGGAACTCCTGCGGGTTGTCGCTGCCATCGAGCACTTTCCAGGCCGACTTGACCATGATCGCGCCGACCTGCTGGGCCTTTTGCGAACCGCAGGCGAAAGCGATGCGGTTGTCGGCCTTGCTCAGGAACGCTTGCTGGCCTTCCTTGCTGTACAGGCCATTGTTGACGATGTCATCGAACATTGGCTGGTTGACCATGATCGCGTTGCGCGTGTAGGTGCCGCTTTGGTCGACCAGCGGGCCGGTCTTGAACGGCTGGATGAACTCATCGAGCACCCCGGCGACCTTGCCCATCTGTTGCAGCACCGGCAAGTCACCCTTGCCTTCACAGGCCGCGGGCACGGGCGCCTGCTGGTCCCAGGCGACGGGCTTCTGCCCCTTGGGCAGGAAAATCTCGTAGCTTTCTTTCCACGACTCCCACACGGTCTTGCCGGGCGCGCCGATCTTCGCCGAGGTGTTGGCACTGCCGTCGGCGTTGGCGGGCCAGTTCAGGGCGACGAAGGTTTGCCACGACAGCACGTCGAAATCGTGTTGCAGGTTGTCCAGGGTGAAGGGGGGATTGGCGGTGACATCGAAGGGAATCGCAGGTGACAGCACCGGCGGGCTGGCCGCATCGGCCATGGCGAACGCACTGGTGAAGCTCGCACCCAGGCACGCCAACCGTTTCAGGGTTATTTTCATTGTCGTCTCCTCAGCAGATAAAGCGTCGGGACGACGAGGCGTACTGGCCCTTCCTGGACCGAATGTTCAGCGCTATCCCTGACGCTAAGCTGGAGGCTAGCCGTTGTGCCGGAACCCTAAGAAATGTCCGACGAACGGAGGGAACCAAGACGATAGTACAAGTGACTAACCGCGCCGGTTCGGTGAGCGGCGAACCCTTTCGCGACGCAAGGCCAGCGTCTTCTTGAGAACGCGCGTGTCGCGAAAGGGCCGCAGAGCGGCCCTGCGATCTTGAATGAACCGCATTAACGCCAAGGCGAGGTTTTCGTGTTTACCACATCAGATCATCAGGGATCTTGTAAGCCGCGTACGGGTCGTCTTCGTCCGTTTCCTCGACATGGCTGTTGAGCAGCAGAATACGGCCAGGGTCGCGCTCCTGGATCTTCAAGGCGGCCTCACGGGGGATAACCTCGTAACCACCGGCATGGGCTACCACGGCCAGCGCGCCGTTGCTCAGCTTGGTGCGCATCAGGGCGTTGACGGCAATGCGCTTGACCTTCTTGTCGTCGACGAAGTTGTAGTAATCCTCGGTGCTCAGTTTGGGCAGGCGAGTGGCCTCGATCAGTTGCTTGACCTGCGCGGCACGGGCCTTCTGCTCGGCCTTTTCCTGCTGCTGGCGGTTCAGTTCCTGGTCACGCCGGGCTTTTTCAGCCATGGCTTCCTTGGCCATGCGCTGCTGGCTGTCGTCGACTTCGACCTGGCCTTTGTGCTCCATGCGCTTCTGTTTCTTTTCAGCTTTGTTGGTCTGCGAGACCTGTTTCTGGTTGACCAGACCGGCTTTGAGCAATTGGTCGCGAAGGGAAAGGCTCATGAATATTCACTCACTTATGCAACAGCTCAGCCGCAGCTGGGCAGGTTCTTTTCCTGACGTTTGGCTTCCCCCCAAAGGGCATCCAGCTCGTCAAGGTCACAATCTTCAATGGGGCGGCCACTGTCGCGCAATGCCTGTTCGATAAAACGGAAACGTCGTTCGAACTTGCGATTGGCGCGGCGTAGCGCATGCTCTGGGTCTTGCTTGAGGTGGCGGGCCAGGTTGACCGCAGCAAACAGCAAGTCGCCGACTTCATCTTCCAGCGCATCGGCGTCGCCGTCGGCCATGGCCTGCAGCACTTCATCCAGCTCTTCGCGGACCTTGTCCAGCACCGGCAACGCCGCCGGCCAGTCGAAACCGACCGTGGCCGCACGTTTTTGCAGTTTGGCTGCCCGCGACAGCGCCGGCAAGGTTGCCGGCACGTCATCAAGCAGCGACAGCTGTTCGGGCTGGCTCTTCTCCGCGCGCTCTTCGGCCTTGATTTCTTCCCAGCGCGACTTGACCTGGGCTTCGCTCAGGCTGGGCGTGTCCACCGGCGCGTACAGCTCGCCAGTCGGAAAAACGTGCGGGTGGCGGCGGATGAGCTTGCGGGTGATGCTGTCGACCACACCATCGAACTCGAAACGCCCTTCTTCGCGGGCCAGCTGGCTGTAGTAGACCACCTGGAACAGCAAATCGCCCAGCTCGCCTTGCAAGTGCTCGAAATCGCCGCGCTCAATGGTGTCAGCGACCTCGTAGGCCTCTTCGATAGTGTGTGGGACGATGCTGGCGTAGTTCTGCTTCAGGTCCCACGGGCAGCCGTACTGCGGGTCGCGCAGGCGGGCCATGAGATGCAGCAGGTCGTCAAGGGTGTAGGTCATTCAATCAGGTCCTTTCAGTGGCGCCTTCTTCGCGGGTAAACCCGCTCCCACAGGATGGGTGCAGCTTTCGAAATCTGCACCTTACCTGTAGGAGCGGGTTTACCCGCGAAGCAGACGCCCCGGTCTCAAGGGGTACGATTACGCCGCGTCTCGATGATGTTCGGCAACTGCGAGATCCGCCCCAGCAGGCGCCCCAGCGCGTCCAGGCCTGGAATCTCGATGGTCAGCGACATCAGCGCGGTGTTGTCTTCCTTGTTCGAACGGGTATTCACCGCCAGCACGTTGATCTTCTCGTTCAGCAGCACCTGCGACACATCGCGCAGCAGGCCCGGGCGATCGTAGGCACGGATGACGATGTCGACCGGGTAGGTCTGCACCGGGATCGGCCCCCAGCTCACCTGGATCATGCGCTCTGGCTCCTTGCCCGCCAGCTGCAGTACCGAGGCGCAGTCCTGGCGATGAATGCTCACGCCACGGCCCTGGGTGATGTAACCGACAATGGCATCGCCCGGTAGCGGCTGGCAGCAGCCGGCCATCTGTGTCAGCAGGTTGCCGACACCCTGGATCTGAATGTCGCCACGCTTACCGGTACGCGGCCCGGTAGGCTTGCGCGGCACCAGCTCGATCTGCTCGATACGCTCAGGCTCCAGCAACTGCTGGGCAGCGTTGACCAGATGAGCCAGGCGCAGGTCGCCAGCACCGAGCGAGGCAAACATGTCCTCGGCGGTCTTGACGTTGGTCTTCTCGGCCAGGCGCTCGAAATCAACCTGCGGCAGGCCCAGACGACTGAGTTCGCGCTCAAGCAAGGTCTTGCCGGCAGCAACGTTCTGGTCGCGGGCCTGCAATTTGAACCAGTGGACGATCTTGGCCCGCGCCCGTGAGGTGGTCACGTAGCCCAGGTTGGAGTTCAACCAGTCACGGCTAGGGTTGCCGTGCTTGCTGGTGATGATCTCCACCTGCTCGCCAGTCTGCAGGCTGTAGTTCAGCGGCACGATACGGCCGTTGATCTTCGCGCCGCGGCAGTTGTGGCCGATCTCGGTGTGCACGCGGTAGGCAAAGTCCAGTGGCGTGGCGCCTTTGGGCAGGTCGATGGCGTGGCCGTCGGGGGTGAACACATAAACCCGGTCAGGCTCGATGTCGACCCGCAACTGCTCGGCCAGGCCACCGATGTCGCCCAGCTCTTCGTGCCATTCCAGCACCTGGCGCAACCAGGAAATCTTTTCTTCGTAGTGGTTGGAGCTGGGCTTGACGTCGGTGCCCTTGTAGCGCCAGTGGGCGCATACCCCAAGTTCGGCCTCTTCGTGCATGCCGTGGGTGCGGATCTGCACCTCCAGCACCTTGCCCTCGGGGCCGATTACCGCAGTGTGCAACGAGCGGTAGCCGTTCTCCTTGGGGTTGGCGATGTAGTCGTCGAACTCCTTGGGAATATGCCGCCACAAGGTGTGCACGATGCCCAGCGCGGTGTAGCAGTCGCGGATTTCCGGCACCAGCACGCGCACCGCACGCACGTCGTAGATCTGGCTGAATTCCAGGCCTTTGCGCTGCATCTTGCGCCAGATCGAATAGATATGTTTCGCCCGACCGCTGATGTCGGCATTTACGCCAGTGGCGAGCAACTCGTTCTGCAACTGGTTCATCACGTCGCTGATGAAGCGCTCGCGGTCCAGTCGCCGCTCATGCAACAGCTTGGCGATCTGCTTGTACTGGTCGGGCTCCAGGTAGCGGAAGGACAGGTCTTCCAGCTCCCACTTGATGTGACCGATACCCAGGCGGTGTGCGAGCGGCGCGTAGATGTCGAACACTTCACGCGCGACACGCAGGCGTTTCTCGTCATCGGCGGACTTGACCGCCCGAATTGCGCACGTGCGTTCGGCCAGCTTGATCAGCGCCACGCGCACGTCGTCGACCATGGCCACCAGCATCTTGCGCAGGTTCTCGACCTGCGCCTGCGAGCCCAGCACCAGCGACTGTCGTGGGCTGAGGCTGGCACTGATGGCGGCCATGCGCAGCACGCCGTCGATCAGCTTGGACACCACCGGGCCAAAACGCTGGCTGACCTCGGCGAGGGTGACCTTGCCCTCGCGCACCGAGCGGTAGATGACCGCAGCCACCAGAGAGTCCTGGTCGAGCTTGAGGTCAGCAAGAATTTCGGCGATTTCCAGGCCTGCCTGGAAGCTGGACGTACCATCCGCCCAGGAATGCTTGGCCGGGTTGCCCTTTTTCTCTACCTCAAGAGCAAACTCGCAGGCTTCTTTCAGCGCTGCGCGATCCAGTGCCGAATCGACGCTTACCACATGGTCCAACCATGCTTCGAGATTGATACTGCCGTCGGTGTTGACCGGCTGGTGCACTCTCACCTGTACCATCTTTGTTTTACCTTTCCATGCAGCACACCATACGGGTGTGCTGGCGATCACCGTGCGGCCGCCATTCCGTGGCAACCGCACCAAGGGGCCAGTCAGCTAGCCCGCTTCGAATAACGCCATGGCCTCGACATGCGCCGTCTGAGGAAACATGTCGAGAATCCCGGCCCTTTTTAACCGGTACCCCTGGCCGACCAGCACTTGGGCGTCTCTCGCCAGCGTGGCCGGGTTGCACGATACGTAGACCAGCCTTCTGGCCTTGAGGCGGGCGATGCCTTGCACCACCTCGAAAGCACCGTCGCGCGGTGGATCCAAGAGTACCGCAGAAAAGCCCTCGGCGGCCCATCCGGTGCCTGCCAAAGGCTGCGATAAATCGGCCTGAAAAAACCGTGCGTTATGCACATTGTTGTTCCGGGCATTGGCCGCGGCCCGATCGACCATGGCCTGTACACCTTCCACTGCCACCACCTCACGCGCCTGGCGGGCCAGCGGCAGGGCAAAGTTGCCCAGACCGCAGAACAAGTCCAGCACACGCTCGTCGGCTTGTGGCGCGAGCCAGGCCAGGGCCTGCTCGATCATCGCCGTATTGACCTGGGCATTCACCTGCACGAAATCGCCCGGGCGCCAGGCCAGCTCCAGCTGCCAAGGTGCCAGGGCAAACCCCAACTGCGCCGCTGGGTCCACGGGCGCCGGCTCACCTTCGCCTTGCAGCCATAGCTGGGCGTTGGCCTGCTCGCAGAACGCTTGCAGCCTGGCCTGGTCCTCGGCCGGCAACGGCGCGACGTGGCGCACCAGAACCGCCTCGGCGGTGCCACTGAACAGCTCTACATGGCCCAGCGCCTGCGGCTTGCTCAACGAACGCAGCACCGTCGGCAAGTGGCGCAAAATGGACTGCAAGGGTTGTACCAGCACTGCACAATCGTCGATGGCAATGATGTCCTGGCTGGCTTCGGCGCGGAAACCCACCTCCAGCTGACGCGCCTTGACGTCCCAACGCACGGCCACACGGGCGCGGCGCCGGTAGCCGAATTCCGGCCCGCTCAGGGGGGCAGCCCACGCCTCGGGTTGCACGCCGGCCACCCGCTGCAACTGCTCGGCGAGGGTGCGCTGCTTCAGCGCCAGTTGCGCGTCGTGCGGCAGGTGCTGCAGGTTGCAGCCACCGCAGCGGTCGTAGTAGCGACATGGCGCCTCACGGCGCTCGGGCGCGGCCTGCAGCAACCGCTCCAGGCGTGCCTCGACCACTTTGCCACGGGCGTTGAGCACCCGCGCCTCCACGGCCTCACCGGCCAAGGCGCCGCTGACGAACCAGGTACGCCCGTCGAGGAAGGCAATGCCACGGCCGTCACCGGCCAGGCGCTCGATGTCCAGGCGCTGCTTCTTTCCCACTGGGACCTGGGGGGTGCGATTGCCGCCGGCCGGCTGGAAGCGCAGGCCGCTGTTGCTTTTTTTCTTGGACATTTAGCGTGGATCAAACAGGCCGGTGGACAGATAACGGTCGCCGCGGTCGCAAATGATCGCAACCATGACCGCATTTTCCACTTCGCGGGACAGGCGCAACATGGCCGCGACCGCACCACCAGAAGACACGCCGCAGAAAATGCCCTCTTCACGCGCAAGGCGACGGGTGGTGTCTTCGGCTTCCTGCTGCGACATGTCGACCACGCGGTCGACGCGGGTGGCATCGAAGATTTTCGGCAGGTATTCCTCGGGCCAGCGGCGAATGCCCGGAATAGCCGAGCCCTCCATCGGTTGCAGGCCGATGATCTGCACCGCGGGGTTCTGTTCCTTGAGGTACTGCGAGCAGCCCATGATGGTACCGGTGGTCCCCATGGAGCTGACGAAATGGGTAATGGTGCCCTGGGTCTGCTGCCAGATCTCCGGGCCGGTGCTGTTGTAGTGGGCGATCGGGTTGTCGCCGTTGGCGAACTGGTCGAGCACCAGGCCACGGCCTTCGGCCTGCAGCTTCTCGGCCAGGTCACGGGCGCCTTCCATCCCCTCCTCCTTGGTCACCAGGATCAGCTCGGCGCCATAGGCCGTCATGGCGGCCTTGCGCTCGGCGGTGGAGTTGTCGGGCATGATCAGGATCATCTTGTAGCCCTTGATCGCCGCCGCCATCGCCAGGGCGATGCCGGTGTTGCCGGAGGTGGCTTCGATCAGGGTATCGCCTGGCTTGATCTGGCCGCGCAGTTCGGCGCGAGCGATCATCGACAGTGCCGGGCGGTCTTTCACCGAGCCGGCAGGATTGTTACCTTCGAGCTTGAGCAGGAGGGTATTGCTGGTTTCGCCAGCGATGCGCTGCAGGCGAACCAGTGGCGTATTGCCGACGCAATCGGCGATGGTTGGGTACTGCACGGTCATGGCGTATTTCGCAATCCGGACGGCGGGGGTGCCTATCATACCGGCAAACCCTTCGCGGCCATATCACGCAATCTGTAGTGCATATAGCTACAAGCTATAACGGTGTGACATGTGCTGGCCTCTTCGCGGGTAAACCCGTTCCTACGGGGATTCGCTAGCGTGCAGGAGCGGGTTTACCCGCGAAGAGGCCGGCACATGCAACGGCAACCTCATCCACAAGCGCAACCCGCGTTTGCCATTCTGCGCCCACAAGGTGCCGCCCTGGCGCTGGATGGCACTGCGGGCGATGCTCAGCCCCAGGCCGAAGCCACCATCCCCGGGCCGCGAACCGTCCAACCGCGAGAACGGCGCGAAGATCCGCTCCAAGTCCTCTTCAGCGACCCCGCCACCCTCATCCTCAAGCCACAACCACCAATAGCTGCCCTCACGCTGCCCACCCAACCGCACCACACCCTCGGCCGGCGAGTGGCGAATGGCATTGCGCAACATGTTCTCCAGCGCCTGAGCCAGGTGGTTGAGGTTGCCCTGCACCCAGCAGTCGGCCGGTACTTCGCAGCGCAGTTGCGCAGGCGACCAGCCGCTCTCGTAGCTGGCATTTTCGGCCAGCAACTCCCACAAGGCGTGGACCTCGATCGGCTCAAGGTTCATCGGCGCACGCTCGGCGTCCTGCCAGGCCAGTTGCAGGGTGTCTTCGACCAGTTGCTGCATGCAGTCCACTTCACGGATCAGGCGATCACGCAGACGCTGCAGGTCGGTTTCACCATCGCAGGCCACCCGCAACCGGCTCAGCGGCGTGCGCATTTCGTGGGACAGGTCGCGCAGCAACTGCTGCTGCATAGCCACCGTGCCTTGCAGCCGCTCGGCCATCTGGTCAAAGGCACGCGCCAGTTCGCCCAGCTCGTCATGCCGGGCGATGGTGCGCGAGTCCAGCCGGGCCGACAGCTGATCGGCCCGCCAGGCATTGGCCTGCTCGCGAAGTTGATTCAGCGGCACGATCAACATGCGGTACAGGCCTACACACAACAGCAAGGTGAACAGCCCCGGGATGATGCCGTTGGTGAGAATTCGCCACAGCAAGCGGTGCTGCCCCGGATTGAAGCGCTGCGGCAGTTCGATCACCAGCATGCCCTGCTCCGGCGCCCCCGGGAATGGTATGCGCACCCACGGCTGGTCGACACTGCGCCGACTCATCGGCCAATCGACACCGCGCAGGCGTGTCAGACGCTGCATGATCTGTGGGTTGAGGGTGGCGCTGTCGAGCGGGCGCAGGTTGATGTCGAGCACGCCGACCCAGCCCCGTTCGCGCTGATGCATGGCCGCCACCCACTGATCCAGCCCTGCCCGCCCGCCGCTGCGCCAGGCCTGCTCAGCTTCGGCGGCATAACCCCGCAAGGTCTGCCGTGCCGGCTCCGAGAGGAAGGCATTCTGGGTTTCCATGTGCCGGCCCCAGGTATAACTGAGGCCGATCATCAGCAGGCAAAAGCCCACCAGCAAGATGGCCAGCTTCCAGAACAGCGAATGGCGGTCGAGCATGGCTCACTCCGCCTCGCTGGCACTGAGCACGTAACCCTTGCCCCACACGGTGCGGATCTGTCGTTCGTGATAACCGATGCCCTTGAGCTTGCGACGGATCTGGCTGACGTGCATGTCCAGGCTGCGGTCATGCCGTGAATAGCCGCGCTGCAACACATGCTGGTACAGGAACGGCTTGCTGAGGACTTCGTCGAGGTTGCGGTTGAGGATGTCCAGCAGGCGGTATTCGCTGGGGGTCAGGCCCGCCAGGCGGCTATTCAGGCGCACGTCACACAGCCCCTCATCGAACTGCAGCTCGCCGCAGCCGGCTTGCTCCAGCGGGCCCTGATGCCGCCGCTCCAGGGCCACGCGGCGCAGAATCGCCTCGATGCGCACCTGCAACTCGGCCATGCTGAATGGCTTGGGCAGGTAATCGTCGGCGCCGCGCTGAAAGCCGCTGATACGATCCGCCTCGGCCCCCAGCGCCGACATCATGATTACCGGTGTAGCGCTGTGCCTGCGCAACTGCGCCAAGGCGTCCAGCCCATCAAGCCCGGGCAGCAGGATGTCCATGAGCACAACATCGAAAGCCTGGCGGCCAGCCGTTTCCAGACCCTCCAGGCCATTGCGGCACCAGGTGACCTGGCAGCCGCCACGCTGCAGCTCTTCCTGCAGATAGGCGCCAAGCACCGGGTCGTCCTCGATGGCAAGGATGTGGGTGTTGTAAATAGATACAGGATTCATTGGCAACTGCCATGCATTCTCAATTGCGTGATTATTGAGCATTCGCCACCTGCCAGGCAACCGCACTGCGACCAATGCCCCGGCAACGGCGCATAACACGTACTAAAGAGATGCAATGGTGCGGCAGGCGGAGTAACTTCGCGGCTTGGCCGTTACCACTTGACGGCATCCAGGCACATCAGAGGAGGCGAGTGTGCTCGATCGCTTGGGAATCCGCAGCCGGGTACTGCTGCTGGCACTGCTACCGGCCGGCTTGATGGCCCTGGTGCTGGGTAGCTATTTCACCTGGCTGCAACAGAACGACCTGCGCACCCAGCTGCTGCAGCGCGGCAAGATGATCGCCGAACAACTGGCGCCCCTGGCCGCACCGGCCATGGCCCGGCTCGCGCCTGCGCAACTGGAGCGAATTGCCGCACAAACCCTGGAGCAGGCCGATGTGCGCGCAGTGGCGTTTCTGGCCCCGGACCGCACGCGCCTGGCCCACGCCGGCCCGAGCATGCTCAACCTGCCGCCCAGCGGCGGTACCGGCACCCAACTCCTGCAGCGCAGTGGCAACGACGCCACCCGCTACCTGATGCCCGTGTTCGGCCACCACCGCGACCTGGCCACCGACGCCGTGCCGGCCGAAGCCGAGCGCCTGCTGGGCTGGGTAGAGATCGAGCTGTCGCACGACGGCACGCTGCTGCGCGGCTACCGCAACCTGTTCACCAGCCTGTTGCTGATCCTCGCCTGCCTGGCACTCAGCGGCCTGTTGGCGCTGCGCATGAGCCGCACCATCAACGACCCCATCGAACGCATCAAGCACGCGGTCAATCAGCTCAAGGACGGCCACCTCGAAGAACGCCTGCCGACCATGGGCAGCCATGAGCTGGACGAACTGGCCCACGGCATCAACCGCATGGCCGAAACCCTGCAAAACGCCCACGAAGAACTGCAACACAGCATCGACCAGGCCACCGAAGACGTGCGCCAGAACCTGGAAACCATCGAAATCCAGAACATCGAGCTGGACATGGCGCGCAAAGAGGCCCTTGAGGCCAGCCGTATCAAGTCGGAGTTCCTGGCCAACATGAGCCACGAAATCCGCACCCCGCTCAATGGCATCCTCGGCTTTACCCACCTGCTGCAAAAAAGCGAGATGACACCGCGCCAGCTCGACTACCTGAACACCATCGAGAAGTCTGCTGACAACCTGCTGGGAATCATCAACGAGATCCTCGATTTCTCCAAGATCGAAGCCGGCAAGCTGGTGCTCGACAGCATACCGTTCAACCTGCGGGACCTGATCCAGGACACCCTGACCATCCTCGCTCCGGCCGCCCACGCCAAGCAGCTGGAATTGCTGAGCCTGATCTACCGCGACACGCCTGCTTCGCTGGTGGGCGACCCGTTGCGGCTCAAGCAGATCCTCACCAACCTGGTCAGCAACGCCATCAAGTTCACCCGCGAAGGCACCATCGTCGTGCGCGCCATGCTGGAAGACGAGCACGAAGACTGCGCGCAGTTGCGCATCAGCGTACAGGACACCGGCATCGGCCTGTCACCACAGGATGTGCGCACACTGTTCCAGGCCTTCAGCCAGGCTGACAACTCACTGGCTCGCCAGCCCGGTGGCACCGGTCTCGGGCTGGTGATTTCCAAGCGCCTGATCGAACAGATGGGCGGCGAGATCGGTGTCGACAGTACCCCGGGCGAAGGTTCGCAGTTCTGGATCAGCCTCAACCTGCCCAAGGCTCATGACGATGCCGAAGCGCTGCCACCGCAGCCATTGCTGGGCCGCCGTGCCGCCATTGTCGATGGCCACGAACTGGCGCGCCAGGCACTGGAGCACCAGCTGGAAGACTGCGGCCTCAGCGTGAGCCTGTTCGCCTCCTACGACCAGTTGCTGCAGGGGGTGCAGGCCGCCAGCCAGGCCGGCCTGCCCTTCGAGTTCGCGGTGCTCGGGGCCAACCTGGGTAACCTGTCGCCCGAGCAACTGGGCCATTATCATCAGCAGCTCGAGCGTTACCACTGCCAATGCGTGGTGCTGTGCCCGACCACCGAGCAGGCGCTGTACCACCCGTACCTGCCCAACGGCCATGGCCAGTTGCTGTCCAAGCCGACCTGCACCCGCAAGCTGCGTCGCCTCTTGCTGGAGCTGGTACAACCTCGCCGTCCGCTGGCCGAAGGGAGCAACGCCAACGGCCAGCGACGCCCGAAAATACTCTGCGTCGACGACAATGCCGCCAACCTGCTGCTGGTAAAAACCCTGCTCGAAGACTTGGGTGCCGAGGTACTGGCCGTCAACAATGGTTATGCGGCGGTACAGGCCGTGCAGGAGGAGTTGTTCGACCTGGTGCTGATGGATGTGCAGATGCCCGGCATGGACGGCCGCGCCTGTACTGAACAGATCCGCCTGTGGGAAAACACCCAGAGCGGCAACCCGCTGCCAATCGTCGCCCTCACTGCCCATGCCATGGCCAATGAAAAGCGCGCGTTATTGCACAGCGGCATGGACGACTACCTGACCAAACCCATCAGCGAACGGCAACTGGCCCAGGTGGTGATGAAGTGGACCGGCCTGAGCCTGGGCACACCGCAGCAGGCGCAGGCCGAGCTACTGACCAATGGCGACGAACTGAAGGTACTCGACCCCGAAGAGGGCCTGCGCCTGGCCGCTGGCAAGGCAGATCTGGCCGCTGACATGCTGAGCATGCTGCTGGCCTCCCTGGATACGGACCGCGAAGCCATACGCGCCGCCCGCGCAGCCGATGACCGCAATGGCCTGATCGAGCAGGTACACCGTCTGAACGGGGCCTCACGCTATTGCGGCGTGCCGCAGTTAAGGGCAGCGTGCCAACGCAGCGAGACCTTGCTGAAGCAGGACAATCCGCAGGCGCAGCAGGCCCTGGATGAACTGGACAGCGCGATCAGCCGGCTGGCGGCACAGGCCAGATTGAGCGCTTGAGTGGCTCTGGGCCACGCTGGGTATGCCTTGACAGGCAGCGACCCAACCAAGACATGCATTGCAAAGGAGTTCCACCATGCGCGCCCTGTTGTTCAGCAGCCAGCACTACGATCAGGAAAGCTTCACCAAGGCTGTCAGCGGCACCACCCTGGAGCTGCATTTCCAGCCGGCCCGCCTGACCCTCGACACCGCCGCCCTGGCAGAGGGCTTTGAGGTGGTCTGCGTCTTCATCAATGACGAACTCGACGCGCCGGTGCTGCAGCGCCTGGCCGCTGCGGGCACGCGGTTGATCGCCCTGCGCTCGGCCGGCTACAACCACGTCGACCTGGCCGCCGCCCAGCGCTTGGGCCTGGCCGTGGTGCGGGTGCCGGCCTACTCGCCACACGCCGTTGCCGAGCACGCCGTGGCGCTCATCCTGGCACTCAACCGGCGCCTGCATCGGGCCTACAACCGCACCCGCGAAGGTGACTTCACCCTGCACGGGCTGACCGGCTTCGACCTGCACGGCAAAACCGTCGGGGTGGTCGGTACCGGCCAGATCGGGGCCGCCTTCGCTCGCATCATGGCCGGTTTCGGCTGCCAGCTGCTGGCGTACGACCCCTACCCCAACCCGGAGCTGCTGGCCCTTGGCGCCCGCTACATGCCCCTGCCCGAGCTGTTGCGCGAAGCCCGCATCATCAGCCTGCACTGCCCGCTGACCGAGCACACTCGCCACCTGGTCAACGCGCAAAGCCTGGCCCAGTTGCAGCCCGGCGCCATGCTGATCAACACCGGTCGCGGTGCGCTGGTCGACACCCCGGCGCTGATCGACGCACTGAAAAGCGGCCAGCTTGGCTACCTGGGCCTGGACGTCTACGAGGAAGAAGCCCAACTGTTCTTCGAAGACCGCTCCGACCTGCCCTTGCAAGACGATGTGCTGGCTCGGCTGCTGACCTTCCCCAACGTGATCATCACCGCTCACCAGGCTTTCCTCACCCGCGAGGCGCTGGATGCCATTGCCGCGACCACACTGGACAACATCAACCGCTGGGCGGCAGGCAATCCACAGAACCTGGTGATGGGTTAATGCTAGGATACGCGGCATTTCTGGAGGACCCATGGTCGAACACGATTTTCGCTACACCCTTTTCAACCCGCAACACACCCTGATCGAGTGCCGCGCTTTGGTGCCGGGCCGCTACCAGGTCACGGGCAACGGCGGTTCGATGCAAAAAGGCGACAGCCTGCTGGTCACGCTCAAGGGCAGCAAGGATTTGTCCATGCGCCTGACCGTGGAAAGCGTGCGCCACCTGATCAACCCACGCGGCCAGTGGGTTGCCGTGGCGAGTGGCCCGGTATTCAACGAGCTGGAAATCCTCACCTGGCAGGTCGAATGCGATAGCTGCGATGCGGTGCTGAGCTTCGAGTTCGCAGTAGACGCCAAGCTCGGCAAGGCAGCTCGTCAACCGGCTGCCAGCGCCCGTATCGCAGCGCTGGGCTGGGCCAGCCGTGGCGAAAAACACCTGTGCCCGCGTTGCCAGGAGAGCGCCGAGTGAAGAATCTGCTGACCGGCGTGCTGATTGCAACCGGCCTGCTCGGCTGCGCCACGGAACCTTCCCGGCTGCAGCAGGAACGCAGCTACGTGCTGGAGTGGATTGGCGAACGACCACTGATCGACTACAGCCACCTGACCTTGACCCTGGCCAGCGACGGCCGTGCCTATGGCAACGGCGGCTGCAACCACTGGTTTGCGCCTTACACGCTCGATGGCGAGCACCTGAGCTTCGGCAAGGTCGGCAAGACCCGCAAGCTGTGTGCACCCGCGCTGATGGAACAGGAAAAACGCTTCCTGCAGGCGCTGGAAACGGTAGAGCGTTGGGATGTGTCACCGGTGGAGCAGATGCGCTTCTGGCCGGCCGAAGGCAAGCCGCTGCGCTTCTGGCCTGAAGAAGGCTGAGGATTGCCTGGGCCGCTTTGCGGCCCTTCGCGGGCGCGCCCGCTCCCACAGTTTGGACTGCCCCCAAGAAGTTGGACACCAATCCAACCCTTGGGGGATCTATGGGTAAGTACACCGAGCAATTCAAGCTCACAGCGATCACAGCCTACCTGGATGGCAGCAACGGTTTCCGAAAGGTGGCTCAACACTTAGGTATCGATTTCAGCCTGCTTCGACGCTGGGTGGCCAGTTATCAGGCCAATAATGGCATTGGTCCAGGCTCGCATGGGCGGCGCTATACCAGTGATTTCAAACAGCAGGTGCTTAGCTATATGCACGAGCATCGGCTTTCGCTGCGCCAGACCGCTGCCCACTTTGGTCTTGGGCAGTCTTCTCAGATAGGCATTTGGCAGCGGCAGTACTACAGTGGCAGTCCTGCACCCTCTACTGCCATCAAGCCAAGAAAGCCAATCGACGTGTCGAAGAAGATCAAGCCTGCCAAACCCACCGATACCAATGATGATCAGAAGTCTCGAGATCAGCTGATGGCTGAACTTGAGTACCTGCGCATGGAGAATGCTGTCCTAAAGGAGCTCAAGGCTCTGCGCGAGGAAAAGGAACGAACACGCGGGAAAAAGTCCTGATCGTTTCCAAACTCAAGCGCAGGTTTCCTTTGCCTGACCTCCTTCAACTGGTCGAGCTGGCGCGCAGCACCTTCTACTACCAGCTCAAAGCTCAGCAGAAGCCAGATCGGCATGCTGAGCTCAAGGCATTGGTGCATCGCGTCTACCACGAGCAGAAAGGGCTTTATGGTTATCGCCGTATCGCACTCGTAATCAGGAAGGAAAAGCGGGTGAACAAGAAGGTCATTGAACGGCTGATGGCTGAGCAGGGATTGAAATCAGTAGTGCGCCCCAAGAAATATCGCTCCTATCGAGGTACCGTCGGTAAAGTGGCAGCGAATGTACTGGAGCGAAATTTTATCGCTCAACGCCCAAACCAAAAGTGGGTGACTGACGTAACCGAGTTCAAAGTAGCTCAACAGAAGCTCTATCTGTCGCCCGTGATGGATTTGTACAACGGCGAAATCGTGGCCTACGAAATGGCCAGCCGCCCGTGCTATAGCCTGGTTGGGAACATGCTTGGCAAAGCGCTCGATTGCCTGGGAGAGAAACCGAAGCTCGTGCTGCATTCGGATCAGGGATGGCATTACCAGCAGGCGCAATACCGCCGTAAGCTAAGCGAATGTGGGGTAAAGCAGAGCATGTCTCGAAAAGGCAATTGCCTGGACAACGCGGCCATGGAAAGCTTCTTCGGCACGCTCAAGTCTGAGTTTTTCTACCTGAAGCGTTTCGAGAGCATTGATGAGCTGAGAGCGGGTCTGGATGAGTACATTCACTACTACAACCATGATCGCATCAAGCTGAGGCTCAATGGCCTGAGCCCTGTGGAGTACAGGGCTCAGGCTGCAGCTTAAAACTGTCCAACTTTTGGGGGGCAGTCCAGTTTGTCGCGTCCCCCCTGTGGGAGCGGGCCTGCCCGCGAAGGGCCGCGAAAGCGGCCCCGAATGCATCAGGCGCCTTTCAGGGCCTTGATCTTGGCCTGCAACCCTTCAAGGGTCTGCTCGCCCATCAACTGCTCACGCACCTTGCCCTTGTCGTCGATGATGTAGGTCACCGGCAAGGCCTCGCTACGCGGCAGGTCATAGCGCTCGGCCGGGTCCTGGGCGAGCACGGTGAAACCGATACCCAGGGTTTCGGCAGCCTGCTTCAGGTCCTGCCCCTGCAAACCGTCGAAGTTCACCCCCACCACCTTGATGCCCTCAGCCGCCCATTGCTTGGCCGCCGCATTCAGTTCCGGGATTTCGGTACGGCACGGTCCGCACCATTCAGCCCAGTAGTTGAGCACCAGCCAGTGCCCTTCGATCTGTTCGGCCTTAACCGTATTACCGTGTTGGTCCACGCCGTAATCGGCACCGCAACCACCGAGCAACAGGCTCGCGGTGATGGCCAGTACTGCTGCCAGACGCCTTGCCATGGGTCAATCCTTCTCGAGTTTTAAAGCAAATTGGTCAGTCGCTGCGGTTAGAATAGCCGCCACACCCAGCTGGATGCGACCCGACATGACTGATCTCACGCTCTATCATAACCCGCGCTGCTCGAAATCCCGCGGCGCCCTGGAACTGCTCGAAGCCCGCGGCTTGGCCCCGACCATCGTGCGCTACCTGGAAACCCCGCCCGACGCGGTCACCCTCAAGGCCCTGCTCGGCAAGCTGGGCATCGCCCCGCGTCAATTGCTGCGCAGCGGCGAGGACGAATACAAAACGCTGAACCTGGCCGACCCGGCACTGACCGACGCGCAACTGATCGAGGCCATGGCCCAGCACCCCAAACTGATCGAGCGGCCGATCCTCGTTGCCGGTGACAAGGCCGTGGTCGGTCGCCCGCCGGAAAAGGTGCTGGAGATCCTGCCGTGAGCGCGCCCTACATCCTGGTGCTGTATTACAGCCGCCATGGCGCGACCAGCGAAATGGCCCGGCACATCGCCCGCGGTATCGAGCTGGCCGGCATGGAGGCACGCCTGCGTACGGTGCCAGCGATTTCCACCGAATGCGAAGCGGTGGCCCCGGATATTCCGGCCAGTGGCGCGCTGTACGCCACCCTTGACGACCTGCGCCACTGCGCTGGCCTGGTACTGGGCAGCCCGACCCGGTTCGGCAACATGGCAGCGCCACTCAAGTACTTCCTCGATGGCACCAGCAGCCTTTGGCTAGGCGGTGAGCTGGTCGGCAAACCGGCTGGCGTGTTCACCTCCACCGCCAGCCTGCACGGCGGCCAGGAAACCACCCTGCTGTCGATGATGCTGCCGCTGATGCACCACGGCATGCTGGTGATGGGCCTGCCCTACAGCGAGTCGGCACTGCTCGAGACCCGTGGCGGCGGCACGCCTTATGGCGCCAGCCACCACGCAGGCGCCGATGGCAAGCGCGAACTCGACCCACACGAAATCGCCCTGTGCCGTGCCCTGGGCCAACGCCTGGCGACCACGGCCAAGGCCCTGGAGGCGGCGCGTGGCTAGAAAGCCCAAGGCATTGCCGCCGGTCCAATGGCTGGTACCCCGCCTGCGCCTGACGCGGGCATTGAGCCTGGCATGCTTCTTCGGCCTGATCGCCCTGCTGGTGGTGAACAACCTGTGGTTCGCCAACCTGCATGGGGCCCGGGTCGAGGTGATCCTGGCGATCGAACTGGTGCCGTTGCTGTTGCTGTTGCCCGGCATGCTGAAAGGCAGCGCCCGGGCGCATGCCTGGACCTGCTTCGTGGTGAATATCTATTTCATCAAGGGCGTGCTGGCAGCGTTCGACCCGTCGCGGGCGGTATTCGGCTGGCTTGAAGTGCTGGTGAGCCTGGGGCTGTTTATTGCCGGGCTACTGTACGTGCGCTGGAAGTTCCAGCATGAACGGCGCATGGCAGGCGAAGGCAGTTAGATTTTTCGCGGGCACGCCCGCTCCCACAGGTACTGCACAGGCCTTAAGTGCGGTGCGATTCCTGGACTGCCCCCAAGAAGTTGGACACCAATCCAACCCTTGGGGGATCTATGGGTAAGTACACCGAGCAATTCAAGCTCACAGCGATCACAGCCTACCTGGATGGCAGCAACGGTTTCCGAAAGGTGGCTCAACACTTAGGTATCGATTTCAGCCTGCTTCGACGCTGGGTGGCCAGTTATCAGGCCAATAATGGCATTGGTCCAGGCTCGCATGGGCGGCGCTATACCAGTGATTTCAAACAGCAGGTGCTTAGCTATATGCACGAGCATCGGCTTTCGCTGCGCCAGACCGCTGCCCACTTTGGTCTTGGGCAGTCTTCTCAGATAGGCATTTGGCAGCGGCAGTACTACAGTGGCAGTCCTGCACCCTCTACTGCCATCAAGCCAAGAAAGCCAATCGACGTGTCGAAGAAGATCAAGCCTGCCAAACCCACCGATACCAATGATGATCAGAAGTCTCGAGATCAGCTGATGGCTGAACTTGAGTACCTGCGCATGGAGAATGCTGTCCTAAAGGAGCTCAAGGCTCTGCGCGAGGAAAAGGAACGAACACGCGGGAAAAAGTCCTGATCGTTTCCAAACTCAAGCGCAGGTTTCCTTTGCCTGACCTCCTTCAACTGGTCGAGCTGGCGCGCAGCACCTTCTACTACCAGCTCAAAGCTCAGCAGAAGCCAGATCGGCATGCTGAGCTCAAGGCATTGGTGCATCGCGTCTACCACGAGCAGAAAGGGCTTTATGGTTATCGCCGTATCGCACTCGTAATCAGGAAGGAAAAGCGGGTGAACAAGAAGGTCATTGAACGGCTGATGGCTGAGCAGGGATTGAAATCAGTAGTGCGCCCCAAGAAATATCGCTCCTATCGAGGTACCGTCGGTAAAGTGGCAGCGAATGTACTGGAGCGAAATTTTATCGCTCAACGCCCAAACCAAAAGTGGGTGACTGACGTAACCGAGTTCAAAGTAGCTCAACAGAAGCTCTATCTGTCGCCCGTGATGGATTTGTACAACGGCGAAATCGTGGCCTACGAAATGGCCAGCCGCCCGTGCTATAGCCTGGTTGGGAACATGCTTGGCAAAGCGCTCGATTGCCTGGGAGAGAAACCGAAGCTCGTGCTGCATTCGGATCAGGGATGGCATTACCAGCAGGCGCAATACCGCCGTAAGCTAAGCGAATGTGGGGTAAAGCAGAGCATGTCTCGAAAAGGCAATTGCCTGGACAACGCGGCCATGGAAAGCTTCTTCGGCACGCTCAAGTCTGAGTTTTTCTACCTGAAGCGTTTCGAGAGCATTGATGAGCTGAGAGCGGGTCTGGATGAGTACATTCACTACTACAACCATGATCGCATCAAGCTGAGGCTCAATGGCCTGAGCCCTGTGGAGTACAGGGCTCAGGCTGCAGCTTAAAACTGTCCAACTTTTGGGGGGCAGTCCATCCTGTGGGAGCGGGCGTGCCCGCGAATGGGAGCAACACAAGACTCAATGGTTGACGGTATGCGCCAGCATCACCGACAACTGGCACAGCGGCCGCCCGCTCTCTACATGCCACTGGTTGAACGCCTGCTGCACCAGAGCTAGGTCGCGCTGGCTGGTCGGCTGCTTGTCGATCACCTTCTGCGCAATCAACGCCGCTGCCATGTCATCGGTCGGGATGAACGTGTCCTTGCCGACCATGCGCAAGAACCGTGGTGCCGACAACCCGCCCAACTGGTTGCCGTGCTTGGCCAGGTACTTCCACAAGCCGACAATGTCGGTCACTGGCCAGTCGGCGATGAACGCACCAAAACTGCCATGCGCCTTGGCGATGTCCAGCACCATTTGCGCATTGCGCGGCACGCTCTTGAGCTTGCCCAGGTGGCGGATAATGCGCTCATCCTGCATCAACCGCTCCAGATGCTCGGCGCCCATCAGCACCACTTTCTCCGGGTCGAAGCCGAAGAACACCTGCTCGAACGCCGGCCACTTGGCATCCACCAGGCTGTGCTTGAGCCCCGCGCGGAACACGCGCAGGGCCAGTGTCGACAGGTAGCGGTCGTCACTGATGTTGCGCAGTTGCTCCGGCGTGCGCGGCTGCGGCAGGAAAGCCTCCAGCGCCTGGGCCGAACCAAAGCGGTTCAGACAATACTCATGCAACCACGGGTAATCACGCATGGGCTCAGATGTTCAGCACGTCGAGGAAGCGCGGGGTAGCGTTTTCGTCGATCTTCAGGCTGGTGAAGTCAAACAGGTTCCGGTCGGACAGCTGCGACGGTGCCACGTTCTGCAGGGCACGGAAGATGCTCTCGGTACGGCCCGGGTGCTTGCGTTCCCACTCCACCAGCATGTCCTTGACCACCTGGCGCTGCAGGTTTTCCTGCGAGCCGCACAGGTTGCACGGGATGATCGGGAATGCCTTCATGTCCGAGTAGGCCTGGATGTCCTTCTCGCTGCAGTAGGCCAGCGGGCGGATCACCACGTTGCGGCCATCGTCGGCGCGCAGCTTTGGCGGCATGCCCTTGAGCGCGCCGTTGAAGAACATGTTGAGGAAGAAGGTTTCGACGATGTCGTCGCGGTGGTGCCCCAGCGCCATCTTGGTAGCGCCGATTTCGTCGGCAAAGGTGTACAGGGTACCGCGGCGCAGACGCGAACACAGCGAGCAGGTGGTCTTGCCTTCGGGTACCAGTTCCTTTACCACCGAGTAGGTATCCTTCTCGACGATGTGGTACTCGACCCCCAGTTCCTTGAGGTAAGCCGGCAATACGTGCTCAGGGAAGCCCGGCTGTTTCTGGTCCATGTTCACCGCAACGATCTCGAACGTGATCGGTGCCACCTTCTGCAGGTGCAACAGAACGTCGAGCATGGTGTAGCTGTCCTTGCCGCCGGACAGGCAGACCATGACCTTGTCGCCATCCTCGATCATGTTGTAGTCGGTGATGGCTTCGCCAGCGAGACGACGCAGGCGTTTTTGCAGTTTGTTCTGGTTGACCGAGAGGGTGCCCATAGCGCTTGGATCCGCGAGGTGTGACAAAAGCCGGCTATTTTACGCACAAACGCGACGCCGCTGTAGGCATTCCGATAAAGACTTCAATGTAATCAACAGCACGGCTTACAGCGCAATTTGCTCTAAAAAGCGCGGTTTATGTGGGTAACGGCTTCCTATACTGCGACATAAGGCCACATTACCGCTTGCATCGGTGTTAGGGCCTCGGGCCGCTTGCGCTCCATATTGGGGGGCGTTTGGCAACATTGAGAGGAGTGATCGGCATGATTCATCACGTTGTGGGGCTGTTTACCCATCCCGATCAGGAATGGCGGGAGATTCGTGGCGAAGAAGAAACCATCAGCCACATGTACCTGACACACACCCTGATCCTCGCGGCGATTCCTGCCGTTTCGGCGTTTATTGGCACTACCCAGGTGGGCTGGGTGATCGGTGACCGGCCAGCAGTGATGCTGACCATGGAAAGCGCAATCTGGATGAGCATCATGTCCTACCTGGCCATGCTCGCCGGGGTGGCGGTAATGGGCGCATTCATCCACTGGATGGCCCGGACCTACGATGCCAACCCGTCCATGGCGCAATGCATCGCTTTTGCCACCTACACCGCCACCCCCTTGTTCATCGGCGGCCTGGCGGCGCTTTACCCGCACCTGTGGCTGGGCATGCTGATCGGCACTGCCGCCATCTGCTACACGGTGTACCTGCTGTATGTCGGCTTGCCGACGTTCATGAACATACCGTCGGATGAAGGCTTCCTGTTCTCCAGCTCGGTGCTGGCAGTGGGCTTGGTGGTACTGGTGGCAATCATGGCCGCTACCGTGATTATCTGGGGACTGGGCGTGGGGCCCGTCTACACCAACTAGAACAGACCGAACCAACACTGGGGCATCAACCAGGGGCCGCCGCAAGGCGGCCTCTGGCTGTGCACTGACCGGTGACTCGGCAAGCCATCTGCGCTTGCGGCATAATGCCTGGTCAGGAGAACCGCCCCGCCATGCCCGAGCAGCTCAAACAACGCGTCGAAACCTGTTACCAGCAAGCCGAAGCCTTTTTCAAACGCCGCTTCCCGCGCCCCGAAGTCAGCTTCAAACTGCGCGGGCAAAAAGCCGGCGTCGCCCACCTGCACGAGAATCTGCTGCGCTTCAACCTGCAGCTCTACCGCGAAAACCAGGAAGACTTCCTGCGCCAGACCGTGGCCCATGAAGTGGCACACCTGGTTGCCCACCAGCTGTTTGGCGACCGCATCCAGGCCCATGGTGAAGAGTGGCAGTTGATCATGCGCGGGGTGTATGAACTGCCGCCCAATCGTTGCCACAACTATGACGTGCAACGGCGCGCAGTGACCCGCTACATCTACCGCTGCCCGTGCCCGCAAAGCGACTTCCCGTTTACCGCGCAGCGGCACAAGCTGGTGCACCAAGGGCGGCGATACCTGTGCAAGCGGTGCCGGGAAATCTTGGTGTACAGCGGCGAGACGCGGGTCGAATAGATCGGGGGTCGCTTGCACCGGCCCTTTCGCGGGCAAGCCCGCTCCTACGGGGTTTGTGCAATTCCCGGGACGTGCGCTGCACCCGTAGGAGCGGGTTTACCCGCGAAAGGGCCGGAACAGGCAATGCACACATCCCAGGCATAAGAAAGGCGACCCGAGAGTCGCCTTCCTGTACCCGCCTGCGTCTTACTTCTCGACGAAGGCACGCTCGATCAGGTAGTCACCCGGCTCGCGCATGCGCGGGGAGATCTTCAGGCCGAAGCTGTCCAGCACTTCGCTGGTCTCGTCGAGCATGCTCGGGCTGCCACAGATCATCGCGCGGTCGTCTTGCGGGTTGATCGGCGGCAGGCCGATGTCACTGAACAGCTTGCCGCTGCGCATCAGGTCGGTCAGACGGCCCTGGTTTTCGAACGGCTCGCGGGTCACGGTCGGGTAGTAGATCAGCTTGTCGCGAACCGACTCACCGAAGAACTCGTTCTGCGGCAGGTGCTCGGTGATGAACTCGCGGTAGGCCACTTCGTTCACGTAGCGCACGCCGTGCACCAGGATCACTTTTTCAAAGCGCTCGTAGGTTTCCGGGTCCTGGATGACGCTCATGAACGGCGCCAGGCCAGTGCCGGTGCTCAGCAGGTACAGGTGCTTGCCAGGATTCAGGTCGTCGAGCACCAGGGTGCCGGTAGGCTTCTTGCTGATGATGATCTCATCGCCTTCCTTCAGGTGCTGCAGCTGCGAGGTCAGCGGGCCATCCGGCACCTTGATGCTGAAGAATTCGAGGTGCTCTTCCCAGTTTGGCGAAGCGATGGAGTAGGCACGCATGAGCGGACGGCCGTTGTCCTGCTGCAGGCCGATCATCACGAACTGACCGTTCTCGAAGCGCAGGCCCGGGTCGCGGGTGCACTTGAAGCTGAACAGGGTGTCGTTCCAGTGGTGCACACTGAGGACACGTTCGTGGTTCATGTTGCTCATCGATGGGGCTCCTGAAGAAAAACGCGCGCGCAAAGCGCACAGTTGCGCAATAGTTTAGGGGCAGCGACAATATCTGTTAACTGGATTATCAAGATATGTGTTATCGGTTATATCGATATGCGATTCACACTCCGTCAAATGCAAGTCTTCGTCGCCGTCGCCCAGCACCAAAGCGTCTCTCGGGCCGCCAGCCTGTTGGCGCTGTCGCAGTCGGCCGCCAGTACCTCTATCACGGAACTGGAGCGGCAATCGAGCTGCCAGCTGTTCGACCGTGCCGGCAAACGCCTGGCCCTCAATGCCCTGGGCCATCAATTGCTGCCACAAGCAGTCGCCCTGCTTGACCAGGCCAAGGAAATCGAAGACCTGCTCAACGGCAAATCCGGTTTCGGCTCACTGGCGGTCGGCGCCACCCTCACCATCGGCAACTACCTGGCCACCCTGCTGATCGGCAACTACATGCAGACACACCCGGAAAGCCAGGTAAAACTGCATGTTCAAAATACTGCGCATATCGTGCAACAGGTCGCGCACTACGAAATTGATCTGGGTCTAATCGAAGGTGACTGCAATCACCCCGACCTGGAAGTTCAGCCGTGGGTCGAGGACGAACTGGTGGTGTTCTGTGCGCCACAGCACCCACTGGCGAAACTGGGCCGCGCCGATATCGAAAGCCTTTCGCAGGAGGCGTGGATCCTGCGCGAACAAGGCTCAGGCACGCGCCTGACCTTCGACCAGGCCATGCGCCATCACCGCGCCAACCTTAATATTCGCCTGGAGCTGGAGCACACCGAAGCGATCAAGCGCGCGGTGGAGTCGGGCCTGGGCATCGGTTGCATTTCACGTCTGGCCCTGCGCGACGCCTTCCGCCGTGGCAGCCTGGTACCTGTGGAAACACCAGAGCTGGACCTGCTGCGCCAGTTCTACTTCATCTGGCACAAACAGAAGTACCAGACCTCGGCCATGCGCGAGTTTCTGGAGCTATGCCGCAGCTTCACTGCGGGCTTTACCCGCAGTGACGAGATCGTGCTGCCGCCGATCGCTTAAAGCAGGATCACTCCCCACACCAGCGCCACCATGGTCAGTGCCACCAACTGTGCGGCGCTGCCCATGTCCTTGGCATTTTTCGACAGCGGGTGGCGCTCCAGCGAAATGCGATCAATGGCCGCCTCCACCGCCGAGTTGAACAGCTCGACGATCAGCCCCAACAGGCAAACGGCGATCATGATTGCCCGCTCGGCGCGGCTGACCGGCAGCCAGAAGGCGATCGGGATCAGCACCACGTTGAGCAGCACCAGCTGGCGGAATGCGGCTTCGCCCTTGAAGGCGGCACGCAGACCGTCCAGCGAGTAACCAGCGGCGTTGAAGATGCGTTTGAGGCCGGTCTGGCCCTTGAATGGCGATGTCATGTGAGTCACTTCACAGCAGAAAGGCCAGCAGACTAGACCGGCTCGGGTCAAAAAAGCGTGAAGCCATGCGCAGTCAGTTGCTGGCAACCGATTCAAGTTGTTGCAGCAGCAATGCAGCCTGGGTCCGGGTACGCACGCCCAGCTTGCGGAAGATCGCGGTCACGTGGGCCTTGATGGTCGCTTCCGACACGCTCAGCTCATAGGCGATCTGCTTGTTCAGCAAGCCTTCGCAGACCATGGTCAGTACGCGGAACTGCTGCGGCGTGAGGCTGGCCAAGCCTTCGCTGGCGGCCTTGGCCTCGGCCGAAACATCGACCTTTTCGAACGCCTGCGGCGGCCACCAGACCTCACCATCAAGCACCTTGCGCACCGCATCCTGGATCACTTCCAGGGTGCTGGACTTGGGAATGAAACCACTGGCGCCAAACTCGCGGGACTTGACCACCACGGCGGCCTCTTCCTGTGCCGAAACCATCACCACGGGGATCTGCGGGTACTGCCCGCGGAGCAGCACCAGACCGGAAAAACCGTAGGCACCCGGCATGTTCAAGTCCAGCAGCACCAGGTCCCAGTCGGCTTTTTCGCTCAGGCGGGTTTCCAGTTCGGCAATGCTCGCGACTTCGACCAGACGCACATCGGGGCCAAGCCCGAGGGTAACGGCCTGGCGCAGGGCGCCACGGAACAGTGGGTGGTCATCGGCAATCAGGATTTCGTATGTGGCCATCGATCTAAGGATCCTGTTCTGTGCCAGGCACTCGAGTGGAAGGGAAGCGCCCGGCGGGGAATCGGCGCCAAGGATGCCGAGCACGGTCAAGGGAGATCAAGCCAATCGCCCTGCCGTCTCGCCCACCCTGGCTGCCAGCTCCGTCATTATGAACCAAAGCAGGGGTTGTGCCCCTTGGACTATAGGAAGGTATGCAAACGCTGGTGGGTGTCGTCCTGCTCGTCAAGCGGTAGCCGCCGTTTGCCGCTCAGGTAATGCAGGCTGAACACATCAAGGTAAGCATCCAGCGCCTGCGAAGCCTGGCTATCGCCAGCAAGGTCCAGGCACATGGCCGCAACTTCTGCCGTACAGAAATGATCATCGCGCTTGGAGCGCCGCAGGCGGTAGCGCGACATCTGCTCGGCTTGCAGGCTCAACACCGGGAAGCGGTCCAGGTACGGGCTTTTGCGGAACATCTTGCGCGCTTCGGTCCAGGTGGCATCCAGCAGGATGAACAGTGGACGCTTGCCCGGCTCGCGCACCACCTCGCTGACCACCCGCTCCTGGGCAACGAACTCGCCCGGGAAAACGATATAGGGCTGCCAGCGCGGGTCATCGAGCAAGGCCAGCAGGCGCTCGTCAACCGCAGTGCGCAACCAGCCGAAGGCCCAGGTGTCTTCAATCAGGTCGGCAATCAACCAGCCGGTGTTGGTGGGTTTCAGCGGCTCGGTGTCGTGCATCAGCAGGCACACACCTGCGTCGGCCTGCACCCTAGGCTTCCAGGCACACAGGCAATGGGTGGCGATGACCCGGCAATCCGGGCAACGCTCGGCACGCGAGCCACGGGCGATGAAAGGCTTGTTGCTGCGGGCCAGGCGTTCGGCGCGCAGACGCGCTACCGCATGGCTCATGCCGGCAGGCCTCTGGACAGATTGGAAATGGGCACAAGGATGACTCGGAGAAAACAAGGCGGCCAGTCTACCAGAACAGGTGGCAATTGCTGTGCAGCCGGCAATGCGCTCCTTATAATCGGGTTTCTACCGTGCCGGTCCTCGCCACGCGCAATTTTACGGAACGCCGTTGACCCGCGCATGTCAAAGCGCCAGTCATCGAACCAGGAGAGATTCATGCTGCGCCTTATCGCCCCCGCCCTGAGCCTGCTGCTGGCCCTGCCTCTGGCAGCCCAGGCGGCATCCAAGCAGGATTACGACCTGAACACCCTGCTGCAGAAGGTCGCCAAAGAGAGCAGCGTCGGCACCCCACGCGCAATCAACGAGGACATCCTCGATCAGGGTTACACCGTTGAAGGCAAGGCGCTGGTCAACCACCTGAGCGTACGCCAGAGCCACGCAGCGCGCATGCAGGCCAACCCTGAGCAGGTGCGTAGCCAGCTCGGCGACAGCGTGTGCCGCAACAACGGCTTCCGCAACCTGATGTCCAAGGGCGCCGTCATGGTCTACCGCTTTACGGTCTACAAGACCAACCAGCCAGTCATGGACCAGGCCTTCGACAACGCCAGCTGCGTGGCCGGCAACAAGAAGAAGTAAGCACAGCGTTAACGCTACACCTTCTCGTCCTCATGAGCGCGCCAGCGCCCTTCAACGGCATCGGCGCGCATCTCCGCCAACAGCGCCTGCAAGTATCGCGACCGACACTCCAGCCCCGACAGCCTGCGGCGGCACTCGGCTTCAAGGCTCAGGTGATGCACCTGGGCCGCGTTCTCCAGCTGCTGGTAGAGCTGCCAGTCCACTTCGATGACCAAGCGATGCATACCGCCACCTCCTGCATCGACACGTTTCACTCTACCAGTTAACCAAACCCGTGCTGCCGATGGCCGCAGGCCGACAGGCGGCTGCGCCGAACACCTCGGCACGATCGGGCGCAAGGGTCTAGATTGAGGTCAGAGGTATTGGTGCAGAAGGAGACGTCGCATGCCTTACCATTCGAATGAACTGCTGTTCAGCCATTTCCGCGACAACAATATCGACCTGAGCAATATCGAAGCACAACTGCAACTGGTTGCCCCCAACAGCCCTAACCTGCCGCTCTACCGCGACATGATGCTGACCATCCTGCGCATGGCCCATGACGACAGCGACCGCTGGAGCGCCAAGATCACCCTGCAGGCCCTGCGCGAACTGGACCAGTCGTTCCGCACCCTGCAGCGCTACAAGGGCCGACGCAAAGTGACCGTGTTCGGCTCGGCACGCACCCCGCTCGAGCATCCGATGTACGCGCTGGCCCGCGAGCTAGGTGCCACTCTGGCGCGCTCCGACCTGATGGTTATCACCGGCGCCGGCGGCGGCATCATGGCGGCCGCCCACGAAGGCGCCGGCAGCGAGCACAGCCTGGGTTTCAACATCACCTTACCCTTCGAACAACATGCCAACCCGACGGTGAACGGTACCGACAAACTACTGCCGTTCCACTTTTTCTTCATCCGCAAGCTGTTCTTCGTCAAGGAGGCCGATGGCCTGGTGCTGTGCCCTGGCGGCTTCGGCACCCTGGATGAAGCGCTGGAAGTGCTGACCCTGATCCAGACCGGCAAAAGCCCACTGGTACCGGTGGTGCTGCTGGACTCACCGGGCGGCAGCTTCTGGCGTGACTGCCTGGACTTCATCAGCCGCCAGTTGGAAGAAAACCGCTACATCCTGCCCAGCGACCTGAAGCTGGTGCGCCTGGTACACAGCGCTGACGAAGCGGTTGAGGAAATCAACCAGTTCTACAGCAACTACCACTCCAGCCGCTGGCTGAAGAGCCAGTTCGTGATCCGCATGCACCATGCGCTCAGCGAAGCGGCGTTGTATGACATTCAGGAAGGGTTTGCCGATTTGCGCCTGAGTGGCAAATATCACCAGCAAGCGGATAGCGGTGCCGAGCACGAAGTTGGCAATTACAGCCATCTGACCCGCCTGTCATTCGCCTTCAACGGCCGAGATCAGGGCCGCTTGCGTGAGCTGGTGGATTTCATCAACCTGCCGGAGAACTGGGCCAAGCCGCAACCCATGCATACCACGCAGAGGGCCAGGCAGGCGCTGAAAGTGAGTTGATGCTTTTCTGTATCAGCTCGCGTGATACCTGCAGGAGCATCCTTAGGCTGTTTGCTCCTGCACCTGATCGGTTGTTGGGCGCAGACCGTCGTAGGAGCGGGTTTACCCGCGAAAGGGCCGGACCTGCTGCCCAATCTCCCCGGCCATTCACCGATGCAGCCGCCACCGTATTCGCGGGTGAACCCGCGCCTACAATGGAATGGAGACAGCCTGGGGCATTTGGCGAAACAGATTATCCACGACGTGCACGTGCCACTGTGGTTTCGAGCGTCAATAATCGTCGAGATCACGCCCGCTGAGCAAACGGCCGATCATGTCCATGGGGAACCCACGGTAAGCCAGGAACCGGGTCTGCTGGGCGCGGCTGCGCGGATCTTGCGGGCGCTGCCCGGCAAACTTGCGCTGCCACACATCTCGCATACGCTCGCCCCAATTCACCTCGCTTTCACGCAGGGCCTGGTCGATATCTGCACGCGCCAAACCACGCTGACACAGCTCTTCGCGAATACGCGCAGGGCCATAGCCAGAGCCGGAACGATAACGAATGAAACTCTCGAGGTAGCGGGCTTCACTAAGCAGCCCTTCTTCGGCGAGCCGATCGAGTTCAGGCTCGATCAACTCGTCCGAAGCGCCGCGCTGACGCAACTTGCGCGTCAGCTCGACTCGACCGTGCTCACGTCGTGCAAGCAGGTCCATGGCTGTCCGCCGGATGGCGACGGGGGTGTCGAGTACGGCAGACATATTCGGCTATCTACTGCGCAATCAATAACCGGCGTCAGCGTCGGCCATGTCATCGGCATCAGCTTCGGCAGCAGCAGCTTTGCCGGCTTCAGCAGCAGCACCCGCTTTCAGCAACTTCTCACGAATCTGCTTCTCGATCTCGGCACCAATAGCCGGGTTCTCAGCCAGGTACTTGGCAGCGTTGGCTTTGCCTTGACCGATCTTGTTGCCCTGGTAGGCGTACCAGGCACCGGACTTCTCGACCAAGCCCTGAGATACCCCCAGATCAATGATCTCGCCGTTACGGTAGATACCTTTCCCGTAAAGAATCTGGAACTCAGCCTGACGGAACGGAGGCGAGACCTTGTTCTTGACGATCTTGACGCGGGTTTCGCTGCCGACCACTTCGTCGCCTTCCTTGACCGCGCCGGTACGACGGATGTCCAGACGGACCGAAGCATAGAACTTCAGGGCGTTACCACCGGTAGTGGTTTCCGGGCTGCCGAACATCACACCGATCTTCATACGGATCTGGTTGATGAAGATGACCAGGCAGTTCGCGTTCTTGATGTTACCGGTGATCTTGCGCAGCGCCTGGGACATCAGGCGGGCCTGCAGGCCCACATGCATGTCACCCATCTCGCCTTCGATCTCAGCCTTCGGTACCAGCGCGGCAACGGAGTCGACAATGATCACGTCGACCGCATTGGAACGCACCAGCATGTCGGTGATTTCAAGGGCCTGCTCACCGGTGTCCGGCTGCGAAACCAGCAGGTCATCGACGTTGACGCCCAGCTTGCCGGCGTACTCAGGGTCAAGGGCATGTTCAGCGTCGACGAAGGCGCAGGTAGCACCGTTCTTCTGCGCTTCAGCAATGACAGACAGGGTCAGCGTGGTCTTACCCGACGATTCCGGGCCGTAGATCTCGACGATACGGCCTTTTGGCAGACCGCCGATGCCCAGGGCGATATCCAGGCCCAGCGAGCCGGTGGAGATGGCCGGAATGCCTTGACGCTCATGGTCACCCATGCGCATGACCGCGCCTTTACCGAATTGGCGTTCGATCTGACCCAGGGCCGCAGCCAAGGCGCGCTTCTTGTTGTCGTCCATTGAAATCCTCACGTGTTCGACTTGGCCCTGACGGCCGGAATACCTGTATAAGTAGCCAGTATTATTCCACAGGCAGACGCCCGCGCAAACCCCTGTCGTCGATTTACTCGGCACCAAGCTGTAACAAGCCGTCTAACGCGGCGATCACCGTCTGTCGACGCACCGCCTCGCGGTCACCGTCGAACTGCCGACGCTCGCTGAACACCCGGCTACCGTCACCCCAGGCCAGCCATACAGTGCCCACTGGTTTGGCTGGCGAGCCGCCGTCCGGCCCGGCCACACCACTCACCGCCACGGCAAACCGTGCGCCACTGGCAGCCTGAGCCCCACGGACCATGGCTTCGACCACTTCCTGGCTGACTGCCCCCACCTGACCGAACAACGCTTCAGGCACCCCCAACTGGCGGGTTTTCTGGGCATTGGAATAGGTGACGTAACCGGCTTCGAACCAGGCCGAGCTGCCAGGTATGCGGGTGATGGCTTCGGCAATGCCACCACCGGTGCATGATTCGGCGGTAGTTACCTGCGCATTGAATCGGCGCAGGTGCTCACCCAGGCGGGTGGCGAGCGTGGTGATCGGGTCCATGCAGGGTGCTCCTTGAGGGCGGCTCTCTACCCTACCACCCTGCTTCGGGCTCTGGCTCAGGAAACTTTCAGGCTGGCCCGGGCGATTTCGCTGAACGCCAGTTCGTCACGCTGCCCCAGCCGCGGCAGCCCGTCAGGCCACTCCCGGCTCCAGTCAAAGCCGCCCAGCGTGCGCATGTCCTCGATTGCCGAACGCCACCAGACCACCTTGCACGCGCGCTGGTAGTCATCACCACTCATCACACTGCCGTAGAGCAACTTGCGGCCGATGCCACGCAGTTCCCGGGGTACATGCTTGAGGCTCCATTTCACCGAGAGCCGAGCCAACCACGAGGGCACCGGGCGATGTGCCGGCACCTTCAGGGCCAGACCTGGCATCTTCGAATGAAAATGCTCGCCATGCCGGGCAAAGAAGATTTCTAGAATGGCATGCACGTACTGCTTCATCGCAAAGTAATGGCTGATCACGCCGCGCGCCTCGTTGATCGGCGCGCTATGCAATTCGAAGGAAAAGGCGATCTGCTCGATCGTATGCAAGTCACTGGCATACGGCGTCCAGTCGTCAATCCGGACGATGGCGCGCTCGGCGATGCCAACGTTGTCGCGGGTAAAGCCCATGACACCGCTGTTACACAGCCGCAAGTCATCGACCGGTGCTTCGCCCGACTCCGCAAGCCCCTCGACGAAGCTGCGGTAATAGCTGCTGCGCGAGGCCTCGGCCCAGCTCATTTCCACCTCGTCGACCAAGAATTGCCCGGTATCGACCTGGCTGAACAGCTTTTGCGGCGACTGCAGAAATACCGTATCGGTATCGATGAACACGGTCTTGTCCGCCCACTGCCCGGCCTGGGCAATGGCGCAGGCCTTGCGCCGATGGGTGTAGCCGCCGTCGCCGGCCCAGGCCTGCAAGGTCTGCTCGTCCAGTGTGATCACTTCCACCGGCCAGCCGGCAAAGGCCTGTGGCTGGTCGGTAAGCACGCGGATCACCGGCAACTCAGCCGGCTTGCAACGAGCCAGGGCGGTAAGGATGCTAAGTTTTGCCTCCAGCTGATAGATCCGGCACTTGCCATAAAGGAGGTAGATCAGCTGTTGCGTTACATAAGGGACAGGGCTGGACACATTCATCTTGCAGATCAGGGCTAGGGGCATTCGTCGAGGGGCGCACATTCTAGAGGGTTACGCGGTGCAGCTCCACCACTGCCCGCCAGACTGCGCACATGCCCCAAAGCACGTGCCTGCATCGCAACGAAAAAGCCTGTACCATTACGGGTTTACCATCGCCAACCAGATCCCCCCTGTAAGGCCCTGAATGTCAGATCTTTCCGCACACACACCGATGATGCAGCAGTACTGGAAGCTGAAAAACCAGCACCCGGACCAGCTGATGTTCTACCGCATGGGCGACTTCTACGAGATCTTCTACGAAGATGCGAAAAAGGCCGCGAAACTGCTGGATATCACCCTGACCGCCCGCGGTCAGTCGGCCGGCCAGTCCATCCCCATGTGCGGGATTCCGTTCCATTCGCTGGAGGGCTACCTGGCCAAGCTGGTCAAGCTCGGCGAGTCGGTGGTGATCTGTGAGCAGATCGGCGACCCCGCCACCAGCAAGGGCCCGGTGGAGCGCCAGGTGGTGCGCATCATCACCCCCGGCACGGTCAGCGACGAGGCACTGCTCGACGAGCGCCGCGACAACCTGATTGCCGCACTGCTCGGTGACGAGCGCCTGTTCGGCCTGGCGGTACTGGACATCACCAGCGGCAATTTCAGCGTGCAAGAAATCAAGGGCTGGGAAAACCTGCTGGCCGAACTCGAGCGCCTGAACCCGGTCGAGCTGTTGATCCCCGACGAATGGCCACGGGACCTGCCTGCGGAAAAACGCCCAGGCGCCCGCCGCCGCGCCCCCTGGGACTTCGACCGCGACTCGGCACGCAAGGCCCTGTGCCAACAGTTCGCGACCAAGGACCTCAAGGGCTTCGGCTGTGACAAGCTGACCCTGGCCATCGGTGCCGCCGGCTGCCTGCTGACCTACGCCAAGGAAACCCAGCGCACCGCGCTGCCGCACCTGCGCAGCCTGCGCCACGAGCGCCTGGACGATACGGTCATCCTCGATGGGGCCAGCCGCCGCAACCTGGAGCTGGACATCAACCTGGCCGGCGGGCGCGACAACACCCTGCAATCGGTGATCGACCGCTGCCAGACCGCCATGGCCAGCCGCCTGCTGAGCCGCTGGCTGAACCGCCCACTGCGCGACCTCAAGGTGCTGCAAGCACGCCAGGACTCGATCCGCTGCCTGCTCGACAGCTACCGCTTCGAGAAGCTGCAGCCGCAGCTGAAGGAGATTGGCGATATCGAGCGGATCCTCGCCCGTATTGGCCTGCGCAATGCCCGCCCGCGCGACCTGGCACGCCTGCGCGATGCGCTGGGCGCGCTGCCAGAGCTGCAGAACGCCATGACCGAGCTCGAAGCGCCGCACCTGGCGCGTCTGGCGGCCATTACCGGCACCTATCCGGAACTGGCCAGCCTGTTGGAGCGGGCGATCATCGATAACCCGCCGGCGGTGATCCGCGACGGCGGGGTACTGAAAGCCGGCTATGACAACGAACTGGACGAGCTGCTGGCAATCAGCGAGAACGCCGGTCAGTTCCTGATCGACCTGGAAACCCGGGAAAAGGCCCGCACCGGCCTTGCCAACCTCAAGGTCGGCTACAACCGCGTGCACGGCTACTTCATCGAACTGCCGACCAAGCAGGCCGAGCAGGCCCCGGGCGACTACATCCGCCGCCAGACCCTCAAAGGCGCCGAGCGCTTCATCACCCCGGAGCTCAAGGCGTTCGAGGACAAGGCATTGTCGGCCAAGAGCCGCGCCCTGGCCCGCGAGAAGATGCTCTACGACGCGCTGCTGGAAACCCTGATCAGCCACCTGGCACCGCTGCAGGACAGCGCCGCCGCCCTGGCCGAACTGGATGTGCTCAGCAACTTGGCCGAGCGCGCACTGAACCTCGACCTGAGCTGCCCACGCTTTGTCGACGAGCCTTGCCTGCGCATCGAGCAGGGCCGCCACCCGGTGGTGGAACAGGTACTGACCACGCCGTTCGTGGCCAACGACCTGGGCCTGGACAACAGTACGCGCATGCTGATCATCACCGGCCCTAACATGGGCGGTAAATCGACCTACATGCGCCAGACTGCGCTTATCGTGCTCCTGGCCCACATCGGTAGCTTCGTGCCGGCAGCCAGCTGCGAGCTGTCGCTGGTCGACCGCATCTTCACCCGCATCGGCTCCAGTGACGACCTGGCCGGCGGGCGCTCGACCTTCATGGTGGAGATGAGCGAGACCGCCAACATCCTGCACAACGCCACCGACCGCAGCCTGGTGCTGATGGACGAAGTGGGCCGCGGTACCAGCACCTTCGATGGCCTGTCGCTGGCCTGGGCCGCCGCCGAGCGCCTGGCCCAGCTGCGTGCCTACACACTGTTCGCCACCCACTACTTCGAACTGACCGTGCTGCCGGAGAGCGAGCCGCTGGTGGCCAACGTGCACCTGAACGCCACCGAGCACAATGAACGCATCGTGTTCCTGCACCACGTGCTACCCGGCCCTGCCAGCCAAAGCTACGGCCTGGCCGTTGCACAGCTGGCCGGCGTACCGACGGCAGTGATCCAGCGTGCTCGCGAACACCTTGGCCGGCTGGAAACCACCAGCCTGCCCCATGAGCAGCCTGCGGCCCACAAGGCCAAGGACGCGCCACAAGTGCCACACCAGAGCGACTTGTTTGCCAGCCTCCCTCATCCAGCCATCGAGAAGCTGGGCAAGCTGCAGCTGGACGACATGACCCCGCGTCAAGCTATCGAAATGCTATATCAACTAAAGAACCTGTTATAACGGCGCCCATTACAAGCTGGTAGAATCCGCCGCGGTTTGCTGGTGCTGCAGGTTATTAGCCTGGCCTGCAGCCACATACCCGTAAACCGCGCGGCCCTGAGAGGAAGGGCCGCCGCCGTCGCCTGAGGAGAGAATTAGAAATGACCTTCGTCGTCACCGACAACTGCATCAAATGCAAATACACCGACTGCGTGGAAGTCTGTCCGGTGGACTGCTTCTACGAAGGCCCGAACTTCCTGGTCATCCACCCGGACGAGTGCATCGACTGTGCCTTGTGCGAGCCGGAGTGCCCAGCGCAAGCCATCTTCTCGGAAGACGAAGTGCCTTCTGGCATGGAAAACTTCATCGAGCTGAACGCCGAGCTGGCGGAAATCTGGCCGAATATCACCGAGCGTAAGGACGCCCTGCCGGACGCTGAAGAATGGGATGGCAAGCCTGGCAAGATTGCCGACCTGGAGCGCTGATAGCGCCCAGACGCGAAAAAGGCCCTTCGGGGCCTTTTTTGTTTTCCTACGGGCAAAAAAAAGGGGCGGTTTGACCCGCCCACATTTTTTTCCGTAGTCCCTGCTTGTCCCAAACATCATCCTGATGAAATCGCTTCTTGCGATGTCCCTGGCCTTCATCCTGAAAGCCTGTGCATGTCCCTGTGCACAGTTCGAATACTAGCGGGTTCAGCCAGGCGAGCAAGCGATGGAGCTTGCAAGGTATTTCCGCGGACACATTTACTCACCGGTGAATAAACCATGCTTTTCAATGGGTTGTAAAAATTCAGCCTTTGGAAACGACTTTGATTTACTGAAGGTTGCATGGAAAGCTTACACAACGAGTAAGTAAAGGCTTACACGCGATGTTACTGGGGTAGCGCGGTACACATTTGATAGGTGTCTTGCCAGGTAGCGTCTGGGCGCCATGCGCCCCGGCAATCTGAAAGGGAACCTCGCTTTTCGCCACAAACAAAAACGCCCCGAGATCATCGGGGCGTTTTTGTTACAGCGCTAGCTACTGGAACAATGACTCGCTGGACAGACCATTCTTTTCAAGGATCTCACGCAAACGCTTCAGCCCTTCTACCTGAATCTGCCGCACCCGTTCCCGGGTCAGGCCAATCTCCAGGCCAACATCTTCGAGGGTACTGCTTTCATGCCCTCGCAGGCCGAAGCGACGCACCACCACCTCGCGCTGCTTGTCGGTCAACTCACCCAGCCACTGGTCTATGCTCTGCGACAGGTCGTCATCCTGCAGCAGTTCGCACGGGTCCGTCGGGCGGTCGTCGGTCAGGGTATCGAGCAGCGTCTTGTCCGAATCCGGGCCAAGCGACACGTCTACCGAAGACACCCGTTCGTTCAGGCCGAGCATACGCTTGACCTCGGCGACCGGCTTTTCCAGCAAGGTGGCGATTTCTTCCGGCGAGGGCTCGTGGTCGAGTTTCTGCGTCAGCTCGCGCGCGGCGCGCAGGTAGACGTTCAGTTCCTTGACCACATGGATCGGCAGGCGAATGGTGCGAGTCTGGTTCATGATCGCCCGTTCGATGGTCTGGCGAATCCACCAGGTCGCGTAGGTCGAAAAACGGAAACCACGCTCCGGGTCGAACTTTTCGACCGCACGGATCAGCCCCAGGTTGCCCTCTTCGATCAGGTCGAGCAGCGACAGGCCACGGTTCACGTAACGACGGGCAATTTTGACAACCAGGCGCAGGTTGCTTTCGATCATGCGCTTGCGGCCGGCAGGGTCACCCTTTTGCGACAAGCGCGCAAAATGCACTTCTTCTTCCGGCGAAAGCAGCGGCGAGAAACCAATCTCGTTGAGATACAGCTGGGTGGCATCGAGCGCCCTGCTGTAATCGATGTACTTGTGTTGCTTGAGCGAAGAGCCCGATTTGGCCCTCGTCCGAACCGAAGATACAGCAGGTTCGTCTGACACCACATCCGTTTCCAAAACGATACCCGTCTCCATCAGGAGGACGTCATCGTCGATGTCAAACTCCGGCACTTCTTTACTGAGAGCCATTGTTATAATCCTTTGCTGAGTTCGAACTCAGACTCGAGCGGCACCTTTCTCCCTGGCAGCGCTTGAGCCTGTCCCCTCTACATCACAGGAACAGGCCGGGTACAACGGTCAACGACGTGGCAGGAACTGGAGTGGATCGACGGGTTTGCCCTGGCGGCGAATCTCGAAATGCAGCTTCACCCGATCTGTGCCCGTAGACCCCATTTCAGCAATCGACTGCCCTGCCTTGACCTGCTGCCCCTCCCGAACCAACAGCCTGCGGTTATGACCGTAGGCACTGACGTAGGTGTCGCTGTGCTTGATGATGATCAGCTCGCCGTAGCCCCTCAAACCACTCCCGGCATAAACCACCGCACCATCAGACGCAGCAAAAACAGGCTGTCCCAAATCACCGGCGATATCAATGCCTTTATTCAAACTACCGTTTGAAGCAAATTTTCCAATCAGCACGCCATTGGCAGGCCAGGTCCAACCACCTACCGCGCGCTCTGCGGCTGGTACGGTAGCGACCACAGGGGCAGGGGCGGAAGGCGCCGACGTGGCCGGTTTGCTGGTGCTGGCAGGCGCCGTGGCAGTGCTGCCCACAGGCCGCCGCGTGACCGTGGTGCGGCTTGACGAGGACGGGCTGGACACCACCGTGGTGCGGCTGCTGGAACCGCTGCTGAAACGAATCGCTTGGCCCGGGCGGATGGTATAAGGCGCCTGAATGCCGTTGCGTGCAGCCAGCTCCTTGTAGTCCCAGCCATAACGGAAGGCGATGGAGAACAGGGTGTCGCCTGGCTTGACGATGTATTGCCCAGAAGTCACCGCCGGGCGCTTGGGCACGGTGTTGTTGCGGTCGACCACCCGCGCGCTGTTGCTGCTGGTGCTTGAGCAACCCACCAGAAGCGTGCCCATGGCCAATGCAATCACCAGAAGCTTGAAACCCGACCCGTCCTTGCGCTGCCGAATGACTGTGTGACCCACCCGCGCTCCCCTCATGGTGCCGAAAATCGATATGAAGACAAGAAATGCAATATTGTTGCAATTATAACCAAGCCAGCCAGTAATGGCAGACGGGTTCAAAAGACGGGCACAAAACCCCGGTGCACGCTGTGCGTTAGCGCTTCGCACCGCCTGATAGACAGGGCGAAGCGACAAGAATTCGCCACCGGCACAAAAATACACCGCGCCTCATGCCTGCACAGCTCAGATCAACAGGCCTCAGGCCAGAGGCCCATTGAGCAGCGGCACGAAGCGCACAGCCCCCAGTACGCGACGGGAGAATCCATGCTCCTCGCGCACGATCAGCATCAGTTGCTGCGCTTCGCCGGCCGGCCCTACCGGGATGACCATGCGTCCCCCGGGTGCCAGTTGGTCGAGCAGTGCCTGTGGCACTTCCGGCGCCACGGCGGTGACGATGATGCCGTTGTACGGCGCAAGCGCCGGCCACCCCTCACAACCGTCACCCCAGCGGAATACCACGTTGCGCAGGTTAAGCTCCACCAGGCGCTCTTTGGCCCGGTCCTGCAGCACCTTGATGCGCTCTACCGAAAACACCCGCTCGACCAGCTGAGCCAGGATCGCCGTCTGGTAGCCCGAACCGGTGCCAATCTCCAGCACCTTGTCCAGCGGCCCGGCCTCGAGCAACAGCTCGCTCATGTGAGCAACCATGAACGGCTGGGAGATGGTCTGGTTGTGGCCGATCGGCAGCGCGGTGTCTTCGTATGCTCGATGCGCCAGCGCCTCGTCGACGAACAGGTGGCGCGGCGTACGACGGATCACGTCGAGCACCTTGGTGTTCGAAACCCCCTCTTCGCACAAGCGCTGTATCAGCCGCTCCCGGGTACGCTGAGAGGTCATGCCGATGCCACGCCGCAGCATATCGTCCTCGCGCATCAGAGCAGGCCCTCCAGCCATCCATCGAGCTGCTCGAAGGCATCATTGAAGGTGCGGTCGAGCTGCAATGGGGTAATCGATACGTAGCCTTGCATCACCGCGTGGAAGTCGGTGCCCGGGCCGCCGTCCTCGGCATCACCGGCCACGGCAATCCAGTAGCCTTCCTTGCCACGCGGGTTGACCACCTTGGTGGGCGCCGCCGCCCGCGCGCGGTGACCGAGACGGGTGAGCTGGATGCCACGGATGTGCTCCAGTGGCAAGTTGGGAATATTGACGTTGAGTACAGTGCGTGGCGGCAACACCAGGCGCGACTGTGCCTCGACCAGACGACGGGCGATATAGGCCGCAGTCGGCAGGTTGTCCGGCTGGCGCGACAACAGCGAGAACGCCAGCGAGGTACCGCCGAGGAAGCGGCCTTCGAGCGCCGCAGCGACCGTTCCCGAATACAGCACGTCATCGCCCAGGTTGGCACCGAGGTTGATCCCCGACACGACCATGTCCGGCGTCTGCGGCAACAGCCCATTGAGCCCCAAGTGCACGCAGTCGGTCGGCGTGCCGTTGAGGCTGATGAAGCCATTGGCCAGGGTCTGCGGATGCAGTGGCCGGTCCAGCGTCAGCGAACTGCTGGCGCCGCTCTTGTCTTGATCCGGGGCGATCACCGCGCACTCGGCATAATCCACCAGCGCAGCGTGCAGCGCGGCGATGCCAGGTGCGGTAACACCGTCGTCATTCGAAATCAGAATACGCATGGGCTGTCCGTCTGCCCTGCCGACACCAGATCCACGACTTCACGCACCACCACGGTGGCGAAGCATCCGGCCGGCAGGACGAATTCCAGTTGCAGGATATCAGGCTCGGGATAATGCCACGTCAGGCCGCCAATAGGGAGCCGCAGAATTCGCCGTTCGTGATCCATGCCCGCCTGGGCCAGCCACTGGCAAAGTGCCGGCTGACGTGCGCCGATAGCGTTTTCCAGCTGGGCAGGCGCACCGCCAGCAGGTGAAGCGCCCTCCCCCCACATCGGGCCGGTTGGATGCAGGTCGAGAATCGCCAGCCGCGGGTCGGCACATTCCGCCTCACCCGCCGGGAAGAAACTGCGGCTGTCGGTGAACGCCAGCAGGTCCCCGACCTGGGCTCGGGCCCAGCTACCGTCAGCGACACGCGCAGCCAGCAACTGATTGAACAGGTAGCTGCGCCCGGCCGAAAGCAGCCGCGAACGCACGTTGCGCTGTTCAGGCAAAGCCTTGCGTGCGGCCCAATCGAGGGCGTCATGGACGTTGCCACCCCCGTGCCCGAAGCGCTGGGTGCCGAAATAGTTGGGCACACCTTGCTGCCTGAGCTGCTCCAGGCGCGCATCCACCGCCTGGTGATCGGCAGCCAGGGCGGTCAGGCGCAAGGTGAACCCGTTGGCCGAATGCGCGCCGCGCTGCAGTTTGCGCTGGTGACGCACCTGTTTGAGCACACGCAGGCTGGCATCCTCGGCACGCGACAGATCCGGGTCGGCCTTGCCCGGCAGGTGCAGGCTGAACCACTGGCGGGTCAGCGCCTGGCGGTCCTTCAGGCCGGCGTAGCTGATGCTGCGCACCGGCACGCCAGCGGCGCGGGCAAGGCGCCGGGCGGCTTCTTCAGTGTTCAGGTCACGCTTCTCGACCCACAGCCACAGGTGCTCGCCTTGGCCGGATAGCGGTATATCCAGAACTTCGTCAACCTGAAAGTCTTCGGCAACCGCTTTGAGGACGGCGGTGCCCAGGGGTTCGCCCGATGCGCGCGGGCCCAGCAATTCCAGTTCGGTCATGCTGGCAGCAGCAGGGCGACCGAATGCACGGCAATGCCCTCCTCGCGGCCGGTAAAGCCAAGCTTCTCTGTGGTGGTGGCCTTGACATTGACCTGGTCGAGCTCGACCTGCAGGTCTTCGGCGATCAGCTGGCGCATGGTTTCGATGTGTGGGGCCATTTTCGGTGCCTGGGCGACGATGGTGGCGTCAACGTTGCCGACCTTCCAGCCCTTGGCCTTGACGATGCCGACCACATGGCGCAGCAGCGCGCGGCTGTCAGCACCCTTGAACTGCGGGTCAGTGTCAGGGAAGTGCTTGCCGATGTCGCCCAGCGCCGCAGCGCCAAGCAAGGCATCGCTCAGGGCGTGCAACAGCACGTCACCGTCAGAATGGGCCAACAGGCCGTATTTGTGGGGGATACGCACCCCGCCCAGGGTAATGAAATCACCGTCGCAGAAACGGTGCACATCGTAGCCGTGGCCAATACGCATAAAAAAACGCCCTGAATGAGTCAGGGCGTGATTCTACCTGCTTTACTGCGGGTTTGGCGGCTTTTGGACCAGGGTGTTACACCCGCCCCAGTGCCACCGCATGATGGCGCAGGTGCTCCTCGATGAAGCTGGCAATGAAGTAGTAGCTATGGTCATAACCCGGCTGCATACGCAGGGTCATTGCATGGCCACCTTTGCGTGCCGCCTGTTCCAGCGCTTCAGGCTTGAGTTGCTTCTCGAGGAAGTCGTCACGGTCGCCCTGATCCACCAGCAACGGCGGGCATTGGCCTGCCGGGGTTTCGGCCAGCAGCACGCTGGCATCCCACTCACGCCAGCGCCCACGGTCTTCACCCAGGTAGCGGCTGAAGGCTTTCTCGCCCCACGGACAATCCATCGGATTGCTGATTGGCGAGAATGCCGACACCGAGCGGTAGCGCCCCGGATTGCGCAAGGCGCACACCAGCGCGCCATGCCCACCCATGGAGTGGCCGCTGATGCTGCGCTCGCCCGACGCCGGGAAGTGGGCCTCGATCAGGGCTGGCAACTCCTCCACCACATAGTCGTGCATGCGGTAGTGCTGGGCCCAGGGTTGCTGGGTGGCGTTGAGGTAGAAGCCAGCACCCAGGCCGAAGTCCCAGGCGCCGTCCGGATCGCCCGGCACCTGCTCGCCACGCGGGCTGGTATCGGGGGCAACGATGATCAGGCCCAGCTCGGCGGCCAGACGCTGGGCGCCGGCCTTCTGCATGAAGTTCTCGTCGGTGCAGGTGAGGCCGCTGAGCCAGTAAAGCACCGGCAGCTTTTCGCCCTGCTCGGCCTGCGGTGGCAGGTACACGGCGAACACCATATCGCAACCCAGCACCTTGGAATGATGCCGGTAACGCTTGTGCCAGCCGCCGAAGCTCTTCTGGCAGGAGATGTTATCCAGGCTCATGGCAAACCTCAGAAGTGGATCACGCTACGGATGCTCTTGCCTTCATGCATCAGGTCGAAGGCCTTGTTGATGTCTTCCAGCCCCATCGTGTGGGTGATGAAGGTGTCCAGCGGGATCTCGCCTTTCTCGGACATTTCCACGTAGCTCGGCAGTTCGCTGCGGCCACGCACCCCGCCGAACGCCGAACCACGCCAGACCCGACCGGTAACCAGCTGGAACGGACGCGTGGAAATTTCCTGGCCGGCACCGGCCACACCGATGATCACCGACTCACCCCAGCCCTTGTGGCAGCATTCCAGGGCGGCGCGCATCAGCTGAACGTTGCCGATGCACTCGAAGGAGAAGTCCACGCCACCATCGGTGAGGTCGACGATCACTTCCTGGATCGGGCGATCGTAGTCTTTCGGGTTGATGCAATCAGTGGCACCCAGTTGGCGGGCGATTTCGAACTTGGCCGGGTTGATGTCGATGGCGATGATACGCGAGGCCTTGGCCTTGACCGCACCGATCACGGCCGACAGGCCGATGCCACCGAGGCCGAAGATGGCCACGGTATCACCTGGCTTGACCTTGGCAGTGTTGAGTACCGCGCCGATACCGGTGGTGACGCCGCAGCCCAGCAGGCAGACCTTTTCCAGTGGTGCTTCTTTCTGGATCTTGGCCACGGAAATTTCCGGCAGCACGGTGTATTCGGAGAACGTCGAGGTGCCCATGTAGTGGAACAGTTGCTGGCCCTTGTACGAGAAGCGCGTGGTGCCGTCCGGCATCAGGCCCTTGCCCTGGGTGGCGCGGATGGCCTGGCACAGGTTGGTCTTGCCCGAGAGGCAGAACTTGCACTTGCCGCATTCTGGGGTGTACAGCGGGATGACGTGGTCACCCACGGCGACCGAGGTCACCCCCTCGCCCACCGCTTCGACGATGGCACCGCCTTCGTGGCCGAGGATCGATGGGAAGATCCCTTCCGGGTCAGCACCGGACAGGGTATAGGCATCGGTGTGGCAGACACCGCTGGCGACCACGCGCAGCAGCACTTCACCGGCTTTTGGCATGGCCACGTCGACTTCGACGATTTCCAGGGGTTTCTTGGCTTCGAAGGCAACGGCAGCACGGGACTTGATCATCAAAGGTCTCCAGACAGTGGATCGATTCAGTCTTGCAGTGTAATTCAGCGCCATTTGATTAATAATCAGGCCAAAGACAAAACATTATTGCCATACAGGGATAATCGATGAGCAGCCGATGGGAAGGCATCGACGAATTTGTCGCCGTGGCCGAATCGGGCCAGTTCACTGCCGCTGCCGAACGCCTGGGGGTTTCCTCATCGCACATCAGCCGGCAGATCGCCCGGCTGGAGGACCGCCTGCAAACGCGCCTGCTGTATCGCAGTACCCGCCGGGTAACCCTCAGCGAAGCCGGGCAGACCTTCCTGCAGCATTGCCAACGCTTGCAGGATGGCCGCGAGGAAGCGCTGCGCGCCATGGGCGACCTGGCCAGCGAACCCAAGGGCTTGTTGCGCATGACGTGCGCCGTGGCCTACGGCGAGCGCTTCATCGTGCCGTTGGTGACGCGATTCATGGCGCTGTACCCGCAGCTGCGCGTGGATGTGGAGCTGAGCAACCACACCCTCGACCTGCTGCATGAAGGCATGGACCTGGCCATCCGCCTGGGCCGCCTGGCCGACTCTCGCTTGGTGGCTACCCGCCTGGCGCCAAGGCGCATGTACCTGTGCGCCTCGCCGGCCTATCTTGAGCGCTATGGCCGGCCACACAGCCTGTCGGAGCTGGCGCGGCACAATTGCCTGGTGGGGAGTTCGGACTTGTGGGCGCTACAGCAGGATGGCCGTGAGATCAGCCAGCGGGTACAGGGTAACTGGCGCTGCAACAGTGGCCAGGCAGTGCTGGATGCGGCGCTGCAAGGGATCGGGTTGTGCCAGTTGCCGGATTACTACGTGCTGGAACACCTGAACAGTGGTGCGCTGGTGTCGCTGCTGGAGGCGCACCAACCGCCGAATACGGCGGTGTGGGCGCTGTATCCGCAGCAGAGGCACCTGTCGCCGAAGGTACGGCGGCTGGTGGATTACCTGAAGGAGGGGTTGGCGGGGTTGCCGGAGTATCGTTTCGGCTGACGGGATGTGCTGCATGTACTGGCCTCTTCGCGGGTGAACCCGCTCCTACGACGGCCTGTGCCCAACCACCGATGCGTATGTAGGAGCGGGTTTACCCGCGAATACGGCGGCGGCGCCAACGGTGAACGGCGAGTGGAAATTGGCCCGCAGGCCCGGCCCTTTCGCGGGTGAACCCGCTCCTACGGCGGCCTGTGCCCAACCACCGATGCGTATGTAGGAGCGGGTTCACCCGCGAATACGGTGGCGGCAGCAACGGTGAACGCTCAGCGTTTACCCGCCCAGCGCTGGCGCAACCATTCGAGATCTTCGGGCCGGGTTACCTTTATGTTGTCACTGCGCCCTTCCACCAGCCGCGGCGCCTGACCGGACCATTCGATGGCCGAGGCTTCATCGGTCACCACCACATCCGACACCAGGCACTCAGCCAGCGCCCGGTGCAACGCTCCAAGGCGGAACATCTGCGGTGTGTACGCCTGCCAGATCGTGCTGCGGTCCACGGTAGCACTCACCCGGCCATGGCTGTCGGCACGCTTGAGGGTATCGCGCGCCGGCACCGCCAGCAGGCCACCCACCGGGTCGTCCGCCAGCTCCGACAACAGCTTGTCCAGGTCGCTGCGTGCCAGGTTCGGCCGCGCAGCATCGTGCACCAGCACCCAGTCGCTGTCCCCCGCCCCCTGGGCATGCAGCACCAGCAAGGCGTTAAGCACCGAGTCAGCGCGTTCACGCCCGCCCGCCGCGCACTGGATGCGTGGGTCGCTGGCGTAGCGCAGGCCAGGCCAGTACGGGTCATCTTCGGCAATGCTGACCACCACGCCCTTAAGCGCCGGGTGGCCAAGAAAACAGTCGAGGCTGTGCTCGAGAAGGGTCTGCCCAGCCAGCTCCAGGTATTGCTTGGGGCGGTCGGCAGCCATGCGGGCACCTACACCCGCCGCAGGAATCACGGCCCAGAAGGCCGGCAAGGTATCGATCATTTCTGTGGCAACTGGAAGAGGGTTTCGCCCTCTTTGACCATCCCCAATTCGTGGCGGGCCCGTTCTTCAACGGTCTCCATGCCTTTTTTCAGCTCTAGCACTTCAGCATCGAGCACACGATTACGCTCGAGCAAGCGCTCGTTTTCGGCATGCTGATCGGCAATCTGCTGCTTCAGTTCGGTCACTTGCGCCAGGCTGCCGTTACCCACCCACAGGCGGTACTGCAGGCCACCCAACAGCAAGAGCAGAACGAGGAACAACCAATAGGGACTGCGCATCACGTTATCCAGGTTAAAAAGGCTGCCGCGTTTTTACTTCGGGGCCTCGAATAGCACGAAGCCTGGCCGAGGCCAGGCTTCGTCGACAGAAACCCGTTAGTACCTAGGAAAGTTCAGTACGAACGTTCCTACAACTTCGGCTGCTGCCTTTTTACCATCTCTTGCTTAGCCGCGAAACTCGGCACGACCGCGGTAAACCGCTTTGGCGCCCAGTTGCTCTTCGATGCGCAGCAGCTGGTTGTACTTGGAAACGCGGTCGGAACGGCACAGCGAGCCGGTCTTGATCTGGCCAGCAGCAGTACCCACAGCCAGGTCGGCAATGGTCGAGTCTTCGGTTTCACCGGAACGGTGCGAGATCACTGCAGTGTAACCAGCAGCCTTGGCCATCTGGATGGCTTCCAGGGTTTCGGTCAGCGAGCCGATCTGGTTGAACTTGATCAGGATCGAGTTACCGATGCCTTTCTCGATGCCTTCCTTGAGGATCTTGGTGTTGGTCACGAACAGGTCGTCACCGACCAGCTGGACTTTTTCACCGATCTTGTCAGTGAGGATTTTCCAGCCAGCCCAGTCGGACTCGTCCAGGCCGTCTTCGATCGAAATGATCGGGAAACGCTCGGTCAGGCCTTTCAGGTAGTCGGCGAAGCCTTCGGCGTCGAACGACTTGCCTTCGCCGGACAGGTTGTACTTGCCGTCTTCGTAGAATTCAGAAGCCGCGCAGTCCAGAGCCAGGGTCACGTCGGTGCCCAGCTTGTAGCCGGCTTTTTCGACAGCTTCAGCGATGGCGCCCAGGGCGTCTTCGTTGGATGCCAGGTTCGGGGCGAAACCACCTTCATCACCTACGGCGGTGTTCAGGCCACGGGCCTTCAGGACGGCCTTGAGGTGGTGGAAGATTTCGGTACCCATGCGCAGGCCGTCAGAGAAGGTCTTGGCGCCAACCGGCTGAACCATGAACTCCTGGATGTCGACGTTGTTGTCGGCGTGCTCGCCACCGTTGATGATGTTCATCATCGGAACCGGCATCGAGTACTGGCCCGGGGTGCCGTTCAGGTTGGCGATGTGCGCGTACAGCGGCAGGTCCTGGTCCTGGGCAGCAGCTTTGGCGGCAGCCAGGGAAACAGCCAGGATGGCGTTGGCGCCCAGCTTGGCCTTGTTCTCGGTACCGTCCAGTTCAATCATGGCGCGGTCCAGCGCCTTCTGGTCGGAAGGATCCTTGCCCAGCAGCAGGTCACGGATCGGGCCGTTGATGTTGGCGACGGCCTTCAGCACGCCCTTGCCCAGGTAACGGCTCTTGTCGCCATCACGCAGCTCCAGCGCTTCGCGCGAGCCGGTAGAAGCACCGGACGGCGCGCAAGCGCTGCCGATGATGCCGTTGTCGAGCAGTACATCGGCTTCCACAGTGGGGTTGCCACGCGAATCGAGAACTTCACGACCTTTGATGTCGACGATTTTTGCCATTGTTGTAAGCACTCCAGAATTTGACGAAAACAACTTAGCTTAGGAAATTCTTGCCGTTCACCAGGCGAACTTGCTTTGGGCAGGCCTGATGAAGGGAGCCCCTGACCGACTGGTCAGGGGTGGATCGGGCGGTACTTTACCCGAGAAATGAGCTTTACGCGGTTTCTACCGTCGGAAAACTTTTCACCAGGTCGTCCAATTGCTTGAGCTGGACCAGGAACGGCTCCAGTTTATCCAGGCGCAAGGCGCATGGGCCATCGCACTTGGCGTTGTCCGGATCGGGGTGGGCTTCGAGGAAAAGCCCGGCCAGGCCCTGGCTCATGCCGGCCTTGGCCAGGTCAGTGACCTGGGCACGACGGCCGCCGGCGGAATCGGCGCGGCCACCCGGCATCTGCAGGGCGTGGGTCACGTCGAAGAACACCGGGTAGTCGAACTGTTTCATGATGCCGAAGCCCAGCATGTCGACCACCAGGTTGTTGTAGCCGAAGCTCGAACCACGCTCGCAGAGTATCAACTGGTCGTTACCGGCTTCTTCGCACTTGGCCAGGATGTGTTTCATTTCCTGAGGTGCGAGGAACTGAGCCTTCTTGATGTTGATCACCACGCCGGTCTTGGCCATGGCCACTACCAGGTCAGTCTGCCGCGACAGGAAAGCCGGCAACTGGATGATGTCGCATACCTTGGCGACGGGCTCTGCCTGGTAAGGCTCGTGCACGTCGGTGATCACTGGCACGTTGAAGGTGCGCTTGATCTCTTCGAAGATCTTCAGCCCCTCTTCCATGCCAGGGCCACGGTAGGACGTTACCGACGAACGGTTGGCCTTGTCGAAGCTGGCCTTGAACACATACGGGATACCGAGCTTCTCGGTAACCCGCACGTACTCTTCGCAGACCTTCATCGCCAGGTCACGGGACTCCAGAACATTCATGCCGCCGAACAGGACGAAAGGCTTGTCGTTGGCGATTTCGATGTTACCGACGCGGATGATCTTCTGGGTCATCGATCAGGCCTTGTTCTTCTGAGCCAGGGCTGCCTTGACGAAGCCGCTGAACAGCGGGTGGCCGTCACGCGGCGTCGAAGTGAACTCCGGGTGGAACTGGCAAGCGACGAACCATGGGTGGTCCTTGGACTCGACCACTTCCACCAGCGCGCCGTCTTCGGAACGGCCGGAAACCACCAGACCAGCTTCCACCAGTTGTGGCAGCAGGTTGTTGTTCACTTCGTAGCGGTGACGGTGACGCTCGGTGATCACGTCCTTGCCGTAGCAGTCGTGCACCTTGGAACCGGCAGCCAGCTGGCAGTCCTGTGCGCCCAGGCGCATGGTGCCGCCCAGGTCGGAAGCCTCGTCGCGGGTCTCGACGGCACCGGTGGCATCGGCCCACTCGGTGATCAGGCCGACCACTGGGTGGCCGCTGTTACGGTCGAACTCGGTGGAGTTGGCGTCTTTCCAGCCCATCACGTTACGGGCGAATTCGATGACGGCCACCTGCATGCCCAGGCAGATACCCAGGTACGGCACCTTGTTCTCACGGGCGTATTGCACCGCGGTGATCTTGCCTTCCACACCGCGCAGGCCGAAACCGCCCGGTACCAGGATGGCATCGGCGCCTTCGAGCAGGCTGGTGCCCTGGTTCTCGATGTCTTCCGAATCGATGTAGCGCAGGTTGACCTTGGTCCGGTTGGTGATGCCGGCGTGGCTCATCGCTTCGATCAGCGACTTGTACGCATCCAGCAGCTCCATGTACTTGCCGACCATGGCGATGGTCACTTCGTGCTCCGGGTTGAGCTTGGCATCAACCACCTTGTCCCACTCGGACAGGTCGGCACCATTGCACTGCAGGCCGAAGCGCTCGACGACGAAGTCGTCCAGGCCCTGAGCATGCAGTACGCCCGGGATCTTGTAGATGGTGTCGACGTCTTCCAGCGAAATCACCGCACGCTCTTCAACGTTGGTGAACAGCGCGATCTTGCGACGCGACGAAGCATCCACCGGGTGGTCGGAGCGGCAGATCAGCACGTCAGGCTGCAGGCCGATGGAGCGCAGCTCCTTGACCGAGTGCTGGGTCGGCTTGGTCTTGGTTTCGCCAGCGGTGGCGATGTACGGGACCAGGGTCAGGTGCATCAGCATGGCACGCTTGGAGCCCACTTCGACACGCAGCTGGCGAATCGCCTCGAGGAACGGCTGCGACTCGATATCACCCACGGTACCGCCGATTTCCACCAGGGCCACGTCGGCATCGCCGGCACCCTTGATGATGCGACGCTTGATTTCGTCGGTGATGTGCGGGATGACCTGGATGGTCGCGCCCAGGTAATCACCACGACGCTCTTTACGCAGCACGTGCTCGTAGATACGGCCAGTGGTGAAGTTGTTGTTCTGGGTCATGGTGGTGCGGATGAACCGCTCGTAGTGACCCAGGTCGAGGTCGGTCTCGGCGCCATCGTGGGTGACAAAAACTTCACCGTGCTGGAACGGGCTCATGGTGCCCGGGTCGACGTTGATGTACGGATCCAGCTTGAGCATGGTGACCTTCAGGCCCCGCGCTTCCAGGATGGCCGCCAGGGAAGCCGAGGCAATGCCTTTCCCCAATGAAGAAACAACACCGCCCGTGACGAATATGTAGCGCGTCATGAAAAACCCTAGAAGTCTGCGTTAAGGCGGCCAGCGCCGCCGGAGAAAGCGAAGGAAGGCCGAAGCCCCCGATCACCTGCGTCAATCACAGTGCATCTCGAAAAACTGCCGCGTCTGTACAGCCAGGGTATACCCGGCATGGCGTTCGCTCGTCATTTCCAGAATCAGCTCGGCAAAAAACTGCTTGGTAATCGGCAACTCCTGTGTTTTCGCGGAACCCACAGAAGTTGTATCAAGAAGGGAGGGTAGTCTACCGGAATGTACCCTTCAGCTCAAACCTTGCGCGTTCGTCGGTAACTGCCAGTGCAGTTGGCAATCCGCCTGCACCAGCCCGGGCAGGTTGGCCACCGCCAGCAGGCATTCGCCGTGATACAGCAACGGCAGGCGCGAGCGCAGGAAATGCGGCACCTGCTGTTCGTTGAGCAGGCGCTTGAGGTCCCGCCGACCACGGCCGGGAACCTCCAGCATTTCCCCCCCCTGACGGTATGCAATGCGCAACCCGCTCGGCACGGCTGCGCCAACAAGACGCACGCAACCATTGCCCGGCAACCGCAACGGCCCATCAGGGTCGGGCCAGGCCAGCGAGCCAGCCGGTTGCTGTAGCCAATCACCGCTCAACCACCAGATGCGCCCGTGGCTACGCACCAACCGTCCATCGGCAAGCCGCCAGACTGGCCGGGCATCGGCACCGGCATCGCGCAGGTCTGCCCAGCCGGCCCAGTGCCGGGTATCGGGCAAACGGGTGCGCTGGCTAAGCCAGTACTGCAAGGCATTGCGCTGACGGGCCGGCGATAACGCCAGCAGGGCGGCCAGGTCGAGGGAATCCAGCCCCGGCCAGGCGAGAGGCGCCCCTTTGCGCGCAAGCGCCAGATCCTCCTGGGCCAGTTCGTCCAGCAAACCCAGCGCCTCGCCCAGATGCTCTGCTGCACGGGCGAAGTTCTGGCTGGCCTGTGGCCAACGTTGCTGCAACTGCGGCATCACTTCGCCGCGCAGGTAGTTGCGGGCGAATTGTGTGTCGACGTTTGACGGGTCTTCGATCCAGGTCAGCCCTTGGGCTTGGGCATAATCCTGCAAATGTTGCCGGGAACAGGCCAGTAACGGCCTGACCAGGCTGCCCTGCCCCAGCGCCCGCTGCCCCGGCATTGCCGCCAGGCCACGCAGGCCGGCGCCGCGCAACAGGCGGAATAGCAGGGTCTCGGCCTGGTCGTCGCGGTGCTGGCCGGTGAACAGGATATCGCCCGGGCCGAGCACTTGCCTGAAGGCGGCATAGCGGGCCTCTCGGGCCGCCTGTTCCAGGCTGGCGCCAGGGGAGACCTGGACGTGGATGACCTGGAGTTCAACGTCGAAATTGTCGCAGATGGCTTGGCAGTGGGTGGGCCAGGCGTCGGCAGCGGCTTGCAGGCCGTGGTGGATATGGATGGCGCGCAGCGGGGGGGAGGCGTGGTTGCGGGCGTATTCGGCCAGCAGGTGCAGGAGGACGGTGGAATCGAGGCCGCCGGAGAAGGCGACGTGCCAGGTGGGGGCGTTGAGCCAAGGAGTGAGGTTGATCATCTAGCCCTCGCTCGATTCAAGAAAGCATTCGCGGGCATGCCCGCGCCCACATGTACGGCGCAAGCCTCAAGGGCAGCGCAACCTGTAGGAGCGGGTTTACCCGCGAACACCGGCGAAGCCGGTGCCATCAATCACAAGGGCCGCAAAACGGCCCCAGGGCTAATCAGAATCAGAGGCCGTAGCTCATCAGGCGCTCGTAACGACGGGCCAACAGCGCATCGTTGTCGAACTTGCCGAGCATGTCCAGCTGCTGCACCAGATCGGCACGGATGCTTTCGGACATCTTGGCCGGGTCACGGTGGGCGCCGCCCAGCGGCTCCTGGATGACCTTGTCGACAATATTCAGGCTCTTCAGACGCTCGGCGGTGATGCCCATGGCCTCGGCCGCGTCTGCTGCTTTATCGGCCGTTTTCCACAGAATCGAAGCACAGCCTTCCGGCGAGATAACCGAGTAGGTGGAGTACTGCAGCATGTTCAGTTGGTCGCACACGCCAATGGCCAGTGCCCCACCGGAACCACCCTCACCGATCACGGTAGCGATGATCGGGGTTTTCAGGCGTGCCATGACCCGCAGGTTCCAGGCGATGGCTTCACTCTGGTTGCGCTCTTCGGCGTCGATGCCCGGGTAGGCGCCCGGCGTGTCGATGAAGGTCAGGATCGGCATCTTGAAGCGTTCGGCCATTTCCATCAGGCGACAGGCCTTGCGGTAACCTTCCGGGCGCGGCATGCCGAAGTTGCGACGCACTTTCTCGCGCACTTCACGGCCCTTCTGGTGGCCAATGACCATGACCGGCTTGCCGTCCAGACGCGCAGTACCACCCACGATGGCGGCGTCGTCAGAGAAGTGACGGTCCCCGTGCAGCTCTTCGAACTCGGTGAAGATGTGCTCCAGGTAGTCCAGGGTGTATGGACGACGCGGGTGACGGGCCAGGCGGGCGATCTGCCAGCTGGTCAGGTTGCCGAAGATGCTTTCGGTCAGGGTGTTGCTCTTGTCTTGCAGACGGGCAATTTCATCGCTGATGTTCAGCGAGTTGTCGTTGCCCACCAGGCGCAGGCCTTCGATCTTGGCTTGCAGGTCGGCAATCGGCTGTTCGAAGTCGAGGAAATTCGGGTTCATAGTCATCCGTCTTGGGTCTACGGCCAGGCGGCCGGCCGGTTGATCCGTTTGGCGCCATACCTTAAGGGATCAGGCGCATTCAGGTCGAGATTAAATTTTTGTCGGTTCAACGATATTGCAGGAAGACGTTCTCACGCCCGAACTGGTCACGCAGCGCCTGAATCAGCCCATCGGCCGGATCGATCGCCCACTGCTCGCCAAACTGCAGCATGGCCTTGGCGTCGCTGCCGGTGTACTCCAGCGTGATCGGGCAGGCACCGCGATGGCGGGTGATCAGCTCGCCCAGCCACTTCAGCCGGTCGCCCTTCAGTGCGTCATGCGCCACCTTCAGGCGCAGGCTCTCGGCCAGCTTGGTGCGTGCGTCTTCCATGGTCATCACCTGCTTCACCCGCAGGCGCAAGCCCCCGGAGAAGTCGTCATTGCTGACCTCGCCTTCCACCACCACCATCGCGTCGGTCTGCAGCAAGGACTGTGCCGCCATGAAGGCATCGGCAAACAGCGATGCCTCGATCCGCCCGGAACGGTCATCCAGGGTGACGAAGCCCATCTTGTCGCCCTTCTTGTTCTTCATCACCCGCAGCGCAATGATCATGCCCGCGATGGTCTGGGTTTCGCGCGACGGCTTGAGGTCGACGATGCGCTGGCGGGCGAAGCGACGGATCTCGGTCTCGTACTCGTCGATCGGGTGGCCGGTGAGGTACAGGCCAAGGGTGTCCTTCTCCCCCTTCAGACGCTCCTTGAGGGTGAGCTCGCGCACCTTGCGGTGGTTGGCATACACATCGACATCTGCCGCGTCGAACATGCTGCCGAACAGGTCGACATGACCACTGTCAGCGGTGTGTGCGGCCTGCTCGGCCGCCTTGATGGCCTCGCCCAGCGCCGACAGCAAGGTTGCCCGGTTGATGTCGATGTTGGCGTGGTAGGCCTTGATCTCGTCATGGAAGTGCGGGCCAAGGCGGTCCAGCGCGCCACTGCGCACCAGCGCATCAAGGGTACGTTTGTTGACCCGTTTGAGGTCGATGCGTTCACAGAAATCGAACAGGTCCTTGAAGGGACCGCCTTGGGCACGGGCCTCGACAATCGCCTCCACCGGGCCTTCGCCGACACCCTTGATGGCACCAAGGCCGTAGACGATACGGCCGTCGTTGTTGACGGTGAACTTGAAGTCCGAGAAGTTCACGTCCGGCGCGTCGAGGCGCAGCTTCATGCTGCGCACCTCCTCCACCAGCACCACCACCTTGTCGGTGTTGTGCATATCCGCCGACAGGACCGCGGCCATGAATGGCGCCGGGTAGTGGGTTTTCAGCCAGGCGGTCTGGTACGACACCAGGCCATAGGCGGCGGAGTGGGATTTGTTGAAGCCGTAGCCCGCGAACTTCTCTACCAGGTCGAAGATGTTACCGGCGAGGTCCGCATCGATATTGTTGGCTACGCAACCTTCGATGAAACCACCGCGCTGCTTGGCCATTTCCTCGGGCTTTTTCTTACCCATGGCCCGGCGCAGCATGTCGGCGCCACCCAGGGTATAACCTGCCATCACCTGGGCGATCTGCATCACCTGTTCCTGGTACAGGATGATGCCGTAGGTTGGCGCCAGTACCGGCTTGAGGCCTTCGTACTGGTAGTCGGAGTGCGGGTAGGCCAGCTCGGCGCGGCCGTGCTTGCGGTTGATGAAGTCGTCCACCATGCCCGATTGCAGCGGGCCCGGGCGGAACAACGCAACCAGTGCGATCAGGTCTTCCAGGCAGTCGGGCTTGAGCTTCTTGATCAGCTCCTTCATGCCGCGCGATTCAAGCTGGAACACCGCCGTGGTTTCGGCCTTCTGCAGCAGCTCGTAGGTCTTGCGGTCGTCCAGCGGGATGAAGTCGATGTTGAGGTCGGGCAGGTTTTTCTTGGCCTGCTCGCGGTTGATGATCTCCATCGCCCACTTGATGATGGTCAAGGTACGCAGGCCGAGGAAGTCGAACTTCACCAGGCCGGCGGCCTCGACGTCATCCTTGTCGAACTGGGTTACCAGGCCACCACCCTCTTCATCACAGGCGATCGGCGAAAAGTCGGTGAGCTTGGTCGGTGCGATAACCACACCACCGGCGTGCTTGCCGGTACCCCGGGTCACACCCTCCAGCTTCAGGGCCATGTCCCAGATTTCACGGGCGTCTTCGTCGCCCTTGAGGAAGTCACGCAGGATTTCTTCCTGCTCGTAGGCCTTCTCCAGGGTCATGCCCACTTCGAAGGGGATCATCTTCGACAGGCGGTCGGCCAGGCCATAGGATTTGCCTTGCACCCGCGCCACGTCACGCACCACCGCCTTGGCGGCCATGGTACCGAAGGTGATGATCTGGCTCACCGCATTACGGCCGTAGGCCTCGGCCACGTAGTCGATCACCCGGTCACGGCCGTCCATGCAGAAGTCGACGTCGAAGTCGGGCATGGAAATACGTTCAGGGTTGAGGAAGCGCTCGAACAGCAGGTCGTAGGCCAGCGGGTCGAGATCGGTGATCTTCAGTACATAGGCCACCAGCGAGCCAGCACCCGAACCGCGGCCCGGGCCAACCGGTACGTCGTTGTTCTTGGCCCACTTGATGAAGTCCATAACAATCAGGAAGTAACCGGGGAAGCCCATCTGGATGATGATGTCCAGCTCGAACTTCAGGCGGTCCAGGTAAACCTGACGCTTTTCTTCATAATTGGGCGTGGTCTCTTTCGGCCACAGCACGGCCAGGCGCTCTTCCAGGCCTTCGTGGGACACATGCCGCAGGTAGTCGTCGATGCCCATGCCGTTGGGCGTGGGGAAGTCAGGCAGGAAGTACTTGCCCAGCTGTACCTGGATGTTGCAGCGCTTGGCAATTTCGACGGTGTTGGCGATGGCGTCGGGCAGGTCGCTGAAGAGCTCGGCCATTTCCTCGGCCGACTTCAGGTACTGCTGGTCGCTGTAGCAACGCGGACGGCGCGGGTCATCGAGGGTCCAGCCCTCACCAATGCATACGCGAGTTTCGTGGGCGTCAAAGTCCGTCTGCTTGATGAAACGTACGTCGTTGGTAGCCACCAGCGGGGCGCCAAGCTTGTCGGCCAATGCCACCGCCGCGTGCACGTATTCTTCGTCGCGTGCGCGATTGGTGCGCTGCACTTCAACGTAGAAGCGCTCGGGGAACATGCCCATCCAGTCTTGAAGAAGCACTTCGGCTTCGTCTTGCCGACCCGCCAGCAGCGCCATGCCAATGTCGCCTTCCTTGCCCGCCGACAGGGCAATCAGGCCCTCGCTGGCAGGGGCGATCCATTCACGCTGGAGAATGACCAGGCCGTTGCGCTGGCCATCGGTCCAGCCGCGCGAGATCAGTTCGGTGAGGTTGCGATAGCCCTTGGGGTCCATGGCCAGGAAGCAGATGCGCGACAGCGGGGCTTCCGGGTCGGCACCGGCCAGCCACAGGTCGGCACCGCAGATCGGTTTGATGCCGGCGCCCATGGCCGTCTTGTAGAACTTCACCAGCGAGCACATGTTGCTCTGATCGGTGATCGCGACCGCCGGCATGTTCATCCCGGTCAGCGCCTTGGCCAGCGGTTTGATCCGCACCAGGCCGTCGACCAGCGAGAATTCGGAATGGACGCGCAGGTGAACGAAGGGAACCGACATGGAAGATCCTGTAGCAGAGCTTAACGACAAGGGCGGGATTGTAGCCTAACTAGGGGCTTTTTTTGGGGCTGCTTTGCAGCCCTTCGCGGGCACGCCCGCTCCCACAGGTACGGCCCCGCTGCTCAGACCGATGAATCCTGCGGGAGCGGGCGTGCCCGCGAAGGGCCGCAAAGCGGCCCCAATAGGTCAGATCAGGGAATCGGTGACGCCTTCGCGCGCTTCCCAAGCCGCCCGCACAGGGGCAAAGGAACGCCGGTGGATGGGCGTAGGCCCAAGCCGAGCCAGGGCCTCGAGGTGCACCGGCGTTGGGTAACCCTTGTGCCCGCCAATGCCATAACCCGGGTAGATCAGTTCGAATGCACTCATATCCCGATCACGGGTCACCTTGGCCAGGATCGATGCCGCCGCAATGGCCGGCACCTGGCTATCCCCCTTGACCACCGGTGCTGCCGGCACCGCCAGTTTCGGGCAGCGATTGCCGTCGATCAGGGCCAGCTTTGGCGTAATGTGCAAGCCCTCCACTGCCCGCTGCATGGTCAGCATGGTGGCCTGCAGGATGTTCAGGCTGTCAATTTCCTCGACTTCGGCACGGGCGATGCAGAAGCTCAAGGCCTTTTCGCAGATCTCGTCGAACAGCGCCTCACGCCTGGCTTCGGTGAGTTTCTTCGAATCGTTCAGACCGAGAATCGGCCGCGCGGGATCAAGAATCACGGCCGCCGTTACCACCGCGCCGCACAACGGGCCGCGGCCCACTTCGTCAACGCCGGCGACCAGGTCTTCTACCAGGTTGAAGTCCAGTCCAATTTGCATGTCAGCGGTCCTTGAGCAGGGCCAGTACCGCCTCGGCCGCCTGATTGGAGGCGTCACGGCGCAGGGTGCGGTGAATTTCGTCGAAACGTTCGGTCTGCTGGCTTCCATCGCGCACCAGCGGCGCCAGGGTGTTGGCCAGCGCTTCACTGGTAGCGTCGTCCTGCAGCAACTCGGGCACCAGCTCTCGCTGGGCCAGCAGGTTCGGCAATGACACGTAAGGGCTTTTCACCAGACGCTTGAGGATCCAGAAGGTCAAGGGCGCCAAGCGGTACGCCACCACCATCGGCCGCTTGTACAGCAGCGCCTCAAGGGTGGCGGTACCCGAGGCGATCAGCACCGCGTCACAGGCTGCCAGGGCTTGGTGCGACTGGCCATCGAGCAGGGTCAGCGGCAGTTGGCGCCCTTCAAGCATCTGTTCGATCTGGGTGCGCCGCGTGGCGTTGGCGCAGGGCAACACGAAGCGCACACCCGGCACTTGTTGGCAAAGGCGCTCGGCGGCGTCGAGGAACAACGCGCCCAGGCGCCCTACTTCGCCCCCCCTACTGCCCGGCATCAACGCAACCACCGGCCCCTCGCCCAGGCCCAGCGCGGCGCGCGCGGCCGGGCGGTCGGCTTCAAGCGGGATGGTGTCTGCCAGCGGGTGGCCAACAAAACGCACTGGCACACCCTGCTCTTCGTAGAACCGCGCCTCGAACGGCAGCAGCGTCAGCATCAGGTCGCAGCCTTCGCGGATCTTCAGCACCCGCTTTTGCCGCCAGGCCCACACTGACGGGCTGACATAGTGCACGGTCTTGATCCCGGCCTGGCGCAGCTTCAGCTCGATGTTGAGGGTGAAGTCAGGGGCGTCGATGCCGATGAATACGTCGGGTTTTTCTTCGATCAGGGTCTGGATCAGCAGCTTGCGGCGCTTGAGCAGCTCGCGCAGACGCCCCAGTACCTCGACCAGCCCCATGACGGCCAGGCGCTCCATGGGGAAATAGGATTGCAGGCCCTCGGCCTCCATCAAAGGGCCGCCAACCCCGATGAACCGCACGTCGGGGTGGCGTGCCTTGAGGGCACGCATCAAGCCTGAACCAAGAATATCGCCACTGGCCTCACCCGCGACCAGCGCTACGCAAAGCTGGGCCATATCAGCGCGTGATGCCGCGAGCGGAGCTCAGGATCGACTGACGGAACAGCTCGACCTCAGGGTGTTGCGTGGCCGGTTCGGCCAGCTCCTTGAGCGCGTCTTCGACGGTCAGGCCCTGACGGTAGACAATCTTGTAGCAACGACGCAGCACATGGATCACCTCGTCGCTGAAACCGCGGCGGCGCATGCCCTCGAAGTTCATGCTGCGGGCTTCGGCCGGGCTGCCGAACACGGTAACGAAGGCCGGAACGTCCTTGCCAATGGCCGTGCCCATGCCGGAAAACGCGTGGGCGCCAATATGGCAGTACTGGTGAACCAGGGTGTAACCGGACAGGATCGCCCAGTCACCCACATGTACATGACCTGCCAACGCCGTGTTGTTGACCAGGATGCAGTGGTTGCCGATGACACTGTCGTGGCCAATGTGGGCATAGGCCATGATCAGGTTATGGTCACCCACGGTGGTTTCCGAGCGATCCTGAACAGTACCGCGGTGGATGGTCACCCCTTCGCGAATCACATTGTGATCGCCGATCACCAGGCGCGTCGGCTCACCCTTGTACTTAAGGTCCGGGGTGTCTTCACCGATCGAGGAAAACTGAAAGATACGGTTGTGCTTGCCGATGCGGGTTGGGCCTTTGAGCACAACATGCGGGCCGATAACGGTGCCCTCCCCGATTTCGACATCAGGGCCAACGATCGACCAAGGGCCGACCTCGACGCCGTCGGCCAGCTTGGCCGACGGATCGATAATGGCCCGAGGATCAATCGAATTCATAGGGAGCGTTCCGCGCAGGTGATTTCTGCCGAGCAGACCGGCTTGCCATCGACAAGGGCGCGGCACTCGAACTTCCAGATCATGCTTTTACGGCTGAGGAACTTCGCCTCCAGCACAAGCTGGTCGCCCGGGAGAACCGGCTGACGGAAACGCAGTTTGTCGGAACCGACGAAGTAGTACAGGGTGCCATCGGCCGGCTTGGCATCGAGCATCTTGAAACCAAGGATGCCGGCCGCCTGGGCCATGGCTTCGATGATCAGGACACCCGGCATGATCGGGTGTGCCGGGAAGTGGCCATTGAAAAACGGCTCGTTGATGCTGACATTCTTGTAGGCACGAATGCTCTGGGCCTCGAAGTCCAGATCCGTCACACGGTCTACCAGCAGGAACGGGTAGCGGTGAGGCAGGTATTCGCGAATCTCGTTGATGTCCATCATTTCGGTGGGGAAGCCTGTAATAAGAATAGGGAGCGCAGGTGCTGACCACACGCTCCTTTTGCAATCCAAAGAGGAGCCAGCTAGCGACTGTTCACTCTTGCTCAGGGAATGGTATCAGCCTTCTGATGTCGGCAGGCCACCTGAGGTCACGGTATCGACGCGTTTTTCCAGCTGCTGGAGACGCTTGGCCATGTCGTCCAGGTGGCGGATACGCGCGGCGCTCTTGCGCCAGTCAGCCAGCGGCTGCATGGCAGTGCCGGAAGAATAGGAACCCGGTTCAGTGATCGAACGGGTAACCATGGTCATTCCGGAAACGAAAACGTTATCGCAAATATCGATGTGCCCAACCAGCCCCACACCACCGGCCAGCATGCAGTGCTTGCCGATGCGCGTGCTGCCGGAGATTCCGACGCAAGCGGCCATGGCAGTGTGATCACCGATCTGCACGTTGTGAGCGATCTGGATCTGGTTATCCAGCTTGACCCCGTCGCCGATCCGGGTATCGGACAGCGCGCCACGGTCGACAGCCGTATTGACACCGATCTCAACGTCATCACCAATGGTGACGCCGCCGATCTGTGCAATCTTGCGCCAGATACCCTTCTCGTTGGCAAAGCCGAAGCCCTCACCGCCGATCACGGCACCCGACTGGATGACCACACGCTTACCGATGGTCACGTCGTGATACAGCGTGACACGCGGTGCCAGCCAACCACCTTCACCGACCACACAGCGGGCACCGATGAAGCAGTGTGCGCCGATGCTGACGTTGGCGCCGATGCGCGCACCACTTTCGATGACCGCGAACGGCCCGATGCTGGCGCTGGCGTCCACCTGGGCATCTTCCGCCACCACGGCGCTGGGATGTATTCCCGCCTCAGCCTTGGGTTTGGGATCGAACAGGTGGGAAATCCGCGCGTAAGCCAGGTACGGGTCCGCCACGACCAGGGTATTGCCGGCAAAGCTTTCGGCATCCGCAGCCTTGAGCAGCACCGCGCCGGCCTGGCTGTTATCCAGGTACTTGCGGTACTGCGGGTTGGCGAGGAAGCTCAACTGCGTCGGGCCAGCCTCTTGCAAGGTGGCCAACCCGGTAATCTGCAGCGCCTCGGGCCCCTTGAGGGTAGCTCCGAGTACCTCGGCCAGCTGGCCTAGCGTCATGGTCACACTCATATCAACGGGCTTGGTTCATGCGCTCGATGACTTGGCGGGTGATGTCGTACTGAGGTTTGACATCGATGACCGCACCACGCTCGAGGACCAGGTCGTAGCCGCCCTTCTTGATCACTTCCTCGACAGCACCATCCAGCTTCGGCTTCAGTTGCTTGAGCATGTCGCGATCAGCAACGGCCTTGGCTTCGTTCAGTTCCTTGGACTGGAACTGGAAATCGCGGGCCTTTTGCTTGAACTCGAGCTCCAGGCGCTCACGCTCCTGCTGCTGCATCTTGTCGCCGCCCTTGATCAGGCGGTCCTGGATGCCCTTGGCACTGCTTTCCAGGCTTTTCAGCTTGGTCAGTTGCGGACCGAATTTCTTCTCGGCATCAACCGCATACTTCTTGGCGGCATCCGACTCGAGCAGGGCCATCTGGTAGTTCAGGACGGCAACCTTCATTTCGGCGAAAGCCGGGGTGGCGACCAGCGCCGCGGCCACTACGGCCAATTGAGCCAATTTACGCACGATGCACTCCTGGATAAACCGTTGTCATTAAGCAAGGGCCGACCTTAGAAGGTCTGGCCCAGAGAGAATTGGAACACCTGGGTATCGGCATCGTCCGGCTTCTTGACCGGCATTGCCAGGCTGAAGCTCAACGGGCCCAGTGCGGTAATCCAGGTCACGCCCAGGCCGACCGAACTGGCCATGCCCGAGAACCCGACCTTCTCGCAATCAGGTTTGTTGCCGCAATTGGTGTCGAACACGTTACCCACGTCCCAGAACACGGAAGTGCGCAGTGAACGCTGGTCCTTGACGAATGGCAGCGGGAACAGCAGCTCGGCACCGCCTTGCACCAGCACGTTACCACCAAACGGCAACGGATCCTGATCCGGGTCGGCGATGGTGCCTGGCTTGCCACCTGCGGCCTCGCCGATGCTCGGGGTACTGCGCGGGCCCAGGCTGCTGTCCTTGAAGCCACGGACGGAGTTGAAACCACCCGCGAAATAGTTCTCGTAGAACGGCAGGCCGGAGGTGCTGCCGTACCCATCACCATAGCCCAGCTCGGTATGCAGGCGCAGGGTGTAGTCGCTGGTGATCGGCTTGAACAGCTGGCCACGGTAGTCAAGCTTGAAGAACGACAGGTCGCTGCCCGGAACGGTGGACTCCAGGGTCAGGCTTTGCGAGTGACCACGGGTGGCCAGTACGCCTTTGTTCAGGGTCGACTCGGACCAGCCGATCGAGGCCTTGAAGTTCAGGAAGTTGTCACCTTCCTGCTCGAGGAAGTCGAAGATCTCGTCAACGGTGTACTTGCCGGTCTTGATCTTGTCCTGCTGCACGCTCAGGCCGTAGGTCAGGCGCGAGGTTTCGCTGATCGGGTAGCCCAGGCTGACGCCGGCACCGTAGCTGTCCACCGCGTAGCTGGCAACATCGACGTCGAGGTCCTCGTAATCGGTGCTGCGGTAGAAGGCGTTGTAGCCCAGGCTGACGCCATCGGCGGTGAAGTAGGGATCAACGAAGCCGAAGTTGTAACGGGTCTGGTATTCCGAACGGGTCAGGCCGATGGACACCTTGTTACCGGTACCGAGGAAGTTGCTCTGGCTGATCGAACCACCCAGGATCAGGCCGGCGCTCTGGGCGAAACCGACGCTGGCGGTGATCGAGCCGGAGGCCTGCTCTTCGACGCTGTAGTTGACGTCGACCTGGTCGTCGGTGCCAGGCACCTGCGGGGTCTCGACGTTGACTTCCTTGAAGAAGCCCAGGCGCTCAAGACGGGTCTTGGACTGGTCGATCAGGTAGGTCGACGCCCAGCCACCTTCCATCTGGCGCATTTCGCGACGCAGCACTTCGTCTTCGGTCTTGGTGTTGCCGCGGTAGTTGATGCGGTTGACGTAGGCACGCTTGCCCGGGTCGACCACGAACATGATGTCGACGGTGTGGTCCTGGTCGTTCGGCTGTGGCACGCCGTTGACGTTGGCGAAGGTGTAGCCTTCGTTACCCAGGCGGCGGGTGATCAGCTCGGACGTGGTGGTCATCACCTTGCGCGAGAACACCTGGCCCGGCTGCACCAGCAGCAACGACTTGACCTGGTCTTCCGGCACCTTGAGGTCACCGGACAGCTTCACGTCGCGAACGGTGTATTTCTCGCCTTCGTTGATGTTGACGGTGATGTAGACGTGCTTCTTGTCCGGCGTGATGGACACCTGGGTGGAGGCGATGTCCATGTTGATGTAGCCGCGGTCCAGGTAGTAGGAACGCAGGCGCTCCAGGTCACCGGAGAGTTTTTCACGGGCGTACTTGTCGTCGTTCTTGAAGAACGACAGCCAGTTGGTGGTCTTCAGCTCGAACAGCTGCCCCAGGGTCTCATCATCGAATACGTTGTTGCCCACGATGTTGATGTGCTGGATGGCGGCGACGGTGCCTTCGTTGATCTTGATCTTCAGCGCCACACGGTTGCGCGGCTGCGGCACCACCTCGGCGTCGACCTCGGCCGAGTAGCGGCCTTGGGCCACGTACTGGCGCTGCAGCTCGTTACGCACACCTTCGAGGGTGGCACGCTGGAAGATCTCGCCTTCGGCCAGGCCCGATTGTTTCAGGCCCTTCATCAGGTCTTCGGTGCTGATCGCCTTGTTGCCTTCAATCTCGATGCTCGACACCGACGGGCGCTCGACCACGTTGATGATGAGCACATTGCCATCGCGGCTCAACTGGATGTCCTGGAAGAACCCGGTCTTGAACAAGGAACGAGTCGAGTCCACCAGGCGACGGTCGTCGGCCTGGTCGCCAACGTTCAGCGGCAAGGCACCGAACACACTGCCAGCGGAAACCCGCTGCAGGCCGTTGACGCGAATATCGGAGATGGTGAAGGACTCGGCGTGAACTTCAGCGATCATCAGTGCGGACATGACCGCAGTTAGCAGCAGACGTTTCATGAAGTCCTTTTATTCCAACTGGCAATAAACAACCTGCCGTCACAAAACGGCAGGTTCGCAATTGAGCGAAGCTTTATAGTCGACCCAGATCGTTGATCAGGGCGAGCAACATCACCCCTATGACCAAACTGATACCGATCTGAACCCCCCAACCTTGCACCCGATCCGACAGCGGACGACCGCGCGCCCACTCGACCAGGTAAAACAGCAAATGCCCCCCGTCCAGTACTGGAATGGGCAGCAGGTTAAGAACCCCCAGGCTTATGCTCAGGTAGGCCAGGAAATTCAGGAAATCCCCCACGCCGGACTGGGCTGAAGCGCCCGCCACTTTAGCAATGGTTATCGGTCCACTCAAGTTTTTTACCGAGAGCTCCCCGAACAGCATTTTCTTCAGCGATTCAAGGGTCAGGACGCTCATGTTCCAGGTACGCGACAAGCTCTCACCCACCGCATCCAGCGGGCCGTAGCTGATTTCGCGGAGCATGTTGGCAGGCCATTCGCCACCTTTGACGCCAGCGCCAAGATAGCCACCGACGGCCTTGCCCTCCCCCTTGCGGGCCAAGGTCACCGGCAACTCCAGGGCAGCGCCATCGCGCTCCACTCGCACCACGACCTTGGCATCCGGGCGGGCGCGCACGCGGTCGACAACCTGCTGCCATTCAGTCACTGCCACATCGTCCAGAGCCAGCAGCTTGTCACCGGTTTTCAGGCCCGCAGCGGCAGCCGGCCCCTTCGGATCGATCTCGGCCAGCACCGGGGTGATCGCCGGGCGCCAAGGGCGCAGCCCCAGGGATTGAATCGGGTCCGGCTCGTCGGCGCCCTTGAGCCAACTGTCCAGCTTGACCTGCAGCTGACGCTCGGCGCTGGCGCCCTCATCGCGCACACCAATCTGCAAGGTACCGCTCTCGCCCAGACGACGAACCAGCTGCAAATTGACCGCCGACCAACCGTTGGTCGGCTTGCCATCTACAGAAACGATTTCCTGACCTGCGGTCAGCCCTGCAGATGCTGCCAGGCTGCCACTGTCGACCGCGCCGATAACCGGGCGGACTTGCTGGGTACCCAGCATCGCCAGCACCCAGAAAAACAGGATAGCCAGCAGAAAATTGGCGATCGGGCCTGCCGCGACAATCGCAATACGCTGGCGCACCGACTTGCGGTTGAACGACTGCCCGGCCAGCGCCGGCGGCACATCGCCTTCGCGCTCGTCGAGCATCTTGACGTAGCCACCCAGAGGAATGGCCGCAACAACGAACTCGGTGCCGTGGCGGTCATGCCACCGCAGCAGCGGCGTGCCGAAACCCACCGAGAAACGCAGCACCTTGACGCCGCAGCGGCGCGCCACCCAGAAGTGCCCGAATTCGTGGAAAGTGACCAGCACACCCAACGCCACGAGGGTGCCGATAATCATGTAGAGCGCTGTCATGTCCATCTCCGAATGATGTTCAGCGGGCGGGCATTCCTGCCCAGCCCCCTCACGAACCTTGGCGGGGCTGCATCAGCGGCCGTGACGCCTCAACCACTCACGGGAAAGCTCCCGGGCACGCTGATCGGCGGCAAATACCGCATCCAGCGACGGCAGCGGCACGACCGGTTCCTGGTCGAGTACCTGTTCGATCATACCCGCGATCTCCGGGAAGCGGATGCGCCGTTCAAGAAATGCCTCGACCGCAACCTCGTTGGCCGCATTGAGCACGGCAGGTGCGCTGTTGCCGGCCTCGGCAGCCTGCCGCGCAAGGCGCAGGCAAGGGAAGCGTTGTTCGTCGGGCGCCTGGAAATCCAGACGGGCGATGGCGAACAGGTCCAGAGGGGCAACCCCGGAATCGATCCGCTCCGGCCAGGCCAACGCGCTGGCGATCGGCGTACGCATGTCCGGGTTACCCAACTGCGCGAGTACCGAACCGTCCACGTAGTCGACCAGCGAGTGGATTACGCTCTGCGGGTGCACCACCACCTCAACCTTGGATGGCACGGCATCGAACAACCAGCAGGCTTCGATCAACTCGAGGCCTTTGTTCATCATGCTGGCCGAATCCACGGAAATCTTGCGCCCCATGGACCAGTTAGGGTGCGCACAGGCTTGCTCCGGGGTCACGTCCAGCAGCGCCTCGACCGGCGTTTCGCGGAACGGCCCGCCGGACGCGGTAAGCAGGATCCGGCGCACACCGACGGCACTCAGACCACGGGCGTAGTCGCCTGGCATGCACTGGAAGATAGCGTTGTGTTCGCTGTCGATCGGCAGCAGCACGGCCCCTTTTTGCCGCACCGCCTCCATGAACAGTGCGCCCGACATCACCAGTGCTTCCTTGTTGGCCAGCAACACCTTCTTGCCGGCCTCGACCGCTGCCAGCGTGGGCCGCAGGCCGGCAGCACCGACAATGGCTGCCATCACTGCATCCACTTCAGCGGCCGACGCCACCTGACAAAGCCCGGCCTCACCTTCCAGCACCTCGGTGGTGCAGCCGGCCGCAGCCAGACCCGCACGCAACCTCACCGCCGCCTCAGTGCTCGGCACCACAGCGAATGCCGGGCGATGACGCACACATAAGGCCAACAGCTCGTCGATGCGCGAATAGCCAGTGAGGGCAAACGCTTGATAACGGTCAGGATGACGCGCAATCACATCCAGCGTGCTCAGGCCAATGGAGCCGGTGGCCCCGAGTACGGTAATACGCTGCGGGCGACTCACATCACACCCCATTCGGCAGCCCACAACAGGACGGCGAAGATCGGGATTGCCGCCGTCAGGCTGTCAATGCGATCGAGCACACCCCCATGCCCGGGCAACAGATTGCTGCTGTCCTTGATACCGGAGCGACGCTTGAACATGCTCTCGGTCAGGTCACCGACCACCGAGGACATCACCAGCAACGCAGCGCCCAACAGGCCCAGCAGGATCTGACCAAAGCCCCAGTCGCGGCTGATGCCGACACCCAGGGTAATCAACAGGCTGACCGCCAGGCCACCGTACACGCCTTCCCAGCTCTTGCCCGGACTGACCTGCGGAGCCAGCTTGCGCTTGCCGAATGCCCGGCCAGAGAAGTACGCACCGATGTCGGCGGCCCACACCAGCACCATGACGGACAGGATCAGCCAGTTGCCCAGGGGCCAGTGCTTGAGCAGCACCAACCCTTGCCAGGCCGGCAGCAACACCAGCAGGCCGATCAGCAACCGACAGGCAGCACTGGCCCACAGGTCGCTGCTGCGCGGGTAGGTAAGCACCAGCCAGGTGGCCAGCCCCCACCAGATCACCGCAGCGCCCAGTACCCAGGGCGCCAGTTCCGGAAGGATGTACAGCAGCATCAGCGCCCCCGCGACCACCGCTGCATAGGCAATGCGCAGCGGCTGGGCCATCAGCCCGGCCAGGCGCGCCCACTCCCAGGCACCGAGGGTCACTACGAAGCCGATGAACAGGGCGAAATCCCCGCCATTGAGCAGGAAGAAACCACCCAGCGCGACCGGCAGCAGGATCAGCGCAGTAATGATGCGTTGTTTAAGCATTAAGCACGAGCTCCAGCCTCGACCTGCTCGCTGGTCTTACCGAAGCGGCGCTGGCGCGAAGCGAAATCGGCCAGGGCATTGCGCATGGCCTCGTGTTTGAAGTCCGGCCAGTAGAGGTCGGAGAAGTACAACTCGGCATAGGCCAGCTGCCACAACAGGAAATTGCTGATGCGGTGCTCGCCACCGGTGCGAATACAAAGGTCTGGTAACGGCAGCTCGCCGGTTGCCAGACAGGTCTGCAGCAGGCCCGGCGTGATGTCTTCCGGGCGCAGGTGCCCGGCTTGCACTTCCCGCGCCAGCCGCTGGGCAGCCTGGGCGATGTCCCACTGGCCACCGTAGTTGGCTGCTATCTGCAGAATGAAACGGTTGTTGCCAGCGGTCACCGCCTCGGCCTCGCGCATGGCGGCCTGCAGCTCAGGATGGAAACGCGAACGGTCGCCGATGATGCGCAGGCTGATATTGTTCTCGTCAAGGCGCTTGGCCTCACGGCGCAGCGCCGAGAAGAACAGCTCCATCAGCGCACCGACCTCTTCGGCAGGGCGCTGCCAGTTCTCGCTGGAGAAGGCGAACAGGGTCAGTACCTCGACCCCGGACTTGGCACAGACTTCGATGACCGCGCGAACGGCATCCACACCCGCCTTGTGCCCGGCCACGCCGGGCAGCAGGCGCTTTTTCGCCCAGCGGTTGTTGCCATCCATGATGATCGCGACATGACGCGGCACCGAGGACGGCGCCGCTGGCTTGGTCTTTTCCATTAAAAAACCCCGGCCTTAGACGGCCATCAGGTCCTTTTCCTTGGCTTTGAAGGCAGCATCGACTTCGGCGACGAACTTGTCAGTCAGCTTCTGGATCTCGTCCGCGGCGCGACGCTCTTCGTCTTCGCTGATTTCCTTGTCCTTGGTCAGCTTTTTCAGGTCAGCCAGGGCGTCGCGGCGCACGTTGCGCACGGCTACCTTGGCATCCTCGGCAACACCGCTGGCCTGCTTGGTGTAGCCCTTGCGGGTTTCCTCGGTCAGGGCCGGCATCGGGACACGGATGGTGGTACCGGCGCTGGACGGGTTAAGGCCCAGATCGGAGGTGAGGATGGCCTTTTCGATGGCAGCGCTGAGATTCTTGTCGTGAGCGACGATCTTCAGGGTGCGGGCATCTTCGACGGTGATCGCGGCGACCTGGTTCAACGGCATTTCGCTGCCCCAGGCGGTAACCTTGACGCTGTCCAGGATGCTTGGGTGAGCGCGACCGGTGCGGATTGCAGCCAGGTTGCGGGACAGGGCTTCGATGGACTTGCCCATGCGCTCCTGCGCGTCTTTCTTGATGTCGTTGATCATGCTTGGCCTTCCTCGATCAGTGTGCCTTCAGCGCCACCCACCACGATGTTCAGCAGGGCGCCAGGCTTGTTCATGTTGAATACCCGCAATGGCATCTTGTGGTCACGGCACAGGCAGATTGCGGTCAGGTCCATCACACCCAGCTTGCGATCCAGAACCTCATCGTAGGTCAGGTGATCGAATTTCTCGGCATGCGGGTCCTTGAATGGATCGGCAGTGTACACGCCATCGACCTTGGTCGCCTTCAGCACCACGTCAGCATCGATTTCGATGGCGCGCAGGCAGGCCGCGGAGTCGGTGGTGAAGAACGGGTTGCCGGTACCGGCGGAGAAAATTACCACATCCCCGGAGTTGAGGTGACGAATAGCTTTGCGGCGATCGTAATGATCGGTGACACCCACCATGGAAATGGCCGACATGACCAGGGCCGGGATGTTCGAGCGCTCCAGCGCATCGCGCATGGCCAGGCCGTTCATCACGGTAGCCAGCATCCCCATGTGGTCACCCGTGACGCGATCCATGCCGGCTGCGCTGAGCGCGGCGCCGCGGAACAGGTTGCCACCACCGATCACCAGGCCGACCTGGACGCCGATCCCTACCAACTGGCCAACTTCAAGCGCCATGCGATCCAGCACTTTCGGGTCGATCCCGAAGTCTTCCGAGCCCATCAGGGCCTCGCCGCTAAGTTTGAGCAAAATGCGTTTATAGCGAGGTTGGCGACCACTCACCTGCTGAGCCATTGCGAGTCTCTCCTGCGGCGTACTTTTAGAAAATTCGTGCGGGCTGTTTGCAGCCTGCTAACTGTAGCGTGGCACCGCTTCGGTGCCAGCGAAGAGGGAGTCGTATAAACCCCTCTCCGTTTTGACAAAGAGGCTGCGCGCGTGAGCGGGCAGCCTCTTTGGGGCGACAGACGGGGCTGTCTTACTGCTTGGCAGCAGCTACCTGAGCGGCAACTTCAGCAGCGAAGTCGTCGACTGGCTTCTCGATGCCTTCGCCTACTTTGAAGTAGGTGAAGGAAACGATTTCAGCACCGGCTTTCTTGGCCAGCTCGCCAACCTTGACTTCCGGGTTCATGACGAAGGCTTGCTCTTTCAGCGAGGCTTCGGCTTTGAACTTGGTGATACGACCGTTGATCATGTTCTCAACGATGTTTTCCGGCTTGCCGGCGATCTTGTCGGCGTTCAGCTGCAGGAAGACATTCTTCTCGCGCTCGATGGCCTCGGCGGAGATTTCCGACGAATCCAGGAACTCAGGGTTCGAAGCCGCAACGTGCATGGCGATGTTCTTCGCCAGCTCCACGTCACCGCCTTTCAGAACGACGACAGCGCCGATCTTGTTGCCGTGCAGGTAGGCACCGACAACGTCACCCTCAACGCGCACCAGGCGACGGATGTTGACGTTCTCGCCGCACTTGGCAACCAGGGCTTCACGAGCAGCTTCACGCGAGGCGATCAGCGGAGCGGCGTCGGTCAGCTTCTGGGCGAAGGCTTCTTCGAGGCTTTCAGCCACGAAGTTCTTGAAGTCGTCTTGCAGGGCCAGGAAGTCGGTCTGCGAGTTCACTTCCAGCAGGACGGCGGATGTACCGTCGGTCTTGACGGCGATAGCGCCTTCAGCAGCGACGTTGCCAGCCTTTTTGGCGGCCTTGATGGCGCCCGAGGCACGCATGTCGTCAATGGCTTTCTCGATGTCGCCGCCGGCCTTTTCCAGGGCCTTTTTGCAATCCATCATGCCTTCGCCGGTACGCTCGCGCAGTTCTTTTACCAGCGCTGCAGTAATTGCTGCCATTTCAAAATCCTCTTGGAAAGTTTTTCAACCATTCCACCCGTCAATCACGGGCGTTCAATTCTGCAAATCCGCTGTTTTCATTTCAGCAGGCCCATGATGCGGGGCCGATGCTGACAGCAGGATTTCAAGGTGGCAAAAAGGGGGCAAAGCCCCCTTTTTGCGTGCCAAGTAGACGCTAGCGCCTATTACTCAGCAGCAGGTGCAGCCGTTTCTTCAGCGTAAACTTCGGTGCCGCCGGCAACGTTGTTGCGGCCGCGGATGACTGCGTCAGCCATCGAAGTCATGTACAGCTCGATAGCGCGAATGGCGTCATCGTTACCTGGGATGATGTAGTCAACACCTTCCGGGCTGCTGTTGGTATCGACAACGCCGATAACCGGGATACCCAGCTTGTTGGCTTCGGTGATCGCGATGCGCTCGTGATCAACGTCGATAACGAACAGAGCGTCTGGCAGACCGCCCATGTCCTTGATGCCGCCCAGGCTGCGATCCAGTTTTTCCAGGTCGCGGGAGCGCATCAGGGCTTCTTTCTTGGTCAGCTTGGCGAAAGTGCCGTCTTCGGCCTGGGTTTCCAGGTCGCGCAGACGCTTGATCGAAGCGCGGATGGTCTTGTAGTTGGTCAGCATGCCGCCCAACCAACGGTGGTCAACGTACGGCGAACCGCAACGAGCTGCTTGCTCGGCGACGATCTTGCCGGCGGAACGCTTGGTGCCGACGAACAGGATCTTGTTCTTGCCCTGGGCCAGGCGTTCTACGAACGACAGAGCGTCGTTGAACATTGGCAGGGTTTTTTCCAGGTTGACGATGTGGATCTTGTTACGCGCGCCGAAAATGTACTTGCCCATTTTCGGGTTCCAGTAACGGGTCTGGTGGCCGAAGTGCACACCGGCCTTCAGCATATCGCGCATGTTGACTTGGGACATGATAGTTCCTTGATAAGTCGGGTTGGGCCTCCACGTATCCCAATGACCAACCCGCGAATTCTGCAACTCGGGGCACCCAGGTCATCGTGTCGACACGTGTGTGGGTTAAGTGCTGACGGGGTCGTCCCCGAAAGCGGCGCATTTTATACCACAGACCGCGAGCGAACGGAACCCGGATACTGTTGCGTCTGTCAGCACTTTTTGCAGCACCCCGGCTTTCGCGCCAGAATGCCAGCTGTAGACAACAGCATGACCGCCTTTATCCCGACCGATCGGCGCCCTGCTCTGCTAGAATCCGGCCTTTCCCGTTTGTTCGCGCCGTGCACGGCGCCGTAGAGAGCCTGTAATGACCGTCACCATCAAGACCGCAGAAGACATCGAGAAGATGCGCATCGCTGGCCGCCTGGCCGCCGAAGTGCTGGAAATGATCGAAGAACACGTCAAGCCCGGTGTCACCACCGAAGAGCTCGACCGCCTGTGCCACGATTATATCGTCAACGTTCAGCAGGCCATCCCGGCACCGCTCAACTACAAGGGCTACCCGAAGTCGATCTGCACCTCGATCAACCATGTGGTCTGCCACGGCATCCCCAACGACAAGCCGCTCAAGGACGGTGATACGCTCAATATCGACGTCACCGTGATCAAGGACGGCTACCACGGCGACACCAGCCGCATGTTCCACGTCGGTAACGTGCCGGTCTGGGCCGAGCGCCTGTCCAAGGTCACCCAGGAATGCATGTACAAGGCCATCGAGCTGGTCAAGCCGGGCTGCCGCCTGGGCGACATCGGTGAAGTGATCCAGAAGCACGCGGAAAAGAACGGCTTCTCGGTGGTGCGCGAGTTCTGCGGTCATGGCATCGGCAAGGTGTTCCATGAAGAGCCGCAGATCCTCCACTACGGCCGCGCGGGCACGGGCATGGAGCTGAAGGAAGGCATGACCTTCACCATCGAGCCGATGATCAACCAAGGCAAGGCCGACACCAAGGTGCTGGGCGACGGCTGGACCGCCATCACCAAGGACCGCAAGCTCTCGGCCCAGTGGGAACACACTTTGGTGGTGACTGCGACTGGCTACGAGATCTTCACCCTGCGCAAGGACGACACCATCCCGCGCACTTCGGCCTGACCGCACTCCGACAGGCCACCCCACGACAGGAACGTGACGCGATGCCCCAGGTGGATCCCGAGCTGTTCGACCGTGGCCAGTTCCAGGCGGAACTGGCCCTCAAGGCGAGCCCCATCGCCGCCTTCAAGAAAGCCATCCGCCTGGCCGGCGAGGTGCTCGACAAACGTTTTAGCGCCGGCAGCGACATCCGCCCGCTGATCGAGGCCCGCGCCTGGCTCGTCGACAATATCCTGCAACAGGCGTGGAACCAGTTCGACTGGGGCGACCAGAGCGGCATCGCCCTGGTTGCGGTGGGCGGCTACGGGCGCGGTGAACTGCACCCGCACTCGGACATCGACCTGCTGATTCTGCTGGGCGCTGCCGAGCACGAGCAGTACCGCGACGCCATCGAGCGCTTTCTGACCTTGCTGTGGGACATTGGCCTGGAAGTCGGCCAGAGCGTGCGCACCGTCGACGAGTGCGCCGAACAGGCCCGCGCCGACCTGACGGTGATCACCAACCTGATGGAAAGCCGCACCATCGCCGGCCCCGAGGCCTTGCGCCAGCGCATGCTGGAAGTCACCAGCACCGCGCACATGTGGCCGAGCAAGGAGTTCTTCCTGGCCAAGCGCGCCGAACTCAAGGCCCGCCACCACAAGTACAACGACACGGAGTACAACCTCGAACCCAACGTCAAGGGTTCGCCAGGTGGCCTGCGTGACATCCAGACGGTCCTTTGGGTGGCCCGCCGCCAGTACGGGACGCTCAACCTGCATGCACTGGCCGGCGAAGGCTTCTTGCTGGAAAGCGAGAATGAACTGCTGGCTTCGTCCCAGGACTTCCTCTGGAAAGTCCGTTATGCCCTGCACATGCTGGCCGGACGCGCCGAAGACCGCCTGCTGTTCGACCACCAGCGCAGCATCGCCACGCTGCTGGGCTACAGCGATGAAAACCCCAAGCGGGCGATCGAACAATTCATGCAGCAGTACTACCGGGTGGTGATGAGCATCAGCCAGCTGTGCGACCTGATCATCCAGCACTTCGAAGAGGTTATCCTCGCCGATGAGGAAAGTGGCAGCACCCAGCCGCTGAACGCGCGGTTCCGCCTGCATGACGGCTACATCGAGGCCGCCCATCCGAACGTGTTCAAGCGCACGCCATTCGCCATGCTGGAAATCTTCGTACTGATGGCCCAACACCCCGAGATCAAGGGCGTGCGTGCCGATACCGTGCGCCTGCTGCGCGAACACCGCCACCTGATCGACGACACGTTCCGCACCGACATCCGCAATACCAGCCTGTTCATCGAGCTGTTCAAGTGCGAAATCGGCATCCACCGCAACCTGCGCCGGATGAACCGCTACGGCATTCTCGGCCGTTACCTGCCAGAGTTCGGCCTGATCGTCGGGCAGATGCAGCATGACCTGTTCCACATCTATACGGTCGACGCGCATACCCTCAACCTCATCAAGCACCTGCGCAAGCTGCAATACACGCCGGTGTCCGAGAAATTCCCGCTGGCCAGCAAGCTCATGGGGCGCCTGCCCAAACCCGAGCTGATTTACCTGGCCGGCCTGTACCACGACATCGGCAAGGGTCGCCAGGGCGACCACTCGGAAATCGGTGCAGTGGACGCGCAGAAGTTCTGCGAACGGCACCAGTTGCCGGCCTGGGACAGCCGCCTGATCGTCTGGCTGGTGCAGAACCACCTGGTGATGTCGACCACCGCTCAGCGCAAGGACTTGTCCGACCCGCAGGTGATCAACGACTTTGCCCTGCACGTGGGCGACGAGACGCGCCTTGACTACCTGTACGTACTGACCGTGGCCGACATCAACGCCACCAACCCCAGCCTGTGGAACTCGTGGCGGGCCAGCCTGCTGCGCCAGCTGTACACCGAAACCAAGCGCGCCCTGCGCCGCGGCCTGGAAAACCCGCTGGACCGTGAAGAGCAGATTCGCCAGACCCAGTCTTCAGCGCTGGATATCCTGGTGCGCGAGGGCACCGACCCGGATGACGTCGAGCAGCTATGGGCGCAACTGGGCGATGACTATTTCCTCAAGCACACCGCCGCCGACGTGGCCTGGCACACGGATGCGATCCTGCAGCAACCGGCCGATGGCGGGCCGCTGGTGCTGATCAAGGAAACCACCCAGCGCGAGTTCGAAGGCGGCACGCAGATCTTCATCTATGCCCCCGACCAGCACGATTTCTTCGCCGTGACGGTGGCGGCCATGTCGCAGTTGAACCTGAACATCCACGACGCACGGATCATCACGTCGAGCAGCCAGTTCACCCTCGACACCTATATTGTGCTGGACAACGACGGCGGCTCGATCGGCGACAACCCGCAGCGGGTCAAGCAGATTCGCGACGGCCTGACAGAAGCGCTGCGCAACCCCGAGGACTACCCGACCATCATCCAGCGCCGGGTGCCGCGGCAGCTCAAGCACTTCGACTTCCCGCCGCAAGTGACCATCCTCAACGATGCCCAGCGGCCGGTGACCATCCTCGAAATCACCGCGCCAGACCGCCCGGGCCTGCTGGCCCGGCTGGGGCGGATCTTCCTGGAGTTCGACCTGTCACTGCAAAACGCCAAGATCGCCACCCTCGGCGAGCGGGTAGAAGACGTGTTCTTCATTACCGATGCCGACAACCAGCCGCTGTCAGACCCGCAGCTGTGCAGCCGCCTGCAGGAAGCCATCGTGCAGCAACTGCAGGCCGGCCAAGGTAGCGACACCAGCCAGACCCGCGTGACCTTTTAACGATTAGACGATTGACGAGACCTTGCGCCGATGAACCATGCCTTGACCCAGCTTCAGCCCTATCCGTTCGAAAAGCTTCGCGCCCTGCTGGGCAGCGTGAAGCCTGCGGCGGACAAACGCGCCATCGCCCTGTCGATCGGTGAGCCGAAGCACGAATCGCCGGCGTTCGTTGCCCAGGCCATGGCCGACAACCTCGACAAGCTGGCGGTTTACCCCAGCACCCTTGGTTTGCCAGCCCTGCGCCAGGCCATCGGCCAGTGGTGCGAACGACGCTTTGGCGTGCCCGCCGGCTGGCTGGACGCCGACCGCCACATCCTCCCGGTCAACGGCACCCGTGAAGCGCTGTTCGCTTTCACCCAGGCCGTGGTCAACCGCGCCGATGACGGCCTGGTGATCAGCCCCAATCCGTTCTACCAGATCTACGAAGGCGCAGCGCTGCTGGCCGGTGCCACCCCGCACTACCTGCCGTGCCTGGAAAACAACGGTTTCAACCCGGACTTCGACGCCGTACCGGCCGAGGTGTGGAAGCGTTGCCAGATCCTGTTCCTGTGCTCGCCGGGCAACCCTACCGGTGCGCTGGTGCCAATGAACACCCTGAAGAAGCTGATTGCCCTGGCTGACGAACACGACTTCGTGATCGCCGCCGACGAGTGCTACAGCGAGCTGTACTTCGACGAGGATGCGCCACCGCCAGGCCTGCTGTCGGCATGCGCCGAGCTTGGCCGCAGCGATTTTGCGCGCTGCGTGGTGTTCCACAGCCTGTCCAAGCGCTCCAACCTGCCTGGGCTGCGCTCGGGCTTCGTCGCGGGCGATGCCCAGATCATCAAGCCGTTTCTGCTGTACCGCACCTACCACGGCTGCGCGATGCCGGTGCAAACCCAGCTGGCCAGCATCGCTGCCTGGCAGGACGAGGCGCATGTGCGCGCGAACCGCGACCAATACCGAGCCAAGTACGATGCCGTGCTGGATATTCTGCAGCCGGTACTGGACGTGCAACGCCCGGACGGCAGTTTCTACCTGTGGGCCAAGGTACCGGGCGACGATGCCGAGTTCACCCGCGACCTGTTCGAAGCCCAGCATGTGACCGTGGTGCCGGGGTCGTACCTGTCGCGTGAAGTGAATGGCGTGAACCCGGGTGCCGGGCGCGTGCGCATGGCCCTGGTTGCACCGCTGGCCGAATGCATCGAGGCGGCCGAGCGGATTCGCACCTTCCTGCAAAACCGCTGATCTGGCAGGGGCCTGGACTGCCCCCCAAAAGTTGGACAGTTTTAAGCTGCAGCCTGAGCCCTGTACTCCACAGGGCTCAGGCCATTGAGCCTCAGCTTGATGCGATCATGGTTGTAGTAGTGAATGTACTCATCCAGACCCGCTCTCAGCTCATCAATGCTCTCGAAACGCTTCAGGTAGAAAAACTCAGACTTGAGCGTGCCGAAGAAGCTTTCCATGGCCGCGTTGTCCAGGCAATTGCCTTTTCGAGACATGCTCTGCTTTACCCCACATTCGCTTAGCTTACGGCGGTATTGCGCCTGCTGGTAATGCCATCCCTGATCCGAATGCAGCACGAGCTTCGGTTTCTCTCCCAGGCAATCGAGCGCTTTGCCAAGCATGTTCCCAACCAGGCTATAGCACGGGCGGCTGGCCATTTCGTAGGCCACGATTTCGCCGTTGTACAAATCCATCACGGGCGACAGATAGAGCTTCTGTTGAGCTACTTTGAACTCGGTTACGTCAGTCACCCACTTTTGGTTTGGGCGTTGAGCGATAAAATTTCGCTCCAGTACATTCGCTGCCACTTTACCGACGGTACCTCGATAGGAGCGATATTTCTTGGGGCGCACTACTGATTTCAATCCCTGCTCAGCCATCAGCCGTTCAATGACCTTCTTGTTCACCCGCTTTTCCTTCCTGATTACGAGTGCGATACGGCGATAACCATAAAGCCCTTTCTGCTCGTGGTAGACGCGATGCACCAATGCCTTGAGCTCAGCATGCCGATCTGGCTTCTGCTGAGCTTTGAGCTGGTAGTAGAAGGTGCTGCGCGCCAGCTCGACCAGTTGAAGGAGGTCAGGCAAAGGAAACCTGCGCTTGAGTTTGGAAACGATCAGGACTTTTTCCCGCGTGTTCGTTCCTTTTCCTCGCGCAGAGCCTTGAGCTCCTTTAGGACAGCATTCTCCATGCGCAGGTACTCAAGTTCAGCCATCAGCTGATCTCGAGACTTCTGATCATCATTGGTATCGGTGGGTTTGGCAGGCTTGATCTTCTTCGACACGTCGATTGGCTTTCTTGGCTTGATGGCAGTAGAGGGTGCAGGACTGCCACTGTAGTACTGCCGCTGCCAAATGCCTATCTGAGAAGACTGCCCAAGACCAAAGTGGGCAGCGGTCTGGCGCAGCGAAAGCCGATGCTCGTGCATATAGCTAAGCACCTGCTGTTTGAAATCACTGGTATAGCGCCGCCCATGCGAGCCTGGACCAATGCCATTATTGGCCTGATAACTGGCCACCCAGCGTCGAAGCAGGCTGAAATCGATACCTAAGTGTTGAGCCACCTTTCGGAAACCGTTGCTGCCATCCAGGTAGGCTGTGATCGCTGTGAGCTTGAATTGCTCGGTGTACTTACCCATAGATCCCCCAAGGGTTGGATTGGTGTCCAACTTCTTGGGGGCAGTCCAGCCTGTGGGAGCGGGTTACCAGCGCGGCACGGCCGGTGCCATTTACCGCGTTGGATTCTTCGCGGGTAAACCCGCTCCTACAGGGGCTGCAACGCAGCCCTCTTGGGATCTACTTGACTGAACCCAGGTTCGCCTCACTCATATCCAGCTCACCCAGTACTTGCCGCACCACCTCATCCCCCACCAGGTGCTGACGATGCAGGTTGTACAGCTCCAACCGCTGCGCCCTCAGGGCACGCAAGCGTAAACGCCGCTCCAGCAAGTCCATCTGTGCGGCCAGGGCCTTGGCTTCGGCACTGTCGTCGTAGCTTTCCAGCTCATCCCGGTATTCAGCCATCAAGCGCGCCTTCAACTCGGTCGCCAACGTTGCCTGCGCAGCATCCTGCGGTGCGTTGCTGTCGATCACCTCTTCTGCCTCCAAGGCATGAATCGCCGCCTCGGCTGTGCGCCGCCAGGCCTCCTGCACCTCTTGGTGCAAGCGCTCGTCAGGGCTCTTGGTCACCCCGCGCAGTAATATCGGCAGCGCGATGCAGGCGCTGATCAACGACAGCAGGATTACCCCCGCAGCAATGAAGATAAGCAGGTCACGCTCCGGGAACGCTGTACCAGCCCCTATCAGCAACGGGATCGACATGACACCCGCCAGGGTGACAGCGCCGCGCACACCCCCCAAGGTCAGCAACCAGCAGGAACGCGCCGTAGGCATCAGCACCAGTGCCGGCTTGCCGCGCCAGCGACGGACCACGCCGATCGAGCGCCAGATACTCTGGACCCAGATGAACCGCAACACAATCAGTGCGGCAAAGATCGCCACCACGTCCAGGCAGCGGTAGGCCAATGTCGGCCAGAGGGTCGCTTCGTGGCTGACCACGGCCTTGATGATGTCTGGCAACTGCAAGCCCAACAACAGGAAGATCAGGCCATTGAAGGCAAACTCCAGCAACGACCACACACTGCGGTTGAGCAGGCGGGTACTGGTCTGACGCGGCAGCAGGTCGAGCCAGCTCTGCATCATGCCGGCCGCCACTGCCGAGAGAATACCCGAAACGCCCAGGCGCTCGGCCAGCACGTAGGCTGCGAACGGCAGCAGCAACATGAACACCACATGGGTAGCCGGATCGTCCCAGCCCCGGGTGATCATCCACATGCGCAGGCGACCGATCAACCAGCTCAGTACCACGCCCACCGCAAGGCCGCCCAGTGCGACCAACACGAAGCTGAAGCTGGCGTCAGCCAACGAAAACACCCCGGTGATCGCCGCCGCCAAGGCGAACTTGAAGGTTACCAGGCCTGACGCGTCGTTCATCAGCGCCTCGCCCTGCAGCATGTGCATCAGGGGAGTGGGCAGGCGGTCCTGGGCAATGGCCGAAACGGCCACGGCGTCGGTCGGCGAAAGCACTGCGGCCAGGGCGAAGGCCACCGGCAACGGGATGCTCGGCAGCAACCAGTGGATGAAGTAACCGGCCCCGACCACGGTGAACAACACCAGCCCCACGGCCAGCGCCACTACCGGGCCACGAATGCGCCATAACTCACGCTTGGGGATGCGCCAGCCGTCGGCGAACAGCAGCGGAGGCAGGAACAGGAACAGGAACAATTCGGGGTCAAGGGCTACATGCAGGCCCAGCGTCGGCCACGCCAGCAAGGCACCGGCGGCAATCTGTACCAGCGGCAATGGCAGCGGGATCACACGGCCGACCAGCTTCGACAGGCTGACCAGGGTCAGCAGGATGAGGACGGTGTAGGCGGACTGCATCCGGTAAGGCTTCCTTTGTGAACCAGAAACGACAACGGGGCGAAACATCGCCATTGAAACAATATGTTAGCGGCGATCGGCGAGCTGGGGCCGCTGCACGATAGTCGCAGGTGGAGGTTGAATATGTAACATGATGATACTTAGGTTTGATGGTAGGGCCTGCCTTGAGTCTTGTAGCGCCTTTGAGATCGAGCGCCGCCAGGTTCCCGGCTTAAGACATTCAGCGCCTGCGAGAACGAGCGCCGCCCGCGCGGCGCTTCGCGGGTAAACCCGCTCCTACGTTTGTTTCGGGCCAGTATCGCCTGTGCCAGACCCGCGCGACCGCCTTGTTTGTACGACGCGATATCGAGGCGTGCGCCAAGAGATCGAGCGCCGCCAGGTTCCCGGCTTAAGAGATTCAGCGCCTGCGAGATCGAGCGCCGCCCGCGCGGCGCTTCGCGGGTAAACCCGCTCCTACATTTGTTTCGGGCCAGTATCGCCTGTGCCAGACCCGCGCGACCGCCTTGTTTGTACGACGCGATATCGAGGCGTGCGCCAAGGCGTTCGCGCGCAAATGCCACAGGCATAACTGGCCCGAAACAAACGTAGGAGCGGGTTTACCCGCGAAGCGCCGCGCGGGCGGCGCTCGATCTCAAAGGCGCTGAATGTCTTAAGCCAGGAACCTGGCGGCGTTCGATCTCAAACGCGCTACAAGACTCAAGGCAGACCTAACCACGCCCCACCAACCCCCAAGACTTGCACACCCGTGGCGCTCCCAGTCTCGTTCCCGCATAATCCCGCGACTGACATCGAAAAACGGAGAGATTGGGGCAACCTGTATCCCCAATGTACACAATGACCTACACGCTCTACGGCATCAAAGCCTGTGACACCATGAAAAAGGCGCGTACCTGGCTCGAAGACAAAGCCATCGCCTACGAATTCCATGATTACAAAACCCAAGGCATCGACCGTGACAGCCTGAACCGCTGGTGCGACGAACACGGCTGGGAAGTCATCCTCAACCGTGCCGGCACCACCTTCCGCAAGCTGGACGACGCCAGCAAGGCAGACCTCGACCAGGCCAAGGCCGTCGAGCTGATGCTGGCCCAGCCGTCGATGATCAAACGCCCGGTGCTCGACCTTGGCGCGCGTACCCTGGTTGGCTTCAAGCCCGACCTGTACGCCGCTGCCCTGGCCTGAGCCCCCACCCTATTTCGCACGAGGTAATCACATGTCCAATACCCTGTTCAGCCTGGCCTTCGGTGTCGGCTCCCAGAACCGCCAGGGCGCCTGGCTGGAAGTGTTCTACGCACAACCGCTGCTCAACCCGAGCGCCGAACTGGTTGCTGCAGTAGCCCCTGTTCTCGGTTACGAAGGTGGCAACCAGGCCATCGCCTTCAGCAACGCCCAGGCCGCACAACTGGCCGAAGCCCTGAAGGGCGTGGACGCTGCCCAGGCCGCCCTGCTGACCCGCCTGGCAGAGAGCCACAAGCCGCTGGTCGCCACCCTGCTGGCCGAAGACGCTGCCCTGAGCTCAACCCCAGAGGCCTACCTCAAGCTGCACCTGCTGTCGCACCGCCTGGTCAAGCCGCATGGCGTAAGCCTGGCCGGTATCTTCCCGCTGCTGCCGAACGTGGCCTGGACCAACCAGGGCGCGGTCGACCTGGGCGAACTGGCCGAGCTGCAACTGGAAGCACGCCTGAAGGGCGAGCTGCTGGAAGTGTTCTCGGTGGACAAGTTCCCGAAAATGACCGACTACGTGGTCCCGGCCGGCGTGCGTATCGCCGACACCGCCCGTGTGCGCCTGGGCGCCTACATTGGCGAAGGCACCACCATCATGCACGAAGGCTTCGTCAACTTTAACGCGGGCACCGAAGGCCCGGGCATGATCGAAGGCCGCGTTTCCGCTGGCGTATTCGTCGGCAAGGGCTCGGACCTGGGCGGCGGCTGCTCGACCATGGGCACCCTGTCCGGTGGCGGCAACATCGTCATCAAAGTCGGCGAGGGCTGCCTGATCGGCGCCAACGCCGGTATCGGTATTCCGTTGGGCAACCGCAACACCGTCGAAGCCGGCCTGTACATCACCGCGGGCACCAAGGTGAACCTGCTGGACGAGAACAACGAACTGGTCAAAGTGGTCAAGGCCCGCGACCTGGCCGGCCAGACCGACCTGCTGTTCCGCCGCAACTCGCTGAACGGCGCGGTAGAGTGCAAGACCCACAAGTCGGCCATCGAGCTGAACGAAGCGCTGCACGCTCACAACTGAGAACCCTGCCGGGTTTGAGGTGTTAAGATCGGGTCTGGCGCCAATGCACCAGACCCGATTTTCATTCCAGGCCTCGCAAACATGTTCCAGCCCTCTCCCTGGCGTGCCGACTTCCCCGCCATCGCCGCCCTGCAACGGCAGCACCAGACCTATCTGGACAGCGCCGCCACCACCCAGAAGCCGCAAGCCTTGCTCGATGCCCTGAGCCATTACTACGGCCATGGCGCGGCCAACGTGCACCGTGCCCAGCATTTGCCCGGTGCGCTGGCGACCCAGGCCTTCGAAACCAGCCGCGACAAGGTCGCCGCCTGGCTCAATGTCGCAGACTCGCGGCAGATCGTGTTCACCCACGGCGCCACCTCGGCACTGAACCTGCTGGCCTATGGCCTGGAGCACCGCCTCGAAGCCGGTGACGAAATTGCCATCAGTGCCCTGGAGCACCATGCCAACCTGCTGCCCTGGCAACAGCTGGCACACCGGCGCAACCTGCGCCTGGTGGTGCTGCCACTGGACGCCCAGGGTCGTATCGACCAGGACCAGGCACTGCAACTGATCGGCCCGCGCACCCGAGTGCTCGCCATCAGCCAGCTGTCCAACGTGCTGGGTACCTGGCAACCGCTGCCAGCGCTGCTGGCCCATGCCCGCGCCCAAGGCGCGCTGACGGTGGTCGATGGTGCCCAGGGCGTGGTGCATGGTCGCCAGGACATGCAGCAACTGGGCTGCGACTTCTATGTATTTTCCAGCCACAAGCTGTACGGTCCGGACGGCGTCGGCGTGCTCTATGGCCGCGCCCAGGCCCTGGAGCTGTTACGCCACTGGCAGTTCGGTGGCGAGATGGTGCAGCTGGCCGAGTACCACAGCGCCAGCTTCCGTCCCGCACCCCTGGGCTTCGAAGCAGGTACGCCGCCGATTGCCGGGGTGATCGGCCTGGGTGCAACGCTGGACTACCTGGCCAGCCTCGATGCCCATGCGGTCGCAGCGCATGAAGCCAGCCTGCACCAGCACCTGCTGCGTGGCCTGGGCGACCGCGAGGGCGTGCGGGTGTTGGGCGCACCGCAGACGGCCCTGGCCAGTTTCGTCATCGAGGGCGTGCACAACGCCGATATCGCTCACCTGCTGACTGAACAGGGCATTGCCGTGCGTGCCGGTCACCACTGTGCCATGCCACTGCTGAAGGGGCTGGGGCTGGAGGGCGCGATACGGGTGTCGCTGGGTTTGTACAACGACAGCGATGACGTGCAGCGTTTCTTCGACGCGCTGGACCAAGGCCTGGAGCTGTTGCGATGAGCCTGCCGAAACAGGCGCACCAAGCGCTGGAAGCGTTTCAACAGGGCAAAGGCTGGGAACAGCGTGCGCGGCTGTTGATGCAGTGGGGTGACCGCCTGGAGCCGCTGGCAGACGCCGAAAAGACCGAGGCCAACCGGGTGCATGGCTGCGAGAGCCTGGTGTGGCTGGTGGCCGAGCAGATCGAGGGCGTGTGGCGGTTCAAGGCCAGCAGCGATGCCCGCTTGTTGCGTGGGCTGCTGGCGCTGTTGCTGGTGCGGGTGCAGGGACTGGCCAGTGAGGAGCTGGCCGGGATTGATCTGCGCGAGTGGTTTACCCAGCTCGGGCTGGAGCGCCAATTGTCGCCGTCGCGCAGCAATGGGCTGCATGCGGTGTTGCAGCGGATGGCGGAGTTGGCGTCCAACCGCTGAATCGGCGCTGGTTGCTTCGCGGGCCTGCCCGCTCCCACAGGTACGGCATCATGCTTGGAAGAGATGCAATACCTGTAGCGGGCGGGCCCGCGAAGACGCCCACGCGGTCTATTCAGGCTTGACCCGTTCCGACGGCCGGCGCGCTCCAGCCACCAGTTTTTCTATCGCCTTGCTCGCCGCTACCATGCCAAAGGTCGCAGTCACCATCATCACCGCGCCAAAGCCACCCGAGCAGTCCAGCCGCACGCCTTCACCGACAAAGCTTTTCTGCAGGCAAACACTGCCATCACCCTTGGGGTAACGCAGCTGTTCACTGGAGAACACGCACGGCACGCCATAGTTACGGCTGACATTACGCGAGAAGTTGTAGTCGCGGCGCAGGGTGGAACGCACCCGTGAAGCCAACGGGTCGTTGAAGGTCTTGTTCAGGTCGGCGATCTGGATCTGCGTCGGGTCGATCTGCCCACCCGCGCCACCGGTAGTGACAATGGCAATCTTGCGCCGCCGACACCAGGCGATCAGCGCCGCCTTGGCCATGACGCTGTCGATGCAGTCGATCACGCAGTCGAGGTGCTCGGTGATGTACTCGGCCATGGTCTCGCGGGTGACGAAGTCGGCCACCGCATGCACCGTACACCCTGGGTTGATCGCCCGCAGGCGCTCGGCCATGACCTCGACCTTGGGCCGCCCCACCTGCCCTTCCAGCGCATGGGCCTGGCGGTTGGTGTTGCTGACGCAGACATCGTCCAGGTCGAACAGGGTAATCTCGCCCACGCCGCTGCGTGCCAGGGCTTCGGCCACCCACGAGCCCACCCCGCCAATACCGACCACAGCCACATGGGCCTGGCCCAGACGTTGCAGCCCCTGGTCGCCATACAGCCGGGCAACGCCGGCAAAGCGTGGATCTTCTGTGCTCATGTTCATACCCCAAAAAACCGGCGCGCATTATATGCCAGTGAACCCTTGGCCTGCATCGTTAGGAAAGAGACTGCCAACCCTGCTTTAATGTCCTATCACTTCCACATGAATGGACGACGATGTCTTCACGTAAATTCGGCCTGAACCTGGTAGTGGTGCTGGCCATCGCCGCACTGTTCACCGGGTTCTGGGCACTGATCAACCGCCCGGTCTCCGCCCCCGCCTGGCCAGAACAGATCTCTGGCTTTTCGTATTCGCCGTTCCGCCTGGGCGAAAGCCCACAGAAGGGTCAGTACCCCACCGACGACGAAATGCGCCAGGACCTGGAGCAACTGAGCAAACTGACCGACAGCATCCGTATCTATACCGTGGAAGGCACTCAGGCTGACATACCGCGCCTGGCCGAGGAGTTCGGCCTGCGGGTGACGCTGGGGATATGGATCAGCCCGGACCTGGAGCGCAACGAACGCGAAATCGCCACGGCCATCCAGCTGGCCAACACGTCGCGCAGCGTGGTGCGGGTGGTGGTCGGCAACGAGGCGCTGTTCCGTGAAGAAGTCACACCGGAAAACCTGATCAAATACCTGGACCGGGTACGCGCAGCCGTGAAGGTGCCCGTGACCACCAGTGAACAATGGCACATCTGGAAGGAACATCCTGAGCTGGCCAGGCACGTCGACCTGATTGCCGCGCACATCCTGCCCTACTGGGAGTTCGTGCCGATGAAGGATTCGGTCGAGTTCGTCCTCGACCGCGCCCGTGAACTGAAGCACCAGTTCCCGCGCAAACCGCTGCTGCTGTCGGAAGTCGGCTGGCCGAGCAACGGCCGCATGCGCGGTGGTGCCGATGCCACACAGGCCGACCAGGCCATCTACTTGCGCACCCTGGTCAATACCCTCAACCGCCGTGGCTACAACTACTTTGTCATTGAAGCCTATGACCAACCCTGGAAGGCCAGCGACGAAGGGTCGGTAGGCGCCTACTGGGGCGTCTACAACGCCGAGCGCCAGCAGAAGTTCAACTTCGACGGCCCCGTGGTGGCGATCCCGCAGTGGCGGGCCCTGGCAGTGGCGTCGGTGGTGCTGGCAATGATCGCCCTGATGGTGCTGTTCATCGATGGCTCGGCCCTGCGCCAGCGTGGCCGTACCTTCCTGACGTTCATCACCTTCCTGTGCGGGTCGGTACTGGTGTGGATCGCCTATGACTACAGCCAGCAATACAGCACCTGGTTCAGCCTGACCGTGGGCGTGCTGCTGGCCCTCGGCGCGCTGGGCGTGTTCATCGTGTTGCTCACCGAGGCCCACGAACTGGCCGAGGCGGTCTGGATACACAAGCGCCGCCGCGAATTCCTGCCCGTGCAGGCCGACAGTGCCTACCGGCCCAAGGTGTCGGTGCATGTGCCGTGCTACAACGAACCACCTGAGATGGTAAAACAGACCCTGGACGCCTTGGCCGCCCTGGACTACCCCGACTACGAAGTGCTGGTGATCGACAACAACACCAAGGACCCGGCCGTGTGGGAGCCACTCAAGGCCCACTGCGAAAAGCTTGGCGAGCGCTTCAAGTTCTTCCACGTCGCGCCGCTGGCCGGCTTCAAGGGCGGTGCGCTGAATTACCTGATCCCGCACACGGCAAAGGACGCCGAAGTGATCGCGGTGATCGACTCGGACTACTGCGTGGACCGCAACTGGCTCAAGCACATGGTGCCGCACTTCGCCGACCCGAAAATTGCCGTGGTGCAGTCACCGCAGGATTACCGCGACCAGCACGAAAGCGCCTTCAAGAAGCTGTGCTACAGCGAATACAAAGGCTTCTTCCACATCGGTATGGTTACCCGCAACGACCGTGACGCGATCATCCAGCACGGCACCATGACCATGACCCGGCGCAGTGTGCTGGAAGAACTGGGCTGGGCCGAGTGGTGCATCTGCGAGGACGCCGAACTGGGCCTGCGTGTGTTCGAGAAAGGCCTGTCCGCCGCCTACGCCCACAACAGCTACGGCAAGGGCCTGATGCCCGACACCTTCATCGACTTCAAGAAACAACGCTTCCGCTGGGCCTATGGCGCCATCCAGATCATCAAGCACCACGCCGGCGCGCTGCTGCGCGGCAAAGGCAGCCAGCTGACCCGTGGCCAGCGCTACCACTTCCTGGCCGGCTGGCTACCGTGGATCGCCGATGGCATGAACATCTTCTTCACCATCGGCGCGCTGTTGTGGTCGGCGGCGATGATCATCGTGCCGCATCGGGTCGATCCGCCCCTGATGATCTTCGCCATCCCGCCGCTGGCGCTGTTCTTCTTCAAGGTCGGCAAGATCATCTTCCTGTACCGCCGAGCGGTGGGGGTGAACCTCAAGGATGCCTTCGCAGCTGCGCTGGCCGGGCTGGCACTGTCGCACACCATCGCCAAGGCGGTACTGTATGGTTTCTTCACCAGCAGCATGCCGTTCTTCCGCACGCCGAAGAACGCTGACAGCCATGGGTTGCTGGTGGCGATTTCCGAAGCGCGGGAAGAGCTGTTCATCATGTTGCTGCTGTGGGGCGCGGCGTTGGGCATCTACCTGGTGCAGGGGCTGCCGAGTTCGGACATGCGCTTCTGGGTGGCGATGTTGCTGGTGCAGTCGTTGCCTTATGTAGCAGCGCTGGTGATGGCGTTCCTGTCGTCGCTGCCCAAGCCCGCAGAAAAGGCTGCCGAAGCGCAGCAGGCTTGAAGTTGCCTGGGCTGACCTGTGCAGCCCATTCGCGGGCATGCCCGCGAATGGGCCGTGCTGCCCGAAACCATTTGATATAAGATAACGCCCCTCAGATTTCCCCGCCTTGCCTTGCCCCGGAGTCCCCCATGACGGCCCCTGCCGAGCTCTCGCCTACCCTTCAACTGGCCTGCGACCTGATCCGTCGCCCCTCGGTCACCCCCGTCGACGCCGATTGCCAGGCGCAGATGATGAACCGTCTGGGCGCCGTCGGTTTCCAGCTGGAGCCGATGCGCATTGAAGACGTCGACAACTTCTGGGCCACCCACGGCAGCCAGGACGGCCCGGTACTGTGTTTTGCCGGCCACACCGACGTGGTGCCTACCGGCCCGGTCCAGCAATGGCAGCATGAACCCTTCGAGGCACTGATCGACGCCGACGGCATGCTCTGTGGCCGTGGCGCCGCCGACATGAAGGGCAGCCTGGCGTCCATGGTCATCGCCAGCGAGCGCTTCGTGCAGGACTACCCGAACCACCGCGGCAAGGTCGCGTTTCTGATCACCAGCGACGAGGAAGGCCCGGCTCACCACGGCACCAAGGCGGTGGTCGAGCGCCTGAAAGCGCGCAACGAGCGTTTGGATTGGTGCATCGTCGGCGAACCGTCCAGCACCACCTTGCTGGGTGACGTGGTCAAGAACGGTCGCCGTGGTTCGCTGGGCGCCAAGCTGACCATACGCGGCAAACAGGGCCATGTGGCCTACCCGCACCTGGCGCGCAACCCGATCCACCTGGCCGCCCCGGCCCTGGCGGAACTGGCTGCCGAGCACTGGGACGAAGGCAATGCGTTCTTCCCGCCAACCAGCTTCCAGATCTCCAACCTCAATTCCGGCACCGGCGCCACCAACGTGGTCCCGGGCGAGCTGACCGCGCTGTTCAACTTCCGCTTCTCTACCGAGTCCACCGTCGAAGGCCTGCAGGCCCGAGTGTCGGCGATTCTCGACAAGCATGAACTGGACTGGTCGGTCGACTGGGCACTGTCGGGCCTGCCGTTCCTGACCGAACCAGGCGAGCTGCTCGACGCCGTGGCGGCCAGCATCAAGGGCGTCACCGGTCGCGATACCCAGCCCTCCACCAGCGGCGGTACCTCCGATGGCCGCTTCATCGCAACCATGGGCACCCAGGTGGTCGAACTCGGCCCGGTCAACGCCACCATCCACCAGGTTGACGAGCGGATCCTGGCCAGCGACCTCGATCTGCTGACCGAAATCTACTACCAGACCCTGGTCCGGTTGCTCGCCTGATGCTTGCCTGCCCGCTTTGCCAGGCGCCGCTGAGCCGGCTCGATAATGGTGTGGTGTGCCCGGCCGGCCACCGCTTCGACCGCGCCCGCCAGGGTTACCTGAACCTGCTGCCGGTGCAGCACAAGAACAGCCGCGACCCCGGTGACAACCAGGCGATGGTCGAGGCACGCCGCGACTTTCTCGACGCCGGCCATTACGCGCCAGTCGCCCGCCGCCTGGCCGAACTGGCCGCCGAGCGCCAGCCTGGCGCCTGGCTGGACATCGGCTGCGGCGAGGGTTACTACACCGCACAGATCGCCCAGGCCTTGCCGGCCGCCGACGGCTATGCGCTGGACATCTCCCGCGAAGCGGTCAAGCGCGCCTGCCGCCGAGCACCGGCGGTCACCTGGATGGTCGCCAGCATGGCCCGCGTGCCGCTGACCGACGCCAGCTGCCAGTTCATCGCCAGCGTTTTCAGCCCGCTGGACTGGGCCGAGGCCAAGCGCTTGCTCAGCCCCGGCGGCGGCCTGATGCGGGTCGGCCCGACCAGCGGCCACCTGATGGAACTGCGTGAAGTGCTCTACGATGAAGTACGCCCTTACGCCGACGACAAGCACCTGGCCCTGGTCCCTGAAGGCATGGCCCATGCACACAGCGAAACCCTCGAGTTCCGCCTGAGCCTGGCCGCGCCCAAGGCCCGTGCCGACCTGCTGGCCATGACCCCACACGGCTGGCGTGCCAGCGCCGAAAAACGTGCCCGGGTGATCGACCAGCCCGAGCCGTTCGAGGTCACGGTTTCCATGCGTTATGACTATTTCGTGCGCCAAGACTGAGCACACCCGGAGCCCTTATGCGTCAACCTGATATCGAGATCTACCTGAAGGACGCCGACGTCGACCACAAGCAGATTGCCGAGTGGCTCGCCCAGGCAATCGGCCCGTGCACCGAGTGGAAGCAGAAAGGCCAAACCTTCAAATGCCAGGCCGGTAACATTCCGGTCACTTGGTTACCCAAGGCTGTAGGGAAATGGAACAGCCTGTACCTGGAAAGCGACCAGACGCCGTGGGCCGACGACGTTGCCTGCGCCCGCGCCGCATTTGCCGCGCTGGGTGTGGAAGTGCGCTGCGCGCCGGGTGGCTGGGTCGAGGAAGACGGGGAAGAAGATGCCGACCGCTGGGTCCGCATCAGCGCCGACGGTGAAGAGGAAATCACCTGGCGTACATCATGAAACGGCAGCCTTGCTCGTTTCTGTAGGAGCGGGTTTACCCGCGAACACGGGCTATGCCCGTGGCAGCCACCGTGGTGGCTGCTTCGCGGGCAAGCCCGCTCCTACGGCTTGAAACCAGAGGCTCAGAGGCCCACTACGTCTTCGGCTTGCAGGCCTTTCTGGCCCTGCACGCAGGCGTACTCCACCCGCTGCCCTTCGACCAGGGTACGATGCCCCTCACCGCGGATCGCCCGATAGTGGACGAACACATCCGCACCACCTTCGCGCTGAATGAAGCCATAACCCTTGGCATCGTTGAACCACTTTACATTCCCAGTCTCACGAGACGACATCTGAACTACTCCGGATTTTTATTGTGAAGATCGCCTTGCAGGCATGAGGTCACCTGCCCCGTGCCAACGCCGCTTGCCGAAATATCCTGCAAGTGGCAGGCCGAGTATATGACACAGAACAAAAAAAATTGATGACGGTCCCGTCGTTGGCCGAATTTTGCTGAACTTACGCCGATACGGCAGACTAAATAGCAGAATACTCACCTGAACATCACACCCAGGGCACACACCCCATGACCCGTTCCCCCCTGCACCGCCTGATATTCGGCGGCCTGCGTCGCCTGTTGTACCTGTGGGTGCGCTCCGAGACCATCAACCAGTCTTCCATGACCCTCAACCTCGACCGCAGCCGGCCGGTGTTCTATGCGCTGCCCTCGCCCGCGCTCACCGACCTGGCCGTGCTCGACCACGAGTGCACCAAGGCGGGGCTACCGCGCCCGGTGCTGCCGGTAGCTGTCGGCCCACTGCAGGAACCCGCCGCGTTCTTCTACCTGACCCCCGACCCGGACTGGCTCGGCCGCCAGGACAAAAGCGGCGCACCGCCCACCCTCGAACGCCTGATGGCTGCTGTCAGCCAGCATGCTGAAGAAGATGCGCAGATCATTCCTGTCAGCGTGTTCTGGGGCCAGACCCCGGCCAGCGAGTCCAGCCCCTGGAAGCTGCTGTTCGCCGACAGCTGGGCGGTAACCGGGCGCCTGCGCCGGCTGCTGACCGTACTGATCCTGGGGCGCAAGACCCGGGTACAGTTCTCCGCGCCAATCCACCTGCGCGAGCTGGTGCAGCACAACAAAGGCCACGAGCGCACCGTGCGCATGGCCCAGCGCCTGATGCGCGTGCACTTTCGCAACCTCAAGACTGCCGTCATCGGCCCGGACATCTCGCACCGACGCACCCTGGTCAAAGGCCTGGTCCATGCCCCGCAAGTGCGCCAGGCGATTGCCGACGAAGCGCAGCGCGAGAACCTTCCGCTGGCCAAAGCCGAGGCCCAGGCACTGCGCTATGGCAACGAGATAGCCTCGGACTACACCTATACCGCCATCCGCTTCCTCGAAGTGGTGCTCAGCTGGTTCTGGAACAAGATCTACGACGGCATCAAGGTCAACCACATCGAACAGGTGCAGGGTATCGCCCCTGGCCATGAAGTGATCTACGTGCCGTGCCACCGCAGCCACATCGACTACCTGCTGCTGTCGTACCTGCTGTTCCGCAACGGCCTCACTCCGCCGCACGTGGCAGCAGGCATCAACCTCAACATGCCGGTGGTGGGTAACCTGCTACGCCGTGGTGGCGCCTTCTTCATGCGCCGCACGTTCAAGGGCAACCCGCTTTACACGGCGGTGTTCAATGAGTACCTGCATACCCTGTACACCAAGGGCTTCCCGGTCGAGTACTTCGTCGAAGGCGGCCGCTCGCGCACCGGGCGCATGTTGCAGCCGCGCACCGGGATGCTGGCCATTACCCTGCGCAGCTTCCTGCGTTCGTCGCGTACGCCAATCGTGTTCGTGCCGGTGTACATCGGCTACGAGCGCGTGCTTGAAGGCCGTACCTACCTGGGCGAACTGCGCGGCGCCAGCAAGAAGAAGGAGTCGGTGCTGGACATCTTCAAGGTGTTCGGCGCACTCAAGCAGCGCTTTGGCCAGGTCTACGTCAACTTCGGCGAACCCATCCGCCTGGCCGGCTTCCTCGACCAGCAGCAGCCCGGCTGGCGTGAACAGGATCACGGTCCGCAGTACCGGCCGGACTGGCTCAACGCCGCCACCGCCCGCCTGGGAGAAACCGTGGCCCGCCACCTCAACGAGGCGGCGGCCATCAACCCGGTCAACCTGGTGGCCCTGGCACTGCTGTCCACCAGCCGCCTTGCCCTGGACGAGCGCGCCCTGACCCGCGTTCTCGACCTGTACCTGGCGCTGCTGCGCCAAGTGCCCTACTCGCCGCACACCACCCTGCCCGAGGGCGACGGCCAGGCACTGATCGAACATGTGCGCAGCATGAACCTGGTGGCCGAGCAGAAGGATGCCCTGGGCCGCATCCTCTACCTGGATGAAGGCAACGCGGTGCTGATGACCTACTACCGCAACAACGTGCTGCACATCTTCGCCCTGCCGGCGCTGCTGGCCAGCTTCTTCCTCAGCAGTTCCCGCATGAGCCGCCAACTGCTGGGCCAGTATGTGCATGCGCTTTATCCCTATCTGCAGGCCGAACTGTTCCTGCGCTGGACACCAGAACAGCTGGACGAGGTCATCGACCAATGGCTGGTCGCGCTGGTGGAACAGGGCCTGCTGCGCCAGGACAACGACCTGTACGTGCGCCCGGCGCCCAGCTCGCGGCAGTTCGTGTTGCTGACCCTGCTGGCCCGCACCATCACCCAGACCCTGCAGCGCTTCTACATGGCAACCTCGCTGCTGATCAACAGCGGGCAGAACAGCCTGAGCGCCGAAGCGCTGGAAGACCTGTGCGTGATGATGGCCCAGCGCCTGTCGATCCTGCATGGCCTGAACGCACCGGAGTTCTTCGACAAGACGCTGTTCCGCCACTTCATCCAGACCCTGCTTCAGCAAGGCGTGCTGCACGCCGACGCGCAAGGCAAGCTGGGTTATCACGACAAGCTCGGCGAGCTGGCCGAGGGCGTGGCCAAGCGAGTGCTGTCGGCCGAGCTGCGCCTGTCGATCCGCCAAGTGGCCCTGCACCGTGACGACGGGTTGGAAACTTCGACCCTCTAACGGTTCATCGGTCGGCAAAATCCGCTAAAGTCCGTGGGGTTGGCCACAAGCCAGCTCCAAGGACACCGGAGATTCCATGAAAAAGCTCTTTATGCTGTGTTGCGCATCCCTGCTTGCAGCCTGCTCCAGCCAAACCCCACCCAACCAGGCCAGCCTGGACGGTGAAGTCTTCTACCTGCAGCGCATTGCCCTGCCGCCTGCCGCCACCCTGAGCGTGGAACTGCAGGATGTGTCGCTGATGGACGCCCCTGCCGTGACCCTGGCGCGCCAGGCCGGCCCGGTCAAAGGCAACGTGCCGCTGCCGTTCCATCTCACCTATGACCCCGCGCAGGTCAAGCCTGGCCACCGCTATGCGGTGAGCGCGCGCATCGAGCTGAATGGCAAGTTGCTGTTCATCAATACCGAACACCACGGTGTCGCGCTTGATGGCAGTGACCCGCAATCGGTACGCATCAAGGTAGATCAGGTTCGCTGATACCCGTACTCATCCGTTTACAAGGAAAGCTTCATGATCCGCACTTCCCTGCGCTTCACCACCCTGTGCGCCGGCCTGCTGCTGTCGGCCAGTGCCCTGGCCCTGTCGCTGGGCGACCTCAGCCAGAAAGACGCCACCGGCGGCCTGAAAGATGCCCTGACCCAAGGTGCGCAGCTGGCCGTCAAGCAACTGAGCACCCCAGGCGGCTTCAGCAACAACCCGGACGTGCGCATCGAGCTGCCAGGCAACCTGGGCAAAGCCGCCAAGGCGATGAAAATGTTCGGCAAGGGTGAACAGGTCGAAGCCCTGGAAACCAGCATGAACAAAGCCGCCGAGGCCGCCGTGCCGCAGGCCCAGGCGATTCTGGTGGATGCCGTGAAGAACATGAGTGTGACCGACGCCAAAGGCATCCTCAGCGGCGGTGACGACTCGGCCACCCAGTACCTGAACAAAAGCAGCCGCGAGCAGATCCGCGCCAAGTTCCTGCCAATCGTCAAGCAGGCCACCGACAAGGTTGGCGTGGCCCAGCAGTACAATGCCTTCGCCGCCCAGGCCAAAGGCCTGGGGCTGGTCAAGGATGACGCCAATATCGAGAACTACGTGACCGAGAAGGCGTTGGATGGTTTGTTCGAGATGATCGGCAAACAGGAGCAGAGCATTCGCCAGAACCCGGCAGCTGCGGCTACCAGCCTGGCCAAGAAGGTCTTCGGCGCGCTGTAGGAGCGGGTTCACCCGCGAAAGGGCCGGGCCTGCTGGCCAATTTTCACCAGCCGCTCACCGTTGCTGCCGCCACCGTATTCGCGGGTAAACCCGCTCCTACACGGCGGCGGGGTTGGACACAGGCCGTCGTAGGAGCGGGTTTACCCGCGAAGGGAGGGCTAAGCCCTCCCCCTGCGGTCTTCAGCCCTTCTTCACCCTGAACCAAGCCGCATACAACGCCGGCAGGAACAGCAGTGTTAGCACCGTGGCCACGATCAACCCACCCATGATCGCCACCGCCATCGGTCCATAGAACACACTACGCGACAACGGGATCATGGCCAGCACCGCCGCCAGCGCGGTCAGCACGATCGGCCGGAAGCGCCGCACCGTAGCCTCGATGATCGCCTGCCAGCGCTCCATCCCCGCTGCGATGTCCTGCTCGATCTGGTCCACCAGGATCACCGAGTTGCGCATGATCATCCCCGCCAACGCAATGGTGCCGAGCATGGCGACAAAGCCGAACGGCTGGCGGAACACCAGCAGGAACAGGGTCACACCGATCAGCCCCAGCGGCGCGGTGAGGAACACCATCACCGTGCGCGAGAAACTGCGCAGCTGGATCATCAGCAAGCTCAGGACTACCACGATGAACAGTGGCATGCCGGCATTCACCGATTTCTGCCCCCGTTCGGAGTCCTCCACCGTGCCGCCCACCTCCAGCAGGTAGCCATCGGGCAGCTTGGCGCGGATGTCCTGCAGGGTCGGCAGAATCTGCTTCACCAGCGTCGCCGGCTGCTCCTGGTCGTAGATATCGGCACGCACGGTCACCGTCGGCAAGCGGTTGCGGTGCCAGATAATGCCTTCTTCAAAGCCGTACTCCAGGGTCGCCACCTGCGACAGCGCCACGCTCTGGCCATTGTCGGTGGGCAACGCCAGACTACCCAGGTTGCCCAGCTCGCTGCGTTCCTGCCGGGTGCCGCGCAGCAGGATCTCGATCAGTTCGTTGTCCTCGCGGTACTGGCTGACCGTGGTGCCGATCAGCGAGCTTTGCAGGAAGCTCGCCAGGTGCGAAGTGCTCACGCCCAGCGCACGGGCGCGGTCCTGGTCGATTTCGAGGAACACCGCCTTGCTGGGTTCCTCCCAGTCCAGGTGCACGTTCACCACGTGCGGGTTCTCGCGCACCTTGTCCGCCACTTCACGGGCCAGTGCACGGGCCTTCTCGATATGCTCGCCAGTGACCCGGAACTGCACCGGGTAACCCACGGGTGGGCCATTTTCCAGACGCGTGACCCGGGCGCGCAGGTCGGGGAACTGCTGGTCCACCGTGCTGATCAGCCAACTGCGCAGGCGTTCGCGGTCTTCCATCGACTTGGCCAGCACCACGAACTGGGCAAAGCTGGCTGCCGGCAGTTGCTGGTCCAGCGGCAGGTAGAAGCGCGGCGAGCCGGTGCCCACATAGGCCACGTAGTTGTCGATACCGTCCTGCTGCTTGAGCAGCGCCTCCAGCTGCTTGACCCGCTCGGCGGTATTGGCCAGCGAGGCGCCTTCGGCCAGCTTCAGGTCAACCATCAGCTCCGGGCGCCCGGAGGCCGGGAAGAACTGCTGGGGTACGAAGCGGAACAGCAGGAGGCTGCCGACAAAAGCGGCAACGGTCAGCAGGATTACCGTCTTGCGCCGCCGTACGCACCACTCCACCAGCCGTCGCACGCGCTGGTAGAACGGGGTGGCGTATGGGTCTGGTGCATGGCCATCCTTGCCATGACGCGCCGCATGCAGCTTGGCCAGGTCGGGTAGCAGGCGCTCGCCCAGGTAAGGCACGAACACCACAGCCGCCACCCAAGAGGTCAGCAAAGCGATGGTGACCACCTGGAAGATCGACCGGGTGTATTCGCCCGTGCTGGAGGCCGCGGTGGCAATTGGCAGAAAGCCTGCTGCCGTGATCAGCGTACCGGTGAGCATCGGGAAGGCCGTACTCGTCCAGGCATAGCTGGCTGCCTTGAGGCGGTCATAGCCCTGCTCCATCTTGATCGCCATCATCTCCACGGCAATGATCGCGTCGTCCACCAGCAAGCCCAGGGCCAGCACCAGCGCGCCAAGGGAAATCTTGTGCAGGCCGATGCCGAAGTAATGCATGGCGGCAAAGGTCATGGCCAACACCAGCGGAATGGCCAGCGCCACCACCAGGCCAGTGCGCAGGCCCAGCGAGAAGAAGCTCACCAGCAGCACAATGACCAACGCCTCGACCAGCACCTGCACGAATTCGCCCACGCCGGCCTTGACCGCCGCCGGTTGATCCGAAACCTTGCGCAGCGCCATGCCGGCAGGCAGGTTATGCGCCAGGCGCTCGAACTCGCCTTCCAGGGCCTTGCCCAGTACCAGGATGTCGCCACCGTCTTTCATCGACACCGCCAGGCCAATGGCATCCTCGCCCATGAAGCGCATGCGCGGTGCAGGTGGGTCGTTGAAGCCACGGTGCACCTCGGCGACATCACCAATCCGGAAGGTGCGATCCCCCACGCGAATGGGGAACTGGCGGATCTGCTCGACACTGTCGAAACGCCCGCTCACGCGCAGTTGCAAGCGCTCGCTGGGCGTCTCGAAGAAACCGGCGGTGCTCACCGCGTTCTGTTCTTGCAACGCCTTCTGCACGGCTTCCAGGGGCACGCCGAGGGTGGCCAGCTTGAGGTTGGACAGCTCAATCCAGACTTTCTCGTCCTGCAGGCCGATCAGCTCGACCTTGCCCACATCCTTGACCCGCTGCAGCTGGATCTGGATACGGTCGGCGTAGTCCTTGAGCACCGCATAGTCAAAGCCTTCGCCAGTCAGCGCATAGATATTGCCGAAGGTGGTGCCGAACTCGTCGTTGAAGAACGGGCCCTGGATCTCCGGCGGCAAGGTGTGGCGAATGTCCGCAACCTTCTTGCGGATCTGGTACCACAACGCGGGGATGTCCTTGGAGTGCAGCGAGTCACGGGCCATGAAAGTAACCTGCGATTCGCCGGGGCGAGAGAACGAGACGATTCTCTCGTACTCACCGGTTTCCATCAGCTTCTTTTCGATGCGCTCGGTCACCTGTCGCGACACTTCTTCAGCGCTGGCGCCTGGCCACAGGGTGCGGATGACCATGGCCTTGAAGGTGAATGGCGGATCCTCGCTCTGGCCAAGCTTGGTGTACGACATGGCGCCAATGACGGCCAGCAGGATCATCAGGAACAGGACGATCTGGCGGTTGCGCAGCGCCCAGGCAGAAAGGTTGAAACCCATCGGGACTTACTCCTTGGCCGTCAGGTTCACTACACGGTTGCTGCGGTCCACGGGGCGTACCTCCTGGCCCTCGCGCAGTACATGGCCACCAGCGGCAACCACCCAGTCACCCGGGTCCAGGCCTTCGAGCACCGGCACACTGTCGCTGCCATAAGCCCCCAGGCGCACGGTCGCCCGCTCCAGGCGGCTTTCCTTGTTCACCCGCCAGACATAGGCCTGACCGTTTTCCGCAGTCACGGCAGACAGCGGTACCGCCAGCGGGATCAGCCCGTCCTTGGCGATGAACACCCGGGCGCTCTGGCCCAGCTCGGCCGGTACGGCGGCCGTGGTGAAGGCGATGCGCGCCGCGAACGTGCGCGAGCGCGGGTCGGCGGCCGGTGACAGCTCGCGAATGCGCCCCTGGAAACGCGCCTGCGGGTGCGACCACAGCTCCACGCTCACCGGTTGGCCCACAGCGAAGCGGGCGAACTGCTGCTCCGGCAGGCCGATGGCCACTTCTCGCTCGCCATCGGCGGCAAGGGTGAACACGGTCTGCCCGGCGGCGACCACCTGGCCCACTTCAACCTGGCGCTTGGCGATCACCCCGGCTTGCGGCGCACGCAATACGGCATATTCGGCCTGGTTGCCCGCCACATCGAACTCGGCCTTGGCCTGCTTCAGACGGGCAAGGCCGGCGCGGTAGAGGTTTTCGGCGTTGTCGAACTGGGAGTGGCTGACCATCTGCCGTTCCAGCAACTTCTGGTAGCGGTCGCGCTCGGCGCGCACCAATGCCAGGTTGGCCTCGGCAGCCGCCAGCTGGGCGCGGTTGGCTTCAAGTTGCAGGCGCACGTCCTGCGGGTCCAGCTCGGCCAGCGGCTGGTCGGCCTTGACCCGCTGCCCCTCCTCCACCAGTCGCTTGCTGACCTTGCCGCCAATGCGGAAGGCCAGCTCCGGCTCGAAGCGCGCGCGCACTTCGCCGGGGTAACTGTCGGCAGCGGCTTCGGCAGGCTGTGGCTGCACCACCAGCGCCGGGCGCGGCGCGGCGGGTGGGGCGGCTTCCTGACCACACGCCGCCAGAAGCAGGGCAGCGGCGGCGGGCAGAGCGATGGACAAGGCATGGCGCAACATGATGAATCCTTTCGCGGAGTGCACATTTAATATTTGTACTGACTGGTATATTAAATCAGCGCAACGATGCCGGGAAGGGTATGCGCGGGTTTTTCGAGGGTGCGGTTTGAGCCCATTACCCCCCGCGTTTCGCGCCTGGGTGCGCAGTGGGTGGTCAACGGCACCTTCGCAACGACATTCTTGTCAATCAACTGTCCACTGGCAGACAGCAGATAATGCAGCCTGGCTTTAGCCGGATGGCGCGTGACCCGTTAAGATGGTGAACCTTCAACCAGATGCAGACCACAATGTCCAACGACGCACCCATCGGCCCGGGCCGGCCCAAGGACCTGGCCAAGCGCGAGGCGATTCTCGAAGCGGCCAAGGCGCTGTTCCTCAGCCTTGGCTACGCCAACACCAGCATGGATGCGGTCGCTGCGGCGGCAGGTGTTTCAAAGCTCACCGTGTACAGCCACTTCACCGACAAGCAGACCCTGTTCTGCTCGGCGGTCATGGCCACCTGCCAGATCCAGTTGCCTGACCTGCTGTTCGAGTATCCCGAGGGGGTGCCGGTGGAAGACGTGCTGCTGACCATTGCCCGCAACTTCCAGGCGCTTATCAGCAGTGACGAAGCGATCAAGCTCAGCCGCCTGATCATGGCCCAGGGCAGCCTGGACCCGAGTTTTGGCGAGTACTTCTACGAAGCCGGGCCCAAGCGCGTGCTCGCAGGCATGGAAGCGCTACTGCGCGGGGCACATGAGCGCGGGCTGCTGCGCATCGACAACCCCTTGAGGGCGGCGGAGCATTTCTTCTGCCTGGTCAAGGGGGCGCCAGATTACCGCTTGCTGCTGGGTTGTGCGGGGCCGCTAGAGGGCGATGAAGCCGAGGCGCATGTGCACGAGGTGGTAAAAGTGTTCTTACGGGCGTTTAGGGACTGAGAAAAATCTTCATTAATACTTTTTCAATCACTCACTAGCCAAACTTCTGCCTTCTGCCTTCTACGTGAGTGCACGCAGAAGGCAGCTGATATAGAGCTCATCACACCCAAGCCATTTATGCGGGACGCCTTCTGATCTCTGCTATTAACGCGGCTTGAATCATTAGGTCTCGCGAGGATCCCGCTGCGGACATACGAGCATTAACCGCATCCAAATCACTTAAAAGATCTTTCAAATCACGCGCTTTGATTTCACTTTCGAGCGAGTCCTTGTGTACATTCAACGATTGAGCATAGCGCTTTCCGGCTTCAACATCCGGACCTGAATCATGCGATTGGAAGAATACTTTCTTGCTTTCTGAAAATGTTCTCGTAGGTGCGTTAAACTGCGCAAACAAACGATGCTGCTCAGCGATTTCGTGCGAATTGAATAATGACTCAAATGAAACATCCTCTCCAACCCCTGCTCTACTCTCTGGTATGATACGATCAGCCCCATTACGCTTATAGATTCTTTCCTTCGACACTAGAGAGTTAGACTCCATTACTTTCTGCACGGGTCTATTTGGCCTTGATTGTTTTCTTTGAATTGTCACCCTAACTCCAGCATGCCCCGTCGGGTCAATACGGTTCACAGGATCTCCCACACAATACGCATACGCATTAAAACTACCTGCACCGAATGGGCTCCAACTGTCCGGGCTGCAAAAGCGCATCATGACCGGGCTGAATTGCCTGTAACCATTCCCCAGATGGTAAAGCCCCGAACTCGCATCCAGCCGCTCGCCACTGAAGGCAAGCAACGACAGCAAGCCGCTACCCTGATTGTGATGCCCATAGGGCGAGTAAGCCTGTGATTCCAGGCGTTTCTTTTCATAAATGAATAGGACCGAGCGCTGCTGGTCGGATGCCGCCAGCATGCTGGACAAGCCCGAGGACTGGTGATCTTTCTGAGCCAGCGCCAGGCCATTAGCCTGAAAGAAACGCCAGCGGGCATCGCCATTCAATTCAGCAACTATCTTGCCGTTACAGTAAAAAAACTGGCGGCCAGCTTGCCGGGCATAAGGAGCAGGCGACATGAACATTACCCTCCATCAGGATCAAATGTCCGTTAGGATCGCGCCCTTAGCCAACTAATGACTACTGGCAGAAATAACAGGTCATTGTGGGAGCGAGTTTCCCGCGCAGGAGGCGCCGCAGTGGATGGCACCGGCGTTGCCGGTATTCGCGGCTAAAGCCGCTCCTACAATCGTGCTAGCCGGCCAGATAGGGGCAGGTCAGGCCTTCAAAGCCTTCTTCGGATAGATGTCATACCGGCTCGACTTGCCTTCCAGGCTATGACTGGGCTTCGGCCCATCGATGATCGGTGCCTTGCGTGGGCGCTTCACCACCACACGGTGGCTGGCCAGCGCCAGGGCGGCTTCGAGCAGGGCCGGGGCATCCAGGTCATCGCCCACCAAAGGCCGGAACACGCGCATTTCCTTTTTCACCAGGGCGCTCTTGTCCCGGTGCGGGAACATCGGGTCGAGGTAGATCACCTGCGGCGCCTCCCCTTCCCAGGCGCGCATGCGCTCGATGGCGTTGCCGGTCAGCAGGCGCATGCGCCCGACAATCGGGCCCACCTCTTCATCCGCCCGCGCCCGCGCCAGGCCGTCCTCCAGCAGCGCGGCAATCAGCGGCTGGCGCTCGATCAGGGTCATCTGGCAGCCAAGGCTGGCCAGCACGAACGCGTCCTTGCCCAGCCCCGCCGTGGCATCCAGCACCTGCGGCCGGACACCTTGGGCAATGCCCACAGCCTTGGCGATCATCTGCCCGTTGCCACCGCCAAACTGGCGGCGATGCGCAGCCTGGCCTTCGACGAAGTCTACACGCACCGGCCCGGGCGCCTGCGGGCCCAGTTGCTGAATCTGCAAGCCGTCGGCGCCCACCTGCACCGCGAAGGCGGCGGTATCGTCCTGCAGCGGCAGGCCCAGGCGTTCAGCCCACGCCCTGGCCTGTTGCGCATACTCAGCTGCCATCGCCTCGACCCTGATACCCGTGCCTTGCTCTTCCATCGTTCACACCCGAAAAATCAAACCAAGCCCTTAATGAATCGGCAGCCACGGCCGATACAGGCAATATCCCGCTATTCTGCCAGAGCACAGCGCGCACGACTGCCATGTCAGATACTCTTCCCATCGGCTTGACCTATTTGTCGCCTGTCGGCAACTACAGTCAGCACAACACCCAGGCACTCGGGGGCGTCAGCCACCTGTGGCAGGATTTCTTTGCCCGGGCCATGGCCGAGCAGCAGGAAGAGCCCGTAGACGGCGTCAGCCAGTCGTTCGTGCAGTACGACCAGGACAGCGGCGAACCCATCGGCGGCGCCCGTGCACTGGCGTTGATCGACGCCCAGCGCGCCTGCCCGGTGCACGACACCATCGTGGCGCCGCCCGAACCGTTGTTTCTGCCCAAGGCCGAGCTTGAAGCCAAGCTGCTGCCGCCGGCCCCCGAGCCGTTCAGCGCCATGGAACTGATCGAGCAGCAGCGTCAGCTCGACATCAACAACAGCTGGCTGCGCCCGGTGGTGATGAGCCAGGGTCAGCCGATCGCCGAACCCGGCCCTGGCCCCACGCCGCGGTCGCTGTTCCTGCCCATCGCCGAGCTGGAACGCAACCTGCTGGACCCGGCCCCGGAACCGTTCGACGACCCCACCCTGGCCAAGCAGCAGAATGACCTGGCGTTCGACATCCACTGGGCGCGTCCAGTGGTGCTGAACAACGTGCGCGCTCACGCCTGAGGCTAGCGGCACACCTGCCAGCGCCCCATGTCCAGGTGAAAGTGATTGTGGTGAGCCGCGTTGTAGTCCGGCCCCAGCACCGTGCTGAAGCTCTCGCAAGCCGCCCGCTGCACCCGACGCAGGAGTTCGGCCTTCTGCCCACCCGCCTGCCAGTCACGCGCCAGCACGATCCGCTGGCCGTCCTGAAGGCGGAAACCGCTGATGTCCAGGGCATTGGCCGTGGCGTGCTGGCTCAAACGGCCCTGCTTGCGGTGGTAGACATTGCGGCAGGCAAAGCTGCCCAGGTGATCGACCTGCGTCACCGGTTGCCCAAATACCTCCTGCGCCGCCGGCTGCAACCCATGGTTTTCGAACAGTGCATAGGCCACCGCCAACGGGCAACTGGCCAGAAAGCTGCTGCTCAGCCGCGCCAGGCCGCCCTCGATACGCCATACGTTCTGCAGCGGGCAGTTGGCCGACGCCGGGCTGTCGGCTTGTGCCCGGTAACGCAGGTGGCTGGTTTCCAGCGCCTGCCGGCACAGCGCTGGGTCATCGCGCAGGCGCGACAGTTTGTAGGGGGTCAGCAGGTTGGGCGGCTGGCGTACGTCCAGCGGCGCCCAGGGGTTCCATGCGGCAGGCAGGCGCCAGCCGAAGTGCCAGGCCAGGCCGGCCACCGTCAGCAGGCTGGCCAGTAGCGCCAGCAATGCCCTCATCAGCGGCGGAACAGGTCGTTCAGTTGGGCAAACGGCATGGCCTGCTCACCGTAGCCGAACGTGCCCTCACCGCGAATTTCCTGCGCGGCCCGGTACAAGGCCCCGAGCGCAGCACGGGCCAGCGACGAGCCAACGCTGACGCGGCGCACGCCCAGGTCCTGCAACTGGTTGACGCTCAGCGGCACGCCCGCCATGCCCATCAGCACATTCACAGGGCGCGGTGCGACTGCCTGCACCACGGCACGGATTTCCTCCACGGTGCGCAGCCCGGGGGCGTAGAGCACGTCGGCACCGGCTTCGGCATAGGCTTGCAGGCGCAGGATGGTGTCGTCGAGGTCCATGCGCCCGTGCAGCAGGTTTTCTGCACGGGCGCACAAGGTGAACGGGAATGGCAGGCTTCGCGCAGCCTGTACGGCAGCGCGCACGCGCTCCACAGCCAGCCCGAAGTCATAGATGGGCGCATCACTGCGGCCACTGGCATCTTCGATGGAACCGCCCACCAGGCCAATTTCGGCGGCACGCAGAATGGTCTGGGCACAGTCTTCGGGCAAGTCGCCAAAGCCGTTTTCCAGATCGGCGGCCACCGGCAGCGCGGTGGCATCGACGATCTCGCCGGCATTGTCCAGCGTATCGTCCAGGCTCAAGGCGCCTTCGGCGTCCGGCCGGCCAAGGCTGAAGGCCAGGCCTGCACTGGTGGTAGCCAGCGCCTCGAAACCCAGGCTGGCGAGCAACTTGGCGGAGCCGGCATCCCACGGGTTGGGGATGACGAACGCGCCGTCGCGCGCGTGTAACGCCTTGAAGGCCTCAGCTCGCAGGGTTTGCACATCCATGGTTCAACCTCCGGCAGTCAGGGAAAGGTCAGAGTAGCCCCAATTGTTCGACCTCAGGGGCGCGCGGCAATTCCGGCAAAGGTGCCAGACCCGGCAGCCGTGCCATCAGGCGCTGATGGAAACGCTGGGCCAGCGCCGCAGCCAGGCGATTGTCCGAGGTGTGCAGGAAGATATAGGGATTGCGGCCTTCCTCGATCCAGGCGGCGACTTTTTCTACCCAAGGGCTGAGGAAGGTGTGGTTGGCCTCCAGTTCCGGATGGCCAATGAAGCGAACCTGCGGGTGCTGGCTGAAGGCTGCCGGCCGCGGTGGCACCTTGGGCTTCTTCGACTGCGCATGCAGCACGGCAGGGTCGCGCGAGGTGCAACTGAACAGCGCGCGCGGGTCGAGGCAGATACGCTCCACACCGCGTTCGTGCAGCAGGCGGTTGAGCAGGCGTTCTTCCTCACCCTTGGCAAAAAAGGCCTGGTTGCGCACTTCCACAGCCACGGGCACGGCAATCTGATCGAGGAAGTGACAAAGCTCACCCAGCCGCGCCGGGCCGAACTGGGCCGGCAACTGCAGCCAGTAGGGTGATACGCGCTGGCCCAGCGGGGCCATCAGCCGGGTGAAATCGAAGGCAGGCTCAAGCTGGTCACGCAGGTCGCCCTCATGGCTGACATCCCGCGGAAACTTGGCAGTGAAGCGAAAGTGCTCTGGCATGACCTGCGCCCAGCGGGCAATGGTGCCGGGAGCGGGACGTGCGTAGAACGTGGTGTTGCCTTCGACGGCGTTGAATACCTGGCTGTAGAAGCCAAGCATTTGATTACTGTTGGCGTCAGCGAGGTACAGGTAGTCGCGCCAGGCGTTTTCGCTCCACGACGGGCAACCGAGAAAGTAAGGCAGTGGTAGGGGATTCATCCATCAAATGTACAGGTCGAGCCCCAGTACTTCCATGTCCCAGTCAGTAAAGCCTGCAGTGCTCAGGTAGCTGGCCAGTGCGGTGGCGGTGCGGCGGTCACGGGCGCGAGGGAAAACCATGTCCTGCTGGCGGGCTGGCAGGCCACCACCAGGGCGGCGGGCGGTGGCTTCCTGCGGGGCGGCTTCTGCCTCCTCGATCACCTCGGCGTCGTCGATGGCCTCGTCACGCACCGCTGCTTTGCGCGAGAGGCGCTTGAGCGGGTAGGACTGCGATGAGAAACCGTCGATACGCATGGCATGAGCACTCAGGACCAATGATGGCAATTTAGCAGCATCAGAGTTCCGTCGCTAATGCTTGAGTGATAACTGGACCACAGATCGCGCAAAAGGTTTTAGCGTGTTCGGCGATAATCGACGAACAGCACTCAGTGCTTCTTGGGCGTGGCTACATTATCGCGCAGATAAACCGGTTGCGCCTGCTCGGCGACGATTGCCTCGCCACGGGCCCAGGCAAAGGTGGCCAGGCTGAGGACGTCCAGGGCGTTGGGCAAGGCACCCGGGTTGCTAGCCGCCACCTGTACCGCCAGGCGCTCGGCATAGCCCCATCCGGTACCGGCACCGAACCACTCGCCATTGCTGCCTGCCGGTAGCGCCACCTGCTCGGGCGGCAACACGGCTTCACGGCCGACCAGGCGCATTTCGCCCGCCGTGGCCTGGTAGCAGCCCCAGTACACTTCATCCATGCGCGCATCGATGGCAGCTGCCACCTGCTGCACGCCATGCTCGCGCAATGCACCCTGGGCCAAAGCGGCCAGGTTGGACACCGGCAGCACTGGGCGTTCGAGGGCGAAGGCCAGGCCTTGCACAACCCCGATGGCAATACGCACGCCGGTGAACGCGCCCGGGCCACGGCCAAAGGCAATGGCATCCAGCGCATTCAGTGCCACGCCAGCGTCGGCCAGCAGTTGCTTGATCATCGGCAGCAGCTTCTGGGCATGCATGCGCGGGATCACCTCGTAATGGCTGGTTACCTTGCCGTCATGCAGCAGCGCGACGGAACAGGCTTCGGTGGCGGTATCCAGGGCCAGCAGGGTGGTCATCGAACGGGTATCCAGATGCGAATGAAAAAGAGCGGCAGTATAGAGCAGCAGCGGCGTTGTGTCCCGAGGGGGCCGCTGTGCGGCCCATCACGCTGATTTCAAAGCCTGCACTGGCCCTGGAGGAGCGACCTTGCGTCGCGAAAAGGGCCGCAAAGCGGCCCCAGGGTTTCAGCGGTATCACACCATTGTCTGGGGCTGCTCTGCAGCCCTTTCGCGACACAAGGCCGCTCCCACAGAAGCGGGCCGTTGTCGAGGTGCGTCAGGCGCCGGATCAGCTCAGGGCTGCCAGGACCTTGGCGGTGATGGCTTCAACCGAGCCGACACCTTCGATGTGGCTGTACTTCGGCTTGCCGCCATTGGCAGCCGACAGCTTCTGGTAGAAATCCACCAGCGGCTTGGTCTGGCTGTGGTAGACCGACAGGCGATGGCGAACGGTTTCTTCTTTGTCGTCGTCACGCTGGATCAGGTCTTCACCGGTCTCGTCGTCCTTGCCTTCCACTTTCGGCGGGTTGTACTGAATGTGGTAGGTACGGCCCGAGGCCAGGTGCACGCGGCGGCCAGCCATGCGGCCGACGATTTCTTCGTCGTCCACGGCAATTTCGACCACGGCATCAATGTCGACACCGGCAGCGACCATGGCTTCGGCCTGCGGGATGGTGCGTGGGAAGCCGTCGAACAGGCAGCCGTTGGCGCAATCAGGCTGAGCGATGCGCTCCTTCACCAGGCTGATGATCAACTCGTCGGAGACCAGCTGACCGGCATCCATGACTTTCTTCAGCTCCAGGCCCAGCGGGGTGCCGGCCTTGACGGCGGCACGCAGCATGTCACCGGTGGAGATCTGTGGAATACCGAACTTTTCGGTGATGAACTTTGCCTGAGTACCTTTACCGGCCCCGGGAGCTCCCAGCAGAATTACGCGCATCTTGTGCTCCTCAAATTTTTGTATGAAATTCAATGGATTCGGCGACCAGGGCCAAGTCCGGATAATCGGGTATGACCATAAATCGGTCAGAAGGCTGCTCAAGATACACAGCGCCCGGCAGCCAGACAAGCGTCCCAAAGTTGCAGGAATGCGCCACTTGCGGCTGACCGGGCAGGCGGTTGCGCCTGGCGCAACCGCCCTCCCCGTCATTGTGCCGGGCCTGTATGGCCGTCACCAGACATGACCCGGGCTTGTCCTTAGCCGGTGTTGCGCAGCCCGGCGGCAATACCCGCCACGGTCACCAGCAAGGCCTGCTCCAACGGGCTGTCCAGAGCGGCTTCGCGGCTGCGCGAGCGGGCCAGCAACTCTGCCTGCAGGCGGTGCAACGGGTCCAGATAGGTATTGCGCAGGCTAATGAATTCCAGTGTCTCGGGGCTGTGCGCCAGTAGCACCGGCTGCCCGGTCAGACCCAGCACTACCTGGCATGACTGCGACAATAGGTCGCGCAGGTGCGCACCTAAAGGACGCAAGTGCGGTTGCACCAGACGTTCGTCGTAGGCCTCGGCAATTTGCGCATCCGCTTTGGCCAGTACCATTTCCAGCATGTCGATGCGGGTGCGGAAGAACGGCCATTGCTCGCGCATTTGCGCCAGCAACTCTCCCTGACCACGGGCCAAGGCATTGGTCAGCGCCGTTTCCCAGCCCAGCCAGGCCGGCAGCATCAGCCGGGTCTGGGTCCAGCCGAAGATCCACGGGATGGCCCGCAGGCTTTCGATGCCCCCGGCACGACGCTTGGCCGGGCGGCTGCCCAACGGCAGGCGCCCCAGCTCCTGTTCTGGCGTCGACTGGCGGAAGTACTCGACGAAATCGGGATTCTCCCGTACCACGCTGCGGTAGGCCTGGACACCATCGGCGGCCAACTGGTCCATCACCTCACGCCAGGCCGGCTGCGGGGGCGGTGGTGGCAACAGCGTGGCTTCAAGCACGGCAGCCAGGTACAGGTTGAGGTTTTGCTCGGCGATGCCCGGCAAACCGAACTTGAAGCGAATCATTTCACCCTGCTCGGTGGTGCGGAAACGCCCCGCCACCGAACCCGGCGGCTGCGACAGGATCGCGGCATGGGCCGGGCCGCCGCCTCGCCCGACCGTACCGCCACGGCCGTGGAACAGCAGCAGCTCGACCTGATGCTCGGCACAGATACGCACCAGGTTTTCCTGAGCACGGTACTGCGCCCAGGCAGCAGCCGTGGTGCCGGCGTCCTTGGCCGAATCGGAGTAGCCGATCATCACTTCCTGCGGGCCGCGCAGGCCCGCGCGGTAGCCCGGCAGGCCAAGCAGGCGCTGCATGACCGGGCCGGCATTGTCGAGGTCGGCCAAGGTCTCGAACAGTGGCACCACACGCATGGGGCGGGTCAGGCCGGCTTCCTTGAGCAACAGTTGCACCGCCAATACATCCGAGGCGGCACCGGCCATGGAGATGACGTAAGACCCCAGCGAGGCGGCCGGCGCAGCGGCCACTTCCCGGCAGGTCGCCAGCACTTCGGCGGTGTCCGCCTGCGGCTTGAAATGCGCAGGTAGCAGGGGCCGGCGGTTTTTCAGCTCGGCCTGGAGAAACGCGATGCGCTGCTCCTCATCCCAGTCGGCGTAACGCCCCAGGCCCAGGTAATCGGTAATCTCGGTCAGCGCATCACGGTGGCGGGCAGCGTCCTGGCGTACGTCCAGGCGGCCCAGGAACAGGCCGAAGGTCACCGCACGACGCAGGCAGTCAAGCAGCGGCCCCTCGGCGATCACGCCCATGCCGCATTCGTGCAGTGACTGGTAGCACAGCTCCAGCGGCGCGATCAGCTCGCGGTTGTCCACCAGCACGTCTGCACCGGCCGGTTGCTTGCTGGTCAAGGCCGAATGCGCCCATGCGCGTGTCGCACGCAGGCGGTCGCGCAGTTGCTTGAGCACAGCGCGGTAGGGTTCGGCACTGTCGCCAACCTGTTTGCGCAGGGCGTCGTTGGCCTGCTGCATGGACAACTCGGCGGCCAGTGCATCGATGTCGCGCAGGAACAGGTCGGCGGCCATCCAGCGCGCCAGCAGGAGTACTTCGCGGGTGACGGCAGCCGTTACATTGGGGTTGCCATCACGGTCCCCACCCATCCACGAGGCAAAGCGAATCGGCGCGGCCTCCAGCGGCAGGCGCAGGCCAGTGGCCTCCAGCAGGGCCTTGTCGACCTTGCGCAGGTGGCTGGGGATGGCATGCCACAGTGAATGCTCGATCACTGCGAAACCCCACTTGGCTTCGTCTACCGGCGTAGGCCGGGTACGGCGGATTTCCTCGGTGTGCCAGGCCTCGGCGATCAGCCGGCGCAGGCGTTCACGTACTTGCTGGCGTTCTGCCGAGGTCAGGTCACGATGGTCCTGCGCGGCCAGTTGGCCGGCGATCGCGTCGTACTTCTGGATCAGCGTGCGACGGGCCACTTCGGTGGGATGTGCGGTGAGCACCAACTGGATATCGAGCTTGGCCAGTTGCCGGGCCAGGGCATCGTTGCTGTGGCCGGCCTGCTTCAAGCGCCCCAGCAGCTCGGGCAGTACCTGCGCTTCGAACGGCTCGGGCTGGTCAGCGTCGCGGCGGCGGATCAACTGGTACTGCTCGGCCATGTTGGCCAGGTTGAGGAACTGGTTGAAGGCCCTCGCTACGGGCAGCAGGTCTTCTTCGGCCAGGTCCGCCAAGGTTGAGCTCAGCTGCTCACCCGGGCCACGGCGGTCGGCCTTGGCACTGTGGCGGATGTCCTCGATTTTCTGCAGGAACGCATCGCCGTGCTGCTGGCGAATGGTTTCGCCAAGCAGCTCCCCCAACACATGGACATCTTCACGCAAACGCACATCGATATCGGTCACTGGCGCTCTCTCCGTTGCATCCCTCTCAGCCTTGGCGCGCCCTGTGCCAGAGCGGGTTAACCCGTGAAGAGCCCAATGCGGTGCCTGGCACCGGCGTTGCCGGTGTTCGCGGGTAAACCCGCTCCTACAGGGGGGCGGTATCCCCCAAGAGTGCCCACAGCCGGGCGACGATGGCAAGCCGTGATCGGCCAAACCAAACTAAAGTGAAAGCACAGCACTCCCATGCAGTGCAGCCTTTCCAGGCGTCAACAGAGGTCATCATGAAAATCCGTGAACTCGCCCAGCACTGGGAACAGAATGCCGCCGGTACCCTCAGCCGTACCGGCCATGTCCTGCATCTGGACCTGGAGTCCGAAGCGCGCCTGGCCGCGCTGATCGACATGTACCCCAAGCGCACCGCCGAAGAACTGCTCGGCGAACTGGTCGCCGCCGCCCTTGAAGAACTGGAAGCCAGTTTCCCCTATGTGCAGGGCCGCCAGGTCATCGCCACCGACGAAGAAGGCGACCCGCTGTACGAAGACGTTGGTCCTACACCGCGCTTTCTCTCCCTGTCCCGCCAGCACCTGCACAACTTGAGCAACGCGACAGTCGACACCGACAAATAATCCTGCGCCCCAGCATTCCGGGCCTGCTCAAGGCCCGGAATACCGCTCCAGCCTGGGAAAGTTCCAGGTAAATCGCACTGACCGATCAGTCAGAAATAGTTATTCGATTACAGCGCTTTTTTCTGAACTATTCGAAAAACGTTCGAGTCGGAGCCAATAGCCATCACGCTAAAACCCTGCACACTGCCCTCGTGCACCGTTGAGCTGAAGCGCGCGGTTTTGTCAGGGATTGAGCGATGGACTGCTACGGACATCGTCGTTATCAGGAGTGATCCAATGGAGCTGACCACCATGAAGACCCGCACTAGCCAACTGTCATCCACTCATGTGCGCGGGTTCAAGCTGGCCGCGCTGGCGCTGGGCAGTAGCCTGGTCCTGGCCGGCTGTGCGGGCAATCCGCCCACCGAGCAGTATGCCGTTACCCAGTCCGCCGTGAACTCCGCCGTCAGCGCTGGCGGTACCGAGTTCGCCGCCGTGGAAATGAAAGCGGCTCAGGACAAGTTCAAGCAAGCCGAAATCGCCATGCATGACAAGAAGTACGACGAGGCCAAGCGCCTGGCCCAACAGGCCGAATGGGATGCACGCCTCGCCGAACGCAAGGCCCAGGCAGCTAAAGCCCAGAAGGCCGTGCAGGATGCCCGCCAGGGCGTTCAGGACGTACGTGAGGAAGGCCTGCGCAGCGCTCAATAAGCCCTGCCCCGCCAACCTTAGCCTTCGCACACGATCAAAGGATGAACACTATGCGCAAACACGTCATGATTCCCGCCCTGCTGGCCCTGAGCGTCGGTCTTGCTGCCTGCTCGCACGATCCGAATGCCAACCTGGAATCGGCCCGCACCAACTTCTCTTCGCTGCAGAGCGACCCGCAAGCGAGCAAAGTCGCGGCACTGGAGACCAAGGACGCTCAGGACTGGCTGAACAAGGCCGACAAGGCCTACATGGACCGTGAAGACGAGAAGAAAGTCGACCAATTGGCCTACCTGACCAACCAGCGCGTCGAAGTGGCCAAGCAGACCATTGCCCTGCGCACCGCCGAAGCTGAACTGAAGAATGCCTCGGCCCAGCGCGCCCAGGCCAAGCTGGATGCCCGCGACGCGCAGATCGCCAAGCTGCAGGACAGCCTCAACGCCAAGCAGACCGACCGCGGAACGCTGGTGACCTTCGGCGACGTGCTGTTCGACTTCAACAAGGCCGAACTCAAGAGCAGCGCTTACCCGAACATCACCAAGCTGGCCCAGTTCCTTCAGGAAAACCCGGAACGCAAGGTGATCGTCGAGGGCTACACCGACAGCGTCGGCTCGGCCAACTACAACCAGACCCTGTCCGAGCGCCGTGCCAACAGCGTGCGCATGGCACTGGTGCGTGCCGGGGTAGATCCGGCGCGTATCGTTTCCCAGGGCTATGGCAAGGAGTACCCGGTAGCGGACAACTCGAGCAACTCGGGACGTGCGCAGAACCGTCGGGTGGAGGTGACCATCTCCAACGACAACCAGCCGGTGGCACCACGCTCGGTGAGCCAGGTTCAGCGCTAAGGCTGGCTAGCTGAAAGGACAAGCCCCGCGATCGACGCGGGGCTTTCTTTTGCCTGTTCTGGCCTCTTCGCGGGTGAAACCGCTCCGACGGGGGCAATGAAGTCGTCGCAGGCGCGGGCTTGCCCGCGAAAGGGCCGGCTCACTGCACCTGCTGCGGTGTTTCCTCGCCCATGCAGCGCACCGCGCGCTTGCGGTTGTCCACCAGCACGCCGGTCAGGCCTTTCTGCTGGGTGTCGAACAGCACCAGCACGCCGTCGACGCACTGGGCCACTTGCGGCGCCGGGTCCAGCGATACCTTGTAGTCCTCGCCGGGGATGGTCTTGAGCATGGTGAAATCCTGCAGCAGCAGGGCATCTTCGGGCTTGGCGAAATGCAGGTAACCGTAATACCACAAGGCCCCCACCGTCACGATGATGCTACCGACGCCGGTCAGGATCAGCGGGATGGCGTTGCGTTCTTCACTCATTGCTTGTTCTTCTCGTCAGGGAAATTGGGCACTTCGGCAAGCCGCCGCAGGCCGTTGAAATGGCTGGGGTCATCGAGGAACCGCAGCATCACCTGGCGCCAGGTAGGGTCGGCGAAGGTCTGCACGTGCCCCCCTCGGGTCAGTTGCAGCACCCGCGGTGGTGGCGCGTGCTGATACAGGCGGATGCCGTTGTCCATCGGCACCAGGTTGTCGTCGATGCTGTGGAAAAACAACTTGGGCGGGCTGCTCAATCGCTCGATCGAGTGGATCGCGCTGTCGCCGTCCGGCACTAGCCACGACAGCGGAACCTGCAATGGCCAGGTCATCCAGGAGGTGCTGAGCGCAAAGCGCCCCACCGCGCGGTAACTGGCCGGCACGCCATCGAACACCAGGGCGCTGAAGCGCTGACGCTGCTCGGGGTGGGCCGCCAGGTAATGAATGGCCATGGCACCGCCCAGGCTCTGCCCCAGCAGTACCAGCGGCTTGCCCTTGACCTCGGGCGCCTGCTCCAGCCAGGCCATGGCTGCAGCAATGTCCTGGTACACCTCCGGCAGGCTCGGCTGGCCCTGAGACAAGCCATAGCCGCGGTAATCGATCATGAACACCTGGTAGCCCTGCTCCGGCAACCAGTAGCTACCACCCAGGTGCCCTGGCAGGTTACCGCCGTTGCCGTGCAGGTGCAGCACCGTGCCCTTGACCCCGGCCTTGGCTGGCAGCCACCAACCGTGAAGGCGGATGCCATCAGCAGTGGTCAGCGTGACATCGCGGTATTCCAGCTTGGCACGCTCAGGGGTGAAGGCCTGACCACGCTCGGGGTAGAACAACAGGCTGCTGCAACCGCCAAGGCTCAGCAGGGCCAGGCCGAAGACGAGCAGGCGGCAGTGCTCAGAGAATGTTCGCGTAGTCGGCTTCAATGCGATCCAGGCTCAGGTGGTTGAGGAAGTTGGAGAAGCACATCCAGGCCGACAGCGCACTCAGGTCGCGGAACTGTTCAGGCAGGTACTTGGGCGGCTCGACCAACCCTTCCTCGACAAGTTGGCGCAGGGTGCGCATGTCTTCCAGGGTGGTCTTGCCACAGAACAGCAACGGGATCTGTTCCAGTTTGCCCTTCTTCACGGCCAACTGAATGTAGTTGTAAACCATGATGAAGCCCTTGAGATAGGACAAGTCCTTGGTGAATGGCAGGCCGTTGGGTACCGACCCGCGGAACACCCGGCTGGCGTTGCTGTAGCTCTGCGCCATCTCAAAGCCCTGCTCGCGGAAGAAACCGTAGACCTGCATGAAGTCTGCACCCTCCTCGACCATGTGGATGGCACGGGTGCGGTTGGTGAGCTTGCGCAGGCGGCTGGGGTAGGAGGCAAAGGCGATCACCTCCATGAGAATCGCCAGGCCCTCCTGGGTTACCGTCGATGAGGGCGGGCCTTTGGCCAGGAAGGTGCAGATCGGCTGGTTCAGGCCATTGAGCGTGGTGCCGACATGCACCAACCCTTCATGCACCTCCAGGGCGCGCACATCGCGGGCGTTGAACATGGCATCGGCACGCACCTTGATGTAGTCGGCACCGGCTGCGGCATCGGCGACGATACCGTCGGACTCGAACACGCGAATGGTCCCTTCAGCCTCGCCGAACACGTTGTTCAGCCGGTGCTGGAGGATCTCCACCGCCTCCTTGGCGGTGAGATTCTTTGGCTCATCCTTGAGGTCACCACGGCCATCGATGTTGTTCAGGTAGTCCGACAGCATCAGGCCAAGGTCGGCCAGGGTCGGATCACCGGCGTGGAAAGCATCCGAGGCGGCGCCGTACAGCTCCTGGGAGATCAGGCCGAAGTCCTCGGTACCGCGCGCTTCAAGCATGCGCACCACCATGCGGTATTCGCGGCACATGCGCTTCATGATCTGCCCGACCGGGTTGAACTGGCCCAACTGGCGAATGATGTCGCGCTCGATGCCCTGGAACTCGGCCTTGACCGCGCTGGAGTCGAACGACAGCGGACGCGATTGGTAGTAGGCACGATCAACCGCCGGCGGCTCCTTGCCCTTGGCCTTGAGAAAGCCCTGGCGGATGTTGTCGTCCCACTTCACCGCGTCCAGGACCCGGATAGGCGTCTGTGCCGCGACGATGCGGTCGGACAGGGCGCGGATGGTTTGCTGGTATTCGTCCACCGGGGACTCCTTTCTAGTACACGAAACCTGTACCGGCCTCTTCGCGGGCAGGCCCGCTCCTACAGGGATATCACGGAGCCCAGGCTTGGTAAGGCCCCTGTAGGAGCGGGCCTGCCCGCAAAGAGGCCGGTACAGGCAACTACTTGCCGGAACGCTGGAACCGCGCCACTTCGACGAACAGGTCGGAGTTGGCCGGGTCGTCCAGGTAGGCCAGCACCCTCGCCGCCGGGCTGTCGATCAGCACGCCGTCGCCGTTGTCCTCCGGCACCTCGGTACTGCGACCAATCAGTTCCTTCTTGTCCACCGCCTGCTGTACCTGCTCGACATCCAGGTTGTAGACCACCAGTTCCTTGCCATCGACGATATCGAAGCCGCCAATCAGGAAATTGCCACCCAGGCGCTTGGGCACGCCGGCCGACAAGTACCAGCGGTTGCCATGGCGTGACACGGTGAACACGTACTCTTCAGGCGCCTTGCCCTTGGCGGTGGCCACTGCCTTGTAGGCGTCGCCACCGCTACGGCTGATCACCAGTTTCAACGGCTCTCCCCAGGCGTCCTTGCTGCTCCACTTGCCGAGCAAGGCCTTGGGCGCTGCCTGGTTGCTGGGCAAAGGCTCATGGAAGGTCACCAGACAACCGCCCAGCAGCAGGAATGACAAAGTCAACAACACCACACGCCAGGCTCTCATCAGGTTCTCCTTGAAAAGGTCGTTCTCGGCTCAGGCCGATGCCAGCACCAGCTGCAGGTATCGGGTAAGCATAGCGAGCATCTGCCCATCGGCTTGCGCATTCGCTTGCTTGAGCAGGCCTTGATATTCCAACTGCTCGATAATCGCCGTCAACATCTGTGCATCCTGCTCCGGCTGCCGCGAGCCCACGACCTGCAGCAATTGCCGGGTGCCGTGCAGCAGGATCTGCTCATGAGCGCACACCAGCTCAGCCAGTCGCGGGCACAGCAATGCTTCCTGGCGGAAAGCCTGCTCGGCCATCAGGAAGTCACGGCGGTTCAGCAGTTGCCGCTGAACGTAGTCGGCGGTCATGCGCGCCACCTCGTCAGCCAGCCGCGCCCGGGCCTGCGGGCTGCCATCGCCCTGTGCCAGCAACTGGCGCAACACCACCTCGGTGTTGGCCCACAGCTTGGCCATGTAAGCCGCACTGCGCTCGACGTACTGGGCAAAGGTATCGGTGAGCAGGTCCTCGATGTCCTTGAAGTAGTAGGTGGTGGCCGACAATGGCACGCCGGCCTCGGCGGCCACTGCCCGGTGGCGCACACCGCGCACGCCATCGCGCACGACAATGCGCATGGCGGCATCGAGAATCAACTGGCGACGCTGTTCGCTGCCTTGGCGGGCAGTCTTGCGGCCTTGGTATTGCACGCTTTCGGCGACGGCGGTGGCGATGCCGGCGGCGCCTTGGTCAGGCATGGCGGGTGTCACGGGGGATACCTCATGGGCGGTGTTTCGTCAGTGCTGGCCCCTTCGCGGGTAAACCCGCTCCTACAAGGCCTTTGTAGGAGCGGGTTTACCCGCGAAGAGGCCGGTACTGACAACATAAAGCTTCAGGCAAGAAAAAGCCGCCTCGAAAGGCGGCTCGTTCAGCTCACTCAGGCCTGCGGACGCATGTGCGGGAACAGGATGACGTCGCGGATCGACGGCGAGTTGGTCAGCAGCATCACCAGGCGGTCGATGCCGATACCTTCACCGGCGGTCGGCGGCATGCCGTACTCCAGCGCACGAACGAAATCGGCGTCATAGTGCATGGCTTCATCGTCACCCGCGTCCTTCTCGGCCACCTGGGCCAGGAAGCGCTCGGCCTGATCTTCGGCATCGTTGAGCTCGGAGTAGGCGTTGGCGATCTCGCGGCCACCGATGAACAGCTCGAAACGGTCGGTAACGGCCGGGTTGTCGTCGTTGCGACGGGCCAGCGGCGACACTTCGAACGGATACTCGGTAATGAAGTGCGGCTGTTCCAGCTTGTGCTCGACCAGCTCTTCGAAAATCATCACCTGCAGCTTGCCCAGGCCTTCATGGCCCAGCACCTTGGCGCCGGCCTTCCTGGCAATCTCACGGGCGCGGTCGACGTCCTGCAGGTCGGCGGCGGTCAGCTCCGGGTTGTACTTGAGGATCGAGTCGAACACCGACAGGCGTACGAACGGCTCGCCGAAGTGGAAGACCTTGTCGCCGTACGGTACGTCGGTAGAGCCCAGTACCAGTTGCGCCAGCTCGCGGAACAGTTCCTCGGTGAGGTCCATGTTGTCGCGGTAGTCGGCGTAGGCCTGGTAGAACTCGAGCATGGTGAATTCAGGGTTGTGACGAGTCGAAACGCCTTCGTTGCGGAAGTTACGGTTGATCTCGAACACTTTTTCGAAGCCACCCACGACCAGGCGCTTGAGGTACAGCTCCGGCGCGATACGCAGGAACATGGCCATGTCCAGGGCGTTGTGGTGGGTTTCGAACGGCTTGGCAGCGGCGCCGCCCGGGATGGTCTGCAGCATCGGCGTTTCGACTTCAAGGAAGTCACGCTCGATGAGGAACTTGCGGATGTGCGAGATCACCTGCGAACGCACACGGAAGGTGTGGCGGGTTTCTTCGTTGACCATCAGGTCGACGTAGCGCTGGCGGTAGCGCTGCTCGGTGTCGGTCAGGCCGTGGTGCTTGTCGGGCAGCGGGCGCAGCGACTTGGTCAGCAGGCGCACGTTGGTCATTTCGACGTACAGGTCGCCCTTGCCGGAACGGGCCAGGGTGCCTTCGGCGCTGATGATGTCGCCCAGGTCCCAGGTCTTGACCGCGGCCAGGGTTTCTTCCGGCAGGGTCTTGCGGTTGACGTAGACCTGAATACGGCCAGTCATGTCCTGGATCACCATGAACGAGCCACGGTTGAGCATGATGCGGCCGGCTACCTTGACCGGGATCGCGGCTGCTTCCAGCTCTTCCTTGGTCTTGTCCGCGTATTGCTTCTGCAGGTCGTTGCAGTAGCTGTCGCGACGGAAGTCGTTGGGGAAGGCATTGCCCTTGGCACGCTCGGCGGCAAGTTTTTCCTTGCGCAGGGCGATCAGGGCGTTTTCTTCCTGTTGCAGGTCTTGCGATTCGGTCTTCAGGTCGCTCATGTCGTCATTCTTTCCATCAGGTATTCGTTGCCCGTTCCGGGCAGGGCACGCGCTACCGGCGGCTGGCCAGGTAGCGCGGCATGGGTGTGCGGCTTACAGGCCCTGCTTGAGGCTCGCTTCCAGGTACTGGTCAAGGTCGCCATCGAGGACCTTCTGGCAGTCGCTGCGTTCGACGCCGGTACGCAGGTCCTTGATGCGCGAGTCATCCAGCACGTAGGAGCGAATCTGGTGGCCCCAGCCGATGTCCGACTTGCTGTCTTCCAGCGCCTGCGAAGCGGCGTTGCGCTTCTGCATTTCCAGCTCGTACAACTTGGCCCGCAGCATTTTCATGGCGGTGTCCTTGTTGGCGTGCTGGGAGCGTTCGTTCTGGCAGGCCACCACGGTGTTGGTAGGCACGTGGGTGATACGCACCGCAGAGTCGGTGGTGTTCACGTGCTGACCACCGGCACCCGAGGAGCGGTAGGTGTCGATACGCAGGTCGGACGGGTTGATGTCGATCTCGACCTTGTCGTCGATCTCAGGCGACACGAACACCGCCGAGAACGACGTGTGACGACGGGCGCCGGAGTCGAACGGGCTTTTGCGCACAAGGCGGTGCACGCCGATCTCGGTGCGCAGCCAGCCGAAGGCGTACTCGCCCTTGATGTGCACGGTGGCGCCCTTGATACCGGCGACCTCGCCTTCGGAAAGCTCGATGATGGTGGCGTCGAAACCACGCTTGTCGGCCCAGCGCAGGTACATGCGCAGCAGGATGTTGGCCCAGTCCTGCGCCTCGGTACCACCGGAGCCGGCCTGGATATCCAGGTAGGCGTTGTTCATGTCCATCTCGCCGCTGAACATGCGACGGAACTCAAGCTGGGCCAGGTTTTCTTCCAGGCTTTCCAGCTCGGTCACGACGTCGCCGACGGCGCCTTCGTCATTTTCTTCGACGGCCATGTCGAGCAGGTCCTGGCAGTCACCCAGGCCGTTGGACAGCTTGTCCAGGGTCTCGACGACCTGGGCCAGCATGGCACGCTCGCGGCCCAGTGCCTGGGCGTACTCAGGCTTGTTCCAGACGTTGGGGTCTTCCAGCTCGCGGTTGACTTCGATCAGGCGGTCATGCTTGTGATCGTAGTCAAAGATACCCCCGAATTGACTGGGAACGTTCGGTGAGGTCCTTGATGGTGTTCAGGATCGGTTGGATTTCCATGGGCTGGCTACTCGCGCGAATTCGGTGAAAAGCCCGCGAGTATAACCGAGTCCGCAGCATGGCGGCAGACCCGCCGGGCGGTCGTATGTAGATAGGGCAACCTGCGGTCCCACACAGGCCGCGCCGTCTCCAGGAGCTCAGGCGATGCCGACTTGGTTACGCCCACCGTTCTTGGCCAGGTAAAGACCTTTATCGGCCGCCGAAATCAGCTGCCGGCAATGGCTGCCGATAGCCGGAGTCTGGGTGGCCAGGCCGATGCTCACGGTCAAGAACGTATCAGCCGTCGGCGCAGTATGGGGGATGCCAAGGCCCAGCACGGTCTGGCGCAGTTTTTCAGCCACCAGCCGCGCCCCGCCTGGCGAGGTATTGGGCAGCACCAGGGCGAACTCTTCGCCGCCATAGCGCGCCGGCAGGTCGGTCGGCCGCGAGCACGAGCTACGGATGGCTTCGGCGACCTGGCGCAAGGCCTCGTCACCGGCCAGATGGCCAAAGCTGTCGTTGTAGACTTTGAAGTAATCCACGTCGATCATCAGCAACGACAACTGCTGCTGTTCACGCATGGCCCGGCGCCATTCCAGCTCCAGGTATTCGTCGAAGTGCCGGCGGTTGGACAGCCCGGTCAGGCCATCGGAGTTCATCAGCCGCTGCAGCATCAGGTTGGAATCAAGCAACTGCTGCTGGCTGACGCGCAGGGCACGGTAGGCCTCGTCGCGCTGCAGCAGGGTCAGGTAGGAACGCGAGTGGTAGCGGATGCGGGCCACCAGTTCGATGGTGTCAGGCAGCTTGACCAGGTAGTCGTTGGCCCCGGCGGCAAATGCCGCACTCTTGACCAGCGGGTCTTCCTTGGTCGACAGGACGATGATCGGGATGTCCTGGGTGACCGGGTTGTTGCGGTACTCGCGCACCAGGGTCAAGCCGTCTAGGCCAGGCATGATCAGGTCTTGAAGAATGACCGTGGGCTTGATGCGCATGGCCTGGGCCACCGCCTGGTGCGGATCGGCACAAAAGTGGAAGTCGATGTTGTCTTCATCGGCCAAGCCACGCCGCACCGCTTCGCCGATCATGGCCTGATCGTCGACCAGCAGCACCATCGCCGAGTTCTCATTGGTGGTCGCGAAACCTTCGATCGGTAAATCATTCATCATTGTTCACCCGATCACTACCGGCCTGGCGGCGTGATTCAATACATTTCGTCATTTTGCGAAAAATTCAGTCAAGCGCCCGGCTATGCGTTCCAGCGGGCGAATTTCCACCGCGGCATCAATAGCCGCAGCAGCCTTGGGCATGCCGTACACCGCGCTGCTGGCCTGGTCCTGGGCAATGGTCAGAAAGCCCTGCTGACGCATCAGCTTCAGGCCTTGGGCACCGTCGCGGCCCATGCCGGTGAGCAGCACGCCCACCGCATCACCATTCCAGTAACGTGCCACGCTCTCAAAGAACACATCGATCGAGGGCCGGTAGATTTCATTCACAGGTTCGGCAGTGTAGGCCAGTTGGCCGCCCTGTAGCAGGCGAATGTGGTGGTTGGTACCGGCCAGGAGTACCTGCCCTGGCTGCGGCGGTTCGCCTTGACGGGCCAGGCGCACCGGCAGGCCTGCCGCGCTGCTGAGCCACTCGGCCATGCCTGCGGCAAACACCTGGTCCACATGCTGGACCAGCACGATGGCCGCCGGAAACGCTGCCGGCAAGCCCTTCAGCAATACTTCGAGTGCTGCAGGGCCACCTGCCGAAGACCCGATTGCCACCAACCCGCGGCGCTGGGAAGCCTCGCGCAGCGGCGCAGCGACCGACCTTGCGGCAGGTGCCCGCTGCTGGCCGACCAGCCAGCCAATATTGAGGATCTTGCGCAGCAATGGCGCCGCTGCTTCGCGGGCATCGCCAGCGCCGAGCGCAGGCGTGTCGACCACATCGAGAGCGCCATGGCCCATGGCCTCGAATACCCGGTGTACGTTCTGTTTACGGTCGACCGTCACGATGACGATGGCGCACGGGGTTTCGGCCATGATCCGCCGGGTCGCCTCGACACCGTCCATCACCGGCATGATCAGGTCCATGAGGATCAGGTCCGGTAACTGCTCGGTGCAGCGCTGCACCGCCTCGGCACCGTTGCTGGCCACCCACACAACCTGGTGTGCGGGCTCCAGGGCGACGGCCCGGCGCAACGCTTCGACGGCCAGGGGCATGTCATTGACGATGGCGATCTTCATCCCTGAGCACCTCCGATCAGCTCCACCACAGCATCCAGCAACGCATCGTCGTGGAAGCTGGCCTTTGCCAAATAGTAGTCGGCGCCAGCGTCCAGCCCGCGCCGTCGGTCTTCCTCACGGTCTTTATAGGACACCACCATCACCGGCAACGACTGCAGGCGCTGGTCGCGACGCACCAGGGTAACCAGCTCGATACCGTCCATGCGCGGCATGTCGATGTCGGTGATCAGCAGGTCGAAGTCCTCACTGCGCAGGGCGTTCCAGCCGTCCATGCCATCCACCGCCACCGCCACGTCGTAGCCACGGTTGCCCAGCAGCTTGCGCTGCAGTTCGCGCACGGTCAGCGAGTCGTCGACCACCAGGATGCGTTTGCGGACTGCGCCACGGGCTCCGCTGCTGCCGCGTTCGATGCGCTCCAGGCTGCCGGTGCTGAGTAGTTTTTCCACCGAGCGTAGCAAGTCTTCGACATCGACAATCAGGACCACCGAGCCATCATCGAGCAAGGCGCCGGAGGAAATGTCCTGCACCTTCCCCAGGCGTGGGTCGAGCGGCATCACGACCAGCACCCGCTCCCCCACCAACCGCTCCACGGCCACCCCGTACAGCTGCTCGCGCTCACGAATCACCACTACCCGCAAGCTGGCTTCGTCGCTTTGCCCCGCCGGGCGATTGAGCAACTGGCTGGCCGCCACCAGGCCAATATGCCGGCCTTCGTGCCAGAAGTGCTGGCGCCCTTCGATCTGCACGATCTGTTCGGCGGTCACTTCCAGCGTGCGTTCGATATGCGCCAGCGGGAAGGCGTAAGCCTCCCCGCCCACCTCGACCACCAGGCTGCGAACGACCGACAGGGTCAGCGGTACCTGAAGATGGAAGCGACAACCCTGCCCTGCCACCTGGGTCAATTCGATCGAGCCGCGCAGCTCGCGGATCAAGTGCTGCACCGCATCCAGCCCCACACCGCGGCCGGACACTTCGGTAACCTTGTCACGCAGGCTGAAACCGGGCAGGAACAGGAACGTCAGCAGCTCCGCCTCACTCATCCGCGTCACCGTGTCAGCGGGCGACAGGGCGCGCTCGACGATGCTGCTGCGCAGGCGCTCCAGGTCGATACCGGCGCCATCGTCGACCAGCTCCAGGCTGAGCATGCCCGCCTGGTGCGAAGCCCGCAGGCGGATCACCCCCTCGTCCGGCTTGCCCGCCAGCAGGCGCCGCTCGGGCAACTCGATGCCGTGGTCGACGGCATTGCGCAACAGGTGGGTCAGCGGTGCTTCGAGCTTTTCCAGCACATCGCGGTCGACCTGGGTCTTCTCCCCTTCCACCACCAGCCGCACCGGCTTGCCCAGCGAACGGCCCAGGTCGCGGACCATCCGGCTTTGCCCGGTCAGTACGTCGGCAAACGGCCGCATCCGACAGGCCAGGGCGGTGTCATACAACAACTGCGCACGCTGACTGGCCTGCCAGCCGAACTCATCCAGGTCGGCTGCCTGCTGCTGCAGAATCTGCTGGGTCTCTGCCAGCAGGCGCTGGGTCTGTGCCAAGGCTTCGAGCACCTCACTGCCCTGCCCCGTGCCTTCCAGTTGCATGCGCAAGCCGTCAAGCGCCTGCATACCTTGGCCGTGCATGCGCTTGAGGCGCTGAAGGGTAGCCAGGTATGGCTTGAGCCGCTGGGTTTCCACCAGCGACTTGCTGGACAGGTCAAGCAGGCTATTAAGACGGTCAGCTGTGACACGCAGTACCCGCTCAGCACCTTCGCCAGCGCGCTTGCCAGCCTTGCGCCGCAGGGCGGGTTCGGGCTCTGGTTCCCGCGGTCCGGCTGGCATTACCACAGGTGCAGGCGGCAGGGTTGCCAGCGGCGGCTCCGGCGGCACGGATGCAGCTAGCGGCACCACAGGCATGGCAGAGGCGCCCGGGTCGAGCAGGCTGGCCATTTGCGCAAGAAACACCGGCAAGGTCGCCTGCGCACCGGCATCGCCGGGCGTGGCAATACGCATCAACAGGTCGGTACCTTGCAACAGCGCGTCAATATGCTCGGCGGTCAGCCGCAGTCGGCCTTCCTGGGCCGCCACCAGACAGTCTTCCATGACGTGGGCGACACTGACGCCAGCATCCACCCCGACAATGCGCGCTGCCCCCTTGAGCGAGTGGGCAGCGCGCATGCAGGCCTCGAGCTGGTCGGCCTGAGTAGGGTTGCGTTCCAGTGCCATCAGGCCGGCACTGAGCACTTGGGTCTGCGCCTCGGCCTCCAGGCTGAACAGTTCGAGCAACGATGCGTCGCGCATTTGCTCTGGGGTCATGACAGGCTCCGCTGCACGGCAGACAGTAAATGTTGATCGTCCAGAACCCGCACGCTGCGGCCGCGCCACTGCAAGACTGCGGCGGTGAAGCGTGTGGCGTCCCGGCCACTGCCCAGCAACTGCGGGTCGAGCCGGTGAATACCGTCGATTTCCTCGACAGCCATCACCACCGGCCCGCCTTCGGCGGCCAGAATCAGCATACGGGGCATCGCCCGTGCGCTGCGTTGCTCTTTGGAGCCGGCCTGCACCCCCAGCAAATCAGCCAGTGACAGGCACGGCACCAACGCACCGCGCACATTGGCAACCCCATGCAGCAGCCGCGAGCGCTGGTGCGGCAATGAATGCACCGCCTGCAGCGGGGCGATTTCGGCCAGGCAGGCGGTAGCCAGCGCCAGCCACTCTTCGCCCAGACGGAACAGCAGCATGGAGCGACCGGTGTTTTCCGCGTCCGGCTGCACCGCCGCAGCCTGGTGCTCCTGCACCAGCGCATAGCGGTCGAGCAAACGCGTGGCCGCAGCGGCATACACCTCGCAATTGCGGCAATGGACATGCCGCTCCAGCAGTGGGCACTGCTTGTCCCCGCGCACGCCAATGCGGTTCCAGCAGTCGTCAATGTGCGCGTCATCCTCGGCGAGCAACTGCATCGCGGATTCACTGTTCATCGTTCAGACTCCCGGCCAGCCCGCGCCGCGCGCGCCTGAAGGCGCCGAGCGCCGGCAAGGTCACCCTGGGCCGCCAGCAAAGCGGCCAGGTGCACCAGCGCCTCGGGGTGCTGTGGTTCCAGGTACAGGGCCTTGCGATAGTGGCTCAGCGCCTGCTGCGCATCGCCTTCGGTATCACTGAGCAAACCCAGCCAGTAGTACACCTGTGCCGACGGCGGGTACTGGCTCAGGTAGCGTTGGCATTCGCTACGGGCCTGATCGCTGGCACCGGCATTGGCCAACCGGGCAATGTCGGCCAGCAATTCGCTGGCCCCCTCGTGCCTGTGCTCGCGGGCTGGCGCTGGCCTGGCCACCACGGGCAGCACACGCAGCGGACGCGGCAACGGCACACTGGGCTGCGGATAAACCGGTGCGGGCAACGCCGTGAACGCACGCTTGGCGGGTTGGGCGGGTGCCGCTGCCAAGGGGGCGCTGTCGCCTTCATGACGCACATAGGCAAACGACTGGGCGATCCCCAATGGACGCATGCCCATGCGTGCCAACAAGCTGCCTTCGGCCGGGCCGATGAACAGCACACCCTGCGGATGCAGCAAGCGCTTGAGCACTTCGAACACACGCTGTTGGGTCGGTACGTCGAAATAGATCAACAGATTGCGACAGAACACGAAGTCATACAGGCCGTCGCGGCTGGCCAGCGCCGGGTCAAGCACATTGCCCACCCGCAGGCTGACTTGCTGGCGTACCCGCTCATGCAGGCGGTGGCCTTCGTCCAGAGCATCGAAGTAGCGCTCGCGAAAACCCAGTTCGCTACCCCGGAACGCATTGCGCCCATACACCGCCTGTACGGCCTTGGCTACTGAACTTGGGCTGATGTCCATTCCATCGACAAGGAATGCCCCAGGCGCCATGCCGGCGTCAAACAAGGCCATGGCCAGCGAATAGGGCTCCTCGCCAGTAGAACACGGCAGGCTGAGTAATCGCAGCGGGCGCGCGCCAGCCAGTTTAGCCAGGCGTTTATGGGCCAGGCTGGCCAGCGCAGTGAAGGATTCGGGGTAACGGAAAAACCAGGTTTCCGGGACGATCACCGCTTCGATCAGCGCCTGTTGCTCATCTGCCGACTGCTGCAGGCGCAGCCAGTAATCGTCCAGGTCCATCGCGCCCGCAGCCACGCAACGTTGGCGCAGCGCGCGTTCGACCATGGGCGCGCCCACCGACTCCACGTCCAGGCCAATACGCTCGCGCAAGAAGCGGAAGAAACGCTGTTCGTTCATGTTGGCATCCCTGTCGGGTCTTGCGTGTACAGCAATGCGTGCACGGTGTCGGGCAGCAGGTCATTGACTTCGATGCGCTGCAGCAGCCCCTGGGCATCCTGGCGCACCGGGCCCAGATAAGGCGCTTCACCGGTGTCCACCCCATAGGGCTGGAACTCGTCCGGTTGGCAACGCAGGGTTTCGGTGGCCTGCTCCAGGATCAGGCCAAGCTGCAGGCCGCCTCGGTAGTGCACCAGTACCAGGCGGGTGCTGGTGCGTTGCACCGCCGGCTGGCCAAAGCTCAAGGCGGCAAGGTCGATGACCGGAACCAACTGGCCACGATGGGCGAGGATGCCCGCGACCCAGGCAGGTGCCTGGGCGATCGGCTTGAGCGGCTGACGCGGCAACACTTCGATCACCTCGTGCACGCTCAGGGCAAAACGCTGCGCTCTGATGCGAAACTGCAGGTACAACGCCCCCCCGGTGTTCGCCGCCCGCGCGGTGCGCAGTTGCAAGTCGTTCATCGCGGTCAGACTTTGAAGCGCGACACGCCGCCACGCAGGCCCGCGGCCACCTGGCTCAGCTCATCGATGGCATAGCTGGCCTGACGCAGCGACTCGACAGTCTGGGTGCTGGCATCGCTGAGCTGGGCCAGTGCCTGGTTGATCTGCTCGGCACCGGTGGCCTGGGCCTGCATGCCTTCGTTGACCATCAATACGCGCGGCGCCAACGCCTGCACCTGGTGAATGATCTGGCTGAGTTGCTCGCCCACCTGTTGCACCTCGAACATGCCGCGGCGCACTTCTTCGGAGAACTTGTCCATCCCCATGACACCGGCCGACACTGCTGACTGGATCTCGCGCACCATTTGCTCGATGTCGTAGGTGGCCACGGCGGTCTGGTCGGCCAGGCGGCGCACTTCGGTCGCGACCACGGCAAAGCCGCGGCCATATTCACCGGCCTTTTCCGCTTCGATGGCGGCGTTGAGCGACAGCAGATTGGTCTGGTCGGCAACCTTGACGATGGTTACCACCATCTGGGTGATGTTGCTGGCTTTCTCGTTGAGGATACCGAGCTTGGCATTGACCAGGTCGGCAGCGCCCATCACCTGGTGCATGGTCTCTTCCATGCGTGCCAGGCCCTGTTGCCCGGAGCCCGCCAGACTGGATGCCTGATCAGCCGCCGTCGTCACTTCGGTCATGGTGCGCACCAGGTCCCGCGAAGTCGCGGCGATTTCCCGCGAGGTGGCGCCAATTTCGGTGGTGGTGGCGGCCGTCTCGGTGGCGGTGGCCTGCTGTTGCTTGGACGTGGCGGCAATTTCGGTGACCGAAGTGGTCACCTGCACCGACGAGCGTTGGGCCTGGGCCACCAGGTTGGCCAGTGCCTCGGCCATTTCGTTGAAGCCGCTTTCGATGGCACCGAATTCGTCCTTGCGATCCAGGCTCAGGCGCATGCTCAGGTCACCGGAACGCAGCTTGTCGAGGGCATGCACAATACGCTGCATGGGCGCCGAGATAGCGCGCATCAGTAGCAGGCCGCAGATGCCGGCAGCGATGATTGCCAGCAACAGGGAAACCACCATGCTGCCTTTGGCCGTGTTGACCGCGTTGACGATCTCGTTGGTGGCGGCGCCGGCAGAAACCCGATTGTTCTCAATGACTTCATTGAGGTGCTTGCGCCCCTCCACCCAGGCTGGGGTGAGGACATCAGTGATCAACTGCTGGGCTTCGCCGTAGTTGTGTTCGCGGTACGCATCGAGCACCTGACCGACGATCTTGAGGTAGTTCTCTTCCAGTTCCACAAATCTGTCGAAGCGGACCTGGTCATCTTTGTCGTGGATGGTGGCCTGGTAGCTGGTCATGTATTGCTTCAGCCGGTTATCGAAGCTTCTGAACAGTTCCAGGTCGGCCGAAGTGATTTCACGATGGTTGGACAGGCCCACCAGTTGCTGGCTGGTGACGTAGCTGTCGACCCAGGCGCTGCGGATCATCGAGCTGTAGTAGACGCCGGGAATGCTGTCGGTCCCCACCGCCTCTTCGGCGGTTTCGATAGTCACCAACCGCGAGTAGGCGGCCACGATCATCAGCAGCATGATGGCGATGATCACGGCGAAACTTGCCAGGATCCGTTGGCGCAAGGTCCAGTTCTTCACATTCAGCCCTCAGGAATTCACAACGAGCGGGAAAAATCGCCGAAGTATAGCCCAGAGGTCTTACGGTTTATTGGGCGAAATGCGCGGATTGGGTAAAAGCTGGCCAGGGCTTGCCGTGACATTTTCCGCGCTCGGTTCGACAAGCGCAGAAAATGTCCTGATAAGCGCTGCTACTGCGCAACCGCATCCCTCACCTGAGCCTCCAGCGCCTGGCGCAAGCCCGGGTCCAGCCGCAGCTGGCGTGCCAGCTCGTCCAGGTAGGCACGCTCCATGAAGTTTTCCTGATCGACCATCATCACGCTGGCCAGGTACATCTCAGCAGCCATCTCCGGTGTTTGCGCAGCACGGGCCACTTCGGCCGGGTCCAGCGGCTTGTTCAGCTCGGCATGCAGCCAGTGCTGCAATTCGCGGTCGCTGTCCAGGCGCGTGAACTCGCCCTCGATCAACGCCCGCTCGCGCTCGTCGATATGCCCATCGGACTTGGCCGCCGCCACCAGGGCGCGCAGTACCGCCTGGCTGTGCTGCTCGGCCTGGGCCGGCGGCAGGCGGTCGAGGGTTTGAGGCTCGGCTGCGGCCCCCCGCTGGTTTGCCTGCCAATTGCCGTAAGCTTTATAGGCCAGCACCCCCAGCGCGGCGAGGCCGCCGTATGTCAGGGCTTTGCCACCGTACTTGCGGGCCTTCTTGCTACCCAGCAACAGGCCCAGAGCGCCCCCACCCAGCAGGCCGCCCCCTGCTCCGGACAACAACCCGCCCAACCCGCCTGAAGGGTTGCCAGGCTTGGTGGCGCCCCCCTGCTTCTCGAGCAGTTGCTGGCCGGATTTGAGGAGTTGATCAAGCAAGCCCCGGGTATTCATTCGCGTGTCTCCACGTAAGAAGATTCAAACGCCAGAGTAAGGCTTGGCCGAGCACACGCCATGCAGGGATTTGCTTCAGGATGTTGCGTTAGCTGGCAAAAAGCCAACTAGACTCGATATCGCCAATACCTCGCACTCACGCACTACGCTTATAACAATTGCTTCACTGCTTGCCTCATGACTGCCCGAACAAGATCGCCAAGAAGAGGGAACACCATGTCAGTGCACAAGACCGCATTGCTCGGCGCCACCACCTGCGCCATGCTGGCCAGCGCCAGCCTGCAGGCCGCCGAAGCGCCCAAGGCCCTGGGGGCCGGCGAGGGGCGCCTGGACATCGTCGCCTGGCCCGGCTACATCGAACGCGGTGAAAGCGACAAGGCCTACGACTGGGTGACCGGTTTCGAAAAGGAAACCGGCTGCAAGGTCAGCGTGAAAACGGCCGCCACCTCGGACGAGATGGTCAGCCTGATGACCAAGGGCGGCTATGACCTGGTCACCGCCTCGGGCGATGCATCGCTGCGGCTGATTGCAGGCAAGCGCGTACAGCCGATCAACACCGCCTTGATCCCCAACTGGAAAACCATCGACCCGCGCCTGCAGAACGGTGGCTGGTATGTGGTCGACAAGCAGGTGTACGGCACGCCGTACCAGTGGGGGCCAAACGTGCTGCTGTACAACACCAACACCTTCAAGCAGGCACCCACCAGCTGGAGCGTGGTGTTCGAGCCGCAGAACCTGCCCGACGGCAAGCCAAACAAGGGCCGCGTGCAAGCCTATGACGGGCCGATCTACATCGCCGATGCAGCGCTGTACCTGAAGTCGGCCAGGCCCGAACTGGGCATCAAGGACCCGTACGAACTGAACGAGGCACAATACAAGGCCGTGCTGGAACTGCTGCGCCAACAGCAACCGCTGATCCACCGCTATTGGCATGACGCCACGGTGCAGATGAGCGATGTGAAAAACGAAGGCGTGGTTGCCTCCAGCTCCTGGGGCTACATGGTCAATGGCCTCAAGGCCGAGAACCAGCCAGTGGCCTCGACCATTCCCAAGGAGGGCGCGACCGGCTGGGCCGACACCACCATGCTGCACGCCGAGGCCAAGCACCCCAATTGCGCCTACAAATGGATGGACTGGTCGTTGCAACCTAAGGTGCAAGGCGATGTGGCGGCCTGGTTCGGCTCGTTGCCGGCTGTGCCGGCGGCGTGCACCGGCAGCGAGCTGCTGGGGGCCGAGGGCTGCAAGACCAACGGCTTTGACAACTTCGACAAGATTGCCTTCTGGAAAACACCGCAGGCCCAAGGCGGCAAGTTCGTGCCTTACAGCCGCTGGACCCAGGACTACATTGCGATCATGGGTGGTCGCTGAGGTTGTCTGAATGCCTGTACCGGCCTTTTCGCGGGCAAGCCCGCGCCCACAGGTTCTTCACCGCCTGCAAGGGTGGCGCTCCACCTGTAGGAGCGGGCTTGCCCGCGAAGAAGCCGGCACAGGAGACATATTCATACCTGGAGTCCACGCATGCCCCTAGCCGTCCAGTTCACCCAGGTTTCCCGCACCTTCGGCGAGGTCAAGGCCGTCGACCAGGTCAGCATCGACATCATCGATGGCGAGTTCTTTTCCATGCTCGGCCCTTCCGGCTCGGGCAAGACCACCTGCCTGCGCCTGATCGCAGGCTTCGAGCAACCCTCCAGCGGTTCGATCCGCATCCAAGGGGTCGAGGCCGCTGGCCTGCCGCCCTACCAACGTGACGTCAACACAGTGTTCCAGGACTATGCGCTGTTCCCGCACATGAACGTGCTGGACAACATCGCCTATGGCCTGAAGGTAAAAGGAGTGGGCAAGGCCGAACGCTACAGCCGCGCCGAAGAAGCCCTGGCCATGGTGGCCTTGGCCGGCTATGGCGCGCGTAAGCCGGCACAGCTGTCTGGCGGCCAGCGTCAGCGCGTGGCCCTGGCCCGGGCGTTGGTCAACCGCCCGCGGGTGCTGCTGCTCGATGAGCCACTGGGCGCGCTGGACCTGAAATTGCGCGAGCAGATGCAAGGTGAGCTGAAAAAGCTGCAACGCCAACTGGGCATCACCTTCATCTTCGTCACCCACGACCAAACCGAAGCACTGTCGATGTCCGACCGGGTCGCGGTGTTCAACCGCGGCCGTATCGAACAGGTCGACACCCCGCGCAACCTGTACATGAAGCCCAGCACAACCTTCGTCGCTGAATTCGTCGGCACGTCCAACGTGGTGCGTGGCGAGCTGGCCATGCAGCTCAACGGCAGCCCTGCGCCCTTCTCCATCCGTCCCGAACACATTCGCCTGGGCGACCCGGTAGTGACCAGCCATGAGGTACAGGTCAGCGGCGTGCTGCGTGATGTCCAGTACCAAGGCAGCGCCACACGCTACGAACTGCAGCTGGAAAACGGTCAACTGCTGGCAGTAAGCCAGGCCAATGACCGCTGGCAAAAGCAGGTGCAGGCCTGGCAGCCCGGGCAACGCCTGCAGGCGCACTGGCCCCGCGAAGCCATGACGGTACTGCAGGAAACCGAGGGCCGCTGAGATGAGCACACTGCGCGCCCTGTCCAACCTGCTGTACCGGCGCCCCAACCTGTACCTGGCACTGCTGTTGATCCCGCCGCTGACCTGGTTCGGCGCGATTTACCTGGGTTCGCTGCTGAACCTGCTGTGGCAGGGCTTCTATACCTTCGACGACTTCACCATGGCGGTGACCCCGGACCTGACCCTGGGCAACTTCGCCGCACTGTTCAACCCGTCGAACTTCGACATCATCCTGCGCACCCTGGGGATGGCGGTGGCGGTGTCGCTGGCCAGCGCGGTACTGGCCTTCCCCATCGCCTATTACATGGCGCGTTACACCAGCGGCAAGACCAAGGCGTTTTTCTACATCGCGGTGATGATGCCGATGTGGGCCAGCTACATCGTCAAGACCTATGCCTGGACCTTGCTATTGGCCAAGGGCGGTGTGGCCCAATGGTTCGTCCAGCAGTTGCACCTGGACGGCCTGCTGCAGGCGGTGCTGGCCGTGCCAGGCGTGGGCGGCAGCACGCTGTCGACTTCGCACCTGGGGCGCTTCCTGGTGTTCGTGTACATCTGGCTGCCATTCATGATCCTGCCGATCCAGGCCTCGCTGGAGCGCTTGCCACCGTCGCTGCTGCAGGCTTCGGCCGACCTGGGCGCACGGCCGGGGCAAACCTTCGTGCAGGTGATCCTGCCGCTGTCGATCCCCGGCATCGCCGCCGGCTCGATCTTCACCTTCTCGCTCACCCTGGGCGACTTCATCGTGCCGCAGCTGGTCGGGCCGCCCGGCTACTTCATCGGCAGCATGGTCTATGCCCAGCAAGGGGCGATCGGCAACATGCCGATGGCCGCCGCGTTCACCTTGGTGCCCATTGTGCTGATCGCGGTATACCTGGCCATCGTCAAGCGTCTGGGGGCCTTCGATGCACTCTGAAAAAGCGTCGGCAGGGCTGCGCCTGGCGGCCTGGGGCGGGTTGTTGTTCCTGCACTTCCCGATCCTGATCATCTTCCTGTACGCCTTCAACACCGAAGACGCGGCGTTCAGCTTTCCGCCCAAGGGCTTTACCCTGAAGTGGATCGACGTGGCCTTTGCCCGGCCCGATGTGCTCGAGGCAATCAAGCTGTCGCTGCAGGTGGCTTGCCTGGCCACTTTGATCGCACTGGTGCTCGGTACGCTGGCCTCGGCGGCGCTCTATCGGCGCAGCTTCTTCGGCAAGGAGAGCATTTCGCTGGTGCTGATCCTGCCCATTGCCCTGCCAGGCATCATCACCGGCATCGCCCTGCTCTCGGCGTTCAAGACGCTGGGGATAGAGCCCGGGGTGTTCACCATCGTAGTCGGCCACGCCACGTTCTGCGTGGTGATCGTCTACAACAACGTGATCGCCCGCCTGCGGCGTACCTCGCAAAGCCTGATCGAAGCCTCGATGGACCTTGGTGCCGACGGTTGGCAGACCTTCCGTTACATCGTCCTGCCCAACCTCGGCTCGGCGCTGCTGGCGGGCGGCATGCTGGCCTTTGCCTTGTCGTTCGATGAAATCATCGTCACCACGTTCACCGCCGGCCATGAGCGCACCCTGCCAATCTGGCTGCTCAACCAGCTCAGCCGCCCACGCGACGTGCCCGTGACCAACGTTGTCGCCATGCTGGTGATGCTGGTGACCATGCTGCCGATTCTTGGCGCCTATTACCTGACCCGTGGCGGAGACAGCGTCGCGGGCGGTGGAAAATGACCCTGGAGGAGTCCCCGATGCAAACGCAGATGCTGATCAATGGCCAGCTGATCGCTGGCCAAGGCCCGGCCTGGACCGTGCTCAACCCGGCGCTGGGCACTGCCCTGGCGCAGATCAACGAAGCCACCGAGGCACAGGTGGACAGCGCCGTGCGCGCTGCCGACCAAGCCTTCGACAGCTGGTCGCAAACCAGCCCTAAAGAACGTTCGCAGGCCTTGCTGGCGCTGGCCGACGCCATCGAAGCCCATGGCGATGAACTGGCCCGGCTGGAATCGCAGAACTGCGGCAAGCCCCTGAGCGCTGCACTGAATGACGAGATCCCGGCGATTGCCGACGTGTTCCGTTACTTTGCCGGTGCTGCGCGCTGCCTGGGCGGCTCGGCGGCAGGCGAGTACCTGCCGGGCCACACCTCGATGATCCGCCGCGACCCGTTGGGCGTGGTGGCGTCCATCGCGCCGTGGAACTACCCGCTGATGATGCTGGCCTGGAAGATCGCCCCGGCCCTGGCTGCCGGCAACACGGTGGTGATAAAGCCGTCCGAACTGACGCCACTGACGGCCCTGCGCCTGGGCGAGCTGGCCCAGGACCTGCTGCCGCCGGGGGTGCTGAACATTCTCTTCGGCCGCGGCCAGACGGTCGGCAACCCGTTGATAACCCATCCCAAGGTGCGCATGGTGTCGCTGACCGGCTCGATCCCCACCGGCGCACACATCATCAGTGCCACCGCCGACAGCGTGAAACGCATGCACATGGAATTGGGCGGCAAAGCGCCGGTGCTGGTGTTCGATGACGCAGACATCGATGCCGCCATCGACGGCATCCGCACCTTCGGCTTCTACAACGCCGGCCAGGACTGTACCGCAGCCTGCCGCCTGTACGTCCAGGACGGGATCTACGAGCGCTTCGTCGAACGCCTGGGTAAAGCCGTAGCCAGCCTCAAGCCGGGCTTGCAGGAGTCTGAAGAAACCGAACTGGGGCCGCTGATCAGTGCCCAGCACCGCGACAAGGTCGCCGGGTTGGTGCAGCGGGCCATCGCCCAGCCGCACATTCGTCTGGTAACCGGTGGCAAGCCGATAGCGGGCGATGGCTTTTTCTTCGAGCCTACCGTGCTGGCCGACGCCCTGCAGGACGACGAGATCGTGCGCAACGAAGTGTTCGGCCCGGTGGTTTCGGTCACCCGCTTCACCGATGAAACGCAGGCACTGGAATGGGCCAACGACTCCAACTACGGCCTGGCTTCGTCGGTATGGACCCGCGACACCGGCCGCGCCCACCGCCTGGCGGCGCGCTTGCAGTATGGCTGCACCTGGGTGAACACCCACTTCATGCTGGTCAGCGAAATGCCCCATGGCGGGCAGAAGCATTCGGGGTATGGCAAGGACATGTCGATGTATGGGCTGGAGGACTACACCTGTGTGCGGCATGTGATGATCAAGCACTAAGTGCTCGCGTTGACCGAGGGGCTTGAATGCCCCTCGGTCAACGTCTCAGAATTTTCCTTCACCCGTGATCTACTCCCTCCTACTGCACATTCATTGAGCTCTCATGGTTGGTATCATAATCTGATACCACGAATAATCATCAGCAAGCCACACTTGAAGCATTACTTAAAAGGCCGGTTCCCAGAACACTGGAGTGGGCGCGGGTGGAGTCTCTGCTGGTATCGCTGGGTGCCAGGGTCGTAGAAGGAAGAGGATCACGGGTTCGCTTTGAACTCAATGGAGCAGTGGCAACCTTCCACCGCCCTCATCCGGACAGGCACGCCAAGCCCTATCAACTAAGAGACGCCCGCCAGTTCATTGAGCAGGCAGGAGTATTACCATGAATGTAATGACTTACCGCGGATACGCCGCTCGTATCGAATACAGCGATGAAGACCAGTTGCTGATCGGCCATGTCGCCGGTATTCGCGACGTGATAGGTTTTCATGGCGAATCGATCAGTGAATTGCGCCAGGCATTTGAAGAAGCCGTTGACGATTATCTTGAGACTTGCGAACGCCTTGGGCGGGAACCGCAGAAAACGTATTCCGGCAAACTCAGCCTACGCCTTGAGCCTACCCTTCACGCCAGTGTGGCGGCCAAGGCCGAGCTGGCTGAAAAAAGCATCAACCAATGGGTAAGCGATATTCTCAGCAAGGCTGCCTATAGCTGAACCCAGGGCCGCTTTGCGGCCCTTTCGCGAAACACGGCCGCTCCTGCAAGGGCCGCGCAAGGCATGGGTCAGTCGCGCAAATCCGACTCGTGAATCGGGTTGGCGCGGCTGGTCGCACGCTGGTATTGCGCAGGCCAGGTGGCCTTGTTGCCGCCCAGGTCGTCGTCGGCATGCAGAGGCCAGTACGGGTCGCGCAACAGTTCGCGGGCGAGGAAGATGATATCGGCCTGGCCGGTTCGCAGAATGTGCTCGGCCTGGGCCGGTTCGGTGATCATGCCCACGGTGCCGGTGGCGATTTCCGATTCCTTGCGCACGCGCTCGGCAAAGCGGGTCTGGTAGCCGGGGCCGGTGGGGATCTCGGCGTTGACCGAGGTGCCACCAGAAGAAACATCGATCAGATCCACGCCCAAACTCCGCAGGCGGCGTGCCAGTTCGACGGTTTCATCCGGGTTCCAACCATCTTCCACCCAGTCGGTTGCCGAAACCCGCACGAACAGTGGCAACTCCGGGGGCCAAACCTTGCGCACTGCCTCGACCACCTGCAAGGTCAGGCGGATGCGGTTTTCAAAGCTGCTACCGTACTCATCGCGGCGCTGGTTGCTCAGGGGTGATAGGAACTGGTGCAGCAGATAGCCGTGCGCGGCGTGGATCTCAACCACCTTGAAACCGGCCTTCAAGGCGCGCTCGGTCGAGGCGACGAAGGCGCCAATCACATCCTCAATCTCGTCCTGGCTCAACTCGCGCGGCGCGGTGTGTTGCGGGTCGAAGGCGATTTTCGAGGGCCCCACCGGCTGCCAGCCGCCCTCTTCCAGTTTGACGCTACCTGGTTTGCCCAGCCATGGGCGATAGGTGCTGGCCTTGCGCCCGGCGTGGGCCAGCTGGATGCCAGCCACGGCGCCCTGGGCGGTGATGAAGCGGGTGATGCGTTGTAACGGGGCGATCTGCGCGTCGTCCCACAGGCCAAGGTCTTCGGCGGTGATGCGGCCATCGGCGGTCACCGCCACGGCTTCAGTGATTACCAGGCCGGCACCACCGACGGCGCGGCTGCCTAAATGGACGAGATGCCAGTCGTTGGCCAGGCCATCGACGGCTGAATACTGGCACATTGGTGACACGGCGATGCGGTTGGGCAAGGTCAGCTGACGCAGGGTGTAAGGCTCGAGCAGCAGGCTCATGAGGGCACCTCCCAAGGACTCCAATGGTGATCCGGCCCGGACACTCAAGTGCACATCCCTGGCCCGGTGCCGGTCATTAATGAGACTAGACCAGATTGGTGGGGGGAAGGTTCTGTGGGATGGCGAGGGGTTCGCCGAAAGGTTTGCAGCGCCTGTGAGATCGAGCGCCGCCCGCGCGGCGCATCGCGGATAAATCCGCTCCTACATCTGTTTCGGGCCAATCACTCCTGTGCCGCCAACAGGGACCGCCTTGATGCATGGCTGAAGACCGATGAAAAGCAGTGGTGCCCACCTCGATATCGAAGGGAACAAACAAGGCGAACAGCGGTGGCCTCACAGGAGTGACTGGCCCGAAACAAACTGTAGGAGCGGATTTATCCGCGATGCGCCGCGCGGGCGGCGCTCGACTTCCGCAACCCTGCAAGAATCAAGGCAGGCACTTAATGGCCTTAGTACGGCCCCGGGATTTCTGAATGGTCCGACGCATGTATCAGACGTTTCCTACACATATAAGCTGGCGATGCCTAGCTGAGGAAAATATCCTACAGACCCTGTCGACTCGCGTCTGATTGTTCCTGGAAACACCGCCCTTTAGGCTTTTCGTGTCGCTGAAAGCATCAGCGATGCGGGTGTGGAAACCCGGTCAATCTTCAAGTGCCTGTCGTAATGGCAGCTGTACACGGGAGGCCGTATGGCCTACCGGGGTTCCTTGAAGACCGGTTTTCCACCCCGTGTACAGTTGCCGCCCTTCGTGTGGAAACGGCGGTGGCAACTCCTTAAATCTTCAAGGAATTGCTATGAAAAAGATCCTCCCCGACCCACCCCATCATTTCGACCTTCCCTCCGACAAGACCCTCACCAACGCCGTCAGCGATGGCATCGTGCCCATCGATCATGTGGTGAAGATCACCCATTACCTGATGCTCGCCTATAACCATTGCCACCGAACCCTCGATGCCATCGAAGATGACCGCACCCGGGAATCGCTGGTGAATGGGCTGCGTGCCATGCAGATTGCCTGGGGTCAGGCGGATGCGCTGTCACTCGCCTTGGAGCGGAGTACCAGCCTTCATTGAGGTTAGATTTGCTGGCCTCTTCGCGGGTGAACCCGCTCCCACAGGGTCATCACAGTGGACTGCCCCCCAAAAGTTGGACAGTTTTAAGCTGCAGCCTGAGCCCTGTACTCCACAGGGCTCAGGCCATTGAGCCTCAGCTTGATGCGATCATGGTTGTAGTAGTGAATGTACTCATCCAGACCCGCTCTCAGCTCATCAATGCTCTCGAAACGCTTCAGGTAGAAAAACTCAGACTTGAGCGTGCCGAAGAAGCTTTCCATGGCCGCGTTGTCCAGGCAATTGCCTTTTCGAGACATGCTCTGCTTTACCCCACATTCGCTTAGCTTACGGCGGTATTGCGCCTGCTGGTAATGCCATCCCTGATCCGAATGCAGCACGAGCTTCGGTTTCTCTCCCAGGCAATCGAGCGCTTTGCCAAGCATGTTCCCAACCAGGCTATAGCACGGGCGGCTGGCCATTTCGTAGGCCACGATTTCGCCGTTGTACAAATCCATCACGGGCGACAGATAGAGCTTCTGTTGAGCTACTTTGAACTCGGTTACGTCAGTCACCCACTTTTGGTTTGGGCGTTGAGCGATAAAATTTCGCTCCAGTACATTCGCTGCCACTTTACCGACGGTACCTCGATAGGAGCGATATTTCTTGGGGCGCACTACTGATTTCAATCCCTGCTCAGCCATCAGCCGTTCAATGACCTTCTTGTTCACCCGCTTTTCCTTCCTGATTACGAGTGCGATACGGCGATAACCATAAAGCCCTTTCTGCTCGTGGTAGACGCGATGCACCAATGCCTTGAGCTCAGCATGCCGATCTGGCTTCTGCTGAGCTTTGAGCTGGTAGTAGAAGGTGCTGCGCGCCAGCTCGACCAGTTGAAGGAGGTCAGGCAAAGGAAACCTGCGCTTGAGTTTGGAAACGATCAGGACTTTTTCCCGCGTGTTCGTTCCTTTTCCTCGCGCAGAGCCTTGAGCTCCTTTAGGACAGCATTCTCCATGCGCAGGTACTCAAGTTCAGCCATCAGCTGATCTCGAGACTTCTGATCATCATTGGTATCGGTGGGTTTGGCAGGCTTGATCTTCTTCGACACGTCGATTGGCTTTCTTGGCTTGATGGCAGTAGAGGGTGCAGGACTGCCACTGTAGTACTGCCGCTGCCAAATGCCTATCTGAGAAGACTGCCCAAGACCAAAGTGGGCAGCGGTCTGGCGCAGCGAAAGCCGATGCTCGTGCATATAGCTAAGCACCTGCTGTTTGAAATCACTGGTATAGCGCCGCCCATGCGAGCCTGGACCAATGCCATTATTGGCCTGATAACTGGCCACCCAGCGTCGAAGCAGGCTGAAATCGATACCTAAGTGTTGAGCCACCTTTCGGAAACCGTTGCTGCCATCCAGGTAGGCTGTGATCGCTGTGAGCTTGAATTGCTCGGTGTACTTACCCATAGATCCCCCAAGGGTTGGATTGGTGTCCAACTTCTTGGGGGCAGTCCAACCTGTGGGAGCGGGTTCATCGAGGCGTCGAACCGCCGCGAAGAGACCAGAACAGGCAATCAGGAAATTTCAGGAGAGGAATCGATGACCACAGACGACACCCAATTCACTGTCGGCAAAACCACCTTCTTCCAAGGCGAACACCAGACCCATCCCCTGTTCCGCATCGAGCCAGGCATTCCCTGCCGGGATGCCCGCGAGCAGGCATCGGAGTTGATGGGCTATGTAAGAGAGCTGACCATCATCGGTCTGATGGATGAAAAACCGATGATGATCTGGGCATCCCATTACCTGAGTGCCATGGCCAAGGCACTGATGGATGATGCCGAGCTGGGCATGACGCATAAACCGTTGGGTGACTGAAACTTCCTTCATTCCGCGGTCTGACTGTAATCAGCAAAAGTCGACCGCCCTTTAAGCGCTAGGGTAGTACCACCCACGACAACCCTTTCCACCCGGCCTACCGGGCATCTTAGAAAAATCCTACAGCCTATTACTTAAAGTTCTACGTTCTCTTGGGAAATTCTTCTCAAGCAACATCTCCCTCCTCCTATCGCTGGTCTGCCTCTCAAATACTATTGTCCATCACGTCACGGCGACCAATGAAGCCAATCACGCAGTTCGCACAAACCCGACCTCCACGCTCGCGAGTTGAGTCAATGACGGATATCCCCTTTACAGAAAAACCGAAAGTATTAGATAAGTTCATTACTGAACACGAGCAAAATTTACTCACAAATTCATTTTCGGGTGCAATATGGAGATATGGCTGGCCCATTAATACAATTCCCCTCGCACGTCCTTGCTGGCACATCTTCATAGCCGGTAGCAAACGTACCTCACTGGAGTGCTGCGAGCATGAACTGGCCAGCGACAGCCATTGGGGCTTTCTACTTGATATTTGGAGGCGCACGCAGCTTGCTCACATGCGTGACTGTTTGCTGCTGGGTGTTTACGCAAACGGCCAGACTTTCGGCCAAGACAGTCCTATTCATAGAGATAACAAATCAATTGAACCTGGAAAAACCGCAGTCCTCTTCTGCAATGCCCAGTGGGAAACCACATGGGGCGGCGAACTGATTCTATTCGATCAGCAGAAGAATGACACCATCGCTGCCATACAACCAAAGCCGGGACGCATAGCGATTTTCGACGGACACATACCGCACAGAGCCAGAGCGCCCACCGTTGACTGCGACAAATTGCGAATCACTATCGCTTTCAAGACCATGAATAAGGATATTAAACAATTAGCACACGCGCCGAACTGATAGTAGCAGTAATAGATAAAACGGCAAAACCCATCAATCAAACTGGGGGGAGCAGCAGCAATCCACGACCAATTCAACACAGATAAAACCGGATTTTCACTAGTCATCCAAACAGCACAGACAACTACGGCGATAGCCTCAGTAGTCTCCGTCACTCACCTCCCGATAGGTGCTGTACCCTTCATTAACATTGTTACCAATACCCTTTCTGGCACCGTGACCTTCCTGAAAGTCGCGGCAGACCTCAAAGAGGGCGCGGAAATTAAGAGCGGAGATGTCATAAGTTTGGCAAGCAACGTCGCAGGCATCGTGGCCTCGTTCGCCATTCTGGCCGGAGCACCTTTAATTGCTGGAGGGGCCACAGTCGTGGGCGTAACCGCCACACTCTATAGCATCTTCAATTCTGACCTGGCTAAAGCAGCTTACGACAAGATGGCTCCACTCTTTACCAGCCTGCTGAGTCAAGGTGACCTTACTGGTTTTACCGCGCCACGGATTGCGCCTGACTTCACACTCGCTTCACCTGACCAGATACTTTCCACCCACCAGGGAATGATCACAACCGTTAACTGGAACCCTGACTCTTCAGAAATATCCCTAGGCACCGAACCACTAAGTTTTCCAGATAGCAGCCAGGCTCACACCGCCCCAACAGGGAGCGAGACTTTCAATTCAACGCAACCGCCTCCCCTTAGCGGAAACTCCAGCAGCAACTCAGTAGCGGTGACATCTACCCCTGACACACCTGCCCCTGACGCAACACTGACTATAAGCATAGAAAGTATAGATGATATAAAGTCACCCGACCAAGCACCATCAATTACCGTACCTATTGACGACAACCAGGACAATCAAGATAACTACATATGCTGTAGCAGTGCGCAGCAGGATCAGTACTTCTAGCCAACCTGTAAAACCCTCCACGCCGTAACGAGCCGATATGAATATCTGGCAGCAATCGCTAAAACTCATACGTGAACTCCCGCCTCACAAACAAGCCAAAGCGCTATTAATAGGCGGACTTATAAATCTCACCCTAGGCACCAGCTTCACATTCATGTGGCGCGAACACAAAAACACCAATGAAGAGTTATGGTCGCGAGTTCCAGCCTTTCTCACCTCCAAGCCTGAAACCTGGGATAGCGACAAATCTCTTTATACGTTCAGCATCAAGTTTAAAACTTCAAATGGAAAGCACCACAACGCTCATCTTTATGCAGAAAAGATATACTATGATGCAGCGAGCCTGGACCTAAATACGCCACTCTTTGTTGACATAGCAACCTCTAAAAGCGCTGCAACGGCTCAGCGCTTAATCGCTCCTAATGGAATGTTTCTTTATGATTCTGCAATGGCGGCACATGTCACCAATGTAAGAAACCGGGAGACCACACTAGCAGTTATCATTTTCTCATTTAGCGGCATCAGCATCTTGATTGCGGCAGCGGCGATCTACTACCGCCCCAGAAAGGAGTGCAACTGAACCTGAGCAGCACCTGGGAGATCGAGCGCCGCGCGGGCGGCGCTCGATTTGTGCCCCAGCGCAAGATCCAAGGCAGGCACCTGACGCTAAACTCAGCGCGGCTCCATATGCGCAATCATCAACTGCACACTCTCATTACCGCGAAACTCGTTCACATCCAGCTTGTACGCCAACTCCACCCAGCGCACCGTCGGGTTTGGCCACACTTCGCGGTCAATGCCGAAGGCAATGCCATCCAGCCGCACCGAGCCACATTCGCTCTTGAGCACCACTTTCAGGTGCCGTTCGCCAACCACACGCTGCTCCACCAACTGGAACACGCCATGGAACAGCGGCTCAGGGAAGTGCTGGCCCCATGGGCCGGCATGGCGCAGGGCCTTGGCCAGGTCGAGGTGGAACTCCTCTACCGCCAGGCTGCCGTCGGACAACAGCCGGCCGGTCAGGTCTTCTTCACGCAGTTGACGCCGCACTTCTTCGTCGAAGGCCTCGGCGAATGCCGGGAAGTTGCCTTCTGGCAACGACAAACCGGCAGCCATGGCGTGGCCGCCGAACTTGCTGATCAGCTGCGGGTGGCGCGCGGCCACGGCATCCAGCGCATCGCGAATATGGAACCCCGGCACCGAGCGCGCCGAACCTTTGAGCATGCCGTCGCCAGCATCAGCGAACGCAATGGTCGGCCGGTGGTAACGTTCCTTCAGACGCGAAGCCAGAATACCGATCACCCCTTGGTGCCAATCGGCATCGAACAGGCACAAGCCGTAGGGCATGGACTCGACCGGCAGGTCCTTGAGCTGGGCCAGGGCCTCGCGCTGCATGCCTTGCTCGATGGACTTGCGGTCCTGGTTCAGATCGTCCAGCTGCTGGGCCATGTCCTGGGCCAGCGCCGCGTCTTCGCACAGCAGGCATTCGATACCCAGGCTCATGTCGTCCAGCCGCCCTGCGGCGTTCAACCGCGGGCCGAGGATGAAACCGAGGTCGGTCGAGGTGATGCGCCGGTGATCACGGCGGGCCACTTCGAGAATGGCCTTCAGCCCCGGTCGGGCTCGGCCGGCACGGATGCGCTCGAGGCCTTGGTGCACCAGGATGCGGTTATTGGCATCCAGCGGTACCACGTCAGCAACACTGCCCAGCGCCACCAGATCGAGCAGTTCGCCAATGTTCGGCTGTGGCTGCGCCTCGTACCGCCCAAGGCTGCGCAAGCGAGCGCGCAGGGCCATCAACACATAGAAGATCACCCCTACCCCGGCCAGGGACTTGCTCGGAAAGCTGCAGCCCGGCTGGTTGGGGTTGATGATGGCATCGGCGTCGGGCAGCTGCTCGCCCGGCAGGTGGTGGTCGGTGACCAGCACCTTGAGCCCGGCGGCCTTGGCGGCCGCCACCCCGTCGACACTGGAAATGCCGTTGTCCACGGTAATCAGTAACTGCGGCTGGCGCTGCAGCGCCACCTCGACGATTTCCGGGGTCAGGCCGTAGCCGTACTCGAAGCGGTTGGGCACCAGGTAATCGACATGGGCCGCACCCAGCAGGCGCAGGCCCAGCACCCCGACGGTGCTGGCGGTGGCACCGTCGGCATCGAAGTCGCCGACGATGAGGATGCGCTGGCGCTGGTCGATGGCTTCGACCAGCAGGTCCACACCGGCCTCGATGCCCTTGAGCTGCTGGTACGGCAGCAGGCGTGCCAGGCTTTTGTCCAGCTCGGCCTCGCTCTGCACGCCGCGCGCGGCGTAAAGGCGGGTCAGCAAGGGTGGCAAGTTACCCAGAAATGGCAGGGTCGGCGGCAGCGGACGAGGTTCGATACGCATGGGTTGCTTCAACCACGCTCACCGAGCAGCCACTGCAGTTGTACTTCATGCTGGCCACGGTCGTCAGTCACGAATACCGTACCTTCACTGATCATCACGTCCCACTTGATGCTACGCGGCATGTCGGTCGCCAGGGTTTCCAGCACCTCTTGCGGCACAGCGGCAATGCTCAGGTTTTTCAGGTTCTTGACCGCGCTCACCACTTTGCCTTCCCACACTCGCAGGCTGCCGTACGCCAGCAAGCTGGTGCGTTCGGTACGACGCGAGCACCAGGTCAGACGATCGGCATCAGGCTGGCCAACTTCAATCCAGTGCAGCACGCGATCGTCCAGGCTCTTTTCCCACAGCGCTGGCTCATCGACATCCGACAGGCCGCGGCCAAACGACAAGTTCTCGTTGTACCAGAGCGCGTACGCCAACAAACGAACTGCCATGCGCTCTTCGGTTTCCGAAGGGTGCCGAGCGATCGTCTGTTTGACGCTTTCGTAGACGTTGCGATCAAGGTCAGTGAGATTCAATTCGAACTTGTAGGTGGTGGACGGCTGGGCCATGGTCGACGGGCTTCGTGCAAAAGAAAGTGGCACAGTCTACCCCATCCGCACCTTCCATGCCCCGCAGCAGTACCCGGCGTAACCGACGTGTGATAAAACCACGGCTCTGCCCAACTGCCACGGACACCCCATGTCGACGCCCAGCAAACCCCTCGCCGGCCTTAAAGTTGTCGAACTCGGTACCTTGATCGCCGGGCCGTTCGCCTCGCGTATCTGTGCCGAATTCGGCGCCGAAGTGGTCAAGGTCGAATCGCCCGATGGCGGCGACCCGCTGCGCAAGTGGCGCAAGCTGTACGAGGGCACCTCGCTGTGGTGGTTCGTGCAGGCCCGCAACAAGCAGTCGCTCACCCTCAACCTCAAGCACCCCGAGGGCCGCGATATCCTCAAGCGCCTGCTGGCCGAGGCCGACATCCTGATCGAAAACTTTCGCCCGGGCGTGCTGGAAAAACTTGGTTTGGGGTGGGATGTGCTGCATGCGCTGAACCCGCGCCTGGTGATGGTGCGCCTGTCGGGCTTTGGCCAGACCGGGCCGATGAAAGACCAGCCAGGCTTCGGTGCCGTAGGCGAGTCAATGGGCGGCCTGCGCTACATCACGGGTTTCGATGACCGCCCGCCGGTGCGAACCGGGATTTCCATCGGGGACTCGATTGCCGCCCTGTGGGGGGTGATCGGCGCGCTGATGGCGCTGCGCCACCGGGAAGTCAATGGCGGCCAGGGCCAGGTGGTGGACGTGGCCCTGTACGAGGCGATCTTTGCCATGATGGAGAGCATGGTCCCGGAATTCGATGTGTTCGGTTTCATCCGCGAACGCACCGGCAACATCATGCCAGGCATCACGCCCTCCTCCATCCACACAAGCGCCGACGGCAAACATGTGCAGATCGGCGCCAACGGTGATGCGATCTTCAAGCGCTTCATGCAGGCCATCGGTCGCGATGACCTCGCCGACGACCCGACCCTGGCCAGCAACGACGGCCGCGACCTGCGTCGTGACGAGCTGTATGGGGTAATCGACCGCTGGGCCAACAGCCTCCCACTGGAGCAACTGATGCAGGTGCTGACCACTGCCGAAGTGCCGGCCAGCCGTATCTATTCGGCCGAAGACATGTTCAACGACCCCCAGTACCTGGCACGCGAGATGTTCCTGCAGGCCAAGCTGCCGGATGGCAAGCCATTCCACATGCCCGGCATCGTGCCCAAGCTGTCGGAGACTCCCGGCTCTAGCGAATGGGTCGGCCCGGCCTTGGGCGAACATACCGAGGCGCTGCTCGGCAGCCTGGGCTACGACGCAGCGGCCATCGCCAGCCTGCGCGCAGCGGGCACGGTCTGATCCTGGCGCTGACCGGTTCCATGTGCGCGCCCCGCTGCCTACGCCACCTGGTCCTGCTCTGCGGGCTGCTACCTGCATTGCTGTTGCAGCCCGCACATGCCAAGGAGCACCTCTTCTGGCTGGTACGCGACCTGCCACCGTTCACCATTTTTGATGGCCCGGAAGAAGGCCGGGGGGTCATCGACCAGTTGTTACCGCTGCTGATAAGGCAGATGCCCGAGTACGAACACAGCATCGTGCGGGTCAACCGCGCCCGCAGCCTGCAGATGCTGCAAGACCGTGGCACCTTCACCTGCGACCCAACCCTGCTGTGGACACCGGAACGGGCCAAATATGTGCATTTTTCTGTTCCATCACTGGGCGTGCTCAGCGGCGGCCTGGTGTTGCGCAAGGAAAACCAGGCGCTGGTGGCACCCTACCTCGACGGCCAGCAGGTGGACCTGCATGGCCTGCTGAGCAAGGCCCCGCTGAAGCTGGGGATTGTCGCGGAACGCAGCTACGGCACGCAGATTGACAGCATCTTGCGCCAGTTACCCGACAGCGCGCTCAGCCGCCACTACGGCAACGAGGCCACCGCCAACCTGCTGCAGATGCAGCAGTTGGGGCGCCTGCGCCTGGTGCTCGGCTACTGGCCTGAAGTTCGCTACCTGATCCAACAACAAGGCGGGTCACTGGCTGACTACCAGTTTCATACTGTGCAGGGCGTGGATCGCTACCAGTTTCTGCATGTGGGCTGTTCAGACAGCGAATTGGGGCGTGCGGCAGTTGCCCACATCGACCAGTTGCTGCCCACCCTGCGCCGGGATGTGTTGCCAGGGTTGTATGCCCGCTGGCTGGACCTGGCATTGCGGGAGGACTATCTGGAGGAAAGCCGGCGTTTCTTTGAGGACAAATAAGCCCAACCGGTCTGCACGGTCGTTGCAGGAGCAGCCGAGGGATACGTGCCTGCCCAGAAAAAGAAACCCCAGGCGCTGGGGAAGACGCCCGGGGTCAAGCGAAAGCCCTTGAGGACTTCCCGTGACAGCCTTGCCAGCGCCGGAGCAAAGCACTGGCTGGCTGCCCTTACACTGTCTGATAAACCACTCAGGCAAAGGTTCCCTGCGGTTGCTGGCGATGCTGCAATGCTGCGATGACACACGGCTGCAACCGCCCCTCAGCTATCTGCAGGTCTCGGTGCAAGCCGTCCACGAGGTCGATCAGCAGGCGTTGCTCCTGCAATTGGCGCTCGCTGACCGTGCGCCGCAAGGTAATACCTGAGAGAGGGTCGTGAACGGTCAGTTGGCGATTACCACTGGGATCGGCGATGCCGAGGTGGGTCTGATAGGGCGTCAGGGCTTCGTTGAGCAGGCTGCAGATTCTTTCCATCCGGATCACTCGCTGCGTGGTGGGACCTAAAGTAACTGACCAGCAGGCGCCGCAGAAAGTTCGTCAAACCGCGCCCGCTTCAGTGAGCATGCGGGGCTGGCATGACAGTTTGAATACGCGACCCTGGGCGCACCTGCAGTGTTTGCAAGGCGTGCTGCAGGCGTGGCATCGACAGCGGCCAGGGCAACTCGTCGAGCACCCACATGCCACATTTTCTGGCCTCCTGTGCAAGGTTTTGACGCGTTGGGGCAGGCTGGCCGACGAACAGCAATGCGCGCACTCGTCGCTGCTGGGCGAGCAAAGCAAGGCCGGCCCGGGCTGGCATGGCGTGGTCAAGGATCAGCAAGTCAGGGCGACGCTCAGCGCAGAGGCAGGCGTCGAGGTCAGCGACGCTTTCGCTGATGCGCACGTTGAAGACGCCTTGGCCATTGAGGGCCTGGTGCAAGAGGATCTGGTGGGATGGGCGAGCCTGGTGAATCAACACATAGGGCTGGTGCATGAGCCGCTCCTGATGGGAGGACCGGCTAATTTATGCTTGGCGCCCGGCAGGCTGAATAGGATGTTTCTGATAGATCGGAGGGAAAGGGCTGAGACGTTGGGGCTGCGCTGCAGCCCCAAACGCCATGCAATTACAGCGGCTTGCCGCGGTTGCCGTGCTGGCTGACAAAGCCCTGTACAGCCTTCAGGTCATTGGCCAGGACCGTGCAACGCTCTTCACGGCTGAACAGGTCGCTGAGGTGCGCGGGTAGTTCCAGCGCCTTGCCCACACCGGCCTTCTCCACCGCGTCCGGGAACTTGACCGGGTGCGCGGTACCCAGCACCACCATTGGCGTGTCCAGGCTGCGGCGGCACTCGCGGGCAGCCTTCACGCCGATTGCGGTATGCGGGTCGAGCACTTCACCGGTGGCGGCGAACACTTCTGCGATGGTCTCGCAGGTTTGCTCGTCGCTGACAGCCAGCGAGTCGAACAGTTTGCGGGCTTCGGTCCAGCGGTCTTGCTCGACGCTGAAGCCGCCACCTTGCTTGAAGTTGGCCATCAGCTCGGCAATCGCACCACCGTTGCGGCCATGCAGGTCGAACAGCAGGCGCTCGAAGTTGGACGAGACCATGATGTCCATCGACGGCGACAGGGTCGCGTGCAGGGTTTCCTTGACGTACTGGTTGCCGCTCATGAAGCGGTGCAGGATGTCGTTACGGTTGGTGGCGACGATCAATTGGCTGACCGGCAGGCCCATGTTGCGCGCCAGATAGCCGGCGAAGATGTCGCCGAAGTTGCCGGTCGGTACCGAGAACGCCACCGAGCGCGCCGGGCCACCCAGCTGCAAGGCTGCATGGAAGTAGTAGACGATCTGGGCCATGATCCGCGCCCAGTTGATCGAGTTGACGGCGACCAGGCGGGTGCCCTTGAGGAACGACTGGTCGGCGAAACTGGCCTTGACCATTTCCTGGCAGTCGTCGAAGTTGCCTTCGATGGCGATGTTGTGGATGTTGTCGCCAAAGATGGTAGTCATCTGACGGCGCTGCACTTCCGATACACGCTGGTGCGGGTGCAGGATGAAGATGTCGACGTTGTCGCAACGGCGGCAGCCTTCGATTGCAGCGGAACCGGTATCACCGCTGGTGGCACCGATGATGACCACGCGCTCGTTGCGCTTGGCCAGCACATGGTCAAGCAGGCGACCGAGCAACTGCAGGGCAAAGTCCTTGAACGCCAGGGTCGGGCCGTGGAACAGCTCCAGCACCCACTCGTTGCTGTTCAGCTGACGCAACGGGGCGACCGCAGCGTGGGCGAACTCGCCGTAGGTTTCTTCGAGGATCTTCTTGAAGTCGGCGTCGGCGATGCTGCCCTCGACGAACGGACGCATCACGCGGAAGGCCAGCTCGTGGTAGGGCAAGCCGGCCCACGAGGCGATTTCTTCCTGGGTGAAGCGTGGCAGGTTTTCCGGCACGTAGAGGCCGCCGTCGCTGGCCAGGCCAGCCAGCAGCACGTCTTCGAAATTCAGGGCCGGTGCCTGGCCGCGGGTACTGATATAGCGCATGGGTGCAAACCTTCGATGCTGGGGCCGGGGCAGCGCGGGCGGCCCATCGGCAATATTTGTTAGTTGAGCTGCTCGACGCGAATGCGCACAACCTTGCCGACCACGTCCTGCAGGGCTTCCAGGGCGACGATGGCGTCATTGATACGCTGCTCGACCACGCCATGGGTCACCAGGATCATTGGCACCAGGCCGTCCTGCTCCTCGGCTTCCTTCTGCATGATCGACTCGATGTTGATACCGCGCTCCGAGAGGATGCTGGCGACCTGGGCCAGTACGCCTGGGTGATCCTTGGCCTGGATACGCAGGTAGTAGGCGCTTTCGCAGGCTTCGATCGGCAGGATCGGGTGGGCCGACAGCGAGTCTGGCTGGAAGGCCAGGTGCGGCACACGGTTTTCCGGGTCGGAGGTCATGGCACGGACCACGTCGACCAGGTCGCCGACCACTGACGAAGCGGTAGGCTCCATACCCGCGCCGGCACCGTAGTACAGGGTGGAGCCGGCAGCATCACCGTTGACCATGACGGCGTTCATCACGCCGTTGACGTTGGCGATCAGACGGTCGGCCGGGATCAGCGTCGGGTGCACGCGCAGCTCGATACCTTCGGCGGTGCGACGCGCCACGCCCAGGTGCTTGATGCGGTAGCCCAAGGCCTCGGCGTAGTTCACGTCTGCCGTTGTCAGCTGGGTGATACCTTCGGTGTAGGCCTTGTCGAACTGCAGCGGGATACCGAACGCGATGGACGCCAGGATCGTCAGCTTGTGCGCAGCGTCGATGCCTTCTACGTCAAAGGTCGGGTCGGCTTCGGCGTAGCCCAGCGCCTGAGCTTCGGCCAGCACGTCCGGGAAGGCACGGCCCTTCTCACGCATTTCGGTGAGGATGAAGTTACCGGTGCCGTTGATGATGCCAGCCAGCCAGTTGATGCGGTTGGCCGACAGGCCTTCGCGGATGGCCTTGATCACCGGGATGCCACCGGCTACGGCCGCCTCGAAAGCGACAATCACGCCCTTCTCGCGAGCTTTGGCGAAGATTTCGTTGCCGTGCACGGCAATCAGCGCCTTGTTGGCAGTGACCACGTGCTTGCCGTTTTCGATGGCCTTCAGCACCAGGTCGCGGGCGATGGTATAGCCACCGATCAGCTCGATGACAATGTCGATCTCCGGGTTGCTTGCAACTTCGAACACGTCAGCGGTAATGGGGGTACCGGTAATCTGGCAGTTCGGGTTCTGCGAGCGCATGGCGATCTGTGCCACTTCAATACCGCGCCCGGCACGGCGGGCAATCTCCTCGGCGTTGCGCTGAAGTACATTGAAGGTTCCGCCACCGACGGTCCCCAACCCACAGATGCCTACTTTGACCGGTTTCACTGTGAACTCCCCATTGAACGGCCGACACGTTTGCCGACCGTGAAACTTGCCGTCACCCCATGACGACGGCGTACTGAACTGGATTACTTGGCAAGTGCCAGCTTGGCGACCTGCGGTGCCGGCTGGTAGCCCGGAATGACCTGGCCGCTTTCAAGAACAATGGCCGGCGTGCCGTTGACACCGATCGACTGACCCAGCTGAAACTGCTTGCTGACCGGGTTGGTGCACTTGGCGGCCTTGATTTCTTCACCTTCGACCATTTTGTCCATCGCCCCACGGCGGTCGCTGGAGCACCACACCGCCTGCAACTGCTGGTCACCCGCCGAACCGAGGCCCTGACGCGGGAAGGCGACATAGCGCACTTCGATACCGCGACGGTTCAACTCAGGCACTTCGGCGTGCAGTTTGTGGCAGTACGGGCAGGTAGTGTCGGTGAACACGGTGATGTGCGACTTGGTCTCGCCTTTGGCAGGATAAACCACCATCTCGGCGGCTGGAATGCCGTTGATGAGCTTGGCGATACCTTGGCGTTCGGTTTTTTCGGTGAGGTTGACCGGCTTGCCGTCCTGGATCTGGAACAGGTAGCCCTGCATCACGAACTGGCCGTCAGCGCTGGCGTACAGCACGCGGCCGCCCTGCAGCTTGACTTCATACAGGCCGTTGAGCGGGCTGCTGGCCACGCTTTCCACGGGCACTTCCAACTCGAGGTTCTGCAACGATTTACGGATGGCCTGCTCGGCACCGGCGTTGCTATCGGTTGCCGCGGCAACGGCAAAGGTACTGGCCAGCGCCAACGCGGCGGCGGCGAAAAACTGGGTCACGCGCATGGGAACTCCTGAAGGCGGACAGGGGCCGGAGGGCGCCACCTGCGGAAAATACGCGGTGACCGTGCGGCCCTTGGTGCAAACCGCTCAAGCCTACCACATCACGCTGCCCGTGAAGGGGGTCGCAAGGACCGGTCGGCGGAACATGAAAAACATTCATCCACGCGGGTGGTGCTGGGCGTGCAACTGCTGCAGGCGGGCCTTGGCGACGTGGGTATAGATCTGCGTGGTCGACAGGTCACTGTGGCCCAGCAGCATCTGCACCACCCGCAAGTCGGCACCGTGGTTGAGCAGGTGGGTGGCGAAGGCATGCCGCAGGGTGTGCGGCGACAGCGGCTTGTCGATGCCGGCAACCCGTGCGTGGTGTTTGATACGGTGCCAGAAGGTCTGGCGCGTCATCTGCTCGCCGCGCTGACTGGGGAACAGTACGTCGCTGGGACGGCCATTGAGCAGTTCGGCGCGACCATCGCGCTGGTAGCGCTCCAACCACACCACCGCCTCTTCACCCATGGGCACCAGGCGTTCCTTGCTGCCCTTGCCCATCACCCGCAGCACACCCTGGCGCAGGTTGACCTGGTCGAGGGTCAGGCTGACCAGTTCGGTAACCCGAAGGCCGCACGCGTAGAGCACTTCGAGCATGGCACGGTCGCGTTGGCCAATGGCTTCGCCCAGGTCCGGAGCCTGCAACAGGGCTTCGACGTCGGCTTCGGACAGCGACTTGGGTAGCGGCTTGCCCAATTGCGGCATGTCGACCTGCAGGGTCGGGTCGATGGCCACCAGCTTTTCCCGCAGCAGGTAACGGAAAAAGCCGCGCAGACCGGAGAGGAAACGCGCCGTGGAACGTGGCTTGTAGCCCTGATCCAGGCGCCAGGCCAGGTGATCGAGGATCAGGTCGCGGCCGGCGTCTGGCAGCGATACCGAATGCTCCTGCAGCCAGCCATTGAACAGGGCCAGGTCGCTGCGGTAGGACACGCGGGTGTTGTCGGACAGGCCTTTTTCCAGCCATAGGGCGTCAAGGAACTGGTCGATCAGGGGGTGGTCGAGGGCGGGCATGAAATCTCGGTGGCAAACGACGAAATGGCGCTTAGTCTTTCATAACAACGTCGGCATAGGGAGCCCGCATGAGCGAACAGCAGATCCTTCTGAGTGTGGGCGGCATCGGCGCTGCAGCGCTCGCCTGCCAGTGGCTGGCCTGGCGCCTGAAGCTGCCGGCGATTCTGTTTCTGTTGTTGGCCGGGATCCTTGCCGGCCCAGCGCTGGGATGGCTCGACCCCGAGGCGCTGTTCGGCCCATTGCTGATGCCGCTGGTGTCGCTGGCGGTAGCGCTGATTCTGTTCGAAGGCAGCCTGACCCTGCACCTGTCGCAGTGGCGCGAGATCGGCAGCGTGGTGCATCGCCTGGTCACGGTGGGTGCACTGGTCACCTGGCTGGTGATTGCACTGGCAACCCACTGGCTGCTCGGGTTCGACTGGCCGCTGGCGATTCTTTTCGGCACCCTGACGCTGGTGACTGGCCCCACGGTGATCGTGCCCATGCTGCGCGTGGTGCGGCCAAAGTCTGCGATCGCGAACATCCTGCGCTGGGAAGGGATAATGATCGACCCCATCGGCGCGCTGCTCGCCGTGGTGGTCTACAGCTTCATCATCGCCAGCGCCGAGGGTAACGGCCTGAGCCAGAGCCTTATCACTTTTGCCGGTGTGATCTTCTGCGGTACCGCCCTGGGCGCGGCAGGGGGCTGGGTACTGGGGCAAATCATGCGCGAACAGTGGCTACCAGAATATCTGCACAACCTCGCGTCACTGGCGGCGGTACTGGGGATATTCATCGCCGCCAACCAGATCATGCACGAGTCCGGGCTGCTTGCCGTGACCGTGATGGGTATGTGGCTGGCCAACATGCGCGGGGTTGATGTGCGGCAAATCCTGCACTTCAAGGAAAACCTCAGTGTGCTGCTGATATCCGGCCTGTTTATTCTGCTGGCTGCACGCCTTGACCTGCATGCCCTGCTGGGCCTTGGCCCTGCTGTGCTGGCATTGTTGCTGGTGATCCAGCTGCTGGCACGTCCGCTCAATGTTTGGCTGGCCACACTGGGCTCGACACTCAACTGGCGGGAGCGCGCGCTGCTGGCCTGGATTGCGCCACGCGGCATCGTTGCTGCGGCCGTTTCCGCTATTTTTGCCATCCGCCTGCACCAGGCCGGCCACCAGGATGCCTTGCTGCTGGTACCGTTGACCTTCGCGGTAATCATTGGCACGGTGGTACTGCAAAGCGCCACGGCCAGGCCGCTGGCACGCTTGCTCAAGGTCGCCGAACCGGCACCCAGCGGGTTTCTCATCGTCGGTGCCAACGAACCGGCCCGGGCCATCGCCAAAGCCCTTCAACAATTGGGCTGCCGGGTTTTGCTGACGGACTCCAGCTGGGAAAACATCCGCGCCGCACGCATGGACGGGCTCACGACCTACTTTGGCAACCCGGCCTCGCAGCATGCCGACGCCCATCTGGACCTGGTCGGCCTCGGGCACTTGCTGGGCCTCTCTCCCGCCGGCGAAATCAATGCCCTGGCCTGCGCCAGGTTCCGTCATGATTTCGGCCACAGCCGGCTGTTCGTGCTAGCCAGTGGCCTGGAGAAACAACGTAGCGACAAGCACCGGGCGGCCGAAGAGCACCGCGGGCATCTATTGGGGGCCAAGCCGATGACCTATCTGCAACTGGCCAACCGTCTGCATCAAGGCGCCGAGCTGTATAGCACCAACCTGACCGAAGGCTTTGGCTGGGATGCCTACCAGGCACTGCATGGCGAACGGGCAAACTTGCTGTTCGCGCGCGATGGCCATGGCTGGGTCCATGTAGCCAGCCCTGATAACCCGTTGCAGCCACAACCGGGCTGGACCTTGGTGGCATTGATCGAGCCAGCAGCGCAACCGTAATGCTCAGGTGCCTGGCAGCACGGGCACCGGGCGCTTGTCCTCGTCAATGGCGACGAAGCTGAACACCCCATGGATTGCCCGATCACGGCCATCCAGGTACATGTTCTCGACAAACACATCCACCTGCACCTGCAAGCTGGTATTGCCGACCTTGATCACCGTACCCACCAGCTCGACGATCGAGCCCGCAGGAATCGGGTGCTTGAAATCGATGCGGTCTGTAGACACGGTCACCAATGGCAGGCGGCAGAAACGCGTGGCAGCGATGAACGACACTTCGTCCATCCAGGCCAGGGCGGTGCCGCCGAACAGGGTGTTGTGGTGGTTGGTGGTATTGGGGAACACCGCCTTGGTCACGCGGGTCACCGACAGTTCGGTGCGGCGCTGGATTTCCTGGTCTCGGGTCGTCATGGCAATCACATTTTCGGGGTTTCAAAACGCAAAAAAGCAGCCCGAAGGCTGCTTTTTTCTCGCTAGGCGGCCTCGGCCACCGGGCAAACTGCACTCAGGACAGTTTTTCCTTGATGCGAGCGGCTTTGCCGGACAGGTCGCGCAGGTAGTACAGCTTGGCTTTACGCACGTCACCACGACGTTTCACGGCCAGGCTGTCGATTTGCGGGCTGTAGGTCTGGAAGGTACGCTCTACGCCAACGCCGCTGGAGATCTTGCGCACGGTGAAGGCGCTGTTCAGACCGCGGTTACGCTTGGCGATAACGACGCCTTCGAACGCCTGCAGACGGGAACGCTCACCTTCCTTCACTTTAACCTGAACGACAACGGTGTCGCCTGGTGCGAAGGTTGGGATTTCCTTGCTCATCTGCTCGGCTTCGAGCTGCTGGATGATCTTGTTGGTCATGCTGTGCTCCTAAGATGGATACGCGATCCACCATCGATACGTTTAACTATCGTCCCGCTCGCGGAGATATTCCTCGAGCAGCTTCTTCTCTTCTCCAGAAAGCGAGCGACTTTCCAGAAGATCGGCGCGTCGTTCGAAGGTCCTACCAAGGGACTGCTTCATCCTCCAACGCCGGATATGTGCATGGTTGCCACTTAGCAACACGTCGGGAACACGCTGATCCGCATACACCTCAGGCCGGGTGTAGTGCGGGCAATCGAGCAGACCGTCGGTGAAGGAATCTTCTTCCGCCGAGTCCACATGCCCTAAAGCTCCGGGCAGCAGTCGCGTAACCGCATCGATCAGTACCATGGCCGGCAGCTCGCCACCGGAAAGCACATAGTCGCCAATCGACCACTCCTCATCGACATGAGCCTCGATAAAGCGCTCGTCGATGCCTTCATAACGACCGGCGATCAGGATCAACGATTCCTGTTCGGCCAGGCCTTTGACCGCCTGCTGAGTCAGCTTGCGGCCTTGTGGCGAAAGGTAGATCACCTTCGCCGCTGCTCCGGTCGCCTGCCTGGCGCTAACCAAGGCGTCTTCCAGAGGCTTGATTTTCATCACCATGCCCGGACCACCGCCAAACGGCCGATCATCTACCGTGTGGTGACGATCTGTGGTGTAGTCCCGCGGGTTCCAGCAAGTCACCTGAAGCAACCCTTGTTTCACCGCGCGGCTGGTAATGCCGTACTCCGTGATGGCCGAGAACATCTCGGGGAACAACGTGATGACGTCTACGCGAAGGTTACCCATCGTTTAGAAGTCCGCGTCCCATTCGACCCGCATCACGCCTGCTTCGAGGTCGATTGCCAGCACACATTGCTCCGTATAGGGCAACAGACGCTCGCGATCATCCAGGCTGCCTGCGCAGGGCTTGACCACCATTACATCGTTCGCACCGGTCTCCAACAGGTGATCGACCTTGCCGAACAGTTGTTCGTCCTGGTTGATGACCTTCAGACCTACCAACTGGTACCAGTAGTACTCGTCGGCAGCCAGGTTGGGCAAAAGGCTCCGCGGGATGCAGATTTCGTAACCGCTCAGAAGACGGGCTTCATCGCGATCGTCGAGACCTTTCAGCTTCACGACCAGGCCCTTTTGGGAGCCACGACCGCTGACCAGCTCGACCTGCTTTACCTTGCCTTCGTGCCGAAGCGTCCAGCGTGGATAATCCAACAGGTTTTCAATCGGATCGGTAAAGGAATACACCTTCACCTCGCCGCGAACGCCGTGAACCGAAAAAATCTTGCCAACGACGATGAGGTCGTCAGCCTTTTCTGGCGTCGCGTTCATACTATTCAGGCAGCGGCCTTGGCAGCTTCCTTCAGCAGCTGAGCAACACGCTCAGACGGCTGTGCACCCTGGCTCAGCCAGTAGGTGACGCGCTCTTGGTTGACCGACAGCTTAACTTCGGCGCCAGCAGCGATTGGGTTGAAGAAACCTACGCGCTCAACGAAACGGCCGTCACGGGCGTTACGCGAGTTGGTCACGGTCAGGTGGTAGAATGGGCGCTTTTTCGAGCCGCCACGGGCCAGACGAATGGTTACCATGTGAACATCGTTCCTATAGTCGGTGCTGCAGTTGATACAGCAGCTGGTACTGCAAATCTGAATGCCAAATAGGCACACGGGTGCCCAAAAGGCCGCATATTCTCGGGGAATACACGGACATTTGCAAATGACTTTTTCGGCAAGGCCTCGCCCTGCCGTCCAGATTTGCCGGTTGCGCCGCGAAATTCGCGGCTGTTGCCCCGCTACAGCGGGGGTTCTGGGCGCCTGCCCGACAAAAGGCAGGCACCCGAATCAGGGGTTACAGCTTTGGCATGCCGCCACCTGGCAGCATCCCACCGAGGCCGCGCATCATCTTGGCCATGCCGCCTTTGGCAGAAAACTTCTTCATCATCTTCTGCATCTGCTTGTGCTGCTTGATCAGCCGGCCGATGTCCTGCACCTGGGTACCGGACCCCAACGCAATACGGCGCTTGCGCGAACCGCTGATCAGGTCAGGGTCGCGGCGCTCGGCCGGGGTCATGGAGTTGATGATCGCTTCCATTTGCTTGAACTGCTTTTCGGCCGCGCCCTGGGCGTTGCCCATCTGTGACAGGTTGACCCCGCCGATGCTTGGCAGCTTGTCCATCAGGCCGCCGAGGCCGCCCATGTTCTTCATTTGCTGCAGCTGGTCACGGAAGTCTTCGAGGTCGAAGCCCTTGCCCTTCTTCAGCTTCTTGGCCAGCTTGTCGGCCTTGGCCTTGTCGATGGTCTGCTCAGCCTGCTCGATCAGGCTGAGCACGTCGCCCATGCCGAGGATGCGCGAAGCGACGCGGTCGGGGTGGAACGGCTCGAGCGCCTCGGTCTTCTCACCCATACCGATGAACTTGATCGGTTTGCCGGTGATTGCGCGTACCGACAGCGCAGCACCGCCACGGGCGTCACCGTCAACCTTGGTCAGCACCACACCGGTCAGCGGCAGCGCCTCGCCAAAGGCCTTGGCGGTGTTGGCAGCGTCCTGGCCGGTCATGGCGTCGACCACGAACAGCGTCTCGATCGGTTTGACGGCAGCGTGCAGCGCCTTGATCTCGTCCATCATGTCGGCGTCGATGTGCAGACGGCCGGCGGTGTCGACGATGACCACGTCGATGAACTTCAGCTTGGCTTCACGGATGGCGGCTTCGGCGATGGCCACCGGCTTCTGGCTGATATCGGACGGGAAGAAGGTGACGCCGATATCGTTGGCCAGTGTTTCCAACTGCTTGATCGCCGCCGGACGATAGACGTCGGCAGACACCACCATCACGCTCTTTTTCTTGCGCTCTTTAAGAAAGCGCGCCAGCTTGCCGGCGGTGGTGGTCTTACCCGCGCCCTGCAGGCCCGCCATCAGCACGACAGCAGGCGGGGCGGCGTTCAGTGCGAGGTCTTCGTTGGCCGCGCCCATCAGGCTTTCCAGCTCGGCCTGGACGATCTTCACGAAGGCCTGGCCCGGGGTCAGGCTGCGCGACACCTCGGTACCGACCGCACGATCCTTGACGCTGTTGACGAAATCCTTGACGACCGGCAGGGCAACGTCGGCCTCGAGCAGCGCCATGCGCACTTCGCGCAGCGTGTCCTTGATGTTGTCTTCGGTCAGCTTGGCCTTGCCGGTGACATGGCGCAGCGTCTGTGACAGGCGGTCGGTCAGGTTTTCGAACATGGTGATCCTTTCAGGCCCAGTAAAGCCGAGGTTTGTCAGGTGCCAGGGGGGAAATACACACCCGCCGGGCACAGCAAGGCGGCGATTATAGCGAAGTGCAGCGGCGACGCACACCTTGGTAGATATTCGGTGGCTGTGCTGGCCTCTTCGCGGGCGCGCTCGCTCCCGCAGGATCTTCACGGCTTGCAGGCCTGGGCCGTACCTGTGGGAGCGGGCGTGCCCGCGAATGCCCTGACACAACCCTTCAGTCTTCCTAGAGCGGCAGAATCTATGCCAAACTCCGTCTCTTTAAAGGCTCGCCAACCAGGACTTATGGTCTCCTCTCCCAGCCTCATTCCCAACCTGATCGCCGCCGGCCTATATATAGCAGCGGCCATCTACCAGGGCTCTCACCTGGCCCAGGGCCGCAAGGCCGACAAGCGCCTGCTTGGCCTGCTGGGTGCCTTCGCGGTGCTGGCCCAGGCCGGCGCACTGTTCTTCCAGCTGATCACCCCGCTGGGGCTGAGCCTGGACTTCTTCAGCGCCGCCAGCCTAATCGCCGTGGCAGTCATTACCCTGACATTGCTGGCCTGCCTGCGCATACCGGTAGAAAACCTGCTGGTGCTGCTGTTCCCGCTGGGCGCGGTAACGGCACTGCTGGCGCAGTTCGCGCCCCCCGGTACGGTGCCGCTGATCAATGAAGAACCGGGCATCCTTGCGCATATCCTGTTGTCGATCCTGGCCTATGGGCTGTTCACCATCGCGGTGTTCCAGTCGCTGCTGTTGCTGCTGCAGGACCGCCAGCTGAAGAACAAGCATCCGTCCGGGCTGATCCGCAACTTCCCGCCACTGCAAACCATGGAAAGCCTGCTGTTCGGCTTCCTCTGGGCCGGTTGGTGCCTGCTGTCGCTGTCGCTGATCTCCGGCTGGCTGTTCCTCGACAACCTGTTTGCCCAGCACCTGGTGCACAAGACCTTGCTGGCCTGTGTCGCCTGGGTGGTGTTCAGCGTGCTGCTGTGGGGCCGCACCCGCCTGGGTTGGCGGGGCCACATGGCCATCCGCTGGACGCTGGCCGGTTTCTGCCTGCTGATGCTGGCCTATTTCGGCAGCAAGCTGGTTCGCGAATTCATCTTGCATATCTGACGGCCGCCCATGGACACCCTGCCGTACGCACCGCTATTCGGCACTCTGGCACTGGCCCTTTTGTGGTCAGCACTGTTCACCGCCGTGGATGCTGCCCGCCTGCAGCTCAATGGCGCACTGCGCGCCGGCGAAGATGGCCATCCCGTGCTGCCGGCCCAGGCCTTGGTGCTGTGCGCCAGCCTGGGCAAGCTACTGGTGCTGGGGCTGGCCTGCCTGATGGGCCAGCGCCAGAGCGGCGAGCACGGCTTCTGGCTGGCGGGCCTGGCCGCGACCCTCGCCTTGCTGGTGTTTGCCGAATACCTGCCGCGGCGCCTGGCCCGACGTAACCCGCAGGCGTTCGTGAGCCTTGGCGCCAGCCTGCTGAAAGTGCCTCTCGCACTGCTGCAGCCACTGGCCTGCCTGCTGGACGGCGCCGCCAAGCTCATGCTGCGCCCGTTCCGTGCACAGCCCACCGCTGTGGCCCTGCATACGCAGGATGCCGACGACTTTGATGAGGATGAACAGCACGAAGCACCTCGCCATGGCCTGCTCGACGGCCTGCAGTCGTTGGACAAGATCACCGTCAACGACATCCTGGTGCCGCGCAACGAAGTGGATGGCATCAACCTCGACGAGCCGATCGAACGCATCATCGAGCAGTTGATCGTCAGCCGCCACACCCGCCTGCCGGTCTACCACAACGACATCAACCAGGTCGAAGCGATCCTCAACACCAAGCTGATCAGCCACCTGCTGCCCAAGGCCGAGCTGACCCTGGAAGCGCTGCACAGCGCCTGCTACGAACCCTATTTCGTACCGGAAAGCACGCCCCTGCAAATGCAGTTGTTGAACTTCCACAAGCAGCAACGCCGCTTGGGCGTGGTGGTGGACGAGTACGGCGAAGTACTGGGTATCGTCACCCTGGAAGACATTCTCGAAGAGATCGTCGGCGAGTTCGAGGACGAGCAAAGCCTGGAAAACCCGCATGTGCATCCGCAACCCGATGGCACCTTCGTCATCGATGGCACCGCTTCGTTACGCGAAATCAACCGTACCCTGAGCTGGCACCTGCCCTGCGACGGCGGGCCGAAAACCCTCAACGGGCTGGTCACCGAAGCGCTGGAAAGCATCCCGGAAAGCGCTGTTTGCCTGAAGATAGGCCGCTATCGCCTGGAAATCCTTGAAACAGAGGACAATTGCGCCAGCAAGGTACTGGTGTGGACCGTGACCCGATAGCTATACTCGGGTCACGCTTACCCAGCCCCGCCGTCACGCCTGCTACCCGCACCCGGCGCTCCACGGCCAGTCCGCTCCACTGATACGCCCTGCGGTCCTGCGTCAACACCCCGAACAGTACCCGCCCCCGCCCCTACCCCCCTTGGGCCATCGTCAGTCGGGCGCACACAACAAAACGCTCCGGCGTCCGCGTCACCGTGCCTTTTACAGGGCACGCCACTGCGGGCCAAGCCCATGGAGCCGGACCAGACTGTCAGGGACCTATTCAATGACAAGCAGCACTTACGCCCAAGCGCCTGCCACACCCGTCAACTCGCCTGCGCGGGTCGCCACTGCCAGCTTCATCGGCACCGCCATCGAGTTCTATGATTTCTACGTCTACGCCACCGCCGCAGCCTTGGTGATCGGCCCGGTGTTCTTCCCGTCCGGGTCGGGCACCGCGCAAATGCTGGCCGCCTTCCTCACCTTCGGTATCGCCTTCCTCGCCCGGCCACTGGGCTCGGCGTTGTTCGGCCACTTCGGCGACCGCATTGGCCGCAAGTCGACGCTGGTCGCCTCGCTGCTGCTGATGGGCGTATCCACCACCGCCATTGGCGTGCTGCCGGGCTATGACAGCATTGGCGTGTGGGCGCCGATCATTCTCTGCCTGCTGCGTTTTGGCCAAGGCCTGGGCCTGGGCGGCGAATGGGGTGGCGCGGCCCTGCTGGCTACCGAAAACGCGCCGGAAGGCAAACGGGCCTGGTTCGGCATGTTCCCGCAGTTGGGGCCGTCAATCGGCTTCCTGGCGGCCAACGGCCTGTTCCTGACCCTGGCCCTGGTGCTCAGCGACGAGCAGTTCCGTGAGTGGGGCTGGCGCATTCCGTTCCTGCTCAGCGCCGCACTGGTACTGGTAGGCCTGTACGTGCGCCTGAAGCTCGAAGAGAGCCCGGTGTTCGCCAAGGCCGTTGCCCGCCACGAGCGGGTGAAAATGCCGGTGGTCGACCTGTTCTCGAAATACTGGCTGCCAACCCTGCTGGGCGCTGCGGCCATGGTGGTGTGCTATGCACTGTTCTACATTTCCACGGTGTTCTCGCTGAGCTACGGCGTGACCACACTGGGCTACAGCCGCGAAACGTTCCTTGGCCTGCTGTGCTTCGCGGTGGTGTTCATGGCACTGGCCACACCGTTGTCGGCCTGGCTCAGTGACCGTTACGGGCGCAAGCCGGTACTGATCGTCGGCGGCCTGCTGGCGATAGCTTCGGGCTTTACCATGGAACCGCTGCTGACCTCGGGATCGACTGCGGGGGTGGCGCTGTTCCTGGCCATCGAGCTGTTCCTGATGGGCGTCACCTTTGCGCCGATGGGGGCACTGTTGCCAGAGCTGTTCCCGACCCACGTGCGTTATACCGGTGCCTCGGCGGCGTATAACCTGGGCGGCATCGTTGGCGCCTCGGCGGCACCGTTCTTTGCCCAGAAGCTGGTGAGCATGGGGGGGGTTGAGCTGGGTGGGCGGTTATGTGTCGGCGGCGGCGGTGATCAGCCTGATTGCCGTGCTGTGCCTGAAAGAGACGCGCAATACCACGCTGTAAGCCAGTGGGGCCGCTTTGCGGCCCTATCGCGACACAAGGCCGCTCCCACAGGGATCGCGTAAGCCTGGAAGCTGCGCGATCCCTGTGGGAGCGGCCTTGTGTCGCGACAGGGCTGCAAAGCAGCCCCAGCACTCTCGGATCAGAACTCGACCTTGACCGCCTGCGAAGCACGGGTCGCCTTGGCCCGCGCCAGTTCGACCGACTCGTCACGCGCCAGGCACACGCCCATGCGGCGGGTACCGTTGATTTCCGGCTTGCCGAACAGGCGAATGGCGGTATCCGGCTCGCTCAGCGCTGCGCCCAGGTTGGCGAAGCTGGTCTGTTGGGACTGGCCTTCGGGCAAGATCACTGCCGAGGCCGACGGGCCGAACTGACGCACCACCGGAATCGGCAGGCCGAGAATGGCGCGGGCATGCAGGGCGAATTGCGACAGGTCCTGGGAAATCAGGGTGACCAGACCGGTGTCATGCGGGCGCGGCGACACTTCGCTGAACCACACCTGGTCGCCCTTCACGAACAGCTCCACACCAAACAGGCCGCGACCGCCGAGGGCATCGGTGACCGCCTTGGCCACGCGCTGCGATTCGGCGAGCGCCTTCGGGCTCATGGCCTGTGGCTGCCAGGACTCTTGGTAATCGCCCTTCTCCTGACGGTGCCCGACAGGTTCAAGGAAGGTGGTACCGCCCACGTGGCGCGCGGTCAGCAGGGTAATTTCATATTCGAAGTCGATGAAACCTTCGACAATCACCCGGCCCTTGCCAGCGCGGCCGCCTTCCTGGGCATAGTCCCACGACGCCTGCAGGTCAGCATCGCTGCGCAGCAAGCTCTGGCCCTTGCCCGACGAGCTCATCACCGGTTTGACCACACACGGGTAACCCAGGTCGGCTACGGCCTTGGCGTAGTCTTCATAGGTGTCGGCGAAGTGGTACGGCGAGGTTGGCAGGTCCAGCTCTTCGGCAGCCAGGCGGCGGATGCCTTCGCGGTTCATGGTCAACTGGGTGGCGCGGGCGGTGGGCACCACGGTGAAGCCTTCGTTTTCCAGCTCGACCAGGGTGGCGGTGGCGATGGCTTCGATTTCCGGAACGATGTAGTGCGGCTTCTCGGCTTCGATCACCGCGCGCAGGGCAACGCCATCGAGCATGTTGACCACATGGCTGCGGTGCGCCACCTGCATAGCCGGAGCATTGGCGTAACGGTCGACGGCGATTACTTCGACGCCCAGGCGCTGCAGCTCGATTACCACTTCCTTGCCCAGCTCGCCACAGCCGCAGAGCAGTACACGGGTCGCGGTGGGCGACAATGGGGTTCCGATACGGGTCATTTCAGGTCCTCGAAGGCATCCGGGGCCGCGCCAGGCTAGGCGCCACCCGCTGAAAAAGGACCGCTATTCTACACCATCAACCGGCCACGGCGGCCCGCCGGGCGCGAAATGCCATGGCCAGCCACACCGCCGTTACACCGGCGAACTTCGAGGCCATCGCGGTGCCGATGACTGCCGGGGTCAAAGCGCCGATCATGCCGAAGAAAATGAAGGTATCCACCGGGATGCTCAGCGCCGAACTGAGCCACAGGCGGTCGCGCAGCGGCCGACGGGTGATGCTGAACACCAGCCAGTCGATCAGCTCGGAAATGAAGAACGCAGTGGCGCTGGCCAAGGCGATGGCCGGCTCCGAGGTGACATAGGACAACACCAGCGCCGCCAGCATGGCCACCAGCGCGCCGTGACCGAAGCGGGTTTGCACCATGTCGCGCAGGATGAACACCAGGCCGCCCCAGGCGGACCAGATGATGTCCAGATGCGGGGCACTGGAGAAGGCGTAGTTGATCAGCACTACGCTGCTGATATAGGCAATCAGATAGAACATGGCGGGCTGTCTGTGGGCAAGCCGTACAGATTACCGCTGGGCCGTTCGCGGGTAAACCCGCTCCGACAGGGTTCGCGTCAGGCCTGCAAGATGAGGCCGGCTTCTACTGCCCGTTCATGGCAACGCTTGAGCACCGCCCGGCGCTCGTGGTTGTCCATCCGCCCCCAGCGGCCAATCTCGGCCACGGTACGCTGGCAGCCGGTGCAGATATCCTGCTCGTCCAGCGCGCAAATGCTCACGCACGGCGATGCCACCGGCCGCTCTGCTACATCACTCATCATCAACCACCAACGCTTGCGCATAACGCTGGGCATTATGCACGTAATGTGCGGCACTCGCTTCAAGCATGCGTTTCTGCTGCTCGGTCAGCTCGCGTACCACCTTGCCCGGCGAGCCCATCACCAGCGAACCGTCCGGGATTTCCTTGCCCTCGGCAATCAGTGCGTTGGCGCCGATGATGCAGTGCTTGCCGATGCGTGCGCCATTGAGGATCACTGCGTTGATACCGACCAGGCTGTAGTCGCCCACCGTGCAGCCATGCAACATGGCATTGTGGCCCACGGTCACGCCCTTGCCCAACGTCAATGGCGAGCCCATGTCAGTGTGCATCACCGTGCCATCCTGCACGTTGCTGCCCTCGCCAATGTCGATCAGCTCGTTATCACCGCGCAACACCGCGCCAAACCACACACTGGCATTGGCTTGCAGGCGCACGTTGCCAATGAGCGTGGCGTTGGGGGCGGCCCAACTGGTGGGGTGGCTCTCGACCCGCAGGTCGCCCAGGCGATATTTCATGCTTGTTCCTCAGGCTGCGACGCAGACGGCGGGGTAGGCCCCGCTCAATTTTCGATGTAACGCTCCGGGGGTTGATGCAGGCTGATACCGGCATCGAACAGCAGGTTGACCAGCTCGACGATCATGATCGCCGACAACCCCCAGATCTTGTATTCACCATAGCGGTAACTTGGCACATACCAGCTACGCCCCTGGTAATCGATACGGTGGGTATGGTCACGCGGGTCCTGGCGGAAGAATTCCAGCGGCACGGTGAATACTGCCGCGATCTCGGCATCATTGGCGCGATACTCGACGAAGTCCGGGATAAGCCCGACGAATGGCGTCACTTTCAGGCCATGTAGCGAAATCAGCGGGCTGAGCGGGCCAATCACCTCCACCAGGCCAGGGGGCAGGCCGATTTCTTCTTCAGCCTCGCGCAGGGCAGTAAAGACCAGGTCCGGGTCTTCCGGGTCGCGGCGGCCACCGGGAAAGGCGACTTCACCGCCGTGGGTAGACAGGCCCTTGGCGCGCAGGGTCAAAACCAGTTCGGGCGCTTCGCTGCGGGTAATGGGCAAGAGGACCGCCGCTTCGGGGAACCGCCTGTCGGTTTCCAATGACGCGGGTTGGTGGTTGCTCATTCGGCGAAGTAGCTCGTCCAGCATTGCGCACGCTCGTATCCAGGTCCTGTGTTGCATCATGCACCAAAGCCGCGAAGCACCCAAGCCCCAGCGCTTGCGGCGGCACGGTGGCCGCGCCAAGATAGCCTTGAACATAAGGAACCACACATGAAATTCTGCAGCGCGTGCGGCCAACCGGTCACTCAGCAGATCCCCGAGGGCGACAGCCGCCTGCGGTACGTCTGCGGCTCTTGCCAGACCATCCACTACCAGAACCCCAACATCGTGGCCGGCGTGCTACCGACCTGGGGCAGCCAGGTGTTGCTGTGTCGCCGCGCCATCGAACCGCGCCGGGGTTTCTGGACCCTGCCCGCCGGTTTCATGGAAAACGGCGAAACCCTCGACCAGGCCGCGCGTCGCGAAACCGTAGAGGAAGCCTGCGCCCGGGTCGGGCCAACGTCCCTGTACCAGCTGTTCGATCTGCCGCACATCAACCAGGTGCATGTGTTCTTCCGCGCCGAGTTGGCGGACCTGGACTTTGCCGTGGGTGCCGAAAGCCTGGAGGTGCGCCTGTTCGAAGAACATGAGATACCGTGGAACGCGCTGGCTTTCCGCACCGTCACTCGCACACTAGAATGCTACTATCGCGACCGCATCGGCCAGCACTACCCCATAGGCCATGAATACCTGCCGCCGATGAACGTTTCGCCACACACCTAAACGCCTTCAGGGATACTGTTACATGCGCTGGTTGCTTGCCCTCTTCTGCCTTTGCGTTACCTCGGTGTCCCAGGCGGCCTTCACCGAAACCATCATCCGCAAGCCTGCACCGGCAGCGCAAACCCCATCGCCTTCGCAGCAAGCCATGCAACCGTTGATCGACAAGGTACTGGTGATCAAGTCCGAGCGCCGCCTGCAGTTGATCAGCCGTGGCGAGCCGCTGAAAACCTACCGCATCTCGCTGGGCAAGCAGCCCAAGGGCGCCAAGGAACGCGAAGGCGACAAGAAAACCCCTGAGGGCTTGTACTGGCTGGACTGGCGCAAGCAGAGCGACCGCTTCAACCTGGCCATGCACATCAACTACCCGAACATCAGCGATGCCGCCCGCGCGACCCGGGCAGGGGTGAGTGCCGGCAGCATGATCATGATTCACGGCACGCCGATCAACGATGAATACCCGGAATGGTACTTCCATACCCTGGACTGGACGGATGGTTGCATTGCCATGCGCAACCGCGACATGCAGGAAGTGTGGGACTTGGTACGGGATGGAACGCTGATCGAGATCAGGCCTTGATATAGGGCCTTTCAGTACAGGTTGTAGGAACCTTCTCACCACTTTGCGAGAACTTGCCTGACAGTTGCTTAGGCAGGGTACTGCATCCAGGCGAGTGACTTAATTTTTAGCATCCACGCAGACGAGTACGAAAACCGTACATCATTTGCGGGGTGCTTCAATGCCGTGCCTGATTCACCGCATCGCCCATTGGCTGTCGGCCAGTTGCCTGTCAGGCGTGCTGTCCATTCCCCACGTGCTGGCCGACGACCCTGCCAGCCAGCAGTTGCGCGATCAACAGCATGGGCTGCGGCAACTGGAGCAACAGCAGCGGCTGGAGCGCTGGCGGCGCATCCCCGCCCCGACTGAACCGACCAACAGCACTTCCCAGCGACCGCACGATGATCGCTGCTGGGCAGTCGATGGCGTGCGCGTGGCGGGCATGCACCGGCTTTCGAGCTCGGCACTGGCGCCCACCCTCCGTGCGCTCACGCCTGCCTGCATGGGCATCGCCGACATCAATCGGCTGCTCAAAGCCATCACCCAACGTTATGTACAAGCCGGCTACCCAACCAGCCGCCCCTACCTGCGACAGCCCCCAGAACAGGGCATGCCGTTGGACATCGTCATTGTCGAAGGCTTTGTCGAAACCATCGAGCTGGCAGGGCCCGACCTGCCCCTGTCCCTCTCCAGTGCCTTCCCAGGCCTGCTCGGGCAGCCACTGTACCTGCCCGACCTTGAGCAAGGCCTGGACCAGCTCAACCGCCTACGCGCCTATGAACTGGGCGCCACCTTGCTGCCCGGCGAACTGCAAGGCGGCACCCGCGTGGTCGTGCAGCCGGGCAAGGTTGCTTCACGCTGGCACCTGGACAGCCGCTTCGACAACCGGGGCAGCGAGCTGACCGGCCGCCACCGCGTCAACCTCGGCATTGGCCTGGACAGCCCGCTTGGCCTCAATGATGAGCTGCGCCTGTCGTGGACCCGCACGGTGCTCGATACGCCCGGCCAAAGCCAAGGGATATCGTTGTACTACAGCATCCCCTACGGCGCCTGGACCTTTGCCCTCAGCGCCAGCCAGCTAAGCTATCAAGCCCCACTCCCCTACAGCGACAAGGCTGCCGACGGCAGCAGCAGCTATCAGGGCCTGAGTGTCGAGCGGGTGTTGTGGCGCAACCAGCAAGGCATGCTCAGCGCCAGCGCCCGGCTGGACCGCAAGCAGCTGATCAACCGCAGCGCTGGCGCAGTTATCGTCCAGCAGAGCCCGACGCTGGCCACGGTAGAGGCCGGCCTCAACCTGCTGTGGCTCGAAAATGGCTTGTGGAACGGCTACTTCGGCGTTGCCCAAGGCATTGACGCATTGGGTGCCGACCGCGCGCCCCTAGGTGCTCAACGCCTGCGCCCGGACTTTCGCAAATACCGCGCCAACCTGCTGCACCTGCGCCAGGGCCCGGCACCCAACCCTTGGCGCTGGCAGAGCGAGCTGGCCCTGCAGTACAGCCGCGACCTGTTGCCTGCCGTCGAACAACTGCTGGTCAGCGACGATTCGGCTGTCCGCGGCTTTCGTCTGCACACTTACTCCGGTGCCAGCAGCGCCGTCTGGCGCAATACGTTCAGCCAAGCGCTGCCACTGACCTGGGCCCACCCCTTCGAGATACGCCCCTACATCGGCCTGGACCAGGGCTGGGTTCGCACCGCCGAAGGCAAACCGTCACAGCGCCTGGCCGGGGCCGCCGCAGGGTTGGAGCTGAGCCTGCCCGGCAGCCGCCTGCGCCTGGACTACCAACGCGCCTTGTACACCAGTGACCTGCCCCGCCCGCTGCTGGAGCCCGGCTTCTGGGTGCTGGACTGGACCCTGAACATCTGATTCACCCACAACAAAGAGAACGAGAAAATGCAAACACTCTCGCAGTTACCGCCTGTTCGCCCGGATACCTTGCGCTGGGCAATCTTCCTCGCCGTGCTCGGGCCCAGCGCCGCACTGGCTCAGACAGGACTGGAAGCAGCCAGCGGCCCCGGGGGGACCCCGGTCATCCACAATGGCCACGGGGTGCCGGTGATCGACATCGTGCCGCCCAACGCCAAGGGGCTGTCACACAACCAGTTCATCGACTACAACGTTGCCACCCCTGGCCTGGTGCTGAACAACGCCACCGCAGCCGGGCAGTCGCAACTGGCCGGTGCCCTGGCGGCCAACCCGCAATTTCAAGGCCAGGCCGCCTCGACCATTCTTAACGAAGTGGTCAGCCGCAACGCCTCGCTGATCGAGGGGCCGCAGGAAATCTTCGGGCGCCCGGCCGACTACATACTGGCCAACCCCAATGGCATCACCCTCAATGGCGGCAGTTTCATCAACACCACCCGCGCAGGCTTCGTGGTGGGCACCCCGCAATTCGAGGAGCAACAGCTCAGGTATCTCGATACGCTCACGGCCAGTGGCACCCTGCAGGTACTGGAGCATGGCCAGGGCAATGCCGGTGGCGCACTCGAACTGATCGCACCACGCGTGGACAGCAAAGGCCTGCTCATGGCCAGCGAAACGCTCGACATCACCGTCGGTCGCAACCGTATCGACAGCCGCAGCGGCGAGGTGGTCGAACACCTGCCCAGCCCCTCGTCGAGCATTGATGCCAGCCTGTTCGGCGCCATGCGCGCCGGGCGTATCCGTGTGGTAAGTACCGCCGAAGGCGCGGGTGTGCGTGTGGGGGCCTCGCAGATTCTGGGCGCCGAGGGGGTCGACATCAGCTCGGCCGGGGGCCTGCATGTCAGTGGCAGTGGCGACCGCCCGACCGAGCTGCGCAGCGAGCGCGGCGTGCTGAAACTCACCGCTGCCGATGACCTGATGCTTGAAACGGTCGACGGCCAGGCCCCGCGAATCGAAGCAAGGGCGGGCAAGAAACTCACACTGGACGCCAAGACAATCGAGCACATCAAGCAGGACAGTGACAGCTGGAACAAGAAGTTCTGGTTCGTCACCCGCGAAACCTACAACAGCAAAACCACCACCACCCACCAGCAGCAACAGGGCAGTCAATTGCTGGGCACTGACAGCGTGCTGTTGCAGTCCGGCGACGACATGCGCATGACCGCAGCGAAGGTGGACGCCGGTAGCGAGCTGATGGTCGACAGCGGTGCCGGCCTGGACATCCTCGCCGGCATCGACAGCAAACGCACCGAACAGCAGGTGCGTCATCGCAAGGATTTATGGCGCGGTGACAGCGATAGCGACCAGCTCAAGGAAACCGCAAAGGGCAGTACCCTGAGCGCCGGGCACATGTCGATAAAGGCAAGCGACAACCTCAACGTGCAGGGCAGCAGCCTGCACAGCCGCGGCGATCTGGCTATCCAGGCAAAACAGGCCGACATCGGTACCACCACCTTGCAGGAACACGGTACCCAACGCGATTACCGAGGCGACCTGGTATCCGGTACATTCTTTGGCGATCGAAAAGGTAACGACACCGAGGGCCAGGTCGTCGCGGGCAGCACCATAACCAGCGATGGCGAGCTCACAGTCAGAGCCGACCAGGTCGCCATCAAAGGCAGTACCGTGTTCGGTAAAAAGGACGCGGTGCTCTACAGCGAGAACGGTTCGCTGGCCATCGCGGCGGACCATGGCAGCACGACCTCCACCCAGCGCACCAGTGACAGTAAGCTGTTCGGCCTGATCGGCAGCACGCACGAAAGCACGGACCGCAAACAGCAGGTACTGGTCAGCGACGTCAGCTCGACCAGCAACCTGCGCCTGGCCAGCGCCGAAGAGATGCGCATCCAGGGCGCCAAGGTTGCCGCTGGCAAGCATCTGCAAGTCGAGGCCAAAGGCGACCTGCTGATTGGCAGTGCGCAATCGGTCGATGAACGCGAAACCCGCGACCAACAACGGGGTTTCACGGCCAGCGCCAGACAGACCCAGGAAGCCGAGGATGGCAAGCCCGAGTCTCGCCAATACGCGGCTGGCGTGGCGTATGAGGTCGTGACCACCACCAGCAAGCAGCGCGCGACCAGCCAGGTTGCCAGTGAGCTCAAGGGTGCCTCGGTGGGCATGAGCAGCAGCGCGCACCTGCAGGTCAACGGCAGCAAGGTCCAGGCCACTGCCGGCGACCTCGATGTGCAGGCGCGGGAAGTGACACTGGGGGCGACCCGCAACGACCGTGACGTAGTCACCAGCACCACCGAAAGTGGTGGCGGGCTGACGGTAACCGGTGGCATCGACCGCCTGGGCAGTTTGTTCGAAGGCCATCACAACCGCGAGGTGCAAGCCGAACGCGAAAGCAAGGTGCAGCGCAGCGAGTTGCAGGCCAGCGGCGATCTGAAATTGCGCAGTGATGCACTGCTCACCGAGGCCGTGCACGTTGAGGCCGGCAACACCCTGCAGGTGACCGCCGAACGCATCGACAACCGTGCAGTGCAGGATACCCATGAACATGAACAAAGCCGTGACGACTGGTCGGGTAGCCTGGGCGCCAGTATCGAATACCGCGACCTGACCCGCCCTATCGAACGCCTGGTGCTGGGTGAGGAAGCCGCGCGCTTCCAGCAAGCCTCGCCCGAAGACGCCATGGCACCGCCCAGCGTGGGTGCCGACATGACGGTTGAACACCTCAAGCGCCTGGAAAACCAGCGCCGTGGCATTGCTCAGGTCAGCGAGTTGTCCGCAGCAAAGGTCGAGGTCAAGGCTGACACACTGGCCGACCAGGGCACAGCCTGGCGGGCCAATGCCGGCTCGCTGAAAATCGAGGCGCAGCAGCACCAGGTGAGCGCCGCCGAAAATACCCAGGAAACCACCGTTCAACGCCTGGCCTATGGTGGCGACGCGCGCCTGGACACCAGCACCGGCGAGGACTTGAATGTACGCGCCGCCGGCAAAGGAGGGTCGCTGGATAAAAAGGATATCGCCAGCACCGCCGTGCCCGGCAGCCTTTATGGGCAACAGGGTATCCAGGTACAGCTAGGCAGCGATGGCCGCTACGAAGGGGCCCGCATCGATGGCGGTGAAGGCAGCGTGGTCATGCACAGTGCAGGGTCATTGGCCCTACCCCAGGCGACCGACCAGGCCGAACAGCAGTCACGCCAGCTCGATGGCAATGCCTGGGCCAAAGTCGGCAACCGCCCGGGCAGCACCGGCGTCGATGGTCGGGGCTATCTGGACCATGGCCAGAAGCTGAGCACGCAGAGCAAGGCACAAGTGGCACAAATCGACGCCAAGGGCGAAGTTCAACTGACCAGCGCCGGCGACCTGTTGCTCGAAGGCACCCGCATTGGCAACCGCGAGGCCAAGGCCGGCGACATACGGGTACAAAGCGGCGGCCAGTTGCAGGTCAAGGCGGCCAGCAACACCCAGCAGGCCACAGGCGCCAACCTGGGTGGCGGCATGGAGCTGGCGGCCAAGGCTGGCCAGACCCAGGGGGGAGCCATAGGCGGCCACTTCAGCCACGGCAAGCAGGACGAACATGCACGTCAGGCGGTCGATGCCCAGTTTGCCAGCAACGGCACACTGACCCTGACCAGCAGCGCCCGCGAGGACATCGCCCTGCACCTGCAAGGCCTGCAGGCCTCGGCCGAACAGATCACCCTCGACGCCTCGAATGGCGGCATGCTGGTTGAAGCCTCTTCCAGCCAGGAGCGACGCGACAACCTCGACATCTCGGCCGGCGCCGGTTTCAACATGGCCAAGGGCGCGTTGGACACCCGCGGCCTGCATGGCCGGCTCAAGGTAGAGCTCGACAAGCGCGACAACCTCACCTGGAATACCAGTGACCTGCGCGCCGAGCGCATCGACCTGCAAAGCCGCGGCGATACCCGCATCGAGAGTGCCACCCTGGATGCAAAGCATATTGGCGGCACAATCGACGGTGACCTGCGCATCGCCAGCCTCAAGGACAACGTCAACACCCTGAGCGTGAAGGGCGATGTCAGGCTGAGCCAAGAGAAAAACCCGCAGGGCTATGTCAACGCGGCCAAATCGGTGGCAGGGCCGCTGGGAGGCAAGGTCGAGAAAACGGCCGGTTCTGCCCTGAGCAAGGCAGACCCAGGGTTCTCGCCGACCGTCAGCCTCGACGTGTCGCATGCACAGCGCGACAACGTGACGCGTCAGACCACGCTTAAAAGCAGCGACGGCATCGACCTGCAGGTCGGTGGCAACGCTCATCTGGTAGGGGCACGCTTGCAATCGGCCAAAGGCGACGTGAGGCTCGACGCCAACTCGGTCACCCAGGAAACGCTAAGCGGCAATGACTATCGCCGAGACCTGTCGCTCGATGCGTCCAACTCACCGGTGGATCTGGGCACGGCAATCGCCGAGATAGCCAAAAGCAAAATGGCGGCGGATGGGGAAAATGCGCTGGACCTGGGTGTGTTGAGAACCAGTGGGCATAGTCGCAGCGAGCAATGGGCTTCGAGCATGCAAGGGAAGAAGCACTAAGACGCAATCGCGGCCCTGGCAATTTGGGGGCATCAGAAATCTTGTGCCCTGCTGCTGATACCCAGGCACCGCGTGTCCCCCGCTTCCACAGCGAAAACCACAGCCCCCTGGGCGTGTGATTGCTCTGTGGGAGCGGGCTTGCCCGCGAAGAGGCCGGTACAGGTCAAGCCAACCTGTGCAGCCCCCGCCACCGATCCAGCCCAAGCAACACCAGCCCTATCCCCCAGAAACCCGCCAGCACCCCAAGGGCGTTGAGCATCACCTGCCCATACCCCAGACTGGCCACATCAATGAACGGATAGGCATACACGCCAATCTCGCTCCCCCGCCACAACGCATAACCAAAGTAGACCGCCGGGTACACCGCCCACACCAGCAAATGCCATAGCCGCAACCTGCCCTTGGGCACCTCGCACCACCAGTACAGGGCATACAGCACCGGCATCACGTCGTGCAGCAACTCGTCCGCCAGCCATTGCCAACCCTGTGGTTGCCACAAATGACGCAACAGCACGCTGTAGGCCAGCGCCACCAGCACGATACTGGCGGCCACTGCAGAGCTTACCGAGGGCGACAGGAAAAAGCGTTTGCCACGGCCTTCCCGGCCGAATGCGGCATAGCTGAGCACCGTCGCCACCAGGGTATTGGTCAGCACGGTGAAATAGCCAAACACATTGATCAGGCCGCCAATCAGGCTGGCCTGTTCCTGCCAACGCGCCAGCAGTACCAGGTTCACCTGCACGGCCAGGCCGAACCAGCCAAGCACAGCCATGCCGGTCAGCCAAGGGCGACGCGACATGTCAGGCCTGACGCTGCAGCTTCACGTACAGCTGCTCGACCTTTTCCCGCGCCCATGGCGTTTTGCGCAGAAAAGTCAGGCTCGACTTGATGGTCGGGTTGCTCTTGAAACAGCGCACGTCTATGCGCTCGGCCAGGCCCTGCCATTGGTAGTGCGCCACCAGCTCGGTGAGGATCTGTTCAAGGGTCTTGCCGTGCAGCGCGTTGTGTTGGGCCGTGCTCATGCTGTGCTCCGTAGGAAAGATGCGCACCTTACACGAGTGTAGTGGCGGGTGGGATCAGTCATGGCGACAGAAAAATCGCTGGCCATGGGCAAAACCTATGTGCTGAAATAGTTATGTTATGTTGTAACACTATAAAAGCCTCTGCCAAGGAACGCCCCATCCCCATGCTGTACTCACCGCTTCGCCTCTCTCCTCTCGCCGTTGCGCTCTGGCTGGCCTCATCGCCCAGCCAGGCCGTAGAGCTCGAACCCCAGGTCATCACCGCCAACCCGCTGGGCAACCGCCAACTGGCGGCTCCCAGCACCGTGCTCGAAGGCGACAACCTGCTGCAACAGCAGCACGGCAGCCTCGGTGAAACCCTGAACAAGCAGCCCGGTGTCGCCTCTACCTGGTTCGGCCCTGGCGCCAGCCGACCGGTCATTCGCGGCCTGGACGGCGACCGCATCCGCATTCTGCGCAACGGCGTCGGCGCCCTGGATGCCTCGTCGCTGTCCTACGACCACGCCGTGCCCCTGGACCCGGTGACGGTCGACCGTGTCGAAATCGTCCGTGGCCCGGCCGCCTTGATGTATGGCGGTAACGCCATCGGCGGCGTGGTCAACACCTTCGACAACCGCATCCCGGACTCGCCGATCGAGGGCATCCACGGTGCCGGTGAACTGCGTTACGGCGGCGCGGACACCACCCGCAGCAGCGCCGGCAAGCTGGAGGCCGGCGACGGCGCCTTCGCCCTGCACCTGGACGCCAACAGCCGCCAGTTCAACGACCTGCGCATCCCGGGCTACGCACGCAGCGCCAAGGTGCGCGATGCCGACGAGCCCGGCAGCAAACACCGCCTGGAAAACAGCGACGGTCGCCAGGACGGCGGCGCAATCGGTGGTGCCTACCACTGGGACCACGGCTACGCCGGCCTGTCGTACAGCCGCTACGACAGCAACTACGGCTCGGTGGCCGAGTCCGGCGTGCGCCTGGACATGAAACAGGATCACTACGCCTTCGCCTCCGAACTGCGCGACCTCGACGGCCCTTTCAGCTCGGTCAAGGTAGATGCCGGCTACACCGACTACGAACACAGCGAAATCGAGGAAGGCGAGGTCCATACCACCTTCAAGAACAAGGGCTACGAAGCCCGCATCGAAGCCCGTCACCAGCCGCTCGGACCGGTGGAAGGGATGATCGGTGCCCAGGTCAGCCGCAACGAATTCTCCGCCCTGGGCGAGGAAGCCTTCGTCCCGCACACCGATACCGACAGCCTGGCGCTGTTCATGCTGGAGCAGTGGCAAGCCACCGAACGCCTGAACCTGAGCCTGGGCGCGCGCATGGAACACACCCGCGTAGACCCGGACGCCAAAGGCAACGAGAACTTCGTCGACGCCGACAGCGCCAGCAGCTTCAACGCCTTCAGCCTGTCGTCGGGGGCCGTGTACCAACTCGACCCGGTCTGGTCGCTGGCCGCCAACCTCGGCTACACCGAGCGCGCCCCTACCTTTTACGAGCTGTACGCCAATGGCGCGCACGTAGCCACCGGCGCGTTTGAAGTCGGTGACGCCAGCCTGAACAAGGAAAAGGCGATTTCCGCCGACCTGGCGCTGCGCTTCGACAACGGCACCCACAAGGGCAGTGTTGGGGTGTTCTACAGCCACTTTCGCAACTACATCGGCCTGATCGGCACCGGCAACCTGCGTGAAGGCGGGCATGATCACGACCATGACGAGGATGACCACGACCACGATCATGACGACGGCTACCCGGAATATCAGTACCAAGGTGTGCGGGCGCGCTTCTACGGCATCGAGGCCCAGGACCGCTGGCAGTTGGCCGAGAACCGTTACGGCAGCTTTGCGCTGGAGTTGTCCGGTGACTACACCCGGGCCAAGAACCTGGACAGCGGCGAGCCACTGCCCCGCATCGCCCCGCTGCGCCTGAACAGCGGTCTGGTCTGGGAACTGGACCGCTGGCAGGCGCGAGTAGACGTGCAGCACGCTGCGTCGCAGCACCGTAAACCCGCCAACGAAACCGGCACCGATGGCTACACCACCTTGGGGGCGAGCGTTGGCTACCGCTTCGACATTGGCCAGAGCCAGTGGCTGGCGTTTGTACGCGGCGAAAACCTCACCGACCAGACCGTGCGCTACGCCAGTTCGATCCTGCGCGATATCGCACCGGCGCCGGGGCGCAGTGTGGAAGTCGGGTTGCGTACCACCTTCTGAACCATAAGCGACGAAGATCGGTGTAGGAACGGGTTCACCCGCGAAGACGATGGTAGGTCAACCGGCGCATTCGCGGGTGAACCCGCTCCTACACCGGCCTCGATTAATGACGACTGTTGCCCGTTCAACAACAATCCTCTGCGACAATTTGTCTTTTTTTCTTACAACTTCCCCTATATCCTCCCCGCCGCAAGCTGAAACGCTTCATCGAACAACCTTGTCGCCATATCCATTGAGGGGCTCGCCCTTCGATGCGCTTGCCGTTTTTTCAATAATCAAAAGATAGCGCTATCTCATGTTCCAACTGCCTAAAACCTGTTACATCGGCCTCGCCCTCAGTGCCTTGGCAACCCCCGCCAGCGCCAGCGAAATGTTCGCCAGCGACTCCCCGTGGATGCTCGGCGACTGGGGTGGAACCCGCAGCGAACTGCTGGAAAAGGGCTACGACTTTACCCTTGGCTACACCGGCGAGATGGGCAGCAACCTGCACGGCGGCTACGACCACGACCGCACCGCGCGCTACAGCGACCAGTTCACCTTTGGCAGCCACCTGGACCTGGACAAGATCCTCGGCTGGCACGACACCGAACTCCAGCTGACCGTCACCGAGCGTCACGGCGACAACATCAGCAACGACCGCATCAACGACCCGCGTGTCGGCGGCTTCACCTCCGCCCAGGAAGTCTGGGGCCGCGGCGAAACCTGGCGATTGACGCAGATGTGGATCAAGCAGAAGTACTTCGACGGTGCGCTGGATGTGAAATTCGGCCGCTTCGGTGAAGGCGAGGACTTCAACAGCTTCCCTTGCGACTTCCAGAACCTGGCCTTCTGCGGCTCGCAGGTGGGCAACTGGGTAGGTGGCATCTGGTACAACTGGCCAGTCAGCCAGTGGGCCCTGCGCGTGCGCTACAACCTTACCCCTGAGCTGTACGCACAGGTCGGCGTCTTCGAGCAGAACCCTTCCAACCTTGAATCTGGCAATGGTTTCAAGCTCAGCGGCAGCGGCACCCAAGGTGCGGTAATGCCGTTCGAACTGGTATGGACCCCACGTATCCAAGGCTTGAAAGGGGAATATCGTGCCGGCTACTACTACAGTAATGCCAAGGCACAAGATGTTCTCAAGGACAGCAACGGTCAGCCGGCCGCCATCAGCGGCGCCGCCTACCGCAGCAGCTCGAGCAAGCACGGCTTGTGGATTGGCGCCCAGCAGCAGGTCACCTCGCTGGCGTCCGACCAGTCACGCGGCTTGAGCGTGTTCACCAACGCCACCGTGCATGACAAGAAGACCAATGCCATCGACAACTATGTGCAGGCAGGACTGGTATTCAAAGGGCCCTTCGATGCCCGCGCCAAGGACGACATCGGTTTCGCCCTGGCCCGCGTGCACGTCAACCCTGCCTATCGCAAGAACGCCCGCCTGGCCAACCAGGCCGCCGGCCTCTACGACTACGACAACCCAGGCTTCCTGCCCGTGCAGGACACCGAGTACAGCGCCGAGCTGTACTACGGCATCCATTTGGCCGACTGGCTCACGGTACGCCCCAACCTGCAGTACATCCGCCACCCGGGCGGAGTGTCGCAGGTGGATGGCGCCCTGATCGGCGGCCTGAAGATCCAGAGCAGTTTCTAACCCCTTTTTTGACCTGACGGAGAACCTACGATGAGCACTGAAGGTGCGAACCAAGGAAGCCGCTGGCTACCGCGCCTGATTGGCGCGCTGCTGTTGCTGATGGGCCTGGCCCTGCTGGCCGGCGGTATCAAGCTGAGCCAGCTGGGCGGATCGCTGTACTACCTGATCGCCGGTATCGGCTTTGCCCTTTCGGGCATCCTGCTGCTGGCCCAACGCCAGATCGCCCTGGGCCTGTATGGCCTGGTGCTGCTGGGCAGCACCGTTTGGGCCCTGCTCGAAGTGGGCCTGGACTGGTGGCAACTGGTGCCCCGTCTGGCCATCTGGTTCGCCATCGGCGTGGTGCTGCTGCTTCCGTGGGCACGTCGCCCGCTGATCGGCCCGGCCAGCAAAGCCAATACTGCACTGCTCGGCTTGGCAGTGGTCGCTTCGGGCGCTTGCGCGCTGGGCAGCCAGTTCACCCATCCCGGTGAAGTGTTCGGCGAACTGGGCCGCGACAGCAGCGAAATGGCCAGTGCCGCACCGGCCATGCCCGACGGCGAATGGCAGGCTTACGGCCGTACCGAGCATGGCGACCGCTACTCGCCGCTGCACCAGATCACCCCGCAGAACGCCTACCGCCTGGAAGAGGCCTGGCGCATTCGCACCGGTGATCTGCCGACCGAAAACGACCCGGTGGAGCTGACCAACCAGAACACCCCGCTGAAGGTCAACGGTATGCTGTACGCCTGCACCGCGCACAGCCGCCTGCTGGCGCTGGACCCGGACACTGGCGCGGAAATCTGGCGCTACGACCCGCAGGTCAAGAGCCCGACCGGCACCTTCAAAGGCTTTGCCCACATGACGTGCCGTGGCGTCTCGTACTATGACGAAAACCGCTACGTCAGCCGCGACGGCAGCCCGGCGCCGAAAATTACCGACGCAGGCCAGGCGGTGGCCCAAGCCTGCCCGCGTCGTCTCTACCTGCCGACTGCAGATGCCCGCCTGATCGCCATCAACGCCGACAACGGCAAGGTCTGCGAAGGTTTCGCCAACCAGGGCGTGATCGACCTCACCACCGGCATTGGCCCGTTCACCGCCGGCGGCTATTACTCCACCTCGCCTGCTGCCATTACCCGTGACCTGGTGATCATCGGTGGCCACGTCACCGACAACGAGTCGACCAATGAGCCGTCCGGGGTGATCCGCGCCTACGACGTGCACGACGGCCACCTGGTGTGGAACTGGGACAGCAACAACCCGGACGACACCAAGCCATTGGCTGCCGGCAAAATGTATAGCCGCAACTCGGCCAACATGTGGTCAATCGCCAGCGTCGACGAAGACCTTGGCATGATCTACCTGCCGCTGGGCAACCAGACCCCGGACCAGTGGGGCGCCGACCGCACCCCAGGCGCCGAGAAGTACAGTGCCGGCGTGGTCGCCCTTGACCTGGCCACCGGCAAGGCACGCTGGAACTATCAGTTCACCCATCACGACCTGTGGGACATGGACGTCGGCAGCCAGCCGACCCTGGTACACCTGAAAACCGACGATGGCGTGAAACCGGCGATCATCGTACCGACCAAGCAAGGCAGCCTGTACGTGCTCGACCGCCGCGACGGTACGCCAATCGTGCCGATCCGCGAGATCCCCACCCCACAAGGCGCAGTGGAAGGCGACCACACCTCGCCAACCCAGGCTCGTTCCGACCTCAACCTGCTCGGCCCAGAGCTGACCGAACAGGCCATGTGGGGCGCCACGCCTTTCGACCAGATGCTGTGCCGCATCCAGTTCCGCGAGCTGCGCTACGAAGGCCAGTACACCCCGCCATCCGAACAAGGTTCGTTGGTCTACCCCGGCAACGTAGGTGTATTCAACTGGGGCAGCGTGTCGGTCGACCCGGTGCGCCAGTTGCTGTTCACTTCGCCCAACTACATGGCGTTCGTGTCGAAGATGGTCCCGCGTGAACAGGTTGCCGAAGGCAGCAAGCGCGAAAGCGAGACCAGCGGCGTGCAGCCGAACACCGGTGCACCGTATGCAGTGACCATGCACCCGTTCATGTCGCCGCTCGGCGTACCGTGCCAGGCACCCGCCTGGGGCTACGTCGCCGCCATCGACCTGTTCACCAACAAGGTGGTGTGGAAACACAAGAACGGCACCACCCGGGACAGCACTCCGGTGCCGATCGGCCTGCCGGTTGGCGTGCCAAGCATGGGTGGCTCGATCGTCACCGCCGGTGGCGTCGGTTTCCTCAGCGGCACGCTCGACCAGTACCTGCGCGCCTATGACGTGAACAACGGCAAGGAATTGTGGAAGGCACGCCTGCCAGCGGGTGGCCAGGCTACGCCGATGAGCTACACCGGCAAGGACGGCAAGCAATATGTGCTGGTGACTGCCGGCGGCCATGGCTCGCTGGGCACCAAGATGGGCGATTACATCATCGCTTACAAATTAGCTGAGTAAGCGACACCGCTCCCGCAGGCTCAACCCTGTGGGAGCGGCCTTGTGTCGCGATTGGCTCGCGCAGCGGCCCCAACGCTCTAGAATGCTGGATGGATGCTGGGGCTGCTGCGCAGCCCAATCGCGACACAAGGCCACTCCCATACCATTGAAACCCATCCCCTCCCGCCCCATCTAAGCACCATAGTCATTCACGCAGGTGCCCCATGAGCGACCAGCAGGATTTCCCGGAACACCCGGACGAACACAGCGAAGTCGAACACACCCTCCAGGCCGAAACCGGCCACGCCCTCGCCCTGCCCGGCCAGCAGCTGCCGGACAAGGTCTACGTCATCCCGATCCACAACCGCCCGTTCTTCCCGGCACAGGTACTGCCGGTCATCGTCAATGAAGAACCCTGGGCCGAAACGCTCGACCTGGTGGCCAAGTCACCGGACCACTGCCTGGCGCTGTTCTTCATGGACACCCCGCCAGAAGACCACCGCCACTTCGACACCTCGGCACTGCCGCAGTACGGCACGCTGGTCAAGGTGCACCATGCCAGCCGCGAAAACGGCAAATTGCAGTTCGTCGCCCAGGGCCTGTCCCGGGTGCGTATCCGCAACTGGCTCAAGCACCACCGCCCGCCCTACCTGGTCGAAGTCGAATACCCGCGCCAGCCCGCCGAGCCGACCGACGAGGTCAAAGCCTACGGTATGGCACTGATCAACGCGATCAAGGAGCTGCTGCCGCTCAACCCGCTGTACAGCGAAGAGCTGAAGAACTACCTCAACCGCTTCAGCCCCAACGACCCCTCGCCGCTCACCGACTTCGCCGCCGCGCTCACCTCGGCCACCGGCAACCAGTTGCAGGAAGTGCTCGACTGCGTGCCCATGCTCAAACGCATGGAAAAGGTACTGCCAATGCTGCGCAAAGAGGTGGAAGTCGCACGCTTGCAGAACGAGATTTCGGCCGAGGTCAACCGGCAGATCGGCGAGCACCAGCGCGAGTTCTTCCTCAAGGAACAACTCAAGGTCATCCAGCAGGAGCTGGGGCTGACCAAGGACGACCGCAGCGCCGACCTCGAACAGTTCGAACAGCGCCTGGAAGGCAAGACCCTGCCGCCCCAGGCACGCAAGCGCATTGATGAAGAGATGGGCAAACTGGCCATCCTGGAAACCGGCTCGCCCGAATACGCCGTCACCCGCAACTATCTGGAATGGGCCACCGCCCTGCCGTGGGGCGTGTACGGCAAAGACAAGCTCGACCTCAAACATGCGCGCAAAGTCCTCGACCAGTACCACGCTGGCCTCGACGACATCAAGGAGCGCATCCTCGAGTTCCTCGCCGTGGGCGCCTGGAAAGGCGAGATCAGCGGCTCGATCGTGCTGTTGGTGGGCCCGCCCGGTGTGGGCAAGACCAGCATCGGCAAGTCCATCGCCGAATCGCTCGGCCGGCCATTCTATCGCTTCAGCGTCGGCGGCATGCGTGACGAAGCCGAGATCAAGGGCCACCGCCGCACCTACATCGGTGCCCAGCCCGGCAAGCTGGTGCAGGCCCTGAAAGACGTCGAAGTGATGAACCCGGTGATCATGCTCGACGAAATCGACAAGATGGGCCAGAGCTATCAGGGTGACCCGGCATCAGCGTTGCTGGAAACCCTCGACCCCGAGCAAAACGTCGACTTCCTCGACCACTACCTCGACCTGCGCCTGGACTTGTCCAAGGTGCTGTTCGTGTGCACTGCCAACACCCTCGATTCGATACCCGGGCCGTTGCTCGACCGCATGGAAGTGATCCGCCTGTCCGGCTATATCACCGAAGAAAAAATGACCATCGCCAAGCGCCACCTGTGGCCCAAGCAGCTGGAAAAGGCCGGCGTTTCCAAGACCAGCCTCAGCATCAGCGACAGCGCACTGCGCCTGGTGATCGACGGTTATGCCCGCGAGGCCGGTGTGCGCCAGCTGGAGAAGCAACTGGGCAAACTGGTGCGCAAGGCCGTGGTCAAGCTGCTGGAAAACCCCGACGCCAAACTTAAGATCGGCACCAAAGACCTGGAGACCGCACTCGGCATACCGGTGTTCCGCAGCGAGCAGGTACTGGCTGGCAAAGGCGTTATCACCGGCCTGGCCTGGACCAGCATGGGCGGCGCCACGCTGCCGATCGAGGCGACCCGCATCCACACCCACAACCGCGGCTTCAAGCTGACGGGCAAACTGGGTGACGTGATGAAGGAGTCTGCCGAAATTGCCTACAGCTACATCAGCTCCAACCTCAAGCAATTTGGCGGGGATCCTGGTTTCTTCAACGAAGCGTTCATCCACCTGCACGTACCCGAAGGCGCCACGCCCAAAGACGGCCCCAGTGCCGGCATCACAATGGCCAGCGCGTTGCTTTCACTGGCCCGCGACCAGCCTGCCAAAAAGGGTGTCGCCATGACGGGCGAGCTGACCCTCACCGGCCAGGTACTGCCGATTGGCGGCGTGCGCGAGAAGGTGATTGCGGCGCGGCGGCAGAAGATTTTCGAACTGATCCTGCCGGAGCCCAACCGCGGCGACTTCGAAGAACTGCCGGACTACCTGCGCGAAGGCCTGACAGTGCATTTCGCCAAGCGCTTTGCCGACGTGGCGAAAGTGCTGTTCTAGCCTGTACCGGCCTCTTCGCGGGCAAGCCCGCACCTGCACGGGTACGCTACCCCTGCAGGCGCGGGCTTACTCGCGAAAGGGCCGGCACAGGCAACACAAATGTCCTCGATCATCGGTTATCCTCAGGCCATCGCCAGCCTTCGGAGCCACCATGACCTCTCCTCGTCTGCTCGTTCCCCTGAGCTTCGCCCTGCTTTCTGCCTGCGCTCAACAACCCTCGCAGCCTGTTGACCTGGACGCCGAAAGCGAATGCCCAAAGCGCCTGCAGGTCGGTCAGGTCCTCACGCTTACCCTGCCCAGCAACCCCACCACCGGCTACCGCTGGCTGGTACAGAACCCGGCGCCCAACGTATTGCAAAGCCTTGGCCCCGAGGTTTACAGCGCGCCTGAAGACACCGGTATCGTCGGCAGCTCGGGCATGTCGACCTGGCGCTTCCAGGCCCGCGCTGCCGGCGAAGGGAACCTGGTATTGGTCTACCAGCAACCCTGGGCCCCGGAAGTGCGCCCGGTGCAGACCTTCGATTGCGCCATTCGGGTCAATTGAACGCACAGCGCTGGTCAGCCAACCATGCATCCCGGCTGCGGTTTGGCTAGAATGCGCCCCCTGCCTATCACCAGCCGCCTGGATTCGCCGTGAGCAAACAACCCGACCGCCTTTTCTCCCAACCCCTGGAGCAGGTGCCCGACTTCGTCTTCAACGAAGACGTCGTACGTGTGTTCCCGGACATGATCAAGCGCTCGGTGCCCGGTTACCCAACCATTGTCGAGAACCTCGGGGTTCTGGCCGCCCGGTTCGCCCAGCCAGGCACCGCACTGTACGATCTGGGCGCATCGCTGGGCGCCGTTACCCAGTCGCTGCGTCGCCATGTGCGCAGCGACGGCTGCAGGGTAATCGCGGTGGATAACTCCGCTGCCATGGTCGAGCGCTGCCGGCAGTACCTCACTGCACAAGATTCGATGTTCCAGGAGTTGCTGCCGGTGCACGTGCTGGAGGCCGATATCCTTGCCCTGCCCTTCGAGCCGGCCTCGGTAGTGGCGATGAATTTCACCCTGCAGTTCATTGCCCCTGACCAGCGCCTTGAACTGCTCGGGCGAATCCGCCAGGCGCTGCTGCCCGGCGGCGCGCTGATTCTGTCGGAGAAGCTGCGCTTCGCCGATGAGCAAGCGCAGGACCTGCTCAATGAACTGCACCTGGATTTCAAACGGGCCAATGGCTACAGCGAACTGGAGATCGCCCAGAAGCGCAGTGCCATCGAAAACGTGATGAAGCCCGATACACTCGAAACCCACCAGGAACGCCTGCGCGCAGCCGGCTTCTCGAAAGTGGTGCCTTGGTTCCAATGCCTTAACTTCGCCTCGTTGATAGCCCTGCCATGATCGATCTGTCTCCCCTCGTCCGCCGCCTGGCGGGCACGCCCCTGGCTTCCTGGTCGCAAGGCCTGCAAGCGCAACTCGACGCCAAGCTGGAAAAGGGTCACGGTGACCTCGACCGCTGGCGCGGGGCGCTGGAAGCCCTGCCCGCCCTGCAACCCAGTGAAGTCGACCTGGTCAACGGGTTGCGTCTGGATTGCGACTGCGACGACGCCACCCGCGCGCAGATGCGCCAGGCACTGATGGGCCTGTCGCCCTGGCGCAAGGGGCCATTCGACCTGTTTGGCGTGCACGTTGACACCGAATGGCGTTCGGACTGGAAGTGGTCGCGGGTCGGCCCGCACCTGGACCTCAAAGGCAAACGCGTACTCGACGTGGGCTGTGGCAATGGCTACTACCAATGGCGCATGCTCGGCGCCGGCGCAGACATGGTGGTTGGGGTCGACCCCAACTGGCTGTTCTTCTGCCAGTTCCAGGCCGTGCAGCAATACCTGCCGGAGTTACCGGCCTGGCACCTGCCGTTCGCCCTGGAAGACCTGCCCGCCAACCTTGAAGGTTTCGATACCGTGTTTTCCATGGGCGTGTTCTATCACCGCCGCTCGCCCATCGAGCACCTGTTGGCGCTCAAGGAATGCCTGGTCAAAGGTGGCGAGCTGGTGCTGGAAACGCTGGTTATCGAGGGCGACGAAAACCAGGTGCTGGTGCCTGAGGACCGCTACGCGCAGATGCGCAACGTCTGGTACCTGCCGTCGGTACCGGCGTTGGCCCGCTGGTTGCGCCGTGCCGGCTTCAGCGATGTGCGCTGCGTCGACGTGAGCGTGACCAGCGTCGAGGAGCAGCGCAGCACCGATTGGATGCGCTACCAGTCGCTGAGCGACTTCCTCGACCCGAACGACCACAGCAAGACCGTCGAAGGCCTGCCGGCCCCACGCCGCGCCACCCTGCTGGCGCGCAAATAAAAAAGGCGCCCGCAGGGGCGCCTGAATACACCTGCGGCGAGGAGCCGTCGCGGCGCAGGTGTCGTTACCTCAATCCTTGGCCACCTCACGCGCCTTCTCTTGCGCCTTGCGCTCGCGCTCGGCAACAGCCTGTTGCTTGTCGCCATGCAGACGCTGCTGGTCTTCGCGGAAGGCTTGCCAGAACTGCTTCGAGCGCTCCGCACCGCCCTCGGCATAAACACTGGCGCTGCCCAGGGCAAGGGTGGCCAACAGCAGGTATTTGGTCAGGTTCATCGTGTTTGCCTCGTAATAACCGATCAGACACGGCCATCCTAGCGAGGGCTGGCTAACGGCAAGGTGAGGCGGGGATTACAGTCCTGCAATGTGGCCTTGTGTGGACTGTTCGAACCTCTTCGCGGTTAAACCCGTTCCTACAGGCGCGGGTTTACCCGCGAAGAGGCCCGAATAGACAGCCAGATAACAGCAGAATTACAAATCCGTTATCTGCACCGCAGGCCTTTTTTCATGCCGTAACATTGGAGCGCTTGACCCTGATGTCACTACAGGGTCAAGAATCGCCCCATTTCAATACACCGAGCCCCCCATGCGCCTACTGATCATCGAGGACGAGCTGCGTACCGCCGACTACCTGCAACAGGGCCTTCGCGAGAACGGTTACGTGGTCGACTGCGCCCACACAGGCACCGACGGCCTGCACCTGGCACGCCAACAGGCCTATGACCTGGTCATACTCGACGTCAACCTGCCCGAAATCGATGGCTGGACCGTGCTACAGCGGCTACGTGCCGAATCGGCCACGCGCATCATGATGCTGACCGCCCACGGTCGCTTGGCCGACCGGGTAAAAGGCCTGGACCTGGGCGCGGATGACTACCTGCTCAAGCCCTTTGAGTTCCCTGAGCTACTGGCGCGCATCCGCAGCCTGCTACGCCGCAACGACCAGCAACTGCAGCCCAGCACCCTGCGCGTCGCTGACCTGGAACTGGACCCCGGCCGCCACCGCGCCTACCGCGCCGGGCAGCGCATCGACCTGACCGCCAAGGAGTTCGCCCTGCTGCACCTGCTAATGCGCCAGACTGGCGAAGTGTTGTCGCGCACGCAGATCATCTCGCTGGTGTGGGACATGAACTTCGACTGCGACACCAACGTGGTCGAGGTCTCGATCCGGCGCCTGCGGGCGAAGATCGACGACCCGTTCGACAACAAGCTGATCCATACCCTGCGTGGTGTGGGCTACGTACTTGAGGCTCGCCTTTGAAAAATGCCAGCCTGTCGTTACGCCTGGGCCTGAGCGTGACATTGATGGGCGCCGCACTGGTGCTGCTGCTGGCCTGCCTGGCCGTGTTTGCCCTGGATCACGAACTGGACAGCCGCGCGCGCAAGGATTTGGCGCGCAAGATGCTTCAGGTCGAGCACAACCTGCGTGTCGACCTGCGCAGCGAGGACCTGGGCAGCCGCGCCCATCCACTGCTGGACCTGGTGATGGGGCATGACAACCTAAGCCTCAGTGTGCTGGCTCTCGACGGCCGCCACCCCCACCTGCTCAGCCTCGGCCCGGCCCTGGAATCGCGGGTCGGTGAACTGCACACCGATGCGCGCCTGACCTTTCACGCCTGGCGTGACAGCGGCGGTAACCAGATCCTCACCGTTACCCGGCTGATGCGCCTGCGCGACAACACCCCTGTCAAGGTGATGATGTCGCTCAACCGCGCCGACGACAACGCCCTGCTGCAAGCCTACCTGCACTCGACGTTGCTCGCCTTGCCACTGCTACTGGTTTTGATTGGTGCGGGGGCATGGTGGCTGATGCAGCGCGGCCTGAAACCATTGCGGCACTTCCGGCGCATTGCCGGGCAGGTGTCGGCCCAGGACCTGCAGCATCGCCTGCCCGCTACCGCCCTGCCGCAGGAACTGGCAGACCTGGCCGGCAGTATCAACGTGATGCTCGATCGACTCGACCAAGGTGTCAGGCAGCTGTCGCAGTTCTCTGACGACCTGGCCCATGAACTGCGCACACCGTTGAGCAACCTCATGGGCAAGGCGCAGGTGACACTGGCCCGTGAGCGGGACAACGCCAACTATCGGGAAGTGCTTGAAGACACCATCGAAGAGCTGACCCGGCTCAACCGCATCATCAACGACATGCTGTTTCTTGCCCAGGTCAGCCAGCCGCATACGCAGGTTGCGTTGAAACCCTTGGCGCTGTCCGACGAGGCAGCGCGGGTTGTCGAGCTGTTTGCCTACAGTGCCGAGCTGAAAGAAATTGAGCTACGTGTTCAGGGCTGGGGGACAGCGCTGGGAGACCGGCTGATGTTTCAGCGGGCACTGTCGAACCTGTTGAGCAACGCCATACGGCACAGTCCCGAGAGTAAACCCGTGGCTCTGCGCATCGAACGCTCGGGCAGCGAAGTCAGGCTATCCGTAGAGAACCAGGGGCCGGGTGTGCCTGCAGAGCACCAGTCGCGCTTGTTCGAGCGGTTTTACCGGGTAGGTTCGGGGCGTTCGCGGCTGGAGGGCGGGACCGGGTTGGGGTTGGCGATCGTGAAGTCGATCATGCAGTTGCATGGCGGGCGGGTCGAGGTCAGCAGCAGCCCCCTGGGGCCAACCCGGTTTACCCTGGTGTTTCCTGCCGAGTGATCGGCCGCCTGTACCGGCCTCTTCGCGGGCAAGCCCGCGAAGAGGCCGGTACAGGCGGCCGACAATCAGCGCGAAGCCGCCACGATCAGCGCCTTCATCTCGGCCACAGCAGCCTTGAAGCCGACAAACAAGGCATGCGCCACCAGCGCATGGCCAATGTTCAGCTCATTGATACCCTTGATCGCCGCCACCGCCTCGACGTTGTGGTAGTGCAGCCCGTGACCCGCATTGACGATCAGCCGATGCCCCACGCCAAACGCCACACCCTCGACGATCCGCTGGAGCTCTTCAGCCACTTCGGTGGGGGTTTCGGCATCGGCATAACGGCCGGTGTGAAGCTCGATGGCCGGTGCGCCAACCCGACGCGAGGCCTCGATCTGCCGTTCGTCGGCGTCGATGAACAGCGACACCTCGGCACCGGTACGCGCCAGCCGTTCGACTGCAGCCTTGATCCGCGCTTCCTGCCCTGCCACATCCAGGCCACCTTCAGTGGTCAGCTCCTGACGGGTTTCGGGTACCAGGCAGATGTGCGCCGGGCGAATTTTCTCGGCAAAGGCCATCATCTCTTCGGTGACGCCCATCTCGAAGTTCATGCGGGTCTGCAGCACATCCTTGAGCAGCACAACGTCACGCTCCTGGATGTGCCGGCGGTCTTCACGCAGGTGCACGGTGATGCCATCGGCGCCTGCTTCCTCGGCGTCCAGGGCAGCCTTGACCGGGTCAGGGTAGCGCGTGCCACGGGCCTGGCGCAGGGTCGCCACGTGGTCGATGTTGACGCCAAGAAGCATGCGGTTGCTGTGAGTCACGAAAGGCTCTCCTGAAGATTGAGCCCAACAGCATACGTCCTGATCAGCGCTTGCGAAACAGTTCCCGGCTGACCAGCGGTTTTACCCCCAGGTGAACTGCCAGTGCCTGGCGCATCAGCCGCTTTGCAGCGAGCAAGGCGCCGGGTTCGTCCCAGTCGGCTTCAGCCAGGGCCAGCAACTCGATCCCACGAAACAGGCCGGGCTGCAACAGCTCGACCCGCTCCAGGCCGGCATCCACGCGCAGGCGATACAGGCCGTCGGCGGCGATCGGCTGGTCGTTGACGTCTTGGCGCAATGAAAACGCATACCCGAGTTCATCAAGCAGCCGCCATTCGAACGAACGCAGCAGAGGTTCCAGCGGGCGGCCTTCAGCCAGGGCCTGCAAGGTCAGGGTGTAGTGCTCGAAAATGGCCGGAAACGGTGCTTCGGCGGGCAGCAGCCGCATCAGCAACTCATTCAGGTACAACCCGCTGAACAGCGCATCGCCATGCAGCCAGGCGGCGATGCCGTTGCTGTCCATGCGGCCGACATTCTTCAGCTCGCCGCGCCCCCGCAGCTCTAGCTCCAGGAGGACGAACGGCCGCACCAGGCTACCGCCCTTACCCCGCGCGCGACGCAGCACGGCGCGCATGCGGCCCTGCGGGGTGAAAAAGTCCACCAGCGCGCTGGTTTCCTTATAGGCACGGCTGTGCAGCACGTAGGCTGGCTGGCCGACAGGTTGTTCCATTAAAAATCACTCGCGCCGAGGGTTGCACTGGCCCTTGTGGGAGCGGCCTTGTGTCGCGAAAAGGGCCGCAAAGCGGCCCCAGATTTTTAGCTTCGCAGCATAAATCGCCGGGGCTGCTGCGCAGCCCTATCGCGACAAAAGGCCGCTCCTACAGGGACCAGCGCGCGGCTTACAGGTCGCCGTAGCCCAGCGAACGCAGGGCGCGCTCGTCGTCGGACCAGCCGCCCTTTACCTTGACCCACAGGTTGAGCATGACCTTGGAATCGAACAGCACTTCCATGTCCTTGCGCGCCTCGGAACCGATGCGCTTGATGCGCTCACCCTTGTCACCAATGATGATTTTTTTCTGGCCATCGCGTTCAACCAGGATCAACGCGTGAATGTGCAGCACATGGCCCTGCTGCTTGAATTCTTCGATCTCCACGGTGATCTGGTACGGCAACTCCGCACCCAACTGGCGCATGATCTTCTCGCGCACCAGTTCGGCGGCCAGGAAGCGGCTGCTACGGTCGGTGATCTGGTCTTCGGGGAAGAAATGATCGTTCTCGGGCAGGTGCTTGGCGATCTGTGCTTCCAGCGCCTCGAGATTGTGCCCCTGCTGTGCGGAAATCGGCATCACCTCGGCGTTCGGCAGCTGCTCTTGCAGCCACTGCAGGTGCGGGATCAGCTCGGCTTTCTCTTCCATACGGTCGGTCTTGTTGACCGCGATGATCAGCGGGCCGGTGACATATTGCACGCGCTCCAGCACCAGTTGGTCCTCGTCGGTCCACTTGGTACGGTCGACCACGAAGATCACCACGTCGACGTCCTTGAGGGCCGCCGAGGCATTGCGGTTCATGTAACGGTTCAGGGCCTTGTCGTTGGCCTTGTGCATACCGGGGGTATCGACGTAGATGGCCTGCACATCACCTTCGGTCTTGATGCCGAGCATGTTGTGGCGGGTGGTCTGCGGCTTTCGCGAAGTAATCGCCAGCTTCTGGCCCAGGATGTGGTTGAGCAGGGTCGACTTGCCGACGTTGGGACGGCCAACAATGGCTACGTAGCCGCAGCGGGTCGGGTTGCTATCAGTCATTGCCATTCTCCACGCCCAGGGCGATCAGTGCAGACGCGGCGGCGACTTGCTCGGCAATACGCCGGCTAACGCCTTGACCACGGCTCTTGTTGTTCAGCAGTACCACTTCGCATTCGACGAAGAAGGTCCGGCAGTGTGGTTCACCCTGGATATCCACGACTTCGTAACGCGGCAGCTCACAGCTGCGCGACTGCAGGAACTCTTGCAGGCGGGTTTTCGGATCTTTATTGGTGTCGACCAGTGTCAGGCCTTCAAACTCATCGGCCAGCCAGGCCAGAATGCGCTCCCGGGCGGTGTCCATGTCAGCGTCCAGGTAGATGGCACCAATCAGTGCCTCCAGGGCGTCGGCCAGGATCGACTCGCGGCGAAAGCCGCCGCTCTTGAGTTCTCCGGAACCCAGGCGCAGGTAATCGCCCAGATCAAAACCACGGGCCAGACGGGCCAGGGTCTCCCCCTTGACCAACCGCGCACGCAGCCGCGACAACTGGCCTTCGCGAGCCTGCGGAAAACGCTCGAACAGCGCTTCGCCGGCAACGAAGTTGAGAATGGCGTCACCGAGGAACTCCAGGCGCTCATTGTTGCGCCCGGCGTAACTGCGATGGGTCAGTGCCAGGAGCATCTGGTCCTGGTTCTTGAAGGTGTAACCGAGCTTTCGCTCCAGACCGGCAAGGGAAGCACTCATGCGGCCACCCGATCGTTGTTCAACGCGTTGTTCAAATCAACATCCTGAAAGACTGTTTGGCTGTGGTCCGCCGATTGATGTGTGGCGAATCTCCCGATCCCTGAGAACACAGCCTATGTCAGAAATGCATTCGGCGCTGTCTGCTGGACAGCGCCGATGGGTATCAATGGATCAGGCCAACCCGCGACAGGTTGGGCAAGTGGCTGAGTTTGGGCTCAGGCCAGCTCATCCACACCGCGAAGGCCTTGCCGACAATGTTCCGGTCCGGAACCATGCCGTGCAGTTCCTTGGGAATGTTCGGGTCATCCCAGAAACGGCTATCGTTGGAGTTGTCGCGGTTGTCGCCCATCATGAAGTAATGGCCCGCAGGCACGGTCCACTGCTGGTCCGGCGGCATGCGATAACGGCTCATTTCCTTGCGGATCAGGTGTTCGGCCGCGCCGAGCTTTTCCTTGTACAGCTGAGCACTGCCCAGGGTACCCGGCTCGCTGCCCACCAGTTGTTCGGCAACGGGCTGGCCGTTGACGAACAGCCGCTTGTCGTTGGTGTAGCGGACTACGTCGCCCGGCAGGCCAACCACACGCTTGATGTAGTTGACATTCGGGTCACTCGGGTAGCGGAACACCATCACATCCCCGCGTTGCGGGTCACCGACCTCGATGACCTTCTTGTCGATCACCGGCAGGCGAATGCCATACGAGAACTTGTTCACCAGGATGAAGTCGCCCACTTCCAGGGTCGGTTTCATCGATCCCGAAGGGATCTGGAACGGCTCGACCAGGAACGAACGCAGCACCAGCACGATGAACAGCACCGGGAAGAACGACTTGCCGTACTCGACCAGCAACGGCTCCTTGTTCAGCCGTTCGACCACCGCCATCTCAGGCTGGCTGACGCTGCCCTGATAGTTGGCGATTGCCGCACGCCGGCGCGGGGCCAGGAACAGCAGGTCGATCAAGCCCAGCAGACCGCAGATGAAGACGGCGATGACTAGCAACAGCGGGAAATTTAGCGACATAGGACCTAGCTATCCAACCTGAGCACGGCGAGGAAGGCTTCTTGTGGAATTTCCACATTGCCCACCTGTTTCATGCGTTTCTTACCGGCCTTCTGCTTCTCCAGCAGCTTCTTCTTACGGCTGACGTCACCGCCGTAGCACTTGGCCAGTACGTTCTTTCTGAGCGCCTTGACGGTTGTCCGCGCAATGATCTGGCCGCCAATGGCTGCCTGGATCGCTACGTCGAACATCTGCCGAGGGATCAGTTCCTTCATCTTCTCGGTCAACGCACGGCCTTTGTAGGCCGCGTTGTCGCGGTGCACGATCAATGCCAGGGCATCGACCTTGTCGCCATTGATCAGTACGTCCAGCTTGACCAGGTTGGCCGACTGGTAGCGATCGAAATGATAATCCAGCGAAGCATAGCCGCGGCTGGTGGATTTGAGGCGGTCGAAGAAATCGAGCACCACTTCGTTCATCGGCATGTCGTAACGCACCTGCACCTGGCTGCCGAGGAACTGCATGTCGCGCTGTACGCCACGCTTCTCGATGCACAGGGTGATGACGTTGCCCAGGTGCTCCTGCGGAACCAGGATGGTCGCGGTGACGATCGGCTCGCGGAAGTCGGCTACAGCCGAGACGTCCGGCAGCTTGGACGGGTTGTCGACGACGATGGTTTCGCCGGTTTTCAACTCCAGCTCATAGATCACGCTGGGTGCGGTGGTGATCAGGTCCAGGTCGTATTCGCGCTCCAGGCGCTCCTGGATGATCTCCATGTGCAACATGCCCAGGAAACCGCAACGGAAGCCAAAGCCCAGCGCGTCGGAGCTTTCCGGCATGTACTGCAGCGAGGAGTCGTTCAGGGTCAGCTTCTGCAGAGCGTCGCGGAAATCCTCGAAGTCGTCGGAGCTGACCGGGAACAGGCCAGCGTAGACCTGCGGCTGAATCTTCTTGAAGCCTGGCAACACCTCGACCTCAGGGGTCGAGGACAGGGTCAGGGTGTCGCCAACCGGGGCACCGTGGATGTCCTTGATGCTGGCGATGATGAAGCCTACTTCGCCGGCTTTCAGATCAGCGGTCTGGGTGTGCTTCGGGGTGAAGACACCGACGCTGTCGACCAGGTGCACCTTGCCGGTGGACTTGACCAGGATCTTGTCGCCTTTCTTGACGCGGCCCTGGCGCACACGCACCAGCGAGACCACACCCAGGTAATTGTCGAACCAGGAGTCAATGATCAGCGCTTGCAGCGGTGCATCGATCTCACCTTCTGGCGCGGGGATGGTGTGCACCAGGCGCTCGAGCACCTCGTCAACGCCCATACCGCTCTTGGCGCTGCAGGCCACGGCGTCGGTGGCATCAATACCGATGATCTTCTCGATCTCGTCCTTGACGCGGTCCGGGTCGGCCTGGGGCAGGTCCATCTTGTTCAGGACCGGCATGACCTCCAGGCCCTGCTCGATGGCGGTGTAGCAGTTGGCTACGGACTGGGCTTCCACGCCCTGACCGGCGTCAACCACCAGCAGTGCCCCTTCACAGGCCGCCAGCGAACGCGAAACTTCGTAGGTGAAGTCGACGTGGCCGGGGGTATCGATGAAGTTCAGCTGGTAGGTCTTGCCGTCCTGCGCCTTGTAGTGAAGGGTGACGCTGTGGGCCTTGATGGTGATACCGCGCTCACGCTCCAGGTCCATGGAATCGAGCACCTGGGCTTCCATCTCGCGCGCCGACAGGCCACCGCACATCTGGATGAAACGGTCAGCCAGCGTCGACTTGCCATGGTCGATGTGGGCGATGATGGAGAAATTGCGGATATGACTCAAATCACTCACGGGTCAACACTCGAAAAGGCTGCGAGCCGGACGCCCGCCGAAAAATAGCCGGGAATTGTACCTTAAGCTGCTGGGTTATGGGAGATTCCTCTGTCCGACTGTACACAGCAATCATTCCGGCAATTGTGAAGATTCATGAAAAAGGGCAGCCGAAGCTGCCCTTTCGCCTTGCGAAACCGCTTATTCAGCAAGCTTGAAGGTGATGAAGCTGGCGCGGCCCTGACGCAGCACGCGCATCGACACAGAACGGTTCTTCGGCAGTTCCTTGGCGATTTCGGTGAATTCCTTCGCCGAACCGATAGCCTGGTTGTTCAGATGGCTGATGACATCACCCGGGCGCAAGCCGATCATGGCTGCCGGGCCATCCTGCACTTCCTTGATGACCACGCCACCTTTGAGCTCCAGGGACTTTTTCTGCTCGGCGGTCAGGTCGGCGACCGATACACCCAGGCGGTTGCTGCTGCGCTCGGCGCCGCCTTCGGTGCCAGCGCCAATCTCAACGTCGTCATCCGGCAGTGCGCCGACGCTGATGTCCAGGTTCTGGCGCTTGCCGTTGCGGATGATTTCCAGCCTGGCCTTCTCGCCATCCTTGAGGCTGCCAACCAGGTGCGGCAGATCGGCGGACATGACAATTGGCTGGCCGTTCATGCTGAGGATCACGTCGCCCACCTGCAGGCCGCCTTTGGCTGCCGGGCCGTTTTCCAGCACCTGGGCCACCAGGGCGCCCGCCGGCTTGTCCAGGCCAAACGATTCAGCCAGGTCCTTGTTGACCTCCTGAATCACTACGCCCAGCCAGCCGCGGCTGACCTTGCCGTCTTTCTTCAGCTGGTTGGAGACATCAATCGCCACGTCAATCGGGATGGCGAACGACAGCCCCATGAAACCGCCAGAACGGGTGAAGATCTGCGAGTTGATCCCCACCACTTCGCCTTTCATGTTGAACAGGGGGCCGCCGGAGTTACCCGGGTTGATGGCCACGTCGGTCTGGATGAACGGTACGTAGGTGTCATTGGGCAGGGTCCGGCCCTTGGCGCTGACGATACCTTTGGTCACCGAATGGTCGAAGCCGAACGGCGAACCGATGGCCAGTACCCACTCGCCCACCTTGAGCTTCTCGGAGTCACCCAATTTCACCGTTGGCAAATTCTTGCCATCGACCTTCAGCAGCGCCACGTCAGTACGCGGGTCGGTACCCACCAGCTTGGCCTGGAGCTCGCTACGGTCCGACAGGCGGACGATGATCTCGTCGGCATCGGCCACCACATGGTTATTGGTGAGCACGTAGCCATCACTGGAGATGATGAAACCCGAGCCCAGCGACTGCGCCTCGCGCTGGCGGTCGCCGCGCGGCGAGCGCGGCTGCTGGGGCATGTTGCGCTCGAAGAACTCGCGGAACATCGGCGGTAGGCCTTCCAGGTCCGGCATCTGGCCTGCGGCGATTCGGCGGTCAGGCAGCTTCTGCTTGGTACTGATGTTGACCACCGCCGGCGAAGCCTGCTCCACCAGGGTGGTGAAGTCCGGCAGGGCTTCCTCGGCCTGGGCGGTGAGGACTTGGCCGAGCATCAGCACAGCAGCGAACATCATTAGGTAGGATTTCAAGCGTGGTATTGACATACGACTCCCGTCACAACGAGCGGTAGTTTGGAAAGACCCCTGCACAACGCAGAAAGGCCAGGCTCTTCAAAGCCTGACCTATAGAAAATTTGCCGATGGATTGCAAATGACAATGCTTTAATTTCATTTCAGCCGTATACCCGCCCACCTTGGCTCGGCACGCAAAAGCGCGCCATTACTGGCGCGCCTGGGCATCCTGGGGGCGCATCGACAGGGCAACGCGCTCTGCCGTACCCAGCGGAATTTCGCCAACCACGGTCACCATCACCTTGCCCTTGGGTGTGTTCAGGCGACGCGAGACTGCCGAGGTCGGGCCTAACTGGGTGCGCATGTCGGTGCCGCCATCATCGCTCACTTGCTCGATGAACACCGAAAAACGCGCCAGGCCGTCGTCATACATCAAGCTGCTGACCGAACTGTTGCGCTTGGGATCACGGCGTACCGAGCTGTTGACCAGCTCGAAACCGGGTGGCAGCCAGTCCGAACGCCAACCCGCGACGGTATCATTGCTGCCGGCGGCCACATGTTGCACCGGCTTGCAGGCAGCACCTGGGCGCAGGTCTGCGTCGCTGGGGACATCATCGGTATCGAGACGGGTCATCTGGAAGCGTTCCAGCAACTGCCCCTTGTCGTTGAGCATCAACGAACGCAGCGGCAAACCCGAATGACGGTCCAGATGCAATTCAAATGCATAGCGATGCTGGTCGCGTGGCGTTAGCGTAATGATCACGGCATCGCGCCCGGCGACCCGTGACTTGCCTGCCACACTCAAATCGTACCAGCCCATCAGTTTCAGCGGATCAAGCACACGCGGCGCGGTATCCGGCGGCGCCGTGACACCGCTGGCCAAGGCCCCGCTGACGCACTCCACCTTGCCATCCACGCGCACGATTTCCTGGGCGGCGCCATCAAGCTGCAACAGCCGCTCGCTGACCTTGCCGTCGTCGACCCTGTGCCAGATGTCGTGGGAGGAGAAACTGCCGTTGCGTTCGTAGACGAACGACCCTTGATAGCTCTGTTTTTGCTCGGCCTGTGCCAGCTTGTTCAACCACTCACTCGCCTCAGGCGAAGAATTGGCCGCCAATGCTGGCACCGTCATGCAGCTGCCAATCAGCAGCGACAGGAGAGGTAGCGCGCGCATGATCCTCCTTACTTAACGGTTTTCCAGGCTGGCGGCGCGGGCATACGGCAATGCGGTTTCAGTGCCCTTGAGCGCAGATTCCTGGGCATGCTGGCGCAGGTAACCTGGCAGACGCTGATCCCAGCCGGCCTGGTTCTGCAGCACGCCATTGGCCATCGGCCCGGTCGGTTGCTCACTGCTCTCACTATAGCCTGCCAAAACGGCCGGGCCTTGCGCTTGTGGCACACTCAGGCCCTGTTGGACAGGCTGCTGGGCAGCAAGCTCTGCACCCGTGATCTCGTCCTGGTTGTACATACGCACACCGGCCAGTACCGCGACGGTAACCGAGGCGGCTACCGCCAGGCGGCCAATGCTGCGCCAAGGGCCTTTCTTGACCTTGGCTGGCACGGCTTCGTCGGCCAGCGCCGCGGACACCGCCGAGGCGATATCCAGGTTAGGCAGCAGCAGCTCCTTGTGCATGGCTGCACGGGCAACCTGGTAACGCGACCAGGTGGCACGGGTTTCGGCGTCGTCGACGGCGTTCAACACCCGACGCAGTTCCAGTTCATCCGCTTCGTTATCCATCACCGCGGACAGCGATTCCTGCAAAGCTTCACGACTCATGGCGGTTCCTCTCTTGGCGCTGTCGCCGCTGTCTCAGGTTTCCTGCAACAACGGCTGCAGGGCTTTATCTATGGCCTCCCGAGCGCGGAAGATTCGAGAGCGCACGGTACCCACCGGACATTGCATGACACTGGCAATGTCTTCGTAACTCAGCCCGTCGAACTCGCGTAGCGTCAATGCCGTACGCAGGTCTTCGGGCAGTTGCTGGATGGTGCGATGGACAGTGCCTTCGATTTCATCCCGCAACAACGAGCGCTCTGGGGACTCGAGATCCTTGAGACCATGATCGCCGTCGTAAAACTCCGCATCCTCGGAGCTCACATCACTGTCTGGCGGCCGTCTTCCACGGGACACCAGGTAATTCTTCGCCGTGTTGATGGCGATGCGGTACAGCCACGTATAAAACGCACTGTCGCCGCGGAAGTTGCCAAGCGCACGGTAGGCCTTGATGAAGGCTTCCTGTGCTACATCCTGGGCCTCGTGGGTATCGTGGACAAACCGCACGATCAACCCGAGAATCTTGTGCTGATACTTCAACACCAACAGATCGAAAGCTCGCCTGTCGCCGCGCTGAACGCGCTCGACAAGCTGCTGATCCTCTTCCTGGGTTAGCATGAACACTCCTCAGTGAACTCGAAGGAGCGTTGCATCAGCCATCGCTCAGGCTTGCAAACATAGACTCGGGCTTTGCGCAAAAGTTCTCCCCTCCAAGCAAGTTTCCTGCAGCCCTTGGTCGGCTTGCACGGAAGACGCGGCGCGGTCACGGCCGGCTACGTCGATAATCAGGTTTCAAATACGCAGGGGTAAAGCCCGGAAAGGCCTGCCGCCCTGCGTCGCCGCGGCAAATTGTGGCGTACGGGCAGCCTTCATAGGATTTCCGGCCATGTCGGAAAGTTCCCACAAAGGTCGTCGCAACCTGGCAAGTGGCATGGAAATTGGCCACCCGGGGCTGCTATAAAGGCATCCCGGCCACGTTTAACGATAGTTTCACAATGCCATCCGCGCGTGACCATTGTGCCGTGCCCCTCCCAAAGATTACTAGTGTCCCGACATGAGCCAACAATTCCAACATGATGTCCTGGTGATCGGCAGCGGTGCCGCCGGTCTCAGCCTGGCACTTAACCTCCCCAGCCACCTTCGCGTTGCCGTATTGAGCAAGGGCGACCTGTCCAACGGCTCGACCTTCTGGGCCCAGGGCGGCGTCGCTGCAGTGCTGGACAATACCGATACTGTGCAGTCGCATGTCGAGGACACCCTCAATGCCGGCGGCGGGCTGTGCCATGAAGACGCAGTGCGCTTTACCGTCGAGCACAGCCGCGAAGCGATCCAGTGGCTGATCGAACAAGGCGTGCCCTTCACCCGCGATGAGCACTACAGCGTCGACGATGGCGGCTTCGAGTTCCACCTCACCCGTGAAGGGGGCCACAGCCACCGGCGCATCATCCATGCCGCCGACGCTACCGGCGCGGCAATTTTCACCACGCTGCTGGAACAGGCTCGCCAGCGCCCGAACATCCAGCTGCTGGAGCAGCGGGTGGCGGTCGACCTGATCACTGAACGCCGCCTGGGCCTGCCCGGCGAACGCTGCCTGGGCGCCTACGTGCTCGACCGCAACACCGGCGAGGTGGACACTTTCGGCGCGCGCTTCACCGTGCTGGCCACGGGCGGTGCGGCCAAGGTCTACCTCTATACCAGCAACCCCGATGGTGCCTGCGGCGACGGTATCGCCATGGCTTGGCGGGCCGGCTGCCGAGTGGCGAACCTGGAATTCAACCAGTTCCACCCGACCTGCCTGTATCACCCGCAGGCCAAGAGCTTCCTGATCACCGAAGCCCTGCGCGGCGAGGGCGCCCTGCTGCGCCTGCCCAACGGCGAACGTTTCATGCCACGCTTCGACCCACGCGAAGAGCTGGCCCCACGGGACATCGTGGCCCGCGCCATCGACCACGAGATGAAGCGCCTGGGCGTGGACTGCGTATACCTGGACATCACTCACAAGCCCGCAGATTTCATCAAGAGCCACTTCCCCACCGTGTACGAGCGCTGCCTGGCCTTTGGCATCGATATCACCCGTCAGCCGATCCCGGTGGTGCCTGCGGCGCATTACACCTGCGGCGGGGTGATGGTCGACGACTGCGGCCACACCGATGTGCCTGGCTTGTATGCCATCGGCGAAACCAGTTTCACCGGCCTGCACGGCGCCAACCGCATGGCCAGCAACTCGCTGCTGGAATGTTTCGTATACGGTCGCGCCGCCGCTGCCGACATCCAGGCGCACCTGGGGCAAGTGGCCATGCCCAAGGCCCTGCCCGGCTGGGACGCCAGCCAGGTGACCGACTCGGACGAGGACGTGATCATTGCGCACAACTGGGACGAACTGCGGCGCTTCATGTGGGACTACGTCGGCATCGTGCGCACCAGCAAGCGCCTGCAGCGGGCCCAGCACCGCATTCGCCTGCTGCTGGATGAAATCGACGAGTTCTACAGCAACTACAAGGTCAGCCGTGACCTGATCGAGCTGCGCAACCTGGCGCAAGTGGCCGAATTGATGATCCTGTCCGCCATGCAGCGCAAGGAAAGCCGAGGGTTGCATTACACACTGGATTACCCAGGGATGCTGGACGAGGCCAAGGACACCATCCTTAGCCCGCTCTGATAGCGGCGTCGCGGCCTTCGCGGGCTCGACCGCTCCCACAGGGGTTTAACTGCCTTGCAGTTTTGCGCAGTACCTGTGAGAGCGGGCGAGCCTGCGAAGAAACTGACCCGGTGCTGATCTATGCCCGGCTCACCGCGGCCCAGCGCCGCCGGCTGAACTTCAATCGCACGCGCAATCGCCGATGCTCATCCGGCCCCAGCGCATCCCCCGGTACGCACTGGCTCTGCCCCAACCACCGCCCCGCCCGCTCAAAGCGCAACACCACCAGCCCAGGCAACGCCACGCTGTCCCGGCACAAGCGCACTGACTGCCACCCACAGGCACGGCTGAACACCTGCCAACCCCGCACATCACGGCGCAGGCCGACAACCGCATGCTCATGGGTCAACAGAATACGTCGGGGAATGGCCCAGCCAGCGTGGGCCGTACAGGCGGCGACAACAGAAAAGGCCAGCCACCCGGGCAGCGGGCTCGCCCACACGGCAAGCCACGCCAGTACCTGACAAGCCAGGTAGGCCGTCAGCAGCAGGCGCGAGCCTTGCCAACGGCACTCGAAACACTCACTTGGGCTGGACACGGTCCAGAATGATGCGGACCATACGCTGCAGTTCCGGGTCTTCGGACTCGGTGCGCTCCATGAACCAGCCGAACATGTCCTGATCCTCGCAGCTCAAGAGACGCACGTACAGTTCACGGTCGGTCTCATTGAGGGTGGGGTAGACTTCCTGGGTGAAAGGCACCAGCAGTACGTCCAGTTCCAGCATGCCGCGGCGGCTGTGCCAGAAAAGCCGGTTGAGTTCAGTTTGTTCGACCATGGGGCCCTCCTCGAATGGGCCGCCAGTATACAGCCCGGCGCGCGAAGCGACACCGGGCGTTGGTCTAGTCACCTACCTATTTTGTTACCGGCGTTCTATGATGGCCGCCAGTCTTTAGCCACCGCGATGACCCATGGCCGATTCCGCTTTCTTCTGCCCCCTGTCCCACGAGGGCATCCTCGCCGTCCGCGGCTCCGATGCAGGCAAGTTCCTGCAAGGCCAGCTGACCTGCAACATCAACTACCTCAGCCAGGAACACGCCAGCCTCGGCGCCCGCTGCATGGTCAAGGGGCGCATGCAGTCGAGCTTCCGCATAGTGCCCGAGGGCAACGGCTACTTGCTGGCCATGGCCAGCGAACTGCTCGACGCGCAACTGGCCGACCTGAAAAAGTACGCCGTATTCTCCAAGGCCACGCTGACCGACGAAAGCACCGCATGGGCACGCTTCGGCCTGCAAGATGGCGACACCGCGCTGCAGGCGCTGGGGCTTGTCGTGCCCGCAGCCGCCGGTAGCACCGTGCGCCATGACGGGCTGATCGCGATCGCCGTGTCCGCCGGCCGGGTTGAGCTGTGGGTGCCGGCGGCTGAGGCCGAGCCTGTACGCCAGGCCCTTGCCGCAGCGCTGCCCGAAGGCACGCTCAACGACTGGCTGCTGGGCCAGATTCGCGCAGGTATCGGCCAGGTCATGGGCCCGACCCGTGAGCTGTTCATCCCGCAGATGATCAACCTGCAAGCCGTCGACGGCGTCAGCTTCAAGAAAGGCTGCTACACCGGCCAGGAAATCGTCGCCCGCATGCAGTACCTGGGCAAACTCAAGCGCCGCCAGTACCGCCTGGCCCTGGACCAGCAGGCCATTCCGGCCCCGGGCGCCGAGATTTTCTCACCCACCCATGGGTCGTCGGTCGGTGAAGTAGTCATTGCTGCCGGCACCGGCACGGGCTGCGAACTGCTCGCGGTGCTCAGCGCCGAGGCGGTGGAAGACGGCAACCTGCACCTGGGCAGCCTCGAAGGCCCGCGCCTGCAGGTGCTGACCCTGCCTTACGAACTGGACCGCGACCGGGAAATCCAGCGCTGACCAGCCTGCCCCACCCCTGTGGCGGGGCCGCACCACCACTGCGGTAGACATGCCCATGAACAAGCTGGCCGAGTTGGTTCAAGCACAATTGCTCGACGCCATCGAAAAGGATGACCTGGTCCTGCCAACCCTGCCCGAGGTTGCCTTGAGCATCCGCGAAGCAGCGGAAGACAACGAGATCAGCGTAGCGGCCCTGAGCAAGGTGATCGGCCGCGACGCGGCCCTTTCAGCGCGCCTGATCAAGGTCGTCAACAGCCCACTGCTGCGTGCTGCGGTCGAGGTGACCGACCTGCATACCGCCATCACGCGGCTAGGCATCAACTACAGCTGCAACCTGGCCATCGGCCTGGTGATCGAGCAGATTTTCCATGCCCGCTCGCCGGCAGTCGAGCAGAAACTGCGCGATATCTGGGCCAGTAGCCTGGAAGTGGCGGGCATCAGCTACGAAATCTGCCGTCGCTTTACACCTCTGAAGCCTGACCAGGCCACCTTGGGTGGGCTGGTCAACCAGATTGGCGCGCTGCCGGTACTCATCTATGCCGAAGAGCACAACGAACTGTTGTCCGACCCGGTTTGCCTGCATTACGTGATCGAGCAACTCCAGCCGGTGCTGGGGGACAAGATCCTCAAGGCCTGGGAGTTTCCGGAGCAGTTGGTCAACCTGCCGAGCCAGGTTCATGACCTGGACCGCCAGACTGACAAGATTGATTACATCGACATTGTGCAGATCGCCCGCTGCATCAGTCAGCGCGGGCGCCACCGGCCATTGGCTGCGCTGCCGGCTTACCGCCATCTGGGGCTGCCGTTTGGCACCGAGCTGGAGGTCGATGAACTGCTAGAGGCGCGGAGCATGTTGCGCTGAGCTGTAACAGCCTGCCAGGGCCCTTTCGCAGATGAGCCCGCGAAAGGGTCGACACAGGCAAACCCTCAATCCGCAATAAAACTCACCCGCACCCGCAACCCGCCCTTCTCGCCATCATGCAGGCTCACCTGCGCCAGGTGCGCCCGACAGATCTCGCCAACGATCGCCAGCCCTAATCCACTGCCCTGCGCACTTCGCCGGTAGAACCGCTCGAACACCCGTTCGCGCTCGGCCTCGGGAATACCAGGCCCATCGTCTTCCACTTCCAGCACCGCCGGCGCCATTACCCGCAAAATCACATTGCCACCCGCTGGTGTATGCGCCAAGGCATTGTCCACCAGGTTGCTCAACAACTCATTGAGCAACGTCGGCTCCCCCTTCAGCCATACCGGCGCCTCGGCCTCCAGCGCCAGCGACACCCCGCGCTTGTGCGCCAATGGCGCCATGGCCATGCCCAGTTCACGGGCCAGCTGGCTCAAATCCAGACGCTGCGCACCGCCCTCGGCAATGGCCCGTGCGCCATTCTCGACCCGCGCCAACGACAGTAGCTGGTTGGCCAGGTGGGTCAGCCTGTCGGTGCCCTGGGCTGCAGACTCCAAGGTCTGCCGCCACTCCTGTGGCTCGGCCGAGCGCAAGCCCAGCTCGACACGTGCCTTCAACGCCGCCAGCGGCGTTCGCAGTTCGTGGGCCGCGTCGGCAATGAACTGCGCCTGGCGCTCGAACTGGCCACGCAAGCGCTCGGTAAAGTGGTTCAAGGCGCGCACCAGCGGGCCCAGCTCGCGCTGTACCTGTACCACCGGCAACGCTCGCAAGTCGTCCGGCTGACGTTCCTCCACCGCTGTGCGCAGGCGCTCCAACGGCCGCAACGCGGCACTCACGGCAAACCACACCATCACCAACGCCCCCAGTGCCAGCATGCCCAGGCGCAGCAGGGTATCGGCCATCAACCCTCGGGCCATACGCACCCGCGCTTCCTCGGTTTCGGCTACGCGGATTTCTGCCATGCCGTTCATGTTCGGCTCGCTGACCGGCTTCAGCAGGCTGACCACACGAACGTCCTGGCCCAGGTAAGTGGCGTTGTAGAACCGTGCCAATGCCGGATAGTCATCGGTGCGCGGCGTGCCAGGCGGCGGTGGCGGCAGGTTCTCGTAGCCAGAAATCAGCCTTTGCTGGATATCCAGCACCTGATAGTAAATGCGCCCCGCACTGTCATAGGCGAACGTGTCCAGCGCCACGTAAGGCACATCCGCGCTCAACGAACCATCGCGCTGCGACAGGCCCGCGGCGATGGTTCTCGCCGAAGCCAGCAGGGTGCGGTCGTAGGCGGTGTCGGCGGCCTCGCGGCCATTCCAGTAGGCGCTAAGGCCGCTGGCCAGCATCAGCACCACCAGCAACAGCGCCAAATTACCCAGCAAGCGCCCGCGCAGGCTGCCGTTGTCACGCATCGCGGTGCTCAAGCAAATAACCCAGACCACGGAAAGTGACGATGGCTACGGGGTGCCCGTCGAGCTTCTTGCGCAGCCGGTGAATGTAGATTTCGATGGCGTCAGGGCTGGCTTCTTCGTCCAGGCCAAACACCTGGGCAGCCAGTTGCTCCTTGCTCATCACCCGACCCGGGCGGGCGATCAGCGCTTGCAGCACACTCTGCTCGCGTGAGGTCAGCGTCAGGTTGTCATCACCGAGGGTGAAGCGCCGGGTGTCCAGGTCATACACCAACGGCCCACAGCGTTGCTGTCGCTCGCCACCGAGCACACTGCGGCGCAGCAAGGCCTTGACCCGCGCTTCCAGCTCGGTCAGCTCAAACGGCTTGGCCAGATAATCGTCGGCGCCCAGGTTCAGGCCATGGACCCGGTCCTTGACGTCGCTGCGCGCAGTCAGCATCAGCACTGGCAAGGTTTTGCCACGGCCTCGCAAGCGCGCCAGTACCTCAAAGCCGTCCATGCGCGGCAGGCCGACATCCAACACGGCCACGGCGTATTCCTCACTGGCCAGCGCCAAGTCGGCAGCCACGCCGTCATGCAGCACATCTACGGTCAGGCCATGGCTTTTCAAGGCCAGGGCCACGCTTTCGGCCAGTTGCAGGTGGTCTTCGACCAGTAGCACACGCATCGGATTCTCCCGGCTCGGGTGGGGCGGTGGCGCGGAGTGTACCGCTGTCACCACGCCTGTGAAGCCCCTCGTGACAAACCTTTCACGCTGAAAGGTTAGCGAAAGGTTCGTTGCCTAGCATCGCACCACGGTCGCCCTTCGCGCCGAAAAAAGCACCAGCAAGGTGCAACGAATAAGAACAATAAACGGAGTCATCGACGATGCTGTCATTGCAGCCGCAGGCGTTCGCGCCTACCCGTTCCTTTGCCGCACGCCCCTCAGCCATCGCCAGCGCCCTCGCGCTTGCCGGTGTCGCCCCGATGAGCCAGGCCGCCTTCTTCGAAGACAGCACGGCCACCTTCGAAACCCGCAACATGTACTTCAACCGCGACTTCCGCGACGGCACCAGCGCGCAGCAATCCAAGCGCGATGAATGGGCCCAGGGCTTCATCCTCAATTTCGAGTCTGGCTACACCGATGGCACCGTGGGCTTTGGCCTGGACGCATTGGGCATGCTCGGCATCAAGCTCGACTCCAGCCCCGACCGTACCGACAGCGGCCTGCTGCCGACCCACGATGACGGCAAGGCTGCCGACGAATACTCCAAGCTGGGCCTGACCGGCAAGGTGAAGATCTCCCAGACTGAACTCAAGATCGGCACCCTGATCCCCGAACTGCCGACCCTGCAGCCCAACGACGGGCGTATCCTGCCGCAAACCTTCGAGGGCGGCCTGCTTACCTCCAAAGAGATCAAGGGCCTGACCTTCACCGGTGGCCGCCTGGACAAGGCCAAGGACCGCAACGACACCAACTGGGAAGACCTGGCGCTGAACAACAAGAACGGCCGCTTCGGTGGCAGCTTCAGCGCTGACAACCTGGCCCTGGGCGGGCTCGACTACCAGTTCACCGACCGCATCACCGGCAGCTACCACTTCGCCCAGCTCGACGATATTTACCGCCAGCACTTCATCGGCATGGTCGCCACCCAGCCATGGGGCCCGGGCACCTTGGGTGCCGACCTGCGCCTTGCCATCAGCGACGACGCCGGTGCAGCCAAGGCCGGCAACATCGACAACACCACCGTCAACGGCATGCTCAGCTATGCCCTGGGCGGGCACAAGGTCAGCGCCGCCTGGCAGCAGTTGTCCGGCGAAAGTGCCTTCCCGTATGTGGATGGCGCCGACCCGTACCTGGTCAACTTCGTCCAGATCAACGACTTCGCCGGTGCCGACGAACGCTCCTGGCAGGCGCGCTACGACTACAACTTCGCCGCGCTCGGCGTACCGGGCCTGACCTTCATGACCCGTTACATCAGCGGTGACAACGTCAGCCGTGCTGCCGGTGGCGAAGGCAAAGAGTGGGAACGCAACACCGAACTGAAGTACGTGGTACAAAGCGGCCCGTTGAAGAACGTCGCCGTGCGCCTGCGCAACGCCACCTTCCGCTCCAACTTCGCCCGTGACGCGGATGAAGTGAGGCTGTTGGTCAGCTACAGCGTGGCGCTGTGGTAACCCCATAGCGGTAATCCAATAACAACAACGCTCACGGAGATCGACGATGACCTTTTCACTGCGCCGCCTCGTCCTCGCTACCGGCTGCCTGCTGTTGGCCGGCAACGCCCTCGCTGCAGAACCGAAACGCCCCGAATGCATCGCACCCGCCTCCCCTGGCGGTGGCTTCGACCTGACCTGCAAGCTGGTGCAAAGCGCACTGGTACAAGAAAAAATCCTCAGCAAGCCGATGCGCGTCACCTACATGCCCGGCGGTGTCGGCGCGGTCGCGTACAACGCCGTGGTCGCCCAGCGCCCGGCAGACGCCGGCACGCTGGTGGCCTGGTCCAGCGGCTCGCTGCTTAACCTGGCTCAGGGCAAGTTCGGCCGTTTCGACGAAAACGCGGTGAAATGGCTGGCTGCCGTCGGCACCAGCTACGGTGCCATCGCAGTGAAGAGCGACTCGCCCTACAAGACCCTTGATGACCTGGTCGCAGCGCTGAAGAAAGACCCGAGCAAGGTCGTGATCGGTTCCGGCGGTACCGTCGGCAGCCAGGACTGGATGCAGACCGCGTTGATCGCCAAGGCCGCAGGCATAAACCCGCGCGACCTGCGCTACGTGGCCCTGGAGGGCGGCGGCGAAATCGCCACGGCATTGCTGGGCGGCCATATCCAGGTCGGTTCTACCGACATTTCCGACTCCATGCCGCACATCCAGAGCGGCAACATGCGCATCCTCGCGGTGTTCTCTGAAAACCGCCTTGACGAGCCGGAAATGAAAGACATCCCTACTGCCAAGGAGCAGGGCTACGACATCGTCTGGCCGGTGGTGCGCGGTTTCTACCTGGGGCCAAAAGTGAGCGACGAGGACTACGCCTGGTGGAAGGCCTCGTTCGACAAGATGCTGGCCTCCGAGGACTTCGCCAAGCTGCGAGACCAGCGCGAGCTGTTCCCGTTCGCCATGACCGGCGAAGAGCTGGACGGCTATGTGAAGAAGCAAGTGGCTGACTACAAGGCACTGGCCAAGGAATTCGGCCTGATCCAGTAAGCCTGTCGGACTCACCACCCCCCCTGTGGGAGCGGCCTTGTGTCGCGATCGGGCGCGAAGCGGCCCCTGGCACAGCCGATACGATGCTTCGGACAGATCGCATCGGCAGGTTTAGCGGCCGCTTCGCGCCCGATCGCGACGCAAGGCCGCTCCCACAGGATGTGCATCTCACTTGAGCAATCCCAACGAGGATTCCCCAATGATCCTTCAACGCATTTTCGCCCTGGCTCTGCTAGTGGTGTGTGCCGCCCTGGCCGTGATGGCCTGGCCCTATCAGGCTGCATTTTCCTATGAACCGGTGGGCCCGCGCGCTTACCCGTTGTTAGTGCTAGGCCTGATGGGGCTGGGCCTGCTGTACCTGTTGTTCCGTCCGACGCCCATCGTGCGCAAGGATGAGGAACCGGAACTGGATCGCGAGACCCTGATCAAGATCACCGCCTGTGTCGGCCTGCTGATCGTCTTCGCCGCCACTTTCGAAGCACTCGGCTTCATCCTCAGCGCCATCCTGGTCGGCCTGCCCATGGCTCGGCTGTACGGTGGCCGCTGGCTGCAAAGCGCCATTGTGGTGGCCGGCATGAGCATTTTCCTCTACTGGCTGTTCGACCGTGTGATGGACGTGCCACTGCCCCTTGGCCTGCTGAGCGTACTGGAGAACTGACATGGATACCTTGAGCTACCTGGGCCAGGGCTTCGGCATTGCCCTGTCCCCTTACAACCTGGTCACCGCCCTCTCCGGCACCTTGATCGGCACCGTGGTCGGCCTGCTGCCGGGCCTGGGCCCGATCAATGGCGTGGCCCTGCTGATCCCCATCGCCTTTGCCCTCGGCCTGCCGCCGGAATCGGCGCTGATCCTGCTGGCGGCGGTGTACCTGGGCTGCGAATATGGCGGGCGTATCAGCTCGATCCTGCTGAACATCCCGGGCGAAGCGTCGACCGTGATGACAACCCTGGACGGCTACCCGATGGCTCGCCAAGGACTGGCAGGCGTCGCGCTGTCGCTGTCGGCCTGGAGTTCGTTCATCGGCGCCTTCATTGCCACCTGCGGCATGGTGCTGTTCGCCCCGCTGCTGGCGAAATGGGCCATCGCCTTCGGCCCGGCGGAGTACTTTGTGCTGATGGTGTTCGCCATCGTCGCGCTGGGTGGCATGGCCGGTGACAAACCACTGAAAACCTTCATTGCCGCTCTCATCGGCCTGTTCCTGTCGGCGGTCGGCATCGACGCCAACAGCGGCGTGTACCGCTTCACCGGTGACAGCGTGCACCTGGCCGACGGTATTCAGTTCGTGGTGCTCGTGCTGGGCCTGTTCTCCATCAGCGAAATCCTCCTGCTACTGGAAAAGACCCACCATGGCCACCAGGCGGTCAAGGCTACCGGCCGCATGCTGTTCAACTTCAAGGAAGCGGCCTCGGTGTTCCTGGTCAACATCCGTTGCGGCCTGCTCGGTTTCATCATGGGTGTTCTACCCGGCGCCGGCGCAACGCTGGCCAGCGCCGTGGCCTACATGACCGAGAAACGCATGGCCGGGGAAAGCGGCAAGTTCGGCAAAGGCGATGCCCGTGGCCTGGCAGCGCCGGAAACGGCCATTGGTGCGTCCTGCTGTGGCGCCCTGGTCCCGATGCTGACCCTGGGCGTACCGGGCTCTGGCACCACGGCTGTGATGATCGGCGCCCTGACCCTGTACAACATCACCCCTGGCCCACTGCTGTTCGAACAGCAGCCAGATATCGTCTGGGGCCTGATCGCCTCGCTGTTCGTCGCCAACATCATGCTGGTGATCCTCAACATCCCGATGATCCGCATCTTCACCCGCATCCTCGCCGTGCCAAACTGGGCGCTGGTGCCGGTGATCGCCATCATCACCGCGATCGGTGTGTACGCCGTGCATGCCACCACCTTCGACCTGTTCCTCATGGTCGGTATCGGCATCATGGGCTACATCCTGCGCAAGCTGGACTTCCCTCTGTCGCCGATTCTGCTGGGCTTCATCCTCGGCGGGCTGATGGAGCAAAACCTGCGTCGGGCGCTGTCGATCTCCAACGGTGAACTGGGCATCCTCTGGTCCAGCCCGATCAGCATGGGCGTCTGGGCGCTGGTAGTGCTGATGCTCGCCCTGCCGCTGCTGCGCATCTGGCGCAAACGCAGCCTGCAGCGCCGGGCCCTGGCCGATGCCTGATCGGTCATTGCCATTGTTCGTCGCGACCGGGCTGGTCGGCCTTGCTGGCGGTTTTGCCGCCAGCAAGGTCGGCTGGCCTTTGCCATGGATGGTCGGCTCATTGCTGGCGATCATCCTGGTGCGCTGCCTGACGCGTTGGCAGCTGTCGGAAATCCCCAACGGCCGCAAGTGTGGGCAGTGGATCATCGGCATCGGTATTGGCCTGCACTTCACCCCCGCGGTGATCGAGCAAGTGGCCAGCCATTTCGCGCTGATCTGCTTCGGTGCGTTGTTCACCACCCTGTCCAGCGTGATCAGCGTATGGCTGCTGCGGCGAACCGGCGAAGACCGCGCCACCGCGTTCTTCGCCAGCATGCCTGGCGGTTCGGGCGAGATGGTCAACCTTGGGGCGCGCAATGGCGCGGTGCTCAGCCAGGTGGCGGCAGCGCAAAGCTTGCGTGTGCTGGCAGTGGTGCTGTGCGTGCCGGCGCTGTTCAAGTTTCTGCTGGGTGACGGGGTACCACTGAACCACACCGGTAGCGTGAGCTGGGGCTGGCTGGCGTTGATTGCGCCCTTGGGCGTTGCCGTTGCCTTGCTCTGGCAGCGCTTGCGCCAGCCCAACCCATGGCTGTTCGGGCCATTGCTGGTCGCGGCTACGGTCAGCCTGGCCGGCAACCTGCAGATCGCCCTGCCCAACGGCGCCAGCCAGATCGGCCAGTGGCTCATCGGCAGTGGCCTGGCCTGCCACTTCAACCGCGCGTTCTTCCGCCGCGCACCGTCGTTCCTGGGACGCACCTTGATGGCCACGGCGTTGTGCATGGCGATTGCCGCCAGTGCCGCGTGGGTGCTGAGCATGATGACTGCACTGGACTTGCGTTCGCTGACACTGGGGATGATGCCTGGCGGGATCGCCGAAATGAGCCTCACGGCCGAAACGTTGCAATTGTCAGTGCCGCTGGTGACCGCGCTGCAGGTGATGCGCCTGATCCTGGTGTTGTTTCTTGCAGAACCGCTTTTCCGGTTGTGGGACAACAGGTATTCAAGCGGCAAGCCCCCTGAAGATAGATAGTTACCACTTGCCCAATGCCCGGATGAATAGAGTCGGATTGCTGCCCTGATCGCCAGCAAACCCACACTTCCCGGCATTCAAGAGGTAATGATGAAAGTCCGTCTTTCTTGCAACTATCGCTCGGCTATTGCCTGGGCATGCCTTGCCATCAGCGCAGGCAGCCTTGCCGCAGAGCCACCTGCCCCCGTCCAGATCAACGTCGTGGCTATCAATGATCTTCACGGCTACCTGGAACCCAACCCCCAGGACTACGCCGGCGCGCAAGGCGCTACCCGCCTGACCTACGGCGGCATCGCCACACTCGGCGCCATGCTCGATGAGCTGCGAACGCAGGACCCCGATCTGCTGTTCATCGGGGCTGGCGACTTGATAGGGGGCAGCCCCGCCATTTCTGCGCTGTGGGCTGACGAGCCTGTGCTTGAGGCCTTGAACGCGATGGGCATGATTGTCAGCGCATCCGGGAACCACGAACTGGATGCAGGCAAGGCCGAGTTTCTTCGTCAGATCCACGGAGGATGCGAGTCAACGCGCCCTGAAAAGGCCTGCACGTTTCGCGGCGATTATCCAGGAAGTGGCTTCCCTTACATAGCGTCCAACCTGATCGATACCACCACGGGCGAGCGCTTGCTACCGGCCTATCACATTCAGCAGGTGAAAGGGGTCAAGATAGCGTTCGTCGGTGCCGTGCCACGCAACATGGAAAAAGTGGTCTCGGCCAGCGCATTCGCAGGGCTCAAAGCCACAGATGAAGCGCAAGCCATCAATGACGTGATTCCGGAGCTCAAGGCCAAAGGCGTCAATGCAATCATTGCGGTCATGCACCAAGGAGGGGATACCGTCGAGCCGTTCGACACGCAGGATTGCAGCCAGCTGAGTGGCGCGGTCGTCGACGTGGCGAAGCGGCTGGATCCTGCGGTAGATGCTGTCATCAGCGGTCACTCGCATGCCAGCTATCAATGCAAGGTGGGTGACCTGAGCATCACTCAGGCTGGCAAATACGGCCACTTCCTGACTCAGTTGAAGTTGCAGGTAACGCCAGGCACCCATCACGTCACGAACATCACCGCCCGCAATATTCCTGCTGACCCACAGAACTACCTGCCGAATGCCAAGTTGACGAGTTTGCTGGAGGAAGTGCGTCAGCGGTCCGGGGAAAAATTGCTCGAACCCATAGGACGCATCTCGACGGCAGAACTTGACCGCAAAGAAAATGCCGCCGGTGAAACAACCTTGGGGAACCTGGTCACGGATGCCCAATTGGCCATGACCCAAGCGTTTAATACCCAGATTGCCTTTCTCAATCTGGGTGGGCTGCGAAGTGACCTGATACAGCCTGCCGATAGCGACCTGACCTACGAACAATTATTTGCCGTACAACCGTTCAATAACCCACTGGTGGTTCAGGAACTGACAGGCAAGCAGATTACCGAACTGCTCAACCTTCAATGGAACAGGGGCAGTTTCAATCCGCTGCAAGTATCGAAGGGTTTTCATTATGAGTGGGATGGTTCACGGCCTGTCGGCAGCCGTGTCGTCGAGGGCAGTGTGCGTCTTCACGGCAAACCCGTTGAGCCGTTGACCCATTATCGCGTCGTCAGCAACCTGTTCCTGGCCGATGGTGGCGGTGGCTTGGCCACTTTCAAAGAAGGAAGGCGACGCCAGGACACCGGCATCTCCGACCTGGAAGCCTTGGTGGCGTATGTACGCCAGAACCATGAGCGGGATATTGCAATTGGCCAGCGCAGCGAGCCGCGCATCAGCATGACGCCCTGAGCGATTGCGTACCCCACCCCGGTTTCTCACAGCGGGGGCAGTGCCCAGTCGATGGGCCCGAGCCCCCGCTGCTCGAGGAAGCTGTTGGTACGGCTGAAATGCCCGCAACCGATGAACCCGCGATACGCCGACAGCGGCGAAGGATGGACCGACTTCAGTACCAGGTGCTTGGTACCGTCGATCAGCTTCTGCTTGCTCTGTGCATGCGCCCCCCATAGCAGGAATACCACGTTCGGGCATTGCTCACTGACCACTTGAATGATCCGGTCGGTAAACAATTCCCAGCCTTTCTTGGCATGCGACGCGGCATTGGCGCGCTCGACGGTCATGGTCGTGTTGAGCAACAGAACGCCTTGTTCTGCCCAGCTCTGGAGGTAGCCGTGGCTGGGGATCGGGATGTTCAGGTCGCGCTGCAGCTCCTTGTAGATATTGACCAGCGACGGCGGCGTGGCCACGCCCGGTTGCACCGAGAAGCACAAGCCATGGGCCTGCCCCGGCCCGTGATACGGGTCCTGACCGAGGATGACCACCTTCACCTGGTCCAGCGGTGTCGAATTGAGCGCATTGAAGATCAGCGGCCCTGGCGGGTAGATTTCCTTGCCGGCAGCGTACTCACCACGCAGAAATTCGCGCAGCTGGTGCATGTAAGGCTGGTCGAATTCACCGCGCAATGCGGCCTTCCAGCTGGGTTCGAGTTTGATGCGATCGTCGTCAGTCATGGGGCCTTCCATAAACAATGGCGCGACACTAGGTAAGCCCTTCGCGCTTGTCAAACGATCCGACCGACGACCGGCATGATTGGCCAGGCAAGCCATACTTGAGCGATGACTTGCGAGAGGTAGTCCATGACCATTCACTGCGAGGTACTCACCGGCGTCGATGGCGCCCGCATCGGCATCGCCACCCTGGATGCGCCCAAGGCGCTCAATGCCCTGACCCTGCCGATGATCGAAGTGCTGGGCGAACAACTGCATGCCTGGGCCCGCGACCCGGGTATCGTCTGCGTGCTGCTGCGCGGCAACGGGGCAAAAGCCTTTTGCGCAGGCGGCGATGTCCGTGCGCTGGTGCAAGCCTGCCGCGACCACCCCGGCAGTGTCCCGCCGCTGGCGGCCTCTTTCTTCGCCGCCGAATACCGCCTGGACTTTGCCCTGCACACCTACCCCAAACCGTTACTCTGCTGGGGCCATGGGCATGTGCTGGGTGGCGGCATGGGGCTGCTGCAAGGCGCCAATGTACGTATCGTCACACCCAGCAGCCGGCTGGCCATGCCGGAAATCAGCATCGGCCTGTACCCTGACGTAGGCGCCAGTTGGTTCCTGGCCCGGCTGCCGGGCAAGCTGGGTTTGTTCTTCGGCCTGACCGGCGCGCCGATCAACGCCCGCGATGCCCTTGACCTGGGCCTGGCTGACCGTTTTCTGGGCGAGCACCAGCAAGAGGCCTTGATCGAGGAGTTGCTGCAACTCAACTGGCAGGAGCAGACCGCCGTACAACTGAACAGCTTGCTCAAGGCCGAGCAGCATCGTGCCTGCGCCGAGCTGCCTGATGCCCAGTGGCTGCCACGACGGCATGTGATCGATCAGTTACTCGACGTGGCCGATGCGGCTTCAGCCTGGCGCGCGCTGGAAAGGCTCAAGCAGCATGACGACCCATTGCTGGCAGATGCCGGCCAACGCCTGCATGAGGGTTGCCCGCTGACCGCGCATCTGGTCTGGGAGCAGATCCGCCGGGCGCGGTACCTGTCGTTGGCGCAAGTGTTCCAGATGGAATACAGCATGAGCCTGAACTGTTGCCGCCACCCTGAGTTCAGTGAAGGCGTGCGTGCTCGCCTGCTGGACAAAGACAACCAGCCGCGCTGGCACTGGCCTGATGTGGCGCAAGTGCCGGCGGCGGTAGTCGAGGCGCATTTTGCCAAGGCGTGGGAGGGACGCCACCCATTGGCGGATGTGGGTTAGCTTCGTGAACCTGGGGCTGCTTTTCAGCCCCACCTCCACTCACCTAGCGCTGCCAGTTTCCTCCTTGCCCCTGCCCGCGCCGACCCTCCCAGCGCCCGCGGTCATTACCCTGCCCATTGGAGTGCCAGTCGCCATGCCGGTAACGCTGGCTGTCATTGCGATAGTCATGGCGATCCCGGTCCTGCCTGTAGTCTTGTCGCTGGCGATTGCCATAGTCATAGCGCGGGTTGCCATGCCACTGGTTCATCCCTGGCTGCGAATATGGCCGGTAATAGGGCGCAGGGGCCGCCCCATGGTAGTAACGGGGGGCAGGCTGATAGTAATAGCGCGGGGCTGGCGCCACATAGTACCGGTCATAGCGGTAATACCCCGGCGCCACATAGCGGTCGGTGGAGTAGTAGTCCGAACGGTAATAGCCCCCGCGCTCGTAGTACGGGGAGCAGGCCGAAGTCATCAGCCCCAGCAGGGTGATCAACAGGATTCGATAGGACATGGCGGCCTCCTGGACCGCGGGAGTGCCCGAACAGCGGCGCTGGCGAGCGTCGAGACGAGATGCGTCAATCGACACTGAATAAGACAGTGGCGCGCAGGTTCAGTGCCATTTCTGCAATAACTTGATACAGGTGAAATAACCCTGAAAAACTTGCAGTCATTTGCTGGCCATCTCACTAGAATAAGCGGCTCGGCACACATCACGGGAAGATCATGCCCTTACGTTCCGCTCTGTTCTCGCAACGCTCGCTGATCGTTACCCTGCTCGTGTTATTGGCCTGCGGCTTCCTGGCCACTTCGCTGCTCAGCTACTTCTCCTCGCGAAGCGCCATCCGCGACGGCATCATCAATACCGAATTGCCGCTGACCTCCGACACTGTCTACTCGGAAATCCAGAAAGACCTGATCCGCCCGGTGCTGATCGCCTCGATGATGGCCCAGGACACCTTCCTGCGCGACTGGGTGCTGTCCGGCGAGCAGGATACCGAACGCATGACCCGTTACCTGAGCGAGGTCATGGGCAAGCAGGACATCTTCACGTCCTTTTTCGTGTCCGATCGCACGCGGACCTACTACCAGGCCAAAGGCGTGCTCAAACACGTCGAACCGGGCACCTGGCGTGATGCCTGGTATTTCCGTCTGCGTGAACTCAAGGCCCCTTATGAGATCAACGTCGATCTGGACATGGCCAACCAGGACAGCCTGACCGTGTTCATCAACTACCAGGTGCACGACTACCAGCAGCGCTTCATCGGCGCGGCAGGCGTAGGGCTGAGCGTATCGTCGGTGGTCAAGCTGATCGATCAGTACCAACGCCGCTACCAGCGCGCGGTGCTATTCACCGATGCCAAAGGCAAGGTGCTGTTGACCGGCTCCGAGGGTGGCCCGCATGGTTTGCAAGTTGGCCAGTCACTCAGCGACAACCCTGAGCTGAAGGCCATGTTGGCCGAGCAGTGGGTGCCGGGCGAAGGCAGCCACGAGTACCATGACAGCGAAAACCACAGCCACTTTCTCAACGTTCGCCACCTGCCCGAACTGGACTGGTACCTGTTGGTGGACAAACGCGAAACCGGCGTCCTCGACCGCATTCGCCACGCGCTGTACCTGAACCTGGCGATCTGTACGATGATCACACTGGTGGTGCTGGCACTGGTGCATGCCATGGTCCGCCGCCACCAGGCCAGCACCGAAGCCTTGGCCACGCTCGACAGCCTCACCGGCTTGCACAACCGGCGCAGCTTCGACCTGCTCGCCGCCCAGGCGCTGCGAGAAGCCCGGCGCGACAATAGCCCTCTGGTGGCCTTGCTGATTGATCTGGACCACTTCAAGGCACTGAACGACAACCACGGCCACCTGGCAGGTGACGAAGTGCTACGCCAATTCGCCAATGTGCTGCAAAGCAGCCTGCGTCAGTCAGATATACTGTGCCGCTGGGGCGGTGAGGAATTCATCGTGCTGCTGCGCGAAGCTGAAGGCGGCCAGGCCATCGAGGTGGCGGAAAAGATCCGGCGACGCACCGAACAGCTGACCTTCAGTTACGACAACCAGCCGCTGCGACTGACCACCAGCATCGGCCTGAGCAGCCTGCAACCGGGGGATACCCTGCACGCCCTGCTGACCCGCGCCGACCGCGCGCTTTATCGTGCCAAGCAGGCTGGCCGCAACCGCGTCTGCAGTGATACCCGCCATGAATGACAAGCAACACTGCCCCGCTTGCGGTGCCCTCAACCAGTGCAGCCTGGCCGACCCACGCCGTGCCACCCAGGCGTGTTGGTGCTACAGCGTGACCATCGACCCGGCCGTGCTTCAGGCACTGCCCGATGAACTGCGTAACAAGGCCTGTCTGTGCCCGCGCTGCGCCGCCGTTGAAGAACAGCTCCGTCCATCCGCTGCCCACTGATCGTTGCCATGCGCCTTGACCGTTTCCTCGCCAACCTGCCCAGCTACAACCGCCAGCAAGTTCGCCTGATGCTGGCGCAACGCCGCGTGCGGGTGGACGGCAAGGTCGCCAGTGACCCGCTGACCGACGTGCGTGAATTCAGCCGCGTAGAGCTGGACGAGCAACTGCTGCAGGCCGGCCGGCCGGCCCGCTACCTGATGCTGTACAAGCCCACTGGCTGCGTAAGCGCCACCCACGACCCGCAACACCGTACCGTTCTCGACCTGCTGCCCACGGCGTTGCGAGATGACCTGCACATAGCCGGGCGCCTGGATTTCAACACCACCGGCCTGATGATCCTGACCAACGATGGCCAGTGGTCACGGCGCCTGACCCAGCCTGCCACAAAGCTGCCCAAGCATTATCTGGTGGACACCGAGGACGAGATTGGCGAGCACTATGTGGCCAAGTTTCGCGAGGGTTTCTATTTTGCCTTCGAAGACCTCACCACCCAACCAGCCCAGCTGGACATCCTCGGCCCCCACCGAGCCCGGCTGGCGATCGTCGAGGGGCGGTACCACCAGGTCAAGCGCATGTTCGGGCACTTCAACAACAAGGTGGTGGGGCTGCATCGGGAGAGCATGGGAGCGATCCGGCTGGATCCGGGGTTGGCGCCGGGGGAGTATCGTGAACTGACGGCCAATGAGATAGCCACTGTCCAGGCGTGACAGACAGCCGGTGTCGTCACACGACCGCTCAGCGACAAAAGTCACATTACTTACCGAACGGCACTTGCGCGATCCTCAACCCACTGCTTGAATCCAAATCGTCAGTCTGCATGTGACTACCAAGTCACACCTGCAGCCAGTGACACTTTTTGCCGGCCACCCAAAGCCTAGATGCCTTGGGGCACGGCAAATTGCCCGCCAAAAACAATACCGTCGACGCAAGTGCCAAGGATCGACACAGGGCCCCCGGATTATCTTCAGGCAAATGCCTACCTGTCATAAAGAACGTGCACCCTAGGTGACGCGAATACCCTTTTTGCGCCAGGAGTCGATGACATGAGGCCAGAAATCGCTGTACTTGATATCCAAGGTCAGTATCGGGTTTACACGGAGTTCTATCGCGCGGATGCGGCCGAAAACACGATCATCCTGATCAACGGCTCGCTGGCCACCACGGCCTCGTTCGCCCAGACGGTACGTAACCTGCACCCACAGTTCAACGTGGTTCTGTTCGACCAGCCGTATTCAGGCAAGTCCAAGCCGCACAACCGTCAGGAACGGCTGATCAGCAAGGAGACCGAGGCGCATATCCTCCTTGAGCTGATCGAGCACTTCCAGGCAGACTACGTGATGTCTTTTTCGTGGGGTGGCGCAAGCACGCTGCTGGCGCTGGCGCACCAGCCGCGGTACGTGAAGAAGGCAGTGGTGAGTTCGTTCTCGCCAGTGATCAACGAGCCGATGCGCGACTATCTGGACCGTGGCTGCCAGTACCTGGCCGCCTGCGACCGTTATCAGGTCGGCAACCTGGTCAATGACACCATCGGCAAGCACTTGCCGTCGCTGTTCAAACGCTTCAACTACCGCCATGTGAGCAGCCTGGACAGCCACGAGTACGCACAGATGCACTTCCACATCAACCAGGTGCTGGAGCACGACCTGGAACGTGCGCTGCAAGGCGCGCGCAATATCAACATCCCGGTGCTGTTCATCAACGGCGAACGCGACGAGTACACCACAGTCGAAGATGCGCGGCAGTTCAGCAAGCATGTGGGCAGAAGCCAGTTCAGCGTGATCCGCGATGCGGGCCACTTCCTGGACATGGAGAACAAGACCGCCTGCGAGAACACCCGCAGTGTCATGCTAGGGTTCCTCAAGCCAACCGTGCGTGAACCCCGCCAACGTTACCAACCCGTGCAACAGGGGCAGCATGCATTTGCCATCTGAGCGGCTCGGCGCCTTGTAGCAAATACCCGCAGGCCACGGGGCGCCGACAAGCTTTTTTATAACTTGGGCTTCTAATTCGCTGAAGGTTCTGGTAAAAAGTCGAGCTCAGATGCGGGTATAGTTTAGTGGCAAAACGAAAGCTTCCCAAGCTTTAGTTGAGGGTTCTTATTGGACACTCTAGGCTGTGAACATAGCTGCGACGTGATGCGGGTATAGTTGAATGGTACAACTATTGCTTCCCAAGCAATCGGTGAGGGTTCGATTCCCTCTACCCGCTCCACCTTTGCATCTCCCCTCGTAGCTCATCATCGCTACACATCTCACAAACCCCTTAAAATCAAGGGGTTAGCGTCTCAGCCCGTTTCAGGGCATATCTCATCATCTCCTGGCAGCGCTTGGCGCCGTGTATGGCATCGTGTACGGTAAAAAAAGATCGAACCCCACCATACACAGGAGGCTCGCCTTTGAAGCGCTCAGACATTAAGCGGCGTCCACTTTCGCGAACAGTGCTGGAGGCCTTGGAGCCTGAAGCGAAGGAGTACCGCGAAAACTACGGCACCGATCGCCTCTATTTTGTCGTCAACCCCTCCGGCAACAAGAGATGGGAGTTGAGGTACAAGCGACATGACGGCAAATGGGGCTGGCACGGTCTCGGCAGCTTCCGCGACGTTTCTGCAGAGTCCGCACGTAACAAAGCTATCGAAATCAATAATCAGTTAAAGCTTGGCGTTGACGTTATAAAACAACGCAAAGAACAAGCAGAAGCTGGATCACCAAAATTGAACTTTAAGTCGATCGCGGCCGAGTGGATCGAAGACAGAAAAGATAAGAGACGAGCTCCAAAAACCATCAGCTCGATGGAAGCTGCTCTCAAAAATGATATTTTTCCAGTAGTAGGCCATAAGCAAATTACTGAAGTTACACGCGCAGAGTGCCTGAAGATTCAAAGCTCGATTGAAAAAAGAAATGCTCTAAACACAGCTGAGAAAGTAAGAGTCTGGCTGAATGAAATTTTTCGATTCGCTATCGCAAAAGGTTACTGTGATAATAACCCGGCAGTCTACTTGGTAGATGTCTCAACCCCCACCCCAGAATCAAGTCAGTACCCCCACCTTCTAGAAAAAGAGCTTCCAGCCTTTCTAAATAAACTAGCGGCGAGCAAAAGCGGCCACGTTATTCAGTACGCAGCTTGGCTCACAATTTACACAGCATCTAGACCTGGAATGGTGAGGTTTGCGGAATGGAGCGAGCTCGACTTCGAGGAACAGGTCTGGCACGTACCAGCTGCAAAAATGAAAACTGGTGTAGCTCATACTGTACCTCTTACCAGCCAAGTAATTTGTATCCTATTGAAGCTAAGAGAGCTAACCGGGCGAAGTAAGTACCTTTTCCCTGGGCAAGGAAGTGTTAATGCAGTCATCTCAGAAAACACTATAAATAAGTGTTTTGCATTGATCGGCTACAAGGACAGAATCACTGGTCATGGCTCTCGACATACTGCGAGCACGCTTTTAAGTGAGCATGGATGGCCCAGCACATGGAGAAGCGCACAACTAGCACATGCGAAGAAAGGCCTTGAAAGAATCTATAACAAGGCAGAATTCATTGAGCGGCGCAGGGTTATGATGCAATGGTACTGCGACTACCTTGATTATTTAAAAGAGGGAATGTCCGCCAATAGGAAGGAAGAGCTAGCAGAAAGAGTTAGAGCAGCGCATGCAAAGTACCCAAGACTCAAAGACGAAGATGACTAAGGAATAGCATGAACATCGAACTATCCAAGCTCGTGAAAGACGAACAAGGGACTTTCGCGCTAGCAAAGATCCACTTCATGTACGATGAGACAGTGGCTACACCCGATGGAATACAGATTCCAGAAGAAAATCTCTATGTAGACTTCGGGTACAAACGCATCAATGGAGTATTGGAAGTGCTTCATTTTAATGTATATGACGCCAGCGACGACTTCTATAAACATTTTAATAATAGCGCCCTACAGCGGCTTCAGCGGGGCGTCATCGGCCTCTGCGAAGCGGCTGGTGCAGCCAACCTGTACATTTAGCAGCGCCTGTAATTGCGAGAGCGGCAGAAAGGCTGCTCTCTACAACCGCGACCAAACTACGGGCCGATGACAGCCAACGCCTTAAACCTGACAGACCCAGCAGACAAAGCATTGCCAAAATGGCAATAAATCCGACCATTCGTCGAATACAGAAGTTCTCCTAAAGCTGCTAATTAGTTGGATGACATTAGGGATCATCAACAATCCCGGCTGCTTAAGCGTTGCCAATTTGGCAAGAGTACATCTCCCCACATTATTTTTTGAAATTCACCTAGTTGACCAAAAAAAGAAGCCAACAGATCATATCTCCAGACACACAGCGAAATGACTGGAGAATAATATGTTAATGACACTCAACGATCTTATGTCCGAACTGCAGCTATCGCGTTGCACTATTTACCGCATGATAAAGCGGGATGGCTTTCCTGCCCCGCTTAAATATGGACGCTCAAGCCGATGGCAAAAATCTGATGTAGAACAATTCATCCTTAATCAACTGAGAGGCATTTCAAATGTTTGAACAGCGCCGTGGCATCCCTCTGGATAATCAAACCCAGCTAATCCGTCAACTAAACAAAGCTCAAGCACGAGCGCAGACAAGGTTAGCGTCTTCAAATGAAATCAGGAAAGGACTGGAAGCTGTATACAAACAACTGTCAGAACATCTATCCAAAAAAGATATCATCGGACTTATTGTTAACTACGACCCAAATGCGCAGACCTTTCCAATCGCATACAAATACAGACCATATGGAACGCAGATATTAGCAAAGCGCACCAGCAAGGGCTGGTCGGTGCTAAAAATTGCAAGGGGAGAAGTCCATCGCAAGCCCTTTATTATTTACGGCCTTGAGAGCCGGCAGGAGGCCTTGGCGAGATTCGCAACTAAGCGCTTACGTACAGGGTGCACGTTATGAAACGAAAAGTCGATACCATCATTGCCAATGATGATTTCCACGAGGCTGTAAAGACAGTTAAGGAAGCGATTGAACTCCACCCTTGGCTAAGAAAAGCATACATGAGCTTTTATAGAAGTGATATTCAGATATCGCTATGCGGCGCAGCCAGCCTGGATGATAGTAATTTTGAAATTCTACGGTTAATCCTCAAACTACGTGGATTTGAGGGATGGCGCGACTCAGACTTGTACGACCTGGAGCAATTCGCTAAGCAATTAAAGTAATAAAAACCTGCCGCCGCAATGGCGGCATGGAACATAATAATAAGAATTCCATATGAAAACCATTCATATTCCTGGCGACTTCTCGCCCTATGAAAACTATTATCATACCGTCCTGCCCTCGTTGATTGAACTCACGAGAATGCGCGCCTCAGATCTTACAAGTCTCGGCAGCAAGCTCGCACACGCCTATACAGTCGCTATGGCAGGCTGTGATATGGCGCAAACTCGCGATATTGTATCTTCACCCAAGGAGTTTGGAATTGAGCTTAAACGCAACCGTAACTCGACCTTGTTATCCTTAGCCGCACGTTTAAAGGATCGAAAATGGTGGGGAAGGCAGATAACGCAGCTAGCAGACGAGATGCGCGAGCACCAGGCCCAAATGGCAGGTCTGCTGGGGGGGAAGCACTCCGCTATGTCGTGTTGCTCCGACGCAACTGTTGAGATATTTCGTGAGCGAAAAGAGCGTACAGACTATGCACTAAAATCCCAATTCAAAGCAAAAATGGATCTTAGTGGGAACGCGACAGTTTTTTCGCTTTATGATATCGCTGAGTCGTCAAAAAAGTCACGCCTGAACGAAATGTTCCTCAACATAAAAGCGCTAGAAACAATTGCCGAAAGTAACTCATATGGCTGCGCATTTATAACTCTCACGGCCGCACCGAAATTCCATTCTAATCCCAAGCGCGGCAAAAACACTTATGATGGCTCAACAGCAAGGGAAGCTAATGCGTCAATTCAAAAAGATTGGCGCTCAATCCTCGACGGGCTTGACAACATTGGAGTAAAACGAAAAAGCGGTAGCTATTTTGGCTTTCGCGTCGTGGAGCTGCATGAAGATGGATGCCCGCAATGGCATATATTGCTGTTTTTCGACAAAACCTTGGGAATCATTGAGTCAGTTGAAGCATCAGTTCAGCGCCTTTACAAAAACAGGGGAAGGTACTTCGAGGGTCAAAAAGACGATATTATCCGTATCATTGAAAAGACAGATGAAGAAACTGCGAAACCATCTTCATACATTTTTAAGTACATCGCATATGCACTAGGAGCAGACGAGGCCGATGGGGACGGCCTGGCATATAGATACAAATGTGCGATAAGGGCAATGCGGGCGAGGCAATATGGTTTCTTTGGGATTAAATGTGCGATGGGTAAGCAGCGCGCCTTAAAGTCGATCGCCCGCGCAGAAAACACCCCGGAGCATATATCGAAAATGGCCAAAGATCTATATCTTCCCAAAGGCACTCCCGACAGAAACGCGAAGCAACTACAAGCCAGAGTCAGATTTTTGGAAGTAGAGGCAGAGGAACTAGAGGTAAGCCAGGAGGCGGTCGAGAATCGATACGGCGAAACAGTATGTGTTAATCGATGGATAAAACATCGGTGTGATGACGATGCGGTGCAGTTCGCCGGCCTGTGCGAGGACATCACCGAAGAGGAGGCAAAGCACTTAATGGAATTGAAAAATCCGGAGGAGGAACGTGGCAAGGCGGAGGCAAAATTCATTGAGCGTCGCAGGATTATGATGCAATGGTACTGCGACTACCTTGATGAGTTAAAAGAGAAGGCAAAGCGCTTAATGGAGTTGGTAAAATCGGAGGAGGAGCGTGGCAAGGCGAAGGCAGAATTCATTGAGCACTGCGACCACCTGGATGAGATAAAAGAGAAGGCAAAGCGCTTAATGGAATTGAAAAAACCAGAGGAGGAGCGTGGCAAGGTGGAGCCGGTCACAATTGTTGTTAATTATTCAAGTAAAAGCGCAGAGCTCCCGAAATCACCACACCTGCTCCAACGCCTCCGTACTTACAAGCAGGATCAGGAGCTTGCAACCATGCTTGGCCTTAACCTATCAGAGCTGTATAGCAATGGGATTGTAACCCGCTCTATAAGCTCCTACACACGGCCTAGGAGCGCGTTTAGCGCATGGTGCCGGAACTATATGCGAACGAGCAGAGCTGCGCTCTGAGGGCATCCCTGGGCTCGTAGCGCGCCCTAGAAAAATAGGGTGATCATTTAAGAGCTCCATAGGGGATGGGTTGAGGTAAGGGTAAATCAGCGTTCGCCATCCCCCAAAATACTCCGCCTCTCCCGTTCATGAGCCAGCAAGTAGAGGGCGTTGAACAAAAAGGTAGAGCTCCGAATGTTTTAAAGATCAAAAATCTTTATGAGGTTAGCAGCGGGCACCTCCCCGCTAGCTTTAGAGTGGGTAAGGGGGATAAAGTCCATCTCGAAGTCCGAGCGGTACAAATGATGCCAAAGACTCGCGACGTACTTTTCAGAACACACCACGGGCGCTACGAATTTAACGATCGCAGGTTTAAGGTGTGTGACGAATACTTGAGAGACAAATTCACTGAACTCTGGATCCCAATACCGGTGACCGGTTAAAAATTCGGGGACGTCATAGTACAGCCCTGCAACCTCAGCACCTTTCGCTTCAGCGTAGGTGTTGAAAGCGTATGGGCCCACATAGCCCAGTCCTTGATCCCGGTCTTCGATATTAGCAAGCGCACACTGCTTAGCTTTAATAAAATTCTCGTTCGATAAGTGTGCTCTTATAGAATCTAAAATTTTGATCGCGCCCGGTTTAGCATCTAGGATGCCATTTTCGAACCAAGAGGCACATCCATCATAGCGTGTGCGGTGATAGAAACATGCCATAGTAATTTCGCACTTCCAGTCTACCCCCAAAGCTCTGCCAAATAACCAGTTCAATAACTCTGCATTATCAAATGGGGATACTCCGTCCTCCCAGTCGACGAAATCAGGCCAATTTCGAAGAGTAATCTCATTGACATGGTGAGGCGAAACCCCGTAAAGACGTGCGATGGAGTTGACGGCGTCCTTCCTATCATCACAGCTTGGGATTAACCCATAATTAGATTTCATGGTGACATCTCCGTGAAAGCTGATACCCCCGCTGCGTTCTCCTGCGAAGCAGCTATGCATTGTCTTGTTTTCCCGCTGACACTCGCAGGGCCCCTAAGGGCGTAGGAGGCTAGTTAAGGGTTAAGGGATACCGACATAGCGGGTGGTGCAGAAAGCGCTGAAAATGGCCAACTGCCGCCTTCAGCCCGTCGGTATACTCCGGTGAGAGCGCCGCTCAGGAGCTAGCAGTGGAACAGCTGGCCTCTGAAGCTCTGTCACTGCAACCACTCCCCCGCAGCAGCCTTCGGCTGAGCTGCTTCGCCCAGCGGCATCCCCCCGAGCGGAAAACCTTGATCGCGTAAGCCATCCGCGATCTTTTGTGAATTAAGCGCTGCGGGGATTCTGACGAAATATACCCAGCCCATATACAGCACAATGGGGAACAAAATAATACCGAGTCCGTACGCGATCAGCGACAGAACGCTAGCAAGAGTGCCGCCAAGCCAAAAGAAAAGACCACTCCTTTTGAAACCGGCTGCTATGTCGGAAAGCTCATCTGGATCATATTTAACGGTCATATCATTTTGATAAGCGACCAGGCAATGAGCTTTGCCTTTGTTCAAGTCGACAACGTACAAGGTGTTAAATTTTTTGTTCATCATCGCGAAATTTAGAAAACCCGGTACTACGAGTTCCTTAAAGTACCGGGTTTCGCCATTTTCCGTGGTGCATCGAACACGCTTGTACATGTTGAAGCGGTCATTGCCCCCGGTTTTGTGCACGTAATTTTCTATCTTAACTGTGACTTTGATTACGCTATTGTCCATGACTTCCCTCTCGATGAAAAACGCGAAAGGCACTTGATATCAAATCGACATCTCGTAAGCAAGGGCAAAATTACGTCATTTTTCCGGCGCTTGTGAGTATCAATACCGCTGAGCCGTCTGGCTATCCGCCTGCTTTCCGTCGAGCTCAGCCACAGCCTGAATTTGAGCTTCGTGCTGAACGCTTCGATTGCGGCCAGGTGCTGAAAAGCTATCGAAGTAGGCGCGAATCTGAGAAAGCGCAGCATGAGTCTGTTTGGTGCGGTTTGAGTCGCCTTCGTAGCTAGCATCGGGTTGAAGCATATCCTCTGCAGAGTAGAAATGAGCGATATTGCCAAAATTTACTTCATTCATGGTTAGCCTCTTGTGCGACAGTTTGCTCATTTCTAATAATATGAATGAGCGGGGTTATTTACAAGGAGCAAGGGCTAATCAGGTTGCACCTGATTCTCGCAATTCGCTCCGCTCTTACTCACCTTGCTTTCCTGCGCTTCGCTTGTAAAGAAAACAAAAAGAGCCGCTTACGGCCGGAGTAATCAACATGGTGACAGCTCGCAGAGGGAACACAGAAAAGCGCACCAGGCGTTTGAATGTATTTTTTGACAGTGCTGAATATGCCCAGCTCCTCGACGAGGCCAAGCTGATGCGAATGAGGCCGTCTGAGCTTGTGAGACAGAAATTTTTTGCCAAGTCGTCGCTTCCCGCAGTGCCACGTTTAAATTTAGAAGTGTGGACAAAGCTCGCACCTGCTTCTGCAAACTTGAATCAAATTGCTCGCTACCTAAATCAAGGAATGCGGTTAGAGGTAGACGAGATTTCGCGAATCCTGGGCGACTTCAGAATGTCACTAGTTGTACCGAAAGGATAACTTGATGAAAGGCATGGATAGAATTTCAAGGGGCAGTGGGTTTGCCGGTGCAGTTAAGTACGCTCAGTTTGGAGATAAAGGGAAACCCCGCGATCATGAAGGTATTGTGATTGGCGGAAACATGTCAAGTTTAGACCCCCGGTTAATTGTGCAGGAGCTTAATGCAACAAAGAAAATTCGCCCTGATGTCAAACGACCCGTTTGGCATAACTCTTTACGCCTACCAAAGGGAGAAACCATGACTCGCGAGAAGTGGGTCAGTTTTGGTGATAGGTACATGCATAAAATGGGATTTTCGGAATCAAATCCTAGAGTATATTTTTTGCACGATGACAAAGATGGTCAGCACATTCATATCATTGCTTCAAGAGTTGGGTACGACGGCAAACTGGTTCTGGGTAAAAATGAAAATCTTCAAAGTACAAAAATCATCAGTGGCCTTGAAAGAGAGTTTGGACTAACAATTACTAAGGCCGTTAAATATGGCGCTGACGGCAGAATTAAGATGCCCGCCCGGTCGAAGATTTCAAAGAATGAAATTGAGAAGGCCGTCCGCATAAATAGAGAGCCCGAGCGCCTACAGCTGCAAAAAATTCTAAATCAGGCCCTGCATTCCCCTGTTACCGCAACGCAGTTTGTGGAATCACTTCAAGCGGCTGGCGTGGATGTAAGAGTAAATATCGCGAATACCGGACGCCTCAATGGTTTCACGTTTGGACTAAATGGGATCTATTTCAGCGGTTCGAAACTTGGGAAGGCATATAGTTGCGCATCGCTTATAAAACAAGGTTTATCATATGACAAAAACAGAGATGGCGAATTCCTTGCGCAGTTCCGATCAGAGGTTAGGGATGATCCAGTCTATTCGGGAAGTACATCAAGCGCTGAAAGGCATGGATCGGGCTGGGATCGAGTCACTAGTGAAGGAGTTGAGACATGTGAGAGAAGCAATTCTAGCGCAGGGACAGAATACCGATCAGACCCCGCAGACGACATCGCCAATACTTCTGCAAGTTCTAATGCTGATATCAACAATCAACAGCATCGGGATAATGTACCTAGTGCTAATTCGCTAGACCCAGACAGCGGCGCGGGCCCGATACAAACTGGGGACAAGGTATCTGACGAGTTATTCAGGAAATTACATAATGCGCGTCTTGCTGAGGCGCGCCAGGGCGCGGGGGCAGTAGAGAAATTCTGGGCAGAATTTGCAGCTCATCAAGCCGATCAGAAAGCTAAGCAAACAGCGCTGGAGGCGGCGGAAAGGGTACAGCAGAACAAATTAGATGACAATGACGAAAAAACCATAAATATCAGCCAGAAACTTGCCAAGGACGGTTTTGGCTTTGCAACGCAATCAAATATAACAATAAGATCTGAGGCTATTCAAAATGAAACCAATCCAAGCTCAAGAGCGCGAAGAAATACTTCTGAAATTTCAATTGATGCAGCACCCGGACGCAGGTAGAACTTGCTGCCTAGGGTGCAAAAATGCCCGCTTGCAAATCAACAATAGCAATAAATATGAATTGGATGAATATGCAAGCCCCGCTATTGCAAAAGAGTATCTCCAAAAACTAGAGGTTACTGTGGTATGCGTAGCAACGAGCCAGCAAATAAAAATGGGGCAAATATCAGTCTGCGAATTGTTCGATGGTTTCTAGCACTGACAAAACACCAAGGGGCTGGCCCCTTGTCATCCCGCCCTCATTGCCGGGCTGGGCTAGCGCGGTGGGGGAAGAGCCCCCACCGCTTGCCGCAGGCTGCGCTTACCCCCGCTGCATCAAGCACAACGCGCCTGCGGCGGCCCTACGGGCTCGGAACCCACCCCTTCGGGGCGGGGCCCCCGACGTTCTGCTTGACCCAGCCGCCCCCAGGGGCTGACAAAATCTACCGTTCGTCGGAAATTTTTATGTATGGTGACTTGTACTGAATATTCGTTATTCTATAGTAAGTCATTGATTTATAAATATTGTTCGACTCCCTCTACCCGCTCCACATCGCATTCCCGCATGGCGTTCCAGCAACGTCATCGCAGTCAAAAGGAGCCTTGGCTCCTTTTTTCGTTTTTCACCCTGCCTTGACCTGGCCCATGGCCATTTACCCACCGATCCGCTTCAATGCGCATCGGGCCTTTGCGTGCGCAAGCGAAACGGCTTGTGGCGGATATGCTCAATGGATTCGTGAAACCATTCGAAAGGACAACGCATGTTTCTCTCCCGCTGGCTACCGGGCCTTGCCAACCTGCTGCACTACCGCCGTGAATGGTTCCACGCCGATCTGCAAGCTGGCCTGTCGGTAGCCGCGATCCAGATTCCCATTGCCATTGCCTATGCGCAGATCGTCGGGCTGCCGCCGCAATATGGCCTGTACGCCTGTGTGCTACCGATGATGGTCTACGCGCTGATCGGTAGCTCGCGCCAGCTGATGGTCGGCCCCGACGCCGCCACCTGCGCGATGATCGCCGGTGCCGTGGCACCGCTGGCCATGGGCGACCCGCAGCGCATCGTCGAACTGTCGGTGATCGTCACCGTGCTGGTCGGCGTGATGCTGATTGCCGCGGGCCTGGCGCGCGCCGGGTTCATCGCCAGCTTCTTCTCGCGGCCGATCCTGATCGGCTACCTCAACGGTATCGGGCTGAGCCTGATCGCCGGGCAGCTGTCCAAGGTGGTGGGCTTCCAGATCGAGGGCGACGGTTTCATCCTCAGCCTGATCAACTTCTTCCAGCGCCTGGGGGAAATTCACTGGGTCACATTGATCATCGGCCTGGCCGCCCTGGGCCTGCTCATCTGGCTGCCACGGCGCTACCCGCGCCTGCCCGCAGCCCTCACGGTAGTGGCGCTGTTCATGCTGCTGGTTGGCCTGTTCGGCCTTGACCGCTTTGGCGTCGCCGTCCTTGGGCCGGTACCTGCAGGCATCCCGCAACTGGCCTGGCCACACAGCAACCTGGCGGAAATGAAGAGCCTGCTGCGCGACGCCCTGGGTATCGCCACCGTCAGCTTCTGTAGCGCCATGCTTACCGCACGCAGCTTTGCCGCCCGGCATGGCTATGCGATCAACGCCAACCACGAATTCGTCGCCCTGGGCGTGAGCAACCTGGCGGCCGGGGTTTCCCAGGGCTTTGCCATCAGCGGTGCCGACTCGCGCACTGCAGTCAACGACATGGTCGGTGGCAAAAGCCAGCTGGTGGGCATCATCGCGGCACTGGTGATCGCCCTGATCCTGCTGTTCTTCACCGCGCCCATGGCCTGGATCCCGCAGGCTGCGCTGGGCGCCGTGCTGCTGATGGCGGGCTGGGGGTTGATCGACATCAAATCGCTGGGGCATATCCGGCGTCTAAGCCGCTTCGAGTTCTGGCTGTGCCTGCTGACCACGGCGGGCGTACTGGGCCTGGGTGTGCTGCCCGGCATCGTGTTTGCCGTGACCCTGGCGATCCTGCGCCTGCTTTACAGCATCTACCAGCCCACCGATGCCGTACTGGGCTGGCTGCCGGGCACCGAAGGCCAAGTGGACATCCGCAAGTTCAAGGACGCCCGCACCGTGCCTGGCCTGGTGGTGTACCGCTTCGACGACGCCATCCTGTTCTTCAATGCCGACTACTTCAAGATGCGCCTGCTAGAAGCCGTGCAAAGCCAGGACCAGCCTAAAGCCGTGCTGTTCGATGCCGAAGCGGTAACCAGCATTGATGTCAGCGGCATCGCCGCCCTGCGCGAAGTGCGTGACACCCTGGCGGCTCAAGGCATCCTCTTCGCCATCGCCCGCGCCCGTGGCACTTTCCTGCGCATGCTGGTGCGCTCGGGGATGGCGCGGGACATGGAAGAAAAACTGCTATTCGGCTCGGTACGCGCGGGGATTCGTGCGTACCGCGTGTGGCGCAACCGAAACCGCAGTGTGCAAGTGACCGAACAGGGTTAGCGGCTTTCATCCTGTTCAACGTGCTGCGCCTGTGCTGGCCCTTTCGCGGGTAAACCCGCTCCTACATGGACTTGTAGGCGCGGGTTCACCCGCGAAAGGGCCAGCACAGGCAACACAAAACCTCGCCTTGACACCAACCCTCGCATACCTCGCATGACATGCTAAAGTCGCCCCGTTCCCCGCACCACCCAACGGATCCAGCATGCCCGCACTTGATGCCACCCTTACCCCCTGGCCAGAACTCGCCGCCCGCCACCCCTGCGACGCCCTGCTGCTGGGCAATGGCGCAAGCCGCGCAGTATGGAAGCCGTTCGGCTACTTCTCGCTGTTCGAGCAAGCGCAACGCGCAGGCCGCAAGAAAGGCCTGGCGGTCAGTGACCAGGCACTGTTCAAGTCCTTGGGCACGGAACTGTTCGAGCCGGTGCTCAGCGCCCTCAACACCACCGTGCGTACCAATGCCGCACTGGCCATCAACTCCACCGCGCCGCTGAACCGCTACTACTCGATCAAGGAAGCGTTGATTCACGCCGTGCGCACGGTGCATCTGCCCTGGCCGCTGATGCCGCCGGCCACCCTGGCAACCCTCAATCAGGCCCTGCGCGCCTATCGAAGCGTCTACACCAGCAACTACGACCTGGTGCTGCCATGGGCCGTGCAGCACGCCCCGAATGGCTTCGCCGAACTGTTCGACGAACAAGGCTATTTCGACGTGCGACGCACCGGCAGCGAAGGTACCCGGGTGCTGCACCTGCATGGCGGCCTGCACCTGCTCAAGTTGCCCGACGGCACCACCCGCCAGCGCAGCGCTGAAAGCGCCGAACTGCTCGATGGGTTTGCCGTGAATATCCCGGGTGAAGTACCGCTGTTCGTCAACGAAGACCGCAGCGACGAGAAACTGCGCGCTATCCGCAACTCGGACTATCTGAGCTGGTGCCTGGGGCAGCTGGCGCAGGAAAACCAAGGGATATGCCTGTTCGGGCAGCATCTGGACAGCAGTGACCGGCACCTGCTCGACGCTGTGCGCCAAGCCCGTCCGCAACAGCTATCCATTGCCATTCGGCCGCTGGGCGAGGCGTCGGTGATCAATCAGAAGCAGCATTTTGCAGATCGTTTCGGAGATTTGCCGGGGACGGTGCTGCATTTCTTCGATGCCAGCACCCATCCGTTGGGGCAGGCAGCATTGGCTATCGAAGTGCCCTCTGCTCAGCGCTGACAAGGTGCCCGGCAGGCGTAACGATGGGTGGCGTCAGAGCAACCCATCCGCGCGCAACAACGTTTCCAGGCAATGCTCCTGCACCCCATAGAACGCCTTGAGCTGGGCAATCTTCTCCAGCAACGCCCCGTTATCCCCCGCCTGCCGACGCTTCACCGCAAGAATCATCTTGTTCTTGTTGGTGTGTTCCAGCGAGATGAACTCGAACACCTTGGTTTCATAGCCACAGGCTTCCAGGTACAGCGCACGCAGGCTGTCGGTCAGCATTTCGGCCTGCTGGCCCAGGTGCAGGCCATACTGCAGCATGGGTTGCAGCAACCCTGGGCTGTGCAATTGCGGGCGGATCTGCTTGTGGCAGCACGGCGAGCACATGATGATCGCGGCGTTGCAGCGGATACCGGTGTGGATGGCGTAGTCAGTGGCGATGTCACAGGCATGCAAGGCGATCATCACCTCGATGGCCTCAGGCACCACGCTGCGTACGTCACCACACTGGAACTCCAGGCCCGGATGGTCGAGGCGTGCGGCCGCGGCGTTGCACAGGTCGACCATGTCCTGGCGCAGCTCCACGCCGGTCACCTGTGCGTCACGGCCCAGACTGTTGCGCAGGTAGTCATGCATGGCAAAGGTCAGGTAGCCCTTGCCCGAACCGAAGTCGGCCACCCGCAGCGCCTGTTCCGTCGACACCGGTGCATTGGCCAGGGCGTGATCGAAGACCTCGATGAATTTGTTGATCTGCTTCCACTTGCGTGACATGGACGGGATCAGTGCGCCTTGTGCGTCGGTCACACCGAGGTCGCGCAAAAAGGGCCGCGACAGCTCCAGATAACGCTTCTTCTCGCGGTCATGCCCGCTGCCCGCATCGGCCACGCGCGGTGCCTGGGCACCGTGGCGCTGGAGCATCGGTTTGCCCTTCTTGCTGAAGGTCAACTGCACTTCGCCGTCAGCATCGAACAGATGAGCATTGCGGAAGCTGTCCGGCAGCAGTTCGGCAACCAGCACCTGGGCCTGATCCAGCGGCAGGTTGCGGGTAATGTCGCGGGTCTGGTGGCGGTAGACCAGCGACAGGCACGGCTGGCCCTTGACCTGCAGCGGCTTGGCAATGATCCGTTGCAAGGTCTGGTCGGCACCGACATGGCGCGCCAGCACCAGCTTGACCAGGGTTTCGCCGTACAGGGCGGCGTTCAGCAGGTCGAGAAACTGAGCGCGCGCATCCGGCGCGCAAGAGGCAGAAGTACTGGCGGACATGAAAAGGGGGCCTTGGGTAGCGGAACGCCTATTCTAACGTGCCGCAGGCACCCTGTGGGAGCAGGCTTGCCCGCGAACACCGGCAAAGCCGGTGGCAGACACCGTGTCGCCTGATTCGCGGGCAAGCCCGCTTCTACAGGGAATCCAGCAAGGCTGGGCGCGCCTTCAGTCGAGAATCACCAAGCGGTTGGGCAACTCGTTGCGGGCATGGGTTGGCGGCACGTGCTGGCTAAGCAGCTCGCCACACGCTTCGATGCACTCGACAAAGCCCTGCAAGGTGCGGCCCTGGCGCACCTGCTCGGCCAAGCGGGCACCGATGGCCGCGCGGGCTTCGGCATCCAGGCAGTGTTCGATACCCCGGTCGACCAGGATCTCCACATGCCGCTCCGCCTCGCTGACGAAAATCAGCACGCCCGTGGCGCCTGCTGTGCGCTGCAGGTTCTGCTCGCGAAACTGCTGGCGGGCCAGGCGCGCGGCACGCCAGCGGCGCAAGGCACGGGGGATCAGCCAGTCGGCCAGGCGCGGGTTGCGCAGCAGCAGGCACAAAACGACGAACAGCAGCACGTTGCCCATCAGCACGCCACGCACGCTGGGCCAAGCCAGCAGCCAGTGCAACAGACCGGGCACGGTCAGTGCCAGCACGGCGGCCCACAACAACGGCCAATACGCATAATCGTCGGCACGACGGGCAAGCACCGTCACCAGTTCGGCATCGGTACGCCGTTCGGCACGGGCAATGGCTTCGGCAATCTGCCGTTGATGGTATTCGTCGAAGGGGGTCATGCCGTCGGTCTCTTGAGCATTCTTATAGTTGTTATCCCGGCATTCGGGGCTTCATCCGCAGGCGACATATTCAGGCATAATCCGCCGCTGGAAGAATTGCCTGCAAATCGTACAACAATAGCCGCCTGAAAACTTCGGTCGCGCACGTATCACCGTGGATACGGCAGAGGCCCCAAAACGGAATTGATGATGAAACTGTCTTTGCTGGGCCTGGCCATGGGCCTTGCCAGTCAGGCGGCCCTCGCCGCCCCCACCGCCCCGCCCCTGCAGGACAAGCAGGCATTCATCGAGCATCTGATCAGCCAGATGACCGAAGCCGAGAAAATCGGCCAGTTGCGCCTGATCAGCATCGGCCCGGAAATGCCCCGCGACAAGATCCGCGAGGAAATCGCCGCCGGCCGTATCGGTGGCACCTTCAACTCCCGCACTGCCCCCGAAAACCGGCCGATGCAGGACGCGGCCATGCGCAGCCGCCTGAAGATCCCGATGTTCTTCGCCTACGACACCGTCCACGGCGAGCGCACCATCTTCCCGATCGGCCTGGGCATGGCCGCTACCTGGGACATGGAGGCCGTCGCCAAGGTCGGCCGCACCGCCGCGATCGAAGCCTCGGCCGACGCCCTGGACATGACGTTCGCGCCAATGGTGGATATCGCCCGTGACCCGCGCTGGGGCCGCACCAGTGAAGGCTTCGGCGAAGACACCTACCTGACCTCGAGAATCGGCCAGGTAATGGTGCGCTCGTTCCAGGGCAGCAGCCCGGCCAACCCCGACAGCATCATGGCCATCGTCAAACATTTCGCCTTGTATGGCGCCGTGGAAGGCGGGCGCGACTACAACACGGTCGATATGAGCCTGCCGAAAATGTACAACGACTACCTGCCACCCTATCGCGCCGCGCTCGATGCGGGTGCCGGTGGCGTGATGGTGGCGCTGAACTCGATCAACGGCGTACCGGCCACCTCCAACACCTGGCTGATGAACGACCTGCTGCGCAAGGATTGGGGCTTCAAGGGCGTGACCATCAGCGACCACGGTGCCATCCAGGAGCTGATTCGCCACGGCGTCGCCCGTGACGGCCGTGAAGCCGCCAAGCTGGCGATCAAGGCCGGCATCGACATGAGCATGAACGATACCCTGTACGGCGAAGAGCTGCCGGGCCTGCTGAAGTCCGGCGAGGTGACCCAGCGCGAGCTGGACCAGGCGGTGCGTGAAGTGCTGGGTGCCAAGTACGACATGGGCCTGTTCAAAGACCCGTACGTGCGCATCGGCAAGGCCGAAACCGACCTGAAGGACTACTACGGCAACGACCGCCTGCACCGCGAAGCTGCGCGTGACGTGGCACGCCGCAGCCTGGTGCTGCTGGAAAACCGCAACCAGACCCTGCCGCTGAAAAAGGCCGGCACCATTGCCTTGGTCGGCCCGCTGGCCGATGCCCCGATCGACATGATGGGCAGCTGGGCCGCCGACGGTAAACCCGTCCACTCGGTGACCGTGCGCGAAGGCTTGCGCCGCGCCGTGGAAGGCAAGGCCAAGCTGGTCTACGCCAAAGGCTCCAACGTCACGGGTGACAAGGCGATACTCGACTACCTGAACTTCCTCAACTTCGATGCCCCGGAAATCGTCGACGACCCACGCCCACCTGCCGTGCTGATCGATGAAGCAGTCAAGGCGGCGAAGCAATCCGACGTCGTGGTCGCCGTGGTCGGCGAGTCCCGTGGCATGTCCCACGAGTCGTCGAGCCGTACCACCCTGGAGATCCCGGCCAGCCAGCGCGAGCTGATCAAGGCGCTCAAGGCCACCGGCAAACCGCTGGTGCTGGTGCTGATGAACGGCCGGCCGCTGTCGATCAGTTGGGAGCGCGGCCAGGCCGACGCCATCCTCGAAACCTGGTTCGCCGGCACCGAAGGCGGCAATGCCATCGCCGACGTGCTGTTTGGCGACTACAACCCCTCCGGCAAGCTGGCCATTACCTTCCCACGGTCGGTGGGGCAGATCCCGATGTACTACAACCACACCCGCATCGGCCGGCCGTTCACGCCGGGCAAGCCGGGCAACTACACCTCGCAATACTTCGAAGAACCCAACGGGCCGCTTTACCCGTTCGGCTATGGCTTGAGCTACAGCAGCTTCGAGCTGTCGGGCCTGAACCTGTCGAGCAAGGATCTCAAGCGCGGCGATACGCTGGAAGCCAAGGTAACGGTCAAGAACACCGGCAAGGTTGCAGGCGAGACGGTGGTGCAGCTGTACCTGCAGGATGTGTCGGCATCGATGAGCCGCCCAATGAAAGAGCTGAAAAACTTCCAGAAGCTGATGCTTGAACCGGGTGAAACCCGCACGTTGACCTTCCGCATCAGCGAAGACGACCTGAAGTTCTACAATGGCCAGTTGCAGCGGGTTGCCGAACCAGGGGAGTTCAATGTCCAGGTAGGGCTGGACTCCCAGGCGGTGCAGCAGCAGAGCTTTGAATTGCTTTGACTGAAAAAGGCCGCCTGTTCCGGCCTCTTCTCGGGTAAACCCGCGAAGAGGCCGGCCCCGATATCCCGCCACCGGATCCGCCCCCGATGCCCTTTTCCTTTCGCGCCCTGCGTCTGGGGCTGATCACCCTGCTGATCGTGCTGGGTACCGCACTCAGCGCCGGCTGGGCCATGCACCAGGCCAAGCGCCAGGCCATGGAAGACGACGCCAAGCGTGCCAGCCAGCAACTGGGCCTGTACGCCAACGCACTGCACACCCTGATCGATCGCTACCGTGCCCTACCCGCCGTGCTGGCGCTGGACCCGGAGCTGATCGCAGCCTTGCGCGGCCCGGTCGACGAAAAGGTTCAGAACGCCCTGAACCTCAAGCTCGAACGCATCAATGGCGCCGCCAATTCCTCCACCCTCGAGCTGCTCGACCGCACCGGGCTGGCCATTGCCGCCAGCAACTGGCGGCTGCCCAGCAGCTACGTCGGCTCCAATTACGGTTTCCGCCCCTACTTCAAGCAAACCCGCAACCAGGGCAGTGGCCGCTTCTATGCCGTGGGCGTGACCAGTGGCGTGCCGGGCTACTTCCTCGCCAGCGCGGTGAACGACGAGCATGGCCGATTCCTTGGCGCCATGGTGGTCAAGCTGGAGTTCCCTGAGCTGGAGCGCGAATGGCGACAGGGCAACGATATCCTGTTGGTCAGCGACGCACGCGGCATCACTTTCATCGCAAACCAGGATGGCTGGCGCTACCGCGAGCTTCAGCCGCTCAGTGGCGCCGACCGTGCCGAGCTGGCCGAAACCCGTCAGTACGACAAGCAACCGCTGGTGCCGCTACACCATCAGGTGCTGACGCGGTTTGCCCCCTACAGCACCCTTAGCCGCGTGCAAGGCCCCGAGGGTAGTACCGAGTATCTGTGGGAAAGCCTGCCGCTGGAAGGCGAAAACTGGACCTTGCACCTGCTGCGCAAACCGCAGGTCGCTGCCGACGGCCGTAATGCCGCGCTTGGCGCCGCCGCCGTCTGGCTGAGCCTGGTGTTCGCCGCCCTTTTCGTCAGCCAACGCCTGCGCCTGGCACGCCTGCGCCAGCGCAGCCGGCAAGAACTCGAACGCCAGGTCGAAGAACGCACCCGTGAGCTGCGCACTGCCCAGGAAGGCCTGGTGCAATCAGCCAAGCTCGCCGCTCTCGGGCAGATGTCGGCGGCCATGGCCCACGAAATCAACCAGCCGCTGACCACCCAGCGTATGCAGCTGGAAACCCTGCGCCTGCTGCTTGACCATGGTCGCCATGACGAAGCGCGGCAAGCGCTGGAGCCACTGGAACAGATGCTCACGCGCATGGCAGCACTTACCAGCCACCTGAAAACCTTTGCCCGCAACAGCCCGATGGGCCTGCGCGAACGCCTTGACCTGGCAACCGTGGTCGACCAGGCCTTGCACCTGCTGGAAGCGCGCCTTCGCAACGAAGAAGTGGAAGTGGCGCTGTACCTGGCACGCCCGGCCTGGGTACGCGGCGATGCCATCCGCCTGGAGCAGGTGCTGATAAACCTCCTGCACAATGCACTCGACGCCATGCTCGACAAGCGTTACAAACGCCTGGAGATCCGCATCGAACCCGACGGGGCACTATGGCGCCTGAGTGTGCTCGACTCGGGTGGCGGCATTGCCGAAGCCGACCTGGCCAAGGTCTTCGACCCGTTCTTCACCACCAAACCGGTGGGGGAAGGGCTAGGGCTGGGCCTGGCCATTTCTTACGGCATCGTCCACGAGGCCGGCGGCCAGCTGCGGGCCGAAAACCTGCCTGGCGGCGCGCGCCTGAGCCTTACCCTGCCCCGTGACCTGGAGCCTGTATGTTGAATTCGGTGATCGTCGTCGATGATGAAGCCAGTATCCGCACTGCTGTCGAGCAATGGCTGAGTCTGTCTGGCTTCAGCGTGCAGTTGTTCGCTCACGCCGAAGCGTGCCTGGCACACCTGCCGCAGCACTTCCCTGGGGTGATCATCAGCGATGTGCGCATGCCGGGCATGGATGGCCTGCAATTGCTCGAACGCCTGCAGGCGAACGACCCCGACCTGCCCGTGATTCTGCTGACCGGTCACGGTGATGTACCGATGGCGGTAGAAGCCATGCGCATGGGGGCCTATGACTTCCTGGAAAAACCCTTCACGCCGCAAGACTTGCTGGGCAGCCTGCGCCGCGCCCTGGAAAAGCGCCAGCTGGTACTTGAGAACCGCCGGCTCCACGAGCAGGCCGACCTCAAGTCACGCCTGGAAGTCACGCTACTGGGCATGTCCCAGGGCCTGCAACAGCTGCGCCGGCAAGTGCTGGACCTGGCCGGCCTGCCGGTGAACGTGCTGATTCGCGGTGAAACCGGCAGTGGCAAGGAGCGGGTGGCCCGCTGCCTGCACGACTTTGGCCCCCGTGCCGCCAAGCCCTTTGTAGCCCTTAACTGCGCAGCCATCCCCGAGTCGTTGTTCGAGGCCGAACTGTTCGGCCATGAGAGCGGCGCCTTCACGGGCGCCCAGGGTAAACGGATCGGCAAGCTGGAATATGCCAACGGTGGCACCGTGTTCCTCGACGAAATCGAGAGCATGCCACTGGCCCAACAGGCCAAGCTGTTGCGGGTGATACAGGAGCAGAAGCTGGAGCGCCTGGGGGCCAACCAGAGCATCAGCGTGGACCTGCGCATCATTGCTGCGACCAAGCCCGACCTGCTGGAGGAGGCGCGTGCCGGGCGCTTCCGCGAAGACCTGGCCTACCGCCTGAACGTGGCCGAATTGCGCCTGGCACCGCTGCGCGAGCGGCGGGAGGACATTCCGCTGCTGTTCGAACACTTTGCCCGTGCTGCAGGTGAAAAGCTGGGTCGCACCGCCCCGCCGCTATCGGCTGCACAGCTGGCGCAGCTGCTGTCACATGATTGGCCTGGCAACGTGCGTGAGCTGGCCAATGCGGCGGAGCGGCATGCGCTGGGGCTAGGTTCGCCAAACATCGAGGTGGCACCTGCCGGGCAGTCGCTGGGCGAGCAGATGGAAGCATTCGAGGCGCAATGCCTGCGCGCGGCCTTGCGTCAGCATGGGGGCGAGATCAAGTCGGTGATGGAGGCGTTGCAACTGCCGCGGCGCACCCTTAACGAGAAGATGCAACGGCATGGGCTGGTGCGCGAGGATTTTGTTGGGCAGGAATGAGCGGAAATCCGCTTATGACCTACACTTGGTAGGCAAAAAACCGCTTATCACCTCGAGATTCCGGGCTGCTTTGCAGCCCTTCGCAGGCAAGCCCGCTCCCGCAAAGGGCAGCGCAAGCCCCACTACTGTGCCGGTTTTGGGGTATTGGATGCCCTGAAATGAATCAGCCCGCCCCCATTTGGCACACCTTCTGCAATTGCCTTGGCAAGCTGCGCCACGGCGCGCTCCACAAAAACAACGAGAAGGTATCCCTGATGGATAACGCCACCTCCCTGCCCGCCGGGGCGGCCACCGCGCCTGCCGCAGAAAAAACCACCGCCAGCCGCCTGAAGTCGATTTTCAGCGGGTCCATCGGCAACATGGTCGAATGGTACGACTGGTACGTCTACGCCGCATTCTCGCTGTACTTCGCCAAGGCCTTCTTCCCCGCCGGCGACTCCACCGCACAACTGCTCAATACCGCTGCGATCTTCGCCGTGGGCTTCCTCATGCGCCCGATCGGTGGCTGGCTGATGGGCCTGTACGCCGACCGCAAGGGCCGCAAGGCCGCGCTGATGGCGTCGGTACTGCTCATGTGCGCAGGCTCGCTGGTCATCGCCCTGACCCCAGGTTATGAAACCATCGGCGTCGCCGCACCTGTCCTGCTGGTCATCGCGCGCCTGCTGCAGGGCCTGTCGGTGGGTGGTGAATACGGCACCTCGGCCACCTACCTCAGCGAGATGGCCAGCAAGGAGCGCCGTGGTTTCTTCTCCAGCTTCCAGTACGTGACCCTGATCTCTGGCCAGCTCATCGCCCTGGCGGTCCTGATCGTCCTGCAACAGACCCTGACCACCGAGCAGTTGTACGCCTGGGGCTGGCGCGTGCCGTTCGTGATCGGTGCGCTGTGCGCCGTGGTGGCCCTGTACCTGCGTCGCGGCATGGAAGAAACCGCCTCGTTCACCAAGAAGGAAAAGGCCAAGGAAAGCCTGATGCGCACCCTGCTGCGTCACCCCAAGGAGCTGATGACCGTCGTTGGCCTGACCATGGGCGGCACCCTGGCCTTCTACACCTACACCACCTACATGCAGAAATACCTGGTCAACACCGTGGGCATGAGCATCAGTGACTCAACCACCATCTCGGCCGCCACGCTGTTCCTGTTCATGTGCCTGCAGCCGGTGATCGGTGGTCTGTCCGACAAGATCGGTCGCCGTCCGATCCTGATCGCCTTCGGTGTGCTCGGCACCCTGTTCACCGTCCCCATCCTCAGCACCCTGCACACCATCCAGACCTGGTGGGGTGCGTTCTTCCTGATCATGGCCGCACTGATCATCGTAAGCGGCTATACCTCGATCAACGCCGTGGTCAAGGCCGAGCTGTTCCCTACCGAGATTCGCGCCCTGGGCGTGGGCCTGCCGTATGCCCTGACGGTGTCGATCTTCGGTGGCACCGCCGAATACGTGGCCCTGTGGTTCAAGAGCGCTGGTATGGAGAGCGGCTTCTACTGGTACGTCACCGCCTGTATCGCCTGCTCGCTGCTGGTTTACGCGACCATGAAAGACACCAAGCAGCACTCGCGGATTACCACTGAGTGAATGCGAAGCCGAAATGAAAAGGGCGCACCGTTTCAGGTGCGCCCTTTTCATTTGTTCGATCAGCACTTATGTCGCTGTGAGCCGACTAAACATTCTATTCGGCTCACTCGTACCTGAAAGCCGGTTCAGGACATCTCAAGCGCCTGTCGCGGGTCACGACGCTGGTACCAGTTGGCCATCAGCACCAGCACCAGCAACACCCCGCCCAGCACAGCCGAAGAGCCGACCGTACCGAAGTCCAGGCCGCCCTTTTCATGGGGTTTGGTGAGGAAGTCGCCCAAGGTGGCGCCAAACGGCCGGGTGAGCACGAACGCGACCCAGAACAACACCACGCCGGGAATACGCGTCCAGTAGCGGGCGACCACCACCAGTGCAATGGTACTGCCAATCAACAGCGCACCGCCGGCAAAGCCCAGCCCCGAGTCATCGGCCAGGTAGTCGCCCAGCGCTGTGCCAAGGGTGTTGGAAAACAGGATTGCCACCCAGTAGAACAGCTCGCCCGTTCGGTTCTTGATGCGGTTGACATCCAGCGGGTTGCCGCTAAGGCGCCAGGCCAGGAAGGTAAGCAGCAGGATGCCGATGAGGAGGGCCGACCCCGTGGCATAACCCAGGCCCAGGGTGCGGTCCATGAAGTCGGAGATGGTGGTGCCAGCGGTACTGGTGGAGAGAATCACCAGCCAATACAACATCGGGTGGTAGCGGCGTGAGTAAAGCTGGCCGACCAAGGTCAGCAGGAACACGCTGATCAGCATCAACGAGCTGAGTGCATAGCCGATGTTCAACGTCATCGACAGCAAGTCGCCTGCCGTTTCGCCAAGGGTAGTTGCGCAGATCTTCATGACCCAGAAGGCCAAGGTGATTTGCGGGAGTTTGTTCATTGTTGTGCCGCTCCAGTCTAAGGTGCGGCGATGGTGCTGAGGTGCACCTGAAAAAACGGTTGGTGACGCATGAAAAAAGCGTTGATAGAACTTTGAAACAAGATATTTCGTTCTTAACGCCCCATTAATTCCCGCTCTTCAAGCTGCAATGGCTGAGAAAACGACGACGCGAGTGCTTGCAGCGAGTGGATGACCCCGCTGCCTGACTCACGCGCAGCGCACACAGACACATCTATTTATTCGATTTTTATGCGCTATTTTTTGCGCTTTTTAATCAAATTTATAGGCGTAGGATTAAACCCATAGAAACAAACAACCTCTCGCACCCTCGGAGCAGCAACCATGAAAAACAAACTGATCCTTACCCTGGCCCTCTCGGTATTCGCAGCTGGCGCCTTCGCCGAAGATGGCTTCGACCGGACCGACGCTCACACCTTTGCCGCGGTTCAAACCCAGCAAGCCAGCTACGCTGAAGACGGCTTCGACCGCACCGGTGGCCAACGCTTCGCTGAAGACGGCTTCGACCGCACCGGCGGCCAGCGCTTCGCTGAAGACGGCTTCGACCGCACCGGCGGCCAGCGCTTCGCTGAAGACGGCTTCGACCGCACCGGCGGCCAGCGCTTCGCTGAAGACGGCTTCGACCGCACCGGCGGCCAGCGCTTCGCTGAAGACGGCTTCGACCGCACCAACGCGCACCGCATCAGCTGATACCTGATTGCGAGCACCCAGCCCGGCTTCGGCCGGGCTTGATCATTTGCACACGAGCTCAGGCTTGGCACACTAGGCACCTTGTCCACCAGGAGGTAGGGCCAACAAGCCCAGCACAGATGTATTACTACGAACCCGCCAAAGGCCACGGCCTGCCGCACGACCCGTTCAATGCCATCGTCGGTCCCCGCCCTATCGGCTGGATCTCCTCTCAGGACCGCGAAGGCCGCCTGAATCTGGCGCCTTACAGCTTCTTCAATGCGTTCAACTACATCCCGCCGATCATCGGTTTCTGCAGCGTCGGGCGCAAAGACAGCCTGAACAACATCGAGCAGACCGGTGAGTTCGTCTGGAACCTGGTTACCCGCCCACTGGCCAAGCAAATGAACCTGAGCTGCGCACCGGTTGCTGCCGAAGTGAACGAATTCGAATTGAGCGGCCTCACTGCCGCACCGTCTAGCATCGTCAAGGTGCCGCGCGTGGGTGAAACGCCGGTAGCCTTCGAGTGCAAGGTCAGCCAGATCGTCCAGCTCAAGCGCGCCGACCAGCAAGAGGTGCCCAGCTGGCTGATCCTTGGGGAAGTGGTGGCGGTGCACATTGCCGAGCACCTGTTGAACAACGGCATCTACGATACCGCTGCCGCCGAGCCGATCCTGCGTGGGGGTGGCCCGGCGGATTATTTCGAGCTGGGCAACCTGTTCAAGATGGCCCGGCCGCCGGCCTGATCACCAGACCAGCTCACCCTCTTCGCTGACGCCCTGCAGGCGTTGCAGCTCGGCGGTGGCCGCTTCGTCGGCGGCCACAGCGCCCTTGAACACCTGCCCGTCGAGAACCTTGTGAAAACGCGGCGCACCGCCCATGCCCAAGGCTTTGACTGCGATGGCCGCGTTGTAGCCGCCACCTTCCACCGGCACCATCGCCGATACCGCTTCGAAATGAGTGAATTCCCTACGTGCCATGTTGCTGTCCGCGTGATTGAACAAGGGCGTCACTTTACCTCATCCACGCTCAATCGAAGGTATGCAAGTCCAGGCTGCTGACCACCTGAGCCTGCACCAGCTCACCGAACACCTCCAGTGTCGGTGAAGCAAAGTAGCCACTCATCGCCTGCTGGTCCTGCCAGCTTCCGCTGAGCAACCACAGGTCAGCATCAGCCTGAGAACGCTGCACGGTGAAACTCAGGCATCCCGGTGCACGCAGCGAGGGCTCGAGCAGGTCACGCAGGCGCGCGCCCAGCTCTGCCGAGCGCCCGCTGCTGGCACGGATGAAAGCAAGGTGGGTGACCGGTTGTTTAAGGGTCATTGCACAATCTCCTTGAAGCAGGCGGACGGAAAAGCCAGGCTGCCAAGGTTAGGCGCTCACCCGCGCGGCGCGTTAGGCCATTACTGCATGTCGATTGCCTGATCCTGCAGCGCGGCAGGATCAGGCAATCGACATGCAGCTTTCGACTAGCGCCCGTCTTTGCCCAAACCTATGCTGCGTCGGTCAGCAGAGGAAAGCCATCATGACCACCGCCACGTCCACCGAACCGACCCTGGAACTGCAGCGCCTGGAGCTGGCCGAGCTGATCAACCGCCACGCGGGCGAGCCCTATGGCCCAGCATCGGCCATCGATGACCTGTACCTGGTGCGTTACACCGAAAATGTGCGTTCTGTACCCACCCTGGCGCAGCCTGCCCTGTGCATCCTTGCCCAGGGCAGCAAAAGCCTGTTCCTGGGTGACGAGCAATACGCCTACGACCCACTGCATTACATGGTCGTTTCGGTAACCTTGCCACTCAGTGCCGTGAGGCTGGATGCCAGCCCCGAGAACCCAAGCCTGGGCCTGCGCATGGACCTGGACCCGGCCGAGATCAGCCAGCTGATCGCCGAGAGCGGACCGATGCTGGTACCCAATCGACCTTCCGGCCGTGGTTTGTATGTGGAAAGGACTGATGCCGCGTTACTCGATGCCCTGCTGCGGTTGCTGCGGCTGCTGGACACCCCGCGCGACATCGCAATGCTGGCGCCGCTGTTCCGCCGCGAGATTCTCTACCGCCTGCTGCGTGGGCCGCAGGGTTACCGGCTGTATGAAATTGCCTTGGCCAACAGCCAGACCCACCGGGTTTGCCAGGCCATCACTTGGCTCAACAACAACTTCCAACAGCCGCTGCGTATCGAGGACCTGGCGCGTGAGGTCAACCTCAGCACCTCGACCTTGCACCACCGCTTCAAGGCCGTGACCTCGATGAGCCCGCTTCAGTACCAGAAGCAACTGCGCCTGCAAGAGGCGCGGCGGCTGATGTTGAACGACGGGCTGGAGGCGGCGGTGGCGGCTTATCGGGTGGGTTATGAAAGCCCGTCGCAATTCAGCCGTGAATACAGCCGGCTTTACGGCGCGCCGCCAATTCGAGATGTGGCTCGGTTGCGGGCTACTGCGGTCTGAAGCTCAACATTCGCCTGCCCCGGCGCTTTCGCGGGTAAACCCGCACCTGCAGGTTTTTGCACAGATGCGAAAATTGCGCGCTGCCTGCAGGCACGAGAGGCCGATACAGGCAATCGCAATGCTTCAACCCAACACCGCGGCCTGCCACTGATTCTGGTCCACCTGAATCAAGGTCGGCCCCTTGCGCTCCACCGCTTGCCCGAGCGCCGCCTGCAATTGGGCAATATCGGCCACGTTCTCTGCTGCCGCGCCCAACGCTCGCGCCACGCCGATGAAATCCGGGGTATGGATATCCACCCCGACCGGCTCGATCGCCCGATTGACCATGTATTTCTTGATTTCCTCGTACCCCTGGTTATTCCACAGCAGCACGATCAGCGGTACCTGTGCCTCCACTGCACTGGCCAGTTCCGGCAGGGTGAACTGCAAACCACCATCACCAATCAGGCACACCGCCGGAGCGCGTTCGACGGCCTGCTCGGCACTGCCCAACCAGGCGCCCATGGCTGCTGGCAACGCGTAACCCAAGGTGCCGTAACCGGTCGAGGCGTTGAACCAGCGGCGTGGCTGCTCCATGTCGAGTGTCAGGTTGCCGGTGTACACAGGTTGGGTCGAGTCGCCCACCAGAATCGCATCAGGCAGGCGCTCCAGTATGGCGCTCAGCAAACGCGTCTGGCTCAGGGTGGGCTGGTCCCAGTCTGCCGTCAGGACCTTGCGCAGGTCGGCCACGCGGGCCACGCCCCAAGTGCTTTCGTGCACTGGCTGCGGCTGGGCTTGCAGGGCACCGAGCAGCGCTTCGGCTGCCAGCTCGGCATCGGCTACCAGCGCCAGCTCCGGCAGATAATTGCGCACGGTCTGGTCCGGGTCGATGTCAATGCGCAGCAGCCTGCCCGGGATCTCGAAGCCTCCCTTGAAGGTCACGTCATAATCGGTTTCAGCCAGTTCGGTACCGATCGCCAGCACCACGTCGGCCTCGGCCACCAGCGCCCGTGTGGCGGGTAACGACTGGGTCGAGCCGATCTGCAATGGGTGGCTGGCTGGCAGCAAGCCTTTGGCATTGATGGTCAACGCCACCGGGGCCTGAAGGTGTTCGGCCAGGCGTGCCAACGCAGCGCCCGCAGCCAACGCCCCGCCACCGGCCAGAATCAGCGGCCGACGTGCACTGGCCAGTCGCTCAGCCATCTGCGCCACGGCCTGCGGTGCAGCCCCTGCCCGACTGCCCCGTACAGGGCGGCCCGGCAGCAGGAAGTCGGCCGGTTCAACCAGCACATCGAGCGGGATTTCGATATGCACCGGGCGTGGCCGGGCACTGTCGAACACGGCAAATGCCCTGGCCAGCACCTGCGGCAAGTCGGCTGCACTCATCAAGGTGTGGGAAAACGCCGCCACACCCGATACCAGCGCGGCTTGGTTGGGCAGTTCGTGCAGCTTGCCACGTCCACCGCCCAGCTGGTCACGGGACTGCACGCTGGAAATCACCAGCATCGGGATCGAGTCGGCATAGGCCTGGCCCATGGCAGTGGTGATATTGGTCATGCCCGGGCCGGTGATAATGAAGCACACCCCGGGTTTGCCGCGGGTGCGCGCATAGCCGTCAGCCATGAACCCGGCACCTTGCTCATGACGTGGGGTGATGTGGCGAATGGAAGAGCCCGCCAGGCCACGATAGAGCTCCACGGTATGTACACCGGGGATGCCGAAGACATGATCGACGCCATAGCCTTCAAGGAGTTTGACCAGTACTTCGCCGCAGGTTGCCATCAGGGGTCACCATGAATCGTGTTGGGGTATGCCCTTATTGGACCCAAGCCACGGCTATCGCCACAATGTAAAAAAACACATACTAGCCATGTCCTGTGATCATGGCTTACTGCAATGAAACGCCTCCCGCCCCTGCCTGCCCTGCACACGTTTCTGGTCACCGCCCAGCACTGCAACTTCACCCGCGCCGGGCAGCAGTTGCACATCACCCAGGGCGCTGTCAGCCGCCAGATTGCAGCCCTCGAAGAACACCTCGGTTATGCCCTGTTCAAGCGCGAGGCGCGTGGGTTGAGCCTGACCCGTGAAGGCCTGGACTGGCTGCCACGGGTGCAGCAGGTGTTCGCCCTGATCGAACAAGGGGTGCGCGAGGTGGGTGAGCACAGCACTACCTTGCAGCTGAAGGCACCAACCTGCGTAATGCGCTGGCTGCTGCCGCGTCTGATGGAGTGGCAGGCACTGCGCCCGGATGTGCCGGTTGAGCTGACCACGACCGTGCAGCACGGGGTGGATTTCCGTCGCGAGGGCTTCGATGCGGCAGTGGTCTACGGCGATGCGCCGAACCACGGGCTGCAGGTGCGCAAGCTGTTCGATGAGCAGCTGACCCCGGTGTGCGCACCGTCACTGCGTGAGGGGCCAGTGCCGTTGCAGCAGGTGGAAGACCTGGCCCGACATATGTTGCTGCATCCCTCGCGGGATGAACACGACTGGCGGTTGTGGTTGCAGGCGGCTGGAGTGACGCTCGCCACGCATGGGCCTAAACAACATTTCGAGACACTGGACATGGCGATGGCCATGGCCTCGCAGGGGACCGGGGTGGCAATCGGTGACTGGTCGCTGATTGGCGATGACCTGCGCGGTGGGCGGTTGTGCATGCCGTTTGCGCTGAAGGTGCTGACAGGCAAGGGGTATTACCTGGTGAGCCAGGCCAGGAGCTTACCGCCGGGGCTGCTGGAATTGCTGGACTGGCTGGAGGGCCAGGCCAGCCTGTGACAGCCCTTTCGCAGGCTCGCCCGCTCCCACAGGTTTGCACAGGCCTTGGTAGCTGTACGGTACCCATGGGAGCGGGCATGCCCGCAACGCAGGCGACTCAATAGCCGACTGTGAACCGTTGCCGCGAGTGCTGCGGCTTCTCCAGCTCATCCAGCATGGCAATCGCATAGTCGGCAAACGTGATCCAGCTCTTGCCGTCCGCACCGATCAACAGATGATCCTTGCCCAGCGTATAGTGACCTCTGCGCTCACCCTCAACGAACTCAGCCGAAGGCGAAAGGAAGGTCCAGTCCAGGTTCGGCTCGCGCCGCAGCGCCTCCAGAAAACGCACGCCGGCACTGGCCTCGGTTTTATACGCCTCCGGGAAATCCGGGCTGTCGATCACCCGGTGCCCTGACGGCAGCAACAAGCTACCGGCGCCACCCACCACCAGCAGGCGCTTGACCCCGGCGCGCTTCACCGGCTCGATGATGGCGTGCGGCTCCATTGTCGAGAAATGCGCGGCACTCAACACAGCGTCCATACCTGCGACCGCTGCCTGCAGGGCCGCGCTGTCCGTGGCATCCAGCGACTTGACGGTCACACCCTCACGCCCTTCAAGCGTGGAAGGGTCGCGGGCTATGGCCAGTACACGGTGACCACGGCGCAGGGCCTCTTCCAGTAACTGGCTGCCAGCACGACCGGTGGCACCGATGATTGCGATCTTGCTCATGAAATACTCTCCATCAGTTGAACGGAATGACCGCCCTTGGTGACCTTCGCCGCCAGCGCCAAGGCTCTCGTCTGCCGGCTCGGGTAACGCCTTCTACCAAACAATGCGCATAGCTTAGTTACCCGATTCGTCACAAAAAATGCGATGCTCAGACATAGTTTGTTTCTGAAATCGGGCAAATCATGGACCGTCTCAACGCCATGCGTGTATTCGTCACGGTCATCGACCTGGGCAGCCAGTCGGCGGCGGCGGATTATCTGCAATTATCGCGGCCGGTCGTGTCGCGCTACCTGGCAGAGTTGGAAGACTGGGTTGGCACGCGGCTGATGCAGCGAACCACGCGCAAGCTCAGCCTCACGGCAGCCGGCCAGGAAACCCTGCCTCGCTGCCGGCAACTGCTGGAACTGGCCGGCGACCTGCAGGCCGCCGTGCAGCAGCCGGAAGACGCACCAAGGGGGGCACTGCGTATCAGCGTCAGTACCTCATTCGGCCAGGCACAGCTGGTGGATGCAGTGGCCGCCTATGTGCGGCGCTTTCCTGACGTGAAGGTAGAACTGCAGATGCTCGACCGCACCGTCAACCTGGTGGACGAGCGCATCGACCTGGCCATTCGCACCAGCAATGACGTGGACCCCAGCCTCATCGCCCGGCGCCTGAGTGTGTGCCGCTCGGTCGTGTGCGCGGCACCCGCCTACCTGAATGAGCGAGGCACGCCGCAACGGGTTGAGGAGCTGAGCCTGCACAACTGCCTGACCCATGCCTACTTCGGACACAGCTTGTGGCATTTCACGGTAGCCGGCCAGCAGGTCGCCGTGCCCGTATCCGGAAACATCAGTGCCAACGAGGTGATGACCCTGCAAAGGGCTGCGCTGGCTGGCGCAGGTATCACCATGCTGCCAACCTACCAGGCCGCAGACGCCATACGCCGGGGTGAACTGGTGCGTCTGCTGCCCGAGGCCAAACCGCGTGAACTGAACCTGAATGCGGTGTATACGTCGCGCAAACACATGCCGGCGACCTTGCGCAGCATGCTGGATTTCCTGGTGCAGCGTTTCAAGGACGAACCGGCGTGGGATCGGGATCTATACTAGTGGCGTACACCCCTATCGCTGTCACGGGAGGTGAGCACCATGGGCATCAAATCCAGTAGAGTCGCCCTTGTCATGGCCCTTACCGCTGCCGCAGGGCTGTATGGCTCAGCCTGCTGGCGCGCCGAACTGCTACGCAGCCAGCCCAGCGTCGCCAATAGTTGCGAGCAGGCACATTGCGTGCCTCACAGTGCAACCTTGAGCGCCGTCCGTTGAATGGACGGCGCCCTGCTGATCACTCTTCGACGCTCATGTATTCCTTGGCCCAGCGAATGTAGTCTTCAGGCTGGGTGTAGGTGTGCGAGAGTTCGGTGGCACTGAGGTTTTCCGACTTGTTCTGCCGACCACGCTGCAGCCGCAGGCAGTCGTAAGTGGCCTTGATCGCGGCAAAGTAAGCCGCATGGCCATCGACCACGATGCGCACGCCCAGACGCGCCAGGCGCTCGTCATCGCGCAGGTTCGGGTTGCCATAGGTAACCAGCATCAGCGGCACAGTCAGGTGCTCGGCAATCTGTTCGAGCTGCTCGAAGTCTTTGACCCCGACCATGCAGATGCCATCAGCGCCCGCCTTCTGGTAGCTCTGGGTACGCACGATGATTTCTTCGGTGCTGAGTACGCCCGCGTTGGTACGGGCAATGATCGACAGGGACGAATCGACTCGTGCCTCCAGCGCCGCGCGGATCTTGCCAACGCCCTCCTCGACCGGGATCAGGTCAGTGGACTTGCGCCCGAACTGGGCAGGCAGCAGGGTGTCCTCGATGGTCAGTGCGGCCACACCGGCGCGCTCCAGTTCGATCACCGTGCGCATCACGTTCAGTGCGTTGCCATAGCCATGGTCGGCGTCGGCCAGTACCGGCAGTTGCGCGACCCGACCAATGCGGGTGGCCTGCTCGACGAACTCGCTGAGGGTGATCAGAGCGAAGTCTGGAGCAGCCAGTACCTGCAACGAAGCGACCGAACCGCCGAGGATACCGACTTCGAAGCCCAGGTCTGCGGCAATGCGTGCCGACATCGGGTCGAACACCGAGGCAGTGTGGAAACACGAACCCGAAGCGAGCAGCTCGCGGAAGGCAAAACGCAGATCTTGGTGGGAAGCCTTGGGCATGATCACTCCGCAAAAAAGTTGAAATTTGAACGGTAACTACCGACCCCTGTAATCGGGTCTACCTGACCTGTTCCAACCGTCGCCATCTGGGCGGTCATGCTCGACATGCAGGCAGAGGAATAAAAGGTGTGGGAGACAGCGGACTGAAAAACCTGAGTCAATATGCTGCACCAACCTGGTGCAAGCCCCGGATTTCAGCCTCTGTGGCATACCAACGATATCACGCAGCCATGCAGCACTGGATGAATGCGCCAATGCCGATCTTGCATAGGGGATGCAGATAGTACATAGGAAGCTACCTAACTCAGGTTACAATCCGAGGGCTTCTGTGAGAGCAGGCTTGCCCGCGAAGGGGCCGCCATAGACAAACAAGGTATTCCCGTGACCGCCGCCCTGCCCCCCACCGCCCTGCGCAACGTGCTCACCGCCCTGATGCTGGCCATCTTCCTCGGCGCACTGGACCAGACCATCGTCGCCGTCTCGCTGCCCGCCATCTCGGCGCAGTTCAGCGATGTCGGCCTGCTGGCCTGGGTCATCTCCGGTTATATGGTGGCCATGACCGTGGCCGTGCCGATCTACGGCAAACTGGGCGACCTTTACGGCCGGCGCCGGATGATCCTCACCGGCATCAGCCTGTTCACCCTGGCCTCCATTGCCTGCGCCATGGCCCAGGACATGCCGCAACTGGTGCTGGCCCGGGTACTGCAGGGTATCGGCGCAGGCGGGATGGTCTCGGTGAGCCAGGCAATCATTGGCGACTTCGTGCCCCCACGCGAACGCGGCCGCTACCAGGGCTACTTCAGCAGCATGTACGCTGCGGCCAGCGTGGCCGGGCCAGTGCTGGGCGGCTGGTTGACCGAGTACCTGTCGTGGCGCTGGGTGTTCTGGATCAACCTGCCGCTGGGGCTGGTCGCCTTGTGGGCCATTCGCCGTGCGCTCGCTGATATGCCGGTGCAGCGTCGCGAGGCACAGGTGGACTACCTTGGCGCCATGCTGTTGATTCTCGGCCTTGGCAGCCTGCTGCTGGGCATCACCTTGGTGGGCCAGGGCCACGCCTGGGCCGACCCGGCCGTGCTGGCGCTGTTCGGCTGCGCCCTACTGGGCCTGGCGCTTTTCATCGCACACGAACGCCGCTGCCCAGAGCCGCTGCTGCCGCTCAGCCTGTTTGGCAACCGTGTGGCAGTGCTGTGCTGGGCGGTGATCTTCTTCGCCAGCTTCCAGTCCATTTCCCTGACCATGCTCATGCCCTTGCGTTACCAGAGCATTACCGGCGCCGGTGCCGACAGCGCCGCCCTGCATCTGCTGCCGCTGGCCATGGGGCTGCCCATGGGCGCCTTCACAGGTGGTCGCATGACCAGCCGGACCGGGCGCTACAAGCCACAGATCCTGGCCGGTGCACTGCTGATGCCAGTGGCCATTTTCGCGATGGCACTGACTCCGCCGCAATCAGCGTTGCTCAGTGCGCTGTGCATGCTGCTGACCGGTATAGCCTGCGGGCTGCAATTCCCGACCTCACTGGTGGGCACACAAAGCGCGGTGGCCAGCAAGGACATCGGCGTGGCCACCAGCACCACCAACCTGTTCCGCTCGCTGGGCGGAGCCATGGGCGTAGCGTGCATGTCCAGCCTGTTGCTGGCACTGCTGCATCAAGGTGGTTACGAATTGACGGGTAACCCGTTGCTGGGGAGTTTGAAGGCCGCAGAGGTGGATCTGGTGACTCAAGGGCGGTTGCTGGAGACGTTCAGGCAACTGCTGATGGGGAGTGCGCTTGTCGCGGTGCTGGGACTGTTCGCGGCATTTGCTTTGCCTGACCGGCAATTGCGCGGCCGCTGAAGGTTGCACACGCGCTGCCGCCTTGTGGTGTGAACAGCTGCAAGGCGGCGGCGACCTTAATCTCCCCTTAACACAAAGGGGAAACACTCCCTCACAATCCTTAACAAAGTGTCATTTGCGCAGAGCCGGGCTCAAGCGCAGCATATCCAGCCCGGTGTCGACCCATTTTTCGACATCACCCAACAGATCGACACTGTCAGGCAGCAATAGCCAGCGCCCGATCAGGCCATCGACATAGGCAAACATGGCCACCGCCGCGCGCTCGGCATCCAGCTCGCCAGGCAACTGGCCCCGGCGTACGGCATTGGCCAGCGCCAGGGTGATGCCCTTGTGGCAATCCAGCACCGCACTCTGGCGCTGCTGGCGAATTTCACACATGTCATCGGTGAACTCGCACTTGTGATGCAGGATTTCATTGATACGACGGGTTCGGGCATCGAGCACCAGCTCGTTGAACACTTGCAACAGCAGCTTGCGCATGCAGCCAAGCGGGTCGACTTCATCCTCGCTTTCGCTCGCCCGCGCCAAATGGTCATGGGTCTCGTGCAGGCTGTCGAGCAACGCCTGCACCAGCTCGGCCTTGTTGTTGAAGTGCCAGTAGATCGCCCCCCGCGTCACACCCGCCAGTTCGGCGATGTCGGCCAGGGTGGTTCGCGCAACCCCGCGCTTGTAGAAGGCCCTTTCCGCCGCCTCGATGATCTGGGCACGGGTTTCCTGGGCTTCTTCTTTGGTTCGACGGACCATGGCAGTACAACCTCATCTGGCCCGAACGCGCAGCGCGTGCGGGGAACGCTCCGGGGGCACCTCTGCCGGGGCCTCTCGGATAAGCTAATCAAGCGCTGAGGCTGTATCTGAGTACCACCCAGCAGTATTTACAAACAACCATGAATGTAAGTATATTCCTTAGCAAGCTATTTATCCACCGGATAGCATTTTTTCCAGATCAAGATCTCTTCCATTACTCTTGAGCGTCTCCCTGCTCCAGCGACCCGAGGATCCTCATGCAATTCAAGCCAGCCGTTACCGCTCTGGTTTCCGCCGTCGCCCTGGCAACCCTGCTCAGTGGCTGTAAGAAAGAAGAAGCAGCGCCAGCGGCGCAGGCTCCTCAGGTCGGCGTCGTGACCATCCAGCCGCAAGCCTTCACCCTCACCTCGGAATTGCCGGGGCGAACCAGTGCCTACCGCGTCGCCGAAGTGCGCCCGCAGGTCAACGGCATCATCCTCAAGCGCCTATTCAAGGAAGGCAGTGAGGTCAAGGAAGGCCAGCAGTTGTATCAGATCGACCCTGCCGTGTACGAAGCCACCCTGGCCAATGCCAAGGCCAACCTGCTGGCTACACGCTCACTGGCCGAACGTTACAAGCAACTGATTGACGAACAGGCCGTCTCCAAACAGGAATACGACGACGCCAATGCCAAACGATTGCAGGCTGAGGCTTCGCTCAAGAGCGCACAGATCGACCTGCGCTACACCAAGGTTCTGGCGCCAATCAGCGGCCGTATCGGTCGCTCTTCGTTCACCGAGGGTGCGCTGGTGAGCAATGGCCAGACCGACGCCATGGCCACCATCCAGCAGCTCGATCCTATTTATGTCGACGTTACCCAGTCCACCGCCGAGCTGCTCAAGCTGCGCCGTGACCTGGAAAGCGGCCAGCTGAAGAAGGCCGGCGACAACGCCGCCTCGGTTCAGCTGGTACTGGAAGACGGCAGCCTGTTCAAGCAGGAAGGCCGCCTGGAGTTCTCCGAAGTCGCGGTGGACGAGACCACCGGCTCGGTGACCCTGCGCGCGCTGTTCCCCAACCCCGATCACACCCTGCTGCCAGGCATGTTCGTGCATGCGCGGCTCAAGGCCGGGGTCAACGCCAACGCCATCCTGGCACCGCAACAAGGCGTGACCCGCGACCTCAAAGGCGCACCCACCGCCCTGGTGGTCAACCAGGAGAACAAAGTCGAACTGCGCCAGCTCAAGGCCAGCCGTACCTTGGGTAGCGACTGGCTGATCGAGGAAGGCCTCAACCCGGGTGACCGCCTGATCACCGAAGGGCTGCAGTACGTGCGCCCAGGCGTCGAGGTGAAGGTCAGCGATGCCACCAACGTCAAGAAGCCGGCCGGCCCTGATCAGGCCAACGCGGCGAAAGCAGACGCCAAAGCGGAGTAAACCATGTCGAAGTTCTTTATCGATCGCCCGATCTTCGCCTGGGTGATCGCCTTGGTGATCATGCTGGTCGGGGCCTTGTCTATCCTGAAGCTGCCGATCAACCAGTACCCCAGTATCGCGCCGCCGGCCATCGCCATCGCCGTGACCTACCCGGGCGCCTCGGCGCAAACCGTGCAGGACACCGTGGTGCAGGTGATCGAGCAGCAGCTCAACGGTATCGACAACCTGCGTTATGTGTCGTCGGAAAGTAACTCCGACGGCAGCATGACCATTACCGCCACCTTCGAACAGGGTACCAACCCCGACACCGCGCAGGTCCAGGTACAGAACAAGCTGAACCTGGCCACCCCGCTGCTGCCGCAGGAAGTGCAGCAGCAAGGTATCCGCGTCACCAAAGCAGTGAAGAACTTCCTGCTGGTGATTGGTCTGGTCTCCGAAGACGGCAGCATGACCAAGGACGACCTGGCCAACTACATCGTCTCGAACATGCAGGACCCGATCTCGCGTACCGCGGGTGTAGGTGACTTCCAGGTGTTCGGTGCGCAGTACGCCATGCGTATCTGGCTCGATCCGGCCAAACTGAACAAGTTCCAGCTGACCCCGGTCGACGTCAAGACCGCTGTGGCCGCACAGAACGTGCAGGTGTCTTCCGGCCAGCTCGGCGGCCTGCCAGCCCTGCCGGGCACCCAGCTGAACGCCACCATCATCGGCAAGACCCGCCTGCAAACCGCCGAGCAGTTCGAGAGCATTCTGCTCAAGGTCAACAAAGACGGTTCACAGGTGCGCCTGGGTGACGTCGCCCAAGTAGGCCTGGGGGGTGAAAACTACGCCGTCAGCGCCCAGTTCAACGGCAAGCCGGCGTCCGGCCTGGCGGTAAAACTGGCAACCGGCGCCAACGCCCTGGACACCGCCAAGGCACTGCGCGAGACCATCAAAGGCCTGGAACCGTTCTTCCCGCCGGGGGTCAAGGCGGTATTCCCGTATGACACCACCCCCGTGGTCACCGAATCGATCAGCGGCGTGATCCACACCCTGATCGAAGCCGTGGTGCTGGTGTTCCTGGTGATGTACCTGTTCCTGCAGAACTTCCGCGCCACCATCATCACCACCATGACCGTACCGGTCGTATTGCTGGGTACCTTCGGTATCCTTGCCGCCGCGGGCTTCAGCATCAACACCCTGACCATGTTCGCCATGGTCCTGGCCATCGGCTTGCTGGTGGACGACGCCATCGTCGTGGTGGAGAACGTCGAGCGGGTCATGTCCGAAGAAGGCTTGCCACCCAAGGAAGCGACCAAGCGCTCGATGGAACAGATCCAGGGCGCCCTGGTGGGTATCGCCCTGGTGCTCTCGGCCGTACTGCTGCCCATGGCGTTCTTTGGCGGCTCCACGGGTGTGATCTACCGGCAGTTCTCCATCACCATCGTCTCGGCCATGGGCCTGTCGGTGCTGGTTGCGCTTATCTTCACCCCGGCGCTCTGCGCAACCATGCTCAAACCGCTGAAGAAGGGCGAGCACCACACCGCCAAAGGCGGCTTCTTCGGCTGGTTCAACCGCAACTTCGACCGCAGCGTCAATGGCTACGAGCGTAGCGTAGGCACCATCCTGCGCAACAAGGTGCCATTCCTGCTGGCCTATGCGCTGATCGTGGTCGGCATGATCTGGCTGTTCGCCCGCATCCCTACCGCGTTCCTGCCAGAAGAAGACCAGGGCGTACTGTTCGCTCAGGTGCAGACCCCGGCCGGTTCCAGTGCCGAGCGCACGCAGGTCGTGGTCGACCAGATGCGTGAATACCTGCTCAAGGACGAAGCCGATACCGTATCGTCGGTGTTCACGGTCAACGGTTTCAACTTCGCAGGCCGCGGCCAGAGCTCAGGCATGGCCTTCATCATGCTCAAACCCTGGGATGAACGCTCGAAGGAGAACAGCGTGTTCGCCCTGGCCCAGCGCGCCCAGCAGCACTTCTTCACCTTCCGTGATGCGATGGTGTTCGCCTTCGCCCCGCCAGCGGTGCTTGAACTGGGTAACGCCACCGGCTTCGACGTGTTCCTTCAGGACCGCGGCGGTGTCGGCCACGCGAAGTTGATGGAGGCGCGCAACCAGTTCCTGGCCAAAGCTGCGCAGAGCAAGATCCTCAGCGCCGTGCGCCCGAACGGCCTGAACGATGAACCGCAGTACCAACTGACCATTGATGACGAACGTGCCAGCGCCTTGGGCGTGACCATTGCCGACATCAATAACACCCTGTCGATTGCCTTGGGTGCCAGCTACGTCAACGACTTCATCGACCGTGGCCGGGTCAAGAAGGTGTACATCCAGGGCGAACCCAGCGCGCGGATGAGCCCGGAAGACCTGCAAAAATGGTACGTGCGCAACGGCGCAGGCGAGATGGTGCCGTTCTCCTCCTTCGCCAAAGGCGAATGGACCTACGGTTCGCCGAAGCTGTCGCGTTACAACGGTGTCGAAGCGATGGAAATCCTCGGTGCACCGGCGCCTGGTTACAGTACCGGTGAAGCCATGGCCGAGGTCGAGCGCATTGCAGGCGAGCTGCCGAGCGGTATCGGCTTCTCCTGGACCGGCATGTCCTACGAGGAAAAACTCTCCGGCTCGCAGATGCCGGCGCTGTTCGCCCTCTCGGTGCTGTTCGTGTTCCTGTGCCTGGCGGCCCTGTACGAAAGCTGGTCGATTCCGATCGCTGTGGTGCTGGTGGTACCGCTGGGTATCATCGGTGCGCTGATCGCCACCAGCCTGCGCGGCCTGTCCAACGACGTGTACTTCCTGGTTGGCCTGTTGACCACCATCGGTCTTGCGGCGAAAAACGCCATTCTGATCGTGGAATTCGCCAAGGAGCTGCACGAACAAGGCCGTAGCCTGTACGACGCAGCGATCGAAGCGTGCCGCATGCGTCTGCGCCCGATCATCATGACCTCGCTGGCGTTCATCCTGGGCGTGGTACCGTTGACGATCGCCAGCGGCGCCGGCGCCGGCAGCCAGCACGCCATCGGTACTGGCGTGATCGGCGGTATGATCAGTGCGACCGTGCTGGCTATCTTCTGGGTACCACTGTTCTTCGTCGCAGTGTCGTCGCTGTTCGGCAGCAAAGAGCCGGAAAAAGACGTCACCCCTGAAAATCCACGTTATGAGGCTGGGCAATGACCAAGTCTTTGTTGTCCCTGGCGGTAACCGCTTTCATTCTTGGCGGTTGCTCGCTGATCCCTGACTACCAGACCCCAGAGGCGCCGGTGGCTGCGCAGTGGCCGCAAGGCCCTGCTTACTCGCCGACGCAATCGGCGGATGTTGCCGCTGCTGAACAGGGCTGGCGCCAGTTCTTCCACGACCCGGCGCTGCAACAGCTGATCCAGACCTCGCTGGTCAATAACCGCGACCTGCGCGTCGCGGCGTTGAACCTCGACGCCTACCGTGCGCAATACCGCATTCAGCGCGCCGACCTGTTCCCGGCGGTTTCGGCCACCGGCAGCGGCAGCCGCCAGCGTGTCCCGGCGAACATGTCGCAAACAGGCGAATCTGGCATCACCAGCCAGTACTCGGCCACCTTGGGCGTCAGCGCCTACGAGCTGGACCTGTTCGGCCGCGTGCGCAGCCTGACCGAGCAGGCCCTGGAAACCTACCTCTCCAGCGAGCAGGCGCGTCGTTCCACGCAAATTGCCCTGGTCGCCAGCGTGGCCAACGCCTACTACACCTGGCAGGCCGACCAGGCCCTGTTCAAGCTGACCGAAGAAACGCTGAAGACCTACGAGGAAAGCTACAACCTCACCCGTCGCAGCAACGAGGTCGGCGTGGCCTCGGCCCTGGACGTCAGCCAGGCGCGTACCGCCGTGGAAGGCGCCAGGGTCAAGTACTCGCAGTACCAGCGCCTGGTCGCCCAGGACGTCAACAGCCTGACCGTGCTGCTGGGCACCGGCATTCCTGCCGACCTGGCCAAGCCGCTGGAGCTTGATGCCGACCAACTGGCCGAAGTACCGGCCGGCCTGCCATCGGATATCCTTCAGCGTCGCCCGGACATTCAGGAAGCCGAGCACCTGCTCAAGGCTGCCAACGCCAACATTGGTGCAGCCCGCGCAGCGTTCTTCCCGAGCATCAGCCTGACCGCGAACGCCGGCAGCCTGAGCCCCGACATGGGCCACCTGTTCGCGGGCGGCCAGGGCACCTGGCTGTTCCAGCCGCAGATCAACCTGCCGATCTTCAACGCCGGTAGCCTGAAAGCCAGCCTGGACTACTCGAAAATCCAGAAGGACATCAACGTCGCCAAGTACGAAAAAACCATCCAGACGGCCTTCCAGGAAGTCTCCGATGGCCTGGCGGCACGCAAGACCTTCGAAGAGCAGTTGCAGGCCCAGCGCGACCTGGTGCAGGCGAACCAGGACTACTACCGCTTGGCCGAACGCCGTTACCGCATCGGGATTGACAGCAACCTGACCTTCCTCGATGCCCAACGCAACCTGTTCAGTGCCCAGCAAGCGCTGATCGGAGACCGCCTGTCGCAGCTGACCAGCGAGGTCAACCTGTACAAGGCGCTTGGCGGTGGCTGGTACGAGCAGACCGGGCAGGCCAACCAGCAGGCATCGGTGGAAACACCGAAAGGCTGATCGGCCTTGTTACAGCAAAGCCCACCCTTAGCGGTGGGCTTTGCTTTTTTACTGCCTGTGCCGACCTGTATCCCCTGGCGATTCAGCGTCGCAGCCACCACCGTATTCGCGGGTGAACCCGCTCCTACACGGATCGTGTGGCGGACACATACGGTGGTTGGGCGCAAGCCGTTGTAGGAGCGGGTTTACCCGCGAAGAGGCCGCCCCAGGAGAGTTATTAACCAACCGGAACATTCCGTTCGATTATCGCCCCGTTCCGTTTGCGGCGAATTGCCTCACCCCCGCACTACCCCGCACCATCCCCCCACGCAACGTTACTCAAGTTCATCAAAAACACCCGCACCTGCAGGCCCGATCCCGCAGTGCACTGGCTCGACCATAAAAACAAGAGATCCACGACAGATGAGCATTTCGCTACCCGCACGTCAGCTGCTGCCTGGCCTGTTGGCCATGTCCTGCGCCCTCCCCGCATTCGCCGCCAGCGAAGGTGGTTTCATCGAGGACGCCAAGGCCACCCTCAACCTGCGCAACTTCTACATCAACCGCAACTTCGTCGACCCGGCCCACCCACAGGGCAAGGCCGAGGAATGGACACAAAGCTTCATCCTCGATGCCCGTTCCGGTTTCACCCAGGGCACGGTCGGTTTCGGCGTGGACGTACTGGGCCTGTACTCGGTCAAACTCGACGGCGGCAAAGGCACCACCAACACTCACCTGCTGCCCGTGCATGGCGACGGCCGCCCGGCCGATGACTTTGGTCGGCTGGGTGTGGCGCTGAAGGCCAAGCTGTCCGAAACCGAGCTGAAGGTCGGTGAATGGATGCCGGTACTGCCAATCCTGCGTTCGGACGATGGCCGCTCACTGCCGCAAACCTTCCGCGGTGGCCAGCTGACCTCCAAGGAAATCGCCGGCCTGACCCTGTACGCTGGCCAGTTCCGCGGCAACAGCCCGCGCAACGATGCAAGCATGGAAGACATGTCGCTCAACGGCAAAGCCGCCTTCACCTCCGACCGTTTCAACTTCGGCGGCGGTGAGTACACCTTCAACGACAAGCGCACCATGATCGGCCTGTGGGATGCCCAGCTCAAGGACATCTACCGCCAGCAATACCTCAACCTGACGCACAGCCAGCCGCTGGGCGACTGGACGCTGGGCGCCAACCTGGGCTATTTCATCGGCAAGGAAGATGGCGCCGAACGGGCCGGCAAGCTGGACAACCGCACCGCCTCCGCCTTGCTTTCGGCGCGCTACCAAGGCCACACCTTTTACGTTGGCCTGCAGAAGGTCAGCGGCGACGATGCCTGGATGCGGGTCAATGGCACCAGTGGCGGTACCCTGGCCAACGACAGCTACAATTCAAGCTTCGACAATGCCAAGGAGCGTTCCTGGCAGGTTCGCCATGACTTCAACTTCGCCACCGTCGGCGTACCCGGCCTGACCCTGATGAACCGCTATATCAAGGGTGACAACGTCACCGTGGGCAGCGTGGACGATGGCAAGGAATGGGCACGGGAAACAGAGCTGGCCTATGTCGTGCAGTCGGGCAGCTTCAAGGACCTGTCGGTGAAATGGCGCAACTCGACTATGCGTCGCGACTTCAGCACCAACGCGTTCGATGAGAACCGCTTGATCGTGAGTTATCCGCTGAATCTTCTGTGAATCAAATGGCCTCTTCGCGGATAAACCCGCGAGGAGGCCAGACGCCTCCTCAAATGACCTGAAGCCATAAAAATCCATGCCCCTTTTTTGAAGGCATGATTTGCAACAGCTTGATGAAATCCCTGCCATGAATTTGCCAGTGCACGCTGCCGCCATTCGCTGAGCTGATAATGGTGGTGACTGCAGGCTATCCTGATCACTATCAGGTACAGGTGAAACAAAGCAGAACAGGGAGGCACAACAATGAAAACCCTCGTCGACCACCTGAGCCAATACGCCAACTACCACCGCGATCCGCGCAATATCGCCACCCACTTCGTCGGCATCCCCATGATCGTGCTGGCAGTCACCATCCTGCTTTCACGCCCAGGCTGGGAGATAGCTGGCATGTGGCTGTCCCCTGCCCTGGTGGCAGCGGCGGCGTCTGTGTGGTTCTACTTGCGCCTGGACCTGCGCTTCGGGCTGGTGATGGGGCTGTTGCTGGGCCTGTGCCTGTGGGTCGGTGAGGCGCTGGCAGTACAGTCGACAACGCTATGGCTCGGCGCCGGGCTGGGAGCGTTCGTGGTGGGCTGGATCATCCAGTTCATCGGCCATTACTACGAAGGCCGCAAACCGGCATTTGTTGACGACGTGAGTGGCCTGATCATCGGGCCGCTGTTCGTGGTGGCGGAAGCTGCGTTCATGCTGGGCCTGTGCCCGACCCTGAAGCGCGCCGTGGAAACCAATGCCGGCCCGATTGCCATGCGGCAAAAAAAGGCATCGGTGTAAAGGCCATTCGCGGGCAAGCGCCCTGTTACAGGGGGCTTGCCCGCGAACACGGTTTACTGGCGCGACTCTACGCCAAGTTCATCCCACACCGACTCAGCCATGTGGAACGTGGCATTGGCCGCCGGAATGCCGCAGTAGATCGCGCTCTGCATCAGCACTTCCTTGATCTCGTCACGGGTCACACCATTGTTGGCCGCCGCACGCAGGTGCAGCTTCAGCTCGTCGTTGCGGTTCATGCCAATCAGCATGGCGATGGTGATCAGGCTGCGGGTATGGCGCGGCAGCCCCGGGCGGGTCCAGATGTCACCCCAGGCGTGGCGGGTGATCATTTCCTGGAACTCGCCATTGAAGTCGTTGAGTTTCTCCAGGCTGCGGTCCACGTGGGCATCACCCAGCACTGCGCGGCGCACTTGCATGCCAGCGTCGTAACGTTGTTTCTCGTCCATGGCGTTGTCCTCAGTGAGCCAGCAGAAAATCGAGCACGCGGCGGCTGAAGGCCTCGCCAATCTCGACATTGGACAGGTGCGCCGCCGGGAAGTCGACGTACTCGGCACCTTGGATACCGGCCTGCATGAAGCGGCCATGCTCAGGGGTGGTAACCACGTCTTCCGTACCGGCAACGATCAGCGCGGGCACCTGGATGCGGCCCAGTTGCTCACGATAATCAGCGTCACGTACTGCTGCACAGTTGCCTGCGTAGCCTTGCGGGCTGGTTTGCGCCAGCATCTGGCAGATACGCTGGGCCTGCTCCGCCTGTGCCTGGGCAAAGCCCGGGGTGAACCAGCGGGCGATAGAGGCATCGCGCAGGTCGACCATGGCCTGCTGGCCGCCTTTGAGTACCGTGTCGATACGGGTGTTCCACACCTCGTCATTGGCGATCTTGGCGGCCGTGTTGCACAGGGTCAGGCTGTGCAGGCGCTCACCTGCATGGATACCCAGCCACTGGCCGATCAGGCCTCCCATCGACAGGCCGACGAAGTGAGCCTTTTGAATGTCCAGGCCATCGAGCAGGGCCAGCACGTCGCGGCCCAGCTGTTCGATGCTGTAAGGGCCCTCAGTGACCAGCGATGCGCCGTGACCACGGGTGTCATAGCGCAGCACCCGGAAGTGCTGGCTCCAGAGCGGAATCTGGGTGTCCCACATGCCCAGGTCGGTACCCAGCGAGTTGGACAGGACCAGCACCGGGGCGTCATCCGGGCCATCGATCTGGTAATTCAAAACGCCATCGGCCAGTTGCAAGTGCGCCACAGCGGTCTCCTTCAGGCAGTAAAACGTTGATGTTCGGACACGGCGCGCGCCACCCAGACGCGGGCCTGGCCCAGGTAATGGGCAGGGTCGAGCAGGCGATCGAGTTCTTCGCCAGACAGCTCGGCGCTGACCTGCGGCTCGTCACCCAGCACGGCACGCAGGTGCCGCTGTTCGGCCACCGCGCGCTGGCAGCATTGTTCCAGCAGGTGGTGGGCACGATCGCGACCCAGACGCTGGGCGAGGACGATGCTCACCGCTTCTGCCAGCACCAGGCCTTGTGTCAGGTCGAGGTTACGGCGCATGCGCGCGGCATCCACCTCCATGCCCTCGGCAATCACTTGAGCCTGGCGCAGGGCACCAGAGACCAGGCAGCAGATATCCGGCAGGGTTTCCCACTCGGCATGCCATAGGCCCAGGCTGCGTTCGTGCTCCTGAGGCATGGCTGCAAACAGCGTCGACAGCAAGCCCGGCACGCGGGTTGCGGCACCGATCAACACGGCGGCACCCACCGGGTTGCGCTTGTGTGGCATGGTCGAAGAACCACCCTTGCCCGGCGCAGACGGCTCAAATACCTCCCCCGCCTCGGTTTGCATCAGCAAGCTGATATCACGGCCGAACTTGCCCAGGCTGCCGGCAACCAGGCCCAGCACCGAGGCAAACTCCACCAGGCGGTCGCGTTGGGTGTGCCAGGGCTGCTCGGGCAGGGACAGCTTGAGCTGTTCGGCCAGCGCTTCGGCCACCGGCATTGCCTTGCTGCCCAGGGCCGCCAGGCTGCCCGAGGCACCGCCGAACTGCAGGACCAGCAGGCGCGGGCGCAGTTCCTGCAGGCGCTGACGGTGGCGGGTCAAAGCCCCCAGTACACCGGCCAGTTTCATGCCCAGGGTCACCGGGGTGGCGTGTTGCAACCAGGTACGACCCACCAAGGGCGTATCGGCGTGCTTCAAGGCCTGCTGCGACAGGGTATCGGCCAGCTTGCCGAGGTCGGCCTCGATCAAATCGAGGGCATCGCGCAGCTGCAGAACCAGACCCGTGTCCATCGCATCCTGGCTGGTGGCCCCAAGGTGCACATAGCGCTCAGCCTCAGGTACGCCAGTGGCGATCACCTTGCCCAACGCTTTCACCAGCGGAATGGCCGAGTTGCCGGCGGTGGCTATGGCATTGGCCAACGCACCAACGTCATAGCGCTCGGCCTGGCATGCCGCCTCGATGGCTGCTACCGCGCTGTGCGGGACCAAACCGGCAGAGGCTTCGGCACGGGCAAGCGCTGCTTCGAAATCCAGCATGCCCTGCAGGCGGCCACGGTCGGAGAAAATCTCGCGCATGGCCGGCGCGGTGAAATAGGCGTCGAACAGTTGGTTGCTCATGCAGCGTCCTTAGTCATCATGGTGCAGGTACGCCGCCTGCTTCGGCAGGCGCAGGCTGAACAGGAAGGCAATCGCCATCATCGCCGTGACGTACCAATAGAAAGTGTTTTCCATCCCCAGGGTTTTCAGGCCCAGGGCCACATACTCGGCCGAACCGCCGAATGCTGCGTTGGCCACCGCATAGGCCAGGCCAACACCCAGTGCACGCACCTGCGGCGGGAACATCTCAGCCTTCACCAGACCGCTGATCGAGGTGTAGAAACTGACGATACACAGGGCCAGGCTGATCAGCACGAAGGCCATGAACGGGCTGGTCACAGTTTTCAGTGCCATCAGCAGCGGCACGGTGCACAGGGTACCGAGGCCGCCGAACAGCAGCATCGAATTGCGCCGACCGATACGGTCGGACAGCATGCCGAAGAACGGCTGCAACACCATGAACAGGAACAACGCCCCGGTCATCACGTAGCTGGCGTTCTTGGCTGTCATGCCCGCGGTGTTGACCAGGTACTTCTGCATGTAGGTGGTGAAGGTATAGAAAATCAGCGAGCCACCCGCGGTGTAGCCCAGTACCGTGATGAACGCCGCTGCGTGATTGCGGAACAGGCCTGCGATAGAACCTGCATCCTTGTCATTGCGGGCTTCGGCGCTACTGGTCTCGTGCAGCGAACGGCGCAACATCAGCGAGATCAGGGCGGCGATGGCCCCCACCACGAAGGGAATGCGCCAGCCCCAGGCCCGCAGTTCATCTTCAGTCAGCAGCTGTTGCAGGATCACCACGACCAATACCGCCAGCAACTGGCCGCCGATCAGGGTGACGTACTGGAACGAAGCAAAGAAGCCGCGCTGCCCACGCAGTGCCACTTCACTCATGTAGGTGGCCGTGGTGCCGTATTCGCCCCCTACCGACAGCCCCTGGATCAGGCGGGCCAGCAACAGCAGCGCCGGGGCCCAGGTGCCGATGCTGGCATAGGTGGGCAGGCAGGCGATCATCAGGGAGCCGAAGCACATCATCAGCACCGAGATCATCAGGGAGTTCTTGCGACCGTGGCGGTCGGCGAGGCGGCCGAAGATCCAGCCACCAATGGGGCGCATCAGGAAGCCTGCGGCGAATACACCTGCCGTGTTCAGCAACTGCACGGTGGGGTCGTCGGAGGGGAAGAAGGCCGGGGCAAAGTAGATCGCGCAGAAGGCGTAGACGTAGAAGTCGAACCATTCCACCAGGTTGCCTGACGAGGCACCGACAATAGCGAAGATGCGCTTGCTGCGTTCTTCGCCGGTGTAATAGGTTGAGGTCATGAGGGTTTCACTCCTGGAGGGTCCTAGGTAAGTCTAGACATACCTAGTAACACACTCGTTCCGCTATCTGGCTGGCAATTGGCCTTGTGTCTCACAGGACAGACCTCTTCGCGGGCAAGCCCGCCCCCACAGGTGATTGCGTGGATCCCTGTAAGAGCGGGCTTGCCCGCGAAGCGGCCGGTACAGGTCAAACCCGCTCGATGGCCAGTGCCAGACCTTGGCCAACGCCCACACACATGGTCGCCAGGCCTTTACGCCCACCACTCTTCTCCAGTTGGTGCAGCGCAGTCAGCACCAGGCGTGCACCGCTCATGCCCAGCGGATGGCCCAGGGCAATGGCGCCACCATTAGGGTTTACCTGTGGTGCATCGTCAGCGACACCCAGCTCACGCAGCACCGCCAGGCCTTGACTGGCAAACGCTTCGTTAAGCTCGATCACGTCGAAATCGCTTACCGCAACCCCCAGACGCTCGGTCAGCTTGCGCACCGCCGGCACCGGGCCAATGCCCATGACACGTGGAGCAACGCCGCCGCTGGCCATGCCCAGAACGCGGGCACGCGGGGTCAGGCCGTGTTTCTTCACCGCTGCGGCCGAGGCAAGGATCATTGCTGCAGCACCGTCGTTAACGCCCGAGGCGTTGCCGGCGGTGACCGTCTTGTCCGGGCCGTTGACCGGTTTGAGCTTGGTCAGCGCCTCCAGCGTGGTTTCCGGGCGCAGGTGTTCGTCACGTTCGACGATGATTTCGCCCTTCTTGTGAGCGATACGCACCGGCACAATTTCTTCGGCAAAGAAGCCGGCAGCCTGTGCAGCGGCAGCCTTCTGCTGGCTGCGCAGGGCGAAAGCGTCCTGGTCGGCACGCGAAACCTGATAGTCGTCAGCCACGTTGTCGGCGGTTTCCGGCATGGAATCCACACCGTACTGGCTCTTCATCAGCGGGTTGATGAAACGCCAGCCAATGGTGGTGTCTTCCAGCTTCATGTTGCGCGAATAGGCGCTTTCAGCCTTGCCCATGACGAACGGGGCGCGCGACATCGACTCGACGCCACCGGCAATCACCAGTTCCATCTCGCCGCTGGCGATGGCGCGGAACGCGGTGCCGATGGCATCCATACCCGACGCGCACAGGCGGTTCAAGGTGACGCCCGGGATGCTTTCCGGCAGGCCGGCCAGCAGCAGTGCCATACGGGCCACGTTGCGGTTGTCTTCACCGGCCTGGTTGGCGCAGCCGAAGAACACTTCGTCTACCTGGTCCCACTGCACGCCAGGGTTGCGCTCGATCAGCGCCTTCAGCGGCACGGCTGCCAGGTCGTCGGCCCGCACGCTGGCCAGGGCGCCGCCAAAGCGGCCGATCGGGGTACGGATGGCGTCACAGATGAATACGTCGTGCATCAGGCTTCTCCTGCCAGCTGGCCATGGTCAGCGGCGGTACGGGCGTCGAGGTCACGCATGGCGGACGGCTCGATTGGGGTGGGTGTGGAAATGGTCTGCGCGTGGCATTTGGAGGCTCCTGGTCAGGGTGCTTCGATGAACCCAGATTAAGGAGACTGGTGGGCACCTTACAATCCGATAATCGACTATTTGTGCGATTAACGAACCATTTGTTGCGCAACTGCCCACGCCCACCACAGGGCAGCTGTGCGCCCTGATCGCAGCACAATGCCGCACCAGTCGGCGCGGCGTTGTGCTGCGAATGGGCCGTAACGCGGCCCTCGCCCTCAGGTTGCGTCGGCGTGGCTGACCAGCCCCTTGACGACCACACCCACAGTCGCCAGCGCTGCCGGCACCAGCAACGCCGTCAGCACCTGCTCGAAAGTCCAGCCCAGGCCCAGCAGCGTTGCACCACTCCAGGCCCCAAGAATCGCACCAAAGCGGCCAATACCCAGCATCCACGATACACCTGTGGCACGGCCCTGAGTGGGATAGAAGCGCGCCGCCAGCGATGGCATTGCCGACTGCGCACCGTTCACACACATACCGGCAACGAGCACCAGCGTAGCTAGCACGGTGATGTTGCCCAGGCTCTGCCCCACCGCGTAGGCGAACACCCCGGCCAGCAGATAGAAAATGCCAATCACCTTGTGCGGGTTGAAACGGTCCATGGCCCAACCCACGCCGACTGCACTTAGCACTCCGCCAAACTGGAACAGCGCGCCGATGAACGCCGCCTGCTCCATGCTCGCGCCGCTGTCACGCATCAGGGTTGGCAGCCAACTGGTCAGAAGGTAGACGATCACCAGGCCCATGAAATAGGTCAGCCACAGCAACACGGTGCCCAAGCCATAGGTGCCAGAGAAGATCACCGCGAACACGTTGCGCGCAGCCACCGCCTTTTGCTCAGGCACACTGAAACTGCCTGCCTCGGCCACCACTTGCGGGGCGATTGGCGACAAGGTCTTGCGCACCTTGTCGGTGCCGCGGTTGCGCACCACCAGGAACCGCGCCGACTCCGGCAGCCAGACCATCAGCACCAGCGCCAGCAGCAACGGCAGCACGCCACCGATGACCAGCAGGCTGTGCCAGCCGTAGGCCGGGATCATCTTGGCGGAAATGAAGCCACCACCCGCCATGCCCAGGTTGAAGCCACAGAACATGCTGGTCACCAGCAGCGACTTGAGGCGCTCCGGGGTGTATTCGGACAACAGCGTGGTAGCGTTGGGCATGCCTGCACCCAGGCCCAGGCCAGTCAGGAAGCGCAGTACCAGCAACTGGTCGACGTTGGTGGCATAGGCCGAGGCCAGGCTGAAACCACCAAATACCAGCACCGCCCCCACCAGCACGCCTTTGCGGCCGAAACGGTCAGCCAGCGGCCCGGAGCCCAGGGCGCCGAACACCATGCCGATCAACGCGGCACTCATGACCGGCCCAAGGCTGGCGCGGTCGATTCCCCACTCTTGCGACAGTGCCGGGGCGATGAAACCCATGGCAGCAGTGTCCAGGCCATCGAGGAAGACGATCAGAAAGCACAGCAGCACGACTCGCCACTGATAGCGGGACAGCGGCTGCTGATTGATGAACGACTGAACGTCGAGGCTTTTGCCGACGTTGGTTTGCGCTTGATTCATTATTGTTATCCAGAATGTGGGGCACAGTCAGGCCATTGCACGCGGGTAACCGGTACAAAGGCGATGATTGGGGTATATGGCCTGGGTCAGCCTGGATACAACGGTACTGCATGCGGGTGCGGCCGCAGCAGCGAGGTGACAGTATTCATGCGTAAGTGCCTCTTATGTTTTTCTTGTTCGGTCGGCTAGCCGACCGTTGCGAGAGACATTAATCAGCGGGCCGGGGTGAAGCAATTCACCCGGCACGACACTGTGCGTTTATCGCACAAGAAACGGTTTTGCCTGTTCTGATCCGGGGCCGCAACGTGCTCCCTGCGGTCTCAACCAAACAACTGATGGCAAAGGTCTCGACTGGCTGCCAGTAAAATCGGCAAGAACCGCTGCTCCAATTCACTGCGGGTCACCCGCCCAACATGGGTACTTACGTTCAAGGCAGCCAACACCTGCCCCGAAGCGTCATACACCGGCACTGCAATCGATCGCAGCCCCTGTTCCAGTTCCTGGTCCACCACGCACCAGCCCTGGGCGCGCACCTGCTGGATGCAGGCGAACAACGATTCGGGATCATTCAGGGTGCGGCTGGTGCGCGCTTTGAGATCAGCACGTTCCAGATACTCACGCAGGCTGGTGTCGTCCATGGCCGCCAGCAGAATGCGCCCCATCGACGTGCAGTAGGCCGGCAGGCGTCCGCCCACCGAGAGATCGACCGAAATCAGCCGCTCGACCGTGGCCGAACGGGCTATATAAAGGATGTCGTCGCCTTCGAGGGTGGCCATGTTGGCCGCCTCATGCAACTGGTCGCTGATGCGATCCAGGTACGGCTGGGCAGAAATTGCCAGTGGCGTCGACGACAGGTAAGCATGCCCCAGGGTCAGCACTTTGGGCAGCAGCGAATAGGTACGCCCGTCGGTGGTGGCGTAACCCAGCTTGATCAACGTGTGCAGGCAACGGCGCACCGCTGCGCGAGGGATTTCAGTACGGTGGCTGATCTGGGCGATGGTCAGGTGGCGCTTGCGCTCCTGGAATGCCTGGATCACGGCCAGGCCACGTGCCAGCGAGGTCATGAAGTCCGGGTCACCGGTAAAGGCCTGGATGCGCTTGGCCGGGGAAGCCACGATCGGCGGCGCCATGGCAGCCGAAGCAGGTCGCGCCACCTCTGCATTGCCGGAATCGTTGCCCAGGGTTTCGTCACTCATCGCACACCTCAAAAAAAACACCGGTTCGTGCGATTATCGAACAAACGGCCGATAATCGCAATTGACCGCCGACACTTTTGCTTATACCTTTCTCATGCCACTTGTGGCTTCTTTGGAGAGACTGGTCAGGTACCCACCGTAGAAGTCCCCAGGCAACGGCCTCGCCTTTCGGCGAGGCCGTTTTTCATTACGGCCCGCCCTGACATTGCAACGAACTTCTATCCGTCATTCCTTTCTAACTTGTACGAAAGGTCCAAACTGTTCGCGGGCACATCCTGCTATTTACGCCAGATGATGTCAGGGCTGAGTAAATTAACGATGATCGGCGAATTATCGGTTGCTATAATCGATTGCGCAGGCCCTCCGCTTACCGTGGTCATGGAACCTTCCGCTTTATCAAGCCGTTGCGGCCAGCAAGGCAAAATGCATGTTGCACAATGCATAACAACAGTCATTACACTTATTTCAGGTACTGCACGTGACGAAAGATGAACTGCGCGCGGAACTCGAGCGCCAGGCTGAACGTTACAAGGATGTTTATGGTGGCGAAGTCACCACTTACGCCGCACAACCGGATCCGGAACGCAAACCCTGGCGCAAGCGTGCCAGCGTTCGTGACCAGGCCTTCAGCCAGGAACTGGAACGCATCGAAAAAGAATTGCGCAGCGACAACCCCTGAGCCTCGAGGGCGCCCTCTGCGTGTCGTCGCCCGGTGTACCCGGGCGAGGTCGATCTTTACGGTCTGGCCGATGATGAAATGGAATCACACAAATTTCATACGGCCGTTTGAATTCTAGAGAAATGGCCATTTCTCCACATTTCGGCCTTATTTCGCCATATTTTGTGATTTTTTACCGCCATTTACCGCCTTGATCGCCCCCCTCCGCACGACACGGCTGCACCATGAAGGCGGTCATCTGTCTGTTGCAGGTGCATCGATTGCCAAGGTTTTCTGGCATAATCCCGCCCCCCTATGACCCGCCAGACAACCTTCATGATCGATTTATTCAGCGGACTGGATGCCTGGGTGTTGGTGAGCCTGCTGCTCGCCTTGACCTTCGTACTCGCCTTCGAGTTCATCAATGGCTTTCATGACACCGCCAACGCGGTAGCTACCGTCATCTATACCAAAGCCATGCCGCCACACCTCGCCGTGTTCTTCTCCGGCGTGTTCAACTTCCTTGGCGTTCTGCTCGGCGGTGTAGGGGTGGCCTATGCCATCGTGCACCTGTTGCCGGTAGAGCTGCTGATCAATGTGAACACCGGACACGGCCTGGCCATGGTCTTCTCGTTGCTGGCCGCGGCCATCACCTGGAACCTGGGCACTTGGTACTTTGGCATCCCTGCCTCCAGTTCGCACACGCTGATCGGCTCCATTCTCGGTGTCGGCCTGGCCAACGCCCTGATCAACGACATTCCGCTAGGCGACGGCGTCAACTGGCAGAAAGCGATCGATATCGCCATGTCGCTGGTGGTCTCGCCAATGGCCGGTTTCGCCGTTGCTGCCCTGGTGCTGATCGGCCTGAAATGGTGGCGCCCGCTGTCGAAGATGCACAAAACCCCGGAACAGCGCCGCAAGCTCGATGACAAGAAGCACCCACCCTTCTGGAACCGTCTGGTCCTGGTTGTTTCCGCCATGGGCGTGAGCTTCGTGCACGGCTCCAACGACGGCCAGAAAGGCATCGGCCTGATCATGCTGGTGCTGATCGGTATTGTGCCGGCCAAGTTCGTACTCGACCTGAACAGCACCACCTACCAGATCGAACGTACTCGCGACGCTACCCTGCACATGAGCCAGTTCTACCAGCGTAACGCCGCCACCCTGGGCGAGTTCCTGGCACTGGGCAAGGCCAAGGCCAGCGATCTGCCGGAGCAGTTCAGTTGCAACCCGCAGCAGACCGAGCCGACCATTGCTGCGCTGCAGACCTCGCTGAAAGGCGTGACGGACTACCACAGCCTCGATGCCGAGAAGCGCGTTGAAGTGCGCCGCTATTTGTTGTGCCTGGATGACACGGCAAAGAAGGTTGGCAAGCTGCCAGGCCTGGACGCCCGTGAAAAATCCGACCTTGAAAAACTGCGCAAAGACCTCACCGCCACCACCGAATACGCCCCGTTCTGGGTGATCGTGGCCGTCGCCCTGGCCCTCGGCCTGGGCACCATGGTTGGCTGGAAGCGCGTGGTGTTGACGGTGGGCGAGAAGATCGGCAAACAAGGCATGACCTATGCCCAAGGCATGTCGGCACAGATCACCGCAGCCTGCGCCATCGGTATGGCCAACGTATTCGCCCTGCCGGTGTCGACCACCCACGTGCTGTCGTCCGGCGTGGCCGGCACCATGGTCGCCAACAAAAGTGGCCTGCAAGGCGGCACTGTGAAAACCATCCTGCTGGCATGGGTCCTGACCCTGCCTGCCTCGATGGGCCTGGCGGCCGGCCTGTTCTGGCTGGCGTCCAAAGCCATTGGCTGAGTGACACCGCAATGAATAAAGGCGCCCTCGGGCGCCTTTTTCATAGCCGTTATGTCTGCCGAAGCAGCCTTGTGCTAACAAGGGTATGGGCTCGGCGCAGGAAGACTACCTTTTCTTGCCCCCTAACAACGACCCCATCAACCCGCGCACCAACTGCCGCCCCAACTGGTTAGCGGCCTGGCGCACTGCCGACTTGATCGCCTGCCCCGCTGCACTCTGCAAGAACTCACCCGCCTTGTCGGCAAAACTCTCTTCATCCGCCTTCGGTTGCGGCGCCGGTTCCACCGGCTCGCCCTTACGCTGGCTCAGCATTTCATAGGCTGACTCACGGTCCACCGGTTTGTCATAGCGCCCCGCCAATGGCGACGCCGCAATCAGCGCACTGCGCTCAGCCGCACTCAGTGGCCCGATACGCGACTGCGGCGGTGCAACCAGCACCCTCTGCACGATGGCCGGTGTGCCCCTTTCTTCCAACGTTCCCACCAGCGCTTCGCCAATACCCAGTTCGGTAAGCACCGCCAGGGTGTCGAATGTTGGGTTGGGACGAAAACCATCGGCTACCGCCCGCAGCGACTTCTGCTCCTTGGCCGTGAACGCCCGCAAGCCGTGCTGAATGCGCAAGCCCAACTGGGCCAGTACCGCGTCAGGCAAGTCACCCGGCGACTGGGTAACGAAATAGACGCCCACCCCCTTGGAGCGGATCAGCCGGACCACTTGCTCAAGACGGTCCTGCAGCGCCTTGGGCGTGCCGTTGAACAGCAAGTGTGCTTCATCGAAGAACAGCGCCAGCACCGGCTTGTCGGCATCACCGCGCTCGGGCAACTGCTCGAACAGTTCGGCCAGCAACCACAACAGGAACGTCGCGTACACCTTGGGTGCCTCGTGCACCAATCGGCTGGCATCGAGCAGGTGGATACGTCCACGGCCATCCGGATCAGGGCGCAGCAGGTCCTCCAGTTGCAATCCCGGCTCGCCGAACAGTGCCTCGGCGCCCTGCTGCTCCAAGGTAGCGAGCCGGCGCAACAAAGCCTGGGTGGAGGCCGTGGTCATCAGCGCGCTGTCTTCGCCAAGCAGATGCGGGTTGTCCTTCAGATGCGCCAGCAGGGCCTTGAGGTCTTTGAGGTCCAGCAGCAGCAGGCCTTCGCGGTCGGCCACCTTGAATGCTGCATACAGCGCCGCCTGCTGGCTGTCGGTCAGCTCCAGCAAGTTGCCCAGCAGCAGCGGCCCCATTTCACTGAGGGTGGTGCGCAGCGGGTGGCCCGACAGCCCGGCGATATCCCACAAGCTCACCGGGTAGGCCTTGGGCGTATGCCCCAGCCACGGCATGCCGGCGATGCGCTCAGCCACCTTGCCTTGTGGCGCACCAGCAGCCCCCAAGCCACAGAGGTCGCCTTTGACATCGGCGGCGAACACCGCTACCCCCGCGTCGCTGAACACCTCCGCCAGGTGCTGCAGGGTGACGGTCTTGCCAGTACCGGTTGCGCCAGCCACCAGACCGTGGCGGTTGGCCAGGCGCATTGCTTGCCCGACTGGCTGGCCATCCGGGCCCGCGCCTACAACGATGGTCGAAAATTCCGACATCTCTTTAATCCTCTGCTCAAGCTTTAGCTTAATTCGGCCGATACCTGTGGGTGTTATTCGCCTTAATTAGAGAGGAACAGCCGAAAAGGCACTTTTCGGGATGTTGCACAACCTACGGCTCCACTCGTGCGAACGCCTGATATAAAACCTTAGCGGAACCGATTACGCCATGAACAAAAGCCTTCGTTTCAGCCACAAGATTCTTTTGGCGGCATCACTGATCGTGATACTCGCCTTCAGCCTTTTCACCCTCTACAACGATTACCTCCAGCGTAATGCGATCCGCGAGGACCTGGAAAACTATCTGGCTGAAATGGGCACCTCCACGTCGACCAACATTCGCAACCTGTTCGAGGGCCGGATAAAGCTGGTGGAGAACCTGGCGCAGAACATTGCCCAAGACCCAGCCAACGCCGAAACCCTGATGGGTCAGAATGCGCTGATATCCAGCTTCCTCACGGTCTACCTGGGCAAAGTCGACGGCGGTTTCAGCGTACGCCCGGACGCGAAGATGCCCGACGGCTACGACCCGCGCACCCGCCCTTGGTACAAGGACGGCATGAACGCCAGCGGCGCGACGCTGACCGAACCCTACATCGATATGACCACCAACAAGATGGTCATTGGTATCCTCAGCAAGGTCTCCAGCAGCGTGGGCGTGGTCGGCGGCGACCTGGCCCTGGACGGCCTGGTGCAGATCATCAACTCGCTGAACTTCGGCGGCATGGGATACGCCTTCCTAGTCAACGACCAGGGCAAGATCCTGGTACACCCGGATAAGGATCTGGTCATGAAATCGCTGTCGGACCTGTTCCCGCAGCGCACGCCGAAGCTGACCGGTGAGCTGACCGAAGTGCAAAGCGAGGGCCAGACCCGCCTGCTGACCTTCAGCCCGATTACCGGCCTGCCGTCCGCAAACTGGTACATCGGCCTGTCGGTGGACAAGGACAAGGCCTTCTCGATGCTCAGCACCTTCCGCACCTCGGCGGTGATCGCCACGGTGGTGGCAGTGGTGATCATCATCGGCCTGCTCGGCTTGCTGATCCGCGTGTTGATGCAGCCGCTGCACACCATGACCCGCGCCATGGAAGACATTGCCGAAGGTGAAGGCGACCTGACCAAGCGCCTGCACATCCACAACCACGACGAATTCGGTGTCCTCGGCAACGCCTTCAACCGCTTCGTCGAGCGCATTCACAGCAGCATTCGCGAAGTGTCCTCGGCCACCGAGCAGGTCAACGAAGTAGCCCTGCGGGTGATCAGCGCTTCGAACTCGTCGATGACCAACTCCGACGAGCAGTCCAACCGCACCAACAGTGTCGCCGCCGCCATCAATGAATTGGGCGCTGCGGCTCAGGAAATCGCCGGCAACGCCGCCCAGGCTTCGCAGCACGCAAGCTCCGCGCGCCTGTTGGCCGAAGAAGGCCAGCAAGTGGTCGAGCGCAACATTGCCGCGATGAACCGCCTGTCCGACCTGATCGTCACCTCCAGCGCGCACATCGAGACACTGAACAGCAAGACCGTGAATATCGGCCAGATCCTGGAAGTGATCACCAGCATTTCCCAGCAGACCAACCTGCTGGCGCTGAACGCCGCCATCGAAGCGGCCCGCGCCGGTGAGGCCGGGCGTGGCTTTGCCGTGGTCGCCGATGAGGTGCGCAATCTGGCGCACCGCACCCAGGAGTCGGCGCAGCAAGTGCAGACCATGATCGAAGAACTGCAGGTCGGTGCCCGCGAGTCGGTCGACACCATGGACCAGAGCCAGCGCCACAGCCAGGACAGCATGCAGATCGCCAACCAGGCGGGTGAGCGACTGGACAGCGTTACCGTGCGCATTGGCGAGATCGACGGCATGAACCAGTCGGTGGCCACTGCCACCGAAGAGCAGACCGCCGTGGTCGAGGCGATCAACATGGACATCAACGAGATCAACATGCTCAACCAGGAAGGCGTGGAGAACCTGCAAGCGACCCTGCGCGCCTGCTCCGACCTCGAGCAGCAGGCTGGCCGCCTGAAGCACCTGGTGGGCAGCTTCCGTATCTGATAAAGGCTACACCTTCACCTGGAGCAGCCTTGTGCTGCTCCAGGCATTGCGCACTCCCCCTCTCAAACTGATCGAACAAACTATCCTTCTGATAGGTCCACCTTTAGGCGTTTCATCGCCGGCCATTCAACGCCGGATGACAGACCCGAAGACGATCCCGGAGGGATGCTGATCGTGCACATCGCCGACATCACCATGTTCTACGCCCCGGCCAGCGGTGGCGTACGTACCTATCTTGATGCCAAACATCACCGTCTCGACGCCATTCACGGCGTACGCCACAGCCTGTTGATTCCCGGTGCCAGCGCCCAACACGGCGATGGCATCTATCAAGTACCTGCGCCGCCCTTGCCGTTTGGCAAGGGCTACCGCTTTCCGGTACGCCTGGCCCCCTGGTGCAATACACTGCGCACGCTCAAACCCGACTTGATTGAAGTTGGCGACCCCTACCTGACCGCCTGGGCGGCGCTGGAAGCGCGGCGCCAGCTCGACGTGCCCGTGATCGGTTTCTACCATTCCGACCTGCCGTTACTGGTCAGCAACCGCATGGGCAACTGGTTCGCACCCAATGTCGAGGCCTACGTCAGCAAGCTATACGGCAATTTTGATCGGGTACTGGCCCCCAGCCAGGTGATGGCCGACAAATTACGCCGCTTGGGCGTGCGTGATGTCCATGTGCAGCCGCTGGGCGTTGACCTTGCCACATTCCACCCCTCCCGGCGCGACCCACATGTGCGTGCCGAACTGGGCATTCCCGACACCAGCCGCCTGTTGATCTTTGCCGGCCGCGGCTCGCGGGAAAAGAACCTGCCGGTGCTGCTTGACTGCATGCAGCAACTCGGCGCCCCCTACCACCTGTTACTGGTAGGCTCGAACATGCCGGCCAGCGTGCCGTCCAACGTCAGCGTCATCGATCACTTCTGCCCGTCTGCGGAGGTGGCCCGGCTGATCGCCAGCGCCGACTTGCTGGTGCATGCTGGCGACCAGGAAACATTCGGCCTGGTCATTCTCGAAGCGATGGCCAGCGCCACCCCCGTGGTAGCCGTGCGCGCCGGTGCGTTCCCTGAAATCATCAACGAACAGAGTGGCCGCCTGTGCACGCCCAACGACGGTCGGGCCATGGCGTGCGCCGTGCGCGAGGCGTTCGAGGCGGGTACCCGCGAGCTCGGCCTGCAGGCCCGCCACCATGTAGAGCAACATTATTCATGGGATAACGTGGTAGCTGGCCTGCTCCAGCACTACCAGGCCGTGCTCGGCCACCAGCCGCAGGTGCGCGCCCATGCTTGAGCCCTCCGCCAGCCAGCGCAGCCTCATGCTGGTGTTGCACGATATTGCCCCGGAAACCTGGCCGGACTATGAACCGTTCGTAAGGGCTGTGGACGCGCTGGGCCACGTGCCAATGACATGGCTGGTGGTCCCGGACTTCCATCGACGCAATCCGCTTCACCAGGCACCTTCGTTCTGCCGCCTCCTGGACGAACGCCTTGCCAAAGGCGACGAACTGGCGCTTCACGGCTATGCCCATGCTGACGAAGGCCCCGCACCGCGCAGCCCCATCGACTACTTCATGCGGCGCATTTATACCCATGAAGGCGAGTTCTACGGCCTTGATGAGAACGAAGCGCTTACCCGGCTACAGGAGGGCCTGGCGCTGTTCGAGAGCCAAGGTTGGCCTGTGGCAGGCTTTGTCGCACCGGCCTGGCTCATGAGCCAGGGCACGCGGCAAGCCCTGTGCCGCCTGCCACTCAAATACACCAGTACACCGCAGCATCTGTACCGGCTGCCAGACTTTACAGCCATTGATGCGCCAGGCCTGGTCTGGAGCGCACGGAGCGCATGGCGTCGCACATTGTCCCGCACGCTGTGCGACTGGCAATGCCGGCGCTGGCGAGGCGCGAGCACATTGCGCTTGGGGCTGCACCCTGTAGACATGCGTCATCGCTCATCCCGAGACTATTGGTTGCGAACGCTGGAAACACTGGTGAAGGATGGCCGCGAACCGCTGACCAAATCTGCCTGGCTGGAGCGCCAGGGGGTAGCATGAAGCGTTGGGCCTGGCTGGCGCTGGCATTGCTGGGGGCAGCGCTGGTGCCAGCGTTACTGGGTGGTAGCGAGCTGCTGCCGAGGCTGAGCCGGTTCGACCCGCACCTGCTGCTCATGCTGCTAGGCATGATTCTGTTGTGCTGGGTCATCAATGCGCTGCGCCTGCGCCTGTTGCTGGGTGAGCAGGCAAAACAGTTGAGCCATGCTCGCAGCCTCGGCGTGGTCATGGCCACCGAGTTTGCCATCTGCACCACCCCTGGCGGCAGTGGTGGGCCGCTGACCCTGATGGCCCTGCTGGCGCGAGACCGCATCCGCCCGGCGCGCAGCGGCGCCGTTTTTGCCATGGACCAGCTGAACGACCTGGTGTTCTTCTTCTGCGCAATGCTGGCGATTGCCGGCTACGCGCTGTTCCACAGCCTGGGCCGCAGCCAGGAAAGCATGTTGCTTGGCAGTGCGTTACTGCTGTGCACAGCGTTGGCCGGGGTGATCGGGCTGTTGCGCTACCGGCGCCCGATAATGCGCATGAACGGCAGGCTGTTGCAGCGCATGGGGATGGGCCAGCCGCGCAAACGTCGCTGGGCGCGCAAACTGCTGCACTTCGTTGCAGCACTGGCGCAGACCTGGCGCCTGCCCAAGCGCAGGCTGAGCCTGGTGTTCACCCTGACCTGCATCCACTGGGGGCTGCGCTACAGCGTGCTGTACCTGGTGTTGCGGGGCTTGGGGGTAGACCTGCAGTGGATTCCCAGCTTCCTGGTGCAGATGCTGTCGCTCAGCGCCGGCCAATTCAGTCTGCTGCCTGGCGGGGCCGGGGCCGCCGAGCTGACGTCTGCCAGCCTGTTGACACCCTTGGTGGGCAGCTCGACCGCAGCTGCGGCAATCCTGATATGGCGGGCAGTTACTTACTACTTTTATCTGCTGGCTGGGGGGCCGGTGTTTGTGTGCCTGCTGGGACGTCCGTTGCTGGAGCGCTGGCGGCGTCAGGCGGGTTGAGCTGTTGCCAGAGTTCGGCGGCGCCGGGGAAGTCGGTGCCATCCGTGTCATCCAGGGCTTCAGGGTCGTAGCGGGCCAGGCAGCCTTCGCCAAGGATCGGTGGAGGTGAGGCGACGGGGTTGTTGCGTTGCTTGGTCATTGCCGTTTCACCCAAGATTGCCGGGGCGCTCTGCGCCCCTGTCGCGACAGGGCTGCGCAGCAGCCCAGCACCTCACAGCAAGCCGGACGGTGTCAGTCGAACACCACAGTCTTGTTACCATGCACCAGCACACGGTCTTCCAGGTGATAACGCAGGCCACGGGCCAGCACCATCTTCTCCACATCACGGCCAAAGCGGACCATGTCCTCGATGCTGTCGGCATGGCTGACACGCACCACATCCTGCTCGATGATCGGGCCGGCATCCAACTCTTCAGTGACGTAGTGGCACGTCGCGCCAATCAGCTTCACCCCACGCAGGGCAGCCTGGTGGTAAGGCTTGGCGCCGACGAACGACGGCAGGAAGCTGTGATGGATGTTGATCACCTTCTCGGCATAGTCCCGGCACAGTTGTGGTGGCAGGATTTGCATGTAGCGGGCCAGCACCACGACGTCGGCGGCATGCTCCTGCACCAGACGCGACACTTCGGCAAAGGCCGGGGCCTTGTCTTTGGGGTCGACCGGAACATGGAAGAACGGAATACCGTGCCACTCGACCATGCTGCGCAGGTCGTTGTGGTTGGAAATGACGCAAGGGATCTCGCAGTCCAGCTCATCGGTGTGCCAGCGGTGCAGCAAGTCTGCCAGGCAGTGCGACTCACGGCTGGCCATCAATACCACGCGTTTTTTCTGAGCCGAGTCGGTAATGCGCCAGGTCATGGAGAACTCTTCGGCGATCGGCGCAAACGCCTCACGGAAGGCTTCGATACCGAACGGCAGCGATTCAGCGCGGATTTCATGACGCATGAAGAACCAACCGCTCTGCTCATCGGAGTGGTGGCTGGCTTCGTTGATCCAGCCATTGTACAAGGCCAGGAAATTACTGACTTTCGCCACGATGCCTACACGGTCGGGGCAGGCGATCACCAGACGATAGGTGCGCATGAATGAGACTCCAGAACTTCGCAAAGGCGCCTATTCTAGCGGCCCGCCAGAAAAAACGCAGTATTGATCGCTGCCGCGATTGCATATGCAGGCCCGAAAACGCCACACGGGCGCTGCCTGACAGACAAGAGGAAACGCACGGGGCATATGTAAAAATTTGTTCACGTAGAGAAATGCTGTCACAGCTTAATTAACAGTTAATTGCCCAATCTTATGTTTACTTGCGAGTAGGGGCTGTCTATTATTGCCCCACACATTTCTGAACACGCATTAAGGAACACTCCATGTCCCTGATCAACGAGTACCGCGCTACCGAAGAAGCCATCAAGGAACTTCAGGCCCGCCTGGCCAATCTGTCGCAGGATGACAAGCTGAAGAAAGAACTGGAGTTCGAAGGCAAACTGCGCACACTGATGGGCGAGTACTCCAAGTCGCTGCGCGACGTGATTGCCCTGCTCGATCCAGAATCGAAACTGAGCAAGGCACCTCGTGGTTCGGTCAAGACTACCGCCACCAAGCGCGCACGCAAGGTCAAGCAATACAAGAACCCGCACAACGGTGAAGTGATCGAAACCAAAGGCGGCAACCACAAGACCCTGAAAGAGTGGAAAGCCACTTGGGGCGGCGATGTGGTTGAAAGCTGGGCAACCCTGCTGGACTGATTATCCGCATACGCCTCTTGCTTCGCACAACAAAAACGCCGGCACACTGCCGGCGTTTTTGTTTACCGGCCATCAGCCGATTGAATAGTGCTCCTGCAATTGTCGAGCATGCAATTGCCAGGCCTCCAACACTCGCCTGCCCGCCTCGTCGGCGCCCTCCCAGGCTTGCTGGCGTGCCTGTTCGAAGTCGCCCAAGGTATTCGGCGCGCCCCACTGCGGGTCGCTCAGGCGTTGCTGGCAGAAGCCATACCAACGTTGCCGCTCTTCGGGGGTCAAGGTTTCAGGGAAGTTACGTGCCCGGTAGCGGAACAACAGCTCCGGCAAACGCGGATCATCGAACATCCATTGGCCATGGCTCAACTGCGCCGGTTCCAGCGCACGAACTTGCTCGCATAAGCGCCGGTCGCGGTCACCTATAAAACCCTCATACAACTGCTGTTCCGGGTCCTCGCTCGGGGCGAACTCGTCCTTGCCATAGATGTGCTCCAGCTTTTCTTGCCATTGCGCCTGTTGATTGGCCAATTGTTCGCCGCGCGATTGTAACAACGTCAAGTCCAGGCCCAATCGTTGTTGATCGACCGGGCGCAATACCGACAGCGGCGCCACTACCGGGCAACGATTGATCTGCACCAATTTGAGCGGTACCGGTAATTCACCTTCGGCCAATTCATCATGCCGGGTGTACAAGCGCTGACGCAAAACTTCAGCACTTTCCCGCAGTAACGGTAGGGTTTCCTGATGCAGGTCGCAGACAATCAGTGCATTGCGATTACGCGGGTGCCAGGCCAGTGGCAATACGACCCCCAGGTAATTGCGCGCCGCCGAAAAACGCCCGGATATATGCACCAGTGGCTGCAACAGACGGATCTGCTCCATCACTTTATGCTTGCTGCGCAGTTGAAACAGCCAGTCATACAACTTGGGTTGTTTCTGCCGAATCAGGCGAGCCAAGGCAATGGTTGCCCGCACGTCGGAAAGCGCTTCGTGGGCATGACCGTGGTCAATGCCATTGGCCTTGCTCAGCAGCTCCAGACGCAGGCTGGTGCGCCCGTCCTGCTGCGGCCATTCAATGCCTTCCGGGCGCAGGGCATAGGCGGTGCGCACAATGTCGATCAGGTCCCAGCGGCTATTGCCTCCCTGCCATTCACGGGCATAGGGGTCGAAAAAGTTGCGGTAAAGGCTGTAGCGGGTCACTTCATCGTCAAAGCGCAGGGTGTTGTAGCCGGCACCACAGGTACCCGGTTGCGCCAGCTGGGCGTGCACGCGAGTCATGAACTCGGCTTCGCACAGGCCCTGCTCCGCCAACAGTTGTGGCGTGATGCCTGTCACCAGGCAGGCCGCCGGGTGCGGCAGGATGTCGTCCGACGGTCGGCAATAAAGGCTGATTGGCTCGTCGATTTCGTTGAGGTCGAAGTCAGTGCGCACGCCGGCCACCTGCAGCGGCCGATCGCAGCGCGGGTTGATGCCGGTGGTTTCATAGTCGTGCCAGAAAATGCTGGAGGTCACGGGGTCGTCCTGTATCGAGGTCGACCCGATTCTAGCGCGATTCTGAAAAATGAACGTTCAGACGGGCGCGTTCGCGGGGCGGAAGCTGAAATAGTCGCGCAACGAACGTACGAAATCATCGTACTCGCGTGGAGACTGCAGCAGCATGAAGCCCGAATCGTAGTGCCCAGGCGTCTCGTCCTCGCGGCACCACAGGCAACTGGCCGTGAGGTTGACGAACTGGTGCCCGCCGCCAGGCAGCGGCATACGCAGCTGCAGCTCGTAATCAGGCCCGACCAACACGGGCAGCTGGCTGATGACCATCAACCCATTTTCAGAGGCATTGCCTAGCTGACCGATCTCTTGATCGGTAAAGCGGTTGAACACCTTGAGGACACAAGGTAGCTGATGACGTTCGATGTGGCGCTTGTTAAACATGATCGCGAGTGTATTCCGTACCTGATGCCAGGAATACTAGGTACTGGCGGTTGTTGTAACAGCTGAGTTACAGATTAGCGCAGCACGCGCAGCAAATCCCGTGAAATAAACCACACCTTTGTGTTAGCGCCAAGGTACGGTCGTCACCGGGTTGGCCACGGCCGTTTCTGCGCCGCGCAAATGGCCAAGTTTTTCCAAGGTCTGCAGGCGCGCTCGGGCGCGATAGGCATATTCGTTGCCCGGGTACTGCTGGATCAGGTACTGATAGGTCTGCGCCGCGTCCACGTACAACGCCTGGCGCTCCAGGCACTGGCCGCGCAGCAGTGATACTTCGGGGTGGATGAACGGCCGGGCACGGCTGGTGCGATCAACCTGCGACAGTTCGAGCATGACCCGTGCGCAATCGCCGCGGTCGTAGGCGCGGTAGGCATTGTTCAGGTGGTGGTCCATGGACCAGCGGGTACAGCCGACGGCGCTGGCGGCCAAGGCTAAAACGATCAGGGCTCGCATGGGGATCTCCTTTGATGCCAGTGTATCGGCGTTTGCCTGCAAATCTTCACACCCTTTTGCAAGGATACCCTGCCCCGTTCAAATGCCACCCTGCCTTGGTCGCAGGTAGTGCAACGGAACAATGACTACAGCGAGATTCAGGAGTAGCCTTTCGCTGCGCTTCACTATAGGAGTCTGTGCATGAGCATCCGCCGCACCAAAATCGTCGCCACCCTTGGCCCCGCCAGCAACTCGCCGGAAGTGATCGAACAACTGATCCTCGCCGGCCTGGACGTGGCACGTCTGAACTTCTCCCACGGCACGCCGGACGAGCACAAGGCCCGCGCGCGCCTGATCCGTGACATCGCCGCCAAGAACGGCCGCCATGTTGCACTGCTGGGCGACCTGCAGGGTCCGAAGATCCGCATCGCCAAGTTCGCCAACAAGCGCATCGAACTGAAGATCGGTGACAAGTTCACCTTCTCCACCGCCCACCCGCTGACCGAAGGCAACCAGGACATCGTCGGTATCGACTACCCCGACCTGGTCAAGGACTGCGGCGTTGGTGACGAACTGCTGCTCGACGATGGCCGCGTGGTCATGCGTGTCGAAACCGCCACTGCAGACGCCCTGCACTGCGTGGTGATCATCGGTGGCCCGCTGTCGGACCACAAAGGCATCAACCGTAAAGGTGGTGGCCTGACCGCACCGGCCCTGACCGAAAAAGACAAGGCCGACATCAAACTGGCTGCGGAAATGGACCTGGACTACCTGGCCGTTTCCTTCCCGCGTGACGCCAGCGACATGGAATACGCGCGCAAGCTGCGTGACGAAGCCGGCGGCAGCGCCTGGCTGGTGGCCAAGATCGAACGCGCCGAAGCAGTTGCCGATGACGAGACCCTCGACAAGCTGATCGCCGCCTCCGACGCTGTGATGGTTGCCCGTGGTGACCTGGGCGTGGAAATCGGCGACGCCGAGCTGATCGCTATCCAGAAGAAGATCATCCAGCACGCCCGCCGCAACAACAAGGCCGTGATCGTGGCGACTCAGATGATGGAGTCGATGATCCAGAACCCGATGCCGACCCGCGCGGAAGTGTCCGACGTGGCCAACGCCGTGCTGGACAACACCGATGCGGTGATGCTGTCGGCCGAAAGCGCCGCCGGTTCCTACCCGATCGAAGCTGTCCAGGCCATGGCACGCATCTGCCTGGGTGCCGAAAAGCACCCGACCAGCCAGAAGTCCAGCCATCGCCTGCACACCACCTTCCAGCGCTGCGACGAAAGCATCGCCTTGGCGGCCATGTACACAGCCAACCACTTCCCGGGCGTAAAGGCGATCATCGCCCTGACCGAAAGCGGCTACACCCCGCTGATCATGTCGCGCCTGCGTTCGCATGTACCGATCTTCGCCCTGTCGCCGCACCGCGCCACCCAGGCACGCGCCTCGATGTTCCGTGGCGTGTACCCGATTGCCTTCGACCCGGCCGCGCTGCCGGCCGACAAGGTGAGCCAGGCAGCGGTCGACGAACTGCTCAAACGTGGCCTGGTGGAGCAAGGTGACTGGGTGATCCTGACCAAGGGTGACAGCTACCACACTATCGGTGGCACCAACGGCATGAAGATCCTGCACGTGGGTGATCCGCTGGTCGGTTGATCCACGCTTTTCACAGCACAAGGCTCAAGCGCAGCCTTGTGCTGTGAAGATGGCCCGACAGGAATAACAAAAAGCCCCGGTTCTCGCGAACCGGGGCTTTTTAATGGTGCAGGGGGTAAGGCTGGCTTACATCATGCCGCCCATGCCACCCATGCCGCCCATATCAGGCATGCCAGCAGCTGGCTTGTCTTCCGGCAGGTCGGCAACCATGGCTTCGGTGGTGATCATCAGACCGCCGATCGAAGCAGCAGCTTGCAGCGCCGAGCGAGTAACCTTGGCTGGGTCCAGGATACCCATCTCGATCATGTCGCCGTATTCACCGGTAGCGGCGTTGTAGCCGAAGTTGCCCGAACCTTGCTTGACCTTGTCAGCAACCACGCTTGGCTCATCACCGGCGTTGGCAGTGATCTGGCGCAGCGGGGATTCAACAGCGCGACGCAGCAGCGCGATACCGACGTTCTGGTCTTCGTTGTCGCCTTTCAGGTCGACGATGGCCGCCAGGGCGCGAACCAGGGCAACACCACCGCCAGGCACCACGCCTTCTTCAACGGCTGCACGGGTAGCGTGCAGGGCGTCTTCAACGCGGGCTTTCTTCTCTTTCATTTCAACTTCAGTGCCGGCACCCACCTTGATCACGGCAACACCGCCAGCCAGCTTGGCCAGACGCTCTTGCAGCTTCTCACGGTCGTAGTCCGAGGAAGTTTCTTCGATCTGGGCACGGATCTGCTTGACGCGTGCTTCGATCTCGGTGTCAGCGCCAGCACCGTCGATGATGGTGGTGTTTTCCTTGGACAGGATGACGCGCTTGGCGTTACCCAGGTGCTCCAGGGTAGCGGTTTCCAGGGACAGGCCGATTTCTTCGGAGATGACCTGGCCGCCAGTCAGGACGGCGATGTCCTGCAGCATGGCCTTGCGGCGATCGCCGAAGCCTGGAGCCTTGACTGCAGCAACCTTGACGATGCCGCGCATGTTGTTGACTACCAGAGTAGCCAGCGCTTCACCTTCAACGTCTTCGGCAACGATCAGCAGTGGGCGGCCGGCCTTGGCAACGGCTTCCAGAACTGGCAGCAGCTCACGGATGTTGGAGATTTTCTTGTCGACCAGCAGCAGCAGCGGGCCTTCCAGCTCGGCAACCATGGTGTCTGGCTTGTTGACGAAGTACGGCGACAGGTAGCCGCGGTCGAACTGCATGCCTTCTACGACGGACAGTTCGTTTTCCAGGCCCGAGCCTTCTTCAACGGTGATCACGCCTTCTTTACCGACTTTTTCCATGGCTTCGGCGATGATTTCACCGATGGAGTTGTCGGAGTTGGCAGAGATGGTACCTACCTGGGCGATGGCCTTGGAGTCGGCGCATGGCTTGGACAGGTTCTTCAGCTCGGCAACAACGGCAGCAGTGGCCTTGTCGATACCGCGCTTCAGGTCCATCGGGTTCATGCCGGCAGCGACGGCTTTCAGGCCTTCGTTGACGATGGCCTGAGCCAGAACGGTAGCGGTGGTGGTGCCGTCACCGGCAGCGTCGTTGGCCTTGGAAGCAACTTCCTTGACCAGCTGGGCGCCCATGTTTTCGAAAGCGTCTTTCAGCTCGATTTCTTTGGCGACGGAAACGCCGTCCTTGGTGATGGTCGGCGCGCCGAAGCTCTTGGCCAGTACCACGTTACGGCCTTTCGGGCCCAGGGTCGCTTTTACCGCGTCAGCCAGAACGTTGACACCAACCAGCATTTTCTTACGGGCGGAATCACCAAATTTTACGTCTTTAGCAGCCATGATCGTTTAATCCTTGAAAAACTTTGGAGTAACGGGAAGTCGGGGGGAAATCAGCCTTCGACAACGGCGAGGATTTCGTTCTCGGCCATGACCAGCAGGTCTTCGCCATCGACTTTCACGGTGTTGCTGCCCGAGTACGGGCCGAAAACCACTTTGTCACCCACTTTCACGGCCAGCGCGCGAACTTCGCCGTTGTCCAGGACGCGACCGGTGCCGACGGCTACAACTTCGCCGCGGTTTGGTTTTTCAGCGGCCGAACCCGGCAGGACGATACCGCCAGCGGTTTTCGATTCTTCTTCGCTGCGACGGATGACTACGCGGTCATGCAGAGGACGAAGTTTCATTGTCGATCTCTCCCAAATTGTGGTTTTCATCGGCCGGTTCGACACCGGCGGTTTTGATGCTGTCCGGCGTTGCCGGGGGCGGCCCGCTGTGAGCGAACCACCTGTGTAATGTCTGGTGTTGCCACCAGAAACCTTGCGGTGACCACATACATGAGGCCGCCACATCCAATTACAAGGCTCGAGATAGAAAAATTTTCATCAGGCCAAAAAAAACCGGGGCCGCTTGTGCGGCCCCGGTCCTTTTTACTTGTCGCGGCGCTCGTACTCGCCTTCGATCACGTTCGGGCGGTGGCCGCCATCACGCGGCTGCGCCTGGAAGGGGTCATCCTGGAATGCACGCTGGCGCATGGCCTGGGCCTCGGCACGCTCGCGCATCTTGCGCGCCGCCAGGCGGCGGGTGAATGGCAGCAGGCACAGCACACCCAGCACGTCGCTGATGAAGCCGGGCAACAACAACAGGCCACCACCCACGGCCAGCATCATGCCCTGGAACATGTCCTCGGCGGGCAATTCACCGCGCTGCAGGCTTTCACGGGCGCGCAATGCAGTCGCCAGGCCGGCCACCCGCATGACCAGTACGCCCAAGGCGGAGCCGGCGATGATCAGCAGCAACGCCGGAAAGAAACCGATTGCCGCGCTGACCTTCACGAAGACGAACAGCTCCAGCACAGGAAAAATCAGAAACAGCAGTAGAAAAGCACGCATCAAGGGTTCCTCGACGGAAGATAACCTTCCAATAAGACCTCACATGGATGCCTGCGCTCCGGATTTCAACCCTCGGCTTGCATCACAAGCGGCCAATGGTCGGCGCGAGCCAGCAAAACCAAGGCCTCGCGGACTTGTGTCGGCGTGTTGCAAGTAGTGGGGAAAGGCAACCAGTGCACGGCCTGGCCGATGCGCAGGTGCATGCCTTCACTGTCTACCCCAACCATCTGCGCCGGTACGTGCCGTGGCAACCCGGTCAACTCGACGTAGTGGGCAATGGCACTGGCGTGATCGCTGTTCATGTGTTCGATCATGCTCCCCTCGGCCTTGCCCGCGAACGGGTTGGCCAAGGTGACATGGTCAAGCCAGTGGATCGCACCGAAGCCGCCGATGTAACGGTGACGCACCGGTTGCAGCACCCAGAAATCGAAGTCGTGGGCCTTGTGGTAGTTGGCCGCATCCGGGAAATAGCGGTAATAGCGCTCGGCGGCGGCCTCGATGACGGCCTCGTCGACCAGCTTGTGCGCTTCGGCCATCACCGTCAGGCGCCCTACCGCCTGCACATCCTCAGCCTCGCGCTCACCCACCAACAGCGAACACTTGGGGTCCTTCTGCAGGTTATGGGTGTGCTGGGCAATGCGGCTGATCAGGATCAGCGGGTTGCCCTGGTCGTCCAGACAGTACGGCACGACCGAACCGAAGGGGTAGCCAGGCATCGACCTGGAATGTGTCGAAAGCACGCCGCGGTATTCCTTGAGCAGCAGTTCCCGGGCGGGGCGGATGGCGTTGGTACTCACTTGAGGGCGGCTCCTGGCGGACGGGTTGGGGACAAGATAAGCATTATCAGCTGCCTGTGCCACTGACCTGCATCCAGACGCCTTACCAGGTAACGCCGAAGCCCGCGGTATAGCGTGTCTTGTCCAGCTCACTTTCACGCGTGCCGGTGATGATGTCCTTCTCCGCCTTGAGGTTCAGCGAGGCCCACTCGGTGACCTTGTAGCGCAGGCCAACCTCGGCATCCAGCGAGTAGTCGGCCACGCCACCCAGCGGCTTGGCGAACTCGCCGTTGGTGAACAGCTGCACGTTCTTGCCGATCAGGTATCGGGTGTAATCCCACTTCACGGCCGCAGAATAGAAATTATCCTTGCCACCATCCTGATACTCGAAGTCAGTACGGTTGATCAGTGAGCCCAGCGAGAACGCGCCCAGCTCATCGTCCCAGAACTGGTAACCCGGGCCGGTACCCACGGTGCGCTGGCGGGCCAGGTCTTCGATGCGATCACGTTTGTATTCCGCACGCCCCTGCCAGAACCACTTCTCGGTAATGAAGCGGTCCAGCGCGTACTCGGCGCTCCAGTTGTCGGTGGTGGTGACGTCGTCCTTGGTCTCGCGGTTGTACTCACCCTCGGCGTTGTGCCGCCAACGGCCATGACGGGCGGTGGTCTTGAAGCCCACGTCGTAATCGTCGGTGTCGTTCTCGGCGCGCTTGTAGTCCAGTGCCACGTCGACATTGCCTTTCCACACGAAATCCTCGACCAGCGGCTTGGGCTTCATGATCTGCTCGATACTGGCCAGCTCCACCGTCTTCGGTGCCTCGCCATTGGCCAAGGTCACCTTGCCTGGCTCTGCCGCCTTGAGCGACTTGGCTTTCTCTCCGCTGTAGGCGTCCTGCTTGACCAGCATCTCCTGGTCGCTTTCCAGCGTCTGGACCTGTTTCCAGTCCAGGGCGATGGACCCACCATAAGGGGTTTCCAGCAGCAGCTTGCCGCCATCGAATACCTTGATCTTGCCACTTAGCCGGTCACCGTTCTTCATCCACACAGTGTCGGCGAACACCGGAGAGGCACACAGGGAAACAGCAAGAAGGCACAACAAGGATCTAGATTTCATAAACGGGCTTTGTTTGCGGACTATGGGTTCGATTTGACGAAAAAGCCGGGCATTATCCAGATACCCAAGACCAGAGCAAGGACAGACCGGGAGTATGCCGTTGAGTTCAACTCTCATTTACCAGACCACCGGTCCGGTTTCATCTGCAGCCCAAGGCGGGCGAGATGTCTGATGGATATGAGCACGCCCTCGATTCGGCCGAGGGCCGACGAACGGCGCTGTATTCAGTACTGGGCCAAGTGCCACCCGGCAAGGTCGTGAGCTATGGCCAACTGGCCGAACTGGCTGGGCTTGGCCGTGCGGCGCGCTGGGTTGGGCGCACCCTGGGGCAGTTGCCTGCAGACACACGCCTGCCTTGGCACCGGGTGCTCGCTGCGGGTGGCCGGCTGAGCCTGGCGCTGGGCACCCCGTCGGGCGATGAACAACGGGCGCGGTTACGCGCAGAAGGTGTGAATGTAAGCAACAATCGTGTGGATATGACGCGCCATGGCTGGCGCCCAATGGAGCACAGCGGTTAGAGTGCGCGCTTTGTTTTCGAAAACTTGAGGCAGATGTTGGCCCATGCCCCGTAAAACCTGGCGCGCTGCGCTTGCTGCCTATGCCAGCCCGTCAACATTGGTACTTTTGCTACTCGGTTTCGCCGCCGGCCTACCCTACATGCTGGTGTTCTCGACCCTGTCGGTGTGGTTGCGCGAAGCCGGCGTTGCCCGTGAAACCATCGGTTATGCAAGCCTGATTGGCTTGGCCTACGCCTTCAAGTGGGTCTGGTCACCGCTGCTCGACCAATGGCGCTTGCCGCTGCTTGGCGGCCTCGGGCGCCGGCGCTCGTGGCTGCTGTTGTCGCAAGCGCTGGTGGTGATCGGGCTGGTCGGCATGAGCCTGTGCGACCCGCAACAGCATCTCTCCTGGCTGATTGCCATGGCCGTACTGGTGGCTTTCGCCTCGGCTACCCAGGACATTGCAGTCGACGCCTACCGCCTGGAAATCGCTGACGACCAGCGCCAGGCCGCGCTCGCTGCCAGCTACATGGCCGGCTACCGGGTGGCTGCCTTGCTCGCCACGGCCGGTGCCCTGTTCTTCGCCGAGTGGTTCGGCTCTACCGGCTTCAGCTACCTGCACAAGGCCTGGGCCGGCACTTACGTGATGTTCGGGGTGATGATGCTGCCCGCCCTGTTCACCACGTTGGTCATGCGCGAACCGCCAGTGCCCATGCGCACCCAACTGTCGGCAGCGCGCTACGGGCTGGTGCACCAGATGGCTTCGGTGTTCGTGCTGATCATCCTGCTGGTCTCGGTACCGGCCAGCTTCACCCAGATGTTCAATACCGGCTGGTCCAGCGTGGTCTCCGGTGATGCCACGCCGCTGGACCTGCTGCTGGAAGACCGCGCCTTCCTGCGCCTGATCCTCTACGTGCTGCTGACCTGGGCCTGCCTGTCGAGCCTCGGCCGCCGCGGCCTGGCTCCCGTGCTGACCCCGATCAACGACTTCATCACCCGCTACCGCTGGCAGGCTCTGCTGCTGCTCGGCCTGATCGCCACCTATCGCATGTCGGACACGGTGATGGGGGTGATGGCCAACGTGTTCTATATCGACATGGGCTTCACCAAGGACCAGATTGCCAGCGTCAGCAAGATCTTCGGCCTGATCATGACCCTGGTCGGCGCCGGGGTTGGCGGCCTGCTGATCGTACGCTTCGGCATCATGCCCATCCTGTTCATTGGCGGCGCAGCCTCTGCCGGCACCAACATCCTGTTCCTGATGTTGGCTGACATGGGGCCGAACCTGGAAATGCTGGTGGTGACCATCTCGCTGGACAACTTCAGCTCCGGCATGGCTACCTCGGCCTTTGTCGCCTACCTGTCCAGCCTGACCAACCTGAAGTTCTCGGCGACCCAGTACGCGCTGCTCAGTTCGATCATGTTGCTGTTGCCGCGGCTGATCGGCGGGTATTCGGGCGTAATTGTGGAGAAGTTCGGCTACCACGACTTCTTCCTGATCACGGCGCTGCTGGGGGTGCCTACGCTGATCCTGATCGCCCTGCAGTGGCATCAGGAAGCCGGGCGGGGAACGCCGGTGGCGGACGACCACTCGGTGGCTGAGCGGCCCTGAAACTTTGTATTGCCTGTGCTGGCCTCTTCGCGGGTAAACCCGCTCCTACACCGGGCCGTGCTGCCTTGTAGGAGCGGGTTTACCCGCGAAGAGGCCGGCACAGGCAATACCACTTATCAAGCTACAGCCCCTTCCCCAGGCCGCCCCCCCACCACAAACCACAGCGGCCACAGCGCCAACGCCCCCGCCACCCCCGCCGCCAGGGCAAAATGCAGCAAGCTGGCACCGGCGCCAATCATCGCCAGCAGCGCACCGCCAAGCCCCAGCAAGGCAATGGTGATCATCCCCAGCATGGCCGAAACCAGCCCCTTGCTCTGCTCACTGGAGAACAGCGTCATGCGGTACAGCACCGCATTGGCCACGCCCAACCCCAGCGCATACAGCGACATGCCAGCCACCACACTGGTCACACTCGGCCAGTACCAGGTCGCCAGCACCATCAGGCACAGGCCCGCCAGGTATGGCCAGAGCGCACCACGCACCAGGGCTGGCAGCGGGTAGCGATCGGCAATGCGGTTGATGATCAGGTTACCGAGGATCAGCCCGCCAAAGACCGGCAACTGCCACAAGGCATACTCCAGGGTACTCAATCCCTCATCGTGAATCAGCAGCACCGGCGACAGGCCAATCCAGCCAATCAGCGGCAAGCCGACCAACCCAAGGGCGGCGCTGCCTGCAACGAAGCGGCGGTTGCCCAACAGCTGGCCATAGCCCGCCAACAGTGGTAGCAGGTGAATCGGCGTGAACGCCAGCCGCGAGCCGTCACGGCGCTCCACGCCCAGGGTTTCCGGCATCAGCCGGTACAACAGCAGCCAGGCCAGCACCGCGCCGATGGCGAACGCCACGAACAGCCAGCGCCAATCCAGCCATTGCAGCAGCAAGGTGCCCACCAGCGGCCCGAGCAGGGGCGACAGCAAGGCGATGTTGGCCAGCAGGGCCATCATGCGTACAGCATCAGCTTCGCTGAAAGCCTCGTTCAGGGCCGGGTAGCTGACCGTGACCACAAAGCCCAGGCCAATGCCCTGCAACAGGCGCAACAGGTTGAACAGGCCGATGTCCTGGACCCAGAAGGTGGCCAGGCAGGCCAGGCCAAAGAATGCGCAACCGACCAGCAGCAGCGGGCGCCGTCCATAACGGTCGGCCAACGGGCCGATCAGCCATTGCAGTACTACGCCGCCCAGCAGGTACAGGTTGAGGGCATGGGGTATGTATTCGGGGCTGGCATCGAGGTCACTGACCACGACCGGCATGGCCGGCATGACCGCGTCGCTGGCCAGGTAGGTCAGCAGTTCGAACAGGGCCAAGGTCAGGCCGAACAGCAAGGCACGCAGAGGGGTGACATACAGCAGTGGTTTCATGATGGCGTATCGGGTGTGGCAGGCGGGATCACGCTATATGCCAGAAATTGTTGGAAATTGCTGTGAGCAAGTGTAATCAGGGTAGGAAAAAGCTGGGGCCGCTTTGCGCCCCTTCGCGGGCAAGCCCGCCCCTACGAGGACATGCGTGTCCTGTGTAGGAGCGGGCTTGCCCGCGAAGGGGCGCAAAGCGGCCCCAGCTTCAACGCGGAATTACTGCGTTGCAGTCTCCTGCACCACGCGAATAACCCGCTGCGGAAACGGAATGTCGATCCCTTCGGCTTTCAACCGGTCACGTGCATACTCGTTGAGCATGAACATCACATCCCAGTAATCGGAGGTCTTGGTCCACAAGCGCAGCGATACGGTGATCGAGCTGTCGCCCAGCGTCGACACGACCGCCTGCGGTGCAGGGTCTTGCAGAACACGCGGGTCCTTTGCCAGCTCCAGCAGCACATTGCGGGCCTTCTGCAGGTCGGCCTCGTAGTCAACGCCCACATCGAACACCACCTTGCGCGTCGGCTGGCGGTTGGTGTTGGTAATGATGCCGTTGGACAGGCTGCCATTGGGCATGATGACCGTCTTGTTGTCACCGGTGCGCAGCACAGTGTGGAAGATCTGGATACTGTCGACGGTGCCGGAAACGCCCTGCGCCTCGATCCAGTCACCGATACGGAACGGGCGGAACATCAGGATCAGCACACCACCGGCGAAGTTCGCCAGGCTGCCCTGCAAGGCAAGGCCGATGGCCAGGCCTGCGGCACCGATGGCGGCGACGAACGAGGTGGTCTCGATGCCGATCATCGAGGCTACGCTGACCAACAGCAGCACCTTCAGCACGATGTTCGCCAGGGTGCTGATGAAGCCCTGCAGCGCCAGGTCGGCGTTGCGCAGGCCAACCAGCTTGCCGAGGCGGGCGCTGACCTTGTTGATGATCCACCAGCCAACCGCCAAGGTCAGCAGTGCCAGCAGCACACGGCTGCCGTATTCCATGATCAAAGGGATCCACGTCTGGGATTGGCGGACGAGCTGGTCGACCTCAGCGTTCAAATCCATATTCATCTCCTGATGCCGAGCGGCAAGTACACGGTAGAACAGGCCGCGCGTGTTATTACGCAACCCCGGCCCCCATGGACATCATTTGGCCATCGGGGTTCCGGGCCACCCCCACATCAGTCGCGGAAGTTGTTGAACTGCAGCGGCATGTCGAATTCCTTGGTGCGCAGCAGGGCAATGGCTTCCTGCAGATCGTCACGTTTCTTGCCGGTTACCCGTACCTGCTCACCCTGGATGGCGGCCTGTACTTTCAGCTTGCCATCCTTGATGGTGGCAACGATCTTTTTTGCCAGGTCCTTGTCGATGCCTTCGCGGAACTTGGCTTCCTGTTTCTTTTCCTTGCCGGAGGCGTAGGGGTCCTTGGTTTCCAGGCACTTCACGTCGATCTTGCGCTTGACCAGTGCAAGGCGCAGGATCTCCAGCATCGCCTCGAGCTGGAACTCTTCCTCAGCAGTGAGCATCACGGTCTGCTCTTTGTCCTTGAACTCGAAGGTGCCTTTGCCCTTGAGGTCGTAGCGGCGGTCCAGTTCCTTGATGGCGTTGTCGACCGCGTTCTGCACTTCGTGCTTGTCCAGTTCCGATACCACGTCGAACGAAGGCATGGTTGTTCTCCCAAAATAAAAGCGCGCTCAGGCTGAAGATGGAGCGCGCTGGGTTTGAAGGTTAAAATGCGGGCTCATTATAACGGGTTGCGAAACGCATATGAGCAGCACCTGGCATATTCTCGGCGCCGGTAGCCTTGGCAGTCTGTGGGCCTGCCGGCTGGCACGCGCCGGCAAGGCTGTGCGCCTGATCCTGCGTGACGGGCAACGGCTGCAAGCCTATCAGCAGGCCGGTGGCCTGACCCTGGTCGAGCAGGACCAAACCCGGCGCTACGCCATACCGGCCGAAACGGCGCAAGCGCAAGGCCCGATCCACCGGCTGCTGGTGGCCTGCAAGGCCTATGACGCTGCCCCGGCGATTGTCGGTGTAGCGCCACGGCTGGCCGAGAGCGCCGAAGTGCTGCTGTTGCAGAATGGCCTGGGCAGCCAGGATGAAGTCGCCGACCTGGTGCCTCACGCTCGCTGCATCTTCGCCTCCAGCACCGAAGGCGCCTTCCGCGAGGGGGACTGGCAAGTGCGTTTTGCCGGCCATGGCTTCAACTGGCTAGGCGACCCACGAAGCCCCCTGCTCCCCGCCTGGTTCGATGACCTGCACGAGGCCGGTATCCCCGCTGAGTGGACAGTAGACATACTGACCCGCCTGTGGCGCAAGCTGGCGCTCAATTGCGCCATCAACCCGCTGACCGTGCTTCACGATTGCCAGAATGGCGGGCTGCTGGGGCACCTGGGTGAAGTGCAGGCCCTGTGCGTCGAGCTGGCCCGACTGCTGCGCCGTTGCGGCCAGCCGCAAGCAGCCGAGGGGCTGGACGAAGAAGTCCAGCGGGTAATCCTCGCCACCGCAGCCAACTACTCTTCCATGTACCAGGACGTGCATGCAGGACGGCGCACCGAGTTGCACTACCTGCTCGGCCATGCTTGCCGCGCTGCGGGCCGTCATGGCCTGCAACTGCCGCAGCTGGAACACCTGCTGCAGCGCTTGGTCGAAAACCTGCGCGCGCGTGGTTTGCCCTGCGACTGACGCGGCCCTTCAACCGGATACGGACATTGCCTTGCCCATGACCTTGCGCCAACGCCTGGAAAACCTCCCGGTCGGGCAGAAGCTGCTGGCGGCCCTGCTGGTTTTGCTGGTGACCATCTTGCTGATGGCCAACCTCACCTTCATCAGCGCCGCCTACTGGATCACCCAGGAAAGCATGGCGCCGCAGGCCATGCACACCATCGGCCGGCTGGTGGCCAATCCACAGCTTGCAGCCCGCGCCGGCGACACACCGGACACGGCCCGTGCCCTGCTCAAGGAACTGGACAGTTACACTCCGCTTCGCGCCGCCGCCATCTACGGTGGCGATGGCCGAATGCTGGCGCAGTTGCAGCATGGCGAGCCGCTGGCCCTGCCCAAGCGTTTTCGCAACATCGACGGCTGGCGCCTGATGGAGTTTCGCAGCACTCAGTTGATCCGCATCCCCCGCGATGCCAACCCACCGGCACATTTGCTGCTGGTAGCCAGCAGCGAACTGCCCACGGCCTTCTACACCGGCACACTCAGCGCCAGCCTGGGCATCCTGGTGTTCAGTGTCCTGCTATGGATCGTCATCGCCCGGCAGATCAAACGCCTGATCACCCAGCCGATCAACCAGCTTGAGGAGCTCAGCCGCCAGGTTACCCGCGAAGAGAGCTACGCCTTGCGTGCCCAGCGCGGCAATGACGATGAAATCGGCAGCCTGGCCGAGGCCTTCAACACCATGCTGTCGCGCATCGAGGCCCGCGAGCAGCAGCTCAAGAGCGCCCGCGACGAGTTCCAGAGTGCCTACGACCAGGCTCAGGGCCTTGCCGAAGAAACCCGCCACACCAACCGCAAGCTGGAACTGGAAGTACAGGTACGCAGCAAGATCGAGAAAAAGCTCACCGGTTTTCAGAACTACCTCAACAGCATCATCGACTCGATGCCCTCGGCACTGATCGCCCTCGACGAACAGCTCTACGTGACCCAATGGAACCACGAAGCCACGGTGCTTTCCGGCACGCCACTGGACGAGGCGCTCAACCAGCCGGTGTTCATTGCGTTCGAGCCGCTGAAGCCGTTCCTCCCGCAACTGAAGGAAACCGTGGAAAAACATCGAGTGGCGAAGATCGAGCGGGTAACCTGGCCCAAAGGCGACGACCTGCGCCACTACGCCCTGACCTTCTACCCACTGACGGGCGGCGGCGGGCGCGGCGTGGTCATTCGTATCGACGACATCACCCAGCGTCTGTCATTGGAAGAGATGATGGTGCAGTCAGAAAAGATGCTCTCGGTCGGGGGGCTGGCTGCCGGCATGGCGCACGAAATCAACAACCCGCTGGGCGCTATCCTGCACAACGTGCAGAACATTCGCCGGCGCCTGTCGTCCGACCTGCCGCGCAACCAGGAACAGGCCGAAGAGCTGGGCATCGACCTGGCCACGATCAACCGCTACCTGGACAGCCGCGAGGTGCCGCAACTGCTCGACGGCATTCAGCAGGCCGGCGCCCGGGCGGCGAAGATCGTCACCCACATGCTCAGCTTCAGCCGCCGCAGCAACCGCCAGCTGGTGCCATGCGAGCTGCCGGCACTGATCGATCAGGCGCTTGAAATTGCCGGCAATGACTTCGATCTGGCCATTGGCTTCGACTTCAAGGGGCAAGCCATCGTGCGCCAGTTCGACCCCGACCTGGGGCCGGTGCCATGCACCGCCAACGAGCTGGAACAAGTACTGCTCAACTTGCTGAAGAACGCAGCCCAGGCCATCCACCAACGCCCGCAACCCAGCGAGCCCGGACGCATCACACTGCGCACCCGGCTAAACCCGCCATGGGCGGAAATCCAAGTCGAAGACAACGGCGTCGGCATGCCCGAGGCAGTGCGCAAGCGCACCTTCGAGCCGTTTTTCACCACCAAGGAAATCGGCCAGGGTACCGGGCTGGGCCTGTCGGTCTCGTACTTCATTATCACCAACAACCACAAGGGGCAGATGGAAGTGCAATCCACGCCAGGCCAAGGCACCTGCTTTACCCTACGCCTGCCCCTCACCCAGCCGGCAGCGGCGGTGCCGGCCAGAACGGAGCAATGACATGGGCTACCGCCTTTCGAAGATCTATACCCGCACCGGCGACAAAGGCGAAACCGGCCTGGGCGACGGCCGTCGGGTGCCCAAGGACCACCCGCGGATCGAAGCGATTGGCGAGGTGGACAGCCTGAACAGCCAGTTGGGGTTGCTGCTGGCGGGGCTCGCCGAGCACGGGCTGAATGAAGTGACCACGGTGCTGGCGCCGTGTCAGCACCGCTTGTTCGACCTGGGTGGCGAGCTGGCGATGCCCAGTTACCAGGCATTGACCCTGGCGGAAGTGGAACGCCTGGAGGCGGCCATCGATGTGTGGAACGAAGAGCTGGGGCCGCTGAAAAACTTCATTCTGCCCAGTGGTTCGGCGCTGGTGGCGCAGGCGCACGTGTGCCGCAGCCTGGCGCGCAGTGCAGAGCGCCGGTGCCAGCAGTTGAATGCCATGGAGCCGCTGGAAGGCGTTGGTTTGGCGTATATCAACCGGCTTTCCGATCTATTGTTCGTGGCGGCGCGGATCATCGGGCGGCGCCAGGGGGTGGCTGAGGTTTTGTGGCAGCCCGCCGAGAAACCCAAAGGCTGATACTTCTGGGGCTGCTTTGCAGCCCATTCGCGAGCTTGCCCGCGAATGGGCCCCGCAGCGGCCCCTGTTACAAGGGACTCAAACCTCGGGCCAGAACGCCCGGATCCCGGCTACACCCTGTGCCCCGGCTTCCCAGGCCTGCTCGCGCTCACCCGGCCCTACCCCACCCAGCAGGTAAACCGGCTTGTTGAACCCGGCAATCAACCGCTGCGCCTCATCCCATCCCAACGGCACCGCCTCTGGGTGAGTCTGGGTCGCCTGCACTGGCGACAGGGTGACAAAGTCCACGCCCATCTGCTCAGCCAGCGCCAGCTCTTCGGCACTGTGGCAGGATGCCGCCAACCAGCGCTCCTTGGGGAACGGCCGGCCCCTGGCGGCATACTTGCGCAGCTGCGCGGCCGTCAGGTGCCAACCGGCCGCCGGGAAATCACCCAGCCACTCCAGTGGCCCTTTAAGCATCAGCTGCGCCTTGCCCGCACACAGCCCGACCGCATCCACCGCCACGTCGCGGTACTTGGGGTCGTACATGTCCGGGGCACGCAACTGGATCAGGCGAATACCATTGGCCACCGCCTTCTGGATGCCCTTGAGCATTTGCGGCACTTCCAGGCCGTCCGGGGTGATCAGGTACTGGTCCGGCAGGCGCGCAGCGGCGACGATCGGCTTGTTGGCCTCGGGGAATTCGTACTGCGGCAAATCGCGCGGGGCAACCCACTCCAGCGGCTGGCCTTCGGCACCATGGGGTTCGCCAGTGAACGCTTCGACCTCGCGCACGTCCAGCAGCACCTGCTTGTCCGGGTAGTCATGGCTGACCTTGATCAGCGCACGCGAATGGCTTACCTCGATGCCCAGCTCCTCGCGCAACTCGCGGGCAAGCGCCGCTTCGACGGTTTCGCCTTCTTCCACCTTGCCACCGGGGAACTCCCACAAGCCGCCCTGGTGCTGGGTATCGGCACGACGTGCGATCAGAATACGGCCATCAGCGCCGCGAATCACGGCAGCTACTACATGAATCCGTTTCACGCTTCACGCTCCTCCAGGCCTGCCTGTTGCCATGCCTGGAAGGCTGGCCATTGATAAATGGTCTCGATGTAGGCTGCCGCCTCGGCGGGGACTTCTACGCGGTAGGTGCGCAGGCGCACGGCCACCGGGGCAAAGAAGGCATCGGCCAGGCTTGCCTTGCCGAACAGGAACGGGCCGCTGTCCTTGGCCACCAGACGGCATTCGGACCACAGCGCAACGATACGGTCGATGTCGATTTGCACGTCCAGCGGCACGCTGTCCAGCGCCTGGTCGCGCGACAAGTCGAACGGCATGGCGCCGCGCAGGGCAAAGAAGCCGCTATGCATCTGCGCACAGGCCGAACGGGCCTGGGCACGCGCCGCCACATCGGCAGGCCACAGCTGGGCTTCGGGGTGGCGTTCGTTGAGGTATTCGGCAATGGCCAGCGAGTCAGCGATCACACCGTGCTCGCTCATGAGCAGCGGCACCTTGCCGGTGGAGGAGAAAGCGAGGATGCGCTGGCGGGTATCAGGCTGGTTCAGCTTGATCAGGGTTTCTTCGTAGGGCACGCCAGCCAGCTCGAGCGCCAGGGCGCCACGCAGCGACCAGGAGGAGTACAGCTTGTCGCCGATGATCAGGTGATAGCTCATGGTTCGGCTCCATGGGTGTGGATTCTTTGGGGTCGCCTTGCAGCCCTTTCGCGACACAAGGCCGCGCTCACAGGGATGCTGTACACAGGACCTTGTGGGCGCGGCCTTGTGTCGCGAAAGGGCCGCAACGCGGCCCCAATTACATCAGGTACGGTACTCGGCGTTGATCTTCACGTACTCGTGGGACAGGTCAGTCGTCCAGATGGTTTCGCTGCACTGGCCACGGCCCAGTTCGATTCGGATGGTGATCTCTTCCTGGGCCATCACTGCCGAACCCTGCGCTTCGGTATAGCTCGGGCTGCGGCCGCCTTTGCTCGCAATGCAAACGCTGTCCAGGTAAACATCGATCAGGCTCACATCCAGCTCCGGTACACCGGCACGGCCTACGGCAGCGAGGATACGGCCCCAGTTCGGGTCGGAAGCGAACAGCGCGGTCTTGATCAGCGGCGAGTGGGCCACGGCGTAGCCGACGTCCAGACACTCCTGGTGGTTACCACCACCGTTGACTTGCACGGTCACGAACTTGGTCGCGCCTTCGCCGTCACGGACGATGGCCTGGGCCACTTCCATGCACACTTCGAACACGGCCTTTTTCAGCGCTTCGAAGAGCGCGCCGCTGGCTTCGGTCACTTCCGGCAAGTCGGCCTTGCCGGTAGCGATCAGCATGCAGCAATCGTTGGTCGAAGTGTCACCATCGATCGTGATGCGGTTGAACGACTTGTTGGCGCCGTCCAGCATCAGGTCCTTGAGTACCTTTGGCGCCACCTTGGCGTCGGTAGCGATGTAGCCCAGCATGGTCGCCATGTTCGGGCGGATCATGCCTGCACCCTTGCTGATACCGGTAACGGTGACGGTCACGCCATCGTGCTGGAACTGGCGGCTGGCCCCCTTGGGCAGGGTGTCGGTGGTCATGATGCCGGTAGCGGCCTCAGCCCAGTTGTTTTCCGACAGGTTGTCGAGGGCGGCCTGCAGCGCGCCTTCGATCTTTTCGACCGGCAGCGGCTCGCCAATCACGCCGGTGGAGAACGGCAGTACCGACTCGGCCGGTACGCCAGCCAGTTCGGCCAACTTGGCGCAGGTGCGCTCGGCGGCGGCCAGGCCTGGCGCGCCGGTGCCGGCGTTGGCGTTACCCGTGTTGGTCAGCAGGTAGCGCACGGTGCCCTGTACACGCTGCTTGGACAGGATCACCGGCGCGGCGCAGAAGGCGTTGAGGGTGAACACGCCAGCCACGCTGGAGCCTTCGGCACAGCGCATGACCACCACATCCTTGCGCCCCGGGCGCTTGATACCGGCAGAAGCGATACCGAGTTCAAAACCCGGAACCGGGTGCAGGGTGGGCAAAGGACCAAGACCAACAGCCATTAGAGCGCTCCTAGAAAAAACGATGATGTCGAAAAAGGGGCCGCTTCGCGCCCCATCGCGACACAAGGCCGCCCCCACAAGGATCGCGCCCGTTCATGGACGAGCGCGGTACCTGTGGGAGCGGCCTTGTGTCGCGAAAGGGCCGCAAAGCGGCCCCAGGCTTGTACAACGTAAGGTTCAGATCACTCGATCTGACCATGGCAATGCTTGAACTTCTTGCCCGAACCACACCAGCACGGCTCGTTGCGGCCCAGCTTCTGGTCATTGCGTACTGGCGCCGAGGCTACCGCTACTTCGGCACCCTCCTCGCTCAGTTGCTCACTTTCCAGGCCCGGTGCTGCGGCGTGCTGGAATTGCATGCGACTCGCCAGCTCTTCGGCCTCGCGGCGCAGGCGGGCTTCTTCTTCGGCCGGGTCTTCGCGGCGAACCTGTACGTGCGACAGCACGCGGATGGTGTCGCGCTTGATCGACTCCAACAGCTCCTGGAACAGGCTGAACGACTCGCGCTTGTACTCTTGCTTCGGGTTCTTCTGCGCATAACCACGCAGGTGAATACCGTGACGCAGGTGGTCCATGGTCGACAGGTGGTCTTTCCACAGGTCGTCCAGTACGCGCAGCAGAATCTGCTTCTCGAAGGTTCGCAGGGCGTCGAGACCGGCCTGGTCTTCCTTCTCGGTGTAGGCAGTGGTGATCTCGTTCAGCAGCTTCTCACGCAAGGTCTCTTCGTAGAGGTGATCGTCCTCGTCGAGCCATTGCTGAATCGGCAACTTGATAGCGAAATCGCTGGCCAGCGAAGCCTCCAGGCCGGCTACGTCCCACTGCTCTGGCAGCGACTGCGGCGGAATGTGCTGGCTGATGGTAGCGTCCAGTACTTCCTTGCGGAATTCGACGATGGTGTCGCCAATGTTCTCGGCGGCCAGCAGGCTGTTGCGCATGTGGTAGATCACCTTGCGCTGCTCGTTGGCGACGTCGTCATATTCGAGCAATTGCTTACGAATGTCGAAGTTGCGGCCTTCGACCTTGCGCTGGGCTTTCTCGATAGCGTTGGTGACCATGCGGTGCTCGATGGCCTCGCCCGACTGCATGCCCAGTGCCTTCATGAAGTTCTTCACCCGGTCAGAGGCGAAGATGCGCATCAGGCTGTCTTCCAGCGACAGGTAGAAGCGGCTGGAACCTGGGTCGCCCTGACGACCGGAGCGGCCACGCAGCTGGTTGTCGATACGGCGCGATTCGTGGCGCTCGGAAGCGATTACATGCAGGCCACCCGTCTCGATCACTTGCTGGTGACGCTTCTGCCAGTCGGCCTTGATCTGGGCGATCTGCTCGGCTGTCGGGTTTTCCAGGGCAGCCACTTCGGCTTCCCAGTTACCGCCCAGCAGGATGTCGGTACCACGGCCAGCCATGTTGGTGGCGATGGTCAGTGCACCTGGCGCGCCTGCTTGCGCGATGATCTCGGCTTCCTTCTCGTGATACTTGGCGTTGAGCACCTTGTGGTCGATCCCTTCCTTTTTCAGGAGGTTGGACATGTGCTCGGAAGTTTCAATGGTCGCGGTACCTACCAGCACCGGACGGCCCAGCTTCATGCTTTCCTTGATGTCGGCGATGATCGCGGCGTATTTCTCGTCAGCGGTCAGGTACACCAGGTCGTTGTAGTCCTTACGCGCCAGTGGCTTGTTCGGCGGAATGACCATCACGTTCAGGCCGTAGATCGACTGGAACTCGAATGCTTCGGTGTCGGCGGTACCGGTCATGCCGGACAGCTTGGTGTACAGGCGGAAGTAGTTCTGGAAGGTGGTCGAAGCCAGGGTCTGGCTCTCGGCCTGGATGTTCAGGTTCTCTTTGGCCTCGATGGCCTGGTGCAGGCCCTCGGACAGGCGACGGCCCGGCATGGTACGGCCGGTGTGTTCGTCGATCAGCAGAACCTGACCGTCCTGGACGATGTACTCGACGTTGCGGTGGAACAGCTTGTGTGCACGAAGACCGGCGTAGACGTGTGTCAGCAAGCCCAGGTTGTGCGCGGAGTACAGGCTCTCGCCCTCAGCCAGCAGGCCCGCCTGGGCCAGCATCTCTTCGATGAACTGGTGACCGGCTTCGTTCAGCTCCACCTGGCGACTCTTCTCGTCGATGGTGAAGTGGCCTTCCTGGGTGACCTGGCCTTCGACCTCTTCGATGTGCTGGGTGAGGCGCGGGATCAGGCGGTTGATCTCGATGTACAGCTTGGAGCTGTCCTCGGCCTGACCGGAAATGATCAGCGGGGTACGCGCTTCGTCGATGAGGATGGAGTCGACTTCGTCGATCACGGCGAAGTTCAGTTCACGCTGGAACTTCTCGTCCTGGCTGAACGCCATGTTGTCGCGCAGGTAGTCGAACCCGAATTCGTTGTTGGTGCCGTAGGTGATGTCGGCTGCATAGGCGGCGCGCTTTTCTTCCGGCGGCTGGAAGGCCGAGACGATACCGACCGACAGACCGAGGAACTCGTACAGCGGGCGCATCCAGTTGGCGTCACGGCGCGCCAGGTAGTCGTTGACGGTGACCACATGCACGCCCTTGCCGGACAATGCGTTGAGGTAGACGGCCAGGGTACCGACCAAGGTCTTGCCTTCACCGGTGCGCATTTCTGCGATCATACCCTCGTGCAGGGTCATGCCGCCGATCAACTGCACATCGAAATGGCGCATGCCCATGACACGCTTGCCGGCCTCACGGGCCACGGCGAAGGCTTCGGGCAGCAATTGGTCCAGTGTCTCGCCTTTGGCCAGGCGTTCCTTGAACTCTGCAGTCTTGCCCCGCAGTTGCTCGTCGGAGAGGGCCACCATCTTCTCTTCGAAGGCATTGACGATACTCACCGTCTTGAGCATGCGTTTGACTTCACGCTCGTTCTTGCTTCCAAAAAGTTTTTTTAACAAAGGCGCAAACATATCGGCAGGATCTTCCACACGTAGGGATGGAGGGCGGCCCCATGAGTCGCCCGTGCAGCCCATAGGCCGCATGCGAACGAGCATTCTACCCGGAAACGATGGTGAGGAAAGTGGTGGATTTCCACGATGCTGATACAGCGTTTTGGCAGGGGCCTGTTTTAGATAGGGGCATTTTCACTGAGTTCAAGGCTTGGCAACATGAAAGCTATCGAGAACCAGTCTTGTCTTTGGCTGCCTGTGCCGGCCTCTTCGCGGGTGAACCCGCTCCTACGAGATACCGATAACCCTGGCAGGAGCGGGTTCACCCGCGAAGAGGCCGGCACAGGCAACGGAGATGTTAGACTGTGCCCACGTCACCTCACGCGTACCCCCATGGCCTACAAACCCTCCCCCGCCCAGCCACCTTCCGCCCTGCTGCGCCAGGTGCGCCCGCTGCGCCTGCTGCTGAACCAGGCCGAGCGCCTGGAGCACTTGCAGCGTCTGCTGGAAAGCCAGTTGCAACCGGCTGCCCGCGAGCACTGCCATGTGGCGTCCTGGCGCGATGGTACTTTGTTGCTGGTGGTTACCGACGGCCATTGGGCAACCCGCCTGCGCTACCAGCAGAAGCGCTTGTTGGCGGCCCTGCAGGCCATGGAAGCATTCGGCAACCTCAGGCGCATCCTGTACAAGGTACAGCCGCCGCTGGTACCGGCCAAGCGTGGCGGGCATGCGGCCGAGCTTTCGAACAGCGCGGCCGAGAGCCTGCGCGACACCGCCGAGGGCATTACCGACCCCAAACTGCGCGCCGCACTGGAACGGTTGGCTGCCCACGCTCAGGGCAAGCCATAAAAAAGGCCACCCGAAGGTGGCCTTAATGAACTAGAGAGTGTTCGAACTTACACGGCCGCAACAGGGCGCATGTACGAGATCGGTGCCGTGCTGGCATCTTCGAAAGTGACCACTTCCCAGGCATCGGTTTCAGCAATCAGCTTGCGCAACAGCTGGTTGTTCAGCGCGTGGCCGGACTTGAAGCCCTTGAACTCGCCGATCAGGCTGTTGCCCAGCAGGTACAGATCGCCGATGGCGTCGAGGATCTTGTGCTTGACGAATTCGTCTTCGTAACGAAGGCCGTCTTCGTTGAGCACGCCGTCCTCATCGACCACGATGGCGTTCTCGACACTGCCACCCAACGCAAGGTTGTGCTTGCGCAGGTACTCGATGTCACGCATGAAGCCAAAAGTACGCGCGCGGCTGACTTCCTTCACGAACGACGTGCTGGAAAAGTCGACGCTGGCGCTCTGGGTCCGGTTGCGAAGCACCGGGTGATCGAAATCGATCTCGAAGCTCACCTTGAAACCTTCGAAAGGCAGGAACGTGGCGCGCTTGTCGCCCTCTTCCACGGTTACCTCACGCAGGATGCGGATGAACTTCTTGGCTGCGTCCTGTTCTTCCAGGCCGGCAGACTGAATCAGGAATACAAAAGGACCGGCGCTGCCATCCATGATCGGCACTTCCGAGGCGGAGAGCTCGACGTAGGCGTTATCGATGCCCAGGCCCGCCATGGCGGAGAGCAGGTGCTCGACCGTATCGACCTTGACGTCACCGTTGACCAACGTCGTCGACATGGTTGTCTCGCCGACGTTGGCCGCACGCGCAGGGATCTCGACCACAGGGTCGAGGTCGGCGCGGCGGAAGACGATGCCGGTGTCAACAGGTGCAGGCTTGAGGGTCAGGTAAACCTTCTCCCCGGAGTGCAGACCGACACCTGTGGCACGGATGGTATTCTTCAGGGTGCGTTGTTTAATCATGGCATTGGCCGCTTCAGCGCAAATTGCGAACAGGTATCAACAAAGGCTGGGGATGATAACAGACCCAACCTTTGATGAATACCAATCACCTTTATACCCCTGATAAATTCCATTAATCAGCCTGACGACGCAGGAATGCCGGGATATCGAGGTAGTCCAGGTCATCCTGAGGGTTCAGTTTAGCGGCTGCGGCAGCACCTGCATGCGCCTGGTTGCGCATGACGGTCGGGCGCTCCAGGTCACGGTAGTTGACCGCTGGCTGCTCCTGGCGCACCGGCGCAGGATTGGACGCTTCGTACGCCTGCTGGGCAGTCTGCAGGGTATTGTCGACCACCTTCACAGGCTTCTCGATGCGTGCGCCCAGACCAGTGGCCACCACGGTCACGTGCAGTTCGTCACGCATGTCCGGGTCAATCACGGTGCCGACCTTGACCATCGCGTGGTCGGAGGCGAAGGCTTCGATGATGCTACCCACGTCGGAGTACTCACCCAGCGACAGGTCCGGGCCTGCGGTGATGTTCACCAGGATACCGCGGGCGCCCTGCAGGTTGACGTCTTCCAGCAGCGGGTTACGGATAGCTGCCTCGGTGGCTTCACGTGCACGGTTCGGGCCGCTGGCGCAGCCAGTACCCATCATGGCCATGCCCATTTCACCCATCACGGTGCGCACGTCGGCGAAGTCGACGTTGATCATGCCTGGGCGCTTGATGATGTCGGAGATACCGCGTACGGCACCGGCCAGTACATCGTCAGCCTTGGCGAAGGCAGACAGCAGGCTGGCATCCTTGCCCAGGATGGTCAGCAGCTTCTCGTTGGGGATGGTGATCAACGAGTCGACGCTTTCAGCCAGCATGCGGATGCCTTCATCGGCGATCTGCATGCGCTTGCGGCCTTCGAACGGGAACGGACGGGTCACCACTGCAACGGTGAGGATACCCATTTCCTTGGCCACTTCGGCAATGATTGGCGCTGCACCGGTACCGGTACCGCCACCCATGCCGGTGGTGATGAACACCATGTTGGTGCCCTGCAGCACTTCAGCGATGCGCTCACGGTCTTCCAGCGCGGCCTGACGGCCGACTTCCGGATTGGCACCGGCACCCAGGCCCTTGGTCACACCCGTGCCCAATTGCAGGATGGTGCGCGCGCCAATGTTTTTCAGCGCCTGGGCATCGGTGTTGGCGCAGATGAATTCCACGCCTTCGATGCTGCTCTTGACCATGTGATTGACGGCGTTGCCGCCACCACCACCAACGCCGATCACTTTGATGACCGGACTTTGCGGGACGTTGTCTACGAGCTCGAACATTTTCCCTCTCCTTACAGTTCTCTAGTTGTTGCGCCTACCACTACTGCTTTGAAACTTAGAAGTTGCCCTGGACCCACTTCTTGAAGCGTTCAAGCACTGGGGCCTTCGGTTCATCGCCATAGCTGTTGCTGCTGCTGTTGCTGTTACCGGTCAGGGCCAAATCCTCGGACTGCTTCAGCAGGCCGTAGGTGAGCAAGCCCACACCGGTGGAATAGATCGGGTTGCGCACCACGTCGCTCAGCCCCCGAACGCTGTGCGGCACGCCCAGGCGTACCGGCATGTGGAAGATTTCCTCGGCCAGTTCCACGGCGCCTTCCATCTTCGCGGTGCCGCCAGTGAGGACGATGCCGGCGGGCACCAGGTCTTCGTAGCCGCTGCGGCGCAGTTCGGCCTGGATCAGGGTAAAGAGCTCGTCGTAACGTGGCTCCACCACCTCGGCCAGGGCCTGGCGCGACAGCTCGCGCGGTGGGCGATCGCCAACGCTCGGCACCTTGATGGTCTCGCCAGCGCCAGCCAGTTTGGCCAAGGCACAGGCGTAGCGGATCTTGATTTCTTCGGCGTACTGGGTCGGGGTCCGCAGGGCCATGGCGATGTCGTTGGTCACTTGGTCGCCAGCAATCGGGATGACCGCCGTGTGGCGGATGGCGCCCTCGGTGAAGATGGCGATGTCGGTGGTGCCGCCACCGATGTCCACCAGGCACACACCCAGTTCTTTTTCATCATCGGTCAGCACCGAGTAGGCCGAAGCCAGCTGTTCGAGGATGATGTCGTCGATTTCCAGGCCGCAGCGGCGCACACACTTCTCGATGTTCTGGGCGGCGTTGACGGCGCAAGTGACCACGTGAACCTTGGCTTCCAGACGCACGCCAGACATGCCCAGCGGCTCGCGCACGCCTTCCTGGTTGTCGATCACATAGTCCTGCGGCAAGGTGTGCAGCACGCGCTGGTCGGCCGGAATCGCCACGGCCTGGGCGGCGTCGAGTACGCGCTCCAGGTCGGCCAGGCTGACCTCGCGGTCACGGATGGCAACGATGCCGTGGGAGTTCAGGCTGCGGATGTGATTACCGGCCACACCGACGAACGCCGAGTGGATACGGCAGCCGGCCATCAGCTGCGCCTCTTCCACGGCGCGCTGGATCGACTGCACGGTGGACTCGATGTTCACCACCACGCCTTTTTTCAGGCCACGGGACGGATGGGTGCCGATCCCGACGATTTCCAGGGTGCCGTCTTCGCCCACTTCGCCCACCAGCGCCACCACCTTGGAGGTGCCAATGTCCAGCCCGACGATCATTTTGCCGCTATGCGCGTTTGCCATGGTCCTGCCTCTCTCTAATTCTTCGCAACGGCGGGTTGGGCCGTCGTCGGTGCAATCGGTTCCCGCCAACCAACGGCAAGTCCGTTGGAATAACGCAGATCAATGCGGGCGATAGTGGTGATCTGGTCTTTGAGTGTCTTGTCGTAAATGGCAATGAAACGGCGCATCTTCTCCACCAGATGATCGCGCCCCAGCAGCAACTCGATGCCTGGCCCGGCACTGCTCGCACCAGTGGTCAGGAACCAGCTGCCTCGCTCGCGCAGCTCCAGGCGAGCGATGGAAAAGCCCAGGGGGCGCAGCATCTGGCTCAATACCTGATACTGCTGCATGACTTGTTGCTGAGCACGCTGCGGCCCGGCCAGCTGCGGCAGGTGCTCATAGTTGGCCAGCTCGCGCGGGGTGAAAGCCTGACCCTGGTTGTTGAGCAGGGCTGCGTCCCCCCAGCGTGCCACCGGCAGCTGCTCTTCAAGGCGGATCACCACCTCGTCGGGCCACACCCGGCGCACTTCGGCGTGGGCGATCCACGGCATCTGCTCGAGCTCGGCCCGCATCGCCGGCAGGTCGACGCTGAAGAAGCTCGCCGCCACGTAGGGCGCGATACGCTGCTGCACCGATTGCTGACTGATGTAGCTGAGGTCGCCCTGCACATCGATCTTGGTGATCGGGCGGTCGGCGTACGGCATCAGGCGAATGGCGCCCTCGTAGGCACCAAAGCCGGCCGCCACCAGCAACACCGGCCACAGCAAGCGCTTGAGGCCGCCCAGGCTTGGCCGGGGCAGGCGCGCCGATACGGGCTCGTCGGCCACCAGCCGGCTGGCACCACGCGGCACCGGCTTGCTACGGCCGGTAACGGGTTGCTGCTGACGTATCATCGCGCCTTGCATGGTTATTAACCTCGCGTCGCCACGCTTTCGGCCAGGATTGCCAGCACCAGTTGCTGGAAGTCCAGGCCAGCCGCGCGGGCCGCCATGGGCACCAGGCTATGATCTGTCATGCCTGGTGCGGTGTTGACTTCGAGCAGCCAGAACTGGCCCTGCTCGTCCTGCATCACGTCCAACCGCCCCCAGCCTTCGATGCCAATGGCATCGCAGGCGCGCGCGGTCAGGTCGATCAGTTCCTGTTCCTTGACGCTATCCAGCCCGCACGGGATGCGGTACTGGGTATCGTTGGCGATGTACTTGGCGTCGTAGTCGTAGAACACGTGCGGCGTACCCAGGGCGATCGGCGGCAGCACCTGGCCGCGCAGTACCGCGATGGTGAACTCCGGACCGTGGATCCACTGCTCCACCAGTACCTGGGAATCGTATTTGGCGGCGTCCTGCCAGGCGGCGACCAGTTCCTGGGCGCTGTTCACCTTGGCCATGCCGATGCTAGAGCCTTCATGGGCGGGTTTGACGATAAGCGGGAAGCCCAGTTCCGTACTGGCCTGCAAACAATCGCTTTCGCTCGCCAGCACCGCGTGGCGTGGCGTGGGAATGCCCAGGCTCTGCCACACCTGCTTGGTGCGCAGCTTGTCCATCGCCAGCGCCGAAGCCAGGATGCCGCTGCCGGTGTAGGGGATGCCCAGGCACTCCAGCAAACCTTGCATGCTCCCGTCTTCACCGCCACGGCCGTGGAGGATGATGAAGGCGCGGTCAATCTTCTCGCTCTGCAGGCGTGCGAGCAGGTCGTCACCGACGTCGATGCCAACCACGTCGACGCCGGCAGTGCTGAGCGCATCGATCACTGCGGCGCCAGATTTCAGCGACACCTCACGCTCGGCGCTCTTGCCACCGTACAGCACGGCGACGCGGCCGAACGCCTTGACGTCCAGGGTCGACTGCAGCTTGTCGTAGGCGCTGGTCATTTCGACTTCTCCTGCTTGGCGCCTGCGAACAGCGGGCTTTTCATCAACTGCGGGGCCAGGCCGCCGACATCACCGGCACCCTGACAGATCAAAATGTCGCCAGCGCGCAGTAGTGGCTTGACCAGCGGTGCCAGCTCGACGCCGCGCTCGATGTAGATCGGGTCCAGCTTGCCGCGCTGGCGGATGCTGTGGCACAGCTGACGGCTGTCGGCACCGGGGATCGGCTCTTCGCCGGCCGGGTAGACCTCCATCAGCAGCAGCACGTTGGCATCGCCCAGCACCTGGACGAAATCGTCGTACAGGTCGCGGGTGCGGCTGTAGCGGTGCGGCTGGTAGACGATCACCAGGCGGCGGCTTGGCCAGCCACCGCGCACAGCCTTGATCACCGCCGCCACTTCGGTGGGGTGATGACCGTAGTCGTCGACCAGCATCACACTGCCGCCTTCGACCGGCAGCTCGCCGTATACCTGGAAGCGACGACCGACACCCTGGAAGCCGGACAGGCCCTGGACGATGGCCTCGTCAGTAATGCCTTCGTCAGTGGCGATGGCGATGGTCGCCAGGGCGTTGAGCACGTTGTGGTTGCCGGGCATGTTCACCGAAACCTCCAACGGCTCGCGATCACGGCGCAGCACGGTGAAGTGGGTCTGCATGCCCTGCTGACGCACATTGATGGCGCGGATGTCGGCCTCTTCGCTGAAGCCGTAAGTCACGGTAGGACGCTTGACCTGCGGCAGGATCTCGCGAACCACCGGGTCGTCCAGGCACATCACCGCCAGCCCATAGAACGGCAGGTTGTGCAGGAACTCGACGAAGGTTTTCTTCAGCTTGTTGAAGTCACCTTCGTAGGTCGCCATGTGGTCGGCGTCGATGTTGGTGACAACCGCGACCATCGGCTGCAGGTGCAGGAAGCTGGCATCGCTTTCGTCTGCTTCAGCGATCAGGTAGCGGCTGGTGCCCAGTTGCGCATTGGTACCGGCAGCGGTAAGACGGCCACCGATAACGAAGGTTGGGTCCAGGCCACCGGCGGCGAACACTGAAGCCAGCAGGCTGGTCGTGGTGGTCTTGCCGTGAGTACCGGCAACGGCCACGCCATGGCGGTAACGCATCAGCTCGGCGAGCATCTCGGCACGCGGCACCACCGGAATGCGCCGCTCCAGTGCGGTGGCAACTTCCGGGTTGGCCGGGTTGATGGCGCTGGACACCACCAACACATCGGCGGTGGCAGCGTTCTCGGCGCGGTGGCCGACGAAGATCTCAGCGCCAAAGGACTCCAGGCGCTCGGTCACCGGCGAGGCTTTAAGGTCCGAACCGGACACTTCATAGCCCAGGTTCAGCAACACTTCGGCAATACCGCACATGCCCACGCCGCCGATGCCGACGAAGTGAATGCGGCGAATACGGCCCATCTTCGGCTGGGGCATGGCTTTCTGGCTCTCAACCATGGGCCACCTCCAGGCAGATATCGACCACGGTGCTGGTTGCAGCAGGTTTGGCCAGGCGCCGTGCGGTGCCAGCCATGACGTTGAGTTTCTCGGGTTGCATCAGCACCTCGTTCAGGCGTTCAGCGAGTTGCGCTGCGCCAGTTGTCGCTTGTGGCATCAGGAAGGCAGCGCCTTCGCGGGCCAGATATTGGGCGTTGTGGGTCTGGTGATCGTCGATCGCGTGGGGCAAAGGCACCAGCATCGAAGGCAGGCCTGCTGCCGCCAGTTCGCTGACAGTCAGGGCACCGGCCCGGCACACCACCAGGTCGGCCCAGCCATAAGCCTGGGCCATGTCGTTGATGAAGGGCTCTACCTGAGCCTCGACGCCCACCTCGTGATAACGCTCGGCGGTGATCGGTGCGTGCTGCTTGCCTGCCTGGTGGAACACCTCTGGCCGCAGCGCCGCGGGCACTTCAGACAGGGCCTTAGGCAACAATTTGTTCAATGGTTCCGCACCCAGGCTGCCACCGAGCACCAACAGGCGTGCGCGGCGCTCGCCCAAGGGCACGCGTTGCGCGTCCATGAAGAGTTCCGGGCGCACCGGGTTGCCGGTGGTGCGACGCTTGTCGCTGGCCTCGAAGGTGTTCGGGAAAGCTTCGCAGACCCGCGCCGAGAGTGGCACCAGCAACCGATTGGCGGTACCGGCCCTGGCGTTCTGCTCATGGATCACCAGTGGCACGCCGCACAGCCGCGCGGCCACGCCGCCGGGGCCGGTCACATAGCCGCCAAAGCCCAAGACACATACGGGCTTGAGCTGGCGAATGATGCGCCGTGCCTGCAGCACGGCCTTGACCAACGTGAAAGGCGCCTTGAGCAACGACAGCTTGCCCTTGCCGCGCAAGCCGCTGACCTGAATCAGATGCAATGGCAAACCCGCCTGTGGCACCAACTCGTTCTCGATGCCACGCGGGGTGCCCAACCAGTGCACGCTGTAACCGCGCTTCTGGAACTCACGGGCGCAGGCCAGCGCCGGGAATACGTGCCCCCCGGTGCCGCCGGCCATGATCAATACATTTTTGCCTTCAGCGGCCATGACTGGTCTCCTCGGCAAAATCGCTTTCGCTGAATTCGTGCTCCTCACTGCCCAGATGCGTGCGGCTCTCCCACTCGATGCGCAGCAACAGGCCTACGCAGGCGCAGCAGATCACCAGCGAGCTCCCCCCGTAACTGAGAAACGGCAGGGTCAGGCCCTTGGTCGGCAGCAGGCCGACGTTCACACCGATGTTGATCAGGAACTGGCCAATCCACAGGAAAGCCAGGCCGAACGCCATGTAGGCGGCAAAGAACTGTTTGGCCTTCTCGGCCCACAGGCCGATGTACAGGGCGCGCACGGTGACGAACACGAACAGCGCGACGGTCAGCAGCGAGCCGACCACGCCCAGTTCTTCCGCCAGGACCGAGAACACGAAGTCAGTGTGCGCTTCAGGCAGGTAGAACTGCTTCTGCACGCTGTTGCCCAGGCCAACGCCCAGCCACTCGCCACGGCCGAAGGCAATCAGTGCCTGGGTCAGCTGGTAGCCGGAGCCGAACTGATCGGCCCAGGGGTCGGTGAACGTAATAAGGCGCGCCATTCGGTAGGGCTGCGCCTGAACCAGAACAAATACCGCCAGCACCGCCAGCACCACCATCAGGCTGAAGCGGAACAGCCCCACCCCACCCAGAAACAACATGGCCGCCGCCGCGCCCATCATCACCACGGTGGCGCCAAAGTCCGGTTCCATCAGCAGCAAGGCGGCCATGGGCAGCAGTACGATGAACGGCTTGAAGAAGCCCATCCAGGTTTCGCGTACCTCGGTCTGTCGGCGTACCAGGTAGCCGGCCAGGTAGATGACCACGAACACCTTGGCGATTTCCGAAGGCTGCACGTTGAAGAAGCTGAAACCGATCCAGCGCATGGAGCCGTTAACCTCACGGCCGATACCCGGCACCAGGACCAGGACCAGCAGGCCGAAGGCGCCAAGCAGCATCATGAAGCCCATGCGCTGCCAGGTGGCGATCGGCACCAGCATGGTTGCACCGCAGGCCACCAGGCCGAGGAACACGTACACCAGGTGGCGGAACATGTGATACAGCGGGTTGCCGGACTGTACAGCAGCCACTTCCGAGGAGGCCGAAGTGATCATCACCAAGCCCAGGCCCAGCAAGGCCAGGCAACCGGCGAGCATCGGGAAGTCCAGGTCGACGCCACGGCCGCTGATCAGCGGCGACGGGTAGGGTTTGAAGATGCCGAAGATCATGCGAGACCTCCCGCTGCCTGGGCGAACAGACGCCCCCGTTCCTCGAAGTTCTTGAACATGTCGAGGCTGGCGCATGCTGGCGACAGCAGCACGGCATCGCCGGCCTGGGCCAGTTCGGCACACTGCTGTACGGCATCGTCAAGCGTCTTGACCCGAACCAGTGGCACGGCATCGCCCAAGGCCTCGGCCAGGCGCTCGGCATCACGGCCGAGCAATACCACGGCGCGGCAGAAACGCTTGACCGGCTCGCGCAGCGCAGTGAATTCAGCACCTTTGCCGTCACCACCGGCGATCAGCACCAACTTGCCTTCGATATCGGCGCCCAGGCCTTCGATGGCGGCCAGGGCAGCACCGACGTTGGTGGCCTTGGAATCGTCGTACCAGTTCACGCCATTACGCTCGCGTACCCACTGGCACCGGTGGGCCAGGCCACCGAACTCGCGCAGGGCCGCGAGCATGGGCTCGAACGGCAGGCCGGCAGCATGCCCCAGGGCCAGCGCCGCCAGGGCGTTGCTCTGGTTGTGAGCACCGCGAACCTTCAGTTCACGCGCCGGCATCAGCGTCTGGAACTCGAACGCCAGGTATTTTTCACCGTCCACTTCACGCAGGCCAAACGCTTTGAAGTCGGGCGAGTTGAGGCCGAAGGTCCAGCATGGTCGGCCTTCCACCGGCAGCGGCCGGCTCAGGGCGTCCTGGCGGTTGACCACCACCTGGCGGGCACCGCGGAAAATCCGGTGCTTGGCCAGGTGGTAGGCCGGAAGGCCGCTATAGCGGTCCATGTGGTCTTCGCTGATGTTCAGAACAGTCGCCACTTCGGCGTTGAGCTGGTCAGTGGTTTCCAGCTGGAAGCTGGAAAGCTCCAGCACGTACAGCTCGATGTCATCGGCCAGCAGGTCGAGCGCCGGGGTACCGAGGTTACCGCCCACGGCCACGCGTTTGCCGGCCTTGGCGGCCATTTCACCGACCAGCGTCGTGACGGTGCTCTTGGCGTTGGAACCGCTGATGGCAATGATCGGCGCCTTGGCATGGCGAGCAAACAGCTCTATGTCGCCAGACAGCTTCACGCCACGCGCGGCCGCCTGCTGCAAGGCCGGCGTGGCCAAGGCCAGACCGGGGCTCACGTACAACTCGTTGGCGCGGCACAGGAAGTCCACGTCCAGTTCACCACAGCGCACTTCCACCTGCGGGTAATCACGGCGCAGGGTTTCCAGTTCCGGCGGTTGCTCGCGGGTATCGGCGACCGCAAAGGCAATGCCCCGGCTCGCCAGGAAGCGAACCAGGGACATGCCGCTCTTGCCGAGGCCGACAACGATGCGGAATTGGTCGGAAGCGATCAAAGACACGCTCATCTACCTCAGTTTCAGGGTTGCAAGGCCAATCAGTACCAGGATCACGGTGATGATCCAGAATCGGACGATCACCCGGGGCTCTGGCCAGCCCTTGAGTTCAAAGTGGTGGTGGATCGGCGCCATGCGGAACACGCGCTTGCCGGTCAGCTTGAAGGAAGCGACCTGGATGACCACCGACAGGGTTTCCACCACGAAGATGCCGCCCATGATGAACAGCACGATTTCCTGGCGCACGATGACGGCGATGGTGCCCAGCGCGGCGCCCAGCGCCAGCGCGCCGACGTCACCCATGAACACTTGCGCCGGGTATGTGTTGAACCACAGGAAGCCCAGGCCGGCACCGATCAGCGCGCCGCAGAACACGATCAGCTCGCCCGAGCCCGGCACGTAGGGGATCAGCAGGTACTCGGCAAACTTCACGTTACCCGACAGGTAGCAGAAGATGCCCAGCGCGCCGCCGACCATCACCGTCGGCATGATTGCCAGGCCGTCAAGGCCATCGGTGAGGTTGACCGCGTTGCTCGAGCCGACAATGACGAAGTAGGTCAGTACGACGAAGCCGACGCCCAGTGGAATGGTGACATCCTTGATGAACGGCAGGATCAGCGTGGTCTCGACGCTGGTTGGCGCCGTCTTGTACAGGAACACTGCCGCCGCCAGGCCGAACACCGACTGCCAGAAGTACTTCCAGCGGCTTGGAAGGCCACGGGAGTTCTTTTCGATCACCTTGCGGTAGTCATCGACCCAGCCAATGGCACCGAACGCCAGGGTGACGATCAGCACAACCCAAACATAGCGGTTGCTCAGGTCGGCCCACAGCAAGGTGCTGACGGCGATGGCCGACAGGATCAGCGCACCACCCATGGTCGGGGTGCCAGACTTGGACAGGTGCGATTGCGGGCCGTCGTTACGCACGGCCTGGCCGATCTGGCGAATTTGCAGGGTACGGATCATCCAGGGGCCCAGCCACAGCGCCAGGGACAATGCGGTCAGTACGCCAAGAATCCCGCGCAGGGACAGGTACTGAAAGACCGCAAAGCCTTTGTGGAACTGTTGCAGATACTCGGCCAACAGCAGCAGCATTAATGTTTCTCCCCGCTGGCACCGCACAATGCCGCTACGACGTTTTCCATCGCAGCGCTGCGCGAGCCCTTGATCAAGATAGTGGTGTCACTGGCATTCTCGGCGCTAACCGCATCGATCAGCTCAGCTTGAGTAGCGAAATGGCGGCCATTGGCGCCGAACGCCTTGACCGCATGTGTCATGTTGGAACCCACTGCGTACAGGGCGTCGACCTTGCCACGCGCGTAGTCACCCACCTGACGGTGGCCTTCTTCCGCCCATTGCCCCAATTCGCCGATATCCCCAAGCACCAGAACGGTGCGTCCGGAAAAGCCGGCGAGTATATCAATGGCTGCGCACATAGAGGTGGGATTTGCGTTGTAACTGTCGTCGATTACCCGTACCCCGTTCGGCGCGATCTGCGCCACGGTACGCCCCTTGACCGGTTGCACCGCAGCCAGGCCGGCGGCGATGCCGCTCAGGCTCAGACCAACGGCATGTGCAGCGGCGGCGGCGGCCAAGGCATTGCTGACGTTGTGCTCACCCAGCACATTGAGTTGCACGGCTACCGTTTCACCGGCGCCATGCAGGGTGAAGGACGGGCAGCCACGGGCATCGCGACCAATGTCTGAAGCGTGGAAATCGGCCTTCGGGTTGCTGCGTGCGAAACTGACAACCTTGTGCGCACCGGCACGCACCTTCCAGATATCAAAGGCTTTGTCGTCCAGGTTGAGAATGGCAATACCGCCTTCGCCCAGGCCTTCGAGAATCTCGCCCTTGGCTTCGACGATCTTGTCCGGGCCGCCGAATTCGCCAACGTGGGCAGTACCGGCATTGTTGATGATGACCACCTGCGGTTGCGTCAGGCCCACGGTGTAGCGGATTTCGCCAATGCGCGAGGCGCCCAGTTCGATCACTGCTGCGCTGTGCTCCGATGCGATCTCCAGCAGTGTCAGCGGTGCACCGAGGTCATTGTTCAAGTTGCCGCGGGTAGCGTGCACCAGGCCACGGGTACGCAGGATGCTGGCGAGCATTTCCTTGACCGTGGTCTTGCCGCTGGAACCGGTAATGGCCACTACAGGCTTGTCGAAAGCCGCGCGGTTCAGGGCGCCGAGCTGACCCAGTGCTACCCGGCAATCCTTGACCAGCAACTGCGGCAGGTCGACACCGGCCACTTCACGCTCGACCAGGGCAGCCACTGCGCCTTTGGCTTTCACATCCGCCAGGTAGTCATGGCCATCGAAACGCGGGCCGGCCAGGGCGACGAACAGTTGCCCGGCGCTGACACTGCGGCTATCGATGCTGACGCCGGTGAACGTGGCGTCGCCACCGATGTGTTGACCCTTCAGTGCTGTGGTCAGCTGGCTGAGTGACAACGGCTTAAGCATGTGGAGCCTCCCAGGCTGCAAGTGCCTTTTCGGCTTCGGTCAAATCGGAGAAATCATGGCGCTCGCCATTGATCTCCTGGTAATCCTCATGCCCCTTGCCGGCCAGCACGATCACATCGTTGGCAGCGGCGGTGGCAATCAGGTGCGCAATGGCTTCGCCACGCCCGGCGACGAACTCGACGTCATCAGGCCTGGTGAAACCGGGGCGAATGTCATCGAAGATGCGCGACGGATCTTCAGTACGCGGGTTGTCGTCGGTGACCAGTACGCGGTCGGCCAGGCGCTCGGCCACTTCGGCCATCAGCGGGCGCTTGCCGCGATCACGGTCACCGCCGCAGCCGAACAGGCACAACAGCTTGCCGTGAGCGTGCGGGCGCAGGGCCTCGAGTACTTTTTCAAGTGCATCCGGCGTGTGTGCATAGTCGACCACCACCAGCGGCTTGTCGCCGCCACCCAGGCGCTGCATGCGGCCTACCGGCCCCTGCAGTTGCGGCGTGACCTTGAGGATCTCGTCCAGCGCATAGTCCAGCGCCAGCAGGGTCGCGACAGCGGCCAGCATGTTGCTCAGGTTGAAGCGACCCAGCAGTTGGCTGCGCAAGATACGCTCACCTTGGGCGGTGACGAGGGTAGCGCGCACGCCATCGTCACTGAATACGGCTTCGCGGCAGAACAGCGAGGCTTCAGGGTTTTCCAGGCTGTAGCTCAGCAGCCGGGTTTCGATATGGTCGACACTCGGGCGACGCGCGAAGTCGGCCGCCAGACGACGACCAAAGTCGTCATCCAGGTTGACCACCTGGCAACGCAAGCTCGGCCAGGCGAACAGCTTGGCCTTGGCGGCCTCATAGGCTTCCATGCTGCCGTGATAGTCGAGGTGGTCGCGGGACAGGTTGGTCATCACCGCGATGTCGAATTCCAGTGCGGCAACCCGGCCTTGCTCCAGGGCATGGGAAGACACTTCCATGGCCACGGCCTTGGCGCCGCCTTTCTTGAGGTCGTTGAGGGTCGATTGCACGGCAATCGGGTCGGGCGTGGTCAGGCGGCCGCTCTGCAACTCGCCGTAGAAACCGGTCCCCAGGGTGCCAATCAGACCGCAGCGCTGGCCAAGCAGGTCGAGCGCCTGGGCTACCAGTTGGGTAACGCTTGTCTTGCCGTTGGTGCCGGTCACGCCGACCAGATTCAACTGGCGGCTCGGTTCACCGTAGAAGCGCCCGGCGATGTCTGACAGCTGAGCGATCAGGCCTTTGACCGGAATCAGCGGCGCATCGGTCAGCGGCAGCACGTTGGCACCCTGCTCTTCGTAGGCCACGGCGGCAGCGCCACGGGCCAGGGCATCGGCGATATGCTCGCGGCCATCGACCTTGGCACCCGGCACCGCCAGGAACAAGTCACCCGGGCGCACATTACGGCTGTCCAGGGTCAGCTCACGAATCAATGGATCACGGCTGGCGTGGGCGAAAAGTTTGCTTAGTGGCATTGTCATCATCCACGCCCTCCCTTGGCGGCTGCTGCATTGACTTGCGATTGCACGGCGGGTGCAGGTGCAGGTGGCGGCAGGTTGTCTGGCGGCACGTTCATCAGGCGCAGGGTGCCGGACATGACCTTGCTGAATACAGGCGCCGATACCAGACCACCGAAGTAGCCGCCCTTGCCCGGCTCGTCGATGACCACAACGATGGCGTAGCGCGGGTCGCTCATTGGCCCGAAGCCGGCGAACAGCGAGCGGTAGGCGTTTTCGGTGTATCCCTTGGCACCCACGGTGGCCTTACGCGCGGTGCCGGACTTGCCGGCCACGTGATAGAACGGCACCTGGGCACGGAAGACGCCGCGCGGCGCTTCGATCACCTGCTGCAGCATGCCTTGAACGGTTTCGGCGACATCCTTCGGAATGGCCTGCACGGCTTCCGGCGCCTTGTCGACCTTGATGATCGACAGCGGCACCATCTTGCCGTCGTTGGCCAGCGCCGCGTAGGCATGCACCAGCTGCAGGGCAGTCACCGATACGCCGTAGCCATAGGACAGGGTTGCGGTCTCGGCCTTGCGCCACTCACGGTGGTTGGGCAGGTTGCCGACACGCTCACCCGGGAAGCCAAGGCCGGTGTACTGGCCCAGGCCGACCTGGGACATGACCCGGTAGATGGCCTCGCCGCCGATGTCGAAGGCGATCTTGCTCATGCCAACGTTACTGGAGTTGATCAGGATGCCGGTCAAATCAAGAATCGGGCCCTCGCTGCGCGACACGTCCTTGATGGTGTAGCGACCGATCTGCAGGCTGCCAGGGTACACCTCGACCTTGTCGGTAGTCTTCCAGCGGCCGCTCTGCAACGCCGCACTCATGGAGATCGGCTTGACCGTGGAGCCCGGCTCGAACACGTCGATGATCGCCCGGTTGCGCATGGCCGCCGGGAACATGCTACGGCGGTTGTTGGGGTTGTAGGTCGGCTGGTTGACCATGGCCAGGACCTCACCGGTCTTGACGTCCATGATCACCAGGCTGCCGGCCTTGGCGTCCTGTTCGGCAATGGCATTGCGCAGCTCGCGGGTAGCCAGGTACTGCAGGCGCAGGTCTATCGACAACGCCAAGGTCTTCCCGGCCTTGGCGTTCTTGGTTACCTGAATGTCCTTGATCAGCCGGCCGCGCCGGTCCTTGATCACCTGGCGCTTGCCGGGCACACCGGCCAGCCACTCGTCATAGGCCAGCTCCACCCCTTCACGACCGTGGTCGTCGAGGTCGGTAAAGCCGACCATGTGTGCAGTCACATCACCGGCCGGATAGAAGCGGCGGAATTCTTCCAGGCCGTACACACCAGGCACTTTGAGGTCGAGCACGTGCTGGCCCTGCTCGGGGGTCAGCCCCCGGACCAGGTAGATGAACTCTTTGTTGGCCTGCTGGGTCAGGCGCTCGATCAACTGCTGCGGGTTTTGCCCCAGCGCAGCGGCCAATTGCGGCCAGCGCTCCCTGGAGGCCTGCATCTCTTTGGGGTTGGCCCACAACGTGGTGACCGGGGTACTCACGGCCAACGGCTCACCGTTGCGGTCGGTAATCAAGCCGCGGTGCGCCGGGATGGGGATGTGACGCAGGCTGCGTGCATCGCCCTGGCCCTTGAGGAAGTCACGGTCAACCACCTGGAGGTCGATGATGCGCCAGCAAATGGCGCCGACCATGATCGCCAGCAAGCCGATCACTACGCGGAAGCGCCACGGGTAGAGTGCGCCTTCGAGCTTCATCATGGCGCCACCATCCGGACTTCGTCAGCTGATGGCACGCGCATCTTCAACTGCTCGGAGGCCAGGCTCTCGATGCGGCTGGCAGCAGTCCAGGTACTCTGCTCAAGAATCAGCCGGCCCCACTCGGCCTGAGCCTTGTCGCGCTCGTTCAATTCACCGTACAGGGTGTTGAGCAGTTGACGGTTCCAGTGCGCACTGTAGGACACGGCAATGGCCGAAACCAGCACGCCGACAAACAGCAGAAGCATCAGGAAGCTTCCGCCTGGCAAGGGTTTGGCAAGTAGCCTGCTCACCGCAGCTTCTCCGCCACGCGCATCACGGCGCTACGCGACCGCGGGTTGGCCTTGAGCTCGGCCTCGGAGGCGAACTGAGCCTTGCCGATGAGCTTGATTTTCGGCTCGAAGACCTTGTGCTGAACCGGCAGGTTGCGCGGCAGGTTGTCGGCCTCACCCTTCACCAGCTTGCGCATGAACAGTTTGACGATACGGTCTTCCAGCGAGTGGAAACTGATGACCGCCAGGCGACCACCGACTTCGAGCGCATCGAGCGCAGCCTCAAGGCCAGCCTCCAGGTCGCCCAGCTCGTTGTTGACGTGAATGCGAAGACCCTGGAAGGCACGGGTAGCCGGGTTCTTGCCCTTTTCCCATGCCGGGTTGGCCACTTTGAGCACCTCCGCCAGGTCGGCGGTACGGGTGAAGGGCTGTTTTTCACGGCGCTCGACCACGGCACGCGCCATGCGCCCGGCAAAGCGTTCTTCGCCGTACTCCTTGAAGACGCGGGCGATTTCTTCCACGGGCGCAGTGGCGATGAACTCGGCGGCACTGATGCCCTGGTCCGGGTTCATGCGCATGTCCAGCGGGCCATCATTGAGGAAGCTGAAGCCACGCTCTGGGTCATCCAGCTGCGGCGAGGACACGCCCAGGTCCAGCAACACACCACTGACCTTGCCGTGCAGGCCGCGCGCTGCGACTTCCGCACCCAGCTCGGCAAAACTGCGCTGCACAATGACAAAGCGGCCGTCTTCGGCCGCCAGCGCTTGCCCCGTGGCAATCGCCTGCGGATCTTTGTCGAAGCCCAAGAGCCGCCCTTGCGGCCCGAGCTTGCTGAGAATCAGACGGCTGTGTCCGCCACGGCCGAAAGTGCCGTCCAGATAGCAACCGTCGGCGCGCAGGGCCAATGCCTCGACAGCTTCGTCGAGCAGGACGGTAATGTGGTTGAAGCCGCTATCTATGGTCACAGGATCAGGTCACGCAATTCGTCGGGCATGGCGCCCGGTTGTTGAATAGCTGCAAGGTCAGCTGCCGAAACCGCGTTCCAGGCATCTTCATCCCACAGCTGGAATTTGTTCAGTTGCCCCACCAGCATCGCCTTCTTGTCGAGCTTGGCGTACTCACGCAGGCGGGGCGGCACCAGGAAACGCCCGCTGCCATCGAGCTCCAGGTCAACCGCATTACCGATCAGCAAACGCTGCAGGCGGCGGTTTTCCTCACGCAACGATGGCAAGGCACGCAACTTGGCTTCTATCTGTTCCCACTCATCGAGGGGATAAACACACAAGCAGGGGTCTACGGCGTCAATGGTCACGATCAGTTGGCCATTGCAACGTGAGTCGAGCTCGTCACGGTACCGGCTCGGCATGGCGAGACGGCCCTTTGCATCGAGGCTGACGGCGTTGGCTCCGCGGAACACGGCTGTGATTCCCCACAATGTTAGCTTTTTTGTGTCAGAAAACCCACTTCATCCCACTTTCTGCCACTTGCGCACACTATAGGAATCCGCCCGCAGCACCGTCAAGGCACGTTCATAAGGAAAAGCCTTACAGGACCGAGATTTAGCGCAACAACGGAATGTGGAAGGACTGCCAGAGAGAGAAAAACACGAGAAAAATCAAACCCACGCAAACGAATGGAGTTCGAAGTTAAAGTAATTTATTAAGAGTAAGATTTTTTCGGTATTACCAGAGAGGATCTGCTATCGATTCAAGCAGGGAAAGAAAGGTGGAGAGTCGATCTGTAAGCCGGGTTTTGTCGAGGACAGTCATTCCTCTACGACGGCCATCACTGGACGCCTCTAGCAACCTACCCGGTTCCGACGCGGGCCACGCCTGATGGAACCCTATTTGGTCTTGCTCCGAGTGGGGTTTACCTAGCCACGAACTGTTGCCAGCCGTGCGGTGCGCTCTTACCGCACCTTTTCACCCTTACCGGCACCGAAGTGCTTAGGCGGTTATTTTCTGTGGCACTTTCCGTAGGCTCACGCCTCCCAGGCGTTACCTGGCACTCTGCCCTATGGAGCCCGGACTTTCCTCCCCCTGCTGCTCACACAACAAAAAGTTGCGGAACAAAAACAGGCAGCGACTGTCCGATCGACTCTCCGCCGCCAAGGTTACCGGCACGCGCGCGCAAGAACAAGCGCCACCGACATTTATATCAAAATGCCACTACTCGGCTTTCTGCTTTTCCAGGGCAAGTTGATACAAGAGGTTCTTGCGCACCCCGGTAATTTCCGCTGCAAGCGCCGCCGCCCGCTTCAGTGGCAACTCAGCCAACAGCAGGTCGAGCACGCGCTGTGCTTCGGCACTGATGGCCTGCTCGCCCTCCGGCGCACTCCATCCGCCGACCAGCACCACGCACTCACCGCGCTGCTGATTGCTGTCGCCGGCTACGAACGCACGCAACTCAGCCAGCGGCAAACCCTTGAGGGTCTCGAAGGTCTTGGTCAGTTCGCGCGCCAGCAACGCCGGACGATCGCCACCAAATACCGCCTCCATGTCTTCAAGACACTCCAGGATGCGATGCGGGGCTTCATAGAAGATCAACGTGCGCGGCTCTTCCCTCACCTGCTCCAGGCGCGCCCGGCGCCCTGCCTGCTTGGCCGGCAGGAAGCCTTCGAAGATGAAGCGGTCCGATGGCAGGCCTGCCGCCGATAGCGCGGCGATCAAGGCACAGGCGCCCGGCACCGGCACCACGCTCACCCCCGCGGCCCGCGCCTGACGCACCAAGTGGTAGCCCGGGTCGGAAATCAGAGGCGTGCCGGCATCAGAGACGAGCGCCACATTTTCACCCGCCAGCAGCTTGGAGAGAAAACGCCCGCCCTCGTCACGCTCGTTGTGCTCATGACAAGCGGCCAACGGCGTATCAATGCCAAAGTGTTGCAGCAGGCGGATCGAATGACGGGTGTCTTCGGCGGCGATCAGCGCCACATCCGCCAGCACCTTCAGCGCCCGGGCGCTCATGTCGTCGAGGTTGCCGATGGGGGTTGCCACCACATACAGCGTCCCCACCGCGGATTTCGAAGCCCCTGCCACATCAGTCACTGCGCACACCTGTCATTCGGATCAAAGGCGCCATTGTAGCCCGAGCGCCTGCAACAGGGCGCAAAGAAACTCGCCGGCGATCAGGAACACGCCGCCTATAGTGAAGGATCGACACAGCAACATCGCGCCCCGGCCAGTGCTTGGGTACAATTGCCGGCCAACTTGATCGAGTAACAGGACCTTTACATGATCGCTTGCCTGCGGCTGCTCACAGCCCTCTGCCTCGCCGCCCTGCTGGCAGCCTGCGCCAGCTCGCCCTCATCCAGCCTGGGCGAACTGCCACGCACCCCGGATGCCAGCATCGAGCAACTGCTCGAAAAGGCCGCTTCCAGCAAGTCTGCAGAAGACGCCGCCCTGCTGCGCCTGAGCGCGGCCGACCTGGCCTACAAGCAGAAGGACTTCCCACGCGCCGCACGCATTCTCGAGCAGGTCCCGCTGGACACGCTCAAGCCGGCCCAGCAAGTGTTCGCCAGCACCCTCGCGGCGGAACTGGCCATGAGCCGCAACCAGCCCAAAGCAGCGCTGACCGCCCTGGCCCACCCGAGCCTGCAGCGCCTTGCCGAGCTGCCGACAGAACAGCAAGTGCGCACCTACAGCGTGCACGCCGCTGCGCTCGAAGCCGACGGCCAGGCCCTGGCTGCCGCACAGCAGCGCACTCTCCTGGCCCCGCTGCTTGGTGGCCAGGCCGCCAGCACCAACAATGACGCTATCTGGGCCTTGGTCGCCTCGCTGCCTGCAGAGCAACTGCAGCAGCCAACCAACGATCAGACCCTGGCTGGCTGGACCAGCCTGGCCTTCGCCGTGAAAAGCGCCGGCACCCTGGAGCAGCAGCAAGCGGCCATCGAAGCCTGGGTCAAACAGCACCCGGACCACCCTGCCGCCCAGCAACTGCCGCTGGCCCTGACCAAACTCAAGGAACTGGCCAGCCAGCCGCTGACCAAGATCGCCCTGCTGCTGCCTCAGGAAGGCCCACTGGCCGGTGTAGCCCGCGCCCTGCGCGATGGCTTCATGGCCGCCCACTTCCAGGCCCAGCAAAGCGGCCAGCCAGCGCCTGCGGTGCAGGTGTTCGACAGCTCGCGTATCGGCTCGCTGGACGACTTCTATCGCCAGGCGCAAGCCGCCGGCGTGCAACTGGTCATCGGCCCGCTTGAAAAACCATTGGTCAAACAACTGGCCGCCAAACCACAGCTGCCGATCACCACGCTGGCCCTGAACTACGCCGACGCCGGCCAGAAGGCGCCGCCACAACTGTTCCAGTTCGGCCTGGCGGCCGAAGACGAAGCCCGTGAAGTGGCCCGCCGCGCCCGCGCCGATGGCATGGTCCGCGCCGTAGCCCTGGTGCCGAGCGGCGAATGGGGTGACCGTGTCCTGGCTGCCTTCCGCCAGGACTGGGAAGGCAATGGCGGAACCCTGCTCGCCGCCCAGCGCATCGCCCAACCGGTCGCCCTGGCCCAGCAGATTGCCGACCTGTTCCAGCTGCGCCAGAGCGAAGGCCGCGCCAAGAGCCTGCAAAGCACGGTGGGCGGCAGCATCGCTGCACAACCGTCGCGCCGCCAGGACATTGACTTCATCTTCCTCGCCTCGACCCCACAACAGGCGCAGCAGATCAAGCCGACCCTGAACTTCCAGTACGCCGGTGATGTGCCGGTCTATGCCACCTCGAACCTGTACAGCGCCAGCGGTGACATCAACCAGTACAATGACATGAACGGCATCCGCTTCTGCGAAACACCGTGGCTGCTCGACACCAGCAACAGCCTGCGTCAACAGGTTGTACAGCAGTGGCCGCAAGCCGCTGGCAGCCTCGGTCGCCTGTATGCCATGGGCGTCGACGCCTACAGCCTGGCGCCGCGCCTGGGCCAACTGAAAGCGCTACCAGACAACCGCATCCTGGGCCTTTCGGGCAGCCTGAGCATCAATGCCAACCAGCGCGTCGAGCGCCAGCTGCCATGGGCCGAGTTCACCGGCGGCCAGGTCAAGCGCCTGCCTGACACCGCGCGCTGATGGCCGCAGCATCGCCTACCCGTGCCGGGCAAGCGGCAGAAACCCAAGCCCTTGAGTACCTTCAGGGGCAAGGGCTGCAGTTGCTGGCGCGCAACTGGCGATGCAAAGGCGGCGAGCTTGATCTGGTCATGCTCGACGCCGATACAGTAGTATTCGTCGAAGTCCGCTACCGGTTGCACGCGGGCTTCGGAGGCGCCCTCGACAGTATCGACGGGCGCAAGCAGAAACGGTTGGTGCTTGCCGCCAGCCTGTTCCTGCAGAAGGAGGCCCACTGGGGCAACTACCCCTGCCGCTTCGACGTAGTCGCCCTGCAGGGTAGCCACCATGCAGGCAGACCGCTTCAATGGCTGAAAAACGCCTTCGAATGCTGAACCCACTTCGTTTTTTTTGCTCTATGTATCGCGGGCTGGTCGTTGTTGCGCCTAGCAAAGGCCACCGCCCCATTTAAGGTCACCAGATGGACATGCAATCCCGAATTCGCCGGCTGTTCGAGGCCAGCATCGAAACCAAGCAACAGGCAATGGACATCCTGGCACCGCACATCGAGCAGGCCAGCCTGGTCATGGTCAATGCGTTGCTCAACGAGGGCAAGATGCTCGCCTGCGGCAACGGCGGCTCGGCCGGCGATGCCCAGCACTTTTCATCGGAGCTGCTCAACCGCTTCGAGCGCGAGCGTCCCAGCCTGCCAGCCATCGCGCTGACCACCGACAGCTCGACCCTGACCTCGATCGCCAACGACTACAGCTACAACGAAGTCTTTTCCAAGCAGATCCGCGCCCTGGGCCAGCCCGGTGACGTTCTGCTGGCGATCTCCACCAGCGGCAATTCGGCCAACGTAATCCAGGCAATCCAGGCCGCACATGACCGTGAAATGATTGTCGTAGCATTGACGGGTCGCGATGGCGGCGGCATGGCTTCGCTGCTGCTGCCCGAAGACGTGGAAATCCGCGTGCCTTCGACAGTTACCGCGCGTATCCAGGAAGTCCACCTGCTGGCGATCCACTGCCTGTGCGATCTGATCGACAGCCAACTGTTCGGGAGTGAAGAATGACCCCTATGCGCCTGGGCCTGATGGCCCTGACCCTGTGCCTGAGCGTCACTGGTTGCAGCTCGGTACTCACCTCTACCCGCAATTCGCCGATCGAGGACGATCGCGGCACGCGCACCATCGGTAGCAAGATCGACGACTCGCTGATCGAGACCAAGGCTGCCGTGAACATTTCCAAAGCCAACCCAGACCTGGACAAGGGCTCGCACATCGTTGTCAGCAGCTACAACGGCATCGTCCTGCTGGCCGGGCAGACCCCACGCGCCGACCTCAAGAGCCTCGCGGAGCAAACCGCCAGCCAGGTCCAACGGGTCAAGAAAGTACACAACGAGCTGCAAGTGATGCAGCCCTCCTCCATTCTGGCGCGCAACAACGACGCCTGGCTGACCACCAAGATCAAGACCCAGATGCTGACCGACAACGCCGTGCCCAGCTCGCGCATCAAGGTGATTACCGAAAACGGCATCGTCTACCTGCTGGGTCTGGTCACCCGTCAAGAAGCCAACTCGGCCACTGCCGTGGTGCAGGGCGTGTCGGGCGTGCAGAAGATCGTCAAGCTGTTCGAGTACATCGATTGACTCAGTGATTGCCTGGACAGGCCAAACAAAAAAAGGCGATCCATCTGGATCGCCTTTTTTGTTACTTGACCACTTTCAGGCTTGGCCGGCCAGTCGGACGCGGCGGCTGCCCTCCATCGTCTGGCGGGCCATCGTCATCCGGCTGCACATCATCGTCTTCCAGCTCGTCGCCATCCATCGAAGACGGCTCCAGCTCGAAGACCATACCCTGGCCATTTTCGCGGGCGTAGATACCCAGGATTGCACCAACCGGCACGAACAGCGAGTGAGCCACACCACTGAAGCGGCCCTCGAAGCTGACTGCGTCATTGTCCATGTGCAGGCTACGCACGGCACTTGGCGAGATATTCAAGACGATCTGGCCATCACTGGCGAAACCATCCGGCACCTGAACTTTCGGGAATTCGGCATTGACCAGCATATGGGGCGTGCAATCGTTGTCGACGATCCACTCGTACAGTGCTCGAACCAGATAGGGGCGACTGGAGTTCATCAACGGCTCCTTAAAGCTTGCGCATTTCACGTTCTACGGAGGACAGGCTCGCCTGAAAAGGCTCGCGGGCGAACTGGCGCTCCATGTAATCCAGCAGCGGCTTGGCTTGCCGCGGCAATTCGATACCCAACACCGGCAAACGCCAGAGTATGGGCAATAGACAGCAATCGACCAGGCTTTGCTCATCACTCATGAAGCAGGCGAACTCGCCAAACAACGGCGAGACCCCGGTCAGGCTTTCGCGCAAGGCCTTGCGCGCTTCGGTTCGGGCAGCTTCACTGCTACGCGGGTCAAGCACGGTATCGGCCAAGGCACACCAGTCGCGCTGGATGCGGTGCATCAGCAGACGGCTGTTGCCACGCGCAACCGGGTATACCGGCATCAGCGGCGGGTGCGGGTAACGCTCCTCGAGGTATTCCATCACCACGGTCGATTCATACAACGCCAGGTCACGGTCGACCAAGGTCGGCACGCTGCCATAAGGGTTGACCTCGGCCAGCTTCGGCGGCAGGCGGGCGGGATCGACATCGATCAACTGCACGCTGACGCCCTTCTCGGCCAGAACCAGGCGCACCCGATGAGAATAGTGATCAGCGGGATCGGAATAGCAGGCTAACCTGTTGGTTGCGCCCATGTAGCGGCTCCTCGCACGGATGCTTGTGCAACTTTAAATGAAAACGCGCCCGGGGTGGCCTGGCAATACTGCTAGGCCACCCCGGGCGCGTTCAACAACCAGAAACTACTGCGTGATCAGTGCACGTCCTTCCAGTATTCACGCTTGAGCAAGTAGGCGAATACGAAGAAGAAAGCCAGGTACAGCAACACATAGGTGCCGATGCGCTGGCTTTCCAGTTTGACTGGGTTGGCCGAATAGGCCAGGAAGGTCACAAGGTTCTTGACCTTCTCGTCGAACTGCTCGGTCGTCAGGGTACCGGAATTCGGCGTAATGGTCAGCTGATCGCAAGCTTCATGGGTCAACGGGCTGCCGGTCAACGGGTCGAATTGCTTCTTGCCCTCGACCACCGTCTGCACCTGCTTGCAACCCACCACCTGGTTACCTTGCAGACCCACCAGCACGTTAGGCATGCCGACGTTCGGGAACACCTTGTTGTTCACCCCGTAAGGGCGCGATGGGTCCTCATAGAAGCTGCGCAGGTAGGTGTAAAGCCAATCGGTACCGCGCACGCGGGCGACCAAGGTCAGGTCGGGCGGCGCGGCACCAAACCAGGTCTTGGCGTCGCTGGGCTTCATGCCGATCTGCATGTGGTCACCAATCTTGGCGCCCGTGAACACCAGCTTCTCGAGCATCAATTCATGCGGGATACCCAGGTCATCAGCCACCCGCTCGTAACGCTGGAACTTGGCACTGTGACACCCCATGCAATAGTTGGCGAAGGTACGCGCACCGTCCTGCATGGCGGCCTTGTCAGTCAGATCGATATCGACCTTGTCCAGCTCCAGGCCAGTTTCGGCAGCGAAGGAAAAGGCAGGCATCACTGCCAGCAAAAATACTGCAATCAACTTTTTCATCAGCCAGTCACCCTTTCCGGAACCGGTTTGGTCTTCTCAAGCCTTGTGTAGAACGGCATCAGCAGGAAGTAGGCGAAGTACAGCACCGTGCATACCTGCGACAACAAGGTACGCCCAGGTGTCGGTGCCAGTACGCCCAGCACGCCGAGGATGACGAAGGCCACGCAGAACACCAGCAGGAAGACCTTGCTGATCCAGCCCTTGTAACGCATGGAACGCACTGGGCTGCGGTCGAGCCAGGGCAGTACGAACAGCACGGCGATGGCCGCCCCCATGGCAATGACGCCCATCAGCTTGTCAGGCACCGCACGCAGGATTGCGTAGAACGGTGTGAAGTACCACACCGGCGCGATGTGCTCTGGGGTCTTGAAGGCGTTGGCCTGCTCGAAGTTAGGTTTCTCGAGGAAGTAACCGCCCATTTCAGGGAAGAAGAACACCACAGCGCAGAACACGAACAGGAACACCACCACGCCGACAATGTCTTTGACGGTGTAGTACGGGTGGAACGGAATACCATCCAGCGGAATACCGTTTTCGTCCTTTTTCTTCTTGATGTCGACGCCATCAGGGTTGTTCGAACCCACTTCGTGCAAGGCGAGGATGTGCAGTACCACCAGGCCAAGAATCACGATTGGCAGGGCAACCACATGCAGGGCGAAGAAGCGGTTCAGGGTGATGCCCGAGATCAGGTAGTCACCACGGATCCACTGGGTAAGGTCATCACCGATCACCGGGATGGCACCGAACAGCGAGATGATCACCTGGGCGCCCCAGTACGACATCTGCCCCCATGGCAGCAGGTAGCCCATGAACGCTTCAGCCATCAGCGCCAGATAGATCAGCATGCCGAACAGCCAGACCAGCTCGCGTGGCTTCTGATAGGAGCCATAGAGCAGGCCGCGGAACATGTGCAGGTAGACCACGATGAAGAACGCTGACGCCCCCGTGGAGTGCAGGTAGCGCAGAATCCAGCCGTATTCCACGTCGCGCATGATGTACTCGACCGAGGCGAACGCCTCTTCCGCCGAGGGCGTGAAGCTCATGGTCAGCCACACGCCGGTCACGATCTGGTTGACCAGCACCAGCAATGCCAGGGAGCCGAAGAAGTACAGGAAGTTGAAGTTCTTGGGTGCGTAATACTTGCTGAGGTGGTCTTCCCACATCTTGGTGGCGGGGAAGCGAGCATCAATCCAGTCCATGAACTTGCTCATCATGCGTTCTCCTGGTCGACGCCAATGACGATGATCTCGTCCGACTCATAAGAGTGCGGTGGCACGGGCAGGTTGAGAGGCGCTGGCTGGGACTTGTAGACACGGCCAGCCAGGTCATAGTGAGAGCCGTGGCATGGGCAGAAGTAACCACCTACCCACTTCGGCCCAAGGTCGGCGGGCGCCACCTCTGGTCGGAAGGTGGGCGAGCAGCCCAGGTGCGTGCACAGGCCGACGAGAATAAGAATTTCCGGCTTGATCGAGCGAACCTCAGGGTCGACGTACGCTGGCTGTACCGAGGCCTTGGACTCGGGGTCGGACAGGTCACCCGTGATTTTTTTCAGATTGCCAAGGATTTCCTCCGTTCGCCGCACGATGAATACGGGCTGGCCACGCCACTCGGCCACCATCTGCTGCCCCGCCTCGACCTTGGCGATGTTGACCTTCACCGGTGCACCCGCGGCTTTCGCCTTGGCACTGGGAAACCATGACCCCACGAACGGTACCGCAGCCCCCACTGCCCCCGCCGCCCCGACCACGGATGTCGCGGCTACGAGGAAGCGGCGCCGGCCTGCGTTGACGCCGTCATTGCTCATTCAGTCCTCTCCCATCAGCTTGCTTGGCCAGTTGGACCTGGCCTGTACTTAGGTTGTGTCAATGGCACTAAAAATTGGCCGCCATGGTAAGAAACAAATCCACACACTGACAAGGTGATTACCCCGGCAAGGGCGACAACCCACGCTTTGCTTGATCTACGTCTATGCGACAAGCGGCCACTGACTGCTGACAGGTTAGTTCAAGGCTAAAAAAAAAGCCCGGTTCCAAGGAACCGGGCTTTTTTCGACTGCCGAAGCGGTATTAACGCTTGGAGTACTGAGGACGCTTACGCGCTTTACGCAGACCCACTTTCTTACGCTCAACTTCACGAGCGTCGCGGGTGACGTAGCCAGCACGACGCAGAGCGCCACGCAGGGTTTCGTCGTATTCCATCAGAGCGCGGGTGATACCGTGACGGATCGCACCGGCCTGACCGCTGACACCACCACCGGAAACGGTGACGTAGATGTCGAATTTCTCAACGGATTCAGTCAGCTCGAGCGGCTGGCGAACAACCATGCGAGCGGTTTCGCGACCGAAGAACACGTCCAGAGAACGGTTGTTGATGGAAATGTTACCAGTACCCGGACGCAGGAATACGCGAGCGGTTGCGGTCTTGCGACGGCCAGTGCCGTAATTTTGAGTCGCCGACATAATGAACTATCCCGTTAGATCTTCAGTTCTTGAGGCTGCTGAGCAGTGTGTGGGTGAGCAGCACCCGCGTACACTTTCAGCTTGCGGTACATGTCGCGACCCAGCGGGTTCTTAGGCAGCATGCCTTTGACCGCAGTTTCGATAACACGCTCAGGGGCCTTGGCGATCAACTTCTCGAAGTTGATTTCCTTGATACCGCCTGGGAAACCGGAGTGGGAGTAGTACATTTTGTCGGAAGACTTGGCACCAGTCACACGAACCTGCTCGGCGTTGATAACGACGATGTAGTCGCCGGTGTCAACGTGAGGGGTGTATTCTGGTTTGTGTTTGCCACGCAGACGGGTAGCGATTTCGGTAGCCAGACGACCCAGGGTCTGGCCAGCGGCGTCGACTACGAACCACTCGCGCTTTACTGTTTCCGGTTTAGCAGTAAAAGTTTTCATTCTCTAAAGCCTCAGAGGCCGCCCAGCGAAAAATAGACGGCGAATCTTACTGGATAGTGCACAGCTTGCCAAGGGCAAGCGCGCAGCCGAACACAGACGCTTTTGGGGGCTCGGGTCGGGCACGCCAATGTTCGACGGGGTTCTTCCTGCGTGATGGTGCATCACTTCCGCCACGCGGAGAGGGGCTGAATTATCCAGATTGCGCGAAAAATTTCAACCTGCTTTGATTGGCTTCTATTGCCAAGGAGTGACTAACCGATGGAATACCGCCAGCTTGGCCGTACCGACCTCAACGTCAGCGCCCTGTGCCTGGGCACCATGACCTGGGGCGAGCAGAACATCCAGGCCGAGGCCTACGAGCAAATTGCCCGGGCCAAGGCCGCCGGGGTCAACTTCATCGACACCGCCGAGATGTACCCGGTCCCTCCCCGCCCGGAGACCTACGCGGCCACCGAGCGCATCATCGGCAACTGGTTCCGTGACCATGGCGACCGCGACGCGTGGATCCTGGCCAGCAAGGTTGCAGGCCCGGGCAACGGCATCAGCCATATCCGTGACGGGCAGCTCAAGCACAACCGTCAGCACATCGTCGCGGCGCTGGACGAAAGCCTCAAGCGCCTGCAGACCGACCGCATCGACCTGTACCAGTTGCACTGGCCAGAGCGCAGCACCAACTTCTTCGGCAAGCTGGGCTACCAGCACCTGCCGCAGGATCACTTCACCCCACTGGAAGAAACCCTCGAAGTGCTCGACGAGCAGGTGCGTGCGGGCAAGATCCGCCACATCGGCCTGTCCAACGAAACGCCGTGGGGCACCATGAAGTTCCTGCAGCTGGCCGAGAGCCGGGGCTGGCCACGGGCGGTATCGATTCAGAACCCGTACAACCTGCTCAACCGCAGCTTCGAGGTGGGCCTGGCAGAAGTGGCCATACGCGAGCAGTGTGGCCTGCTGGCCTATTCGCCGCTTGCCTTCGGCATGCTCTCGGGCAAGTACGAGAACGGCGCACGGCCGGACAATGCACGCCTGACCCTGTTCAGCCGCTTTGCCCGTTACTCCAACCCACAGACCGTGGCGGCCTGCAGCCGCTACGTGCAGCTGGCCCGCGAGCACGGCCTGGACCCGGCGCAAATGGCCCTGGCGTTCGTCACCCGACAGCCGTTCGTGACCAGCAACATCATAGGTGCCACCAGCCTGCAGCAGCTGGACAGCAACCTGGCCAGCCTTGAACTGAACCTGAGCGCCGATCTGCTGACAGCGATCGAAGCCATTCATCAGGAGCAGCCCAACCCGGCGCCTTGAGCCAAACACTGCGCCCCGCTTCGCGCCGCTGTTACATGGGGTAGACACAATCGCCAAAAAATAAGACGATCCAGCCGGTGATTGACCACTCTACCCTATAAGAACAATGACAATGATGTTTACCCAACCCTCAGCGTCGCTGCGGCGCGTCAGCATCCTGGCCATTGACAAGGTGTTCGCTTCGACCTTGATGCAGGCCAAGGACTTCTTCCACCTCGCCAGCCTGCGCTATAGCAAGCAGCTGGGCCTGGGCTTGCAGCCCATGTTCGACATCCGCCTGGTGAGCCCCGACAGCCAGCCCGTGGACAGCTTCAGCAATGTGCAGTTACCGGTTGACGGCGGCCTGGACGATGCCGATGTGATCATCCTCCCGGCCTACTGGGATGATTTCGACAACTTGCTGCAGCGTTACCCACAGGTGCTGCCGTGGCTGCGTGAACAGCACGCGCGTGGCGCGGTGCTGTGCGCCGAGGCCAGTGGTGTGTTCTGGCTGGCCGAATCCGGCCTGCTCGATGGCAAGGAAGCGACCACCTACTGGCGCTTCTTCAACAGCTTTGCCGAACGCTTCCCGAAGATTCGCCTGAACCAGGACAAGCACCTGACCGATGCCGACAATATCTATTGCGCCGGCGGTGCAACCTCGGCCTGCGACCTGTACATCTACCTGATCGAACGCTTCTGCGGTGCCAACGTGGCCCGTGCAGTGTCCCGCGATATCCTCTACGAAGTGCAACGCAACTACACCCCGGGGCGCATGGGCTTTGGCGGGCAGAAACTGCACCAGGACCTGATCATCCTGCAGATCCAGCACTGGCTGGAGGAACACTTCGCCGACAAGTTCCGCTTCGAGGATGTGGCCCGCAACCACGGCATGAGCATCCGCAACTTCATGCGTCGCTTCCAGGGCGCAACGGGTGACAAGCCGCTGCATTACCTGCAACGGTTACGCATCGAGACAGCCAAGGGGTTGTTGTCGAGTACGCGCAAGAGCATCAAGACCATCAGTTACGAGGTGGGGTATGACGATGCCAGTTTCTTTGCGCGGCTGTTCCGCCAACACACCGAGTTGTCGCCGAACCAGTATCGGCAGCAGTTCATGCAGGAAGCCTGAAAGGCTTCCAGAGCGGCAGGTTTCGAGCTTGAAGCGACAAGGAAAAACCAGAGCGGATCGCGCATTGCCCTGAACTTTCCTTGTCGCCTGACGCTTGCCGCTGCCGTCAGGGCTTGTGTGCGCGCGCCAGGAATTCGTGCGATTGCATCTCCAGCAACCGGCTCAGGGTACGCTGGAACTCGAAGCTCAGACGCCCACCGGTATACAGGTCCTTCAACTCCACCTCGGCCGAGATGATCAGCTTGACGTTGCGATCGTAGAACTCGTCCACCATGTTGATGAAACGACGGGCGATGTCGTCGGTGGTGACGCCCATCTGCTCCACGTTGCTCAGCAATACGGCGTGGAAGATCTTGCCCAGCTCAATGTAGTCGTTCTGGCTACGCGGCCCGTCGCACAGGGCGCGGAAGTCAAACCAGGCGACGTCGTCGCAAGTACGCAGGGCATTGATCGGGCGGTTCTCGATCATCAGCACGTCGTTTTCGATCGCCTGGGTGCACTCAGGGGTGAGCGCCTTGAAGCTGGCGCGCATGCTCTGGTGCGCCGCGTCATCGAGTGGGAAGTGGAACAGTTCAGCCTGCTCCAGGTGACGCAGACGGTAGTCGACCCCGCTATCGACGTTCACCACGTCGGTGTACTGCTTGATCATGGCGATAGCCGGCAGGAAGCGTGCACGCTGCAGGCCGTCCTTGTAGAGGCCGTCCGGCACGATGTTGGAGGTGGCCACCAGCGACACGCCATTCTTGAACAGCTCTTCCATCAAGGTGCCGAGGATCATGGCGTCGGTAATGTCCGACACGAAGAATTCGTCGAAGCAGATCACCTTGGCTTCTTCGCTGAAGCGCTTGGCAATGAGGGTCAGCGGGTTCTTCTCGCCCTTGAGGGTTTTCATCTCCTCGTGCACACGCTTCATGAAGCGGTGGAAGTGCGTACGCATCTTCTGCTTGAACGGCAGCGCTTCGTAGAAGGTATCAACCAGGTAGGTCTTGCCTCGCCCCACCCCACCCCAGAAGTACAGGCCCTTGACCGGGGTCTGCTCCTTCTTGCCGAACAGCTTGCCGAACACGCCCGGCTTGTTGTTCTGCGCGTGCACCAGGTCGTCGTACAGGCGCTGGAGGTGACGCACCGCAGTTTCCTGCGCCGCGTCATGGAAGAAGTCGGGACGTTTCAGATCTGCTTGATAGCGTTCTAAGGGAGTCATGATTCGTTAGCGAGGCAACAAAAAACGGGCCGTCACTGTAGCGACAGGCCCGCTTAATGGCAATCAGACTTGCGTCAATATGCCTCATCCAGCATAGCTTATGCGCTGGATGGCACCGGCCTTGCCGGTGTTCGCGAGTAAACTCGCTCCTACAATGGCTGAAGCGCTACACGCAGACCTTCGATGGCAGCATCACGGGCTTCGGCGCTGTCGAACTGCGGCCCGTCGGCAACCTGCTCGCCATTGAGCCACAGGCCGAAGCTCAGGCCTTCGACGCGGACATCAACCTCGCCACCTTGCTGCAGCTGCTTGCTCACGGCGCCCGCACTCTTGCCGTCGGCGAAGCTGCGCGACAGCAGCAGTTGCTCACCGTCGGCGGCCAGCAGGCGGAAACGGAAGCTGCCGTCTTCGTCACGGAAGCTGACGAAGCGTGCGCTCTTGGCAGCCTTCTTCTTCACCTCGGTGCTGGCCTGCACGCTGCTGCGGAACGAACGCAGGCCAACGGCCTCGCGCAGCTGCTCGAGGAACGGCGTGGCGATCTTGCGGGCCTTGGCAGCGCCGGCCAGCAGGATGTCTTCCAGGTCCGCCGGCCGGGCGATCAGCTGGTGATAGTACTCGCGCTTCTCGGCCAGTTGGCCGTCCAGCAGCTGGAACAGGCGCTGTTTGGCATCGCCCCAGCCCAGGCCCTGCAGCAGCTCTTCGCGGAAACCGGCGCACTGCTCAGGCGTCGAGAAGGCCTGGTACAGGGTGAACAGGTGCGCGTTGTCCGGGTCTTTCGCCTCACCGGGCGCGCGCGAATCGGTGACGATGCGCGAGATGGCGTCTTTCATGTCCTTGGCGCTGGTGAACAACGGGATGGTGTTGTCATAGCTCTTGGACATCTTGCGCCCGTCCAGGCCCGGCAGGGTCGCCACGCTTTCTTCGATCACAGCCTCCGGCAAGGCGAAGAAGTCCTTGCCTTGACCGAACAGATGGTTGAAGCGCTGACCGATATCGCGGGCCATTTCCACGTGCTGGATCTGGTCACGACCGACCGGCACCTTGTTGGCGTTGAACATCAGGATATCGGCGGCCATCAGCACCGGGTAGCTGAACAGGCCCATGGTCACGCCGGCGTCCGGGTCTTCGCCGTTCTCGACGTTCTTGTCCACCGAGGCCTTGTAGGCATGCGCACGGTTCAGCAGGCCTTTGGCAGCAACGCAGGTCAGCAGCCAGGTCAGTTCGGGGATTTCCGGGATGTCGGACTGGCGATAGAAGGTCACCTTGTCCGGGTCCAGGCCACCGGCCAGCCAGGTGGCGGCGATTTCCAGGCGCGAGCGCTGGATGCGCAGCGGGTCGTCGCACTTGATCAGGGCGTGGTAGTCGGCCAGGAAGTAGAACGAGTCGACACCGGGCTGCTGGCTGGCACGGATCGCCGGGCGGATGGCGCCGGCGTAGTTGCCCAGGTGCGGAGTGCCGGTGGTGGTGATACCGGTAAGAATGCGCGTGGTCATGGGTGTTCGCTTATTCAGGCTTGGCTCAGTTCGAAAGGCGCGGCAGCAGCAGATCCTTCAGATCGGTCAGCTTGCCATGGAAGAAGTGTCCGCATTCTGCCACTTTCAGCAGCTCATGGGGACGCGACAGGCTGTCGGACCATTCGTAAACCAGCTGCGGCGCGACGACTTCATCGGCGTCCGGCTGCACCACGGTGAGCGGGCAGCGCTGCGGCAGCGGGAATTCGGCGGTCAGGCGCATGACCGCCGGGGCGATCATGAACAGGTGCTGCAACTCGACGCCTGCCGTTTCAAGGCGCCCGGCCAGGCTGGTGGCAACGAAACCACCGAACGAAAAGCCCATCAGTACCAGCGGTAGCCCGGGGTGCCTGGCACGCAGCCATGCTGCAGCGGCCTCGGCATCGGCCACTTCGCCAGCGCCCATGTCGTGGCTGCCGGCGCTCTGGCCGACGCCACGGTAGTTGAAACGCAGGGTCACATAACCGGCATCACGTGCAGTGCGCTGCAGGGTCGAGACCACCTTGTTGAGCATGGTGCCGCCCTGGACCGGGTTAGGGTGGCAGATCAGCACCGCGCCACGGGCTTGCGCCACGTCCAGGTACAACGCTTCCAGCTGGCCGCTGGGGCCATCGATGAACAAGGGGGTTTCGCGGACAAGCAAGGCACTACTCCGTGACCTCGGGAAGGGTCGATTCGTCTAGGTGTGAAATTCTGTTCTGATTTGCGATCGCTCGCGGTATACAGCGCAGGTCTGAGCCGTTAACGTAAAGCAAAGCCGTTTATAGAGGAAGGACTCGTGGAACTCTCGCTCCTTGTTTGGTTGTTGCCAACCCTGGCCCTGGTCATCGGTGTGGCAGTCGGTTTCATTGTTGCCCGCCTGCTGCCCAATGCGGCCCCGAGCAACACCCAGCGTCAACTGGATGACATCCAGAAGCGCTTCGACAGCTACCAGAACGAAGTGGTCACCCACTTCAACAGCACCGCCATGCTGGTCAAGAAACTGACCCAGAGCTATCAGGACGTACAGGATCACCTGGCTGAAGGCGCCAACAGCCTGGCCCTCGATGACGTCACCCGCCAACGCCTGCTGGCTGCGCTGCACTCCGATGCACCGCAAGGCCCGCGTGACCGCCTGACCCCACCTAAAGACACCGCCGAAGTGCCGCGCGACTATGCGCCGAAAGTGCCTAACTCGCCGGGCATGCTGGATGAGAGCTACGGGCTCAAGCGTTGATCTGCTGAACATGCAAAAGGCCTCGCAAGAGGCCTTTTTTATGGGCTGGATTCACTGGCCCCTTCGCGGGCACGCCCGCTCCCACAGGTACACCACAGCATTTGAAACCTGTGAAACACCTGTGGGAGCGGGCGGGCCCGCGAAAGGGCCAGTGCAGGCAACCTAACAGCAGGCCTGCAATGCCTGTTCGACATCTGCCAGCAGGTCCTCCACATCCTCCAGCCCCACCGACAGACGCACCAACCCCTCCGATATCCCGTGATGCGCCCGCTCCTGCGGCGTATAGCTGGAATGCGTCATGCTCGCCGGATGCTGCGCCAGCGACTCGGCATCCCCCAGGCTCACCGCCCGGGCAAAGAGCTGCAGCGCATTCATGAAGCGCCGCCCCGCCTCAATGCCACCCTTGAGCTCAAACGCAATCATCCCGCCAGGCAAACGCATCTGTCGCTTGGCCAACGCGTGCTGGGCAAAAGACGGTAGCCCCGGGTAATGAATCAATTCCACCTGCGGCTGCCGAGCGAGAAACTCGGCCACCTGCTGGGCATTGGCGCAATGCCGGTCCATGCGCAGGGCCAGGGTCTTGATACCGCGCATCAGCAACGCCGCGTCATGCGGTGACAGCACCGCGCCGGTCATATCCTTCAGCCCTTCCAGGCGGATACGGTCTACCAACGCCTTGCACCCCACCACCAACCCGGCAGTGATATCGCCATGCCCACTGAGGTACTTGGTTGCCGAGTGCACCACCAGGTCCGCCCCCAGCTCCAGTGGCCGCTGCAGGTACGGCGTACAGTAGGTGTTATCGACCACCACATGCACATCATGCCCCCGCACTGCCTCCACAACCGCCGCAATATCCACAAGCTGCATGTTGGGGTTGGCCGGTGTTTCGAAGTAGATCATCCGTGTTTTGCTGCTGATCGCCGCTTTCAGGGCCTTGGCATCGTTGAGATCGACATGGCGAACTTTCACCCCGAACTCACCAATACCGTGGTGCAGAAAAGCGAAGGTACAGCCATACAAGGTGCGTCCGACAATCAGCTCATCCCCAGGCCTTAGCAGGGTCCAGAGGGTTGAGGTAATGGCGCCCATCCCCGAGGCCAACGCCAACCCCGCTTCACCGCCCTCCAGCGAAGCCATGCGCTGCTCCAGCAAGGCCAGCGTGGGGTTGGAAATGCGGCTGTAGAAATGCCCAGGCTCCTCCCCGGCGAAGCAGGCAGCACCGTACTCGACAGTGGGAAAGGCATAGGTAGCCGTCTGGTACACCGGTGGCACCAGGGCGCCACCATCGGAAAGCGGGTCATAGCCATGATGAATGGCCCGCGTGGAAAAACCGGTGTTGTGGTGGGAGTCGCGCATGGCAACAGCCTCTTGTGGTTTGCTATAAGCTTATGCCACCGAGCTGCCCGATTTTTTCCAAAATAGCCTACGTATACACGTGCTTGCTGGAACAAAAACAATAATCAACGGACCAGGAGGGCAAAAAATGCCTTCAAGCCTCGACCGCACCGACCGCGCCCTGCTCGCCGCCTTGCAGGACAATGCCCGTCTCACCGTTGCCGAACTCGCCGACCAGGTGGCACTGACCACCTCGCCCTGCTGGCGACGGGTCAAGTTACTGGAGGAAAACGGCTACATCACCGGCTACCAGGCCATCCTCTCGCCCAAGTCGCTGGGGTTTGGCGTGACCGCGTTCGTCAGCATCATGATGGACTCGCACACCAAGGACATGGCGCTGGCGTTCGAACAGCGCCTGATGGAAATCCCCGAGATCGTCGCCTGCCACAACATCTCCGGCCGCTATGACTTTCTGCTGGAGATCCTGGCACGGGACCTGGAGTCGTTTGGCGAATTTACCCGGGAAGTGCTGCAGCGGTTGCCGGGGGTGAAGGAGATCTATTCGAGTTTTTCGTACAAAGCGGTAAAGGAAAGACGGGTGATACCGGTGTCGGAGAAACATATCTGAGACGGATCTTTCCGAGTATTGAGAAGGATCCTGAACGCGAGACAAAAAACCCCGCCGAAGCGGGGTTTTCCTTGCAGGCTAGCGCTTAGATCGCGCCACGCTGACGCAGCACGTCCAGCACCTGTTTCACGCCCTCGTCCACGCTGGTGGCCTGGGTGTCGATCACAAGATCAGCATCCAGCGGCACATCGAACGGGAAGCTCTCACCCGGGATGTTGTCGCCACCGGCAGCGTACAGGCCTTGCGGGTCACGCTCGCGGCAAACCAGCGGCGAGGCCTGGACGTAAACGGTCACCAGGCGTTCCTTGCCGATCAGCGCCTTGGCCTGTTCGCGGCCTTCGGCATCCGGGGCCACGAACGCAGCGAGGGTGAGCATGCCGGCTTCGTTGAACTGGCGCGCCACATGGGCGGCGCGGCGCCAGTTCTCGGTACGGCCAGCGCGGTCCTGTGGCAGGCCCTTGTTCAGGTCGTGACGCAGGTTCTGGCCATCGAGCACGTACACCGCACGGCCCATGTCGAACAGCTTGCGCTCCACGGCATAGGCCAAGGTGCTCTTGCCAGCACCCGACAGGCCGCTGAACAGCACGGTGGCTGGCTGCTGGCCGAAGCGCAGGGCGCGCTCTTCGGTGGACACGTGGGCCTGCTTGCCATGATGGCCGGTGCTGCCGTGTGGCAACACGGGCGGGGCGATGATCATGCCGGCGCCAACGGTGCCGTTGGTCAGGCGGTCGATGACGATGAACGCACCGGTGGTGCGGTTGCTGTCGTAACCGTCGAGGGCGATCGAGGTGTCCAGGGCTACCTTGACGCGGCCGATCTCGTTCAGTTGCAGCGCGCTGGCAGCGCCCTGCTCCAGGGTGTTCACATCGACCTTGTGGGTGATGCTGGCAATCGAACCTGGCACGTAGCTGGTGGCACGCTTGATGTCGTATTTCTTGCCCGGGAGCATCGGCTCCTCGGCCATCCACACCAGCATGGCGTCGAACTGGTCGGTGACCGGCGGGACGTTGTCGGCATGTACCAGCAGGTCGCCACGGGAGATGTCGATCTCGTCTTCCATGGTCAGGGTCACGGCCTGGCCTGGGCCAGCGTTTTCCAGTTCACCTTCGTAGGTGACGATGGACTTGACCCGGCTGCTCTTGCCCGACGGCAGCACGACAATCTCGTCACCTTTGTGCACCACGCCACTGGCGATGGTGCCCGCGAAGCCGCGGAAGTTCAGGTTGGGACGGTTGACGTACTGCACCGGGAAACGCAGGTCGGTGAAGTTGCGGTCGGCCGAAACCTCGACGGTTTCGAGGATTTCCATCAGCGTCGGGCCGGCGTACCACGGCGATTGCTCGCTGTGGTTGACCACGTTGTCACCCTTGAGCGCCGACATCGGCACGAAGTGCAGGCTGCTCGGGGTCAGGTTGATGGCTTCGGCGAACTTCAGGTAGTCGGCCTTGATCGACTCGAAGACGCCTTCATCGAAGCCCTTCAGGTCCATCTTGTTGACCGCGACCACGATGTGCTTGATACCCAGCAACGACGCGATGTAGCTGTGGCGGCGGGTCTGGGTCTGCACGCCGTAGCGGGCATCGACCAGGATGATCGCCAGGTCGCAGGTGGACGCACCGGTGGCCATGTTGCGGGTGTACTGCTCATGGCCCGGGGTGTCGGCGATGATGAACTTGCGCTTGGCGGTGGAGAAGTAGCGGTAGGCGACATCGATGGTGATGCCCTGCTCGCGCTCGGCCTGCAGGCCATCTACCAGCAGCGCCAGGTCGACTTCTTCGCCGGTGGTGCCGACTTTCTTCGAATCACGGGTGATGGCCTCGAGGTGGTCCTCGTAGATCATCTTGGAGTCGTGCAGCAGGCGCCCGATCAGGGTGCTCTTGCCGTCATCCACGTTGCCGCAGGTGAGGAAACGCAGCAGTTCTTTACGCTCGTGCTGAGCCAGATAAGCGAGGATATCTTCGCTGATCAAATCGGATTGGTGCGACATGGAGTAACCCTGAAAATTAGAAGTAGCCCTGACGTTTTTTGTCTTCCATGGAACCGGCGCCATCGTGGTCGATGACCCGGCCCTGGCGCTCGGAAGTGCGCGTCAGGAGCATTTCCTGAATGATGTCGGTGAGCGTCTCGGCTTCCGACTCGACAGCGCCCGTCAGCGGGTAGCAGCCGAGGGTACGGAAACGCACCTTCTTCTTGACGATGCGGGCTTTCTCTTCCTCAGAGAGGTGCTCGAGGATGCGTTCGTCGTCGATCATGATCAGGGTGCCGTTCTTCTCGATGACTTCACGCTCGGCGGCGAAGTACAGCGGCACGATCGGGATGCCTTCAAGGTAGATGTACTGCCAGATGTCCAGTTCGGTCCAGTTCGACAGCGGGAAGACGCGGATCGACTCGCCCTTGTTGACCTTGCCGTTGTAAACGTTCCACAGCTCGGGGCGCTGGTTCTTCGGGTCCCAGCGGTGCTTGCTGTCACGGAACGAGTACACACGTTCCTTGGCCCGCGACTTCTCTTCGTCGCGGCGCGCACCACCGAAGGCAGCGTCGAAACCATGCTTGTCCAGCGCCTGCTTCAGGCCCTGGGTCTTCATGATGTCGGTGTGCTTGGAACTGCCATGGGTGAACGGGTTGATGCCTTGCGCCACACCCTCAGGGTTGACGTGGGTGATCAACTCCAGGCCCATTTCCTCGACCATCTTGTCGCGGAAGCTGTACATCTCCTGGAATTTCCACTGGGTGTCGACGTGCATCACCGGGAACGGCAGCTTGCCCGGGAAAAAGGCCTTGCGCGCCAGGTGCAGCATCACGGCGGAGTCCTTGCCGATCGAGTACAGCATCACCGGGTTGTCGAACTCGGCGGCCACCTCGCGGATGATGTGGATGCTCTCCGCCTCCAGCTGTTTCAAGTGCGTCAGTTTGTCGACCATGGCTACTCACGAAAAACGATCTTATGGACGGCCTGCGGGCCGTGTTCGAGCGAGCCACTTTATCACAGCGGCTGCTTCTATTTAGGAGGCTGGCTAGATCGAAAAAGTCTAACGATATGACTGGGGGTTTGGGCTGGCAGGACCGGCCTCTTCGCAGGTGATTCCGCTCCTACGAGGCCCGCGCGTAGGAGCGGGTTCACCCGCGAAGAGGCCGACACCGCCTTCAGATGGGATTCGGGCAATCGATGAACAAGTGCTCCACGGCAAACCGTCGTGCCAGGTAATCGCCCAGCGCCTGCACCCCGTAGCGTTCAGTGGCATGGTGCCCGGCCGCAATGAAGCTGACGCCATTCTCGCGCGCACTGTGGTAGGTCTGCTCGGACGCCTCGCCAGTCAGGTACAGGTCGACCCCCGCAGCAATCGCCGTGTCGATATAGCCCTGCCCGCCGCCGGTGCACCAGCCCACCCGGCGGATCATTTCATTGCCTTCGACCAGCAACGGCTCACGCCCCAGCACCTCTTGCACCCGCCGGGCAAAATCGCGCGCGGTCATGGGTTCGGCGAGCGAACCAATCAGCCCGACCACTTTGGGGTTTTCCGGGTCAAGTGGCCCTTCGACAGTGATCTCCAGTTGCCGCGCCAGCTGCACATTGTTGCCCACGTCCGGGTGCACGTCCAAGGGCAGGTGGAACGCCAACAGGCTTATATCGTTATTCAGCAAGGTCTTCAGGCGACGCTGGCGAATGCCGGTGATGCACGGGTTCTCGCCCTTCCAGAAATAACCATGGTGCACCAGCACCAGATCGGCCTCGGCCTCGACGGCGGCATCCAGCAATGCCTGGCTGGCGGTAACACCACTGACAATACGGCTGACCTGCGGCCGGCCTTCGACCTGCAGGCCATTTGGGCAATAATCCTGGATCTTCGCGCTGCCCAGGTAACGCTCGGCTTCCTCGACCAGGGTGTTTAGAGCGACGGCCATGAAAATCTCCTCGAAAACTGCGCTTTTCTCGGGCACAACGCCTGACGAACGCCCGTATAATGCCGGCCATTATGGGCCGTCGCTGTCACTGGGGGAACCGGTGTATGATCGCGCGCGCTCATGCCCCACTGCCAGGCCGCTGGCCCCTGCTCTTTTCAGGATTCGTTCATGTTCAAGGCTTTGCGTTACTTCGGCTGGCCCCTGCTTACCGGCATACTGATCGCCATGCTGATCATCCAGCGTTTTCCGCAATGGGTCGGGCTGCCCAGCCAGGACGTCAACCTGCAGCAAGCGCCACAGACCACGCGGATCATGCAAGGCCCGGTGTCGTACGCCGACGCCGTGACCCTGGCCGCCCCGGCGGTGGCCAACCTGTACACCACCAAGGTGGTGAACAAAAGCGCCCACCCGCTGTTCGAAGACCCGCAGTTCCGCCGCTTCTTCGGCGATAACCTGCCCAAACAGCGCCGCTGGGAATCAAGCCTGGGCTCGGCGGTAATCATGAGCCCAGAGGGCTACCTGCTGACCAACAACCACGTTACCAGCGGCGCCGACCAGATCGTCGTAGCGCTGAAGGATGGCCGCGAAACCCTGGCCCGCGTGATCGGCAGCGACCCGGAAACCGACCTGGCGGTGCTGAAGATCGACTTGAAGAACCTGCCGGCGATCACCATCGGCCGTTCCGACACCATTCACATCGGCGACGTGTCGCTGGCCATCGGCAACCCGTTCGGCGTCGGCCAGACGGTGACCATGGGCATCATCAGCGCCACTGGCCGCAACCAGCTGGGGCTGAACAACTACGAAGACTTCATCCAGACCGACGCGGCGATCAACCCGGGCAACTCCGGTGGCGCGCTGGTGGATGCCAATGGCAACCTGATCGGCATCAATACCGCGATCTTTTCCAAGTCCGGTGGCTCGCAGGGCATCGGCTTCGCCATCCCGGTAAAACTGGCACTGGAGGTGATGAAGTCGATCGTCGAACACGGCCAGGTGATCCGTGGATGGCTGGGTATCGAAGTACAGCCACTGAGCCAGGAGCTGGCAGAGTCGTTCGGCATGAAGGACCGCCCAGGCATCGTGGTGGCGGGTATCTTCCGCGAAGGGCCAGCGGCCAAGGCCGGGCTGCAACTGGGTGACGTGATCCTGAGCATCAATGGCGAGCCGGCCGGCGACGGGCGCAAGTCGATGAACCAGGTAGCGCGGATCAAGCCCAACGAGAAGATCACCATCGAGGTGATGCGCAACGGTCAGCAATTGAAGCTGATCGCCGAGGTGGGGCTGCGGCCGCCGCCGGCGCCGGCTGTAACGCAAGAAGAAAAGTAAGGTGAGGCCTTAAGCCGTTCCGCAACCCTGTGGGAGCGGCCTTGCGTCGCGATGGGCCGCGTAGCGGCCCCAAAATTTCAGCTTCGCAGGGCATATGCCCGGGGCCGCTTTGCGGCCCGTCGCGACACAAGGCCGCTCCCACAGTTGGCCGAGTCTGCTGCCGCTACTGCATCAATGCAGGATCTGGCTGAGGAACAACTTGGTCCGGTCACTGCGCGGCCGGTCGAAGAAGTCATCCGGCGCGGCCTGCTCCACAATCTCGCCCTTGTCCATGAAGATAACCCGGTTCGCCACGGTACGGGCAAAGCCCATTTCGTGGGTCACGCAGAGCATGGTCATGCCATCCTCGGCCAGGCCCACCATGGTATCGAGCACTTCCTTGACCATTTCCGGGTCCAGTGCCGAGGTCGGTTCGTCGAACAGCATGATCTTGGGCTTCATGCACAACGCGCGGGCAATGGCCACACGCTGCTGCTGGCCGCCAGACAACTGGCCAGGGTACTTGTGTGCCTGCTCCGGAATCCGCACACGCTCCAGGTAGTGCATGGCAATTTCCTCGGCCTTGCGCCGTGGCATCTTGCGCACCCACATCGGCGCCAGGGTGCAGTTCTCCAGGATGCTCAGGTGCGGGAACAGGTTGAAGTGCTGGAACACCATGCCCACCTCGCGGCGGATGGCCTCGATCTGCTTGAGGTCGTTGGTCAGCTCCACTCCATCGACCACGATGCGCCCTTGCTGATGCTCTTCCAGGCGGTTAAGGCAGCGGATGGTGGTGGACTTGCCCGAGCCGGACGGCCCGCACAGCACGATACGCTCGCCCTGGCGCACGTTCAGGTTGATGTCCTTGAGCACATGGAACTGGCCGTACCACTTGTTCACACCCTGCATCTGGATGATGCCTTCGGGGCCAGCAGGCTGCTTGATCGCTTCACTCATTTCGAAACTCCTAACGCTTGTGGCCAGTGTCCAGCTTGCGCTCCAGATGCATGGAGTAGCGGGACATACCGAAACAGAAAATCCAGAACACCAGGGCGGCGAACACGTAGCCCTCGGTGGCCATGCCCAACCAGGCGGGGTCTGCGGCTGCTTGCTTGACGCTGTTGAGCAGGTCGAACAGGCCGATGATGATCACCAGGCTGGTGTCCTTGAACAGGGCAATGAAGGTGTTGACGATGCCGGGGATCACAAGCTTCAGCGCCTGCGGCAAGATCACCAGCCCCATCGAGCGCCAGTAGCCAAGGCCCATGGCCGCGGCGGCTTCGTACTGGCCCTTGGGGATGGCCTGCAGGCCGCCGCGCACCACCTCGGCGATGTACGCCGACTGGAACAGGATCACACCAATCATCGCCCGCAGCAGCTTGTCGAAGCTCATGCCTTCTGGCAGGAACAACGGCAGCATCACCGACGACATGAACAGCACGGTGATCAGCGGTACGCCCCGCCAGAACTCGATGAAGGTCACGCATACCACTTTCACGGCCGGCATCCTCGAACGCCGGCCCAGTGCCAGCAGGATGCCCAGCGGCAAGGCGCCGACGATGCCCACGGTGGCGATCACCAGGGTCAGCATCAACCCGCCCCACTGGCTGGTCGGTACGCTTTCCAGGCCCAGGTACCCACCGTGCAGCAGGGTATAGGCCAGTACCGGGTACAGCACCAGGAAGCCCAGGCCATAGAAGGCTTTGCGCGGGAAACGCTTGATGAACAACGGCGCGGCGCCGAGCACGGCAAGCCACACGGTCAGGTCCACACGCCAGCGCAGCTCAGTCGGGTAATAGCCGTACATGAACTGGCCAAAGCGCTGCTGCACGAACACCCAGCAGGCGCCGTCCTTGGTGCAATCGGCGCGCGTGGTGCCGACCCAGTTGGCATCGATCAACGCCCACTGCAGCAACGGCGGCACGATCAGCCACACCAGGTAGAGGGCGAACAGGGTCAACAGCGTGTTGAGCCAGCTGGAGAACAGATTGGCACGCATCCATGCGAGCACGCCGACGGTTTTCACCGGTGGCGGCATATCGGGTTTGAAAACATGGGCATTCACGGGCGTATCCTCACCGCTCGATCAGCGCAATGCGCTTGTTGTACCAGTTCATCAGCAGCGAAATGCTGATGCTGATGGCGAGATAGACACTCATGGTGATGGCGATCACCTCGATGGCCTGGCCGGTCTGATTGAGCACGGTGCCCGCGAACAGCGAGACCATCTCCGGGTAGCCGATACCGGCCGCCAGTGAAGAGTTCTTCGCCAGGTTGAGGTATTGGCTGGTCAGCGGCGGAATGATCACCCGCAGTGCCTGGGGAATGATCACCTTGCGCAGGGTCGGGCCCTCGCGCAGGCCCAGCGAGCGCGCGGCTTCGGTCTGGCCATGGCTGACCGAACGGATGCCGGAACGCACGATCTCGGCGATGAAGGCTGCCGTATAGATAGTCAGCGCCAGGGTCAGCGCCAGCAACTCGGGGATCAGCACCCAGCCACCGACAAAGTTGAAGCCTTTGAGCTGCGGCACCTCCCAGCTGACCGGGCTGCCGAACAGCAACACGCTCAGCCCTGGGATGGCGATGAACAGCGCAAGGCCCACCCAGAACTTGTGGAATGGCACGCCGGTCTCGTCGAAGCGCTTGTTGGCAAAGCGCACCATCAGCACGATCGCGACAATCGCTACTGCCAGGGCCACCACGAATGGCCAGAAACCGTCGGCCATCGACGCACCCGGCATGTTCAGGCCGCGGTTGCTGATGAAGAACATGTCGTCGATGTTGATGCTGCCCCGCGGTCCCGGCAGGGTCAGGAACACGGCGAAGTACCAGAACAGAATCTGCAGCAACGGCGGAATGTTGCGGAAGGTTTCCACATACACGGTTGCCAGTTTGCTGATCATCCAGTTCGGTGACAGGCGCGCTACACCGATGATGAAGCCCAGAATCGTTGCCAGGATGACGCCGATGAAGGTCACCAACAGGGTATTGAGCAGGCCGATGACGAACACCCGCGCATAACTGTCGGATTCCACATAGGGGATCAGGTGCTGGGCGATGCCGAAGCCGGCACTGCGGTCGAGGAAGTCGAAGCCCGAGGTAATGCCCCGGTGTTGCAGGTTGGTTTGCGTGTTGTGAAACAGGTACCAGCCCAGGCCGACCACGAAGACGATCGTGAGGATCTGGAACAGCCACGCGCGCACACGCGGATCGTTAAGGGACAAGCCCTTGGGTGCGCCGATTTGATTTTGCATGAAGTGCCCCGGACAGTAGGGATTCGAACAGCCTGCGGCGGCGGAATGCCGCCGCAGGATGCAGCCATCAGCGCACTGGAGGCGCGTACTGGATGCCGCCGTTGTTCCACAGGGCGTTCATGCCACGGTCGATCTTCAAGTCAGTGCTCTGGCCCAGGTTCTTCTCGAACACTTCGCCATAGTTACCCACTTGCTTGACGATCTGCACTACCCAGTCTTTGGGCAGCTTGAGGTCCTTGCCATACTCGCCATCCGCACCCAGCAGTCGGGCGACATCCGGGTTCTTGGTGGCCTTGGCCTCGGCCTCGACGTTCTTGGAAGTGATGCCCGCTTCTTCGGCATTGAGCATGGCGAACAGGGTCCACTTGACGATGCTGAACCACTCCTCGTCGCCTTTACGCACTACCGGGCCCAGTGGCTCCTTGGAGATGGTTTCCGGCAACACCACGTAGTCGGTCGGCGCAGCCAGCTTGGAGCGCTGGGCGAACAGCTGCGATTTGTCCGAAGTCAGCACGTCGCAACGGCCAGACTCCAGCGATTTGGCGCTCTCGTCAGAGGTGTCGAAGGTAATCGGGGTGTACTTCAGGCCATTGGCACGGAAGAAGTCCGACACGTTCAGCTCGGTGGTGGTGCCGGCCTGGATGCAGATGGTCGCGCCATCGAGCTCTTTGGCGCTGGAAACGCCAAGCTTCTTGTTGACCAGGAAGCCGACGCCGTCATAGTAGGTGACACCCGCGAACACCAGGCCCATGCCGGCATCGCGCGAGCTGGTCCAGGTGGTGTTACGCGACAGCACGTCGACCTCGCCCGACTGCAGGGCAGTGAAGCGTTCCTTGGCGTTGAGCTGGCTGAACTTGACCTTGGTGGCATCACCGAACACGGCGGCGGCCACGGCGCGGCAGACATCGGCATCGATGCCGACGATCTTGCCCTGCGCATCAGGTACCGAGAAGCCTGGAAGACCGTCGCTCACGCCACACTGGACGAAGCCCTTCTTCTTTACCGCATCGAGGGTGGCGCCGGCCTGGGCAGTGCTCACGGCGCCCAGCGCGGCGGCAGCGGTCAGGACTGCCAGGGTGGTTTTCAACATCTTCATTCACAACCTCCAAATCGCTCTTGTTGTATCGAGCCGGAATTGCACCGCACCCTTTTGAGGCGTATCCGACCCGTATTGGCTTGTTATTGGGTCAATTGGCGCAATGGACTGTTCTGTGACAGCCTTCGCGTGCAGAGGGTGTTACCGTCACGGCCTGCCCTTTGCATCACAGGTTGAGTTGCAAACCGCGTACCAAATTTTCTGGCTGTAGCGTTTAAGCGCTCGTCAAGTAGGAAAAGTTGTATCGTTGCGACATTCTTTTTCCGACAATCATTTCCGGTGCTTTCTTTTCACGCACGCCATAACAAGACCCGCACACTTTCGGAGCAGTCATGACCAACCCGCTGATTCTCGAACCACAGAAAACCGCTGACGCCTGTGTGATCTGGTTGCACGGTCTGGGGGCCGACCGTTACGACTTCCTACCTGTGGCCGAATTCATGCAGGAGCGCTTGCTCAGCACTCGCTTCATCATGCCCCAGGCACCGACCCGCCCCGTGACCATCAACGGCGGCTATGCCATGCCCAGCTGGTATGACATCAAGGCCATGACCCCGGCCCGTGCCATCGACGAAGCGCAGCTGGAAGCGTCTGCCGAGCAGGTGGTTGCGCTGATCAAGGCCGAGCAGGCCAAAGGCATCAACCTGTCGCGGATCTTCCTGGCCGGCTTCTCCCAGGGCGGCGCGGTGGTGCTGCACACTGCCTATATAAAGTGGCAGGAAGCACTGGGTGGGGTGATCGCCCTGTCCACCTATGCCCCCACCTTCAATGACCAGCATCAGTTGAGTGCCTGCCAGCAGCGCACACCGGCCCTGTGCCTGCATGGCGTGCATGACCCGGTGGTCATCCCGTCCATGGGCCGTACCGCCTTCGAGTACCTGAACACCTGGGGCGTCGCTGCCCGCTGGTACGAATACCCGATGGAACACGAAGTGGTGGTCGAAGAACTGAACGATATCCACGACTGGCTGAGCAAGCAGCTGCAATAGGCAACCTCGCTTGTAGTTGTGGGCGTATTCCGCTACGCCGCGCCCGGATCTTGCATTACACTGCCCGGCGTACATTCCTTAATCAGTTGATGAGACGACCGTGCTCAAAGCACTCAGAAAAATATTCGGCAAGGGAGAGGCCGCGCCACAAGCCGCCGCTCCTGCTGCCAGCGTGACGCCGGAAGCCCGGCCCGCGGCAAAACCGGCCGCACCCCATGCCAACCCCGCCCCCAAGGCTGAGCAACCTGCCGCCGCGACGCCACCTGCCGAACAACCGGCCAAGGACAAACCGCGCCGCGAACGCAAGCCCAAGCCACAGGCCAGCCTGTGGAAGCCCGAGGACTTCGTGGTCGAGCCACAGGAAGGCAAAACCCGCTTCCACGACTTCAAGCTGTCCAACGAGCTGATGCACGCCATCCACGACCTGGGCTTCCCGTACTGCACGCCAATCCAGGCGCAGGTCCTGGGTTACACCCTGCGTGGCCAGGACGCTATCGGCCGGGCCCAGACGGGCACCGGCAAGACGGCCGCCTTCCTGATCTCGATCATTTCCCAGTTACAGCAGACGCCACCGCCTAAAGAGCGCTACATGGGCGAGCCGCGCGCGCTGATCATCGCCCCCACCCGCGAGCTGGTGGTGCAGATCGCCAAGGACGCCGCTGCCCTGACCAAGTACACCGGCCTGAACGTGATGAGCTTCGTCGGTGGCATGGACTTCGACAAGCAGCTCAAAGCCCTGGAAGCGCGCCACTGCGATATCCTGGTGGCCACCCCGGGCCGCCTGCTGGACTTCAACCAGCGTGGCGAAGTGCACCTGGACATGGTCGAGGTGATGGTGCTTGACGAAGCCGACCGCATGCTCGACATGGGCTTCATCCCCCAGGTCCGCCAAATCATTCGTCAGACACCGCCGAAAAGCGAGCGCCAGACCCTGCTGTTCTCCGCCACCTTCACCGACGATGTGATGAACCTGGCCAAGCAGTGGACCACCAACCCGGCCATTGTCGAGATCGAGCCGGAGAACGTGGCCAGCGAAACGGTGGAGCAGCACGTGTATGCGGTGGCCGGCAGCGACAAGTACAAGCTGCTGTACAACCTGGTAACCCAGAACAAGTGGGAACGGGTGATGGTGTTCGCCAACCGCAAGGACGAAGTGCGGCGCATCGAGGAAAAGCTGGTACGCGACGGTATCAATGCCGCCCAGCTGTCGGGCGACGTGCCGCAGCACAAGCGCATCCGAACCCTGGAGAGCTTCCGCGAAGGGCGCATCACCGTGCTGGTGGCCACCGACGTGGCCGGGCGCGGGATCCATATCGATGGCATCAGCCACGTGATCAACTTCACCCTGCCGGAAGACCCTGACGACTACGTGCACCGCATTGGCCGTACCGGCCGTGCCGGCACCAGTGGTGTGTCGATCAGCTTTGCCGGTGAGGATGACTCGTATCAGCTGCCGGCGATCGAAGCGCTGCTGGGGCGCAAGATCAAGTGCGAGATGCCGCCGGATGAACTGCTAAAGCCGGTGCCGCGCAAGCATCACTGACTTCAGCAGGCTACATGCGCCCTGTGGCAGCGGCCTTGTGTCGCGATTGGGCCGCGCAGCGGCCCCGGGATTTCGGCTTTGATGCGCAGATTATCGGGGGCCGCTCCGCGGCCCTTTCGCGACACAAGGCCCCCCTGTAGGAGCGGGTTTACCCGCGAATACGGTAGTGGCGGCAACGGTGAACGGCGGGTGGAGATTGGCCAGCAGGGCCGGCCCTTTCGCGGGTAAACCCGCTCCTACAGGCGACCGGTGGCGCCTTGATTACCAGCGCCCCGCCGCATCCTGGTCACTTTCCTTCCCCTCCACCCACCTTGGCCCTTCCTGGGTATTCTCCTTCTTCCAGAACGGCGCCCGGGTCTTCAGGTAGTCCATGATGAAGTTGCAGGCATCGAACGCCGCCTGCCGATGGGCACTGGCCACCCCCACGAACACAATCGGTTCGCCCGGTTCCAGCGCACCGATGCGGTGCAGCACCTCCACTTTCAAGAGCGGCCAACGCTGCTCGGCCTCGACCACGATCTTGGCCAGGGCCTTTTCGGTCATGCCCGGATAGTGTTCGAGGAACATCCCCGCCACTTCGCGGCCATCGTTGAAATCCCGCACATAGCCGACAAAACCGACCACCGCGCCCACGCCCACATTGGCTGCATGCATGGCATTGGTCTCAGCCCCCGGGTCGAACGCGCCTTCCTGCACTCGTACAGCCATGTTCAGCCTCCGGTCACCGGTGGGAAGAACGCCACTTCATCGCCCTCTTCCAGCGGTTCATCGAGCTTGCACAGCTCTTCGTTGCGCGCGCACATCAGGTTCTGCTCGGCCAGCACTTCATACTGCCCGCCCTTGGCAACCAAGGCCTGGCGCACATCATCGAGCACCTTGAACGCACCCTCCACCCGCTCGGCATCCACGCCCAACAGTTCGCGGTAACGGGCGAAGTACATCACCTTGACCTTCATCACGCCTCCACCTTGTAATGGCCACTCTTGCCACCGAGTTTTTCCAGCAGGCGCACCTGCTCGATGACCATACCTTTACCCACAGCCTTGCACATGTCATAGATCGTCAGCGCGGCCACGCTGGCGGCGGTCAGCGCCTCCATCTCCACACCGGTCTGCCCGGCCAGCTTGCAGCGGGCGACGATGCGCACGGCGTCCTGCCCCTCGGCGCTGAGCTCGACCTTGACGCTGGTGAGCATCAGCGGGTGGCACAGCGGAATCAGGTCGCTGGTTTTTTTCGCCGCCTGTATCCCGGCAATGCGCGCCACGGCGAACACATCACCCTTGGGGTGTTCACCGTCGACGATCATCTGCAAGGTCTGCGGCAACATGCGCACCCGCGCCTCGGCGGTAGCCTCGCGCTCGGTCACGGCCTTTTCAGTGACGTCGACCATGTTGGCCCGCCCCTGGGAATCAAGATGTGTCAGCACTGCTCTGCTCCTGTGAAGGGATTTCGCAGTGTAAACCTGTGGGTCAGGTTTGAGCAGAGGTATGTGTCGGCAGGTTTGGCCTCTTCGCGGGCACGCCCGCTCCCACAGGAGCTCCATGGCCTCGAATCAAGTGGAGATCCTGTGAACGGGCGTGTCCACGAAGAGGCCGGGCAGTAATCTGCCCGGCTACAGGGTTTACAAATGAGACTCGGCGTACTCGGCCAGCACCGAGCGAGGCACGCCCTGCAGGGTGATGTGCACGCCGTGGGGGAAGTCCTTGAAGCGCTCGGTCAGGTAGGTCAGGCCCGAGCTGGTCGCGGACAGGTAGGGGGTGTCGATCTGCGCCAGGTTGCCCAGGCAGACCACCTTGGACCCGGAGCCGGCACGGGTGATGATGGTTTTCATCTGGTGCGGCGTCAGGTTCTGGCACTCGTCAATCAGGATCAGGCTCTGCTGGAAGCTGCGGCCACGGATGTAGTTCAGCGACTTGAACTGCAGCGGCACGCGCTCAAGGATGTATTCGACGCTGCCATGGGTGCTTTCGTCATCCATGTGCAAAGCTTCGAGGTTGTCAGTGATGGCGCCCAGCCACGGCTCCATCTTCTCTGCTTCGGTACCCGGCAGGAAGCCAATCTCCTGGTCCAGCCCCTGCACGCTGCGGGTGGCGATGATGCGCCGGTAGCGCTTGCTGACCATGGTTTGCTCGATGGCCGCAGCCAGCGCCAGGATGGTTTTACCGGAGCCGGCGGCGCCGGTCAGGTTCACCAGGTGGATATCCGGGTCCAGCAGGGCAAACAGCGCCAGGCTTTGGTGAATGTCGCGTGGTTTCAGGCCCCAGGCTTCTTGGTGCAGCAACGGCTCCTGGTGCAGGTCGAGCAGCAGCAGTTCGTCGTCACGAATGCCCTTGATCCACCCGACGAAGCCCTGCTCATCGATGATGAACTCATTGACGTGCACAGCTGGCAGGTTGTCGATCATCTGCACCCGATGCCAGGTGCGGCCGCGCTCCTGGCGGGTATCGACCTTGCTCACGCGGTCCCAGAACGAGCCGGTGACCGAATGGTAGCCCTTGGACAGCAACGACACGTCATCGACCAGTTGGTCGGTGCTGTAGTCCTCAGCCGCTATACCGCAAGCGCGCGCCTTCAGGCGCATGTTGATGTCTTTGGTGACCAGCACGACGTCCAGGTCGGTGCGCCGGGCCCGGACTTCGAGCAACTGGTTGATGATGATGTTGTCGTTGAGGTTTTCCGGCAGCAGCTTGTTCGGCTCGTTGCGCGGGGTCATCAGGATGGACAGGAACCCCTTGGGGCCGCTCTTGTTGCGCTGGATCGGTACGCCCTGCTCGACATCGCTGGGCGAAGCGTCACCGAGGGTCTGGTCTATCAGGCGGATGGCTTGGCGGCATTCGGCGGCGATGCTTTGTTTGCCGGTCTTGAGCTTGTCGAGTTCCTCCAGCACCGTCATCGGGATGGCGACATGGTGCTCCTCGAAGTTCAGTAACGCGTTAGGGTCGTGAATCAGGACGTTGGTATCGAGCACATACAGGATTGGCTTGCTGGAGGAAGGGTTGCGTCCTTGGTCATCCATACTCGGTCACCTTATGTCGAAGCCACACGGCGTGGTCTGTTACGCCGCAGAGTGACTGCCGCTGTTCCCGTATCCGCGTTGTTACGGGCGGGAAGCGAACCTGGCTAGGTGGGCCTGGATGACGCCACCTGTGCTGCAGGAATCGGCTGTCTGGTTTCTTCATACCGCAAAAACCATGACCGAAAAAAGCATTTTTACGCATTTTTGAAGTTTATTTTTCCGATTGACGAAGAGGCCTTGGCGCCAGCGTCAGAGGGGACTACGCTCAAAAGTCATACCCTCTATTCGCGGTATCCATATTCCCGGCAATCCTCCCAGCCGATGCCGCTTTGCGCGGTATTGCGCAGCAACCATTCCACCGCCGGCTGCGCCTTGGGAAGGCTGTCATGAAACTGGATCACGCCCTTGCGCCACAACAGCATCAGGGTCAATACGCGCTGTGCGGACGCCTCTGCGCTCAATGCACCGTCATCCTGGGCATCGATGTCCCACAACGATACCCGCAACTGCTGGCGGGCCATGAACGCTTCGCCGTCAGCCCGGCGCTGGCCATAAGGAGGGCGGAACAGCGGCACATACTGCTCGGGCAGATCAGCCTGCACCCGCGCCTGGCTGCGCCGCAGCGAATCCTGCCAGTCGGTCCACTGCGCATGGGAGCGGTATTCCCACCCCTGGATACCCACGCACTGCCCGCTATAGAGCTGGCGCAAGGCATTTGCCGCCGCGCCATCACGGCGTTGCTGCAAACGGTTACCGAGCGTGAAGAACGTGCCTTCGAGCTTTTGCCGGCGCAGGTAATCGGTGAATAGATCCGTACTGCCCCCCTCGGGCCCAGGCCCGCCGACAAAGGTCAGCAGGAACATGCGGTCGTTCAGTTCGTCACCCTTGCGCTCACGCGAAGACAACCGCTCGATTTCGCTGCTGGTCTGCGGCAGCAACGCCGCCTTGCGCAGTTGCTCGTCCAGGTAGCGGACATGGAACTGGTGGCTCGGTTCGATCCAGCCGGTATAGAACGCACCGACATCGGCAGCGAACGTCGCCGCTTGTGTACGCAACTCCGCCATGGACGTAACCGGGTAGCAGAATGATGCATCCTGCTCACAACTGCGCTGCGCCTGTTGATAACCCTCCCACAACCGCTGCCACATGCGCGCCCGAACCTGGCGCACCTTCTGCAGGTTGATCTGCCGCAGCCCCAGCCGGGCCGCCAGGCTTGCATCATCCAGCAACTCGCTTTCGTGCAGCACTTGGGCGAACGACAGGATTTCTGCCCGAGAGGCCACATCGAACAGCGCCGGGCTGTCCAGCTGTTCGGGCCACAGGCTGCGGTCCAGGCTGACCTGAGGTGAAGGGGCGGCTTGCACGGCCAGGCTCAGCAGGCCGGCCAGCAAGGCAGAAGCAATGCGCACAGTGGAAGGCTCCGCAACGGCAAAACGCGAACTATAGCGCCTGCACCGACCATGGGCTGTGACTATCGTCGCCATAGTTTGGACTTGTACCGCCCACCCCGTAGAATCCTCGGCCAACGATGCCAGGAGCCGACCCGATGCTGACGGTGATTTCCCCCGCCAAGACCCTCGACTACGACACCCCGCCAGTGACCGAGCGTTTCACCCTGCCCCAGTACCTGGATGAATCCCAGGCCCTGATCCAGCAACTGCGCGAACTGTCGCCGGCGCAGATCAGCGAGCTGATGCACCTGTCCGACAAGCTCGCCGGCCTGAATGCTGCGCGCTTTGGCAGCTGGACCCCAGACTTCACCCCGGCCAATGCCAAGCAGGCGTTGCTGGCGTTCAAGGGTGACGTGTACACCGGCCTCAATGCCGAGAGCCTGAGTGAAGACGACTTCAGCTACGCTCAGGACCACCTGCGCATGCTCTCGGGCCTATATGGCCTGCTGCGCCCGCTCGACCTGATGCAGCCCTACCGCCTGGAGATGGGCACCAAGCTGGCCAACGCCCGCGGCAAGGACCTGTACGCCTTCTGGGGCACGCGCATCAGCGAATGGCTGAACCAGGCCCTGGCCGACCAAGGCGATGACGTGCTGTTGAACCTGGCCAGTAACGAGTATTTCAGTGCAGTGAAACGCAGTGCACTAAAGGCCCGGGTGATCAACGTCGACTTCAAGGACCAGAAAAACGGCCAGTACAAGATCATCAGCTTCTACGCCAAGAAGGCCCGCGGCATGATGAGCCGCTTCGTCATCCAGCAGCGCATCAGCACCCCGGAACAGCTCAAGCAGTTCGATGCTCAGGGGTACTACTACAGTGCCGAGCAGTCCAAGCCGGACCATTTGGTGTTCCTGCGCGATCACCCCTCGGAGTGACCCTGTAACGCCCCTTCACGGCCAAACCCACTCTTACAGGTAATGCGCTACCCGTAGGAGCGGGTTCACCCGCGAAGAGGCCAGCAGCTCTGCCCCCCCTCTCTGCCCTGCAACAGGGCACGCTGCAAACCGCCATAACGCCATTAATCCGACGCCAAAAATCCAGCACACCCACCTTTATCGCCAAACGACATAAGACCGTTCATACCTTTTTTGACGAATTCTGAAAAAATTTTTCAGATGCTGGCATAAAAATATCTCGCAACAGTTACGTCCTTGATACACGGGGGTGAAACACCCGCGTGCTATCAATTTGAAACTGTCCGCAACTGAATAAATATTTAGAAATCTTTCATTCGAGCGAAACTGGCTCAGGAACTTCTGCCAAAGCCAATCGCTCATAGTGCCGTAACGATTTTCCTGCCTACGGGCTGTGAGAGATGACTTACAGATGACAGCAGCGGGTATCCACTGCCCGCCATGAGAAAATCGACAGGTATCACGGAAACCCCCGAAGACCTTGTCCATGCAGGAGAGACGCGTCCCTTACAAATCGTCCTAGTGGTTGATTTCAAAGGATTTATTCACTTGAAAAAACAAGCACAGCAACGCGCCAAGTAGCGCATTGCAATAAAGACGGCTGCATTTCAGGGCACGTTTTTTAATGAATGGCTATTGAGTGCCAACTTTGAGCGCATAACTTTTTGCGTTCCGGATTTATTTTGCCTGCGCTCGGCGAAGTGTGCATTCGCCATGGATCCGTGCGCCCGAAAACTGTTGTTAATCAACCCAGCCCGGCTCTCTGCGGAGGCGTCGGCGTGATAAACACATGAGGTGATAGCGATGCGTATCAGCATCTTTGGTTTGGGTTATGTGGGTGCAGTCTGTGCAGGCTGCCTGACGGCGCGTGGCCATGAAGTGATCGGTGTGGACGTGTCCAGCACCAAGATCGACCTGATCAACCAGGGCAAGTCGCCCATCGTCGAACCTGGCCTGGAAGCACTGCTGCAACAGGGCATCGCCAATGGCCGCCTGCGCGGCACTACCGACTTCGCCGAAGCCATCCGTGCCAGCGATGTGTCGATGATCTGCGTGGGCACCCCCAGCAAGAAAAACGGCGACCTGGGCCTGGAGTACATCGAGTCCGTGTGCCGCGAAATCGGCTACGTGCTGCGTGACACCACCCGCCGTCACACCATCGTGGTGCGCAGCACCGTGCTGCCTGGCACCGTCAAGAACGTGGTCATCCCGATCCTGGAAGATTGCTCGGGCAAGAAGGCCGGCGTCGACTTCGGCGTGGCGGTCAACCCGGAATTCCTGCGTGAAAGCACCGCCATCAAGGACTACGACCAGCCACCGATGACGGTCATCGGCGAACTGGACAGCGCCAGCGGTGACATCCTCCAGGCCCTGTACGAAGAACTCGACGCCCCGGTCATCCGCAAGCCGATCGAAGTGGCCGAGATGATCAAGTACACCTGCAACGTATGGCACGCCACAAAGGTCACCTTCGCCAACGAAATCGGCAACATCGCCAAGGCGGTGGGCGTCGATGGCCGCGAGGTGATGGACGTGGTCTGCCAGGACAAGGTCCTCAACCTGTCCCAGTACTACATGCGCCCTGGCTTCGCCTTCGGCGGCTCTTGCCTGCCCAAGGACGTACGCGCCCTCACCTACCGCGCCGCCAGCCTCGATGTCCGTGCACCGCTGCTCGACTCGCTGATGCGCAGCAACGAATCGCAGGTGCAGAACGCCTTCGAGCTGATCGAAGCCCACGACAAGCGCAAGGTCGCCCTGCTGGGCCTGAGCTTCAAGGCCGGCACCGACGACCTGCGCGAAAGCCCGCTGGTGGAACTGGCCGAGCGCCTGATCGGCAAGGGCTACCAGCTGGACATCTACGACGAGAACGTCCAGTACGCCCGTGTTCACGGTGCCAACAAGGACTACATCGAGTCGAAGATCCCGCACGTGTCGTCGCTGCTCAACGCCAACTTGCAGCAGGTGATCGACAACGCCGACATCATCGTCCTCGGCAACCGTGACGAGCAGTTCCGTGCGCTGGCCCTGCAAGCGCCAGCCGGCAAGCAGGTGATCGACCTGGTCGGCTTCATGAACAAACCGACCAGCACCACCCACCGTACCGAAGGCATCTGCTGGTAAGTGCCCGGCCGGGCAGCGATGAGGCACTCGACAAGAGCCGCCTCCTCGCTGCCCACCCTTTCCCGAATTCTCGACGGATGCTGAACATGCAAAGGCTCCAGACAGTGCTGTTGCAGTGCGCCGGGTGGCTGCTCTACATGAGCCTGCTCATGCTGATCGCCCTGGCCCTGCCAGCTGATATCTTCGACTCGCAGTCGAAGCACTTCATCTTCCTGGTCGGCGCAGTCGGCATCTGGCGCTACTCCATGGGCGCCACCCATTTCATCCGCGGCATGATCTTCCTCTACGGCGTGTACCCGTACCTGCGCCGCAAGGTGCAGAAAATGGGTAACGCCACCGACCCGTCGCATGTCTACCTGATGGTCACCAGCTTCCGTATCGAAGCGCTGACCACCGCCCAGGTGTACAGCTCGGTGATCCGCGAGGCGATCAACTGCGGCTTCCCCACCACCGTGGTCTGCTCGCTGGTGGAAATGTCCGATGAACTGCTGGTCAAGAGCCTGTGGGCCAAGTACAACCCACCGGCCCACGTGAAGCTGGACATCGTGCGTATCGCCGGTACCGGCAAGCGTGATGGCCTGGCCTACGGCTTCCGCGCCATCTCGCGCATGCTGCCGGACGAGAACGCCGTGGTGGCGGTGATCGACGGTGACACCGTGCTGGCCGACGGCGTGGTGCGCAAGACCGTGCCGTGGTTCAAGCTGTTCCCCAATGTGGGCGGCCTGACCACCAATGAATTCTGCGAAGTGCGTGGCGGCTACATCATGAGCGAGTGGCATAAGCTGCGCTTCGCCCAGCGCCACATCAACATGTGCTCGATGGCCCTGTCCAAGCGCGTACTGACCATGACCGGGCGCATGTCGATGTTCCGCGCCAGCGTGGTGACCAACCCCGAGTTCATTGCCGACGTCGAAAGCGACTCGCTGATGCACTGGCGCCTGGGCCGCTTCAAGTTCCTTACCGGGGACGACAAGTCCAGCTGGTTCAGCCTGATGCGGCTGGGCTACGACACCTTCTACGTGCCGGACGCCGCCATCAACACGGTCGAGCATCCGCCGGAAAAAAGCTTCCTCAAGGCCAGCCGCAAGCTGATGTACCGCTGGTACGGCAACAACCTGCGGCAGAACTCACGGGCACTGGGCCTTGGCCTGCGCCGCCTGGGGCTGTTCACCAGCATCGTGTTGTTCGACCAGCGCGTGTCGATGTGGACCAGCCTGCTGGGCCTGACCGTGGCGGTGATCGCCAGCCTCAAGTTCGGCATGGCCTTCTTGCTGGTGTACCTGCTGTGGATCGGCATCACGCGCCTGATCCTCACCATCATGCTGCTGTGCTCAGGCCACAACGTAGGCCCAGCCTACCCGCTGATTCTCTATTACAACCAGATCATCGGCGCGCTGATGAAGATCTACGTGTTCTTCCGCCTCGACAAGCAGTCGTGGACGCGTCAGCCCACTGCCCTCAAGCGTGACCTCGCCAGCTTTCAACAATGGTTCAACACCTGGTCCTCGCGGACCATGACCTTCTCGGCTGCCAGCATCTTCGTTGCTGTGCTGTTCATGGTCGTGTGAGCCCAACCCGGATCGGATCTAACAGGAACAAACCACCATGAATACCGCCGTGAACGTCAATGTCGTGCATGAGTCCGAAGCCCAGCGCCAACACGCCCGGGTGCGCATTCCCGCCAAGCTGCGGTTCCTGGACGCCCAGCGCCAGGTCCACGAAGTCAAGGTCGAAGACCTTTCTGCCGGCGGCCTGAGCTTCCACGCCAAGCAACCGCAGTCGGTGGGCGATGTGCTGCGCGGGCGCCTGCAGTTCGTGGTCGACAACCTGGGCCTGTCGATCGACATCGAGTTCCAGGTGCGCTCGTACAACCCGGACAATGGCCGTATCGGTGCGCAGTTCCAGAACCTTGAACCTCGCGACATCGCCACGTTGCGGCACATCATCACCAGCCACCTGTCGGGTGAGCTGATCAGCATCGGCGACGTCCTCAGCACCCTGCAGCGTGACAACTTCACCAAGGCGCGCAAGCAGAAGGACGGTGGGTCGGGCCTGAGCGCCTTCGGCCGCTTCAAGGCAGTCACCGTCACACTGGGCGTGTTCGTGGTCGGCGTTGCGGCCTTCGGCTTCGTCGCCAAATCGTTGTATGGCATGTATTTCGTCAGCCACGCCGAAGCCGGTGTGGTCGCAGTGCCAACCACCAACGTCACCATGCCGCGCGACGGTACCGTGAGCAGCCTGGTCGAAAGCGGTGGGCAGATCGCCAAGGGCGCGCCACTGGCCAGCTTCACCACCAGCATGCTGGACATGCTCAAGGGCAACCTTGAAGACGCACAGCTGGAGCCGGCGAAGATCGAGGAGCTGTTCGGCAAGCAGCTGTCCGGCACCCTCACCAGCCCCTGCGATTGCGTGGTCGCGCGCCAGTTGGTGGACGACGGCCAGTACGCCGCCAAGGGCCAGCCAATCTTCCAGCTGATCCCACGCACCACCAACCCGATGGTCGAGGCGCGCTTCAGCTACCGCCAGTTCGACGAGGTCAAGCCGGGTACCCGGGTCAACTTCCAGGTGGCCGGCGAAGACGAAGTGCGCACCGGCCAGATCGTCAGCAGCGCCAGCCTCAACAGCGAAGACCTGTCCTCCGACATCCGCGTGCAGATCAAGCCAGACAGCGGCCTGCCCGCCGAACTGGCCGGCCGCCCGGCCTCGGTCAACAGCGACCGTGGCCCCTCGCTGAACTGGCTGATCGACAAAGCCGTGGCCCGTGGCCTGTGAGGGACGGACAATGATCTCTGATACCTACAAGGTCCGCGTGAACCTGGGATTGTGTGCACTGGCCGCCGCCATCACCCTGGCCGGCTGTGCCGGCCTGCCCGACCAGCGCCTGGCCAACGAGGCCATGAAGCGCGGTGACACGGCATTGGCCGAGCGCAACTACAAGGCGCTGGCCGACCTGGGCTACAGCGAAGCGCAAGTCGGCCTTGCGGACATCAAGGTGGCCACCCGCGACCCCTCGCAAATCAAGGAAGCCGAGGCCACCTATCGCGCTGCAGCCGCCACGTCGCCACGCGCCCAGGCGCGCCTTGGCCGCCTGCTGGTGGCCAAGCCGGACAGCACCCAGGCCGAGCGCGAAGAAGCAGAGACCCTGCTCAAGCAAGCGGCCAGTCAAGGCGAAAGCAACACCCTGATCCCACTGGCGATGCTCTACCTCAGCTACCCGCAGAGCTTCCCCAAGGTCAACGCGCAGCAGCAGATCGACCAGTGGCGCGCCGCCGGCAACCCGGAAGCGGGCCTGGCCCAGGTGCTGCTGTACCGCACCCAGGGCACCTATGACCAGCACCTGGGCGAAGTGGAAAAGATCTGCAAGGCGGCGCTCAACAGCACCGACATCTGCTACGTCGAACTGGCCACCGTGTACCAGAAACGCGGCCAGGCCGACCAGCAAGCCGCCCTGCTCGGCCAGCTGAAGGCCGCCTACGCCCGTGGCGCAGTGCCGGCCACCCGTGTTGACAGCGTGGCCCGCGTGCTGGCCGACCGTAGCCTTGGCCAGACCGACGAAAAAACCGCCAAGGACCTGCTCGAGCAAGTAGCCCCGGCCAACCCGGCGTCCTGGGTCAGCCTGGCACAGCTGGTATACGACTTCCCCGAACTGGGCGACACCGACCAGTTGATGGCCTACATCGACAAAGGCCGCGAAGCTGAACAGCCACGCGCCGAACTGCTGCTGGGCCGCCTGTACTACGAAGGCAAAACCCTGCCAGCCGACGCTCAAAAAGCCGAGCAGCACCTGCAAGCCGCTGCCGAAGCCGGTGAGATCAGCGCCCATTACTACCTGGGCCAGCTTTACCGCCGCGGCTACCTGGGCAATGTCGAGCCGCAGAAAGCCGTCGACCACCTGCTGGCCGCCGCCCGTGGCGGGCAGAACAGCGCCGACTATGCCCTGGCTCAGCTGTTCAGCGAGGGCCACGGCATCCGCCCGCAACCGGGCAACGCCTGGGTGTTCGCCCAGCTGTCGCAGGCCAACCCGACGCCGCAATCAGCCGAACTGCTGCAGCAGCTCGACCAACAACTGACACCTGATCAGCGCAACCAGGCCCAGCAACTGCTGGACCAGGAAAAGCGTGCACGCGGCAGCCTGGCGCAGGGCGCGAATAGCACCCTGGCCCTCGAAGCCCTGCAAGACGACGAAAAAGAAGTAGACGGTGAGGACTCGCTATGACGCTCAATCCCTTCGTGAAAGCCGGCATCGGCCTGAGCTTCGCCCTGCTGTGGTCCTGCCCGACCCTGGCGGAAATGACCGCTGAAAAAAACTTCGGCCTGGACGTGAAAATCACCGGCCAGTCGGAAGACGACCGTGACCTGAGCACCCGCTCTGGCGGCGACGTCAACGGCCTGGGCCTGGATCTGCGCCCGTGGGTGTACGGCGAGCGCGGTAACTGGAGTGCCTACGCCATGGGCCAGGCGGTCGCTGCGACCGACACCATCGAAACGGACACCTTGCGCCAGAATGACGACGGCACCAGTACCGACACCGGCGACGACAGCCGTCAACCAGACAAAAGCTACCTGGCCATGCGCGAGTTCTGGGTCGGCTACAGCGGCCTTACCGCCTACCCTGGCGAGCAACTGCGCTTCGGTCGCCAGCGCCTGCGCAGCGACGATGGCATGTGGCGCGACACCAACATCGAAGCGCTGAACTGGACCTTCGACACCACGCTGCTCAAGGCCGACCTTGGCGTAGCCCAGCGTTTCAGCGAATACCGCACCGACCTCACCGAACTGGCGCCGGAAGACAAGGACCGCACCCACATCTACGGCAACGTCGCCACGCAGTGGACCCCTGGCCACTGGGTTGGCCTGCGCGCTCACCACACACATGACAGCGGCAGCCTGAAGAACCCCGGCGAAACGGTCGACGCGCTGGACAAGACCCGCACTGGCGACCTTACCTGGCTGGGCCTGGAGGCCAACAGCGACGCCTACAACTGGCGCAACGACCACACCGTGAATTACTGGGGCAGCGTCACCTGGCTGACCGGTGACCGCGACAAGCTGAGCACCCAGCAGGTGGGTGACGACCAGGTCGCCACCGGCAAGCAGAGCGGTGACGTCAACGCCTGGGCAACCGACCTCGGTATCCGCCTGCGTCTGGACCCGCAATGGCAGGTCGGCGCTGCGTACGCCCGCGGTAGCGGCGGCGGCGGCGATGACGGTTCGAACAACTTCGAGCAGACCGGCCTGGAGAGCAACCGCTCCAACTTCACCGGCACCCGCTCGCGTGTGCACCGCTTCGGCGAAGCGTTCCGCGGCGAACTGGGCAACCTGCAGGCCGCCACCCTGTTCGCTTCGTGGCAGCTGCGTGACGACTATGACGCGAGCCTGATCTACCACAAATTCTGGCGGGTCGATGGCAACCAGAACATCGGTTCCAGTGGCATCAACGCGGTGGTCAACGACAACGGCGTGAATCGCCCGCTGGTCGATGGCGAAAAAGACCTAGGCCAGGAAATGGACGTGGTCGTGACCAAGTACTTCAAGCAAGGCCTGCTGCCGGCTTCGATGAGCCAAGCCATCGACGAGCCGTCAGCCCTGGTGCGCCTGCGTGCCGGTGTATTCAAGCCGGGCGACGCCTACGGCAAGGAAGCGGACTCGTACATGCACCGCGCCTTCGTCGACGTCATCTGGCGCTTCTGAGGCCGGTAGGGGACTGACCGTGATGAACCTTCACCCGCACTTACGTCACAGCCTGTTGGCCAGTGCCTTGCTGCTGGCAAGCGGCCTGGCCACTGCCGCAGAGCCCCAGGTGATCGCCAAGGAGCTGCAGCAGGCCAAGACCTATACGGTGGCCAGCGCACCGATCGAGCCGCTGCAGATGGACCCGCCAAAGTTGCCCGACCTCACCGGTTTCACGGCCGAGGCGGTGCAGAAGAAAATCGACCGCCGCCACAAGGGCAAGGTCAGCCTGCGCCGTATGTTCCAGGAGGACACCCTCAAGGAGTTCGTCGGCGGCGACAACAAAGCCGCCGAGTGGGTGCAGCGCCAGCACGGCATCCCGCAGGCGATTTTCGTCGATGACGGCCATGTCGACCTGACCGAGCTGAGCAAGAAGGTACCCAAACAGTACTTCAGCGAAGTCGAGCCTGGGGTTTACCTGGCACGCCTGCCGATCGTGGTCGGGCAAAAGGGCATCCTCGAGATCGACGGCAAGGTCAAACAGCTGCGCCTGTCCCAGGAGGGCGGCGCTTTTCTGGTCAATGACGGCAAGCTGTTCGTAACCGACACCCAGGTGACCGGCTGGCGGGAAAAGGACAACGGCCCGGCGACCTTCCGCTCGCCCAAGGAATTCCGCCCGTTTCTGCTGTCTTGGGGCGGTACCGAGACCTATATCGTCAATACGAAGATGGCCAGCTTCGGCTACGCCAAGTCCAAGTCGTATGGCGTGAGCATCTCGCAGTACACGCCGAACATGGCCAAGCGCATGGGCCGCCCGGAGCCCACCGGCTGGATCATCGGTTCGGAGTTCAGCGACATGTGGTACGGCTTCTACTGCTACGAAACCCAGGACTTCGTGATCAAGGACAGCACCTACCGCGACAACATCGTCTACGGCATCGACCCGCACGACCGTTCGCATCGCCTGATCATCGCCGGCAACACGGTGTACGGCACCAAGAAGAAGCACGGCATCATCGTTTCGCGTGAGGTCAACGACAGCTGGATCATCAACAACAAGAGCTACGACAACAAGCTCTCGGGGGTGGTGATCGACCGTAACAGCGTCAACAACCTGGTGGCCTACAACGAGATCTACCGCAACCACACCGACGGCATCACCCTGTACGAAAGCGGCGACAACCTGATCTGGGGCAACAAGCTGGTCAACAACCGCCGCCACGGCATCCGCGTGCGTAACAGCGTGAACATCCGCCTGTACGAAAACGTCGCCATGGCCAACGGCCTGGTCGGCGTATACGGCCACATCAAGGACCTGTCCGACACCGACCGCGACATCGCCCTCGACCCGTTCGACACCAAGGTGTCGCTGATCGTGGTGGGTGGCGAGCTGTCGGCCAACGGCTCCGGCCCGCTGTCGATCGACTCGCCGCTGTCGGTCGAGCTGTACAAGGTGTCCATGCTCGCCCCGCGCAAGGCCAGCGGCATCAGCCTCAATGGTGTGCTGGGTGAGCGCCAGGACGAAATCCTCGACCTGCTGGTACGCCAGCAGAAGGCTGTGCTGATCGACCCGGTCGAACGCCAGACCGAAATGATCGATTAAGGAAGCCCAGACCATGACTCCACACCTGATGAAACTGCTGGGCCTGTCCGCCGCCCTTCTGGCAATCAGCCAGGGCGTGCGCGCCGAAGACGTCAAGGCCCCGACCTTCAACGCCGAGCCCTGCTGCCAGTTGTGCCCTGAAGCGCACGATGCCAGCCGCTACACCACCCGCTATCAGCAAAACTTCACCACGCTGGTGCAGGCCCAGGGCGACTGGCTGTTCCGCACCCGCGAAGACCTGCGCACCGAGTTCAACACCACCCCAGCCGGCTACAAACGCCTGCAGCAAGTGCACGACGCGTTCAAGAAACGTGGCGTGGAACTGGTGGTGGTGTACCAGCCGACCCGCGGCCTGGTGAACCGCAACATGCTCAACCCGGCCGAAAAAGCCGCGTTCGACTACCAGAAGGCCCTGGGCAACTACCAGGCCATGCTCAAGCGCTTCGCCAGCATGGGTTACAACGTGCCCGACCTGTCACCGCTGACCAACGAGCAACTGGCCGCCGCTGACCAGGGCAAGGACTTCTACTTCCGTGGCGACCAGCACTGGACGCCGTACGGTGCCGAGCGCGCGGCGAAGATCGTGGCCGACACCGTGCACAAGATGCCGGCCTTCGAAGGCATCCCGCGCAAGGAATTCGAGACGAAGAAGTCCGGGCGCATGGGCAAGACCGGCACCCTGCACAACGTTGCCGGCCAACTGTGCGGCACCAGCTACGCCGTCCAGTACATGGACCAGTTCGCCACCGAGCCGAAAGGCGCGAGCGGTGGCGACGACCTGTTCGGTGACAGCGGCAATGCGCAGATCACCCTGGTCGGTACCAGCCACAGCGGCAAGAACTACAACTTCTCGGGCTTCCTCGAGCAATACATCGGCGCCGACGTGCTCAACGTCGCTTTCCCAGGCGGTGGCCTGGAAGGGTCGATGATCCAGTACCTGGGCAGCGAGGAATTCCAGAAGAACCCGCCGAAGATCCTGATCTGGGAATTCTCCCCGCTGTACCGCCTGGACCAGGAAACCATCTGGCGGCAAATCCTTGGCCTGCTCGACGACGGCTGCGACGACCGCCCGGCCCTGATGAGCGCCAGCGCCACCCTCAAGCCTGGCAAGAACGAGCTGATGGTCAACGGCAAGGGCGGCGTGATCAAAGACCTGATCAACCGCAACCTGCAGATGGACGTCAAGTTCGAAGACCCCTCGGTGAAGGTGTTGCAGGCCACCCTCTGGTACCTCAACGGCCGCCATGAGGACATCAAGCTGGAAAAACCGGAAACCTCCGACACCGACGGCCGCTTCGTCTTCCAGATGCGCGAAGACGAGGACTGGGCCAGCCAGAGCCTGCTGGCGTTCGAGGTACAAGGGCCGGAAAGCGGCACCCAGAAGGTCGAAGCCAAGCTCTGCAAACGCAACAACTTCGCCGTGCCTGCGCAGACCGCGCAGGCTGGCCAGTGAGGCGACCCATGACCATTTTCAAGCGAATTTCCAGCCCCGCCCTGCTCGCGTTGGCCTTGTTTGGCGGTGCCGCGCACGCCGCGCTGGTACCGCCGCAGGGTTACTACCAGGGGATCGAAAAGCTCAAGACCGGTGAGGGTAACTTCCGCTGCGAAGCGGCGCCCAAGCCATACACCGGCCCGCTGCAGTTTCGCAGCAAGTACGAAGGCTCGGACAAGGCACGGGCAACGCTCAACGCAGCCTCGGAAAAGGCCTTCCGCACGTCGACCGAAGACATCACCACGCTGGAGAAAGGCGTGAGCAAGATGGTCGGCCAGTACATGCGCGACGGCCGCCCGGCGCAACTCGACTGCACCCTGACCTGGCTGGGTACCTGGGCACGCGCCGGTGCATTGCTGTCCACCGACTACAACCATACCGGCAAGTCGATGCGCAAATGGGCGCTGGGCAGCATGAGCGGTTCATGGTTGCGGCTGAAATTCTCCAACTCGCAGCCGCTGGCGGCACACCAGGCCGAGGCCGACCTGATCGAAAAATGGCTCAACCGCCTGGCCGAGCAGACTGTGCGTGACTGGAGCGACCTGCCGCTGGAAAAGATCAACAACCACAGCTACTGGGCGGCCTGGTCGGTCATGGCTACCGCCGTCGCCACCGACCGTCGCGACCTGTTCGACTGGGCCGTGAAGGAATACAAGGTGGGCGCCAACCAGGTGGATGACCAAGGCTTCCTGCCCAACGAAATCAAGCGCAAGCAGCGCGCGCTGGCCTATCACAACTACGCCTTGCCGCCGCTGGCGATGATTGCCAGCTTCGCCCAGGCCAATGGCGTCGACCTGCGCGCCGAGAACAACTTCGCCTTGCAGCGCCTGGGTGAAGGCGTGCTGGCCGGCGCCCGCGATCCCAGCCACTTCAAGGCGCGCGCGGGCAAGAAACAGGACATGACCGACCTCAAGGTCGACAGCAAGTACTCCTGGCTTGAGCCCTGGTGTGCGCTGTACCACTGCGTCGGCGACACGCTTGAGCGCAAGCACGACATGCAGCCGTTCAACAGCTTCCGGCTGGGGGGCGATGTGACCCGGGTCTATGACCCGAGTGCAGAGCGTAAAAAGTAACACCATCCCTGTAGGCGCGGGTTTACCCGCGAAGAGGCCGGGCCTGCCATCTGCGGTGCCTTGTGCCGGCCTCATTCGCGGGTAAACCCGCTCCTACGGGGGACTAGGTATCTCCCACCATTTCGTGGGGGGTTTGGGGGGCGCTTTGCCCTGGATGCTGTGAACAAATTAGGAGAACCGGGATGGTCTTCTCGTCCAACGTGTTCCTGTTCCTGTTCTTGCCGATCTTCCTCGGCCTGTACTACTTGAGCGGGCAACGTTATCGCAACCTGCTGCTGCTGGTCGCCAGCTACATCTTCTACGCCTGGTGGCGGGTGGACTTCCTGGCACTGTTCGCCGGCGTCACCCTGTGGAACTACTGGATCGGCCTGAAAGTCGGTGCCGCCGGTGTGCGCACCAAGCCGGCGCAGCGCTGGCTGCTGCTCGGCGTGGGTGTCGACCTGGCGATCCTCGGCTACTTCAAGTACGCCAACTTCGGCGTCGACAGCCTGAACGCGATCATGACGTCGTTTGGCCTGGAGCCATTCATTCTGACCCACGTGCTGCTGCCGATCGGTATCTCGTTCTACATCTTCGAGTCAATCAGCTACATCATCGACGTATACCGCGGTGACACCCCGGCTACCCGCAACCTGATCGACTTCGCAGCGTTCGTGGCGATTTTCCCGCACCTGATCGCAGGCCCCGTGCTGCGCTTCAAGGACCTGGTCGACCAGTTCAACAACCGCACCCACACGCTGGACAAGTTCTCCGAAGGCTGCACCCGCTTCATGCAGGGCTTCATCAAGAAAGTGTTCATCGCCGACACCCTGGCCGTGGTCGCCGACCACTGCTTCGCCCTGCAAAACCCCACCACGGGCGATGCCTGGCTCGGCGCCCTGGCCTACACCGCACAGCTGTACTTCGACTTCAGCGGCTACAGCGACATGGCCATCGGCCTGGGCCTGATGATGGGCTTCCGCTTCATGGAAAACTTCAAGCAGCCCTATATCAGCCAATCGATCACCGAGTTCTGGCGGCGCTGGCATATCAGCCTGTCGACCTGGCTGCGCGACTACCTGTACATCACCTTGGGCGGTAACCGCAAAGGCACCTTCAATACCTACCGCAACCTGTTCCTGACCATGCTGCTGGGCGGCCTGTGGCACGGTGCAAACTTCACCTACATCATCTGGGGCGCCTGGCACGGCATGTGGCTGGCCATCGAGCGCGCGCTGGGCCTCGACACCAACCCGCAGCGCTTCAACCCGGTGAAGTGGGCCTTCACCTTCCTGCTGGTGGTAGTCGGCTGGGTGATCTTCCGCGCCGAAAACCTGCAGGTGGCCGCCCGTATCTACGGCGCCATGTTCAGCTTCGGCGACTGGCAGCTGTCGGAGCTCAACCGCGCCCAGCTCACCGGTCTGCAGGTGGCCACCCTGGTCATCGCCTACCTCACCCTGGCGTTCTTCGGCCTGCGCGACTTCTACCGCAATGCCAGGCCGACGCCCAAGGCGACCCCGGTGCAGGTCAACGCTGACGGCTCGATCGGCCTGGACTGGACCCGGGTGATGACCCGCGCACTGATCCTGCTGCTGTTCGTCGCCTCGATCCTCAAGCTTTCGGCGCAAAGCTACTCGCCGTTCCTTTACTTCCAGTTCTGAGGTTGATGACCATGACCCGGACATTACGCATCACCTATTCCCTGTCGTTCCTCGGCCTGCTGGTCGGCATGGGCGCCTGGTCCACCGGTGGCCTGCAGAGTTTCCAGCGCACCGAGCAGATGACCCTGCTCAACGGCAAGCTGGCCAAGGCCGCCGAGACCCACTACGACGCCGAGTTCCCGATCAAGCGCCTGGGCACCAACCTGTGGGCGGCCATGGACTTCAAACTGTTCAACGAAGGCCGCCCAGGTGTGGTACTGGGCCGCGACCAGTGGTTGTTCAGCGACGAGGAGTTCAAGCCCACCGCCGGTGCCGAGCAATTGATGCAGGAAAACCTGGCATTGATCCGTGGCGTACGCGACACCCTGCAGCAACACGGTAGCCAGCTGGTGCTGGCGATCGTGCCGGCCAAGGCACGGGTCTACGCCGAGTACCTGGGCAAAGAGCGGCCTGCCAGCCTGCATGACGACCTGTACAACCAGTTCCATGCCCAGGCACGCCAGGCCAACGTGTTCGCACCGGACCTGATGGCACCGATGGAGCAGGCCAAGGCCCGCGGCCAGGTATTCCTGCGTACCGATACCCACTGGACGCCTATGGGTGCCGAAGTGGCGGCGCAGGCGCTGGCCGAAGCGGTCAGCCGCCAGAGCCTGCTCAACGGCGACCCACAAGCCTTCATCACCGAAGCCGGCAACACCGCCCCCTACAAGGGCGACCTGACCAACTTCCTGCCACTGGACCCCTTGTTCAGCAACCTGCTGCCGGCCCCGGACAACCTGCAGAAACGCACCACCCGGCCGGTCGATGCCGAGGGTGACGCCAGCGACGCGTTGTTCGCCGACAAGCAGATCCCGGTTGCACTGGTAGGCACCAGCTACAGCGCCAACCCGCACTGGAACTTCCTCGGCGCGCTGCAGCAGGCCCTGCGCAGTGACGTCGCCAACTACGCCGAAGACGGCCATGGCCCGCTGCTGCCGATGCTCAAGTACCTGCAAAGCGATGCCTTTAAAAACGCCGCACCACAAGTGGTGGTGTGGGAATTCCCCGAACGTTATCTGCCAATGAAAAACGACCTCAGCAGCTTCGATCCGCAGTGGATCGCGCAGCTGAAAAACTCCCGTAAATCCGAAGAAAACCTGGCCTTGTCGTCCACCCGGACAGACCACTGACTGATAGAGAGGAAACGCACATGACTACCAAGACTTCCATTGCCAAAGCCCTCACCCTCGCGGCCGGCCTTTCCCTTGCTTCGATGCAGGCCTTCGCCGGTGCCGACGCCGCACTGTATGGCCCAAGTGCGCCGAAAGGCTCGACCTTCGTACGCCTGTACAACGCGACCAGCGCACCCGCCGCCGCGTCGGTCGGCAACACCCAGATCAAACAGGTTGGCGCACAGGCCAGCAGCGATTTCAGCTTCCTGCCAGGCGGCGACTACACCGCCCAGGTCGGCGGCAAGAGCGTGCCGGTCAAGCTGGCCTCGGACAAGTACTACACCCTGGTCAACAGCAACAGCGGCAGCCCGAAGCTGATCGAAGAACCACCGTTCAAGAACAAGCAGAAAGCCCTGGTGCGCGTGCAGAACCTGAGCGACCAGCAACTGACCCTGAAAACCGCCGACGGCAAGACCGAAGTGGTCAAGCCGGTGGCCGCCAACGGCCGTGGCGAACGCGAAATCAACCCGGTCAAGGTCAACCTGGCGCTGTACCAAGGAGACAAGAAAGTGGGTGACGTGAAACCCGTCGCCCTGGAGCGCGGCGAAGCCGCAGTGCTGTACGTAACGGGTTCCGGCAACGCCTTGTCGCCGGTGTGGGTAACTCGCCCCGTGGCTAGCAACTGATTCCCCTGCCTCTCAACGACTATTGGAGAAACATGATGATCCCGGTAATTCTTTCTGGTGGTAGCGGTTCCCGTCTGTGGCCTCTGTCGCGCAAGCAGTTCCCCAAACAGTTCCTGGCCCTGACCGGTGAGCACACGCTGTTCCAGCAAACCATCGAGCGCCTTGTATTCGAGGGCATGGACACCCCGATCGTGGTCTGTAACAAGGACCACAAGTTCATCGTCCAGGAGCAACTGGCCGCACTGAAGCTGGAAACCCAAGGCATCCTCATGGAACCGTTCGGCCGCAACACCGCGCCGGCCGTGGCCATGGCTGCCATGAAGCTGGTCAACGAAGGCCGCGACGAGCTGATGCTGGTGCTGCCTGCCGATCATGTGATCGAGGACCAGAAAGCCCTGCAACGTGCCTTGGCCTTGGCCACCGTGGCCGCCGAGCGTGGCGAGATGGTGCTGTTCGGCGTGCCGGCGACCAAGCCGGAAACCGGCTACGGCTACATCCGTTCCAGCCAGGATGCGCTGCTGCCCGAAGGCGTGGCGCGGGTTGCGCAGTTCGTCGAGAAGCCCGACGAAAAACGCGCGGCCGAGTTCGTCCAGGCCGGTGGTTACTTCTGGAACAGCGGTATGTTCCTGTTCCGCGCCAGCCGCTTCCTCGAAGAGCTGAAAAAGCACGACGGCGACATCTACGATACCTGCGTACTGGCGCTGGAGCGCAGCCAGGAAGACGGCGATGTGCTGAGCATCGACGAAGCCACCTTCGCCTGCTGCCCGGACAACTCCATTGACTATGCGGTGATGGAGAAAACCCAGCGTGCCTGCGTGGTGCCGATGTCGGCCGGCTGGAGCGATGTAGGCTGCTGGTCGTCGCTGTGGGAAGTGCACGAGAAAGACGACAACGGCAACGTCACCAAGGGCGACGTGGTGGTTCAAGACAGCCGCAACTGCATGATCCACGGCAACGGCAAACTGGTGTCGGTGATCGGCCTGGAGAACATCGTGGTGGTCGAGACCAAGGATGCCATGATGATTGCCCACAAGGACAAGGTCCAGGGCGTCAAGCAGATGGTCAAGACCCTCGACGAACAGGGCCGCACGGAAACCCAGAACCACCTGGAAGTGTATCGCCCGTGGGGCTCGTACGACTCGGTGGACATGGGCGGCCGCTTCCAGGTCAAGCACATCACCGTCAAGCCGGGCGCCAGCCTCTCGCTGCAGATGCACCATCACCGCGCCGAGCACTGGATCGTGGTATCCGGTACCGCCGAGGTGACCTGCGACGAGAACGTGTTCTTGCTGACCGAAAACCAGTCGACCTATATCCCCATCGCTTCGGTGCACCGTTTGCGCAACCCGGGCAAGATCCCGCTGGAGATCATCGAAGTGCAGTCCGGCAGCTACCTGGGCGAGGATGACATCGAGCGCTTCGAGGATGTGTATGGGCGCACGTCCACACCCATCGAGCGCGGCGTTTCGGTGAAGACCATCGCGCAGTAAATGCTGGCTCGTCCCTGGGCTGACCAGGGGCGAGCTGCTCATTCAAGGGTCGGGGCTATGACGGAGATGTCGAATGGGCCACCCACCACCCTGAAAGGTCGCTGCAAATCATCCTCCCCTTCAAATTCGAAGGATTCAGCCCTGATGCTTGTGGCGGTCATCTCGAGTTTCCGGATACGTCCGGATTTCGCATAGCCGCCATAGGTTGTGCCGCGCTTGTGAACAAGCGCCCGGTTCGCCTCCCCCCCGATAACGACATCCCGCACGCCCGCCTGTAACTGCAGGTCGAAGTCAATGTAGACGTCCGCATCATCGGCCTGCCCCTTGTACGCATACAACCACGCGTTTTGTTCAGTGGTCCCGAAATCCACGCCCTGCGAAACGAAATCCTCTCTTTGACCCGCAAGGCTGATGATAGCCGTAACAGTGCCCTTGGCAGGCGCTTTTTTCATTTCTTGCACAGGTTTTTGCTCAACCGATGTGTCACTCATGGCCATGCTCCTTTTGATTAGGCATGGCGGAATCTAGAATGGATGTACCCTTTCCACTACTCGCAGTATTGCCAGGTCTGGCTTCTGGCATAGTTGCTCACCGGTTACCTGACCGCTGGGTTTTAGATAGGCTGTAGCCATCCCTGCGCGCGAATGAGGCGATTACGCGATGCTGATCGGTGCCCTGCTGATCCTCACCTGGCTGGTGTTGTTGTTGCGTTACCCAGCCAAGGCTCTTCCCATCTCCCTGGCGGCCGTGTTTGGCCTGGGCCTGGTGGCCTTGTTCGTGGTCTGGCAAGACAGCCGCGAAAGCAGTCGACTGGCACGCCTGGACCTGCGCCTGACCTACGCCCCCGAACACTGTCCCGCCGACCGTGCCCTGCAGGTACGCATGAAGAACGGCAACGACGTGCCGCTGACCGAACTGCGCTGGCGCGTGGCGGCGTACGCACCGGGCGATACCGTGAACCTGGCCGAGAACACCTACAATGCACCGCGATACCGAGGGCCAGGTGAATTGCAGCCGGGGGCCGAGTGGCAAGACTGCCTGCCATTGCCGCCGCTGCGTTCCGGCTATCGGCCGCAGACCCTGGAATTCCGGGTAGAGCACCTGCAAGGTACATTTGCCAATTGATGTGTTGCCTATGCCGGCCTCTTTGCGGGTCAACCCGCTCCTGCAGGGTGTAGGGGCAGGTTGACCCGCAAAGAGGCCGGCACAGGCAACAACCAATCCTCCATGACAACAGGCCCCTACCATGCCCACCGTCCTGATCACCGGTTGTTCCAGCGGCATCGGCCGCGCCCTGGCCGACGCCTTCCGCGATGCGGGCCACCATGTCTGGGCCACCGCCCGCAAGCCTGAGGATGTCGAGCAACTGAGTGCCGCCGGCTACACGGCCCGGCAGCTGGATGTAAACGACGGCGAGGCACTGGCCCGCCTGGCAGAGGAACTGCAAACCCTCGATATCCTGATCAACAACGCGGGTTACGGTGCCATGGGCCCACTGCTCGATGGTGGCGTCGACGCCCTGCGCCAGCAGTTCGAAACCAACGTCTTCGCCGTGGTCGGCGTTACCCGGGCGCTGTTCCCGCTGCTACGCCGCTCACGCGGTCTGGTGGTGAATATCGGCAGTGTATCGGGCGTGCTGGTCACGCCATTCGCCGGCGCGTACTGCGCCTCGAAGGCGGCTGTGCATGCCCTGAGCGATGCCTTGCGCCTGGAGTTGGCGCCGTTCGGTGTGCAGGTGATGGAAGTACAGCCGGGTGCAATTGCCTCGCAGTTCGCCAGCAATGCCCAGCGCCAGGCTGAGCAGGTGCTGGCGGTCGACTCGGCGTGGTGGCCTTTGCGTGAGCATGTGCAGGCGCGGGCGCGGGCATCGCAGGACAAGCCAACGTCGGCGGCGGTATTTGCCCAAGGCGTGCTGGCAGCAGTCGGCAAGTCGCCGGCGCCCGCAGTGGTACGTTTGGGGAATGGCAGTACAGCCTTGCCGCTGATGGCACGGTTGCTGCCGCGGCGGTTGCTGGACTGGGCGCTGCGCAAGCGCTTTGGCCTGCTGCGCCCGCTCTGAGTGATCGCCTGCCTGTACCCGCGAAAGGGCCGGGCCTGCAGGCCAATTTTCACCCGCCGTTCACCGTTGACGCTGCTACCGTATTCGCGGGTAAACCCGCTCCTACACAGATTGGTGGTGGACACACATCGGTGGTTGGACACAGGCCGCCGTGTAGGAGCGGGTTCACCCGCGAAGAGGCCGGCCCTGCTGGCCAATCTCCACCCGCCGTTCACCGTTGACGCTGCTACCGTATTCGCGGGTAAACCCGCTCCTACACAGATCGGTGGTGGACACACATCGGTGGTTGGACACAGACCGCCGTGTAGGAGCGGGTTCACCCGCGAAGAGGCCGGTGCAGCCTGCAAAGAATAAAGCCATGGACCGCAATCCACCCCTTCAAACTCTGTGCTTCCTCCCTAGCTGTGAGCATTCGGCAGCTGCTCGTCAAACGCCTGCCAGCCACCGCCCAGTGCCTTGTAAAGCCCCACCAGCGCCTGCGACACCGCCGCCGAGCTGTCGATCCATTGCTCCTCGCTGGCCAGCAGCGCGCCTTGCACCGTCAGCACATTGAGAAAGTCCACCGCCCCTTCCACATACTGGCGCTGGGCGGTTTCCAGGGCGATACGGTTTTGCCGCACGGCCTCGGCAAGGTGATCACGGCGCAACTGACTGGCGTTGTACAGGCGTAGCACATCGTCGATTTCATGCCAGGCCCCCAGCACCACCTTGCGATAGTTCAGCGCGGCTTCCTGCTGTTGCGCCTCGCGCAGTTCCAAGGTGCCCTTGAGCCGGCCGCCCTCGAAAATTGGCAGCGACATCTGTGGACCGAAGGCGAACCGGCGCGAATCCCAGCCACCAAAATCCGACAGCTGCATCGCCTGGAAGCCGACACTGCCCGACAGGCGGATACTCGGGTAGAAATCCGCCTTGGCCACGCCAATGCTGGCAGTAGCGGCATGCAGGCGGGCCTCGGCCTGGCGGATGTCCGGGCGGCGCTCGGCCAGTTCGGACGGCAAGCCGATGGCAAACTTCTGCTGCGGCGCAGGCAGCTCGCCGCCTGGCAGCAATTCGGCCTGGAGGCTGCGCGGCGGCTCGGCAGCGAGCAGGCTGAGGGCATTGATCAGGTCATCACGCCGCGCTTCCAGGCTTGGCAGGCGCGCTTCGATAGAAGCGACCTGGGCGCTGGCCTGGGCCACATCCAGGCGTGTGGCAACGCCTTCGGCCTGGCGGTCCTGGGACAGCTTCAGGCTGTGCCGGGCGACCCTGAGGTTATCCTGCGTCACATCGAGGGTGTGCTGCACGGCACGCAGCTGGATGTAATTGCCGGCGGTTTCCGAAAGCAGTGCCAACAGCACACCGCGGCGGTCATTCTCGGCCACTTCGACCGTGGCATCGGCAGCCTCGACCTGACGCCGCACACGGCCCCACAGGTCCAGTTCCCAACCGGCCACCAGGTCGCCCTGCCAGAGGTTGAAGGCTTCTTTCCCGGCTTTGCCGGACGGATCGCTCAAGCCATCGGCGCTGTTACGAGCGCGGCTGTAACCGGCGTTCACGTCCACCGACGGTACTTCGTCGGCAGCCAAGGTACTGCGCAGGGCACGGCTTTGCAGCAGCCGCGCGCTGGCCATCTGCAGGTCGAGGTTGCGTTCGGCAACGCGCTGGATCAAAGCGCTCAGGCGGGCATCGTGGAACGTTTCCCACCAGCGCAGTTCAAGCGGTTCGGCCTGCGGCTGGCTGGCCGCCGCCTCGCCTTGCAGCGGCGCCCACTGCTGCGGGGCCTGGCTATCTGGGCGCAGGAAATCCGGGCCCAGGGTGCAACCGGTCAGCAGCACAGCCAGCAGCAAAGGGCTCAAGCGTAATCCCGGTTTCATCGCGCGCTTACCTCTTTGCCGTCCAGCTTGTCGCCACGCGTGTCGATGGTGGCTTCGACCGACATGCCCACACGCAGGCGGGTGAGCAGTGGCTGGCCATCATCGAGAACGATCTTGACCGGAATGCGCTGCACCACCTTGGTGAAGTTGCCGGTGGCGTTGTCTGGCTTGACTGCGGCGAAGGTTACGCCGGTAGCCGGGGCAATGCTTTGCACATGGCCTTGCAGGGTTTCGCCGGAGAAGGTGTCGACGCTGATGCGCACCGGCTGGCCCGGCTGTACGTGGGTCAGCTGGGTTTCCTGGAAGTTGCCGACCACATAGGCCTGCTGCAACGGCACCACCGACAGCAGGCGAGCGCCCGGGTTGACGTAGGCCCCCACGCGCAGGGCGCGTTCGCCGACCATACCGTCCACCGGCGCTGTGATGCGGGTGTAGGACAGATCGAGCTGGGCCTTTTCCAGGCCTGCTTCGGCACGCTTGAGCTGGCCATCGGCGCTGGCCACTTGAGCCGTGAGGATGTCTACCTGCTTGCGCGCCGCCACCCGCGCAGCTTGAGCGTTGGCCAGGCGAGCACGGGCTTGATCGACCGCGCTGCGCGCCTGCTGGGCGTTCTGCACGGTGCCCGCGCCCTGCTCGGCAAGGCGGCTGTAGCGGTTGACTTCATGGTCGGCGAACGCCGCTTCAGCCTGGGCCGCCTTCACTGCCGCTTCGGCCTGGGCAATCAGCGCGTCCTGGCGTTCAAGCGTGGCGCGGGCATCGGCGCTTTGTGCCTGGGCTACCAGCAACTGCGCCTGCGCAGCATCCAGCGCGGCCTGGTAGTCACGCGCGTCGATGGTCGCCAGCAACTGGCCAGCCGTGACCTGCTGATTGTCTTCCACCAGCACTTGCTTGATGAAACCGGCGACTTTGGGCGCGACCACGGTGTAGTCGGCGGTCACATAGGCGTCATTGGTGCTCTGGCGGTGATCGCTGCCAAACATCCAGGGGCCGACGATGCCGGCCAGGACGGCCACGGCCAGCACCGAGCCGATGAAAAGGGTTTTGCGGTTGTTGGTCATTTCAATGGTTCTCGAAATCATCCAGGGCTCAAGCCACCGCACGCGGTGGATAGACCCGGGTAGGCACGAAAGGAATCAGGCAGATCAGGGCCACGGCGATACAGGCCAGCACCAGATAGAGGTCAGCCGAGGTCAATACCTGCGCCTGGTCGTGAATGCGCTTGGCCAGGCCAGCGGCGTTGCCGTCGACCAGCGGGGCGTTGCCCAGGCTGTCCACCAGGTGATTGGAATGGAAATGCCGGCGCAGGGTGCCAAGAACATCCAGCAGGCCACCGGCGATGACGGCGGCCAGGCCCTTGACGGTGTTGAACCAGCTGGAGGCGAACGGGCCCTCCTGCGGGGTCATGCCATTGGTGGACAGCATCAGCAATGGCAGCACTGCCATCGGCTGGCCGAACACCTGCAGCAGGTAGAACGGGTAGAAGTCGCCTCGGATCCACTCGCTGGTCAGCAGGCTGCTGCCAACACAGGACACCGCCAGCATCGCCAGGCCAATGCCCAGCACCCAGCGGCAGTCCACTGCGCGGATGTTGCACAGTGCCGCCGTCAGCGGCAGGGCGATCAGTTGCGGCATGGCCACCAGCATCATCAACGGGCTGGTCTGCGCTGGGCGGTAGCCCTGGATCTGCGCAAGGTAGGCCGACGGGATGCTGCCCACACCCGAGAGCACGATCAGCACACCGGCCAGGGTCACCAAGGCGAAACTCAAGTTGCGCCGCTGCAACAAGCGCAACTGGAAAAACGGCAACGGCTCGGACCACTCGTTGTACATGAACAACACCAGCAACAGCAGGCCACCGCCCAGCAGCCAGCAGATCAGCGGCGAGTCGAACCAACCCCAGCGGTCGCCCAGCGACAGGCCCAGCACAGTGCAACTGATGGCGGGCAGGCCCAGCAGTACGCCCCGCCAGTCGAACTGTTTGAAACGCTCCAGGCGCAGCGGGTCCTGCGGCAGCCCCCAGCCTACGCAGACCATGGCCAGCAGCGAGGGCAGGATGATCTGCCAGAATGCCCATTGCCAACCGACGTATTCGGTCCACAGCCCCGCCAGTGGCGTGCCGAGGTTGGGGCCGAAGGTGGCGGTCAGGGCGTAGCAGGCCAAGCCATAGACCTTGATACCTGGCGGCAAAAAGCGCAGGGCCACGCTCATCAACATCGGCGGCAACGCGCCAGCGGCAAAGCCCTGCAGTACACGCAGCAACATCAGGCTGTGCAGGTTGGGGGCGAACGGTTGCAGCAGGCCAAGCACGGCGAACAGACCAATAGCGCTCATGGTGAAGCGGCGCAGCGAGAAGGTCGTCGCCAGCCACGGCGCAAAGGCCATGGCCGAGACCGAAGCGGCGCTGTACACCGCCAGCAACCAGGCACCTTCGTCGGCACCGATGCCCAGGGCGCCGCGGATATCGGCCAGGGAAATCTTGGTTACCGACTCGTTGAGGCCGGCGCACAGCACAGCCAGCAATACACCGAACAACCCGACCACTACCTGCAGGCCGAACGCCGCCTGCACGGGCGCAGCCGGCGCGGGGGCGGCGGCAATGGCGGCAGACGGGGCGGACAGGGAACTCATGGGCAGACATCTCCGGCAACAAATTTGCGACTGGAGCAAGTCTAAAAAGGTCGAATGCTTACGAAAACTGACTTGTTGGCAGTTTTATATTGCGTCAAACGCAATCGGGCAACGGATGCGCACGTGCCATACGCCTCAAGGGTCCATCCTGCCGCACGCCTTCAACGTCTGCCGCAGCCAGCGATGGGCCGGGTCGTTATCGAACCGCGGGTGCCATGCCTGCATGACATTGACCTTTTCCAGTGGCACGGGGATCTCGAAGGACCTCAATGGCAGTTTCAGCCTGTTCACACTGTTCAGGATATTGGCGGGTATCGGCAAGATCAGGTCCGAGTCCGGCAGCGAAAACATCGCGGAGTGAAAACTCGTCGTGATCAGCGCTACCCGGCGCTCCACCTTGTAATTGGCCAGTGCCACGTCGATAGGCCCATTGGCACGGCCACGGCGTGACACGCTGATGTGCGGGTAGGCGGCGAAGCGCTCAGGGGTGATCTCGTCATCGAAAACCGGGTGCCCTTCACGCGCCAAGCCCACGAAGTAGGTGTTGAACAGGCTCTGAACCTTGATTTCGGGGCCCAGTTCAATGGCTGAACTGATGATCAGGTCGATTTGCCCATTGCGCAGCACCGCATCATCGTCGCCGCTGCCCTCCGGCACAAAACGCAGCACCGTATGCGGTGCCTGGGCCAGCATCATGCGCAACAACTGAGCGCCATACAGGGCGATGAACAGGTCATTGGTGCGGATGTTGAAGGCACGGTCCAGGTTCACCAGGTCGACATCGTCGCGACTGCGAAATACCTGCCCGGCCTGCTCCACCAGGCCATGCACCTGCTCGCGCAAGGCCAGCGCACGCGGCGTCGGCACCAGGCCACGGCCGGCCCGCACCAGGATCGGGTCACCCAGCGCTTCGCGGATACGCCCCAGGGTCCGGCTCATGGCGGCCGGGCTCAGGTTCATGCGTTGCGCCGCGCCAACCACGCTGCCCTCGTCGAGCAAGGCATCGAGGGCGACAAGCAGGTTCATGTCCGGAAGTTGCATTGCCGTTTTCCGTTACAGCTGTGGGAAATGTGATGGTATCAGGTTGATGGATTGCACCGGACGCAATGCGCTTGTGCGTGGTGGGCCATTTATTCAGGGAAAGGATTGGGTCAAGAATGATGCATGGCAGGTTCGGCCCTTTCGCGGGTAAACCCGCGCCTGCGTTGGTCTACGCGAAGAGGCCGCCCCAGCCCCCCCAAATACATCAAGGATCCCGCATGCCCAGCCCCGTCCTGATCGCCATCGACGCCTCCCCCGCATCTGCCGCCCTGCTTGCCCTCGCCCGCCGCTACTGCCGCCCGGGCGAGCACGAACTGCACGTGCTGCTGGCCATCGATTCGACCTTCGCGGTGCACGCGCAACCCGCGCCCTACACCGCCGAGGAACGGGAAGAATACCCCGCCGCCTGCGAGGAACAGCAGCATGCCGACCACGCCGTAGCCGAGGCCGTGCGCGAACTGCAGCAAGCCGGCTTCGCCAGCCGGGGCTGCATGGTGGCCGGGCTGCCAGTTGAAGCGATTGTCGCCAAGGCGCAGGCGCTGCGTTGCGAGCTGATCATCATGGGCCACCGTCACCTGTCGCGGCTGGGGCGGTTGCTCGACCCGTCGATCAGCGCGAAGGTGATTGATCGGGTCGAAGTGCCGGTGTTGGTGGGGGCAGCGAGTGCCTGAGTTGCGCGAGGTGTCGCCAAGCGGATCGGGCAGCGCGCGGGGTGCGCTCGATCGGCCTGGCGACGTATACCTCAAGGCGAACTCGGCTTCACCACCACCGTACAGGTCGTCCCCGCCGCCAGCAAAAACCCTTCCGGCACTTCATCGATGTGAATGCGCACCGGCACCCGCTGCGCCAGCCGCACCCAGTTGAAGGTCGGATTCACGTCGGCGATCAGCTCGCGGCTCTGTGGGTTGTCACGGTCGTAGATGCCGCGGGCGATGCTCTCCACATGCCCCTTGAGCCGCTCGCCGCTCATCATCTGCAGTTCGGCCTGGTCACCCACCTTCACATGCGGCAGCTTGGTCTCCTCGAAGAAGCCGTAAACCCAGAACGAGTGCTCGTCGACCACCGCCATCACCGCTTCACCGGTACGCGCATAATCGCCCTTGTGGATATTCAGGTTGGTCACGTAGCCGTCCACCGTGGCCACGATGTGGGTGCGCTTGAGGTTCAGTTCGGCAGCAGCCAGTTCGGCCAGGGCCTGCTGGTAGTCAGCCTGGGCGGAATTGGCGATGTTGCTGGCGTCGTCGCGGTTTTCCTTGGAGATCACCAGGTTGTCCATGTCGGCACGGCGCTTGGCATTGACCTTGCGCATTTCCCAGGTGGCCTTGCGCGAGGCGACCAGTGCCTTGGCCTGGTCGACGGCCAACTGGTAGTGCTCAGGGTCGATCTGGATCAGCAGGTCGCCCTTCTTCACCCGCTGGTTGTCCTTGACCGGTACATCCACCACGTAGCCGGGCACGTCGGCAGCGACGTTGATGATGTCGGCACGCACACGGCCATCACGGGTCCATGGCGTGGTCATGTAGTGCAGCCACAACTGGCGACCGATGGCCACGGCAGCGACCAGCACCAGCAGGGTGGCGATCAGGCTGAAGAACTTTTTCATCGAAGGATTCTCACCAGTAGACAGACAGCGCCATGGCGCCGAACAAGCAGACGAACAGGCTCAGGCGCAGCAGCGCCGGGTGCCAGAAGAAGCGGTAGCCATCATGGCTGGCAATGAACCGGTCCAGGCCCCAGGCCAGGCCCAGGGCAAACAGGAACATCAAAGTCATGGTGGGCATGTACACGCCATGGAAGGCGATCTCACGGGGCATGGTGCAGTCCTTTCGCCGGTGCCAGTGGCGACTGTGGGTCCAGCAGGGAAGTACGGATGAAGTGCAGGTAGCTTTGCACGCGGCGCAGCACCGAGGTGTCGAAGTGCCGGGCGAATGGCTCGTCGGTGGCCTGCACGCGGGCGATGGCGTGGTCCACTGCCACCAGTGCGCGCTCGTGGTTGCTGGCGCTGGGCTGCAGGAACAGCCGGGTCAGCGCACGGCCCATGACACGGATTGCCTGGCGCCAGGGCTGCGACTCGGCATAGGCCGGGTGCACCGGGGCGCGGGCTTGCTCCTTGCGCAGCTCGATGACGGCGTGGCCGATCTCCAGCACGGTGAACATCCAGCCCATCAGCTGGCTTTGCACCTGCGGCTTGCCGGCCGCCAGGCCATAGGCCTGGTGCAGCAGGTCGCGGGTGCGGCTTTCGAAGGCCGAGCCCAGGCCGCGCAGGCGGCCGCTGATGGCGAACAGCACCTGCTCGCGCAATGCCTGCTCCAGGCGGCTCCACAACCAGCGGCTGTTGGGCGGCAGGATGATCGCCCCGGCGGCGGCACAGACGAACATGCCGATCACCATGCCGATGTAGTCGTTGATGAAGGTGTACGGGTCATAAACGGTGAGGTTGTTCGGCACCGAACCAATCGCGAAGAACACCAGCAGGCCGATGCCATAACCGGCGTAGGCAGGGCGCGACGAAAGAAACGCGCCCAGCACGAACACAGGCGCCAGCACCATGCACAGCAGCGGGAAACCGTCGATCCAGGGGAACACGAAGAAGGTTTCGAAGAAGCCGACAAAAGCGCCGATGGCCGTGCCGCAAGCCATCTGGAACGACATGCGCTTGGGGTTGGGTGACGCCGCCGAAAGGCATACGGTGACCGTGGCGATCAGGGTCATCATGGCGCCACTGGGCCAATCGCTGAGCAGCCAGTAACTGCCCAGCAGCAACAGCACTGCCGAGGCGCGCACACCGGCCGCCAGCGATACCAACCAGCTGGTCTGCGCCACGTAGGGCTCGTCCCACTGCTCGCGCTCGTGCTTGTGCGCGGCCAGCGAGGCATGGGTTTCGGCGTAGCTCAACATCTCGTCGACGAAGCGGTACAGCAGCTCGAACGCGGTGTGGAAATCGAGCAGGTCGGATTCGCTGGGGTCCGTTGCCAGGTACTCAGCCCGCAGCCCCCGCACCTGGGCCTGCAGGCCTTCCTTGTAGGCGGCCAGCTCCAGGGTCAGGCGCAGCGCATCGGCGTCAGTCAACGCCCGGCCCACATAGGGCTGCAGCAACTCCACCAAGGTGTTCAGGCCCGGTTCGATGGCACTGACGATCTGCAGCGGGCCACGGGCACGCAGGCGCTCCAGCAAGCGGTGCAAGGCATTGAAGCGGGTGGTGATGGCCATGAACTCGCTGTTCATGCGCACCAGCCGGCCACTGCGACGGCGCATGTGCGGGTCTTCGAAAGCGGTGACGTTGCGCAGACTCTCAAGGCCCACGGCCTCTGCCACGAAGCGCACGTTGCTGCTCTCGAAGCGGTCCTTTTGACTGTCGCCACGCAGGGCCTCGACCACCACCCCGGCAAACACGCCAAAGCGCTGGTACAGGGCGTTGCGCATTGCGGCACTGGCCGACTGCGGCAGGATCGCGGCACTGACGAAGGTCGACACCAGAATACCCAGGGCGATTTCCAGCGCCCGCCATACCGCTGCCATGAACGCCTGGTCGGGGTGTTGCAGCACCGGCAGGCCGATCATCGCTGCGGTGTAGCCGGCCAGCACGAAACCATAGGCGCGGAAGGTGCGGTAGCGCATGGCACCGGCTGAGCACAGGCCCACCCACAGGGCCAGGCTGGGCAGAAACAGCTCGGTGTTCTGCGGGAAGATGGCGATCAGCGCCACCATCATCGCCGAGCCGGCCAGGGTGCCCAGCACCCGGTAGAAGCTCTTGGCGAACACATGCCCGCTTTGCGGCTGCATGACGATGAACACGGTGATCATGGCCGTGCGCGGTTGCGGCAGCTCCAGGCGCATGGCCAACCACAAGGTAATGAACGCGGCGGCCAGCACCTTGAAGATGTACACCCAGGTCACGCCGTCGGTGCGCGCCCAGGCAAAGAAGCCCCGGCGCCATTCCAGGCTTTGCAGCCAGCGCACGGGCAAACTGGAAGTGCTCATTCGGCGTTATCCGGCTTCTCGTCGAAAATGGCCAGGGTGGCCGGGGTCTTCGGCGCTGCCTGGCGTTCCTCTTTCGGCGCATCCTGACCGGCCTGCAGGCCACCACCCAGGGCGGTGACCAGCTCGGCATGGGCAATCAGGCGGGCGGCCTGCACCTGCTGCTGCACCTGCTGCTGGCGGAACAGCAAGGTCTGCGCGTTGAGTACGTTCAGGTAGTCGGTAAGGCCGCGCTGGAACGCGACCATGGCGATGTCGTAGGTTTTCTGCGCGGCAGCAACCGATTCGGCGGCGAAGTGCGACTGTTCTTTCATCGACTCGCGGCGGATCAACTGGTCGGAGATGTTTTTCAGCGCACCGACCACAGTCTGGTTGTAGCGCGCCACGGCCACGTCATAGCCGGCGGAAGCCACGCCCAACTGCGAGCGCAAACGGCCACCGTCAAAGATCGGCAAGCTGATGGCCGGGCCGACGTTGTAGTTGAACTTGCGCCCGGTCAGGAATTCCAGCGGGCCACCGCCGGTGGCCATGAAGCCCAGGCTGCCGACCAGGTCGACGTTGGGGAAGAAGCCGGCGTGAGCGACGTCGATGCCACGCGCCTGGGCAGCCACCTGCCAGCGGCTGGCAACCACATCAGGCCGCTGGCCAACCAGTTCGGCGGGCAGGTTCGAAGGCAGTTTCAGCGGCGCGGCCAAGGCCAGGGCCGGGCGCTGCAACTGCGCGCCTTCCCCCGGGCTCTTGCCGGCCAGTGCGGCCAGCTGGTTGCGGGTCAGGGCAATTTCTTCGTCGAGGCTGTCGAGCTGACGGTGGGTTTCCGGCAGCGGCGCTTCGGCCTGGCTGACTTCGAAATGGGTGCCGATACCGGCATCCAGGCGACGCTTGGCCAGGGCCAGGATCTGCTCCTGCTGTTCCAGTTCGGCCTTGACGATATCGCGCTGGGCAAAATGCAGGCTCAGCTGGATGTAGGCACGCACCACATTGTTCTGCAGTTCCAGCTGCGCCTGACGGGCTTCGGCCACGCTCATGTGCGCCTGGTCCACGGCCTGCTCGCTGGCATTGCGCTCGCGCCCCCAGAGGTCAAGGGCGTAGCTGAAACCGATGGCGGCGTTGTTGTCCCAGGTGTTGGCACCCGACAACGCGCCGGGGCCATAAAACTGGTCTTCAGGCCAGTTGTGGCGCTTGAGCGTTGCCTGGCCGTTGGCCTGGAGCTTTTCCGCCGACTCGACCACACCGGCCATGGCCTTGGCTTCGCGAACCCGCGCCGCAGCCATGGCCAGGCTCGGGCTACCGGCCACGGCCAGGGCAATCCAGCGGTCCAGCTGCGGGTCGCCATAGGCGTGCCACCACTGCTGGTCGGGCCAGTGAGCGTCGGTCGCGGCTTCGCGAATGGCCGCATCGGTGGTCAAGGTATTGGCTTGCAGCGTCTTGCTTTGCGGGGCAATGCCCCAGGTTCCGATACAGCCGCTCAAGGTGAGGGCAAGGGCACAGGCACTGAACGCCTTGAGCGTTCTGATGATGCGACGCGGCACAGCTGCGATTTCCCGAGGAAGAGGTGAAGGGGCCGGGCAATTCTAGGGGGCAGCAGCACTGGCGATAAGCACAGATTCCTGCGAATCTTTGTTACCAAAACAGCGATAATCCGCCTTTGGTCGAAGGCAACTTTTTCTCTTTTCTAAGTTACTTCGTGACACAATTTTGTCCTCTACCTCGAGAGTGACCCATGGACACCCTGCAAAACATGCGTGCTTTCAGTTGCGTAGCCCAACTCGGCAGCTTCACTGCCGCTGCGGCGCAACTGGATACGACCACCGCGAACGTGTCGCGGGCGGTCTCCAATCTGGAAGCCCATCTGCAAACAAGGCTGCTCAACCGTACCACCCGCCGCATTGCGCTGACCGAAGCCGGCAAGCGCTACCTGATGCGTTGCGAACAGATTCTTACCTACGTCGAAGAAGCCGAGGCCGAAGCCAGCGACGCCCATGCGCGCCCGGCCGGGCAGTTGAAGGTGCATTCGATGACTGGGGTCGGCCAGCACTTCGTGGTCGATGCCATCGCCCGCTACCGCGAAACGCACCCGGACGTGACCTTCGATTTGACCATGGCCAACCGCGTGCCCGACCTGCTCGACGAGGGTTATGACGTCTCCATCGTGCTGGCCACCGAACTGCCCGACTCGGGGTTCGTTTCGCAGCGCCTGGGCATCACCTACAGCATTGTCTGTGCCTCGCCCGCTTACATCGCCCAGCATGGCGTGGCGCACAAGCCTGCCGACCTGCTCAAGCACGCCTGCCTGCGCATGGTCAGCCCGGTCATACCGCTGGAGAAATGGCTGTTCGATGGCCCGGAAGGCCAAGAGATGGTCAACATCACCAGTTCGCCGTTCATGGTGAACACCGCCGATGCCATGAAGACTGCGATCCGCAGTGGCATGGGCGTAGGCGTGCTGCCGATCTATTCGGCTATCGAGGGCCTGCGGGACGGTAGCCTGGTTCGCGTGCTGCCCGAGTATCGCCTGCAGGAGCTGAACCTGTATGCCATCTATCCATCGCGGCAGTATCTGGATGCCAAGATCAAGACCTGGGTCGAGTACCTGCGCAACTCGCTGCCAGAGATTCTTGCCGCGCATGAGGCAGACCTGAAAACCCATCAGGTGCTGATCGCCAACTAAAAAGCTGCTGCATTGCGGGGGCGGACAATGGTAGGTTGCTAACCATTGATTTCGCCTGTTCCGGCCCCTTCGCGGGCAAGCCCGCTCCTGCAAGGCACCGCGCCCCCCGTAGAAGCGGGCTTGCCCGCGAAAAAGCCAGCACAGCCCCCACCCCGCCTAGCAGAGAAGTTGCCCGATGAAAAAGACCGTCCTGGCCTTCAGCCGTATCACCCCGGCCATGGCCGAGCGCCTGCAGCAAGACTTCAACGTGATTCTGCCCAACCCCAAGCTCGGCGACATCAACGCCCAGTTCAACGAAGCCCTGCCTGAAGCCCATGGTCTGATCGGCGTTGGCCGCAAGCTCGGCCGGGCGCAGCTTGAAGGCGCGGCCAGGCTGGAGGTGGTGTCCAGCGTGTCGGTCGGCTATGACAACTACGACCTCGACTACTTCAACGAGCGCGGCATCGCCCTGACCAACACCCCCGACGTGCTGACCGAAAGCACCGCCGACCTGGGCTTCTCGCTGATCATGGGCTGCGCCCGCCGCACCGCCGAGCTGGATGCCTGGACCAAGGCCGGCAACTGGCAGGCCACCGTGGGCCCGGCCCACTTCGGCAGCGATGTGCATGGCAAGACCCTGGGTATCGTCGGCATGGGCAACATTGGTGCAGCAGTGGCACGCCGCGGCCGCTTCGGCTTCAACATGCCGATCCTGTACAGCGGCAACAGCCGCAAGACTGCGCTGGAGCAGGAGCTGGGCGCACAGTTCCGCAGCCTGGATCAGTTGCTGGCCGAAGCCGACTTCGTGGTCATCGTGGTGCCGTTGTCCGATGCCACCCGCAAACTGATCAGCAGCCGCGAGCTGAAGCTGATGAAGCCGAGTGCGTTCCTGATCAACATTGCCCGTGGGCCGGTGGTGGATGAGGCGGCGCTGATCGAGGCGCTGCAGGCGGGCACCATTCGCGGCGCAGGCCTGGATGTGTACGAGAAAGAACCGCTGAGCGACTCGCCGCTGTTCAAGCTGCCCAATGCGCTGACCTTGCCGCACATTGGCTCGGCCACTGCCGAAACCCGTGAGGCCATGGCCAACCGGGCGATCGACAACCTGCGTGCGGCGCTGCTGGGCGAGCGGCCGCGGGACCTGGTGAACCCGCAGGTGTGGAAGGGTTGACCGTTTTGGAGTGCCTGGGCCGGCCTCTTCGCGGGTAAACCCGCTCCTACAATTTGGAATGCCTGTGCTGGCCCCTTCGTGGGTAAACCCGCGCCTACAATTTGGAATGCCTGTGCTGGCCTCTTCGCGGGTAAACCCGTGCCTACAAAGGGTGTGCACTGCCCTGTAGGAGCGGGTTTACCCGCGAAAGGGCCGGCCCAGGCAACCCATCACCTATTTGGCTACCACAACACCCCCAGCCACCCTGGGCCGGGGCTTGCGAAACACCAGCACATTCCCCGCCATCACCGCCACCAAGCCGAGCAAGGCCGGCGCCGTCCATTGGTAACCCTCAGCCACCGCCGACACATTCAACGCCACCAACGGGAACAGCACCGTGCAGTAAGCAGCCCGCTCCGGGCCCAGGCGCCCGACCAACGTCAGGTAGGCAGTGAAGGCAATCACCGACCCCGGCACCACCAGGTACAGCAGCGAACCGATATAGCGCGCATTCCACTCCATGCTGAACGGCACGCCGCTGACCACACAGAACACCGCCAGCATCACCGCCCCATAGACCATGCCCCAGGCATTGGTGGTCATCGGCTTGAGGCCGGCCTTCTGCTGCATGCTCGACAGCAGGTTGCCGGCCGAGAAGCACAGCGTGCCGAACAGGGCTAAACCAAGGCCGTACAGGGTTTCGCGGCTGGCTGCGTGATGCGACAGCTCCGGCCAGAACAGCAGGCCCAGGCCAAGCAAGCCCAAGGCACCACCGCCAAGCACATTGCTGGCGATTTTCTGGCCGAAGAAAATACGAGCGTTAAGCGCGTTCCACAGTGTCGCGGTGGAGAACACCACCGCGATCAGGCCGCTGGCGATCCACTGGCTGGCGCTGAGGAAGCAGATGAAGTTGACGCAGAACAGGCACAGGCCCTGGGCCAGGCAGATCTGGTGGCCACGGCGGTTCATGGGTTGCAGCCGGCGGGTAAGCAACAGGAAAGCAAACAGGATCAGCCCGGCCAGGGCGAAGCGGTAGACGATCGACACCGGGATCGCGACCACGCCTAACTGGAGTTTCAGGGCGATCCAGGTGGTGCCCCAGATCAGGACGGTGAGCAGGTAGAGTGACAGGTTCATGGTGGCGGTTCCTTGGGCCTTTGGAAATCGGTGCCCGGCGCTTCGCGGGTAAACCCGCTCCTACAGGGATCACCAGTGTTCTTTCGATCAGCCTCTGTCTGCTTGCACGAACTTGCGCTTTTCTTGCGCCGGTAGCTGTCACTCGATCCAGGGCGCAGTAGGATGGCAGGCAAGAGGAACCGCCAATGACGCCACTCACCCAGTTGCAAGTGTTCAACGCCATGCATGCCTCGCCCAACGCCAGGCTGGAGCTGAGCGCGCACCTGGGCGACGGACTGGCGGCAGCGTTGTGGAGCAACCGTGACGATGCGCGCGACTACCAGGCGCCTAGCCATCACACCCTGTCGTGCTACATCGCCGACGGCACCGGCACCTTCCGCCGCCAGCGCCCGGCCGACAAAGGTGCGCCCGACAAGCTGTGCGTGATGCCGGCCGGGCAGGAATCGAACTGGGTCGTCAATGGCGCGATCCGCCTGGCACACCTGTATATCAGCGAGGCGCAGTTCGCCCTGGGCTGTGTACGCCTGCTCGACCGGGAACCGCGCGAGCTGCAACTGCAGGAAGCGACCTTTCTGGACGACCCGCAGCAGGCTGCCCGCTTCCGTCAATTGATCCAGCTGGACTGGGACGAGCCCGGCGAGCGCCTGCTGGCCAGCAGCCTGGCGCACGAGATCGTTGACCATGCGCTGCTCAGCCAGGTCGGGTTGCGCCAAGGCCTGCGCCTGAAAGGCGGGCTGGCGCCAAACCTGCGCCGACAGCTGGTCGACTACCTCGAGGCACACCTGGATCAGCCCATCACCCTGGAAGAGCTGGCGCTGCGCTGCAATCTGTCCGCATACCACTTTGCGCGCATGTTCCGCGCCAGTTTCGGGCTCCCGCCGCACCAATATCTGCTGGCCCGGCGGCTGCACCGGGCGTGCCAGTTGTTGCGGCTGGGTGTAATGCCGCTGGGGGAGATTGCCTTGTTGTGCGGGTTTGCCAGTGCCAGCCATTTCAGCAACCGGTTTCGCCAAGCCCTGGGGGCCACACCTGGCGAATACCGCAAGGCCTTTTTCATCTGAAACCGGGCCGCTCTGCGGCCCCATTTGCCTAGAACTCGAAGGTGCTCGACAAACTGACCTGCCGCGCATCGCCAATCGCCACAAAGTACTGGTTCACCGCCGAGCTGTAATACACCTTGTCGAACAGGTTCTTCACGTTCAGTTGCAGGCGCACGTTGTGTTCGTCGAGTTTGGTTTCATAAGTGGCAAACGCATCGGCAACGGTATAGCTCGGCAGGTCGAAGGTATTGGTCGCGTTACCCGAACGCTCGCCCACATAACGGGCGCCGGCACCGAAGCGCAGCCGGTCACCCCCGAACAGGCTGCCAAAGTCATACACCGCCGACAGCGAGCCGCTGTGGCGGGCCACGTTCTGCAGGCGGTTGCCCTCAAGATCAGGGTCCTTGGTGACCTTGGCATCGGTCAGTGCATAGCTGCCGATCAGGCTCCAGCGCTCGCTGAGCTGGCCGGTCACGTCGAGTTCTACACCGCGTGAACTGACCTCACCCGCATTGCTGTAGACCGTCTCGCTTGTGACGGCGTCAAAGTTCGAGACCAGTACATTGCGCTTGGTGATATCGAACAACGCCAGGGTGCCCGTGATGCGGCCTGGCATGTCGAGCTTGGCGCCCAGCTCCCACGCCTTGCCCTCCTCAGGTGCTACCGAGGAATCGAGCACGACATTGCCGGTCAGCGGCGCGATGGTCGAGTTGGGCTTGAACGACTCGCTGTAGCTGCCATAGAACGAGAGCTGGTCGTCGACTTTGTAAACGATACCGGCGTGGGGCACCCAAGCCTGGCCACTGATGTCGGTATTGGCCTTGAACGGGCGACCGCGGCCAGCGTACTGGTCGTACTGCTGGAAACGCGCACCTGCTACAAGGATCCAGTGCTCATCGAGGTGCAGCGCGTCCTGCACGAACAGCGCATCGGTGCGCAACTTGTCGGTCTGGTCGCTGTCGCTGGCTCGCACGTTGGTGCCCTCCACTTCCTGTCCGTAGACCGGGTCCAGATAACTGAACGTGGACTGTGGCGTCTGGCGAATCAGGTCACCGCGAAAGATCTTGCGGTCTTCATGGTCGATGCCGAACAGCAGGTCATGCTGCATCCCCGCCAGCTCGACATTGCCATTGAGACTCAGGGTCACGAACTGGTCACGGCTCATGGCGTTGTGGGTGCCGTCGATGCTGCGTGTCAGCGTGCCTTGGGTTTCGTTGACGCCGGTCACACGAACCTGGCTGGCATCGTAGGTCTCACGATTGAAGCTGTAGCCGAAGTGCAGCTTCCAGTCATCGGCCAGCTGATGGTCGACTTCCAGGCGATACAGGTCGGAGCGCCCTTCCATGTCGTTGAACGGCTCGTCCAGGCGGCGCGTGGCAGGGATGTTCAGCGGGTGGCCGTTGTTGCCGAACGCGGTGCCACGGTCGAACGGATAGAGAAATTCACGGTGCTCGTAGGCCAGCACCACCTGGGTGTCTTCGCCCAGCCAGGCCAGCGACGGCGCCACCAGCGATTCGCGGTGCACGCCGTAGTTGCGCCAGTAGTCCTCGTCTTCGTGGTCGACGACCAGGCGGTAGGCGAAGTTGCTGTCACCCAGTGCGCCCGTGCTGTCGAGCCCGCCACCGCTGCCGTTCTTGCCGCTGCCATAGGTCGAGCCGCGCACGGTCAGGGCGTTGTACTGCTGCAACTGCGGACGCTTGCTGACCACGTTGATGACCCCACCCGGGTCCTGGATACCGTACAGCAGCGAGGCAGGCCCCTTGAGCACTTCAACCCGCTCGGTGCTGGCGTTGAGGTTGCGACCCTGCACCACGGGCATGCCATCGCGCATGATCGAGCCGTCGCGGTTGTCGCCAAAGCCACGTTTCATCACCGTGTCGGATGTGCCGCCGAAGTTGTTGCCCTGGGTAATGCCGCTGACGTTGGCCAGGGCGTCATCGAGGTTGCGCGGGGCCTGGTCGCGGATAACCTGGGCCGGTACCACGTTGATTGCCTGAGGGATGTCTTGGTTCGGGCCCTGCCCGCGCATGATCGAAGCGCTGGCCGGGGGCTGGTAGCTGTAGTCGTCCAGTTGCGAGGTCACGGTGGTGGCCTGCAGGTTGAGGGCACCGGAGGTGTCTGCAGGTTCGAGGGTCAGGGTACGTGCGTCGACGCGGCGCCAGGCCAGCCCAGCGTTGCCCAGCAGTTGTTGCAGCGCCTGCTCGGCGCTGAACCGACCCTTCAGCGCTGGCGCTTGCACGCCCGGCAGCTCGAGGGTGTAGACCACGCTCTGGCCAGTGGTGCGGCTGAAGGCGTTCAGGGCCTGGGCCAAGGGTTGGGCCGGCTGGGCGAAGGCATAGGCCTGCAGCTGCTCGGCCGCGGTTGCCAGGGGGGCGACAGCGAAGGCCGGGAGCGCAGCAAGGCCGAACCAGAGAGGGACGCAACGCGGGGAGAACTTCATGGACGCTGACCTGTGAGGGGGTGATTATTGCGAATCAATCGCACTTTCACTCATTACACGGATGCCACGTGCTGTTACCTCACCTGTGCCTGGAAATATTTTTGTTGTGGCGACCTCTTCGCGGGTAAACCCGCTCCTACGGGGGGGTTACCCGTGAAGAGGCTGGCACAGGCAACTACCGAATCAGGGTCAAACGCCCCAACACGGTCTGCCGTGAAAAACCCATCACCTTGCCCAGCGAATCCAGCGCCAGCAGCGGCTCGGCCACCGGGAAGCTGCCGCTGACCTTGCGCTGCCCCAGGTCACCATCGAGCAACAGGATACGCCCCGGGTAATATCGCCCAAGGTCTTCGATCACCTGCGCCAGCGGCACCTGGTAATAGTTCAGCCACCCCTGGCGCCAGGCCAGGCGGTTGTCACTGTCCACCGCCAGGGTGTCGCCTACCCTGCCTGCGCGGTAGGTTAGCTGCTGGTTGGCAGTCAGTTCTCGCGCCACAGTGCCCTGCGCGGGGCTGACGCCCACACGCCCACTGCGCACCGTCACCTGGGCACCCTCGCCTTGCTCACGCACCTCGAACTGGGTGCCGAGCACCCGCACTTCGCCGCCGGCAGCTTCCACCAGGAACGGCTCACCGGTATGGGTAACCTCGAAGAACGCCGCGCCATGCAGCAACCGCACACGGCGCTCACCCTGGGCGAAATCGACCGCAATGGCGCTACCGGCATCAAGCGTCACCTGTGACTGGTCGGCCAAGGTCACCTGGCGAATCTGCCCGGCACTGCGGTAGTCCGCCTGCAGGTCCTGCAACCAGTACCCCGGGTGCCAACCACCCGCGACGCCCACGGCCAGCACCAGGCAGGCTGCCAACGCCAGCCCTGCCACCCGCCGCCACCCGCCACCCGCCGGCGGTCTGGCCATGGCATCGAGGTAGCGCTGCAGTGCGTCCTGTTCTTCGTCCGCCAGCCGCGCCGCCGGGGCGGCGCTTTTCTGCCAAAGCACCTGGGCCTGTTCGTAGGCTGCGCGGTGTGCGGGGTCGGCCAGCAACCAGCGCTTGAATGCCGCCCCTTCGGCTTGCCCGGGTTGCTCGTTGATCCGGTTGAACCATTGCAGGGCAGCCTGAAACTGCGCTTCGGTGATCGGCGGTAAACGGCTCATCGACGGGCGCTCCCTGGCCGGCGTGGGGTGGACGCGGGCTCGGCAACACTCGCCTTGCACGCTTCGAGGGCGCGCATCATATGCTTTTCCACGGCGCTCTGTGACAGCTGCATGGCTTTGGCGATCTCGCTGTACTTGCAGCCGTGAATGCGGTTGAGCAGGAAGATCTGCCGGGTGCGCTCGGGCAAGGCACGCAAGGTGGCCTCGATACGCTGCAAGTCGTGGTCGACCTCCACGGCCTGCTCAGGGGCCTGGGCCAGGCTCGCCTCGCTCACCGGCACAGCGGCTTCGGCCACGCGTTCGCGGCTACTTTCGCTGCGCAGGTGGTCTATGGCCAGGTTGCCCGCGCAACGCAGCAGGTAAGTGTCCAGCGCCTCGACCTTGACCTCGGGGCGACGCCAGAAACGCAGGAACAACTCCTGGACCAGGTCCGAAGCGGTGGCGCGGCAGCCGACCCGACGGCTTACCAACGCCTCCATACGCGCACGCTGGGCCTGGAACACCTGGACGAAACGTGCACGTGCGCCTGCGCTGTCAGCGTCAGGTTCGATGATATCCCTCGGCTCGCTCACAGGGATCACGCAGCAGATACGGCCAGCATGGGGCCCAGCACCACGCTGACGGCAGCCAGGCCCAGCAGCAGACGAGGCTGGTACGGCAGGCCGAACACCCACAGTGTTACCCCGGCCATCATCACTGCGGTCCACTCCACCAGGCCGAGGGCCCAGCCACGCAGGTACACGCTGAGCACCAGCGACAGCATCAGCAGCAGCCAACCTGCAACACGTAACAGGAGCAAGTGCCTGGGGCTTGGCTTGCGCCCGAGCAAGTCGCTGAAGTGCTTTTCCATCGCCAGGCACAGGGCAACGAAGCCCGCAAAGGCAATCAGTGCGTTACCCAGCATCAGCTCACCTCCACCGTTTCAATGCTCGACTTTTTTGTCGCACGCGCCGCGCGCTTGGCTACGGGGGTTGGGCTGGCCAGCATCTTGTGGGCCAGCCAGGCCAGAAACAGGCCAGTCCCCAAGGCTGTCAGATCGAAGCCGGCCATGGCCCAGTCACCCTCCAGTACCGAATGGTTCAAGCCCCGGTCAGTCGTCAGGCCATTGAGCAACGGCAGCAGGGCGAAGGCCAGCGCGCCCAGCGCCAGTTGCTCGCCCCAGGCCTTGCGCCCGCTACGCAGCACGGCGTGCACCAGCGACAGGCCCCAGGCGATGAAGAAAGCATTGACCTCCCAGTCGGCCCGGCCTTCGACAGCCATGGGCACCAGGCGGTTGGCCCAGAAGAAGCTCGCCACCGCCAGCAACAAGCCACTCATGCTGGCCATATTGAGCACTTCGACCAGGCGCAGCTCCCCTGGCACAGCTCCGCTCTTGGCGTGCTTGAGCTGGCGCTTGCCCAACCACATCACCAACCCGGTACCAATCACCGCCGTACCGGCCACACCAAAGAAGAAATACAGCCAGCGCAGCCAAGGCCCGGCAAAGTTACCCATGTGCAGGCCGGCGAAACTGAAGGCGGTCATCATTAAACCGCTCTCCGGCTTGCCCTGGCTCAACAGCGCACCACTGGCCCCATCGAATGTCCAGTTGGCGCTACGCCGATAAGCCACGTGGTCGGCTGCCGATTGGGTGAAGGTGACGCGGGCATTGCTGTCGCCCGGGTTTTGCACCTGGATGCTGCCAACACGCGCCCCCGGCTGCAGCGCCTGCACCTTGGCGTACAGGCTCGGCAACGCTACCGGCGGCGTGGCCACTTGGGCCGCCTTGGGCGCATCGTTGCGGCCAAACAGGTCATTGAAGTACTTGTCGGTGTCATTGCCGTAGCTGGCCATGATGCCCGCCGGCATCACCATGTACATGAACAGCACCAGGCTGCTGTAGCTGATCATCAGGTGGAACGGCAGCACCAGCACGCCGATGGCATTGTGCCCGTCCAGCCAGGAACGCTGCCCCTTGCCAGGGCGGAAGGTGAAAAACTCCTTGAAGATCTTCTTGTGGGTAATGATGCCGGTGACCAACCCCAGCAGCATGATGAAAGCGCAGAACGTCGAGAGCCAACGGCCAACCGGGTAAGGCATCTGAAGCTGGAAGTGGAAGCGGTAGAAGAACTCACCACCGCGGCTGTCACGTGCGTCCACCGGCTGGCCGGTCTGGGTATCGAGGGTTTTCCTGACAAAGCCACGCGGGCCGCCACTGGGGTCGCGGTAGCCCACACTCAAGGCGGCCTCCCGTTCGTTCGGCATGCGAATGAACCAGGTACTCGAATGCCCTGCATTGTCCTGCAGGTAACGTTGAGCGACTGCCAGGCTATTGATCGGGTCCAGGGCATGGCTGCGCACTTCAGGCTGCGACCAATGAGTGATTTCTTCCTTGAAGTACGACAGCGTGCCGGTAAGGAAGATGGCGAACAACAGCCAGCCGAAGATCAGGCCGGTCCAGGTGTGCAGCCAGGCCATGGCCTGGCGGAAGCCTTCTTTCATGCGTTTTTCATCCAGTAGGCAACGCCGCTGATCACGCCCAGCAGCAGGCTTGGCGCCAATACGCCCAACCAGGCACGCCAGGCGCTGCGGCAGGCGAAACACCAGATGAACGCCAGCAGGTAGAAGACGAACGACAGCAGCAGGCCGGTGAGCGTGGCATCGACCTTGGGCAGTGGCGCCAGCAAGGCAATACAGACGCTCGCGAGGGACGCCAGCAGATAGCCGCCCAGCAGCGCGGCCAGGCTACGGGATGTCACGGCCAGGCGATAGCTGAGCGGGAGGCCGGCGGTTTTGCGCGTCATGGCGAGGTCCGGGCGTTCTTGGGGCTGCAATAATAATGATTTCAATTCTCATAAGCAAAGCCCAGCCCCCGCTACCCATTTGGCCGTACGAGCCACGCGTCACGGTAAGCCCATTTGCAACAAGAAATTTATTTTCAAAAAGGGCTTGAATTCATTCCGCAGTTGCCTGACCTTAGAGTCAAGAGGCGCAGAAATTCCAAGGGTCTCAAGGGCCTAGGCGCGTCTCCATGCGAGCAAGCTGAATAAGGATTGAATCATGCAAATCCAGGTCAACAGCAGCAACGATTTCGACGGTAACGCCCGGCTCGACCAGTGGGTCCGCAGCACACTGCAGAACTCGCTGGAACGTTACGAAGAAGACCTCACCCGCATCGAGGTTCACCTGCGCGACGAGAACGGCGTCAAGCCCGGACCGCATGACAAACGCTGCCAGATGGAGGCTCGCCCGAAAGGCCACCAACCGATTTCCGTGACCCACACCGCCAGTTCGCTGGACCAGGCAGTCGACGGTGCCGCCACCAAGCTCAATCACGCGCTGGAGCACTTCTACGGCAAGCTGCGCAGCAAGCGCGGCGTCTTGGAACTGAGTGACCCGGACGCCTGATCGGCAATGCAAAACGCCCGGCCTTGAGCCGGGCGTTTTCGTTTGTGCCGATCAATGGCGCTGAACCAACGTGCGAACGTCCCGGTCAACCTCTGCATTCACTCAACGCAGAAGCAAGACCATGAACAACCCATTCGAACGAATCAGTGCTGCATTCGCCCCCGAATACCGGGTGAACCTGAGCATTGCAAACCTCGACGGCAGTATCATGCTGACCCTGTCCGACGACGCCGGCGTGGTCGCCAAGCGCCTCATCACCCCGGCCCAACGCAACGACCCGGTGCGCCTGCAACGGGTGATCGACAGCATCCGCCTGGGCCTTGCGATCGAACTCAGCCAGAACCCCCTGCAAGTGCTGGCCGCGCTGACCCGTGACGCCCGCCACGAGCCGCGCCATTTCATTGCCAACTGAGGGCTACTTGCCCTCCTCCACTGCCTTGCCGTTGGCGTCCAGCACCTTGGTCGAGGGGTAGCGGTACGAAGCGTAGCGCACCACCAGGATCGAGAACGCCAGCAGCAGGATGCCGCCGCACAGGTACAACAGCCCTTCATCGGGTGCCTTGTGGTGCGAAACATCGCCGATCAGCAGGCGAGTGAGCGCAGTAATTGCCACGTACAGCAGGAAGCGGATCGGCATGTGGTTGGTCTTGAAGTAGATCCCCACCATCGCCCCCAGCTCCAGGTAGATGAACAACAGCAGGATGTCATCGACACTGATCCCGCCCTTGCCCAGCATGTCCAGGAACGTCACCACCGCCGCGTAGGCGGTGATCGCGCCAATGCCGAACAGCGCCAGGTAATGGAACGCCTCGACGCACAGGTTGCCCAGCGAGTCGGCCGAGCCGTGCAGGCCCTTGCGCAGTTTTTCTGCCCATTTGATGTTCACGATGTTCCATTCCCCGATACGTCTTTAAGGATGATGCGTCGCTGATGTGACGCTTGTGCCATGCAGTTAAAGGGCCAAGCCCCTGTCTTGGAAGGCGACCGATTGCCGCAAGACACCTTGAGGCGTGGCGCATTGCAAAAAAGCACGCCGTGCTTGGGGAAAAATCAGATTTAACCCCTTCCTTGTAGGGCATTTCCCAAAGATACTCCCTGCCATTGTGGCGTTCGGGCATGCGCACTAGTCTGGGGTCGTCGCTGCCAATCAGCGACCGGCTTTGACAGGCCGCCCTGAACTAACCACATGGCTTTGCCTTTATGGCAGCTGTCATGGGGCACCTCGTGTGCGCCGGCTTTTGGTTCTGTTCACCGGTCTGTCAACCCATGTACAGCTGCCGCCTCATTGTTTGACAGCAGGAGGTGGTGGCCCCAACTTTGAACAGGCCTTCACCATGCTGAAAGTAGTTCCCGATCCACCCCATAACCCCCATTCCCTCGAAGACACCCTGATCCAGGCCACCGACTACGCGTTGTGCGCAGCCACCGTGGTGCATCAGGCGTTGCTGCTTCAGCCCAAGTCACCGGTTTCGATCCTGATGATGACCTCGATGCATGAGCTGGAGGCGCTGCGGGCTCTGCTTGAGTCGGCACTGGTTCAGGTGCAGATGCACGCTGAGCCCAGGACTTCGCACTAAGGCTGGTTAATGTGCCGGGAGGGCCGGCCTCTTCGCGGGCTCGCCCGTGAAACGGGCGGCCAGGCACTCGAGAAACTTCAGGGGATTGAACAATGACAACAGAAGACACCCAATTCACCGTCGGCAAGACCACTTTCTATCAAGGCGAAAACAGCACCCATCCACTGTTCCGCATCGAGCCCGGCATCCCCTGCAGGGACGCCCGCGAGCAGTCGTCGGAATTGATGGGCTATGTGCGTGAATTGACCATCACTGGCCTGATGGAGGAGAAGCCCATGATGATATGGGCCGCCCATTATCTGAGTGCCATGGCCAAGGCGCTGATGGATGATGCCGAGTTGGGCATGAAGCAATGAGGATTTCGCTTCAGGTTGGATGAAGGCCTCTATGTGTTTGCCGCAGCAGTTTCAGCGCCTGTGAGATCGAGCCCCGCCCGCGCGGCGCACCATTGTAGGAGCGGGTTTACCCGCGAATAGGCCGGACCTGCCGGCCAATATCTCCCGGTCATTCACCGTCGCAGCCGCCACCGCATTCGCGGGCAAGCCCGCTCCTACATCTGTTTGGCCAATTGTTCCTGGCAAAGGTGCGCGCGCAGCGCTCGGTCTGTGCCACGCTACAATTTCTGCTTGCGAACCAACCAGCATTGCCATTACTGTATATAGATACAGTAAACCGCAACACAACCAGCAAAAAGGCATAGAGGTGATGAATGGCCGTCGAAGTGGTGTACCGCAGCAGCCGCGACCCGGAGCGCTTGTTCATGGATAAGGCCGAAGCAGACCGTCACGACAAAATGCTCGAACTGGCCGAGCGCCTGGCCGAAGTGCTGCACAAGGCGGTGCCGTCGCTGACCGAGCAGCAGGTCGAGGAAGCCGGTATCTACATGGCGAAGAACCGCGATGTGTTCGCCCGGGCGTTCAAAAGCCAGCCGGATGCGTTGGCCGAATTGCTTGAGGGTACTGCTGCCGAGTGATATCGCCCGAGGTGTGCGGGTTTACCGGCGAAGTGGCCAACAACGCCATCAGCAACCTTCAGCCATACAACAACCGCTCCGCCAACATCTGCGCCACCCTTGCCGGCGAACGCTTCTCCGCCTGCGCATGGCCAAACACTTCGGTCAGCCGTGAAGGAATCCGCGCCAGGTGCGCAGTAATGGTGCCTTGGTCTTCGCCACGGTGGGTGAGTGCCACATAGATCAGCCCACCGGCATTGATCACGTAGTCAGGTGCATACAATATGCCGCGCGACTCCAGCTGGTCTGCCACCTGCAAGGTCGTCAGCTGGTTGTTGGCCGCCCCCGCCACTGCCGCACAACGCAGTTGCATCACGCTCTGCCCGTTCAGTACCGGGCCCACGCCGCAGGGTGCAAAGATATCGCAAGGGGTACTGATCAACGCATCGTTGGTCACCGGTTTGGCATCGAACTGCTCCATCGCCAGCCGCACCCGCCCCGGGTCCAGGTCGCTGACCAGCAGCTCCGCGCCCACCGCATGCAGTTGCTCCGCCAGTGCATAACCGACATTGCCCAACCCCTGCACCGCTACCCGCAAGCCTCTCAGGTCATCGCTGCCCAGCCGGAACGAGGTTGTGGCACGTATGCCCGCGAACACCCCCATCGCCGCATGTGGCGATGGGTCGCCCGATGCAGTGGTGCTGGTCACGTAGGGCGTGCTGTGGGCAATGCAGTCCATGTCCAAGGTCGAGGTGCCACTGTCCACGGCGATGATGAAGCGCCCATGCAAGGTATCGATGAAGCGGCCAAAGGCCTCGAACAGCGCGGCGCGGTTTTCCACATGCGGGTTGCGCATGATCACCGCTTTGCCACCCCCCATCGGTAAGCCGGCCAGTGCTGCCTTGTAGCTCATGCCCTGGGCCAGGCGAATCGCGTCGGTCATGGCGCTTTCGTCATCGGCGTAAGGCAGGTAGCGGCACCCCCCCATGGCCGGGCCCAAATGCTCACTGTGGATTGCCACAACGGCTTTCAGGCCTGTAGGCGGGTCATTGAACAGGTGCAGTGACTGGGTACGGGTGCTTTGCATCAGCGCGAACATCGACTGGCTCCCCTACGAGGTGCTCCTTCCAGTATAGGCACGGCCTCAACCTTGACGCCGCCGCCGGACCACTGGACGAAACCACGCGCCACGGCTAATACTCAAACGTGTGTGGAGATGCCCCATGAAGCCACGTCAAGCCTGCCTGGCCTGCCTGGAACGCGAGCCTGTCGACCTGCTGGAAGCCGCATTGTGGATTGCTGCCGAGCACGACCCGGGTGTCGAGCCCGCGGCCAGCCTTGCTGCGCTGCACGACCTGCAGCGCGAGATAAGCGCCAACCTGCCGATGCTTCCACTATGCGAACTGGCCCAGCCACTGCTGCGCCAGCTCAATGCGCTGGGCTTTCAGCAGGATGAATATCACCCCTTGCGCCCCCATGCGGCGATGATGGACAAGGTACTGCAGCGCCGCCGCGGCCAACCACTGACCCTGGCCATCCTCGCGCTGGAACTGGCCAGGCGCCTGTCCATACCGCTGGAGGGTGTGGGCTTCCCTGGCCATTTCCTGCTGCGCGTGCCGGGTGCCGACCACCTGCTCGATCCCTGCGGCGGCCGGCGCCTGTACCCCAGCGACTGCCGCGAATTGCTGGCGCGCCAGTTCGGCCCGCACCTGGCGCTGACCGCCGAGCACCTGCGCAGCGCCAGCCCGCTGCAGATGCTGCAACGCCTGTCACGCAACCTGCGCCAACTGCACATCAGTAACGACAACCACCTGGCGGCGTTGATCGACGCAGAGCGCATCATGCAGTTGGGCCCGGTGCAGGTGAGCGACTACATGACCCGCGCCTCGCTCTACCATCATCTGGATTGCCCACAGGCCGAGCGCTTCGACCTGGAGCATGCGTTGCTGCTGACGGAAGACCCGGTCCAGCGCCTGAAGCTGTCCGAGCGAATCGGCAAGCTTCCGGCGACGAACCGTTCACTTCACTGAGCCGGGCTGTCCGGCTGCTGGGCGGGGTGGGCCTTGGCGAACGCCGGGTGCGCGGCCGCCAGTGCGGCAACCCGCAGGATGCGCGGGAAGCTGTCGAGGTCGATGTTGAAGCGTTCGGCCGCGTACAACTGCGGGATCAGGTACACATCCGCCAGCCCTGGCGTGTCGCCAAAGCAGAAACCGTGATCGCCAATGAGTTGCTCCACTGCCGCGAGCCCTTGGCTGATCCAGTGGCCGATCCACTGGTTGACCTGCCCCTCATCCTGACCGGCCTGGCGCAGCCGGTTGAGCACACTGACGTTGTGCAGCGGATGAATGTCGCAACCAATGATGGCCGCCACCCCACGTACCTTGGCCCGTGCCTCGGCGGTGGCCGGCAGCAACGCAGGCTGTGGATAAACCTCTTCCAGGTACTCGATGATCGCCGGCGACTGCACCAGCACCTCACCACCGTCGGTGCGCAAGGCCGGTACGCGGCCCTGCGGGTTGACGGCTACATAGCCCTCGCCGCGCTGCTCACCCTGCAGCAGGTTGACCGGCAGGGACTGGTAAGCCAGCCCCTTCAGTGCCAGGGCAATGCGCACCCGGTAGGACGAGGTGGAACGGTAATAGGTGTACAGCTCCATACCCCTGCCTCCTCAGTTGGCTGCGATGACCGTGCCGCGGCATTCACCGAAACCGATGCCGGCTACGCCGTCACGTGTGCAGCGGGCACGCAGGATGATTTCGTCGCCGTCTTCGAGGAATTTGCGCACCTCGCCGCTGGCCAGCTCGACCGGCAGTTTGCCGCCTTCGGTGATCTCCAGCAGGCTACCGAACGATCCCGGCGTGGCGCCCGACAGCGTGCCCGAACCGAACAGGTCACCCGGCTGCAGCTGGCAGCCGTTGACGCTGTGATGCGCCACCAGCTGCGCCACGGTCCAGTACATGCTGCGGGTGTTGCTCAGGGTCAGGCGGTGCGGGGCAATGCCCTGCTCACGCATGCGCTCGGTCAGCAGCAGCACTTCGAGTTCGATATCAAATGCACCACTGGCCTGGTCGCGCTTGTCCAGCAGGTACGACAGCGGCTGCGGGTCACCTTCGGGGCGTGCCGGCTGAGCACAGCGGAACGGCTCCAACGCTTCGGCGGTGACCACCCAAGGCGAAATGGTGGTGATGAAGCTCTTGGACAGGAACGGCCCCAGTGGCTGGTATTCCCAAGCCTGGATATCGCGCGCCGACCAATCGTTGAGCAGGCACAGGCCGGCTACGTGCTCGGCGGCATCGCCTACTGGAATTGCCTGGCCCATGTCATTGCCCTGGCCAATCCAGATACCCAGTTCCAGTTCGTAGTCCAGACGAGCGCAAGGGCCGAAGCTCGGCTCGGTATGCCCGGCCGGCAGGGTTTGGCCCTTGGGCCGGCGCACGTCGGTGCCGGACGGCCGGATGGTGGAGGCGCGGCCGTGATAACCGATCGGCACGTACTTGTAGTTGGGCAGCAGTGGGTTGTCGGGGCGGAACAGTTTGCCCACATTCTTCGCATGCTCGATGCCTACGTAGAAATCGGTGTAGTCACCGATCTGCGCCGGCACGTGCAGCTGGCAGTCACTGGCCGGGAACAACGCCGGCTTCAAGGCCGCCTGGTGTTCGCTGTGCTCATCGAGCAGCACCTGCAAACGCTCGCGCAGGGCTACGCGGGCATTGCGGCCCAAAGCGAAGAAGGCGTTCAAAGCCCCGCCGCGGGTGGCTTCAACGGCGGCCTTGGCCGCCCCGTCGAACAGGCCGGCGGCCAGCACCGCCTCCAGGTCGAGGATCGCGTCGCCGATCGCCACGCCACAGCGCCTGGCTTCACCCGGCCGGCTGAAGATGCCCAAGGGCAGGTTCTGCAGCGGGAAGTCGCTGTGCCCGTTGGCGTGCTCGACCCAACTACGGGCATTGGCAGTGTGGTTCATGGGTTATCTCCGGTTCGGGTTGAAGGTGCTCGGCAAGGTCGCCCAGCAACTATCGTAGTCGGCCTGCAATTGCGGGCATTCAAGGGCTTGCAGGCTCGGGCGCAACACCTGGCTGGTCTCGAACATGAAGGCCATGGTGTTGTCGATCTTGTGCGGTGCCAGGTCAGCGGCAATGGCCTTTTCACAGGTTTCAGCGTCGGGGCCATGGGCACTCATCACCCCGTGCAACGAGGCACCACCCGGCAGGAAGCCCTCGGCCTTGGCGTCGTAGGCGCCATTGATCAGGCCCATGAACTCGTTCATCAGGTTGCGGTGGAACCATGGCGGACGGAAGGTGTTCTCGGCCACCATCCAGCGTGGCGGGAAAATCACGAAGTCCATGTTGGCCATGCCATGCACGCTGGTTGGCGAGGTGAGCACGGTGAAAATCGAGGGGTCCGGGTGGTCGAAGCTGACGGTGCCGATGGTGTTGAAGCGGCGCAGGTCATACTTGTACGGCACGTTGCTGCCATGCCAGGCCACAACGTCCAGTGGCGAGTGCTGCAGCTCGCAAGCCCAGTGTTCACCCAGGAACTTCTGTACCAGTTGCACCGGGCCTTCGGCTTCTTCGTAGTGGGCCACGGGCGTGAGGAAGTCACGGGGGTTGGCCAGGCCGTTGCTGCCGATCGGGCCCAGGTCCGGCAGGCGCAGCGGCGCACCGTGGTTTTCCGCGATATAGCCACGGGCCTGGCCGTCGAGCAGTTCGACGCGGAACTTCATGCCACGTGGGATCACCGCAATTTCCAGCGGTTCGACCTCCATCACGCCCAGTTCGGTGGCGATGCGCAGGCGGCCCTGTTCCGGCACCAGCAGTAGCTCACCGTCCGCGTTGAAGAACACCCGTTCCATGGACCGGTTGGCGCAGTAGATGTAGATGCTCACGCCAGCCGGTTTTTCCGCTGCGGCGTTGGCAGCCATGGGCAGCCAACCTTCGATGAAATCGGTCGGTTCAGCAGGAATCGGCTGCGGGCTCCAGCGCAGGCGGTTGGGGTTGATGCCACCCAGTGGCCCGCCGAGCGGCTGGCGCGCCAGGCGCTCGAAGCGTGGGTGCAAGGCAGAGGGACGAATGCGGTACAGCCAGGTACGGCGCAACTCGCTACGGGCCATGGTGAACGCCGTGCCCGACAGCAGCTCGGCATACAGGCCATACGGGGCCTTCTGCGGGGAGTTCTGCCCGACAGGCAGCGCCCCGGGCAATGCTTCGCTGGCGAATTCGTTGCCGAAGCCGCTCAGGTAGTGAAGGTCGGGCGACGTGTCGCGGTTCATCGATGCCTCCGGATTTTGTTTTTATCGTAATCAGATTACGAATAACGTAATTTGCTCCGCTCAAGGCGTCAAGCTATAAAGGCGACACGATAAACCCGGAACCTCCCCTCCCATGGCCAAAGCCAGCTCCCCCACCGACACCGGCAAGCAGAAGGTCCGCTCGGCGGAAGTCGGCACCGACATCCTCAAGGCCCTCGCCGAACTCTCACCCTCGACTTCACTATCACGCCTGGCCGAGCACGTGCAGATGCCTGCAAGCAAAGTGCATCGCTACCTGCAGGCACTGATTGCGAGTGGTTTTGCCGAACAGGATGCGGCCACCAACCATTACGGGCTGGGGCGCGAGGCATTGCGGGTGGGGCTGGCGGCGCTGGGCAGCATCGATGTGCTGAAGGTGGCGGCAATGCCGTTGTCGCAGTTGCGAGATGAGCTCAACGAAAGCTGCTTCATCGCTGTGTGGGGCAACCAGGGGGCCACGGTGGTAAGCATCGAACCTGCCGTGCGCGCAGTCACCGTGGTGACCCAGATCGGTTCGGTGCTGCCGTTGCTCAGCTCGTCCACCGGGCTGGTATTCGCCGCCTACCTGCCCGAGCGAGAAACCCAGGAGCTGCGCGACAGGGAACTGGCCGCTTTGCAACAAACCGCCAGTGACTACGACACACTGCTGGCCGGCATCCGCGAACAGGGCCTGCACCATGTGCATGGCCTGCTGATGCCGGGGGTGGATGCGCTGTCGGCGCCAGTATTCAACGCCCTGGGGCAGATTGCGGCGGTGATGACCGTGGTCGGGCCGACGTCGATCTTCCATGCCGATGAACATGGGCCGGCGGCGCAGCGCCTGCTCACGGCCGCACGAACCGTGAGCTGGCGCATGGGTTACGCGGGCAACCCACACTGCGCTTCGACGTCTTGTGTTTCCTCCTCGACGAGCCAGAGCAGTTCCTGAGAGAAGCCGTCATAAAGGGCGGGTGCCACCTCGCTCACCAAATCGCCGTAGTCATCGCATAGCCGCCCGATCACACGCGAGAAGGCCGTGGGCTGCGACACCTCTGCCCGGGAAAGTACGGTGATGTATTTCTGCGCGGCACCGAACAGCCGCGCCAAAACCCCCGTGGAGGCCACCGTTCCTGCAACCCCCGCCGCGAACGACAGCAAGGCGGCGGAACGGTCGCCATCGCTCCACGCGATGGCCCCGGTAACGAAGGACCTGGCCGCACAGAACAGCCCGACGGCCATAGCCGCCGGCGGAAACGGCACGGTGAGGATGCCGGCCAGTACGATCCCCCACTCCACCACCACGGCCGAAATACGCTCGGCAGCGTCGGCGCTGTCTTCAGCGGCTTCGTTGATCATCCGCCTGATACGTTTCTCCAGGTCCTGGACAGGATCCCCGATACGCCCGGTCTCCCCTATCGGCGGCCGCACGCCCCTGCCTCGGGCAACGGCGTCCAGCACCAGCTCAATGCCATCCCCGGCGCGCAGTTGCTCTTCGATCCATGCGTTCAAGCGCGACTGGTTCGATAACGGCACGCGGTCTTGGCAATAACCTGCCAAGTCGTGCTCACGCCAAGTCCTTGCCAGCTCGCTGAGGGTCCGCAGCGTGGGGCCTTGCTCGATTTCTGGCAGATAGACCAAGGGCTCAAGCTCGCGGTCACGAGCATGCTTCAGCAGGTAGGCACCTTGAACAGGGCAATCGTCTATCCACAACGGATAAAGGTTGCACGTCGCGTCGATCGAGGTCCCCGAAAAAGTGTCGATCACCGATTCCAGCCACTGCGCATGGCGGCCCGACAAGCTTCCCTGAAGTTTCTCGCTGAGCACGGCACGCCTGATCTTCAAAGCAAAGAGCGTGCGATAACACTGCCTGAGCCTTTCATATTCCGGCCTGGAGCGGTCGAGTAACTGCGCTTTCACTTCTTCGATGTACTTGGTGCCCAGGTCGGCAGCACGAATGTAGCTCCCCAGCAGCGCCGGGCTCAGGTGCGAGATATCCTGACCGGTAGCCGAGGTGATGCGGGCAAAGTCGGAGAAATTGTAATACGTGGGATAACCTTTGATGACAGTCTGTGTCAGTGTGCGAATGGCATCCTCTTCCAGCGTTATCAATACCTGATCCGGGTTGATTGGGCCGCCGCGATTGCCCGGGTATGAGTTGATCTTTTCCGTCACCTGTCGATGGGCGAAGGTGCGAAAGCTCGGCATCTTCATCAGCGACTGATACCTGGCCTGCGCCAGCTTGAGCAGTTGATCGATATCAACCAGTGCCTGCTGCTCGGCACGACTGGCGTTGATGAACCAGCTTGGCGTGGTGGCCTGTTGATCCTCGATCAGGGCAATGATCTTGCGCCTGGCCAGAGCTTTGAGCACAGCCGGCCACTGCTGCGACTTGATCGGCGCGAGCGTCACGCTGTGCATGGTCCAGTCGGTGGGTAGCATCTCGACCTTGCGCAAATGGCGCTTGAGCGAATCATGCTGGGCCCGCGAGCATTGCCCCAGCAGGTACTCACTGCCTACCGGCCACAAGGTCCAGCTACCGATTTCGAGCGCCATTTCCTGGAGTGAATCGAAAAGATGAAAATCGCCTCCGGGTGCTCCAGGGGCGTAGAGCAAGTACTGATCGCCCTGCACCAGACACAGCAGATCCTTCAAGGGCGTTTGCGCACCATTGAGGCAAACCAGGCCGGCGCTGATGGCATTGGCCTGCATGTTCCCCTGGCGTGCGTGGTGCAGCAGATCGAACCCAGCCGGGTGAAACCCTTGATGACGAGCGGCCTGATTGGCCAGCGCCAGCCGCGCATCAAGCACCTCGCACAGTGCGGCCATGGTCAAAGCGTCGTCATAGAGCGTACGGATCTGTTTGACGTAGTTCACGCGCAAATCCAGTTTTTCGATCACGCTCTGGATAGAGGTATTCCCCAACAATGAACGGTGCCGCTCCCCCAGGACTTCGACCTTGAGCTGGCCCCCGCTGTAGCCACCACTCAACGCCCAATCGAGCAGGGTGTGTTTCATCACCTGCTCAGGGTCATCGACGTGACTGACACACACGCGTACCTGCTCGGGGTCGATATCCAGGCCAAGGGCTTGCTTGACCTGTTTCTTGGCGAAGCTGCGCAGGTCGCGCCATTGCGCCAGACGCTCGGTGCAACGCTGCTCCTTCACCTGCAGGTCATCTTCCAGTTGTCGATAGGCTTGCAGTTCCTCGCCCTGCATGAATCGCCGCCATTCGGGCAGCAGGCTGGTGCGGTACGCTCGCACATGCCGCGTCGCACGTTTCTGCAGCGCAGCCACCAGAGGCTCAAGCCGAGCCGCACTGTCGAGCTGGGCCAGACGCCGCGCGTCATCGACCTTGATCCGCAGGCTGCGCTGGGTGGCCTTAAGCTGGATAGCCCGCAGATCACGGATGAAATACCTGTGAAGTGGTACTTGCAGCGGCACGAAATCGAGTGTCAAACCCTCCGTAGACAACGCCGCCCGCTCTTGCGAAGACAACAGCCAACGCAACGGGCTGCCTTCAGCAAAGGCAGGGGCGAGTGCGCTGGCTGCGCGCGCGCGTTCAGTGTCGAACCAGCAACCGCTGGCCAAGCTGTAAATCAGAAAATCCGCAGGTGCGTCCGGGTTCTGTTCGAGGTCATGACGGCTGGCAACGACACCCGGCAAGCGAAAGCGCAAATCTCCGGCAACCAGATACACCTCATGCTTGTTTATGTCCCCGTCCTGCTCAAGGGCCTCGATACCGGCTTCCCAGGCCTTGAACGTAAGAGCCTTGAGGCGCGTTTCAGCAAACATCAGCTGGATCAAATGGGACGCCAGGGTAAGTGGTTTCAAACTTAATCTGGACTGTTGCTCCCACCACTGGTCAAGAACCGCCTGCCTTTGCGGCACAAGCGACTCGACAACCGCCAACGGCAAACGCTTCTGCTCGGTGAACTGTTGTCGATGCGCCTCCGGTATCAGGCTGCCCAATTGCGCAACCGCAGCCATCAGCTGTTGCAGCTCCTGGGCGTGGGCCATCATGGCCTTCACCTGTTCTTTCACAGAGCGTGCACCTGGGCACCCTTCACCGAAATCGGGGCTGCCGAGATTGAAATCGAAAGACATGAACTGCGCTCCAAAATACAAGGAGGCAGCAGAGTGAACGGATGATAAAGGCAGTAGCGCAGGGAAGCTTACCCCGCACTTGGCACTGTTGCCTGAAACGTAAAGGTGAATGTCGACAGACGCTATTTTTCCTAACGGATCAAGCGCTTATTCTTGACTCACTGGCCGGCTTGAAGGGCTCTCCCCCCCGCCTTTCAAGCCTGCGAGGTTCACCGACGTAGATTTTGAAGCTCCTTGATCTGACGTCTCGATTGGCCGCTGCGGCTTGCAGCGGCCTTTTTTTTGAAATCTGAAAATGCATCCTGGCGGTCAGGTGACCGTCAAGACTTTCAGCGCCGTTGAGATCGGGCGCCGCCCGGATGGCGCCCGACCTCATCGGCGCTGAAACCTCGTCATGACCATGCCACTTTCGGCGGGTAGAAGCTCAGCGGCTGCTCACGAAAGGCCAGGTAGTGGCGCAGCACCTGCACTGGCGCTTCGGTATGCGGGTAATGGCCAATGCCCAGTAACTGCACAGTGTCCGGCTCCGGCACCAGTTGCCGGTAGCGCTCAAGCATGTGCGCGCCGGAAAGCGGGTCGACCACGCCATTGATCAAGCGCAGCGGCACGCCTTTACGTTGCATCGCCCCGACCCAGCGTTCGCGGTGCAACCTGCGCTCCGGCATGTAGCCCACCAGCTTGTGCAGGATGCGCGTGCCCCGGTTGGCAGCGATCAGGCTCCAGAAATCATCCAGCGCGCTTTCACTGGGATGGGTGCAGGGGCCGTAGACCTGAATCACGTTACGCACCAGATCGTCACGCCCGAACGAGCGCCCGACCAGCCAGCCAAACCGGCTGAGCAGCAGCTTCTGGATCAGTAGCATGCGGCAGCTTTCGGGGAACAGCCCGCTGTTGAGGAACACGCAACTGGCAATGTCGGCACGCTGCTCATGGTGTCGCGCCAGCAGTTCCTGAGCCACGCTGCCGCCGTAGTCGTGGGCCAACAGGTGCACGGGCTGCGCGACCTGCAGATGGGCAAGCAATGCCTGCTGCAGGTCTGCTTGCTCCATCAGGCTGTAAGTGTGATCGACGGGCTTGTCCGAATCACCAAAGCCAAGCATGTCGCAAGCGATCACCCGGAAACGTTGGCTCAGAGGGCCCCACAGGTAGTGCCAGTCCCAACTGGCGGTGGGGAAACCGTGTAACAGAAGCAGAGGCTCTCCTTGCCCTGCGGTCCAGTAGCGGATGCTCTGGCCCCGGAACATGAAACGCTGTGACCGGGTACGCCAGACGCACAATGGAATCTCGGCCATAGGCATCAGATGGGTCCCGGTGTAGTGGTGTTGGCGGAATAGGGCAAGGCTGCGTTCATTGCATGTCACCTCGGCACTTACATGTGCTCTCTATGTCGAGGCAAAGTCTAGCCAGCAGCCCATTGGCTGGAACTTGCGTTGCCAGCCAGCTTGATGACTGAGCGAGTCAGTGGCACGAACGGTCAGAGCAGCAAGGCCAACAACGGCGCCGCGAACAGGTTGAGCAGCCCGGTCAGGACCATCACCAGGCCGGCCACCGAGCCTTCCTCACGGCCCACTTCCTGCGCCCGGCTGACCCCGGCACCATGCGCGCCAACACCGAACAGGGCCCCCCGTGCCAACGGCGTGCGCAGCGGCAACCAACGCAACAGCACACCGCCGAACATGGCACCGAGCACGCCGGTGAACATCACGAACACCGCTGTCAGTTCTGGCACCCCACCCAAGTCATGGGCCAGCGGCATGGCAAAGGGCGTGGTGATCGAGCGCGGCACCAGCGACAGGCTGGTTGCGCTGTCCAGCGCCAACAGGTGCGCCAGCCCCCAGGAGCTGGCGATCGAGGCACTGCTGCCGGCTACCATGCCCACCATCAGGGCCGGCCAATGGCGCGCCAGCATGGCCCGCTGCTGCCAGATCGGCACTGCGAAGGCTACGGTCACCGGGCCGAGCACGCCCATCAACCAGTGGGTGTTGCGCGCATACTCGGCATAGGCCGTATGCAGCGGCACGGCCACAGCCAGCAGCAACACCGGTACCAGGATCAACGGCGACAGCAGGTAGCGCTTGCTACGCCGGTACAACCAACGGCTACCCAGGTAAGCCAGCAAGGTCAAGGCCAACCAGAACAGCGGCATGGGTTCAAGGCTCACGGCGCAGCCTCCAGCGGCACACCAGCTCCACGGTCATGGCGGTCACTACCATCACCATCAGCGTGCTCACGGCAATCACCAGCAAGATGCGCCAGCCCTCTTCACGGATCAATGCGCCATAGTCGAGCAGGCTCATCAGCGCCGGGATGAAGAACAACAGCATCTCAGCCATCAACCAGCCGGCCCCCAATTGCAGCGTGGCCGGTTTGAGCACACCCGAAGCGAACAGTATCAACAGCAGTGCCAGGCCCATCACACCGCCGGGGATCGGCCAGCCCAGCCAACTGGCAATCTGGCCACCGAGCAGGAACAGGGTACAGAGAACCGCCAGCTCGACGAGCAGGCGCAGGGCTTTTTTCAATGATGCAGGTTTCATGGCGGGGTTCCTCGACAGGCCCTCATTTTAAGATTTGGCTGCCTAGGCCAGAAGCGAATTGTTAGACTGCCTGCCATTCCAGAATGGAATCGAAGCAATGGAATTCAAACAACTGCGCAGCTTTATCGAAGTGGTCCACCGCGGCGGTTTTACCCAGGCGGCACAGACCCTGCACATCAGCCAGTCGGCCGTGAGCAAGCAGGTGGCCCAGCTTGAGCAAGATGTGGGCCAGCCGCTGCTGGAGCGCCAGGCGTCGCACCTGCACCTGACCGCTGCCGGGCGCATCGTGCTGGAGCGTGGCGAAGCCCTGCTGCGCCAGCGCCAGGCGCTGCTCAACGAGCTGGACGATCTCAGCCAGATGGAGCGTGGCGAACTACGCCTGGGCTTGCCGATGCTTGGCAGCGACACGTTGTTCGCCGGCTTGTTCGCCGAGTACCGGCGGCGCCATCCGAACATCGCCATCCAGCTGCTTGAAGGCGGCAGCCGCAGCGTCGAACAGGCCGTCAGAAGTGGCGAACTGGAACTGGGCGGCTGTTTGACGCCCACCGACGAGGCATTCGACTACCAGCCCTTCTGCAACGAACCGCTGGATGCCTTGCTGCCGGCGGGCCATGCCCTGGCGGGCCTGGACGCCGTGGGCCTGGGGCAACTGGCCGATACACCGTTCCTGCTGTACCAGCGCAGTTTCGTGCTCAACGACCGGCTGCTGAAGGCGTGCCAGCAGCAGGGCTTCACCCCCAAGGAAGGCGGGCGCAGCGGCCAGGCGGATTTTTTGGCGGCGCTGGTGGCGGCGGGCCAGGGCGTGGTGATGCTGCCCCGGGTGGTGGCAAAAGCGCTGGAGCGCCCCGGTGTGGTGCGTGTGCCGTTGCATGCGCAGGAGGATTTGCGTTGGGATATCGCGTTTATCTGGCGACGCGGTGCCTACCTGTCACGGGCGGCGCAGGCGTGGTTGGCCTTGTTGCGCGCCCCCCATGGCTAACACGCCTGCGCAGGTGCCGGGTCAGGCGTTCAGTGCGCTCGCCAACTCAGCCAGCCAAGGCTCGGCATCCGCCTCCGGGGTCACCGTCTCGCTCGCATCCAGGCGCAGCATTGGCTGCACTTCGCGCACGCCCAGTTCGGCGAACAGCTCACGCATCTGCTCGCCACCCCCGCAATAGGTATCGCCATAACTGGAGTCGCCCAGCGCGATCACCGCACCAGGCAGGCCGCGCCAGGCCGCGGGCAGTGTGTCACGAAGTGTGCTGTACAGCGGCATGAGGTTGTCCGGCAACTCACCCATACCGGTGGTCGAGGTCACGGCCAACAAGGCGTCGGGGGCAAAACCCTGAAGATCCTGAAGGGTGGCACGCGCAGCATGCCAGGCCTCGAAACCCGCCGCCTTGAGTAGCGATTCAGCGTGACGGGCGACTTCTTCGGCGGTGCCATAGACCGAGCCGGAAATAATGGCGACTTTCATCGGGTAGAGGATTCCGAAACTGAGTGAAAACGTAGGATACTAGCATTCAACGCTGGCAAAAGGCCGCCGTTACCAAAGTCGCCATCTTCCGTTTTCCTTCACCTATGGCCCGGACATGATCAACGCGCAATTGCTGCAATCGATGGTCGATGCGTCCAATGACGGCATCGTGGTTGCCGAAAAGGAAGGCGACGACACTATCCTGATCTACGTGAACGCCGCTTTCGAATGCCTCACTGGCTACAGCCGTGACGAGATTCTCTATCAGGATTGCCGGTTCCTGCAGGCTGACGACCGTGACCAGCTCGGCCGCGCACGCATCCGCAAGGCCATGGCCGAAGGCCGCCCCTGCCGCGAAGTGCTGCGCAACTATCGCAAGGATGGCAGCGCCTTCTGGAACGAGCTGTCGATCACGCCGGTGAAGAGCGACTTCGACCAGCGCACCTACTTCATCGGCATCCAGAAGGACGTCAGCCGCCAGGTCGAACTGGAACGGGAGCTGGCGGAACTGCGCGCTCGTCCGAAACCCGACGAACGCGCCTGAACCAAGTCCGCCACGCACGGTCAATTCCGTTGAAGAAATCGCCACCACCGAGTTCGATCATGCAAGCAGACGCGCTCCTGACCCAGGACGAGCTGGATTTCATACAGAACATGCAGCATTCGCCACAACTGAACCTGGCTGACACCATGTCGAGCCTGCTGGTCAATGGCGACCGCCGCATTCAAAGCTTGCTTACGCGGTTGGTGGCTAACGAGCAGGTGACCTTGCAGGCCCAGTTCAACAACCAGCAGATCAGTTTCCCGCTGCAGCTGGTAGAAGACGAGTTCCACGCCCTGCACCTGCAGCTGGGTTCACCGGAAATCTACGAAGACGGCCCCATGCTGCGCCCATGGCGCTTGTCGCTGGACCAGCCGAGCGTTCTGCTCGACGCCCATGACAAGGCAAGCGGCCTGTGGGTACGCGAGATTTCCTTCAAAGGCGTGCTGCTGGAAGTCCGTGATTTGCCAACAGCACCCGCCCGCTTCGAGCTGCGCTTCGCCCCGGGCGGCATCACCCCGATCGAACTGCATGGTGTGTTGGGCCGGCGCATCGGCACGGACCTGGCTGCCTACGACCTCGGCCAAAGCCCAGCCGAAGAAATCGAACGCCTGCGCGACTACATCCTCCAGGCCCACCGCCACGCCCACCCCGAGCTGCACACTCAAGTATCGAGCTGACGGGCCAGAAACTGCCGCAAGCGCTGGCGCATCACACTGCCCTGCGCGCCCAGGCAGGCTACAGGGCTGCCAGCCAGGCTGTCCTGTACCGCTTCCGCCGCCTCACCGGCCAGTAACAACGGGCATTCCAGCATCGACGCCAGGCGCTTGAGGTGCCGGGTGAGTTCTACTGTGGGCGACGGATGGGAAAACAGCACCAAGGCGTCCGGCTTCAGCCGTTCGCAGACCAGCGCAAGCTCTTGCAGCGGCTGCCCGTTCGCCAGCGGGATCACGCGTATTTCATCGCTACCCAGGATCAGACTGGTTACCAGTAACTCAAGCTCATGGCACTGCCCCGGCAATGGCGCCACCAGCACGGTGCGGCTACTCGGCACACGGGCCAGCTGCAAGCGGGCGAAAACCCGACCGCGCAGGAACTGATCATAGAACAGCCATTCGCTGGCCTGCCCATAACCGCCTTGCCGGACTACCATGTCATGCCACACCGGCATGAACACATTGGCGAAAACCTGGTCCAGGGTGCTGGCCGCGAACACCTCGTCATAAAGGCGATCCAGGCCCGCCACGTCGAAGTGCTGTACCGCCAGGCGAATCTGGTTTTGCCAGCGCAAGCAGGGGTCCACCGCGCCGCCGGCCTGCCCGGAGAGAGCATGGCCGCGAGCAAGAATGCTGCCCACCTTGCTGACCGCCACGCCACGCTCCAGCCAGCCGAGGATACGGCGGATTTCATCGATATCAGCCTGGGAATACAGGCGGTGACCACTGTCGGTACGGATGGGCTGGATCAGCCCATAACGGCGTTCCCAGGCACGAAGGGTCACGGCGTTGACACCGGTCAAGCGTGACACTTCACGAATCGGAAACAGCTCCTGCTGCTCGAAACTCGCATCGATCACCGGTTTACGTCCCTGTTCGTTCATGTGCACGAAGTACCCTGAGTGCGAAGAAACTGAGCACATAGCTTACTACGACTGTGTCGGTCTGTTGGTGCCACCGTTTGCCAGCTGAGCGTTGCCGAAGATCGCAACTGCGCGATAATGCGTGCCCGATTCTTGCATGCACGACTGCGTCGCCCACCACCCCGGGCCACACAGCCAAAGGGGCCAGCTACCCGCCAGCCCCGTTGCCAGGAGATACACAATGTCTACCCCACCCGTCACCCTCATGGTGTCGCGCCGCGCCGCCCATGGCCGCTACCAGGACCTGCTGGCCTGGCTGCACGAAGGCGAACAACTGGCCACCGACTTCCCTGGCTACCTCGGCTCGGGCATCCTCGCCCCGCCCCGGGATGGCGACGAATTTCAGATCATCTTCCGCTTCAGCGACGAGCCGACCCTGCATGCCTGGGAGCACTCCGCCTCGCGTCGCGCATGGTTACAACGCGGCAACGGTCTGTTCGAGCGCCCCAAAGAGGCGCGCGTTAGCGGTATCGACGACTGGTTCGGCACCAACAGGGTGCAAAAACCGCCACGCTGGAAGCAGGCCGTGGCCATCTGGCTGGCGTTTTTCCCTGTCTCGCTGGCCTTCAACCTGGTGTTCGGCCACTGGTTGACGGCACTCGACCTTGTGCCCCGGGTACTGCTCAGCACCCTGGCCCTGACGCCGGTGATGGTGTACCTGTTCATCCCGCTGTCCACCCGCCTGCTGGCCAGTTGGCTACAGGCCTCCCCGCCCGCTGCTGGCGCCTTGCGCAGCCGCTGAGGCCAGGCCATACAACAGGTAAACAGTTCGGGTATGCTGGGTGGCAATCAAAGGACAGACAAGTTGACCACCCCGAACATGAACAGCCCCATTCTCGTTACCGGAGCCAGCCAGCGTGTCGGGCTGGCCCTGGCCCTCGAACTGGCACAGGCCGGCCATACGGTGGTCAGTGCCAGCCGCAGCATTCAGCCGCAGGCAGCCCACCCCAACATCGTGCAGTTTCAGGCCGACCTGTGCCAGGCGGGCGACCGCCAGGCGCTGATCGATCACCTGCACGATCGTTACGACGGACTGCGCGCCATCATCCACAATGCTTCGCTATGGCTCGACGACGGCCTCGACAACCTCGAGACCATGTTCCGCCTGCACGTCGAAGCGCCCTACCACCTCAACCTGGCCCTGGGCGACCTGCTGGCCAAGGTGGAAAAGGCCGACATCATTCACATCTGCGACGAAACCTCCTCGCGCGGCAGTAAAAGCCACATCGGCTACGCCGCCACCAAGGCCGCACTGCAGAACATGGTGCTGTCATTCGCCGAAAAATATGCGCCCAAGGTGCGTGTGAACGGTATCCTGCCCGGGCTGCTGATCCTCAAGGAAGGGGGTGACGAAGCCTACCGCCAGCAAACCCTGAAAAAGGCCCTGCTGGAATTCGAACCCGGCGCCGGCCCGCTGATCGAGACCGTCAAGTACCTGCTCGCCAGCCAGTACAGCACCGGCAGCCAGGTGGTCATCAACGGTGGCCGCCACCTGAAGAACCGCATGACTTGAGAGAAGACCATGACCCCACAACAACAGCTCGAGCTCGAGGCCGCCGCGTTCCGGCGCCTGGTCGAACACCTGCAAAAGCGCACCGACGTACAGAACATCGACCTGATGAACCTGTCCGGTTTCTGCCGCAACTGCCTGTCCAAGTGGTACAAGGCCGCCGCTGACGAGCGTCAGCTGGACCTGAGCCTGGATGATGCCCGCGAAGCGGTGTACGGCATGCCCTACGCCGAGTGGAAAGCCCAATACCAGAAAGAAGCCAGCGCCGAACAACAAGCGGCGTTCGAAAAAGGAAAAACCTCGTGACTGACCTGAATACCCTGCGCGCAAGCCTGGCCAGCGGCCAACATGTATTTGCCGATACCTTGGCGTTCATTGCCGACAACTACAGCTACCAGCCGCAGGCCTTCAACAACGGCGGCGTGGAGAATGCGGCAGGGCAGAACGAAGGTTCGTGCAAAACCCTGGGCCTGGCCTTGCTTGAAGGGCTGAGCGACCAGGAAGCGCTGCTGGCCTTCGGCGAGCACTACCGTGATGTGGTGGCCACGCCTGAGGGTAGCGACCATGGCAACATCCGTGCGCTGATCAAACACGGTCTGGCGGGTGTGAAGTTTGCTGCGCAGCCGCTTGCGCGCAAGGCTTGATATTGCCGGGGCCGCTTTGCGGCCCCACGATCCTGCGCCCACCATCAATCGATAATGGTGCCAGGCCCCCCACCTTCCAGCCTCCCCTGCCGCAACCACTGCAAGGCCACCGGCCACAGGTTTTCGCGAAACCGGTCATGGAAGAACGCGAAATGGCCAATTTCCTCGACCGAGATATCCACAGGTGCAATGCGCAGGTGCTGGCGCTCGGCACTTTGCAGATAACCCAACAAACGCTCGGTTGCCGCTACGGTCCCGAAGGGGTCGTCCGTCAGACTGATGGCCAGCGTCTTCGCACGCACCTGGGCGAACGGTAGCGCCGCCAACGCCCGCCCACTGGGGCGGTGCTCATAACGTGGGGTGCGCGTGGTCCAGTCGTGCACCACGCCGGATGGCGTGTCTTCCAGCCAACCCAGGCGCTTGCCGGGAAAGTAGCCGAATACCCGGGTCAACAGCGGCATGACCACATGCCACTTGCCGAACAGCTGCCAGCGCTGGTTGGCCGCGTAGTCGCGCCAGTAGGCGAACTGCGCGCCAACCATCACGACCCGACGGATCTGGCCAGCCGACGGTGCCAGGCCTACAGCACAACCGCCGAAACTGTGCCCCACCACGTCCACCGGCTGATCTGGGAAATGCGCTGCCGCATGCGCCAGCATGGCTTCGAAATCCAGCCGGCCCCAGTCGCTCCAGGAGGCCTGGAAACCACGCAGCGACGCCGGCCGGGATTCGCCGATGCCACGGTAGTCGTAGGTCAGCACATCGCAGCCGTGGGCGAACAGGTAGTCGGCAAAGCGGGCGTAATAGCGGCAGCGTACCGACGTGGCAGCGTTGATGATCACCAGCGGGCGCTGGGGGTCAGGTTGGGCGTGGCGCCAGCAGAAGCCGCCGAGGCTGTATCCGTCGGCCGCGGGGTGGCGAAATGGGGTCGCGGGTTGGATGAGGCTACTCATGGCGCATTTCCTGTTGTTGTGCGCCAAAACTAGCAAAGATTTTGTAGCCTGTACTGGCCTCTTCGCGGGTGAACCCGCTCCTACAGGGTGAGAACCTGTGGGAGCGGGCTTGCCCGCGAAGAGGCCGGTACAGGCTTACCCGTTACAGCTCGACGCAGTCGAACTTCACATCGGTGGCCACGTCTTCGTCGTAGTTGACGTCAGCGCGCTCGAAGCCGAACAGGTTGAGGAACTGCTTCTTGTAACCGGCGTAGTCAGTCAGCTCGAACAGGTTCTCGGTGGTCACCTGTGGCCACAGGGCCTTGCAGGCGTTTTGCACGTCGTCACGCAGTTCCCAGTCGTCCAGGCGCAGGCGCCCCTTCTCGTCGACCTCTGCCGGCGCACCGTCGGTACGGTACATACGGTCGCGGTACATGCGGTCGAGCTGGTCCTGGGTGCCTTCGTGAACACCTTTCTCCTGCATGATCTTGAAGACCATCGACAGGTACAGTGGCATCACCGGGATGGCCGAGCTGGCCTGGGTAACCACCGACTTGAGCACCGCCACATTGGCGCCGCCTTTCACTTCACCGGCCAGCTTCTGGTTCAGACGCAGGGCAGTTTCGTCCAGGTCCTGCTTGGCCTGGCCCAGTGCACCGTGCCAGTAGATCGGCCAGGTGATATCGCTGCCGATATAGCTGAAGGCCACGGTGCGAGCGCCTTCGGCAAGTACATTGGCGCCAGCCAGCGCATCGATCCACAGCTGCCAGTCCTGGCCACCCATGACGGTGACGGTATCGGCAATTTCCTGCTCGGTGGCCGGCTCGATGCTGGCCTCGATGATGGTGTCCTTGTTGGTGTCGATGGCGGTCGACTTGTATGGCTGGCCGATCGGCTTGAGTGCCGAGCGAATGACTTCACCGGTCTGCGGCAGCTTGCGCACGGGCGAAGCCAGCGAGTAGATGACCAGGTCGACCTTGCCACCCATTTCGTTCTTGATCAGCTCGATGACCTTGGCGCGGGCTTCGTCAGAGAAGGCGTCACCGTTGATCGACTTGCTGTACAGGCCCTCGGCCTTGGCGAACTTGTCGAAGGCGGCAGCGTTGTACCAGCCAGCAGTGCCGGCCTTGGTCTCGGTGCCTGGTTTTTCGAAGAACACGCCCAGGGTGTCGGCCTTGAAGCCGAAGGCCGCCGTGATGCGGGCAGCCAGGCCGTAGCCGCTGGAAGCACCGATGACCAGGACCTTCTTCGGGCCATCCTCGCGTACGCCCAGCTTGCGGGTGGCTTCGATCTGGTCACGGACGTTGAGCTCGCAGCCCTTCGGGTGAGTCGTGGTGCAGATGAAACCGCGAACCTTAGGATGAATGATGGCCAATGTCTGTACCTCGTCAGGTTTATGCCAGGAAAGCGCCGCTTGGGGCGATTCCGATTGATCAGAGGGTGAGACTACCCCCGCAGGTTATCCGACACATATTACGGGGTGATCAGAGGGATGCAAAACCAGAGTTCTTCTGTGCAGGAGGGTCATGGCTGCTTGAAATCCAGATTGGCGGGTTAGAACGCCTGGCACCCATTGATTTGCTTTTCACATCAATCCGAAAGAAAAACAAACTTAACAAATAAGCCAAACCCACCGATGCTGGCGGCACTACGCCCATTGCACGGAGAACAACAACATGAACGACGTGGTGATCGTCGCCGCAACCCGCACCGCCATCGGCAGCTTCCAGGGCGCCTTGGCCACTGTGCCTGCGGTCGACCTCGGCGCCGCCGTGATCAAGCAACTGCTGAAACAAACCGAGCTGGACCCGGCGCAGGTCGACGAAGTCATCCTCGGCCAAGTGCTCACTGCCGGTGCCGGTCAGAACCCGGCACGCCAGGCAGCGATCAAGGCTGGCCTGCCCTTCAGCGTACCGGCCCTGACCCTGAACAAGGTCTGCGGCTCGGGCCTCAAGGCCCTGCACCTGGCCGCCCAGGCGATCCGCTGTGGCGATGCCGAGGTGGTGATTGCCGGTGGCCAGGAGAACATGAGCCTTGCCCCCTACGTGATGCCCTCGGCCCGCACCGGCCAACGCATGGGCCATGGCCAACTGATCGACAGCATGATCACGGACGGCCTGTGGGATGCCTTCAATGACTACCACATGGGCATCACTGCCGAAAACCTGGTGGACAAGTACGGCCTCAGCCGTGAGCAGCAGGATGCCTTTGCTGCCGAATCGCAGCGCAAGGCAGTGGCAGCGATCGAGGCCGGCCGTTTCGACGCTGAAATCACCCCCATCGTGCTGCCGCAGAAAAAGGGCGAGCCCAAGGTTTTTGCCCGTGACGAGCAACCACGCCCGGACACCACCGCCGAGTCCCTGGCCAAACTGCGCCCGGCCTTCAAGAAGGACGGCAGCGTCACCGCAGGCAATGCCTCCAGCCTGAACGACGGCGCCGCCGCCGTGCTTTTGATGAGCGCAGCGAAGGCCAAGGCGTTGGGCCTGCCGGTGCTGGCGAAGATCGCCGCCTACGCCAGTGCCGGGGTAGACCCCGCGATCATGGGTATTGGTCCGGTTTCGGCGACCCAGCGTTGCCTGGACAAGGCCGGTTGGCAACTGGCCGAACTGGACCTGATCGAAGCCAACGAAGCCTTTGCCGCCCAGGCGCTGGCCGTGGGCAATGCGCTGGCATGGGATGCCGCGCGGGTTAACGTCAATGGAGGGGCGATTGCCCTGGGCCACCCGATTGGTGCTTCCGGGTGCAGGGTGCTGGTGACCCTGCTGCACGAGATGATCAAACGGGATGCCAAAAAAGGCCTGGCGACCTTGTGCATTGGTGGTGGGCAAGGGGTGGCGCTGGCCATCGAACGCTGATTGATTCAAGCAGGCCCGGCCTCTTCGCGGGTAAACCCGCGCCTACACTGATCGGTGACGGACACACATCGGTGATCGGGCGCAGGCCGTTGTAGGAGCGGGTTTACCCGCGAAAGGGCCGGGCCTGCTGGCCAATTTCCACCAGCCGTTCACCGTTGCAGCTGCCACCGTGTTCGCGGGTAAACCCGCTCCTACCACTGATCGGTGGTGGACACTCATCGGTGATCGGGCGCAGGCCGTCGTAGGAGCGGGTTTACCCGCGAAGAGGCCGGCACAGGCAGCAACTGTTCAAGCCGCGACTCGGTCCTGCTCCAGCGAAGCGGCCAGCACCGCCACTTCCTGGCACTTCTGCACGGCCAGGTCCACTGGACTCTCCAGCAACGAACAGGCAGGCGCCAACCACAGCCGCTCACCCAGGCGTTCATGGGCCTCGTGCAGCAACCCCAGGGTCTTGCCCAGATCGCAAGGCGAGGCGTTGCGACCGTCGACCAGGCCCAGCGACAGTACCTTGTAGGCCGGCAGGCGGTCGAGAATGGTCTGGTACTGCTCGGGCGCCTGAACCAGATCGACGTGCAGGCCATCAACCGGCAGGTTGGCGGCCAGGCCGAGGTTGCCTTCCAGGCCGCCGAAATACGTGGCGATCAGCTTCTTCAACGGTGCGCGTTGAAGGATGTTGTAGACACGTTCATAGGCATTTTTCCAATCCTGGGGCAGGTCCTGGGCGAGGATGGGTTCATCGATCTGCACCCATTCAACGCCGTGGTCGGCCAGGCGGTTGAGGAGTTGGTCATACACGGGCAGCAGGCGGTCAAGCAGCTCCAGCTTGTCGAAGTCACCGCCCAGGGTCTGGCCCTGCCACAGATAGGTCAAGGGGCCGATCACCACCGGCTTGACTGCAAGGCCCAGGGCCTTGGCGTGCTCCACTTCTTCGAACAGTGGTTCCCAGTTCAGAACCAACGGCTGATCGCCTGCGCTAAGCACGTGGCTGTCCCAGGCGAAGTCGCCGACCGGCACCAGCTCGATGCCGGCGTCTTTCTGCACCTGCCAGTGGCGGGCACGCAGCTCGCGGTCACGGCCGATGTGTGGAAAGCCCAGGTTATGTGCCAGTGCCATGTCTTGTCCCTTCAGCATGCTTGAATGAATAAGGGGGATTCTCCGGCTGACGGGGTATTGAGACAAACTCATTAAATTTGAGATGAACCCAAGAAATCTTCATGATCATGCTGTCATGATCTTCGCGCCCCCATGTCTCATTCAGATCACCATCCTGCGCATCCGGACATGACCCGGCTTGCCTTCTGCCTCACAATGCCACCCTGACCACACCAGGTGCCCGGCCAACATGAGCCTGCTGAAAACCGCCCTGCGCGAACAGAACTTCGTCTGTGTCATGGAGTTCGTCCCCAAGCCTTCCGCAGAACGCTTTGCCGCCATGGAAGCGATCATGGCCCGTGCGCACCTGTGCGGTTGGCCGATGACCGTGGCCATCGGTGATCGTGTCGGCAGCCCGCTGGACATGTCACCGCTGGACGCCCTCGCCTCGTTCAGCAACCCGGTGCCTGCCCTGCCGCATTTTTCAGGCAAGGATCGCGAACGCCACCACCTGCTCGCCCAACTGCAGCGCATGGACGCCGCCGGCCTCGACCAGCTGTTACTGCTGACTGGCGACCGCCTGCCCGGCCATGAACCTGGCCAGCGCCCGGTGCGTTATCTGGAATCGGTCGCCGCCCTGCAGGTTGCTCGCCAGGTCTGCCCGCACTGGCTGCTGGGCGCGGCGCTGAACCCGTTCAAGTACCACGAGGAAGAAGGCGGCGCCCAGTATTTCAAGGCCGAGAAAAAGCTGGCAGCGGGGGCTGACTTTCTCACCTTGCAACTGGGCTTCGATGCCGCCAAGCATCAGGAAGCCATACACTGGATGCGCCGCCAGGCCTCACCCAAGCCCATGCTGGCCTGCCTCATGAGCCTCACCCACGGGCGCGCGGCGATGCTCGACCACGTGGCCGGCGTGACTGTCACGCCCTCCATGCGCGACATGCTGGAAGCGGAAACGGCGCAGTCCAAGGCCTTTGCCCAGGCGCGCAGTGTTGACCGCCTGGCCTTGCAGATCATCGGTACAAAGCTGATCGGGTACGCCGGTGTGCACCTGTCAGGGGTTCACACACTCGAACAGTTGCTGGCCCTTGAGACCCGTATCGAGCACTGGCAATCCCAGGTTCAGTCCCTGGAGCAATGGGCACCGGCCTGGCACGCCAGCTGGCAGATGCCTGGCCTGCCGGCGGTGACCTTCCATCCGCCACAGGCTGGCTGGCGCCTGGGCGAGTCACGGGTCGATGCCTCATTCAAGGAAAAAGCCCGCTATCACCTGATGCATGGCATGCACTCACTGCTGTTCAGCCGGCGCAACAGCCTGAGCAAGGCCTTCGGCTGGGCAGTGCGCCAGCCTATGTGGGCAACACGCGCTGGCGCACACGTGCTGCACACGCTGGAGCGCAATGTGAAGCGCCCCCTGGTGGGTTGCGACACCTGCGGCCGTTGCCGCCTGGAAGACACCTTGTATATCTGCCCGGAAACTTGCCCTAAAGGCCTGGCCAATGGCCCTTGCGGCGGAACCGCCCTGAACCGCTGCGAGTTCGGCGACCGCGAGTGCATCCACAGCGTCAAGTACCGCACCGCCAAAGCCGTGCGGCAAACTGCTGTGCTGACCGAACGCCTGATCCCGTGCATCGAGGTCGAAACCCGCCACCGCAGCTCATGGCCGCAGTGGTTCGCGGGGCAGGCGCCGCAGCGGCTCAGCCCTCAGCCATTGCCTCGAAGCCAGACCGAATCGTAGCCTCGGGCAGTTCGTCGGCAATGAACACCATCACACTCTCGCGCGCTTCGCCTGCAGCCCACTCGGCGTCCCAGTCGAAGCCATACAGCTTGAGCACGCCCTGAAACACCAGCTTGCGTTCCTCGCCGGCAATGTTCAGCACGCCCTTGTAGCGCAGCAGCTGTTTGCCGTGGGTTTCCAGCAGCTCGTTCATGAAGCTGCTGAGGCGGTCGATATCCAGCGGGGTTTCGGTACGCAGCACCATCGTGGAGATACGGTCCGGGGTGGCAGGCTTGAGCACGGGTTGCAACATCGGTTTCAGGTTCACCCCAAGGTCGGGGTTGAGGTTGAAACCGCGCACATCCAGTAGTTCAGCCAGGTCGATGCAGCCGTGTTCGACCACACGGATCGCAGCCCTGCTATTGATGCGGGCCAGGCGTTCGCGCAGGGCTTCAACCGCAGTTGGCTCGACCAGGTCGGTCTTGCTCAGCAGCAGACGATCGGCAAAGCCGACCTGGGCCTGAGCGATGGTCTGGGTCAGGTGCAGTTCGGCATGCGCGGCATCGACAAGGGTGATGATGCCGTCGAGGATGTAGCGCTCACGCAGCTCCTCGTCGATGAAGAACGTTTGCGCTACCGGCGCCGGGTCGGCCAGGCCGGTGCATTCGATCACCAGGCGATCGAAGGCGATTTCCCCTGCATCCAGGCGTTCAAGCAGCAGGTAAAGCGCGCGAGTCAGGTCGCCATGGATGCTGCAGCATACACAACCGTTGGCCAAGGTCATGACTTGCACCGGCTGGTCACCCAGCAGTTGGCTGTCGATGCCAGCCTCGCTGAATTCATTTTCGATCACGGCGAGCTTCAGGCCATGCTCGGCCTTGAGCATGTGCCTGAGCAAGGTGGTCTTGCCGGCACCGAGGAAGCCCGTGAGGACGGTTACGGGAATGGGCGTCTGCACGCAAAATACTCCTGAATCTGAAAATGACTGTGGGAGCCGGTTACCCAGGCTCCCACAGGTTTACACGTACCGCAGGCTCAACAGCACTTGGGCCCGGACTTGCCACCGTAGCGTGCTTCCTGGCGTTCGCGGAAGAACGCCTCGTAGCTCATCACCGGCTTGTCCGGATGCGTTTTCTGCATGTGTTCGACATAGTTGTCGTAGTCGGGCATGCCGACCATCAGGCGGGCTGCCTGCCCCAGGTATTTGCCCAGTCGACCCAAGTCGTTGAACATGATTGCAGTCCTCTCGATTACGCGTCAGGCAACGCCTGGAACGGGGTTTCCTTGTCGCTGCGTTCTTTGCGGCCCAAGGCGGCGTAGCCGACCTTGATGGCGAAGAACAGAATGCTGAAGACCACCAGCAGGAACAAGATCGTCAGGCCCGCGTTGGTGTAGGCGTTGAAGATCACGTGCTGCATCTGCCCAATGTCCTTGGCCGGGGCCAGTACCTGGCCGGCGTCCAGCGCAGTGCTGTACTTCTTGGCCAGGGCCAGGAAGCCGACAGCCGGGTTGGGGTCGAACAGCTTGATCAGGCCTGCAGCCGTGGTGCAGATCAGCAGCCATACGGCCGGCAGCAGGGTGACCCAGATGTAGCGCTGACGCTTCATCTTGATCAGCACCACAGTACCGAGCATCAAGGCGATACCGGCCAGCATCTGGTTGGAGATACCAAACAGCGGCCACAGGGTGTTGATGCCACCCAGTGGGTCGATTACGCCCTGGTACAGCAGATAGCCCCAGAGCGCCACGCAGCCAGCGGTGGCGAGCAGGTTGGCCCCCCACGATTCGGTGCGTTTGAGTGCAGGCACGAAGCTGCCCAGCAGGTCCTGCAGCATGAAGCGCCCGGCACGGGTACCAGCGTCTACCGCCGTGAGGATGAACAGCGCCTCGAACAGGATCGCGAAGTGGTACCAGAAGGCCATGGTGTTTTCACCTGGCAACACCTGGTGCAGGATCTGCGCGATACCGACCGCCAGGGTTGGCGCACCGCCGGCACGGGCCAGAATAGTGTGCTCGCCGATGTCACGGGCAACGGCTTCGAGCTGCTCGGGTGTAATCAGGAAGCCCCAACTGCTGACGGTCTGCGCCACCGACGCGACATCGGTACCGACTACTGCCGCCGGGCTGTTCATGGCGAAGTACACGCCCGGTTCGATCACCGAGGCCGCAACCATGGCCATGATGGCGACGAACGATTCCATCAGCATGCCGCCGTAGCCGATATAGCGGGCGTTGGTTTCGTTATCCAGCAGCTTGGGGGTGGTCCCCGAGGAAATCAGCGCGTGGAAGCCGGACACCGCACCACAGGCAATGGTGATGAACAGGAACGGGAACAGGGTACCCTTCCACACCGGGCCTGTACCGTCGGTGAACTGGGTCAGCGCCGGCATTTTCAGCTCAGGTGCGATGATCAGGATACCGATGGCCAGGCCAAGGATCGTGCCGATCTTGAGGAAGGTCGATAGGTAGTCACGCGGCGCCAGCACCAGCCACACTGGCAGCACGGCGGCGACAAAACCGTAGCCCACCAGCATCCAGGTGATCTGCACGCCGGTGAACGTGAACGCCGGGCCCCACACCGGGTCCGCAGCGATCACGCCCCCCAGCCAGATCGAGGCCAGCAGCAGTACCACGCCAACCACCGAGATTTCGCCAATACGGCCCGGACGGATGTAGCGCATGTAGATGCCCATGAACATCGCGATCGGGATGGTCGCCATCACCGTGAACATGCCCCAAGGGCTTTCGGCCAGGGCCTTGACCACGATCAGTGCCAGCACCGCGAGGATGATGATCATGATCAGGAAGCAGCCAAACAGGGCGATGGTGCCCGGGATTCTGCCCATTTCCTCGCGCACCATGTCGCCCAGCGAGCGCCCATTGCGGCGGGTAGACAGGAACAGGACCATGAAGTCCTGCACCGCACCGGCCAGCACCACGCCGGCAATCAGCCACAGCGTGCCGGGCAGGTAGCCCATTTGCGCGGCGAGCACCGGACCCACCAGTGGGCCAGCGCCGGCGATGGCGGCGAAGTGGTGACCGAAAAGAATGTGTTTGTTGGTCGGGACGTAGTCCAGGCCATCATTGTTGAGCACCGCCGGGGTGGCACGGCGCGGGTCGAGTTGCATCACCTTGGTGGCGATGAACAGGCTGTAGTAACGATAGGCGACCAGGTAGATGGCCACTGCCGCGACCACGATCCACAAGGCGTTGATCGCCTCGCCGCGACGCAGGGCAACCACACCCAGTGCGCAGGCACCTATGACTGCCAGCGCCAGCCACGGAATATGGCGTAGCAGGCTATTATTGTTGTTCATGGTTAGCTTCCAGCTGGTGGATTGGAAAGACCGCCCACCGAGTCTAGGGCCAGTCAAGCGGCATTGCCACACTTGCTTTGTTCTAGAGCCTCTGCGGCCTGATTGCAGTACCTGATGCACATGCAACTCTAACTATAGTCAGGATGACACCTGATGACCTATTCGAGGATCCAAGCCATGAGCGATCATGACGAACGCCGCCGCTTTCAACGCATCGACTTCGATGCCCCCATCGAGCTGCGCCAGGGGCTGAAACGCTGGCCTGCAAAACTGCTGGACCTTTCACTCAAAGGCTTGCTGATCGAACGCCCCGCAGGCTGGGATGCCGACCTGACCCAGGACTTCGACGCCATCATCGAGCTGAACGAGGATGCCCGTGTGCAGATGCAGGTCGAACTGCGCCACGAAGAACCGGACCGCCTGGGCTTCATCTGCCTGTACATCGACCTCGACTCGATGAGCCATTTGCACCGTCTTGTGGAATTGAACGTGGCTGACAGCACCGAAATGATGCGTGAGCTGCGTGAACTCATCGAATAATAAAATCTCTTAGCTAGCTAATAGCCTTCCCGCCTGGTGTTTCTTGTCTACCCAGACAGCTTTAAGCCTGGGTAGCGTTGCTTTGTACACACCCTTCTAATACAGCTTCTGCCAAGTTGGTACGCCTTCTGCATTGGGTTTTAACACACCCTGCGGCCGGATCTGTTCGCGCTCCGATCAAAATATTGTATACAATTCTTGTGGCAATCATTTGTAGGAAGTGTCTACAGTAGCGGCACAACAATAAACAGAGAGCCTGCTCCATGACTACGTCCCCTAGCACGTCTCCCGCCAAGCGACCCGAGGATGAAAACCTCGGCCTTGGTGCCAACCTGGCCTATGGTCTGCAGCATGTGCTGACCATGTATGGTGGGATCGTCGCAGTACCCCTGATCCTGGGGCAGGCCGCGGGCCTGAATGGTGCCGAAATCGGCATGCTGATCGCCGCCTCGCTGTTCGCCGGTGGCCTTGCCACCCTGCTGCAGACCCTTGGCCTGCCGTTCTTCGGTTGCCAGTTGCCACTCGTGCAAGGCGTGTCGTTCGCCGGTGTGGCGACCATGGGTGCGATCCTGAGCAGCGAGGGGGGCGGTGGCCTGCCTGGGGTGCTCGGCGCGGTCATGGCTGCGTCGCTGATCGGCTTTCTGATCACACCGGTGTTCTCGCGCATCACCAAGTTCTTCCCGCCGCTGGTGACCGGTATCGTCATCACCACCATCGGCCTGACCCTGATGCCGGTTGCTGCACGCTGGGTAATGGGTGGCAACAGCGCCTCGCCGGAGTTCGGCAGCGTGGCCAACATCGGCCTGGCCGGGCTGACCTTCGCCATCGTGCTGCTGCTGAGCAAGCTTGGCAGCGCCACCATCTCACGCCTGTCGATCCTGCTGGCCATGGTGGTCGGCACGCTGATCGCCTGGGCATTGGGCATGACCGATTTCAGCAAGGTCAGCGAAGGCCCGATGTTCGCCTTCCCCACGCCTTTCCACTTTGGCATGCCGGAGTTCCACATCGCCGCGATCCTGTCGATGTGTATCGTGATCATGGTCACCCTGGTGGAAACGTCGGCCGATATCCTCGCCGTGGGTGAGATCATCGACACCAAGGTGGACTCCAAGCGCCTGGGCAACGGCCTGCGCGCCGACATGGCATCAAGCATCCTGGCGCCGATTTTCGGTTCATTCACCCAGAGCGCGTTCGCCCAGAACGTCGGCCTGGTGGCCGTGACCGGCGTCAAGAGCCGCTACGTGGTGGCTACCGGCGGCGTGATTCTGGTGGTACTCGGCCTGCTGCCAGTCATGGGCCGGGTGATTGCCGCCGTGCCTACCCCGGTACTGGGCGGCGCCGGTATCGTGCTGTTCGGCACCGTGGCGGCCAGCGGTATCCGCACCCTGTCCAAGGTCAGCTACAAGAACAACGTCAACCTGATCATCGTCGCGGCCTCGCTGGGCTTCGGCATGATCCCGATTGCCGCGCCGACCTTCTACCACCACTTCCCGAACTGGTTCGAGACCATCTTCCACTCCGGCATCAGCTCGGCGGCGATCATGGCCATCCTGCTGAACCTGATCTTCAACCACTTCACCACCGGCAACTCGGAAAACCAGTCAGTGTTCGCTGCAGCCTACGAGCGGACCATCCAGTATTCGGACATTTCCGCGCTGCGTGATGGGGACTACTTCAAAGATGGCAAGCTGTTCGATGCCGAAGGTAACGAAGTGCCGATGCTGGAACTGGACGAGCATGGCAATGAAACGGTCAGGCGCACGGCCGTTGCCGAGCACTGACTGATTGCAGGAGCGAGCTTGCTCGCTCCTGCACACTATTCGAACAATGCATCCAGCGCCTGTTCCAGGCGGGTAACGGCAATCACCTGCAAACCCGCAGGCGCTTCTTTCGGCGCATTGCCCTTGGGTACGATGGCACGCTTGAAGCCGTGCTTGGCCGCTTCCTTCAAGCGCTCCTGACCACTGGGCACCGGCCGTACCTCGCCCGACAAGCCAATCTCGCCAAACACCAGCAAACCGTGGGCCAGTGGCCGGTTACGCAAGCTGGACATCACCGCCGCCAGCAGCGCCAGGTCCGAAGCCGTTTCCAGCACCTTCACCCCGCCGACCACGTTGAGAAACACATCCTGGTCATGGGTCGGGATACCGCCATGGCGGTGGAGCACCGCCAACAACATGGCCAGGCGGTTCTGGTCCAGGCCCAAGGTTACCCGCCGCGGGTTGGCCAGATGGCTATCGTCGACCAGCGCCTGCACCTCGACCAGCATTGGCCGGGTACCCTCCCAGGTTGCCATCACCACGCTACCCGGCACCTCTTCCTGAGTACGGTTGAGGAAGATCGCCGACGGGTTGGATACCTCCTTGAGGCCACGATCGGTCATGCCGAACACGCCCAGCTCGTTGACCGCGCCAAAGCGGTTCTTGACCGCCCGCAGCAAGCGCAGCCGGCCATCGGACTCACCTTCGAAATACAGCACCGTGTCGACCATGTGCTCCAGCACCCTTGGGCCAGCCAGCGAGCCTTCCTTGGTCACGTGGCCGACCAGAAAAATTGCCGTACCGCTTTGCTTGGCATAGCGCACCAGCAACGCTGTGCTTTCGCGCACCTGGGCCACGCCGCCCGGGGCCGATTGCAACTGCTCAGTGAAAATGGTCTGGATCGAGTCGATCACCATTACCCGCGGCTTCTCGACCCGCGCTGTGGCAATGATCGTCTCGATGCAGGTTTCGGTCATCACCTTGAGCTGGTCCTGGGGTAGGCCCAGCCGCCGCGAGCGCATGGCCACCTGCTGCTGCGACTCCTCCCCCGTGACATACAGTGCCGGCATGCCCACGGCGATGTTGCACAAGGTCTGTAGCAAAATGGTCGACTTGCCGATGCCGGGGTCACCGCCAATCAGCACCACCGAGCCATCCACCAAGCCGCCACCCAGCACGCGGTCCAGTTCGGTGCTGCTGGTCGTGAAACGCGGGATTTCCTCGACACTGACTTCGGCCAGGGTCTTGATTTGCGCCTGCTGTCCTGTCCAGCCTGCGCGGCCGCTACTGGGTGCAGCAGCGCCGCCGCTTTCGATCATGGTTTCGACCAGGGTGTTCCAGGCCCCGCATTCGCCGCACTGGCCGGCCCATTTGGGGAAGGTCGCGCCGCATTCGGTGCAGCCATACAAGCGCTTGGCCTTGGCCATGGGTGGGGTCTCCTGGAAAAATTCGCCATGATAACTGAGCAGGACGTGTCTCGAACGCCTCGAGATGCGACAAAACTATTCGTTCTAACTGCAGTCAGTAGCCCTGAACACAACGCATGAAGCGTTTAAGTGGCTTACACTGCGTTAACCTCACCTTTTGTTACAAGGAACCAAACATGGGCGTGCTCAACGAGTTCAAGGCTTTCGCAGTCAAAGGCAACGTCGTCGACATGGCGGTCGGTATCATCATCGGCGCGGCCTTCGGCAAGATCGTCTCGTCCTTCGTCGGCGACGTGATCATGCCGCCACTGGGCCTGCTGATCGGCGGCGTCGACTTCAGCGACCTGGCCATTACCCTGAAGGCTGCCGAAGGTGACGTGCCAGCGGTGGTGCTGGCGTATGGCAAGTTCATCCAGACCGTGATCGACTTCGTGATCGTGGCCTTTGCCATTTTCATGGGCGTGAAGGCGATCAACAAGCTCAAACGTGAAGAAGCCGTGGCGCCGACTACGCCGCCTGTGCCTTCGGCTGAAGAGACGCTGCTGACCGAAATCCGCGATTTGCTCAAGACGCAGAACCAGAACCGCTTGCCCTGAAATTGCCGGGGGCGCTGTAGGAGCGGGCATGCTGGCGAAGAATCCAGTGCGGTGGATGGCACCGGCTTCGCCGGTGTTCGCGGGTAAACCCGCGCCTACACGGCGGCCTGTGTTAAACCTCCGATGTGTGTCCACCACCAATCTGCGTAGGAGCGGGTTTACCCGCGAATACGGTGGCGGCGGCAACGGTGAACGGCGGGTGGAGATTGGCCAGCAGGGCCGGCCTCTTCGCGGGTAAACCCGCTCCTACACGGCGGCCTGTGTCCAACCTCCGATGTGTGTCCACCACCAATCTGCGTAGGAGCGGGTTTACCCGCGAATACGGTGGCGGCGGCAACGGTGAACGGCGGGTGGAAATTGGCCAGCAGGGCCGGCCTCTTCGCGGGTAAACCCGCGCCTACAGGCCCGCAACGGCCGCAATGGACTTACCAGTAGTTCTCGACTGCCACCTGCCCCGGCCGCTTGCTCAGGCTCAATTGCAGGTCGCGCGCCTTGAGGACCTTGCGGGTTTCGTCGATCATTTCCGGGTTGCCGCACAGCATCACACGAGAATGCTCCGGCGACAGTTCAAGCCCTGCCGCCCTCTCCAGCTCGCCATTCTCGATCAACGTCGTAATCCGCTGATTCAACGCCCCAGGGTGTTGTTCACGGGTCACCACGGGAATGAACTGCAACTTGCCCGCGTACTCGGCCAGATAATCGCGCTGTTCCAGCCCGGCAATTTCATCCACATAGGCCAGCTCCTTCGCTTCGCGCACTGAATACACCAGCTTGATGCTGTCGAAGCGCTCCCAGGCCTCGAAGTCCTGGAGGATCGACATGAATGGCGCAATGCCGGTACCGGTAGCCAGCAGCCACAGGTCACGACCACCGACGAAGCGGTCGAGGGTGAGGAAACCGAACGCCTGTCGGTCGATCAGCAACGTATCGCCTGCACCCAAACGGCTCAGCTCACTGGTGAACTCACCACCTGGCACCACGATGGAAAAGAAATCCAGGTGCTCGTCATGGGGGGCGCTGACCATGGAATAGGCGCGCCACACCACACTACCATCGGCCTTGGTCACACCTAGCCGGGCGAATTGGCCGGAACGGAAGCGGAACCCCGCATCGCGCGTAACCCGCAGGCTGAAGAGGTTCGGCGTCAGTGGCTGAACATCAAGCAGTGTCTGGCGAGTGAACTTTTCGGCGCTAGCGGTCATATCGGGCTCCAAGGTTGGCGTGTGCACAGTGTCGCCTAAAGTGGCCAGGATAAAAACCACCGCTTTGTAGGGCCTCATCAAGGGTGATCGTGCCGAACTCGCAGAAAATCCTGTTCGCTATAACAAAAAAATCCCAACAAGATGGTAGGTCTTTTCCTACAATCATCCGGGTACTCAAACGGATTGGATCCTGCGCGCCCCAAGGAGTGTTTCAAATGCTTCACTGGAAACCCGAGTATCTTCATGCGTTCGTCAGCGAACGCAGCCCGCAGAAGCTATTCGACATCGCAGTCCATCTGGCTCAGGACCTGGACATGGATTACCTTGGGCTGAACATCCGCATTCAGATCGCTACGCAAACGCCAAGGCTGTACCTCTACAGCAACTACCCAATTGAGTGGATCGAGCGTTACCAGCGCGACGACTTCTACAAGCTGGACCCGGCAGCGAACCTGAGCCACAGCTCGACGACGCCGGTACTGTGGACCGATGACCTGTACAAGGAAGCACCGCAATTTCGCGAAACGGCCTGCCAGCATGGCTTGCGCCACGGCTGGACACAGTCGCTTCACGATCAGCAGCACAACGAGAGCCAGATCAGTGTCGCTCGGCCAAACGGCCACATCGATATGCTCGAACTGTACGACAAAGCCGGCAGTGTGCAGTGGCTGTGCCACACCCTTCACGCGGTACTGGGCGAGCACCACCTGAACGCGCTATGCCCACCCCAGCCGAAAATGAGCGAGCGTGAACTGGAAGTGCTGAAATGGTCTGCCGCCGGCAAGACCGCTGCCGATGTTGCCTCCATCCTCTCGCTGTCGCAAAGCACGGTCAATTTCCATATCCGCAGCGTGATCACCAAGACCAACGCAGCCAACAAGGCCGGAGCCATTGCCATTGCCGCCTTGCGTGGCTGGATCTGATCTTCGAACCTGCGACCTCGGGCAAAGCCCTGTAGAATCGCCCGGCAAAGCCCGGAGCGAACCGCAACGGGCAGTTTCGTACCCGAGCCAGACGCCATGCCCCTGTTGACCACCCCCTACGCCGAACTCGACCTGATCCGCCAGCCGGAGCAGGCCAACGACCCGTTGCAGGCCTTCGATGCCGCCGACGAGTACCTGCTTGCGCAGCTACACGATCAGGCACCCGACGCCAATTGCCGGGTCCTGGTGCTCAATGACAGCTTCGGTGCCTTGGCCGCAAGCCTTGCGGGCCAGCTGCAGGTGGTCAGCAGCGGTGACTCGCACCTGGGGCACCTGGCCCTGGAAAAGAACCTGGCGCGCAATGGCCTGCCGTTCGACAGTGTGCCGTTCGTACCGGCCAGCGAACACTGGCAAGGCCCGTTCGACCGGGTGCTGGTGCGTGTACCCAAGACCTTGGCCCTGCTCGAAGAACAACTGATCCGCCTGCAAGGCCAGCTGGCACCCGGTGCGCAGGTGATTGCTGGGGCAATGATCAAGCACCTGCCACGGGCGGCCGGCGACCTGATGGAGAAGTACATCGGCCCCGTACAGGCTTCGCTGGCACTGAAAAAGGCCCGTTTGCTGACAGCAACGGTTGCCGAGCGGCCGCTCGCCAAGTCCCCCTATCCCAGCTGCTACCGCCTCGACGCGCCGGCACTTGACTTGGTCAACCACGCCAACGTGTTCTGCCGTGAAGGCCTGGATATCGGGACGCGGGCGTTCCTCCCGCATCTACCACGCGACCTTGGCCGTGCGCGGGTGGCAGACCTGGGCTGCGGCAACGGCGTACTCGCGATCGCCAGCGCCCTGGCCAACCCGGATGCCGAGTACACCCTGGTCGACGAGTCGTACATGGCAGTGCAATCGGCGCAGGAGAACTGGCTGGCAGCGTTGGGCGAGCGCCCGGCGACCTTCTTCGCGGCCGATGGCCTGGCCGGGCTGGAGAAGCAGTCGCTGGACGTGGTGCTGTGCAACCCGCCGTTCCATCAACAGCAGGTAGTGGGCGATTTCCTCGCCTGGCGCATGTTCCAGCAGGCGCGTGAAGCGCTGGTGGTAGGTGGGGCGCTGTACATCGTGGGTAACCGGCACCTGGGCTATCACAGCAAGCTGGCGCGGTTGTTCCGGGGGGTGGAGCAGGTGGCGGCAACGCCCAAGTTCGTCATTCTGAAAGCCCGCAAGTAAGCGCGCCACCGCCCCCGTAGGAGCGGGCTTGCCCGCGAACACTGGCAACGCCGGTGCCATCTAGCGCGTTGCCTGCTTCGCGGGCAAGCCCGCTGCCGCTCTTTATCAATGTGTGGTCAGGCCCGCCGCCCCCATGAACAGCCGCATCACCCAGGCCGCCACACCCAGCGCTGCGACGCTCATTGCCCAGATCAGCAACAGCCAGCCCAGTCGCTGCCACAGCGGTTTCTTGTCTTCCAAACCATGTTTGCCAGCCATCATGCGGCCCTCCTAGTGGTAGCCGTCTTCGTGGGTGACCTTGCCGCGGAACACATAGTAGCTCCAGAAGGTATACATCAGGATAAACGGCAGGATGAAAAGGGTACCCACCAGCATGAAGCCCTGGCTTTGCGGTGGCGCTGCGGCATCCCAGATCGAAATCGACGGCGGGATGATGTTAGGCCACAGGCTGATTCCCAAGCCGCTGTAGCCAAGGAAGATCAGTACCAGCGTGAGCAGGAACGGCGTGTAGTGCGCGTTGCGTGCCACCGCTTTGAGCAACCCGTAGAAGGTCACCAGCACCAGCAGCGGTACCGGCATGAACCAGATCAGGTTGGGCATGCTGAACCAGCGGTCGGCAATCTGCGGGTAGGCGATGGGCGTCCACAGGCTGACGATACCGATCACCACCAGCAGCACCAGCGCCAGCGGCCGGGCCATATCGTGCATCTTCTGCTGCAGCGGCCCTTCGGTCTTCATGATCAGCCAGGTGCAACCCAGCAAGGTGTAGGCCACGATCAACCCCAGCCCGCAGAACAGGCTGAATGGGGTCAGCCAGTCCAGGGTGCCACCGGCAAAATGCCGGTCGACCACCTTGAACCCCTCCAGGAACGCGCCCAGCGCCACACCCTGGAAGAAGGTGGCGATCAGCGAACCCCAGATAAAAGCCTTGTCCCAGATGTGCCGTTTGTCGGCCTTGGCCTTGAAGCGGAACTCGAAGGCCACGCCTCGGAAAATCAGGCCGATCAGCATCAGGATCAGGGGCAGGTACAGGGCCTCGAGAACCACGGCATACGCCATCGGGAAGGCACCGAACAGTCCGGCACCGCCCAGGATCAACCAGGTTTCGTTGCCGTCCCATACCGGCGCGACAGTGTTCATCATGACATCACGGTCCTGCTCGCCCTTGACGAAGGGGAAGAGCATGCCGATCCCCAGGTCGAATCCGTCCATCACCACGTACATCATGACGCCGAAGATGATGATCACGGCCCAGATCAGTGGAAGGTCGATACCCATGGTTCAGTTCCCCTCGTTCAGGCTGGCAGAGGTGGCCTCGCGGCCATCATCGGCGGCGGACAAAGGCCGTGCCGGCGTGCGTTTCTGGCCTGGGCCTCCCGGTGTGTGCTCGTCACCCTCGCCGGTCTGCGGCCCTTTGCGTACCAGGCGCATCATGTAGCCAAGGCCGGTGCCAAACAGGGCGAAGTACACCACCACGAACGCCACAAGGGTGAAGCCGAGCTGGGCGTAGCTGTGGTTGGAAACACCGTCCGCCGTGCGCATCAGGCCGTACACCACCCAGGGCTGGCGGCCAATTTCGGTGGTGAACCAGCCGGCCAGCAGCGCGACCAGCCCCGATGGGCCCATCCACAGGGCCACATGCAGGAACGGGCGTGAACTGTACAGCGTGCCGCGTTTGCGCAACCACAGGCTCCACAGGCCAACGAAGATCATCAGGAAACCAAGCCCGACCATGATCCGGAACGACCAGAACACAATGGTCGAATTAGGCCGGTCCTCAGGCGGGAACTCCTTCATCGCCGGCACCTGCTGGTCCAGGCTGTGAGTCAGGATCAGGCTGCCGAGCGCCGGGATCTCGATCTTGAACCGGGTAGTCTCGGCCTCCATGTCGGGAATGCCGAACAGGATCAGCGGCGTCGGCTCACCGGGCACGTTCTCCCAGTGGCCTTCGATCGCGGCAATTTTCACCGGCTGGTGCTTGAGGGTATTGAGGCCGTGGAAATCGCCGATCACTGCCTGAATCGGGGCGACGATCAGTGCCATCCACATGGCCATCGACAGCATCTTGCGCACGGCCGGGTTGTCACGCCCGCGCAGCAGGTGCCAGGCCGCCGAGGCACCGACGAAGAACGCGGTGGACACGAACGCGGCAGTGGCCATGTGCATCAGGCGGTAGGGGAAGGAGGGGTTGAACACCACCGCAAACCAGTCCACCGGCACCACCCGACCATCGATGATCTCGTGACCTTGCGGGGTTTGCATCCAGCTGTTCGAGGCGAGAATCCAGAAGGTCGAGACCAGCGTACCGAGCGCTACCATCACCGTGGAGAAGAAGTGCAGACCACGGCCGACGCGGTTCCAGCCAAACAGCATGACGCCCAGGAAGCCGGCTTCGAGGAAGAACGCAGTCAGTACTTCGTAGGTGAGCAGCGGGCCGGTGACGGCGCCGGCAAAGTCGGAGAAGCGGCTCCAGTTGGTGCCGAACTGGTAGGCCATGACCAGGCCGGAGACGACGCCCATGCCGAAGTTGACGGCGAAGATCTTTGACCAGAAGTGATAGAGGTCACGGTAGACCTGGTTGTGGGTCCGCAGCCATAGGCCTTCGAGGACTGCCAGGTAGCTGGCCAGGCCAATGGTGATGGCCGGGAACAGGATGTGGAACGACACGGTAAAGGCAAACTGCATTCGGGCGAGCTCTAAGGCTTCTATTCCGAACATGGTGCTTCCTCTTCAGATAATCCGGCGGCCGGGCTTGTGGCCCCGTCGCCCACTGCCCCCACTGGGTCGAGTACGGCGTGTTTGAATTGTTCTGTTCGATCGCAGGGATTCCGGCCAGACGGCCATTTCATTGATCTGGAACGATTGACCCAGATCAATTAATGCTAGGAAGCATAGTCCCGAATGGCCCGGTGGGCCGTGTGGTGGATTGCCGCGTGACCTGTTGCCTCACCCTCTTTAATTAACAGTGGAAAAGTGCCGACCCGAGCAAACAGTAACCGTTTGTTACAAACAGGTGATACGCTGCGCACCCCCTCTACTGCGCCGAGGCCCCTGGTTTCCGATGTCCGATTCCGCACCGCAGTTGTTGCGTCACCATCGTCCTTTTTTGGCCTTCTGGCTGGCCCGCGTGTTCACCGCCAGCGGCTTCCAGATGCTCACCGTGGCCATCGGCTGGCACCTCTACCAATTGACCGGCAACGTCCTGGACCTGGGCCTGGTCGGCCTGGTCGAGTTCGCCCCACGGGTGCTGTTCATGCTGCACACCGGCCATGTCGCCGACCGCTATGACAGGCGCAAGGTCGCCGCCCTGTGCCAAAGCCTTCAGGGGCTGATTGCCCTGGCGCTGGCAGTGGGCAGTGCCACCGACAACGTCACCCGCGAACTGATCTTTGCCCTGGCCTTCCTGCTCGGCGCCACCCGCTCATTCGAAATGCCGGCAACCCAGGCGCTGCTGCCCAACGTGGTACCGGCCGGGCTGTTCCCGCGGGCAGTGGCGGCGTCGGCCTCGGCCACCCAGTCGGCGACCATCGTGGCGCCGGCGGTGGGCGGCTTTCTGTATGCCTTTGGCAGCATGTGGGTGTATGGCCCGACGGTGGCCCTGTACGCCATTGCCTGCGTGCTGACCCTGAGCCTGCAGGCGCACGGCCAGGTCGCCCAGCGCGGACGCGCCAGCATCGAATCGCTGCTGGCTGGCATCCGTTTCATTCGCAGCCGGCCCGATATCCTCGGCGCCATCTCGCTGGACCTGTTCGCCGTATTGTTGGGCGGGGCCACCGCGTTGCTGCCGGTATTTGCCAAAGACATCCTGCTGACCGGTCCGATGGGGCTTGGCCTGTTGCGCTCGGCGCCAGCGGTGGGGGCGTTGCTGATGTCGCTCTGGCTGGCGCGCTTCCCGTTCCAGCGCAACGTCGGGCGGACGATGTTCACTGCGGTCGGCGTGTTCGGCGTGGCAACCATCGCCTTCGGCCTGTCGACCTCGTTCTGGTTCTCGCTGGCGGTACTGGTGGTACTGGGTGCGGCAGACATGATCAGCATGGTCATTCGCAGTTCGTTCGTGCAGCTGGAGACACCGGATGAAATGCGTGGGCGGGTGAGCGCAGTGAACGGCTTGTTCATCGGTGCCTCGAACCAGCTCGGTGAGTTCGAATCGGGGGTGACCGCGCACTGGTTTGGTACAGTGCCGGCGGTAGTGCTGGGCGGGGTGGGCACCTTGGTGGTGACCGGGGTGTGGATAAAACTGTTCCCTACCCTGGCCAAGCGGGATCGGTTGCATAACGGGTAATGCGTCACCCGTGCCGGCCTGTTCGCGGGCAAGCCCGCGCCTGCAGGGGACGTTACCCGCGCAGGGCCAGAAAAACCCATTCCCCAACGGCCATAGGCCCCCGCCATGCATGCTGGTATCATGCGCGGCTTTTTTCCTCCCCACACAAAACCACAGCATCCGGTACGGTCTGTGCTTTGCTGATGGGGTCGATACATTCATGGCGCCGGGGGCGCCTTGGGGAGCGGGCATGCTGGAAAGGCTGTTTCAACTAAGAGCACACAACACCAACGTGCGCACCGAGATTCTCGCGGGCGTCACCACCTTCCTGGCCATGGCCTACATCCTGTTCGTCAACCCGAGCATCCTCGGCGAGACCGGCATGGACAAAGGCGCGATCTTCGTTGCCACCTGCCTGGCAGCGGCCATCGGCTCCGCCACCATGGGCCTGATTGCCAACTACCCGATCGCCCTGGCACCGGGCATGGGCCTGAACGCGTTCTTCACCTACACCGTGGTGCTGCACATGGGCCACACCTGGCAGGTGGCACTGGGTGCCGTGTTCCTGTCGGCGGTGATGTTCTTCCTGCTGTCGATCTTCCGCATCCGCGAGTGGATCGTGAACAGCATCCCGCTGCCGCTGCGTTCGGCGATTGCCGCCGGTATCGGCCTGTTCCTGGCACTGATCGCCCTGCATAACGCCGGTATCGTCGTCGATAACCCAGCCACTTTGGTGGGCATGGGCGACCTCAAGCAGCCGTCGGTGATTCTCGCCACACTGGGCTTCTTCCTGATCGTCGGCCTTGAGTCGCTGAAAGTGCGCGGCGCGGTGCTGATCGGCATCCTGGCCGTCACCGTCGCGTCGATCGCCATGGGCGTCACGCCGTTCGGCGGGATCGTGTCGATGCCACCTTCGCTGGCACCCACCTTCCTGCAGCTGGACATCGCCGGTGCCCTCGATGTGGGCCTGATCAGCGTGATCTTCGCGTTCCTGTTCGTCGACCTGTTCGACAACTCCGGCACCCTGATCGCCGTGGCCAAGCGCGCAGGCCTGATGGGCAAGGACGGCCACATGCCGAAGATGGGCCGCGCCCTGATCGCCGACAGCACCGCCGCCATGGCCGGCTCCCTGCTGGGCACCTCGACCACCACCAGCTATATCGAGTCCGCTGCGGGTGTGAGCGCCGGTGGCCGCACCGGCCTGACGGCCATCGTGGTTGCCGTGCTGTTCCTGCTGGCGCTGTTCTTCGCCCCCCTGGCCGGCAGCGTGCCGGCGTTCGCCACCGCTCCGGCGCTGCTGTTCGTCGCGGTGCTGATGGCCTCGGGCCTGGCGGAAATAAACTGGGACGACGTCACCGAAGCCGCACCGGTGGTGGTAACTGCCTTGGCCATGCCGCTGACGTACTCGATCGCCAATGGTATCGCCTTCGGCTTCATCGCCTGGACCGCCGTCAAACTGATTTCCGGCCGCCGTCGCGACCTGAACCCGGCCCTGGTGATCCTTTCCATCCTGTTCGTCATCAAGCTAGGCTGGTTCAACGCATGAGTGCTGCTTTCGACCCCTCCTCCTACGCCACCCAACTGGACGCCAAGGTGGCCCGGCTGCGCGAGCTGCTGGCGCCGTTCGGTGCGCCGGAACCGGCTGTTTTCGACTCGCCACGCGAGCATTACCGCCTGCGCGCCGAGTTCCGCCTGTGGCGCGAGGATGGCCAGCGCCACTACGCCATGTTCGCCCCGGGCGAGAAGCACAAGGCAATCCTGATCGACGATTTCCCCATTGCCAGCGAACGCATCAACGCGTTGATGCCACGCCTGAAAGCAGCCTGGCAGGCCAGCGAAGAACTGGGCAACCGCCTGTTCCAGGTGGAGTTCCTCACCACCCTGGCTGGCGATGCGATGATCACGATGTGCTATCACCGCCCGCTGGACGAGGCCTGGGAAGTGGAAGCACGGCAACTGGCTGAAGCGCTGGGGGTGAGCGTCATCGGCCGTTCCAAGGGCAAGCGCCTGGTTATCGGCCGCGACTACGCGGTGGAAAAACTCGATGTGGCTGGCCGCGTGTTCAGTTACCGCCAGCCGGAGGGTGCGTTCACTCAGCCCAACGGCGCAGTGAACCAGAAGATGCTCAGCTGGGCCTTCGAGGCCATTGGCGAGCGTGAGGATGACTTGCTGGAGCTGTATTGCGGCAACGGCAACTTCACCCTGCCGCTGGCCACGCGTGTACGCCAGGTGCTGGCCACCGAAATCAGCAAGACGTCGGTCAATGCCGCACTGAGCAACCTTGACGAAAACGCTGTGGATAACGTGCGGCTGGTACGCTTGTCGGCAGAGGAGCTGACCCAGGCACTGAATGAGGTGCGGCCGTTCCGTCGCCTGGAAGGCATCGACCTGAAGCGCTATGAGTTCGGCACAGTGTTCGTCGACCCACCGCGGGCAGGGATGGACCCGGATACCTGCGAGCTGACCCGGCGTTTCGAACGCATCCTGTACATCTCGTGCAACCCGGAAACGCTGGCAGCGAACATCGCCCAGTTGCAGGACACCCACCGCATCGAGCGCTGTGCATTGTTTGACCAGTTCCCGTATACCCACCATATGGAGAGTGGGGTTCTGCTGGTTCGGCGCTGATCGTTGTATTGCCGGGGCTGCTTTGCAGCCCATTCGCGGGCAAGCCCGCTCCTACATTGATCGGCGTACAGCCCATTGCTCAGCGTACAGCCGATTGCTCGGTGCACAGCCATTGCTCGGCGTACGCAGATCGTTGTAGGAGCGGGCTTGCCCGCGAATGGGCCGCAGAGCGGCCCCAAGCGTCACCTCAGAAGTCGAAGAAAACGGTCTCCCCTTCCCCCTGAATACGGATATCAAAGCGGTACGCCGTCTTCCCATCCACTTCGCAACGCTTGGCAATCAAGGTTTCACGCCGCTGCGGCTGCTCGATCAGGTTGAGCACCGGGCACTTGGCATTGGCCTGGGCCTCATCATCGAAATACAGGCGCGTGTGCAGGTGGATGTTGATGCCACGGGCAAACAGGCTGATGTTGATGTGCGGCGCCATCGGCACGCCCGCAGCGTTGTTCACCACACCCGGCTTGACCGTGTGCAGCGTCCACTCACCGGCATCGAAGGTCGTGGCGGTGCGGCCGAAGCTGTTGAAGGCGTTTTCCAGGTTGTAGGCATCCTGGTACTCGCCGTTAGCGTCGGCCTGCCACACTTCCAGGAACGAGTCGCGCACCAGGTGGCCATTACCGTCATACACCTGGCCGAGCAGCAGAATGTGCTCGCCTGGCGCGTCTGGCTTGGCCAGGCGGTTCCAGATTTCCTGATCGCGGGTCGGGTTGCCGGCCGCTTCCAGGGCCAGGCCGATGTGCACGTAGGGGCCGGCAGTCTGCGAAGGGGTTTCCGGCAGCAGTTCGATTGGCATGGCGGGGTCCTCAGCAGTTTTCGAAGTGGGTCTTGCGCTGGCCGCGCAGCACGATGTCGAAGCGGTAGGCCAGGCAGTCCATCGGGTTGGCGTTGCTCATGTCGAGCTTGGCGATCAACTGCTGCACGGCTTGCGGGTTGGCGATCGACTTGACGATCGGGCACATCGGGATCAGCGGGTCACCTTCGAAGTACAGCTGGGTGATCAGCTTGGTGGCGATCGATGGGCCGCTGATGGCGAAGTGGATATGCGCCGGGCGCCAGTCGTTCGGGCCGTTGCGCCATGGGTACGGGCCCGGCTTGATGGTGCGGAAGCTGTAGTAGCCGTCACGGTCGGTCAGGCACCGGCCAACACCACCGAAGTTCGGGTCCAGCGGCGCCAGGTAGCGATCGTTCTTGTGGCGATAGCGGCCGCCGGCGTTGGCTTGCCACATCTCCACCAGAGTGTTCGGCACAGGCTTGCCGTACTGGTCGACGACACGGCCGGCGACGATGATGCGCTCGCCAATGGGCAGCCCACCATTATTGAAGTTCAGCAGCAGGTCATGGTCGTGGGCGCCGAAGCCCAGGTGGGAAAAGTCCGGACCAGTGGTTTCGCTGATCGACTGCGGAATGCTGACCAGTGCCTGGCGCGGCGAGCGGGCAATGGACGTCTTGTAGTCAGGCGTAAGGGCTTTGGGGTGCCAATTGCGATCACGGATCACGAAGCGGCTGTTGTCCTGGGCGGGCATGCCGGTTTCCTCTCTTGGAATTATGAGAACGCCTGAGTGTGGCAGGCGGACTTACAGTTTCCGGCAGGTCGCGGGCGATGAACATTGAAATCGACCCCTTGATACATAACCAAATGGTTATGGATAAACACCTCGGCCTGACAGGTTCCACCTTCGTGAACTAATCTTTGTCTTCTTGTTTCACGCTCGGAGAGCATTCATGGAATGGCGAAAAGGCCGACGCAGCGACAACGTGGTCGATGCCCGAGGCGAAGGTGGCGGCGGCGGCATGCGTTTCGGCGGCGGCAAGGGGCTGGGGCTTGGGGCAATCCTGCTGATCGTCGGCATCGGCTGGCTCACCGGGCAGGACCCGTTGCAGATTCTTGGCCAGCTTGCCGGGCAGATGGAGCAGCAACAACAGCAGACGGCGCCCGGTGGTGCGGGCGGCAAGGCGCCACCGGCCAACGACCAGCAAGCCGAGTTCGTCGCCTCGGTTCTGGGTGACACCGAAGACACCTGGAAAGCCCTGTTCGCCGAGGCCGGCAAACAATACCGTGACCCCAAACTGGTCCTGTTCAGCGGCCAGGTCAATTCGGCCTGCGGATTTGCCTCGGCAGCGGTTGGGCCGTTCTATTGCCCGGCGGACCAGCGGGTGTACCTGGACATGTCGTTCTTCCGTGAAATGGAAACCCGCTTCGCTGCAGCTGGCGACTTCGCCCAGGCCTACGTGATCGCCCATGAAATCGGTCACCATGTGCAGACACTGCTGGGCGTTTCGGCCAAGGTCGACGCCGCACGACGCGCCGGCCAGCGCATGGAGGGCGACAACGGCCTGTTGGTGCGCCAGGAGTTGCAGGCCGACTGTCTGGCCGGGGTATGGGCATACCAGGCGCAGAAACGCCTGAACTGGCTGGAGCCAGGCGATGTCGAGGAAGCGCTGAATGCGGCCAATGCCATTGGCGACGACCGCCTGCAGCAGCAAAGCCGCGGGCGCGTAGTGCCAGACTCGTTCACCCACGGTACCTCGGCGCAGCGGGTGCGCTGGTTCAAGGCCGGGTTTGCCGAAGGTGAAGTGAACCGCTGCGACACCTTCAGTGCACGCACCCTCTGATACCCGGTGCAACAGGGACCGAGTGAGACCGCTTGCTGACATTTTGCTGAAAAAGCGTTTCAGCTTCCCCAATCATGGCCGATAACCCCTGCACGAATCAGCGGGCATCCAGAACAAAAACGCCTGGCGATCGAAGATCAAGAGAGCGAAATCAACTTCTGGAGAGCGTGCATGAACAGCTGGTTCGCCAACATCAGCGTCAACCTTAAACTCGGCCTGGGCTTCGGCCTGGTGCTGGTCCTCACTGGCCTGCTGGCCCTCACCGGCTGGACCAGCCTGGGCAGCCTGATCGACCGTAGCAACTGGATGGGCGATATTGGCCAGTTGAACAAGGACCTCACCGATCTGCGCATTGCGCGCCTGCAGTACATGATCGCCAACGGCGACGATACCGCCGCCGCCAACACCCTGGCCAAGCTGGACGCATTCAGCAAGCAGCAGGCCTACCTGGCCACCACCTTCAAAAGCCCGGAGAACGTCAAGCTGCTGGGTGAGCTTGGCGATACCATCAGCGCCTACAAGCTGTCGCTGAACAAGATGCGCCAGGGCTACGACGCCACCCGCGCAGCGCGCGTTTCCATGAACAGCTCGGCCATCCGCGCCGACCAGGCCATGGATGCGCTCAGCCAGGAGGTGATGGCTCGCCCCGAGGCTGACAGTGCGCGCCTGGCTCAGTACCAGCTGATCAGCAAGGCCCGCCAGCAATTGCTGCAGGTACGCATCGATGTGCGTGGCTACATCGCCGAGAACAGCAGCGCCAACGAGCAGGCCGCCCTGCGCCAGCTGGATGCAGCACTGGCCGATATCGACAACCTCAAGCGCCAGCTGCCCAGCGAAGACGCGCGCCTGCAACAGTTCGAAAACGCAGTACTGGCCTATCGTGACGCCGTACGCCAGTTCCGCGACGCGGTTGCCAACATCACCACCTCGCGCGCCGAAATGACCGTGCAGGGTGCCGACATCGTCAAGCGCAGCGACGCGTTGTACCAGATCCAGCTAGAGCGCCGTGACATCGAGAGTACCCAGGCCCGCAGCCTGCAGGCCATCGCCACACTGCTGGCGCTGCTGGTCGGCGTGCTGGCGGCGGTGCTGATCACCCGCCAGATCACCCGCCCGTTGCAAGACACCCTGGTGGCCGTGGAAAAAATCGCCAGTGGCGACCTTACCCAGCACATGCGCGTCACCCGCCGTGACGAACTGGGCGTGCTGCAGCAAGGCATCGCGCGCATGGGCACCACCCTGCGCGAGCTGATCAGCGGCATCCGCGATGGCGTCACCCAGATTGCCAGCGCCGCCGAAGAGCTGTCGGCAGTCACCGAACAGACCAGCGCGGGCGCCAACAGCCAGAAAGTCGAGACCGACCAGGTGGCCACCGCCATGCACGAAATGGCCGCTACCGTTCAGGAAGTGGCGCGCAATGCCGAGCAGGCCTCACATGCAGCTACAGGTGCCGATGACGAAGCCCGTGCCGGCGACCGCGTGGTGGGCGAAGCGATTGGCCAGATCGAACGCCTGGCCGAAGACATGCACCGTTCCACCGAGGCCATGAACCTGCTGCAGCAGGAAAGCCAGAAAATTGGTAGCGTGATGGACGTGATCAAGTCGGTGGCCGAACAGACCAACCTGCTGGCGCTCAACGCAGCGATCGAGGCAGCGCGTGCCGGCGAGGCAGGCCGTGGCTTTGCCGTGGTTGCCGACGAAGTGCGCGGCCTGGCCCAGCGCACGCAGAAGTCTACCGAAGAGATCGAAGAACTGATTGCCAGCCTGCAGCACGGTACCCAGCAAGTGGCGAATGCCATGCAGGGCAGCCGTACCCTGACCGACAGCAGCGTCGAACTGGCGCGAAAGGCCGGGTCATCGCTGGAGAGCATTACCAGTACGGTATCGAGCATCCAGTCGATGAACCAGCAGATTGCTGCGGCGGCAGAGCAGCAGAGTGCGGTGGCTGAAGAGATCAGCCGAAGCATCCTGAATGTGCGTGATGTGTCAGAGCAAACCGCAGCAGCCAGTGACGAGACGGCAGCGTCGAGTGTGGAGCTGGCGCGGTTGGGTGGGCAGTTGCAGACACTGGTCAGCCAGTTCCGCGTCTGACCTTTGGAACCTGGGGCCGCTTTGCGGCCCTTTCACGACACAAGGCCCCAACGCAGGTCCTCGTGGGAGCGGCCTTGTGTCGCGATAGGAGGGCAAAGCCCTCCCGGCGTGCTCACAGGCACTACTTGACGATCATCCCCACCCCACGCCCACGTGGGTCGGAAGCGGTCTCAAGCTTCGCCCCATCGACGCGGATCGCCTGGATGTCGCCCATCTCCCAGCCCTGGTCCTCCAGCACATAGCCCATCTTCTTCAGCTCATCAGCTACCGGCCCGGTCAGTGGCGCATAGCTGTCGAAGTAAATGGTGTCCTTGGGCAGCAACTGATGGTGCACGCGCTGCGCCGCCACCGCCTTGTCCAGCGGCATGCCGTAGTCGTACAGGTTGTTCATCACCTGGAAGATCGAGGTAAAGATCCGTGAACCACCCGGGGTACCGATTACCAGCTCGACCTTGCCATCGCGGGTCATCAGGCTGGGGCTCATCGACGACAGCATGCGCTTGCCTGGTTCGATCGCGTTGGCATCACCGCCGACCACGCCAAAGGCGTTCGCCGCCCCCGGTTTGGCGCTGAAATCATCCATCTCGTCGTTGAGCAGGAAACCAGCGCCCTTCACCACCACACCACTGCCATAGTCGAGGTTGAGGGTGTAGGTATTGCTGACCGCGTTGCCCTGCTTGTCGACGATCGAGAAATGCGTGGTCTGGTGCGGTTCAAGGCCCGGCTTGACCTTGTCGGTGTCGGAGATGGCCTTCGGGTTGACCTGGGCTGCGCGCTTGGCCAGGTAATCCTTGGCCACCAACTGGTCCACCGGCACCTTGGTGAAGGCCGGGTCGCCCAGGTAATCGGCGCGGTCGGCGAACACCCGCTTCTCGATCTCGGCCAACAGGTGGATGTACTGCGCCGAGTTATGCGCCACCCCTTTAAAGTCGGCCGCGCGGTCTTCCTTGATGCCCAGCAACTGGGCAAGCGCCACACCGCCTGAGCTCGGCGGTGGCGCGGTATACACCACATTGCCACGCCAGCTCACGGCCATCGGTTCACGCCATACCGCTTTGTAATCCTTGAGGTCATCTTTGGTAATCAGGCCTTTGTCAGCCTGCATCTGCGCCACCAGCAAATCGGCCGTCTTGCCTTGATAGAACTCGCTCACGCCCTTGGCGGCTATACGCTCCAGGGTCTGGGCCATTTCCGGCTGCTTGAACAGCTCGCCGACCTTCATGTTGCCGAAGTAATCGTTGAAGTTGGTCGCCGTCTTGAACATGCCTTGGGCATCGTTGCGGTACTGGTACTGCTTTTCCGCCACCTTGAAGCCATTTTTCGCATAGCCGATGGCCGGGGTCAGCAACTCGCTCCAGGGCAGCTTGCCGAACTTCTGGTGCGCCTCCCACAGGCCCATTACCGTACCGGGTACGCCTGCGGCGCGTGCCCCGACCAGGCTGAGGTTCTCGATGACCTCGCCCTTGTCGTCCAGATACATGTTGCGCGTGGCGGCCTTGGGCGCGACTTCGCGGTAGTCGAGGAAGTAAGGCTTGCCATCGACAAACAGGGTCATGAAGCCGCCACCGCCGATATTACCGGCCTCTGGGTAAGTCACCGCCAGGGTGAAGGCGGTCGCTACTGCCGCGTCCACCGCGTTGCCGCCCTTTTTCAGAATATCGGCGGCCACCTGTGCACCATATTGATCGGGGGCGGCCACCGCGCCGCCCTCCAGGGTGGCGGCGTAAACTGAGGAACAGCTCAGGATCGCGGCTGCGAGAGCCAGATACTGGAAAGGGACAATACGCATGACACTTCCTTGGTGTTGTTTTTGTTGAGCAGTCAGTAAGGCCGAAGCGCTTCGACTGTGCAATCAACCGTCGGAAGTTTCGCCGCCTGTGGACAGGATTTGTCGCGATCAGGCAACTCAGCAGGCGTACATCGCCAGCTTGCGCTGGATGAAATCCAGGAAGCACTGGATGCGCAGTGCCAACTGGGTGTTGCGGTAATACACCGCGTGGATCGGCTGACGGTAGCCATTGTTGGCCTCGCTCAGCAGCACCTGCAGGCGCCCTGTGCGGATATCTTCGTGGGTCATGAAGTGCGACAGGCTGACGATGCCCTCCCCGGCCAACGCCAGCTGGCGCAGGGTTTCGCCGCTGGAAGCAACCAACGCCGGGCGGATGCTCCAGCGATCGCCCTGAGCGTGACGTAGCGGCCAATGATTGAGCGACTCCGGTTGGCTGAAGCCGAGCAGACAGTGGTTGGCCAGCTCCTCGACCTGCCGTGGCGTGCCGTGCTGCTCCAGGTAGGCCGGACTGGCCAGCACCTGCACCGGACTACAACCCAGGCTGCGCGCGTGCAGGCTGGAGTCGGCCAGCTCTCCGATGCGGATCGCCACATCAGTGCTCTGCTCCAGCAGGTCGATGATCAGGTCGTCGGTGTTGAGCTCCAGTTCGATGCCCGGGTACTGGCGGCGGAACTCGCCAATCCACGGCAGGATGGCATGCAGCATGAACGGCGCAGCGGCATTGATGCGCAATCGCCCGGTCGGGGTCTGGCGGTTCATCGACAGACGCTCTTCCATCTCGTCCATCTGCTGCAGGATCAGCCGCGAGCGCTCAAGAAAGTAGCGCCCCTCTTCGGTAAGGTCCATGCGCCGGGTGGTGCGGTTGACCAGCGTGGTGCCCAGCTTGCCCTCCAGGCGCGACAGGGTGCGGCTGACGGCAGACGGGGTCTGGCCCATCTGCTCGGCAGCAGCGGAAATCGAGCCGCAGTCGATGACGGCGACGAATACCTGGAGTTCTTCGGATCGGGTTTTCACATTCAGGCCTGCGGCTGATATCAATCCGGATTAGATCGCCTTGCCGAACACCTTGTCCAGATGCGCCTCGTAGGCCGCCAGTGCCGCCGGCACATCCGGGCGCTTCATCACATCCACAGCCAGGAAGGTCGGCAGGCCGGTCATACCCAGGAACTGGTTGGCCTTGTGGAACGGGAAGTACACGGCATCCACCCCTTTGCCTTCAAAGAAATCGCTGGGGTCATCGAACGCCTGCTGCGGCGCGTTCCAGGTCAGCGACAACATGTATTGCTTGCCGTGCACCAAACCACCGCTGCCGTATTTCTGCGAGTGGTCCGAACGGGTACGGCCATCATTGGCATACAGGCTGCCGTGGCCGGCAGTGAACACGTCGTCGATGTACTTCTTGACGGTCCACGGCGCGCCCATCCACCAGCCGGGCATCTGATAGATCACCACATCGGCCCAGAGGAATTTCTCCACCTCTTCCTGGGCATCGTAGCCGCCATCGATGAACGTCTGGCGCACATCGAAGCCGGCGCGGTCCAGGTGAGCGATGGCCGCTTCGTGCAAGGTCGCGTTGAGACGGCCTTCGGAGTGAGCGAACTGTTTACCACCATTGAGCAGAAGGATCTTTTTCATGCTGGCCTCCACGGCCGAGTCAAAAATTGATGCCGGCAGGTTAGAGGCTCGCGGGGGCGGGATACAGCGGTGACGGGGCAAAATACAATTGACCAGAAGTCACGAATGAGCAATACATTATTGCCGTAGAATAGCGTCACCCCCCATCACCGAGTAGCGCCCCATGAGTGAGCCGTTCGCCTTTATCCTCAAAGCCAAGACCCGCCCGGAAATGGCTGATGCGTTCGAAAACCTGTTCCGTCCCTACGTCGAGCCAAGCCGCCAGGAACCCGGCTGCATCGAATACCACATGCTGCGCGACCAGCAGGACCCGAGCCTGTTTGTGTTCTTCGAAGTGTGGGCCGACAAAGCTGCGCTGGACGTGCACTCGGCCCTCCCGCACATGGCTGCCTTCTTCGAAAAACGCATGGATTACCTGGAGTGCGATTTCGATATCCAGAGGGTCGACATGCTCAGCGCTTCGTCCGCTAGCCGTTGATCAGCAGATGGACGCCGAGTGCGGCCAGCCCGATGAAAAAGCAACGCTTGAACAGCAGCGCGCTGATCCGCTGACGCAGCCACTGGCCCGCCAGCATGCCGAGCAAAGCCGGCGCCAGCATCAGCAGCGACGCCCCCAACGCCTGGCCCCCCAAGGCGTCCTGCCCGGCCAGGCCTAGGGCCAAGGCCAGGGTCGACACCGTAAACGACAGGCCCAGGGCCTGGATCAACTGCTCGCGGCTCAAGCCCAGGCTCTGCAGGTAAGGTACCGCTGGCATCACGAACACTCCGGTCGACGCCGTGACCACACCCGTGACCAGCCCGCAAAGCGGTCCCAGCCAGCGCTCGTGTCCCGGGCCCACCTGCAGGCCCGGGCCGACCACCCCATACAACGCGTAGACCAGCAAGGCGGCCCCCAACGCGTGCCCCGCCCAGGGGCCACTGCTGATTCCCAGCCAGGCGCTACCCAGCAAGGTGCCGACAACGATCAATGCCAGCATTGGCCCCAGGCGGACCAACAACCCTCGCAGATGCCCGCCGCTGGCCAGCTGCCACAGGTTGGTGAGTGTCGAGGGCACGATCAACAACGCGGCAGCCTGCGCAGGTGGCATAGCCAGGCCCAACAGGCCCATGGCAATGGTGGGCAGGCCCAGGCCGATGCCCCCCTTCACTGCGCCCGCCAGCAGAAAGGTCAGTACAACCAGCAACGACAGTGCCGGGCCAATGTTCTGGTAAAACGCGAGCAAGGTAGTCATGGGCCGATGATGCCGTGCCCCGGGCGACGTGAGAATCTGCCATATACTCAGCCAGCCTCTTGCCAGGACAGAGCCACATGCATTTCGACCTGATCGACCTCAAGCTGTTCCAGCACACCCTGGAGTGCGGCAACATCACCGCCGGCGCCAGCCGCAGCCATCTGTCACTGCCAGCAGCCAGTGCGCGCATCCGCGCCATGGAAGCATCGCTGGGCATTCCCTTGCTGGAACGTAACCGCCGTGGCGTCCAACCAACGCCGGCTGGCCAGGCACTCTTGCAGCATGCACGGCTGATAACACAGCAAGTCGAACGCCTGCAGTTCGACCTGGGCCTGTACGCGCAAGGGCAGCAAGGCCAAGTGCGCCTGCTGTGCAACACCGCAGCGCTGACCGAATACTTGCCCGAACTGCTGGCCAGCTATCTGGCTGAAAACCCTGGAGTCAGCGTGGATGTGCAAGAGCTGCCAAGTTTGCGCATCGTGCAGGCAATTACCCAAGGCATGGCCGACCTGGGCATCGTGTCCACAGCCGCCCCCAACGAGCACCTGCAGACCCGGCCGTTTCGAGACGACCCGCTGGTGCTAGTGGCGCCACAGGGCCACCCCCTGGCCAGTGCGCTGGCGCCAAGTTTCGTCGACAGCCTGGCCCATGGCTATGTCGGCCTGGGGGCCGGCAGTGCACTGGGGTTGTACCTGGAAGAGCAAGCGCTGCACGAGGGGCAGCGCATGCAGGTTCGGGTACGAGCAGAGGGGTTTGATGGGGTGATCCGCATGGTCGCGGGCGGGGCCGGAATCGGGGTGGTGCCGCTGGCAGCAGTGCAGCGCTGGCAAGGGATGCTGCCGTTGCACTGGGTGGCGCTGCAGGAGCCATGGGCCAACCGCCGGCTGCTGGTGTGCGCGCGGGATTTCGCGGCATTACCAGGCTATGCCGCCGGACTGGTATCCACCCTTACCCACTGACAGCCTTCGCTGGCACGCCTGCTTCCACAAACTCGTTCGCGTACCGCTCGGACCGTGAAGGTATTGATACCCCCCTGGGGTATTCGTGAAAGGGTACGGCGACCTCCTACTTCAGATAAGAACGTAGCAACGCCGCCACCTTGTCTGCCTCGTCCTGCCGTTCCTCGGCACTCAGGCCGTCCGCCACGAGGTGATCGCGGATGTGCCCTTCCATCACCTCGGCCATCAGCCCGTTCACCGCGCCGCGCACGGCAGCGATCTGCTGCAGGATCGCCAGGCAGTCCTTGTCCTGCTCCAGCGCCGTCTCCAGGGCGGCGGCTTGGCCTTTGATCTTGCGCACCCGGGTCAACAGCTGCTTCTTGCTCTTCAGGGTATGTGCCATTGGGTTTCACGCCATGCTAGGTATACTGGGGTATAGTATTTTTCTCGATCTTCCGGGAGCATGATAAACCATGGCGACACAAACCTCAGACCGCTGGCAGCACAGCCACCAGTTCCACACCAGCAACCTGGGCGCTGAGCGCAAAACCCGCCTGGCGGTTTGGCTGACCGCAGTGATGATGGTGGCGGAGGTTGCCGGAGGCTGGTACTTCAACTCCATGGCGCTGCTGGCCGACGGCTGGCACATGAGCTCCCACGCCCTGGCACTTGGCCTGTCCTTGCTGGCCTACGCTGCCGCTCGGCGCTATGCAGGTGACCGGCGCTTTGCCTTCGGCACCTGGAAGATCGAAATTCTCGGCGGCTACTCCAGCGCATTGCTATTGCTGGGCGTGGCCGGACTGATGGCGTTCCAGTCGGTGGAACGGCTGTTGGTGCCGGGACAGATCCACTATGACGAGGCCATCTTGATTGCCGTGGTGGGCCTCGCCGTCAACCTCATCTGCGCCTGGCTGCTACGCGATGACCATCATCACGACCATCACCCTCACAGCCACGACCATCACCACCACCACCACCACCACCACCACCACCACCACCACGACCTGAACCTGCGCTCGGCCTACCTGCATGTGATGGCTGATGCCGCCACTTCGGTGCTGGCCATTGCTGCCTTGCTGGCCGGCAAGTTCTGGGGCGCCAGTTGGCTCGACCCAGCGATGGGCCTCGTCGGTGCGCTGCTGGTCGCGCTGTGGGCCCGTGGCCTGCTGCGCGATACCGGGCGAGTGTTACTGGACGCCGAGATGGACGCCCCGGTTGTGGCGGAAATTCGCGAAGTGGTCGCGCAATTGCCGGTGCCGGCCAGTATCACCGACCTGCATGTCTGGCGGGTGGGCAGGGACCAGTACGCCTGCATTCTTGGCCTGGCCACCCAGGCCACACTGAATGCCGACGGCGTGCGCCAGGCCCTGGCCGTGCACGAAGAGTTGGCGCACATCACTGTCGAGGTAAACCGCCTGCCATAGCGCGACCAGACACCTGGATGTCGAGCCCAGGCAACTGCTGCGCGGCCGTTGGGCCTATGGTGACCCGTCATTCAGCCAGTCACCAGGAGTTGTGCCATGTCCGATTTCATCACCGTCCTGCGCGAAACCTGCCCGACGCCGGTCGTGGACGCCACCAAGTGGAAGCGCATCGGCGGCGATCCGCACACCGTCAACCTCAATGCCTACCTGTCGGCCGACGGCAGCAAGATCATGGGCACCTGGATCTGCACCCCGGGCAAGTTCGAGGTCAACTACGATAAATGGGAGTTCTGCCACTTCCTCGATGGCTACTGCATCATCACGCCGGAAGGCGAAGAGCCCAAGCACCTGAAGGCGGGTGATGTGTTCGTGATCGAACCGGGCATGAAAGGTACGTGGGAAGTGGTCGAGACTGTACGTAAGTATTTCGTCTTCGCCTGACCTGCAGGCGCGGGTTTAGCTGCGAATGCGGCGGTGAGGCTTCTGCAGCATTCGCGGGTGAACCCGCGCCTACAACGGCCGCGCAATACCTGTAAGCGTGGACAAAAAAATCGCGGAGCAGACGCCCTTCCCTCTGGTGCGCAGTTACAGAGGGAAGGCCACCTGGCCCGCGATGAAGTCCACCTCTTGCATCAATCCTTCTTGCGATAACCCTCGACGATGGCCGAGAAGTCCTTGCCACCCTCGCCTCGCAGGCTCATGGCCTGGTACAACTGCTGGGCCACGGCACCGAGAATCACCGGTTGGTGTGCCTGGCGTGCCGCTTCGGTAGCCAGACCGAGGTCCTTGAGCATGAGTTCGGCGCCAAAGCCACCGGTGTAGCCACGCGATGCCGGTGCGGTTTCGATGACGCCCGGCCACGGGTTGTAGGTGTCCGAACTCCAGCAACGCCCGGTCGAACTGTTGATGATGCCGGCCAGCACCTTGGTATCGATACCCAACGCGTTACCCAGGGCCATGGCCTCGGACACGCCGATCATCGAAATGCCGAGCAGCAGGTTATTGCAGATCTTGGCGATCTGGCCGGTACCGACTTCCCCGCAGTGCACGATGTTGCGGCCCATCTGCTCCAGTACCGGCTTGAGGCTGGCGAACAACTCGGTACTGGCGCCGACCATGAACGTCAGGGTGCCGGCCGCCGCACCGCCAGTACCACCGGAAACCGGTGCATCCCCCATGTCCACACCCTTTGCCGCTGCGGCCTTGGACACATCACGTGCGGTCTGCGGGTCGATGGTGCTGCAGTCAACGGTCGGCGTGCCAGGGCGAATGCCGGCCAGTACGCCGTCCTCGCTCAAGTACACGCTGCGCACATGGGCTGCGGCCGGCAGCATGGTGATCACCAGCTCGCTGTTGGCCGCCGCGTCCTTGGGCGAGGGGCTGATCTGCCCGCCCAGTTCTGCCAGCTCGGCCAGCACGGCCTTGTTCAGGTCGAACAGGTTCAGCTGATGTCCGGCCTTGATCAGGTTGCGGGCCATGGGCGCGCCCATGTTGCCCAGGCCGATGAATGCGATACGCATGACGTACTCCTTAGCGCAGGCTAATGGTGGTGTTCACACCGTCGTTGACGCTGTCGTCATCGAACCAGCGAGCCGTGACGGTCTTGGTCTGAGTGTAGAACTGCACCACTTGCTTGCCGTACGGCCCGAGGTCACCGAGTTTGGAACCCCGCGAGCCGGTGAAGCTGAAGAACGGTACGGGTACCGGGATCGGGATGTTGATGCCGACCTGGCCAATATCGATTTCGCTCTGGAACTTGCGGGCCGCAGCGCCGCTCTGGGTGAACAGGCCGGTGCCGTTGCCGAACGGGTTGGCGTTGACCAGGGCGATGGCCTCGTCGAGCGTATCGACTTCCAGGGTCACCAGCACCGGGCCGAAGATTTCCTGGGTATACACCTGCATGTCGGTCTTCACGCCCGAGAACAGGGTTGGGCCGACGAAGTTGCCTTGCTCGTAGCCCGGCACCTTGACGTCACGGCCGTCAAGTTCCAGCTTGGCGCCTTCCTTGATACCGCTTTCGATCAAGCCCAGCACACGTTCCTTGGCACGCTTGGATACCACCGGGCCAACGTCGGTGCCCGGCTCACAGCCAGCATTGACCTTGAGCTTGCTAGCAGCCTCCTCGATATCCGGCAACCATTCGCGGGCCTTGCCCACCAACACCGCCACCGAGGTCGCCATGCAGCGCTGGCCCGCCGCGCCGAAGGCAGCACCCACCAGCGCATTGATGGTTTGTGTGCGGTTGGCATCAGGCAACACCACCGCGTGGTTCTTGGCGCCCATCATTGACTGCACACGCTTGCCATGCTGGCTGCCAAGGTTGTAAACGTGCGTGCCGACTTCAGTCGAGCCCACGAAGGAAATCGCCTTGATGTCCTGGTGGGTGCAAATGGCATCCACCACCTGCTTACCGCCGTGCACCACGTTCAGCACACCGGCCGGTACGCCGGCTTCCAGCGCCAGCTCGACCAGTAGCATGGTCGACAGCGGGTCCTGCTCGGACGGTTTGAGCACGAACGTGTTGCCGCAGACAATGGCCATAGGGAACATCCACAGCGGGATCATTGCCGGGAAGTTGAACGGGGTGATGCCAGCGCATACGCCGATCGGCTGGCGCAGGGTGTAGGTATCGACACCGCCGGCGACGTTCTCGGCAAATTCGCCCATCTGCAGGGTGCCAATGGACGCCGCGTGCTCGACCACTTCCAGGCCGCGGAAGATATCGCCTTCAGCGTCGGCCAGGGTTTTGCCCTGCTCGGCACTGAGCACCTGGGCAATGCGTTTGGTGTGTTCGCGGATCAGCGCCTGCAGCTTGAGCATGATGCGCATGCGCGCGCCGATCGGGGTGTTACGCCACGTCTGGAAAGCGCGGTGAGCAGCGGCCACGGCTGCATCGACTTCCTCGACGGTGGCGAACGGTACGCGCGCCAGCACCTCTTGGGTGGCCGGGTTGACGATGTCACGCCATTCGGTGGTTTTGGACTCGACCCACTGGCCGTCGATCAGCAGCTTGACCTGCTCGACCTTGGTGCTGTTAGGGGATTGCGGTGCGTTCATCTGCGTTCTCCTTGGAATTGTTGTCGGGACGAGATCGCCAGCGCCGGGCAAACGTGGGGTGGCGTCCTGAGGCTTGTTTCGAGTATAGATGTGCAAACATCCAACAAGAACGCACAAAAAAACCGGATCATCATGCAAAAAGACCTCACATCCCTGAGCGCGCTCAACTGGGACGATTTGAAGTTCTTCCTCGAAGTGGCTCGCACCCGCAAGGCCAGCAGTGCCGCCAAACGGCTGAGCGTGGACTACACCACCGTGTCGCGACGCATCAGCTCGCTGGAGGGTGCGCTGGGCACCTTGCTGTTCGAAAAGTCGCGCACCAACGGCTTTGTGCTGACCGCCGAGGGCCAGCGCCTGCTGGGCTATGCCGAATCGATCGAGAGCACGCTGCACATGGCTTGCGAGCAGGTGTCCGGGTCGGGGGTGGCGTTGTCGGGCCATGTGCGCATGGGCTGCACGGAGGGCTTTGGCAGCTTTTTCATCACGCCGCAGCTAAGCCACTTCGTCGACGCCTACCCGGCGATTTCGGTGGACATCCTGCCGCTGCCGCACTTCATCAGCCTGTCCAAGCGTGAGGCGGACATCGTCATCGCGCTGGAGCGGCCCGAGCACGGGCCTTATGTGTGCTGCAAGCTGTGCGACTACCGCCTGCGGCTGTATGCCACCCAGGGCTACCTGGACAGCCACGCGCCGATCCGCCAGGTGACGGACCTGGCCAAACACCCCTTCATCAGTTACGTGGATGACCTGGCGTTCAGCTCCGAGCTGCTGTACCTGGCCAACCTGATCCCCAACGCCAGCGCACATTTGCGCAGTACCAGCGTGATCGCGCAGTACACGGCAGCGCTGCAGGGGCGTGGGCTGGCAATATTGCCGTGCTTCCTCGCCGCGCAGGACCCGCGATTGGTCACGGTGTTGCCGGAGGAGATCGAGGTGACGCGGCAGTTCTGGATGTATTGCCGGGAGGATTTGCGCAAGTTGAAGCGCATTACCCTGCTGTGGGATTACATCCGTGGGGTGACCGAGGCGAATGCACCGTTGTTGATGGGCGAAACCCGCGAGATGCGCTTTGCCCAGGACTGATGGGCCTGCGCATTTCCGAAGGCAACACAGCCCCTGTAGGAGCGGGCTTGCCCGCGAACACCGGCAAAGCCGGTGCCAGGCCGCGTTGCCCGCGCCTACAGGGGCTATGTGACAGCCCGAGCGGCGACGATCAGTAGGACGCTACCACGATGGACACTCGACGGTTCTCGGTACGCCCGGCGCTGGTGCGGTTGTCCGCCACCGGCTGGCTGCTGCCCAGGCCACGGCTCTGAATGTTCTGCGCCTGCATGCCAATCCCCACCAGCGCCTTGGTCACGCTTTGCGCGCGGCGCTCGGACAGCTGCTGGTTATACGCCGCCTTGCCCGACGAGTCGGCATGCCCGTCCACCCGCACGCCCTGGATACCAACGCCGAGCAGCGCCTTGCCGATGCGCTCGACAATCGCCTGGCTCTGGCCGTTGAGGCTGTCCAGATCGCTGCCGAACAGCACTTTGCCAGACAAGTCGTAGGCCCAACCTTCATCGGTCGGGGTGAAACCTTCGCGCTTGAGCACGGCAATCTGTTCTGGGGTAAGGCCTTTCGGGGGCGCGCTCTGGCAACCCGTCAGCGCCAGCATGGCGAGCAACAAGGCCCAAAGCGGAAAACGTAAAGCTTGCATCACGGGTTCAACTCCTGTTCCTGATTTCGTTGGCGGACCGTTCCGTCTGCGCCAGTTGCCAATGGCCACGGCGTTCGCGCTTGGCCTGGTACATTGCCGCATCGGCGGCATTGAGAAGACTGGCGGGGTCAGCGCCGTCATCCGGGTAATAGGCAATACCGACACTCAGCGAGGTGGAGATACTGCGGCCACTGTCCAGTTGCACCGGCAGCTTCATGCTGGCAACGATTTTCTCGGCAATGTGTTCGGCGTCCTTGCGCGTATGCAACGGCGTCAACAGCACGGCAAACTCGTCGCCCCCCAGGCGCGCCACCAGATCGTGCTCGCGCAGTTGGGCGCGCACACGTTCGGCCACGCTGATCAACACCTCGTCACCCACGGCGTGGCCGAGGGTGTCGTTGATCTGCTTGAAGTGGTCGCTGTCGAGGAACAGCAGTGCCAGGTGGTCCTGCTGACGCGCCGCATTCCGCACGCTGCGGCTCAGGCGTCCTTCAAAGAAGGCGCGGTTGGGCAAGCCGGTCAGGCTGTCGTGGCTGGCCTGATGGGCAAGGGTCTGGTTTTCGCTCTGCAGGTGGCTATGCCACACCTCCAGTTCATCCAGCAGGGCATTGAAGTCGTTACCCAGCTCGTTCAGCTCGGCAATCGGCGCTTCTGGTACGCGCCGGTCGAAGCTGCGCTCGCGGCGGGCGGCATGGGCGACACTGGCCAGGCCACGCAGCGGGCGGGTGATATCGCTGAGCAGGCGCCGCGACAGATACTGGGCAGCCAAGGCGCTGAGGACCGTGCAGAACAGGATACCGGCCAAGCCACTGAGCAGGAACAGCAACAGGCTCCTGCCCTGGCCTGCCAGCTCGATGTGCCCGACCTGCTGTTGCTGGTGCACGATCGGCAGAATGACCGGCTCATCCAGCAAGGCGCTGGCAACCTGCACCTCCAGCTGCGCGAGCATGCCGGTATTGTCGCGTTGCCAGTGCGCCAGTTGCTCGCCCTCGTTGTTGAAGACCTTGGCCTCGGCCACTTCTTCGGTACTGGCAATCAACGCCAGCGACTCATTGGCAGCGGCGCTGTCATCGAACACCACCGCCGCCTCTACCGTGTAATTGATCGAGCGGGCGATCAACTGCAGGTTATGGTTGGCATAGACACGCAGGGCGAGCACGCCCAGCAGGGTGAGGGAGATACCCGCCAGGCCAACGGCAAGCAGGGCGACACTGAGGTGGCCACGGCCCAGCACCGAGCGCAGGGTCGGGCGCACGGTACGCTTGCGGGTCGGCTTCATGGCTGCTCCGCCCGGCGCCGCGACAATTGCAGCACGCTAGGGTGAATACGCACGCCAGAGCGTGCCACCGAGTCGAGATTGACTTCAAAGGCCACCTGCTGGTCGCTGACCCGCAGGCAGAACAGGCTGCCGACCGTGCAGGGGTCATCCGCCTCGCTGATGCTCAGCACCGGGTGGCCGCCGATACGCTGGAACAGCCGATCCCGCTGGCCCTGGTCAAGCTTGCCAATGTAGAGGGCATCGCAGGCCTGGGCGACCTGGGTGTCTTCTGCCAGCAAGCGCCGCACCTGCAGCGGCCGGCCGGACTCCTGGACATGGCCCTTGATGAGATCGTCGGCGTACTCGGTCGGGCCGACCAGGCACAGGCGCAAAGGAGAGGGTTCGACGGGCCAGCGGGCGTAACTGAAGATACCCAGTACTACCTGGGTGACTGCCTTGGCGCGTTGCTGTGCCTGGGCGGCGGTTGTGCCGGGGTCTGCCCGGGCAGCGCCTGCAGAAAGGAGCAGGACGGCCAGCAATAGCGAAAGCGCACAGCTTGTCACTCGCCTTGCGGCCACGTTCATGTGGGAAATCCCTTTAAGCCCCTTCCGATATCGGCGCAACGATAGCACATGGCCGCTTTATTGTATGAGCCTGCAGCCACGTGTAATGGGTGTCATGGCCCTAGACCTGCTCGAGCATCAACCCGGAAATACGCCGTACTTTGCGCGCCACCGCTTCTTCGAAAATGCCTTGGCGTGGCTCGACCAGGCTGAAGCAGTGCTTGGCCCGAGTGATGCCGGTGTACACCAGTTCTTTGGTCAGCACCGGGTTGAGCGCATCCGGCAGCACCAGGGCAGTGTGGCTGAACTCCGAGCCCTGGGACTTGTGCACGGTCATGGCGAATACCGTTTCCACTTCGTTGAGCCGGCTCGGCAGAACGAACCGCACACCACCACTGCCGTCGTTGCGCGGGAAGGCCACACGCAGCAGCGGCTGGCCCTGCTCATCCGGCAGGCGCAGGGCTATACCGATGTCACCGTTCATCAGGCCCAGGCCGTAGTCGTTGCGGGTCACCAGCACCGGGCGTCCTTCGTACCAAGGCTGCTGGCTGTCGATCAGACCGGCATTGTGCAGCACCCGCGCCACCCGTTCATTCAGGCCTTCGACCCCCCAGGCGCCCCGGCGCACCGCGCACAGCAACTGGAAATCCTCGAAACTGCGCAACACCTTGCCCGCCCATTGCTCCCAGGCGGGGTCGTCAAAGGCGGTATCAAGTGCTGGCCGGTAACGCCCAAGGGTGCGCAGGTAGCTGCGGTAGCCTTGCGGTCCATCGGTACCGCGGTTCAGACCGTCCAGTAACAGGCGGTCGAAAGCACGATCCTGCTCGTGCTTGAGCGACAGGCTGTGCACGTCAGCAGGCGGCGCGGCCAGCAGGTTGCGCGCCGCGTGAGCATCCTGACGATTGACCAGTCTGGCCAACTGGCCAATACCGCTGCCTTCACCGAAACGCCGTGAAAACCGCAGCATCACCACTTGCTGAGCCAACGGGTGGCGCTGCTCATCGCCGGCCTTGAGGCCACTGCCGGCCAGCGACTCGCCACTGACCTGCTGAAGCCACGCTGCAGTCGCCGGCGAGTAAAAGCCCTCCTCAGCATCCCGGCACAGGTCGCCCAGTACCGCGCCGGCCTCGACCGAGGCCAACTGGTCCTTGTCGCCCAGCAGCACCAGACGCGCCCGCGGCGGCAAGGCATCGAGCAGGTTGGCCATCATTTCCAGGTCGATCATCGACGCTTCGTCGACCACCAGCACATCCAACGGCAACGGGTTGCCAGCATGATGGCGGAAGTGCCGCGAGCCCGGGCGACTGCCGAGCAGGCGATGCACGGTGCTGACTTCAGTGGGGATTTGCCCGCGTACTTCGGCGCTGACTTGCAGGCGCTCGACTTGCTGGCCAATGGATTCGGTCAGGCGCGCAGCGGCCTTGCCGGTCGGTGCAGCCAGGCGGATGCGCAGTGGCCTGCCCTGCTCCACTGCCGGCGCCTGCAGCAACGCCAGCAGGCGCACCACGGTGGTCGTCTTGCCAGTACCGGGGCCGCCAGTGATGATGCTGAAACCAGCACGGGTGGCCAAGGCACAGGCGAGCTTCTGCCAGTCCAACTGGCCAGCTGGCGCGCCGCCCTCGAACAGTTGCGCCAGGCGCTCTGGCAGATCCGCAGGCGGTGCTTCGGCCTGACTCAGGCGCTGGCGCAGGGCATGGTCGATGCGCCGTTCGTAACGCCAGTAACGGCGCAGGTAAAGGCGCTCGCCACTGCGTACCAGCGGCCGCGCTTGCTGGCCAGGCGTATCACCTGCGGCCACCAGCGGGCTGGCGACGATGCGCTGAAGCCAGGCATTCAAGTCAAGGTTGGCCAGCAGTTGCGATGGCAGTAGCAAAGGGCCGATAAGGGCGTCACCTTCCGGCGGCAACGACAGGGCGAAATCCGGCTCGGCCAAGGTTTGTTGCAGGTCGAGGCAGACATGTCCGTGCCCCAGTTGGTGGCTGGCCAGCGCTGCCGCCAGCAATAGCAAGGGATCACTGCCGGGGGCGCGCTCTTCCAGGAACGACACGAATGCGCGGTCCAGGGCACGTAGCCAGCCCCGCTCAACCCAACGGTCGAGTAATTGCAGCAGGTCAGCGCTGTTGTGCTGCGGTGCCAGCGCCAGCAGGTGCTCTGCGTGCAACGGGGTGGGCAACAGGTCGACAAGGCTTCGGCTCATGGCGCAACTCCGGCAAACAGGTCCTGCTGTACCGGCGCGTGCTCGCCACGGAACAGTGCATCGAGGCTTTCGATCAGCTCACGCGGTGGCTTGGCGTGGTACACGCCGTGGCCGCTGCTGCTGGCACCGCGCAGGAAGATGAACAGGGCGCCGCCAACATGGCGGTCATAATCGTAGTCCGCCAGCCGCGCGCGCAACTGGCGGTGCAGGGCCAGCAGGTACAGCACATACTGCAGGTCGTAGCGGTGCTCAAGAATCGCCTTTTCCATGGCCATGGCATCGTAGGCCTGGATGTCCGCACCCAGCCAGTTGGACTTGTAGTCGGTCACGTAGTAACGCCCGTCCAGCTCGAACGCCAGGTCGATGAACCCTTTGAACATGCCGTTTAGCACGGTCGGCTGCGCAGCTGGGCGCGCCAGACCGGGGTGGGTGTGGCGTGCCACCAGGCGATCGAGTTGTTCTGCGTCGACCCGGTGGCTGGCGAACCAGAATTCCATTTCGATCTGGTAATGACGCAGTTGGCCCAGCGTTACGCTCTGGTCGCTGCCCGGCAGCGGCAACGCCTCGCTCAGCAAACGTTGCATCCAGTGGCTCAGGGTGGGGATCCAGCCGGCCCAGTCACGGCGGTTGCAGCGCTGGCCAACGGTACGCTCTATCAGTTGAGGGTTACCGCTGACCTCGCTGAAGCCCTCACGGCCTGCCCACTCCAGCAAACCATGGAGGAAGGTGCCGGGGTTAGGCCCCCGTGGGAAGCGATGGATATCGCCGCTGTCGGCCGGGACCTCGCGCAACACCTGGGCATCGGGCACCTCGTCATCCAGCAGTTGCTGGGCCTGCGAGCTGTCGGCGCCGAGGGTCTGATCGCCGACACGAAGGGCACTGTACGAAGCGATCCACCAGTGCTCGGCAGCCGCATGGCGTGGCCTGCGTGCTGGCAGCAGCTCACGTTCGGCGTGTGGCATGCGATACATCTGCTCATCCGCCTGCGGCAGGCCCGGGCAAGTGATGTGCGGGCAACTTGCCGCCAAAGCCTGCAACCAGTCCGTCAGCTGCGCCGAGCCAGCCAGGGCCAGGCCGCCCCCCAGCAGGTAGCCAAACGCCGAGCGGTGCAGCTGCGAGCTCTTCTGATTACCGCGCTTGAGGTCGGCGACACCCAGCCAGCAAGCATGCTGGGCGCGGGTCAGGGCCACGTAGAGCAGGCGCAGGTCTTCGGCCAGGCGCTCGTCGTCAGCGCGCTCGATCTGCTCCTGGTCAGGTGTGAGGGTGAGGTGGGCGTTACCTTCGCTGTCATGCCAGGCCAGCGGCAGACGGCTACCATCCACCGGTTTGCTGGTGCAGATGAATGGCAGGTAGACCAAGGGATATTCCAGGCCCTTGGACTTGTGGATGGTCACCACCTTGACCAACTGTTCGTCGCTCTCCAGGCGCAGGATCTGCTCTTCACCGGCCTGACCGGAACTGGCCAGGTGCTCGGCCAGGTGGCGGATAAGCGCCTGTTCGCCGTCCAGCTCGCCAGCGGCCTGCTGCAGCAGCTCGGCCAGGTGCAGCAGGTTGGTCAGCACCCGCTCGCCATCACTGCGGCGGATCAGCGTACGCGGTAGCTGGAAGTCATGCAGCAGGTGGCGCAACATCGGCAACACCCCTTGGCGCTGCCAGGTGTCGCGGTAAAGGCGAAAGCGCATCACCCAGCTCTCCCAGACCCGCTCGTCCTGGTTAAGCCGGTCCAGCGCAGCCAGCGACAGGCCCAGTGTAAGGCTGGCCAAAGCAGCCTTGAGCAGGCGCTCTGAGTCAGGCTCGGCGCAGGCCTTCAGCCAGGCCAGCAGGTCGTGGGCTTCCTGGGCGGCAAACACCGAGTCCTTGTCGGACAGGTAGACACTGCGCACCTCGCGTGCTGCCAGTTCGGCGCGGACCATCTGCGCCTCATGGCCATCGCGCACCAGGATGGCAATGTCCGAGGGCAAGCAGGCGCGCAATTCGCCTTCGGCATTCTGGAAACCTGCCGTGCCCTGCTGGCCACCATTGAGCAAGGCCACAATATGGCTGGCGCAACTGGCGGCCAGTTGCTGGCGGTAAACGCTGCTGGAGACTGGCTCTTCACTTTCCAGCTGCCAGCATTGCAGGGCTGCACTGACTTCACCGTCAATCAGCAGCTGTTCGCCACGCCCCTTGGCGCGCACCTCGATGAATGGCAGCGGGTTGTCATCGGCCTCGCGGAACAGGAATGCACCCCGCCCCGCTTCACGCCCCTCGGCCTGCAGGAACACCTGGTTGACCGCCGCCACCATGGCTTTGCTGGAGCGGTAGTTGGTGTCCAGGCTGTGCAGACGGCCGCTGGTGGCGCGCCGCGCCGCAAGGTAGGTGTAGATGTCGGCACCGCGGAAGGCGTAGATCGCCTGTTTGGGGTCCCCGATCATGAACAGACCGGTTTCGGCGCGGTTTTCACTGATCTGGTAGATGCGCTCGAAAATGCCGTACTGAACCGGGTCGGTGTCCTGGAATTCGTCGATCAGCGCAACCGGGAACTGTTCACGGATCAGGCTGGCCAGGCGCTCGCCGGCCTCGCTGGCGAGTGCGTGCTGCAAGCGCACGAGCATGTCGTCGAAGCCCATTTCTGCACGCCGGCGCTTCTCCACTTCGAAACGTGCCGATACCCAACTGGCCGCGTGCTCGAGCAGAGGGGCATCCGGGCTGTCCAGGGCCTGCAGTTGTTGCTGCAAGTGCTGCATGGCGTTGAGGGCTGGGTGCTCGGGAGGCTCTCCCTTCCAGGCCTCGGCCATGCCCGCCGGGGTCAGCCGGGTAAAACCGGTGCCCAAGTCGAGCTCTACCAGTTGCTCATCGCTGGCCCAAGCGCAGAGCTTGTCGAACCAGGGCTCGAAGTAACGGGCTTGCATCTTGCGGCCGTCGACCTGCTTGGCGGCCAGCGCCTCGCGGCAGATTTGCCGCAGTTCCTCGGCCCACTGTGCCCATGGTGCCTTGATCCGGGCCAACTGTGCGCCACGTTGCTGTAGCGATGCCTGGATCAATGCAGCGGGCTCTGGCCCATTCTGCTGGGCGCGCACACGGCCGAACAGTGGGCGAATGCGTGGCAGCAAAGCGTCGGGGCTCCCCCAGTTGCCGCGCACCCAGGCCAGTGCGTCACCTTGCATCCCATAGCAGAAGCGCCGCCAGTAATCGCGCATGACCTGGCCCAACAACTCGCTGTGGTCGGTTTCCAGGGTCTGGGTGAACAGGCTGCCGCTGTCGAAGGCATGCTCGCGCAGCATGCGCTGGCACCAGCCATGGATGGTCGATACCGCAGCCTCGTCCATCCACTGCACGGCGATTTCCAACCGGCCGGCGCAACGCGGCCAGTTCTCTTGTGGGTAATCGTCACGCAGTTGGTGCAACAGCGGATCGGCCCCTTCCAGTTCGCCACGGAAGAACCGTGCGGCTTCAGCCAGGCGGGCGCGGATACGCTCGCGCAGCTCTTTGGTGGCGGCGTCGGTGAAGGTCACCACGAGGATCTGCGGTGGCAGCAGCTCGCGCTCGAAGCCCTGTTCGCCACCGTGACCGAGGATCAGGCGCAGGTACAGCGCCGAAATGGTAAAGGTCTTGCCCGTGCCGGCGCTGGCTTCGATCAGCTGGCTACCGTGCAGGGGGAAACTCAGTGCCAGAGGACGGTCCTGGGTCATGCGCCTTTCTCCGGGTTGCCCAAGGTCTGCCAAGGGGCGGTGAACAACGGGCGGTACAAGGTCTCGCACCAGCCTTCAAACGTTTCGTCAGCGGTGAGTGCTGCAAAATCTCGGAACTGGCGAGCCAGCGCAATGCTTTCACTTCGCTCGCCAAAACTGGTGCGTTCGTCGCCTTCGTAGGCGCGAGCTGCTGCGGCCATGGCTTTATCGGCATCGTCCTGGGCCAACCAGGCGAACGCGGTCTTGGCCGCGACTGGCAACGGCGCATTCATTGCCGCCTGACGGGCCACCAACAGGTCGCCCAGCAGTTGCGCGGCCAGCGCTTGCGGCAGCGGTGCAAGCAACAGGGTCAGGTCACTGGCTACCAATGCACTGTTATAGGGGTAGCCCGCTGCACAGGCCGCCAGGTGCGTAACCCAGGGCGCGATAAGGCGGTGCCACTTCAGGTTGTTGCGCCCGGCACTGATGGTGTTGGGTACTGTGGTGATGCTGAGAAGGCTCTGATCTTCCGCCTGGAACACCCGGCCCAGCCAGCCCTCCAGACGGTGCTGACCGTGCTCGAAATGCACCGGTAAAGCGCCCTCGACCAGCTGTGGCCAGCGTTGCAGCAATTGTTGGTGACGTTGCAGCAGGTCCGGCAGCGGTTCGATCAATTCGTTTTGCAGCAGTTCGCCGAAACCGGCTAGCGGCAGCAAACCGCAGGCCTGCAGGCGTCTGGCCTGGGCGCGCAAGGCCTGTTCAGCGTTGTCCGGTTCGGCCAAGGCGGCGCCAAGCAGGCTTTCACTGGCGCCGTAACGTTGCAGGGTATCGAGGACGAAGGGCTCTTCGTCCGGGGTCGGCGCTTCCAGCGCCTCAAAGTACACCTTCAAGCGCTGGCTGAAGAAGTGCCGTACCGGGTGGCGCAAGAAGTCATTCAACTGGTGCAGACTCAGGGCTTCAGCGTCCTGATAAGGCGGCAGGCCCGGCTCGCTCTGCTCGTCTGCCTCACCTTGCTGGTGCAGCACCTGCCATTCATGGGCATAGCTGAACAATGGGCTGCCCTTCTGGAAGTACCGAGGGCTGAACGGCTGCAGCGGGTGCTCCTGGGTCAGTGCGTGCAACAGTTGCTCGCCCGGTTTCGCGAGCTGGCCCTGCTGCGCGTCGGCCAAATGCCAGCCCGCAGCGATGTGATCGCGCAACTGGCCGATCAGCACCGAGGCCGGGCGTTCGCTATTGTCGCGGATACTGCGCCCGACCCAGCTGACATACAGTTGGTCACGTGCTGACAGTAGCGCTTCAAGCAACAGGTAACGGTCGTCTTCGCGGCGTGAGCGGTCGCCCGGGCGATAGTCGCTGGCCATCAGGTCGAAGTCCAGCGGTGGCTGCGCACGCGGGTAATCGCCATCATTCATGCCCAGCAGGCAAACCACCCTGAACGGGATCGCGCGCATGGGCATGAGTGTGCAGAAGTTGACCGAGCCGGCGAGGAAACGTTGTGACAGCTTGCCCTGATCGAGGCCCGACAGCCAGGCTTCACGCACCACGGTAAGCGGTAGCGGGTCGTGCAGGCCGACGGTCTCGCACACCTCAAGCCAGCTATCACGCAGATCCTGCAACTGCATCAACAGGAATTCATCACCCTCGTCCTCGGCGAGGAAGAACACGTGCAGCAAGGCATGCAGTCGCTCGCCCCACTGGCTGACGGTGGCAGGCTCGGAAAAGGCCTGGCAGGCGACTTCGAGCGCATCGAGCAACGCGACCAGCGGGCCGATCAGTGCCGCGTCCAGGCCACCGATTTCATCGTAGGGCTCAATACCATCACAGGCCTCACCCACCCCCACGGCATAACCCAACAGCATGCGGCGCAAGCCGAAACGCCAACTGTTCTGTTCGAGCCCGGCGGGCAAGCCCAGGCTCGCCCGCTGCGCGGCGTCAAGGCCCCAACGAATGCCAGCGCCCTCGATCCAGCGGTGCAGCGTGGGCAGATCGTTTTCGCGGATGCCGAAGCGGGCGCGGACTGCCGGCACGTCCAGCAGGTCGAGCACTTCGCTGACCGCGAAGCGGCTGTCAGGCAGTTTGAGCAGGTGCTCAAGCGCGATCAGCAAAGGCTCGCGACCACGCTGGCCCTGGTCTGTCAGGGTGAACGGGATGTAGCGCGGGTCGTTGCGCTGCAACTGGCCGAAGACGGCGCGGATATGCGGCGCATACGTGTCGATGTCCGGCAGCATGACGATTACGTCGCGCGGGCGCAAAGTCGGGTCGGCGCTGAAGCGGGCCAACAGCTGGTCGTGGAGGATTTCCACTTCACGTTGCGGGCTGTGCGCAACATGGAAGCGGATCGAGCGGTCTTTTGTGGTGTCGACTGGTGGCCACCGTTCGCGGCTCTCGGCGAGCGGGCGCAATTCCAGGATGTCGTCCTGCAGTTCGTTGAGCAGCGTGGTGGGCGAACCGTCGCTGAACAGGTCGATGCGGCCGTCGCTGAACACGCCCTGGTAGCTGCCCGGGTCATCATAGCTGTCGAGCAGGTTGATGTAGTCGCGGCCTTGTTTACCCCAGGCAGCCAGCAACGGGTGGGCATGCTGGTGCAGCGTCTGGTCGTCCAGTTGCAGGGGCATGCCTTGCTTGCGTTGCTGGCGTTTGTACTGGTGGCGCAACAGGTCCTTGTCGGCGACGATATCGGCCCAGTGGTGGCGGCATGGGTTGTGTACGCACAGCAATACCTGACTGAAACGCGACAGGCCTGCCAGCGCTTCCAGGGCCTGGGCCGGCAGCGAAGAGATACCGAACACGATCACCCTCGGTGGCAGCCCTGCAGGCGCCTGCTCCAGGCTGTTGATGCGCTCGATGAAACGTTGGTGTACTCCGGCGCGGCTCTGCGCCATGCCTTGCTCGCCAACATCCTCGAGCAATGCTCGCCACAACTCGGCTTGCCAGCGGTTGCCTGGCGGCAGTACTTTGCGCTCGCCGCGGGCCGTGTTGATGACGTGCTCGCCACTGGCCCAGTCCTTGAGCCAATCGGCACGGTAGACCTGGTACTGGTCGAACAGGTCGGCCAGGCGCTCGGCTAGCTGGTAGCGCTTGCGCAAGTCACTGTCGTCGGTGAGGAAGCGCCGCAGTGGCTCGAAATGCGGACGCTCGATGAGCGCTGGCAACAGACGCATCAGCCGCCAGGTCAGTGGTGCCTTGTCGAGCAGAGACACTTCGGGAATTTCGCTACGGCCAAGCACGCTGCGGTAGAGCTGCCACATAAAGCTACCGGGCAGTTGCACATCGATGGCAGCGGCGATGCCGCAGCCGCCTTGGTCATCTTCCAGCGGATCTTCAGCCAGGGCCAGCTTGAGCCATTGGGCGATGCCATTGCTTTGCACCAGGGCAATTTCGTTTTCCAGAGGCGCCAGCGGGTAGCGACGCATCCAGCTCACTACCAGGCTACGCAGGTCGTCGAGGCGGTTGCCGTGGACGATCATGAAGCCTGGGTGGAGATGGGCGGTGTTGGGCATCGGAAGGTCTCTGGAGGCGCTGATGGCTGAGAGGGGAACGATATCACGCGCACATGAAACGGCCGAATGCCATCAGGCTGTGGGAGCGGGCACTTCAACGCGGTGCCATCCGCAGCGTGGCACTCCCGATCCATAGGGGAGGCGACATTGGCCTGGAGGGTGTGCGCCCCTGCCTGGCGTTGCCCCCTTCCCCGTAGGAGCGGGTTTACCCGCGAACCCTGTAGGAGCGGGTTTACCCGCGAACACCGGCGAAGCCGGTGCCATCTCCTTTTTTGCCCACAAAGACAAAACCCCTACCTGCATGCGCAGATAGGGGTTTTGCGAAATGAATCTTGACGATGACCTACTCTCACATGGGGAAACCCCACACTACCATCGGCGATGCATCGTTTCACTACTGAGTTCGGGATGGGATCAGGTGGTTCCAATGCTCTATGGTCGTCAAGAAATTCTGTTGCCAGAATGTCCAGATGGACAGCCCAGCGAATTCGGATATGCGATATTTGTGGTCTTACGAATTTTCGGGTCTTTCGTCTTCACCACCACAATCTGCGTAGCAGATTGCTTGGGTGTTATATGGTCAAGCCTCACGGGCAATTAGTATTGGTTAGCTCAACGCCTCACAGCGCTTACACACCCAACCTATCAACGTCGTAGTCTTCGACGGCCCTTTAGGGGATTCAAGATCCCAGTGAGATCTCATCTTGAGGCAAGTTTCCCGCTTAGATGCTTTCAGCGGTTATCTCTTCCGAACATAGCTACCCGGCAATGCCACTGGCGTGACAACCGGAACACCAGAGGTTCGTCCACTCCGGTCCTCTCGTACTAGGAGCAGCCCCTCTCAAATCTCAAACGTCCACGGCAGATAGGGACCGAACTGTCTCACGACGTTCTAAACCCAGCTCGCGTACCACTTTAAATGGCGAACAGCCATACCCTTGGGACCGGCTTCAGCCCCAGGATGTGATGAGCCGACATCGAGGTGCCAAACACCGCCGTCGATATGAACTCTTGGGCGGTATCAGCCTGTTATCCCCGGAGTACCTTTTATCCGTTGAGCGATGGCCCTTCCATACAGAACCACCGGATCACTAAGACCTACTTTCGTACCTGCTCGACGTGTTTGTCTCGCAGTCAAGCGCGCTTTTGCCTTTATACTCTACGACCGATTTCCGACCGGTCTGAGCGCACCTTCGTACTCCTCCGTTACTCTTTGGGAGGAGACCGCCCCAGTCAAACTACCCACCATACACTGTCCTCGATCCGGATAACGGACCTGAGTTAGAACCTCAAAGTTGCCAGGGTGGTATTTCAAGGATGGCTCCATGAGAACTGGCGTCCCCACTTCAAAGCCTCCCACCTATCCTACACAAGCAAATTCAAAGTCCAGTGCAAAGCTATAGTAAAGGTTCACGGGGTCTTTCCGTCTAGCCGCGGATACACTGCATCTTCACAGCGATTTCAATTTCACTGAGTCTCGGGTGGAGACAGCGCCGCCATCGTTACGCCATTCGTGCAGGTCGGAACTTACCCGACAAGGAATTTCGCTACCTTAGGACCGTTATAGTTACGGCCGCCGTTTACCGGGGCTTCGATCAAGAGCTTCGCTTGCGCTAACCCCATCAATTAACCTTCCGGCACCGGGCAGGCGTCACACCCTATACGTCCACTTTCGTGTTTGCAGAGTGCTGTGTTTTTAATAAACAGTCGCAGCGGCCTGGTATCTTCGACCGGCATGGGCTTACGGAGCAAGTCCTTCACCCTCGCCGGCGCACCTTCTCCCGAAGTTACGGTGCCATTTTGCCTAGTTCCTTCACCCGAGTTCTCTCAAGCGCCTTGGTATTCTCTACCTAACCACCTGTGTCGGTTTGGGGTACGGTTCCCAGTTATCTGAAGCTTAGGAGCTTTTCTTGGAAGCATGGTATCAACCACTTCGTCGCCTAAAGGCAACTCGTCATCAGCTCTCGGCCTTGAAATCCCGGATTTGCCTAAGATTTCAGCCTACCACCTTAAACCTGGACAACCAACGCCAGGCTGGCCTAACCTTCTCCGTCCCTCCATCGCAATAACTGGAAGTACAGGAATATTAACCTGTTTTCCATCGACTACGCTTTTCAGCCTCGCCTTAGGGACCGACTAACCCTGCGTCGATTAACGTTGCGCAGGAAACCTTGGTCTTTCGGCGTGCGAGTTTTTCACTCGCATTGTCGTTACTCATGTCAGCA
>NZ_CP079827.1:5365000-6290791 GCF_024971855.1 Pseudomonas sp. HD6515
GCTCCGCTACCAGGCTGATGCGCACAATCGACTTGATGCTCTTGAAGCCATACTTCCAAGGCACCACCAAACGCAACGGCGCACCGTTCTGGTTGGGCAGTTCCCGGCCGTACATACCCACTGCGAGAATTGCCAGCGGGTGCATCGCCTCATCCAGGCGCAACCCTTCTCTATAAGGCCAGTCGATCAAGGCGAAGCCAGAACGCTGCCCCGGCATATGCTGCGGATCCTTCAGCGTTTCGAAACGCACATAACGCGCACTGGAAGTCGGCTCGACCTGCTTGAGCACCTGAGCCAAAGGGAACCCCAGCCACGGAATGACCATCGACCACGCCTCTACGCAGCGCAGCCGATAGATCCGCTCCTCAAGCTGATAGGGTTTGACGAAGTCCTCCAGTGCATAGCGTCCGGGCTTGCCAACCTCACCATCCACCACAATGGACCACGGTTCGGTCTTCAGGCTGTCGCCATTGGCCGCCGGGTCGCCCTTGTCGGGCCCGAACTCGTAGAAGTTGTTGTAGTGAGTGGCGTCCTTGAACGGCGTAATCGCCTCGTCCTTCACCGTCACCGCTTGCCAGCGCGTGGCCGCGAGCTTGTCAGTGAACCAGGCCGGCGCGGCCCCCGCCTGCACATCGGCATAACGCGACATTTGCGCCGCGCCCACCCCGCCCGGCAATGCGCCTAGCGCCAAGCCAGCCAATGAGCCACCCAGCAGGGCTCGACGGGAAAGGTAAATGCCTTCGGGGGTGATCTCCGACGCCTTGCACTCGGAAGACCTGGGAAGCTTGATAAGCATGAACGGCTCCATAGCACTGAGTAACGGATGTACCAGTAAGACTATGGAGCCGTGAGGTTATTCCAGCGTTAAGTGATTTTCACGCTTTGCGACGGCGCGCCTTCAGCAGGAACTGGATCGGCCCCGATGCTGCATAGGCGAGGAAGATCAACAGAAGGATACGCGGCGGGTCGCTGAACACGACGGCAAACACCAGCACCACCGCCAGGATCGCCACGAACGGGACGCGCCCCTTGAGGTCCAGCTCCTTGAAACTGTTGTACTTGATGTTGCTGACCATCAGCATGCCAGCAGCAGCCACCAGCAGCGCGACCAGGAACGACAGCTTGGAGCCCTGGATGCCGTAATCGCTGAACGCCCATACGGTGCCCGCCACCACACCTGCGGCAGCCGGGCTGGCCAGGCCGATGAAGTAGCGCTTGTCGGCGGTACCGACCTGGGTATTGAAGCGCGCCAGGCGCAACGCGGCGCCGGCCACATAGATGAAAGCAACCATCCAGCCGACCTTGCCCATGTCACCCAGCGCCCAGCCGAAGGCCAGCAAAGCCGGGGCCACGCCGAAGGCGACCATATCCGACAGCGAGTCATACTCGGCACCGAAGGCACTCTGGGTATTGGTCATGCGCGCAACGCGGCCGTCCAGGCCGTCGAGCACCATGGCCACGAAGATGGCGATAGCGGCAAAAGCGAAGTATTTGCTCGCCTCGCGCGGGTCGCCGGCACTCAGGGCGCTCTGTGCGCTCATCGAGCTGATGATGGAATAGAAACCGGCAAACAGGTTGGCGGTGGTAAACAGGTTGGGCAGCAGGTAGATGCCGCGATGGCGCACCTTGCGGCCTTCGGCGTCATGCCCTTCTTCAACGTGCTCATCGACAGGTAGCAGGCTTTCGGCGTCGGAGGGCTTGTTCGGCTCTTCGGGACGTTCGCTCATGGAGGGTACCTTGCAACAGGATGGAAAATGTTCGACACGGGCCCGCGAAACAGGTTCTGACAGCGAGCCACTGGTCTGCTTTATACCAGAAGCTGGATGCCAGAACGAAAAAACGCGGCCGAAGCCGCGTTTTTCATCTTTCGATAAGACTTAGTTCTTGGTCTTGTCGACGATTTTGTTAGCCGAGATCCACGGCATCATCGAGCGCAGCTGCTCGCCGATGATTTCGATGCCGTGAGCGGCGTTGTTGCGGCGCTTGGCGGTCATCGATGGGTAGTTGGTAGCACCTTCGGAGATGAACATCTTCGCGTACTCGCCGTCCTGGATGCGCTTCAGGGCATTGCGCATGGCCTTGCGGGATTCTTCGTTGATGACTTCCGGGCCAGTGACGTACTCACCGTATTCGGCGTTGTTGGAGATCGAGTAGTTCATGTTGGCGATGCCGCCTTCGTACATGAGGTCTACGATCAGTTTCAGCTCGTGCAGGCACTCGAAGTAGGCCATTTCCGGCGCGTAGCCAGCTTCGACCAGGGTTTCGAAACCGGCTTTGACCAGCTCGACGGTACCGCCACACAGAACAGCCTGCTCACCGAACAGGTCGGTTTCGGTTTCGTCCTTGAAGGTGGTTTCGATGATACCGGTACGGCCACCACCCACGCCCGAAGCGTAGGACAGTGCGACGTTCTTGGCGTTGCCGGATGCGTCCTGGTAGATAGCGATCAGGTCAGGGATGCCGCCGCCTTTGACAAACTCGGAGCGAACGGTGTGGCCCGGGGCTTTCGGCGCGATCATGATCACGTCGAGGTCGGCACGCGGAACAACCTGGTTGTAGTGGATCGAGAAGCCGTGAGAGAAGGCCAGGGTAGCGCCCTTCTTGATGTTCGGCTCGATTTCGTTCTTGTACAGAGCGCCCTGGAACTCGTCCGGGGTCAGGATCATGACCAGGTCAGCCGCAGCGACAGCGGTAGCAACGTCGGCAACTTTCAGGCCGTGGGCTTCAGCCTTGGCAACGGTAGCCGAACCTTTACGCAGACCGACGGTAACGTCTACACCGGAGTCTTTCAGGTTGCACGCCTGAGCGTGGCCCTGGGAGCCGTAACCGATGATGGCGACTTTCTTACCCTGGATGATGGAAAGGTCGCAGTCTTTATCGTAGAAAACTTTCATGAAAATACCCCTGGTTATATCTCGGCCCCTGCGGAGCCATCGCTAATTTTTTGGATTTAGATGCTGAGCACTTTGTCGCCACGGGCAATGCCGGTAACGCCGCTGCGCACGGTTTCCAGAATCGATGCAGTGCCGATCGCCTGGATGAAGCTGTCCAGTTTGTCGCTGGTACCGCTCAGCTGCACGGTGTACACGCTGGCGGTCACGTCGACGATCTGGCCACGGAAGATATCCGTAGTGCGCTTGATCTCGGCACGCTGGGCACCGGTGGCCTTGACCTTGACCAGCATCAGTTCACGCTCGATGTGAGCGCTTTCCGACAGGTCGACAAGCTTGACCACTTCGACCAGCTTGTTCAGGTTCTTGGTGATCTGTTCGATCACTTCGTCATGGCCAACGGTGGTCAGCGTCAGACGCGACAGGGTCGGGTCTTCGGTTGGCGCTACAGTCAGGCTTTCAATGTTGTAGTTGCGCTGGGAGAACAGGCCGACCACGCGGGACAACGCACCTGGTTCGTTTTCCAGCAGCAGGGAAATGATGTGCCGCATATCAGGTACGCTCCGTCTTGCTCAGCCACATGTCACGCATCGAGCCATCCTTGATCTGCATCGGATAGACGTGCTCACTGCGGTCAACCGCGATGTCGATGAACACCAGACGGTCCTTCATCGCAAACGCTTCTTCCAGCTTCGGCTTGAGGTCCTTCAGGCTGGTGATGCGGATACCCACATGGCCATAGGCCTCGGCCAGCTTGATGAAGTCAGGCAGCGACTCGACGTACGAGTGCGAGTGACGACCGTTGTAGGCCATGTCCTGCCATTGGCGGACCATGCCCAACACACCGTTGTTCAGGTTGACGATCTTCACCGGCAGGCCGTATTGCATGCAGGTAGACAGCTCCTGGATGTTCATCTGGATGCTGCCTTCGCCGGTCACACAGGCCACGTCCTGATCCGGGAAGTTGAGCTTGACGCCCATCGCCGCCGGGAAGCCGAAGCCCATGGTGCCCAGGCCACCGGAGTTGATCCAGCGGTTTGGCTTGTTGAAGCGGTAGTACTGCGCGGCAAACATCTGATGCTGGCCCACGTCGGAAGTGACGAAGGCATCGCCATTGGTCACTTCACACAGTGTCTCGATGACTTTTTGCGGTTTGATGACGTTGCCATCGCCCTTGTCGTAAGGGAACAACTCGCCATTGCCACGCCATTCGTCAATCTGCTTCCACCAGGCATCCAGCGAAGCCTTGTCAGGCTGCTCGCCGATTTCCTTGAGGATGCCGAGCATTTCGCTGAGCACGCTGTCGACCGGGCCGACGATTGGCACGTCGGCCTTGATCATCTTCGAGATCGACGCCGGGTCGATGTCGATGTGGATGATCTTGGCGTTCGGGCAGAACTTGGCCGGACCGTTTACAACGCGATCGTCGAAACGCGCACCGACGGCAAAGATGACGTCGGCATTGTGCATGGCCATGTTGGCGGTGTAGCTGCCATGCATGCCGAGCATGCCGAGGAACTGGCGGTCGGTACCCGGGAAGCCACCCAACCCCATCAGGGTATTGGTGACCGGCAGGTTCAGCGACTTGGCGATTTCAGTCAAGGCTTCGGAGCCACCGCCGAGGATCACACCGCCACCGGAGTAGACGACCGGGCGCTTGGCCGCCAGAAGCATCTCGGCAGCCTTGCGGATCTGGCCGGAGTGACCACGGACCGCCGGGCTGTAGGAGCGCAGCTTGACCTTTTTCGGGTAGACGTATTCGAACTTCTCAGCCGGGTTGGTCATATCTTTTGGAATGTCGACCACGACTGGACCTGGACGACCGGATTGCGCCAGGTAGAAAGCTTTTTTCAGAACTTCAGGGATCTCGGTCGGATTCTTGATCATGAAGCTGTGCTTCACGATCGGCCGCGAGATACCGATCATGTCAGTTTCCTGGAAGGCATCGGTGCCCACCATGGTGCTAGGCACCTGGCCGGACAGAATGACCATCGGAATCGAGTCCATGTAGGCGGTGGCAATACCGGTAATGGCATTGGTTGCGCCAGGACCGGAGGTTACCAGCACCACACCGGCCTTGCCGGTGGCGCGAGCGTAACCGTCCGCCATATGGGTGGCCGCCTGCTCGTGACGAACCAGGATGTGTTCCACTTCCGGTTCTTTGAACAGTGCGTCGTAAACATGCAGGAGAGCACCACCAGGGTACCCGTAGATGTGCTTAACGCCTTCGTCACGCAAAAAGCGGACGACCATCTCAGCGCCAGATAAAAGCTCCACGTTGTTCACCTCTAAAACGCCAGAATACCGCCCTCACTGGACGGGTCTTAATAGGTTTACTGCCAAGCAGAGCATGAGCGAACGTCAGCACTGACTGAGCAAGTATTGGGAAATCCCCAGAGTGTTGCGGGGGTTTCCCACCCAGCGCGAGGTAACGCGTTGCGGGGTGTAACAGGTCGGCGCGGGTGTGCACCTCATGATCTGCTTAGCGGGTCTGCTTCTGGCAGTCCCTCTACAGCGGAAGTTGGATTCTTGTGATTCGGCGCCAACAAGTCAAGAAAAATTATTGCCAATTTTTCCCCAAGATGAATTCCTGCCACCACTAAAAATCGCTTCAGCAGCAGAATTAAGAAGATTTCCAAAAAAAAGGGCCACAATCTGCGGCCCTTGACGGAAAAACTGAAGAAATCAGGCGGAAGGAGCGATCAATTGGTCAAAAGCTGCCAACAGGCGGCGTAGCTCACGACTTTGCTCTGGCCGGTCGGTAAACACGGTTTCGGCCATGACAAGGATGCTCGATGCGTTGGGCAGCGGGTGGCCCAGCTCGATGATGATCTTCATGCGTGGCAGGAAGATCCATTGCAGCCACTGCTCAAAACTGAGGGTATCCACGGCGAACGGCACCGTACTGGCCAGTGCCTCGTCGCTTGGCGGCTCGTCATCCCACCAGCCTTGCACCTGCAGCTCGCGCTCGATCAAGAGCAGGTGGTCGGCAATATCCAGCACGCGTTGCTCGATCATCACGAATTGACCCGCGCCTTTTGCCGGGCCAGCGCAGCGCCGGCGCTGTCACCCTGCTTTTCACGGGCCTGGGCGATCGTGTTCCAAAGCTCTGCCTGCAGGCTTGGGCGGCCGTTGGCGTAGGTCAGGGCGCGGCGCGCCAACTGCTCGGCCTGCGCCGCATCACCTTGCGAGAGGCGCACCTGGGCCAGGCGATACAGTACCTGCGGCTCACGCGGAGCAATGCGCTGGGCACGCTCCAGGCTCGAGGCGGCACCGTTGAAGTCGCCACTGCCCTGCTGCGTCTTCGCAGTGGTCAGCAGTGCCAGCACAGGACCGTCCAGCTGCTCGTCGGCCGACAGGCCACCGGCGGCGGCGCTGCGCGGAATACCGGTTGGCGCACTGGCGCTTTGCGGGGTACTGTTCATCGCAGCGATGTCGAAGGGTTCATCGGCAATCGGGTTGGGATTGGTGGTCATCGGCGCCGAACTGACAGGCCCTGCACTGATCGGCCCCGGGGTGATCGGCGAGGTACTGATCGGCGCAGCGCCATTGCCCGCCGGGAATGTCTGGATGCCCGATGCGCCTGCGCCCTGCGGGATCATCACGGTGACACCGGAATCCTCCGGCAGCGTCTGCGCCTGGGCGGTGCCGGTGTTATAGCCACCCGCCGAGCGGTTGGCCGTCACGCGTTCGCTGTTGGACACGCGGGTGCTCGAGTCGACCACCGGAATATTGCCACGCGGGACGCTGGAGCACCCCTGGAGCACAGCCAACGCCGTCACGGCAGGAAACAGCCACTTGTTCACGTCACACCTCATCAATGCAGCCTGTGCTTAATTCATCCAGCCCTTGACCCAGTCCATTACCGATTCGACTGGGTCCTGCTCGCCGCCACAGGTTGCGCCGGCCGGCGGCTCACTCCCGCGAATATACGGCATCTGCACCGCTCCCGGACAGCTGGCATCAGACCCGTGGCCTGTGTAAGGGTCGATCCAGGCCTGCACCACGTTATCCGGTTGCGGCATATCCAGCGGCAGCGGGTCGGCTTTCTTCATGAAGCTGGTCCACACCTGCAAGGCGCCGGTGGCGCCGGTAAACGGTGTCTTGCCGTTATCGTCACGGCCCATCCACACCACGGCCAGCAGATCCTGACTGAAGCCGGAGAACCAGCTGTCACGCGAGTCGTTACTGGTACCGGTCTTGCCCGCCAGGGTCAGCGAGCGTGGCAAGGTGTTGTACACCGAACGCCCTGTACCTTCGCGCATTACACGCTGCATGGCGTTCTGCACCAGGTAAATGGCACCCGGGTCGAAGGTTTGCTGGATCTGGAACGGGTAGCGCTTGAGCGGCTCGCCCTCGGCGGTGAGCACGCTGCGGATACCGCGCATCGGCGTGTTGAAGCCGCCGTTGGCGATGGTCTGGTACATGGTTGCGACCTGCATCGGCGACATGCCACCCGCCCCCAGCAACATGGCCGGAAACGCTGGCCAGTCGACATTCACGCCCAAACGACCAATGGTCTTGATCACGTTCGGCACACCCACTTCCAGGCCGAGCTTGGCGGTCGACAGGTTGTAAGAGTTGGCCAGCCCCTGGTACAGGTAGATAGTGCCATGCGGGCGGCGGTCATAGTTTTGCGGGCGCCAGACCTGGCCGTCAGCCCCTTTGACCGAAAATGGCTCGTCCTGCACCCAACTGGTCAGGGTGTACTTGCTCGGCTGCTCCAGCGCAGTCAGGTATACCGACGGTTTGACCAGGGAGCCGATCGGCCGTACAGCATCGATGGCCCGGTTGAAACCGGCAAAACCTGCCTGGCGGCTACCGATCAGCGCCTGTACTTCACCGGTTTCAGGGTTGGTCACGACCATTGCCGCTTCGACATCGTCTGCCCCCTTGCGGCCCGCCAGGCGCTTGAAGGTCTCGCTCATCGAGGTTTCGGCCTTCATCTGCAGGATAGGGTCGAAGCTGGTAAAGATGCGCAGGCCTTCTTCGGTCAAGTCTTCGTCGCGGTAGTCCTGGCGCAACTGTCGCTTGACCAGGTCGAGGAAGGCAGGGAACGAGCTGTCGGCCAGGCTGCCACGCTTGGTCACGCCCAGCGGCATTTTCTTCGCCGCATCGACTTCTGCCTGGCTGGCCACGCCCTGCTCGGCCACCAGGTCGAGCACCAGGTTGCGGCGAGCCAAGGCACGCTCGGGGTGACGCCGCGGGTTGTAGTAGGACGGGCCTTTGACCATGCCCACCAGCAGGGCGATCTGATGCAGTTTCAGCTCAGACAGCGGCTGGCTGAAGAAGAACTGGCTCGCCAGACCAAAGCCGTGCACCGCGCGTTGACCGTCTTGGCCGACGAACACCTCGTTGAGGTAAGCCTCAAGGATTTCGCGCTTGTCGTAGTGCAGTTCGAGCAGGACCGCCATCATCGCCTCGGTCAGCTTGCGGCTGAGGCTGCGCTCGCTGCTGAGGTAGAAGTTCTTCACCAACTGCTGGGTCAGGGTACTGCCACCCTGGCGCATCGAGCCGGACGACGTGTTGACCCACATGGCCCGGGCGATGGACTTTGGCGACACGCCGTAGTGGCTGTAAAACTCGCGGTCTTCCGTGGCCACCAAGGTTTCGAGCAGATATTTGGGTACCTGATCGATCTTGATCAGGATGCGGTCTTCGAGATTTTTCGGATAGATGCCGCCGATCATCAGCGGCTCCAGCCGCACCACGTCAAGCGCCTTGCCATTGGCACCGGAAAGGCCTGCAACGTAATCGCCAGAGAAGCGTACACGGACGAACTGCGCCGGCTCCATGCCCTCGTAGAACTGAAAGCCACGGGTATTGAGGTCGACGGTATTGCCGCTGACGGACGCAGCGCCCGGGCCGTTGGCCGCGTTTTCGCGACGGTAGCCGAGCGCATCGAGCTCGGTGAGGAAGTCGTTCTTGCTCAACTTCTGGCCGGTGAACAGCTCCAGCGGTCGGGCATACACTTTGGCCGGAATGGTCCAGCGCTTGCCGGAGAACTTTTCCTGGACGACGGCATCGAGGTAAACCGCGAAGCCGGCGACGATCACCAGGCCAACCAGGCTGAGCTTCAAAGCCCAGCCCAGCCAGGCGCGGGAGCGGCCGGTCGGGCGTTTCTGAGGGGTGCGGGGATTTCGGGTTCGGGTCATGGCGGCGGATTATACGCACTTTATAAAGGCTGGGCAGACGGCCCGGCGGTAGGCAGGGACGGCACCATTGACCATAATGGCGCATTCGAATTCCCTTGCCCCGGAAGGATTTGCCGTGAGCCAAGCTCTTATTACTGCGTTGCAGAACCCTGCCCTGTACCCTCACCCCGTGGAGGGGTTTCAGCTCATCGAGACGCATATCTCCTGGGTCCTGCTCACTGGCGAATACGCCTACAAGATCAAGAAACCGATGAATTTCGGCTTCCTGGACTTCACCGGACTGGACCAGCGCCAGCATTTCTGTAACGAAGAATTGCGCCTGAACCAACGCCTGACCGAAGGCCTGTACCTGGAAGTGTTGCCCATCACCGGTAGCGTCGACGCACCGCAGATCGGTGGAGAAGGCGTAGCCATCGAGTACGCGCTGAAGATGCGCCAGTTCCCCCAGGGGCAGATGCTCAACACCCTGCAGGCCAATGGCGAACTGAACGCCACGCACATCGACCAGATGGCCCGGCAGATTGCCGATTTTCACCTTCAGGCGCCGCGTGTGCCGATGGAGCACCCGCTGGGCACGCCAGACAGCGTGATGGCCCCGGTGGAGCAGAACTTCGAGCAGATTCGCCCATTCCTCAGCGACAAAGCCGATCTGCAGCAACTTGACGCCCTGCAGGCCTGGGCCCGCAGCAGCTTCGAGCGCCTGCAAGGGCTGCTGGAAAAGCGCAAGGCCAATGGCTTCATCCGTGAGTGCCACGGTGACATTCACCTGGGCAACGCCACCTTGATCGATGGCAAGGTGGTGATTTTCGATTGCATCGAATTCAACGAGCCTTTCCGACTGACCGACGTCTACGCCGACACCGCCTTCCTGGCCATGGACCTGGAAGACCGCGGCCTGAAATGCCTGGCCCGGCGCTTCATCAGCCAGTACCTGGAACTGACGGGGGATTACGAAGGCCTGGAACTGCTCAACTTCTACAAAGCCTACCGTGCGCTGGTGCGGGCCAAGGTCGCACTGTTCAGCATGCCGGCCGACGCCGATGGCGTGCAACGTGCCACCACCCTGCGCACCTACCGCAACTACGCCAACCTGGCCGAAAGTTACAGCGCCATCCCGTCGCGCCTGCTGGCCATCACCCATGGTGTTTCGGCGGTGGGCAAAAGTCACGTGGCCATGCGCCTGGTCGAGGCCTTGGGTGCAGTGCGCGTGCGTTCGGACGTGGAGCGCAAGCGCCTGTTCGGCGAACAACAGCAGGCCGACGCCGGCCAACTGAGCACAGGCATCTATGACCAGGACGCCAGCGCTGCGACCTATCTGCGCCTGCACGAGATAGCTGCGACCGTGCTGCGCGCCGGCTTCCCGGTGGTGCTGGACGCCACCTACCTCAAGCGTGAACAACGCCAGGCTGCGGCAGAGGTTGCCAGCCAGACCGGCGTGCCGTTCCTCATCCTCGACTGCCACGCGCCAGAGGCGGTCATCGCCAGTTGGCTGGAGCAGCGCCAGGCTGAAAACAGCGACCCCTCGGATGCCACGCTGGAGGTGATCAAGGCCCAGCAGGCCAGCCGTGAGGCGCTGGATGCGCAGGAGCTGGTGCACAGCACCCGCGTCGATACCCAGGCTGCCGGCAGCATGGATCAAGTGATCGAGCAGATTCGCCAGCGGTTGCCTGGCCTGTAAGTTCGTCATCTTCCTGTGCCTGCCCGCGAAGGGGCAGGCACAGGCCGCTCATCACCCGATGGCAAAAAGCCGCATATTTCCCAACGCCCGCTACACTCCTCTCAGACCTGCTCGCGATTTATCCCCCATTCCCGTTCAGCCATCGCAAGGAGGCTCGATGAACGATGAATTGCAGCATCTGAAGAACCTTGGCAAGACGTCTGCGCAGTGGCTGCATGCAGCCGGCATCCACAGTGCATCGGATTTGCGCCGCCTGGGCGCGGTGGGTGCGTACCAGGCCGTGAAGACACGAGGGTTCCGTGCATCGAAGGTGCTGTTGTATGCCATTGAAGGCGCCCTGCTGGACATGCACTGGAACGATTTGCCGCTCGAACGCAAGGAAGCACTCAACCAACAATTGGACGCGAAAAACCCTGCGCAAAAAAAACCAAAATAATCGGGGTAAAGGGATTGACGGCTAAATGAGAATTGTTATGATTATCACAACTGGTCGCGAGACTGGTTGGATAAGCTAAGAGCCCCTGGTTCGGACTCTCAGATTATCTCCTCATCAGGCTAATCACGGTTATTGACCCGGCAATTTGCCGGGTCTTTTTTTTGCCTGTGCTTTTTCAGGATCAACGCCGCAGCTGCGCACAATAATCCTGCTCCGGCATCGCCGCCGTGTACCACACATAATCAGCCTCGCCAGGCTCGACTCGCTCGCCCACCTCAGCCAGCAGCAAAACCTTGCTCTCCCCCGACACCCCCAGGTCAGCCAGATGCAAGGGTATGCCCAGGTCCTTGCGCACATGGTAAGCCCCGGCAAACAGCAGCGCCGGCTGCGGTGCCGCCTGCAAGCGCTCGGCCATGCGCCGGTCGCGCTGCTGCTGAACGGCCAGCATCGCCGGTAACTGGTTTTCCGGCAGCATCCCGCAATGCCCGGCGCGCACCTGTTCCAGCAAGGCAGCCTTTACCGCGGGTGCATTGGACTTTTCGCCCTGCACCGGCGCCGGCTGTCGATAGGCCTGACGCATCTCGTCGGGCGAAAGGTTGGCGGCCAGCAACGTCACCCGATGCTGCAAGGCTTCGGTGACAATCGGCCCGTACAACTGCCAATCCCAGCCCTCCTGCCAGGCCAGTGCCTTGGGCAAGTCTTCCGGCAAAGGCTGCCCCACCAGCTTGTCCACCCGCGATTGCTGGCTGGGCTGCAGCATCTCCAGCAACAGGCTGCCCTGAGTGCGCTGGCCTTGAAGAGCGCGCAGCAGCCACAGTTGCAGCGCGTGATGGTCAGGGTTGTCATGCTTCTCGCCGACAAGCACTCGGGGCGCATCAGCCAGGCGCTGCACCAGCGTTTCAGGGCTTATGGCCTGCTCATTGGACAGGTCGACAATCTTTCCCAGCTCGGCGTGCGTGCGACCTTCACTGCTCTGCCAGGCGGGCAACGGCGGCAGGCTGGCCTGACAGCCGCCTATCGCCAGTACCAGGCACAGCGAGAAACCGGATAGCATCGGGTGTCGCATCGGCAGTTACTCCATGTCATCCACACTTTAAATGGCCTGCACCGGGGGCGGGCCGGTCGCAAGACAAGGCCACTTTCACAAAGGCCATGCACGCGTTGAGAACATCAACGGGTGATGATCAGCGGGTGCCCGCGCTCGGGGTGCGCCTGCACCAACACGTCAATACCGTACACCGCCTTCAGTGCCGCTGGGGTCAGTGCCTCTTCGGGCGTGGCAAACGCGTGGCAGCGCCCCTGTTCCAGCAACAGGATACGGTCACAGTAACGTGCCGCCAGGTTCAGGTCATGCAGGATCACCAACACTGCAGCACCGCAGTCGGCGAAGCGGCGTACGGCTTCCAGGGTGGTGTGCTGATGCAGCGGGTCGAGCATCGAGGTCGGTTCGTCGAGCAACAACGTGCTGCCCTCCTCCCCCGGCCATAGCTGCGCCAGCACGCGGGCCAGGTGTACCCGTTGCCGCTCGCCACCGGAAAGCGCCAGGTAGCTGCGCTCCACCAGGTGCCAGGCATCTGCCGCCCGCAACGCCGCTTCGACAATTTCCGCATCGCGCCGCTGACCGGTGCCATGAGGCATGCGCCCCATGCCTACCACTTCCTCCACCCGAAACGAGAAACCCAGGCTGGACACCTGCGGCAACACTGCCAGGCGCCTTGCCCGTTCCTGTCCGGCCCAATCGGCCAGCGGGCGGCCCTGCAGCGTTACCCGCCCGCGGTCGGGCGCCAGTTCACCGCACAGCACACTCAGGAGGCTGCTCTTGCCGGCACCGTTGGGACCGAGCACACCCACGACCTGCCCCGGAGGCAACTGCAGGTGAATGTCGTGCAGCACCTCATTGCTGCCCCTGCGCAGGTACAGGCCCTCTACATGCAACATCAGCCGCGCCCTCGCATCAGCAGGAACAGGAAGAACGGCGCACCAATGAAGGCCGTGACGATACCAATCGGCAGCTCGGCAGGCGCCAGTAGCAGCCGCGCCGCCAGGTCAGCGAACAACATCAGTACACCGCCGGCCAGCAGCGAGGCAGGCAGCACCACACGGTGATCAGGTCCGGCCAGCAGACGTACCAGGTGCGGCACTACCAGGCCGATGAAGCCGATCAACCCGGCTGCCGCCACTGCCGCCCCCACGCCCAGCGCCGTGCAGAACACCAGCTCACGCTTGAGCCGCTCCACGTCAACGCCCAGGTGACGCGCCTCCGACTCACCCAGCAACAGGGCATTCAGCGCCTTGGCCCGGCGCGGCAGCCACACCGCTACCCCTGTCGCCACCAGCAACAATGGCCACAGCCGCTCATAGCTGGCGCCATTGAGGCTGCCAAGGTTCCAGAACGTCAGCGTGCGCAAGGTGGCGTCATCGGCCAGGTAAGAGAACAGCCCCACGGCCGCGCCCCCCAGTGCGGTCATGGCCACGCCAGCCAATAGCATCGTGGCGACGTTGGTCTGGCCATCGCGGCGCCCCAGGCGGTAGACCAGCGCAGTTACCCCAAGCCCGCCGACAAACGCGCAGAACGACAGCAGATAAGGCGCGAAAGCATCCGGCATGCCGCCAAACCAGGCGCCGCCAACAATGGCAACCGCTGCCCCCATCGCGGCGCCGGCGGCAACCCCTACCAGCCCGGGGTCGGCCAGCGGGTTGCGAAACAGCCCCTGCATGGCCACCCCGGACAGCGCCAGCACCGCGCCCACCGCCAACCCCAACAAGGTACGGGGCAGACGGATCTGGCCAAGGATCATCTCGGCCTGCTGCAGGCCATCTTCGGACACAGGCAATCCCAAAAGGCGCAGGCCAGCGCGCAGGGTATCGAACATTGGCAGGCTGACTGGCCCCAGCGCCAGTGACAGCCAGATCGCCAACAGGCACAGCAGGCTCAGGCTAATGAACAACGTACGTGGCGAGACCCGCTGTTTCATTGCGCGAAGCTGGCCTGAGCAGCCGGGTAGAAGGTGGCTGCCAGCGACTGCAAGGTCGCCGGTAGCCGAGGCCCGAGCCCGCCGACCAGCAGCGTCGGGTCCAAGGAGACCAGGCGTTTCTCACGCACGGCCCGCGAGGCAGCCAGCGCGGGGTTTTCTTTCAACAGCGCCTGCAAGGCCTGTTCATCGGCCAGCGCCCGGTCGGAAAACACGATCACATCCGGGTCAAGCGCCGCCAACGCTTCGTTGGAGAAGTTCTTGTAGCCTGGGTGCGCGGCCAGGTTACGCCCACCCGCCTGGCTCAGCAGCCAGTCACCGGCAGTGCCTTGCCCGGCGATCAGCGGCTTGGCCCCGGCATGGTCGACCAGCAGCAACACCCCAGGGGCCTGCTGCCCGGCCTGGGCCAGCTTGACGTTGGCCTGCAACGCATCGAGCCGCTGGCGGTAGTCCGCTGCAAGCGCGGACGCTTGCTGCTCTGCACCGAGCAACTGCCCCAGGTGCCTGAGGTTTTCATCTACTGCCGGCAGCTCGGCCTTGCTGGAGAACAACTCGACCCGCACGCCGGCCTTGCGGATTTGCGCCAGTACCGGTGGCGGCCCCATTTCCTCGGTGCCCACCAGCACATCCGGACGCAGGCTGAGAATACCCTCGGCCGACAGTTGTCGCTGATAACCCACACTGGGCAAGGCTTTCAACGAGGCCGGGTGCTGACTGGTAGTGTCCACACCGACCAGGCGCGCTTCACCCCCCAATGCGGTTATCCACTCGCTCAAGGCGCCACCCGCGCTGACCCAGCGTTGCGGCAGCTCGGCTGCCAAGGCTTGGGTAGAAAGCACAAGGCTTGCACACAGAGCGAGAAAAGCAGCTGGACGGCGCATCATCGGGTTCCTTCTGAAGACGGGCTACACGCCTTGTGGCGAGCAGCGGAACTGCGCACCATAGGCAGCCAGGCGCAGCGAATGCGATCAATTTGATAATTATTCGCATTGGAGCGTCAAGCCATCACGTGTTTCACGGGTCATCCTTGCCATGCACTTCCTTTGTACATCCCTCGGCCTGGCCGAGGGCCAAAGCCGCGCCTTCAGCGTAGACGGCCTCGAACTGTTCGGCGTGCGTCGCCAAGGCCAGGTGTACCTGTACCGCAACCGCTGCCCGCACCGGGACATCCCGCTGAACTGGGCAGCGGACGCGTTTCTGGATGACAGCGCCAGCCTCATCCACTGCGCCCATCACGGTGCGCTGTTCCTGATAGAAAGCGGCGAATGCGTGGCAGGCCCCTGTGAGGGTGAGCAGCTGCAGCCCCTGGGCTGCCACGAAGACAGCCAGGGCATCTGGTTCAAGGGGTCAGCAGCACCGGCAAGCGGCGATCGATGACGATACCCTCGGCGTCCAGCCGAGTGCCATAGGCCAGCACCTCCACCCCGTCCGCTACGGCAGCGCGCAGCGCTTGGGCGTAGGCCGTATCGATTTCTTCAGCCGGGCGCACAGCGTCGATACCGGTCAGGTTCACGCAATACAGCTGCACGGCCCGCACGCCCTGCCGGGCCAGCTTTGCCAGCTCGCGCAGGTGTTTCGCACCGCGTTGAGTCACCGCATCAGGGAAGGCCGCAACTGCAGTGTCGGGGTAGCCCAGCGTCACACTCTTGACCTCGACATAGGCCGGGGCACCCTCGAACTCCAGGCGAAAGTCGATACGGCTGCCTTCTTCGCCATAGGCCACTTCGCGCTTGAGTGCAGTGAAACCGGCCAGTTCAGTGATTGTGCCGGCGCGCAGGGCCTCTTCGACCAACGCATTGGCCCGCCCGGTATTCACGCAGGCCAACCGCCCCTGGGGGGTTTCGCTGATTTCCCAGGTCCCTGGCAGCTTGCGCTTGGGGTCGTTGGAGCGGCTGAACCACACCTGCCCACCTTCACGCATGCAGTTGAGCATGGAGCCGGTATTCGGGCAGTGGATAGTCATTTGCTCGCCGCTGGCCAGTTCGATATCGGCCAGAAAGCGCTTGTAGCGACGCAACAGGCGGCCCTGCTCGAGTGAAGGAGAGAAACGCATCAGCCTTGCCAGCTCTACAGGCCACGGGCAATACGCTGCACCGCTTCTTCCAGGCGCGGCAGGCTCTGGGTGTAAGCGAAGCGCACATGGTGCCCGGCCAGGTGGCGACCGAAGTCCAGGCCCGGCGTGAACGCCACGTGCTCGGTTTCCAGGAAGTGTCGGCAGAATGCGAACGCATCCCCGCCGAAAGCACTGATATCGGCATACAGGTAGAACGCGCCTTGCGGCTCGACGGCAATGCGGAAGCCCAGTTCACGCAGGGCGGGCAGCAGGTAGTCGCGACGGCGGGCGAATTCGGCGCGGCGCTCTTCGAAAATGGCCAGCGCCTCGGGCTGGAAACAGGCCAGCGCGGCATGCTGGGCCATGCTCGGCGCACTGATGTACAGGTTCTGCGCCAGTTTCTCCAGGTCGGCGACCGCACCGGGCGGGGCCACCAACCAGCCAAGGCGCCAACCGGTCATACCGAAATACTTGGAAAAACTATTCAGGACGAATGCCGAGTCGTCGACTTCCAGCACGCTCGGCGCGTCCATGCCATAGGTGAGGCCGTGGTAGATCTCGTCCACGACCAGATGGCCATGCCGCTCATGGGTGGATTTGGCCAGGCAGGCCAACGCATCGCGCCCCAGCACGGTACCGGTCGGGTTGGCCGGCGAAGCAACCAGGGTACCGACGGTGTCCTTGTCCCAGTAGCGCTCAACCAGGTCGGCAGTCAGCTGGTAGTTCACATCCGGGCCCACCGGTACCAATTGGGCCCCGCCCTCGACCAGGCGCAGGAAGTGGCGATTGCACGGGTAACCCGGATCGGCCAGCAGCCAGTGCTTGCCCGGGTCCACCAGCAGGCTGCTGGCCAGCAGCAGCGCGCCGGAGCCACCTGGGGTAATAAGGATGCGTTCCGGGTCGATGTTCAGGCCATAGCGCTGCCCATAAAAGCCGGCAATTGCCTCACGCAGTGCCGGCAGACCGCGTGCAGCGGTGTAGCGCGTGTGCCCGGCGGCCAGCGCGGCCTGGCCGGCCGCAACGATGGGTGCGGCCGTGGTGAAATCCGGTTCGCCGATTTCCAGGTGGATCACGTCGTGCCCGGCCGCCTGCAGCTCGTTGGCCCGGGCCAGCAGCGCCATGACGTGGAAAGGTTCGATGGCGCGGCTGCGCGCACTGTAGGGTTGGGCCATGACCTTCTCTCAATTGGGTCTAAACTGGAGATTCTACCTCTGCACACCACCGAACATACCGCTCAGGCCGGTGTCAATTAGCAGGATCGGGCGGGGTAGCGCACCCCCGATCTATCTGGTAAGTTCGGCGGCTCGCAGTCGCAGGGCCGGCGGTCGCCGGAGATGGAGCATCCTGCGCATTGGATCAGATGAGTGAGAGGCGGTCTATTCATGTCCACCCTAGAAAAGCAAAAAGCCAACCAGAATCTTTATGGGGTTGCACCCTATCAGGAGACCAAGGGTGAGGAGTACATGGGTGAGCCCATGCGCAAGCACTTCACCAAGATCCTCACTGGCTGGAAGCAAGAGCTGATGGTCGGCGTCGACAAGACCGTTGACCATATGAAAGAAGAAGCAGCCAACTTCGCAGATCCCGCAGACCGCGCATCCCAGGAAGAGGAATTCGCCCTCGAACTGCGCAACCGCGACCGCGAGCGCAAGCTGATCAAGAAAATCGATAAAACCCTGCAGAAGATTCAGGACGAAGAGTACGGCTGGTGCGAGTCGTGCGGCATCGAGATCGGCTTGCGCCGCCTGGAAGCCCGCCCAACCGCCGACCTGTGCTTCGACTGCAAGGAAATTGCCGAGAAAAAGGAAAAAACGGTCGGCAAAGGCTGATCTTTCTTCCACCTGAACGGGGCGCATCATGCGCCCCGTTTCATTTATATGCCCAGCCTGACCATGACCGACTCCAGCTACATCGGGCGCTTCGCCCCCACCCCCAGCGGCTTCCTGCACTTCGGCTCGCTGGTCGCCGCCCTCGCCTCCTGGCTTGATGCCCGCGCCGTCAACGGCCGCTGGCTGCTGCGCATGGAAGACACCGACCCGCCCCGGGAAATGCCCGGCGCCCGCGATGCCATCCTCCAGACACTGGAACGTTATGGCCTGCACTGGGATGGCGAGGTGGTATTCCAGAGCCAGCGCCACGATGCCTATGCTGCCGTGGTAGACCGCCTGTTCAACATGGGCCTGGCGTATGCATGCACCTGCTCGCGCAAGCAACTGGAACGCTACAACGGCATCTACCCGGGCTTTTGCCGTAACGCCGGGCATGCCCGTGAAGGGGCGGCCATCCGCTTGCGGGTGCCAGAGCTGATCTACCGCTTTACCGACCGAGTGCAGGGTGAGTACCAGCAACACCTGGGGCGTGAGGTGGGCGACTTCGTCATCCAGCGTCGTGACGGGTTGTACGCTTACCAGCTGGCCGTGGTGCTGGACGATGCCTGGCAGGGTGTTACCGACATCGTGCGGGGTGCCGACCTGCTCGACAACACCCCGCGCCAGCTGTACCTGCAGGAGTTGCTGGGCTTCTCACAGCCGCGTTACCTGCATATTCCGCTGATCGTGCAGCCGGATGGGCACAAGCTGGGCAAGTCGTACCGTTCACCGCCACTGCAGGCGGAGCATGCTACCCCCCTGCTGCTGCGGGCATTGCGGGCGCTGGGGCAGGAGACAGACCCGGAACTGCTGTTGGCGACGCCGGCAGAGGTGCTGGCAGTCGCGCGCACGCAATGGCGGCCAGAAGCGATCGCGCAGCGGACCACGGTGCCAGAGGCTGATTTGCGCTGAACCTTTACCGGCCTCTTCGCGGGTGCGCCCGCGCCCACAGGGTCCTCAATAAACCTAGAGGCAACGCTTTACCTGTAGGAGCGGGCTCACCCGCGAAGAGGCCGGCACATTCATTCCACCTCTCAAAAACAAAAGCCCAATAAATTCAAACCCTTGGCGAACGCTGTGGATTCCCGCTAGCATCCCCCCTGCCATTTGCGCCAATAATAAGTTCAAGCCCGCAGCGCCCAACCATCGAGGCCAGCATGTACATCTATCGTTTGGTCCTGCTTCTGGTCGTGGGGATCTACCTGTTCTCCCCGGCCATCATGGACTGGTGGATCGAACCGACCGGAGCCTGGTACCGCCCCTACCTGCTCTGGCTGATCCTGATCGTCGTCACCTTCATCCTGCAGAGCCAAAGAGATGCCGATGAGCTTTAGCCTGACCCAGATGATCCTGATCAGCGCCGGGTACCTCATGGTGCTGTTCGGCGTGGCCTGGATCAGCGAGCGCGGGCTGATCCCGCGTTCGATCATTCGCCACCCACTCACCTACACCCTGTCGCTGGGCGTCTACGCCAGTGCCTGGGCCTTCTATGGCTCGGTTGGTCTGGCCTACCAGTACGGCTACGGCTTCCTTGCCTGTTACCTGGGGGTGTCTGGCGCATTCCTGCTGGCGCCGGTGCTGCTCTATCCGATCCTCAAGATCACCCGCACCTACCAGCTGTCATCCCTGGCCGACCTGCTGGCCTTCCGCTTCCGCAGTACCTGGGCCGGGGCCTTGACCACCATCATCATGCTGATTGGCGTGCTCCCGTTGCTGGCCCTGCAGATCCAGGCGGTGGCCGACTCGATCAGCATCCTTACCGGTGAACCGGTCAAGGCCCGGGTGGCCTTTGCCTTTTGCACGCTGATCATTCTGTTCACCATCTTCTTCGGCTCGCGGCACATCGCCACGCGCGAGAAGCATGAGGGGTTGGTTTTCGCCATCGCCTTCGAGTCGGTGATCAAGCTGCTGGCCTTGGGCGGCATCGGCCTGTATGCCTTGTATGGCGTATTCGGCGGCCCGCACGAGCTGGAAGTCTGGCTGTTGCAGAACCAGACCGCCCTTGCCGCCCTGCACACCCCCCTGCAGGAAGGCCCATGGCGCACCCTGCTGCTGGTGTTCTTCGCCTCGGCCATCGTCATGCCGCACATGTACCACATGGCCTTTACCGAAAACCTCAACCCGCGCTCGCTGGTCAGCGCCAGCTGGGGCCTGCCGCTGTTCCTGCTGCTGATGAGTCTTGCCGTGCCGCTGGTGCTGTGGGCCGGCCTGCGCCTGGGCGCCAGCACCAACCCCGAGTACTTCACCCTGGGCCTGGGCATCGCCGCCAACAACCAGGCATTGGCACTGCTGGCCTACATTGGCGGCCTGTCGGCAGCCAGCGGCCTGATCATCGTCACCACCCTGGCGCTGTCGGGCATGGCCCTGAACCACCTGGTGCTGCCGCTTTACCAGCCCCCGGCCGAAGGCAACATCTACCGTTGGCTGAAGTGGACCCGCCGTGCATTGATCGTCGCCATCATCACTGCCGGCTTCATGTTCTACCTGAGCCAGAACTACCACCAGAGCCTGGCCAACCTGGGTATCGTCGCGTTCGTCGCCACCTTGCAGTTCCTGCCTGGGGTGCTGTCGGTGCTCTACTGGCCAACCGCCAACCGCCGCGGTTTCATCGCCGGGCTGCTGGCCGGTACGCTGGTGTGGATGGTGACCATGCTGCTGCCGCTTCTCGGTAACTTGCAGGGCTTCTACATCCCGCTGCTGGACATGATCTATGTGCTGGACGACACCAGCTGGCACATGGCAGCCATCGCCTCGTTGGCGGCCAACGTGCTGCTGTTCACCCTGATCTCACTGTTCACCAACGCCAGCACCGAAGAGGTCAGCGCGGCCGAAGCCTGTGCCGTGGATAACGTGCGACGCCCGCAGCGCCGCGAGCTGCACGCCGCCTCGCCGCAGGAATTCGCCACCCAGCTGGCCAAGCCGCTGGGCGCCAAGGCCGCGCAAAAGGAAGTCGAGCAAGCACTGCGCGACCTCTACCTGCCGTTCGACGAACGCCGCCCCTATGCCCTGCGCCGCCTGCGCGACCGCATCGAAGCCAACTTGTCCGGCCTGATGGGGCCGAGCGTGGCCCAGGACATGGTCGAGACTTTCCTGCCGTACAAGTCCGGTAACGAAAACTACGTGACCGAAGACATCCACTTCATCGAAAGCCGCCTGGAAGACTACCACTCGCGCCTGACCGGGCTGGCCGCCGAACTCGATGCCTTGCGCCGCTACCATCGCCAGACCCTGCAGGAATTGCCCATGGGCGTCTGCTCACTGGCCAAGGACCAGGAAATCCTGATGTGGAACAAGGCCATGGAAGAGCTCACCGGCATCGCCGCCAAGCATGTGGTCGGCTCGCGCCTGGTCACCATCGACGAGCCTTGGCGCGGCCTGCTGCAAGGCTTCATCAACGTGCCCGACGAGCACCTGCACAAGCAGCGCCTGGCGCTGGACGGCCAGCCGCGCTGGCTGAACCTGCACAAGGCAGCCATCGACGAGCCACTGGCCCCCGGTAACAGCGGGCTGGTATTGCTGGTGGAGGACCTTACCGAAACCCAGGCACTGGAAGACAAACTGGTGCACTCCGAGCGCCTGGCCAGCATCGGCCGCCTGGCCGCCGGCGTGGCCCACGAGATCGGCAACCCGATCACCGGCATCGCCTGCCTGGCGCAAAACCTGCGCGAGGAACGCGAAGGCGATGGCGAAATCATCGAGTTGTCCAGCCAGATCCTGGACCAGACCAAGCGCGTATCGCGCATCGTCCAGTCGCTGATGAGCTTCGCCCATGCTGGCGGCAGCCACCAGAACAGCGAGGAACCGGTGTGCCTGGCTGAAGTGGCACAAGACGCCATCGGTCTGCTGGCGTTGAACCGGCGCAATTTCGAAGTACAGTTCTTCAACCTTTGCGACCCGGACCATTGGGCCGAAGGTGACCCGCAGCGCCTGGCCCAGGTGCTGATCAACCTGCTCTCCAACGCCCGCGATGCCTCGCCGCCCGGTAGCGCCGTGCGCGTGCGCAGCGAGGTTAACGAGCACACCGTCGACCTGATCGTCGAAGACGAAGGCAGCGGGATTCCGAAGAACATCATGGACCGCCTGTTCGAACCCTTCTTCACCACCAAGGACCCGGGCGAAGGAACCGGACTGGGGCTCGCTCTGATCTATTCCATCGTGGAAGAGCATTATGGGCAAATCACCATCGACAGCCCGGCCGATATCGAACGGCAACGTGGCACCCGGATCCGCGTGACCCTGCCCCGGCATGTCGTAGCGACGTCCCCTGAAATTCGAGACCGTCGAGAGAATTGAATCAATGCCGCACATTCTGATCGTCGAAGACGAAACCATCATCCGCTCGGCCCTGCGTCGCCTGCTTGAGCGGAACCAGTACCAGGTCAGCGAGGCCGGCTCGGTGCAGGAAGCCCAGGAACGCTTCAGCATTGCCACTTTCGACCTCATCGTCAGCGACCTGCGCCTGCCAGGCGCGCCCGGCACCGAGCTGATCAAGCTCGGCCAGGGCACCCCGGTGCTGATCATGACCAGTTACGCCAGCCTGCGCTCAGCGGTGGACTCGATGAAAATGGGCGCGGTGGACTACATCGCCAAGCCCTTCGACCATGACGAGATGCTGCAGGCCGTAGCGCGTATTCTGCGTGACCGGCAGAACGCCCCCGCTGCTGCACCGCCTGCCGAGCCACGCGCCAGCAATGGCAAGGCTACAGCGCCCGACAAAGGCAGCGCGGCAACGGCCAATGGCGAAATCGGCATCATCGGCTCGTGCCAGCCCATGCAGGACATGTACAGCAAGATCCGCAAAGTCGCGCCTACCGACTCCAATGTGCTGATCCAGGGCGAGTCCGGCACCGGTAAAGAGCTGGTGGCCCGCGCCCTGCACAACCTGTCTCGCCGGGCCAAGGCACCGATGATCTCGGTGAACTGCGCGGCCATCCCCGAAACGCTGATCGAATCCGAACTGTTCGGCCACGAAAAAGGCGCGTTCACCGGCGCCAGCGCCGGGCGCGCCGGCTTGGTGGAGGCCGCCGATGGCGGTACGCTGTTCCTCGATGAAATTGGCGAACTGCCGCTGGAAGCCCAGGCTCGCCTGCTGCGTGTGCTGCAGGAAGGCGAGATACGCCGGGTAGGTTCGGTGCAGTCGCAAAAGGTCGATGTGCGCCTGATCGCCGCGACCCACCGCGACCTGAAAAACCTGGCCAAGGCCGGCCAGTTCCGTGAAGACTTGTATTACCGACTGCACGTCATCGCCCTGAAGCTGCCGGCCCTGCGCGAGCGTGGCAGCGACGTCAACGAGATCGCCAGCGTCTTCCTCGCCCGCCAAAGCGCTCGCATCGGCCGCGACGACCTGCACTTCTCGGCCGAGGCCGAGCAAGCCATTCGTCACTACAGCTGGCCCGGTAACGTGCGTGAACTGGAAAACGCCGTGGAGCGCGCGGTGATTCTCAGCGAGAGCGCGGAAATTTCCGCCGAGCTGCTGGGCATCGACATCGAGCTGAGCGACCTGGAAGAGGATGACATCCTCGACAATGCCCTGGTGGTGGCCAACGCGGGCAATGCCAGCCACGAGCCGACCGAAGACCTGTCGCTGGAAGACTACTTCCAGCACTTCGTGCTTGAGCACCAGGACCACATGACCGAGACCGAACTGGCACGCAAGCTCGGCGTCAGCCGCAAGTGCCTGTGGGAACGCCGCCAGCGCCTGGGCATCCCACGGCGCAAGAGCAACGCTACCAGCGAATAACCGACCTGCGCACCGTACGCCGCAGCCTATGCGGCGTCGGTGAGATCGAGCGCCGCCCGCGCGGCGCTTCGCGGCTAAAGCCGCGCCTACATTTGTTTCGGGCCAGTCCCTCCTGTGCCACGCGCGCGCGACCGCCTTGTTGTACGACGCAATCTCGAGCCATGCGCCAAGGCGTTCGCGCGCAAATCCCACAGAAAAAATTGGCCCGAACACATGTAGGAGCAGCTTTAGCCGCGAAGCGCCGCGCGGGCGGCGCTCGGTCTCACAGGCGCTGAACGTGTCACGGCGAACACCCCAGGTAACACCTCACCTCCCGTAAAAATCTGTTACCCAAGCTTTCCGCCGTAACAGTCCCCGAGGCGTACGGTAACGAAATTGCGACATTTTCGACCTGCCAAAAATTGCAGAACCCGCTCAACCCCTTGATTTTACTGAGTTTTGAAAAGTTGGCACGGCACCTGCTATATGTTTGGTACAAGAACAATAACAAGCACTGCAACTCAGAATAAGAACAAGACGAAACGGCTCACGCACAATAAAAACAAGATGGCGGAGGCGCAGCTAACTGATTCTTTTGGAGAGGATGCGTGTTTGGGGCTTGCCCCACAACCAGGCAGAGAACAACAAAAACTGCACTAAAAGCAGCGCCTGAACTGGTTGGATCGACAGATCAACGTGTCATCAGCGGCCAAAGCAATCCGTTTGCTCTTTACCCCCGGTTTGGGGGTCGTCCACAAGTTTCGAGATTTGTGGGCAGGGCACTCAACAAAAACAAGAAGCCCAGCAAAAAAACAATAAGAGCACGCAACGACTTCTTGGGGAGCTTAGGCTCCCCTTGTCGTTTCTACCCTTCTGGCAGGCATCCTGCTACCCGCCTACACCATTCCCCGAGTAAATGCTAGAATCCCCGCCCATCATGCGGCCATTCTCCTATTCTTGGCCGAACATTCCTTCACACAGTGCATCCCATGCTGAAGAAGCTGTTCCAGTCTTTCCGCCCGCCCGTACCGGGCCCGCACCACAGGCGCACCACGCCCGAGGTGATCAACAAGAGCCAGCACTCGCTGCAGCGCCACCAGTTCAGCCGTCATGCGGTGAACATCGTGGAGCGCCTGCAAAGCGCCGGCTACCAGGCTTACCTGGTCGGTGGCTGTGTCCGCGACCTGATGCTGGGCATCACGCCGAAGGACTTCGACGTCGCCACCAGCGCCACCCCCGAACAGGTCCGTGCAGAGTTCCGCAACGCCCGCATCATTGGTCGTCGCTTCAAATTGGTCCATGTGCATTTCGGCCGTGAGATCATTGAAGTCGCCACCTTCCGCGCCCACCACTCCGAGGACGACCAGGGCGATGCCCACCGTTCGTCGCATAACGCCAGTGGCCGCATTCTGCGAGACAACGTGTACGGCACCCTGGAAGAGGACGCGCAACGCCGCGACTTCACCATCAACGCCCTGTACTACGATCCGGTCAGCGAGCGCATTCTCGATTACGCCAACGGTGTGCACGACGTGCGCAATCGCCTGCTGCGGCTGATCGGGGACCCGACCCACCGCTACCAGGAAGACCCGGTGCGCATGCTGCGCGCGGTGCGCTTTGCCGCCAAGCTCGACTTTGGCATCGAAAAGCACACCTACCTGCCAATTCGCGGCCTGGCCCCGATGCTGCGCGAAATTCCACCCGCGCGCCTGTTCGAGGAATGCCTCAAGCTGTTCCTCAGCGGCCAAGGTGCCATCGCCTTCGAAATGCTGGTTGACCTGGAGTTGTTCGAACCGCTGTTCCCGGCCAGTGCCCACGCGCTGGATGAGCGGCCGACCTACACCCACACGCTGATCAGCCAGGCACTGAACAACACCGACCTGCGCGTGAAGCAGGGCAAGCCGGTGACGCCAGCGTTCCTGTTTGCTGCTCTGCTCTGGCCAGCTCTGCCGGCCCGTGTGCTGCACCTGCAGAATCAGGGCGTGCCGCCGATCCCGGCCATGAACGGTGCAGCCCACGACCTGATCGCCGAGCAGTGCGCGCGCATTGCCATCCCCAAGCGTTTCACCCTGCCGATCCGCGAGATCTGGGACATGCAGGAGCGCCTGCCGCGCCGCAGCGGCAAGCGCGCCGACATGCTGCTGGACAACCCGCGTTTCCGCGCCGGTTACGACTTCCTGCTGCTGCGTGAAAGCGCCGGGGAAGAAACCGACGACCTGGGCCAGTGGTGGACCGATTACCAGGAGGCAAACGACAGCGAGCGCCGCGAGATGATCCGCGAGCTTGGTAGCCGTGACGACAGTGCCGGCCCGCGCAAGCGCAAGCGCAGCGGCAGCAAACGCAAGCGCAGTGGCGACGAGGCGTTCGAGTGACCATTCGCGCCTACGTAGGTCTGGGCAGCAACCTGGACGCACCTGCCGAGCAGTTGCGTAGCGCCTTGCAGGCGCTGGACCAGGTCGAAGCCACGCGCCTGGTAGCCGCCTCGGCCCTGTACACCAGTGATTCGCTGCTGCCCGGCCAACCGCGCTACACCAACGCTGTCGCCGCCCTGGACACCACCCTGGCGCCACTGGCATTGCTCGATGCGTTGCAGGCCATCGAAAACGACCAGGGCCGCGTGCGCAAGGAACGCTGGGGCCCACGTACGCTGGACCTGGACATCTTACTGTTCGGTGACCAGGTGCTCGACCAGCCACGCCTGAAAGTGCCGCATTACCACATGCATGCCCGCCCCTTCGTGCTGTATCCGTTGGCCGAGCTGGTACCGGGCGATTTCCGCCTGGCCGATGGTCGTGCCCTCGCGCAACTGCTCGACGAATGCCCATTCGTCGGCCTGGAACGCCTGTAGACCGGGCGTTCCAGCCTGCATTACCACCTCGGTAACGCCAGTAACACCCTGATCGTAACAATGCGGTAACAGGGTGATTGACTTCCCCCACCTCGCTCACGACTATAGGCGTCCCGTGTGGCACCAAAGTGCCGCATACCCGTATTTAGGCCCGGACGGACCTGTGCCCGAACATCACGCGCGATGATGTGCCGCTCCGGAAGATGACTACACGCGTTGAATGCAGTCGTTTTTTACAGCGCCTGAACGAGGAATTTCCTACATGCCTGAAGTAACCCTTACCACCCTTAACGGCCTCAAGGCCAAGGGTGAAAAAATCACCATGCTGACCTGCTACGACGCGACCTTCGCCAAGGCCGCCAGCCAGGCCGGCGTTGAAGTGTTGCTGGTGGGCGACTCGCTGGGGATGGTCCTGCAGGGCCACGACAGCACCTTGCCGGTCACCACGGCGGAGATGGCCTACCACACCGCCAGCGTCAAACGCGGCAACGACGGCGCGCTGATCCTCACCGACCTGCCGTTCATGGCCCACGCCACGCCGGAGCAGGCCTTTGCCAACAGCGCCACACTGATGCAGGCCGGCGCCCACATGGTAAAAATCGAAGGCGCAGCCTGGCTGGCCGAAACCATCCGCTTGCTGGCCGAGCGTGGTGTGCCGGTGTGCGCGCACATGGGCCTGACCCCGCAAACCGTCAACGTGCTGGGCGGCTACAAAGTGCAGGGCCGCCAGGAGGCCCAGGCCCGGCAGATGCGCGCCGACGCCATTGCCCTGGAACAGGCCGGTGCGGCCATGCTGCTGCTCGAGTGCGTACCCAGCGAGCTGGCAGCGGAAATCACCAATGCCGTTGGCATCCCGGTAATCGGCATTGGCGCCGGCAGCGCCACCGATGGCCAGGTACTGGTACTGCACGACATGCTCGGCCTGTCGCTGAGCGGCCGGGTACCGAAGTTCGTGAAGAACTTCATGCAGGGCCAACCGGATATCCATAGCGCCCTCGTCGCTTACGTTGAGGCGGTCAAGCAAGTCAGTTTCCCAGGCAGCGAACACGGGTTCAGTGCATGAATACAGTCAAGACCGTCCGCGAACTGCGCGCGGCAGTGGCCCGCGCGCGCGGTGAGGGCAAACGCATCGGTTTCGTGCCGACCATGGGCAACCTGCACAGCGGCCATGCAGCCTTGGTGACCAAGGCTGCCCAGCGCGCCGACTTCGTGGTCGCCAGTATCTTCGTCAACCCGCTGCAGTTCGGCGCCAACGAAGACCTCGACAAATACCCACGCACCCTGGCAGCCGACCAGGAGCGCCTGGTGCAGGCCGGCTGCAACCTGCTGTTCGCGCCCACCGTGGAAGATATGTACCCCGACGGCATGAGCGTGCAGACACGCGTCAGCGTGCCGCAGCTTTCCGAAGGCCTGTGCGGCGCCAGCCGGCCTGGGCATTTCGAGGGCGTGGCCACCGTGGTCAACAAGCTGTTCAACATGGTCCAGCCAGACCTTGCCGTGTTCGGCGAGAAGGACTATCAGCAGTTGGCGGTGATCCGCGCCATGGTGCGCGACCTGAACATGCCGATCCAGATCATCGGCGAACCCACCGTGCGTGCCGAAGACGGCTTGGCGCTGTCGTCGCGCAATGGCTACCTCACGCCAGAGCAGCTTACTGTTGCGCCAGCGCTGTACCGCACACTGCAGCACATTGCAGCGGGCATCGGTCATGGCCAGCGAGATTTTGCCGCGCTGGTCGCTGAAGGCCAGGCGCAACTGAGCGCAGCGGGTTTCCGCCCGGATTACCTGGAAGTACGCCATGCCGTAAGCTTGCGCCCGGCAGTGATCGATGATCGAGACCTGGTGGTGATTGCGGCGGCTTACCTGGGTAACACACGCTTGATCGACAACCTCTACCTGCATGTGGAAGAGAAGACCGCATAACGGTCTTGGGCTGCCTTGCAGCCCATTCGCGGGCAAGCCCGCTCCTGCACGTTTACCTGTAGGGGCGGGCTTGCTTGCAATGCCCCACCAAAATCCCCCTGCCATACCCATTCCCAGCACGTGGCCTTTGCCTATAATGGTGCCAGCCTGAACCCGGCAACGACTGCCGTGTCCAAGCCCTCACCACGCACCAAGGGAACCCCGCGCAATGGCGTATTACCGTACACCCCACGATGTGACGGCCCTGCCCGCCTGGCAGGCGCTTCAGAAACACCGCGACGCCATGCAAAGCTTCAGCATGCGCGAAGCCTTCGCCGCCGATGCCAAGCGCTTCGACCAGTTTTCCCTTAGCGCTTGCGGCCTGTTCCTCGACTACTCAAAAAACCTGATCACCGAGCAAAGCCGCGAGCTGCTGGTCAGCCTGGCCAATGAAGTGGGCCTGCAAGACGCCATCAAGTCGATGTTCAGCGGTGAGATCATCAACGCCTCCGAAGGCCGCCCGGTGCTTCACACCGCCTTGCGCCGGCCCGTAGGTGACAAACTCAGCGTCAACGGCGTGAACGTCATGCCGGAAGTGCACAAGGTGCTCAACCAGATTACCGAACTGGTTGGCCGCATTCACGATGGCCTGTGGCGCGGCTACAGCGAAAAGCCGATCACCGACGTGGTCAACATTGGCATCGGCGGTTCGTTCCTCGGCCCCGAGCTGGTGTCCGAAGCGCTGCTACCCTACGCCCAGCGCGGCGTGCGCTGCCACTACCTAGCGAATATCGATGGCAGCGAGTTCCACGAGCTGTCGGCCAACCTGCGCGCCGAAACCACCCTGTTCATCGTCTCGTCGAAGTCGTTCAACACCCTCGAGACGCTGAAAAACGCCATGGCCGCGCGTACCTGGTACCTGGCCCAAGGCGGCTCGGAAGCCGAGCTGTACCGCCACTTCATTGCAGTGTCCAGCAACAAGGCCGCTGCTGTAGCGTTCGGTATCCGCGAAGAAAACATCTTCCCGATGTGGGACTGGGTGGGCGGGCGCTACTCGCTGTGGTCGGCCATCGGCCTGCCGATCGCCCTGGCCATCGGCACTGCCAACTTCAAGGAACTGCTGTCCGGCGCCTACACCATGGACCAGCACTTCCAGACCGCACCGTTCGACAAGAACATGCCGGTGCTACTGGCCCTGCTGGGCGTGTGGTATGGCAACTTCTGGGACGCAAACAGCCACGCGATCCTGCCGTACGACCACTACCTGCGCAACATCACCAAGCACTTGCAGCAGCTGGACATGGAATCCAACGGCAAGAGCGTGCTGCAAGACGGTACCCCGGTGAAGACCGACACCGGGCCGGTGATCTGGGGCGGCGTGGGCTGCAACGGCCAGCATGCCTACCACCAGTTGCTGCACCAGGGCACCCAGTTGATTCCGGCCGATTTCATCGTGCCGGTGGTGAGCTTCAACCCGGTGGCCGACCACCACCAGTGGCTGTACGCCAACTGCCTGTCGCAGAGCCAGGCGCTGATGCTGGGCAAAACCCGCGAGGAAGCCGAAGCCGAATTGCGCGCTAAAGGCCTCAACGAAGCAGACATCGAAAAGCTGGCCCCGCACAAGGTAATCCCGGGTAACCGCCCGAGCAACACGTTGGTGGTCGAGCGCATCAGCCCGCGCCGCCTGGGCGCGTTGGTGGCGATGTACGAGCACAAGGTGTTCGTACAGAGCGTTATCTGGGGTATCAACGCCTTCGACCAGTGGGGTGTTGAGCTGGGCAAGGAACTGGGCAAGGGCGTTTACCAGCGCTTGGTCGGCAGCCTGGAAGACAGCGCCGAAGACGGTTCCACCCAAGGCCTGATCAACTACTTCCGCGGCCGTCACCGCGGTTGATCCAAAGCCTGTACCGGCCTCTTCGCGGGTAAACCCGCTCCTACCAGGCAACGCGTTACCTCGTAGGAGCGGGTTTACCCGCGAAGAGGCCGGCCCAGGTTGAACACCGCTCCCAGCTACACTGTCCTATCGAATAGCCGTTGCAGTCCATCGCCCCTTACAAGAGCAGGACCACCCGCCATGTTCGATATCCGCAAATACCCCCAGGCCCTGGCCGTCAGCCAGTCCGCCGCCCTCACCCCCGAAGACTACCGCCGCCTCTACCGCCAGTCGGTCGAAGACCCAGACACCTTCTGGGCCGAACAGGCCAAACGCCTGGACTGGATCAAGCCTTGGTCAAGCGTGCAGCAATGCGACCTGCATACCGGCAAGGCCCGCTGGTTCGACGGTGCGCAACTCAACGTCAGCTACAACTGTATCGACCGTCATCTGGCCCAGCGCGGCGAGCAAACGGCCTTGCTGTGGGAAGGCGACGACCCCAAGGACTCCAAGGCCATCACCTACCGCGAACTGCACCGTCAGGTCTGCCGCCTGGCCAATGCAATGAAAGCGCGCGGTGTGAAGAAAGGCGACCGGGTGTGCATCTACATGCCAATGATTCCCGAGGCCGCGTTCGCCATGCTCGCCTGCACCCGCATCGGCGCCATCCACTCGGTGGTGTTTGGCGGTTTCTCCCCCGATGCCTTGCGAGACCGTATTCTCGATGCCGACTGCCGCACCGTGATCACCGCCGATGAAGGCGTGCGTGGCGGTAAACGCATCCCACTGAAACAGAACGTCGACAAAGCCTTGGCCAGTTGCCCAGCGGTCAGTAGCGTATTGGTGGTGCGCCGCACTGGCGGCGATGTTGCCTGGGCCGAGGGCCGCGACCTCTGGTATCACGAAGCGACGAAAGAGGCCGGCGACGACTGCCCCCCTGAACCGATGGAGGCCGAAGACCCGCTGTTCATCCTCTACACCTCCGGCAGCACCGGCAAACCCAAAGGGGTGCTGCATACCACCGGCGGCTACCTGCTGCAGGCAACAATGACCTTCAAGGTGGTGTTCGATTATCGTGACGGCGAGGTGTTCTGGTGCACCGCCGATGTCGGCTGGGTGACCGGCCACAGCTACATCGTCTACGGCCCGCTGGCCAATGGCGCAATCTCGCTGATGTTCGAAGGCGTGCCCAACTACCCAGACACCTCGCGCTTCTGGCAAGTGGTGGACAAACACCAGGTGAACATCTTCTACACCGCTCCGACCGCCCTGCGCGCACTGATGCGCGAGGGCTCTGCGCCACTGCAGAGCACCTCACGCAAAAGCCTGCGTCTGCTGGGCAGCGTCGGCGAGCCGATCAACCCGGAAGCCTGGGAATGGTATTTCGAGGAGGTCGGGCAAAAGCGCTGCCCGATTGTGGATACCTGGTGGCAGACCGAAACCGGCGGCATCATGCTCACCCCACTGCCCGGCACACAGTCACTCAAACCCGGCTGCGCTACCCAGCCAATGTTCGGCGTGCAACCGGTGCTACTGGACGAAAAAGGCAAACTGATCGAAGGCCCCGGCGCCGGCGTGCTGGCGATCAAAGCCAGCTGGCCGGGGCAGATCCGCAGTGTCTACGGCGACCACCAGCGGATGGTCGACACCTACTTCAAGCCCTTGCCCGGCTACTACTTCACTGGCGACGGTGCCCGCCGCGATGCCGATGGCGACTACTGGATCACCGGGCGCATCGACGATGTGATCAACGTGTCCGGGCACCGCATCGGCACCGCTGAAGTGGAAAGCGCACTGGTGCTGCATGACAGCGTGGCCGAAGCCGCGGTGGTCGGCTACCCCCACGACCTCAAGGGCCAAGGCGTCTACGCCTTCGTCACGACCATGAATGGCGTGACACCAGATGACACGCTGAAGGCCGAGCTGCTGGCCCTGGTCAGCAAGGAAATCGGCAGCTTCGCCAAGCCTGAGCTGATTCAGTGGGCGCCAGCGCTACCCAAGACGCGCTCAGGCAAGATCATGCGGCGTATACTGCGCAAAATCGCCTGCAATGAGCTGGAAAACCTGGGCGATACCTCGACCCTGGCCGACCCAAGCGTGGTACAGGGCCTGATCGACAAACGCCTCAACCAGTAACCGGCGGCCGCAAATCTGGCCGCCCTGTACAGCAGGTCGCCATGGAAGCCCTTCGTCGCCGTATCGAAACCCAGGTCATGAGCCTCACTGGGCTGGCCCTCGGCCAGCTCGACCTGGAATCGCCCAAGGGCGACCCCGGCCTGTTCGGCCCGCACAGTATTAGCTGGCGGGTACATGGCGACTTCCCGAGCATGCTGGTCGGTGGCATCAGCGCGCTGATGCTGCAGTTGTTGCATCCCCTGGCCTTGGCCGGTGTGTGGGACCACTCCAATTTTCGTGAAGACCTGCTCGGCCGCTTGCGCCGCACCAGCCAGTTCATTTCCGGCACCACCTTCGGCGCCACTGGCGATGCCGAGTGGCTGATCGACAAAGTGCGCACCATTCACCTGCAGGTCACCGGCACTGCACCCGATGGCCGCCCTTATGCGGCCAGCGACCCGGATCTGTTGACCTGGGTGCATGTAGCGGAGGTCAGCCGTTTCCTCGCCGCCCACCTGCGTTACCGCAACCCACACCTGCCACGCGCCGAGCAGGATGCCTATTACAACGAAATCGCCCTGATCGCCGAGCGCCTCGGTGCCCGTGACGTGCCGCGCTCGTGCCAGCAAGTTGAAGACTATCTGCAACACATACGCCCACAGCTGCACTGTGATACGCGCAGCCATGAGGTCATGCGAATCCTGCTCGACGCCCCTGCACCCAGCCGCCTGGCACAGCCTGTTGGCAAACTGATGCTGCACGCGGGTATCGACTTGCTGCCCGGCTGGGCCCAGGCACTGCTCGGCCTGCAGCACGGGCCCCTGCAGCAGCGCCTGATCCGCCTGGGCCTGCGCCGCACCGCGCCGGTATTGCGCTGGGCAATGCGCGACGGCTCGGCACACCGGGCCAAACGGCGCATGGGCATTGATTGAGCGAAAAGGTTGGCCCCTGCGGAACTGATTTAACGTGCCATACTCCAAGCACTCCTGCTTAGACAGACGAAGCGACACATGTACAAAGGATTGACTCGCGCCGCTGGCGCAATCGTGGCCTTGGTAGCCCTGTATAGCCTGCTCGGCTTTCTTATTCTTCCCGGTGTCGCACTGCGCATCGCCAACCAGCAGTTGGCCCAATACGCCACCGTGCCGACCCACCTCGAACGGATCGAACTCAACCCCTTCAGCCTCGAGCTGACGCTGTGGGGCCTGCAGATCGGCGAGCCGGGCAAGGAACAGGTCGGTTTCGAGCGTCTTTATGCTAACGCCTCGCTCGACAGCCTGTGGACAAACGCCCTGCATCTGGAAGCGGTGGAGCTCGACAAACCGCGCAACGAAGTGCTGTTCGCCAAGGACGGTACCCTCAACCTGACCGGGTTGTTCAAACTACCGGCCAGCGAAGCCAAACCCGAAGAGCCGCCCAGCGACCCGTTCCCGCTGCGTATTGGCAGCATCAAGCTCATCGACGGTTACCTGCACTTCGAGGACCTGCGGCCCAGCGAGCCGATCGAGTTCCTCTACGACAACATGAATCTGGAGCTGAAAAACCTCAGCACCCTGCCCAACGACAACGCCGACATGACCTTGGTGGCCAGCGGCCCCAATGGCGGACGCATCGACTGGAAGGGCACGCTGAGCCTGTCGCCGATCGCCTCCGAAGGCACACTGAAGGTCACTGACGGCAAGATGAAGCTGTTCTGGCCCTACGTGCGCGATGCCGTGCCACTGGTGCTGGAAGACGGCGTGGTAAGCCTCGATACGCACTACAAGCTCAACCTCGCCAAACAGACCGAGCTGCTGCTGGATAACGTCTCCGTGCGCATCGCGCCATTCGCCATCAAGGCGCCGGATGGCCGACCGTTGGCACGCCTGGCCAGCCTGGAGGTTAGCGAAACCACCATTGATCTGGTCAAACAGCAGGTCACCGTGGGCAAGGTTCGCAGCGAAAAGCTCGAAACCTGGGCGGCGCTGGAAAAAGATGGCCAGCTCGACTGGCAGAAGCTGTTCGCCAGCCAACCCGCCAAGGCCACGCCGAAGGAAAAGGCCGAGCCGGCGGCCGCAGCACCTACGCCTGAAGAGAAAGCGGTCAACGAGCCAAGCAAACCCTGGCAAGTGCTGCTCAAGGACGTGCAGTTGCGCAACTACCTGGTACACCTGGCAGATCGCAGCCAGAAGGCACCGGTAGCCTTGGACATTGGCCCTCTCAATGCCGACCTGCAAGGTTTCGACAGCCTCAACCAGTCGCCCTTCACCCTCAAACTCGATACAGGTGTGGGTAAGCAAGGCAAGCTGCAGGCTGCAGGCCAGGTCAACCTGGCACCGATATGGGCAAAGCTGGATGTGAGCACCCGCGACATCGACCTGCGTGTAGCCCAGGCCTACATCAGCCCGTTCATCCTGCTGGAGCTGCGCAGCGGCATGCTCTCGAGCGACCTCAAGGTCGACCTGAAGAACACCGCGCCGCTGGCCTTCAATGTGACCGGCAAGGCGCAGGTCAGCCAGTTGCATACCCTCGACACCATCAAGAGCCGCGACTTCGTCAAATGGCAGCAGGTGAACGTCGACGGCTTGTCCTACGTGCACGGCGATGCTCTGTCGATCGACAAGGTGACCCTGCTGCAGCCCTATGCACGCTTCATCATCAACGAAGACCGCACCACTAACGTGAATGATCTGCTGATCCCGCAACCGGCCGACGCCCCGGCGAGCAGCCAGCCCAAGCCGAACACGGCCAGCAGCAACAAGCCGCTTGGCATCCATATCGGGCAGATAGACATCAACGACGGCTCGGCCAACTTTGCCGACCTGTCGCTAACCCCCAACTTCGCCACAGCCATCCAGCAACTCAACGGGCAGATCGGCACCATCGACAACCGCAAGCCACAGCCGGCCAAGGTCGACGTCAAGGGCAAGGTAGACCGCTACGCACCGGTTACCATCAAGGGCGCACTCAACCCGTTCAACCCACTGGCCAGCCTGGACATTGCCACCAGCTTCAAGCGCGTCGAACTGACCACGCTGACGCCCTACTCCGGCAAGTTCGCCGGCTTCCGCATCCGCAAGGGGCGGCTGAACCTGGACCTGCACTACTTGATCACCAACGGCCAGCTCAAGGCCGAGAACAAGGTAGTAGTGGAGCAACTGCAGCTGGGCGAGAAAGTCGACAGCCCGGATGCGGTCGACCTTCCGATCCGCCTGGCGGTGGCATTGCTGAAGGATACCGAGGGCAAGATCTCGATCGAGCTGCCGGTGTCTGGCGACCTCAACAACCCGCAATTCAGCGTGATGCCGATTGTTTGGCAAACCCTGCGCAACCTGGTGCTGCGCGCGGCGCAGGCGCCATTCAAATTCATTGGCGGGCTGATCAGCGGCGGTAGCTCGGAAGACCTTGGCAACGTGGCGTTCGCCCCCGGCTCCAGCGAACTCAGCGGCGAGGCCCAGTCGTCCTTGGACAAGCTGGCATCCGCGCTGAAAGAGCGCCCGGAACTGCGCCTGGAAATCGAAGGCACCAGCGCCCAGGCCAGCGACGGCCCGCTGATTGCCCAACAGCGCCTTGAGCGTGAGTACCAGGCCACCTGGTACAAGATCCTGCAGCGACGGGGTGACAAGGTGCCGGCCAATGCCTCGATGCTGGTGGTTGACGACAGTGACAAACCGGCGATGCTCGAAGGCATCTACCGCACCCGCCTGAAGCAGCAGCCGCCTGCCGAATGGGAGCAGTTGGGCCGTGACGAGCGCGCCGCCAAGCTGCGCGAGGCCGTGATCAAGTCGTGGGCCGAGAGTACCGCCTTGCTGCGTACCTTGGGGCAGGAGCGGGCCAGCAGCATCAAGGACTACCTGGTCGACAAGGGCAAGCTGGAAGACGACCGGGTGTACTTCATCGATACCAGCCTGGGGCAGCCTCAAAGCGATGGCCGGGTGGTGACACCGATGCACCTGGATGCCGAGTAATCCCCTCTGGCAGGCCTGGCCTGTTCGCAGGCACGCCTGCCCCCACAGGCCTGCGCACTACCTGTGGGAGCGGGCGTGCCCGCGAAGAGGCCAGCACGGGCTTTAAACCAAGCGCTGCCCCGACACCGCCGGGTGATACAACGGTTGAACCTTGTTCCCGGCCGGGTCCAGCAGGTGGAAGCTGCGTGCGCCGTCACCATGGTTGAACGGCCGGTCGAGCAAGGTCACGCCACGGGCCTTGAAGTAGGCATACCAGGCCTCCAGCTCCTCCACACTGTCGACAACGAACCCGTAGTGATCCAGGGTCTGCAACCCGTTGGCCGCCCCTGCCCCACGCCCCAATGACAGGTTGTCGTTACCGCAAGTGAGGTACACCAGGTCCTCATTGGCGCGATTCAGCACTTCCATGCCCAGCACATCGACGTAGAAGCGTTCACACTCTTCCAGGTTAGGCACCAGCAGGGCGATGTGGCGCAAGCCATTCAGGCGGCCAGGGCGTGCAGGCAATTCGGACATTGGCGAAGCTCCATTTTTGTATACAATTCATTATTGAATTTAAAACAAAAGGAGAGATTTGTGTATAGCCTGTTCATCAAGACCCGAGTGAAGCCTGGATGCGCCGACGCTTTCCTGAGTGCAATCAAGGTCAATGCTGCAGCTTCCGTGGCGAGTGAGCCTGGCTGTCTGGTGTTCGATGTGTCGCAGGACCGGGTTGATCCGGAGGTGATCTACCTGTACGAAATCTACCGCGATGATGCTGCGTATGAAGCGCATACCCAGACCGCGCATTTTCGCGACAGCCGCCCATTGGTGGAGCCTCTGATCCTTGAGCAGGAATGCTTCGAAAGCGATGTGATCGCGCGCAACCCAGTGTATTGAACTCAAGAAAAAGCCCTGGCACGGGCCAGGGCTTTGCTGAAAGTGGCCAAATCCATTTGGCCGACGGGACATTCCTTTACTCGGCTTTCAGGCCGTCAGACATTACGCTCTTGACGCCTTTGATGTTCTTGGTGATGCGCACCGCTTCTGCTTTCTGCGATTCGGTAACCTTCACATCAGAAGACAGCGAAACAACACCTTGGCTGGTCTCGACTTTGATGTCGCTGCCTGGGATGCCTTTTTCAGTCAGCAGATCAGCTTTGACCTTGGTAGTGATCCAAGTGTCGGAGCCTTCTTGCTTGGCGTTGTCGACGGTGTTGGCCGCCAACATGACTGGAGCCTGGGTTGGCTCAGCGGCGAATGCACCGTTAGCCATGGTCAGGGTCAGAGCGGTAGCAGTAGCGGCAGCAATGGCGAACTTCTTCATGTGGGTCACTCCTGTTTTTCGAAGGGTCTGCGCCGTATGTCCTGGCGTCAGGTATGAAGGTAGTTGCATGGGCTGTGCCAGCTTGGCTTCTCCGTTTATTCCCTTTTAAATCAAACAGTTAGCAAAACACCATCGCTGCTGCGGTCGTGCATTTTGCAATCTGCGCGGTAAACCTGCATGCAAGATGCAAGTCCGCAAAAGGTTCCCGCCCCCATGAAAAAAGGGCCCCTAAGGGCCCTTTCTCTATTGCGTGACGGTCGCTTAGACGCCCGAGGCCTTGGCCGCAGCGACGTCTTTGATCGACAGCTTGATACGGCCGCGGTTGTCCACGTCCAGTACCAGCACTTCGACTTCCTGGCCTTCTTTCAGGATGTCGGTGACTTTCTCGACGCGAGCATCGCTCAGCATGGAGATGTGCACCAGGCCGTCCTTGCCAGGCAGGATGTTGACGAAGGCGCCGAAATCGACAATGCGCTCGACCTTGCCGACGTAGATCTTGCCGATCTCGGCCTCGGCGGTGATGCCCAGGATGCGCTGCTTGGCAGCATCTGCCGCTTCCTTGGTTTCGCCGAAGATCTTGATCGAGCCGTCGTCTTCGATGTCGATCGAAGCCTTGGTCTCTTCGCAGATGGCGCGAATGGTGGCGCCGCCTTTACCGATGACGTCACGGATCTTGTCGGTGTCGATCTTCATCGCGATCATGGTCGGGGCGTTGGCCGACAGTTCGGTACGCGACTGGCCAATGACCTGGTTCATCTGGCCGAGGATGTTCAGGCGCGCTTCCAGGGCTTGGCCCAGGGCGATTTCCATGATCTCTTCGGTGATGCCGTTGATCTTGATGTCCATCTGCAGCGCGGTGACGCCTTTGGCGGTACCGGCTACCTTGAAGTCCATGTCGCCCAGGTGGTCTTCGTCACCCAGGATGTCAGTCAGGACTGCGAACTTGTCGCCTTCCTTGACCAGGCCCATGGCGATACCGGCAACTGGCGCCTTCATCGGCACACCGGCGTCCATCAGGGCCAGGGAAGCACCACAGACCGAAGCCATGGAGCTGGAACCGTTGGATTCGGTGATTTCCGAAACCACACGGATGGTGTACGGGAACACGTCAGCAGCAGGCAGCATGGCCTGAACCGAACGGCGGGCCAGACGGCCGTGGCCGATTTCGCGACGGCCAGCGCCGCCCATGCGGCCACACTCACCTACCGAGAACGGTGGGAAGTTGTAGTGCAGCATGAAGGGGTCTTTCTTCTCGCCTTCGAGGGTGTCCAGCAGCTGGGCATCACGGGCAGTACCCAGGGTCGCAACGACCAGGGCCTGGGTTTCGCCACGGGTGAACAGTGCCGAACCGTGAGTTTTCGGCAGCACACCCACTTCGATGTTCAGCGGGCGTACAGTCTTGGTGTCGCGGCCGTCGATACGTGGCTTGCCGTTGACGATGTTTTCGCGAACGGTGCGGTATTCGATTTCGCCGAAGATGTCTTTTACTTCGGAAGCCGAAGGCTGGCCTTCTTCACCGGAGAACTTGGCAACCGCCTGGTCACGCAGCTCACCCAGACGCGCATAGCGGTCGGCTTTGACGGTGATGGTGTAACCCTGCGAAACCGCTTCGCCGAACTCGGCGCGGATAGCATTGAACAGCTCGGTGTTGGCAACGGCAGGTTTCCAGTCCCAAGTCGGCTTGCCAGCTTCGGCAGCCAGCTCTTTGACAGCCTGGATAACAGCCTGGAATTCGTCGTGGGCGAACAGTACGGCACCCAGCATCTGGTCTTCGGTCAGCTCTTGAGCTTCCGATTCAACCATCAGTACGGCGTCGGAGGTACCGGCAACGACCATGTCCAGGCTCGAGGCAGCCAGTTGCTCGTAGGTCGGGTTCAGCAGGTAGCCAGTGCTTTCGTGGAAGGCAACGCGGGCAGCGCCGATCGGGCCTTCGAACGGAATGCCGGAAATGGCCAGGGCAGCCGAGGTACCGATCATCGCGGCGATGTCCGGGTCGGTCTTCTTGCTGGTGGAAACCACGGTGCAGACGACCTGCACTTCGTTCATGAAGCCTTCCGGGAACAGCGGACGGATCGGACGGTCGATCAGGCGCGAGGTCAGCGTCTCTTTCTCGGAAGGACGGCCTTCACGCTTGAAGAAGCCACCTGGGATCTTGCCAGCGGCGTAGGTCTTTTCCTGGTAGTGAACCGACAGCGGGAAGAAACCCTTGCCTGGATCAGCCTGTTTGGCGCCTACCACAGTCACCAGCACGGTGACGTCGTTGTCGACGGTAACCAGCACGGCGCCGGTTGCCTGACGGGCAATACGGCCCGTTTCGAGAGTGACGGTCGATTGACCGAACTGGAAAGTCTTGATTACCGGGTTCACGGTTTCCTACCTTTTTCAGTGGCTCTTGGGGGAACTGGTTTCTTGCGAATTCTTGGGCAGAACGGGGAATCGGCCCCATTGACCGTCCAGATACAACACGAGGCTGGGAGCCTGGCACCAAGCGGAAAAACCGCTCAGCATTGCCAGGCTGCCAACCTCGGAGATACGCGTGAAGTGCCCAACGGCAGCGCTGCAAAACAGCCCTGCCGAAGCCTGCGACACCCCACGCACACCACTGACCAGGCCGCTATTAGCGACGCAGGCCCAGGCGACCGATCAGGGCGCTGTAACGAGTGGTGTCTTTGCCCTTCAGGTAATCCAGCAGCTTACGACGCTGGTTGACCATACGGATCAGACCACGACGGGAGTGGTGGTCTTTATCGTTGGCCTTGAAGTGGCCTTGCAGCTTGTTGATGTTGGCGGTCAGCAGAGCAACCTGCACTTCCGGGCTACCGGTATCGCCGGCGGCTTGCTGGTATTCGGCAACGATCTGAGCTTTTTCTTCAACGCTGAGGGCCATTTGGCTTCTCCTGATAACGGATCCCGCAAGCGGGGTCCAATAGGCCAGGGACAAATCCCTGTATTAATAAAAAAGGTGTGACCGTGCCTACTGACAGCCACCCTTGATGCCGTGGGGCTCGGCAACTGCCTGACCCCGCGGTTTCGGTCATTCCGACCGAATCAGCCGACGCGGCGCAATGCGCCCGTCTTCGCTCACTTCACCGATACCGATGAAGCGTGCGTTGTGATCCTGTACCCGCACCATGCCAAATTGTGGCGCGTCCGGCGCGCGTACCGCCTGGCCATGCAGCCAGTAGAACGCACTGTGTTCCGACAGGCTGACCAACGGCCAGTCCTGCAGCCCGCTGTCCGATGGCATCAGGAAGCGGTCGAGCGCTTCGTTACCACCTTCGGCATGGGCCTGTTCGAGTTCCTCGAGGGTGACCGTCTGTGCCAGCGCAAAGGGCCCTGCCTGGGTCCTGCGCAGCTCGGCGACATAGGCGCCGCAACCAAGGGCTTCACCGATATCCTCCACCAGCGTGCGGATATAGGTGCCTTTGCTGCATCCTACGCTCAGCCGTGCACGGGTGCCTTCGCACTCGAGCAACTCCAAGCGGTTAATAGTAACAGAACGCGCCTCGCGCTCCACTACCTCTCCTGCACGTGCCAGTTTGTAAAGCGGCTGGCCGTCACGCTTGAGCGCCGAGTACATAGGCGGTATCTGGCTGATCGGGCCGCGAAAACGGGGCAGCAGCGCTTCGATGTCGGCGCGACCAACGGTCACGTCGCGGGTCTGCAGCACCTCACCCTCGGCATCGCCGGTGTTGGTAGTCTGCCCCATCTGCATGACGGTTTCGTAGCCCTTGTCGGAATCCAGCAAGTACTGCGAAAACTTGGTCGCTTCACCGAAGCACAGCGGCAACACGCCGGTCGCCAGCGGGTCGAGGCTACCGGTATGGCCGGCCTTTTCCGCGTTCAGCAGCCAACGCACTTTCTGCAAGGCGGCATTGGACGTGAAGCCCAGCGGCTTGTCGAGCAGGATGATGCCGCTGACATTGCGGCGGATACGTTTGACCTGGGCCACCGCTTACTCCTTGGTGTCCGACTCGTCGGCATCCTTGTGCAGGCGGTCTTCGGCCACTGCACGCTCGATCAGCGCCGACAGGTGCACACCACGGCTGACACTTTCATCGAAATGGAAGTGCAGCTGCGGCACGCTGCGCAGTTGCATCGAACGCCCCAGGTGCAGACGCAGGAAGCTGGCGGCGCTATTCAATGCCTTGAGCGATTGCTGCACGGCATCCGGGGTTTCCTCGCCCATGACGGTGATGAACACCTTGGCATGGCCCAGGTCACGGCTCACGTCCACGGCGGTGATAGTCACCAGACCGACACGCGGGTCCTTGACTTCGCGACGGATCAGCTCGGCCAGCTCGCGCTGCATCTGATCGCCAATACGTTGGGTACGGCTATATTCTTTGGCCATTCTTGCTACCTGTAACTTAAAGCGGCAAACGCCCGGACAGACGAATGCCTGACCGGGCGCTACCTGAAGAGGTACCGCAAGCCGCCCTGTAGCAGGCGCTTGCGGCTCGCTCGCCCTTAAAGGGTACGAGCCACCTGGACTTTCTCGAAGACTTCGATCTTGTCGCCGACCTTGACGTCGTTGTAGCTCTTGACGCCAATACCGCACTCCATGCCCGAACGGACTTCGGAAGCATCGTCCTTGAAGCGACGCAGCGATTCCAGCTCGCCTTCGAAGATCACAACGTCATCACGCAGTACGCGAATCGGACGGTTGCGGTACACGGTACCCTCGATGACCATACAGCCAGCGATGGCGCCGAACTTCGGCGAACGGAACACGTCACGTACTTCGGCGACACCCAGGATGTTCTCGCGAACATCGCTGCCGAGCATGCCGGTCAGGGCCTTCTTGACGTCTTCGATGATGTCGTAGATCACGTTGTAATAACGCATATCCAGACCTTCCTGCTCGACGATCTTGCGCGCACCGGCATCGGCACGCACGTTGAAGCCGAACAGTACTGCATTCGAAGCCAGCGCCAGGTTGGCATCGCTCTCGGTGATACCACCGACGCCACCACCAATCACGCGCACTTGCACTTCGTCGTTGCCCAGGCCGCCGAGCGAACCCTGCAGCGCTTCCAGAGAACCACGCACATCGGTCTTGAGAACGATGTTGAGGGTTTTCTTCTCTTCCTGACCCATGGTCTCGAAGATGTTTTCCAGCTTGCCGGCGTGAGCACGGGCCAGCTTGACCTCGCGATACTTGCCTTGACGGAACAGGGCAACTTCACGGGCTTTCTTCTCGTCGGCAACCACGGACAGCTCGTCACCGGCTTCCGGAGTACCGTCCAGGCCGAGGATTTCGACCGGGATCGACGGGCCAGCTTCCTTCACAGGCTTGCCGTTCTCGTCGAGCATGGCACGTACGCGGCCATAGTTGGAGCCGCACAGGACCATGTCGCCCTGACGCAGGGTACCGTCCTGAACCAGGATGGTCGCCACCGGGCCACGACCCTTGTCCAGGCGCGATTCGACAACCACACCACGACCTGGCGCGGTTGGGGTAGCGGTCAGTTCGAGGATCTCGGCCTGCAGCAGAACGGCTTCGAGCAGCTCGTCGACACCGGTACCCATCTTCGCCGAAACCTTGACGAACGGCGTGTCACCACCCCAGTCCTCGGAGGTAACGCCTTCGACGGACAGCTCGTTACGGATGCGATCGAGGTCAGCACCTGGCTTGTCGATCTTGTTCACTGCAACGACCAGCGGAACACCGGCTGCCTTGGCATGCTGAACGGCTTCGCGGGTTTGCGGCATCACGCCGTCGTCCGCCGCCACCACCAGGATGACAATGTCGGTCGCCTTGGCACCACGGGCACGCATCTGGGTGAACGCAGCGTGACCAGGGGTATCGAGGAAGGTGACCATGCCGCGGTCGGTTTCCACGTGGTAGGCACCGATGTGCTGGGTGATACCACCGGCTTCGCCAGCGGCAACCTTGGCACGACGGATGTAGTCGAGCAGCGAGGTCTTACCATGGTCAACGTGACCCATGACGGTAACCACCGGCGCACGCGACTCGGTCTGGCCTTCGAACTTCAGCGATTCGGCCAGGGAGTCTTCCAGGGCGGTGTCGCTGACCAGCGTGACCTTGTGGCCCAGCTCTTCTGCGATCAGCTGAGCGGTTTCCTGGTCGAGCACCTGGTTGATGGTGACCGGGGTCCCCATCTTGAACATGAACTTGACCACTTCAGCGCCCTTGACGGACATCTGGTTGGCCAGCTCGGAGACGGTGATGGTCTCGCCGATGGTCACGTCACGGATGACGGGGCCGGTCGGGTTCTGGAAGCCGTGCTGATTACGCTTTTTCAGCTTGCTCTTGCCACCACGGCCACGACGAGCGCCATCGCTCTCTTCGTCGGTAGTGCGCGGAGCAGCACGCGGAGTCGGCGCCTTTTCCTTCTCCTTGACCTTGACCTTGATCGACACACGAGGCGCTTCGCCACGACGACGGTCGTCATCACGGGTACGGCTTTCGTTGCGACGGGTCTCGTCTTTCTTGCGCTCGGCAGCACGGGCTGCGGCGTCTTCAGAGGCCGGGGCGTCTGCGACTACCGGGGCCGGAGCAGCGACCGGAGCAGCGGCAGGAGCCGGCTCTGGCTTGGCAGCAGGCGCAGGGGCGGCGGCGGTGGAGCCGGCCGCCTGACGGCGAGCCTGCTCTTCGTTGCGCTGGCGAACTTCGGCCTCGACCTTGTCGCGAGCGGCATTTTCAGCCGCGCGGCGCTCTTCCAGCTCACGCTTCTGCTCAGCCTGGATTTCTTCAGGGCTGCGCTGAACGAAAACTTTCTTCTTGCGTACTTCTACGCTGATGCTCTTGCTACCGGCGACACGCAGGGTGCTGGTGGTTTTGCGCTGCAAGGTAATCTTGCGCGGCTCTTCCGCCTTGCTCTTGTGGCTGCTTTTCAAATGAGTCAGCAAGGTCTGCTTCTCATTGTCGGTCACTACCTGACCGGCGTCGGTGTGCGGCAGACCTGCCTCACGCATCTGCTGCAGCAGGCGCTCTACCGGTGCCTCGACCTCTTGGGCCAGTTCTTTCACCGTGACTTGCGTCATGCACTTCTCTCCTCAGGCCGCGCCTAATTACTCGAACCAGTGGGCTCGGGCGGCCATGATCAACTTGCCGGCACGCTCTTCGTCGATGCCGTCGATGTCGAGCAGATCGTCGATCGACTGCTCGGCCAGGTCTTCGCGGTTAACCACGCCGCGCACCGCCAGTTCAGCCGCCAGGTCTTTGTCCATGCCCTCAAGGGAGAGCAGGTCTTCGGCCGGGTGGGCGTCTGCCAGTTTTTCTTCGGTAGCGATGGCCTTGGTCAACAAACGGTCCTTGGCTCGAGCGCGGAGCTCATTGACGATATCTTCGTCAAAGCCATCGATGTTGAGCATTTCTTCCAACGGTACGTAGGCAATTTCTTCAAGGCTGGTGAAGCCTTCGTCGACCAGCACTTGGGCCAGCTCCTCGTCGACTTCCAGTTCCTCGATGAAATTGCGCAGGATGTCACCGGTTTCGGCCTGTTGCTTGGCCTGGATGTCCTTCTCGGTCATCACGTTCAGGGTCCAGCCGGTCAACTGACTGGCCAGGCGAACGTTCTGACCGCCACGGCCAATGGCCTGGGCCAGGTTGTCCTCGGCGACGGCGATGTCCATGGCATGGGCATCTTCATCAACGATGATCGCCGCGACTTCAGCCGGCGACATGGCGTTGATGACGAACTGCGCCGGGTTATCGTCCCACAGGACGATATCCACACGCTCACCACCCAGCTCCCCGGATACGGCCTGGACGCGCGAACCACGCATGCCGATGCAGGCACCTTGCGGGTCGATACGCTTGTCCTTGGAGCGGACGGCGATCTTGGCTCGCGAACCCGGATCACGGGAAGCAGCCATGACTTCGATGAGGCCCTCGGCAATTTCCGGCACTTCAATGCGGAAAAGCTCGATCAGCATCTGCGGCGCGGTGCGCGACAGGATCAGCTGTGGGCCACGGTTTTCGGTGCGAATTTCCTTGAGCAGCGCACGCAGGCGCACACCAACACGGAAGGTTTCGCGCGGAATGATGTCTTCGCGAGCCAGCAAGGCCTCGGCGTTGTTGCCCAGGTCAACGATGACGTTGTCGCGGGTAACCTTTTTTACGGTACCGGAGATGATCTCGCCAACGCGCTCACGGTAGGCATCGACCACCTGGGCACGCTCGGCCTCACGGACCTTCTGCACGATGACCTGCTTGGCGGTCTGGGCGGCAATACGACCGAACTCGATGGACTCGATCTTCTCTTCGATCACGTCACCGACCTTGGCTTCAGGGTGGGTGTCCTTGATCTTGTCCAGCCAGGTCTCGATCGCCGGATCATCAAGATCGGCTTCGTCGACCACGGTCCAGCGACGGAAAGTCTCGTAGCTACCGGTGTGGCGGTTGATTTCCACACGTAGGTCGACTTCGTCTTCAAAACGTTTTTTGGTTGCAGTGGCCAGGGCCACTTCCAGCGCTTCGAAAATGACGCCGGGCGGTACACCTTTTTCGTTGGATACCGATTCAACAACCAGCAGTACTTCTTTGCTCATCGTACGCCTCGCCTTGCGCAAGCCATTGGGCCCGGATAGTCCGCCGGGCCCGGCACGTCTCAGTCAAAACTGGGAATAATATTGGCCTTGTCGATCGAGTCGATCGGTAACAGGAACTCCTGGTTGTCCACCTGGACCACCACATCCTGCTCCTCCACACCGCGGAGAAGGCCCTGGAAGTTACGACGACCCTCGAAGGGTGAGCGCAGCTTGATCTTCACTTGTTCGCCGGCATGCGAGGCAAACTGTTCCAGCGTGAACAGTGGGCGATCCATGCCTGGAGAAGACACCTCGAGGGTGTACTCACTGCTGATTGGATCTTCCACATCGAGGATTGCGCTGGCCTGACGGCTGACTGCTTCGCAGTCGTCCACCAGAATACCGCCTTCCTTGTCGATGTAGATGCGCAGTACCGAATGCTTACCCTGGGAAACGTATTCGATCCCCCAGCACTGATAGCCCAGACCCTCGACAACCGGGGCCAACAAGGCCTGCAACTGTTCTAGCTTGCTCGACACCTGAACCCCCTCGTGCATGCTGTGCAAATAAAAAATGGGCGAAGCGCCCATCCCTGAAAGCGCCGTAGGACAACGACGCCGAAACTGTTCGGTTAGCAAAAAGCCCCTGAAAAGGGGCTCCGCTGAAGCTGGTTGCGGGGGCTGGATTTGAACCAACGACCTTCGGGTTATGAGCCCGACGAGCTACCAAGCTGCTCCACCCCGCGACAAAGCTGGGGCAAAAGTATAAGACCGAACCCTGTTGAGGGTCAAATCCAAACATTCACCTACAAGAAAGCCCGCTAAAGCGGGCTCTCAAGCTTTAATTGGTACCGAGAAGGGGACTCGAACCCCTACACCCTATGGGCACAACCACCTCAAGGTTGCGTGTCTACCAATTCCACCACCTCGGCAATACTACTACTTGAAACCCGTTACTTCTGCTCTTGAGCCGGAGGAGGTACATCACCCGTATTACTGGTGGTTTCGCTCTTCTGCTGCTGGAGCACCGGTACATCATCATTAACTGCCGGTTTTTGCGGCTCTTTCACTTCTAGCACTGCTGGATCTGGAAGACCTGCTTGGCTAAGCTGGTGAGCTTGTTGCTTCGCGAAGTATCCTAACCCAAGTGCTGTCAAAAAGAAAGTGGCAGCGAGTATAGCAGTTAATTTACTTAGGAACGTTGCAGAGCCTTGGCTCCCGAACACGGTATTTGAATCCCCCGCGCCGAAAGATGCACCTGCTTCAGCACCTTTACCCTGTTGCAACAGAACCAGCACTACAAGCGACAGCGCTGCCAACAGATGAAAAACAACGATGACTGTTTCCAGCATTTGTTCAGTTTCCTGCGGCGCGACAAATTGCACCGAATTCGTCTGCGTTCAGGGAAGCCCCACCAATGAGCCCCCCATCGATATCCGGCATGCCGAACAGTTCGGCCGCATTGGCCGCCTTCACGCTGCCGCCGTATAGCAACTGCACCTTCGCAGCCACTTCAGCATCTTCTGCCGCCAACTGGCCGCGGATGGCGGCGTGCACATCCTGGGCCTGCTGTGGCGTGGCCGTAAGGCCCGTACCGATGGCCCATACAGGCTCATAGGCAATTACTGCATCGGCAAAAGCCTTAACACCGAATGCTTCGATGATACTGCTTAGTTGACGCCCGACAACTTCGAGCGTTTTGCCAGCCTCGCGCTCCTCAAGGGTTTCCCCTATGCAAAGCACTGGCTTCAAGCCTTTGGCCTGGGCCGCTGCAAACTTGCGATTGAGCACTTCGTCGGTTTCACCAATAATCTGGCGACGCTCCGAGTGACCAATCAACACCAACTTGCAACCTGCTTCAACCAGCTGCTCCGGAGCAACTTCCCCGGTCAGCGCACCCTGTTCGGGTTGTACAGCAGAATTCTGTGCGCCGACAGTAATTTCTTTACCTGCCAGGCCATCAATCACCTGATTGATGAACAAGGCCGGTGGAAATACGGCGACTTCCACTCCGCTCGGCAAGGCGAGATTGCTCAAGCCTTTGGTCAGCTCAGCGACGCTAGCGCGGGTACCGTGCATTTTCCAGTTACCAGCTACCATAGGGCGACGCATGCTTTACCTCGTCGGTCAAAGTGGGCGCAGATCTTACCCAACCAGATCTGCGCTGGCAAGCGCCTTCAGACACAAACTTCGCTGACCAGTTTGGCCAGTGCTTCAGCATGGGCCCGCACCTGGCTTTCGTCTTCGCCCTCAACCATGACCCGCACCAGCGGCTCGGTACCGGACTTGCGCAACAGCACGCGACCACGCCCCGCCAGCGCATCGGTAACCTTTGCACTGGCTTCCTTGACGGCGGGGTGCTCCAGCGGGTCGACCTTGCTGGCGCCAAAGCGCACATTGATCAGCACCTGCGGACACTTGCGCAGGGCCTGACGGGCCTGGGCCAGGGTTTCACCCCGGCGCTTGAGCGCCATCAGCACCTGCAGCGCGGCAATGATCGCATCGCCGGTTGTGGTGTGGTTGCAGCACACGACGTGACCGGAGTTTTCACCGCCGACCAGCCATTCACGCTCCAACAGCTCGGCCATGACGTAACGGTCGCCGACCTTGGCTCGCACAAACGGGATGTCCAGGTCCTTGAGCGCCAGCTCCAGGCCCAGGTTACTCATCAGCGTGCCGACCACCCCACCTTGCAGCTTGCCATGCTCCTGCAGGTCGCGAGCAATGATGAACAGCAGCTCGTCACCGTCGACGATGGCGCCCGTGTGGTCGACCATCAGCACGCGATCGCCGTCACCGTCAAAGGCAATGCCGAGATCGGCATGCCCGACCAGTACAGCGGCCTGCAGCGATTCGATGTGTGTCGAGCCGCAACCTTCGTTGATGTTCAGGCCGTCCGGTTGCGCATGCAGCACGGTCACGTCGGCACCCAGCTCACGGAATACGCTGGGCGCAACCTTGTAGGTCGCACCATGGGCGCAGTCGACCACCAGCTTGAGGCCTTCGAAGCTGGTGCTGCTCGGCACGCTGCTCTTGCAGAATTCGATGTAGCGGCCGGCGGCATCGTTGATACGCGAAACCTTGCCCAGCTTGCCCGACTCGACAACGGTCATCGGTTGGTCGAGCAGCTCTTCGATCATCAGCTCGACCTCGTCCGGCAGCTTGGTGCCCTGGCCCGAGAAGAACTTGATGCCGTTGTCATCGTGCGGATTGTGCGAGGCACTGATGACGATGCCGGCTTCGGCGTGGAAGGTACGCGTGAGGTAAGCGATGGCCGGTGTCGGCATCGGCCCGAGCAGCATCACATCGGCACCTGCCGCGGACAGGCCGGCTTCGAGTGCGGACTCGAACATGTAGCCGGAGATACGCGTGTCCTTGCCCACCAGCACGCGGCAATGGCCTTGCTTGCGGAAGGCCATGCCGGCCGCCCAGCCAAGCTTCAGCATGAAGTCAGGCGTGATCGGGTATTCGCCGACGCGGCCACGAATGCCGTCGGTACCAAAGTATTTTCTGCTCATAGGGACTCCAATGTTCTTATTCGGCGTTTTGCACCGCAGCGATCATGCGTACCACATCAACGGTTTCGGCCACGTCATGTACCCGAAGGATGCTCGCCCCTTTGGTCATGGCCAACGCCGCCAGCGCAAGGCTGCCGTACAAGCGCTCGCCGACCGGACGTTCCAGCGTCAGGCCGATCATGCTCTTTCGTGAAACGCCCACCAGCAGTGGGCGCCCAAGGCGATAGAGCGCTTCCATGTGCTTGAACAGGCTCAGATTGTGCGCCAGTGTCTTGGCGAAACCGAAGCCCGGGTCAAGGATGATTCTGTCAGCGTCGATGCCCGCTGCGGCGCAGGCGGCCATCCGCTGTTCTAGATAACGGGTGACGTCGGCGGTCACGTCCTGGTAATGCGGATCGTCCTGCATGTTACCTGGCTCGCCACGCATGTGCATGAGGCACACCGGCAGACCGGTGTCCGCCGCAGCGTCCAGGGCACCATCGCGCTCCAGGGCCCGCACGTCGTTGATCAGCCCGGCACCCAGGCGGGCTGCTTCACGCATGACAGCAGGCGTGGAGGTATCGACCGAAATGACCACGTCGAGGCGACTGTTGATGGCCTCGACCATTGGCGCCACACGCTCCAGCTCCTCGGTCACCGACACTGCACGCGCACCCGGGCGCGTGGATTCGCCACCGATGTCGATCAGCGTTGCGCCAGCGGCCACCATCGCTTCGGCATGGCGCAGGGCCTCGTCGCGCTGACTGAAGCGACCGCCATCGGAGAAGGAATCGGGGGTGATATTGAGAATACCCATGACATGGGTATGTGACAAATCAAGAACCCGGCTGCCGCAAGGCAACCGGGTGGGGTACTGCACTGAGCTCATAGATGCCCTTAGTGTTCAGCCGCTGGGCCGCCGATTGGCGATTCCGGACGCTCATCCTGGGCCGCAGGCGTGCCCGAGTGCTTGTCATCGTCCCAATCACGCGGCTCACGTGGTGTGCGCCCAGCCATGATGTCGTCAATCTGATCGGCATCGATGGTCTCGTACTTCATCAGCGCTTCGGTCATCGCCTCGAGCTTGTCGCGGTTGTCGATCAGCAACTGTTTGGCAGTGGCGTAGCACTGATCGATGATGCTGCGCACCTCGGAGTCGATCAATTTGGCCGTCTCGCCGGACACGCTGGCATGCTGGCTACCGGCACTACGGCCGAGGAACACCTCGCCCTCTTCCTCTGCATACATCAGCGGGCCAAGCTTCTCGGACAGGCCCCATTTGGTCACCATGTTACGGGCGATCTGGCTGGCGCGCATGATGTCGTTGGACGCGCCAGTGGTCACGCCATCGAAGCCCAAGGTCATCTCTTCGGCGATACGGCCGCCATACAGCGAGCAGATCTGGCTGATCAGCGCACGCTTGGAGAGGCTGTAGCGGTCTTCTTCCGGCAGGAACATGGTCACACCCAAGGCACGACCACGCGGGATGATCGAAACCTTGTAGACCGGGTCGTGCTCAGGCACCAGGCGACCGACAATGGCGTGGCCAGCCTCGTGATAGGCCGTGTTTCTCTTTTCCTTCTCGGACATGACCATGGTCTTGCGCTCAGCGCCCATCATGATCTTGTCCTTGGCCAGCTCGAACTCTTTCATTTCGACCAGGCGCTTGTTGGAACGCGCGGCAAACAGCGAAGCCTCGTTGACCAGGTTGGCCAGGTCGGCGCCGGAGAAGCCTGGGGTACCGCGCGCGATGACCGCCGGGTTGACGTTCTCGCCAATCGGCACCTTGCGCATGTGCACCTTGAGGATCTGCTCGCGACCACGAATGTCCGGCAGGCCAACCACCACCTGGCGGTCGAAGCGGCCGGGGCGCAGCAGCGCAGGATCGAGCACATCCGGACGGTTGGTGGCAGCGATGACGATGATGCCATCGTTCATCTCGAAGCCGTCCATCTCCACCAGCAACTGGTTGAGGGTTTGTTCACGCTCATCGTGACCGCCGCCCATGCCAGCGCCACGATGGCGACCAACGGCGTCGATTTCGTCGATGAAGATGATGCACGGGGCGTGCTTCTTGGCCTGCTCGAACATGTCGCGCACACGGCTGGCACCGACACCCACGAACATTTCCACGAAGTCCGAACCGGAAATGGTGAAGAACGGTACTTTCGCCTCGCCCGCAATGGCCTTGGCCAGCAGGGTCTTACCGGTACCGGGTGGGCCAACCATCAGCACACCGCGCGGGATACGGCCACCCAGGCGCTGGAACTTGCCCGGATCGCGCAGGAACTCGACCAGCTCGCCAACCTCTTCCTTGGCCTCGTCGCAGCCCGCAACGTCAGCCAGCGTGGTCTTGACCTGGTCTTCGGACAGCAGGCGTGCCTTGCTCTTGCCAAAACTCATCGGCCCGCCCTTGCCGCCCGCGCCCCCTTGCATCTGGCGCATGAAGAACATGAACACGGCAATGATCACCAGGATCGGGAAGCTCGCCACCAGCAACTGCGTCCAGATGCTCTGTTGCTCAGGCTGCTTGCCTTCGACGACCACGTGGTTGTCGACCAGATCGCCGATCAGGCCATTGTCGGTGATGGCCGGGCGCACAGTCTTGAAGTTGTCGCCATCGGTGCGCTTGCCAGTAATGATGTAGCCATCGACGGTCACACGCTCGACCTTGCCATCCTTGACCTGCTGGATGAAGTCGGAGTAGTTGAGGGTCTGCGGCTCGTTAGGGCTGGAGAAGTTGTTCATCACTGTCACCAGGACAGCTGCGATGATCAACCACAGGATCAGATTCTTTGCCATGTCGTTCAATTAGCTACCCTCTGAGGCCGGCGCACGACGCAGCCGTGCCTCGCATGATATTCATCGCCCTAACTTACTACATTACCTACGCAGCCGCAGGCACCGTCTGTAACCCTTTGTGAAAGCTAGACTACACGAAGTTCGGACGATCCTGACGCAGTGGCCGATTGGAATTAACTATCGACCACCCCGCTTCACACCTTTCATTACCCTTTGAAGCCCCTGCCCAACAGGTATTGCTCGCGGGAACGGTCCCGTGACGACGATGGCTTGCGCATTTGCACCTTGTCGAACTTGCTGCGCACATCCTTCAGGTACACGTCAAAACCTTCGCCCTGGAAAATCTTGATCAGGAAGTCGCCCCCGGGCTTGAGTACGCGGGTCGCCAGATCGAGGGCCAGCTCGCAGAGGAACATGGCACGCGGAATGTCCACCGCGGGCGTACCACTCATATTGGGGGCCATGTCGGAAATCACAAGGTCCACATGCGAATCGCCCACCGCTTCGAGAATGCGCTGCAGCACTTCATCGTGGGTGAAGTCACCTTGAATGAAGGTCACGTCGGCGATCGAGTCCATTTCCAGAATGTCGGAAGCGATCAGGCGACCCTGGCCACCAATCAGACGACTGGTCACCTGGGACCAGCCACCAGGGGCCGCGCCGAGGTCGATCACGCTCATGCCTGGGCGGATAAGGCGGTCCTTCTCCTGGATCTCCAGCAGTTTGTAGCTCGCACGCGAGCGATACCCATCCTTCTGCGCCTGCTTCACAAAAGGGTCGTTGAAATGCTCTCGCAGCCAGTTTGCGCTGCTTTTGGAACGTTGTACCACGGGGCACCTCGATGATATGCGTCGTGATTGACTGGGCGGAGCCGGTGGCCCTCGGGTAAAATGCCGGTCAATTTTACAGAATCAGACGGAAAGGGTCAGATTATGCCGCTCAATAACGAGCAGAAGAAGCAATACAAGTCCATTGGTCATGACCTGAAGCCGGTCCTGATCGTTGCTGGCAACGGTTTGAATGAAGGCGTGATCGCCGAACTGGAGCGCGCACTGGTCGACCATGAGCTGATCAAGGTCGAAATTCGCTCGGAAGACCGCGAGGAACGCGCCGAAACCATCGCCGAGCTGTGCAAGGCCGGCCGTGCCGAGCTGGTGCAGACCATCGGCAAGAAAGCCCTGATCTACCGCAAGAACCCACAGCCGAACAAACAGCTGTCCAACATCCACCGTTACAAGTAACGGTGGCTCCGATCAGTGGCGCGGTGAACGCGCCCTGACCGGTACCGGCTGGGCCACCAGCACGATGCCGGAAAAGCCCAGCACCAGGAAGCAGAACATCTGCCAGCGCTCGCCCACGGAAATACCGTAGCGCAAGGTGTAATACCCCACGCAGGCACCAAAGCCGAGCAACAGCATCTGTCCGCGGAACTGCCGCCACCAGGCCGCCAGGCCGTCCACCCTCGCCAGCACTGCCAGCTGAGTCAACAAGCCAAGCAACGCCACGCCGATCAACCAGCGGTCGATCTGCCCGGCGATATCCTGCACCAGCAGCGGGGCCAGGCCACTGACCTTGAGCGCAGGCACCAGCCCTACATGGAACACCCACAGGCCACCGACCCAGAAAACCTGGGCCAGTTGCCAGAGGATCCCCTCAAGGGACGGCGCCCGCAGGCGTCGGTCAGATGTGCTTGACTTCGACAATCTCGTACTCGACCGTGCCACTAGGCGTCTTGACGACGACAGTATCACCTTCTTCCTTGCCGATGATGGCACGGGCAATGGGTGCACCGCTCGACAGCTTGCCCTGCTTCACGTCAGCTTCATCCTCACCAACGATCTGGTAGGTCACCTCTTCATCGGTTTCGGTGTTGGCCAGTACCACGGTGGTACCGAAAATCACCTTGCCGGTGTGAGGGATGGTGGTCACATCGATGACCACCGAATTCTGCAGACGGCCTTCGATATCACGGATACGCGCTTCGACCATGCCCTGCTCCTCACGGGCGGCATGGTATTCGGCGTTTTCCTTGAGGTCACCCAGCTCACGCGCTTCACCAATGGCCTGACTCAGGCGCGGACGCTCGGTCTTGCTCAGGAACAGGTGCTCTTCTTCCAGGGCGCGAGCGCCCTGGACGGTCATCGGGTATTTGGTAATGCTCATGCTTTCAGTCCTGCATGCAGATCCTGCAAGCGACGAACGGTCTTTTCCGGACCGAATTTCAGCGCTTCGCAGATGGCTTCACCAGCCGCAATGGTAGTGGTGCAGTAAATCTTGTGCTGCAGCGCATTGCGACGAATCGAGTAGGAGTCGGCGATCGACTGGCGACCTTCGGTGGTATTGATGATCAGCGACACTTCGTCGTTCTTGATCATGTCGACCACGTGAGGGCGACCTTCGGTCACTTTGTTCACACGGCGCACTTTCAGGCCAGCCGCCTCGATAACCTTGGCGGTGCCGGCAGTGGCAACCACTTCGAAGCCCAGGGCGATCAGGTCGCGGGCAACGCCGGCCACTTGTGGCTTGTCGTCGTCGCGTACGCTGATGAACGCGGTACCGCCCGTCGGCAGCACTTCGCTGGCACCCATCTGGGCTTTGGCGAAGGCTTCACCGAAGCTGTCACCGACACCCATGACTTCACCGGTCGATTTCATCTCAGGGCCGAGGATCGGGTCAACCCCTGGGAACTTGGCGAACGGGAAGACGGCTTCCTTCACGCTGTAGAAGTTCGGGATGATTTCCTGGGTGAAGCCCAGCTCTTTCAGGGTTTTACCCGCCATGACGCGCGCCGCGATCATCGCCAGGGACGTGCCGATGCACTTGGACACGAACGGTACGGTACGCGAGGCACGCGGGTTGACTTCGATCACGTAGATCTTGTCGCCCTGCAGGGCCAGCTGCACGTTCATCAGGCCGACCACGCCCAGCTCCAGCGCCATTTTCTTGACCTGAACGCGGACTTCGTCCTGCACTTCCTTGCTCAGCGAGTAAGGTGGCAGCGAGCACGCCGAGTCGCCGGAGTGTACGCCGGCCTGCTCGATGTGCTGCATGATCGCGCCGATGACCACGTCGGTGCCGTCGCACACCGCATCCACGTCCATCTCGATGGCGCAGTTGAGGAAGTGGTCGAGCAGTACCGGGCTGTCATTCGACACTTGCACCGCTTCACGCAGGTAGCGCTTGAGCTCGTCCAGCTCGTAGACGATCTCCATGGCACGGCCGCCCAGTACGTAGGACGGACGCACGACCAGCGGGTAGCCGATGCTGCCCGCAGCACGGATAGCCTCTTCTTCGCTGCGCACGGTAGCGTTTGGCGGCTGCAGCAGGTTCAGGCGCTGAACCATCTGCTGGAAGCGCTCACGGTCTTCGGCGCGGTCGATGGCGTCAGGGCTGGTACCGATGATCGGCACGCCAGCTTCTTCCAGAGCGCGGGCCAGCTTCAGCGGGGTCTGGCCGCCGTAGTGAACGATCACGCCCTTCGGCTTCTCGACGCGGCAGACTTCCAGCACGTCTTCCAGGGTCAGCGGCTCGAAGTACAGGCGGTCGGAAGTGTCGTAGTCGGTGGAGACGGTTTCCGGGTTGCAGTTGACCATGATGGTCTCGTAACCGTCGTCACGCAGCGCCAGGGCGGCGTGTACGCAGCAGTAGTCGAACTCGATACCTTGGCCGATACGGTTCGGGCCGCCACCCAGGATCATGATCTTGTCGCGGGTCGACGGGTTGGCCTCGCACTCTTCCTCGTAGGTGGAGTACAGGTAGGCGGTGTCGGTGGCGAACTCGGCGGCGCAGGTGTCGACGCGCTTGTACACCGGGAACACTTCCAGCTTGTGGCGGTGGCGACGCAGGTTCTTGTCGGTAATGCCCAGCAGTACTGCCAGACGCTGGTCCGAGAAGCCCTTGCGCTTGAGGCGCAGCATGTAGTCCTTGTCGATTGCCGACAGGGCCAGGGTCTTGACCTTCTCTTCTTCCTTGATCAGGTCTTCCATCTGCACCAGGAACCACATGTCGATGCCGGTCAGATTGAAGATTTCTTCGCAGGTCATGCCCGAACGCATGGCGTCAGCCACGTACCAGATACGCTCGGCACCCGGCACGGTCAGTTCGCGCTTGAGGATGCTGGCGGCTTCCGGGCTGGCCAGGTCGACTTTCGGGTCGAGGCCGCAGGCGCCGACTTCCAGGCCGCGCAGGGCTTTCTGCAGGGATTCCTGGAAAGTACGGCCGATGGCCATGACTTCACCCACGGATTTCATCTGGGTGGTCAGGCGGGCGTCGGCTTTCGGGAATTTCTCGAAGGCGAAGCGTGGCAGCTTGGTGACGACGTAGTCGATCGACGGCTCGAAGGACGCAGGGGTGCGACCGCCAGTGATGTCGTTCTGCAGCTCGTCGAGGGTGTAACCAATGGCCAGCTTGGCGGCGATCTTGGCGATCGGGAAGCCGGTGGCCTTGGAGGCCAGGGCGGACGAACGCGATACGCGCGGGTTCATCTCGATGACGACCATGCGGCCGGTGTTCGGGCAAATGCCGAACTGGACGTTGGAGCCGCCGGTTTCCACACCGATTTCACGCAGCACCGCCAGCGAGGCGTTGCGCATGATCTGGTATTCCTTGTCGGTCAGGGTCTGTGCCGGGGCAACAGTGATCGAGTCACCGGTGTGCACACCCATCGGGTCGAAGTTCTCGATCGAGCAGACGATGATGCAGTTGTCCTTCTTGTCGCGGACCACCTCCATCTCGTATTCCTTCCAGCCGATCAGCGATTCGTCGATCAGCAGCTCTTTGGTCGGCGACAGGTCCAGACCACGGGTGCAGATTTCTTCGAACTCTTCACGGTTGTAAGCGATACCGCCGCCGGTGCCGCCCATGGTGAACGACGGGCGAATGATGCATGGGAAGCCGAGCTTCTCGAGGACCGCATTGGCCTCTTCCATGCTGTGGGCGATACCGGAGCGCGGGCACTCCAGGCCGATGTCCTTCATGGCCTTGTCGAAGCGCGAGCGGTCTTCGGCCTTGTCGATGGTGTCAGCGTTGGCACCGATCATCTCTACGCCGAACTTTTCCAGAACGCCGTGGCGCTCCAGGTCCAGGGCGCAGTTCAGGGCGGTCTGGCCACCCATGGTCGGCAGGACGGCGTCCGGGCGCTCTTTCTCGATGATCTTGGCCACCGATTGCCACTTGATCGGCTCGATGTAGGTGGCGTCGGCCATGGCCGGGTCGGTCATGATGGTGGCTGGGTTGGAGTTCACCAGGATGACGCGGAAACCTTCCTCGCGCAGGGCTTTACAGGCCTGCGCGCCGGAGTAGTCGAATTCGCAGGCCTGGCCGATCACGATCGGGCCAGCGCCGAGAATCAGGATGCTTTTGATGTCTGTACGTTTTGGCATGGTGGTCACTCAAATCCGGGGTCAGTCGGCAAGCCGCTTTGAACAATCTGGGTCAGGCGCTGCCGGGCGCGGCAGGTGCCGGCCCGGGGCCTTGAAGCAGGATGCTCAGCGGCGCTTGGCCATGGCATCGGTGAAACGATCGAACAGAGGCGCGACGTCGGTCGGGCCAGGGCTCGCTTCAGGGTGGCCCTGGAAGCTGAACGCGCTCTTGTCGGTACGCTCGATACCCTGCAGGGTGCCGTCGAACAGCGACTTGTGAATGGCGCGAACGTTACCCGGCAGGGTCGCCTCGTCAACGGCGAAGCCGTGGTTCTGGCTGGTGATCATGACCACACCGGTATCCAGGTCCTGGACCGGGTGGTTGGCACCGTGGTGGCCGTGGCCCATTTTCACGGTCTTGGCGCCGGAAGCCAGGGCCAGCAGCTGGTGGCCGAGGCAGATGCCGAATACCGGGATCTCGGTTTCGAGGATTTCCTTGATCGCCTGGATCGCGTAGTCGCACGGCTCAGGGTCACCCGGGCCGTTGGACAGGAACACGCCGTCCGGGTTGAGTGCCAGCACTTCGCTGGCCGGGGTCTGGGCTGGCACCACGGTCACGCGGCAGCCGCGGGCCACCAGCATGCGCAGGATGTTCAGCTTGACGCCATAGTCGAAGGCAACCACGTGGTACGGCAGGTCGGCAGCGTCGATGGTCGGGTGGCTGTCGGTTTTCAGCTCCCACACACTGGAGCGCCACTCGTAACGTTCCTTGGTGGAGACGACCTTGGCCAGGTCCATGCCCTTCAGGCCCGGGAAGCCGCGGGCAGCGGCGATGGCCGCTTCTTCGCTGATGTTGTCACCTGCCAGAATGCAGCCGTTCTGGGCGCCCTTTTCACGCAGGATACGGGTCAGGCGACGGGTGTCGATGCCGGCAATGGCAACGACGTTGTTAGCCTTGAGGTACTCAGGCAGCGACTGGGTATTACGCCAGTTACTGGCCAGCAGCGGCAGGTCACGGATGACCAGGCCAGCGGACCAGACGCGGTTCGACTCGGCGTCTTCCGGGGTAGTACCGGTGTTGCCGATGTGCGGGTAGGTCAGGGTAACGATTTGCTGCGCGTAGGAAGGGTCTGTAAGGATTTCCTGGTAGCCGGTCATAGCGGTGTTGAATACCACCTCACCAACGGTCTGACCGTCGGCACCGATGGCTTCACCGCGGAAAATACTGCCGTCGGCAAGGGCGAGTATGGCTGGCTTTGTCAAGAAGACCTCCCGTAAATCAAGCATGAAAGGGCGATCGCAGGTTGCAAAAAAGCGGAGTGACGTATGGACACGTCACCCCGCTTTCATGTGCTGAATTCAATTCGCTGCGCGCTTTTAGTGGACACACTAAAGCTGTAGCTTACAGAAAAGTGTGTTTTCGGTCTACCGTGGATGTGTCTCTAAAACACATGATTGCGACAGACTGACATCGGCAGTGGCTTCTTCGCGAGCTTGCCCGCGCAGAAGCCACTGCCGATAGAACGGCTTAACGCAGCTCAAGCACATCCTGCATGTCGTACAGCCCCGGCTCGCGCCCATCCAGCCACAGCGCCGCACGCACGGCACCCTTGGCGAAGGTCATGCGGCTGGAGGCCTTGTGGGTGATTTCCAGGCGCTCGCCTTCGGCAGCGAACAACACGGTGTGATCGCCCACCACATCGCCGGCACGCACGGTAGCGAAACCGATGGTCTTGCGATCACGCGCGCCGGTTTGCCCTTCACGGCCATACACGGCCACTTCCTGCAGATCACGGCCCAGCGCATTGGCAACCACTTCACCCATGCGCAGTGCAGTACCCGACGGCGCATCGACCTTGTGCCGGTGGTGCGCCTCGATGATTTCGATATCGACATCATCGCCCAGCACCCGCGCAGCCATATCCAGCAGCTTGAGGCTAAGGTTGACACCCACGCTGAAGTTGGCGGCGAACACGATCGGAATGTCCTTGCCAGCCTCAGCCAACAGCTGCTTCTCTTCGACTGTAAAACCGGTCGTGCCGATGATCATCGCCTTGCCATGCTTGCGGCAGAACGCGAGGTTTTTCAGGGTCACCGAGGGGTGAGTGAAATCGATCAGCACATCGAACTCGTCGGCAACCTTGGCCAGGTCGTCGGACAACAGCACGCCAATTCGGCCAAGTGCCGCCAGCTCTCCGGCATCAGCCCCGACCAACGAGCTGTCTGGGCGATCGATCGCCGCAGTCAGCCCCGCGCCCGGGGTTTGTTGCACGGCTTCGATGAGGGTTTTGCCCATCCGCCCCGCCGCACCCATCACTGCAATACGTCGCATAACCTGTTCCTTGTCAGAGATCGCCGAAGAAGCGCTTCACACCATCGAACCAGCCGCTGGCCTTGGGCGAGTGGGAACTGTCACCTTCCAGCGAATCACGCAGCTCTTCGAGCAGCTCACGCTGACGGCGACTGAGATTGACCGGGGTTTCTACGGCCACACGGCACAGCAGGTCACCCGCACCACCACCACGCACCGGGGCAACACCCTTGCCACGCAGACGGAACTGCTTACCGGTCTGGGTGCCTTCCGGAATCTTCAGCTTCACGCGACCATCCAGGGTCGGCACTTCCAGCTCGCCGCCCAGGGCAGCATCGGTGTAGCTGATCGGCACTTCACAGTACAAATGCTTGCCATCACGCTGGAAAATCTCGTGCTCACGCACGCTGATCACCACGTACAGGTCGCCAGTCGGGCCACCATGAGTACCGGCCTCGCCCTCACCCGACAGACGGATGCGGTCGCCGGTATCGACACCTGCCGGCACCTTGACCGACAGCGTCTTGTATTCCTCGACACGCCCTTCACCATGGCACGAAGTGCACGGGTCGGTAATGATCTTGCCTTGGCCATGGCAGCGCGGGCAGGTTTGCTGCACCGAGAAGAAGCCTTGCTGCATGCGCACCTGGCCGATACCACCGCAGGTCGGGCAGGTCGACGGGGTCGAGCCCTTCTTGGCACCGGAACCGTCGCAAGGCTGGCAGTTGACCAGGGTAGGCACGCGGATGCTGACCGTGGTGCCACGCACCGCTTCTTCCAGGTTCAGCTCCAGGGTGTAGCGCAGGTCGCTACCGCGCTGAGCACCGCCTCGACCACCACCGCGGCCGCCGCCGAAGAAATCGCTGAACACATCGCCGAAGATATCGGAGAAATTGGCACCACCAAAGCCGGCACCACCGCCACCCATGCTTGGGTCGACACCCGCATGGCCATACTGGTCGAAGGCCGCACGCTTGCTCGCGTCTGACAGCACTTCGTAGGCCTCGTTGGCCTCCTTGAACTTGTCTTCCGATTCTTTATCGCCCGGGTTGCGGTCCGGGTGGTACTTCATCGCCAAACGGCGGTAAGCCTTCTTGAGGTCCGCTTCAGTGGCGCCGCGCTCGACACCCAGGACCTCATAATAATCACGCTTGGACATAGGTCATTTGCACCTTGTTGGGCGTGTGGCATCTGCGCCACGCCATCAGCACCCGCCTGCTACCCATTAAGAGCCGCTGACAGATGCTGTAAAAATTCTCGAATTCCAGATACGCCAACGCGGGAGCAAGCCCCCGCGCGGCGACATCCTACCAGCTCACCGGCAAACGACGGTGAACCGGCCGACAACATGCAGGGATTACTGCTTGTTGTTGTCTTTCACTTCTTCGAACTCGGCGTCAACCACGTCATCGTGCTTGGCTTCCGGCTCGGCCTGCTGCGCGCCACCCTGAGGCTGTTCAGCCGACTGCTCGGCGTACATCTTCTGGGCAACCGGGGCAGAGACCTTGGACAGCTCTTCAACCTTGGCGTCGATGGCAGCCTTGTCGTCGCCTTTGACAGCGGCTTCCAGGGCAACAACGGCGGCCTCGATGGCGGTTTTCTCTTCAGCGGTAACCTTGTCACCTGCGTCAGCGACCATCTTGCGGGTCGAGTGCACCAGCGCGTCACCCTGGTTACGGGCAGCAGCCAGCTCTTCGAACTTGCGGTCTTCCTCGGCGTTGGCCTCGGCGTCACGCACCATGCGCTCGATCTCTTCGTCCGACAGGCCGGAGTTGGCCTTGATCACGATCGACTGAGTCTTGCCGGTGGCCTTGTCTTTCGCACCTACGTGCAGGATGCCGTTGGCGTCGATGTCGAAGGTTACTTCGATTTGCGGAACGCCACGCGGTGCTGGCGGAATGTCAGCCAGGTCGAACTTGCCCAGCGACTTGTTCTGCGCAGCCTGCTTACGCTCACCTTGCAGCACGTGAATGGTCACGGCGCCCTGGTTGTCGTCGGCAGTCGAGAACACCTGCGACTTCTTGGTCGGAATGGTGGTGTTCTTCTCGATCAGCGCGGTCATCACGCCGCCCATGGTTTCGATACCCAGGGTCAGCGGGCTGACGTCCAGCAGCAGTACGTCTTTTACGTCACCGGCCAGTACCGCACCCTGGATGGCAGCACCCATGGCGACGGCTTCGTCCGGGTTGACGTCCTTGCGCGCTTCTTTACCGAAGAAGTCGGCCACTTCTTTCTGCACCAGCGGCATGCGGGTCTGACCGCCGACCAGGATCACGTCGTCGATCTTGCTGGCGTCGATGCCGGCGTCTTTCAGGGCGATGCGGCAAGGCTCGATGGTACGCTTGACCAGGTCTTCGACCAGCGACTCCAGCTTGGCGCGGGAGATCTTCACGTTCAGGTGCTTAGGACCGGTGGCATCTGCAGTGATGTACGGCAGGTTGACGTCGGTCGACTGAGCGGACGACAGCTCGATCTTGGCTTTTTCTGCGGCTTCTTTCAGGCGCTGCAGGGCCAGAGGATCGTTCTTCAGGTCCATGCCCGACTCTTTCTTGAACTCGTCGACAAGGTAGTCGATCAGGCGCATGTCGAAGTCTTCGCCACCCAGGAAGGTGTCGCCGTTGGTAGCCAGTACTTCGAACTGGTGCTCACCGTCGACTTCGGCGATTTCGATGACCGAAACGTCGAAGGTACCACCACCCAGGTCATAAACGATGACGGTGTGGTCGCCCTTGGCCTTGTCCATGCCGTAAGCCAGTGCAGCGGCAGTCGGCTCGTTGATGATGCGTTTTACGTCCAGGCCAGCGATGCGGCCGGCGTCTTTGGTCGCCTGACGCTGGCTGTCGTTGAAGTAGGCCGGAACGGTGATGACCGCTTCGGTGACTGGCTCGCCGAGGTAGTCTTCGGCGGTCTTCTTCATTTTCTTCAGGACTTCGGCGCTGATCTGCGGCGGAGCCATTTCCTTGCCAGCAGCCTCGACCCAGGCGTCACCGTTGTTCGCCTTGACGATCTTGTACGGCACCAGCTTGATGTCTTTCTGCACGACATCTTCTTCGAAGCGGCGGCCAATCAGGCGCTTCACTGCGAACAGGGTGTTGTGCGGGTTGGTGACAGCCTGGCGCTTGGCCGACTGGCCAACCAGGATTTCGCCATCGTTGGCGTAGGCCACGATCGAAGGGGTAGTACGCGCACCTTCGGCGTTTTCGATGACTTTGACGTTACCGTTTTCCAGAATGGAGACGCACGAGTTAGTGGTCCCCAGGTCGATACCGATGATTTTACCCATGTTAACTCTCCCGAAACTTGAATTTGGTAGCAGCGACTACTTTGGCCAACTGCGGTAATACTTGAAGGCTTGACACCTAGATGGGGATGCCCCGAAGGATTTCAAGCCTTTTCATTGATCGAGGGTTGCGCCGCGCTCGGCGCCTTGCTGACCACCACCATGGCGGGGCGCAGCAGGCGGCCGTTCAGCAGGTAACCCTTCTGGAACACGTTCAGCACGCTGTTTGGCTCGACCTCGGCGTTTTCCTGCATGGCCATGGCCTGGTGGTGCTCAGGGTTGAACGGCTGGCCGTGCGGGTCGACAGCTTCAAGGTTGTAGCGCTTGAGGGTGTCCTGGAACATCTTCAGGGTCAGCTCGACACCTTCGCGGATCTGCTTGACGTGCTCATCGTCGGCACTGGAGTGAGCCAGGGCCAGCTCCAGGCTGTCGATCACCGGCAGCAAGTCGCCGGAGAACTTCTCCAGGGCGAACTTGTGGGCTTTCTCAACATCCTGCTCGGCACGACGGCGTACGTTCTGCAGGTCGGCAACGGCGCGCAGCGCCTGGTCCTTGGCTGCGGCCAGCTGTTCCTCGAGCTCCAGAACACGGGTATCAGCTGCATTGCCTGCACCGGTTTCTTCCACGTTAAGGTCTTTCTCGTTCAGCTGCTCATCAGCCATGGGGTCTCTCCTGCGCAATTTTGTGGACTGCGAGCCAGGCTCGCCTTGGATGTCGGCTATATGGGGCCGGAAAAACCAGGTTCAAGGGGCAAGGTGGTTTTCGAGGCTGCAACAGAATCTGCGAAGGGGCATTGGCAGGCCTGAAAAAAGTACTGTATAAATAACCAGACCTGATTTCCGGGAGCCGCCCCCATGCTGGTGCACCTGTCCATTCACAACTACGCCATCGTCGAGCACCTCGACCTCGAAATCGCCCGTGGCATGTCCGTCATCACCGGCGAGACCGGTGCCGGCAAATCGATCATGCTCGACGCCCTCGGCCTTGCCCTGGGCGACCGTGCCGACAGCGGGGTGGTGCGCCCCGGCACCGACAAGGCGGACATCCTGGCCACCTTCGACCTGGTGGACATTCCCGAAGCGCACACCTGGCTGGCCGAGCGCGACCTGGACAACGAAGGCCTGTGCATCTTGCGCCGGGTGATCACCGCCGAAGGCCGCAGCCGCGGCTACATCAACGGCACGCCCTGCCCGCTCGGCGACCTCAAGGCGCTGGGCGAACTGCTGATCGATATCCACAGCCAGCACGAGCACCAGTCCCTGCTCAAGACCGACACCCACCGCCGCCTGCTTGACGAGTATGCCGGCGCCGTCGACCTGGCCCGCCAGGTACAGCTTGCAGCCAAGCGCTGGAACCAGACCCGCCTGGAGCTGGAGCGCCTGTCCAACTCGGGCGACGAGCAGCGGGCCCGCCACCAGTTGCTCAGTTACCAACTGGAAGAACTGGACAACCTCGGCCTGGGCGAGCACGAACTGGAGCAGTTGGAGCAGGAACACAAGAACCTGACCAGCGCCGAAGCCCTGTTCGGCATCTGCCGCCAGGTCATCGACCAGTGCAGCGAGAGTGATTCGGGCAATGTGCTCAGCGCCCTCACCTCCAGCCTCAACCGCCTGGGTGCCGCCACCAACTCGCCCAAGGCACTGAACGAAGCGGCCAACCTGATCGCCAGCGCGCAGATTCAGGTCGAGGAAGCCGTGGGCGAACTCAACCGCTTCCTCGACAACTTCGACGCCGACCCGATGCGCCTGCAAGCCCTGGAAGAGCGCCTGGACACCATCTACACCCTGGCGCGCAAACACCGGGTGCATCCCACCGAGCTGCCCCACCTGCAACAGCAACTGATGGAGGAGCTGGAAGGCCTTAACGCCAGTGACGAGTCGATCGAGCGGCTGGGCGAAGAGCTTGCCGCCTACGCCCAGCACTATAAAGAGAAGGCGCGCGAACTCAGCGGCCTGCGCCAGCAAGCAGCGCAGCAGCTGGCAGGCGCGGTGGAGCAGGAAATACAGCGCCTGGGCATGCCTGGCGGGCGCTTCTGCATCGAACTGACAGCGAACGAAGGCGCCGAACTGTCACCCCATGGCCTGGAGCAGATCGAACTGCTGGTCAGTGCCAACCCTGGCCAGCCGCTCAAGGGCCTGGCGAAGGTGGCGTCGGGCGGTGAACTGTCACGTATCAGCCTGGCGATCCAGGTCATTACCGCGCAGACCTCGCGCATTCCTACCCTGGTGTTCGACGAAGTCGACGTGGGTATTGGCGGGCCAACGGCAGAAATCGTCGGCCAACTGCTGCGGCGCCTGGGCGAGCGCGGCCAGGTACTGACCGTGACCCACCTGCCGCAGGTGGCGGCGCAGGGGCATCACCATTTGTTCGTGCACAAGGTGCGCAACAGCGACACCACCCACACCGCCGTGGCTAGCCTGGGCAAGCGTGAGCGCGTGGAAGAAGTGGCGCGGATGCTCGGCGGGATCGACCTGACCAAGGAGTCCCTGGCCCATGCACGCAAGATGGTGGTGAGCGGCAAGGCCTGAGCCCTTCTTTTCCAAGACGATTCGCGGGCACGCCCGCTCCCACAGGGTGATCACAGGATCTGAAACCTGAGGTGTACCTGTGGGAGCGGGCGCGCCCGCGAAGAGGCCGGCACGGACAACACATCTTTCAGCCCCAGAAAGCACAAAGGCGACCCGAAGGTCGCCTTTGCTATCCATAACGAAAAATCGTTACTTCTTCTTACGCACGTACAGGACCAGATTGTGGTCCACCAGCTCGAAGCCATGCTCGGCCACGATTTCGCGCTGGCGCTTCTCGATTTCGGCGTCCATGAATTCGATGACTTCACTGGTATCCACGTTCACCATGTGGTCGTGGTGACCGCCATCAGCCAGCTCGAACACTGCATGACCGCCGTCGAAGTTGTGGCGAACCACCAGACCCGCCGCCTCGAACTGGGTCAGCACGCGATAGACGGTGGCCAGGCCTACATCCTCGCCAGCCTCCATCAGCGCCTTGTAGACATCCTCTGCACTCATGTGACGCTGCTCGGTAGAGTCGAGCATCTGAAGGATCTTGACTCGAGGCAGGGTCACCTTGAGGCCGGCTTTGCGCAATTCGCTATTTTCAACCATGGTCAGCTTTCTCGCCGATGCTGCTTCGCAGCTTCTCTTAATACGGGTATGATCGGGGTTTACGTTGTCCAGCCAAGATAGTGGAAGTCGCCCACCGATGCAAAACACCAAGCTCTTGCTAACCAGCCTCACCCTAGTGGGACTGCTCGCACTCGCCGGTTGCTCGTTTCCCGGGGTTTACAAAATCGACATCCAGCAGGGCAATGTCGTCACGCAAGACATGATAGACCAATTACGCCCGGGAATGACCCGCCGGCAAGTAAGGTTTATCATGGGCAACCCGCTGATTCAGGACACTTTCAACACCAATCGTTGGGATTACCTGTACAGCCTGCAGCCTGGTGGCGGTAAGCGCCAGCAAGAACGCATGAGTGTATTTTTCAACGAAAGCGATCAACTGGTCAGCCTGTCTGGCGACTTCATGCCAGGCGTCAGCCGCGATCAGGAAATCCTCGGTGGCAGCAGCGACACCACCGTCAGCCCGGCCACCGAGCCAGGCCAGGCCGAACAGCCGGCAGCGCAACCTGTAGAAAAACCGGCCAAGCCTGGTTCGACCGAAGAGTCCATCCAGCGCGAGATCGACACCATCGAGACCACCCCGGTCCCGACCCCCGCACCGCTGGAAACCCGCTAAGCGGGAACAGCAGATGCAAAAAAGCCCGGACTTGGTCCGGGCTTTTTGTTTGCGCCTTATCCGTCAGGCATTCAATTGCTTGGCACGCTGGCAGAACGCATCGACCAGCGTATTCGCCGCCTGATTGAATAGCGGGCCCAACGTGGCGCGCACAATCGGCCCGGCGTAATCGAAGGACAGGTCCAGGCTGATCTTGCAGGCTTTTTCACCCAGCGGCTTGAACACCCAAACACCATGCAGCTGGGTGAACGGCCCTTCTTCGAGGTTCATCTCGATGGACTGCCCCGGCACCAGCACGTTACGCGTCACGAAGTGCTGGCTCATGCCCCCCTTGGCCACTTCGAGCTTGGCACGCATGTGTGTATCGCTGGTTTCAATCACCGTCGAGGCCGAGCACCACGGCAAAAACTCAGGGTAGCTGGCCACATCGTTGACCAGATCGTAAAGCGCCTGGGCGGGGTATGGCAGCAGGGCGGAGCGTTGAATATGGGTAGTCATCCAGGCGTCACTTCCAAGGCTGGGTGGCGGCGCTTCGCAGCGTGCCGAAAACAGGTTCTGTGCGTATGACAGGGTTTGTATTGTCCGGTATTCATTCCAGTGGCTCAAGCACACCGAAATCCCATAGCGGACGACGCGCGGACTTGCCTATAATGCCGCCCCTATGGCTAAGCAAAAAAAACATCCGACCGGGACCATCGCGCAAAACAAGAAAGCGCGACACGATTACTTCATCGAACACAAGTTCGAGGCCGGGCTGGTCCTGTCCGGCTGGGAAGTAAAAAGCCTGCGAGCCGGCAAGGCGCACCTGACTGACAGCTACGTGCTGCTCAAGGACGGTGAGGCCTGGCTGTTCGGCAGCCACATCACCCCGCTGACCACGGCCAGCACCCACGTCATCGCCGACCCTACACGCACCCGCAAGCTGCTGCTGAACAAGCGCGAGCTCGAGCGCGTGGAAGCGGCTGTGGCGCAAAAAGGCTACACCTGTGTGGCTTTGGCGCTGTACTGGAGCAAGCACCTGATCAAGTGCGAAATCGCACTGGGCAAGGGCAAGAAGGAATTCGACAAGCGCGACACCATGCGCGAACGCGATTCCAACCGCGAGCTGCAGCGGGCTGTGCGGAACAAGGGCAAGGAAGAGTAACCAGCCTGCCTGGCCGCTATGGGAGCGGCCTTGTGTCGCGAAAGGACTGCGAAGCAGCCCCAGCAATCTGCGCATCGACGCCGATCCTGGGGCCGCTCTGCGACCCTTTCGCGACGCAAGGCCGCTCCCACAGGCCCCGCGTTACAGCACAAAGAACGTGCTCTCAGCGCCCGCTGCGTCGCTCCGCCCGTGCCACCCGCTGCGCTTCTTCGTGCGCCTCATGCAGCACCTCCTGCACATACAAAATGTGCCGGCTGGACACCTCTCGCGCATCTTCCGCCCTGCCCTCGACAATCGCCAGGTACAGTTCCCGGTGCTGACTGATCAGCATGTCCCGGGTTTCGGTACGCTGCTGGTACATGCCGCCGATGTTGGTCACCACGTTGCGTTTGAGCAGGTCGAACAAACCCCGGATGGTGTGCAGCAACACCGCGTTATGGCTGGCCTCGGCGATCGCCAGGTGGAAGCGCGCATCAGCCGCGCCCTCTTCCGCACGGGTCACCTCATCGACCCTGGCATAGCAGTCCTGCAGCGTATCGAAGGCCGCCTTCAACCGTGCCCGGTCCGGCTCGGTGGCACGCTGGGCAGCGTAATAGGCGCAGGACGCCTCCAGGGTATGGCGGAACTCGAGCAGGTCACGCTGCGCTTCGGCACTGTGCTCGAGCAACTGCAGCAACGGGTCGCTGAAGGTGGACCCCAACGACTCCGCCACAAAATTGCCCCCGCCCTGACGGCTGACCAGCAGCCCCTTGGCCACCAGCTTCTGGATCGCCTCACGCAGTGACGGGCGGGACACACCAAACTGCTCGGCCAGGACGCGCTCGGCCGGCAGCCGCTGCCCCGAGGTCAGCGTGCCTTCCAGAATCATCCCTTCCAGCCGATCGACAATGTCGTCGGACAGGCGCCGTTGGCGTACCTGATCAAAAACCATCACATGCTCTCCACAAACCCCCGGCAAATTTCAGGGGGTGCCTATTCTCGCCGATCCAGGCCACGCAAACACCCATCAAGCCGCGATTTTCCGAGCACATCAGACGCCCGCTCATCGGCACGCGACCAAAGTTTTGCACGGGACAAATTGACACACCCACGGCAGCGCTTTTAACCTAGCGTCCAGCCATTGTAAATTGGTCTTACCAATTATCCAATGCCAGTGCCTGACCAACAACAATTAGGGGCCACCCCATATGCAAACCTGGCAACAACTCTATAGCCCGCTTGGTAGTCTTGGCCTGTCCGCACTGGCGGCGGTCATCCCTATCGTGTTCTTCTTCCTGGCCCTCGCCGTGTTCCGCCTCAAGGGCCACGTAGCGGGCAGCATCACCCTCGCGCTGTCGATCCTGGTGGCGATCTTCGCCTTCCAGATGCCTGTCGACATGGCCCTCGCCGCCGCAGGTTACGGCTTCCTCTATGGCCTCTGGCCAATTGCCTGGATCATCGTTGCCGCGGTGTTCCTGTACAAACTCACGGTCAAGAGCGGCCAGTTCGAAGTAATCCGCAGCTCGGTGCTGTCGATTACCGACGACCAGCGCCTGCAAGTACTGCTGATCGGCTTCTGCTTCGGTGCCTTCCTGGAAGGTGCGGCAGGCTTTGGCGCACCGGTGGCCATCACTGCCGCACTGCTGGTGGGCCTGGGCTTCAACCCGCTGTACGCTGCCGGCCTGTGCCTGATCGCCAACACCGCGCCAGTCGCCTTCGGCGCCTTGGGCATCCCGATCATCGTGGCCGGCCAGGTCACCGGTATCGACGCCTTCCACATCGGCGCCATGACCGGCCGCCAGCTGCCGCTGCTGTCGCTGTTCGTGCCGTTCTGGCTGGTGTTCATGATGGACGGCCTGCGTGGCGTGAAGGAAACCTGGCCTGCCGCCCTGGTCGCCGGCCTGAGCTTTGCCGTCACCCAGTACTTCACCTCGAACTTCATCGGCCCGGAACTGCCAGACATCACCTCGGCACTGGCCAGCCTGATCTGCCTCACCCTGTTCCTGAAAGTCTGGCAGCCCAAGCGTGCGTTCAGCGAGGCCAAAGGCAGTGTCGGCGCAGCCGTTGTGCAGCCAAGCGGCAGCCAGCCTAGCCCGTACAGCTTTGGCGAGATCTTCAAGGCCTGGTCGCCGTTCCTGATCCTCACCGTGCTGGTCACCATCTGGACCCTGAAGCCGTTCAAGGCGGCTTTCGCTCCGGGCGGCGCGATGTACAACTTCGTGTTCAACTTCGCCATCCCGCACCTCGACCAGCTGGTGATCAAGACCGCACCGATCGTTGCCGCGCCGACCGCCATGCCGGCGGTGTTCAAGCTCGACCCGATCTCCGCCACCGGCACCGCGATCTTCCTTTCGGCGCTGATCTCGATGGCGGTGCTGAAGATCAACTTCAAAACTGGTCTTACCACTTTCAAAGAAACCTTCTGGGAACTGCGCTGGCCGATTCTGTCGATCGGCATGGTGTTGGCTTTTGCCTTCGTCACCAACTACTCGGGCATGTCCTCGACCATGGCCCTGGTGCTGGCCGGTACCGGCGCCGCGTTCCCGTTCTTCTCGCCGTTCCTCGGCTGGCTGGGCGTGTTCCTGACCGGCTCGGACACCTCGTCCAACGCCCTGTTCAGCTCGCTGCAGGCCACCACCGCGCACCAGATTGGGGTCAACGACACCCTGCTGGTGGCAGCCAACACCAGCGGCGGCGTAACCGGCAAGATGATCTCGCCGCAATCGATCGCCGTGGCCTGCGCCGCTACCGGCCTGGTCGGCAAGGAATCCGACCTGTTCCGCTTCACCGTCAAGCACAGCCTGTTCTTCGCCACCATCGTCGGCCTGATCACCCTGATCCAGGCTTACTGGCTGACCGGCATGCTGGTTCATCACTAAAGTGAAAGGGGCCGGGCGCCGTCGCGCGCCCGGCACTCCCACAAGCAACGCTGCGAGAATCCATGATCATTTCTGCCTCTACCGACTATCGCGCCGCGGCCCAACGCAAGCTGCCCCCCTTCCTGTTCCACTACGCTGACGGCGGCGCCTACGCCGAGCACACCCTGCGCCACAACGTCTCGGACCTGGCCGGCATCGCCCTGCGCCAGCGCGTGCTGAACAACATGTCCGAGCTCAGCCTGGAAACCAAGCTGTTCGACGAAACCCTGAGCATGCCGGTGGCCCTGGCCCCGGTCGGCCTCACCGGCATGTACGCCCGCCGTGGCGAAGTGCAGGCCGCACGCGCGGCCGCCGCCCATGGCATCCCGTTCACCATGTCGACCGTGTCGGTGTGCCCGATCGAAGAAGTGGCGCCCGCCATCAACCGGCCAATGTGGTTCCAGCTGTATGTGCTCAAGGACCGCGGCTTCATGCGTAATGCCCTGGAGCGGGCCAAGGCCGCCGGCGTCAAGACCCTGGTGTTCACCGTGGACATGCCCGTACCCGGTGCCCGCTACCGCGACGCCCACTCTGGCATGAGCGGCAAGAACGGCCCGCTGCGCCGCGTGCTGCAAGCCATGACCCACCCCGAGTGGGCATGGGACGTGGGCGTGATGGGCCGCCCGCATGACCTGGGCAACATCTCCAAATACCGTGGCAACCCCACCGGCCTTGCCGACTACATAGGCTGGCTGGGCAACAACTTCGACCCGTCCATTTCCTGGAAAGACCTGGAGTGGATCCGCGAGTTCTGGGACGGCCCGATGATCATCAAGGGCATTCTCGATGCCGATGACGCCCGCGATGCAGTCAAGTTCGGTGCCGACGGTATCGTGGTGTCCAACCACGGCGGCCGCCAGCTCGACGGCGTGCTGTCCAGCGCCCGTGCCCTGCCGGCCATTGCCGACGCGGTCAAAGGCGACCTGAAGATTCTGGCCGACTCGGGCATTCGCAGTGGCCTGGACGTGGTGCGCATGATCGCCCTGGGTGCCGACACCGTACTGATCGGCCGTGCCTTCCTCTACGCCCTTGCCGTGCATGGCCAGGCCGGTGTGAAAAACCTGCTTGAGCTGTTCGAAAAGGAAATGCGCGTGGCCATGGTGCTGACCGGTGCCAAGTCGATCAGCGAGATCACCCGCGACTCGCTGGTACGCGAACTGGGCGCCTGAACGCCTGCAAGAACCACCGCCTGAATGACCCGGGGCATGTAGCGCACAGACGCCACAGCCCCGCGAGGAGACTGCATGAGCCTGCCCGCCGCGTTCCTGCGTGATGCCGAGCGCCTGATCCCCGCCGAACGCCGCTTCGACGACCCCACTTCCACCCTGGCCTTCGGCACCGACGCCAGCTTCTACCGCTTGATCCCCAAGCTGGTGGTGCGCGTCGAGTCCGAGGACGAAGTGGTCGGCCTGATCAAACTGGCCCAGCGCGAGCGGGTGCCGGTCACCTTCCGCGCTGCCGGCACCAGCCTGTCTGGCCAGGCCATCAGCGACTCGGTGCTGATCGTGCTTGGCGATAACTGGAACGGCCGCGAAATCCGTCGCCAGGGTGAGCAGATTCGCCTGCAACCCGGCGTGATCGGCGCCCAGGCCAACGCCTGGCTGGCCCCCTTCGGGCGCAAGATCGGCCCCGACCCGGCCTCGATCAACGCCTGCAAGATCGGCGGCATCGTCGCCAACAACGCCAGTGGCATGTGCTGCGGTACCGCGCAGAACACCTACCACACCCTGGCGGGCCTGCGCCTGGTGCTGGCCGATGGCACCCGCCTGGACAGCGAAGACCCGGCCAGCGTCGCCGCCTTCGAAAGCAGCCACGCCGAGCTGCTGGAAGCACTGGCCCGCCTGGGCCGCGAAACCCGCGCCAACACCGCGCTGGCCGAGCGCATCCGGCACAAATACCGGCTGAAGAACACCACGGGCCTGTCACTGAACGCACTGGTGGACTACGACCAGCCGCTGGACATCCTGCAGCACCTGCTGGTCGGCTCGGAAGGCACGCTGGGCTTCATCAGCGCCGTCACGTACGACACCGTGCCCGACCACCCGCACAAGGCCAGCGCCCTGCTGGTGTTCCCCAGCGTCGAAAGCTGCTGCCGCGCGGTACCCGTGCTCAAGCAGCAGCCGGTCTCGGCCGTGGAACTGCTCGACCGCCGCAGCCTGCGCTCGGTGCAGAACATGCCCGGCATGCCGCTGTGGGTAAAAGGCCTGTCGGACAATGCCTGCGCCCTGCTGATCGAATCCCGCGCCGCCAGCCAGAGCCTGCTGCACGAGCAACTGCAGCAGGTGATGGCCTCGATCGCTGACTTCCCGCTGGAACAGCAGGTGGACTTCAGCGAAGACCCGGCCGTGTACAACCAGCTGTGGAAAATCCGCAAGGACACCTTCCCCGCCGTCGGTGCCGTGCGCCAGACCGGCACCACAGTCATCATCGAAGACGTGACCTTCCCCGTCGAGCAACTGGCCGAAGGCGTCAACCGCCTGATCCAGCTGTTCGACAAGCATCACTATGACGAAGCGATCATTTTCGGCCACGCGCTGGAAGGCAACCTGCACTTCGTCTTTACCCAGGGGTTCAACAGCGCCGAAGAAGTCGCCCGTTACCAGGCGTTCATGGACGACGTGGCGCAGCTGGTGGCGGTGGAGTTTGGCGGCTCGCTGAAGGCCGAGCACGGCACAGGCCGCAACATGGCACCGTTCGTGGAGCTGGAATGGGGCCACGATGCCTACCAGCTGATGTGGAAGCTCAAGCGCCTGCTCGACCCCAACGGCATCCTCAACCCTGACGTAGTGTTGAGCGACGACCCGGATATCCACCTGAAAAACCTCAAGCCGCTGCCTGCCGCCGACGAAATCGTCGACAAGTGCATCGAGTGCGGCTTCTGCGAACCGGTGTGCCCGTCCAAGGGCCTGACCCTCAGCCCGCGCCAGCGCATCGTCATGTGGCGTGACATCCAGGCCAAGCAGCGCGCCGGCATCGATACCCGTGAACTGATGCAAAGCTACCAGTACCAGGGCATCGACACCTGCGCCGCTACCGGCCTGTGCGCCCAGCGCTGCCCCGTCGGCATCAACACCGGCGAGCTGGTGAAGAAACTGCGCAGCCAGGCCGCCGACCACGCTAAAACCGCCGACTGGCTGGCCGAGCATTTCCACACAGCCCTAAGCGGTGCGCGCCTGACCCTGACCGCCGCCAACACCGCACGCAAGCTGCTAGGCGCCCCGCGCCTGGGCCGCCTGAGCGCCTCGCTGAGCAAAGCCAGCAAAGGCCGCCTGCCCCAATGGACCCCGGCCATGCCGCAACCGCTGCGCCCGCTGGCCTTCGGCGCCACCAGCAACGACGCCCGCCCCCGCGTGGTGTACCTGGCCGCCTGCGTCTCCCGGGTAATGGGCCCGGCCTATGCCGACCGCGAGCAAAGCTCGTTGCTGGACAAAACCCGCGCCCTGCTGGAAAAGGCCGGTTACCAGGTGGTGTTCCCCGACAACGCCGACAGCCTGTGCTGCGGCCAACCGTTCGCCTCCAAGGGCTACCCCGAGCAGGCCGAACACAAACGCCAGGAGCTGATCACCGCCCTGCTGCACGCCAGCCGCGGCGGCCTCGACCCGATCTATTGCGACACAAGCCCCTGCACCCTGCGCCTGGTGCAGGACCTGGGCGACACCCGGCTGGACCTGTACGACCCCGTGCGCTTCATCCGCACCCACCTGCTCGACCGACTGGAGTTCACCCCCCAGGACGAACCGGTAGCCGTGCACGTGACCTGCAGCACCCAGCACCTGGGCGAAAGCCAGGCCTTGATCGACCTCGCGCGGCGTTGCAGCAAACAGGTGGTGATCCCGGAAGGCATTCACTGCTGCGGGTTTGCCGGTGACAAAGGCTTTACCACCCCCGAGTTGAACGCCCACTCGCTGCGCAGCCTGAAGGACGCCGTGCAGTATTGCAGCGAAGGTATTTCCACCAGCCGCACCTGCGAGATTGGCCTGTCGAGCCACAGCGGCATCGACTACCACGGCCTGGTCTACCTGGTAGACCGCGTCACCCGGCCACGCAGCCTCTAACGCGTTGATATAGGTGGGGAGCGCTGTGTAGGAGCGGGTTTACCCGCGAAAGGGCCGGCCCTGCTGGCCAATCTCCACCCGCTGTCCACCGTCGCAGCCACCACCGCATTCGCGGGTAAACCCGCCCCTACACCGATTGGTGGTGCCCACACATCGGTGGTTGTACACAGCCCCCCCGTAGGAGCGGGTTTACCCGCGAAGAGGCCGGCCCTGCTGGCCAATCCCCACCCGCCGTCCACCGTCGCAGCCACCACCGTATTCGCGGGTAAACCCGCCCCTACACCGATTGGTGGTGCCCACACATCGGTGGTTGTACACAGCCCCCCCCCCGTAGGAGCGGGTTTACCCGCGAAGAGGCCGGCCCTGCTGGCCAATCTCCACCCGCCGTCTACCGTCGCAGCCACCACCGTATTCGCGGGTAAACCCGCTCCTACACACAGATTGATGGTGGACACACATCGATGGTTGTACACAGCCCACCGTATCCGCGGGTAAACCCGCGAACACCGGCAACGCCGGTGCCATCCCCACCTCAATATCGCCCCGCCACCATCCCGATTGAACCCCCGCCAATCCCCCGCAGTCCACCTTACAGGCCCACCTTCCAGAGGCCCCAGAGGAGACACCCATGAAAGGTACCGCACTTTCGGCCCTGTTCGCGGCCGCCACCCTGCTGGCTTCGCCGGTGTTCGCCGCCGATGACCTCTGCGCCGCCAACCTGCAAAAGATCGACGACAGCATGGCCACCGCCGGCGCCACTTCCGAAGGCCTGGACAAAGCCATCACCGAGCACGTCGACAAAGCCAAGGCCGCCCAGGCCTCGGGCGACACCAAGGAATGCATTGCCATTACCAGCAAAGTGCTGGAGCGCCTGGAAAAAACCGAGAAAGGCAGCGGCAGTAGCAGCGGCGGCGCATGAGCCCGCAAGCGGGCGACTGGACCGGCTGTCGACGTCGCCCGCGCAATGGCGTATACTCCGTCCTACGCGCCGTAAGGTGCGTTAGCCAAAAGCTAGTGCGGGGCCGATTAGGATTCGACGCCGGTAGCGAAACTCTAGGTGCATGCCGAGTTGGTAACAGAACTCGTAAATCCACTGTTGCAACTTCTATAGTTGCCAATGACGAAACCTACGGCGAGGAATCCTACGCTCTCGCAGCGTAAGTGACCTTTGCTTCTGGTAGCTTCGGCTCCAGCAATCACTAGGGGATGCCTGTAAACCCGAAATGATTGTCATACAGAACAGGATCGTCGCGTAGCACGTTGTGGGCGAAGTGACTAAAACTTACACAACTCATCCAAAGCACCCTGCCCGTCGGGCGGCTGCGGATTAAATCAGTAGACACGGCTAAGCATGTAGTACCGACAGCGGAGTACTGGCGGACGGGGGTTCAAATCCCCCCGGCTCCACCAAATAATCATCTAAAGACGTCCACGGACGTCTTTTTTTGTGCCTGAAAGCCAGTAAATACGGGGCTTTCAAAGCCATCGGCGTCCACGGACGTCCATGAGCAGCTACACCTTTTGGCATTCCAAATGGCATTCCAAGCCCGTAAGTGCTAATTTTTGGAATGCCAAAATCAAGTCTGGAATGCCAATGTGCGCACAAGCTACCCGCCTCTCTGAACTCAAAATCAAATCTGCCAAGCCTGCTGAAAAGGACTACGTCCTATTTGATGGCGGCGGACTTCAAATGCGAGTGAGAAGCAATGGCTCTAAGCTGTGGAACTTCAACTATCGACACCCTGTGACGAAGAAGCGGATCAACATGGGACTGGGAACCTTCCCCGAAGTCTCGTTAGCGCAAGCACGTAAGGGTTCCGTTGAAGCGAGGGAAGCACTTGCCCACGGCATCGACCCTAAAGAGAAACGGGATGCTGTGCTGCAAGCGAAACAAGCTGCGACTGACCACACATTCCAGAATGTGGCGATGTCCTGGTATGAGCTGAAGAAAGATGCTGTGACGCCAGCCTACGCGGAGGACATCTGGCGCTCGCTAACATTGCACATATTCCCGGACTTGGGCGCCACACCGATCTCAGCCATCAGCGCACCGCGAGTCATCAACCTGCTCCGCCCACTCGAAACCAAGGGCAGCCTTGAAACCGTGAAGCGGCTGACGCAGCGGCTCAACGAGATCATGACCTACGGGGTCAACTCGGGACTGATTCACGCGAACCCGCTCAGCGGTATCCGCTCCGTCTTCAAGAAACCGAAAAAGAAAAACATGGCGGCACTCCCCCCCGATGAGCTGAAAGAGCTCATGGTGGCAATCGCCAATGCCAGCATAAAAAGAACAACCCGCTGCCTGATCGAGTGGCAGCTCCACACCATGACCCGGCCAGTCGAGGCAGCAACCACTCGCTGGGCAGATATCGACATCGAGAAGAAGATCTGGACGATCCCTGCGGAGCGCATGAAGAAGCGCCGAACGCACATTGTCCCGCTCACGGAGCAGTCTCTCGCGCTCCTGGAAGCGATCAAGCCCTACAGTGGACATCGGGAGTATGTGTTCCCCGCAGACCGAAACCCTCGTACCCACTGCAACAGCCAAACCGCCAACATGGCACTGAAACGCATGGGTTTCGAAGGGCGCCTGGTAAGCCATGGGATGCGCTCTATGGCAAGCACCATCCTCAATGAGCACGGCTGGGATCCTGAATTGATCGAGGTTGCGCTTGCCCACGTCGATAAAGACGAGGTACGTAGCGCGTACAATCGAGCAGATTACATAGAACGCAGACGCCCCATGATGGCGTGGTGGAGCGACCACATCCAGGAAGCTGCTACAGGCAACCTGTCGGTGTCAGCCATCAGAGAAAATCAAGATAAAAAAGTCGTCTCGATACGTTGACCCAAAGTCAGCCCCTAGCCCAAAGCGGGCTACGGACATGATGCTACCTCACAGGGTTGCCGATGGTGACCCATGTGCTGTGGTTCACTTGGATCACTTTTCGCTCAGGACCGCGAGCGTCCCAGTTCCTCATAATTTAATTATCGACCTTCCTCGCCCTTCTCAAAGCCTGAGGGACCACTTTCCGGTTACGTCTACAGCGCTAGATTAATCGAAATTGGATCCAAAAATATTTCAAACCTATATCACCTCAATGAACACCCCGCAGTATCGACTGCTGCAGGGGGATTTGGCGTGCCAGCTTCTACCTCGGCACGCTCATCACTTGAGAGGATCTGCGTATGTATACACCTTGCCCAAGCTGTAACTCTGGACGCGTCATCACTAAAAATATCGGCAAACAAACGGGAGGTTTGATTGGTGCCGCAGGCGGTGCAGCCAGTGGCGCCGCCGGTGCCCTGTCAGGTGCGGAAGCTGGCGCGGTACTGGGTGTAGTCGGTGGGCCGGTGGGCATTGCTATCGGCAGCATCGCCGGGGCGATTTTGGGTGGCCTGTTTGGCGGGGTCGCTGGCGGCATCGCCGGAGCCACGCTGGGCGAGCAGATCGACGACAAGGTGCTGGCCAATTACCAATGTCTGGAGTGCGGTTACAGCTTCAGCGCCAGCCGTTAAGCCTTTGTGAACAGGCGTCGCTCGTTGATGAAGCGACGCTCTTTCCCCTTCATCTGTAAGGAATCATTCTCATGGCTCATCTCGTTGATACCATGGCCTACGCTGGCGCTACTCCCTGGCATGGCCTGGGCAACAACCTGCCCCGCAAACAACCTATTGAGGTCTGGCAGAGCGAAGCCGGCATGGACTGGCAGATTCTCGAAAGCCCGGTGCATTTCAAGTCGGACGCAGTCGGCCACCTGGGCACCATCCATTCTTTCCCCGAACAAAAAGTACTCTACCGCTCAGATACCAAGGCGCCGTTGTCGGTGGTCTCAAAGCGCTATCACACCGTACAACCCCGTGAGGTATTAGAGTTCTACCGCGACCTCACCGAGGTGTCCGGCTACGAGTTGGAAACCGCAGGCGTGCTTAAAGGCGGGCGCAAGTTCTGGGCGCTTGCACGTACCGGGCAAGGTGCAGTGCTCAAGGGTAACGATCAGGTCAACGGTTACCTCCTGCTCGCCACCTCCTGCGACGGCACCCTGGCCACTACCGCCACACCGACCACGGTGCGGGTGGTGTGCAACAACACCCTGACCATCGCCTTGGATGGCAGCAGCCGCGCTATCAAGGTGCCACACAACACTCGCTTTGACCCGGCGACGGTGAAAAAGCAGCTAGGCATCGCCGTCTCTGGCTGGGACGAGTTTATGTACCGCATGAGGGCTTTGGCTGAACGCAAGGTGCAGTGGCATGAGGCACTGGGTTTCTTCATGAACGTGCTTTGTGAAACCACTCCGACCGCTGCTCTGCCGGAGGTGCTGCCCAATGAGCGTGCCCTGCGCAAGGTTCAGGAACTGTACGAAGGGCGTGGCCGGGGTAGCCAGATTGACTCGGCACGCGGCACCGCCTGGGGTCTGCTCAACGCCGTGACCGAATATGTCGACCACGAACGCCGTGCGCGCAGCAACGAGTACCGCCTGGACTCAGCCTGGTTCGGCCAAGGGGCGCAAATCAAGCAACGCGCTCTGGATGCCGCTCTGCAACTCGCCGCCTAACTCTAACTCACATCAACCCTTGCGCCCGGTCAGCCTTGTGCTGGTCGGGCGTTTTTATGTCTGCCGGTGAATACGATGAAAGCAACGTCATTGAATAGTAGCACCCGTAAGAAACACACTGCCCTGCGCCTGGTCAGCACCAAGGAGCTGCCCCGCGAGGACTGGTTGCAGATCCGCAAGCAAGGCATCGGCAGTTCGGATGCCGCCGCTGCGGTGGGCCTGAATCCTTACAAGTCGCAGTTGGAGCTGTGGCTAGAGAAGACCGGTCGCGATGCTGGGCTACCGAAGGCCGATCCTCACGATGAGCAAAGCCCGCTGTACTGGGGCAATGTGCTGGAGCCCATCGTGGCTTGGCACTACAGCAAGCGCAGCCAACACAAGGTTCGACGGATCAACGCTGTACTACAGCATCCCGATCCGGCGCTCCCCTGGATGCTCGCCAATATCGACCGCGAGGTGATCGGTGCCGACGATGTTCAGATCCTTGAATGCAAGACTGCCGGCATAAACGGGGCACGCCTCTGGAAAGAGGGCGTGCCCGAATATGTGCAATTACAAGTCATGCACCAGCTCGCAGTCACTGGCAAGCAGGCCGCTGATGTGGCCGTGCTGCTCGGTGGCCAGCATCTGGAAATCCATCGCATCACACGCGACGAGGCGCTGATTGCTCGACTGATTGACCTAGAACGGCTGTTCTGGGATTACGTCGTCAGCGACACCCCTCCACCGGCCGATGGCACAGCGTCTGCGGAAGCGGCATTGCGCTGCCTCTACCCCGAGGATAACGGACAGACGCTGGACTTCAGCCAGCACACGGCGCTGACCAGCACCTTCCTGGAACTCAAGTCTGTTCGTCAGCACATTGCTCAGCAGGAAATGCGTGAGGCGCAGCTCAAGCAGGTTCTGCAGCAGGCCATGGGGGAAGCCACCGGTGCAGAGTTTGCCGAGGGCTACATCAGCTGGAAGAAATCCAAGGACAGCATTGGTCTGGATGTCGAACAGATGCTCAAAGACAAACCCTACCTGCAGGCTCGCTACCCCAAGGCCAAAGCAGGCACTCGTCGCTTCCTGCTCGCCTGAAACAACCTGCTCACCCTAGCCACCCGGACCGTTTACGTCCCGGTGGCTTTTTTATTTTCAGATCAAGGAGCACCACCATGCTCAAAGGTTTAGCCATCACTCCGCCGGTACTCGGGCGCATTTCCATCGGTAAGGTCGTCGAGAAAAACGGCAAGCGCCTGCCCGAGAAAGATGATCAGTTCACCATCACCTCGCAAGTCCAGAGCCGTGACGGCTGGTTACTGCATCCACTCAATGAGGAACTGCGTGATGGCCAGGATGGCAAGCTGCGCAGCATTCCGATCCGATTGCTGTTCAACGAACCGGATCTCAACTTTCGCGCGGACTACAGCCTGTTCGACCGTACCACCGGCAGACCGTTATGCGTCGGCAACGGTGAAACGTGCAAGCGTCTGACCAAGGACGGCATCCAGTCGCTGCCCTGCCCTTCACCCGATGGCTGCCCAATGGCCCAAGGCAATGCATGTAAGCCTTACGGTCGGCTGAACGTGGTGATTGGTGATGACGACCCACTGGGCAGTTTTGTCTTCCGGACCACTGGATTCAACAGCATCCGCACCTTGGCAGCGCGCCTGCATTACCTGCAAGCCATCTCTGGCAATCGCCTGGCCTGCCTGCCATTGGAGCTGCGTCTGCGTGGCAAATCCACCCGTCAGAGCCACGGCACGCCGATCTTCTACGTCGATATCACGGTGCGCAGTGAAATGAATTTAGAGGACGCCCTATTGGCAGCCAAGCAACTGGAGGAAACCCGGCAAGCCTCGGGCTTTGACCAGAGCGCCTTGGATCACGCAGCCCGGCAAGGTTTTAACAATGGCGCTTTTGAAGATAGCGAGGAGGACTCTGGCGCCATTGTCGAGGAGCTCTTTCCCACTGCGGAAACCCCACCCAGCAACGCAGAGGCCCAACCGGCAGCGCCGTCAAAGCCCTCACTGACTCAGAAGCTGGAGGCTCAGGCTATCGAGCACAGCACTAGGCCTTCCGTTCAGTAACGCTCTGCTCAACCTCCCCAGCCTTCCCCATTCTTACAGGAATAGCATCATGAAATATCACAAGCTCAAAGCCGGTGAGGCGAGTGGCACCTACGTCATGGAATCACCCGTCACCGAGGCCGACATCCTGCGGATGGCACAACAACTGGCCATGAGTCGTTTGTCTAAAGGCCGGGCCTTGACTGAACCCAAGCAGGTCTTCAGCCACCTGCAAACACTGCTGCAGTACCACGAGTATGAAGTCTTTGCCCTGCTGATGCTCGACTCAAAACATCGGGTCATAGGCTTTAGAGAACTGTTCAGAGGCACTCTGGATGGCGCGAGCGTGTACCCGAGAGAGGTGGTCAAGATCGCCTTGGAGCACAATGCTGCGGCCGTCATTATGGTTCACAATCATCCCTCCGGTGACCCAGAACCCAGCCAAGCCGATCGGACCCTGACCACCACCCTCAAGAACGCTCTGAACATGGTCGGCACCTGCCTATTGGATCATGTGGTGGTTGGCCATGAAGGTTGTGTGTCGTTGGCCGAACGAGGTTATCTCTAGCCGACTCCGCGTAAAAGGTTGCTCCTGGGGATCCCCAGGAGCAATCTTCAGGACGGGAAATCATTTATTTTTTGTTCTGAAGTGACTACACATCAGCCGAGAAAGCCGGATCGGCAGCTGCTATCGAAAATTATGAACAGGCTCCAGGCCCCGACACCTGGCCGACGTTCTTGACCGACCGGTTGACGGTACGCCCTTTGGCTCTGGTTGGTGCCAATTAGTATATACCTGCTTGGACAGATCAACGTGACCCTTTACTACGTATCGAAGATCTATTCAGAGACTTAGCAACCCTGATTAGATCTCGCGAACGCAATCCGATCTTCCAATATGTGAAACTGGCTACATTTGGTCTGTAGAACAAGGCACACGTTTATAGTGACTGGCACAAGGCGCAGGAGATAGGCGCTCTCTGGGAGAAAATAACGGGTGGACGGGGTTACTTTTTCAACTGCAACGCAGACAAACAAAAATATACAAAACTCGGCATCGACACCATTAAGCGAGCCGATACGCAGGCTTGCGAAAACGTCATAAACACAATGCGCTATCTAGCCAAGGAGGAGCAATATCTGCGCATAAAGCCAACCAGAGCACGAACCTTCGGCATGGGACACTTGCTGCACTGACGATATTCAAGTGCCCATCAAATCAGATCAACATAAGAGAACAGCCTTCCGTCGGCTGCATAGCACGTACATAGTCAAGTATTCGGCTGGGTGACCGCCGAATACTTACACCATCGTACAGCTTAATCCCTAACCACCTTCTACCGGGAACGACAACGGCATATCGTTAAAATCAGAACCCGTATCACCAAGAGATTTTCATGATTTTGAAACGATCTGGATAACGTTGATGTTGTCGGGGTAAGAGGTGGATGTGGTGATACGGTCCACTTTGATGGTCGTATTATAGTATCGACCCGTCTTGGCGTCCTTTCGCTCATTCAGCCCATAGGCATGGTTCGTGTACGAGCAAGCCACAAGGTAAACCGCGGCGTCATCGTCACGCCCAACAATTGCTACCCAATGATCCCCCATCCCACCTTCTTCGAATTCAGCCTTTTCCTTCACACAGAGAATCGCCACCGACTCAGTGAAATCCATCGTTGCCAGAGACTCAATATCGGAGGGAGTGACTACCGAGGACACAGCAGAGCCATCAGTCATCACCTCGAAGCAGGTAGCGATAAACGCTTGCTTTACCTTAGCGTCTGTCGCGTTCCTGAGCTTCCCGAAGTCACTACCATCGCCCAGTACGAAATTGTGAAGGGATGGTGTGTTACCAATCACCCGCCTCCAAAAATTTGAATTCCTGTAAGAAAAGTCTGAAGCTTTTTCGTTAGGGCTTCTCAGTGCTTTGTACCCATTGAACAAAGAATAAATCAGGCACAGCCCATCAAAGTGCCCCTGAGCCAGGATCCGTTGAATCGGAGTCGATTTCAAATCTATTTTCCATTTCTCTATGCCAAATCTGAGTTTTCCTACGAGCAGTGCCTGCGATTCACGCAGGCACTGCTCTCGGACGCTAGATATCTCCCATCTGCCGATCAAATGACTGGCGGATCAAACCCATCACATAGGGCAGTTCGTCGTGGCTAGTGAAGACGACTTCGACGTCACCATTCCCCCAACGTCCGAGGTTCGTAACATCTCGGCACAGCCCCTTCGGATCATCAATCTCATGGAATGGCATGTTGAGCGACAGTCGCAGTCGCTTGGCTTGTGGCACCATATCGACAAAATTGGTTTCTGCCTTGTATGCGATATACAGCTTGAGCACGTCCTCCTTGACGCATGGGTCAAGCTCCAAAACCGCAGCACGAAGGCTTTCGAAAAGATCACGCACGGGACCGGATGACAAATGCGAGTGATCATCAATGCTGTACTGACTGCTAGTCGGCTGACTCGATGGGCGATATGCATCGAGAATGTCCGCAGCCAGCCGTGGAGCATCCCAGACCTTCTCAGCTTCCTTGGCCAGACGCTCTGCCCGGTACTTGATTGCCGCCTCGTCCCATTTACCCACAATGCCAAGCCCCTGATTCAGCCTGAGCGGGCTGTATGCGAACCCTATGGGGTGTCCATCCCGGTCGGTAACCTGGTCGCGTTTGAACGCAAACGAATGATCGCGGTACTCGCTGTTGTAACCCGTTAAGGTCAGATTACCGAGAGTATGCAGCCATGTCTCTTGGACAACCTTCCAGTCATCGCCAAGTTCAGACTTCCAGCTTGGAGAAAGCTCGGGATTCTGCGGGAGAATGTGCTCGATGGTGTAGTCCTCGATGGCGACACGCTCTTTTCTTCCATGATTCTCAAGACGACGCAGCCAGTAACTGCGGCTACGGAAGTTGTAGAGGTCTCGCTGCTTGAGTTCGCGCTGAAACTCTTCATCATTGGGGAAGCGGCGGTACGAAGGCAACAGCATGAAGCTGGCCTGCACACTTTCCAGATAGCGGTCTTTCTTCAAGGTGCGCGAGAGACCTGCGAATGTCTTGTTCAGAGAGTTTGTCGGGATGGCACAAACTGCTCGGCGAAACACATAGCTTTCCACAAGGCGTATGGCCTGGCACAACTCATCGGCACTCAGGGTGTTTGTCTTGTAGTCATGGTAAGCATCCAGCAGGAACGGGTATGAAACATCGACCTTCAGCTCACGAAGATCATGAAGTGCCTGCTTGAGCTGCGGGTGGCTTTCCGCACCAAGCGCAATGGCACAGTAATAGGTTGCATAGGCATGGATATCGGCAACCAGCGAAGCAACATCGTTTTTCAGGTTGCGGGCGTAGTTCTTGAATGCTATGTAGACCTCGCGGACATTCGGAATGTCACCCATTTTGGTCGTCAGGTAATGCCGCATGAAGGCATCAAAGTGCTGGGTATAAGCCGCTTGGCCGAAGGCTTTTTCCATGGGGCGCCAGTAGCTTTTATACAACTCCGTCTGCAGCGCAGGCTCCAACCCCATGAGGATGTAATTGCGGATCAGGTCGGCCTGACTAAGCTCCAAGCCGGTGGAGTTCATGCTTTCGAAAATCAGTTGCGGATTATCCTGGCCACGATCAAGGGAGACATCAACGATGACCAGCTTCGCGAGCCCCTCACAGATCGCAACAAGTTCGGAACTATTCTGGCTCAGCAGGGACTGAAAAAGCTGGAAGTTCTCCTGGATACGGGAGCTGTGCTCGGCAGGTACCGGCCCCTGCTTGAGGATTGCCAGTAGCGATTCCTTGTCGGTTTCCGAAAGAATCAGCTTGAAGTGACGGTCACCATCCTCATCCGGGTTGAGCAGATAGTAGTTGCGCAGCTTCCTGGCCGAGAACGTCTCCAGCAGCTCATCAAGCGCCTCCAACTGATCAACAGGAAGACTTTCGATATGACTGGATAATGCAGCGATCAGCAGAGTACAGGTTGTCAGGCGCTGCTGCCCATCGATGACCAACAATGCTTCCGGACTGGTGACCGACGACAGAGCGCGCTCGATATACACAATGGAGCCGATGAAATGGGCATTGACGGACTTCTCACGTCCGGCACGCTGGATGTCCGACCACAGCTGACGGCACTGTTCTTCTGTCCAGGAGTAGTTGCGCTGGTAAATCGGAATGACAAACTGCGGTGACTTGCGGAGAAATTTGAGCAGATTGGCTTCGGTCGCTTTCACTTCGTTCCCTCGGATATGCTTTTGCGGCCGGATTTCATCTTCAAAGTCCGCTCCGCGAACAGGAAACCCCATGCTCCAGGCACAGGAAGCACCTGGAGCACTGAGTCATTCGGGCCTATTGCTCAGCCCTACACCTTTCAGCTCACTACCGATACCGCTACCTTCACCTCAAACCGCAGATAGTCCATCAGCCGCTTCGCCTCGGTCACATCGCTGTGCGGAATCAGCAGGTACTTCCAAGGCTTGCCGCCAACACTCTGCGCGTAGTCAGAGGCGTGCTTAGTCCACTGCGCAGCAGCAGCGGCCTTGGCCTGCACTTCCTGGGTTTCTAGGTCGCTGGCAGCTTTGGTTTCGGCGAGGAAAATGCAGCTGTCAGTCTCCACCACGAAGTCCGGCACATACTCCGGCTGCTCGGCACCGAGCTTGTAGAAGATCTGGAACTGCCCCTTGGCTGGCTTGAACCACTTCAGCGCGTCGCGTTCCAGGATCACGGCAAAGCGTCGCTCAGTGTCCGAGTCGAACTTCTGCAGAGGGTATAGGCAGCGCGAGAAGCCGCCGAACAGCATCTGCTTGATCCGGCTGGTCTCGGTGACCGTCTCGCGTACACTGTGCACCGGCTGGTTGGCGGCTACCGTGTAGTTGCAGGGCTTGAGCTCGGTAAAGCCTCGGCTGACCTTGGCCTCGTAGCCGCTAGCCTCTTCCCAGAAGTGCTTGTGCATTTCTGCATGGATCAGGCGGGCTAAATCTGCACCGTGAGTATCGAGGATTTCGTGCAGCTCGCTTTCGGCATAGTTCTGCTTCTGGTAGTAGGCTACCGCCTGCTCGGACAGGTTGTAGAGCAGCTCGGCCTGAGTGAAGTAATCCACGTCATCGAAGTCAATCAGCTTCTTGACGATATAGTCCTCCAAGCGCTTCTCGCGGATACCGCTTTCGCGGCTCAACGTGGACTGCTTGCTGGTGCGCAGCTCCTGCACGAGGAGCTCGCGCTGGCCAGGCTGGTAATTGGGCAGATCCCCCAGCGTGAACGGGCGGTAGCCCGAGGTTACCTCGCCGGTCGGCACAACCGTGATGCGCGGAATATCGATGGTCTGCTGAACCACCACTTCGGTGGTCTTGGCCACCACTTCATCCAGATTCAGCTCGGGTGCATTCGCGTCCTGGCCTTCCAGCAGTGAACCTTGCAGGGGCTTGAGGCGCTCGGCGACTTCGGCCTTGATCTGCTCCTGTACCTCTTTATTCAGAAGATCCTTGCTGCTCGGCACCAGATCACGGCGAGTCTCATACTGGCTGATCACCTCTATCACCACACGGGCAGCCTGCTTCTCCGCGTCGGTGGTGAAAATCGGCACAGACTTCTGTGTTTCGACATTCACACCAGCACTGCTTACCTCGCTCGGCTTGCTCTCCTGCTCACCAGCCGGCTGCTCTACGCCTTCGCTCAGACCAAGCATCGCATGCGCACCTGACTGCACCTGCACGCTGGTCTTATTGTCGTCCGCCCTGGGCGCGTCGAGGATCACCTGCTTGAGGCGGATCGGCGAATCGCCGCGGTTGGCCTCGTCGATGATTTCCTGGAACTTGTCGTGGGCGACGATGTTCAGGCGATCCACAGCCTCCACTCCGGTGCGTTTTCCATAGGGCAGGCGCAAGCCGCGGCCGATGGACTGTTCGATCAGCGTGCGGGCATTGGCAGCTCGTAGCGGAACGATGGTGTAGAGGTTGGTAACGTCCCAGCCTTCCTTGAGCATGTTGACGTGGATGACGATTTCGGTCGGCTCATCTACGCTTTCCACGGCCAGCAGGCGAGTGATCATTTCTTCTTCATCCTTGCCGCTCTTACTAGAGTCGACCTGGATAGCCTTACCGCGATAGCGCCCCTCGAAGAAGGCGTCCGACTCCAGCAAAGCCAGCAGTAGCCCGGCATGGGTGGTGTCGCGGGCGATCACCAGCATAAAGGGCTTTACCACCCTGGCATCGTTTTCGCGGGCGTAGGTCAGCAACTCGGCCTTGGTCTCCTCGTGCAGGCGTACGCCGTCCTCCAGCTTGACCCGCTCCACTTCTTCCGGCGCATGCTGCCTGGCGTTGAAATCGCGCTGGGTGACGACCGCCGGTTCCTTGACGAAGCCATCCTCCATCGCCCGAGCCAGCGGGTAGTCCATCACCACGTTCTTGAAAGGCACCGGCCCCTTGCTGGATTCCACGAACGGCGTTGCCGTCACTTCCAGGCCGAACAGCGGCTTCAGCTCGTTGATGGAGCGAACGCCCGCACTGGCACGGTAACGGTGCGATTCGTCCATCAACAGCACGAGGTCGGGAAGATTCGCCAGATGGTTGAAGTAGCTGTCACCCAATACCTCGCGCATGCGCTTGATGCGTGGTTCCTTGCCGCCGCGCACTTCGGAGTTGATCTTCGAGATATTGAAGATGTTGACGCGCACGTCGTGGGCGAAACCCTGCGGTTGATCGTCTACCGCCGCGCCGGTCTGGTCGTAGTTGTCGCCCGTGATGATCAGCGGTGGCTGCTGCGCGAACTCGGCAATGCCCTTGAACACGTACTTGGGCGTGTTGCGCGTGAAATCTGTTATCAGTTTATTGTAGATGGTCAGGTTGGGCGCGAGCACGAAGAAGTTGTTGATGCCATGCGCCAGATGTAGGTAGGTGATGAACGCGCCCATCAGGCGCGTCTTGCCCACGCCCGTGGCCAGCGCGAAGCACAGCGAGGGGAACTCGCGCTCAAAATCCTCCAGCGTGGGGAACTCGGCCTTCAGCGTGGAAAGAATGGACGCCAGGCCCTCCGGGTCGTTGGCCCGCTCATGGCTCAGAAGAGCAGGCGCGGCTTCCAGCGTGCGAACCAATCGCTTGAGGGATTCCTCCTGCGGCGGGCGCAGAGACAGACGGCCAGTGACGGCGTGCAGGACGCGGTTGCTCATTATTCGTTCTCCCCTGTGCTCTGCTCAAAGAGACTGCCTTGGTTCACATTCGCAGGGGAGGCCTTTCGAGTCTTGATCTTCTTGGCGGTCTCGTCTAAGGCCGAAATCGAGTCGGGCTTCGCCATTGGCAGGTTCGCCACGTTAAGGCTGTAGTCGTCGCGCCCCCACTCGCAGCGCGCCAACACCATCTTCGGAATCTTCTTGAGCGTCAGGTTCGGCCAGCGTTCCGCCGCTGTTGCTGCCGTCACGCCGCGAAAGGCCGAGCAGCACACCAGCAGGCTATGGTCGCCCCCCACTTCTTCGGAGAGCGCCTGCAACTGGTCAGCGGACATGTTTTGCGTGGTGACGTAGATGAAGTCGCGTTCGCTGGAGTAGCCGTGCTGCCACCACTGCACCTCGGACGGTGCGTAGGTGAAGCCCTCCAGCTTGGCCAACGCCTCGGCCAGTTGCGCAGCGTTGTAATCGGGATTGATGACCGGGTTACCCCAGCGGTCGTTGACGATCAGGCTGGGTGCGAGGCTGTAATAGCGAAAGCCGCCGCCACCTGACCAGCCAACACTTTCGGAGACACCGCCTTTGTCTGTGCCCTCGATGACCTTCTTCAAACGGGGAATGATGTGCGTGTGGCAGTGCTCCCCCAGCTCCAGCATGATCCAACGGCGGCCCATCTTGTGTGCCACCGCTCCAGTCGTACCTGAGCCAGCAAAGGAGTCGAGGACAAGATCCCCAGGATCAGTTGCTAGAGTAATGATTCGGTTTAGCAGTCGCTCGGGCTTGGGTGTTGAAAACACCATATCTGCGCCGAACAACGCAATACTCTCCTTCTTGGCTTCGTCTGTATGGCCAGCCTCGGTATGCGGCCACCAGTTGTGGGGGGTCATTCCGTCTCGGACCTCACTCAGGAATAGCTTCAACGCAGGAACTGAGTTTTCCCCTTGCATTCCCCACCAGAGCCTCTTTTCCTTGACATGAATCTCGTGAGTCTCCCGCTCATACTTCCAAGCCTTCACCTTGTTTTTGACTATTTCCCCTGTAAAGGGATTGCGTATGTCGTAGACCAAGTTCTTACGCTGAGTAATCGACGCTTGATTGAGGTAATCCACAGCCTTCCAGGGGCCACGCGGATCATTGTCTGGGTTGGAGTAACGTGCGGCAGCCTCATTAGAACGTGGCAACAGTCGATTGCTGAATGAAGGAGACTTCCGATAAACAAGCACGTGATCCGTAATTGATGCAACCCCCTTGAAGTTGTTGCTTACGCTGTACTTTTTTTGCCAAGTAACATGGCGAACGAAGTTAGACCGCCCAAAAATCTCGTCGCATAGCACTTTCAGATAATGGGCTTCGTTGTCATCAATCGTGATCCACAGCGAGCCGTCATCGGACAATAAGCGTCGAATGATTTCGAGTCGGTCTCGCATCAAACCCAACCAAATTGAGTGTTCTAAGCCATCGTCGTAGTGCTCGAACGCGCTACCTGTGTTGTACGGTGGATCGATGAAGACGCACTTCACGGCCCCCGAGAACTCTTGCTCAAGTGCCTTCAGCGCCAGCAGGTTATCCCCGAAAATTAGCCTGTTATCGAAGATGTCATTCTCTGTCACACGATGCTTGGCATGGTACGACTTCTCCGGATCTTCAAGAAGGATGCGCGGCTCCAACTTCGGTCTTTGCTCCTTGCCTATCCAAGTGAGCTCAAGTTTCTGTCTTGTCATACCCGTTATCCGTAGGTTCTTTTGCTGCCAATAGTCCGATAGTCTCAAGCATTTCTTTCGCATCAAAGCCATCAGTAATGTCGAGAACCCGAAATTCGGCCTTTCCCTGCTTTAGTTCCTGGCCTGCTTCACTTCTTCCATTTTCTTCTAGCATGACACTTGTCGCTCCGCCAACAAAATAGAGTTGAAGATCGCCATTACTGATTAACTCGTGAGCAGCTTTTCTCTGATAGCTCTTTGTTTTCTTGTTCTCTTCAAAACTGGATAGATGAAAAATAGGCCTAAGGTAAAACGGCTTGACTGTTTCTGTCGAGCCTTTGGCGGACGAAGTGTACGGCCCTAGGATTTGCCACCTGCTTATCATATTCGCCAGTGACAAATATATGCAAACCGACGACCTAACCTCCACGAGATACTCAAGGCCCTGCACGGATAACTTTATATCGTATTGGTCGTGATCCTGAAAGTCATCCGTTCTAATGTCGTCATATCTAACGACATCGATATTGAGTCCATGTTTTTTGAAGTACCCCTCTAGTAGACGTGCACAAACGATGTCAGCGAGTGTTCCAAGATAGTTTTGACTATTAACTTCATCGACACTTCTTCGCCTACCAGATGGCGTATCTCGGTGAACCTTTCCCGATTTTTTGGCAGATTGGACTTGAGCGAGTGCATCAACGTCTTTATCAAGTTCGAGCATTGCTCGAAGAATGATGTGATTTCCAATTTCTAGCTTTTCAAACTTCATTTAGTCCCCCGTCGCTATTGAAGTTGCGGTGCTAGCTTCGACAAGTAGTCTAGGAGGCGCTTGCGTGGATAAGAATCCGCCGCAGTGTTGATATTGCGCAGATTGGGCAGCACCGGGTCGGCGGCCAGCCCGAAGTGGATTTCCAGCAGATCGGCCAGGAATGCCGCGACGCTGCCCTGGTTGCGGAAGTAGGCCAGCGGCCCCTCACCCAGCAGGCGTTGCCGCCCGAGGTCGAAGGTCTGCTGCCGTAGCTGATCGAGTGGCTGGCTGATCAAACCGGGAATGGTGGCGGCGTCGATGACGGCGGCCGTGCCGATACGTTGGCGCAGGCGCTTCATCATTACGGCCGTGATGAGGTGAATGGCGTGGCGGTAAATCAGCTTTTCCTGGCTGCGCGCCGCTGCCTTCTGTTCGTAGTCCACTACCAGTGTGCGGATGGCCCGGTGGCACAGAACGGCATTGACCAGAGCCACGCCGGTCAGGGTGACCGGGAACAGCGCCTGGTATTCGGCGGATTCGGAGTTTGCCAGCCGCGCCGGTTCGCTTTTGAGCCAAACGGCGTAGCGAGGGTCGTCCTGCTGGGAGGCTAGCACGCGCAGCGCTTCGTCCAGCGAGATGGCCTGGGGGCCGGTGGCCGAAGCTTCCGGACGGTAATGATAGGCAAAACCGAGAAGTGCGACCTCCTGCCTCAGCCTCTCCTGGTTTTCGTCCAGCGAGGCGAAGTTCGCTGTCTGCACCGGGTTCTGGTGGTTGCGCGCCTTAGTGACGCGCTTGCCGAACGTGCCATCTGCAGGTGCCTTGATCAAGGTGAGCATCACCTTGGCATCGTCGATATTGCTGCCCGGATGCTGGGCTACGAATTCGGCAGCAGACGCCACTGTTTGCGCGCCGTTGATGATCGACAGGCCGCGAACCTTGAACTTCCGGAATCCGCTGCTGACGTTCTTTCCTTTTGGTTCAATCTCGTCGCAGACCGCCGTCACGCCGTTGTTAAGGTAGAAGAAGCTGCCCGGATCGTCGCGCAGGGTCGACTTGATGGCCTTGTTGACATCGGATCGATTGCTACCGAGGAAATAGCGGATGTTGCGCTCGTACAGCGCCTTGCCCTTGTCTTTGTGCAGTGCGACCAGATCGGTCAATCGGGCAATGCCGTAGTACGTGGTGCGCGGGCTTTCAACCTTGGCGTGCTTCTGCAAGGCGACGTCGGTATGAACCGGCGGATAGGACTGCTCTGCCAGCAGGTCGCGGGCGATGTCGGCTGCCGCGTAGTAGTCCACCTGTTTGTCGAGCCGCTCCTCGTCGAGGTCATCGTCGTCGAGTAGTAATTGCAACCCTTCGATGGCCGATTGCGACACGCCGTCCCCGGTGTAGGTCACCAGCAGTTTGATGTGGCTGCACGCATCGAGCGCACTTTCGATTTCGGCCTGGCGGTTCTGGACGTTGACGTTGAACCCGGTGAAATCCTGCTTCAGCAGCAAGCGAATGCCGGTGCAGAACGATTGGGCTTCGTCCTGCTTAAACTGCTCCGATTCCTTCAGCTTGGCTTGCAGGAGATAAAGAGTTTTAGTGGGGGCGTGGTAGTGGATGGCGTCCAGCCCCTTGTCATTGAAATCGTCTACCACAGATGCGGCGGCATCTTTGGGCGTGATATTGAGCAGTTTGTGCAGTGCAAAGGCGCTGAAGGCACGCGATAGCTGCTTGGCCACCTGATCTTCGGGCTTCGCCGCACCCAAGAGCGGCGGAAGAAACTGCACGAAACGTTCGGCCAAAACCTTCTTCAGGACGGTCATATGCTGTGGTTCTAGTGCTGCCATATCAATGGTATTTCCCGTAGCGGTTCTCGAATGCGGGCTTCGTCCCTTCAAGGATGGTCACAACAGCTTCGTTCAGCCCCGTACTCTCAATAGCTCCCGACTCGTAGCGGATAGTGGAGTCCAACGCACGGTCGAATCTTGCGTGGATGATTTGCTCTGCGTCGCACACAACTGCCAGATTGGGGTTGTGCGTGACCATGATGATCTGCCGCTGCTTCTTGGCTTCCGAAAGAACGGGAACGAGCAGACGGAACACCGTCTCGTTGTCAAGGTTCTCCTCCGGCTGATCGAGGATGATGGGCGTCTTTCCCTTGTCCACCAGCAAGTAGAAGATCAGCAAGAGCGCGCCACGTTGACCAGGGGACAGTTGCTCGATCTGCGTATCCTGGAAGAGCAGTGAGTAGCGAGGCTCAAGAAAATTCAAGCCGAAGATGAGGTCATAGACAGCCGTAGCCGGCTGCCCCTTCTTCAGCAAGCTGAATATCCCGGCATCCGAACCGGAGGCTTTAGCCGCTGCCAAGACCTTCTCTTGCAAGGAGGTAATGAAGATTAGCGTTCCATCTTTGGTGTTCAGGTCGTGGCAATCGAAAAGTCTTCGGATGGTCGAGAGCGCCTCATCTTGCCCACGGAAGTCACCTGAAGTCTGCTTGATCAGCGCAAACAATTGGTCGGCGATGGCATCGGCAGATGCTGCCAGCGTTGCCTGGAACTGCAGCCTGTAGTCCTCGCGTATCAGGACATTCTTCTGAATCAGGTCCTGTACCGGTTTGAACAGCTCCGCGCGCGCGCGCCGTTGTGCATCTAGGGTGTCGAAAATTTCCCCGCACAACTGCAAACGCCCCGCTTCCAAATCCTTGAGTTGCTGCGGAAGCTCCTTGAGCTGCTCGATCCTGGTTTCCAACCCGACCTTGGTCTCAGGCTCGGTGATTGAGCCGATGAGCTCATCGCGCTTCGAGCTCCATTCCGCAAGCTGGCGCTGGTAGGCCTCATATTGTTGTTGCGGCGCATTCAGCTTGGCGGTAAAGCTCTGCTGTGTCGCGGAGTAGGTCGTCAGGTCTTCAGTCAGCTTTTCGGACTCAACCTTCAACTCGCTTTGCTTCGTCGCCAGCTCGGTCGTCCTGTTGTCGAGGACGACCATCTTGATGTCGACGGCAGCAAGATCGGACCAAGTGAACCCAAGCAGATTGAGATCATCAGCGACAGCTTTCTCGGCTTGATCGAAAGCGCGTTGAAGCAATCTCAACTGCTCGCGAATGTTCCCTATGGCTTTTTGGCGTTTGGCGAGCTCGGTGGTCTCGCCAGCGATCTCTTGGCTGCGCTTCCTGGCGCCTTCCAGCTGCTGACTGGCTACCATCAAACCATCAGCAGCTTGCTTTTGCTCGGGACTCATGGCCTCGTTAGGCGCCGCGACCTCCGCTGGCTTAAGCTTGTCGTGTTCCTCGATCTGCTTGCCCTTCAGCAGGAGCAGATCAGTGAGTTTCTTCAGCTCTAAAGGTTGAAGCTGCTCCTCAATACGCACGATAGCTGCGTTGGCCGAAGCAAGCTCCTTACGGTACTCACCCAATTGATTCCTGAGCGACTGCTCCTGTTGCTCGGTCAGCTGATCGAAGTCGAGCGCTCCCAGCCTCATTTCTTCACTTGCATGGGAGAAGATCACCGATCTCAGCTCCTTCTCAAATGCGTTCGACTTACCTGATACGTGCTCATTGCAGAGCTCTTCGAAATAGCCCTGCGGGATGTAGCGAACAAGCTCGGCCTTCTCCTCTGAAGGTGACTCATTCAGAGGCCTGAACTCGGTGCTTTCGTCTCGCCAAGTAAGTGCCCCTGTAAAGTGGCGTGCGGGCTCACCGGTCTTGCCCCAAAAGCGATCCTTCTTCAAGAAGCTGAAGTGCTTGGACTGTTTGGAATTGCCGAGTGTCGCGATGACATCGGCCAAAGCGCTCTTACCGCTACCCTTGTTCCCAATAACGGCAACAAGATCGGGGTTCAGCGGGATGTCACAGCCGTGCAGCCACTGCCCGACGCCGGCCTTATCTCCTGTTTTTGTGATCTCAATCGACTCGATGTAGAGGGTCTTGTTGGACTCGACTTCTTGGACCTTGGGCGGCTTTTCGCCAATGAAGGATCGCTTCGCCGGCTCAAGAATCACTTGCTTGAGTCCTCGGAACGTAGGATCGGCCTTGATCCATGTTTTCTTCCCAGAGGGGAAGTCGCCATAGCCCCGCTTGTTGTTATCTCCTGGGACACCGACGAAGCAATGAGCGTCGCTGCCAGACACGGCCAGCCGAGGAGTCTCTTTCAGTGCACTGTGGAAGTTGTCAAAGTATTTCGCATTGCCGGCGGTCCTCAAACCAGCAAAGGCTGCATGCAAATCGACGTTTCTCGATTCGAAAATGGGGGAGCTTTGGAAGAGGCCCATGGCGTAGGCGTAATGCTCGTGCCACTTCACTTCAGCCAATCCATCATTAGTGTCAAAGGGCATGAATCCGATGGCCTGTCCCTGCTTGACTTTGGAAACTGCTGACCTGTAGGAATCCGGGTTGACTTCGGCGACGACGGCGCCAGCAAGCAAGGCCTTATCGTCGGACGCAACCACGTCGGCTTTGTCGAATCCGTGGGTCTTCAGTTTGTCCGCCCCCGCCTCGCGCGCGGCGTCCATAAGGGCTGAGTCTGACAAGGGGCGGTTTACCAGCTCGATCGTCAGGGCCTGCTTGAAGTCGAGCAGCGCCTGATCCTCAATCTCATCAGAGAACAGGACGTGAGCGTTGAGCCGCCCCTTCATCGGAGCGGCCAAGCGGAGCTCGATACCCGGAAAGACCTTCTTGTGCAGGGTTGGGGCGCCGTTCTCACTGAGCCTTGATTTGAGAGCAAGCCAGCCATCAAAGGTCCAATAATCCATTATGGCAAAGACAGCTGGCTCGGCCTTGTTCAGCGCGTCGATCATTTGATCGACGAGGTCACGCCGTTCGTTGGCGTCAGCACAGTCCCTGAACTTTTTACCGAACCAATGGAATGAGGCTGGCGTGTGTACATGTAGATCCCACTGGCGCCAAACCGAACCACGAGCCATTTCCCTATTTGACATCAAAGTAACTCCCATTCCACGGTAAACAGCGTCTGCTCCACGACATGCTGCTTGAGTTGAGCCTCCAACTGATCGATCAGCGCGTTGCGCTCTTCCTCGATCTCATCCTGGCGGGCAAATAGCTCGCGGCGCAGCTTACTGCGCTTGCCTTCCAGTTCGCGCTGCTGTTTCTGGTAGCCGAGTTTTTCCTCCAGCGTCGCCGCGGTTGCCGCGATTCGGCGCAGCTCTTTGATCTCACCATCAATCGCCTTGATTTCCTGCTCCAATCCCAGCTTGAGGTCGTCAGCCCAGGCATCGAGCTTGGCGACCTCCTGCTCGAAGTAGCCCATGTTGCGCTGGTTGATCTCGCGCAACAGCTGATTCTTGCGCTGCTCTAGGTCGTTGGCCAGCAGTACCGCTCCTTCTGCGGCGGACTCGCTCTGCTCCAGGTGTGCCGGCAAGCGCAGCAGCTTCTCCGGATCATCCTCAGGCAGCGCCTGCCCGCCAGCGGTGACAGCGGAAACCACCAGATGCTGCTCCAGGTTGCCCAGCGCCTCGACGGAGAACAGCTTCAAAATCAGCCATCCGTGCTGGCCACGCAGAGGCTCTAGGGTGCTGATCCGAGTACCATAGGCGGCGTAGTCGAGTATCAGTCTTGGCGCTGGTTGCCAATCGAGCTGACGGTTTTTGGCCTGGTCGATTACCCAGACTGCCAGTGGGTGGCCTAGACGATACAAATGCGACTCACCGCCACGGCGCGGCAGTTCATAACGCCCCAAGGCAATACCTGCAGCATTGCCGGCCGGCAGCCTGTGCAGCTCGAAGCTGTCGCCATCGAAGTGTGCATGGTCGTCGAGTTCGACGCGGGTCAGGTCGAGCAGCAGGCGCTCGAAGCGGTTGCGAGTGGAACTGCTGTCTTCGGCACGGATGCGCAGCTTGTCCTGCACCTCTTCGTCGAAGTTCTCCAGCAATACCTGGCGGGTCTTGACCATTGCCTCGCTGATTTCCCCGGACAGTTGCAACTGCAACAGCTCGAAGCTGCGCTTGATCTCTTCAGGATCACGGCAGTTCTGGTAGATATCAGCAATACGGCGCTCGAAGTCGACACCGGAGCCGATGGAGCCCAGTACCTCGTCGCTTGCGCCGAATACGCCCTCGAACAGCTGGAATTTCTCGGCCAGCAGTTCGTAGACCCGTGCATCCGCCTCGTTGCTGCGGTCGACGAAGTTCACCACCACCACATCGTGCTTTTGGCCGTAGCGGTGGCAGCGGCCGATGCGCTGCTCGATGCGCTGCGGGTTCCAGGGCAGGTCGTAGTTGATCACCAGCGAGCAGAACTGCAGGTTGATACCTTCCGCCCCCGCTTCGGTGGCGATCATGATGGTGCCGCGCTCCTTGAAGTGCTCGACCAGCGCGGCGCGGGTATCGGCGGTCTTGGAGCCGGTGATGCGATCACTACCGGCGTGACGCTGCAGCCAGTCCTTGTAGATGCGCTGGGCCGTGGCATCGGTGTTGGTGCCATTGAACAGCACGATGCCGTCGCCATAGGGCGTGTCGGCCAGCAACGACAGCAGGTAGTCCTGGGTACGCCGCGACTCGGTGAAGATGATGGCCTTGCGTGCGGCGTCGAGGCGTTCGAGCTCGGCAAAGGCACGCTCCAGGGCGATCAGCAGCGCCTTGCCCTTGGCGTTCTCGCGGATGCTGGTGGCCAGATTCTTGAACTGCTGCAGCTCGGCGATTTCAGCGGCGATGGCATCACGCTCGCCAGCGGTCAGAATCACGACATCTTCGCCGTCCAGCTCCTTTTCACTTTCATCGGCCAGCTCATCGAGGCCTTCGTAGTCTTCATCCAGGGTCTGGGTGAGATCGATGACTTCAGACGCCTTGTCGAGGTTGCCCTGCAGGCGTCTTGCCATGGTATCCAGCGCACCGGCGATCGCGTGAGTCGAAGACGCCAAAAGTTTCCAGAGCACCAGGGAAATCAGTTGTCGCTGACCTTCGGGTAGGGCGTTGAGGTTCGGGCGGCGCAGATAGTCGGCCACCAAACCAGACAACTCGCGCTCCTCTTGACTGGGGGCGAACTCCTGAACAATCGCCCGTCTTGCTGTGTAGGGAACGTACTGCTGCACTTGACGACGTAGAGTGCGCTTGCAGATGCTGCCCAGGCGCTGCCGCAAACCGCCAAAGGCCTGCGCCCTGTCGGTATTGACGAACTGGGCGCGGAAGCTGTCGACATCACCGAAAACCCGATCATCGATCATACTCACCAGCCCGTACAGTTCGAGCAACGAGTTCTGCAGTGGAGTTGCGGTCAGTAGCACCTTGGAATGCACATGGGCTAATGCGTCCTTCAGTGTCTTGCCAATGACGTTGTTACTCTTGTAGACGTTGCGCAGACGGTGCGCTTCATCCAGCACCACCAGATCCCAGGCAATTGCCTTGACGTCCTTCGCCTTGGCTTTGGCGAACTGATAAGAGCAGAGCACCGGGCCGTTGGCGAACACGAAAGGGTTTCCGACGCCTTGCTTGCGAAGCGCGTTGTAGCTCTTGGCTTCCAGAATCAGACCTTGCAGATTGAACTTGTCCTGCAACTCTTGGTGCCACTGCTTGCGCAGATTAGCGGGAGCAATGATCAAGATGCGCCGTCTCCGTTCGGCCCAGCGCTGCGAGATCACCAGTCCGGCCTCGATGGTTTTGCCCAGGCCCACCTCGTCAGCTAGGATCACCCCGCGTGACAGGGGATTCCGGCAGGCAAAAAGCGCTGCATCGACCTGATGTGGATTGAGATCCACCTGAGAGTCAACCAACGTCGAGGCAAGCGACTCAACCGAATCGCCAGCCGCTCGCCGGGTGAGAAGCCATGCGTAGTACTGACATTGGTGCTCAGTAAGGCGGACTGAAGCCATCTTATCCCTTCAAACACAACTCAAATAACGTGAATCATCGCACGAACTGTAAGCACACGGGCAAACCATCTTGCACAGCTGCGCCAGATTGCCCCTATCAACAGCAAGGCCCCTATAGAAACCGCATCCCACGCAACCATGCCCCCCCCGCCATAAGCTCAACACCCCGTAGACAGCAAGACGATATGTAGCAAAAAAAGACACGTCTATAATGTAGGCTTATACAGGTAAAGAAATCGAGCATATGGAGAGGGGATGAAACGCAAGCAATCCATCGAACAGGTTCGCTGGAACCTAGCCCTTCGCTATCGCCTGATTGAAACCGTAGCCTGGTGGGGAGGCCGGCTGACCACGGGACACCTGATCCAGAGCTTTGGCATCAGTCGGCAGCAGGCATCGAAAGACATCAATACCTACCGGTTCGCTGGATAACCAAGCGAGGCGCATCACCAAAAAACGCGACCAGAATAATGCCAATACGCCACCACTAAAAATGGAGCCTTCGCCAAATGCTTATTGGCGAGAAAATAGCTTGGCCGGCTTTCGTTCAATCCCTACTGCTTTGCAGTTACACCTGCAGCGCCCGAATACTGGTTAAGCGTACAGGTAAATATTTCAATCATGCACCTCCGCGCAAGGCCTTGAAAAAGCGCGTTGCATATGAAGCCCCCCGGGATATGGGCATTTTGTTGACAGTTTACCATGCCAAATCAAAGTGCCATCATGCGGGCAGAACAGATTGCGCCGATCTATTGGTTTCACCCAACGCAATCTCATCCGGGAAGCGATATGCCATCAGTTATTGGGCATGCGCGATCAACACCCTACAGACAAGGACGTGTGCATGCCTTTGCCCTCCCCTTCCATTGCACTCAATGCTTCTGTAACAAGACCACGAGCCAAGCAGTGACGCACTGACCTCGTGAACCGCCCTGAACGCGACCCGAATGCGGCAACGGCGGTTGTAACCTTCTCGGGCCGGGCCCCGTCTCGCACGACGAGGAAAGACCAGCGATTACTTGAATATCCCAGCGCATAAGCCTCTGTGCACCCTATGCCATGTCTTCGCGCAGACCATCAACACTTAAAGGAATATCACCATGCTCGAAAGCCAGAAAGAGTTCGCCACTTACTTGAAGAAAATGCAGGTGCTGCTCAATGACCAAGCGTTTTCATTCGATCAGTCATTGCTTCCAAAAGTGATGGAGACCGAGCTTGTGGTGCCCGTAATCGGGGCCTTCAGCGCCGGTAAGAGCTCGCTGTTGAACGCGCTGATGGGCCAGGACATTTTGCCAGTTGGAATTGCGCCGGAAACTGAACTGGCGACAGAACTGCGTTATTCATCTGACCCCTATCTGCTGGCAATCAAACCCGACGGTGTGCAGGAACGTCTGCCTGTTGAAGCGCTGAGTACCATCAATCGTCGTTCCAGCGAGTTTTCACACTTGCGCCTGTACCTCGACAGCGAGGCGTTGAAAGCCATTGCGCCCCTGGTGCTGGTCGACATGCCGGGATTTGGCTCATCGCTGGAAAACCACAATAAGGCCATTGCTTACTACCTGCCGCGCGGTGTGCACTTCGTGGTGCTGACCAGCATCGAGGACGGCAACATTACGCAGTCGATGCTGCGCAAACTCGACGAGCTAAAAACCTACAACACCGATTTCACCTTCCTGCTGAGCAAATGCAACCTGCGCGCCGCCGACCAGGTTGAAGACGTGCAGGCCTACATTGACGACCAGCTCGGGGTGTATTTCGGCGAGCACTACCGCAGCATCACAATCGGTAACCGTGGTGGTGAGGAACTGACAAATGCACTGACCGCATTGCAGCCTGACGTGCTGTTCTCGCGCCTGTTCATCGACATCCTCAAGGACCAGAACTTCGAAGTACTGGCGCAGATCAACCTGGCGCTGAGCATGCTGAAAAAGGATAAGGCCGAGAGCGAGCAAACCGCACGCGCACTCGAGCAGGCCTTGGCCAAGCTGCTGGAGCAACGCAAAGACGTCGAGTCGGACCTGAAAGATCGCTACTCGGGAAAAATGCTCGACCGTAGCCTGCGCGGCCTGGATAACGCGCTTAATGACTCCCTCGACGAGCTGGTCACCTTGGGCAGCAGCAAGAACCCGAGTGCCCTGTCGAATGCACTCTCCGACATCATCCGCAGCAGCCTGTCCAGCACGATCAAATCTGAAGTGCAGGACATCTCCACCAACATGGTCGACCGGATTGCCAGCAACCTCAGTGCCACCAGCAGCCAGATGTCCGTACTGGACATTAGCGGCAACTGGAGCGAGGAGCTTTCCAACAAGGTCAAATTCTCGCTGGAGCGCACCACGGAAATGCTCAGCGACTGGTCGACACGCCTGAGCAATCGTGCCGAGGAAGACAAGAACAGCGGCGTCATGCTCTACCGCAGCCTCTCTACCGTGCTCGCTGTCACCACCACCGTGGTCAATCCGCTGGTAGAGCTGGTGATCATCTTCTTGCCCGAAATTCTCAAGATGTTTAACGGTGGCGGTAACGAGCGCGAGAAGTTTCGCCAGAAGCTGACCGGCGAAGTGTTCCCCAACATCAAGGCGGAACTGCGCGGGAAAATTCCGGCAATCATCGACGAGCAGCTCAACGCCATGCTGAAGAAGATCAGCGACGGTTTCGAAGAGCAGATCACCAAGCAAAAGCATGTGATCGACTCAATTGCACAGGAAAGCCTGCAGCTTGAAGCACAGATCAGCGAGAAGACTGCTGTGCTGGAAAACCTTGCCACCGCAGTAAAAGCCGCTGCAAACGAACACCTCTACAAGTAAGGCGAACGACCTAATGGATTACCAATCACTCGTCGCTTTTAGCGAAAGCCTGCACACGCTGGCAGCAAGCAACCAGGACCTGTTTGAGCGCGAAATCGAGCAGTTCAAGCGGCTGAACGGCATCGACCAACCGCAACAGCTCGCGCAAGCGTGCCAGACGTTGCAGGACCAGAACCGGCTGATGAACATCGGTATTGTTGGTCGTGTGAAAGCCGGAAAGTCATCGCTGCTCAATGCGCTGATTTTTAATGGCGAACCGATCCTGCCCAAGGCCGCAACACCCATGACCGCTGCACTGACCACCATTACCTGGGGCGAAGTGTTCCAGGCCAAGGTTGAGTTCTACAGCGAAACGGACATCGCCGCGATCCGCTTCAAATCGGACCAGTTCGAGCAACGCCTTGCCACGCGCAAGCGCGAATGCCTGGAAGAGCTGGTGAAGCGTCGTAACGCCCAAGCCAATAGCGCGCCCCTCGATATGGCGCAGCTGACGATCATGGCCGATAAAAAAGCCTTGAGCGAACTGCAACGCGAAGAAGGCTTGTTCGCGGCATACGACCAGTTCCAGCGCATGAAGAGGTCAGGGCTCGATGCGGCCACCCTGCACTTGCACAGCGAGATTCAGGCAGGTAACCCGAAAGAGCTGGCGGCTCGTCTGCACAACTATGTCGGTGCTGACGGCACGTACATGCCGTTCACCAAGACGGTTCATGTCGCCATGCCGCTGGAGGCACTACGCGATATCTGCATCATCGATACCCCCGGCATGAACGATCCGGTCCAGTCGCGCGAAGAGCGCACGGTCGAATTGCTGAAAACCTGCGACGTGGTGTTCATCGTCAGCCCGGCCGGCCAGTTCCTCAATGAGCAAGACCTTGAGGTGATGGGGCGTATTACCCAGAAGGAAGGCATTCAGGAACTGGTACTGGTGGCCAGCCAGATCGACACACAACTGTACGGCAGCGAAAAACGCGCGCGCTTGAGCGATGCCGTGGAAGCCATCCGTGCCCAACTGTCGGCACGGGCACAGAGCACCCTTGCAGACCTCAAGATGAGCAGCCCGGAAGTGGGCTCGGTGTTCGACAACCTGATCGGTTCGGTGCACCGTAACCTGCTGCATAGCTCCGGCTTGTGCCACAGCCTCAACCGCCGCTTCGAAACGCCCGAAACCTGGGACTCGAACGAGCAGGTGACCTGGGACAACCTGTCCACCGATTACCCGGATTACTTCACTCGCGACAACCAGGCACTGTCGTTGAGCAGTCTGGACAGCTTGGCAAACATTGACGCGATCAACGCCATGCTTGCCCAGGTGCGCGAGAAGAAAACGGAGATCACACGGGAAAAAATCGCCAACCTGATGGTTCGGAAACAAAAGAACCTTGAGGCATTCAAGGCGCTGATCATCACCCTGGCACGCAACCAGATCATCCAGATCAAGAACGCCAACGTCGATCAGCTGGACGAACAACTGGCTTCGCTGGAATCGAAGCGACTGGATCTCTCGCTGGAACTGGATGTCAGCTTCAAATACACCATGGCCGACTACCGCCAGAAGTTGCGTGACGACATGCGCAAGACAGCTGCGCAATTGCTTCGCGAGACGCAGTCCACTATCAAAGACGCGGAAGGCTCTGTCAGTGAAACCGTTGTCGTCGACAACCCTGGGGTTGGCAGCTGGATTGCCCGCAAGCTTTGGGGCGGCGGCACTACCGAGAAAACGGTCGTCCGCGCCAAGATCATCAGTAGCCAGGTCATCTCCACCATCAACGAGTTCATGAACGACATCCAGGATGAGCTGGGCGCCAAGGTGGAGAGCTCTCATCGCGGGCTGAACGAAGAACTGGCCCGGACCCTCACGCCCAAGATCCGTGAGGTGCTTGAACAGGATGCCAATGCGCAAATGATCAAGCTCGCGATTCTTTCGATCATTCAATCGATTCCTGACGATGACTTTGATTTGGGCATTCCATTGCCTGACACCCTGAAAAGCAACGGCACGCTCAAGGGCTACGAGGCCGAACGTTTCAAGGATGCCGCCGATGACTTCATCGGCTCGTTGGGTAGCAAGGTCAAAAGCAAGATCAGTTCGTTCATCAACGATGTTGAACGCAACGCGCCTTCCACCATCTCCAACTCCTTCGTCGATGAGATTCAACGCCGGATCAATGTGCTCAAGGATCAAGTCGACAACGCGGCTCAAACCATTGACCGGCTTGAACGCCTGGCACGCAAGGCCGAAGAGGTCACCCTGTGAGCAACCCGCCAGCCATTCATGAACAGGCACGCTCGACGCTGGATTCGCTGTCCCGCTTCTGGCAGTTCAAACGCAAGAAACTGGCAGTTGAACTTCAGGGCCACCTGGATGATGCCCAGTGCCAGCTCGACACTTTGTTCAGCACCAATCAGCAATTGTCCGCGCTGTGCGCGGGCCAGAATGACGAAATCGGCGAGCTAAAATCGCGCAACGGCTCGCTAGTCGATGCGTTGCAGCTTGAAACAGCCAATTTGGCCTCGACCTCCGAAGCGTTAACGCAGGAGAAGGGCAAGCTCCAGAAGGCTATGCTCGCACTGGCCCAGGCCAAGGCGTACGCCAAGGATCTGGAAGAGCGGCAGGCTCAGGCCATGGCCCAGATCGCAGGGCTCGAAGAGCACCTTGCCGATCACAAGCAGGAGCTTGTCGACAAAGAGCGTTGCATTCAGGAGCTCCAGCACACCCTGGCCGATACTCGACAGCAGATCGAAGCGCTGAACAACGTCAAACAGCGGTTGACCGAGCAGTGCGCCGAGCAGACTGAGCAGATCCGCACGCTGGAGTCGCGCAATGAGACGCTCAGCGACCAGTTGCAGGCAGAACAGGCCAATACGGCAGAGTTGGAAGCACGCAAGGACCAGGCGCTTGCCGAGATCACCACCCTTCAACAGCAGCTAGCAGATCGCAAGCAGGCGCTGGCGGAAAAAGAACAGCGCATCGCTGAACTTGGGCACACCCTCTCGGACGCGCAACAGCAGATCGAAGCACTGAACGACGCCAAACAGCAGCTGGCCGAACAGTGCACCGGGCAGGCTGTACAGATCGACTCGCTGGAGTCGGACAATGAAGCGCTAACAACCCAGTTGCAGACAGAGCGAGCCAATGCGGCCGAGCTAGAGGAACGCAAGGCACAGGCGCTGGCACAAATTGCCGAGCTGGAGACGTACCTGGAGGAACATAAGAACCAGTTGATTTCCACGGAGCAGAACGTCGACCTACTGGAAAGCCTGACCGAACAACTGAAGGCCTCCCAGCAGCACCTGGAAGACAACTACGCCGACATCAACAAGCAGCACCTGTCGCTAACCGAGAAATTTTCCCTGGTGAGCAAAGTCCTGGCCCAGCAACCGCCCGGTAATGAAGAGCTGGCCAAATTCGCCGACCTGATCAACCACGACTACATGGAGTTCGCCAGCCGAGAATCGTCGTTGGCCGGTGAAGCCCAAGCAGTGCTCGACATGCAGGCGATCCTCACCGAGATGCAGATGCTGAACAACTTCCCGAGCATTGCCGGCAAAACCATCCTGAGCATTGCGGGTGGTTTCAGCAGCGGAAAGTCGGCGTTCGTCAACAGCTTCATCCGTAACCCGAGCGTGAAGTTGGCGACCGGCATCAACCCGGTGACCGTGGTCCCCAGCTACGTGGTGTGCTCTGAAGAAACCCGGATCAAGGGTTATTCGTATAACGGTGGGGCCATCGACCTGGAGCCCAGCCTGTACGCGTCGATGTGCCACGAGTATGTTCAGGCCTTCGGCTTCGACCTGCGGCGCATCCTGCCCTTCATCAGTGTCAAGGTTCCCATGGACCCGGAGCTGTTCGGCAACCTGTGCATCATCGATACGCCCGGCTACAACCCGGGTACCACGGGTGGGGCCGCGGCCTCCGACCGTAGCACTGCAGCCTCCCTGGTCAATCAGGCCTCGGCGCTGGTCTGGGTCATCGGCCTTGACCCGGCCGGGACCATCGACCAGTCCGACATCGAGTTCATCGAGTCCACGCCGTTCCGCGCAGAGTCGCTGTATATCGTGTTGAACAAGGCGGATGTGAAGTCTCAGGACGATATTCTTGAGATCATGGAGCAAGTAGCCGACGACCTGAGTTTCGCGGGTATCGAGTACGCCGGCATGTGCGCCTATTCGTCCACGCGCAAGAAAGACTACCCCTCCAGCGGCCTGACGTTCGAGCAGTTCCTGCGCTCGATCAACCGAAAAGTGGATGTAGTCGGCAAGGTTAACAGCAAGCTCGATACCGTATTCGATGCCTACAAGCAGGCCATCCAGGCCGATATTGCGCAACTGGAAGGCCGCAAGGGCGAGTTCAATGCGTTCAAGCTCGATGCGCTGGAAATAGGCGGAACGGCGCTGTTTGACAGAATTGATCGAGCATTCCCCATCTCTGAGCAAATGTTCGATTCTTCCGGGCTGGAAAAACTCGTTGATGAATGCGAAGGCCTTCGTCGAACGCTCAAGCTGGCCGCTCGAAAAGCCCTGGAGGTTTGCGAACTCGTTCGTACCAGAACCTCTGTCGAGTCTGATGACTTCCTTCGCACTCGAATACGCCGCTAAACGCCGGCACACAGCGTGTTACTAACCCAGGCCTGCTTGCTGGCAGGCCGTTGCTGGCCAGGGCGCTGAACCCTGGCCTGTGCGCTCAAAATCGCCGCCGCGCCAGCAACTCCGCCAACGCCCCTTCAAGCCACCCTGCGGTGCGCATCTTCAGTGCCATGCTCCCGCACCTCGGGCACTGGTCAAACCACTCGCCGGGCATCAGCGCATCACTTTGCGGTGCCACTGTCTTTGTCCAACCGCATCCTTCACATTCAAAGGTGAAGGGCATGGGTTTGATGGGCATTCTAAAGCTCCTTGGTCTCTTCGCTGATGTATTGCCATCGGTGCTTTCAACTGCCCGGATAAGCCAATTCGATCTGCTCGTCGAACGCGCCACCAACCCCGCAGTAATCACGTGGAACACGCTCAAGATCCTCGGCTACCTGCACGATCACCTGGCGCAGTTCCAGGCGTTCGAACCAGCGGGCAGGAATGGCAGCAGCACCATACTGGGCACCCAACAAGTGCCCGGCGACAAGCCCTGTGCTGTTGCTATCGCCACTGTGATTCACCGCCGTGATCACCCCTTCTTCGAGTGATCGTGCTGTCAGCGCACACCACAGTCCAATCGCCATCGCCTGCTCGGCAACCCACCCACCGCCAAGGTCGCCAATGCGTTGCGGGGTGGGTGTATAGCCCTCGTAGTAGAAAAACAGCACGCGCTCGATGAGGCTGCGCGTTTCTTCCATACCAGGTACTTGCCCATATTTGGCCAAGCTTTGAGTTACCGCGTGTTCCAGGCTGTCTTGTCTTTCGACAACACGCTGAAGAATGTCGGCGAATAGCCCTGCCGCCAGGTAGCCCGTCGGATGCCCGTGCGTCAGGCGTCCAGACTGCGCCGCGTAGTCAAATGCATTGGCAAAGAATGCACAGGGTGCAACACGTACCAAGGCGCCGCAGCCCTTGCTGTTGTTCTCGGCAACCGCTCCCAACCGCGCGCTGGCCTTTAGTGCATTCAGGCAAGTTGTGCCTGGGGAGCGACGAGACCAGAGTTCGACTTGCTTGATCAGCCAGCCATCTGTGACGATCGGTATCGCAGAGGGGTAATCCTGGGTCATCAGCCAGCGCAGCAACGCTTGGTGAACAATGCTCGGGACATGGCACGCCTGCCGTAAACTGCCAAGCACAAAAGCGCGCAGCAAACCTTCTGCGGTGAACAGCATCATCTGCGTTTCGTCGCTGATGGCGCCGGTGTTGCCGTAAGCCGGGGCAAAATCAATGATGCCCTGCGGACCGAACTTGGCTTCGATGGCAGGCCACTCAAGAAACTCCACGGGGGCGCCAAGCGCGTCTCCGACAGCACCACCCAGCAGGCAGCCTTTGATCCGTTCAAGTCTGTTCATGCACTTCCCTTATCGCTCTGCAGAGATCAAGTTCTGCAAAATCACCAGCTTGCTTTGCAACTGCTCGATGTGCGCTTTCTCAGCACGCAGTGCCGAACGTAGCTCCCGGTTTTCCATCTCCCAGATCCGCGCCCAACGTGCGTCCTGGCGGCAGGCAAGCGCCACGTGCCAGATTTCTCGCAACCTCAGGTACTGCATCAGGAGCACCGTCAGGATCACCCCGATCAACACCAAAGCCCCTGTCGAAACCGCTTCAGACATAGTCATGTCCACATCCTTTCGTGACTTCAATTTATTTCGAAGACAGACACACGATATGTAGTTATAAACGACAGGTCTAGAATGTAGACTTATACAGGTAAAGTATTCGCGCACATGGAGAGGGTATGAAACGCAAGCAATCCGTTGAACAGGTACGCTGGGACCTGGCACTTCGCTATCGTTTGATCGAGACCGTTGCCTGGTGGGAAGGCAGGCTGACCACGGGGCACTTGATGCAGAGCTTTGGCATCAGCCGCCAGCAGGCATCCAAGGACATCAATACCTACATCACCGAGCATGCGCCCAAAAACTTGACATATGACAAGCAGCTCAAGGGGTATGTGCCGAGCAAGCAGTTCAAACCCCTGTTCATCGACGACAGTGCCAGCGCCTATTTGCACCTGCTCTATCAGAACAATGAGCGTGCCCCGCACATTGATGGACTGGCACTGGCCTATGCGCACACCAAGGTATTGGAAGTGCCGGATCGCCCCATTCGACCGGAGATTCTGCGCCCCTTGCTCAAGGCCTGCCGCGAAGGCCTGCGCCTGGAAACCGAGTACGTGTCGTTCAATACCCCGAACGTAGAGGTTCGCCTCATCGCCCCTCACACGCTGGTGTACACCGGCATGCGCTGGCATGTGCGGGCCTACTGCGAAAAGAATGGCCAGTACCGCGACTTCGTGCTCAGCCGCCTGCGCGGGCAGCCGGACCTGCTCGACGAATCGCCGAACACACGGGAGCTGGATGAAGACTGGAATGTCGAGATTCCGGTTATCTTCGAGCCCGATGGGCGATTGAACGAGGCGCAGAAGGCAATCATCGAAACCGACTTCGGGATGACGCAAGGACAATTAGTGGTGCCCAGCCGCAGGGCCTTGGTGAAGTATGTGTTGCAGCGTTATCAGATCGACCCGCGCAACCTGGCGACGAGCCCTGAGGCCCAGCAAGTTGTAGTGAGCAACCTCAAGGAATTGAGGCCGTGGCTGATGAATGACTGACGCTCAAATCTCTGATACGAGGGGCATGACGCCCCTCGTCGATGGCCGGCTCATGCTCGTTCAGCCGCGGGTGTATCTGCTCAACCCGATTCGGAGGACGACTCACCCGCGGCCAGCCAAGAAGAGATCCAGCCGTCGAGGATTTCAGCCAAACCGGCTGACGACATCTGTATCAACAGTCAGGTTTGTCCCCAGTCACTGTAGTTTCCGCCCCACGCCTTGGGCCTCGATGATCATGCGGTCGAGCAGAGCGAGCATGTCATCGACATCAATTTCCTGAAAGCAGCCCTTCGCCTCCTGCTCCAGAATCATGGCGGCGAATTCCTCGCTGTATTCGACCTCATCCTCGGTTCTAACTTGCGCGGGACCTGGGTCATCCGAGCGACCATCCTCTTGGTCGTTACACATCACGAACCTCGCATTGAAATGGGACCTTAGCTGAACGGTCGCGCCAACTTGGCCGAAGCAGACACCCGTTGGAAGCAGAAAAAGACGGAGTTGTCGACGTTATCGGCGTTTGTCAGGCCGAATCAGAAGCACGTCGGTCCAGCTCCTGTTTCATCTCCATGTATTCACGGACAAACTGGTAGCCCTTCTCGGCAACGACGATGACACCGATAATTGCGAACAGATTTTTCATAGCAAAACCTCTTGGGATTGACGGGTTTCGTCGACCGTTCCGTACCTGACCGCCATGCACAAGCCGTTGACCAAGTTCATGTCTTGCGGCGTCTGGCAACGAATGGCCGTCAGATCAGGACTGGCGACAATACAAGCCAGCGACTTCGCCCGGCTGACCGCTACATTCAAACGGTTTTTCGAGTACAGGAAGCCGATGTCCCTGGGCAGGTAGTCTTCATTCGACGTCGCCATCGAGACGATGACAATCTCTGCCTCTTGCCCCTGAAACTTATCCACAGTGCCGACGCGCGCACCCGCCGGCAGCACCTGCTTCAACAGCTGTACCTGCAAATTATAGGGCGCCACGACCAGGATGTTTTCGAGAGACACAGCGTGCTCCTCGCCGGTGTTATCCACATAGCGCTGCTGCAGAAAGTACGTGTACAGCGCTTTGACGTATGCGGCTTCTTCATCGGAACTCTGGCCGTTGCCGTCGTGCTCCACAGGGCAAAACATCAGTCCGCTGCCCGGTACGTCCGGGCGCTGGCCATCCAGTCGCAACACCTGCCGCTCGGCTCTTGGTGCCGACGACAGTTGACCTTCGTACACCGCATGAGAAATGAATGAGCAAACGTGCGGATGCATCCGCCAGGTTTGCGCCAGAAACACCCCACGATCAGGCGCAATGGTGGGCGTGCCATCCAGCAGATAATCGAGGATAGAGTCACCGGAACGGCCAGGGTGCACGCCTTGCACTGGTTGCGACAATTGCATCTGGTCGCCCATCAAGACGATGTTGCGTGCCGCAATGCCCATGGTAACCAGGTTCGCCACGCTCACTTGACCGGCCTCGTCGATGAAGAGGTAATCCAACGCCTCGGTGAAGGTCTCGTCGGCAAATAGCCAGGCAGTACCCGCAGTCAGGTCAATTCCCGGCCCCCAGGCATCAAGGAAATCCTTTTTGTCTTCGATGGAGCGAATGCAGCAACCAGTGAACTCAGTGCCCTCTCCCTCCGATGACTTTTTCAACCCCTTGAATGCAACGCCCTCTGCTTGTGCGCGAGACTCAACAGCAGACAACAGGTTGTTGATGGCATGGTGCGAATTGGAGGTCACACCGATGCGCTTGCCTGCTTTGAGCAGGTCAACAATGACGTGCGAGCCCGTGTAGGTCTTGCCGGCACCCGGCGGCCCTTGAATAAACAGCACGCTGTTCTCAAGATTGCGTACCACCTGCTTGATGGCATCCGTCGTCGTCAGGCGTGGATCCAGTAGTGGCGCACCCGGCTGGACGTCTTTCACCCGCGGAGCGCGTCGATGGAGAAAGTCCGACACCGCCTGGAAGCGCTGCTCACCGGCCAAGACGCTGTCGGCATAGCGAAACAGTGCCTCGCGCAGCGAAGTCGATGGAATCGGCCTGCCGGGAATCATGTCGAAATCATCCGGTGGCGCGTTGTGCGCGGTGGCTTTGAACATCGCCAGACACGCGTTACTGTCCAGGTTAACCAACTGCACATTGGACAGGGACTCTGTGATGACGCCTTGGGAACCCGTGCGCATCTTGCTTTCTTGAGGTTCGAAACTGTATTCAAACAGAAATGATTTCTTGATCGGTTCGGGCGGCGTTTTTGTACGCCGCAAACCGGCCAGGCTCTCGATATCCTCCAGCAGCTCCTCAGTGGTCATGTCCTGACGGCTGAACAACTGCCACCATATCGGCTTGTCTGCCCGACGGTGGAAGTCAAGCAGCTGGAAGGTGAGCAACCTGACTTGATCCGCTTCGCTCAGGGCACATTCGGCGGCGGGCAAGCCAGCGAGCAAACGATCGCGATAGCTTTCCAGACGAACCTCAATCTCCTTTTGTTCCACTACAGCTTTCTCGCTTTCTGTTTCAGGCTCGGAGAGAGTGCTCGCATCCGACGGTTTAATGCTCAAAAGCCAGTTGCGCAGAAGATAGGTGGATAGCACGTCGTCTTCGTTGTACCGCTCGATCTGCTCGAGCAACGCCGACTCGCCAGTCTCTTTCCAACGCTCATAAAACACGATGCTCGCACCGGCATTGGTAACGTCGCCGTCTCGCTGCCCCATGTAAAAATGCTCGATGTTCTTGATCGAGTAGCTGGGCTCAGACACCCGGATCGCTTCGCGCACAACCTTGTAGAGGTCGATCAGCTTGCCGTTGCGCAGCAACCAGTCCACTTGTGCCTCGCGTGTACCGTGCTGGCTCATCAGGCGCTTGATGGCCGTCTCTTCATAGCTGGCATAGTGGTAGACATGTGCGCTGGGGTAACGCTTGAGGTGAGCGATGACCCAGTCGATGAACTGCTCGAACGCGATCTTTTCTGCCTCTCGGCTATGTGCCCAGAAGGGTTTGAAGGATTGTTGGCCACCTTCGTCGATATACAGACCGAAGAGATATTCCAGGCCGCCCTCCTCCAGCGGATTGCCCTCCATATCGAAGAACAGATCGCCCTCAACCGCCGTGGGCATTCGGTTAAAACCACGCCTTTTCCCCACGACCGGCAGAAACTCGAACAACGGGCCATCACTGGAGCGCCCCTGGAACTGCAAACGCGCCTGATGGCGCAACTTGCCCAGCGACTCCACTTGCAACTTGGGGATGCGCAAGTCATCGGTACTGTTCGCCAACTGCTGCAATGTGGTGACACCACCAGCCTGCAATTTCTTGATTTGCGAGCGGCTGATGCCAGCGACTGCCGAGAGGTGATCGTCTTGCAGCCGTTGTTCGTCACAGCGATCGCGCCACACACAAAACCCGCAATGCCCGCATGGCTCCGGGTACGTCACAGGTTGTCCGTCACCATTCACGAACGCCGTGAAACGCTGCAGCACTTGCTCCAGATAATCGGCGTAGTCAGCGACCCGAAACGCCTGCTCCGTACGCGCAGAATCACCCAGTACGACATACATGAACTGCGGCTGTATGCCCTGGATTGCAATCAGCATTCGCGAGTAAAGCGCAACCTGCACAAGGAACTTGGCCTTTGCAGACTTGGCCAGCTTGGTGTCGATCACCTCATAGCTATGATCGCCCAGCGTCGACGCCCGCGGCACCTTACGCAGGAAGTCGGCATGCCCAATAAAGGCACCTTCCTGGAGCGAAGCCTGGAAGATGATGTCCGCACCAGCCTTCATGGCCTCAATGGTCAGTTCCACCCGCCGCGCGAAACTCGGATTGCCCTCGGCAATGTCGACTACGTGAGCATTTTCGCGTTTGAGTCGTTCAAGAAACGTCGCTTCATGAGCGAGCCCCTTGCCCTGGATCAGGCGGTTCTGCTCGCTTGCCGGCGCTTTTTCCATAGGGGCAACAAGATGCTGAAGGTCCAGTGCCGTTAGGTGCTGGCACTCCAGAAAACCACAGATGTCTGAGGCGGAATACAACTGAACGCCGTTCCGGGTTTGCATGGTTGTATTCCACCCTGTGAAAGGCCAAGGGGCACATGGTGCTGCGCAAATGTTGCGTGTGTTGCTCAGGCGTCGAGCGAGCAGTCCTGGTAAAACTGCTCGAACAGACTCGTTGGCGAGTGCTGCGCATCAAGCAGGCCGAAGTGCTTGCCCACGTTACGCCCCAGGGCCATGAGTGTCCTTGCAGAGTTCTCGGTACCGGCATAGCCGGCACTCACGATGTAGTCGACACGATCCTTGTCGGTCGTCGCTCGCGCATACGCGTTGCCCGTGATCAACACATCCACCAAGCAGACACTGACGCGCTCATCACCGACTGTGAACGGCTCGAGGGCCTCGGTAGCCAGGGCCGCACGCAATCCGTCCTCACCACCGGCGACGATGCGCTCAAGCTGTGCAAGCGGTCGGCCGAACAAGTCGAACTCTTCAATGGAAAACGGGAAACAGTAGCCCTGTGCAGTGGTACGCGTGAGCGGCTTCTCGTCACGCGGCTGGGCCACCAACCATTCAACAAACGAGGCTTTGTTATCGAGAGCACCGCTGTAGCGGAAGGCCAGATAATCCTTGAGAACCTGGCTGAAAGGATGCCCCGTGGGCACCCAATTATTGCCTCCACGCTCGCAGTCCTGCGCCTCGACTTCTGGCTTACCCGCTATGGAATTAGACGCCAGCGCCAGACCAAAGCAGCGAAGGTCATAGCCAAGCATGAACAGGCTGGCCTCGAAGGCATGGCAACGCGCGGGGAGAGTCCCTTGCCCAGCAAACCAATTGGTACGCTCGAGCAGCGCTCGAATAATCCAGCCCAAGCGCACTTGCCAACGCGCCCACTCGGCATAGTCGATCGTCGAAAACTGCGGCGCCGCCACGCTGTTCAAGAACGCTCCCGGGTTGCGGATCTGGCTGCCTCGCGCGCCGCCGGACGGGAACATCAGCAAGGGTTTACCACGCCCCGCCCACTGCTGGCGAAACAGCGAATACAACATGGCAATCGCAGCGCCCACACGGCTGTCATAGATTGGAGAACCAGACAAATCGAGCAAGGCGTGAATCTTGGTCAGGCCAGAATCGAAACGCTCGACACTGCTAGCATCGAGGTCATCCAGGTCATTGTCACCGTCGAGCGTCATGAGTCCGGCCATCTTTTTCAGGTAGCCCGACAACTCGTCTTTGGCCTCCAACCGGTGCAAGAACGGAATGGCGCCCCGCACGCCGCCCCAACGAAGAATCTGCAAACACGCCTGAAGCGCTTGTTGCTCATCACCAGCGTTGACCGCACTCGTCAGCCACTCACGCAGTTGCCCCAAAGAGCGTTGGGTTTCAGCCCAGGTTTCAGACTCAACCACACTCTGGTTGGAGTCGTGCCAGCTTGCCTTCCAGCGATAGTGCTCAAGTACCCGCTCAATCCCCTGGACTTCAACCGTCAAACCGCCAGGTACAAACTTGCTGGACTTGAAGCGCAGCTTGAACGTGAGCGCCGGCAAGTTGGCTGCCAGCCATGCAACGAAAGATTCCACTTCGGGTTGTGCCAGGAACTGTTCACGCTTCATGCAGGCCGCCTTGCGGGCAATGTCGAATGGCCATACCCTAAGCAAAATGGCAGGCCACGTCCACGTTGTCTGTTTATACAGGTAAACAAATTGAGCAGGTTCTAATGCCCTGAATAGACGCTTTTCAACGCCAGCGGCGATTGGCCCGGCCACCTGTAAAGTTTTCAGGCACACGCTACCTCTTTACCGACCGCCCACGACTTCAAGGATCGGCACTTCATGGACCATCAAGCACTCAAAGCCCGTCACCGCCAGGAACGTGAAGGCCACCATCCCAACCTCACCTTGCGCGTTCATCGCGCATTAAGCTGGCTGAATCGCGCCGAGCAGGCGGATGATCTTGATGGGCGCTTTATCTTTCTGTGGATCGCCTTCAACTCTGCCTATGCCACGGACATTGATGAGCAGTTCCGACTTTCCGAGCAGTCCACGTTCAAGGCGTTCCTGGACAAACTCTGTGCGCTAGACACGGCCAACCTGATCGAGAACCTGGTCTGGTCCGAGTTCTCAGGCAGTATCCGCGCATTGCTGGACAACCCCTACGTATTTCAGAGTTTCTGGGACAACCAGAACGGCAAGATCAGCGAGCAACAGTGGACCGAGCGGTTTGCCAGCGGTCGACGAGCAGCGCAGCAAGCGTTAGCCAACCGCAATACCCCAGCAGTACTCGGTGTTCTGTTCAATCGAATCTATACATTGCGTAACCAGGTAATGCATGGGGGCGCAACCTGGAACAGCAGTGTGAACCGGGATCAACTGCGCGACTGCTCGAACCTCCTCGGCAAGCTGGTGCCTGTGATTATTTTGCTGATGTTGGATAACCCGGAAACGCTATGGGGTGATGCTTGTTATCCGGTTGTTGCTTAGGCAGACCACATTCCAATCCCACGATGACCGGTGACAAACCAAGTGATTCCGCTTGCTGCTTACACTGAGTGGAAGGCGTTCACACGCGTTTGAATATGCGCGAATGCTTTGCCTGTAGGAAGTCAACGCAACAAGAATTTGAATTAGGGGCTCGAATTTGTCCTCAGTGACAAAGCCCTCCAAGCCCTCAGGAAGGCAAACTGACCTGAGGGCTGGACTGGGAACAAGCTACTTACCCTCTATCCTCGGCTGAATCCGAAGCCATGAGCGCCCTCCCCATAACGCTTCGTCGCAGCTTTACAAAGGTAGCTGGCACGATGAAACAGATCAGGTAAGTAATCCACATTCCCTGGCCGGACCTCCCGGTCTACTCGGTATTCCGCATTAGACGGGATATGTACCAAGCCCCTCACTTGCTCAACCTCGCACTTCAACGCACTGGCCCAAGCCTCCTGCATGCGGCTGATCATGTTCGGCCTCTGTGGCTGCAACCGCCCGATTGTGTAGTAGGCGTCCCTGTTGAGCAGGATCAGCAGGTGGTAATGCTGTCGCCCTGCCTCGCTCCTCTCTCTCGCCCAGACGTAACGCACCCTGCAGTCATGGGCGTACTTGTTCTGCTCACGTGCTTTCTCACGATTGTGCTCAATTTTTGCTTTGAACGACTCGACGAACCTACTAATCACACGGTTTGACAACGCATCATCCGGAATACCCCCAAAACGCGGAAGACGCAGGTCCACCCTGAACGCAATCACCCTAGGATACTGATCAAGTGCAAGGTTGATGGTGCGACTCAGGGCTTCAAGGTATCCAAGTATAAAAGGGCCTTTTTCACCCATTATCGGCAGGCCCTGAAAAGTATCTGCTGAGTACAAACGAAGATTACGGTTCTCTGAAAAACGACGCATGGTTACTACCTACTCTACTGAAGTTCATACCTTCAGTCGGCTTGGTAGTTATTTACACGTTCACCGCAACCCATTGAGCTAGACCTCAACGAGCTCATCACGCAGATACCAAAGTTCAATATCGATCATCTAAACCATACTGCCAACCGCAAGGTATAAAGTAGACATTCATGATAGATACCCGTTAGAGGGACATCTATGACCTTAACCTAATGATTCAATATCAGGCCCTGCATGAGTGATAGGCAGGAGTTATTAAACAGTAGCGCTTAGAACACTAAAGCATACTACCCGCACCGAAAGCTCCAAAAGCATAAACCCTAGAGAAAGTTAAAGCATTCCTGTTCAGAGCCAGAAAAACAACGCCACCAAAAGGTCCGGCAAAAAAACATCATGTCCGGGAGTCAACCGGACATGATGTTTTCATTGAAAGAAAATAAAGCAAACAAGAAGCAGACCAGCTGCCAAGAACAAGCCCATCAAGACCTACTAATTTCGCTCAACTAGCCTAGACTGAATCCAGGAATGAACCTCTGACTCCAACCAGCCAACAGAGCGCCCGCCTAACGAAATAGGCTTCGGAAATATCCCTTCAGCAACGTACTTATACACCGTAGATCGGGCCAGACCAGTAATTTCAATAACTGTTTTCATTCGAAGTATGCGCATGACCAACTCCTCAAATCCGTACACAGGATCTAGGAGGCCGGTAAAGAGTTACTGACCATTACTGGCATACAGAGCGATTTACCCCCGATACCGATAGCGCGTGGGAGTATGAACCTGAAAAAGAAGGCCAAAACGATAACGGTCAATCTCAGGCATCTCCTCCTCACTTGAAAACCTCTCACACGTAGGCTCGCCAAGATTGCTCTCATTCATGACATAGCACTCTCCTGCTCGAAAACTATTACCAGGAACAATCAACAGAGACCGGCCAACAGCAAACCGCCCAAAGTATGTACCGGGCTCAAAACTCGGCAGGATCTGCAACCCGGCAATTTCGTACGCAAAACCCTTAGCACTTAAAACCAAACTCTGCACACGCCGAGCCATCAAAACAGCGACTACATAAACGAACTCAAAAAACAGCTCGCTTCGAAGGACATCATCCTTGAAATCTCGCCCTGTGCCCGTTCCTTTACTGAAATCTTTCTTGATTCTCAGTTGCAATTCATCATCAGAATTAAACTGACCTAGTTCCAAGGCTTTCCAATGCTTGGACAGTAGCCCTGACGCGTACTCCTCCAATCTAACCTGAAGCGCCCTCGACGAGCTTCTATCCTTGGCTAAAGAAGAAAACAACCCCGCCAGCGCATTAAATCTATCGCTATCAGGCAGTATTCCAGAAAACTTTTTATGCCTCTCGAATTCCAGCCCTTTGCCAAGCCCCGCAGAGCCAATGATGGCTGCAACCTCACTCATCTCCCCCGAATCCCCACTGGATTTCGAGACGAAAGTTAGCACGATCGCTCCCGAACTACCTTTTTGAAAAAACCCATGATGAAAATTAATAAAGTAAACTGACTTTGAAACGCCCAATACAACAGATGTTGCAACACCCGGAATCACCCCTCTCATGACCCTCAGAGCGATCAGCTTGTGCACCTGGGCCTTTATTCGATCTCGATTCAGACCAGTAGCCTGGGACAGCCTGGATACTCCGATTCCCCGTACAATCCCAAATTGATCGGCGTATAGAAGCAGAGTGGACAGTAGCAACCGATTACAAACACTCAAGCCACCCTTACAATTTTCCGCAGAAGGGTTCAGTACGTGGTCAATTCTCGGTCTATTTATCACATGGAGCTTTTTGTTTTCGTCTTCTAACAACCTAGACAACTTACTTGACGCCCGATACCCACTCTTGGGGCGTCCCCGCCCGCAGACGATAGGTGTGCGTATCAAAAGATCTTCGGCCACCAATTCAGACAGAGCGCTAGTTACCACACGATCCGTAGCACCTGAGGCCTTGGCTAACTCCTTAACCCCGATTGTGATCGACTCCCACAGCCCGTACAGCTGCACGAACCTTACAAGGACAAGCTTCGTCTCAGGGCTGATCTCAGCCAATTCCATCCCCAACAGAACGCAGTGCATCACCCACCCTCACCTTTTCAGGAAGGCAGCTATTAAATCGCAGAATAACACCCTGTTTCAAGAGCATAAAAAATAGACTACGCTACTACGTAACGTCACTCCGTAACGCAACATTAAAAATCATTCTATATAACCTTTAGTTCTAATAAACGCATTAGCGAGGGATTCATTGAAAAAAGCACAAAACAGACTTGGATGGATAGAAAAAGACAACCCAAACATGCTGAAGTGGGCCATCCGATACCTAAACAACCACAGAGCAAATATTCCCGAGCAAACCACCTACGACGGGCTTATAAGGGAATCTGAGAAATGGCCTGAAAGCAGTGAAATACGAGAGCTTTTAAGAAAAATGAAAGGCGCCTGGCGCCAAAAGAAACTGAGAGAAAGCCTAAATGGGAAAAAGCCCAGCAACTTCATACTTTCGGCTTCAGCAAAAAAATGCCTGGAAAATTTAGCCAAATCAAGACGCAGCAACATAACTGAAACACTGGAATGGTTAATTAAAAATGGACTTGAAGTAAAAAGCCAATACCGCGACCAACTCAACGAATTAAACAAGTCCCACCGCAAACAACTCGACAGTTATCAAGTAGCAGCTGTCACTCTCACTGAAAAACTAAGCGAAGCCCTAACCGAAAGCTGCAAATTAACGCTTCAAATTGAAACACTAACCCCTTCCCCAGAAAGTCTCCCAACCCCACAAAAGGACCAGATCGAAAAACTTTTCAGAAAGAAAAAATCAACACTCTTGAAATCAAATACAATCATCAAAAGAGACGCCATACGAACACACGAAAGACAGATACAACCAACAACCCATTACCTTGAGCAGGAGCAGGAGCAATGAAGAGATCATAGAAATCACCCGACCAGTTTTGCAACCGAAAAATCATCAATAACCAGGACGATAGGCGCGCCCTGCGCTCTGCATTTTATATCCGTTTTATAGTTATCCTGTGATCGTTTTTTATTTCGGCACAGCACTGTAATTACACCGGTAATTTTCAATAAAATTCACTTGCCAGCCCGATGCTTCCTACTTCTGAAGATACGACTTGGAGAAGCACCAAGACCAATCTTTAGCATATCATCCACCACCTTCTTACGGACTTCCCTAGCCTGACCACTGGTACCAAATCACACCCATACTGGGAAAGCACCCCTGCCATAACCAAGTTCTCAGAAGTATTCCGTCAAGTCTATTACGGGAGATGCTGCGCTATCACTTTAGGTAGTCTTGAAGGAAGCTCCGCCAGTTTAGCAGCACTAGTCAGATCCATTTTTTTAGTAATTTCAAAACCCTCAAGGTCTATCTTCATATAGACGACAAGAAAACACTTAAAAGCTAAACCTCGATCAAAGTTTTCCGAGCCTGCTCTTCATTGATTGGCCATTTCAGTCAAGATACCCCCAACACCTGAGCGTTCGGACCGACAGAAACATTCCGAGGTAGCAGCTAATAGAAAATACAAATTCTTTATGCCTCGCAAGGTGGGTGCCTTCAGGGTGACGACTGACCCATCGCATATATTCGTAAGCGTCAAGAAAGGTCATACTAATCGCATGACTAGCTCATTACAGTCGAGCGAAAGCCAATTTCCTGCTAGAAAATGAGTGATCAACCACCAAGGACATCCTTATACAACCAAAAACGAAGACATCAATCACGCTTTATCATTCGTGACCATAGCGTCGGCCATGTAAGCCTAAGACTGCATCACCTGACGAAACTCGGCGAGATATCCAGCCTGATTATAACTTGTCCGGATTTTTTGCTTCTCTCGGCATGCGCCAATTCACCCTCGATCACGTCCGAGCGAGATCCCATCTAGTTGAGCATGGTCCAGGCGCTGACGCGAATGCCATGGGCTGAAAAGCCGATGTGGTCCTTACCATTCAATGCCTTCGGGTGTTCGACTCAATGTCGTTGCTGTCATGCACTCGTTCGGCTTGCGATAGTTAGGAAATAGCAGCCGACGCCCTACATACAGGTGGGCAGCTCACGTAGCAACTCGACCGCCGGAAGACGTCATTCGACAGGATCCAGATCAAACCCCGCTCACTGCGCGCATCAGCCAGGCCGATCTCCAGGTAAGTGGTAAAGGAACGATATAGCAAAAGCACCACATCAAGACGCCCCAGGGTACCAAGCAAATCCTATCGGTATTCCAAATGGCATCCCCAAAAACTACCTATTCAGTACTTGTAAAATCACTAGCTTACTCTATCTGTTCAGATTAACCCCGGCGCTCGACTTACCCTACCCAGTCGTCCCCCCTTCAGCCCGAAGTGCATGCAACAACCTCGCTAAGGCTCCCTCCCCCAACATTTCTCTCCTTCCGGGCAAGTCCGGTAACCATGGCAAACAGCCATTAAAACAAGGTAAATTCGCCACAGAAATAAGGTCAACAACCACCGCCCGGCTCAAGACAACAAGGAAGTAGCGATGCTCATCCCTAGGGAACCCCCTCCCAAGCACCTGCCCCTGCCGCACCTGACTCCAGCCATCCCGTACTACCGCTCTCCACAAATGCTGCTCGAAAAGCAGCATGGCCGTAGATAGGAAGCCTTCATGCCTCAACCATTCCGTTTCCAGAGTGCACTGCCCGCCGGCTCCAGCGCCACAGAAGCTAACATCTTCATCCACGGCTACAGCGCCGGGCATAGCGATGAGGACAAGCAGCTTCTTCTCGACAAGATCCCCGAGCAGCTAAAGCACTACACCAACATTTTCGCGTTCTGGCCTTCGAATCATATCTTCCGGTTCGACAAATCTTCGCTCTGGAAAATTGGTTCAGCTGGTCTAGGTGCCGGAGCCACGTTCATCGGCGCGCCCATGGGTTCTCTAGGACTTGTGGGCACTCTCGCCCGAGACCGGTTGGGTAACTTCACTCAGGCTCGCGCACGCGCGGAAAGCATGGGTACGGTATTACTCGACCAACTTCAGGACTACCTGAACAGCCACCATCCACAGATCAAGACCATCAACCTGATCGGCCACTCGCTCGGCGGCCGACTGGTCATCAGCAGTCTGAAAAGTTTTTCGAGCAGGCAACAGTTGATCATCAACGATGTACTGCTGATGGCGGCAGCCGTCGAGGTCACCGCTATCGAGGCACGCAAAATGCGCGGCGCACTTCAGGGCCGATTGATCAATGCCTATTCGAAGGCAGACAAGACCCTGCTGCTGAACGTGGGTGAATCTTGCCTAGGGCGTAACGAAGCCGAGCACTTCGAGAGCATCGAGATGAATGACTTCGGCCACACCGATTACTGGGAGCGGCTGCCCGAAGTACTGACCAAATCACGCTTCAAAGCGTGCTTACCGCCCTCCCCAGAGCCCACTCAATCATCCGCTCCAGAAAAAAAGCCAACCCGCGCGCCCAAACAACCCGCCAAAGCAAACACGATGAAACTCGAACTGAACAGCCCACGTGACGTTTACCAGCAAATCAATGATGAACTGGCACTGATCATTGCTGAACTGCGACACCCTTCGGAAGACGAGGCCTTGAACCAGGCCCGAGAAGAGGCGCTCCAGCGCCTCAACGAACATCGCACAGCCCTTTACGAGCGGCTCGCCGAACTTGAGAAGAACGCCGAGTGGAACACATTCACCATTGCATTCTACGGAGAGACCGGCGCGGGCAAGTCGACCCTGATCGAAACCTTGCGCATTCTGCTACAAGAGCCCGGCAAGCGGGCCAGCCAGCAAGCATTCCGCAAGTTGCGCGAGCAGTATGGGATGACCGAAGAAAAACTGCACCAGCTGCAACAGGACATCAAGCAAACCGAAGCGCAACTTGACGAACTGACGCAGCAACTGAGTGCCACAATGCGGCAGTTCGAACAACCCTTCAGTGAAGCCCAGAGCGCACTCGACCAAGCTGATGCCCGATCCAGCGAATTGCATCAACAACTTGGGACGGAGTTCGAACAACACGAGCAGGCGCATAAGGATGCCCTCGCGGCCGTTACCAGGCTGCATGCGCTTCTCGCCACACGCAAAAGCACCGCCTCTCTCTGGCAGAAGCTCTTGAGTCTGTTCAGGAAGATGCCCGAAGAAATCGAGCTGAACAAGGTCACCGCCTCACTGGCCGAGACCACTCAGGCACGCGACAACGCCGCAGCTATCCTAAACGCCGAACAACAGAAGACCCGCCAAGAACGCCTTGCGCTAGAGTGGCAACTGGATTCGGTAACTGTGGCGCGCGACGACGCCAGTGCGGCACTTGCCGCCCAACAGGCACAGGCAGCCCAACAGCAACAGACGCTCGTTCAGCAGCGCCTGGAAAGTGAGAGCCAGCTGGCAGACCTGGTTGGACAGCTACAGCTGCATGCCGATGGTGAAATCATCGGTGACGGCCGTGCCGACTATACCCGAGAGACACAGCGCTACGAGTTCGAGCTAGACGGCCAGCCATTCGCACTGCTGGATGTACCAGGTATCGAGGGCAAGGAAGGCCTGGTACTCGAGCAGATAGAACGTGCAGTGCAGACGGCTCATGCAGTGTTCTATGTCACTAACCAGCCAGCACCGCCTCAAACGGGCGATGGGCAACACCAAGGCACACTGGAGAAGATCAAGCAGCACCTGGGGGCGCAAACCGAAGTCTGGGCCATTTTCAACAAGAAGATCACCAGCCCCAGGCATTCTTTGGGCAACAGACCGCTGGTTTCCGATGACGAAAGCATCAGCCTTGCTGGGCTGAACGAGAAGATGGGCGAGCAGCTTGGCAAACACTATCAGGAGGTGTTTCCACTAAGCGCGCTGCCGGCATTCCTCGCCTCCACCGACCATCTTGCGCCAGGCTCGCAGAATGCCAAACGTCGCATCAAAGCGCTTGAGGACTTCGGCGCCGACGAGTTGCTGGAAAAGTCCCGCCTGCGTGCCTTCCTGCAGTTGCTGGGTGACCGGTTGATCCTCAACGGCAAAGCCAAGATCGTCCGGGCCAACTTCAACAAGGCCAATGATGCGCTCAACCAGACCACCACGACACTTTCAGGCGTGCAACAAACCCTGAGCGCCCTGTCGAGAAAGCTCTCTCAAGAAGAGCAAAGTGCCAAAAGTCAGCTGAGCAGTAGCTACCAAGCGCTGAAAAAACGGCTGGAAGCCTGCGGCGAGACTTTGATCGATGACTTCGCCAGCACCGTGCGCAACAGTGTCTACAAACAAATCGAAGCAGATATCAGCAACGACGCGTTCAAAAGCACCTTGGCCGAGGAGCTTGAAACCCAGCAAAAACTGCTGGGCAAGCAGCTACCGGTGGCTGTGAACGCAGAAGTCGGCAAATTCCAGAAGGCGGCCGAAGATATTCTCAAACGCTTCGAAAAACATGCTCAGGAACTGACTGCAAGCTATGCAAAGCTGGGCAGCATGCGCTTCAACGAGCATTTCAACCTCAACATAAAAATCGATAACGGCATCAACGTGATCGGGCTACTGGCCAGTCTTGCGGGGATCGCTGCGGCACCATTTACTGGCGGGGCCAGTCTCTGGTTCGTCGGCGCCTCGGTAGTTGCCGCACTCGTCTCGGTCGGTAAAGCCATTTTTAGCGCGCTCAGCTCGGACTACAAAAAGTCCCAACAACGTCTGGCCCTTGATAAGAATCTGCGCAGCGCTACCGAGCAACTGCGCGAAACACTACACGCAAGCCTGGACGCTGCCCTAAACGATATGCAGGAAACGATCGAGCAACTCGACCACGCACTGGAAGCACCTGCCAAACAGGCTGCAAACCAGGTGAACACGCTGACTCGCTCGACCAACCGCCTGAAAATCCTCTCCCGCCAAATCGAAATCGCAGGAAACCTGTAATGGAAAACACCCTCAAGACGTTCAAGGCCCAACAGGCGAGCGCACTGACATTGCTCGACAGGCTGCAAGAGTTTCTCGGGCAAGGCGCACAGGCCGGAATACCGATTGATCCTGCGTTGATCGGCAAGCTGCAGAATGTCATCAGTGGTATGTCTGGTGAAAAACTCAAGGTCGCTCTGATTGGAGGCTTTTCCGAAGGCAAGACCTCTATCGCGGCGGCCTGGATGGAGAAGCTGGATAAGACCAGCATGAAGATTAGCCATCAGGAGTCCTCCAATGAGGTGAAAGTCTACGAGGTCGGCGAAGACTTCGTGCTGATCGACACCCCTGGGTTGTTCGGCTTCAAGGAGCAGGAAAATGCCGAAACGCACAGCCTCGAAAAGTACAAGGACATTACCAAGAAGTACGTGAGCGAATCGCACCTGGTGCTTTACGTGATGAACTCGACCAACCCTATCAAGGAAAGCCACAAGGATGACCTGACCTGGTTGTTCCGCACTCTGGGCCTACTGCCCCGCACAGTGTTCGTCCTCAGCCGCTTCGATGAGGTGGCCGATGTAGAGGACGAGCAGGACTACCAGTCCAACCTGCAGGTCAAACGCGACAACGTGGTAGGTCGACTTCGTGAACAGATCGGACTGACTGACAAGGAGGCGACCGAGCTGTCCATTGTCGCCGTCGCCGCCAACCCCTTCGACCTGGGTGTCGAACACTGGCTGGCCAACCTCGAGCAATTCAAAGAGTTGTCGCATATCGAAACCTTGCAGACGGCTACCACAGGCAAGATCCAGCAGAACGGAGGCAGCGTCGCGCTGGCCAACGAAATGCGCGCCAGCGTGATCCGTGACGTGCTCAACAACCAACTGCCTGTTGCCATCGAGAACGATGAGAAGGTTGCACAGGAGGTTGGCCGGCTTGACGAGCTCAACACGCGTCTGGTCAAACAGCTGGCAGTGACTGGGCAGCAAATCGAAGATGCACGCATCAACCTACGCAACTTTGCCACACGCTACTTCTCTGACCTGATCCTTCAAGCCAAGGGTTCCAGCCTGGAAACCTTCGGTGACTTTTTCGAGCGAGAAATTGGCGCAGAAGGCATTATCGTGTCCACTCGCCTGCAGAACGAGTTCAGCCGTCAAACCCAGTCGATCACGCTTGAGGTCGAGAAAATGCAGGTTGGCTTCGACAGTGAGGTCAACCACTTCAATACCACCGTCAAGGCGCTGGGCAAACAAGGCATCAACCATGTGCTCAAAGGCAACTTGATAAACAACACCACGGTACTGGCCGCGCGCGATGGCCTGACGACGATTGCCAAGACGGTGGGCATGGATATCGGCAAGTACCTGAAGTTCAAGCCATGGGGCGCCGTGAAGTTTGCCAAAGGAGCAAACGGAGCACTGGCCTTTATCGGGGTAGCGCTTGAAGCCTGGGATAGCTGGGAACAATACAAACGCGAAGAAGCGTTCAAGAAGACTGTCGTTGAAATAGTCAGTAATTTCGAGAAGCAGCGTCAGGACTTCCTTGACCTGGTCAACTCCGAACGCTTCAAAGAGCAGTTCTTCCCCGACTACTTGCTGCTCAACACACGTCGACAAGAGCTGCAGGCCAATGTGGATGAAAGCCGTTTACGTCAACAGCGCTTCCAAGCCTGGCGCGTTGAGGCCGAAGCCATCGACGCAGAATTCAAGAGATTGAACTGACTGGCTTCAAGCGCCTGCTGCAAAACGCAGCGGGCGCCTGACGACTGAGCGACCCGCTCGGAGACCAGTCGTAGCTGACCTGATCTCGATCAAACAGTCGCTCATGGCTGACAATCACACCATCATCGGCAATAACGACGATCCGAGGGGGATAGAGCCAACTGCTGACCCACTTTCCAGCACAATCGCAGGGTACTGAATAGCGATTGCGAGCCAAGTTGATCAGGGATGTGCTGGAAACACGAACCGTGCCCTCTACATAGCTGTCGAAAGGCGTTGGCATCGGCATCATTCCGACGCGCTCCAGTTCCAAGACTTCGACGACGGTAAGGCCGCTGTACTGCGGGTGGATCAGCTCGTACCACCTGGATCAGTTTTCGATCAGCAGCGACTAATAGCACCACATCAGGACGCCCAAGGCGCCAAGCAAATCCTATCGGCATTCCAAATGGCATTCCAACGAAAAAAATCAACCGATATTATTTATTAAAATCAATATATTAAACAATCTGTTCAGATTACCCCGGCTCAGCTACAGCCCCCCCCCCGATCCGGTAGGCTACCGCAGCCGGCGATGGCAAAGGATGTAACTACCCCAACTGCCCCCCTAAACGCATCGTACGCCGCTAACGGCAAGCTGATCCCCTCACGAAGCGCACGAGCATAAGCTTGCTCTTTACCCTTCCCCGGCAAGTAAACCCCCAAGGCTTCAAGCCGAGCCATCTGCTCATCCAACCGTGAAGCAAAGCACTCATCCAGCAACCTGGGAGCAATACCAATCACCAGCATCCCAGCCCCTGGCGATTCACTACCAGCACGAAAATCGCCTGCATCCAGCGACCAATTAGCCCCCGTCACCCCCGCCGCAAGCACCTCAACCATCAACGCAATATTAGCCCCACGACCGCCCCCAAACGCCAGCAACGTCCCATGCAGTGCCTCCCGCGCGCTGTGCGTTTCATTGCCTTGCCCATCAACCGCCCAGCCTGCCGGTATCGCCTCCCCTGCTTCAGCGGCCCGCAGCAGGTTTACGTAAGCAGTGGCGCTGCTAGCTTGGTCAATCGCCAGTAACCGCCCCGTGTCACTGGCGGCGGCAAATGCGATGGGGTTGGTGGAGTACAGCGGCCGGCTTTGGCCGGCCACGGTGAGCAGCGGTGAGCCATTGGTGAACGCCAACGCAACCAGGCCCTCGCGCGCCAGGCGACGGGTGTAATAGCCCAACTCGCCGCAGGTGAACGCGTTGAACTGCGCAAACAGGGCGATACCCAGTTGATGCGCATTGCTGCACAGCGCTGGGAAGGCGCGATCGAACCCCAGTTGCGCGATGCCTCGGGCGGCGTCGCAGCGGATCATGGCTGGCGCGACCTGGGTCACGATGGGCTCGGCAGCCGTGGCGATTCGGCCGGCGGCAAAGCCGCTGAGGTAGTCAGGCAAATGGCCGAAACCGACTTCGTGTTGGCCATGGGCCTGGGCTGATACGGTGGCGTTGGCAAGCGCCGTGGCCACGGCGTAGCTGGTGCCGTGGGCCAGGCACAACTGCTGTGCGAAGGCGGTGGCATCGGTCAGCGACAGGCGCTTTTCGGGTTTGTCGTCGTCCATGGGGGCTTCGGTGCTCTCGGGTTGAAGGTGTGCCGCAGCCAGCGAACCTGCAAGGGCGGCGGTAGCCGCGAATGAACGATAACGCGTCATTCCTGAGAGCTCGCGGTGCGTTCATTCGCGGCTAAAGCCGCGCCTACGGGATTTGATTACCTTTACTGAATCATCCTGGGCTCACCTACTTTTGCAGCCTCGCGGTCCAGGCCAAACGAGGCGAGGATTTCTGCGATTTCGCCCGAGGCATGCAAGGCCTGGATGTTCTTGCCCAGTGCCTCGCCCAGGGCGGCGTTGGCCTTGGTGTACGGGAAGGCGCTCTGCCCGGGCTCAAGCGTGGCCTTGACCCGTTGATCGGGCTCGGACACCTTGATGCTCTTGCCGGGGTAGCCGCCCTTCTGCTGCGAAGACACGGCCACCGCGAAGCTGTCCGCGCCAACCTGGATGCGCCTGGACGCCAGGTCCTGGGCCATGGCCACGGGGTTCGGGTAGAGCACCAGGTTATCGCCAAAGGCTTTCTTCAAATCGTCCACCCACAGGTAGCCTTGCACGGTGCCGATACGCTTGCCATCCAGTTCGGAAATCTTCGTGTAACCCTCATCCGAAATGATGCCCATCACGTCCAGGTACAACGGTGCCGACAACCCCAACGCCTTGCTGCGCTCTGCCGTGCGATACCAATCACCGATGCCGACATCGGCGCGCTTTGCCACCACTGCCTGGACGACGGCTGCCGTGTCCACCACCATGGTTTTGACTTTCAGGCATTCGCGCTCGGCGATGCGCTTGATGATCTCGCCGTCCACGCCGCTCAACTGGTTGTTCGGCCCGGGTATCGAGTAAGGCGGGAAGACATACGCCGCCACGGTCAGCACACCCGGGGTGATGGTTTCAAACTGGTTCGCGGGGGTGCATTCGGCCAAGGCGTACGGGGCGCCGGCCAAGGTCGAGCACAAGAACATCCAACGGGTAAAACGCTTGAATGAGCGAGTCATGACGTCACCTTTGCAATAAGAGAGCAGCAGCCGAAATCGGCGCGAGTGGATTTATTGTTATGGCTGGCTGGGGGCCAGTCTTTTTTCCAGCGCTGCCACACCCAGGGTCGCAGGGGCGCAGACAGCGGCATACATCAAACCGGCCAGTATCAGCACCGGCATGTACTCGAACGTGGAAGAGCCAATGGAGGACGCCCGGCTGACAATTTCTGGCAGGGCGATGGTGAAACACAGCGACGAGGCCTGGAACATCATGATCGAGAACCCCAGCAGCGATGGCAGGGCCACCCGCAAGGCCTGAGGCAGGATCACAAAGCGCAGCGCGTCGAACCGGTTGAGGCCAATCACTTCGGCGGCCTCGGTTTGCCCTGCGGCCACCGACTCAATGCCACCGCGAATGATTTCACTGGTGTAGGCGGCCGTGCAGTACGCCATGGCCAGCGCAGCAGCCCAGAACGAGGTCAGGGTGAGGTTGACGCTGGGCAGGCCAAAGTAGAAATACTGCAGCAGGATCAACGCCGGTGCGCCACGCCCCAGCTCCACCACCACCAGGGAGGGGTAACGCAACCAGCGGCTCGGCGACGAAACGCCCAGTGCCAGCAACAGCCCCAGCACAACGCCCAGGCCCAGGCTCACGGCCGTGACCTGCATCGACAGCACAAAGCCCTTCCACAACTCCGGCAACCATTGCATCCACATCGTCAGCAGTTCGCTCATCGGGCAATCCTCTGTTTCAACGTGGCCGACAGCCAACGAGAGAACAAGGCCACTGGCACGCTAAGCACCAGGTACACCACCGCCGCCGCGCTGTAGACGCTCAGGCCCTGAAAGGTTTGCTGTGAAACCTGGTAAGCCTGAAAGCTGATTTCACCAACGCCAATCGTCGAGGCCACGGCCGAATCCTTGAGCAGGCCAATGGCGTAGGTGGCTGAGGTGGGAATGGCGATACGCACCAACTGCGGCAACACCACATCGAAAAACCGTTGCGGCGCCGACAGGTTAAGCACATAGGCGGCTTCGAACTGGCCGGCGGGAATGGCCGCGAACGCACCGCGGTACACCTCGGACATATGCGCCGCCGTGATCAACCCCAGGCCAACCACCGCTGCGGTAAACGGCGACAGGCTGATATAGCCGCCACCGATGCCGAAGAAGATGAAGAACAGCCAGACAATCGGGGGGATTGAGCGCAGGGTCAGTACCAGCATGGCAGCCAGAATGCTCAGCACCTTGAACCTGGACATGCGCAGGGCACAGATGGGAAACCCCAGCACTACGCCGACACAGAATGCGAGCACGGTAACGGCAATGGTCCAGGGTATGCCGTTCAACAGCATCATCAGGATGTCTTTCATCAGCGATTCCTCACTGCCTGAAGGAACTGGATCACCCGTTCATGCTCGGGCTCGCGCATCACTCGCTGGCTCGGCCCGTGTTCGATGATGCGCCCGTCAGCCATGACCACCACCCGGTCGGACACGGTTTCGGCGAAGTGCATCTCGTGAGTCACGACAATCATCGACATGCCTTCGCCGGCCAGCTCTTTCATCACCGCCAGCACCTCCAGGCCCAACTCGGGGTCCAGCGCCGAGGTCGGCTCATCGAACAGCATCAGCTCAGGGTCCAGTGCCAGGGCGCGGGCGATGGCGATACGTTGCTGCTGGCCACCAGAGCAGCGCGCCGGATAATGCTGGGCCTTGTCAGCCAGCCCAACGCGTTCGAGCAGTTGCAAGGAGCGGGCGTCGGCTTCTTTGGCGCTGCGGCCCAAGGTGCGGATTTGCGCCAGGCTGACGTTGCGCAGCACCGTCAGGTGCGGGAACAGGTTGAACGACTGGAACACCATGCCAATGCGCCGGCGCAACTTCAGCAGCTCTGTACGGGGCAACGCCTTGCCAGCTTCGATGTGCACGCCATCCATGCTGACCCGCCCCTTGGTCGGCGGCTCCAGTTGGTTGATGCAGCGCAGCAAGGTACTTTTGCCCGACCCACTGGGGCCGATAATGGCCACCACCTCGCCCTTGTTCATTTCAAAACACACGTCGTGCAAAACGGGGTAAGGGCCAAACTGTTTATGAATGCCTTCCAGGCGCAAGAACGGTTCGGCGCTGGCCACCGGGCGCGGCGCCAAGGTGGGTGCGGTTTCGATCACAGTCATGCTGCTCATGGTTTTGCTCCAGCTATCGATCGCCGTCGACCAAGGGTGTGCGCGAGAGTTTGATCGGCCCGTTGGCGCTGATCAGCACCTGCTCTTCGAGCTTCACCCCTTCCCCACCGCCTTGTTCACCGATGTAACTTTCCACCGACACCACCATGTTTTCCTCGAACAGGCCGTCGTACCCCCACTCGGCGAAATCCACGGCGTAGGCGACGCTGGGGTACTCGTCCACCAGCCCGACGCCGTGCAGCATCATCATGTAGCGGTTGTGCTCGAAGCGCTGAGGCACCGGCCAGCAGCGCTCGGCGAACTCGCGAAAGGACAGGCCCGGGCGCAGCAGTTCGACGTTGTGGTTGATCTGCTGCGAGGCGATGTCCAGCAAGTCGCGTTGGGCCATGGTCGGCGCCTTGCCGGGGCAGATGAAGCTGCGCGAGATGTCTGAAAGGTAACCGCCGGGCCCGACCATGTCGGTGTCGAAACAGACCATTTCACCGGCCTTGATGACCTTGTCGGTGGCGTCCTGAAACCACGGATTGGTGCGCGGCCCGGAGCTGAGCAGGCGGCTTTCGGCCCACTCTCCGCCGTGCGCGACGTTGGTGCCGTGCATGATGCTCCACAGCTGGTTTTCAGTAACCCCCGGCACCAGGCTTGTGCGCATCCGGGCAATGGCCAGGTCGCACACGCCCATGGACACCCGGTGGCTGGCCACTTCTTCAGCCGATTTGATCAAGCGTGCCTGCTCCATCAATGGCTGCGCATCGAACAGTTCAATGCCTTGGTGTGTCAGGCGCTGCGCGCCCCAAGGGTCGCAGCGGTCGACCGCCAAGCGGCGATTGCCGCCACCGTGGCGGGCTATCAGGTCCGCCACCTCCTGTGCCCAGCGCTCGGCTTTTTCCTGCACGCGGGGGCCGGCGAGGAAATACAGCCAGGGAATCGCCGGGCGAATTTCATCGATGGTTTCAACGTGCTCGCTGTTGTGCCGGCTGCTGGTGAACTCGAACAGCACCACCGGGCCGTCGGTGGCGACAAACACATAACGGCTGGGCGAGTGCATCACCCACAAACCAAGGTTATTGGTGTCGGTGGCATAGCGAATATTGATCGGATCGGCCAACAGAATGCCGGCGTAATCCTGGGCGCGCAGTTGCTCGCGAATGCGCTCCAGGCGGTAATGGCGCAAGGCTTTGCGATCGATGGCGGCATACGCATCGAGTAACGCCGTGTCGACCGGCGCGATGGCATGTTCAGTGACCTTGGCATCGCTGCGAAAGCGCAGGTCGCGTTCGGTTAACGCCGTGAGCAGCTCAATGGAATCAGAACCCGTTTGCATGCAACAACCTCCGCTGAGTCAGACCAACTTTCGGGGCAGTAACTAAAAGGTTTCTAAATCTGGTGACGGCTGTCTTTATTGTTGTGGGCGAGATGCGGCAGCTAGAGGTCCTTGACCAGCCGCAGGGCATCGTAGATGGCCGCATGGGTATTGCGCGACGCCACTGCATCACCAATGCGGAACAGCTGGAAGCGCCCTTCGGGGTTGCTGACAACGGTTTGCGGTTTGCCGACAATCAGGTCCATGTACTCCAAGGCACCTTCGTTGCTGGCCAGGGGTTTGAGGTCGAAATACAGCTCGTCCAGCGGCCGGGTGCCGTGGTTGACCACCACCTGATCCACCAGGCGCGTTTTGGTCAGGTCGCTGTAATCGGTGCCGATCGTGGCCAGCAATTGGTCGCCTTGTTTCTCCACGGCCTTGAGCCGGTAGGTGACGGTAAAGGTGGTGTCCAGGTGCTGTAACGCGCGCATGTAGGGCACCAGGTTCATGCCCATGACTTCTGGCGCGAACGAGCGGTCGGGGGTCATGATTTCAGTCTTGGCGCCACTGCGGGCTATGAATTCGGCGGCTTGCAAGCCAGCGTGGTCGCCCGCGTCGTCGTACACCAGCACATTGCGCCCAGGCTTCACGTCGCCGGAAATGATGTCCCAGCTTGAAACCAGAAACTGATTGCCGTGCTCCAGCACTTCGGTGTGCGGCATGCCCCCAGTCGCCACGATCACCACGTCGGCATTTTCATCGAGCACAATCGCGGTGTCTGCCCAGGTGTTGAAGTGGAACCTCACGCCAAGGCGCTCGCATTGCGCCATGCGCCAGTCGATGATGCTGATCATTTCCTTGCGCCGCTCAGACTGCGCAGTCAGGCGAATCTGCCCGCCAGGTTTGTCCGCTAGCTCGTACACCACCACCTCGTGGCCGCGCTCGCCTGCCACACGTGCCGCCTCGAGGCCGCCAGGGCCGGCGCCGATAATCACCACTTTGCGCTTTTGCACAGCCTTGGGTATTTCATGAGGCATGGTGGTTTCACGCCCGGTCGCGGCGTTGTGGATGCAGTAGGCCGCGCCTGCGTTGTAAATGCGGTCCAGGCAATAGTTGGCGCCTACGCAAGGGCGGATATCGTCTTCACGGCCTTCGATGATCTTGCGCACGATGTGCGGGTCGGTCATGTGCGCGCGGGTCATGCCGACCATGTCCACCAACCCCGAGGCAATGGCATGACGCGCCGTGGCCACGTCGGGAATTTTTGCTGCATGGAAGGTCGGGAAGCCGGTCAGCGTCTTGATTTCGCCGGCAAAGTCCAGGTGCGGGGCATTGCGCATGCCCTGGATCGGGATGATGTCGGTCAGCCCGGCGTCGGTGGCGATGTTGCCGCGAATCACATTGAGGAAGTCGATCATGCCACTGTCTTTCAACAGTTGAGAGATCTGCAAGCCCTCCTCTTTTTGCAGGCCTCCGGCGAGCACTTCGTCCCCGGTGTAGCGAATACCGACAATAAACTCCGGGCCCACGCGTTTGCGAATGGCCGTGAGCACATCGAAGGTGAAGCGCAGGCGGTTTTGCAGCGAGCCGCCGTACGGCCCTTCCAGTTCGTTGGTCAGTGGCGACCAGAACTGGTCCATCAAGTGGCCATAGGCTTGCAGCTCGATGCCATCCAGGCCGGCGGCCTTCATGCGTTCGGCGGCATCGGCATAGTCGCGAATGATGCGGTCGATATCCCACTGTTCAAGCTGCTTGGGGAAGGCGCGGTGTGCGGGTTCCTGATTGTGGGAGGGCGACACCACCGGTAGCCAGTCGCCTTTGTCCCAGCGGGTACGCCGGCCCAGGTGAGTGAGCTGGATCATCACCGCTGCACCATGTTCGTGGCACTCGTCGGTCAGGTCTTTCATCCAGCCGACCACTTCGTCCTTGTAGGCCAGAATGTTGTTGAACACGGGTGGGCTGTCACGGGAGATCGCGGCGGAGCCTGCGGTCATGGTCATGGCTACGCCGGCTTTGGCACGTTCAACGTGGTAGGCACGGTAGAGCTTTTTCGGCATCCCATCTTCCGGGTAGGCCGGTTCGTGGGAAGTGGTGATGATGCGGTTGCGCAGGGTCAAATGCTTGAGGCGATAAGGCTGAAGTAGCGGATCGTTTTTCATATCGGTCTCGCAAACAGGTCATCAGGCACGCCGACAATATGCCCCCATGTACACAGGTGTCAATACTCTTGACGATGGTGTACAGTTACCACAAAGCGCACATTGAAAAGGGAAGAGATGCCCATGAAAGAAACCACCTCAAAGGCGGAAGCAGCAGGCCGAGGCTCACTGGAAGGCTGGCTTAATGCGGCCTATGAAAGCCTGACCGAGTCAGGTGTTGATGCCGTGCGAGTGATGCCGCTGGCCAAAAAGCTGAATTTGTCGCGCACCAGCTTCTACTGGTTTTTCGAAGACCGCGATGCCTTGCTCGTGGCCTTGATCGAGCAATGGAAAAACAAGAACACCTTCAACCTGGTGACCAAATCCCAGGCCTATGCCGAGTCCATCACCGAGGCGATTCTCAACGTCTTCGACTGCTGGCTGAACAGCGAATTGTTCGACTCGCAATTCGAGTTCGCCATGCGCAGTTGGGCGCTGCAGTCGCCGGAGGTGGCGCAGGAAATCGGCCAGGCAGACGCGCAACGCGTCGAGGCATTGCGGCAGATGTTCGACCGTTTCGGCTTTGAACACGATGCTGCGATTACCCGCGCCCGCTCCATCTACCTGACGCAAATCGGCTACATCAGCATGAAAACCCGGGAGCCCCTGGCCCAGCGCATGCGCTACATTCCCGAGTACCTGAAGATATTCACCGGCAGGGAACCGGAAGCTCGTGAGCTGGAGCGCTTTTATCAGCGCAACGGTTTTAGCGGCGCCGATTTGAAGGTCTAAAAACACCGGCTCACAAGTGAGCCTCTTTGAAGATACGGGGGTTCATTGCAAGCGTCAGGATCTTGCGCACCTGTGGGCACGGGCTCACCCGCGAACAGGGGCGCAACCCGTGCCATCCCCTACCCGCCTTACCAGCTATAACTCACCTTCGCCGTCACCTCCCGCCCCGGGTTGTAGTAATTCGCCGTCCCCGACCCCACCACATGCTGCTCGTCAAACAGGTTGCTCACGTTCAGCGCCAGGTCGGTCCCTTTGGCGATCTTGTAGTTCAGCGCCGCATCGAACAACGTGGTCCCATCGCTCTTCTTGGTATTGGCAGCGTCCATGTAGTACGCCCCCACATACCGCGCGCCCAGGCCGACGCTCACGTCAGTGCCAGGTATGTCGTAGTAGCTCCACAGCGATGCGGTGTGTTTGGGCGCCGTGGTGAACTCATTGCCCTTCAAGGAAGAGCCGTCATACAGCGACCCGCGCAGCACCTCGGACTCCATGTAGGAGTAAGCACCAATCACGCTGATGTCTTGCGTGACTTGTGCCTTGGCTTCCAGGTCAAGGCCACGCACGCGTGACTCGCCCACCGTCTGCTGCTCGATGATGCCGCTTGGCAACACCACGGCAATGGTGACGTTCTCTTGGGTCAGGTCATAAACAGCGGCGGAGAAGAGTGCGTCCATGCCCATGGGCGAATACTTGATGCCCACTTCGTATTGCTTGCCGGTCTGCGGGGTAACGCCCACTTGCGGGGGCGAGACGGACTCCACCATGCTCACGTAGGTCGACACTTCATCGTTGACGATATAGGTCAGTGCCGCGCGGTAGGAGGTTTCGGAGAAGTTGTCCTTTTCCGTCTGCTCGCCACCGATGTACTCCTTGCTCGACAGGTCCATCGAGTCGTTACGCACGCCTGCGGTCGCGATGACGCGGTCAAAGAACGACAGGTTCTGCTGCAGGAAAACCGCCTTGGTGGTGGCGTCATTCTTTTTGCGGGTATAGGGCGTGATGCCGCCAGGCACGCCGGTAAATACCGGGTTGGCGATGTCGATGGAGGGCGCCAGGCCGTAGACCGAGCTCTGTTTGGTCGTCGAGTCGAGGTACTCGACGCCCACCAGCGTGCTGCTGTCGATGTGCTCGAACTGGGCATCGTACTGCAGCATCAAGTTGCCATTGAGCTGGTCGGCATCGCTGTCGGTGCCGAAGACGTAGCGTGGAATGGTGGTGCCAACACGCGAGGCGTTGTCGCTCAGGTAGACATAGCCGAAGTCATCGGTCAGCTCGCTGTAGCGCAGGTTGCTGCGCAGGGTGAAGCCGTTGTCGAAGTCGTGGGTAATGTTGCCGCTCAGGCTGGTGCGCTCGACATCGTGGAAGTTGTAGCCGGGCTCGCCGTAGAAGTCGCTGCGGTCGTATTCCTTGTCCAGCGGGTAGCCACCGCTGTTCGGCGAGCTGTTGGTCTTCAGGTAATCCAGCACCACCGTGGCCGAGGTGAAGTCGGTCGGCGCCCAGGTCAGGCCGCCCATGACGAAGCGGTTGTCGTCCTGCGAATGGTCGTACTCGCGGTCGCTGTTCTGCATCTTGGCCGTGAAGCGGCCGGCCAGGGTTTGTTCGTCGTTCAGTGCATCGCCTACATCGATCCCGGTTTCGGCATGGTCATAGGAGCCGTAGGTCACGTAGCCTTGGCCAAACTTCTCGAAGCGCGGTTGCTTGGTCACGAAGTTGACCGAGCCACCCGGGTCTGCCGGGCCGAACAGGGTGGAGTTGGCACCCCGCAGAATTTCGATACGCTCGTAGGCGTAAGGGTCTTCGCGCACACCGCGCATCGAGCTGAGGGTCAGGCCGTCTCGGTAGGTGGTGGCCTGGAAGCCGCGGATCAGGAAGTAGTCGTTGCGGTCGTCCGAACCGTAGTAGTCGCTGACCACGCCGGGGGTGTACTGCAGCGCCTCTTCGGTGGTGCTGACACTGCGCTGCTGCATTTCCTTGTTGGTCACCACCGACACGGACGCGGGCGTGTTGAGGATGCTGGTCGCCACCTTGCCCCCTACCCACAGCTCCTTGGCAACCACCGAGTTGGCGTCATCGTCGGCGCTGGCCTTGAACTTGGCATTGATGATGACAGGTGCCAGGCGGTAGTCCTCGGTCGCGCCCAGTTCCAGCGGGCCGGCAGGCTTTGGTTGCGGTATTACCAGGTACGCATTGGGGCCCTGCGGCTCAATCTGCAACTCGGTTCCGCGCAGCAGCGACGACAGTGCCGACCGTGTATCCAGCGCGCCCTGCACCCCGTTGGTATTGCGGTTGGCCACGTTCTGCGCATCGAACGAAAGGCTGATGCCCGCCTCGCGCGCAAAGCGGTCCAGTGCCGGCGCCAGCGGGCCCGCGGGAATGCTCCATTGCTTGAGTGGGCTGTTGTGACCAGCGCTCAAAGGCTGTGCAAGCGACGGCAGTGCGTAGGTGCTGACTGCCAGGCCCAACAGTGCAGCATGCAGGGCACGACTCAAGGGGTGGCGCTGTGGAACCGGGGTAAAACTCATTCTCTCGCTCCGTGTCGGGGGTCGGCGGGCTGGCCTGTAATCCGGCCTTCTCTACATGCCGAACGAGAATGAGAAAACACCTCATTTATTTTTACACTGGGCATCTTGCGCGAACCACCCGCCTACCCCGATACGAAACTGCGTGGTGAATGGCCTTGCGTTGACACAATCGTTGCAGGGAATGGACGGCACACGGGCTGCGAAGCGAGCTTACCCCGATCGACCCGCTTGACCTCAGGGCGCATGGCGTTCTTGGCCATTTCGCCAAGTCGTCCCGCAACGCCCAGCGCTACGAGAGGCAGCAATACCCCGCCCAGGTGTGCGCGGCCTGGGTCTGTATGCCTGTCGAGGCCCTGGCTGCTGGCGCCACGAGTCCCCCAACTGCCTCCGACAGCCCCGCCAGCGAAACAGCCAGCACCCTGGCCCCTGAGGGCTGATCAATTACATCTGGCGCAATCCCTGTAGCGGCCTTGTGTCGCGCATGTCATTCATGGCGCCGGGGCAGATTCGTCACCATCCTGTTCGGGAGCAGCCGACTGCAGCATGTCCATGATGAACCGCTGCGTTTCCGGCAGCTGCTTGCCGAACACCTCATCCAGTTCAGGGGCGACCTGGATTTCGCCTGCACGCAAATCCCTTGCAACCTGGTCCTGGTAACGCTTCACAAAGCGTTGCCGGATGTCCCGCGCTTCGGGGTTATCGCCGTGAACCAGTTCTTCCAGTAGCCCTTGCACCGCCCGCATGAACACCAGGCTGCGCTTGTATTGCAGCTGCCTCAGCCTGGACTGCTCGAGCGCAGCTGCATAATGCATGTCCATCACCTCGAGCCTTGCCTTGAGCAACTCATTACTGCTCTGCAGGGCTGCAAATGCTTCGGACTCGCAAGCCGTCGGTTTAGCCTCAGCGCGCTTGGCCGCGCCGGCGACCTGGGACAATTGCTGGTACATCAGGTCGATGATGGTTTTCTGGCGCTGCACAACAGCCCGAAGCTGCACCGCCTCCTCGAAGTACTGCCTCACGTACCCCCTGAGCGGCTCCAGTTTCTGGTTAGCACATGCCACCCCTGCGTCCCAGCCTTGCGCATAGCCTTGAGAGCGCCCCTCGTCGAAGCCCTCTTTACGACCTTGCTGGCGCCCCTGACTACGCCCGACATGCAGGTTGGAGATTGCATGATCGAGCGACCCGGTATATCCACCATCCAGGCCGCCGCCCGCTCTACCCGTACCCCAGTTATTGTCCATTTCGCCATCTCCCTGGTTCGACGCGTCCCTAAAAAATGCGACGCTAGATTCTGGTCAATGCCAAACCCGATACTGTCGACCGGGTTCAACGCATGATCTTTACCTCGCTCCCAGCTGCTTGCTGGGCCTCGGCCTGAGGCAAGGCAAAATTGCCCAGCCGAGTGCCACGCAGTAACGCCACGCAAACCTGTATGCGCTGAAAGGCGTCACGCCATGAGCTTCAGGACACTGGCTGCAAGTTTCTGAAAACGGTCAAGGACGCCCTGGGTATCCCTGCCCGTTTACGCCAGGTCATCGCCGCCGCCCCCAAGCTACGCATGCAGGTGCATAACACCGCCCGTCATCGCCTCATCACGCATGGTGCGCTGGCAGGTGTGGTCGCAGCGTATCGGTTTCGACCAGGGCAGCGAGCGCAACGGTGAGGTCAGGGGCGGGCGTGGTAGTGACGGCCACTACGAGGGTGAACATCGGCAGATCATCAGCCCTGATTCAACTTCAGAATATGCATCTTTATGGCCTGCCCGGCGGCATCGACAAGGCTCATATAGAACGCCTTGCCCAGGCCGAGCAACGGTGATCCCTTCAATGATTCAGCCGTTGCCTTCAGCGTGATGACGCCGAATTGCTCTGCGATGGTCTCAATACTGCGCTGGCGCTTCCCAGGCTGGTCGTACGGCTTTTGATACCACGTGGCAATCTGGTACTGGGCGTCCTCTCTTTCGAATGCCGCGTACAAGTGCTGGGCCAGCGCAGTAACCGTTTCACGAATCAGCCCAGGGTCGGTATCGTGATTATTCAGCAATGCCTCGAAAGGGGCATTGGCTACCGCCAGAAGATCTCCGATGGTGTAGCCCGCCATCGGTGGAAACACACCAGGCGGCAACTCGACGGCTGCGCCATTCGCTAAAGTTGAACTGCCTTCGTCGTGCATAAAAAGCTCCTTTCTCTTAGCGCGAAGCGCTCTTGTATCCGTGCAAAGCATCCCTGCACGAGAGTGACGAAACGGTGAAGCTCACCACATACTGCATAAAGTCACCAGGCGCAATATTGGCCGGGTACGCGCCTCTGTCGACAGCCGAACGGTGGGTAAGTACGGCATCACAACTCTCCACAGCGGCCAGCACGGGCAGGATGAGTTTACACATGGTCATGCCAGTTTCCTTACTTGAAAAGTCTGCTGGAGCACACCAGAAGAACCGCCCCATGTCTTGCTGCTGAACCTTCGTCTGGCCAAAAAAACAAAGGGCACCCATCCTCGGGTGCCCTTTGCCTTACAGCCAGGTGAACTGAATCACCCCATCGATCGCGCTGCCACCGGTTGCGCATGGCCCCTCGACGTCACGATCCCCAGGAAGGAAATCACGATCGCCAGGCCCAATGTCGAGCTCACTTCCGCCCGATGCTCAGGCGTGTACATCATCACCGCCAGCGCCCCGGCAATGAAAATGATCACCGCCCAGGTCAGGTACGGGAACAGCCACATGCGGAACTTCAGTTCGGTGTTCTCGCGCTCCAGACGGCGGCGCATGCGCAGCTGGGAGATGGCGATCACCATGTACACCAACAGGGCGATGGCGCCGGAGCTGGCCAGCAGGAACTCGAACACGCCCTTCGGCGCGAAGTAGTTGAGGACTGCGATGGCCGCACCGATCAGGGTGCTGCCGAACACCGCAGCACGCGGTACACCGACCTTGGAGGTCTTGTTGAGGAAGGCCGGGGCGTCACCGCGCTTGGCCAGCGAAAACATCATCCGCGAAGCGATGTAGATGGACGAGTTCATGCAGCTGGTAACGGCTACCAGCACCACCAGGTCGACCATGAACGCGGCGTTGGGGATGTTCATGATTTCCAGCGCACGCTGGTACGAACCCACCACCGCCAGCTGCGGGTCGTTCCACGGCACCACCGAAATGATCACGAAGATCGACAGGATGTAGAAGGTGCTGATACGCCAGATCACCGAGCGGGTGGCCTTGGCGATGTTGCGCGACGGGTCGCTGGACTCGGACGCGGCAATGGTCACTGCCTCTGTACCGATGAAGCTGAACATCACAGTGATGAACGCGCCGACCACCGCCGACCAGCCCTTCGGTGCAAAGCCGCCGTATTCGGCCATCAGCCCGCTCAGCCCACTGACCTCACGGTTGGGCAGCCAGCCCATCAGCGCGGCGAAGCCCAGGCCGATGAAGCCCAGGATGGCGGTGACCTTGAGGATGGCAAACCAGAACTCGAACTCGCCGTACTTGGCCACGCTGAACAGGTTGGTACCGGCCAGCAGCAACACCGAAGCCAGGGCGAAGATCCAGCTGTCCACCTGCGGGAACCAGGCGTTCAGCACATGCCCGGCGGCCAATGCTTCGATAGGAATCACCAGCACCCAGAACCACCAGTACAACCAGCCGATGGTATAGCCGGCCCAGCGGCCAATGGCCTGGTCGGCATAGGTGGAAAACGATCCGGTGTCGGGGTGTGCCACGGCCATTTCGCCGAGCATGCGCATGACCAGTACCACCAAGGTCCCGGCCACGAAATAGGAAATTATGGTTGCTGGGCCAGCTGCCGCGATGGCATGGCCAAAGCCGACGAAAAGTCCGGCGCCGATGATGCCGGCGATGGACAGCATCGTTACGTGACGTGGCTTGAAACCTTGTGCAAGGTTGCCATCAGATCCCACGGTGTTCATTGATGTTGTTCTCTTTTTGCTGACACAAGGAAGGACGGGCAGGCGTAGGCGAAAAATATCTCCTTTGAAATCAATAAGTCGACACGTTGTTCGCGCGCTGTTGTTGATATTTGGCACGCGTCACAGAGCAAGGTGTCAGTGCGGTTCGGGGTTCATTTAATCCCCGCATGGCTGTGGGGAATTACACGAGAACGCCACGGAACTGTTCGATCACGACAGGGCATTTCCATCAACGCCAGATGTCGCGAATGGCATATCAGTTCGCGCCACAGGCCCAAATGGAGCTTTTGTTTTTCATTTGAATGTGTGTTGCCTGTGCCGGCCCTTTCGCGGGTGAACCCGCTCCTACAAGGGTGCGGGGCGACGGTACCGATTGGTGGATGCGGTGGCGGCTGCGACGGTGCCGATTGGTGGATGCGGTGGCGGGTGCGGCGGTGAATGACTGGGGGTATTGGGCGGCAGGGTCGGCCTATTCGCGGGTGAACCCGCTCCTACGACGGTGCGGGGCGACACCACCGGTTGATGTAGGAGCGGGCTTGCCCGCGAAGAGGCCCGCAGCCTCAACGCACCAGGCAAGGCCGTTTGTTATCGAAGCTCCAACCCGGAATCAGGAACTGCATCGCCACGCTGTCATCCCGCGCACCCAGCCCCATGTTGCGGTAGCACTCATGGGCCTTGGCCAGCTGGTCTTCATCCAGTTCCACGCCCAAACCCGGTCGTGCCGGCACTCGCACATGCCCGTCGACAATGCGCAGCGGCTCACGGGTCAGGCGCTGGCCATCCTGCCAGATCCAGTGGGTGTCGATCGCCGTGATTTCACCCGGCGCCGCAGCCGCCACCTGGGTGAACATCGCCAGCGAAATGTCGAAGTGGTTATTGGAATGAGAACCCCAGGTCAGCCCCCAGTCGTTACACATCTGCGCCACCCGTACCGAACCCTGCAAGGTCCAGAAGTGCGGGTCGGCCAGCGGAATGTCCACCGACTGTAACTGAATGGCATGGCCCATCTGTCGCCAGTCAGTAGCGATCATGTTGGTCGCGGTGGGCAGGCCGGTGGCGCGGCGGAACTCGGCCATCACCTCGCGGCCCGAGTAACCGTTCTCGGCGCCGCACGGGTCTTCGGCGTAGGCCAGCACATCGTGCTTGTCGCGGCACAGGGCGATGGCCTCCTTCAGCGACCACGCGCCATTGGGGTCGAGCGTGATGCGCGCTTCGGGGAAGCGTTCGGCCAGCGCTGTCACGGCCTCCATCTCTTCTTCACCACGCAGCACGCCGCCCTTGAGCTTGAAGTCGCTGAAGCCATAGCGCGCCTTGGCGGCCTCGGCCAGCCGCACCACTGCTTCCGGGGTCAGGGCCTTTTCGTGGCGCAGGCGGAACCAGTCGTCATCGCTGTCGGCTTCGTTGCGGTAGGCCAGGTCGGTCTGCTGACGGTCGCCGATGTAGAACAGATAGCCGAGCATCTTCACCGCATCGCGTTGCTGGCCCTCGCCCAGCAATGCTGCCATCGGCACATTCAGGTGCTGGCCGAGCAGGTCGAGCAATGCCGACTCGATGGCCGTCACCGCATGCACGGTGATGCGCAGGTCGAAGGTCTGCAGGCCGCGGCCCGCCGAATCGCGGTTGGCGAAGGTATGGCGCATGGCATTGAGCACACGCTGATAATGGCCGATCGGCTGGCCGACCACCAGGCTGCGGGCGTCCTCCAGGGTCTGGCGAATCTTCTCGCCGCCGGGCACTTCGCCCAGGCCGGTATTGCCGGCGCTGTCGCGCAGCACCACCACGTTGCGGGTGAAGTACGGGCCATGGGCGCCACTGAGGTTGAGCAGCATGCTGTCATGGCCGGCCACGGGGACCACGCGCAGGTCGGTGACCACCGGGGTACTGGTGTGAAGGGTCTGCATATTCATGGTTGTTGTCTCGCAGTCATCAGTGGGTCTGGCCCAGGGCCGAAGGGGCCTTGAGGTCATCGGAAGGGACGCCCTTGGGGCGAATGCGTACGAAGAAGATGGCAATCGCCGCCAGCACCGAGGTCACCGCCAGGCCGTACAGGCCGCCCTGGATCGAGCCAGTCTGCTGCTCCAGCAAGCCGAAGGTGGTGGGGGCAACGAAGCCGCCGAGGTTGCCGACCGAGTTGATCAGGGCAATCACCGCCGCAGCGATGCGGGCGTCCAGATAGCCCTGGGGGATTGGCCAGAACAGTGACGACGCTGACTTGAAGCCGATCGCGGCGAAGCACACGGCGACGAAGGCAAACACCGGCCCACCCGTGGTGGACATGAACATGCCCGTGGCAGCGACCAGCAGGGCGCCGGCCACCCAGGCCTGCTGGAACTTCCAGCGAGCGGAACCGGCGGCGAAGGCGTACATGGCCAGGATCGAGATCAGCCAAGGGATCGAGTTGAAGAAACCGACCTGCATGTCACTGAGGTCGCCCATGCGCTTGATGATGCTGGGCAGCCAGAAGGTGGCGGCATAGATGGTCAGCTGGATGCAGAAGTAGATCAGGCAGAACAGCACGATCTGGCGGTCCTTGAGCAGGCTCCAGGCCGACGGCCTGACCGCGCCGATGGCCTCACGCGCTTGCTGCTCGCGGTCGATGGTGGCGACCAGCGCGTCCTGCTCGGCCTTGCTCAGCCACTTGGCGTCCTGCGGCTTGGAGTCGAGCCAGAAGAACACAAAGAAGCACAGCACCACCGAGGCCATGCCTTCAATGAACAGCATCCACTGCCAACCATGCAGGCCCAGGCCCTGGATCTGCATCAACGCCCCGGCCAGCGGCCCGGAAATCAACGAAGCCAGCGCCGAGCCACTGAGGAAGATGGCAATGGCCTTGCCGCGCTCTGCCGCCGGTAGCCAACGGGTGAAGTAGTAGATCACGCCAGGAAAGAAGCCTGCTTCGGCCACCCCGAGCAGAAAACGCAACACGTAGAACTGGGTTTCGTTCTGCACGAAGGCCATGGCCGTGGCCACCAGCCCCCAGGTGAACATGATACGGGTCAGCCACAGCCGGGCACCGACCTTTTGCAGCAGCATGTTCGAAGGGACTTCGAACAGCGCGTAACCGATGAAGAACAGCCCGGCACCAAAGCCAAAGGCCGCAGCGCTGATGCCCAGGTCGCTTTCCAGGTGCGGGCGGACGAAGCCAATGTTGACGCGGTCGAGGTAGTTGACGATGAACATGATGACGAACAGCGGCAGGACGTGGCGCTTGACCTTGGCCACGGCACTGGCCAACGCGTCGCCTTCATGCCGGGCAGACGGAGCGAGGGTGTCGTTCACTTGCGGATCTCCCACTAATTGTTTTTGTGCGGGTCGGGTTGTCTGACATGGCAGTGGGGAGGAGCTTATTCGCAGCGAGGTTGTACGACAAGATCATTAACGTCGGCAAAATAGCAAAATACAAGCTGTCATAATGCCAATTTGATCCTAACGTGCAAAAACAGCTCAACTACATGCTGAATTGGATGCGCGAAAAATCGGCAAAAAATATTTCTATCGATTAACTTGTCGTACAAGCCAATCAAGAACCGGATCACACATGGAACCCGAACACGCGCGCAAACGCGGCCACAGCCGTGCCCACGACCTGGTTTCCAGCCTGACCCAGCAGATTCTGCTGGGCACCTTCAAACCAGGCGACAAACTGCCTTCGGAAAACACCTTGGTGCGCGAGCACGGGGTCAGCCGCACGGTGGTTCGCGAAGCCTTGTCGAAGCTGCAGGCCTCTGGGCTGGTGGAGCCGCGCCACGGGATCGGTACGTTCGTAATGGAGCGCCAGGCCCAGGCCGGGCTGCGCGTTGCGGCGGAGAGCGCGGCGAATGTGCGCAACCTGCTGGAGCTACGTATTGGCCTTGAGGGCCAGGCTGCCGCGCTGGCCGCACTGCGTCGTGATGAGGGGCAACTGGCGCGCATGCGCCAAGCGCTGGATGACTATCAGGACCTGGCCGCTGCCGGCGACAGCTGCATCGAAGCCGACCGGCGCTTTCACCTGCTGATTGCCGAGGCCACCGGCAATCTGTATTTCACCGAGATGCTGCTGCAACTGGGTAACGGCCTGATACCGCGCAACCGCATGGCCCTGGCCGAGCGCGCGGGGGCCAAGCTGGCGCGGCAAGCGTACCTGGCCAACCTGGAGCATGAGGCGATCCTCAATGCCATCCGCCGACAAGACCCGGATGCCGCGCGGGCGGCAGTGTGCCTGCACCTGTCCAACAGCCGCGACCGGCTACTGCCGGACTGACTGTGAGGCAGTGCATGGCCTCGGGCTTGATGCTACGAACAGAGTGACATGCAGGGTGGCCGTTACAGCCAGCTACCCTGCCCTCACTTCACCAGGTCAGGCAGATCTTGCCGAAATGCCGGTTGCTCTCCTGGTACCGGAACGCCTCGACGATCTGTTCCAGCTCGAAATGCTTGTCCACCACCGGCCGCAGGCCGTTGGCGTCGATCGCCCGCACCATCGCCTGCTGCTGCGCTCGGCTGCCAACCAGCACCCCTTGCAGCCGAATCTGCCGCACCAGCGCCTGCACCAACGGCAACTGCCCGGCCACCCCGGTAAGGATGCCGATCAGCGAAACATGCCCGCCAATGCGCGCAGCAATCATCGACTGCTCCAGCGTCGCCGGGCCGCCCACTTCAATCACATGATCGACACCGCGGTTGCCAGTCAGCTCGCGCACCTTCTCACCCCAGGCCGGGGTGCTCTTGTAGTTGATCAGGTGGTCGGCACCCAGGGCCTTCAGGCGCTCCAGCTTGGCATCGCTGGACGAGGTGGCGATCACGGTCGCGCCCGCCAGCTTGGCGAACTGCAGGGCGAAAATCGACACACCGCCGGTACCCTGCACCAGCACCGTGTCGCCGGGCTTGAGGTGATCGTCGCTCATCAGCGCGCGCCAGGCGGTAAGGCCGGCGGTGGTCAGGGTGGCAGCCTCGGCATGGCTGAAACCCTGGGGTGCCAGGGTGAAGGCGGTGGCGCGGGCAGTCACCTGTTCACGGGCGTAGCCATCGATGCCGTCGCCGGGCACCCGGGCAAAGCCCTCGACATTGGCCTGGCCATCGAGCCAGTCGGGGAAGAAGGTGCTGACCACATTGTCGCCGACCTGGAACTCAGAGACGCCAGCCCCCACCGCAACCACCTCGCCGGCGCCATCGGCCATGGGGATGCGTCGCTCGCTTGGGCCCCACATGCCGCTGACCACGGCGAAATCGTGGTAGTTGAGGGAACTGGCGTGCAGGCGCACGGTAATCTCGCCGGCCTTGGGGGCCTGGGCCTCGCAGGTGCCGACCTGGACCTTGTCGTAGCCGCCGCCGGGTTGTACGTAGATGGCCTTGCTGCTCATGGGTGGGTCTCCGTATCAGAGCAAAGAATGGGGTTCAGCATAGACAGATCCGGCCCTTTCGCGGGCACGCCCGCCCCCACAGGGGCACCAAAGGCCCCGAGACGTGCGCAATACCTGTGGGAGCGGGCATGCCCGTGAAGAGGCCCGCATGGCCAACACACGCATCAGCCCAGCATCACCTTCAGCGCCCGGCAATCCGCCGCATGCCAATCCACCAGTTCCGGCCAGGGATTGTCCGGCAGGTTCACCAGCACCGTGCGCGCCCCCGCCGCCCGCCCACAGTCCAGGTCAAAGCGGTAATCCCCCACCATCACCAGTTCGCTCGGCGTCACGCCCCAGGCGCTGGCAATCTTCAGCAGCCCATCCGGGCTCGGCTTGGGCGCAGCCTCGTCACGCCCGAGAATGTGTTCCACCGGGAAGCAGTCCGCCAGGCCGATGGCCTCCAGCGTTACATGCGCCAGCTCACGCGCATTGCGGGTCAGAATACCCAGCCGGCACCCGCGCCCGGCCAACTCGCGCACCAGCTCCACCGCCCCGGTGGCCGCCGTGGAGGCCGTTGCCAGGTCCCTTTCGTGCTCCAGCAACCAGGCATGCTTGGCCGCCGCTTCCTCTGCCGGCAAGGCCGCCAGGTGGGTGAGGATGTCGTGTTCGGCCGGGATGTCCAGCGCCACCCGAATGGCGGCGAAGTCGTGCACGGCCACGGTCAGGGTGCCGTCCATGTCGAACACCCAGTTGCGCACCTCGCCCAGGCTCATGCCCAGTCCTTGCGATGGCGAATCAGGCCTTCCTGGCTCGACGATGCCACCAGTTGCCCGGCCTGGTTGAAAATGCTGCCGCGGCAGAAGCCACGGGAATTGCCGGCCCAGGGGCTATCGGTGGCGTACAGGAGCCACTCGTCGGCGCGCAGGTTGCCGTGAAACCACAGCGAATGGTCGAGGCTGGCGATCTGCATGTCGCGCTGCCACACCGATTTGCCATGGGGCAGCAACGCCGTGGTCAGCAGGCCGAAGTCCGAGGCGTACGCCAGCATGTACTTGTGCAAGGCAGGCACGTCCGGCAGGTTGCCGTCGGCGCGGAACCAGGCGTATTTCACCGGGTCGCCCGGCTTGGGGTTGAACGGGTCGCGCTCGGTGACCGGGCGGATCTCGATCGGCTTGGCACACAGCACCTTGTCGCGAATGCGCTCGGGCAACTGGTCGGCCATGGCACGGGCCAGTTCGACTTCGGTAGGCAGGTTTTCCGGGCCGACCACGTCAGGCATCTGCGCCTGGTGCTCGAAGCCTTCCTCGTCGTACTGGAACGACGCGCTGCAGGTGAAGATGGTCTGGCCTTTCTGGATCGCCGTCACCCGCCGTGTACTGAAGCTGCCGCCATCGCGCACGCGGTCTACCGAGTACACCACTGGAAGGCTGGCATCGCCCGGGCGCAGGAAGTAGCCGTGCAACGAATGCACATGGCGCGCGTCCTCGACTGTCTGGCTGGCAGCCGACAACGACTGGCCCAGCACTTGGCCACCGTAAAGCTGGCGGAAGCCCAGGTCCTGGCTACGTCCACGGAACAGGTTCTCCTCGATGGATTCGAGGCTCAACAGGTCGACCAGGTCGTCCAACACATGACTCATCGGCGGTTCTCCGTAGGAGCGAGCCTAGCTCGCGATGCGCCGCCCGAGCGGCGCTCGATTTCACAGGCGCTGAACGTGTTACGGGCAAGCGCCTTCCAAGTAGGCAAATGATACAGCGTTTGTCATTCGCGCCGGGCATGGCAGTGCATTCAGGCGCGCAGGGTGCGCTCCCAATGCGCGCGATCGATCCGGTACAGCACATGCGGGCGCAGCGGGTGGCCGATGGGCAGGCGGGGGTGCTCGAAGCTGCCGTGCAGGTCCTGCTGCATGCCGATGGCTTGCATCACCTTTTGCGACGGCAGGTTGCATTCGCTGGTGAACGACACGACCTCCTCCAGGCGCAACTGGGCAAAAGCACAACGTAGGCAGGTCCACGCCGCTTCGCTGGCAAAGCCCAGGCCCCAGTGGCGACGTGCCAGGCGCCAGCCGATCTCCACCGCCGGGGCAAAAGGCGCGTCGAAGTTGACATTGAGCAACCCGGTCATGCCGATGAACGCGCCACTGTCCTTGCGCTCCAGGGCCCACAAACCAAAACCGTATTCATTGAAATGCCCACGCACGCGGCCGATCAACGCAGCCGCCTCAACGCGCGTCAGCGGCGCCGGAAAGTAGCGCATCACCTGTGGGTCGGCGCACAGTGCGGCGAACTCGCGCAAGTCATCGTCATGCCATTGGCGCAGCACCAGCCGTGCGCTTTCCAGTTCGAGGATGGGGGTCATCGGGCCTGCTCCGGTTTACCGCCTTGCAGTTTACAGCGTAGGCGCGGGCGCGGGTTTCACCCAGCCGGCAGCCGCCAAATGCAATTTTCACACGCCCTTCACCGGCCCCCGACAGGCCGCTTGGCAGGATGGCGCCACCCACCACCGCGCCAGCCGCGGCACTGCCAACGGAGCAACGCATGCTATCGAGCAACACCCTGGGGCACCCCGCCATTCATGCCCGGCGCAAGCGACGCCTGACTCGCAACGCCGTCGGAGCCGCCCTGGGCCTGTGCATGGTCGTGGCGGCGTTGACCACCTGGCTGGCGACGAGGACGCATATCGTGGACCTTGGTAACGAGCAACAACTGAGTGACAGCGGCCTGCTGCAGGACTGGGCCGACGGTGCGGTGATCGTGATGATCCGCCACGCCGAACGCTGCGACAGCGCCCCCGGCCCCTGCCTGGACGACCCCACGGGGATCACCCTGAGCGGCAGCCAGGCCGCTGCCCGCGTGGGCCAAGGGCTGCACCAGCTGGGCCTGAACAAAGCCGACCTGCTCAGCAGCCCGAAACTGCGCACCCGGCAAACCGCACACTTCATACTGGGTCAGGCGGTGGCCAGCGAGGACTGGCTCGAAAGCTGCGACAGCCAGTTCGCCAACGAAGCGCTTGCACACAAACGCGCGGGCCACAACCTGGTGCTGGTGACTCACAACGGCTGCATCGACCACTTTGCCCGCCAGCAGCACGTTGCTGGCGGCGAACGTCAAAGCAACTATGCCAGCGCCCTGTTCGTATCGGTGGATGGCAATGGCAAGGCACGCATCCTGGGGCGCTTGAACGAACCGGACTGGCAACGGGTATTGGCCAGCGCCGCAAAGTAATTCAGGCCACCGCAATCCTGTGCAGGCGATTGAGCAGCAAAGCTGGCCCGGCCATGGCAAGATCAGTACCGGGCCCTGATTACGACCTCGACCATGCCGTCTGAACCGCTCCAACCGGACACCTGGACAAGACAGTAAAGTGACGTGGCGTCAGGCCCTTCTTGGGTCACACGTATCGGCAAGGCGGTCACCTTGACGTGCAGTGTTCCCGGATGGTCGACAGGCCCAGGGAAAGACACAAGGGTCGATCGAAGTGTGGGTCAGGCCACCCGGGACACTCCACGACCAGATCATCCATCATCGGTCTATCGCTGTGTGAGTCAGACCCTATGGAAACACTGGCCAGTACATTCTTACTGTCTGAATAAATCATCACTTGCTGCTGTGGCTTGCGTCGCCAAACGGCCATCAACATCGCGTCGATAGCCAAGTCGCTGCACACCCTTGGCTTCATTGACCAACCAATTACTTGGTGTGAGAACAGATCCAGCACTACCGCTAGGTAGAGCCACCCTTCATAGGTGCGGATGTAAGTGATTTCTGTCACCCAGACCGTGTTCGGCTCACTGACCTTGAACTGCCGCGCGAGGCGGTAGCCGTACACACCTCCGCTTTCCAGCCAAGCATGTTTGATCAAGCCAAGTAGACGTTGATCTTCTTTTGCTCGGGCAGATTGAGGCTCGGTCAGCCAGGCGTAGTAGCCGCTGGGGTTCACCTTGAGGGTTTGGCAAAGGCGCCGCACCGGGTAGCCATTTACGCGCCTAGCGCGGTAGATCTGCTAGCAAGAGTTTTTGGGTCGGTTGGAACACGTTCACTGGGGCCATTCAACGATTAAGAATTGTCTGATGTCCGATTGCCGGCTATCCGCACAAAGTTGGCTAATGCGATTAAAACGTTACCTTCTGCACATCAATCCCTTACTGTCCAACCCCGAAGCGGCCCGGCGGTTGCTGCGATTGTTCGCCATCGTTTTATCGATCGGTATCTTGAGTGGTGTCTACAACTTTTTGCTGTTCACCTTTAACAACGACATCTCCCAACGTCGTGGCTACATGAGCAGCGCGATTGCCGAAGCCCATGCATTCTTCACCAACCGCGAAGCCTTGCTGGAAAGCCTGAGCCTGTCGGCTGTACGCAAGGAGCAACAAGCCAAGCCATTGGTCTACCTGCCTTCGAGCGAAGAAATCCACCTGCAGCTGGGTAGCAGCCCCAACAACCTGTGGAGTATCTGGCTGACCAAACGCATGCGCAGCTATATGCAAGACAAGCAAGTCAGCCTGCTATACGTAGGCACCGGTGCACAAGCCCAGGTCAGGCGGCTCTTTAATGCAACAGCTGAGGTGCCCGAACTCTCTGCCGCCATGCTTGAACAACTGCATGTACTCAAGAATCGTGCAGCCGCGCCACTGAGCGAGTTGTGGTTGACTGACCACAATGAGCAACGCTCGCACCTGTACATCTTCATTCGCCTGGACGAACGCGCCCCCGAGTCCGGCTGGCTGGGCCTGGAAATGGATACGCGTGAGGTATCCAGAGCCTTGAGTGATCATAGCGCCGGTGCGTTCATGATGCTCAATGCCGATGGCATGCACGTGTTCAGCAACAATCCGCAGGAGAGCCTGAACCAGAGACTGCTCAGCCCCCAAGGCGAAAACTTCTTTGGCTTTATCGGCAACGGCCTGATGCCCGATCACCTGGTGATCCGCAAACACCTGAAGTCTTCGGACTGGCAACTAGTCTACTCGATCGACCTGCTGGCAGTGCTGGGGGGCTTGTGGAAACAATTGCTCGGATCACTGCTGTTCTGCCTGTTCAGCATCACCCTGATCGTGCTGTTGATGCGCCGTTTCGAACAGCGCTTGATCGCCCCGGCAGTCCATCGCATTGAAGCCTTGATAGAAAGCGAAGCGTTCAGCCGTGACGTCATCGAGACCGCCCCGGTCGCGTTGTGCGTTCTGCGTCGCAGTGACGGCAAGGTGGTGCTGGAAAATCATCTGGCCCAACAATGGTTAGGTGAAGGCCTTGAGCGTGATGTGCTGTGTGCCGGCTGGATCCGCGACGCCTTCGACTCGGTCGATGCCAACTGCAGCGATTACTTTGAAACGGCCGATGGCCGCCACTTGCACCTAAGCAGTGCGCCCACCCGCTACAAGGGCGAAGACGTGTTGTTCTGCGCCTTCAGCGACATCAGCACACGCAAGCAGGTGGAAGCTGCGCTGGAGGAAGCGCGGCAATCGGCCGACGCGGCCAACGAAGCCAAGACCCTGTTCCTGGCCACCATGAGCCACGAAATCCGCACGCCCCTGTACGGCGTCCTGGGCACCCTCGAGCTTCTGTCCCGCACCCGTCTCGACGGCCAGCAGAAAGACTACCTGCATGCCATCGAAGGCTCTTCGGCAACACTCTTGCAACTGATCTGCGACGTCCTGGACGTATCGAAGATCGAGGCTGGCCAGTTGATTCTGGAAGTGAGCGAATTTTCACCACTGGAACTGGTGCACGAAGTCGTCCAGAACTATAGCGCCGCAGCAACCAGCAAAGGCCTGCAACTTTATGCCTGTCTCGACCCACACCTGCCTGAACGACTGATTGGTGATGTCTCGCGAATCCGCCAGATCCTCAACAACCTGCTAAGCAACGCGGTGAAGTTTACCGATTGCGGGCGTGTGGTGCTCAGGGTCCGCTTGCTGAATTGCGAAGGCGAACGATCAGGCCTGTTGTGGCAAGTTTCGGATACTGGCAAAGGTATTGCCGAGAAGGATCAAGCCTACATTTTCGAGCCCTTCTACCAGATCGAAGGCAATACTCATGTAGTCGCAGGAACCGGGTTGGGACTGCCCATCTGCCAACGCCTGACGCAATTGATGAACGGTCATATGCGCATGGTCAGTGAACCCGGCCTGGGCAGCAGCTTCACCTTGACCTTACCGCTGGAAGTCGCCTTCGGCACGAGTGACACAACCGTGCCGCACAGCTTGTTGGCCGAAATCATCTACATCGTTTCACCGATTCGCGAACTGGCAGAGTCTATCGCTGGCTGGCTGCGCCGCTGGGGGGCCCGAGCGCAGATCGGCTGCCCTGCCGAGACCTGCGCAACCCGTACTCAGGTATTACTTGAGCTGCACCCAGGCCGCGTCGAGCAACACCTGCAGCCGGACTGGCCAGGTCCACGGATCCTGATCAGCAGCAATGGCTGCAGCGAACCCCGGCATGAAGACGGTATCTGGTGCGTGAATCTCAACCACCTGAATGCTATTTACCAGGCTGTCAGCCAGGCCCAGGGACTGAGGGCTACCACAGGCGATGAACACACAAAGCCGCAGGAGATGCGACAGCTTGACCTGCGCGTGCTGGTCGCCGAAGACAACATCATCAATCAGCTGATTCTCAAGGGTCAGCTCGAAGAACTCGGATGTACCGTCGTGCTGGCCAGCGATGGCGATGAAGCGCTGCAGCACTGGAGGCCTGGCCGGTTCGACGTCGTCCTGAGTGATGTGAACATGCCCCGTATGAATGGCTATGCCTTGGCCAGAGAACTGCGTCGACAAGGCTGCCTGGCGCCGATCATCGGTGCGACGGCCAATGCAATGCGCGGCGAAGAAGAATTATGTCTGGCCGCCGGCATGAACCGTTGTCTGGTCAAACCTTTTGCATTGCAAGCCCTGTTCAACTGCCTGGCGCCCTATCAAGGAATCACCCGTGAAGCCCTATAACATTCTGATTGTCGAAGATCACCCGTTTCAGCGTATGTACCTGCAGCACCTGTTAAGCGAACTGGGTGAATTCAATCTGGAGTGCGCACGGGACGGCAACGAGGCGCTGCAGCGCCTGCAACAACGTGACTTCGACTTTGTGCTGACCGACCTGTTGATGCCCGGCATGGATGGTGTGCAGTTCATCCAGCGTCTGGCCGGGCTGCGTTGTAAACCTGACCTGGCAATCATGAGCGCCGCCTCTCGACGTATGCTGATGGCGGCCAGCCTGGTCGCCAAAAATCTCGGCGTCGATGTGATCGGACTGATCTCCAAGCCCGTGTCGCCTGGCGCCCTGCGTAGCGTGACCGAGCAACTGCGGCGCAAGCATCAAGTCGCTGCGCAAGCCGCTGCTGCCCCGATCGCCGAGTTTGACCGCCAGACCCTGCTCCAGGCCCTTAACAGCCGTGCTTTTCAGGCCTGGTTCCAACCCAAGAAATCTTTGCACAGCGGTCGTATCGTCGCTGCCGAAGCCTTGGTGCGCTGGATGCATCCTGAACAGGGGGTGTTATTGCCCGGCTCGTTCCTGCCTGCACTGAAAGCGTTTGGCATGGAGGAGCGCTTGCTATGGCTGATGCTCAAACAGGCCATGGATGCCCAGGCCCGCTGGCGCGAACAGGGCTATGACATTCCGGTGTCGATCAACCTGCCCACCCACCTGCTCAATAGCCACGACCTGGCGGACCGTCTGCTGGAGTTTGTCCTCCATCATCAGGGTATACCCGGCAAGCTCTGCTTCGAACTGATGGAGAGCTCTACGCCAGAAGACCTCAGCAACTTCTACGCCGGGGCCTGTCGCTTGCGCATTAAAGGTTTCGGCCTGTCTCAGGATGATTTCGGCCAGGGTTACAGCTCCTACCTGAGCCTGGTGTCGGCGCCGTTCACCGAGCTGAAGATCGACCGCGCACTGGTCCAGGGATGTCATCAAAACGAGAACATGGCCTCAGCCCTGGCCAGCATTGTCGCCCTGGGGCGCAAGCTCGGCCTGACCGTGGTGGCCGAAGGGGTGGAAACCTCCCAGGAGCTTGCCCTGTTGCGCAAAATCGACTGCCATCAGGCCCAGGGCTTTCTGATTTCCCACGCTGTGTCACCAGATCAGTTTCAGCAACTCTTGAACCTTGATGGGGCGGCGACTCTTTATTGATCTGCCCCCAACCCTCGACCACTATTCAGAGGTAACATTCATCGGATATCGGTATTTTAAGGCCCTGCGGACACTGTTCATGAAGCAAAACAACGCCTCACTGGAAAACCTCACCCGCAGTTCATTACGCCTGAACAAAGGGGTGATGATTCTGCTGGTATTGGCGTTGCTGCTGGTCGGCACCAGCTTCTGGTCGATCCAGCGCCTGGTCGAAGAACACCATGACACGGTGCGCTTTCATTTTGCCCGCCTGCTGGAAAACATTCAGGAGCAGGAAGCCTTTTTGAAAACGCTGGCTGCGCAGGGGACACAGCTGTCTGACGAAAGCCCACAGGTGCATTTGCTTTCACCCTTGCCGAACGAGGGACCAAACATTTACCAAGGACAGGCGTTCTCGTTCTCATTACCCTTCAGCGTCAAACTCGACAAGGACAAAGTTGTTGCTCATGAACACCCCAAGATCTTTGGCCTGGGGGCAAACCTGGCAGACCTCTACAGTACGTTCTGGTCAGCTTCGCACTTCCCTTCACCGCAAGTGTTTCTGTTCGGGCCACACGACAGCTACGACATTACCGTGCCTGCGACCGGACGTTCACGCGGCAAGATGATGAACATCAACGAAAGTTTCGTCGATGTGTTCAACACCGTCCGGGCTCGCACACCGCAAGACAGCCAATACTTGATGAACAACGGGATCGATTGGCGAAGCTATGTCGAAGTGCCCGACCGCACAACACCTGCGCGCTTGTTGGCGTATGTCAATCTCCAGTCCAAATCCGAACAGGCGCAGGTCAAGGGGAGCGACGCCCGCCGTATTGTGGCCTCGCTGCTCGACCTGTCACAGATCAACGACTTTGAACGCATCATGGACTGGATGGTGTATGACCGCTTCACCCTGATTGCTCCGGCCGGTGAAGTACTGATTGGCATTCAGCGCCCGGAATCACATCTGCACGAGGGCGTGAACCTCAAGCCAGAAGGTCTGGTGTTCAAGCTGGTCAACCACGACGGTCCCGGCTGGGCGGCCATCTACACCATTAGCTTCAAAAGTTTTTTCCGCTACGCATTCTGGTCACTGACCACCTTGCTGCTCTCGCTCCTGGCCATCATCGGCCTGGGCTGGCTGGCCAGCCGCTGGTACAAGAAACAGGTTATCCTCCCAGCGCGCCAGGCCCACGCAAGCATCGCCGAGAGCGAGGCTTTCAGCCGCGTGGTGATCGACACCGCGCCGACCGGACTGTGCGTGGTGCGCTGCGCGGACCAGCAGATACTGCTGGAAAACCAGCGGGCCCGGCAATGGCAAGGCACCGCCGCACTGGTCAAAGCCCTGAATCTTCAACAGGACAACGCTAATACCGCAGAGCACGATCTGGAAATCGACGGCCGTCACCTGCAAGTCGGCTTCGTCGCTACCCGTTATCAGGGCCAGGACGTGCGGCTGTATGCCTTCAACGACGTCACACGGCATGTCGAAGATGCCCATGCCCTGGAACACGCCCGGCGCGCCGCCGATGCCGCCAACGAAGCCAAGACCCTGTTCCTGGCCACCATGAGCCATGAAATCCGCACACCGCTGTACGGCGTGTTGGGCACGTTGGAACTGCTTGGCCTGACCCCGTTGGAGCCACGCCAGCTGGCTTACCTCAATACCATCCAGCGTTCTTCGGCCACCCTGTTCCAACTCATCAGCGATGTGCTGGATGTCTCCAAGATTGAATCCGGCCAGATGGCCATCGAGCCGGTTGAATTCTGCCCGCTGGACATGCTCGAAGACACCTTGCATACCTACGCCGCCTTCGCCGAGCGCAAGGGATTGCAGCTCTACGCCTGCACCGACGCGCGGCTGCCTGGCAGGGTGCTCGGAGATCCGATGCGGATTCGCCAGATCCTCAACAATCTGCTGAGCAATGCCATCAAATTCACCGACACCGGCCGGGTGGTGTTACGTACCCGTGTGCTGGAGCTCACGGAGGGAAAGGTCAGCCTTGAATGGCAAGTCACCGATACCGGTATCGGCATCGGCGAACCACAGCAGGCGAAACTGTTCGAGCTGTTCTATCAGGTCAAGGATGCATCCAGCGAAGGCGGTGCGGGGTTGGGCCTGCCAATCTGCGGCTGGCTCAGCGAGTTAATGGGCGGGCAGATGAGAGTGGTCAGTGAGCCGGGGCTGGGCAGTAGCTTTTCCCTGAAAATGAATTTGTCGGTGTTGCCTGGCGAGCTGCCCGACTGCCCCGCCATCGAACGCGACCCGACACCTGTGTATGTGCGCGCGCCACTCCCGGAACTGGGGCAAAGTTACTGCGACTGGCTTGAGCGCCTGGGCGTGGATGCGACCCTGACAATTCCCCCACAAGCGCCAGACAACCCACAGGCGCTGCTGGTTGAAGTCCTTGCAACCACACCTGAACTGCCCTGGAACGGGCCACGGATCTGCTGTATCAGCGGTGGGCGCAACCCCGCCCAATACAGTGATGGCCACTGGGACGTCGACATGCATGATCTGCGAGCAGTAGCTCAGGCCATCGTGCTGGCCCGTCAAGGGACTTGCCGACCAGCCGGTGAAGCCCCCGAACAACGTAGCGTGAACCTGCAGTTGCATATCCTCGTAGCCGAAGACAACCCGATCAACCAGGCCATCCTCAAGGAGCAGCTCGAGGCCTTAGGGTGCAGCGCCGTTGTCGTAGCCAATGGCGAACAGGCCTTGCACCTGTGGCAACCCGAGGTCTTCGACCTGGTGCTCACCGACGTCAATATGCCGGTCATGAACGGTTATGAACTGGCCAAGGCCCTCCGCGCGCACGACAGCCGCTTGCCGATCATCGGCGTGACTGCCAACGCTATGCGCGAGGAAGGCTTACGCTGCATGGAAGTGGGGATGAACGCCTGGCTTGTCAAACCGCTGAGCCTGAAAACCTTGCGGGCACAGCTGATCAAACTGTGCAAACCCATGCTGCACAGTGCTCCTTCACGGCTCGACGCCGAAACCCTGAGCACTTCGCACACCGCAACGCCCACTGATAGCGTAAAACTGTCACCGACAATGCGGCCGCTGTTTATCAATACCATGCGACAGGACATCGAGCTCATCAGCAGCGCGCTCGCACAGCAAGATGCCAGAGCCATCGCCGAGCGCCTGCATAGCATGGCCGGCGCACTCGGTGCGGTCCAGGCCAGCCGCCTGGCCAGCCAGTGCGTCGACCTGGAGGATCAGTTGCACAACGCGAAGCTCGATGCCCCCATTACGCAGAAAGTACAGCAGGTACTGGAACGTCTTGCGACAATCCTGGACACCCTCGCGTAAACTCACCACACCACTACGTGCAACCGTATGGACCCCCTTCGCACCGGTATAACGGGCCGTATTTATGGAAAAACTCAAGGTCATCATCGCTGACGATCATCCCATCGTCCTTCTCGGTGTTCGCGAGCTGGTCGAGCGCGACCCACGCTTTTGTGTGGTTGGCGAGGCCGTGTGCTCCAGGGGCCTGATCGAACTGCTTGAACAACAAACGGTCGACATCGTTATCAGCGACTACAATATGCCCGCTGATTCACCCTATGGCGACGGGCTCAAACTGGTCGACTACCTGAAACGTCGTTACCCTCACGTCCAGGTTCTAATATTGACGATGATCTCCAACCACCTGATTCTTACCCGCCTACAGGAGCTGGGAGTCGTTGGTGTCATTCAGAAAAATCAACTCCATACGGAAATCGAACTGGCCCTCAATGCCATCGCCCGTCAAAGCACGTATCAAAGCCTGGAACCTGCGAAAACTTCAGTAATTGATTCCAATACCGCTATCGATGAGCGTGTGGCCAGCCTATCGCCGAAAGAGTTTGAAATACTGCGATTATTCGTTGCCGGGAAAAGCGTAAGCGATATAGCGCGCAGCCAGAGCAGAAGTGCAAAGACCATCAGCGCACAAAAAATATCTGCCATGCGCAAACTCGAAGTCAGCAGTGATCAGGATTTGTTGACCTATTGCCTGGCGCGTAGCATTTTCAACTAAACCCCCCATTAGAAAATTGCATTGACTGGTGCCATCGACAACGATGCCTAGTCCTATGATGTCACCATTGCCGAGCGCATGATCGTCATGGACATAGGCATCACCGAAAGCCTGCCTAAGGACGCGTTAAGGGCAAGTTCTGTAACCTCGACATCCACTGCAACCTGGCGCACCAGAAGTTGGTGGGTATCCCTTGCTCTTTGCTTAGCGTGCAATGCTTTCGGCTGACGTTCACGGTACCGCCTTATCGAAAGCATCCGAATTAAGAATCGTCTGATGTCCGCAAATAGCTATAGCCGTTATTGTTCACGGGCATTTCCACAAATGCCCTTACCCGACCAATAGCAATGGACATGACATGAAGAACATTTTTCTATAATTGTAACCACTTCCTCGTTCATCCGAGCGCTCCACAGCCAGCAGAAGTGCCAACTTCACCGGCCTACCCAATACGCCGTCTGATCAGAAAATAGTGCAACCCTGGCTGCGTGATCGCTGCAGTTGTGGGCATTAATTACAGGTGTACTTTCGAAAGCCCTAACGCCGACCACATGGCCTGCAAGACTTTCAATCTCAGCACCCATCACTTAAGCAGCCCGCGCTCGCAAACAACCTAATCTGAAGAATATAGCATTTCAAATTTGCATTAAGGAGTTAAAACTGTGTGTAAACCCATTAAAGCACTCCTGGCCATCACTGCCACAGGTTTTATTGCCAGCAACGCCATCGCAGCCGACGGCACCGTGAACTTCTCCGGTGAAATTGTCGCGGCGTCCTGCAGCATCAGTGGCGGTGCAGGCACAAGCGTCAGTGGCGCGGCCGGAGATCAGGTTATTGACGTCAAGCTCGGCAAAATCAGCTCCAATTCGCTCAAGGGGGTAGCCGGTGGCGGAATCACGGCAGGCCAGGCTATCAACCTCAACCTCGATTGTGGCACGACCGCTGCCGACTTGACCGCAGTGACCATGCAATTTGATCCAAGTAGTGGTTCGGGCATCGACGGCAAGAATCCTAGCTTGCTGAGAACCGCCGGCACCGCTGCCGGTGTTGGCATCGGCATCTACAACACCGCCAACAAGCTACTGAACCTGTCGTCGAACGAAAGCATCAGAGGCGCTCTGTCAGGCGATGCGACAGCTGGCTACAAAGCCAGACTAAGTCTGCGTGCGGCCTATGTGGCCAATGGCTGGACAGTCAAGCCAGGTACTGCCACCGGTACTCTGCCGTTCACCCTGAGCTACGAATAATCCCGTCGAGTAACAAAGGGGTGTAGTTACACCCCTTAGCTATCTACAGAGTTGTCGATGAAAACGATGATGTTTGCAAAAGTGGCACTGCTCGGGGCGCTGACCTGCTTCAACTCGCTGGCCAATGCGGGAATCATGCTGGGCGGAACGCGGGTGCTGTACACCGAGCCTAGCAAGGAAGCCTCCATCTTGGTGATGAACCAGGGCGCGCAAGACATCATGATCCAGTCCTGGATCGAACCCGAGGTCAAAGATGGTGCGCAAAATGTGCCATTCGTGATAACACCAGCGCTCAGTCGTCTGGGAGGTAACAAACAGCAGTTGTTGCGAATTTTCTACTCCGGCGAGCATTTGCCAGGCGATAAAGAATCGCTGTTCAGGCTGAATGTTCAGGAAATCCCGCAGAAATCCAAAGACGACAACAGCCTGCAGATTGCGGTGCGCCAGCGACTGAAGCTGTTCTATCGGCCAGCCAGCCTGGTGGGCAAGCCCGATGAAGCCCCACAACAACTGCACTGGCGCCTAGTCGAACAGTCAGGCAAAGCGGCCGTTGAAATACGCAACCCTTCGGCGTTCCACGTCTCTTTCGCGAGCGTCACGCTGAACAACGGCTCAGCTAGCTACCCCGTCTCCGTCGGCATGATTGCCCCGGGCAAGACGCAAGTCTTCAACGTGCAAGGACTCCCCGCCGGTAAAACGGTCAAGCCCACGACCGTAGAATTCAGCAGCATTAATGATTACGGCGGTCATGACACTCACTCAATCAAACTGAGCCACTAGCACGCGTCGAACGCCACCTCTGGCTGAAACTAAGCACGGGCAAAGTCTAGACAGTTTATTAATGAAAATCTTGATTTCTGGCACTTTCAGAAGTCAGGCTGACGGGTGGGCACATGCCAACTTTAACGAAATTTAGGAAAGCCAGGAAATTTAACGCCGCCTTCCTTCCCGGAGTTTCGTGCGTCATAACCTTGGGGGTTACAGCACAAGCAGCGGCAACAGAGGTACAATTCAACGAACTGTTTTTGAACAAAGCAGGCACTTCGATTGACCTTAAATATTTTGAACAGGGCAATACGGTGCAACCCGGCACCTACAATGTTGATATCTATTTTAACCAGTCACTGTCGAAGCGTCAGGATATCAGCTTCATCCTCGACAGCAGCTCTGGTAAGGTAAAGCCGATCATCCGACTGGCACTGCTCGAAGAGTTAGGGAATCTCCGAACAAGCCTTCAGTTATGCGAGAATCCCCGCAACACCTGATCCGAGCCGCCCATGAGCCAGATGAGCTTTTCCGACTTTGAGTACGCCGGCAAGCGCAAGCAAACCCGCCGAGAGCGCTTCCTCGCCGAAATGGATCAGGTGGTGCCCTGGGCAGGCCTGCTGGAGCTGATCGAACCGTTCTACCCCAAGGCCGGCGGCGGTAGAAAACCCTATCCTCTGGAAACCATGCTGCGCATCCATCTGTTGCAGAACTGGTTCTCCCTGAGCGACCCGGCCATGGAGGAAGCGCTCTACGAAATCACGCCCATGCGCCAGTTCGCACGCCTGACGCTGAGCGCGCCAATCCCCGAAGACACCACGATCATGAACTTCCGGCACTTGCTGGAGAAGCATCAGCTCGCACCGGCAATCCTTGCGGTCATCAATGGTTATCTGCAGGAAAAAGGCCTGTCGCTGCGCCAAGGCACCATCGTCGATGCCACCATTATTCATGCCCCCAGCTCGACCAAAAATAAAGAAGGCAAGCGTGATCCCGAGATGCACCAGACCAAGAAAGGCGGTCAGTATTTCTTCGGGATGAAGGCGCACATCGGTGCCGATGTCGAGTCCGGCCTGGTGCATCACGTCCATGGCACCGCTGCCAATGTGGCCGATGTCACGCAGGTGGCTGAACTGCTGCATGGCGAAGAAAACGCCGTGTATGCAGATGCCGGTTACACCGGTGTCGAAAGGCGCGAAGAGCATGAAAATCGGGGGGTGATCTGGCAGATTGCAGCGCGTCGCAGCACCTATTCCAAGCTGAACCAGCGCAGCGTACTGTACAAAGCCAAGCGCAAGATCGAGTTCTGCAAGGCTCAGACACGGGCCAAGGTCGAGCATCCGTTTCGCGTGATCAAGCGGCAGTTTGGTTACGTGAAAATACGTTTTCGTGGGCTGATGAAAAACACGGCTCAGTTGACCACGCTGTTCGCCCTGGCAAACCTGTGGAGGGTTCGAAAACAGCTCATGGGTATGGGTGAGGTTCGCGTTTAACACGGAGAACCGGTCGAAAAAGCTCTCCGTACATGATTTTTCGGTCACTTTTCGTCCAATGACGCTGTAGGTGCCTGGAAAATTGCAACTTGCCGCGGCTGCACGACAAGTTGATCGGAGCATCCTTAGGGGTCGATATCCAGCGCCTGAAGAAAGATGGCGTTATTCCGACTAACGCCAACCCTTCACAGATCGTCGATCTGATGGCGTTGATCAAGGGCGCGACACTAGAGTTCGAGGTGACTCGCCTGGCCTTGGAAATCAGCGTGCCGCAGATTTACGTAAAACGTCAGGTGCACGGCTATGTTGACCCTTCCCTGTGGGATCAGGGCCTTACCGCCTTCTATACCGATTACCAGGCCAATTTCAGTCGTAACGACTCGAACGGCAATCGTAGCGACTATCGCTACCTTGGTCTGCGCAGCGGTTTCAACATCTCGGGCTGGCGCCTGCGCAACGAGTCTGCATGGACCGGCGGCACCGGCAGCAAAAGTACCTTTCGCAGCAACCGCAACTATGCCGAGCACGACCTGTCGAGTCTCAAGAGCAAGTTTGCCATTGGCGAACTCTACAGTCAGGGCGAGATATTCGATAGCGTGCGTTTTCGCGGCGCTCAGATCAATTCCGATATCGGCATGTTACCGGATAACGAGATCGGCTATGCGCCTGTAGTGCGTGGTATCGCGGAGACCAACGCGACCGTTGAGGTGCGGCAAAACGGCTATGTGATCTACTCCACGAGCGTGCCACCAGGAGCGTTTGAAATTGCCGACATCTACCCCAGTGGTTCCAGTGGTGATCTGACGATCAAGATCATCGAGGCTGATGGGCTGGTGAGAGAGTATTCGCAGGCCTACTCTTACCTGCCGGTAATGACCCGTCAAGGTAACTTCCGTTACAGCCTGGCTGCTGGTGAGTACGCCTATGACGGCCAGCCTTCGCCCAGATTCATCCAAGGCACAGTGGTATATGGATTATCGAACAACCTAACGACTTATGGCGGTGGATTAACGGCACAGGATTACAAAGCCGCAAACGTTGGCTTCGGGGTCAACTCGGGGATAGGCGGCTTTTCTTTTGATGTAACCAACAGTCAGTCAAAAGGCTTACAGGGCAACACTGATGAAGGTCAGAGCGCGCGGTTTCTCTACTCCAAGACTTTCAACGCGACCGATACGAGCTTCACGATGGCCGGTTACCGCTACTCAACCGCTGGCTATCGGACCTTCAGCCAGCACATCGATGACCTGACGTACTTCAACGAACAATCGTCCGGACGGCAAAAAAGCCGGTTAGACATGAACATCAACCAATCACTGGGACAACGTGGCTCGATGTACGCCAGCCTGGGCGAGAGCAGCTATTGGAACCGTCAGGGCCGAACGCGCAACTGGCAGTTCGGCTACAGCGGCACCCTGGCCTATGCCAGCTACAGCCTCGCCATCGCCCATACCGAAGGCTCTGGCGGACCGAACTCGGATACTCAGTTCACCGCGTCGCTGAGTATTCCATTGGGACGTAGCGACAGATCGCATCGTTTGTATGCCAATGCCCTGGCCTCACAGCACGGCGACTCCAGTGTGCAAAGTGGTGTTTCGGGATTTCTCAATGAGGGCAGTACGCTCAGCTATTCCGTCCAGACCGGGCACAGCAAGCAGAGCGGTAACTCCAGTGGCATCGGCCTGGGATGGGACACCCCTACTTCGCGGATCAATGGCAACTACAATCAGAGTCGCGACAACAAACACATGGACCTGAGTGCCGGTGGATCTGTGGTGGTGCACCAAGACGGCATCACCTTCGGCCAACCGCTGGGGGAAACCTTTGCGTTGATCGAGGTTCCTGACGTCTCTGGGGCCGGCGTGGACAGTTCAGCTTCCATTCGCACCGACCGTAAGGGATACGCCGTAGTGCCCTACGTTCAGCCCTATCGCTACAACTGGATCAACCTGGATACCACCACGCTGGGCAACAACACTGAAGTGAGCGAGAGCAGTGCCATGCTTGTGCCGACCCGTGGCGCCATCGTCAAAGCGCGCTACGCCTCCGTGCAAGGTCGGCGCGTACAATTTGACCTGAAGCAGGACAGTGGCCAGCCAATTCCCTTCGGTGCCCAAGCTCGTGACTCACAGGGCAAAGTGCTAGGCATCGTCGACAATCTGTCGAGACTTTTGGTGTTCGGCATTCATGATCAAGGCGTACTGGAGCTCAACTGGAGCTCAGGCAGTTGCAAGGCCGAATATCATCTAACTCCTGTGAAAAGAGATAGGGCCTATGAGCGCTTTGAGCTGCGCTGCCGCACGTCGTCAGCACAGTAATTAACTTTCACTGCTAGGAGATTAGAATGCGGCTATTGGTTGGGTTGATCGGAATTTTTGTGCTAGTTGAAAGTAGCTCATTATGGGCCGCTTGCAAATGGGATCAGGTGATGTCGGGATTTCGACCTGATCCGTACAATAGTGTTGTTGTTCCCCCGAGCATCACAATGAGCCTCACTCCAATCGGCGGTGTACTGGCCAGCTTTTCTGGGGGAGGGGCTAGGCTTGGTGTTGTTAATTGTGACCGGCTTGATAAGCTAGAAGCCATCTTGGACATCAAGGGGTTGGAGCCTGCAGGTATCATGGATGTCTATAAAACAAACGTTCAGGGTGTGGGTATCCGCATCACTGGATACGCCAACTCAAGGCTGGTGTGGACCCCGCCGCAGAAGACAATTGTCTATGACGAACCCAGATATGAAGCGAGCCCGACGAGCATAAAAGTCGAGTACATACGTACAGGCTTCGTGGTCGGGTCAGGAAAAGTAACCTCTGATTTCCGTGTCTTATTTAAAGCTCCCGGTATAAGTCCAAGCACAATAGAATTTGCCTCTTCGGCACAATCTAGCGAACTAATCAATGAAACGTATTTTACTAGTTGCGCGTCAACTACTAGCAACCTTAATGTATCAATGGGAAAGCAGCAAATTAAAATGATTGGCGCTAACACCTCGCCCAAGAAAGATTTTTCTTTTGAGGTGCGATGCCTTGGCTTAAAGCCAAATAAACCAGTTCCTATTAAGATATATTTTGAGGGCGATTCTCCAGGCGCCGGCAAACTAAATCTTTCTGGGGCTGGGCAGGAGGGTGTAGCCAGTGGCGTTCATATAGCGCTCACCACAAACAAGGGGAAAGTGCTACCCTTTAATAAAAACAACTCAATTGAGCTCGAGTGGTTACGCAGCGAAGCCATGGCAGAGGTCTACCGGTTTTCCGGCGTAGCACAGTATGCTCCGAGCCAGACGGGGAAGTTGAAACCAGGTCGGGGAGACGCGACCATGACCTACGTACTGGAATACAACTGATATTCCAAGAACTTATTACTTTAGAGCAAGGTGGCGGATTCCTTTCGGGCGCCTTGCAAACGACCGCCGGTGTGGCGGGTGGCATGGTGCTTGGTAACATGCTGATGGGGATGTTCCAGGACGATGGTGCTGGTCAACTCGAGAGCCAGGCACCTGCAAAAGAACCACCTGTGGCACAGGAAGAGCCGGTATCAGATGCCCACTATGCTGACGAGGGCTTCTTCGGTGGAGGAGACGACGAAGCGTTCGTTTAACTTCCTCAAGTGAGCACAACATGCAGGTCGTCAAAACCGGCATGTTGTGCCTGCTGACGACTGCTTCCCGTCAAAACAGGCAGGACGTTCAGCATTATTTAATGATTTGGATAATAAGTCCGGCCAATGCAGAGGCGTACAATACCTAGTCACACTCCGTTTGAATCGAAAGAGCGCTAGCGCAGCACCGACTGCAATCAGCGCAGGTGACCAATCGAAAGCGTCTTCAAATCCATTGGGCCAACGCATGTGGTAGCCGAAGGACAGCGCCAAGTTGAGGATCACGCCAACCGTACCCGCTGTGATTCTGGTCAGAAGGGCGGTGTACTTCCCACTGAGCACGGGCATACCGTCTCGCCTTGTACAAAGGACAGGAAACCGTTCGCCACTTTCGAATCGCACGAGCTTGATTTTATAAGGGTTCATTGTTTACAGAACCAATAGGTAAATAATAATTACCCCTGGATCACAATTCATCATTTCGCAAAAAAACGCAATAACCCTATTATTTTATTGGCCTTTTACTAAATAAGTTTACATGTAAGAAATGGTCATGCTGACTGCATTTTCAACGACCTGGCGGTCATCAGCCGCTACCTGCTGGAAGCAGGCCGGGTACACAGGGTGCTGATCTTCAACTGCGACGTGCACCAGGGTGACGCCACCGCGCGCATCCTGCACGACACGCCCGAGGCCATCACCGTGTCGCTGCACTGCGAGCAGAACTTCCCCGCCCGCAAGGCACAAAGCGACTGGGACATCCCCCTGCCCCGAGGCATGGGCGACACTGCCTACCTGAAGGTGGTGGACGACGCCCTGGGCTACCTGCAACTGACCGACGCAGGCGTTGCCGCCCGTGACGAAGCCGTGCTGCGCCACTGCCTGAGCCGCGATATCCCGGTGATGGGCGTGATCGGCGGAGGCTACAGCAAGGACCGCACAGCCTTGGCCAGACGCCACGGCATCCTTCACCACAGCGCGGCACGTGTCATAGGTTGTTCACAATGACTGTGGAACCGCTTGTGGATAACCTGCGCGAAAGGCGCTGTAGCCCTTTACTGGCAAGGCCTGCATAACACTGGCTATTTTTTGATCAGTGCTACCATGGGCAGCGCTGCGGTAGAATGCGCCTCTTTTCCACAGCCTGCTGCCCACCATGCCCGATCTGACCCCCGCATCCCCTCACCCCGCTGTCGTCATCGGTGGCGGCCCCGCCGGCCTGATGGCTGCCGAAGCACTGGCCAAGGCAGGCCTGGCGGTCGAGGTGTTCGATGCCATGCCTTCAGTGGGCCGCAAGTTCCTGCTGGCAGGTGTCGGCGGCATGAACATCACCCATTCCGAGCCCTACCCGGCGTTCGTGGCACGCTATGCCGAACGCCAAGGCGAAATCGGGGCCCTGCTACGCGAATTCGATGCTGCCGCGTTGTGCCAGTGGATTCATGGTTTGGGCATCGAAACCTTCGTCGGCACCTCGGGCCGGGTGTTCCCCACCGACATGAAAGCCGCACCGTTGCTGCGTGCCTGGCTCAAGCGCCTGCGCGATTGGGCTGCGCAGCAGCCCCAAAATTTCAGCGCAGATGCACACATTGCTGGGGCTGCTGCGCAGCCCAATCGCGACACAAGGCCGCTCCCACAAAGGGCCGGTACCGGCGCAAGAAACAGGTACTCCCATTGCAGTCACCCGTCATGGCAAGATCAGCACTGGCCCTGATTGCGACCCCATCCATGCCGTTGCCGTTGATCTACCACGAAGATTACAGCCCGGAGTTCCCCGCTGAACACCGCTTCCCGATGGACAAGTTCCGCCTGCTGCACGACCACCTGGTCGGCAGCGGGCTGACCACCGACCAGGCCCTGCTGCGCCCGGACATCTGCCCCAACGACATCCTCGCCCTGGCCCATGACCGCAGCTACATTGAGCGCTACATGAACGGCGAACTGTCGCGCGAGGACCAGCGCCGCCTCGGCCTGCCCTGGAGCGAGGCCCTGGCCCGGCGGACCGTGCGCGCTGTCGGGGGCTCACTGCTGACTGCCGAGATGGCACTTCAGCACGGCATCGCCTGCCACCTCGCCGGTGGCACCCACCACGCCCATTACGACCACCCCGCCGGCTTCTGCATTTTCAACGACCTGGCGGTCATCAGCCGCTACCTGCTGGAAGCAGGCCGGGTACACCGGGTGCTGATCTTCGACTGCGACGTGCACCAGGGTGACGGCACCGCGCGCATCCTGCACGACACGCCCGAGGCCATCACCGTGTCGCTGCACTGCGAGCAGAACTTCCCCGCCCGCAAGGCACAAAGCGACTGGGACATCCCCCTGCCCCGAGGCATGGGCGACACTGCCTACCTGAAGGTGGTGGACGACGCCCTCAACTACCTGTTGCCGCTTTATCAACCCGACCTGGTGCTGTATGACGCCGGTGTCGATGTGCACAAGGACGACGCCCTGGGCTACCTGCAGCTGACCGACGCAGGCGTTGCCGCCCGTGACGAAGCCGTGCTGCGCCACTGCCTGGGCCGCGATATCCCGGTGATGGGCGTGATCGGCGGAGGCTACAGCAAGGACCGCACAGCCTTGGCCAGACGCCACGGCATCCTTCACCACAGCGCGGCACGTGTCATAGGTTGTTCACAATGACTGTGGAACCGCTTGTGGATAACCTGCGCGAAAGGCGCTGTAGCCCTTTACTGGCAAGGCCTGTATAACACTGGCTATTTTTTGATCAGTGCTTCCATGGGCAGCGCTGCGGTAGAATGCGCCTCTTTTCCACAGCCTGCTGCCCACCATGCCCGATCTGACCCCCGCATCCCCTCCCCCCGCTGTCGTCATCGGTGGCGGCCCCGCCGGCCTGATGGCTGCCGAAGCACTGGCCAAGGCAGGCCTGGCGGTCGAGGTGTTCGATGCCATGCCTTCAGTGGGCCGCAAGTTCCTGCTGGCGGGCGTCGGCGGCATGAACATCACCCATTCCGAGCCCTACCCGGCGTTCGTAGCACGCTATGCCGAACGCCAAGGCGAAATCGGGGCCCTGCTACGCGACTTCGATGCTGACGCGTTGCGCCAGTGGATTCATGGTTTGGGCATCGAAACCTTCGTCGGCACCTCGGGCCGGGTGTTCCCCACCGACATGAAAGCCGCACCGTTGCTGCGTGCCTGGCTCAAGCGCCTGCGCGACAACGGGGTAGTTATCCACACCCGCCATCGCTGGCTGGGCTGGAACACCGATGGCAGCTTGCGAATTGCTTATCCACAGGGCGAACGGCAGGTGAAAGCCTCGGTCGTGGTGCTGGCGCTGGGTGGCGCCAGCTGGGCGCGCTTGGGTTCTGACGGCAGCTGGCAACCGCTGCTGGCAGAACGGGCTGTGGATATCTCGCCTTTGCAGCCGAGCAACTGCGGTTTTGAAGTAGAGGGCTGGAGCGCGCTGCTCAAGGACAAGTTCGCGGGCGCACCGCTGAAGAACATCGCCCTCAGCGTCCCGGGCAGCGCACCGCGCAAGGGCGAGTTCATCCTCACCGCCCACGGTGTGGAAGGCAGCCTGGTGTACGCCTGGTCGGCACCGGTACGCGAGGCCATCCACCGTGAAGGCCGCGGGGTGTTGTTGCTCGACCTGCTGCCGGACAAGCCTGTGGACAAGATTGCCCAGGCATTGGCCAAACCACGCGGTTCACGCTCCATGGCCAAGCACCTGCACAGCCAGCTGGGGATTGATGGGGTCAAGGCCGCACTGCTGCGCGAACTGACCGATCAGGCGACCTTTGCCGACGTTGATGCTTTGGCCCGGGCCATCAAGGCATTGCCCATCACCCTGGTACGCACGCGGCCGCTGGATGAAGCGATCAGCAGTGCCGGCGGGGTCCGCTTCGAGGGGCTGGATGAGGGGTTGATGGTCAAGGCCGTGCCGGGGGTGTTCTGTGCCGGCGAGATGCTGGACTGGGAGGCGCCGACCGGGGGTTATCTGCTCACGGCGTGCTTTGCCAGCGGCTTGCGTGCCGGGCGGGCAGCGGCGGACTGGGTGCGGGCTTCCTGACAGCTTGCCAGGGCGGCTTCCACAAGTACTGCGTCAATCCAGATTGCGCAGCCCATGTGGGAGCAACTGTCTTGCTCAATTTCTGGAAGCTGGCGCGATCCGTGTGGGAGCGGCCTTGCGTCGCGAAAGGGCTGCACAGCAGCCCCGGGGTTTCAGCGTCGATGCAAATAATGCCGGGGCCGCTTCGCGGCCCTTTCGCGACACAAGGCCGCTCCCACAGGCCGGTGTTCAGCCTCAGCCCAGCGCAGTGTAGAGAAACATCATCACCGCAAACCCGCCCATCAACCCTGGGTAATGGAGCTGGGTGCAGCGCTGGGCATCAAGGTCGAGCCGGCGCTGGAAGCCCTGAAAGTCGCCGTACACATCTAAAGCCTGGCGCAGTCCTTGTGGGAGCGGCCTTGCGTCGCGAATGGGCCGCAAAGCGGCCCCAAAGCCTCAAGGCTTGCGCTTGCGCGGCCCACCATTGAAGCTCGGCACCTTGCGTACAGCCTTCACCGCCGGTTCCGCACTGCCGGCTTCACTGCTGTCCATCCAGCGCCCCAGCCCGCGCTTGGCGCTGTTTTCTTTCGGCTTCTTGGGTTTCTTCGGTTTCTTGATAACCTGCCCACTGGCATCGGTCATCGGTACTCGGTGCTCGGGGATGAAATCCGGCTCTTCATGACGCGGCAGGGTCTGCCGGGTCAGCACCTCGATAGCCGCCAGCAGTTGCACTTCATCCGCACACACCAGCGAAATCGCCTCGCCCTTGTTGCCCGCCCGCCCGGTACGCCCGATGCGGTGCACGTAGTCTTCGGCAACGATCGGCAGGTCAAGGTTGACGACCAGCGGCAAGTCATCGATATCCAGGCCACGGGCCGCCACATCGGTCGCCACCAGCACTTGCACCTCACGGGCCTTGAAGCTGTCCAGCGCACGCTGGCGGGTCGCCTGTGGGCGATCACCGTGGATGCCGTCGGCATTCACACCTTCGGCCAGCAAGCGCTCCACCAGCTGATCGACGCCATTGCGGGTCTTGGCGAACACCAGCACCTGCTTCCAGCGCTGCTTGCGCAGCAGGTGGCAGAACAGGTCGGCCTTGCGCTTCTTGTCCACAGGCACCAGCCACTGCTTGACGCTGGTGGCCGTGGCGTTGCGCGGGCTCACTTCGATACTGAGCGGGTCATTCAGCGCCAGCCCCGCCAGCATGCGAATCTGATCGGAAAAGGTGGCGGAAAACAGCAGCGTCTGGCGCTTGCGCGGCAGTGCCGCATACACCGACTGCAGCTCTTCGGCAAAGCCCAGGTCAAGCATGCGGTCGGCTTCATCCAGCACCAGGGTCTGCACCTGGTTGAACTTCACGGCGTTCTGCCGGAACAGGTCGAGCAAGCGGCCAGGGGTAGCCACCAGCAGGTCGACACCCCGGCGCAGGCGCATCATCTGTGGATTGATACTGACCCCGCCATACACCGCGTAAGTACTCAGCGGCAGGTTCTCGGCGTATTCGCGCACGTTGTTGTGCACCTGCTCGGCCAGCTCGCGAGTGGGTACCAGCACCAAGGCGCGGATCGAGTTGCTGGCCACCTTCTCGCCCTCCAGCGCCAGGCGCTGCAGCACAGGCAGGGCAAAGCCTGCGGTCTTGCCGGTACCGGTCTGGGCTGCGGCCATCAGGTCGCGGCCGGCCAGCACGGCGGGGATGGCTTTGGCCTGCACCGGGGTCGGGGTGGTGTAGTCCAGTTGCTGCAGCGTGCGCAGCAGCGGTTCGATCAGGCCGAGTTTGGCGAAATTCATGGCAATACCGTCAGGGGGTTCAGCGAAGGCGGCAAGTTTACCGCATCGGCCCCTGGGGCAGCGGCAAGGTCTTGCTCCACACCGAGCCGAACGCCCAGGACGCTGCCGCGAAGATGATCAGCGCCGCACCTATCGGGCTTGCCTGCAGATTGGAGCCCAGGTTCAGCAGGCCGATGCCCACCAGCCCAAGGGCTATCCCCGCCCATTCCAGCTTCGAATTGCGGTGCCCGAACAACAGGCCGAACAGCAAGGTGAACAGCGGCACCGTCGCCACCGCCAAAGCCGCCACGCCCGAAGCCACGCCGGCATGCTCGGCCACGGTCACCCCGCCGTTGCCACAGCTGAGCAACAAGAAACCGATCGCCCCTGCCGCCCGCCATTGTGGCCAGGTAGGTGCCGGCACGCCGCGCCAACGCAGGAAGCCGTACAGCAGGCCACCGGCGATCAGGAAGCGCACACCGGCCATGAGCATCGGAGGCCAGCTCTCGACGCCGATGCGAATGAACAGGTAAGTGGAACCCCAGACCAGATAAAGGGCCAGGAAGGCGCCAATCAGCAGCAGCGGGAAACGACGGGAGGCAGGCATGGGGAAAACTCGAAATCCGTTTACGGGTGCCTCAGTTTAACGGCCTGCCTGGGTGAAGGGACGTTACAGAACGGGTGCAAATGAGCGGCACAATTCTGGTGCATCCGGTGTGGTTGGCTTATCGCCTGGGACGATCACCTGCCAGCCCCTGACCGTACTTGGCCAGCGCTTCGCGCACTTTCGCAGCCGGGGTCTTCTGCAGCCGGCAAAGCAGCTCGTGCGACAGTTGCTGAACCCCGTGGTCCTGGTGCAACACACCCGCCAGATGCTGCAGCAGGTTGGCGGCCATTTCGGCATCGGCCATGGCCCGGTGCGCGGTCCCCGTGTCTGGCAACCCAGCCCAGCGTGTCAAAGTGCCCAGCTTGTGGTTCGGCGCGGCGGGCAGCAGGCGCCGTGACAGCAACAGGGAACACGCGAAGGGCTGGCTGCGGCTGCGGCCAATACGGCTCAGCTCGTAATCCCAGAACTTCTGGTCGAAAGCAGCGTTGTGCGCCAACAATGGGGTGCCACCGACGAACTCGGCCACCTCGTTCATCACTTTCTCCACCGGCGGCGCACTGCGCAGCATGGCGGTGGTGATGCCGGTCAGCCCTGCGACGAAGGCCGGCACCGGCACGCCAGCGTTCATCAGGCTCTGGTAGCGCTCGACAATGCGCCCACCCTCAAGCATTACCACCGCCACCTCGGTGGCACGGCAGCCGGTACCGGGGGAAATGCCGGTGGTTTCAAAGTCGATGACAGCGATACGTTCCATGAAAAGACCTTAGTGTTTGAGCAACAGCGCGCCTTCGATGGGCACGTAGCGGGTGGCAGCACGGATCAGTGACAACGCCGTCAGCCCCGGCACGCCATACACCACCGCTTCGGTGCCATGGCGCTGGATTACCCGCTCCAGCAGCAGGTCGAAGTCACCGTCACCGGAGGCCAGCACCACCTGGTCGACCCGGCTGGCCGCGTCGATCACATCCAGGGTAATGCCCACATCCCAGTCACCTTTGGCCGAGCCATCGCTGCGCTGGATGAACGGTTTGAGGCGCACATCGAAACCGAGGTTGCGCAAGATCTGCTGGAACTGCTGCTGTTTGCTGTCGCCACGGTCGATGGCATAGGCCACGGCCTCGACGATCTGGCCTTCGCGGCTGACATCGGCCCACAGGGCCGTGTAGTTGAAATGGCAGCCGTGGGCCTGGCGCACGGTGTAATAGAGGTTCTGCACATCGGCGAACAGCGCGATCTTTTTCACCTGGGAACCTCATTTTTGGCCTGGAGTGCTGGGGGGGCTGCTGCGCAGACCTTCGCGGACACGCCCGCTCCCACAGGTATCGCGCGTACACCTGTGGGAGCGGGCGTGCCCGCGAAGGGGCGCAAAGCGCCCCCGGAAATGCCAGCAGTATGCCAGACCTGTCAGACGTAAGAATCGTCGTCCGAGAAGAACCCACCGTCATCGCTGCCAAAACCACCGTCGGCGTATCCGCCCTGGTCACTGCCCCAGCCACCGTTGTCAGCCACTTGCTGCTGCCCGCCCTGGTCGTTCCAGCCGCCACTGTCGCTGGCTGGCGCCGGCTCTTCCTTGATGACCTCGACCACTTCTTCCGGTTGCGAGTTGTGGTTGAACAGGCTGCTGATACCCTGCGCCAGCAGCACACCACCGGCCACACCGGCGGCGGTCTGCATAGCCCCGCCAAGGAAGCTGCTGGCCCCGCTGCGCGCAGGCGCGGCGCCATAGCCAGGCTGCGGCGCCTGAGGTTGGCCAAAACCAGGGGCCGACGGCTCGCGCCAGCCACCACCGGACGCTACAGGGGGCGCCGAAGGGCGCTGTGGCTGCACCGCCGGCGCTGCGTTGCGCCCACCCGAACCAAAGATGCTGGACAAGAAACCACCCCCGCCATTGCTCGGCGCACTGCTGGTGGCTTGTGCCGCCTGAGCCTGGGCACGGGCCTGCTGCAGCTCGGCTTCCAGCTGCTTGTTCTGTTCGTCGAGGCGCTTGATCGCGGCCTCCTGCACCAAAATCGCCTGGGCCATGTAGTAAGGCGCCGCCGGTTGCTGACGCACGTGCTGCTCGATGCACGCCTGGGCTTGCGCGTCACGCGGCTGGCTCGGGTCTTCGGCTTGCTTGAGGCGGCCGAACAGGCCGTCAATCAGGGTTTGTTCTTCAGTGTTCATGGGGCGACCTCGTGGGGTAGCGGGACATCGGACAGCGTCAAAGATGGGGCGTACAGGCGCGGGATTCAATCACTGCTGCGGTGAAACTTTTTTCAGCAAGTGACAGCCCCAGGCCTGCTTTGGGCTAAAGTTAGGCCCCTGTTTTTACTGCCATGCGATGTTGACTGATGAATCCGCTGAGCGTTTTGCGCGACTCCTTGTACTTCTTCCGCCGTCACCTGCCAAACATCCTGCAGCTGTGCCTGCCGCTGGTGGTGGTGGAAGCCCTGGTTACCCAATTGCTGTACCGGCAGCTGGGCGACCAGGCATCACCGGCCTACGGCATGCTGGTCAGCCTGTTGTTCTACCCGCTGTACAGCGCAGCCCTGATCCTGTACCTGGACACGCGCAGCAACGGCCAGGAAATCGCCAAGCGCGACCTGTTCGCCCGCGCCCTGCAGCTGTGGCCGCAACTGGCCCTGCTGATCCTGATCAGCTCGCTACTGATCATGGCCGGCCTTGCGCTGTTCATCTTCCCGGGGGTGTGGATCATGATCAACCTGGTGTTCGCCGAGTACCTGCTGGTGCTGCGCGGCCGGCCGGTGGTACAGGCGATGCGCGACAGCGCAAGCATGACCACCGGGCATTTCATGCGCATCATGATCTGCGTGGTAGGCGTGCTAGCACCGATCTGGCTGATCGACGGGCTGCTGCTGATGGCCTTCCCCGAGCCATCACCTGGGATGGAACTGGCCATGGACAGCCTCAGCGGCTTCCTGCAACTGTTCAGCACCGTGGTGCTGTATCGCCTGTTCATGTTGCTGGAAGGCGAAGCCAGCACCTGAGGCCACCGGGGAATGTTTTCGGCCTGCCGGGCTGCCCAGCCTTGGCGCCAGAGTGCACATCCTCAATGCTGTTCTAGGAGTGCACCATGAACGAAACCATTCAGGCCAGGTACGCCAGGTCTTTTCGCGGCAAGTTGTACATGCGCGCCGTCGACCGGGACATCCCACTACGCCTCAGCCGCAGTTCAGACAAGTTCAGCTGGGGCATTACCCCAGAGGATGACTGGTTGCAGGCGGGGGGAAGGCAGGACTCGCCGGTGATGGACTTTCATTACCACTCGCGGACCAACGATCGCCTGCACTACCGCATCAGCATGCCTGGGCGCCCGGAGACCAAGAAACTAGGGGTCAGCCGCAATGGTTATCTGGGCTTTTACTGGCATGCAGACGTTAGCGAATACTGGAAAATCGAGCCGCTGGCGCTGACAGATGAAGGCCTTGTCTGCCATCTGCGCGACCAGCGGGGCTACAGGGTCGGCGCCCTCACGGATACGCCGCACAGGAGTGGGGAGTGGGTAGCCTTGCTCAACGTCGAGGAAGGCGAAGTGATCACTTTCCTATTGAGGCAAGCAGATCAAGCTTCACTGGCGGGTGCAATACGATGAATGGCACGACCACTGACACGTCGTGCCCAGCACATGATTTTTTCGGCCTGCCGCACTCGGTGCTGTGCATCAGCGCCCTCTCGGCTTGGCCCGCGCCGTAGCCTCGGCCACCAGAGGGTCGTCCGGCCAGTAATGCTTCGGATAGCGCCCTTTCAGGTCTTTCTTCACCTCGGCATAGGTCGTGCGCCAGAAGCTGGCCAGGTCCTGGGTCACCTGCACCGGCCGACGTGCCGGTGACAGCAGGTGCAGCTTGACCTGCTGCCGGCCGTTGGCGATGCGCGGGGTATCGGCAAGGCCGAACAGTTCTTGCAGACGCACGGCGAGAATCGGCGGGGTTTCGCTGTAATCCAGGCGGATGTTCGAGCCGGACGGCACGGCCAGATGCGCCGGGGCCTGTTCTTCCAGGCGTTGCGGCAGCGGCCAGGGCAGCAGGTTGCGCAGCATCGACGGCAAGTCCAGCGCGGCAAAGTGGCTGAGGCGCGATACTTTGCTCAGGTAAGGCTGCAACCAGTCTTCCAGGCTGGCCAGCAGGGCTTCGTCCCCCAGGTCAGGCCATTCGCTGTGGCCATCCTTCTGCAGGTCGAGCTGACGCAGCAGCGCCACACGTGCCTGCCATTGCCGCAGTTCCGGCGTCCAGGTCAGCAGGTTCAAACCTTTGCGCCGGACCAGGCCAAGCAGCGCTCGGGCCCGGGCTTCATCATCCAGCCCGGGCAGCGGCTCGCGGCTGAGGACCAGTTCGCCAACCTTCACCTGGCGCTCGGCGCGCAACACCTGCTCGCGCTCGTCCCAATCAAGGATATCGACCCGCTCGACCTGTTCGGCCAGCACACCCTCGAGCAACGCCGGATCGAATTCGGCGGCCAGATAGATCCGCTCCTCACGCTGCCCCTGGCGGCTACCCAGGTCGGCGATCACCAGCCATGGGCACTTCATCAATGCATCGACTTCGCCAAACAGGGCCGCACGGCCGTTGGCGAGCCGATACTCCGCCCCGCCCGCCCGGCGCTGCTGGGCGACCCGGTCAGGGTAGGCCAGCGCCAACAGGGCGCCCAGCCAGCGTGGGTGGTCCGGGTCGGCAACCGGTGCACCGACCTTGCCACGCAACAGGCCACGGTATTGCCGGGCCAGCTGACGAGCACGCTGCACACCCCCCTGGCCGCCACGCGCAGCCTTGCTCTCACCGCTGACCAGCGCAAGCCGGCTGTGCAAGTCGGCACCACCGCCACGCTGGATGTCCCGCTCCCCCAGCAGTGCAGCCACATCGCAGGCCATCTGTGCCAGGCCCAGGTCCTGACCCCGCAGCAACAAGTGCGCGATGCGTGGGTGAGCCGGCAGTTCGGCCATGGCCTGGCCATGTTCGCTGAGGGTGTCGCGGCTGCCCGGCCGGAAGGCGCTGAGTCGCGCCAACAGGTCCTGGGCCTGGGCGAACGCTGCAGCTGGCGGCTGGTCGAGCCAGCGCAACTGCTCGGGGGTTACACCCCAGCGCGCCAACTGCAGGGCCAGCCCGGCCAGGTCGGCCTGGAGAATCTCGGCACTGCCATGGGCGGCCAGCTGGTCATGCTGGGCCTCGGACCAAAGGCGGTAGCACACGCCGGGCTCCAGGCGGCCGGCACGCCCAGCGCGCTGGGTGGCACTGGCGCGGGAAATGCGCTGGGTGTCCAGGCGGGTCATGCCGCTGCCGGGGTCGAAGCGCGGCACCCGGGCCAGGCCTGCGTCGATCACCACGCGCACGCCATCGATGGTCAGGCTGGTTTCGGCGATGTTGGTGGCCAGCACCACCTTGCGCAGGCCCTTGGCCGGCGGGTCGATAGCGGCGCGCTGGGCATTGAGGTCGAGCTCGCCATGCAGCGGGCACAGCAGAATCTCGGGGCGCGCCCCCAGCGCCTCCTGAAGGCTTTGGTGAACCCGGCGGATCTCGGCTTGCCCAGGCAGGAACACCAGCACGCTGCCGGCCTGGTCAGCCAGCGCATGCAACACGCTGTCCACCACCCGTGGCTCGATGAACTCGCCTGGCTGGAACGGCCGCCCCCAGCGGATATCCACCGGATGCATGCGCCCTTCGCTGCTGACCACCGGGGCGTCGTCCAACAGCCGCGACAGGCGCTCACCTTCCAGCGTCGCCGACATCAGCAGAATCTTCAGGGGCGGGTCGTCACGCAGCAACTCGCGGCCGTTAAGGCTCAGCGCAAGCGCGAGATCGGCATCCAGGCTGCGTTCGTGATATTCGTCGAAAATCAGCAGGCCCACCCCTTCCAGCGCCGGGTCGGCTTGCAGGCGGCGTGTGAGGATGCCTTCGGTCACCACTTCAATACGGGTTTTCGGGCCGACCTTGCTGTCCAGACGGATGCGGTAACCCACCGTTTCCCCAACCTGCTCGCCCAGCTCACTGGCCAGCCGTTCGGCCGCTGCCCGCGCAGCCAGGCGCCGTGGCTCCAGCATGAGGATGCTCTGCCCGGCCAGCCACGGTTCGTGCAGCAGCGCCAGTGGCACGCGGGTGGTCTTGCCAGCGCCAGGCGGCGCTTCAAGCACCACTTCGTCACGCTTTTCCAGAGCCTGGCGCAGGGCGGGCAAGGCAGCATCAATGGGTAATGAAATCATGGTGGTCCTCGAACAGTCTCGCGAGTATAACGGCGAACCCAGCCTGCTCTATCATGGTCTTAGCATCAGGCGCAGGCGCTTCGCTTGCCCTGCTGAATACTTTTCGGAGATTTACATGCGTATCTCGACCCGCGTCATCGGTGGCGCCCTCATCGCCACCCTGCTGACCCAACTGACGGCCTGCGGCACCATTTTCTACCCGGACCGGCGCGGCCAAATCGGCGGCAAGATCGACCCTGTGGTTGCCGCCATGGATGCCATTGGCATCCTGTTCTATGTAATCCCGGGGCTGATTGCCTTCGGTATCGACTTTGCCACCGGCGCCATCTACTACCCAGGTGGCCGCACTGCCCAGGTTGACCCGGCCAAACTGCAAGAAGCCGTCAGCCCGGATGGCAAGGTCGACAACCTGAAGCTGCAAGCCATTCTGGAAAGCGAACTGGGCCAGCGCCTGCCGCTGAACGACCCACGGCTGATCCAGCACCGCGGCAGCATCGAACAACTGGCCAGTATGGGCCTGGTACCGGCAGCCTGAGCCACACGGACACTGACCACGGATGATCACTACTCCGGCTGAACACCAGCGCCTGCTCCGCCTGGCCACGCGCGCGTCACTGGCGGTGGCCAGCATCTTGGTGCTGAGCAAGGCGCTGGCCTGGTGGCTGAGCGGTTCGGTGAGCCTGCTGGCCGGGCTGACCGACTCGGCACTGGACGCAGTGGCCTCGTTCCTCAACCTGCTGGCGGTGCACTACGCCCTGCGCCCGGCAGACGACGATCACCGGTTCGGCCATGGCAAGGCCGAGGCCTTGGCCGGTATGGCGCAGGCGCTGTTCATCGGTGGCAGTGCGGTGCTGATCGGGGTGCAGGCGGTCGAGCGCCTGTCCACCCCGCAACCGCTGGGTGATACCTCAATCGGAATCGCGGTGATGCTGCTGTCGCTGGTGCTGACGGTCGCCCTGCTGGCGCTGCAGTACAAGGTCATCCGGCTCACCGGCTCTACTGCGGTACGGGCAGATTCCCTGCACTACCGTTCTGACTTGTTGCTCAACGGCAGCATTCTGCTGGCCCTGTTGCTGGCGCGTTTTGGCTGGCCGCAGCTGGATGCGCTGTTCGGCCTTGGCATCGCCTTTTACATCCTTTGGAGCGCGCTGCAAATTGCCCGCGAAAGTACGGCGATCCTGATGGACAAAGCGTTACCCGGCGACGTTGGCGAGGACATGGCCGCGCTGGTGCTGGCCGTTGCAGGCGTGAAAGGCGTGCATGACCTGCGCACGCGCGTGTCGGGCAACCAGTGGTTTGTGCAACTGCACCTGGAGCTGCCGGGGCAACTGCCGCTGCATGAGGCGCACAGCTTGTGCGTGGAGGCCTCGCGGGTGATCCGCCAGCGTTACCCACAGGCAGACGTGATGGTGCACGCCGACCCGGTATGAGGTAATTAATCCCTACCCCTGCAGGGTTCAGTTGATGCTGTAACCCCGACCACTGAAACAGGCCCCCAGCGCCCGCTGGTAGTGGCTGAGCACAGTTGCCGCCGGTGCGTACGTCGCCGTCGCCGGGTCGAAGCCTGACTGGCTCACCGCCCAGCGATGGCACTGGTAGCGGTCCTGCTCCTGCTGTTCCTGACCCTGGCCATACATCGGATAGGCCACCACGTCATACCCACCATTTGCCGGGGCCACCGGCACGGGCGACGGCACGCCGACCGGCGGATTGACCACCACATATTCCTGGCTGTCTGCCAGGTACTGGTAATAGGTATCGGCCACCAGAAAGAACAGCGCGCCCCCCAACCACACTTCCCGCGCATAAGGCGGCAGGTAATTGACCCGCACGCCGTACGGCGGGGTCACCACGATGTAACTGCCCCCGTGCGGGCGGTACCAGTAACCCCCGGAGTAGAAATAGTCAGCGCCCCGGTAGGGTACTTTCCAGTAGCGGTCAGAAAAATGGTCCACCGTGTGCCCCGGGCGATACTGCGGCCCAGGCCCCCAGCCATTGCCGTGGCCATCCGGGCGCCCGTGCCAGTCGCCACCGGGCCGTTGCCCCGGGCCACCGGCTTGCCAGTGGTGATCATCACCGTGGCGGCGGGGAATGTCCTGGTAATACCCCTGGCGCGGCGGTTGGGTCTGGCGCACTTCGTCGCGCGAGTTGAGCGAGCGCCCCGGCCCACCCTCACCTTGCACCTGCTGGCCACGTTCACCGGGCCCTTCGCCGGGCCCTTCAGCCAAGGCCCCAAGGCTGATGCTCAAACCCAGCAAACCAACACCTGCCAACTGCCAGATGCGCGACGTCATGGTGTTCCTCTCGGTAGAAAAAACTGCAACCAACGCCAGTCTACCGCGCCCACCACACAGGCCAATTAAAATTCCCGACATGAAAAAAGGGAGGCCACAGGGCCTCCCTTCAGGAATTGTCGTCCGTGCTCGGCACTTGTGGCGCCGGCTCACCTCACACCGTCTTCTGGAAGGTGTGTAGCCCGGGGGCCTGCAGATCCTGTTGGATGGCTGGCCGCAACCGCCCGCCTAGGGCGCGTCGCCGTGGACTGATGTCCGGGCAGTGATTCTGGTGATAAAGATACCGGACGGGTTGCGACAGAGGATTGCGAAGATTGCTCAGATAAATAGCACTTGCGCAATTTTTCACCCTGGATTGATAATTCGCAGCAATCCGAACAGAAAAGGCAAATGCCATGAGCAAACTTGACCGCTACGACCTGAGCATCCTCGCCGAATTGCAGCGCGATGCGCGCATTTCCAACCAGGAATTGGCCGAACGCATCGGCCTGTCGCCATCGCCATGCTCGCGTCGGGTCAAGCAACTGGAGGATGACGGCTACATTTCGCGCCAGGTGGCCCTGCTCGACCGCAAGAAGCTGGGCCTGAGCCTGACCGCCTATGTATTGATAGGCATGGACCGCCACACCCCGGAACGCTTTGAAACATTCGAGGCCGCCATCCGCAACCTGCCACAGGTGCTCGAATGCAGCCTGGTCACCGGCATGGATGCGGACTATCAGTTGAAAGTGGTGGTGCCGGACATGGACCACTACCAGAAACTGCTTCTAGGCAGCCTGACGCGTATCGAAGGCGTCACCAGCGTGCGTTCGAGCTTCGTGCTCAACCAGGTGTTGGCCAGCACCGAGCTGCCATTGACCCACCTGCGTTAAATGCTCACGCCAGCCGGCGTATAATCGGACGTTCAACCCGCCTGGAGAACATCGATGGATCCCGCCGTATTCGAAGAATGGATGATGATCATCCTGGTCACCGTGTTGATCGGGTTCATGGGCTTCATCGTCTGGGACCTGGCGAAAAAGTCCAAGGCGGGTAAGTTCGGGACGCTGATCCTGTTCTTTGTGCTGGGGCTTGGGGTGCTGGCCTTTATCATCAAGAGCGTGGTGGTGGGGTTTCTGGAAGGCGTATAAAAAATGTTGGGGACATTCGCGGTCACGCCCACTCCAACAGCGTTGGCGCTGCCTTCAAGTACTGCGCCGTCCCTGTGGGAGCGGGCGTGCCCGCGAACAGGCCCCTGACCTGAACTAAAGCTTGGCAGGGACCTCCCGCCAGCAACCCTGCTCCAGCCCATCCAGCGCCCAGTCACCAATGCGCACGCGCACCAGGCGCAAGGTCGGCAGCCCCACCGCCGCCGTCATACGCCGCACCTGGCGGTTACGCCCTTCGCGAATCACCAGCTCCAGCCAGCTGGTCGGCACACTTTTGCGAAACCGTACCGGCGGGTTGCGCGGCCACAGTTCGGGTTCTTCCAGGCGCCGCGCCTCAGCCGGCAAGGTCGGCCCATCATTCAGCGCCACACCATCGCGCAAACGCTGCAACTGCTCGTCACTCGGTTCGCCTTCTACCTGGACCCAGTAGGTCTTGGCCAGCTTGTGCTTCGGGTCGGCAATCCGCGCCTGCAACCCGCCATCGTTGGTCAACAACAGCAAGCCTTCACTGTCACGGTCCAGCCGCCCGGCCGGGTACACGCCCGGGATGTCGATGAAGTCCTTGAGCGTCGCGCGCCCTTCACCGTCGCTGAACTGGGTCAGCACGTCGAACGGTTTGTTGAACAGGATCAGGCGAGGCTCGGCAGGTGGCGCCTTGGCCTGGCGACGCGGGCCGGCGGCAGGCCGCGCCTGGGGGCGGCGCGGCTTGTTACGGGGTGGCAGTGACATGGATCCTCAGCGGAACGGCGGCTCATCGAAGCTGCGCAGTTTACGCGAGTGCAGCGAGTTGAGCTCGGTGCGCAGCAGGTCGAGGGCAGCAATGCCGATCTTCAGGTGCTGGCTGACCGCTCGGTTGTAGAAGGCGTTGGCCGAACCTGGCAGTTTGATCTCGCTGTGCAGCGGCTTGTCGGACACACACAGCAAGGTGCCGTAAGGCACGCGCAAACGGTAGCCCTGGGCAGCAATGGTGCCGCTTTCCATGTCCACCGCCACGGCACGCGACAGGTTGATCAGCGGGCGTTCCTGGGCCCAGCGCAACTCCCAGTTGCGGTCGTCGTAGGTCAGCACGGTGCCGGTGCGCAGGCGCTTTTTCAACTGCTCGCCACGCTCGCCAGTGACCTGTGCGGCAGCCTCCTGCAAGGCCATCTGCACTTCGGCCAGGGCCGGGATCGGGATATTCGGCGGCACGACCCGGTCGAGAATGCCGTCACGGCGCATATAGGCGTGTGCCAGCACGTAGTCGCCGATGGTCTGCGACTGCCGCAGGCCGCCGCAGTGGCCGATCATCAGCCAGCAATGCGGGCGCAGCACGGCCAGGTGATCGGTGATGTTCTTGGCGTTGGACGGGCCGACACCAATGTTGACCAAGGTAACGCCATTGCCGTCGGCGGCGATCAGGTGGTAGGCCGGCATCTGGAAGCGGTGCCAGACCACGCTGGCCACCAGAGCCTGGGTTTCGCCATGGTCCATGCCCTTTTCGATCACGACGTTGCCCGGCAGCACCATACGCACGAAGCGCGAGTCGTCACGCAGCTGTTCCAGGCCATGGCTGATGAACTGGTCGACATAGCGGTGGTAGTTGGTCAGCAGGATCCACGGCTGTACATGGCGCCAGTCGCTGCCGGTGTAGTGCACCAGGCGGCGCAGCGAGAAGTCGACCCGCGCGGCATCGAACAATGCCAGTGGCATGATTTCAGCATGGTCCCAGTCGTACAGGCCATCAGCGATGTTGTCGGTGGCCGCCGACAGGTCGGTGCTGGGGAACACCCGCGCCAACTGCGCAGCGGTAATGCCGCTGCCAGCCAATTCGTCGCCCTGGTCGACCACATAGGGATAAGGGATGTTCTGCTCGCTGACGCCAACTTCTACCGTAACGGTGTAGTCATGCATCAGCGGGCGCAGTTGCTCCAGCAGGTAGCCACGGAATGCAGCGGGCTGGGTGACGGTGACGCTGTAGGTGCCGGCAACCTGGACCTTGGCATAAGCGCGGGTGGTGGCGGCGACTTCGCCATGGCTGTAGTAGGTCAGGCGCAGTGCCGGGTAGCGGAACAGGTCGCGCTCATCGGTATCGGGCTCGGTACGGTCCTTCAGGTAACGCTTCAGGGCCTGACTCAGGGCACCTGTGGCCTGTTCATGCAAGGCCGCCAGACGGTCGACGGCCTGTTCTGGGGTATCAACGACTACAAAAGCGTGGCTCACACTGTGCTTCCTGTCTGGACATGCATGTGATCCATCTTGCCTGCCTTCTTGGTTAAATACACCCCCATTGATCGGTGTTGGGTGCATTCGCGGGCAAGCCCGCTGCTACAGCGGCCAGACAGGCGTAGCCCTGGTTACCAATGCCATCACATCCACACCTCGCGGCAGCGCCCCGTACACCCGGCCACCACCGGCCAAGCGGCTGCCGATAAACGCATCACTGACCTCCGTATTCCCCGCCTCCAGCAGCAGCTTGGCCTGCAACGCCAGGGCAATATCCTCGGTCAGTTGCCGCGCGCGGTACTGTATGTCACCGGTGTCGGCAAACGCCCCCTTGAGGTTGCCGATATGCGCTGCCAGGCGCGGGTCGCCATGCCCGTCACCCAGCTCGACAAACAGTGCATCGAGTACGCCCGGCTCCTTGGACAAGGCCCGCAGCACATCCAGGCACTGCACGTTGCCCGAGCCCTCCCAGGTCGAGTTGACCGGTGCCTCGCGGTACAGCCGTGGCAGAATGCTGTCTTCCACATAACCCGCGCCACCCAGGCATTCGGCGGCCTCGTTGATCATGGCCGGCGCACGTTTGCAGATCCAGTACTTGCCCACCGCCGTGACCAGCCGGGCGAAATGCGCCTGCTGCGGGTCGTCCAGTTGCTCCAGCGCCTGGCCCATGCGCAAGCTCAGGGCAAGCGCAGCCTCGCTTTCCAGGGCCAGGTCGGCCAGCACGTTCTGCATCAGAGGTTGCTCATTGAGCACCCGCCCGCCGACCTTGCGATGCGCGCAATGGTGGGCCGCCTGCGTCAACGCCTGGCGCATCAGTGCGCTGGAGCCGACCATGCAGTCGAACCGGGTCATGGCGACCATCTCGATGATGGTCGGCACGCCGCGTCCCTCTTCGCCAATCATCCATGCCAGCGCACCGCGGAACTCCACCTCGCTGGAGGCGTTGGAGCTGTTGCCCAGCTTGTTCTTCAGGCGCTGGATATAGAACTGGTTGCGGTTGTCATCGGGGCGGTGGCGCGGCAGTAGGAAGCAGCTCAGGCCTTTTTCGGTTTGCGCCAAGGTCAGAAAAGCGTCGCACATCGGCGCCGAGCAGAACCACTTGTGGCCAACCAGCTCATAAGCCTGCCCCGGGCCTGGCGCACCGACCGGATAGGCCCGGGTAGTGTTGGCGCGCACATCGGTGCCGCCCTGCTTTTCGGTCATGGCCATGCCCAGGGTGACCCCGGCCTTGTGCCGGTCGCCAATGTTGCGCGGGTCATATTCGCAGGCAAGGACCTTCGGCAGCCAGTATTCAGCCAGCTCAGGCTGCAAGCGCAATGCCGGCACGGCGGCAAAGGTCATGGTCAGCGGGCAACCGGTGCCGGCCTCGGCCTGGCTGTGCAGGTAGGTCATCGACGCCCGTGCAACATGGGCGCCAGCACGGGGTTCGGCCCATGGTAAAGAAGGCAGGCCATGTTCGACGGCGGTACGCATCAGCTCATGGTAGGCCGGGTGGAACTCGACCAGGTCGATGCGATGGCCATAGCGGTCGTGGCTGCTGAACTCGGGTTTGTGCGCGTTGGCCAGGAAGCCTGCTTGCATCAGCGGGCCGCCGGCCAGGGCACCATAGGCGTCGATCCGCGACTCGGCCCAGCCCGCGCCAAAACGCCTTGACCATTCTTGCAATGGCAGGTCGAGGCGGTACAGGTTGGCACCGTCGAGCGGCGGCGGCTGGTTGGTGACTTCGTGGGTTTCAGCGTACTGGTGCAGGCTCATCGGGGGGCTCCTGGATCCGGGTAGGCTTGAAAGACCCAGTGAAGCACTGCTTGCGGGGTAGTCAAAGGGGTATTAATGACTAAACGTGTGGTTGCAGGCGTGCGCGCGCGCGTAGAAGCGGGTTTACCCGCGAATACGGTGGCGGCGGCAACGGTGAACGGCGGGTGGATATCGGCCAGCAGACCCGGCCCTTTCGCGGGTGAACCCGCTCCTACAGCGAGCGCCGCACCTGCAGCAGGTTCGGGCTCATCTGCACCTGCGAAATCGCCATGTTCAAACTCAACTCGAAGCGGCTACCCAGCCCGCGCGTCGATTCATGCGCCAATCTGGCCCCCAGCAACTCCCCCATCTGCCGGCAAATCGACAACCCAATCCCCAAACCGCCATACCGCCGGGTCATCGAACCATCGACCTGGAAGAACCGCTGGTACAGGGTCGACTGCTCCAGATCATCGAAACCGATACCGCTGTCGCTGACGGTAAAGGTCAACGCCAGATCATCCGGCCCCACCCGGCGGCCGCGCACCTGGATCATCACACCGCCCTGATGGGTGAACTTCAAACCGTTGTCCACCAGGCAACCCAGGCAGTGCGCCAGCTTCTGCCCGTCACCGAGCAACCCGTCCGGCAGGTCGGCCGGAATGTCCAGGCTCAGGTACAGGCCTTTGCCCAGCGCCTGCCCCGCATAACCGGCGCGCAAGCCCTGCAACAGGGTGCGTAGGCTGAACGGTGCCGGCTGCGCCCGCAGGCGGCCGGCCTGCAGTTCGGACAGGGTAAGAATGGCATTGACCATATCCATCATGCCTTGGGCAGACCCCACTGCCGTGTGATGGTACTGAGCCATTTCGGTATCCATCGGCAGGGTGTGCATCAGCTCGAGCGAGCCAATCACCCCATTCATCGGGGTGCGCAGTTCATGCGTCACGCTGGCCAGGAACTCGTCCTTCAGGCGATTGCTCCTGGCCAGTTGCAGGTTCAGTTGCTCCAGCGTACGCCCAGTGTCGCGCAAGGTCTGTGCCTGCTGCTCGCGCAGGCTGTTGATGCGGTCGGCCAGCGCCAGCGACAGCAAAGCCACTTCCAAGGCCGAACCGAGCTGGCTGGCATACATGGTGATGAACACGTTCGGCAGGTAGCCCAGCACCATCAAGGTGTTGACCAGGCCACCCAGCAGGAACGCCGTCCAGGCGATGATGAACCAGCGCGCCACTCGCAAGCCGCGCCACCAGGCATACAGGCCGGCGCTGAAGACGCTTATGGTGAACAGCAGTGCCAGCAGCGTCGCCATGCGCAGCGCAATGCCGTAGGGCATGCTCACCGCCAGTACCATGACCAGCGCGCCACCCAGCATCAGCAGTTGCAACAGGCGATCGAAGCCACGGCTGATGCTGCCCAATTGCAGGAAGTGCCGGGCGAACTGGCAACCGAACAGGCCGGCAGCACCGATGAACAATGGCGTGGAGGCATTCGCCCACCAAGGGCTGTCTGGCCAGAAATAGGCTACACCGGCGCCATTCACCGAGACCTGGTAAAGGCCGAACGAAGCGATGTAAAGGATGTAATAGAGGTAGCTGACGTCACGCACGCTGAGGTAGATGAACAGGTTGTACACCAGCATCACCAGCAACACGCCGTAGATCATCCCCAGCACATACAGGCGCGTGGGCTGCTCTTCCAGATAGGCTTCAGGGGACCACAGCGCCAGCGGCGCTTGCACCGAACCCTGGCTTTGCAGCCGCAGGTACGCAGTGGTCACCTTGCCAGGTGGCAGTTGCAGTTCGAACAAGTAGTTGTTCTGCCGGATCTGCCGGCTGTCGTAGGGCAAGGCATCGCCCGTGCGCTGCGCCAGGCGGTACAAGCCGCTGCTGTCAGGCAAATACAGTTCGAGGTGATCCAGCGGCGGGTAGGCCAGCTCCAGCAGCCATTGCCGCGGGGCAGCGCTGGGCGCGGCAACGGGGCGCAGCTCGACCTTGAGCCAGAACACCGAGGTGGAGTAACCGGCGTTCAGCACATCCTCACGGTGGGGCTGAAAGTATTTGGCAAACCCGGGGGCACTGACCTGAGCGATGCTGGCATTGCCATCGGGGTCTTCATAAACCTGCATGGCCTTGCCCAGTGGGAGATGCCGGGTAGCGACGTCGAAATCGACCGCTCCGGCCAGCACGGGCAGCAAACCCATAAGCACAATCAGCAAATAGCGCATACAGCCCCAGCATGGCCTGCCCGGTCGCGTCGCGGTAGCCTCCCATCCGTTTGAGACGACGTGATCCTGCAGCACCCGTTTGTCGAGTTATCCGAGCACTCTAGCATAGCCTCACAACCTGGCAATCGGCCACATAAAAACACAAAGAAAAGGCTCTAAATCAATGCTTTCAATAGAAAAACAAACAACAACCTGACCGAACGATCAGTAAAACTCGTTTGTCGGACGATCCGCCCAAACAGGTTTGGTGGTAAGCTCGCCGACCATGAATACCTACAGCTCCCGCCCCGTTGTCCTCTGTCTCTCCGGCCACGACCCCAGTGGCGGCGCCGGCTTGCAGGCAGATATCGAAGCCCTGATCGCCCAAGGCTGCCACGCTGCACCTGCAGTGACCGCCCTGACCGTGCAGGATACCGTCAACGTTTCCGACTTCCGCGTGCTCGACCGCGAGTGGGTGCTGGCCCAGGCCAACGCCGTGCTGGCCGACTCCACGGTTGCCGCCGTCAAGTTGGGCATGCTCGGCTCGATCGAGATGGTCGACACCGTCGCCGAACTGCTGGCCGCCCACCCCCACCTGCCGCTGGTCTGCGACCCGGTGCTGCGTGCCGGTGGCGGTGGCCGCCTGGGCAAGGACGAAGTGGGCTATGCCCTGCGCGAACGCCTGCTGCCGCTGGCGACCATCGCCACGCCGAACCTGCCCGAAGCACGCATCCTCGCCGAACTGCCCGAAGGCAGCGCTGACGAATGTGCCGAGAAACTGTTGCCGTTCTGTAGACACCTGCTGATTACCGGCGGTCACGGCGACGAAGACGAAATCCACAACCGCCTGTACACCCAGGACGGCCAGCACTTCACCTGGACTTGCCAGCGCCTGCCAGGCAGCTACCACGGCTCGGGCTGCACCCTGGCCAGCGCCCTGGCCGGCCGCCTGGCGCTCGGCGAGCAGCTGGAAAGCGCCGTGCGCACCGCCCTGGACTACACCTGGCGCACCCTGCGTGACGCCGAGCAACTGGGCAAGGGCCAATACGTGCCGCGCCGCCTGCCCCTGGACTTCTGCTCCTGATACGAGGCCTTCAATGAAGCTACGCGGTCTGTACGCCATCACCGACAGCCAGCTGCTCGCCGGCCGTTTCCTGTCCCATGTCGAGGCGGCCCTGGAAGGCGGCGTGTGCCTGCTGCAGTACCGCGACAAGAGCGACGATGCAGCGCGCCGCCTGCGTGAAGCCGAAGGGCTGATGAAGCTCTGCGAGCGTTACGGCACCCAGTTGCTGATCAACGATGACGCCGAACTGGCCGCCCGCCTGGGTGTCGGCGTGCACCTGGGCCAGACCGACGGCCCACTGACCCCGGCCCGCGCATTGCTCGGCCGTCAGGCAATCATCGGTTCCACCTGCCACGCCAGCCTCGAACTGGCCGCCCAGGCTGCCAGCGAAGGCGCCAGCTACGTGGCCTTTGGCCGCTTCTTCAATTCTGTCACCAAGCCGGGCGCGCCCGCTGCCAATGTCGGCCTGCTTGAGCAGGCCCGCGCCCAGGTGAAACTGCCGATCGCCGTGATCGGTGGCATCACCCTCGACAACGCCGCCCCGCTGGTCGCCCACGGTGCCGACCTGCTGGCGGTGATCCACGGCTTGTTCGGTGCCGACAGCGCGCAGGAAGTCACCCGCCGCGCCCGCGCCTTCAACGCCTTGTTCGCATCCTGATTCGAGAGATACTTCCATGTCCCGTTCCGAAGCCCTGTTCGCCCAAGCCCAGAAGCACATCCCTGGCGGTGTCAACTCGCCAGTCCGCGCTTTCAAGAGCGTTGGCGGCACGCCGCTGTTCTTCAAGCATGCCGAAGGCGCCTATGTCGTTGACGAGGACGACAAACGCTACGTCGACTACGTCGGCTCCTGGGGCCCGATGATTCTCGGCCACGGCCACCCGGACGTGCTGGACTCGGTACGCAAGCAGCTGGAGCACGGCCTGTCCTACGGCGCGCCGACCGCCATGGAAACCGAGATGGCCGACCTGGTCTGCTCGATCGTACCGTCGATGGAAATGGTGCGCATGGTCAGCTCGGGCACTGAAGCCACCATGAGTGCCATCCGACTGGCCCGTGGCTACACTGGCCGTGATGCCATCATCAAGTTCGAAGGCTGCTACCACGGCCACTCCGACAGCCTGCTGGTAAAAGCCGGCTCCGGCTTGCTGACCCAAGGCGTGCCAAGTTCGGCAGGCGTGCCAGCGGACTTCGCCAAGCACACCCTGACCCTGCCGTTCAACGACATCGCCGCCGTCGAGAAGACCCTGGCCGAAGTTGGCCAGACCGTGGCCTGCATCATCGTGGAGCCAGTGGCCGGCAACATGAACTGCGTACCACCGGCACCGGGTTTCCTCGAGGGCCTGCGCGAGCAATGCGACAAGCATGGCGTGGTGCTGATCTTCGACGAAGTGATGACCGGTTTCCGCGTCTCGCTCGGCGGCGCCCAGGGCCATTACGGCATCAAGCCGGACCTGTCGACCTTCGGCAAGATCGTCGGTGGCGGCATGCCGGTCGGCTGTTTCGGCGGCAAGCGTGAAATCATGGGCTGCATCGCCCCGCTCGGCCCGGTCTACCAGGCCGGCACCCTGTCGGGCAATCCGCTGGCCATGGCCGCCGGCCTGACCACCCTCAAGCTGATCAGCCGCCCAGGCTTCCACGCCGAGCTGACCGACTACACCAGCCGCATGCTTGACGGCCTGCAGCAACGCGCCGATGCCGCTGGCGTGCCATTCGTCACCACCCAGGCCGGTGCCATGTTCGGCCTGTACTTCAGCGGCGCCGACGATATCGTCACCTTCGAAGACGTGATGGCCAGCGATGCCGAGCGCTTCAAGCGCTTCTTCCACCTGATGCTCGACGGTGGCGTGTACCTGGCACCGAGCGCATTCGAGGCGGGCTTCACCTCCATCGCCCATGGCGACAAGGAGCTGCAGATCACCCTGGATGCGGCTGAGAAAGCCTTTGCTGCCCTGAAGTGATGGCCAGCCTGTACCGGCCTCTTCGCGAGCAAACCCACGCCTACACTCATGAAAGCGACGCCCCCTTGTAGGCGCGGGCTCACCCGCGAAGAGGCCGGTACAGGCAATAATTACGCACGCACAATCAGCTGACTTCCCCAACCAAGCAGAAATTCGAGTAAAACTTTGTAAGGTTGGCGCTGCTTATCCCATAATGTGCCACCAGAGACATTGGCCGCAGCTTTGCAGAGGTAAGTCGATCCCCATGAACCGCACCGGCCGCGCCCTGACCCTGGGCTGCCTGTTGCTTCTTCAGCCCCTGCTGGCCCTGGCGGAGGGCGGTAACTCGTTGCTGATTCCGGCGACGGGCCGCTGCACCTTGAACGTTCAGCCTGAAGACCTGGCAAACGCCCTCAAGGCCTGCGAGCAGACGGCGACTGCGGGGGATGCCCAGGCGCAATTCGAACTGGGCGAGTATTACTACACGCAAACGCCAAAAAACCTGGGCAAAGCCCTGGACTGGTTCCAGAAGGCATCGCTGCAAGGCCAAGCCGACGCCCAATACCGTCTGGGTGCCATGTTCTTCCATGGCGAAGGGGTCAAGGCCAACAACGTACAGGCCTACATCCTGCTGAAAATGGCTGCGGTCAATGGTGCCGAAGATGCGCTGGACATGGCCGACGAAGTAACCGAGCAAATGCCCCGTGACGAACTGGAGCATGCCACCCAGGTGCTCGGCCAGATTTTCCGCAAGTACCTGCTCGAACTGCAGAACGCCGAAGGGCGCACGCCGTTCTCGCCGCTTCCCTGAAGGTCACTTTTCCGGCATTGGCATCGGGAACGGCATCACATTGCCGCCGCCCTTGGCCTCGCTGATCTTCGCCGTGCCCAGGCGCTCCACCTCATCGATGCGCACAATCGAGTGCATCGGCACGAAACTGCGGACCACTCCGTCGAACTGGCTCTTGAGCTTCTCCTCACTCGGGTCCACTACCAGTTGCGAGCGCTCTCCGAACACGAACTCCTCGATTTCCAGAAAGCCCCACAGGTCACTCTGGTAGATCTGCTTGGCGTACATCTCGAAGACCTGGCCCTGGTTCAGGAAGATCACTTTATAGATGGCGGGTTCGCGTTTGCTCATGTTCGACCAGATAACACATGCGTAAGAAAAGGTGGGCATGATACCTGTTCTGGCCTGTTCACGGGTGAACCCGCGCCCATAGGATCCCCACCGGCCTTGCCGGAGTGGGTTGACCCGCGGGAAGGCCAGAACAGCCCGTACATACCGTTGAACGTTTCAGTGCTTTCGCCACTGCCATTCAAGGGTTATTCTTGAGTTCAACTCCATCGCCGTCGAGCGGCTAAAAACGACCTTGAACGCACCCATAGAACCCCATCGTTTCATCCTCGAACCCTTCGAGGCCCACCGTTTCGCCAACTTGTGCGGCCAGTTCGACGAGCACCTGCGCCTGATCGAACAGCGCCTGGCCATCGAGATCCGCAACCGCGGCAATCAGTTCGAACTGATCGGCGAACCCAGGACCACCTCCGCTGCCGAACAGCTGCTGCGCCGTCTCTATCGCGAGACCAAGGCCACCGACCTGTCACCGGAAACCGTGCACCTGTACCTGCAGGAATCGGCTGTCGAAAACATCGACAACCCGGCCGTCAACGAGGTCAGCGTGTCGCTGCGCACGCGCAAGGGCAATATCCGCCCGCGCGGGCTCAACCAACAGCGCTACGTCAAGGAAATCCTGGCCAACGACATCAATTTCGGCATCGGCCCGGCCGGTACCGGCAAGACCTACCTGGCCGTAGCCTGCGCCGTGGACGCGCTGGAGCGCGAACAGGTGCGCCGCATCCTGCTGGTGCGCCCGGCGGTCGAGGCGGGTGAAAAGCTTGGTTTCCTGCCTGGCGACCTGGCACAGAAAATCGACCCGTACCTGCGCCCGCTGTACGACGCCCTGTACGAAATGCTCGGCTTCGAACACGTGGCCAAGCTGATCGAACGCCAGGTGATCGAAATCGCCCCTCTGGCCTACATGCGTGGCCGCACCCTGAACAACAGCTTCATCATCCTCGACGAAAGCCAGAACACCACGCTCGAGCAGATGAAGATGTTCCTGACCCGCATCGGCTTCGGCTCCACCGCGGTGATCACCGGTGACATCACCCAGGTCGACCTGCCCCGTGGCACCAAGTCGGGCCTGGCGCACGTCATCGAGGTGCTGAAGGACGTTCCGGGGATCAGCTTTACCCATTTCCAACCCAAGGATGTGGTTCGTCACCCACTGGTGCAGCGTATCGTCGAAGCCTACGACCGCTTCGAAGCCCGCCAGTCCAAGCCCGAGGCGCCCGGCAAAGATGCTTGAACTTGATATCCAACGGGCCACGGATGCTGCCACTCCAGAAGACGCCGCCTTGCGCCGCTGGTGTGAATTGGCGTTGCGCCAGCGCAGCGCCGACTCGGAAATGACCATTCGCCTGGTCGACGAAGCCGAAGGGCGGGAGCTGAACCACACCTACCGGCACAAGGACTACGCGACCAATGTGTTGTCGTTCCCGGCCGATGTGCCCGATGAGCTGCTCGATATCCCGCTGCTGGGCGACCTGGTGATCTGTGTAGCGGTGGTCGAGCGCGAAGCGGCCGAACAAGGCAAATCGCTGGAAGCGCACTGGGCGCACCTGGTCATCCACGGTTGCCTGCACTTGCTCGGCTATGACCACATCGAAGATGAGGAGGCCGAGGAAATGGAAAGCCTGGAACGGGAATTGCTGGCAGAACTGGGTCACCCTGACCCGTATGCCGATGATGAAACCGACTCAATCACACACTGATACACGAAGGATCACGAGAACCGCCATGAGCGAAGATCGATCGAGCAACGGGCAGAAGTCCTGGCTGGGTAAACTGACCCAGGCTTTTGCCCATGAGCCGAAAAACCGCCAGGAGCTGCTTGAGCTGCTGCGCGAAGCCCATCAGAACAAATTGCTGGACAGCGAAGCGCTGACCATCGTCGAAGGCGCCATTCAGGTCGCCGACCTGCAGGTTCGCGACATCATGGTGCCGCGCTCGCAGATGAACAGCATCAAGGCCGGCCAGTCGCCTCGCGAGTTCCTGCCGGCGGTGATCGATGCCGCGCACTCGCGCTACCCGGTAATCGGCGAAAGCCATGACGATGTGCTCGGGATCCTGCTCGCCAAAGACTTGCTGCCGTTGATCCTCAAGGAGAACGGCGACAGCTTCAACATCAAGGACCTGCTGCGCCCGGCCACCTTCGTACCCGAGTCCAAGCGCCTGAACGTGTTGCTGCGTGAATTCCGCGCCAACCACAACCACATGGCCATCGTCATCGACGAATATGGCGGCGTGGCGGGCCTGGTCACCATCGAGGACGTGCTGGAACAGATCGTCGGCGATATCGAAGACGAGCACGACGTCGAGGAAGACAGCTACATCAAACCACTGCCCAGCGGTGATTTCCTGGTCAAAGCGCTTACCCCGATCGAGAACTTCAACGAGTTCTTCGACAGCGAGTTCTCCGATGACGAGTTCGACACGGTCGGCGGCCTGGTGATGAGCGCCTTTGGCCACCTGCCCAAGCGCAACGAAACCACTGAGATCGGGTCTTACAAGTTCCGTATTCTCAACGCCGACAGCCGGCGGATACACTTGCTGCGCCTGACCCCGATCACCCGTTAAGGATAAACATGCGTTGGATCACCCGCCCCGGCTGGCCCGGTAACCTGCTGGCCCTGGCGGCCGGTGCTTCCACCCTCCTGGCCCTGGCGCCGTTCGACATCTGGCCGTTGGCGGTGTTGTCCATCGCGGTGCTCTACCTTGGCCTGCGCGAGCTCAGCCCGCGTCAGGCCATGTGGCGTGGCTGGTGGTTTGGGTTTGGCCTGTATGGCGCCGGCACCTGGTGGATCTACGTCAGCATGAACACCTACGGCGGCGCCTCGCCGCTGCTGGCAATCGTGTTGCTGCTGGCGTTCTTCGCCGCACTGGCCTGGTTCTTCGCCCTGCCCACCTGGCTATGGGCGCGCTGGCTACGCCGCAACGAAGCACCACTGGCCGACGCCTTGTGCTTCGCCGCCCTCTGGTTACTGCAAGAGGCCTTCCGCGGCTGGTTCCTGACCGGCTTCCCCTGGCTCTACGCCGGCTATAGCCAACTGGACGGCCCGTTGGCCGGCCTTGCGCCGCTGGGCGGCGTCTGGCTGATTTCCTTCACCCTCGCCCTCACCGCCGCCCTGCTGTGCAACCTGCACCGCCTGCGCACCCGCCCCTCGTTCCTGGCCGTGGCCAGCGTGCTGTTGCTGGCCCCCTGGGTGCTGGGCCTGGCGCTCAAGGGCCATGCCTGGACCATTCCGGCAGGCGAGCCGCTGAAAGTGGCAGCGATCCAGGGCAACGTCGAGCAGGACCTGAAATGGGACCCCGCGCACATCGACGCGCAACTGGCGCTATACCGCGACCTGAGCTTCAGTTCCAGGCCGGTGGACCTGCTGGTGTGGCCGGAAACCGCCGTTCCGGTGCTCAAGGACCAGGCCCAGGGCTACATCGACGTGATGGGCCGCTTCGCCGCCGAGCGCCACTCGGCGCTGATCACGGGCGTGCCGGTGCGTGAAGAAGTGCACCACCAGCGCCGCTACTACAACGGCATCACCGTCACTGGCGAAGGCGATGGCACCTACCTCAAGCAGAAGCTGGTGCCATTTGGCGAGTATGTGCCGCTGCAAGACGTGCTGCGTGGGGCCATCGAGTTCTTCAACCTGCCCATGTCGGACTTCGCCCGCGGCCCGGAAGATCAGCCGCTGCTGCAGGCCAAGGGCTACCAGATTGCGCCTTACATCTGCTACGAGGTGGTCTACCCCGAGTTCGCCGCCGGCCTGGCTGCGCGTAGCGACCTGCTGCTGACCATCAGCAACGACACCTGGTTCGGCAAATCGATCGGCCCCTTGCAGCACCTGCAGATGGCGCAGATGCGCGCGCTGGAAGCCGGCCGCTGGATGATCCGAGCCACCAACAACGGCGTGACCGCGCTGATCGACCCGTTTGGCCGCATTACCACGCAGGTTCCGCAGTTCCAGCAGGCCGTGCTGTATGGCGAGGTGGTGCCGATGCAGCAGCTGACGCCTTACCTGCAATGGCGCTCATGGCCGTTGGCAATTGTCTGTGCGTTGCTGCTGGGCTGGGCCTTGCTGGCAGGGCGTATTGCAAAAACCGTCTGATTGGCGATACGCGGCCACTGTAGGAGCGGGTTTACCCGCGAATACGGTAGTCGCGGCAACGGTGAACGGCGGGTGTAGATTGGCCGGCAGGGCAGGCCCTTTCGCGGGCAAGCCCGCTCCTACAGGGGATTATGTAAGCCGGTGAATCAGTAGAACACCCGATACCCCACCAACCCCACCACTTCATTGAACAACTGCCCGCTCTGCCACATCGCCCGGCTCTCTGGCAGCAGACCGCCAAACGGCCGCGCATGATCGCGCCCAAGGAACCCCACCGGCGCCGGCACCACCTCAAAACCCGCCTTTTCAAAACTCCAGCGGGAACGCTGCATATGCCAGGCCTGGGTCACCAGCACCACCCGGCGAAATCCCAGAGGCTGCAGCACTTTGGCCGTGAGCTGAGCATTTTCCCAGGTCGTGCGGCTGGCCTCTTCGCGCCATTTCACCTCGACCGCGAAATCTTCATGCAAGCGTTCCGCCATCAGCCTCGCCTCGCTGGGCGGCGTGCCGTAATGCAACCCACCACTGGTCAACACTGGCAGGCCCGAGGCCTTGGCCAGCCGCGCGGCAAAGCGCATACGTTCCAGTGCCGTGGCCGTGGGCTGGTCACTGCCACCCCAGGCCGGGTCCCCGCGCTCGCGCCCGGCGCCCAGCACCACAATGGCATCCGCCCGGCTCGCCAGGCCGGCCCAGTCGCTCACGGCCAGCGGCGGCTCACTTTCCAGCACACGGGCGGTTTCCTGCACCACCAGCGGCAGGCTCATCAACCACAGGCCACCCAGCCCTACGCTAAAGCAAAGCGCCGCCAACCGTGGCCGCCGCGTACGCAGCCACCATGCCGCAAGCAGCAGCAAGAACAGCACGCCCGGCGGCATCAGCCATTGTTTGATGAAGAATCGGATCGGCATCGGCCACACCTCCTTGGCAGGCGTGCAGCCTAGAAGGATCGACGCCGGTCAACAAGTGTGTACCGGCGTCGATCTTGAGTTGTGTGATAGTGAAGAACCGGCGCGCGATAGCCTGCGCCTGGCGTCCTGAACGGCTAGCGATGTGGCAGCGTCCTGGATCTCGCCGTACTGGCGGGGCGTTTCTTGTCCTTGAGCCAGATGATCTTGGCCGATGTCGGCTCCGCTTGTGGGTAACTGCCGACAGCGGCATTGTGGCGCTCCGGGAGGGAATCCAGGTAGGCCTTGATCACTTCGAACTCTGCGTGGCTCAAGCCACGCAACTCAAGCTCAGCTGGCATCTCGTCGCGCAATCGCACCGAGGTCCTGGCCGTTTCCAGTGCCAGGCCAAGCCGGTCGATCAGGCGCTCGTAAAGCTCCGGTCTGATTGCGGGTAGCTGCGTCTCTCCCATCCGTTCACCTCATTGAAGGTAAGAATATCTCCCCCCACACCTGAGCTTAGCGTCGCTGCAAAAAGCAGCCGTGCGCCGCGACCAGCGGCCATTCGCAACGAAGGTTTCCCACGATGCGCGGCGCTGCTGTATGCTACGGCGTTCACTCTAAACGACACCGGAGTGCCGGACGCAGCGAGGTTCCGCTGCCTGGAACAAGGTCTCTTCTCTCTCAGCCAAAAGTAGCCATGCACGAACAATACACGCCCCGTGATATCGAAGCCGCCGCCCAGAAGTTCTGGGACGAGCAACAATCGTTCGCTGTTACCGAACAGCCAGGCAAAGACACCTACTATTGCCTATCGATGTTCCCGTACCCGAGCGGCAAGCTACACATGGGCCACGTGCGCAACTACACCATCGGTGACGTGATTGCCCGCTACCAGCGCATGCTGGGCAAGAACGTCCTGCAACCGATGGGCTGGGACGCTTTCGGCATGCCCGCGGAAAACGCGGCGATGAAAAACAACGTCGCCCCGGCCAAGTGGACGTACGAAAACATCGACTACATGAAGACCCAGCTCAAGAGCCTGGGCCTGGCCATCGACTGGGCACGTGAAGTCACCACCTGCAAACCCGACTACTACCGTTGGGAGCAGTGGCTGTTCACCCGCCTGTTCGAAAAAGGCATCATCTACCGCAAGAACGGTACCGTGAACTGGGACCCGGCGGACCAGACCGTACTGGCCAACGAACAAGTCATCGACGGCCGTGGCTGGCGTTCGGGCGCGCTGATCGAAAAGCGCGAAATCCCGATGTACTACTTCCGCATCACCGATTACGCCGACGAGCTGCTGGAGAGCCTCGACGAGCTGCCGGGCTGGCCTGAGCAGGTCAAGACCATGCAGCGCAACTGGATTGGCAAATCGCGCGGTATGGAAGTCCAGTTCCCGTACGACCAGGCCAGCATCGGCCACGAAGGCACCCTCAAGGTCTTCACCACCCGTCCGGACACGCTGATGGGCGCCACCTACGTCGCCGTCGCCGCCGAGCACCCGCTGGCCACCCAGGCTGCGCAGGGCAACCCGGCGCTGCAGGCGTTCATCGATGAGTGCAAGAGCGGCAGCGTTGCCGAAGCCGACATGGCCACTCAGGAGAAGAAAGGCATGGCCACTTCCCTGCTGGTCGAGCACCCGCTCACTGGCGAGAAGCTGCCAGTATGGGTCGCCAACTACGTGCTGATGCACTACGGTGATGGCGCGGTCATGGCCGTGCCGGCCCACGACGAGCGCGACTTCGAGTTCGCCCACAAGTACAACCTGCCGGTCAAGGCCGTGGTGCGCACCAGCGCTGGCGATGAAGTCGGCAGCGAGTGGCAGGCCGCCTATGGCGAGCACGGCCAGCTGATCAACTCCGCCGAGTTCGACGGCCTGGACTTTGCTGGCGCCTTCGACGCCATCGAAGCGGCCCTGATCCGCAAGGAACTGGGCAAATCGCGTACCCAGTTCCGCCTGCGCGACTGGGGTATCAGCCGCCAGCGCTACTGGGGCTGCCCGATCCCGATCATCCACTGCCCGTCCTGCGGCGACGTCCCGGTGCCGGAAGACCAGCTGCCGGTCACCCTGCCGGAGAACGTGGTGCCGGACGGCGCCGGTTCGCCACTGGCGCGCATGCCTGAATTCTACGAATGCAGCTGCCCGAAATGCGGTGCTGCGGCCAAGCGCGAAACCGACACCATGGACACCTTCGTCGAGTCGTCCTGGTACTTCGCCCGCTACGCCTCGCCAAACTACGACAAAGGCCTGGTCGACCCCAAAGCCGCCAACCACTGGCTGCCGGTAGATCAGTACATCGGTGGTATCGAACACGCGATCCTGCACCTGCTGTACGCGCGCTTCTTCCACAAGCTGATGCGTGACGAAGGCCTGGTCACCTCGAACGAGCCATTCAAGAACCTGCTGACCCAGGGCATGGTGGTCGCCGAGACCTACTACCGCGTTGCCAGCAACGGCGGCAAGGACTGGTTCAACCCGGCCGATGTCGAAATCGAGCGTGATGCCAAAGCCAAGATCATTGGTGCCCGCCTGAAGACCGACGGCCTGCCGGTGGAAATCGGTGGCACCGAGAAGATGTCGAAGTCGAAAAACAACGGCGTCGACCCGCAGTCCATGATCGAAGCCTACGGTGCCGACACCTGCCGCCTGTTCATGATGTTCGCCTCGCCGCCCGACATGAGCCTGGAATGGTCCGACTCCGGCGTCGAAGGTGCCAGCCGCTTCCTGCGCCGTGTCTGGCGTCTGGCTCAGGCTCACGTCAGCCAGGGCCTGCCAGGCAAGCTGGATGTTGCCGCCCTGGACGACGCGCAAAAGGTCATCCGCCGCGCCATTCACGCTGCCATCAAGCAAGCTAGCACCGACGTGGGCCAGTTCCACAAGTTCAATACCGCCATCGCCCAGGTGATGACCGTGATGAACGTGCTGGAAAAGGCCCCGCAAGCCACCGAACAGGATCGCGCCCTGCTGCAGGAAGGCCTGGAAGCCGTCACCCTGCTGCTGGCGCCGATCACTCCGCACATCTCTCACGCGCTGTGGCAGCACCTGGGCCACGCAGGCTCGGTGATCGATGCCGCCTGGCCAAGCGTCGACGAACAGGCGCTGGTGCAGGACTCCATTACCTTGGTGGTTCAGGTCAACGGTAAGCTGCGCGGCCAGGTCGAGATGCCTGCCGCTGCCAGCCGCGAAGAAGTCGAAGCCGCTGCCCGCAGCAACGAGAATGTCCTGCGCTTCATCGATGGCCTGACCATCCGCAAGGTCATCGTGGTACCGGGCAAGCTGGTCAACATCGTCGCCAACTGATGAAAACGCCCACCCGCATTGGCTGCGGGTGGGCGGAACAGGCCCAAAAGGGAGCAACAACATGATCAAACGCAATTTGCTGGTAATCGGCCTGGCGGTCATGCTCAGCGCCTGCGGTTTCCAGCTGCGCGGCACCGGCTCCACCGAGCTGAGCGTAAAGGAAATGGACGTCAGCGCGCGCAATGCCTATGGCCCGACCGTGGTCCAGCTGCGTGAAGTGCTGGAACGTAGCGGCGTCAACGTGCACGCCGGCGCACCGTATCGCCTGGTGCTGACCAACGAACAGGAGCGCGAGCGCTCGGCTACCTACAACAGCGGCAACCGTACCGCCGAGTACGAGCTGACCACCAAGCTGGACTACAGCATTCTGGGCCTGAACAACCTGGAGCTGATGAGCGACAAGCTGGAGGTGCGCAAGGTCTACGTGCGTGACGGCTCGAACATCACCGGCTCCGAGCAGGAAGCCAAACGCGCCCGCGAAGAAATGCGCCGCGACCTGGTCAACGCCATGGTCGTACGTTTGCAAATGCTGTCCCCATCCCAGCTGGATGAGCTGCAGCGTAAAGCCGACGAGCGCGCCAAAGCCGAAGCTGCCGCGCTGGAGGCTGCCCGCCGCCAGCAAGCCGAGACGCCTCAGCAATCGCCACTGGAAGTACCGGGCAACTAAGCCCGCGAGGGGCGCCCTCGGGCGCCCCACCTGTTCCCCATGAAACTTGCCCCCGCCCAACTCAACAAGCACCTGCAAGGCGCCTTGGCACCGGTCTACGTGGTCAGCGGCGACGACCCGCTGCTGTGCCAGGAAGCCGCCGACGCCATCCGCAATGCCGCGCGTCAGCAAGGTTTCGATGAACGCCAGGTATTCAGTGCCGACGCCAACTTCGACTGGGGCACCCTGCTCCAGGCCGGTGCAAGCCTGTCACTGTTCGCCCAGCGTCGCCTACTGGAACTGCGCCTGCCCTCGGGCAAGCCCAGTGACAAGGGTGCCGCCGCCCTGATGGAATACTGCGCCAACCCCGCCGAAGACACACTGCTGCTGATCAGCCTGCCCAAGCTCGACAGCAGTGCGCAGAAGACCAAGTGGGGCAAGGCATTGATAGAAGGCGCCCATTGCCAGTTCATCCAGATCTGGCCGGTGGATGTGCACCAGCTCCCGCAGTGGATCAACCAGCGCCTGCAACAGGCCGGCCTGTCGGCCCAGCGTGATGCCGTCGACCTGATTGCCGCGCGCGTGGAAGGCAACCTGCTGGCAGCCGCGCAGGAAATCGAAAAACTCAAGCTACTGGCCGAAGGCAGCCAGATCACCGTGGAAACCGTGCAGGCTGCCGTCGCCGACAGCGCTCGCTTCGATGTCTTCGGCCTGGTCGATGCCATTCTCAACGGCGAGGCTGCGCATGCCCTGCGCATGCTCGAAGGCTTGCGCGGTGAAGGTGTGGAGCCGCCAGTCATCCTCTGGGCCTTGGCCCGTGAGCTGCGCCAACTGGCGGGGCTAGCCCAGCAGTTCAGCCAAGGCGTGCCATTGGACAAGGCGTTCAGCCAGGCCCGCCCGCCCATCTGGGACAAACGCCGACCGCTGGTCAGCAAAGCCCTGCAGCGCCTCTCGGCGCAACGCTGGGCGCAATTGCTGCAGGATGCCCAGCGAATCGATGCGCAGATCAAAGGGCAGGCTGAAGGTTCGCCGTGGATTGGCCTGGCGCGGCTGTCGCTGTTGATGGCTGGCCAGCGCCTGGCCCTCCCTCCCGAGTAACTGCGGCCACTGGTAGGAGCGGGTTTACCCGCGAAGAGGCCGGACCTGCTAATCAATCTCCACCCACCGCTCACCGTTGCCGCCGCCACCGTATTCGCGGGTAAACCCGCTCCTACACACGCATCGGTGGTTGGACGCAGGCCGTCGTAGGAGCGGGTTTACCCGCGAAAGGGCCGGGCCTGCTAACCAATCTCCACCCGCCGTTCACCGTTGCCGCCGCCACCGTATTCGCGGGTAAACCCGCTCCTACACACGCATCGGTGGTTGCGCACAGGCCGTCGTAGGAGCGGGTTTACCCGCGAAGAGGCCGGGCCTGCTAACCAATCTCCACCCGCCGTTCACCGTTGCAGCCGCCACCGTATTCGCGGGTAAACCCGCTCCTACACAAAGGCACCAGCGCCTCGACCATATACACAATCAATTGGCCCCCACCCTTCGGGGAGCCTACAGTGCGCCCGAAACTCACCCAACCCGGGAAGCCCACCATGAGCAAAAAGCCGAAAAAGCACGGCCCTAACAAGGCCAAGTCCATCGTTGCCCAGCCACTGTTCCGCTGCCGCCAGGAACAACCGAACAAGGGCAAAGGCAGCTACCGCCGCGAAGCCTTCCAATCGAGAGATTGGGAGGCTTCCTACTTTTTGGCTGCATGAAAGCATCGCAAGCGCAGGCATGATATGGTCGTCACCTGACCTGCAACTCTGGATCTGTGCATGCTCTTCCGTCTTATCCCCCGCTGGGAAACCCGCCAGCTGATCGCGGCCTCCAGCTTCATTCTGCTCGTGGCCTGTGCGGAAAAGCCCACCGCCGCCGACGCGCTGCCGCTGGCCCCTGCCCAACCCAATCCCGTGGTGACCGTGCCCGGCGCAACGCCCGACGTCAGCACTGACATCCAGCCCCTGCAAACCTTCGCCCAATGGCAAGCAGGCTTCCGCGAGCAGGCACTGCAAGCCGGCATTTCGCCGAGCACCTTCGACCGCGCCTTCCTCGGTGTCACCCCCGACCTGGACGTGATCAAGGCAGACCGCAGCCAGCCGGAGTTCACCCGCCCGGTGTGGGAATACCTCGAAGGCGCCCTGTCGCCCCTGCGTGTGCGCAACGGCAAGAAGCTGCTGGAGCAGAACGCCGAGCTGCTGACTCGCCTTGAGCAACGCTATGGCGTGGACCGCCAGGTGCTGGTCGCGGTGTGGGGCATGGAAAGCAACTTCGGCCAGTTCCAGGGCAACAAGTCGGTGATCCGCTCGCTGGCCACTTTGGCCTATGAGGGCCGCCGACCACAGTTCGCCCAGGACCAGCTGATTGCCGCGCTGCAGATCATCCAGCACGGTGACATCCAGCCTGAAGCCATGCGTGGCTCGTGGGCCGGCGCCATGGGCCAGACCCAGTTCATCCCGACCACCTACAACACCCATGCCGTGGACTTCGACGGCGATGGCCGCCGCGACATCTGGAACAGCACACCAGACGCCCTGGCCTCAACAGCGCACTACCTGCAAAGTTCGGGCTGGAAACGCGGCCAACCGTGGGGCTTCGAGGTACAGGTGCCGGCCGGCTTCGACTTCTGGCAGGCCGATGGCGCACTGCGCAAACCGGTGAGTGAATGGCTGGCGATGGGCGTGAAACTGCCAGCGGGTACCCAGCTGCCGCCAGGTAGCAACCAGCTGTCTGCCGCCCTGCTGCTGCCGGCCGGTGCACGCGGCCCGGCGTTCCTGGTGCTGGACAACTTCCGCGCCATCCTCAAGTACAACAACTCGTCGTCCTATGCCCTGGCGGTGAGCCTGCTCGGGGATCGCTTCAGCGGCTGGGGCTTCATTGCCGGCAGCTGGCCGAAAGAGGACCTGCCGCTCAGCCGCAGCGAGCGCATGGAGTTGCAGAACTTGCTGAACAGCCGCGGGCATGATGCGGGTAATGCCGATGGCATTATCGGGGCCAATACCCGCAAGGCAATCCGCAATGCCCAGCAAGGGCTGGGATGGCCGGCGGATGGCTACCCGACCCATAAGCTGCTTGAGAGCCTGCGCCAGCAGTAAGCATTCCGGGGCCGCTGCGCGGCCCCGGTAATCTCACGCCCTGACCAGATCCTGCTCCAGCACCAGTGTTTGCTGAACACTGTCCAGCCTCACCCGAGCCCCCAGGGGCAAGCATACATTCGGGTCACAGTGCCCGCTGCGCCAACCCGCCAGCACCGGCACACCCAGCGGTGCAAACGTATCCTCCAGCAACGGCGTCAGCGCCGCGGTGGTAATCCCGGCAAAGTCGCCCACCAACACGCCTTTGATCCCCTCCAGCTTGCCTGCCAGGCGTAACTGGGTCAGCAGCCGATCCACCCGGTACAACGGCTCGTTGACGTCCTCGATGAACAGGATGCAGCCCTGGGTATCCAGCTCGGCAAGGGTCCCCATGGTCGCCCCCAGCATCGACAGGTTGCCACCCAGCAGCGGTCCGCTGGCCCCCCCCGGCAGCACGCAGTCCAATGCGAAGCCCGCCGGGTGCGCGACCTGCTCGCCTGCCCTCACATGCCCACCCAGTTGCGCCAGCAACGACGACTCGGTCGGTGGCAACTTGGCCCCCAACAGGTCGGCATTGAGCATCCCCCCATGGAAGGTCAGCAGCCCGGCATGCCGGTAGATCGCCGTATGCAGCGCGGTGATGTCGCTGTAGCCGATCAGCGGCTTGGGGTTGCGCCGGATCAGTTCAAAGTCGAGCTGGTCAAGCAGGCGCATGCTGCCGTAGCCCCCACGCATGCACAGAATGGCGTCCATGGCCGGATCGGCAAACGCTGCATGCAAGTCCTGCAGGCGCTGCTGGTCCGGCCCCGCCAGGTAGCCCTGCGCCTGCAGGGCACCCGGGTAGATACGGCACCGGTAGCCGCGGTCAACGAACCACTGGCTAACCTTCTGCGCATCAAGCCGCGCCGCGCCCGCCGGGGCGACAATGGCAAAACATGCGTTGGCCGGCAGCGCGGCTGGCAGGGTGGGTTGGAAGGTTTTGGCGCAATACATCGCGACTCCTTGCAGCGCATGGGACACAAACAAAAATGCCGATGCCGCCCTTGGGCGCGCATCGGCATCTGTGGCTCTGCTCTAGGCTAGCGCATAGCTCAGAGCTTGATCTTGGCTTCGTGGGCCTGCTGGTCGGCGTGGTACGAAGAACGCACCAGCGGGCCAGAGGCAACGTTCTTGAAGCCCATCTTGTAACCTTCCTCGGCGAACCAGGCAAAGGTGTCCGGGTGAACGAAACGCTGCACCGGCAAGTGGCTACGCGACGGCTGCAGGTACTGACCAAGGGTGAGCATGTCGATGTCATGCTCGCGCATGCGATGCATCACTTCGATCACTTCCTCGTCGGTTTCGCCCAGGCCGAGCATCAGGCCGGACTTGGTCGGTACGTGTGGCACCAGCTGCTTGAATTTCTGCAGCAAGTCCAGCGACCAGTCATAGTCCGAGCCCGGGCGCGCGGCCTTGTACAGGCGCGGTACGGTCTCGAGGTTGTGGTTGAACACATCTGGTGGCTCTTGCGCGGTGATTTCCAGGGCAACGTCCATACGGCCACGGTAGTCCGGCACCAAGGTCTCCAACTGCACGCCCGGCGACAGCGCGCGGATTTCCCGGATGCAGTCAGCAAAGTGCTGGGCACCGCCGTCACGCAGGTCGTCGCGGTCCACCGAGGTGATCACCACATACTTCAGGCGCAGGTCGGCAATGGCAACCGCCAGGTTTTTCGGCTCGTCCAGATCCAGCGGCTTCGGTCGGCCATGGCCAACGTCGCAGAACGGGCAACGACGGGTGCAGATGTCACCCATGATCATGAAGGTGGCGGTACCACCCGAGAAGCACTCGCCCAGGTTCGGGCAGGAGGCCTCTTCGCATACGCTGTGCAGTTTGTGCTTGCGCAGCAGTTGTTTGATGCGGTCTACCTCGGGCGACACCGGGATACGCACGCGAATCCAGTCGGGCTTCTTTGGCAGCTCATCGGTAGGGATGATCTTCACCGGGATGCGCGCGACTTTGTCGGCACCACGCAGCTTGACCCCAGCTTCCACCTTCTTCGGCGCTGGGCGCGGGGTGGCATCCTGGGTAGGTATCAGGTTCGGCACGGCTTCTTGCACAGTTGTCATATTCAGTCGATTCCGCCCGTGAGGGTCGTCTGCTCAGCGTAGTCGAGGTGCTTGACCAGCTGTCCGCGCAGCCTTGTCCTGACCTCGTCGAGTTCGATCGGACCTGCCAGATCGCGCAGCTGGGTCATCGCCAGCCCCGCATAGCCGCAGGGGTTGATTCGGCGGAATGGCGCAAGGTCCATGTCCACGTTCAGGGCAAGGCCGTGAAACGAACGGCCGTTGCGAATTCGCAGGCCGAGGGAGGCGATTTTCGCTCCGTCGACATAGACACCCGGGGCATCGGGCTTGGCAGACGCCTGAACAGCATAGCTGGCGAGCAGGTCGATGAGGGCCAGCTCGATACGGCTGACCAGCTCACGCACGCCAAAGCCCAGCCGGCGCACATCCAGCAGCAGGTAGGCCACCAGCTGCCCGGGGCCATGGTAAGTGACCTGGCCGCCGCGGTCGGTCTGCACCACCGGGATGTCGCCCGGCACCAGCAGGTGCTCGGCCTTGCCGGCCTGCCCCTGGGTGAAGACCGCAGGGTGCTCGACCAGCCAGATTTCATCCTGGCTGTCCGGGCTGCGCTGCTCGGTAAAACGACGCATGGCCTCCAGCACCGGTTCATAGGGCTGCAGGCCAAGCTCGCGAAAACCGAGGCAGGCGGACATCAAAGCACCATTTTCACGATGCCGGTAGCGCGCAGGGCGCTGTTGATATCGTGCAACTGGTTCTCGCTTTCGGCAACGATGTGCAATTGCACGGTGGTGTACTTGCCTTCCTTGCTCTGGCGTTCGGCCAGGGTGGAAAGGTCGACTTTGGCGTGCTTGCTGAGAATCTCGATGACCGTGTCCTTGAAACCGACAACGGTGTCACCGATGACCTTGATCGGGTAATCGTCGCAAGGGAATTCGATCTTGTGCGACTTGACGTCTGGTTCGCTCATGGCGGAAACGGCCTCGTAAGCCGTGGCAACAACAACACCCCCGCGGTAGGCGCGGGGGCATGCAGGTCACGTATCAGTTGAACAACCCGTAGAAGAATAGACGGATGCTATCCCACATACGGCGGAAGAAACCACCTTCCTCGACGCCATCAAGGGCGATCAGGTCGGCGCTGTGAACCACTTTCTCGTCCAGTTTGACTTCCACTTTGCCGATCACGTCACCTTTGGCGATCGGTGCGGTGAGCTGCGGGTTCATGGTCATCGAAGCCTGCAGGCGCTTCAATTGGCCTTTAGGCATAGTCATGGTCAGGTCGTCAGCCAGGCCAGCCTTGATCTGGCTGGTAGCGCCCTTCCAGACCGGGGCCTGGGTCAGCTCGGTGCCCTTCTGGTAGAAGGTCTGGGTTTCGAAGAAGCGGAAACCGTAGGTCAGCAGCTTCTGGGTTTCGGCAGCACGCGATTGTTCGCTGTTGGTACCGAACACCACGGCGATCAGGCGCTGGCCGTCACGAACGGCCGACGCCACCATGCAGTAGCCGGCTTCGTCGGTGTGACCGGTTTTCAGGCCATCGACGGTCTTGTCGCGCCACAGCAGCAGGTTGCGGTTAGGCTGCTTGATGTTGTTCCAGAAAAACTCTTTCTGCGAGTAGATGGCGTAGTGGGCCGGGTCGACATTGATGATCGCACGGGCCAGGGTTGCCATGTCGTGCGCCGACGAGTAGTGCTCGGGGTTCGGCAGGCCGGTCGGGTTCATGAAGTGGCTGTTGGTCATGCCCAGGTCGGCAGCCGTCTTGTTCATCATGTCGGCAAAGGCGTCTTCGCTGCCGGCGATGTGCTCGGCCAAGGCGACCGAGGCGTCGTTACCGGACTGGATGATGATGCCGTGCAGCAAGTCGCTGACCGTGACCTGGCTGCCAACCTTGATGAACATGCGCGAACCGCCGGTACGCCAGGCGTTTTCGCTGACGGTAACCGGGTCGCTTTCACCGATCTGGCCGCGGCGGATGTCCAGGGTGGCGATGTAGGCGGTCATCAGCTTGGTCAGGCTGGCTGGCGGCAGGCGCTCGTCACCGTTGTTCTCGACCAGCACGTTGCCGCTGGACGCGTCCATGAGTACGTAGGACTTGGCTGCCAGTTGGGGTGGCGCAGGCGTCATCTGCTCCGCCGCGAAGGCGGCAGGCGTGATCAGCAGCAGTACAGGCAGGCAAAGTCGTTTGGCAAGGTTGGTGATGTTCATCCGTCTCTCGAAAATCGCTAATGGTCTGAGATGTTCCCTGGGCAAGATCATGTGCCCAGCGCCAGTCAGTCTAGTTTTATGGCCGTTGGCCTGGCCCGCGAACGTGCGGCTTTATGTCGCTGCGGGCAAAAGCGGTCATTGTACATGGCCGCGACCGGCAATTCATGACAAAACCGACAGTTTGGTGTTGCCGTCTTCACAGACGCGCCCGCCCCCACAGTCAGTCTGCTGTGACCAGCTTTGCCTGCCCCAAGTTCGCCAGGCGAATGCTGTCTTGTGCTTGCTGGATCTCACCCTGGCTGCCGATCGGCCCCAGGCGCACGCGGTGCAGGGTCTGCTGGTTACGCACGATCGAGCTGATGAACACGGGTGCATTGACCATGGTGCTGAGCTTGGCGCGCAGCAACTCGGCAGCGTCCGGGTTGGCGAACGCGCCTACCTGCAAGAAACTGCCACCGCTACCGCCGGGCACGTTATTGCCACCCACCTGCACCGGTACCACGGGCGCGGCGTGCTGCTGTGGCGGCGGGGTCCATTGCTCGACACGCCCGGTACTGGCCGGTATTGCCTGGGTCTGCGCCACTTGCGGCTCTTTCAGCACCATAGGTGGGGTCTGGCCACGCTGGGCCCACCACTGCTGCGGGTCGATGCCCTCGACGCGCACGTGCGCGGTACCGATCTCGGCATAACCGAGCTTTTTTGCCGCAGCGTAGGACAAATCGATGATGCGGTCGGAATAGAACGGGCCACGGTCGTTGACCCGCAGGATCACGCTGCGGTTATTGGCGAGGTTGGTCACCTTGACGTAGGCCGGCAGAGGCAGGGTCTTGTGAGCCGCGCTCATGCCATACAGGTCGTACAGTTCGCCATTGGCGGTGTTCTGCCCATGGAACTTGGTGCCGTACCACGACGCCGTACCCTCGGCGCGGTAGTTGCGCGAGTCCTGCATCGGGTAGTAGGTCTTGCCAAGCACCGTGTAGGGGTTGGCCTTGTAGTTACCGGTGTGCACGGTCGGGGTGGCATCGGGGATCTTGTTCACATCCACGTCCCACCACGGTGCGCCGTCCTTGTGCGCCCGGTTGATGTCCAGGCCCGGCTGGCTGCGCACGACGTTACCACTGCTTTTCGGGGCCGGCCGGTTGGAAGAGCAGCTGGCCAGCGCCACACCGACGGCGAGGCAGGTGAGCAGCTTGAAAGCGTTGCCAGAGATGATTGCGCGCATTACTTGACGCCCCGTACTTGAACCAGCTGTTCCGCAAGCTGATGTACCGCCATGGCATACATCACGCTGCGGTTGTAGCGAGTGATCGCGTAGAAGTTCTTCAGGCCCATCCAGTACTCGGGGCCGCTCTCGCCCTCGAGACGGAAGGCGGTAACCGGCAGATCATCGCGCAGCGAATCATGAACCGACCAGCCAAGCGTACGCAACTCCCCTACCGTTTTCACCGGCTCGATGCCGGTGGTCAGGCCCTCGTCGGCGCGCATGCCTTCCACCCAGGCGCGGCTGACCACACCCTCGCCGGCCACCCAGCCGTGGCGCTTGAAGTAGCTGGCCACACTGCCGATGGCATCGTCAGGGTTGTTCCAGATATTGATGTGGCCGTCCCCGTCGAAGTCCACCGCGTAGTTGCGGAAGCTGCTTGGCATGAACTGCGGCAGCCCCATGGCGCCAGCGTACGAGCCCTTGAGCGTCAAGGGGTCGAGCTGCTCATCCCGGGCCAGCAGCAGGAACTCACGCAGCTCCTTGCGGAAGAACTCGGCCCGTGGCGGGTAGTCGAAGCCCAGCGTCGACAGGGCGTCGATCACCCGGTAGTTGCCGGTATTGCGGCCAAAAAAGGTTTCCACGCCGATGATTGCGACAATGTACTGCGCAGGTACGCCGTACTCCTGCTCGGCACGTGCCAACACAGCCTCGTGCTGACGCCAGAAATCCACACCGCGAGCGATACGTGCATCGGTGATGAACATCGGCCGATAGTCCTTCCACGGTTTGACCCGCTCGGCCGGGCGCGATATGGCGTCGAGGATCGACTGCTTGCGCTGTACCTCACGGAACACACCCATCAGTTGCTCAGGCGCAAAACCATAGTCGCGGCTCATTTCGCCAACGAACGCGGCTACCTGGGGCGAGCCGTCGTATTCGCCGGCATGGGCCAGCTGTACAGCGCCGAACAGGCCCACCGCACCGATCCAAGGCGCACAACGGGCAGCCCAGTTACGCACTGCTTGCATGAAATTGTTCACCTTATTCAAACCTGCGCGATCCATTTGCGGTGCGTATGGATCGACATCAAAACGCCAAACGCTGACAGCAGCGTCACCAACGATGTTCCGCCATAGCTGATGAAAGGTAGCGGCACGCCCACCACGGGCAGAAGGCCACTTACCATTCCGATATTGACGAACACGTATACAAAAAAAGTCATGGTCAGGCTGCCCGCAAGCAGCTTGCCGAACAGGGTCTGCGCCTGGGCGGTGATCACCAGACCACGGCCGATCAGCAGCAGGTAGACAATCAGCAGCAGGCAGATGCCAACCAGGCCGAACTCCTCGCCGAGCACGGCGATGATGAAGTCGGTGTGGCTTTCCGGCAAAAAGTCCAGGTGCGACTGCGTGCCAAGCAGCCAGCCTTTGCCAAACACCCCGCCCGAGCCGATCGCCGCCTTGGACTGGATGATGTTCCAACCGGTGCCCAACGGGTCGCTTTCAGGGTCGAGGAAGGTCAATACCCGCTGCTTCTGGTAGTCGTGCATGACGAAGAACCACATGGCCACCGCGACGGGCACGGCTGCCGCCAGCACGCTGAGGATCCAGCGCCAGCGCAAGCCGCCCATGAACAGCACGAAGGCACCGGAGGCCAGGATCAGCAGCGCAGTCCCCAGGTCGGGCTGACGTACGATCAGCATGAACGGCACGCCGATCAGCACCAGGCTGATCGCCACGTGCTTCAAATGGGGCGGCAAGGTGCGCTTGGACAGGTACCAGGCGATGGTCGCCGGCATGATGATCTTCATGAATTCCGAGGGCTGGAAGCGGATCACCCCCGGAATGTTGATCCAGCGCGTGGCACCCATGGCGTTGTGGCCCATCACGTCCACCACTACCAGCAACAGCACCCCGGCCAGGTAGGCCAGCGGCACCCAACGCGCCATGAAGCGCGGCTCCAGCTGGGCGATGACGAACATCGACACCAGACCGATGCCAAACGAGGTGGCTTGCTTGAGCAGCAGGTCCCAGTTCTTGCCACTGGCCGAATACAGTACGAACAGGCTGCCGGCCGCAAGGGTCAGCAGAATGATCAGCAAGGGGCCGTCGATATGAATGCGTTGCAGAAAGCTCGCACGCCGACGCATCACATCCTCGCTGGAGAGCATGCGATCGAAATTGTTCATCACAGGGCCGATTCCTGGGTAACGGTGGCGGGCGCGAACTCGGGTTTGAGCCGGCCGTTTTCGTCGAGCAGCCAGGCGTCCATGATCTGGCGAACCACCGGAGCGGCGACACCCGAGCCGGACTCACCGTTCTCGACCATCACCGAAACCACGATTTTCGGGGCTTCGGCTGGGGCAAAAGCGACGAACAAGGCATGGTCGCGGTGGCGCTCCTGGAGTTTGTTGCGGTCATACTTCTCGCCCTGCTTGATCGCCACCACCTGGGCGGTGCCGCTCTTGCCGGCAATGCGGTACTGGGCACCGGCTGCTGCCTTGCGCGCGGTACCGCGGGCGTTGTGCATCACCTGTTCCATGCCATGGGTGACCTTGGCCCAGTCGGACTTGTCACGCAGCACGATGTCTTCCATGGGGTTGTCGTCCACCGGCGGCAGGCCTTCGATGGTCTTGGCCAGGTGTGGGCGGTTCCACACACCTTTGTTGGCGATCAATGCAGTGGCCTGGGCCAGCTGCAGCGGCGTGGCCTGCATGTAACCCTGGCCGATGCCGAGAATCAGGGTTTCGCCGGGGAACCAGGCCTGGCGTCGGGTGGCACGCTTCCATTCGCGCGACGGCATCAACCCGGCAGACTCCTCGAACATATCGAGGGATACCCGCTGGCCGATACCGAACTTGTTCATGTAGCTGGACAACCGATCGATGCCCATCTTGTGCGCAAGGTCATAGAAGTAGGTGTCGTTCGAGCGCATGATGGCGGTGTCCAGGTCGACCCAGCCATCACCGGAGCGGTTCCAGTTACGGTATTTATGGTCGTAGTTGGGCAACTGGTAGTAGCCAGGGTCGAACACCCTGCTGCTGGCATTCACGACGCCACTGTCCAGACCGGCAATAGCCACCGCCGGCTTGATGGTCGACCCCGGCGGGTACAGGCCACGCAGCACGCGGTTGAACAGCGGCCGATCGATCGAATCGCGCAATTCGGCATAGGCCTTGAAGCTGATGCCGGTGACGAACAGGTTGGGGTCGAAGCTAGGCTGACTCACCATCGCCAGTACCTCGCCGGTGCGCGGGTCGAGCGCAACCACTGCACCACGCCGGCCTCCCAGGGCGGCTTCAGCGGCCTCCTGCAGCTTGATGTCCAGGCTCAGCACAATGTCCTTGCCCGGCTTCGGGTCGGTGCGCTTGAGCACCCGCAGCACACGGCCACGGGCGTTGGTCTCGACTTCCTCGTAACCCACCTGACCGTGCAGGGCGGCCTCGTAGAAGCGCTCGATGCCGGTCTTGCCGATATGGTGGGTACCGCTGTAGTTCACCGGGTCGAGCGTTTTCAGCTCTTTCTCGTTGATCCGCCCTACATAACCCACCGAATGGGCAAAATGCGCACCCTGCGGGTAATGCCGCACCAGCTGGGCCACCACCTCGACACCCGGCAGGCGGAACTGGTTTACCGCCACGCGGGCAATCTGCTCTTCGTTGAGCTCGAACAGGATTGGCACCGGCTCGAATGGCCGGCGGCCTTGGCGCATGCGCTTCTCGAACAGGGCACGGTCGTCAGCGGTGAGCTCAAGCACTTCGACGATGGTATCCAGCACTTCCTGCCAGTTACCCGCACGTTCGCGGGTCATCGACAGGCTGAAGCTGGGCCGGTTGTCGGCAACGATCACCCCGTTGCGGTCGAAGATCAACCCGCGGGTCGGCGGGATCGGCTGCACATGCACCCGGTTGTTCTCCGACAGCGTGGAGTGGTAGTCGTACTGGATGATCTGCAGGTAGTACAGCCGTGCGATCAACACGCACACAAGCAGCATGATCGCGACTGCGCCGACCACGACGCGGTTGCGCACCAGGCGGGCGTCTTTCTCGTGGTCCTTGAGACGGATCGGCTGCGACATCGGACTGCTTACAGGCTCATTTGTGGTAAGGGTGCCCGGACAACACGGTCCAGGCGCGGTAGATCTGCTCGCCGATGAGTATCCTTACCAACGGGTGCGGCAACGTCAGCGGCGACAGCGACCAACGTTGCTCGGCGCGCGCGCAAACCTCAGGCGCCAGGCCCTCCGGGCCGCCCACCATCAAATTCACCGTGCGCGCATCCAGGCGCCAGCGGTCCAGCTCGGTGGCCAGCTGTTCGGTACTCCAGGGCTTGCCATGGACCTCGAGGGTGACAATGCGTTCCCCAGGCTGCACCTTGCTCAGCATGGCTTCGCCCTCCTGACGGATCAGGCGGGCGACGTCGGCATTCTTGCCACGGGTATTCAGCGGGATTTCCACCAGCTCCAGCGACAGCTCGGCGGGCAGGCGCTTGGCATATTCATGCCAGCCTTCCTCGACCCACTTCGGCATGCGCGAGCCGACCGCAATCAGGCGCAGACGCACAGCGCTTTCCTTATTCGCGGTCTTTGAGCTTGTCGGAGTACTCGTGGGCATGGTCCGGGCTGTGGTGCTTGCCATCGGCGGCACGGCTTTGCTCGGCACCCTGCCACAGGCGCTCAAGGTCGTAGAACTGGCGGGCAGCGGCGGTCATCATGTGCACGATGACGTCGTTCAGGTCCAGCAGCACCCAGTCGCTGTCGCCCTTGCCTTCTTCACCCAGTGGCTGGGCGCCTTTGGCCTTGACGGCTTCACGGACCTTTTCGGCCATCGCATTGATCTGGCGGTTGGAGGTACCGGTGGCAATGATCATGTAGTCGGTCAGGCTGTGCTTGTCGCGCACGTCGATGACCTGGATGTCCTGGGCCTTGACGTCTTCCAGCGCTGCCTTGGTCACTGCGACCAGTTCTTCGCCGTAAATTTTCTGCTTGGTCATATAAAACTCGTTCAACTCGTTGGATGAGGCGCCAGAGGCACCGTCAGTTGGGCGCACGATACAGTTCGTGCGCCTCGATATAGGCCAGTACGGCGTCCGGCACCAGGAACCTCACCGATTTGCCGCTGGCCAGCAGCTGTCGGATCTGTGTAGCCGACACCGCAAGCGGCGTCTGCCAGACGAACGAAATATTTCCCGCCGGGCCGGACATGGCGGTGGGATCGCTCTCCGAGCGCGCAGCCAACAGGTTGCGCAACTCGTCAGGGGGTTCTACGTCGGCATCCGGACGTTGCAGTACCAGGATGTGACAGTGTTGCAGCAATTCTTCCCAGCGATGCCAGGCGGGCAGACCACAGAAGGCATCCCAACCCAGCACCAGGAACAGCTGGTCGTGGCCGGACAGCTCGGCGCGGATCGATTCCAGCGTATCGATGGTGTACGACGGCTTGTCACGTTCCAGCTCGCGGGCATCGACGCTCAGGCAAGCGACGCCCTGCACCGCTTCACGGACCATGGCCAGGCGATCCTGCGCGGCCACCTGTGGCGTGTCGCGGTGCGGCGGCCGGGCATTGGGCAACAGGCGTAGCTCATCCAGCCCCATGAACTCGGCCACTTCCAGCGCGCTGCGCAAGTGGCCGATATGCACGGGGTCGAAGGTACCACCTAGAATGCCGATACGCCGGACTGCCTGGGCCTTGCTCAACTCAGCAGGACCCCTGGCCGCGCAACTGGCCATCGCCGATCACCACGTACTTCTCGCAGGTCAGGCCTTCCAGGCCGACAGGGCCGCGGGCATGCAGCTTGTCGGTGGAAATACCGATTTCCGCACCCAGGCCGTACTCGAAGCCGTCGGCAAAGCAGGTCGGGGTGTTGAGCATGACCGACGCCGAATCGACCTCAGCCATGAACTGACGGGCTTCACCCTGGTGTTCGCTGATGATCGAGTCGGTGTGGTGCGAGCCATAGTGGTTGATGTGCTCGATGGCCTGGTTCAGGCCGTCGACCACGCGAATCGACAGGATCGCATCGAGGTATTCCGTGTGCCAGTCGGCTTCGGTGGCCGGTTTGGCGCTGATGATAGCCTGGGTACGCTCGCAACCGCGCAGCTCCACGCCCTTCTCCACGAAGCGGCGGGCCATTTCTGGCAGGAAGCGCTCAGCCACTTGTTGGTCGACCAGCAGCGTTTCCATGGCACCGCAGATGCCGTAGCGGTAGGTCTTGGCGTTGAAAGCCACATTCCAGGCCTTGTCCAGGTCGGCATGCTGGCTGACATAGATGTGGCAGATGCCGTCCAGGTGCTTGATCACCGGCACGCGGGCATCGCGGCTGATGCGCTCGATCAGGCCACGGCCTCCGCGCGGTACGATGACATCGACGAATTCCGGCATGCTGATCAGCGCGCCCACCGCTTCGCGGTCGGTGGTTTCGACCACCTGCACCACCGCCGCCGGCAGGCCGGCTTCGGCCAGGCCACGCTGAATGCAGGTGGCAATGGCGCGATTGGAGTGGATGGCTTCGGAACCGCCACGCAGGATGGTTGCATTGCCCGACTTGAGGCACAGGCTGGCGGCATCAATGGTCACGTTCGGGCGCGATTCATAGATGATCCCGATCACCCCCAGCGGGGTACGCATCTTGCCTACCTGAATGCCCGATGGGCGGTAGCTCATGTCGCGAATGGCACCGACCGGGTCCGGCAGGCTGGCCACCTGGCGCAAGCCGGTGATCATGCCGTCGATACGCGCCGGGGTCAGCGCCAGACGGTCGAGCAGTGCGGGCTCCAGGCCACTGGCGCGGCCGGCGGCCAGGTCCAGCTCGTTGGCAGCGGTGAGCTCGGCACGAGCAGCGTCCAGCGCGTCGGCGGCGGCTTGCAGGGCGCGGTTCTTCTGCGCGGTGCTGGCACGGCCAATCACCCGGGAAGCCTCACGGGCAGCGCGACCCAGGCGGGTCATATAGTCAAGAACGGACTCAGTCATGGGTTCGGTGTCTTGGCGAAGGGGAAATCGGCTGATTATAACTGCCGCGCAGGTGTACGCCCAGCGGCGGGTGGCGGATGGTCGAAAATGGATGGGGCAATGTGTAGGAAAGATGTAACCGGGGTTATCGAGATTTCCATCGCCTGTTGCGGCCCTTTCGCGGGCACGCCCGCTCCCACAGGGATTTCACAAGGCCTGGGCCTATGCACCACCAGTGGGAGCGGGCATGCCCGCGAAAGGGCCGGCACTGCCAACATCACCCTCCAATTCAGCCTCGATTAAGCCATTCATTGCTATCATCCCCGCCTCTCCAGCCACGAACTGCCCCGCATGCCAGCCCTGCCCGACAGCTTTTTCGACCGCGACGCCCAGACCCTGGCCAAGGCCCTGCTGGGCAAGGTCATCCGTCACCGCCACGGCGACCTGTGGCTGGCCGCGCGGATCATCGAGACCGAGGCCTACTACCTTTCCGACAAAGGTAGCCACGCTTCGCTCGGCTACACCGAAAAACGCAAGGCGCTGTTCCTGGATGGGGGGCATATCTACATGTACTACGCCCGCGGCGGCGACTCGCTGAACTTCAGCGCCCACGGGCCGGGCAACGCGGTGCTGATCAAGTCTGTCGTATAATACCTGTAACGCCAAGGCTCACAGGTATCAAGCAATGCCGCGTCTAATCTCATACGTTCGTATGTCCACAAGCGAGCAGTTAAAGGGGTTTTCGCTGGAACGTCAGCGAAACCTGATTGCAGATTTTGCCCGAAAAAATGGGCTGTCGCTTGAAGATAGTCATATTCTTGAAGACATTGGACGTTCATCGTTTTCAGATGATACAGAGCAAAAAGAACTTACAAAATTCTTTGAAGACCTTGGAAATGATAAATTTCAAAAAGGTGATGTTTTTGCATTAGAAAATATTGATCGTCTTACACGTCGTGGTCCAATTGACGCTTTAATGAAGGTTAATCAAATAATTTCAAAGGGTTTGAAATTAGCGATTATCAGTGATAAAGAACAACGTATCCTTGAAGAAATTGACGTTTTTTCAATTATCACATTGTCTATTGACGCATCCCGTGCAAATAAAGAAAGTCAAGTTAAGTCAGATAAGGGATTACAGAATTGGGCTTTTAAGCGTGAGCTTGCTGCTACTCATAAAATTGCTATGACAGCCCAAGCACCAGCTTGGATTGATACAGAAACCTATTACATAATGGACGAAACAAAGAACAAGCAAGTAAAGCGTCGTCGTTATGTTTTGAATGAAGATCGAGCCAAAACGGTAAAACTGATTTTTGAACTATTCCAAAATGGTAATGGTTCATTGAAGATCAAGAATATTCTCAATGAACAAAATATCCCAACATTTAAAGGCATTGAATATTGGGAACCTTCTACCATCTCAAAGATAATTCGAAATCCAGCAACATATGGAATGTATCAACCAAAGAAACAAAACACCGGAAAACGTGACTTGGTGGCCATTGGTGAACCAATTGAAAACTATTTCCCAGCAGTGATAGGCAAAGAAGTTTTTGACCAGTGCCAACAGATTACAGCCACCAACACCACCAGAAAAGGACGTAGAGGTAAACTATTCACAAACCTTTTCACAGGTTTATTGAAGTGTGCCGATTGTGATGGTCCTATTCATTTGCTTAACCCCGGCATTGATAAACGTGCAAAAAACCCAAAACCCGTAAACTACTTGATTTGTAAAAAAGGTAAGTTTACCAAAGAGTGTATTACCAAAAGACTTCGCTATGAAGATTTTGAGAATGCAATGCTCAAAGCTATTCAAGAAATCAATCTTGCAGATGTTTTGCATGAAAATAATCCTCTTGAAAATCTAATCAAAAAACAAAGAAATCTACAAGCGGATATTGATAAAAAGAAAAAACTACTTGAAAACTTTGAAAGGAATTTTGTGGAAAACGATGGTGACTTACCATCGTTTATGATTGCACAAGCTAAACAAGCAGAAATTGACATTAAAGCTCTTGATATTGAAATCAAGTCAACTCAGTTTGAAATATCGCAATTGAATGTCTACAACTCAAACATAGACAATGCTATTGATGAATTAAAAACCAATGGCACCTATGAGGCACGTTCAAAAATCAATCTCATACTGCATGAAATAATTAAATATATTGTCATTGATTTTGAACTTGATGATTATGGTGTGATGTTTAAAAATGGTGCCAAAAGATTTATCAATAATGGCATTGTTCAAAATGTGTTCAGGACAGAAAGTAATAAACAACGTGATGATGAAATCAACGAGATTTTGAACCATAAGATTTGATTTGCCATCTGCTTTTTATTTCCAGAATTCAGCCACCTTCTTAGGTGGCTTTTTTATGCGTGCTATACGTTGCTATACGTTGCTATACACTTTCATTCTTTGTTATCTGGCTTATTGAAAGCTATACAACTTGAAAACATTTTAATATATGTTAACTTGATATTAGTAGTTCGAAAACATTACAGGCGAGCAATGTAAATGTATAGCAAGTTCACTTCGTTCACTTACTAACATTTACGCTCGATTTTTCGCACTACGTTTGAAAAATGTATAGCAATCAATATGGAGGATTGTATGAATAACAAAGTTAGAAAAAGTAATCAGTTGAATTTTAGACTTCCACAGGAAGATATTTTACTGCTCGAAAAGCAGAGAGCTACATTGAAAATGACTCAGGTAAAATTCATTTCTCACATTATAAATAATGGAGTAAATGAAATCATAGAAGTAAGCAGCCCAAAGTTAAGAGAGGATATAGTCACCATTGAAAAAATATTCAGCCAGATTGGCAACAATCTTAATCAAATAGCAGCAGCGTTGAATTCAGGGAAGCAACCAAGCCAAGACGTTTTAGATGTTCTGACTAAATTAGATAAGAACATGGGCTTATTGACGCAAAGACTTAACAGTTTGAAAAAGGAGAAAATAACAATCAAAGGCGATATATGATAAGGAAAAGATTGAGCACCCAGAAAAGCAGGTCAGGAGTATATAAAGCTTCTAAATACTTCCACAAAGATGATGGATGTGTATTGTTCGAAAGCAACATTTACACACCTATGAACTCATCTAAAAGACAAATTGCGAATGCCATTGCAACATCAATCGAAAATGATGTTGCTGTTAGAACAAAGGGCAGAAAGCAATCAGTTAGAAGTCAGCACGACATGGTCAGCTTTCACACCAATGATAACGTTACTACTGAACAAGCGAAGCAGATTGTAAAAGAACTATATGAAAAGACGCACAATCTATCAAACAGAAAGTATGCGTTAGGCGTTCATGTTGATACAGATGAGGTTCATGTTCATATTGTGTGGTCTTTAAAAGACTTCAATGGCAAGTGTTATAACGTCAGCAATGACTACCGAGTTATTGAAAGAGAATGCGAAAAGCTCGAACAAAAATATAATTTGATAGTTCCAGAAAATCGAATTTCAAGAGATATGGACGAACTCGACAAGATAAAAGACTTAACACTAGAAGAAAAGAAAAACATCATCAGTAAAAAATATAAAGACAAACATCCGCCATCCAATGAAAGAATGCTTGAAGTCCGAGGCATAATTTCGAACAAGCAACAGATGAAAGACGCCTTAAACGTTTACATTAATAGCTCTTCAAGCCCTTCCGATTTTATCAGCAGGATAACCGAGAATGGGTTTAATATCATTCACAATGGTAAATCATCTTTCTCCATTCAATATGAAGACCAGATATTCAAAGCTTCCGAGCTTAGCTTGTCTTACAAAACACTTAAAGTCAAATTAGGTGATGATACTGGCTTTGAGCAGACTTTGAAAAATAAGCACAACATTAAGAAATACGAAGATTGTTCTATTGCTTCAAATGAAGCAACCCCCGACTACATGAAAAAGATTAACCCGAAATCAGTGCTTGCCACGAAGTTCAAGTTTATTCAGCATAGTGACAAGGTTGAATATTTCTATAATTCAGCCAGTAGCAAAAAATCATTCGAGTATTACAAAGACCCGTCAAAGGTTTCATTCCATGATTTATCAAGACAGTCAGCAAAGGCTGGCATTCAAAGGCTTGTTGCTGACGCTAAACCACCACAATCATTCACAGTGAATGGCCCTGATTTCTTTAAGAAAAACATATGGCTTGAATTTCAATTGATGGGATTGGAAGCCAAAGGGTTCAAGCTCGAAGGTTACAAACCTACCCCAGCAGATTTAGAAGAGTTGAAGAAAATTCAAGAGCAATATGCTTCGATGAATAAGAAGCCAGATCCTAAACCAAAAGCTCCTACGGTGGCCGTAGAGCCACCTAAACCAGTTGAGCCTGTCGTGCCTACACCCGTTGAGAACGCACCAGAGAAGGCCACAGAACCAACAAGTCAGGTGGATCAGCACAAGGTGGCAGCCAGCAATGATGATTTGATTGATGACTTGATGAAAGAGTTTGAGCCAGCCACCCCTACACCAGTCGCACAAGCTCATAAGGAAGCCATAGAACCGTCAAAATCAACCGAGCCTGTCGTAGATGACCTTTACACACCGATGGCACCAGAGCCGCTTGCAGAGCCTGAAAACCATAAGGTCGATGGCGACTATTCAACATATTCGAATGATGAAATTGTTGAAGAATTTGAATGGTTGCAATCGAGACTAACGAAAAGCTTATTTCCGGGCAGCAGCACGCGAGACATTGCGGGGCATAGAGAAATGGACAACATTCCAGACAATCGTAATGGCATAAAAACTGGCGAGGTTAAGCGACAATATGAATTTAGGCAGAAGCTTTATAATCTATTTGATGAAATTAAAGAAAGAGACCCGTCAGCCGCAAAACAGCTTGAACAAGCTTTTAAAGCACAGATGGCAAACAAAAGAGTGGTTACGTTTGACTTAAAGCCGCAGTTAAACAAATAGCCCTATCAGGGCTTTTATTTGTTTTGGAAATTTCTAATCCCTACATGCAGCATAACGTCCTTTTGAAAGTCTCGACCACTACTCACGTTCAAATATTCTTTCATGCAATCATTTAAAAAGCGAGACAAAGGGAACTTGTGCTCCTTCGCGACCGCCTTGAATTGATTGAGTGTTTCGGCGTCTAATATAATAGTGCAGGATTTTAAATTGGCTTTTGCTTTTGGCTTTCTCATAATGCTCCTTTTCTTATATGTATATATTCATTAGAGCACAAATAAAAGCAAAGTCAAATAAATACATATATTTATCATCATAAATACGGGCACAAAAAACAGCGTTAGCTGGCTGGCAGAATTCAGGTGGATTACACCTTTAAGCAGTTGTCCCAATATTGATATGGTACTTTACTTTGGTCTACTAAGGCTTTAAATTCGCCGTCAACGGTATCATAAAACAAGTCGCACTCGCTGTTATTGTGTATACTTCTAATATCCTCATACATACCATCTAGACCAAGTTTCTTAATAAACCTTAAGACTTCTTTCTTGCCGCTGGCCACTCGTATTAATTTCATGTTTATTGTTCTCCAGTTCGTTGGTTACAATATAACATGCTATTGATTTAAATCAATAGATAAATATATATTTATTAGGCGGCTGCCGCATCAAACGATGAAGCATCTACTATCTTGCAAGTTGATTTGATATCAATTACTTCGTTCGTCCCCAAATCAATTATGTATTTGCCAATTAGGCTTTTGCTAAATACATTGCCCAGCAAATCATCTTTCATGATTTGTATTTCATTGAAGACCCTCATTATTTTGAGCTTTCCATTAACAAACATCGAGAAGCCTATAAAGTCGTTTTTCTCAACAAACATAAATGCTTTATCAAGGGTTTCATTTTTGCCTTTAAAAAATGGTTTTCTTTTTAGTTCTCTCCATAGCGATAACGTGTTATTAACACCGAACATTGCATATCTACGCACACCCCACAATGCTTGGACTGCTCTAACTTTCTTGTGATTTGAGATTTCCAGCTTATCTATATTTAGAACGCCGTCTTTTAATTCAAAGTCCATGTTGAATGATTTTGTTAGATACTTCATTACGTATGATGTAGCCTTGCTTTTCTTTGTGTCAATTTCTTCAATTCTCACAGCGTTTTCCGAGTGTCTAAAATGTTTGTTAATTAAGATTGCTAATTCGTCATAATGCTTCTTATTAACATACATTAAAGCGTGCTTGTGAAAGCATTGGTCTTTGTGTGGTTCGACTGCCCAGAAACCATTCATCTCAATTTTATACCTATGGATGTCTTTTCTAAAAGCATTCCATAAGCCTTTCAAGTAATCATTACTTTCTTTTGGAGTTGAACCATCCCAAGAACTCACCCCATTTGAAGGCTTTGGGTGAAATCTAGCGGGTGCAGTGAACGTGATGAAAAGTGGCTTGTAATCAAGTTGCTTGGCATAGGCGTCTAATGATGTAACTTGAATATATATCTCAGCAAATCTTTGTTTTTCAGTACTTACTACTTTTGATAGCGGGATTTTTCTATGGTCTGCATAAACAACGTATTTGCTCAATATGTATTCATATTGTTTTTGCTCGTCAGCTTCTCTATTGCGAACAACCTCATCACTACAAATTTCATATGCTTGACCTGCACCAATCAAACCTGAGTGCAGCTTTGAAAGTTCGCTTCGTTGCTTTTGTATCCTTTTTATTTGCGATTTGAGCTTTTTCTCATCAGTAATATTGATTAGCTTGTCTTTTGTTGTTGACCCTTTGATATCTTTTATTTTGATGCCGTAGCCGATATTCCAATTATGATTTATATGTGAGAGCACGTTTTCGCCGCAATCGTCATTTTTGAGATTTCTTTTCTTTATAATTAGGTTTTCTTGAATTTTCTTGAAAACGAACGTGATATTCTTGACGATTTCGTCCAAGTCGCCAGTAAGTGCATACTTGTTTTGTATCTTCCAGCATTTATATTCGTCGCACGATGCAACCCAAGTGATTTTTTGTTTAAGGTTTCGTATTTCTTTGACTAAGGCTTCATGCTTTCTTTCTGATGAATTATTTAACTTGTTTTCATAATATTCTTTCGAGGTCAGTTTCTTTTCGATAGCTCGCTCAAAAATATACTGTCTTTCGCATTCTGCAAAGAAGAATTCAGGTGTAAGATTTTCAAGAATTATTGTTTGTGGAAGAAATATCATGCGAGCCTTTTTTGTTTACTTACTAATACTAATATCACGCCATATTAGATTGTCAAATAAATACATAGTTTTTATTAATCGAATTTAAGAGATGCTAGTTTTTTCAAAATCAGAAACGGTCAGAAAACCTTGTAAAATCAGCTTGCGACACTTATTTAAGAGTTATCCAAGGAGAGCAAAATCAAAATCAAAAGCAAAAAAAAACCAGCATTTTGCTGGTTTGTTTAAATTATTTCTGTTTGGGTTATGTGATATGCAGCAACGAAATGCGTTAAAAATTTCGTTCCGTTTCGTGTTCCACCCCTTCCACTAACAACATAAGCAATAGGCTTGGCATTAGCCTTTACTTTTCTATTATTTAATCTCCAATATCCCGCAGTATCAATATCTTGCGGCTTCACATTAAAAAGCAAACCTTTTTGTCTTTCGTAAAATTTCAGTTGTGGATTATCCTGCATCAATCTCTCTTTTTCATTTATCAATCTGTCAATTACTGCTTTTCTTCTCATATTGTTATATATATATTGCCTTGCTATCAATATAGCATTTTTTTATAAAAAATCAAATCGCATGTAACTATAAGTAATATTCAAAAGCATCAAAGTCAAAAGCATCTGGGTATTGCGAACTTTGTTCGCTAATTAAAACCATGGCGTCGATGTTTAGTAACATTCCTGAAAGTCAATTTTATAACTGTTCTTTGGTTCGGGGATATGTCCCCGAGCCTCAAAAGAATTTGGTGCTTCAAAAGTCATCAAGGCTAGTAATTTTTCTAAAAATTAAAATTCATAAAATAGCCCTTTTTAGAGCTTGAAATTTCTTTCGTGTATAACAATACCGATAATAAAAACGTAGCGTATTTTGTCCGATTCCGTTAGTTCATTGAAAATTAAGTTCGACGTTATTTTCTTTTTTTATGAACTTTTTTTGAGTTTTAAGTTTTGAGGGCAGTCAATAAATGGCTTAAAATCAACTAAATATCGTGTCAATAGCAAATTGAAAATATATTTAAGGTTGGATAGTAATTGTCAAAATTTAAAAATTAGCGTTCGACCTTAATCGGTGCTTTTATATAAAATTTTATATGTGCTCAATTTTCATGCTTGAACAAGTTCAACCACAAAAATCGACCTTGAGTAAAATGGCGGCGAATGCAGACGATTCCTACAGGTAAAATATGGACGACTTGATCAAGTCTGCCTATCCTTGGCAGGACGCCCTCTCGGGACCCGACAGCCTGGCGCAGATGCAACTGAACAACCCCGATGCAAGCGGCAATATCCGCCCGCAAGAGCGCCTGTGCGCCGGCCAGACCCTGCTATGCCGGGCCCTGGGCCTGAAAGTGCCGCATTGGGACGCCCAGCGTTTCGACGCCGAACGCCTGTACGTCGAGGACTGCGGCAACGCCGTGCCCCGAGTGATCCAGGCCGCTCGCCTGGGCATCCCGCACGGGCGCGACGAGCACCTGCCGTACCGCTTCGTCGATGCCGGGTACGCCCGTTTCTGCACACGGAACCCGTTACGTCGCGGCCAAGTCGAAGGCCGTGATTTCTTCATTCTCGAACAAGGAAGCTGAACATGGGCCAATGGCTCGACAGCCTGACCGGCTGGCTCAGCGCCAACCCACAGTGGCTTGGCCTGGCGATTTTCCTGGTGGCCTGCATCGAATGCCTGGCCATCGCCGGCATTATCGTGCCGGGCACCGTACTGCTGTTCGCCGTGGCGGTACTGGCCGGCAGCGGCACGTTCAGCCTGGGCGAAACGCTGCTCCTCGGCTTTCTCGGCGGCCTGCTGGGCGACGCCTTGTCTTACACAGTGGGCAAGTACTTCCACCAGAACATCCGCCGCCTGCCGCTGCTACGCCACCATCCGGAATGGATCGGCAGCGCCGAAAGCTACTTCCAGCGTTATGGCATCGCCAGCCTGCTGGTAGGCCGCTTCATCGGCCCGCTGCGGCCGATGCTGCCAATGGTCGCCGGCATGTTCGACATGCCCCTGCCGCGCTTCATCGCCGTCAGCCTGCTGGCGGGTGCCGGCTGGTCGGTCGCCTACCTGCTACCCGGCTGGGCCACCGGCGCCGCCATGCGCCTGCCCCTGCCGGAAGGCTTCTGGCTGGACGCCGGGATCATCGCCGGCGCCCTCGCGGTGCTGATCGGCCTGAGCCTGAATACCAGCCTGCGAGACCAACGCCACGGCACCCGGCTGGTTGCCGCGCTCAGCTTCATCACCCTGGCCGGTGTATTCCTCGGCTGGCCCTACCTCCATGAGTTCGACCAAGGCGTGATGACACTGGTCCAGGAGCATCGCAGCCAGGCCATCGACAGCACCGTGGTGCTGGTGACACGGCTAGGCGATTTCCGCACCCAGTTGTTCCTCGGCGGCCTGCTGACCGGCCTGCTGCTGCTTGCCCGTCAGTGGCGACACGCATTTTTCGCCGCTGGCGCGTTGATGGGTACGGCGATCGCCAACGGCACACTGAAATGGCTATTTGCCCGGGCCAGGCCGGAAGTACTGACCGACCCACTGACCAGCTACAGCATGCCCAGCGGGCACAGCTCGGCATCGTTCGCGTTCTTCCTGGTCATGGCCGTACTGGCGGGGCGTGGGCAGCCACCACGCATGCGCCTGACCTGGGTGATGCTGGGGTGCATTCCGGCGCTGGCGATTGCCCTGTCGCGGGTGTACCTGGGGGCGCACTGGCCAACCGATATCCTGGCTGGGGCCCTGCTGGCCTGTTGCGTATGCGCACTCAGCCTGACATTGGTGCAACGCCAGCAGACCCTGCCAGCCCTGCCGCTGCGGGTGTGGTGGCTGGTGTTGCCGGCATGTGTGGCGCTGCTGACGTTCTTCGCCATGCATGCGCTGCCGCAAGCGTTGGTCAGGTATCAATATTGATGTTGCCTGTGCCGGCCTAGCCGACACAGGCAATGCAGATCCATCAGGCGAACAACTCACCCTGAATCCGCTCCAGCAGCTTCTGGATTTCCCCCAGCCGCTGCTGCGGCGAATCGAGGGTCAGCAGGTCCAGCTTGTCTTCTTCCATGAACGGCAACAAGTACGCCAGCTGATTGGCCAGCGCCTGACGCCCGTCCACCGGGCGCGGCATGCCCAGCGCTTCGACCATGGGGTGCTCACCCAGGGCCACCAACAGCGCCAGCAGGTCGTCATCGGCCTCCAGCAACGGGCTGTCGGCCTGCTCGGGCAGCCATTGCACCTGGCCCACCAGCAACTGGTCCTTCTGCACCTCGGAGCTTTCCAGATTGAAGCGCCGCACGCCCTCGACGCGAATACCCAGCAAGCCATTATCCTGCTGCACGAAGTCGCGGATCACCGCTTCACAGCCGATCGAGGCGACCACCGGCGGCGCCTTGCCAACTTGTTCGCCCTCAAGGATGCACACCACACCAAACCCTTCGCCCTGCTTCATGCAGCGCCCGATCATGTCCAGGTAGCGTGCCTCGAAAATCTGCAAATCGAGGAAGCAGCCAGGAAACAGCACGGTATTGAGCGGAAACAGCGGTAGCGTCATCACAATTCCTCAAGCCACCAGGCTGACTGCCAGCGGCAGGAACACCGCTGTAGCCACCCCCATCAGGCTCATCGCCAGCGCGGCAAAGGCGCCGCATTCGTCACTTTCCTGCAGGGCCACCGAAGTGCCCACTGCGTGTGCGGTCACGCCCAGCGACATGCCGCGCGCCTCAGGGCTGTGCACGCCGAAGCGGCTCAGCAACGCCGGGCCGAAGATCGCCCCGATCACCCCGGTAATCAACACGAACACTGCCGCCAGGGCCGCCACGCCGCCAATCTGCTCAGCCACCAGCATGGCGATCGGCGAGGTGACGGACTTCGGCGCCATGGTCATCAGGATCATGTGCTCGGCACCGAACCACCAACCCAGCACCAGGCAGCAGAGCGTGGCAAACAGGCCTCCGACTACCAGCGTAGTAAATGTCGGCCAGAACAGCTGGCGGATACGCCGCAGGTTGAGGTAGAGCGGCACAGCCAGGGCCACCGTAGCGGGCCCCAGCAGGATGTTCATGATTTCGGTGCTTTTGCGGTATTCGCTGTAATCGATACCGCACAGCAGCAACACACCGATCACCAGCAGCATCGACACCAGTACAGGTTGCAGGAAGATCCAGCGGGTTTTCTCGTAGGCTGCCAGCACGACCTGATAGGCCCCCAGCGTGATGCCAATACCGAACAATGGGTGGTGAATGACCGCATCGAGTGCGCCCTGCCAGTCGAGCATCATGGCTGCTCCTCACGCTTGCCCTGGCGCTGGATGAGCTTTTGCATCAGCACACCGACGAACACAAGGGTCATCAGACAGGAGATCAGCAAGGCCCCGACAATCGCCCAGAAGTCGGCGGCAATGTCCTTGGCATATACCATCACCCCGACTGCCGGCGGTACCAGCAGCAGCGGGAGATAGCGCAGCAAGCTGCTGGCGGCCTCGTTCAGCGGCTTGCCGACCTCACCGCGAGCCATGAGAAAGAGCAGCAGCAACAACAGGCCGATGATCGGCCCGGGCAAAAACGGCACAAACAGGTGATTGATCGCCGTCCCCAGCAGCTGGAACATTACCAGCCAGGTCAAACCACGCAACAGCATAAGCATCTCCCTCGGGCATGGCCGCCATTATAAGCACGCTCAGCTATAGACCGATATTCGCCGAAAAGCGGGCAACTTGACTGAAACGGTTCGCCGTGCTGATCTTGTACTTTCGTACCAATTGACAACTCGGAGAGTCCGCGATGCCCCATGTACCGGTTACAGAGCTTTCGCAGTACGTTGGCAAGGAGCTGGGCCACTCGGAGTGGGTGAAGATCGACCAGCAGCGCATCAACCTGTTCGCCGAGGCGACCGGCGACTTCCAGTTCATCCATGTCGACCCTGAGAAGGCAGCAAAAACCCCGTTTGGCGGCACGATCGCCCATGGTTTCCTGACCTTGTCGCTGATCCCCAAGCTGATCGAGGACATCCTCGTTCTGCCGCAAGGGCTGAAGATGGTGGTGAACTACGGGCTGGACAGCGTGCGCTTCATTCAGCCGGTCAAGGTCGACAGCCGGGTTCGGCTGAAGGTAAAGCTGGGCGAGGTGACCGAGAAAAAACCGGGGCAGTGGCTACTCAAGGCGATTGCCACGCTGGAGATCGAGGGTGAAGAGAAGCCTGCTTATATAGCCGAGTCGCTGTCGCTCTGTTTTGTCTGATACATGCCCGGGGGGCTGCAGTGCAGCCCCCGATCCACAAATCCCCCGCACTCGCGTAAACTGCCAGCCTTCGCGCAGCCTAGGGCTGCCCCTGTCGATTTATCAAAGGTGCCCGCCATGCCCTGGCTGCAAGTACGCCTGGCCATCAGCCCGGAACAAGCCGAAACCTATGAAGATGCGCTGCTTGAAGTAGGCGCCGTCTCGGTCACGTTCATGGATGCCGAAGATCAACCGATCTTCGAACCAGACCTCAACACCACCCCGCTGTGGTCGCACACTCACCTGCTGGCGCTGTTCGAGGCCGATGCCGACCCTGAACAGGTGTTCGCCCACTTGCGCCTGCTGACCGGCGCCGAGCTGCCCGAGCACCAGGCCGAGGTGATCGAGGATCAGGACTGGGAGCGCAGCTGGATGGACAACTTCCAGCCGATGCGCTTCGGCGGCCGCCTGTGGATCGTGCCCAGCTGGCACGATGCCCCGGAAAAGGACGCCGTGAACCTGCTGCTCGACCCGGGCCTGGCCTTTGGCACCGGCACCCACCCCACCACGGCCCTGTGCCTGGAATGGCTCGACGGCCAGCAGCTTGAAGGCACCCAGGTGCTGGACTTTGGCTGCGGTTCGGGCATCCTGGCCATCGCTGCGCTGCTGCTGGGCGCCCGCGAAGCGGTAGGTACCGACATCGACGTGCAGGCCATCGAGGCTTCGCGCGACAACGCCCAACGCAACGGCATTGCCGACGAGAAACTGGCGCTGTACCTGCCCGAACACATGCCGGCGATGCAGGCCGACGTGCTGGTTGCCAACATCCTCGCCGGCCCGTTGGTGTCGCTGGCGCCACAGTTGTCCGGCCTGGTTCGCCCAGGTGGCCTGCTAGCGCTGTCGGGCATCCTCGCCGAGCAAGGTGAAGACGTGGCCGCAGCTTATGCCGCCGACTTTGAACTGGACCCGATCGTCGTGCGCGACGGCTGGGTGCGCATCAGTGGTCGGCGTCGCTAAGCGGGCCTAGAATACTTTTCTGCACAGCTCCCGGATCGCCGCATGACCGACAGTTTCGTCACCCAGTGCCCGCATTGCCAGACCAGCTTTCGCGTCACCCACCACCAGTTGGGCGTGGCGCGTGGCGTGGTGCGCTGCGGTCACTGCCTGCAGGTATTCAATGCCGCCAAGCAGCTGCTGGAGCAAAACCGCGCCGCTACCACCAGCGCCCCCGTGGTGCCGGCACCGGTACCTGCAGTGCCTGCCGAGCCGCTGGCCGAGCTGGCGCCAGAGCCTGCCATCAGTGTACGCGGCACCCCTCCTGACCAGGACTGGGCGCTGACTGCCCAGGCGCTTGACGAGCTCGACCTCGACAAGGAACTGGAGCGCCTGGAGCGTCGCGGCCAACCGGCCCCGACCCACCCGGCCAGCCAGGATGACAAGCTGCAGGCACGGCGCGATGAACTTCACCCGGACGAGCACGCAGAAGACCTTTTCGGTACGGCTACCGATGAGCCCTACGCGCCGCAGGAACCGGCAGAGCCTACCCCGGTGCTACTGGAACCGGAACCTTTGGAGCTGGACCTGGAGCCTGCCCCCGGCGAGCGTACCGAGCCTACCCTGGGCAGCAACCTTGACCTGGACATCGATGGCGAGCCGCCTGTGCACCGTGCGGCCGAACGCGATGACCAGCCCGCATTCAGCGAACCGCTGCGTATCAGCGATGACGAAACCCCGGAAACGGGCCTGAGCGCCCGCGACGACGAGCCACTGGCGCTGCGCCTGTCGGCGCATGACGACGAGCCCGTCGAGCCGCTGCCCGGAGAGCGCTTGGAACCAGGCTTTGCTGGCAAGCCCGAGCGCCCCTCGCGCAAGGAGCCGCTGGTCGATGTGGTCGATGACCCGCTGCAGCTAGGCTGGGAAAAACCCGCACCCAACTGGGGCAAGCGCCTGCTGTGGGGCTTTCTGACCCTGCTGGCTGCCGGCCTGCTGGCGTTCCAGTACGTGTGGTTCCACTTCGACGAAATGGCCCGCCAGGACCAGTATCGGCCGATTTTCCAGCAAATCTGCCCGATGCTCGGCTGCCAGGTCCCTACCCGCGTCGATATTGCACGCATCAAAAGCAGCAATCTGGTGGTGCGCAGCCACCCGGACTTCAAGGGCGCACTCATTGTCGACGCGATCATCTACAACCGCGCACCGTTCGCCCAGCCATTCCCATTGCTGGAGCTGCGCTTCGCCGATCTCAATGGCCAACTGATCGCCAGCCGTCGCTTCAAGCCCAGCGAGTACCTGTCGGGGGAACTGGCAGGGCGTGGCGAAATGCCCAGCCAGACGCCAATCCACATTGCCCTGGACATCCTCGACCCTGGGCCGAAGGCCGTGAATTACAGCCTGAGCTTCCGTTCGCCGGAGTAGGCGACAAGCGGCCAGCAGCAAGCGACAAGACAAGAAGCCCCAACCGCGACCGCTTTTTGTCCTGTCGCTTGCTGCTTGAAGCACAAAGGCATAAGCCGACAACTGTTCAGATTTTATCCAAATCCATCTTTATCCAGTCATCGAGAGCGGGTATCATGCCAACCCTTTTTCGAACTCCAAGATTCGGCCCCACAACAGGGATCACCTATGTCGGCGGTACGCATCGGCCAATACACACTACGTAACAACCTGATCCTCGCGCCCATGGCCGGGGTCACGGACCAGCCTTTCCGTACACTTTGCCAGCGCCTGGGCGCCGGCATGGTGGTGTCGGAAATGGTAAGCAGCGACATGAGCCTGTGGAACAGCCGCAAGTCGAGCCTGCGCCGCATCCATGAAGGTGATCCCGAGCCACGCTCGGTGCAGATCGCCGGCGGTGATGCGCAGATGATGGCAGCGGCGGCAAAGGCCAATGTCGAAGCGGGTGCCCAGATCATCGACATCAACATGGGCTGTCCGGCAAAAAAAGTCTGCAACAAAGCCGCAGGCTCTGCTTTATTGAGAGATGAAGCCTTGGTCAGCGAGATCCTCCACGCCGTGGTCAGCGCTGTGGACGTACCGGTGACCCTGAAAATCCGCACCGGCTGGGACCGGGCGAACAAGAACGGCCTGAACGTGGCGAAGATCGCCGAACAGGCTGGCATCCAGGCGCTGGCGGTGCATGGCCGCACACGTGCCGACCTGTACACCGGCGAAGCCGAATACGACACCATCGCGGCCATCAAGCAGGCGGTGTCAATCCCGGTTTTTGCCAACGGCGATATCACCTCGCCAGAAAAGGCCCGGGCGGTGCTGGAAACCACCGGGGTCGATGGCCTGTTGATTGGCCGGGCTGCCCAAGGGCGGCCATGGATCTTTCGCGAGATCGAGCATTACCTGCGCACTGGCGAACATCTGCCAGCGCCGCAACTGGACGAAGTGGAACGCATCCTGCTGGAGCATCTGGCCGCGCTGCATGCCTTCTATGGCGATGTGATGGGCGTACGTATCGCCCGCAAGCACGTTGGCTGGTACCTGGCAACACGACCCGGCGGCAAGGAGTTTCGCGCCCGGTTCAACGCTTTGGAAGACACACAAGCGCAGTGCGCCAACGTTCGCGCGTTTTTCAGCGAACGTCGACAGAGCCTTGAGACAGAGGACGGACAAGGGGTGGCCGCATGACGATGATGACCGAGAATTTTGTGAGTGGAACAACGCCCGTGAGCGACAACGCCAACCTGAAACAGCACCTCAACACGCCGAGCGAAGAGGGCCAGACCCTTCGCGACAGCGTCGAGAAGGCGCTGCACAACTACTTCGCCCACCTGGAAGGCGCGACCGTGACGGACGTGTACAACCTGGTGCTCTCCGAAGTCGAGGCGCCCCTGCTCGAAAGCGTGATGAACTACGTGAAGGGCAACCAGACCAAGGCCAGCGAGATGCTCGGGCTGAACCGAGGCACCCTGCGCAAGAAGCTCAAGCAGTACGACTTGTTGTAAGCCAGAATCCCATCCAGAAAAGGCGACTCCCTGAACAGAGGCGCCTTTTTTGCTGACTCCACCGCGTTATTGGAACCCGAAATGACCGACCAGACTACCCGCCTGCCAGTCCGCCGCGCCCTGATCAGCGTCTCCGACAAGACCGGTATCCTCGAATTCGCCCGTGAGCTGCAGCAGCTCGGTGTCGAGATCCTGTCCACCGGCGGCACCTACAAGCTGCTCAAGGACAACGGCGTAAACGCGGTGGAAGTGGCCGACTACACCGGCTTCGCCGAAATGATGGATGGCCGGGTCAAAACCCTGCACCCGAAGATCCACGGCGGTATCCTCGGCCGTCGTGGCACCGACGACGCCATCATGAACGAGCACGGCATCAAGCCGATCGACCTGGTTGCGGTCAACCTGTACCCGTTCGAAGCCACCATTTCCAAGCCTGGCTGTGACCTGCCGACCGCCATCGAGAACATCGACATCGGCGGCCCGACCATGGTCCGTTCGGCAGCCAAGAACCACAAGGACGTGGCCATCGTGGTCAACGCCAGCGACTACGCCGGCATCGTCGAAGGCCTCAAGGCCGGTGGCCTGACCTATGCCCAGCGCTTCGATCTGATGCTCAAGGCGTTCGAGCACACTGCCGCCTACGACGGCATGATCGCCAACTACATGGGCACCATCGACCAGGCCAAGGACACCCTGAGCACCGAGGCGCGCAGCGAATTCCCGCGCACCTTCAACAGCCAGTTCGTCAAGGCACAGGAAATGCGTTATGGCGAGAACCCGCACCAGAGCGCGGCGTTCTATGTCGAAGCCAAGAAAGGCGAAGCCAGCATTTCCACCGCTGTCCAGCTGCAAGGCAAGGAACTGTCATTCAACAACGTGGCCGACACTGACGCCGCGCTGGAATGCGTAAAGAGCTTCGTCAAGCCGGCCTGCGTCATCGTCAAGCACGCCAACCCGTGCGGCGTGGCGGTAGTACCGGAAGACGAAGGCGGCATCCGCAAAGCCTACGACCTGGCTTACGCGACCGACACCGAATCGGCGTTCGGCGGCATCATCGCATTCAACCGTGAACTGGACGGCGAAACCGCCAAGGCCATTGTCGACCGCCAGTTCGTCGAAGTGATCATCGCCCCGAAAATCTCCCAGGCCGCCCGCGACGTGGTGGCTGCCAAACAGAACGTACGTCTGCTGGAGTGCGGCGAGTGGCCAGCCGAGCGCGCTGCCGGTTGGGACTTCAAGCGCGTCAACGGTGGCCTGCTGGTGCAAAGCCGCGATATCGGCATGATCACCGCCGATGACCTGAAGATCGTCACCAAGCGTGCCCCGACCGAGCAAGAGATCCACGACCTGGTATTCGCCTGGAAAGTGGCCAAGTTCGTCAAGTCCAACGCCATTGTCTACGCCAAGCAGCGCCAGACCATCGGCGTCGGCGCCGGCCAGATGAGCCGCGTCAACTCCGCCCGCATCGCTGCAATCAAGGCCGAGCACGCTGGCCTGCAGGTGCAGGGCGCGGTCATGGCGTCGGATGCATTCTTCCCGTTCCGTGACGGCATCGACAATGCAGCTAAAGTGGGTATCAGCGCCGTGATCCAGCCGGGTGGTTCGATGCGTGATGCTGAAGTCATCGCTGCTGCCGACGAGGCCGGCATCGCGATGGTCTTCACTGGCATGCGCCACTTCCGCCACTAATTACGCGGATCCCGAGGCGAGTCGAGATCCTGTGGGAGCGGGCTTGCCCGCGAATACGATGGTGGATTCACCGCCGCATTCGCGGGCAAGCCCGCTCCCACAGTGTTCGGCGCAAGCCACGGGATCACTTGAATCGAGGTTTTGACATGAAAGTTTTGATCATCGGCAGCGGCGGCCGTGAGCACGCCCTGGCCTGGAAAGTCGCCCAGGACCCACGCGTCGAGAAAGTCTTCGTTGCCCCGGGCAACGCCGGTACCGCCATTGAAGCCAAGTGCGAGAACGTCGCCATCGACGTGTGTGCCCTGGAGCAACTGGCCGACTTCGCCGAGAAAAACGTCGACCTGACCATCGTCGGCCCGGAAGCACCGCTGGTTATCGGCGTGGTCGACCTGTTCCGCAGCCGCGGCCTGGACTGCTTCGGCCCAACCAAGGGCGCGGCCCAGCTGGAAGGCTCCAAGGCCTTCACCAAGGATTTCCTGGCACGTCACAAGATCCCGACCGCCGACTACCAGAATTTCACCGAGATCGAGCCAGCGCTGGCCTATCTGCAGGAAAAAGGCGCGCCAATCGTGATCAAGGCCGATGGCCTGGCGGCAGGCAAGGGCGTGATCGTCGCCATGACGCTGGAAGAAGCCGAAGCCGCCGTGCGTGACATGCTGGCTGGCAACGCCTTCGGTGAAGCAGGTTCGCGTGTCGTGATCGAAGAGTTTCTCGACGGCGAAGAAGCCAGCTTCATCGTCATGGTCGACGGCCACAATGTGCTGCCCATGGCCACCAGCCAGGACCACAAGCGCGTCGGCGACCAGGATACCGGCCCGAACACCGGCGGCATGGGCGCCTACTCCCCTGCCCCGGTGGTTACCGCCGACGTGCACCAGCGCGTGATGGACCAGGTGATCTGGCCAACCGTGCGCGGCATGGCCGAGGAAGGCAACGTCTACACCGGCTTCCTCTACGCCGGCCTGATGATCGACAAGGCGGGCAACCCCAAGGTCATCGAGTTCAACTGCCGCTTCGGCGACCCGGAAACCCAGCCGGTCATGCTGCGCCTGGAGTCGAGCCTGGTACTGCTGGTGGAAGCTGCGTTCGCCAAGGCACTGGACAAGGTCGAAGCACAGTGGGACCCGCGCCCGAGCCTGGGCGTGGTCCTGGCAGCGGGCGGTTACCCGGGCGACTACGCCAAGGGCGACGTGATCAACGGCCTGGACGCTGCCGCCAAGATCGAAGGCAAGGTATTCCATGCCGGTACTGCGCTCAAGGATGGCAAGGTAACCACCAACGGCGGGCGCGTGCTGTGTGCCACCGCCATGGGCAGCACCGTTGCCGACGCGCAGCAGCAGGCTTATCGCCTGGCCAAGGAAGTCAGCTGGAACGGCAGCTTCTACCGTTCCGACATCGGCTATCGGGCCATCGCCCGCGAGCGCGGTGAGCACCAGCAGTAAGTACTACCGGTATGCCGTAGCGGTTTCAGCCTGCGGCATCCGGCTCGTCGACAGGGCCCGGAATGGGCCTTGCCTTCGACTTCGCGCGCCGCGCATAGTGAGTACCCGGCACATCGGCCAAGAAGGGATTTCGTAGTGCGTCGGCTTCGGATTGCCTCAGCTCTGATCGTCAGCTTGCTGACCCTGCTCTGCATGTTTCCGGTTGCGGCCGAACATGACGGAGGCTGGACCGTTCTGCTCGACGAACAGGCCAACCTGCAACTGAGCGATGTGCGCTCCGAGCGCTATCGCAACCAGTTCAGCCCACTGCCTCTCGCCGACCTTGATGCTGCCCCGGCTGGACAGGCCTTGTGGCTGCACTATCGTCTGGCACCAGGTGACCAGGAGCAGCTGCTGCGGGTATTTGCCCCGGACCTTTCTGGCCTGGACCTCTACGCCCTCGAAGGCGAACAACTTCTACGTCAGCTGCACCACGGGCGCCAGGCCGGCAATGCCAGCCCGACCCTGCGTGGCAGCGACCATGTATTGCCCCTGCCCAACAGCAGGCAACCGCTGGACATCTACTTGCGCCTGGCCTCAGAGCACCAGCTGCGTCCGGCCATCAGCCTTGAACCTGCGGCCGAGGCAGCCTCGGATCAACGCCAGCCGCTGTGGTTCGGCATGCTGTTCGGCGGCCTGATCATGCTGATCATGCACAACCTGATCCGCTTCCTCTACACCCGCTCCAGCACCACCCTGATCCTGGCGCTGTACCACGGCCTGATGCTGCTCAGCGGCCTGATCCTGCTGAACCTCAGCGGCCCTTGGTGGCATGTGTGGCACAGTGCGCAAACGCCTGCCGCCTATCTGACGCTGGTCCTGGCCGGCCTGTCCGGGTTGTACTTCACCCAACATTTCTTTTCGCCGTGCAATTCGCCACGGCTTAACCGCCTGCTGCAGGGTGAGATGCTGATTGTCGGGCTCAGTGGCCTGGTGCTGCTGTTCGTCGATACCCTGCCACTGAACCTGATGACCTACGCCCTGATGGCGCTGGGCAGCGTGAGCATGCTGCTGGTCAGCAGCTACCACTGGTACAAGGGCTATGCACCCGGACGCCTGTTCAGCCTGGCCATGGTGGTGTTCAACCTCGGAGGCCTGGTCCTGCTGCCAGCCCTGCTGGGCCTGACACGCACCTCGACACCCTGGCTGCTGTGCATCCTGCTGGGCCTGACCGTGGTCAGTGGCCTGCTGCTCAACCTGGCAGTCAGTGAACGGCTGCGGCGCATAAGCGAGGAGCGTTTCAGCGCCAGCCGTGCACTGGCCGCCAGCGATGCAGAAATCAACGCCAAAGCCGAGTTCCTGGCCAAGATCAGCCACGAAATCCGCACCCCGATGAACGGCGTGCTCGGCATGACTGAACTGCTGCTGGGCACACCGCTGTCGGTGAAGCAACGTGACTATGTGCAGACCATCCACAGCGCGGGCAACGAGCTGCTGACGCTGATCAACGAAATTCTGGACATTTCCAAGCTGGAATCCCGGCAAATCGAGCTGGATGATGTGCAGTTCGACCTTAACGCGCTGATCGAGGATTGCCTGAACATCTTCCGCGCCAAGGCCGAGCAACAGAACATCGAGCTGATCAGCTTCACCCAGCCACAAGTACCGCGGGTTATCAGCGGAGACCCGACGCGCCTGCGCCAGGCCTTGTCGAGCCTGCTGGAAAACGCCCTGAAAAACACCGACCAGGGCGAGATCCTGCTGGTGGTGGCGCTGGATCAACGCGGCGAGGTGCCACGCCTGCGTATCGCCGTGCAGGACAGCGGCGAGCCGTTGCCCGCTGCCGACCGTGAAGCCTTGCTGCAGGCCGAGTTGCACAGCCACCACTTCCTTTCCAGCAACAAGCTGGGCGGCCACCTGGGGCTGGTCATCGCCAAACAGTTGATCGGTCTGATGCAGGGCGAGTTCGGCATCAAGAGCAACACCGGCATGGGCAACACCCTGTGGCTGACCTTGCCGCTGGACCCTTCACGCCTGGAACAGCCACCGGCGGACCTCGACAGCCCGCTGCGCGATGCTCGCGTGCTGGTAGTGGACGACAACGACACGTGCCGCAAGGTGCTTGTACAGCAGTGCAGCGCCTGGGGCATGAACGTCAGCGCGGTGCCGTCGGGCAAGGAGGCTCTGGCCCTTTTGCGCACCAAGGCGCACCTGCGCGACTACTTCGACGCGGTGCTGCTGGACCAGAACATGCCCGGCATGACCGGCATGCAGCTGGCCGCCAAGATCAAGGAAGACCCGAGCCTGAACCACGACATTCTGGTGGTGATGCTCACCGGCATCAGCAATGCGCCGAGCAAAGTCATCGCGCGCAACGCCGGGGTCAAGCGAATACTGGCCAAGCCGGTGGCCGGTTATACGTTGAAGACCACCCTGGCCGAGGAGCTGGCCCAGCGCGGCCGCGAACAGGCGATGCCTGCCAGCCTGCCTGGCATCCCGCAGGCGCTGGACCTGCCAGGTGACTTCCGCGTGCTGGTCGCCGAAGACAACAGCATCTCGACCAAGGTGATCCGCAGCATGCTCGGCAAGCTCAACCTCAAGCCCGATACCGCCTGCAATGGCGAAGAGGCCTTGCAGGCGATGAAAGCGCAGCATTATGACCTGGTGTTGATGGACTGCGAGATGCCGATACTGGACGGTTTCTCGGCCACCCAGCAGTTGCGGGCCTGGGAAGCTGACAACCAGCGCCAGCGCACGCCGGTGGTGGCACTGACAGCGCACATACTGGCCGAACACAAGGAGCGCGCGCGGCTGGCAGGCATGGACGGACACATGGCCAAGCCGGTGGAGTTGTCGCAGTTGCGCGAGCTGATTCAATACTGGGCCAATCACCGGGAAGCCAAGGTGGACCCGGCACATACGTCCTGACCGATATCCAATGCTCTTGCAGGAGCGGCCTCGCAACACAAGGCCGCGCCGGCATAAACCCAAGGAACACTGCTCATGCTCCATGAGTTGTTCAGCGTCTACCTGAAAATGCTCGTGCTCTACAGCCCGTTCTTCGTGCTGTCGTGTTTCATCAGCCTGACCCGCGGCCACTCCAGCAAGGAGCGCAAGCAACTGGCCTGGAAGGTCGCGTTCGCAGCCTTGGTCGCCAGCGTGATGCTGTACCTGTTCGGGCGGGCGATCTTCGGAATTTTCGGCATCACCGCCGATGCCTTTCGCATCGGTGCCGGCAGCGTGCTGTTCATTTCAGCCCTGGGCATGGCCCAGGGCAAGCCGGCGGTACAGGCCGACAACGTGCAGCAGGATGTGACCATCGTACCGCTGACCATTCCGCTGACCGTTGGCCCCGGTACCATCGGTGCCCTGTTGGTGATGGGGGTAAGCCAGCCGCACTGGGATGAAAAACTGCTGGCCATCGTCAGCATTGCCTTGGCCAGCTTTACCGTAGGCCTGGTGCTGTATCTATCGCACCGTATCGAGCGCCTGCTCGGTGACCAGGGCTTGCAAATCGTCAGCCGCCTGATGGGGCTATTCGTCTGTGCCCTGGCAGCACAGATCATCTTTACCGGGATTCGCGGTTACCTGCTGCCCTGAGCTTTCCAAGCCGGGCGCCTACAATTGCAGCTCAAGGATCGCCTTGCCATTTTGCTTGTCGACACTGGCCTGGGCCCGCTTGCGGTAGTCTTCGCGGAACCCCTGCAAGTTGAAGTGGATCACTTCGACACGCATGTCCAGGATTTTTACTTCACTGCTCAACTGCATGAACAGGAAGTCCTTGGAGGTCTTTTTCACCGACATTTCCATGTGGACCAATACCATGTCGATGAAGCCGCTCGACTGCTGAGAGCAAGGCAGCAACTGAAAACGTCCAACAGCTTTCGAGACTGCCCGGGATTCAAACGCGGTCAAGGTCTGGCTGTGATTACGCAGTGCCTGAAGCGACGACTGGGCAGATTGATAATGACCGGCAGAGCCTTTCTGACGAACCTGGGCAAGCGCCTGCTCGGCAAGGCTGGACCTGTCCGGCCCCGGTCGAGTCGCAGTAGGCGCGAGCTTGCCATCAAAGCCCAGAAACGCGAGGTTACGCCAGTAGTTCCTGAACCAGTCCGGCTCCAGGCCTTCGTTATAGTCCCCCCAGGCAACTTGCTGGGCAAACGCATTGGCCAACAGGATATCGTCACGGGCTTCGCGGCTAACACCTGGCAAGAATGACAGCAGGCTGCTGTGGACGAGTTTGCCACTGGCGGCATTTAGATTGAATTCACTCATTGTCGACTCCTGATGATGTCGCAAGTTTTACCTGGCTGCGGTACTGCAATTGCTTGACCTTGATAGCGTCATGCAAGCCTGCACTTATCGAACTGATCACCTTTTCATGGGTGAAATAACTGGCATCGAACTGCTGAGTGGCATGGGCACTTGCAAGATTCAGCGGCTGCCACAGCCAATCCATCGCCAGATGCTCTGCTGTGCTAAAGCCCAACTCGGTACTGATGACGCCTGAATCGGCCAGTATCAGGCGCAATTCCATACGTACATGGCTCATGCCTTTATCGTCCGGGGGCCGAACACATTCGGCCCATAACAACTGTTCTATGGCACCGTCGGGTTGGGCGGAATAGGCGTCGAGGCATGTGGCTACCGACCCCTGCAGGGCGCTGGGCACACCTGCCAAGAGACTGCTCCGCAGTATCTTCCACGGCGCACAGGCCACTGCGGGTGCAGCAGGCACAGCGTTGGAATGCAAGGTCGCGACAGTGCAGCCGAAGTTACCCTGAATTCGCAGATATTCCTTGTGCCACCCAGCGTCCTGAAGGGCGTACCCCTTGTTAGCGGTCAGGTAGGCTGCCAATTGAACATCCAACAGCGCTTCTACTCGTGAAGCACTGACGGAGTTGTCGATCAATACCAGGCTATTGCCGTTCAACCACAACGTGTAATTGGCGTGCATCAGTATGCCCTCCAGGCCCGTCGACGCCGTGTCGACAGGCCAACTTCATCGTCAGAGTTCCAGTGCCAGCAGGACCTGCAGGGCATTGTCGTCAAGTTTGGTTTCTACAATGGCGCGAACTTTGTCGTATTGGCGCTTATCGAAATTCAACACCGCACCACAAGCAAAGTTGGAAGTACCGTTGCTTTCCCACTTGACCAGCAGATAGTTGGCAGCCTTGTCAGGCTTGGCGTCGGTCTGGATCGCACTGACCAGCATCGCCACTTGGCCGCCGTCCGTTTGCTCGCACTTGGCAAGGCTCAGCCCGGTTCGGTCATCTTCGACCGACTTGCGGTCGAGCAACTCGACGTTTTTGGTGCTGGCGGCCAAGGCTGAAACAACCGTTTTGCCGAGATTGTCCAGGGCGGTTGCCACATCGCCAGTGAAAACGCCATATGCCGCCTGCAGGCCCTTGCCCAGCAAGTTGCTGATCTCAAGGCGCATATTGCGTTCAGTGACCTGCTGTACATCGACATTGGTCGGCGCCCAGCCCATCTTCGACATCAGGTAGATGTAGTGTTTGAACCAGAGTTGCGTTTCACGGATAGGGTCATGCTGCTTGTTGGCACCTTGCGTGGCCAGGGCATGACAAGCCTTTGCAGCATCGCGGTTTTGCTCACCCATCAGGTCGGGGAACACGAACAGATTCTTGTCCGGCAGAACCTGAAGCTGCAGCTTCTCTTTATCGGTCGTCATGGGAAAGGTCTCCAGGAAGGGTACGGTTGGAGCCAAATAGCTCCAGCCGCAAACCTACCTGTGACCTTTACCTCAATCTGCCACGAAGCAGTTCCTCATCTGCCCGCGCTGCCGCCGCTTACGGCTTTGCGCCATACCAGCGCGGGGTATAGACCCAAACCCCACCCGCTGCGCGGTCGAAAGTGCAGGTAGTGGAAGACCCAACCAACACCATGGTGCGCATGTCGACCATTTCTGGCAGCAGTTCGGCCAGGGTGACTACCTTCAGTGTCTGCCCCGGCCTACCGATGTCACGGCCAAGGACTACAGGCGTGTTCCCGTCACGGTGGCGGCGCACAACCTCCAGGGCGACACCGAGCTGGTGCGGCCTGGCCTTGGAGATCGGGTTGTAGAAGGCCAGCACCAGGTCGGCCTGGGCAGCCAGGTCCAGGCGCTTTTCAATGATCGACCAGGGCTTGAGGTTGTCCGACAGCGACATCACGCAGAAGTCATGCCCCAGCGGTGCACCTGCCTGGGCGGCGGTTGCCAGCGAGGCTGAAACCCCCGGCAAGATCTGCAGGTCGACGCAATGCCAGGCAGGGTCACTGGATTCGTGCAATGCTTCGAGCACCGCAGCGGCCATGGCGAAAACGCCCGGGTCACCTGACGACACCACCACCACCGAACGGCCTTGGGCCGCCAGTTCGAAGGCATGTCGGGCGCGCTGCATCTCTTCGCGGTTGTCGGTGCAGTGCAGCACCTGGTCGTCGCGGAACGGGCCAGCCATGCGCACGTAGGTTTCGTAACCGAGCACATCTTCGGCCTGCGCCAGTTCGGCCTTGACCGCCGGCACCATCAGTTCCGCCGCACCTGGGCCAAGGCCGATGACCGCCAGGCGACCGCGACGGCGGCCGACCTGCACTACGTCGACCGGGGCAGGCGCCACCGCGACCACGACTTCTTCAAGCGCTATCAACTCGGCATCGGGCACTGCCGCAGCGACCATGCTGGCCACATCGCCAGGGCCGGTGGCAAAGCGCAAGGGGACCCCCAGGGCCTGCGCAGCTTCGTGCAGGGCGCTGTCGGCCATGGTTGCCTCGTCGGCCAGCACGCAGGCTACCGAGGGCTCGGCGATGCCGGCCTGCTGCAGTGCTGCGCGAATACTGCGCAGATTGCCACCTGCAACGCCCACGACCACCTGGCGCGGGTGGATCAGCAGCTCGTCGCGGTTGGCCGGACGCGCCTGATGCCCCACATGGATGGTGCGCTGTGCCGTCTCGCTGGCGGGCAACTGCGCCAGCTGCAGCCACGGTGCGTTACCTTCGATACGCACGGACTCACCTGCCAGCAGGTCGGATACAAAGCGCTTGCCTTGCTCGATATCGGCCAATGCATAGCCCTGCGGCGGGTTCAGCAGGCAAGTACCGAAGCGCAGCTCGCCACTGGTGGTGATGGCCGCGGAAACGCCCAGCGCATCAGCGATTTCCCGCGCCATCACGTTCACCCCACCGAGGCCTCCGAGCAACGGCACTACCGCGCTACCATCCTCGGCCACGGCCAGTACCGGCGGCTCGCTGCCCTTCTCGCAGAGCAGAGCGGCCAGGCTACGGATAACGATACCCGCGGCGCACAACGCAATGATCGGCGTATCTTGCTGGTACAACCCGCGCAGGGTATCGCCGAACGACACGTACGACTGGTCTGCACCCTCGACACGCCCCTCGAGGCCATGGATCGTGGCCTGCGGATAACAGGCCTGGATACGCTGCGCCGTCGCCAGGCTGCCCGGGCCGAGAATGACGATGGCCGGTGCCCTGTGCATGTTCAGCCCTGCCATTTTTCCCCCGGCACGATGATCAGCGAGAAGTACGGCGACGACTGCGGGTCGACCTGGTCCAGCGGCACGATCTTCTGGTTGGCCATGGTCGCCCGTTCCACATACAGCGCACGCCCATCCAGGCCCAGGTCGGCCAGCACTTCGCGCACCTTGGGGAAGTTGCGCCCAAGTTTCATGATCACCGCTGCATCGGCGTCGGCCAGACGGCGCTTGAGCTCTTCAGCGGGCAACACCCCGGACAACACCGACAGGCTCTGGTTGCGGTACACCAGCGGCGCCCCCAGCACCGAAGCGCCACCGAGCATGGAGCAGACACCGGGAATCACTTCTGCCTCGTAGCGCTGCGCCAGGCGGTCATGCAAGTACATGTAGGAGCCATAGAAGAACGGGTCGCCTTCGCAAATCACCGCCACGTCGCGGCCGGCATCCAGGTGCTCGGCCACCTGTACGCTGGCTGCGTCGTAGAAGTCGCTGATCACTTGCTCATAGGACAGCGGCGCCGGCAGCACTTCGGTGGTGACCGGGTAGACCAGCGGCAGCAGGGTCTGCTCGGGCTGCAGGTGCGCCTCGATAATGCCGAAGGCATTGCCACGCTTGCCCTTGGCCACGAAGTAGCCGACCACCGGCGCCTCACGCAACAGGCGCAGGGCTTTGAGGGTAATCAGTTCAGGATCGCCAGGGCCCACGCCCAGGCCAAGCAGTCGTCCGCGCGGGGCCATCATTCCACCTCCGTGGCCAGGGCGTTGACCGCCGCGGCGGCCATCGCGCTGCCGCCCAGGCGGCCTTGCATGATCACGAACGGCACGCCACGGCTGTCGGCGGCGAGCATGGCCTTGGACTCGGCAGCGCCGACGAAACCGACCGGGAACCCGAGGATCAGCGCCGGCTTGGGCGCACCGGCATCGAGCATCTCCAACAGGTAGAACAACGCGGTAGGGGCATTGCCGATGACCACCACGCTGCCCTCCAGGTAAGGGCGCCACAGCTCCAGGGCTACGGCGGAGCGTGTGTTGCCGGCGTCTTTGGCCAGGCCCGGCACGCTGGGGTCACGCAGGGTGCAGATGACTTTGTTGTCAGCTGGCAAGCGCGCCCGGGTGATCCCTTCGGCCACCATGTGCGCATCGCAGAGGATCGGCGCGCCGTTGAGCAGCGCCTCGCGCCCGGCCCGGCCGGCACCGTCTGAGAACTGCAGGCCATCGATGGCGTCGACCATGCCACACGCGTGGATCACACGCACGGCGAGCTTTTCAAGGTCTGCGGGGATCCGCTCGAGTCGGGCTTCCTCACGGATGATCCGGAAGGAGTTGCGATAGATCTCCTGACCATCGCGGATGTAGTCAATCATCAAGGTGCTCCGTCGGCAGGTCGAGCATGGCGCCTGCTTCATTCAAGGTAAGGTCGGTGGCGCGCAGGGCACCGAAACCCGGCTGGCGCGCATCACGCAGGTACAAGTCGTAACGGCCCGGCGAACGGGCCAGCAAGGTGGCCGGGGCAACATGGGCCACAGCACAGGAACGGGGGCAGCCGGACAGGTGCACGCTGGCCGGCACGCCAGGGCCCAGCAGCGCGGCCAGGACAACGGCGTCAGCCTTGGTCTCGGCAAGGGCCTTGGCGCAGCCGCTGGCACCGGTGCAGGCGCTGATACGCGCCAGGGGTTCGCGGTCGTGGCACAGCAACCCCAGCGCAGACAGTTCGGCCAGGGCCTGATCGATGTGCTGCGCTTGCAGGTTGGTCAGCACCAGGCTTTGCCAGGGGCTAAGGCGCATGCTGGCATCGCCCTTTTCACGGGCAATACGTGCGGCGCCACGCAGCATCGTGGGGGTCAGGCGGCCTTGCGGCGGGGCAACGCCAAGGGCAACACCCTGCGCCTGGGGCAACCTGCCCAACCACGAGGCGCGGTGCTGTTCACGCCGCCACGTGAGCACGGCGGCATCGCGGCGGATGTCCAGGCCGAGCCCAGCGACAAAATCAGCTGGCGGGTACACCTCGAGCAGCTGGCGCATGCGCGTCTGCGTCGGGGATGCCAGATCGAGGAAGCGCTCCAGCACGGCGCGCACCAGCATCAGGCCCTGCGCCAGCGGCACCGCACCGAGCGCCTGGCCCTCTGCCGGGCAACCTGCCAGGCCAAACGCCAGCCAGGTCTGCTGATCCAGGTGCAGGGGCGACAGCCACAGGTCATGGGGGTGTTCGAGCATCGCCAGGCGCTCGCCGGCATCCAGCTGCACAGCGAACTTGGCCGACAGCTGGTGAAAGCGCGGGGTGCCTTCCAACAGGTCGAGGATCTGCCCGGCCAGCGGCCGGGCGTCCAGCAGCATGAGCGGGTCATGCCCGGCCAGCGGGCTGAGCATCACGTTGCGCACATCGTCACCCGCGGCATCGCGTGGTCCCAGGCCGGCTTCGAGCAGTGCCTCGACCAAAGCGCGATGCTCGCTGCCAATGCCGCGAATCTGCAGGTTGCCACGGTTGGTGGCCTCGATCACGCCGCCAGCAAAACGCTCCGCCGCCGCCGCCACGGCTTCAGCCTGCTCGGCCAGCAGCAGGCCACCCGGCAGCTTGATGCGGCAGATACCGCCATCACGGGCACTGACAATGCGCCACAACCCCGGGCAGGCCGAGGGGCGGGGCGATACGTGGGGGGCATGGGCCTGCGTCAAAGGGGCATCCGGCAGTCTGTGAAAATGCGCTTGAGTGTAGAAGGCGCGGTATTATGCCTGCTTTGTCCGGCGGCATGAAAAGCCGGTGGTCGAGCATCCTCGGCGATTAAGTAGAATTTCAGGACCGCGTCGCCTTCTTCGCGGGCTCGCCCGCTTCCACAGCATCACTGCAGGCTGCACAGGCTGCCCTGTATCTGTAGGAGCGGGCTTGCCCGCGAAGGGGCGCGAAGCGGCCCCAAAAATGGCGGATCGAAATACATGACACCCTGGCTGACAGTAGTAGGCATCGGCGAAGACGGCTTCAGCGGCCTGGGCAAACAGGCCCGGCGCGCCCTGCTGGGCGCTGGGCGGGTCTTCGGCAGCCCACGCCAGCTGGCCTTGCTGCCACGTTGCGTGACCGCGGAACAGCTGGCCTGGCCCAGCCCGTTCTCGTTGGCCCCGGTGTTGAACCTGCGCGGCGAGCCGGTGTGCGTGCTGGCCAGCGGTGACCCTATGTTCTACGGCGTCGGTGCCAGCCTGGCGCGCCAGGTGCCTGCTGCAGAAATGCGCGTGCTGTCGATGCCCTCTTCCTGCGCCCTGGCCGCTGCCCGCCTGGGCTGGCCGCTGCAGGACCTGCAGGTGGTGTCGCTGGTGGCCCGCCCCCTGGCAGCGCTCAATGCCCACTTGCACAGCGGCATGCGCCTGCTGGTGCTGAGCAACGATGGCGACAGCCCGGCGGCAATTGCCGCGCAGCTGCGCGGGCAAGGCTTCGGCCCAAGCCGCCTGCAGGTGTTCGAGCACTTGGGGGGCGTGGACGAACGTGCACTGGCCGGCACCGCCCAGGACTGGCCGCACACCGGTATCGCGGCGCTCAACCTGGTCGCCATCGAATGCCTGGCTACGCCCGATACGCCCCGCCTGCACCGGCTGGCCGGGCTGCCAGACGCCGCATACCGGCACGATGGCCAGTTGACCAAGCGCGATGTCCGCGCCATCACCCTGGCGCGCCTGGCACCGCAACCCGGCGAACTTTTGTGGGATGTCGGTGCGGGCTGCGGCTCGATCGGCATCGAATGGATGCGCGCCCACCCGGCATGCCGCGCCCTGGCCATCGAGGCCGACGAAGGCCGCCAGGGTTTGATCGAGCATAACCGCGATGCATTGGGTGTACCCGGCCTGCAACTGGTTCGCGGCAAGGCGCCAGCGGCGCTGCAAGGCCTGGAACAACCGGATGCAATCTTCATCGGAGGCGGCGTTACCCGCGCAGGTGTACTGGACCTGTGCTGGGCAAGCCTGCGTCCCGGCGGCCGCCTGGTGGCCAACGCCGTCACCCTGCAAAGCGAACTGGCCCTGGCGCACTTTCGCGAACAGCACGGTGGTGAGCTGACCCGTATCCATGTCGCTCATGCCCAGCCCTTGGGTGCGTTCGACACCTGGCGCCAGGCGCTGCCGATCACCCTTCTGGAAGTACTGAAACCCGCCGATGCGTGAAGAAACCCGCGAACAGCCCGCGCCTCTGCGCAGCGGCCTTACCACCGGCAGCTGCGCCACCGCCACCAGCCTGGCAGCGGCCAAGCTGCTGCTCACCGGGCAGCGTGATGATGCGGTGGACATCACCTTGCCCAAAGGCAAGGTCGTGCAGATGCGCCTGGAATTCTGCCGCCTGATCGGCGAGTGCGCCGAAGCCGGCACCCTCAAGGATGCGGGTGACGACCCGGACGTGACCCACGGTGCCCTGCTCTATAGCCAGGTGCGCCTGCTGGCGGAACCTGGCATTGGTTTTGTCGCTGGCAGCGGCGTGGGCACGGTGACACGCCCGGGGCTGGTGCTGGCGGTGGGTGAACCGGCCATCAACCCGGTGCCTCGGCGCATGATCAGTGAACACCTGCAACGCCTGGCCGACGCGTGCGGCTACCTTGGCGGCTTCGAGGTCACGGTCAATGTGCAAGGTGGTGAGCAACTGGCCCTGAAAACCATGAACCCGCGTCTGGGCATCCTCGGCGGGCTGTCGATCCTCGGCACCAGCGGCATCGTCCGGCCGTTCTCTTGCGCGGCCTACATTGCCTCGATCCACCAAGGCATCGACGTGGCCCACACCAACGGCTACACGCACATAGCCGCGTGCACCGGCAACGCCAGCGAAGACACCATGCGCCGCGTCTACGGCCTGCCGGAAATCGCCCTGATCGAAATGGGCGATTTCGTCGGCGCGGTGCTCAAGCACCTGCGCAAGGTACCGGTGCCGCGCCTGACCCTGTGCGGCGGCTTCGGCAAGATCAGCAAACTGGCCGCCGGGCACATGGACCTGCACAGTCGTCACTCCAGCATCGACTTGCCGCAACTGGCAGGTTGGGCCGCAGACATTGGCGCTGACGAGGCGTTGCAGGCTGCCATCAGCGGCGCCAACACCAGCCAGCAAGCGCTCGCCCTGGCTCATGCGGCCGGCATTGCCCTGGGTGACGCGGTGTGTGCCCACGCCCTGGCCTTCGCCCGTAGCGTCGTGCCGGCGCAGGTGCACGTGGAGGTGTTCGCCATCGACCGCCAAGGCGGCATCGTCGGCCAGGCGGGTGTGCAATGACTGCGCGCATCCTGTTGCTGGGGGGGGTCACTGAAGCCCTGGCGATGGCCCGCCAACTCGGGCCTCGACATGTCTACAGCCTGGCCGGTATCGGCCGCGTGCCGCAGGGCTTGCAATGCCAGGTGCGGGTCGGGGGCTATGGCGGTGTCGAGGGCCTGACCCGCTACCTGCGCGAGGCGGGTATCACCCTGCTGATCGACGCCACCCATCCCTATGCCGCGCAAATCAGCCGCAATGCCGCCAGCGCCGCACGCAACGTCGGCATCCCGTGCTGGGCCTTGCGTCGTCCCGCCTGGCAGGCGCAAGCAGGGGACGACTGGCGAGAAGTCGAGGATTGGGCAGGGTTGATCGAAGCACTGAAGCCGTTCCGCAGGCCACTGTTCACGCTAGGACGCGAGCCGCTGCAGCACCTGGACGAGATTCCGCCAGAGCAGTTCTGGACCTTGCGTGCGCTGGAGGCGTGCCCTGGCAACGAGCGCTGTGAAGTGATTGGCGCACGTGGGCCGTTCCATATCGAAGATGAACGGGCGTTGTTCCAGCGCCGCCACATCGATGTGCTGATCAGCAAGAACAGCGGCAGTGTGGCGACCGAGCCGAAGCTGGAGGTAGCACGGGAGCTTGGCGTGCCGGTGCTTGTCCTGAAACGTCCGACACTGCCGGAGGTGGACCGGACATTCGACTCACTGGCGGACCTGGCAACAGCGCTCGCCCTCTAGGCGCTGCCCTTTCGCGACACACAGGCACTCCTACAAAGATTTCAGACTTTTCTTGCAACTAACCCAGTGGCCCGTTGCCGCTCTGCTGCCTTAAACTCGACGCCCCTCCCCCGGAAGGTTTCACCCATATGGAAATGCAATGGTGGATCTGGCTGGTCTTCGGCATCGCGCTGATCCTGCTTGAACTGGTCCTCCCAACGTTCTTCATACTCTGGTTCGGCATCGGCGCCGTGCTGGTCTCGCTTATCTCGCTCGCCGCACCCAGCCTGCAACTGGACATGCAGGTCCTGCTGTGGGTACTGCTGTCGTCGGCCACCACTGTGCTGTGGTTCAAAGTGTTTCGGCGCAAGCAGCCGGATGTGCGCTGGACCGCCGACAGCGTGATCGGCGAAGTGGGCCTGCTGACCGCTCCCGTGTCGGAGTTCCAGAAAGGCCGCGTACGCTTCCAGAAGCCGATCCTCGGCAACGAAGAATGGACCTGCATCGCCGATAGCCAGATCGCCGCCGGCGAGCGGGTACGCCTGACCGCCATCGAGGGGAACACCGCCCGCGTTATCCGGGCCTGAATCCGCATTAAAAGGAATTTTGCAGCATGACCAGCCTCATCGTCGTCGGCGCCATTGCCCTGTTCGTCCTGATCACCGTGTTCAAGGGGGTGCGCATCGTGCCCCAGGGCGAGGAGTGGATCGTCGAACGCCTGGGTCGCTACCACAGCACCCTCAAGCCGGGCCTGAACATTGTCATCCCCTACATGGACGTGGTCGCCTACCGCCTGCCGACCAAGGACATCATCCTCGATGTGCAGCAGCAGGAAATCATCACCAAGGACAACGCGGTAATCGTCGCCAACGCCCTGTGTTTCGCCAAGGTAGTCGACCCGCAGAAAGCCTCGTATGGCGTGCAGGACTTCTCGTTCGCCGTCACCAGCCTGACCATGACCTCGCTGCGCGCCATCGTCGGTGCAATGGACCTCGACGAGGCGCTGTCCAGCCGCGAGCAGATCAAGGCCCGTCTGCGCGATGCAATGTCCGAGCAGACCGAAGACTGGGGCGTGACCGTGCGCTCGGTGGAAATTCAAGACATCAAACCTTCGGAAAACATGCAGTTGGCCATGGAACGCCAGGCCGCAGCCGAGCGTGAGCGCAAGGCCGACGTCACCCGCGCCGAAGGGGCCAAACAGGCGGCGATCCTCGAAGCAGAGGCGCGCCTGCAGGCGGCCAGGCTGGATGCCGAGGCGCAGATCAGCCTGGCCGAGGCCTCGGCGCGGTCGATTTCGCTGGTGAAGGAAGCGGTGGGCAACGAGACCGTACCGGCGATGTACCTATTGGGCGAACGCTATGTGGGCGCGATGGAGAACCTGGCGGGCAGCAGCAATGCCAAGGTGGTGGTGTTGCCGGCTGACCTGCAAGAGACCGTGCGCGGGTTGATGGGCCGCAACAAGGTTTGAGAGTGTCGGGGGCGCTTTGCGCCCCTATCGCGACACAAGGCCGCTCCCACAGGACAGCGCAGTATTCGAGGCTGCCGCAATTCTGGACTGCCCCCCAAAAGTTGGACAGTTTTAAGCTGCAGCCTGAGCCCTGTACTCCACAGGGCTCAGGCCATTGAGCCTCAGCTTGATGCGATCATGGTTGTAGTAGTGAATGTACTCATCCAGACCCGCTCTCAGCTCATCAATGCTCTCGAAACGCTTCAGGTAGAAAAACTCAGACTTGAGCGTGCCGAAGAAGCTTTCCATGGCCGCGTTGTCCAGGCAATTGCCTTTTCGAGACATGCTCTGCTTTACCCCACATTCGCTTAGCTTACGGCGGTATTGCGCCTGCTGGTAATGCCATCCCTGATCCGAATGCAGCACGAGCTTCGGTTTCTCTCCCAGGCAATCGAGCGCTTTGCCAAGCATGTTCCCAACCAGGCTATAGCACGGGCGGCTGGCCATTTCGTAGGCCACGATTTCGCCGTTGTACAAATCCATCACGGGCGACAGATAGAGCTTCTGTTGAGCTACTTTGAACTCGGTTACGTCAGTCACCCACTTTTGGTTTGGGCGTTGAGCGATAAAATTTCGCTCCAGTACATTCGCTGCCACTTTACCGACGGTACCTCGATAGGAGCGATATTTCTTGGGGCGCACTACTGATTTCAATCCCTGCTCAGCCATCAGCCGTTCAATGACCTTCTTGTTCACCCGCTTTTCCTTCCTGATTACGAGTGCGATACGGCGATAACCATAAAGCCCTTTCTGCTCGTGGTAGACGCGATGCACCAATGCCTTGAGCTCAGCATGCCGATCTGGCTTCTGCTGAGCTTTGAGCTGGTAGTAGAAGGTGCTGCGCGCCAGCTCGACCAGTTGAAGGAGGTCAGGCAAAGGAAACCTGCGCTTGAGTTTGGAAACGATCAGGACTTTTTCCCGCGTGTTCGTTCCTTTTCCTCGCGCAGAGCCTTGAGCTCCTTTAGGACAGCATTCTCCATGCGCAGGTACTCAAGTTCAGCCATCAGCTGATCTCGAGACTTCTGATCATCATTGGTATCGGTGGGTTTGGCAGGCTTGATCTTCTTCGACACGTCGATTGGCTTTCTTGGCTTGATGGCAGTAGAGGGTGCAGGACTGCCACTGTAGTACTGCCGCTGCCAAATGCCTATCTGAGAAGACTGCCCAAGACCAAAGTGGGCAGCGGTCTGGCGCAGCGAAAGCCGATGCTCGTGCATATAGCTAAGCACCTGCTGTTTGAAATCACTGGTATAGCGCCGCCCATGCGAGCCTGGACCAATGCCATTATTGGCCTGATAACTGGCCACCCAGCGTCGAAGCAGGCTGAAATCGATACCTAAGTGTTGAGCCACCTTTCGGAAACCGTTGCTGCCATCCAGGTAGGCTGTGATCGCTGTGAGCTTGAATTGCTCGGTGTACTTACCCATAGATCCCCCAAGGGTTGGATTGGTGTCCAACTTCTTGGGGGCAGTCCATTCTGTGGGAGCGGCCTTGTGTCGCGATGGGCTGCACAGCAGCCCCCATTACCAGGCCACCTGCGTCACTTCACCGCACCCCGGCATTTTTACCTATACTCCGCCTTACAATAGCCACCACGATTCCTGACCGGATCTCTCCATGCCCCCACGTCGGCACATTGCCTGGGTAGCCTGCCTTGCAGTGCTATTCAACTTGCTGGCCATGCCGCTGTCTTCTGCTGCGCCCAAGGGCCCGGCCGAGCAGCTGCTGTGGGGGGCTTTCTGTTCCAGCATGGCCAACAAGGCCAACGTCGACGTTCAGGCCCTGGCCAAGATCGACCTCGGCCCGCAAAGTGACGACAGCGCCGGCATGATGAACTGCTGGTGCTGCTCCGGTGCCGTGCCGTTGCTGGCCCTGCCCGGCTACCCGCCACAGTTGCACCACCCGCCGACACTGCTCAGCGGGCTGCTGCCGCCACCTGCCAAGTACACACCCACGCCCCGCCAGCTCTGGCCTGGGCTGAATCCTCGTGCCTCTCCGCTAGCCTGAGTTCATCACGCTGTCTGCCTGAACCAGAACGGAAACGGAGATTCACCATGCTCAAGCACGCCCTCGTCATGGCCGCCCTGCTGCTGCCTGGCGCCTTTGCCAATGCCCACGAATACAGCGTGGGTGACCTGCACATTGCCCACCCGTGGTCGCTGCAATTGCCACCCAACGCGCCTAACGTCGCTGCGTATTTCGTGGTGCACAACAAAGGCCAGGCCGATGACCGCCTGCTCAGCGTCGACAGCCCCATCAGCGATGACGCGCAACTGCACGAGCATGCCATGAGCGCCACTGGCGCCATGAAGATGCAACAGGTGCCCAGCGTGGTAGTGCCTGCCGGCAAGGACCTGACCTTTGCCCCTGGCGCCTACCACGTGATGCTGATGCAGCCCAAGGACCGTAGCCTGCTCAGCGACGGCAAACGCTTCCCGTTGACCCTGCACTTCGAAAAGGCCGGCGACATCACCGTTGAAGTGGCCGTGCAGAAGCAGGCGCCAGCGGACCAGCCGCAAGCCCACGAACACGCGCACTGATACCTGCTGACAGGCACGCGCCATGAGCCTGCCGCGCCACAGCATCGGCCGTACCATCCGCCCTGACCTCAGGCGCGCCGGTGGCGGATGGCTGAGCCTGTTCGCCATGTGGATGATCTTCATCGGCCCGCTGATTTCCCAGTCGATGCCGATGGACCACCACGCGGGCATGAACACGCCGATGGACATGCCGATGGCGGCTGCCCATCAGCACGGCGGCGACGCCCACCACGGTCACGGCGGCGATGGCCAGCTGCATGTGATGTGGGAAAAGTGCGGTTACTGCAGCCTGTTGTTCAACTGCCCGGCCCTGCCCCAGGCCCTCAGCCCGCTCAGCGCCGGCAGCATCGTCCCCACCAGCCACCTGCTTGCGCCAACGCACCAGGGCCATGCCCGGCAGGCTGTATTCCCTGGTGCGCGCAGCCGCGCCCCGCCTTCTTCGATCAACGTCTGAAACCACATTTTGCGCACGAAGCCAGGAGGCTTCGCGCTAACTCATGACTGATCGACTGGAATCATTATGTCCGGCTGCACCCCTGTTTTTGCCTTGTCCCTGCGTGGGACCATCGCCGCCCTGTGCGGTTCGCTGCTCGCACCCATGGCCCTGGCCGCCGACCCTGGCCATGAAGGCCATGTGCACGACGCACCCGAGCTGAGCCCGACGGTGATCACCGCCGTGGCCCCGAGTTCACCGCTGACCGTGGTCACCAACCCGAAAGACCCGCGCCAGCCAGTGCCGGCCAGCGACGGCGCCGACTACCTGAAGACCATCCCCGGCTTCTCGGCAATCCGTGCTGGCGGTACCAACGGCGACCCGGTACTGCGCGGCATGTTCGGCTCGCGCCTGAACATCCTCACCAACGGTGGCTTGATGCTTGGCGCTTGCCCCAATCGCATGGACGCGCCCACGTCCTATATTTCGCCAGAAACCTACGACCGCCTGACCGTGATCAAAGGCCCGCAGAGCGTCATCTGGGGGCCCGGCGGCTCGGCCGGCACCATCCTCTTCGAGCGCGAACCGGAGAAATTCGGCACCCTCGGCAGCCGCGTCAACGCAAGCCTGCTGGCCGGCTCCAACGGCCGCTTCGACAAGGTGCTGGATGCTGCGGCTGGCAACAGTCAGGCCTATGCCCGCTTCGTCGGCAACCAGTCACGCTCGGACGACTACCACGATGGTAACAACGACACCGTGCCGTCGCGCTGGGATAAGTGGAACGGCGATGTCGCCCTCGGCTGGACACCCGACCAGGACACCTTGCTGGAGCTGACTGCCGGCAAGGGTGACGGCGAAGCCCGCTATGCCGGGCGCGGCATGGACGGTTCGCAGTTCAAGCGCGAAAGCCTGGGCCTGCGCTTTGAAAAGTCCAACCTCGGCGAGGTGCTCGACAAGGTCGAGGCGCAGGTCTACTACAACTACGCCGACCATGTGATGGACAACTACAGCCTGCGCACGCCGTCGGGTAGCGGCATGATGGGCATGCCGATGGTCAGCAACGTCGACCGCCGCACCATGGGTGCACGCATCAAGGCCACCTGGCGCTGGGCCGACGTGCAGCTGATCAGCGGCATCGACGCGCAAACCAACGAACATCGCAAGCGTGGCGGTATGGGTGTGGACGCACACAAGGGCCAGGCCTGGACCAAGGACGCCGACTTCCACAACTACGGCGCCTTCAGCGAACTGACCTGGTACGTCAGCGGCGAGGACCGCTTGATTACCGGCGCCCGTCTGGACCGCGCCTCGGCGCGTGACTTCCGCAAAACCAGCGCCACCGAAGGCGACACCCGTGCCGACACCTTGCCGAGCGGTTTCATCCGCTACGAGCACGACCTTGCAGCCATTCCAGCCACCACCTACATCGGCCTCGGCCACGCCCAGCGCTTCCCCGACTACTGGGAGCTGTTCTCACCCAAGCTGGCACCCGCCGGGGCAGCCAACGCCTTCGACGGCATCAAGCCAGAGAAAACCACCCAGCTCGACTTCGGCATCCAGTACCGCACCGAGCGCCTGGAGGCCTGGGCTTCGGGCTATGTCGGGCAGATTCGCGACTACATCCTGTTCGACTACCGCACCGGCATGATGGGCATGAGCACCTCGCAGGCGCAGAACATCGACGCCCGCATCATGGGTGGCGAACTGGGCGCCGCCTACCAGCTGACTGACAACTGGAAGGCCGACGCCACGCTTGCCTACGCTTGGGGCAAGAACAGCAGTGACGGCAAGGCGCTACCTCAAATGCCTCCCCTGGAAAGCCGCCTGGGCCTGACGTACAGCCGCGATGTGTGGAGCGTCGGCGCACTGTGGCGGCTGGTGGCGGCGCAAAACCGCATTGCCGAAAACCAAGGGAACGTCGTTGGCAAGGACTACGACAAGAGCGCCGGCTTCGGCGTGTTCTCCCTGAACGGCGCCTACAAGGTGAACAACAACCTCAAGCTCAGCGCAGGGGTCGACAACCTGTTCGACAAAACCTACGCCGAGCACTTGAACCTGGCCGGGAACGCCGGGTTCGGCTACCCGGCTACAGATCCACAGCCGGTCAACGAGCCAGGCAGGACCTTCTGGACCAAGGTCGATTTCAGCTTCTGACAACAACGGGCGCAGCTTCGGTTGCGCCTTTCAGCTGGTCAAATAAGGAGGTTCCCATGAGAGGAACACGCGTCTCTTTCTATAACCTGGCCTGGCGTTGGCATTTTTATGCGGGGCTGTTCGTGGCCCCGTTCATGATCCTGTTGGCAATCACCGGGATCATCTACTTGTTCAAGCCCCAGCTCGACCCGCTGCTGTACCGCGAGCTGATGGTGGTCGAGGCCGGCCAGCACCGGCAGGGCGCAGACACGATGCTGGCTGAAGTGCGCCAAGCCTACCCAAAGGGCCACATCGCCCAGTACTTGCCGCCACTGAACGCCGCGCGCAGTGCGCAGTTCGTGGTGCATGACGGCGGGCGCGAACTGAACGTGTTCGTCGACCCATACAGCGGCAAGGTCCTCGGCGAACAGGACGGCAAGCAGAACCTGCAGGCCATCGCCCGCGCCCTGCATGGCGAGCTGATGGTCGGCACGGTCGGTGACCGGCTGGTGGAACTGGCGGCGGGCTGGGGCATCGTGCTGGTGGTATCGGGCCTGTACCTGTGGTGGCCGCGCGGGCGCAGTGGCGCTGGCGTGCTTTGGCCGCGGCTGTCGGCGCGCGGCCGGCTGTTCTGGCGAGACCTGCACGCGGTAACCGGTTTCTGGGGTTCGGCCTTGCTGTTGTTGATGCTGGTCAGCGGCATGACCTGGACCGGCTTGTGGGGCAAGCAGTACGCTGATTTGTGGAACCGCTTCCCGGCAGCCATGTGGAACGACGTGCCCACGTCGGACCAGCAGGCGCGTGAGCTGAACAGCGCACACCGCCAGACCGTACCCTGGGCCATGGAAAACACGCCGATGCCACAGTCCGGTGCACACGCCGAGCACGGCGGGCACCACATGATGTCGGACCTGCCCGCAGCGCCCCAGGTGAGCGTGCAGCAAGTCGAAGACATTGCCACTTCGCGTCAGGTCGAGCCGGGCTACAGCATTACCCTGCCCACCACTGCCGACGGGGTGTTCACCATTGCCGTGTTCGCCGACGACCCGCGCAACGACGCCACCCTGCATGTCGACCAATACACCGGCAAGGTTCTGGCCGATGTGCGCTGGCAGGACTACAGCCCGGTTGCCCGCGCCACCGAGCTGGGCGTGATGCTGCACGAAGGCAAGATGTTCGGGGCGCTGAACCAGATCATCATCCTGCTGGTGTGCCTGATGATCCTGCTGGGTTCGGTGAGCGGGCTGGTGATGTGGTGGAAGCGCCGGCCGGACGGCGGCCTGGGCGTACCGCCTTTGCGTCATGACCTGCCACGCTGGAAGGCGGCGGTGGCAGTGATGCTGGTGCTGGGGGTGATGTTCCCGCTGGTAGGGGTGTCGATGGTGGTGATGTGGGGGGTGGATAGTTTGGTGGTGAGGCGCCGCAGGGTCTTGGCCAGCGCTTGAGCCTTGTGTTGCCTGTGCTGGCCTCTTCGCGGGTAAACCCGCTCCTACAGCGGACCGCGTTGCCTTTGTAGGGCGGGTTTACCCGCGAAGAGGCCGGTACAGGCCAAATGCTGAGCTGCAAATGGAGAGTCGATCTGTCGCGCCCCGAACTGGAACGCGCGTGTTAGCCTAGCCGGCTACCTCTGACAAGAAGACTGGCCTTTACAAGGGAATGCAGCCTATGACGCAAACCTCACCCATAGCGACAGATGAACCGCACCTGCAACGCAACCTGACCAACCGCCACATCCAGCTGATCGCCATCGGCGGCGCGATCGGTACCGGCCTGTTCATGGGCTCAGGCAAGACCATCAGCCTGGCCGGGCCATCGATCATCTTCGTCTACATGATTATCGGCTTCATGCTGTTCTTCGTCATGCGCGCCATGGGCGAACTGCTGCTGTCGAACCTGAACTACAAATCGTTCATCGACTTTTCCGCCGACCTGCTCGGCCCCTGGGCCGGCTACTTTACTGGCTGGACCTACTGGTTCTGCTGGGTGGTCACCGGCATTGCCGACGTGGTCGCCATCGCCGCCTACACGCAGTTCTGGTTCCCTGACTTGCCGCAGTGGATACCGGCGCTGACCTGCGTAGGGCTGCTGCTGTCGCTGAACCTGGTCACCGTAAAAATGTTCGGCGAAATGGAGTTCTGGTTCGCCCTGGTCAAGATCGTTGCCATCCTCGGTCTGGTCGCGACCGGCCTGTACATGGTCATCACCGGCTTCACCTCGCCCAGCGGGCGTACCGCCCAGCTGGCCAACCTGTGGAATGACGGCGGCATGTTCCCCCATGGCCTGATGGGCTTCTTCGCCGGTTTCCAGATCGCCGTGTTCGCCTTCGTCGGCATCGAGCTGGTGGGTACCACCGCCGCCGAAGCGAAGAACCCGGAACGCACCCTGCCGCGGGCGATCAATTCGATCCCGATCCGCATCATCGTGTTCTATGTGCTGGCGCTGATCGCGATCATGGCCGTGACCCCGTGGCGCGACGTGGTGCCAGGCAAGAGCCCATTCGTTGAGTTGTTCGTGCTGGCAGGCCTGCCGGCGGCAGCGAGCATCATCAACTTCGTGGTGCTGACCTCGGCGGCCTCCTCGGCCAACAGCGGCGTATTCTCCACCAGCCGCATGCTCTACGGCCTGTCGCAGGAAGGTGACGCGCCCAAGGCCTTTGAAAAACTGTCGAGCCGTTCGGTGCCGGCCAACGGCCTGTACTTCTCGTGCACCTGCCTGTTGCTCGGTGCGGTGCTGATCTACCTGGTGCCGAACGTGGTCGAGGCATTCACCCTGGTCACCACCGTGTCGGCGGTACTGTTCATGTTCGTGTGGACGCTGATTCTGCTGTCATACCTGAAGTACCGCAAAGACCGCGCGGCGCTGCACCAGGCATCGAACTACAAGATGCCGGGCGGGCGCTTCATGTGCTACGTGTGCCTGTCGTTCTTCGCTTTCATCCTGGTGTTGCTGAGCCTGGAAGCGGATACCCGTTCAGCGCTGGTGGTGACGCCGATCTGGTTTGTGGTGCTGGCGGTGACCTACCAGCTCGTACGCAGCAGGCGCCATCCCCGCACGGCCGTGCGTAACGGCTGATGGCCTCGGGGCTGCGTCGCAGCCCTTTCGCGACACGAGGCCGCTCCCACGAAGTGGACTGCCCCCCAAAAGTTGGACAGTTTTAAGCTGCAGCCTGAGCCCTGTACTCCACAGGGCTCAGGCCATTGAGCCTCAGCTTGATGCGATCATGGTTGTAGTAGTGAATGTACTCATCCAGACCCGCTCTCAGCTCATCAATGCTCTCGAAACGCTTCAGGTAGAAAAACTCAGACTTGAGCGTGCCGAAGAAGCTTTCCATGGCCGCGTTGTCCAGGCAATTGCCTTTTCGAGACATGCTCTGCTTTACCCCACATTCGCTTAGCTTACGGCGGTATTGCGCCTGCTGGTAATGCCATCCCTGATCCGAATGCAGCACGAGCTTCGGTTTCTCTCCCAGGCAATCGAGCGCTTTGCCAAGCATGTTCCCAACCAGGCTATAGCACGGGCGGCTGGCCATTTCGTAGGCCACGATTTCGCCGTTGTACAAATCCATCACGGGCGACAGATAGAGCTTCTGTTGAGCTACTTTGAACTCGGTTACGTCAGTCACCCACTTTTGGTTTGGGCGTTGAGCGATAAAATTTCGCTCCAGTACATTCGCTGCCACTTTACCGACGGTACCTCGATAGGAGCGATATTTCTTGGGGCGCACTACTGATTTCAATCCCTGCTCAGCCATCAGCCGTTCAATGACCTTCTTGTTCACCCGCTTTTCCTTCCTGATTACGAGTGCGATACGGCGATAACCATAAAGCCCTTTCTGCTCGTGGTAGACGCGATGCACCAATGCCTTGAGCTCAGCATGCCGATCTGGCTTCTGCTGAGCTTTGAGCTGGTAGTAGAAGGTGCTGCGCGCCAGCTCGACCAGTTGAAGGAGGTCAGGCAAAGGAAACCTGCGCTTGAGTTTGGAAACGATCAGGACTTTTTCCCGCGTGTTCGTTCCTTTTCCTCGCGCAGAGCCTTGAGCTCCTTTAGGACAGCATTCTCCATGCGCAGGTACTCAAGTTCAGCCATCAGCTGATCTCGAGACTTCTGATCATCATTGGTATCGGTGGGTTTGGCAGGCTTGATCTTCTTCGACACGTCGATTGGCTTTCTTGGCTTGATGGCAGTAGAGGGTGCAGGACTGCCACTGTAGTACTGCCGCTGCCAAATGCCTATCTGAGAAGACTGCCCAAGACCAAAGTGGGCAGCGGTCTGGCGCAGCGAAAGCCGATGCTCGTGCATATAGCTAAGCACCTGCTGTTTGAAATCACTGGTATAGCGCCGCCCATGCGAGCCTGGACCAATGCCATTATTGGCCTGATAACTGGCCACCCAGCGTCGAAGCAGGCTGAAATCGATACCTAAGTGTTGAGCCACCTTTCGGAAACCGTTGCTGCCATCCAGGTAGGCTGTGATCGCTGTGAGCTTGAATTGCTCGGTGTACTTACCCATAGATCCCCCAAGGGTTGGATTGGTGTCCAACTTCTTGGGGGCAGTCCAAAGGCACGGTGTACGCCGTCCGATGTGGGAGCAACTGTCTTGCTCAATTTCTAAAAGCTGGCGCCTTCCCTGTGGGAGCGGCCTTGTGTCGCGATGGGCCGCACCGCGGCCCCAATCCTGTGCACACAATTCCGGCAGGCACCAACCTGGATCCAACCAACGCCCCAACACCTCGCACAGCCCCTCTAAACCGTACCTTTTGCCACTAGGCACACCCCTTGCAACGCCCTCCCCGCTTGCCCAACACCATAAAAAACTCAGCGGAGAGAGCACATGAAGCGTCGCAGTCTGATCAAGGCCCTTACCCTCAGCGCATCGATTGCGGCGATGGGCCTGAGCTGGAGTATCCAGGCCGCCGAGACCATCAAGGTCGGTATCCTGCATTCGCTTTCCGGGACCATGGCCATTTCCGAGACATCGCTCAAGGACATGGCGCTGATGACCATCGAGCAGATCAACGCCAAGGGTGGCGTGAACGGCAAGATGCTGGAACCGGTGGTGGTCGACCCGGCGTCCAACTGGCCGCTGTTCGCTGAAAAGAGCCGCCAACTGCTGACCCAGGACAAAGTGGCCGTGGTGTTCGGCTGCTGGACCTCCGTGTCGCGCAAGTCCGTTCTACCGGTGTTCGAAGAACTCAACGGCCTGCTGTTCTACCCGGTGCAGTATGAGGGCGAAGAGATGTCGCCGAACGTGTTCTACACGGGCGCCGCCCCGAACCAGCAGGCCATACCGGCCGTGGAATACCTGATGAGCGAGGACGGCGGCAGCGCCAAGCGCTTCTTCCTGTTGGGCACCGATTACGTCTACCCGCGCACCACCAACAAGATCCTGCGCGCATTCCTGCACAGCAAAGGCGTGGCCGACAAGGACATCGAAGAGGTGTACACGCCCTTTGGCCACGCTGATTACCAGACCATTGTCGCCAGCATCAAAAAGTTCTCCGCCGGCGGCAAGACCGCTGTCATATCCACAGTCAACGGTGACTCCAACGTGCCGTTCTACAAGGAACTGGCCAACCAGGGCCTGAAGGCCACCGACGTGCCGGTGGTGGCCTTCTCGGTGGGCGAGGAGGAACTGCGCGGCATCGATACCAAACCGCTGGTGGGCCACCTGGCGGCATGGAACTACTTCGAATCGGTGGACAACCCGGTCAACCAGAAATTCGTCGCCGACTGGAAGGCCTACGCCAAGGCCAAGGGCCTGCCGGGTGCCGATAAGGCCGTGACCAACGACCCCATGGAAGCCACCTACGTGGGCATCCACATGTGGGCCCAGGCTGTCGAGAAAGCCAAGTCCACTGACGTTGACAAGGTCCGCGAAGCACTGGCCGGGCAGAGCTTCGAGGCGCCGTCGGGCTTCACCCTGACCATGGACAAGACCAACCACCACCTGCACAAGCCGGTGATGATCGGCGAGATTCAGGATGACGGCCAGTTCAGCGTGGTGTGGGAAACCGAGCAGCCGCTAAGGGCGCAGCCTTGGAGCCCGTTCATTCCGGGCAATGACAAGCGGCCAGATTACGCCGTGAAAGGTAACTGAGTGCATGGGGCTGCTTTGCAGCCCATTCGCGGGTGAACCCGCTCCTACAAGGACCGCGCAGGTTTCAAACCTTGCACCGTCTCTGTGTAGGCGCGGGTTCACCCGCGAAGAATCCAACACCGATTTTCAGGATTGCCCGCATGCTCAGACTCCTGCTCACCCTTCTCCTGCTAATGCCCTTGGCAACCCACGCCAGCGAGGGCGAATTCTTTCTCACCGCCAAGCCCGCCGAGCAAGGCCGCCTGCTCGAAGGTTGGGCAGCACAACCCGATGCTGCGCGCCTGCCGCTGCTGGAAAACCTGCGCCAAGGCCGCATCGCTGCCGACGACACCCGCAAGGTGCGCCTGAACAACCGCCTGCGCGGCCTGATCGACAACGCCCTGGCCAGCCATCAGTTGCTCAGCGACAACAGCGACACCCGCCTGGCCGCGGCCCAGCAATTACAGAAAAGCGCACAACCCGCGCAAATGGCCTTCCTCGACCGGCGCTTCGCCGCCGAGCCGGACGCCGCTGTACAGGCCGCCCTCGGCCTGGCCCTGGCCAACCTGCAACTGGGCGCCAGCGAGCCCGCAGTGCGCCTGGCCGCCGTGCGCCTGCTGGGTGAAACCGGCGACCCGCTGGCCCGCACCCGCCTCGAAGCCCTGCTGCAGCCCGATGCGGAACGCGACCCGGGCGTGCGCACAGCCGCCGAAACGAGCCTGGCCCAGGTCAAGCGCAAACTGCTGGTAGGCGAACTGCTCGGCCAGGCCTTCAGCGGCCTGTCGCTGGGTTCTGTCCTGCTGCTGGCAGCGCTGGGCCTTGCGATCACCTTCGGCCTGCTTGGGGTGATCAACATGGCCCATGGCGAGATGTTGATGCTCGGCGCCTACAGCACCTACATGGTCCAGGTACTGCTGCAGCGCTTCGCCCCAGGCGCCATCGAGTTCTACCCGCTGATTGCCCTGCCGGTGGCGTTCGCCGTCAGTGCCGGGGTAGGCATGGCGCTGGAGCGCACGGTGATCCGCCACCTGTACGGCCGGCCACTGGAAACCCTGCTGGCCACCTGGGGCATCAGCCTGATCCTGATCCAGGCCATCCGCCTGCTGTTCGGCGCGCAGAACGTCGAGGTGAGCAACCCAGCCTGGCTGTCTGGCGGCATCCAGCTGCTGCCCAACCTGGTGCTGCCATACAACCGCCTGGTCATCATCGGCTTCGCCCTGGCCGTGGTGCTGCTCACCTGGCTGCTGCTCAACCGTACCCGGTTGGGCCTGAACGTGCGCGCAGTCACCCAGAACCGCAACATGGCCGCCTGCTGCGGCGTGTCCACCGGGCGCGTCGACATGCTCGCCTTTGGCCTCGGCTCGGGCATCGCAGGGCTCGGTGGCGTGGCCTTGAGCCAGGTGGGCAATGTCGGCCCGGACCTGGGCCAAAGCTACATCATCGATTCATTCCTGGTGGTGGTGCTCGGCGGCGTCGGGCAACTGGCCGGTAGCCTCTGGGCCGCGTTCGGCCTGGGCATCGCCAACAAGCTGCTGGAGCCGCAGATCGGTGCCGTACTCGGCAAGATCCTCATCCTTGCGTTGATCATTCTGTTCATCCAGAAACGCCCGCAAGGCCTGTTCGCCCTCAAGGGACGGGTAATCGACTGATGAACCAGCCACTGCTTGTCACTGCTACGCAAAAGGCCGGCCCACGCCTGACCCTTACCCTCGGTGCCGTCGTCGTCCTGCTGCTGGTGGCTTTGCCACTGTGCTCACTGCTGCCGGCAGACCATACCCTGCACGTGTCGGCCTACACCCTGACCCTGGTCGGCAAGATTCTTTGTTACGCCATCGTCGCCTTGGCCCTGGACCTGGTTTGGGGCTATGCCGGGCTGCTGTCACTGGGCCATGGCCTGTTCTTCGCCCTGGGCGGCTATGCCATGGGCATGTACCTGATGCGGCAGGCCGCCGGCGACGGCCTACCCGGGTTCATGACCTTCCTGTCGTGGACCGAGCTGCCCTGGTACTGGGCCGGTACCCAGCATTTCGCCTGGGCCCTGTGCCTGGTGGTGCTGGCGCCCGGGCTGCTGGCGCTGGTGTTCGGCTGGTTCGCTTTCCGCTCGCGGATCAAAGGCGTGTACTTCTCGATCATGACCCAGGCCCTGACCTTTGCCGGCATGCTGCTGTTCTTCCGCAACGAAACCGGCTTCGGTGGCAACAACGGCTTCACCAGCTTCCGCACCATCCTCGGCTTCGACATTGCAGCCCAGGGCACCCGCGCGGTGTTGTTCCTGCTGACCGTGGCCCTGCTGCTGGCCAGCCTGTACCTGTGCTGGCGCCTGACCCGCAGCAAGTTCGGCCGCCTGCTTACCGCGGTGCGTGACGCTGAAAACCGCATGATGTTCTGTGGCTACGACCCGCGCGGCTTCAAGTTGCTGGTGTGGGTACTGAGCGCCGTGCTGTGCGGCCTGGCCGGTGCGCTGTACGTGCCGCAGGTGGGCATCATCAACCCCAGCGAGATGTCGCCGACCAACTCGATCGAAGCCGCCGTCTGGGTAGCCTTGGGCGGGCGCGGCACGCTGATCGGCCCGCTGCTCGGTGCCGGCCTGGTCAACGGTATGAAAAGCTGGTTCACCGTGGCCTTCCCCGAGTTCTGGCTGTTCTTCCTCGGCGCGTTGTTCATCCTCGTTACCCTGTACCTGCCCAAGGGCGTGGTCGGCCTGTTGAAGAAAAGGAGCCAGCCATGAGAGGCGTGCCCCCAGTCCACCCGGAGTTCATGCTGGAACCGGTATTCGACAACCTCGGCGCCGGGCGCGATGCCATCGGCCTGGGCCACAGCCGCAAGGCCGGCCTGGATACCCGCCACGGTACGGTGCTGAGCCTGGAAGACATCAGCGTCAGCTTCGATGGTTTCAAGGCGCTCAACGCGCTGAACCTGTACATCGGGGTGGGCGAGCTGCGCTGCATCATCGGCCCCAACGGTGCCGGCAAGACCACGATGATGGACGTAATCACCGGCAAGACCCGCCCCGACAGCGGTACGGCTTACTTCGGCGATACCCTCGACCTGACCCGCATGAGCGAATACCAGATCGCCCAGGCCGGCATTGGCCGCAAGTTCCAGAAGCCCACAGTGTTCGAAGCGCTGACCGTGTTCGAGAACCTGGAACTGGCGCTGAAGACCGACAAGTCGGTGTGGGCCAGCCTGGCCGCGCGCCTGAGCGGTGACCAGCGCCAGCGTATCGAGGACGTGCTGACCACCTTGCGCCTGCTGCCGCTGGCCCAGCGCCAGGCCGGCTTGCTGTCGCATGGGCAGAAGCAGTTTCTGGAGATCGGCATGCTGTTGGTGCAGGAGCCGCAACTGCTGCTGCTCGATGAACCGGTGGCCGGCATGACCGATGCCGAGACCGAATTTACCGCCGAGCTGTTCAAGGGCCTGGCTGGCAAGCATTCGCTGATGGTCGTGGAGCATGACATGGGCTTCGTCGGCAGCATTGCCGACCATGTGACCGTGCTGCACCAGGGGAGCGTGCTGGCGGAAGGCTCGCTGGAGCAGGTGCAGGCAGATGAGCGGGTGGTCGAGGTGTATCTGGGCCGGTGACCGGATTTGAATTTTTGGCGCCTGTGCCGGCCTCTTCGCGGGTAAACCCGCTCCTACAGGGGGCGTAATGCCATGGGGCGGTTCCCGTCGTAGGAGCGGGCTTGCCCGCGAAGAGGCCGGCACAGGCACAGTATCCCTTTCAGGAACTCTCACATGCTCAAGATCGACACCCTGCACCAGTACTACGGCGGCAGCCACATCCTGCGCGGCCTGTCCTTCGAAGCCAAGGTCGGCGAAGTGACCTGCCTGCTGGGCCGCAACGGCGTGGGCAAGACCACCTTGCTGCGCTGCCTGATGGGCCTGGTGCCCGCCCGCGACGGCAGCATCGAATGGGAAGGCAAGCCGATCACCGCGTTCAAACCACAGCAACGGGTGCAGGCCGGCATCGCCTACGTGCCCCAGGGCCGCGAGATCTTCCCGCGCCTGACCGTCGAGGAAAACCTGCTGATGGGCCTGTCGCGCTTCCCCGCCCGCGAAGCCCGCGAGGTACCAGCCTTCATCTACGAGCTGTTCCCTGTGCTGGAGCAGATGAAACAACGCCGCGGTGGCGACCTGTCTGGCGGCCAGCAGCAACAGCTGGCCATCGGCCGCGCCCTGGCCAGCCGCCCGCGCCTGCTGATTCTCGACGAGCCGACCGAGGGCATCCAGCCGTCGGTGATCAAGGAGATCGGCGCGGTCATCCGCCGCTTGGCCGAGCGTGGCGACATGGCAATTTTGCTGGTGGAGCAGTTCTACGACTTTGCCGAAGCGCTGGCTGACCAGTACCTGGTCATGGCCCGCGGCGAAATCATCCAGCGCGGCCGCGGCGAAAACATGCAAGCCGAAGGTGTACGCGGGCTGGTAACCATTTAATCTGCGAGCAACGACCTTGCGAGACGCTGTCATGAGCTACGAAATCCGCGATGCCCGGCCCACCGATGTGCCGGGCATACTGGACATCTACAACGACGCGGTGCTCAACACCACGGCGATCTGGAACGAAACCCCGGTGGACCTCGGCAACCGCCAGGCCTGGTTTGAAGCGCGGGCGCAGCAGGGCTACCCGATTTTGGTAGCTACAGATGAGACGGGCGTGCTGGGGTATGCTTCGTTTGGCGACTGGCGGCCGTTCGAGGGCTTTCGCCTGACTGTGGAGCACTCGGTGTATGTCCGTGGCGACCAACGGGGCAAGGGATTGGGGCCGGTGTTGATGGCCGCGCTGATCGAGCGTGCGAAGGGGTGCGGCAAGCATGTGATGGTGGCGGCCATCGAGAGTGGCAATGCGGCGTCGGTTCGCCTGCATGAGCGGCTGGGCTTCGTGGTGACCGGCCAGATGCCGCAGGTGGGGGTAAAGTTTGGCCGCTGGCTTGATCTGACCTTCATGCAACTGGTGCTGAACCCGGGCGCCGAACCGACCTGAAATACGGTCCATTGTGGGAGCGGCCTTGGGTCGCGAACGGGCTGCAAAGCAGCCCTGGCAATGTTGCGGTGGAGCAAAGATCTGGGGCTGCTGCGCAGCCGATCGCGACACAAGGCCGCTCCCACAGATGCCGGCAAGGGAACCTACATCTGAATAAACCGGCCCAGCCGCTGCTTCAGCATGTTGTTCTCACTGCGCAACTGCTGCACTTCCTGCAGTAACTCCAGCGCCAGCGCCACCCCTTCCCACTCCAGTTCCAGCTCCTGATGCAGCTTCACCGCTCGTTTGGTCACCAGCGGCGCCTGATCGTCAAACAGCCAGTCCTCCGGCGTTCGCCCGGAAGGTTCGACAATGCCATGTTCGACGATTTCGATCACGCATTCAGCCGTGACATCGGCTTCCTGACACAGGGTACGCATGTCCAGTTGAACGATCAGGGTGCTGCTCATGATCACTTACTCCATTGTGTCCTCGGGTTGAACGCAGCTTTCTCGGAAAGCTTGGTCCAGAGTTCGCGGGCAGATTCGTCCGACGCAGGCGGCATCACCACCTTGAGCTGCGCATAAAGGTTGCCGCGCTCTCCCTGCTTGTTGACCAGGCCCTTGCCCGGTACACGCAGGCGCTGGCCGCTCTGGCTGTCAGGACGGATGGTCAGGTTGATCTTGCCATCCAGGGTCGGAACCGCCACCTTGGCGCCCAGGGCCGCCTCCCACGGTGCCAACGGCACAGTGATGATCAGGTCATGACCTTCGACATCGAACAGCGGGTGCGGTGCCATGCGGATGGTCAGGAACAGGTCACCATTGGCCCCGCCACCGCTGCCCGGCGCACCCTGGCCCTTGAGGCGGATGCGCTCGCCGTCGGTCACCCCAGCCGGAATCCTCACGTTCAAGGTCTTGGTGGTGAAGCCGGTGCGCTGGCCCATGGCATTGGTTTGCGGCACCTGGAAGCTGATCTGCTTGGACTCCTTGCTCAGGGTCTCTTCAAGGAACACTGCCAGTTCAAGCTCCACGTCCTGCCCCCGCCTGCCGGCACTGCGTTGCTGCTGCCGGGCGCCACCGAAGGGGTTGCCACCCGCACTGCGCCCACCGAAGATCGAGCTGAAGAAGTCGGAGAAGTCGCCGCCTTCGAAGCCGCCGCCACCGCCACGGTTTTCCCAACCCGGTGGGGCCTGGAACGGCCGGCCATGCTGGCCGCCGTACTTGCGGATTTCGTCGAACTCGGCACGTTTCTGCGCGTCGCCCAGCACCTCATAGGCCTCGTTGGCCTCCTTGAATTTCTCCTCGGCGTCGCGCTCCTTACTGACATCGGGGTGATACTTGCGCGCCAGTTTGCGGTACGCGGCCTTGATCGCCTTTTCGTCCGCAGTGGGCTCTACGCCGAGTATCTTGTAATAGTCTTTGAAGTCCATTTGTGGATCACCAATGTGAATGTGCGTGTTGCAACTGAAGATAGGGGTCAAGCATAGCCTTTCAAGACCGACTTGGGTTTGCCTCAAGGCAGACGACTGGTCTTGATTCTGTAGCCAACTGGCATACACTGCGCGGCCGTTTTGCCTCCGGAAGCCCATTTCCCATGTCTGACGTATCCCCGGCCCGCGCCCTGGGCATCGACTTTGGCACCTCCAACTCCACGGTCGGTTGGCACCGGCCTGGCGTCGAGTCGCTGATTGCCCTGGAAGACGGCAAGATCACCTTGCCCTCGGTGGTGTTCTTCAATATCGAAGAGCGGCGCCCGGTGTATGGCCGCCTGGCGCTGCACGAGTACCTGGAAGGCTACGAAGGCCGCCTGATGCGCTCGCTGAAAAGCCTGCTGGGCTCGAAGCTGATCAAGCACGACACCAGCGTGCTGGGCAGCGCCCTGCCGTTCAAGGACTTGCTGGGCATGTTCATCGGCGAGCTCAAGAAGCGCGCTGAAGCGGCCGCTGGCCGTGAATTCGACCAGGTGGTGCTGGGCCGCCCGGTGTTCTTCGTCGACGAAGACCCGGCTGCCGACCAGGAGGCCGAGGACACCTTGGCCGAAGTGGCGCGCAAAATCGGCTTCAAGGACGTGTCGTTCCAGTACGAACCGATTGCCGCAGCCTTCGACTATGAGTCGAGCATCAGCCGCGAAGAGCTGGTGCTGATCGTCGACATCGGCGGTGGTACCTCGGACTTCACCCTGATCCGCCTGTCGCCCGAGCGCCACCTGGTCGCCGAGCGCCAAAGCGACATCCTCGCCACGGGCGGTGTGCACATTGGCGGTACCGACTTCGACAAGCAACTGAGCCTTCAGGGCGTGATGCCGTTGTTTGGCTACGGCAGCCGCATGAAGAGCGGTGCGCTGATGCCGACCAGCTACCACCTCAACCTGGCCACCTGGCACACCATCAACGCCTTGTATTCGCAGAAACCACAGTTGGCGCTGGGTAGCATGCGCTATGACATCGAGGACAGCTTCGGCATCGATCGCCTGTTCAAACTGATCGAGCAGCGCGCTGGGCACTGGCTGGCGATGGAAGTAGAAGCCAGCAAGATCGAGCTGACCGAGCATGACAGCCGCCACATCGACCTGCGGCGCGTCGAGCCCGAGCTGACTGCGGAACTGACCCGCGCGCTGTTCGAAGAGGCGATCGAAGGCCTGCTGGAGCGCGTGCGCGGTAGCGTGACCGAGCTGCTGGCCAAGGCTGGGGTAAGCGAAGACCAGGTCGATACGGTGTTCTTCACCGGTGGTTCAAGCGGCATTCCGGCGCTGCGCAACAGTGTTTCGGCGATGCTGCCGAATGCGCGGCATGTGGAAGGCAACATCTTTGGCAGCATTGGTAGCGGGCTGGCCATCGAGGCGCGCAAGCGTTACGGCGCGGCCTGATTTGTCGTTTAGCCTGTAGCCGCGAACGGGCCGGCCCTGCTGGCCAATCTCCACCCGCCTTTCACCGTTGCCGCCGCTACTGCATTCGCGGGTAAACCCGCTCCTACGCACCGATCGGGGGTGGACACACATCGGTGATTGGCCGCAGGCCCCTGTAGGAGCGGGTTTACCCGCGAAAGGGCCGGCCCTGCTGGCCAATCTCCACCCGCCGTTCACCGTTGCCGCCGCTACCGTATTCGCGGGTAAACCCGCTCCTACGCACCGATCGGGGGTGGACACGTCGGTGATTGGCCGCAGGCCCCTGTAGGAGCGGGTTCACCCGCGAAAGGGCCGGCCCTGCTGGGGCCAATCTCCACCCGCCTTTCACCGTTGCCGCCGCTACTGCATTCGCGGGTAAACCCGCTCCTACGCACCGATCGGGGGTGGACACACATCTGTGATTGGCCGCAGGCCGCTGTAGGAGCGGGTTTACCCGCGAAAGGGCCAGTACAGGCCACTACATGATCAGACCAGCTCCGCCCGCTTCAGCTCACTCTTCAGATAGGCATAGTAGATGGGCCCCGCCACGACACCGGGCAGCCCGAACGCCGCCTCGAATACCAGCATCGCCAGCAGCAATTCCCACGCCTTGGCACTGATCTGCCCACCCACGATCCGCGCGTTGAGGAAGTACTCGACCTTGTGGATGACGATCAGGTAACCCAGCGCCGCCGCCGCCACCCAGATCGACAGCGACAGGCCGACGATGGTGATCAAGGTGTTGGACATCAAGTTGCCGATCACCGGCAGCAAGCCCAGCAGGAAGGTCAGCACGATCAGCGTCTTGGTCAGCGGCAGGTGCACGTCGAACAGTGGCATCACCACGGCCAGGAAAATGCCGGTGAAGATCGTGTTGAGCAGCGAGATCTTGATTTGCGCGAACACGATGTTGCGAAACGCCTTCACCAGCAGGCTAAGACGTTCGAACAGCGCCGCCGCAAGGGGCTTGCGCCGGGAGATATCGGGAATACGCTGCAAAGCGATGATGGCGCCGAGGATCATGCCGATCAGCATCGTCACGAACATGTGGGCCATACCCTTGCCCACCAGCTGCAAATCGCTCAGGTGGCTCTTGATCCAGTCACCGATGGCCACCTTGAACTCTGCGGCACTGGCAGGCAGGTAGCCCTCGATGAAGGGTGGCAGCTGACCGCGAGCACGCTCGACCAAGGCCATGAACTTGTCCAGCGAGGCGCCGGGGTTTTCCGCCTCGTGCAGCAGGAAGCTGAAGGCACCGGCAATCAGCAGTGTCAGGGTGCTGACCACCAGCGTGCCGAGCAGCGCCACGGCCAGCCAGCGCGCGCGTTGGCCAGCAAGCAGCGGTTGCAGGCGAGGGGTCAGCATGTTGACCAGTTCGAACACCAGCAGACCGGCCAGCAGGCTGGGCAGCAACTTCAGGGGCAAAGCCAGCAGCAGCCCAGCCATGACGATGATCAGGCTGGCCAGGGTGATCTGACGGGGAGTAAAGGTCATACAGCCTCGACGGCAGACAGCGGGAATGCCGCAGTCTGCCAGCCTTGGCGGCGCAGGCATAGGCGCAGGTCATTTCTTCTTCAGGCAATCGCTCATAAAGGCCTTGCGCTCGTCCCCCTTCAGGGCTTTGGTGGTGGCGTCAGCATTGCAGGTCTTCATTTTGTCTTGCTGGGTTTGTGGCACCTCCTTTTTCAGGCAGGTGCTCATGAACGCTTTGCGTTCATCGCCCTTGAGGGCCTTGGCGGTGGCGTCAGCGTTGCAGGTTTTCATCTTTTCCTGCTGCGCGGTATTGGCAGCGAAACCTTGGGCACTGAACAACACCGCCAGGGCCAGTAACGGGATTTGCAGCACTTTCATGGAGTGGTCTCCTTGGCTCCGCGCCCGATGCACGGGGATCGAGCTGAGTGTAGCCAAGAATGTTCAGTGCCCCGCCCGCGCCTGCCGGCGGTACTGCTCGGGCGTACACCGGGCCTGACGCTGGAACATGGCGATGAACGCCGAAGCGCTGCTGTAGCCAAGGTCGAAGGCGATGGCCTGAATCGGCAGGCCGGCTTCCAGCGCTTCGATGGCACGCAGAAAACGCAGGCGCAGGCGCCATTCGCCAAAGCTGATGCCCAGCTCGCGCAGAAACTGGCGGGCCAGGGTGCGTTCGCTGACGTGCACGCGGGCGGCCCAGTCGGCCAGCGGGCGGTTGTCCCCCGGCTCGGCGCTGAGCGCGTCGAGCACCTGGCGCAAGCCATCGCTGTGGGCAAACGGCAAGTAGCAGGCCAGAGTGGGCGCCAGCAGCAACTGGTCAAGCAGTACCTGTACCAGGCGCTGGTCACGCTCGTCCTCGGCCACCTTGAGATTGCGCCGGGCGAAGTCACCGAGGATAGCCTTGAGGATGTCACTGATCATCAGGCTGCACGGGTGCGATGGCAGCGCTGCGCACAGGCTGCGGTCGAGGTAGATGGAACGGTAGACGATGGCCTGGGGGTTGTAGCAGCCATGCTCGGTGTCGGGCGGCACCCAAACGGCGTAGTGCGGCGGCGACAGGAAGCGCTGGCCGGCCACATCCAGATGCATTACGCCGTGGGCGGTGTAGTTCAGTTGGCCCCAGCCGTGTTGGTGCACGGCGCTGTGGGTGTCGGCAACGAACTCGTCGTGGCGGAAGTACACCGAGGCCGGCAGTTGGGTGAACTGGGGGATATCAAGGTATTTGCGCGGCATGCTGTCTGCTTTGCAGGGTCGATTGTCTGGATAGAAGTATAGGCTTGTTAACAGACATTCGATAATACAGGCCTATCGAGGGCCTGCCTTGCAGGCCTTCGCGGGCTCGCCCGCTCCCACAGGATCTGCGCCAGCCTCCAGGCCTGTGTATCCCCATGGGAACGGGCAAGCCCGCGAGGGCGGCAAGGCAGTCCCAATCCAGGCCCCAATGAGTGACCCGCTACATGAATTACCTGTTCCCCCTCACCGCCATCCTCATCTGGGCCGGCAACACCGTGGTCACCAAGATGTCCGCCGGCGCCATCCACCCTGCGGAGATCGGTTTCTACCGCTGGTTGCTGGCCGCCTTGCTGTTCACGCCGTTCATGCTGCCCGCCGTGTGGCGCAACCGCGCAGCCATCCGCCCGCACCTGACCCAGGTGTTCGTGCTCGGCGTGCTGGGCATGGCGATGTACCAGAGCCTGGCCTACTTCGCCGCCGGCATCACCAGTGCCACCAATATGGGCATCATCCTCTCGCTGATGCCGCTGATGTCACTGGCGCTGTCCATCGCCTGGCTGGGCCAGCGCCTGAGCTACGGTGCCCTGCTGGGCGCGGTGGTGTCATTCTTTGGCGTGCTTGAAGTGGTCAGTGCCGGCCACCCTGCCAGCCTGCTGCAGCATGGGCTGAACAGCGGCGACCTGTTGATGCTGGTGGCTACATTGGCCTATGCGCTGTACAGCTTCCTGCTGAAGAAATGGCAGCTGCGCCTGCCGCCGATGCAGCTGCTGTACCTGCAGGTTCTGGTGGCCATCGTCGTGTTGCTACCGCTGTTCTTGCTGTCGGACAAGACCGGCCTGAACAGCCACAACATCGGCCTGGTCCTGTATGCCTGCGTACTGGCCTCGATGATCGCGCCACTGGTGTGGATGCAGGCCGTGCACCGCCTGGGGCCCAGCCGCACCACACTGTTCTTCAACTTGCTGCCGCTGGTCACCGCGCTGATCGCCGCCGTGGTGCTCGATGAGCAACTGGCCAGTTACCACCTGGTCGGCGGCTTGCTGACCCTGGCCGGGGTAGTGCTGGCCGAACGCTGGACCACGCCGATCCGCCGCCAACGCACTTGAGCTAAAGCCCCGCCGCCTTGAGCCGGGCGGCATGTTCGGTGAACAGCCGCACCGGCTCCGCGCCTTTGCCCACGGCACCGAGCGACTGGTTGACGATGTCCAGGTGATCGAGCGGGTAATCGTCGCCGATCACCTGCCCCAGGTGCGAACTGAAACGCCCGACCATGCCGTCGCAATGGCCCTTTTCCTTGATGAAACTGCGTGCGAACAGGCGGCAGAAGCGGCTACTGCCGTCAAAGCGGTTGCGCCCCTGGTCTGTCAGGCCGGGTTGCAACGTGCCGGACCAGGAGTAATAGCGGACGCCATTGACCTCATAGGCCCCTTCCCCACCCCAGGTTTGCGGCAGGCCCTGTGGATAAGCCTGGTTGAACAGCGCCACCCCGGCGCTGGTCAGCGACTGGTGCGAGGCGTGCACATCTACCGGCAGCGGGTCACGACGCCAGCCGGTTTCCAGCCACACCAGCAGCACGGCAAACCCATGCAGCACGGCCTTGAGGACGCGCCCCTGGGGTGAATGGCCCGGTGCCGTGCGTTCCAGGTGGTCGGCCAGCTCAGAACCATGGTTGGGCCCCGCCACCGAGGTGACCGACGCCACCCGCTCCGGCCGTTTGGCCGCTGCGTAACGCGCGCTCAGAGCGCCCTGGCTGTGGCCGATGAGGTTGACCTTGTCGACGCCGGTACGTTGGCAGATATCGTCGATGATCGCCAGCAACTGCTCGCCGCGCACCTCGCTGGAATGCAGCGGCGAAACCTGCACCGGAAACACCTGCGCCCCGCCCTTGCGCAAGGCCGGCACAATGCCGAACCAGTAGGGGTAGAGCACCATCCGGACAAACCCGAGCATGCCTGGCACCAGCACCAGCGGGTATCGCGTTGCCAAATCCTGCTGCATTGCCGCAGCTCCTTTGCGTGTACGACGGGCCAACACTACAGCGGCCATCATGACCATCGCAATCGAACTCCTGGCGCGCGCTGTGGTTCAAAACCACACAGACCCTTTGCAAGGAGCGGGACCATGTACAAGCAGACCCTGGCAATCCTTCTGGCAAGCGCCACCCTGGCCGCCTGCGGCAGCCGCCCGGAAAACCCGGTGGATTACGTCACCTACCGCGATGAGCCGCTGGTCAAGCAGGTGGAGAACGGTATGACCATGCAGAAGGTCATCGCCATTGGCGGCAGCCCGTCGAACGTGATCGACCTGCCGCATGGGGGTACCTGCAACGACTACATCCTTAACCGCGACGGCAAGCAGCAGCCCTATTACGTGCGCTTCGACGCCACCGGCCATGTCGATGCCAAAGGCTTCAAGACCTGCAAGCAACGCCAAGAGGACAGTGACGCCCTGCATGGCGCGTAAGCCTGCGCCCCAACCTGACCCTGACCCCTGCTGGAGATAACCCATGAGCAATGTTGAACTGACCGATGTGAAAACCCTGCGCGAGCGTGCACGCCAGCATGTGGAGCAAGGCGCAGTGACCGAGGGTTACCACGCCGACCGTGAACAGATCCTGCGCCTGCTTAATGAATCGCTGGCCACCGAGCTGGTCTGTGTGCTGCGCTACAAACGCCACTACTTCATGGCCAGCGGCATCAAAGCCAGTGTGGCTGCCGAGGAATTTCTGGAACATGCCAACCAGGAAGCCGAACATGCCGACAAATTGGCCGAGCGCATCGTGCAACTGGGCGGGGAGCCGGACTTCAACCCCGACAACCTGACCAAGCACTCGCATGCCCAGTACGTGGCTGGCAATTCGTTGAAAGAGATGGTGCTGGAAGACCTGGTGGCAGAGCGGATTGCCATCGACAGCTACCGCGAGATCATTCAGTACATCGGGGATAAAGACCCGACTACCCGTCGTATCTTCGAAGACATCCTGGCGCAGGAAGAAGAGCACGCGGACGATATGTCCGACCTGTTGCAAGGCCTTTGATTTCTGACACCCTCAAGGGGCCGCTTTTGCGGCCCCTTGCTATTTCCGTGCTTTCACAGCTGCCGGCGCCTTGCCTGCCTTCATCTGCTGCAACAACGGTGTGCACTGGTTCGGGTCATCCCCGCTGCTGGGCGCAATCAGCGCCAGCAACCCCGCCGCCGGCCCAGCCACCACACCCAGCGCCACCATCCCTGCGCCACGCAACGCCAGTGGCAATGCCTGCACACCGGCGTTCGGTTTGGCAAACGGTCCGCGCACATACAGGGGTGAACGCAGCGAGAACAACCGCAGCCCTTTCGATTCCGGGGTGATGTTCAAATCCAGTTGCTCGGAAGCGAAATTCGCCGTGCCGTCGATGTAGATGATCGCGTTCTCGGTATCGAAGATGAACAGCCGCGTAGTCGCCAGGCCATCCTTGATGCCCACATCGGCCGCCGCACAGTTGATCTTCACGTCCTCATCACCAAACAGCTTGCCGACCACATAGTTGCCCACGTTCAAGCCGGCAATTTCCATCAGGCTGCGGCTGATGGCGCCATCGTTGATCAGCATGCGCAAGTCGCCATTGGCTGTACCCAGCAAGGCGGCTACCGAGTTGCCACGGCCGCTGATGTCGGCGTCGCCATTGAGCTCACCAAAGCTGGTCTGCATTGGCGCGAAGGTAGGGAACAGTTGCTTGAGCTTGAAGCCACGCGCAGTCAACTTCGCGCGCCCCTGCAAGGGCACGCTGCGCCCGTCCAGGCGGATGTTGGAGGCCAGGCTGCCGCCGGCCACGCCAAAGCGCAGGGGCTCCAGGCGTAACAGGCCGTCTTCGAGCACCACATGGGCCGACAGGTCAGTGAACGGCAGTTGCGCGCTGTGCACGATGCGCTTGCCAGCAAAGGTGACATCAGCGTCCATTGCCCGCCAACGCTCGGTGCGAAACGCCTCCACTGGCAGCACCTTGCCTGCAGGCTGCTCGCTGGCACCGCCGCGGGCCTTCTGTTCGGCATTGGAGTCGGCACCGATCAGCGGCGCCAGGTCCTTGAACAGCAACTGGTTCGATACCAGGTTGCCGGACAGTCTGGGCCGTGGCTGGCTGGCAACGAAGGCCAGGTCCCCATGGATATCGCTGTCGCCGATCTTGCCGTTGAAGCCCTGGTAATTGAACGACGCCCCTTGCGCCGCCTGCAGGTTGGCGCTTAGGCGGCCGTCGGTGGAATAGGCCGGGGTGTCAGGCAAGGTGACGCCGGTCAATGGGTAGAGGTTGCCCAGGCTGGCACCCGACAAACGCAGGCGCAGGTCGAGGGCACCAAGGTTGCGCGGGTCGGTGAGGGTGCCGGCGAGCACCACATGGGTGTCGGCGATGCGCACGTCGGCCTGCAGCGGGAACGGCTGGCTGGCGTCCTGCAGGGCCAGCAGGCCGCCGATCTTGCCGGTGCCGGACACTGGCTGGCCTTTGTAGCGGCCTTGGGCCTTGAGGCCGAAGGCATAGTCCTGCGCACCGCCGGCCTTCTCGGCGCTGGCCTTGCCGACAATCTCACTGAACGGGATTGGCTTGCCAAGCGGGTCAATCTGCACCTTCATGCTGGTTTTGAGGGTCTGGTCGTCGAAGCTGACGTTGCCTTGGTCAAAGCCGATGGCGCCGATGTCCAGCTGCCAGTTGGAAGGTTCAGCGTTTTCATCCTTGGGGCCGAAGTCGAAGACCCAGTTGGCGCGGCCATCGGCCAGGCGAGTGAGGCTGGCAGTGGGCTTGGTGAGGTTGATGCGGGGTATGCTGATCTGCTGGAACACCAGCGGTAGCGGCGCCAGGCGAAACTCCACGCGCTCAAGGCCGACCATCTTCGGCTCCTTGAGCCACTCGGGGTTGCCCAGCGTCAGGTCTTCGGCAATAAAGTGCGGCCAAGGCACCCAGGCACGCCAACCGCCCTCTTCGGGCTCGGTACGCCAGTGCACGGCGAGGTTGCCGTTGATCGCGAAGGGCCGATGCAAGGCTTCGGAGACCTTCTCGTTGAGCAGTGGCTTGACGCGGTTCCAGTCGAAGGTGGCAATCACTACCACCAGGATCGCCAGCACGGTAAGCAGGCTGGCGAGGGTCCAGACGAGGATTCTGGCGGGACGCGTCATTGCGTATTTCTCCTTGCGGCATGACAGAAAACAGGCGCAGCGATGGCCTCAATAACTCCGACTGATGAAAACCCGTGAGGTTTTATCGGTGGCGCCATGATAGCGAAGTTTTTCCTGGCCTCTTGCTCAGAAATTTGTCTTACCAGACTGCACATGTTACCCACCGCCAACCGGGCAAGGGGATTGCCTGCATGGCTGCAATGGCCGGAATAGACGCCCTGAAAACCTCTATCAATATGGTCGATTGTTACCATTACCCGTATGAACTTCTCTCTGGCGTTACGCGGCGTAGCATTGGCTTCGTACCCACTTTCCAGCCCCCGAGAGGAGCACCGAAATCATGAAACGCCATCTGCTGACCCTGACCCTGTCCCTTCTGGCCGCCAACGCTTTCGCCCTGCCAGCGTCCGAGCAACACCTGACGTCCGAAGCGCGCTCCAGCGCTGCCGAAATCGCCCAGCCGCTGAAAACCGTCGCTGAAGGCGGCTCCGATCGTCTGATCGAACGTTCTGGCCGTGTTGCCGAAGGTGGCTCCGATCGCCTGATCGAACGTTCTGGCCGCGTTGCCGAAGGTGGCTCCGATCGCCTGATCGAACGTTCTGGCCGCGTTGCCGAAGGTGGCTCCGATCGCCTGATCGAACGTTCCGGCCGTGTTGCCGAAGGTGGCTCTGATCGCCTGATCGAACGTTCTGGCCGCGTTGCCGAAGGTGGCTCGGATCGCCTGGTTGAACTCAGCCGTGTGAGCTGATCGCCATGGCCGAAAAGAACAACTTCTGTCACAACGCTTGCTCCCCTCCAGGCCCGGTCCATTGACCGGGCTTTGTTTTTTTATCTAGAGTGCCCAGCCTGACCGTTACAGAAGCCCGCATCATGCTGCCGCGCGCCGAACAGAAGCTACAGACCCGCCAGGCCCTGCTCGATGCCGCCTGCCTGCTCATGGAGAGTGGCCGTGGTTTCGGCAGTATCAGCCTGCGCGAAGTGGCGAAGACAGCTGGCATCGTGCCGACCGGCTTCTATCGGCATTTCTCCGACATGGACGCTCTGGGCCTGGCCCTTGTCGCCGAAATCGACACCACCTTCCGCCAGACCATCCGCCTGGTGCGCCAGAACGAATTCGAACTGGGCGGCATCACCGACGCTTCGGTGCGCATCTTCCTCGACGTGGTCGCCGCCCATCGCGCGCAGTTCCTCTTCCTGGCCCGCGAGCAATACGGCGGTGCACAGGCCGTGCGCCAGGCCATTGCCCGCCTGCGCCAGGATATCAGCGACGACCTTGCCACCGACCTTGCACGGATGAAGCGCTGGCAACACCTGGACAGCGCCGCACTTGCGGTGATGGCCGACCTGGTGGTGAAGACCGTGTTCGCCACCCTGCCCGAGCTTATCGACAACCCGGAAGCGGGTTATCCACAGGCCCTGACGCCCCAGGAAAAGATCACCCAGCAGTTGCGCTTCATCTTTGTCGGGGCGCGGCATTGGCAGGGGCTCGGCAACCCAGGCTACTGAAAACCCCACTTCTGCTACCATGGCGCCCTGCCCGACAGCGACGAGCGCCGAAATGTCCGACCCCCGCCCCACCCTGCCCGAACTGGCCCGCTTCAACCAGCACTTCGCCGAACGCATCGTGCCGCTGTGGCAAGGCCCGGGCTGGAACGCCGACATGGCTCTGCCCTACGAAGCGCTGGACGCCCAGCACCATCCGTTGCCGGTGCAGCGCTACCGCGCCATGGCCTGTGCACGCCAGCTGTATGTGTTCAGCAGCCGTATCGGGCAACCGGGCGCTGCGGAGCGTGCCGCAGCCCTGTTTCGCTCGCTGCAAAAGCACTTCCACGATGCCGAGCACGGTGGCTGGTTCTACAGCATCGACGCCCAAGGCAAGCCGCTGGACCGGCGCAAGGACCTGTATACCCACGCCTTCATCGTGTTCGCCTGCGCGCACTACTGGGGCAAAGTGCGCGAAAGCCTGGTGGAGTCCACGTTGAATGCCGCGCTGGACATCATCGACCAACAGTTCGCCCGTGACGATGGCCTGTACGAAGCCTGCCTGGGCGAAGACTGGGCCGACCTCGGCAGTGGCCCGCTGCAGAACCCGCAGATGCACCTGGCCGAAGCGTTCCTGCAAGTACTGGCAGTGCGTGGCGACGAACATGTCCGCCAGTCGCTGCTGCAATTGTGTCAGGCGCTCGAGGCGCATTTCATTGAACCGGCCCATGGCCTGATGCTGGAAAAGCCACACGGGGCTGTGGATAACTGGTTCGAGCCTGGGCACCAGTTCGAGTGGTTCTATCTGCTGCATACCTCCCCGCTGCTGCGTGACACGCCGCTGCATGCGTCGATAGACCGGGCCTTCGGCTTTGCCGAGCAATTCGGGGTGAAGGATGCGGCCGTACTGGCCATGCTGAATGTGGATGGCCGGGTGCTTGATGCCTCCCAGCGTATCTGGGCGCAGGCCGAGTACCTGCGGGCGCTTACATTGCGTGAAGGCAGTGAAGCAAAGCTCGCGGGGCAGTTGGGCGCCCTTTCAGCGCGGTTCCTGCGTGACGCCGGCTGGTATGAGTGCCGAGGGGGTGACGGCGCGGTGAGCAGGGATGACATGCCATCGACCACGCCTTATCACTTGGCTACCTGCCTGGAAGGGCTGAATCAGTTGAACACCTAAAGAATCTGTCAGGGGGGAACGTTTCCTGCTGCCGGCAGCATCTCCCCCACACCTATGTTGGTGCTCCTTTCTCGAACGTTCAGGAGTTATCAACATGGAAGCAGAAGCCTTCAAGGCATTTGTTGAAGAGCAGATCAACCGAGCGGCACAAAAGATCATCGATAGCGGCCACCGCTATGATGAGCACTCCCATGGCAAACTCAGCTACCTGCTAAGCCTGCGCCGCGTCATCAATAGCAAAGCATCGGCCGAGGACCTAGGCCGGCATGACGGCATCAATGATGTCCTTCAAGCGTTAGGCATCATCCCTGAAGACAGAACGTACTTGTCCTATATCAACTAAGCCATCCAGCTGCACCGCGAACCGGGCCTTCCCGGTTCGCGCCTCGTGCTTAGCCTTTTGATCGGTCGATCGAGAACCCTGCCCAGTCCTGGCTCACCGGCATCAGTTCCAGGCTGTTGATATTGATGTGCGCCGGCTGGTTGAGGATCCAGAAGATGGTCTCGGCAATATCCTGTGGCTGGATCGGCTCCGCACCCGCGTAGGTAGCATCGTACTTGGCCTGGTCACCCCCGAAGCGCACCAGCGAGAACTCGCTCTCGCACAGACCCGGCTCGATGTTGCTCACACGCACACCGGTACCGCGCAGGTCGCAACGCAGGCTCAGCGAGAACTGGCCGACGAAGGCCTTGGTGCCGCCATACACGTTGCTGCCCGGGTACGGGTAGTTGCCCGCCACCGACCCGACGTTCAGGATCGACGCGCCGCGGCCATGGGCGATGAGCCGTGGCAGCAGCAGGCGAGTGGTGTACATCAGGCCCTTGATGTTGGTGTCGACCATGGTTTCCCAGTCGTCCAGGCTGCAGTTCTGCGCAGCATCCACACCCAGCGCCAAGCCGGCGTTGTTGACCAGACCGCGAATCTTTTCAAAGCCGACCGGCAGATTGGCAATAGCCTGCTCCATGGCTTTGCGGTCACGCACGTCCAGCACCAGGCCATGCACTTCGGTCTTGGCCGACAGTTCAGCGCACAGGGCGTCCAGGCGCTCTTTGCGGCGCCCAGTGAGTACCAGCTTCCAGCCGGCTTCTGCGAAGCGGCGGGCAGTGGCCTCGCCGAAACCGGAAGTCGCGCCAGTGATGAATACGGTGGACGTCATGCTGTGTTCCTCACGGTAGGTTGTCATGGCAGCTTTGCAGCATGCCCGCGCCTGGCCTTGGCAGCAAGCCGTTCAGGGGCTGTTCATTTTTTGTTCATATTCTGCAAACCCTTGCAGCAGAGGGCTCGCCGCCAGGTATACGCATGTTATCCACAAGGCTTTCCCCACAGATTGGGGGCAACTTGTCCACCGCACGGAACCCTTTCAGCGGGTTGTGGTCGGTGGATATCTTGGCGGTGATGGCGCAAGGCTTTCAAACATGCCGCCTGCAGCGGTCTGTCCAAGGTTTTTACACAGAGTTATCCACAGGATTATCGCGACACTTCAAGTGCACGCAGAGATTTTGAACGCTTGGGGAAATCATCCACAACGGGGATATGAACAAAAAATGATCAAATCGCTACAGGGCTTGATACTCAAGGGCTTGAGCGATATGCCACCATGTTTTCCACAGGCGGCTCCACACTATCCGTGGAAAAGAGTTGGCCTGTGGAAACAATGGCTTGCGAAGGAATATGGGTGTGTTTCGGGAGAAGGGAACGACAAGTTTTCCACATTGAGAAGGGGGCTGCATTGCAGCCCCTGCATACAACTCAGTGCCCGCCCAGATAAGCGTTACGCACTTCCTCATTGACCAACAGTTCCTGCCCGGTCCCGGTCATGCGAATCTGCCCGTTGACCATCACATAGGCCCGGTCCGACAGTTTCAGCGCATGGTTGGCGTTCTGTTCCACGAGGAAGATGGTCATCCCGGTCTTGGCCAGTTCTCGCAGGGTCGAGAAAATCTGCTTGACCACAATCGGCGCCAGCCCCAACGAGGGCTCGTCCAGCAGCAGCAACTTCGGCCGGCTCATCAGCGCCCGGGCAATCGCCAGCATTTGCTGCTCGCCACCCGACATGGTCATGGCCCGCTGGTTACGCCGCTCCTTCAACCGCGGGAACAGCTCATACATGCGCTGCATGTCTTCGTCGGCATGCTTGTCGCCGATGGGGATGGTACCCATCATCAGGTTTTCCTCGACGGTCATGTCGGGAAACACCCGGCGCCCCTCCGGCGACTGGGCAATGCCGTTGGAGGCGATGTAGTGCGAGGATTTGCGGGTAATGTCGGTGCCGCGGTACACGATATGCCCGGATGCCGCCCGCGGCTGGCCGAAAATCGACATCAGCAGGGTCGACTTGCCGGCACCGTTGGCGCCGATCAGGCTTACCGTCTCGCCCTCGTTGATGTGCATCGAGACTTTCTTCAGTGCCTGGATCGGCCCATAGAACACGTCCAGGTCTTTCAGCTCGAGAATGGGTGCACTCATACCAGTTCCTCTTCGTCTGCACCCAGGTAGGCGGCAATCACCGTCGGGTTGTGGCGGATGTCCTGCGGCGCACCTTCGGCAATCACATTGCCGTGGTCCAGCACCACGATATGGTCGGAGATGCTCATGACCATGCCCATGTCGTGCTCGATCAGCACCACAGTGATGTCGTGCTCGTCACGCAGCACACGGATCATGCGGCTGAGTGCTTCGGTTTCCTGCGGGTTCAGGCCCGCCGCCGGTTCGTCCAGGCAGATGATCTTCGGCCGCGTGCACATGGCCCGGGCAATTTCCAGGCGGCGCTGCTGGCCGTACGACAGCTCGCCGGCCAGGCGGTTGGCGCAATCGACCAGGTCCACTACTTCCAGCCAGTAGAAGGCGTGGTCCAGCGCATCGCTTTCGGCCTTGCGGTAGGCCTTGGTGTTGAACACACCTGCCAGCAGGTTTCGGTTGACCCACATGTGCTGCGCCACCAGCAGGTTCTCCACCACCGACATTTCCTTGAACAGCCGGATGTTCTGGAAGGTGCGTGCCAGGCCGGCGCGGTTGACCAAATGGGTACCGCCGAACATCTTGTAGTACATGCGGTTGGCAAAGCGCGCAGGCGAAACGAAGTCCGCCGCCTGGAAGCGCTCACCGAGCAGCTGGATCACGTTGGTATGGCTGCCGCGCACGTTCAGCTCGATGCGCCCGCCACTGGCCTTGTAAAAGCCGGTCAGGCAGTTGAACACCGTAGTCTTGCCGGCGCCATTGGGGCCGATCAGGGCGAAGATCTGGTTGCGCCGGACCTTCAGGCTGACATCGCTGAGCGCCTTGATGCCACCGAACTGCATCATCAGGTTGTCGACCGAGAGAATGATATCGTCGCTCATGGCGCCACTCCTTTACGCGGGGTCACACCGGTACGGCTGATGCGGATCAGCCCACGCGGTCGCCAGATCATCATCAGCACCATCAGCACGCCGAACAGCAGCACCCGGTATTCGGAGAAGCTGCGCAGCAGCTCTGGCGCCACGGTCAGCACGAACGCCGCAATGACCACGCCCACGGTCGAGCCCATACCCCCCAGTACGACAATGGCGAGGATCAACGCCGACTCGAAGAAGGTGAATGAAGACGGGTTGACGAAACCCTGGTAGGTGGCAAAGAACACCCCGGCCAGGCCGGCGGTAGAGGCGCCAAGGGTAAACGCCGAGAGCTTGACCAATACGTGGTTCAGGCCCATCGAACGGCAAGCGATCTCGTCTTCGCGCAGCGCTTCCCAGGCCCGGCCGACCGGCATGCGGGTCAGGCGGTGCTTGATGTACAGCACCGCCAGCACGACCATGAACAGCACCGCATAGATGAACACGAACTTGAGGTTGGCGTTGTATTCGAAGCCGAAGAACTCATGGATCGGCACCCCACCGTCCTTGGCGCGGCGGCCGAACTCCAGGCCGAAGAAGGTTGGCGATGGCGCCGGCATGCCGTTGGGGCCACCGGTGAACGACAGCCAGTTGTTCAGCACCAGGCGAATGATTTCGCCAAAGCCCAGGGTCACGATCGCCAGGTAGTCACCGTGCATCCGGAGCACCGGGAAGCCCAGGATGCACCCCGCCAACGCCGCCGCGATGGCCGCCAGCGGCAGCACGCTCCAGAAGCCCAGGCCAAGGTATTGGTACCCCAGCGCCAGGCCGTAGGCACCGATGGCGTAGAACGCTACATAACCCAGGTCGAGCAGGCCGGCCAGGCCCACCACGATGTTCAGGCCCAGGCCCAGCAGTACGTAGATCAGGCCAAGAATGACCACAGTCAGCAGGTACTTGTTGGCGAAAATCGGGAAGACGATGGCAATCACCACCAGCGCCGGGATGATGTAGCGTAGCCGCGACACATAGTTCGGCGCGCGCACATGCACGCCCGAGCCGCCACTGTCGAAGCCCTCGAGCATGCGCCGCCCGGCAGCGGTCTGCACGTACAGGCTGAGCAGGAAACGCCCGAGCATCACCCCGCCGACCAGCCAGGCAACCCGACGAGGTTCGGCGTTGAAGGTATAACCGTCGAGCACCACGCCGACGATCGGGCCGAAGACAATCAGCGCCAGCAAGCCGGCAACGATGGTCTCGAGCAGGCTGCGCTTGATATCGAAACCTTTGGTTTCAGAGGCAGAGGCAATTTTGGCAATCGACATGTTCACACCTTAGCCACGAGCGGGCGACCCAGCAGGCCTTGTGGGCGGAAGATAAGGATCATCACCAGCAGCGAGAAGCTGAACACGTCCTTGTAGTCGGAGTTGATCAGGCCGGAGAACAGCGACTCGGAAATACCCAGGATGATCCCGCCGAGCATCGCGCCAGGCAGCGAGCCGATGCCACCGAGCACAGCAGCAGTGAACGCCTTGATACCGATGATGAAGCCGGCGTAGAAGTCGAAGGTGCCGTAGTTCATGGTGATGAGCACGCCGGCCAGGGCGGCCATCACTGCACCGATGACGAACACGTAGGAGATTACCCGGTCGGTGTTGATACCCAGGATCGAGGCCATCTTGCGGTCTTGCTGGGTAGCACGGCACATGCGGCCGAGCTTGGTGTACTTGATCACGTAGGTCAGCAGGCCCATGCCGACAAAAGCCGCCACCAGGATGAAGATCTTGGTATAAGTCAGTTGCACGAAGCCGGACCCGACTTCGACACGCATAGCACCTTCCAGCAGGGTTGGCACGCCTTGCTGGCGGGCGCCCTGGCTGATCTGTGCGTAGTTCTGCAGGATCAGCGAAATGCCGATGGCACTGATCAGCGGTGCCAGGCGGGTGGAGTTACGCAGCGGTTTGTAGGCGATGCGCTCGATGGTGAAACCATAAACGCCGGTGACGACGATGGTGAACAACAAGGTGCCCAGCATCAGCAGGGGGAACGATTCGACACCGAAGTAAGCCAGCAATGCCAGGCTGATCGCCGCGAGGTAAGCGGAGATCATGTACACCTCGCCGTGCGCGAAGTTGATCATGCCGATAATGCCATAGACCATTGTGTAGCCGATGGCGATCAGGCCATAGACCGACCCGAGGGTCAGGCCGTTGACCAGTTGCTGCAGGAAAATACCATCCATAACGCAATCTCACCTGATTGAGATTGCACGAGCGCCGACCACGGCGCGGGCCACCTGTGCGGGGCCCTCGCAGCGCAGAACTGTGCAGATCTACGAATAAAGACAGGTACCGCGGGGCTTGGGCCCGAGCAACCGCCCGGGCCGCGGGCCGTTGTTATTTTTGTTTTTCCAGCTGGTGGTATTTACCGGTCTTGTCCCACTGGTAGACCACGTAGTCGGACACGGTCAGGTCGCCCTTGCTGTCCCACTTCTTCTCACCCATGACGGTCTGCACCGGGTTGGCCTTGAGCCACTTGGCAGCGTCTTCGCCCTTGTTCGACTTCGCGCCATTGAACGCGGCAGCCAGAGCCTGCAGCGAAGCGTAGGCGTACAGGGTGTAGCCCTCAGGTTCGGTGCCCGCCTTGCGGAACTCCTCCACCACCGCCTTGCTGTCTGGCAGCAGGCGCGGGTCGGCACCGAAGGTCATGTACACGCCGTCAACGTATTGCGCGCCGCCGGCGGTAGACACCAGTTCGTCGGTGACGATGCCATCATCGGACATGAACTTGACGTCCTTCAGGCCCTGCTCGCGCAACTGGCGTACCAGCGGGCCGGCTTCCGGGTGCAGGCCGCCGAAATAGACCACGTCGGCACCGGTAGAGCGGATCTTGGTGACCACAGCGCTGAAGTCTTTCTCGCCACGGGTCAGGCCTTCGTACAGCACAGGCTTCACGCCGCGTTTTTCCAGCTGCGCCTTGGTCGCGTCGGCCAGGCCCTGACCGTAGGTGTCCTTGTCGTGCAACACCGCGACCTTCTTGCCCTTGAGCACGTCGACGATGTAGTCGCCAGCGACGATACCCTGCTGGTCGTCACGGCCGCACATGCGGAACATGGCGCTCAGGCCGCGCTCCGTGACCTGTGGGTTGGTGGAGCCTGGGGTGATGGCGATCACGCCCGCCTCGTCATATACCTCGGACGCCGGGATCGTGTTGGAGGAACAGAAGTGGCCCACTACGCCGATCACCTTGTCCTGGTCGACCAGTCGGTTGGCCACGGCCACGGCTTGCTTCGGCTCACAGGCGTCATCGCCTTTGACCAGGACGATTTTCTCGCCATTCACGCCACCGGCGGCGTTGATCTTGTCGGCCGCTGCCTGCGCACCTTTCATGTACTGCTCGCCAAACGCTGCGTTGGCACCGGTCATTGGGCCCGCTACACCGATCTTGACGTCGGCCTGAACATACGAAGAAACACCCAGTGCCGTAGCTACGGCCAGAGCCAGGAAACCTTTCTTGTAAAACGTCTGCGACATGAGGTGGTGCTCCTAGAGTTTTTTTGGTTGGCACTACAACTACTCAGCCCTGTGCTCAGAGCAAGGGCCGTGCCATCGGTTTTGTCTTCCGGGAAAACACACTGTGCAGGGTGCCTGTAGGCGACGGGCGGCCTCTTCTTTATTGAGCGTGCAACCGTCTGCCACGCGGCAGGCGCCACCACACGTACAGACAAGGAGCAACCGTCGAGTGCCATCATTGCAACCCTGGCAAGTGTTTACGTGCAACCGCCCTGTAACAGCGGACGTCACCGAACTGCACACCGCTGGTGCGCGACTGCTACAGGCGGCACCGTTTCAAGGCTAGCTGGTGCACGGAAAAACACCTCTGTTTTGGCTGTTTCGGCCTCTTCGCGGGCACGCCCGCGCCTAAAATAGGAACAAGGCCGCGCACCGTGTGGGGGCGGGCTTGCCCGTGAAGAGGCCGGAACAGCCACACAAGGGGTAAAAGGCTGGCACAATGGCCGCCAATCGCCGCTTCCGGAGCCCCCTTGATGAGCGAAAGCGCATTCGCCGAGCGCATCGTGCACAACTTGCTCGACACCGACTTCTACAAACTCACCATGATGCAGGGAGTGCTGCACAACTACCCGGACGCCGACGTCGAATGGGAATTCCGCTGCCGCAACGGTGAGGATCTGCGCCCCTACCTCGGCGAAATTCGCAATGAGCTCGAACAGCTTGGCGACCTCACCCTGGACGATGGCCAGCTGGCCTTCCTCGAACGCATCAGCTTCCTCAAGCCCGACTTTTTACGCTTTCTGCGACTGTTCCGCTTCAACCTGCGCTACGTGCACGTCGGCATCGAAAACGACCAGCTGTTCCTGCGCCTGAAAGGTCCGTGGCTGCATGTGATCCTGTTCGAAGTGCCGCTGCTGGCCATCATCAGCGAAGTACGCAACCGCAATCTGCACCCGCACATGCGCCTGGCCGAGGCGCGGGATCAGTTGTACCGCAAGTTTGACTGGCTGCGTGCACATGCCAGCGACGACGAGTTGGCCGAACTGCAGGTGGCCGACTTCGGCACCCGCCGGCGCTTTTCCAGCCGCGTGCAGGAGGAAGTGGTAAGGGTGCTGCGCGACGACTTCCCCGGCCGTTTTGTCGGCACCAGCAACGTCGACCTGGCATGGAAACTGGATATCAAACCGCTGGGCACCATGGCCCACGAATGGATCATGGCCCACCAGCAGCTCGGCCCCCGGCTGATCGACAGCCAGATCGCCGCGCTGGACTGCTGGGTACGCGAGTACCGCGGCTTGCTCGGCATCGCCCTGACCGACTGCATCACCATGGATGCCTTTCTCGGCGATTTCGACCTGTACTTCGCCAAGCTGTTCGACGGCCTGCGCCATGATTCGGGCGAGCCGGTAGCCTGGGCGGAAAAGGCCATTGCCCATTACCAGAAACTGGGTATCGACCCGATGACCAAGACCCTGGTGTTTTCCGACGGCCTCAACCTGACCCGCTCGCTGGAAATTTTCCGCGCCCTGCGCGGCCGCATCAACGTCAGCTTTGGCATCGGCACCAACCTGACCTGCGACATCCCTGGTGTGGCACCCATGAGCATCGTGCTTAAAATGACCGACTGCAACGGCGCGCCGGTGGCCAAGATCTCTGACGAAGCCGCCAAGACCCAGTGCCGCGACGAGAACTTCGTCGCCTACATGCGTCACGTATTCAAAGTCCCCAGCAAGGAGTAACCCATGCAAGCGGTTCAGCAAGAGATTGCCCAGGCGCTGAAGGTACAGCCGCCGTTCGCCGACGCGGCAGCGCTCGAGGCCGAAGTCGCCCGACGGGTGGCGTTCATCAAGGACTGTCTGGCCAATGCTCGACTCAAGACCTTGGTGCTGGGCATCAGCGGTGGCGTCGACTCACTGACTGCCGCCCTGCTCGCCCAGCGCGCCATCAACGAGCTGCGCGCCGAGACCGGCGACAAGGCCTACACCTTCATTGCCGTGCGCCTGCCTTACCAGGTACAGCATGACGAGCATGACGCCCAGGCATGCCTGGATGTGATCAAGGCAGATGAAGTTCACACGGTGGATATCGCCCCGGCAGTGCGTGCATTGGCAGCTGAAGTGGCGGCGTTGAAGAATGGCTCGCCGACGTTGGTGGACTTCGTGGTTGGCAACGTCAAGGCACGTACCCGAATGGTCGCCCAGTACACCATCGCTGGCGCCCGCGCAGGTCTGGTGATCGGAACCGACCACGCCGCCGAGGCGGTGATGGGCTTCTTTACCAAGTTTGGTGATGGTGCCTGCGACCTGGCGCCGTTGAGTGGGCTGGTGAAGAATCAGGTGCGGGCGATTGCGCGCAGCTTCGGTGCGCCGGAGTCACTGGTGGAAAAGGTGCCAACGGCCGACCTGGAAGACCTGGAGCCGGGCAAGCCGGACGAGGCGTCACATGGCGTGACCTACGCGCAGATCGATGCCTTCCTGCATGGGCAGCCGGTTGACCAGGCAGCGTTCGACATCATCGTCGCCACCTACCGCAAGACCCAGCACAAGCGCGAACTGCCGTTCGCTCCTTGATAAGTGGCCTGCAGGAGCGGGTTCACCCGCGAATACGAGGGTGAACCCACCGACGCATTCGCGGGTGAACCCGCTCCTACAGGGTTCGCCGTCAGCCTTTGATTACTTGACGATGACCTTGCCTTTCATCATCGAGATGTGGCCCGGGAAGGTGCAGAAGAAGCTGTAGTCACCACCGGCTTCCAGCTTGGAAGTGTCGAACTTCACTTCGGTTTCTTTCTCAGGCGCGCCGATCATCTTGGTGTGGGCGATGATCGCGGCGTTGTCAGCCTTCAGGTAGTCCTTATCCAGACCCTGGCTCATGCCTTCGGTGGCAATGGCCTGCATGTCGGCAGTCTTGCTGATCACCAGGTTGTGGCCCATGACGTTCTTCGGCAGGTTGCCAGAGTGGGTCAGTTTGACGGTGAATTCCTTGCAGCTCTTGTCGACAGTGAATTCCTTGCTGGTGTAGGACATCTGGTCAGTCGAGTCGACAGTGACCGAGCACTCGGCGGCGAAGACAGAAGCGCTGGCGAGGGTCAGCAGGGATACCGCTACAGCTTTCGCAAACATCATGAATCTCCTTGGCAGGGTTTTATCAATTGCGAGACTGCCTGAAACCGTTCAGCCCCTTGCTGATATGGGTCAAGGGGGGTGTCAAGCGGTCAGCCAGTAGAATTGTTCAATGGATTGTATACAACCAATCTAAGGGCACATCATGCCCTTTTATTAGACGATGGGACAACCTCTCATTTAGGAGCAATACCAAATGCCCATCTCCAACTTCCTCAATAGCCTGCTCGCTGCCTACGCCCACGGCGCCACAGGAGCCATCTGCGAATTCTCCCGACCAGAATGAACCCGGCCTTGGAAGCGACGGGCATGCGCCGTACCCTGTGCGCCTGAGTGACAGGAGATGAGCAATGCCCGTACGTTCCGTTTGTGTGTTCTGCGGCGCCAGCATGGGCGCCAACCCTGCCTACCGTGAAGCAGCCGTCGCGCTAGGCCAGGCCATTGCCCGCCGTGGCTTGACCCTGGTGTATGGCGGTGGCGCGGTCGGCTTGATGGGCGTGGTGGCCGACGCGGCCATGGCGGCCGGCGGCGAAGTGGTCGGGATCATTCCGCAGAGCCTGCTGGACGCTGAAGTCGGCCACAAAGGCCTGACCCGCCTGGAAGTGGTGGATGGCATGCATGCGCGCAAGGCCCGCATGGCCGAGCTGAGCGATGCCTTCATTGCCTTGCCGGGAGGGCTGGGTACGCTGGAGGAACTGTTCGAAGTGTGGACCTGGGGGCAACTGGGCTATCACGCCAAGCCACTCGGGCTACTGGATGTGAACGGTTTCTACGACAAGCTGGGCGGGTTCCTCGACCATATCGTCGAAGAAGGCTTCGTGCGCCCGCAACACCGGGCGATGTTACTGCTGGGGCAGCAGCCGGACGAGCTGCTGGACGGGATGGACAGCTTTGTGGCGCCGGTCGCGCCTAAGTGGGTCGACAAGCAGCCTGACTGACCCAGATGGATGGGCCGAACACTGACCCTGTAGGAGATCACCCAGCCCTTCCGGGCTGCGCTGTCGCGCAGCAAACATGAGGTGTACGGCTTCAGTTCCGCAGCGACGCTGACATTTTGAAAAAGAAAAGGCGGTTGGCCCGGTAGGGCCAGCCGCCTTTTGCTTTGTTAGGGTTCGTGTGCGCGGGACAGAGATCGTAGCCAGCACTGGTGTGTGTCCGCACACCCGCGTAGGAGAGTGATCCGCACGGTATCGGCGTGAAGTCCCTGTAGGCATCAGCTGATTCAGCTGTGACCACGTATGAGAGAGTGAACCCTTTCGCCACCGTGTGCCCCGCGCGCCCTTTATCCTGCGAGGATTCATCATGGCGCGCAAGCCTTCCAAGCAACGCTTTACCGTCGTCCATCCCGATTGCGCGGCGATCGATGTCGGTGGTCGAGAACATTTCGTGGCGGTCGATCCCCGGCACGAAAATCCCGTCCAGTCGTTCACGTCCTTTACTGACGACCTACTCAAGATGGCTAACTGGCTTGAAAGCCTGGGGATCAAGGTCGTTGCCATGGAATCCACGGGGGTTTATTGGATTCCAATTTACGAGATTCTCAGCGAGCGCGGTTTTGAGGTTTATCTCGTCAATGCCAGAGCAACTCGGCAAATCACGGGCCGTAAATCAGATGTGTTGGATTGCCAGTGGATTTGGCAGCTGATGACTCATGGACTGCTCAGAGGCGCATTCCGCCCCGATGATCTGACCTGCTGCGTCCGGTCATTGGTCAGGCAGCGTGCTTCCAAAGTGAAAGACCAGGCGCAGACGCTGAACCGTATGCAAAAGGCCATGAGCCAAATGAACATCCAGCTGGCCAATGTCATCAGTGATATTTCCGGTGTAACTGGCATGAAGATTTTGCGAGCCATCTGCGCAGGTGAACGGGACCCAGTGCAACTGGCTGAACTGACCGACCGCCGCATCAAGGCAGGCAAGGAGGCTGTCGCTCGGAGTCTTCATGGCAATTGGCGGCGCGAGCATTTGCATGCGCTAACTCAGGAATTGGCTGCCTATGACTTCCTGGAGCAGCAAATTGCTGATTGTGACGACGCCATAAAAGCCGCGTTAGAGCAGTTGCCGGTGCTGCAAAACAAGCCAGAGCCATCCAATAAGCCTTTACGGAGCCCACACCGAAACGGTGTCCAACAGACTGAATTGCATCAGACATTGTGGAAAGTTCTTGGCGTGGACCTAACCGCAATTCCAACCATTGGGGTGGACACTGCATTAGTGCTGGCAGGGGAGATCGGTACAGATCTATCACGCTTCCCGTCCTCACAGCACTTCTGCTCTTGGTTGGGACTGGCTCCCCCTACCCGAATTTCCGGCGGTCATCGACTGGCAGGTGGCGGGCCCAAAATAGTCAATCGAGCAGCTCAAGCACTCAAGCAGGCCGCATCCAATGCCCGTAACGACAAGGGTTTCATTGGTGCATCACACCGAGCCAGACTGACTCGAATGGATACCAGCTGCGCCATCAAGGCCACTGCGCATCAGTTGGCACGTCTGGTGTACAACCTGTTAACCAAGAAGCAGGCTTATGTTGAACAAGGTCTTGAGGAGTTTGAAACCAGAAGCCAAGACCGGCAGGTCCGGGCTTTGCTTCGCAAAGCCCGGAAACTGGGGTATCAACTGGTGGCCGCTTGAGTGTTTAGAAAACAATGGGTTGCATTTTGTTTGATGAGAGCGGGTTCACCCGCGAATCGATAGTGGATCTACCGACGCATTCGCGGGTGAACCCGCTCCCACAGGGCTCTATGTAGCCTTCAAGATCAGCGCGGAATGACAGGCTGACGCGGCTTCTTGTTGCCCTTGCCACCCTTGCTCGCCTCTTTGCGCTCCTTGGCCGCCTGCTGGTTACGCGCAAACGCCTCGGCCTTGGCCTTTTCGCGCTTGTCCCACGGCTTGCTGCCATCGCTGCCACGCGGTGGCAGGCCGGTGTGCTGGGTGAGGATCTTCTGGTCCTTGCCCACCTTGTGGCTCCCCGCCGGGGTCGAGTTCTTGCGGCGCGCGCTCTGGTAGCTGTCGGTCTGCGGCTGGTGCGCCGGAATCAGCTGGTGCTTGCCCGGCCCGATCAGGTCGGCGCGGCCCATTCGCTGCAGCGCTTCACGCAGCATCGGCCAGCCCTTCGGGTCGTGATAGCGCAAGAACGCCTTGTGCAGACGGCGTTGCTCGTCGCTCTTGACGATCTCCACCCCTTCGCTCTTGTAGGTCACCTTGCGCAGCGGGTTCTTGCCTGAGTGGTACATGGCCGTGGCCGAGGCCATTGGCGACGGGTAGAACGCCTGTACCTGGTCGGCGCGGAAGCCGTTGCCCTTCAGCCACAGGGCCAGGTTCATCATGTCTTCGTCAGTGGTACCGGGGTGCGCGGCAATGAAGTACGGGATCAGGTACTGCTCCTTGCCCGCTTCTTTCGAGAATTTCTCGAACATGCGCTTGAAGCGGTCATAGGTGCCGATACCCGGCTTCATCATCTTGTCCAGCGGGCCACGCTCGGTGTGCTCCGGGGCAATCTTCAGGTAGCCGCCAACGTGGTGGGTGACCAGTTCCTTGACGTACTCCGGCGATTCCACCGCCAGGTCGTAGCGCAGGCCGGAAGCAATCAGGATCTTTTTCACACCCGGCAAGGCACGGGCCTTGCGGTACAGCTCGATCAACGAGCTGTGGTCGGTATTGAGGTTTTCGCAGATACCCGGGAATACGCACGACGGCTTGCGGCAGTGCTTCTCGATTTCGGGGCTTTTGCAGGCGATGCGGTACATGTTGGCAGTCGGCCCGCCAAGGTCCGAGACCACGCCAGTGAAGCCCGGCACCTTGTCACGCATCTCTTCGATTTCGTGCAGGATCGACTCATGCGAGCGGTTCTGGATGATGCGGCCTTCGTGTTCGGTGATCGAGCAGAAGGTACAGCCACCGAAGCAACCACGCATGATGTTCACCGAGAAACGGATCATCTCGTAGGCCGGGATGCGCTCCTTGCCATAGGCCGGGTGCGGCACACGGGCGTAAGGCATGCCGAACACGTAGTCCATTTCCTCGGTGCTCATGGGGATGGGTGGCGGGTTGAACCACACATCCACTTCGCCGTGCTTCTGCACCAGCGCGCGAGCGTTGCCTGGGTTGGTCTCCAGGTGCAGCACGCGGTTGGCATGGGCATAGAGCACCGGGTCGTTACGCACCTTTTCGAACGATGGCAGGCGGATCACCGACTTTTCCCGGGTCACGGCCGGGCTGTCGAGAATCTGCACCACCTTGGCTTCGTTCGGGTCTTCCTGGTCGCCCTTGGCCTGTTCGATGGCACAGGCCTGGGTGTCCTGGGTGTTCACGTACGGGTTGATGATCTTGTCGACGCGCCCTGGGCGGTCGATACGGGTGGAGTCGATCTCGTACCAGCCCTGCGGGGTATCGCGGCGCACGAAGGCGGTGCCGCGTACGTCGGTGATGGTCTCGATCTTCTCACCGTTGGACAGGCGCTGGGCCACCTCGACCACCGCACGCTCGGCGTTGCCGAACAGCAGGATGTCGGCGCTGGCGTCGATCAGGATCGAGTGACGAACCTTGTCCTGCCAGTAGTCGTAGTGGGCGATGCGGCGCAGCGAAGCCTCGATGCCGCCGAGCACGATCGGCACATGCTTGTAGGCCTCCTTGCAGCGCTGGCTGTACACCAGGCTGGCACGGTCCGGACGGCTGCCGGCCAGACCACCCGGGGTGTAGGCATCGTCGGAACGGATCTTCTTGTCCGCGGTGTAGCGGTTGATCATCGAGTCCATGTTACCGGCGGCCACGCCGAAGAACAGGTTCGGTTCGCCGAGCTTCATGAAGTCGTCTTTCGACTGCCAGTTCGGCTGGGCGATGATGCCCACGCGGAAGCCCTGGGCCTCCAGCAGACGGCCAATGATGGCCATACCAAACGACGGATGATCGACGTAGGCATCACCGGTCACGATGATGATGTCGCAGGAATCCCAGCCGAGCAGATCCATCTCCTCCCTGCTCATTGGCAGGAAAGGTGCTGGCCCGAAGCATTCGGCCCAGTACTTGGGATAGTCGTAGAGTGGTTTGGCTGCTTGCATGTCAGTGACCGGTTCTGGTGTGCAGGGAAATCGCGGGCGCGGAATATAGCACAAATTTTGACCAAATCCGACTGGATTCGTGGGGATTGGTGGGCGGGGCGACGGTTGGGGGATGGACGTGGCAGGTGGTTGGGTTGAGGGGTGTAGTGGGGTTGCCAGGTGTTCGACAGAATCCTTGCAGCGCCTGTGAGATCAAGCGCCGCGCGGGCGGCGCTCGATCTCATAGGCGCTGAAACTGTTGCGGCGAACTCCTGGCGGCCTTCATGCAACCTGAAGCCAACCCCTCACTGCCTCATCCACAGCTCAGCATCATCCATCAGCGCCTTGGCCATCGCACTCAGGTAATGGGCAGCCCAGATCATCATCGGCTTCTCATCCATCAACCCAGTGATGGTCAGTTCGCGCACATAGCCCATCAACTCCGAAGACTGCTCGCGGGCGTCTCTACACTGGATCCCGGGCTCGATGCGGAACAACGGGTGGGGTAAACCCGCTCCCACAGGTACGGTGCAACTCTTGAAGCCTATGGTGAACCTGTAGGAGCGGGTTCACCCGCGAAAGGGCCAGCCCAGGCAACACATCAACGAATCTTTACAGCAGGCCCCTGCCCCTGCATCGGGTTGTCTTCAAGAAAAGGGGATCGTGGGGTGGATCGGGGCAAGGCAATTACTCACAGGAATACCTGAGCCTGCTTACACCAATGGCGATCGCGCCCCCTGCTGAGCGATCGCAATTCCTTCAGATTTTTACTGAATGTTTAGCCTATCCAACCCTGAGAAAGTGCTAACCAGCTAATTATTGGTGCTTTTTTCTTTATCTCTTAAGAATTGTAGGAATCGACCTTCTAGTCTTAGTAAAAAATCCTACATTAACTTTCCTCAACAAATCCCGAGAAGTTCTTGAACCCCCAAAAAAACAAGTGCTACAACAATGACGCGCTGAAAGGCGCACTCAAACCAACTCTATAGGAGCACTAGCCATGGGACGTCGTCGTTCTGAAATCCACACTCTGCAGATCCCACGCGTGATGAACTACACATTCACCGAGTCCGAGGTTGAATTTCTCAATCTTCTGTAAGTGACAAACCAGAAGGGGCTTAGCCCCTTCTGGCTCTACCAAGGAGCAGAACATGATTACCGAACGCGAGCTGAACATAGAAGAGGCCTATAACCGTCTGACAAGGCTGCATCATCACTTAGGGCTTCAATCGAAAACAGCACTATCAAAAAAGAGTAGCCTGGTCGCCACATGCCACTTATACGACAGCGCCTACAAAGAAGTTTCTTGCGGGGCAGGAAAAGGGGAACATTGCGAACTAGGAGCCCTTGCTGAGAGCCTAGAGCACTACTTCGTCGACAAGAGCACTCCACCACTCATCGAAAGCGACCAAATTTTGCAATCGATAGCCCCATTTGACGATTGGCTCCTAAAATCCATTCCCCCGGATTGCCGAATACCTTATTTCAGTCTTCAGGCATTGAACAGCTACGACGAAATAGCCATTCCCGCGATATTGATAGCACCTTCCTCCAGAAACATTGATGAAATCGAAAAAACTGCAGCGGGCTTTCTTTCCAAATATTCGACTAACTCTGGTACAGCACTTGGCTGCACGGAGAACGAGGCTCTGCTCCACGCCATCAATGAAGCTATCGAACGTCACGCACTTTCTATGTACTACCTATCACTTTGTGGCCTGACTTCCCCACCCAAACTTTACCAACCTTCGAGTTCTTTTCTGGAAGAAACATTTGCCCATGATACCGAGCTTCTCCGCCGGGCCAAAAAACTAGAAATATACTTGACGCACGACTTTTACGAAGTTTCATTTTGCATTGCTGTTTCTCGTAGTAAAAAAGAAGGTGCACTCAGCAGCATTGGCTCCGGCAGCTCCATCAACCCCTCCATTGCAATGTACCGCGCCGTAACGGAGCAGGTTCAGTGCGAGCAGCTTTCTGGGGCCACAGAAAAACAAGAAGATCTCTCTGCTGAAAAAATGCTTACTCATTCAACCCGCCTTTCAGCACTTATACACCCATGCCCCACATATGCTGTACCCGCCTTTCACCCTCCGCATACCGTTCTCAGCGTGCGCGGGCAAGTCAAGCGAACACTGATCAACTTGGAAAAACATAATAAGGTCGCATTCTATCGCACACTTTATGAGCACCCGAATCTCGCTACGGTTGTTCAGGTGTTCATACCCGGACTTGAACGCTTCCACCTGATCAGATCAGGTATTCCAGTCGCGCCACAGCGTGCACTCAAAGGCATAAGGCAATGACATGCAAATCTATAGAGGAATTCTCGCCGCCCTCGGCGCGACACTGCTCCTGAAAATCACGACCGTCGTACCTGCTCTAGTCTTGGCCGACATCATTGACAACCTGGCCACCTCAGCCGCGTCTTCCCAGCTTCTGCTCGGAGCTTTCATATGCCTCGTCGCATTACAAGCCTCAATGACCCCTCTACAAGCCTGGTGCCTGGCGCGGCTTTGCCAGGAACGCGTGAAGCAACTTTCCATCCGCTGGTGCCGCGAATTGCTGGACAAGCGCTTCGAGGCCTATGGACAACTCCATGGCGGAACACTGGTAAAAGTACTGGATAGGGGCATTACTGCACAGGAGCGGTGGTTAGGCTTTTTGATTGGCTCGGCATGGCCGGTGCTAGCCGAAGCTGCAGTGCTGATAACGCTCTTCGCTTACCTGGGGGCTACTTCGGTATTGATCGGCCTCATCCCTTTGAGCCTGGCCTACCTGTGGGCCAACGATCGCCTGGTGCGCTGGCGCCGGCCACATATCGAGGCAGTGAACGCGCGCGAGGATGAACTGGCGGAACAATGGGTCGATACCTTCGCCAGCGCGGCAACGGTCAAACTGGAAAAGGCCGAGGATGCCGCAATGCTCCCGGTCAACCAGACACTTTCGCACTATGCCGACTCAGCAGTGCAGGTAGCTCACAGTGGGGGTTGGATTCAGAGCCTGCGTACCCTGTTCATAGGCCTGGGCAGTGGCGGTTTGCTCATGTGGGGTATCCATGATCAGGCTCTGGCAACACCGCAATTGAGCCTGGGCGAGCTGGTTGCTCTCTTCACCTTGGTGAGCGGATTGCTGGCAGGGGTTGCGCAACTTGCTGAGGCCTGGCGATTGCTAGACCAGTTTCGGCTAGACAAACGCAAACTCGAACACTGGCTCCAGCTCCCCTCGTTCGGCCCAGCATGCACTACTGAGGCGAAGTCCCAAGACCAGGACGCTGGCCTAAGCATCGCCCCGTGCCAGTTGAGCGCTCGAGATACTGTACAACTTCACATCGAAGAACCCTTGGTACTGCACAAAGGAGAACGGGTCGCACTGATCGGGCCCAGCGGATGTGGTAAATCGACACTTCTGCATACGCTGGCGGGAACGATATTCCCGTTGCGCAAGGATGTGCACCTGCACGGCAGGTGCCTGGCGTCGCTCGACGCTAGTGAACAATTCAGTCGATTACGACTCTGCCCTCAGGATGCGCATTTCATACCCGGCCCCCTGCCCCGCGCGGTGCTGTTCGAGCAAGCTCATGATCGCGCTCAAATCGAACGATGGCTTGAACGGTTGGGACTGAGCAAAGACTGGTACGAACTTGATCTGGATGCACGCGCAGAATCGATATCGGGCGGCGAAGCACGCAGGCTGACGCTGCTACGCCTTCTTAATCAGCCTGGGGAATTCAATTTCTTTGACGAACCCACAGCCGGGCTCGATGCCGCGTCGGCAGAGCGAACCTGGGACCTGTTGTTCGAAGCATTTAAAGGGCGAGGGCTGATTTGCGTGACGCATGATCAGAGCGCACTGTCGCGGTTTGACCGGGTGATCACCCTGAGCGAGGGGCGGATCATCAGCCAAGGGCAAACGAACATCGCTCAGATTTCAGAGCTAGCAGGCGCACCGCAAACCTTGTAGGAGCGGCCTTGCTAGCTCAATGGGTTATTCATCATCATCAAAGTTGTACATCCCCGGCGCCAAGTTCTCGAACCGGGTGTACTTGCCGATAAACGCCAAACGCACGAAGCCGATGGGGCCGTTACGCTGTTTGCCGATGATGATTTCCGCCACGCCCTTGTGCTCGGTCTCGGGGTGGTACACCTCGTCGCGGTACACGAACATGATCACGTCGGCGTCCTGCTCGATTGCACCGGATTCACGCAAGTCGGAGTTCACCGGGCGTTTGTTCGGGCGCTGTTCCAGCGAGCGGTTCAGCTGCGAAAGGGCAATGACCGGGCAGTTGAATTCCTTGGCCAGGGCCTTGAGCGAGCGGGAAATCTCGGAAATTTCGTTGGTACGGTTGTCACCGGCCGACCCCGGAATCTGCATCAGCTGCAGGTAGTCGACCATGATCATGGCGATTTCACCATGCTCACGGGCCAGGCGGCGGGTACGTGCGCGCATTTCCGAGGGGCTGATACCCGCTGTATCGTCGATGAACAACTTTCGGTCGTTGAGCAGGTTCACTGCCGAGGTCAGGCGCGGCCAGTCGTCGTCATCCAGCTGGCCGGAACGGACCTTGGTCTGGTCGATACGCCCCAGGGACGAAAGCATACGCATGATCAGCGACTCACCTGGCATCTCGAGGGAGAACACCAGCACCGCCTTGTCGGTCCGCAGTACGGCGTTTTCTACCAGGTTCATGGCGAAGGTGGTCTTACCCATCGACGGACGGCCGGCGACGATGATCAGGTCGGCTGCCTGCAGGCCGCTGGTCTTCTCGTCCAGGTCGGTGTAACCGGTGGAGATACCGGTGATGTCACTGTCGGAGTTGAACAGCGTATCGATGCGGTCGATGGCCATGGTCAACAGCTCGTTGACGCCTACCGGGCCGCCGGTTTTAGGCCGTGCCTCGGCGATCTGGAAGATCTGCCGTTCGGCATCGTCGAGAATCTCGGCAGCGTTGCGCCCCTGCGGGTTGAACGCGTTGTCGGCGATGTCGGTACTGATGCTGATCAGCTGGCGCAACGTGGCCCGCTCGCGAATGATCGCGGCGTAGGCCTTGATGTTGGCCACCGAAGGGGTGTTCTTGGCCAGCTCGGCCAGGTAAGCCAAACCGCCGATCTGCGAGGACAGGCCTTCCTTGTCCAACTGCTCGTGCAGGGTCACCACGTCGAATGGCTGGTTGGCGTCGGCCAACTTGTGCACAGCGCGGAAGATCAGCCGGTGGTCATGCCGGTAGAAATCGCCGTCCGACACCTGGTCCAGCACCCGCTCCCAGGCATTGTTGTCCAGCATCAGGCCACCGAGCACGGCCTGTTCGGCCTCGATGGAATGCGGCGGTACCTTCAGGGCTGCGGTTTGCAGGTCAAGCTGTTCGGAGGTGGTGATCTCGTTCATGGCCACGAAAGAATTCTGGAGGATGAAAAAGACAAAGGGCACGGCCTGTCGAAAACAGGACCGTGCCCGATGTTAACCGCCTGACTCGCAAGGAGCCAGCCAGTTAGCGCAGCTTAGGCAGCTACGACGACCACGCGTACGGTGGCTTCAACGTCGCTGTGCAGGTGCACGGCTACGTCGTATTCGCCAACCTGACGGATGGTGCCGTTCGGCAGACGAACTTCAGCCTTGGCCACTTCAACGCCGGAGGCGGTCAGGGCGTCAGCGATGTCGTGGGTGCCGATCGAACCGAACAGCTTGCCTTCGTCGCCAGCGGTGGCAGTGATGGTCACTTCCAGCTCGGCCAGTTGGGCAGCGCGGCTTTCAGCCGAAGCTTTCTTGTCAGCGGCTGCTTTTTCCAGCTCGGCACGACGCTCTTCGAACGCAGCCAGGTTGGCGGCGTTGGCAACGGTGGCCTTGCCGAATGGCAGCAGGAAGTTACGGCCGTAACCAGCCTTAACTTTTACTTTGTCGCCCAGGTTGCCCAGGTTAGCGACTTTTTCCAGCAGGATCAGTTCCATTTGGTAAAACCTCTTAACTTTTAACCTTCACCGTTCGCGGAGTCTTTCCCCGGAGGGGACTTGCGACCGCGAAAATCAATCAGGCTGTCGACAATGGCCAAAACCATCAGCAACGGATAAATCAGCTGCATGATCAGCGGTAGCGTCACGTACATCCCCACCAGCCAGAAACCGGCCAGTCGGCCCTGTGCCACCAGCCCGTGCATCAAGGCGATGCCGGCCAGCACCAGTACCAGGCTGGAAGCCGATGCCAGGATGATGAACTGCGGGCCGATAAACGGCGCCACCACCATCACTGCCACCAAGACCGCCATGGTCTGTTTCGGCAACTTCAGTTCGCGAAACTCGCGACCGAAGCCTCCAGGGTTGTACAACGCTGCCTGCCAATAGCGCGCCAGCATCAACGCCAGCACACTGAACAATTGCACCGTCACTGCTGTGGAAGCGACCAGCACAGGGCGGATCAGCTCACCGGAGAGCACCGGTTGCCCTTCGATTTTCGGCATGGCTTCGGCAAACGCCTTGGCCAGCACATCGAAGGTTTGCGCCAGCGCCAGATCAAGCACGAGGCTGAAAGCCACGGCGAACACGGCACTGGCGAGCAACACCCGGCTCCAGGGATGCTCGGCACGCAACATGGCGGCCAGGGCCAAGGCACCCGCAATCACCAGAAAGGTGATGGGATCGCCCATGACCCACACGGCCAGCCCGGCCAGCAAGCCGCCGGCGATGACCGATGTAGCATCCTTGAACCCACGCCGCAGCAGCACAAGGCTGCCGGCAGCGGCACTCAACCAGAACAGCAGCGGCAGTACCGCGCTGATGACCACCACCAGGGTGGCCTGCACACGACCGCGCATGATGAAACTTGCTAACGCTCGCATGCTAATCCCTTACTGCTTGTCGACGACCCGGTCTCAGCGGCCGTGGCTGTCGGTGTAGGGCAGCAGGGCCAGGAAGCGGGCGCGCTTGATAGCGGTAGCCAGCTGACGCTGATAACGAGCTTTGGTACCGGTGATACGGCTTGGAACGATCTTGCCGGTTTCGGATACGTAAGCTTTCAGGGTGTTGAGATCTTTGAAGTCGATCTCTTTCACGTCTTCAGCAGTGAAGCGGCAGAATTTACGACGACGGAAGAAACGTGCCATTTAATAGGCTCCTCTAAAGGTCCGTGGATTACTCGTCAGCGTTATCGCTGGAGTCGCTGTCATTGCTGTCGTCGCCTTCGGCGGAGTCAGCATGCTCAGGACGCTCGCGACGCTCACGGCGCTCGCTGCGGTTCTCTTCAGCCTTCAGCATCTCGGACTGGCCGGTAACGGCTTCGTCGCGACGGATGACCAGGTTACGGATAACGGCATCGTTGTAGCGGAAGTTGTCTTCCAGCTCGGCCAGGGCCTTGCCGGTGCATTCAACGTTCAGCATCACGTAGTGAGCCTTGTGAACATTGTTGATTGCGTAGGCCAGTTGACGACGGCCCCAGTCTTCCAGGCGGTGGATTTTGCCACCATCTTCTTCGATCAGCTTGGTGTAACGCTCAACCATGCCGCCGACTTGTTCGCTCTGGTCCGGGTGAACCAGGAAGATGATTTCGTAATGACGCATGAATGCTCCTTACGGGTTAGTAGTCTGCCAGTGAATCTGGTCAGACAAGGAGTGAATGACACTGTATGTCTTGCACGGAGGGGAGGCACATGAGCGCCTGCCAGCTCGGCAAGGGGCGCAATTGTAGAGAAGCCGGGGCGCACAAGCAAGGTGATTGGTGAATATTTGAACAGCCTGAAACATATTTACAGGCTGCGGGCCTCTTCGCGGGTGAACCCGCTCCTACAGGGGAACGCAATCACCCTGTAGGAGCGGGTTCACCCGCGAAGAGGCCGGAACAGGCCTGAGAATCAGCGCTTGGCCTGACGCTGACGCACGGCTTCGAACAGGCAAACCCCGGTCGCCACCGACACGTTAAGGCTGCTGACGCTACCCGCCATCGGCAACTTCACCAGGAAGTCGCAATGCTCACGGGTAAGCCGGCGCATGCCCTTGCCTTCCGCCCCCATGATCATCACCAGTGGCCCGGTCAGGTCTTGCTGGTAGATCTCCTGCTCGGCCTCGCCAGCAGTACCCACTACCCACAGGCCACGCTGCTGCAACTTCTCAAGCGTACGCGCCAGGTTGGTCACAGCCACCAGCGGAATGACTTCGGCCGCCCCACAAGCCACCTTTCGCACAACCGGCGTCAGCGTTGCGGACTTGTCCTTGGGCACGATCACTGCCGTGGCACCGGCCGCATCCGCGGTACGCAGACAAGCGCCGAGGTTGTGCGGGTCGGTCACGCCGTCCAGCACCAGGATCAGCGGCGGCGTTTCTGTGCGCTCAAGCAGCTCTTCGAGCATCAGCTCGCCCCACACCTGGCTCGGACTGACCTCGGCTACAACGCCTTGGTGCACGCCTTCGACCCAGGCATCCATCTCACGGCGCTCGGCCTGGCCGACCGGCACGCGGTTTTCCGCGGCCAGCGCCAGCAAGGTCTCGAGGCGTGGCTCGCTGCGCCCTTCCGACAGCCAGATCTGCTTGACCCGCTTTGGATGATGCTGCAGCAATGCCTGCACGGCGTGTACGCCGTAGATTTTTTCCAGCTGACTCATGAATTGCTCTTGTTTTTGCGTGGTGCGCCGGACTTCGGCGGGCCTTTACGGTGCTTGGTCGGTTTGCCGGACGGCTTGCCACCTTTCTCCGATTTGCTGCCAGCACTGCTGCGCGCGTCGGTCATCAGCGCTTTTTTCATCTCGCGGCTTTTACGCACTTCAGCGTTTCGCTGCACAGCATCCTTGGGGAAGTACGCTTCGGACGCTTCGCTTTTGCGGCTGCGCGGCTTGGGCGTGGCTTTCGCTTCGGTTGCCGGCTGCTGCTCGGCTTTTTCGGCAACCGGCGCGGCGCCACGCTGCTTGCGGCCGATCGGTGCGGCGAGGGTCTTTTCCGACACTTCGAAGTCGATCTTGCGCTCATCCAGATCAACACGCATGACCTTGACTTCGATGGTGTCGCCCAAGCGGAAGCTGCGACCGGTGCGCTCGCCAGCCAGGCGATGGTGTACCGGGTCGAAGTGGTAGTAGTCACCTGGCAACGCACTGACGTGCACCAGGCCCTCTACATAGATATCGGTCAGCTCGACGAACAGGCCGAAACCGGTCACCGCCGTGATCACACCCGGGAAGGTCTCGCCCACGCGATCTTTCATGAACTCGCACTTGAGCCAGTTGACCACGTCACGGGTGGCCTCGTCGGCCCGGCGCTCGGTCATCGAGCACTGCTCGCCGAGTTGCTCCAGGGTGTTTTCGTCGTACGGGTAGATACGCGCCTTGGGGATGCTCATGGCGCCGGCACGCTTGACGTGCGGGGTATCGACCTTGGAGCGGATGATGCTGCGGATGGCGCGATGCACCAGCAGGTCCGGGTAACGACGGATCGGCGAGGTGAAGTGGGTGTACGCCTCGTAATTCAGGCCGAAGTGGCCGTTGTTCTCGGTGCTGTACACGGCCTGGCTCAGCGAGCGCAGCATCACCGTCTGGATCAGGTGGAAGTCCGGGCGACCGGCAATGCTCGCCAGCAGGGCCTGGTAATCCTTCGGCGACGGGTCCTTGCCCTTGTGCAGGCTAAGGCCCAACTCGCCTAGGAAGGCGCGCAGTTTTTCCAGGCGCTCCGGCGGCGGGCCGTCGTGCACGCGGTACAGGGCCGGTACGCCGTGCTTCTGCAGGAACTCGGCGGTGGCCACGTTGGCCGCCAGCATGCATTCCTCGATCAGCTTGTGAGCATCGTTGCGCACGGTCGGGCGGATTTCGGCGATCTTGCGCTCGTCGCCGAAGATGATGCGGGTTTCCTGGGTCTCGAAGTCGATTGCACCCCGGGTGTGACGCGCCTCCACCAGCACCTTGTACAGGTTGTACAGGTTCTTCAGATCCGGCACGACCTCCTTGTACTCTTCGCGCAGCGCCTTGCCCTCACGGGTACGCGAGTGCTCGAGCATGCTGCTGACCTTGTTGTAGGTCAGGCGGGCATGGGAGTGGATCACGCCTTCGTAGAACTGGTAGTCGACCATCTGGCCGGCTTTGTTCATGGTCATTTCACAGACCATGGCCAACCGGTCGACATGCGGGTTCAGCGAGCACAGGCCGTTGGACAGCTCTTCGGGGAGCATCGGCACCACGCGCTCGGGGAAGTAAACCGAGTTGCCGCGCTGCTGGGCTTCGACATCCAGGGCAGAGCCCAGACGCACGTAGCTGGACACGTCAGCGATGGCCACGTACAGGCGCCAGCCACCGGAGAACAGACGCAGCTTGCCCAGCGGTTCGCAATAAACAGCATCGTCGAAGTCGCGGGCGTCTTCACCGTCGATGGTGACGAACGGCAGATGGCGCAGGTCGACACGCTTCTCTTTGTCCTTCTCCTCGACTTCGGAGCGGAACTTGCGTGCCTCCTTGACCACATCATTGGGCCAGACGTGCGGAATGTCGTAGCTGCGCAGGGCAACGTCGATTTCCATGCCCGGCGCCATGTAGTTGCCGATGACCTCGACCACATCGCCTTGCGGCTGGAAGCGCGGCGTTGGCCAGTGGGTGATCTTGATCTCGACGAACTGGCCGATCTTGGCACCGCCGTTACGCCCGGCAGTCACCAGCACTTCCTGCTGGATCTTCGGGTTGTCCGGGGTTACGTAACCGATGCCGCCTTCTTCGAAATAGCGGCCGACCACGCTTTCGTGGGCACGGGAGATGACTTCGACCAGCACGCCTTCACGGCGGCCACGGCGGTCGACACCGGAGACGCGGGCCAGGCCACGGTCGCCGTCGAACACCAGTCGCATCTGCGACGGGCTGAGGAACAGGTCTTCGCTGCCGTCATCGGGAATAAGGAAGCCGAAGCCGTCGCGGTGGCCGGAGACGCGACCGCAGATCAGGTCCAGCTTGTCTACCGGGGCATAAGTGCCGCGCCGGGTATAGATAAGCTGGCCATCGCGCTCCATGGCACGCAGGCGGCGGCGCAGGGCTTCGATCTGGTCTTCTTCATACAGACCGAACTCTTTTGCCAGCTCCTCGCGGGCAGCAGGTTCGCCTCGGTCGGCGAGACGCTGCAGGATCAGCTCACGGCTGGGAATGGGGTTGTCGTATTTTTCCGCTTCGCGAGCGGCCTCGGGATCGAGGGATTGCCAATCGGCCATCAGAAGGGGTTCACCTTGGGGTATATAGATATGAATTCTGGCATAGGCGTATTGAAACCGGAAATGTCTGCCTTGGACAGCCCCCGCTGCAGTGCATAAACAGCAGAAATAGGCTTGTGGAATCAACAAGTTGAATTTTTTGAATTTTTTTTCGATTGGGGGCTTTACAGCCTTGGGGAGCGTCCGTATAGTGCGCACCACAACGACGGACAACCCCGAAGTTGTAGTAGAGATGAACGACGCTGTAAAGCATCAAGTAACCTCGAATGTGTGCCCAGGTGGCGGAATTGGTAGACGCGCTGGTTTCAGGTATCAGTGACCGCAAGGTCGTGGAAGTTCGAGTCTTCTCCTGGGCACCAAGTATTTTCAAGTAGCAGATGACCAAGGATCTGTTACTACTGTGTGAAAGCGAACGATAGTCGCCTTCTGCAGATGATGTAAAGCTTTGCCCAGGTGGCGGAATTGGTAGACGCGCTGGTTTCAGGTATCAGTGACCGCAAGGTCGTGGAAGTTCGAGTCTTCTCCTGGGCACCATACAAAAACCCACTAGCTTGCTAGTGGGTTTTTTCTTGCCTGCGATTTTTGTGCCCCCTCCCCCGATACCCGCACGTCGTAGGAGCGGGTTCACCCGCGAAGAGGCCCGTACAGGCAACACACGCCCAGCGCCCCCCCCCTTGCACCATGGTCTGACCATGAATTTCTCGTCACCCGGCCACTTGAGAAACAATTTCGTTTACCATTGTTTCCAAATATGTAGCCGTAAGCGAGGAAGTACCCGCATGACGATCCGCCCGCAACCGCTGATGCGTACCCTGGCCGCCGCAGTGCTGAGCCTGGTCATCGGCGCTCCGGCCGCCATGGCAGACGCACCGGTCACGCTGACCATGTACAACGGTCAGCACAAGGAAATCGGCGAAGCCATTGCCAAGGCCTATGAGGCCAAGACCGGCATTCACATCGACATCCGCAAAGGCAGCAGCAACCAGCTGGCCAGCCAGATCATCGAGGAAGGCGACCGTTCGCCAGCCGACATCATCTATACCGAAGAGTCCCCGCCCCTGAACAACCTGGGCGAGCTGGGCCTGCTGGCCAAGATTGACGACGCCACGTTGAACATGATGCCCAAGGAGTACGTTGGCGCCAACGGCACCTGGATGGGTATCACCGCCCGTACGCGCATCGTCGTGTACAACCCGAAGAAAGTCGACGAGAAAGACCTGCCGACCACGGTGATGGACTTCGCCAACCCTGAGTGGGAAGGCCGCGTCGGCTACGTACCTACCAGCGGTGCGTTCCAGGAGCAGGCCGTGGCCATTCTGAAGATGCACGGGCGTGAAGCCACCGAAGAATGGTTGACCGGCCTGAAAGCCTTCGGCAAGACCTACACCAACAACATGGTCGCCCTGAAAGCCGTGGAAAAAGGTGAAGTGGCTGCGGTACTGGTGAACAACTACTACTGGTACGCGCTTGAACGCGAACGCGGCAAGCTGGACACCAAGCTCTATTACCTGGCCGACGGCGATGCTGGCAACCTGGTCACTATCTCCGGCGCAGGCGTGGTCAAGGCCAGCAAACACCCGAAAGAAGCCCAGGCCCTGCTCAACTGGATGGCCAGCGAGGAAGGCCAGCGCGTGATCACCCAGACCACCGCCGAGTACCCGCTGCACAAGGGCATGGTTTCTGACCGCGGCCTGAAGCCGTTCGACGAACTGCGCCCGCCGAAGATCTCGCCAGCTGACCTGGGCAATGCCGAGGAAGCCATCGAACTTGAGCGTGAGGTCGGCCTGCTCTGATGACTGCCGCCCTGTCCGAACCGGTGCCGGTACGCTTCGTACCGCGCCGCAAGCGCCCTTCCATCTGGGTAGTGCTGCCTGTGCTGTTCCTTGTGGCAATGAGCTTGCTGCCACTGGCTTATGTCGCCATCAAAGCCTGGGAGGCCGGCTGGCGCGAAGCTTTGCACCTGCTGTGGCGGCCCTTTGTCTGGGGGCTGATGCGCAACACCCTGATGCTGATGGTCGGGGTGACGCTGACCTGCATGGTGGTCGGCCTGGCACTGGCCTGGCTGCTGGAGCGCAGCAACCTGGCCGGCCGCCGGTTGTGGGGCGTGGTGCTGTGCCTGCCATTCGCCGTGCCGTCGTTCGTCAGCAGCTTCACCTGGGTGTCGCTAAGTTCGGACTTTGAAGGCCTGGGCGGCGCGATCATGGTCATGGCCCTGTCCAAATACCCACTGGTGTTCCTGCCCGTTGCCGCGACCCTGCGCAACCTCGACACGTCGCTGGAGGAGTCGGCACGCACCCTGGGTTGCAGCCGCTGGGGGGTGTTCAGCAAAGTCACCCTGCCGCTGCTGTGGCCGTCGATGCTCGGCGGTGCGCTACTGATTGCCCTGCATATGCTGGTAGAGTTTGGCGCGCTGTCGATACTCGGCCTGCAAACCTTTACCACGGCGATCTACCAGCAGTTCGAACTGGAGTTCAGCAACGCCAACGCGGCCATGCTGTCTGCCGTGCTGCTGGCGATGTGCCTGGCAATGCTGTGGCTGGAACTACGGGTGCGCGGCAAAGCCCGCCATGTACGCATCGGCCAGGGCGTAGCCCGGCGTGCGCAACCGGTGCGGCTGCGCGGCTGGGCGGTGCTGGCGCAACTGTTCTGCGTGGGCCTGGCGGTGCTGGGCAGCGGCATTCCGCTGGCGATGCTCGGTTACTGGCTGAGCGTGGGTTCGTCGGCGGCATTCCCGGTGGCGGCCATCTCGAAGGCGTTGTTCACCTCGCTGTCGGTATCGCTGGGCGGTGCCGGCTTCTGTGTGCTGCTGGCTCTGCCTATCAGCTTTTTGGTGGTGCGCTACAAAGGCCGCCTGGCGATTTGGGCCGAGCGTCTACCCTATCTGCTGCACGCCCTACCCGGCCTGGTGATTGCCCTGACATTGGTGTTCTTCGCCCTGCACTACGTGCCGGCGCTGTACCAGACCACGGCCTTGCTGCTGTTGGCCTATGCGCTGCTGTTCCTGCCGTTGGCGCAATCACCGGTGCGCACCGCGCTGAACAAGGCTTCGCCGACGCTGGAAGAAGCCGCGCGCACGCTTGGCGCGAGCAGCTTTGCCGCGTTCTGCCGGGTGACCTTACCGATCATCTTCCCGGCCATGGCGGCAGCCTTTGCGCTGGTGTTCCTGGATGCCATGAAAGAGCTGACGGCTACCCTGCTGCTCAGCCCGACCGGCATGACCACCTTGGCCACCGAGGTGTGGGCACACACAGCCAACGTCGAGTTCGCGGCAGCGGCGCCTTATGCTGCGTTGCTGATCGTGGTGTCGGGGTTGCCGGTTTACTTGCTGACTACGCGGATGTATCTGAACAAGGCATAAACTTCTTCGCGGGTTTGCCCGCCTCCACAAGCACAGCGCCGTTCTCAGGACCTGCGCTGTACCTGTGGGGGCTTGCCGGCCATCAGATGTTACGCAGCATGCGCCGCACAATTGGCCCATGGGCCTTGCCGACCGGCAACATGTAAAGCCGGCCGAAGGTGTTGAAGCACTGCACCGAGGTGGTCACGCCCAAGCGCTGACACCCCTCCCCCTGATCATCTAGATCCACACTCACCATTACAGCCAGGTGCGTATCACGCGAGGTCAGGACCAGTTGCTGGTCGCTGATGGCCTCGACAGTGAAGAAGTCCAGGCGCTCACCGACGGCTGGCACATGCGTTGGATCGCCGCGAGTGAAGCCGTGGATATCGGCGACATTGAAACGGCGTGAGATAAAGTCGCGAATGCGGAAAGCCCGGGCCAGCCAGCCGGGGACGTCCGAGGTCATGGCGCAGTAGGCTTGCAGGGCGGTCATCGGGTCAGTGAGCTGTACGCTGTCACTGTGCAGGAAATTCAGGTCGGCCTGGGCAGCGATTAGTTGGGCGGACATGAGCAACTCCTTTTGTCATGTGTCGCCGACAGCATAGCAACACCGCTCAGGTGTGGGAGCGGCCTTGTGTCGCGAAAGGGCCGCATAGCGGCCCCGGCAATTTCCGCGTTTATGCAACAAACTTGGGGCTGCTATGCAGCCCTTTCGCGACACAAGGCCGCTCCCACAAAGAACCGCCCAGGATTCAGGCCCGGAACTGGCCCAGGCTGGCGCGCAGCTGAGCCGCCAGATCATCCAGCACCTTGCTGCTGGCCGTGGTCTGCATCACCACCTCAGCCGAGCGTTCGGCCTGGGCATGGATGTTCTCCACCCGCCCCCGCACCGCCTGAGCGCCATGGGCCTGTTGTTCGGCAGCGCGAGTCGCCAAACCAATGGCCGCGTGCACCTGCTCCACCGCAGCCTGCACCGACTGCTGGCGACGCTCGTTGTCACGCAGCACCAACAACCCTTCACTCGCCTTGAGCCCGGCCTGACTGATGGTGGCCACTGCTTCCTTGGCACCTTTTTGCAGCGCGGTAATGTGCGCCTGAATGTCGCCGGTAGAGCTTTGCGTCTTGCTCGCCAGCGCCCGCACCTCATCGGCCACTACAGCGAATCCGCGGCCAGTTTCACCAGCGCGCGCGGCTTCGATTGCAGCGTTGAGGGCCAGCAGATTGGTCTGCTCGGCAATGCCATGGATGACAGTCAGCACCACTTCAATCTGTTCGCTCTGCTTGGCCAGGCGCTCGATCACCTGAGAGCCCGTTTCGACCTGCCCGGCAAGGTTCTCGATCAGGCTCGCCAGTTGCGTAGAGGAACGGCTGTTCTCATCGGTCGCCTGGCGAATGTCCACCACCTGCTGCAACGCCGCCTGCATGGCATGGCTTTCAGCCTGAGCCTCGTCAGCCATGCTCGACAGGTCGCGCAGGCTAGCGGCCACTTCGTCACGCTGCAACGCCGCCGCGGCATCGGCACCGGCATTGCGCTGGGCCATGGCGCCGATCTCGACGCCGGTACGTTGGGCCACCTCGCCGGCCTCGCGGACGATGGGCTGCAGCTTGTCGACAAAGCGATTGACCGCCGACGCCATGTCGCCGATCTCGTCGCGGCTGTCGAGGGTCACGCGCTTGGTCAGGTCGCCTTCGCCAGCGGCAAGGTCGTTGAGCGCTGCGATCAGCAGGCGCAGTTTGCTGAGCACCCGGCGGCCTAACACTAAAGCGACCACCAGCAGCACACCCAGGCCCACCACCACCAGGCCCAGGCCAATCCGCCAGCGCAGCTCGGCAGCCGCATCGCGCACGGTCTGTGCAGTGTTGGCCTGCATCGCGGTGGCGCTGGCCTGCGCAACTTCCAGGCGCTCGCGCAGGGCCTTGCCACTGTCGGCAGCCGCCGCGCCCAGGCTATCGCCAACCAGTTGCTCGCCACTGGCGATCAGGGCACTGAAGCGCTGGTCGAGCGCCTTGAGCTCCTGGTCAATGCCGGCTGTAGAAACCCCCATCAGGACTTTGCCGATCTCGGCGCCATTGGGGTTGATAGAGGCTTCGACGAAGTACACCGACGGATCACGACGCGCGGCATCGAGCACCTTGTCCAGCGCTCGTTCGCCCTGGCCCTTCTCGATGAGCGTCTGGTTGATCGGGTTCTGCCGGTTCAGGTAACGGGTCAGGTGCTGGCCCTGTGCATCGTCATAGATCACGAACAGCACGTTGGGGTTGCGCTGGGCACGCCGGGCAAAGTCGGAGAGCACTGGCACATCGTTGTCCCAGATCGCTCGCGGCGCAACCGAAGCCAGCAGCTCGGCCATGTCGTTGGCGGAGTCCTTGAGGTTCTTCTCCAGGGTGCTGCGCAGTTGCTGCTGTTCGCTTTGCAGGCGCTCCGACAACCCTGCGCTCAGGCGCTGGCGGGTACTGCTGGACAGGCCGTCGAGCCCAGAGCGCACATCTTGCCCGGCTTGCTCCAGATCGCTTGCGAGTTGGCGACTGTCATTACCCAGTCGCTCGCCAAGGTCAGCCTCCAGGGCGGTGACCGTGCTTCGGGTGAGCGCAACGGCAACCAGCACCTGCACCAAAAGAGCGATACCAAGGGCAACAAACACAGGCCGCAAGAGGCGGCTTCGTAACAGTGAGAGGATGGCAGACACGGTGTAACCCTCGTGTTTTCTGGCGCCACTATTTTGATGGCATCTACAGAAACTTCTTACAGCAAGGGTTGTGCCGTAGGCAGCGGGGAAATGCGCCAAGGTCTAGCAATGGGGTTTCGTGTGCCGGCCCTTTCGCGGGTGAACCCGCGCCTACAACGGCCTGCGCCCAACCGCCGTTGTGTGCCCACACCCAACCAGTGTAGGAGCGGGTTTACCCGCGAATACGGTAGCGGCGGCAACGGTGGATTGCCGGAGGATATTGGCCAGCACAGACATGCCCACAAATGAAAACGCCGCGGCCCTTCTCAGGGCCGCGGCGTCAGATCAGCCTGGAGGGCAGATCAGGCGAACGGATGACGCAGCACGATGGTCTCGTTGCGGTCCGGGCCGGTCGAAATGATGTCGATCGGCGCGCCAACCAGCTCTTCGATGCGCTTGATGTAGTCACGCGCAGCTTGCGGCAGCTCTTCCAGGGTTTTCACACCCAGAGTCGACTCGCTCCAGCCTGGCATCTCTTCGTACACAGGCTCCAGGCCAATGTAGCTGTCGGCATCGGAAGGCGCGTCGATGACGGCACCGTTCTCGTTCTTGTAGCCAACGCAGATGTTGATGGTTTCCAGGCCGTCCAGTACGTCCAGCTTGGTCAGGCAGATGCCCGAGATGCTGTTGACGTCGATGGCGCGACGCAGGATCACGGCATCGAACCAGCCGCAACGACGGGCACGGCCGGTGGTGGAACCGAACTCGTGGCCACGCTTGGCCAGGGTAGCACCAGTCTCATCGAACAGTTCGGTCGGGAACGGACCGGAACCTACGCGAGTGGTGTAGGCCTTGGTGATGCCGAGGATGTAGTCGAGGTACATCGGGCCGACGCCGGAACCGGTGGAAATACCGCCAGCCGTGGTGTTGGAGCTGGTGACGTACGGGTAGGTACCGTGGTCGATGTCCAGCAGCGAGCCCTGGGCACCCTCGAACATGATGTCCTTGCCGGCGCGACGCAGGTTGTGCAGCTCGGCGGTGACGTCGAGCATCATCGGCTTGAGCTGTTCGGCGTAAGCCATGCACTCGTCCAGCGTCTGCTGGAAGTCGATGGCTGGCTCTTTGTAGTAGTTCACCAGCTGGAAGTTGTGGTAATCCAGCAGCTCACCCAGCTTGGCGGCGAAACGCTCGCGGTGGAACAGATCACCCACGCGCAGGCCGCGACGTGCCACCTTGTCCTCGTAAGCTGGGCCGATACCACGGCCGGTGGTGCCGATCTTGGCTTCGCCACGGGCTTTTTCGCGGGCCTGATCCAGGGCCACATGGTACGACAGGATCAGCGGCGCAGCCGGGGAAATGCGCAGGCGCTCGCGCACCGGTACGCCTTTCTCTTCCAGCTTGGTGATTTCACGCATCAGTGCATCCGGGGCAACGACCACGCCGTTACCGATCAGGCACTGTACGCCTTCACGCAGGATGCCGGATGGAATCAGGTGCAGAACGGTCTTTTCACCGTTGATCACCAGGGTGTGACCCGCATTGTGGCCACCCTGGTAGCGCACTACGGCGGCAGCATGTTCGGTCAGCAGATCGACGATCTTGCCTTTGCCCTCATCACCCCATTGGGTGCCCAGGACGACGACATTCTTACCCATTACATTGGTCCTCATTCACGCAAACTTGGTTGCCGGCCTGTTGCCGACGCAGAAACTCACTGGGCCAGCGGCAGAACCTGCCAGCGCCCGTCTTGCTGAATCAATTGCCGATCACAATCCGCCTCGAGAGCAGCACTCAACGGCTGGCCAGGCAGAGCCTGAACCACACGCTGGCCCTCGTTGCGCAACTGGCAGACTTGCTGCCAGAGGGCCGCATCGCCACTGTCCGGCATCCAGATGCCGCCAGTTGGCAATACGACCTCCGCTCGCCCCAGTGTGACCAGGGTCTTCAAATCCGTGGAGAAACCAGTGGCCGGGCGCGCCCGGCCAAAGTCGGCGCCGATATCGTCGTAGCGCCCGCCCTGGGCGATCGATTGGCCTTCGCCTGGCACGAACACGGCGAACACCACGCCCGTGTGATAGTGGTAACCACGCAGCTCGCCGAGGTCGAAGTACAGCGGCAGGTCCGGGTAGCGCGACGCCAGGCGATCAGCGATCGCCAGCAGGTCGTCCAGCGCCGCCAGCACGCTGGCCGGGGCGCGACCGAGGCGCACGCGGGCTTCAGCCAGTACTTCACGACCACCGCACAGCTCGACCAGGGCGCGCAGCATGTTGCCCAGGTCTTTCGGCAGGTCGGCGGTCAGCGCCTGCACTTCATCGACAGCCTTGCGTTGCATGGCGTCGAACAGCTGCTGTTCGACCGCGCCAGACAGGCCGGCGGCACGGGCCAGGCCGCGGTAAATACCGACGTGGCCCAGGTCCATGTGCACATCCGGCACATCGGCCAGTTGCAGCGTGGCGAGCATCAGGCTGATGACTTCGACGTCGCTGGTAGGGCTGGCATCGCCGTACAGCTCGGCACCCAGCTGGATCGGGCTGCGCGAGGTGGACAGGGCACGCGGCTGGGCGTGCAGCACGCTGCCGGCATAGCACAGGCGGCTCGGGCCCTCACGGCGCAGTGTGTGCGCATCGATACGCGCTACCTGCGGGGTGAAGTCGGCGCGGAAGCCCATCAGGCGGCCGGACTGTGGGTCCACTACCTTGAAGGTGCGCTGATCCAGGTCCTGGCCGGCGCCGGTAAGCAGCGACTCCAGGTACTCGATATGCGGGGTGACGACCAGTTCGTAGCCCCAACTCTGGAACAGGTCCAACACCTGGCGGCGCGCGATTTCGATGCGCGCAGCCTCAGGTGGCAGTACTTCCTCGATGCCATCTGGCAGCAGCCAGCGGTCTACCGTTGCCATTACGCCATTTCCCCTCTGGTCCGGGCGGCTTGCCAGCAGGCAAACCGTCAGAAAAGCCGGTATCGCGCACAGCAGCGGGCAGCACTGATCCCAGCGCAGCCACCGTACCCGACACCCTCAAATTGCCTTGCGAGCTGACCAAACTGTCAACCGGCGCTGTGCCAATCAACCTTGCAGACGCAAAAAAGCCGGGAAATTTCCCGGCTGCCTCATCATACACCCCTTTTCATTCAGGATGCACCCCGCCTGGTGCATTAGCTGCCAGGCGGGGTGCCGCTGCATGAAAATCAGGGCCTGAGCATCACGGTCTGCTCTTGTCCAGGTAACGGAAGAATTCGTTCTTCGGGTCCAGGACCATCACGTCGCTCTTGCTCGAGAAGCTCTCGCGGTATGCCTGCAGGCTACGGTGGAACGCATAGAAATCAGCATCCTGGCTGTAAGCCTTGGCATAGATAGCGGCCGCTTGGGCATCGCCATCACCACGGGTTTCTTCTGCTTCGCGATAAGCCTCGGCCAGCAGCACACGGCGCTGACGGTCGGCATCGGCACGGATACCCTCAGCCAGCTCGTTACCCTTGGCACGGTGCTCGCGGGCTTCACGCTCACGCTCGGTGCTCATGCGGTCGAACACGCTGCGGTTGACTTCCTTCGGCAGGTCGATGGCCTTGACGCGCACGTCGACCACCTCGATGCCCAGTTCCTTGCTCGCCATGCGGTTCAGCGATGCAGTGATGTCAGCCATCAGTGCATCACGTTCACCGGAAACCACTTCGTGCAGGGTACGTTTACCGAACTGGTCGCGCAGGCCACTTTCCAGACGACGCGACAGACGCTCGTCGGCGATCTGCTTCATGCCGGACGTGGCGGTGTAGAAGCGTTCAGCGTCCTTGACGCGCCACTTGGCGTAGGCATCGACCATCACCGCTTTCTTTTCCAGGGTCAGGAACCGCTGGGTAGGCGCGTCGAGTGTCATCAGCCGGGCGTCGAACCTGCGCACCTGGTTCACGTACGGAATCTTCACGTGCAGGCCTGGCTGAACATCCGCCTGGACCACCTTACCGAAACGCAGCAGTACCGCCCGCTCGGTCTGGGACACGATGTAGAAGCTGTTCCAGGCCACAATGGCCAGGACCACGGCGGCGATCAGGGCGATCAGCGATCTATTGCTCATCAGCGGCTCTCCCTAGTACGCAGCGGCTGCTGTTGCTGTTGCATGTCCTGCGCGGCACGAGCGGCCGCATCGTTAGCCGATGGCGACGCGCTGGTGGTTGGCACGGACGGCTTGCGGCTGCCTTCGACCATCTTGTCCAGCGGCAGGTAGAGCAGGTTGCTCTGCCCGTCCTTGGTTGCCACCATGACCTTGCTCGAGTTGCTGTAGACCTCTTGCATGGTCTCCAGATACAGACGCTCACGGGTTACGTCAGGTGCCTTGCGGTACTCGGCAAGCAGCTTGGTGAAGCGGTCTGCCTCACCCTTGGCGCGGGCAATGACTTCGTCGCGGTAACCATTGGCATCCTCGATGATGCGCTGGGCCTGACCACGGGCTTCCGGCACCACGCCATTGGCATAGGACTCGGCCTGGTTGCGGGCACGCTGCTCGTCTTCGCGGGCGCGGATCACGTCGTCGAAGGCTTCCTGCACTTCACGCGGGGCTGCCGCGCTCTGTACGTTGACCTGGGTAACGGTGATACCGGTGCGGTAGTTGTCGAGGAAGCGCTGCAGGCGTTCGCGGATATCCACGGCCATCTGCTCACGACCTTCGGTCAACACCTGGTCCATCGAAGTGGAACCCACCACGTGGCGCAGGGCGCTGTCGGTCGCGTGCTGCAAGCTCACCTCAGGCTGGTCGACGTTGAGCACGAAGTCCTGCAGGTTGCTGATCTTGTACTGGACGGTCAGCGGCACCTCGACGATGTTCTCGTCTTCGGTCAGCATCTGGCCCTGCTTGGTGTAGGCACGCTCACGCGTGACGTTTTCCATGTACTTGCGATCAATCGGCGGGAAGTAGATGTTCAGGCCGGGACCGACCGTCTCATAGTACTTGCCGAAGCGCAGCACAACCGCCTGCTCCTGCTCGTCGACCACATACACGGCGCTGTACAGCCAGATTGCAGCCAGCACCGCCAGGCCGATGCCCAGCAGGCCCAGGCCACCGCCCTTGCCGACATTGCGATCACCGCCGCCACGTTTCTTGCTGCCGCCGAACATGCCATTCAGGCTGTCCTGCAGTTTGCGGAAGGCCTCGTCCAGATCCGGTGGACCTTTCTTGTCACCACCGCCGCCACCGCCACCGCGGCGGCCGCCCCAGGGATCCTGATTGTTCGAGTTGCCACCCGGCTCGTTCCAAGCCATAGCGCTCTCCATCTGATAAAGCAAAGACGCGCCCACGGCGCGCCGTCCAATGCTACAGAATGCCTGTCACTGCTGCCCGGCGACCTCGACGAGCATTTATTGCAAAGTGTGTTGCTGGACAAACACTTGCGGCTCCATGCCTTCGCGGCTGACCAGGCGATTCAGTTCGACCATGGGCAGTCGCACGCTCAGCAGGCTGCGCCCTTCTTCATCATGCTCTTCACTCTGCACGGCACCCAAGGCAAAGAATTGCGCGCGCAAGCGGGCAAAACGCTGCTCCAGGCACAGGGTACCGACAAACAGATCATCCCCCAGCAACTCGGCAACCGCCTGGCCAACCAGCTCCAGGCCACGCCCATCGCGTGCCGATACCCAGACCCGTTCCGGCTTGCCATCGGCATTGCGCTGGATCTGTGGCTCGACATCTTCGAGCAAGTCGAGTTTGTTGTACACCTCCAGGATCGGCAACCCCTCGGCACCAATCTCGCCCAACACCGCCAGCACCTGCTCGATCTGCTCCATGCGCTCTGGCTCATGGGCGTCGATCACATGCAGCAGCAGGTCGGAGTTGCTCGACTCTTCGAGCGTAGCCCGAAATGCCTCGACCAGCTTGTGCGGCAGGTGGCGAATGAAGCCTACGGTGTCGGCCAGCACGATCGGCCCCAGGTCGTTGAGCTCGAGCCGGCGCAGGGTCGGGTCGAGGGTGGCGAACAACTGGTCCGCGGCATACACCTCGGATTCGGTCAGGGCGTTGAACAGCGTGGACTTGCCGGCGTTGGTATAACCCACCAGCGACACCGAGGGGATATCCGCGCGCTTGCGCCCGCGACGCGCCTGCTCACGCTGGCTGCGCACTTTCTCCAGGCGTGACTTGATCTGGCGTATACGCACCCGCAACAGGCGGCGGTCGGTTTCCAGCTGGGTTTCACCCGGGCCGCGCAGGCCGATACCACCTTTTTGTCGCTCAAGGTGAGTCCAGCCGCGCACCAGCCGCGTGCTCATGTGCTCCAGCTGGGCCAGTTCGACCTGCAGCTTGCCTTCATGGGTACGCGCCCGTTGGGCGAAGATATCGAGGATCAGCCCGGTACGGTCGAGCACACGACACTCGAACACACGTTCAAGGTTGCGCTCCTGACTGGGCGTGAGGGTGTGATTGAAAATCACCAGGTCTACCTGTTCGGCATGGACCAGGTCGTGCAACTCTTCGACCTTGCCACTGCCAATCAGGTATTTGGCGGAAGGCTGATGCCTTGTCACCGTGACCAGCGAGACGATGTCGGCACCGGCCGACAATGCCAACTCCTGAAACTCCTGCGGGTCTTCGCGCGCCTCAGGGTTCTGACCTTCCAAGTGAACGAGCAACGCCCGCTCACCACCACCGTGGCGCTCAAAGAACAATGCAGGCTCCTATCAGGCGTTGCCTGGCTCGCTGTCGCCGTGCTCGCTGTCGGTCGGGCTTGGCAGGCGGACCGGACGGGCCGGAACTACGGTCGAGATGGCGTGCTTGTAGACCATCTGGCTGACGGTGTTCTTCAGCAATACCACGAACTGGTCGAACGATTCGATCGAGCCCTGCAGTTTGATACCGTTGACCAGGTAAATGGATACCGGGACCTTTTCTTTTCTCAAGGTATTCAAGTAAGGGTCTTGTAGCGAATGCCCTTTTGACATATGCCGCACTCCTGTAAGGATAAATAATAGAAAATCAATAAAAACGATAAATTAGGCCGCCCCTTCGCAAGAATAGACGGCAATCAGCAGGGACTCAGCTCAATATGGAGATGGCCCCAAGGTATTTCAAGGTGCGGGACAGATTGTCGCAGGCCAGGCTGTCAAGCCAGTGCACGTCAGGCCAGCCACGCAACCAGGTGAACTGCCGCTTGGCCAGCTGCCGGGTAGCAATGATACCGCGTTCACGCATCTCATTCTCAGTCAGCTTGCCATCCAGGTAATCCCACACTTGCCGATAACCCACTGCCCGTATAGACGGCAGCCCGGCGTGCAAGTCACTTCTGGCTCGCAGCGATCGGACCTCGTCAACGAAGCCCTGTTCCAGCATCTGCGAAAATCGTAACGCAATTCGCTGATGCAAAATGTGACGATCTGTAGGAGCAATCGCCAAACTGGCGACAGTATAGGGCAAATGTCCGCCGGCGCCTGCGTCTGCGCCGCGACTTTCCGCGAATTGACGCCGACGATGAGCTGTCATGCTCTCGCCGCTCACCCGGTACACCTCCAAGGCCCGGATCAACCGCTGCGGGTCATTGGGGTGGATACGTGCCGCGGACTCCGGGTCGACTTCGGCCAACTGGCGGTGCAGCTCGGCCAGACCCAGGGCTTCAGCCTGCGCTTCCAGCTCGGCGCGCACCGCCGCATCGGCGGCCGGCATATCGGCCAGGCCATCGATCAACGCCTTGTAATAGAGCATGGTGCCGCCGACCAGCAGCGGGATCTTGCCGCGCGCGGTGATCTCGGCCATGGCCTCCAGCGCGTCGGTACGGAACTGCGCGGCGGAATAGCTCTGCGCCGGGTCGCGAATGTCGATCAGCCGGTGCGGGTGCGCAGCGAGGACTTCTTTCGACGGCTTGGCCGAACCGATATCCATGCCACGGTACACAAGTGCCGAATCGACGCTGATCAGTTCACACGGCAGCACCGTGGTCAGTTCGATGGCAAGGTCGGTCTTGCCGGCCGCCGTCGGACCCATCAGGAATATTGCAGGGGGCTTGCCGCTCATTTCATCGACCGCGCAGGAAAAGTTTGTCCAGATCGTCCAGGCCCATCTGAGTCCAGGTAGGACGGCCATGGTTGCACTGGCCGCTGCGCTCGGTGTTTTCCATGTCGCGCAGCAGGGCGTTCATCTCGGGAATTGCCAGGCGCCGGTTGGCGCGCACGGCACCGTGGCAGGCCATGGTACCGAGCAGTTCGTTGAGGTGCGCCTGAATGCGATCACTGGTGCCGTACTCCATAAGGTCGGCAAGCACGTCCTGCACCAGGCGGTTGGCTTCAGCCTGCTTGAGCAAGGCCGGGATCTGGCGAATCGCCAGGGTCTCAGGGCCCAGGCGCTGCAATTCGAAGCCCAGCCGCTGAAACCACTGTGCATGCTCTTCGGCACAGTCGGCTTCACGCTGGCTAAGGGCCAGGGTCTCCGGCACCAGCAGCGGCTGGCCACTCAGGCCCTCGCTGGCCATGGCCACCTTGAGGCGCTCGTACATTATCCGCTCGTGGGCAGCGTGCATGTCCACCAGCACCAGGCCAACAGCGTTCTCGGCCAGGATGTAGATACCCTTGAGCTGCGCCAGGGCATAGCCTAGCGGGGGAATGTCGCCCTGGCTTTCGGGCAGTGCCGTCGCAGGCGCTGCACCGGTTTCCAGCGGCTTATAGAACTCGCGGTACACCGCCTGTGCCTCTGCGGCCGGCAGCGGCTGTGAGGGACGTGGGGTGTATTGATACTGGTAACCGGCGCCACTGCCACCATTGGAAAACGACTGTTGTGGGGCTCGAGGCTGTTCAAGCACCGGCGAGGCCAGGCGCATTTCACCCTGGGGCCCGAACTCACCGGCCTGCTGGCCCGTGGGCCGAACCAGCTCAGGTACGGCAGCAGGTGCGGCCAGCTGGTCTTCCGGACGTACATCGGCCAAGGCACGGTGCAAGGTGCCATACAGGAAGTCATGCACCGAGCGCCCTTCACGGAACCGTACTTCATGCTTGGTAGGGTGCACGTTCACATCGACGCCGTTGGGCTCCAGCTCCAGGAACAGCACGAACGTGGGGTGGCGGCCGTTGAACAGCACGTCCCGGTAGGCCTGACGCACGGCATGGGCGACCAGTTTGTCGCGCACTGCCCGGCCATTGACGAAGAAGTACTGCAGGTCTGCCTGGCTGCGCGAGAACGTCGGCAAGCCGACCCAGCCCCAAAGGCGCAGGCCGTTGCGCTCGACGTCGATCGGCAGTGCCTGCTCCATGAAGCCCGGGCCGCAGATGGCACCCACCCGCCGTGCACGGGCGGTTTCGTCGTGGGCCTCGTGCAGGCTGAGGATGCTCTTGCCATTGTGGCGCAGGTGGAAGCCGACATCGAAACGGGCCAGCGCCAGCCGCCGGATCACTTCCTGCAAGTGATCGAATTCGGTTTTCTCGGCTTTGAGGAACTTGCGCCTGGCCGGGGTATTGAAGAACAAATCGCGCACTTCCACCGAGGTACCGACCGGGTGCGCCGCCGGCTGCACGCGCGGCGTCATGTCACGGCCTTCGGTTTCTACTTGCCAGGCCTCACTGGCACTGGCGGTACGCGAGGTCAGGGTCAGGCGTGCCACCGAACTGATCGAGGCCAAGGCCTCGCCACGGAAGCCCAGGCTCAATACCCCTTCAAGGTCTTCCAGCTCGCGGATCTTGCTGGTGGCGTGTCGGGCCAGGGCCAGCGGCAGGTCGTCGGCAGAAATACCGCTGCCATCGTCCCGCACCTTCAGCAGTTTGACGCCGCCCTGCTCGACTTCGATATCGATGCGCCGGGCACCGGAGTCCAGGCTGTTTTCCAGCAGTTCCTTGGCTACAGACGCCGGCCGCTCGACAACCTCGCCGGCGGCAATCTGGTTGGCCAGCCGCGGGCTGAGCAGCTGAATTCGCGAACCGCCACTCATCATTGCGCGGCCAAGGTTGTGGCGGGTACATCGAGGCGCTGGCCAACCTTCAGCTCATCGGTCTTCAGGCTGTTGATGCTGCGCAGGCTGGCCACGCTGACCTGGTAACGCACGGCGAGCATCGCCAGGGTTTCGCCAGGGCGCACGGTGTGTTCACGCGGGCCGGCGGCAATCTTGCCGGTGTCACGCAACCAGGCGATGTAGGTGCCAGGTGGCGGGTTCTGCTGGAAGTACTGGTGCACCCCAGTGCGGATCGACCGGGCCAGCGCCTGCTGGTGGCTGGAGGAGGCCAGTTTGGCTGCTTCGTTGTTGTTCGAGATGAACCCGGTTTCAACGAGGATCGACGGAATATCCGGCGACTTCAGCACCATGAACCCGGCCTGTTCCACACGCTGCTTGTGCAACGAAGTGACACGCCCCATGTTGCCCAATACCTTTTGCCCCACGTTGAGGCTGGAGCTGAGCGTAGCGGTCATCGACAGATCAAGCAGCACGCCCGCGAGCATGCGGTCCTTGTCGTCGAGGCTGACATTACCCGCACCACCGATCAGGTCAGAACGGTTTTCCGTGTCGGCCAGCCAGCGCGCCGTCTCGGAGGTGGCGCCACGATCGGACAGGGCGAACACCGAGGCGCCAAAGGCTGCGCGCGACGGGGCCGCGTCGGCGTGAATCGAAATGAACAGGTCGGCGCCTTTCTTGCGGGCGATTTCCGTACGCTTGCGCAGCGGAATGAAGTAATCACCGGTGCGGGTCAGCTCTGCACGGAAACCTTTTTCGCTGTTGATCTGACGCTGCAGCTCCTTGGCGATCTGCAACACGATGTCTTTTTCGTGCTGGCCACGCGAGCCGGAAGCGCCAGGGTCTTCGCCGCCGTGCCCGGCATCGATGGCAACCACAATGTCACGCTTGCCACTGGGTACCGGTGGCAGCTTGATCGCCGGCTGGGTCGGCGTCACTGGCACCGCGGGCGTTGTCGCAGGCGTTTGTACCGGGGCCGGCGCAGGTGGCGGCGTGCTGGCCGCGATAGCGTCAGCCTCCTGGTCATACAGGTCGACCACCAAGCGGTTGCCGTACTGTGCGTTGGGCGCCAGGGTGAAGCTTTTCGGGGTAACCGACTTTTTCAGGTCGACCACAACCCGAAGGTCGGTTGGCGTACGCTGAGCCGAACGCACACTGCTTATCGGCGTGTTGGAGGTGGCCACATTCAGTGGCGCGGCCAGTGTTGCGCCATTGATGTCGATGACCAGGCGATCGGGTGCGCTCAGGGTGAAGACACTATGCTGCACGGGGCCAGACAGGTCGAAGACCAGCCGCGTGTTGTCCGGTGCGCGCCACAGGCGCATGCTCTTGACTTGAGTGACGGCCAGAGCCTCAACGGTCACCGTTGTCAGCAGCAGCCCAACGATGGCGACCAGTGCGCGTATGCGCATACCTACCCCACTTACTGTTTATAGTGTTCGGCCAGTGCCACGCACCAGGCCTCGCCGCGAGCCCCCTGCGGCGAAAGGTTCAGCGAGCGTCCACTCGCTTGGGGGCTTATGGTAATGGTCAGGTCAGGCTTTGGCAAAACGCCCGCACCCTTTTGTGGCCATTCGAACAGGCACAGCGGGTCGCCCTCGAAATAGTCACGAATGCCCATGAACTCAAGCTCCTCCGGGTCGACCAGGCGATACAGGTCGAAGTGAAAGGCTCGGAGCTCGCCGATTTCATAGGGTTCGACCACGGTGAACGTCGGGCTTTTCACAGCCCCAGTATGGCCCAGACCGCGGATCAGGCCACGCGACAGGGTTGTTTTACCCGCGCCCAGGTCGCCCTCAAGGAAAATCACGCCGCGACCGCCGGTCACCTCGGCCAGTGCTGCACCGAATTTGACCGTGGCCTCTTCATCGGCCAGAAACAGATTTAAGCCAGACACGCAGAATGCTCCTCCAACAACTCACGAATGACCGGCGCCAGATCACTGGCCGCCAGGCCTCTACCTTTTTTCCCAAGGCGCTCGCCGGCACAGGCGTGCAGCCACACCCCCAGGCAGGCTGCGCCCCAGGCATCCAGGCCTTGGGCCAACAGGGCTGCCAGCACGCCAGTCAGCACATCGCCCAGGCCGGCGCCGGCCATCGCCGGGTGCCCGCGCTCGCACAACGCCAGCTGCCCGCTCGGGGCTGCCACCAGTGTGCCAGCCCCTTTGAGTACACAGACGCTGTTATAACGCCGCGCCAGCTTGCGCGCAGCGCCAGGGCGGTCGGCCTGCACGGCCTCAGTGGCAATGCCCAGCAGCCGCGCCGCCTCCCCCGGGTGCGGAGTAAGGATGCTGCCACTGGGCAGGGCCAGCGGGGTTCGCGCCAGCAAATTCAAGGCATCGGCATCCCACACTTGCGGCCGCTCGGCGTTGGCCACCGCCGACAACAGGCTGCAGCCCCACGCCGCCTGCCCCAGGCCGGGCCCGACCACCAGGACCGAGGCGCGCTCCAGCACACCCATCAGTTGGTTGGCCGAACGGACACCCAGGCACATGACCTCGGGCAGGCGCGCCAGGCTGGCCGACACGTGCTCGGGCCGGGTTGCCACGCTGACCAGCCCGGCGCCGCAACGCAGGGCGGCTTCGGCACTGAGCAACACAGCGCCTCCGGTACCCAGGTCGCCACCGACCACCAGTACATGGCCGAAGTCGCCTTTGTGGGCATGCGCCTGCCGCGCCGACAGGCGGGCAACCGTCACGCTGCTGAGCAATTGTGGGGCATTACTGGGGTGTTTGGTCTGCGGCATGGGGTCAAAGGCTCCAATGTCTGGCAGAATTATACGCACCTGAGCCCGTATTGCCTTGCCCATCCATGTCCGCCTCTATACCTGACCTCGCCCAACTGGCCCAATCGATCAAGATTTGGGGCCAGGAACTCGGTTTTGCCCATGTTGGCATCGCCGGGGTCGACCTTGGCGAACACGAACACCACCTGCAGCGTTGGCTCGACGCCGGTTATCAGGGTGAAATGGAATACCTGGGCGCCCACGGCAGCAAAAGGTCACATCCCGACCAGCTGATCCCCGGCACGGTACGCGTGGTCTCGCTACGTATGGACTACCTGCCCGGCGACACGCAGATGGCGCAGCGCCTTGCCCAGCCCGAGAAGGCCTACGTGTCACGCTACGCGCTTGGCCGGGACTACCACAAGCTGGTGCGCAAGCGCGTGCAGTTCCTCGCCGACCGCATCCAAGAAGCCATCGGCCCGTTCGGCTACCGCGCCTTTGTGGACAGCGCCCCGGTACTGGAAAAAGCCCTGGCCGAACAGGCTGGGCTGGGCTGGATCGGCAAAAACACGCTATTGCTCAACCGCAAGGCGGGTAGCTACTTCTTCCTTGCCGAACTGTTCGTCGACCTGCCGTTGCCGGTGGACGAAGCCACCACCAGCGAGCACTGCGGGCGTTGCCAGGCCTGCCTGGACATCTGCCCGACACAAGCGTTTGTCGGGCCCTATGTGCTGGATGCGCGACGCTGCATCTCATACCTGACCATCGAGCTGAGGGGCGCGATCCCTGTCGAGTTACGCGCAAAGATGGGCAACCGAGTGTTCGGTTGCGACGACTGCCAGATCGTCTGCCCCTGGAACCGCTTTGCCAAGCACAGTCAGGAGCAGGATTTCCAGCCACGGCATGGGCTGGAAAATACCGACCTGGCGGCGATGTTCCTGTGGGATGAACGCACCTTCCTGCGCAAGACCGAGGGCGGGCCTTTGCGGCGTGCGGGGTACGAGCGGTTCTTGCGCAACCTGGCGGTGGGGTTGGGCAATGCGCCCTCCACGATTCCGGTGATCGAGGCGCTGAAGGCCAGGCGTGACGATGAATCGGAATTGGTGCGCGAGCATGTGGAGTGGGCGCTGGCCCGACACGGAGCTCAATAGCGACCAGCCTCAGAGCATGCGCCATCCTTGTGGGAGCGGGCGCGCCCGCGAAGCAGGCAACACAGGGAATGGGACCGGCTTCGCCGGTGTTCGCGGGCACGCCCGCTCCCACATGGGCCATGTTGCGCTTGTAAATTGCGTCACTGCTGGTCGTTGTAGTGGAACTTGGGCATTTCCCAGTGGAAGCGTATCGCCAACAGGCGCACCAGGAAGCCGCCAAACAGAGTCAGCAACATCGCCTGCTCCGCCGGCACCTTGAAATACACGCATCCCAGATAGAACCAGGCCGCCGCAAATGACACACTGGCATACAGCTCACGGCGGAACACCAGCGGGATGTCGTTGCAGAAGATATCCCGCAGGATCCCGCCAAACACCCCAGTGATCACCCCGCTGATCGACGCCACCAGCATGCCCTGCCCCATCTCCAGCGCCGTCATGCAACCTATCAGGGTAAACGCCACCAGCCCCAGGGCATCGAGCACCAGGAACAGCGAGCGAAGGCGGCGCATCATTGGCGCGATGAAAATGGTCAGCAGCGCCGCAAAACTGGTCAGCACCAGGTACTCAGGGTGCTTCACCCAGGTCAGCGGGTAGTGCCCGAGCAGCACATCACGCACCGAGCCACCCCCAAGCGCAGTGACGCAGGCGATCAGCACCACGCCAAACCAGTCCATGCCGCGACGCCCGGCAGACAGCGCGCCAGTCATGGCTTCGGCGGTAATGGCGATAAGGTAGAGCATCAACAACATGGTGCGGGTCCGTGCGGGAAAGGCGCGCAGTCTAACCAGTTGCCCAAGGCACCAAAAGGGGGCGCAGAAACAATATCTGCGCCGTTTCGACTCACAGCTTGATGAAGTGCTCGCGATAGTGACGCAGTTCGGCGATCGATTCGCGGATATCGTCCAGCGCCAGGTGGGTATTGCCCTTCTTGAAGCTGTCACGCACGTCCGGCGCCCAGCGCGCGGCCAGCTCCTTGAGGGTGGAGACATCCAGGTTGCGGTAGTGGAAGTAGTTTTCCAGGTTGCGCATGTGGCGGTAGAGGAAACGACGATCCTGGCAGATGCTGTTGCCGCAGATCGGCGACTTGCCCTTAGGCACCCACTGCTCGAGGAAGGCGATGGTCTGTGCCTCGGCTTCGGCCATGCTGACCTTGCTCTCGCGCACGCGCTGGGTCAGCCCCGAAGCGCCATGGGTGCGGGTGTTCCACTCGTCCATGCGCGCCAGCACTTCGTCACTGTGGTGGATGGCGATCACCGGGCCTTCGGCCAAGGTATTGAGCTCGCTGTCGGTGACGATGGTGGCCATTTCGATGATGACGTCGCTGTCCGGATCCAGGCCGGTCATTTCCAGGTCGATCCAGATCAGGTTCTGTGGGTTTTGCATGCAGGGGCTCCTCATATAGGCGGTCATATTAGCCTAGTGGCCAAGGCACGCCCATTCACGGCACAAAGGTGAGCAGAATAGTCCAGCGGCTGGCGTGCTAAACTGCCTGCCGTTTTCAATGCCCCACGCCGGGCCTCTCTTACGGTACCTTCATGGCCAAACGCCAGCTCAATCGCCGCCAAAACTGGCGGATCGAAAAAATCCAGGGCGAGCGCGCCGCTCGCGCGGCCAAACGCGAGCAGCATGCACTGCAGGAACTGGAAGGTGGCGACCTGGGGCCGGAGCAACTGGGCCTGGTGATCGCGCACTTCGGCGTGCAGGTAGAAGTTGAAGCTCAGGATGGCGAAACCGCAGGCCAGGTGTTCCGCTGCCATTTGCGCGCAAACCTGCCAGCACTGGTCACCGGCGACCGTGTCGTGTGGCGTGCGGGTAACCAGGGCATCGGCGTAATCGTGGCGCAGATGCCGCGCAGCACCGAGCTGTGCCGGCCGAACAACCATGGTCAACTCAAGCCGGTGGCAGCCAACGTCGACCTGATCGTGATCGTGTTCGCCCCGGCGCCAGAGCCGCACCCGAACCTGATCGACCGCTATCTGGTAGCGGCCGAGCACGCCGGCCTGCGCCCGCTGCTGCTGCTGAACAAAGCCGACCTGATCAACGACGAGAACGGCCCCGGCCTGCATGCGCTGCTGGAGGTCTACCGCGAACTGGGCTACCCGCTGCTGGAAGTTTCGGCACACCACGGCGATGGCATGCAGCGCCTGCAGCAACAACTCGACGGCCATATCAGCGTGTTCGTCGGCCAGTCGGGGGTGGGCAAGTCGTCGCTGGTCAACAGCCTGCTGCCAGAGGCGGGCACCCGCGTCGGCGACTTGTCGGAATGGTCAGGCCAGGGTACCCACACCACCACCACGGCGCGGCTTTACCACTTCCCCAATGGCGGGGACCTGATCGACTCGCCGGGTATTCGCGAGTTCGGCCTTGGCCATGTCAGCCGCGACGACGTGGAGGATGGCTTCATCGAGTTCCGCGACCTGTTCGGCACCTGCCGCTTCCGCGACTGCAAGCATGACCGCGAACCGGGCTGCGCGCTGCTCAAGGCACTGGAAGAGGGGCGCATCAAGCCGCAGCGCATGAACAGCTACCGCTCGATCATCGCCAGCCTGGCAGAAGACAGCTACTGAAAGGCTCGAAATGAAAGTTGCCGCGCCCCCTTGTAGGAGCGGGTTTACCCGCGAATACGGTGGCGACTGCAACGGTGAACGGCGGGTGGAAATTGGCCAGCAGGTCCGGCCCTTTCGCGGGTGAACCCGCTCCTACGACGGCCTGCGCCCAATCACCGATGCGTATGTAGGAGCGGCTTTAGCCGCGAACACCGGCAACGCCGGTGCCATTCACCGCACTGGCGGCTTCGCGGGTAAACCCGCTCCTACAGTGATCGCGCCAGCGTTCAGGTGGTGGGTAGCACAGTTGCCCCCCCCAAAAAGCCGCTTACTGATCCTTGGCTTCATCCATCTTCAGCGTGCCATCTTCAAAGATGTTCAGCTTCTGGCGCAGCTCGCGCGGTTGCATCGGTGCCTGTTCAGTTGCCCCTGGGTCAGCCGGTGCCGAAGCCCCTGGCGCAGCACCACTGGCTGGCGCTGCAGGTGCCGTTGGCGCAGCTGGCGGTGTTTCCGGCGCACCCTGCTCACCTTCGATATTGCGCTGGGCTTTCTTGGTCAGCACGATGATGTCGATACGGCGGTTGACCGGGTTGAACGGGTCCTTGCGGTCGAACAGTGACGACGAGGCGTACCCCACCACCCGTGCCACCTGGCCGTCCGGGTAACCACCCGCCACCAAGGCACGCCGCGCGGCGTTGGCGCGGTTGGCCGACAGCTCCCAGTTACCGTATTCGCCAGTGCCAGCATACGGCTTGGCATCGGTATGGCCGCTGATGCTGATCTTGTTCGGCACCGCCTTGATGGTGTCGGCCATGGCCAGCAGGATATCTTCGAAGTAAGGCTGCAGGCGCGCGCTACCGATGTCGAACATCGGTCGGTTCTCAGCATCCATGATCTGGATGCGCAGGCCGTCCTGGGTGATCTCGAACAGGATCTGGTCCTTGAACTTCTGCAGCTGCGGGTTCTCTTCCACCTTGTTCTGCAGTTCCTGCAGCAACAGCTCCAGACGCTCGCGCTCGACCTGCTCGGCCATGGTCTCGACCTGGTCCTTGTTCAGCTGAGTGGGGGACTGCTGCGTCGGCTCGGTCTTCACTTCCGGATTGATCGTTTTGTCCGGCGCCATCTCCGGGGAACCCCCCAGGTCGATGACATAAGGCGTGCCACTCTCGGAGAAACCAATAGGGTCCTGGAAGTAGCCGGCAATGGCGATCTTCTGCTCAGGCGTGGCCGTGGACAACAGCCACAGCACCAGGAAGAACGCCATCATCGCCGTGGCGAAGTCGGCAAAGGCGATTTTCCAGGCGCCACCATGGTGGCCGCCGCCAAAGCGCTTGACGCGCTTGACGATGATGGGCTGATTGTTCTCCATGACTCAGCGACCGCGAACCGCTTGTTCCAGTTCGGCGAAGCTTGGGCGGTGCTTGGGGTACAGCACCTTGCGCCCGAACTCGACCGCCAGCGAAGGTGGCATGCCCGACGCCGAGGCCACCAGCGAAGCCTTGATCGATTCGTAGAGGTTCAGCTCTTCCTTGGCATCGTGCTCGAGGCACTTGGCCAAAGGGCCGAAGAACCCGTAAGCCGCCAGAATACCGAAGAAGGTACCCACCAGCGCCGCACCTACGTGCATACCGATGGCCGCCTGATCGCCATCGCCCAGCGAGGCCATGGTCACCACGATACCCAGTACCGCCGCAACGATACCGAACCCGGGCATACCGTCGGCGATGCCGGTCACCGCGTGGGACGGGTGCTCCAGCTCTTCCTTCATGCTCAGCAGTTCCATGTCGAACAGGCCCTCGAGTTCGTGCGGGGCCATGTTGCCGGTGGACATGATGCGCAGGTAATCGCAGACGAAGGCGGTCATGCGCTCATCGGCCAGTACCGTCGGGTACTTGGCGAAGATCGGGCTGGCTGCGGCGTCCTCGATGTCGGCCTCGATGGCCATCATGCCTTCGCGACGGCTCTTGTTGAGGATTTCGTAAACGAGGCCCAGCACCTCCAGGTAGAAGGCATGGCTGAAGCGCGAGCCGAACATCTTCATCGACTTCTTGATGACGTGCATGGTCATGTGGCCAGGGTTGGCCTGCAGGAATGCACCAAAGGCCGCACCGCCGATGATCAGTACTTCGAACGGCTGGATCAGCGCTGCGATCTTGCCGTGGGAGAGCACGTAGCCGCCGAGCACGCTCGCGAATACGACGATGATGCCGATAATTTTAGCCATAGGTTCAAAGCACTTGCTGTCGTGGTCAGGGGAAGAGACGGGAGCTTTAAAACTCTTCTTCTACTTATCGGCAGAACTGCGCCAGACTATAGCCACTCAATGCGAAAAGCCAGTTCGGACTGATGTCAAAATGCCAATTGAAACCAAGGTGCCCACTCAGGCCCCGCGTACGCTAGAGGCCTGGGTAAAGCTGCTCGAGAGTGTTCGCATCCCCGTGCCGAAGCACAGCTACGACCGGGTCATGGCTGCCATCCACGATAGCCGTCGCTCGCTGCGCGATATCGCCGAACTGATGCAGGATAGCCCGGCACTGGTGCTGTCAGTGATGCGCGAAGCCAATCACCCCACCAATGCCAGCCTTGCCGAACCCGCCGAAAGCCTGGAAGTCGCCCTCAATCGCCTGGGCCTGGAGCGCAGCGAGCAGCTTCTCAAACGCTTGCCGGCACTGCCCGTGGAGGAAATTCCGCCGGTATTGTGCCAGTTCCAGATGATCAGCCAGCATGCGGCACAGCAGGCCAGCGGCCTGTTCGCCAGCCGCCTGGCACGGCTGTGGCAAGAGATTCACTGGGGCAGCCTGCTGTTCCTGTCGCCACTCTGGCCACTGGCACTGGCCTACCCCAAGCTGCTCGACACTTGGGAGCTGCGGGTTATCCACAAAGGTGAAGACGCCGCCCACGTCGAGGAAGAACTGTTTGGCGTGCGCATCATGGCGCTGTGCCAGACCATGGCCGAGTATTGGCGCCTGCCCCAATGGGTCACCCAGGGTTATCGCCTGCTACTGGAAGAGCGCGAACAACTGGCCCAGGTGCTGAATATCGCCCGCGACGAAGACCTGCTCAGCCAGCAACACCGCCTGGACGCCGAGCCCGGCCTGCGGCGCTGGTTCAACCAGCCGGCCAATACCGTACTGCTGGCCAACAACCTGGCCCTGGCGGCACAGGTCGGCTGGGACAACCCGCACCTGCTGCGCTGGCAACTGCTGACCGCGCTGTACCTGCAAACCTCGCTGGAAGATGTGCAGCAGCAGGTGCACCAGCAGGCTGCCGCCAGCGCCCGCCGCCACGCTCGGCATGCCCTGTTCCACCCGGCCGAGGCCTTGATCTGGCCGTGGCACCAACGCCGCCCTCACCCGGACATGCTGGCCCCGCCACCGCCCAGCAGCGACGACCTGGCACGCTGGCGCACGCTGTGCCAGCACCTGCTGGCCCAACCCAGCCCGTTCACCAACACCGTGCACCTGGCCACGCAGGCCCGTGAGGCCCTGCTGGCCTGCGGCATGCAACGCATCATGCTGCTTAGCCTGGACAAGGCCAGTGACTACCTGCGCGTGCAGCAAATTGCCGGCCTGCCCAAGGAGGCCGGGGCTCTGGCCCTGCAGGTATCGCAGAACAAGCTGCTGCAAAAGCTGCTGAGTCAGGCCGGGCAGTTGCGCATCACACCGGAAAACCACAGCCAGTTCTCGGCGCTGTTGCCCGCCCCGCTACGCACCTTGTTCCGCAGCGAACATGTACTGCTTCGCTCGCTGGCTGCGAACGACCAGGTGCTGATGCTGTTGGTGGCCGACCAGGGCTGCCGGCCTTTGGCGGATATCAGCGTGCAAGCCTTCGGCAAGACCGCACAATGCATCGAGCGGGCCTTGTCGGTGTTTACCAACCGCAAGGGTTGAGCCTTGCGCTACAATCGCCCCTCTTTCCACACTGGAGACCGTGGATGACCGACTTTTCCGGCCTGCCCCTGGTGATCGAAGCTGCAGACCTGCTGCCACGCCTGGATTCGCCGCAGCTGATCCTGGTCGACCTGAGCAGCGCCAACCGCTATGTCAGCGGGCATATCCCCGGCGCGCGCTTTGTCGAAGGCAAGCGCACCCAGCTCGGCCAGCCCCCGGCGCCCGGCCTGCTGCCAGCCCTGGGCGAGCTCGAAAAACTGTTCAGCGAACTCGGCCACCGCGCCGATGCCGTGTATGTGGTGTACGACGATGAAGGCGGCGGCTGGGCCGGGCGCTTCATCTGGCTGCTCGATGTCATCGGCCACGAGCGCTACCACTACCTCAATGGCGGTATCCAGGCCTGGCCGGCAGACAAGCTGTCCACCGCAGTGCCTGCCATTGGCAGCGCCCCGGTGCACCTGCACATAGACAGCGCACCCACTGCCACCCGCGAGTACCTGCAAAGCCGCCTGGGCGCCGATGACCTGGTCATCTGGGACGCACGCGGCCCGCAGGAATTCAGCGGCGAAAAAGTGCTGGCAGCCAAAGGCGGCCACATCCCCGGCGCGATCAACTTCGAGTGGACCGCCGGCATGGATTTCAACGACCACCTGCGCATCCGCCAGGACATCGCTGAAGTCCTCAAGCAACTGGGCATCACCCCTGACAAGGAGGTGATCACCCACTGCCAGACCCACCGCCGCTCCGGTTTCACTTACCTGGTGGCCAAGTCCCTCGGTTACCCACGCGTCAAGGCCTACGCCGGCTCGTGGGGCGAATGGGGCAACCACCCGGACACGCCTGTAGAAGTCTAAGGAACCTGCATGAAATCCCGTCTGTTCATCATCAGCCAGTACCTGCTGCCGCACCACCTGCTGTCGCGGCTGGCCGGCTGCATCGCCGAGTGCCGCGTGCGCTGGTTCAAGAACGCCTTCACCGCATGGTTCGCCAAGCGCTACCAGGTGAACATGAGCGAGGCGCTGGTCGAAGACCTGAGCGCTTACGAGCACTTCAATGCGTTCTTCACCCGCGCCTTGAAACCTGGTGCCCGTCCGCTGGACGAAACCCCGGGCGCCATCCTGTGCCCGGCCGACGGTGCGGTCAGCCAGCTTGGCCCGATCGAGCACGGTCGTATCTTCCAGGCCAAAGGCCACGGTTTCAGCGCGCAAGAGCTGCTGGGCGGTGATCCGGCCATGGCCGCGCCGTTCATGGGCGGCGAGTTTGCCACCATCTACCTGTCGCCCAAGGACTACCACCGCGTGCACATGCCGCTGGCCGGCACCCTGCGCGAAATGGTCTATGTGCCGGGCCGCCTGTTCTCGGTCAACCAGACCACCGCAGAGAATGTCCCCGAGCTGTTCGCTCGCAACGAGCGCGTGGTCTGCCTGTTCGATACAGAGCGTGGGCCAATGGCTGTGGTACTGGTCGGCGCGATGATCGTCGCCTCGATCGAAACGGTATGGGCCGGGCTGGTCACGCCGCCCAAACGTGAGCTGAAGACCTTCCGCTACGACGAAGCCAGCCGCACGCCGATCCACCTGGAGAAAGGTGCCGAACTAGGCCGCTTCAAGCTGGGTTCGACCGCCATCGTGCTGTTCGGGCCGGAGCAGGTGAAGTGGGCTGAGAGCCTGGGTGCGGGTTCTGCAGTGCGCATGGGGCAGCAGCTGGCGGCGCCTGTGCAGGCTTGATTCGAGCCATATGAAAAAGGCCCTGCATAGGCAGGGCCTTTTTCGTTGGGCCGCCATGCGGCCCCAGATTCACGGATCAGCCGCGGGCGTCGCGATCACGCAGGCCCAGCAGATACAGCACCCCGTCCAGCCCCAAGGTGGAAATCGCCTGCTTGGCCGACTGGCGCACCAGCGGCTTGGCACGAAACGCCACGCCCAAACCGGCCAGCGACAGCATCGGCAGGTCATTGGCACCATCGCCCACGGCGATGGTCTGCTCCAGTTGCAAGCCTTCGTCACTGGCCAGCTTCTTCAACAAATCGGCCTTGCGCTGGGCATCGACAATCGGCTCAACAGCCACGCCCGTCACCTTGCCATCGACCACTTCAAGTTCGTTGGCGAACACATAGTCGATACCCAGGCGCGCCTGCACCTGACGAGCGAAATAGGTAAAGCCACCGGACAGAATCGCGGTCTTGTATCCCAGGCGCTTGAGCTCGGCAAACAGGTTCTCGGCACCCTCGGTCAGGCGCAGCGATGCCCCGATCTCGTCCAGTACCCCCACATCCAGGCCCTTGAGCAGCGCCATGCGCTCTTTGAAGCTGGCGCGGAAGTCCAGTTCACCGCGCATGGCGCGCTCGGTGATCGCCGCCACCTGCTCACCCACACCCGCCGCCTTGGCCAGTTCGTCGATGACTTCGGCCTCGATCAGCGTGGAGTCCATGTCGAACACCGCCAGGCGGCGGTTACGGCGGAACAGATCGTCCTTCTGGAAGGCAATGTCGACGCTCAGCTCTTCAGCCAGGGCAAAGAAGTCGGCACGCAGGGCCTGGGCATCGCTCGGTACACCGCGCACGGAGATCTCGACGGCTGCCTTACCCTTGTCGGTTTCGGCATCCAGTGCCACCCGGGCCGACAGGCGCTCGATACGCTCGATGGTCAGGCCGTACTGGCTGATCACCGCACTCACCCGCTGCAGTTGCTCGGGAGTAATCTTACGGCTGAGCAGGGTAACGATGTGGCGCGCTTCGCCATGCCCATCAGCCCAATGCTGGTAGTCCGCCTCGGAAATCGGCGTGTAACGGGCCTGCAGGTTCAGTTCGTGGGCTTTAGCCTGCACGCTTTGCAACAGCGCGGTAGCCACTTCGTTGTCCGGGATGTCGACCAGGATGCCAAACGACAAGGTGCCGTGCATGACCGCCAGGCCGATGTCGAGGATACTCACACCGCCCTGTAGCAGGACGCCGGTGATAGCCGCAGTGAGACCGGGACGGTCCTCACCGGTGATGTTGATCAGGACGATTTCGCGCACAACCTGGCTCCGACTTCGATGAAAAATGCGCATTCTACCGATTTTCCATGACCATCGGGCGCCAACGATACTTTGCCGACAAAACCCGGCTCGCTATACTCCCCCCACTTTCATGCCATTAAGAGCCGAGCTCTGTGAACCGGCCCACGCCAGTCAAACCAGACAATTTCTTCCTGATGATCTATCGCGCCCTGAGTCAACGTCGCGTGCCGCTGGCACTGCGCATCGCCTGCACCAACATTTTCCTGGTGGCGCTGGCGCTGGTGATCTACGCCTGCGTGATGGGCCTGCAGTTCAAGCAGGCCATGCATGAGCAGGCCGATGCCTTGGGCCAGAGCCTGACCACCCAGACGGCCACATCGGCCACCGAGCTGCTGGTGTCCAATGACATCCTCAGTCTCAACGTGCTATTGGGCAACCTGGTTAAAAACCCGCTGGTGGCCCATGCCGCAATCTACAGCGTGGATAACCGCATCCTCGCCGAAGCGGGCCAGCGCCCGCGCAACAGCCTGCTGGGCGAGGCCGAAGGCCTGTACCAGACCAAAATCACGTTCCAGGACGTGACGGCCGGGCAGCTGCGCATCAGCCTGGACATGAGCCAGTTCCAGCAACCGATGCTGATCAGCCTGCAGAGCATGGGCATTCTGGCCGCTATCCTGCTGGCCCTGGCCTTGGCCCTCAGCTTGCGTCAGGGCCGCTTCATCACCCTGCCACTGCTGCAACTGCGGGTATGGCTGCGCGACCCGCAGCCCTATACCCCGGCCACCGACCGCCAGGACGAAATTGGCGACATCGCCCGCCAGCTGCATGCACGCCTGGCCCCGCCTCCGCCCCCGGAGCCGGAGCCTGAGGAAGAAGACGACGAGCAGTTCGACGACCTGCCCGCCGCTGCCCCGGCACCCAAGGCCGTACCGCGCGCCAAGGCTGCCCTGGAAGACGAGGATGACGACGAGGCCTTCGCCGGCCTGCTGGACGACGACACTGCACCCAAGGCCGCCGCAGAGGTCGAGTCCGACGAGCCGCAGTACAGCGCCGTACTTGCCGTGCAGCTGGGCTCGCAGGAGCAACTGCGTCGCCTGCCACGCACACGCCTGGCCGAGCTGACCGAGCGCTACCGCGATTGCCTGGAGCACGCAGCCTCGCTCTACGACGGTGAAACCCACACGCTGAACGACGGCAGCACCTTGGTGCTGTTCCACAGCCGCGAGTGTGGCGAGGACTACCTGACCAACGCCATTTGCTGTGGCGAACTGTTGCGCGCCCTGGGCCACGCCCTGCAGATCGAGGTAGCCGACAGCGGCATTACCCTGCAACTGCAGCTAGGCCTGGTCTTGGGCAACGACCTGCATGGGCTGGAACTGGTTGACCTGTTGATGGCCGAGAAGGTCCAGGATGCCCTGGCACTGTCGCAGCACAGCCGTAACCTGTTGCTGGTAGAGCGGCAGATCAACGATGACGCCCTCATTCGCCAGCGTGCGCGTATTCGCCCGATCGCCAGCCCCGAAGGCGCCTGCTGTGTGGAGCGACTGATGGAGCCCTACCCGTCAATGCTGGAACGGCAACTGGCACGCATGCATGAGCACCGCGCCTGACAGGCATACGCTGCATCTACAGCGCATGTCTTGAGCCAGGCTCGTTTCCTTGCGATCACGTGCCTGGCGCAAGATCCAGCCGATAGCGCCACCCCCGGTAGGAGCGGGTTTACCCGCGAATACGGTGGCGGCGGCAACGGTGAACGGCGGGGGAAAATTGGCCAGCAGGGCCGGCCCTTTCGCGGGTAAACCCGCTCCTACAGCGGCCAGTATCAACCCCCGATGTGTATCCACCCCAATCAGATGTAGGAGCGGGTTTACCCGCGAATACGGTAGCGGCGGCAACGGCGAACGGCGGGTGAAAATTGGCCAGCAGGGCCGGCCTCTTCGCGGGTAAACCCGCTCCTACAGCGGCCAATATCAACCCCCGATGTGTGTCCACCCCAATCAGATGTAGGAGCGGGTTTACCCGCGAATACGGTGGCGGCGGCAACGGTGAACGGCGGGTGGAAATTGGCCAGCAGGGCAGGCCTCTTCGCGGGTAAACCCGCTCCTACGAAGACCGGCAGATACAAAAAAGCCCGCAGCGAATGCGGGCTTTGTCGTATCTGGCCGTTTGATCAGAATCGATAAACTTCCATATCGGTGCGAATCGGCGAGGCCATCGGGATTTTGGGTTTCTCCGGCCCCTTCTTCACCTGCGTCGGTGCAGCGGGCTTTTTCGGTGCTTCTTCGGCAATCGCCGGCTGGTTGGCCAGCGGCTTCACCGCCGTGCTCAGCTGTTCCGCCAGCTTCTGCAGCAGTTGGCCCTGAGCCTGCACCTGCGACGACTCACTGCCCTCGTGCTGCTGCTCGAGGTGAATGATACGGTTGTCACGCACACGGCCACGGCGGTCAAGCAGACGCCACTGGGCATCCAGGATGGCCGGCTGGTTCTTGCCCGAGTCCAGGCGTGTAATCGACAACAGCACTTGCACGTCCGGGCTGAAGCCTGCGGTCGCCGGGGCCAGTACTACGCGTTGGCTGTCCAGGCGCCAGGCCAGTTGACGCACCAGCAGCTGGTCGATATCCGATGAAAGGCTGCCAGCCCAACGACCGTCGGTCGCCGCGCTCAGGCTGCCATCAGGTTGACGCTGCAGAAACGTCTCACGCTGAAGGTAATCGGCCACCGATACCGGGCCGAGTACCACGGCCATGCCCGCACTCTGCGACGGCTGGCCAGGATCACCACTGTCGAGCTGATACAGGGCAACCGGCTGATGCATGGTGCACCCGCCAAGGCCCAGCAGGCCAGTCATCAACAGCGCAAATGGAAGGCGCAGAAATTTCATCATCCCATCCAGGCGGCTGCCACAAGGCACACCGCAGTGATACATGTAGATTCAAACGGGCACACGGCCACGCCGGCACCGCAAGGGGCATATCATCCGCGAAATAACCGTCCGACTCCAGCATTTCTGCCCGAAACGGCGTTGAAATTGCCGTTCCAGACATTACAACCGGTTATGTCGGCACTTCCACCTGCAACCCATCGACGCGCTGGAACCCGCGTGGCAGCTTGCTGCCGCGCCGACCGCGCTCGCCCTTGTAGTGCTCCAGGTCGTCCGCCTTCAAAGACAGGGTACGCTTGCCGGCCTGCAATACAAGGGTCGCGCCTTCGGGAATCACGGCCAGATCGGTGACAAATTCTTCACGGCTGGCCACCCGGTCACCCGGCACGCCAATGATCTTGTTGCCCTTGCCTTTACCCAGCTGCGGCAAGTCGCTGACCTTGAACACCAGCAGGCGGCCTTCGGTGGTCACGGCCGCCAACCAGTCCTGCTCGCGATCAGCCACTGGACGCGGGGTCATGACCTTGGCCCCGTTGGGCAAGCTGAGCAAGCCCTTGCCGGCCTTGTTCTTGGCCTGCAGGTCTTCACCCTTGACCACGAAGCCGTAACCGGCATCCGAAGCCACCACGTACAGCGCATCGTCGTCAGGCAACAACACACATTCGAAAGTCGCCCCCGGTGGCGGCGTCAGACGTCCAGTCAGCGGCTCGCCCTGGCCACGCGCCGATGGCAGGCTGTGGGCCGCCAGCGAGTAGCTGCGACCGGTGGAATCGATAAGCACGGCAAACTGGTTGGAACGCCCGGCCGCAGCAGCCTTGAATCCGTCGCCGGCCTTGTAGGAAAGGCCAGTGGCGTCAATATCGTGGCCCTTGGCGCAGCGCACCCAGCCCTTCTCCGACAGCACCACGGTGACGGGCTCGGTCGGCATCAGCTCGTTTTCCGACAGGGCCTTGGCTTCGGCACGCGCTACGATCGGCGAGCGACGATCATCGCCATAGGTTTCGGCATCCTTGATCAGCTCGCTGCGCACCAGCTTGCGCAGTTTGGCCTCGCTCCCCAGCAAGGCCTGCAGCTTGGCTTGCTCCTTCAGCAACTCATCCTGCTCACCGCGGATCTTCATCTCTTCCAGGCGCGCCAACTGCCGCAGGCGGGTCTCGAGGATGTAGTCAGCCTGGATCTCGGTCAGCTCGAAACGTTCGATCAGGGCCTGCTTGGGGTATTCCTCAGTACGGATGATGTGGATCACTTCATCCAGGTTGAGGAATGCGGTGAGCAAACCGTCCAACAGGTGCAGGCGCCTCTCGACCTTATCCAGACGGTGCTGCAGGCGGCGACGAACGGTATTGGTGCGGAACTCCAGCCACTCCACCAAGATGGTTCGCAGGTTTTTCAACTGCGGCCGGCCGTCCAGGCCGATGATATTCACGTTGACCCGATAGGTGCTTTCCAGGTCGGTGGTAGCGAACAGGTGCTGCATCAGCTCGTCGACATCGACGCGGTTGGATCGCGGGATGATGACAATACGGCACGGGTTCTCGTGGTCCGACTCGTCGCGCAGGTCGGCGACCATCGGCAGCTTCTTGGCCTGCATCTGCGCGGCAATCTGCTCCAGCACTTTGGCCCCGGAGACCTGGTGCGGCAGCGCAGTGACGACGATATCGCCATCCTCGACGCGGTACACGGCACGCATGCGGATCGAGCCGCGGCCGCTTTCGTACATCTTGAGAATTTCAGCCCGCGGCGTGACGATCTCCGCCTCGGTCGGATAATCCGGCCCCTGGATGTGCTCGCACAACTGCTCGATGGTTGCCTTGGGCTCATCGAGCAGTCGCACACAGGCACTGGCCACCTCTCGCAGGTTGTGCGGCGGCACGTCGGTGGCCATGCCCACGGCGATACCGGTGGTACCGTTGAGCAGGATGTTGGGCAGGCGCGCAGGCAGCACGGCCGGCTCCTGCAATGTGCCGTCGAAGTTCGGCACCCAGTCCACGGTACCCTGGCCGACTTCGCTGAGCAGCACTTCAGCGTAGCGTGACAGCCGCGCCTCGGTGTAGCGCATGGCGGCGAACGACTTCGGATCATCCGGCGCACCCCAGTTGCCCTGGCCATCGACCAGGGTGTAGCGGTAGCTGAACGGCTGCGCCATCAGCACCATGGCCTCGTAGCAGGCCGAATCGCCATGGGGATGGAACTTGCCGAGCACGTCACCGACGGTACGTGCCGACTTCTTGTGCTTGGCATCGGCATCGAGCCCCAACTCGCTCATGGCGTAGACGATGCGGCGCTGCACCGGCTTCAGGCCGTCGCCGATATGCGGCAAGGCACGGTCCATGATCACGTACATGGAGTAGTTGAGGTAGGCCTGTTCGGTGAAGTCAGCCAGCGAGCGGCGTTCTACGCCGTCCAGGCTGAGTTCCAGTGAGTCGCTCATGCGGGCCTCGTCATTTCAGGTTCTGGCGCAGCAGCATGGTGCCACCGCGCTGGGTAAATTCAAGTTGTTGCAGGGCACTCATACCCAGCAGTACGGTGGACCCATCCAGGCCCGGCACCACGATGGCGCGTACGTTCTGCAGGCGGATATCGCCCAGTTGCAGGCTGGTCAGGCGCGTGCGGTAGCCTTCGGTGCGGCCATTGGCGGTGCTCAGTAGCACCGGGCTACCGCGCTCCAGGCTCAGTTCATGAGCCAACGCCTCCGGGATCGCCACATCGGTGGCGCCGGTGTCGAGCATGAAATGCACCACCTGGCCGTTGATGGCACCATCCACCACGAAGTGGCCCTGGCCATTACTCAGCAGGCGCACTTCGATAAAGCCTTGACCATGCTCGGATTGCACCTGGCTGTTGGGATTACGCTGGCTGTCTTCCCACTGGCCGAAAAAACGCGTGGCAAGAAACAGCGCCGCCGCCCAAGCGACGATCATCAGCAACTTGCCCGCGCGCTTGCCCGGCGCCTGGCTCATGGTTTGGCGCTCCAGCCACCTTCCGGTGCGTCGAAGCGCCAGACGACTGGGCGGATTTCACCGTCGGCACGGGCGCCGTTGTTGTTGTCCAGGCCAATCCAGGCGCCCTTGGCATCGATCACCAGTGCTTCGGCCAGGCCAAACGGCTGCGCGTAGCGCCGTGACTCGACCAGCGCATCAGCAGCGAACGACCAGCACCGCTCGACCTTGCCACTGTCGACATCACGTCGGCACACCCGGTAGGCGTTGCGTTCGAGGGTAAACAGCTTGCCCTCGAACCAGGCCAGGTCAGCGAAGTCGCGCGACAGGGCCCTGGCATTGGGCATCTGCGCGGGTTGCATTTCGACCCCCGCCTCGCTCAGCAGCACGCAACCACGCCCGCAGGTCCAGACCGACTGCTGGCGCTCGATAGCCAGCAGGCCACGGCGCTCACGCTCGGCAGCCAGCCACAGGCGGTCACCCGCGGGGTTGATCGCCAGGCCTTCGAACAGGGCATTGAAGTTCAGCAGCATGCCGCTTGCCCGGGCCTGGCGCACCATGGCCGAGTCGATCCTCAACCAGTCCGGCTCGCCTTCCAGCGGCAATTGCAGCACCGCGGCATGCGCCTCGCTGACCAGATAGAGGTTACCCGCCTGATCACAGGTGATACCTTCGAAATCCAGCTCGCCACCGCGAATGTACGATGCCGCCCAGTTGCGCGACTTCAACCCCCATGGCAGGCCGCTTTCCGGGACAGCCGGCGGGGTGAAGGTAAGCGGCTGCGCGCGCCAGGTGGGGTTCTGCTGATCGAAGCGGTAGATACGGTCGTCGTCACGGTCGGACACGCCCCACAACCCGCCCCGGCATTCCACCAGCCCCGACAGGTTGCCACCGCGCATACCGTCGATCGGGTGCTCGGCTGTCATCTTCAGCTCTGGCCAGTTGCCCGCCAGGGAAGGCAGGGCAACCAGCGCCAGGCAAACGGCAAGTACTTGCCGAATCAAACCATGACCTCGGCCAGGTTGCCCTTGGTTTCCAGCCAACTCTTGCGGTCACCGGCGCGCTTCTTGGCCAGCAGCTTGTCCATCAGCTCGCAGGTGGCTTCTACGTCGTCCAGGGTCAGCTGCACCAGGCGCCGGGTGTTCGGGTCCATGGTGGTTTCGCGCAACTGCGGCGGGTTCATCTCGCCCAGGCCCTTGAAGCGTGTTACCTGCGGCTTGCCGCGCTTCTTCTCGGCCACCAGGCGGTCGAGGATGCCGTCACGCTCGGCTTCGTCGAGGGCGTAGTAGATTTCCTTGCCCAGGTCGATGCGGTACAGGGGCGGCATGGCCACGTAAACGTGCCCAGCTTCGACCAGTGCCCGGAAGTGCTGAACAAACAGCGCACACAGCAATGTGGCGATGTGCAGACCATCGGAGTCAGCGTCGGCGAGGATGCAAATCTTGCCATAGCGCAGCTGCGCAAGGTCGGTTGCCCCCGGATCGACGCCAATGGCCACGGCAATGTTGTGCACTTCCTGGCTGGCCAGGACTTCGCCACCATCTACTTCCCAGGTGTTGAGGATCTTGCCGCGCAGCGGCAGGATGGCCTGGAATTCCTTGTCCCGCGCCTGCTTGGCCGAACCACCGGCCGAGTCACCCTCGACCAGGAACAACTCGGCACGCATCGGGTCCTGGCCCGCACAATCGGCCAGCTTGCCGGGCAATGCCGGGCCCTGTGTGATGCGCTTGCGCTCGACCTTCTTGCTGGCCTTGAGGCGGCGACCGGCGTTGCTGATGGCCAGTTCTGCCAGTTGCATGCCCAGCTCGGGGTGGGCGTTGAGCCACAGGCTGAAAGCATCCTTGACCACACCGGAGACGAACGCGGCGGCCTCGCGCGATGACAGGCGCTCTTTGGTCTGCCCGGAGAACTGCGGGTCCTGCATCTTCATCGACAGTACGAAGGTGATGCGCTCCCAAACGTCTTCCGGCGCCAGCTTCACCCCGCGCGGCAGCAAGTTGCGGAACTCGCAGAACTCACGCATGGCATCCAGCAGGCCCTGGCGCAGGCCGTTGACGTGGGTGCCGCCCTGGGCGGTGGGGATCAGGTTGACGTAGCTTTCCTGAATGCTGTCGCCGCCTTCGGGCAGCCACAGCAAAGCCCAGTCAACCGCTTCCTTGTTACCCGCCAGGCTGCCACAGAACGGCTCGTCGGGCAGGCGCTGAAATTCGTTGACCGAGTCGACCAGGTAGGAGCGCAGGCCATCCTCGTAGTGCCATTCCACCTTTTCGCCGCTGGCCTTGTCCTCGAAGCTGACCAGCAGCCCCGGGCACAATACCGCCTTGGCCTTGAGCACGTGCTTGAGGCGGCTGATGGAAAACTTGGGCGAGTCGAAGTACTTCGGGTCTGGGCTGAAGTACACGCTGGTGCCGGTGTTGCGCTTGCCGACCGAGCCGACCACTTCCAGCTCGCTGGCCTTGAAGCCATCGGCAAAGGTCATCTGGTATTCATTGCCGTCACGCTTGACGCGCACACGCACCTGCGTCGACAAGGCGTTGACCACCGAGATGCCCACCCCGTGCAGGCCGCCGGAAAACTGATAGTTCTTGTTGGAGAACTTACCGCCGGCGTGCAGCTTGGTAAGGATCAGCTCGACCCCGGACACGCCCTCTTCCGGATGGATGTCCACCGGCATGCCGCGGCCGTCGTCGCTGACTTCCAGCGAATGGTCGGCATGCAGGATGACCTGCACCGAGCGCGCGTGGCCGGCCAGTGCTTCGTCGACACTGTTGTCGATGACTTCCTGGGCCAGGTGGTTGGGGCGGCTGGTATCGGTGTACATGCCCGGCCGCTTGCGGACCGGATCAAGGCCCGAGAGGACTTCGATGGCGTCTGCGTTATAGGCGCTAGCGCTGGGATTGGCCATAGGGTCTCGTCGTCAGTCTGGTGAATGCAAAAAAGTCAAAATACAGAAAAATCGAGCGCCGCATACTGCCCACGGGCAATGCCGGCGAAGGCCAGCAGTGCCGGCAGGCGCTCGGCGAAGCCCTGGAAGCTGTGGTCGCCACCGGCCTGGATACGCAGGGCACAAGCACGGTAATAGCGCTCGGCGTGGCGATAGTCCAGGGTTTCATCGGCGGTCTGCAGCCACACTTGATAGCGGTCGGCATCGGCCGGGGCCGCGACTTCCAGTTCGGCCAGGGCCTGAACGTGATCGTGGGTCAGTTCCCAGGTTTCACCGCTGTAATGGTTGCGCTGGGTGCCCAGGTAACCGTCGAAATGCTTGTGCGGGGTTACCGCCGGGTTGACCAGCAGGGCCTTGAGGCCATGGCGCTCGGCCAGATGGGTGGCATAGTAGCCGCCGAGCGAACTGCCCACCAGCAGTGGCGCACCCAGTTCGGCGATGGCCGCTTCGAGCTGGACCATGGCTTGCCGTGGGTGGTGGTGCAGGGCCGGCACTCGCAGCTGGTCGGCCAGGCCGAGCTGCTGCATGACTGCCTCCAGCTGACGCGCCTTGGTCGAAAGCGGCGAGCTGTTGAAGCCATGGATATAGAGGATGGAACCCGACATGCTGCCCCCGGAATCTGTGGCTTCGCGCCTGATAATGCGGGCGCAGGGACGCGCAGTGTAGCGCGTTCGCCGGGTTTTGGCGCCGCACAGGGGTTTTAGCAACACATTCTTCAACAGCTTTGAGAGTGCCGGGGGCGCTTTGCGCCCTATCGCGACACAAGGCCGCTCCCACAGGGGTACGCGATCTCCTGTGGGAGCGGCCTTGCGTCGCGATAGGGCTGCGCAGCAGCCCCAAAATCATCAATAACCAGGGCTATCGAAGTCGAGCTGCACCTCGAAATCCAGCGCCCGCTCCACCCCGGTTTCCAGCCGCCCGTCGGCATGCAGGCGCAACCAGCGGTACCCCGGATGCTCTTCGCTCACCTGAAAGTCTTCGCTGCGCGCCGCGAACTGAATGCAGGTCGACGGCGTGGCCAACAGGCGCCGCCCCCCTCGGACCTCATCCCATTCCTGATGCACATGCCCCCATAGCAAAGCCCGTACCTGTGGATATCCTTCAACGATATCGAACAGCGCCTGGGCATTGCGCAAGCCGATCGGCGCGATCCAGGCGCAGCCGATGTCCACTGGCTGATGGTGAAAGCACACCAGGCAATGCCGCTCGCCAGCCTCTTTCAAGGCGGCTTCCAGCACGGCCAGTTGGTCATCTTGCAGAAACCCGTGGGTAGCACCGTGCACGGCGGTGTTGAGCATGACTACCCGCCATGCGCCAATATCGGTCACCGCCTGCACCAGTTCCGGCGCCACCTGCGCCATCACCTGAGCCTCGTCATGGTTGCCCGGCAGCCAGCGCGTGGGCACGGCAAACGGTGCGGTCAGCTCCCGAAACGCTTCATAGGATGCCACGCTGGCATCCTGGGACAGGTCGCCCGTGCACAGCAGCAAGTCGACAAGCGGCTGCTCGCGCCGCACCTGGGCCACCACGTGGCGCAGGCTGTCTCGGGTCTTGAGGCCCAGCATGCTGCCAGCCGGGTCGGCGAACAGGTGGGCATCGGTCAGTTGCACCACATGCACGGGGCGGGATTGGTCTGGCGGCGACAACGGCCATCTCCTCGAATGGATTCAGCGGGAATTATGGCTGTGCGACGGTGACGAGCAAACACCCGCAACCGACTCACGTCACAATTCAGCGAACACTTGCCAGTTCGTGGCCGCAGGCCAGGCAGTGGCTGAGCCATTCACCCAGGAACAGGTTGAGCTGGGCCTTTTCGTCCGGCTGGTGCATGGCATCGTTCGGATACGGGTAGATGCTGCGCAGGCGCCGGGTGTGTTCGGCGCTGACCACTTCGGCCATGCGCGCATCGTGATACACCTGCACTTCCAGGTGTGGCACTGGCAACCAAGGCAGGCTGTGTTCCTGGCGCACATGCAGGGTGGTGGTGTACGGGCAGGCCAGCACCACGTCGAGCACCAGCACGCCAAGCATCTGGTCACCCTGGGTCATGCCGATGCGGCGCGAGCTCTGGGTGGTGCGCATGTCGGGCAACAAGCGCATCAGCCGGGCGTAGTTGGCCTCGCAGGCTGCCTGCAGCCCGACCAGGTCGACTCGATAGCGCTCGCGCAGCAGGTTCACTTCCACATACCTCTTACTTCGTCACGGTTCAGCGCCAGCCATTGCAGGCCAATGATGGTGGCCGCATTGCAGATGCGCCCGTCGCGCACCGCCTGCAGGGCATCCTCGAACGCCCACACGCGTACGCGAATGTCTTCGCCCTCTTCCTCCAAGCCATGCAGCCCTCCCGCGCCCTCGCTGCTGCAACGGCCGAGGAACAGGTGAACGTATTCGTCACTGCCGCCAGGCGACGGGAAGTAGCGGGTCATCGGCCACAGGGCGCTGAACGTCAGGCCTGCTTCTTCTTCAGCCTCGCGATGGGCGACTTCCTCGGGCTGCTCGTCTTTGTCGATCAGCCCGGCAACCATCTCGATCAGCCAGGGGTTGGCGACCTTGTCCAGTGCGCCCACGCGGAACTGTTCGATCAGCACCACTTCATCGCGCGCAGGGTCGTACGGCAGCACGCATACCGCATCGTGGCGCACAAACAGCTCGCGACTGATCTCGCGCCCCATGCCCCCGGCAAATAGCTCGTGGCGCAGGCGTAACTTGTCGAGCTTGTAAAAGCCCTGGAAGCAATTGGCCCGCTCGATGATTTCGAAGCCCTTGGGCACAGCGTTCAACGCGTCTGACATGGAAATCCTCATTACCTCAAATACTGCTTCGCGCCATCCTACTCCGCACGCCTGTTGGTTTCACCCCTTTCCAGCAACCGCCGGCGCACTCGGGACAGCAGCCCTTCACTCTGTTAGCTTAGTGGCGAACTGAAGGCCGCGCAGACGGTCAAAGGCCGACTTTTCCCTGTTCTGCAAGGATCATCATGACACTTGTCAAACTGACTTCCGTGGCCGTGCTGGCACTCGCTCTGGGCGCCTGCCAGAGCCTGTTCACGCCCAACTACCGGGCCCCGCTCGAGGTCAAGCGCGACGCCTGGGAGCATGTCAAACCCGGCTGCAGCGAGAGCGACTGCCCGCTGGTGAACATCGACATGATCCACTTCCCGGCCCTGCCCAAGCTCGACGGCATCGTCGAAAAACGCCTGCTGCAACTGACCGAAGACAATCAGCATGGCATCGCACCAGCCACCCTGCAGGCCTACGAACAGCAATATCTGGCCAGTGCCGACAAACGTAACAGCAGCTACTTGCAAGCCAAGGTACGCGAGCAGCATGACGGGCTGGTGATCATCGAGTTGTCCAGCTACCTGGACAGCGGTGGCGCCCACGGCATGCCCGGGCGCGGCTTCATCAACTATTCACGCAAGCTGGACAAGGTGCTGACCCTGCAGGACATGCTGGTGCCCGGCCAGGAAGACACCTTCTGGAAAACCGTCGAAGAATCGCACCGTGCCTGGCTGATGAGCGTGGGAATGGACAAGGATGCCGAGTTCGTCAAGACCTGGCCGTTCAAGAAATCGCCGCACGTCGCCCTGACGTACGGCGCGGTAGTGGTCAAGTACGAGGTCTATGCCATCGCGCCCTATTCCATGGGCCACGTGGAACTGAAGATCCCCTACCCGCGCCTGAATGGCGTACTCAAGCCTGAACTGTTTCCCGGCCGCGGCTGAGGCTTAGCAGCCCATGCAGCACACCTGCCAGCAGCAATGCGGGCAGGGTAGCGCCCAGTTCCGGCGCCTTGGCGGCAATCAGGTGATAGGCCACCGCCCCGGCAAACCAGGCCACCAACGCCTGCCAGTGCAAGCCATTGACCTGCGCTGGCAGACGGCGTCGACGGACCACGTAGTGGTCCATCAGCACCACGCCGAACAGCGGTGCGAACACCGAGCCGATCAGCAACAGGAAGTTTTCGTACTGTGCCAGTGGCGCCAACAGGGCGATCAGGGTGCACAACACGCCGATGGCCAGCGCCAGGTGCTCGACCTTCAGCGGTAGCAGCACACCGGTGGAAACCGCCGCCGAGTGGATGTCGGCGAAGGCCTTTTCCGACTCGTCCAGCAGAATAAGCAGCAGCGGAATCCCCATGCCGGCGCCTGCCAGGGCCAGCAGCAGGGCATTGACTTCGCCACTGGCGGCGAACGCCAGCGTGTACGCCACGCCCAGGCTCATCAGCCAGGTGTTGCCGATGAAGTAGCCAACGACCGTGCCGCCGAACACATGCTTGCCATTGCGAGCAAAGCGCGAGTAGTCCGCGATCAGCGGCAACCAGGACAGCGGCATGGCGATGACGATATCGAAGCCAACCGCCAGCGACATCGAACCATCCCCGGCACGGTTCCACAGTTCGGCCAGGTCGGCCTTGGCGAACAGGTTCCAGGTCAGCCACAGGCAAGCGCCCAGCAACAACCAGATCCCCCAGGCGCGCAGCACCTTGCGCACGAAGGCCAGTGGCCCGCTGACGGCCAGCAGGGTGGCCAGGGCACCGAAGCACAGCGTCCAGAGCATGGGGCTGTTCCAGGCACTGTCCTCACCGAACGCTCGCGCGCCCAGCAAGCTGGCAGCATCGCGCATGACGATAATCTCGAAAGCGCCCCAACCCACCAGTTGCAGCAAGTTGAGCAGCGCCGGCAAGCGCGCGCCATGGCTGCCCAGGCTGAGTTTCAGGGTGCCCATGGCGGACAGACCGGTGTCGCTGCCGATAACCCCCGCCGCACCCAGCAACAGCACACCGACACCGGTGCCCAGGGCGATGGCCAGCACGGCGCCAGCAAGGCCCAGGCCTGGCGCCAGCATGGCGCCGACCTGCAGCACCATCAGGCCGATGCCGAGGGAAAACCACAGTGAAAACAGGTCGCGAGCACCGAAGATGCGCTGCTGGATGGGGATTGGATGGTCGGGAGAGAACTGGCTGGGTGATGTCATGGTTGGCGCTCGCCGGCAATATTGTTGGTGTTCCTGGCGAGGACTTCGTCCTCGTATCGCGACGCAAGGCCGCTCCCACAAAAACCACGCAGGCTTCGAGGCTTGCGCGGTCCTTGTGGGAGCGGCCTTGCGTCGCGAAAGGGCCGCAAAGCGGCCCCAGCGTGCTTAGACTTTGTGGTACAGCTGGCTGCCTTCCTGGCGGAACCGCTCGGCCTGCTCACGCATGCCTTGCTCGACCGTCACATCCACGGCCTCGATCTTGGCAGCGTACTCACGCACTTCCTGGGTGATCTTCATCGAGCAGAACTTCGGCCCGCACATCGAGCAGAAGTGCGCGACCTTGGCCGATTCCTTCGGCAGGGTCTCGTCGTGGAAAGCGCGGGCGGTGTCCGGGTCGAGGCCCAGGTTGAACTGGTCTTCCCAACGGAACTCGAAACGCGCCTTGGACAAGGCGTTGTCGCGAATCTGTGCACCCGGGTGGCCCTTGGCAAGGTCGGCGGCATGCGCGGCGATCTTATAGGTGATGATGCCGGTCTTGACGTCGTCCTTGTTCGGCAGGCCCAGGTGCTCCTTCGGCGTGACGTAGCAGAGCATGGCGCAACCGAACCAGCCGATCATCGCCGCACCAATGCCCGAGGTGATGTGGTCGTAACCCGGCGCGATGTCGGTGGTCAGTGGGCCGAGGGTGTAGAACGGCGCCTCGTCGCAGCACTCCAGCTGCTTGTCCATGTTCTCTTTGATCAATTGCATCGGCACGTGGCCGGGGCCTTCGATCATGCATTGCACGTCGTGCTTCCAGGCAATCTTGGTCAGCTCGCCGAGGGTTTCCAGCTCACCGAATTGCGCGGCGTCGTTGGCGTCGGCAATCGAGCCAGGGCGCAGGCCGTCGCCCAGCGAGAAGCTGACGTCGTAGGCCTTCATGATTTCGCAGATTTCGTCGAAGTGGGTGTACAGGAAGTTTTCCTTGTGGTGCGCCAGGCACCACTTGGCCATGATCGAGCCACCGCGGCTGACGATGCCGGTGACGCGCTTGGCGGTCAGGGGCACATAGCGCAGCAACACACCGGCGTGAATGGTGAAGTAGTCCACGCCCTGTTCGGCCTGCTCGATCAGGGTGTCGCGGAACAGTTCCCAGGTCAGGTCCTCTGCCACGCCGTTGACCTTTTCCAGGGCCTGGTAGATCGGCACGGTACCGATCGGCACCGGCGAGTTGCGAATGATCCACTCGCGGGTTTCGTGGATGTGCTTGCCGGTGGACAGGTCCATGACCGTGTCCGATCCCCAGCGGATGCCCCAGGTCAGCTTGGCCACCTCTTCCTCGATCGAGGAACCCAGGGCGCTGTTGCCGATGTTACCGTTGATCTTCACCAGGAAGTTGCGACCGATGATCATCGGCTCTACTTCCGGGTGGTTGATGTTGGCCGGAATGATCGCGCGGCCACGGGCGATTTCCTGGCGAACGAATTCAGGGGTGATTTCTTTCGGGATGTTGGCACCGAAGCTGTGGCCGGCATGTTGCTCATTCAGCAGGCCGGCGGCGCGGGCCTCCTGCAGCTTCATGTTTTCGCGGATGGCCACGTATTCCATTTCGGCGGTGATGATGCCCTGACGGGCATAGTGCATCTGCGAGACGTTGGCGCCGGCCTTGGCACGACGCGGGTTGCGCACATGGGCGAAACGCAGCTTGGCCAGCTCTGCATCGTTCAGGCGCTGCTGGCCGAAGTCGGAGCTCAGGCCTTCCAGGCGCTCGGTGTCACCGCGGGCTTCGATCCACGCCGAACGCACATCGGCCAGGCCTTTGCGCACGTCGATGATCACGTCGGGGTCGGTGTACGGGCCAGACGTGTCATACACCAGCACCGGGGCGTTGGACTCGCCGCCGAAATCGGTCGGGGTGTCATCCAGGCTGATTTCACGCATGGGGACGCGGATATCCGGGCGCGAGCCTTCGACATACACCTTGCGCGAACGCGGGAAGGGTTGCACGGACTGCTGATCGACTTGTGCCGATTCGCTGAGGTTGATCGCTTTTTCTTGTTTGGTCATCACAGGCTCTCCTGACGGCTTCCTAGCAGTGGAATGTCGGGGTGAACCTGAAACGCGCGGACGCACCCTCTTTGGGTGCAGTGCCGGACATGGGGGGTGCCTGAAGCTGTATGCAGCTGTGACAATCCCGGACCTGGCACAAGAGGCTCCCCGGGAAGGCGAGCAATCTTGTTCCCTACGCAGGCGCTAACCTGATCAGGTTCAACGGGATCCGCACCTCTGCGATCTCAGCCTTTGCTTCAAGGCACCCCGACAAGAACATGCGCAGTCTAGACTGGAGTGGTCAGCAAAGCCAAGCAGGTAAATGCGCGGATGATGAAAGGCACACCGAGCGATTGTTGCCGGGTGCGCATGGCACTACACTGGCCCATCGCTCGATACTCAACAGTTCAGTAATTAAATTTCGTACAAGGATTGCCTCTATGCTGCGCAAACTCTCACTGGCGATAGCCGTGTCTTGTGCGTCCAACGGAGTGGTCTGGGCAGCGGACGTGCCTTCGACAGTCAAAACCGATCTGGTCAGCGTCTACCAGGAAGCAGTGGACAACAACGCCGACCTGGCTGCAGCACGCGCCGATTACGGGGCACGCCGCGAAGTGGTGCCGCAGGCCCGCGCCGGGTTGCTGCCAAACCTGTCGGCCGGTGCCGAGATGATGAACACCCGCACCAAGCTGGACGAGCCGTCCATGACGTCCAATCGCAGCGGCAACGCCTGGAGCGCGACCCTGGCTCAGCCGATCTTCCGCGCTGATCGCTGGTTCCAATTGCAAGCCGCCGAAGCAGTCAACGAACAGGCAGCACTGGAGCTGTCGGCGACCGAGCAAAACCTGATCCTGCAAACCGCGCAAAACTACTTCGCCGTCCTCCGCGCCCAGGACAACCTGGCCGCCACCAAGGCAGAAGAAGCCGCCTTCAAGCGCCAGCTGGATCAGTCCAACGAGCGTTTCGACGTGGGCCTTTCGGACAAGACCGACGTGCTGCAATCGCAAGCCAGTTATGACACTGCACGGGCCAACCGGATCATCGCCGAACGCCAGGTGCAGGATGCCTTCGAGGCCCTGGTAACCCTGACCAACCGTGAGTACACCTCTATCCAGGGCGTGGTGCATAGCCTGCCGGTACAAGTGCCAACGCCCAACGATGCCAAAGCCTGGGTCGAAACCGCCGGGCGCCAGAACCTCAACCTGCTGGCCACCAACTACGCGGTTTCTGCCGCAGAAGAGACCCTGCGTCAGCGCAAGGCTGGGCATGCACCGACACTGGACGCCGTGGCCAAGTACCAGAAGGGCGACAACGACAGCCTTGGCTTCACCAACCCATCGCAACTGGGGGTGCGCTACAGCGGCGACGTCGAGCAGACCAGCGTTGGCCTGCAACTGAACATACCGATCTACAGTGGCGGCCTGACCAGCTCGCAGGTACGCGAGGCTTACCAGCGCCTGAGCCAGAGCGAGCAACAGCGTGAAAGCCTGCGCCGCCAGGTCGTGGAAAACACCCGCAACCTGCACCGCGCAGTGAACACCGATGTGGAACAGGTACAGGCGCGCAAGCAGTCGATCATTTCCAACCAGAGCGCGCTGGAAGCCACTGAAATCGGCTACCAGGTCGGTACCCGCAACATCGTCGACGTGCTTGATGCCCAGCGCCAGCTGTACACCTCGGTGCGCGACTACAACAATAGCCGTTACGACTACATCCTCGACAACCTGAGCCTGAAGCAGGCAGCCGGCACCCTGAGCCCGCAAGACCTGCAGGACCTGAAGCGCTACCTGAAACCTGACTACAACCCGGACAAGGACTTCCTGCCACCGGACCTGGCGGCAGCAGCGGCCAAGAACTTCGAGCGCAGGCCTTGAGGTAGGGGCTGGACCATTCGCGGGCAAGCCCACTCCCACACGTACCGTGCCAGGCCTGAAGGCATGATGCACCTGTGAGAGCTGGCTTGCTGGCGATAGGCCGCCAATATCACTCCAGACATGTACGACAACGCCTAGGCGGCTACGGCAATCGTCGAGTCGATGCGTTGAGCCGACATATCACCGATAAGCACAGGCCCCGCAGGTTCAGGGGCGAACGCAGCCATTGCGTCAACAAGATTCCCCAGGCTCGGTAGCGAGTGCTCGACAGCAACCAGCGATGACCCTGCTGAAAGGGCGGAAATCTCTGGCACGGCAACCGCTTCAGATGTGACCATTGCCGGCTGCGCAAAGATAAAGTCCTCCGCTGTCACCTGCGCAACTTCGAGCGCATCCAGGTACAGCATCTTCACAATACCTTCCTGCCCCGGCACTGCCTGGGTATCAACGGCTACACCGTGAATCTGCGCAAAGTCATTGAGTTTGAAGCGCTGGACTTTGCTGACGTGCAGATCCTCGAAGCGACTGATGCCTACCTGGGTCAGGTCAATCTTGTCGATACCGTGTCGGAACCCCCGAAGGGTGTTCTTGTAGTCGCTCACACCTTCTTGTTTTGTCACCAGAAACACGCTGGGCGCAACCGTCGGCGGGGAATATACCGTGCCTGCCAAAGAAGCCACCAACTGCCCGGATGCGTCACTGGCAAGCGACACGCCACCTGCACCACCGGTAAGCAGAACATTCGCGGTGACAGGCGGGGTCGTCTGCCCTTCAGGGCTGCCCTCGAAATAACCTGGCGCAGCGGTGAAAGCGTCAAGGAAACGGAAGTTCGCTGACCGCAGTTCGGCAATCGTAGTGTCCGCAATCGTCAGCTTCTGCCCACTGCCAAGGTCGAGCACAGTCGAATTACCGTCCTGTTGCATCTGCAAGTCAGCAAACCCTGAACCACCAAAGCCGACCAGGTCGATCACCTCACGCGAAGTCTCGAACTGCTTGAGTACATCGTTACCGCCTGCACGCCTGTGGATGACAAAGCGGTCGGTACCCTCACCCCCCTTGAGGAGATTGTACCCACGGCCACCATCCAGTAATGCCCCGGCGGGCCCGGCGATCAAGGTATCGTCGCCATCACCACTGATAAGGTTTTGCACCGAACCAGGGGCTATGGTGAGCGCCGCACCGGCAATACTGGCGCTGCCGCTGGCCAGATCCACCGAGATACTGCGACTTACTGCAGCCGCGTTCAACGTATTGCGCCCGCCAGCGGTGCCGCTGATGGCATCGTCTAGCTTCGCGCGCCCTGGGTTTTCTGCCACCAGGTTCGCGTAGTCGTCGGTGAAGAAATAGACATCATCGGTGGTGCCGGGGCTGCCGACGAGGCGCAGCGTCCAGCGATCAAGCGTTAACGGTAAGCCAGCAACAGCATTACGCACCTCAAGCTTCCACTCCCCAGCCGAGCGCTCTGCGCGATGATGGGTCGACATGAACCCATATTTGAACGCCCCTGAACGCGAATCGCCCAGATCGTCATCACCAGAGCCCGGCGCCTTGCCTGTGCGATCGAGCAGTACGCTGCGCGTGCCGCCAGGCGACACCAGCGTGAGCGTCATGTCGCCAAGGCGGCCGACCATCGAGTGGACATCGACCTCCACATGCTCCACCAGCAAATCAGCCGGCAGGGTCAAAGACAAAGTCGCAACCTGCCCCGCCGCAACCTGTTGAGCCACTGGTGCACTGCTGGCTGTCAGCAGCCGTTCATTGGCCTTGGTCGCCCGGCTCCCCCAGGACTCGGCAAGGCGCACCGCGGCGCGGGCGTCGATCATGCCAAAGCCGTAGTCGTGGCTGGCGTGCATGCCACCGCCATTCCAATTGCGCCCTGCGTTGTAAGCCCATTGGGTTGATGCGTCATCCACTTTGCGCGCAGACAGTGCGAGGATCTGCTGAACATCCCGATAACCCAACCCCGGGTTGGCCTGCAACATCAACGCCACCACGCCTGAGACGATCGGCGCGGCGAAGCTGGTGCCCTGAGTCGTGCTGTAGGCGCTGCCGACCGACGCACCGCGCTCCGCTTCAAGGCTGACGCCACTGGATAGAACATGGCTCCCCGGTGCAGCGACCAGCAAGCTGGAGCCTGGATTGGAAAAGGGTGCCGTGGCAGCTTGCAGTACCGAGAGGTCTGCCTTTGCGTTGATGGCCGCCACTTCAATGGCGTGGCGGTTGTTGTTGGTCAGCGAGCCCTGTGCATTACCGCCTTTATGGCGCTGGTTGCCACCAGAGGCGACGACGATGGTGCCTAGCCCACCACGGCCGTTGGTGGCGGCAAGCGTAGTGCTGAATGCCAGCGCCAGAGCAGTATCGACTTTTCCTTCTGGAACATTTGTAAGTCCGAAGTCCGTTTTGAAACCCCAACTGTTGTTGGCTATGTCGTAGTTGACCATTTGCCCCAGATTGGTCAGGTCATCGCCTTTGTTGGCCAGGTAGTGCCCGCCGATCTTCGCCTCATATGCGATGCCGATCCCTCCTTGATCATTGCGCGCGCCAACCATGACCCCAGCCACTTGAGTGGCATGATTGGACGCCAAAGCGGGCAGCGTGCCATTGGTGCGTTGGGTTTTCAGCCAGATGGGATCGATATTCGGCTTGAGATCGGGGTGCCCGATGTCGAAGATTTCCGGCGCCACGGCAAACTCCCCTCCCGGCTCGAACTGCCCTATCCTCACCCCCTTGCCCGTGAAGTCACGCCATACCGGCGCGACATTGATCTCGTCCAGATACCACTGCCGCCCCGACAGCGGGTCAGCGGGGGATTGTTCATGGCGCAACGTTACCGTTGCCCGCAAGGGTGCTGATGCAGCACTGCCCACCTCGGTCACACTCATGGACGCGTTGCCGGCAGCATCGACCAAGTCGTAGCGGAAACTGACATCACCGTCATGGCCTGGCAACGGCGTGACCTCCACATCACCCTGCTCATTCAGCCGCACTGTTGCACCCTTGCCAGCGCTGACTGAGGCGATGCGCAATGGCCCGCTGCTGCCAAGTGGCTGGTCATTGCCCAGCAGCGCCGTTGCGGGGACTATCAGCGCCGTGTCAGTGGTGGCGAATGTAGCCAGTTGCTCAGGCGAGAGCCTGTCGCCGATTGGCATGGCGCCCCCGCCGAGAAGATCGACGGCAGCAATGTCGGCGAAGCTGAGTTTCTGGATGTTGCTCAAGCTCAGACGGCCATCTCGTCCCGCCACGGTGTCGGTGATCAGGTGGCCCGATTCGGTACGTGTGATCAGGTACTCGTCGTGAGCACCATGCAAACTGACCAGGTTGGTGCCCGCGCCTCCGTCGATCGTGGCATCGCCGCGTCCGGCCTCGATCACGTCATCGGCAGCACCGCCTGTAATCCGATCAGCGCCACCACCGGCGTAAATGATACTTCCGCCCGCCGAGGCCTGAATGCGATCCCCCTTGGGGCCCGCATAGATCACCGACTTGCCGGTACCACCGATGATGTCGTTACGGCCCGTACCGCCAACCAGCACATCGTTGCCGCCACCGCCAATCAGCAAGCTGTCGCCCGAGCCGCCCTTGATGAAAACTCCGCGTTGACCGCCGCTGGCGATGATGTCCTTACCCCGCCCGCCTTGCGCAATGGTCAGCCCGGCCTTGGCCATGTTCAGCCCAACGCCATGCTCCCCCACGATCAGTGCCGTGTCGCGCCCACCATTGCCCTGCATGTTCGCCCAATCGTCGCTGGCACTGATCACGAATACATCGTCGCCCGCCCCGCCGTGATAGGTGTTGCTGCCACCGCCACCAACCAGCCAACTGCCCTCTGGGGCCGCGGTCAAGACATCATCGCCCGCGCTGCCGTACAGCGTCTGTACGCCGAGCGCTGCGGCGTCCAGCGTGCTGCCTTGAGCACTCTGGCTGATGTAGGCCCTTCGGGAAGTGGGCCCGCTTGACGAAGTCAGTAGAGTGCCACCCTCCTGGGCCTCGATCCGATTACCGACGGTATCGGCGAGAAACCTCACCGCCAGTACTTCCCGGTCCTCACCATTAACAGTGAAAGCGCCTCGGGAAATGACCTCGTTACCCTGACGCACCTCTCCTACCGGCTCGACCTGGCCGAGCTTGATCTGGCTAATGCCATGCTCCTGCAATGCCCTTAGCTCACCGGCATCGGCACGCCCGTCGTGGTTGCCATCGACCCACACTTTCAATTGCGCCCACACGGCGTCTTCAACGTTGATGACGCCATCGGCGTTGGCGTCAACACTTGCCAGGGCGGCGAAGCCATCCTTGAACGGTGTTTCACCAGAGCTGCCGTCGCTGCCTGCCTTGCCGCCGTAGTATTCGGAGAACAGCTGGCTGACGTTGCTCACCTGGCCGGTACCGTTGTCATGCACCAGCATGCCGGTCACCCGGTCTGCCCAGCCGGTGCGGCGCAGTGAACCACTGTTATCGATATCGAACAGTACGCCTTCCTCGATACCCGTCAGGCCAACGCCCTTGCCGCTGAGGTCGAGCAAGAGCGGGTCGACAAACGTGTTCACCGTAGTCATTGCTGCCAACCCGTTGAGTACCACGGCATTGCGCAGGCTGAAATCCGGTTGTTCATTGCCATCACGATAGAACTGAGCCAGATGCTGATTAGGTCGCACGTTGGGGTCGATCTGGAGCTCGCCGGGGCGAACACCACCGGTGGCCAAACTGCCCAACTGAGCGGAGGTGAAGTCGGTGTTGTCGAGGGTGCTGTCGGTGAATGCGATACTGTGGGTCAGGCGACGATCGACGTAGCCGTTGGAGACGTCATTGCGGATATCGTCCTGGCCTTGGAGGTCGCGGCGGGATTCGGTTGTGGGGGTGATTTCGATTTTGATTGAGGCGTCTGATGCACCTCCACCTAAACCAGTATCTTGATGTATGAAAAAATCAACCAGTTTGTCGAAAGTAGTTGACGCAAGATCGAACCATCCCGTGGGTGCTTCGATATGATGAAACCACTTTCTAGCAGCTCCAATTACCTCTTTTGAACCCAACACACTTTTTTGGCTCATAAAAGCATGGGTACGCCCTGCCAGCTCTAGCTCCTTCGCGGGATCCCCCGCAGAGGACAAAACCAGTCCCCAATATATCTGTTTACTTTCTTCTGGCAATCCTAAAAATATGGGATAAAGGGTCCAAGCGCTTTCAGGATATCCGGAACCTTCAAATACTTGCTTATGGAAATTCGCTATAGCAGTTTGAGGTATTGGCCCTAAAACAAAACCATCCACCGCATGCGCCTTTAACGCATTCAGATATTCCTTAGCCATATTAAAACGGATGGCTTCAACATCTTCATCGCGCATTGGCATACCTGCTTCTGCGGCGACGCCTTTCATGTAGTTTATCGCCGCCACACCTGCAATGCTGTTCCCCCGAGCCACACCATTTGCGAGCACCGCATATTTATCACCTTTTTCGGCTAATTTATCATACATCGCCGACGGACCTTCTTTTGTTAACAACTCGCTTGCAAGCTCGATATCAGAATGGCTTAATTTCATCATAAAAATTATCCTTGTATACCATTAGAAGCTAAGAAGATTTTTACACGCGATGCTATCTCACCCCACTCGCTTAATTCGTCCCATCCAAAATCAATCTTTACAATAGCTTTACTGTCCTCCAGCAAATATCTAAAATGACACCGATGGTATTTAGACCTATACTTACTCCAACTACACCTTCCAATCTGCTCCATATGCCCATTTCTTTCAGACCAGAAAATCATTCGTGGTGAATTGGGGAAAACGCTATCAACACCTTCCACTCGATTCAAACCTAATTGTCTATCAAACACGTTGGCCTCTCGCTGCTTATAAGTTGCCTCGGAAATGAAAAAATCAAAGGTTTCGCGCAGTCCCCTCTCACCAGCGGGCCATGGTTCAAGCGTCACTACGATTCCACTAAACGTCTCTGAGAAATAGTTTCCCGGCGTTAACTCAGGCCAGTTCATGGCCAGACTTAAAGAATATAAATTTGATTCACACCCTCTATCAACGCCGCCAGACCCTCTCTTATAATTTCCTTCATCCTCATATTCCGGCCAGAAAGGAACATATTCGCTTGAAAACTCATACATAACACCGGACACCACACCACATACTTTTGGCGCAGGGGGTGCGACCGGCTTCGATTTCTCGCTTAAAGCAACAGTCGCCACTGCTAAAGCAACACAGCTCGCGGGAAGACACAACGCGACCGCTGCGCTAACCCTCAGTGCATTCCATATAATTTCGTACAGCATTCTCCAGCCGCTTTTTTCTCGTAGCCGATTCGCGTCCATCTGTTATCACCCTCACCAGTAATCACTTAGCGCTCCGTTAAACTTTCCTGCACATGTCGCCGCAAAGGCCTTAGAAAATAACTTATAACCTTGCGCTTATCCGTAATAACCTCCGCACGCACTGACATACCCGCCGTCAACGGAACATCCTGTTTTCCTACACGCATTATTTCCTTACCCAGGCGGACTCGAGCGCTATAAACCAACCCTCGCTTCTCATCTTCAATGGCATCGTCAGAAATACTCTCCACCACCCCCGGGACAACCCCGTACTGGGTAAACGTGAACGTCTCAACTTTCACTTCCACTGGCTGCCCCGGATATACAAAGCCGATATCTTTGTTCTCGACTTTCACTTCCACTTCCACCGGCTCGCCCGTCGGCACAATGACCATCAGTGTCTGCGCGGGTGTAACCACCCCGCCCTGTGTATGGATCGCCAACTGCTGGACGGTGCCGTCAACGGGGGATGTCAGTACCTTGAGGCGATGCCGCTGCTCGGCCTTGTTCAACTCCTGCTCAAGGGTTGCAATGCGCCGTTGCGCCTCACCGTGAAGGTCGAGCATGGCTCTGCGCAGTTGGGCAATGGCACCGCTACGGCGGTGCTGAGCAGCAAGCCGTGCAGCGTTCAGTTCGTCGATGCGCGAGCGCTGGAGTGCCAGTTCGCGTTCCTGCTCCAGGCGGGCCTGCTCCTTTTCCAGGTAGGTGTGCTTGGCCACGGCCGATTCGCTGAACAACAGCTTGTAATCCGCCGTCAGTTGGCGGGTGATCACCAACAGTTGCCGGAGCGCGTCAGCCCGGCCCTGGGCGGAACGGATTTCGGCAGCGCGTTGACCGATTTCGGCATCGGCCTGTTCCAGCGTGGCCTGCAACTCCAGGTATTGCCCCTCCAGCCAGCGCTGCGCGACTGCCTGCTGCGCGGCCGTGGCCTGCGGTATCAAGGGTGCCAGGGAGGCAGGTGCCACATCGCCGTCCAGCGCACTCAGCAGTGTGCTGGCGCGGGCCTGGTCGATCTGTGCAGCCAGCAGTTCGCTGCCCAAACGCTTGATGTCAGCCTCGGTCAACTGCCCTTCCAGCTCGACCAGCACATCGCCTTTGCGCACCGGCTGGCCATCGACGACGTGGATCGACTGCACCACCGCGACTTCGCTGGCCTGTATCAACTTGCTCCTGCCACTGGGCACGATCTTGCCTTCGGCACTGGCGATGACATCGATCTCACCGATGCAAGCCCAGGCAAGCGCCAGCCCGATGAACATCAGCAGGCTCCACTGCAGGTAGCGCGGCAAGGGATGCACTGGCGTTTCCTGCAAGGACAGTGCCGCAGGTAAAAAGGCCAGTTCGTCGGGCTCACGTACGGGGCCGTCCATGCTCCGGCGCTTTCGCCATGCCGTTATCCACGCATCCCGGTAGCGCTCGGCAAGGTCTTTGAACGCCACACTCATACGGCGGCCCCGAGCTGCAGTTGATGCAGGTAGGCATAGGTGCCCTGTGGATAAACCAGCAGCTCATCATGAGTCCCTTGCTCGATGATCTGCCCACGCTCCATGACCACGATGCGGTCGGCATGGCGTACTGCCGAAAGCCGATGGGCAATGATGATGACCGTGCGCTGCGCGCAAATCCGCGCCATGTTCTGCTGGATGATCCGTTCGGACTCATAGTCCAGCGCACTGGTGGCTTCGTCGAAAATGAGGATGCGTGGGTTGCCGAACAGCGCTCGGGCGATGGCTATGCGCTGTCGCTGCCCACCCGACAGGCTGGCACCGTGCTCACCAATCAGGGTTTCGTAGCCATCCGGTAATTCGAGGATGAACTCGTGAGCACCCGCCAGCGTCGCTGCGGCGATCACTTCTTCAAGCGGTGCTGCTGGGTTGCCGAGGGCAATGTTCTCGCGCACGGTGCGCCGAAAAAGCACGTTGTCCTGCAACACCACGCCGATCTGCCGACGCAGTGACGCCACATCGGCTACCGCCAGGTCAGCACCGTCGAGCAATACCCGCCCCCGCTCAGGTGAGTACAGCCGCTGAATCAAGCGTGTCAGCGTGCTCTTGCCTGACCCCGAGCGACCTACAACGCCTATCACTTCTCCGGCGGCGATCTTCAGGCTGACATCGCGCACCACTTCGCCCCCGTCCGGCCGATAGCGAAAACACACACGATCGAGCTCGATCTGCCCGACAAGTGTGGGCAGCACCGTGCCCTTGCCTTGGTTGACCTCGGTACGGGTGTTGAGAATGTCGCCCAGGCGTTGAATCGATACCCCTGTCTGCTGGAAGCTGGTCCAGAGTTGGGCCAGGCGGATGATGGGCTGCGACACGCGCCCTGCGAGCATGTTGAAGGCGATCAGCTCGCCCACCGTGAGTGCGCCTTCGATGACCAGCCGGGCCCCCAGCCACAAGGTGGCTACCGTGACCAGCTTGCCGATCAGGCCGACGCTTTCATTGGCGAGACTGGAAAGGTTCTGGGTCTTGAAACTGGCAGATACATAAGCGGCCAGCTGATCATTCCAGCGCCGGGTAACCTGAGGTTCCACGGCCATCGACTTCAGTGTGTCGATGCCGTTGACCGCCTCGACCAAAAAGGCCTGGTTCTCGGCGCCGCGTTGGAAGCTTTGATCAATCAACGCCCGCAGTAGCGGAGTAACGACCAGGGATACGAGAAAGTAGAAAGGCAGCGAGCCAACGACGACCAGCGTCAACCATCCGCTATAGAGGAACATGACAGCGATGAAGACCACCGAGAACAGCACATCCAGCACTAGCGTGATGCTGTTGTTGGTCAGGAAACTTCTGATGTTCTCCAGTTCTCGCACTCGGGCAACCGAGTCACCGACTCGCCTGGCGTGAAAATAGGCGGTGGGAAGATCGATCAAATGCCTGAACAGTTTTGCACCCAGTTCGACATCGATTCTTGACGCTGTATGAGCTGCCACATAGGTACGCAACCCACTCAGCAATGTTTCAAATAGAACGACGACCAATAAACCCAAGGCGATAACATCCAGCGTGGTCAAACCGCGATGCACCAGGACTTTGTCCATTACCACCTGAAAGAACAAAGGCGTCAGCAAAGCCAGTATCTGAATGACCAGGGAAACCACGAGCACTTCGCCAAATAGCCGCCTGTACTTCACCAGGGCAGGAATGAACCAGGTAAAGTCGAAGCGCGACAGCCCGAGGGGCAACTGGGCATCGGAGCGAACCAGAATGAGTTCTCCCGACCAGCGCACCACCAGTTCCGCGAGGGTCAGCGCTTGCGGCGCGCGGGAATGCGGGTCCTGCACCAGAACCTGCTCGCCCTCCACGCGCGCGATGATGAAGTATTCACCACGCGTATCCACTGCAATAGCGGGCAAGGGCGTCTGCTGCAGCCGGGCCGGATCGACGCTGCGGTGTTTGGCCTTGAGGCCAAGTTGCTGAAATGCCCGAAGTAGTGTGCCGGTAGAGAACCGCTCACCCGCTGCTGCATGATCGTGCTGCAACTGCTCGGCAGAGACGGCAACACCATGGTAACGCGCCAGCGTGATAAGACACACCAGCCCACTTTCAATAGTGTTGGCATTGCCATCAGATAAATCAGCCATCACGCCACCTCTTATGAAAGCCGGACATGAGGCGATACTAGCCCGAAGCAATAGGACAAACGTCCTACAAGCTTCCGACGCAAGCGTGTGACACTTCTGACTTTTAAAGTCTATTCGTAGGAAGTTTCCTAACGGCGAGAAATCCAGTGTAGGAAGTTATAACTTACGCCGTAGGAATAAATAACCAGAATCAGACATATCCACTCTAGACCGGGTCTTTGAGTGGATATGTCGGTTATCAGCGGATCAAGGCCCCTAGCCCCTCGAGCAATCGCTGCAGCGCCCCCTGATTGGCCCGCATCACCGCCCTGCCCGCCTCGCCCATGCGCTGGGCGTCCTGCGGCAGTTCCACCAGACGGCGCACCGCACCGGCCAGCCCGTCAGCATCATCCACCTGCTGCAACGCCCCCGCCTCGCGCAGCATCGCGCTGATTTCGAGGAAGTTGAACACATGCGGCCCCATGAGCACCGGCAAGGCCAGCGCCGCAGGCTCCAACGGATTGTGCCCACCGGTCGGCACCAGGCTGCCACCGACGAAGGCAATGTCGGCCAGGGCATACAGGAACAGCAGTTCGCCCATGGTGTCGCCCAGCAATACCCGCGTTTGCGCATCGACCAGCGTGCCGGCAGAGCGGCGCACGGTGGTGAACTGCTCGCTGCACAGCGCATGCACTGCATTGAAGCGCTCGGGGTGGCGCGGCACCAGGATCAGCAAGGCATCGCCATGCACCTGCAACAACTGCCGATGCGCCTGCAGGATCAAGGCATCTTCCCCTTCATGGGTGCTGGCGGCGATCCACACAGGGCGCTGGCCGCCCCCCCACTGTTCACGCAATGTCCTGGCGCGCGGCAGCAGCTGTTCGTCGATCGTCAGGTCGAACTTGATCGAACCGGTGACTTGCACGCGCTCAGGGCGTGCACCCAGGTCACGGAAGCGCTGGGCCTCGGTTTCGGTCTGCACGGCAATCAGGCTCATCTCGGCCAGCATCGGCCGGGTCAGCCTGGCAAAGCGCCCATAGCCACGGGCCGAGCGCTCAGACAAGCGCGCATTGGCCAGCGCCACCGGAATGCCGCGCCTGGCACACTGGTGAATGTGGTTGGGCCAAAGCTCGGTTTCCATGATGATGCCCAGCTTAGGCTGCACATGATCGAGAAAACGCCCCGCCGCCCAAGGCAGGTCGTAGGGCAGGTAGCAATGCTGCACGCGTGGTTCGTTGGCGAACAGGGCGCGAATGCGTTCAGAGCCGGTAGGGGTCATGCAGGTCAGTGTGATCGGCAGCTCCGGGTAAGCCTTGAGCAAGGCACGCACCATGGGTGCGGCAGCAATGCTCTCGCCCACCGATACCGCATGTACCCAGATACCACCCTGGCGCATGGCCGGCAGCTTGAAAGCAAAGCGCTCGCCGATGCGCTGGCCATAGGCCGGCGCCTTGCGCGCGCGCAGGTACAGGCGCAGCGCAACCAGCGGCAGGCCCAGGTGAAACAGCAAGGTATAGAGAGTTCTGTTCATGGCGGCTAAGTCTACCCGATCGCGCGAAGGTGCACTGCAAAGCGCTCGGCCAGCCACTGCGCGGCCGGGCCCAGAGGTTCATCGCGGCGCCAGGCCAACTCTGCCACCAAGGCCGGCGGCCGCCAGTCGCTGTCCAGTTCGACCATGTGCGCCTGGTAGGTCGGGTACTGCACCACATGCCGGGGTAACCAGGCCCAGCCCAGGCCGCGCATCAGCAGTTCGGCCATGGCGTAGAAGCTGTCGGCACGCCATACCTGCGGGCTGATCGCCTCGCCGCCGGGGTAACCGCTTTGTTGTGGCGTGATCAGCAACTGCCGGTGGCGGGCCAATTGTTGGCGAGTGACCCGGCCTTCGCCCGCCAGCGGGTGGCCGACCGCGCACACCGTGACCATCTCCACGCTGCCCAAGGCACGGCGTTCCAAGGAAGCCGGGATGCTTTCGTGGAGGAAGAACAGGCCCAGATCGGCGCGCCGCTCCACCAGCTTGCGCGCCACATCGCCCTGGGCTCCGCTGGCCAGTTGCACCTCCAGGAACGGGTAGCGACTAGCCAGTTCGTCGAGGCTGTCGATCACCGGCTGATACGGCATGGCTTCGTCCTGCGCGACCCGCAGCAAGGCCTCCTGCCCGCGCATCAGGGCCAGGGCGCGGCCATCCAGGCGTTCGCACTGGCGTAACAATTCGCGGGCGTCTTCCAGCAAGGCGCTGCCGTTTTCAGTCAATTTCGGTTGCCGGCCGCTGCTGCGCTCGAACAAGGTGACCCCTAGGTCGGTTTCGAGCAGCGCGATGGCACTGCTGATCGCCGACTGGGCTTTGTGCTGCTCACGTGCCACCGCGGAGAACGAGCGCAGTTCTGCAACGCGCAAAAAGGTACGCAATTGTTCAAGGTTCCACTGCTCGGCCATCAACCTATCTCCCACATTGATAGGTAATGACTTTACCCCATCCAGGCAACGTCTAGAATGCCCGCTCAGTAACGGAGGATCCCGCCATGAATGCCTACACCTACCTCGCCATTGCCATCTGCGCCGAAGTCATCGCCACCGCCTCGATGAAAGCGGTGAAAGGCCTGAGCACGCCGTTGCCACTGCTGCTGATGGTGGTTGGCTATGGCATTGCGTTCTGGATGCTGACGCTGGTGGTCCGCAGCATTCCGGTGGGGATTGCCTACGCCATCTGGTCGGGCCTGGGGATTGTGCTGATCAGTGTGGCGGCGCTGGTGATCTATGGGCAGAAGCTGGATATGCCGGCAATGCTTGGCATGGCCATGATCGTGGGTGGCGTGGTGGTAATTCAGCTGTTCTCGAAGACCGCTGGGCATTGAAAGCCCGTGTGCGGGGCTCGCCGACGATAGGGCCATCTCAGGTATAGCCTGTATACTTGCCAGCTGTCCCAGTCTTCGAGGTACCGCCATGCCATCTGCCATTTCCACTGACGTGCTGATCGTCGGCGCCGGGGTCGCAGGCCTCTGGCTCAATGCCCGCCTGCGCCGCCTGGGCTACTCGACAGTGCTGGTGGAGCGCGCCAGCCTTGGCGGCGAGCAGACCATCAAGTCGCAGGGCATCATCCACGGCGGCACCAAATACGCCCTGCATGGCGCCCTGACCGGTGCCTCGGAAGCCATCGCCGACATGCCGCGCCGCTGGCGCGAGGCCTTGGCCGGCAACGGCGAACTCGACCTCGGGCGTACCCGCCTGCTCTCCGATGCCCACTACCTGTGGTCGCCGGGCACCTTGGCCGGCAACCTCACAAGCTTCTTCGCCAGCAAGGCCGTGCGCGGCCGGGTCGACCAGGTCAAGGGTGACCAGCTGCCACCGGCACTGCAGGACCGCGCGTTCAAGGGCAAGGTGTATCGCCTTGCGGAACTGGTGATCGATGTCCCGAGCTTGCTGGCCAACTTGGCCGAGCTGGCCGGCGAGTCCTTGCTGGCAGGTGAACGCATCGAACCCTTGCGTGAAGGTAATGCGTTGGTCGGCCTGCGCGTGGACGACCGGGAAATCCGTGCCCAGCGCATCGTATTGAGTGCCGGAGCCGGCACCGAAGGCTTGCTGCAGGCGCTGGGCCTGGATCAGCCGGCCATGCAAACCCGCCCGCTGCACATGGTCATGGCCAAGGGCCCGAACCTGAAACCTTTGTACGCCCACTGCCTCGGCGGCGGGCCCAAGCCGCGGGTAACGGTGACCACCCATCCGGCAGCCGATGGCCAGTGGGTCTGGTACCTCGGTGGGGACCTGGCCGAAGCCGATGGCGTGGCGCGCGAGCCTGCAGCGCAGATTGCTGCAGCGCAGAAGGAAATCGCCAACCTGCTGCCCTGGGTCGATCAGAGCCTGGTGCGCTGGGCCACACTGCGCGTCGACCGCGCTGAGCCTGCACAATCCGGCCTGGCACGCCCGGACAACGCCTTCCTTGCTGACCAGCAGCGCCTGCTGGTGGGCTGGCCGACCAAACTGGCACTGGCACCGGATTTCAGCGACCGGGTAATCAGCCACCTGGAGCGCGACGGCATTCGTCCACAAGCACAGGCCGACCTGGCCGACCTCCCACGCCCTCCACTGAGCGTACCGGCCTGGGAGCAGTTGCTGCCATGAGCCTGCCAACCCTGCACGCATTCCATCGCCCGCTGGGCAGCACCGGCCTCACGGTCTCTCCACTGGGCCTCGGCACGGTCAAGCTGGGCCGCGATCAGGGCGTGAAGTACCCCACTGGCTTCACGATCCCTGGCGATGAGGAAGCCCGCCTGTTACTGGCCCAGGCCCGCGAGCTTGGCATCAACCTGATCGACACCGCCCCGGCCTACGGCCGTAGCGAAGAACGCCTGGGCCCGCTGCTGCGCGGCCAACGCGATGAATGGGTAATCGTCAGCAAGGTCGGTGAAGAGTTCGAGGAAGGCCTGTCGCATTTCGACTTCAGCGCTGCCCACACCCGCCGCTCGGTGGAGCGCAGCCTGCGCCGGCTCGAAACCGACCGCATCGAACTGGTGCTGGTACATTCCGACGGCAACGACCTGGCCATCCTCGAACAGCAGGAGGTCTACCAGACCCTGGCCGAACTCAAGCAGGAGGGCAAGATCCTCGGTTTCGGGCTGTCCGGCAAGACCGTCGCCGGCGGCCTGAAGGCACTGGAGCAAGGCGACTGCGCCATGGTCACCTACAACCTCAACGAACAGGCAGAACGCCCGGTGCTGGACTACGCTGCCGAACACGGCAAGGCCATCCTGGTAAAGAAGGCCTTGGCGAGCGGGCATATCTGCCTGGCCCCGGGCGTCGACCCGGTGCAGGCCAGCTTCGAGCTGCTGTTCGCCCACCCGGGTGTCAGCAGTGCTATTGTCGGCACCATCAACCCGTTGCACCTGGCCCACAACGTGGCCACCGTCGCCCGTATCCTGGGCCAGCCTTGAGTTACCTCAGGCTCCCGATTCAGGGACTGGAGACTGACCCGACGCAAGGAGGAGCCTCGTGGCGCGAACGCTGATCCGCAAGAACCCGAGCAACTTCAAGACACTGCCACTGCATGTCGAGGCCACGCCCGAAGGCTTGATTTACCAAAGCATCGGCATGCCGCTGAACTTTGCCCAGACCCAGCAACGGCGCAAGGCCATCCAGTTACCCGATACACAACACTTCGTGGTCGAACTGGCCAACCTGGGCGTGTCAGTGCGCCTCACGCTGCATTGGCAGAACCGCGATTACTGGGTACTGGTGCGTCAGCGCCGACAAGACCGTGGCGATGTGGTACTGAAACTGATTTCCGGTTATGTACCGGCGCAGGAGCTGAACCTGCCGCTGCACACGGCCGTACAGGAAGTGGCCGAGGAGTGCCTGCTGGAAACCCCGGAAGGTTGGCTGGGCGGGCGCTTCAACGACACCTGGCTGCCCATCCCCTACGCCGCCGCCCTGCACTACCGCGAAACACCCCACTTCGTGCTGGCTCCGGAGTCCGGTGCCGCACGCCCGGTGCATTGCGGCAAGCTGATGCTCCTGGAGCGCCCACGGGCCTATGTGCACCTGCCCACCGCTTCGCTACAGCTGATCTATGACATGCGCCTGCAAGTGCCCCGGGATGCCAAGAAACTCAGCTTGTTCCACGTTGACGAGCGGCTGGAGGGCGACCAGCTGGTGGCGCGGCTCAACCGCAAACGCCCCGACCTGTACCTGATGCCATTGAAGGACGGCCAGCCACTGGCAGAGCTGTACACGCTGAAAAAGGATGAGCTGGTGCCGGCGAGTACGCGTGGGCTGTACCTGGCAGAAAGTTTTGCCCGGCAGGAAGGCTGGGTGGTGGCAGATGAACGGGTACGCTGGAAGGATTGGGTGAAGCAGCAGGGGTTGGTGGAAAGCAAGCCCGCAAGGGCGTCGCACTTGCAAAGGTTTGGCGACAAGGCGCGAGCGCTGCTGGAGCGGGCGCGGACCTCGCTGAACAAGTGACATCCCGGGAGCTTTCGCCTGCTTGCTGGGGCGGGTAAACCCGCCCCAGCCGAGGGCCGCCACAACGGCCCCAAGGTCAGATCAGTTCTTGCGAATTTTCTCGACAATCGCCGTGGTCGAGCTGTTCTCGACCAGCCCCAGCACCTTCACGGTGCCGCCATAGCCCTTGACGATATCAGCGCCAACCACCTGGTCGATGCCATAGTCTCCACCCTTGACCAACACATCCGGCTTGACCTGGCTCAGCAGGTTTTCCGGGGTGCCTTCCGGGAAACTGATCACCCAGTCCACCGCGCCCAAACCGGCCAGCACGGCCATACGCCGGTCAACGCTGTTGATCGGCCGGCCCGGCCCTTTCAGGCGGCTGACCGAGGCATCGTCGTTTACCGCAACGATCAGGCGATCACCCTGGGCCCGCGCCTGTTCCAGGTAGGTGACATGCCCGGCATGCAGGATGTCGAAGCAGCCATTGGTAAAGACAATCTTCTCGTTGTGCGCCCGCGCGTCATCAATGGCCAGCAGCAGTTGCTCAAGGCCCAGCACGCCGCGTTCGGAGCCTTCCTCACGCTGGATGGCCCGACGCAGCTCAGGGGCGCTGATGGCAGCCGTACCCAGCTTGCCGACCACAATGCCCGCCGCCAGATTGGCCAGGGCCACCGCATGGGGCAGGTCCTCACCCGCGGCAATGGCTGCGGCAAGGGTGGAGATGACAGTATCGCCGGCACCGGTCACATCGAACACCTCGCGTGCCCGTGCAGGCAGGTGCAACGCCGGCTGACCAACGCGCAGCAGGGTCATGCCATGCTCGCCGCGGGTGACCAGCAGGGCGCCCAGGTCCAGGTCCTGCAGCAACTGCAAGCCCTTGGCGACCAGTTCGGCCTCATCGACGCAACGGCCAACGATGGTCTCGAACTCGCTGAGGTTCGGGGTAATCAGGCTGGCGCCACGGTAGATGGAAAAGTCCTTGCCCTTGGGGTCGGCCAGCACCGGAATGCCCTTGGCCCGCGCCGCCTGGATCAGGTTTTGGTGGTTCTTCAATGCACCTTTGCCGTAGTCGGACAGGACCAGCACCTTGACGCCTTCGAGCAGGCTGTCGACCTCCGCGCCCAGCGACAGTGGGTCGGTGGCGAACGGCTCTTCGAAATCGATACGCAGCAGCTGCTGGTGACGGCTCATGACCCGCAGCTTGACGATAGTCGGCTGGTGCGCGATGCGCTGGAATACCGAACGGACACCGGCAGCCTGCAGGCTGTTGGCCAGGCTGTCGGCAGCCTCATCCTGGCCGGTGACGCCGATCAGCGAAGCCGGCGCGCCCAGCGCAGCAATGTTCAAGGCAACGTTGGCCGCGCCGCCGGGGCGATCCTCGATTTGATCGACCTTGACCACCGGGACTGGCGCTTCAGGCGAAATACGCGAAGTACCGCCATGCCAGTAGCGGTCGAGCATGACATCGCCGACCACCAGTACCGGGGCTTGATCGAAACGCGGCATGGACAACTTCATGGGCAACCCATATGGAAATAATGAACAGGGGCAGGATATTAGCACAGGGTAGTCAATGGCTTTATGGCCAGATCATCCCTGGAAAATTCCCGTGACAATCGGGGCCATAACGGCCCCGATCAAGGAGGGTTCAGGTGATATCGGCCTTGGCCGGCTCATCCAGCCCCATGGCATGCAGACGGGCATAATGGCCATTAGCCGCAAGTAACTCGGTGTGAGTACCGCGCTCGACCAGGCGGCCCTGGTCCATGACCAGGATCTGGTCGGCCTTCTCGATGGTCGAAAGGCGATGGGCAATCACCAGCGTGGTACGGCCTTGCATCACGTGGTCCAGGGCGGCCTGGATATGCCGCTCGGACTCGGTGTCCAATGCCGAAGTCGCTTCGTCGAGGATCAGCAACGGCGCGTTTTTAAGCAGCGCACGGGCAATTGCCAGGCGCTGGCGCTGGCCCCCGGAAAGCAGTACACCGTTCTCACCCACTTCGGTATCGAAGCCCTTTGGCAGCCGGTCGACGAATTCCTTGGCATAGGCATCGGCCGCGGCGGCTTCGATGTCTGCGCGCGGCGCGCCGGCCAGATCGCCATACGCGATGTTGTTGGCCACGGTGTCGTTGAACAAGGTGACATGCTGGGTGACTTGCGAAACATGGCGACGCAGGTTGCGCAGGCGATAGTGCTCGATCTCCACGCCATCGAGCAGGATCTGCCCCTTGTCGTGGTGATAGAAGCGTGGAATCAGGGCCGCCAGGGTAGACTTGCCACTGCCGGAGCGGCCGACCAGGGCGATCATCTGCCCGGGCTCGGCGACAAAACTGATGTCGCTCAACACTTCACGCTCGGTACCCGGGTAGGTGAAGCTCAGGTTGCGCACTTCCAGGCGCCCTTCCACGCGCTCCTTCTCGACCGTACCAGTGTCCACTTCAGGCGCTTCGTCCAGCTGCTCGAAGATGCTTTCGGCACCTGCCAGGCCCTTCTGGATGGTCGAGCTGACTTCCGACAACTGACGAATCGGCTTGGGCAGCAGGCCGGCAGCGGTGATATAAGCCACCAGGTCACCGGCAGTGGACTCACCGCGCAGGAACAGTACCAGGAACATCAGCGCAGCCATGGCGCTGTAGATCACCAGCTGAAGCATCGGCGTGTAAAGCGAGCCGGTCTTGGTCATGCGCAGTTGCTTGTCGGTGTTGCTCTGGCTGGCCTGGCCGAATCGCTGCTGCTCGTAGGCCTCGCCACCGAAGCTACGGACCACGCGGTAACCCTGGATGGTTTCCGAGGCAACGTGGGTGACGTCGCCCATGGCTACCTGGATCTTCTTGCTCTGCTTGCGGAATTTCTTGCTGGCGATGCTGACCATAACCGCGATCACCGGCAAGATGGCAACCATCACCAGGGTCAGGTGCCAGTTCATCCAAAGCAGGTAGGCAAACAGGAACACCACGGTCAGGCCTTCGCGGATTACCACCTTGATGGCGTCGGTAGCGGCGCCAGTGACCATGGTCACATTGAAGGTAATACGCGAAATCAGGTGCCCGGAGTTGTGGTTGTCGAAGTAGCGGTTGGGCAACACCAACAGCTTGTTGAACAACGCCACCCGCAGGTCATGCACCAGGCTCAGAGAGACCTTGGCCAGGAAGTAGTTGCCGAGGAACGAGCCCAGGCCCTGCCACGCAGCGATCAGGATGATCAGCAGAGGCACCGCCTGCAGCAATTGCAGGTCACGCAGGTAGGGGACGTTGGGGAACAATACCGCTTCGGGGTTGCTCAGCCCATCGACGAAGTACTTGAGAATGCCGGCCAGCATTGGCTGGGTCGAGGCAAAGATCACGAAACCGACAATGCTCAGCAGGAAAATGCCGACATAGGGTTTCACATAGCTCAACAGCCGGAAGTAGATCTTCAGGCTGGAGGTGTGCTCCGCTGGTCGCGGTGTTTCGGCCATTATCGAGCTCGCTGTTCAGGTTGAACCGGCAATTTTACCACAGGCGTCATTTTCGGCACGCCCCCATGGCAGCAACATGGCAAGGCCCACCGGCAGCCAGCTGATGAACCATTCGGCACGTGGCGTACCGGTGAGGCTGGCGGCATCGAACTGCATGGCCAGGGTCGAATAGACCCAGAAGCCCAGCAGGACCTTGCCGAGCAGGGTGCCACGGGCGCGCACGATTTCGCCCAGCGTGAACAGCCACACCATTACCCACAGCAACATGCCGGGCAAGCCCATCTCAACGGCAACATGGGTGAACATGTTGTGGGTGTGATCGAAGTGCATGCCGACGGCGCTCACTTCGTAAGCAGCCCCCAGACCAAGACCAGTCCAAGGGTGCGCGGCTATCATCTGGACCACGGCATGGAAAATTTCCGGCCGGTAGGACGAGCCCCGTTGGGCGATAACGTCGTACACGGCCAAAAAGGCCAGGCCGGTGGCAAGCAGTGCCAGAACAGAGAACACCCGGCTGTGGCGGTCACGGAACCACAACGGCGCCATCACCACGGTAATCACCAGTGCCAGAACCGCACCACGGCTCTGGCTGAGCATGGCGAAGGCCCCCAGGCAAGCCAGTGCCGCCAGCCACAACACCTGTAAGCCACGCCGCCGAGGTGGCTCGTAGAGCATCAAGAGCACAGCCGAACCAATGACATAGGCCCCCAGGATGGGGTGGGATATTTCGCCGATACCCGCCAGCCTGAACAGCAGAGGCGCACGCTGCACCCCATAGAACTTGATGATGGAGACTAACGCAGCGATGGCCAGCAGCGCGCTGCCGAGCAGCAATAACTGACGAATGCGGGCTTGGCCAAGCTGGGCCAACAGCGGAAACGCCAGCAGGAACACCAGGATGTAGAGCAAGCGCTTGAGCTCGCGCATGGGCTCCTCGGCGGGCGACCATGCCAGGCTCAGGCCGCTCCAGGCCAACAGCAGCAGCACACTCCCCCACAGCGCCGGTTGCCGCCTCCAGGCTTGCACCAGCACACCTCGGGCCGACCAGGCCAATACCAGCGTTGGCAGCCATAAGAACAACACCAGACCTTGCTGATAAACCTTGTTGCTGGGTGCCAGGGCAATCGCCGCCAGGAACCAGACCAGGCCCAAACCTAACCACGCTTGTGCCCAGTTTTTTTGATACAACATCCTTTCCCCCGATGAATCAGAAACACCATCCATGGTGCTACAGCATTATTTTCGGCATTATTGCCGGTCATTTTGATCGCCAGACGACAAGGCTCTATTCATGCAATGCTCCCGGCTCACCCAGGTCGACTTCGATCAGCTGACACTCGGCGCACAGGTGCTTGAGGCAGACAGCCATGGCGCCAAAGTCTACCTGCTCACAGATGGAAATTTCCTCAAGGTTTTTCGTAGGAAGCGGCTGATTTCATCTGCACTGCTACGTCCTTACTCGCAGCGTTTCGTCGATAACGCCGCGCGCCTGGCGCAACTGGGCATCCCTACCCTCGAAGTGATCAGCCAGCACAAGCTCGACCTGCCGGGCCGCACTGCGGTGCTGTATCGCCCGCTACCTGGGCGGACGCTGCTGCAGATGTCGCGCGATGACGGCTTCAGCTGGGACACTTACCTGCCACGCCTGATCGAACTGATCCGCCAGTTGCACCGCAGCGGCGTTTATTTCCGCTCGCTGCACTTGGGCAACGTGGTGGTCACCCCCGACCAGCGTCTGGGCTTGATCGACGTGGCCGACATGCGCTTTCTGCGCCCGCCACTGTCAGCCCGCATGATTCGACGCAATGTGCAGCACATGGTGCGCTATATCGAGCGGGAGAACCTGGGCGACCGGTTCCCCCTTGCCGCCTTCGAGGCAGCCTTGCTGACACGCTGAGCTCAACTGCGCAACAGGCTCTGCGAGCCGCTGCAGAACGCCTGCCAGGCCTGCTCCGGTGCCAGTGCCTGGCGCTGCTTCGCGGCGATCGTCGATGCACTGAGCACCGCACAGCGCTCGATCGCCTCAGCCCAGGCGCTTTCGTCGGCAACCGGCAGGTAGCCACCCGTGTCGCGCAACTGCTCGCGGAACACCTCCAGGTCGCTGCACACCACCGGTACGTCGGCCATCACCGCCTCTTGCACCACAAGCCCCAGGCCTTCGGAACGCGAAGGTACCAATAGCCAGTCGAATGCCCGATACAGCTGCTGCAGGTCTTCGCGGTGACCGCGCAGATGAACGCGCTCGGCCAGGCCCAACGCGTCGATACGCTGCTGCAGCACGGCATGCTGCGGCCCCTCGCCAATGATCGCCAGCTGCAAGCCCGGTTGCCGTGCACTGGCCCTGGCGAATGCCTCGATCAGCATTTCGAAGCCTTTGCTCTCTACCAATCGCCCTACCGCACCCAGCATCACCTCGGCGCCCTGAGGCAACTTCAGCGCCTGCCTGGCCTGGTCCCGGTTCAGCAAAGGCTCGACGAATGCAAGCGGGTCGAGCGCCATGCGCAGCGTCTGCACCGGCCTGCCCAGGTCACGCTCCAGCGACTCGGCCAACGTCTGTGATACCGCCGCGATACTCAGACGCTCGGACGGAAAACTCTGCAACAAGCGGATATCGCTGGCATGCAGACGCGTCTTGCCGTGGAACAGTACCTTGGCACGCACGTGCGTGATGCGCTGCAACAACGGCAGCACCAACCGGGCGACACCAATACCGTCGAGCAGCACCACTTCTGCCCCGGCCTCGGCCAATGCCTTGCGCAAGCGCATGCGCAGCCACGGACGCAGCAAGCGCCACAAGTGCCGCCCTTTGAGCGCACGTGAGGGCATATGCCATTCCCGGGTCGAACCGAGCCCACAGCAGAGCCCGCTCCCCAGCAACAGCCAGTTACTGATCCGGGCATCGGCACCCGCATTCGACAAGACCTGCCGATGCACCTTGTGGATGGACATGTAAGGCGTTCCACCCGCCCACATCATATTGACGATGTTCATGGGCCCTCTCCCGCTCAAGTCAGGTGGGACAGCGACTTCATTGAACAAAAATGGTGATTCCCATGCCGATCAAGGCACCCGCAACCAGCGTCAATGCCAGCTTCATCCGATCACGTTGACGGCGCTTGGCCTTACGCTCCACCTCGATAGGCAAGGTCACGTGATTGCCAAAACCAGTGTGCAATACTGCATCACCCTCCAAGGTGACCGCTGTCAGATTTAACTCAGCGTAGCGGCGGGAAAGCGCCTTTTCTCCAGCATAGGCGGCAAATGGCGCACAGCGCTGGTAATCGCTCAATCGGCGCAGCCCAGGGTTGAGCGAGAACGCCTGCCACTCGGCCTTGTCGGACAGCAGCGGATAGCACGGCACCCCGGCGATCACCTGGCGATCGCCCAAGTGGATGTACGGGCTGTGGATGGCCAGGTCGTGGGCATGGCTGCGCAACCACACCTGCAAGATGTTGGGTCTGACATCCAGGATGGCCTGCGAGTCTTCGACAAAGCCTTGGCGATAGAATTGCCAGTCGTCTTCGCAGTGAAAAATGTACGGCGTCTTGACCTGGCTGTAAGCCAGGTCGATAGACGGCAACTGGCCAAGTTTGGGCCGGTTGACGAACACCTTGCAGTACGGCTTCCAGTGCGCCGGCACAGCGGCATGCACAGCATCGTCGCCAGAGTCTTCGGTGATGAATACCTCGCGAATGGGCGCGGTGTTGTAGCGATCGAAACTCTCAAGGGTGTCTTTGAGCAGATCGAACCGCCCACAACTGGTCACGACAAGCGTGACGTCACTCTCATTTGAAAAGCGCACCGGATTCCCTCCGCATTACGACTGTCGGCCTTCAACAACCCGCTCCTGGGCGTGAAAGCTCTTATTTAGATGCCCAGCTTCAGACGCAGCCGCTGCCACGCAGACAGTGGCGGATGGGGCCTGAGCGCAGGGCGCATGTGGTCGACGATGCTACGTCCAACTGCGCCGAAACTAAAACGGGAAACCGCCAGATGGCGGCCATTTTCTGCAATCTGCCGTGCTAGCTCGGGGTTGGCGCGCAAGCGACGGAGTTTTTCCTGAAGGGTCGGGATGTTGTCATAGAACACCACGTTGTGCATGTCTTGCAGGCCCAGCGCACGGTTCTCTTCCTCGCCCTGGTCGTATGCCAGCAACACACAGCCACAGGCCATGGCTTCGAAGTTCTTGATCATGTACTCGCCCATGCCGACATCGGCACTGACGAAGAAACGAATACGGTTGAGCGTGTTGCAGTAGTCCTCACCCGACTTGGTACGGGTTACCAGCAGGTTCTCGACCTGCCCCAACTCGTCCAGCAGTGCCTTGCGGCCACTGTAGGCCACGCTGTTGACGCTGCCGACAAAGGCCAGTTCGATATCACGCTCTCGCCCTTGGTCGGCCAGCAACTGCTCGTCATAGCCCTTGGGCACGAACACCGCGTCAAAACCTTCCTGGCGCAAGCGCTCGCTGACCATGTAGCCGGAGCTGATCACCCGTGCCCATGGCAACTGACGGTAATGAGCGCTGAACTTGCCGGTGTACTTGCACGGGATGTAGTTCTGGTAGGCGTCGTGCTCGAGAATCACCAGGTTCGGCACAGTGCGGATGAAGGCCACCTGACGGATCTCCTGCTTGAAACGCAGGAAGAACACGATGCGGTCATAACGCTCGACCTGCACCTCACGCTTGAAGTAACGGCGCAGGTTGCGCTGATCCTGGCTGGTCAGCCAGCGCAGGTCGCACTCGCAGTTGGCCGCGACGCCATCGTACAGGCGGTCAAGAATCGCCCGCTGTTCCTTCTGCACCAGAAATAGGACTTTCATTGCTTTCCTTGGGCGCTCTGCGCCTTCGCGGTCAACCATGGGGCGTGCTTACAGCTCACGCCGCCAGAACAGTTCGTGTCGGCGCACGGCCTTGCGGAAGAATTCGTTCTCCCCATAAGGCGATGGCTGTCGCCCGGCAAGCCAGCGTTGCAGCAGGCGGCGCAGGCGGCGCTTGAACGGTGCCGGCGGCTGCAGGTCGTGCATCATGCCCAGGGCCATGGCCTTGTCGCGCTGGGTCGCGCAGTCCAGCACCAGGCTGCAGGGTGCCCAGGCCTGGGCAGCGCTCAATTGCGGCGGCAAAGCCACGCCATCGCCACTGTCGCCCATCGGCCAGCGGTCGTTATCGTGCAGGTGGTTGGCGTAGCACAGCAAGGTTTGTGGCTGCCAGGTCATGCCTTGCAAGGCTTCCAATACCGCCGCCTGAGCGCAGATATGGTCCGGATGGGGGTCTAGCTGCGGGTGCGGCATCACCAGGACCTCTGGCTTGGCCCGCTCCAGCAAGGCTCGCAGGTCGGCCAGCAGGTTATGCCAGGTGGGTGCGCCATCACGGTCGCCCGGTAACGGGAACGGGTTGAACTGGCGGAACACGCGGATATCGGCCAGGTCGGCTTCACGTGAGGCGGCCGGCTGGTCGGGGGCGGCCTGCATGGCAGGCAGCTGCAGGCAAAAGTAGCCCAGCTGTATGCAATGCGACTCCGGCACCCCGGCCCAACGCGGCACGGCGATGCTGTCCCAGGCACGCAGGCGCCCCTTCAGGCGCGCGGCCTCGGCCTTTGCCAGGCCCATCTGCTGATAGTGCTCGGCCTCTATCTCACCGGCGGTCAGGGTCACCACCCAGCTTTCGTCGGCCTGGCTGTACAAACCATACGCGGCCAACTCGGCGTCGTCGGCATGTGGCGCGATCACCATCACTCGGCGCCGCTGCAGCTCGACCGAGGGGGTTATCCACAGACGCAGCTGACCCTGCAGCCGGCAATGCCGGCCGCGCAGTCGCAACGTACCGGCCTGCAGTGGCGCTGCAAGGCCGGTCAGGTTAAGGAAGCGCACCCCATCGACGCCACGCTCGAACGTTTGCCGATCGGCCTGTTCACCAGCCAGCAGCTCGACCCGAGGGTCGAGAAAGCGCCCCAACCAGCTGCTCTTTAGCCGCAGCTCAAGCACCAGGGTTTCGTCGCCCTGCAACGTGCAATCAGCCTTGAGCCAGCCATCGTGCAGGCTGGTAGGAACCTGCCGCACCTGATCGCCGAAGTCGTAGGCATAGTCCTCACCCGGTGCATAGAACAGGTGGTCGGCAAACCAGGCCTCATGGGCAGCCCAGAGCAGCGGCAACAACAGCAGTGGCAACCACCACCAACTGAATACACCGAGGGCGACCAGCGCAACCAGGCCCGCCAGCAGCCCCAGGCGTTTGTTGCGCCGGTGGCGCTTGAGCAACTGCTGCTTGCGGCTCACGCTTGATACACCGGCACAGGGTTGCACCAGCGGTCCTTGTACTCACGGTCAGCACGGCCGAATGAGAACCGCAGCGGCTTGTTGCGCGCCCGGGCGTCTTCCCAGGCGGCCTGGGTATTGAGGAAGCTCAACACGCTGCCTGGGCTGAAGGCCTTGGTTTCAGGGTCGACACCGCCATTGATGTACTCGACGCTAATCCATTCCGGCGCTTCGACGCGGTACACCAGCTGGATGGCAATCGGTTTACCGTCCAGCAGCAGCACCGAGCCGATCAGCAGCTCGCGCAAGCGGCCCAGCACATCGGCCATACGCTCGGCACCGGTGGCAGGGAACCCCCAGCGGCGCAGGAACAGGTCGCAGTACATGCTGGCGATTTCCTGAGCACTGAAGTCGCTGATCGGGCGTACCACACCACCCGCTTCTTCCAGCAGGCGAAGTTCACGGCGCTGGTTGTAGCGGAACTTCTTCGACAGGTCTTCAGGCGCCCGGGCCATGGCCAACTGCTCCTTCTGCGCCTTCAGGCCGCTGAAGCGGCCCTGGTTCAGTTCGGACAGGTAACGCATTGTATGGCGCAACGGCGCAGCGGCATCAGACGCCGCCGGCAGAATGATCTCGGCATTACCGAGGTCGAACAGGGCCTTCTTGCCAGCACGCTTCAGCACGTCCTTGGACAGCGCCAGGTGACGCCCCCAGACCGGGATGGCGGCTTTCAGCTCGCCAGCCTGGTGCCAGCCCAGGTAACGCACCGGGATCTGTGCCAGGTCCGCCAGTTGCTCGACCACCAGCGGATGGGTGGCAACACTGCCGCCAAAGCGCGCCCACGCCTGGGCATAAGCCTTGGCATCGATAGCTTGCCAACCGCGTTCGCGGAAGGCCTGGATACGATTGAGCATCAGGCCTGCCCCACCAACGCGCGCACCTGCGGGAGTTGCCAGAAGGCCTCGCGCACCGCCTGGTCAGAGAAACGCTCACGCAGGCGCTGCAGCATGTGCCTGCCACAGGCCTGGCGCTGCTCAGCGTCCAGTACGGCCATGTGCTTCAGGCCCTGAGCCAGCTGCGCGGCGTCGCCCAGCGGGAACAGCACGCCAACGCCCTCGACCACTTCGCGGGCACCGCCACAGGCCGTGGCCAACACCGGTACACCGGCAACCATCGCTTCGAGCAGGACCATGCCGAACGGCTCGTGATCGGAACTCAACGCGAACACGTCGAACGCCTGGAAATAACGGCGCGCATCCGGTACCTGGCCAAGAAAGTCGACTTGCCCGGCAATACCAAGTTCGGCGGCCAACGCCTTGAGCTTGGCCTCCAGGCGCCCCTTGCCGAGGATTGCCAGGCGGGCGCCAGCCGGCAGCCCCGGCAATGCCTGGGCAAAACCGCGCAACAGGGTGGCCTGGTCCTTGTCCGGGTGCAGGCGCCCGACGTTGCCGACGATCCACGCCTGAGCATCCAGGCCCAAGGCCTGGCGTGCGTCAGCGCGCGGCACCAGAGCTGCTTGCAGGGCGTCGATGTCGATGCGGTTGTACAGGGTCTGGATGCGTTCGGCCGGCCACTGCGGCAAGCAACGGCGCATATCGTCACGTACCGCGTCCGAAACACCCAGCAGGCTCAGACGCTTGCCGAACAGGTTCGCGAACAGGCGGCGGCCTTTGCGCTGGTAGTCGCCAAAGGCATGGTGCACACCAATCACTGGCAGGCCGGTCCCCAGCAGGGCAACGTAGATCGGCTTGAAGCGATGGGCGATGCAGAAAGCGAAATTGCGCTCGGCCGCAATGCGCCGCAATGCGCGGATGGCGCCGAGTTTCAGGCCACGCACGGCCTTGGAGCTGAACTCAAGGAACAGCACCTCGTCCGACGCACAGCCAGCCGCCACCTGCGCGTCGGCGGCGCCGGTGAGGAACACCGTAGTCACCCGGTACCCACGCCCCTGAAACAGGCTGGCGTACTGACGGGCGCAGTCCAGGAACGGCCCGTCATAGCCATGGCAGAACTGCAGGATGCGCGGTTCAGAGCGGCTGGTCATACGGGGCCGCGCCGTCCTTCACAACCAGGATGTCTTCCATGATCAGGTACTGCAGGTCCGAGCCGAAGAACATGTTCAGGGCATCGGTCGGCGAGCAGATCATCGGTTCACCACGACGGTTCAGCGAGGTGTTCAGCGACACGCCGTTGCCCGTCAGGTCTTCCAGTGCCTTCATCATGTCGTAGTAGCGCGGGTTGTACTCGCGCTTGAGCACCTGGGCACGCGAAGTGCCGTCCTCGTGCACCACTTCCGGCACGCGGGTTTTCCACTCTTCAGCAACTTCGAAGGTGAAGGTCATGAACGGCGCGGGATGGTCGACCTTGATCATCTGCGGGGCGACAGTGTCGAGCATCGACGGGCAGAAAGGTCTCCAGCGTTCGCGGAACTTGATCTGGTGGTTGATGCGGTCAGCCACGCCTTCCACGCTTGGGCAGCCGATGATCGATCGGCCACCCAGGGCACGCGGCCCGAACTCCATGCGGCCCTGGAACCAGGCAACCGGGTTGCCATCGACCATGATCTGGGCGATCTGCTGCGGCATGTTCTCGAGTTTGCGCCACTTTGGCTGGTTCGGGTGACGGGCGCAGGCGGCGATCACGTCTTCGTTGGAGTACGACGGGCCGAGGTAGACGTGCTCCATCTTCTCGACCGGAACGCCACGGGCGTGGGACACATAGGCAGCGGCGCCAACGGCAGTCCCGGCGTCGCCGGAGGCCGGCTGAACGAACAGCTCTTTCACGTCCGGACGGGCGATGATCTTCTGGTTGAGCTTGACGTTCAGCGCACAGCCGCCGGCGAAGGCCAGCTTGCCGGTTTCACGCAGGGTGTCGCCCAGGTAATGGTCGATCATCTGCAGCGCCAGTTTCTCGAACAGCGCCTGCATGCTGGCGGCGTAATGGATGTACGGCTCGTCGGCGATGTCGCCTTCGCGCTTGGGGCCCAGCCATTCGATCAGCTTTGGCGAGAAGTAGAAGCCCTTGCCCTTCTCTTTGTAACGGCGCAGGCCGATAACGTTGGCGTACTCGGTGTTGATGACCAACTCGCCGTTTTCGAAGCTGGCCAGACGCGAGAAATCATACTTGCTGGCGTCGCCATACGGCGCCATGCCCATGACCTTGAACTCGCCATCGAGCATTTCGAAGCCCAGGAACTCGGTGATGGCACCGTAAAGGCCACCCAGCGAGTCCGGGTCGAAGAATTCCTTGATCTTGTGGATCTTGCCGTTTTCGCCGTAGCCAAAGAAGGTGGTGGCGTACTCGCCCTTGCCGTCAATGCCGAGGATTGCGGTTTTTTCCTTGAAGCCCGAGCAATGATAAGCACTGGAAGCGTGGGCCAGGTGGTGCTCGACCGGCTCGATCTTGACCTTTTTCGGGTCGAAGCCCAGTTGCTCCAGGCACCAGACGATCTTCTTGCGATAGCGCTTGTAGCGACGGTTGCCCATCAGGATGGCATCGAGCGCACGATCCGGGGCGTACCAATAGCGCTTGGCATAGTGCCACCGCGCCTTGCCGAACAGGCTGATCGGGGCGAACGGGATGGCTACCACGTCGACGTCGGACGGCTTGATGCCTGCCTGTTCCAGGCAGAACTTCGCCGACTCGTAGGGCATGCGGTTCTTCGCATGCTTGTCACGCACGAAGCGCTCTTCTTCGGCGGCGGCAATCAGCTTGCCGTCAATGTACAGGGCCGCGGAAGGGTCATGGCTAAGGGCGCCGGACAGGCCAAGAATCGTCAATGCCAAGGGATTAGCCTCTTCATTCGGTAAAAATGCGCCAGCGGCCTCTTGGGCGGATGGCGGCTAAAGGGCGGGATTATAACGCAAACATTGGAGGCACACCGCCCCCTTGTAGGAGCGGGTTCACCCGCGAAGCAGGCAACGCGGTGGATGGCACCGGCGTCGCCGGTGTTCGCGGGTAAACCCGCGCCTACAGGTTTACTCGGCGATCAGCCAGTCCATGCGGTAACTGCCGGCAGTCTGTGCCAGCTCTTTGGCCAGCCATGGCAGCAGTTCCTTAAGTTCATCCTCCAGCCCCCACGGCGGGTTGGCGATGGCCAGGCCAGAGCCGTTCAGCCCCTGAGGGCTGTCCTGGTGATGCACATACAGCTCAACCCGCAACAGTTTCGGCGCGCCAGTGCTGGTCAGGTCCTGGTAATAGCGGGTCAGCGAACGCTGGTCTTTGATCGGGTACCAGATGGCCACAACCGTCTGGCGCATGCGGCCGATCGCCTCTTTCATGGCAGTGGTGCAGCGCTTGAGCTCATCGGCCTGCTCGAACGGCGGGTCGATCAGCATGATCGCGCGCTTTTCCTGCACCGGCAGCAAGGCCCGCGGCACATGCCAGCCTTCACCCAGGTGCACGGTCACGCGCGGGTCTTTTTTCATGTTTTCTTTAAGGAGCGGCCCGTCTTCGGGGTGCTTCTCGTTGAGCAGGGCGCGGTCCTGCTGGCGCATCAGGCGACGGGCCAGTTCGGGCGACCCCGGGTAGTAGCGCAGCTCGCCATCGGCATTCAGGCGCTTGATGATGCGCAGGTAGTCGTCGGCCATGGCCGGCAGGTCATCGCGATTCCACAGGCGGGCTACGCCTTCCAGGTACTCGCCGGTACGGCTTGCCTGATCGCCCTGCAGGTCGTACAGGCCGAGCCCTGCGTGGGTATCGATATAGGCGAACGGCTGCTCCTTGCGCGACATCAGGGCGATGAGGCGGGTCAGCACGATGTGTTTGAGGACGTCGGCGTGGTTGCCGGCGTGGAAGGCGTGACGATAGTTCATGGCAACTCCTGCGAAGGCGGCAAGTTTACCTTGCCTTGCAGGCGGAGTCAGGCCTGGCTGCTGATTGGCGGCACCCGCAAAGCAGGCACCGCCAATTCAACGGGTGTTACTTGTCGGCGTGATACGCCGCATCAGCTGCTTCGAAGCGCTTGACCATCGCCTGCGAAGGGCTGCCCAGTTTGCTCACCAGAACAATGGCGATGCTGGCGAACAGGAAGCCCGGGATGATTTCGTACAACCCGAGGGTGTCGAAGTTCTTCCACAGGATCACCGTCAGCGCACCCACCACGATACCGGCCAGCGCACCGTTACGGGTCATGCCTTTCCACAGCACCGAAATCAGCACCACCGGGCCGAAGGCGGCACCGAAGCCGGCCCAGGCATAGGCCACCAGGCCCAGCACGCGGTTTTCCGGGTTGGAGGCCATGGCGATGGCGATCAGGGCCACGGCCAGCACCATCAGACGGCCGACCCACACCAGTTCGACCTGCGAAGCATTCTTGCGCAGGAAGGCTTTGTAGAAGTCTTCGGTCAGGGCACTGGAGCACACCAGCAGCTGGCAGCTCAGGGTACTCATGACTGCGGCCAGGATGGCCGACAGCAGGACACCCGCAATCCATGGGTTGAACAGGATCTTGGCCAGCTCGATGAACACACGTTCGTGGTTCTCGCTAACCGGGCCTGCCAGTTCAGGATGAGCCGAGAAGTAGGCGATGCCGAAGAAGCCAACGGCGCAGGTACCCGCCAGGCACAGGATCATCCAGGTCATGGAAATGCGGCGCGCCTTGGCGATGGACTTCACCGAATCAGCGGCCATGAAGCGCGCCAGGATATGCGGCTGGCCGAAGTAACCCAGGCCCCAGCCCATCAGCGAGATGATGCCGATGAAGGTGGCACCCTTGAGCATGTCGAAGTTCGCCGGGTTCACCGCCTCGATAGCGGCGAAGGTCTGGTCGAAGCCACCGGTGGAGATCAGCACGATTACCGGGGTCAGGATCAGCGCGAAGATCATCAGCGAAGCCTGTACGGTATCGGTCCAGCTCACCGCCAGGAAGCCACCAACGAAGGTGTAGGCGATGGTCGCCGCTGCACCAGCCCACAAAGCGGTTTCGTACGACATGCCGAAGGTGCTCTCGAACAGACGGGCACCGGCCACTATGCCGGAGGCACAGTAGATGGTGAAGAACACCAGGATGACGATGGCGGAAATGATACGCAGCAGCCCGGTATTGTCTTCGAAACGGCTGGAGAAGTAGTCCGGCAGGGTCAGCGCGTCACCGTTGTGCTCGGTCTGCACGCGCAGCCGGCCGGCCACGAACAGCCAGTTCAGGTAGGCACCCACCGTCAGACCGATGGCGATCCAGGCCTCGGACAGGCCCGCGAAGTAGATGGCACCGGGCAGGCCCATCAGCAGCCAGCCACTCATGTCGGAGGCACCGGCAGACAGCGCGGTAACCACGCTACCGAGGCTGCGACCGCCCAGAATGTAATCGGAAAGGTTGTTGGTAGCGCGATAGGCGGCGAAGCCGATCAGCACCATTGCTGCGATGTAGATCACGAAGGTGATCGTTAGTGGATTGCCCATGCGTGTGCCCTGGCGTTTGTTTTTATCATGCGCAACCACAGCGATGGCGGTTGCACCCAGGCGGCGAATGCTATGCAACAACGCAAAGAAGGTGCAACCATTTTTCTTTTGCAAGTTGCACCTACCCGTGCATTTTCCGACAAAGCCCGCTTCTTGCTCCTTTCGGGAGCAAAAAACCGCTTTTTCAGAATAAATCGCACCGAAAACGCCCCTTTTCAGGGTATGGGAATAGCTGTCGGACGAGTTGCACCTTCCACACGAAAAATTAGGGTTGCACCTGGTTGCACCCGAATTGTCCTACAGATACTCTTGACGCCAGCTTAGGCCACAACCGTGGCAATAACGAGGATAAGAAATGGCGACTACCACCCTTGGGGTCAAACTCGACGACCCGACCCGTGAGCGACTCAAAGCAGCTGCGCAGTCCATTGACCGCACGCCGCACTGGTTGATCAAGCAAGCGATCTTCAACTATCTGGAGAAGCTCGAGGGTGGCGCCACCCTGACCGAACTCAACGGTCATGTCAGCAACCTGGCCGACGATGCCGGTGAAGTCCAGGCCGACCACAGCCACCAGTGCTTCCTCGAATTTGCCGAAAGCATCTTGCCGCAGTCGGTACTGCGCTCGGCGATCACCGCTGCCTACCGCCGACCGGAGCAGGAAGTGGTGCCGATGCTGCTGGAGCAGGCGCGCCTGAGCGCGCCACTGGCCGAAGCCACCAACAAGCTGGCCGCGGGCATTGCCGAAAAGCTGCGCAATCAGAAAAGCGCCGGCGGCCGTGCCGGTATTGTCCAGGGCCTGCTGCAGGAATTCTCGCTGTCGTCTCAGGAAGGCGTGGCGCTGATGTGCCTGGCCGAAGCCCTGCTGCGCATCCCCGACAAAGGTACCCGTGATGCGCTGATCCGCGACAAGATCAGTACCGGCAACTGGCAGCCGCACCTGGGCAACAGCCCGTCACTGTTCGTCAACGCCGCCACCTGGGGGCTGCTGCTGACCGGCAAGCTGGTCAGCACCCATAACGAAACCGGCCTCACCTCCTCGCTCACCCGCATCATCGGCAAGAGCGGCGAACCGATGATCCGCAAGGGCGTCGACATGGCCATGCGCCTGATGGGTGAGCAGTTCGTCACCGGCGAGACCATTGCCGAAGCCCTGGCCAACGCCAGCCGTTTCGAGGCCAAAGGCTTCCGTTACTCCTACGACATGCTCGGCGAAGCCGCACTGACCGAGCACGACGCGCAGAAGTACCTGGCGTCCTACGAGCAAGCCATCCACTCGATCGGCAAGGCCTCGCATGGCCGTGGCATCTATGAAGGCCCAGGTATCTCGATCAAGCTGTCGGCACTGCACCCGCGCTACAGCCGCGCCCAGTACGAGCGCGTGATGGAAGAGCTGTACCCGCGCCTGCTGTCGCTGACCCTGCTGGCCAAGCAGTACGACATCGGCCTTAACATCGACGCCGAAGAAGCCGACCGCCTGGAGCTTTCGCTGGACCTGCTCGAACGCCTGTGCTTCGAGCCATCCCTGGCTGGCTGGAACGGCATCGGCTTCGTTATCCAGGCCTACCAGAAGCGCTGCCCGTACGTGATCGACTACGTCATCGATCTGGCCAAGCGCAGCCGCCACCGCCTGATGATCCGCCTGGTAAAAGGCGCCTACTGGGACAGCGAGATCAAGCGTGCCCAGGTCGAAGGCCTGGAAGGCTACCCGGTCTATACCCGCAAGGTGTACACCGACGTGTCCTACGTCGCCTGCGCCCGCAAGCTGCTGGCCGTGCCAGAAGCCATCTACCCGCAGTTCGCCACCCACAACGCCCACACCCTGTCGGCTATCTACCACATTGCCGGGCAGAACTATTACCCGGGCCAGTACGAGTTCCAGTGCCTGCACGGCATGGGCGAGCCGCTGTACGAGCAAGTGGTCGGCAAGATTGCCGATGGCAAGCTGAACCGCCCGTGCCGCGTGTATGCACCGGTCGGCACCCATGAAACGCTGCTGGCCTACCTGGTGCGCCGCCTGCTGGAAAACGGCGCGAACACCTCGTTCGTCAACCGCATCGCCGACCACTCGATTTCCATCCAGGAACTGGTCGCCGACCCGGTGGCCAGCATCGAGCGCATGGGTACCCAGGAAGGCAGTATCGGCCTGCCGCACCCACGCATTCCCCTGCCGCGCGACCTGTATGGCACCGAACGGGCCAACTCGGCCGGTATCGACATGGCCAACGAACACCGCCTGGCATCGCTGTCCTGCGCCATGCTGGCCACCGCTCACAATGACTGGAAGGCTGTCCCGCTACTGGCCTGCGCCGCCAGCGAGAGCGCTGCCGCACCGGTGCTGAACCCGGCCGACCACCGCGACGTCGTCGGCCATGTGCAGGAGGCCACCGTTGCCGACGTGGACAACGCCATCCAGTGCGCACTGAACGCCGCACCGATCTGGCAGGCCACCCCACCAGCCGAGCGTGCTGCCATTCTGGAGCGCACCGCCGACCTGATGGAGGCCGAGATCCAGCCGCTGATGGGCCTGCTCATCCGCGAGGCCGGCAAGACCTTCGCCAACGCCATTGCCGAAGTGCGTGAAGCCGTGGACTTCCTGCGCTACTACGCGGTGCAGGCACGTAACGACTTCAGCAACGACGCCCACCGCCCACTGGGCCCTGTGGTGTGCATCAGCCCATGGAACTTCCCGCTGGCGATCTTCACCGGCCAGGTGGCCGCAGCCCTGGCTGCCGGCAACCCGGTACTGGCCAAGCCTGCCGAGCAAACCCCACTGATCGCCGCCCAGGCCGTGCGCCTGCTGCTGGAAGCTGGCATCCCAGAAGGCGTGCTGCAGCTGCTGCCTGGCCGCGGTGAAACCGTCGGAGCCGGCCTGGTCGGGGACGAACGCGTCAAAGGTGTGATGTTCACCGGCTCCACTGAAGTGGCCCGCCTGCTGCAGCGCAACGTCGCTGGCCGTCTGGACAACCAGGGCCGCCCGATCCCGCTGATCGCCGAAACCGGCGGCCAGAACGCGATGATCGTCGACTCCTCGGCACTGACCGAACAGGTCGTGATCGACGTGGTGTCCTCGGCCTTCGACAGTGCCGGCCAGCGTTGCTCGGCCCTGCGCGTACTGTGCTTGCAGGAAGACTCCGCCGACCGCGTAATCGAGATGCTCAAGGGCGCCATGGCGGAAAGCCGCCTGGGCTGCCCGGACCGCCTGGCCGTGGACATCGGCCCGGTGATCGATGCCGAAGCCAAGGCTGGCATCGAGAAGCACATCCAGGGCATGCGCGAGAAAGGCCGCCCGGTCTACCAAGTCGCTATTGCCGATGCTGCCGAGATCAAGCGTGGCACCTTCGTCATGCCAACCCTGATCGAGCTGGACAGCTTCGACGAGCTGAAGCGCGAAATCTTCGGCCCCGTACTGCACGTGGTGCGCTACAACCGCCGCAATCTGGATCAGCTGATCGAGCAGATCAACAACTCCGGCTACGGCCTGACCCTCGGCGTGCACACCCGTATCGACGAGACCATCGCCAAGGTGGTGGAAACCGCCAACGCCGGCAACATGTACGTCAACCGCAACATTGTGGGTGCAGTGGTGGGCGTGCAGCCGTTCGGTGGTGAAGGCCTGTCGGGTACCGGCCCGAAAGCCGGCGGCCCGCTGTACCTCTACCGCCTGCTGTCGACCCGCCCGGCCGACGCCATCGGCCGCCACTTCCAGCAGCAGGACGGCGAAGGCAAGCCGGATCGCACCCTGCACGAACAGCTGGTCAAGCCACTGCACGGCCTGAAGGCCTGGGCCGAGAACAACCAGCTGGCCGACCTGGCCGCGCTGTGCAGCCAGTTCGCCAGCCAGTCGCAGAGCGGCATCGCCCGCCTGCTGCCTGGCCCGACCGGCGAGCGCAACAGCTACACCATTCTGCCGCGTGAGCACGTGCTGTGCCTGGCCGACAACGAAGCCGACCTGCTGGCGCAGTTCGCCGCAGTACTGGCCGTTGGCAGCTCGGCGGTGTGGGTTGACGGTGAACCGGGCAAGGCCCTGCGCGCCCGCCTGCCGCGTGAGCTGCAGGCCAAGGTGAAGCTGGTCGCGGACTGGAACAAGGATGAAGTGGCGTTCGACGCCGTGATCCACCATGGCGACTCGGACCAGCTGCGCGGCGTATGCCAGCAGGTGGCCAAGCGTGCCGGGGCGATCGTTGGGGTGCACGGGCTGTCCAGCGGTGATCACCAGATTGCGCTGGAGCGCCTGGTCATCGAGCGCGCGGTGAGCGTGAACACTGCAGCGGCAGGCGGTAACGCCAGCCTGATGACCATTGGCTAATGGCTGAGGGTTGTTGAAGAAGAAGGAGAGCCTCGGCTCTCCTTTTTTATGCGTACATGTCCTGAAGCAGGGGCTGGACTAACAGGTGCTCACCAGAACGTGGTCATGCCAACGGTGACTTGGGTGTCTTCTGTTGTTACCGTTTATCCCCTGGAATTTCTCGGCTGCCTGGGCCGGTCCTTTCGCGGGTAAACCCGCTCCTATACACATGCACAGGCCGTCGTGTAGGAGCGGGTTCACCCGCGAAGAGGCCGGACCTGCCGGCCAGTTTCTACCCGTCGTTCACCGTCGCCGCCACCACCGTATTCGCGGGTAAACCCGCGAATACACCTGATCAGTGCCGGACACAGGTCGGGGGTTGGACACAGTCCGCTGTAGGGTTTACCCGCGAAAGGACCCGTCCAGACAGACCTATCAAAAAAGCCTTGCAGCAGGCTTCTACCCCAGCATCGTATTGTCTTCAAGGAAAGCGGAAGCGTGGTGTGGATCGGGGACTATCCGGAGCTCCCCTCCGACAGAGCTTCGGCCAAAAATTGCTCAAACCATTGGTGAAAGCGCAATCAAAGCAAACAGCTGTGCTGCCATAAGCGCAATACCCAACAGCATCCAAAGCCAATTGGCCAGCGTGAACCGGCTGTTGGCCTTCCCTTCTTTGTCACCCGCACAGAAATTGATGCCCTTCTGTATGAACACCAGAATGATCAGCCAAGCTGCCTGAATGGCTAAACCCGCAAAATAGGCCGGCCACAGCTGGTCTTCCAACACGACGCTGGCAACCACCCAGACAACGCAAAAACCGTAATAGCCCAGCGTGAGCCCCAGGATGGACCACGGATAGGTTTTACCTGAGTCGCGAATATGGTCATTTACCCTTCTCAATAATGGATAGATGAAGAACACTGCAAAAGCGCTTCGCCAGAACGGACTTACGCGCTCTCCCGTTTTCTCTCTATGCAGACTCCAACTTTGATAGAAGCAATAAACCCAGTAGAAGCCCAAGGTAAAGAAATTCATTACACCAAATTTAATGGGTGAGACTACGAAGAAGGGAACCTGGTTGCCGTTGGCCTCAGCCAAGTCAGCGTGGTGGGCATCACTCATCTGAAACGTTTCCTTGTGAACACCAAAACGCACATTCAAGGCCAACTGATATTCGATCCGCAGCAGTCCATTTCTGATCGGGATTGTGGGAAACGTCTCTATATTCTCCCGAGCAGGCATTACACGACCTGACCTTGCGTTGGTTTCACCAATAACCGGCAGGTTTCCCGGCGTTCTCAACCCATATCACGCAAACCTATTAACCTGTCCCCAGTCTCACCACGCTCCTACACTCGCAGCATCCCGCCTCAGGACCGCCACCATGCCCGAGACCTTGCTCAGCCCCCGCAACCTTGCCTTCGAGCTCTACGAAGTCCTCGACGCCGAAGCCCTGACCCAGCGCCCGCGCTTCGCCGAGCACAGCCGTGAAACCTTCGATGCGGCACTGACCACCGCCCGCACCATCGCCGAAAAGTATTTCGCCCCGCACAACCGCAAGGCCGACGAAAACGAACCACGCTACGTGGACGGCCGCGCCGAGCTGATTCCCGAGGTGAAGCCCGCCGTCGATGCCTTCCTCGAAGCCGGCTTCCTCAACGCCAACCGGGACTTCGAGGTCGGCGGCATGCAGCTGCCCAGCCTGGTCTCGCAAGCCTGCTTCGCCCACTTCCAGGCCGCCAACGCCGGCACCACGGCCTACCCGTTCCTGACCATGGGCGCGGCCAACCTGATCGAGAGCTTCGGCTCCGATGAGCAGAAGCGCCTGTTCCTGCAACCGATGATCGAGGGCCGCTACTTCGGCACCATGGCGCTGACCGAACCCCACGCCGGCTCGTCGCTGGCCGACATACGCACCCGCGCCGAACCAGCAGGCGACGGCAGCTACCGGCTCAAAGGCAACAAGATCTTCATTTCCGGCGGCGACCACGAACTGTCGGAAAACATCGTGCACATGGTGCTGGCCAAGCTTCCGGACGCCCCGCCCGGGGTCAAAGGCATCTCGCTGTTCATCGTGCCCAAGTACCACGTAAACCCGGACGGCAGCCGTGGCCCGCGCAACGATGTGCTGCTGGCCGGGCTGTTCCACAAGATGGGCTGGCGCGGCACCACCTCGACCGCGCTGAACTTCGGCGACAATGGCCAGTGCGTCGGCTATCTGGTCGGCCAGCCGCACCAAGGCCTGGCCTGTATGTTCCAGATGATGAACGAGGCGCGGATAGGCGTAGGCATGGGCGCGGTGATGCTGGGTTACGCCGGCTACCTTTACTCCCTGGAATACGCTCGCCAGCGGCCGCAGGGCCGGCTGCCAGACAACAAGGACCCACACAGCCCGGCGGTGCCGATCATCGAGCACACGGATGTGAAGCGCATGCTTCTGGCGCAGAAGGCCTACGTAGAAGGCGCCTTTGACCTGGGCCTGTACGCCGCGCGCCTGTTCGACGACACCCATACGGCCGCTGACGAAAACACCCGCAAACTGGCGCAGGACCTGCTCGACCTGCTGACCCCGATCGTCAAATCCTGGCCCTCGGCGTTCTGCCTCAAGGCCAACGAATTGGCGATCCAGATTCTTGGCGGCCACGGCTACACCCGCGAATACCCGGTGGAGCAGTACTACCGTGACAACCGTTTGAACCCGATCCACGAAGGTACCGAGGGTATCCAGTCGCTCGATCTGCTCGGTCGCAAGCTGGCACAGCACAATGGTGCCGGCCTCAAGCAGCTGATACGCCTGATCGCCACCACCTGCGAACGTGCCAGCCATCACCCGAACCTTGACCCACTGCGTCAGCCGCTGGAGCAACTGGCCAACCGCCTGCAGGGGGTCACCCTGGTGCTGCTCGGTGACCTCGCCCAAGGCAAAGTCGCTGGTGCCTTGGCCAACTCTGCCTTGTACCTCAAGGCCTTCGGCCACTGCGTGATCGGCTGGCGCTGGTTGGAGCAGGCGGTTCACGCCGAACTTGGTCTGCTCAAGGGAACCGCTGCTGATCGCGACTTCTACCTCGGCAAGCTGCAAGCTGCGCGTTTTTTCCTGACCTGGGAAGTACCGGGCTGCCATAATGAGCTGGCATTGCTCGAGGCACACGACGATACCTGCCTCGGCATGCAAGACGGGTGGTTCTAGGGGGAGCCACCGTGTACACGGAGGCATCCGCATGTTCGATTCCAGCGCCCTGCTGCGCCAGCGCTTTGCTGCGCTGCGCAGTACGGCCGAGTTGTTTTCCCTGCGCCATGTGAAACAGTCGCACCAGGCGCTTTCGGTTCGCCGCAACGTCGCCGAACCACCCTTCTTCAGCCAGGATGAGGGCGCCATGCTCACCGTGCGGGTCAATGGCGTGGAGGCCTACGCTGCCACCGCCGACCTGTCCCAGGCTGGCCTGCAGCGCGCCCTTGAGCAAGCCGAGGCGCTGGCGCGGCAGATCGCCCGGCACAGCCTGCTGGACCTGCGCGAACAAGCCGTGACCAGCGCACGCCACGACCATGTTTCGCCCAACTTCGACCAACCCGTGCCCAGCCTCGCCGACTGCCTTGGCCTGCTCGCCGCCGAATCGGCCAGCGTGCCCAAGGACAGCCGTTTGGTGGACTGGCAGGCCAGCCTGGGGCTGAGCCTGGTCGAGCAAACCTACCTGAACTCGGCCGGCGCCGAACTGCGCCATGCCCAGCGCTTCCTGTTCCCGGGCCTGGGGGTGACCGCCAGCGACGGCCAGGACAGCCAAAGCCGCAGCCTGGGCCGCGACAACTTCGGCCAACAGGGTGGTTTCGAGATCATCGAGCGCTGCGGCCTGGTCGGCGCGGCCAGCCGGGTGGCCGACGAAGCACTGCAACTGCTGCTGGCACCGAACACCCCCAGTGGCCCGCGCGACCTGCTGTTGATGCCGGACCAGATGATGCTGCAGATTCACGAATCCATCGGCCACCCGCTGGAGATGGACCGCATTCTCGGCGACGAGCGCAACTACGCCGGCACCAGCTTCGTCAAAACCAGCGACTTCGGCCACCTGCAGTACGGCTCCAGCCTGCTGAACGTGACCTTCGACCCGACCATTGGCGAAGAGCTGGCCAGCTACAGTCATGACGACGACGGCACCCCGGCCAGCAAAGCGTTCCTGATACGCGACGGCCTGCTGCTGCGCCCGCTGGGTGGCGCGCTGTCGCAGTTCCGCTCTGGCCTGGACGGCGTGGCCAACAGCCGTGCCTGCGGCTGGAACCGCGCGCCGATCGACCGCATGGCCAACCTCAACATCGAGCCGGGCGACCAGTCTTTCGAGCAACTGATCGGAGGCATCGAGCACGGCATCCTGATGCGTACCAACCGTTCCTGGTCCATCGACGATGCACGCAACAAGTTCCAGTTCGGCTGCGAATGGGGCCAGTTGATTGAAAATGGCGAGCTCAAGGGCATCGTCAAGAACCCCAACTACCGCGGCATCTCCGCGCAGTTCTGGCGCAACCTGTCGGCGGTTGGCGACCACAGTACCTTCCAGGTGCTGGGCACGCCCAACTGTGGCAAGGGCGAACCCAATCAGGTGGTGCGGGTCGGCCACGCCTCGCCGGCCTGTGTGTTCCGCCAGATCGATGTATTCGGAGGAGACGCCTGATGAAGCACGCGTTCGAAACCCTGGTCGGGGAGGTGCACGCCGCCCTTCAGGCGGGCGAGCAGTTCACCCTCGGTTACAGTGCCGAGCAATCGCAGTTCGTGCGTTTCAACCATGCCAAGGTGCGACAGGCCGGCGAAGTCAGCCAGGCCAGCGCGCAACTGCGGCTGGTGCGCGATGGGCGCCAGGCGGAGCAGCAGGTAACCTTGAGTGGCGACCTGCAACTGGATCGCCAGCGCCTGAACGTTGCGCTCGAGCAGCTGCGCCAGACCTTGCCGCTGCTGGCACTCGACCCTTACCTGCGCCTGGACGAAAACGCCTGGCACAGCCATAGCCTGCAGGAACACCCCCTGCCCGCACTGAACGAAGTACTGGCCCTGCTTGAGCGTGAAGCAGGTGACCTGGACCTGGTCGGCATCTACGCCGCCGGCCCGGTATGCCGCGGCTTCGCCAGCTCGTTCGGCGCCTTCGGCTGGCACCAGGCCAACAGCTTCAACGTCGACTGGAGCCTGTTCCACGATAATGGCCAGGCAGTGAAGGCCAACTATGCCGGCCAGGCCTGGAGCGCCGACGACTTCACCGTACGCCTGCGCCAAGCGCGAGAGCAGTTGGGTTTCCTCGGCCGCCCGGCAGTTACCCTCAAGCCCGGCACCTACCGCGCCTACCTTGCACCTGCGGCCATGGACGAAGTCGCCGGCATGTTGTGCTGGGGCGGCTTTTCCGCGCAGGCCCTGGCCACTGGCAACAGCGCTCTGCAGCGCCTGTACAACGGCGATGCACGGCTCAGCCCGCTGGTCAGTTTTACCGAGCAGGTCAGCGGCTCGCTTAGCCCGGCGTTTTCCGATGAAGGTGCGCCGCGCCTGGATGTGCCGCTGATCCAGCAAGGTGAGGCCCGGCAGCGGTTGATCAGTGCGCGCAGTGCGGCCGAGTTCGAGCTGCAGGCCAATGGCGCCGACGGCTACGAGTCGCCCTGTGCGCTCAGCCTGGCGCCGGGCAATCTGGCCAGTGCGCAGATCCTTGAGCGTCTAGGCACCGGGCTGTACATCAGCAACCTGTGGTACCTGAACTACTCGGACCTGCCAGCGGCGCGCATGACCGGGCTGACCCGCTTCGCCACTTTCTGGGTAGAAGACGGGCAGATCCAGGGGCCGGTGAGTACCATGCGCTTCGATGACAGCCTGTACAGCTTGCTGGGCAGCCAGCTGGAGGACCTGACCCAAGAGCGCGAGATGATTCTGTCGACCAGTACTTATGGACAGCGCAGTACCGGGTCGAGTCATTTGCCCGGAGCACTGGTCAAAGGCCTGACCCTGACATTGTGACTGGACTTGCCGGCCCTTTCGCGGCTAAAGCCGCACCTACAAGGAACGCGTAACCCTTGTAGGAGCGGCTTTAGCCGCGAAAGGGCCGGCACTGACAAACGAGGACGTCATGCCCGAACGCACCCCGCTGGACCCCGTCACCGCCCGCTGGATCCCTTGGGTGGTGGCCATCGCCTTCTTCATGCAGTCCCTGGACGGCACCATCCTCAACACGGCGCTGCCGGCCATGGCCCGCTCGTTGGCCGAAGACCCCTTGCGCATGCAAGGTGTGATCATTGCCTACATGCTCACCGTGGCCCTGCTGATCCCTGCCTCAGGCTGGATCGCCGACCGTTTCGGCACCAAGCGCATCTTCTTCAGCGCTATCTTGCTGTTCAGCTTTGGCTCGCTGCTGTGCGCCGCAGCCAACAGCCTTGGCTTCCTGATCTTCGCCCGCGTAGTGCAAGGCCTGGGCGGTGCGCTGATGCTGCCGGTCGGGCGGCTGGTGGTGCTGCGCGCCTACCCACGCAGCGAGCTGGTGCGGATCATGAGTTTCATCACCATCCCCGGCCTGCTCGGGCCATTGCTGGGGCCAACGGTCGGTGGCTGGCTGGTGGAAATCCTCAGCTGGCACTGGATCTTCCTGCTCAACCTGCCTGTCGGCCTGCTTGGCTGCATTGCCGTGTGGAAGTTCATCCCGGACTTGCGCGGCGCCGAGCGCACCACCTTCGACGGCCCTGGTTTCCTGCTGTTCGGCGCAGCGATGGTACTGATCACCATTGCCATGGAAGGCCTGGGCGAGCTGCACCTGCCGCACTTGCGGGTAATGTTGCTGCTGTTCGCCGGCATGGCCTGCCTGGCCGCGTACTGGCTGCGCGCCGGGCGCGACCCGGAGCCGCTGTTCTCGCCAAGCCTGTTCCGCGTGCGCACCTTCGCCATCGGCATCCTCGGCAACCTGTTCGCCCGCCTGGGCAGCGGCGCGCTGCCGTTCCTGGTGCCGTTGCTGCTGCAGGTTGCGCTGGGCTACTCACCCGCCCAGGCAGGCATGAGCATGATCCCGCTGGCGGCGGCGGCCATGCTGGCCAAATCCATTGCCCGACCGCTGATCGAACGGTTCGGCTATCGCATCATCCTCACCGGTAATACCTTGCTGCTGGGCATCCTGCTGGCAAGCCTGGGCCTGGTGGACGAGCAGACCCCTTATTGGCTGCTGTTGGTGCAACTTGGCCTTCTGGGGGCAGTGAACTCCATGCAGTTCACTGCGATGAACACAGTGACGCTCATCGATCTCGACGACGCCAGCGCCAGTAGCGGTAACAGCCTGCTGTCGGTGGTCGCGCAACTGTCGCTGAGCCTGGGTGTGGCCTGCGCCGGCGCACTGTTGGGCGGCTTTACTGCGGCAGGCAGCGCCGAGGGCGTGGAAACCACCCTGGGCGCGTTCCAGCTGACCTTCGTCACCATCGGTGTAATGGCCATGCTGGCAGCGGCGATCTTCCTGCAGCTGGCGCCGACGGACGGAAGGCGTGCCCGTCGTCCGGAACAACACATGGAGTCGTAGGGCGAATGGCCACGAGGCTGGTAGACTATGCGGCATTTTTCGCTTCGCACCGCAGGCCCGCCTCGTGACCACCGAATCCACCGCCTTTGCCACCTTGCCGCTGTCCACTGCCATGCTGGCCAACCTGGAGGCCCTTGGCTATGCCTCGATGACGCCGATCCAGGCCCAGAGCCTGCCTGTCATCCTCAAAGGCCAGGACCTGATCGCCCAGGCCAAGACCGGTAGCGGCAAGACTGCCGCCTTCGGCATCGGCCTGCTCAACCCGATCAACCCGCGCTACTTCGGCTGCCAGGCGTTGGTGCTCTGCCCTACCCGCGAACTCGCCGACCAGGTGGCCAAGGAGCTGCGCCGCCTGGCCCGTGCCGAGGACAACATCAAGATCCTGACCCTGTGCGGCGGCGTTTCGCTGGGCCCACAGATCGCTTCGCTGGAGCACGGCGCGCACATCATCGTCGGCACCCCAGGGCGCATCCAGCAGCATCTGGACAAAGGCACCCTGGTCCTGGACGGGTTGAACACCCTGGTGCTGGACGAAGCCGACCGCATGCTCGACATGGGCTTCTTCGACGCCATCGCCAGCATCATCGGCAAGACCCCGTCGCGCCGCCAGACCCTGCTGTTCTCCGCCACCTACCCGGCCGGCATCAAGCAACTGGCCGCCGACTTCATGCGCAACCCGCAGCAGGTCAAGGTCGAGAGCCTGCACACCGACAACCAGATCGAGCAGCGTTTCATCGAGATTGACCCGCAGCAACGCCTGGAAGCCGTCACCCGCGTGCTCGGCCACTACCGCCCGCAGTCGTGCGTAGCGTTCTGCTTCACCAAGCAGCAATGCGAGGACGTGGTCGCCCACCTGACCGCAAAGGGCATCGTCGCCCAGGCCCTGCACGGCGACCTGGAGCAGCGCGACCGTGACCAGGTGCTGACCATGTTCGCCAACCGCAGCAGCTCGGTGCTGGTGGCTACCGACGTGGCCGCGCGCGGCCTGGACATCGATGGCCTGGACATGGTCATCAACGTGGAGCTGGCGCGTGATGCCGAAATCCACGTGCACCGCGTGGGCCGTACCGGCCGCGCCGGCGAGAAAGGCGTTGCGGTCAGCCTGGTGGCACCGGCCGAAGGCCACCGCGCCCAGGCCATCGAAGCGCTGCAGAAGAGCCCGCTGCGCTGGGACCAGCTGGACAGCCTGAAAAACAAGGGCGGCGAGCCCCTGCTGCCGGTGATGACCACACTGTGCATTGCCGCTGGCCGCAAGGACAAGCTGCGCCCTGGCGACATCCTGGGGGCCCTGACCGGTGATGCCGGCATCCCGGGCAAGCAAGTGGGCAAGATCGCCATCTTCGACTTCCAGGCGTTTGTGGCCGTGGAGCGGGCGTTGGCCAAGCAAGCCATGCAGCGACTGAACAGCGGCAAGATCAAGGGTCGCGCCCTGAAAGTCCGCATTATCTAAAGCCAGGCAAAGCCCCCTGTAGGAGCGGGTTTACCCGCGAACGCGGCAGTAAATGCATCGTCGCATTCGCGGGTGATCCCACTCCCACAGGGTTCAGCATTTCAATCTGAAGGTTCATACCGTGCACTCCACCGACGTGATCATCCTTGGCGCCGGCGCCGCCGGCCTGATGTGCGCCCAGCTCAGTGCCCGTCGCGGCCGCCGGGTGCTGCTGCTCGACCACGCCAACAAGCCAGGCAAGAAAATCCTCATGTCCGGCGGCGGGCGCTGCAACTTCACCAACCTGTACACCGAGCCGGCCAACTTCCTTTCGCACAACGCGCACTTCTGCAAGTCGGCCCTGGCCCGCTACACCCAGTGGGACTTCATCGAGCTGGTGTGCAAGCACGGCGTGGCGTACCACGAGAAGAAGCTCGGCCAGCTGTTCTGTGACAACAAGGCCAGCGACATCCTCGACATGCTGATGGCCGAGTGCGACGAGGCCGGTGCCGAGATCCGCATGCACACCAGCATCGAACAGATCGAGAAGACCGAAAGCGGCTACCTGCTGCAGACCAGCGGCGGCCAGTTCACCTGCCAGTCGCTGGTCATCGCCACTGGCGGCCTGTCGATCCCGACCTTGGGCGCCACCGGTTTCGGCTACCAGGTGGCCCGCCAGTTCGGCCACACCCTGCTGCCAACCCGCGCCGGGCTGGTGCCATTCACCATCACCGAGCCCCAACTCAAGGCGATGTGCACCGAATTGTCCGGCACCTCGCTGGACTGCACCGCCAGCTGCAATGGCACCAGCTTCCGCGAAAACCTGCTGTTCACGCACCGCGGCCTGAGCGGCCCGGCGATCTTGCAGATCTCGTCGTTCTGGGAAGCCGGTGACACGGTCGAGATCAACCTGCTGCCCGACCGGGATGCGCTGACCTGGCTGCAACAGATGCAGGCCGAGCGCGCCAATGCCGAACTGAAGACCGTGCTGGGCGAGGTGTTCACCCGCAAGCTGGCCAACTTGCTGGCCGAGCAGTGGTTCGAGTCGAAGCCGATGAAGCAGTACACCCCGGCGGAACTGGCGCACATCGCCGAAAAGCTGGCGAACTGGCAAGTGGTGCCAGCCGGCACCGAAGGCTACCGCACCGCCGAAGTGACCCTGGGCGGCGTGGATACCCGCGAGGTGTCGTCCAAGACCATGGAATCGCTGAAAAGCCCCGGCTTGTACTTCATCGGCGAAGTGCTGGATGTCACCGGCCACCTGGGTGGTTTCAACTTCCAGTGGGCTTGGGCATCGGCGAACGCCGCCGCGCAGTTCGTGTAGAGTAGAATCCTTTCAGCAGCACGGAACGCTTCTTGCTGGCCCGTGCTGCAGTGCATTCTTCGCTCACCGCCTGGCAGGCCATCATGTCATCGAGCTCGTTCCGTCAGTCACTGCGTCGCCTGTGGGGCCAAGACAAGTTCAGCTACAGCATCCGGGTCACCATTGCCCTTACCGGCAGCCTGGCCCTGTGCTGGTACCAGAACGAGATGGCCCTGCTGATCCCGTTGTTCCTCGGCATCATCGCCAGCGCCCTGGCCGAAACCGACGACAGCTGGCAGGGCCGCCTCAGCGCCCTGGCCGTTACCCTGGTGTGCTTCGCCATCGCTGCACTGGCAGTCGAGTTGCTGTTCCCCTACCCCTGGATTTTCGTCATTGCCCTGGCCCTGGCGGCCTTTGGCCTGACCATGCTCGGGGCGCTGGGCGAGCGCTACGGCGCCATCGCTTCGGCCACCTTGATCACTGCGGTCTACACCATGATCGGCGTGGACCAGCGCGGTGGCCAGGTCACCGATTTCTGGCACGAACCGCTGCTGCTGGTGGCAGGTGCGGCCTGGTACGGGCTGTTGTCGGTGCTGTGGCAGGCGCTGTTTTCCAACCAGCCGGTACAACAGAGCCTGGCCAAACTGTTCTTCGAGCTGGGCAGCTACCTGAAGCTCAAGGCCAGCCTGTTTGAACCGGTCCGCACGCTCGACGTCGAGGCACGGCGCCTGGAACTGGCCCAGCAGAACGGCAAGGTGGTGGCCGCGCTGAACGCAGCCAAGGAGATCATCCTGCACCGGGTGGGCAACAGCCAACCAAACTCGAAGGTAAGCCGCTACCTCAAGCTGTACTTCCTGGCCCAGGACATCCACGAGCGTGTCAGTGCCTCGCACTACCCCTACAACGCACTGACCGAGGCGTTTTTCCACAGCGACGTCATGTTCCGCTGCCAGCGCCTGTTGCGTAAGCAGGGCTCATCCTGCCAGGAACTGGCCCGCTCGATCCGCCTGCGCCAACCATTCGTGCTGGCCAGCGGTTATCCAGAAGCCCTCGAAGACCTCAACGCCTCGCTGGAGCACCTGCGCATCCAGAGCAACCCGGCCTGGCGCGGCCTGTTGCGCTCACTGCGGGCACTCGCTGCCAACCTGGCAACACTGGACCGCCTGCTCAGTGCCGCCAGCAACCCGGACAGCCTGGCCGACGCCAGCGACAGCAGCCTGCTCGACCGCTCGCCGCGCTCGCTGAAGGACGTGTGGACGCGCCTGCGCACCCAGCTCACACCGACCTCGCTGTTGTTCCGCCATGCCTTGCGCCTGCCGCTGGCGCTGTCGATCGGCTATGGCATGGTGCACCTGATTCACCCGACCCAGGGCTACTGGATCATCCTCACCACGCTGTTCGTGTGCCAGCCCAACTACGGGGCCACGCGGCGCAAGCTGGTGCAGCGAATCTTCGGCACTGCCGTTGGCCTGACAGTGGGTTGGGCCTTGTTCGACCTGTTCCCCAACCCGGTCATCCAGTCGTTGTTCGCCGTGGTTGCCGGGGTGGTGTTCTTCGTCAACCGCACCACCCGCTACACCCTGGCCACTGCCGCGATCACCCTGATGGTGCTGTTCTGCTTCAACCAGATCGGCGATGGCTACGGCCTGTTCCTGCCACGCCTGTTCGATACGCTGGTGGGCAGCCTGATTGCCATTCTTGCAGTGTTCCTGTTCCTGCCTGACTGGCAGGGCCGACGGCTGAACAAGGCGCTGGCCAATACCCTGGCCTGCGCCAGCGTGTACCTGCGCCAGATCATGCAGCAGTATGCCCACGGCAAGCGCGACGACCTGGCCTACCGCCTGGCCCGGCGCAATGCCCACAACGCTGACGCGGCGCTGTCCACCACCTTGGCCAACATGCTGATGGAGCCGGGGCATTTCCGTAAGGAGGCCGACGTTGGCTTTCGCTTCCTGGTGCTGTCGCACACGTTGCTCAGCTACCTCTCGGGGTTAGGCGCGCACCGCGACACGGCGTTGCCAGCAGAGGTGCAGGAGCAGTTGATCGAAGGCGCCGGGCAAAGCCTGGCCAGCAGCCTGGATGAGATTGCCAACGGCCTGGCCGCACGGCTGCCGGTGGCGATTCACAGTGATGCCGAAGAGGCGCTGGCCAATGCCCTGGAGCAGATGCCGGAAGATCTGGATGAGCATCAGCGGCTGGTGCAGACGCAGCTGGCGTTGATATGCCGCCAGCTGGGGCCACTGCGGACCCTGGCGGCACACCTGATCAAGGAAAATGCCCCGGCCTGATCGTTTTAGTGCCTGTGCTCAAAAGCCATACTGACGCAGCAGCCGGGCATAGCTGCCATCGGCCTTCATCGCCGCTATCGCCTGCTCGAAGCGCTCGACGATCCGATCATGCTCCGGGTGCTTCAGGCTGACCAGAATATGCAGGGTGTTCTCCCCCAGCGGCGGATCCACCAGCATCACCCCATCACGCACATCCTGCGGCTCACGCTGCAGGTTGTAGCGGGCCACGTACTCGTCTTCCACCGCCAGGCTTACCCGCCCTGCCGCCAACATGCGTACCGCAGAAGAAAAGTTGCGCACCGGCACTTTGTGCAGACGGGGATCCCCGTCGAATTCCGGTGAATAGGCGTAATCACGCACTACGGCAATGCTATAGGCATAAAGGTCAGACAGACGCTTGTAGCTAAACGCCTCGCCCTTACGCTGCAGCAGGCGAATACGATTACTCAGGTAGGCGTTGGAAAACTGCCCGATACTGGCGCGCGAGTCGTTGTACCAGGCATTGATCAGCACGTCGTAGCGCCCTTCACCTACCCCCAGCAACGCACGCGCCCACGGCACCTCTTCATAGTCGCTGGCGTAGCCGGCACGCGCCAGTGCCGTGGTAACGATGCTGGTCGCAAGGCCGCCGCCCGGCATCTTGGCATCGGTGAACGGTGGCCAGTTGTCGGCCACCAGGCGCAGCTTGGCGTGACCCGGGGAAGGTGTTGCCAGCATCGTTGCCAGTAAACCCAGAACACAAAGCAGTGGCCGCATGCTCACGTCCTTTCGCAATGGAGGGCAACACTGCCAGTGAGATTACACAAAGCGCTTGCCGAGGGCAGCGGCCAATAGTGTCATTTAGCCTCTATTTTGGCCGAAGCACGTGCAGCATGCGATGATCGAGCCCCATCCAAGGAGTTCGTGCCCATGTCAATCGACTGGCTCTGCAAGCACCACACCGACCTCGGCAAGGAGCAGCTCTATGCCATTTTGCAGCTACGCACTGAAGTACTCGTGGTGGAGCAGCGCCACGCCTACCAGGAAGTCGATGGTCAGGACCTGACTGGCGATACCTTGCACCTCATGGCCTGGCAGGAAGACAAGCTGGTGGCCTACCTGCGCCTGCTGGATCCGCAGTCACAAGGTGGGGATGTGGTGATCGGACGAGTGGTGACATCACCGCAGGCGCGAGGTTTGCAGCTCGACGAAAGCTTGCTGCTCAAGGGGCTGGAAGCGGCGGAGCATTGTTGGCCGGGGGTGCCGGTTTATCTGTCGGCTCCGGCGCATTTACAGGCGTTTTATGCCCGCCATGGGTTTGCGGTGGTGGGCGAGGAGTCTTTGGAGGACGGCATCGCGTCCATTGGAATGCGCAAGGGATGAGCCCACCCTGTGCGGGCTTTGCACATCAGGGGTAACCCAGCACTTCGCGGATCTGCCGCAAGTGACGGATGATCCACTGCTTGTCGATCGCTCCCCAATCATGAATGCGATAATGCCCGGCGTGGTTGCGTGCGCCTTCCTGCTGTTCGAACTCGCAGACGATGTCCAGGTCGGCCAGCGCGGCGATAGTGTCCTGGGCTGTGCGACGGGGCATGCCGGTGGCTTCCATCAGGGCGGGCACGCTGGTCGCGGTCTGGCTATCGATCAGCCAGGCCACGTACAGACGGCGGTAGAAGCTGCTCTTGGTCTTGCTCACTTCCATGCTGCATGTTCCTTAGAGGTTGCCCGGCAGCTCCCGGTAGGTCAGGTAGACGCGCAGGTCGAATTCCAGTTGGTGATAGTCCGGCTCCATGTGCTGGCAGAGCTGGTAGAACGCTTTGTTGTGATCTCGCTCGCGCAGGTGCGCCAACTCGTGCACAACAATCATGCGCAAGAACTGTGGCGCGGCCTCCTTGAACAGCGAGGCAATGCGGATTTCCTTCTTCGCCTTGAGCTTGCCACCCTGCACCCGCGACACCGCCGTGTTCAAGCCCAGGGCCCGATGCGTCAGATCGAGGCGGCTGTCGAACAATACCTTGTCCAGGTTTGGCGCACTTCGCAGGTACTGTTGGCGCAGATCCTGGGCATAGCCATACAGCGCCTTGTCGTTTTGCACGTCATGGCGGTCAGGGTAACGGCGCTGCAGGTATTCACCCAGGCGGTCGCTGTCGATCATCTGCCGCACCTGCGCCTGCAGGTGCGGGGGGTAGGCTTGCAAGTAACGTAGTACGGTCATGGCGCTGTATTCGGCGTAACGAATGCCGATTCTAGCCAATCACGGCCCTGGCCAGGAGAAAATTGCCGGGAAGCCGCTAGCGTCAGCAGCGGTCATCGGATAAGCCACCAGGAAACCCTGAACGTATTCGCAACCATTGGCCTTGAGCCAGGCGGCCTGCGCCGGGGTCTCCACCCCCTCGGCGATCACCGTGATACGGTAGTCGGCGCACAGGCCGATCACGCTGCGAACCAACGCAGCATCTACCGCCGAATCGGGCAGACGTGCCACCAGATGACGGTCAAGCTTGAGGGTGTCGATAGGCAGGTCGCGCAGCATGCGCAACGAACAGTCACCCGCACCAAAGTCATCCAGGGCCACCCTCACACCCAGGTCACGCAAGCGGTGTATCTGTTTGACGGCCGCGTCGATGTTATACATCAGCGACGTTTCCGCCACTTCCACCTCCAACTGCGTCGGGACAAGCTGGTAAAGCTGGATGACCCGTTGCAGTTCTTCGACCAGGCCAGGCATGACGAACTGCGCGCGGCTCAGGCTGATGCCGAGTACAAGGTCCGGCGGAAACCTGTCGTACCAGGCCTGCCGCTGCGCGGCCCCCTGGCGGTAGATCCAGCTGGCCAGGCGATTGATCAGCCGCGCTTCTTCCAGCAACGGGATGAACAGCCCCGGCGGTACATCGCCAACGCTGGGGTGCTGCCAGCGCAGCAAGGCCTCGAAACCACGCAGGCGGCCATCGTGGAAGGCGACCTGTGGCTGGTACACCAAGGTAAAGTCCTGCTGCTCGATGGCCATGCGCACGCTATCCTCGAGCATCAATCGCGAGCGCGCCCGTCCGTTGAGTTCCTGGTCGTAGAAGCGGTATTGCTGACGCCCCGCTTGCTTGGCTGCGTACATCGCTGCATCGGCCGAACGCAGCAGGCCTTCAACATTGGCGCCGCAGTCCGGGTAGGTGGCAATGCCGATGCTGACCCCAAGGCATACATCGAGCCCGTCGACCTCATGGCTGATGGAAACACGCTCAAGCAACCGTTCTGCGTAACGCCCGGCCTGCTCCGGGTAGGGCAAGCTGTCGAACAGTGCAGTGAACTCATCCCCGCCCATACGCGCCAGCAAGGCCTCACTGCCCAGGCAGTCCTTGAGCTGCTCGGCCACCCAGCGCAACACCCGGTCGCCCGCGTCGTGGCCGAGCGAGTCGTTGATGCGTTTGAAGCCATCCAGGTCCATGTACATCAACGCCTGCGCCTTGTCCGAGCGCTCGTTGCGCAACAGAACACCTTCAGCAGCCTGGTAAAAACCACGACGGTTGAGCAGGCCGGTGAGCGGGTCGGTAATAGCCTGGTATTCCAGCTGCTGGTGCAAGTTACGCACCACCGACATGTCCAGCACGGTCACCACCATGGCCTGTTGGTCGGCCGGCAACGGCGCACAGGACAGCGCCACCGGCACAAGCTCCCCCCCTTGGGTCCGCAGTTGGGCATCATGTACGCGGAAGATCTGCCGCCCCTGGTAGGCCTTGTAGAAGTCCGACTCGCGCCACAGGCTGGTACTGGTCAGTTGCACAACGTCGAGCAATGGAGTGCCCTGCAGTTGTTGCACCGGTGCCGCCAGCAAACGGGAAATGGCCGGATTGGCAAAACTGATGATGCCATGGGCATCAACCACCAGAATGCCTTCGGCAGCATTCTCCAGGATGGACGCATTGAATGCCCTGGCCGCCTCCAGTTCGCGACTGAGCTGCTGCAACATGCGCCGGTTGCGCTGCTGGTCGAGCAGCGCCTGGACCTTGGGCTTGAGTATTTGCGGGTCGAACGGTTTGAACATGTAGTCCACGGCGCCGCTGGCGTAGCCTTTGAGCACGGCCGCGTCGGACTGTTCGTTGGCGGTGAGGAAAATGATCGGGGTCAGTCGGGTACGCTGATTGCCGCGCATCAGCCGGGCGACTTCAAAGCCGTCCATTTCCGGCATCTGTACATCCATCAACACCAGATCGACTTCGTACTCAAGCAACGCGCTCAACGCTTCTATCCCAGAGCTCGCCGTCAATACTTGCCAATCCTGCCGGGCCAGCAAGGCCCGCATGCTGATGAGGTTCTCGGGGTAGTCGTCTACCACCAGAAGAACTGAGCTGCCATCCAGTGGCTGCTGTTGAGGGTAAGCGCCATCCATGCTGCTTCTCTGTTATGTGACCGACTTCAAAATACGGTTGGATCCATTAGTACTCTAGTCCTGAGGCTGCAACACGCAATGCAATCAGAACGCTATCAGTGGTTAAACTGTACGGTAGCCGACTAACGGTAGGTCTGCGGAAATTATGTACAGGTTTCCATCGCCCATAAAAAAACCCGCATCGCTGCGGGTTTTTCAGGGTTACCTGTCGATCAGTTGACCTTGGCGGCCAGCTCACCTTTCAGGTAGCGCTGGTACATACCGTCCAAAGAGATCGGCTTGATCTTCGAAGCATTGCCCGCGGTGCCGAAGGCTTCATAACGTGCGATGCACACGTCGCGCATGGCCTTGATGGTTTCACCGAAGAACTTGCGTGGGTCGAACTCGCTCGGGTTCTGCGCCATCAGACGGCGCATGGCACCGGTAGAGGCCAGACGCAGGTCGGTATCGATGTTGACCTTGCGCACGCCGTGCTTGATGCCCTCAACGATTTCTTCGACCGGTACACCGTAGGTTTCTTTGATGTCGCCGCCGTACTGGTTGATGATCGCCAGCCACTCTTGCGGTACCGAGGACGAACCGTGCATCACCAGGTGGGTGTTGGGGATGCGCTTGTGGATTTCCTTGATGCGATCGATGGCCAGCACGTCACCGGTTGGTGGCTTGGTGAACTTGTAGGCACCGTGGCTGGTACCGATGGCGATCGCCAGGGCGTCGACCTGGGTCTTCTTGACGAAGTCGGCAGCTTCTTCCGGGTCGGTCAGCATCTGGCTGTGATCCAGCACGCCTTCGGCGCCGATCCCGTCTTCTTCACCGGCCATGCCGGTTTCCAGCGAACCCAGGCAGCCCAGCTCGCCTTCAACCGAAACGCCGCAGGCGTGAGCCATGGCAACGGTCTGCTGGGTAACGCGGACGTTGTACTCGTAGTCGGTCGGGGTCTTGCCGTCTTCACCCAGCGAGCCGTCCATCATCACCGAGCTGAAGCCCAGCTGGATCGAGCGCTGGCAGACATCAGGGCTGGTACCGTGGTCCTGGTGCATGCACACCGGGATGTGCGGGAACTCTTCGATGGCAGCCAGGATCAGGTGGCGCAGGAATGGCGCACCCGCGTATTTGCGGGCACCGGCCGAAGCCTGAACGATCACCGGGGAGTCGGTCTTGTCGGCCGCTTCCATGATGGCGCGCATCTGCTCGAGGTTGTTGACGTTGAAAGCTGGTACGCCGTAGCCGAACTCGGCGGCGTGGTCCAGCATCTGGCGCATGCTAATGAGTGCCATTGTGTATCTCTCTCCCGACAAGCGTCGTTTGTTTCGTGCAAGCCTGCCGCAGGGGCGGTTGCTGTTCAAGTAGTGTGGGCCACCCTCGCGGCCCGGCCAGTCACGGTGCCTTGCAGCCCCGCCCAATCAGATCGTTGGTTGCCACCCAGTACACCAGGCCTTCTTCGCCCTTGGTGTGGAAGGCCAGCATGCCATCGCTGTACAGCGCACCCGAGGCACCCGGTTCAGCCTTGAGCCGGTACACCTGGTCGCCGCCGCCAAGGCGCACGTCAACCTGGTCACGTTGCGCATCGGCGAAGCGCCAAAGCACCTCAGCCTGGGTGTCGCAGACCCAACGGGTCCAGTTGTCTGCCGGGGCCGGTTGCGCCGGCTGCAGCAGTGAGCATCCTGCCAGTGTCGCCAGGGCCGTCACGGCCAAAAGCGCTTTCATTCAGTCTCCTCGATTTGGGGCTGCTGTGCAGCCCTTCCTCAAGACCACAAATCAGCGTTCAGGTTGCCTATTACCCGATCAAGGGCAACCCGGCGCCTTGCGCTGGTGGTCTTCGTCGTACTTTTCCAGGCCTTCCGGGCCCACGCGCTTGCCGATGACCGGCACAGTCTCGGCCTGCCAGTCGGACTGATAGCAACCGCCCTTGTGCGACTGCGCCGGGTCGGCATCCGAGGCCGGGCTGCCCGCGCAAGCGCTCAGCAGACCGGCCAGCATCATCACAGGCAATTGTTTGACCACCAGGCCACTCCCTTTGCCAAGCGCCGACGTCATCAGGCCTTGGCCCGCTCTTCCAGGATTGCCACAGCTGGCAGGACCTTGCCCTCGACGAACTCGAGGAAGGCGCCACCACCGGTAGAAATGTAGGAGATTTCCTTGCTGACGCCATATTTGTCGATGGCTGCCAGGGTGTCACCGCCACCGGCGATGGAGAATGCGGCGCTGTCGGCGATGGCCTTGGCCAGTACCTTGGTGCCGTTGCCGAACTGATCGAATTCGAATACGCCCACCGGGCCGTTCCACAGAATGGTTTTCGACGATTTCAGCAGCTCGGCGAAATTGGCCGCGGTTTGCGGGCCGATGTCCAGGATCATGTCGTCGGCAGCAACGTCGGCGATGGCCTTGACGGTGGCTTCGGCGGTCTCGGCAAACTCCTTGGCAACCACCACATCAACTGGCAGCGGCACGCTGACCTTGGCGGCAATGGCCTTGGCGGTGTCGACCAGGTCAGGCTCGTACAGCGACTTGCCCACCGGGTGGCCAGCAGCGGCCAGGAAGGTGTTGGCAATACCGCCACCGACGATCAGCTGGTCGCAAACACTGCTCAGGCTGTTCAGCACGTCCAGTTTGGTGGAAACCTTGGAGCCGGCAACGATGGCCGCCATTGGTTTGGCGGGGGCCTTCAGGGCCTTGCCCAGGGCGTCCAGTTCGGCAGCCAGCAGCGGGCCTGCAGCAGCGACTTTGGCAAACTTGGCTACACCGTGAGTGGAACCCTCGGCGCGGTGGGCGGTGCCGAAGGCGTCCATGACGAACACGTCACACAGGGCAGCGTACTTCTGCGCCAGCTCGTCGGCGTTCTTTTTCTCGCCCTTGTTGAAGCGCACGTTCTCGAACAGCACCAGTTCACCGGCCTGTACCGCGACACCGTCCAGATAGTCGGCAACCAGCGGCACGTCACGGCCCAAGGCCTTGCTCAGGTAATCGGCGACCGGCTTGAGGCTGTTCTCGGCAGAGAATTCGCCTTCGGTCGGGCGGCCCAGGTGCGAGCAGACCATTACCGCTGCGCCCTTCTCCAGGGCCAGCTTGATGGTCGGCAGCGCTGCCAGGATACGCGCATCGCTGGCTACCACACCGTCCTTCACAGGCACGTTGAGGTCTTCGCGGATCAGTACGCGTTTACCTTGCAGGTCGAGGTCGGTCATCTTCAACACGGTCATGAATGCAGTCCTTCAGGGCTGTTTGTTGCGGGTTGGGTGAACGACGTGCAGAAAGTGTTCGGCAACGTCGAGCATACGGTTGGCAAAACCCCATTCGTTGTCGAACCAGGCCAGCAGGTTTACCAGGCGGGGGCCGGAAACACGCGTCTGGCTGGCATCGACGATCGCCGAATGTGGGTCATGGTTGAAATCACAGCTGGCGTGCGGCAGCTCGGTGTAAGCCAGCAAGCCTTTAAGCGGACCTTCCAGCGCAGCCTCGCGCAGCACTCGGTTGACTTCGGCCGCACTGGTGTCGCGGGCAGTCTGCAGGGTGATGTCCAGGCACGAGACGTTGACGGTCGGTACACGTACCGCTTTGGCCTGGATTCGCCCGGCAAGTTCCGGAAGCAGGCGCTCGATGCCACGCGCCAGGCCAGTGGACACAGGAATCACCGACTGGAAGGCCGAACGCGTGCGGCGCAGGTCTTCGTGGTGATAGGCATCGATCACCGGCTGGTCGTTCATCGCCGAGTGGATGGTGGTGATCTGCACATATTCGATGCCGAACGCCTGGTCCAGCACACGCAGCAGCGGCACGCCGCAGTTGGTGGTGCACGAGGCGTTGGACACCAGGCGCTCGTTGCCGGTAAGGCAGGCCTGGTTGATGCCGTAGACCACCGTGGCGTCAACGTCGGCCTCGCTGGCCATGGGCTGCGAGAACAGCACCCTTGGCGCACCGGCGTCGAGGAAACGCTGGCCATCGGCACGGGTGTTATAGGCACCGGAGCACTCCAGCACCAGGTCGATGCCCAGCGCAGCCCAGTCGATGCCTTCGGGGGTGGCACTGCGCATTACCTTCACGCAATCGCCATTGATGTGCAGACAGTCGCCGTCGACCTTGACCTCGCCGGGAAAACGCCCGTGGGTGGAGTCGAAGCGTGTCAGGTATTCCAGGCTGGCCTGATCGGCCAGATCGTTCAGCGCGACGATCTCGAAACCGGCCTTTGCCCCCCGCTCGAACAGCGCGCGCAGGACACAGCGGCCGATACGGCCATAACCGTTGAGTGCAACTTTGTAGGGACGCGGGTGGGGCATTGGTTGGCTCGCTAACGCATGATGGCTTTGGGGCCGCGTTGCGGCCCATCGCGACGCAAGGCCGCTCCCACAGGGACCGCGCCATCCGGAGGACAGCACCGTTTCTGTGGGAGCGGCCTTGCGTCGCGATGGAGGGCAAAGCCCTCCCCTTGCACGACCTGGAGGGCGTCACTGCCCTCCATTTGTTACATCAGTCTTCCAGCAGCTCTTCGGCAGTACCGAGGATGTTCTCCAGGGTGAAGCCGAACGCTTCGAACAATGCCGAAGCCGGCGCCGACTCACCGTAGGTGGTCATGCCGATGATACGACCTTCCAGGCCGACGTACTTGTACCAGAAGTCAGCGTGGGCAGCTTCGATGGCGATGCGCGCACCGACTTCCAGCGGCAGCACGGACTGCTTGTAGGCAGCGTCCTGGGCATCGAACACGCTGGTGCACGGCATGGAAACCACGCGCACCTTGCGGCCTTGCTCGGTCAGCTTGTCGAAGGCCTGAACAGCCAGGCCCACTTCGGAACCGGTGGCGATCAGAATCAGTTCAGGCTCGCCGGCGCAGTCCTTGAGCACATAGCCACCGCGGCTGATGTCGGCGATCTGCTGGGCATTGCGGTCCTGGTGCTGCAGGTTCTGGCGCGAGAAGATCAGCGCCGATGGGCCGTCCTTGCGCTCCAGGGCGTTTTTCCAGGACACGGCGGATTCCACCGCGTCGGCCGGGCGCCAGGTGTCCAGGTTCGGGGTGCTGCGCAGGCTGGTCAGCTGCTCGATCGGCTGGTGCGTCGGGCCGTCTTCGCCCAGACCGATGGAGTCGTGGGTGTACACGTGGATCACGCGCTGCTTCATCAGGGCCGACATGCGCACGGCGTTGCGGGCGTATTCCATGAACATCAGGAAGGTCGCGCCGTAAGGCACCAGGCCACCGTGCAGGGCAACGCCGTTCATGATGGCGGTCATGCCGAACTCGCGCACGCCGTAGAACACGTAGTTGCCGCTGGCGTCATTGGCTTCGACGCCCTTGCAACCTTTCCACAGGGTCAGGTTGGAGCCGGCCAGGTCAGCCGAACCGCCGAGGAACTCGGGCAGCAGCGGGCCGAAGGCGTTCAGGGCGTTCTGGCTGGCCTTGCGGCTGGCGATGGTTTCGCCTTTGGCAGCCACTTCGTTGATGTAGGCCTGGGCCTTTTCGCTGAAGTCGGCCGGCAGCTCGCCGCTGGCACGGCGCTTGAACTCGGCAGCCAGCTCCGGGTAGGCCTTGGCGTAGGCGTCGAAGCGCTGGTTCCACTCGGCTTCAACCTTGGCACCGGCGGCCTTGGCATCCCACTCGGCGTAGATGTCGGCCGGGATTTCGAACGGGCCGTGGTTCCAGTTCAGGGCCTGGCGGGTCAGGGCGATTTCGTCGTTGCCCAGCGGGGCGCCGTGGCAGTCTTCCTTGCCCTGCTTGTTCGGCGAACCGAAACCGATGGTGGTCTTGCAGCAGATCAGGGTCGGGCGATCGCTCTTGCGGGCGGTCTCGATGGCCATCTTGATTTCTTCGGCATCGTGGCCGTCGACGTTGCGGATCACCTGCCAGTTGTAGGCCTCGAAGCGCGCGGGGGTGTTGTCGGTGAACCAGCCGTGCACTTCGCCATCGATGGAGATGCCGTTGTCGTCATAGAAGGCGATCAGCTTGTTCAGGCCCAGGGTGCCGGCCAGCGAGGCGACTTCATGGGAGATACCTTCCATCATGCAGCCGTCGCCGAGGAACACGTAGGTGTTGTGGTCGACGATGGTGTGGCCGTCACGGTTGAACTGGGCAGCCAGTACTTTTTCTGCCAGGGCGAAGCCCACGGCGTTGGCGATACCCTGGCCGAGCGGGCCGGTAGTGGTTTCAACGCCTGGGGTGTAGCCGTACTCCGGGTGGCCCGGGGTGCGGCTGTGCAGCTGGCGGAAGCCTTTGATGTCATCGATGGTGACGTCGTAGCCGGTCAGGTGCAGCAGCGAGTAGATCAGCATCGAACCGTGGCCGTTGGACAGCACGAAGCGGTCACGGTCGGCGAACTTCGGGTTGCTCGGGTTGTGCTTCAGGTAGTCGCGCCAAAGCACTTCGGCGATATCCGCCATGCCCATGGGGGCACCTGGGTGGCCGCTGTTGGCCTTTTGCACGGCATCCATGCTGAGGGCACGAATGGCGTTGGCACGTTCACGACGGCTGGGCATCGCTGATCTCCTAGGGGGCTTGAATAGGTGGTGTCACGAAAAAGGCGGCCATTTTCGCCCACTGGGGGCGCTTGGGGCAAACATTTAAGCGCCAAGCGCCAGCTTTAAGCCGCAACTGAAGAAGCAGAGCGCGACTCGGGGCGCCCCAAAGCGTGTCACTGAGGCTTTCGGCTTACAGCTCATCGCCAATATCAAAACTTTTTGATATTGGCCTTGCTAGGGCATCGATGCCTGTCTAGACTGCCGCCCCATGAACCTCCGTGCGCAATCGATCCCCGAGCAACGCGAAACATTGGCCGCCCTGTGCAAAGCCAGTGGCGATGCGTTGCGCCTGAACGTATTGCGCGCACTGGCCAACGACTCGTTCGGCGTGCTGGAGCTGGCGCAGATCTTCGACATCGGCCAGTCGGGCATGAGCCATCATCTCAAGGTGCTGGCTCAGGCCGACCTCGTGGCAACCCGCCGCGAAGGCAACGCCATCTTCTACCGCCGTGCCCTGCCCGATGGCCTGCGCCTGGGGGGGCGGCTGCACGCGGCGCTACTCGAAGAAGTCGACGACCTGGCCCTGCCGCCCGATGTGCAGGCGCGCATAGCCCATGTACAGCAGCGCCGGGCGGCCACCAGTCAGGACTTCTTCCTGCGCGTGGAAGAGAAGTTCCGTGCCCAGCAGGACCTGATCGCCGGCCTTCCGCAGTACCGCGACAGCCTGCTGGCGCTACTCGACAAACTGCATTTCGACCCGGCCGCCAGCGCGCTGGAAGTCGGGCCCGGCGACGGTGGCTTCCTGCCCGACCTGGCCCGGCGCTTCGCCCAGGTCACCGCCCTGGACAACAGCCCTACCATGCTCGAGCTTGCGCGCCAGGTGTGCCAGCGCGAAGGGCTCGACAACGTGAACCTGCAGTTGGCCGATGCACTGGGTGCAACGGATCTGGCCGCCGACTGCGTTGTGCTGAACATGGTGCTGCACCATTTCAGCGACCCGGCCTTGGCCTTGCGCCAGCTGGCCAAACGGGTGAAGGCAGGCGGCAGCCTGCTGGTCACCGAACTGTGCAGCCATGACCAGGGGTGGGCGCGCGAAGCCTGCGGCGACCTCTGGCTGGGCTTCGAACAGGACGACCTGGCGCGCTGGGCCAACGCTGCCGGGCTGGCCCATGCGGACAGCCTGTACGTGGGCTTGCGTAACGGTTTCCAGATCCAGGTCCGCCATTTTCAGCGGACGGCTGGCGACATACACCATCGGTAAATTTCAGGAACCTTCGAGATGAGCGAATACTCCCTTTTCACCTCCGAGTCCGTGTCCGAAGGGCATCCGGACAAGATCGCCGACCAGATTTCGGACGCTGTCCTTGATGCCATCATCGCCCAGGACAAATACGCCCGCGTAGCCTGCGAAACCCTGGTCAAGACCGGTGTCGCCATCATCGCCGGCGAAGTCACCACGTCGGCCTGGGTCGACCTGGAAGACCTGGTGCGCAAAGTCATCATCGACATCGGCTACAACAGCTCCGACGTCGGCTTCGACGGCGCCACCTGCGCCGTGATGAACATCATCGGCAAACAGTCGGTAGACATCGCCCAGGGCGTGGACCGCTCCAAGCCGGAAGACCAGGGCGCCGGTGACCAGGGCCTGATGTTCGGCTACGCCAGCAACGAAACCGAAGTCCTGATGCCTGCACCGATCTGCTTCTCGCACCGTCTGGTAGAACGCCAGGCCGAGGCGCGCAAGTCCGGCCTGCTGCCATGGCTGCGCCCGGACGCCAAGTCGCAGGTCACCTGCCGCTACGAGAACGGCAAAGTGGTCGGTATCGACGCCGTGGTGCTGTCGACCCAGCACAACCCGGAGGTTTCGCAGAAAGACCTGCAAGAAGCCGTGATGGAGCTGATCGTCAAGCACACCCTGCCGGCCGAACTGCTGCACAAGGGCACCCAGTACCACATCAACCCGACCGGCAACTTCATCATCGGTGGCCCGGTGGGTGACTGTGGCCTGACCGGCCGCAAGATCATCGTCGACTCCTACGGCGGCATGGCCCGCCACGGTGGTGGCGCGTTCTCCGGCAAGGACCCGTCCAAGGTCGACCGCTCTGCCGCCTACGCCGGCCGCTACGTGGCCAAGAACATCGTCGCCGCCGGCCTGGCCGAGCGTTGCGAGATCCAGGTGTCGTACGCCATCGGCGTGGCCCAGCCGACCTCCATCTCGATCAACACCTTCGGCACCGGCAAGGTCTCCGACGACAAGATCATCCAGCTGGTGCGTGAGTGCTTCGACCTGCGTCCATACGCCATCACCACCATGCTCGACCTGCTGCACCCGATGTATCAGGAAACCGCTGCCTACGGCCACTTCGGCCGCACCCCGCAGCAGAAGACTGTCGGCGACGACACCTTCACCACCTTCACCTGGGAGCGCACCGACCGCGCCCAGTCGCTGCGTGACGCTGCCGGCCTGTAAGCCTCCTACAGCGCCAGACGAAAGCCCCTGCCGAGCGATCGGCAGGGGCTTTTTTATATTGCGCGCAGCAATCTGACCCCAAATGCTGGATTAAATCCTGAATGGGGTCGAGCGCTGCTTTTCAACGCTGAGCGAGAAATACGACAAGCGACAGGCACATGCAAGTATCAAAGATCAGGGAGACGTGTTGGCGAGACGAGCCTTATAAGTGTGCGTAGCGGCACCTGATAAAAATGCTAGTTGTGGTGAATTTTTTCGGTGCGTAGAGTAAAAAAGCTTCTGCAGTTCTTCTACTTCTGGAGGTTGCCATGAACAAACACGAGCTGATTTTGCCTAATGAATGGCTGGTACATGCTGTCGAAATTAACCTTTTAGCTTACGACTCCTCCCGGGAGGGCCATCAAGATCTTCTGTTCCTTTTCGCAACCGACAAAGATGGCACAGCACATGAATTCACCGTGACGGCGCCAGCGATGCGGTACGTGGCAATGGAGGCATACAATGCTCTTAAAACCGGCTCGGTAGATGAAGTCGTGTTACGCATTACGGATATCGATAACCATCTGTACGCGCTATATATTTGATAGTTAAAGTTTTGCAGATCGCGCCCTAGAATGTGGCGTAACAGAACCAGCCAAATGTACCCTGCGGACGAAAGACGATGGTCATCGTGGTCCTTGGCTAATATTGAGTTTGCGGCCTTAAACTTAACGGAGAAAACCACGATGACCAAGCCCACTATCGCATTGAATGAGTGGGTTTTATAAAGCGGCAGACGCTGGCCTTTCTCACGCATTGACGTGGTCGTCGAAAACAACTTCCACCACTTCACCTGTATCACTCAGTCACGCCCAAATAAAAAATGGGCGTATGTTTTGAAAATTGGGTGGCTGCCAGGAGTTCGCCACAGCAGTCCCAGCGCCTGTGAGATCGAGCGCCACCTCAATCCTCAAGACAGCCCCTCGGACATATCACCTGACAACCTCGCACTTCACCCACCGCACTACCTGCCTACGCTGAGGACTCACCCCGCCAAGCAAGGATGCTGGCCATGCCGCTGATGCTGTTACTAACTCTGATGCTGTTGCTAAACGCCCCCCAGGCCTGGGCCACCTCATGCCCCGACTGGACCCCGCAACAGGCCAAGGCCGAAGTTGCGCAACTGCGCGCCACGCTTGCCCGATGGGACGAGCACTACCATCGCCAGGGTGTTGCCCTGGTCGCCGATGAACTGTACGACCAAAGCCGCGAGCGCCTGAACCACCTGCAGCAGTGCTTCGCGGTTGGCACCAGCCCCTCCCCCCTGGCCAGCGCTCGCGGCCCGGTCCCCCACCCCGTGCCGCATACCGGCGTTGACAAGCTGGCAGACCGCCAGGCCGTGGCGCGATGGATGGCCGGCAAGAGCGGCGTGTGGGTACAGCCCAAGGTCGACGGCGTAGCCGTTTCCCTCACCTACCAACAGGGCCGATTGGTGCAGCTGACCAGCCGGGGGGACGGTGTACACGGCCATGACTGGAGCCGACACATCCCACAGCTCGGCGCTGTCACCCGGCAGTTGCCCGAGGCGGTGGACCTGCACTTGCAAGGTGAGCTGTATCTGCGCCTGGACGAACATGTGCAAGCCAAGGCAGGCAGCGCCAACGCCCGGGGTACCGTGGCAGGGCTGCTCGCACGCAAGCAACTGACCGGCGCACAAGGCAACGCTATCGGCCTGTTCGTGTGGGGCTGGCCGCACGGCCCCGAGCAACAGGCCGAACGCCTCGCCCAGCTGGCACGGCTGGGGTTTCCGGACAGCCAGCTTTACAGCATCGCCATCGACACGCTGGAGGATGCAGCACACTGGCGCGAGCACTGGTATCGCTCTGCTCTGCCCTTCGCCACCGACGGTGTAATCCTGCGCCAGGGCAGCCGACCACCTGCCGAGCGCTGGCAGGCCAAGGCGCCCTACTGGATCGCGGCCTGGAAGTATCCCTATGCACAAGCCTTGGCCGAAGTACGCGACGTGCGCTTTCGGGTTGGCCGCACCGGCAGGGTCACGCCCGTGTTGCACTTGCTGCCGGTAACCCTGGACGACCGACGGATTACCCAGGTAAGCCTGGGTTCGCTGGCGCGCTGGCACACCCTCGACATCCGCCCCGGCGACCAGGTGGCCATCAGCCTGGCCGGGCTGACCATTCCACGCCTGGAGCAAGTGGTGCATCGCACGGTCGAACGCCAGGCGGTCGCCGCGCCTGCGCCCGACCGCTATCATGCCCACAGCTGCTGGCAAGCCAGCGAGGGCTGTGATGAGCAGTTCATTGCCCGCCTCACCTGGCTTGGCGGTAAACAGGGCCTGGCCTTGCCCCGCACCGGGCCCGGCACATGGCGTCGGCTGGTCGAAGCTGGCTTGGTAACGTCCATGACCGATTGGCTGCAGCTCGATGCCGAGCGCCTGCAGCAGGCCCCCGGCATCAGCAGACTCACCGCGGCACACCTGCTGGGCAGTTTCGACGAAGCCCGCTCACGCCCCTTCGATCAATGGCTGCGCGCCCTTGGCGTGCCCATTGGCAAGCATTTGCCACTGGCTGGCGACTGGCAGGCGCTGGCTTCACGCAGCGCCGGGCAATGGCAAACCGTGCCCGGCATCGGCGCAAAACGCTCGCGCCAACTTGTGGAATTTTTCGCAGCCTCCGAGGTGCAAGCCATTGCCGCACAGTTGGCCGAAGCCGGCATAGAAGGTTTCCGGACCCCACCCCAGCGCATTGAGCAATGATTTTTTACCAAATAGTGCGTAGGAAAAACCCGAGACTCCGGCAGAAAACCTCATCAAGGGTTTCTAAATGGGCAAAACCAAGGCAGGATTTCCCCCAACTTTTGCTGCCCCGCCCCGTTAGGGAGGCTTTTCATGAAACGTATTTCGACTCTTTTCCTGCTCGCAACACTGGGCCTGGCCGCGGGTACTACTCAGGCTGCCCAGCCGGATGCCGGCCTGACCGGTTGTGCCGCCAAGCGCAGCGCCATCGAAAACCAGCTGAAAATTGCCCGTGACCACGGTAACAGCGACCAGGTTGCAGGGCTGGAGGAAGCCCTGCGCGGTGTGGACAACTGCACCGACGCCAGCCTGCGCAAGGAACGTGAGCAGAAGGTGCTCGATGCGCGTCACGAAGTGGCGCAGCGGGAAAAGGACTTGAAGAAGGCAGAGAAGAAAGGCGACGCCGAGAAGATCAACAAGCGCAAGGACAAGCTGGCCGAGTCGCGTAAAGAGCTGCAGGAAGCGGTCGACGATCTCGACCGCTAAGGCATCTGGCCGGCAAGCCTGGTCTTTGTGGGAGCGGCCTTGTGTCGCGATAGGGCCGCGCGACGGCTCCAGCTATGCATGCATTTTTGCTGAAATCCCGGGGCCGCTGAGCGGCCCTATCGCGACACAAGGCCGCTCCCACAGGAATTTGTACAAGCCCCGAAGGTTTGCGCAAGCACAGCCATTCAATGATTACGAAATTCGCTATGACAGGCCTTGCACGCAGCCTCGACCTTGTCCATCGGTGCCTTCAGTTGCGCAGCATCCAGTGGCTGATTGCGGGTGGCATCAACCAGTTCGCCGGTGACGCCTTCAAGCTGCCGAGCCAGGTCATGAAACCGCGCCTGGCGCTCCCACACGTCGGCGCGGGCGGCGCTGTCACCACCATCGCGCGCCTGTGGAAAATGCTGCCACGGCTGATGCGACAGGCTGTCCAGCTTCAGCGCACCGTCGGCAAACTTTACCCCGTCGAACGGCAACCGGCCACGCAGCATGCCCCCCAGGTCTTCGCTGGTCTTGAGCATGTCCTTGAAGATCACCTTGCGTTTACCCAGCGGCGAGTTCGGGTCAACCCGGTCACACCCCGTCAAAGCCCCTACCAGGGCAAGTGCAGCCAGCAGAACAACGGTCAATCGCTTCAACATCACGCTCACTTCGGCCTACGCAAATGGGCGGCCAGTATCGCTGCCACTGGGCCAAACACCAATAGCCACATAAAAGACAGGGGCGAACCTTCATGTTCGCTCATGACAGGAATGCACACATGAAATCTGCCCTGCGCCACTTGGCCTGGACTCTGCCGGTGCTGGCTTTGCTGGCCGGCTGCAACGGCGGCGAGAGCGCCAAGCCCGAGCCCCACGCTGTCGCCACCTATGCCCCGGCCACTTGGAAAGACTTGCCGGCGGTCAGCGATGAAGACCTGCTGGCCGGCTTTTATGCATGGCGCAACGGCTGCGAAAAACTCAAGCGCGACCCGGTGTGGGCCGCCACCTGCGAAGCGGCCGGCAGCGCCACAGCCAGCGCCGCCCAAGTGCGTACCTTCCTTGAACAGAACCTGCAGGTGTACGGCCTGCGCTCTGCAGAGAACAATGCCAACGGCCTGATTACCGGCTACTACGAGCCGGTCTACCCTGGCAGCCTGAGCCAATCGGCAACCAACCATGTGGCGGTCTACGGCATCCCTGATGACATGATCGTGGTCGACCTGGCCAGCGTGTACCCCGAACTGAAGGGCAAACGCCTGCGCGGCCGTCTGGAGGGTCGGGTGCTCAAGCCCTATGACACGGCCGAGGTCATCAACCGTAACGGCGTCCAGGCACCGGTGCTGGCCTGGCTGACCGACCCGATGGACCTGCAGTTCCTGCAGATCCAGGGTTCTGGCCGGGTGCAACTGGAAGACGGCCGTCAACTGCGCCTGGGCTACGCCGACCAGAACGGCCACCCCTATCGGCCGATCGGCCGCTGGCTGGTGGAGCAGGGTCAGCTGAAAAAAGAAGACGTGAGCATGGGCGCCATTCATGCCTGGGCCCAGGCCAACCCGCAGCGCGTACCAGAGCTGCTGGCCAGCAACCCCAGCTACGTATTCTTCAGCACCCGCCCGGACAGCAACGAAGGCCCGCGCGGCTCGCTGAACGTACCGCTTACCGCCGGCTACAGCGTGGCCATCGACCGCAAGGTGATTCCCCTGGGCAGCTTGTTGTGGCTGTCTACCACACGCCCGGACGGCTCGCCGGTGGTACGACCGGTTGGCGCGCAAGACACCGGCGGGGCGATTACCGGCGAAGTGCGTGCCGACCTGTTCTGGGGCACTGGGCCGGAAGCCGGCGAACTGGCCGGGAACATGAAGCAGCAAGGGCAGATCTGGATGCTGTGGCCCAAGGGCCAGCCACTGCCTGAAGTGCCCAAGGTACCTTGACCGTTGCTGCCTTCTTCGCGGGAGCTGCCCGCGAAGAAGGCCACTCGGTTTCAGATGGAAACCACGAAGAACGACACGATCAGTGCCAAACCGGCAAGCCACACCAGCGACCGCAAGGCAGCCCAGTCGGCCAGGTAGCAGATGATGTAAAGCAAGCGGCTGGTGATATACATCACCCCCAGTACATCCTGGGTCACCTGCTCGGCATTGCCGACGATATCCGCCACAAGCACCGCCGCAGCAAATGCCGGAAACGCTTCGTAGCCATTCTGCTGCGCAGCATGGGCACGCCGTGGCAGGCCCGACAAGGTATCGAGGAAGGCTCGCGGATCGTGATTGTCCTTGAGGCCGAAGCGGCCGCTGCTCGCCTTGGCGATCAAGGCACAAAGCGGGTTCAACAGCAGGGCAATCAGGATGCACCACAGGGCAACAGTCATGGACAGGACTCCTTGTTCAGTCTTCAGGTCAAAGCTTCATTACCAGCATGCCGGCCAATACCAGCCCGCAAGCTAGGAGTCTCGGCCCGCCAAAAGGTTCTTTGAGGTAGCGCATACCCAGCAGCACCACCAGGATCACGCTCAATTCCCGCAGTGCCGCCGCTTCGGCCACAGACCCCAGGTGCATGGCCCACAGCACCAGGGCATAGCTGAACAATACGCAGAACCCTACCGCCAACCCAAGGCGCCATTGGGTTCGCCAGAACAGTACGAATGGCGCCCGCCGCGCTACGCTCGCCAACAACGGGAATTGCCAGGCGCTGAGCAGGGTCAGCCAGACCAGGTAATCCCACGGTTTGCCCCACAGGCGCACGGCCTGGCCGTCGAACCAGGTGTAGCAACCAATGCACAGGCCAATCAAGGCAACCACCGGCAGCATCGACCATGGTAGCCGGTCACCGCCGCCGCCCTGCCACAACAGACAGGCCATGCCACAGGGGATCAACAGGATACCGATGATCTGCTGCTGGCTCAGCGATTCCCCGGCAAAGGCCAGGGTCAGCCCCAGCACCACCAACGGCGACAGCCCGCGCATCAGAGGATAGACCAGCCCCAGGTCGCCCACGCGGTAGGCCTGGATCAGCAAATAACGGTACAACTGCTCAGCCAGTGCCGAAGCAACCAACCAAGGCCAGATTTCAGCAGGCGGAACATCCACGAAGGGCACCGCCAGCACCGCGAAGGCCAGCGCTACCGTGTCCATGCTGGCGATGACCAGCAAGCGCTCGCCGCTGAATTTGATCAATGTATTCCAGGTCGCATGCAGCAGGGCGGCCACCAGCACCAGAGAGGTTGCCAACACGCCTTCGTATCCTTGTGAGGGTTTTCGGAGGTTGAATATATAGCGTTCCCAAGCGTCGCTGTGCGCCTCTTGTGTGGGAACGTTTCCAAGGAATTCGGTCAAACCCTGTGCCCCGAACCCCGTGCCAGGTCATCAAAGAACTGCCCGAGTCACTCGGGTAACGACTTGGAAGCCACTGTTACAGGATTCGGGATGCTTGAATTAGTTGCCGCGTTTATCTGCCTCACCACACTTCTGACCTATGTGAACTACCGCTTCATCGGCCTGCCACCCGCCATCGGTGTGATGGTTACGGCGCTGCTGTTTTCCCTGATGTTGCAGGGCCTGAGCCTTATCGGCTTCCCTGGCCTGGAAGAACGCGTCGAAGGGCTGATGAACCAGATCGACTTCAACGACCTGCTCATGCACTGGATGCTGGCGTTCCTGCTGTTTGCCGGCGCCCTGCACGTCAACCTCAGCGACCTGCGCAGCTACCGCTGGCCGATCGGCCTGCTGGCCACCTTGGGCGTGCTGATCGCCACCGTGGTCATCGGCTACCTCGCGCATTGGGTGTTTGCCCTGTTCGGCTGGCAGGTCCCCCTGATCTACTGCCTGCTGTTCGGTGCACTGATCTCACCAACCGACCCGATTGCCGTGCTTGGCGCGCTGCGTACTGCCAATGCGCCCAAACCGCTTAAAACCACCATCGTCGGCGAGTCACTGTTCAACGACGGCACGGCAGTCGTGGTATTCACCGTGTTGCTGGGCATCATTCAGCTGGGTGAAACACCGAGCATGACCGACACGGCGATCCTGTTCGCCCGCGAGGCCATTGGCGGCGTGGTGTTCGGTGGCCTGATCGGCTACGCCACCTACCGGATGATCAAGAGTGTCGAGCAGTACCAGGTGGAAGTCATGCTGACCCTGGCGTTGGTCATCGGTGGTTCGGCGATGTGCTACGAACTGCATGTGTCGGCACCGATCGCCATGGTGGTGGCTGGCCTGATCATCGGCAACCTGGGGCGCAACCTGGCGATGAATGACATGACCCGCCGTTACATGGACGGTTTCTGGGAACTGATCGACGACATGCTCAATGCGCTGCTGTTCGCATTGATCGGCCTGGAGCTGTTGCTGCTGCCGTTCAACTGGATGCACCTGGCGGCCGGTGGCGTGCTGGCGCTGGCAGTGCTGCTGTCGCGCCTGCTGACGGTGGCCCCGGCGATCGTGCTGCTGCGGCGCTGGCGCCCGGTGCCCAAAGGCACGGTGCGGGTGCTGACCTGGGGTGGCCTGCGCGGTGGCGTGTCGGTGGCACTTGCACTGTCGCTACCGCTGGGCGAGGAACGGGACCTGCTGCTGTCGATCACCTACATCGTGGTGTTGTCGTCGATTCTGGTGCAGGGGTTGAGCATTGGGCGCGTGGTGCGCAAGGTCAGCGCCCAGCCTTGAGAATGCCGGGGCCGCTTTGCGGCCCATTCGCGGGTAAACCCGCTCCTACAGGTTTGCGTACCCCTGGAGGAGCGGGTTCACCCGCGAAGAGGCCGGCACAGGCAACCAGAATCTATTCGACTGCCGAATCCGGGAACTGGTCCTGCACATACTTGATCTCGGTGCGCCCATGGGCTGCCGGCAAGCCATCCTCACCCAGGTTGACGAACACCATCTTGTCGACAGTCAGAATGCTCTTGCGGGTGATCTTGTTACGCACTTCGCACTTGAGGGTGATCGAGGTGCGGCCGAACGCGGTAGCGGTGATGCCCAGCTCGATGATGTCACCCTGACGCGAAGCACTGACGAAGTTGATTTCCGACATGTACTTGGTCACCACACGCTGGTTGCCCAGCTGGACGATGGCGTAGATCGCCGCCTCTTCATCGATCCAGCGCAACAGGCTGCCACCGAACAGGGTGCCATTGGGGTTGAGGTCTTCGGGTTTAACCCACTTGCGGGTGTGAAAGTTCATCTGTACTCCTGACCTGCTTGGCTAACGTGTAGCAATGATGGCAGAGCGGCTGCCTTCGCTCCATTGAACATCGACTATCGTCGCGATTAATCGACGGAAAACCTTGGGCAAGCCGGCGGGGGCAGCTATAATCTGCGCCGTTTTACATGGTTGCCCACAGCGGTGCCATGCCCGCCACCTGTCCGAGGGGCGCTGCAGCAGGCTAGGCCTGTCAGGCTCGGATGGGGCGTTGCTCGCTCCCGCGAGCGCTTAACGCACAACGGCGCCCATTCGCACATTACGAATGGAGGCTCTCATGAGCGCTGCAAACATGCCTGCTGGTTTTACCGATTACAAAGTCGCCGACATCTCCCTGGCCGCCTGGGGCCGTCGCGAAACCATCATTGCCGAATCGGAAATGCCTGCGCTGATGGGCCTGCGTCGCAAGTACCTGGCCGAGCAACCGCTCAAGGGTGCGAAGATCCTGGGCTGCATCCACATGACCATCCAGACCGCCGTGCTGATCGAAACCCTGGTTGCCCTGGGTGCCGAAGTGCGCTGGTCGTCCTGCAACATTTTCTCGACTCAAGACCAGGCCGCCGCTTCGATCGCCGCCGCCGGTATCCCGGTATTCGCCTGGAAAGGTGAAACCGAAGAAGAGTACGAGTGGTGCCTGGAGCAGACCATCCTGAAAGATGGCCAGCCATGGGACGCCAACATGATCCTCGACGACGGTGGTGACCTGACCGAACTGCTGCACAAGAAGTACCCGCAGGTACTGGACCGTGTGCACGGCGTGACCGAAGAGACCACCACCGGCGTACACCGCCTGCTGGACATGCTGGCCAAGGGCGAGCTGAAAGTCCCAGCGATCAACGTCAACGACTCGGTCACCAAGAGCAAGAACGACAACAAGTACGGCTGCCGTCACAGCCTGAACGATGCCATCAAGCGTGGTACCGACCACCTGCTGTCGGGCAAGCAGGCCCTGGTGATCGGCTACGGTGACGTGGGCAAGGGCTCGGCCCAGTCCCTGCGTCAGGAAGGCATGATCGTCAAGGTCTCCGAAGTTGACCCAATCTGCGCCATGCAGGCCTGCATGGACGGCTTCGAGCTGGTCTCGCCGTTCATCGACGGTATCAACGACGGCACCGAAGCCAGCATCGACAAGGCTCTGCTGGGCAAGATCGACCTGATCGTGACCACCACCGGTAACGTCAACGTCTGCGACGCCAACATGCTCAAGGCCCTGAAAAAGCGTGCCGTAGTCTGCAACATCGGCCACTTCGACAACGAGATCGACACCGCCTTCATGCGCAAGAACTGGGCCTGGGAAGAGGTCAAGCCGCAGGTTCACAAGATCCACCGTACCGGCGCTGGCAGCTTCGACCCGCAGAACGACGACTACCTGATCCTGCTGGCCGAAGGCCGCCTGGTCAACCTGGGCAACGCCACTGGCCACCCAAGCCGCATCATGGACGGCTCGTTCGCCAACCAGGTTCTGGCACAGATCTTCTTGTTCGAGCAGAAGTTCGCTGACCTGTCGGCCGAAAAGAAAGCCGAGCGCCTGACCGTGGAAGTGCTGCCGAAGAAACTCGACGAAGAAGTGGCCCTGGAAATGGTCCGCGGCTTCGGCGGCGTGGTCACCCAGCTGACCAAGCAGCAAGCCGACTACATCGGCGTGACCGTCGAAGGCCCGTTCAAGCCGCACGCCTACCGCTACTAAGCGGCAAGCTTGAAGCTGCAAGTGGCAAGCAAAGGCATACCGTGCCGTTGCCACTTGCAGCTCCAGAAACACAGATCTTGAACGACGCCCAAGCCAGACCGGCCATCACCGATCTGGCTTTTACTTGCAGCTTGCCGCTAGACGCTTGTTGCCAGAGGAACGCCTGATGTCACAAGAACGCCGCTACAGTTTCGAGTTCTTCCCGACCAAGACCGACGCCGGTCACGAAAAGCTGATGGGCGTCGCCCGCCAGCTGGCCACCTATAACCCGGACTTCTTCTCCTGCACCTACGGTGCCGGTGGCTCGACCCGCGACCGCACGCTCAATACCGTGCTGCAGCTGGAAAGCGAAGTGAAGATACCTGCCGCGCCGCACCTGTCGTGCGTGGGCGACACCAAGGCCGAATTGCGCGCCCTGCTGGCCGAGTACAAGGCCGCCGGCATCAAACGCATCGTCGCACTGCGCGGCGACCTGCCGTCGGGCATGGGCATGGCCAGTGGTGAACTGCGCTATGCCAGCGACCTGGTGGAGTTCATCCGCCAGGAAACCGCTGATCACTTCCACCTGGAAGTGGCTGCCTACCCGGAAATGCACCCGCAGGCGCGCAACTTCGAGGCGGACCTGGCCAACTTTGTGCACAAGGTCAAGGCCGGTGCCGACAGCGCCATCACCCAGTACTTTTTCAACGCCGACAGCTACTTCTACTTCGTCGAGCGTGCACAGAAGCTGGGCGTGGACATTCCGGTGGTACCGGGCATCATGCCGATCACCAACTACAGCAAGCTGGCCCGGTTCTCCGATGCCTGTGGTGCCGAGATCCCGCGCTGGATCCGCAAGCAGCTGGAAGCCTATGCCGACGACACCGCCAGCATCCAGGCGTTCGGCGAAGAAGTGATTACCCGCATGTGCGAACAGCTGTTGCAAGGCGGCGCGCCGGGCCTGCACTTCTATACCTTGAACCAGGCTGAACCGAGCCTGGCGATCTGGAACAACCTGAAACTGCCGCGCTGAAATCTTTTGGCAAAGTCTGTTTAAGAAATGATTAAGGCTTTGGTCATAGACTAAAGCCTTATTCAATTTCGGGTTAAACAGGTCTCGCCTGCCATGCAGCACCCCCAACCTTCGCGCCCACAGCTTGTTTACCTGGCTTTTGGCTCGGCAACCTACCATCAGGAAGCCTGCTTCAGCATCGTCAGCGCCCTCGCCCAGTTGGGCAGCGCAGCCGGCGAGGCCATGGACATCCAGGTTTACACCGACAATGCGCAGCCCTACGCCAAGCTGCCCGTCACCGTCCACCTGCTGGACGAGGCCACGCGCCAGGCATGGAATGCCCCGCACGGTTATCACTTTCGCAGCAAGCATGTGCTGTTGCGCCAGGTACTGCAGCAACACCCGCTGGCAGTACTGATCGATACAGACACCTTCTTCCGCACTTCACCGTTGCACCTGTTCGCCCGTGTGGCGCCCAACCGCCTGCTGTGCAACGCCATCGGCACACGCTACGGCGCTGACCAGAAGTGCCTGTTGTACAAAAACCTGCTGACCCTTCTCGAGTCCCGGGGACTGGCCGACTGCCAGATGCCGCTCGTCAATTCCGGCGTTATCGGCCTCACTGCCGAGGACTGCGGCACCCTGGACCGCTCCATCGCCATGATGGACGAATTCTACCCCTTGGCTCGCGAGGCCTATACCCTTGAGGAGTTCTGCCTGGCAGTGGCGGCCTACCGCAACCTGGAGCTGGCCGAGTGTACCGATGTCATCCATCACTACTGGAGCCGGAAGGCGCAGTTCCGCGCCAAGATCCAGGCCTGGCTGCGCAAGCACGACCACGACCCACTCAGCCCCTCGGCCCTGGCCGACGTTGCGCGGGTAAACGACCAACTGCCGCGACCACCCACCCTGCACCGTCTGGGTTACAAAGCGCTGAGCCTGACCCTGCCCAGCCACGAGCGCCAGTTCGCCCGCGAATTGCTCTATGGCTGCTACCCCTACCCCAATGAGTTCGACCGCGCCTGCGCGTCCGCCTGGTGGGACAAGGCCCTGGAAAACCTCAATGACCGCTACGGCTACATGGAGCCCGAGCGGCTGCGTCAGTGCCTGCGCCATCCGGGGCTACGGCTATCGCTGGGCGAGCGGCGCAAGGATATCGAGGCGCATCTGCTGCGAACCACTCAAGCCTGATGTGCCCGCAAAATTCATTGTCTTGCGCGGCTTTGTGGGAGCGGGCGTGCCCGCGAAGAGAGTAACCCGATCGTTGGCACCGGCTTCGCCGGTGTTCGCGGGCACGCCCGCTCCCACATCGATCGTGCATGCCTTTACCGTACACCGGCCGAGCGCGTAATCTCCGGCCATGCCACATATCGCCCGTCTGTTCTGGATCCTCCTGCTCGTTTGCCTGAGCCCGTTGGCTCTGGGCGAACGCTTGCGCCTGGTAACCGACGACTGGGCACCTTATGTGTTTCAGCACAACGGCCAACCGCGCGGCATCGACTACGAAGTCGCCAGCCAGGTCTTCGCACGCCTCGGCGTCGAAGTGGAGTGGCAATTCCTGCCTTGGAAGCGCTGCTTGGCGATGGCTGAGCAGGGCCTGGCCGATGGCATTCTCGACATCTTCCAGACGGACGCGCGCCAACCCTACATGGTGTATGGCTCCGAACCTATGTCGGAAGTCGAATTCGTCCTGTTCCAAAGCCGCTCGCGCCGCCATGCCGTCACCCACCTGGACGACCTCGCCGGCCTCACCGTCGGCACATCGCCCGGCTACACCTACGGTAAAGCGTTCACCGAGGCCCCGCACTTCAAGCGCGAAGCCGCACCCACCCACGAAGCCAACTTCGGCAAGCTGGTGCTGGGCCGTATCGACCTGGCGATCACCGACCGCCGGGCCGGGCATTACCTGCTCCGCCAGCTCGGCCTGCAACAGCAAGTCGAAGAACTGCCGCTGGTAGTCAGCCGCCAGGCGCAGTATTTGGGCCTGGTGCGCAAGCCTGGGCGCGAGGCACTGGCCGTGGCCTTTGCCGAAGAGCTGCAGCGGTTCAAGCAGGAACCGGCCTATGCAGCGATCAGCAACCGCTATACAAGCGACACTGGAAACATTCTCAACGCCGTTGAGCAGCAGGAAAGCAGCACAGCGCGATAGCTCTGTTATACTCGGGCCTTCCCGCCCGGCTCACGCCCGGACGCTCGGCCTCGCAACAGGCATCCCGATCGGCACCGACGCCCCTTCGCGTCCAGCCTCCGTTTCCCGGATGTGCAGTGAAAGCCCAGCTGGACCGGACGCGATCGCATTTCACCGATGCCCGTCGCGCCAGGCAGAACATCCCAACGGGCCCAGCCCACACGAGAACAGGATCGCCCATGTCCTTTGCTTCCCTCGGTCTCTCCGAGGCTCTTGTCCGCGCTATCGAGGCTGCGGGCTACACCCAGCCGACCCCCGTGCAACAGCGGGCCATTCCCGCCGTGTTGCAAGGCCGCGACCTGATGGTTGCCGCACAGACAGGTACGGGTAAAACCGGCGGCTTCGCCCTGCCGATTCTCGAGCGCCTGTTCCCGGCCGGCCATCCCGACAAATCGCAGCGCCATGGCCCGCGCCAGCCTCGCGTACTGGTCCTGACACCGACCCGCGAACTGGCAGCCCAGGTGCATGACAGTTTCAAAGTCTATGCCCGTGACCTGCCACTGGTCAGCGCCTGCATCTTCGGCGGCGTTGGCATGAACCCGCAGATCCAGGCCATTGCCAAAGGCGTTGATGTGCTGGTCGCCTGTCCAGGCCGCCTGCTCGACCTGGCCGGGCAAGGCAAGGTCGACCTGGCCCACGTGGAAATCCTGGTACTTGATGAAGCCGATCGCATGCTCGACATGGGCTTCATCCACGATGTCAAGAAGGTGCTCGCCCGCCTGCCGGCCAAGCGGCAGAACCTGCTGTTCTCGGCCACCTTCTCCAAGGACATCACCGACCTCGCCGACAAGCTCCTGCACAACCCGGAGCGTATCGAGGTCACCCCGCCGAACACCACCGTCGAGCGTATCGAGCAGCGGGTGTACCGGCTGCCTGCCAGCCACAAGCGTGCCCTGCTGGCGCACCTGATCACCTTGGGCGCCTGGGAACAGGTGTTGGTGTTCACCCGAACCAAGCACGGTGCCAACCGCCTGGCCGAGTACCTGGAAAAGCAAGGCCTGACCGCCGCCGCGATCCACGGCAACAAGAGCCAGAACGCCCGCACCAAGGCTTTGGCCGATTTCAAGGCCAACAGCGTGCGCGTACTGGTCGCCACCGACATCGCTGCCCGCGGCCTGGACATCGACCAGTTGCCCCACGTTGTCAACTTCGAGCTGCCGAATGTCGAGGAAGACTACGTCCACCGCATTGGCCGTACCGGCCGTGCCGGTCGTTCGGGCGAAGCTATTTCCCTGGTCGCACCAGATGAAGAAAAGCTGCTCAAGAGCATCGAGCGGGTGACCAAGCAGCGCATCGCGGATGGCGACCTGATGGGCTTCGACGCCAGCCAGGTCGAAGCCGAGAAGCCTGAAACACGCGAGCGCCCGCAAAACAACGGCCGCGGTGGCCGCAACCAGCAAGCCCGCGGCGAAGGTGCCAAAGACAGCAACGGCGGCCGCAAGGACAAAGGCAAGGACAAAGGCAAAGCCAGGCAGCCAGCTGCGGCCAAGCCGGACGACAAGGAAAAGAGCGGCGACAAGCAGCAGCAGCCGCGCAAGCCGCGTGACAAGAAGCCACGCCCACAGCAGGCCAGCAATAACGGCGTGCCGAAACCGCCAGCAGACCGCGACCCGGAAGAGTTCCTGGACGACGAAGTCGATAACTTCGGTAACCGCGCCGACTATGTCAGTCCGTACCAGGGCAAGAACCAGGGCCGCAACCGCCGCCCAGGCGCTGCCGGCCAAGGTCAGGGGCAAGGCAATGGTCAACGCAGCAACGCTGGCGGCCAAGGCCAAGCCCGCAATGGCGGCCAGCCACGCAGTGGTGGCAGTGCCGGCGGAGAGAAACGCCCGCCCCGTGCCAACAACGGTGGCGGTGCCCGTCGTGATGGCGGCGGTGGCCGTGGTCGCCCCGCGCGTGACGATGCTGCCCGGCAAGAGCCGGCCGTGCGCAACCCGCGTCAGCCGGAAAAACAGCCAGTGATCATTCGCAAGGAGTCCAAACTGGACCGTTTCCCGACGCCTGAGCAACTGGATGACCTGCCAAGCCGCCCACGCGGTGAGCGCCCAGCGCTGCTGACCCGCAAGGGCTGATAGAAGTACCGAGGGGGCTGCTTCGCAGCCCTATCACGACACAAGGCCGCTCCTGCAGAGAATTTCTTGATCTCTGCAGGAGCGGCCTTGTGTCGTGATAGGGCCGCAAAGCGGCCCCCTCGGTTTTCAGCTGGCAGAAATTACTTCTGCTTCACACCTTCGACACTGATATCCAGGTCCAGGGTCTGCGAAGTAGCACCTGGGCCTTTGATGCCGAAGTCGTTCAGGTTCAGCGTGGTGGTGGCGTTGAAGCCAGCGCGCTCGCCACCCCATGGGTCCTTGCCTTCACCGTTGAAGGTAGCCTTGAACGTCACCGGTTTGGTGACACCGTGCATGGTCAGGTCGCCGGTCACGTCAGCCGTCTTGTCGCCAGTCGACTTGACGCTGGTGGAGACGAATTTGGCGTCCGGGTACTTCTTCACGTCGAGGAAGTCGGCGCTGGCGATGTGCTTGTCACGCTCGGCGTGGTTCGACCACAGGCTGGCAGTTTTCAAGTCGACGCTAATCTTGCTGGCTTCAGGCTTGGCACTGTCCCAGCTGAAGTTGCCGTCGAAATCCTTGAAAGTACCGTGGATAAAGCTGTAGCCCAGGTGGCTGATTTTCCAGTCAACGAACGCGTGCTGGCCTTCCTTGTCGATCTTGTACTCGGCAGCCATGGCCTGGCCAGCAGAGAGCAGAGCGGTACCGAGCGCCAGAGCGGCAAAAGTCTTTTTCAACATCCTGTTCCTTCCTGTGTAATTGAGGTTGAGAGTCAAGCTTTGCGGCCCAGCATGCGAGTCAGGGTCGCGTCACGGTCGATGAAATGATGCTTGAGCGCGGCAAGGGCATGCAGCACGGCAAAAATCACCAGCCCCCAAGCCAGCCACAAATGAACCACACCCGCCACATCTGCCTGGTCAGGCAGGTCGCTGATCAGTGCCGGCACTTCGAACAGGCCGAACACCGGAATGCCGACGCCGTCGGCGGTGGAAATCAGGTAACCGGCAGCCATCACCGCAAACAGACCAAGGTACAGGGCCAGGTGGCCCAGCTTGGCCGCCAGGCGTGTGATTGCGCCGTGGTTGGTGGGTGCCGGTGGTGGCGGGCTGATGAAACGCCAGACTACCCGCAGCAGCATCACCGCCAGCAGCACCAGGCCGATGCTCTTGTGCAGGTCCGGGCCAGCTTTGCGCCAAGGGCTGTAGTAGTCGAGGCCGACCATCCACAAGCCCAGGCCGAACAGGCCGAAAACTGCCAGCGCCACGCCCCAGTGCAGGATGATGCTGACCACGCCGTAGCGAGAAGGTGAATTGCGCAGTTGCATGTTGCGTGTTTCCCCGTGAAAGCTATGCACAGACTAACGCGTAACGTATCGAAGAAAAGCGGAAAAAATTGCTTTGGATTATCGAGGAATCCGATATTTATTCTGTTAGCTGACCATTAAGAAAACATTAACGATAGTCGGAGAGTTGGGGTTGCAGTGCCGGCCCTCAGGCTGCGAACAGGCCGACACTGTCGATCGATCAGCCCGCCTTGGCCTGGGTATTGGTTACAGCCTTCTTCGCAGGCTCCGACTTGGCTGTCGCCTTCTTCGTCTCGGCAGGCTTGTGGGCTGGCTTGTGCGCGGGCGCATGCTTGGCAGGAGCGGCTTTGGTTGCCGCAGGCTTGGCGGCCGCTTCCTTGGCTACAGGCGCAGGCGCGGCAGGAGCCGGAGCCGCCTGTGGAGCGGGCGCAGGTGCAGGCGCCACTTCCTCAGCCTTGGCTATTGGCTCAGCCTTCATCTCTGGCGTTTGCGCCCCACCAAACAGGCGCTTGAAGAAGCCTGGCTTGTCCTGCTTGGCCTCTTCGGCCTGCTTAGGCTCAGCTTTGGCCGGCGCCTTGTCAGCTTTGTCGCCCTTGTCGGACGAACCGCCGAACATATTGGAGAAGAATCCGCCCTTGCTCTCCTTGGCGGCCACCGCACCTGCCGCCGCCGCAACCGGCAGCGCCTTGGCCGGGTCGAACGACTTGCCGGCCAACAGGTCCTGTGCCTGGCTGGCCGCACGCTGGCCACTGCGCAGGGCGCCTTCCAGAGTGCCCGGATACAGGGCATCCGTGTGCTCACCGGCAAAGGTAATGCGCTGCACCGGACGTTCCCACAGGCGCCAGTATTTGCTGATCTGCCCCGGACCGTAGGCCAGGTAGGCACCACCCGTGCCAGCGTCCGCGCTGTATCGCTTGACCTCGTAACCGGTGAAAGCACCACGGGCCTGTGGGTAGAACGCATGCAGACGGATCAACACCTGGTCGACCATCTGCTTTTCACCAAACGCCTGCAGCAGGCGAGCGTTATCGCCGGACAGGTTGATCACCACATTGGCACCACCCTTGAGCGCCGGTTCGACCCACAGCATGCCGAGGCCGGCGTTACTGAAGATTTCGCCCGACATGCGTGCGCGGCTTTCCCATACGGGTTTCTTGAACTTGAGCATGATCTGGTCGCGCCAACCATAGTTGGTGCCCTTGAGCGCCGCCAGGTGTTGGCTGTCCAGGCCAGGGGTCATCTGAATCTTGGCCAGCGCGCGCAGGGGCACAGCCATGACCAGATAATCCGCCTTGTAGCCGACGCTGCCGACTTTTACCGTGACACCATCCTTGTCCTGGACAATGGCGGTAACCGGCGAGCTGGTCTTGATGGTTTTCAACTGCTTGACGAAAGCCTGGGCCAGCACCGGGCTGCCACCGGGCAGGCGCGCGGCGCGCAGGTCGCGGTCGCTGACGCCGCGGTACACGCGGTTCTGCTGGGCGAAGTACAGCAGCGACAGGCGCGACGGTTCATCGTAGCGGGTGCGGATCTGCTGATTGATCAACTGACGGGCGGTGGCCGGCAGTTGCAGTTTGTCCAGCCAGGTGGAGACGTTGATCTGGTCAAGGGCGAACAGCGTGCTGGTTGCCTGCGGGTTCAGCGGGTCATCGATCGAACGGGCCAGGTCATCAAGGGTTTTCTCGTAACGCTTGAGCGCCTCAGCAGTGGCCGGTTGCTTGGTGGCCAGGTCGCTGGCGCTGAAGTATTCGCCGTCAATCAAGTAACCCGGGGTACGCACGAACTCGGGCGCCGGCAGTGTTTCAAGCTTGAAACGGTCGAGGTACTGGTTGAGCACCGGCTGTGCCTTGGCGTTGCCGATCCACTCGCTGGTGGCCAGGCCCGAACGCCCGCCCATGCCCGCCTTGGCCTCCAGCAGGGTCACCTGCCAGCCTTTGTTCTGCAGCTCGTAGGCTGCCGTCAGGCCTGCCAGGCCACCCCCCACGACAATCGCCGTGGGCGTCTTGTCTTTTGCCAGCGCAGCGCCGCTGGACACACCAATCAATACCAACGCGCACAGGCGCACCCAAGCAGCAGCCATGTCGGCGAACTCCGAGTCAGAGGTTACAGAAACGGGGAGAGGCAGGAATGCCCCGGGAAGATGCGTTAAGAATACGTCAGGTCCGGTCACCCTGCCAGCGCAGTGACATCAAGTCCTTTTGGCAACTGACATTTTTGCCAGTAGCCACGTCACAGGGTGGTAGGCGAAGCTGGCGAAGATGGCCAAAAGCCCGCCAGGGGGGGCTGCGCATGATCTTCGAGGAGCGTTTCAACCAAGTGGAGCGGCAGCTTCTGTTACACAGGCAGACACTTCGCACAGCCTCAGGCCTGAGCTTCCACGCCAGCAGCACGTCCTGGATCGGCTTTCACGAAGCCTTCAAGGGCGAGGACGGTACCGAGCTGGTCATTGGTGAACACAGCGAAATTTCGATTGCGTTCGCTCAAGAGGTCGAGTCCCTGCGGCTGGAATACTACGTAGTCAGCGACTTTCTGAGCGAAGACCTGCACATGTTGTTCGATGCCGAGAACATCGACTATGACCTGGTTGCGCCATCCCCTCGCATTTTTTACTGGCTCACCCTCGAAGGTAGCGGCTTCCGGGACGCTCGCCCGGGCCCGATCGCTACACACCCCTACTACCAGGTGATTGACGGCCCCTTTCGGCGCCTGACCATCTCCACCTCGCACGCCGGCACCGTGCATATCCGCAAGCTGGAATGGACCGGCACCCACCGCCATTGAACGGCAGCGGTTGTCCTGCCCTGCGGCATTGCTTAGGCTTACGCGGTCGAACCACGCCGCAAAGCCAGGAGAAGTGCCCATGGGCCTCAATGATCAGTGGATGCAACGCGACCTCAAGGTCCTGTGGCACCCCTGTACCCAGATGAAAGACCACGAGCAGCTGCCGCTGATCCCGATCAAGCGCGGCGAAGGCGTGTGGCTGGAAGACTTCGAGGGCAAACGCTATCTGGATGCGGTGAGCAGTTGGTGGGTCAACGTCTTCGGCCATGCCAACCCGCGCATCAACCAGCGCATCAAGGACCAGGTCGACCAGCTCGAGCACGTGATCCTGGCCGGTTTCAGTCATCAGCCAGTGATCGAGCTGTCCGAGCGCCTGGTCGCCATGACCCCGGCCGGTCTCGACCGGGTGTTCTATGCCGACAATGGCTCGTCGTGCATCGAGGTGGCGCTGAAGATGAGCTTCCACTACTGGCAGAACATCGGCAAACCGGACAAGAAGCGCTTCGTCACCCTGACCAACAGCTATCACGGCGAAACCATTGCCGCCATGTCGGTGGGTGATGTGCCGCTGTTCACCGAAACCTACAAGGCGCTGCTGCTCGACACCCTCAAGGTGCCAAGCCCTGACTGCTACCTGCGCCCCGAGGGCATGAGCTGGGAAGAGCACTCGCGCAACATGTTCCAGGCCATGGAGCAGACCCTGGCCGAACACCACGCCTCGATCAGCGCCGTGATCGTCGAGCCGCTGATACAGGGTGCCGGTGGCATGCGCATGTACCACCCGGTGTACCTCAAGTTGTTGCGCGAGGCCTGCGACCGCTACGACGTGCATCTGATCCATGACGAGATCGCCGTGGGCTTCGGCCGCACCGGCACGATGTTCGCCTGCGAGCAAGCCGGCATCCGCCCGGATTTCCTGTGCCTGTCCAAGGCCCTGACCGGCGGCTACCTGCCGCTGGCCGCCTGCCTGACCACCGACAAGGTGTACCAGGCGTTCTACGACGACTACCCGACACTGCGCGCGTTCCTGCACTCGCACAGCTACACCGGCAACCCGCTGGCGTGCGCTGCAGCGCTGGCGACCCTGGATATCTTCGAGCAGGACAACGTGATCGAGGCCAACAAGGCCCTGGCCACGCGCATGGCCACAGCCACTGCACATTTGGCCGATCATGCTCATGTTGCCGAAATACGCCAGACTGGCATGGCCCTGGCCATCGAAATGGTTCAAGACAAGGCAGGCAAGGTTGCCTACCCCTGGCAGGAGCGCCGTGGCCTGAAGGTGTTCGAGCACGCCCTGACCCGCGGCGCCCTGCTGCGACCGCTGGGCAGCGTGGTGTATTTCCTGCCGCCTTACGTGATCACCCCCGAGCAGATCGACTTCCTTGCCGAAGTGGCCAGCGAAGGCATCGATATCGCCACCCGCGACAGCATCAGTGTCGCAGTGCCGGCCAACTTCCACCCCGACTTCCGCGACCCGGGCTAGGCCCGGCAATTCGCCACACCACTTTTCCTGTGGGAGCGGGCGAGCCCGCGAACAAGGGCGAAGCCCTTGCCAGGCACCGCGGCGCCTGATTCGCGGGCACGCCCGCTCCCACAGGGGATCTGCGTCTCTCTATTTACCGAGCAAACCCATGAGACTGTCCCGCTTCTTCATCGACGCCCCCCTGAGCCTTGGCGAGCACGACCTGCCCGAGGCCCAGGCCCATTACATTGGCCGCGTGCTGCGCATGGCCCCCGGCGACGCCGTGCAGCTGTTCGATGGCAGCGGCCAGGAATACCGTGGTCAGTTGCTCGAGGTGGGCAAGAAAACTGTCCGCGTCAGCCTTGACCAGGCCTTTGCCGGCCAGGCCGATTCACCGCTGCATGTGCACCTGGGCCAGGGCCTTTCCCGTGGCGAGCGCATGGACTGGGCAATCCAGAAGGCCACCGAGCTTGGTGCCAACGAAATCACCCCGATCGTCAGCGAACGCTGCGAAGTGCGCCTGAAAGACGAACGCGCCGACAAGCGCCTGGCCCACTGGCGCCAAGTGGCGATCAGCGCCTGTGAACAATGCGGGCGTTCTACCTTGCCCGTCATCCACCCACCTGTGACCCTGGCCGAATGGTTGAGCAGCACCGAGGCTGACCTGAAACTGGTCCTGCACCCGGTGGCCGAGCCGCTCACCAGCCATGCAAAGCCCGCAACCCTGGCCTTTGTGATCGGCCCCGAAGGCGGCCTTAGCGAGGCCGAAGTCGAGCAGGCCAAAGCCGCCGGCTTCCACGCAGCACGCCTTGGCCCGCGCGTGCTGCGCACCGAGACCGCGCCGGTGGTGGCGCTGTCGGTGGCACAGCAGTTGTGGGGCGATTTTTAACTAGCGCACGTAGAACGACACCGCCACGAAGTGCATCAGGCTGCCAGCGATCACGAACAGGTGCCAGATGCCATGCCAATGGCGGAAACGGCTGTCGAAGGCGAAGAAAATGATGCCGACGGTGTAGAACACGCCGCCGGCAGCCAGCCAGGCGAAGCCTGCAGTGCCCAGCGAGTTCAGCAGTGGTTTGACTGCCACCAGCACGATCCAGCCCATCACTGCGTAGATGATGATCGACAGGATACGCGCCTCGGAGCGCGGCTTGATCTCTTGCAACATGCCGATGATCGCCAGCCCCCAGACCACACCGAACAGGCTCCATCCCCAAGGGCCGCGCAGGCTGACCAGGCAAAACGGCGTGTAGCTACCGGCAATCAGCAGATAGATCGACAGGTGGTCGAGCTTGCGCATGATCACTTTCGCCCGCCCACGGGTGCTGTGGTACAGGGTGGAGATGCTGTACAGCAACAGCAGCGTGCCGCCGTAGATGGAGAAGCTGACGATCTTCCACGGGTCGCCTTGCAGGCCCGCGACCACGATCAGCCAGATGGCACCAATAGCAGCGAGGACGGCACCGACCAGGTGGGTCCAGGCGTTGAAGCGTTCACCGTAATACATGCAAACACAGACCTCCTGAGGTGGGCTGGGTTCCTGTTGTGATGTTGATGACCCCTTCGCGGGTAAACCCGCTCCTACAACTGAGCGCGCAGCCATTGTAGGAGCGGGTTTACCCGCGAAGAGGCCCTGCGCCTCACATCCTAACCAAGGTCAGGTTGCAGATCCGCGTCACGCACCAGCCTTTCCAAGGCGACCAGGTCCGGTACCCGCGCCACCTGCTCACCCACCTGCACCGCCGCCAGCTCCAACCTGCCCAGCGCCACATCCACGTAGTTCAGCTGGCTGTCGAGCTTGCACGAGCGCGGAATGTCCTGCAGCAACAGCGCCAGGTACCGCAAACCGGTATCGCCCAAAGCATTGAGCACCACCACGCGAGCCCGCTCCCCGCACGGCGTCTCACCACCGCACGCGGCCTCGAAACCGATCAACGGCAGGCGTTGCTGACGCCAGTCAATCCACCCCAGGTGCCAGGCGGGGTCGCCATGCTGGCACACCAGGTTACGCTGCCCGCTCAACTCGGCCACCGCCACGTTGGGCAACACCAGCGTGCGGTCCCCCAACGGTAGCAACAACCCGGTCAGGCTGCTGCGCTGGCCGGAAATCAGTTCAAGCATGGGCCTGGCTCCAATGGGCGATGCTCTGCAACAGCAGCGACTCCTGGTACGGCTTGCCCAGGTATTCGTTGACGCCGATGGCCATGGCGCGGTCCCGGTGCTTCTGCCCGGTACGCGAGGTGATCATGATGATCGGCAAGTCTTTCAACCGTGCGTCACGGCGGATGCGTGTGGCCACCTCGAAGCCGTCCATGCGCGGCATTTCGATGTCCAGCAACAACACGTCGGGCCGGTGCTCTTCCAGCAGGGCCATGGCATCGACGCCATCCTTGGCCGTGAGCACGCTCATGCCGTGGCGCTCCAGCAGGCGGCTGGTGACCTTGCGTACGGTTACCGAATCGTCCACCACCATCACCAGCAAGGCACGGCGCGGTGCCGGGCCAAGCAACTGGCGTTGGCTACCGCCTCCGGGCAGGCGGGCCAGCCGTCGCTGCTGGCCGCGCAGCTGGCCCAGCAGGTCAAGAATCAGTACCACCCGGCCATCGCCCAGCAGTGTCGCCCCCGATAACCCGGCAACCGCGGCAAACTGCGGCCCCAGGCTTTTCACCACGATCTCACGGCTGGGCGACAGGTTGTCGGCCTGGATGGCAAACGACTGCTCCTTGGAATGCACCAGCAGCACCGGCAACGGCACACTTTGCCCCAGCAGCGCCGGGCGCGGCAGGCCTTGCAGCAACTCGCCCAGGTAGCGCAGCTCGTATTCGTGGCCGGCATAGACATAGCGCGGCGAGTCCAGCTGGTAGCACGCCGCAAGCTCGGCAGGTGGCACGCGGACGATGCCCTCGATGGTATTGAGCGGAATAGCGTATTGCTCTTCGCCCAGGTGCACCATCAGCGCACGGTTGATCGACACGGTGAACGGCAGGCGGATCAGGAAACGCGCCCCCTTGCCCGGCGCCGACTCGATACTCATCGAGCCACCCAGTTGCTTGACCTCCTCGTGCACCACATCCATGCCCAGCCCGCGCCCGGAAATCTGGGTAATCTTTTCGGCGGTGGAAAAGCCTGGCCGCAGGATAAACTGCAGGATTTCGTGGTCACTCAACTGCGCCTGCGGGTCCAATAGGCCGCGCTTGATGGCCTTGCGCCGCACCGCTTCCAGTGGCACGCCAGCACCATCATCCGTCATTTCGATGACGATATCGGCGCCCTCATGCAGCAAATTCAGGTGAATGGTACCCTGCTCCGGCTTGCCGGCGGCCAGGCGCATTGCGCGGCTTTCCAGGCCGTGGTCAACGGCGTTGCGCAGCATATGCTCCAGCGGCGCCACCATACGTTCCAGCACGCTGCGGTCCAGTTCGCCCTCGGCATTGCCAACCACCAGTTCCACCTGCTTGCCCAGCTCGCTGGCCACCTGCCGCACCACGCGCTGCAAGCGCGGCACCAGGCGCTCGAACGGCACCATCAGGGTGGCAGTCAGGCCCTCCTGCAACTGGCTGTTCACCCGCGCCTGCTGTTGCAGCAGGCTGTAGGCCTCCTGAGCACGCTGAGCCAGGGTTTCCTTCAGGTCCAGCAGGTCCGAGGCAGACTCGAAGAGGGCCCGTGACAGCTGCTGCAGCTGGGAGTGGCGGTCCATTTCCAGCGGGTCGAAGTCGTCATAGGCATCGCCTTCGAACTGCTGCCGGCTGGAGATTCGCCCCTGGGTCTCGACATCCAGACGCAGCAACTGATCACGCATGCGCTCGAGTGTGGTTTCCATCTCGTTGAGGGCGAACTGCGCGTCGTTGACCTGCTGCTCGATGCGCCCCCGGATGATCGAGTGCTCGCCGGCCAGGTTACCCAGGTCGTCGAGCAGCTCGGCGTCGACCTTGACCATATCACCCGGTGCCCGCTCTGGTGCTGCTGCCGGAACTTCGGCGGTTGCAGCTTCTGGCGGCCCCTGGCCTGCGGCAGTGTCTGTCAGTGCGGCGCTGCTGAAGTTGCGAATGTAGTCGATCAGCGCCGTGGCGGCATGCAGCGGCTGCCCCAGGCGCACAGCGTCAAGCATATGCGCCAGCCGGTCGTGGCAGTTCTGCAGCAGTGCGAACAGTGGCGCGCTTGGCGGCAATCTACCCGCAGCCAACAGCTCGTAGAGGAACTCCAGTTCGTGGGCCAGGTCGCCGATCGGGGTGATTTCGACCATGCGCGCCACGCCTTTGAGGGTGTGCAGGTCGCGCATCAGGTTGTCCACCTCGACGCTGCTGCGCGGGTCGGCCTGCCAGCGCGCCAGCGCCGCCGCGGCGCTCTCGACGATGTCCGAGCTTTCTTCCAGGAACACTTCCAGCAGCTCTTCGCCGGGGCTTTCCGGCTCCTCGGCAAGCGGCTCTGCCACCTGCGGCTGCAACGGCGGGTGCGGCAGCCCCAAGGTATCGGCCAGGTCCATGTCCGGGTGCAGCGGTGTGACCGTGTCGATGCCCACCAGGCCGGTGGCATCCGGCGCCAGGGCCTGGTCCAGCAGGTTGCGCAGGCTGTCGACCAGCTCCGGGCGCGGTGGAATATCCTGCCCGGCCGCCACTTCGTCCAGCATGTCCAGCAAGGCCTCATGGGCCCGCTGGGCCTGGCTGAAGAAGCGGGAATCGGCAGGCAGGCTGCCCTCCTCCACCGCGCCATACAGGTCCAGCAACGCCTCGCACACCTCATCCATCTGCCACAGGTCGGCCAGGTGCGCAGCGTGCCCCAGGGTGGTCATCTGGTCGAGCAGGTGATCCAGTGCGTCACGCTGGGCGGGCTGTTGCTGCCAGCGCGACAACAACGTCTCTGCATCGAGCAGAATGTCCATGGCCTGCGCCAGGAAGCTGGCGACCAACTGCGGATCACGCTTGCTGCGGCCGGCAGGGTGCGAGTCTTCATGCAGACTGGCCAGGCGGCCGTCCACGGCCTGGCCCACCTGCTCGATCAGTTCCGCGGCGCCGGGAATGGCGGCCAGCGGTGTGCTATCGAGTTGCGCCAAGCCCAGATGGAACAACGACCGCGCAGCTTCCAGCCACTCCATCTCGGCCATTTGCAGTGGCAGTTGATGACCCTTGTATTCACGGGCCAGGCGGTCGAAGGCGGTGGCCAGTTCGGCGACCGGCATCACCCCGGCCATGGCGGCACTGCCTTTGAGCGTGTGCAAGGCACGCTGCAAGTCATCGCTGACCGGCGTGTCGTGGCCACCGGCGCTTTGCAGATAAACCTCAAGGCTGGCCAGATGGCCCTGCGCCTCGGTACGAAAAATGCCCAGCAACTGCGGATCGAGGCCATCGACACCGGCAGCCGCCGGGGCATCGTTTTCGGCCAGGCTGTGCAGGTGCCCGGCCAATTGCTCGATTTCAGTCAGTTGCGGCAACTGGCCGGCGGCAAAGTCGGCCAGCAAGTCAGGCAGGTGAACGAACACCTGCTGCAGCGCTACAACCCCTTCCGGGGTGAGCACGCTGCGGCCCTCGAGCACCCGGTTCAGCAGGTGCTCGGCGCCCCAGGCCAGTTCAGCCACCGCCTCAGCATGCACCATGCGGCCACTGCCTTTGAGTGTATGCAGCGCGCGACGCACTTCGCCCAGCGCCTCGCGCTGCTGGTTGTCGGCACGCCAGCGCAGCCAGTGGCGCTCGATTTCCGGCAGCAGCTCGCCCGCTTCATCAAGGAACACCTCGCGAAGCTCGTCATCGATGCCGTCGCCACTGCCGTCCAAGTCTGCGCTGGCCCCAACTACCGCGCACTGCACACCCAGCGCCGCCAAGCTGGCCCGCGCCATCTCGATAAAGGGTTGGCCATCGGCCAGCGGGTCGGCCGCCCGCCATTGCAGGTAGCATTCGGCAGCGCTCAGCGCCTCAGCCAAGTGCGTCAGCTCATCAACCGGCGGCTCTTCCTCCAGGTGCTGCAACCAACGCTGCACATAGCTTGCGCAGCCGACAAACAGCTCGGCCACGGCGGGCAGCATCAACATGGCCAGTGCCCCGCGGATCTGCTGCAACAGCCCCGGCAAGGGTTGCAAGCGTTGCCGGGGCCAGTCGGACTCCAGGTAATCGCCGATCAGATCCTTGGCCTGCTGCAACACGTTCAGCGCTTCATGCAGCACCAGCTGGCGTATCTCCGCCAGGTCCGAGCCTGGCAGGCTGCCTTGGCCGCTTTCCTCCAAAGGGCCGACCATGCCGTTCAGGGAGGCCTCCACGTACAGCAGGGCCCCCGCCACGTCCATCAACACCGCGTCGTCCACCGCCCGCTCGCCCTGAGCCAATGCCTGCAACGCCAACACCTGGTCGATGATCACCCGCCGCGGTTGCTGAAAGCCCAGTACCGCCAGGGTGTCAGCCACGTGGCGCAACGGTGCCAGCAGCGCATCGAGCTGCTCGCTGTGCTGACGGTCGCCGCGGCCGTACTGGTCCAGGCGCTCCTTGATGCGCATCAAGTCGTCGCACAGTGCAGTCACCACCGAACGCAGCGCATCGCGCCCTGACCCGGCCTGCAACTGGTCACGCCAGTTGCCCAGCGACAGGTCGAGGTTGGCAAGGTCATCGTCACCCGCAAAGCGTTGGGCGGCACCGGTCATCAGGCTGGCCTGGGCCAGCGGTTCCTCCCCACGGCAGGCACGCAGCTGGTTGAGCAACGGCAGCATGACCAGTGGCAGGTCGTGGCGGGCACCGCGCAACCGCTCCAGGTACGAGGGCAACTGCTCCAGGCCGCGGAACAATGCGCCCAGGCAATCACCCCGGGGGCTGACCTGGCCGTCGGCCAATGCCTTGGCGAACAGCTCCAGCTCCTCGGCCAGGCGCGTGGCGCCGCGCAGTTCGAGCATGCGCAGGCAGCCGTGCACCTGGTGCAGGTTATCGACCACAAAAGCCATCATCGACAGGTCACCCGTCTCGCCGGCAAAGCGCTCCAGCGCCTGCCGTGCCTGGCCCAGGCAATCGAGGATGGCGGCCTTGGTCCAGGCCAGCGCCACTGTTTCGTGACGCTCGGGGCTTACTGCAGAAGCCATGGTCACTATTCCTTAACGCGGCTCGGTCGGTGGTGGCAGGGTGAAACCGGACACCGAACGGCGCATCTCGCTGGCCATGCGGGCCAAGTGGCGGATGCTGTCGGCGGTGGCACCGGAGCCGGCAGAGGTTTGCGCGGTAATCTGCTGGATCACCGCCATGGTGTGGGAGATCTGCCCGGCCGACGAGGTCTGCAACTGGGCAGCGTCGGAGATGCTGTGGATAAGGTCGGCGAGGTTCTGCGATACCCCTTCGATCTCGGCCAGCGCCACCCCGGCATCCTGGGCCAGGCGTGCACCACGCACCACTTCGGCAGTGGTCTGCTCCATGGAGATCACCGCTTCGTTGGTATCGGCCTGGATGGTACGCACCAGCGCCTCGATCTGGCGGGTGGCAGACGATGAGCGCTCAGCCAGGCGCTGCACCTCGTCGGCAACCACGGCAAATCCGCGGCCGGCCTCACCGGCCAGCGAGGCCTGGATAGCGGCGTTCAGGGCAAGAATGTTGGTCTGGTCGGCAATGTCGTCGATCAGGCTGACGATATCGCCGATTTCCTGTGAGGACTCGCCCAGGCGCTTGATCCGCTTGGCGGTGTCCTGGATCTGCTCGCGAATGTTGTCCATGCCGTTGATGGTGTTGTGCACCACCTCGTTGCCCTTGTTGGCGATGGCCACCGAACGCTCGGCCACCTTGGCCGATTCGTAAGCATGCGCCGAAACCCGATCGATCGACTCGACCATGTCACCCACCGCCTCGGACGCCTCGCTGATCTGTGCAGCCTGGTGCTCGGAGGCCTTGGCCAGCTGCCGCGCAGTGTTCTGCGTGTCCTGCACGGCGGCAGCGACCTGCATTGCACTGTGGTTGATGGTGGCGACCAGGTCGCGCAACTGGTCCACGGAATAGTTGATCGAGTCGGCAATGGCGCCGGTAAAGTCTTCAGTCACCGATACGGTCACCGTCAGGTCGCCATCTGCCAGCTCTTCGATTTCGTCGAGCAGGCGCATGATGGCCTGCTGGTTGCGTTCGTTCTTTTCTGCGGTCTCGCGCAGTTGGCGGTTGGTGGTGCGCACCATGACCAGGCCGATGAGGATGATCGAGGCCAGCGCCAGCAGCCCCAGGGCATAGCCGCCAACGGTGTCGAGGGTGCGCCCGCCAGCCAGGTTCTCGAAACCGTTCGCCAGGTGCGACGCTTCGTCGAGCAGGGTTTGCGAAAGGCTGAAGATGTTGCCCGCAGCCTCCCGCACACGGAACAGTTCGGGCGAGGTTTCGAGGATTTCATCCACCGAACCGGCAACGAACTGGAACAACTCGGCGATTTCGGCCAGCCGCGCACGCGCGTCGGCGTCCTCGACGCGGGTTATCTGGATTGTCGCATTGCCATTGAGCATGCCCTCCAGCACCTGGCCAAAGCGCCCGGCGTCACGGCCGAAGGCATCGGCCGCCTGGGCGGCGCTGTCGTCACCGGCCAGCACGGTGTTGACCGAGCCAAGGATACGTTCGGCCAGCAACAGCTGGCGCTGGGCCACCGCAACCTGATTGGCCGGGGCACCGCTCTGCAGCAGGATCTCGACCACTTTTTCGTATTCCACCTGCAACTGCGGCACGGTCTCGGCCAGGGTCGCTGCCACCTGGTGCAGCGACAGCACGGTCTGCTCGCTGGCCAGGATGATGTCGGTGTTCTTGCGCAGGTTTTCCCAGTCGCGGCGTACCGATTCCATCTCGTCACGCACCGAAGGTGGCGCAGGCGGCAGGCCAGTGGACTTGTCACCCTGGCGCAGGTAGCCCCAGCGTCGTTCGAAATCATTGCGTGCATCCGACAGCAGCTTGAAAGCCAGGGCCTTGCCGGTGGCCGCCTCGGTGGCGTTCTTGGCGATACGCTGCGACAGCACGCGCAGCTCGCCGGCATGGCCGATGTACTGCTTGTCGTAGTTGGATTGGGTATTCAGGTAAGCAAAGTTGGCGAACAGCAAGATGATCGAAAGGATCAGGATCAGGAACAGCACGGTGATCTGCGCGATGCTGCGGGTACGTGGGCTCACGGTGGTGGCAGTGACGGGGGTGGCAGGCTTGTTCACGTTCGCAGGTCCTATAACGCCACATCGAGAAAGCCTGGCGCCTGGGCCAAGGCAAAGGGGCTGAAGATCGCCCAGTTACGTTCACGCGGAAAATACCCCTGCACAAAGCGCGCAGCGGCAAGGATCAGAGGCTGCGGCGGCGACAGCTGCAGGCTGTCGAGGGCAAAGTGCTGAAGGCCCAGCACCTCGTCGACCAGCAAGCCGACGAACAGGTCGTCGTGATCCAGCACCAGCACTCGCCGCTGCTTGCCCGGTGCGGCGTGGCCCAGGCCGAAGAAGCAGCTCAGGTCCATCACCGGCAACAGCCGGCCACGCAGGTTGGCCACCCCGCACACCCACGGCTGCACGCCGGGGACGCGGCTACTGCGCGGTTCGCGCAGCACCTCGGCCACTTCGCCCATGGGCGCGACGAACCACTGCCCGGCAATGCGAAAGCCAATGCCGCTCCACTGCTGCACGCGGTTGTCCTGCGGCGGCTGGTCGGCAACCAGCAGGCGACAGCGCCGGTCGATGTCCAGCAACAACTCAAAGGCGGTCAGCGACGCGCCTTGCGGGCGGGTGGTCAAGCCCCCAGCACTTCTTTGAGCTTGGCGATCAGCGCCTCCTCTTCCACCGGTTTGGTCAGGAAGTCACGGGCACCCTGGCGCGTGGCCCAGATACGGTCGGTTTCCTGGTCCTTGGTGGTTACCACGATCACTGGAATAGCGCTGGTGTCCGGGTCCTTGCTGAGCTGGCGGGTGGCCTGGAAACCGTTCATGCCAGGCATGACGATGTCCATCAGCACCGCGTCAGGCTTGTCCTGCCGGGCCAGGGCCACGCCGTCGGCACCGTTGCTGGCCTTGAGCACCTGGTAGCCGTGCTTTTCCAGCCATTCGGTCAATCTGTACATCTCTGTCGGCGAGTCGTCGACAATCAGAACTCGGGCCATGCTGTTTCCCCATCAGGAAAGTAGGACCGCGCCATGGCGGGGCTCGGTCAGGGTGCGTGTTGTTGAGGTGTGGCGAACCCGGGCACATGGGCGCGGATCGCGTCGAGCAGTTCTTCCTTGCTGAACGGTTTGGTCAGGAACTGATCGGAACCGACCACCCGGCCGCGGGCCTTGTCGAACAGCCCATCGCGGGACGACAGCAGGATAACCGGGGTGTCCTTGAAGGCACTGTTGTGCTTGATAACCGCGCAGGTCTGGTAGCCGTCCAGGCGTGGCATCAGCACATCGACGAAAATGATGCTGGGCTGATGGTCGACGATCTTGGCCAGGGCATCGAAGCCATCGCTGGCGGTGATTACCTCGCAGCCCGCTTCACCGAGCAACATCTGCGCGGTGCGGCGGATCGTGCGGGAATCGTCGATCACCATCACCTTCAGGGGTTGTTCCATAGACGCCTACCAATAGGATTGAAGCCGCAAGTTGCAAGCGGCAAGCTGCAAGAAAGCAGCTCGGCGCATGGATGCTCTTTTCTTGAGGCTTGTAGCTCAAGGCTTGCAGCTGCATTTTTAGCACACTCCGGGTGGCCATTCCATCTGCCGCGCCCCTTGACCGGCGGCGCTCCCGGCGCCACCCTGAGCCACTTTTCTTTCGATCCACCGCGGCCACCTGCCGCCAAGAGGACCCCCCATGAGCGTTCGCCTCGGCATTGTAATGGACCCCATCGCGTCCATCTCCTACAAGAAGGACAGCTCGCTGGCCATGCTGCTGGCCGCCCAGGCACGCGGCTGGAGCTTGTTCTACATGGAACAGCAAGACCTGTACCAGGGCGAAGGCAAGGCCCGCGCCCGCATGCGCCCGCTGACGGTGTTTGCCGACCCTGCACGCTGGTTCGAACTGGGCGAGGAGCAGGACAGCCCGCTGGCCGAGCTGGACGTGATCCTGATGCGCAAGGACCCGCCCTTCGACATGGAGTTCGTCTATAGCACTTACCTGCTGGAACAAGCCGAGAACGACGGCGTACTGGTGGTAAACCGCCCGCAAAGCCTGCGCGACTGCAACGAGAAGATGTTCGCCACGCTGTTCCCGCAATGCACCACCCCGACCCTGGTCAGCCGCCGCCCGGACATCCTTCGCGAATTCACCGCCAAGCATGCCGACGTGATCCTCAAGCCACTGGATGGCATGGGCGGTACGTCGATCTTCCGTCACCGGGCGGGCGACCCCAACCTGTCGGTGATCCTGGAAACCCTGACCGCACTGGGCACCCAGCAGATCATGGCCCAAGCCTACCTGCCGGCAATCAAGGACGGTGACAAGCGCATCCTGATGATCGATGGCGAGCCAGTGGACTATTGCCTGGCACGCATTCCGGCCAGCGGCGAAACCCGTGGCAACCTGGCCGCGGGCGGGCGTGGCGAAGCCCGCCCACTGACCGAGCGCGACCGCTGGATCGCCGCCCAGGTCGGCCCGACGCTGCGCGAGAAGGGCCTGCTGTTCGTTGGCCTGGACGTGATCGGCGACTACCTCACCGAAATCAACGTCACCAGCCCCACCTGTATCCGCGAAATCGATGCCGCCTACAACACCGATATCGGTGGCAAGCTGATGGATGCCATTGATCGCAAGCTAAAGGCACGCTGACAGCCAACGCGAAGTAAAGCCGTAGAGTGGGGTATGATGCCGGTCCTATTCGACTGAGCTGCTGCCCCGCCCTGCGGTTGCTGGATACCTGATGACGCTGCCCGCTGACGTCCCTGCCGACCTGCTGCCTCCCCGTGTTCGCCCTGCGGACCGGCTTGGCTTCACCCTGTTCCTGGCTGCGCTGGTGCACCTGGCGCTGATCCTTGGCGTCGGCTTCACCGTGGTCAAGCCTGCCGAAATCCGCCACACCATGGACATCACCCTGGCCACCTTCAAGAGCGAGAAACCGCCCGAGAAGGCTGACTTCCAGGCCCAGGACAACCAGCAAGGCAGCGGCACCCTGGACAAGAAAGCGGTGCCCAAGACCACCGAGCTGGCGCCGTTCCAGGACAGCAAGATCAACAAAATCACCCCACCGCCTGCGGCCAGGCCCGAGGTGGTACCCCCCCCTACCCCGAAAAAGTCGGCGGTGGTGACTACTGCGCCCAAGCCGCACAAGGTCGAACCCAAACCCAAGGAAAGCAAAGCACAGCCCAAGCCAGCCACACCGACGCCGGACTTCGACAGCTCGCAGTTGTCCAGCCAGATCGCCAGCCTGGAAGCGGAGCTGTCCAACGAACAGCAGATGTACGCCAAGCGCCCGCGCATCCATCGCCTGAACGCCGCGTCGACCATGCGCGACAAGGGCGCCTGGTACAAGGAAGAGTGGCGCAAGAAGGTCGAGCGCGTGGGTAACCTGAACTACCCCGATGAAGCACGCCGACAGCAGATCTACGGCAATTTGCGCATGATGGTGTCGATCAACCGCGATGGCTCGCTGTACGAGGTGCTGGTGCTGGAATCGTCCGGGCAGCCCGTGCTGGATCAGGCGGCGCAGCGCATCGTGCGGCTGGCCGCGCCGTTTGCACCGTTTACCGGTGATCTGGCCGAGTTCGACCGGCTGGAGATCATCCGCACCTGGCGCTTTGCCCGTGGGGACCGTTTGTCCAGTAATTGAGTTCAGCCTTGGTGTAGGGCTTTCGGTGCGTGCTAGCGCGGATATCGAGCGCCGCGCGGGCGGCGCTCGATCTCAAAAGCGCCAAAAACCTCAAGCCAAGCGCCAACCTGACGACACAAATCCGCACCTTGTCAGTCTCGCCACCTGGCGCCACACTATCCCCCATGAAAACCCTCGCACCCAGCTACCTCAAGCACCAGTTCCTGATCGCCATGCCGCACATGGCCGATCCGAACTTCGCCCAGACCCTCACGTATATCGTCGAGCACAATGAGCATGGCGCCATGGGCCTGGTGGTCAACCGACCACAGGAACTGAGCCTGGCCGACATCCTCGAGCAGCTGCGCCCGGACGAAACGCCGCCGGCCAGCACCTTGCAGGTGCCGATCTACCAGGGTGGCCCGGTACAAACCGACCGCGGCTTCGTGCTGCACAGCAGCGAGTGCAGTTTCCAGGCCAGCGTAGCGCTGGAAGGGCTGTCGCTGACCACGTCACAAGACATATTGCTGGCGATCGCCGCCGGTGTGGGGCCGAAACAGAGCCTGATCACCTTGGGCTATGCCGGTTGGGAAGCGGGCCAACTGGAAGCGGAACTGGCCGACAACGCCTGGCTGAACTGCCCGTTCGACCCGGAAATCGTCTTCGGCATGGCCAGCGACCTGCGCCTTGAGGCTGCGGCCGCCAGCCTGGGGATCAACCTGCACCTGCTGACCAGCCAGGCGGGCCACGCCTGATGGCTGAACTACGCCTGCTGCTGGGCTTCGACTATGGCAGCAAACAGATCGGCGTGGCCGTCGGCCAGGTGATTACCGGCCAGGCCCGCGAACTGTGCACCCTGAAGGCGCAGAACGGCGTACCGGACTGGGCCCAGGTGGAAAAGCTGATTGCCGAATGGAAGCCAGATGCCATTGTCGTCGGCCTGCCGCTGAACATGGACGGTACGCCCAGCGAGATGAGCGCCCGCGCCGAAAAGTTCGCCCGCCGCCTGAACGGCCGCTTCAACCTGCCCGTGCACACGCACGACGAGCGCCTGACCACCTTCGAGGCCAAAGGCGAGCGCATGGCCCGTGGCGGCCAGCGTGGCAGCTACCGCGACAATCCGGTCGATGCCATTGCCGCTGCCTTGCTGCTGCAAGGCTGGCTGGAGGCCAATACCTGATCATCTTTGCCGCCGGGTCCACCCGGCGCACCCTTCCAAGGAGCCCGCAATGAGCCTACCCAATCCCGCCGAGCTGATCCGGCAGATGGCTGTCGACCTTCGTGCCCACCTGGCGCGCCGGGCAATCACCGAGCCCCGTTATATCGGTATCCGCACCGGCGGCGTCTGGGTTGCCCAGGCCCTGCAGGATGCCATGGGCGACACCAGCCCAATGGGCACCCTGGACGTGTCGTTCTACCGCGACGACTTCAGCCAGAACGGCCTGCACCCACAAGTGCGCCCGTCCGAGTTGCCGTTCGAAGTCGAAGGCCAGCACCTGGTGCTGGTGGATGACGTGCTGATGAGCGGTCGTACCATCCGCGCGGCGCTCAACGAACTGTTCGATTACGGCCGCCCGGCCAGCGTCACCCTGGTCTGCCTGCTGGACCTGGATGCCGGCGAACTGCCGATTCGCCCGAACGTGCTCGGCGCCACCCTGTCGCTGGGCGCCCATGAACGGGTAAAATTGACCGGACCCGCACCGCTCGCCCTCGAGCGCCAGGACCTCGCCTCCGCTTCCGCCCTTTAAGAGTCCCCCGCGATGACGCCAATCGACGCCAAGCGCCCGCTGCAGCTCAATGATCAGGGCCAGCTGCGCCACTTCCTCTCGCTTGACGGTTTGCCTCGCGAACTGCTCACCGAGATCCTCGACACCGCCGACTCCTTCCTGGAAGTCGGTGCCCGGGCTGTGAAAAAAGTCCCGTTGCTGCGCGGCAAGACTGTGTGCAACGTGTTCTTCGAGAACTCGACCCGTACCCGTACCACCTTCGAACTGGCAGCCCAGCGCCTGTCGGCCGACGTGATCAGCCTGAACGTGTCGACCTCCTCGACCAGCAAGGGCGAAACCCTGTTCGACACCCTGCGCAACCTCGAAGCCATGGCCGCCGACATGTTCGTCGTACGCCACTCCGACTCCGGCGCCGCGCACTTCATCGCCGAGCACGTGTGCCCGGAAGTGGCCGTGATCAACGGCGGTGACGGCCGCCACGCGCACCCGACCCAGGGCATGCTCGACATGCTCACCATCCGCCGTCACAAAGGCAGCTTCGAAAACCTGTCCGTGGCGATCGTCGGCGACATCCTGCACTCGCGTGTGGCCCGTTCCGACATGCTCGCGCTCAAAGCGCTGGGTTGCCCGGACATCCGTGTGATCGGGCCGAAAACCCTGATCCCGATCGGTATCGAGCAGTACGGCGTAAAGGTCTACACCGACCTCGCCGAAGGCCTGAAAGACGTCGACGTGGTGATCATGCTGCGCCTGCAGCGTGAGCGCATGGCCGGTGGCCTGCTGCCCAGTGAAGGCGAGTTCTACCGCCTGTTCGGCCTGACGACCGCGCGCCTGGCCGGGGCCAAGCCTGACGCCATCGTCATGCACCCGGGCCCGATCAACCGTGGCGTAGAAATCGAGTCGGCGGTAGCCGATGGCAAGCACTCGGTGATCCTCAACCAGGTCACCTACGGTATCGCCGTGCGCATGGCCGTGCTGTCCATGGCCATGAGCGGGCAGAACGCGCAACGTCAATTGGACCAGGAGAACGCCCAGTGACCATCAGTATTCTTGGCGCCCGGGTGATCGACCCCAACAGCGGCCTGGATCAGGTCACCGACCTGCACCTGGACGGCGGCCGCATTGTCGCCATCGGCGCCGCACCGGCCGGCTTCAACGCCAGCCGCACGATCCAGGCTGATGGCCTGGTCGCTGCGCCCGGCCTGGTCGACCTGGGCGTGTCCCTGCGCGAGCCGGGTTACAGCCGCAAAGGCAACATCGCCAGTGAAACCCGCGCTGCCGTTGCCGGCGGTGTCACCAGCCTGTGCTGCCCGCCACAGACCAAGCCGGTGCTGGACACCTCGGCGGTAGCCGAACTTATTCTTGACCGCGCCCGTGAAGCCGCCAACAGCAAGGTCTACCCGGTCGGCGCCCTGACCAAGGGCCTGGAGGGCGAGCAACTGGCCGAACTGGTGGCCCTGCGTGACACCGGTTGCGTAGCGTTTGGCAACGGCCTGAAGGAAATCCCCAACAACCGTACCCTGGCCCGCGCCCTGGAGTATGCCGCCACCTTCGACCTGACGGTGGTGTTCCACTCCCAGGACCGCGACCTGGCCCAGGGCGGCCTGGCCCACGAAGGTGCCATGGCCAGCTTCCTCGGCCTGCCGGGCATCCCGGAAAGCGCCGAAACCGTGGCCCTGGCGCGCAACCTGCTGCTGGTGGAACAGAGCGGTGTGCGTGCGCACTTCAGCCAGATCACCAGCGCCCGTGGCGCGCGGCTGATCGCCCAGGCCCAGGCTTTGGGCCTGCCTGTGACCGCCGATGTAGCGCTGTACCAGCTGATCCTCACGGACGAGTCGCTGCGCGAGTTCTCCAGCCTGTATCACGTGCAGCCGCCGCTGCGCACCGCTGCCGACCGTGACGGATTGCGTGAGGCGGTGAAGTCGGGGGTGATCCAGGCCATCTCCAGCCACCACCAGCCGCACGAGCGCGACGCCAAGCTGGCCCCGTTCGGCGCCACCGAGCCGGGTATCAGCAGCGTCGAGTTGCTGCTGCCACTGGCCATGACCCTGGTGCAAGACGGCCTGCTCGATCTGCCGACCTTGCTGGCCCGCCTGAGCAGCGGCCCGGCTGCCGCCCTGCGCCTGCCGGCTGGGGAGCTGAAAGTGGGTGGCGCGGCCGACCTGGTGCTGTTCGACCCGCAATCGTCCACCGTTGCTGGCGAACAATGGTTCTCACGTGGCGAGAACTGCCCGTTCATCGGCCACTGCCTGCCAGGTGCGGTGCGTTATACCTTGGTCGATGGCCACGTCTGCCACGAGGCCTGAGTAACATGCTTCGCGGGCACGCCCGCTCCCACAGGATCACCACAATTCCAAGGCATGTGGTAACCCTGTGGGAGCGGGCATGCCCGCGAATGCCTTCACATAGTCCCCCCGCCAAGCGCGACCATTCATCCCCCCCGGTTGAAATCCTTCCCCCCACCCCCATATGAGTCTGCATCAGGCACTTTCGCCCCGCTGCGTGGAGACTCTCCCCTTGACCACAATCGTTTCTGTCCGCCGTAACGGCAAAGTCGTCATGGGCGGCGACGGCCAGGTATCCCTTGGCAACACCGTGATGAAAGGCAACGCCAAGAAGGTGCGCCGCCTGTACCACGGCCAGGTCATCGCGGGCTTCGCCGGCGCCACTGCCGACGCCTTCACCCTGTTCGAGCGCTTTGAAGGTCAGCTGGAAAAACACCAGGGCCACCTGGTACGCGCCGCCGTCGAGCTGGCCAAGGAATGGCGTACCGACCGCTCCCTGAGCCGCCTGGAAGCCATGCTGGCCGTGGCCAACAAGGATGCATCCCTGATCATCACCGGCAACGGTGACGTGGTCGAACCCGAAGATGGCCTGATCGCCATGGGTTCCGGCGGCGCCTATGCCCAGGCCGCAGCCCGTGCCCTGCTGAACAAGACCGACCTCTCGGCCCGCGAAATCGCCGAGACCGCCCTGAACATCGCCGGCGACATCTGCGTGTTCACCAACCACAACCTGACCATCGAGGAGCAGGACCTGGCCGACTGATTCAGCTGTTCTGGCGCCCCTTCCCGGTGAAGGGGCTTTTCCACGCTGACTCACCTGCCCAAGGACCGTATTGATCATGTCCATGACCCCCCGCGAGATCGTCCACGAACTCAACCGCCACATCATCGGCCAGGACGACGCCAAGCGCGCCGTGGCCATTGCCCTGCGCAACCGCTGGCGACGCATGCAGCTCCCTGCCGAGCTGCGTGCCGAAGTCACCCCCAAGAACATCCTGATGATCGGCCCTACCGGCGTCGGCAAGACCGAAATCGCCCGCCGGCTGGCCAAACTGGCCAACGCGCCGTTCCTCAAGGTCGAAGCCACCAAGTTCACCGAAGTGGGCTACGTGGGCCGCGACGTCGAATCGATCATCCGTGACCTGGCCGATGCCGCGCTGAAGATGCTGCGCGAGCAGGAAATCATCCGCGTGCGCCACCGCGCTGAAGACGCCGCCGAAGACCGCATCCTCGACGCCCTGCTGCCCCAGGCACGCGTCACCAGCTTCAGCGAAGAAGCCGCGCAGACCAGCAGCGACTCCAACACCCGCCAGCTGTTCCGCAAGCGCCTGCGCGAAGGCCAGCTGGACGACAAGGAAATCGAGATTGAAGTGGCCGATGCCGTCGGTGTCGAAATTGCTGCGCCGCCCGGCATGGAAGAAATGACCAACCAGCTGCAGAGCCTGTTTGCCAACATGGGCAAGGGCAAGCGCAAAGCGCGCAAGCTGAAGGTGAAAGAAGCGCTGAAGATGGTTCGCGATGAAGAAGCGAGCCGCCTGGTCAACGAGGAAGAACTCAAGGCCAAGGCCCTGGAAGCGGTCGAACAGCACGGCATCGTGTTCATCGACGAAATCGACAAGGTCGCCAAGCGCGGCAACGTTGGCGGCGCCGATGTGTCCCGTGAAGGCGTGCAGCGCGACCTGCTGCCGCTGATCGAAGGCTGCACCGTCAACACCAAGCTGGGCATGGTCAAGACCGATCACATTCTGTTCATTGCCTCGGGTGCATTCCACCTGAGCAAGCCGAGCGACCTGGTGCCCGAGCTGCAAGGCCGCCTGCCGATTCGTGTCGAGCTGAAGGCACTGACCCCGGAAGACTTCGAGCGTATCCTGCAGGAGCCGCACGCGTCGCTGACCGAGCAGTACCAGGCATTGCTGAAGACCGAAGGCCTGAACATCGAGTTCCTCGCCGACGGCATCAAGCGCCTGGCCGAGATTGCCTACCAGGTCAACGAGAAGACCGAAAACATCGGTGCCCGCCGCCTGCACACCCTGCTCGAGCGCTTGCTCGAAGAAGTGTCGTTCAGTGCGGGCGACCTGGCCAGCACCCATGACGAAGCGCCGATCCAGATTGACGCGGCGTATGTGAACAGCCACCTGGGTGAGCTGGCACAGAACGAAGACCTGTCGCGTTACATCCTGTAAGACCGGTTTCGACAGTTTCGCGGGCAAGCCCGCTCCTGCACATGTCACCCCATCCCTTGGGCCTGTGGTGATCCGTGCAGGGGCGGGCTTGCCCGCGAAGAGGCCCTTGAATCCCTCCCCCATAAGCTGGAAGCTGTGCTTCATCAGCTCCCGAGAGATTCTGCCCATGGCCCGCCTGCCTACCGCCATCAACCTGCACAAAGCCTCCAAAACCCTCAGCCTCACCTACGCGCCCGGCGAGGTCTACCACCTGCCCGCCGAGTTCCTGCGCGTGCACTCTCCCTCCGCCGAGGTCCAGGGCCACGGCAACCCCATCCTGCAGTTCGGCAAGATCAACGTCGGCCTCAGTGGCCTGGAACCTGCCGGCCAATATGCACTGAAACTGACCTTCGACGACGGCCATGACAGCGGCTTGTTCACTTGGGAATACCTTGAGCAACTGTGCCTGCGCCAGGAACAACTGTGGGCGGAATACCTCGACGAGTTGCACAAGGCCGGCAAATCCCGCGACCCAGCCGAATCTGTGGTCAAGCTCATGCTCTAGCGCAAGGCCTGAGGGGTTTAGAGCGCATTTTCTAAATTCATCTGTTTGAATGACTTGCAGACAGCCCAGTGAAGGGCTGTCTTGCGCATTACACGAAAGTCGGGTAACCAATGGGTGTGGCAAGTTCCCTGCATCACTTTGCAGGTCGTCAGCACCCACGCAGCACCGCTGTTCCTTATCACTGGTCACCCGAGTAGCAGTACCGGGCTCAGGGCTGTGCACCCACCACAGCAACCGGTACTCGTCTCAGGACAACGGAGCGTCGTAGATGAGTAACAAGAACAACGATGAGCTGCAGCGGCAGGCCTCGGAAAACACCCTGGGGCTGAACCCGGTCATCGGCATCCGCCGCAAGGACCTGTTGAGCTCGGCACGCACCGTGCTGCGCCAGGCCGTGCGCCAACCGCTGCACAGCGCCAAGCATGTGGCTCACTTTGGCCTGGAGCTGAAGAACGTGTTGCTGGGCAAATCCAGCCTGGCCCCGGACAACGACGACCGTCGCTTCAATGACCCGGCCTGGAGCAACAACCCGCTGTACCGCCGCTACCTGCAAACCTACCTGGCCTGGCGCAAGGAGCTGCAGGACTGGGTGAGCAGCAGCGACCTGTCCCCCCAGGACATCAGCCGCGGCCAGTTCGTCATCAACCTGATGACCGAGGCCATGGCGCCGACCAATACCCTGTCCAACCCGGCTGCGGTCAAACGCTTCTTCGAAACCGGCGGCAAGAGCCTGCTCGATGGCCTGTCCAACCTGGCCAAGGACATGGTCAATAACGGCGGCATGCCCAGCCAGGTGAACATGGATGCCTTCGAAGTGGGCAAGAACCTGGGCACCAGTGAAGGCGCGGTGGTGTACCGCAACGATGTGCTGGAACTGATCCAGTACAGCCCCATCACCGAACAGGTGCATGCCCGCCCGCTGCTGGTGGTGCCGCCGCAGATCAACAAGTTCTACGTGTTCGACCTCAGCCCGGAAAAGAGCCTGGCGCGCTTCTGCCTGCGCTCGCAGCAGCAGACCTTCATCATCAGCTGGCGCAACCCGACCAAGGCCCAGCGCGAGTGGGGCCTGTCCACCTACATCGATGCGCTGAAAGAAGCCGTCGACGCGGTGCTGGCGATTACCGGCAGCAAGGACTTGAACATGCTCGGCGCCTGCTCCGGCGGCATCACCTGTACCGCACTGGTGGGCCACTATGCCGCCATTGGCGAGAACAAGGTCAACGCCCTGACCCTGCTGGTCAGCGTGCTGGACACCACCATGGACAACCAGGTTGCATTGTTTGTCGACGAGCAGACCTTGGAGGCCGCCAAGCGCCACTCTTATCAGGCGGGCGTGCTGGAAGGCAGCGAAATGGCCAAGGTGTTCGCCTGGATGCGCCCCAACGACCTGATCTGGAATTACTGGGTTAACAACTACCTGCTGGGCAATGAGCCCCCCGTGTTCGACATCCTGTTCTGGAACAACGACACCACGCGCCTGCCGGCCGCCTTCCACGGCGACCTGATCGAAATGTTCAAAAGCAACCCGCTGACCCGCCCCGATGCCCTGGAAGTGTGCGGCACCGCGATCGACCTGAAACAGGTCAAATGCGACATCTACAGCCTCGCCGGCACCAACGACCACATCACCCCATGGCCGTCATGCTACCGCTCGGCACATCTGTTCGGTGGCAAGATCGAATTCGTACTGTCCAACAGCGGGCATATCCAGAGCATCCTCAACCCGCCGGGCAACCCGAAGGCACGTTTCATGACCGGTGCCGACCGCCCGGGGGACCCGGTGGCCTGGCAGGAAAACGCCACCAAGCATGCAGACTCCTGGTGGTTGCACTGGCAAAGTTGGCTGGGCGAGCGTGCCGGTGCGCTGAAAAAGGCACCGACCCGCCTGGGCAACCGTGCCTACGCGGCCGGCGAAGCCTCCCCAGGCACCTACGTTCACGAGCGTTGAGTTACAGCGCCGTGGCGGCCTGCGGGGCGCCACGGTGTTTACTTCACCCAAGAGTCACGTGCATGCCGCAACCCTACATTTTCAGGACCGTCGAGCTGGACCACCAGTCCATCCGCACCGCTGTTCGCCCCGGCAAACCGCACCTGACGCCGTTGCTGATCTTCAACGGCATCGGCGCCAACCTCGAGCTGGTGTTCCCGTTCATCGATGCACTTGACCCGGACCTGGAAGTCATCGCCTTCGATGTGCCTGGGGTCGGCGGCTCGTCCACACCACGCCACCCGTATCGCTTCCCTGGGCTGGCCAAGCTGACCGCACGCATGCTCGACTACCTCGACTACGGCCAGGTCAACGTCATCGGCGTGTCCTGGGGCGGCGCCCTGGCCCAGCAGTTTGCTCACGATTACCCCGAGCGCTGCAAGAAACTGGTGCTGGCCGCCACCGCTGCCGGTGCGGTAATGGTGCCAGGCAAGCCCAAGGTGCTGTGGATGATGGCCAGCCCCCGGCGTTACGTGCAGCCGTCGCATGTCATCCGCATTGCACCGATGATCTATGGCGGCGGCTTCCGACGTGACCCCGACCTGGCCATGCACCATGCTGCCAAAGTGCGCTCCGGCGGCAAGCTGGGCTACTACTGGCAGCTGTTCGCCGGGCTGGGCTGGACCAGCATCCACTGGCTGCACAAGATCCAGCAGCCCACCCTGGTACTGGCCGGTGACGACGACCCGCTGATCCCGCTGATCAACATGCGCCTGCTGGCCTGGCGGATTCCCAATGCCCAGCTACACATTATCGACGACGGCCATCTGTTCCTGATCACCCGTGCCGAAGCCGTCGCCCCGATCATCATGAAGTTCCTGCAGCAAGAACGTCAGCGTGCGGTCATGCATCCCCGTCCGGCCTCGGGGGGGTGAAACAGCTGCGGCTGACAGGGGAAATGGATCAGACGAGGGAGTGTTGCCATGAAAGACAAACCGGCCAAAGGATCGACAACGCTCCCCGCCACCCGCATGAACGTGCAGAACGCCATCCTCGGCCTGCGCGGCCGCGACCTGCTTTCCACGCTGCGCAACGTCGGCCGCCACGGTCTGCGCCACCCGCTGCATACCGCGCATCATCTGCTGGCGCTTGGCGGGCAGTTGGGGCGGGTGATGCTGGGGGACACGCCCTACCAGCCGAACCCGCGTGACGCACGCTTCAGTGACCCGACCTGGAGCCAGAACCCGTTCTACCGCCGCGGCCTGCAGGCCTACCTGGCCTGGCAGAAGCAGACACGCCAGTGGATCGATGAAAGCCACTTGAACGACGATGATCGAGCCCGCGCCCACTTCCTGTTCAACCTGATCAACGATGCGCTGGCGCCCAGCAACTCACTGCTCAATCCGCTGGCGGTCAAAGAGCTGTTCAACACCGGCGGCCAGAGCCTGGTGCGCGGCGTGGCCCACCTGCTCGACGACCTGCGTCACAACGATGGGCTGCCGCGTCAGGTGGACGAGCGCGCCTTCGAAGTAGGCGCCAACCTGGCGGCGACCCCTGGCGCAGTGGTATTTCGCAACGAGCTGCTGGAGCTGATCCAGTACTCGCCGATGAGCGAAAAGCAGCACGCACGCCCACTGCTGGTCGTGCCGCCTCAGATCAACAAGTTCTACATCTTCGACCTCAGCGCTACCAACAGCTTTGTCCAGTACATGCTCAAAAGCGGCTTGCAGGTGTTCATGGTCAGCTGGCGCAACCCCGACCCACGCCACCGTGAATGGGGCCTTTCCAGCTACGTGCAAGCCCTGGAGGAAGCGCTCAATGCCTGCCGCAGTATCAGCGGCAACCGCGACCCCAACCTGATGGGCGCCTGTGCCGGTGGCCTGACCATGGCTGCACTGCAAGGCCACCTGCAAGCCAAGCAGCAATTGCGCCGGGTACGCAGTGCCACCTACCTGGTCAGCTTGCTGGACAGCAAGTTCGAAAGCCCGGCCAGCCTGTTCGCCGATGAGCAGACCATCGAGGCGGCCAAGCGCCGCTCTTATCAGCGCGGCGTGCTGGACGGTGGCGAAGTGGCGCGGATCTTCGCCTGGATGCGGCCCAACGACCTGATCTGGAACTACTGGGTCAACAACTACCTGCTCGGCAAGACGCCGCCGGCGTTCGACATCCTGTACTGGAATGCCGACAGCACGCGCCTGCCCGCCGCGCTGCATGGCGACCTGCTGGAGTTTTTCAAGCTCAACCCCTTGACCTACGCGTCCGGGCTGGAGGTGTGCGGTACACCGATTGACCTGCAGCAGGTCAATATCGACAGCTTTACCGTGGCCGGCAGCAACGACCACATCACGCCATGGGACGCGGTGTACCGCTCGGCCTTGCTGCTGGGTGGCGAGCGGCGCTTCGTGCTGGCCAACAGCGGGCATATCCAGAGCATCATCAACCCGCCAGGCAACCCCAAGGCCTACTACCTGGCCAACCCCAAGCTGAGCAGCGACCCACGCGCCTGGTTCCACGACGCCAAGCGCAGCGAAGGCAGCTGGTGGCCGTTGTGGCTGGAGTGGATCACCGCGCGCTCCGGCCTGCTCAAGGCACCGCGCACTGAACTGGGCAACGCCACTTACCCACCGCTAGGCCCCGCGCCAGGCACCTACGTCCTGACCCGATGAGCTGCTGACTGGATGAAAACCCGCGACCGTATCCTTGAATGCGCCCTGCAGTTGTTCAACCAGCAGGGCGAACCCAACGTATCCACCCTGGAAATTGCCAACGAACTCGGCATCAGCCCAGGCAACCTGTACTACCACTTCCATGGCAAGGAGCCCTTGGTACTGGGCTTGTTCGAGCGTTTTGAAGAAGCGTTGATGCCGTTGCTGGACCCGCCGCTGGAGGTGCGCCTGGACGCAGAGGACTACTGGCTGTTTCTGCACTTGATCGTCGAGCGCATGGCTCAGTACCGCTTCCTGTTCCAGGACCTGTCCAACCTGACCGGGCGCCTGCCCAAGCTCGCCCGAGGCATGCGCAGCCTGATCACTGCAGTCAAACGCACGCTGGCGGCGCTGTTGGCCAGCCTGAAGAGCCAAGGGCTGGTAGAGAGCGATACCCAGGCGCTGGGGCAACTGGTTGAGCAGATCACACTGACGCTGATGTTCTCGCTGGATTACCAGCGTGTGCTGGGGCGCGAGGGGGATGTGGGGATCGTGGTGTACCAGGTGATGATGCTGGTGGCGCCGCATCTGCAGGCCCAGGCCCGGGCGGCGGCGGAGCAGCTGGCAGTGAAGTACCTGGAGGGGTAGGCCTGCTGGAGATGTTGTGTTGCAGCCGACGCATTCGCGGGTAAACCCGCTCCTACAAGGTTTGGCGCATCTTGTGGGAGTGGGTTTACCCGCGAAGAAGGCGACGCGGTATCAGATCAGGGTACCGGTGCCGGTAGGTGCCGATGGCGTGCTGCTGGCCGGGGTAGCGGCAGGTGCCGGTGCAGTGGTCGCAGCAGGCGCAGCGCTGGCCGCTGGGGCCGCCGGCTTGGCGGCTGCCGGTTTGGCCGGCGCCTTCTTCACCGCAGGTTTCTTGGCCGCTGCCGGCTTCGCCGCAGGCTTGGCTGCTGCAGGCTTGGCTGCAGGTTTTTCCGCTGCGGTTTTGGCTGCGGGTTTTGCCGCTGCGGTTTTAGCAGCAGGTTTGGCCGCCGCCGTTTTCGCCGCAGGTTTGGCTGCCGCTGCCTTGGCCAGTGGCTTGGCCGCAGCCTTGCTCGCAGCCGGCTTGGTTGCTGCAGTGCGCGACGAAATCGGCGTAACCGAAGCACCGGTCAGCTTCTCGATCTGCTTGGTCAGGCTGTCCACCTGCTGGTGCAGTGCCTTGATCTCGTTGCGGCTCGGTACACCAAGGCGCGAGATGGCACTGTTAAGGCGCTTGTCGAAGGCTTCTTCAAGTTCGCTCCACTTGCCCAGCGCACGGTCCTTCACGCCCGACACTCGCGAAGTGGTCGAGGACTTGGCAGTCTCGGCAACATCTTCAGCCGTCTTTTTCGCCTGCTTCTCGGCCTTCTCGCCATCCTTCACCAGCGAGTCGAACAGCTTCGGGCCGTCCTGGTCGATCTTCGAATAGATACCCAGCCCCGCCAGCCAGATCTTGCGGGAGTATTTCTCGATCCCGCCGACCCAGGAGCTGCTTTCTTTTTCGGTGTTCTTCTTGCCAGCCATCCTGCTCTCCTTATGGTTTGTGCGCGACGCGCTCAAGCAGCTCATGCAACTGTTCAAGCTTGATCGACAACGCCTCAACGTCATGTTTAGACGGAATACCCAGGCGATTCAAGGCGCGACCGACCCGTGCGTCGAAAGCTTTTTCGATCTTGTCGAGTTGAATTTCTACCTTGCCGCGTACGCGGTTCACTTCTTCACCGACTTCGTCAAGCTGGTGGTTGGCGGCATCGAGCTCTTTGTCGATGCGCTTCTTGCCGCGCGTCTCGACACCTTCACCCGCCCTGACCAGCTCTTTGAAGTAGTCAGAGCCTTCCTGACCGACGCGGGCGTAGGCGCCGATACCGGCCAGCCAGATCTTGCGCGCATAGCCGCGCACCTCGCCAAGCGTGCCCAGGGCTTCGTCTTTTTTCTTCACAATCACTTTGGCCATGCTGTGTACCTCATGCTCATGAGTGGTGGAAAACCGCCCATGGAGGCTGGGCTTGAGCATAAGGTAGGGAAGAAAATTAGAAACCTCACCCTAAGGTCTTCGTTGTCACATCTATATACCGCAAGCCCCTTTGACCATAGCGCTAGCGTCGCAGGCTTCACCTCACGGACATCGACGCTATGACTGCTGCAGCAATCCCACCCAGGCTGACGTTCAAGCAACGCGTGGCAGCCTGTTTCTCCAAACGACCCAGCCTGCGGGACGTTTTATCAAAAGAAGCATTCCAGATTTTCAGCGACCGGTATCCATGGGTGCACCGTAACCACCCTCACATCACATCGCTCGATCCTTTCGTCATCCTGCATGCACCGGCCAGCACCGATGACCTCTCACGTCAGAGCGGGCTGGTGGACGAGCTTCTGAGGCATTTTCTGGCCAAGGAACGTGTGCAACTGGGCGCCGCAGACAGGCTGAGCATCAGCCCTCCCCATGTGTTTCAAATTCAGGAGCAAGACCAGGACAACCTTCGCCAGCCCGAAATCATGCCGGACCTGACAAAGCTCAACGATGACTTCGATACAGTGCTTGGCGCGTTGATACCCGCCTTCCAGCAAGCCCAGATCGGCTTCTGGAACGGGCTCGACGAAGACAGCCAAGTCTCGCGCATGCTCTGGCTGGAGCACACCATCAAGGCTGCCTTGCTCGAGAACCTCCCTCGTCAAGGCCTTGAAGATGATGCAAAAGCTGCAATGTACGCCCTGCTCGACGGGGTACACGACAGCCTGACTGTCGAGGCGATACAAGTCACGCTCGGAACGGATGGCGGGGCACACACCGTTACCCTACCGGATCTGTTGCTCATCACCACAAGCGGCACCCGCAGCCTGGTTCTGCAATGCAAGCCCTGCGGTTCGGTGCGCCGCCATGTCGACCTGCCCAGCTTTGCCACGGCGCTGCAACGGCAGCTAGCGCAACGCTATCGCTTCGAAACGTTGTCCTGGGCACACACGCCAGTAATCGGACGCCCTTTCGCCTTCCAGGTCAGGCAACTGCTGAACGATATCCTGGACGACATCGGCCGCCTGCGTATTGGCGGCCTGGCAACCGTCGACGAAATGGAGCGACAACTGCGCCAGGTGAGCGACCCGTCAGCTTACTTCTTCGACCTGCCTTCGCAGGAACGAACTGCACCCGCCGTCAGTCCGCCGCGATGGCTGCTCAATGCCAGCGCTGAGGACCGCTATGCCTATCACACTGCACTGCTCGATCTGGCGGCGAACCAAGGCCGGTCGAAGGGCCGCACATCGCTGGGCGATGTCGAGGATATCCGTGATTACGCCGCTCGCCGCTTGCGTGAGACCCTGCAGACCAGCTACCCAGACAAGGCGGTACACGACCCGAACAAGGTGCACATCCGCATTTCCCAGGCCATCATCGGCGCCGCTACACAAGGGCAGTCACTGTTCTTGTACTCGGTTTCCCTGACCGACCTGGCGATTTCACGCCTGCGGCTGGAGGCTGGCGAGGTGATGAGCGGGATGAACTTCGAGGACGGCTCGCCTGTGACCGACTGGCTGAGCATCGACCAGATCAGGGGCCTGATTCATCAGGTCGACATCGGCGGTCACTACCCCTTCTACCTGAAGGACCAAGTCAACACCCAGCCGCGCAGGGCCGAGCGAATCCGCCAGCATGCCAGGGAATGGCGTTACGCCCTTCGGTTCAGCACGCTGAAGGCCAAGATCGAGCGACAGCTTGGCGAAGCGGCAAGCCAGGCAATGCTCAGGTTCTGCCAGGGCATGGACAATGGCGTGGACCTTCTGCGCATCGCCCCCCTGGCGTTCCTTTGCGCGCCTGGCGCTTCGGCAAGCGATGTGGCGCACGGGATGTTCATCATCGAAATACCGGCAAGCGGCAGCTGGGTCTTGTACCGCCCATTCTATGCTGACAGGGCGCTGCAGGAATTTCCGAACCTCGAATTGCTGATGGACGCAATCCGCAGCAGGGGCGAACTGCAAGAGAGCGTACTGGCCTGGCTCGAGGATGACGCGCGTCCGACTTACCAGAACGACGGGTTCAAGCACCCGCACCTGCACCCGAACATGACCAAGCTGACGCACCTGCTCAATGTGCCGGTCGAGCTGCTGGACCGCCTTTTGCAACGCCTCAGACGCCCGGTCCAGGCCTCGTTCCAGGCCTGGACGGATGATCTGGACACCCACCTGTTCAACGCGCGTATCGAGACCATGTTATTGGCCTCAGCCAGCAACAGCGTCTCCAATGCCCAGGAAGTGCGGGCTTTGGTGAAGGAGGCTGCGTGGGCGATCTTCAATACCGTCACCCAACTTTGGCATGGCCCGATGACCACCCTGGTGTGGCTGGTGGTGGCGCTGTCGGCAGCCAAGGAAGACGTCGAGGCGCTGATCAAGCGCAGCGGTGACGACAAGATCGTCGCAGCCATAGACCTGGTCACCAACCTGGCCTTGCTCCTTGCCCACCGCCCCGCAACGCCACCTGCCAACAGCGAAGAGCCCGCCAGGCTACGTTTTTCAGGCCCTGCGCCGAAGGAAGAGACCCCGCCCCCAGCGCTCGAGCAGCCACAGGAGAAACCCTGGCAGCCCCCCGTCGAGGCGCCGCAGCCCACGCTCGTGCGTGTAGATGGCTGGCATGACGGGCAGCGCCTGAGCAACCTGTCGGTACAGGAGCGCCAGTCACTGGCCCAACTGCAAGCCTCGCAGCCACTCGAAGGGCACACGCCACTGACAAGGGGCCGTTTGCGTGGGTTGTACAATATTGCCGGTCGTTACTACGCCAAGCTGGGCGATGGCACCTATGAGGTCATCGAGACGTGGAACGGCATGCAGATCATCGGCCCCGAGCCGAGCAGCAGCGAGTGGGTGTCCCAATGGAATGGCGCCCCGGACGGTTACCACATCGTTGGTCGTGAACGGCAAAAAGGACCATGGCTTACGCGCTGGCATGGCCAATGGTCTTTGAACCTGAACCTCTATGGCGGCATGCCAAGGAACAGGCAATCCATCAACGCCGAAAACCGCCAGCGGTTCGATACGTTGAGCGCAACCGCCACGGCGAATCAACACGCGCTGAATCAGGTGGGGCTACTCATGGAGCGCAGCAGAGTGCAACTGGAGGCTTATGACGAACTCGCGCTGCAGTACAGCCGGGCTATCGATGTATTGCCTGACCAGGAGCGCACGTCACTGCCGCCAGCATTGCAGCTTCAAAAGCAGGCACTGAAAGCCCAACGCTTACGCCAATTGCCTGAAATCAGGGCGTCCGCGCTCTACCTGGAGCGACAGAGCACGCTGTTGCATGGGAACATCGAAGTGTTCAAGGAAATGGCCGAACCACGGTTCAGCAAATGCGACAATCGCCCCCAGAGCCGACGTCAATATGGTAATTGGTACGGTGCTGCCATCGAAAACGACATGCTGCTGTGCCGCCGCTTGCTAGAGCAGGTCGACCACCAGGCATTGAGCGCACAGGCCGCAATGCTGCGCCGCTTTCCCGAAACTGCCGAAGATATTCAGCAGTACCTCGATTATCGCGAACGGATACACGATTCCTGCCAGGCCAGCCGCCGCCTGCTTGCCGCCAGCCAGCGACTGGACCGGACGCTGGCGGAGGCCCTCGATGACCCCAAGATCGACTTTGCCAATAAAGCCACGAAGCTCGCCCAGACCAATCGGAGCAGGACCTATTCGACACTGGTGATTCGGGCACAACTGCTCAGTGACCTGGCTTACCTCGTCGTCGACAAGACGCGGCTTTCTGCGGACATGGCCGAGCACCTGCTTGCAATGCGTGCGCCGCTCAGCAACCTCGAGTTGAGCCGCACGGTATGGAGCCACGACGGGCTGGCAGCTACCGAAGAGTCACCCCAGGTCAAGGCCGAACTGCTTGACGATATCCTTCAGAAATACCGTACCGTGCTGGACCGCGCCCAGTACATGAAGACACTGGACTCGCCTGCACTGGTCACTGACGTGCTGGACGAATACATACGCGAAGTGTCAACGATGACCCAGGTCACGGAGCAGCAACTGAGCGCGATCTTGGCCAACGTCGACAGCGGCATCAGCCCACCTCCGCCTTCCCCCGGCCATCGCCCCGCGACCATCAGGCGGCGCGTCATCCGTATTGACCGAGGTCGACCGCTGCTGGTGGAAATCGACCAGGTGGGTAACCGGGCAATTCAGCGTAATGCGTTCAACCATGAGCCGGCAGGCAGTTTCGCGCAACGCGACGGGGTGTGGCATGCCGTGGCTGAGCAAGCACGGCCCGCCCAACGTGACCGGGCCCAGGTGCGCCAACGAGCAAACCGCCTGCTGGCAGAGGTGGATGGGAAAATCGCGTTCGCCGCTCACTATGCCGATGAGCCCAACAGCCTGAGCGATTTTCTGGAATGGCCGGCCGGTGACATGCGCGAAGTGCAACAGCAGCTGAGCGAGCTGAACAACCCACTGGATAACGGCCTGATCGACCTCCTGCGTGCAGCGGTAGACCGCGTCCACCACGAAAGGCTTCGGCTACTCACCGACGCCTATCTGAACACCCGCCATCCCGACGGCAAGGCGCTGCGCTTCCTGGCCGAGCAGGATCGGATACGGATCAGGCAGACCGTGATTCGCCGCCAGCTACGTCACGCCCATGATTACCTCGATGTCTACGAGGTGCGCGATGTGCAAGCGCCTCGCAGGGTACTGTGGGAGGCGCACTTTCATTATCCCAACCTGGACGCGAGCGCCCACGACTTCGTCAAGGGCCACCTCAAGTTCTGGGATGCAGGTGTAAGAGGCCGCAAGGCCATGCTCGAGCAGGCCGCAGACGCACGCGAGCGCATCGCGATTTACCGCGGCGATCTGCGCCTGGAGCAGGTGATTGGCATCATTCCTTTCCCGGCGGACGCGCCGCAGTAGCCAGACAGCGGCGCCGGCTCAGGCCAGGGCCTTGTCCAGCGCCCGCTCGATCTCGCCTTTGATGGTGCCGCTCATCATCGACAGCATCATGCCCAGCTTCAATTCGACGCGGATGCTGTCGTCGCCAATGTGCACACTGCCATTGGCGCCACTGCGCGCAACGTCCACGCGGTCACCGTTCCAGGTGGCCTTGAGGTCGTACTCGCGGCTGAGCTTGTCGACCAGCGCTTCGGCCTTGGCGCGGGCGGCATCACGGCCGAGGGAGTGTTTGCGTTCGACGCTGATCTGGGTCATGCGGGCGTTCCTGAAGATGTAGACATAATGAGCATTATGCCCGCCCCTGCCCACTGGCACACCCCGCCAAGACAAATCCGCCCGTTCGCCCTAGAATGGCGGTAATTTTTTCCGGTGAAGCGATATGAACGACCAGCGCAAAGGCGACCACGCCGAACCCACCACCCATTTCGGCTACCAGGACGTGCCTGAAAGCCAGAAGGCGAAGAAAGTCGCCGAAGTGTTCCACTCGGTAGCAGCCAAGTACGACCTGATGAACGACGTGCTTTCCGGCGGCATGCACCGCCTGTGGAAGCGCTTTACCATCGAGCTGTCGGGCGTGCGCAGCGGTAACCGCGTGCTGGACATCGCCGGCGGTACCGGTGATCTGGCGGCCAAGTTCTCGCGTCTTGTCGGGCCGACCGGGCAAGTGGTGCTGGCCGACATCAACGATTCGATGCTCAAGGTTGGCCGTGACCGCCTGCTTGACCGTGGCGTGGCCGGCAACATCGAGTTCGTCCAGGCCGACGCTGAAAAGCTGCCGTTCCCGGACAACCACTTCGACTGCGTGACCATTGCTTTCGGCCTGCGCAACGTCACCCACAAGGACGCCGCCATCCGTTCGATGCTGCGCGTGCTCAAGCCCGGTGGCCGCCTGCTGATCCTGGAGTTCTCCAAGCCGACCAACAAGCTGATGTCCAAGGCCTACGACGCCTACTCGTTCGCCTTCATGCCGCTGGCTGGCAAGCTGATCACCAATGACGCCGAGAGCTACCGTTACCTCGCCGAGTCGATCCGCATGCACCCTGACCAGGAAACCCTGAAGAGCATGATGGTCGAGGCTGGTTTCGACCGCGTCACCTACCACAACATGACCAGCGGCATCGTTGCCGTGCACCGGGGAATCAAGCCCTGATGTTGCTGGCCGGGCTGCTCGCCAGCGTCGAACATGGCCTGAACCGCGTCCTGCGCCTGGACAGCACGGCCCTGCCGCGGCTGGCCGCGCTGGAAGGCAAAGTCATCGAGATCGACTGCCGCCAACCGGCCCTGCAGGTGTTCATCCTGCCCGATGAAGAAGGCCTGATGCTCGCCGCCCATTGGGAGGGCGAGGTCGATTGCCGCCTGTGCGCGCCCGCCGGTAGCCTGGCGCAACTGGCCTTGGTCAAGGACAAGACCGCTGTGCTGCACAGCCCGCAGGTCGAGCTGCACGGCGACAGCGCCGTACTGCTCGACCTGTTCGGTGTGCTGCAGGACCTGGAGCTGGACTGGGAGCACGAGCTGCAACGCTGGCTTGGCCCGGTCGCCACGGCAATGCTGGCCGGCCATATCCGCCTGCGCGCTCGCTGGACTCGCCAAGGCCTGGCACGGTTCAGCCAGAACCTGTCCGAATACCTGGCCGAAGAATCCCGTACCCTGGTCGGCAAGCGCGAAGCCGAAGCCGCCTTCAGCGAGCTCGATGCCTTGAAGCTTGATACAGAACGCCTCGAAGCGCGCCTCAAGCGCCTCTCCCGATCCCTTGATACCAGCGATAACGCATGAAGCTGCTCGCCGTCCGACGTCTTTTTCGCATCCAGCGTGTGGTGATCCGCTACCGCCTCGATGACCTGCTGTTCGACCAGCCCTTGCTGCCCTGGTGGCTGGCCAGCCTGCGCCTGTTGATGCCGTGGCGCTGGCTGCCACGCAAGCCCACCGAACTCAGCCGTGGCGCGCGCCTGCGCCTGGCACTGCAGGACCTGGGGCCGATCTTCATCAAGTTTGGCCAGCTGCTGTCCACCCGCCGCGACCTGCTGCCCCCCGACATCGCCGACGAGCTGATGCTGTTGCAGGACCGTGTGCCACCGTTCGACCCGAAAAAAGCCGTGGCCTTGATCGAGGAACAGCTCGGTGCAAAGGTCGGCGAGGTGTTCAGCCGTTTCGACGTCGAGCCTCTGGCCTCGGCCTCGGTGGCCCAGGTGCACGCCGCACGCCTGAAAACCGGCGAAGAGGTGGTGGTCAAGGTGGTGCGCCCGGGCCTGAAGCCGGTCATCGCCCAGGACCTGGCCTGGCTGTTCCTGATCGCCAAGGCCGCCGAACGCGCCTCGGCGGATGCCCGTCGCCTGCACCCGGTGGAAATCGTCGGCGACTACGAAAAAACCATCTACGACGAGCTCGACCTGCTGCGCGAGGCTGCCAACGCCAGCCAGCTGCGGCGCAACTTCGAAGACTCCGAGCTGATGTACGTACCCCAGGTGTACTGGGACCTGTGCCGCCCCAAGGTGCTGGTGATGGAGCGCATCTACGGCGTACCGGTGACCGACATGGCCACCTTGGCCGACCAGCGCACCGACATGAAGCTGCTGGCCGAGCGCGGCGTGGAAGTGTTCTTCACCCAGGTGTTCCGCGACAGCTTCTTCCATGCCGACATGCACCCTGGCAACATCTTCGTCAGCACGGTCAAACCGTGGAGCCCACAGTACATTGCCATCGACTGCGGCATCGTCGGCAGCCTCACCGCCGAGGACCAGGACTATCTGGCGCGCAACCTGTTTGCCTTCTTCAAGCGTGACTACCGCCGCGTCGCCCAGTTGCACATCGACTCGGGTTGGGTGCCGGCAAACACCAAGGTCAACGAGTTCGAAGCAGCGATTCGCACCGTGTGCGAGCCGATCTTTGAAAAACCGTTAAAAGATATTTCCTTTGGCCAGGTGCTGATGCGCCTGTTCCAGACCGCACGGCGCTTCAACATGGAAGTGCAGCCACAGTTGGTATTGCTGCAGAAAACCCTGCTCAACATCGAAGGCCTGGGCCGACAGCTGTACCCCGACCTGGACCTGTGGAGCACCGCCAAGCCGTACCTCGAACGCTGGATGCGCGACCGCTATAGCCCCAAGGCCGTGTTCGGCAACCTGCACAGCCAGGTAGAGCAACTGCCGCACCTGGCCGGCATGACCCGCGACCTGCTCGAGCGCCTGTCGCAGCCTCACCTGCACGATCCACAACTGCCGGAACGGCGCCGCCAGGGCGACCGCTGGGCGCTGCGCCTGCTGGGCGCCGGCCTGCTTGGCGGTGGCGCAGTTTTGGCTGCAGGCGCTGCCGAAACCGCCAGCCTGGCCGCCCCGGCCGCCTGGCCAGCCTGGTTGATGCTGGCTGCGGGCCTTTACCTGATCGTGCGCCAATAGCCAGCCGCGCCTGTGGCTGGCACACTAGCGCAAAGGGCCCGGCACAGGAGCGGGCCCGCTTTGGAGTCGACGATGAAAGACTGGCTGGACGAGATCAAGTGGAACAGCGATGGCCTGGTACCGGCGATCGCCCAGGACCACAAGACCGGACGCGTGCTGATGATGGCCTGGATGAACCGTGAATCGCTGGCCCTGACCGCCGCCGAGCAGCGTGCCATCTACTGGTCGCGTTCGCGTGGCAAGCTGTGGCGTAAAGGCGAGGAGTCCGGGCATGTGCAAAAACTGCATGAGTTGCGCCTGGACTGTGACGCCGACGTGATCATCCTGATGGTCGAGCAACTGGGCCATATCGCCTGCCATACCGGTCGTGAAAGCTGCTTCTACCGCGTCTATGAAGACGGCCAGTGGAAAATCGTCGACCCGGTCCTGAAGGACCCGGATGCCATCTACAGCGCAGGACATTGACATGAGCGACACCCTCAACCGCCTGGCCGAAGTGCTTGAAGAACGCAAGCAAGCGGCGCCTGACAGCTCCTACGTGGCCAGCCTGTACCACAAGGGCCTGAACAAGATCCTTGAAAAGCTCGGCGAAGAGTCGGTCGAAACGATCATTGCCGCCAAGGATGCCCAGATCAGCAAGGATTACAGCGATGTCATCTACGAAACCGCCGACCTGTGGTTTCATAGCCTGGTGATGCTCAGTGCGCTGGGCCAGCATCCGCAAGCCGTGCTGGATGAGCTGGAACGCCGCTTCGGGCTTTCCGGGCATGATGAAAAGGCCGCACGCCAGCCTTCGGCTTGAGCACAACGCATTCTAGGAGAGCACCATGGGTATTTTTGACTGGAAACACTGGATTGTCCTGCTGGTCGTCGTGGTCCTGGTGTTCGGCACCAAGAAACTGAAGAACTTCGGCAGCGACCTGGGCGAGTCGATCAAGGGCTTCCGCAAGGCCATGAACGAAGAAGAGAGCAAGCCGGCCGAGCAGACTCCGCCACCTGCCCAACCTGTGCCACCGGTGCAAAACACCGCGCAGCCGCAGCAAGGCCACACCATCGAAGGCCAGGCCCACCCGGTCCAAGAGCCGCAGCGGAAAGACTGACCCATGTTCGGCATCAGTTTCAGCGAGCTCCTGCTCGTCGGCCTGGTCGCCCTGCTGGTGCTCGGTCCCGAGCGCCTGCCGGGTGCCGCGCGCACGGCAGGCCTGTGGATCGGCCGGCTCAAGCGCAGCTTCAACAGCATCAAGATGGAAGTGGAGCGCGAAATTGGCGCCGACGACATCCGCCGCCAGCTGCATAACGAGCACATCCTGCAGATGGAAGAGGAAGCCAAGCGCATCCTCAACCCAATGACGCCACCCGCGAAGCCGCCGGTCACCACGGCCAGCGTGCAGCCACCTGCCGGGCTCGAAGCCAGGCCGGTCGAAGCACCTGCTGCCCCGGCCGCACCGTCTGAACCGCCTCAACCGCCGCGAGCCCCATGAGCGAGAATCCGGAACACGACCAGCCGATGCCGCTGGTTTCGCACCTGACCGAACTGCGCACCCGCCTGCTGCGCTGTGTTGCCGTCATTTTCCTGATCTTTGCCGGGCTGTTCTCCTTCGCCCAGCAGATCTACACACTGGTTTCCGCGCCGCTGCGCGAGCACTTGCCGGCCAACGCAACGATGATCGCCACCGATGTGGCCTCGCCGTTCCTCACGCCGTTCAAGCTGACCATGATCGTGGCGCTGTTCCTGGCCATCCCGTTCATCCTTCAGCAGATCTGGGGTTTTATCGCGCCAGGGCTGTACCGCCATGAAAAGCGCATCGCCATTCCACTGTTGGTGTCGAGCATCTTCCTGTTCTATGCCGGCATGGCATTCGCCTACTTCCTTGTATTCCCGCTGATCTTCGGTTTCTTCGCCAGCGCCACGCCAGAAGGCGTTTCGATGATGACCGACATCGCAAGCTACCTCGACTTCGTGATGACGCTGTTCTTCGCCTTTGGCGTGGCCTTCGAAATCCCGGTGGCGGTCGTACTGCTGGTGTGGATCGGCGTGGTCGACGTGAAGTACCTGAAGAAAGTCCGCCCGTATGTGATCATCGGCTGCTTCGTGGTCGGCATGGTCCTCACCCCACCGGACATCTTCTCCCAGACCCTGCTGGCCGTGCCCATGTGGCTGCTGTTCGAGATCGGCGTGCTGTGCGGCAGCCTGATCCGCAAGCGCAGCGCCCACGACGAAACCGCCGACGACCATAACGACCAGCCACCAGCGACCCAACCGTGAACCTGCTGCTTCTTGAAGAGGCCGACTTCGTCTCGGCCAACCGCGTCGTTCTTGCTGATCGGCGCTTCACCCATATGCAGGAAATCCACCGCGTGGCAGTGGGCGACAACCTGCGCGTGGGCCGTATCAATGGCCTGATGGGCAAGGCCACGGTGCTGCGCCTGGAAAAGCACCAAGCCGAACTTGAAGTGGCCTTCGACCAGCAGCCACCGGCCAAGCTGCCGCTGACCCTGGTGCTGGCGGTGCCTCGGCCAAAAATGCTGCGACGGCTGTTCCAGACCGTGGCCACATTAGGCGTGCCGCGGCTGATCCTGCTGAACAGCTACAAAGTCGAGAAAAGCTTCTGGCAAACACCTTTTCTGCAGCCCGAGAGCATTCGCGAAAACCTGATCCTGGGCCTGGAACAGGCGCGCGACACCGTGTTGCCCGAGGTGATCATTGAAAAACGCTTCAAGCCTTTCGTCGAAGACCGCCTGCCCACCATCGCCGCCGGCACCCTGGGCCTGGTCGGCCATCCCGGCCCCTACCCAGCCTGTCCGCGCGCCGTAGAACAAACCGTTACCCTGGCCATTGGCCCCGAGGGTGGCTGGATCCCCTACGAGATCGACCTGCTGGGCAAGGCAGGCCTGGCGCCGGTACAGCTGGGTGATCGCATCTTGCGGGTGGAGACCGCCGTTACCGCGCTGCTTTCGCGTATTTTCTGACACAAACACCACTTTTTCGCCCATCAAGTTTCCCTCTCCCGGGCCGATGGCCTTGGCAACAATACAATTATTTGTGCTGCCAAGCCGCCGGGGAGTCGAACATGTATCAATGGTTAGCCCAATCGTTGGGCAATGTGAGCGTCAATCGCAAACTGGGGCTGGGTTTCGGCCTGGTGCTGCTGTTGACCTTGGCGATTACCCTGACCGGCTGGTACGGCATGGACAGCATCATCGACCGTGGCGACAAACTGGGAAACATCTCTGTCATCCAGCAATACACCCAGGAATTGCGCATCGCCCGCCAGCATTACGATCGCCGCCGCGACGAGGCTTCGCTGGCAGAACTGGAAAAAGCCCTGAGCAACCTCGACCGCCAGGTGCAGCGGATGCTTGGCCAGATCGAACAACCCGCCGACCGCCAACACCTCGAACAGCAACGCGAGGCAGTGCGCACCTACCAGCAGGCATTCAACGAGCTTAAGCAAGCCGACCAACGCCGCGAAGCCAGCCGTGATGTACTGGGTAGCAGCGCCGATAAAGCCGTGGAGTTGATAGGCCGTGTACAGCGCAGCCTGCTGCAAGACGCAGACATCAACCAGTACCAGCACGCGGTGGACGTCAGCGCCCTGCTGCAACAAGCGCGCTTCCAGGTGCGTGGCTACACCTACAGCGGCAATGCCGAATACCAGCAAACGGCACTGAACGCCATCGACCAGGCTTTGGCCGAACTGCGTGCACTGCCGGCCAAGGTGTCTGCCGAACATGCTGCCAGCCTGGATGACGCCGCCACAGCCATGGGCGGCTACCGCGATGCGGTGACCCAGTTCGGCGATGCCCAGCTCGCCAGCGAGCAAGCGTTGCAACGCATGGCTGAACAAGGCACGGTACTGCTGCAGGCCAGCCAGATGATGACTACCTCGCAAACCGAGGTGCGCGATGCCGCTGCCGCGCAGGCCAAAACACTGCTCGCAGTTGCCACCGTGCTGGCACTGGCCTTTGGCCTGCTGGCCGCCTGGGCCATTACCCGGCAGATCATCATCCCTCTGCGCCAAACACTGCGCGCCGCAGAGCGTGTGGCCAGCGGAGACCTGACCCAGAGCCTGCAGGTGCAACGCCGCGACGAACTGGGCCAATTGCAAGCCAGCATGCATCGTATGACCCAAGGCTTGCGTGAACTGATCGGCGGTATTGGCGACGGCGTGACGCAGATCGCCAGCGCTGCCGAGCAGCTGTCGGCGGTGACAGAACAGACCAGTGCCGGGGTCAACAACCAGAAGGTCGAAACCGACCAGGTGGCGACCGCGATGAACCAGATGACTGCCACCGTGCACGAGGTGGCACGTAATGCCGAACAGGCTTCGGAAGCCGCCTTGATGGCCGACCAGCAGGCCCGCGAGGGCGATCGCGTGGTGGGCCAGGCGGTGGCACAGATCGAGCGCCTGGCAAGCGAAGTGGTCAACTCCAGCGAAGCGATGAACCTGCTCAAGACCGAAAGCGACAAGATCGGCAGCGTACTCGACGTAATTAAATCGGTGGCCCAGCAAACCAACCTGCTGGCCCTCAACGCGGCAATCGAAGCCGCCCGCGCCGGTGAGGCCGGGCGTGGCTTTGCCGTGGTTGCCGACGAAGTGCGCAGCTTGGCCCAACGCACACAGCAGTCGACCGAAGAGATCGAAGAGTTGATTGCCGGCCTGCAAAGCGGCACCCAACGGGTGGCCAGCGTGATGGACAACAGCCGCCAACTGACCGACAGCAGCGTCGAGCTGACCCGCCGCGCCGGCAGCTCGCTGGAAACCATCACCCGCACGGTGTCGTCGATCCAGGCAATGAACCAGCAGATTGCCACGGCGGCCGAGGAGCAGACGGCGGTGGCCGAAGAAATCAACCGCAGCGTGATGAATGTGCGTGATATTTCCGACCAGACCTCGGCGGCGAGTGAAGAGACGGCCAGCTCCAGCGTGGAACTGGCGCGGTTGGGTACCCATTTGCAAGGGCTGGTTGGGCGGTTCCGGCTGTGATCTGAACCAGCGGTCGCCCGGTCGGGCCTCTTCGCGGGTAAACCCGCGCCTACACACATGCACAGGCCGTCGTAGGAGCGGGTTCACCCGCGAATGGGCCGGCCCTGCTGGCCAATTTCCACCCGCCGTTCACCGTTGCCGCCGCCACCGTATTCGCGGGTAAACCCGCTCCTACACGCATGCACAGGCCGTCGTAGGAGCGGGTTTACCCGCGAATGGGCCGGCCCTGCTGGCCAATTTCCACCCGCCGTTCACCGTTGCCGGCACCACCGTATTCGCGGGTAAACCCGCTCCTACACGCATGCACAGGCCGTCGTAGGAGCGGGTTCACCCGCGAATGGGCCGGCCCTGCTGGCCAATTTCCACCCGCCGTTCACCGTTGCCGGCACCACCGTATTCGCGGGTAAACCCGCGCCTACACACACGCACAGGCCGTCGTAGGAGCGGGTTTACCCGCGAATGGGCCAGGCCGGCTGGCCAATTTCCACCCGCCGTTCACCGTTGCCGCCGCCACCGTATTCGCGGGTAAACCCGCGCCTACACACACGCACAGGCCGTCGTAGGAGCGGGTTCACCCGCGAAGAGGACGGCACAGGACGAAATATATCCTACTGTTCGCGGCGAACTTTCCTACCTGATTATCAGGTCAAGTCCTACAGCTCCGCTGCCGATGGGCAGAGATGTGATGCCAGCCATGCGCCTGCATCCTTTCTCTCACTCGCTCGGAGATTCCCCATGCTTGGCTCCCTCAACCGCAAGCTCGGCAACATCAGTGTCGCCGCCAAGCTGGCCCTCGGCTTCGCCGTGGTCCTGCTGCTCACCCTGGCCACCACCATCAGCGGCTGGCGTGCCCTGGATGGTGCCATCGTGCGCTCACAGCAACTCAGCGAAATAGGCCTGATCAACGACCTGACAAAAGACCTGCGCGCGGAACGCATCACCTACCGCGTGCTCAACGACGATGCCAGCAGAGCACGCATCAGCAACATCCTCGACCAGCTCAACAGCATGCTGACCACCCTGCAACAACGCAGCAACGTCGATGAGTCACGGCAGTTGCTGACAGAAAAAATGGCATTGTTGCAGAACCTGCGCGACACCTTCAGCGAACTGCAGCGCAGCGTCGCCAGCCGTGTAGCCCTGCGCGAAGCCCTTCAGTCACAGGAGCATGCACTCAGCGAGGCGATTGACCAACTGCAGACCCAGGCCTTGCTGAAAATGCCTGACAACAGTCAGCAAAGTAGTGTGCTGGGCCTGATGGATACCCTCAGCCGGCATGTCGAAGGTGCCAACCAGCAAAGCCTGGTTCCCGCCTACACCTTCGCCCCGGTCGAGGATTTTGCCAAAGTCGGTGATAACGCCCTGGATGCCGCCGACAATAGCCTTGCGCAACTGCTTGAAGGCCTTGCGCCGTTGGGCTTGCCACGCGCCATCAGTGAGCAACCCGGTGTCGAGCTGAGCAAGTACCGCACCAGCCTGGATCAGTACCGCCGCGCCGCCGTACGTGTGGAGCAGTTGCAGAACAACATGGAAAACATGGGCAACGAGCTGCGAACGGTGAGCCTCGAACTGGGCAAACGCAAGGTCGAACAACGCGACAGAGAGGCCTTGGCCGCCCGGTCGCTGCTGACCAGTGTGGCGCTGCTGGCCATGGTGGTAGGGGCGCTGGCCGCTTGGCTGATCACCTTGCAGATCACCCAGCCGTTGCGCCAGACACTGGCCGTGGCTGCCCGCATCGCCAAGGGTGACCTGAGCCAGGTCGACACCGTGCAACGTCGCGACGAAATGGGCCAGCTGCAAACCAGCATGCGCGAGATGACCTTGAGCCTGCGCGAGCTGATCGGTGGCATTGATCAGGGTGTCGGCCAGCTGTCACAGGCCGCCACACAGTTGGCGGCCAGTAGCGAAGACACCAAGCTGCGCATCAATCAGCAGCGCGAGGAAACTGACCAGGTGGCGACTGCCATGAACCAGATGAGCGCCACTGTGCAGGAAGTGGCACAGAACGCCGAGCAAGCCTCGCTGGCCGCGACCAGCGCTGACCAGCAGGCCCAGGTGGGTGACCAGGTCGTCGCCGAAGCCATCGGCCGTATCGAACAGCTGGCCGGGCAGATGGACCATTGCCTGGCGGCCATGCAACACCTGGCAGGCGAGAGCCAGCGGATTGGCAGCATTCTCGATGTGATCAAGTCGGTGTCCGAACAGACCAACCTGCTGGCGCTGAACGCAGCGATCGAAGCGGCACGGGCCGGTGAAGCCGGGCGCGGCTTTGCCGTGGTGGCCGATGAGGTGCGTGGCCTGGCACAGCGCACGTCGACGGCGACCGAAGAGATCGGCCAACTGATCGACAGTCTGCACAACGGTACCGACGAAGTGACCCGCTTGCTGGACAGCAGCAAGAGCCTGACCGAACAGAGTGTGGAGCTGAGCCGCAGGGCCGGGCACGCACTGAGCCAGATCACCGACACGGTGTCGAGCATTCAGGGCATGAACCAGCAGATCGCCACCGCCAGTGAAGAGCAGAGCGTGGTGGCCGAGCAGATCAACCGAAGTGTGATCAATGTGCGGGATGTTTCGGATCAGACCAGCGCGGCCAGTGAGCAGACGGCAGTCTCGAGTGGAGAACTGGAGCATCTGGGGCAGCAATTGCGGGGGATGGTGGGGCGGTTCAGCCTCTGACTTCGCCTCGCCCTCTTCGCGGGCAAGCCCGCTCACACAGGTACATCACCCCCCTCAAGGCAGTGGTGGACATGCAGGAGCGAGCTTGCCCGCGAAGAAGCCAGCGCGGTTACAGCACCTGGCGCAGGAATGCCTGCGCACGCGGGTCTTTCGGCGCAGCGAAGAACGCGGCCGGGGCCGAATCTTCCAGCAGTTTGCCGTGGTCGAAGAACAGCACGCGGTCAGCCACTTCGCGGGCGAAGCCCATTTCGTGGGTGACGCAAACCATGGTCATGCCTTCCTGGGCCAGGGTCTTCATCACGTCCAGCACCTCATCGACCATTTCCGGGTCGAGCGCCGAGGTGGGCTCGTCGAACAGCATCACTTTCGGATCCATCGCCAGGGCCCGGGCAATCGCTACCCGCTGCTGCTGGCCGCCAGAAAGCCGTGACGGGAATTCGTTGGCCTTTTGCGCGATACCGACCTTTTCCAGCAGCGCCCGGGCCTTGGCTTCGCGGTCAGCCTTGTTGCGCTTGCGCACCACCTTCTGCGCCAGGCACAGGTTTTCCAGCACAGTCATGTGCGGGAACAGGTTGAAGTGCTGGAACACCATGCCGACTTCGCGGCGGTAGGCATTGATGTCGGTCTTGGGGTCGGCCAGTTGCAGGCCATCGATGGCCACATGGCCTTGGTCGAAATGCTCCAGGCCGTTGAGGCAGCGCAGGAACGTCGATTTGCCCGACCCCGACGGGCCGAGCACGACCACCACTTCGCCCTTGGCGACCTGAGTGGTGACGTTATCCACAGCCCTTACCACCTGGCCACGGGTGTCGAAGACTTTCAGCAAATCACGGACTTCAATCACTTTGCGCAAGCCTCCGCTCGAGCCGGCTGGCAATGTGCGACAGCGGCAGGTTGATCAGCAGGTACAGGCCTGCCACGCAGAACCAGATCTCGAAGGTAGAGAACGAGGTGGTGATGGCCTCACGGCCACTCTTGGTCAGCTCGGTGATGGCGATCACCGACACCAGCGAGGTGTCCTTGACCAGGCTGATGAACTGGCCGGCCAGGGGCGGAAGCACGCGCTTGAACGCCTGCGGCAAGATCACATGACGCATCGACTGGCCAGCGTTCAGGCCCAGCGACCGCGCAGCCTCGTTCTGGCCCTTGGCGATCGACTGCACGCCAGCACGGACGATTTCGGCCACGTAAGCACCAGTAAACAATGCCAGCGCCGCTACCCCGGCAAACTCGCGGGACAGGTTGAGCACGGTGCCGATGAAGAAGTAGAAGATGAAGATCTGCACCAGCAGCGGCGTGCCGCGCACCAGTTCGACATAGACGGTCGACAGGTCGCGCAGGGTCGGGTTGTTCGACAACCGGCACAATCCGGCGAACAGGCCGATCACCAGGCCCAGCGCCCCGGACACCACCGAGATCCACAAGGTGGTCCACAGGCCCCATGCCAGCGGGCCAGCGGCCCAATGGCGGGTTACCCCAATCTGGTCGCCTTCGGCAACATCGTCGCCGCGGCTCAGTTGCAGGCTGTCCTTGGCCACATCGAGCACTTGCTCGGCACCACTTTCGTCCTTCAGCGTGACGCGAGCGTTGTCACCGGAGATGACGATTTCCTGCACAGTGCCGTAGCCGGCAGCGCGTTGTGTTTCCTCGGCCTTGTAGGCGAAGTACTGCGGTACGCGGTTCCAGCGCCACTCGTAGGAAATCATCGAGGTGGCCATGTAAAGGCTGAGCGCCAGGCCTACCAGGACCAGGGCAGTCAACCCATGCCAAGGCCACTGGGCTTTCTTGTGTTTGATCACGTGGGGTACTTCCGTAAATGCGAACGCGCAGGGTTTGCCTGCGCGTCGGGGTCATAAAGCCGGGCTTGTGGCCTGAGCCTTATTCCATTTCCTTCAGCCAGTCCTTGTTCTTGAACCACTTATCGTGAATACGATCGTAGGTCCCGTCGTGCTTGATCTGGTGCAGGAAGTTGTTGATGAAGTTGATGCTGTCGTAGTCGCCTTTCTTCAGGCCGAAGGCCAGCGGCTCGTAGGTGAAGGGTTCTTCGAGGAACAGCAGCTTGCCGGCGCCGGCTTTCTCTACCGCCACCACGTTGTACGGCGCGTCATAGACAAAGGCGTCGGCCTTGCCATTGACCACGTCCATCACCGCTTCCTGCTCGTTGTCGTAACCGTGGTACTTGGCTTTGCTGATCAGCTTCTTGGACACCATTTCGCCGGTGGTGCCAAGCTTGGAGGTCAGGCGATACTTCTCGTTGTTCAGGTCCTTGTACGACTTGATCTCGCCAGCCAGCTCCTTGCGGATCAGCAGGGTCTGGCCAACCACGATGAAGGGTTCGCTGAAGTTCAGGCGCAGGTTGCGCTCCTGGGTCAGGGTCATGCCGCTGCCGATCATGTCGAACTTGTCGGTCAGCAAGGCCGGGATGATGCCGTCATAGGCGGTGGACACTGCCTCGAACTTCACGCCCATGGACTTGGCCATGGCTTTGAGGATATCGACTTCGAAGCCGATGATCTCGCCACGTTTGTTGGTCATCTGGAACGGCATGTAGGTTGGGTCCATGCCCACCCGCAAGGTGCCGCGCTTGACCGCGTCATCGATGGCGCCCGCCTGGGCCGCGGTCACGGCGACCAGGGCGGTCACACCGACCAGCAGTCGCGAAAGGTATTTCTTGATCATCACCAAGTCCCCTAGCAAGAAAAGTAGCGAATCTTATTGTGTTGGCACGGCCGTACTGGCCGAAGCGTCGTATCGGAGAAGGATGCTAACGCATGGCGGCCCGAGGACCTAGAGCCGCGGGGGGACTTTGTTGGCCAAAATGAGGGGGCTAGGCCAAAAAGCTTCGCGGGTGAACCCGCGCCTACAAGGGAATGTGTATCCCTGGTAGGAGCGCGTTCACCCGCGAAGAGCCCCGATCAGGCGTCCTGTAGGAGCGGGTTCACCCGCGAAGAGGCCCTGTCAGGCGCCCCGTAGGAGCGGGTTCACCCGCGAAGAGGCCCTATCAGGCGCCCCGTAGGAGCGGGTTCACCCGCGAAGAGGCCCTATCAGGCGCCCCGTAGGAGCGGGTCCATCGGGGCGCCGAACCGCCGCGAACAGGCCCGATCAGGCGCCGACGAGTGCCGGTTGGCCTGCGTTTTCCGGGTGCAACGGCAACAGCGGCGAATGCGGGTCATTGTTGATCGACGCACGCCACACATCGATCCAGGCCGCATTGTGCTCGGCCCACACCTGCTCGTGCAGGCGGCTCAGTGCCACCGGGTCGCTGAGCAGGGCCAGGCGAGTATTGAGGTCCAGGCCTTTTGGCCCGACTTCAATTGCCTTGGCAACGCGCTCGGCACGCAACGCTTCGATCGGTGCCGCCTGGCCATGGCGGGCAGTGGCCATGGCGCAGGCCAGGGCGTTCTGCCGCGGGTCGACCACGGCCCGCACGAAACCATCATGCAAGGCATGCCAGCGGTTTTCGTGGGTGTACTGGTCGGTAGCCAACAGCTCTTGTGGGGTGGCGTATTCCTCTGGGATGAGGAACAGCTTCTCGTCCTTGGCCGCCAGGCCCAGGCGGGTGCGGCTGGAAATCACCGATACCGGGATCGACAGCACCAGCGAACCGACGATAGGCGCCAGCCACCACAGGAAGCTCGGGTTCAACCACGCCACCAGTGCGGCCCAGGCAACGCCCAGCAGCGTCTGCGGGCCATGCCGGCGCACGGCTTCGCCCCACGGCGTGGAGTCGTCGTCACGCTGCGGCGAGTTCCAGGTCGCAGCCCAGCCGAGGAACGCGGCCAGCACGAAGCGGGTGTGGAAGATCATGCGTACCGGTGCCAGCAACATGGAGAACAGCATCTCCATCAGCATCGACAAGGTGACCTTGACGCGTCCACCGTACTCGACGGCGCCCTTGGCCCAGATCAGGATGACGCTAAGCAGCTTGGGCAGGAACAGCAGCACAATGGTGGTGGAGAACAGCGCCACAGCCTTCTCCGGGTGCCACTGCGGCCACAGCGGGTAAAGCTGGTACGGCTCGATGAAATACTGCGGCTCCATCAGCGTGTTGGTCGCCAGCAGCGCGGTCGACAGCACCAGGAACAGGAACCACAGCGGCGCCGACAGGTAAGACATCACCCCGGTGAGAAACACCGCACGGTGAACCGGGTGCATGCCCTTGACCAGGAACAGGCGGAAGTTCATCAGGTTGCCGTGGCACCAGCGGCGGTCGCGCTTGAGCTCGTCGAGCAGGTTTGGCGGCAGTTCTTCGTAGCTGCCCGGCAAGTCGTAGGCAATCCACACACCCCAGCCGGCACGGCGCATCAGCGCGGCTTCGACGAAGTCGTGGGAAAGGATGGCACCGGCGAACGCGCCCTTGCCCGGCAACGGCGCCAGGGCGCAGTGCTCGATGAACGGCTTCATGCGGATGATCGCGTTGTGGCCCCAGTAGTGCGACTCACCCAACTGCCAGAAGTGCAGACCGGCAGTGAACAGTGGGCCGTACACGCGGGTAGCGAACTGTTGCATGCGTGCATACAGGGTATCCATGCCCGAGGCTTTCGGCCCGGTCTGGATGATGCCGGCATCCGGGTTGGCCTCCATCAGGCGCACCAGGCTGCTCAGGCACTCGCCACTCATGACGCTGTCGGCGTCGAGCACAACCATGTACTTGTACTCGCCACCCCAGCGACGGCAGAAGTCGTCGAGGTTGCCGCTCTTGCGCTTCACACGGCGCCGACGGCGGCGGTAGAAGATGCGGCCAAAGCCTTTGGTTTCGCGGCACACATCCAGCCAGGCCTGTTGCTCGGCCACGGCAATGTCGGTGTCGTTGGTGTCGCTGAGCACAAAGAAGTCGAACCGGTCGAGGTTGCCGCTGGCAGCCACCGACTCGAACGTTGCGCGCAGGCCGGCGAACACCCGCGGCACGTCTTCGTTGCAAATCGGCATCACCAGCGCGGTACGCGCCTCGGGCGCGATCGGCTCGTTGCCTGCGCTGCTACCGGAAATCTTGTATTTGTCACGCCCGGTGAGCAGCTCGAGGAAGCCCATCAGAGCGGTCCAGAAGCCCGCCGACACCCAGCAGAACAGGATGCCGAAGAGGATCAGGATGGAAGTTTGCAGGGCATACGGCCACACCTGCACCACCGTGTCCCACAGCGGCTGGTTGACGATTTCGTCAAAGTCCACGAACGACCAGCCCTGGTACGGCAGGATGCCTTTCATGTACCAGCCAGCGACGATGGTCTGGCCGATCATGAGCGTCAGCAGGATGTAACGGCGGATCGAGCCAACCGTGCGCCAGCGGGCCGGCGGCAGCTCGCGCTTGGGCGGCTGCGGGGCGTTGGGGCGGCCGGTCATGCGTCGCCACATGCGGATCAGCACATTGGTGCGCCATGGCTCGGGCACGACCTTGGTGCGCTTGATCGGCGGGGCGATCTTCAGGCACAGGCGACCGCTGCCGTCGACGCCGAGCATTTCAGCATCTTCCAGCTCGGCGGCGCTGCCCACGGTCAGGCGCGGGCCCACCGAGGCCTGCACGGCCTCGGCAGAGCTGGCGGCCGGGTTGGCCGCCAAGCGTTGGTGTAGCTCACTGAACGAGGTGCAGCTGGCAAGTTCAGCCCGCTGCTCGTCGCTCAGGGGTAGGTGGGCCAGGTACTCGCCAAGCGATTCCGGCCTTGCGCTTGAGTTACTCATCGGCAGGCAACTGATAGCTCCAGGTCTCGGTCAGCACCTTCTCGGTGGTGGCCGGGGCCCCGTTGGTGGGCGCCGCATCGGCGGCAGGTTGTTCGGCCTTGGCAGATTGCTCAGCCTTGACGGCTTTCTCGGCCTTGGCATGCTTGGCTGTGGCCTTGTCCTGCTTGGCGTCCTGGGCAGGCTTGGCGGGCTCGACCGGTACATCACGCACCAGTGCGGCGCGCATTTCGGTCGACTTGTTGGCTTCCTTGACCTTCAGGCGCAGGGTCAGGCGCCAGCCCTTGGTCTCAGGGTTATAGCGCAGATTGTTCTCGACCACCTCGGCGTTGTCGCCCACGCTGATCTGGCTGCGCACGGCGGTGTCTTCCGGCAGGGCCGCAAGCGCCGGGCCGGCGAAGTCGACCAGGAATGCCACGCTGCCATCTGGCTGGCGGATCAGGTTGGACTGCTTGACGTCACCCGTGGAACGCAGGGTCTGCTTGACCGAGCCCAGGTCAGGGGCCTGGAACTTCGGCTCGTCGATGGTCCAGTGCAGGCGGTAGGCGTACTCGAACGGTTTACCTGGCTCCGGCAGTTTCTCCGGGCTCCAGAAGGCCACGATATTGTCGTTGGTCTCATCGGCGGTCGGGATTTCGACCAGGTCGACGCTACCCTTGCCCCAGTCACCCTTCGGCTCGATCCAGGCGCTTGGGCGCTTCTGGTAGTTGTCGTCGAGGTCTTCGTAGTCGCTGAAAGCACGCTGACGCTGCATCAGGCCGAAACCACGCGGGTTCTCGACGCTGAAGTTACTTACAGCCAGGTGTTTCGGGTTGTTCAGCGGGCGCCACAGCCACTCGCCGTTGCCGGCATGGATCGACAGGCCTTCGGAGTCGTGCAGGGCCGGGCGGTAGTTGAGCACCTTGGACGGCTGGTTGGGGCCGAACAGGTACATGCTGGTCAGCGGCGCAATGCCCAGGCGGCTGACATGGTCACGCAGGAACACGCGGGACTGCACGTCGACCACGGTGTCGTTGCCTGGACGCAGGGTCAGCTTGTAGGCGCCGGTAGAGCGCGGCGAATCCAGCAGCGCGTAGATCACCAGGTGCTTGTCGGCTGGCTTGGGCTTTTCAACCCAGAACTCGGTGAAGCGCGGGAATTCTTCGCCCGACGGCAGGGCGGTGTCGATGGCCAGGCCACGGGCAGACAGGCCGTACACGTGGCCCTTGCCGACTACGCGGAAATAGCTGGCGCCAAGCAGGGTCATGATCTCGTCCTGCTTGTCGGCCTTGTTGATCGGGTACAGCACGCGGAAGCCTGCATAACCGAGGTTTTTCGTGGTTTCCGGGTCGTGCGGCACGTCACCGAACTCGAAGCGGTCCGGGTCGTACTTGATTTCCTCGACCTTGGTGGCGGTGACCTCGTTGATTTTCACCGGGGTGTCGAAGTGCATGCCCTGATGATAGAACGACAGTTTGAACGGGGTCTTCTCCTTCGCCCACTCGGCCTTTTCCTGCAGGAAACGGATTTTCTGGTAGTCCGCGAACTTCATGTCGCGGAACACGGCCGGCAGGTTGCTTTTGGGCGCGTCGTACTTCTGGCCGGCCAGATCCTTTGCCTTGGCAGCAACATCGTCAAGATTGAATGCCCACAGCTGGCCCGCGCTCATCAGGCCGACCAGAGCCACACTGGCCATCAGCGCCTTGCGTAGCCCGACGCTGGGGATTCTTGATGCTTTTTGGGGACTAACAATCACGAGCAACCCTCGCCGAAAACAGATCATGAAACCAACGGCCAGCGACAAATGCCGGGTTGGCGAGCACTGTTCGGACCCCGCGAGGGCGTAATGATTCCCCAAACGGATCCAGACAATGCTCGAGTCAGAGTGAAACGGACCTACGAACGCAGGTCCATGCAGCGCGCGATTATCCAGCAGGTTGCGTGACAACGCATCAGGCTGGAGCAACTATTTATCGTACAAAACCCCTTGTTTTCCTGTGAACAAAGGGTTTTTTGACCTCATATTTGTAACATAAATGTTACCGGGCCATCATTGACCAGGTGCACCTGCATATCTGCACCAAAACGGCCGCTGGCTACGTCGGCGTACTGTGCTTTTGCCTGTTGCAAAAGATAGTCGAACAACTCGGCGCCGAGGGCCGGTGGCGCTGCGGTCGAGAAGCTTGGGCGCATGCCGTTGCGGGTGTCGGCCGCCAAGGTGAACTGTGACACCAGTAGCAGGCCACCCCCGACATCCTTGAGCGACAGGTTCATCTTGCCCTGCTCGTCACTGAACACACGGTAGTTCAGCAGCTTGTGCAACAGCTTATCGGCCTGTTCACGGGAATCTTCAGGCTCGACCGCGACCAGCACCAGCAACCCTTGGTCGATGGCGCCGACCACCTCCCCCGCCACTTCAACCCGCGCACCGCGCACGCGCTGCAGCAGGCCCCTCATGCTTCTTCCAGGGGCAGGTCGAGCAGGCGCCGGGCCATCTGGTCGGCGGCACGCACCAAGGCATCGGTGATGCCAGGCTCGGAAGCCGCGTGACCGGCGTCACGGATCACTTTCAACTCACTGTTCGGCCAGGCCTGGTGCAACGCCCAGGCGTTGTCCAAGGGGCAGATCACATCGTAGCGCCCATGCACGATCACCGCCGGCAGGTGGGCGATTTTGGGCAGATCGCGGATCAGCTGGTCCGGTTCGAGGAAGGCGTTGTTCATGAAGTAGTGGCATTCGATGCGGGCGATCGACAACGCCCGCTGCGGTTCGGAAAAGCGGTCGACCACCAGCGGGTTGGGGCGCAGGGTGGCGGTACGGCCTTCCCAGGTGGACCACGCCTTGGCGGCGTGCATCTGGGCAATCTGGTCGTTACCGGTCAGGCGTTTGTGGAAGGCCCTGACCAGGTCGCCGCGTTCCTCCGGTGGAATCGGTGCGATGTAGTCCTGCCAGTAGTCGGGGAACAGGCGGCTGGCGCCTTCCTGGTAGAACCACTCGATTTCCTGCGGCCGGCACAGGAAGATGCCGCGCAGGATCAGGCCGTGCACGCGTTCTGGGTGAGCCTGAGCGTAGGCCAGGGCCAGGGTCGAGCCCCAAGAGCCACCAAACAGCACCCACTTGTCTATGCCAAGGTGTTCGCGAATGCGCTCCAGGTCTTCGACCAGGTGCCAGGTGGTGTTGTTCTCCAGGCTCGCATGGGGCGTGGAGCGGCCACAGCCGCGCTGGTCGAAGGTGATGATGCGGTACAGGTTGGGATCAAAGTAGCAGCGGCTCTGGGCGTCGCAGCCAGCGCCAGGGCCTCCGTGGATGAACACCACGGGCAGACCTTCCGGCGAGCCGCTTTCGTCGACATAAAGCACATGCGGCGCTTCCACGGCCAGATCGTGCCTGGCGTAGGGTTTGATCTGCGGGTAGAGGGTCTGCATTGCGCACTCCGTGTGAGGATTATTCGGCCGTGGGCCATCATAAACCTGAATTGCGCTTTCAGCACCGTCCTTGCTGACGCGTTCGAACGGCGCGAATTGACCCTTGCGCAGATTTCCGGCAACTGCCTCCCACGGTGCCTGGCGACGCCAATAGCGTCGCCGCCTCCACTCAACGCTTGTAACGCGCGTCGCCCCAGGCCAGCAGCGCTTGCAGAAGCTGCCTCAATACCGCTTGCGTCGGTTGCGCCAAGTCTTCCCGGTAGGCAAACGGCTCGACTTCCTCCATATAGGTGCTTTGCGCCAGCTCCAGTTGCACAGCATGGATATGGTTGGCCGGGTCGCCATAATGCCGGGTGATGTGACCGCCTTTGAACCGACCATTAAGCACATGGCTGTAACCTTGCACCTCGGCGCACACACCCTGCAGCCGCTCAGCCAGTGCCGGATCGCAACTGGCGCCGTTGAAAGTACCCAGGTTGAAGTCCGGTAGCTTGCCGTCGAACAGGTGCGGGATCAGCGAACGGATCGAATGGGCATCCCACAGCAGCGCATAGCCAAACTGCTCACGCAAGCGGTCCAGTTCACGACGAATGGTCGCGTGATAAGGGCGCCAGATTTGCTCCAGATAGCGTTTTCGCTCTTCGCCAGACGGCGCCAGCCCGTCTTTGAAGAGGGGTTCGCCGCCGAACAAGGTCGCCGGGTACAAGCCCGTGGTGGCGCCGGCGTACAGCGGCTTGTCGTCGTCCGGACGGTTCAGGTCGATGACGAAGCGTGAGTACTCTGCGGCTACCACGCTGGCACCCAAGTCACGGGCAAAGTCGTACAACTGCGGGATGTGCCAGTCGGTGTCCGGCAAGCTTTGCGCCTGGTCGACCAGGCCGTCGCGCACGGCGTCGGTCAGACGCAAGCCCGCGTGCGGCATGCTGATCAGCAGCGGCAGGCGACCTTGGTGAAAACTCAATACCTTGTCCATCGTGCCTCGCTCAGTTGGAGATTTCGTGGCCCATGCGCACTACGCGCTTGGGCAGGTCGCCACCCAGCCAGTAGGCCAGGTCGGCGGGGCGTTCGATTTGCCAGGCAACGAAGTCGGCCACCTTGCCCACTTGCAGCGAGCCGTGGCTGTCACCCAGGCCCAGCGCCGTGGCGGCGTGCACCGTAACGCCTGCCAGGGCCTCTTCCGGCGTCATGCGGAAGCAGGTGCAGCCCATGTTCAGCATCAACCGCAGCGACAACCCTGGCGAGGTGCCGGGGTTGAGGTCGCTGGCCAGGGCAATCTTTACCCCGTGGCGGCGCAATGCATCCATTGGCGGCAGCTGGGTTTCACGCAGGAAGTAGAAAGCACCCGGTAACAGTACGGCGACCGTGCCGGCGTTTGCCATGGCCACGGCGTCTTCCTCTGTCATGAACTCCAGGTGGTCAGCCGACAGTGCCTGGTAACGCGCGGCCAGGCTTGAGCCGTGCAACGATGACAGCTGTTCGGCATGCAGCTTGACCGGCAGGCCCAGTTCGCGCGCCTTGATGAACAGCCGCTCGACCTGGGCCGGCGAGAACGCGAGGTGTTCGCAGAAGGCATCCACCGCATCCACCAGGCCTTCGCCGGCCAGGGCCGGCAACATCTCGTCACTGATGTGCGCGATGTAGTCGTCGGCCCGACCCGCGTACTCCGGGGGCAAAGCGTGCGCCGCCAGGCAGGTGGCACGCACCGTCAGCGGCAGCTCGTCAGCCAGGCGCCGGGCCACTCGCAGCATCTTGCGCTCATTGGCCAAGTCCAGGCCGTAGCCGGACTTGACCTCGAGGGTGGTCACGCCATCGCGCATCAGTGCCTGAACGCGCTGGCGAGCACTGGCGAACAGCTCGTCTTCGCTTGCCGCCCGGGTAGCCCGCACGGTACTCGCGATACCCCCGCCCTGCGCGGCGATTTCGGCATAGCTCACGCCCTGCAGGCGCTGCTCGAACTCGCCGCTGCGGTTGCCACCGAACACCGCATGGGTGTGGCAGTCGATCAGGCCGGGGGTGACCCAGGCACCCCCCAGGTCAACCGTGCGGTCAGCTTCGACCGATGCCAGCTCGGCGCGTGGGCCTATCCACTCGATCAGCCCGGCGCTGGTGACGATCGCCGCGTCCTCGATGGCCGAGTAACGGCCATCGGCCATGGTTGCAACATGGCAATGCTGCCAGAGGGTTCTCATGCACAATCTCCTTTGCTAGCGGTGCAGCTCGGCCGGCTCCGCTACCGGCTGGCCCTGCCCTGCGCGCGGCTTGCACCACAGCAGGTAGGACGCCACCAGGAACACCACCCAGATCACGCCGACGATCAATGCCGCCTGGGTGTCCGGGAAGTAACCGAGCACGCCAAAGATGAACACCATGAACGCAATGGCCATGGCCGGGCCGTATGGCCAGAACGGTACCGGGAACTTGAGCTGGGCCACTTCCTCGCGGCTCATGCTGCGGCGCATGGCTACCTGGGTGAGCAGGATCATCAGCCACACCCACACCGTGGCGAAGGTGGCGATCGAGGCAATCAGCAGGAACACATTTTCCGGGATCAGGTAGTTGAGCAATACGCCGATCAGCAGCGCAGCCCCCATCACCACGACGGTCATCCACGGTACGCCATGTTTCGACAACTTGCTGAAGCCGCGCGGGGCGTGGCCTTGCTGGGCCAGGCCATACATCATGCGGCCAGCGCCAAAGATGTCGCTGTTGATGGCAGAGATGGCAGCGGAAATCACCACGACGTTCAGCACGGCAGCGGCAGAACCAATGCCCAGGTTGCTGAAGATCTGCACGAACGGGCTGCCCTGGCTACCGATCTGCGGCCAGGGGTACAGGCACATCAGCACGAACAGGGTGAGCACGTAGAACAGCAGGATACGCAGTGGCACCGCGTTGATCGCTTTGGGAATGACGCGCTGCGGGTCTTTTGCCTCACCGGCGGTGACGCCGATGATCTCGATACCGCCGAAGGCGAACATCACCACGGCAAACGACGCAATCAAGCCCCCCACGCCGTTAGGCATGAAGCCGCCGTGGTCGAACAGGTTGCTCATGCCTACGGCATGCCCGGTACCCACCTGGCTGAAACCGAAGGCCATGATGCCGAGGCCGGCCAGGATCATCGCCACGATGGCGCCGACCTTGAGCAGCGACAGCCAGAATTCCATTTCGCCGAATACCTTGACGTTGCACAGGTTGAGGCCGCCGATCAGGAAAACGATGCCCAGCACCCAGATCCAGCGGGCTACCTCCGGGAACCAGAAGCCCATGTAGATACCGAACGCGGTGACGTCGGCGATGGCGACGATGACCATCTCGAATGCGTAGGTCCAGCCGAGGATGAAACCGGCCATTGGGCCGAGGTAGGTCGTGGCGTAGTGGCCGAAGGAGCCGGCCACCGGGTTGTGCACGGCCATTTCGCCAAGGGCGCGCATGACCATGAACACGGCGGCGCCGCCGATCAGGTAGGCCAGCAGCACGGCCGGGCCTGCCATCTGGATGGCCGAGGCAGAGCCGTAGAACAGGCCGGTGCCGATGGCGGAGCCGAGAGCCATGAAACGGATGTGGCGGGCACTTAGCCCGCGCTTGAGACCTTGAGCTTGTTGCATGTCACGTCCTTGAATTGTTTTTGTGGTCGTGAGATTGAGCGGCTGCTGCGCAGCCCCTTCGCGGGCAAGCCCGCTCCTACATGGATAGCGTTTGCAGATCGCAAGCTGTGTAGGAGCGGGCTTGACCGCGAAGGGCCGCCAAGCGGCCCCAAGGGGCATTACAGGCTTGGCAGCACACCCGCCGGCAGCAAGCCGGTCAGACTACCCTTGGCCAACAGGTCCACGGCCTTTTCGATATCCGGCGCGAAGAAACGGTCACGGTCGTAATGCGGCACCTCGCTGCGCAGCGCCTGGCGCGCCTGCTCCAGCTTGGCCGAAGTCTTCAGGCCTTTGCGCAGGTCCAGGCCCTGGCACGCGCCCAGCCATTCGATGGCCAGCACGCCACGGGTGTTTTCGGCCATTTCCCACAGGCGCTTGCCGGCAGCCGGGGCCATCGACACGTGGTCTTCCTGGTTGGCCGAAGTTGGCAGGCTGTCGACACTGTGCGGGTGCGACAAAGCCTTGTTCTCGCTGGCCAGGGCGGCAGCGGTGACCTGGGCGATCATGAAGCCAGAGTTGACCCCACCGTTTTCCACCAGGAACGGCGGCAATTGGGACATGTGCTTGTCCATCATCAGCGAGATGCGACGCTCGCTGAGCGAACCGATTTCGGCGATGGCCAGGGCCAGGTTGTCGGCGGCCATGGCCACCGGTTCGGCGTGGAAGTTGCCGCCGGAGATCACATCACCTTCGGCAGCGAACACCAGCGGGTTGTCCGACACGGCGTTGGCTTCGATGCCCAGTACCTCGGCGGCCTGGCGCAGCTGGGTCAGGCAGGCACCCATGACCTGCGGCTGGCAGCGCAGCGAGTACGGGTCCTGGACCTTGTCGCAGTTCTTGTGCGACAGCGACACTTCGCTGGAGTCGCCCAGCAGGTCGCGGAAGCAGGCGGCGGTGTCGATCTGGCCGCGCTGGCCACGCACTTCGTGGATACGCGCATCGAACGGCGAACGCGAGCCCAGCGCAGCTTCGACGCTCAGGCCACCGCAGGCGATGGCAGCGGCATACAGGTCTTCGCCCTGGAACAGGCCACGCAAGGCATAGGCGGTGGAGGCCTGGGTACCGTTGAGCAGGGCCAGGCCCTCTTTGGCGGCCAGGGTCAGCGGCTCGAGGCCGGCAATCGCCAAGGCCTCGGTGGCCGGCAGCCACTGGCCCTTGTAGCGGGCCTTGCCTTCACCCAGCAGCACCAGCGACATATGCGCAAGCGGCGCAAGGTCACCGGATGCGCCGACCGAGCCTTTCAGCGGGATGTGCGGGTAGACTTCGGCGTTGACCAGGGCAATCAGCGCGTCGATGACTTTGCGGCGGATGCCGGAGAAGCCACGGCTGAGGCTGTTGATCTTCAGCACCATGATCAACCGCACCAAGTCGTCATCCAGCGGCGCGCCGATACCGGCGGCGTGGGACAGCACCAGCGAACGCTGCAGGTTCTCCAGGTCATGGCTGGCGATGCGGGTCGAGGCCAGCAGGCCGAAACCGGTGTTGATGCCGTAGGCAGTACGGTCTTCGGCAATGATCTGTTCGACACAGGCGACGCTGGCGTCGATGGCCGGTGCGGCGCTGGCATCCAGTTGCAGGCGCACGGGCGCGGCATGGATCGCGCGCAGCTGGGCCAGGGTCAGGGTGCCAGGCTTGAGGGTGAGTTCGGTCACGTTACTACTCCAAATCGCGTGGAGCCGCAGGCCCGCTTGTGGGTGCCTGCGCGCTCCTTCTTGTTGTTCAGTATCACCCCTTGCAGGGTGCGATCCAAAGCGTGGTGATCAGCCGGTGATCATCGGCAGGTCCAGGCCCTGCTCCTTGGCGCAGTCGATGGCGATGTCATAACCGGCATCGGCGTGACGCATGACGCCAGTCCCTGGGTCGTTGGTCAGTACCCGGGCGATGCGCTCGGCGGCCTCATCGGTACCGTCGCAGACGATGACCATGCCCGAGTGCTGCGAGAAGCCCATGCCCACGCCACCGCCATGGTGCAGCGATACCCAGGTGGCGCCGCCTGCGGTGTTCAGCAGGGCGTTGAGCAGCGGCCAGTCGGAAACAGCGTCCGAACCATCACGCATGGCCTCGGTTTCGCGGTTCGGGCTGGATACCGAGCCGGAGTCGAGGTGGTCACGGCCGATCACCACCGGTGCCGACAGCTCGCCGCTGCGGACCATTTCGTTGAAAGCCAGGCCCAGCTTGGCGCGAAGGCCCAGCCCCACCCAGCAGATACGTGCCGGCAGGCCCTGGAAGCTGATGCGCTCGCGGGCCATGTCCAGCCAGCGGTGCAGGTGGGCGTCGTCGGGGATCAGTTCCTTGACCTTGGCGTCGGTCTTGTAGATGTCCTCGGCTTCACCGGACAGCGCCGCCCAGCGGAACGGGCCGACCCCGCGGCAGAACAGTGGGCGGATGTAGGCCGGGACGAAGCCTGGGAAGTCGAAGGCATTGGCCACGCCCTCTTCCTTGGCCATCTGGCGGATGTTGTTGCCGTAGTCGAAGGTCGGGATGCCCTGCTTCTGGAAGTCCAGCATGGCCTGCACGTGCACGGCCATCGACTGCTTGGCAGCCTTGACCACTGCAGCCGGTTCGGTCTGCGCACGGTCGCGGTACTGTTCCCAGGTCCAGCCGGCAGGCAGGTAGCCGTTCAGTGGGTCGTGGGCGCTGGTCTGGTCGGTGACCATGTCCGGGCGCACGCCACGTTTGACCAGCTCTGGGAGGATTTCGGCGGCGTTGCCATGCAGGGCGATGGAGATGGCCTTGCCTTCGGCGGTGTACTTGGCGATGCGTGCCAGGGCGTCGTCGAGGTCAGTGGCCTGCTCGTCGACGTAGCGGGTTTCCAGGCGGAAGTCGATACGGCTCTGCTGGCATTCGATGTTCAGCGAGCAAGCACCGGCCAGGGTCGCGGCCAGTGGCTGGGCGCCGCCCATGCCGCCCAGGCCAGCGGTGAGTACCCACTTGCCTTTCAGGCTGCCGCCGTAGTGCTGGCGACCGGCTTCGACGAAGGTTTCATAGGTGCCCTGGACGATGCCCTGGCTGCCGATGTAGATCCAGCTGCCGGCGGTCATCTGGCCGTACATGGCCAGGCCCTTGGCGTCCAGTTCGTTGAAGTGTTCCCAGTTGGCCCAGTGTGGCACCAGGTTGGAGTTGGCAATCAGCACGCGCGGTGCGTTGCTGTGGGTCTTGAACACACCGACAGGCTTGCCCGACTGCACCAGCAGGGTTTCGTCGTCTTCCAGGCGGGTCAGGGTTTCGACGATCTTGTCGTAGCACGCCCAGTTGCGCGCGGCGCGGCCGATACCGCCGTATACCACCAGCTCTTTCGGGTTTTCCGCGACCTGTGGATCGAGGTTGTTCATCAGCATGCGCAGTGGCGCTTCGGTCAGCCAGCTTTTGGCGGTCAGCTTGTTGCCACGTGGGGCACGGATTTCAACGTCACGGTATTTGTTGTTGTCGGTCACGGGAAAGGTCCTCTGCGGTCGTCCGCGGGCGGGTATGTCGTGGTCAATATACAAACACACCTTTACTTGTATGTACAAGCATGGACAACCAAAATAATTGGACCTTGCCGTTCCTACCTTGACTTCTTGGGGGGGGGGTGAAGCGAGCGCCGGTCCGGCTTGAGTTCTGCGGCGGTGCGTAGATCGAGCGCCGCCCGCGCGGCGCTTCGCGGGTAAACCCGCTCCTACGTTTGTTTCAGGCCAGTCCATCCTGTGCCTGGCGCGCGCGACCGCCTTGTTGGTACGACGCGATATCGAGATAGGCACCAAGGCGTTCGCGCGCGAATCCCACAGGCATAATTGGCCCGAAACAAACGTAGGAGCGGGTTTACCCGCGAAGCGCCGCGCGGGCGGCGCTCGATCTCACAGGCGCAGAATGTGTCGAGGCGGACATCTGGCGGCGCTCGATCTCACAGGCGACAAAAACCTACAGCCAGGCCCTCAGCACTCAACCAGTTCGATCAGGCAGAACCGCCCCTGAACCTCCAACCCCAGCAATTCATCATTGCCTTCCAGACGCAAGCAGTCGAACAACCCCAACCGCTGCGTCTCGCGCCCGGCAATAGTGACTTCGACCAGGCTGCTGGCAGCAAACAACAACACCGTCGACGCCGAGCTGTACACCCGGCTGGTGCCATCCAGCCACTGCAGCCGCGCCCGATATCGCTGCGGTGCATAGATCAGGTTGAAATCGCGGATCGCCCCGCCCAGCAACTTGCAGCTGACCTGGCTCTCGCCGCTGAACGCAAACGCATCGAACGCCAGCAATGGCCGACTGGCCTGGCCGTCGACCAGCAGGCGCATGCCGTCGCCCTGCAGCACGGTGATGATCCGCTGGTAGCCGGCAAAGGTGGAAAACCCGCCCGACTCTTCGATATCGGCAATCGACAGACGCCAGCCAAAACCGTCCAGGCCCTCGCCACTGTCGCGGGTGATCTCTTCGGTGAAACCGCCACCGTTCTTCCACGGCATGCGCGGGTAATCGTGCGCACGCAACAACTGCAGCTGACTCATTTGCTGAAACGTCCTTCCAGGCGATGACGGGAACCGGGGTGGATCAGCCGTGCAGCGGTCACCGGCTGGCGGCCGGACCAGGTGCGACGACGAATCAGCAGGCAAGGCTCGCCCCGCTCGATCTGCAACAGGCGGCATTCTTCCGGCTCGGCCAGGATCGCCTCGACCACATGCTCACCTTCGGTCAACGGCGCCACCTGGGACAGGTAGGCGTAAGGCGTCTGCCGGGTGAAATCCTGCTTGAGGTAATCGGGCGCAATGGCCGCGTTAACGTAGCGGTCCTCGATCTGCACCGGCACACCGTTCTCAAAATGCACGATCAGCGAATGGAACACCCGCTGACCTTCACGCATGTCCAGAGCCAGCGCCCGTTCGGAGCCGGCCGCTTCTTCGGCAAGCGTGATCACCTGGCAGCTATGCTGGTGCCCGCGCGCGGCAATTTCATCGGCAATGTTGTTGACCTCGAACAGCGCCGAACGGCCCTTGGGCTCAGCCACGAAGGTGCCGACCCCTTGCATGCGCACCAGCAGGCCTTCGGCGGTGAGTTCACGCAGGGCGCGGTTGATGGTCATGCGGCTGAAGCCCAGCTCGTTGACCAGCTCGCTCTCGGAGGGTACCCGGTGATGCGGTGGCCAGCTGCCGTTGTCGATCTGCTGGATGATCATCTGTTTGACCCGGGCGTAGAGCGGCGCCGGGCCCTCGCCCATCTGGGCAACCAGCACGGAGACAGGAGGTGTCGGCACGGCGATGGATCCTTGTGCAAATGAAATGAGCGGTAGCTTGCCGCAGTTTACCCGGCAGGCAAACGCCTGTATATGTATATACAAGTTAACAATAACAGGATTCCACCGATGTCAGCCTACTTCGCCGAACGCGCCCTGCTACCTACGGGTTGGGCCAGCCATGTGCGTATCGAGGTCGCCCGCGATGGCCGCGTGGCCAGCATCGAGCCTGGCGCTTCGGCCGAAGGCGCCGAGCGCCTGGCCGGCCCGCTGCTGCCCGGCATGCCCAACCTGCACTCGCATGCCTTCCAGCGCGCCATGGCAGGCCTGGCGGAAGTTGCCGGCAACCCCAACGACAGTTTCTGGACCTGGCGAGACCTGATGTACCGCCTGGTCGGGCAGATCAGCCCAGAGCAGCTTCAGGTCATCGCCCGCCAGCTGTACATCGAGATGCTCAAGGCCGGTTATACCTCGGTGGCGGAGTTCCACTACGTGCACCACGACCAGGCCGGCAAGCCCTACGCCGACCCCGCCGAGCTGTCGCGACGCATCAGCGCGGCCGCAGCCGACAGCGGCATCGGCCTGACCTTGCTGCCGGTGCTGTACAGCCATGCAGGCTTTGGCGGCCAGGCGCCGAACGACGGGCAGCGGCGCTTCATCAACTCCACCGCGCAGTACCTGCAGCTGCAAGCCCAGCTCGCCCCGCTGCTGGCCGCGCAACCGGCGCAGCAACTGGGCCTGTGCTTCCACTCGCTGCGGGCGGTAACGCCTGGGCAGATCGCCGAAGTGCTGGCGGCCAGCGACAGGCAGTGCCCAGTGCATATCCACATCGCCGAACAGCAGAAGGAAGTCGACGACTGCCTGGCCTGGAGCGGCCTGCGCCCGCTGCAGTGGCTGTACGAGCATGTGGACGTGGACCGCCGCTGGTGCCTGGTACACGCTACCCACGCCGAACCGGACGAAGTCACTGCCATGGCCCGCAGCGGCGCGGTGGCCGGGTTGTGCCTGACCACCGAAGCCAACCTGGGCGATGGGATCTTCCCGGCAGTGGATTTCCTGGCACAGGGCGGGCGTATGGGCATTGGCTCGGACAGCCATGTGTCGTTGAGCGTGGTGGAGGAGCTGCGCTGGCTGGAATATGGCCAGCGCCTGCGGGACCAGCGGCGCAACCGCCTGTATCGCGGCGACCAACCGATGGTCGGGCGCACGCTGTATGACGCGGCGTTGGCCGGTGGTGCACAGGCGCTGGGGCAGGCGGTCGGCGAGTTGGCGGTGGGCAAGCGTGCCGACTGGCTGGTGCTCGATGGGCAGGACCCCTACATCGCCATGGCGGAGGGTGATGCCATTCTCAACCGTTGGCTGTTTGCCGGCGGCGATCGCCAGGTGCGCGATGTGATAGTGAATGGGCAGTGGGTGGTGCGCCAGGGGCGGCATGCGCAAGAAGAAGAAAGCGGGCGGGCGTTTGCCGAGGTGTTGCGCCAGCTTCTGGGCTGAGTGTATCGGGGCTGCATTGCAGCCCTTCGCGGGCTTGCCCGCGAAGGGTTGCAAAGCAACCCCAAAAAAACTCAGTGCATTTTTACTATTTGCTGATCGGACGCCCGCCAGATCAAGCGGCTGGTGTCATACCCCTGCTGCCGCGCCCTGGACAGCAGGTTCTCACGCTCCCAGGCCGGCAGTGTCGGCGTACGCGACAGAATCCAAAGGTATTTGCGGTCCGGGCTGCCGACGATGGCCGTACGGTAGTGGTCGTCCACATAAAGAATCCAGTACTCACCCCGCGCCACGCCTGGCACCAGCCTGGTGAACCAGTTATCGAACTCGACCCACAGCTTGTCGGTGTGCCCCGGCTCCTGGATATTCGCATGCCCTTCGGCGCGAAGCCATTCATCACCCATGGTGCGGCAGCGGTTGAGCACGCCATAACTGCCATCAGGCCTGAGGTTGTAATGGGCCTCGGACTGCTCGCAGCCTTCCTGGAAGCGCATGGGCAGGCGCGCCAGCTCGTACCATTTGCCCTGGTAGCGCTTGAGGTCGACATGGCCGGCGGTTTTCGGCGCCAGCGGGTCGTGCACGGAACCTGCACAACCGCCCAGCAGCAACGCCAGGCATACCCCCATCAGCAGGTACGCACGCCTCATTTGAGGCCCTGCCCGGAATACATCAGCACCTTGTCAGCTGCGTACTGCACGCTGATGAAGCTCTTCTCGTCCCCCCAGGTGCAGCTGCTCATGCCCAACGCGCCAGAACACTCGGTCGGCGTGCCGAGCAACTGCTCGACCTCGGCCTTGTTCATACCGGCCTTGATCTTGGAATAGTTTTCCTGATTGATCTTGCTGCAGGCAGTCAGCACGACGCACAGCGACAACAGGGCGAGGGAACGCAACGACATGAAGGGACACTCCTGAAAGATGATACAGGCGAGTGGCCTGCAGTGACCTTCGACGTGAAAATCCCTCCCAGGTTCCCTGCCCCACCCCCTATGTCCCTACACCATTGGTCGGATGGCCACTACTGTGCGATTAATCACAAAGCATTAATCATGCGCCCAATAAAAAAGGCCGCCCCCAATGGGAGCGGCCTTGCGTCGCGATGCCTGCACAGCAGGCCCCTTGGGCCTCAGAATCGGGACCCAGGCTCCAGCAAAAAGTCCATCTCTTCGCTGGTGCTCGGCCGCTCCAGCACCAGGTTGCGGTGCGGGAAGCGCCCGAAGCGGGCAATTACCCGCTGGTGCTGCTCGGCATAGTCGAGGAAGCCTTCAAACAGCCGGCGGTTGGCCTCGGGCTGTTCGTCCAGCAGCATTCGATAACGCTCCACGCACAGGTTCTGCCAGTCCAGCACTTCGGCATGCTCCAGTACCAGCAGCACGAACACGCGCTGGATCGGCAGCAACTGGTAATCCCAGCCCTTCTGCAGGCCCTGCATGGCCACCACCTGGGCACGCCGGTCGCCCTCGAAGGCACGCTGCGTGTCGCGGTAGATCATGCGTGGCAGCTGGTCGAGCAAAATCAGCAGGCCCAGCCAGCCCTGCGGGCTTTGCTGCCACTCTTCGAGCCCACCCGCCAGGGCATGCTCGACCAGGTCGCCAAACAGCGCATGGGCCTCGGCATCGTAATGTTTGCCGAACCACAGCGTGCTCTTCTCGTCAGCCACGGCCTGGGCACTGGTGCCCCAACCGAACCACCACTCCAGCAACGGCTGCCAAGGTGCGAGCATGACTTACTCCTTGTGGTAAGCGGTGACGCGCTCGACCTCTTCCTTCGAGCCGAGAATCACCGACACGCGCTGGTGCAGGCTTTCTGGCTTGATGTCGAGGATGCGATCGTAACCGTTGGTGGAAGCGCCACCGGCCTGTTCGATGATGAACGACATCGGGTTGGCTTCGTACATCAGGCGCAGCTTGCCCGGCTTGCTTGGTTCGCGGGCGTCACGTGGGTACATGAACAGGCCGCCGCGGGTCAGGATGCGGTGCACGTCGGCCACCATCGAGGCGATCCAGCGCATGTTGTAGTTCTTCTTCAGCGGGCCGGTCTCGCCTGCCAGCAGTTCGCCCACATAGCGCTGTACCGGGGCTTCCCAGTGGCGCTGGTTGGACATGTTGATGGCGAACTCGGCGGTGGTCTCCGGTACGCGGATGTTTTCGTGAGTCAGCACGAAGCTGCCCAGTTCGCGATCCAGGGTGAAGCCCTTGACGCCGTTGCCCAGGGTCAGGATCAGCATGGTCTGCGGGCCGTAGATGGCATAACCGGCAGCAACCTGCTCGGTACCTGGCTGCAGGAACGCTTCTTCGTTGAGGCTTTCGTTCTGGCTCAGGTATTGGTTAGGGCAACGCAGAACCGAGAAGATGGTACCGACCGACACGTTGACGTCGATGTTCGACGAACCGTCCAGCGGGTCGAAGACCAGCAGGTAGGCGCCTTTCGGGTACTTGCCCGGGATCTGGTACGCGTTGTCCATTTCTTCGGAAGCCATGCCAGCCAGGTGACCGCCCCACTCGTTGGCTTCCAGCAGGATATCGTTGGAAATCACGTCCAGTTTCTTCTGGACCTCGCCCTGCACGTTTTCAGTGCCCATGCTGCCCAGCACACCACCGAGGGCGCCTTTGGACACGTGATGGCTGATTTCCTTGCACGCACGCGCTACCACTTCGATCAGGAAGCGCAGATCGGCAGGGGTATTGTTGCTGCGGGTCTGCTCAATCAGATAGCGACTCAGGGTAACGCGGGACATGTATGGCTCCGAACGGATTGGGGGGGATGAAAAACCCCCGCAGTTTACAGGGAGAGTGACGGGCTAGCGAGTGATGAGACTCGCCACGGCTCTCAGACGGCACAATAGGTCGGTAGTTCAGCCTTCGCCAGGCCGGTGGTCTGGTTGTGGGGCCATTCGCGGACGCGCCCGCGCCTACAGGTGGATAAGGGCCCTGTAGGCGCGGGTTTACCCGCGAACAAGCCAGCACAGGCCCGCCTCAGTCCAGCGCCTTCCAGATCTCGGTCGCATACTCGCGAATGGTCCGATCCGAGGAGAACCAGCCCATCCGCGCGGTATTGAGCACCGCCTTGCGCCACCACTCCTGCGGTGTGTGCCACAGATCCTCGACCCGCCGCTGGGCATCCCAGTAGGCATCGAAATCGGCACACACCAGGAAGCGATCGTAGGCCACCAGGCCGTCGATCAACCCGGTGTACCGAGAAGGGTCGTCTGGCGAGAACACACCACTGCGAATGGCCTGCAACACATCGGTCAAGCGGTTGGAAGCAGCGATGGCGGCACTGGCGCCAAAATCACCGGCACGCTTGCGCGCTTCAACCTGCTGCGCGGTCAGGCCAAAGATGAACATGTTGTCGGCCCCCACCTGTTCGCACATCTCCACATTGGCGCCATCCAGGGTGCCGATGGTCAGCGCACCATTGAGGCCGAACTTCATGTTGCTGGTACCGGAAGCTTCGTAACCTGCGGTGGATATCTGCTCGGAAAGGTCCGCCGCCGGGATGATGCTCTCGGCCAGGCTGACGTTGTAGTTGGGCAGGAACACCACCTTCAGCAGGCCGCGCACCGTCGGGTCGTTGTTCACCACCCGGGCGATGTCGTTGGCCAGCTTGATGATCAGTTTGGCCTGGTGGTAACTGGCCGCAGCCTTGCCAGCGAAGATTTTCACCCGCGGCACCCAGTTGGTGCCAGGGTCGTTGCGTATGGCCTGGTACAGTGCAACGGTGTGCAGCAGGTTGAGCAACTGGCGCTTGTATTCGTGAATACGTTTGACCTGAACGTCGAATAGCGCCTCGGGGTTGACCGTGACGCCGAGGCGATCCTGAATGATGCTGGCCAGGGCGCGCTTGCTGTGCAGCCGCTGGGCAGCGAACTGCTTGCGGAAACCGGGTCTGTCAGCGAACGGCACCAGGCCCGCCAAAAGCGTCTGCGGGTCGTCCTTGAGTTCCGGCCCAAGCGCCTCGACCAGCATCTCGGTCAGCTGAGGGTTGGACTGGTACAACCAGCGGCGGAAGGTAATGCCGTTGGTCTTGTTGTTGATCCGTTGCGGGTAGAGCTTGTGCAGTTCGGAGAACACCGTGCTTTTCATCAACTTGCTGTGCAGCGCCGACACGCCGTTGACACTGTGCGAACCAAGAAACGCCAGGTTGCCCATGCGCACCCGTCGGCCGTTGTCTTCCTCAATCAGCGAAACCGCGCGCAGCACGTCGAAGTCGTGCAGACCTTTGGCCCGCAACGCATCGATATGGTAGGCATTGATCAGGTAGATAATCTGCATGTGCCGCGGCAGCATGCGCTCCATCAGCGCTACCGGCCAGGTTTCCAGGGCTTCTGGCAACAGGGTATGGTTGGTGTAGGCGAGCGTGCCGACGGTCAGCTCCCAGGCCTTTTCCCAAGGCACTTCGTGCTGATCCACCAGCAACCGCATCAGCTCCGCCACCGCAATCGAGGGATGGGTGTCGTTTAGCTGGATGGCCGCTGCATCAGGCAGGTTGAGCAGGTCCTTGTGCATGTTCAGGTGGCGCCGCAGCAAGTCCTGCAGCGAAGCCGAGACGAAAAAGTACTCCTGGCGAAGGCGCAGTTCCTGACCGGCCTCGGTACTGTCGGCGGGGTAAAGCACACGCGAAATGCTCTCGGCACGCGCCACTTCAGCCACAGCCCCCAAATGGTCACCGGCGTTGAAGCGCTCCAGGTGCAGTTCTTCCAGCGCGCGCGCGCGCCACAGGCGCAGGGTGTTGACGCTGGATCCGCGCCAGCCGACTACCGGCGTGTCGTAGGCCACCGCCCGCACCGTCTCGCCAGGCCACCATACCTGGCGCTGGCTACCGCTTGCATCGTGCACCGTTTCGACACTGCCGCCAAAGCTGATCGGGTAGATCACCTCGGCGCGCTCGAACTCCCAGGGGTTGCCGAAATCCAGCCAGTTCTCGGTCTGTTCCTGCTGCCAGCCATCGACCACGGCCTGACGGAACAGCCCGTGCTCGTAGCGGATGCCGTAACCATGGGCAGCGATACCCAGGGTAGACATGCTCTCCATGAAGCACGCAGCCAGACGGCCAAGGCCACCATTGCCCAGCGCGGCGTCCGGCTCGAGCAGGCGAATGCGTTCGAGGTCCACATTCAGCCCTTCCAGCGCATCGCGGGCGACGTCCAGCAGGCCCAGGTTGCTCAGGCTGTCGTACAGCAAGCGGCCGATGAGAAACTCCAGGGAAAGGTAGTAGACACGCTTCTGGCTGCGCCGATAGGCCTGCCGGGTGTGATCCATCCAGTGGTCGACCATGTGATCGCGCGCAGCCAGGGCAATGGCTTCGAACCAGTCATGGTCGAAGGCGTGCTCGGGGTCCTTGCCGACCGCGTAGGTCAGCTTGTTCAGTACAGCAGCGCGAAAATCCGCGACTTCGGCGTCACGTGCTTTGGGTTCCTGGGACATGCGGCATCCTCGGGCAAGTTGACGAAAGCGGAGGGAGAGTGTTGAGACTAGACCCTTCGACAGAGAGCGACAGTTACGGTTCGCAGTTTTCATGCCCACTCTGCGATTCCGGCAAAAGGTTGTTCATAAATTGAACAATTCCGGTATCATCGCGCGCCCCAAGACCGTGATCCACCCTATAAAGATGAAAACGACCCTGATCGCCGCGGCCGAAGTCGACCGCCTGGAGACCTGGCAGCGCTACACCAGCAACATGTGCCATGGCTGCCATTCGACCTGCTGCACCCTGCCGGTGGAGGTGAAGATCAAGGATCTGATCCGTATCGGCGTGGTCGACGAGTTCGAAAAAGACGACCCCCCCAAGAACGTGGCCAAGCGCCTGCAAAAAGAAGGCATCATCGAGCGCTTCAACCAGAAGTCCGGGATCTTCACCCTGACCCGAATGAGCAACGACGACTGCATGTACCTGGATCGTAAAAGCCGCCTGTGCACCATTTATGACAAGCGCCCGGATACCTGCCGCAACCACCCCAAGATCGGGCCGCGGCCGGGGTATTGCGCCTACAAGCCCAAGGTGGTTGGGCGCTGATCTATTGCCTGCAGCGGCCTCTTCGCGGGTAAACCCGCTCCTACAGGTCTTGACCTTTGTGGATATCCTGTAGGAGCGGGTTTACCCGCGAAGAGGCCGGTACTACCAGCACAAAAAACCCAGACAAACAAAAACGCCCCCGGCCTTTCGACCGGGGGCGTTTTCATTCAGCCTGAGCTAACTCAGTTCTTGGCTTTCTTGGCTGCGCGGGTACGCTCGCCTTCGTCCAGGATCTTCTTGCGCAGACGGATCGACTTAGGCGTCACTTCGCACAGCTCGTCGTCCTGGATGAATTCCAGGGCCTGCTCGAGGGTGTGGCGAACGGGTGGTACCAGGGCGATGACTTCGTCTTTGCCCGAAGCACGCATGTTGTCGAGCTTCTTGCCTTTGGTCGGGTTCACACCCAGGTCGTTGTCACGGCTGTTCAGGCCGATGATCTGACCGTTGTAGATCTCCTGGCCGTGTTCAACGAACAGCTTGCCGCGAGCCTGCAGGGTTTCCAGCGAGTAGGTCAGTGCCTTGCCGGTCTCGACCGAAACCAGTACGCCGTTGAGGCGGCCGGACATCTGGCCCGACTTCATGGTGTCGTAGCGATCGAAGATCGAGGTCAGGATGCCTGCACCGTTGGTCAGGGTCAGGAACTGGTTACGGAAACCGATCAGACCACGGGCTGGAATGTTGTACTCCAGACGAACACGGCCCTTGCCATCCGGAACCATGTTGGTCAGGTCGCCTTTACGCAGACCCATCTCTTCCATGACCTTGCCCTGGGATTCTTCAGGGATGTCGATGGTGACGTTCTCGAACGGCTCCTGCTTCACGCCGTCGACTTCGCGGATGATCACTTCAGGACGGCCCACGGCCATTTCGAAGCCTTCACGACGCATGGTTTCGATCAGCACCGACAGGTGCAGCTCACCACGGCCCGAAACCTTGAACTTGTCTGGGGAGTCGGTCTCCTGAACGCGCAGGGCAACGTTGTACAGCAGCTCCTTGTCCAGACGGTCCTTGATGTTACGGCTGGTGACGAACTTGCCTTCTTTACCGCAGAACGGCGAGTCGTTGACCTGGAAGGTCATCGAAACGGTCGGCTCGTCAACGGTCAGCGGCTTCATCGCTTCTACCGCATCCGGGGCGCACAGGGTGTCGGAGATGAACAGCTCATCGAAACCGCTGATGCAGACGATATCGCCAGCCTGGGCTTCTTCGACGTCAACGCGGTGCAGACCGTGGTGACCCATCAGCTTCAGGATACGGCCGTTACGCTTCTTGCCGTTGGTGTCGATGGCGACAACCGGGGTGTTCGGCTTGACGCGGCCACGGGCGATGCGGCCAACACCGATAACGCCGAGGAAGCTGTTGTAGTCCAGTGCGGAGATCTGCATCTGGAACGGGCCGTCGCGGTCAACAGACGGTGCTGGTACGTTGTCGATGATCGACTGGTACAGCGGGGTCATGTCTTCGGCCATGGCAGTGTGGTCCAGGCCGGCAATGCCGTTCAGGGCCGAGGCGTAGACCACTTTGAAGTCCAGCTGTTCGTCGGTGGCACCGAGGTTGTCGAACAGGTCGAAGATCTGGTCCAGAACCCAGTCAGGACGTGCGCCCGGACGGTCAACCTTGTTGATCACGACGATTGGCTTCAGGCCGGCTTCGAAAGCCTTCTTGGTCACGAAGCGAGTTTGCGGCATCGGGCCGTCCTGGGCGTCGACCAGCAGCAGCACGGAGTCGACCATCGACATTACACGCTCAACCTCGCCACCGAAGTCGGCGTGGCCGGGGGTGTCGACGATGTTGATGTGGTAGCCGTTCCAGTTGATGGCGGTGTTTTTCGCCAGAATGGTAATACCGCGCTCTTTTTCCTGGTCGTTGGAGTCCATGACGCGCTCGTCATTGAGCTCGTTACGCTCCAGAGTGCCGGACTGACGCAGGAGTTTGTCGACCAGAGTGGTTTTACCATGGTCAACGTGGGCGATGATGGCGATGTTACGCAGATTTTCGATCACAAGTGTATCTCGATCAGAGGATTCGGTTGCCGCCCAGTGTAGGCGGCCAATATGTACTGTTTAAGGCTCAGCGGGCCCGGCGGTCGGGAGGGCGATGGCGGATACTGCCGCCATACAGCCCCGGCGTCTTATGTCGGACGATAAACACGCACATTGGCATGTCCCTCACTGAGCAGGTGGTGTGCGTGCAAACGGCTCATCACACCCTTGTCGCAATACAGCAAGTACTGGCGCGTGGGGTCCAGGTGCTTGAACTTGCTGTTGATGGCGTAGAACGGCATGGCCTGGACTTCGATACCTTCCAGCACCAGAGGTTCGTCTTCCTGGGCATCGGGGTGGCGAATGTCGATGACGATCTGGCCTGGCAGCGCCTCGGCCACTTCCTCGATTTCGATGTCCTTGCCCAGCTCATCGATCACATGGTCGATGGAAATGAACTTGGCGCGCTCAAGAGCGCGCTCCAGCACGGCCATGTCGAACTGCTTTTCTTCGTGCTCCATGCGGTGACGCTTGGCATGGGTGGTCGGGTTTACCGAGATCACGCCGCAGTATTCCGGCATGTGCTTGGCAAAGTCCGCGGTGCCGATTTCGGTGGCCTGGTCGATGATGTCCTGCTTGTGGCTGGCCAGCAGCGGGCGCAGCACCAGCTTGTCGGTGGCCGAGTCGATGATCGACAGGTTCGGCAGGGTCTGGCTGGACACCTGGGAAATCGCTTCGCCAGTCACCAGCGCGTCGATCTGCAGGCGGTCGGCCATATGGGCGGCGCCGCGCAGCATCATGCGCTTGAGGGTCACGCCCATGTAGCTGTTGTCGACCTTGTTGAGGATCTCGCCAACCACTTCTTCGAACGGCACGCTGATGAACAGTACGCGCTGGCTGCTGCCGTATTTTTTCCACAGGTAATGGGCCACTTCCATTACGCCCAGCTCGTGGGCACGGCCGCCGAGGTTGAAGAAGCAGAAGTGGGTCATCAGGCCGCGGCGCATCATCTGGTAGGCCGCAACGGTGGAGTCGAAACCACCGGACATCAGCACCAGGGTCTGCTCCAGGGCACCCAGCGGATAACCGCCGATGCCGTTGTGCTGGTTGTGGATCACGTACAGGCGCTGGTCGCGGATTTCGATGCGCACCAGCACTTCAGGCTTTTTCAGCTCGATCCCGGCGGCGCCACACTGCTGGCGCAGCTGGCTGCCGACGTAACGGTCGACGTCCATCGAGGTGAAGTCATGGTGGCCACCGCGCTTGCAGCGCACGGCGAAGTGCTTGCCGGCCAGCAGGTGGCCGAAGTGGTGCTTGCACTTGGCGACGATGTCGTCGAAGTCACCCAGCGGGTATTCCTCTACCTGCAGGAAGTGGGTGATACCCGGGGTGCAGGTGAGGCGTTCGATCATCTCGCGCTGGACTTTTTCGTCTTCGACGCGGGTGACCACCTCGAGATTGTCCCAGACACCATCGACCGCGAGCTCAGGGTCGAGATCCTTGAGCACGTTGCGGATGTTCTTGCCAAGCTGGCGGATGAAGCGCTTGCGCACCGGCCGGCTTTTGATGGTGATTTCTGGGAAGACTTTGACGATAAGTTTCATTGGTTAACAGCGCGCGCAGGGCCTGCCGAAAATGAGGGGCGCGAATTATATCGGAAATTGCTCAGGATTTGACCAACTTTTGATCAGAAGCTTTGAGATAAATGCAGAGCCCAGGTTTTGCAGTGCCTGTTCCGGCCCTTTCGCGGGTAAACCCGCCCGTAGGAGCGGGTTTACCCGCGAAGAGGCCCTAGAAGCTAGCACACCACTCACGCCACGCACCCAATTGGTGCGAGACGATCAAAAAACGCATCGTAAGGGTGCACTTTTACCCGCCAACCCAACGCCAAATGCCCGCAAACGCCCCCTTTTATCCCACCCTCGCCATTTTCGGGCACTGGCATGCAATTTGCTCCCTTGTGAGGCAGGTAAGCTTGGCCGACTATCCGCGCCCGGCAACACCCTTTTTCCAGGGCAGCGGCCCACCGCGCTCTAGACCATCCGGAGGACAACATGTCGAAGTCGGTTCAACTCATCAAAGATCATGACGTCAAGTGGATTGATCTGCGTTTCACGGACACCAAAGGCATTCAGCACCACGTGACCATGCCGTCGCGTGATGCGCTGGACGAAGACTTCTTCGAAGTCGGCAAGATGTTCGACGGTTCCTCCATCGCTGGCTGGAAAGGCATCGAAGCTTCCGACATGATCCTGATGCCGGTCGACGAAACCGCCGTTCTGGACCCGTTCACCGAAGAACCAACCCTGATCATCACCTGCGACATCGTCGACCCGTCGAGCATGCAGGGCTACGATCGCGACCCACGCGCCATCGCCAAGCGCGCTGAAGAGTACCTGAAGAGCACCGGCATCGGTGACACCGTATTCGCCGGCCCAGAGCCTGAGTTCTTCATCTTCGACGAAGTGAAGTTCCACTCGGACATCTCCGGTTCGATGTTCAAGATCTTCTCCGAGCAGGGCTCGTGGATGACCGGCGCTGACGTGGAAGGCGGCAACAAAGGCCACCGTCCAGGCGTGAAAGGCGGCTACTTCCCGGTTCCGCCGTTCGACCACGACCACGAAATCCGTACTGCCATGTGCAACGCCCTGGAAGAAATGGGCCAGACCGTTGAAGTTCACCACCACGAAGTAGCGACTGCCGGCCAGAACGAAATCGGCGTCAAGTTCAACACCCTGGTGAAGAAGGCTGACGAAGTACAGGCGCTGAAATACGTCGTGCACAACGTTGCCGACGCTTACGGCCGTACCGCCACCTTCATGCCGAAGCCACTGTACGGCGACAACGGCTCGGGCATGCACGTGCACATGTCGATCTGGAAAGACGGCAAGAACACCTTCTCGGGTGAAGGTTATGCCGGCCTGTCCGACACCGCCCTGTACTTCATCGGCGGTATCATCAAGCACGGTAAGGCCCTGAACGGCTTCACCAACCCGTCGACCAACTCGTACAAGCGTCTGGTCCCAGGCTTCGAAGCCCCGGTAATGCTGGCCTACTCGGCTCGCAACCGTTCCGCCTCGATCCGTATTCCTTACGTTGGCAGCCCGAAAGCCCGCCGTATCGAAGCACGCTTCCCGGACCCATCGGCCAACCCGTACCTGGCGTTCGCGGCCCTGCTGATGGCTGGCCTGGACGGCATCCAGAACAAGATCCACCCAGGCGACGCGGCCGACAAGAACCTGTACGACCTGCCGCCAGAAGAAGCCAAGAACATCCCGCAAGTGTGCGGCAGCCTGAAAGAAGCTCTGGAAGAGCTGGATAAAGGCCGTGCGTTCCTGACCAAGGGCGGCGTGTTCTCCGATGACTTCATCGACGCCTTCATCGAACTGAAGAGCGAAGAAGAAATCAAGGTCCGTACCTTCGTACACCCGCTGGAATACGAGCTGTACTACAGCTGCTGATCTGATTGGCGCCTCGCGCCGATGACATGATCACAACGGCCTCCCTCGGGAGGCCGTTTTTGTTTCTGCGCACCTTGCAGAAGCACCACTGATTCGCCTGCCACGCTATGCTCTATCTTGGTGCACTAATTCACGCCATGCCCTCAATTGCTCCCCAATCTGGTTCAGATTAAACGTTTCACCAAGACTTTCTGATCCGAATTTGCGCAGATTCAGGCCTTTATCGGTAAATCCCGCTTCTTTTCGGAGCTTTGGTTTGTTTCTTGCATTTTCTTATCCAGAGTCTCGCATCAGTGGATCCACCCCGCGTCCGGCCCTGACCAAAGCAGTGCCAGGCAAGCGCCAAACGAGGTCAACGACGCCTTATGACCATCAGCGATGCACAGCACCGTCTGCTTCTGGACAACCTGACCACCGCCACGTTGCTGCTCAACGCCGAGCTGCGCCTGGAGTACATGAACCCGGCCGCAGAAATGCTACTGGCCGTCAGCGGCCAGCGCAGCCATGGGCAGTTCATCAGCGAGCTGTTCACCGAATCGACCGAGGCGCTCAGTTCGCTGCGCCAGGCGGTCGAGCAGGCGCACCCGTTCACCAAGCGTGAAGCGCAGCTTACATCGCTGACCGGGCAGACCATCACCGTCGACTACGCGGTAACGCCGATACTGCATCAAGGCCAGACCCTGCTGTTGCTCGAGGTGCATCCGCGGGACCGTCTGCTGCGCATCACCAAGGAAGAGGCCCAACTGAGCAAGCAGGAAACCACCAAGATGCTGGTGCGCGGCCTGGCCCACGAAATCAAGAACCCCCTTGGCGGCATCCGCGGAGCGGCCCAGCTACTGGCCCGCGAACTGCCCGAGGAAGGGCTGCGCGACTACACCAATGTGATCATCGAAGAGGCCGACCGCTTGCGTAACCTGGTCGACCGCATGCTCGGCTCGAACAAGCTGCCGTCGCTGGCCATGACCAATATTCACGAAGTGCTGGAGCGGGTGTGCAGCCTGGTCGATGCCGAAAGCCAGGGGTGCATCACTTTGGTGCGCGATTACGACCCAAGCCTGCCGGACGTGCTGATCGACCGAGAACAGATGATTCAGGCCGTACTCAACATCGTGCGCAACGCCATGCAGGCGATCAGCTCGCAGAATGAGCTGCGCCTGGGTCGCATCACCTTGCGCAGCCGTGCCCTTCGCCAGTTCACCATCGGCCACGTGCGTCACCGCCTGGTAGCGCGGGTAGAAATCATCGACAACGGCCCGGGCATCCCGCCGGAACTGCAGGACACCCTCTTCTATCCCATGGTCAGTGGCCGCCCGGACGGTACCGGGCTGGGCCTGGCCATTACCCAGAACATCATCAGCCAGCACCAGGGCCTGATCGAGTGTGAAAGCCACGCTGGCCATACCGCCTTCTCGATTTACCTGCCTCTGGAACAAGGAGCCACCGCCTCATGAGCCGAAGTGAAACCGTATGGATCGTCGACGATGATCGCTCCATCCGCTGGGTCCTGGAAAAAGCCCTGCAACAGGAAGGCATGACCACCCAGAGCTTCGACAGCGCAGACGGTGTCATGGGACGCCTGGCACGCCAGCAACCCGACGTGATCATTTCCGACATTCGCATGCCTGGCACCAGCGGCCTCGACCTGCTGGCGCAGATCCGCGAGCAGCACCCGCGCCTGCCGGTCATCATCATGACCGCCCACTCCGACCTGGACAGCGCCGTGGCCTCGTACCAAGGCGGTGCCTTCGAGTACCTGCCCAAGCCATTCGACGTCGACGAAGCGGTATCACTGGTCAAGCGCGCCAACCAGCACGCCCAGGAGCAGCAAGGCCTGGATGTGCCACAGAACCTGGCGCGCACCCCGGAAATCATTGGTGAAGCCCCGGCGATGCAGGAGGTGTTCCGCGCCATCGGCCGCCTCAGCCACTCCAACATCACCGTGCTGATCAATGGCGAGTCCGGCACCGGCAAAGAACTGGTGGCCCACGCCCTGCACCGGCACAGCCCACGCGCAGCATCGCCGTTCATTGCCCTGAACATGGCCGCCATCCCCAAGGACTTGATGGAGTCGGAGCTGTTCGGCCATGAGAAAGGCGCCTTCACAGGTGCTGCCAACTTGCGTCGCGGCCGTTTCGAGCAGGCCGATGGTGGCACGCTGTTCCTCGACGAAATCGGGGACATGCCTGCCGACACCCAGACCCGCCTGCTGCGTGTGCTGGCCGATGGCGAGTTCTACCGCGTGGGCGGCCATGTGCCGGTCAAGGTCGACGTGCGCATCATCGCCGCCACCCACCAGAACCTGGAGTCACTGGTGCAGGCCGGCAAGTTTCGTGAGGACTTGTTCCACCGCCTGAACGTGATCCGCATCCATATTCCGCGCCTGGCCGACCGCCGCGAGGATATCCCCGCCCTCGCCCGCCACTTCCTTGCCCGGGCGGCCCAAGAGCTGGCAGTCGAGCCGAAGATCCTCAAGCCGGAGACTGAAGAGTTCATCCGCAACCTGCCATGGCCGGGCAATGTGCGGCAGATGGAGAACACCTGCCGCTGGATCACCGTGATGGCCTCCAGCCGCGAAGTGCTGATCGGCGACCTGCCACCCGAACTGCTGAACCTGCCACAAGACGCCGCGCCGGTAACCAACTGGGAGCAGGCCCTGCGCCAGTGGGCCGACCAGGCATTGGCGCGCGGGCAGACCAGCCTGCTGGACAGTGCAGTGCCGAGCTTTGAACGGATCATGATCGAAACGGCACTCAAGCACACCGCCGGCCGCCGTCGCGATGCAGCGCTGTTGCTGGGTTGGGGGCGCAATACCCTGACGCGCAAGATCAAGGAGCTGGGGATGAATGTGGCCGGGGGGGATGATGAGGAAGGTGATGACCACTGAGCTCTGAATTAGCTTTTTAGATTGCTGGGGCTGCTTTGCAGCCCATCGCGACACAAGGCCGCTCCCACAGGATCACCTCTGCCCCCAAGGCTGATGCGATGGACACACATCGCGGTCGTCGTAGGAGCGGGTTCACCCGCGAAGAGGCCGGGCCTGCTGGCCAATCTCCACCTGCCGTTCAGCGTTGCCACCACCACCGTATTCGCGGGTAAACCCGCTCCTACCACGATCCTGTGGGAGCGGCCTTGTGTCGCGATGGGGCGCAAAGCGGCCCCAGTCATTTCAGCCTTCTGAATGCACCGTTCCTGTGCCGGCTGCACCTCTCGAAGGCACAAATCCCCTCAAAATCCGGCCAAATCACCCGCAAAGCCCAGTATTCACGGCTTTTGCAAAACTGGCACGCCCCCTGCAATAAGCAATACATCTCCAGTTTCGGGGGCCCTGGTACAGGCAGGCCGGGTGAACCCCTCTTTTATTTGCAGCACCGCCGCTTTTGGGGACCTCGGTACAGGCAGGCCGGGACATCCCCCCTTTATACGCAGCACCCCTTTTGGGGACCCTGGTACAGGCAGGCCGGGATATCCCCTCTTTTATTCGTGCAGTTTCACTTGCACCCGCCAGCGTCCAGCGTCCTCTGCACCGGCCCATTCGCCGCGCAGGGGGCGCGCGGCCACCACCGTCAACAACAAACCTTCCTTGCTGTGCTGTACCCGCCAGCTCACCGGCTTGCCCTGCAGGCTGAGCTGCCCTTGCTGAGCCTTGCCCTGGGCCTGAAACAGCAACGCCACCGTCCCTTCCACGTTCTCGCCATGCAGCTTGGGCTCTTCGTTGAACCACAGCTCCAGGCCATCCTGCGTCGCTTGCACCTGCTGCAGCTCACGCTCGTCCGGCGTAGTCAGGCGACCGATCATCAGCCCTACCATCAAGCCAACGATCGCCAATGACAGCATCACCCGTGGGAAGGCCTTCGAACGCACGTCCGGTTCAGGGGTAGAATGCCCGTCATCTTCACGTTTGGAGCCGTGCATGTTTCACGTCATCCTTTTTCAACCAGAAATTCCGCCGAATACCGGCAACATCATTCGTCTATGCGCCAACAGCGGCTGTGCCCTGCACCTGATCGAACCCATCAGCTTCGAACTGGATGACAAGCGCCTGCGCCGCGCAGGGCTGGACTACCACGAGTATGCCACGCTCAAGCGCCACGAGAGCCTGGCCGGATGCCTGGAAAGCCTTGGCAACCCACGGTTGTTCGCCTTTACCACCAAGGGCTCGCACCCGTTCCACGAAGTGGCCTTCCAGCCGGGCGACGCCTTCCTGTTCGGGCCAGAGAGCCGCGGGTTGCCGGCCGAGGTGCTGGACAGCCTGCCGGCCGAGCATCGCCTGCGCCTGCCGATGCGGCCAGGGTGCCGTAGCCTGAACCTGTCCAATACCGTGGCGGTGACGGTGTATGAGGCATGGCGGCAGAACGGGTTTGCCGGCAGCTGATGTGTTGCCTGTACGGGCCTCTTCGCGGGTAAACCCGCTCCTACGCAGGCCGAGAGAACGGCGCAATCCCCTGTAGGCGCGGGTTTACCCGCGAAGAGGCCCGCGCCGGCAACAAAAAAGCGCCCCGAGAGGCGCTTTCTTGATACCGGCAGTAATTACTGCACAGTAGGCGCTTCACCCGCTTCCTGCATACGCTGCATTTCTTGCGCGTACAGGGCGTCGAAGTTGACCGGCGACAGCATCAGCGCCGGGAACGAACCGCGGGTCACCAGGCTGTCCAGGGCCTCACGGGCATAAGGGAACAGGATGTTCGGGCAGAACGCACCCAGGGTGTGGCTCATCGAAGGCGCATCGAGGTTGGCGATCAGGAAGATACCGGCCTGCTGCACTTCAGCAATGAAGGCCACTTCATCACCGTTCTTGACGGTAACCGACAGGGTCAGCACGACCTCGTGGAAGTCACCTTCCAGGGATTTCTGCTTGGTGTTCAGGTCCAGGGCAACGCTCGGTTCCCAGGTCTGACGGAAGATCTGTGGGCTTTTCGGGGCCTCGAACGACAGGTCACGCACATAGATGCGCTGCAGGGAGAACTGAGGGCTGTTGTCTTCTGCAGCAGCGCCGTTGGTCTGTTGGTCAGTCATGTCAGATCCTTATCCTAATGTTTTTGAATGCAGTGCAAATCAGGCCGCCAGCAACGCGTCGAGCTTGCCCGCGCGCTCCAGGGCATAGAGGTCATCGCATCCACCGACATGGGTACTGCCGATCCAGATCTGCGGCACCGACGTACGGCCGGCTTTCTGACTCATCTCGGCCCGAACCTGCGGTTTGCCGTCGACCTTGATTTCCTCGAAGGCCACGCCCTTGCTCTCGAGCAGGTACTTGGCACGCATGCAGTAGGGGCAGTAGTCGCTGGAATAGACGATGACAGGCTTCATATCACTTCACCAGGGGCAGGTTATCGGCTTTCCAGCTGGAAACGCCACCGCTCAGTTTGGCGGCGTTGTAACCAGCTTTGAGCAGCTCGCGGCAAATGGTGCCGGACTGCTGGCCCATCGCGTCGACGACGATCAAGGTCTTTTCTTTATGCTTGTCCAGCTCGGTCATGCGGTTGGCCAGCTTGTCCTGCGGGATGTTCACCGCGCCGACGATGTGACCGGCGGAGTATTCCTTGGCCGGGCGAATATCGATCACCAGGGCCTTCTCAGCATTGACCAGGGCTGTCAGTTGGCCATTAGTCAGGCTCTGGCCACCACGACGGATTTCATTGACGAGCAGCAGGACCAGCAGAATGAGGAAGATCGCAACCAGGATGTAGTGATCTGTCGCGAATTGAATCAGGTGAGCAACCATCAGCGGTGTTCCAGGCGATTGAAAATGCCGGCCAGTATACACAGCCCCTTGGTGCCACCAAAGCCCGACGGGCCGGCCACAAAACCACCTTCATGTTGCTACCACAGGTGCGCCGGTCGGTGGAATGGGACGAATATTCGCCGCAGGTGGCGTATTTGCCCTAAAATGCGTGTCTTTATCATCTTTGAACAACCGTGAGTTTGATTGATGACGAGCACGCCCAAACCCCTGGTCCTGATTATCCTGGATGGCTTCGGCCATAGTGATATCCCCGAACACAACGCCATCTTTGCCGCCAATAAACCGGTCTATGACCGCCTGTGCGCCACCCAGCCGCATGGCCTCATTTCCGGCTCGGGCATGGATGTCGGCCTGCCGGACGGGCAGATGGGCAACTCCGAAGTCGGTCATATGAACCTCGGCGCAGGTCGTGTCGTCTATCAGGACTTCACCCGGGTGACCAAGGCCATCCGCGACGGCGAGTTCTTCGAAAACCCGGTACTGACAGGTGCTGTGGACAAGGCAGTCGGTGCTGGCAAGGCCGTGCACATCCTCGGCCTGCTGTCCGATGGTGGCGTACACAGCCACCAGGAGCACTTGGTGGCCATGGCCGAACTGGCCGCCCAGCGTGGCGCTGAAAAGATCTACCTGCACGCCTTCCTCGATGGCCGGGACACCCCGCCACGCAGCGCGCAGTCGCCCATCGAACTGCTCGACGCCACCTTCGCCAAACTGGGCAAGGGCCGCATTGCCAGCCTGATCGGCCGCTACTACGCCATGGACCGCGACAATCGCTGGGACCGCGTCAGCGCCGCCTACAACCTCATCGTCGACAGCACTGCCGAGTACACCGCTGACACGGCCCTGGCAGGCCTTGAAGCGGCTTACGCCCGCGACGAAAGCGACGAGTTCGTCAAGGCCACGCGCATTGGCGAAGCCGTCAAGGTCGAAGATGGCGATGCCGTGATTTTCATGAACTTCCGCGCCGACCGCGCTCGCGAACTGTCGCGTGCATTCGTAGAGCCAGACTTTACGGAATTCGCCCGTGCGCGCCTGCCGAAGATGGCGGCGTACATCGGCCTGACCCAGTATTCGGCGAAGATCCCGGCACCGGCAGCCTTTGCCCCGTCCAGCCTGAACAACGTGCTGGGCGAATACCTGGCGAAAAACGGCAAGACCCAGCTGCGCATCGCCGAAACCGAGAAATACGCCCACGTCACCTTCTTCTTCTCGGGTGGCCGTGAAGAGCCGTTCGAAGGCGAAGAACGCATCCTGATCCCGTCGCCGAAGGTCGCCACCTATGACCTGCAACCGGAAATGAGCGCACCAGAGGTGACCGATCGCATCGTCGAAGCCATCGAACAGCAGCGCTTCGACGTCATCGTGGTCAACTACGCCAACGGCGACATGGTCGGCCACACCGGCGTGTTCGAGGCGGCGGTCAAGGCCGTCGAAGCACTGGATACCTGTGTAGGGCGCATTGTCGATGCACTGGACAAGGTCGGCGGCGAGGCCCTGATCACCGCTGACCACGGCAACGTCGAGCAGATGGAAGACGAGTGCACCGGCCAGGCGCACACCGCGCACACGACCGAGCCGGTACCGTTCATCTATGTGGGCAAGCGCAACGTGAAAGTGCGTGAAGGCGGCGTGCTGGCAGACGTGGCGCCGACCATGCTGAAGCTGCTTGGGCTGGAAAAGCCGGTGGAAATGACCGGTACCTCGATTCTGGTCGACGCCTGAATGTCGAAAGGGGCTGCGTTGCAGCCCCAATTGCACATGAATTCCAGACAAACGCCCCCCTGCATCCGCAGCGAGGCGTTTTTTTTGCCTGCCTAGGCGGGCATACTAGGCCAGTCTCCATCCTTGGTACGCCAAACCCCATGCTTCGCGCCCTGATCCTCCTAGCCCTGTCTTGCCTGCTCAGCCCGGCCTTCGCCGATGAGCGTGCGCAGACCCAGCAGCAACTGGATGCCACCCGCCAGGACATTGCCGAGCTCAAGAAAACGCTGAGCAAGCTCCAGGAAGAAAAGGCAGGTGTGCAAAAAGACCTCAAAGCCACCGAAACCGACATCGGCAACCTCGAAAAGCAGGTGGAGGCCCTGCAGCAAGAACTAAAAAAGACTGAAGGCGAGCTGGAGCGCCTTGATACCGAGAAAAAAAAACTCCAGAGCGCCCGCGTTGAACAACAACGACTGATCGCCATTCAGGCCCGTTCGGCTTACCAGAACAACGGTCGCGAGGAATACCTCAAGCTGCTGCTCAACCAGCAGAACCCCGAGAAATTCGCCCGCACCCTCACCTATTACGACTACCTGAGCAAGGCGCGCCTGGAGCAATTGCGCACCTTCAACGAGACCTTGCGCCAACTGGCCAACGTCGAACAGGCAATTTCCAGCCAGCAACAACAACTGCTGGCCCAGCGCACCGACCTCGATAGCCGCCGCCAGGCCCTGGAAACCGAGCGCGCCAAGCGCCAGCAGGTACTGGCAAAGCTCAACAGCGATGTAAAAGACCGCGATCAGAAGCTGCAAGCGCGCGAACAGGACCAGGCCGACCTGGCCAAAGTCCTGAAGACCATCGAGGAAACCCTCGCCCGCCAGGCGCGTGAAGCTGAAGAGGCACGCAAGAAGGCCCTGCTGGCACAGCAGGAAGCAGAAAAACGCCGCCAGCAGGAAGCGCTGGCCGCCGCCGCTGCCCGCGACCGGGCCCGTGAGCCCGCAGAGCCCGCAGAGCCCGCAGAGCCCGCAGAGCCAGTGGAACCGCCGAAAAAGGCCCGCACCACCCTCGGGCCGATGGTTTCCAGCGATGGCGCGAACTACGGCGGCGCATTTTCTGCTGCGCGGGGCAAACTTCCATGGCCAGTCAATGGTCGATTGCTGGCACGCTTCGGTGATGCCCGCGGTAGCGACGCCCGTGCCAAGTGGGACGGGGTTATGATCAGCGCCAACCCAGGCACTCAGGTACGTGCCGTGCACGGCGGGCGTGTGGTATTCGCGGACTGGTTGCGCGGCGCCGGGCTTCTGGTCATTCTCGACCATGGCAACGGTTACCTGAGCCTGTACGGCCACAACCAGAGCCTGCTCAAGAATGCCGGTGATATCGTCAAGGCCGGTGAAGCCATTTCCACCGTTGGCGACAGCGGTGGCCAGGACGCGGCAGGCTTGTATTTCGCTATCCGCCAGCAAGGCCGGCCTGCCGACCCTTCGCAGTGGTGCCGTGGCTAGGCTCTGTACGAAAAGTCTTGAGACGCAGGTCAGGCAAGGCGAAAACAGCCGAGGAACGGCCGGGGTCGCGCCCGACTGTACTGGAGTACATGAGCATTCCGAGGCTGTTTTCAACGCAGCATGAACAAGTATCAAGGCTTTTCGTACAAAGCCTAGTCACATTTCTACGGCGCAGCCTGAGTGCTGCGCCGATGCTCCCCAGGGAGCGCTTACAGGATCAGGAGTTCGTTCGACATGCTGCACTCGCCTCGTCTCACCCAGCTGGCCCTGTCCATCGCCCTGGCGGTCGGCGCGCCCCTGGCCACCGCCGCAGAGCCGGCCAAGGCCGCCGCAGTGCCAGCCACCGAGGTGACCGCCAAGGCGCCACTGCCGCTGGAAGAACTGCGCACCTTCGCCGAGGTCCTGGACCGCATCAAGGCCGCCTACGTCGAACCGGTTGACGACAAGACTCTGCTGGAAAACGCCATCAAGGGCATGCTCAGCAACCTTGACCCGCATTCGGCCTACCTTGGCCCCGAGGACTTCCAGGAGCTGCAGGAAAGCACCAGCGGCGAGTTCGGCGGGCTGGGTATTGAAGTAGGCCAGGAAGACGGCTTCATCAAGGTGGTTTCGCCAATCGACGACACCCCAGCCTCGCGGGCCGGCGTGCAGGCTGGTGACTTGATCGTCAAGATCAACGGCGCCCCGACCCGCGGCCAGACCATGACCGAAGCGGTCGACAAGATGCGCGGCAAGGTCGGCGAGAAAATCACCCTGACCTTGGTACGCGACGGCGGCAACCCGTTCGACGTGAACCTGACCCGTGCAGTCATTCAGGTCAAGAGCGTGAAGAGCCAGCTGCTGGAGAACGATTACGGCTACATCCGTATCACTCAGTTCCAGGTCAAGACCGGTGACGAAGTGGGCAAGGCCCTGGCCAAGCTGCGCAAGGACAACGGCAAGAAGCTGCGCGGGGTGGTGCTGGACCTGCGCAACAACCCAGGCGGCGTGTTGCAGTCGGCAGTGGAAGTGGCCGACCACTTCCTGACCAAAGGTCTGATCGTCTACACCAAGGGCCGCATCGCCAACTCCGAGCTGCGTTTCTCGGCCGACCCGGCCGATGCCAGCGCAGGCGTGCCGCTGGTGGTACTGATCAACGGTGGCAGTGCATCGGCATCGGAAATTGTCGCCGGCGCCCTGCAGGACCAGAAGCGCGCCGTGCTGATGGGCACCGACAGTTTCGGCAAAGGCTCGGTGCAGACCGTGCTGCCACTGGCCAACGACCGCGCCCTGAAGCTCACCACTGCGCTGTACTACACCCCCAACGGCCGCTCGATCCAGGCTCAGGGCATTGTCCCGGACATCGAGGTGCGCCCGGCCAAGCTCACCGCCGAAGCCGACACCGAAAACTTCAAGGAAGCCGACCTGCAGGGCCACCTGGGCAACGGCAACGGCGGCGCCGACCGCCCGACCGGCAGCAGCAAGCGCAAGGAGCGACCGCAGGATGACGACTTCCAGCTGAGCCAGGCACTGAGCCTGCTCAAGGGCCTGAACATCACCAAGGGCGACTGATCCACCCTATGCGTTATCTGCTGTGTCTGTTGTTTTGCCTGATGGCCGGAATCGCGCAAGCGGCGCCGGCCAACAAGGCCTACATGAGCATCATCATCGACGACCTGGGCCAGAGCCCCGAGCGTGACAGCCGTACCCTGGCCCTGCCCGGGCCGGTGACCATGGCGATCATGCCCGACACTCCACATGCCACCGACTTTGCCCGCCAGGCGCACAAGGCCGGCAAGACGGTGATCCTGCACATGCCCATGGACCCGGCCACCGGGCCCTATGCCTGGCACCCGGGCATCGCCATCGAAGAGCTGGCGCGGCGCCTGGACGCGGCATTGGTCAAGGTGCCCTACGCTGCCGGCATCAACAACCACATGGGCAGCCGCATGACCGCACAGCGTGAACCCATGGCGTGGTTGATGGGCGAGCTGCAGCGGCGCCATCTGTTCTTTGTCGACAGCCGCACCAGTGCCGCCACGGTCGCCGCAGCCGAGGCTCAAGCACATGATGTCGCGCATGTGTCACGGGATGTATTTCTGGATGACGTGCGCACGCCGGAAGCCATCGACGCTCAGCTGCAACAGGGTATTGCACTGGCCCGCAAGCAAGGCTCGGCCGTATTGATCGGCCACCCCTACCCGCAGACGCTAGCGGTACTGGAAAGTCAAATTCCACGGCTCAAGCAATTGGGGATCGAACTGGTCACGCTGCCACAGATGATCGCCACACGTGGCAACCAGGCCATGCCTGCACACGGCAAGCATGGCCGTTACAGCAACCGCTAACATTCGCTGATCGCGGCGCTGGGCCACCCGGGCGAAGGTTCAGAGGTTGAACGGAATGACATCCTTGGCCTGTGCGTAGGTCAGGTTACCCCGATAAATGCTCAGTACCTGCCCCTCGCTCGCCGCCTTCATTTGCTCGCGATACCCCATCTTGCGCTGGCTCCACAGCTTGAGATGGCCTTTGCCAAACGCCGTCGGCGCCGCCTGCGAGTCGGCAAAATGGAAATGTGCGGCCCACAAGGGTTTACCTCGACCCTCACCGGGAGCACGCAACAGGCTGATCCGGTACTCGTCCAGATAGCCATCGGAGACCACCTGCCGAGGCCCGACATATTCCACGGCGAGCAGCCCCTGTTGATGGAGAAAATTGAGCCCTCTGGAACCTGGATAGCGCGTCTTGCTGTAAAGCGCTACCAAACAGTCGCGGCGGGCCTGACGCAACTGAATCAACGCATCGTCCATGCCCGCCAGCAGCGCGTGCTCGGCGTCGGCATCGCTGAGCTGTTCACGCAGCTCGGCCACTTCGTTGATCTGGCCATCCAGCATCGACATCAGGCCCATGTCGTCAGCATCCTTGGCAACCAGGGCTCTGGCTTGAGCGATGACATTTTCGTTCTGTGCCAGCATGGCCTCGGCCAGCTCCCGGTTGTTCCTTTCGGACTCCGGCGTAGAAGTCCGCGATGGCTGTTCCGGTTCGCCCGAGGCTACCTCTTCAACCCAGGTGTTTCCCTGTTTCTGGAAGCGATGCAGCGCGCTCTTGTTGAAAGCGCTACAACTTGCAGCACAGCCTGCCCCTCGACCACCGATTCGCTGCCAATGACTATCTGACCAGCCCGCGTATGGGCCACCTGCAGGCTCTTTCGTGAATAAACCGCACGACGTGTGCCACGGACCTGCCCGTCCGCCTGCTCGCGCATGGCCTCGACCAACGCCTCACCGGCCATGGTTTTCAGTTCCACCATCTGTTGCTTGTAGGCCTCAAGGCGCTGGACATCGATGAGCTTGCTGCCGAGTGTCTTGATCCGTTCGGCGTTGAGAATCGCCGCGAGGTATTCGTCCCACGCACTTTGCAGCACCTCGATTCGTTCGGCGACAGGCAAGTCACAGAACATCAGCAGATGATGCGTTTGTGCGGCCACCCGCAGACGCTGACTGGCGAGCGCATGGCGGAAGATCATGTAGTGCTGGGTAGGCGTGCCTTTGTGCCACTGCAGGGCCAGCTCGACCAGGCCCATGGCCTGGAAAAACCGGATGTTGATCGTGGTCGTCTTACGGCTCGCGATAATGCTCGAGACGGTCAGAGTGGAATTGATGTAAGGCACTTGCATGTCGATATCGGTGATGGCCAACAGGCGATCCAGCTGGCTGGAGACATTGATGATCCTGGGCTGCTCTTCAAGCAACTTCTCCAACATCGTCCGGAACCTGACATACAACTCGGCCTGTTTCTCTGGCGGTGCGTCATTGAGCGCATTGGTGAGTTGGTCGTATTCCCTGAACCCACCCAAGGCCAGGAGCTCATCAATGAAGAACATGCCAAAGCTGATCAGGTTCTTGCGGACCTGGCCCAAGAGTATCCGTTGATCTCTCACGCTGCCGACGTGCGTCGAGGCGCTCGACTTGTCAAGCACGTAGGTAATGTTGCGTTCGGCCTCGAGATAACCAAGGAACAATCTCTCGTTCAAGGGCAGGCGCTGGTTGCGCAGCGTATTCGTCTGCTCTTGCAACTGCTGGAACTTGAGCTTGAACAACGCGGTAGCCTGCTCGAATTGCGCACGTTCGTCTGGGTCGGTGGGTGGCGCCTTTTGCAACCGATCCTCGACTTTTCTTACCGGATCACGCAAACCGACAATCTGCTCGCTCAACGCGTTGAAATCCTTCGTGGCAGCCTCCGCGGTCAAGATAAGCCGCTCTATCTCGGCCTGAGCCTTGGCAATCGGCCCGCCAAGCTTCTTGCGCAGTCGCTCGCGGGCCAACTCGCCGGAGCGATCATTGCCACCGTACAAGCGCGAATTATTGAGGTGCCAGACATCGCCGTCGCGCATCAGGTATGGCCCAACCGTGCCGTCCGGACCGATGATGCGAAACGCTGCGTTATCAAGGCTGACTCGGTAGACATTACCGCCCAGAGACACATAGAAATCATCCCCAATCCGCACCAGCCCCGCAGCCACGCCCTGCGTCTGCGGTTCACGCCCCTCCAGCGAAACGCTGGCCGCCAACGCCCGCATTTGGCCGCGCTGGGCACTCGACAGGCCGTTGAGCCCCCCAGCCCCACGCCAGGAAAAGTCGAGGTGGGTGTTGGCCATCGCCTGCAGGCTGTCGACCGAGACGCTGGGCTCCCGCGTCGCGGTGGAAAGGTTCGCCAACTCAATCCCATTGCCTGCAGCTGGCCCCTGGAGCAGCGATGGCGGCAGGTCGCCAGAGACGGGCGGCGCTGCCAGTTTCGGCGTCTGCAGGTGTATCAGCGCCAGCAAGGTGTTGTTCAGCACATCGACCATCGCCTGGATGCGCTCGTCGAAATGCGAACTGGCCAGGCCATGCACATCGTTGATCAAGCTGCGCATGCCGATGTAGAGCCAGGCAACCGAGGTGAGCGGCCCCGGTAACACCGGAAACACGACATTCAGCAGTTCCCAGGAAAATGCCGTGACCAGCCGCCAGCGCACCTCGCTGTTGCTCATGGCGCTGCGATCCGCCAGCTCCAGCAACATCCGGCCCTTGGCTTCGAACATCTGCCGATCCACGTCCCGCGCCCAGAATTGCAGCGCCAACTGAACAGGCTGCGGTTTCTCCGGGAGGGTGTAAGGGTCGAGCAGCCATTGGGGCAGGTGCGGCTCCCGGAAGCCGCCATTATCGTAGACTGCGCGCTGAGCTTGCTCGATCCACAGCAGCACGCTGTCCTGCAGCGCCCCCGGGCGGCTGATCGCATCCAACAGTGCCTGAGCGCTGCCGAACTGAATCAGCGCCTTTTCGGTGTACAGCGGGCAGTACAACAGATAAACACCCAACTCGATGAGTTCGATCACGTAGAAACCATGCGCCACGTCGACCCTCTCTGATGTCGGCGAGCGTTTGAACGCAAGCGGTGCAATCCGCACAGCGGCTGCCCCTTCTTGGCCGCTACGGCAGAATTCTGCCAGGGCGCCGTAGGCGAACTTGTCGAGCCGTTTGACGGCACGCGCCCGCGCAGCATCGAACATCAGTGTGATACGCCAGCGTATGGCAAATGCCGAGATGTGTTCGGCCCGGCTCGCCGAGCGATCGATCATCGACTGTACATGACGTGGATAACTGCCGCCGATGTCGACTCGCTGTACCAGCTCACGGACGTAATCAATGGTCATCCACTTCATGATCAGCTGGTTTTCACGGTGCGCGATGTGTGTCACCACCCCTCCTGCGGTGGCATCCAGGCGGCCGATCGCCAGCTGTGTCAGGGTCAATTTTTTTTCACCGGTCTTCTGGCCGAAGCCCAGCCCGTGACCGTCACTGACAAAGCGCTCGACAGTGAGGATAAGGTCATCAGGAAAGTAATTGGCGTCTACCGGGTGGTCATGCAGCATCTCCTCGCGCAGGCGCGTCGCCGCATAGGTGTGCAAGTCCGGCAGACCGTCCTGAATGCCCTGGGCTGGGGTGCGCTGTTGCAGTAGCGACAAGTCGAGCATGGCTTGTAGGTAGGCGGTCTGGCTATCCGTATCGGCTCGCGACAGGCCCTTGGGGAGCGCCAAGCCCAGCCCACCGGAGCCATAGTCACTGAACTCGGCAAAAAAGGACGCGGGGTCGCAGGCCAAATGGCAGTAATGCTCCAGTTGGTCGACGCTGTCGATCGCACTCCAGCGCAGGCGGGCCACGCGCTCGAGCAAGATTTCCAGCAACAAGGCGCTGTACAGGGCGAAAGCGTCGCCTTCCACCGTCAGGCCTTGCCAGCTCAACTCATCAAACCGGTAACGTCCCGCCATCTGCATTTGCAACGCCGCGCCGAACGCAGCCTGGGCGTCGAAACTGCGGACCAGGCCTTCGGGAGAACACCAGAGTGTCAGTTCGCGAACTTCACTGGAGGCGGTAATCAGCAAACCGGGCAACAGTTCATGGAACGTGTCTTCGCCCTCACGTAACGCTACCCGCACCAGCTGCACATCGAGCCCGGTACGGTTGCCCATCATCAGGTCACGCAGCAGCTTGCGTTGTTCGTCGTCCAGCGCTTCGTCCTTCAGGCCATCGAGCAGGTTGGCGCGCAACAACTGCTGCAACCACAGGTCCCGGTCGATCGTGGCGTCGCCGTTCCAATAGCCGATCTGCGCTTGCTGGAAGTGCCAAAGCAGTATCGGCAGCAACGCGTTGAGGCCATCGGTCAGGCGCGCGGGCTCGATCAAATCGCCCTCAGCAGTTTCGAAGCTCGACTCGATGGCGAAAAAGCGCCGAGGCGGGTTCAGGCTAAGGCGGTAGTCACTTGCTGGGGTGAGGTCCAGTGGTTTAGCCGCAAGCAGGGCCTGCAGCACAACATCCACCAGCGGCTGAGGGTGCCAGACACCATCCGGCTGCAGGGACATCAGGTATAGCGGTGCAGCCGAGGTCATTTCAGGGCGATGCACGCCAACCAGAGGATAGTGCTCCAGAATCACCTTCATGATCTGTTCACCTGCGACCTGCCGGAATGTAGGACGGCTGGCGAACTGGGCGGCGACTGCGTGATTGAGGTTGTGCGCGTGAGTGGCGGGCATGACCAGGACTCGTTGTGGAATGAACCACAAAGCGTCCTGGAGATGTTATCGAATGAGGTGCTACATATTGCTGCTGGCAAGCCGCCACACCTGGCAGTGCGGCGGCCTGCCGGGAAGTCAGCTATAGACGCGGCCAAGCACCTGGCGATGGCTCTCGAACTGATCGAGCACATCACGCACGATCTGGTCTGGGGCAAAGCCCATCAGGTCGTACTCCTGACTGCCGTCATGCAGGTAGACCTCGGCGCGGTAAAAGCGCTGGCGCAGTTCAGGCTCACCCTCGACCGGCGGCTCGCTCGACGCGGCCATATAGCCGTCAAGGCTCACTTCGTAGACGAAAGGGTTGCCTTCTTCCATCATCACCCGCAAGCCCATCAGGTTGCGCGACTGGCCAACGCGGGTTTCCACCTCGAAGCCCTGCGTCTGCAGCTGTGCAGCGGCTTCTTTCAACGCCGGGCTGACCTGCTTGTCCATGAAGCGCTGTACCACGGCCTGGGTCGGCTGCAGTTCCAGCTGGGTCAGGCGCTCGCTAAAGCCGCGACGGCCACGGGCGGCCAGTTCGGCGCGCTCCTGCTCGATCACCACGTCCTGCTTCATGGCCTTGTACAGGCCGAACATGAACAGCACCAGCACCACCGAGAATGGCAGGCCCGCCAGCACGACCATGGTCTGCATGGCTTCGAAGTTACCGGCAAACAGCAGGCCGATCGTGACCAGGGTGATCACCACGGACCAGAACACCACCATCCAGTGCGGGGCATCCTCGTCGACCTTGCCGCCTGTGCACGACAGGTTGGCCATCATCACCGCGCCGGAGTCGGCCGGTGTGAGGAACAGCACGAAACCGACGAACACTGCCACACCAATGACGATCTTGGCTGCCGGGAAGTATTCCAGCAGCTGGTAGATCGACATCGATGGCTGTTCCAGCGCAGTCTTGCCCAGCTCCACGGCGCCCTGGTTGATCACCAGGTCCAGTGCGGTGTTGCCGAAGATCGACAGCCAGGCCAGGGTGAAGCCCAGCGGGATCAGCAGCACACCCATCACCAGTTGGCGCACGGTGCGGCCCTTGGAAATACGCGCAATGAACATGCCGACGAACGGGCCCCAGGAGATCCACCAGGCCCAGTAGAACACGGTCCACAGGCCCAGCCAGCGCTCCGACTTGCCGGCTTCGCCTTCATACACATAGAGGTCGAAGGTTTTCAGCACGATGCCGTTGAGGTAGTCGCCAACGTTCTGCACGAAGCCGTTGAGCAGGTGCAGGGTCTCGCCGCCCAGCAGCACGAAGATCAACAGGCCACTGAACAGCATGATGTTCAGGTTGGACAGGCGGCGAATGCCGTTTTCCACACCCGATACCGCTGCCACGGTAGCCACGCCAGCCATGACCAGGATCACCACCAGCAGGTTGGTCTTGCTGTGGTCCATGCCGAACAGGTATTCCAGGCCGGACGACACCTGCATCGAGCCGATGCCCAAGTTGGTCACCAGGCCCAGCAGGGTGACGAACATGCCGAAGATGTCGACGGCGTTGCCGGCAGCGCCCTTGACCCAACGCTCGCCCACCAGCGGGTACAGTGCCGAGCGCAGTGCCAGCGGCTGGTTGTGGCGGTAAGCGAAGTAACCCACGGCCAGGCCGACCAGGGCATAGATCGCCCAGCCGTGCAGGCCCCAGTGCAGGAAGGTCAGCTGCAGGCCCTGGCGCGCGGCCTCGAGGCTGGCCGGGGTGCCCTCCGGTGGGTTGAAGTAGTGGTCCAGGGGCTCGGAGGCGCCGAAGTACAGCAGCGAAATACCGATACCGGACGAGAACAGCATGCCGGCCCAGGCGCCGTAGCTGAAGTCAGGCTGGTCGTCCTTGCCACCCAGCTTGAGGCTGCCGTAGTCGGAGAAAGCCAGGTAGACGACGAACAGCAGGTATCCGCAGATGACCAGCATGTAGTACCAGCCAAAGGTGCGCGTCAGCCACTTCTGGGCCACGCCCAGCACCTGGCCGGCGGTTTCGGGTACAGCGATCAGCAAGGCAGTCAGAACAAGGATCATCAGCGCGGAGGTGAAAAACACCACGCGGTTGACCCGTACCCTCTCGGCGGGGGGCTTGGTAAGTGAGGCAGAACTCATTGCACGAATGCTCCGGGCAGTGCGGCTGTGGAGGCTAATCAGTCTTTCCCGAGCAATTGGTGGAATATCCCCACTGCATCAGGTGTTATAAAAGAACCCTGGAAACCGTGATCCCGAATCGATACGTTGCCAAAAACAGACAGGTGGCCTGCTGAAAATGCCACGCCTCAACGGAGGTGCGCGCATTCGTCACAGGTCACCCCGCCCGCTCCAAGGGCCTGTCGCAGGGCCAATGGCCGTACGGCAGAATCTGCATTTCGCATCGCTCATGCCCGTCAACACCTTGTATTCCGGGGGTTACGCGATTTCCTGGGGTGTCAATCCGTGCCGTCTCGACCGCCTGAAAAACTGTCAATGGCACAAATTGTCGCAGAGCTTATTCTTTATTGATTGAACGTTCAATCAAAACAAAATAGACTGGCCTTCGCCGAGTCAGCCGCCTGTCGTCTGCTCGCAGGCCTGAGGAGATAGCAAGATGCCCAAGGTCGGTATGCAACCCATCCGGCGCCAGCAGTTGATCGAAGCCACATTGCAGGCGGTCGATCAGGTCGGACTGGGGGACGCCAGCATTGCGCTGATTGCCCGTTTGGCCGGTGTGTCGAACGGCATCATCAGTCACTACTTTCGGGACAAGAACGGCCTGATCGCAGCGACGATGGGTTACATCATGAGCATGCTCAACGAAGGCGTCAGAGCACGTCGCCAGGCCCTGAAAGACGACAGCCCGCGCGCCCACCTGAAAGTGATCATCGAGGGCAACTTCGATGCCAGCCAGGTAAACGGCCCGGCAATGAAAACCTGGTTGGCCTTCTGGGCTTCCAGCATGCACCAGCCCGATTTACACAGGTTGCAGCGGATCAACGACCACCGCTTGTATTCCAACCTGTGCTGCCAGTTCCGCCGCGCCCTGCCGCTCTACCATGCGCGCAAGGCAGCCCGCGGCCTGGCAGCCCTGATCGACGGTCTGTGGCTGCGTGGCGCCCTGTCGGGTGATGCATTCGACACCGATCAGGCAATACGGATTGCTTACGAATACATGGATCTACAACTGGCTAAGCAGCACACCCTGGGCACCAATGACCAGGCCGCTGAACAAGCGCGCACGGCACTTGCCAACCCGGCAGGAGCGTGACGCGCAAGCCAAACCACACACTGCACTTGCGAGGACACTATGGCCCGTTTCGGAACGCAAAAACTCTACATTGATGGCGCTTACGTCGACGCTGGCAGCGATGCCACGTTCGAAGCCATCAACCCGGCTACCGGCGAAGTCCTCGCCCACGTGCAACGTGCTACCGAGGCTGACGTCGAGAAAGCCGTCGAAAGCGCCGAGCGTGGCCAGAAAGTCTGGGCTGCGATGACTGCCATGCAGCGTTCGCGCATCCTGCGCCGCGCCGTCGACATCCTGCGCGAGCGCAACGACGAGCTGGCCATGCTGGAAACCCTGGACACCGGCAAGTCGTACTCCGAAACCCGCTACGTCGACATCGTCACCGGCGCCGACGTCCTGGAATACTACGCAGGCCTGGTACCGGCCATCGAAGGCGAGCAGATCCCGCTGCGCGAATCGTCCTTCGTTTACACCCGCCGCGAGCCGCTGGGCGTAACCGTGGGTATCGGTGCCTGGAACTACCCGATCCAGATCGCCCTGTGGAAATCTGCCCCGGCCCTGGCCGCTGGCAACGCGATGATCTTCAAACCGTCGGAAGTCACTTCGCTGACCACCCTGAAACTGGCCGAGATCTACACCGAAGCCGGCCTGCCAAACGGCGTGTTCAACGTTCTGACCGGCAGCGGCCGCGAAGTCGGCACCTGGCTGACCGAGCACCCGCGCATCGAAAAAGTGTCTTTCACCGGCGGCACCACCACCGGCAAGAAAGTCATGGCCAGCGCCTCCAGCTCTTCGCTGAAGGAAGTGACCATGGAACTGGGCGGCAAGTCGCCTCTGATCATCTGTGCCGACGCCGATCTGGACAAGGCCGCTGATATCGCCATGATGGCCAACTTCTACAGCTCGGGCCAGGTGTGCACCAACGGCACCCGCGTGTTCATCCCGGCTGAAATGAAGGCGGCCTTCGAAGCCAAGATCGCCGAGCGCGTTGCCCGCATCCGCGTTGGCAACCCGGAAGACGAAAACACCAACTTCGGCCCGCTGGTCAGCTTCCAGCACATGGAAAGCGTGCTGGGCTACATCGCCAAGGGCAAGGAAGAAGGTGCCCGCGTGCTGTGCGGTGGCGAGCGCCTGACTGCCGGTGACTTCGCCAAAGGTGCCTTCGTTGCGCCGAGCGTGTTCACCGACTGCACCGACGACATGACCATCGTCAAGGAAGAGATCTTCGGCCCGGTGATGAGCATCCTCACCTACGAAACCGAAGAAGAAGTGATCCGCCGTGCCAACGACACCGACTACGGCCTGGCCGCCGGCGTCTGCACCAACGACATCACCCGCGCCCACCGCATCATCCACAAGCTCGAAGCCGGTATCTGCTGGATCAACGCCTGGGGTGAATCGCCGGCCGAAATGCCGGTAGGTGGCTACAAGCAGTCGGGCGTCGGCCGTGAAAACGGCGTCAGCTCGCTGGCTCAATACACTCGCATCAAGTCGGTCCAGGTCGAGCTGGGCGGCTACAACTCGGTTTTCTGAACCCTGTCTAGCCCCGCCCGTGCCAACGCGCACGGGCGTACCCGCTCCCCGATCACCGCCAACACGAGGGTACTTTCATGTCCCAAGAATTCGATTACATCATCGTCGGTGCCGGCTCGGCCGGTAACACCCTGGCGACCCGCCTGACCGAAGACGCCGGCGTCACCGTATTGCTGCTGGAAGCCGGTGGCCCCGACTACCGCTTCGACTTCCGCACCCAGATGCCAGCCGCCCTGGCCTTCCCGCTGCAAGGCCGCCGCTACAACTGGGCCTACGAGACCGACCCGGAGCCGTACATGGACGGCCGCCGCATGGAATGTGGCCGTGGCAAGGGCCTGGGTGGCTCGTCGCTGATCAACGGCATGTGCTACATCCGCGGCAACGCCATGGACTTCGACGGCTGGGCAGAACTGCCAGGCCTGGAAGACTGGACCTACCTCGACTGCCTGCCGTACTTCCGCAAAGCCGAAACCCGTGATATCGGCCCTAACGACTACCACGGCGGTGACGGCCCGGTCAGTGTTGCCACGCCAAAGGCTGGCAACAACCCGCTGTTCCACGCCATGGTTGAAGCAGGTGTGCAAGCCGGTTACCCGCGTACCGAAGACCTTAACGGCTACCAACAGGAAGGCTTCGGCCCGATGGACCGTTCGGTGACCAAGAACGGCCGCCGCTCCAGCACCGCCCGTGGCTACCTGGACCAGGCCAAGAAACGCCCGAACCTGACCATCGTCACCCACGCCCTGACCGACCGCGTGCTGTTCGACGGCAAGCGCGCCGTAGGCGTAACCTACCTGGTCGGCGACAGCGAAGAACGCGTTGAAGCCCGCGCCCGCAAGGAAGTGATCGTCAGCTCTGGCGCCATCGCTTCGCCGCAGCTGCTGCAGCGCTCCGGCGTCGGCCCGCGCGCCCTGCTGGAAAGCCTCGACATCCCGGTTGTGCACGACCTTCCGGGCGTTGGTGAAAACCTTCAGGACCACCTGGAGCTGTACCTGCAGTACGCCTGCACCCAGCCGGTATCGCTGTACCCATCGCTGCTGTGGTGGAACCAGCCGGCCATCGGTGCCGAGTGGTTGTTCAATGGCACCGGCATCGGCGCCAGCAACCAGTTCGAGGCCGGTGGTTTCATTCGTACCCGCCCGGAGTTCAAGTGGCCGAACATCCAGTACCACTTCCTGCCGGTTGCGATTAACTACAACGGCTCCAATGGCGTGAAGGAACATGGCTTCCAGGCGCACATGGGCTCCATGCGCTCGCCTGCCCGTGGCCGCATCCAGGCCAAGTCGAAAGACCCGCGCCAGCACCCGAGCATCCTGTTCAACTACATGTCCACCGAGCAGGACTGGCAGGAATTCCGTGACGGCATTCGCCTGACCCGTGAAATCATGGCCCAGCCGGCGCTGGACCCGTACCGTGGCCGCGAAATCAGCCCGGGCGCCGACGTGCAAACCGACGAGCAGCTGGACAAGTTCATCCGCGAGCACGCCGAAACTGCCTTCCACCCGTCCTGCTCGTGCAAGATGGGCACCGACGACATGGCGGTGGTCGACGGCGAAGGCCGCGTGCACGGCATGAAGGGCCTGCGCGTGGTCGATGCCTCGATCATGCCGCTGATCATCACCGGCAACCTCAACGCCACCACGATCATGATCGCCGAGAAGATTTCGGACAAGATCCGTGGCCGCAAGCCACTGCCGCGCAGCACTGCCAAGTACTACGTGGCGGGCGATGCGCCAGTGAAAGGCAAGCCGATGCGTGAAGTGAAGCAGGGCTGAGGCCTTGATCAGGGGCCGCTCAGCGGCCCCTTTCACGTGCGCTCAGGAGGGCAGCGCAAAGAATGTGCGCATCAACGAATCATCCTCCGTGCCCAGCCGCATCGCCAGTGCCTGGCGATCGAACAGCTTGCCTGTGCGCATATCACGCACTGCCTTGCCGCTTGGCGCCTGCGCCAGCGCCAGCGCCTTCAGGCACACCTCGGTAAAGCGATAATTGTGCCCTTGAACGGCCGTCACCTTTTCCACTTGCAGGTAGCGCCCGGGCATCATCAAAGACTCCGCCTCATCCGGTCGCCTTGAGAAGGGCCCGATAGGCGTCGCCTGCATATCCTCGCCCGGCTCCAACACATAAACCAACGCGTTTTCATCAAAAACATCCCTGCCACTGATTTGAGCCTGCGGGTCGTTGAAAACCTCCCAGAGGGCATAGGGGTTTTCAGTGAATGACGTGAAGTCGGTGGTCACCAGCACGTCACCCACTTCAACGGCGCCCTCACCAACTGCCTGAAAACCCGTGCCCCGCAGGCTGGAGGCAGCCCGATACAGCCTCACTTGATTAGTCACGCCGATTTGCCCAAGTGCGTGAGAAAGCGCATGGCTGCGCTGGATATGCGCGGCGCGCGTGCCCTCTAGCGGCATACCCCGCCACAGGTTGTTGTAACGCTCCGGCGAGCTGGTGTACTCGGCAATGGCGGGCGAGCCAAAGCCGTGCTCATCGCGAAACACGGGGTAGGGTTCACTGAAGGCATCCAGATACTCGCCATTGGGCCCCAAGGCATCGAGATCAGCCCACGGTACCGCGCCCAACAGAGCTTGCTGGCGGGCCAGCGCCTGATCCGACACAGCCAGCAGGTCGTCTGCTGCCGGCGCCATGTAAAGCCCCCAATCGACCTTGGCAGGAGAGGCTTGCGCCTGACCAGTCACACGCGGGGGGACGTGGCCATCAGTGAACAGCTCGCTGGCGCGCATCATGGCTATATCGAGCAGGATAAACAGGATATCTGTCAGTACTGACCACCATGCCGCCGTGCGCCAGGCCTGCTTGCCATTGATTGCCCGGTCCAGGTGCAGAGCCAGGCTTGCTGTGCCCAGACCGAGCGATGCCAATATCACTGGCCAGCCAAGCGGCGCCATCGGCGCAATTATAAAACTCGCTGCTTGCAAGCCCGACAGCCAATCGGCCTTGCGCAACTGTGCGTTGGTGGTCAGCCGTTCGTGAGCGTCGCTGGTCAGATCATCCATCACCGCATCACGTAGACGAACGAACAGGTCCCCTTCAATGGACTGCCCCAAGATGGCGGTGTCACCTCGCGACTGAGCGAGCAACTTGAAGTAATTGCGTAGTCGCGGGCGTAGCGACTGCGCCAGTACCCCGTCCCCGACGAACAGCCTGACCAGCCGCTCTCGCCCCACCGTCGTGGCGGCCTGGTCAGCCATCCACTCCTGAAACGCATGACGATCGTCGAACACCTGCACCACAGCCTGAACATCGGCAAGGTAGAGGCACAACCTGCCAGTCTTCAGCTTGCGCAAGAACATCAGCTTGGCGCTGATACCGCCGATGACAAGCGCGTTCCACCCAGATTGAGCACTCGCTTGCCGGGCGAGTCGCAAGGCTTTTACGGTAGTCGGCAGTGCGGGTGCAGCGAGCGTCACCCCCATTAGCTCCTGGCGCTCATGTTCGCTCAACCCAGATTGGCCCACAGCAGCCATGAAGCGGGCACGGGCCAGCACACAGTAGTCTTCGCCATGCCGTGCTCGAAACGTGCCCAGCGCCTCGGTGTAGCGCCCTGCAAAGTCCAACCGCCAGAACGCCGTCAGTACTTGCTGAGGGTCGAGCCGCACTTCGTTGCGTTCGTCGTAAACTGCGTGGCTGGCATCCACCCGGTAGAAGCCACCATAAATACTCAACTCGTCAGCACTGGCCTGCTGCTGCGGGCTGAATCGCTGGATGACCAGTTCGGTAAGGCTCAAAGAGCGTCGTGGCGGCCCACTGTGGCGCCAGCCGGTGAAGCTCAACGAACTGCTGGCCGCCGACTGGAACTCGTGCCAATAGAGCCCGTCCGGATCCAGCCAGTACCCCAGTTGGCGGCGAAGCACATGGCCCGCCGCCTGGCGCGCCAAACTGTGCAAATCAGGAAATTGCCCGAGCAGGCGCTGGGCCACCTGGGCTAGAGAAATGGTTTCTTTGACATTCATGTCACTTGGCTGCCTGACAGTGGGCAAACCATTACAGCCGCAAGCCGCAGCGACGATGCGGTATCGCTTTACAGCCTGCGTCGGCCTCAGGTTAGAATCGATTGGCACGCGACCTGCTAGCTTTTGCTGGAAAATGCGCTACCACGTCCCTTCCCCGCTGTCTCGGAGTACCTGCCTTTGGATGCAAGCACCATCAACAGCCTGTTCCTGATCGGCGCATTGCTGGTGGGTGCAAGTATCCTGGTCAGCTCGCTATCGTCGCGCCTGGGCATCCCTATTCTGGTCATCATCCTCGCCGTCGGCATGGTCGCCGGTGTCGATGGTGGCGGCATCATCTTCAACAATTACCCAACCGCCTACCTGGTGGGCAACCTGGCACTGGCCGTCATCCTGCTTGACGGTGGCCTGCGTACGCGGGTGGCAAGCTTCCGCGTGGCGCTGTGGCCGGCGCTGTCGCTGGCCACGGTCGGGGTGATGATCACCACCGCCCTCACCGGCCTGGTTGCCGCCTGGCTGTTCAACCTGAGCCTGATTCAGGGCTTGCTGATCGGTGCGATCGTCGGCTCCACCGACGCCGCTGCAGTGTTCTCGCTGCTCGGCGGCAAAGGCCTGAACGAGCGGGTTACGGCTACCCTCGAGATCGAGTCGGGCAGCAACGACCCGATGGCGGTGTTCCTCACTGTCACCTTGATCGACATGATTGCCAGCGGCCAGACCGGGCTGCACTGGGGCCTGCTGGGCCACTTGTTGCGTGAGTTCGGTATCGGCGGGCTGCTGGGCTTGGGCGGTGGCTGGCTGATGCTGCAACTGGTCAACCGCATCAACCTGGCCGGCGGCCTTTACCCCATTCTGGTAGTGGCCGGCGGCCTGGTGGTGTTCTCGCTGACCAACGCCCTGCATGGTAGCGGCTTCCTCGCCGTTTACCTGTGCGGCCTGGTGCTGGGCAACAAGCCTATCCGCAGCCGCCACGGCATCCTGCACATGCTCGACGGCATGGCCTGGCTGGCGCAGATCGGCATGTTCCTGGTGCTGGGGTTGCTGGTCACGCCGCACGACCTGCTGCCCATCGCCCTGCCGGCACTGGGCCTGGCGCTGTGGATGATCCTGGTGGCGCGGCCACTGTCGGTGGTCGCGGCCCTGCTGCCGTTCAAGGCTTTTCACGGCCGCGAAAAGGGCTTCATTTCGTGGGTCGGCCTGCGCGGCGCGGTACCGATCATTCTGGCGGTGTTCCCGCTGATGGCGGGCCTGCCAGACGCCCAGCTGTTCTTCAACCTGGCGTTCTTCATCGTGCTGGTGTCACTGCTGGTGCAGGGCACCAGCCTGCCGTGGATGGCCAAGCTGCTGAAAGTGACCGTACCGCCAGACCCGGCGCCGATTTCCCGCTCCGCCCTGGAAGTGCACATCACCAGCGAGTGGGAAATGTTCGTCTACCGCCTGGGCGCCGAAAAGTGGTGCATCGGTGCCGCCCTGCGCGAACTGAAAATGCCCGAAGGCACACGGATTGCCGCGCTGTTCCGTGGCGAGCAACTGCTGCACCCGTCGGGCAGCACCGTGCTGGAAGTGGGCGACATGCTCTGCGTGATCGGCCACGAGCACAACCTGCCGGCCCTCGGCAAATTGTTCAGCCAAGCGCCACAGCGTGGCCTGGACCTGCGTTTCTTCGGCGACTTCGTGCTCGAAGGCGATGCCGAACTGGGGGCGGTGGCAGCGTTGTATGGCCTGAAGCTCGATGGCCTCGACGCGAAAATGCCGCTGGCGCAGTTCATCCGACAGAAGGTCGGAGGCGCTCCAGTAGTGGGGGACCAGGTCGAATGGCATGGCACGATCTGGACCGTGGCGACCATGGACGGGAACAAGATCCAGAAAGTAGGCGTCAGATTCCCCGAAGGAACGCGACCCGGACCAGGATTGTTCCTCTAAACTTCGTTTCAGCCGGATCCACAAGTAGTCTGCCTATGTCCCTGCGCGTGTACCTTCGCACAGCCCTGCTCGGGTTGTGCCTGACCCTTTCTTTTGCCGCTAGCGCGGCAGAAGCCCCGACCACCGCCAGTATCCAGAACAGCCTCGACAAGATCGCCGAGCGCAAGCTGCCCGAGGCAGACCAGAAGGCGCTGCAGCAGGTGCTCGAACAAACGTTGAGCCTGCTTGCTGCCAAGGAAGACAACGAAAAGAAACTGGCTGCACTCAAGCAGCAGCTGAGCAGTGCCCCCAAGGAGACCAGCGACAGCCAGAAGGAGTTGGCCAGGCTCAAGGAAACCAGGGCACAACCGGTGGCACAGCGCTACGCCAACCTCACCGTGCCACAGCTTGAACAGATGCTCAGCGAACGCAACACGCTGCAGGGCGAGCTGCAAAAGGCGTTGTCTGAAGCCAACAGCCTGATCATCAACTCGCAAACCCGCCCCGAGCGTGCCCAGGCGGAGATCAGCAGCAGCCAGACCCGCACCCAGCAGATCAACAACATACTCAAAACCGGCAAGGACGGTGGCAAAGCCATCAATGCCGACCAGCGCAATCAGCTCAACGCCGAGTTGGCCTCGCTCAACGCGCTGACCCTGCTGCGCCGCCAGGAACTGGCCGGCAACAGCCTGCTGCAAGACCTCGGCAATGCGCGTCACGACCTGCTGGTCGAGCGCGCTGCGCGCCTGGAGCAGGAAATCCAGGACCTGCAGACGCTGATCAACGCCAAACGCCTGGCCCAGTCCCAGGAAGCCGTCACCCAGCAGTCGATTGAGGCTCAGAAGGCCGGCGGCAGCAGCCTGCTGGCCACTGAAAGCGCGATCAACCTCAAGCTTTCCGACTACCTGCTCAAGAGCACCGACCGCCTTAACGAACTGACCCAGCAGAACCTGCGCACCAAGCAGCAACTCGACAGCCTGACCCAGGCCGACCAGGCGCTTGACGAGCAGATCAACGTGCTCAAGGGAAGCCTGCTGCTGTCGAAGATTCTCTACAAGCAGAAGCAGACCCTGCCGCACCTGAAGGTCGACCGCGACCTGGCCGACCAGATCGCCGACACCCGCCTGTACCAGTTCGAAGTCAACCAGCAGCGCGAGCAGATGAGCAGCCCGGTCACCTACGTCGACAAGCTGCTGGCGGCGCAACCGCAGGAAGATGTGACCCCGCAGCTGCGCAAGGCCCTGCTGGAAGTGGCCATCACCCGCAGCGACCTGTTGGAGCGGCTGAACCGCGAGCTGTCGGCGCTGCTCAACGAATCGATCACCCTGCAGCTCAACCAGAAGCAGCTACTGGGCACCGCGCAGAGCCTGCGCACCACCCTCGACGAGCAAATGTTCTGGATCCCCAGCAACAAGCCGCTGGACTGGGACTGGCTGCAATACGTGCCGGAGCGCCTGGCCGACCAGGTCGCCAACCTGCCGTGGGCCTCCAGCCTGAAAGAGCTGGCCGATGGCCTGAGCCAGCGCCCGTTGCTGTTCCTGCCGCTGCTGTTGGTGATCGGCGCGTTGTTGTGGCGGCGCAAATACCTTTACCAACGATTAGGCAAAGTGCACCAGGATATCGGCCACTTCCGCCGTGACAGCCAATGGCACACGCCCCAGGCAATCCTAATCAACATTCTGCTGGCGATGCCGGTCAGCCTTGGTCTGGCGCTGTGCAGCTACGCCCTGCAGATCGACGCCCGCGGGCAGAATGCCAACCTGGGCGCCGCACTCTGGCAGCTGGCCCAGGCCTGGCTGGTGTTCTATACCGCCTACCGTATCCTCGCACCCGGTGGCGTGGCGGAAGTCCACTTCCGCTGGCACAAACCGCAGGTCGAGTTCCTGCGCGGCTGGGTTCGCCGCCTGGGCACCGTTGTGCTGGCACTGGTCGGCGTGGTGGCGGTGGCCGAGCACCAGCCTTCGGCATTGGCAGACGACGTGTTGGGCATCGGCGTGGTGCTGACCTGCTATGCGCTGATGGCCTGGCTGCTCAGCCGCCTGCTGCTCAGCAGCCCGGCACACCGTGACACCTCGCTGTTCCGCAGGGCGGTGGGGGTAGCGTTCACCGCCCTGCCCATCGCCCTGTTCGTCGCCGTGTGCTTCGGCTACTACTACACGGCACTGAAGCTTACCGACCGACTCATCTACACCCTGTACCTGCTGCTGTTCTGGCTGGTGATCGAGGCCGCCTTCGTGCGCGGCCTGTCGGTGGCTGCACGACGCCTGGCCTACCAGCGTGCGTTGACCAAGCGTGCGGCAGCCAAGGAAGGGCTGGATGGCGAAGTCATCACCGAAGAGCCAACGCTGGATATCGAACAGGTCAACCAGCAGTCGCTGCGCCTGATCCGCCTGGCCCTGCTCGGCGGCTTCATCGCCGGCCTGTACTGGGTGTGGGCCGACCTGATCTCGGTGTTCGCCTACCTCAACAATTTCGTCCTCTACGAATACACCAGCGGCACCGGCGCCGCCGCCAGCATGGTACCGATCAGCCTCGGCGACCTGCTCGGCGCGCTGGTGATCGTCGGCATCACTTTCGCCCTGGCCGGCAACTTGCCAGGCTTGCTGGAAGTACTGGTGCTGTCTCGCCTGAACCTGGCCCAGGGCAGTGCCTACGCCACCACCACGCTGTTGTCGTACACCATCGTCGGCATCGGCATCGTCAGCACCCTGTCGACCCTGGGGGTGAGCTGGGACAAGCTGCAATGGCTGGTGGCTGCGCTGTCAGTAGGGCTGGGCTTCGGCATGCAGGAAATCTTCGCCAACTTTATCTCCGGCATCATGATCCTGTTCGAGCGCCCGGTACGGATTGGCGACACCATCACCATCGGCAACCTGTCGGGCACGGTAAGCAAGATCCGCATCCGTGCCACCACCATCACCGACTTCGACCGCAAGGACATCATCGTCCCCAACAAGACCTTCATCACTGGCCAACTGATCAACTGGTCGCTGACCGATACGGTCACCCGGGTGACGCTGAAGCTGGGCATCGACTATGGCTCAGACCTCGACCTGGTGCGCGACCTGCTGCTCAAGGGCGCGCATGAGAACCCACGCGTGCTCAAGGATCCGGAACCGATCGTGTACTTCCTCAACTTCGGCGAGAGCTCGCTGGACCACGAACTGCGCATGCACGTGCGTGACCTGGGCGACCGCAACCCGACGCTGGACGAGATCAACCGCTACATCAACCGCGAGTTCAAGGCCCACAACATCAAGATCTCGGTACGCCAGGTAGAGGTATTCCTGATGGACGCCAAGGGCAGCAAACAGCAATTGATTCCGATGGAACAGCCAAAATCGGATGGCACTGCTTCGGCCTGAATAGGCTCGAATACTTTATTGTGTGCAAAATGGCTGCGAGGGCTTCGCCCTCGTTCGCGGGTAAACCCGCTCCGACATCGGGCGCTGGCCGCTGTGGGAGCGGGTTCACCCGCGAAAGGCCGCCAAGCGGCCCCATTGGCACCGATTCCAAGGAGCAGTCCCGTGAAAGCCCTCGACCAACTCACCTTCGACAACCGCTTCGCCCGCCTGGGCGATGCGTTCTCCACCCAGGTGCTGCCCGAGCCCATTGCAGACCCGCGCCTGGTGGTAGCGAGCGAGTCGGCCATGGCCTTGCTCGACCTCGACCCCGCCCAGGCCGAGCTGCCGGTGTTCGCCGAACTGTTCAGCGGCCACAAACTGTGGGAAGAGGCCGACCCTCGGGCGATGGTTTATTCCGGCCACCAGTTCGGCTCGTACAACCCACGTCTGGGCGACGGCCGTGGCTTGCTGCTGGCCGAAGTGCTCAACGACGCAGGCGAACACTGGGACCTGCACCTCAAGGGCGCCGGCCAGACACCCTACTCCCGCATGGGTGACGGCCGCGCCGTGCTGCGCTCGTCGATTCGCGAGTTCCTCGCCTCCGAAGCCCTGCACGCTCTGGGCATCGCTACCAGCCGGGCACTGTGCGTGATCGGTTCCAGCACCCCGGTGTGGCGCGAAACCCGTGAAAGCGCGGCCATGCTGACGCGCCTGGCGCAGAGCCATGTGCGTTTCGGTCATTTCGAGTACTTCTACTACACCAAGCAGCCCGAGCAGCAGCGCGTGTTGATCGACCATGTGCTGGAACAGCACTATCCCGAATGCCGTGACGCCGAGCAGCCTTACCTGGCCATGTTCCGCACCATCGTCGAGCGCAATGCCGAACTGATCGCCCGCTGGCAGGCGTATGGCTTCTGCCACGGCGTGATGAACACCGACAACATGTCGATCCTCGGCATCACCTTCGATTTTGGCCCCTACGCGTTCCTGGATGACTTCGACGCCAACTTCATCTGCAACCACTCCGACGACCGTGGCCGCTACAGCTACGCCAACCAGGTGCCCATCGCCCACTGGAACCTCAGCGCGCTGGCCCAGGCACTGACCACCGTGATCGAAGTTGAGCCGCTGAAGGAAGCGTTGGGCCTGTTCCTGCCGCTGTACCAGGCCCATTACCTGGACCTGATGCGCCGGCGCCTGGGGCTGACCACTGCCGAAGATGATGACATGGCGCTGGTCGAGCGCCTGCTGCAGTGCATGCAACGCGGTGGCGTGGACTACAGCCTGTTCTTCCGCAAACTGGGTGAGCAGCCGGTGGCCGAGGCGCTGAAGGCAGTGCGCGATGACTTTATCGACCTGGCCGGCTTCGATGCCTGGGGCGCAGACTACCTGGCCCGCTGTGGGCGTGAACCCGGCAATGCCGAAGGCCGCCGTGAGCGGATGCATGCGGTAAACCCGCTGTACGTGCTGCGCAACTACCTGGCGCAGAAAGCCATCGAAGCGGCCGAGGCGGGGGATTACAGTGAAGTTCGACGGCTGCACCAAGTCCTGACCAGGCCGTTCGAGGAACAGCCCGGGATGCAGGCCTACGCCGAGCGACCGCCGGAGTGGGGCAAGCACCTGGAAATCAGCTGCTCTTCCTGATTAGCGCCGAATCCTGAGCGGTTTTACCGGCGAAGCCGGTGCCATGCACCGCGTCGCATTCTTCGCGGGTGAACCCGCTCTCATCAAACAAAATGCAACCCATTGTTTTCTAAACACTCAAGCGGCCACCAGTTGATACCCCAGTTTCCGGGCTTTGCGAAGCAAAGCCCGGACCTGCCGGTCTTGGCTTCTGGTTTCAAACTCCTCAAGACCTTGTTCAACATAAGCCTGCTTCTTGGTTAACAGGTTGTACACCAGACGTGCCAACTGATGCGCAGTGGCCTTGATGGCGCAGCTGGTATCCATTCGAGTCAGTCTGGCTCGGTGTGATGCACCAATGAAACCCTTGTCGTTACGGGCATTGGATGCGGCCTGCTTGAGTGCTTGAGCTGCTCGATTGACTATTTTGGGCCCGCCACCTGCCAGTCGATGACCGCCGGAAATTCGGGTAGGGGGAGCCAGTCCCAACCAAGAGCAGAAGTGCTGTGAGGACGGGAAGCGTGATAGATCTGTACCGATCTCCCCTGCCAGCACTCTCATCAAACAAAATGCAACCCATTGTTTTCTAAACACTCAAGCGGCCACCAGTTGATACCCCAGTTTCCGGGCTTTGCGAAGCAAAGCCCGGACCTGCCGGTCTTGGCTTCTGGTTTCAAACTCCTCAAGACCTTGTTCAACATAAGCCTGCTTCTTGGTTAACAGGTTGTACACCAGACGTGCCAACTGATGCGCAGTGGCCTTGATGGCGCAGCTGGTATCCATTCGAGTCAGTCTGGCTCGGTGTGATGCACCAATGAAACCCTTGTCGTTACGGGCATTGGATGCGGCCTGCTTGAGTGCTTGAGCTGCTCGATTGACTATTTTGGGCCCGCCACCTGCCAGTCGATGACCGCCGGAAATTCGGGTAGGGGGAGCCAGTCCCAACCAAGAGCAGAAGTGCTGTGAGGACGGGAAGCGTGATAGATCTGTACCGATCTCCCCTGCCAGCACTAATGCAGTGTCCACCCCAATGGTTGGAATTGCGGTTAGGTCCACGCCAAGAACTTTCCACAATGTCTGATGCAATTCAGTCTGTTGGACACCGTTTCGGTGTGGGCTCCGTAAAGGCTTATTGGATGGCTCTGGCTTGTTTTGCAGCACCGGCAACTGCTCTAACGCGGCTTTTATGGCGTCGTCACAATCAGCAATTTGCTGCTCCAGGAAGTCATAGGCAGCCAATTCCTGAGTTAGCGCATGCAAATGCTCGCGCCGCCAATTGCCATGAAGACTCCGAGCGACAGCCTCCTTGCCTGCCTTGATGCGGCGGTCGGTCAGTTCAGCCAGTTGCACTGGGTCCCGTTCACCTGCGCAGATGGCTCGCAAAATCTTCATGCCAGTTACACCGGAAATATCACTGATGACATTGGCCAGCTGGATGTTCATTTGGCTCATGGCCTTTTGCATACGGTTCAGCGTCTGCGCCTGGTCTTTCACTTTGGAAGCACGCTGCCTGACCAATGACCGGACGCAGCAGGTCAGATCATCGGGGCGGAATGCGCCTCTGAGCAGTCCATGAGTCATCAGCTGCCAAATCCACTGGCAATCCAACACATCTGATTTACGGCCCGTGATTTGCCGAGTTGCTCTGGCATTGACGAGATAAACCTCAAAACCGCGCTCGCTGAGAATCTCGTAAATTGGAATCCAATAAACCCCCGTGGATTCCATGGCAACGACCTTGATCCCCAGGCTTTCAAGCCAGTTAGCCATCTTGAGTAGGTCGTCAGTAAAGGACGTGAACGACTGGACGGGATTTTCGTGCCGGGGATCGACCGCCACGAAATGTTCTCGACCACCGACATCGATCGCCGCGCAATCGGGATGGACGACGGTAAAGCGTTGCTTGGAAGGCTTGCGCGCCATGATGAATCCTCGCAGGATAAAGGGCGCGCGGGGCACACGGTGGCGAAAGGGTTCACTCTCTCATACGTGGTCACAGCTGAATCAGCTGATGCCTACAGGGACTTCACGCCGATACCGTGCGGATCACTCTCCTACGCGGGTGTGCGGACACACACCAGTGCTGGCTACGATCTCTGTCCCGCGCACACGAACCCTAACAAAGCAAAAGGCGGCTGGCCCTACCGGGCCAACCGCCTTTTCTTTTTCAAAATGTCAGCGTCGCTGCGGAACTGAAGCCGTACACCTCATGTTTGCTGCGCGACAGCGCAGCCCGGAAGGGCTGGGTGATCTCCTACAGGGAACCGCGATAGACCTACTGGAGATGAAATGACCGACCCACTGGTAATCCCCTGCCCCCACTGCAACGGCCTCAACCGCCTGCCCGCCGAGCGCCTGGGCGATGCGCCGAAATGCGGTCGCTGCAAACAGGACGTGCTGTTGAGCACCCCTTTCGAGCTCACCGAAGCCAGCTATGCCAGCCAGATCAAAGGCGACCTGCCGCTGCTGGTCGACATCTGGGCCGACTGGTGCGGCCCGTGCAAGTCATTTGCCCCCACCTTCGAAGAGGCCGCCCGGAAGCTTGCAGGCCGCTGCCGCCTGGCCAAGCTCGACAGCGAAGCCAACCGTAACCTCGCAGGGCAACTGGGCATACGCTCGATCCCCAGCCTGCTGCTGTTCAAGAACGGCCGCGAAGTCAGCCGGCAGGCCGGGGCGTTTCCACTCCAGTCCCTGCTGGAGTGGCTGCGTAACCACGGGGTTTAAGCATTCTCCTCAAGCAGCGAATGCAACTCGACAAACTGCAGAGTCAGCTTGTGCCGCGGCTCCAGGTGAATCAGCGGCAGGCTGGCGTGGTGCGATTCGCGCATTTTCACTGAGCTGCCCAAGTACACCGGCAGCACCGGTAACCCTTCGGCCAGCAGTTCGTCGAGCATCTGCTGTGGCAGGCTGGCACGTGACTGGAACTGGTTGACCACGATGCCTTCGACCACCAGGTCTTCGTTGTGGTCTTCCTTGAGGTCTTCGATCTCGGCCAGCAGGCCATACAGGGCCTGGCGCGAAAAGCTGTCGCAGTCGAAGGGGATCAGCACGCGATCGGCAGCGATCAGCGCAGAAACCGCATAGAAATTAAGCGCCGGCGGGGTATCGATGTAAATACGCTCGTAATCCTCGTCCAGCTCGTCGAGCAACTTGCGCAGCTTGTTGATCTTGTGTTTTGCCTCCAGCTTTGGCTGCAGGTCGGCCAGCTCGGCAGTGGCGGTGACCACATGCAGGTTGTCGAATGGGGTTTCGTAGATATCGACCTTGTTCTTCTTGCTGAACGGCCCGCTGGAAAGGCTTTGCTTGAAGAAGTCGGCGATGCCCATGGGGATGTCCTCGCCGGTCAGGCCGGTGAGGTATTGGGTCGAGTTCGCCTGGGCATCCAGGTCGATCAACAAGGTCCGGTAGCCTTCATTGGCACTGACCGCCGCCAGGTTGCAGGCAATGCTCGACTTGCCCACGCCACCTTTCTGATTGAACACCACGCGCCGCATGATTGACCTCCGTGTATCAACGAATGCCCGAGTATGTGGCGGCAGTGGGGCAATGACCAGTGCCAATTGACCGGCATCACGCCTGACCGACCACCTGCCCTGTCAACAACTCGGCAAATGCCTTGGCCATGACCGAATGGCCGCGCTCACGCTGCACCAGCCACACCGCCGACATCGCCTCTTCATCGAGCAAGGTGCGGTACACCACCCCTTCTATACGCATGCGCTGGAACGACGCCGGCAGCACCGACACCCCCAGCCCCGCCGAGACCAGGCCGATGATGGTCATCGCTTCCCCTGCCTCTTGCGCAAAATGGGGGCTGAAACCCGCATGCCGCGCCAGGCTCAGCAATTGTGCATGCAAGCCGCTGCCATAACTGCGCGGGAAGAACACGAAGGGCTCAGGGGCCAACGCCGCCATGTAGACGCCTTGCTCAGTGCCCTCAGCCAGCGGATGCGAAGCATTGATCACCGCCACCAACGGTTCTCGGAACAACTCGGTGGCCACCAACCCCTCCGGCAGCGGCATCGGCCGCATCAACCCCACCTCGATGGACTCGTCGAATACCCCTTCGGCAACATCACGGCTGCTCATTTCCTTGAGGTTCAGGTGCACCGCCGGAAAGCGCTGACGGAAGGCATGAATGGCCTTGGGGATTTTCGAGGTGAACGGGGCCGAGGAAGTGAAACCGATTTTCATCTCGCCCAGCTCGCCCAACTGCGCACGCCGAGCTACATCCGCGGCCTTCTCCACCTGCGCCAATACCTGGCGCGCTTCCTCGAGGAACAATCGCCCGGCCTCGCTCAGTTCGACACGACGATTGGTACGGTCGAACAACCGGGCCCCCAACTCCTGCTCCAGAGCCTGGATCTGCTGACTCAAGGGCGGCTGGGAAATACCCAGCTGCTGGGCGGCGCGGCCAAAGTGCAGCTCTTCGGCCACAGCAATGAAGTAACGCAGATGACGCAATTCCATGATCCGCTCCAAACAAGTCGCCAAACATCTCAAATAGGTCGAACAATATATTGGATCTAATCGTTAGCCAGCTATATGCTTTTTTTCATTGCGCCAGAGGTACCCGCCCGTGAAAACTGCAGTAGCCCCCCTCCTCCTTGAGCCACAACCTGCCATCCTGACCGAAATGTGGATCGAAAAAGGCACACCCGCTTTCATGAAAACCGTGCTGGCCTTGTTCAGCGGCGGTTTCGCCACCTTCGCCTTGCTGTACTGCGTACAGCCAATGATGCCTCTGCTATCCAACGAGTTTTCCATCAACGCGGCGCAGAGCAGCCTGGTACTGTCGGTGTCCACCGCCATGCTGGCGTTCGGCCTGCTGATCACCGGCCCCATTTCTGACCGCATAGGGCGCAAACCCGTGATGGTGTTCGCGCTGGTCTGCGCCGCCCTGTCCACCTTGGCCAGCGCAGTGATGCCCAGCTGGGAGCTGGTACTGGCCACCCGCGCCTTGGTCGGCCTGTCGCTGAGCGGCCTGGCGGCAGTGGCGATGACCTACCTGAGCGAAGAGATTCACCCGCAACACATTGGCCTGGCCATGGGCCTGTACATCGGCGGCAACGCGATTGGCGGCATGAGCGGGCGGCTCATCACTGGCGTACTGATCGACTTCGTCAGCTGGCACACGGCGATGCTGACCATTGGCGGCCTGGCCCTGGTGGCCGCGCTGGTGTTCTGGAAGGTGCTGCCGGAATCACGCAATTTCCGCGCACAGACGATGAACCCACGCAGCCTGCTGGACGGTTTTGTCATGCACTTCAAAGATGCAGGCCTGCCCTGGCTGTTTCTTGAAGCCTTCTTGCTGATGGGCGCCTTCGTCACCCTGTTCAACTACATCGGCTACCGCCTGCTGGCCGAGCCCTACCACATGAACCAGGCGCTGGTCGGCTTGCTGTCGGTGGTTTACCTGTCGGGTATCTACAGTTCGGCACAGGTCGGCGCGCTGGCGGACAAACTGGGCCGGCGCAAGGTGTTCTGGGCCAGTATCGTGGTAATGGCGGGTGGCTTGCTGATGACACTGGCCAGTCCGCTGGTGATGGTGATCGTGGGCATGCTGGTGTTCACCTTCGGCTTCTTTGGTGCGCACTCGGTGGCCAGCAGCTGGATCGGCCGCCGGGCGCTGAAGGCCAAGGGGCAGGCGTCGTCGCTGTACCTGTTCTGCTACTACGCTGGCTCCAGCGTGGCCGGTACGGCGGGCGGGGTGTTCTGGCACCAGTGGGGCTGGAACGGGATCGGGCTGTTCATTGGCAGCTTGCTGGCGGTGGCATTGCTGGTGGCATTGCACCTGAGCAAGTTACCACCCAAAACGGTGTGAGGCATTCGCGGGCACGCCTGCACCCACAACCTGTGGGAGCGGGCGTGACCACGAAGAGTCCATCAGATCAGTTGATGATCTCGACAATATCCACATCCACTTCCCGGCTCATCAGGTGCTTTTCCACCTCACCGGTCAGCTTCACCTTGGTCTTGTCGTTGAACGGCGTCGGCGGCAGGTCCTCATCGTCGATCTCGACAGTGATGGTGCCGGTGTTGTCCTTGAACTCGTACTTGTCGTCGTTGTTGATCTTCTTGGTCACGAAGCCCTGCAGCACGACGGGGGTGTCATCGGCGGCGTCGTTCGCGGCGGCAACCGTGGTTACCGACTGGGCGCCAGGGCCGGTGTAGCCAGCGGCAAATGCGCCAGCGCTGAACAAGGGGGCGAGGATGAGGGCAAGATAACGGATTTTCATGAGGATCGGGTCCTGTTTCGGTTTCGATGGGACCAGATTAACGACGATCGCTGAATTAAAACTTAATGCAAAATAAAAGCCCGGCACATGACCGGGCTTATGGTTTCCGCGTGTCACCTCACTGGTGATACTGCGCCGACAGCTCGTGAACGGCATTGATGAATACGCCGGCATGCTCCGGGTCGACTTCCGGGGTAATGCCGTGGCCAAGGTTGAACACATGGCCAGTGCCGTGGCCATAGCTGGCCAGGATGCGCGCCACTTCCTTGCGAATGGCCTCGGGCTTGGCGTACAGCACGGTCGGATCCATGTTGCCTTGCAAGGCTACTTTGTCACCCACGCGGCGGCGGGCGTCGCCGATCTCGCAGGTCCAGTCCAGGCCCAGTGCGTCGGCACCTGCGTCGGCGATGCTTTCCAGCCACAAACCACCATTCTTGGTGAACAGGATCACCGGCACCTTGCGCCCCTCGTGCTCGCGGATCAGGCCGCTGACGATCTTGCGCATGTAGGCCAGTGAGAACTCCTGGTAGGCCGCCGCCGACAGGTTGCCGCCCCAGGTGTCGAAGATCTGCACAGCCTGGGCGCCGGCCAGGATCTGGCCGTTAAGGTAGCTGGTGACCGACTGGGCCAGCTTGTCCAGCAGCAGGTGCAGGGCTTGCGGATTGTCGTAGGCCATGGCCTTGGTCTTGCGGAAGTCCTTCGACGAGCCGCCTTCGACCATGTAGGTGGCCAGGGTCCACGGGCTGCCGGAGAAGCCGATCAACGGCACACGGCCATTGAGCTCACGGCGAATGGTGCTGACCGCGTCCATCACGTAGCCGAGGTCTTTCTGTGGGTCCGGGACTGGCAGCGCTTCGATGTCAGCGGGGGTGCTGATGACCTTCTTGAAACGCGGGCCTTCGCCGGTTTCGAAGTACAGGCCCAGGCCCATGGCATCGGGAATGGTAAGGATGTCCGAGAACAGGATCGCTGCGTCCAGCGGGTAGCGGTCCAGCGGCTGCAGGGTGACCTCGCAGGCGAACTGCGGGTTCATGCACAGGCTCATGAAGTCACCGGCCTTGGCGCGGCTGGCGCGGTACTCCGGCAGGTAGCGGCCGGCCTGGCGCATCATCCACACCGGGGTGACGTCTACGGGTTGCTTGAGCAGTGCACGCAGGAAACGATCGTTCTTCAGGGCAGTCATGTCGGCATCCGGAAAAATAGTGCGGGCATTTTCTCAGACACCAGCGCAAAAGGCACGGCCATGACCATGTGTTTTGTCTATTGGATGCCACAGATCAAGCGTTTTTGTATACAAAAGCTTCGCGGGCATGCCCGCTACCACGGGTTCTACGCTTAACCCTGTGGGAGCGGGCATGCCCGCGAACAGGCCGAAAATCAGACTTCGAGGTAGTCCAGGATACCCTCGGCGGCCGTACGCCCTTCGAAGATTGCAGTCACCACCAGGTCCGAACCGCGCACCATGTCGCCACCGGCAAACACTTTCGGGTTGCTGGTCTGGTGCTTGAACTTGCCCTTCTCCGGGGCAACCACACGGCCCTGGCTGTCCAGCTGAATGCCATGCTGCTCAAACCACGGCGCCGGGCTCGGGCGGAAGCCGAAGGCGATTACCACGGCGTCTGCCGGCAGGATCTCTTCGGAGCCCGGGATTGGCTCAGGACTGCGGCGCCCACGGGCATCAGGCTCGCCCAGGCGAGTCTCGACCACTTTGACGCCTTCGACCTTGTCCTCACCCACAATGGCGATGGGCTGGCGGTTGTAGAGGAACTTCACACCCTCTTCCTTGGCGTTCTTCACCTCTTTGCGCGAACCCGGCATGTTGGCTTCGTCACGACGATAAGCACAGGTCACCGCCTTGGCACCCTGACGGATCGAGGTACGGTTGCAGTCCATCGCGGTGTCACCACCACCCAGCACCACCACTTTCTTGCCCTGCATGTCGACGAAGTCTTCCGGCGACTTCTCGAAGCCCAGGTTGCGGTTGACGTTGGCGATCAGGAAGTCCAGTGCGTCATGCACGCCCGGCAGGTCTTCACCCGGGAAGCCGCCCTTCATGTAGGTGTAGGTACCCATGCCCATGAACACCGCGTCGTACTCGGCGAGCAGCTGTTCCATGGTCACGTCCTTGCCCACCTCGGTGTTCAGGCGGAACTCGATGCCCATGCCGGTGAACACTTCACGGCGGTTGCTGAGCACGGTCTTTTCCAGCTTGAACTCGGGGATACCGAAAGTCAGCAGGCCACCGATCTCAGGGTTTTTGTCGAACACCACCGGGGTTACCCCGGCGCGCACCAGCACATCGGCGCAGCCCAGGCCAGCCGGGCCTGCGCCGATGATGGCGACGCGCTTGCCGGTGGGCTTGACCTTGGACATGTCCGGGCGCCAGCCCATGGCGAAGGCGGTATCGGTGATGTACTTCTCCACCGAGCCGATGGTCACCGCGCCGAAACCGTCGTTCAGGGTGCAGGCACCCTCGCACAGGCGGTCTTGCGGGCAAACACGGCCGCATACTTCCGGCAGGGTGTTGGTCTGGTGCGACAGTTCCGCCGCGGCCAGGATGTTGCCTTCGGAGACCAGCTTCAACCAGTTGGGGATGAAGTTGTGTACCGGGCACTTCCACTCGCAATACGGGTTACCGCAGCCCAGGCAGCGGTGCGCCTGCTCCAAGGACTGCTGCGGCTTGAACGGTTCGTAGATTTCCACGAACTCCTTCTTGCGCTGGCGCAACAGCTTTTTTTTCGGGTCCTTTCGGCCCACTTCGATGAACTGGAAGTCGTTGTTCAGACGTTCAGCCATTTTTCAAAACCTCTTTACAGCAGCTGCAAGCTACACGCTGCAAGCCGCAAGACGATCACTTAAGCCGGGCAAACCTCTCACTGCCATTACGTGCAGCTTGAGGCTTGCCACTTGCAGCTGTTTTTACTGCGGGTTGGCACGGGTGCTGGACAGCAGCTGCTTCAGGTTGGCTGCCTTCGGCTTGACCAGCCAGAAGCGCCGCACGTAGTCGTCCAGGTTCTCCGAGAGCTCACGCCCCCACTCGCTGCCGGTCTCATCCACATACTCGGCAAGGACACGCGCCAGGTGGCTACGGTAGGCCTCCATCGCTTCACCACTGATACGCTGGATTTCCACCAGCTCGTGGTTGAGCTTGTCGACGAAGCTATTGTCCATGTCGAGCACGTAGGCAAAGCCGCCAGTCATGCCAGAACCGAAGTTGTAACCGGTCTTGCCCAGAACGCAGACAAAGCCGCCGGTCATGTATTCACAGCAGTGATCGCCAGTGCCCTCGACAACAGCATGGGCGCCGGAGTTACGCACAGCGAAGCGCTCGCCCGCAGTACCTGCGGCAAACAGCTTGCCGCCAGTGGCACCGTACAGGCAGGTGTTGCCGACGATGGCGCTGTGCTGGGTTTCGAACGGGCTGCCGGCTGGCGGCACGATGGTGACCTTGCCACCGGTCATGCCTTTGCCGACGTAATCGTTGGCGTCGCCTTCCAGGTGCAGGTTAAGGCCACCAGCGTTCCACACGCCAAAGCTCTGGCCCGCAGTCCCCTTGAAGCGGAAGGTGATCGGCGCCGCGGCCATGCCCTGGTTGCCGTGCAGGCGGGCGATTTCGCCCGACACACGCGCACCAATGGAGCGGTCGCAGTTGCAGATGTCGAGGCTGAACTCGCCACCCGCCTGGTCGCGGATGGCCGGCATGGCCATATCAACCATCTTCTCGGCCAACTCGCCCAGGTCGAACGGCGGGTTCTTGTCGACTTCGCAGAACTGCGGTTTGTCCGCCGGAATGTGCGAGCTGCCCAGCAGCGGCGACAGGTCCAGGTACTGCTGGCGTTCGGTGTCACCTGGCAGCACTTCGAGCAGGTCGGTACGGCCGATCAACTCGCCAAGGCTGCGCACACCCAGCTTGGCCAACCACTCGCGGGTTTCTTCGGCGACAAAGGTGAAGAAGTTGATCACCATGTCGACGGTGCCGATGTAGTGGTCCTTGCGCAGCTTGTCGTTCTGGGTGGCCACGCCGGTGGCGCAGTTGTTCAGGTGGCAGATGCGCAGGTACTTGCAGCCCAGGGCAATCATTGGCGCGGTACCAAAGCCGAAGCTTTCGGCACCGAGGATGGCCGCCTTGATCACGTCCAGGCCGGTTTTCAGGCCGCCGTCGGTCTGCACCCGCACCTTGCCACGCAGGTCGTTGCCACGCAGGGTCTGGTGGGTTTCCGCAAGGCCCAGCTCCCAAGGGGCGCCGGCGTATTTGATCGAGGTCAGCGGCGAAGCACCGGTACCACCGTCGTAACCGGAGATGGTGATCAGGTCGGCATAGGCCTTGGCCACACCTGCGGCGATGGTGCCCACGCCCGCTTCGGCTACCAGCTTGACCGATACCAGCGCCTGCGGGTTGACCTGCTTGAGGTCGTAGATCAGCTGCGCCAGATCTTCGATCGAGTAGATGTCATGGTGGGGCGGTGGCGAGATCAGGGTCACGCCCGGTACCGCATAACGCAGCTTGGCGATCAGGCCGTTGACCTTTCCGCCCGGCAACTGGCCGCCCTCACCCGGCTTGGCGCCTTGGGCAACCTTGATCTGCAGCACTTCGGCGTTGACCAGATACTCCGGGGTCACACCAAAACGGCCGGTGGCCACCTGCTTGATCTTCGAGCTCTTGATGGTGCCATAGCGCGACGGGTCTTCGCCGCCTTCACCCGAGTTGGAGCGTGCGCCCAGGCGGTTCATGGCCTCGGCCAGCGCTTCGTGGGCTTCCGGCGACAGTGCACCCAGCGAGATACCCGCCGAGTCGAAACGCTTGAGAATCGCCTCCAGCGGCTCGATCTGCTCCAGCGCCAGCGGCTGGTCGGCCACTTTCACCTTGAGCAAGTCACGAATCATCGACACCGGGCGCTGGTCCACCAGCGTGGTGTATTCCTTGAACTTGGCGTAGTCGCCCTGCTGTACAGCCGCTTGCAGGGTGTTGACCACATCCGGGTTGTAGGCGTGGTATTCGCCACCGTGGACGAACTTCAGCAGGCCACCTTGCTGGATCGGCTTACGCGCGCTCCAGGCTTCGGCCGCCAGCAGCTTCTGGTCGTTCTCCAGGTCTTCGAAGCGCGCACCCTTGATGCGGCTGGACACGCCCTTGAAGCTCAGGCCGACCACTTCCTCGGCCAGGCCAATGGCTTCGAACAGCTGTGCACCGCGGTACGAGGCGATGGTGGAGATACCCATCTTCGACAGGATCTTCAGCAGGCCCTTGGAGATACCTTTGCGGTAGTACTTGAACACTTCGTCCAGGTCGCCCAGCACTTCACCGGTACGGATCAGGTCAGCCAGTACTTCATACGCCAGGTACGGGTAAACGGCCGAGGCACCGAAGCCCAGCAGCACGGCGAAGTGATGCGGATCACGGGCGGTAGCGGTTTCCACCAGGATGTTGCTGTCGCAGCGCAGGCCCTGTTCGGTCAGGCGGTGGTGCACTGCACCAACGGCCAGCGAAGCATGCACCGGCAGCTTGCCCGGGGCGATATAACGGTCGCTCAGCACCAGCTGGGTCTTGCCCCCACGCACAGCTTCTTCGGCCTGGTCGGCAATGTTGCGGATGGCCGCTTCCAGGCCGACGCCCTGCTCATAGTTGAGGTCGATCAGCTGGCGGTCGAAGCCTTCGCGCTCCAGGTTCATCAGCGAACGCCACTTGGCGGGCGAGATGACCGGCGAGCTGAGGATGACCCGCGAAGCGTGCTCCGGGGACTCCTGGAAGATGTTGCGCTCGGCACCCAGGCAGATTTCCAGCGACATCACGATCGCTTCGCGCAGCGGGTCGATCGGCGGGTTGGTTACCTGAGCGAACTGCTGGCGGAAGAAGTCGTACGGCGAACGCACGCGCTGCGACAGCACGGCCATCGGCGTGTCGTCACCCATCGAGCCAACGGCTTCCTGGCCCTGCTCACCCAACGGGCGCAGTACCTGGTCACGCTCTTCGAAGGTGACCTGGAACATCTTCATGTATTGCTTGAGCTGGTCAGCGTCGTAGCTGGCCACACCCTGGTCGTCGGTCAGCGTCGCCTGGATACGCGTAGCGTGCTGGCGCAACCAGCGCTTGTACGGGTGCCGCGACTTCAGGCGGTTGTCGATGGCGTCGGTGTCGAGGATCTGGCCGGTTTCGGTGTCCACGGCAAGGATCTGGCCCGGGCCGACACGGCCCTTGGCCAGCACTTCCTCAGGCTGATAGCCCCATACGCCGATTTCCGAGGCAATGGTGATGTAACCATTGGTGGTGGTCACCCAGCGCGCCGGGCGCAGACCGTTTCGGTCGAGCAGGCACACCGCGTGGCGGCCTTCGGTCATGACGATACCGGCCGGGCCATCCCACGGCTCCATGTGCATGGAGTTGTATTCGTAGAAGGCGCGCAGGTCGGCGTCCATGGTCTCGACGTTCTGCCACGCTGGCGGTACCAGCATGCGCACGCCGCGGAACAGATCGATGCCACCGGTGACCATCAGTTCCAGCATGTTGTCCATGCTCGACGAGTCGGAGCCGACGCGATTGACCAGCGGGCCGAGCTCTTCGAGGTCGGGGATCTGGTCATTGGCGAACTTGGTGCGACGAGCAACGGCCCAGTTACGGTTGCCGGTGATGGTGTTGATCTCGCCGTTATGGGCGAGGAAGCGGAACGGCTGCGCCAGCGGCCATTTCGGCAGGGTGTTGGTGGAGAAGCGCTGGTGGAACACGCAGATCGCGGTTTGCAGGCGCTCGTCACCCAGGTCTGGATAAAACGCCGCGAGATCGCGCGGCATCATCAGGCCTTTGTAGATGATGGTCTTGTGCGAGAAGCTGCAGATGTAGTGGTCGGCGTCGTGGGCGTTGGCCACCGACGAACGACGACGGGCACTGAACAGCTTGATGGCAAATTCCTGGTCGCTCAGGCCTTCACCGCCAATGAACACCTGCTCGATCTGCGGCAGGCGCTCGAGGGCCAGGCGGCCGAGTACGCTGGTGTCGATCGGCACCTTGCGCCAGCCAACCAGTTTCAGGCCAGCGGCGACGATCTCGCGGTCCATGTTGGCGCGGGCAGCTTCGGCTTTGACCGGGTCCTGGTTGAAGAACACCATGCCGACGGCGTACTGCTTGGGCAGCTCGACAGCGAAGTGCTCCTGGGCCATGGCACGCAGGAATTGATCGGGCTTCTGCATGAGCAGACCGCAACCGTCACCGGTCTTGCCGTCGGCATTGATGCCACCGCGGTGGGTCATGCACGTCAGCGCCTGCATGGCGGTTTGCAGAAGGTGGTGGCTCGGCACACCCGTCATATGGGCGATCAGGCCAAAACCACAGTTGTCCTTGAATTCTTCGGGATGGTACAGACCTGTTTTCATAGACACATTCTCACCAGGTTCACCTCTCAACGGAGGTAAATCTCTTTTTTAACAACCACTTACCATCCACGCCGATCAAACGCCAGCTTTTTTGCGGTGGTCATGGAAAACCATTGTTGCACAGCGACAGCGACGCCCACAAATTTTCATGTCTCATCATCGAAAATTTATGTCGCAATTTTGAATGTTTTTGCGCCATGCGCCGTGATAGCGGCTTGGCTCGAGTCTGAAGCGTTTCAGCCATGACTGCAACTAGGGGCTTGTGGCCGGCAGTCCGGGACAGAAAAGCCTGCCGCGCTCGGGCGCAGCAGGCTAGTCGAAAGCTAGAATTCGCTTAGCTACTGGGCGGCAGGGTGATGCCGCCCGGAAGGTATCAGCGGGCCGTGGCCAGCTCTTGTTGGACGCTGCCGACGGTACGTGGCCAAGGTTTACCAGCCTGGACCTTCGCTGGCAAGTTCTTGATTGCCGCTACCGCTGCGTCGCGGTTGGCGAAACTGCCGTAAGTCACGACGTACAAGGGCTTGCCCTGCAGGTTTTTCTTGAAGTAGCGATAGTCGCCACCCTGGGCCTTGACGTAAGCCTGGGCCGACGCCTCGGAGCTGGTACCGAGGATCTGCACCACGTAATTGCCCGGCTTCTGTCCGGCATACCAGCCGCTGTTGCCAGCGCTAGCGGGGGCTGGTTTTTCAGCTGGTTTTTCGGCAGCTTTGGCGGCCGGCTTGGCCACGGCGACCTGGGTCGGCGCTGGTGCTGGCTTGGCCGGCGCAACCGGTTTCGCGGGCTGGGTTGCAACAGGCTTGGGCGCAGGCGCAACCGACTGAACTGGCTGGGCCGGCGCAGGCGCCGGGCCAGCTGGCACACCTTGTGGCGGAGCGATGGTGGTCACGGTGGGTGGCGGGTTGCCAGGCTGCAGCGCGGTGTCGACAGCCGGGCCTCCCTCTTCACCCTCGCCCATGCCTGCGGCTTGGGCCAGCGGCTCGCGCATCACCGGCTGCGACTGGCCAACCAGTGGCAGCGGCATTGGCTGGGACGAGCCAGAGAACTCGATGGCAGCACCCTGCTTGCCGTCACCCAGCGGCAACTGGGCCTGGGCGGCCGGCGCTTCGGCAGGGGCCTTGTCGCCTTTCTTGGGCATCAATACCGCGGCCGCAACGGCAACCACGACCACAGCGGACAGTGCGAGCACATGTTTTTTAGGCATCTTGAACCCCATGGTTGGTCGCTTGGCCGTCGAGCGGCTGGCGATCATGGCTTCGATCAAAGTGTCACGGGCGACCTGATTGATGTTGCCAGGCCAGCCGTCGGAGTTTTCATGGATATCGGCGATCTGTTCACGGCTGAACACCTCGATTCCCCGACCAGCCCCTTCCAGGCGCTGTTCCAGGTACTCGCGGGTTTCTTCTTCACTGTAGGGCGCAAGCTCAATGATGTGGAAACGTTCTTCCTCGACATTGAGCTCATCCAGCCCGGCAATCAGCGATGGCTCACCGAACAGAAACACGTGCGGACGCCCTTCAGGAACCCCCGCCGCCAACTCCAGCAACGCTTGGAGTGCCGACTCGTCGAGTTGTTCCGCATCGTCCACCAGCAAATACACTTCCTGCCCGGTCAGTGCCAGCTGCACCACCTTCGACAGGATCGCCTGCACCTCGGGCTGGGCCACACCCAGCTCCTGCGCGACCTGCGCGAGCATACTGGAGGCGTCGCTGGCGCTGCGGGCCGACACCACCACACTTTGCACAGTCTGCTTGTTGGTGCTGGCCACCAGGGCCTGGCGAAGTAGCGACTTGCCGCTGCCCAACGGGCCGCTGACCACCAGCATCAACTGGCTATAGCGCGCCAGGTGGTGCAGTTGGCCAAGCACCGGTTTGCGCTGGGCCGGGAAGAACTTGAAGCCAGGTACGCGGGGCGCGAACGGATCATGGCTCAACTGGTAATGGTCGAGAAAGGCCTCATCGGCATGCAAACTTGTCATTGCGCTGTCACAACCTCAAAGCTGGGCCACGATCGCGCGGTAATCCGCCGACAGCGTGGCCTGAAGAATCTCTTTCGAATAGTCGTCGGTCACCACGGCCTCGCCCATCTGGCGCAGCAGCACCAAACGCAAACGACCGTCGAGCACCTTCTTGTCGACCGCCATGTGCTCCATGAAGTGCGCCGGGGTCATTTCCTGTGGTGGCACCACCGGCAAACCTGCGTCCTGCAACAGGCGGATTCCACGATCGCGCTCAGCCTGGTCGATCCAGCCAAGGCGCATGGACATTTCCAGGGCCATCACTGTGCCCGCCGCGACAGCCTCGCCGTGCAGCCACACGCCATAGCCCATGTGGGTTTCGATAGCATGCCCGAAGGTATGCCCCAGGTTCAGCGTGGCCCGTACGCCCGACTCGCGCTCGTCAGCACCCACCACTGCGGCCTTGGCCGCGCAAGAGCGGCGGATGGCCTCGGTCAGGGCTGCCGAATCGAGGGCACGCAGTGCCTGCATATTGTCTTCGAGCCAGGCGAGGAACGGCTTGTCGCAAATCAGGCCGTACTTGATCACTTCGGCCAGACCTGCGGACAGCTCGCGCGCTGGCAGGGTCTTGAGGCTGGTGGTATCGATCAGCACCGCATTGGGCTGATAGAACGCACCGACCATGTTCTTGCCCAGCGGATGATTGATGCCGGTCTTGCCACCCACGGAAGAGTCGACCTGGGACAACAGGGTAGTCGGCACCTGGATGAAGTCGACGCCGCGCTGGTAGCAGGCGGCTGCGAAACCAGCCATGTCACCAATCACGCCACCACCAAGCGCGACCACAGTAGTACGACGATCATGCCGAGCTGTCAGCAGGCCATCGAAGATCAACTGCAATGTTTCCCAGTTCTTGTGGGCTTCCCCATCGGGCAACACCACTGGCAGTACCGAGTAGGCTCCGAGGGCCTTGCTCAGGCGTTCGAGATACAGCGGCGCGACGGTCTCGTTGGAAACGATGGCTACCTGCCGACCCGCAATGTGCGGCGCCAGCAGCTCAGGCCGGTCCAGCAGGCCTTCGCCAATGTAGATCGGGTAGCTACGCTCGCCCAGGTCGACCTTTAGTGTCTGCATGTATCCCCACAATGTACTTGGGCGCGGCGCCATCCGGCGACCTGCGCGGTAACGTTGAGCCTCGCCTCGGCGCTGGAGGCCGAGAATAGTCCCGGGTTAACGGGGCGGCAACTGCTGCAAGCGCTCGAGAATATCGATCACCACCATGCGTGGTGGCCGCTCGTCGGTTTCAACCACCACGTCGGCGATCTCGCGGTAGAGCGGGTCGCGGGTTTCCAGCAAGGTGCGCAAGGTCGCCTCCGGATTGGCTGTGCGCAGCAGCGGGCGATTGCGGTCGCGCGCGGTGCGACCGACTTGCTGCTCGACCGAAGCATGCAGGTAGATCACCCGGCCACCCTGATGCAGCGCCTGCCGGTTGGCTTCGCGCATCACCGCGCCACCACCGGTGGCCAGCACCACACCGTCGAGCGCGCACAACTCGGCAATCATCGCTTGCTCGCGATCACGGAAACCCGGCTCGCCTTCCTTGTCGAATATCCACGGGATGTTTGCGCCGCATCGCAGTTCGATTTCCTTGTCGGAATCCTTGAACAGCAGGCGCAGCTCTTTGGCCAACAGGCGTCCGATGGTGCTTTTACCAGCGCCCATGGGCCCCACAAGTATCAAATTTCGCACAGAATCAACGACTCACAGCAATCGCCTGGTCACTCATGATACGCGGAGTCAGGAAGACCAGCAGCTCGGATTTTTTCTCTTGTAATGCATCGCGTCGAAACAGCCGCCCAACATACGGCAGATCGCCGAAAAATGGCACCTTGTCGACCACATTGTTTTGCGAAGTCGAGTAGACGCCACCGATCACGATCGTTTCGCCGTCAGCCACACGAACCTTGGCATTGACCTCGTTCTTGCGGATCGGCGGTACGTTGTTCAAGGCATTGACGTAATCCGGCTCGTCCTTGGTCACCCGGACGGTCATGATCACCTTGTTGTCCGGAGTGATCTGTGGCGTTACTTCCAGCGACAGCGAGGCTTCGCGAAACGATACCGAGGTAGCGCCGCTTTGGCTGGTTTCCTGGTAAGGCACCTCGGTACCCTTGAGGATCCTCGCCGTTTCCTTGTCAGCCGTGACCACCTTGGGCTGCGAAATGATCTCGCCGTTGCCGCTTTTTTCCATGGCACTGAGTTCCAGATCCAGCAACACGTCACCGCGCAACAAACCCAGGCCGATACTGCTGCCGGCTCGCTCCAGACCGAGGTCGACAAACAGCTCCTTGCCGGGCCGCAGTTTCTCGCCGTACAGCGGCCCACCCCAGCGTACCCCCAGGCTTTTCTCATAATCGACGTTGGCTTCGACGATACGCGCTTCGATCGCTACCTGACGCACCGGCACATCCAACTGCGCCACCAGCTGGCGTAACTCGGCCAGGCGGTCAGCGGGCAGGTACACCACCAGCGTATTGGTGCGCTCATCGACACTCAGGCTACCCGTGGAGATGCCGCCACCCTCCAGACTTGCCAGCAGCAACTGCGCCAAATCGGCGGCCTTGGCGTGGTGAATGGTCAGCAGTTCCCGACGCAATGGCTGCAGCTGCGCGTCCAGCACTTGGCTCACCCGGGCGTCTGCCGATTGCGCGGCAAACTCGGCCGCAGGCGCCACCAACAGCACATTGCCCTCCTGGCGCCGGGACAGGCCCTTGCTGCGCAGCACCAGGTCAAGTGCCTGATCCCACGGCACGTCCTGCAAACGCAAAGTGACGCTGCCTTGTACCGCATCACTGGCGACCAGGTTGACGCCGGCGTAGTCAGCCAGCACCTGCAGCACCGCACGCACCTCTACATCCTGGAAGTTCAGCGACAGGGGTTCACCCTGGTAAGGCGTCGCCGAAGCCAGCGGGATCGACAGCAGGGTTGCCAGCAGGTATTTCATCCACGTTTTCATTCGGGTCCGAGGCCTCCTTGCCCAGGCGCTTGGCGAGGGTGATGAACGCCGTGCGCTCGTGCCATACCCCCGCCATGAACAGCCGCTCACGCACTTCGACCTGACGTTGGTCTATATGCATCACTACCCCCTGATCACGCCCTACCCGGTCGCCCGGGCGTACGCGATAGAGCTTGCCAGCCGCCATCAGCAGTGCCTCGCGTGCCGCCCCGCGCGCCAGGCTGCCGACCATTTCCAGCTGCGCCAACGGCACGCCGACCAGCCCGGCACTGGCCACTCGCGCAGCAGCCGGCGCAAACGGGTCCACTTCAGGTGCAACCATTGCGGCCCTTGCCGGCAGGTCCGCCAGCATTGCAGGTGCCTTCAGGGGCGTAGCCGCGTGATAGGCATCAACCCGCAACTGCAGGCGCAACAGTCCAGGCTGGCGATCAACGGTTGCCAGGCTCATGTCACCGCTGCGCAGAATCCGCGCCTGCCCCAACCAGTCGCCCAGCCACAGCCGCAAGGCCGAGTAACGCCCTACCACTTGCACCACCAGCGGTACCTTACTGAATCCGGCCTGTTGCTCGCCCTCACCTACATCGAGGCGCTCGACAAGCAAGCCGTGCGCATGCCCCGACACTGCCAGACGCTCAAGCAGGTCGCTCATGCTCTCCCCGGCCGCCAGGTACCAGTGCGCCGCTTGCAACCGCTGTTCGGCAATCACCGTTAGAGCCTTCAGCCGCTCCAGTTCGGCCAACTGCGATGCACTGGCTGCCTGCAGCTGGCTCAACTCGACATGCCTGGCATCCTCCCGCGCCTGCTGCTGCAACAGGGCGGGCAGGCGCATCGCGCAGCCCAGGCTGAACAACACAACAGCCACCAGCACTGGCGCCAGCCGTCGGAAGCGCCCTGAGCCCTCGACCACCGCCAGCCAAGCGAGCATCTGCGCAGTACTCACGACCAGAACGCCGCAACGCGAGCGGTCAGCAGAAACTCATCGCCGTCCGGCAGGCTCTTGATGCGTTTGAGTTCCAGATCGAGCAAAACGCTCGAGCGGTTCAAGTCGCGCATGAACTGAGCAACCACAGCACCGGACGCAGCCACCCCTGTCATCTGCAAGCGGCCACTATCAAGGCTCAGGTCAAGTAACTGCACACCTTCAGGCAACGCCCCTTCAAGGTCGGCGAAGACACCGGCCAATACACCCTGATGGGCGCGCAGGCCTTCCAGGGCCACCGCACGGGCAAGTAGCGCTTCATGCTGCGCACGCACGTCGGCCAGCGACTGCAACTGCTCATCCTGTGCATCAAGGGTCGCTTGGCGCTGGGTATTGGCCAGCACCTGCTGATGCCCGCGTTGGCGGGCCAGCTGATCGACCAGCATCACGGCGCACAAAGCCAAGAGTGCACCACCCACCAGCTGGCCTCGAAAGCGCCGCAGCGCCGCCTGACGCTGCCGTTCGCGCCAGGGTAGAAGGTTCAGTCGCATCATGGGCGCAAACCTCCCAAGGCCAAGGCGCAGGCCAGGAGCATCGCCCCATCAACATGCTCAAGCCCTGCCAGCCCAGGCAGGTACGTGCACCGCACATTCAGCCGGCTGCCAAGGCCTTGCAGCCAGCCCGGATTGATCGATGAGCTGCTGGCAACCCACAACCCCGCAGGCAGGCTCTGCCTGGCAAGTAAAGCCTGCAGGCGCTCTGACCATTGCCCGTTCATATCCGGGCCAGTCGTTTGTAGTTCACAGCGCTGGCACACCCTGCCTGGCTGCCAGTCATGAAGCGTTACACTGCGGGTTTCGACACGCAGCAGCGCTGCTCCCTCAAGGCCACCCTGTGGCAACATGCGGCACAAGGCAATGGTGTCGACCTCGACGGCTTCCAACTGCAAGCCCGCCTCCTCGACGACGGCTTCGAGTGACGCCAGCGCACTCTGTCGACAGGCAGCAACCATTACCTCTGAGCAACCTGGCTGGTCATGGGAAGCCCCCATGACCTGAAAATCCAAGGCCAGGTCTTCCAGCGGAAACGGAAACAGCCGCTCTGCATCGGCAAGCAGTTGTGCCTCCAACTGCGCCCCGCTCTGCTCCACCGGCAGATAGCACAACTTGCAGATAACCTGACTGGCCGGCAGTGCCAGCGCTACCCGGCGTTGCCTGAGGCCGCTGCGCCGGTAAGCGCGCTGCAGCGCAGCCACCACCACCCCAGGCGCCTCAGCCCAGTCATCGGCCAGCGGCGCCTGAAACAGCTCTTGTGCCGACCCCATCACACGCCAGCGTCGATTGCGCTGCTGCAGTTGCATTATCCGAACGGCGTCGGGCGTGATTTCCACCCCCACCAGTGAACCGGCATCCTTGCCGAAGCGTCCAAACATCGCGACTCCTTTGCTGTCTGTTGCAGCTGCCAAGCGCAGCCACCTGTCGCAACCCCGCGGCAACACTGAGCCGGGGCTACTCATCGAGTCGACGGGTAGCCTGGCCGGTCACCCGGAGAGGCGAAAAATGCTTATAATGCCCAGCGTTTTTTGGTCCACCGGACCTGCGTGCAATCCACTCCCAACCTGGACACCGAAAAGCCTTGATACGTCTGCTGAAGTTCTTCTGGTGGTCTTCCGTCGCAGTCATCTGCGCGCTCGTACTCGGTGTGAGCGGTGCGTTTCTGTATCTTAGCCCCAGCCTGCCCTCGGTCGAGTCCCTCAGAAGCATCCAGTTGCAGATCCCCCTCAGGGTGTACAGCAGCGATGGCAAGCTGATTGCCGAATTCGGCGAAATGCGCCGCTCGCCGATCCGCTTCGCGGAAATTCCCCCACAATTCATTCAGGCGCTGCTGTCAGCCGAGGACGACAATTTCCTCAACCACTACGGTGTCGACCCCAGCAGCCTGATGCGCGCCGCGACCCAGCTGGTGAAAACCGGTCATATCCAGACCGGCGGCAGCACCATCACCATGCAGGTGGCGAAGAACTTCTTCCTCACCAGCGAACGCAGCTTCTCACGCAAGACCAACGAAATCCTGCTGGCCCTGCAGATCGAGCGTGAGCTGACCAAGGACGAAATCCTTGAGCTGTACGTGAACAAGATCTACCTGGGCAACCGCGCCTACGGTATCGATGCAGCAGCACAGGTGTATTACGGCAAGTCCATCCGTGACGTGAGCCTGGCGCAGATGGCGATGATCGCCGGCCTGCCCAAGGCACCGTCGCGCTTCAACCCGCTGGCCAACCCGGTGCGCGCCAAAGAGCGCCGCGACTGGATCCTTGGGCGCATGTACAAGCTAGGCAAGATCGACCAGGCCAGCTATGAGGCCGCCCTGGCCGAGCCGCTCAACGCCAGCTATCACGTGCCGACGCCTGAGGTGAATGCCCCGTACATCGCCGAAATGGCCCGCGCGGAAATGGTCGGCCGCTACGGCAGCGACGCCTACACCGAAGGCTTCCGCGTCACGACCACCGTGCCTAGCGACATGCAGGAAATGGCCAACAAGGCCGTCCTCAAGGGCCTCTCCGATTACGATGAGCGCCACGGCTACCGTGGCCCTGAAGCACGCTTCCCGGGCCGCACCCACGCAGCCTGGCTGCAGGAGCTGGGCAAGCAACGCACCCTTGGCGGCCTGGAGCCAGCCATTGTCACCCAGGTGGAACACACCGGCCTCAAGGTGCTGACCCGTGACGGCCAAGAGGCGCAGGTTGCCTGGGACACCATGAAATGGGCGCGCCCGTTCATCAACAACAACGCCCAGGGCCGTTCACCGCAATCACCGGCCGACGTGGCCCAGGTCGGTGACCTGGTGCGCCTGCAACGCCTTGACGATGGCACATTGAAGTTCAGCCAGGTGCCCGTTGCGCAGAGTGCCCTGGTCACCCTCGACCCGAACAACGGCGCCATCCGCGCCCTGGTCGGCGGTTTCTCGTTCGAACAGAGCAATTACAACCGCGCCGTGCAGGCCAAGCGCCAACCGGGCTCGAGTTTCAAACCATTCATCTACAGCGCCGCGCTGGACAGCGGCTACACCGCTTCCAGCCTGGTCAACGATGCGCCGATCGTGTTCGTTGACGAGTCGGTGGATAAAGTGTGGCGACCGAAGAACGATACCAACACCTTCCTCGGCCCTATCCGCATGCGTGAGGCGCTGTACAAGTCACGTAACCTGGTGTCGATCCGCCTGCTGCAAGCCATGGGCGTGGACCGCACCATCGACTACATCGCCAAGTTTGGCTTCAACAAGCAGGACCTGCCGCGCAACCTGTCGCTGGCCCTGGGCACCGCCACCCTGACCCCGATGGAAATCGCCACCGGCTGGAGCACCTTTGCCAACGGTGGGTACAAGATCACCCCGTACCTGATCGAGCGCATCGAGAGCCGCAGCGGCGAGACACTGTTCACCGCCAACCCGGCCCGCGTACCGCAAGGTGCCCAAGACCAGGCGGGCCTGGCCGCACCCGAGCAGCCAATCAGCACTGCGGCCATGCCGGGCGAAGCACCTTCTGCCTTGAGCCAGGTGGCCGCGGCACCGCAAGCGCCGGCAGTGGCCGAACAGATCATCGACGGGCGTACCACCTACATCCTCACCAGCATGCTGCAGGACGTGATCAAGCGCGGCACCGGCCGCCGGGCGCTGGCCTTGGGCCGCACCGACCTGGCGGGCAAGACAGGTACGACCAACGAATCCAAGGACGCCTGGTTCTCCGGTTACAACGCCGATTACGTGACTACCGTTTGGGTCGGCTTCGACCAACCGGAAACCCTCGGCCGCCGCGAATATGGCGGGACTGCGGCACTGCCGATCTGGATGAACTTCATGGGCGCGGCGCTCAAGGACAAGCCTGCGCATGCCCCGGCAGAGCCGGAGGGCATTCTCAGCTTGCGCGTCGACCCGGTCAGCGGGCGCGCGGCATCGCCGGGCACACCGAATGCCTACTTCGAGCTGTTCAAAGCCGAAGATTCGCCGCCGTCGGTGGACGAGCTGGGCAATGGCGCGGCACCGGGCAGCCCGCTGCCAGCCGATGAAGCGACGCCGATGGATCTGTTCTAAGGCAGGGCGCCTGACTCAGGTTTTGCGTGGGCGCGTGAATCGAGCGCCGCCCGCGCGGCGCATCGCGACGCAAGGCCGCTCCCATATCTGCTGCAACGTGCCGAACCTGCCAAGCCATGGTTGCCCGCCTGGGTGCATGCCTTGAGACAGGCGGGGCGGCATCAATGCCCACCTCCAAATCCAGTCATGCCAGCAAGGCTGACAACCATGGCCGCACAGGCATGGCCACGTTGCAACAAATGTGGGAGCGGCCTTTGCGTCGCGATGCGCCGCGCGGGCGGCGCTCGATCTGATAGGCGCCACAAGTGCCCTGACGAACACCTTGCAGCCCTGACACATTCCCAAGCCCCAACAAAAAGCCCCGGCTCATGCGAGCCGGGGCTTTTTTATGTCGCTTGCGGCAATCAGCCGTTGAACACTTCATCCACGCTGGTCAGCGGGTAGTGCTTCGGATATGGCAGGGTAGCCACGCCGGATTCGATGGCAGCCTTGGCCACAGCATCGGAAACGACGGTGATCAAGCGTGCATCCAGCGGCTTCGGAATGATGTACTCACGGCCGAACTCCAGGCCTTCAACGCCATAGGCTTCGCAAACTTCCTTCGGCACTGGCAGCTTGGCCAGGTCTTTCAGGGCGATAGCGGCAGCGATCTTCATCTCTTCGTTGATACGCTTGGCGCGAACGTCCAGAGCACCACGGAAGATGAACGGGAAGCCCAGTACGTTGTTGACCTGGTTCGGGTAGTCGGAACGACCGGTCGCCATGATCACGTCGTTGCGAGTGGCGTGCGCCAGCTCTGGCGAGATTTCCGGGTCCGGGTTCGAGCAGGCGAACACGATCGGGTTGGCAGCCATCGACTTCAGGCCTTCTGGGCTCAGCAGGTTCGGGCCAGACAGACCTACGAACACGTCGGCACCGTCAAGGGCGTCGGCCAGAGTACGCTTGTCGGTCGCGTGGGCGAACTGCGCCTTGTACTGGTTCAGGTCGTCACGGCCAGCGTGGATCACGCCACTACGGTCGATCATGAAGATGTTCTCGACCTTCGCACCCATGCTTACCAGCAGCTTCATGCAGGAAATGGCAGCAGCGCCGGCGCCCAGGCAGACGATCTTGGCTTCTTCCAGTTTCTTGCCAGCGATTTCCAGGGCGTTGATCATGCCGGCGGCAGTCACGATGGCAGTACCGTGCTGGTCATCGTGGAACACCGGGATGTCGCACTGTTCGATCAGGGTACGTTCGATTTCAAAGCACTCAGGCGCCTTGATGTCTTCAAGGTTGATGCCACCGAAGGTGATCGAAATGCGGCGAACGGTGTCGATGAACGCTTGCGGGCTTTCCGATTCGACTTCGATGTCGAACACATCGATACCGGCGAAACGCTTGAACAGAACACCCTTGCCTTCCATGACCGGCTTGGAAGCCAGTGGGCCGAGGTCACCCAGACCGAGGATGGCAGTGCCATCGGAAATCACCGCAACCAGGTTGCCTTTGCCGGTGTATTTGTAAGCCAGCTCTGGATCACGGCCAATTTCGCGCACCGGCTCTGCAACACCTGGGCTGTAGGCCAGGGCGAGGTCACGGGCGGTGGCAGTGGGCTTGGAGAGTTCAACGCTCAGTTTCCCCGGACGAGGTTGAGCGTGATATTCGAGAGCGGCGGTTTTCAGGTCTGACATGGTGGGCATTCCGCTATTTACTGTTCTGACGGACCGCCGAGGATACGCAAAGAGCCGGGGAGCCACAAGACTGGCCGGTCACTTGTGTCAAGGCCTTTAGCCTACGACTTTACGCTACAACCCACGGGGGCATACGACCAACAGTGTGTACAATATCGCAGCGAAATGTCTACATCTTTTAACCTGAAATGCGCTCCAACATGCTTGGATCGGTCAATGGCAACACCCAACGTCGCTGCCCGGGCTTGAGGCCACCCCTGCGGGAACGATCCAGCACCCAGCCGCGCGCTTCGACCTGGCGTCCCTTGAGATTATCGAAGAAGCTGGCGGGGAAGTTGCGCTGCAGACGAGCGGGAACCTGCAGTACCAGGGTACCGCCCAGGGTAAGCCAGACCCCACCACGATTCCGCTCGATGCCTTCGATACGACCACGCACAACAGCGAAACCTGACTGCCTGACATCGCTTGCAGCCACTACGGGCGAACGCCGCCACAGGCCAACGCCAGCCTGGCGCGCTACTTGTTCGGCAAGCTGCTGGCAACCACTGAAACGCACATTAGGGGCAATGGCCACGCGGTAGCCCAAGCCCTCGCTAAGCAATTGTGCTTCCAGATTGTCGCCATTGCGGCTGTAGATGTGCGCCAGTGTGCGACCGTACTTGTCCTTACCTTCAACACCAGGCACCAGCCCGACACGATCGTCATTGGCCTTTACCAAGGCCTGCAATCGCCGCCTGGCAGCTTCGGCATAGGGCTCACTGGTACGCCCCTTGCGGCCTATTTCCGGGGCATTGATACCGATCAGCCGCACACTGCGGCCATCGACCAGACGCAAGGTGTCGCCATCAACCACCTGTCGTACCGCTACCCATTGGGGCTTATCCGGCTGTGGGCAGAACGCCAGGACCGGGAAATGCCAGATAACGCCCACAAAAAAGGCGCCCACAAGGGACGCCTTCTTCAGCAACAATGCGAAGCCCGAAGGATTCGCCCTGCGCATGATTACTTCTTGGCACCGAACATGCCGAAGCGATCGGCGAACTTCTGTACGCGACCACCGGTGTCCAGAACTTTCTGCTTACCGGTGTAGAACGGGTGGCACAGGTTGCAAACGTCGATCGACAGGACGTTGCCCAGGGTCGAACGAGTTTCGAACTTGTTACCGCAGCTGCAGGTGACTGCAACTACTTCGTAGTTCGGGTGGATACCTTCTTTCATGGTCACTTCCTCGAGCTGCGTGCCGCCACCCAACACCAATTGTTGAATACCGCACGTAATTAGGCGGCGAATAATACCAGAGCACACCGTCAGCGCAAGATGTCGCTTGCACCGACCGTCGTCTGCTAGGCTCGCCAGTCCTTGTAACGCCCTCCGAGACTTTCCGCGTGTCCGACGTCATCCTGCGCCTTGCCCTGCCCTCTCCGCTGCGGCGCCTGTTCGACTACAAGGCGCCGGCGAGCATGGCGCGCCAGACCTTGACCCCTGGCATGCGCATCCGCGTGCCCTTTGGCCGCCGCGAAATGATCGGTGTGCTGATAGAGGTGTGCACGCAGAGCGAAGTGCCCGCCGACAAACTGAAGCCGGCCACTGCCCTGCTCGACCCGGTGTCCCCCATCCCCGCGTCGCTGTTCAAGCTGTGCCTGTGGACCGCCCAGTACTACCAGCACAGCCTGGGCGATACCCTGAGCTGGGCGCTGCCCACGCTACTGCGCCAGGGTGAAGCCGCCGAAATGCGCCAGGAACGCTTCTGGCACATAGCCCCTGGCGCCCGCCTGGAGGACCCGCGCATCGCCCGCGCGCCGCGCCAGCGCGACGCCCTCAAGACCCTGGCCCAGCACCCGCACGGCGTGGCCCACAGCCTGCTGGCCAAACTCAACCTGAACAAGGACAGCCTCGACCTGCTGCTGGCCAAGGATCTGGTGCAGATCGAGACGCGCCGCCACTTGCCGGCCCTGCGCCATGAGCACTGGCTGGCACAGCCAGAACTCCCCCTCAACGAAGAGCAACGCGATGCCTTCGACGCCGTGTGCGAGGGCTTTGGCGGTTTCGGCGCGTTCTTGCTGGCCGGCGTCACCGGCAGTGGCAAGACCGAGGTCTACCTGCAACTGATCCGCGAAACCCTGGAAGCCGGCAAGCAGGCGCTGGTGCTGATCCCGGAGATCAACCTCGGCCCGCAAACCCTGGCGCGCTTCGAGCAACGCTTCAACGCGCGCATTGCCCTGCTGCACTCTGCGGTGAACGACCGCGAACGCCTGGATGCCTGGCTGGCGGCACGGGACGGCGAGGCCGATATCATCATCGGCACCCGCTCGGCATTGTTCACGCCGATGAAAAACCCCGGCCTGATCATCATCGACGAAGAGCACGACGGCTCCTATAAACAGCAGGAAGGCCTGCGGTACCACGCCCGCGACCTGGCACTGGTACGCGCTCACCAGGAGAACATCCCGATCCTGCTCGGCTCCGCCACACCGTCGCTGGAAACCCTGCACAACGCCCTGACCGGCCGCTACCGCCTGCTGCGTATGAACCAACGCGCCGGGGGGGCACGCCCGCCGCGCATGCTGCGCCTTGATGTGAAGAGCCTGCCACTGGACAGCGGCATCAGTGGCCCGCTGCAGCAGGCTATCCGACAGACCCTGGAAGCTGGCCAACAAGTGCTGGTGTTCCTCAACCGCCGCGGCTTTGCCCCAACCTTGCTGTGCCACGATTGCGGCTGGCTGTCCGAATGCCCACGCTGCGATGCGCGCATGACCGTGCACCAGCGCTCCGGCGTGCTGCGCTGCCACCACTGTGGCTATGACGAACGCCTGCCGCACCAGTGCCCGCAATGCAACCACGTCGACCTGCGCCCGGTCGGTGCCGGTACCGAGCGCGCCGAAGAGCGCCTGAAGGTGCTGTTCCCGGATTACCCGATCCTGCGCGTGGACCGCGACAGCACGGCGCGCAAGGACGCCATGCACAACCTGTTCAGCACCATCCAGCGCGGCCAGCCAAGCATCCTCGTCGGCACCCAGATGCTCGCCAAGGGCCACCACTTCCCGCGGGTGACCCTGGTGGCCATCCTTGATGCCGATGGCGGGCTGTTTTCCGGTGACTTCCGCGCCAGCGAGCGCATGGCACAACTTATCGTACAGGTGGCCGGGCGGGCCGGGCGGGCCGAAGAACCCGGCAAGGTCATCATCCAGACCCACCTGGCCGACCACCCACTGCTGGTCCAGCTAACCGAGCAAGGCTACTTCGCCTTCGCCGAACAGGCCCTGGACGAACGCCGAGCCGCCGGGCTGCCGCCCTACTCGCACCTGGCCTTGCTGCGTGCCGAAGCACACAAGCCGGGGCAGGCCGAAGGTTTCCTCGACGAAGCCTGTGCCGCCGCCGAGCGCCTGGTGGCCGAACAGCACCTGCCGGGCATCGAACTGCTGGGCCCGGTACCGGCGCCCATGGAGCGCCGCGCCGGACGATTCCGCGCACAATTGTTGATACAGGCCAATACCCGGGCGCCGTTGCATCGACTGATCAGCGCCTGGTTGCTAGTGTTGGAACAGTTGCCGAGCGGGCGCCAGGTGCGCTGGTCGCTGGATGTCGACCCGGTAGACCTGTATTGAGCTGCAAGCTGCGAGTGACCAGCGGCAAGCAAGCGCCGGGCGGGTGCGATGCCGCTTTTTCTTGCCGCTTGTGGCCCCCAGCTTGCCGCCCAAAGGTTGGCAACCTGCTCCCGGCAACGGATAATGCCCAGTTTTTCCACCTGCGCATCCAGGCGCTCACCGCGCTTGCGGTCGAAAAGAGATCCCCATGAAAGACACCATTCGCCAGCTGATCCAGCAAGCCCTCACCCAACTCGTCACCGACGGTGTGCTGCCTGAAGGGCTGTCGCCGGCGATCCAGGTGGAAAACGCCCGGGACAAGACCCACGGCGACTTCGCCAGCAACATCGCCATGATGCTGGCCAAGCCGGCCGGCATGAAGCCGCGCGACCTCGCCGAAAAACTGATCAACGCCCTGCCGGCCAGCGCCGACATCAGCAAGGTCGAGATTGCAGGCCCCGGCTTCCTCAACTTCTTCCAGAACACCGACGCCCTGGCCAACCGCCTGGATGCCGCTCTGGCCGACGCCCACCTGGGTGCACGCAAAGCCGGCCCGGCGCAAAAGGTGGTGATCGACATGTCGGCGCCCAACCTGGCCAAGGAAATGCACGTCGGCCACCTGCGCTCGACCATCATCGGCGACAGCGTTGCGCGCGTGCTGGAGTTCCTGGGCGACAACGTCATCCGCCAGAACCACGTCGGCGACTGGGGTACCCAGTTCGGCATGCTGATGGCCTACCTGCAGGAAAACCCGATCACCAGCGACGAGCTGTCGGACCTGGAAAACTTCTACCGCGCGGCGAAGAAACGCTTCGATGAATCGGAAGAGTTCGCCACTCGCGCCCGCGGCCTGGTGGTCAAGCTGCAAGCCGGTGACCCCGAGTGCCTGGCCCTTTGGACACGCTTCAAGGACATCTCGCTGTCGCACTGCCAGAAGACCTACGAGCTGCTCAACGTCAAACTGACCATGGCCGACGTGATGGGCGAAAGCGCCTACAACGACGACTTGGCCAACGTGGTGGCCGACCTCAAGGCCAAGGGCCTGCTGGTCGAAGACCAGGGCGCCCAATGCGTGTTCCTCGACGAGTTCAAGAACAGCGAAGGCGACCCCCTGCCGGTGATCGTGCAGAAGGCTGACGGCGGCTATCTGTACGCCACCACCGACCTGGCTGCCGTGCGTTACCGCAGCAACGTGTTGAAGGCTGACCGCGCACTGTACTTCGTCGACCAGCGCCAGGCCCTGCACTTCAATCAGGTGTTCGAAGTGGCCCGCCGCGCTGGCTTCGTCGGCCACCCGATGCAAATGGAGCACATGGGCTTCGGCACCATGAACGGCGCCGACGGCCGCCCGTTCAAGACCCGTGACGGCGGCACCGTGAAGCTGATCGACCTGCTCACCGAGGCCAAGGAGCGCGCCTACGCGCTGGTCAAGGAAAAGAACCCGAGCCTGGCCGACGACGAACTGCGCCACATCGGCGAGGTGGTAGGCATCGGCGCGGTGAAATACGCTGACCTGTCCAAGCACCGCACCAGTGACTACAGCTTCAACTTCGAGCTGATGCTCAACTTCGAAGGCAACACCGCCCCTTACCTGCTGTACGCTTACACCCGCGTAGCCGGCGTGTTCCGCAAGCTGGGCAAAGGCTTTGACGAAGTCGACGGCAAAATCGTGCTGCACGCAGCCCACGAGCAGGACTTGGCCGCGCGCCTGGCGCAGTTTGGCGAAATCCTCAACAACGTCGCCGAAAAAGGCACGCCGCACGTATTGTGCAGCTACCTGTACGACTTGGCCGGCCTGTTCTCGAGCTTCTACGAGAACTGCCCGATCCTCGCTGCCGAAACCCCTTCGCAGCAGCAGAGCCGGCTGCGCCTGGCCGCCCTGACCGGCCGCACCCTCAAACAAGGTCTGGAACTGCTCGGCCTGGAAACCCTGGAGCGCATGTAAGTTGGCTGCCAAGAAAAAACCTGCCCCGAAACGCGGCGCCAGCCGCCAGACGGCACCGGCCAAACAGCCGATCCCCGGCTGGGTATGGCTGGCGGTCGGCCTGACCGTAGGCGCGTTCATCGTGTTCCTGATGAAGCTCGAACCCGGTGGCGATGACATCAAGCGCACCAAGCCCGAGCAGGAGAAACCGGCGAAAACGGCCGAAGCCGGCAAGCCCGCGCAAGCTACCCCGCAACAGCCGGTGAAGCCGAAGTACGACTTCTACACCCTGCTGCCGGAGTCTGAGGTGATCGTGCCGCCGGAAGCCGTACCGGAGAAAACGCCACCGGTGCCGGCCCAGCCGGTAACCCCGGTGACACCAGCAGAAGCGGCAAAAATCGACACGGCGAGGGCCCAGGCAGCGCTGCTCGGCCAGACCCCGCCGCCGCCACCGCCTGTGATCAAGCCGGCGGCGACCACGCAGTACTTCCTTCAGGCCGGCTCGTTCCGCAAGCAGGCCGATGCTGACAAGGTACGGGCACAGATCATCCTGCTGGGCCAGTCCGTGAAAGTGGAGTCGGGCACGGTCAAGGATGAAACCTGGTACCGCGTGCTGGTCGGGCCGTTCAGCAACCGCGAGCAGTTGACCGGGGCACAGAAGCAGCTGGCTGGGGCCGGATTCAGCAACCTGTTGCTGCAACAGCGGCAGACCCGCCAGTAACAAAGAAGGCCTTGCCGCGGCGGCGCGACAAGGCCTTTTTCATGGGGGACGGGCTTGCCCCTGAATGGGCTCTAAAACAGCCCCGGTACCGTCAGCCCCGCCCCGCATTCCTCTCGGACACCTGGCTGTTCAACGTCCAGAAGTCATACAGCACCCCCACCAGGAACAACCCGCCGGTAAAGAAGTAGATGATCGCGGTGATCCATTTGCCCTGATACAGCCGGTGCAGGCCAAACACCCCCAGGAAGGTCAGCAGAATCCAGGCGATGTTGTAGTCGATACGCCCGGACTGAAACCTCAGGTCGGCTTCACGGTCCATGGACGGGATCAGGAACAGGTCAATCAACCAACCAATGCCCAGCAAGCCGAAGGTGAAGAACCAGATGGTCCCGGTAATCGGCCTGCCGTAATAGAAACGATGGGACCCGGTGAAGCCGAAAATCCACAGCAGGTAGCCAATGGTTTTGCTGTGGGTGTCGTGAAAGGGCACCCCCTGTTGATAACTGTTCATTCATAGCCCCCGTGGGTTATCCGAAAATTTTCTAAGAAAAAATGTGACTTTCTCGCCGCTACCCGACATACGGCGCCTAGGCAATCGACCAACGGATCAATAACTGATCAAAAAGCTGTTATAAAGTTGCGCGCCCAACACATAACTATTCATAAGAGCTTCATCTATGCCGCCTTTGATCAAGACATGGCTGACCCTCTGCCTATTATTGCCCCTGGCCGCCCACGCCACCAATCGTGAGCAACGTCTTCCCAATGGTTTCACCGGCTACACGACCAACGCGTCGGTGAAACACGCACCCGCCAAGCAGACCGCGCTGCGCGCCCGCCCAAGCAATGCCGTCAGCAACCGCGGTGCGAATGTCGCCGCCATGTCGCCGAAGCAAAGCAGCGATGTGCTGAGCCGTGCGGTAAATGTGCTAGGTACCCCTTATGTTTGGGGCGGCAGCAGCCCGAAAAAAGGCTTTGACTGCAGCGGGCTGGTCAAATACGCCTTCAACGACGTCGCCGACGTCGACCTGCCGCGCACCTCCAATGCCATGGCCCAGGGCCATGGGGTGAAGGTGGCCAAGGGTGATCTGAAGCCTGGCGACCTGATCTTCTTCAACATCAAGAGCCGTCGGGTCAATCACGTCGCCATCTACCTGGGTAACGACCGCTTCATCCACGCGCCACGCCGTGGCAAGCGGGTGAGTATCGACACCTTGAGCAAGCCTTACTGGCAGAAGCACTACGTGGTGGCCAAACGGGTGCTGCCGAAAGAGCAGCAACAGCTGAGTCTGGCCAAGCGTTAATCTGATCGGCGCTATCCGGTACCGGCCCCTTCGCGGGCACGCCCGCTCCCACAGCTACCGCGTCGCTCTCGCGGGCAGCGCCATACCTGTGGGAGCGGGCGCGCCCGCGAAAGGGCCTTTGCAGGTACTACAAGCCTTTGATCAACCCTCGCTCCCTCAGCCTCCGCAACGCCCCCTCCATCGTCAGCATCCCCTCCGCCGCCCCGCCCTGCATCACCGAAGACAACTGCGCCAACCGCCCCTCCCGAACCAGGTTACGCACCGCCGGCGTCGCCACCAGCACTTCCCGCGCAGCCACCCGCCCGCCCCCCACGCGCCTGACCAGCACCTGCGCGACCACCAGGCGCAGCGACTCGGCCAGCATCGCCCGCACCAACGGCTTTTCCTCGGCAGCAAAAACCTCCACCAACCTGTCGATGCTGCTGGTCGCCGAACGCGCATGCACGGTTGCCAGCACCAGGTGCCCGGTTTCGGCCGCGCGCAGGGCCAGGCGAATGGTTTCAAGGTCGCGCAACTCGCCGATCATGATCACGTCCGGGTCCTGGCGCAGCGCACTGCGCAGCCCCTGAGCAAAGCCGCGACTATGGCGCCCCATCTCACGTTGGTTGACCAGGCTGCGCTGGCTGGCATGGATGACCTCGACAGGGTCTTCCAGGGTGATGATGTGCAGCGCTTGCTCGCGGTTCAGCTGGTCGAGTAGCGTTGCCAGGGTACTGGACTTGCCACTGCCGGTCGGCCCGCCCACGAGGATCAAGCCATCCCGGCATTGCGCAACAGCTTGAAACACATCCGCAAGGTCCAGCTCACTCACCGTCGCAATGCGCCCCGGAATCAACCGAAAGGTAACCGCCAGGCCATTCAACTGGCGAAACAGGTTCAGCCGAAAGCGCCCAAGCGCCGGCAACTCCAGCGCAAGGTCCATTTCATCGCCTTGGGCCCACTGCCGGCGCTGGTCGTCATCCAGCACGCTCGCCATGCCCTCGTTCAAGGCACCCTGGCTCAAGGGCGGCAAGCCCATACGCTGCAACTCGCCATCCAGGCGCAGCATCGGAATCTGGCCCGTCGCCAGGTGCAGGTCTGAAGCCCCCGCATCCACAGCTCGGGCCAACAGGTCGGTCACATCCATGAGACTCCCCAAAGGCCTTCAAGCAGGTAGAATGCCGCAGACCCTACAGCTGCCGGCATCGATCCATGTCCACCCTAGCAGACAACCTTTCCGCGATTTCCGCCCGTATCGCCAGTGCTGCCCAGGCAGTCGGGCGTGATCCGGCCAGCGTCCAGTTGCTGGCCGTGAGCAAGACCAAGCCCGCCAGCGCTATCCGCGAGATCCATGCCGCCGGTGTGCGCGACTTCGGGGAGAATTACCTACAGGAAGCACTGACAAAGCAGCAGGCCCTCAGCGACTTGCCCTTGATCTGGCACTTCATCGGCCCCATTCAGTCGAACAAGACCAAAGCCATCGCCGAGCATTTCGACTGGGTGCATTCCGTGGACCGCCTGAAAATTGCCCAACGCCTGTCGGAACAGCGCCCTGCCGGGTTGGCGCCGCTGAACATCTGCCTGCAGGTAAACGTCAGCGGCGAAGACAGTAAATCCGGCTGCACCCCGGCCGACCTACCCGCGTTGGCCAAAGCCGTAGCCGCACTGCCCAACCTGCGCCTGCGCGGGCTGATGGCAATCCCGGAACCCACCGAAGACCGCGCCACCCAGGAGGCCGCCTTCGCCAGCCTGCGCAAGTTGCAGGAAGGCCTGGGGTTTGGCCTGGACACCCTGTCCATGGGCATGAGCCACGACCTGGAAGCGGCTATCGCCCAGGGCGCGACGTGGGTACGAATTGGCACGGCCCTGTTCGGCGCCCGCGACTACGGCAACACCTGATTCCATGCTTCACTCACTCTTTTCCACAAGGACCTGACATGAGCAAGACACGTATTGCCTTTATCGGCGCCGGCAACATGGCCGCCAGCCTGATCGGTGGTCTGCGTGCCCAGGGCCTGGACGCCTCGCAGATCCGCGCCAGCGACCCGGGCGCCGAGACCCGCAGTCGCATCCAGGCCGAGCACGGCATTGAAGCCTTCGAGGACAACGCCCAGGCCATCGATGGCGCTGACGTCATCGTGCTGGCGGTCAAGCCACAAGTCATGAAAACCGTATGTCAGGCACTGCAACCCAACCTGCAGGATGGCCAGCTGATCGTTTCAATCGCCGCCGGCATCACGTGCGCCAGCCTGCAAAGCTGGGTGGGCGCTCGCCCGGTGGTGCGCTGCATGCCCAACACCCCGGCATTGCTGCGCCAAGGCGTGAGCGGCCTGTACGCCACCGCTGAAGTGTCCGGCGAACAGCGTCAGCAGGCCGAACAACTGCTGTCGGCCGTGGGCACCGCCCTGTGGCTGGAGCAGGAACAGCAACTGGACGCCGTGACAGCTGTGTCCGGCAGTGGCCCGGCGTACTTCTTCCTGCTGATCGAGGCCATGACCGCGGCAGGCGAAAAACTCGGCCTGCCACGCGAAACGGCCTCCCAACTGACCTTGCAGACGGCCCTGGGCGCCGCGCGCATGGCAGTTGCAAGCGATGTCGATGCCGCTGAACTGCGCCGCCGCGTCACTTCGCCCGCCGGCACCACGGAAGCGGCGATCAAGTCGTTCCAGGCCAGCGGCTTCGAAGCCATCGTCGAGCAGGCGCTGCAGGCTGCAGCCACGCGCTCCGCCGAGCTGGCCGAACAACTGGGCAAATAAGGAGCTTTAGATGAATGCACTGTCAGGCGCCGCGATTTTCGTGGTGCAAACCCTGGTCAGCCTTTACCTGGTCATCGTCCTGCTGCGCTTCGTGCTGCAACTGGTCAAGGCCAACTTCTACAACCCGCTGTGCCAGTTCGCCGTTCGTGCCACCCAACCGCTGCTCAAGCCGATCCGCCGGATCATCCCTAGCGTTGGCGGGCTGGATACCTCGTCGCTACTGCTGGCGGTGGTCATCCAGGCCTTGCTGATGGGCTTTGTGCTGATGGTCACCTACGGTACCTTCGGCGACGTCCTGCACCTGCTGATGTGGGCGCTCATCGGCATCACCTCGCTGTTCCTGAAGATTTTCTGGGTGGCGATGATCGTCATGGTGATCGTTTCCTGGGTTGCCCCCAACAGCCACAACCCGGCGGCCGAACTGGCCTACCAGATCAGCGAGCCCGTGCTGGCGCCGTTCCGCCGCCTGGTGCCAAACCTGGGCGGCATGGACATCTCGCCGATCTTCGCCTTCCTGGCGATCCAGGTGATCCAGTCGTTTGTCATGCCTCCGCTGGCCGCCTACGCGGGCATGCCTCAAGAGCTGTGGCGAATGATCTGAGGCTCGCCAGAGCCAGCGTGCCCCCAGTCGCAAGCCTTTGCTTGCCGCTGGGGGTAGCGCTCTTTAGACTTACGCCTCCGTCAAGCGTGAGCAGGGTCGATGTCAACTGTCTTTCCCGAAGATTCCGTCGGTCTGGTAGTACCGCAAACCGCCCGGTTCGATGAACCGCTGGCACTGGCCTGTGGCCGTTCACTGGCCAGTTACGAACTGGTCTACGAGACCTATGGCACCCTGAACGCCAGCGCGAGCAACGCCGTGCTGATCTGCCATGCCCTGTCCGGCCACCACCATGCCGCTGGCTACCATGCCGCCACCGACCGCAAGCCGGGCTGGTGGGACAGCTGCATCGGCCCCGGAAAACCGATCGATACCAACCGCTTCTTCGTGGTCAGCCTGAACAACCTCGGCGGCTGCAACGGCAGCACCGGCCCCAGCAGTGTCAACCCAGCCACCGGTAAACCGTATGGCGCCGAGTTCCCGGTATTGACAGTGGAAGACTGGGTGCACAGCCAGGCACGGCTGGCCGACCGCCTGGGCATCCAGCAGTGGGCAGCTATCGTCGGCGGTAGCCTGGGTGGCATGCAGGCGCTGCAATGGACGATGACCTACCCCGAACGCGTACGCCACTGCGTCGACATCGCCTCGGCACCCAAGCTGTCGGCGCAGAACATCGCCTTCAACGAGGTGGCGCGTCAGGCCATTCTTACCGACCCCGAGTTCCATGGAGGCTCGTTCCAGGACCAGGGCGTGATCCCCAAGCGCGGCCTGATGCTGGCACGCATGGTCGGCCACATTACCTATCTGTCCGATGATTCGATGGGTGAAAAATTCGGCCGAGAGCTGAAAAGCGACAAGCTCAACTACGACTTCCACAGCGTCGAGTTCCAGGTCGAAAGCTACCTGCGCTATCAGGGCGAGGAGTTTTCCGGCCGTTTCGACGCCAACACCTACCTGCTGATGACCAAGGCACTGGACTATTTCGACCCGGCCGCCACGCACGGTGGTGATCTGGCCGCCACCCTGGCCCACGTCAAGGCAGACTACTGCATCATGTCGTTCACCACCGACTGGCGCTTTTCTCCGGCCCGTTCGCGCGAGATCGTCGACGCGCTGATGGCCGCGCGCAAGAACGTCTGCTACCTGGAGATCGATTCGCCCTACGGGCACGATGCCTTCCTGATCCCCACACCTCGCTACATGCAGGGTTTCTCGAACTACATGAACCGCATTGCCATCTGAGGACAGCATGAGAGCCGATCTGGAAATCATCCACGACTGGATCCCCGCCGGCAGCCGGGTACTCGACCTGGGCTGCGGTAGCGGCGAACTGCTGGCCTCGCTGCGTGACCGCAAACAGGTCACCGGCTACGGCCTGGAAATCGACGCCGACAATATCGCCGCCTGCGTGGCCAAGGGCGTCAACGTCATCGAACAGGACCTGGACAAAGGCCTGGGCAACTTCGCCAGCAACAGCTTCGACGTGGTGATCATGACCCAAGCCCTGCAGGCCGTGGAATACCCCGACCGCATCCTCGACGAAATGCTGCGAGTGGGCCGTCAGTGCATCATCACCTTCCCGAACTTCGGCCACTGGCGCTGCCGCTGGTACCTGGCGACCAAAGGCCGCATGCCGGTATCGGACTTCATGCCGTATACCTGGTACAACACGCCGAACATCCACTTCTGCACCTTCGCCGACTTCGAAGAACTTGTGCACGAACGCCGAGCCAAGGTACTCGACCGCCTGGCGGTCGACCACTTGCACCGCAACGGGTGGGGTGGCCGGCTATGGCCTAATCTTCTAGGTGAGATCGGCATCTACCGCGTCAGCAGTCCGGGCCTGCAAGAGCATCAGCTCGCGGTCTGACGCCCACCGGAGGAATCGCACCATGCGTCGCCTAGCCCTGTTCCTGATCAGCCTGTGCCTGGCCCTGCCAGTATTGGCTGCCGATGCCGCACGCCCCGAGCGCAAGGAGGTATTTGGCGACGTGACGGTGCACTACAGCGCATTCACCTCGAGCATGCTCACACCCGAGGTGGCCGCGGCCACCGGCCTGGTTCGCAGCAAGAACCAGGGCGTGCTCAACATTGCCGTACTCAAGGCCGGCAAGCCCACCCCAGCACTGGTCAGCGGTAAGGTCAGAGACCTGACCGGGCGCATCAGCCCGCTGTCGTTCACGCAGATTACCGAACCGGGCGCGGTGTACTACATCGCCCAGTTCAAGATCGAACAACCAGAAACCGTCACCTTCGACCTGACCATCGAAACCGGCGGCATCAGCAACTCTCTCAGCTTCAACCAGGAAGTGTTCCCAGGCGAATGATGAATTTCCAGCAACTCGTATTGGCCAGCCACAATGCCGGCAAACTGAAGGAACTCCAGGCCATGCTCGGCCATTCCGTGCAACTGCGCTCGATTGGTGAGTTCAGCCAGGTGGAGCCGGAAGAAACCGGCCTGTCGTTCGTCGAGAACGCCATCCTCAAGGCGCGCAACGCCGCCCGCATTTCCGGCCTGCCGGCCCTGGCCGATGACTCTGGCCTGGCAGTGGACTTCCTCGGCGGCGCGCCGGGCATCTACTCGGCGCGTTATGCCGACGGCAAAGGTGACGCGGCAAACAATGCCAAGCTGCTCGAAGCCTTGAAAGACGTGCCTGAAGCTGAGCGCAGTGCACAGTTCGTCTGCGTTCTGGCGCTGGTGCGCCACGCCGACGACCCATTGCCGATCCTGTGCGAAGGCCTGTGGCACGGGCGCATCCTGTTCGAGGCCAGCGGCGAGCAGGGCTTTGGCTACGACCCGCTGTTCTGGGTACCGGAGCGCAACTGCTCCAGCGCCGATCTAGCCCCAGCAGACAAGAACCAGCTCAGCCACCGCGCCCGTGCCATGGCCCTGCTGCGCAAACGTCTGGGCCTGGCATGATCGAAATGCTGTCGCCCCCCGGCGCGTCAGGCTTTAGCAGCCTGCCGCCGCTGGCGCTGTACATCCACATTCCGTGGTGCGTACGCAAATGCCCTTATTGCGACTTCAACTCCCACGCAGCCGGGCCTGAACTACCGGAAGATGCCTACGTCACAGCCCTGCTCGACGACCTCGACCAGGAACTGGCTGCCGTACAAGGTCGCCCGATCAGCTCGATCTTCTTCGGTGGCGGTACGCCAAGCCTGTTCAGTGCCAACGCCCTTGGCCGGCTACTGCGTGGCATAGAGCAACGTATTCCGTTCGCGCCAGACATCGAGATCACCCTCGAAGCCAACCCGGGCACCTTCGAGCAGGACAAGTTCAAGGCCTACCGGCAGACCGGTATCAACCGTCTTTCGATCGGCGTGCAGAGCTTCCAGCCAGCCAAGCTGGAGGCACTGGGGCGCATCCACAATGGCGACGAAGCGGTGCGGGCCGCCGACATGGCGCGCGCGGCCGGTTTCGACAATTTCAACATGGACCTGATGCACGGCCTGCCCGACCAGTCGCTGGACGACGCGCTGGGTGACCTGCGCCAGGCCATCGATCTGGGGCCGACACACCTGTCGTGGTATCAGCTGACCGTGGAGCCGAACACGGTGTTCTGGAACCAGCCGCCAGAGCTGCCCGAAGACGATATCCTCTGGGATATTCAGGAAGCCGGCCAAGCGCTGATGGCCGAGCACGGCTACCGCCAGTACGAGGTATCGGCCTACGCCCAGGCAGGCCGCGCCGCCCGCCACAACCTCAACTACTGGCGCTTCGGTGACTTCATCGGCATTGGCGCTGGCGCTCACGGCAAGCTCACCTTTGCCGACGGGCGCATCCTGCGTACCTGGAAGACCCGCCTGCCCAAGGATTACCTGAACCTGGCCAAGCCGTTCAAGGCCGGCGAGAAGCTGCTGCCAGTCGATGAACTGCCGTTCGAGTTCCTGATGAACGCCCTGCGCCTGACCGATGGCGTGGAAGCCGAACTGTTCACCCAACGCACCGGCTTGCCACTGTCACAGCTGCAGGAAGCACGCCGCGCCGCCGAACAAAAGGGCCTTTTGCAGGTCGAACCGGATCGACTGGTAGCCACGCCGAGGGGCCAGTTGTTCCTCAATGACCTGCTGCAGTATTTCTTGACCTAAGGATGACCCATGGATCTGGTACTTGATCTGCTCGCGACGGTTTCCCGCTGGAGCCGCAGCAACCTGTCGGAGATTTCACTGGCTTTGGTAGGCTGCCTGCTGGTGCTGTTCGGCACCGATGTCAAAGCCTGGGCCGAGCAGCGCCTGGGCGGCCTCGCGGGCGCCCTGCGCGTGCCGTTCATGGCGCTGATGGTCATGATCGGCAGCGGTGCTGCGCTGATCTATGCCACACCGTGGGTGGTGAAGGGGCTCAGCCAGTTCAACAACTATGCGTTGGCGCCTGTGTTGCTGGTGGTGCTGGTATTGATTGGCGTGGTGGCGGATCGCCGAGGCTGAGCCAATGGCCCCGGGCCCTTGTAGGAGCGGGTTCACCCGCGAAAGGGCCGGCCCTGCTGGCCAATCTCCACCCGCCGTTCACCGTTGCCGCCACTACCGTATTCGCGGGTGAACCCGCTCCTACAAAGAAAAAACCGCCCTTCTCAAGGCGGTTTTTTCGCCTGCATTCCTGCAAGCATCGGCACATCGAGAAGCCGTATCAGCCGCTCAATCGACCTTCTCGAACTTCAAGTCCCACACCCCGTGCCCCAGCCGCTCACCGCGGCGTTCGAACTTGGTGATCGGGCGCTCTTCGGGGCGCGGCACATAGGTGCCGTCTGCCGCACGGTTGCGATAGCCAGGAGCTGCGCTCATCACTTCCAGCATGTACTCGGCATACGGCTCCCAATCGGTGGCCATGTGGAACACACCACCAGGCTTGAGCTTGCGACGTACCAGCTCGGCGAACTCCAGCTGGACGATGCGGCGCTTGTGGTGACGCGCCTTGTGCCATGGGTCTGGGAAGAACAGCATCAGGCGATCAAGGCTGTTATCCGCCACGCAGCGGTTCAGCACTTCGATAGCATCGCAGTCATACACCCGCAGGTTTTTCAGCCCCTGGGTCAGCACGCCATTGAGCAGCGCGCCAACACCCGGGCGGTGCACTTCCACACCGATGAAATCCTGCTCAGGTGCGGCAGCGGCCATTTCCAGCAGGGAATGGCCCATGCCGAAGCCGATCTCCAAGGTGCGCGGGGCCGAACGGCCGAACACCTGGTCGTAGTCCACCGGGCTGTCAGCCAGTGGCAGGATGTACAGCGGGCCGCCTTGGTCCAGGCCGCGTTGCTGGCCTTCGGTCATGCGCCCGGCACGCATCACGAAGCTCTTGATGCGGCGGTGTGGGCGGGCTTCGCCGTCGGGGGTGATCGGCGTATCGTGCGATTCAGTCATCAGTTGCTCTTACTTGATCAGACCATCCAGCGGCGAAGAGGCGCTGGCATAGAGTTTCTTCGGCATACGGCCGGCCAGGTAGGCCATGCGACCTGCGACAATGGCGTGTTTCATGGCCTCAGCCATCAGCACCGGCTGCTGGGCGTGGGCGATGGCCGAGTTCATCAGCACTGCCTCACAGCCCATTTCCATGGCGATGGTGGCGTCGGATGCGGTACCCACGCCAGCATCGACCAGCACCGGCACCTTGGATTCTTCCAGGATGATCTGCAGGTTGTAGGGGTTGCAGATACCCAGGCCGGTGCCAATCAGGCCAGCCAACGGCATGACCGCAATACAGCCGACTTCGGCCAGCTGACGGGCGATGATCGGGTCGTCGCTGGTGTAGACCATGACATCGAAACCTTCCTTGACCAGCACTTCGGCGGCCTTGAGGGTTTCGATCACGTTGGGGAACAGGGTTTTCTGGTCGGCCAGCACTTCCAGCTTCACCAGCGTCCGGGACTCGTGCGATTTGCGCCCATCGAGCAGTTCGCGGGCCAGACGGCAAGTGCGTACCGCTTCCACCGCGTCAAAGCAGCCTGCAGTGTTCGGCAGGATGGTGTACTTGTCGGGCGACAGTACATCGAGCAGGTTCGGCTCGCCCGCGTTCTGGCCAAGGTTGGTGCGGCGCACAGCGACAGTGACGATTTCGGCACCCGAGGCCTCGGTGGCCAGGCGGGTTTCTTCCATGTCACGGTACTTGCCGGTACCGACCAGCAGGCGCGACTGGAAAGTACGCCCGGCCAGGGTGAAGGGCTTGTCGCTACGAACGTTGCTCATCGTTGTTCCTCGGGAAAAGGTTGCAGGGCTTGCTTGTGAACCGCCGGGCTGCTGTCAGCCGCCACCGATGGCGTGGACCACTTCGACCTGGTCGCCGTCATTCAGCAGCGTGCTGTCGTGCTGGCTACGCGGCACGATATCCAGGTTCAGTTCCACTGCAACACGGCGCCCGGTCAGTTCCAGGCGCGCCAGCAGGGCTGCAACGCTTTCGCCGGCAGGCAGTTCGTAAGGTTCACCGTTCAATTTAATGCGCATGCGCACGGCCACCATTGTTCTTTGGGGCCAGCATTCTAGCGCCGAACCGCCCTGCAACCCAAGGGCGGTGCGCGCCATTAGTCGTGATTGTGGACCACTCGGTCAGCCCAGCCGCCAGGCTGCCAGGCCCAGGCACAGCCAGCCGACAAGGAAGCACAAGCCACCCATCGGGGTGATGATGCCAAGCTTGCCAAGGCCACTGAGGGTCAGCAGGTACAGGCTGCCGGAGAACAGCACGATGCCCAACGCAAACAGGCCGCCAGCCCACCCGACCAGGCGCCCGGGCAGGTGCGCCGAGAGCACCGCAACGCCGAAGATCGCCAAGGCATGGACCAGTTGGTAAGTCACGCCGGTATGGAAGATTGCCAGGTAGTCAGCCGTCAGCCGGTTTTTCAGGCCATGAGCGGCGAAGGCGCCCAGGGCGACACCGGTAAAGCCAAAAAAGGCGGCAAGCATCAGGAAGCTGCGAAGCATGGGACGACTCCTTGTATCGGGTCTGTATAATGGCCCCTTCCACCCTTAGGGCCAAGCCATCGACATGCTGTCAACGCTTATCCGTCGCCTCTCCCGCGCCCTGCTCTGGTTCGTTGCCGGCAGCATCGTGCTGGTGCTGGTGTTCCGCTGGGTACCACCGCCCGGCACGGCGCTGATGGTCGAGCGCAAGGTACAGTCTTGGGTGAATGGTGAACCGATCGACCTGCAGCGCGACTGGGAGCCATGGGAGAACATCTCCGATGAGCTCAAGGTTGCAGTCATTGCTGGCGAGGACCAGAAGTTCGCCAACCACTGGGGCTTCGACCTCCCGGCCATTCAGGCGGCGTTGGCCCACAACGAGCGCGGTGGCAACATTCGCGGCGCCAGCACCCTGACCCAACAAGTGGCCAAAAACCTGTTTCTGTGGTCAGGCCGCAGCTGGTTTCGCAAGGGGCTGGAGGCCTGGTTCACCGCACTGATTGAGCTGTTCTGGTCGAAGGAGCGGATTCTCGAGGTCTATTTGAACAGCGCCGAGTGGGGCAAGGGCGTGTTTGGTGCCCAGGCGGCGGCGCGTTATCACTTTGGTGTCGACGCCAGCCGGCTCAGCCGCCAGCAGGCGGCGCAGCTGGCTGCGGTGCTGCCTAGCCCCATCAAATGGAGTGCCAGCCGGCCGAGTGCCTACGTGGCCAGCCGGGCCGGCTGGATTCGCCGGCAGATGAGCCAGCTGGGCGGGCCCAGCTACCTGATGCAGCTGGACTCATCCAGAAAGCTTTGAATGCAGGCCCGGCCCTTTCGCGGGTAAACCCGCTCCTACGGGCAACCGCGTGCCCGGCCTCCTCGCGGGCAAACCCGCGCCTACGGGCAACCGCATCCCCAGACTCCTCACGGGCAAACCCGCGCCTACGGGCAACCGCATCCCCGGCCTCCTCGCGGGCAAACCCGCGCGTACAGGCAACCGCATCCCCTGTAGGAGCGGGTTTACCCGCGAAGAGGCCGGCAAAGCCAGCACAAACAAAAAAGCCGCTCACCCCATAGGGCCAGCGGCTTTTCTTTACAACCCAGACTCGATCAGGCAGCGATCAGTGCCTTGACCTTGTTCATCGCATTCTTCTCCAGCTGGCGAATACGCTCAGCCGATACGCTGTACTTGTCTGCCAGTTCATGCAGCGTGGCCTTCTCTTCCGCCAGCCAACGCTGATAGAGAATGTCGCGGCTACGCTCGTCCAGACCTTGCAGCGCTTCGTGCAGGTTGCTGGTGGAATTGTCACTCCAGTCGGCATCCTCCAACTGCACCGCCGGATCGTAACGGTGGTCTTCCAGGTAATGCGCAGGCGACTGGAAGGCGCTGTCGTCGTCAGCTTCCGCTGCCGGATCGAAGGCCATGTCCTGGCCGCTGAGGCGGCTTTCCATCTCGCGCACTTCGCGCGGCTCGACGCCAAGGCTTTCCGCCACGCGATGCACTTCGTCGTTGTTCAGCCACGCCAGGCGCTTCTTCTGGCTACGCAGGTTGAAGAACAGCTTGCGCTGAGCCTTGGTGGTAGCCACTTTGACGATGCGCCAGTTGCGCAGAATGAACTCGTGGATCTCTGCCTTGATCCAGTGCACAGCGAACGACACCAGGCGCACACCCATTTCAGGGTTGAAGCGCTTGACGGCTTTCATCAGGCCGACATTGCCTTCCTGGATCAGGTCAGCCTGGGCCAACCCGTAGCCGGCATAACTACGGGCGATATGTACGACGAAACGCAGGTGGGCCATCACCATCTGACGAGCGGCCTCGACATCCTGCTCATAATAGAGACGCTCGCCCAGATCACGCTCCTGCTCGACCGTCAGCAGCGGGATGCTGTTGACCGTGTGCACATAGGCTTCCAGGTTTGCACCGGGTACCAGGGCATAGGCAGGTTGCAACGATGTGGTCATTCAAGAACCTCCGACTTACAAAACTCGCACCTTGTGGGCGCTGCCAACATTGACCTGGAACGACGGTACAAGTTCCGCAGTGAAGAAAATGTCAATGCTGGCACGTAAACACTATCGCGGCGCCAGCTCGTTCAAGTGGCGGGCGACTGCAATCCATGCACCGATATACCCCAACAACACTGCTCCGATCAAGAGCGACAGACCATCGGAAGCCGGAACGCCGCCCAGGGCGAAGTCACTGCCATACAGCCCGGAAAGCCCTACCACCGCCTCGTTCAGCCAGTTCAGGCCAAACGCCAGGATACCCCACGCCAGCAGGCCTGCGCCCAGGCCATACAGGGCGCCCATGTACAGGAACGGCCGGCGCACGTAGGCGTCAGTGCCGCCGACCAGCTTGATCACTTCGATCTCGATACGACGGTTTTCAATGTGTAGACGAATTGTGTTACCGATTACTAACAGCAGGGCAGAAATCAGCATCACGGCCAGGCCGAAGACGAAGCGATCACCCAGCTTGAGGATGGCTGCCAGGCGCTCGACCCAGACCAGGTCCAGTTGCGCCACGTCCACCCGCGGCAGCTCCGCCAGGCGCTGACGCAAGGCGTCCAGGGCCGGCTTGTCGACCTCGGTCGGGGTTACCACCACCACACCCGGCAGTGGGTTGTCTGGCAGTTCGCGCAAGGCCTCGCCCAGGCCGGACTGCTGCTGGAACTCCTCCAGGGCCTGCTCGCGGCTGACATACTGGGCGTCCGCCACGCCAGGCATGCCCTTGATCTCGTCGCGCAGCGCTTCGCCATCGCGGCTGCCGGCATCAAGCTTGAGGTACAGCGAAATCTGCGCAGCGCGCTGCCACGAACCGCCCAGCTGCTCGACGTTCTTCAGCAACAAGGACAGGCCCATCGGCATGCTCAGCGCCACGGCCATGACCAGGCAAGTGAAGAAGCTGCCGATCGGCTGCTTGCCCAGGCGGCGCAGGCTGTCGGCCAAGCTGGCACGGTGGCTTTCCAGCCAGGCATGCAGCAGGGTGCGGAAGTCCGGGCCATCATCGTCTTCACCGCGCTTTTTCTTCGCAGGTTGCGGATCGGCCGGTTTCGGTGCGACCCGCTCGGAAACCTTCGGCGTGCGTGTAGTGTTCATTGCCCGGCCTCCCCATCGCCGATCAAGCGGCCGCGTTGCAAGGTCAGCATGCGGTGGCGCATGCGCGCGATCAGTGCCAGGTCGTGGCTGGCGATCAATACCGTCGTGCCCAGGCGGTTGATGTCCTCGAACACGCCCATGATCTCTGCAGCCAGGCGCGGGTCGAGGTTACCGGTGGGTTCGTCGGCCAGCAGCAGAGCCGGCTGGTGAACGATGGCGCGGGCGATACCCACCCGCTGCTGCTGCCCGGTGGAAAGGTCGGCCGGGAACAGCTCGCCCTTGTCGGACAGCGACACGCGCTCCAGCGCCGAGTCCACGCGCTTGGCGATCTCGACCTTGGACAGGCCGAGAATCTGCAACGGCAAGGCAATGTTGTTGAACACGGTGCGGTCGAACAACAACTGGTGGTTCTGGAACACCACGCCGATTTGCCGGCGCAGGAACGGAATTTGCGCATTGCTGATCTGGCCCAGGTCCTGCCCTGCCAGCATCAGCTTGCCGCTGGTCGGGCGCTCCATGGCCAGCAACAGGCGCAGCAGGGTGCTCTTGCCTGCGCCCGAGTGGCCGGTGACGAACAGGAATTCGCCCCGGCGCGCCCGGAAACTCAGCTCATGCAACCCCACATGACCGTTGGGATAGCGCTTGGCAACCTGCTCGAATCGGATCATGGTCAATCTCGCTCGGCGAACAGAGCCTTGACGAACGGCTCGGCTTCGAAGGTACGCAGGTCGTCGATGCCTTCACCGACGCCGATGAAACGGATCGGGATGTTGAACTGCTTGGCCAGGGCGAAGATCACCCCGCCCTTGGCCGTGCCGTCCAGCTTGGTCAGGGCCAGGCCGGTCAGCTCGACGCTCTGGTTGAAGTACTTGGCCTGACTGATGGCGTTCTGGCCGGTGCCGGCGTCAAGCACCAGCAGCACCTCGTGCGGCGCCTCAACGTCGAGCTTGCCGATGACCCGGCGGACCTTCTTCAGCTCTTCCATCAGGTTGTCTTTGGTGTGCAGGCGGCCTGCAGTGTCGGCGATCAGCACGTCGACGCCACGGGCCTTGGCGGCCTGCACGGCATCGAAGATGACCGAAGCAGAGTCGGCACCCGTGTGCTGGGCGATCACCGGAATCTGGTTACGCTCGCCCCACACCTGCAACTGCTCGACCGCGGCGGCGCGGAAGGTATCACCGGCAGCCAGCATGACCTTCTTGCCTTCCAGTTGCAGCTTTTTCGCCAGCTTGCCAATGGTGGTGGTCTTGCCGGCGCCGTTCACGCCAACCACAAGGATCACATAGGGTTTGTTCTGGGCCTGTACGTTCAGTGGCTGCTCGACCGGGCGCAGCAGCGCAGCCAGTTCTTCCTGCAACGATTTGTACAGGGCATCGGCATCGGCCAACTGCTTGCGCGCGACCTTCTGGGTCAGGTTCTGGACAATGGCCGAGGTAGCCTCCACACCCACGTCGGCAGTCAGCAGGCGCGTCTCGATTTCGTCGAGCAGGTCGTCGTCGATGACCTTCTTGCCGAGGAACAGGCTGGCCATGCCCTCGCCGATGCTGGCACTGGTCTTGGACAGGCCTTGCTTAAGGCGCGCGAAGAAGCCGGGCTTGGCCTGTTCGACGGGTGCAGCAACAGGGGCGGGTGCCGCGCGTTCCGGGATTGCGGGCGGTGCCTTCGGCTCCAGGTCCGGCACCAGGGCCACGGGCTCTTCGGCAACCGGTAGCACCAGGTTGCTGACCGGCGCTGCGGCCTCGACAGGGGCAGACTCAACAGGGGCCGCCTGCAAGGGCATGGACGCAACCGGCTGCGGTGCAGGTGCCACCAGCGGCTGGGATGCGACCGGCTCTGGCTCAGGCGCCTGCAACGGCTGCGACGCAACCGGTTCAGGGACGGGGGCCTCGACTACCGGGGGCCGGGCCGGTGCGGCGACCGGCTGCGGCTCAGCCAGCTGTGGGGCAGCAGGGGCCTGAACGGGTTCGGGGGCCTGTGGCGCTTCGGCGGCAGATCCCTCGACCGGAGCGGCTGCAGACTGCTCGACAACGGGGGGCTCATGCGCGGGCACGCCCGCTCCCGCAGGTGGCTGCGGCTTCTTGCGAAACCAGCTGAACAGGCCTTTCTTCTCACCAGCCTCGGCCGGCGCTTTTTTGTCGTCGTTGGAACCAAACATGGAAGACGGCTATCTCAGGGTAGCGATAGGCCAGCTATGGCCAATCGGGAATTCTCTCTACGCAGAACAGACTATCTTGAAGCCGGCTGGTTCATGCGCAACGTTTTGACTTAGTGTCCTGTGGGCCAGAACGGCGACAGGCATGGTCGCCAGGCAACCGGATCAGTATCCTAGCACCTCCTGGCCCGCCGACGCTAAACCCAGCGGGCCGCCGAACAGGTTAAACACCGTATGAACGCTCTAGCCCGCCGCGCCGCTGGCCTGTTGCTCGGCACGCTCTGCCTGCCGCTCGCGGCCTTTGCCGCCGATGTGCAACCCACCCACGAATTCATCCTCGACAATGGCCTGAAGGTCGTGGTCCGCGAAGACCATCGCGCCCCGGTGGTGGTCTCGCAGATTTGGTACAAGGTCGGCTCCAGCTACGAGACCCCGGGCCAGACCGGCTTGTCCCATGCGCTGGAACACATGATGTTCAAGGGCAGCGCCAAGGTCGGCCCCGGCGAGGCCTCGCGCATTCTGCGTGACCTCGGCGCCGATGAAAACGCCTTCACCAGCGACGACTACACCGCCTATTACCAAGTGCTGGCCCGCGACCGCCTGCCAGTAGCCCTGGAACTGGAGGCGGACCGCCTTGCCAGCCTGCGCCTGCCTGCCGACGAGTTCAGCCGCGAAATCGAGGTCATCAAGGAAGAACGCCGCCTGCGCACCGACGACCAGCCCAATGCCAAGGCATTCGAGCTGTTCCGCGCCATGGCCTACCCGGCCAGCGGCTACCACACGCCGACCATTGGCTGGATGGCCGACCTGGAGCGCATGAAAGTTGAGGAACTGCGCCACTGGTACGAGTCCTGGTACGCCCCCAACAACGCCACCCTGGTGGTGGTCGGTGATGTCACCGCCGACGAGGTCAAGGGCCTGGCGCAGAAGTATTTCGGCAATATTCCCAAACGCGCCGTACCGCCAGCCAAGCTGCCTCTGGAGCTGGCCGAACCTGGTTGGCGCCAGTTGACCCTGCACGTGCGAACCCAGCTGCCAAGCCTGATCTACGGCTTCAACGTGCCCGGTCTGCCCACCGCCAAGGACCCTCGGACGGTACATGCCCTGCGTCTGATCTCGGCACTGCTCGACGGCGGCTACAGCGCCCGCATGCCGGCCCGCCTGGAGCGTGGCCAGGAACTGGTGGCCGGCGCGTCGTCCAGCTACAACGCCTTCACCCGCGGCGACAGCCTGTTCCTGATCTCGGCGACGCCGAATGTGCAGAAGCAGAAAACCCTCGCCGACGTCGAGAAAGGCATCTGGCAGCTGCTTGAAGAACTCAAGAGCACGCCGCCCAGCGCCGAAGAGCTGGAACGCGTACGCGCCCAGGTCATCGCCGGCCTGGTCTACGACCGCGACTCCATCAGCAGCCAGGCCACCACCATCGGCCAGCTGGAAACCGTCGGCCTGTCCTGGAAGCTGATCGACAGCGAACTGGACGAGCTCAAGCGCGTCACCCCGCAGGACATCCAGAACGCCGCGCGCACCTACTTCACCCGCGAACGCCTGAGCGTTGCCCATGTACTGCCCGAGGAGTCCGCCCATGAGTGATCGCCGCGCACCACGCCCAACCCTGCTGGCCACGGGCATTCGTGCCATGGCGCTGGCGGCAGTGCTGGCCGCTCCGGCCATGGCCGATAACGCTGCCAAGGCCGACAGCAGCGCAGCCCGCCCGGCCAACACCTTGCAGTCGCTGGCCGAACTGAATGGCAAGGCACCCAGTCGGCGTCAGCTGAACATCCAGCACTGGAACACCGCCGAAGGTGCCCGGGTGCTGTTCGTCGAGGCCCGCGAACTGCCCATGTTCGACCTGCGCGTCACCTTCGCTGCCGGCAGCAGCCAGGACGGCGGCACGCCAGGCCTGGCCGCTCTGACCAACGCCATGCTCAACGAGGGCGTGGCCGGCAAGGACGTCACCGCCATCGCCGAGGGCTTCGAAGGCCTGGGCGCAGACTTTGGCAACGGTTCCTACCGCGACATGGCCGTCGCATCGCTGCGCAGCCTCAGTACCAAGGACAAGCGCGAACCGGCCCTCAAACTGTTTACAGAGGTGGCGGGCAAGCCAACATTCCCCGAGGATGCCCTCAAGCGCATCAAGAACCAGATGCTGGCTGGCTTCGAATATGAGAAGCAAAACCCCGGCAAGATCGCCGGCAAGGCCCTTTTCGGCAAGCTCTATGGCGACCACCCCTACGCCCACCCAAGCGACGGCACCGCAGAGAGCATCACGGGCATAAGCCTTGCCCAGCTGCGCGCGTTCCACGCCAAGGCCTATACCGGCGGCAATGCGGTAATCGCCCTGGTCGGCGACCTCAGCCGTGCAGAGGCCGAAGCCATCGCCGCCCAGGTGTCGGCTGGCCTGCCCAAGGGCCCTGCGCTGGCCGCACCGGCCCAACCCACAGACGCCAAGGCCGGCCTGACCCACATCGACTTCCCGTCCAAGCAGACCCACCTGATGCTGGCCGAACTGGGGATCGACCGCCAGGACCCGGACTGGCCAGCCCTGTCGCTGGGCAACCAGATCCTTGGTGGTGGCGCCTTCGGTACCCGGCTGATGAGCGAGGTGCGAGAGAAGCGTGGCCTGACCTACGGCGTTTACTCGGTATTCAGCCCGATGCAGGTACGCGGCCCGTTCATGATCAACCTGCAAACCCGTGCCGAGCTCAGCGAAGGTACGCTCAAGCTGGTGCAAGGCATTCTCGCCGACTACCTGAAGACGGGCCCTACCCAACAGGAACTGGACGATGCCAAGCGCGAGCTGGCCGGCAGCTTCCCGCTGTCCAATGCCAGCAATGCCAGCATCGTCGGCCAATTGGGCGCGATCGGCTTCTACAACTTGCCACTGACCTGGCTAGAGGACTTCATGCAACAGTCCCAGGCCCTTACCGTCGAACAGGTCAAGGCAGCCATGAACAAACACCTGTCAGCCGATAAACTGGTGATCGTCACCGTTGGCCCGAAAGTGCCACAAAAACCGCTGCCAGCACCCACTGACAAGCCCTCCGAGCAACCGCTCGGGGTACCGGAGCACTAATGCCAAGATCCACCCCTCCCGCCCGCCCGCAAGCGGGCCAAAGCAAGGGCCAGGGCCACCTGCGCATCATCGCCGGCGAGTGGCGCAGCCGCCGCCTGGCGGTGCCGGAAGGCGAAGGCCTGCGGCCAACGCCTGACCGCGTACGGGAAACCGTATTCAACTGGCTGGCACCCTACATCGAGGGCGCCCGCGTGCTGGACGCCTTCACCGGCAGCGGTGCCTTGGTGCTCGAAGCCCTGTCCCGTGGGGCCGAGGATGCCGTGGCGCTGGACAGCAACCCTGCGGCCATCGCCAACCTGAAGAACAACCTCGAAATCCTGCGCTGTCCCCGCGGGCAAATTCTGCAAACCGACGCCCTGCGCTACCTGCAAGGCCCGGCCAAGCAGCAGTTCGATGTCGTGTTCCTCGACCCGCCGTTCCACCAGGACCTGCTGGCCAACACCTGCAACATGCTGGAGCAGCATCAGTGGCTGAGCGAGCAGGCTTGGGTCTACACCGAAAGCGAAGCGGCACCCTCGACCTTACAACTGCCAGGCAACTGGCGCCTGCACCGCGAGAAGAAGACCGGCCAGGTGCACTACGCACTCTGGCAGCGGGGCTGATTACCCGCCGGGTGGGGTGTAATGGGTTGCCACACCCCACCTGTGCCATGCTTGGAGCTGCACCTTCACTCCCACCAATGGCGCAGGTACTGTGGCGCTGTTTCGTGGCAAGCTAGCAAGGCACATCATGAGCCACCCAGCATGCCCAGCCCCAACGCCACATTCCGTCCGGCCATCGGCCTGTCCAATCCCCACCTGCAGACCTTGTGGGGGCCACTCTGGCGCAAGCTGCCTGAGCTGCAGCGTGACCGCGAACGACTGTGGCTGGCTGACGGCGACTTCATCGACCTGGACTGGCATGGCCCGCACCAACCCCATGCGCCACTGGTACTGGTGCTGCATGGGCTGACCGGCTCGTCTCACTCGCCCTACGTGAAAGGCTTGCAGCAAGCGCTGCAAGGTCGCGGCTGGGCCAGCGTGGCAGTGAACTGGCGGGGTTGTTCAGGCGAGCCCAACCTGTTGCCGCGCAGCTACCATTCCGGCGCCAGCGAAGACCTGGCGGAAATTGTCAGCCATCTTCGCGCCCAGCGCCCGCTGGCGCCGCTGTATGCAGTGGGTTATTCGCTGGGTGGCAATGTATTGTTGAAATACTTGGGTGAGAGCGGCGTCGCCAGCCAACTGGAGGCAGCGGCTGCAGTTTCGGTGCCCTTTCGCCTGGACCACTGTGCCGACCGTATCGGCCAAGGGTTCTCCAAGGTGTATCAGGCGCATTTCATGCGCGAGATGCTGGCGTATGTTCAGCTCAAGCAGCGGCACTTCCACGACCAGGGCCAGCATGAACAGCTGGCGACACTGGAGCGCCTGGGCCAACTCACCAACTTGCGCACATTCTGGGACTTCGACGGTAAAGTCACTGCACCGCTCAATGGCTTTCGCGATGCGCACGACTACTATCGTCGCTCATCCAGCCACTTCTTCCTTGGCCAGAACCGCACGCCAACGCTGATCATCCATTCCAGCGATGACCCCTTCGTGTCCAGCCACAGCCTGCCGACGGCCCGTGAACTGTCACCACAAACCCGCTTCGAACTGCATGACCGCGGTGGGCATGTGGGCTTTGTCGATGGCAGCCTGCGAAATCCGGGGTACTACCTGGAACGACGGATTCCGCAGTGGCTGGTGGACGGCAGCTAGCGCTCGAATGCGTAAAGGCTGCGCGCTCCCACAGAGATTTAACCCGATCTGCTTACTCGCCGGTGGCCACAGCATGCTGCGGGTTGTTGATCCACTCGCTCCACGACCCCGCATACAGCTTGCCCAGCGGGTACCCCGCCAGGGCCATTGCAAACAGGTTATGGCAAGCGGTTACCCCAGACCCGCAATAAGACACCAACTGCTCCGGCGCCCGTCCACCCAGCTTTTCGGCAAAACGCTGCTTTAGCTGATCCGCCGGCAAAAAACGCCCGTCAGCCCCCAGGTTGTCGGTAAACGCCGCGCACTGGGCCCCGGGAATATGCCCTGCCACCGGGTCGATCGGCTCCACTTCACCGCGAAAACGCGGCAAGGCACGCGCATCGATCAAGGTCAGGTCTGCACTACCAAGGCGCTTGCCCAGATGGTCGGCATCGATCAGCAGCTTCGCGTCAGGTTCACCACTGAAAGTGCCCTCACGTTTGGGCGGCGGGTCCAGGCTCAACGGCAGGTGCGCCGCGTGCCAGGCCTTCAGGCCACCGTCCAGAATCGCCACACCGCTGCGCTTGCCCAGCCAGACCAGCAGCCACCAGGCGCGAGCGGCAAAGGCGCCGGGGCCGTCGTCGTACAGCACCACCTCGCTGTCGTTGTTCAGGCCCCACTCTCGCAGGCGCTCGACCAGCCGCTGGGCATCGGGCAGCGGGTGGCGCCCGGTGCGCCCCTTGCTCACCGGCCCGCTGAGATCCCGGTCCAGGTCGGCAAAATGCGCCCCCTCAATATGCCCCTGGGCATAGCTGCGCTGGCCATAGTCCACATCCTCGAGGGCAAAGCGGCAGTCGAGGATCACCAACTTGGGCGAGCCCAGACGCTCGGCCAACTGCTGCGGGGTGATCAATTGCGCAAGGGGCATGACAATCTCCTGATCGATGGCACTAGGGCCCTGTGCTAGTGCTCCAGAGCCTGGTTGAACGGTACATGGAATTCCTGACACAGCGCGTCCACGGCAGGACGGGCATTGTCGGTGACGAAACCGAGCTCCAGCACCAACACCTGATAGACGCCGCGCTTGAAGGCTTCTTCACCCAAGTGCGCGGAATGTTCACGCGTGGTGCTGAGAAAACGTACCCATGATGTCAGCACGATCCAGGCATTGATGGTCAGCGATTCGATCTGCGCCGGCACCATGGCCAGGATCCCTGCCTCGACGAAGCCGCGGTAGATCGCCTGGCCCTGGCGCAGGCAGCGTTCGGAAAAACGCCGGTAACGGGCGGCCAGTTCGGCGTCGCTGTCCAGCAGATGCTCCAGGTCACGGTGCAGGAAGCGGTAGTTCCACATCGCCGCCAGCAAGGCCTTGAGGTAGAAGCGCTTGTCTTCCACGGTTGCCGCGCGGCCCTGCGGCGGGCGCAGAAAGCTGTCCACCAGCGCTTCGTACTGGCTGAACAACAGGGCAATGATCGCCTGCTTGTTGGGGAAGTGGTAATACAGGTTGCCGGGCGAGATTTCCATGTGCGCGGCAATGTGGTTGGTACTGACGCTGCGTTCGCCCTGCTGGTTGAACAGCTCCAGGCTGTTCTGCACGATGCGCTCTCGGGTCTTCATGCGCGGGGCCATGCTCAGCTCCCAGTCTGCGGGCTTTCATCAAAGGTTTATCTTACGGCGTATTACAGATGGAATGCACCGTTGAGCGGCATGGAAAAATTCGCACCATGGTACAAATTAGAGTATAGGCTCTAGGCAACCCCGGCCCGGACTCGACACCACCATGAACTCGCCCAGTGCCTTGCCCCCTCTGCAATTCGACCTCGACCTCGCAACGACGTTCGCGGCCCAGCGCCAGGCCTTTGCCGGTAACCCGCTGCCACCAGCGGCGCAGCGACGCCAGTGGCTGAAAAGCCTGCGTGAAGCCTTGCTGAGCAGCCAGGCAGAACTGATCGAAGCCATCAGCCAGGATTTTGCCGGGCGCAGCGCCGATGAGACCTTGCTGGCCGAACTGCTACCGTCGGTACAGGGCCTGCGCCACGCCGAAAAGCACTTGCAAAGCTGGATGCGCACCCGCCGACGCCGCGTCGGCCTGGCGTTCCAGCCGGCCAGTGCACAGGTGCGCTATCAACCCTTGGGCGTGGTCGGCATCATGGTGCCGTGGAACTACCCGCTGTTCCTCGCCATCGGCCCGTTGACCTGCGCCCTGGCCGCCGGCAACCGGGTCATGCTCAAGCTTAGCGAGGCCACGCCCGCGACTGGCCTGGCCCTACAGCAACTGCTCGAGCGTGTGTTCCCCACAGACCTGGTCAGCGTTGTGCTCGGTGAGGTCGAGGTGGGCCAGGCCTTCGCCCGCCTGCCGTTCGATCACCTGCTGTTCACCGGTGCCACCAGCGTGGGCCGCCAGGTGATGCAGGCTGCCGCACACAACCTGACCCCGGTCACCCTGGAGCTGGGTGGCAAATCCCCCGCTATTGTTTCTGAGGATGTGCCGCTGGACAGCGCCGCCGAGCGCATCGCCTTCGGCAAGACCCTCAACGCCGGCCAAACCTGTGTCGCCCCCGACTACGTACTGGTGCCGCGCGAACGGCTGCCCGCCTTCAGCGACGCCTACCAGCGCGCCGTGCACCGCCTGTACCCGCGTATTGCCGACAACCCCGACTACACCGCCATCATCAACCCGCGCCAGTTGCAGCGCTTGCAGCACCTGCTGGACGATGCCCGCGCCAAAGGCGCGCAAGTACTCGACTTGTACCCAGGCGAAGCCCCTCAGGGCCGGCGCCTGCCACCACACTTGCTGCTGGACGTGAACGACAGCATGCAGGTGATGCAAGACGAAATCTTCGGCCCGCTATTGCCGTTAGTGCCTTATGACGGCCTCGACCAGGCCTTGGCCTACATCAACCAGCGCCCACGCCCACTGGCGCTGTACTTCTTTGGCTATGACCGCCGCACCCAGGAGCATGTGCTGCGTCACACCCACTCCGGCGGTGTGTGCCTGAACGACACCTTGCTGCATGTTGCCCAGGACGATCTGCCCTTCGGCGGCATCGGCCCTTCAGGCATGGGCCACTACCATGGTCATGACGGCTTCCTCACCTTCAGCAAGGCCAAGGCGGTACTTGCCAAACAACGCTTCAACGCCGCACGGCTGATCTACCCGCCTTATGGCAAAGCCTTGCAGCGCCTGGTCTACAAACTGTTCATCCGCTGAGGGGCGCGCCATGCACCGCCGCGACCTGCTGCGTTTCAGCCTCGGCGCCAGTGCTTTTCTGGCGGGTGCCAGCCTGGTGGGGTGCAGCGTGCAAACAGCCGCGACCGGCTTTCAGGTACTCCGTGACGACGACCTGCCACTGCTGCGTGCGCTGATCCCGGTGGTCCTGGCCGGTACACAGGCCACCGAGGCGCCGGTGTTGCGCAGCCTCGACAACAAGCTGGCGGCGTTGTCGCCGGAAATGCTCAAGCTCACCCGGCAATTATTCGACGTGCTCAGCCTGCCGCTGACTCGCGGCCCGCTGACCGGCGTCTGGGGCAGCTGGGGCCAAGCTGGCGCCACACAGGTCACGGCGTTCCTGCAGCGTTGGCAGGACAGCTCGCTGAACCTGCTACGCATGGGGCACGCCTCGTTGCTGCAACTGCTGCAAATGGCCTGGTACGAACGCCCTGAATCCTGGGCAGACTGCGGTTACCCGGGCCCACCGAAAATCTGAAAACAACAAGAGCATCGCCAATGCCTGTCCCCGACCCGTTTCGCCAAGGCCTCGAACGCGGCTGGATCACCCACGACGCCTCGCGCCTGGAGCACGACCTGTTTCTGGAGGCCGACATTGCCGTGATCGGCAGCGGTGCCGGCGGCGCCACCAGCGCACAGATGCTCAGCGCTGCCGGTTTCAAGGTATTGCTGATCGAAGAAGGCCCCCTGAAAACCAGTGGCGATTTCCACCTGCTGGAGAGTGAAGCCTACGCAAGCCTGTACCAGGAAGGCCTGGGGCGCATGAGCAAGGATGGCGCCATTACCATCCTGCAGGGCCGCGCCGTGGGTGGCACCACGCTGGTGAACTGGACCTCGAGCTTTCGTACCCCGCCGCAAACCCTGGCGCACTGGGCCTCGGTCCATGGTGTGAACGGTTTGGGCGAGGATGCACTGCGCCCCTGGTTCGATCGCATGGAGCAGGAACTGGGCATCAGCCCTTGGGCCTTGCCGCCGAATGCCAACAACGAGGTGCTGCGCCGGGGTTGCGAACAGCTGGGTTACCGCTGGGGGGTGATCCCGCGCAATGTGCGCGGCTGCTGGAACCTGGGCTACTGCGGCATGGGCTGCCCGGTGAATGCCAAACAATCGATGCTGGTGACCCGTATACCTGCCACCCTCGAGCAAGGCGGCGAACTGCTGTACCTGGCGCGGGCCGAGCGCTTCACCCACAACGGCGAACGCATTCAGAGCCTGACATGCCAGGCCCTGGACGCCCAGGGCATACACCCTACTGGCCGGCAGGTCGGCGTGCGGGCACGTCATTACCTCCTGGCCGGTGGCGGTATCAACAGCCCGGCCCTGCTGCTGCGCTCTGCCGCGCCCGACCCGCATGGTCGCCTGGGCAAGCGAACCTTCCTGCACCTGGTCAACTTCAGTGCGGCACGCTTCAGCGAGCGTATCGACCCCTACCATGGCGCCCCGCAATCGATCTACAGCGATCACTTTCAGTGGCAAGGCGGCGTAGACGGCCCGGTTGGCTACAAGCTGGAAGTACCGCCGCTGCATCCGGCCCTGGCCAGCACCCTGCTGGGCGGGTACGGCCACGAGAGTGCCCAGCGCATGGCCGAGCTGCCACATACCCATGTGATGCTGGCGCTGCTACGCGATGGTTTTCACCCCGAAAGCCAGGGCGGGGCCGTGGAACTGCGCGGCGATGGTTCACCCGTGCTCGATTACCCGGTCACCGACTACCTGCGGGATGGCCTGCGGCGCGCCTACCGCAGCATGGCGCACATACAGTTCGCCGCTGGCGCCACCCAGGTAACCCCAGTGCACAGCGACGCCAGCGCCGCCTCTCGCCTGGAACAGGCCCTGACCATGATCGACAAACTGCGCCTGGAGCCCTTCCGCACGCGCTTGGGCAGTGCCCATGTGATGGGCGGCTGCGCCCTCGGCGAAGATCCGCGTCAGGCGGTGTGCGACAGCCTGGGACGCCATCACCAGCTGGAAAACCTGTCGATTCACGACGGCTCGCTGTTCCCCACCAGCATCGGCGCCAACCCGCAATTATCGGTGTATGCCATCAGCGCCAGGCTCAGCGAAGCACTGGTCAGCCGCCTGGCACACAGCGCATGACAACGAACATGGCCCCTGTCTATAGTGCCATCAGTCGGCCGCATGACTTGGCCGGGGCGCCGTCGCTGCGCTACCATCCGACTCCCCAACGCACTCCAGCCAGGATGACGCGATGAACCGAGTGTTGTACCCGGGTACTTTCGACCCCATTACCAAAGGCCATGGCGATCTGGTCGAGCGCGCTTCGCGGCTATTCGACCACGTGATCATCGCGGTGGCGGCCAGCCCCAAGAAAAACCCCTTGTTCCCCCTGGAGCAACGGGTTGAGCTCGCCCGTGAGGTCACCAAGCACCTGCCCAATGTCGAAGTCATCGGCTTCTCTTCCCTGTTGGCGCATTTCGCCAAGGAACAGGGCGCCAACGTCTTCCTGCGTGGCCTGCGTGCGGTGTCCGACTTCGAGTACGAGTTCCAGCTGGCGAACATGAACCGGCAACTGGCACCCGATGTCGAGAGCCTGTTCCTGACGCCGTCGGAGCGCTATTCGTTCATTTCCTCGACCCTGGTCCGGGAGATTGCTGCGCTGGGCGGTGATATCAGCAAGTTCGTCCACCCGGTGGTGGCCGACGCACTGACTGAACGCTTCAAGAAGTAAGCCTGACGCCTGATTGTCGCGCCCGCGTGCACTGCGGGCGCGAATGCGGCACAATTGTGCCCATTGCGTTGAACATGCCCGGGCTGTGAGCCCCGGCCGGAGTCCCCATGTCCCTGATCATCACCGACGATTGCATCAATTGCGACGTCTGCGAACCCGAGTGCCCGAACGAGGCTATCTCCCAAGGCGAAGAGATCTACGTGATCGACCCTAACCTGTGCACCCAGTGCGTAGGTCATTACGACGAGCCACAGTGCCAGCAGGTCTGCCCGGTCGACTGCATCCCGCTGGATGAAGCGCACCCGGAAACCGAAGAACAGCTGATGGCCAAGTATCGCCGGATCACTGGCAAGGGCTGATCACTGCCCTTCGCTGCACGGTCCCTGTGGGAGCGGGCATGCCGCGAACACCGGCGTAGCCGGTGCCATTCATCGCGTCGCCTGCTTCGCAGGCTTGCCCGCTCCCACAGTTACCGCGCCAACGTTCAGGTTTTGCTTCAACAGGTTTGCAGCGAACGTTTCATCGTTGGCAGCGCGGGCAGTACACGCTCGCCCTCTGCCCCAGCTTCACTTCGCGCAACTCAGTGCCGCATACCTTGCACGGCTGCCCGCCACGCCCGTACACAAACAGTTCCTGCTGGAAGTACCCCGGCTGCCCGTCGCCACCGATAAAGTCGCGCAGGGTGGTACCGCCCTGCTCGATGGCCGCCGCCAGCACCCGTTTGATCTCGGTCGCCAGCTTCAGGTAGCGCGCCCGGGAAATCCCGCCCGCCTCCCGGCGTGGGTCGATACCGGCGGCAAACAACGCCTCGGTGGCGTAGATGTTGCCCACCCCTACCACCACCGCGTTGTCCATGATGAACGGCTTGACCGCCATCGACCGCCCGCGGGACAGCTGGAACAGCCGTTCACCATCGAACAGGTCGGTCAGCGGCTCAGGCCCCAGGCGCAGCAGTAGCTCATGGTTCAGAGGGTCCAGGCTCCACAGCATGGCACCAAAGCGGCGCGGGTCGGTGTAGCGCAGCATCAGCCCGGACTCCAGCTCGATGTCGACATGCTCATGCTTGGCCGCCGGCAAGCCCAGCTCGACCAGCCGCAGGTTGCCCGACATGCCCAAGTGGCTGATCAGCGTACCCACTTCGGCATTGATCAACAGGTACTTGGCACGTCGCTCCACGCTGACGATGCGCTGCCCTGACAGGCGCACATCGAGGTCTTCCGGAATCGGCCAGCGCAGACGCCGGTCGCGTACCACCACACGGCTGACGCGCTGGCCTTCCAGGTGTGGCGCAATACCGCGCCGGGTGGTTTCTACTTCTGGCAATTCCGGCATGTGTCAGTGTCCGCCCAACTCGCGAATGTTCTGCTTGAGGTTTTCGAAATCGTATTCCGACAAACCAATGTAATCGAGCACCAAAGGGCCGACCACATTCCATTCGTGGTCCACCGCCTGGTTGCCCAGCACACGGTAGGACGCGCAGATATGCTCGGCCATCTTCAGCACCGCCAGCAGGTTTTTCAGCTGGCTCTGGGTATTGCGCGAGGTATCGTCGCGGAACACGGCCAAGGCATTGTGGTGGTTGGCGATGGCCGCACTGAGGTGCTCGGGCAAGCGCCAGGATTTGGCTGTGAAGTAGCCGACCACTGAATGGTTGGTGTTGAACGTGCGGTTTTCGGTATCGACCACGCGTGTTTCTTCGTCGGCCTTGGCGTATGCCTCTTCCAGCACGTCCATGTAATTGGGGAAGCGCTTGAGCATCAACGGCACGCCACAGTCATGGAAGAGGCCAAGGGTATAGGCTTCGTCCGCCGCCTGTATGCCGGTACGCTTGGCCAGCGTCAGGCAGGTCATCGCGACGTCCTGGGCGGTATCCCAGAAGCGGTTGAGGGTAACGATGGTCTCGTCACTCATCTCGCCCTTGATCGACTGGGCGTTGATCAGGTTGATGATCGACCGGCTCCCCAGCAGGTTTACCGCACGCTGGATCGAACCGATCTTGTTGGACAACCCGAAGTGCGGAGAGTTGACCAGCTTGAGCAAGGCGCCAGAGAGGCCCGGGTCCTGGGAAATCAGCTTGGCGATGGTTTCCAGGTCTGGGTCAGGCATGTACTGCTCGAACTGCAGATCGACCATGATCTGCGGTTGAGGCGGGATGGTGATGCCTTGCAAGGCTTGCTGGATCTGTTCGGCGCTGAGTTCTTGGGACATACGTACACACTCGTTTAGGACGGGGGATTTTAACCCTCTAAGCGCCCCCGGGCACCACACCTGTAAAAGCTAAAGCACTGCAGACACGCTATAATCCCGCTCTTTTTCCCGGAGCGACGTCATGTCCCTGCCCAGCCTTCGCCTCAAAGCCAATGCCGACCGCCGCCTGCGCGCCGGCCACCTGTGGGTCTACAGCAACGAAGTCGATGTCAGCGCGACCCCTTTGCAAGGCTTCCAGGCGGGTCAGCAGGCCATTCTCGAGGCAGCCAACGGCAAGCCGCTGGGCATCGTCGCACTGAGCCCGAACAACCTGATCTGCGCCCGCCTGCTGTCACGCGACATCAAGCTGCCGCTGGACAAGTCGCTGCTGGTACACCGCCTGAACGTCGCCCTGTCGCTGCGCGAGCGCCTGTTCGACCAGCCGTGCTACCGCCTGGTCTACGGTGACTCCGACCTGCTCCCAGGCCTGGTGGTCGACCGTTTCTTCGATATCCTCGTGGTGCAGTTGGCCTCGGCCACCATGGAAGCGCACAAGGATGACGTGATCGCCGCACTGGTGCAGGTGCTCAAGCCCAGCGGCATCCTGTTCAAGAACGATTCGGCCGCGCGCGACGCCGAAGGCCTGCAGCGCTATGTCGAGACCGTCTACGGCGAAGTACCGGACTGGGTGCCGCTGGAAGAGAACGGCGTCAAGTTCGAAGCCCCGGTGCGCGAAGGCCAGAAGACGGGCTGGTTCTACGACCACCGCATGAACCGCGCCCGCCTGGCACCGTACGTGAAGGGCAAGCGTGTACTCGACCTGTTCAGCTATATCGGTGGCTGGGGCGTACAGGCCGGTGCCTTCGGCGCCAGCGAAGTGTTCTGTGTCGATGCCTCGGGCTTTGCCCTGGACGGCGTGGAGCGTAACGCTGCACTGAACGGCATCAGCGAGAAGCTGACCTGCATCGAAGGCGACGTGTTTGAAGCCCTGCGCGAGCTCAAGGCGGCCGAAGAACGCTTCGACGTGATCATTGCCGACCCACCTGCCTTCATCAAGCGCAAAAAAGACCTGAAAAACGGCGAAGCGGCCTACCGCCGCCTGAACGAACAGGCCATGCGCATGTTGAACAAAGACGGCATCCTCGTCAGCGCCTCGTGCTCGATGCACCTGCCCGAGGACGACCTGAACAACATCCTGCTGACCAGCGCCCGCCACCTGGACCGCAACATGCAGCTGCTCGAGCGAGGCGGTCAGGGCCCGGATCACCCGGTACACCCGGCCATCGCCGAAACCCGCTACATCAAAAGCATCACCTGCCGGTTACTGCCAAACAGCTGATATCTGCCAAAAAGGGCCGCCCAGCGGCCCTTTCCTGCCGCAATCCCCCCGCCAACCATCCACATCTGCATTCCCTCACCGCGCCAGCGGTGTAGAATCGGCCTATTCATCGCCAGTCATCCCCGGCGGGTTTATGAGCTCTGGTCAAGCACGCGGCGATCCCGCGCGGTCTTGGCCCCATCCGTGCCAGTGGCAACCGGCCTGCGGCGCAAAGGACAAGAGAAGCTCACTCCCCTATTTGTGACCTGATTAAGCCGCCAGGAGTGTTTCATGCCTGATTATCGTTCCAAGACTTCCACCCAAGGCCGCAACATGGCCGGCGCCCGTGCCCTTTGGCGCGCCACCGGGATGAAGGACGAAGACTTCAAGAAACCGATCATCGCCATCGCCAACTCGTTCACCCAGTTCGTTCCGGGCCACGTGCACCTGAAGGACCTGGGCCAGCTGGTGGCTCGCGAAATCGAACGCGCCGGTGGCGTGGCCAAGGAATTCAACACCATCGCGGTCGATGACGGCATCGCCATGGGCCACGACGGCATGCTGTACTCGCTGCCAAGCCGCGAAATCATTGCCGACGCGGTGGAGTACATGGTCAATGCGCACTGCGCTGACGCCATCGTCTGCATCTCCAACTGCGACAAGATCACCCCCGGCATGCTGATGGCCGCCCTGCGCCTGAACATCCCGGTGATCTTCGTTTCCGGCGGCCCGATGGAAGCCGGCAAGACCAAGCTGGCCAGCCACGGCCTGGACCTGGTCGATGCCATGGTCATCGCGGCCGACTCCACGGCCTCCGACGAAAAAGTCGCCGAATACGAGCGCAGCGCCTGCCCGACCTGCGGTTCGTGCTCCGGCATGTTCACCGCCAACTCGATGAACTGCCTGACCGAAGCCCTGGGCCTGGCCCTGCCGGGCAACGGTTCGACCCTGGCCACCCACTCCGACCGCGAGCAGCTGTTCCTCACGGCCGGCCGCACCATCGTCGAGCTGTGCAAGCGCTACTACGGCGAGAATGACGAGTCGGTCCTGCCACGCAGCATCGCCAACTTCAAAGCGTTCGAAAACGCCATGATGCTGGACATCGCCATGGGCGGCTCGACCAACACCATCCTGCACCTGCTGGCCGCAGCACAGGAAGGTGAAGTGGCGTTCGACCTGCGCGACATCGACCGCCTGTCACGCAAAGTGCCGCAGCTGTGCAAAGTGGCGCCAAACATCCAGAAGTACCACATGGAAGACGTCCACCGCGCCGGCGGCATCTTCAGCATCCTCGGTTCGCTGGCCCGTGGTGGCCTGCTGCACACCGACCTGCCGACCGTGCACAGCCGCAGCATGGAAGAAGCCATCGCCAAATGGGACATCACCCAGACCGATGACGAAGCGGTGCACACCTTCTTCAAGGCCGGCCCGGCCGGTATCCCGACCCAGACCGCATTCAGCCAGTCGACCCGTTGGGAAACCCTCGACGACGACCGTGAAAACGGCTGCATCCGCAGCTTCGAACACGCCTACTCGCAAGAGGGCGGCCTGGCCGTGCTGTACGGCAACATCGCACTGGATGGCTGCGTGGTCAAAACGGCCGGTGTGGACGAATCGATCCACGTGTTCGAGGGCACCGCGAAGATCTTCGAAAGCCAGGACAGCGCCGTGCGCGGCATCCTCGCCGACGAGGTGAAAGCCGGCGACATCGTCATCATCCGCTACGAAGGCCCGAAAGGCGGCCCGGGCATGCAAGAAATGCTCTACCCGACCTCGTACCTCAAGTCCAAAGGCCTGGGCAAGGCCTGCGCCCTGCTCACCGACGGTCGCTTCTCGGGCGGTACCTCGGGCCTGTCGATCGGCCACGCCTCGCCAGAGGCCGCGGCGGGCGGCGCCATCGGCCTGGTGCGCGACGGCGACAAGGTACTGATCGACATCCCTAACCGTTCGATCAACCTGCTGGTCAGCGATGAAGAGCTGGCGGAACGCCGTGTCGAACAGGACAAGAAGGGCTGGAAGCCAGCCGAGGTCCGTCCACGCAAGGTGACCACCGCGCTCAAGGCCTATGCCCTGCTGGCCACCAGTGCCGACAAAGGCGCAGTGCGTAACAAGGCGATGCTGGAAGGCCTCTGAGGTGCTTTTGGCGTGAAATAAGAACCGGCGCCCTGGGCGCCGGTTTTTTTATGCCTGCACCGGCCCCTTCGCGGGCACGCCCGCTCCCACAGGGGCCGCACAGGTAGGGCAAGATTTACTGGATCTGCTCCGGCGTGACAATCACCCAGTTCTTGTCTGCCGTCACCGGCAACCCTTCCTTGGCCTGCGCCGCTGCATTTTTGGCAATCATCCCGTTGAGCTGGTCCATGTACTTGGCCTTGCGGTTTATCCACAGGTGGATACCACCTTTGCCTACATCCACCCCGTGGAACTGCATGTAGCCATCGCTGGTCGGCGTGTCGCCGCCCACCAGCACCGGTTTCTTCCACTCATCGATGTAGGTAAGGATCGCCGCCTGCTTGCCCGCCATCCAGGTGGCCGGGGTCCACAGGTAAGGGGTCAGCTCCAGGCCCTCGTTAGCCTTGGCATCGTAGTGCCCGGCGCTGATCTGCTTGCGCGCAGTGGTCAGCTGTCCGCTGGCGCGGTCCTTGAGCAGCAGGCTCACGCCAATCACGTTCTGGGGCTTCACGTTGTAACCATACTTGGGGTCCGAGGCGACCATGCGCACCAGCTCCTCGGAGGCCGCCGAAATCACATAGACCTCGATGCCGTTCTCCATCAGCTTGTTGTACAGCTCGGCCTGGCCCTTGAAGACCTTGGGCGGCTGAACCTCGATGGCCTTGACCTGGTCGCCTTCGTAATAGGTGCTGGGGATCGGCTTGGTCGAAGCCATCAGCTCATCCACCTGCACCTTCAGCTCCTGCAAGGTAAAGCCGGAGAACACCTGGGCTACCCACGGGTAGCAAACCATGTCATCGATTTCACACAGCCGGTAGTAATAACTGAACAGGCTTTCCTTGTGCTCGGCAGTGTCCTTGAACGGCATCAGCTTCAACGAAGGGTCGAGCTTGTCGCGGCTTAGCAGGCCCTTGTTTTCCATGAACGGAAGCAAGGCTTCTTCCAGGTCATAGCGGTAACTGGTGTTGTCCATGTCGAATACCGCGTAGTTACCCTTGTTGGCATTGGCGGCGATCATGCTGTCGAGCTGTTTGGCCGCGTCAGCAGGCCAGTGTTTGAGCTCCGTGGCGAAGGTTTCGATACTGAACAGCAGGGACAGGCCAATGGCGGCGGCTTTCACAGCGACTTTCATGTACGAATCTCCTGAAATGACCCAGAAACGCTAGTGCAACAATCCCCACTGCAAGCCCCCGATAACGACCTCCAGGCAGCCGCAAACGCCTTGTTCATTGCAATCTGCGACATCCCGTTATTCCATAAACGACTATGCAAATTCCATTTGGGTATAAATTCGTTTGTTTTCAGGCTGTTAGCATTTCCGTTCGCAATCGCTCACAGAGGCGATGCCACTTCTGCTTTTTTCTGCTGGAGCTTCAATGAACCTGCCGCTGTCACTCAACCTGCTGGCGTTCCTGGCCCTGTTGCTGGGCCTGGCACAAACCCGCCGCACCGACTGGAGCCTGGCCAAGAAGGTACTGCTTGGCCTGGTGCTGGGCGTGGTCTTCGGCCTTGTGCTGCACACGATCTATGGCGCTGGCCACCCCGTGCTCAAGGCAACCATCGCCTGGCTCGATCTGGTCGGCAACGGCTATGTCGGCCTGCTGCAGATGATCGTCATGCCGCTGATCTTCGCCTCGATCCTCAGTGCCGTGGCACGTTTGCACACTGCCTCTTCGCTGGGCCGCATCAGCGTGCTGAGCATCGGCACCCTGCTGCTGACCACGGCCATTGCCGCCCTGATCGGCATTGTGTTGACCAACCTGTTCGGCCTCAGCGCCGAGGGCCTGGTGGCCGGTGCCCAGGAAAGCGCACGCATGCAGGTTATCCACAGTGACTACGCGGGCAAGGTTGCCGACCTCAACATCCCGCAACTGCTGCTGTCGTTCATCCCCAGCAACCCGGTAGGCGACCTGGCGCGGGCCAAGCCGACCTCGATCATCAGCGTGGTGATCTTTGCCGTGTTCCTCGGCCTGGCCGCGCTCCAGTTGATCAAGGACGACGCCGAGAAGGGCGAGCGCGCCCTGTCGGCCATCGACACCCTGCAGGCCTGGGTAATGCGCCTGGTGCGGGTCGTGATGAAGCTGACCCCCTATGGCGTGCTGGCGTTGATGACCAAAGTAGTGGCCAGTTCCAACACGGAGGACATCCTCAAGCTGGGCAGCTTCGTGGTGGTGTCGTACCTGGGCCTGGGGTTGATGTTCGTGGTGCACGGCATCATCCTCGCCGCCACCGGCGTGAGCCCGCTGCGCTTCTTCCGCAAGGTGTGGCCGGTGCTGACCTTCGCCTTCACCAGCCGCTCCAGCGCCGCCAGCATTCCGCTGAACATCGAAGCACAAACCCGCCGTCTGGGCGTGCCGCAATCGATCGCCAGCTTCAGCGCATCGTTCGGCACCACCATTGGCCAGAACGGCTGTGCCGGGCTCTATCCTGCCATGCTGGCGGTGATGGTCGCGCCAGCGGTGGGCATCGACACCTTCGACCCACTGTGGATCGCCACCCTGGTGGCCATCGTCACGCTGAGTTCGGCAGGGGTTGCCGGCGTGGGCGGCGGTGCCACCTTTGCCGCGCTGATCGTGCTGCCAGCCATGGGCTTGCCGGTGGAGTTGGTGGCGCTACTGATTTCGGTGGAGCCGCTGATCGACATGGGCCGTACGGCGTTGAACGTGAACGGTTCGATGACGGCGGGCGTTGTCACCAGCCAGCTGTTGAAAGAGACTGACAAGGAAGTGCTGGCCGGTGATGAACATGCCGAGCTGAGCCACACCTGATAGATTGCCGGGGGCGCGTTGCGCCCCTTTCGCAACAAGGCCGCTTGTATCTTGCTCAAAATCTGAACACCCTGCGGTCCCCCGTAGGAGCGGGTTTACCCGCGAAAGGGCCAGGCCTGCTGACCAATTTCACTCGCCGTCCACCGTTGCCGCCGCTACCGTATTCGCGGGTAAACCCGCTCCTACAGGGTGGTGGATACACATCGGGGGTCGGACACAGGCCGCTGTAGGAGCGGGTTCACCCGCGAAAGGGCCAGGCCTGCTGGCCAATTTTCACCCGCCGTTCACCGTTGCCGCCGCGATCGTATTCGCGGGTAAACCCGCTCCTACAGGGTGGTGGATACACATCGGGGTCGGACACAGGCCGCTGTAGGAGCGGGTTCACCCGCGAAGGGCTGCAGAGCAGCCCCCAACAATCTCACCCCTTATCCCAAACCTCGAAGTGATACACCGGCTTACCTTCCTCAGCCTGTGCCTCGCTAGAAGTCAGCCTCCACTGCCCTTCATCAAACGCCGGGAACCACGCATCCCCCTCTGGCGCCAACTCAACCCGCGTCAGGTACATGCGGCTGACCAGCCCCTTCTCCAGCGCCTGCCCATACAGCTGCGCCCCGCCAATCAGCATCAGCTCACCGACGCCCTGCTCGCGCGCCCACTGCTCGGCCCGCACCAACGCCTCTTCAAGCGAGGCGAACACTTCGGCACCTGCAAGCTCAAGCCCCGGCTGGCGGCTGACCACGATGTTCAGCCGCCCAGGCAGCGGCCGCCCCAGCGAGTCCCAGGTCTTGCGCCCCATGATGATCGGCTTGCCCAGGGTGGTGGCCTTGAAGTACTTGAAGTCCCCCGGCAAATGCCAGGGCATGGAGTTGTCGATGCCGATCACGCGGTTCTCGGCATAAGCCGCGATCAGGCTGAGGGGGAGTGATGTATTCATGCCAGCGAGGATAGCACCGGGCGTGTGGGTTATGCTTCTGCCTTGACCTGTGCAATGGAAGACCTTGTGACTGCACCCACGCCACTGGACAAGCGCTGGCTCACCGAAGCGGTACGCCTGCGCGAAGAACATGCCGGCCCGCTGGAAGACCAGGAAGCCAACCGCTACGCCCGCCAGCTAGGTGGCGACCTGGCCACGCGCATCGAAACACGTGCGCTGTTCCTGGCCGAGCGCGATGACATGACCGGCGCCCTGCGCCATTGGAAGCAGGGCGCGCGCCTGGCGCTGCTGGCCTTGTTGCTGATGGCCGTGCTCAGCGGCGCGGGCCTGGGGCTGGCCGCCCTCGGTGACGGGCAGCGCCCGGTGAATGTGTTCTGGGCGCTGGGCAGCCTGCTCGGGCTGAACCTGCTGATGCTACTTGGCTGGGGCATGGGTTTTGCCCTGAGCGGCGAGCATGGCGCAGGGCTGGGCCGCTTGTGGCTGTGGCTAAGCGAACGCTTCGCCCGCGATGCCAAGGCCGCGCACCTGGCGCCAGCGCTGCTGGTGCTGCTGCAACGTCAACGCCTCAACCGGTGGCTGCTCGGCCTGTTGGTACACGGCCTGTGGCTGCTGGCGATGCTCACCGCGCTGGGCATGCTGCTGGTCTTGCTGGCGACCCGGCGCTATGGCTTTGTCTGGGAAACCACCTTGCTCGCCGCCGACCCATTCATTCACCTGACCCAAGCGCTGGGCGCCCTCCCCTCGTTGCTGGGCTTCGCCGTGCCCGACGAAGCCATGATCCGCGCCAGCGGCGACAGCCTGCCAGCCCTGGACGTGGCCCGCCAGGCCTGGGCCAGCTGGCTGCTCGGCGTGGTGCTGGTATACGGCCTGCTGCCCCGCCTGCTGCTGGCCGGGTTATGCCTGTGGCGCTGGCGCCAGGGCCGTGAACGCCTGACGCTGGACCTGGGGTTGCCCGGCTACGCGCAACTGCGCGAGGCACTGATGCCGCGCAGCGAACGCATGGGCGTGCAGGATGCTGCCCCGCAAGCCTTGCCGCAGTTTGCCGCCGGGCAGCTGGAAAGCGGCAGCAGCGGTGCCCTGCTGGTGGGCCTGGAGCTGGACGACCAGCGCCCCTGGCCACCCGCCCTGCCGAAAAGCGTGACCGATGCCGGCGTGCTCGACAGCCGCGAATCACGCAACCGGCTGTTGGAACAGCTCAGCCGCTTCCCACCGGCACGCCTGGCCATCGCCTGCGACCCACGTCGCTCGCCGGACCGCGGCAGTTTGGCGCTGCTCGCCGAACTGGCGCGCAATGCCGGCGCAACCCGTATCTGGCTGCTGCAGGCTGCACCAGGCCAGCCCCTCGATGCCGAGCGCCTGGGCGATTGGCACGAAGCCCTTGACCGCCTTGGCCTGCAACATGCCGACACCTCACCGCTGACCTGGCTGGAGCATGGCCATGACTGAGCCACTGAAACTGGCCGTGGTCGGCCATACCAATGTTGGCAAAACCTCGCTACTGCGCACCCTGACCCGCGACGTCGGTTTTGGCGAAGTGTCCCACCGCCCCAGCACTACCCGCCATGTGGAAGGTGCGCGGCTGTCTGTGGACGGTGAACCCTTGCTGGAGCTGTACGACACGCCGGGCCTGGAAGATGCCATCGCCCTGCTCGACTACCTTGAACGTCTGGAACGCCCGGGCGAGCGCCTGGACGGCCCGGCCCGGCTGGAGCGTTTTCTGCAGGGCAGCGAAGCGCGCCAACGTTTCGAGCAGGAGGCCAAGGTATTGCGCCAATTGCTGGCCAGTAATGCCGGGCTGTATGTGATTGATGCGCGCGAGCCGGTGCTGGCCAAGTACCGCGACGAACTGGAAGTACTGGCCAACTGCGGCAAGCCGTTGCTGCCGGTGCTCAACTTCGTCGCCAGCAGCCAGCACCGCGAGCCGGAATGGCGTGAAGCCCTTGCCCGGCTTGGGCTTCACGCATTGGTCCGGTTCGACAGCGTGGCCCCGCCAGAGGATGGCGAGCGCCGTTTGTATGAAAGCCTGGCGCTGCTGCTGGAAAACGCCCGCCCGGCGCTGCAACGGCTGATCGACGACCAGCAGGCGCAGCGCTTGGCACGCCGGCACAGCGGCAAGCGCCTGATCGCCGAACTGCTGCTCGATTGCGCTGCATGCCGGCGCAGTGTCGAGGCCGAACCAGCGGCAGAAGCTCGGGCCATCGAAGCGCTGCGCCAGGACATACGCCAACGAGAACAACGCTGCGTCGAAGCCTTGCTCAAGCTGTATGCCTTCCGCCGCGAGGACGCCCATGCCAGCGACCTGCCGTTGCTGGACGGCCGCTGGGGCGATGACTTGTTCAATCCGGAGACGTTGAAACTGCTGGGCGTGCGCCTGGGCAGCGGCGTGGCGGCGGGGGCGGCAGCGGGGGCCGGGGTCGATTTGCTGGTTGGTGGCCTTACCCTCGGCGCGGCGGCGCTGGCCGGGGCGATTGCCGGTGGCGCGCTGCAGACGGCGCGCAACTATGGGGCACGGTTGATGGGCAAGCTCAAGGGCAAGCGCGAGCTGACCGTGGACGACACTGTATTGCGTTTGCTGGCCTTGCGTCAGCAGCAGTTGATGGTGGCGCTGGATAACCGCGGGCATGCGGCGCAGGACAGCATCAGGCTGGGTGAGCTGGATGAAAAGGCCTGGCGTGAGGGCAAGTTGCCGGAGGCGCTGGTCAAGGCGCGGGCGCACCCGCAATGGTCCACCCTGAATCCCGGGGCGAAGCTGAATCAGGCTGAGCGGCAGGAACAGCTGGAGGCGCTGGTTTCACAGATTTGAGCCAGCAGGGTCGGCCCTTTCGCGGGTAAACCCGCTCCTACGGGCGGCCTGTGTAGTGTGCCCACCCCCAATCTGCGTAGGAGCGGGTTAACCCGCGAATACGGTGGCGGCGGCAACGGTGAACGGCGGGTGGAGATTGGCCAGCAGGGCCGGCCTCTTCGCGGGTGAACCCGCTCCTACACGGCGGCCTGTGTCCAACCCCCGATGTGTGCCCACCACCAATCTGTGTAGGAGCGGGTTTACCCGCGAAGAGGCCGGCCCTGCAATAGTGAAGCGTTACTGCTGGGCCACCTTCTCCGACTTGCCGTCATAGCGCTCGCGCCATTCGGCCAGAATTTGGTCACGGTTTTTCGAAGCCCAGACAAAGTCGTTCTTGATCAACCGCTGCTCATAATCCGCCGGCAGCTCGGTCTGCGGCTTGGCGATGCCCGGCGCGGCCAGTACGGCGAAGTTTTCCTTGTACAGTTCCATGGCCGCCGGGCTGGCCGAGAAATCGGCCAGGCGCTTGGCCGCATCGGCCTTGGGCGAGCCTTTGATCACTGCGGTTGCCTCGATCTCCCAGCCCAAACCCTCCTTTGGCAACACGATGTCCAACGGCGCGCCTTGGCGCTTGAGCTGAACGGCCGGGTATTCGAACGAAATACCAATCGGGAACTCGCCCGCCGCCGCCAACTTGCACGGTTTGGAGCCGGAATGGACGTACTGGCCGATGTTCTGGTGCAGCGCATCCATGTAGGCCCAGCCCTGCGGCTCGCCAAAGGTTTGCAACCAGGCACTGACATCCAGGAAGCCGGTGCCGGACGAGGCCGGGTTGGGCATGACAATCTTGCCTTTGTACTCAGGCTTGGTCAGGTCCTGCCAGCTCACCGGTTTGCTCAGGCCCTGTTTCTCGGCCTCGATGGTGTTGAAGCAAATGGTGGCGGCCCACACGTCCATGCCGACCCAGGCTGGCGGGTTGGCGGCGTCACGATAATTGCCGGAAATCTTGCCCAGGTCCTTGGGCGCATAAGCTTCGAGCATGCCGTTCTGATCGAGGATGGCCAGGCTCGATGCCGCCAGCCCCCACACAGCGTCGGCTTGCGGGCGCTCTTTCTCCGCCAGCAGCTTGGCAGTGATGATGCCGGTGGAATCACGCACCCACTTGATCTCGATATCCGGGTTGGCTTTCTCGAAGGCCTGTTTGTAGGTTTTCAGCTGCTCGGCTTCCAGAGCGGTGTAGACCGTCAGCTGGGTAGCAGCGGCCGAAGCCTGCAGGCTGAACACGGCGGAAACGGCAGCGGCAAGGGCAAGGAGCTTGTGCATGGGTAGGTTCCTTTCAGGTCAGACGGTCGCGGCGCGTTGGCGCCAGGCTTGGGAGCGGCGCAGCAGGCCGCGCGAGGCTGCAGCCAGCAACAGTGAAGCGCCGGCACTGGTCAGCAGAATCAAGGTGGACATGGCGGCAGCACCGCCAACGTTGCCGGCGTCGTCCATGTTCAGCACGGCAACGGCAGCCAGGAGGGTGTCGGGGCTGTACAGAAAGATCGCTGCCGACACGGTGGTCATTGCCGATACGAACAGGTAGCGGATGATATCCAGCAGTGCCGGCAGGCAGATCGGCACGGTCACGCGCAGGAAGTGCCTGTACAGCGGCGCTTTCAGCGACATCGCGGCAGCCTCGAACTCGCCGTCGAGCTGGCGCAGGGCGGTGGTCGCGGTCATCTGCGCGGTGGTCAGGTAATGGGCAATGGTGCACACCACCAGCAACCCCATGCCGCCGTACAGCACATGCAGCGGGTTACCGTTCAGGTTGAAGAAGAATACGTAGCCCAGGCCCAGCACCAGGCCCGGCACGGCCATGGGGATGAAGCTGAGCAGGCGCAGCGCATGGTTGAGCAGGCGTTGGCCCTGGGTCTTCTCCATCAGGTAGGCACCGGTGAAGATCACGATGCTGCCGATCAGTGCGGTGCCAATGGCCATGGTCACGCTATTGCGGTAGGCCAGCCAGCCGCCACCGGCAGTGTCTTCGAACAGGTAGTGGCGCAGCGACAACGACAGGTTGTAGGGCCAGAAAGTGACCAGCGAGGAGTACACCGCCATACCGATCACCACCAGCAACGCCGCGCACACCAGCAGCACAATGGTCAGGAAGCAGGCATCACGACCGCGTGATGGCTTGGGTTCGAACACCTGCGCACGGCCACCCATGGCCTCGCCCTGGCGTCTACGCAGCCAGGCGTCGACGGTAAAGCTGAACAGGGCCGGCAACAGCAGCACCATGCCGATCAGCGCACCACGGCCGAACTGTTGCTGGCCCACCACCGCCTTGTAAGCTTCCAGCGCCAGCACTTGATAATCGCCCCCCACCACGACCGGTACACCGAAGTCTGTGATAGTCAGCGTGAATACCAGGCAGAACGCCGCGAATACTGCCTGGCGCGAGGCTGGCCAGGTGATGCTGGTGAACGCCCGCCACGAGCCTGCCCCCATGCTGGAGGCCGCATCGAACAGGCGAGCATCGGCCAGTGACAGTGCCGACAGCAGAATCATCAGCGCATGCGGGAAGGTGTAGATGGCCTCGCCCAGCACGATGCCCCAGAAGCCGTAGATATTGTCGCTGAGCAACCCACGCAGCAGGCCCTGATTGCCAAACAGGTAGACCAGGGCGATCGCCGGCAGCATCGACGGTGCCAGCAATGGCAGCAGCGAAATCCCCCGCCACAGGCCCTTGGCCGGGATCAACGTGCGTTGCAGGGCAAAGGCGAACAAATAGGCCAGCGGTACCACAATGGCCGCGACAGTGAAGGCCACCGACAGGCTGTTGCCAAGCAACCAATGGAAGCTGGCGCTGGTGAACAATTCACGGGCCGCCAGCAAGCCACCGCCCTGGCCCGCTTCACCGCTGAAACCACGCCAGAAGATCGCCAGCAACGGCATCAGCACGGCCAGCACCAACAGAATCAGCAGCAGGCTCTTGCCGCCGATGACGAACAGCCGGTCACCCAGGGCGATGCCAGCACGCGGCGCGACGTTGGCCTGGCTCAACGGCAGGGGCATTGGCGCGGCCATCTCAGGCAAACACCTGCAGGCTCTGCGGCGGCAATGCCACCCAGATGTCCTGCGAACCCAGGCGCGGCATGGCCTCGGGTGCCAGTTCGGCCAGCAGGGCATGGCCTGGCAGGGCCTTGAGTTCAAAGCTCATGCGGCAGCGGTTACCGAGGAAGGTGATTTCGCGGACCATGGCCGGGAACAGGTTTTCTTCGTGCACCACCGGGTTGACCGTGATCGCCTCCGGGCGGCAGAACAGCCGGCCACTGCTGGCCTGGGCTGAACCCGGCGCCAGGCGCATGTTCATGTCGCCGACCAGGGCATGGCTGTCGCTGCGGCGCTGGAACGGCAGCCAGTTGCCCTGGCCAACGAACTCGGCCACGAACGGCGTGGCCGGGTGGTCGTAGATTTCCTGCGGGGTGGCGTACTGCTCGACCTGACCGTTGTTCATCACCGCAATGCGGTCGGCCATCAACATCGCCTCGTCCTGGTTGTGGGTAACCATCAACGTGGTGATGCCCAGTTGGCGCTGCAGCTGACGCAGTTCGGTGCACAAGTGCTCGCGCACCCGGGCGTCCAGCGCCGACATCGGCTCATCGAGCAGCAGCAGCGATGGCGACGGTGCCAGCGCGCGGGCCAGGGCCACACGTTGCTGCTGGCCACCGGAGAGCTGGCCTGGGTACTTCTTCTCGCTGCCAGACAGGCCAACCAGTTCGAGCATTTCGGCCACCCGCTGACGGGCCTGCTCGCGACCACTGCCCGTCAGGCCATAGGCGATATTGGCTTCGACGGTAAGGTTGGGAAACAGCGCATAGGACTGGAACAGGATGCCGTAGTCCCGCGCCTGGGGTGACAGCTTGGAGATATCGCGTTCGCCGATGTACAGCGTACCGCGGTCCTGGCGCTCCAGGCCGGCAATGCAGCGCAGCAGCGTGGTCTTGCCACAACCGGACGGGCCGAGCAGGCACACCAGTTCGCCCGCGGCGATGTCCAGCGAGACATCGTTGAGCGCCGTAAAGGCACCGAAGCGCTTGTGGATGTTGCACACTTTTATCTGTGCGCCGGGGGTGGTGTGGTTCATGGCATGGCCTCATCGAAGAGATGGGGCCATGCTAGGCAGGCTGTGCGAAGGTTCTGTGGCTTTAAGGCAAAAGCCGGTGATAGTGGTATAGGCAGATTTAGTAGTGGCCTGTGCCGGCCTCTTCGCGGGTAAACCCGCTCCTACAACGGCATGCATGTTCGCGGAAAATGCAGGCACGCGGGTACGCTGAAATGTAGGAGCGGGTTTACCCGCGAAGAAGCCAGCAAAAATCTAGAACTGCGAACCGGCCACTTCCTGCGCCACCCCCAGGAATGCCGCCGGCAACCGGGCCTGGCGCCGCTCCTTCAGGCAATACAGGTACTCGTGCATCACCGGCGCATTCTCCAGCGCCAGCACCCGGAGTTCGGGGTTGTGCGGCACCTCATGACGGGCAATCACGCTGATGCCGATATTGCGCAGCACCGCTTCGCGGATCGACTCGCGACTGCCGATCTCCATCAGGGCGCCGGCCTTGACCCCGGCCTCCTGCATCATCTGCTCGGTCAGCTTGCGTGTGGTCGAGCCCTTCTCGCGCATCAGCAGGCAATGCCCCGACACCACCTCGATCGACACCGTCTGGCGTTGGGCCAGAGGGTGGTTGCGGTGCACCGCCACCACCAAGGGGTCAGTGCCCAGTATCCGCCGCACCAACCGCGCGTCCTCCACCCATTGCGACGACGCGGCAATATCCACCCGGTAATCCTCGAGCATTTCCAGCACCTGCTGCGAGTTGCCGATCTCCACCGCCACTTCAACCTGCGGCAAGCGTTCGCGATAGATCTTGACCAGGTCGAGAATGTAGTAAGGCGCAGTGGCCGCAATGCGCAGGCTGCCCTGGGCCTGACCACTGTTGCGCAGCTCGAACTCGATGTCGGCTTCCTGCTGCAGCAGCGCCTTGACCATCGGCAGCAGGCGTAAGCCCTCCTCGCTCAACACCAGGCGCCGCCCGCCGCGGTAGAACAACTCCACGGCGTACTGGCCTTCCAGGCTGCGGATCTGCGTGGTCACCGTGGGCTGGCTGAGGCCTAGCTTCTTCGCCGCCTGGGTAATGCTGCCCAGACGGGCCACCATGTAGAAGGCCTTCAGCTCGGAACTCAGCATGCACGTCCTCTATTTGCGCAAAAGGCGCAAGCCGTTGAACACCACCAGCAAGCTCACGCCCATATCAGCGAACACCGCCATCCACATCGTGGCCATGCCGGCAAAGGTGATCGCCAGAAATATCGCCTTGATGCCCAACGCCAGAACGATGTTCTGCATGAGGATCGCCGCACTTTGGCGCGACAGCCTGACGAAGGCCGGGATTTTGCGCAAGTCATCGTCCATCAGCGCCACATCAGCCGTCTCGATGGCGGTGTCGGTGCCGGCAGCAGCCATGGCAAAACCGATTTCGGCGCGGGCCAGCGCCGGGGCGTCGTTGATGCCGTCACCGACCATGCCTACCCGATGGCCTTGGGCGTACAACGCCTCAATGGTTTTCAGCTTGTCGGCCGGCAACAGGTTGCCCTCGGCGCGGTCGATCCCCACCACGGCGGCAATGGCCTGCGCAGTATGCGGATTGTCACCGGTCAGCATGACAGTCTTGATACCCAGTTGATGCAATTCGGCGATCGCCTGACGGCTGCTGTCCTTGACCGTGTCGGCCACGGCGAACAGTGCCAGAGGGCCTGATCGGTCGAGCAGCAGGACCACGGTCTTGCCCTGGCGCTCCAGCGCATCCAGTTGGGCCTCCAGCGCTGGCGAACACAGCCCCAGTTCCTCGACCAGGCGATGGTTGCCCAAATGGTAGACCTCACCGGCGATGACACCACGCACGCCACGCCCGGCCAGGGCGGCGAAGTCACTGACCTCGCTCAAGGCCAGGCCTTGCTGCTTGCCGAACTCGGCAATGGCGCGGGACACCGGGTGGTCCGAACGCTCGCTCAGGCTGGCCGCCAAGGCTTGCGCACGGTCTTCGAACAGCGGCGCCAGCACCTTGGCGTCGGTCTGCACCGGCTTGCCATGGGTGATGGTGCCGGTCTTGTCCAGGGCCAGGAAATCCAGGTGGCGACCACCCTCCAGGTACACGCCACCCTTGATCAGGATGCCTTTGCGCGCAGCGGCGGCCAAGCCACTGACGATGGTCACCGGAGTCGAGATCACCAGCGCGCAGGGGCAGGCCACCACCAGCAGCACCAAGGCGCGGTAAACCCAGTCGAACCAGGCGCCAGCCATGAACAGCGGGGGTAACAGCGCCACGGCCAGGGCAATGGCGAATACCACCGGGGTGTAGATACGCGAGAAACGGTCGACGAAGCGTTGGGTAGGCGCCCGCGCGCCCTGCGCTTCCTCCACAGCCTTGATGATCCGCGCCAGGGTCGACTGCCCGGCAGCGGCGGTGACGCGAAACTCCAGCGCCCCCGCCTGGTTGATGGTGCCAGCGAACAGCTTGTCGCCCACCCCCTTCTCCACAGGCAGGCTTTCGCCGGTAATCGGCGCCTGATCGACGCTGGATTGCCCGCTGGTCACTTCACCGTCCAGGCCGATGCGCTCACCGGGGCGCACCCGCACCAGTGCGCCGATGGCCACCTCACGCACGTCCAGCTCGCGCCACTGGCCATCGGCCTGCTGCACCGTAGCCATGTCCGGGGTCAGCTGCATCAACCCGCCGATGGCATTGCGCGCACGGTCCAGCGAGCGCGCTTCGATCAGTTCGGCAACGGTGAACAGCACCATCACCATAGCCGCTTCCGGCCACTGGCCGATCAATACGGCCCCCGTCACGGCGATACTCATCAGCGCATTGATGTTGAGGTTACGGTTTTTCAGGGCAATCCAGCCCTTCTTGTAGGTACCCAGGCCGCAACCGAGGATCGCGGCAAGCGCCAGTCCCGCTACCACCCACTCAGGGGCCAGTGCAGCAAAGTGCACGATTTCGGCGGCGATCGCGGCGACGCCCGACAATGCCAGTGGCCACCAGCGGGCCTTGGCCGGTTGTGGCACGCTGGCGCTGCCGTCGTCCTGGGCGGCAATCGGCTCGGCCTTCATGCCCAGGCTGTCGATAGCCCGCTCGATATCGGCGGTGCCGTCCAAGGTATGGCGCACGCCAAGCACGCGGTTGATCAGGTTGAATTCCAGCTGTTCGATACCGGCCAGCTTGCTCAGTTTGTCCTGAATCAGGGTCTGCTCGGTGGGGCAGTCCATGGCATCGATGCGGAAACGACTGAGTTGTGCCTGGGCACTGGCCGTTTCGCTCAGTTGCACCAGCGGCGGCGCGGCTTTGGCGCCGCAGCAGCTGTGGCCGTGGGCAGCATGGCCATGGTCGTCATCACCATGAGCGTGATCGTGCGGATGCTTGTGTTCGTGGCTGACAGGCTGGTTCATGGGGTCATCCTTAAATTGAGCCTGTTGCCAAGTGAACACCCTGTAGCCACTATAGGGTCAAGCCACTTGCTGGAGATTTCGTGATGAAGATCGGAGAACTGGCCAAAGCCACCGACTGCGCGGTGGAAACCATCCGCTACTACGAGCGTGAAAACCTGCTGCCAGAGCCGGCGCGCAGCGAGGGCAACTACCGGTTGTACACCCAGGCCCATGTGGAGCGGCTGACCTTCATCCGCAACTGCCGCACGCTGGACATGACCCTGGACGAAATTCGCAGCCTGCTACGCCTGCGCGACAGCCCCGACGACGCGTGCGGCAGCGTCAATGCGCTGATCGACGAGCATATCGAGCATGTTCAGGCGCGGATCGATGGCTTGGTGGCATTGCAAGAGCAGCTGGTGGAGCTGCGGCGGCGCTGCAACACGCAGGGGAGTGAATGCGCGATCTTGCAGCAACTGGAGACAAACGGGGCGGTATCGGTGCCGGATACCGAACATTCGCATGTGGGGCGGAGTCACGGGCATTGAGCCAAAAGCTTCGCGGGTGAACCCGCTCCCCCAGGGACCGCGCACGACTTAGCGCCTGTGCAGTACCCTGTGGGAGCGGGTTCACCCGCGAAGAGGCCAGTTCACACAATGGAGATCTATCAGACCGCCATCGGCGCTGTCATCGGCGCATGGTGCTCATAGCCTTCCAGCCAGAAATCACTCGGTTCGATCTTCTCTAGCCACTCCGGCTCGTATTTACCAGTCTCGGCAAACGACGGCACACGGTCGCTGATGACCAGCTTCGGCGCTTCCAGCGGCTCGCGCTTGAGCTGCTCGTTGAGCATGTCCAGGTGGTTTTCATACACATGGGCATCGCCGATGAAGTAGGTGAACCAGCGCGGTGTATAGCCGGTCAGGCGGCCAAACAGCGACAGCAGCGCCGCGCCTTCGGTGAGGTTGAACGGCGTGCCCAGCCCCAGGTCGTTCGAGCGGATGTAGAGGGTCAGGGAAATTTCCCTGGTCTCGACATTCGGGTGGAACTGGTACAGCAAGTGACACGGTGGCAGTGCCATTTCGTCCAGTTGCGCGCAGTTCCAGCCGTGGAACAGGATGCGGCGGCTACCCGGGTCGTTGGCGATGGTGTCCAGGCACTGGCGCACCTGGTCGATTGCCTTGTACAGGATGACGAACGCGACGCCGTCCTCTTCGTCCTGGGCAATACGGCGGAAACCGGCTTGCTCGGCCATTTCGATGGCCGCCGGGTTGCTCAGCGGGATGCGCTTGTAGCCCGGCCACTGGCGCCATTGCACGCCATAGATCTCGCCCAGGTCGTCATGGCCCTGACGGAACGGGTTGGCCAGCCACTGGGCGTTTTCGTTGGCGTTCTGGTCCCAGACCTTGCAGCCCAGCTCGCGGAACTCACCGGCGTTCTTCACGCCACGCAGGAAACCGACCATTTCACCGATCGCCGACTTGAACGCCAGCTTGCGCGTGGTAATGGCCGGAAAGCCCTTCTGCAGGTCGAAACGCAGCATCGCGCCCGGCAGGCTGATGGTGCGGATGCCGGTGCGGTTTCCCTGCAACGTGCCGTTATCAATGACGTCGCGGACCAGGTCCAGATACTGTTTCATGGCTTACCTGTAGCAAAAACGGCAGGGGGATCGCCCCTGCCGTGGGATTAATCAGGCGGGTTTCGCCGTGGGCTTGCGATTATAAGCCCACCAGATCAGACCGAGGCCAGCCAGGATCATCGGCACACAGAGAATCTGACCCATGGTCAGCCAGCCCCAGGCGATGTAACCCAGCTGAGCATCCGGCACCCGCACGAATTCGACGATGAAGCGGAAGATACCGTAGAACAGCGCGAACATGCCTGACACCGCCATGGTCGGCCGTGGCTTGCGCGAGAACAGCCACAGGATGACGAACAGCGCCACGCCCTCAAGGGCGAACTGGTACAGCTGCGACGGGTGGCGCGGCAACTGGGCCGGGTCGCTGAACGGCGGGAAGATCATCGCCCATGGCACGTCGGTGGGTTTGCCCCACAGTTCGGCGTTGATGAAGTTGCCGATACGCCCGGCACCCAGGCCAATCGGCACCAGCGGGGCGACGAAATCCATCAGCTCGAAGAACGACTTGTTGTTGCGCTTGCCGAACCACAAGGCCGCCAGCATCACGCCGATGAAGCCGCCGTGGAACGACATACCGCCTTTCCACACCTCGAAGATCAGCGTCGGGTTGGCCAGGTAGGCGTGCAAGTCGTAGAACAGCACATAGCCCAGGCGACCGCCGACAATCACCCCCATCGACAGCCAGAACACCAGGTCGGACAGCTTCTCGCGGCTCCAGGTGGGGTCGAAGCGGTTGAGCCGGCGTGAGGCCAGCAACCAGGCACCGCCGATGCCGATCAGGTACATCAGGCCGTACCAATGGATTTTCAACGGCCCGATGGCCAAGGCCACGGGGTCTATCTGCGGGTAAGGCAGCATGGAACTTCCTCTCGATTCAAATCAAAAAGCTGAGGCCGACACAGAACAGCAGGGCTGCGAACAGGCGTTTCAACAAACGTGGCGACAGCTTGTGCGCCAGGCGCGCGCCGAAGCGGGCGAAGAACATGCTGGTCACGGCAATGCCGACCAGCGCCGGAAGGTACACGTAACCCAGGCTGTGGGGCGGCAGGTGCTCCTCGTGCCAACCCAGCAGCATGAAGCTCAGGGCACTGGCTACAGCAATCGGCAGGCCACAGGCCGATGACGTAGCCACTGCCTGCTGCATGGGCAGGCTACGCCAGGTAAGGAACGGCACCGTCAGCGAACCACCGCCAATGCCGAAAATGGCCGAGGCCCAGCCAATCACGCCACCAGCACCGATCAGCCCAGGTTTGCCGGGGACGCCACGGCTGGCCTTGGGTTTGAGGTCAAGGGCCATCTGCGCGGCGATGATCAGGGCGAACACACCGATGATCTTCTGCAGCAGTGGGCCCTGGATCAGCGAAGCGGTCTTGGCACCGACACCGGCCCCCAGGAGGATGCCGATGGTCATCCAGATGAAGATCGGCCATTGCACCGCGCGCTTGCGGTGGTGCTCCCGCACGGCGTTGATCGAAGTGAAGACGATGGTGGCCAATGACGTGCCGACGGCCAGGTGGGTCAGCACCGAAGCGTCGAAACCCTGCAGGGTAAAGCTGAACACCAGCACCGGCACGATGATGATGCCGCCGCCCACGCCGAACAGCCCGGCCAGCACACCGGCACAGGCGCCCAACAACAGATAGAGCACGAATTCCATTCGGCGTCCCCTAGAAATCAATCCGGCATGGTAACGGAAGCCGGGCTCGGGGCTCTAGTGAACTCTGTGTCAGGATGGATCCGCATCGTTCCTGTGGGTACAGTGACAAAAAAACACAGAGGCCCAACCTATGTGCCTGATCGTATTTGCCTGGCGGCCGGGGCACGCCCTGCCGCTGATCGTGGCGGCCAACCGCGACGAATTCTATGCCCGCCCCACTCAGCCCCTGGCGGCCTGGGAGGATGCACCTGGGGTGCATGCCGGGCGCGACCTGGAGGCAGGCGGTACCTGGCTGGGCGTAGGCCCACAGGGGCGCTTTGCCGCGCTGACCAACATCCGCGACCCGGGCCAGGCGCAGGGGCCCCGCTCGCGGGGTGAGCTGGTGGCGGCGTTTCTGCAGGGCGAGCTAGGGGTTGAGGCTTACCTGGACCAGGTGGCCAGCCGTAGCGGGCAGTACTCGGGGTTCAACCTGCTGGTGGGTGATGGGCAGCAACTGGGTTATCTGCATGCCCGTGAGGCCACGCCGCGCCTGCTGAAGGCTGGGGTTTATGGGCTTTCGAACGCCGGGCTGGATACACCGTGGCCGAAGCTGGTGAAGGCACGTGACAGGCTGGAAAACCTGTTGGACACGCCGGAGCCGCACAGGCTGCTGGCTTTGCTCGCGGATAACGAGCCCGCGGCTGATGGTGACCTACCCGAAACAGGCGTGGGGTTGGCAACCGAGAAGTTGCTGTCGAGCGTCTTCATCGCCAGCCAGAATTACGGGACCCGGGCGAGCACAGTGCTCATTGTGGATGATCAGGGGCAAAGACGGCTGGTTGAGCGCAGTTTCGGGCCTTTTGGCGGGCATTTGGGGGAAATTGAGTTGTTGGCCTGAACATTTGATGTTGTCTGTTCGGGCCTCTTCGCGGGTAAACCCGCTCCTACCACGTACACACATCTGGGGTTGGACCCAGGCCGTTGTAGGAGCGGGTTCACCCGCGAAGAGGCCGGGACAGGCCACATCACCCTCACAAGGTTTTGTTAGCCCCAGGCCCAATCATCCGCGCCAACCCAAGGTTCTTCAGGGCCAGCTGCAACGAGCTGTGGATAACCTGCGGGTTGTCATGGCTCAAGGCCTCGGCCAGCAGTTCCTTGGCCTTGCCCATATTGATCTGGCGCAGCATCCACTTGACCTTCGGCAGGTTGGTGGCGTTCATCGACAGGCTGTCGAAACCCATGGCCATCAACAGGACCGCTGCCGCCGGGTCACCGGCCATCTCGCCGCAGATGCTCACCGGCTTGCCTTCGCCATGGGCGTCGCGCACCACCGTGTTCAGCGCCTGCAGTACCGCCGGGTGCAGGTAATCGTACAGGTCGGCGACCCGCGGGTTGTTGCGGTCCACCGCCAGCAGATACTGGGTCAGGTCGTTGGAGCCTACCGACAGGAAGTCCACCTGCCGCGCCAGCTCCTTGGTCTGGTACACCGCCGCCGGAATTTCCACCATCACACCCACGGGCGGCATCGGTACATCGGTACCTTCGTCACGCACTTCACCCCAGGCACGGTGGATCAGGTGCAGCGCCTCTTCCAGCTCGTGAATGCCGGAAATCATCGGCAGCAGGATGCGCAGGTTGTTCAGGCCCTCGCTGGCCTTGAGCATGGCGCGGGTCTGTACCAGGAAGATTTCCGGGTGGTCGAGGGTGACGCGAATGCCGCGCCAGCCGAGGAACGGGTTTTCTTCCTTGATGGGGAAGTACGACAGAGCCTTGTCGCCACCGATGTCGAGGGTACGCATGGTCACCGGCAGCGGGTGGAAGGCCGCCAGCTGCTCACGGTAGATGGCCAGCTGCTCTTTCTCACTGGGGAAGCGCTGGTTGATCATGAACGGCACTTCGGTGCGGTACAGGCCTACCCCTTCGGCGCCGCGCTGCTGGGCACGGGCCACGTCAGCGAGCAGGCCAGTGTTGACCCACAGGGGCATGCGGTGGCCGTCGGGGGTGACGCACGGAAGTTCGCGCAGTGCATCCAGCCCTTGGGCCAGCTGGCGTTCCTCCTCGACCACTTCGCTGTACTGCTTGCGCAGCACTTCGCTGGGGTTGGTGAACACCTCGCCCTTGTAGCCGTCGACGATCAGTTCAATACCGTCGACTTTGGAGTATGGCAGGTCGACCAGGCCCATCACCGTGGGGATGCCCATGGCCCGCGCGAGGATGGCGACGTGGGAGTTGCCCGAGCCGAGTACCGAGACCAGGCCGACCAGCTTGCCTTCCGGCACTTCACCGAGCATGGCCGGTGTCAGTTCCTCACTGACCAGGATGGTGTTGTCGGCATACACCAACGACTGCGAGCGCGCTTCCTGCAGGTAGGCCAAAAGGCGGCGCCCCAGGTCCTTGACGTCGGAGGCACGCTCACGCAGGTAGTCGTCGTCCATCAGCTCGAAGCGGTTGACGTGCTCACCAACCACCTGGCGCAGGGCGCCCTGGGCCCACTGGCCGGTCTTGATGACCTCGGTCACCTCACCGCCCAGGGCTGCGTCTTCCAGCATCATCAGATAGACGTCGAACAGCGCACGCTCTTCCGGGCGCAGCTGGGTGGCCAGTTTGGCCGACAGCTTGCGCATGTCGTCGCGCACACCTTCCAGGGCGTTCTGGAACAGCTTGAGTTCGGCGTCGATGTCATCGACGGTCTTGTCCGGGACCACTTCCAGGTCGGCCGGCGGCAACATCACCACCGCACGCCCCACCGCGGCACCAGGCGAACCCGGCACACCCACGAAGCGCGCTTCCTGAATACCTTTGCCCTGACGGCCCAGGCCACGGATCGAGCCGGTAGCCTCGGCGTGGGCGATAACCCCGGCAAGCTGGGCGCTCATGGTGACCAGGAAGGCTTCCTCGCCCTCGTCGAACTGGCGGCGCTCCTTTTGCTGGATGACCAGTACCCCGACCACACGGCGGTGGTGGATGATCGGCGCACCCAGGAAGGAGGCGAATTTCTCTTCGCCGGTTTCGGCAAAGTAGCGGTAACGCGGGTGGTCGGCGGCGTTTTCCAGGTTCAGCGGCTCTTCCCGGGTACCGACCAGGCCAACCAGGCCTTCGTTGGGGGCCATGCTGACCTTGCCGATGGAGCGCTTGTTCAGGCCTTCGGTCGCCATCAGCACGAAGCGGTTGGTTTCCGGGTCGAGCAGGTAGACCGAGCAGACCTGGCTGCCCATGGCTTCCTTGACGCGCAAGACAATGATCCCCAACGCCGACTTGAGATCTTTGGCGGAGTTTACTTCCTGGACGATCTTGCGCAGCGTATTGAGCATGGCTCGGGGTCGAACTCCGTCGTCAGTCGCGCGTCAACAGACGCGGTGCTAGCTCTTTCAGGGCGCGCCGGTACACCTCGCGCTTGAATGTCACAACCTGGCCCAGCGGATACCAATAGCTCACCCAGCGCCAGCCGTCGAATTCCGGCTTGCCGGTCAGGTCCATCCGCACCCGTTGTTCGTTGCTCACCAGGCGCAGCAGGAACCACTTCTGCTTCTGGCCGATGCACAGCGGCTGGCTGTGGGTACGTACCAATCGCTGGGGTAAACGATAACGCAACCAGCCACGGGTGCAGGCAAGAATTTCTACATCGTCGCGTTCAAGGCCAACTTCTTCGTTCAGCTCGCGGTACAGGGCGTCTTCCGGCGTCTCGTCAGGGTTGATACCACCCTGGGGGAATTGCCAGGCATCCTGGTTGATCCGTCGAGCCCATAGCACCTGCCCGGCATCATTCGTGAGAATGATCCCGACATTGGGGCGAAAACCATCCGGGTCGATCACGGCAGCAACCTCGCAAACGCATGTCAACGCATTGTTCCACAAAGCTTGCGAGCGCAGCAACGCGCCCGCCAAGCTTATGTGCAGCTGCGTGAAAACTCCGTATTCTGCGGGCCTACCCTGTGGCTGATACGAGTGACCGCGATGCGCCTGGCTTTATTCGACCTGGACAATACCCTCCTCGGTGGCGACAGCGACCATGCCTGGGGTGACTATCTTTGCGAGCGCGGCATTCTCGACCCGGTCGCCTACAAGCAACGCAACGACAGCTTCTACCAGGATTACCTCAATGGCACCCTGGACCTGCAGGCCTACCTGGCCTTTTCAATGGAAATCCTGGCGGCAACACCCATGCCCCGGCTCGACGAATGGCACCGCGACTTCATGCGCGACTGCATCGAGCCCATCGTCCTGCCCAAGGCCCTGGCCTTGCTGCAGCAGCACCGCGAGGCGGGTGACCAGCTGGTGATCATCACCGCTACCAACCGCTTCGTCACCGCACCGATCGCCCGGCGCCTGGGGGTGCGGGTGTTGCTGGCAACCGAATGCGAGGTGCGCGACGGCCGCTACACCGGGCGTAGTACCGATATACCGTGTTTCCGTGAAGGCAAAGTGACGCGGCTGGAACGCTGGATGCTGGAGAACGGCTTTGATCTTGAGGACAGCTACTTCTATAGCGACTCGATGAATGACCTGCCGTTGTTGCAGCGGGTGACGCATGCAGTGGCAGTGGACCCGGCCCCGGACCTGCGGGCCGAGGCGGATAAGCGTGGGTGGCCGGTGATCTCGCTGCGGGATTGAGGTTTTCCGTGCCGGTCTTTTCGCGGGCACGCCCGCTCCCACAGGAATCACCACAGGCCTTGAGGGCTGCGCTGTACCTGTAGGAGCGGGTTCACCCGCGAATAGGCCGGCACAATCAGCACAAGGCTGTCAGACCGGCTTGGCCCCCATCAGCCCGGCAATGGACAGGAAGCAAACCCCACTGAATACCGCCAGCGCCAGGGTAAACCGCAGCCCTACCACCTCGGCCTTGCGCAGCCGGTTCAGCCGCACCAGCAGCCACCACACGGCAAACGCGCCAAATGTATAGATGACACTGGATGCCAACACCCAGGTCTGCCCCAGTGGCCAGCCCACCAGGTGTACCAGCCACCAGCCGGTGAACGGCATGCTCACCAGGCTCAGGCCCATCACCAACCAGACGAACACCAATGGCCGGCGCAACAGCTTGGCGTAGGCCTCGGCATCGCCCTGGCGGCGGGCGCGCCAGGTCCAGATCGCCAGGCCCAGGGCGCCCAGAAGCAGCAGCGCGGTGGCGATGATGTGCAGGGTCTTGAGCGTGGTCAGGTGTTCCATGTCTCGGTCGTCCTTAAACGGGCATTTTGCGGTCGCTTCTTCGCGGGCCATCAGCCCTAGCTTAGCCGCTCAGCCCAGGAACAGTTTGTAGGCCGGGTTTTCGGTCTCGTCCCAGTACGGGTAACCGATCTTGGCCAGCGCTGCCGGCACCAGGTGACGTTCGTCCTCCGGCACCTGCAGCCCCGCCACCACGCGCCCATCAGCCGCGCCATGGTTGCGGTAGTGGAACATCGAGATGTTCCAGCGCCCGCCCAGCTTGTTGAGGAAGTTGAACAGCGCCCCCGGCCGCTCGGGGAATTCGAAGCGCAGCACCATTTCGTCGCTGGCACCGGCCGAGTGGCCGCCGACCATATGACGAATATGCAGCTTGGCCAGTTCATTGTCGGTCAGATCGGTAACTGGGAAGCCCTGCTCGGTCAGTTGCTGCACCAGCGCTGCGCGGGGGTCGTTTTCCGGGTGGGTCTGCACCCCAACGAAGATATGCGCTTCGTCAGAGGTGTGCTTGCGGTAGTTGAACTCGGTGATCTGACGCTTGCCGATAGCCTCGCAGAAGGCCTTGAAGCTACCCGGGCGCTCAGGGATGGTCACGGCGATGATCGCCTCGCGCTTTTCACCCAGCTCGGCACGTTCGGCCACATGGCGCAGGCGATCGAAATTGACGTTGGCACCGGAGTCGATGGCCACCAGGGTCTGGCCGCTGACGCCGTATAGCTCGACGTACTTCTTGATGCCCGCCACACCCAGCGCGCCAGCAGGCTCGGTGATCGAGCGGGTATCGTCGTAGATATCCTTGATTGCTGCACAGATCTCATCGGTACTGACAGTGACGACTTCGTCCACATGGTGGCGGCAGATATCGAACGTGTGCTGGCCAATCTGCGCCACCGCCACGCCATCGGCGAACAGCCCGACCTGCGGCAGCACCACGCGCTCACCGGCAGCCATGGCCGCCTGCAGGCAATTGGAATCGTCCGGCTCGACACCGATTACCTTGATTTCCGGGCGCAGGTACTTCACGTAGGCAGCAATGCCAGCGATCAGGCCGCCACCGCCCACCGGCACGAAGATCGCATCCAGCTGGCCAGGGTGTTGGCGCAGGATTTCCATGGCGACGGTGCCCTGCCCGGCGATGGTGTGCGGATCGTCGTAAGGGTGAACGTAGACGAAGCCCTTTTCATCGACCAGTTTCAGCGAGTAGGCCAGCGCTTCAGGGAACGAATCGCCATGCAGCACCACCTTGCCACCGCGCGAGCGCACGCCTTCGACCTTGATCTCCGGAGTAGTCTTGGGCATCACGATGGTGGCCTTGATGCCCATTTCGCGCGCGGCCAGGGCCAGGCCTTGGGCGTGGTTGCCGGCCGAGGCGGTGACCACGCCACGGGCCAGTTCTTCCGGGCTCAGCTGGGCCAGCTTGTTATACGCGCCGCGGATCTTGAACGAGAACACTGGCTGCAGGTCTTCGCGCTTGAGCAAAATCTGGTTGCCCAGGCGCTTGCTCAGCTGCCCGGCGCTCTGTAACGGGGTTTCGACGGCAACGTCATAGACGCGCGAGGTGAGGATCTTCTTGACGTACTGTTCGAGCATCGGGAAAGCATCACTGGGCCGCGGGACGAGGGCTGGGAGTCTACCCTAGCGCTACGTCGGGCGACCACAGCAAAGCCGTGCGAGCCGTTATACTAGGTGACTTTGAAACCGCCCTGCCCCTTCCGGAGCCCGCATGACCCAGGACCAACTCAAACAGGCCGTCGCCCAGGCCGCTGTCGACTTCATTCTGCCCAAGCTGGATGAAAAGAGCGTCGTAGGCGTCGGTACCGGTTCGACCGCCAACTTCTTCATCGATGCCCTGGCTCAGCACAAGACCGCGTTCGACGGTGCAGTCGCCAGCTCCGAAGCCACTGCCCAGCGCCTGAAGGGCCATGGCATCCCGGTCTACGAACTGAACAGCGTCAGCGAGCTTGAGTTTTACGTGGACGGAGCTGACGAGAGCGACGCACACCTGCACCTGATCAAGGGCGGCGGCGCAGCCCTGACCCGCGAAAAGATCGTCGCGGCCGTGGCCAAGACCTTCATCTGCATCGCCGACGGCAGCAAGCTGGTGCCGGTACTGGGGGCCTTCCCGCTGCCGGTCGAAGTGATCCCCATGGCCCGCAGCCACGTGGCACGTCAGCTGGTGAAGCTGGGTGGCGACCCGGTGTACCGTGAAGGCGTGGTCACCGACAACGGCAACGTGATCCTGGATGTGTACAACCTGCAGATCACCAACCCGGTGGAACTGGAAGCGCAGATCAACGCCATCGTCGGCGTGGTGACCAACGGCCTGTTCGCGGCGCGGCCGGCGGATCTACTGTTATTGGGCACTGCTGAGGGCGTTAAGAGCCTCAAAGCCGAGTAACAATCTTCGCGGGTAAACCCGCTCCTACAAGGTACCCCACCGGCCTGGAACCGTGGCGATCCCTGTAGGAGCGGGTTTACCCGCGAACAGGCCCTGACAGGCGATCAGTCAGTCGGCTGCTTGAACACATAGAACAGGTTCGGCTCACTGACCAGGTAAATGGTCCCCGCGTCATCCATCGCAATGCCCTCCGCCTGCGGCACCGTCGCCTGCAACCCCTGGAAGCCCTTGCGCAACGACAAGGTACTCAGCGGCTGGCCCTGTACATCCAGCTCCAGCACCAACCGCGACTCGTCCGACAATGCCAGCAAATGCCCGCTGCGTTCATCGAACTGCAAACTCGACAAATCCCGCACAAACAACCGTGAATCGCGCTTGCGGTCCTGCACCACATGCACGGCATAGGGCTTTTCCGGATTGTCATGCGGGAAGCCATGCACCTCATAGATCAGCATCGGGTCACGCTCTTTCGCCACGAACAGGCGCTTACCCGCCGAATCGTAGGCCAGGCCCTCGAAGCCTTTGTTGCCATTGAGGCCAATACCCAATGTCAGCTGTTCGGCATCACCGGCATCGAGAAACATCGTGTCGTCTTCCAACCGTACGCGAATCAGCCGTTGCTGACGCTCGTCGGTGATCACATAGCTGTTAGGCCCAACGTACTCCACAGCCTCCGGGTCGCCGAAGCCAGTCAGCGGCACACGCCGCAGGATACGGCCATCCAGCGACAGCTCGATCAGCTCCGAACGGGCGTTGGTGACCGTGAAGAGGGTTTTGCGGTCGGGGTCGTAGGTCAGCGCCGAAATGTCATCATCCAGCCCTTCGATCGGCTGCGCCTCCAGCACCACCCGGTAGCGATCCAGACCAATGCTGCGCTCCACAGGCTGCCACCAGGTCTTCAGATTGAACCAGCCACGCTCGAACAGGCGAAACTCCTGCCCTGCCCAGCCAAGCAGGAGCAGACCAAGGGCAGCCAGAACAAGAAACAGGCGAACAAAACGACGCATAGGGACAGACTCGACACAGGGGTGGCGAATCTAATCATGAATGGCTGAAGCAAAGCTTAATGCAAGCGTCAGGCAATTCTGATGATGTTGTCAGTTCTTTTTGAATCGATAGAAAAGCGCCGGCTCGCTGACCATGTACAAGGTGCCCTTGTCGTCCATGGCCACCCCTTCAGCCCGCGGAATGGTGCCTTCAAGCCCGTTGAAGCCGCCCAGCAGCGTCATGAAGCTGACTTGCTGGCCCTGCTCGTCCAGCTCCAGCAGCATGTTGGAGTCGGCCGAAAGCACCAGCAGGTGGCCAGTACGCGGGTCGACACCCAGCGCAGACAGGTTGCGCAAGTCGAGCTCATCGCTAGGCAACGGCTGCTTCTCACCCTTGAGCGGGCTGCGGCCATCGGTGTTCCAGGTGTACAGCTTGGGCGGGCGCTCCTCACCAATGATCAGGCGCTGGCGCAGCGGGTCCCAGGCGATGGCCTCGAAACCCTTGTTGCTCTTGGCCGAAGGGCCCAGGTCATGGCTCGGGAAGTCATCGTGGTTCAGCGCGGTGGTCTGCGCGTTCACCTTGACCACGGTCAGGTCATGCAGGCGCTCGTCGGTGATGGCCAGGTTGCCGTCTTCCAGCACCGCGATGCCTTCGGGGTTGTTCCAGCCGTTGAGCGGGATCTTGCGCAGTACATCGCCCTCCAGGCTCAGTTCGACCAGGATCGGGTTCTTGCCCATGACCGCGAACAGGGTGCGGGTTTGCGGGTTGAAGGCCACATCCGAGGCTTCGTCATCCTCCATGCCTGGCAACGGCTTGGCGTCGATGTCCACCTGGTAATCCGGCAGCCACACGCTTTCGCTGCGCTCGGCGGTGCTTTCGAAGCTTTCTTTTACCCACAGTGCACCGCGGTCATCCCAGTGCATGGCCACGGCCACGCCATAGCCGATCACCGCCGCCACGGCCAGGCCGAAGGGCCAGCGCAGGTAGAAACGACGCTTGGGGGTTACCGGGGCGCTGGAGGAAGACGGCATGCGGTGATCCTGGGGAAATGGGCGTAGGTACGCGCATTATCCGGATTGGGTGTGAAAAATCGGTAAACAGTGCCGGCCCATTCGCGGGCATGCCCGCTCCCAAGGTGCTGCAATCCCTGTAGGAGCGGGTTTACCCGCGAAGAAGGCGACGCGTTCCCTGTAGGAGCGGGTTTACCCGCGAAGAAGGCGACGCGGTTTCGAGTTAAAGCACCCGGCTTTCGAAGCGGCTCACACCCGGCAGTTCCAGCACCAGCTCGTCACCGACATTGAACGGCCCAACACCCGCCGGGGTACCAGTGAGGATTACATCCCCCGCCTGTAGCGAGAAATGCGCTGCCATGTACTGGATCATCGGCACGATCGGGTTCAGCATCATCGCGCTGCTACCCTCCTGGCGCACTTCGCCGTTCACGGTCAGGCGCACCGGGATGTCTGTCACGTCCTCAAAGCTGGCGGCCGAGACGAACGGTGGCAGCACGCAAGCGCCGTCAAAGCACTTGGCCAGCTCCCAAGGCAGGCCCTTTTCCTTCAGTTTGGCCTGCACGTCGCGCAGGGTCAGGTCCAGCGCCGGTGCGTAACCGGAAATGGCGTCCAGCACCTCTTCCTCGCTCGGGTGGGTCGACAGCGGCTTGCCCAGCAGCACGGCAATTTCAACTTCATAGTGCACCGACCCACGCTCGGCCGGGATCTTGAAGCCACCTTCGGCCGGCACCACGCAGCTGCCTGGCTTGATGAACAGCAGCGGCTCGGTGGGGATCGGGTTGTCCAGTTCCTTGGCGTGCTCGGCATAGTTACGGCCGATGCACACCACCTTGCCCAGCGGGAAGTGAATGCGCGTGCCGTCTACGTACTGGTGCTGGTAACTCATGGCCGACTCCTTCTGGATACTGCTTTTTATTCAGGTGCGAAGATCTTACCCGGATTCATGATGCCGTTAGGGTCGAACACGGCCTTTATTGCCTTCATGCAGGCGATTTCTTCGGGGGAGCGGCTGTAGCCCAGGTAGTCACGCTTGGTCATGCCCACGCCATGCTCGGCAGAAATCGACCCGTTGTAACGCTCGACGATCTCGAACACCCACTTGTTGACCTTGGCACACGAAGCGAAGAAGTCGTCCTTGCTCATATGCTCAGGCTTGAGGATGTTCAAGTGCAGGTTGCCATCACCAATATGGCCGTACCACACCACTTCATAGTCCGGGTAATGCGCTGAGACGATGGCGTCGATATCGCGCAGGAACGCAGGCACTTTCGAGACGGTGACGGAAATGTCGTTCTTGTACGGTGTCCAGTGCGAGATGGTTTCCGACAGGTACTCGCGCAGCTTCCACAGGTTTCTCAGCTGGCTTTCGCTCTGGCTCATCACCCCATCCAGCACCCAACCCTGCTCGACGCAGTGCTCGAAGGTAGCCAATGCTTCATTGGCAACCTCTTCAGTGCTGGCCTCGAACTCCAGCAGCGCATAGAACGGGCAATCCGTCGCGAATGGCGCAGGCACATCGCCGCGGGCGAGGATCTTGGCCAACCCCTTGTCGGAGAAAAACTCGAAAGCGGTCAGGTCCAGCTTGCCCTGGAAGGCGTGCAGCACCGGCATGATAGCGTCGAAGTCCGGTGTGCCCAGCACCATGGCGGTGAGGTTGCGCGGTGCGCGGTCCAGGCGCATGGTGGCCTCGACCACGAAGCCCAGCGTACCCTCGGCACCAATGAACAGCTGGCGCAGGTCGTAGCCGGTGGCGTTCTTGATCAGGTCTTTGTTCAGCTCCAGCAACTCGCCCTTGCCGGTGACCACTTTCAGCCCGGCCACCCAGTTCCGAGTCATACCGTAACGAATCACCTTGATCCCGCCGGCATTGGTGCCGATATTGCCGCCAATTTGGCTGGAACCGCTGGAAGCGAAGTCCACCGGGTAATAGAGACTTTGCTCTTCGGCGTAGGTTTGCAACTGGCGGGTGACGACCCCTGGCTGGCAAACCACAGTACGGTCGAAAGCATTGAAGCCAAGGATCTGGTTCATGTAGTCGAAGGCGACGACAACCTCGCCATTGGCCGCCACGGCGCCGGCAGAAAGCCCGGTGCGCCCGCCAGAGGGCACCAGCGCCACCTTGTGCGCATTGGCCCAGTGCACAATGGCTTGCACCTGTTCTATCGTTTTGGGAAAGACGATGGCGCTGGGCGCTGGCGGGTAATGCTTGGTCCAGTCCTTGCCATACGCTTCGAGGGAAACCGGGTCAGTCAGGACCTTGCCAGGGTCGACAAGGGTCATCAGTTCTTCAATAACAGCGGGGTGGGTCATCGCTGGAACTCTCGACTTATTCATGGTCACCCTGAGCACTCTTCACCTGTCGGGATAAGCTCAGATTGTGTCGCGTATGCTAGCATAGCCCTCCCGCTGTTCATGCTAAGGCTGCCCTCGCGCCTGGCATCACCCCTCGCCAATTTATCTCCGGGATACAGGTTTACGCAGATGAGCAAGACTTCTCTCGACAAGAGCAAGATCCGGTTCCTTCTTCTTGAAGGTGTGCACCAGAACGCGGTCGATACTCTCAAGGCCGCCGGCTACACCAACATCGAATACCTCACTGGTTCGTTGCCGGAAGCCGAGCTGAAGGAAAAGATCGCTGATGCCCACTTCATCGGCATCCGTTCGCGTACCCAGCTCACTGAAGAGATCTTCGACTGCGCCAAGAAACTGGTCGCTGTTGGCTGCTTCTGCATCGGTACCAACCAGGTTGACCTGGAAGCTGCCCGCGCGCGCGGTATCGCCGTGTTCAACGCACCGTACTCCAACACCCGTTCGGTGGCCGAGCTGGTGCTGGCCGAAGCCATCCTGCTGCTGCGCGGCATCCCTGAGAAGAACGCCTCCTGCCACCGTGGTGGCTGGATCAAGAGCGCGGCCAACTCGTTCGAAATCCGCGGCAAGAAACTGGGCATCGTCGGCTACGGCTCGATTGGTACCCAGCTTTCGGTACTGGCTGAGAACATGGGCATGCAGGTGTACTTCTTCGACCCGCTGACCAAGCTGCCACTGGGCAACGCCGTGCAGGTCACCAGCCTGAACGAGCTGCTGGGCCTGGCTGACATCGTCTCGCTGCACGTGCCTGAGCTGCCCTCCACCCAGTGGATGATCGGCGAGAAGGAAATCCGCTCGATGAAGAAGGGCGCGATCCTGATCAACGCCGCCCGTGGCACCGTGGTCGAGCTGGACCACCTGGCCGCTGCCATCAAGGACAAGCACCTGATCGGCGCCGCCATCGACGTGTTCCCGGTCGAGCCACGCTCCAACGACGAAGAGTTCGAGAGCCCGCTGCGCGGCCTCGACAACGTGATCCTGACCCCGCACATCGGTGGTTCCACCGCCGAAGCCCAGGCCAACATCGGCCTGGAAGTGGCCGAGAAACTGGTCAAGTACAGCGACAACGGTACTTCGGTGTCCTCGGTCAACTTCCCAGAAGTGGCCCTGCCGGCTCACCCAGGCAAGCACCGTCTGCTGCACATCCACGAAAACATCCCGGGCGTGCTCAGCGAGATCAACAAGGTCTTCGCCGAGAACGGTATCAACATCTCCGGTCAGTTCCTGCAGACCAACGAGAAAGTCGGTTACGTGGTAATCGACGTTGACGCCGAGTACTCGGACCTTGCGCAAGAGAAACTGCAACAGGTCAAGGGCACCATCCGTTCCCGCGTCCTGTTCTAAATCTCGGTGCAGTATGAAAAAGGGAGGCCCTGAAGGCCTCCCTTTTTTTTATTTCACTTCAACCGTGATCTTCGTCGACTCGACGCTAGGCTTGAATGGCACATGATACTGGTCACCCAGAATCAGTTGCAGGGTGTGCTTGCCCGGGGTCAGGGTAATGCTGGTTTCGGTCTGTGCCTTGCCAAAGTGCAGCACTTGCGGGCCCTTCGGCAGTGCGACGCCGGCCTCTGGCATCAGGCTGGTTGGCAGCGGCATGTCAGCCACCGGCTCTTTGTCGACATCCACCAGCAGATGGTGGTGCCCGGTGTGCGGGGTTTGGTCACCCGCAGGCTTGAGGCCCATACCCTCGATACCGAACTTGACGGTGAAGGTCTTGTCGACCGTTGCACCATCGGCGGGGGAAACGATGAAGACCTTCGCCTCCTTGGGCGGCTCCTGGCTCTTCAGGGCGTCAGTGGCACTGGCGAACACCGACGCTCCCATCAGCAGACCGGCAACGGCAGCACGCGAAAATAGGCTGTTCATTCACTTCTCCTGTGATTCACTTATTGACCGCAGCCTGTAATCCAAAGGCGGCGGTAGTTCACCTTAGTTGAAATATCCGCCAAGGTGTTCACATTGCCTGGCAGAAATATTTCAGTCAGGGTTAAACAATGCCGAGGCTTGAAGGTCATAGGCTGCGCTCGATCACGGCGAGGAAGAAAGCCGTGACGATCGATTTCAAACTGCTAAATGAAAAGGGGCATACATGCGTTCGACCATAGGGGTACTGCTGGCAGTACTGATCAGTCCATTGGCTCAGGCAGAGCTGATCGACGAAATCGCCGACCGGGGCGAACTGCGCATTGCCGTACAGGCCGAGAACTCGCCATACGCCTTCAAACAAGACGACCACCTGACAGGTTTCGACATCGAATTTGGCCAGGCCCTGGCCAAGGAACTGGACTTGCGCGCCGAGTTCGTCGAAGCCCCGTCTGCCGAAGTGCTGGCGGGTGTCGAGAGTGGCAAGTACGACATCGCATTCGCCCCGTCGAGTGAATCGCTCACAGACGACGGCCCGCTCGATGTAAGCCTGCCGATTGGTGAGAAGAAGCTGGTAATCCCGTTCCAGAAGGACAACCCGGCGTTTGAAAGTGCCGTAAACAATGCGTTGCAGCGTTTGAAAGAGAGTGGCCGGACTGCCGAGCTTGAGCAGAAGTGGTTCAAGGGTGTGCAGGAGACTGCAGCCGGGCAGTGAGGTCTTCTTTGCAACCTGTAGCCGCGAATACGTTCGCGGCGGCAATGGTGAACGGCGGGTGGAGATTGGCCAGCAGGGCCGGCCTCTTCGCGGGTGAACCCGCTCCTACACGACGGCCTGTGTCCAACCCCCGATGGGTGCCCACCACCGTGGTAGGACCGGGTTCACCCGCGAAAGGGCCGGCACAGGTTCAAACAGATCTATCAGCCAAAGCCCGCCGCGCCTGGTCCAGCTCCAGCTCGCTGAACACCTGCACGCCCGCCCGCCGCAGCAGCGCCGTGGTTACCCCTTCCCCCGCCACTTTCACACCCCTGAAGGTGCCATCATAGGTCAACCGGTTGCCACACGAAGGGCTGCCAGACTTCAGCACCGCTACACGAATGCCATGCCGCCGTACCAGCTCCAGCGCCAACCGCGCACCCGCCAGAAACGCGGCACTGACATCTTCACCCGTCACCGTCAGCACCTGCGTGTCGCCATCGAGCACTGCGCTGCCCTGCCCTCCCGGGATCTCCGCTGGCGGCCGCGGTGTCGGCAAGCCGCCGGCTACCTCCGGGCACAACGGCACCACGCGCCCTTCGGCCTGCCACTGCTGCAACAAATCAGGATGACCGCTTGCCCGGCCGTCATAGCGTACTGGCTGCCCCAACAGGCAGGCGCTCACCAGCACCTTGGGCCTCTCAGAACGGGTCATTGCCACGCCGCCTGAACCAGCCGGTCAACGACAACCGCTCACGCCCGGCCGGCAGGACTTCGTGAGGCACTTCGCCCGACAGGAATACCACCAGGCAACCGGCCACTGGCTCGACATCGTGCTCGACACCGTCGGCCAGGAACATACGCAACTGGCCACCGTCATGCGATTGCCAACCTTCATTGAGGTAAAGCACCGCCGAGACCATGCGACGGTCATCGTCGCGGAAGCGGTCCAGGTGCCGGCGATAGAACGCCCCCGGTGGGTACAGGGCAAAGTGGCACTCAAAGTCTTCCAGGCCCAGGAAAAGGCCTTGGTTGATTGCCAGGCGCAGCTGATCCATCGCCGCCAGGTACTGGTCGCAGGCCTCGGCCTGCCCCGGGTCGATCCACTGGATCTGGTCACCGCGAATGGCTTCGCGCACCTCCTGGGTAGCACCCCGCCCAACCCCTGCGGGGTTCAGTTCACCTTCGGCATCACGCCGCCGGCACTCGGCTGCCAGCGCGCGCACCAGGTCGGCAGGCAGAAAGTGCGCCTGCTGGGACCAGCCATGGGTGGCCAGATCGTCGACGACGGCCGCAAGCATCGGGTGTTCAGGGGATATGTGCATGGCGCGCATCATATCCATTCGCCCTGTCGCCGCACAGCGCCACTTGGCCGAGAAACACGCGGGTATCTCGACAAACCGGCGCCGGGCCAAGGACAATAGCCACCTGCCGACAGGAGTCCTGAATGCGCCGTCTGTTTTCCCTGATTCTGCTGATGATCTGCACCATGCCTGTCTGGGCAGACAACCTGGATCAACTGTACAAGGCCGCCGGCTGGCCCGACCAGCGCGCCCACTTCAACGATGCCCTGACCGCTGCCCAGGAGCGCTACCGCAACAGTTTGCCACCCGCCGTCTACCAGGCGCTGGTCAACAACAGCAACCAGCGCTTCCAGGCCCAGGCGGTGGACCGTCGCGCCCAGGCAAAGCTGCGCGCCACCCTGGCCAACCCGGCACCGGCCCTGGCCTTCTTCCAGTCACCGCTAGGGCGCAAAGTGGTGGCGGCCGAGCTCAAGGCCACCCGCAAGGACGAACTGGCCAAGAACGCCAAAGGCCTGCCCAAGATCCAGGCCAGCGACGATCGCCTGCTGGTCATCGGCCACCTGGCCCAAGCCCTGCCTGCGCGTGAAGCCGGCGCCGAAGTGAGCCTTGCCATCGCCGGTGTAGCCGCCGACAGCCTCAGCTCGATGATCCCCGGCCTGTTCGGCGGCGGCCAGGCCCAGAACCTGCTGGATGGCCAGCGCCAGCGGTTGATGGGGCAGATTGGCGAAGACCTGAACAACACCCTGCTGTACGTCTACCGCGACCTGTCCGATGCCGAGCTGGAAGCGTTCGCCACCTTTGCCGAGTCGCCCGAGGGCAAGGCTTACTACCAGGCGGCCCTGGCCGCTGTACGCGCCGGCCTGGCGGTTGGCCAAAGCACCAACGACCTGAAGTGATCAGCCCAGGCGCTGGTCGATGAAGTCGAAGTAGCGCTGGCGGATACCCGGCAACTCGTTGGCCAGGTGGTGACGGGCCTCGGGCAGCATCAGGATCTGCGGCTCGGCAAACTTGGCCTTGAGCACTTCGAGGTTGTAGGGCCAGTCCACCGTGCCATCCGCCTCCCCCTGCACGATCAATGGCCGACGCGCACTGCGCGGCGCGGCCTCGATGCGTTTGACCCAGGCGATCAGTGCGCCCACCCAAGCCGTTGGCAGGCGACGCGGTTGCAGCGGGTCGGCCTCCAGGAACGGCAGGAAGGCCGGGTCGTTGGTGTTCTCACTGAAGCGCCGTTCGATGCCATTGACGAAGTGGCGCAGCACGCAATAACTGAACTTCGACCAGCGCCAGGAACTTGGCCGCACCAGCGGGGCCAGCAGGATGACCTGGCCATCGACGGGGCTGCGTGCGCCGTGGTACAGCAGATGATCCACGGCAATCGCCCCCCCCGTGCTCTGCCCACAAAGGTGCCACGGGTGCGGCAGTTGCAGCGTGTGCGCCTGTTCGAACAAGGCCTCCAGCACCTGCTGGTACACCGCAAAATCATTGATGCTGGCCCGCTCACCGCTGGACAGGCCGTGGCCGGGCAGGTCACAGCTGATCACGGCGAAACCCTGCTTGAGTGCCCACTCGATCACATGTCGGTAGAGGCCCATGTGGTCGTAATAGCCGTGCAGCAGGAACAGCGTCGCGCTTGGCTGCTCGGGCAGCCATGCCTGCCCGACCAGGTCGAACCCCGCTGCCTGAAAGCTGCCCAGCCAGCTGTGTGCCGGCAGGTTCAGGCCATAGAAGCGCTGGTAGTCCTGCGCTTGTGCCGACAGTGGCTGGCGAGTGGTGAACGGCGCCAGGCTGGTGCGCAGGCGGTCGGGGTGAAAGGCAGGGGGCATCGGGTACATCCACATTGATGCAAGTATTGATCTGGAATCTTCAGCTCTGGCCGGCGCCATGGCAAGCTTGCTCACCTCGAACAACCAGCACCGAACTAATTGTGGGAGCGGCCTTGTGTCGCGAGCGGGCCGCAAAGCGGCCCCAGCGATCTGTGCATGATGCCGAGATCCTGGGGCCGCTGCGCGGCCCTTTCGCGACGCAAGGCCGCTCCCACAGGGATCGCGCCAGCTTTTAGAAATTGAGCAAGACAGTTGCTCCCACAAGGGCCACCGACTCTTCATGAATAGCCGAATCATCAAACCGCTGTGCACGGTCATCGCCTTGTTGGTCGGCGCCGTAATTCTCTGGCAGGCCTACAGCGCCTTTCAGGCTCGCTACCTGCGTCCGTTCGACAACCAGGCCACGCTGTTCGACGGCAGCCAATTACAGTTACCTGCCGAGCTGGCCGGTGCTGGCCCGATCCGCGTCGTGCATTTCTGGGACCCGGCCTGCCCATGCAACGTTGGCAACCAACAGCACCTGGGCGACCTTATCAGCCAGTTCGCTGGCCACGACGTTACCTTCCATGTGCTGCAAAAGCCCGGCAGCCACGGCCAGCTACCGGCCAATATCGGTAGCTTGCAACCCATCACCCACCTGCCCGGCAGCGAGCACCTGCCTGCGTCCCCGGCCGTGGCCATCTGGGACCGGCAAGGCCGACTGGCTTATTTTGGCCCCTACAGCGAAGGCGCCGTGTGCAACGCCAACAACAGCTTCATCGAACCAATCCTCAAGGCTTTGCTCGACGGCCGCCAGGTCAACGCCTCCAATACCCTGGCGGTAGGCTGCTACTGCCCTTGGTCGGGCTGACGGACCCTCGCCGGGTTACCCACCACCGTCGCGCCCGCGGGCACATCCCGGGTCACCACACTGCCGGCGCCGACGATGGCGTTATCACCGATGGTCACCCCCGGCAGGATGATCGCCGCACCGCCGATCCACACGTTGTCGCCGATGGTCACCGGCCGCCCACTCTCCAGCCCGCTGCGCCGCACTTCAGGATCGAGCGGATGGTCGGCGGTATAGATCTGCACGTTGGGGCCGATCTGGCAGTCCTCGCCGATACGCACCGGTACCACGTCGAGGATCACGCAGTTGAAGTTCATGAACGTATTACGGCCAACGCTGATGTTGTAGCCGTAGTCGCAATAGAACGGCGGGCGAATCACCGCGCCTTCGCCAACCTGGCCAAAGTGCTCCACAAGCAGCCCGTGGCGTGCGTCGTTGAGCAGTTCGACACTGTTGTTGTAGCGGTGCATCCAGTGCTTGTTGGCGATCTGCTCGGCCTGCAGTTCAGGGCAGCCAGCATGGTAGAGCTGGCCGGTGAGCATTTTGTGTTTTTCGCTGAGGGACATGGAAACTCCTTCCTGGGGCTATGCTCTGTTCGCGAATCCGCCGATGATCGGACCACATTTTTCGTTTGAATGCACAAGGAGTCTGAATGAAGCGCAGCCTGACCCTGCTGGCGGTGGTAGTCACCGTTTCCGCTGGCGCCGCCGGTTACTGGTACGTGCAGGGGAAGCTGCCGCAGCGTGAGGGCGAGGTCGCCATTACCGGCCTGCAAGCGCCGGTCAGCGTGCGCTACGACGCCCGCGGCGTGCCACACCTGCAGGCACAGAGCGAGCCGGACCTTTACCGTGCACTGGGCTACGTGCATGCCCAGGACCGGCTGTTCCAGATGGAGATTTTGCGCCGCCTGGCCCGTGGCGAACTGGCTGAGGTGCTCGGCGACAAGCTGCTGCCCACCGACACCCTGTTCCGCAGCCTGCGCATACGCGAGCAGGCCGCGCTGATGGCCAAGCGGCAGGATCCGCAGGCGCCGGCATGGCAGGCCCTGCAAGCCTACCTCGAGGGGGTCAACAGTTGGCAGGCCAGCCACCCCAAGCCCACGGAATTCGACCTGCTCGGCATCACCCCGCGCCCGTTCACCGCCGAGGACACGCTGAGCATCGCCGGCTACCTGGCCTACAGTTTTGCCGCCGCGTTCCGCACCGAGCCAGCGCTGACCTACATCCGCGACCAGCTGGGGCCTGACTACCTGAAAATATTCGACCTTGGCTGGCAACCCGAGGGCGCACTGGGCACGCCACTGGCCGCTGCCGACTGGCAAAGCCTGGAAGCACTTGCGCGCTTAAGCAATGAGGCACTGGGCGACGCCGGCATCCCGCAGTTCGAAGGCAGCAACGCCTGGGCGGTCGCGGGTAGCCGCACCCGCAGTGGCAAGCCGTTGCTGGCTGGCGACCCGCACATCAGCTTCGCCGTACCTGCGGTGTGGTACGAGGCCGAACTGTCAGCGCCCGGTTTCAATCTCTACGGCTATTTCCAGGCACTCAACCCGTTCGCTCTGCTCGGCCACAACCGTGATTTTGGCTGGAGCCTGACCATGTTCCAGAACGATGACGTCGACCTGATCGCCGAAAAGACCAACCCTGCCAACGCCGATCAGGTGATGGTCGATGGCCAGTGGCTCACACTGGAAAAGACCGAGCAGACGATTGCCGTCAAAGGCGAGCAGCCGGTCACCATCAGCCTGCGCCGCTCGCCCCATGGCCCGATCGTCAACGACGTACTGGGCAGCACCACTGGCCCCACGCCAATCGCCATGTGGTGGGCATTCCTGGAAACCGAAAACCCGATCCTCGACGGCTTCTACCAGCTCAACCGCGCCGACACCCTGGGCAAGATGCGCGAGGCCGCCGCCAAGGTTCACGCGCCGGGGCTCAACCTTGTCTGGGCCAATGCCCGTGGCGACATCGGCTGGTGGGCGGCGGCAAAGCTGCCAATCCGCCCCGACGGGGTCGACCCGGCGTTCATCCTCGACGGCACCAGCGCCCAGGCCGACAAGCTCGGTTTCTACCCCTTCAGCGTCAACCCACAGCAGGAAAACCCGGCCCGCGGCTATATCGTCTCGGCCAACTACCAGCCACCGGCGGTGGTGCCGATACCGGGTTACTACAACCTGCCCGACCGTGGCCGCCAGCTCGATCGCCACCTGGCCAACCCAGAGGTGAAATGGGACACCCAAAACAGCCAGGCACTGCAGTTGGACACCGCCAGTGACTATGGCCCGCGCACGCTTGCCCCGCTTCTGGCAACCCTACGGGCGGTGGCAGAAGGTGATGAAGAGCAAGAGCTGGTCGAGCAACTGGCGGCTTGGGCTGGGGACTACCCGCTCGACTCGACCAGCGCCACGCTGTTCAACCAATTCCTTTATGAACTGGCATTCGCGGCCCTGCATGACGAGCTGGGCGATACCTGGTTCCCGGTGCTGATCAGCACCCGCGCCATCGACGCCGCCCTGCCACGCCTGGCAGCGCAAGCCGATTCACCCTGGTGGAACACCCGTGGTGGCAGCCAGCGAACGGACCGTACCACCGTCGTGCGCACAGCGTGGCAAAGCAGCTTGAAGCACCTGCGCGACACCCTGGGCAGTGATCCGGCCAGCTGGCAATGGGGCAAGGCCCATACCCTGACCCACAACCATCCGCTCGGGGTGAAAAAGCCGCTGAACCTGCTGTTCAACGTTGGGCCGTTCGCCGCACCTGGTACCCACGAAGTACCGAACAACCTTTCGGCGAAGATCAGCGCTGCGCCATGGCCGGTAACCTATGGGCCGTCGACGCGGCGGCTGATCGACTTTGCCGATGCCGGGCAGGCCCTGACCATCAACCCGGTCGGGCAGAGTGGCGTGCCGTTTGACCGGCATTACGCGGACCAGGCTGAGGGGTATGTGCAGGGGCAGTATCAGAAGGCACAGATGGGGGTAATACCGGCGCAGACTACCTTACGGCTGGTACCCCCAAGGTAAGGGGCTGCTTTGCAGCCCGTTCGCAGCACAAGGCTGTCTCTACAGATGCTGCGTGTGCCTGCCCGTGCAGGGCAAAAAAAACGCCGACACTATAAGGTGTCGGCGTTGGCGCATACCGGGGTTGCAAGCGAAATCAGAACGCCGGCAGTACGGCACCTTGGTACTTCTTGGCAATGAATGCCTTCACTTCAGGGCTGGTCAGGGCCTTGGCCAGTTTCTGGATGGCTTCGCTGTCCTTGTTGTCCGGGCGGGCAACCAGGAAGTTCACGTACGGCGAGTCGGCACCTTCGATCACCAGCGCGTCCTTGGCCGGGTTCAGGCCGGCTTCCAGGGCGTAGTTGGTGTTAATCATGTCCAGGTCGACCTGGTCCAGCACACGCGGCAGCATGGCCGATTCAAGCTCGCGGAACTTCAGCTTCTTCGGGTTCTCGGCAATGTCCTTTGGCGTGGCCAGGGCGTTTTTCGGGTCTTTCAGGGTGATCAGGCCAGCCTTCTGCAGCAGGATCAGGGCGCGGCCGCTGTTGCTGCCTTCGTTAGGGATGGCAACGGTGGCGCCCTCCTTCAGCTCGGACAGGTTCTTGATCTTCTTCGAGTAACCACCGAACGGCTCGACGTGCACACCGATCACGGTTTCCAGGTGGGTGCCCTTGCCTTCGTTGAAGCTCTTCAAGTACGGCAGGGTCTGGAAGTAGTTGGCGTCCAGACGCTTCTGGTCCACCTGCACGTTCGGCTGTACGTAATCGGTGAAGACCTTGATCTGAAGGTCCACGCCTTCTTTTGCCAGGGTCGGCTTGATCAGTTCGAGAATTTCGGCGTGCGGTACCGGGGTAGCGGCAACCACCAGTTTCTCGGCAGCAGCGGCCAGGCCGGAGAACGACAGGGCAGCAGCCAGGGCAGTGGTCAGCAGGGTCTTCTTCATGGTGGTCCTTGTTCTGAATCTGGGCCATCGACGATGGCAAATCGGGTGCCCAACCGGTTCACCAGTGGGCTTGAGGCGGACGATACCCAAATTTTTTATTCCGCAACAATATCTTTTACTTAGCTGCTTATTCCAAAAACACAATACCATCAGCCTCTTTACCCATGAGCGATGTCTAACGCGCGGGGTCAGGCAGTTCGAGGTCTTCTGGCAGGATCTCTTCGCCGTCATTGACCAGCAAGGCAAAGTGGATGACGTTCTCCAGTTCGCGGGTATTGCCCGGCCAGAAATGCGCCTCCAGCACCCGCTGCGCCGCCTCGCTCACCAAGGGCACAGGCCGTTGCAGGCGCACGCTGTAGATGCCCACGAAGTACTCGGCCAGCGGCAGGATATCGCCCGGCCGCTCGCGCAGCGGCGGCAGTTCCAGCGCGCCCTCGCGCAGATACTGGTACAGGCGCTCGTTGAAGCGCCCTGCACGTACTACGCGGGCCAGGTCGATGCTGGTGGCGGCTACCAGACGCACATCCACCGGCTGTGGCTGCTGCGCGCCCACCCGAGTGACCTCGCGGTTTTCCAGGGCCGCCAGCAGCTTGCCCTGGATGGCCAACGGCAAGTCGGCAATCTCGTCCAGGTACAAGGTGCCGCCGCTGGCCGAACCGAACCAGCCGGCGCGGCTGCTGGCCGTACCGCCATGGGTGCCCGCGCTATAGCCAAACAGCTCGGCATCGGCGTAGGTGGGGCTGATGGCCGCGCAGTTGACCGACACGAACAACCCTCCACGGTCGCTGGTACGGTGGATCTGCCGAGCCAGCAGCTCCTTGCCGGTGCCGGTCTCGCCTCGGATCAGCACCGGCAAAGGTTGTGGCGCCAGGCGCTCAAGGTCCTCGCGCAGCTGCTGCGAGCGCGGGTCGATGAACACCAGCGCCTTGGCACGAATGCTCAGCGGGCTCTTGTCCAGCTCGGGGAAGGTCAGCAGCGGCTGGCCGAACGGGTTTTGAAACGTCATGACGAACTCCCGCCCCAGGCCCGTAATGGCCAGGCGTCAGGCAAAGGGTGAACAGTAAGGGCGATCAGGCGCGGCGCAGTGCGCGCTGCTCGATCCGGCTCTGCAAGCGATACAGGTAGGCGAAGCCTTGTTCCCAGCGCTCATGACCGGACTTGACGTTGATGTGCCCGGCATTGCTCAGCAAACCCGCTTCGGCGCCCCATGCCTGGGCCAGGTACAGCGCCCGTGGCACGTTCACGGCCGGGTCGTTGTCCGAGCTGACGACCTGGCTAGGGAACGGCAGCACCTCGGTAGGGATCGGCGCAAAGTTGCGCAGCACGGGTGCACAAGTGGGCCGTTCGACATCTGCCGGCGCCACCAGCAGTGCACCACGCACCTGCCGCAGCAAGGCTGGGCTTGCCTGCGCTGCCCAATGGGCGACAGTGATGCAACCAAGGCTGTGGGCAATCAGGATCACCGGCGAGCGCTCGGCGGCAATCGACTGCTCCAGCGCGTGCACCCAGTCCTGCCGCTGCGGGGTGAGCCAGTCTTGCTGTTCAACCCGTGCACTGTTGGGCAGGGTGCGCTGCCAGTGACTCTGCCAATGGTTGTCTGGCGATCCTTGCCAACCCGGCACAATCAGGTAGCGAATCGACTCATTGCGCATGGGGACGCCTCCAGTAAGTTTGCGTGCTTGGAGACAAGTATAGGGAGGGCGAAATATTCGTAAAGGAATAAGAAGATATTTATTAATACCCATAGGGTATAACAAGTGCGCTACCGCCACTCGCTTGTAAAAGGCTGTAAAGCTGCCCTGTCAAACGTTCAGGCAAGAAAAACCCGGGACCATGCCCGGGCTCTCTTTTCCTTGTGCGACTCAGATATCCGCCACCTTCTGCCATACCTTCGGCCGGAAGAACAACGTCTCTCCCCGCGCCAGCCCGGTCAGGCTGTCATGGTCTTTCACCACCTCGGCCTCGATCAGCTCGCTCTGCCCTTCCACCTTCAAGGTCACCCGCGTGGTCGCGCCCAACGGGCGAATGTCGCGCACCTCGGCCGCATGGTGCCCTTCGGTCTCATGCCGCGACAGCGACACCTCGTGCGGGCGAAACAGCACGTGATGCCCTTCGCTCAAGGCCAGGCGGTTGGAGTCACCGAGGAAGTGGTAGACGAAATCGTTGGCCGGCTGATCGTACACCTCACCCGGCGAGCCGATCTGCTCGATCACACCCTTGTTCATGACCACGATGCGGTCGGCTACTTCCATGGCTTCTTCCTGGTCGTGGGTAACGAACACCGACGTCAGGTTGATATCCTCGTGCAGCCGCGCCAGCCAGCGCCGCAGCTCTTTTCGCACCTTGGCATCCAGCGCACCGAATGGCTCGTCCAGCAGCAGCACCTTCGGCTCCACCGCCAGGGCACGGGCCAGGGCGATACGCTGACGCTGGCCACCGGAAAGCTGCTCGGGGTAGCGGTCGGACAGCCAGTCCAGTTGCACCATGTTCAGCAGCTCATGCACCTTCTCGGCAATCTTGCTCTCGCTTGGGCGCTCGCCCTTGGGCTTCATGCGCAGGCCGAAAGCAACGTTGTCGAACACGCTCATGTGGCGGAACAGCGCGTAGTGCTGGAACACGAACCCGACGTTACGGTCACGCACGTCATGGCCGGAAACGTCCTCGCCATGGAACACGATATTGCCCTGGTCCGGGGTTTCCAGGCCGGCAATGATGCGCAGCAGGGTGGTCTTGCCACAGCCGGACGGGCCGAGCAGAGCCACCAGCTCGCCGCTGTTGATGTCCAGGTTGATTGCGTTCAGGGCCTGGAAGCTGTTGAAGCGCTTGCTGACGTTACGAACTTCGATCGACATGAATCATTCCTCCGCGGCGCTATGGCGCAGGCGGTTAATACGGTTCTCGCTCCACTGCTTGAGCAGCAGGATGAAGAGCGCCAGGATCAGCAACAGGCTGGCCACGCTGAAGGCTGCGACGTGGTTGTACTCGTTGTAGAGAATCTCCACATGCAGCGGCAAGGTGTTGGTCACGCCACGGATGTGGCCCGACACCACCGACACCGCACCGAACTCGCCCATGGCCCGCGCGGTACACAGCACCACGCCGTAGATCAGCCCCCATTTGATGTTCGGCAGGGTCACGTGCCAGAACATCTGCCAGCCGTTGGCACCGAGCAGCCGTGCAGCCTCCTCCTCCTGCGTGCCTTGCTCCTGCATCAGCGGGATCAGCTCACGGGCCACGAACGGTACGGTAACGAAAATGGTCGCCAGGACAATGCCCGGCAGGGCGAACACGATCTGGATATCGTGGTCCTGCAGCCACGGACCGAACAGGCCTTGCGCGCCGAACATCAGCACGTAGACCAGGCCGGCGATCACGGGTGACACCGAGAACGGCAGGTCGATCAGGGTGACCAGGATGCTCTTGCCACGGAAGGTGTACTTGCTCACGCACCAGGCAGCGCTTACGCCAAATACCAGGTTCAGCGGCACCGAGATAACCACGGCGAGCAGGGTCAGCTTCAGCGCCGACAACGCATCGGGTTCGAAGATCGCCTCGAAGAAGGTGCCAAAACCGTTCTTCAGCGCCTGCGATACCACGATCACCAGCGGCAGCAGCAGGAACAGGGCGAACACCAGCCAGCCAAGGCCGATCAGGATACGCCGTGACGTGGCGCTGCCACGGCAGGCGGCGTTGGCTGCGGCACTTGCACTCAGGGATGAACTGGACATGCCGGCCTCCTTCAAGGGGTTTCGATGCGGCGCTGCAGCAGGTTGATCAGCAGCAGCAGGATGAAGGAAACCACCAGCATCAACACGCCGATGGCGGTCGCGCCGGTGTAGTCGTACTGGTCGAGCTTGACCATGATCAGCAGCGGCAGGATTTCGGTCTTCATCGGCATGTTGCCAGCAATGAAGATCACCGAACCATACTCGCCCACGCCACGGGCGAAGGCCAGGGCAAAGCCGGTGAGCCATGCCGGCAGCAGGGCCGGCGCCAGGATGTGGCGGAACACCTGCAATGGCTTGGCCCCCAGGCAGGCTGCGGCCTCTTCCACTTCACGCGGGATGTCGGCCAGTACCGGCTGCACCGTGCGCACCACGAACGGCAGGGTCACGAAGGTCAGTGCCAGGGTGATGCCCAGCGGGGTATAGGCGATCTTGAAGCCCAGGTCGGTGGCGAACTGGCCGACCCAGCCCTGCGGCGCGTACAGGGCAGTCAGGGCGATACCGGCAACCGCGGTCGGCAAGGCGAACGGCAGGTCGATCATCGCATCGATGATCTTGCGCCCAGGGAAGGTGTAACGCACCAGCACCCAAGCCAGCAGGGTACCGATCACACCGTTGATGATGGCGGCGAACAGGGCGGTGCCGAAGCTCAGCTTGAGCGCAGCGATCACCCGCGGCGCACTGATGATGGTCCAGAACTGCTCGAAGGTCAGCTGCGAGGCATGGATGAACATGGCCGCCAGCGGTATCAGCACGATCAGGCTGAGGTACACCAAGGTGTAGCCCAGCGTCAGCCCGAAGCCGGGTATGACGGGGGAGATGCGACGCGACATAAATATCCCTGGTTGAACGCACTAAGCCCGGAAACAATCCCGGGCCGGTGCAAGCTTTTGTATCCTGGGGCAGCTTGGCAGCCCATTCGCGACACAAGGCCGCTCCCACAGGGGACTATGGTTCCTTGTGGGAGCGGCCTTGTGCCGCGAATGGGCCGCAACGCGGCCCCGCGTTCCTTTGGCCCTTACTGTGCCTGATAGATCTGGTCGAACACACCGCCATCATTGAAGAATTTCGGTTGTGCAGTCTTCCACCCACCAAAGTCCTTGTCGATGGTCACCAGGTCCAGTTTCGGGAACTGCTTGCCGAACTCCGCAGCGACTTTCTCGTCACGCGGGCGGTAGAAGTTCTCGGCGGCAATCTTCTGCCCGGCCGGGCTGTACAGGTGCTTGAGGTATTCGGTGGCAATCTCGGTATTGCCCTTCTTCTCGGCGTTCTTGTCGACCACGGCCACTGGCGGCTCGGCCAGGATCGACAGCGACGGCACGACGATGTCGAACTTGTCGGCACCCCCGTCTTCCTTCAGGGCCAGGAAGGCCTCGTTTTCCCAGGCCAGCAACACGTCGCCCTGGCCATTGTTGACGAAGGTGATGGTCGAACCACGGGCGCCGGTATCCAGCACCGGTACATGCTTGAACAGCTCCTGCACATAGGCCTTGGCCTTCTCTTCGCTACCGCCGGCCTTCAGGCCGTACGCCCATGCTGCGAGGAAGTTCCAGCGCGCACCGCCGGAGGTTTTCGGGTTCGGGGTGATGACCGACACGTCCTTCTTGATCAGGTCGCCCCAGTCCTTGATGCCTTTCGGGTTGCCCTTGCGCACCAGGAACACGATGGTCGAGGTGTACGGGGTGCTGGCGTCAGGCAGGCGGGTCTGCCAGTTCTCGGGCAGTGTCTTGCCAAGCTTGGCCACTTCGTCGATGTCACCGGCCAGGGCCAGGGTCACCACGTCAGCGCGCAGGCCGTCGATCACCGCACGGGCCTGCTTGCCCGACCCCCCATGGGATTGCTGGATTTTCACCTTGTCACCCGGATGGGCCTGTTGCCAGTGTTTGATGAACTCAGCGTTGTACTGCTGGTACAGCTCACGGGTCGGGTCGTAGGACACGTTGAGCAGTTCGTAGTCCTTGGCGATGGCGGAACCGGCAAAAACAGCACTGGCCAGAGCGGCGAGCGCATAACGGCGGATGGACATGGTGAAGCTCCCGATTGGCATTTTTCTAGTTTTGGATGTTGTGGCGCCGATCAGCCGGGCTTGTTGCCGGGCTGTTGCAGGCGGAACTTCTCCTTGCGCTCGATCTGTACGACCTGAGCGTTGTGCACGGTGATCTCCACCGCACCGAAACGCAGGTCGCGCAAGGCGCTCTGGATTTCACGCAAGATGGTGGCTTCGTCCTGACCGTCGATGCTACGCAGAGATGCACTCATGCTCGTTCTCCTTGGAGTGAGGGCGCCGGGCAGAGGTTTGAAGGGGATTTGCGCCTGGCTTGAGGGCAATAGTAGTGAGGCGGGATTATTCTTAAAAATACTGTTTAAGAATTTTTATATAACCATTTAAAAGCACACACCCCTTGTAGGAGCGGGTTTACCCGCGAATACGGTGGTCGATGCACCATCGCATTCGCGGGTAAACCCGCTCCTACAAGGGGCCATATGGGCCTTCAGGCGTGTTTCTGCGGCTCGCGGATCTTGTACCAGGCCACGTACAGCGCCGGCAGGAACAGCAGCGTCAGCAAGGTCGCCACGATGATCCCGCCAATCATGGCGTAGGCCATGGGGCCCCAGAACACCTCGCGTGCAATCGGGATCATGCCCAGGCTCGCCGCCGCCGCGGTCAGCAGGATCGGCCGGCGCCGATGGTTGGTGGCCTCCACCACCGCATCCCACGGCGACAGGCCCTGGGCTTCGAACTCGTCGATCTGGGTCACCAGGATCACCGAGTTACGAATGATGATGCCCGCCAGCGCAAGGATGCCGAGGATCGCCACAAAGCCCATCGGCGTACCCGTAGGCACCAGCGCCAACACCACGCCAATCAGCCCCAGCGGCGCCACGCTGACCACCAGGAACAGCTTCTGCACGCTGTGCAACTGGATCATCAGGAAGGTCGCCATGAGGAACAGCATCAGTGGGATGACCTTGGCGATTGGCCCCTGGGCCTTGCTGCTTTCTTCAACCGTACCCCCCGTGGCCACTTCGTAACCGACCGGCAGCTTGCTGGCGAACTCGTCAATTTTTGGCTTCAGCTGGGCCACCAGGTCAGTGGGCTGGATCTCGCCATTGACTGAGGCCTTGATGGTGATGGTCGGCTTGCGGTCGCGGCGCCACACCAGCGGCTGTTCCAGTTCGTAGCGCACGGTGGCGAACGACAGCAGCGGGATCGACGTGCCGTTAGGGGTGAGAATTTGCAGGTTCTGCAGGGTATCAGGCGAGCCACGTTCGCTGTCTTCGGCGCGCGCGACCACATCGACCAGGTAGATGTTGTCGTTGACCTGGGTGATCTGCAAGCCACTGACGATGCTGTTCATCACATTGGCAACATCTTCGGACGACAGCCCCAGCTGGCGTGCCTTGTCCTGGGCAATTTCCACGCGCAGCACCTTACCCGGCTCGTTCCAGTCGTAGATCATCTCGCCGATGTGCTCGTTCTGGTCGAGCAAGGTGGCCAGCTCGATGGCGTGTTTGCGCACCTGGTCGATGTCGGCACCGCTGACCCGGTACTGGATCGGCCGGCCTACCGGCGGGCCCATCTCCAGCGATTGCACGTTGGTGCCGACGCCGACGAACTCTTCGTGCAGGATCTTCCGCAGGCGGTCCATCATGGCCTCACGCTCTTCGAAGCCCTTGCTGACAATCACCAGCTGCGCGTAGTAAGGGTTCTGCAACTGCTGATCGAGGGGCAGGTAGAAGCGGATCGCGCCCTGGCCGATGTAGGTACTCCAGTGCACCAGGTCCGGGTCGTCCTTGATCCGTGCCTCGAAGCGGTCGACCACCTTGCGCGTCTCCTCGATCGAGGCGTTCTGCGGCAGGTTGAGGTCGACGAGAATTTCCGGGCGGTCCGAGGACGGGAAAAACTGGTTCTGCACAAAACGCATGCAGAAGATCGCCAGGGCAAACAGCACCACGGTGCCGATGATGGTCAACCAGCGGTTGCGCATGCACCACAGCAACCCGCCTTCAAATGCCCGCCCGACCCGGCCAGGCTCAGCCTCGTGAGCCTTGAGCTTGTCGCCTTTGAGAATATGCACGCCAAGCACCGGCGCGAAGAACACAGCCACCACCCACGACACGATCAGGGCCACGGCAATCACCGCGAACAGGGTGAAGGTGTATTCACCCGCAGAGCTGGCGTTGAGGCCGATAGGCACGAACCCGGCCACGGTCACCAAGGTGCCGGTAAGCATGGGGAAGGCTGTGGAGGTGTAGGCGAACGTCGCCGCCTGCTCCTTGCTTTCACCCATTTCCAGCCGCGTGACCATCACCTCCACGGTAATCATCGCATCGTCCACCAGCAGGCCAAGCGCAATGATCAGCGCCCCCAGCGAAATACGCTGCATGGTGATGCCGCTGTACTCCATGAACACGAACACCATGGCCAGCACCAGCGGGATCGAGCAGGCCACCACCAGCCCGGCGCGCACGCCAAGACTGACAAAGCTCACGGCCAGCACGATCACCACCGCCTCGAACAGCGCGCTGGTGAAACCGCCGACCGCCTGCTTGACCACCACGGCCTGGTCAGAAACGGTGTGTACACCGACACCCACCGGCAGGTCCTGGACCACCTGGTCCATGCGCTTTTTCAACGCCGCACCGAACACCTGGATGTTGCCGCCGGCCTTCATGCCGATGGCCAGGCCAAGGGCTGTCTGGCCGTTGTAACGGAACATTGGCGAGGGTGGGTCGACATAGCCGCGCTCGATGTCGGCGATATCAGCCAGGCGGAAGAAGCGGTCGTTGATCCTCAAGTTGACGGATTGCAGGTCTTTTTCCGAGGCAAACTGCCCGGACGTGCGCACCGAGATGCGCTCCGGGCCGGCCTCGATCATGCCGGCCGGCGTCACCGCATTCTGCGCTTGAAGTGCCTGCATTACCTGGCGCTGGTCAATGCCCAGGGCAGCCAGCTTGCGGGTGGAGAAGTTCAGGTACAGCACTTCGTCCTGGGTGCCGACCAGCTCGATCTTGCCGATGTTGGGTACATCGCGGACCTCGGCCCTTGCCTGTTCCACGTAGTCCCGCAGTTGGCGCAGGGTCAGGCCGTCAGCGGTAAAGGCATAGATCGAACCGAATACATCACCGAATTCGTCGTTGAAGCCCGGCCCCTGGATACCGGCGGGAAATTCGCCACGAATGTCCTGGATCTTCTTGCGCACCTGGTACCAGATTTCCGGGATGTCCTTGGCCTTGGTGGTGTCGCGAAGGTACACGTAGACCGTGGACTCGCCGGGGCGGGTGTAGCTTTTGGTGTAGTCGAGTGAATCGAGTTCCTCGAGCTTCTTCTCGATACGGTCGGTGACCTGGTAGAGGGTTTCGTCCTGGGTCGCACCGGGCCAGCGGGTCTGGATGACCATGGTTTTGATGGTGAACGACGGGTCTTCCTCACGGCCCAGGTTGAAGTAGGAGAAAATCCCCATCAAAAGGCCAACGAACATCAGGTACCAGACGAACGATTGATGCTTGAGCGCCCAGTCGGACAGGTTGAAGCTTCCTTTCATTGCGCATCCTCGTCGAAGGTGACCTTCTGGCCAGGCTTGAGGCTGTTGACGCCGGCAGTGACCACGCGCTCACCGGGCTGCACGCCGGCGCTCAGTACGATGCTGTCATCGGTGCGGTCGATCAGCGCCACGTCACGGGTGGCCACGGTCTTGTGCTGCGTATCGATCACCCACACCTGGGTCTTGCCGTCGCGCTCGAGCAAGGCACTCAAGGGCAGTTCGCTGCGCGGGGACACTTCCGAGCTAAGGGTCACACTGATGGCGGTGCCAAGGTGAAAGGCCGCCGGTGTGCTGGCCAGGGTCAGGCGAGCACGGCGGGTCCGGGTGGTGGCATCGGCCTGGGGCTCCAGTTCGCGCAGGCTGGCCGTGGTGTTGATGGTCGGGTCCAGTTGCGAAGCAACGGTGAAGGTCAGGCCTTTGCTCAACTGCTCGGCCAGATCGATCGGCAGGTCGATTACCGCTTCCTTCACGTCCGGCCGGGCCAGGGTCACCACGGCTTGCCCGGCGGTAACGGTTTGCCCGGCTTCGGCCTGCCACGCGGTAATCACGGCAGCGTGGTCGGTACGCAGGGTGCTGTAGTCGAGCTGGTCGCGGGCCTGGCTGACGGCGGAGCGCGCCTGCTCCAACGCCGCGCTGGTGGTTTTCAGGTTGGTCTGGGCAATATCCAGCTGTGCCTGGGCGCCTACCCCACGGTCATACAACTGCTGCTGGCGACGGGCATCGGCCTGGGCGTTGATCCACTGTGCCTGCACCTTGGCCAGATCGCCTTCGGCGGCGCGCAGCTGGTTCTGCTGGTCGGTGGGGTCCAGGGTGGCCAAGGTGTCACCCGGTTTCACCTGGGCGCCCACGTCCAGCCAGCGCCGGGCAATGCGCCCGGAAACCCGGAAGCCCAAGGTGCTTTCGAAGCGCGCCTGAATACTGCCGGCGAAGCGGCCCAGCTGCGACTGCACCTGGGGTTCGACCTTGACCGACAGCACTGGCCGGATCGCCTCTGGTGCCTCTTCTTCGCTACTGCAACCGACCAGCAGCACCCCGGCCGACAGCATCAGCAGCAGACGCTTCATAGCTCACCCCCAGGGCCCTTGGCGTCGACCTTCTGTACCTGCATGCCGGGGTGCAGCAACTGGCCGCCGTTGACCACTACGGTCTCGCCGCCTTTCAGGCCGCTGGCGACCACGATCTTGCCGGTGAGGTAACGGCGGATTTTGACTTTGCGCAGTTCCACCTTGTCGCCCTCGCCCACCACCCACACGGCAGGCTCATGCAAGGCCTTGGTCAGCGCCGACCACGGCAGCTCGATGCTGGGCCGGCCCTGGGCATTGGTGGTGGCAGTAACCGGTGCCCCCAATTGCATCCCGGGCGGCACGTCCTTGAGCCCCACCTTGACCTGCACGGTGCCGCTTTGCGCCGACACGGTGGGGGTTATTTCGCGCACGAAGCCACGGGCCTGGACCTTGGGATCGTCCAGCAGGCTCACGACTACCCCGGCATCGCTGGGCGGCGCCACCAGCAGCGACTCGTAGACGTTGAACACCGCATCGCGGTCGCCATCGACGGCCAGGCTGAAGATCGGCATGGTCGCCTGCACCACTTGGCCAACCTCGGCCTGGCGCTCGGTGATGACCCCGGCGGCCTCGGAGACCAGTGCGGTGTAGCTGAGCTGCTCGTTGGCATTGGCCAGTTGCGCCTGGGCGGCCTTGAGTGCGCTCTGATTGCTGCGCAGCGCGGCCTCGGCAGCATCGTACTCGCTCTGGCTGGTGTAGCCCTTGGGCAGCAGTTTTTGCTGGCGCACGAAGGCCGCACTGGTCTGGGTGACCCGCGCCTGCGCGGCGAATACTTCGGCCTTGGCCGAGTCGACATTGTTCTGCAGGTCTTTCGGGTCAAGCCGGGCCAGCACCTGGTTGGCCTTGACGTGATCGCCCACGTCGACGCTACGCGAAATGATCTTGCCGCCGACGCGGAATGACAAATCGGTCTGCACCCGCGCCTGCACGTCACCGGTCAAAGTGACCCTGGCAGCGAAATCGGTGGGTTGTACCTGCTGCACCCCCACCCGAGGCAGCGTCTTGGGGACCTCTTCCTTGCTACAGCCGGTGAGCATGTACAACAACCCCAGACAGATGACCGACAGCGGACGCATCAACGCCATGCTGGCTCCTTGCTTGCGCACAAATGATTTGTGGGATGCGACTGTGAGCGTAGTTCAGGGTTCGATAAACATCACTGGCGGGGGCCATGCTGGCATTTTTGTTGCCGGCCCCGGCGGTTTCATGGCGAAAGGGCCGAGCCTAGCCGAAGCAGCCGACTCGGAAAGGAAAAATCCGAGGCCTGCATGAGGGCTCGGATTCAGCAAAATGGCTTACTGATGACCTGACATTTCTACCAGTAGCCGGGCACTCCCCGCCACTGCACACTGTGTTCAAACTGATGTTTTCACCTGTGCGAGCAATAACCAGACAGCGCTCTGCTCAATGTCGAATCCCAGGAGGCCCCGTGGCCGCTGCAAAAAAAACACTGCGCTTTTATCAGAACAGTCGTATTGCTACCGAAGTCAAAGACGCTCTGACACATTCGGTCTTCCGGCATGCGGGTGGTCTTTTAGCGCAACGCGCATCATCTGCTGACGAAGGTTACGTGCTCATGGGCGTCAGCAATACAGACACCCTCATGACCCAGTTAGAGGCTGCTGCAAAAAAAGAGTATTCGTACAGCCCTTATGGCCACCGCCCCGCCCGCAACGAGTCGAATATTCCTTTGGCATTCAACGGCGAGCCGCTGGATTTGGCAACTGGCTGTTATGCCCTCGGCAATGGGTATCGTCTGTACAGTCCCACACTCAAAAGGTTTTGCAGCCCTGATAATCTTAGTCCGTTCGGGAAAGGTGGGTTGAGCGCTTATATGTATTGTGCGGGTGACCCGGTAAATCGCGTTGATCCCACAGGACACTTAAGTTCCGGTGTCATTTGGTCGGGGCTTGTATTAACCGGCCTCGCCGCTTCGACTATCGGAGCCGGGTTGTCGGTCGCTGGGGGAGTGAAAAGAGACGTAACACTCACATTGGTTGGAGGAGCACTTATGGGACTAGGCCTAACGATGATGGGTACTGGGCGATATATGTACCCAAGAATGCGCACCCTTTACTATACCAGGCCAACGCAGCCCCCTCGCCGCAACCTTAATTCTAGGCCTATCGCGACAAACAATCAGCGAGTTCCGGCTTTCGCCCCCCCACCAGCTTTCGCTGACAGTATGCCCGCACGTCAACCGGCTAATGCGCCAGCGTCTCGTCAACCTACTACAATTTTACCTCTACCGACTTACGAACAGGTAAGGCAGGCACATCCATCAACTTACCCAGTAATTGAGGAACCTCCACCGACGTACCAAGAAGTGGTGCAAGCCACTCATTCAACCTCATCTATGCGCGACACCGTAAGGACCTCCGGCCAAGTTGAATAATCAAAGAACCCACTGAGGGTACCCGCGAAAGCGGGCGGCGCAGGTCGAAGCAGCCGCCTGGCGGATAAAACAATGCCAAGGCATGCGATACGCGGCAGGCTCAGCTCGCTTGATGACCTGACATTTCTGCCAGTAGCCGGGCACTTCCCGCCACTGCACACTGTGTTCAAGCTGATGTTTTCACCTGTACGAGCAATAACCAGATAGCGCTCTGCTCAATGTCGAATCCCAGGAGGCCCCGTGGCCGCTGCAAAAAAAACACTGCGCTTTTATCAGAACGGCCGTATTGCTACCGAAGTCAAAGACGCTCTGACACATTCGGTCTTCCGGCATGCGGGTGGTCTTTTAGCGCAACGCGCCTCAGTTGCTGACGAAGGTCACTTACTCATGGGCGTTAGCAATACTGACACCGTCATGACCGAGTTAGGGCATGCCGCGCTGAAGGCGTATCCCTACAGCCCTTATGGCCACTGCAACGCCCGTAGCGAATCGAATACCCTCTTGGCATTCAACGGCGAGCCGCTGGACTCAGCAACAGGCTGCTATGCGCTCGGTAATGGGTATCGTATGTATAACCCCACGCTCGAGAGGTTCTGCAGCCCAGATAATATTAGCCCATTCGGGAAAGGTGGATTGAACGCTTATATGTATTGTGCGGGTGACCCGGTAAATCGCGTTGATCCCACAGGGCACTTAAGCTTCGGTATCATTGGGGCGGGGCTTCATTATACTGCACTCGCCACCGGGCTTGTGGGAAGCGGGCTGGCGATCGCTGGAATGATTACAAAGTCCAAAAAACTAGAAATGGCTGGAGGATTTCTTTCCTTAGTAACCCTACTGATTATAGGTGCCGGGCAACTTGCCATGCTAAAAATGCGCACCATTAACGCTGCTCGGTCGGCCCCTCTCCCTGAAGATTTACCACCTTCTTACAGTCAAGCTATAAATCGCGCAAGGCCTAGTGTCCCTACAGAGCCCCCACCACCTTCTTACAGTGAAGCTACAGCAGCCTTGGAAGCGGCTCATGCAGCGGCTGCTCGAGCCCTTAACCCTAATGCAGGTACGTCCAGCGGGCCTGTTAACAACAACGGCAGGACAAGCGCATTTGCCACCCAGATCAGCATGGGCAATCTACGCCAATAATCATGATATGCCGACTGAGCTAAGAAAATCTGGTGAATATCAGCCAGGCAATTTCGGAGCTTGTACGAGCCTGTTCGCGGCACTGGCTCGCCGCGAACAGGCTCTATATCAGGCTGAAGCCGTGAGCTGGCTCGGGCGCTTGACCTGCGGCTGCGAAGCGTTGGCTGCAGCACCCTCTTCGATCGCCTGCTGAATCGCCTTGCGACGACGCTCTTCGGCCTGGCGGCTGAAGTACCAGACGAAGAAGGTCACCAGCGATACCGACAGCAAGATCAGGCTGGCCACGGCGTTGATCTCCGGTTTCACACCCAGACGCACCGCCGAGAACACTTCCATCGGCAAGGTGGTCGAGCCAGGCCCGGAGACGAAGCTGGCCAGTACCAGGTCGTCCAGCGACAGGGCGAACGACATCATGCCGCCCGCCGCCAGCGATGGCGCGATCATCGGGATGGTGATCAGGAAGAACACCTTCCACGGCTTGGCACCCAGGTCCATCGCCGCTTCCTCGATCGACAGGTCCAGCTCACGCAGGCGAGCCGACACCACCACCGCCACATACGCCGCACAGAACGTTGTGTGGGCGATCCAGATGGTGACGATACCCCGCTCCTGCGGCCAGCCGATCATCTGCGCCATGGCCACGAACAGCAGCAACAGCGACAGACCGGTGATCACTTCGGGCATTACCAGCGGCGCAGTAACCAGGCCACCGAACAGCGTGCGGCCCTTGAAGCGGGTGACGCGGGTCAGCACGAAGGCCGCCAGGGTACCCAGCGCCACTGCCGCCACCGCCGTGTAGCAGGCGATTTCCAGCGAGCGCATCACCGAACCCATCAGCTGGGTGTTGTCGAGCAGGCCGACGTACCATTTGATCGACCAGCCGCCCCACACCGTCACCAGCTTGGAGGCGTTGAACGAGTAGATCACCAGGATCAACATCGGCAGGTAGATGAACAGCAAGCCGAGCACCAGCATCAGCTTGGAGAAACTGAAGCGTTTCATGCGCGGCCCTCCATCTCTTTGGCCTGGCTACGGTTGAACAGCAGGATCGGCACGATCAGGATCGCCAGCATCACCACTGCCAGGGCGGATGCCACCGGCCAGTCACGGTTGTTGAAGAACTCCTGCCACAGCACTTTACCGATCATCAGGGTTTCCGGGCCGCCGAGCAGTTCCGGGATCACGAACTCGCCCACCACCGGGATGAACACCAGCATGCAGCCGGCGATGATGCCGTTTTTCGACAGCGGTACCGTAATCTTCCAGAAGCTGTTGAAGGTGCTCGAACCCAGGTCGGAGGCAGCTTCGAGCAGGCTCGGATCATGCTTCACCAGGTTGGCGAACAGCGGCAGGATCATGAACGGCAGGTACGAATAGACCACGCCGATGTAGACCGCCAGGTTGGTGTTGAGGATCTGCAACGGCTGGTCGATCAACCCGGTCCACAGGAGGAAACCGTTGAGCAGGCCGTTGTTGCTGAGGATACCCATCCAGGCATAGACGCGGATCAGGATCGCGGTCCAGGTTGGCATCATGATCAGCAACAGCAGGACCGTCTGGGTCTCCTTCTTGGCGTTGGCAATGGCGTAGGCCATTGGGAAGCCGATCAGCAGGCACAGCAGGGTGCTGAAGAACGCCATCTTCAACGAACCCAGGTAGGCCGAGAGGTACAGCTCATCCTCGGTCAACAGCCCGTAGTTGGCCAGGTTGAGGACCAGCTGGATCTTGTCTTCGACGTAGGTGTAGATCTCGGTATACGGCGGGATTGCCACATCAGCTTCGGCAAAACTGATCTTCAGGACGATGAAGAACGGCAGCATGAAGAACAGGAACAGCCAGATGAACGGCACGCCGATCACCAAGTGCCGCCCCTCCGGGACCAGACGCTGGAAGGCTCGCTTGAGCTTGCGCAGTTTCATGACCGCAGTACCACGCCGCTGTCGTCTTCCCACCATACGTACACTTCATCGCCCCAGGTAGGACGGGTACCTTGGCGCTCGGCGTTGGCAACGAACGACTGCACGATCTTGCCGCTCGGCAGCTCCACATAGAACACCGAGTGGCCGCCCAGGTAGGCAATGTCGTGGATCTTGCCGCGCGACCAGTTGTGCTCGCAGGTTGGCTGCTGGGTGGTGACCAGCATCTTTTCCGGGCGCAGGGCGTAGGTGATGTGCTTGTCTTCCACCGAGGTGGTGATGCCGTGGCCCACGTAGATCTTGCGCTCCAGCTCCGGGCTGGCAATGATCGCGTAGCCTTCGGCGTCGTCGACCACGTCACCTTCGAACAGGTTGACGTTACCGATGAACTCGCACACCAGGCGGCTGGTAGGTGTCTCGTAGATGTCCACTGGCGAGCCGATCTGGGCGATCCAGCCCAGGTGCATGATCGCGATGCGCTGGGCCATGGTCATGGCCTCTTCCTGGTCGTGGGTCACCATCACGCAGGTTACACCCACGCGCTCGATGATCTCGACCAGCTCCAGCTGCATCTGCGAACGCAGTTTCTTGTCCAGTGCACCCATCGGCTCGTCGAGCAGCAGCAGTTTGGGGCGCTTGGCCAGCGAGCGGGCCAACGCCACACGCTGACGCTGGCCGCCCGACAACTGGTGCGGCTTGCGCTTGGCGTACTGGGTCATGTGCACCAGCTTGAGCATCTCGGCCACGCGGGCATCGATCTCGGCCTTGGGCATCTTGTCCTGCTGCAGGCCGAAGGCGATGTTCTGCGCCACGGTCATGTGCGGGAACAGTGCGTAGGACTGGAACATCATGTTGATCGGCCGCTCGTACGGCGGCATGTCGGTGATGTCGACGCCATCGAGGAAGATCCGCCCTTCGGACGGGCGCTCGAAGCCGGCCAGCATGCGCAGCAAGGTGGACTTGCCGGAACCGGAGCCGCCCAGCAGGGCGAAGATCTCGCCCTTGCGGATTTCCAGGGACACATCGTCCACGGCTACCGTTTCGTCGAACTTTTTCGTGACCCGGTCGATCTTGACCAGCACCTGCTTGGGTTGCTGGCCACCCTCGAGGGCTTTTTTATAGGCACCGGAGGCAACTGCCATGAGTGAAACTCCCAACAAGATTTTTGTGCCCGCGTGGCCTGTTCTACGGTGCCGTCGCGGGTCTGGATTTTTACTTGCCCGACTTGACCTTGGTCCAGCTGCGGGTCATCAGCCGTTGCACCTTGGGGGGCAACTCTGAGTTCACGAACATCTTGTCCAGCACTTCCTGCGGTGGGTAAACCGCGGCGTCAGTCCTTACGGCCTGGTCCATCAGGGCGCCAGCCTTGGGGTTCGGGTTGGCGTAACCGACGTAATCACTGACCTGGGCGATAACCTCAGGTTTCAGCAAATAGTTGATGAAGGCATGCGCCTCTTTGACGTTCTTGGCGTCCTTGGGGATCGCCAGCACGTCGAACCAGAGGTTGCCGCCTTCCTTGGGAATGGCGTAGGCCAGGTTCACGCCCTTCTTCGCTTCTTCAGCACGGGCCTTGGCCTGGAACACATCACCCGAAAAACCTGCCGCGACGCAGATGTCGCCGTTGGCCAGGTCGGTGATGTACTTGGACGAGTGGAAGTAGGTCACGTACGGGCGCACCGCCAGCAGCTTCTGCTCGGCCTTGGCGTAATCCTTGGGGTCGGTGCTGTTGGGGTTGAGGCCCATGTAGTTGAGCACCGCTGGCAGCATTTCGTCTGCCGAGTCGAGGAAGGCCACACCGCACTTGGAGAGCTTCTTCATGTTTTCGGGCTCGAACAGCACGGCCCAGGAATCGATGGTATCCACGCCCAGCGCAGCCTTGACCTTGTCGACGTTGTAACCGATGCCGTTGGTACCCCACAGGTAAGGTACCGCGTACTGGTTGCCCGGGTCGTTCTTTTCCAGGCGCTTCATCAACGCCGGGTCGAGATTGGAATAGTTGGGCAGCAGGTTCTTGTCGAGCTTCTGGAAGGCGCCCGCCTTGATCTGCTTGCCCAGGAAATGGTTGGACGGCACCACCACGTCATAGCCGGTGTTACCGGCCAGCAGCTTGCCTTCCAGGGTTTCGTTGGAGTCGAACACGTCTTGCACAGGCTTGATGCCCGTCGCTTTCTCGAAGTCCGCGAGTGTAGTCGGGCCGATGTAGTCGGACCAGTTATAGAAGTGCACCGTCGGCGCCGCTTGGACGCTGCATGCCAGCGTCAGGCCCGCGCTGGCCATCAAGGCCTTGCGGAATACAGAAATAGACAAGTGGGGGTCCTCACAATCAGTGCCTGGGTAGCGACAATGCTGCCGCACACGCAAAACCGGCGCGCAACTTAACTTCGCAGCTTCGATGCCGCAATCATCAATTACCTTTCAATGGCTCTGGGCCGGCAAACCCGGCCCAGAGGTGTCGCATCAGGCTTACTTGCCCGACTTGATCTTCGTCCAGCTGCGGGTGATCACTCGCTGCACGGAAGCGTCAGGCGCAGCGATCGCGTACAGATGCTTCTTCACTTCAGCAGGCGGATAGATGCTTGGGTCGCTGCTGATGTCTTTGTCCACGAACGGGGTGGCAGCAGCGTTACCGTTCGGGAAGCGCACAGCGTTGGTGATTTCAGCCATGATTTCCGGCTGCATCAGGAAGTTCATGAACTCGTAGGCCGCGTCTTTATGCTCGGCATCTTTCGGGATGGCGACCATGTCGTAGAAAGTACCAGCACCTTCCTTCGGAATGACGTAGTCCACTTTGACCTTGTCGCCCGCTTCATGGGCACGGGCCTTGGATTGCTCCAGGTCACCCGAGTAACCGACGGCTACACAGATGTTGCCGTTGGCCATGTCGCCGATGTACTTGGACGAGTGGAAATAGGTGATCGAAGGACGGATCTTGAGGAACAGGTCCTCGGCGGCCTTCAGGTCTTCTTTCTTGGTGCTGTCGGTCGGCTTGCCGAGGTAGTGCAGCGCAGCCGGGAGCATTTCGGTCGGGGCGTCGAGGAAGCTCACGCCGCAGCTCTTGAGCTTGGCGATGTTCTCAGGCTTGAACACCACATCCCACGAATCGATCTTGTCCACGCCCAGCGCAGCCTTGACCTTTTCCGGGTTGTAGCCGATGCCGATCGAGCCCCACATGTAAGGGAAGGCATGCTTGTTGTCCTTGTCGCTGGCATCGCCAACGGCCTTGAGCAGGTCGGGGTCGAGGTTCTTCCAGTTCGGCAGCTTGGACCGGTCCAGCTCCTCGTACACGCCCGCCTTGATCTGCTTGGCCAGGAAATTGTTCGAAGGCACGACGATGTCATAGCCCGACTTGCCTGCCAGCAGCTTGGCTTCCAGGGTTTCGTTGCTGTCGAAGACGTCGTACTTGACCTTGATCCCCGTCTGCTTCTCGAACTTGGCGATGGTGTCCGGAGCGATGTAGTCCGACCAGTTATAGACGTTCAACACTTTGTCTTCAGCCTGAACAGCGGAGGCCATGGCACCCATCAGGGCGGCGGCCAGCAACGTCTTGCCCATTTTATTCATGCGTAATGCTCCAGAATTTTTATTTAGCAACTGTCCAGCAGCCAGAACCCACGGTGCAGAGCGCGCGGCGACTGAAACAGTCGCTAGTCTGGCAAGTTACAAGGCCCTGTATCAAGGAAAGCAGGGCCATGTAACGACTTAATGTCACAACGCTAGCCTAGCAAACGCTTATCGAATCGCCTCAAGGGTCAGGTCCAGGCACTTGCGCGCCTTTTCCACCAGTTCGTCGATCTCCGCATGGCTGATTACCAGCGGCGGCGCGATGATCATGGTGTCACCCACCGCACGCATGATCAGGCCGTTCTCGAAGCAGAAGGTGCGGCAGATCATGCCCACGCCCTTGCCCTCGTAACGGCTGCGGGTGGCCTTGTCCTTGACCAGCTCGATCGCACCCAGCATGCCCAGGCCGCGCACTTCACCCACCAGTGGATGGTCCTGCAGCTCACGCAAACGCTTTTGCAAATACGGTGCCGCTTCCGTGCGCGCCTTCTCGACAATTTTCTCGTCACGCAGGATGCGCAGGTTTTCCAGGCCCACCGCGGCCGCCACCGGGTGACCGGAGTAGGTGAAACCGTGGTTGAAGTCGCCGCCTTCGCTGATCACCTTGGCCACGGTGTCACGCACAATCACACCGCCCATGGGGATGTAACCGGAGGTCAGGCCTTTCGCGATGGTCATCAGGTCGGGCTTGAGGTCGTAGTAATCAGAGCCAAACCACTCGCCGGTACGGCCGAAGCCGCAGATCACCTCGTCGGCGACGAACAGAATGTCGTACCTGGCGAGGATCTCCTTCACCTTCGGCCAGTAGGTTTGCGGCGGGATGATCACGCCACCTGCGCCCTGGATCGGCTCGGCGATGAAGGCAGCGACGTTGTCTTCGCCGACTTCGAGGATCTTCTTCTCCAACTGCTCGGCGGCCCAGATACCGAATTCGTCAGGGGTCATGTCGCCACCCTCGCCGAACCAGTACGGCTGAGGGATGTGTACGATGCCCGGAATCGGCAGGCCACCCTGCTCGTGCATGCCGCTCATGCCGCCCAGGCAAGCACCGGCGAAGGTGGAGCCGTGGTAACCGTTGATGCGGCCGATGATGGTCTGCTTGTGCGGTTTGCCCTTCAGCGCCCAGTAGTGGCGCACCATGCGCAGCACTGTGTCGTTGCCTTCGGAGCCGGAGCCGGTGAAGAACACATGGGTCATACCCTTCGGCGCCACGTCGGTGATCGCCTTGGCCAGCTCGAGCGCAGGCGGGTGAGCGGTCTGGAAGAACAGGTTGTAGTACGGCAGCTCGCGCATCTGTTTTTCCGCCGCCTGCACCAGCTCTTCACGGCCGTAGCCGACCGCCACACACCACAGACCGGCCATGCCGTCGAGAATCTTGTGCCCCTCGCTATCCCACAAATGCACACCCTGGGCCTTGGTGATAATGCGCGGCCCCTTCTCCTTCAGTTGCTTGTAGTCACTGAAAGGTGCGAGGTGATGCTCCCCGCTCAGGGTTTGCCATTCACGGGTTTGCGGGTTGTTGACGCTCATGTGCTTCTCCGTTATTGGACCGCCGCGCTCCTGCGGCACCAGGGTTGATCAGACAGCGAACAGCAGGAACTCACGCTCCCACGAACTGATGACACGTTTGAAGTTTTCGTGCTCGGCGCGCTTGGTCGCGACATACCCGGTAATGAATTTCTTGCCCAGGTACTGCACCAGCGCACGGCTGTTTTCCATGCGTTCCAAGGCATCTTCGATGGTCAGGGGCAGGCGCAGGTTGCGGCGTTCGTAACCACGGCCCTGCACTGGCGCGCTGGCCTCGATGCCTTCGACCATGCCGATGTAGCCACACAGCAGGCTGGCGGCGATGGCCAGGTATGGGTTGGCGTCGGCGCCCGGCAGGCGGTTTTCGACGCGCCGGCTTTGCGGGCCGGCATCCGGTACACGCAGGCCGACGGTGCGGTTTTCTTCGCCCCACTCCACGTTTACCGGCGCCGAAGTGTCGGGCAGGAAGCGGCGGAACGAGTTGACGTTGGGCGCGAACAGCGGCAGCGCCTCGGGGATGAACTTCTGCAGGCCACCAATGTGGTTGAGGAACAGCTCGCTCATGCTGCCGTCTTCATTGCTGAAGATGTTCTTGCCGGTGGCCACGTCGACCACACTCTGGTGCAGGTGCATGGCACTGCCCGGCTCGCCGGTCATCGGTTTGGCCATGAAAGTGGCAGCCACGTTGTGCTTGAGCGCCGCCTCGCGCATGGTGCGCTTGAACACCAGGATCTGGTCGGCCAGGTGCAGAGCGTCGCCGTGACGGAAGTTGATTTCCATCTGCGCCGTGCCGTCTTCGTGGATCAGCGTGTCGAGGTCCAGTTGCTGCAGCTCGCACCAGTCGTAGACGTCTTCGAACAGCGGGTCGAATTCGTTGGCAGCTTCGATCGAGAACGACTGACGGCCGGTTTCCGGGCGACCGGAACGGCCTACCGGGGGCTGCAGCGGGAAGTCCGGGTCTTCGCTGCGCTTGGTCAGGTAGAACTCCATCTCCGGTGCGACGATCGGCTGCCAGCCCTTGTCAGCGTATAGCTTGAGCACTTTCTTCAGCACGTTGCGCGGCGACAGTTCGACCGGGTTGCCCTTCTTGTCGTAGGTGTCGTGGATGACCTGTGCGGTTGGCTCGATGGCCCACGGCACGAGGAACACGGCGTTCTCGTCAGGGCGGCAGATCATGTCGATGTCTGCAGGGTCGAGCAGTTCGTAATAGATGTCGTCGTCGACGTAGTCGCCGGTCACGGTCTGCAGCAGCACGCTCTCGGGCAGCCGCATGCCTTTTTCAGCGATGAATTTGTTGGTTGGCGAAATCTTGCCGCGCGTGATGCCGGTCAGGTCGCTGATCATGCATTCGACTTCGGTGATCTTGTGCTCTTTCAACCAATCGGTGAGCTGGTCGAGGTTGTTACTCATAAATACCTCAGGAGGTAAGGTGGTCCGCGACTTGATTCTGGATGGAGTCGATTGCTAAAGCAAAAACCCACGCGCAGAGCCACAGTGGATACACTGAAATCAGCTGTGTCCGTAATGAGTTCAAAAGGCAGGAAGACGAAGCGAAGGGCGGCAAGCCGCTACGAGGACGGGTCCGGGAACGCCAAACGTCAATTATTGCGGCCAGGGCGACCACGCCATTGACGAAGCTTGCAAAAACGACGGAAGTACCCGATTGCACTGCGCAGGCAGTACTTTCAGGTCGCGGCAAGCGGACCATGTGACCCTCGTATTATTGTGTTCTGGGTTGTGACCGAGCTTAGCCTTGTTCATTTTTTTACACAACACTTCCGTAAAAAATAAAACACGGCACGTTTGAGATCACCCTTTCAGGCAGAAATAGCGGATAATGGCCTGCCCCGATATGCAGCAAATCTGCCGTAGATGTGCCATTTCAGGGCGTCATGGGGTTGGCTTGACATCAGTATGGCTTTTCGGTTGACTGGTCCTGCAAGCCCCCCTTGATTGATATTTTTAACAACAAAGGTGTTGCATCATGTCGGTACCCCCGCGTGCCGTTCAGCTTAACGAAGCGAACGCGTTCCTTAAGGAACATCCTGAGGTTCTCTACGTTGACCTTCTGATTGCAGATATGAATGGTGTGGTGCGTGGCAAGCGCATAGAGCGCACCAGCCTCCACAAGGTTTACGAGAAAGGCATCAATCTGCCGGCCTCCCTCTTTGCCCTGGACATCAACGGTTCCACCGTCGAAAGCACCGGGCTGGGCCTGGACATCGGCGATGCTGACCGCATCTGCTATCCAATCCCCGACACGCTCTGTAATGAGCCGTGGCAAAAACGCCCTACCGCCCAGCTGCTGATGACCATGCACGAGCTGGAAGGCGAGCCGTTCTTCGCCGACCCGCGTGAAGTGCTGCGCCAGGTGGTGAGCAAGTTCACCGATATGGGCCTGACCATCTGCGCCGCATTCGAGCTGGAGTTCTACCTGATCGACCAGGAGAACGTGAATGGCCGCCCGCAGCCGCCGCGCTCGCCAATCTCGGGCAAGCGCCCGCAGTCGACCCAGGTGTACCTGATCGACGACCTCGACGAGTATGCCGACTGCCTGCAGGACATCCTCGAAGGCGCGAAGGAGCAAGGCATCCCGGCCGACGCCATCGTCAAGGAAAGCGCCCCGGCGCAGTTCGAAGTCAACCTGCACCACGTGCCCGACCCGCTCAAGGCCTGCGATTACGCGGTACTGCTCAAGCGGTTGATCAAGAACATCGCCTACGACCATGAAATGGACACCACTTTCATGGCCAAGCCCTACCCGGGCCAGGCTGGTAACGGCCTGCATGTACACATTTCCGTGCTGGACAAAGATGGCAACAACATCTTCACCAGCGAGGATCCCGAGCAGAACGCCGCGCTACGTCACGCTGTCGGCGGTGTGCTCGAGACCCTGCCCGCGTCCATGGCGTTCCTCTGCCCGAACGTCAACTCGTACCGCCGCTTCGGCGCGCAGTTCTACGTACCGAACGCGCCAAGCTGGGGCCTGGACAACCGCACCGTGGCCCTGCGCGTACCGACCGGCTCACCGGACGCCGTGCGCATCGAGCACCGCGTGGCCGGTGCCGACGCCAACCCGTACCTGATGATGGCTGCGGTGCTGGCGGGCGTGCACCACGGCCTGACCAACAAGATCGAGCCGGGCGAGCCGATCGAAGGCAACTCGTACGAGCAGCTGGAGCAGAGCCTGCCGAACAACCTGCGCGATGCCCTGCGCGAGCTGGACGACAGCGAAATCCTGAACAAGTACATCGATCCGAAGTACATCGACATCTTTGTCGCGTGCAAGGAAAGCGAGCTGGAAGAGTTCGAGCACTCGATCTCCGACCTCGAGTACAACTGGTACCTGCATACCGTGTAAACGAAAACGCCGCCCCCCATTGTGGGAGCGGCGTCGCGGTAGGGGCGAAAGTGCCCCCAATATTTGCGCATCAAGCTGATAATGTCGGGGCCGCTTTGCGGCCCTTTCGCGACGCAAGGCCGCTCCCACATGAGCTGCGGTACAGGCTTACAGGGGCTTCTCGAAAATCTTCGAATTGCGCTGGTAGTTGTACAGCGAAGCCCGCGCCGCCGGCAGCCGCTCCACGCCACTAGGCGCAAAGCCGCGCTCGCGAAACCAGTGCGCAGTGCGCGTAGTCAGCACGAACAAAGTACTCAAACCCATCTGCCGTGCCCGGCTCTCGATGCGTTCCAGCAGCTCATCGCCACGTCCGCCATGGCGGTACTCAGGGTTCACCGCCAGGCAAGCCAGCTCCCCGGCCTCGGAATCGGCAATCGGGTACAGCGCCGCACAGGCGATGATCATGCCCTCGCGCTCGACCACGCTGAACTGCTCGATCTCTCGCTCCAGCACTTCGCGCGAACGGCGCACCAGGATGCCCTGCTCTTCCAGCGGGCTGATCAACTCCAGCAGGCCACCGACGTCCTCGATGGTCGCCTCGCGCACCACTTCGAACTGCTCCTGCGACACCAGCGTACCGCCACCGCCACGGGTGAACAGCTCGGTGAGCAGCGCGCCGTCCTCGGCATAGCTGACGATGTGGCTGCGCGCCACACCGCCTTTGCAAGCCTCGGCCGCAGCATCCAGCAGTTCGCCCTGGTAGTCGCTGCCTAGACGCTGCAGATGCGGAGCAACCTGCTGCGGGCGCAGTTCACGCACCAGCCTTCCGTCAGCGTCCAACAGGCCCGGCTCGGCGCCGAACAGCAACAATTTGTCGGCACCCAGTTCGATGGCCGCGCGTGTAGCCACGTCTTCGCAGGCCAGGTTGAAGATTTCACCGGTAGGCGAGTAGCCCAAGGGCGACAACAGCACGATAGAGCGCTCGTCGAGCAGGCGGCTGATGCCCTTGCGGTCGACGCGGCGCACTTCGCCAGTGTGGTGGTAGTCCACGCCTTCGAGCACGCCGATCGGCCGCGCAGTGACCAGGTTGCCGGAGGCCACGCGCAGGCGCGAGCCCTGCATGGGCGAAGCGGCGATGTCCATCGACAGCCGCGCTTCAATGGCCAGGCGCAGGGCGCCGACGGCATCGATCACGCAGTCCAGGGTGGCCGCATCAGTAATACGCATGCCCCGGTGATAGTGCGGCGTCAGGCCGCGATCGGCCAGCCGGCTTTCGATCTGCGGGCGCGAGCCATGCACCAGCACCAGGCGCACGCCCAGGCTGTGCAGCAGCACCAGGTCGTGGACGATATTGCCGAAATTAGGGTGTTCCACCCCATCGCCAGGGAGCATGACCACAAAGGTGCAGTCGCGATGGGCATTGATATAGGGGGATGCATGACGCAGCCAGTTGACGTAATCGGGCATGACAGGGCCTGTGGATAAGTGGACGGAGAACGGCGATGCAGGGGGCGTTCAGGATCATCGTCGGAACAGGCTTGCGGTCACGCGCGGTCTCCTCTAGGCAGGAACGAATCAGTTCGATTGACGTTTAGTGCAGGCAATAGTGCCGGATCAGGTCACGCAATAGACGCACGGTAGGCTCGATTCGTGACATTTCAAGGTATTCGCCGGGCTGGTGGGCGCAGGCAATGTCGCCAGGGCCCAGCACGATGGTCTGGCAGCCCAGTTGCTGAAGATAAGGTGCTTCGGTGCCGAACGCCACCGCTTCAGCGCGATGGCCAGTCAGGCGCTCCGCGACCTGAACCAGTTCGACATCGGCAGCCTGCTCGAACGGCGGCACCTCCGGGAACAGCGGCGCATAGTCGATGCGCACCTCATGGCGCTCGGCCACGGGTACCAGCTTTTCGCGAATCACCGCGCGCAGTTGCTCCACATCCATGCCCGGCAGCGGCCGCAGGTCGAATTCCAGGGCACACTGGCCGCAGATGCGGTTGGGGTTGTCACCGCCGTGGATGCAGCCGAAGTTCATGGTCGGGGTCGGCACGGTGAATTGCGGGTTGCTATAGGTGTTTTGCCAGTGCTGGCGCAGGCCCATCAGCTCGCCCATGACTGCGTGCATGGCCTCCATGGCGCTGCGGCCCAGGCTTGGATCCGACGAATGGCCACTGCGGCCGAGGATGTCGATGCGGTCCATGAGGATGCCCTTGTGCATGCGAATTGGCCGCAGCCCGGTAGGCTCACCGATGACCGCTGCACGCCCCAGTGGCTGGCCGGCCTCGGCCAGGGCACGGGCGCCGGACATGGAGCTTTCTTCGTCGCAGGTGGCAAGGATCAGCAGTGGCTCCTTGAAGTCGTGCTCCAGCAGCGGGATGACCGCTTCGATGACCAGGGCGAAGAAGCCCTTCATGTCGCAGCTGCCCAGGCCGACCCAACGGCCATCGGCTTCGGTCAGCTTCAGCGGGTCGCTGGCCCACAGCTGTTCGTCATAGGGCACGGTATCGCTGTGCCCGGCCAGCACCAGCCCTCCTGGGCCGGTGCCACGGCTGGCCAGCAGGTTGAACTTGCCGGGGCTGACCTGCTGGATATCGCACTTGAAACCCAGGTCGCCGAGCCAACCGGCCAACAGGTCGATAACCTGGCGGTTGGACTGGTCCAGCGCAGGTTGGGTACAGCTAACCGAAGGCGCGGCGATCAAGGCGGCAAACTGGTCTTTCAGCGTCGGCAACGGCATGCGCGTACTCCTCGGAAACGTTGCCCATCATAGGACTATCCGCTGTCTGGAATAAACCGTTGAGGGCTGACTGCTGTAGACTCTCTGCCAACCACGCCCCCTCTTTCGAGTCTGTGATGCACAAAGAAACCGAACTGAAGCTCCGCGCCAGCCGCGAGACCCTTGCCGCACTTCGCGAGCACCCTCTGCTGAAAAAGCGCAACAAGTCCGGCTGGCAGACCCGTGAACTGCTCAACCAGTACTTCGACACCCCCGAGCGTGAGCTGTCCGCCGCCCGTGTCGCCCTGCGCCTGCGCCGCGATGGCGACGCTGTCATCCAAACCCTCAAGTGCCGCGGCCAGAGCGTGGCTGGCCTGTCAGAGCGCAACGAGTACGAATGGAACCTGGACAAGGTCAAGCTCGACCTGAAGAAGCTGGACGCCACCTGCTGGCCCGAGCAACTGGCCAATCTGGACAAGAAAACCATCAAGCCGCTGTTCACCACCGACTTCAGCCGTGAATACGCCGAAATCGCCTGGGGCCGTGGCAAGAGCAAGGTGGTGATCGAGGCCGCGCTGGACCAAGGCTTCGTGATCGCCGGCAAGCGCAAGGAAGAGATCTGCGAGCTGGAGCTGGAGCTGCGTGAAGGTGAACCGCAAGCACTGCTGGAACTGGCTGCAGAACTGGCCGCCAGCCTGCCACTGATGCCGTGCGACATCAGCAAGGCTGAGCGCGGTTACCGCCTGCTGGAACCGGACAGCTACGAGCTGGACCTGCCGCACACCGCGCTGGAAGCCGAAATGGCCTTGGACGACGCCTATGCCGCCCTCGCCTGGCAACTGCTGGGCAGCAGCCAGCGCCTGGCCGAGCAGTACCGCCACAACGGCCACTGGCGCCTGCTCCAGGACTGGGTCGAGTGCCTGAGCGAGCTGCGCGCACTCACCGCCAGCCTGGGCCAGGCAGCACCGCGCGCCACCACCCGCGACCTGCGCGCCAGCCTTGATGCCTTGCTTGAAGACTGGCGCCCGCTGGTTCAGGCCGGCAACGATGACGAAGACATCCGTCGCGCCGCGCCCGAGCAGTTCGCCGAAGAGCTGGAAGACGTACGCTGGGGCCAGTTCTCGCTGGAAACCTCACGCTGGCTGATGGCCCGGACCTGGACCGCTGAGCGCAAGGGCCGCGGCGAACGCCAGGGCAAGGCGCAGTTGGCCAGCTGGCTGGGTCACCTGCTGGGTGAGGAAGGCCGCGCGCTGAAGCTGCCGCTGTACACCCAGCGCCCGGAAGACCTGGCTGAGCAGCTGCCACGTATCGAGCAACTTCTGGCTTGGCTGCACCACGCCCGCCAGGTGCTGGAAGCGCCGCAAATGGACCGCTTGTACGGCGATCTGAAAAAGCTGCACGAGCTGGCCGAGCAGCCTATCAGCGATGAAGTGCTGGAAGCGCGTATCGAACAGGCTCGGGCGGTGGACCAGAGCCGCGGCTGGAAGCACCTGCTCAAGGCGTGATACCGCGCCGCCTGCTTCGTGGGTAAACCCGCTCCTACGTAGGATCCGCGCCAGGCGTGGGGCCAGTGTAGGAGCGGGTTTACCCGCGAATGGCCTCAACGGTGTAGGAGCGGGTTTACCCGCGAATGGCCTCAACGCGATAGCGGCAGGCTAGTGGTGGACTTGATCTCGGAAAGCGCCACAATCGAATTCACCTCCTGAATCCCCGGCACGTTCGACAGTTTTTCGAAGAAGAACCGCTCGTAGGCCTCGATGTCCGACGTGACGATGCGCAGCAGAAAGTCCACAGCCCCCATCAGTACATAACACTCCAGCACCTCAGGGAACCCGCGGATCGCCTCGGTGAACTCGGTGAAGTTGGAGCGCCCGTGGGCGTTCAATTTCACTTCGGCGAAAATCTGCGTGTTCAGGCCGACCTTCTTGCGGTCCAGCAAGGTCACCTGCCCACGAATCACCCCCTCTTCCTTCAAGCGCTGAATGCGCCGCCAGCACGGCGATTGCGACAGCCCGACGCGCTCGGCGATCTGTGCACTGGACAGCGAAGCGTCCTCCTGCAGCAGTTCGAGGATGCGACGGTCGTAGGCGTCCAGCTCGCTGTGCATTATCTATTCTCCACATCAGATTTTTTTGAATAAAAGAATTCACCAATAAGGCGAAATCACCCAATCATAGCGAAAAAATACCGCCAGCAACGTGCAAGAATTTCTCCCTCATTTGCGGAGACCAGCATGAACGCACAGCCCCGTACCGACGCCTGGGCCGCCACCAACGCCCACAGCACCGTGCACTATCGCCTGCAGGCCGAGGCCGAGCCCGATAGCCTGTGCCGGGTGCTCAACCTGTTCGCCTTGCAGTTCCTGACCCCGCATAGCGTGCAGGTCAGCCAGCAGGATGACTGGCTGGATATCGAAATCGGCATTGGCGGGTTGAGCTGGCACCGGGCCGAGGTCATTGCACAGAAGCTGCGTAACCTGGTGTGTGTGGGTGAGGTGAGCCTGACCAACTTGCAGCGAGTGGCGTTGGCAGTGGTCTGAACCACCCTCTCTGCTGGACCTGTACCTCAAGGCACGTACGATCCCTGTAGGAGCGGGTTCACCCGCGAAGCGTCCGGAACAGGCGCAGCAAAATCCCGAAACCTTTCACCTCCAATAGCCACCCGCCGCCCGGCTAGCCTTGATCAGCACTACCCGATCAGGCACGGACGCCACCCATGCATACCCCCGACAATCCGGCACTCGACCTCAAGCGTGTGCTCCAGGCCCTGCTCGCTGACCAGCACCTGCACGCCAGCGATACCCTGCAAGTACTCGAACACGCCGCTGCCCACCCCACTAGCCACCCGCTGGAACACATCGCCGCCTGCAGCCTGGAAAACCGCCAGCACCCTGGTCAGCCTCTGGACCTGGAGTACCTTTGCCAATGGCTGGCCGACAAGGTCGGCCAGCCCTACCTGCGCATCGACCCCATGCAACTCGACCTGCCCCAGGTCACCGGCCTGATCTCCCCAGCCTTCGCCCAGCGCCACGGCATCCTCATCGTCGCGGCCGATGCCTCCAGCGTCACCGTCGCCAGCGCCCAGCCTTTCCAGGATGACTGGCAGGCCGACCTGGCCCGTAGCCTCGGCCGATCGATCCGTCGCGTACTGGCCAGCCCGCAGCAGATCCGTGAGTCAGCGCAGTCGTTCCACCGCCTGGCCCAGTCGGTAAAAGGCGCGCAATACCAGCAGTCGGCCAGCCTGGGGGAACTTGAGCAATTGCTGGAGCTGGGCAAACGCCAGGCCGAGGCCAGCGCAGACGACGCACACATTGTGCATATCGTCGACTGGCTGCTGCAGTACGCCATTGAGCAACGCGCCAGCGATATCCACTTGGAACCGCGCCGCGAACAGGGCCAGTTGCGCTACCGCATCGATGGCCTGCTGCACACCGTCTATGCCTTCCCCGCCGGGGTCACCCTGGCCCTCGTCAGCCGCCTGAAACACCTGGGCCGCATGGACGTTGCCGAGAAACGCCGGCCGCAGGACGGCCGGCTGCAAAGCCGCCTGCCCGGTGGTGGCGAAGTGGAGCTGCGGCTTTCAACCCTGCCCACCCCGTTTGGCGAGAAACTGGTGCTGCGCCTGTTCGACCCGCACCAGTTGCAAGAGGGCTTCGACCGCCTTGGCCTGCACGGCCAGCAACTGGCCCAATGGCAGCGCCTGCTACGTCAGCGCCAAGGCATCATCCTGGTCACCGGCCCCACCGGCTCCGGCAAAACCAGCACGCTGTACACCAGCCTCAAACTGTTGGCCACCCCACAGGTCAACCTGTGCACCATCGAAGACCCGATCGAGCGCCTGGAGCCAGCCTTCAACCAGCTGCAGGTGCAGCCCGCGCTGGACCTGGGGTTTGCCAACGCGGTCAGGGCCATGCTGCGCCAAGATCCCGATATCATCATGATCGGCGAAATTCGCGACCGCGAAACCGCCCTGGTGGCAGTTCAGGCAGCGCTGACCGGGCACCTGGTACTGTCCACCCTGCATACCAACGACGCTTGTGCAGCGATTACCCGCTTGCAAGAGCTGGGTGTGGCCGACTACCTCATCAAGGCGACGCTTATCGGGGTGATGGCCCAGCGCCTGGTGCGAACCGTCTGCACCGACTGCCAGGCAGGCTCATCAGCCACCTGCCGAGCCTGCCGCGGCACCGGTTTTCAGGGGCGAACAGGATTATTCGAACTGCTCGAGCCCAGCGACACCTTGCGCGCATTGATCGGCCCTGATGCCGACCTGACCCGATTGCGGCGCCAGGCGCTGGCCGATGGCCTGATTGACCTGCGCCATTGCGGCGAGGCCAAAGTGGCCGCTGGGCAGACCCGTGCCGAGGAAGTGCTGCGCGTCTGCAACTGACGAAAAGTCCTTTGTATTCAAGGAACTTGCCTCGCCCGAAAAGATCCAAGCGCGCATCTTCAACCATCACCCTTCGAGGTGTTTCAACATGCGTCTCAAAACCGCCATTGCCGCCGCTACCTTGCTTTCGCTGCCTATTGGCTCGGCCATGGCCGATACCTTCTGGCGTAACGTGATGACTTCCGGTGCTACCACGGCATCGAGCTACCTGACCTCGCGGGATCACAAGCTGGTAGTGGCCGCGCAGGATGACGCCAGCAGCTTCGTCGCCAGCGAAGGCGCGATCCGCGGGCCGTTCCTGGAAGCGGCCATGCGCGAGGCACGGGCAGAGAACCCAGGGATGCAGGCTTCCGACATGGAGTTGGCCAATGCCATCCTGGCCAAAAATGCAGTAGCCGAGTAACTGCGTCGCCTGCTTCGCGGGTAAACCCGCTCCTACAGGCACCCGCGAAGCATCCAACACCTACCTCAGCGATAAGCCTCCACCGGCACACACGCACAGAACAGATTCCTGTCCCCATACACGTTGTCTACTCGGTTCACCGCCGGCCAGTATTTGTGCTGGCGCACGTGAGCACTGGGGGCCACCGCCTGCTCCAGGCTATACGGCCTGTCCCACCCCCCCAGCACATCAGCCAAGGTATGCGGTGCATGCTTCAGCGGGTTGTTCTCCGCTGGCCAGTTGCCCTGCTGTACTTCGTCAATTTCCGCCCGAATCGCCAGCATCGCCTCGACGAACCGGTCCAGCTCGGCCTTCGATTCACTCTCGGTCGGCTCCACCATCAACGTGCCCGGCACCGGGAACGACATGGTCGGTGCGTGGAAGCCATAGTCCATCAGGCGCTTGGCCACGTCCTCTTCGCTGATGCCTGTCAGCGCTTTCAACGGCCGCAGGTCGAGGATGCATTCATGCGCCACGCGCTGGTTGCGGCCGCGGTAGAGCACCGGGAACGCCGCGCCCAACTGGCTGGCCAGGTAGTTGGCCGAAAGGATGGCCACCTCGCTGGCGTCGGCCAGCTGCGGGCCCATCATGGCGATATACATCCAGCTGATCGGCAAGATGCTTGCGCTGCCCCAGGGCGCGGCGCTGACCGCGCTGTTGTTCGGGTCCAGCCCAGGCACCGGCACCACCGGGTGGCTGGCGACGAACGGCTTGAGGTGCGCGCGGATACCGATCGGCCCCATACCCGGGCCGCCACCGCCGTGGGGAATGCAGAACGTCTTGTGCAGGTTCATGTGTGAAACATCGGCCCCAATGTCTGCGGGGCGCGCCAGGCCCACCTGGGCATTGAGGTTGGCACCGTCCATGTAAACCTGGCCGCCGTGCTGGTGCACCACATCGCAGATTTCGCGTATCCCTTCCTCGTACACACCGTGGGTCGAAGGGTAGGTGATCATCAGGCACGACAGACGCTCCCCGGCCGCGTGCGCCTTGGCTTTGAGGTCAGCCAGGTCGACGTTGCCATCGTTGTCGCAATCGACGATCACCACGTCCATGCCGGCCATCTGTGCCGACGCCGGGTTGGTGCCGTGGGCCGACGAAGGGATCAGGCACAACGTGCGCATCGGCTGATGGCGGCTGCGGTGATAGCGCGTAATGGCCATCAGGCCGGCGTATTCACCCTGAGCACCGGAGTTGGGCTGCATGCAGATCGCATCGAAGCCGGTGATCGCGCACAGCCAGCTTTCCAGTTCGTCGATCATCGCCTTGTAGCCTGCCGCCTGGGCCGCCGGGGCGAACGGGTGCAGCTGGGCAAAACCGGGCCAGGTGATGGGGATCATCTCACTGGTGGCGTTGAGCTTCATGGTGCACGAGCCCAGCGGAATCATCGACTGGTTCAGCGCCAGGTCCTTGTTCTCTAGCTGCTTGAGGTAGCGCAGCATCTCTGTTTCGCTGTGATGCAGGTTGAACACCGGGTGGGCGAGGAATGGCGTGCGTCGCACCAGGCTGGCGGGGATGCCTTCAGGCAGGGCCAGCTGGTCGAGGGCGGTGATTTCCAGGCCATGATCCACCCCCAGGAAGATGTCGAGCAGGCGCAGCACCGTCTGTTCGTTGCAGGTTTCGTCCAGGCTCACGCCCAGGTGCCCGCGACCGAGAATGCGCAAATTGATGTGCGCGGCCTCGGCGCTTTCAATGATGGCAGCCTGGGCACCACCAACATTCAGGGTAAGGGTGTCGAAGAAGTGCTGATTGAGGCGTTTGATGCCTTTGGCCTCAAGGCCGGCAGCCAGGATGAAGGTCAGCCGGTGCACACGCTGCGCGATGCGTTGCAGGCCTTCCGGGCCGTGGTACACCGCGTAGAAGCCGGCCATGTTGGCCAACAGCACCTGGGCCGTGCAGATGTTGGAGTTGGCCTTTTCGCGGCGAATATGCTGCTCGCGGGTTTGCAGGGCCATCCGTAATGCAGTGTTGCCACGGGCATCGCGCGATACGCCGATGATGCGACCCGGCATGGCCCGCTTGTAGTCGTCGCGACAGGCGAAATAGGCCGCGTGAGGCCCGCCGTAGCCCATCGGCACACCAAAGCGCTGGGTCGAGCCCAGCACCACATCGGCGCCCAGCTCTCCGGGCGGTGCCAGCACCACCAGGCTCAGCAGGTCAGCGGCTACGCAGGCCAAGGCCTGTTGGCCGTGCAAATGGTCGATCAGCGGGCGCAAATCGCGCACTTCGCCGTGGGTGTCGGGGTACTGCAGCAAAGCGCCGAACACCGAGTGTTTGGCAAGGTTATCCACAGAATCGACGATCAGCTCGAAGCCGAACCCCTCGGCGCGGGTCTTGAGTACCGAAAGGGTCTGCGGGTGGCAGTGCTCGTCGGCGAAGAAGGCGTTGCTTTTGTTGCGTGCCACCCGCTTGGCCAGGGCCATGGCTTCGGCGGCAGCGGTGGCTTCATCAAGCAGCGAGGCATTGGCCAGAGGCAGGCCGGTGAGGTCGATGACCATTTGCTGGAAGTTCAGCAGCGCCTCCAGCCGGCCTTGGGCAATTTCGGGTTGGTAGGGCGTGTAGGCGGTGTACCAACCGGGGTTTTCCAGCACGTTGCGCAGGATGACCGTGGGGGTGATGGTACCGTGGTAGCCCATGCCGATGAGGCTGGTCCAGACCTGGTTCTGTTCGGCATAACCGGCCAGCTTGGCCAGGGCGGCTTGCTCGTCCATTGCCGCAGGGAGGTCGAGGGGGCGATTGAGGCGGATGTCTGGGGGAACGGTCTGCTCGATCAGCTCGTTGCGGCTGGCGATACCCAGCGCGTTGAGCATGGCCTGCTGCTCTGTGGCATCGGGGCCCAGGTGGCGGCGCAGAAATGGGTTGAGCTCTTGCAGTTGATGCAGGGATGGCGACTGGGACATGACGACGCTCTCTTCCTAGACCAGGCCTCATGGAGACTTACAAGTCTAGGAAGGGATTGCCGATTGTGCGGGGAAACTTGTCTGCAGGCCCGGCCTCTTCGCGGCTAAAGCCGCTGCTACAGGGGCTGCACCCGTCTCGAATGCAGCGCTGTACCTGTGTAGGAGCGGCTTTAGCCGCGAAGCAAGCGACGCGGTCTTACTCGCCAATCAGCGCCTGGTAGCCAGCCGCATCCAGCAACTTGTCCAGCTCGGCCGGGTTGCTTGGCTTCAATTTGAAGATCCACGAACCGTAAGGCTCTTCGTTGAGCAGTTCCGGGCTATCGGCCAGCTCTTCGTTGACCGCAATCACTTCGCCACCGACCGGGGCATAGATGTCCGAAGCGGCCTTGACCGACTCCACCACACCCGCAGCGTCGCCAGCGCCAAACACTTTGCCGACTTCAGCCAGCTCGACGAACACCACATCACCCAAGGCTTGCTGGGCGTGATCGCTGATACCCACGGTCACACTGCCGTCGGCTTCCAGGCGAGCCCACTCATGGCTTTCGGCAAAACGCAGGTCGGCGGGGATATTGCTCATGTCTTGAATTCCTCGATTGGCTCAGCGGTACGCCCGCCGGTTATAAATTGTTCAGATCAGGATCTTGCCGTGGCGCACGAAGGTCGGTTTGACCACCCGCACCGGGTACCACTTGCCGCGAATTTCCACCTCGGCCCGATCACCGGTAGCCATAGGCACGCGCGCCAACGCAATGGACTTGCTCAGCGTAGGCGAGAAACTACCACTGGTGATCTCCCCTTCGCCAATGCCGGCTACACGCACGACCTGATGGGCGCGCAGTACACCGCGCTCTTCCAGCACCAGACCCACCAGCTTTTCCTGCACGCCGTGCTCGATTTCCGCAAGCAGGCCGACACGGCCGATGAAGTCGCGCTCGGCCGGTTCCCAGGCGATGCTCCAGCCCAGGTTGGAGGTGAGCGGGGTGTGGTTTTCGTCGATGTCCTGGCCGTACAGGTTCATGCCGGCTTCCAGGCGCAGGGTATCGCGGGCGCCCAGGCCGCTTGGGGCGATACCGGCGCCGACCAGATCGTTGAAGAAGGCCACCGCCTGATCGCCCGGGAAGATGATCTCCAAGCCGTCCTCACCGGTATAGCCGGTGCGGGCAATGAACCAGTCGCCGTCAGCAACGCCCTCGAACGGGCGCAGTTCGCGGATGAGTGCAGCGCGCGCGGGGCTGAGCAGGGCCGCGACCTTTTCGCGGGCCCGCGGCCCCTGGATGGCAAGGATGGCCAGATCAGGGCGGACCTGGAAGTCCACGGAAAACCCGGCACGCTGCGATTGCAGCCAATCGAGCACCTTGGCACGGGTGGCGGCGTTGTTGACCAGGCGATAGCCGGTTTCCGTGCGGTAGACGATCAGATCATCGATTACACCGCCCTGTTCGTTCAGCAGTGGGCTATACAGCGCCTTGCCGGTGTCGTCGAGGCGGGCCACATCGTTGGCCAGCAAGCGCTGCAGCCAAACAGTGGCATCAGTGCCGTCGACATCGATCACGGTCATATGGGAGACATCGAAGACGCCGCAATCGCTGCGCACCTGGTGGTGCTCCTCGACCTGCGAGCCATAGTGCAGGGGCATGTCCCAGCCACCGAAATCGACCGTCTTGGCGCCTAGCGCCAGGTGCAGGTCATACAAAAGCGTGCGCTGTCCCATGGGTTTCTCCTTCCGGGCGTGGCGAAGCGGCGGCGGTCGATGACGTTGGGTCGTCAGCTTTTCTTGTTACTCACACCCGCCGCGCGAATGCCGCGCATTGTAGCCGCAAGGTCGCAAACTGACATCCTCAGTGACTGTGACCGGGTCGACGTGCCGAACGGCGAATCAGGCCGATGACCGGCAGCAGCCCCACCAATACCAAGGTCAGTGCCGGCAGCGAGGCGCGCGCCCACTCGCCTTCGCTGGTCATCTCGAACACCCGCACGGCGAGGGTGTCCCAGCCGAACGGCCGCATCAGCAAGGTGGCGGGCATTTCCTTGAGCACATCGACGAACACCAGCAGCGCGGCGCTAAGTGCCCCCGGCACCAGCAGCGGCAGATACACCTTGAAAAACAATCTTGCGCCGCCAACACCCAGGCTGCGCGAGGCTTCAGGGAGTGACGGGCGGATGCGCTCCAGGCTGCTCTCCAGCGGCCCGTAGGCCACCGCGATGAAGCGCACCAGGTAGGCCAGCAGCAACGCCGAGAGGCTGCCTAGCAGCAGCGGCTTGCCGGCGCCGCCCATCCAGCTGGACAGCGGGATGACCAGGTGGTTGTCGAGGTAACTGAAGGCCAGCATGATCGATACCGCCAACACCGAACCGGGCAGGGCATACCCCAGATTGGCCAGGCCAACCCCGGCGCGGATTCCGCCCGTCGGTGCCTGGCGCCGGGCGAAGGCCAGCAGCAGCGCCACGCATACCGTGACCAGCGCCGCCATGCTGCCCAGGTACAGGGTGTGCAGCACCAGGCCGACGTAACGCTCATCCAGGTCATGCCGACCGCGTTGCCAGAACCACACCAGCAACTGCAGCAGCGGGATGACGAAAGCGCAGGCAAACACCAGCAGGCACCAGCCACTGGCCAGCAGCGCCTTGAGGCCGCACAGGTGATACAGCGCCTGCGCGCGCGGCCGTTCGTTGCCGCTTCGGCTGGCACCGCGGGCGCGGCGCTCACCGTACAGCACCAGCATCACCGCCAGCAGCAGCAGGCTGGCCAGCTGGGCCGCACTGGACAAGCTGAAGAAGCCGTACCAGGTCTTGTAGATGGCCGTGGTGAAAGTGTCGAAGTTGAACACGGCCACTGCACCGAAGTCGGCCAGGGTTTCCATCAGCGCCAGGGCGATACCGGCACCGATCGCCGGCCGAGCCATGGGTAAGGCCACCCGCCAGAAAGCCTGCAGGGGCGATAACCCAAGTACCCGCGCCGCCTCCATCAGGCCCTTGCCCTGAGCCAGAAAAGCCGTGCGCGCCAACAAGTAGACATAGGGATAGAAGACCAGCACCAGGACGGTGATTACCCCACCAGTGGAACGCACACGAGGCAGGCGCATTGGCCCGAACACCTCGCGCAGGGCGCTTTGCACCGGGCCGGCAAAGTCCAGCAGGCCGACGAAGACGAATGCCAGCACGTAGGCCGGGATGGCGAACGGTAGCATCAGCGCCCAGTCCAGCCAGCGTCGACCGGGGAAGTCGCAGAGGCTGGTGAGCCAGGCCAGGCTGACGCCCAGCACGGTGACACCCACACCCACACCCACCACCAGGGTCAGGGTATTGCCGAGCAGGCGCCCCATCTGGGTGTCGAGCAGGTGGGACCAGATCTGCAGGTCGATGGATTGCCAGGACAACAGCAGCACGCTCAGGGGCAGCAGCACCAAGGCGGCGATCAGGGAGACCGGGAGGTACCAGCGGCGTTGAGGGGTGTGGGGCAAGGCTGAAATCTCGAGTGCGATTGCGACCGCTGCGCGGTCGTTCGCGGGTAAACCCGCTCCTACGGGGACCGCGCAAGGCAGTGCAGATCCCGTAGGAGCGGGTTTACCCGCGAAAGGGCCCTAACGGGCCCAAAGAGGATAAGGCCTGGCGCTTAGTTGTAGCCAGCCCGATCCATCAAGCGAATGGCTTCAGCCTGGCGCTTGCCGGCAATTTCCACCGGAATGCTGTCGGCCTTGAAGCTGCCCCACGCCGCCACTTCCTCCGATGGCTTCACCTTCGGGTTGGCCGGGAACTCCTGGTTGATATCAGCAAACAGCTTTTGCGCTTCTTCGCCGGTCATCCATTCCACCAGTTTCTTCGCGGCCTCCGGGTGTGGCGCATGCTTGGTCAGGCCAATGCCCGACAGGTTCACGTGCACACCACGGTCACCCTGGTTGGGCCAGAAGATCTTCACCGGCAGGTTCGGGTTCTGCTTGTGCAGACGGCCGTAGTAGTAGGTGTTGACCACGCCCACATCACACTGCCCGGCCTCGATGGCCTGGATCACCGCGTTGTCGTCGGAGAACACATCGGTGGACAGGTTGTTGACCCACCCTTTGACGATTTGCTCGGTCTTGGCCTCACCGTGGGTTTCGATCAGGGTGGCGGTCAGCGACTGGTTGTACACCTTCTTGGCCGTGCGCAGGCACAGACGGCCTTCCCACTGTTTGTCAGCCAGGGCTTCGTAGGTGCTCAACTCCTCGGGTTTGACCCGCTCGGTGGAGTAGATGATGGTGCGGGCGCGCAGGCTCAGGCCGGTCCAGTCATGGGACGAGGCGCGGTACTGCGCCGGGATGTTCTGGTCGATGACGTCGGACTCGATCGGCTGCAGAATGCCCATCTGCTCGGCCTGCCACAGGTTGCCTGCATCGACGGTCAGCAGCAGGTCGGCCACGCCGTTATCGCCCTCGGCCTTGATGCGCTGCATCAGCGGGGCTTCCTTGTCGGTGATGAACTTGATCTTGACCCCGGTCTTGGCGGTATAGGCATCGAACACCGGCTTGATCAGCTCGTCGATGCGCGAGGAGTACACCACCACTTCGTCCGCTGCCTGGGCAGTGCCGCCGAACAGGGTCAGGGCCAAGGCGGCCAGTAGGGGCTTGCGTGGCAACATGAAATGCACTCCTCGATCGTATGAGAGGTGCGAATGGTAGTGAATCCCATTTTCTGGCTCACCTACCTAGCCGTTACCGGATGTTGCAAAGGGCTGCCACAGGTGATTGCGCCACACTGTGGGAGCGGCCTAGTGTCGCGAAAGGGCCGCAGAGCGGCCCCGGCACTCTCAAGCCTTGGCCAGATCTGGCAGGTCACCACTCAAACCCAACGCCTGGCGCACAAACAGCGCCTTGGCCTCCGGCATCTGCTCCACCAGTTTCAACCCGCTGTTGCGCAACCAGCGCAACGGCAGCGGATCGGCCTGGAACAACCTCTCGAAGCCCTCCATCGCCGCCATCAACGCCAGGTTGTGTGGCATGCGCCGGCGCTCGTAACGGCTCAGCACCTTCACATCGGCCAGTCTCTCGCCGCGCTCGCAAGCATTGACCAGCACCTCGGCCAGCACCGCCGCGTCGAGGAAGCCGAGGTTCACACCCTGCCCGGCCAGCGGGTGGATGGTGTGCGCGGCATCGCCAATCAATGCAAGGCCTTCACCCACATAGCGCTTGGCGTGGCGCTGACGCAGCGGCACGCATACCCTTGGGTCGGCCTGCAACACGTCGCCCAGGCGGCCCTCGAAGGCACGCCCGAGGGCTTGCAGGAAGGCCGCTTCATCCATCGCCATCAGCTGCTCGGCATGCTCCGGAGTGGTCGACCATACGATTGAGCACCAGTCTTGCTGGCCATCGCGGCTCAAGGGCAAAAAGGCCAATGGCCCTTCGTCAGTGAAGCGCTGCCAGGCCGTGGCCTGGTGCCCGGCGCTGCAACGCACGCTGGTGACAATGGCATGGTGCAGGTAGTCCCATTCGCGGGTTTCGCAGCCGGCCAGACGCCGCACCGCCGAATTGGCACCGTCGGCGGCGATCACCAACGGTGCACGCAGTTGCCGGCCATCGGCCAACGTCAGCAGCCACTCATCGCCAGAGCGGCGTAATTGCTCCAGCCGCGCATTGGCCAGCAGGCCGATGTCGCTGTCGTGCAGGCGCTCCAGCAGGGCGTCCTGCACCACCCGGTTCTCGACGATATGGCCGAGCACCTGGGCATGCACACTGGCCGCCGAGAAGTGAATCTGACCGGTGCCGCTGCCATCCCACACATGCATGTCGGAATACGGCGTGGCGCGTCGCTGGGCAATGCCGTCCCAAGCGCCAAGGCGCTCGAGGATGCGCTGGCTGGCCGCCGATAGCGCGCTGACACGCGGCTCGAACGGGGCCTGGGCATCGAAAGGTACGACCGTCAGCGGGCCACCGTCGAGCAACAAAATTTGCAGGCCACTGTGGCGCAACGCCAAGGCCAGGGCGCTGCCGACCATACCGGCACCCACAATCAACAGATCTGCGCGCATGTCCATGCCTTACGCCAGCCTCGCTTGCGGCTTGAGCCGCACGTATAGGGTTTTATCGACCCGCGCCACCAACTCGCCGGCGCCATCGCGGATATCGACCTGCAAACGCGGCAGGCATTTCTTGCCGGTGGCGGCCTGCTGGCGGATTTCCTGCAGCAGCGCATCATCGACGTGGAATTCGGCATACACAGGGCCTTTGCCCGGCGAGATGAAATCGATGCTGGCGGCCTTGTCCCAGACGATGTAGTCACGCCCCAGCTGCTCGATCAACAGCAGCATGTAGAACGGATCGACCATGGCATACAGGCTGCCACCGAACTGGGTACCGACGTAATTGCGGTTCCAGCGAGTCAGTTTCATCGCCACCTTGACGCTACGCAGGTCCGGGCTGATGTGCTGCACACGGATACCGGCACCCAGGTATGGTGGGTAGAGGTTCAGCATCCAGCGCAGCATGCGCGCCCGACGCGCCAGTTTACGCGGGTTGCTCATGCCTGGCCCCGCGGATCAGGGCGGGTGCCCAGGCCCATGGCCTGGCGGGCGAACCAGCTTTTTGCCGGTGGCAGCAGGTCGAGCCCAAGCAGGCCAAGGTTGCGCCCGGCAGCCAGCAACGGCTGATTGCTGCCAAACAGGCGGGTGACCTGGTCAGAGAAGCCGATGGTCATCGCCTGGTCCAGGCGCTGGCGCTGGTGATAGGCCTGCAGCGTGGTCAGGTCGCCAGGCTGTTGTGGCCCCGCCAGCAGCGCCTCGGCCAGGGATTGCACGTCACGCAACGACAGATTGAAACCCTGGCCCGCGATGGGGTGCAGGCTGTGTGCTGCGTTGCCCAGCACCACCAGGTGCGGCCGCACCTGCTCCTGGGCCTCGATCAAGGACAGCGGGTAGAGGTGCCGTGCGCCTACCTGGCGCAGCGCGCCCAAGCGGTAGCCGAACACACCCTGCAGTTCGCGCAGGAAGCTGCGCTCGTCGATGTCGGCCAGGCGCCGCGCATCCATGCCCTGGCGGGTCCACACCAGTGCGCAGCGGTTTTCCGGCAACGGCAGCAAGGCCATGGGGCCCTCTTCGGTGAAGCGCTCGAAAGCCTGGCCGCCGTGGGCCTCACCCGGGGTAATGTTGGCGATCAACGCGCTCTGCTGGTAAGGCGTGTGGCGTACATGGATACCCAACTGCTCGCGCAGGCCAGAGCGGCCACCATCGGCCAGTACCGCCAGGTCACATTCCAGCTGGGTGTCGTCGTTCAGCCGCAGGCGGTAACCGCGTTCGATGGCCTGCATCGAGGTCACTTCGGCCGGGCAGCGCCAGCTCACCACCTCGCTGTCCAGCCCTTGCCACAGGCACTGGCCGAGCCAGGCGTTTTCCACCACGTAACCCAGCGCCGGTACGCCCTCTTCCAGGGCATCCAGGCGGGTGGCGCCAAAGCGACCACGGTCGGACACGTGAATCTGGCGAATAGGCTCGGCGCGGCGGCCGATGACCTGCCACAGGCCCAGTTGCTGATAAATCTGCTGGGTGCCGAAGGACAATGCCGACGAGCGCGCATCGTAGCTGGGCTGGTAGCTGTCGCCGGGGGCGAACGGCTCGATCAGCAGGATCTTCCAGCCGCGCGCCTTGGCGCCGGCCTGCAGGGCCAACGCCAGGCTTGCGCCAACCAGGCCACCGCCGATGATCGCCAGGTTTACCCGGCTCATGCCACGGCCTTGCGGGCAGCCTGCATCAGCGCCTCGATCTCGGCGACGGTACGCGGCACGCCCGAAGTCAGGATTTCACAACCTTGCCTGGTCACTACCACGTCGTCCTCGATCCTTACCCCAATGCCGCGCCACTTTTTGGCCACGGCCTGATTGTCGGCGCCAATGTAGATACCCGGCTCCACGGTCAGCGCCATGCCGGGTTCCAGCACCCGCCACTCGCCGCCCACCTTGTACTCGCCCACGTCATGCACATCCATGCCCAGCCAGTGCCCGGCGCGGTGCATGTAGAAGGCGCGATAGGCTTCGCTGTCGATCAGCGCCTGCACATCACCTTCGAGCAAGCCCAGCTCCACCAGGCCCGCGGTGATGACCCGCACGGTCGCCTCATGGGCGTGGTTCCAGTGCTTGCCGGGGGCTATTTCGGCAAACGCCGCCGCCTGCGCCTTTAGCACCAGCTCGTAGATGGCCTTCTGCTCGGGCGAAAACCGCCCACTGACCGGGAAGGTGCGGGTGATGTCGCTGGCATAGCAGTCGATTTCGCAGCCGGCGTCGATCAGCACCAGGTCGCCATCCTTGAGCGGCGCATCGTTCTGTTGATAGTGCAGGATGCAGCCATTGCGCCCGGCCGCAACGATCGAGCCGTAGGCCGGCATCTTCGCCCCGCCCTTGCGGAATTCGTAGTCCAGCTCGGCTTCCAGGCTGTACTCGTGCAGCCCGGCGCGGCAGGCCTGCATGGCCCGCACATGGGCACGCGCAGAAATGTCTGCAGCAGCACGCATCACCTTCACTTCCGCCGCCGATTTATACAGGCGCATATCATGCAGCAGATGATCCAGCGCAACGAACTCGTTCGGTGGCTGGGCGCCCAGGCGTGCCTTGGAGCGGATCACGTTGATCCAGTCCATCAGCCGGCGGTCGAACTCCGGGTTGCTGCCCATGGCGCTGTAGACCCGCTCGCGGCCTTCGATCAGGCCAGGCAGGATCTCGTCGATATCCGTGATGGGGAAGGCATCGTCAGCGCCGAAATCGCGCACCGCCCCTTCCTGGCCGGCCCGCAGGCCGTCCCACAGCTCGCGCTCGGGGTTGCGTTCACGGCAGAACAGCACGTACTCGCCATGCTCGCGCCCTGGAATCAAAGCAATCACCGCCTCGGGCTCCGGGAAGCCGCTGAGGTACTGGAAGTCGCTGTCCTGGCGGTACACGTGCTCGACGTCGCGGTTGCGGATGGCAACCGCGGCGGCGGGCAGAATGGCGATGCTGTTGGGGACCATCTGCGCCATCAGCGCCTTGCGCCGACGGGCATACTCGGCCTTGGGAATGTGGCTCATGGGCAGACTACCCCTGGTTGATCAGTGCAGCGAGGGCTTGGGTGCGGGTGCGGCCGGCTTGGCCAGCTCGGAGAACAGCAGCAGGGGCGCCACACGCAGGTATTCCATGACTTCCATGTAGTCGCTCTCGCCGTCTTCGGACTCTTCGAGCGCTTCCTGGACCTGCGAAATGGCCACCAGGTCCTGCAGCACTTCCTTGGCCTCATCGGACAAGTCCTTACCGCCAGCGTTCAGGCCGAAACCGGTCACGAAGCCTTGGCACCACTGGCCCAGCGCGGTGGCGCGGTCGCTCAGTGGAGCATCATCGGAAGGCAGCAGCAGGACGATCGCCATGTCGTCGCTGGTCAGCTCGCCCTTGACCATTTCCTGCAAGCCGACCAAGGCGTTGCGGACACTGTCACCAGGCTCGATTTCCAGCAGTTGGGCGGCATCGGCCAACCAGGCATCGGCATCGAAGCCGGCGCCGGCGCAGCTGCGGCCAATCAGCAGGCCGTGCAGTTCGGCCGGGGTGACAGGATGGCCATTGCTCGAGAGCAGTATGGCGAAAGCGTTGTAGGGCGATTGAGTATTGGGCATGGGCAGCTAGGCGCCAGACGGCGCAATGTCTAGAATGAAGACCTTGTATCCTAGCACCGGCAGGCGCGCCAAGACCATCGGCACTGGCCGTTGCCGCCCAGGGAGAGGCATCATCGCCAGGTGACTCAACGACGGAGCGAATCGAGTGCAACCCACGCAAGAGAACGACCTGCAGGCACTGATGAGCCGATTCGAGTTGCTGATCGAACGCGTCGAGCAACTAAAACGGCAAAATGCACTCCTAGTAGCTCAGGAAAAATCCTGGCGCGAAGAGCGCGCCCACCTCATCGAAAAGAACGAGATCGCCAAGCGCAAAGTCGAGTCGATGATTTTACGCCTCAAGGCTCTGGAGCAAGACTCATGAGTTCAAGCAATAGCGTCACCGTGCAGATCCTCGACAAGGAATACTCGATCATCTGCCCGCCGGAAGAGCGCAACAACCTGGTCAGCGCTGCGCGCTACCTGGACGGCAAGATGCGCGAGATCCGCAGCAGCGGCAAGGTGATCGGTGCCGACCGCATCGCGGTGATGGCGGCGTTGAACATTACCCACGAAATGCTGCACCGCCAGGAAGACCGCAACGATGCGCCGGTCAGCGGCACAAACCGCGAACAGGTGCGCGACCTGCTGGATCGGGTAGATAAGGCTTTGTCCGACGACACGGATACCAAAATCGGCTGAGATTGGTATACTGGCGCCACTCCCTGGGGGATGCGCCAGTCGGTTATGTCCCTGAGCCGATACGCACAACCACGGGGGTTGCACGCTGGGGCCGGTGTGCATGTCCGCCCGACGGAAAGCCTTAACGCCCCCTGCAATCTCCACCTTGAACTTTCGGGTTCAAGGGCTACACCGATAGCGGTCTTATCGGGGAGCCTGAATTTTCTTGCCCGCCCCCCAAGGCGGGCAATTCGTTTTGGCCGACTTTATTCAAGCTTTGTACGACGATTCACCGCGCAGGCACTGTTCGTACCAAGCCAGCACATCTGGGATTGCCCGTGCCATGACCGAAAACGTGCCGCTCACCCGTCCCCAGCTTCGTCGCCTGCTTCGCAATGCCCGCCGCGCCCTTACCCCTGCCCAGCAACGCCAGGCCACCCTCGGCCTGTACCGCCAACTGGCGCAACACCCCTTGTTCCGCCGCGCCCGCCACATCGCCCTGTACCTGCCCAACGACGGTGAAATCGACCCTCGCCTGCTGATGCGCGAAGCCCAGCGTCGCGGCAAGTGCACCTACCTGCCGGTGCTGCACGCCTGGCCGCGCACGCGCATGGTGTTCCAGCGTTTTGAGCAGGGTGAGAAGCTCAAGCCCAACCGCTTCCGTATTCCAGAGCCGATCATCGATCGCAAACGCCAGCGGCCGATCTGGGCGCTGGATCTGATTCTGCTACCGCTGGTCGGTTTTGACGAAGTGGGCGGCCGCTTGGGTATGGGCGGTGGCTTCTATGATCGCAGCCTGGCCTACCAGGCGCGTCGGCAAACCTGGAAAAAACCGTTGCTGCTGGGGCTGGCGCATGAATGCCAGAAGGTCGAGCGGCTGGCGCAGGCCAGTTGGGATGTACCGCTGAAGGGCACGGTCTCGGACCGTGGCTGGTACCTGGCGCCACGTTGAGCGGCGCCAGCGGGGGGTATCAACGTTGTGGCTGGCTGGCGTCGACCGGCATCTGATAGGCGTTGTCCAGCTTGCGCTCCCAGAACCCTTGCGCATAACCGGTAGTGACCACACCCAGGCCAAAAATGAACACCAGGATCCACAGCAGATCCGGCTTTTTACGTTGATTCATCGAAGATTGCCCCCCAGGCAAACTGTTCAGTACTCGGCGATATTCTGGGCACCGCCGGCGCACGCGCTTTAAACGGGGCGCATTTTCCGACAACATGCGTCCGCACGCAAACCTTGACGCCAACCGGCTGTCGGTTTCGTGCAACAGGTTATTTCAAACCTTTTCAGGAGCAGCATCCATGGCTTACTGGCTGATGAAATCCGAGCCCGACGAGCTCTCCATCGAAGCCCTCGCACGCTTGGGCGAAGCGCGCTGGGACGGCGTGCGCAACTATCAGGCGCGTAATTTTCTGCGGGCCATGAGCGTGGGTGACGAATTCTTCTTCTACCACTCCAGCTGCCCGCAACCCGGCATCGCCGGCATTGCCAAAATCACCCGCGCGGCCTACCCGGACCCGACCGCGCTGGACCCGGAAAGCCATTATCACGATGCCAAGGCCACGATCGACAAGAACCCGTGGAGCGCGGTGGATGTGGCCCACGTACAAACCTTTCCAAGGGTGCTGGAACTGGGGTGGCTGAAACAGCAGGCCGGTCTGGTCGAGTTGCCCCTGGTGCAAAAAGGCAGCCGCCTGTCGGTCATGCCGGTAACGCCCGAGCAATGGGCGGTGATTGTCGCGTTGCGCTGAATACGCAGCTAAGGTCAAGGGCTTGACCGATATCAACACGCCACACATGGCCGCCAGGCATGATGTACTGTGCATGACCGCAAGGATGCAGAACGATGAACCGATACGCCCCTAGAATCTTCGCCACTGCACTGATCGCACTGCTCGCTGCGGCCGGCGGGCTGGGGTACTGGAAGTCGCTTCACGACCAGTTGCCCGAAGGCCTGAGCATGGGCAACGGCCGCCTTGAAGCCACCGAAGTGCAGATCGCCAGCAAGATCCCCGGTCGCCTGGCCGAAGTACTGGTCGATGAAGGCGACAACGTGACCCGTGGCCAGCTACTGGCACGCATCGACACACGCACCATGGAAGCCCAGCGCAGCCAGGCCGAAGCCGAAGTGCTGCGCGCCCGGGAAAACTACGCCGCCGCCCAGGCCACCGTGCAACTGCGCCAGAGTGAACTGCTGTTGGCCAGCCAGGAGCTCAAGCGCGTACGCGAAATCTTCCAGCGCAAGTTCGCCAGCCAGCAGTTGCTCGACCAACAGCAGGCGCGCTTTGACACGGCCAACGCAGCAGTAGTCGCTGCCCGCGCCCAACTGGCAGCGATCAAGGCCGCCATTGGCGCCGCCGAAGCCCAAGTGGCGCAGCTCACCAGTGAAATCGACGACAGCAGCCTGCGTGCGCCCATCAACGGCATCATCCAGCTGCGCCTGGCTGAACCCGGTGAAGTGCTGGGTGCCGGCGGCCGTGTGCTGATGCTGATCGACCCCAGCGACCAGTACATGAACCTGTACCTGCCGGCGTCCACCAGCGGCCGGCTGACCGTAGGCGACCAGGCGCGCATCGTGCTCGACGCCCTGCCCGAGCGCGCGCTGCCGGCCAAGGTGGCCTTTGTCGCAGCCAAGGCCCAGTTCACCCCCAAACAGGTGGAAACCCGCGACGAACGGCAAAAGCTGGTGTTCCGGGTCAAACTGCGCCTGAGCGACCCAGGCGCCGTGCCGCAAGCCAAACCAGGCATGCCAGGCGCCGGCTATGTACGCACGGCTGAGGTGGACTGGCCGGCCAACCTGCAATGAACGCCCCGGCACTGCTGGCCGAAGGCATCAGCCACCGTTACGGCGACGTGATAGCCCTCCACCCACTAGGCTTCAGCCTCCCTGTGGGTACCCGCTGCGCGCTGATAGGCCCTGACGGGGCGGGCAAATCGACCCTGCTGGGGCTGATCGCCGGCGTGAAACGCCTACAGCAGGGAGAGCTGCAGGTGCTGGGTGGCTCGATCCGCCAACGCCGCCATCGCACGGCGCTCTACCCCAAAGTGGCGTTCATGCCGCAAGGGCTGGGCAACAACCTGTACCCGGAACTGTCGATCAGCGAGAACATCCGTTTTTTTGCCACCCTGTTCGGGCTGGGCCGCCGTGAGTGTGAACAGCGCATGGCCAATCTGTTGCAGGCCACCGACCTGCAGCGCTTTGCCCAGCGCCCGGCCGGCAAGCTGTCGGGAGGCATGAAGCAGAAGCTGGGCCTTTGCTGCGCGCTGATCCACGAGCCAGACCTGCTTATCCTGGACGAGCCGACCACCGGCGTCGACCCACTGTCGCGGCGGCGCTTCTGGGAGCTGGTTGAACAGGTTCGCGCACAACGCCCGCAACTGACCCTGCTGGTGGCTACCGCCTACATGGAAGAAGCCGAACAGTTCGAGCATTGCCTGATGCTCGATCGCGGCCGGCTGCTGGCCGCCGGCCCTAGCCACGAACTGGCTGCAGTCACCCCGAGCGGCAAACTGGATGATGCCTTTACCCACTACCAGGGCGCGGGCAAGGCGCAGCATCAACCACTGGCAATCCCGCCGCGCCAAGCCACGGACGGCCCGGTCGCCATCGAGGCACACGACCTGACCCTGCGCTTTGGCGACTTCACAGCGGTGAACAAGGTCAGTTTCGCCATTGGCCGCGGGGAGATCTTCGGCTTCCTGGGTTCCAACGGTTGCGGCAAGACCACCACCATGAAAGTGCTCACCGGCCTGATGCCGGCCAGCGAGGGCAGCGCCAGCCTGCTGGGGCGCCCGGTGGACGCCAGCGACCTGGCCACACGCAAGCGGGTCGGCTTCATGTCGCAGAGTTTCTCTCTGTATGGCGAGCTCAGCACCCGGCAGAACCTGGCCCTGCATGCCCGCCTGTTCGACTTGCCCAAAGCCGAGAGCGCCCAGCGCATCGATGAGCTGATCGAGCGCTTCGACCTCGCCGCTATCGCCGACCAACCGTCTGGCGCCCTGCCCCTTGGTTTGCGCCAGCGCCTGTCGCTGGCAGTGGCGGTTCTGCATCGCCCGGAAGTCTTGATCCTCGACGAACCGACCTCCGGCGTCGACCCCGCCGCCCGCGACGACTTCTGGCGCCTGCTGGTAGAGCTGTCCCGCGAGCAGGGCGTGACCATTTTCCTCTCCACCCACTTCATGAACGAAGCCCAGCGCTGCGATCGTATTTCGCTGATGCACGCCGGGCGGGTGCTGGCCTGCGACACGCCCGATGCCCTGCAGCACCAGTACCAGGGCGACACGCTGGAAGACGCGTTCGTCCGCTGCCTGGAACAGGCCCAGGAACTGGCGCCAGCCGCCACCGACAGCAGCGTGCTGGAACAGGCGTCCACCCCCACCCTACCGCTGCGCCAGGGTTTCAGCCTGCGTCGCCTGCTCGCAGTGGCCGGCCGTGAGGGCAAGGAGCTGCTGCGCGACAAGGTGCGCCTGGCCTTCGCCCTACTGGGTGCACTGTTCATGATGGTGATCTTCGGCTACGGCATTTCACTGGATGTGGAAAACCTCGCCTTCGCCGTGCACGATCAGGACCAGAGCCCGCAAAGTCGTGCCTACCTCGAAGCCTTCCGTGGCTCACGCTACTTCGCCGAACAGGCGCCGATCCGCGACAGCAGCGAGCTGCACCAGCGCCTGCAACGCTCGGAAATCAAACTGGCACTGGAAATTCCGCCCGGCTTTGGTCGCGACCTGTACGCAGGACGCCAGCCGGTGGTGGCTGCCTGGCTCGACGGTGGCATGCCGTTCCGCGCCGAAACCAGCCGCAACTACGTGGAAGCCGTGCACCAGGCCAACCTGGAGCAACTGGCAAAGGCCAGCCCACAACCGCAGCCACGCCAGGACCCGGTGCGCCTGGAAACGCGTTTCCGCTACAACCAGGATGTGGTCAGCGTGAACGCCATCGGCCCGGGCGTGATGGCACTGATACTGGCCTTCATTCCGGCCATGCTCACGGCACTGGGCATCGTGCGCGAGAAGGAGCTCGGCTCCATCACCAACTTCTACGCCACACCCCTCACCCGCCTGGAATTCCTGCTTGGCAAGCAGATGCCCTACCTGGCTGTGAGCCTGGTCAACCTGGCGCTGCTGGTGGCGATGAACCGCTGGCTGTTCGCCGTACCGCTCAAGGGCAGCGTACTGGCTTTGGCATGTGGCGGCGTGGCCTACCTGCTGGCAACCACCAGCCTGGGCCTGCTGATTTCGGCATTCACCCGCACCCAGATCGCCGCCATTCTCGGCACCATGATCATTACCAGCCTGCCGACCATCCAGTTTTCCGGGCTGATCGTGCCACGCTCGTCGCTGGACGGCGCGGCAGCGGTGATGGGCCAGTTGTTCCCGGCGGGCTACTTCCTCGACATCGCAGTCGGCACCTTCACCAAGGCGTTAGGCCTGCGCGAGTTGTGGCCGCAGTGCCTGATCCTGCTGAGCTTCTTTGCCGCGTTCACCGGCCTGAGCCTGGCAATGCTGAAAAAGCAGGAGGCCTGACATGTCGCGCCTGAACCACACCCTGCGCCTGGGCCTGAAAGAACTGACCAGCCTGCGCCATGACAGCGTCCTGCTGCTGTTCCTGTTATATGCCTTCAGCGTGGCGATCTACATGCCGGCAGCCGGCTCGGTGATCGGTGTACACAACGCCAGCGTGGCGGTGGTGGATGAAGACCATAGCCTGCTCTCGCGCAAGCTCAGCGAAGCCCTGCAACCGCCCGAGTTCCAGCCAGCCGTGCCGCTGCCTCCGCAGCGCCTGGACCAGGCCATGGACAGTGGCCAGTACACCTTCGTCATCAACATACCGGTGAACTTTCAGAGCGACCTGCTGGCCGGGCGCTCGCCGGAGCTGCAGATCAACGTCGATGCTACAGCCATGAGCCAAGCGTTCATGGGCGCCGGCTACATCGGCCGCATCTTCGAGCGCGAGCTGCTCGACTACAGCCAGCGTGGTAACGAGCAAAGCCCGGTGCTGATCAACCCCAAGGCGCTGTTCAACCCCAACCTGGAGGGGGGCTGGTTTCTGGCCGTGATCCAGATCGTCAACAACATCACCATCCTGGCGATCATCCTCACCGGGACCGCGCTGCTGCGCGAGCGTGAGCATGGCACCCTCGACCACCTGCTGGTGCTGCCGTTGACCGCGCTGGAGATCATGCTGGCCAAGATCGGCAGCAACGCGCTGGTGGTGGTGATCTGCACCTGGATTTCGTTGGTGGTAGTCGTCAAAGGTGCACTGGGCGTGCCGCTGTCTGGCTCGATGGGGCTGTTCCTGGCCGTGACCGCGCTGTACCTGTTCGCCAGTACATCGCTGGGCATTTTCCTCGCCACCCTGGCGCGCTCGACGCCGCAGTTCGGCCTGCTGGCGATCCCGGTGATCATCCCGATGCTGTTGCTGTCCGGCGGCAGCACACCTCTGGACAGCATGCCGCAGTGGCTGCAGTGGGTGATGCAAGGGTCACCCTCAACGCACTTTGTCAGCCTGAGTGCCGCAATCCTGTTCAGGGATGCCGGGTGGGCGGTGGTATGGCCGGATATCCTGGCGCTGACGCTGATCGGCCTGGTGTTCTTCAGCGTGGCGCTGGCACGGTTTCGTCGGAGCCTGGCGTCTTGAAGGCATGCGCGAGCGTCCGCCGAAAATTGGAAAACTGGCACAAAGACAAAGGGCGCCTTTCGGCGCCCTACTCACAGACAGGTCGACTTGTCATCGCCATATACCTGCCCGGCTCTGTAATTGCTGGTCGAACCAGGATCCTCAGAGTCTTACAAGCCCCTTGCGGGAACAGGCTGATCATCACGCATCGAGCGTAACATTGACAACAGACCGCTCTGTTGCTGGATGTGTGAAACCCAGCGTAAAGCCAACTGCAGCCCTCACGGCGGCGAAATGCTCTGGCCGCATTGTAAAGGTCATGTATTCCCGACCACTTCCTTGCCGCGATTTGACCCGACATCTGTCCAATCTGGAGGTAGCCACCGTGTAGATCATGTCGCACTTGGCCCAGCATGGCTTACAGGAAAGACAGAAGGGTCCTACACACGGGGTAAGCCTGGATTCAATCCGACTTACCAGTGATGGACCTCACACTGTTTCAGGTCACTGCACAATCAGGTTGTTGAACAGCAAGTCTTCAACGATCGGCTTGCCCTCTTCCGCCTCCAGCACCTGCTGCACCTGTTTCAGCGCCTCTTGGCGAAGATGCTCCTTGGCCTCGACGTTGCTCATGCTGTCCACCGTCTGCTGGGTGAACAGTGCCACCAGCTGGTTACGGATCAGCGGTTCGTGGTGCTTTACCGTCTTGGCCGCTTCGTCGCCCGTCACGCGCAGGGCCACGTCAGCCTTGTACACGCGCAGCCGCGGGCTGCCGTCGAGCGCATAGTTGCCAACGAAGGGCGGGCTCAGACTGATGTAGGCGACCTTGGGCACCCCTTCCTTGGCTTCCTCGGCCATGGCCGCAGCCGGCAGCAGCAGCGCCAGCACCATCAAGATCCACGCTTTCACGAATTCGCTCCTCAATACAGTTGGCGCCAGCTTACCCAGCACACCGCTCAAACCCAAGCTCGGGCTTATGCCGGCCCATCAGGGCGGGCCATGCTCGTTGACCTGCCAAGCGGCCCTCCTACACTTATCGGCCACTACCCGCAAAGGAATAGCCCCGATGAAAGCTGTGTTGTGCAAAACCCTGGGTCCGGCGCGCAACCTGGTGCTGGAAGAGGTGGCCAGCCCACTGCCGAAGAAGAACGAGATCCTGCTGGACGTGCAGGCTGCCGGGGTCAACTTCCCCGACACCTTGATCATCGAAGGCAAGTACCAGTTCCAGCCACCGCTGCCGTTCTCTCCGGGTGGCGAGGCAGCAGGCGTGGTGGCCGCCGTCGGCGAAAAGGCCGGCGCGTTCAAGGTCGGCGACCGGGTCATGGCGCTCACCGGCTGGGGTGCGTTCGCCGAGCAAGTGGCGGTGCCGTTCTATAACGTTCTGCCGATCCCGGCGAGCATGGACTTCACCACCGCTGCGGCCTTCGGCATGACCTACGGCACCTCGATGCACGCCCTGCGCCAGCGTGGCCAGTTGCAAGCCGGCGAGACCCTGCTGGTACTGGGCGCTTCCGGCGGGGTGGGCCTGGCGGCGGTGGAGATCGGCAAGGCCATGGGCGCGCGGGTGATCGCGGCGGCCAGCAGTGCCGAGAAACTGGCCGTGGCCAAGGCTGCCGGGGCGGATGAGCTGATCGACTACAGCCAGGCCAACCTGCGCGAAGAAATCAAACGCCTGACCGGTGGCCAGGGCGTGGACGTGATCTATGACCCGGTCGGTGGCGAGCTGTTCGAACAAGCGGTGCGCGGGCTGGCCTGGAATGGCAGGCTGCTGGTGGTGGGTTTTGCCAGTGGCAGCATTCCACAGCTGGCGGCCAACCTGGTGCTGCTCAAGGGCGCGGCGGTACTGGGCGTGTTCTGGGGGGCATTTGCCCAGCGCCAGCCGGAGGACAACGCGGCCAACTTTCACCAGCTGTTTGCCTGGCATGCCGAGGGCAAGTTGAAGCCGCTGGTGTCGCAGACTTATCCACTGGAAGAAGCCGGGGCTGCTATCGAGAAGCTGGGGCAACGGCAGGCGGTGGGTAAGTTGGTGGTGCTGGCCAGGTAAGGCAGTACCGGCCTCTGCGCGGTCGCCTGTAGGCGCGGGTTTACCCGCGAAAGGGCCGGGCCTGCCGGCCAATTCCACCCGCCGTTCACCGTTGTCGGCACCACCGTATTCGCGGGTAAACCCGCGCCTACAGGGATTACCCGCGAAGAGGCCGGAACAGGTTGCTCACACTTCGCGCAGATTGTGGCAACGCCTGAATCGCGCTTCCAGGTTGCGATCGGGCATCTGGTGACTGCGCAGTGCATTCAAGGTCTGCTCGACATAGTCACGCGTGGTGCCATAACGCCCCTTGGCACTGGCCAGGATCTGGCTGAGCAACGTATCCGGCAAGTTACCGGCATAGCACGGCAGATGCCGCTCCAGTACAAAGCCCAAGGCCTGCACCTTGCTACCATCGCCCAGGCGGCAGTTGAGCCAGTGCGGCCGGTATGCCGGATAGGGCATCTCGCGTTGCCACAGGGCCATCAGTGAGTCGTCCAGGTTGCGTTCATCCAGCCGGTAGGCAAAGCCGCTGCAGGAGCCACCGCGGTCCAGGCCAAACACCAGCCCGGGCGTTTCCGGGGTACCGCGATGTTCATGCGACCACAGGTACAAGCCACGGTGATAACCATGTACCCGCGCGCGCTGGCGCTCCACCGAATTGCACTCCGGGCGCCAGATCAACGAACCATAGGCAAACAGCCACACCGGCCCACCCTGATGCCTGGACATGGTTGTTTTCATGGAGCTGAACAACTGTTCGCGAGTATGTTGCTGACCGAAATCAAGTGCCGGAGGGTATGAAACTTCCCAAGACATACTTTCAAGTGCCGACATAAGCTGCCGCCATTATTCCTGTGAACTACGGATGTAGCGAGCTTCGATTACGCTGCGGCCCCAGGCCGCTTTACCAAGGGCGCTTGCAGTAACCATAGGCCAGAATTGCAGGAATACTCAAGCCCTTGAGCACGTGTTTCATACACGGCTCCGACGACTGGGAAGTACTGTTTCAGCAGCGGTGAAAGTTATTGGCCAAGGCGGTAACAATTACCGCCTTATACCGACACTTTCAAACTTCGGTTATTAACCGCGCGGCGCATAGGCGAACACATCGGCACGCATGCGGTGCGCATCCATACCGGCTTCGACCAAGGCGTCGAGCGTGGCGTAGATCATGTTCGGTGAGCCGCTGGCATACACATGCACGCTATTGAGGTCGGCAATGTCGTCGCAGACCGCTTCATGCAGCATGCCGCAGCGGCCTTCCCAGCCACACAGGTCGCTGACCACTTGATGCAGGAACAGGTTAGGCAGACGCTGCCATTCGTCCCAGTGCTCGATCTGATAGAAATCCTCGGGCCGGCGCACCCCCCAGTACAGGTGTACCGGGTGCTTGAAGCCCTGAGCCCGGCAGTGCTCGACCAGGCTGTGCATCTGGCCCATGCCAGTGCCGGCGGCAATCAGCACCAGCGGCCCGTCGGGCAGCTCGGCCAGGTGGGTGTCGCCAAACGGCATTTCAATGCGCGCCAGGCCATCTCGCCTCAGCTGGTCGATCAGTTGCACCGCACTGGGCTCACGCGCCAGCACATGCAGCTCCAGTTCACGCCCGGCATGTGGCGCGGACGCCAGCGAGAAAGCTGCCTGCTTGCCGCCCTCACGTTCGATCATCAGGTATTGCCCCGCGTGATAACGCAGAGGTTTACCGGCAGGCGCACGCAGGCGCACCCGCCAGACGTCGCCGCCGACGTCGACGCACTCACTGACGCTGCACGCCAGCTTGCGCACTGGCAGCTCGCCCAAGGCAAGCACACCGTCCCAGAGCAACACGCAGTCCTCCAGCGGTTCGGCAATGCAGGTGAACAACTCACCATGGTCGCGGACTTCGCCATCCTGGCGAACCCGTCCTTCAACCAACAACGCGGCGCAAACATGGCAATTGCCATTGCGGCAGCTGTTTGGGCAGTCATAGCCCAGCCGCCGTGCTCCATCCAGGATCCGTTCCCCGGGTTCAAGCGCCAGCACCGCCCCGGACGGCTGCAACGTTACCTGCATCAATCTATTCCCAACTGATCCCACAGCTCATCGATACGGCGGGTGACGGCCTCATCCTTGACGATGACCCGGCCCCATTCGCGTGTAGTCTCGCCCGGCCACTTGTGAGTAGCGTCCAGGCCCATCTTCGAACCCAGCCCCGACACCGGTGACGCAAAGTCCAGGTAGTCGATCGGGGTGTTGTCAATCATTACCGTATCACGCTTGGGGTCCATGCGCGTGGTAATGGCCCAGATCACATCGTTCCAGTCACGAGCGTTGATATCGTCATCGGTGACAATAACGAACTTGGTGTACATGAACTGTCGCAGGAACGACCACACACCCAGCATTACGCGCTTGGCGTGGCCTGGGTACTGTTTCTTCATGGTCACCACCGCCATGCGGTACGAGCAGCCTTCCGGCGGCAGGTAGAAGTCGGTGATTTCCGGGAACTGCTTCTGCAGGATCGGCACGAACACTTCGTTCAGCGCCACGCCGAGAATGGCCGGCTCATCTGGCGGCCGGCCGGTGTAGGTGCTGTGGTAGATCGGTTTTTGCCGGTGGGTGATGCGCTCAACGGTGAACACCGGGAAACTGTCCACTTCGTTGTAGTAGCCCGTGTGATCGCCGTAAGGGCCTTCCGGGGCCATTTCGCCTGGGTGGATCACCCCTTCCAGAATGATCTCGGCGGTTGCCGGTACCTGCAGGTTGCTGCCACGGCACTTGACCAGTTCGGTGCGATTGCCTCGCAGCAGGCCGGCGAAGGCGTACTCGGAAAGGGTGTCCGGGACCGGGGTCACCGCGCCGAGAATGGTCGCTGGGTCAGCGCCCAGGGCCACGGCGACCGGAAACGGCTGGCCGGGGTTCTTCTCGCACCACTCTCGGTAGTCGAGGGCGCCGCCACGGTGGCTGAGCCAGCGCATGATCACCTTGTTGCGGCCGATCACCTGCTGGCGGTAGATGCCCAGGTTCTGGCGGTCCTTGTTCGGACCACGGGTCACGGTGAGGCCCCAGGTAATCAGCGGCGCCACGTCGCCAGGCCAGCAGTGCTGAATCGGCAGCGTGCCAAGGTCGACATCGTCACCCTCGACCACCACTTCCTGGCACACCGCGTCCTTGACCACTTTTGGCGCCATCGACACGACCTTCTTGAAGATCGGCAGCTTCGACCAGGCGTCCTTCAGGCCCTTGGGCGGCTCGGGCTCCTTGAGGAAGGCCAGCAGCTTGCCGATTTCCCGCAGTTCGCTGACCGACTCGGCGCCCATGCCCATGGCCACCCGCTCCGGAGTACCGAACAGGTTGCCCAGCACTGGGATGTCGAAGCCGGTGGGCTTTTCGAACAACAATGCCGGGCCCTTGGCGCGCAGGGTGCGGTCGCAGACCTCGGTCATTTCCAGGACGGGGGAGATCGGTACCTGGATGCGCTTGAGCTCGCCGCGCTGTTCCAGGCCACGGATGAAGTCGCGCAAGTCGCGATACTGCATGCAGGAGCCTCGTGTTGGCCGTATCGGTCGGGGTGCAGAGTGTAGCGCCGTTCGGGCCTTGTTTGGGGGTGAAAATGCATTGGGGCCGCTTTGCACCCCTTCGCGGGCAAGCCCGCTCCTACAAGGGCCGCAGTGACCTGTGTAGGAGCGGGCTTGCCCGCGAAGGGCCGCAAGGCGGCCCCAATCAATCCAGCCTGAAACGCTCGCTTACTTGCGCTTCATCGACAGGAAGAACTCATCGTTGGTCTTGGTCTGCTTGAGCTTGTCGACCAGGAACTCGATGGCAGCGATTTCGTCCATCGGGTGCAGCAGCTTGCGCAGAATCCACATACGCTGCAGTTCGTCGTCAGCGGTCAGCAACTCTTCGCGGCGGGTGCCGGAGCGGTTGATGTTGATGGCCGGGAACACACGCTTCTCGGCGATGCGGCGGTCCAGCGGCAGCTCCATGTTGCCGGTGCCCTTGAACTCTTCGTAGATCACTTCGTCCATCTTCGAGCCGGTTTCAACCAGCGCAGTGGCGATAATGGTCAGCGAACCGCCTTCCTCGATGTTACGCGCAGCACCGAAGAAGCGCTTGGGCTTCTCGAGGGCGTGGGCGTCGACACCACCGGTCAGCACCTTGCCGGAGCTCGGGATCACGGTGTTGTAGGCACGCGCCAGTCGAGTGATCGAGTCCAGCAGGATAACCACATCTTTCTTGTGCTCGACCAGGCGCTTGGCCTTCTCGATCACCATCTCGGCAACCTGCACGTGGCGGGTTGGCGGCTCGTCGAAGGTGGAAGCAACCACTTCGCCACGCACGGTGCGCTGCATTTCGGTCACTTCTTCCGGGCGCTCGTCGATCAGCAGGACGATCAGGTGGCACTCAGGGTTGTTACGGGTGATGTTGGCCGCAATGTTCTGCAGCATGATCGTCTTACCGGCTTTCGGCGGGGCAACGATCAGGCCGCGCTGGCCTTTGCCGATCGGGGCGCACAGGTCGATGACGCGACCGGTCAAGTCCTCGGTGGAGCCGTTACCGGCCTCCATCTTCAGGCGCTTGTTCGGGAACAGCGGCGTCAGGTTTTCGAACAGGATCTTGTTCTTCGCGTTTTCCGGGCGGTCGAAGTTGATGGTATCGACCTTCAGCAGGGCGAAGTAACGCTCCCCTTCCTTCGGTGGGCGGATCTTGCCGACGATGGTGTCGCCGGTACGCAGGTTGAAACGGCGGATCTGGCTGGGCGAGACATAGATGTCGTCTGGGCCGGCCAGGTAGGACGCATCAGCCGAACGCAGGAAACCGAAACCATCCTGGAGAATCTCCAGCACGCCGTCACCCGAGATCTCTTCGCCGCTTTTCGCATGCTTCTTCAGCAGGGCGAAAATCACGTCCTGTTTGCGCGAACGGGCCATGTTTTCGATGCCCATCTGTTCGGCCATTTCCAAAAGATCGGTAATCGGCTTTTGCTTGAGTTCAGTCAGGTTCATAAGGGGAATGACGTAATCATGTAAGAAGGGAGAATTAAGCTTCTGGCTTAATGAGGCCGCGCCGCTGGATGGCGACAGGATCGCGTACTGATTCGAATTAGGGATGCTTCGGCGACGGCATGTAGAGGGCACTGGAAAAGCAGTGCGAGGCCGAATGTAACACTTGCTTTTTTCTGCGTCTAGTGCTCTGAAAAAGAAAAGCCCCGCATTTGCGGGGCCTTTTCACATCACAGGTGGGCGTCGAGGAATGCGGCCAGCTGCGATTTGGACAGTGCACCAACCTTGGTGGCTTCGACGTTGCCGTTCTTGAACAGCATCAGCGTCGGGATACCACGCACACCGTGCTTGGCCGGGGTTTCCTGGTTCTCGTCGATGTTCAGCTTGGCGACGGTCAGTTTGCCCTCGTAGGTGGAAGCGATGTCGTCCAGAACCGGAGCGATCATCTTGCATGGACCGCACCATTCAGCCCAGTAGTCGACCAGTACCGCGCCTTCGGCCTTCAGGACATCGGCTTCGAAGGAGGCGTCGGTGACATGTTTGATCAGATCGCTGCTCATGGATATCTCCAGGGTCGTAAGCAAAAAACGTGGCCCATGATAGCCGCACCTACGCCGGACAGGAAGCCACGGACGATTGAGTGTAACTATAGTTGCGCAAGACGGCGCGAATCGAAACTGTCATATGGCCGTCATAGAATCGAATGGCACATTGCCTTGCATCAAGGCCAGTACAACGGCTGAGTGTCACGCGTTGGCGATAGCCTGCTATCGTGGCACGATTGCCAGGTTAACGACCGAGAACAACCAGATCATGCCGCATACCATCGCGAAGAACCTGTCCCTGATCGCCGCCATCGACCTTGGCTCCAACAGTTTTCACATGGTCGTGGCCAAGGCCCACCATACCGAAATCCGTATCCTTGAGCGGCTCGGCGAGAAGGTTCAACTGGCCGCCGGCATCGACGAAGAGCGCATGCTCAGTGAAGAGGCAATGGAAAGGGGCCTGGATTGCCTCAAGCGCTTTTCCCAGCTGATCAACGGCATGCCGGCAGGCGCCGTGCGTATCGTCGGTACCAACGCCTTGCGCGAAGCGCGCAACCGTAACGAATTCATCCAGCGCGCCGAAGCCATCCTCGGCCACCCGGTGGAGGTCATCTCTGGCCGTGAAGAGGCGCGCCTGATCTACCTGGGCGTGTCGCACACCCTGGCCGACACCCCCGGCAAGCGCCTGGTGGCCGACATCGGCGGCGGCAGTACCGAGTTCATCATCGGCCAGCGCTTCGAGCCGCTGCTGCGTGAAAGCCTGCAGATGGGTTGCGTGAGCTTTACCCAGCGTTACTTCCGCGACGGCAAGATCACCCCGGCCCGCTATGCCCAGGCCTACACGGCCGCGCGCCTGGAACTGATGAGCATCGAAAATGCCCTGCACCGCCTGACCTGGGATGAGGCCATCGGCTCATCCGGCACCATTCGCGCCATCGGCGCTGCCATCAAGGCCGGTGGCCTGGGCAATGGCGAGGTCAACGCCGAAGGCCTGGCCTGGGTCAAACGCAAGCTGTTCAAGCTGGGCGAGGTCGACAAGATCGACTTCGACGGCGTCAAGCCAGACCGCCGCACTATCTTCCCGGCGGGCTTGGCGATTCTCGAAGCGATCTTCGATGCCCTTGAACTGAACCGCATGGACCACTGCGACGGCGCCCTGCGCGAAGGTGTGCTGTTCGATCTGCTTGGCCGCCACCACCACGAAGACGTGCGCGAACGCACCCTGAACTCGCTGATGGAGCGCTATCACGTGGACCAGGGCCAGGCTGCGCGCGTCGAGCGCAAGGCGTTGCACGCATTCGACCAGGTGGCCGACGCTTGGAACCTGAAAGACGGAAACTGGCGCGATCTACTGGGCTGGGCCGCGAAAGTGCACGAAATCGGGCTGGACATTGCCCATTATCACTACCACAAGCACGGCGCCTATCTGATCGAGCACTCGGACCTGGCAGGCTTTTCCCGGGAAGATCAGCAGATGATGGCCCTGCTGGTACGCGGCCACCGCCGCAACATCCCCAAGGACCGTTACGCCGAACTGGGTGATGAAGGGGTCAAGCTGCTGCGCCTGTGCGTGCTGCTGCGCTTTGCCATCCTGTTCCACCACATCCGCGGCACTCAGCAAATGCCAAAGGTAGAACTGCACGGCGGGGACAACAGCCTGGATGTAGCTTTCCCTGACGGTTGGCTGGAGCAGAACCAGCTGACCCAGGCCGACTTCGCCAACGAGGCGGAGTGGCTGGCCCGGGTCGGCTTCGTCCTCAGCGTACGTTGAGGACCGGGTTGCTCAGGCGCTCCAGCAAGGTCGCCTGAACGCTGCGCGGGTTCTGGTTGCCGGTCGGGGTGCTGCGCACGTAGCGCCCGTCCGGCTGCAAGGTCCAGGCGTGGGTATTGTCGGTCAGGTAGCCTTCCAGCTCCTTCTTCACCCGCAGCAACAGTTTTTTGCCTTCCACCGGGAAGCAGGTCTCGACACGCTTGTCGAGGTTGCGCTCCATCCAGTCGGCGCTGGACAGGTAGATCTGCTCTTCGCCGCCATTGAGGAAGTAGAACACCCGCGTGTGCTCGAGGAAGCGGCCAATGATCGAGCGCACCTGGATGTTGTGCGAAACCCCCGGAATGCCCGGGCGCAGGCAGCACATGCCACGCACCACCAAGTCGATTTTCACGCCCGACTGGCTGGCCTTGTACAGCGCCTTGATGACTTTGGCGTCGGTCAGCGAGTTGAACTTGGCGATGATGTGCGCCGGCTTGCCTTCAAGGGCAAACTGGGTTTCCCGCGCGATCATGTCGAGCATGCCCTTTTTCAGGGTGAACGGCGCATGCAGCAGCTTCTTCATGCGCAAGGTCTTGCCCATGCCGATCAACTGGCTGAACAGCTTGCCGACGTCTTCGGTGAGCGCATCGTCAGAGGTCAGCAGGCTGTAGTCGGTGTACAGGCGGGCGTTGCCGGCGTGGTAGTTACCGGTACCCAGGTGCGCATAACGCACGATCTCGCCCTGCTCGCGGCGCAGAATCAGCATCATCTTGGCGTGGGTCTTGAAGCCGACCACACCGTAGATCACTACCGCACCGGCCGCTTGCAGGCGGCTGGCCATCTGCAGGTTGGACTCTTCGTCAAAACGCGCACGCAACTCGATCACCGCAGTGACCTCCTTGCCGTTACGCGCTGCATCCACCAGGGCGTCGACGATTTCCGAGTTAGCCCCCGAGCGGTACAGGGTCTGGCGCACGGCGAGCACGTGCGGGTCCTTGGCGGCCTGGCGCAGCAGGTCGACCACTGGCGTGAAGGACTCGAACGGGTGCATCAGCAGGATGTCCTGCTTGCTGATCACACTGAAAATGTTGTCAGCGTTCGCCAGCAGCTTGGGGATCGCCGGGGTGAACGGTGTGTATTGCAGCTCCGGGTGGCTGTCCAGGCCGGTGATGCTGAACAGGCGGGTGAGGTTGACCGGGCCATTGACCTGGTACAGCTCACTTTCGCTGAGGCTGAACTGCTTCAACAGGTAGTCCGACAGGTGTTTCGGGCAGGTGTCGGCCACTTCCAGGCGCACGGCATCACCGTAGCGGCGCGAGAACAGCTCGCCGCGCAGCGCGCGGGCCAGGTCGTCGACCTCTTCAGAGTCAAGCGCCAGGTCGGCGTTGCGCGTCAGTCGGAACTGGTAGCAGCCCTTCACCTTCATGCCCTGGAACAGGTCGTCGGCGTGCGCGTGGATCATCGACGACAGGAACACATAGTTTGCGCCCGGGCCGCCCACCTCTTCCGGCACGCGAATAACCCGCGGCAGCAGGCGTGGCGCCGGAATGATCGCCAGGCCCGAGTCGCGACCGAAGGCGTCCACCCCCTCGAGCTCGACGATGAAGTTGAGGCTCTTGTTCACCAGCAGCGGGAACGGGTGAGTCGGGTCGAGGCCAATCGGGGTAATGATCGGGGCAATTTCGTCGCGGAAGTAGCGGCGTACCCAGGTCTTGAGCTTGGGTGTCCAGTAGCGGCGGCGGATGAAGCGGATCTGGTGCTTTTCCAGCTCTGGCAGCAGCACGTCGTTAAGGATCGCGTACTGGCGCTCTACCTCGATGTGCACCAGTTCGCTGATACGCGCCAGCGCCTGGTGCGGTTGCAGGCCATCGGCGCCGGCCTGTTCACGGGCGAAGTTGATCTGCTTCTTCAGGCCTGCGACACGAATCTCAAAGAACTCGTCGAGGTTGCTGGAGAAGATCAACAGGAACTTGAGGCGTTCCAGCAGCGGGTAGCTCTCATCCAGTGCCTGCTCCAGCACCCGGATATTGAACTGCAGTTGCGAGAGTTCGCGATGAATGTACAGGCTGCTGTCGTCCAGGCCAGGGACGGCGATGGCCGGGGACGGCGCGGGCACCGGAGCTGCAGGCTCGGCCACCGGCTCCGCTACAGGCTCAGCCGCCGGAGGCAGGTCTGGCGGGGTCTGCAGCATCTCTTCTGGGAGCTCCTGAGCATCCTTGATCGCGACAGGGCTTAGCACTTCATTATTCATCTGGCGTTCCTGAGGACGTTAACGCCCTATCATCTATTGAGCGGCAAGATAAGCGCCCATTATGACGCCCGTGTTACACATATGGGCAAGCCGTGGCACGGGGCCTCTGGCATTGTCTGCGCTGGAATTGTTCACGTCGAGACACATTTGGACACTTTCACGAACGCGCGCGAAGGGGTAGGCTGCGCGTTCATTTCGCCAGCACCTCAGAAAATGCTTCAACAATTCCTGCAGGATTTCGGCTACTTCGCCCTTTTTCTAGGCACCTTCTTTGAAGGCGAGACCATTCTGGTGCTTGCGGGGTTCCTTGCGTTCCGCGGTTACATGGATATCAATCTGGTGTGCCTGGTGGCCTTCTTCGGCAGCTACGCGGGCGACCAGTTGTGGTACTTCATGGGCCGACGCCACGGGCGCAGGATCCTGGCGCGCAAGCCGCGCTGGCAGGCAATGGGCGACCGGGCGCTGGACCATATCCGCCGCCACCCCGATATCTGGGTGCTGAGCTTCCGCTTTGTCTATGGTTTGCGCACGGTCATGCCGGTGGCCATCGGCCTGTCGGGTTACCCGCCACGTCGCTACCTGCTGCTGAACGGGATTGGCGCGGGCATCTGGGCAGTGGCCCTGGGCGCCGCCGCCTACCACTTCGGCGCCATCCTCGAAGGCTTGCTGGGCAACGTCAAACGTTACGAGCTATGGGTGCTTGGCGGCCTGGTGGCGCTGGGCGGCCTGCTGTGGCTGCGCCGGCGCTTCCGTACTCTGCGCGCGGAGCGCAGGGCGGCGAGCCAGGCCCAGCCCCCAGAGGCTGAGCAGGCTGTAAGCCACGAGCAGAAACCAGGCCAGCGGCGCGACCACCGCTAAGCCCAAGGCGCCGGCCAGGTACAATGCCGGCGCATTCAGACACAACCGCGCCAGCTCCAGGCGTGCAGACCAGGGCCGGTTCTCCAGCAACGCGCCCAGCACGAACAAACCAAACGCCATCAGTGACCAGCCGAGCACCAGCGCGGCGGCCGGCACGCGGTCGGCCACGTCCATCAGGTAGCTGCCCAAGGCCACATAAACCACGAACTGCGCCGCCACATAGGCTTGCTGCCCGCGCCCCAGGGCAATCTCGAACTTGCGAAACAGCGCCAAGTCCTGTTTGGCCTGTGGGTAGCGTGCGGCCACATCGGCCGGGCGCCAGCCGGTAGGCATGAACCAGATACGCAGCTTGTCCCACAGGCTGGTGGTGCGCCGGGCGTCGTGCCAGAGCTGGGCATAGAACTGCAGGTTGGCCCATAGCGGGTTCCAGCTGGCCAGCGGCGTGGTCACCCCGAACACCACCGGCTCGGCCGGGTCCTCCTCCTTGAAAGTGCCGAACAGACGGTCCCAAAGAATGAACACACCACCGTAATTGCGATCCAAGTAAGCAGGGTTTTGCGCATGGTGGACGCGATGATTGGACGGCGTGATCAACACCCACTCCAGCCAGCCAAGTTTAGGGATATGCCGGGTATGCACCCAGAACTGATACAGCAGGTTGAGCGAGGCGACGGTGATGAACACCAGTGGCGGCACACCCAGCAGCGCCAGCGGCAGGTAGAACAACCACGAGAAGAGGAACCCGCTACTGGTCTGGCGCAGCGCCGTGGTGAGGTTGTACTCCTCGCTCTGGTGATGCACCGAGTGCGCAGCCCACAGTACGTTGCGCTCATGCCCCAGGCGGTGCAGCCAGTAGTAGCAGAAGTCGTACAGGACAAAGGCCAGCAACCAGACCCACCCTGCCTGCGCCGGCAATTGCAACAGCGCCAGGTGCTCGAAGACCAGAGCATAGGTGACCAGCCCTACGCCTTTGGTCAGCAGGCCGGTACTGGTCGACAGTGCGCCGGTACTCAGGCTGTTGATCGAGTCGGCCAGGGTGAAGTTGTGCTGGCCGCGCACGCGGTCGGCGACCAGCTCGACGGCTATCAGCACAAAAAAGAACGGCACGGCCAGCAGTATCAGGTCCATGGGCGCGACCTCAGGCGTTATCCACCAAGATTAGGCCGCCCCCGCAGGAATCCCTATGGCGACATCTGCCAAACTAGAGGACATTTAGCGCCTCGACACTGGAGTAATGAGCATGACAAAAAAAGTAGCGGTGATTCTTTCCGGCTGTGGCGTGTATGACGGCGCCGAAATCCACGAAAGCGTGATCACGCTGCTGCGCCTCGACCAGCGCGGTGCGCAGGTGCAGTGCTTCGCGCCGAACATCGCACAGATGCATGTAATCAACCATCTGACCGGCGAAGAAATGCCCGAATCGCGCAATGTGCTGGTGGAGTCGGCGCGCATTGCCCGCGGCGAGGTCAAGGATATCCGTGAAGCCAAGGCCGAAGACTTCGACGCACTGATCGTGCCGGGCGGTTTCGGGGTGGCTAAAAACCTGTCCAACTTTGCCGTGGAAGGCGCCAACTGCAGCGTGAACCCAGACGTGCTGGCCTTGGCCGAAGCCTTTGCCGACGCCTGCAAACCCGTTGGCCTGATCTGCATCTCGCCGGCGCTTGCGGCGAAGATCTACGGGCCGGGCGTGGTCTGCACCATCGGGAGCGATGCCGGCACTGCAGCGGCTATCGAGAAGATGGGCGGCACCCATGAAGCGTGCGATGTACACGACATTGTCGAAGACACCCAGCGCAAGCTCGTGACTACCCCGGCGTACATGGAGGCCAAGTCGATCAGCGAGGCGGCGGGCGGGATCTACAAGCTGGTGGACCGAGTGCTGGAGCTGACGCACGAGTAAATTACTGCGTTGGCTTCTTCACGGGCATGCCCGCTCCCACAGGCCCAGCGCAGGCTTCAAGGCCACTCGGTACCTGTGGGGGCAACTCATGAAAAGCCTGCGCGATCACCTGTAGGAGCGGGTTTACCCGCGAACACCGGCAAAGCCGGTGCCATCCACCGCGCCACGCTGGGCTGTCGCCGACAGGAACCGTGTCAGCGCTCAGCTTTTCGAGAGGCGGGCAATGATCCGGTCCAGTGCATTGGCAAACGCCTGTTTCTCACGTTCGCCATAGGCCGCCTGCCCGCCCCCCACCTGCCCCTGCTCACGCAGCTCGGTGAACAGGTTGCGCGCCGCCAGGCGGTCGCCCATGTTGCGCTCGTCGAACTCACGCCCACGCGGGTCCAGTGCGGCCACGCCCTTTTTCACCAGGCGGTCGGCCAGCGGCACGTCACTGCAGATCACCAGCTCGCCAGGCACGGCGTGCTCCACAATGTAATCGTCGGCCGCATCCATGCCGCTGGGCACCACGATCAGACGCACGATCGCGAACGCCGGCTTGGCCACCGCCTGCCCCGCCACCATCACCACCTCGAACTTGCGCTTGAGGGCGAACTTGACGATCAGATCCTTGGCCGCCTTGGGGCAGGCGTCGGCATCGATCCATACACGCATTGGACACTCTCTACATGAACTCAATGCGCCCATCATGCCTGAAGCGCAGCGAAAGCTGGAGCAGGCCAGCGCTGGAAAAATGGCGCCAGAATTTCAATTACCGCTTATCCGACCCCGCCACTCAGGCTAAACTCGCCACAGCTTCAATGGCCTGCCCGAGCGCGCAATGAACCACCCTCACGAAATCCGCCCTGACCTGGACGAAGGCATCGACCGCAAGGTCCTGGCGACATTGCGTGCGCGCTTCCTGCATCTCAACCAGGGCCGACTGCAGCGGGCAAAGGAAGGCCTGTCAACGCGCCAGCAACAGGTACTGTCGTTGCTGCCGCTGCTGTTTCACGTGAACCACCCGCTATTGCCGGGTTACGTCTCCGGCAGCACCCCTGCGGGCGTATCGGCTTACGAGCCAAGCGCCGAGCTGGTGGCAGATGCCCAACGCCTGGCCCGCTCGTTCACTTACAAGGCCCAGCATGGCAACCCGCCACGCCCGATCCACGGCCTGTTCCTGATGGGCAGCCTGGGCTCGCTGGCGCAGGCCGAGCACAGCGACATGGACCTGTGGGTGTGCCATGCACCCGGCTTGCCCGAACAGCTGCTGGGTGAGCTGCGCCGCAAGTGCCAGCTGCTGGAGGCCTGGGCGGCAAGCCTGGGCGCCGAAGCACACTTTTTCCTGATCGACACACAGGGCTTCGCCCAGGGTCAGCGCGATGGCCAGCTCGGCTCCGACGACTGCGGCACCACCCAGCACTACCTGCTGCTGGACGAGTTCTACCGCACCACCCTGTGGCTGGCCGGGCGTACGCCGCTGTGGTGGCTGGTACCGGTGTACGAGGAACACAACTACTACAGCTACACCCAGACGTTGCTGTCCAAGCGCTTTATCCGCAGCCAGGAAGCCCTTGACCTCGGCAACCTGGCGCACATTCCGCCCGGTGAGTTCGTCGGCGCTGGCCTGTGGCAATTGTTCAAAGGCATCGACTCGCCCTACAAATCGCTGCTCAAACTGCTGCTGACCGAAGCCTACGCCGGCGAACACCCTGCGGTGCGCTGCCTGAGCCTGGACTACAAGCAGGCAGTATTTGCCAACCAGCTCGACCTCGACGAGCTGGACCCCTACGTGATGGTCTACCGGCGCATCGAACGTTACCTGCTGCAACGCGGCGAACCCGCGCGCCTGGAGCTGGTACGGCGCAGCCTGTACCTGAAGGTGAACAAGAAGCTCAGCGACCAAGGCCGCAGCCATGGCTGGCAACGCCGGCTGCTGCAGCGCCTGACCGACGAGTGGGGCTGGGACCAGCGCCAGTTGGCCCTGCTGGACAGCCGCAGCCAATGGAAAGTGCAGCAGGTTGCCGTCGAGCGGCGTGAGCTGGTGGCCGAGCTTAACCTCAGTTATCGCTTCCTCAGCCAGTTCGCTCGCACCCAGAACGCCAGCAGCCGCGCCGACCAGCGCGACCTCAATGTGCTGGGCCGGCGCCTGTACGCAGCCTTCGAGCGCCGCGCCGGCAAGGTCGAAGTGATTAACCCCGGCATCGCCCCTGACCTCGCCGAAGGCACCCTGACGCTGGTCCAGGCACCCAACCGCAAGGAGCCGGGCAGCTACCACTGGGAGCTGTACAGCGGCAACCTGAGCACCCATGAGGTGCAGCACTTCAGCCCGATCAAACGCTGCCGCGAGCTACTCGAACTGCTGACCTGGGCCCATCGCAACGGAGTGATCGACAGCAGCACCCGCATGGCGCTGCACCCAGGGGCCAGCGACCTTGGGGAATTTGAGCTGTTCAACCTGCTGGGCTGTCTGCGGCAAAGTATCCCCCTGCCCTTGCCGACCGTCAGCGAAGTGCGCCTTTTGCAGCCCAGCGTTGCCGATGAGGTGTTGTTGCTGGTCAACGTCGGCGTCGACCCGCTGCGCCACCACCGCGAGCTGAACGTTTTGATGACCACAGAGCGCACCGACGCGTTGAGCTACGCTGGCGTGCGCGAAAACCTGGTGCTGACCCTGGACCAGGTCACCGTCAACAGCTGGAACGAGGTACTGGTCCAGCGCTATGACGGTGAACACGCGCTGGTGCGCTGCCTGCGCGACTTCCTCAACAGCCCGGCGCAGCGCGGCCACCGGCCAAGGGTGCGAGTACGCTGCTTCTGCCAAAGCCGCGCCCAGCCGATCGGCCAGCGCGTAGAGGAAATTTTCGACACCGCCCAGCTGCTGCGGGATCAAGGGCTCCACCACCGCTACCTGCTGCAAGTGGCCCACCACACCCATGTGCTGGAGCTGTTGCCCGAGCATGTCAGCCTGACGACCCTGGCCGAGCATGAGGCGCTACTGGCCTACCTGGGCGAAGAGCGAGGCACCTACAGCCCGCTGTACCTGGATGCCAATGCGCTGCAGGACCACGACCTGCGCCTGGTGCTGGAGCAAGGCCGACCAGCCTGCATTCAGGTGTTCTACCGCCTGCAGGGCGGCTGGGCCGATGTGTATGTGCTGGATGAATACAACGCATTGTGGCAACAACGCCTGCCGCTGCATGACGAAGCGCATCTGCTGTTGCCACTGCAACGTTTTCTGCGCTCGGTGGTGATGCGCCGCGATGCCCGCCTGCCCCTCGATAGCCTGCGACCCGCCTCGCTGGATATCCACTACGCGCAGCTGCTGCCCACCGGCCCAGGCAAGGCACGCAACATCGAGCCGCGCCTGGCCCCGGCCGAGGGCAGCGACCAGCCTTACTATGAGGTACAGGCGATTATCCAGGCGGGTGTAGCGGGCGTGGCGCATGTGACGCTGTACTGCGACCAGCAGGAGTTTTCCGAGCTGGAACATGGTGAGCAGCTGTATGCGGTGGTGGCCAGGCAGATCATCGGTCAGCGCCGTGGCACAGCGCAGTACCGGTGCTATATCACCGACCTGGATTTGTCCGAGTTGCTGGATGACCGGCTGGGGGCAACGCAGGCCTACCTGAGCTACAAGCGGGTGCTGGAGCAGGCTCTGAATGAGGGGTTGGAGCAGGTTTTGGCGGAGGGCGCCTGAACTCGCAGCACAAGGCGGCGACAAAAGAGTGCATCTCTCTGTAGCAACAGCCTTGCGCTGCAAACGGGCCGCGAAACGGCCCCCTGGCCCTTACAGGTCGTAATCGCCCGCCGCCTCCGGCTGGTACTCCACTTCCAGCAGCTTCAGCTTGAGGGTCTTGCCCCCCGGTGCCGGCCAGTCGATCTGCTCGCCCACCGACAGCCCCAGCAAAGCGCAGCCAATCGGCGCCAGGATCGAGACCTTGCCTTCCGGCCCGGCATCCTTGGGGTACACCAGTGTCAGGTGGTAGTCCTTGCCGCTGGCTTCCTCACGGCAGTGCACCCGCGAGTTCATGGTCACCACGCCCGCCGGCACTTCCTCGTGACCGACCACCTGCTCGGCGCGGTCAAGCTCGTCCTGCAGGGCGAGCACACCCGGCGTACTCTCGTCGAGGCTGTCGATCAGACGCTCCAGACGTTGTACGTCCAATCGGGTGAGGATGAGGGAAGGCTTGGTGCTCATGATCCAGTCAGACTCCTTTGAACAGGCAGTTTTCAATGTGCAAATAAAGCAAAACCCCGCCCAAGGGCGGGGTTTGAGAAGGCTTTGGCGTCACCGACGCAGAACCCGACACTACCACAGCCGGGCAAATACTCAAGCCCCTGCGCTCAGTGTGCCTTAGCCTGCTCGCGCAAGACCTGGGCCTCGCGGCAGATCTGACGGCGCCGTTCGTCATCGGCCGAGCGCCATTCGCGAATGTGCTCGACATGCCGATGGCAACCGGTGCACACCCGCTGTTCGTCCAGCCGGCATACGCTGATGCACGGTGACGGCACTGCAGGGCTGACGTTGCTGTAAAGCGGCTTGGGCGGCCGGGCCTGGGCGCTACTCATGTCAGATTTCGTCGAAGTCCAGCTTCTCGCCGGCCCGCTCCCAGACGATACGCTCGAGCATTTCACCCAGCAACTCTTCGCTCTTTTCGCACACCCACTTGCCGCTGTCTTCGTCGTAATCGAAGTGGAAACCACCGGAGCGGTCGGCAAGCCACAGCTGGCGCAATGGCTCCTGACGGCTGAAGATCAGCTGGGCGCCGCCCTCGAACTTGACGGTCAGGACACCGGCGGAGTTCTCCATGTCCAGGTCCAGACCGCTCTCGTCGAACAGATCTTCCAGGGCCTGTTGGGTCGCGTCGACCAGATCATGGAAACGCGCTTCACTCAAACTCATTGCAGGAACCTCGAAATTGGCTGCGTTACAGGCAAGCCGGGCAAGATACGGGCGCTTGCCGCCGAATGCAAAGGTTTAGCCGTTGCGTTCACCGGCCTCTTCGCGGGCGAGCCCGCTCCTACGGGGGGCTGCGCAGAGGCTAAGCATAGCCCGCCCGGCGGACCGGTCCTTGCATAGGCAAGCCGCCGGTCGCTCGGTATACTCGGGCGCAATACTGCATTTTTCTAAGGATTTCACCCATGAAGCGCCTGATTTCCTCCTTCGCGGCGCTGGTCGCTGTTGCCTGCCTCGTTTCGGCCTGTGGCCAGAAAGGCCCGCTGTATCTGCCTGAAGATGGCGATAACGGCAAAGCGCACACGTCGCACCAGCACCAGCCAAAAGCCAAGCCGGCCCCGGCACAAGAACAGCAGCCCGAGCTGCAGTCCGAGTCCGAGTCCGAGCAGTCGCCAGCGCAGTAAGGAAACCAGATGAACGCTTTCAACTACCGCGACGGTGAGCTGTTCGCGGAAGGCGTGGCCCTGTCGGCCATTGCTGAACGTTACGGCACCCCCACCTATGTGTACTCGCGCGCCCACATCGAGGCCCAGTACCGTAGCTACGCAGACGCCCTGCAAGGCACCGAGCACCTGGTGTGCTTCGCGGTCAAGGCCAACTCCAACCTTGGCGTGCTGAACGTGCTGGCGCGCCTGGGCGCAGGCTTTGACATTGTTTCCGGTGGTGAACTGGAGCGTGTACTGGCCGCTGGCGGGCGTGCCGACCGCGTGGTGTTCTCCGGCGTTGGCAAAACCCGTGAAGACATGCGCCGTGCCCTGGAAGTTGGCGTGCACTGCTTCAACGTCGAATCCACCGACGAGCTGGAGCGCCTGCAAGTAGTCGCCGCCGAAATGGGCAAGGTTGCCCCGGTATCGCTGCGGGTCAACCCGGACGTCGATGCCGGTACTCACCCGTACATCTCCACCGGCCTTAAAGAAAACAAGTTCGGCATCGCCATTGCCGATGCCGAGGCCATCTACGTACGCGCCGCACAGCTACCGAACCTGGAAGTGGTCGGTGTCGACTGTCACATCGGCTCGCAACTGACCACCGTCGAGCCATTCCTCGACGCCCTCGACCGCCTGCTGGTGCTGGTCGACCGCCTGGCCGAGTGCGGCATACACCTGCGCCACCTGGACCTGGGTGGCGGTGTCGGCGTGCGCTACCGCGACGAACAGCCACCACAGGTGGCCGACTACATCAAGGCCATCCGCGAACGCGTGGGCGAGCGCGACCTGGCCCTGGTGTTCGAGCCTGGCCGCTACATCGTCGCCAACGCTGGCGTGCTGCTGACCCGCGTGGAATACCTCAAGCACACCGAACACAAGGACTTCGCGATCATCGATGCAGCGATGAACGACCTGATCCGCCCGGCCCTGTACCAGGCCTGGATGGGTGTCAGCGCGGTCAAGCCACGTGCAGGCGAAGGCCGTGCCTATGACCTGGTCGGCCCTATCTGCGAGACTGGCGACTTCCTCGGCAAGGACCGCGTACTCAACCTGGCCGAAGGTGACCTGCTGGCCGTAGAGTCCGCGGGCGCCTATGGTTTTGTCATGAGCTCCAACTACAACACCCGCGGCCGTTGCGCTGAAATCCTGGTCGACGGCGACCAGGCGTTCGAAGTACGCCGCCGCGAGACCGTCGCCGAACTGTATGCTGGCGAAAGCCTGCTGCCGGAGTAAGCCCATGCTGCTGCGTTTTACCAAGATGCATGGGCTGGGCAACGACTTCATGGTCCTGGACCTGGTCAGCCAGCACGCGCACATTCAGCCCAAGCACGCCAAGCAATGGGGTGACCGCCACACCGGCATCGGCTTTGACCAGTTGCTGATCGTCGAGGCGCCGAACAACCCGGAAGTGGACTTCCGCTACCGCATCTTCAACGCCGACGGCTCCGAGGTCGAGCAATGCGGCAACGGTGCGCGCTGCTTTGCCCGCTTTGTGCTGGACAAGCGCCTGACCGCGAAAAAGCGCATCCGCGTGGAAACCAAGAGCGGCATCATCGTGCTGGACGTGCAGAACGACGGCCAGGTGAGTGTCAACATGGGCCCGCCGCGCTTCATCCCTGCCGAAATTCCCTTTGTCGCCGACGCACAGGCGCCAAGCTACCCGCTGGAAGTTGACGGCCAGTTGTACTCGATAGCCGCCGTGTCCATGGGTAACCCGCACGCCGTGCTGCGTGTCGACGACGTGTTTACTGCGCCTGTGCATGAGCTGGGCCCGAAGATCGAAAACCACCCACGCTTCCCACAGCGGGTGAATGCCGGCTTCATTCAAGTCATCGACCGCCACCGCGCCAACCTGCGCGTGTGGGAACGCGGCGCCGGCGAAACCCAGGCTTGCGGCACCGGCGCCTGCGCCGCAGCCGTGGCGGCGATCAGCCAGGGCTGGATGGATTCCCCGGTGTCCCTCGACCTGCCCGGTGGTCGCCTGCACATCGAATGGGCCGGCCCCGGCAAGCCCGTGATGATGACCGGCCCGGCCGTACGCGTCTACGAAGGACAGGTTCGTCTCTAAACGAGTAACCGCCATGACCGATCAGCCCAAGGTTGTACCCAAGCAGTCCGACGAGCTCGATGCCGAAGCGGTGGTCGCCTACCTGCGCGCCCACCCCACCTTCTTCGCCGAGCACGACGAGCTGCTGATCGAACAGCACATCCCGCACCAGCGAGGAGACAGCGTGTCGCTGGTGGAACGCCAGCTCAAGCTGCTGCGTGACCGCAACATCGAAATGCGCCATCGCCTGTCGCAACTGATGGACGTGGCCCGCGACAACGACCGGCTGTTCGACAAGACCCGCCGGCTGATCCTTGACCTGCTCGATGCCGGCAGCCTGGAAGAAGTGGTAATGGCGGTCGAAGACAGCCTGCGCCAGGAATTCCAGGTGCCCTTCGTCAGCCTGATCCTGTTCGGCGACAACGTCGCGCCGGTGGGGCGCTGGGTCAGCAATGCCGAGGCGCAGCAAGCCATCGGTGCCCTGCTGGGCGGTGGCAAGACCGTCAGTGGCAACCTGCGCGAGCACGAGCTGGCTTTCCTGTTCGGTGAAGAACAGCGCCGGGAAGTAGGCTCCAGCGCCGTGGCAGCTCTTGAGTACCAAGGGCTGCATGGGGTTCTGGCCATCGGCAGCCGCGACCCGCAACACTACAAGAGTAGCGTCGGCACCCTTTTCCTCGGCTATATCGCCGAGGTGCTCGGCCGCGTTGTGCCACGCGTTACCCAGACACTGCGCTCGGTACGCTGATGAAACGCCAGCTGGAGGCTTATTGCGCACACCTGCGCAACGAGCGCCAGGTGTCGGAGCACACCTTGCTGGGCTACCGTCGCGACCTGGAAAAAGTCATCGCCTACTGCAAAGAACACGGCATTGCCGAGTGGCAGGCGCTGCAAATCCAGCAACTGCGCCAGCTGATCGCCCGCTTGCACCACCATGGCCAGTCCCCGCGCAGCCTGGCACGCCTGCTGTCGGCCGTGCGCGGCCTGTACCGTTACCTCAACCGCGAAGGCCTGTGCCAGCACGACCCGGCCACCGGCCTGAGCGCACCCAAAGGTGAGCGTCGGCTGCCCAAGGTACTGGATACCGATCGCGCACTGCAGCTGCTCGATGGTGGCGTCGACGACGACTTCATTGCCCGGCGTGACCAGGCGATCCTCGAGCTGTTCTATTCCTCAGGCCTACGCCTATCGGAACTGACCAACCTCGACCTTGATCACCTCGACCTCGCCGCCGGCCTGGTGCAGGTACTGGGCAAGGGTGGAAAAGCCCGCGTACTGCCTGTGGGTCGCAAGGCTCGCGAGGCGTTGCAGGCCTGGTACCGCTTGCGCGGCATCGGCAACCCACGCGACCGTGCAGTGTTCATCACCCGCCAGGGCAATCGCATCAGCCCCCAGGCAGTTCGGCTGCGGGTAAAGGCCGCCGGTGAGCGTGAGCTGGGCCAACATCTGCACCCGCACATGCTTCGCCATTCCTTCGCCAGCCATGTGCTGGAATCATCCCAGGACCTGCGCGCGGTGCAGGAGATGCTCGGCCACGCCGACATCAGCACGACGCAAATCTACACCCACCTGGACTTCCAGCACCTGGCCGCGGTGTACGACAGCGCCCACCCTCGGGCCAAACGCAGCAAAGGCACAGACTCATGAGCATCAAGCTGATCACCTTCGACCTCGACGATACCCTGTGGGACACCGCGCCGGTGATTGCTACCGCGGAAGTCGTGCTGCGCGACTGGCTCGAGGCCAACGCACCCACCCTCGGCAGTGTGCCGGTGGAACACCTGTTCGCCATCCGCGAGCGCCTGGTGCAAGCAGAGCCCGGCCTCAAGCACCGCATCAGTGCCCTGCGCAGGCGCGTGCTGTTTCATGCCCTGGAAGAGGTCGGCTACAGCGAGCAGCACGCACAGGCGCTGGCCAACGAAGGCTTCGAAGTGTTCCTGCATGCCCGCCACCAGGTGGAGATCTTCCCAGAGGTGCAGCCGGTGCTCGAAATCTTGCGCCATCAATACATCCTGGGCGTGGTCACCAACGGCAATGCCGACGTCAGCCGGCTAGGGCTGGCGGATTACTTCCGCTTTGCCCTGTGCGCCGAGGACCTGGGCATCGGCAAACCAGACCCTGCACCATTCCTTGAAGCGTTGCGCCGAGGCGAGGTGGACGCGGGTGCGGCAGTGCACATCGGCGATCACCCTGGCGATGACATTGCCGGTGCCCAGCGCGCCGGGTTGCGGGCGGTGTGGTTCAACCCGCAAGGCAAGGCCTGGGCTGGCGATCAGGCGCCGGACGCCGAGATCCAGCGCCTGTCGCAACTACCTGACGTGCTTGCACGCTGGCGCTGACGGGGCCGCTTTGCGGCCCATTCGCGGGCACGGGCAACACAAAACCCACAGGCGTAAAAAAGCCCGCAGCGACGGCGGGCTTTTTTGCGATCAGCCACTCAGATAGGGCGGCTGCCGTACTTGTTGTCCGGCTTCTTGGGCGGGTCAGCGACCACGTTGGCCTCGACTTCCTGCACCTTGCCGCCGCGAGAAAGGAATTCTTCCATCGCCTTGGCCAGTGCATCACGCTCTTTCTGCTTGGCTTCCATGCTCGGCATCTCGTCTACCGAGACTGCGGCCTTGGATTTGCCCTTGGCAACGGGTGCCGGGCTGCTGTCGTCATCGCCAGCGTCTTCAACGCCGTCATCAGCCGCCCCTTCAAGGACCTCATCACCCTCGTCTTCGTCGCCTACTTCGAGGTCATCATTTTCCAGATCGTCGTCGCTCATGTTCTACCTCATGACTTGCGAAAAGCAGGTTGGTTATAGACCAGTGCAGCCGTAGACCGGCAGCCACCAGTGAAAATTCAACTGGCCGTGGGTTAGGCCACTGCCCTTGGGTCGGCACTCCTGATGGGAGGCGGCACCCAGCAGGCCCTGCTCCTGGCAGGACCTGACAAATCCATTAGCCCCTGCTGGCCACACGCTATTGGCAAGCCTAGCAAAGGCTGGCGAAGTGTGTGGACTACTCGTCAAACACCCTTCGGCGCGCATTCTAGCGCGCCCGTGGAAAAAGCAAAGCACCATAAACGCCCTGTGGCTTGTAAGTTTTTTACCTACGTCACGAACGTGTCGAATAAACCGTTTGCCGTGCGGGAAATGCTGAAAAACTGGCAAAAAAATGCCCGGCAAGCCGGGCAAGTTTTTACCGCGTCGCAGTTACAGGTTGTAGCCGCGCTCGTTGTGCTGAGCCAGGTCAAGGCCGACCGACTCTTCTTCTTCGTTGACCCGCAGGCCCATCACCACATCCAGCACCTTGAGAATCACGTAGGTGACGATGGCGGTGTAGACCACGGTGAAAATCACACCTTTGGCCTGGATCCAGACTTGCATGCCGATGTCGGTGACGGTACCGAAGCCGCCCAGCGCCGGGGCCGCGAACACACCCGTGAGGATGGCACCGATGATGCCGCCAACACCGTGCACGCCGAAGGCATCCAGGGAATCGTCATAGCCGAGTTTGCGCTTGAGCGTGGTGGCGCAGAAGTAGCAGAGCACACCCGAAACCAGGCCGATAATCAGCGCACCAATCGGCCCGACGGTGCCCGCAGCCGGGGTGATGGCAACCAGGCCAGCAACCACGCCCGAAGCGATGCCCAGAGCACTTGGCTTACCGTGACCGACCCACTCGGCGAACATCCAGCCCAGGGCGGCGGCGGCGGTAGCGATCTGAGTGACCAGCATGGCCATGCCGGCAGTACCGTTGGCGGCAGCAGCAGAGCCTGCGTTGAAACCGAACCAGCCGATCCACAGCATCGCTGCGCCCATCAGGGTATAGCCGAGGTTGTGCGGGGCCATCGGCGTGGTCGGGTAGCCCTTGCGCTTGCCCAGTACCAGGCAGCAGACCAGGCCTGCGATACCGGCGTTGATGTGCACCACGGTGCCGCCAGCGAAGTCCAGTACGCCCCAGTCCCACATCAGGGCACCGTCACCGCTCCACACCATGTGTGCGATCGGCGCATACACCAGGGTGAACCAGATGCCCATGAAGACCAGCATCGCCGAGAACTTCATGCGCTCGGCAAAGGCGCCGACGATCAAGGCCGGGGTGATGATGGCGAACGTCATCTGGAAGGTGATGAACACCGCTTCAGGGAACAGCGCGGTGGCCGAGGTCAGGCTGTTGGGCGTGACGCCGCTGAGGAAGGCCTTGGAGAAGCCGCCAACGAAAGAGTTGAAGTTGAGCACGCCCTTTTCCATACCGGCGGTATCGAAGGCCATGCTGTAGCCGTAGACGACCCAGAGAATGCTCATCAGGCCGGTAATTGCAAAGCACTGCATCATCACCGACAGCACGTTCTTGGAACGCACCATGCCGCCATAGAACAGGGCCAGGCCTGGAATGGTCATGAACAGCACCAGCGCCGTTGCGGTCAGCATCCAGGCGGTGTCGCCGGAGTTCAGCGCTGGGGCAGCTTCCTCTGCCAGGGCAAGCCCGGGCATTACGAGGGACAATAGGGCTCCTAGCCCTGCGATCTTACGCAGAGTCATGTTGTTTTCTCCTGGGGCGTTGGGTTTGGTGAGGCTTTGTTGCTGCTTAAATCGCGTCGGTATCGGTTTCGCCGGTACGGATGCGGATTGCCTGCTCCAGATTCACCACGAAAATCTTGCCGTCACCAATCTTGCCGGTGTTGGCTGCCTTGGTGATGGCTTCGATTACCCGATCAAGGTCCTTGTCATCGATGGCGACATCGATCTTCACCTTGGGCAGGAAATCGACCACATATTCAGCACCGCGATACAGCTCGGTGTGGCCCTTCTGCCGACCGAAACCTTTGACTTCGGTGACGGTGATGCCCTGCACGCCGATTTCCGACAACGACTCGCGCACGTCGTCCAGCTTGAACGGCTTGATGATGGCTGTGACTAGCTTCATGAAACTCTCTCCCGATTTGGTGGACTTGCCCCAGGAAAACAAACCCGTCTCAAGTCTAAGCGCAGCGGTTGGCTTTGTAACGCGTCGTCGGCATCCGGCTCCGCGTGCGCACTGCCTGGTCACAAGGAACTGCTTCAGTGCATGGCTCGTACAGGTCTTTGCAGAAACCTTGCCAGTTCGGACAAAGCGCCGAAAAACAGAGCGTTATGTGATTTGGTCGGGATTGGCCAGTCGCCAGCATTGGAAACATGCACAGTTTCGGTGCGCCGAGGCGGGGCAAGCTGCGCGAAAAATGTGCAACTGATTGAAAACCGCACGCGCTCTTTGTGGGGGCGGCCTTGCGTCGCGATGGGGCTGCGAAGCGCCCCTACGATTTGTGCCTTGGTGCCGATATTGCCGGGGCCGCTGTGCAGCCCAATCGCCACGCAAGGCCATTCCCACAAAGGCCAATGTGCACTCAGGCGCCAGGTTTGTGCGTGCTACACTGGCGGCCATTTCTCCGTTTCAGTGGACAGCCCCATGCTCGCGCCCAAAGCCCTTCTCGATGCCCTGAGCGACCAGGCCTCGCGCCTGTTCAGCAGCGATGCCGCCCAGCCCCGTGCGGAACTGGAAAGCCAGTTCAAAGTGTTGATGCAAGGTGCCTTCAGCAAGCTGGACCTGGTCAGCCGCGATGAGTTCGACAGCCAGATGGTCGTGCTGGCGCGCACCCGCGCACGCCTCGAGGCCTTGGAAAAACAGGTAGCCGAGCTGGAAGCGCGGCTGAACCCAACTTCACAGGATGAGTGAATGCAGCCCTCCAGCGCATACCCGGTACTGTTGTTTTCCTACGGCACCTTGCAGGATAAAGCCGTGCAACTGGCCAACTTTGGCCGTGAGCTGAACGGCCAGGCCGACCGTATGCCGGGCTACCGCCTGGACTGGGTCGAGATCACTGACCCGGACGTACTGGCGACCAGCGGCAAGTCCCATCACCCCATCGTTTCCCCCAGCAGCCAGGCCAACGACAGCGTGGCCGGTATGGTCTTCCAGATCAGCGAAGACGAACTGGCAGCGGCGGACCGCTATGAAGTTGCCGACTACAAGCGTGTCGCCGTCACCCTCGCATCGGGCCTGACAGCCTGGGTTTATGTGCGCGCCTAAGCCCCTCCGATGCAGGTTGAACCCGTAACGACTCGGCGTGGGTAAAGGCCTGTTTCGGTGGTAGCTCGCTTGCATGCAAGGTGCCGCGGAACAACGCCGCCCCGCACTGAGTAAACAATGTCTTCACCCGGTTGTGCGAATTGAGGATCTGGGCCTGGATATCACCAATGGCCGTATCCCTTGGTTGCAAGCTGGCCGCTCGGTTGACCCATTCGATGGCGGCAAAGCGGCTTTGCTTGCGGGTGCCACGCCCCTGCATCCAGGCCAGCCCCAGTTCGGCGCTGGCACGCCCTGCAAGCCACGGGTCCGGGTGCTCGACCAGGCTCAGCAGGTAAGCAACCGCCTCGGTCCGCTCCTGCGCCTCACCAAACCGGCGCAACAAAATCCCCAGATGCAAACGCGCACGCGCGTTGATCTGCGGGTTGCCCAGCGCGTCGACAAGCAGGCGCCTGACCGCCAGCATGGCACTGCGCTCGTTCAAATCCTCATCGCCGTCCATGCGCAGGCAGGCCAGGTTGTATTTGGCCTGCCTGCTGCCCGCCTCCACCGCACGCTGCAGCCAGTACCCGGCGGCCTCGTCATCCAGGTAATGCGCCGGGGTGTTGGCCAGGCCGCCATGGTGCAGCTCGTACAAGGCCAGGGCAGCACCCGGCAGGTTCAGTTCGGCGAAGCGTTCGTACAGGTAGCAGGCCACTTCATGCCGGTTGGCTGCCCACAGCACCCGTGCCACTTCAAGCACTTCGAACCCCGGTGCCTGGCCCGCGCACTGGCGATTCACCGCCCGTTGCAACCATAGCCTTGCCTGCTCGGCCGAGCGTGGCAGCGCCCACAGCCCAAAACGGTGCCCGGCCGCGCGTAATGCACAGGCAGCAGCATGTGAACGGCCGTCACACAGGCGCTCAATAGCGCCGTGTAGCAGTTGCCTCTCATCTACCATGCCATCGCGCAGTATCAGCTCGACCAAACAGCGAAACGGCACGCCCATGGCGCGGATGGCGCCAAGATCGGCATTGCACGCCACGCTCGCGGCAAAGTCGCGCATAGCGCCAGCATGGTCGCCCAATGCCCTGCTGTGCAGCGCCCCCCGCCATGCCAGAACGACAGCACGTTCCCTGGGCCTCAACGGGCGTTGTGACCAGTCTTCGAACACGTGCTGCCAGTCGGCTACGGCCTGCACCTTGTCAGCCTGTGGCAGCTTCAGCCGGCCTTCGACAGCCATCCAGCGCAGCGCATTACGCAAACGCTCGTCCCAGGTTGCGCACAGCGGGCCATTGACCAACAGCTCGAACGCATCGAGGCTGCCGCCCCAGCGGGGCAGCAAGTACACAGCAAGGGCCTGGATCGCTTCGAAGCAACCGGGGCGGGCGATCAGCGCATGGCGCAGCCAGTAATAGCGAGGGTCCTCGTTTTCATGGTCGACCCGCTTGCCCAGGTAGTGCGGCAGCGCCTGTGGCAGCTCGGCCAAGGGCAACAACCCATGCCTCACCAGCAACGGCGCTGCAGTTTCCTGTACCTCTACATCGGCATGGGCACTGGGCCTGAAGCGTGCAGGCTCCCCCTGGAACAGTTGGAGCAACCAACCAGGCTCATGGAGCTGCGCACTGATGCGCAGCATGCCAATGGCCGCTGCCACGGGGTGCGCAGAGCGGTCCATTGCACGCAACAGGTGCGCGGTGGCGGATTCACAAATTTGCGCGACCGCCAGCAAGCGTGCAGCGTTGCGTGGGCCATCAACCTGCACCTGGCAGGCCCGGTGGAAGCAGTGCATACCCATTACCACTTGTGGGTGGTAAGCCCTGGGGCACGCGTCAATCCAGGCTCTGAGCACTTGGCTCAGGGCCCTGTCGCCCTGGTTTTCCTGGTCGAGCAGCATGTGCCCTTCAATGGCCGCCAGGTAGGCCGGGAACTCGCCGGGCGGGGCTTGGCGCCATTGAGCCTCAAGCTTGTCGAAAAAGCGGTTGAGTTCAACGAATGCACTGGCCTGCACCAGTTCGCGAATTGCCTGGTGCGTGCGGGTGAGCATTTGCACGGTGCAATACCTCAAGTCCATTTGAAAGAAGACGCAGTGCCATCCCATGGCAACTGCGGTTGCCCAACAACACTAAGTCATACCTGACGACTGCGCAAAGCCTATTGGATCCATTTTTGCCGAAGCGCATGAAAGCGCAGGGAAAACCCCTGCCCTGAAAAACCACGACGCACACTTGTTGCGCCTGCCGTGGCAGCACTGGCTATTCTTTGCCCAGCCGCAGGAAGCGGCATTTTCCAGCAACAACGGAGTGTTCATGTCTCTAGCTCTCGTCCACAGCCGCGCCCAGGTAGGCGTGCAGGCACCGGCGGTCAGCGTCGAAACCCACCTGGCCAACGGCCTGCCTCATCTCACCCTGGTCGGCCTGCCGGAAACCACGGTCAAGGAAAGCAAGGACCGGGTGCGCAGCGCCATCGTCAACTCCGGGCTGAAGTACCCGCAGCGGCGCATTACCCAGAACCTCGCCCCCGCCGACCTGCCCAAGGATGGCGGCCACAGGTGAGTAGGTGGTATGGACACTGCACACTGCTGTTGTCACCCTATGGACAAGAAGCGTGACCAGCATCCGGCTGGGCGAGGATAAGGGAGCGTCGAATGGCACGACAGGAATACATCGATTTTGTGCCAGCAAGCGCATCAATCGAGAACGGAAGTTTGGTTTGGAAAACGCTACAGCACCAAAGACCTATTGAGTCTCTACCGCAATTATTCTGGGCCGACGGCTCACCTTGGCGTGAAGCGAACCTGTGGCTAATGCTCCAAGGAACAAGTGCTCAAAAAGATATCCAGACGCTGAAATCAAAGAGTTCAGCGATCCATGGTTATATGAAATGGTTGGAAGTCACTGGTACCGACTGGCGAGACTTCCCTGCTCGAGAGAGTGAGAGGTGCTTGGTTAAATTCCGAGGCCACCTTGTCAGAGCCAGAAAATCCGGCGATCTGGCACCTTCCACAGCTTCGCAGCGCATGCGTGTGGTCATTCAATTCTATCGCTGGCTGCGCGTTAATGGAGCCTTATCTCCAGAATGGCCCATGTGGCGCGATAGCTATGTGAACATCAAATACAGTAATGCTTATGGGCTAGAGCGTACAGTCACAGTTAACACAACCAGTTTATCTATTCCGAATCGATCTCCAGTAGGAGAGAAACTGGAAGACGGCTTATATCCGGTATCAGAGGCAGACAGAGCCAAAATACTCGATGCTGCGAAAGAACATTGCACTCATGAGCTATGGCTAATGCTAATGTGCGGCTTTTTCACCGGCATGAGAGTTCAAACTATAACAGACCTAAAAATATCAACCTTAATAAACGCAGTTCCGGATCCCGCTTCTGATGAACTGTACCGATTAGCTGTGGGACCTGGTGCGAGCCCGCCCGTAGCTACAAAAGGTGGAGTTACAGGCCACGTTTTGATTCCAAAAGTCCTATTAGATGAATTACTAACCTATTGCTATGATCCGGAGAGGTTAAAACGCGAGGCCAAAGCAAGGACTGAAAATAAGGAGCATGTCTTCTTAACGAAGAACGGCAACCTTTACGCTGAAAGGAACAAAGATAGGTCACCAGCATTAAACACAGCGATGTCAGCCTTCCGAAGGATTGGCAAAAGCTCTGGCATAAGCGCATTGCATAAGTTTAAGTTCCACCAGACACGATGCACGTTTGCAACCGACTTAGCACGACTCGCCATCAAAGCAGGCGGCGCAATCCACGCCATTGCCATCGTAAAAGATGCACTGTTACACGCCGACGAGAAGACAACGCTAAAGTACATTAAATTTGTTGAAAAGTCGCCTATCAAGGCGTCCATAGCGAACGAATTTACCCGAGCTTTCTTTAACTCCACGATCAAAGCAATCGAATGAGCAGTCAGGATCTTACCTTTCGGGAAAATGTCGAGTACGGACGTCTCGAAACGCCATGGAGTCTAAACTCCTTGCTTTATGAAGGCGTGAGCGCCCTTCCCATGAATGAGTCGGCTCAATTCATACTAAACAACCAGCTTCCTCGACCGTCAAAAAAAAGAGTCGCTTTGGCTTCAATTTTCTATGAAACGCTTAAAGCTGATTTGGCCTCAGGCAAGAGCCAGAATACGGTGAAAAATCTAACTCAGAAACTCAGAGCATTCTATGCTTGGGGCGACAAACACAATCAAGAGATGACGGTCAACAACATCGAAAGGGCATTTATCAACTGGTGTGACTGGAACCTAGAGAAAACACGTACTTCAGTTGAAAAAAAGACGGACCCTTTCAATCGGGTAGTAGGAGTTGGCGGCATTATAGATCGAGCCCTAAACCGCCAACAGAAAATCATGACACTGACTCGTCTTCGTCATCAGAAAGCAAAAAGTAACTGGAACCGTAAAAGTGACAGAATAAACTTTAGTAAGCTTTTCGAGTTTGGAAATGCTTTGCTGGACATTTGCACTTCCTTAGGCGAAGACACAGTATATGGTGACCTGCCAGCGATTGTGAAGTTTAGATCGGGACAACGAATTGAACTCTGGAGCGGACTTTACAGCCCTGAAAAACTAAAGCATGAAAGCATGCGGGATAGGCAAGCAATTAAAATTCGCAACGCCTACATAGCAGAGAAGTCATGGAGGACCAGATTCCCTTTGATGAATTTGAGAATTGAAGCCGAGATACTCACATTCATCGCACAAACCCAGATGAATCTTGCTCAAGTTATGACTATGCCAGCTGGAAAGTTTACCTATCAGAGCTTTACCGGCGGATATCATGTAAGCAGAGTTTACAAAGAGCGGAAATCCGGCGAAACTGAATTTGATATATTCAGCGAATACAGAACCCACTTCGATAACTATTTGAAGTGGCGTGATGCATTATATCCTAATGACGACCTTCTCTTTCCGCTCCGGTCGCACTTTGGACGGCGGCAAACTGCTCAATACAACTTCCAATCTGTAAAAAAGATAATGTCAAAAATTGACATTGAAGTCATCCTACCTAGAGAACTGAGGCTCTGCAAGGTTAATTGGCTTTTAAGAAAAACAAATGACCCCCTCTTAACATCAGAGATGGCTCAACATACTGAGCTAACGCTTCTAACATCTTATGAGCGGCCAAATCATCAAACTGCACTTGCCGAAATAAGCAGGTTTCATCAGAAGACCGACCCCGCGTTTGCTGCCCCAGGGCCCGTGATCTGCGTAAAGGTTGCACCCGAAGCTACAGAGGCGTTGCCCAAGGAAGCCCCAAAGCCCGACTGCACCAACCCCGCGGGCTGCCTGTTCTGCATCCACCAAAGAGACATTGCTGAGTTTGATCATGTTTGGTCTCTAATGAGCTACCGATATCTGAAATCCTTGGAGCTGGCAGTTCACCGTCCGAACAAGCTAACTAAAAACGACCATCCAGCCTTCCTAGCAGTAAACGCAATTACTACAAAACTTGAGGCATTTAAGAGTGATGAGCAGTTCCTTCCGTGGATAGCTGAATCCGCGACTCGCGTTCAGGAAGGAGTTTACCACCCAAAGTGGGACGGTTTCATTAAGCTAGCAGAAATGAGAATATAGAGCATGCAATTCAATGCGCAACATTTCGCTCTTGGAATTGATGCAGATTTCGTAGGACCGAAATCGGAAAACTTTAGGCCTAAGACATGGCCCCCTGCGCCTGACTTTCCCGTGGTGATTGATCATACAGGCAAAATTATAAGCCAATATAGCGATCAAATTTGGGATTTATCACCTTGGGCCGGGCGACGGCTCATCATGAATTTCGGTATTATTTCCAGAATCAACACAAACACTTCAGCTGCATGTGCTGAAATGGCACGACTCATCTGCGCTTGGTGGCTCTGGGGACCAAGAGCCGTCAATACTCCTGGCACTCTGAGTCATAGATTTGTTCAGATGATGCCATTATTCAAACTATGCGCCACGAATGACGTTGAAGTCTCTGGGCTATACCGACACCCAACTGTTGTTGACGAACTGCCTATGGCATTCTCGCCATCGCATGCGGAAGGCGCGTTAGTATTGTTGCATACGCTCTATGAATATAGACATGCGTTCGGGCATACCATTTTGGATCAAGAGGGGCTGCGTCGGCTTTCGAATAGCATTAGTCGCCATGAGCGATCTCAGACTGCATATATTCCTCCCAGGATCTGGCTGTACCAGGTAAATAGGCTTAAAGAATTTTTGCACGACTACTTGGCATGTGCCGAGCAGATTGCAGACTGCTACAAGGAATGTATTTCCTTATACGAGAAAAAATTTGGCTCAATCGACGCACTCTATATCAAGGCGGGTAAGCGGGATACGGAGCAGTACGGATTCTCTAGAAACTTTGGTTCATTCTCAAGCTATGCAATCAAGCACGGCATTTTGGAAACTATTCTCAAGTGGACGCGTGGAGAAGGCTCTACAAATGACAAATTGACTATCGCATCGCTAAGCAATTACATGACCCTTGCGTCTCGTGTTGGGGTGGCGTATCTGTTAAACTTTTCTTTGATGCGGGTAGATGAAGCCTGGAAATTAAGAGTAGGATGCTTAGAAGTCGAGAATGACCCTCAGTTTGGCCCTATCTTCACACTTGGGGGCATTACAACCAAGACTATTAATGATACCGAGGCCCGCTGGGTGACTTCACCCTCGACACAATCTGCAGTTACTGTTCTTGCTCACGTTGCACGTCTGAAAATAAGCACGGCGAGTAAAAGATCATCCCTTTTAATCCCTCAAGATCAAGTCGAAAAGCCCTGGCACCACCTCAGGCAATATGAGCCTTGGATGCGCACAAACTCCAAGGGGGATGACTTCAACACAAGACCAACTTACCCTAGCTACATATCTATTCTAAAAACCAATCCTGCACTATTCGACATCAAGGAACTTACTATAACCGAGTCGGACTTGGAGTATGCGCGACTTCTCACACCTTCTTTGGATGATTCTTTCCGCGTCGGGAGAGTTTGGCCGCTGGCCTGGCATCAGCTACGCCGTACAGGAGCTGTAAACATGCAGGCTTCGGGGCTTGTTTCTGACCCATCAGTTCAGTACCAGCTCAAGCATGCGACACGTTCTATGAGTCTTTATTACGGCAGAGGGTATTCGAGGGTAAATCTAGATCCAATAGCTTACGCAACGTACATAAAAACTATGTACGAAGTATTGAGCAAAGAAATCACCCGGCTGATGACTCCGCGGTTCGTAAGCCCATACGGGGAGGCCAGAAAACAAAAAATGCTTAACATTGTATCAAGTAGCGATGCAAAAAAGCTCAACATCTCAGCAAGAAAAGGATTGGTAAGTTGGAGGGAAACCCTCGCTGGCGGTTGTGTAAAGCGAGGGCATTGCTCGTTAGGAGGTGTGGATACTCTTATTCATTGCGGCGGTGGACATGGCAAAGGAGCATGCACTGACGCACTATTCGACAGAGAAAGATTGCCAGAACTCATTGAGCTTCAGGCACTCATTGAGGATCGTATGGATGTTGCGCCACCCCAATCTCCATATCATGAGTCACTGAGTCTGCAGCATAAATCTGTCAGCAATATTTTGACTACTCTTGAAGAGGCCATACTGTGAGTAAAGCGGAACAGGGCTTTAGAGAAGCTTTTGAACGACTGAAAAGAGGACAACCACTTCGCGTACCGCAAGGATTACCTTTATCACAAAATCTCGTAGCGAAAGAGGCAGGTAACGATCCTTCCGCGCTCAAAAAAGCGCGATTTCCTAGCCTCGTTGCGGAGATTCAGCATTGGGTTAGTAACAATGCACCGCAAAAGGATGAGTCGAATCGGCAAGCAGCAAAGAAAAAGCGTCAGCAGAACAGGTCCTATCGGGAACGAATTGAGGAACTTAAAGTACAACGTGACAGCCTTGCTTCATTATTACTTGAAGCAGACGCCAAGATCCTCGAGTTGACGCAAGAGCTCGCGAATTTGCGAGCTTCACCGTTGCCCCAAAATGTCACAAGGCTTCGATAAGCCATAGACAAATTCGAAGTTTTTTTGGTTTTTTTTGCAGACGGCTATGGACACATTCAAAACGCCTGAAAGCCCCGGTTTAAGCGTCATGATGGATATGTCCATACCCTGAACACATGCCGGTGCACCGCCGATATGACCTGGCCATCGCCCTGGGCATCCTCGCCGCCGACGGCCAGGTGCCGATTGCCACCCTGGTCGATATGGAATGCCTGGGCGAACTGGCGCTGTCGGGGAAATTGCGCCCGGTGCAGGGCGTGCTGCCTGCGGCACTGGCGGCACGCGAAGCAGGCCGGGCGCTGGTGGTACCACGGGAAAATGCCGAGGAAGCCAGCCTGGCCGGCGGGTTGGTGGTGTATGCGGTGGGCCACCTGCTGGAGTTGGTCGCCCACCTGAACGGCCAGGTGCCGCTGCCGCCCTACGCAGCCAACGGCCTGATCCTGCAGCAACGCCCCTACCCGGACCTGAGCGAAGTGCAGGGCCAACTGGCAGCCAAGCGTGCCTTGCTGCTGGCTGCGGCCGGGGCGCACAACCTGTTGTTCACCGGGCCGCCCGGCACCGGCAAGACCTTGCTCGCCAGCCGCCTGCCCGGGCTGCTGCCACCGCTGGACGAGCACGAAGCGCTGGAAGTGGCGGCAATCCAGTCGGTCAGCGGGAAAGCGCCGCTGAACAGCTGGCCACAGCGCCCCTTTCGCCATCCCCATCACTCTGCGTCCGGCCCGGCGCTGGTCGGTGGCGGTAGCCGACCGCAACCAGGTGAAATCACGCTCGCCCATCACGGCGTGTTGTTTCTCGACGAACTTCCGGAGTTTGAGCGGCGCGTACTGGAAGTGCTTCGCGAGCCACTGGAGACTGGTAGGTGGTATTCTCACACTTTTCCAAACGTCACAGGAAGCCCGGAATGCCTACTGCCTACGCTTATATCCGCTACTCATCCAAGGCCCAAGGCGAAGCCGGTAGGGACTCCGTAGACCGTCAAATGGCTTCAATCCAAGCCATTACAAAGCAACAAGGTATTGAGTTGCCGCCTGAGAATATCTACTCGGATACGGGCATATCTGCACACGATGGAAGCAACAAACGAAAAGGAAAACTAAAAGAACTCATTGATATGATTAGCGATATGCATATCAAAGAGGGCGATTATATATTCGTTGAAAGTATCGACCGGCTTAGTCGCCAAAGACTTCTACAAGCAAAAGAATTAGTCAATGGCATCCTTGAAAAAGGCGTCATTTTAATAACCACCATTGATGGTCAACGATATGAAAAACCAAACGAAACAAACCGCATTGATGACTTACAACAAGATATTCTTTTAAGTGTTATCGCAAAGCGAGCATACGAAGAAAGTAAGACGAAATCAGTTCGTAGAAAATCCGCATGGAATAGAGCCAAAAAGTTAGCCGAAGAAGAAAAGGTAATTTTTAACGCTCATAATCCACCTTATGGCATTCGATATAACACAGAACTTAACTGCTTTGAAATCAATGAAGAAGAAGCTCAGGAAATAAGAGATTTCTTTGAGAGCCTGAAATATGTCGGCGTGTCATTGTCAATTAAAAAGCTCAACGCTTACTCAAAACGAAAATGGTCAAGTAGAAATATAAAGCATCTAATAGATACGAAATATGTTCTCGGTGCCTACATGGCTCAACGAAGAGACGAAAATAAAAAGAAAGTATTTGAGCGATATATTGAAAACTATTATCCGCAAATTGTTTCATATGAGCTGTTTAATGAAGCAATAGCAGCAATGAAAAATAGAGCACAAAGAAAAAAATACGGCAACCAAAGTGTTGGCAGCTTGAACATTTTCCGCCACAGCATCAAATGTGATTGTTGTGAGGCATCTATGCTGTTTGAAAAACAAACAAACCCCAAAGGCGTCGTTTATCCGTATTTTCAATGCTATACACGCAAAGAATTAAAAAATGGATGTGACCAACCTCGCTTTCGTTTTGACTTGGCTTTTGGGTTATTTCTTGAACTTATATATCAATCCACAACAGATGAAGACTTCGACGTTCACCCATGGCAGAACGAAGACCCGAACCCTGAACGTCAACATGAATGGATAACTCGTGAAAGCGGGATGATTTATCGTCTCACAACACAAGAAGATATTGATGAAGAGGAACGGGTAGAGAATTTCAGAGAATTATTAATCAAGCTCCTGTCAAACAGAGAGAGCCAAACCAAAGACAACAAGAAAATTGTGGAACTGAACAAACTTTTGCTTGAACAAAAAAGTTATAGAGACAACCTAATGAAATCTTTTGCCGGTTTCACCAGCGGAGTCATCCCAAAAGAATTCTTAGAGGTAGTCAGCAAAACAGAAGCAAACATCAACGATATTGAACAAAACCTTGCAGAACTACAAACACAAATAAACATCAAGAAAACCACTATAAACATTTACTCGGAAAACGACATAATTGGTTTGTATAAAACAGAAGATGGCCGCTTAAAGATAAATCAATTCTTTGTTGCTAACGACATCACTTTCAAATTCAACTTCGACAAAGCCACAAGAACTTTGTTTGCTAAGATTTTCCAGAACGGTTTTGAAATTGACCGCATAGCTAAGCAGTTCAGCCTACATAATCCGCTTAAAGAGTTTGGCATCAACAATCTTAACGAATACTTTAATTGACGCCATCATAATAAAATTAGGCTGCCTAAGTAGGTGGCCTTTTTTATGTCTGCTATACGTTACTATACGCTGCTACACACAGCTAGCACGCCACCTACTCATTCTTGAACACTATACAAACTTGAAAACATTTTAATATATGGTAACTTCATATTAGTAGTTTGAATTCTTTATATGCGAGCAATGTAAATGTATAGCAAATTCACTTCGTTCTTTGCTTACATTTACGCTCGATTTTTCGCACTACGTTTGAAAAATTAAAATCAACAACCATGAGGAATGTATGAGTGATAATAAAAAACCAAGACAGATGAATGTAAGAATATCCGAAAGTGATTACGAAAAGATTGAGCACGAAAGAAAAATGATGCACAAAAGCCAGTCCGGCTTTATCTCCCACATTATCAATAATGGCATCAATTCAATTATTGAAATCACCAATCCTGAGCTTAGACAAGATATTGATAAGATTGAAAGGTTTCTGGGCGGATATGGAAACAACCTAAATCAAATAGCTAAAAGTCTAAATGCTAATGAGGCACCTCCTTTTGATATTCTAAAAAGGCTAACTGAACTCGACCAGAACATAACCATACTTACTAAAAAGTTGGACAAATTAAAAAAGGAGACATTAACCAACGTAGGTAAGTCATGATACGCAAAAAACTCAGCACTCAAAAATCAAAATCAGCCATTTATAAAACGGCCAAGTATTTCAACAAAGAAGATGGGTGCGTATTATTCGAGTCCAACATGCACACGCCTTTGAATGCTTCAAAGAAAGATATTGCGAAAGCAATATCACAATCAATTGAAAGCGATATTACTGACAGCAAGAAAGGTAGAAAGCAATCAGTTAGAACCCAGCACGATGTTGTTAGCTTTCATACGAATGACAATGTTACACCAGAGCAAGCCCGAGATATTGCAAAAGAACTTTATGAAGCCACGCACAAACTTTCAAACAGAAAGTATTCGTTAGGCGTTCACATTGATACAGATGAGGTTCATGTTCATATTGTATGGGCAATAAAAGACTTTGATGGTAAATGCTACAACGTCAGCAACGACTATCGCAATATAGAAAGAAAGTGCGAATATCTAGAAAAGAAACACAACTTGATTGCTCCCAAGAATAGAATATCAAGAGACATTGACACCTTGAACAATAATTCAAAATACAAAGACAAAACAGCGGAGCAAAAGAAAGACTTAATAAACAAAAAATACGCCGACAAAAAACCATCATCAAATGAACGCATGCTTGAAATACGCGGGATTATTTCTAATAAAGAAGAAATGAAGACTGACTTAAAAATTTTACTGCAACAGTCTAGCTCTCCGAGTGACTTCATAAACAAAATCGCAGATAACGGATACAACGTTATCTATAATGGGAAAACTTCCTTTTCCATTCAACATAAAGACCAGATATTCAAAGCATCCGAGCTTGGCCTATCTTACAAAACACTTAAAGCGAAACTAGGTGATGACAGTGGCTTTGAGCAGACTTTGAAAAATAAGCACAACGTTAAGAAATACGAAGATTGTTTTATTGCTTCCAATGAAGCAGAACCCGACTACATGAAAAAGATTAAACCGAACTCAGTGCTTGCCACCAAGTTCAAGTTTATTCAACATAGTGATAAAGTTGAATATTTCTATAATTCAGCCAGCAGCAAGAAATCATTCGAGTATTACAAAGACCCGTCAAAAGTTTCATTCCATGATTTATCAAGACAGTCAGCAAAGGCTGGCATTCAAAGGCTAGTTGCCGACGCCAAACCACCACAATCATTCACAGTGAATGGCCCTGATTTCTTTAAGAAAAATATATGGCTTGAATTTCAGTTAATGGGATTGGAAGCCAAAGGGTTCAAGCTTGAAGGTTACAAACCTACACCAGCAGATTTAGAAGAATTGAACAAAATCCAAGAGCACTACGCTTCTATGAACAAGAAGCCAGAACCAGAACCAGAACCAGAACCAGCACCAGCACCAGCACCAGCACCAGAAGCCCCAAGGATGGCCGTAGAGCCACCTAAGCCAGTTGAGCCTGTCATTGCTCCACCTGTTCAAACCACACCAGCGAAGCCAGCAGAACCAACAAAGCAGGTTGAACAAGAAAAGGTTACGCCAGCCAATGAAGGCTTGATTGATGACTTGCACGATATGTTCGGGCCAGCCATAGCTACCCCTGTCGCACACACGCCTACGGAAGCCATAGAACCATTTAAACCAGTAGGTTCTGCCATAGATGAGCTTTACATGCCGATGGCACCGGAGTCGCTTCCAGAACCTGAAAGCGATAAGGTTGAAGGTGACTATTCAACATATTCTAATGATGAACTCGTGGAAGTATTTGAAGGTATACAGAAAAAGCTTGAAAAAACACTATTTACTGGAAACAGTAAAAGCGACATTGCGGGCCATAGATACATGGACAAACAAAATTTTATCTATGAGAGAAAAGGTGAAATTAAACGCCAATATAATTTAAGACAGGATTTTTATAAGATATTTGATGAAATTAGTGAAAGAGACCCAGCGGCAGCAAAACAGCTTGAACAAGCTTTTAAAGCACAGATGGCAAACAAAAGAGCGGTAACGTTCGACTTAAAACCACAGTTGAAAAAATAGCCCCAACAGGGCTTTTTATTTGTTAATTCTTTCAAATTTCCTTATTGGCACCTTGATTGATACCTCATCTTTAAATCCATCACTATCGTAGGATTTCAAGTATTGCTCAATGCAGTCATTGATGTATCGGGACATAGGGAAATCATTCATTTTGGCTATCTCTTGAAAGCGTTGCATTGTTTCCTTCTCTGATTTAAGCAGGTATCTGTTTGTCTTGTTGCTCTTCATATTGTTCTCGGCTGTTTATATATCAATTAGAACATATATTTTAACCAAGTCAATAATGTATATACTTGCAATAAGCAAAACCAGCATTCGCTGGCTTTATTGTTGTTCTCTTAAACACTCATCTTGATATTGATAGGGCACATTGCTTTGATTCACCAGCACTTTAAACTCGCAATCCGCCGTATCAAATAGCAAATGATACTCGCTACTACTATGCAAGCTGCTAATGTTTTTATACATCTCAGTAAGCCCCAATTGCTTAATAACCCTTAAAACTTTCTTTTTCCCACTCGCCATCCTAATTAGTTCCATAACTCATCCCCCAGTCTGTTAGTTACAACATAACATGCTGTAATCATAAATCAATACATTAGTATATATTTATTTATGTGATTTCAATATCTAACCACTCAGCGGGCACAACCTTGCAGTTTGCTTTTATGCTTAAAACTTCATCACTTGTTAAATCTAAAATATATTTATCTACTAGACTTTTTCCAAACACATCACCCAGCAAATCGTTTTTCATGATTTGTATTTCACTAAATACTCTCTTTATTTTGAGCTTTCCATTAACAAACATAGAGAACCCTATGAAATCATTTATTTCAACAAACGCGAAAGCCTTGTCTATTGTTTCATTTTTACCTTTTAAAAATGGTTTCCTTTTCAACTCTCTCCACAGCGATAATGTATTTTTAACGCCGAACATCGCATATCTACGGACAGACCACAACGCTTGAACCGCTCTAACTTTTTTGTGGTTTGATATTTCCAGTTTATCAATATTTAACACGCCACCTTTCAATTCGAAATCCATATTGAATGACTTGGTTAGATATTTCATCACATATGACGTTGCTTTACTTTTCTTAGTGTCTATCTCTTCAATTCTAACGGCATTCTCCGAGTGCCTAAAATGCTTGTTAATCAATACAATCAATCCATCAAAATGTTTCTTGTTAACATACATTAAAGCGTGTTTATGAAAGCACTGGTCTTTGTGTGGCTCGACCGCCCAGAAACCATTCATTTCAATCTTATGCCTATGGATGTCTTTTCTAAAAGCGTTCCATAAGCCTTTCAAGTAATCATTACTTTCTTTTGGAGTTGAACCATCCCAAGAACTCACGCCATTTGAAGGCTTTGGGTGAAATCTAGCGGGTGCAGTGAACGTGATGAAAAGAGGCTTGTAATCAAGTTGCTTGGCGTATAAGTCCAAAGAAGTAACTTGAATAAATATCTCAGCGAATCTTTGTTTTTCAGTGCTCGCTATCTTTGATAGAGGAACTTTCTTTTTATTCTCATAAACCACAGAATTTTTCATGATGTAATCAAGTTGCTTGGCTTCGTCCGCTTCTCTATCTCGAACAACTTCATCGCTACATATTTCAAAGTCACGACCAGCACCAATCACCCCCAACTTCAACTTGTAGAGTTCATTTCTTTGTTTTTGTATTCTTCTAATCTGCGTTTTTAGTTTCTTTTCATCAGCTATGTTTATCAATTTATCTTTGAGCGTTGAGCCTTTAATATCTTTTATTTTAATGCCATATCCAATGTTCCATTCAGGGTTTACATATGCGAATACATCACCAGCAACGCCATCATTATTATTAAGGTTTCGTTGTTTAACTATAAGAATGTCTTGTATATTGCCGAACACAAATGAGATATTTTTGACAATTTCATTTAATTCGCTGTTTTTGCAAATGGAATACTTTTCTTGTATTTTCCAGCAAGTGTATTCAGGGCATTGTGAAACCCAATTGAATTTCTCTTTAATATGGCGAATTTCTTTCGCAATACTTCCGGCTTTCCTTTTTGATGAGTTGTTATTCTTGTTATTAAAGTTTTCTTTTAAAGCCATATTCCTTTCAATTGCATTCTCAAAGAAATACTGACGCTCACATTCTTTGAAGAAGAATTCGATGTTTGCTTTGTCAGTGGATATCCTTTGAGGTATAAAAATCATATATGTATTTTAAGTTAATACATACAGATATATCATGCGATTTTTATAAGTCAAATATAGATATACGTTTTATTGACTTCACCCTCAATAGAAAGCCAATTCAAAAACGCTCAAAAAACCTTATAAATTTAACTTGCGACACTTATTTAAGAGTTATCCAAGAAGGTCAAAATCAAAAGCATCTGGGTATTGCGAACCAAGTTCGCATATCAAAATCAAAAAGCATCTTGGGCAGGAGAATTTCCAAAAATCAAAACTTATGGAATAGCCATTTTTAGGTGATTTACTATCTTATGCGTATGTTAATACGGAAAATTAAAAGACGCCGTTTTTTACCTATTTCTGTTAACGCACTAAAAAAGTGCATTGAGTTTTTTATAGGTTTTTAGGTCATTTTTTTGGGTTTTCATTTTCTTGGACAGTCGTTTTTTGGCTTAAATTCAATGAAAAACGTTGTCAATAGCAAAGCAAAAATAAATTTAAGGTCGAACCTTATTAGTCAAATAGGGTTAGACCTTAATCAACGCAATCATCTGCTCATTTTTCAAACTTGAACAAGTTCAAGCTCTCAAAATGACCTTGCTTACCTATACTTATTATTTACACCGCTTTCAGCGATTAACATTCCAACGATACGAGCCACCCAAGTAATTACCAGAAGACCAATGACTATAAAGAACAAAGTCCACATCCCTTTGAAAGCACTGGCTAACAATGCAAATGGCACTACTGCTCCCCCAAGTAATACCATGCCAAGAATTGCCCAAAAACCACCCCACAGGAACCACGTAGTCAAAAGGCTGATGAGAAAACTCAGGAGACCGAAAACATATGAGAATATGTATATAGTTGTGCCAGTAAAAACCCTAAGCCTTTTGAATATTGAAAGCGGCAACAGCACAAACAAAATCAACCCTATGCATATCCATCCTATTGATATTAACGGCGGAATTATTTGTTCGTAAGCTCTGGTAATACCTGCAAAAAATAAGAACGGTAATGCCAGCAGTCCTAGAAAAATGGCAACCCCGAACGCAATGCTCCCAGCCTTTGATAGAAATCCCATACAACCTCCTGTTGGCAAAACGCCATTCTCAATCCAATCGGGAGCAAAAATCCATTGCTAATAATTGTGTGGGATACCCCCCTACCATTCGAGTCAGGTGAAATCGTGATTGCCCGTGCCCGCGACAAAGTGCGTTTCCCCGCGCGCTTCCAGCTGGTGGCGGCGATGAACCCCTGCCCTTGCGGCTACCTGGGCGACCCCACTGGCCGCTGCCGCTGCAGCACCGAGCAGATCGCGCGCTATCGCAACAAGCTGTCCGGGCCACTGCTGGACCGCATCGACCTGCACCTGACCGTGGCTCGCGAGAGCACTACATTGAACAACCAGCCTTGCGGTGAAACCAGTGCCGATGTCGCCGTCAGGGTGGCTGAAGCGCGGGAGCTGCAGCACAGGCGACAAGGGTGTGCGAATGCATTTCTCGACCTTGAAGGTTTAAGGCATCACTGTGGGTTGGTAGCGGCGGACCAAGTCTGGCTGGAAGGGGCCTGCGAGCGGCTGACCTTGTCGCTACGCGCGGCGCACCGGTTGTTGAAGGTGGCGCGGACGTTGGCGGACCTGGAGGGATGCGAGAAGATTGGCCGGACGCACCTGGCCGAGGCCCTGCAGTACCGGCCGGGGAGCAGTTAGATTGCCAGGGCTGTGATGCCCCCTGCAGGCGCGGGTTTACCCGCGAAGAGGCCGGCACAGCCGTACCTCACTGACCGCCAGCCAAAGCCTCTTCAACCACCTTCAGCAGCACCTCTTCAGAAAACGGCTTGCCCAGGCAGGCCAGTGCCCCAAGGCCCATCGCTGCCCGTACCGAGCCATCATCCCAATGTGCCGACATGCAGATCACCGGCAAGCGCCTCCCCCGCTGTGCCAACTCACGCTGTACCTCCAGCCCGCTCATTCCCGGCATCTTCAGGTCCAGCAACACACAACCCGCCTCGCCCGCCAGTGGCGAGGCCAGGAAGGCGTGCCCGGCGGAAAACGACAAGGTCTCGAACCCCGCCGAGCGCAGCAGGTTGGCCAGGCTTTTGCGCACCGAGGCATCGTCGTCGACGATGCACACCCCTCTGCTCATGCGCCGCCCAGGCTCGCAGACCGCGCTCCGAGGAGGTTGTGCATGGCCGCAAGCTCCAGCAGCGAGCGGGACTGCATTTTGTTCATGATGTTCTTCTTATGCACCTTGGTCGTCACCTCGCTGGTGCCGATCTGCCTGGCGATCTGCTTGTGCGACAAGCCGCCTACCACCAGCGAGAAGACCTGGCGCTCACGCTGAGTCAGGCGCTGGTACTTTTCCTCGACCTGACGCGCCTGCAGCCACTTGCGGCCTTCGGCCACGGCACGGGCGCGCACTGCCTGCAACAGGGTCAGCAACTGGTCTTCATCGAACGGTTTGGTCAGAAACTCCACCGCCCCGGCGCGCATGGCCTGGACGGTCATCGGGATGGTGCCGAAGCCGGTCATGAACACGATCGGCCAGGGCAGCGCCAGCCGGCACAGCGCATCCTGTACCTCCAGGCCGCTTGTACCCGGCAAGTGCATGTCCAGCAGCAGGCAGGCACAGGGGGTTTCCAGGCGGGCCTCGAACAGCGCCTCGGCACTGGCAAACAAGTGGTGCGGGATGTCCTGCGAGCGCAACAGCCGGCCCAACGCGGTGCGCACCGACGGGTCGTCATCCACCACCAGCACCGGCACATTCACGCGCTCATCGAGCGGCTCGACAGTCTCGGCCAGGCTGCGCAGCAATGACCTGCCCAGTGCCTGACCAGGCACCTCGAGGCTGATCTGCGCGGCCAGGCGATAGCCCCGGCGCGGCACGGTCTGGATCAGGCTACGGTCGCCAAAGGCCTTGCGCAGCAAGGACACCTGCACCTGCAAGTTATTGTCCTCGACCACCGTGCCGGACCACACCTGGCTGAACAACTCGTCCTTGCCGACCACGCGGCCCTTGGCCCTGATCAGCGTGGCCAGCACGTCGAAAGCACGCCCACCCAACAGGATCGGCTTGCCGTCGACAAAGACTTCGCGCCGTTCCAGCGACACCTGGGCATTGCCTATTCGGATCATGGCTTCCTCGCGCGGGCACAGGCGTTTTCGCTGTCCGGGGCAGCCTAGGCCAGCGTACGCGTTCAGACAATTATCCCGAGGGATAGGTTGGCCAAAGGACTATACAAAAGCCCGCCAGCCCTCAGGGGACGATAACGGACAACAGCGTGCCCGTTCCTGCCAAGCAGGCTGTAACCCGCATCCACGCTGGGCCCGCTGCGTATACTCGCGCCTCAGGATGTCGCTAGCGGGGGTGCTTTATGCTCGATGAACGCCTTGCCCACAGGCCCATCGATTACGACCAGTCAATCGACGAGGGCTGGCTGAACCGGTGCGAGATCAGCGCGCTGGGCCAGGAAGGTGAGCTCAGCTATTTCCGCCTGCGCGACCCCGCTTCACACCAAGCCTGGATCGCCGTGCGCGCGCCGCTCGAGGCACCTTCCGCCTGTCAGCGCCTGGAGCGTGACTACCGCCTGCAACTGGACCCGCAGTGGGCGGTGATCCCCTCGGCGTTCGTGCGCTCGGCCGAAGGCCCCTTGCTGGTGTACCCGGCCGGCCTCTCAGTCGCCGACCTGATCGCTGAAGGCCCTGCGGCGCTGGAGCCGTTTCTCGACATCGCGGTGAACGCTGCCCATGCGTTGGCGCAAGCGCACGAACGCAATGCGCTGCACGGTACATTGCAGCCCGAACATGTGTACCTGCGCGCCCACCAGCGGGTGCGCCTGGGCTTCTTTCGCGCCGACCCAGCAGAACGGATCAGCGAACAGGGCACCCCGCTCGGCAACTGGGCCTACCTGGCGCCGGAGCAGGTTTGCCCGCACGGAAGCAGCAGCGACCGACGCAGTGATATCTATGCCCTGGGGGCAATCCTCTACCAGTTACTGGTAGGCGAACTGCCGCTGGCCGGGCGCGACACCCAGCACTGGCGACAGCTGCATGCTGGTGTGCAGCCGCGGGCGGCCAGCGAAGTGGACAGCAAGGTGCCGCCCCCCCTCAGCCTGGTCCTGGCAAAGGCCTTGGCCAAAGAGCCGGACGCCCGCTACCAGAGCGCGCGCGCCTTTGCAGTGGACTTGGCTCACTGCCAGCGGCAGTGGGCCGCCCACAAAACCATGGCACCCTTCACCCCAGGCTGCGCCGACCCGGTAGCGCCCGACCACGCACGCCTGTATGGCCGCAGCGCCGAGCAAAAGGCTATCGCCCTGCTGCTCAAGGCCTTGCATCGCGACAGCAAACCACAAGCCCTGGTCATCTACGGCGCTGCTGGCATGGGCAAGTCGAGCCTGGTCAAAGCAGCTCTCAAGGCCAACGCCGAAGGTTACTGGGCCGTCGGCACGTGCAACAGCCACGCCCAAGCAGTGCCCTACACGCCCTGGATCGAAGTACTCGGTGCCCTGACTACCCAGTTGCTGGCCAAGAACAGTCAGGACCTCGTCACCCTGCGTCGCGAAATCCAGCGCCGCATCAAAAGTCATGGCCGTCTGCTTGGCAAGCTGGCCCCGGACCTGCAACTGATTCTCGGCCCCTTGCCCCAATTACCCGCCAAGCCCACGCGCCTTGCGTTGCACCGTTGCTGGCCCTGGACCAGGTCAGCGCCTGGACCTCGCCCATGGAATTCGCCCGACGTACCGCGCTGGACGCGGTCGACTCGGCGCGCCTGAGCGGTGACCTGGCGATGAGCTGCTATGCCTGCAACCACCTGGTTTCAGATTCGCTGTTCATGGGCCGCTACCTGCCGGACGTGGTCGAGGAAGTGGCGCAAGGCCTGGCCACTGTGCGTCGCCACGGCTACGGCGATATCGAGCAGATCCTGCTGGCCCAGCAAGCGTTCGTCGCCAACCTGAGCGGCATGCCCTGCCCGGCCCCGGCCACTGCCTCGAGATCGCCCACCACGCGGTTCTTCCAGCACCTGTTCGCCGCCATGTGCGCCTTCTACATGGGCAATATCCCGAAGGCCATGCGCGACCTGGCATTGGCCGGTGACAACAGCTGGGCGGCACCGGCGCACATCAACCTGGCTGACTATCATCTGTTCCGCGCCCTGGCCCTGGGCAGCCCCGAGGCCCCGGGCAGTCTTGCCGACAAGCTGCGCCAGTTGCAGGCCATGCGCGAGCGCTTCAGCCGCTGGGCCGGCTTCAACCCGGCCACCTTCCGCAGCAAGCAGTTGCTGATCGAGGGCGTCATCGCCAAGCTCGAAGGCGACGGCCTGGCCGCGATCCGCTGCTTTGACCAGGCGCAAATCGCCGCCACCGCTGCCGGTTTCATCCACGAGCAGGCACTGGCCCACGAACAGCTGGCCGAGGTGTGCATCCCCAGCGGCCTGATCTCCGGCGCCAACCTGCACCTGCGTATCGCACGCGACTGCTTCCATATCTGGGGCGCGACCGGCAAGGTGCACCAGCTTGAGACGTTGCATCCGTTTCTGCGCACCCAGCCGATTCAGGAGACCTACCGTGCCACCCACCAGGCCAGGCTGGACCTCGAAGCCGGCATCGAAGCCGCGCGGGCGCTGTCCGAGGAAGTGCTGCTCGAAGGCCTGATCGAAACCCTGATGGGCCACCTGACCCAGCACTCCGGCGCCGACCATGGCGCGCTGCTGATTGTAAGCGGCGCCGAATTCCAGATGGCCGCCCTGGCCTACATCGACGATGCCGGGCTGCACGTGAGCATGGACAACTGCCAGAAGTTCATGACCCAGGCACCGCTGTCAGTCATCAACACCACCATGCGCACCCGCAAACCGCTGGTGCTCAACGATGCCCTCAGTGAGTGCCCGGAGGCCTTCCGCCAACAGCTGCAGGCGCGCAACGCCCGCTCGGTGCTGTGCCTGCCGCTGGTGATCCAAGGCGTGCTGATCGGCCTGGTGTACCTGGAAAACCGCCTTGTGCCCAACCTGTTCGGCGGTCAGCGCCTGGCCATGCTGGAAATCCTCGCCTCACAGGCAGCGGTGTCGCTACAAACGGCCAAGTTCTACACACGCCTGGCCGAGGAAAACCAGATCCGCGCACAGATGGAGGCTGAGTTGCGCCGCTCGCGTGCGGAACTGGCGCGCAGTGCGCACTTGCAGGCGATGAATGAGCTGTCAGCGTCCATCGCCCACGAGATCAGCCAACCGCTACTGGGCATCGCCTCCAATGCCGCGGCCAGCCTGCGCTGGTTGAAACGCCCCAACCCCGACCTGGAAGAAGCAATTGCCGGCCTGGAAGACATCCGCAACGACAGCGAACGGGCCGGCAACATCGTGCGGGCGCTGCGGTCCCTGGCCAAGCAGTCACCGATGCAACTCAAGGCGGTGAAGCTGGACGAATTGATCCGCGAGGTGGTGCGCCTGACCTCGGCCGACGCCGCCAAGGGCAAGGTGGATGTGCAGACGCAGCTGAAGGCCGGGGTGTGCGTGACAGCCGACCCGGTGCAGTTGCAGCAGTTGGTGTTCAACCTGATTACCAATGCCCTGGAAGCGTTGTCGGGGTATCGCAGTGACGGGGTGCTGAAGATTGCGTCGGCGGTGGTCGAGGATGGGGTGGAGGTCTGCGTGGACGACAACGGGCCGGGTATCGCGGCGGACGAGCGGGAGCGTGTATTCGATGCCTTTCACTCCACCAAGACCGGTGGCATGGGGATGGGCTTGGCGATCTGCAGTTCGGTGGCCCAGGCCCACGGCGGGCAGTTGCAGGCGCTGGTGTCGCAGTTGGGTGGATGCCGGATTCGTTTCAGTCTGCCTGTGAGTCACGCATAGCCTGTGCCGGCCTCTTCGCGGGTTTACCCGCGAAGAGGCCGATTCAGGATTACATCAACGCGAGGCCAGCGCCGCGTAGCTGTTCATCAGGTTGCGGTAGTTGGGAATACGCTGCGACAGCAGGTTGCCCAGCCCTTCGATGTCGTTGCGCCAGTCGCGGTGCAGTTCGCAGGCCACCGAGAACCAGTTCATCATCTGCGCACCCGCCTGGGTCATGCGCACCCAAGCCGCTTGCTGCACGGTTTCGTTGAAGGTGCCCGAGGCATCGGTCACCACGAACACTTCAAAGCCTTCCGCCAGCGCCGACAGGGTCGGGAATGCCACGCACACATCGGTCACCACACCGGCGATGATCAGTTGCTTGCGGCCCGTGGCCTTGATTGCCTTGACGAAGTCTTCGTTGTCCCAGGCGTTGATCTGGCCCGGACGGGCAATGTACGGCGCATCCGGGAACATTTCTTTCAGCTCGGGCACCAGCGGGCCATTCGGGCCTTGCTCGAAGCTGGTGGTGAGGATGGTCGGCAGGCCAAAGAACTTGGCCAGGTCGCCCAAGGCCAGCACGTTGTTCTTGAATTCGTTGGGCGAAAAATCCTGCACCAGCGAGATCAGACCGGTCTGGTGGTCGACCAGCAGCACCACGGCGTCGTCTTTGTTCAGGCGCTTGTAATCGGGTTGGCTCATGGGGTGACTCCTTGGGTTGGGATAACGGGCCGGCACTGTCCGCAGGGGGTTATACCGGTGGATAGCTTCGGCTTAAGAAAGTACCTGCGCCTGCCGCCAGGCCTTGGGTGGCTGGCCGACCAGGCGGCTGAAAGCGCGGGTGAAATGGGCCTGGTCGCAAAAACCGCATTCCAGGCTCACATGGGTGATAGGCGCCTCGGTGGCGAGCAAGCGCTTGGCCTTTTCCATGCGCGCCAGCAGGCGCCAGGCCTGCGGCGAAAGGCCGGTGTTGACTTTGAAGGCGCGGGAAAAGTGGCTGCGTGTGAGGTTGCATACCGCAGCGATCTCAATGATCGACAACGGGCTGTGCAACATTAGCTCCTTGGCCCGGCGCAGCCGCGCGGGCGTGAGTGCGCCGGGGGGTTGCAGCGGCGCTTCGGGCGTCCCAGGGTACATGGCGACTCTCCTGTTCAATGCAGAAAGTCTCGCCCCCGGCACATGACGAAGTCCTGAGCCAAACCTGAATTGTTGTTAATTGTGCGCTGCTGGCCCTGGGCGTTTTGCCGATATCTTAAGATGCGTTTCGTATTCAGCTTCTGGCCGCTACCTGCGGCCGGCATTCAAGGCGACAGAGGCATGCAGGAAAAACCCGCCCACCGCACCGTGGCCATGGTGCTGTTCAACGATGTGCTACTGCTGGATGTCACCGGCCCCATGGATGCATTCGCCATCGCCAACCGGTTCTTGCCTGCAGCACGGCAATATCGGCTGCTGACCTTGGCCGAGGGGCAAGCAGTGGTGCGCGGCTCATGCGGCCTGAAGGTGGTGGCAGACCAGCGCCTGGAAGACTTGCCGGAGGCCGTCGACCTGTTGCTGGTGCCGGGCGGCCCAGGGGCCTATGACACCGCCCTGCCAGGGATCGAGCGCTGGCTGCCCAAGGCCGCACGCCAGGCGAAGCGCTTCGGCGCCATCTGCACCGGGGTGTTCCTGCTGGGGCGGGCCGGGTTACTGAATGGCTATCGCTGTACCACCCACTGGAACTACGTGGAGCGCCTGGCACAGGCGTTCCCCGAGGCCAAGGTGGAGACCGAGCAGATCTACGTGATGGACCGCTGCCTGATCACCTCGGGCGGTATCACTGCGGGGATCGACCTGGCATTGGCGGTGGTGGCCGAGGACCATGGCAAGGCGCTGGCCCTGGAAGTGGCCAAGGTACTTCTGGTTGCCCGCCACCGTCAGGGCGGGCAGACACCCTACGGGCCGTTGCTGGCTGCGGTACCACGCGATGACTCGCCGATTGCCCGGGTACAGGCCTATATCGTCGACCACATCGAGCAGGCGTTCACCGTGCAGAAAATGGCCGAACTGGTGGCCATGAGCGGGCGCAACTTTGCCCGGACGTTTCAACGTGAGGTGGGCATTACGCCGCTGCAGTACCTGCAGAATGCGCGCATCGATCGCGCACGCAAGCTGCTCGAATGCGGTGACCTGCCGATGAAGGTGGTGGCGGCGCAGTGCGGGTTTGGCAGTGACCGACACATGCGCAAGGTATTCTTTGAGCGAATTGGCATGACGCCGGCGCAGTATCGGGCACAGTTTGGTGGCGGTGAACAGTCGGATTAGCGCTGCCTTCCTCGCGGGCGCGCCCGCTCCCACAGAGACAGCACAGGCCTTGAAGCCTGGGTAGGCGCCGGCACCGATTGTCACCCTGAACAAGACAATGTTTCTTCCCGTCAGATGATTGTCTGACCCCACCCCACCCCTCAGAATTGTCCGTCAAACTGTTCGAACGCTGCCCCGGCAGCTCATGGAGTACGAGCCAATGCCACACGAAGGCAGCCTTCTACAAACCGCGGTGATCTTCCTGCTTGCCGCCGTCCTCGCCGTCCCCCTGGCCAAGCGCCTGCAACTGGGTGCCGTGCTCGGCTACCTGCTCGCCGGTGTGGTCATCGGCCCGCAAGCACTTGGCCTGATCCGCGACACAGAAAGCGTGGCGCACATTTCCGAACTGGGCGTGGTCTTGCTGCTGTTCATCATCGGCCTGGAACTGTCGCCCAAACGCTTGTGGCTGATGCGCAAGTCGGTGTTTGGTGTCGGCACTGCCCAGGTGGTGCTGACCGGTGCAGTCATCGGCGCCATCGCCCTGTTCGGCTTCAGCCAGACGCTGCCAGCAGCCATCGTGCTCGGCCTGGGCCTGGCGCTTTCGTCCACCGCCCTTGGCCTGCAGAGCCTGGCCGAGAGCAAGCAGCTCAATGCACCGCACGGCCGTCTGGCGTTCGCCATCCTGTTGTTCCAGGACATCGCCGCGATCCCGCTGATCGCCTTGGTACCGCTGCTGGCCGCCAGTGGCCCGGACACCAGCCAAGGCGACAGCCTGCAACACGGCCTGAAGGTATTCGCCAGCATCGCCGTGGTGATCATCGGCGGTCGCTACCTGTTGCGCCCGGTGTTCCGCACCGTGGCCCGCACCGGCCTGCCGGAAGTGTCTACTGCCACCGCACTGCTGGTGGTGATCGGCACCGCCTGGCTGATGGAAGAAGCGGGTATCTCCATGGCCCTTGGCGCTTTCCTCGCCGGCCTGCTGCTGGCCGACTCGGAATACCGTCACGAGCTGGAATCGCAGATCGAACCCTTCAAGGGCCTGCTGCTGGGGCTGTTCTTCATCAGCGTGGGCATGGGCGCCAACCTGCGCCTGCTACTGGAAATGCCACTGGTGGTGCTGGGCCTGACCCTGTTGCTGGTGGCCGTGAAGCTGTTGTTGCTGATAGGCGTCGGCCGCTGGGTCGGCGGCCTGAACAGCGCCAGCGCCCTGCGCCTGGGCATGGTGCTGGCGGCCGGTGGCGAGTTCGCCTTCGTGGTGTTCAAGCTGGGCAAGGACCAGGGCCTGTTCGACACCCAGACCTACGACCTGCTGCTGATGACCATTACCCTGTCGATGGCCATCACCCCGCTGCTGATGCTGGGTTGCGCCCGCGCCCTCAAACGCCCGCAACCGGCGCGTGAAGTGCCCGAGCAATATAAGCAGATCCAGACGGATACGCCGCGGGTGGTGATCGTCGGCATGGGCCGCATGGGCCAGATCGTCGCGCGCATCCTGCGGGCACAGAAGATCCCGTTCGTTGCCCTGGAAACCTCGGTGGACACCATCGAGATGACCCGTATGTTCGAACAGGTGCCGGTGTTCTACGGCGACCCGCTGCGCCCGGAGGTGTTGCACGCCGCCAAGGTGGGTGAAGCGGAGTACTTCATCATCACCATTGATGACCCTGAAGCCGCCATTCATACCGCCGCACGGGTGAAGCGTCTTTACCCTCACCTGAAGGTGCTGGCCCGGGCGCGTAACCGCCAGCATGTGCACAAACTGGCGGATGTGGGCGCCGAGCCGATTCGCGAGACGTTTTATTCCAGCCTGGAAATGACCCGTCGGGCACTGGTGGGGTTGGGCCTGAGCGATGAACAGGCGGCAGACCGTATTGCGCGGTTCACCCAGCATGACGAAGAGGTGCTGGAGGCCCAGGGGCAAGTGCGTGATGACCGGGCCAAGGTGATGCAGACGGCCAAGGAGGCGCGGGTGGAGTTGGAAAGGTTGTTTGATTCGGATGCGGATTGAGGCCTTTTGGCACATGCCTTGAGGGTTGTAGTGCGTGTGAGATCGAGCGCCGCCCGCGCGTCGCTTCGCGGGTAAAACCGCTCCTACATTTGTTTCGGGCCAGTTATTCCTGTGGGATGCGCACGCGAGCCCCCTGGCGCACGCCTCGATATCGCGTCGTACAAACAAGGCGGTCGCGCGCGCCTGGCACAGGAGGGACTGGCCAGAAACAAACGTAGGAGCGGGTTTACCCGCGAAGCGCCGCGCGGGCGGCGCTCGATCTCATGGGCGCCCAAAAACTATCGCCAGGCACCTGGAAGCCATCCTGCAATGTCCTGACGATCACCTCGCCGCCATTACGCGAACACACAAAAGCCATCACAAAATCGTCTAATTCTCAGCTGGGTCCTACTTCCCCGCGAACCATTTCCTACGTTCACGCCAATCCCAAGGAATTATCCTACACACCGTGTCGACGCCCGTCTGATTGTCCAGGGAAGGCCTGCTCTCTAGGCTAACCGGGTCGCTGTCGGTTCAGCGATCGGGTGTGGAAACCCGGATGTGATGAAGGGCTGCCGTTATGGCAGTTGTGCGCGTGAGGCCATTTGGCCTACCGGCTTGCCTTCTCCCCGGTTTTCCACCCCGCGCACAACTGCCGCCTTCTGCGTGGAAACGGGTGGTTGCAGTTCAATCCTGGAGAAGGAATTGCCATGAAAAGAATCGTCCCCGATCCACCCTTCCCCAACACCACACAACGCTCTTTCAGCCGCTGCGATGCCGGCCATCCCCCATTGTTCACCGTAAACCCAGGCGTTTCCGCCCACGATGCCCTGGTGCATGTCGCCCAATACCTGCGCGGTGCCTACGACTGTGGCTACAAAGCCTTGGAACATCTGGATGACACAGGCAAGAGCCTGTTCTGGAGCAACCTGAACGCACTCGAAATGGCAGAAGGGTTGGTTGAGGCATTGCTGGATGGGATTGAGTCACAGCCCATGAACTGAGTCGCCTGCACCGGCCCTTTCGCGGGCACGCCCGCTCCCACAGGTACTGCACTGGCGTTGAATCTTGCGCGATCCCTGGACTGCCCCCAAGAAGTTGGACACCAATCCAACCCTTGGGGGATCTATGGGTAAGTACACCGAGCAATTCAAGCTCACAGCGATCACAGCCTACCTGGATGGCAGCAACGGTTTCCGAAAGGTGGCTCAACACTTAGGTATCGATTTCAGCCTGCTTCGACGCTGGGTGGCCAGTTATCAGGCCAATAATGGCATTGGTCCAGGCTCGCATGGGCGGCGCTATACCAGTGATTTCAAACAGCAGGTGCTTAGCTATATGCACGAGCATCGGCTTTCGCTGCGCCAGACCGCTGCCCACTTTGGTCTTGGGCAGTCTTCTCAGATAGGCATTTGGCAGCGGCAGTACTACAGTGGCAGTCCTGCACCCTCTACTGCCATCAAGCCAAGAAAGCCAATCGACGTGTCGAAGAAGATCAAGCCTGCCAAACCCACCGATACCAATGATGATCAGAAGTCTCGAGATCAGCTGATGGCTGAACTTGAGTACCTGCGCATGGAGAATGCTGTCCTAAAGGAGCTCAAGGCTCTGCGCGAGGAAAAGGAACGAACACGCGGGAAAAAGTCCTGATCGTTTCCAAACTCAAGCGCAGGTTTCCTTTGCCTGACCTCCTTCAACTGGTCGAGCTGGCGCGCAGCACCTTCTACTACCAGCTCAAAGCTCAGCAGAAGCCAGATCGGCATGCTGAGCTCAAGGCATTGGTGCATCGCGTCTACCACGAGCAGAAAGGGCTTTATGGTTATCGCCGTATCGCACTCGTAATCAGGAAGGAAAAGCGGGTGAACAAGAAGGTCATTGAACGGCTGATGGCTGAGCAGGGATTGAAATCAGTAGTGCGCCCCAAGAAATATCGCTCCTATCGAGGTACCGTCGGTAAAGTGGCAGCGAATGTACTGGAGCGAAATTTTATCGCTCAACGCCCAAACCAAAAGTGGGTGACTGACGTAACCGAGTTCAAAGTAGCTCAACAGAAGCTCTATCTGTCGCCCGTGATGGATTTGTACAACGGCGAAATCGTGGCCTACGAAATGGCCAGCCGCCCGTGCTATAGCCTGGTTGGGAACATGCTTGGCAAAGCGCTCGATTGCCTGGGAGAGAAACCGAAGCTCGTGCTGCATTCGGATCAGGGATGGCATTACCAGCAGGCGCAATACCGCCGTAAGCTAAGCGAATGTGGGGTAAAGCAGAGCATGTCTCGAAAAGGCAATTGCCTGGACAACGCGGCCATGGAAAGCTTCTTCGGCACGCTCAAGTCTGAGTTTTTCTACCTGAAGCGTTTCGAGAGCATTGATGAGCTGAGAGCGGGTCTGGATGAGTACATTCACTACTACAACCATGATCGCATCAAGCTGAGGCTCAATGGCCTGAGCCCTGTGGAGTACAGGGCTCAGGCTGCAGCTTAAAACTGTCCAACTTTTGGGGGGCAGTCCACCCTGTGGGAGCGGGCTTGCCCGCGAAGAGGCCGGTACAGCAAACAAAAAAGGCCGGCTCCCTACAGAGAGAGCCGGCCTTTGTGCGCGTTGCTGATGGTTGATTACTTACCCGCAGTCAGCGCGTTATAGCTAGTCATCAGGTTGCGATAATCCGGAATGTGGTTGGAGCAAAGTGCAGCCAGCCCTTCGACATCGTTGCGCCAGTCGCGGTGCAGCTCGCAGGCCACGCCGAACCAGGTCATCAGTTGGGCACCCGCCTGGCTCATGCGGTCATGCGCGGCATCACGGGTCATTTCATTGAAGGTGCCGGAAGCATCGGTCACCACGAACACCTCAAATTCTTCCTCCAAGGCCGACAGCGCCGGGAACGCCACGCAAACCTCGGTCACAACACCTGCAATGATCAGCTGCTTCTTGCCGGTCGCCTTCACCGCCTTGACGAAGTCCGCGTTGTCCCAGGCGTTGATCTGGCCAGGGCGGGCAATGTACGGGGCATCTGGGAACAGGGCTTTCAGTTCCGGCACCAGCGGGCCGTTGGGGCCTTGCTCGAAGCTGGTGGTGAGGATGGTCGGCAGGTTGAAGAACTTGGCCAGGTCAGCCAGCGCCAGCACGTTGTTCTTGAACTTGTCCGGCTCGATATCGCGCACCAGCGACAGCAGGCCAGCCTGGTGGTCAACCAGCAGTACGGCAGCGTCGTCTTTGTTCAGGCGGTTGTAGGTGAATTTGCTCATGGTCTGTGCTCCTAAGGGTTATGAATTTTTCAGCAATCCGGGGTATTTCGCGTTGATGGGCACAGATTAAAATCATCACCTTTGCGGCGGTAGTTAGCAGAATCTGGCTTTAGCGTTCTGATTTATGAACGATGGATTTGTAGGGGCTGTGCCGGCCTCTTCGCGGCTAAAGCCGCTCCTACAAGCGAAGAGGCCGGCACAGGCAACCAAATACCCGGAGACCGATCATTGGAAGACCTCAACTCCCTCTACTACTTCACCCAGGTCGTCGAACATGGCGGCTTCGCCCCGGCCGGGCGGGCGCTGGACATGCCCAAGTCAAAACTCAGCCGGCGCATCGCCGACCTTGAAGACCGCCTGGGCGTGCGGCTGCTGCACCGCACCAGCCGGCACTGCTCGCTGACCGAGATCGGCCAGGCCTACTACAACCGTTGCCTGGCCATGCGCGTGGAGGCCGAGGGCGCGGCGGAGATCATCGAGCGCAACCGCAGCGAACCGCGCGGCTTGGTCCGCATCAGCTGCCCGACCACCCTGCTCAACTCCTGGGTCGGGCCGATGCTGACCCGCTACATGCTCAAGTACCCGCAGGTGGAGCTGTTCATCGAAAGTACCAACCGCCGTGTCGACCTGCTGCATGAGGGCTTCGACATCGCCCTGCGGGTGCGCTTTCCGCCGCTGGAGAACACTGACATGGTGATGAAGGTGCTGAGCAACAGCACCCAGTGCCTGGTCGGTCAACCTCAATACCTGGCGCAACTGCCCAAAGGCTTTGATCCGCAGCTGCTGGGCACGCTACCCAGCGTGCATTGGGGCAGTGCCCAGCGCGAGTACCAGTGGGAACTGTTCCAGGGTGAGGACAACAGCCGCAGCATCGTCATCCCGCATACACCACGCATGGTGACTGATGACCTGTTTGCCTTGCGCCACTTCGTGGTAGCCGGAGTGGGGATTGCACACTTGCCGCGGGTGGCGGTGCGTGAGGACCTGGCGGCAGGACGCCTGGTTGAGCTGATTCCGGACTGGCACCCGCGTTGCGGCATCGTGCATGCGATCTTCCCATCGCGACGTGGGTTGCTGCCTTCGGTGCGAGCGCTGATCGATCATCTGGCTGAGGAGTTCGCCATCAGCGACATGGCTTGAGTGCCTGGCTGGCTGAGCCGGCCTCTTCGCGGGCCTGCCCGCGCCCACAGGTATTGCACAAGGCTCGGGGCCGGTGGTGGCCCTGTAGGAGCGGCTTTAGCCGCGAAAGGGCCGGTACAGGTAATGCAAATCCCCACCCAGCACACCCTTACAAGACCTTGGGTCTACGCTTCTTCCACACTCCCGGATCATCCCCCGGAGCCCCTCATGATCCGCGCCACTCACGGACCAGGCCGCGCCCTGCTCGCCACCCTCGCCCTCTGGCCGGCGCTGAGCCACGCCGAGGCGCCCGGCTGGTCGCTGCTCAGCCGCAACTATTTCCTGCACAGTGACTTCCGCTCGCCCTCCGGCAGCGGCCAGAACTACCGCCAGGAATGGGCCCAAGGCTTCATCGGCGAGGTCCGTTCCGGCTTCACCGAAGGCACTGTCGGCGTCGGCATCGATGCCCATGGCTTTCTTGGCCTCAAGCTCGACGGCGGCCGCGGCCATAGCGGCACCGGCCTGCTGCCACGCGACAGCGATGGCCGCGCCGAGTCCGAGTACTCCAGCGCCGGTGCCGCGCTCAAAATGCAGTTAGGCAACACCCAACTGCGCTATGGCGAGATGATGGTGGAAACCCCGGTGTTCGACACCGGTGACAAACGCCTGCACCCGGAATACGCCACCGGCTGGTGGGTGGAAAACACCGACCAGCCCGACTGGCGCCTGCAGGCCGGGCGTTTCACTGCCTTCAACAACCAGGACAACAGCTCCACCCACGACGACTTCAGCGGCTACGGCGCGACCACCCATAACCGGGCCATCAGCCTGGCCGGTGCCACCTTCGCACCCAACGGGCCGTTCGGCGCCGCACTGTATGCCGGGCAGCTGGAAAACACCTGGCGCCAGGCTTACCTCAACCTGAACGTGGCCGAGGGCAACTGGCGCCTGGACGGCAACCTGTACAAAACCCGCGACACCGGCAACGCCAGCGCCGGGGCGATCGACACCCTCGCCTACAGCCTGCTGGCCAGGTACAGCTTCGGCGCCCAGGCGCTGAGCCTGGCCTACCAGAAGGTCGAGGGCGACACCCCGTTCGACTTCGTCGGCGGCGACGCCATCTACCTGGCCAACGCGATCAAGTACGCCGACTTCAACGGCCCTGGCGAGCACTCGTGGCAACTGCGCTATGACCTGAACTTCGCCACCCTCGGCGTACCTGGCCTGAGCCTGATGGGCCGCTATGTCAGCGGCCGCGGCATCGACGGCAGCCATGCGCCGGCGGGCGGCGCCTATGTGAACCAGTACGGCGACGGCGGCAAGCACTGGGAACGCGACATCGACCTGAAATACGTGGTGCAGTCGGGGGCTGCCAAGGACCTGAGCCTGTCGCTCTCCCACGTCAGCCACCGCGCCAACCAGGCCCAGGCGGGCAATGATATCGACCGCATCTACCTGATCATCGAATACCCACTCAAAGGCAGCTTCTGACATGAGTACATCCCCTTCAGGTGCCTGGAGCCCGTTGCGTAACACCACCTTCCGCATGCTGTGGATCGCCACCATCGCCTCCAACATCGGCACCTGGATGCACGAGGTGGGCGCCGGCTGGCTGATGACCACGCTGTCGGCCAGCCCGCTGCACGTGGCGTTGATCCAGGTAGCCGGCTCGTTGCCGATGTTCTTCCTGGCCCTGCCGGCGGGCGCAGCGGCGGACATCGTCGACAAACGCCGCTACCTGTTGCTGGTGCAACTGTGGATGTCTTGCGTAGCGGTTGTGCTGGCGGCCCTGACCTTGCTCGGGATGATGAACGTCACCTTGCTGCTGGTGCTGACCCTGGCACTGGGCATTGGTACAGCGCTGATGATGCCGGCGTGGAGCGCACTGACACCGGAACTGGTGGGCAAGGAGGACCTGGCCAACGCGGTGGCGCTTTCCAGTGTCGGCATCAACGTGTCACGGGCCATCGGCCCGGCACTGGCGGGGGTGGTGGTGAGCATGGTCGGCCCGTGGCTGACCTTTGCCCTGAATGCCATCTCGTTCGCGGGTGTGATTCTGGTGTTGTTCCTGTGGAAGCGCGAGGTGAAGGAACCACTGCTGCCGGCCGAACGCTTCGTTGGCGCCATGCGCACCGGGTTGCGCTTTGCCCGCAGTGCCAAGCCTTTGCAGGCCGTGATGCTACGCGCGTTGGCGTTCTTTTTCTGCGCCAGCGCCGGCACTTCGCTGCTGCCACTGATCGTGCGTGGCGAGATGCACGGCACTGCAGCGGACTTCGGCCTGCTGCTGGCGGCCATCGGTATTGGCGCAGTGGCGGGTGCCACCTTGCTGCCGCGCCTGCGTGAGCGCATCAGCCGTGACCGCCTGGTGTTACTGGCCAGCCTGCTGTATGCCCTGTTCCTGCTGGCCCTGGCGTTGGTGCGCAACTTCTATGCGCTGCTGCCCGCGATGCTGCTCAGTGGCGCGGCGTGGATCGCGGTGCTGTCCAACCTGCAGGTGGCTGCGCAGACTTCGGTGCCAGCCTGGGTACGGGCGCGGGCTTTGTCGGTATACATTCTGATTTTCTTCGGCGCCATGGCCTGTGGCGGCCTGCTGTGGGGCACGCTGGCCAGCCATGCAACGCTCACCTTCAGCCTGCTGGTGGCCGCAGGCGGCCTGGCGCTGGGTACCTTGCTGACCTGCAAGGTGACGCTGCCGGAAACCGAGGCAGAAGAGCTGACGCCGTCGCTGCATTGGCCGGTGCCGGTGTTGAGCGATGACATGGACAAGGAAGTCGGACCGGTGATGGTCACCGTCGAGTACCACATCGCCCCCACCAAGGCCGAGGCCTTCCAGCAGGCGGCGCGGGAGCTGGAAGCGATGCGCAAGCGCAATGGCGCATTGTCGTGGGGGTTGATGCGGGACAGTGCTGATCCGGCGTTGTGGCTGGAGTTCTTCTTCGAGGAATCGTGGCTGGAGCATCTGCGGCATCACCACCGGGTGACCCGTGGTGAACTGAAGATCGAGGCGCGGGTCAGGATGCTGCAGACCGATGGGGTTGAAGTGCGAATTCGGCATTTGTTGGCTGGCGGGGAGCATAAGGCTCACCATTGATGCTGGCCTTTGCGGCCCTTTCGCTACAAGGACCGCGCAGCCCCCGTATGCGCGGGTTTACCCGCGAAAGGACCACAAAGGCCCCGTAGGTGCGGGTTACCTGCGAAAAGGCAGCAAAGGCCCTGTAGGAGCGGGTTTACCCGCGAAAGGGCCGGCACTGAAGACACAAAAAAGGGGCCAGATATTGGCCCCCGTTCTTCACATCAGCTCACCTTAGAAAGCGAAGCACGAACAGCCCAGCGCACCCCAGAATCCCTGGAAGTCATTGACCGGGACACTCGATTTGCGCGCCTTGTCATGGCTGTGTGCATGCACCCCGCACGGCCCCGAGCACTGGTGCACCGCGGCTGCCAACGATGGCGTACCAACGCGCCAGTGCCCAGGCACCTTGGTCACCGGCGACCACTCTGGCAGCACCGGCACCTGCGGCGGGCCAAGCTTGTCGAACTCGCCAGCACCGTACACCACCTTGCCATCAACGATGGTCAGCACCGACTCGATGCCCTTGATCGCCTCTTCATCGACACTGAAGAAGTCCAGCGACAATGCTGCCAGGTCAGCCAGCTGGCCCACCTTGATCTGGCCCTTCTTGCCTTGCTCGCTGGAGAACCAGGCGCTGCCCTGGGTGAACAGTTGCAGCGCGGTGTCACGGCTCAGGCCTTCCGGGTACAGCTCCATGCCACCGACCGTCTTGCCGCTGACCAGCCAGTACAGCGAAGTCCACGGGTTGTAGCTAGACACCCGAGTGGCATCGGTACCCGCGCCCACCGGCACGCCCATCTCGAGCATGCGTTTGATCGGCGGGGTCTGCTCGGCGGCCTTGGCGCCGTAGCGGTCGACGAAGTACTCACCCTGGAAGGCCATGCGGTCCTGGATGGCAATACCACCGCCCAACGCACGCACGCGCTCGATGTTCTGCGGGGTGATGGTTTCGGCGTGGTCGAAGAACCAGGGCAGGCCGTTGAATGGAATGTCGCGGTTGACCTTCTCGAACACGTCGAGCATGCGCGTGATCGATTCGTTGTAGGTGGCGTGCAGGCGGAATGGCCAGCGCTGCTCGACCAGGTGGCGCACCACCGGCTCCAGTTCTTCTTCCATGGTCTGCGGCAGGTCCGGGCGCGGCTCGAGGAAGTCCTCGAAGTCGGCGGCAGAGAACACCAGCATTTCGCCCGCGCCATTGTGGCGCAAGAAGTCGGTACCGCTGTGCAGCTTGACGCTGGAGGTCCACTTCTTGAAGTCGTCCAGTTCTTCCTTGGGCTTCTGGGTGAACAGGTTGTAGGCGATGCGTACGGTCAGCTGGTTGTTGTCGGCCAGCTCCTGGATCACCGAGTAGTCATCGGGGAAATTCTGGTAGCCACCGCCGGCATCAATGGCGCTGGTCAGGCCCAGGCGGTTGAGTTCGCGCATGAACTGGCGGGTGGAGTTGACCTGGTACTCCAGCGGCAGCTTCGGCCCCTTGGCCAGGGTGGCGTAGAGGATCATTGCGTTGGGGCGGGCGATCAGCATGCCGGTCGGGTTGCCGAACTTGTCACGCTGGATTTCGCCACCTGGCGGGTTCGGGGTGCTCTTGTCGTAGCCGACGGCCTTGAGCGCAGCGCGGTTGAGCAGCGCGCGGTCATACAGGTGCAACAGGAACACCGGGGTGTCGGGCGCAGCCTGGTTGATTTCTTCCAGGGTGGGCATGCGTTTTTCGGCGAACTGGAATTCGTTCCAGCCACCGACTACCCGCACCCACTGCGGGGTTGGCGTGCGCGCGGCCTGGTCCTTGAGCATGCGCAGGGCATCGGCCACCGACGGCACCCCTTCCCAACGCAGCTCGAGGTTGTAGTTCAGACCGCCACGGATCAGGTGCAGGTGCGAGTCATTGAGGCCCGGGATCACCGTGCGCTGCTTGAGGTCGATGATTTGCGTGGCGGCGCCCTTGTGGGCCATGGCCTCGGCGTCGCTGCCCACGGCGATGAAGCGGCCGTCCTTGATGGCGACGGCGGTCGCGGTGGGCTTTTCGCGGTCAACGGTGTGCAGTTTGCCGTTGAACAGAATCAGGTCGGCGGTCATGGAACCTCCTTGGCTGGATGCGTGAGCGGAACCGGCTTGGCCGGTGAAGGGCAATGCGGACCAGAGCGCGCCAGCGGCACCGAGCACAGTGCTGGTGGCGAGGAACTGGCGACGGGTCTTGTCGTTGCGATCCTGGGACATAGGCTTCTCCGACTAGGGGCCGGCAGGGGGACTGCGAAGCATGCCGGTTGATGCAAGGCCTGGGCTTGAATGGATGTGCGGTGGGTTGAAGAAGGTTAGTCCTGGTCAAGCTTTTTGCTGCCTGGGCCGCCCTCTTCGCGGGTAAACCCGCTCCTACAACGTCTGTAGGAGCGGGTTTACCCGCGAATGTTTTCCACCATTACCGCTGAAGGAACGCCAGCAGGTCCTCATTCAGTTGCTGTGCATGGGTCACCGCAAACCCGTGCGGCGCCCCGGCATACACCTTCAGCTCGGCGCCGCGAATCAGCTCCGCCGCCTGCTTGCCAGTGGTCTCGAACGGCACGATCTGGTCGTCATCGCCATGGATCACCAACGTCGGCACATCGACCTTGGCCATGTCGGGACGGAAATCGGTCTCCGAGAAGGCCGTCACACAGTCCAGGGTGCCTTTGATTGACGCCATCAGCGCAATGTTCAGGGTCTGCGTCTGCACACCCTGGGACACCTGCTGCCCATGGTTCAGGCCGTAGAACGGCGTGGCGAAATCGGCGATGAACTGCGCGCGGTCGGCACGCAGGCCGGCCTGGATGCCCTCGAACACCGACAGGTCGACACCGTCAGGGTTGTCCTCACGCTTGCCGAATACTGGCGTCACCGCGCCCAGCAACACCAGCCCGGCCACCCGCTCGCTGCCGTGGCGGGCGATGTAGCGGCTGACATCACCGCCCCCCATCGAGAAGCCCACCAGGGTGACGTCGCGCAGGTCGAGGTGCTCGATCAGCTGGGCAATGTCATCGGCGAAGGTGTCGTAGTCGTAACCGTTCCACGGCTGGCTCGAGCGGCCGAAACCCCGGCGGTCGAAGGCGATGGCGCGGTAACCGCGGCTGGCCAGGAACTCCATCTGCGAATCCCACATGTCGGCATCCAGCGGCCAGCCGTGGCTGAACAGCACGGGCTTGCCGCTGCCCCAGTCCTTGAAATAGATCGAAGTGCCATCGCGGGTAACGAACGTACTCATAGCGGTATCTCCTTGAACGTTTCGAGGTGAAGGCGTCGGCTCAGCCGCGCAGCCAGTTGGCGCAGCGACGGGTTACCCAAGGCATGATGTAGAACACCACGGGCAGGATGACGAACAGGTTGACGATCAGGTTGCCGGTGATCACGCCGCCCAGTTGCGGGAAGCGTGCAAACAGCGGCGCCAGCAGTTGCGGGATGACCATGGTCATCGGGCAGATCACCAGGTAGGTCAGCAGCGCCTGTTTCCAGCGCGGCGGTTGCGCTGCGGGGGTGCCCGGCGAGCTATCAAGCACCTTGTGTTGCAGGCATACGGTCACCACTTCGCGGTTGTTATGGAGTGCGGTGTTCATCGGCGTTCCTTGGGATGAGCTTGCCCGCATCCACTGTGCAACGGCGGACGGGCGCTGGATTGGATAGGTGTGCTGCCCTGGGCGGGCACCGATTGGCGGTGCCCGCGGCGTTTGCGCTTACTTGTTGGCGTTGAAGGCGTTGTAGCTGGTCATCAGGTTGCGGTAATCCGGAATGTGGTTGGAGCACAGCGCGGCCAGGCCTTCGACATCGTTGCGCCAGTCGCGGTGCAGCTCGCAGGCCACGCCGAACCAGGTCATCAGTTGGGCACCCGCCTGGCTCATGCGGTCATGCGCGGCATCACGGGTCATTTCATTGAAGGTGCCGGAAGCATCGGTCACCACGAACACCTCAAATTCTTCCTCCAAGGCCGACAGCGCCGGGAACGCCACGCAAACCTCAGTCACAACACCTGCAATGATCAGCTGCTTCTTGCCGGTCGCCTTCACCGCCTTGACGAAGTCCTCGTTGTCCCAGGCGTTGATCTGGCCAGGGCGGGCAATGTACGGGGCATCTGGGAACAGGGCTTTCAGTTCCGGCACCAGCGGGCCGTTGGGGCCTTGCTCGAAGCTGGTGGTGAGGATGGTCGGCAGGTTGAAGAACTTGGCCAGGTCAGCCAGCGCCAGCACGTTGTTCTTGAACTTGTCCGGCTCGATATCGCGCACCAGCGACAGCAGGCCAGCCTGGTGGTCAACCAGCAGTACGGCAGCGTCGTCTTTGTTCAGGCGGTTGTATTTGAAGTGGGTCATGGGGGTAGCTCCTAAGGGTTTTGATGTTCAGTAAGTTGGGTGTTTCGCGTTGATGGGAGAAGATTAAAACCATCACCTTTGGAGCGGTAGATAGCGGTTTTTGGCTTTAGCGTTCTGTTTTGGGAACGATAGATTGGCGTTGGTTTTGCTGGCCTTTTCGCGGGCTCGCCCGCTCCCACAGGGATCGCACAAGGTTCAAAACCAGCGCTTTACCTGTGGGAGCGGGCAAACCCGCGAAGGGGCCAGCACAGGCTTGCATTGCCTGCCCGGCAAACCTGCTCTATTACTACCCACAGCCCTCCCCTCACCCCCGAGACCACCATGCTGGCGTTCATCCAGTCGTCCCCGTTGTTGCTCGGTTGCGCCCTGATCCTGCTCGACCTCGTGCTTTGGCAACTGATCCCCATTCAGCGTCATGCCTGGCGCATCAGCGCGCGCCTGGTGATCTTCCTGCTGTTCAGCGCGGTGCTGATGGCCGCGGGCATGAGCCCGCTGCAACCACCGCCGTGGCCCGACGATCTTTCGCGCAACCTGATGGCCACGGTATTGGCCATCGGCTGGTGGCTGTTCGGTGCGCGCACGGTGACCGTGGTGTTCGGCCTGTTGCTGGTGGCCCGTGGCAGCCATGGCGGGCGCTTGCTGCAGGATGTGCTGGGGGCGTTGATCTTCCTCGCCGCCGTGGTCGCGGCCGCAGGCTACGTGCTGCAACTGCCGGTGAAGGGCCTGCTGGCCACCTCCGGGGTAATGGCCATCGTCATCGGCCTGGCGCTGCAGAGCACACTGGCTGACGTCTTCAGCGGCATCGTGCTGAACACCACGCGGCCCTATCAGATTGGCGACTCAATCTCCATCGACGGCACCGAAGGCAAGGTCCTGGACATCGACTGGCGCGCCACGCGCCTGCTGACCGGTACCGGCAGCCTGGCGGTAATCCCCAACTCGGTGGCGGCCAAGGCGCGGCTGCTCAACCACAGTCGCCCGGCCGATGTGCACGGGGTATCGATCAGCGTGGTGGTCCCGGCCAAGGTGCGGCCCAAGCGTGTGTTCGATGCGCTGGAAAAAGCCTTGCAGGGCGTCAGTGCCATCCTTGCGACCCCGAAGCCGAAGGTGACGGTAAAGGCCTCGACTCTGGAGTCGGTGGAGTACGAGGCCAGCGGCTTCGTGGCCGATGCGGGCACCAAGGGCGATGCACGTAACCAGTTGTTCGACCTGGCGCACCGGCATCTGGAGGCCAGCGGGGTGATGTGGAACGTCGACCTGGCTGTGCCGCCGCGCAGCCGCCAGCGCGAGGTGCTGGATGAGGTTCGAGTGTTCCGCTCGCTAAGTGATGAAGAGCGCGATGCGTTGAGCCAGCGCATGACTGCAGTCGAGTACCTGGCGGACCAGGTGATCCTGGAGGTGGGCGAGCATTCCGATCATCTGCTGGTGATTGGCAGCGGTGTGGTATCGGCCTCGGTGCGCGACGGAGACAAGCGGCTGGAGGCCGGGCGCATGGGGCCGGGAGAGGTGCTTGGGATCGAGGGGATCATCGACGACGAAGATTCGCTGGCCGAATTCCGCACGCTGACCAGTTGCGTGCTGTACCGGATCGACAAGGAACAGGTGAAGAGCTGTTTGCAGCAGCGTGGCGAAGTGCAGACGGCGTTGAGCAAATTGCAGCGGTTCCGGCGGCAGAGCCGGGAGTCGTTGTTGCTGCAGAAGCCGGCCCTGATCAAGAAAGGTGGCTTCCTCAGCTGGCTGCACAAGTAAGCCTGTGCTGGCCTCTTCGCGGGTAAACCCGCTCCTACAGGTTCACCACAGCCCTCTCAGGCGGTGAACAATTTGTAGGAGCGGGTTTACCCGCGAATAGGCCAGTACTTACAACACAACCCTCAGGCACTGCCCCGCGTGGTACAGCGAGAAGCCGGACTCGTAGAACGCCGTCCGCAGCGAAGGCGCGCTCACACCGCTCATCGGCGAAAACGGAATCGGCAGGCTGTCCGCCTCGCCCTTGAGCAGGAACTCGGCAAACGCCCGGCCAATCACGGTGCCGGTGGTATTACCGCGCCCGTTGTACCCGGTCACCGCCACCAACCCAGGCGCCGGCTCGAACAGGCGCATCAGGTGGTCAGGCGTGAAGTCGATGCAGCCGGTCCAGTGCATTTCCCACTCGACCTTGCCCAGCTCCGGGTAGTAATGGCCCTGGATGCGGTCGGCCCAGCTGCGCACGAACCACGCCGGCTTGTTGTCGACCCGGCCCAGGCTGCCGAGCAGCAGGCGGCCCTGATCGTCGCGGCGGATGCTGCTGAGCACGGTGCGGGTGTCCCACGAACCTTGGCCATGTGGCAGCACCTTGTCGGCTGCGGTGCCCTGCAGCGGTTTGGAGGCTACCTGATAGTAATAACCGCGGAAGAACTGCTTCTGCAGGTTGCTCCAGTCGCCTTCGGTGTAGGCGCCGGTGGAAATCACCACCTTTTCGGCGCGCACAGCGCCACGCGCAGTCTTCACTCGCCAGCCATCACCTTCACGCTCCAGGCCTTCGACCGAAGACTGCTGGAAAATCTTGCCGCCCAGGCGCGCCACGGCAGCCGCCAGGCCCTGGGTGTAGCCCATGGGGTTGATGGTGCCAGCACGGCGATCAAGCAGCGCAGCGGAAATCTTGTCAGTACCGCAGTATTCCTGGCATTGGGCACCGGTCAGCAGCTCGACGTCGGCACCTCGGCGGCGCCATTGTTCGTGACGCGCTTCGAGGTCGGCGATACCGGTGGCGTTGTGCGCCATGTGCAGCGTGCCTTTGTGCTGGGCCTGGCAGTCGATGCCGAGGCGCTCGATCATGGCGAACACTTCAGCCGGGGCTTCGCCAAGCACCTTGTTCAGGCGGCTGCCCTGCTTCTGGCCAAGGGTGGCCTCGACGTCGTCGGGGCGGATCCAGGTACCGGCGTTGACCAAGCCGACGTTGCGCCCGGAGCCACCGTGGCCGATCTTCCAGGCCTCCAGCACGATCACCGACTTGCCCTGTTCGAGCAGGTGGATGGCCGCCGACAGGCCGGTAATACCGCCGCCGATCACACAGACATCGGCCTTGTGCTCACCGGCCAGGGCCTGGGCGGCGACGGTCGGTTTGCTGACGTGTTCCCACAAGCATTGTTGACGCAGTTCGGACATGGCCGGCTCCAGCAATTTGTTCTTGTTGGGGCCGCAGGGCGGCCCATTCGCGGGTAAACCCGCTCCTACAGGGGTCGGTGTCGCTTGGACGAACCCTGTAGGAGCGGGTCTACCCGCGAACCGGGGGCCAGGCCCCCGGCCATGCAGCATCAATACATCAGTCGAACACGATACCCTGCGCCAGCGGCAGCTCGCGCGAGTAGTTCACGGTATTGGTCTGGCGACGCATGTAGCCTTTCCAGGCATCCGAGCCCGACTCACGGCCACCGCCGGTTTCCTTCTCGCCACCAAACGCACCGCCAATCTCGGCGCCGCTGGTACCGATGTTGACGTTGGCGATGCCGCAGTCGCTGCCCGAGGCGCTCTGGAAGCGCTCGGCTTCACGGATGTCGGTGGTGAAAATGCACGACGACAGGCCTTGTGGCACTTCGTTGTTCAGGCGCAGGGCCTCCTCGAAGTCGTCGTAGGCCAGCACGTACAGGATCGGTGCGAAGGTTTCGTGGCGCACCACGTCACTTTGCGCCGGCATTTCAGCAATGGCTGGCGAAACGTAGTAGGCGTTCGGGTACTGGTCGGCCAGCTGACGCTCGCCACCGAATACCTGGCCACCTTCGTCACGGGCCTTGGCCAGTGCACCCTGCATGGCGTCGAACGACTGCTTGTCGATCAGCGGGCCGACCAGGTTGTCTTTACGTGGGTCGCCGATACGCACTTTGCCGTAGGCGGCTTTGACGCGGGCAACCACTTCGTCCTTGATCGAGCGGTGCACGATCAGGCGGCGCAGGGTGGTGCAACGCTGGCCGGCAGTGCCGACAGCCGAGAACAGGATGCCGCGCACGGCCAGGTCCAGGTCGGCGCTCGGGGCCAGGATCATGGCGTTGTTGCCGCCCAGTTCCAGGATGCTGCGGCCGAAGCGGGCAGCAACGCGTGGGCCGACTTCGCGACCCATGCGGGTGCTGCCGGTGGCGCTGACCAGCGGTACGCGCGGGTCGTCGACCATGGCTTCGCCAGCTTCACGGCCGCCGATCACCAGTTGTGCCAAGCCAGCCGGAGCATCGCCGAAGGCTTTCAGGGCTTTTTCGAACAACGCCTGGCAGGCCAGGGCGGTCAGCGGAGTCTTCTCGGACGGTTTCCATACCACCGAGTTGCCGGCCACCAGGGCCAGGGCGGTGTTCCAGGCCCACACGGCAACCGGGAAGTTGAAGGCGCTGATCACGCCGACCACACCCAGCGGGTGCCAGGTTTCACGCATGTGGTGGCCCGGGCGCTCGGAAGCGATGGTCAGGCCGTACAGCTGGCGCGACAGGCCAACGGCGAAGTCGCAGATGTCGATCATTTCCTGCACTTCGCCCAGGCCTTCCTGGGTGATCTTGCCGGCTTCGATCGAGACCAGCTCGCCGAGGTCGGCCTTGTGCTCACGCAGCACTTCGCCGAACAGGCGCACCAGTTCGCCACGGCGCGGAGCCGGCACACTGCGCCAGGCTTCGAAAGCGCTCTGGGCCTGATCGATGCGGGCGATGGTCTCGGCCTTGCCGAGCAGTTTCACCGAGGCGATCTGGCTGCCGTCGATCGGCGTGTGAACAGGGTAGTCGCCCTGGGTGTAAGCCTCGGCGGCAACGCCAAGGCGCTCGAGCAATCCAGCAACCATTTGTGCATCTCCTACATCGGTGATGGGGTGGAAAAATGATGTGGATCAGTATTAATCCGATCACATAGGTACAACAAACGACCTTTATTCCGCATATCATTCCGTCAGGTAATGATTTGAGCCGCAGAGACCGCTATGTCAAAACGCCTGGTACCCTCCATGACCGCCCTGCAGTGCTTTGAAGCTGCAGCCCGCCATCTGAGTTTTACCCGTGCCGCCGAAGAACTGCACCTGACCCAGAGCGCGGTCAGCAAGCAGGTGGCGCAGCTGGAAGACATGCTGCGCCACCACCTGTTCCTGCGCATCCGCCGGCGCTTGCAACTGACCCCGGCCGGCAGCCTGTACCTGGCCGAGGTCAACAAAATCCTCACCCAGGTGGACATGTCCAGCCGCTACGTACTCACCTACGGCGAGCAGACCGAGATATTGAAGGTAGCCACTCAACCGAGTTTTGGCGTGCGCTGGTTGATCCCGCACCTCAAGGGGTTTGGCAAACGGCACAGCAATATCCACCTGGACATTCGCAACGAAATGGAGCCGTTCGCCCTGCTGCAAGGCTCGGCTGACGTGGTGTTCTTCTATGGCCAGGGCACCTGGCCGGGGGCCACTTGCGTGGAGTTGTTTCGCGAAGAGGTGGTGCCGGTGTGTGCGCCAGAGCTGCTGGCCGGGCGCAAGCTGGCCGGTGCCGAGGAGCTGGCCGAGTTGGTGCTGCTGCAAAGCACCTCGCGCCCGGAGGCCTGGCATGAGTGGTTCCTGGAGCAGGACCTGCAGAGCGTCAGCGCCTACCACGGGCCGCGCTTCGATACGTTCTATATGGCGTTGAGCGCAGCACAGGCCGGGTGCGGGGTAGCGCTGGTGCCGCGCTACCTGGCGGCGAAGGAACTGGCCGACGGTAGCCTGGTGGTGCCGTGGAACCATGCGATGCGCAGTGCCGGGGCGCACTATCTGGCGTACGCTGAACATGCGGCGGAGGTGCCCAAGGTGCGGGCGCTGGTGGAGTGGATCCACGAACAGCTTCAGGCTTGAGGGCCTCTTCGCGGCTAAAGCCGCTCCTACGGGGCCCTGCGCAAGACCCCAACCTTGCACGGTCCCTGTAGGAGCGGCTTTAGCCGTGAAACGGCCGTCGAGGTCGATCAAAAAAGGAATGACACACTCACTTTTTTTCGCTTGTGAGCAAAGTGCATTCCCAGCTTTCATGTAAGCGTCCGAACCCAACCAGGAAGCTAGCGATGCCCGCCAACGATTTCGTCAGCCCAGACAGCATCCGCGCGCAGTTCTCTGCCGCCATGTCGCTCATGTACAAACAGGAAGTGCCGCTGTACGGCACGCTGCTGGAGCTGGTGAGCGAAATCAACCAGCAGGTCATGGCCCAGCAACCCGAAGTGGCCGAGGCCCTGCGCTGGACCGGCGAAATCGAGCGCCTGGACCAGGAACGTCACGGCGCCATCCGCGTCGGCACCGCCGAAGAACTGGCCACCATCGCCCGCCTGTTCGCTGTCATGGGCATGCAGCCGGTCGGCTACTATGACCTCAGCTCCGCTGGCGTACCGGTGCATTCCACTGCCTTCCGCGCGGTGCACGAGCAATCGCTGCATGTCAGCCCGTTCCGTGTGTTCACCTCGCTGCTGCGCCTGGAGCTGATCGACAACCCGCAGTTGCGCGAGCTGGCACAGAGCATCCTGGCCAAGCGCCAGATCTTCACCTCCCGCGCCCTCGAACTGATCGCCCAGTGTGAGCGCGAGGGTGGCCTTGACGCCGCGGATGCAGAGACGTTCGTGCAGGAGGCGCTGCACACCTTCCGCTGGCACCAGGACGCTACCGTCACGGCCGAGCAGTACCAGCAGCTGCACGACCAACACCGCCTGATCGCCGATGTGGTGGCCTTCAAGGGCCCGCACATCAACCACCTGACCCCGCGTACCCTGGATATCGATGCAATCCAGCTCGGCATGCCTGCCAAGGGCATCCCGCCGAAGGCCGTGGTTGAAGGCCCGCCCACCCGCCGCCACCCGATCCTGCTGCGCCAGACCAGTTTCAAGGCCCTGCAGGAAACGGTCGCCTTCCGCGACCAGCAAGGCCGCGAAGGCAGCCACACCGCGCGCTTTGGCGAAATCGAGCAACGCGGCGCGGCGCTGACGCCGAAAGGTCGCCAGCTTTACGACAAGTTGCTCGACGCTACCCGCGCTGCGCTGGGTGGCGCTCCGGCCGAAGCCAATGCCGAGCGTTACATGGCGCTGCTGCAGGCAAACTTTGCCGAATTCCCGGATGACCTGGCGCAGATGCGTGAACAGGGCTTGGCGTACTTCCGCTACTTCGCCACCGAGAAAGGCCTGGCCGCACGCGACCAGGAAGGCCGCCCGACCACCCTGCAAGGCTTGATCGACGCGGGCCACGTGCACTTCGAGGCGCTGGTGTACGAGGACTTCCTGCCGGTGAGTGCGGCGGGGATCTTCCAGTCCAACCTGGGTGACGATGCGCAGGCCGAATACGGCAGCAACGCCAACCGCGAAGCGTTCGAAGCGGCGCTGGGGTTGCAGGTACAGGATGAGCTGGCGCTGTATGCGCAAAGCGAGCGCCGGTCGCTGCAGGCCTGCGCACAGGCGTTGAACCTGGGCTCGATGTAAATTTGCACCGGCCTCTTCGCGGGCGAGCCCGCTAAGAGGCCGGTGCAGGTGATCAAAGAGGCGGCAGGATTTCCACATCCGGCAAATCCATTGCCGCCACTTCGCCTTCCAGGAACGCACTCAACCGCCGCAACCGCTCGCCGCCTCGCCGGGTGCGCGGCCACACCAGGTAGTAATCCATGCCGCTGGGCACCGCCGTCGGCCATGGCAGGCTCAAGCGCTTCTGCGCCACATCTTCGGCCACCATCAACAGATCGCCCATGGATATTCCATAGCCACGCGCCGCGGCAATCATGCCCAGCTCCAGGGTATCGAACACCTGGCCGCCCTTGAGCGACACCTCGTCGCCAAGCCCCATACGCTCCAGCCATTCCCGCCAGTCACGCTTGTCCACCGTAGGGTGCAGCAGCTCGATAGAGGCCAGCCTACGTACATCCCAAGGTTCTTCGTCGAGCAGGTCCGGCGCGCCGACCGGGATCAACAGCTCAGGGAACAGTTTGCGCACCTCCCACTCCGGCGGGAATACCCCGTCGCTGAGCAACACCGCGCAATCGAACGGCTCCTGGTTGAAATCCACATGGTCGACATCCATCCAGGCGCTAGTCAGCTGCACCTCATTGCCCGGCTGCAGGTGGCGAAAGCGGCTGAGGCACGCCAGCAACCAGCGCATGGTCAGGGTCGAGGGGGCTTTCATGCGCAATATGTCGTCTTCACCGCACAAGGTTTCACAGGCCCGCTCAAACGCCGCGAAGCCCTCGCGCACGCCCGGCAGCAGTACCCGCCCCGCTTCGGTAAGTTGCAGGCTGCGGCCACTGCGCACGAACAGGCGGCAGGCAAAATGCTCCTCCAGCGTACGGATATGCCGGCTGATGGCGCTTTGGGTGATAGAAAGCTCTTCGCCCGCACGGGTGAAGGAGCTTAGCCGCGCGGCAGCTTCGAATGCGCGCAGGGCATACAGCGGTGGTAGCTGGCGTGGCATGAGGCACCTGCAATATGGGCGTGTGAGGCAAATCACCGAGAAGCCTATATACATGAGTTCAACTCATGCCAACTATCGCTTTTATCCTTTTGTGCAAAGTTGACCGAAGCCTCAGAATCGCCCTTCGTTGATCACCCCAGAATGAAGGACTGCCCCCATGCACGTCGCGCCCACCACAGAACTCAAGGCTTTGCTGCGCCTGGCCGGGCCGCTGATTGCCTCGCAGTTGGCGCACATGCTGATGGTGCTGACCGACACCCTGATGATGGCCCGCATCAGCCCCCAGGCCTTGGCGGGGGGTGGCCTGGGGGCAGCCAGCTATTCGTTCGTATCGATCTTCTGCCTGGGCGTGATCGCCGCAGTCGGCACGCTGGTGGCCATTCGCAAGGGTGCCAACGACATCGAGGGCGCCACCCGGCTGGCGCAGAACGGCCTGTGGCTGGCCTGGGCCTTGGCGCTGTTCGCCGCGCTGGTGCTGTGGAACCTTGAACCTGTGCTGCTGCTGTTCGGGCAGAAGCCCGAGAACGTGGCCTCGGCCGCCGAATTTCTCACCCTGCTGCCACTGGCCCTGCCCGGCTATCTGACCTTCATGGCCTTGCGTGGCTTCACCAGCGCGCTGGGCCGCTCGACCCCGGTGATGGTCATCAGTTTGTTCGGCACAGTGCTCAACTACCTGTTCAACGTGGCACTGATCGAAGGCATGTTCGGCCTGCCCAAGCTGGGCCTGATGGGTATCGGCCTGGTCACTGCAGTGGTGTCGATGGGCATGGCCGCTGCCTTGGCGTTGTATATCCGCTGGCATTCGGCCTATGCCGCCTACCCGCTGCGCAAAGGCCTGTCACGCCCATCACTGGCGGCCCTGCGCGAGCTGTGGCGGCTGGGCCTGCCGATTGGCGGTACCTACATGGTGGAAGTGGGCCTGTTCGCCTTCGCCGCGCTGTGCATGGGCGTGCTGGGCAGCACCGAGCTGGCGGCGCACCAGATTGCCCTGCAGATCGTGTCCACGGCATTCATGGTGCCGACGGGCTTGTCCTATGCGGTGACCATGCGCGTCGGCCTGTACTACGGCGCTGGCAACCTGCTGGCGGCGCGCAGCGCCGGGCGGGTGGGCATCGGGTTCGGGGCCATGATCATGTTTGCCTTCGCCGCGCTGTTCCTGCTGCTGCCCGAAGCACTGGTAGGGCTGTTTATCGACCGTAATGACCCGGCCTTTACCGCGATCTTCCAGGTGGCCGTGCAGTTGTTGATGGTGGCGGCGTGGTTCGAACTGTTCGACGGCATGCAGACGATTGCCATGGGCTCGATCCGTGGGTTGAAAGATGCCAAGACCACCTTCCTGATCGGGCTGGTGTGCTATTGGCTGGTGGGGGCGCCGAGTGCCTGGCTGTTCACCTTTACCCTGGGTGGTGGTGCAGTAGGGATCTGGTGGGGGCTGGCGCTGGGGCTGGCATGTGCGGCGGTGGCGCTGACCTTTGGCTTTGAGTGGCGGATGAAGCGGTTGTTGGGGAAGGCTTGGGCTGCCGGGAAGGCGACGGCTTCGGCCTGACGTGGGGGCCTCTTCGCGGGTAAACCCGCTCCTACAACGGCCTGTGTCCAACCCCGGTGTGTGTGTCCACCGCAGATCAGTGTGTAGGAGCGGGCTTGCCCGCGAATACGGTGGTGGCGGCAACAGTGAACGTCTGGTGGAGATTGGCCAGCAGGCCCGGCCCATTCGCGGGTAAACCCGCTCCTACAGGACAGCCTCCAACTGGCGTCCGGGCGCCTGCAGCAAATACGCCATCAATTCCCCTATCGGTAGCGGTTTGCTGACCAGAAAACCCTGCACCTGGTCGCAGCCAAACCCGCGCAGCAACGCCAGTTGCTCTTCACTCTCCACACCCTCGGCCACCACCTCGAGGTTGAGGTTGTGCGCCAGGTTGATCATGGCGTGTACCAGCTTGCGGTTCTCTTCACGCATTTCCATTTCCGCAACAAAGCTGCGGTCCACCTTGAGCAAGGTGATCGGCAGGCTGTTGAGGTGCACGAACGAAGAAAACCCGGTGCCGAAATCATCGAGGGAGAAGCGCACGCCCAGGCGACCCAGCGCGTCCATGGTCTGGCGCACCACCTCGTTGCGGCGCATCACCGCCGTCTCGGTCAGCTCGAACTCAAGCCAGCGGGCATCCACACCGTGCTCGAGGATCAGGCGACTCAACGTGGCCAGTAGCTGGCTGTCCTGGAACTGGCGGAAACTCAGGTTGACCGCCATGTGCAGCGGTTCCAGGCCACGCTCGCACAATGCCTGCATGTCACGCAGGGCACGGGAAATAACCCAATAACCCAAGGGCACGATCAGGCCGCTCTGCTCGGCCAGTGGCACGAACTCACTGGGTGGCAGCAGCCCGCGCTCGGCATGGCGCCAGCGCACCAGCGCCTCCAGGCCAACAATGCGCCCGTCAGCCAGGTTCAGGCGGGGCTGATAGTGCAGCTCCAGTTCGTCGCGGCGCAGGGCGCGACGCAACTCGCTTTCCAGGTCGGCAAGGCTGCGGGCGTTGCGGTTGATGCGTTCGTTGAACACATGGAAGGTGCAGCCCTGGCTGCCCTTGGCCTGACGCATGGCGATGTGCGCGTGCCACATCAGCGGATCGGCGCCGCTCTGCGCGCGAGCATGTGCAATGCCCAGGCTGCAGCCCAGCAGCAGGCTTTCGCCGTCGATCCAGTAGGGCTCTGCCAAGGCCTCGACGATGCGTTCGGCAATCCATTCGGCGCGGTTGGCATCGCGACGGGTGTCGATCAGCAGGGCGAACTCGTCGCTACCCAGACGTGCCAGCTGGTCGCCCGCCTCCAGCTGATGCTTCAGCCGTGCCACCACCTGCAGGATCAACCGGTCACCGCTCTGGTGGCCCAGGGCGTCGTTGACGTGGCGGAAGTTGTCCAGGTCCAGGTGGCCAAGCGCGACACCACGGCCTTCGTTTTCGGCCAGGCGTGCATTAAGCAAAGCCTGGAAGCCCTGGCGGTTGGCGATGCCGGTCAGCGGGTCCTGCTCGGCAAGGCGCTGCAAGGTGGCGACCAGCACCCCTCGCTCTCGCACATGGCGCAGTGAGCGGCGCAGGGTATCGGCGTTGAGCTGGTCGCGCACCAGCCAGTCACTGACAGCGCTGGGCGCTGCCTCAGGCTCGTGTTCAAGCAGCAGAATAGTCGGCAGCTCGCAACGCCCGGGGGCGGGCTGCAAGGCGGGTGTTGCCAGCACGACGGCCTGACGATCATGGCTGAACAGGCTGTCGACCGCCTCCCAGTTTGGCGCAGTCAGTAACACGGCGCTGCCACCCAGTGCGGGCATGCACGCGTGCAACGAGGCAGCCCATTCCGGCTCATCGGCCAACAGCAGCAAACGCAAAGGTTCGACAGGCGTGGACAAGCGGGCTCCTTAGGGCTTGACGGTGCAACGAGATCTGGAGGGGATGCTACTGCATTCAATGAAAATGATTTTCACTTTTATACATGGTTTTTTCGAGCGTAGCATTCCGACGTATTTTGTCGTGCATCCTGCGCGAAACGAGTCAAACCGGCAAATATGATTTTTTCAGCTACTAGCATTAGTGACACTAATAATTAGGCGGACAAAAGTCTGACTCAGACGTCAGACGGTCGCGCCACAACGGCCCCATGCCTGTTAGAATGCGCGGCTATTTTCTGGCGACCCCCGGTTTCTAGCATGTCCCGACTCAATCCCCGGCAGCAGGAAGCCCGTGACTATGTCGGCGGCCCTCTTTTGGTGCTCGCCGGTGCAGGTTCGGGCAAGACCAGCGTGATCACGCGCAAGATTGCCCACCTCATCCAGAACTGCGGCATCCGCGCCCAGTACATCGTGGCGATGACCTTCACCAACAAGGCTGCGCGCGAGATGAAGGAGCGGGTCGCCACCTTGCTGCGCCCGGGGGAAGGCCGTGGCCTGACCGTGTGTACGTTCCACAACCTGGGCCTGAACATCATCCGCAAGGAACACGAGCGCCTGGGCTACAAGCCGGGTTTCTCGATCTTCGACGAGTCCGACATCAAGGCGTTGCTGTCGGACATCATGCAGAAGGAATACTCCGGCGACGACGGCATCGACGAGATCAAGAACATGATCGGTGCCTGGAAGAACGACCTGGTCCTGCCGCCAGAAGCCCTGGAAAAGGCGCGCAACCCGCGCGAGCAGACCGCCGCCATCGTCTACACCCACTACCAGCGCACGCTCAAGGCGTTCAACGCGGTGGACTTCGACGACCTGATCCTGCAGCCGGTCAAGCTGTTCCAGGAGCACCCCGAGGTGCTGGAGCGCTGGCAGAACCGCGTGCGCTACCTGCTGGTGGACGAATACCAGGACACCAACGCCAGCCAGTACCTGCTGGTGAAAATGCTGATCGGCATGCGCAACCAGTTCACCGTGGTGGGCGACGACGACCAGTCGATCTACGCCTGGCGTGGTGCGCGCCCCGAGAACCTGATGCTGCTCAAGGAGGACTACCCCTCCCTGAAGATCGTCATGCTCGAACAGAACTACCGCTCCACCAGCCGCATCCTGCGCTGCGCCAACGTGTTGATCGCCAACAATCCGCATGCGTTCGAAAAGCAGCTGTGGAGCGAAATGGGCGTGGGCGACGAGATCCGCGTGATCCGCTGCAAGAACGAGGAAGCCGAGGCCGAACGCGTGGCCATGGAAATCCTCACCTTGCACCTGCGCACCAACCGCCCGTACAGCGACTTTGCCATCCTTTACCGCGGCAACTACCAGGCCAAGCTGATCGAACTGAAGCTGCAGCACCACCAGGTGCCGTATCGCCTGTCGGGCGGTAACAGCTTCTTCGGCCGCCAGGAGGTCAAGGACCTGATGGCCTACCTGCGCCTGCTGGTGAACCCGGACGATGACAACGCCTACCTGCGGGTAATCAACGTGCCGCGCCGCGAGATCGGCTCCACCACCCTGGAAAAGCTCGGCAACTACGCCACCGAGCGCGGCATTTCGATGTACGCCGCCAGCGAAGAGCTGGGCCTGGGCGAGCACCTGGACGCGCGCTACACCGAGCGTTTGCAGCGCTTCAAGCACTGGCTGGACGGGGTGCGCCACAAGGTTGCCCTGGAAGACCCGATTGCCGCGCTGCACGAGATGATCCGCGACATCGACTACGAAAACTGGATCCGCCAGCAGACTGCCAGCGACAAAGCTGCCGAGTTCCGCATCAGCAACGTCTGGTTCCTGGTCGAAGCGCTGAAGAACACCCTCGAGAAGGACGAAGAGGGTGACATGACCATCGAGGACGCCATCGGCAAGCTGGTGCTGCGCGACATGCTCGAGCGCCAGCAGGAAGAGGAAGAGAACGCCGAGGGCGTGCAGATGATGACCCTGCATGCCTCCAAGGGCCTGGAATTCCCCTACGTGTTCATCATGGGCATGGAAGAGGAAATCCTCCCGCACCGCTCCAGCATCGAGGCCGACACCATCGAAGAGGAACGCCGTCTGGCCTACGTGGGTATCACCCGCGCGCGCCAGACCCTGGCCTTCACCTTCGCCGCCAAGCGCAAGCAGTACGGTGAAATCATCGACTGCACGCCCAGCCGGTTCCTCGACGAACTGCCACCGGACGACCTGTCCTGGGAGGGCCTGGACGATGCGCCGGTCGAGGTGAAGGCCGCTCGCGGCAACAACGCCCTGGCCGATATCCGGGCAATGCTCAAACGCTGATCAACCATTACTCTTTAACTTTGCCGCCTCCAGCGGCAACCTTTGTTACATCGAGGAAATCACAGTGGAAGCACTGCATCAGAAGATTCGCGAAGAAGGCATCGTGCTTTCCGATCAGGTTCTCAAAGTCGACGCGTTTCTCAACCACCAGATCGATCCGGCGCTGATGCAGCTGATCGGTGACGAGTTTGCCCGCCTGTTCGCCGATGCCGGCGTGACCAAGATCGTCACCATCGAAGCCTCGGGCATTGCCCCGGCGGTGATGACCGGTCTGAAACTGGGTGTGCCGGTCATCTTCGCTCGCAAGCACCAGTCGCTGACCCTGACCGAAAACCTGCTGACCGCCTCGGTGTATTCCTTCACCAAGCAGACCGAGAACACCGTGGCCATTTCGCCGCGTCACCTCAACAGCAGCGACCGCGTGCTGGTGATCGATGACTTCCTGGCCAACGGCAAAGCCTCGCAGGCGTTGATCTCGATCATCAAGCAGGCAGGTGCCACCGTGGCGGGCCTGGGTATCGTGATCGAGAAGTCGTTCCAGGGTGGCCGTGCAGAGCTGGACAGCCAGGGTTACCGCGTTGAATCGCTGGCCCGGGTGAAGTCGCTGGAAGGTGGTGTGGTCAGCTTCATCGAATAAGGCCTCACCGCCCCGGCGTAGGAACGGGTTTACCTGCGAATGCGATGGCAGATTCAATATCGCATTCGCGGGTAAACCCGCTCCTACATGGGGCCAGTGTGCGCAAACGATTATCCTGTCGCCTGTAACCCTGCCAGCAGTAGCCGCTGATAAAGCTCCTCTTTCAACCCTTGCGGAACCTCCAGCCCCATCCGCGCCAGATGCCGCTCATACCCTTCCGGCCCCGGTGCATCCAACGCTGCCTTGCCCAGCTCCAACACCTCGCTCAGCTTGAACTTGCTCTTCAACCAGTTCAGCGCCCGCAACAGATCCCGCTCCTCGGCCGTAAAGTCCGTGCCCATCGGATACTCCGGGAACAGCCGCGCATGCTGTGCCCTGATCGCCTCCAGGCGTTGCGGGGTATTGTCGGTAAAGCGCGCCTCCAGCTGAAAGTCGTCGGCAAGCTTGCCAGCGTCTTTGGCCTGCTTGATCAGGCCCGGCTGGAACCGCGAATCGCTCACCGCCAACAACCGCGCAATCACCTCGCTGTCAGTCTGCCCACGCAAGTCAGCAATGCCGTACTCGGTCACCACGATATCGCGCAGGTGCCGGGGAATGGTGCAGTGGCCATAGGTCCAGAACAGGTTCGAGGTCACCTCCCCGCCTGCCTCGCGCCAACTGCGCAAGAGCAGGATCGAACGCCCGCCCTCCAGCGCATGGCCCTGGGCAACGAAGTTGTACTGCCCGCCCACGCCACTGAGCACGCGGCCGTCTTCAAGCTGGTCGGCCACCCCGGCGCCGAGCAGGGTCATGCCGAACGCGGTGTTGATGAAGCGCGCATCACGACGTTGTCGACGCTTGAGTGCCTCCTGCCCATAGAGCTCGTTGATGAAGCTGATACGGGTCATGGCAAACTGCGCGCGCTGCTCCAGCGGCATCTCGCGCAAGCGCTGGTAGAACGCTTGCGGGCCGAGGAAAAAGCCGCCATGCAGTATTGCGCCCTGCTCGTCCGCCGGGCGTCGTAGCAGCCCTGCTTCGGCCAGCACGAGCAGGCCGTTGACGAACATCTCGCTGCAGCCGTACAAGCCGTGGGTAAGGGTGTCCAGGCCCCCTTCTCGCTCGATCAACGCCTGCCACGGTCCGACATCCAGCGCCTTGAGCACCGCTCGGTAACCGGCGTTGTCGCCCTGACGTGCCAGCAATGCCGCCGCAACTGCATCGCCCATGGCACCAATGCCGATCTGCAGCGTACCGCCATCGCGTACCAGGCTGCTGGCGTGCAGGCCGATGCAGTGGTCCTGAATGCCAACCGGCATGTTTGGTGTGGAAAACAGCCGACGTTGCTCTACTTCATCGAGCAGCAGGTCGAAGGCATCGATGGGCAGCTCGGCATCGCCTGGCATGTAGGGCAGTTCGGCATGCACCTGGCCCAGCATGAGGATGGTTTCGCCTGCAGCGCGGCGCTTGGCGATCATCGGCAGCAGGTCGAGGGTGATGTCTGGGTTGCAGGCCAGGCTCAGGTGCACGGGCTTTTCGGGGGTGGCGGCCACCAACTGGGCGACCAGGTTCAGGCCCTTGGCGTTGATATCACGTGCGGCGTGGCTGTAGTTGCTGCTGACGTAGTCCTGCTGGGCCGATTCGCTGTGCAGCAGGCTGCCGGGCTGCATGAAGAACTGTTCGACCCGAATATTGGGTGGCAACGTGTCGTTGCGCAGGTCTGCGAGGTAACTGAGCTCTTCGTAGTCAGCGAAGACACGCTCGACGAAGGGTTCGAGAAAGCGCCGCTGCAGGCCATCGCCCAGTGGCGGGCGGCCGAGGGAAAGTGCGGTATAGATGGTCAGGCGCCGTTCGGGCAGCTCGCGTACGCGGGCGTAAAGCGCGTTGACGAAGGCATTGGGTTTGCCCAGGCCCAAAGGCAGGCCCATGTGGATATGGGCTGGCAGCCGGGACAAGACCTGCTCGACAGCCTGGTCGATGGAGCAGAGGTGCATCAGAGCCTCCTGAAACATCCGTGGGTTCAGGGGTTGGACATGAGCTCAAGCGGGTTGGTTGCCTAGGGCAAACGCTGGTCAACCCCACCTTACTTTAAGCGTCTTACTAATTAAAAATGGAAATACCACTTCTTCGCTCACATGAACCTTGTAATACGCGCTCTTATCGATCGCTATCGCATTTTTATGAACATACCAATAGTCCTTACCGCGGACCCAGGATTCAGACTCATGGACGTAAAACCCTACTATAGATCCGTCCTGGCCTGTGTAGTTGCTGGCCGCATCAATATTCGTTGTGCCATAAACGTGCGCGCCGTAGGATCCATTCTTTGCATAACCAGGATCGAGCCCGCTCAACAATGATTGAACATGCTTTTTCTGAGTGCCATGCACCATCCTCAATACATAGCCATCCGGCACACTTTTCAGCGATTTGACCACTTTGATCTTTGTATCGGAAGGTATATCACTGTAGGTCTTGGTAATTACTTCGGTTTCAACAACAATCGCCCGTTGCAACGTACCAGACGTCGTAGGCTTTTTCTTTGGAAAAAAATACCTGAACAATCGCGAGATAGGTTTGAATAAAGAGAAATAACCACTCGGATCTTCCCGGTTTACCGGATCCCCTAGACAGTAGGCATATGAGTTCAGACCACCCGCTGCGAACGGGCTCATGCTGTCGGGGCTAATGAAGCGCATCAATGATGGGTTGAATGCTCGACGACCGTTACCCAGTAGATAACAGCCGGTAACAGGGTCCTGTCGGCCACCATTAAAGCCGAGCACGGCCTGGAAAATCGAGAGATAGCCATAAGGCGAATAGGCCAGATGCCGAAGGGCGCTGCCGGGGATCAGCTTTTGCGGCTGTGTTCGACCGGCTGCATGTTGCTCGGGACAGTTATCGCCCAGATCCATTGTTAGCCACCACTGCAATCAGAAGCGTCAGTGTTCTTCAGAACCCTGAAAATTAGAACTGGTAAAAATGCTAGTTCTCATGGAATCAGGCTCAGCCCGATCGGGGCTTCTGGAGACATCCATGGACATGGCTCTAGCGGGTTGGTTGCCTGTGCTGGACCTTTCGCGGGCAAGCCCGCGAAAGGGCCAGCGCAGGCATCACAAAAACAAAGCCCGCCATCAACGGCGGGCCTCATGCAATTCAGCTGTAAATCACAACCCGGACATTTTCTTGATCGCCCCTTTCAGGTCTTCATCCGAGCAGTCTGCACAGGTGCCCTTTGGCGGCATGGCGTTGATGCCAGTAATGGCCTTGGCCAGGATGCCATCCAGGCCGCCCTGGTGGTCGGCGCGTTCTTTCCACGCGGCGGTGTCACCAATTTTAGGCGCGCCGAGCAAGCCGCTGCCATGGCAGGCATTGCAGTGCTTGGCGATGATTTCATCCGGCGTCTTGGCTCCCCCGCCACCCGCTGCAGCGGCCACTTCCATGCCTTTGCACTCCTGGCCCTGGACGCACACCTGGCCAACCGGCTCCAGCCGCTTGGCGATGTCGTCATTGGTCGCAGCGGTTGCGCTCATTGCCCAGAGGGCGAATACGGCTGCTGGTACGGCCAGCATCTTCTTGATTTGATTCACGCGAACACCCTCATGGTGGCTAATCACGCTCGCGGCCACGGATCGGCGAGCGTTGAAAAGTATAGCGGGAACCCAGAGGCCGTGAAACGACCCCACACAGGAAAGGGGTATTGCCGAATCAATGCACTGCGCTGGATCAAAAGTTTGAAGGCGTCGCCGCACTGATCAGCCGCGCCGGCTGGTCGAATGGGTTGCGGAAGCGGTGCGGGCGGGTGCTTTCGAAGTAGTAGCTGTCGCCTTCTTCGAGAACGAAAATCTCGTTGCCGACCACCAGTTCCAGGCGGCCTTCAAGCAGGATACCGGTCTCCTCGCCGTCGTGGGTCAGCATCTCGGCACCGGTGTCCGCACCTGGCGGGTACACCTCGGTCAGAAAAGCGATGGCACGGTTGGGGTGCGACTTGCCCACCAGCTTCATGGTCACCGCACCGTCCGAGATATCGATCAGCTCGTGGGCCTTGTAGACGATCTGAGTCGGGCTTTGCGGCTCCAGCTCGACCGAAAAGAATTCGACCATGGACATGGGAATGCCGCTCAGCACTTTGCGCAGCGAGCTGATAGAGGGGCTTACGCTGTTCTTCTCGATCATCGAGATGGTGCTGTTGGTCACGCCAGCACGCTTGGCGAGTTCGCGCTGCGACAGGCCCTTGAGCTTGCGGATGGCTTGCAGTCGTTCGCCGACGTCCAAAGCTGGAGCCTCCTGAAACGGTGAAAGGGGGGTGGATGTGAACGATATCATGGCAATGCCGTTCAGTATTTACAACACACCGCCCCCAACCTGTCCGCTTCAGCGTCTCATTCGCCGACGTAGTCCCGTGGTACTCGCTTCAGGTTGCAGAAGATCTGGTACGGAATGGTGCCCGCCTGCGCGGCCACTTCACTGGCCAGCACCTGCTTGCCCCAGAGTTCGACCGGGCTGCCGACAGTGGCTTGCGGTACGTCGGTGAGGTCGATGCTGAGCATGTCCATCGACACCCGGCCGATCAGGTGGGTACGCTTGCCGGCGACCAGCACTGGGGTGCCGTTGGGCGCCTGGCGCGGGTAGCCATCGGCATAGCCCATGGCGACCACACCCACGCGGGTCGGCCGAGGGCTGACGAACTTGGCACCATAGCCCACCGGCTCGCCGGCAGGCAGCTCGCGCACGCTGATCACCCGCGATTGCAGGGTCATCACCGGTTGCAGGCGTGCGGCCTCGGCCTGCGCCACTTCGAACGGCGTGGCGCCGTACAGCATCAGGCCTGGGCGTACCCAGTCGCTGGGCGCTTGCGGCCAGCCCAGCACGCCGGGTGAGTTACGCAGGCTGCATTCGGCGGCCAGGCCCTGTCGGGCAGCTTCGAATACGGCAATTTGCTGGGCGGTAGCGTCAGCGTCCAGTTCGTCGGCGCGAGCGAAGTGGCTCATCAACACGATGCGCGAAACCTTGCCACTGGCCAGCAGTCGCTGGTAGGCATCGTGGTAGTCCTTGGGGTGCAGGCCAACGCGGTGCATGCCACTGTCCAGCTTCAGCCAGACGGTGAGCGGCTTGTGCAGCGGGGTTTTCTCGATGGCTTCCAGCTGCCACAGCGAGTGCACCACGCACCACAGGTCGTGCTCGGCGATCAGTGCCAGTTCGCTGGCTTCGAAAAAACCTTCCAGCAGCAGCACCGGGGCATTGATACCGGCGGCGCGCAGTTCCAGTGCCTCCTCGATGCAGGCCACCGCAAAGCCGTCGGCCTCGGCCTCCAAGGCCAGGGCACAGCGCACGGCGCCGTGGCCATAGGCGTCGGCCTTGATCACGGCGAGGGCTTTGGCACCGGTCAGTTCACGGGCCAGACGGTAGTTGTGGCGCAGGGCCTGGAGGTCGATCAGGGCGCGGGCGGGACGCATGGCGGCTGCCTTATGGTGGTTCGGGTTGAAATCGGTGGTGGATTCTTCGCGGGCTTGCCCGCTCCCACAGGTCGTGCACAGCTTTCAAAAGCGGTGGTGTTCCTGCGGGAGCGGGCAAGCCCGCCAATGGGCCGGCACAGGCTATTACTGCTGGTGAGCCGGCGCGCTTTGCCCGTGCTTAGCCACTTCCCGGCTGTTGCCATACCGGGAGATATCCAGGCCTTCGGCACTGATCTGCGGCTTCTTGCGCGCAATCAGGTCGGCCAGCAAGCGACCGGAACCGCACGCCATGGTCCAGCCCAAGGTACCGTGACCGGTGTTCAGGAACAGGTTGCGGAACGCCGTGGCACCCACGATCGGCGTGCCGTCCGGGGTCGCCGGGCGCAGGCCGGTCCAGAAGCTGGCCTGGCTCAAGTCACCGCCGCGAGGATAAAGGTCGTTGACGATCATCTCCAGTGTTTCGCGCCGGCGCGGGTTCAGCGACAGGTCAAAGCCGGCGATTTCAGCCATCCCGCCAACGCGGATGCGGTTATCGAAACGGGTGATCGCAACCTTGTAGGTCTCGTCGAGAATGGTCGAGGTCGGAGCCATGTCGGCGTTGGTGATCGGCACGGTCAGCGAATAACCTTTCAGCGGGTACACCGGAGCCTTGATGCCCAACGGCTTGAGCATCTGAGGCGAGTAGCTGCCCAGCGCCAGCACGTAGCGGTCTGCCGTCTCCAGCTTGCCGTCGATCCACACGCCATTGATGCGGTCACCGGCGAAGTCCAGGCGCTGGATGTCCTGGCCGAAGCGGAACTCCACGCCCAGCTTCAACGCCATGTCGGCGAGCTTGGTGGTAAACAGCTGGCAGTCGCCAGTCTGGTCGTTCGGCAGGCGCAGGGCGCCGGCCAGGATATCTTTCACGCCGGCCAGGGCGGGTTCGACGCGGGCAATGCCGTCGCGGTCGAGCAACTCGTAGGGCACACCGGACTGTTCGAGTACGGCAATGTCCTTGGCCGCAGCATCGACCTGGGCCTGGGTGCGGAACAGCTGGGTGGTACCCAGGCTGCGGTTTTCGTAGTTGATGCCGGTTTCGGCGCGCAGCTCGTCGAGGCAGTCACGGCTGTACTCGGACAGGCGCACCATACGCTCCTTGTTCACCGCGTAGCGGCTGGCGGTGCAGTTGCGCAGCATCTGTGCCATCCACAGGTACTGGTCGACATCGCCCGTGAGCTTGATGGCCAGGGGAGCGTGACGCTCCAGCAGCCATTTGATGGCTTTGAGCGGTACACCAGGGGCAGCCCAGGGCGAGGCATAGCCGGGCGAGATCTGGCCGGCGTTGGCAAAGCTGGTTTCCATGGCCACCGCTGGCTGGCGGTCGACCACCGTCACTTCGAAACCTTGCCGGGCCAGGTAGTAGGCACTGGCGGTTCCGATTACACCGCTACCAAGTACCAGAACTCGCATCGTTTTATCCCTCACACGCGGCGCGCCGCACACTTTTATTGAAATGGCATGAATGGGCGCAGTATAGGAATTTGAGACCAGTGCAATTCACTATATAAAAGCCTATTATTGGCGAGAATTCTCGGCAAAATCGCCTTTCACGGAGGGGCATCCCCTATGAGAACCCAGCACCAGACCAAGCGTGAACTGGACAAGATCGACCGCAACATCCTGCGTATCCTGCAGAATGACGGGCGTATTTCCTTCACCGAACTGGGCGAGAAAGTTGGGCTGTCCACCACCCCTTGTACCGAGCGGGTTCGCCGCCTCGAGCGCGAGGGCATCATCATGGGCTACAACGCCCGCCTGAACCCGCAGCACCTCAAGGGCAGCCTGCTGGTGTTCGTGGAAATCAGCCTGGACTACAAGTCAGGCGATACCTTCGAGGAGTTCCGCCGCGCGGTCTTGAAGCTGCCCCACGTGCTGGAATGCCACCTGGTGTCGGGCGACTTCGACTACCTGGTGAAAGCGCGTATTTCGGAAATGGCCTCGTACCGCAAGCTGCTCGGGGACATCCTGCTGAAACTGCCGCACGTGCGCGAATCGAAGAGCTACATCGTAATGGAAGAGGTGAAGGAGAGCCTCTGCCTGCCGATCCCGGACTGAGGCTAGACCAGCACCTGGCGGGTGGTGGCAATGAACTGGTGGACCAACTGTTCAGCGGCGGGGTCGATCATCGGTTCAGGGCCACGACCCCGCGGGCAGGCCATGCGCGGGGTGGTACCGAACAGCCGGCAGATCATCGGCCGCTCTTCATACACCGTGCAGCCGTTGGGGCCCAGGTGCACGCAGTCCAGACGCTCCAGAGCAGCGTCCTGCTCGGCCTGGGACTTGCGCGGCAGCCGGGCCATTTCTTCCGCCGAGGTGGTGACCGGGCCGCAGCAGTCGTGGCAGCCGGGCTCGCACTCGAAAGAGGGGATGAGTTCGCGCAGGAAGTGGATCTTGTGGCGGTTACAGGACATGACGGGATACAAGCTGACAAAAGTGATTGGATTATAGGCTTATTCGCGGGCTCACCCGCGAACGAGCATGAAGCCCTCGCTGGTTGCCCGGCCGCGATGGCACAGCTTATCCTCGTCCCCCCTCCATTTTTCAGGGCCGCCCCAATGATCCACAGCGCGCAGCACGCCGCCTCCTATTACGCCGCCAGCAGCGCGCCACACCCCGACCACGCCTACCTGCAAGGCGAACACAACGCCGACGTGTGCATCATCGGCGGCGGCTACTCCGGCCTGAACACCGCCATCGAGCTGGCCGAGCGTGGTTTCTCGGTCATCCTGCTGGAAGCGCGCAAACTTGGCTGGGGCGCCAGTGGGCGCAATGGCGGGCAACTGATCCGAGGGGTCGGCCATGGTCTGGAGCAGTTCCTCCCGGTCATCGGCGAAGAAGGCGTGCGCACCATGAAACTGATGGGCCTGGAGGCCGTACAGATCGTGCGCGAGCGGGTTGAAAAGCATGCCATCGCCTGCGACCTGGCCTGGGGCTACTGCGACCTGGCCAACAAACCCGCCGAGCTGCTGGGCTTTGCCCAAGACGCCGAGGACCTGCGCAGTCTGGGCTATGCACATGAGCTGCGGCTGGTCGGCAAGGACGATATCCACAGCGTGGTCGGTGCCGATTGCTACGTGGGCGGGTTGGTCGACATGGGCTCCGGGCATCTGCATCCGCTCAATCTGGCACTGGGTGAAGCCGCCGCAGCCGCCCGCCTGGGCGTGAAGTTGTTCGAGCAATCCGAAGTCACCCGCATCGACTACGGCACTGAAGTGCAGGTGCATACTGCCCAAGGCCGGGTACGCGCCAAGACCCTGGTACTGTGCTGCAACGCCTACCACAACGACCTCAATCGCGAGCTGGGCGGCAAGGTGCTGCCGGCCGGCAGCTACATCATCGCCACCGAGCCGCTGGGCGAAGAACGCGCACGCACATTGCTGCCGCAGAATATGGCGGTGTGTGACCAGCGCGTGGCGCTGGACTACTACCGCCTGTCCGCAGACCACCGCCTGCTGTTTGGCGGTGCCTGCCACTATTCAGGCCGCGACCCGAAGGACATCGCCGCCTATATGCGGCCGAAGATGCTCAAGGTGTTCCCGCAGCTTGCCGACGTGCGCATCGACTACCAGTGGGGTGGCATGATCGGCATTGGTGCCAATCGCCTGCCGCAGGTTGGCCGCCTGGCCAGCCAGCCGAACGTGTATTACGCCCAGGCCTACTCGGGCCATGGGCTCAACGCCACCCACCTGGCCGCACGCCTGCTGGGTGAAGCCATCAGTGGCCAGGAAAGCGGGCGCTTCGACCTTTTCAACAAGGTGCCGCACATCACCTTCCCTGGCGGCAAGCACCTGCGCTCGCCACTGCTGGCGCTGGGGATGCTGTGGCATCGCCTCAAAGAGCTGACTTGAGTGCTGTGCGGCCCCTGAACTGCGCCCTGACGTTGGATAAAAATCCAACCTCAGGGCGTTTCACATGAGCAAAACCAAGTTAACCGTGTCAGTCCTTCCAGAAGGGTTTCCGCCCTTCTATCCGGGCCTGCTCCCAGCTCAGCCCGACATCGCGCAACTCGTCATCGGTCAGCTGCAGCAACGCCCTGCGGGTATGCCAGCGATGCAGCATCAGCCCCCAACGCCCCAAACCCTCTGGCGCGTTGAACACCTTGGCCTGCTGCCCGGCTTCCAGTTCCTTGGCCAACAGTTGCAAGCGCACATCGCTCATGCCACCCATCACCGCATCCTCCCGTTCAGTGGTTACCGTGGAGAAAGCATGCGCGTCGGCACCCTCGACAATACAGATCCAATACAGCCTTATTATTCCCATACAGAATTGGCCGCTGGCCGACTGAATGCTGTATTTTCGGGCCAACTGTACCGGTCGCTATGCCAATGCAGCGCAGGAGTATGCCGTGACCCTCTACCTGAATCTCGCCGAAATACTCGGCGCCCGCATCGAGCAGGGGCTCTATCGCCCCGGCCAGCGCCTGCCGTCCGTGCGCGCACTGAGTGAGGAGCACGGGGTCAGCCTGAGCACCGTGCAGCAGGCCTATCGCATACTCGAAGACAGCGGTATGGTCTCGCCGCGGCCCAAGTCCGGCTACTTCGTCAGCGACCAACGGCAGTTGCCGGCACTGCCCGCAGTTAGCCGCCCGGCCCAGCGCCCGGTGGACATCTCGCAGTGGGAACACGTGCTGGAGCTGGTGCGCAGTACGCCGCGCCAGGATGTGGTGCAACTCGGCCGCGGCATGCCCGACATCGACAGCCCTACCCTGAAGCCGCTGCTGCGCAGCCTTGCCCAGTTGAGCCGGCGCCAGGACATGCCTGGCCTGTACTACGACAACATCCACGGTAACCTGGCCCTGCGCGAACAGGTGGCCCGGCTGATGCTCGACTCCGGCTGCCGCCTGGGGCCGGCCGACCTGGTGATCACCACCGGCTGCCATGAGGCGCTGTCATGCAGCATCCGCGCGGTCTGCGAGCCAGGCGACATCGTCGCGGTCGACTCGCCCAGCTTCCACGGCGCCATGCAAACCCTCAAAGGCTTGGGCATGAAAGCGCTGGAAATCCCCACGGACCCGGTCACCGGCATCAGCCTGGAGGCGCTGGAACTGGCCCTGGAGCAGTGGCCGATCAAGCTCATCCAGATCACCCCCAACTGCAACAACCCGCTGGGCTACATCATGCCCGAGGCACGCAAGAAGGCCCTGTTGAGCCTCGCCCAACGCTATGACGTGGCAATTCTGGAAGACGATGTGTACGGCGACCTGGCCTATACCTACCCACGCCCACACACCCTGAAGTCGTTCGACGACGATGGCCGCGTGCTGCTCTGCAGTTCGTTTTCCAAAACCCTCGCGCCCGGCCTGCGGATCGGCTGGGTGGCGCCCGGGCGCTACCTGGAGCGCGTGCTGCACATGAAGTACATCAGCACCGGCAGCACCGCCAGCCAGCCTCAGCTGGCCATCGCTGACTTCATCGCCGGCGGCCACTACCAGCCCCATTTGCGGCGCATGCGCAGCCAGTACCAGCGTGGCCGCGACCTGATGGGCGACTGGGTGACCCGCTACTTCCCGGCGGGCACCCGGGTGAGCCGGCCCCAGGGCGGCTTCATGCTGTGGGTGGAATTACCCGAACATCTCGATACGCTTCGGCTGAACCGCGCTTTACTGGAGCAGGGCGTGCAGGTTGCCGTGGGCAGCATTTTTTCGGCCTCGGGCAAGTTCCGCCACTGCCTGCGCATGAATTTCGCCGCCAGGCCAACGCCGCAAATCGAAGCCTCCGTGCGCAAGGTTGGTGAAACCGCCCTTCGTCTACTGGATGACGAAAGCGCCGACGCGTAACTTTGCGCCGCCCGTCACGGTCAAACCCCTAAAGCCCTTGCTGCACAGGACGGTCCACCCTTGAGACTCCAGCGAGCCTTGCCTCTGCTGCTGGTGTTGTTGCTCGGCCTTGCCGGTTGCACAAGCATCAGCGCGCCCCGCGAAACCAGTCAGGCGTTGCCTGCCCACGACTCGGCCTTTGGCCGCTCGGTGCTGCGCCAAGCCGCGCCCTATGGCGGCCGCTCGGGCTTTCGCCTGCTGCCCAACAGCAACGAGGCATTTCGCGCCCGCGCCGAACTGATACGCAACGCCCAGGCGAGCATCGACCTGCAGTACTACATCGTCCACGACGGCCTCAGTACCCGCGCCCTTGTGCATGAACTGCTGCGCGCTGCCGACCGTGGCGTGCGCGTGCGCATCCTGCTCGACGACACCACCAGCGACGGCCTGGACACCGTCATGGGCACCCTTAATGCCCACCCGAACATCCAGATTCGAGTGTTCAACCCACTGCATCTGGGGCGCAGTACCGGCGTTACGCGCGCCGTGGGCCGGCTGTTCAACTTGTCGCGCCAGCACCGGCGCATGCACAACAAGCTGTTCCTGGTGGACAACAGCATGGCCATCGTCGGCGGGCGCAACCTGGGCGACGAGTATTTCGATGCCGAGCCCAACCTCAACTTCACCGACATCGACCTGCTGGGCGTGGGCCCGGTAGCCGAGCAGTTGGGGCACAGCTTCGACCAGTACTGGAACAGCGCCCTCAGCCGGCCGATCACCGACTTCCTCTGGCATGACCCGGATGCCAACGACCTGCGGGCCAGCCGCCAGCGCCTGGAAGTGTCGCTGGCCAAAGCCAGGACCCAGCGCAAGGCCCTGTACGACCGCTTGATGGCCTACCAGTCGCAGCCGCGCCTGGATGTGTGGCGCAACGAGCTGATCTGGGCTCACGCCCAGGCGCTATGGGATGCGCCCAGCAAGGTGTTGGCCGAAGACGAACCGGACCCGCAATTACTGCTGAGCCAGCAACTGGCACCGGACCTGGCTAACGTGCACCGCGAGTTGGTCCTGGCATCGGCCTACTTTGTACCGGGCGAACCGGGGCTGCTGTACCTGACCGGCCGCGCCGACGCTGGCGTTTCGGTGAAGCTGCTGACCAACTCGCTGGAAGCCACCGACGTGCCGGCAGTGCATGGAGGCTATGCCCCCTATCGTCGTGCCTTGCTTGAGCACGGGGTGCAGCTTTACGAGCTTCGCCGCCAGCCAGGCGACCCCAGCGCGGGGCGACTGAGTTTCCGTGGCAGCTCGGATTCGAGCCTGCACACCAAGGCGATCGTGTTCGACCGGCGCAAGACCTTCATCGGCTCGTTCAACTTCGACCCGCGCTCAGTATTGTGGAACACCGAGGTTGGGGTACTGGTGGACAGCCCGGAGCTGGCCGAATACACCCGCGAGCTGGCCCAGCAGGGTATGGCGCCTGCGCTGAGCTATCAGGTGAAACTGATAGGTAACAAGCTGGTGTGGGCGACCGAGGACAATGGCCGCCGGCACGTGCTGACGTCTGAGCCGGGTGGGGTCTGGCGGCGGCTCAATGCCTGGATCAGCAAGGCGGTTGGCTTGGAGAAGATGCTGTAGCTGCGATTCCGGGGGCCTTGCGGCCCCCAACAATCATCAGGCAGAAACCGGCTCAAAGGCTCCGCGCCGCCGGGTCAATACCACCAACCCCGCAGCCCCGGCCGCCATCAGGAACAGCAACGCATGCCCGCTGATCCACTGGCTCCCCGCCCCCGCCAACAACGGCCCGAGCAAACAGCCAATACCCCACAGCTGAGCCACGTGGGCATTGGCCCGTACCAACTCATCATCGCGGTAGCGCTCACCGATCAGCACCAGCGACAAGGTGAACAGGCCGCCGGCACTGGCGCCGAACAACACCCACAATGGCCAGATAACCGGTGTGTGCAACAGCAGCGGGATCGCCAGGCTGGACACCAGCAGGGTCACCGCACAGCCAGTAAACAAGGTACGTCGCGACATATGGTCGGCCAGCGCGCCGATGGGCAACTGCAGCACCGCATCACCCACCACCACGGTACTCACCATGAACAAGGCGATTTCGGTACTGAAGCCCTGCTGCAGGCAATACACCGGCAGCAACGTGAGGATCATCGCCTCGAACGAGGCGAACAGGGCAATGGCCCAGGCAATTACCGGCAAGCGTCGGCAGAAAGCGAACAGGTCGCCAAAGGTGACACTGCAGGCTTCCGTGCTCGGCGCCCCACCACGCCCCAGCAGAACCAGCGGCGCGGCCAGCAGCAGGCCGGTCGCCGCCCAGAAGCCAAAGTCGTCATCAGAGCCAAGGAAACCCAGCACCAACGGCCCGGCCAACTGGCTCAAGGCGTAGCTGCTGCCATACAGCGCCACCAACCGGCCACGCCACTGTTCGACCACCAGTTGGTTGATCCAGCTTTCGCCGAGGATGAACACCACGGTCAGGGACATGCCGATCATCAGCCGCAGCAGCAGCCATAACGGGTAACTAGGCAGCAACGCGAGCAGGCCAATCGACAGCGCCCCGCCCCACAGGCACAGGCGCATCGCCGACGGTACGCCAACCCACCCTGCCAGGCGGCTGGCCAGGCTGGCGCCGGCCAGTACGCCCAACGCCGGCATTGCCGCCATCACGCCGATGGCGAAGCTGCCGTAGCCCCAGGCCTCCAGGCGCAGGGACACCAGCGGCATGCTCACGCCGAGCGCCAGCCCGACACTGAGCACCGATGCCAGTACGGCGAAGTAGGTACCCCAACGCATTGCAGCCTCCCAGCCAATATTTCCAGGGGCCCATTTGCGGGCAAGCCCGCTCCTGCATCGGTCGCGAAGACCTGCAGGAGCGGGCTTGCCCGCGAAAAGGACCTACCGGGTTACAGCTTGATCCAGGTCGCCTTCAGCTCGGTGTACTTCTCCAGTGCGTGCAGCGACTTGTCACGGCCGTTGCCCGACTGTTTGAAGCCACCGAACGGCGCGGTCATGTCGCCACCATCGTACTGGTTGACCCAGACGCTGCCCGCACGCACGGCACGGGCGGTCTTGTGGGCTTTGGAAATGTCCGAAGTCCAGATACCAGCGGCCAGGCCATACGGGGTGTCGTTGGCAATGGCCACGGCTTCTTCGGCGGTGTCGAAGGCAATCACCGACAGCACCGGGCCGAAGATTTCTTCCTGGGCAATGCGCATGGCGTTAGTCACGCCGTCGAAGATGGTCGGCTCGACGTAGGTGCCGCCGGTCTCTTCCAGGGTGCGCTTGCCGCCGGCCAGCAGCTTGGCGCCGTCCTTGTGGCCAGCCTCGATGTACGACAGTACGGTGTTCATCTGCTGGGTATCGACCAAGGCACCGACAGTGGTCTGCGGGTCCAGCGGGTTGCCTGGCTTCCAGCCTTTCAGGGCTTCTACCACCATCGGCAGGAACTTGTCCTTGATCGAACGCTCGACCAGCAGTCGGGAACCTGCAGTGCACACTTCGCCCTGGTTGAAGGCGATGGCGCTGGCGGCGGCTTCGGCGGCAGCTTGCAGGTCCGGGGCGTCGGCAAAGACGATGTTCGGGCTCTTGCCACCGGCTTCCAGCCAGATGCGCTTCATGTTCGACTCGCCCGCGTAAACCATCAGCTGCTTGGCGATCTTGGTCGAACCGGTGAACACCAGGGTATCGACGTCCATGTGCAGGGCCAGTGCCTTGCCCACGGTGTGGCCATAGCCTGGCAGCACGTTCAGCACGCCAGCCGGGATACCGGCTTCGATCGCCAGTTGGGCGATGCGGATGGCAGTCAGCGGCGATTTTTCGGATGGCTTGAGCACGACCGAGTTACCGGTGGCCAACGCCGGGCCGAGCTTCCAGCAGGCCATCAGCAGCGGGAAGTTCCAAGGTACGATGGCACCGACCACACCTACCGGCTCGCGGGTAACCAGGCCAAGCTGATCATGCGGGGTCGGGGCAACTTCGTCGTAGACCTTGTCGATGGCTTCGGCAGTCCAGTGGATGGCTTGGGCCGCACCTGGGATGTCGATACTGGAGGAGTCGCCAATCGGCTTGCCCATGTCCAGCGTTTCCAGCAGCGCCAGCTCTTCGACGTTCTTGCGCAGCAGGTCGGCGAAACGGATCAGCTTGGCCTTGCGCTTGGCCGGGGCCAGCTGCGACCACACGCCGGAGTTGAAGGTGGCACGGGCGTTTTCAACAGCGCGGTTGGCATCGGCCAGGTCGCAGCTGGCAACCTTGGCCAGGAAGCGTCCGTCGACCGGGCTCAGGCACTCGAAGGTTTCACCGGATGCGGCATCGGTGTATTCGCCGTTGATGAAGGCACGGCCTTCGATCTTCAGTTGCTGGGCACGTTGTTCCCAGTCCGCACGGGTCAGGGTGGTCATACGAAACTCCTCCTCTTGTTTAGGTGCAACGCCGCACTGAGGACTCACAGGCGTTGTCAGAATTCTGGCCGGGCGCCAAGCGCACACTGGCAAGCGATACCCTAAACCAGCCGGTGTAAACTATCAATATATTTGACACGAGAGGCTCAAAAGCCTACTGATGTTCATTTTATTAAACAACAACAGGAGCCGAACCATGAGTATCGATAGCATCATCGACTTCGCGCAGGTCCTCACCGAAGCCGAACGCTACCGCCCGGCTGCAGAGAAAATTCTCAAGGGCGAACCGGACCAGGCGGTCTACAACCATTATTCCAGCCCGTGTGGGCAGTTTGCCGCTGGCGTATGGGAAGGTGAGGTGGGCCAGTGGACAGTGAACTACACGGAGCACGAATACTGCGAGATCGTCCAGGGCGTTTCGGTGCTGCGCGACCAGGACGGCGGGGCTAAAACCCTGCGTGCCGGCGATCGGTTTGTCATCCCCGCCGGCTTCAAAGGCACTTGGGAGGTGCTGGAGCCGTGCCGCAAGATCTATGTGATGTTCGAGCAGAAATAATTATGTAGCGCAGGGATTTTGCAGGCATGCGTGAGGATGACCCTGCCCGTTTCGGGCCATTCAGCCTCACAAGGAAAATCAGCATGACCAACGAAGAAGTTCTGCAAACCCTCGCTCACCTGGTCGGCACCCGCTACGTGCCGGAGCTGAAAGGCACCATTTGCGCCCTCACCGGGCGCACTCGCGTGGTTGGCCCCAACGAGATGTCCACCCGCGACTACGACGCAGCGCGCATCCAGATCAAGGCCGACGCCGACCTGATGATCCAGAGTTTCGCCTTCAACTGACCCTGCTGCAGCCCAAAAAAAACCCGCGTCCTTTCGGATGCGGGTTTTTTTCAGGTCGCCGATCAATTACTTGATCTTGGCTTCCTTGTACACCACGTGCTTGCGAACAACCGGATCATATTTCTTGATCTCGATTTTGTCCGGGGTGGTGCGCTTGTTCTTGTCGGTGGTGTAGAAGTGGCCGGTACCGGCACTCGAAACCAGACGGATCAATTCACGCATGATGCTCTCCCTTAAACCTTGGCGCCAGCTTTACGGATGTCAACCAGAACGGCGTCGATGCCGCGCTTGTCGATGATACGCATGCCTTTGGCGGAAACGCGCAGACGCACGAAACGCTTCTCGGATTCAACCCAGAAACGGTGGTGCTGCAGGTTCGGCAGGAAACGACGACGGGTTTTGTTGTTTGCGTGGGAAATGTTGTTCCCGGTTACTGGACCCTTACCAGTAACTTGACAGACTCTCGACATGACTCAGCCCTCTAAAACCACATGCCCAACCCGGCATGGGTTGGCCGCTTAATCTCTCAGTCTTTGGCGCCTGGGCGCCGTGATTCTGGAGGCCTTATCGACCGGATCCGCTGATGCGACAGGCCGAGCCCCTAGAAAAGAGCGCTGCTTTATACCAGAAAGACTTGGCTGCAACAACAGTAGATGCACATTACCGCTAGCCAGAACGCGCCGGGCCAGCATAGCGGCAGGCCCCGCCAGTCGTCGACCGCTCGTCGCAAGATTTGCAAAAAAGGGTGTGGTCATTTGCCGGCGGGCGCACTAGGGTAGGCCTTTTACAGACTGCACTGGCAGATGGGCCACTGACAGCCAAGGAGCCACCATGCGTGCCGCCGCACTTTCCTTATTGTTCACCTCCCTGTTCGCCGCCGGCGTTGCCCAGGCCGCTCCGCTGAGCGTTTGCAGCGAGGCCAGCCCCGAAGGTTTCGACGTGGTGCAGTACAATTCGCTCACTACCACCAACGCCACCGCCGACGTGCTGATGAACCGCCTGGTGGAGTTCGATGCGGCGCAAGGCAAGGTGGTGCCGAGCCTGGCGACCAACTGGACGGTATCGGCCGACGGCCTGGTGTATGACTTCACCCTGCGCGATGACGTCAAGTTTCACAGCACCCCCTACTTCAAGCCAAGCCGCAAGCTGAATGCCGACGACGTGCTGTTCAGCTTCCAGCGCATGCTCTACCCGGCCCATGCCTGGCACAAGACTGCGCCGGGCGGCTACCCGCATGCCCAATCGCTGCAGCTGGGCAGCCTGATCAAGGCGATCGAGGCACCGTCGCCGAACACCGTGCGCTTCACCCTCAGCCACCCGGACGCCACCTTCCTGGCCACCCTGAGCATGGGCTTCGCCTCGATCTACTCCGCCGAATACGCCGACAAGCTGCTCAAGGCCGGCACACCGGAAAAGCTCAACAACCAACCGATCGGCACCGGGCCGTTCGTGTTCCAGCGTTTCCAGAAAGACGCCGTGGTGCGCTACCGCGCCAACCCGGACTACTTCGCCGGCAAGCCGGCGGTCGACCCGCTGATCTTCGCCATCACCACCGATGCCAACGTGCGCCTGCAGAAGCTCAAGCGTGGCGAGTGCCAGGTTGCCCTGTCGCCCAAGCCGTTGGACATTGCCGAAGCGGGCAAGGACGGTAACCTCAAGGTGGCCACCACCCCGGCATTCATGACTGCCTTCGTCGCCATCAACAGCCAGCACCCGCCGCTGGACAAGCCGGAAGTGCGCCAGGCGATCAACCTGGCCTTCGACAGGCAGGCCTACCTCAAGGCCGTGTTCGAAGACTCTGCGGTGGCTGCCAACGGCCCCTACCCGCCTAACACCTGGAGCTACGCCAAGGACCTGCCCGGCTACCCGCTGGACCTGAAGAAAGCCAAAGCCCTGCTGGCCAAGACCGGGCTGGCCGAAGGCTTCAGTACCACCATCTGGACCCGGCCCTCGGGTAGCCTGCTCAACCCCAACCCCAGCCTTGGCGCGCAGATGCTGCAAGCCGACCTGGCGAAGATTGGCGTGAAAGCGGAGATCCGCGTGATCGAGTGGGGCGAACTGATACGCCGCGCCAAGGCCGGCGAGCATGACTTGCTGTTCATGGGCTGGGCGGGCGACAACGGCGACCCGGACAACTTCCTCAGCCCGCAGTTTTCCTGTGCGGCGGTCGAGTCAGGGACCAACTTCGCACGCTTCTGCGACAGCCGCCTCGACCAGCTGATCAGCGCCGGGCGCACCACCAACGACCAGAGCGTGCGCAGCCGGCTGTACCAACAGGCGCAGACACTGATCCAGCAGCAGGCGCTGTGGGTGCCACTGGCGCACCCGACGGCGGCGACCTTGCTGCGCCAAGGCGTCGAGGGGTACCAGGTGAGCCCGTTCGGACGGCTGGATTTCAGCAAGGTGTCGGTGACCAAGTAAGCCTGTAACGGCCTCTTCGCGGGTGAACCCGCTCCTACAGGACAGCGCCAGCCTGGTAGTTGACGCTACCCCTGTAGGAGCGGGTTTACCCGCGAAAGGGCCCGTACTGACCCTATAAGGCTCTCAGTAGTCCCTCAGGCCACAATCCACCCATGCTCGACCATCGACAACGGCTCCCCATCACCAATGATGATGTGATCCAGCACCCGCACATCAATCAACGCCAGCCCCCGCTTCAACGACAGGGTCAAATGCACATCGTCCTGACTCGGTTCACTGATCCCTGACGGATGGTTGTGGCACAGGATCAATGCCGCAGCGTTGTGCACCAACGCCCGCCGCACCACCTCTCGCGGATAGACACTCGCCCGATCTATCGTGCCCCTGAACAGGATCTCAAATGCCAGTGGCCGGTGCTTGGTATCGAGAAACAGACACCCGAACACCTCGCTGGCCTCATGCCTGAGCATGGCTTTCAGGTAGCGTCGCACCGCTGCCGGGCTGTCCATGGCAGACTCGCGCTCAATCGACGTTGCAAGGTGCCTGCGGCCGATCTCAAGCAGTGCCTGCAGCTGGCTGTACCTCACCGGGCCCAACCCAAGCTCGCCGACGAAGGCCTCGCGGTCGGCCTCCAGCAACCGGCGCAAGCTGCCGAACTTCACCAACAAGCCTCGCGAAAGCTCCACGACATTACGCCCACGTACGCCTGAGCCGAGAAAAACGGCCAGCAGCTCCGTATCTGTCAGGCTCCCTGCCCCTCGCTGCAACAACTTCTCCCTAGGCCGTTCTTGCGCCGGCCACTCCCTGATGTTCATTCCACCCCTGCCTTTGCTGCGGCCCATTTCGGCCCTGTGTTAATCTATTTCGCCTCGTACATGCGACGTTCCGCCGCAGGCATTTCAAACGTCGTCGCCCGCTCTCACTGGAAAAAGGCAAGCCTATGCAGCGGCTGTATCGCAAGCGCATCGTTCTCGGCGTGGGTGGCGGCATTGCCGCCTACAAAAGCGCCGAGCTGATTCGCCGTCTCCTGGAGCACGGCGCGCAGGTGCGCGTCGTCATGACCCGGGGTGGTGCCGAATTCATCACCCCGCTGACCCTGCAGGCGCTGTCGGGCCACCCCGTACACATGGACCTGCTCGACCCGGCCGCCGAAGCTGCCATGGGCCATATCGAACTGGCCAAGTGGGCGGACCTGGTGCTGATCGCCCCAGCTACCGCCGACCTCATGGCACGCATGGCCCAGGGCATGGCAGACGACCTGCTGACCACGCTGGTGCTGGCCACTGACGCCACCGTCGCCGTGGCGCCGGCGATGAACCAGGCCATGTGGCGCGACCCGGCCACCCAGGCCAACCTCGAGCTGCTCAAGAGCCGTGGCATTCAGGTGTTCGGCCCGGCATCCGGCAGCCAGGCCTGTGGCGACGTCGGCCTGGGGCGCATGCTAGAAGCCACCGACCTGGCCTGGTGCGCCGCGGAAAGCTTCAAGCGCCAGGCACTGACCGGCAAGCACGTGCTGATCACCGCCGGGCCGACCCAGGAAAACATCGACCCGGTGCGCTACATCACCAATCATAGCTCCGGCAAGATGGGCTTCGCCCTGGCCGAAGCGGCCGCCGAAGCAGGGGCTCGGGTGACCCTCGTCACGGGCCCTGTGCACTTGCCAACCCCTGACCGGGTCAGCCGCATCGACGTCGTCAGCGCGCGAGACATGCTCGCGGCCTGTGAAGCGGCCATGCCGTGCGACCTGTTCATTGCCTCGGCAGCGGTTGCGGACTACCGCCCCGAAGTGGTTGCCACACAAAAACTGAAGAAAGATCCTACGACCGGCGACGGCATGCTGCTGCAGATGGTGCGTAATCCCGATATCCTTGCCACCATTGCTGGCCGCGCCGACCGCCCGTTCAGCGTCGGCTTTGCCGCCGAAACCGAGCACCTGCTCGATTACGCCACGCGCAAGCTCAAGGACAAGAACCTCGACCTGATCGTCGCCAATGATGTGGCCAACCCCAGCATCGGCTTCAACAGCGAAGAAAATGCCTTGACCGTGATCGACCGCCAGCAGCACCAGACCCTCTTCGCGCAGACCAGCAAGGGCAAGATTGCCCGGCAACTGGTCGCCTTCATCGCCGAACGGCTTAACCAGGTTCAATAAGTTACATGCACGCTCTTCAAGCCAAGATCCTCGACCCACGCCTGGGCAGCGAATTCCCGCTACCCGCGTACGCCACCCCCGGCTCCGCCGGCCTCGACCTGCGCGCCCTGCTCAAGGAAGACACCCTCCTCGAGCCGGGCCAGACCATTCTGATTCCTACCGGTCTGTCGATCTACATCGGCGACCCGGGCCTGGCGGCAGTCATCCTGCCGCGCTCGGGCCTGGGCCATAAGCATGGCATCGTGCTGGGCAACCTGGTCGGCCTGATCGATTCGGACTACCAGGGCGAGCTGATGGTGTCGTGCTGGAACCGCGGCAACACGCCGTTCACCATCGCGGTTGGCGAGCGTATCGCCCAGCTGGTGCTGGTACCGGTGGTGCAGGCTCACTTCGACATCGTCGAAGCGTTCGACGAAAGCCAGCGTGGCGCTGGCGGCTTCGGCCACTCCGGCAGCCACTGAGCCGGCAAATGACCGTTCAGGCCAAGGATGGCGAACTCTCTGGCGAAACCACCGTCCAAGCGTTCAGTTTGCGCCTGCCCAGAAAGCCTTTGACTAATGGAGCTTCCAGAGATGAACGACATGGCCCACCTGGTCCCCGCCGCATTGCCCGACAGCATTTTCCGCGCATATGACATACGCGGCGTGGTCGGCAAGACCCTTCACGCCGAAACCGCCTACTGGATCGGCCGCGCCATCGGCGCGCAAAGCCTGGCCCAGGGCGAACCGCAGGTTTCGGTAGGGCGCGATGGCCGCCTGTCGGGCCCGATGCTGGTGGAACAGCTGATCAAGGGCCTGGTCGATGCGGGCTGCCACGTCAGCGACGTCGGCCTGGTGCCTACCCCGGCGCTGTACTACGCAGCCAACGTGCTAGCCGGCAAGTCCGGTGTGATGCTGACTGGCAGCCACAACCCTTCGGACTACAACGGTTTCAAGATCGTCATCGCCGGTGACACCTTGGCCAACGAACAGATCCAGGCCCTGCTGACCCGCCTGAAAACCAACGACCTGACCCTGGCCCAAGGCCGCGTGGAAAAGGTCGAGATCCTCGACCGCTACTTCCAGCAGATCGTCGGCGACGTAAAGCTGGCGAAAAAGCTCAAGGTGGTGGTGGACTGCGGCAACGGCGCCGCTGGCGTGGTTGCACCGCAATTGATCGAAGCCCTGGGCTGCGAAGTGATCCCGCTGTTCTGCGAGGTCGACGGCAACTTCCCCAACCACCACCCGGACCCGGGCAAGCCGGAGAACCTCGAAGACCTGATCGCCAAGGTCAAGGAAACCGGTGGCGATATCGGCCTGGCCTTCGACGGTGACGGCGACCGCGTCGGCGTGGTGACCAACACCGGCAGTATCGTCTACCCCGACCGCCTGCTGATGCTGTTTGCCCAGGACGTGCTGTCGCGCAACCCAGGTGCCGAGATCATCTTCGACGTCAAATGCACCCGCCGCCTGACCCCGCTGATCGAACAGCACGGTGGCAGCGCCTTGATGTGGAAAACCGGCCATTCGCTGATCAAGAAGAAGATGAAGCAGACCGGTTCGCTGCTGGCAGGCGAGATGAGCGGTCACATCTTCATCAAGGAACGTTGGTACGGTTTTGACGACGGTATCTACAGCGCCGCGCGCCTGTTGGAGATCCTCAGCAAGACCCAGCAGAGCGCCGAAGACCTGTTTGCCGCCTTCCCGAATGATATTTCCACGCCGGAAATCAATATTGATGTGACCGACGAGGGTAAATTCAGCATCATTGATGCACTGCAACGCGACGCCGACTGGGGCGAAGCCCACCTGACCACCATTGACGGTGTGCGGGTCGACTACGCCAATGGCTGGGGCCTGGTTCGCGCCTCCAACACCACCCCGGTGCTGGTGCTGCGTTTCGAGGCCGACAGCGACGCCGAATTGCAACGTATCAAGGATGTTTTCCGCACCCAGTTGCTGCGGGTAGAGCCTGAGCTGCAACTGCCGTTCTGACCGACTATCTGTTCCTTACAGGAGCCCTGCATGACCCTCGATCGCGATGCCGCTTCCCATGTAGCCGAGGTTTTGTCCGAAGCACTGCCTTACATCCGCCGCTTTGTCGGCAAGACCCTGGTGATCAAGTACGGCGGCAACGCGATGGAGAGCGAGGAGCTCAAGACGGGCTTCGCCCGTGACATCGTGCTGATGAAGGCTGTGGGCATCAACCCGGTGGTGGTCCACGGCGGTGGCCCGCAGATCGGCGACCTGCTCAAGCGCTTGTCGATCGAGAGCCACTTCATCGACGGCATGCGCGTCACCGACTCGGCGACCATGGACGTGGTGGAGATGGTGCTGGGTGGCCAGGTCAACAAGGACATCGTCAACCTGATCAACCGCCACGGCGGCAGCGCCATCGGCCTGACCGGCAAGGACGCGGAGCTGATCCGCGCCCGCAAGCTGACCGTCAGCCGCCAGACGCCAGAGATGACCACTCCGGAAATCATCGACATCGGCCACGTCGGTGAAGTGGTGAGCGTGAACACCGACCTGCTGAACATGCTGGTGAAGGGCGACTTCATCCCGGTCATCGCGCCAATCGGCGTGGGTGCCAACGGTGAGTCGTACAACATCAACGCCGACCTGGTGGCGGGCAAGGTTGCCGAGGCGCTGAAGGCCGAGAAGCTGATGCTGCTGACCAACATCGCCGGCCTGATGGACAAGCAGGGCCAGGTGTTGACAGGCCTGACCACCGAGCAGGTCAACGAACTGATCGCTGACGGCACCATTTATGGCGGCATGCTGCCGAAGATCAAGTGCGCGCTGGATGCGGTGCAGGGCGGCGTGAACAGCTCGCACATCATTGATGGCCGCGTGCCGAATGCAGTGCTGCTGGAGATTTTCACCGACAGCGGCGTGGGCACCCTGATTACCAACCGCAAGCCGCGCTGATTGATCGGTTAGCCTGCACTGGCCTCTTCGCGGGTAAACCCGCTCCCACAAAGGAAATCCCCATGTAGGAGCGGGTTTACCCGCGAAAGGGCCAGATCAGGCGGCACAAAAAAAGGCGACCCTCTGAAGAAGGTCGCCTTTTTCATTCCTAGGCCAGGATCAGATCCCGTACTGCGCCCGATAGGCCTCCACAGCCGGCAGGTGCTGCTTCAACTGTGGATCGTCAGCCAGAAACTCCAGCACCTGGGTCAGCGAAACAATGCTGACCACCGGGATACCGAAGTCGCGTTCCACTTCCTGGATCGCCGACAGTTCGCCATTGCCGCGCTCTTCCCGGTTCAGCGCGATCAGTACACCAGCGGCCTTGGCCTGCTGGGCGTTGATGATCTGCATGACCTCACGAATGGCGGTACCGGCAGTAATCACGTCGTCGATGATCAGCACGTCACCGGCCAGCGGCGCGCCGACCAGGCTGCCACCTTCGCCGTGGTCCTTGGCTTCCTTGCGGTTGAAGCACCATGGCACGTCGAGCTGATGCTGGTCGGCAAGGGCCACGGCGGTAGTCGCCGCCAAAGGGATACCCTTGTAGGCCGGGCCGAACAGCACATCGAAGGGGATTTTGCTGTCGACGATGGCGGCGGCGTAGCAACGGCCCAGTTCAGCCAGGGCGGAACCGGTGTTGAACAGGCCGGCATTGAAGAAATACGGGCTGGTACGCCCCGATTTCAGGGTGAATTCACCGAAACGCAGTACCCCGCGATCGATGGCAAAACGGATAAAGTCGCGCTGATACGGCTGCATGAATAGTCCCGGACACCACGGATTTAGCTAAATGGGTTGAGCTCGGGTATCATACACGCACGAGATTTATGGGGCCATTTATGCGGATCATCAGTGTGAACGTAAATGGCATTCAGGCTGCGGCCGAGCGTGGTTTGCTCAGCTGGCTGCAAGCCCAGAATGCCGACGTCATCTGCCTTCAGGATACCCGCGCCTCGGCCTTTGAACTCGACGACCCAGCTTTCCAGCTCGATGGCTATTTCCTTTATGCCTGCGACGCGGAGGTGCCAGCCCAAGGTGGTGTGGCCCTTTACTCGCGCATGCAGCCCAAGGCAGTCATCACCGGCCTGGGCTTCGAGACAGCCGACCGCTACGGGCGTTACCTGCAAGCAGATTTCGACAAAGTCAGTATTGCCAGCCTGCTGCTGCCTTCGGGCATGAACGGCGACGAAGACTTGAACCAGAAGTTCAAGTTGATGGACGACTTCGCCAAGTACCTGGACAAGCAGCGTCGCAAGCGTCGCGAATACATCTATTGCGGCTCGTTCTACGTGGCGCAGCAGAAGCTCGACATCAAAAACTGGCGTGACAGCCAGCAGTCGCCAGGCTTCCTGGCGCCAGAACGCGCCTGGATGGATGCAATCACTGGCGAGATGGGGTATGTCGATGCCTTGCGCGAAGTCAGCCGTGAAGGCGACCAGTACAGCTGGTGGCCAGACAACGAGCAGGCCGAGATGCTCAACCTGGGCTACCGGTTCGACTACCAGATTCTCACCCCGGGCCTGCGCCGCTTCGTACGCAACGCTCGCCTGCCGCGTCAGCCACGCTTCTCCCAGCATGCGCCGCTGATCGTCGACTATGACTGGACGCTGACCATCTAAAAGGCCATTGGGGCTGCGTTGCAGCCCCAGTGGCTATTTGATCGGCCGCCAGATCATCGGGTAGCGATAAGGCTTGCCCTCATTCGCCCGCACCGCCGCAATGATGATCAATATCATCACTGCCACCGTGAGCATGGCAAACAGCACCAGCCCGATAAACACGAACATCAGCAGAAAGCAGATGAACCCGGCAATGGTCACGCTGATTTGAAAGTTCAGCGCCTCTTTGCCCTGGGCGTCGATAAAAGGGTCTTGCTCGCGCTTGAGGTGCCATAGCACCAGCGGGCCCAGCAGGTGCCCGAGCGGCACTACCAGGCCCAACAGCGCGGAGAGGTGGCAGAACATCGCCCATTGCCGGATTTCGGCATTGGGCGGGGTGATCGACAGGTTCGAATCGCTCATGCCCCGCACCTCCGTGGCTGGCTTCAGTCAGCCAGTGCTGCCTGCTGCAGCTCGAAAATCTCGTTCATGCCCTTCTGCGCCAGAGCGAGCATGGCGTTGAAATCTTCCGGCTGGAACGGTGCGCCTTCGGCAGTACCCTGCACTTCGATGAAACCACCAGCGCTGGTCATGACCACATTCAGGTCGGTTTCGGCTGCGGAGTCTTCCAGGTAGTCCAGGTCGAGCACCGCTTCGCCTTGGTACATGCCGACAGATACCGCTGCGATCATGTGCTTGAGCGGGTTGCCGCCCTTGAGGCCGCCGCGCTTCTTGATGACTGCCAAAGCGTCGCACAAGGCAACCATGGCGCCGGTGATGGACGCGGTACGGGTACCGCCATCGGCCTGGATCACGTCGCAATCGACGTACAGGGTGATGTCACCGAGCTTGCTCATGTCCAGCGCGGCGCGCAGCGAACGGCCGATCAGGCGCTGGATTTCCAGGGTGCGGCCACCCTGCTTGCCACGGCTGGCTTCACGCTGGTTACGTTCGCCGGTGGAGCGCGGCAGCATGCCATACTCGGCGGTCAGCCAGCCTTGGCCCTGGCCTTTGAGGAAGCGCGGTACACCGTTTTCAACGCTGACCGTGCAGATGACTTTGGTGTCACCGAACTCGACCAGTACCGACCCTTCGGCGTGCTTGGTGTAGTTGCGGGTGATGCGGATCGAGCGGAGCTGATCGGCAACGCGACCACTTGGACGTTTCATCTGGGATACCTGTACTGGGACTTTGAATCTGCCGAGCATTATAGAGCCCGCAGCCCGGGGAAGACATGCCTATTGTCGCGCCCGGCACAGCCCGTCGCCTTTTCCTACCGCAGTAGCCACCCGTCGGTAACATAGGCGGATTGGGCGCCACGGCGACACTGCGCTACAATCCTGCGCCTTGCAGCCGAGAGGCTCCCACCGTTCATTCATTACGCGAGGTACTCCCCATGGTGCACAGCATGACCGCTTTTGCTCGTGTCGAGCGCGCCGGCAGCCAAGGCACCCTGGTCTGGGAGCTGCGTTCGGTCAACCACCGTTACCTGGAGCCGCACCTGCGCCTGCCCGAGGCCCTGCGCGACCTCGAAGGCGGTGTACGTGAAGGCCTGCGCCAGGGCCTGTCACGCGGCAAGGTGGAATGCACCTTGCGCCTCAACGAAGACAGTAATGGCAAACCGCTGAAAGTGGACCATGAGCGCGCCAAGCAACTGGTTGCCGCCGCCGAAGAAGTGGCGGGCCTGATCAAGCAGCCTGCCCCCCTGAACCCGCTGGAAGTGCTGTCATGGCCAGGCGTGCTGGTGGCCGACACCAGCGACCCACAGGCACTGAACGCCGAAGCCATGGCGCTGTTCGACGAAGCGTTGGCCGAACTCAAGGCCGGGCGCCAGCGCGAAGGCCAGGAACTGGCGCGGCTGATCAACGAACGCCTGGACAACATGGCCAGCGAAGTCACGACCCTGCGCGCCCTGGTGCCGCAGATGCTGGCGGCGCAGCGGCAGAAGATTCTCGACCGCTTCGGCGACATGCAAGCCGAGCTGGACCCACAGCGCCTGGAGCAAGAGATGGTACTGCTGGCCCAGAAAAGCGACGTGGCAGAGGAGCTCGACCGCCTCAGCACCCACGTCACCGAAGTGCGCCGCGTGCTCAAGGGTGGCGGCGCCGCTGGCCGGCGCCTGGACTTCCTGATGCAGGAGCTCAACCGCGAGGCCAACACCCTTGGCTCCAAGGCCTTCGACCCACGCAGCACGCAAGCGGCGGTCAACCTGAAGGTACTGATCGAACAGATGCGTGAACAAGTACAGAACATCGAGTAAGGCCACCCCTACCATGAACCACAGCAGCGGCACCCTCTACATCGTTTCGGCCCCCTCGGGCGCCGGCAAGACCAGCCTGGTCACCGCCCTGACCAAAGACGACCAGCAGATTCGCGTCTCGGTCTCGCACACTACCCGCGCCATGCGCCCGGGCGAGCAGCACGGGGTGAACTATCACTTCGTCGTCCACGAGGAGTTCAAGACGCTGATCGCGCAAGGAGACTTTCTGGAGCATGCCGAAGTGTTCGGCAACTTCTACGGTACTTCGCGCAGCGCGCTGCAGCACACCTTGGACCAAGGCTACGACCTGATCCTGGAAATCGACTGGCAAGGTGCCCAGCAAGTGCGCAAGCTGATGCCAGAGGCGCTGTCGGTGTTCATCCTGCCTCCAAGCCAGGAGGCGCTTCGCCACCGCCTGGACGGACGCGGGCAGGACAGCGAAGAGATCATTGCCGGGCGCATGAAGGAAGCGGTCAGCGAGATGGTGCACTACGACGAGTATGACTACGTGATCATCAATGATGATTTCGACGCGGCGCTGGCAGACTTGAAAGCGGTGTTCCGCTCGAATCGGCTGCTGTTGAAGAAGCAGCAGCAGCGTCATGCGGCGCTGCTGAAGCAAATGATCGGCTAAAGATCGATGGGGCCGCAGAGCGGCCCCATTGGTTTATTCCTGCAGTGGCAAGGTAGCCTGCTGACGCAGGGTAGCCCCGAGGAAGTACGCCGGCGCACGCATGCGCGACAGCATCATCAGGCCGATACCAAGCACCGAGATGATCGCGGCAATCACGAACACCAGCCCCAGACCGCCCACATGCGAGCCGCTGCCGAAGTCCGGCGACGCACTGTCGATGGCGGTACGCACGAAGATCACCGACAAGATCACCCCACCCACCAGCGGGCACAGGCCGCGCATGATGAAATGGCGCAGGCTGTCGAACAGGCTGCCGCGGAAATACCAGACGCAGGCAAACGCGGTCAGCGAATAGTAGAAGCAGATCATCATGCCCAATGCCGTGATGGTATCTGCCAGCACGTTCTCGCTCAGCGTACGCATGGTTACGTAGAACAGGCCTGCGGCCAGGCCGGCGCAGATGGTGGCATAGCGCGGCGTTTGCGAGCGCGGGCAGACGCTGGCGAACTTCTGCGGTACAGCGCCGTAATAACCCATGGCCAACAGGGTGCGCGCCGGCGCCACGAAGGTGGACTGCAGCGACGCCGCCGTACTGGCCAGCACAGCGATGGACATCAGGATCGCCAGCGGCCCCATGACCGGGCCGGCCAGGTGGGCAAAGACGTTCTCCTGGATGCGCGGGTTGTTCAGGCCCAGACCCGTTTCACTGATACCGGCAAACTGCAGGGTGGCGATGGCAGTGAACAGGTACAGGCCGAGAATCAACATCACGGTCCAGGTAGCGGCCTTGCCCGGCACCTCTTCGCTGCCCACCGATTCTTCACTGACGGTCAGGCAAGTGTCCCAGCCCCAGAAGATGAAGATCGACAGTGACAGGCCAGCGGCAAAGGCCGAGAACGACTCGACACCGAACGGGTTGAACCAGGCGAAATCGAACGCCAGCGGTGGCGGCGCGGTGGTGCCGCCGAAAGCGGCGAAAGCAAAGCCGATCAACACCAGCAACTGCAGGGCCACCAAGCCGTACTGCACAGTCATTGTGGTGGCGATACCCCGACAGCAGATCCACACTGCCAAACCAATGAACACGCAACAGGTAACGATGTTGATCAACAGGTTGTCGGCCAACGCTGCCAGCTCATGCTTGCCGGTGATCTGGCCAAGGAACAGGTAGAAGAAGTCCACCGCCACACCTGCCAGGTTCGACAGCACGATCGTGGTGGCAACCACCAGTCCCCAGCCGCCGATCCAGCCGATCATCGGGCCGAATGCACGCGCCGACCAGGTAAACGAAGTACCGCTGTCCGGCTCCGCCGAGTTCAGCTCGCGATAGCCCAGGGCAACCAGCAGCATCGGCAGGAAGCCCACGATGAACACGGCCGGCAGGTGGGCGCCCACCTCACGTACGGTCGGGCCAAGGGCCCCGGTCAGGGTATAGACCGGGGCGATGGTGGAAATGCCCAGCACCACGCTGGCCAGCAGGCCCAAGCGGCCCTTGGCCAGGCCTTTGCTGCGCTGAGTGTTGCCCGCGTCGGCCGCCACATCGGGTGGGCGGCCGGCTTCTGTGTAATTGCTCATGAGTATTTGCCGTAAATTTTGGAATTGTTTTAACAAGCCTTGGGTACAAGGCTCGCTTTCACTCATTGAAAGCTTGCTATCGGGGACGAGTCATCCGAGACCTTCGGCTGACGCCAGAATCATTCCTGCCGTGAGCCCTCCCGTGCTGCGTAGGCATTGCAGGCCTCGCGAAACGCCTCAAACAGACGCAGCGAAACCGGGTTTTCGTTGAAGCGCCACTCCGGGTGCCACTGCACCCCGAGCACAAAGCCCGGCGCCGCAGGCATGGACACCGCCTCGATCAGGCCATCCGGGGCCCGTGCCTCGACGCGCAGGCCCGGGGCCAGACGGTCGATGCCCTGGCTGTGCAGCGAATTGACCTCGAACTGCGCCACCAGCCCCAGGCGCTCGAACAACCCGCCAGGCTCGATGCTGACCGAGTGGCGAGGGCCGTATTGCACCTCCAGGGGGGCGTCCTCAGGTTCGCGGTGGTCAAGGTAGCCAGGCAGTTCCTGCACACGCTGGTGCAGGCTGCCGCCAAGGGCCACGTTCAGCTCCTGATAGCCTCGGCAGATACAGAATACGGGCACACCGACGGCAATGGCTGCCTGCAGCAGCGGCAGGGTCAGGCGATCACGCGCCAGATCATGCCGGGTACCCGCCACACTGGGGGCGCCATTGTAATGATGCGGCTCGATATTTGAAGGCGAGCCGGTAAAAACAATGCCGTGCAGGCGGGCCAGCAGCGCTTGCGTGTCGCTGCCGCCATCACGGGCCGGCAAGATCAGTGGCAAGCCGGCAAAGCCGGCCGCCTCGACATACTTGTCGCCGACCGTATGCGAGGAGTTCTTCCCTACCTGCTGACGGCAGGCGCTGACACCGATCAAAGGGACCGCATTTGCGCTCATGGGCTTACACCGTGTGCAGGTACCAGTTGTACTCGAGGTCGGAAATCGACACTTCGAACTCGGCCAGTTCGCTTTCCTTGCAGGCCACGAAGATATCGATGTAGTCCGGGCTGATGTATTGGTTGAGGACTTCGCTGTCATCCAGCGCGCGCAGGGCATCGCGCAGGTTGTTCGGCAGGCTTTGCTCCAGCTGCTCGTAGGAGTTGCCTTCGATCGGTGCCTCGGGCTCGACCTTGTTGGTCAGGCCATGGTGAACGCCGGCAAGGATCGCCGCGAGCATCAGGTACGGGTTGGCATCGGCGCCGGCTACACGGTGCTCAAGGCGCACATTGTCGCTGCTGTCGGTGGGCACGCGTACGGCCACGGTGCGGTTGTCCAGGCCCCAGCTCGGCGCATTGGGCACGTAGAACTGCGCACCGAAGCGGCGGTAGGAGTTGATGTTGGGGCACAGGAAGGCCATCGACGCCGGCATGGTTTCCAGCACGCCACCAATGGCGTGGCGCAGCGTATCGCTTTGCAGCGGATCGTCACTGGCGAAGATGTTCTTGCCGGTTTTCTTGTCCAGCAATGAAATGTGCACATGCAGGCCGTTGCCTGCCTGGCCCGGGTAGGGCTTGGCCATGAAGGTGGTGTCCATTTCATGGTCGTAGGCGACGTTCTTGATCAGGCGCTTGAGCAGGATCGCATAGTCGCAGGCCTTCAGCGGATCCGCCACGTGGTGCAAGTTGACCTCGAACTGCGCTGGGGCGCTTTCCTTGACGATGGCGTCGGCAGGCAGGCCCTGTTCCTTGGCTGCTTCGAGCATGTCCTGCAAGCAGTCGGCGTACTCGTCGAGGTCGTCGATCAGGTACACCTGGGTCGACTGCGGGCGCTTGCCGGAGATCGGCGAGCGCGGCGGCTGCGGGCGGCCGTTGAGGTTGTCCTGGTCGATCAGGTAGAACTCCAGCTCGAACGCGGCGCAAATATCCAGGCCCAGGTCGTCGAACTTGCTCACCACCTGGCGCAGCACTTCACGCGGGTCGGCGAAGAACGGCTGGCCATCCAGCTCGTGCATGGTCATCAGCAGCTGGGCGGTGGGGCGCTTCTGCCACGGCTCGTCCGACAACGTGCCGGGGATCGGGAAGCAGATACGGTCGGCGTCGCCGATGTCCAGCCCAAGGCCGGTGCTTTCGACAGTGGAACCGTTGATATCAAGGGCGAACAGCGATGCGGGCAGGTTGATGCCCTTCTCGTACACCTTGTGCAGGCTGGCCCGCTCGATGCGCTTGCCACGTACCACGCCATTCATGTCGGAGATCAGCAGGTCTACGTACTGCGTGTCCGGATGGGCCTGGAGGAAGTCATTCATCTCGCTGGAAGAACTGGCGCACGGGGTTACCGACGTCATGGTGTACATCCTTTGATGTGCTGCGGCGATGTGGGGATACGGCTGGCGCCTCACGGGCGACGATGGTTGCAGCTGTTGTTCTTTTCACTTTCCCATCGTGGGGACTGGTTACCCGACCGGGCGCATTGATTCCGGGGGGCCGTTTCACTATAAAATGGCCCAGACGCAACAGACATTGGCAATTTGGCAAGCAGAGCGTGCATCAATGCAATATCAGATAACCCACGCAGACCTCTCTCTGGTCCTGGCACTGGAACGTGGCCGCTCGCTGGCCAAAGCCGCCGAACTGCTCAAAGTCGACGTTTCGACCGTATTCCGCTCGATCCGCCGATTGGAGTCAGCGCTGGGCACTGCTTTGTTCGTCAAGAGCCGAAAGGGCTATCTGCCGACTGACACCGCACAGGCCTTGGCCGAGCAGGCCGAACGTGCCGAGCAGGCGCTGGAAGCGGCGCGCATTGCCATGACCAGTGGCGAGCAGGTGGTCAGCGGCACGGTGCGCCTGACCTGCACAGAGGCGGTGATGCACAGCCTGTTGCTGCCGGCGCTGGCCGAGTTCATGTCCAACTACCCGGCTTTGTCGCTGGAGATGGGCACCTCCAATACCTTCGCCAACCTCAGCCGGCGCGACGCCGACATCGCTCTGCGCCTGACCAACACACCTCCGGAGCACCTGGTTGGCCGCAACCTGGGTTCGACCTCCTATGTAGTCTGCGGCCAGCCACAGTGGCGCGAGCGCCTGAGCGAGTCCCCCGCCAGCGTGCCGTGGATCGCACCAGACGACTCGATGCAGGACCACCCTACGGTGGTCTGGCGCAACCAACAACACCCGGGCCTGAGCCCGCGCTACCAGTGCAGCAGCATGTCGACCATCGCCCAGTTGGTAATGGCCGGCCTGGGCGTGGCAGCACTCCCGGACTACATGGTGCATGCGCTGCCTGGGGTGGATGCTCTCAGCGGTCCCCTGCCCGGCTGCGACACTCAGCTGTGGTTGCTGACCCGGCCGGATTGCCGGGCGTTGCGCTCGGTGCAGACCTTGTTCGAAGAGCTGACCCCGCGGTTGCGTGACGCGATGCTCTGAGGTTATCGTCAGGCTCATGCACTGAGGGTGTCTGTTCCGGCTCTTTCGCGGGTAAACCCGCCGCTACAAGCTACGCGGTCCCTGTAGGAGCGGGTTCACCCGCGAAGAAGGCATCGCAGGGTTTGCAGGTACCGCCCGGCAAAACAGCGCTTCCCTATTGGCTGGTGAATTTTTATACTATCGAGTCCGCCTGCCCATTAATGGGCTGCACGCCCACCGCAATTGCTACTGAGGAAGACCATGGCCCGCGTAACTGTTGAAGACTGCCTGGAACACGTGGATAACCGCTTTGAGCTGGTCATGCTCTCGACCAAGCGCGCTCGCCAGCTGGCGACCGGCGGCAAAGAGCCACGCGTTGCGTGGGAAAACGACAAGCCAACCGTTGTTGCCCTGCGTGAAATTGCCGAAGGCATCGTCACCAACGAGTTCATCGCCGCTGAAGAGATCGTCACCGAGGATCCGGTGTTCGCCGCGTTCGAGGACGAGAACAACGAGGCTGTCTGATTGATGCCAGGTCGACGTCGTACGGCGCAAGGCCCTCTTCCTCGGCAGGAGGTGAACCCATGCCGGGTATAGAAGCCTTGGCCGAACGGCTGTCGACCTATCTTGGCCCCGAACAGGTCAACCTGGTTCGGCGTGCCTATTTCTACGCCGAACAGGCTCACGATGGGCAACGCCGCCGCAGTGGCGAGCCCTACGTGACCCACCCGCTGGCCGTGGCCAGCATCCTCGCCGACATGCACATGGACCATCAGAGCCTGATGGCGGCCATGCTGCACGATGTGATCGAAGACACCGGCATCGCCAAGGAAGCCCTCAGCCAGCAGTTTGGCGAGACCGTGGCCGAACTGGTCGATGGGGTCAGCAAGCTGACCCAGATGAATTTCGAGACCAAGGCCGAGGCGCAGGCGGAAAACTTCCAGAAGATGGCCATGGCCATGGCCCGCGATATCCGCGTGATCCTGGTCAAGCTGGCCGACCGCCTGCACAACATGCGCACCCTGGAAGTGCTGTCTGGCGAAAAACGTCGGCGCATCGCCAAGGAAACCCTCGAGATCTACGCCCCCATCGCCAACCGCCTGGGGATGCACACCGTGCGCGTGGAGTTCGAAGACCTTGGCTTCAAGGCCATGCACCCGATGCGCTCGTCGCTGATTCATCGAGCAGTGAAGAGCGCACGCGGCAACCGCAAAGAAATCGTCGCCAAGATCGAGCACTCGCTGGCCAACTGCCTGTCCGCCGACGGCATCGAGGGCGAGGTCAGCGGTCGGCAGAAACACCTCTATGGCATCTACAAGAAGATGCGCGGCAAGCGCCGTGCCTTCAACGAGATCATGGACGTGTATGCCTTCCGCATCATTGTCGACAAGGTTGACACCTGCTACCGCGTGCTCGGCGCCGTGCACAACCTGTACAAGCCGCTGCCCGGACGCTTCAAGGATTACATCGCGATCCCCAAGGCCAATGGCTACCAGTCGTTGCACACGACCCTGTTCGGCATGCACGGCGTGCCCATCGAAATCCAGATCCGCACCCGCGAAATGGAAGAAATGGCCAACAACGGCATCGCCGCGCACTGGCTGTACAAGTCAAACGACGACGAGCAGCCCAAGGGCAGCCACGCGCGTGCCCGCCAGTGGGTCAAGGGTATCCTCGAACTGCAGCAACGTGCCGGCAACTCCCTGGAATTCATCGAGAGCGTGAAGATCGACCTGTTCCCGGACGAGGTCTACGTGTTCACGCCCAAAGGCCGAATCATGGAGTTGCCCAAAGGCTCCACGGCCGTCGACTTCGCCTACGCGGTGCACACCGACGTTGGCAACAGTTGCATCGCGTGCCGCATCAACCGCCGCCTGGCGCCGCTGTCCGAACCGCTGCAAAGCGGCTCGACAGTGGAAATCGTCAGCGCCCCGGGCGCTCGGCCAAACCCGGCCTGGCTCAACTTTGTGGTCTCAGGCAAGGCACGCACGAATATCCGCCACGCGCTCAAGCAACAGCGCCGTTCCGAATCCATCAGCCTGGGCGAGCGCCTGCTGAACAAGGTGCTCACTGGCTTCGACAGCAGCCTGGAGAAAATCCCCCAGGAACGCATCGAGTCTATTCTCGCCGAGTACCGCCTGGAGCTGCTAGAAGACCTGCTCGAAGACATCGGCCTGGGCAACCGCATGGCCTACGTGGTCGCGCGCCGCCTGCTGTCGGCCGAAGGCGAACAGTTGCCGGCGCCAGAAGGCCCGCTGGCGATCCGCGGTACCGAAGGCCTGGTGCTGAGCTACGCCAAGTGCTGCACACCGATCCCGGGTGACCCGATTGTCGGCCACCTGTCAGCCGGCAAAGGCATGGTCGTGCACCTGGAAAACTGCCGCAACATCAGTGAAATCCGCCACAACCCCGAAAAGTGCGTGCAACTCTCCTGGGCCAAGGACATCACTGGCGAGTTCAATGTCGAACTGCGTGTCGAACTGGAACACCAGCGCGGGCTGATCGCCCTGCTGGCCAGCAGCGTCAACGCCGCCGACGGCAACATTGAAAAGATCAGCATGGACGAACGCGACGGCCGTATCAGCGTGGTCCAACTGGTGGTCAGCGTGCACGACCGCGTGCACCTGGCGCGTGTGATCAAGAAGCTGCGTACCCTGACCGGTGTGGTCCGCATCACCCGCATGCGTACGTAGTCCGCCAACCGCAAGGAGTCATCATGAGCAAAACCGTCATCAACAGCGACAAGGCCCCTGCCGCCATCGGCACCTACTCGCAGGCGATCAAGGCCGGCAACACCGTGTACATGTCGGGCCAAATCCCTCTGGACCCGAAGACCATGGAACTGGTCGAAGGCTTCGAAGCCCAGACCGTGCAGGTGTTCGAGAACCTCAAGGCCGTGGCTGAAGCTGCTGGCGGTTCGTTCAAGGACATCGTGAAACTGAACATCTTCCTCACAGACCTGAGCCACTTCGCCAAGGTAAACGAGGTGATGGGCCGCTACTTCGAACAGCCCTACCCGGCCCGCGCCGCCATCGGCGTTGCCGCGTTGCCGAAAGGCTCCCAGGTCGAAATGGACGCCATCCTGGTCATCGAATGATGCCCTGGTGACGGGCCCTGCCCGTCACCCTCCTTCCTCTGCAAGGTTACCCCGTCATGCGTCAAGCACTGCCCTTTGCGCTGGCAGCCCTGCTACTGGGCGGCTGCACCAGCCACAAACCCGAAGATTTCAACGGCATCTGGATCAACCAGGAAGCCATCACTGCGGCGGTCAAAGCCGGCAGCCTGCGCCAGGCGCTGAATGAGCACGGCCCAGTGTTCGAGTGGAAGCTCGACGTGGCCAATCAGCAAGCTAGCTATAGCAATGGTTTCGAGGCCGCTGACGGCCAGCTGAGCGCCAATGAAAAGCAATGGCAGGCCCGTTTCCAAGGCGGCCAGACCGAGCAGCTTTCGCTCGATGGCGACGAGCTGCTGGCCGTCGCCCAGAACGGCGCCAAGCAAACCTTCGTGCGCGCCAAGGCACCGGCGACAGCCAATGCACCACTGGGCAGCAGCTTCGAGAAGGCGCTTTACCAGGCCTACCTGGGTGGTGACTGGAAGATCGTCGACGGCCAAGGCAAAGGTGCCAGTGTACGCTTCAGCGATACCGGCAACGTCACCGGCCTACCGGGGCCGGACCGCTTCGCCCTGTGCCTGGCAGGTGATTGCGCGACCATGGGTGGCAACAATGACAGCCTGTGGCTGGAGCGCAACCAGCGTGGTGCACCGTTCATCATCAAGCGCGATGGTGACAAGCTGGAGATTTTCCAGGCAGTGAACCGTGCACAGCCGGATGAAATGCCAGAACTGGCAGCGGGCAAGCGTCAGTGGGCGCTGGAGCGCAGCTGAGATGATGCGCGGCCCCTGTGGGGGCCTTGTGTCGCGATAGGGCTGCGAAGCAGCCCCGGCAGGCTATGCCGTCACACTGAAATTCAGGGGCCGCTTTGCGGCCCTTTCGCGACACAAGGCCGCTCCCAACAAGGCATCGCGCCACTTGCCAGCTAGGCTTTTCCTGCCAGGATCGCGGCGTAGCCTTCCTTGTAGCTCGGATACTCAGGCGCCCAGCCCAGCGCCCGCGCCCGCGCATTGCTGCAGCGCTTGCTGCCAGTACGCCGCACCCGCTGCTCATCGGACCATTCGGTAACCCCCATGTACGCCCGTAGCCAGGCCACCACATCGGCCAGTGGCGCCGGGTCGTCATCAACGCCAATGTAGCAGTCGTCCAGAGCCTTGCCATCAGCATCGGCCTGCAGCAGAAACGCCAGCAGGCTGGCGGCATCTTCGGCATGAATGCGGTTGCCATACAGCGGCGGCTCCTCGGCAACGCGGTAACCCTGACGCACCTGGCTCAGCAACCACTCACGCCCTGGGCCATAGATACCGGTCAGGCGGACCACGCTCGCCGGGATGCCGCTGGCCAATGCCAACCGTTCAGCCTCCAGCATCACACGCCCGGAATAGCCCTCAGGCTCGGTGGCAGCGCCCTCCTCTATCCACTCGCCGCCTTTCTGCGCATACACACTGCTGCTTGAGATGAACAGCAGGCGACGCGGGCGCTGGCCACGCTCGGCCAACCAGGCCAACACATGGCGCAAACCATCGACATAGGCTGCTTGGTAACCCGCCTCATCGTGCTGGCTGGCCGCCACGCAGTACACAAGGTAGTCCAGCGGGCCCCGTGGCCAGGCCTGCGGTATCGACGGTTCGGCCAAATCTGCGGCAACCGGCTGAACCCCTGCGGGCAGCTGACCAACAGAACGGCGCAGGCCGCTCACCTGCCAGCCTTTAGCCAACATCTGCTTGGCCAGACGCCCACCCACATCACCACAACCCACCACCATCACGGAAAGGTCTGACATCTCTAAACTCCCTAGACCAATTGATCAGCCTGGCCACGCTACACGATGGGCGGCTAGACCATAGGCGAAAAAAGCTACAATATTACTTTTGTTAACAAGAATTACTTGCAATAATGGCCGCCAAATTGTTCTCGGCCTACATCGAGGCCTTGGAGAACGTTCACTTTTTCTTCATCAGGTCCGGCCAGCATGACACGTACTCAACCTTCCGCTTCGCCAACCCCGTCGCGCGCCTGGCGCGCCATCGCCGCGCTGACACTCAGCCTGGTGCTGGCCCCGGTGGCCATGGCCGATGAGCCAACCACCAACGCCGCCACACCTGCGGCTGCTACTGCCCCGGCCGCACCCGCTGCTGCCCCGGTCGATGCGCCGGCGCCTGGTGCCACTGCCACCAACCCGGCAGATGCAGACCCAAGCGTTCAAGCCCTGGTCGAAGACACCTCGCTGGGCATGGCCCATGACCTGTCCCCATGGGGCATGTACAAGAACGCCGACATCGTGGTGAAGATCGTCATGATCGGCCTGGCCATCGCCTCCATCATCACCTGGACCATCTGGATTGCCAAAGGCTTCGAGCTGATGGGCGCCAAGCGTCGCCTGCGTGGTGAAATCGCCCAGTTGAAGAAGTCCACCACCCTGAAGGAAGCCAGCGAAGTCTCCAACAAGGAAGGCACCCTGGCCCACACCCTGGTCCACGATGCCCTCGAAGAGATGCGTCTTTCGGCTAACGCTCGCGAAAAAGAAGGCATCAAGGAGCGCGTCAGCTTCCGTCTGGAGCGCCTGGTGCATGCCAGCGGCCGTACCATGAGCAGCGGCACCGGCGTCCTCGCAACCATCGGCTCCACCGCGCCGTTCGTCGGCCTGTTCGGTACCGTATGGGGCATCATGAACAGCTTCATCGGCATCGCCAAGACCCAGACCACCAACCTGGCCGTCGTTGCCCCAGGTATCGCCGAAGCGCTGCTGGCCACGGCTCTGGGCCTGGTCGCGGCAATCCCGGCCGTGGTCATCTACAACGTCTTCGCCCGCTCCATTGCCGGTTACAAGGCACAGGTGTCCGATGCCTCCGCCCAGGTACTGCTGCTGGTCAGCCGTGATCTGGACCACCAGGGTAGCGAGCGCGCCGCCCCGCACATGGTGAAAGTGGGGTAAGCCATGGGCCTGCATCTCAACGAAGGTGGCGACGACCTCGCCGAAAACCACGAAATCAACGTTACGCCGTTCATCGACGTGATGCTGGTGCTGCTGATCATCTTCATGGTCGCCGCCCCCTTGGCCACGGTCGACATCAAGGTCGACCTGCCGGCCTCAACCGCCAAACCGGCGCCAAGGCCAGAGAAACCGGTGTTCGTCAGCGTCAAGGCCGACCAGAAGCTGTATGTCGGCGACGATCAGGTTGCTGCACCCGACCAGCTTGGCCCGATGCTCGACGCCAAGACCAAGGGTGACAAGGAAACCACCATCTTCTTCCAGGCTGACAAAGGCGTGGATTACGGCGACCTGATGGAGGTGATGAACAACATGCGCGCGGCCGGCTACCTGAAAGTCGGTCTGGTAGGTCTCGAGACGGCAGCCAAGAAATGATGAAAACGCGCTCTAACATGGCGCGCTACGGTGGCAGCCTGGCGATCGTGCTGGGTGTGCACGTGGTCGCCGTGCTGCTGACGCTCAACTGGTCGGTACCACAGGCCATCGAACTGCCCCCGGCAGCGATGATGGTCGAACTGGCACCGTTGCCGGAGCCTGCGCCACCACCACCCCCAAAGGCAGCTCCGCAGCCACCGGCACCGGTCGAGGAACCACCGTTGCCGAAGCTGGCAGAAGCGCCCAAACCCAAGATCGCCATCCCCAAGCCGCCCAAGCCAAAGGCCAAGCCGCAGCCGCCCAAGCCCGAGAAAAAGCCTGAGCCGCCGAAGGAAGCACCACCCACCGAGCAAACGGTGGACGCACCGCCCAGCAACACGCCACCGCAGAAGTCCGCGGCACCGGCACCGAGCATTGCGTCCAACAGCAACGCCCTGCCAACCTGGCAGAGCGACCTGCTGCGCCACCTTGCCAAGTACAAGCGTTACCCGGAAGACGCGCGCCGTCGTGGCCTGCAAGGCATGAACCGCCTGCGCTTCGTGGTCGACGCCGAAGGCAAGGTCGTGTCGTACTCCATGGCCGGTGGCTCGGGCAGTGCCGCACTGGACCGGGCGACCCTGGAAATGATCCGTCGGGCCGGCACGGTACCCAAGCCGCCACCCGAGTTGCTGAACAATGGCACGATTGAAGTCGTGGCACCGTTCGTCTACTCACTGGACCGCCGCTAAGACTTTTGTTTCTGTCACAATTCGGCAAGTCTGATAACGTGCGTCTATCAATTGCAGCCGCTATGCTGGGCTCGCAACTTCATGGACGCACGTTATGACCCTCACAGAATTACGCTACATCGTCACACTCGCCCAGGAACAGCACTTCGGCCATGCCGCCGAGCGCTGTCACGTGAGCCAACCCACCCTGTCGGTCGGTGTGAAGAAGCTCGAGGACGAGCTTGGCGTTCTGATCTTCGAGCGCAGCAAAAGCGCAGTACGTCTGACCCCGGTCGGCGAAAATATCGTCGCCCAAGCGCAGAAGGTACTGGAGCAGGCCCAAGGCATTCGCGAGCTGGCCCAGGCCGGCAAAAATCAGCTGACCGCTCCGCTCAAGGTCGGCGCTATCTACACCGTCGGCCCCTACCTGTTCCCGCACCTGATCCCGCAGCTGCACCGCGTAGCGCCGCAAATGCCGCTGTACATCGAAGAAAACTTCACCCACGTACTGCGCGAAAAGCTGCGCAACGGTGAACTGGACGCGGTGATCATCGCCCTGCCGTTCAACGAAGCCGACGTGCTGACGCTACCGCTATACGACGAACCGTTCTGCGCCCTGATGCCTGCCGACCACCCATGGACGGCGAAGAAGACCATCGACACCGCCATGCTCAACGACAAGAGCCTGCTGCTGCTTGGTGAGGGCCACTGCTTCCGTGACCAGGTACTGGAAGCCTGCCCTACCCTGAACAAGGGGGGTGAAGGCTCACGGCACACCACGGTTGAGTCCAGCTCGCTGGAAACCATCCGTCACATGGTGGCTTCCGGCCTTGGCGTATCGATCTTGCCGCTGTCGGCAGTGCACAGCCATCACTATGCCCCCGGCGTCATCGAAGTGCGCCCGCTGACGGCACCGGCACCGTTCCGCACGGTCGCCATCGCCTGGCGTGCCAGCTTCCCGCGGCCAAAGGCCATCGAGATCCTCGCCGATTCGATCCGCCTGTGCTCGGTCGCCAAAAACCCTGCGGAACAACCGGCCTGAGTCATGAGTGAGCTGTCGAAGGTCCCGGTCACAGTACTGAAAGGCGTGGGCGAGGCTATGGCGGAGAAACTCGCCAAGGTCGGCCTGGAAAACCTGCAGGACGTGTTGTTCCACCTGCCCCTGCGCTACCAGGACCGTACGCGCGTGGTGCCAATCGGCCAACTGCGTCCCGGCCAGGACGCGGTTATCGAGGGCGTGGTCAGTGGTGCCGATGTGACCATGGGCAAGCGCCGCAGCCTGGTGGTGCGCCTGGGCGACGGGAGCGGTGTGCTGACATTGCGCTTCTACCACTTCAGCAACGCGCAGAAGGAGGGCCTGAAGCGGGGCACCCACCTGCGCTGCTACGGAGAAGCCCGCCCCGGCGCTTCGGGCTTGGAAATCTACCACCCGGAGTACCGTGCGCTGAACGGCAACGAGCCACCACCACCGGTGGAGCAGACCCTGACGCCGATCTACCCGTCCACCGAAGGCCTTACCCAGCAACGCCTGCGCCTGTTGTGCCAGCAGAGCCTTGCGCTGCTTGGCCCGCGTAGCCTGCCCGACTGGCTGCCTGACGAACTTGCCCGGGACTACCAGCTGGCACCCTTGGACGAAGCCATCCGCTACCTGCACAACCCGCCGGCCGACGCTGACCTCGACGAGCTCGCCGAAGGCCAGCACTGGGCTCAACACCGCCTGGCCTTCGAAGAGTTGCTGACCCATCAGCTGTCGCAGCAACGCCTGCGCGAAAGCCTGCGCAGCCTGCGTGCGCCGGTACTGCCCAAGGCCACGCGCCTGCAGGCGCAATACCTGGCTAACCTGGGCTTCCAGCCGACCGGCGCGCAGCAGCGGGTAGCCAACGAAATTGCCTACGACCTTAGCCAACACGAACCGATGATGCGCCTGGTGCAGGGCGACGTGGGTGCCGGCAAGACCGTGGTCGCTGCACTGGCGGCGCTGCAGGCGCTGGAGGCTGGCTACCAGGTGGCATTGATGGCACCCACCGAGATCCTCGCCGAGCAGCACTACATTACCTTCAAGCGCTGGCTGGAACCGCTGGGCATCGAAGTCGCCTGGCTAGCCGGCAAACTCAAGGGCAAGGCCCGGGCTGCTTCCCTGGAGCAGATCGCCAACGGTGCACCCATGGTGGTCGGCACCCACGCGCTGTTCCAGGAAGAGGTAAGGTTCAAGCACCTGGCCCTTGCGATCATCGACGAACAGCACCGGTTCGGCGTGCAGCAGCGCCTGGCCCTGCGCAAGAAGGGCGTGGCCGGCGAACTGTGCCCGCACCAGTTGATCATGACCGCCACACCTATTCCGCGCACGCTGGCCATGAGCGCCTACGCCGACCTGGACACCTCGGTGCTCGACGAATTGCCGCCAGGCCGTACGCCGGTGAACACCGTGCTGGTGGCCGACAGCCGCCGCTTCGAAGTGGTCGAGCGGGTACGCGCCGCCTGCGCCGAGGGGCGCCAGGCCTATTGGGTATGCACGCTGATCGAAGAGTCCGAAGAACTCACCTGCCAGGCCGCCGAAAGCACCTACGAGGAGCTTGGCAGCGCGCTAGGCGAGCTGAGGGTGGGGTTGATCCACGGGCGCATGAAACCGGCGGAAAAAGCCGAGATCATGGCCGAGTTCAAGGCTGGCAACCTGCAGCTTCTGGTCGCGACCACGGTCATCGAGGTGGGCGTGGACGTGCCCAACGCCAGCCTGATGATCATCGAGAACCCCGAGCGCCTGGGCCTTGCACAGTTGCACCAGCTGCGCGGCCGGGTAGGCCGAGGCAGTGCCGTGAGCCATTGCGTGCTGCTGTACCACCCGCCGCTGTCGCAGATCGGCCGCGAGCGCTTGGGGATCATGCGCGAGACCAACGACGGCTTCATCATCGCCGAAAAAGACCTTGAACTGCGGGGCCCGGGTGAGATGCTCGGCACCCGCCAGACCGGTCTGCTGCAGTTCAAGGTCGCCGACCTGATGCGCGACGCCGACCTGCTGCCGGCCGTGCGCGACGCGGCCCAGGCCTTGGTATCACGCTGGCCGGAACACGTCAGCCCGCTGCTGGACCGCTGGCTGCGCCACGGCCAACAATATGGCCAAGTGTGACGCCAGTCCCAGAATGGATCCAGATTTGCTCGCAGGCTGGTTATACTTCGCGTTTAAAAGAAACAGTGGATACGGACCATGACTGAAGTTGCCCTGGACACCGCAACCCCACACGCCCCCTCCGTCATCAGGCTGCTGCTCGACAAGCTCGGCGTGCCCTACCGCCAGGTGGTCGAACACTCGCACCTGCCTGCGGCTTCGCGGGTGCAGGCTGTCCTTCTCGACGACGAGGTCGGCGCCCTCATGGTGCTGTTCCCGCAGAGCCACCTGCTGGACCTCAACCGCCTGGCCGAGCTGACCGGGCGCAAGCTGACCGCGGTGTCGGTGCCGCGCCTGAAGCAGATGCTCGACAAGCACCACCTCAAGGCCCTGCCGGGCATCCCGGCGCTGACCAGCTCGCCATGTCAGTACGAAAAGAGCCTGCTCGACGGCGAAACTGTCTTTATCCAGTCAGGCGAAGCCGGCCTGTTGCTGGAAATCGAACGCGCACACTTCAAGCGCATGCTGGCCAAGGCCAGCGCCAGCAGCTTTGGCCAGCAAGTCGAAGCGATCAGCCCCAATCTCGACCGCCCCGATGACGACACCCGGGAAATCACCGATGCGGTCCAGGCCTTCACTGCCCGACGCATTCAGAAACGCCTGGAAGAAACCATCGAAATTCCACCGCTCGCCGACACCGCGCAGAAGATCATCAAGCTGCGGGTAGATCCCAACGCCAGCATCGACGACATCACCGGCGTAGTCGAAACCGACCCGGCGCTGGCGGCACAGGTGGTGAGCTGGGCTGCATCGCCCTACTATGGATCACCGGGCAAGATCCGCTCGGTAGAAGACGCCATCGTGCGTGTGCTGGGTTTCGACCTGGTGATCAACCTGGCCTTGGGCCTGGCGCTGGGCAAGACCTTGAGCCTGCCCAAAGACCACCCGCAGCAGGCCACGCCCTACTGGCAACAATCGATCTACACCGCCGCGATCATCGAAGGCCTGACCCGCGCCATGCCGCGCGCAGAACGCCCCGAGGCCGGGCTGACTTACCTGGCCGGGCTACTGCACAACTTTGGCTACCTGCTGCTGGCGCACGTGTTCCCACCGCATTTTTCGCTGATTTGCCGCCACCTTGAGGTCAACCCGCATTTGAACCACACCTATGTGGAACAACACTTGCTGGGCATCAGCCGCGAACAGATCGGTGCCTGGCTGATGAAGCTGTGGGACATGCCAGAAGAGCTGTCGACTGCCTTGCGCTTTCAGCACGATCCAGCCTACGACGGCGAATATTTCGCGTTCCCCAACTTGGTGTGCCTGGCCACCCGCCTGCTGCGCTCGCGAGGTATAGGCTCAGGGCCGCAGGAAGAGATTCCTGACGAGCTGTTGGAACGCCTGAGCATTACCCGGGACAAGGCTGAGGATGTGGTGAACAAGGTGCTCGAAGCCGAGAACCTGTTGCGTGAGCTGGCTTCGCAGTTCCATGCACCGCATTAAGCATTAACACATAGCCTGTGCGGGCATGCCCGCGAACACCGGCGAAACCGGTGCCATGCACGGCGTCGCTTGTTTCGCGGGCACGCCCGCTCCCACAGGTAAAGCGTCATCATCCCCGTCGGGTTTCAGCCTTTCTTCTTCGGTTTCAGGTATTTCATCAACCCCTGGAACCACATCACCAGCGCCGGATTGCCCTTGATCTGGATGTGCTTTTCCTGAATCCCCTGCATGAACGCCAGCTGCTTGTTACCCGCCTGCATGGTGGCGAAGCCATAAGCGGCGTCCCTGAAGGCAATGGCGAACGCCGGCTGTGGGTGCGCGCCGCCCTTGCTGCTGATGCGTTCGTTGTGGACGATGAAGTGTCGGGCGACCTTGCCGTCCAGGGTCTGCATCTGGAACACCAAGTCCTTGCCCTTGAGCTGCTGCTGGAATGCGGGGTTATTACGGCTGGCCCTGGCCATCAACAGCCCCATGGCCCAGAGAAGAAAGCGGAACTTCATCAACGCGCCTCGAATGAAAAGTGACTAAGGCGCGCAGTTTATCCTTTTCCAGAACTATTTATGCAAGTTCGAAACATTTTGCCTGCAGAAAGCACAACGGGCGCCTTGGGGCGCCCGCTTGGCCGACACTGGGGTTGTCAGGGAGCGATCACTTGCCTTTCTTGGCTGGTTTGGCGGGGGCGTTAACGCTGTCGCGCAGGTTCTTGCCAGGCTTGAAGGCCACGGTATTGCTGGCCTTGATCTTGACCGGTTCCCCAGTTTGCGGGTTCTTGCCGGTACGCGCGCCGCGATGACGTTTTTCGAAGGTGCCGAAACCGACCAAGGTCACGGTGTCCTTGTCCAGGGCACCGGTAATGCTGTCGAGAATCGCGTTCAAAACCTGATTGGCCTTTTCCTTGGTCAGATCAGCCTTATCGGCGATGACGGCGGCGAGTTCTGGTTTGCGCATAGTGAAGCCTCTTTGACGGAATTCTTGTTGTTATGCCGTGCTGCCTCTGGGAGCAGCGCTCAAGGCACCGCAGGCTCTAATCTGCGGCAGACGGGAGTGAGAATGGCACGAGCTCAGGGGCCGCGCCAGTATCTGGGCGGCCATTGTGCAGGCAACAACAGGATAAATCCGACAGAACAGCCGCTATTTACGCCATAACCGCTGGTAACAGACGATTCAGCGCCAGCTTCTCCATCACCGCCGCTCCGGTCAGGGCGTAGCCCAGCAACTTGCCGTCGGCATCAAGGCAGAGCACCTTGAGGTCACTGCCCTGCCCCTCTACCTGCCAGGTGCCTTCGCAACCCTGTGGCGCTGGCGAGACGACCAGCGGACAGGCCGGGGTTTTAACGGTGATAGGCATCGGCCCGTAGGAAACTGCCGTCGGCTTGCCGGCCAGGGTTTGCGCCAGCGCCCGGGCACAGCTCATCAGCGGCATCACGTACAGCAGGTTGATGCCATCGACTTCGGCACAGTCGCCAAGGGCGAAGATGTTGGCGTGTGATGTACGTAGCTCGCGGTCTACGCTTACACCTCGATTGGTCTGCAGCCCAGCTGCGGCAGCCAGGTCGGTACGTGGGCGCAGGCCGATGGCCGAAACCACCAGGTCGCAGGCAATCACGCTGCCATCCGACAGGTGCGCCTCCAGGCCTTGGGTCACCTGCTGCAGGCGGGTCAGCACCGGCCCCAAGTGAAAGCGTACTCCCAGCCCCTCCAGCCCACCCTGTACAGCCGCCGCAGCGGCCGGGTGCAGCAGGGTCGGCATGACCTGTTCACACGGCGCCACAACGTCGACCTTGAAACCACCCAGGCTCATGTCGTTTGCGAATTCGCAGCCGATCAGGCCGGCGCCGAGGATCAGGACACGCTGCTTGCCCGCGGCGGCAGCACGGAAGCGCGCGTAGTCCTCCAGATCGTTGATCGGGAATACCAGATGGCCGCCATCACCCTCGATCGGCACTTGCACGGTCTGCGCCCCCCAGGCCAGCACCAGATCGCGGTATTCCACGGCTTCTTCGCCGATCCACAGCCGCTTGTGGCCCGGGTCGATGCCGCTGATGCGGGTATGGGTGCGGACCTCGGCGTTCAATTGCTCGGCCATGGCACCCGCCTCAGCCATGCACAGGCCGTCGGCGTCCTTCTGCTTGGCAAAGCCCATGGACAGCATCGGCTTGGAGTACGAAGGACCATCGTCGGCGGTGATCAGCAACAGCGGCGTCTGCGTATCGAGCTTGCGAAATTCACGGGCCAGGTTGTAGCCCGCAAGGCCGGTACCGATGATTACCACAGGGGACGTCATGTCGTGCTTTCCTCGATTAACCGATGGAGATCATTTCAAAGTCGCTTTTGCCGACGCCACAGTCGGGGCACAGCCAATCCTCAGGCACATCCTCCCAACGGGTGCCGGGGGCGATGCCGTCGTCGGGCCAGCCTTCGGCTTCGTCGTAGATCAGGCCACAGACAATACATTGCCACTTTTTCATCAGGTCTATTTCCTCGGTTCAGGCTGGGGCTTGTGTTGCGGCTGATGGCCTCTTGGCGAGCAAGCCCGCGCCTACAGTGACCGCGCAGGCCGGGCGGGCTTGCCCGCGAATGGGGCCAGCGCGCAATGCGTGGGGGCTTTGTAGCGGCCCTGTCGGCAGTATGCAAGCAGTTGGGGCAATCATGCTAAGCTCGCCGCCTCTCTGGCTGTAACAAAGCATACCGACGTGTCGTACGAATCCCCGCAAGCAGCCGCTGTCGCGTGGCTGCCGTATTCACAGCTGGCGACCGACATCGACCAGCCTACCCTTGACTGGCTGTTCGACGAGGGCTCGCTGACCCGCCGCCTGACCCGTCTGTCCATCGATCATTTTTCCGTCACCCCGCTGTTCGAGGGCTGGCAGCTGCTGCGCGATGACGAATGCCAAGCGCTGGGCATCGCTGCTGGCGCCGAAGGCTGGGTGCGCGAAGTGTACCTGCGCGGCCATGGCCAACCTTGGGTGTTCGCCCGCAGCGTGGCCAGCCGTAGCGCACTGGAACGTGGTGGCCTGGACCTGGAATCCTTGGGCAGCCGCTCGCTGGGCGAGCTGCTGTTCTGCGACCAGGCGTTCATCCGTCATCCGCTCGAAGTGTGTACTTACCCACAGGCATGGCTGCCGTCCGAAGCTGCACATGCGGCGCTTTGGGGCCGCCGCTCGCGCTTCGAGCGCAACGGTCTGGACCTGCTGGTGGCAGAAGTGTTTCTGCCGGCATTGTGGCAAGCGGCCAAGGAGGAAAACCGCTGATGTACCTGCAACTGCTCAAGTCGCTCAACCGCCTGCACCCACGGGCCTGGGACTTCGTCCAGCTCAGCCGTATGGACCGGCCGATAGGCATCTACCTGCTGTTGTGGCCGACCCTGTCGGCAGTGTGGATTGCCGGCAATGGGTCACCCACCCTGGCCAATGTGCTCATCTTCGGCCTTGGTGTGGTGCTGATGCGCGCGGCCGGCTGCTGCATCAACGACTTTGCCGACCGCAAGGTTGACGGCCACGTCAAGCGGACCGCCGACCGCCCCCTGGCCAGTGGCCGGGTGCGGCCACGCGAGGCGCTGACACTGTTCGCGATTCTGGTCGGGGTGAGTTTCCTGCTGGTGCTGTGCACCAACAGCCGCACCGTCTGGCTGTCGTTCGGGGCGGTGGCCTTGGCGTTCTGCTACCCGTTCATGAAACGCTACACCTACTACCCGCAGGTGGTGCTGGGGGCGGCGTATTCGTGGGGCATTCCCATGGCTTTTACAGCCGCTGGCGGTGAGTTGCCGGCCGGCGCCTGGCTGCTGTATATCGCCAACCTGCTGTGGACGGTGGGTTATGACACCTATTACGCCATGGTCGACCGCGATGACGACCTGAAAATTGGTGTGAAATCCACTGCGATCCTGTTCGGCGACGCTGATCGCAGCATCATCCTGACCCTGCAGTTGCTGTCGCTGGGCTGCCTGTTGCTGGCCGGTAGCCGCTTCGACCTGGGTGGCTGGTTCCACCTTGGGTTGCTGGGTGCCGCGGCGTGCTTTGCCTGGGAATACTGGTCAACGCGCAAGCTGGACCGGGAATCGTGCTTCAAGGCGTTTCTGCACAACCACTGGGCGGGGATGCTGGTGTTTATCGGGGTGGTACTGGATTACGCGTTGCGCTGAGTAGTTTGGGGCTGCTGCGCAGCCCATCGCGACACAAGGCCCCACGCATTGATCGGCGTACGTCGAACCATGTAGGAGCGGCCTTGTGTCGCGATGGGCCGCACAGCGGCCCCGGCTGTCTCAAGGCTTGGCAACGTGCCAGACGTCTTTCATGCCGTCACCGGTCATGTCACCGGCCTTCTTGTCCTTGATGAAGGTATACAGCGGCTTGCCGTCGTAAGCCCACTGCATCGAACCGTCGTCACGCTCTACATGGGTCCATTTATCCTTCGGTGCTTCGTCTTCTTTCTTGACCATCAACGGTGGCCAGTTCTTGGCGCACTCGCCATTGCACATCGACTTGCCACCCGCATCCTTGTCAAAGGTGTACAGGGTCATGCCGGCATCATCGACCCACTTGCCATCCTTCTCCATGGCATGGTGGGCCAACGCCACCCCCGGGAGCGCCAACGCAGTGAAAAGGGCCATCCAGCTCAGCGTATGTCGTGTCATTGGATTCACCATTGTTTCGGGGGGAAATGGGTTCGGGTTGCCATTAAAGCGGCCCTCTGTAGCCTAGTTCAGTCATGGAATGTCGCCAGAACGGCCAACACCCTGTCACACAGCTGCAATAATTCCGTTATCTAATGCGGGCCAAGACACCGAATCCAGGAGAGGTTTTGAGCATGGTAGGCAGGAACATTCTGATCGTCGACGACGAAGCACCCATTCGCGAGATGATCGCCGTTGCCCTGGAAATGGCCGGCTATGACTGCCTGGAAGCGGAAAACTCCCAACAGGCCCACGCGATCATCGTCGACCGCAAACCGGACCTGATCCTGCTCGACTGGATGCTGCCGGGCACCTCCGGCATCGAGCTGGCCCGCCGCCTGAAGCGCGACGAGCTGACCGGTGATATTCCGATCATCATGCTCACGGCCAAGGGTGAAGAAGACAACAAGATCCAGGGCCTGGAAGTGGGCGCCGACGACTACATCACCAAGCCGTTCTCGCCGCGTGAACTGGTAGCGCGACTGAAAGCCGTGCTGCGCCGCACGGGTCCGAGCGACAGCGAGGCGCCGATCGAGGTCGGCGGCCTGCTGCTCGACCCGATCAGCCACCGTGTGACCATCAACGGCAAGCCGGCCGAGATGGGCCCTACCGAATACCGCCTGCTGCAGTTTTTCATGACCCACCAGGAGCGCGCCTATACTCGCGGCCAACTGCTGGACCAGGTGTGGGGCGGCAACGTCTACGTCGAGGAACGTACCGTCGACGTGCACATCCGTCGCCTGCGCAAGGCACTGGGTGAAGCTTACGAGAATCTGGTACAAACCGTCCGGGGCACTGGCTACCGTTTCTCGACCAAGAGCTGATCGAGTTCCCGAGCGCCAAGCTGCACGTCGTTGTACAAGGACCGTCAATTGAACCAGAACTGGCACGCAACCCTGATTCGCCATCTGCTGTTGCTGATTACCGTCTGCCTGATCGGCGGGCTGATCAGCGGCTACTACGGCTGGAGCCTGGCCATTGGCCTGGCGCTCTATCTGGGCTGGACCCTCAAGCAACTGCTGCGCTTGCACGACTGGCTGCGCAATCACCAACCCGACGAAGCACCGCCCGATGGCTACGGCCTGTGGGGCGAGGTATTCGATAGCATCTACCACCTGCAACGCCGCGACCAGCGCGTACGGGGCCGCCTGCAGGCAGTGATCGACCGGGTGCAGGAGTCCACCGCTGCGCTGCGTGACGCGGTGATCATGCTCGACAGCGACGGCAACCTGGAATGGTGGAACCGCGCCGCCGAGACCCTCCTGGGCTTCAAGACCCCACAGGACGGCGGCCAGCAAGTGACCAATCTGGTGCGCCACCCGCTCTTCAAAGAGTACTTCGAGGCAGAAAACTACCTCGAACCGCTGGAAATCCCTTCGCCGATCAATGACCGCATGCGTGTGCAGTTGCACATCACCCGCTACGGCAACAATGAACACCTGATGCTGGTGCGCGATGTCACCCGTATTCACCAGCTGGAACAGATGCGCAAGGACTTCGTCGCCAACGTGTCTCACGAGCTGCGCACGCCGCTGACGGTAATCACCGGCTACCTGGAAACCCTGCTGGACAACGTCGAGGACGTGAACCCGCGGTGGAGCCGCGCCTTGCAGCAAATGAGCCAGCAAGGCTCGCGCATGCAAACCCTGCTCAACGATTTGTTGCTACTGGCCAAACTGGAAGCCACCGATTACCCATCGGACAACCAGCCGGTGGCGGTCGATGCCCTGCTCGCCGCCATCAAGAACGACGCCCAGGCCCTGTCCGGGCCGCGCAACCAGCGCATCAGCCTGGAAGCTGCGCCTGGCGTCAAGCTGAAGGGCAGCGAGTCGGAATTGCGCAGTGCCTTTTCCAATCTGGTGTTCAATGCAGTCAAGTACACCCAGGACGAAGGCAGCATCCGCATCCGCTGGTGGGCCGATGCCCAGGGCGCACACCTGTCGGTGCAGGACTCGGGGGTGGGCATCGATGCCAAGCATTTGCCACGCCTGACCGAGCGCTTCTACCGCGTAGACTCCAGCCGTGCATCGAATACCGGCGGTACCGGGCTGGGGCTCGCAATCGTCAAGCATGTGCTGATGCGCCACCGGGGCAAGCTGGAAATCAGCAGTGTACCGGGGCATGGCAGCACCTTTACCTGTCACTTTGCGCCAGCACAATTGGCCAACGAAAAGGCTTGAGATTGAGGCTGCTGCGCGGGCCTTGGCGGGCATGCCTGCTCCCACAGGGACTGCAATGAGTCCGCTGCCCTTTGCTTTTACGGCCCCAGCCGCTACATTGGATCCCCTGTGCCAGCAAAAGCTGGCACTTTTTTTCTCTCTATCTCAAAGACGGACCCCGTAAAAACTCCATCATGGACCCTTCCTCTGGTATTAGCCTCACCTCGTTATTCGCCGACTTCGGCATGATCATCTTTGCCTTCCTGCTGGTGCTGCTCAACGGCTTCTTCGTTGCTGCGGAGTTCGCCATGGTCAAGCTGCGCGCTACACGCGTAGAGGCCATCGCCGAAAAGCACGGCTGGCGTGGCAACATCCTGCGCAAGGTTCACAACCAGCTCGACGCCTACCTGTCGGCCTGCCAATTGGGCATCACCCTCGCCTCGCTGGGCCTGGGCTGGGTGGGTGAGCCCGCCTTCGCCCACCTGCTGGAACCATTGCTGGCCTATTTCGGCGTGGACAGCGCCGAGCTGGTCAAGGCGATCTCGTTCTTCGTCGCCTTCTTCGTCATCTCGTACCTGCACATCGTGGTCGGCGAGCTGGCCCCCAAGTCCTGGGCTATCCGTAAGCCAGAGCTGCTGTCGCTGTGGACCGCCGTGCCGCTTTACCTGTTCTACTGGGCGATGTACCCGGCCATCTACCTGCTCAATGCCAGCGCCAATACCATCCTGCGTATTGCCGGCCAGGGCGAGCCTGGCCCGCACCACGAGCACCACTACAGCCGCGAAGAACTTAAGCTGATCCTGCACTCCAGCCGTGGCCAGGACCCAAGCGACCAAGGCATGCGCGTGCTGGCCTCGGCCGTGGAAATGGGCGAGCTGGAAGTGGTCGACTGGGCCAACTCGCGTGAGGACATGATCAGCATCGACGCCCATGCGCCTCTGAAGCAGATCCTGGCCCTGGTGCGCCGCCACAAGTTCAGCCGCTACCCGGTGTACGACGCCGAGCGCGAAGAATTCACCGGCCTGCTGCACATCAAGGACCTGCTGCTGGAGCTGGCTGAGCTGGAGCACTTGCCAGAGACCATCGACCTGGAGGACCTTGCCCGGCCACTCGAACGCGTGTCGCGGCACATGCCGCTGGCCCAGTTGCTGGAGCAGTTCCGTAAGGGCGGCGCGCACTTCGTGCTGGTAGAGGAAGCCGATGGCAAGGTGATCGGCTACCTGACCATGGAAGACGTGCTGGAAGTGCTGGTGGGCGACATCCAGGACGAGCACCGCAAGACCGAGCGTGGCATTCTCGCCTACCAGCCGGGCAAGTTGCTGGTGCGCGGCGACACCCCACTGTTCAAGGTCGAACGCCTGCTGGGTATCGACCTTGACCACATCGAGGCCGAAACCCTGGCCGGGTTGATCTACGAGACGCTCAAGCGCGTGCCGGAAGAAGAGGAAGTGCTGGAAGTCGAAGGGCTGCGCATCATCATCAAGAAGATGAAAGGGCCCAAGATCGTACTGGCCAAGGTGCTGAAGCTGGATTGATGGCCCAATCGGTCAGGGGTTGCCGGCAGTGAAATCCGGCATCCCGCTGATCGGCCTGTCGAAGCGGTAAGGTATCGACTCCAGCGCCAACCCCACATTGCGCTGCACCACAAAATGCAGGTGCGGCCCAGTGCTGTTACCGGTATTGCCCGACTTGGCCAGCATCTGGCCCTGCCGTACCCGTTGCCCCTCCGCCACCATCACCGAACCACGCATCAGGTGAAGGTAGACGCCCATGGTGCCGTCCGGGTGCAAAATCCTGACAAAGTTACCCGAGGGGTTGGGGCCGCGCCCGCTCTGGCTGTTCTGCGTCTTCACCACCACCCCTTCCCGCGCCGCGATGATGGGTGTGCCTTCGGGCATGGCGATATCCATGGCGTAGCGCCCTCGGGGCCCAAAATGACTGACACGGCCATTGGGGCCCTGAGTGACGCGGAACGGCCCGCCAATCCACGGGAACGCATAGCGGAAGCCTAGCGGCCGTTTGCCCGGATCACCCATGGCCTGCAGCAGGGTCGAACGGTAGTTCAGCAGCAGCCCGGGCCGCCCCCTGAGCACACTGAGCATCTGCGTGGTGCGCGGCGGCAGCAGCCGGCGCACGATACGCGGGGCATCACCGCCTTGTGCGTTGACCAGGTTGTCCAGCCGCAACTCTACCTCTACCGGCACATGCAGCTCGTTTCGTGCCGAAAAGCTCACGCCACCGTCGAAGGTTTTCGCGTTCAGCAGTACCTGGCCTTCGAGCGTTTCGACCATGGGTTCGAGCAACACCAAGGGCTTGGCGCCGGGGCCAGGGCGGTCGGAATAGGAGACGACACCGGAATCGTCAGTGATCTTGTAGAGCGTCACGCCCTGGCTCGACGCCGAGGCCATGAGCAATGCACAGAACAGCAGCAGGCGCGCGGGCATGATAGTGGCTTTTTGACAGTTATGATCTGTCGAAGCCTAGCAGCGGGTTTTACGGTAGGTATTGCAGTTGGTCGGATGGGGCAACTCGGGCTTGGGCAGGAGCACCCGTGTGCTGCTCCTGCCCAAAGCATGACGCGGGGCCGGGGTCAGGCACCGGGGGTGAAGTGCTTCTGCGCAGTGCCGCGGGCAATCAACCGAGACAGGTAGTCGAGCTTCTGGGCATCCTGGTCGACAAACTTGAACGTCAACTGCAACCAGTCGCTGTCAGGTTTTGGCTCCAGCGCCGCCACCGCATGCAGGTAGCCGTTCAGGCGAGCAACTTCGGCACTTTCGCCCTGCTCCAGGTCCAGCACCGCACCTTCCAGCACCTGTGGCAGCACTTCGCTGCGGCGTACCACCAGCAGTGCCTCTTTCAGGCTCAACGCCTTGATCACGCATGGCTGCATGCCACTGGCCAGGCGCAGCTGGCCCTGGCCACGGCCGCTCGGCGCGAGGGCAGCAGGTGCGGGTGCGGCGACCAAAGGCTTGGCCGGTACCGGCGCCGCAACCTTGACCGCTTCGGGCTTGCCCGCAGTCAGCGCGTTCAACGAATCGTTGGCAAACGCCGGGTTGGCTCGCGCCGGGCCGGTGGCCATCAGGCTGTCGAGCTTACCGATCTTGGTCAGGGCTTTTTTTACCTTGGTCAGCAGTTGCTCGTTGGTGAACGGCTTGCCTACAAAATCGGAAACGCCCGCCTGGATCGCCTGAATGACGTTTTCCTTGTCGCCACGGCTGGTCACCATGATGAACTGCAGGTTCTTCAGTGCAGGCTGCTGACGGCACCAGGTCAGCAGTTCCAGGCCTGACATTTCCGGCATTTCCCAGTCGCAGAGGACCAGATCGAACGCTTCCTTGCCGAGCATGGCCATGGCCTTGCGGCCGTTGACCGCGTCGTCGATGGCCATACCCGGGAAGGCGTTGCGCAGACACTTGCGGACCAGATCACGGATAAACGGGGCGTCATCCACGACCAGCACATTCACTTTACTCATCGATACTCCTTATGAATCCCGACTAGCCTACTGCCAAATAATGGCCATTTGCTACAACCTGGTCACGCCGGGACTTCTTCACATCGTTCGCGGGTGCCTGCCGGCTCTCGACCGCAAACGAAAACGCCCGGCCAAGGCCGGGCGTCGATGCTCGGGAGCAACCTTACTTATCGTCAGATTCACCCGGAACATTAGCCTTTTCGCCGTTGGCGACAGCAGTGCCCTGCACTTCTGCCGTCATGCGCTTGAGGCCCATGTGGCGCACGTCGGTACCGCGCACCAGGTAGATCACCAGTTCGGAGATGTTGCGCGCATGGTCGCCAATACGCTCCAGCGAGCGCAGCACCCAGATCACGCTCAGCACCCGCGAGATAGAGCGCGGGTCTTCCATCATGTAGGTCACCAGCTCACGCAGCGCGGTCTTGTATTCGCGGTCGATGGTCTTGTCGTACTGGGCCACCGACAGCGCCAGGTCGGCGTCGAAGCGGGCAAAGGCGTCCAGCGCATCCCGGACCATGTTGCGCACCTGGTCGCCAATGTGGCGCACCTCGACATAACCACGCGGCGACTCGCCCTCTTCGCACAGCTGGATGGCGCGGCGGGCGATCTTGGTCGACTCGTCACCGATGCGTTCCAGGTCGATCACCGACTTGGAAATGCTGATGATCAGGCGCAGGTCCGAGGCCGCTGGCTGACGGCGGGCGAGGATGCGCAAGCACTCCTCGTCGATGTTGCGCTCCATCTGGTTGATCTGCTCGTCAACCTCGCGCACCTGCTGGGCCAGACCAGAGTCGGCTTCGATCAGCGCGGTAACCGCGTCGTTGACCTGCTTTTCCACCAGCCCGCCCATGGCCAGCAGGTGGCTGCGCACCTCTTCCAGCTCGGCGTTGAACTGCTGGGAAATGTGATGGGTAAGGCTTTCTTTGTTGATCATCGTTTTGTCCTTTGGTAGCGCGGCCCTGTAGGAGCGGGTTCACCCGCGAACACCGGCAACGCCGGTGCCAGACACCGAGGTGCCTGTTTCGCGAGCGGCGCTTAGCCGTAGCGACCGGTGATGTAGTCTTCGGTCTGCTTCTTCGCCGGGTTGGTGAACAGGGTATCGGTATCCCCGAATTCGACCAGTTTGCCCATGTACATGAACGCGGTGTAATCCGAAACACGCGCCGCTTGCTGCATGTTGTGGGTCACGATGACGATGGTGTACTTGGATTTCAATTCATAGATCAGTTCTTCGACCTTCAAGGTCGAGATCGGGTCCAGCGCCGAGCACGGTTCGTCAAGCAGCAGCACCTCCGGCTCCACGGCAATGGTGCGGGCGATGACCAGACGCTGCTGCTGGCCACCGGACAGGCCCAGCGCCGACTCGTGCAGACGGTCCTTGACCTCGTCCCACAAGGCCGCACCCTTCAACGCCCACTCGACGGCCTCATCAAGCACGCGCTTCTTGTTGATGCCCTGGATGCGCAGGCCGTAGACCACGTTCTCGTAGATGGTCTTGGGGAACGGGTTCGGCTTCTGGAACACCATGCCCACACGCCGGCGCAGTTCGGCAACGTCTTCGCCCTTGCGGTAGATGTTGTTGCCGTACAGGTTGATGGCACCTTCCACACGGCAACCGTCAACCAGGTCGTTCATCCGGTTGAAAGTGCGCAGCAGGGTCGACTTGCCGCAGCCGGATGGGCCGATGAAGGCGGTCACACGCTGCTTCGGGATGTTCATCTGCACGTCGAACAGCGCTTGCTTGTCGCCATAGAACAGGCTCAGGCCCGGCACTTCGATGGCCACGGTTTCTTCAGCCATTCGCAGGCTTTGCTTGTTGCGGCCCAGGGCAGACATGTCGATGCCATGGGTGTGGGAATCTTGCTGCATGGTCAACTCCATACGCTATCAAGTCGTTTCAAAGGGCCGCCCGGCTTACGGGCGGCACGCTTGCAATCAGGGTCAGCCGTCCAGCGCCTTGTACTTCTCGCGCAGGTGGTTGCGAATCCACACGGCAGAGAGGTTGAGGGTCGCGATCACCAGCACCAGCAGCAGCGCAGTGGCATAAACCAGCGGCCGCGCAGCTTCGACGTTCGGGCTCTGGAAGCCGACGTCATAGATGTGGAAGCCCAGGTGCATGATTTTCTGGTCCAGGTGCAGGTACGGGTAGTTACCATCCACCGGCAGCGACGGCGCCAGCTTCACCACACCCACCAGCATCAACGGCGCCACTTCGCCGGCGGCACGGGCCACGGCGAGGATCATGCCAGTCATCATGGCCGGGCTGGCCATGGGCAGGACGATTTTCCACAGGGTCTCGGCCTTGGTTGCGCCCAACGCCAGCGAGCCCTCACGCACGGTGCGCGGAATTCGCGCCAGGCCTTCTTCGGTGGCCACGATCACCACCGGTACCGCCAGCAATGCCAGGGTCAGCGATGCCCACAGCAGGCCCGGGGTACCCAGGGTCGGCGCCGGCAACGCTTCGGGGAAGAACAGGCGGTCGATCGAGCCGCCCAGCACATAGACGAAGAAGCCCAGACCGAACACACCGTAGACGATCGCAGGAACACCGGCCAGGTTGTTCACCGCAATGCGGATAAGCCGGGTGACCGGGCCCTGCCTGGCGTATTCACGCAAGTACACGGCAGCCAGCACGCCAAACGGGGTAACGATCACGGCCATGATCAGGGTCATCATCACGGTACCGAAGATGGCCGGGAAGATACCGCCCTCGGTGTTGGCTTCACGCGGGTCGTCGCTGAGGAACTCCCAGACCTTGCCGAAGTAGGTGCCCAGCTTGGTAAACGCCGACATGCCGTTCGGCTGAACGGCATGCACCACCTTGCTCAGGTTGATTTCCACTTCACGGCCGTTGCCATCCCGGGCCACCAGGCTGTCGCGGGAGAAAGCCTGGTGCAGGCCGGTCAGGCGTTCTTCGATAGCCTTGTAGCGGCTGTTCAGTTCGGCACGGTCGGCGTCCATGTCGGCCTGGGCGGCGGCGTCCAGCTTGCCGTCCAGCTCCAGCTTGCGCGCTTGCAGGCGCAGGCGCTCAAGGCCATGGTTGATGGCACCAATGTCCTTCTTCTCCAGCTGCTGCAGCTCGCTGTTGAGCTGGTTGGCACGCTTGAGGCGGGCCTGCAGTTCGTTCCAGGCAGCGGGGCCTTCGGCAACCACACGGCCCTGTTCCTTGACGCTGACCAGGTAGCCATAGAAGTTGCCCCACTCGCGGCGCTCAAGGGCCATCAGGTCAGCCGGACGCTGTTCGTCGACCAGCCAGTCGCCGACCACCCAGGTAAAGTCGCTGCCGTTGAGGTCGCGGTTACCCACCTTGATCAGCTCCCGGGTCATGAACTCCGGGCCCTGGTCCGGTACCGGCAGGCCAGCACCCTTCAGACGAGCTCGGGGTACTTCCTCCTTCTGCACCACTTCGCCAATGACAACGTGATCGGCCTGGCCCGGCACCTTGTAGGTGGCCTGGACAAGATCGGCTGGCCAGAAGTGGCCCAGGCCGCGCACGGCGATCACCGCCAGCAGGCCGACGGTCATGATCACGGCCATGGCCACCGCGCCGCCGCTCATCCAGACGCCTGGGGCGCCGCTCTTGAACCAGCCTTTGAGGGAATCCTTTTTCACGGATCGCTACCTTTCTATCAAAGCGACGAGTATTTCTTGCGCAGACGCTGGCGAATCAGCTCGGCCAAGGTGTTCATGATGAAGGTGAACATCAGCAGCACCAGGGCGGCCAGGAACAGCACGCGATAGTGGCTGCCACCGACTTCCGACTCCGGCATTTCCACGGCCACGTTGGCGGCCAGGGTGCGCATGCCCTCGAACAGGTTCATCTCCATCACCGGTGTGTTGCCGGTGGCCATCAGCACGATCATGGTCTCGCCGACCGCACGGCCCAAGCCGATCATCAACGCCGAGAAGATGCCCGGGCTGGCGGTGAGGATGACCACGCGAGTCAGGGTCTGCCAAGGCGTCGCGCCCAGTGCCAGCGAGCCCAGGGTCAGACTGCGCGGCACACTGAACACGGCATCTTCGGCAATCGAGTAGATGTTCGGGATGACCGCGAAGCCCATGGCGATACCGACTACCAGGGCGTTGCGCTGGTCGTAGGTGATACCTAAGTCGTTGGTGATCCACAGGCGCATGTCACCGCCGAAGAACCAGCTTTCCAGGTGCGGGCTCATGGTCAGGGCGAACCAGCCGGTGAACAGGATGACCGGAATCAGGATCGCCGCTTCCCAACCATCCGGTACACGCAGGCGGATCGACTCCGGCAGCCGGCTCCAGAAGAAGCCGGCCAGCAGGATACCGATCGGCATCAGCAAGAACAGGCTGAACACACCGGGCAGGTGGCCTTCCAGGTACGGGGCCAGGAACAGGCCGGCGAAGAAGCCGAGGATCACCGTCGGCATCGCTTCCATCAGCTCGATCACCGGCTTGACCTTGCGGCGCATGCGCGGGGCCATGAAGTAGGCGGTGTAGATGGCTGCGGCAATGGCCAGCGGGGCGGCCAGGATCATGGCGTAGAACGCGGCCTTCAGGGTTCCGAAGGTCAGCGGCGACAGGCTCAGTTTGGGCTCGAAGTCAGTGTTCGACGCGGTCGATTGCCAGACGTACTTCGGCTCGTCGTAGTTCTCGTACCACACCTTGCCCCACAGCGCGCTGAACGAAACTTCCGGGTGCGGGTTGCGCAGGCTAAACGGCAACAATTTGCCGCCTTCTTCGATGATGATGCGGTTGGCGCGTGGCGACAGGGCCAGCGTGCCAGGGCCTTCGGCAGCCGGCTCTACCAGCAGGGTTCGGTGTGCAGTGCTGTGGAACACGCCCAGTTTGCCTTCGGCGTCCAGGGCGATGAAGCCCTTGCGGCGCTCTTCGGCGTCGATCTGCACGATCGGCGCCTTGCCCATCTGGAAGGTACGGATCTGCTTGAAGCGCGATTCGCCATCCGGGTCGCGGGCCATGAACCACTGGGCCAGCCCGCCCTTGGAGTCACCGATGATCAGCGAAATGCCGCCAACCAGCTGGGCCGTGGCAGTAATTTCGGTGTCGGCGCTATCAGACAACTTGTAACGGCCGTTGAGGCTCTTGTCGCGCAGGCTGAACACGTCGGCCGTGGCGCGGCCGTTGATCACGTACAGCCAGTGCTGGCGTGGGTCGATGAAGATATTCTTCACCGTCTCGGTCATTTGCGGCAGTTCGATGCGGTTCTGCTCGGTGGTGACCTCTTCGGTCATCATGTTTTCCGTGCGCGTCAGCTCGACCACCTGCAGCTGAGCACCGGTAGAGCCGGCCAGCAGCAGGGTGTCACCATTGACGTTGACGCTGACGTGGTCCAGCGCACGCCCCTGCTCGTCGAGCACGAACGATTGCTCGCCGTACGGATAGTCGATGCCAGGGGTGATGGTTTTCTTGTTGTCCGGGTAGGTGATCTTGTAGGTGTGGTGGAACACCAGAGCCTGACCATTGGACAAGCCCAGCACCACCAGCGCGCTGCCCGGCTGGTCAGTACTGATGGACGTGACCTGGGTGTCCGCCGGCACTGCCAGATCGACACGCTTGAGTTCGTTACCGGTCTTGGTATCGAAGAACAATGCCTGGCCCTTGTCCGAAACACGCATCCCCACCTGATTCTGCTCTTCAAGCGCGATCATCAGTGGCTTACCGGCATCCTGCTGCAGCCATGTCGGCTCCAGGGCTTTCTTGCTGGTCAGCTCGGCGCCCTGGAACAGTGGCAACACCACATAAGCCAGGTAGAAGAAGATCAACGTGATTGCCGCCAATACGGCAAGCCCGCCTACCAGCACATACCAGCGGGTCAGGCGGTCCTTGAGCGCGCGCATGCGGCGCTTGCGTTGCAACTCGGGCGTATTGAAATCAATGCGCACGGGCTGTGAGTTTTGGGTCATGTTGGAATTGGCCAGATCATTCATGCGCACACCCTAGCGGTCCCGTGTGACAAAAACATTACAAAGTGGTGACGCGCGAAAGCCCGCCGCACAGGGGACCTGGCTTCGGACTGGAAATTCGTGGAAGAGGCCGGGCTGTGGCACCGGCCTCCTCTTAATTACTTACTTCTTTGCAACGTTACCGGCGTGCGACAGGCCCAGGTCAGCCAGGGTCTTGTCGACGATTTTGGCCGGCAGCGGGATGTAGCCATCCTTCACCACCACCTGCTGGCCCGCTTGCGACAGCACCAGCTTGACGAACTCGGCTTCCAGCGGGGCCAGAGGCTTGTTCGGCGCCTTGTTGACGTAGACGTACAGGAAGCGCGACAGCGGGTAGGTGCCGTTCAGGGCGTTGGCTTCATTGTCTTCAATAAACTCACCGCCGTCTTTCTTGGCCAGGGCTACGGTCTTCACGCTGGCGGTCTTGTAACCGATGCCCGAGTAGCCGATGCCGTTCAGCGAGGAGCTGATCGACTGCACGACCGAAGCCGAGCCAGGCTGTTCGTTGACGTTAGGCTTGAAGTCGCCTTTGCACAGGGCTTCTTCCTTGAAGTAGCCGTAGGTGCCCGATACCGAGTTGCGGCCGAACAGCTGGATTGGCTTGTTGGCCAGGTCGCCGGTCACACCGACGTCGCCCCAGGTCTTGATCTCGGCCTTGCCACCGCACAGGCGAGTGGAAGAGAAGATGGCGTCAACCTGAGCCATGGTCAGGCCCTTGATTGGGTTGTCCTTGTGCACGAACACTGCCAGAGCGTCGACGGCGACTGGGATCGCGGTCGGCTTGTAGCCGTACTTCTGCTCGAAGGCTTGCAGCTCGACGTCCTTCATCTTGCGGCTCATCGGGCCGAGGTTGGCGGTGCCTTCGGTCAGCGCGGGTGGCGCGGTAGAGGAGCCGGCAGCCTGGATCTGGATGTTTACGTTCGGATATTCCTTCTTGTAGGCCTCGGCCCACAGAGTCATGAGGTTCGCGAGGGTGTCGGAACCAACGCTGGAGAGGTTGCCCGAAACACCCGTGGTCTTGGTGTAGGTCGGGATCGCAGGATCGACAGCGGCTACCGCGTTGGCGGTTGCAACGCCAGCGGCGGCAAAGGTAAGGGCCGCCATCAAACGCTTCAGTTTCATGCCTTGCTCCTAGCAGGAATATTGGGGTGTTGGATGGAACGGGCCCAAGTATCGGCAGGCCGCATGAACACGATATGACTTCATTATGACAATTGGATGAAAGGCCATCACTGAAAGCAGGTGTGGCCTCTTCGCGGCTAAAGCCGCTCCTACAGGTTCGGTGTCGGCCTTGAGGCCTGTGCAAAACCCTGTAGGAGCGGCTTTAGCCGCGAAGAGGCCAGTAGCCGTAGCGCAGATCAGCGCTTGTTGGCGAGCAGGTACAGGCCCACGGCCAGACCGACGGCGCACAGGCCTGCCACGTAGTAGGCAGGCGCCATCGGGCTCACCTTCAGCAGTGCGGTCACCACCATCGGTGTCAGCCCACCAAAGATGGCGTAGGCCACGTTGTACGAGAACGACAATCCGCTGAAACGCACCACCGCCGGGAACGCCTTGACCATTACATAAGGCACTGCGCCAATCACACCCACGCACAGGCCGGTCACGGCATACAGCGGGAACAGCAACTCGGGGCGGGTCGGCAGGCTGTGGTAGAAGGTCCAGGAGCTGGCCAGCAGCAGCAGGCTGCCGATCACGAACACGCGGCCTGCACCAAAGCGGTCGGCCAGGCTGCCGGCACCTATACAACCAAAGCTGAGCAACACAATGGCCAGGCTGTTGGCTTTGAGCGAGTCGGTCGGGCTGATGTGGTAGAAGCTCTGCAGCAGCGCCGGGGTCATCAGGATGACCACCACGATGCCGGCTGAAAGCATCCAGGTCAGCAGCATGGACAGGATGATCGGACCACGGTGGTCACGCAGCACGGCGCGCAGAGGCAACTCCTCGGCCAGTGCCTTGCGTTGCTGCATTTCGGCGAACACCGGGGTTTCGTGCAGCCAACGGCGCAGGTACACCGAGAACAGGCCGAACACACCGCCAAGCAGGAACGGGATACGCCAGGCGTAGTCAGCCACTTCTTCCGCGCTGTACACGCTGTTGATCAAGGTCGCTACCAGCGAGCCCAGCAGAATGCCGGCAGTCAGGCCGGCGGTCAGGGTGCCGCAGGCATAGCCGGTGTTGCGAGCCGGCACGTGTTCAGAGACGAACACCCATGCGCCCGGTACTTCGCCGCCGATTGCCGCGCCCTGGATCACACGCATCAGCAACAGCAGGATCGGTGCCCACATACCGATCTGCGCATACGTCGGCAGCAGGCCCATGATCAGGGTCGGCAGGGCCATCATGAAGATGCTCAGGGTGAACATCTTCTTGCGCCCGAGCAAGTCGCCGAAGTGGGCCATGATGATGCCGCCCAGCGGCCGCGCCAGGTAGCCGGCGGCGAAGATGCCGAACGTTTGCATCAGCCGCAGCCACTCGGGCATGTCGGCCGGGAAGAACAACTTGCCCACCACCGTCGCGAAGAACACGAAGATGATGAAATCGTAGAACTCCAGCGCGCCGCCCAGGGCGGACAGTGAGAGGGTCTTGTAGTCGCTGCGGGTCAGCGGCCGCGAGGGCTGCTCGATACTGCTGGGCACGGAAGTCATCGCTCGTTGTTCTCTTTATAGGGCATGCAGGCCGCTTGGCGCGCGGCTTCTGGATTGGAGACAAGCGAAGATAGCAAATTGCCGAGCTACGCCGAAAGCGATACAAAATCCACACAGATATTCGTGAATGCGCGGTCGTCGCTGGCCGTTATGCCCTATATACTGGCATTTCGTAGGATTATGTTGCTCCTAACGTGGGATGTTGTGCGAAAACGCCGGTCACTATTGTCAGGCGGTTTCGCAGAGTTTCCCTACGGCCGCCCAGTGAAACGAAATCGGCGTAGTATGTTTCAAGCTGAATCGTTTACCCGGCCTTTGCGCCACACCAACGAAAAGCGTCACGGGTCAGAGGCCCCATCGCATGATTGAGCTCGAACAAGAAGATCCAATCCCGCAAGGCGACCTGGCCTTGCAAATCACCGCATTGCCGCGAGAAACCAACGGTTTCGGCGATATTTTCGGCGGTTGGCTGGTTGCCCAGATGGACCTGGCAGGCACGGCCATGGCCAGCCGTGTCGCCGGCGGCCGCGTAGCCACCGTCGCCATCGACCGCATGGCCTTCCTGGTGCCCGTCGCGGTCGGCGCACAGCTGTCTTTCTATACCCAGACCTTGGAAATCGGCCGCAGCTCGATCCAGATGATGGTCGAAGTGTGGAGCGACGACCCGCTGTCCAGCGAATGGCGCAAGGTCACAGAAGCGGTATTCGTCTTCGTCGCCATCGACGGCAGTGGTCGTACCCGCTCGGTGCCTCGTCGCTGAGCCACGCTGGCGGTAAACTCATTGCATCTGCCCGGGTCCAAGGCCCACTGGCAATCAATGAGAAGAACGCAATGGCTACCTTTCAGGTCGTAACCGAGCAACATGGCGAACTCAACTGCTGGCGTATCAGCAGTGACCGTGCCGAACTCCTGATCGCCCAGCAGGGCGCACAGGTCCTCAGCTACCAGCAGGTGGGCGAACCGCCGCTGCTGTGGCTGAGCGACCAGGCCATCTTCCGCCAGGGCAAGTCGGTACGCGCCGGGGTACCGGTGTGCTGGCCATGGTTTGGCAACCTGCAGCGCAACCCTGAGGCCGTCCAGGCCATGTACCAGGGAACACCGGCGCCTGCCCACGGGCTTGCGCGCACGCGTGACTGGCAATTGCTGGGTATCGAGGAAGTGGGCGAGGCCCTGCGGATCGAGTTCGAACTGCCTGAAGCGCGGGGCGACCTGCCCGGTTGGCCCCATGATGTCGAGCTGAAACTGGTGGTGGAGATGGGCGCAGACCTGACACTGAGCCTGACCAGCCGCAACATGGGCAATACCCCCGTGACCATCAGCCAGGCCCTGCATAGCTACTTCGCGGTCAGCGATGTGCGCCAGGCGCGGGTCGAGGGTGTCGACGGGCTGGGTTATATCGAGACCCTGGCGAACTGGGAACAGCGCCAGCAGCAAGGGGCACTGATGTTTGCCGGGGAGACGGACCGGATCTACCTGAACACCCCGCAGACCCTCAGCATCGTCGACCCGCATTGGAATCGGCGGATTACCTTGGCCAGCAGCGGCTCGCGCTCGGCGGTGATCTGGAACCCGTGGACCGAGCGGGCGAAGGAGCTGGCGGACATGGCTGACGATGGATGGCAGCGAATGCTGTGCATCGAGACGGCGAATGTGTGGGATGACCTGGTGGAATTGAAGCCCGGGCACAGCAGTTCGCTAGCGGTCAGGATTGTCAGCGAAATGATCTGAGTTTTACGGCGCCTGTGCCGGCCTCTTCGCGGGTAAACCCGCTCCTACAGATACCCCGCGGCATGCGAGGCCTGTGGACGCCGGGTAGGAGCGGGTTTACCCGCGAAGAGGCCAGCACAGCCGTTCAGAGATCAGCATCCTCCACCACCCTCACCTTCCCCGCATCCAGCGCATAGGCCGCATCGGCCAGGTCATTGCTGACCTTCTCCACCTTCAGCTTGCCGCTGACCCACAGCGGGGTGTAGATGTCATCGATCTTCAGGCCTTTCGGGTAGCGCACCAGTACCAACTGGTTGGGCGGCGGTGGCGGCACATGGATGCACGCCCCCGGGTACGGCACCAGGAAGAACAACGTGCTGTTGCCCTTGGCGTCACTCTCCAGCGGCACAGGGTAGCCACCTAGGCGGATATCCTTGCCATTCATGGCTGCAACGGTCTTGGTCGAGTACATCACCGCAGGCAGGCCCTTGCTCTGCTTGAGGCCTCCCTTGGCGGTAAAGGTGCCCATGGCTTCCGGTGAGTTGTGGTCGATTTCAGGCATTTGTTCGAGTGCCTTCTGGTCCGACCTGGGCATCAGCTCCAGCCAGTCGGTTTCGGGCAGTTCGGCATGGGCCAGGGTACTGGCCAACAGCAAGGGGACAAGGAAAAAGGCACGCATGGAAATGCTCGGCAACTCGAAAGAATTGCCGAGCATTCTAACCAGTAATCAGCGTTTCTTGATGAATCCGTAGATCACCAGCAGCACCACGGCACCGACCAGCGCGCCAAGGAAGCCTGCCGCTTGCCCAGCCTGGTATATACCCAGTGCCTGGCCGCCATAGGTAGCCAACAAGGAGCCGGCAATACCCAGCAGGATGGTCATGATCCAGCCCATGCTGTCATCGCCCGGTTTGATGAAGCGGGCCAGCAGGCCGACGATGAGGCCGATGAAGATGGTTCCAATGATACCCATGGCAATCCCTCTGCAGTGAAGTTGGAACAAGCCAAAGCCTAGACGGGCTTCGGCTTGTTGCCATATTCAGAGGGCATGCCGCTTGCGGAAGTTCGATTCGAAGCCCGATCAGTTGCTGATCAGCGCCTCTACTTCGGCAATCTTGCGCTCGAGGGTGGCCATGTCAGGGCAGCGCAGGGTGGCGTGTCCTACCTTGCGGCCAACCTTGAAGGCCTTGCCGTAGTGGTGCAGGTGACAGTCGCCGATGGCGACAACCTTGTCCACGGCCGGCACTTCACCGATGAAGTTGAGCATCGCGCTCTCGCCCACCTTGGCGGTCGAGCCAAGTGGCAGGCCGGCAATGGCACGCAGATGGTTCTCGAACTGGCTGCACTCGGCGCCTTCGATGGTCCAGTGCCCGGAGTTGTGCACGCGCGGGGCGATTTCGTTGGCCTTCAAGCCACCGTCAACCTCGAAGAACTCGAAGGCCATCACGCCAACGTAATCCAGCTTCTGCAACACGCGGCCGACGTAATCTTCGGCCAGAGCCTGCAGCGGGTGTGCCTGGCTGGCTACCGACAAGCGCAGAATGCCGCTCTCGTGGGTATTGTGCACCAGCGGGTAGAAGCGGGTTTCACCATCGCGGCCACGCACGGCCACCAGCGACACCTCGCCGGTGAACGGCACGAAGCCCTCCAGCAGGCATGGCACGCTGCCCAGCTCGGCGAAGGTACCCACCACGTCTTCTGGCGTGCGCAGCACCTTCTGGCCCTTGCCGTCGTAACCCAGCGTGCGGGTTTTCAGCACGGCCGGCAGGCCGATGCTGGCCACTGCGGCGTCCAGATCTGCCTGCGAGAGGATGTCGGCGAAGGCCGGGGTGGGGATGCCCAGGTCGCGGAACATGCTCTTTTCGAACAGGCGGTCACGGGCGATGCGCAGCGATTCGGCGCTGGGGTACACGGGCACGAACTGCGAGAGGAAGGCCACGGTCTCGGCCGGGACGCTTTCGAACTCGAAGGTGACCAGGTCGACTTCGTCGGCCAGCTGACGCAGGTGGTCCTGATCGCCGTAGTCGGCACGCAGGTGTTCGCCCAAGGGCGCAGCGCAGGCGTCCGGTGCCGGGTCGAGGAAGGCGAAGTTCATGCCCAGCGGGGTACCCGCCAAGGCCAGCATGCGGCCCAGCTGGCCGCCACCGATTACACCGATCTTCATGGGTTGAGCCTCAAGCCTGGCGCGGGTCTGGGTTGTCCAGCACGGTGTCGGTCTGTTCCGTGCGGAACTGCTTCAACGCCGCGTGGTACTGCGGGTACTTGGCGCCCAGAATGCTGGCCGACAACAGGGCAGCGTTGACCGCACCGGCACGGCCGATGGCCAGGGTGGCAACCGGCACACCGGCTGGCATCTGCACGATCGACAGCAGCGAATCGACGCCCGACAGCATCGACGACTGCACCGGCACGCCCAGCACCGGCAGGTGGGTCTTGGCGGCGCACATGCCTGGCAGGTGGGCTGCGCCACCGGCACCGGCGATGATCACCTCGATGCCACGGCCCTCAGCCTCCTCGGCATACTGGAACAGCAGATCCGGGGTGCGGTGGGCGGAAACCACCTTCACTTCGTAGGGAATGCCGAGTTTTTCCAGCATATCGGCGGTGTGGCTAAGGGTGGACCAATCGGACTTGGAGCCCATGATCACGCCAACCAGTGCACTCATCGTCGAGCCTCTCCTGCAAGCGCCTTCTGGCGCGCTAAAAGCAACAAGCCACGCAGGTGGGCCGGCGTGGCTTGTCATACGGATTCTGAATCGACCAGGTCGGCCGAAGGCGCGGGATTGTAACGTATTTAAAGGCTGGCCGCCCACCCCTACAAGCACATGCCGGATCAAAGGGCAAGCTGTCTCGTGGGACAACTTTTTCCTGCTGCCTCGGGGTCGACGAGTGCTGCACGCTCGCAGCCCTTAACTCGCGCACTTTGGTACGTCTACATGAAAACTCCATGCTTTTTCGCACTTTCGTTTGGCCTGGTACTCAGCTTGCAATTGCCAAGTGCTTCAGCGGCCCACTCGCTCACCGTCACCGTCTATGTGCACGACGACCTGGCCGATATGCACGACGGGCAATTGAACGAAGACTTCTTCCAGCATTGGCTGAACGAAATGCGCCGTTTCAGCCAACATCCCATCGAAGTGATATTTCAACGCAATGTAAAACACATAACCGATATTGCTTATGCAGGAATGCCGTCCGAAAAGCTCCTGGAAGCTTTCAGCCAGCAGGTGTATGCACAACAGCGACACCGGCTCTACTCTCTCATGGACAAACATCTCCTGCTCACTCGCAACAGCTACGATCATAGCGGCCTGAACTACAACGCCGGCTTGGCCTATTTCAAGCAGAAAACGGCCATTGCCTCTGTGGCCGCATACGGTGCTGCCGCTCATGAAATTGGCCATCTGCTAGGCGCCACGCATGAAGACGCCGAACTGAAGTTCAATGGCTGGGTGTGCGAAACGTACACGCACCCCCGTGTACCGGCACGATCCAACTGCTACCGCTACAGCGACAGGAATCGTGCAAATATCACTGATTACCTGACATACAACTCAAATTGACGCTTCACCTTGTGCGCCAGACGACTCCAGCTTGCGCCATAGCAAGCGGACGTTAGCCTTACGCACCAAAGCACAGCGGTACAGGCGGATTTCCAGCGGCACATGCCATTGGCTACCGCCGCAGATCGCCAGTTCACCGCGTTCGAGCTCGCCACGCATCGACAGGCGCGGCACCCAAGCGATGCCCATCCCCTCCAGGGCCATGCTCTTGAGGCTGTCGGCCATGGCGGTTTCGTAGACGGTGGTATAACGCAGGTTGCGCTGGCGCAACAGCAAGTTGACCGAGCGGCCGAGGAATGCGCCGGCGGTGTAGGCTAGCAACGGCACACTGCCCTCGCCCTCCAGGTCGAACAACGGCTTGCCATCGGCATCCACGGCGCACACCGGCAGCATTTCAGTGGTGCCCATGTGCAGCGACGGGAAGATCTCGGCATCCATCTGCAAGGCCGCGTCCGGGTCATAGAACGCCAGCATCAGGTCGCAGCCGCCTTCGCGCAGTGCATGCACAGCATCTCCGACGTTAGTCGCAACCAGGCGGGTGGCGATGTTCAAACCGTCGTTGCGCAGCTGGGCCACCCAACGGGGGAAGAAACCCGACGCCAAGGAGTGTGCCGCAGCTACCTGCACCACTTCGCCCTGCCCGCCTTCCAAGTGATGCAAATGGCGGAGAATTTCGCTCAACTGGTCGACAACAGTACGCGCTGTGACGAGAAATAGCTGACCCGCCTCGGTCAGCTCGATGGGTGTGCGAGAGCGGTTCACCAGTTGCAGGCCCAACGCCGCCTCAAGGCTGCGAATGCGCCGGCTGAAGGCCGGTTGGGTCACGAAACGCCGCTCTGCGGCCTGGGAAAAACTGCGGGTAGCGGCCAGAGCACTGAAGTCTTCCAGCCATTTGCTTTCAAGGTTCACGAAGCACATCTCCCGGCGCGCACCAAAATGGAACACGCTCGAATATCAATTGGCGTCACATGAAACACTATGCCGTTTGTGCATAGGTTAGCGTGCAATAGCATTGGCCGCAAAAACACCTTCAGGCCTAGGATTGGCGCCATTCCGGCATGTGCCGGGTCAAAATCGAGATGATATACATCATGTCCTCTGCTGCATCGTTCCGCGTCGAAAAAGACTTGTTGGGTACCCTTGAAGTTCCTGCAGATGCCTACTACGGCATCCAGACCCTGCGCGCTGCCAACAACTTCCACCTCTCCGGTGTTCCGCTGTCGCACTACCCGAAGCTGGTCGTGGCCCTGGCCATGGTCAAGCAGGCCGCTGCCGACGCCAACCGTGAGCTGGGTCACCTGAGCGATGCCAAGCACGCTGCCATTTCCGCAGCCTGCGCCCGCCTGATCAAAGGCGATTTCCACGACCAGTTCGTGGTTGACATGATCCAGGGCGGCGCTGGTACTTCTACCAACATGAACGCCAACGAAGTCATTGCCAACGTTGCGCTGGAGGCCATGGGCCACCAGAAGGGTGAGTACAAGTACCTGCACCCTAACAACGACGTGAACATGGCGCAGTCGACCAACGACGCCTACCCGACCGCAATCCGCCTGGGCCTGTTGCTGGGTCACGACGCGCTGCTGGCCAGCCTTGATAGCCTGATCCAGGCCTTCGCTGCCAAGGGTAAAGAATTCGACCACGTACTGAAGATGGGCCGTACCCAGCTGCAGGACGCCGTCCCGATGACCCTGGGCCAGGAATTCCGCGCCTTCGCCACCACCATGACTGAAGACCTGCAGCGCCTGCGCTCGCTGGCTCCGGAACTGCTGACCGAAATCAACCTGGGCGGTACCGCCATCGGTACTGGCATCAACGCCGACCCTGGCTACCAGGCCTTGGCCGTACAGCGCCTGGCCACCATCAGCGGCCATCCGCTGGTACCCGCTGCCGACCTGATCGAAGCCACCTCCGACATGGGCGCCTTCGTGCTGTTCTCCGGCATGCTCAAGCGCACCGCGGTCAAGCTGTCGAAGATCTGCAACGACCTGCGCCTGCTGTCCAGCGGCCCGCGTACCGGCATCAACGAGATCAACCTGCCAGCGCGTCAGCCAGGCAGCTCGATCATGCCAGGCAAGGTCAACCCGGTTATTCCAGAAGCTGTGAACCAGGTGGCCTTCGCCATCATGGGCAACGACCTGGCCCTGACCGTCGCCGCCGAAGGTGGTCAGCTGCAGCTGAACGTGATGGAGCCGCTGATCGCCTACAAGATCTTCGACTCGATCCGCCTGCTGCAACGCGCCATGGACATGCTGCGCGAGCACTGCATCGTCGGCATCACCGCCAACGAACAGCGCTGCCGTGAACTGGTCGAGCACTCGATCGGCCTGGTTACCGCACTGAACCCGTACATCGGCTACGAGAACGCCACCCGTATCGCCCGCGTTGCCCTGGAAAGCGGCCGCGGCGTACTGGAACTGGTGCGCGAAGAGAAGCTGCTGGACGACGCGATGCTCGACGACATCCTGCGTCCGGAAAACATGATCGCTCCACGTCTGGTTCCGCTGAAGGCGTAATCAGGCCGCTGTAAACAGTCTCACCAGGTCGAGGGACTAGACACCTCTCAACCTTTCCAAGGCCCGAGCGCTTGCTTCGGGCCTTTTTTTTGCCTGAAGGTTTTGGAGGCCGCTATGCAGGCCTTCGCGACACCCGGCCGCGCCGGCAGGGTATGTGGTTTGCCTGCAGCCCCGGATATCGGCACACAACTTGCTCCATAATGCGTCCCAGCCCAACGGGATTACCCAGCATGCTGCACAGCCACCTGACCACCCTCAACGCAGTTTCGCTGATCCTCAACGTCTTCCAGGCAGACGGTTGCGAGGCGTCGGCGTTGCTGGCCGGCAGCGGCATTGGCCCGGCAGACCTGGGGCATGCCGATGCGCGCATCACCACCCAGCAGGAGCTGCAGGTTTGCGCCAATGCTGTGGCCCGGCGCGAGGACATTGGCCTGGAACTGGGCCAGCGCATGCGTGTGTCGTGCTACGGCATGCTCGGTTACGCGCTGCTCTCCAGTGCCACTTTGGGTGACGCCTTACGCCTGGCGCTGCAGTATCCGGCACTGCTGGGAACAGTCTTCAAGCTGCGCTTGCTCGACGACGGCCAACGTGTCTGGTTCAGCGCCAGCGATTACCAGGACAGCCCGGCGCTGAGCGCTTTCAACGCCGAGTTCTGCCTGGTGTCGTTGAAAGTCATCTGTGACGACCTGCTTGGCCGGCCGTTGCCGCTGCTTGGCGCACGCTTCGAACACCCTCGCCCTGGTTACCACGCGCTCTATGCCGAAGCGTTTCAATGCCCGATCGGTTTCGCCGCCGAGGACAATGCCTTTGCCTTCGAACGGCGATGGCTGGATATGCCGCTGCCGCTGGCCGACCCGATTACTCACAAAGCCATGAGCGAGCGCTGCCGGCGCCTGAACCTTGAATTCACCGGTCGCCAGGCATGGCTGGGGCGGATTCGCCAGCTGCTGGCGCAGCAACTGGACGCAGCACCTGGGCTGGAAGGGCTTGCGCGGCAGATGAACTGCTCGTCGCGCACCCTGCGCCGGCATTTGCAGGCGCTGGGCAGCAGTTATCAACAGCTGCTGGACGAGCTGAGGTTCGAGCGGGCCAAGCAGTTACTGGCCGATGAACAGATGCCGATCTACCGGATTGCGGAGACTTTGGGGTTCAGTGAGACGGCCAGTTTTCGGCATGCCTTCCAGCGCTGGAGTGGCGTGGCGCCCAGCCATTTTCGTGGTTGACCTGTTCTGGCCTCTTCGCGGGTAAACCCGCTCCTACAGGGGCGTCACAACCCCTGACGCCCTGGTGGCCATTGCAGGAGCGGGTTCACCCGCGAAAGGGCCGGGCCTGCCGGCCAATGTCCAAAGGCCGTTCACCGTTGCCGCCGCTGCCTTACCCGCGACGAGGCTGGGATAGGTCACCACCCATCTGGCCAAAGACCTTGGCCATATCGATCCCCTTTTGGCCGTTTGCGTCGTTCTCCCCTGCTGATCAGCCCATGACAATGGACCCACGCCAGTCCCACCGGAGAACAACAATGCTGACGATCTATTCCGATGACCACCGCCTGCACCACGGCCGCTGCGAGCTGATCGATGGCAAGCTGATGCCCTGTTTCGAAATGCCTTCGCGCGCCGACCATGTGCTCGACCAAGTGAAAAAACGCAACCTCGGCGACATCCAGGGCCCGACTGACTTCGGCCGTGCGCCGCTGTTGCGCGTCCACAGCGCCGATTACCTGGATTTCTTCGAAGGCGCCTGGGCGCGCTGGGCTGCACTGGGCCAAGAGGGTGACCTGCTGCCCTTCACCTGGCCAGCCCGCACACTGCGCCAGGTCAAGCCGACCGGCCTGCATGGCGAACTGGGTTACTACAGCTTCGATGCCGGCGCCCCCATCACCGCGGGTACCTGGCAGGCGGCCTATAGTGCTGCACAAGTTGCCCTGACCGCCCAGGCAGCGATTCAGCAAGGCGCCCATGCGGCGTTCGCCCTGTGCCGTCCGCCAGGGCACCACGCTGCCGGCGAAGTGATGGGCGGCTACTGCTATCTGAATAACGCCGCCATCGCTGCCCAGGCCTTCCTCGACCAAGGCCGACGCAAGGTCGCCATTCTTGACGTCGACTACCACCACGGCAACGGTACCCAGGACATCTTCTACAGCCGCGATGACGTGTTCTTCGCCTCGATCCACGGCGACCCGCAGGACGAATTCCCGTTCTTCCTCGGCTATGCCGATGAAACAGGCGAAGGCGCAGGCCAGGGCTACAACATCAACTACCCCTTGCCGGCCGGTAGCGACTGGGCCGCCTGGAGCGCAGCCCTGGAGGATGCCTGCAAGCGCATCGCCAGCTATGACGCCGACGTGCTGGTCATCTCACTGGGTGTGGACACCTTCAAGGACGACCCCATCTCGCAGTTCAAGCTGGACAGCCCGGACTACCTGGAAATGGGCAAGCGCATCGGCCAACTCGGCAAGCCGACCCTGTTCGTGATGGAAGGCGGCTACGCTGTGGAGGAAATCGGCATCAACGCGGTCAATGTGCTGGAAGGCTTCCAGCGCGCCCAGCCAGGAGCCCGATAATGGTCCGACTCAAACGTCTGCTCGCCCCGTTCATCGCTGCCACCCTGTTCGCGGGCGCCCTGCATGCGCAAGCCGAGCAGCGAACCCTGCGTGTATATAACTGGTTCGATTACATCACCCCGCAGACCTTGACTGCCTTCCAGAAGGACAGCGGCGTGAAGCTGGTGTACGACATCTTCGACACCAATGAGGCGCTGGAAGCCAAGCTGCTAACCGGCAACTCCGGCTATGACGTGGTAGTACCGTCCAACGTGTTCCTCGCCAAGCAGATCGAAGCCGGGGTGTTCCAGCCGCTGGATCGCAGCAAGCTGCCGAACTGGCAACACCTGGACCCGGCACTGATGAAGCTGATCGAGGCTAACGACCCGGGCAACAAGTTTGCCGTGCCGTATATGTACGGCACCGTGCTGATCGGCTTCAACCCGGCCAAGGTCAAGGCTGCACTCGGCGACAACGCGCCGGTGGACAGCTGGGACCTGATCTTCAAGGAAGAGAACATCGCCAAGCTCAAACAATGCGGCGTGGCCCTGCTCGACTCGCCGTCGGAGATTCTACCGCTGGCCCTGCAGTACCTGGGCTTGCCGCCGAACAGCGACAAACCGGCTGACTACAAGAAGGCCGAGGAGCTGATGCTGAAGATTCGTCCGCATATCACCTACTTCCACTCCTCGAAGTACATGGCAGACATCGCCAATGGCGACATCTGTGTGGCAGTGGGCTACAGCGGCAGCTTCTCGCAGGCAGCCAACCGCGCCCGTGAGGCGAACAACGGCGTGGTGGTGGACATGCGCCTGCCCAAGGAAGGCGCGCCGATCTGGTTCGACATGCTGGCGATTCCAAAGGGCGCTGCGAACCCGGAGGATGCGCATACGTTCATCAATTACCTGCTGCGGCCAGAGGTGATTGCGCCGATCAGCGACTTCGTGGGGTATCCGAACCCGAACAAGGATGCGACCGACAAGGTGAATCCGACGATTCGCAACAACCCCAACCTGTATCCGACGGCAGAGGCGATGGCCAAGCTGTATACCCTCAAGCCTTTGACGCGAGATGCCGAACGGGCCAGAACCCGCGCCTGGACGCGGATAAAGTCCGGTACCTGATGTTGAACCGGGGGCTGCTTTGCAGCCCCACTCATTTTTTCCAGACTTTGCGTAGTTTCATCAAGGCCTCGGCAATCTCGCCCTCCGGCACTGCCGCAAAGCCCAGCACCAGCCCTGCCCGCTTATCCACAGGCACCTCGCAGTCCGCCAACCAGAAATTGCTCAGTGGTGTCACTTCCACCCCCACCGCCTCAGCCTTGGCCACCAACTCCTGCTCCCGAGCAAAGTTATCCACATCGACCTTCACATGCAGCCCAGCCGCCACTTCCGGCATTGCGCCCAACCCCGGAATATCCACAGGCCAACCGGCCTTGAGTACATCGCGCCGCTTCAATGCCGCCTTGCGCATACGGCGGATATGCCGCTGAAAATGGCCACGGGCCATGAACTCGGCCATCACGCACTGGCTGCTGACCTCCGAATGCCGCACCGCCAACGCTTTGCCTTGGCTGAAAGCCTGCACCAGCTTCGACGGAAGCACCAGGTAGCCCAGGCGTAACGCCGGGAAGGCGATCTTGCCGAAGGTACCGACATACAGCACCCGCCCGTGCCGGTCGAGCGCTGCCAGCGGGGCCAGCGGTGCACCGCTGTAGCGATACTCGCCGTCGTAGTCGTCCTCGATGATCCAGCCGTCACTGCGTTCAGCCCAGGCCAGCAATGCCAGGCGACGTGCAAGGCTCATGGTCACCCCGGTCGGGTATTGGTGCGCAGGCGTGACATAGGTCAGTCGGCAATCCGTCAATTGTTCCAGCCGGCTGCAGTTCAGCCCGTCTTCATCCACAGGCACGCCACACACCCGGCCGCCCGCGAGCGTGAAGGCATGAGCGGCCGCCCGATAGCCTGGGTTTTCCACAGCCACACTGTCGCCCGGTTGCAGCAGCAACTGTGCACAAAGGCTGATGGCCTGCTGCGCACCGCTTGTGATCACAATTTGTTCAGCCGTACAGCTCAGCCCCCGCGAGCGGCGTAGATAGGCCGCTATCAGATCGCGCAAAGCCGGCTCGCCAGCGGGGTCACCATAGCCCAGTTGCGCAGGGGACGGGTTGCGCCAGAAACCCGCCTGTAGCTTGGCCCAGACGTCAAACGGGAACAGGTCGAACGCCGGAATGCCAACGCGAAAAGCACGCGGCGCACCGCTTCTGGGCGATGGCAAATGGTTATTTTTCAGGCGCTGCAGAGGTGCGCCTAAAAGCCTCCCGCTGGATAAATCCTCAGTATTTTCTTCACGAAATGTGGATAAACCTGTTGATAAGCCCAGGGATAACCCTGTGGATACTTGTGTGGACAGTTTCGGCAGCCGGCTAACGTAGGTGCCATCACCGACCCGGCTTTCGATGAAGCCCTCGGCATACAGTTGATCGTAGGCGCGCACCACGCTGTTGCGTGAAAGCGCCAACATGGCAGCCAGGTCGCGCGTAGCCGGCAGGCGAGTACCACTGCTCAGGCGCCCATCCAGTACCCGCGCTCGCAACACCTGATACAGCTGCTGGCTAAGCCCGCGGCTGCGATCCAGGGCGATCCCGGCAGGGTCGAAAGGCAAGATGAGGGGCGACTCGCGCATGATATTGGACCTATGAAAACAGGCATTAATGGATCTTACCCAGAACCAATAGCCTGCCTAGGATGGAACCATTCGACAAGGATCCCGCCATGTACAACAGTAAGCCGCACCAGGAACACGACCTCACCCGCTTACACCAGCACATGCTAGACACCCGCCTGGCCGTTCTGGTCAGCCAGGGCGAACAGGGCCTTCTGGCCACGCACCTACCGGTGCTGGTCGATACCGCCGAGGGCGATTTCGGCACTGTGTATGCCCACCTGGCCCGGGCCAACCGCCAATGGCAAGACCTTCAACACGGCGGCGAAGCACTGTTGGTATTCCCCGGCGCCGATGCCTATGTCAGCCCCGGTTTTTACCCAAGCAAGGCCGAAAACCCAAAGGTGGTGCCGACCTGGAACTACCTGGCGGTGCACGCTTATGGCCCGGCCGAAGTTATCCATGAGGCCGAGCCGCTACTGGCTATCGTAAGCCGCCTGACCGACCGCCATGAACAGGGTCGCAGCGAACCCTGGAAAGTCACCGATGCCCCTGCCGACTACATCGAGGGCATGCTCCGCGCCATCGTTGGTATCCGTCTGCCCATCGCGCGCCTGCAAGGTGCGCGCAAGCTCAGCCAGAACCGCTCCGGGCACGACATCGATGGCGTGCGCGAGGGCCTGAGCGCCAGCCCCGATCAACGGGACAATCAACTCGCGGCGCACATGCGCCAACTCTGAAGGAATAGCCCATGCCCAACCTTACCCTGCGCCCTGTCACTGCCCAAGATCACGCGGCCTGGCACGCCCTGTGGCAGGCCTACTTGCACTTCTACGAGACCGAGCTGGCCGATGCCGTCAGCCTGAGCACCTGGCAACGCCTGCTCGACCCCAGCGAGCCAACCCATTCGGCACTGGCCTGGGTCGACGGCAAGGCGGTGGGGATGGTCAACTTCATCTACCATCGTTCCAACTGGAGCATCGAGAATTCCTGCTACCTGCAGGACCTGTATGTGGACAGCACGCAACGTGGCCTGGGCATTGGTCGACAGTTGATCGAGCACGTCTACACCACTGCCAAAGCCGACAACTGCATCAAGGTGCACTGGCTGACCCACGAAACCAACGCCACCGCCATCAGCCTGTACCAGCAGGTTGCCGAGCGCTCGGGCTTCATCCAATTCCGCAAAGGCTTGTAGGCCGAACATGACAGACGCATTGAACTGGAAACCCGCCGCAACCCCCAAGGCCGAGCCCATTGAAGGCCGCTTCATCCGCCTGGAGAAGCTCGATCCAGGGCGCCATGGCGAAGACCTCTGGGAAGTGCTGCAGGGTCCGGCTTCCGATCCGGTGCTGTGGGACTACCTGCCGTACGGCCCGTTCGCCGAACGTGCCGCCTTTGACCGCTGGCTGGAAGGCAACGCTGCTGGCCGCGACCCGCTTTTCTACACCGTCATCGACCGCGCCAGCGGCCAGGCCCAAGGCATCCTCAGCCTGATGTCGATCGTGCCTGACCATGGTCGGATCGAGATCGGCCACATTGCCTTCGGCGCCGCCATGCAGCGTACGCCCAAGGGTACCGAGGCGGTGTACCTGCTGGGCAAGCTGGGCTTCGCGCTGGGTAATCGACGGCTGGAGTGGAAATGCAATAACGCCAATGCCCGTTCCAAACGTGCGGCAGAGCGATTCGGCTTCGTCTACGAAGGGGTGTTCCGCAAGCACTTGGTGGTGAAAGACCATAACCGCGATACGGCGTGGTATTCGATTACCGATGATGAATGGCCGGCGGTGGCTGCCGGGTTTGAGCGGTGGTTGAGTGAAGAGAACCAGCAGCCGGGTGGCCAGGTGGAAAGCCTTGAGGTGTGCCGCAGAGGTTGAGCGGTGTGCTGAATCAGCTGGCCTCTTCGCGGGTGAACCGCCCCTACAGGGATGCGCGTTGTGAGGTTCGGGTCTACCCGCGCAGAGGCTAGTGATTCCGGCACAAAAAAAGGGGAGCATCCGCCCCCCAGAGGTTAACCAGTTGTAGATGAGGGCTTAAATCAGCCCTCGATCTCGATCAGGATCTCACCTGGCGTCACGCGATCACCCTTGGCCACATGGATGGCCACGACCTTACCGGCGATGGCCGCCTGCACTTCGGTTTCCATCTTCATGGCTTCGGTGATCAAGACCGCCTGGCCGGCCTTGACCATGTCACCTTCCTTGACCAGCACATCAACGATGTTCCCCGGCATGGTGGTGCTTACGTGGCCAGGGTCAGTAGCCTGCTTGCGCTTGCTGCCGCCACCGCTGACGAACTCGTTGAGTGGCTCGAAGACCACTTCCTCCGGCATGCCGTCGATCGACAGATAGAAGTGACGCTTGCCTTCGGCCTTCACGCCCACACCGGTGATGTCGACGCGGTAGGTTTCGCCGTGTACGTCGATGACGAACTCGGTCGGCACCCCTTCACCGCCTGGGGCAGCCACGGCACCGGCTTCCGGAATCGGCAGCAGAACTTCAGGCGTCAAGGTGCCAGCTTCGCGTTCTTCGAGGAACTTGCGGCCAATGTCCGGGAACATGGCAAAGGTCAGCACGTCTTCTTCGCAACGGGCCAGGGCACCGATGTCGCTACGCAACTTGGCCATTTCCGGCTTCAGCAGGTCAGCCGGGCGCACATCGATCACTTCTTCGCTGCCGATAGCCTGGCGACGCAGTTGCTCGTTGACCACACCCGGAGCCTTGCCATAGCCACCTTGCAGGTACAGCTTCACCTCATTGGTGATGGTCTTGTAGCGCTCACCCGCCAGCACGTTGAAGAAGGCCTGGGTGCCGACGATCTGCGAGGTCGGGGTGACCAGCGGCGGGAAGCCGAGGTCTTCACGCACACGCGGGATTTCGGCCAGCACTTCGTTCATGCGGTTGAGGGCGCCCTGCTCCTTGAGCTGGTTGGCCAGGTTGGAAATCATGCCGCCCGGTACCTGGTTCACCTGCACCCGGGTGTCCACCGCGGTGAACTCGCTTTCGAACTGGTGGTACTTCTTGCGCACGGCGTAGAAGTACAAGCCGATCTCCTGCAGAAGCTCCAGGTCCAGGCCGGTGTCGAACTCGCTGCCCTTGAGCGCAGCAACCATCGACTCGGTACCCGGATGGCTGGTGCCCCAGGCGAAGCTGGAGATGGCGGTGTCGATGTGGTCCGCGCCATTTTCCACAGCCTTGAGCTGGCACATGGCTGCCAGGCCGGCGGTATCGTGAGAGTGGATGAACACCGGCAGCGACTGTTCAGCCTTCAGCGCCTTGACCAGCTCGCCAGTGGCGAACGGGGTCAACAGGCCAGCCATGTCCTTGATCGCCACCGAGTCGCAACCCATAGCTTCCATCTGCTTGGCCTGGTTCACGAAGGCTTCGATGGTGTGTACCGGGCTGGTGGTGTAAGCGATAGTGCCCTGGGCGTGCTTGCCGGCGGCCTTGACCGCTTCGATGGCCACGCGCAGGTTACGCACGTCGTTCATGGCGTCGAAAATGCGGAACACATCGATGCCGTTGACCGCCGCCTTGGCGACGAAGGCCTTGACCACGTCGTCGCTGTAGTGGCGGTAGCCCAACAGGTTCTGGCCGCGCAGCAGCATTTGCAGGCGGGTGTTTGGCAGCGCTGCGCGCAGCTTGCGCAGGCGCTCCCACGGGTCTTCCTTGAGGAAGCGCACGCAGGCGTCGAAGGTGGCACCACCCCAGACTTCCAGCGACCAGTAGCCAACCTTGTCGAGCTTGTCGCAGATCGGCAGCATGTCTTCGGTACGCATGCGGGTAGCCAGCAGGGACTGGTGAGCGTCGCGCAGGATCGTGTCGGTTACGTGAATTTTCTTGGACATTATAGGGTTCCTCACAGGCCTGCGTGGGCGGCGATGGCGGCGGCGATGGCCAGGGCCAGCTCTTCGGGTTTGCGCTTGATCGAGTAGTTGGTCAATTCAGGGTGGCTTTCGACAAAGCTGGTATTGAACTGGCCGCTACGGAATTCCGGATTGCGCAGGATTTCCTGGTAGTACGCGGCGGTGGTCTTCACACCTTGCACGCGCATGTCGTCCAGGGCCCGCAGGCCGCGGTCCATGGCTTCTTCCCAGGTCAACGCCCACACCACCAGTTTCAGGCACATGGAGTCGTAGAACGGTGGAATGGTATAGCCGGTGTAGATCGCCGTGTCGGTGCGCACGCCCGGGCCGCCGGGGGCGTAGTAACGGGTGATCTTGCCGAAGCTGGGCAGGAAGTTGTTTTTCGGGTCTTCAGCATTGATACGGAACTGCAGGGCGTAGCCGCGGTGCTGAATGTCTTCCTGCTTGACCGACAGTGGCAGCCCCGAGGCGATGCGGATCTGCTCACGAACGATGTCGATACCGGTGATTTCCTCGGTAATGGTGTGTTCCACCTGCACCCGGGTGTTCATTTCCATGAAGTACACCTCGCCATCGGCGAGCAGGAACTCCACGGTACCGGCGTTCTCGTAATTCACCGCTTTGGCCGCACGCACCGCCAGGTCGCCGATGTAGGCGCGTTGCTCAGGAGTGAGCTGTGGGCTCGGGGCAATTTCGATGAGCTTCTGGTTACGGCGCTGGATAGAGCAGTCGCGCTCGAACAGGTGCACTACGTTACCGAAGCTGTCACCGAGAATTTGCGCCTCGATGTGCTTCGGGTTGACGATGCATTTCTCCAGGAACACTTCGGCCGAACCGAATGCCTTGGTCGCCTCGGAAATGACCCGCGGGAAGTTCTGTTCCAGTTCTTCGCGGCTATTGCAACGGCGAATACCACGGCCGCCACCACCGGAGGTAGCCTTGAGCATCACCGGATAACCGATGCGATCACCTTCGCTCAGGGCTTCATGAATATCGGCAACGTTGCCTTCGGTGCCCGGGGTTACCGGCACACCGGCGGCGATCATGGTGCGGCGCGCTTCGGTCTTGTCGCCCATACGGCGAATCACGTCGGCGGCCGGGCCAATGAACTTGATCCCGCGCTCGGCGCAAATTTCTGCCAGTTCAGCGTTTTCCGAAAGGAAACCATAGCCCGGGTGCAGGGCATCACAGCCGGTTTCCACAGCCAGGTTCACCAGCTTGCGCGGGTTCAGGTAACCGGCCAGCGGCTCGGCACCGATGCTGTGTGCTTCGTCAGCGCGCTTGACGTGCAAGGCATGCCGGTCGGCGTCGGAAAAGATCGCTACCGAGCGAATGCCCATCTCGGCGCAAGCACGCACGATCCGAACTGCGATTTCACCTCGGTTGGCGATCAGGATTTTTTTTATCACTGGAGTCTTCCCAAAGCCGTAGGAACAGTCGAGCCGGTTCTACCGGTCGGCGCGTGACCAGACGATGCTGGCCAGTCGCGTATTCACCCTAGCGCTGTAGGTCGATAAACAAAAATCAATATTTGTTAGAGGCTGTATTAGCAAAAGCTTATAGTTGGGTAACAAGGTGTTGCCGAAGAGCTGATTAAAATGCGTAAGTCCTTGATGCGTATGACATTGCGTCAACTCCAGATCTTCAATGAGGTGTGCGATTTGCGGTCGTACAGCCGTGCTGCGGAGGAGATGGCGCTGACGCAACCCGCCGTTAGTCTACAGATCCGTCAGCTTGAAGAGCTGATCGGTCAGCCATTGTTCGAGTACGTGGGCAAGAAGCTCTACCTGACCGAGGCGGCCGAGGCCCTGCAGCGCGCCAGCCACGATATCTTCGGGCGCCTGGAGAGCCTGGACATGCAGCTGTCGGACATGCAGGGCTCACTGCAGGGTCAGTTGAAACTGGCGATCGAGTCCAGTGCCAAGTACTTCGTGCCACACCTGTTCGCCGCCTTCAAGCAGCGTCACCCGGAAGTCAACCTGACCCTGACGGTAGTCAATCGTGCCCAAGCCATCCGCCGTCTTTCCGATAACCGCGACGACCTGATCATCATGTCGATGGTGCCGCAAGACATGGGCCTGGAGTTTCTGCCGTTCCTCAACAACCCGATCGTTGCGGTTGCGCCGCCACAGCACCCGCTGTGCAAGCTGGACCAGTTGCGCATGCAGGACCTGGAGCCTCATACGCTGCTGGTCCGCGAGCAAGGTTCGGGAACACGCAAGGCTTGCGAAGAGTACTTCAAGGATAAGCGTGTGCATTTCGCCCAAACGCTTGAAGTAGCCTCGGCCGACGCCCAGCGCGAATGCGTGATCGCCGGGCTGGGGATCGCCCTGTTGACCCGTCACGCAGTCAACCTGGAGCTGGCTACCGGGATGCTGAAGGAATTACCGGTCGAGGAGCTACCGCTGTACCGTAGCTGGTGCGTGGTGCAGGCCAAGGCCAAGCGGCAGTCGCCGGTGGCCTTGGCGTTTCTTGCATTCATCCGCGGTGAACGTGCATTGATCAGCGCGCTTGTTGAACGTTTTTCGGGGAAACTGCCGCCGACGACTGCCATACCGTGAGTGCTTGCAGCTCGGGGTAGTCCGCCAGGTCGCGGAGCAGTTGACGTTGGTCGCAATAGCTCTCGATCGCGCGGCGGTATTCCATGCGACGCTGATCTTTTTCCTGCTGCTTGCGAGCCTTGGCGTTGGGTTGGTACGTACCGTCGAAGTCACGAGCCATTGCCTGTCTCCCAGATAGTATGCGGGAGTTTCAGACTGGCCTTGATGGTTTACCGTTTGGCGGTGGAATGGTGACAGAATCGTGAATTTTCACTGCCTGTACCGGCCTCTTCGCAGGCTTACCCGCTCCCACAGGAATTGCACCGATTTATAGAGGAGCACAGTACCTGTGGGAGCGGGCAAGCCCGCGAAGAGGCCAGTGCAGGTTGAATTCAGTCGTCGGTAGCCTTGATCGACTTGGGCGACAGACGCAAGCTGCGCAGGCTGCGTTTCACGCTCTTCAGGTGGTTGACCAGGCTAGGCCCGCGCGCCATGGCAACGCCCATGGCCAGCACGTCGATCACCACCAGGTGGGCAATACGCGAGGTCAGTGGGGTGTAGATCTCGGTGTCTTCATGCACGTCGATCGCCAGGTTGACCGTCGATAGCTCGGCCAGCGGCGTCTGGCTGGGGCACAGGGTAATCAGGTTGGCGCCGCTCTCACGGACCAGGTTGGCAGTGATCAGCAGGTCCTTGGAACGGCCCGATTGGGAAATACACACCGCCACATCACCCGGTTTCAGGGTAACCGCCGACATCGCTTGCATGTGGGGGTCGGAATACGCTGCCGCGCTGAGCAGCAGGCGGAAGAACTTGTGCTGGGCATCGGCCGCAACGGCACCGGACGCGCCAAAGCCATAAAACTCTACCCGTTGCGCCTGGGCCATGGCGCTCACGGCTTGTTGCAGTGCCTGCGGATCAAGGTGCTCGCGCACTTCCATCAGGGTGTGCAGGGTGGTGTCGAAGATCTTCAGACTGTAGTCGGCGACCGAATCGTCTTCGTGGATGGCGAACTGACCGAAGCTGGCCCCGGCAGCCAGGCTTTGCGCCAGCTTCAGCTTCAGGTCCTGGAAGCCCGAGCAGCCAATGGCCCGGCAGAAACGCACGATGGTCGGCTCACTGATACCCACGCTGTGCGCCAAATCGGCCATGGAGCTGTGCATGACGGCAGCCGGGTCGAGCAGCACGTGGTCGGCCACTTTCAGTTCCGATTTGCGCAGCAGGTGGCGCGATTGGGCGATATGTTGCAACAGATTCACAGGCTGGACTCGGTTATGATCGGCGTGCCGGGTTGTAGCTTTCTTGTAGTTATACTACATGGACGCCAACCCGCCCAGTTAAACGAACGTGGAGAGTGGTGGTTTGACTATTCCTTGCGACATTCTGGTCTTCGGCGGCACCGGTGATCTGGCCCTGCACAAATTACTTCCGGCGCTCTACCACCTGTTTCGCGAGGCCCGTCTGAACCCTGCCGTGCGGGTCATCGCACTGGCCAGACGCAACCTGCCACGCATCGACTATCTCAAGCTCGCCGAACGCCATTGTCGGGCGCAGATTGCCCGCAGCGACTTCGACGAAGAGGTGTGGCAGCGGTTTTCCGCGCGGGTCGACTACTTCCCGATGGATGCTTCACAGAGCGCCGATTTTGGCCGCCTGGCACGCTACCTGGGTGAACCCGGCGGGCTGACGCGCATCTTCTACCTGGCCACCGCCCCCAACCTGTTCGTGCCAATTGCCAACCACCTGCGCATTGCCGGGCTGGCCGACACCGAAGCGCGCATCGTGCTGGAAAAACCGATCGGCCATTCCCTGGAATCCGCCACTGCCATCAATGAAGCCATTGGCACGGTGTTCGAAGAAAGACAGGTGTTCCGCATCGACCACTACCTGGGCAAGGAAACCGTGCAGAACCTGATGGCCCTGCGTTTTGCCAATGCCCTGCTGGAGCCGGTATGGCGCAACAACCAGGTCGACCATGTACAGATCAGCGTTTGCGAGACACTGGGCGTAGAAAACCGCGGTGCCTACTACGATCGCGCCGGGGCTATTCGCGACATGCTGCAGAACCACCTGCTGCAACTGCTTTGCCTGGTGGCCATGGAGCCACCCGCGCAATTCGAGGCAGAAGCGGTACGCGACGAAAAGGTGAAAATCCTGCGCGCCCTCAAGCCAATCACCGGCCAGGATGTGCAGGACAAGACGGTACGTGGCCAGTATGGTGCCGGGCGTATCGGCGGCCAGGAAGTGCCGGCCTACTACTTTGAAAAGGACGTCGACAACGACAGCGATACCGAAACTTTCGTTGCCATCGAGGCGCACATCGACAACTGGCGCTGGGCGGGCGTGCCTTTCTATCTGCGCACCGGCAAACGCATGGCGCGGCGCGCTTCGCAGATCGTCATCCAGTTCAAGCCAGTGCCTCACGAACTGTTCAGCGGCGGCCAGGTCAACCAGTTACTGATACAGCTGCAACCGGACGAACGCATCAGCCTTCGCATGATGACCAAGAGCCCAGGCAAAGGCATGCGCCTGGAACCCGTGGACCTGGACCTTAATCTGGCCCAGGTGTTCAGCCAGACTCGCCGCTGGGAAGCCTACGAGCGTCTGCTGCTGGATGTGCTCGAAGGTGATTCGACGCTGTTCATGCGCCGCGATGAAGTGGAAGCAGCCTGGGCCTGGGTAGATCCAATCATCAAGGGCTGTGAAGAGCACTTCCAGGCGCCCCGCCCCTACCCGGCTGGCAGTTTCGGGCCCGAGCAAGCCAACAGCCTGCTCGCCAGGCATGGCAGGCACTGGCATGGCTGAATGACCTGCGCGATGGCGCGACCTTTAATCTGAAACAGCAGCAGATGAAATTCGAAGGTGCGAAATCCATAACGGGAAGGCCTTCGACTAACGATGCCTCAGCCAGCTTGCGCAGGCCGTGACCTGGCCCCGGACCGATGAGCGGGATGCCGCCAGGTGAATATTCATACAGTAGATATTTGCCCCTTACCCGGCATCGCCCTAGAATGGCCCGATGCGCACAGACGACCTCTCTCTCCTGCTGAATTCCCTCAACGATGCCCAACGCCAGGCCGTAGCGGCCACGCTCGGGCGTCAACTGGTGCTTGCCGGCGCCGGTTCCGGTAAAACCCGCGTGCTGGTACACCGCATCGCCTGGCTGATCCAGGTCGAGCAGGCATCACCGCACTCGATCCTGTCGGTGACGTTCACCAACAAGGCCGCAGCAGAAATGCGCCAGCGGATCGAGCAACTGTTGGGCATCAACCCGGCAGGCATGTGGGTCGGCACCTTCCACGGCCTGGCCCATCGCCTGTTGCGGGCCCACTGGCAGGAAGCGCGGCTGGTGCAGAACTTCCAGATCCTCGACAGCGACGACCAGCAGCGCCTGATCAAGCGGGTCATGCGCGAGTTGGGCCTGGACGAGCAGAAGTGGCCGGCACGCCAGGCCCAGTGGTTCATCAACGGGCAGAAAGACGAAGGCCTGCGCCCGCAGCACATCCAGGCGGGGGGCGACCTGTTCCTGGCGACCATGCGCGAGGTCTATACGGCCTACGAGCAGGCGTGCGAGCGCGCCGGTGTCATCGATTTCTCCGAGCTGCTGCTTCGCGCCCTGGACCTGTGGCGTGACCATCCGGGCCTGCTGGAGCACTATCAACGACGCTTCCGCCACGTGCTGGTGGACGAGTTCCAGGATACCAACGCCGTGCAGTACGCCTGGTTGCGCCTGCTGGCACGCGGTGGCGACAGCCTGATGGCGGTAGGCGATGACGACCAGTCGATCTACGGCTGGCGCGGCGCCAAGATCGAAAACATTCACCAGTACACCGCCGACTTCCCCGACGCCGAAATGATCCGCCTGGAGCAGAACTACCGCTCCACCGGCGGCATCCTCAAGGCGGCCAACGCGCTGATCGCCAACAACAGCGGGCGCCTGGGCAAGGAACTGTGGACCGACATGGGCGAAGGCGAACCACTGACCCTGTACGCGGCCTACAACGAGCACGACGAAGCGCGCTATGTCGTGGAAACCATCGAGAGCCTGGTCAAGCAGGGCAATGCGCGCAACGAGATTGCCATCCTGTACCGCTCCAACGCCCAGTCGCGCGTGCTGGAAGAGGCCCTGCTGCGCGAGCGCATCCCCTACCGCATCTATGGCGGCCAGCGCTTCTTCGAGCGCGCCGAAATCAAGAATGCCATGGCTTACCTGCGCCTGATCGAAGGGCGTGGCAACGATGCCGCTCTGGAGCGGGTGATCAACGTGCCGCCGCGCGGTATTGGCGAAAAAACCGTCGAAGCCATCCGCGAGCACGCCCGTCACAGCCAGCTGTCCATGTGGGAGGCCATGTGCCAGCTGCTCGCCGCCAAGGCCCTGAAGGGCCGCGCCGCCAGTGCCCTGGGGGCCTTTATCGAGCTGATCGAGGGGCTGGCCGCCAAGGTTGTGGACATGCCGCTGCATACCATGACCCAGACCACCATCGAACAGTCCGGCCTGATCACCTATCACCAGGAAGAAAAAGGTGAAAAGGGCCAGGCACGCGTAGAAAACCTTGAGGAACTGGTCAGTGCGGCACGCAACTTCGAGTCCACCGACGAAGACGCCGACCTGTCCCCGCTCTCGGCCTTCCTTGGCCACGCCTCACTCGAAGCTGGCGATACTCAGGCTGACGAGCATGAAGACAGCATCCAGCTGATGACCCTGCACAGCGCCAAAGGCCTGGAGTTCCCCTATGTGTTCCTGGTGGGCATGGAAGAAGGCTTGTTCCCGCACAAGATGAGCCTGGAAGAACCCGGCCGCCTGGAAGAGGAACGACGCCTGGCCTATGTAGGCATCACCCGCGCCATGCGCCAGCTGGTCATGACCTACGCCGAAACACGCCGCCTTTATGGCAGCGAGACGTATAACAAGGTGTCGCGTTTCGTGCGTGAAATTCCGGCCGGCCTGGTTCAGGAAGTACGCCTGTCCAACAGTGTCAGCCGCCCGTTCGGCGGGGCCAAGACGGCCACCAACAGCAACCTGTTCGCCAATGCCAGCATTCCGCAGACCGCGTTCAACCTTGGCCAGCGTGTGCAGCATGCGGTATTCGGCGAAGGCGTAATCCTCAACTTCGAGGGTTCTGGCGCTCAGGCGCGGGTGCAGGTGAATTTTGCCGAAGGTAGCAAATGGCTGATGCTGGGGTATGCCAAGCTCGAGGCTGTCTAAAGCCCACAAGGGTCGGGCCTGCCAACTTTGTAACATCAGGCAAAAGCTCGAAACACTATGTCGCTGGTCATGTGCCCGGGAACCTGTGCACCATGACGCGCGTGCAATCCACAACAGGGGATATCCCACTTATGCAACGTTTTCTTAGCATCGCACTGGCGCTCTGCGTCGGCCTGACGCTGAGCCTGGACGCCAGCGCCAAGCGTTTCGGCGGCGGCAAGAGCTCGGGCTCCGCGCCTATCCACCAGACCCGCCAGGCTACGCCAACCACGCCTGCTGCCGCGCCGACCGCACCTGGCCGTGCACCGGCTGCCGCCAGCGGTGCTTCGCGCTGGTTGGGCCCACTGGCCGGCCTCGCCGCCGGTGGCCTGCTGGCTTCCATGTTCATGGGCGACGGTTTCGAAGGCTTCCAGATCATGGACTTCCTGATCGTGGCGCTCATCGCCTTCCTCGTGTTCCGCTTCATCGCCGCGCGCCGCCGCCAGCAGCAGCCACAAATGGCCATGCCAGGCCATGCGCCGATGCAGCGTGAGGCTCACGCGCAGCCTGCCCAGCCTTCGATTTTCGGTGGTTCGGCCGCACCTGCTGCCGCAGCCGCACCGGTGATCAACGCCCCGGCCTGGTTCAACGAGCAGAGCTTCCTGGCGGCAGCCCGTAACCACTTCCAGTCGCTGCAGCAGCACTGGGATGCCAATGAAATGGACAAGATCAGCGAGTTCGTTACCCCGCAAATGCTTGAGTTCCTCAAGCGTGAGCGTGCTGAACTGGGTGATGGCTTCCAGTCTACCTACATCGATAACCTGGAAGTGCAACTGGACGGTGTCGATGACCGCGCCGACCGCACCGACGCGACCCTGACCTTCCGTGGCGTGTCGAAGAATTCGCGCTTCGACCAGGGCGAAGTGTTCAGCGAAAGCTGGCACATGGTTCGCGCCCAAGGCGAGAACCAGCCTTGGCTGGTAGCCGGTATCCGTCAAAACGGCTAATCGCTGCGTGCTAAACAGAGAACCCCGGGCTTGCCCGGGGTTTTTGCTTTTGCCAAAGTGGGCTACTAGGGTATAAGGCGCAGCGTTGTCATCTAGGTCAGAGGAAGTGAACCGTGGAAGAAGTGATCGAACAACTCCGTGAAGCGAATGAGCCAGTACCAGTGCCCCTGGAGCTTCCCGATGAAGACCAGCTGGTAGAGATCGAAGAACAGCTGTTCATCAATATTCCATTCGTGTTCAAAGAGTTTCTGCTGACCGTAAGTGATGTGGTTTACGGCTCCCTTGAGCCTGTTACCGTCACTGATCCGCAGTCGCACACCTACCTGCCAGATGTGGCCTCCAACGCCTGGGATGCCGGCGTACCGCGTGACCTGATTCCGCTGTGCCAGGACGGCGACAATTACTATTGCGTCGAAGAGGACGGCACCGTGGTGCTGTGGGATGCCGAAGAGGAAATTGTCGGCGAAGACAGTTGGGAATCGGTGTGGCACTGGGCGCGAGATGTTTGGCTGGAGAGCTGATCGCTAGCACCTATAGAGAAGCTCGCGATCTGAGTCAGTAACAATGACGTCTCAGCGCCTCAAGGTCGTTAAAATCGCCAGGCTTTTTGCGCCTGGCGACATCGCTATAACCCCATCTCCTCGGGCGGGCGAGATACCTTGACCAGGGCGTAACCCCCTTAGTGCGAGTTCTCGCGACTGTTCTCCAGCGTCTCCAGCAACGCGATCTGCATGCGCGTGTGCACGCGGATAAACCAGCGCCACAACAACGCCACCACCACCGCAGCTACCACGGCAATCACCAGCAGCAATTCGCTGGTGGGCAGAATGCTGGCGGACAATGCCGACAGCAGCAGGAAAATCACCAGCAACGACAACAGCGGGATCACTTCGGCGATCACACGGCGCACGCGCTGGGTATGTCGCCCGGCCATTTCCGGCTTCACGCCCATCTCTGCCAGCAGCATCGAGAGTGCCTTTAGCTTGCGGTACGCAGCGATCAGGAATGGCAGTGACAGCAACAAAGCAGCCCCCCATATGACGGCCTTCTGCTGGCTGACATCGCTGACCCACTCACTGAGCCAATTGCCGATACGCCCTGCAAAGTAGCCGCCACTGAAGAAGATGGCGATCACCAGCGCCAGGTTCACCCCGACCTGCAACAGGATACGCCGGATCATCGCCGCCAGCATGGCACTCTCGCCCTGCGGCTGGATGTTGCGTAACCACTCGCCATACAACGACAACACGCGTGCGAGGCGGGCGGGCACCACATTGCCCAGTTTCTGCGACAACGGGTCAGCCGCGCGGATGAGGTAGGGTGTCAGCAACGTGGTGATTGCCGATACCGCCACCGCCACCGGGTAAAGGAAGTCGCTGGTCACCTGCAGGGTCATGCCCAGCGCGGCAATGATGAAGGAGAACTCGCCGATCTGCGAAAGCCCCATGCCCACACGCAAAGACGTACGCCCGTCATTGCCGGCAATGAACGCCCCCATGCCGCAAGACAGCATTTTGCCCAGCACCACCGCCAGAGTGATGACAACGATAGGCCAGGCATAGTCGATCAGTACCTGAGGGTCGATCATCAGGCCGATGGCGACGAAGAAGATGGCACTGAACAGGTCGCGTACAGGCTCGATCAGGCGTTCGATCTTCAGCAACTGGCGTGATTCGGCCATGATTGCGCCAATCAGGAAAGCGCCTAGCACCATGCTGTACTCCAGCTTCACAACCAGCAGGCAGAAGCCGAAACACAGGCCCAGAACAGTGATCAGCAACATTTCGTTGCTTTCGAACTTGGCGACATAGGCCAGTAACCGCGGTACCAGCAAAATACCGATGACCAAGGCGACGATCATGAACAGCGACAGCTTGCCGACAGTGGAGAACACTTCGCCCGAGCTGACCGTGCCGCTGACCGCGATGCCCGACAGCAGGGCAATGATACCGATACCCAGAATGTCCTCGACGATCAGTACGCCGAAGATCAGCTGGGCAAAGCGCTCGTTCTTCATCTTCAAGTCGTTGAGCGCCTTGACGATGATGGTGGTGGAGGAAATGGCCAGGATGGCGCCCAGGAACAGTGAATCCATGGTGTTCCAGCCAAACCAGCGGCCAATCTCGAAACCGATCCAGATCATCAGGACGATTTCCAGGAACGCTGCGATAAACGCCGTGGCACCAACCTTGAACAGCTTGCGCAAGCTGAACTCGAGCCCCAGGCAGAACATCAGGAAGATCACCCCCAGTTCGGCGAGGGTCTTGATGGTGTCTTCGTCATGAATCAGGCCGAACGGCGGAGTGTGCGGGCCAATGATGAAGCCGGCGACAATGTAGCCCAGCACCACCGGCTGCTTGAAACGGTGAAAAAGAATGGTGACCACGCCAGCGACCAGCATGATGACTGCCAGGTCCTGGATGAAGCTGATGGCATGCATGGCGTGATACTCCTTTTCTCGTCTTGTGAATGCCTGGGCAGACCGCTCCTCTGCCGAGGCAAACCTGAGCGAGCAGCAAGTACATACTGTATTGAATCCGGGAACACCCATGTTGCATGGGCGTACTCAGGTTAACATCGCACCCCGCCGCAAAAAGCCAGTGCAATATGCAGAAACAGATCGGCTGGAAAAGCGCTCGTGATGGCATGATCAGCGTGACGACAGCGCGCCAGCCAACGTCCCGTATCAGCAAGGCAAATTCAAAGAGGGGAACAGAAGTGTCAGCAGATAACGCCCTCCATTCGCCCGATTCAGCGCAACCTCACCGTGAGCACACTATGGAACCTGGAAACGCCCAGCTGAGCATGACCGTCCTGATGACCCCGGACATGGCCAACTTTTCTGGCAACGTACATGGCGGCACCCTGCTCAAGTACCTCGACGAAGTGGCTTATGCATGTGCCAGCCGTTACGCCGGCAGTTATGTGGTGACCCTGTCGGTCGACCAGGTGATCTTCCGTGAACCCGTGCACGTGGGTGAACTGGTGACCTTCCTGGCGTCGGTCAACTACACCGGCAACACTTCGATGGAAGTTGGCATCAAAGTCGTGACCGAGAACATTCGCGAGCGCTCGGTGCGCCATTCCAACAGCTGCTTCTTCACCATGGTCGCGGTCGACGACAACCGCCGCCCGGTGCCGGTGCCACCACGCCAGCCGCACAGCAGCGAAGAAAAGCGCCGCTTCCTGCAAGGCCAGCAGCGCCGGCAGATCCGCCAGGAACTGGAAAAGCGCTATCAGGACTTGAAAACCGACGCCATTTAAAGCGCGAGCAACTGCGCTTCGAAGCGCACCCGTGGGTGCGCAATGCGGTCCTGGGCCCGTACCAGCTGCAATTCGTAGCTGGCGCAGGCCTGGGTTTCCAGCAGCACTTCATGCACTGCCGCAGCCGTGAATTCGAATGCCTGCACCCAGCTGTCGCCAAGCAGCACACGCGCCAGGAACAGGCCTGAGGTCAGGTCACCCACCCCCACCGGCTGACGCGGAAACGCCAGCAGTGGGCGGCGTAAGTGCCAGCTGTGCTCGGCGGTCACCAGCAGCATTTCGAAATGCTCTTCGGCCCGCCCGGGGTACGCCAGGTGCTTGACCAGTACAACCTGTGGTCCACGCTGCAGCAGGCTGCGCGCCATGTTCACGCAGTCCTCCAGCGACTGGGCGCGGCGCCCACAGAAGCTGTCCAACTCCAGCTGGTTGGGGCACAGGATGTCCGCCGTGGCTGCAGCCTCGTCAAGCAGGAACTCACTGACTTCGGGCGGCACGATGCAGCCCTTTTCCGGGTGCCCCATGACCGGGTCGCACAGGTATAACGCTTTTGGGTTTACCGCCTTGATCCGCTCGACGCCGGCCAGGATCGCTCGCCCTTGTTCGGCACTGCCCAGGTAGCCGGAAAGCACCGCATCGCAGTGGCCCAGCTCGCCGATGTTGGAAATGCCTTCCACCAACGCAGGAATTTGCGCTGGGGCAAGCACTTCGCCCGCCCACTGGCCATACTGTGTGTGATTGGAGAACTGCACGGTATTGAGTGGCCAGGCATTGACCCCGATACGCTGCATGGGGAATACCGCGGCGCTGTTGCCGGCGTGGCCGAACACCACGTGGGACTGAATGGCGAGCAGGTGCGGGGTACGTTTCATGCGGGAGGTTTCCAAAGCTGTTTCTAGGATTGTGCGCAGCGCAGTATGAACTCGATTGCTACCTGTACGACAGGCCAGGAACGCAGTTAAGCTGGATCTACCTGTTTGGAGCATATGCAAATGTTGACCCTGGAGAACCTCTTCGTCCTGATGCTGGTAGCCACGGCAGGCGCCTGGTTGTGGCACAACCATGGGTTGCGTGAAAAGGCCCTGGAACGGGTCAAACAGCATTGCGCCAAACTCGACCTGGAGTTGCTTGACGATGCCGTAGCGCTCAAGCGCATCGCCTTTGTCCGGGATGCCAATGGCCGCAAGCGCCTGGCACGCGTCTATGCCTTCGAATTCACCGTCACGGGTGAGCAACGTCACCCCGGCACCGCGACCCAGTTCGGCGCCCACAGTGTGCAGATCGAGCTGGCGCCCTACCCGTTCGAAATCAAGACCCCACCGCGCGCCGACAACGTCATAGAGATGCAGCAATGGCGCCAGGAGCATAACCGCTGGCGCAACTGATCAACTGACGCGACATTCATCCAACCCGGCTTGCAATGCGGGTTGCGGTTGCGGCTGATCGAAAATCAGCTCGATACGCGTGTCCTTCCGCCAGTCGCTGGGCTGCCAAGCGGGCATATCCCCATTCAGCCCATTGAATGACCACCAGCCCTCCATGCTGTGGATAACTCCCTTGGCCCGTCGCCATGGCCAAGCACACAAGAAAGCCTTTAGCCGCTGTGGATAAAACTGTTGGCCAGGGTGCCACCGCCAGCCAATACTCCAACCGCCCTCCCCTTGCTGGGCAAGGCAAATCGGTTGACTCGGGTCAGCCCACAGTGCTGCTGGAGCGATTCCAGGATTGTCGACAATCCTGTTTTTCAAGAATGGGCTGTCAACAATCTGTGGAGATACCGTCGGGAGGCCGGAAAAAGGCAACTGCCCCTGCACGGTCCACATGATCTTCTTTTCTTTAAATTTATTACTTATCAACAACTTATGTATTTCATCCACAGCCTCTGACTTATTGAAAATCACGCTTTCAGAGGCGTTGAAAGCCTGCTGTTGAGCCTCTGGCAGAGGCTCGTTTCGAGCCATGGCCTGGGCATCCACAACCATCATGAGTGGCTGAATTGTCAGCACTCCAACCCAAGGCGCTTGTTGCAGCTGAGCCAGCAGCTGCAAGGGATGGCCCAGGCCGGAAGGTTCGATAAACAGCCTGTCAGGCCGCGATTTGCGCAGCAGTCGTCCCAGGCCCACCTGGAACGGCATGCCGTTGACGCAGCACAGGCAGCCCCCTGCGACCTCGCCGATGGCGATGCCGTCTTCGTCACGGCTGAGTAAGGCCGCATCCAGGCCGACAAGGCCGAACTCGTTGATCAATACCGCCCAGCGCTCGTTGGCTGGGCGCTGAGCCAGCAAGTGACGGATCAGCGTGGTCTTGCCAGCACCAAGCGGGCCGGCAATTACATGGGTGGGAATGTTCTGCAGCATGGGGTGGCTTCAGGCGGCGGTGATGCCTCACTATGCGCCGTCAGGCCAGCCAGTCAAGGCTGAGCAGCAAACGCCCCCGCTGCGTAGAAGGGGACCGATGCACCAGGCCTGCCCCTTCGTTACCCTGCCATTGTTCGCCTTTAAGTACCGCAACCTCGGCGGCTTGAAGGTGCTGGATGTTATCCACAGGTGGCTGAGCTGTGTGTAACTCTCCACGACAGCTATCCCGCTCTTGCAACCACTCACTACCTGAGCCGACGTAAGTGGTGAGCAAGCGCAACGGTACGTTATCCACATGGAAGCGTGGGCACATCGGAGCGTTCAACACGCGCAAGCGCAAACCGACCCGTCGTGCGCCAACCAGACAGGTATAAGCCGCCACCAACCACGTCACATCAGCAACGAAAGCTTCATACCCATGCAAATCCGCCGCTTCACGCAGCAGATCTGGCAATACCGGCTTCTGCTCCTCGTTCACATCAATCACCCGCTGATCAGCCAAGGGCTGGCCAAGGCTGATCACCAGTGCGGCAAAGTCCTCCAGTTGTGCCGGCAAGCGCCGCCGCCAGACAGCCAGGTTCACGCCATCCTGCAGCACTTCGGCCAGCACTTGGGGCGTCTCGCCAAACACCTGAAAGATATCCACAGGTCGGTGAGCCAGGTTCATGCTGCCGCTTCCTCATGCCATGGGCCAAATGGGTCAGGTAAACGCAGCCAGCCCATGTGACCCAAGCCCATTTCTTGATCCGTCAACAGGCATGCATCCAGGGCTGTGGATAATTTTTCGACGTTGATATTCTGCCCAATAAACACCAACTCCTGTCGGCAGTCACCGGTGTCGGCGGTCCAGTGTTTCAAGATCGCATTCGTGTTATCCACATCCTGTGGCCACTGCTCGCGTGGCACGAAGCGCCACCAGCGGCCAGCCAGACCATGGCGCATCATGCCGCCCGCTTGCGACCAGCTGCCAGCTTCCTGATATTTGCTGGCCAACCAGAAAAACCCTTTGGAACGCAGCAGCCTTCCGTTTTCCCAGTCCTTGTGGATAAAGTCGTAAAAGCGCTGTGGATGAAGCGGGCGTCGAGCCTGCCAGGTCATGGCCGCGATACCGTACTCTTCGGTTTCTGGTACATGTTCACCGCGCAGCTCCTGCAACCAGCCTGGTGCCTGGGCCGCTTGATCGAAGTCGAACAGCCCGGTGTTGAGGATCCGTGCCAGCGGCACTTGGCCCATGACCATGGGTACGATCTGCGCCCGGGCATTGAGGCTGCGCAAAATGGCGATGAGCTCTTCGCGCTCATGTTGGCTGATCAGGTCGATCTTGCTCAGCAGCAGTACATCTGCGAACTCGACCTGTTCGATCAGCAAATCACTGATCGACCGCTCGTCTTCTTCGCCCAACGTTTCACCACGGCTGGCCAGGCTCTCTGCTGCTTGATAGTCGCGCAGGAAGTTCAAGCCATCGACCACGGTGACCATGGTGTCCAGTCGCGCCATATCGGACAGACTGCGACCCAGCTCGTCACGGAAAGTGAAGGTCTCAGCCACTGGCAGTGGCTCAGAGATACCGGTGGATTCGATCAACAAATAATCGAAACGTCCCTCTTCGGCCAGCCGTGCAACCTCCTCAAGCAGGTCTTCGCGCAACGTGCAGCAAATGCAGCCGTTGCTCATCTCGACCAGTTTCTCTTCAGCGCGGTTGAGGCTGACATTGCGCTGCACCTCACTGGCATCGATGTTGATTTCACTCATATCGTTGACGATTACCGCCACCCGCAGGTTGTCGCGGTTGCGCAGCACATGGTTGAGCAGCGTGCTCTTGCCGGCGCCCAAAAAGCCGGACAGCACGGTGACGGGAAGACGATTGGACATGGCGAACCCCTTCAGGCAGACGCATTCGAAACGATGCATTGCACAATGTTATAAAGTAACAATACAATTTCGCCAAGTGCTTCTCGACGGACGAGTGCTCACAGGGGATGAAAAATGAATCTGCCACGCGTCATGGCATTGCTGGTGCTCACCATGCCTGCCTCGCTGTTGGCCATGCCGCAAAACGGTGCATTGGCCCTTTGTACGCGAAGCGCGACGCTGCTCGCTTGCCAGGACGGCAAAGGCAACTACTACAGCGTGCGCACCGAAGGCAGCACGTTCTACCTTCGCGGCTATGACTTCAGCAGCCGCCGACTATGGGCACAAACCAACAGCCGCTATGGCACGTTGACTTTTTTTACCGGCCTGGCCAGCAATGGTGAGGCCTGGGTGGGTTACAGCCGCCGAGTAGGCTGGACCACCTTGAACCGCGTATCGAGTTCCAGCGGGGAGCGCTTCAAGCTGCATTGCAGCTTGATCGAGGGCTGCCGTTGATGCCTTCTTTTGTTTTGAAGGCTTTGCCTCTACTGCCGCCTATTCGCACATCAGCTTTGAGCGTTTGCTGAAAACGCCTGCCTTGATCAGCCGTTCTCAGGCCTAAAAGCTATGCCTTAACCGCGTCGAGGCAAGGATTGAAAACGAAATGTTCCACGTGGAACTATTCGTTTCCCTACCGACTTCTGGAACTGGCCATGCTCGGCTGCTCGAACGGCAACAGAGGCTGCATGCCCACGACGCGGTTGCCACCCGCCAGTGGCAATGGAACTTCAGCTGCGCGGTTTGACTGTCCCGCAGTCATTGCCTAGCCACACCGCACGCGTGTTCATGCTGCCTTGCTGCTGCACACCCGATGCGTTGAACGTGCCACTGACCTGGGTGGTGAATTCCCGATCACTGAGAAATGTAGCCTGGCCACTACCCTGTGCCTTCGGGCAGCTGAACTGGAATTTCCACACGTTACCGGTACGGTCGGTAATCTTCTGAGTGCAGCCCGATTTCGGGTCCTGCAGCGGAATGTCATTCGTTGCCACCTGTTCTGGTGTCAGGCACGATCGCACACCCTTGCCACCTACACTGACCCCTTGTTTGGCCAACACCCCTTCCATCATTGCGCGCTGCTCTGGCGGCAGGTTCTTCAACTGGCCAAGCATGAATTCCATGTCGGGCAGCGGCTTGCCATCGACCTGCATTTTGCTGGTGGTCAGCTCCCACAACCCCGGTTGCAGCATCTGGGCTTGCACCAGCGGACTGCTCATGCCTAGGGCCAACGCCAACAGTGGCAGACGAATCTTCATGGACGAACGCTCCTGGAAAAAAACCGGTCAAACGGGCCGGACTGAGCCTTAGACGCCAAATCCGCCTGCGGGTTGCAGGCGGACCGGGAACGTGTTCTGTTACCTCAAGTGTACTCGGCAAGCAGGATGCATATGGATTACCACAGCCCCTACTTCTTTGGTTACCTACTCGGCCTGATCCATCTGCTGGGTATAGTCGCCGCACTGCATGCGCTGTTCACCGTGCGGACAGCTCAGGGTGCCATTGCGTGGGCGATGCCCTTGCTCTTCATCCCCTACCTCACCTTGATCCCCTACCTGATCTTCGGCGCCCGCTCGTTCTACGCCTACATCAAGGCTCGGCGTCAGGCCAACCAGGAAATGCACGTGGCCATGGCCAACCTCAACTGGCGACCTTGGGTTGAAGAAGCCCTTACCGCCCGCGAGTCCGAAAGCTACGCAGCGTTGCGGGCGATGCCCAAGCTGGGTCGCATGCCATGCCTGGCAAATAACCAGGTAAAACTGCTGATCAATGGCAAGGCCACCTTCGATGCCATCTTCGCAGCCATCGAAAAAGCACGCGATGTGGTATTGGTGCAGTTCTTCATCATTCATGACGACACCCTCGGCAAGGCACTGCAGCAACTTTTGCTACGCAAAGCCGCCGAAGGCGTGCAGGTGTTCGTGCTGTACGACCGTGTCGGCAGCCACGCCTTGCCGGCCAGCTACAGCCAGATGCTGCGTGACGGCGGCGTGCAGATCCATGCATTCGCCACCCGTCGCGGCTGGTTCAACCGCTTCCAGGTGAACTTCCGCAACCATCGCAAGATTGTGGTGGTGGATGGCTTGCTCGGCTTCATTGGCGGTCACAACGTGGGAGACGAGTATTTGGGTGAACACCCACAGCTTTCACCCTGGCGTGACACCCACGTACAGATCAGCGGGCCGGTACTGGCCTGCCTGCAAGAGTCGTTCGCCGAGGACTGGTATTGGGCCACGCGCCAGCTACCGCCGCTGATCCTGCCCGATACGTACCCGGACAACGGAGTGCTGTGTCAGGCCTTGGCCAGCGGCCCGGCAGACCCACAAGAAACCTGCTCGCTGTTCTTCCTTGAGGCGATTCATTCGGCCACCCGCAGGGTGTGGATCACCAGCCCCTACTTCATCCCTGACGAGGCCGTGTTCGCCGCTTTGCGGCTGGCGGTACTACGAGGAGTCGATGTGCGGGTGCTCATCCCGTCACGGCCGGACCACCGCATCGTCTACGCCGCCTCCAGCCTGTTTGCCTTCGAAGCGGTGCGCGCGGGGGTACGTATGTTCCGTTACCAACCCGGGTTTCTGCATCAGAAGGTGGTGCTGGTGGATGATGACGTCAGCGCGATTGGGAGTGCCAACCTGGACAACCGCTCGTTCCGTCTGAACTTCGAGATTACCCTGCTGACAGTCGATCGCGGCTTCGCCGACCAGGTCGAGCACATGCTCCACGAAGACTTCGAACACGCGCGGGAAATTACTGCAGAAGACACCCAAGACACCCATCGACTACAGCAGTTGGGGATGCGGATTGCGCGGCTGATATCGCCGATTCTTTAAGGTGAGCACGCCCGTTGTGAGAGCGACCTTTACCGCGAAAGGGCCGTAACGCGGCCCCAGCAATTTAGGCTGCACAGATGAAATGCAGGGGCCGCATTGCGGCCCTTTCGCAACACAAGGCCACTCCTGCAAAGCCATATCAGCGCTGTGACACTTACGATTTCAGCGGTACAGGTCTTCCCGCGTCCAAGGCAGGTCATGATGCCCGTCGGCGTATGGCTTCACGGCCAATATCTGGTGCAGGTTGATCCAGCCCTTCTGAAAGGCGTAGGCACACCCGGCCAAGTACAAACGCCAGATCCGCAGGGTCTTCTCAGGCACCAGCGCTGCCGCCTTGTGCAATTGGTTCTCCAGGTTCTCGCTCCAGTGGTGCAAGGTTTTAGCGTAGTGCAGGCGCAGGCTCTCCACGTCCACCACCTCCAGCCCGGCTTCACAGATACTGGCGCTGATCATCGACAGGTGCGGCAGCTCGCCGTGGGGGAATACATAGCGATCGATGAACTCACCCGCCCCGCGCCCGACCGGTCGGCCATCGACGTGCTTGGCAGTGATGCCGTGGTTCATCACCAGCCCCCCTTCCCTCACCGCCCCGAACAGCTTCTGGCAGTACAGCGCCAGGTTGGCATGCCCGACATGCTCGAACATACCCACGCTGACAACCTTGTCGAAGCGACCATCCTGGGGTAGATCGCGGTAATCGAGAATCTGCAGGTCGACCTTGTCGGCAAGCCCTTCCGCTTGCACACGCTTGCGGCCGAGCTTCAATTGCTCCTTGCTCAGGGTAATGCCGAACACCTTGGCGCCATATTCACGGGCAGCGAACCGCGCCAGCCCGCCCCAGCCACAGCCAACATCGAGCAGGTAGTCACCGGCATCCAGACGCAGCTTGCGGCACAGGTGGTCAAACTTGTCCTGCTGCGCCTGGTCGAGCGTATTGTCCGGCTCACGGAAGTAGGCGCAAGAATAGGCCATGTCCTGGTCCAGCCAAAGCTGGTAGAACGCGTTGGACACGTCATAGTGGTAGGAGATGGCTTTGGCGTCGGTGCTCTTGTCATGAGACAAACGTGGCGGCGGCGTTTCATCCTCATCCGCCAGCAGCGCTTCGCTCAGCTCGTCGCACACGCGGATAGCCTCACCGATATCGCCTTCCAGCTCCAGCTTGCCTTCGACGAATGCGGTGCCCAGTTGGTCCATGCTTGGGTGGGTCAACTGGCTGATCAGCTGCGGTTCCTTCACCAAAATGGTGACCTGAGGACTAGGCCCAAGATCAATCTGGTTACCGTCCCACAGCTTCAGCCTCAGCGGCAGATGCAAGCTCTGCAATGCAGGTGGAAGTTGAGCAAGCATGAAACACCCCTCCTGTCCGTAATTAGCCACGACGCCTAATATTTCGAACGTCGCCGGATCAGAGTAGTTCATCTGTGGGATGTTTCCTCTAAACAAGACCATGGTCTAGAACCAACTGATCTTATCCATACAGCAGATTGTATACAATCTCTGCGTCTCAGCTTAACCTTGTGCCCTCTCGCGCTTCTACATCCTGGAGTTGAACCCATGAAATCCTATGACGTGGTGATCATCGGCGGTGGCCCTGGTGGCTATAACGCAGCCATCCGCGCTGGCCAGTTGGGCCTGAGCGTTGCCTGCGTGGAAGGCCGCTCGACCTTGGGCGGTACCTGCCTGAACGTCGGCTGCATGCCATCCAAGGCACTGCTGCATGCTTCGGAGCTTTACGAAGCTGCCAGCGGTGACGAGTTCGCCCACCTCGGTATCGAAGTAAAGCCCACCCTCAACCTCGCCCAGATGATGAAACAGAAGGATGAGAGCGTGACAGGCCTGACCAAGGGCATCGAATACCTGTTCCGCAAGAACAAGGTCGAGTGGATCAAAGGCTGGGGCCGCCTGGATGGCATCGGCAAGGTCGTGGTCAAGGCCGAAGACGGTAGCGAAACCGCGTTGCAGGCCAAGGACATCGTCATTGCCACCGGCTCTGAGCCCACCCCTCTGCCAGGTGTGACCGTCGACAACCAGCGCATTATCGACTCGACCGGCGCGCTGTCGCTGCCGCAAGTGCCCAAGCACCTGGTCGTCATCGGTGCTGGCGTGATCGGTCTTGAGCTGGGTTCGGTCTGGCGCCGCCTGGGTAGCCAGGTCACTGTCATCGAATACCTGGACCGCATCTGCCCCGGCACCGACACGGAAACGGCCAAGACCCTGCAGAAGGCGCTCGCCAAGCAAGGCATGGTGTTCAAGCTGGGCAGTAAAGTGACTCAGGCTACCGCAGGTGCCGATGGCGTCAGCCTGACGCTGGAGCCTGCCGCCGGTGGTACCGCAGAATCGCTGCAAGCCGATTACGTGCTGGTGGCTATCGGCCGCCGCCCTTATACCAAAGGGCTGAACCTGGAAAGCGTGGGCCTGGAAGCCGACAAGCGCGGCATGCTCAGCAACGAGCACCACCGTACCTCAGTGCCGGGTGTCTGGGTGATTGGCGACGTCACTTCGGGCCCGATGCTGGCGCACAAGGCCGAAGACGAAGCGGTGGCCTGTATCGAACGCATCGCCGGCAAGCCCCACGAGGTCAACTACAACCTCATCCCTGGGGTGATCTATACCCGCCCGGAGATGGCCACTGTGGGCAAGACTGAAGAGCAGCTCAAGGCCGAAGGGCGTGCCTACAAGGTTGGCAAGTTCCCCTTCACCGCCAACAGCCGTGCCAAGATCAACCACGAGACCGAAGGCTTCGCCAAGGTCATCGCCGATGCCGAAACCGATGAAGTACTGGGTGTGCACCTGGTGGGCCCAAGCGTCAGCGAGATGATTGGTGAGTTCTGCGTGGCTATGGAGTTCTCGGCCTCGGCAGAAGATATCGCCCTCACCTGCCACCCTCACCCGACGCGCTCCGAGGCCCTGCGCCAGGCGGCGATGAATGTGGATGGCATGGCCATGCAAATCTGACGAGCCCCATTCGCTGCGTCAGGCCATGCCCTTGCCTTCGGCATTCGCTTGGCGGGCATACAGGGATAGAGCCGCCTTTAATTCCGGCCGGCTCTATCTTCAGGTATCAAGTCACAGCCAAGCCTTGATCTGTGCGCTCACTGCGCCGGTGGAGATGCCGTAGCGGTCATGCAGCGTCGGCAGGGCGCCAGCATCGAGGAAGGCATCGGGCAAGGCGATCTGGCGGAATGTCGGCGTTACCCCGTTGCGCAGCAGCAGGCCCGCCACCGCTTCGCCCAGGCCGCCGATGATCGAATGGTTTTCGGCGGTGACACTGCCATCTCGCCAAGCATTCGCATTACCAGCACCACCAGAGCGCCAGCAAGCGCATAGGCAATGATTGCTGCCGGACCTGCCGCAGCGATCGCTTGTTCGGACCCTACGAACAAATCCGCGCCGATCACACCGGCAATCGACAACATGGTCACATGTCGAGGCTTGAATCCCTGAGCCAACTGATCGCTGGCTTTCCCAGACGTCGTCATAGTCATTATGGTCCCTGCTTTTGCTCTTGTTATGGGTAGGGTGCAGTGCCAGGGGCACTTCACCGCTTATCCATAGAGAGCGAAAACAGGGCTCAATTGACTGGTTCGGACATCAAATGGAGTGAGGCGGACATATCCCTGGGCTCCGACGTTTCATGACAACCTTGCCAATGACACATCAACGCCGGATTTATTCCTTATAAAGCAAACAACCATAGCCGTTACACCAATGCCGAACAGATACAGTGCTTGTGGACCGGCATGCTCCATCATCGCCCCTGCAACCAGCGGGCCGATGGTCGCGCCGATACCAAAGGTCATCAGCAGCACTCCGGCCAGCGATACACGCAGTTCCGGCTCTAGGTTGTCATTGGCATGAGCAACGCCCAGCGGATACAAACAGAACTGCAAGAAGCCGATGGCAGCCCCGGCCAACATGATCCACAGCTGCCCTGATGCCAGCCCGAAGGCCAGCGGCAAATAGGCTATGCACAGCAATGCAGCGGTAGCGCGGATCAAGGTGATGCGGGAAATATGATCCGACAGTTTACCCAGCGGTAGTTGTGCTAGAAGCCCAGCGGCAATGCTGACAGCCATGAACTGCCCGACCTGCGCCGGACTAAAGCCCAGTTGCGCAGCAAAGATCGGCGTCAGCCCATACAGGCAACCGTTCAGCAATCCCGAGGCAAGAATCGTGAACAACGATTGAGGAAGTCTACGCAGGTACAGCAAGGGTTTGATCCGGGCCTGGTTGATGTTGCTCGGCTGGGTACCGTTGTGCAGAGCCACGGGGATCAAACCAATGGCAAAAGCCATGGCCACGCCCGTCAACGCCAAGGTGTGCAGCCCATCTCCCAGACTGAGCATCAATTGCCCTAGCATCATGCCGACATAGCTGGCCACCATGTACAGCGACATGGCGCCGCCTCGCCGGCTGACCGGTGCGCAGTCGTTGAGCCAGCTCTCGATGACCATCAATTGGCCCATCATTGCCGCACCAACGACAAATCGCAGGGCAAGCCACAGCAGTAAACCATCACTGAGCTGGTGCGAGAGCACCGCAGTGACAATCACCCCGGCGCTCACCACAAAGGCCCGAGCATGGCCGACCAGGCCAATCAGCCAATAACCGGAGCGGGCTCCCAACACCATGCCCAGCGCGTTGGCGGCCATAAGCGCACCCCCCCATACCTGCGCCACACCGGAAGCATTCAGGCGCAGGGCCAGGTAGGTCATCAGCAGGCTGGAACCCAGCTGCATCAACAAGGCAGCGACATAAATCGTGCCGAACCGTTTGGATAATGCGAACAATTGGATTCCCCAGACCAGGGTGGTCGGTAGTCAGGCAAGGCCGTGGCGCTGTTTCCAATCACCCGGGTACACCACATAACCGAACAGCGCGTGGCCTGCGTACACCAGCTCCGTGCCTTCGGGAATCCACAGCACCTGACCTGGCGACACGCGGTACACCTCGCCGTTGGCCTGGAGTTCAAAACAGCCCTCAATGACAAAAATCACTTCGTCATAGAGCACCGTCCAGGCCACTTCAGCACCTTCCCAGCGGGCAAAGCCGATACCCAGGTTGGGCGACACCTCATTACTGACAGCACGCGCTACCGAGGCGCCGCCAGGCGGCCCGCCCCGGTGGACAAAGTCCAGGTTCCGGTGGTCGACCAGACGCACCGGGCCTTTTCCGCTGAGTGTGCGGGTCATACTTCGCTCCTACTGTTGAACGCGGCCCAGCGGATCCGGGCCCGCACCCCCATACCCAAGAACGGCTCAGGCGGGTTACGGGAGGGCAGGCCAGTCACTGCGCGGATGTCACTCAATTGCTGGGAGTCCGCCCCCACCGCCATGTCTGCCAGGAGCGTTCCGGAAATGGTGCCCCAGGCCGCGCCCACGCCGTTGTCGCAGGCGGTGGCGTAAACACCCTGATCGAGTTGGCCGAAATAGTTGGTAAAGTTGCGTGAGATCGCATAGACCCCACCCCAGGTATGGGTAAACGGCACTTGGGCCAGTTGCGGATAGCGCGCCTCGAAGGCCTTGCGATGGTCATCGCGAATCTTGTTGCGGGTAGCATCGGTTACGCTGCGACCGTAGCGAGGGACATGCTTGTAGGTATTGCGGATGATCAGGCGCCGGTCCTGGGTCATTCGTACGGTGGTACCGGCGTGGTCGGCAGGGGTGAGGCCCCAGTCGGCCTGGGCACCAACCGTCGCCATCTCGACGTCGCTCAGTGGTCGCGTCCAACTGGCGAAGGTCATCACCGGCAGGAGTCGGTTGCGCAAGTAGCCGAACTCCTGGGTGAAGATGCTCGTGCCCAGCAATACCTGCGGGCTCCGGATCAGCCCGTTGTCGCCCCGCACCAGCCACGTGCCGCAGGGGTCTTTCTGGAGTGTGCGGATTGGCGACTCTTCAAGCACTTCGACGTTGCCGGGAAGCGAATTACCCAGGCCACGTACCAGGGCAGCAGGCTGCATCAGGTAGCAACCGGGGGTGTAGATGGCGCGGCTGTAGTAGCGGCTACCGAGTACACCGGCTAGTTCGTCACGCCCGACCACGCGATAGGGCTCACCCAGGTCGGCCATCAGTTTTTCAAAGTGATCCAGATAACCCTGGCCACGTTCTCCCACCGCGCCCTGGTATTTTCCCGCATGGGACCACTGGCATTCGATGCCGTGACGGCCGATCAATGTTTGCAGTTGATCGATGGCTGAGCGGTTTAGGCCCAAGAGCCGTTGTTTATGCTGAGGATCGGGATGTTCGAGGGCGAATTTGTGCGGCAGGTCGATGACGAAACCCGAGTTGCGCCCGGAGGCGCCGTAGGCGATTCGCTGGGCATCTACCAAAACAATGCGCGACTGCGGCAGGTGCTCGGCCAGGCGCCGTGCGGCGGCAAGCCCAGCAAAGCCAGCACCGATCACCACATAATCGGCGTTATGTTCGCCACTTAGGCGCTTGCTCGGCGCCTGTTCAGGCAGCGCGGCATACCAGCCGCAATTGCGGTCATCGTGAGGCAGATTGACGATACTGTTCATGGTTCAGCCTCAGGCCACATTTTGTTGGGTGTCCTGGCAGTTTTGCAGCCAGGTATTTCGTTGCATTTGTGCCTGACGGCCGAGCAGCACGAACCCGCGCAGGGCACCTGCGTGGTCATGAAACGCAGCGCTCAATCCATCGCTGGTCGCATCGCAGCGCCATTGGCCCTCGCAACCACCGGGAGGTGTCAGCAGGCACAGAGGGGCGACCGGGGTTTTCACCGTCACGGGCGCCAATGGGTAGTGGGCGGCGGTCGGTTGGCCCAGCAAGGTCTTGGCGAGGGCACGAATGCCTTCGTTGATCGGCGCGAGGTAAGGCAGCAACTGGCCGTTGATCTCGACGCAATCGCCCAAGGCATAGATGCCCGGTTGTGAGGTCTGTAGTTGTGCGTCGACCTTGATCCCGCGGCCACAGTCCAGGCCGGCTTCCAGCGCCAGCTCAAGGTTGGGGCGCAAGCCCACTGCACTGAGCACCAGGTCTGCACCGACGACCTGACCGTCGGCAAGGGTCAGTCGGTAGCCTTCGCCGTCCGGCTCGATGCACTGCAAGGTGGTACGCAGGCTCCATTGCACCCCCAACCCCGATAGCGCTTGCTGCAAGTGCTGGCCTGCCGCCTCGGGCAGCAGGCGTTCCATGGGCCAGGCACCCAGGCCGATTACCCGAACCTGATAGCCATTGCTCGCAAGGTCGTTGGCAAACTCGCAGCCGATCAAACCGTCGCCCAGAATGGCCACTCTGCGCACGCCATCAAGGCGTTGGCGGAACGCCTGGTAATCCTGCAGGTTGTTGACACTGAGCAGTGCCTCGGCGCGGCCCTCGATAGGCAACCGCACGGGAGAAGCACCACTGGCTAGCACCAGTTGGCCGTAGTCCATTTCGCCGAGGCTGGTGTACAAGCGCTGCGCCTGGGCATCGATGCGTTCGACTTTGCAGCCGGTATAGATACGAATGCCAAGCCTCTGTTCGATCGCCAGCGGCGTTTCGGTGGCCAGGGCTGCGGCGGTGCGCCCCTGAGCCAGGGCGATGGATAGCGCGGGCTTGGAATAAAGATGGCCCGATTCCTGGGTCAGTACGCGAATCTCCAACTGCGGGGCGGCCTTGCGCAGGGCCTGTGCCAGGCCGTAGCCGGCATGGCCGCTACCGATGATGACCACCGGTTGGGCGGGACGAGCGGCAACCAGTGGTTGCGCCTGGATAACCGGCGCGGTAGCCACTGCTGCGATCGGGGTGCTGAGTTCGATCATTTCAAAGTCGGCTTTGCCGACCTTGCACTCAGGGCATAGCCAGTCTTCGGGCACGTCCTCCCAGCGGGTACCGGGGGCAATGCCGTCGTCGGGCCAACCTTTGGCTTCGTCGTAGATCAGACCACAGATGATGCAGAGCCAGGTTTTCATCATGCTGCCTCCTCACTCGCCCTTGATACGCACGGCCAGGTTCTTGGTCCTGACGTAGCTGTAGAGCGCCTCCTGGCCTTTTTCCCGTCCGAAGCCCGAGAGCCCGACGCCGCCGAACGGCGTTTCGATGCCACCGGCATACCATTCGTTGACGAACACCTGGCCGGTGCACAGTCGCCGGGCACAGCGCAGGGCGCGATTGAGGTCCTGGGTGAATACGCCGGCCACCAGACCGAACACGGTGCCGTTGGCAATGGCGAGGGCCTCCTCTTCGCTGTCGAAGGGAATTACTGCCAGCACAGGGCCGAAGACTTCAGTCTGGGCGATCTCCATCTGCGCAGTCACATCGCGCAATACGGTTGGCGCCATGTAATGCCCGCTCAGGCCGCTGATGGCCTCGCCGCCGGTTGCGACCACCGCGCCTTGCTGCTGGGCACGTCGGCACAAGGCCTCGATGCCTTCGAGCTGAGCAGCAGAAATCACGGGTGTGTGGTCAGGGTTGTCCTGGCCCAGGCCCACGGTCAGCCCCTCGGCCATCGCGACCACGTCAGCTACAACCTCGTCGTAGATAGAGCGATGTACCAGCAAGCGCGACATGGCAGAGCACACCTGGCCGGCATTGAAGAAGATGCCGCTTTTAACGCTACTGATCAGTTGCTCACGATCGGCATCCGGAAACACTAGGGCCGCCGACTTCCCGCCCAGCTCCATGACGCTGGGAATCGCGTGTTCGGCGGCACTGCGCAGAATGCTCTGGCCGGTGCCGACGGAACCTGTGAAGACGATCTGGTCGACATCGCGATGGCCGGCCAGGTAGGCACCCACTTCACGACCACGGCCGCAGATCAGATTGACGGCCCCCTGTGGCAGGCCGGCACGCTCGATGGCCTGCATCAGCACGCACAGGCCCAGTGGCGACAGTTCCGGCGACTTGATCACTACCGCGTTGCCGGCCGCCAAGGCAGGGGCCAGGGAGCGGGCGCAGATGGATACCGGGAAATTCCACGGCACGATCTGCAGCGACACGCCCAAGGGGTCGTAGACGGTGAAATCTATGTAGCCGTCGCCCAGCGGAATCGACTTCCCTTCGATCTTGTCGGCCATGCCGGCGTAGTATTCGAAGTAGCGCGCGGCCTCGATGAATTCGTCACGGGCATCACGCAGGCTCTTGCCGTTTTCCTGGCAAAGCACCCACGCCCCTTCGTCGGTGATCGCACGAATCTGCGCGGCAACCTCAAGCAACCAGGTCACCCGCTGCGCAGGACGCACACGGTTCAGAGCGTTGCTGTCAGCACAGCGCCGAGCCGCCTGCAGGGCGCATTCGGCGTCGGCCACACTGGCTTGGGCGATGGTCGCCACAAGGTCCGTGGTGCCAGGGTTGTGGATGCTCAGGTGCTGCTCACTGTCGGTCCACTGGCCGTCGATGAAGTTCAGCCAGTGCGGAGCTATCGGATGCATGATGATCACCTCAGGCGCGTTGAGCACAGTCAAGCAACTGGCGGGCAGCCCACTTGTGGAAGTAGTGAGTCGGCAGATCCATTTCCGGCGAGAACGCACCGCCGCTGTAACCAGGCGAGGAGCGGCCCTTCTGCATGCCTTCGACCGAGGCGATGTCTTCGGCGAACACTACGCGCCAGGATTCCATTACCGCTTTGCGCGAGGCGTCGTAACGGCTGTCGAGCGCTTCGTCACCCACGTAGAACAGGCGCAGGTGCTCGATGGTTTTACCCGGCGCCACAGGCTCGAGCATCATGGCGAACGCATGGTCGGCCTGGATGCCCAGCAGCACATTGGGGAAGAACGCCACGTACTCAGCAGTGCGCAGGCGGTCCTGTGGCCAGGATGGGAAGATCGGCAAATGGGTACCGGCAACGGCCGAGAGGTTGTAGGCGTGGCTGCCTTGGCCAGCGAATTCCTCGAACATGATGTTGTAGTGGTCTTCCAGGCGCGAGTAGCTGTTCAGGCTCGGGTGCACCCACGGCAGGTGGTAGGCCTCACAGTAGTTCTCGACTGCTAGCTTCCAGTTGCAGTTGACCTCGATGCTCATAGCACCACCGTTCGCTTCACGACGCAGCAGACTCATGCCGTCATTGCCCAGGAACTGAGTCCAGCGTTCGGTCAACGGCTGCAGTTGCTCTTCAAGCGCCGGTGCCTCGCCAGACAGGTTGATGAACACCATGTCCATCCAGATCGTGGTGCGCAGCGCCTTCAGGCCGTGTTTCTCGCATGCGAAACGTTCGTCTTTGTGCTGGTTGATCCCGCCAATGTGCGGAGTGCCTTTGAGACCTCCGTTCAGGTCGTAGGTCCAGGAGTGGTAGGGGCAGCGGATCACACCCTGCACTTCACCCGCCTGTTGAACCAGTTTCACGCCGCGGTGGCTGCAGACGTTGTGAAACACCTGCACCAGGCCTTCACGGTTGCGCATCATCAGCAGCGGCAGGCCCATGAAATCGACCGGCTTGACGTAGCTGTTGGTCGGCAAGTCGCTGGCAAAACCTATACACGCCCAGTTACGCCCCAGCACTTCGTCGCGCTCGAGTTCGAAATAGCGCTGGTCGGTGTAGAACTCGTTGGTCAGGCCATGAGCTTCATGGATAGGCGCCAGAACGGTTTCCAAGACGTGGACGGGAATAAGGCGGGAGTCAGTCGATACGGTCATTTTTTGTTTTCTCTTGTTAGATGCACGGCAGGCAATGCCTTGATGCCTGGTGCCAGTTTCAGCAAGAGAAGAAGGGCGCGACAAACGATTTATTTCAACGCTATTTATCAGTTTTTATCATTAATGATTTATTCGTCGATGACGGCAGTGGTAGATAATCGTTGATGAACTGCCAGGCTCTGGAATTTTCAGATTAATGACTTTTGGTAATCAATTAATGACTAGAAATGGTTTGTCGAAGAGCGGGTAATTCTCCCATTTTGATAGGGCCCGAGAGAGCGTACCGCGCCTTGGGCCTGCGGGAAGACCGCCGCCAGGGATCCGGCACCTGCCTGTGGCAGCGGCTCTACCCAAACCGTGACATCAAACCCTTGAACAAAAACAATAGGGGATAACCAATGCGTGCCGAATCTGGCCTGCTCAAAGGCCTCAATCCCACCGTGACGATCTGGTCGTTACTGGCCGTAGTAGCCTTTGTGCTGTTTTGCGCCCTGTTTGCCGAACATGCAGCAGCGGTTTTTCAACGTGCATCCGACTTCATCCTGCAGAATTTCAAATGGTTCTACCTGATTTCCGTCACGGGTGTGCTGGGGCTACTGATCTATCTGATGTGCAGCAAGTTTGGGTCTATGAAGCTTGGGCGAGACGACGACAAACCCGAGTTCAGCTTCGGCTCCTGGATCGCCATGTTGTTCAGTGGCGGCATGGGCATCGGACTGATCTTCTGGTCGGTTGCCGAACCCATGTGGCATTACGCGGGCAACCCGTTCGCCACCGGCCTCACCGACGAAGCCGCCACCACAGCTATGCGAATTACCCTATTCCACTGGGGCCTGCATCCCTGGGCTATTTTCACCATCGTTGGCCTGGGCCTTGCTTACTTTGCCTATCGCAAGGGCTTGCCGCTGAGCATGCGCTCGATCCTTTACCCGCTGATTGGTGAGCGCATCTATGGGCCCATCGGACATGTGGTGGACATCCTTGCCGTGGTGATTACCGCGTTCGGTGTATCCCAGTCGCTGGGCCTGGGCGTGGTGCAAATGAACACCGGGCTGAGCCAGGTGTTTGACCTGCCCATCAGCCTGGGGGTGCAGATCACCCTGATCGTGCTCATTACCCTGGTTACTACCGTATCGGTGATGGCCGGCGTGTCGCGTGGCATGAAGCGCCTTTCGGAATGGAATATGCTGTTGTCGGTGGTGCTGGTGGTGTTGATCCTGCTGCTGGGGCCAACCCGCTACATCATCAACCTGATGTTGGAGAGCACCGGCGACTACGCCAGCCATGTAGTGGGTCTGAGCTTTTGGAGCGATACCCAGAAGGACAGCGGCTGGCAGAACTGGTGGACGGCGTTCTACTGGCCGTGGTGGATGACCTGGGGCCCGTTTGTCGGTCTGTTCATTGCGCGAATTTCCAAAGGCCGCAGCATCCGTGAACTGATCGCCGGCGCGCTGTTGGTACCCACCCTGGTGACGATCATCTGGATGTCGGTGTTCGGTGGTACCGCGCTCAAGGCTGAGCAGCTCGATCGTCAGCAGCACGCAGAACTGGTTGCCAGTGGTGAGCTGCAGGGCGACAAGGCCAAGTTCGAAGGTGGCACGGTATTGCTGGCGACCAAGCAGGAAACCACCGCTGCCATGTTCACCCTGCTGCACAAGATCGACGCCGGTACGTTGGGCAAGGTGCTGAGCGTGCTGGTCTGTATCCTGCTGGCGACGTACTTCATCACCTCGGCCGACTCCGGCACCCAGGTGCTGTGTACGTTGAACTCCATGGGCAGCGCCAACCCGCCGCAGAGTATCCGCCTGCTCTGGTGCATCCTGGAAGGTGCTATAGCCATGGCTCTGCTGATGGCGGGGGGGCTCAAGGCGATCCAGATGGCGAGCATTGCGGCGGGATTGCCGATTGCGGGGTTCATCCTGCTGATTAGTTACACCCTGATGCGCAGCTTGCGCCAGGAGATGGCTGACGGCCTGCTTGATACGCCGCCGGGTGGGCGCCTGCCTATACCAGGGATTCACCCGCAAGGCATCACGCCGGTGGCTGGGCCCTTGGCCTGCGAGGGGCTTGATATGGGGCTGACAGCGAAGAAAGCCAGCTAACCTAAAGCCACCCTGGAAGACACAAGACCGACAGCCATCAGCTGTCGGTCTTGTGTTTTGGCCAGGCTATTTCTGCACCGAAGGCAGGGCCATCAACCAGTCCCGGAACAGCCGCACGCTTTCACGAGGACCACGCTCGGTGGACGACTCCAGCAGGCAGAACTTGGCGTCGGTCTGGAGTACCACATCGTTGGGCTTGACCAGCGCACCGGTGCTCAACGCATCGTCCACCAGGTTGCCCCAGGCCAGGGCCACGCCCTGGCCACTGATCGCCGACTGGATCAGCATACCGTAGCTGTTGATATTGACGCGATGCTTGGGGGTCATGGGCTCGTATCCCAGGCGCTTGAACCATTCGGGCCAACCTACCCAGTCGCGCTGGGAGTCTTCAAGCCAGAGCCAGGTACACGACGACAACCCTTCGATGCTGCTCAGTTGCGGATGCCTGGCCAGATAGGTCGGGCTGCACACCAGGAAGATTTCTTCCGAGAACAGCGGCGTGACAGCCATGTCCTTGGGCGGTGGGTTGCAGTAGTAAAGCGCCAGGTCGCTGTCGAGCCTGGCGTAATCCTTCACATGATCGTGGGCGATGATCCGCAGGTCGATGTTTTCATGGGCACTCTGGAATTCCGACACCTTGGGCAGTAACCACAGCGACGCCATGGCGGTACTGGTGGCAACGGTGACTTGTTGGTTGCCTTGCCACTGGCGTATATCGCCGGTGGCGCGTGCCAGGTGAAGCATGCATTCACGCACCGTTTCGTAATACTGCGCGCCGGTGGGGGTCAGGGACATGCTGCGGGTGGTACGGGTGAATAGTGCCTTGCCCAGGTAGTCCTCAAGAAGGCGAACCTGACGGCTAATTGCACCCTGGGTAACATTCAATTCCTTGGCGGCAAGGGTAAAGCTCAAGTGGCGTGCCGCAGACTCAAACGCATGAAGACTGTTGAGCGGCGGAAGAGGCTGGATTTTCACAGGCAGGGGTTCCACTCATTTTTATTATCATCCGCTCACTGGAGTGGCGGTTTCCTCTCTAACGCATTCAGGGCAGAACGAAGCAACCGGTTCACTATACTGCACATTTGCAGAAAGATATTCGTTCCCTGAATAGGCAATATCCCAATCACTTTTAATGCCATTGAATCACCCCTGGTTTCGAAGACACCTTCAAACTCCCATTAGACGGTCAATTCCGAACCTCGCCCCTTCAGTAGGGTGTCCCACTGAAGTTTTCTCTTCAGGCTTGGACCTTATCCGCCGATGCAGCGTGTTTGCGCAGCGCTTCGTCACGCAGTTCACGGCGCAAAATCTTTCCGACGTTGGTGGTCGGTAAGGTTTCACGGAACTCCACCGCCTTAGGTACCTTGTAGCCGGTGACGTTAGCGCGCATGTGCTCCATAACCTGCTCTGTACTCAGCTCACTGCCCGGTTTAACCACCACCAGCAGCTTGATCGCTTTACCGGATTTCTCGTCCGGAATACCGATAGCGGCACACTGCAATACGCCTGGTAAGGTGGCCAGCACGTCCTCCAGTTCGTTAGGGTAAACATTGAAGCCAGACACCAGAATCATGTCCTTCTTACGATCGACGATGCGCATGAAGCCGTCGGCCTGAATTACCGCGATATCACCAGTCTTCAACCACCCATCCTTGTCGAGGATTTCGTCGGTGGCTTCCTGACGTTGCCAATAGCCCTTCATCACCTGTGGTCCCTTAACACACAGCTCGCCGCGCGCCCCAAGTGGCAGGTCTTTGCCGGCTTCGTCGATTACTTTGCACTGAGTCGAAGGCACCGGGATGCCTATAGTGCCAATCTGGATGTTACTAAACGGATTTACCGAAGCGAGTGGACTGGTTTCGGTCATGCCAAAGCCTTCGCAAATCGAACAACCGGTGACCTGCGTCCAACGCTCGGCCGTGGCGACTTGCAATGCCATACCGCCCGAGAACGTGGCTTTTAAGTTGGAGAAATCCAACTGACGAAACGCCTCGTTGTTGCACAGGGCGACAAACAAAGTGTTGAGGCCGACAAAACCAGTGAACGGGTGCTTGGCCAGATCTTTGGTCATCGCTGGCAAATCACGCGGATTAGTAATCAACACGTTATGCCCACCCATCAGCATCATTGCCATGCAGTGAAAGGTGAACGCATAGATGTGGTACAGCGGCAATGGCGCAATCAGCACTTCGACGCCCTCACGCATTTCCGAACCCATCAACGCCTTGGCCTGCAGCATGTTGGCGATCAGGTTGCGGTGAGTCAGCATCGCTCCCTTAGCTACGCCCGTGGTGCCGCCGGTGTATTGCAATATGGCAATATCAGCGCTGCTCGGATTGACCGCTTTAGCCGTTTTTCCCCGCCCTTGTACCATCGCTGTAGTGAACGGAATGGCGTGCGGCAGCTTATAGGCCGGCACCATCCTCTTCACATGTTTGACCATGGTGTTTACCAGCACACGCTTGAATGGCGAAAGCAGGTCACCGATTTCGGTGACGATAACGGTTTCGATGCCGGTTTTAGGTAGCACTTGTTCGGCCAAGTAGGCCATGTTGGCAAGGCAAACCAAGGCCTTGGCACCGGAGTCGTTAAATTGATGTTCCATTTCCCGAGCGGTGTATAACGGATTGGTGTTCACCACCACCAGGCCAGCACGCAAGGCACCAAAGACCACCACCGGATACTGCAGCACATTGGGCATTTGCACGGCGATACGATCACCAGGTTGCAAGTCGGTGTACTGCTGCAAATAGACAGCAAAGGTGTCCGACAACTCGTACAGCTCCGCATAGGTGATGGTTCTACCCAAGTTGCTGAAAGCTGGTTTGTCGGCAAAACGTTGGCAGGACTCTTTCAGTACCGCCTGGATATTCGGATACTGGTCAGGGTTTATTTCAGCAGCAACCCCAACGGGATACTTGTCCTTCCAAAAATTATCGGTCATGAAAACCCACTCCTAAACAACGGTTTATGTTCACAGCAACAGTGCAGTTGATCGTTGTGTTCTGTGCGGTTATGTCCTTGGATTCAGGCCTGGCAGTACCTCGCTGCCTCGCACTGACACTTGGTAAGCGCGAGGCATACCGCTCAGCGATTGCTTTTGTTGAAGACCAGCAGTGACAGCAGCGCAGGCATCAGCAGCAACGCGCCGACCATGTTCCAGAGAAACAGCAGCACTAGCAGCAGGCCCATGTCGGCCTGGAACTTCAGTGCCGAGAACACCCAGGTGGCCACCCCCAGTGCCAGGGTGAGGCCGGTAAAAGCCACCGAGGTGCCGGTGGTTTTCAGCGCCTCAAAGAACGCCGCACGCAACCTCAGGCCCTGGTGAAGGAAGCCCTCCATGCGGCTGTACAGATAGATGCCATAGTCCACGCCGATGCCGACGCCGAGAGCGATCACCGGCAACGTCGCGATCTTCACGCCCAGCCCCATCTTTGCCATCACTGCCTCGCACAGCACCGTGGACAGGTACAGCGGAGCCATCAGGGCGAAAGTCACTTTCAGCGACCTGAATTCCCACCAGACCACCAGCGAGATGATCACGAACACCAGGAACAGCATCAGTGGCTCGGAGAATTTGATGACAATGTTGGTGGCCGCCTCAATCCCGGCATTACCAGCGGCCTGGAGGATTTCAAAGTCGCCGGTGCTGTACTGCTTGCTGAACGCTTCGACCGCGTTGACTACCCGGGTCAGTGTTTCGGCCTTGTGATCAGCCAGGTACAGGCTGATTGGGGCAACGCTGCAGTTGGGGTCGACGAACTCGGCGGCGACGCCGGAGCGGGCGTTGTTCATCACGAACTGGTCGCGGGAGAACTCGGCCCATTTCGGATTGCCTTCGTTACGCGCGAGTATGTTGAAGCGCATAGTGCGGTACAGCGACTGCACCGACTCGACACCTTCGACTTCCTGTAGAGTCTGCTCCAACTGGGTCGCGAGGTCGGCGGCGGCGAAACGCGCACACTGCTCCTGTGGGGTTTTGAATATCACCACATAGACATCGGTGCTGGTGCTGTAGTGGTCCAGCAGGTAGGCGTTGTCCTGGTTGTAGCGGGACTCTGGGCGGAACTCCGGCGCCCCCTTGTCTAAATCGCCGATCTTCAGGTCCTGCCTGGCGTGGTAGCCATAGCCGAGCAGGAGCAGGCTGCCGAGCACCAGCGCTATAGCGAAACGCGGCTCGACCACCCGCGCCACACGACGGAACACCGGCCAGGAGGAGTTGGCGCGTTTTTCCTGCTGGCGCAGGCCGCGCGGACTGATACCGACGTAGGACATCAGCACTGGCAACAGGAACATCTTCGTGAACAGAGCAACGAACACGCCGATGCTAGCGGTGATGGCCAGTTGCTTGATCACGCCGATGTCAATCACCAGCAGCGTGATGAAGCCCACGGCATCGGCGATCAACGCCGTCGAACCGGGGATGAACAGCGCGCGGAAGGTACGTTGCGAGGCCTCCAGCGGCGTAGCGCCCTGCCCCATCTCGCTCATCATCAAGTTGATGTTCTGCACCGCGTGACTAATGCCGATAGCGAAAATCAGGAACGGCACCAGGATCGAGTACGGATCCAGGCCAAAATTACCCAGACTGAGCAAGCCGAGCAGCCAGACCACTGTCAGCAGACAGGTCAGTACCGTCACCATGGTGCTGCGCCAGCAATGGCAATAGAAGTACAGCAGCAGCGTGATCAGGCCAACAGTGACGGCGAAGAACAGCGCGATGTCGCTGGCGGAGTCAAGCAGTTCGCCGATGATCTGGGCAAAGCCGATGACGCGGATGTTCACACCCTGATCGGCAAAGTGCTCGCGCACCTGCTGTTCCATGGCCTTGGCGAAAGCGCCGTAGTCAAGCGGCTTGCCGCTGTCCGGATCGTTTTCCAGCAGGGGCACGCGGATCACCGCCGACTTGAAATCGTTGGCGACGTAGCTGCCGATCATGTTGGCGCGCTGGATGTTCTGCCGCACCTGGGCCAGCGACTCGGGCCCGCCGTCGTAGGTGTCGGGGATCACCCGACCGGCGCGCAGCCCCTCGGTGGTAACCTCCGCCCACATGGCGTTCGGGGTCCAAAGCGACTTCAAGTTACCGCGGTCGACGCCCGGCAGATAGAAGATCTTGTCGTTGACCTTACGCAGGGTTTCCAAGAACTGTTGATTGAGGATCTCGCCTTCGGCGTTTTCAACCACCACCCGCAGCACGTTGCTCTGCGGACGCAGCACCTCTTCGAACTTCAGGTAGTTCGCGATGAACGGGTGGCCAGTAGGAATCATCCGCGAGAAGCTAGCATCCGGGCGTACTGACAAGGCGCAATAGGCCAGCAGCAGCGATACCAACAGAAAAAACCCAAGCACCGCGGGACGATTGCGGAACAGGACGCGCTCGCTGATAGCGACCAGGCGGTTCAGAGTAGTCAGGTTGTCCGGCAAGGATTGCGGCATGGTCATTGCTTTTGCTCCTTCAACTCGGCCAACGACAAGGCCAGCAGGCCTCCGTTACCACTTAGAACCAATTGTCCAGGTGCAGCTTCGGCTACGCTCAGCCAGGCATTCTTCCTGCCCGGCAACTGCCAGAGTTCAAAACTCCGGCCGTCGTCGCTGTGCAGGAGCACACCACCATGACCACCGAGCAGCAGGCTGCCGTCGACCAGTTGTGCAGCGCCATACAGACCGGCTCGGGCCGGTACGCTCAGGGGTTGCCAGCTGGCACCTTGATCGTCACTGCTCAGCAGCGTGCCGCCGAAGCCGAGCACTAGCAGGCGACCTCCGTTCAGTTGCAACAACTTGTACAGCGAAGCATTGCTGCCGGAGTCAAGCGTCTCCCAATGCTGGCCGCCGTCGCTGGATCGGTGCAGCTGCCCTCCCTCGCCTGCTACCAGCAAACCGCCGTCAGCCAGCCCGAGTAAGCCGTTTAGATGCAAGCGCTCGGGGTTTTCCGGGCCGGCGAGGAACTGCCAGTGCTGACCGCCATCAACGGTGTGCAAAAACATTCCATAGGCGCCCACCGCCCAGCCTTCTTTGGCATTCTTGAACCAGACATCCAGCAGAGGCCGCGACGGACCATACTCACTGCCGGCCTGAATGTCTTCGAGGGCGAATTGGGCGCTCTCCAGAGCTGTGCTCAGCGCCTCGTCATCCGCCGCCGCGGCACTGGCCGTCTCAAGCCGGGTCACCTCAGACTCAGCCCAAGCCTTCGCCAAATCATTGATGGCACGACCATCGAGCTGCTTCTGCCAGCTCCTTCCGCCATCCACGCTATGCAAAATCACGCCGTCATGACCGACAGCCCAGCCCTGCTGCGCATCGACAAAATGCACCGCGGTCAACAGCACCTCGACTGGCACACGGGCCTGGCTGAGGCTGCCGTTGGCGGCGCGCACTAGCACCCGCCCATCCTGGCCGACTAGCACCACTCGCCCGTCCACTACCTGAGAGTCGGTGAACAACGACTGGGCCGCCAGTGGCGAAAGCCGCGCCGGCCGCTCCAGGCGGTCGGACAGTGCTGCCGGACCGTGCGCATATGCGAAACTGGCGCTCAGGCCGAGCGCCAACACCAGGCAGGTGAGCGTCTTCATAACGGGAAGCCCTCAAAACTAAACCTACGAATTAAAAAGGGCCGAGGGCTCACGCCGCCCGACCCAAGTACCACTTGGAGTAGTGCTGGCTTAGCGACCGCTGCGGCGCAGCGCGGCAGGGCTGAAGTCCTTGATGCTGGCCTTGACGCCAAACTCGGTGAGCTTCTCCTCGTTCTCCAGGCCGTAGGCGAGGTAGCGGCGGGCCTGCAGGTCGTAGATGACGTCGCTGATCTGAATGCTCGACAGCACATCGTAGCGCTGCAGGCTATGAGCCTCCTGCATACGCCATAGCTCACCGCGACCGTCGTAGAGGTCGACCGCGAGGATGCCCCAACTGTCCTCGTCGATGTAGAACACACGCTTGGCGTAGATGTGCCGCTCGCCCGGTTTCAGGGTAGCTTCGACCACCCAGACACGGTGCGGCTCGTAGCGCATCAGGTCCTGGTTCAGGTGGTTGGCCTGGATGATCTGCTTATACTTCAGCGTGCGGTCCGCCAGCTTGTAAGTGTTGTAGGGCACCAGCATTTCTTTTTTGCCGACCAGCTTCCAGTCGTACTTGTCTGGGGCGCCGTTGTACAGGTCAGCCGAATCATTGGTACGCAGACCGTCAGAGGTGCTGACCGGGGTGTCATAGGACACTTCAGGAGCCCGCAACACGCGGCGCTGGCCAGGATTGTAGGTCCAGGCCAGACGGGATTCCTTGGTCTGGTCGATGGGCTCGTGGATCAGGGTCTGGGCGCCCGCCACGCTTTCCGGTGAGGTCACGTTGTTCCAGAGGTAGAACAAACGGTTTGGTTCAGGATTACCCAAGGCAGTTGCCATGACGACCTTGCGCACACGCCGCACCGGGGTGAAGCTGCCGTCGGATTGCACCACCATCTCGGTGGGATAGTCGATAAAACCACCCACGCGATAACGCACCAGATGATTCCACATTACCTCCAGACCAGTCTTGGGAATCGGAAAAGGCACCGAGGTCTTATCGTAACGGGACATACCATTGCCACTTACCGCCAGTTCGACGATGCCGGCCTCCTTGGCGATCTGCACGTACTCGGTCTGGGGCAGCGCCGCGGTGCGATGACTCGGGTAGACCGCCATCTTGTAGTCGGGGTACTTCTCCAGCATGGCCTTATGGCCGACGCTCAGCTGATCGGCGTACTGCCCCATGTTGGCCTTGCTCACGGTGTACAGCGGCTGTTCGTTGGCGAATGGGTCGAGATAACCCTTGCTAGCGTCGAAGCCAGCAGGCGGTGTGGTCAGACCGCCGTCCCAAGCCGGGATGGTGCCGCTGGCATTGCCGGCTTTCTCGGCCCCGACCGGGGTCAGGTCCTGGCCCAGGCGCGCCACTTCGGCGGCGTCTAGCTTGGCCAGCGCGGAGCCGCTGGCGAGGCTGATGAGTGCGCCGAGAATGACGCTGGACAATAGGTGCTGATTCATCTGCATACCTCTTTACTTAGAAGCCTGCGCGCAGGCTGAGGGCGATAAAGTCTTTATCGGTTGGGGCCCAGAAGGAGTTGCCGGAGCCGGCCCAGGACAGTTCGGCGGAGTAGTTCTGCAGGTAGTCAGCCTTGACGCCGAACGAGCCCAGCAGGCGATCCTCGAAGAAGTTGCCGTCATAGGAGGTGCCATTCACGTCCTGACCGAAGGCTACGAAGGGCGAAACGTTGATCCCGGCGAACAGACCCGGATAGTTCAACTGGGCGCGTAAGCGATAGCCCCAGGAGAAATCGGTAACGAAGCCTTCGTTGCTGCAGACTTCCTTCTGGTAGCGCGCATTGACCCCTACCGTGCAGCCTGCCGAGCCGAGGCCCTGATTGGCGGCGAAGTTGGTGCCAAAGGAGTCGGTGCGGCCATAACGACGATCATCGAGGCTTGGCAGATTGTGTATGTACTTGGCAGCCACCTCGCCCATCAAACTGAGGTTGTCCGCACCTAGTACCTGCGATACCGTTTTGATAAAGCCCAGCGATAGTTGCGAGATTTCCAGACGGTCGTAGCCATTGAAGCGTGAGCCGGACGTGGCATTGATGGCGTCCTGGCCGAGAGTCAGGTTCTCGCCGATCAACCCTGCAGTGGCGACTGGGTTACCGGCGAAGGCCGGAATAATGTCACCGGAATGCAGGGCTGCCGGCTGGTTCGGCCGATAGCTGTATTCGCCGAACACCGAGGTGCCAAGCAGTGTGGTGGAGAAGCTCAGGCCGAAGATGCGGATATCCTCGGGGAAGGCTGCGTAATACTCGACGTTAGTGGCCTGCTGACCGGCAATCCAGCCAGCACCGCCTGCCGCGCGCTGGGCGGTCATCACGCTGGGGGTGGGGGCGCGGGAGTGAATATTCATCGCATAGGCGCCGAACTCTGCACCCAGGCTGTCAGCATAGTAGCGGGCGGCCAGGCCGAATTGGCCACTGTTGCGCGCCTCGTCGTCCTCGGCTCGGTGAATGATGAAGTCTTGGGCATAACCAACCTGGTCGTTCGGATTCTGCGCGAGGGACCCACGCGATATGCCGTAGCAACCCTCGGGAAAATAGTCGTTGAGTGCGAAGTAGGTCCCGCAGCCTTCCAGCACCGACTGACGCCATTGCAACTGATAGAAGGCCTCTACGCTGAGGGCGTCGGTCAGGCCAAAGTTGGCATACAGCAGCGGTACCGGCAGCAGGGCTTCCTTCAACTGCGCGCCGGGGCGGCGCAGGGCGGCCACGTCCACCGGGCTAACGGCGTTCAGGCCGTTCTGGAAGAACAGCCCCTCTCCCCAGTTGATCACCTGATTGCCGGCGCGCAGATGCAGCGGGTGATCGGCAAGATCGAAGTCGCCAAACACATAGGCGTCCAGCAGCTCAGCGCCCTGAAACTTGGCCATTTCGTCGAAGTGACTGTCGTCCAGTTTGCTGTCCGTCTCATAGCCATTGGGCGAGTGGCCGTGTTCGACCTTGGAGTTTTCCAAGGTGTAGTCATACCAGGCCTTGGCGCGCACAAAGGCACCGAAGTTGCGCCAGTTGAGTTCAACTTCGCCGAGCAGGGTGGTCGGCGAAGACACCAAATCATCTTTTTTGTAGTTGAGGCGGCTGTCGTCGGCGTTACGTGCACCAGTGGGGTTGAATTGGCCTGCTGAGCCATACCCGTTGTGGTCGGCATTGCCCTGGAAGATCAAATTCCGATTAGGATTTTCCGCGCTCCAAATAGCCCCGGTGGTGACGCTGCCGTTGGCGCGGCCACTAATCTCGCCCCACTCAAATTCGCCGGCATTAGCTTGCAACGAAATGGCGCAGGCCAAGGGGGTCAAGGTCAGGGCGGCTTTGCCCAGCCAGCTACGACTATGCATGGAGAAGTTGGCGAGTGAAGTCATGCGACTCCCTCCTTATTGTTGTTATTGGATGGGGTGCTACTTGTATCGTCGCAAGTCGGTAAGACCGGGCGAGGACTGCGGTTCGGTTTCTAGGGCTAACTAACTCAACTCAAGCCACCGAAAACCGGCCGGACAATCGCAGTTGTGAGTGAAGGATCGGCCTCAGAAACGCTCGCGCAGCCAACTGATAATTGTGTCGGCGACCTGTTGCGGTTGTTCGGGCAACAGCGCATGGCCGGCGTAGGCAAGCTTCTGAACTTTCACCCGTTCGGGGTAGGCCTTGAGCAGCTTGTCGGCATTTGCCGGCGGGGCCACGCGATCTTCCAGAGGCTGGATTACCAGCATGGGTGCCACACCGCCCGCCCACCAACTCTGGAGCGGGGTGGCCTTCGTAGCGGCTTCCTGATAAATCGCCACCTCGGGGTACCAGCCGTCACGCCAAGCCGCCGGTTCATTGCCTTCAGCAAAGAAGGCCAAGCGGACAGCCTCAAGATGTTCCGCCTCAGGCAGATCCGTCCTGAAGCTGTCGCGCAGGGCTTTGACTATTTCTTTGGGGATGTTGGTCGAACCACCGGCCGCTAGCAGGATCACGCCCTTGGTTTGTTGCGGATACTCGCTGGCGAACGTACGTGCCACTCGGTTACCAAAAGCATGGCCTACCACGATAACAGGGCTGTTGGTAACGGCCTTGCTGACCGCGTACACATCCGCTGCGAGGTCTTGCAGCGTCAGTCCCACAGTGAGTCCGCTGCTTTGGCCAATGCCGCGCGGTTGCGGCAGGATTACCTGATAACCGGCATCAACCAGACGCATCTTCAGATCATCGAAGTCCTGCGCGCCACGGCCCAGCGAGGGAATGAGCACCACGGGCAGGCCCTCGCCGAGCACCTCAACATGAATGCTGCGCTGGTCTTCTTTCACCATCAACTCACGTGCCTCACTCAAACCCGGCGTCTGCAGCAGCATGAGGCCGCAGAAAATATGGGCGGCGAGAACCATGGGAGTAATTGAGCGCATTGCTTGCATCGAGAACGGAGACTGGCGCATGAGTAATTCTCACTGGCTAGGCCGACTGCACGGGCTAAGGCTGCGCCTGATCTTTTGGCTCAGGGTACCGAGAACCCGTGATATGGCGTTTGTATTTGTTGTGTGCGCCGGAGTCTAGGCTTGTGAAATAAATATAAATAGTTTAAAAAAATTATTTATCGATGCATTTTAGGAATCACCATGCTCACCCTCAAACAGCTCAAACACCTGATGGCCATTCATCAACATGGAAGCATCCACCGCGCTGCCGAGGCCTTGTACATCACCCAGCCGGCACTGACTCGCAGCCTCGGAAATCTAGAGGAGGCCTTTGGAGTACGGCTGTTTGACAGGAGCAAGAGCGGTATGCAGGCCACCGATTTTTATCTAAAAATCAGGGACCGCTGTGCCCACTTGTTGCTGGAGGTAGAAGAGCTCGAACGCGAAGCGGGGCTTTACCGCAACCTAGAATCGGGGAAGCTGTCGATTGGTATGGGGCGGGCCTCCCGGGAGCTGATCTTGTGCACGGTCTTACCCAAGTTCGTAAAGCAGCACCCCCATATACAGGTGCAAATCCGCGAGGGGGTTTCGGAAGAACTTGCCTACGGCCTGACAAACTGCAGCTACGATCTGGTGATTGCCGGCGTGGGCAGCTATCGACACTTTGAAGGGCTGATATGGCAAGAGCTCCAGCGCTTGAGAATTTCGCTCGTCGTAAGGAGCGGCCACCCGCTGACACAACAGCAAGGCATTCCTCTGACGGAACTGATGAATTTCCCCCTGGTTTCAGCCACTGAGCTTTCGCCAAGCCATCCCGTGTACAAGCGACACCCCGCGCTAGCCGAACTGAACATCAGCGTGCTGTGCAGCGACTTCCACGTGCTCAAACAGATAACGCTAGAGACAGATGCCGTGATGGTTGCACCGGAACGACAGTTCCAAGCAGAGCTGGACGAAGGCAGTCTGGTGATACTGGATATCGCCGGGCTGGAACTCATGATCGAGCTATGCGCCATCGAGCTGGCTGGCCGTTCTCGCTCTCCAGCCGCACAACGCTTCATAGAGCTGTGTCAGGAGCTACTGCCTACGCTGGCCTGAACACAAGCCTATTGTGTGCTTTCAATAACCGATACTTAAAATGCATCAATCAATGAATATAATGAACTGTTAGTTATCTATCTGCCCGCCTACTCTAGCCTTGGCAGTCGAGCGTCCATTACGTACGCACAACTTATTTCTCAGGCGCCGGAGTACCTCAATGTTCACAACAAAAAAAATAGACCCATTAACTCAAACGGCTGTCAGCCTCAGTCGCATAGCAAAACAAGGGGGGCTGAGCCTAGGTTTGGTTCTCTCTCTCGCCGGGGGCACAGTACTGCCTGCCGCCGCTGCCGACAGCGTCTGTGGGCCCAAGAATATAGAGGCAGTTGCAAGCTACTTCTCCACGGCCACCGCATCGGCACCGCAGAATTATCGGAACGCTTATCAGCACTTCCCGTCTCGCGAAATCCCCGCTGCGGCCAAGCCTTTCGCGCTAACCGCAGGCCAGCCTCTGGGCAAGGTCGACTACAGCTATGAAGGCAAGGAACGCAGTCTCGACGACTTTCTGAAAAGCACGCGCAGCAACGCTTTTCTGGTTCTGCACGATGGGCAGATTCTGCAAGAGCAGTACTTCAACGGCGCTTCGCAGCAGAGCCATTTCTTGATCAACTCGATGACCAAGTCCCTAGTTGGCTTGCTGGTCGGTGTCGCCGTGGAGCAAGGAAAGATCGCTAGCCTGGACGACCCAATAACCCGCTATTTACCGGAACTGGCACACAGTGCTTATGCCACAGCCACGGTCCGCCAGGTGCTGGACATGACCACCGCAATGCAATTCGCAGGACAGAACCCCGAAGCCGCGGGCCGTGGAAGAGACATTGAAGCCGCCGCAGGTAAGAGCTTCGGCTGCAATCAGTCAATCCGGCAGCATCCTACTACTGCACTGTACAGCGAGCGCAGCCATCACGGTGAGCGATTCACCTATATCAATACCAATACTCAGGTTCTGGGGATGCTTGTCGAGCGTGTTACCGGCACCTCCCTATCGCAGTTCATGGAGAACAATATTTGGTCGCGAATAGGCACAGAGAGCAGTGCCTACTGGCTCCTCGATCAGACCGATAAGAGCAAGGCGATAGAGCATGCCTGGGTGGGTTTGAATGCACGCCTGCGCGACCTTGGCCGCATGGGGATGCTATTGGCTCATGGCGGAGAGTGGCAAGGCCAACAGCTGATCAGCAAGGCCTGGATAAATGAAAGCATGCACCCTTCCGAACCTTTCCTGCAGCAATTGCCAGAGCGCCCTCTGTTTGGTTACAGCCACCAGTGGTGGGTTCCGGTTGGCGGAGAGGGAGAGTTCATGGGAATAGGCTTTGGCGGACAATACCTTTATGTCAATCAGCCCAAGCAGTTGGTGGTGGTTCAGCTGAGTACCAATCCTGCGTACGACCCCAAGAAAACTTCGGAAGAAACTCTAGCAGCGTTCCGCGCCATCGCCACTAAACTCTAAAGGGATTAACACCATGAGTTCAAATACTCTCAAAGGAATACGAAAACTGTCGGCGGCTCTCATGTTGCTATCCGGTGTAACCCATTTGTCACAACTAGTGGTTTATGGTTTCGCGCTAAACGTAATTGGTGCTGCAACGTTCGGGGCGATCTATCTTGTTGTAGGCATATACCTCCTAAAACCTGGCACACTAGGCCTGTGGCTGGGTTCTTATCTGCCTTTGGCGGGAGGTATCATGGGTGCATGCCGCTACCTGCTTGTGCATAACAACCCATTTAGCTTGTTCCATATCGGAATTGATCTAATTGTCGTCCCTAGCTGTTTGTATCTGCTGGCGCTTGAATACCGTCGACTGCAACAAGTGGCGGTTAAGTCATACACATGACTTGCGTTTTAATATAGATGAGCAGGCCCCGGAGTGGGCCTACTCTCTCTGCGAGGCGCCTTGAACTGATTAATGTGAGAAGCCACTGAACGGAAAGCGAACCGAGGAATCCTCGGCCGCTTCCGACAGTTTTAATTCTCTAAATCCAGTTGATCAACACCTGACTACCCGTTACTCGACAGTCACCGACTTGGCCAGATTACGCGGCTGGTCAACGTCGGTCCCCTTTAGCACGGCCACGTAATAAGACAGCAACTGCAGCGGGATGGTGTACAGGATTGGCGCCAGGGCATCGGCAATGTGCGGCACCTTGATCACGTGGGTGCCTTCACCATTGGTCATGCCAGCGTGCTCGTCGGCGAACACTACCAGCTCGCCACCACGGGCACGCACTTCCTGCAGGTTGGACTTCAGCTTCTCCAGCAGTTCGTTGTTGGGTGCAACGGTAACCACCGGCATGTCGTTGTCCACCAACGCCAGCGGGCCGTGCTTCAACTCGCCTGCTGGGTAAGCTTCGGCGTGGATGTAGGAGATTTCCTTAAGCTTGAGAGCACCTTCCATCGCCACCGGGTACTGCGCGCCGCGGCCAAGGAACAGGGTATGGTGCTTGTCGGCGAACAGCTCGGCAATTTTCTCGACGGTGGCATCCATGGCCAGGGCTTCGCCCAGGCGGGTTGGCAGTCGACGCAGCTCTTCAACCAGCTCAGCTTCGACACCGGCTTCCAGCGTACCGCGCACCTGACCAAGGGCCAGGGTCAGCAGCATCAGCGAAACCAGCTGGGTGGTGAATGCTTTGGTCGAAGCCACGCCGATTTCAGGGCCGGCCAAGGTCAGCAGGGTCAAGTCCGACTCGCGTACCAGCGAGCTGATACCCACGTTGCAGATCGCCAGGCTGCCGAGGAAACCCAACTCCTTGGCGTTGCGCAGTGCGGCCAAGGTATCGGCGGTTTCGCCGGACTGCGAGATGGAGACGAACAGCGTGTCCGCCTGCACCACCACCTTGCGGTAGCGGAACTCGCTGGCCACTTCTACCTGGCATGGGATGCCGGCCAGGCTTTCCAGCCAGTAACGCGCAACCATACCGGCGTGGTAGCTGGTGCCACAGGCAACGATCTGCACGTTGCGCACCTTGGCAAACAGGTCGGCAGCTTGCGGGCCAAAGGCCTGGACCAGCACGTTGTCCTTGCCCAGGCGGCCTTCAAGCGTGCGCTGAACAACGCTTGGCTGCTCGTGAATTTCCTTGAGCATGAAGTGGCGGTAAGCGCCCTTGTCGGCAGCCTCGGCACCTTCGTGGTACTGCACGGTTTCGCGCTGGACCTTGTTGCCCTGCTGGTCCCAGATAGAGACCTGATCACGGCGGATTTCAGCGATGTCGCCTTCTTCCAGGTACATGAAGCGGTCAGTTACCTGACGCAGCGCCAGCTGGTCGGACGCCAGGAAGTTCTCGCCAAGGCCCAGACCGATAACCAGCGGGCTACCACTGCGTGCGGCCACCAGGCGGTCCGGCTGCTTGGCACTGATCAGCGCGAGGCCGTATGCGCCGTGCAGGCGCTTCACCGCCGCCTTAAGGGCGTCGGTCAGGTCTGGAATGCTCTTCAGGGTGTGGTGGATCAGGTGGACGATGACTTCGGTATCGGTCTGCGAAGTGAAGACATAGCCCAGGCCCTTCAGCTCTTCGCGCAGCTCCTCGTGGTTCTCGATGATGCCGTTGTGCACCACGGCCACGTCATTGCCCGAGAAGTGCGGGTGGGCGTTGCCTTCAGTCGGCGCACCGTGGGTAGCCCAGCGAGTGTGGGCAATACCCAGCTGGCCTGCCAATGGGTCATCAGCAACAGCAACCTCCAGCTCGCTGACCTTGCCGATGCGGCGGCGGCGCTGCAGTTCACCGTTCTGGGTGAGTACAGCCAAACCGGCGCTGTCGTAACCGCGGTATTCAAGACGCTTAAGGCCTTCGATCAGGATGGCTGTGATATTACGCTCGGCGACAGCACCAACGATTCCACACATGTTTTATTGCTCCTGGCTGATCGCGGCGCAGATCAGGTTGATGCCGCGGGCTTGAATTTGTTCGCGCGCTGCTGCTGGCAGGCGTTCATCTGTAATAAGGGTGTGCACACTGCCCCAGGGCAGCTCGAGGTTAGGGATCTTGCGCCCTACCTTGTCCGACTCGACCATCACGATCACTTCACGGGCGACTTCGGCCATTACCCGACTCAGCCCAAGCAACTCGTTGAAGGTAGTGGTACCCCGGCCGAGGTCGATGCCGTCGGCACCGATGAATAATTGGTCGAAATCGTAGGAGCGCAGTACCTGCTCCGCGACCTGGCCCTGGAACGATTCGGAATGCGGGTCCCAGGTGCCACCGGTCATCAGCAGCACCGGCTCGTGTTCGAGGTCGCAGATTGCACGGGCCACATTGAGCGAATTGGTCATCACCACCAGGCCTGGCTGGCGCCCCAGTTCGGGGATCATTGCCGCCGTAGTACTGCCGCTGTCGATGATAATGCGCGCATGTTCGCGGATACGCCCCACGGCAGCACGCGCAATGGCCTTTTTATAGGAAGAGACGGGTTGTGCCGGTTCACCCAGCAACTCTTGCGGCACCGGCACCGCACCACCGTAGCGGCGTAATAACAAGCCGTTGGTTTCCAAGGCGGCGAGGTCTTTGCGAATGGTCACTTCCGAGGTGGCGAAACGCTTGGCCAACGCGTCCACACTTACCTCACCCTGCTCGCTGAGCAGAGCCAGAATATTGTGTCGCCGTTGTGGTGTGTTTCGTTTCGACATGTGCGTTTAAGTTTCGATTCGAAAGTTAGTGATTGCAATCAAAACCTAAGACGCGCGATTCGTCAAGCTGTCGCTGACCTGTGGATTGTTTGCTTCTGCTTTGACGCGGTCCTTTTGGCGCGGCAGCGCCAATAAAAAAGCCGACTTATTCACATAAGTCGGCTTTCGATCGAAACGGCTGTGAATAACTCAGCTCTTCTTGATCTTCTCCGGGCGCTTCCAGCCCGAAATGTTGCGCTGGCGCGCACGGGCTACAGCCAGGTCACCCGCTTCTACGGCCTGGGTGATGGTCGAGCCGGCTGCGGTGGTCGCGCCGGCCTTGATTTCCACAGGCGCCACCAGCGAGTTGTTCGAACCGATGAACACGTCTTCACCCATCACGGTCTTGAACTTGTTGGCGCCATCGTAGTTGCAGGTGATGGTGCCGGCGCCGATATTGGTGCGCGCACCGATTTCGGCATCCCCCAGGTAGGTCAGGTGACCAGCCTTGGCCCCCTCACCCAGGTGGGCGTTTTTCAGTTCGACGAAGTTACCCACATGGGCCTTGGCGTCCAGTACGCTGCCCGGACGCAGGCGGGCGAACGGGCCAGCATCGCTGCCTTCGCCCATCACAGCGCCTTCGAGGTGGCTGTTGGCCTTGACCACCGCGCCTTTGCGCAGGGTCGTGTTCTTGATCACGCAGTTAGGGCCGATCTGCACATCGTCTTCGATGACCACCTTGCCTTCGAGAATCACGTTGATGTCGATCAGCACATCACGACCAACGCTGACTTCACCCCGAACATCGAAGCGTGCCGGGTCACGCAGGGTAACCCCCTGAGCCATCAGACGGCGGCCTTCACGCAACTGGTAGTGACGCTCCAGTTCGGAGAGCTGGCGGCGGTCGTTGGCGCCCTGCACTTCCATAGCGTCGTGTGGCTGTTCAGTTGCCACCACCAAGCCATCGGCCACTGCCATGGCAATTACGTCGGTCAGGTAATACTCGCCCTGGGCGTTGTTGTTCGACAGCCGGCCCATCCAGTCAGCCAGACGCGCGGCTGGCAGCGCCAGAATGCCGGTGTTGCCTTCCTTGATCGCTTTTTGCGCGTCGTTGGCGTCCTTGTGCTCAACGATGGCAGTTACCCTGCCCTGCTCGTCACGCACGATCCGGCCATAACCGGTCGGATCGTCGAGGGTGACTGTCAGCAGTCCCAGCTGCTGATCGTTGGCCTTCGCCAACAGACGCTGCAGGGTCTCCACTTCGATCAACGGCACGTCGCCGTACAACACCAGCACGGTATCAGCGGTCAGCGCTGGCAGTGCCTGGGCAACAGCATGACCGGTACCCAGCTGTTTATCCTGCATGACGAAATTCAGGTCGTCAGCGGCCAAGCGCTCGCGAACCAGCTCGGCACCATGGCCAATGACCACATGAATACCTTGCGGCTGAAGTTGGCGCGCGCTGTGGATAACATGGCCGAGCATGGAATTGCCAGCTACCGGGTGCAACACTTTGGGCAGCGCCGAGCGCATGCGGGTGCCTTGGCCGGCGGCGAGAATAACGATATCGAGTGACATTACTGGCTACCAATCCTGGGCGGTCAGTGAAAGACCGGGGGGAGAAAACAGAAAAAGAAAAAGGGTAGCCGAGGCTACCCTTTTACTCAATCGCAACAGCAGTTATCAGCCGGGGCCGATTACTTGCCTTTGCGCATTTGCTGGACGGTACGCAGCTGGGCTGCGGCCTCGGCCAGACGTGCGGCGGCGGCACTGTAGTCGAAGTCCGCGCCTTTCAGATTCAGGGCGTTCTCGGCAGCCTTGAGGGCCTCCTGAGCCTGAGCTTCATCCAGGTCTGTAGCACGTTGCACGGTATCGGCAAGCACCTTGACCATGTTCGGCTGAACCTCGAGGAAACCACCAGAGATGTAGAACACCTCTTGTGCGCCACCCTGCTTGGTCAGCGTGATCGGACCAGGCTTGAGATTGGTGATCAGCGGCGCATGGCCTGGAGCGATACCAAGATCACCCAGGTTACCGTGCGCAACCACCATCTCGACCAGGCCGGAGAAGATCTCTCCTTCCGCGCTGACGATATCGCAATGGACTGTCATAGCCATCTGCTTGCCTCAACCTGATAGCGCCCCTTGCGGGGCGCAGGAATTACAGTTTCTTGGCTTTCTCGATCGCTTCGTCGATGCTGCCGACCATGTAGAACGCTTGTTCTGGCAGGTGGTCGTAGTCACCTTTGAGGATGCCGCTGAAGCCAGCGATGGTGTCTTTCAGGGAAACGTACTTACCTGGCGAACCGGTGAAGACTTCTGCCACGAAGAACGGCTGCGACAGGAAGCGCTGGATCTTACGAGCGCGGGCTACCAGTTGCTTGTCGGCTTCGGACAGTTCGTCCATACCCAGGATCGCAATGATGTCCTTCAGCTCTTTGTAGCGCTGCAGAACATACTGAACGCCACGAGCGGTCTCGTAGTGCTCGTTGCCGATCACGTTCGGGTCCAGCTGGCGCGAAGTCGAGTCCAGTGGGTCGACCGCTGGGTAGATACCCAGGGAGGCGATATCACGGGACAGAACGACGGTGGCGTCCAAGTGGGCGAAGGTGGTCGCTGGCGACGGGTCGGTCAAGTCGTCCGCAGGTACATATACGGCCTGTACGGAGGTGATCGAACCTTCCTTGGTGGAGGTGATGCGCTCTTGCAGAACGCCCATCTCTTCAGCCAGGGTCGGCTGGTAACCTACTGCCGAAGGCATACGGCCCAGCAGTGCGGATACTTCAGTACCGGCCAGGGTGTAACGATAGATGTTGTCGACGAACAGCAGAACGTCGTTACCTTCGTCACGGAACTTCTCGGCCATGGTCAGGCCGGTCAGCGCTACACGCAGACGGTTTCCTGGTGGCTCGTTCATCTGACCGTAGACCAGCGCTACTTTGTCGAGAACGTTGGAGTCCTTCATCTCGTGGTAGAAGTCGTTACCCTCACGAGTACGCTCACCCACACCAGCGAACACGGAGTAACCGCTGTGTTCCATGGCGATGTTACGGATCAGTTCCATCATGTTTACGGTCTTGCCGACACCGGCACCACCGAACAGACCAACCTTACCACCCTTGGCGAACGGGCAAACCAGGTCGATAACCTTGATGCCGGTTTCCAGCAGGTCGTTGCCGCCTGCCTGGTCAGCGAACGAAGGCGCTGGCTGGTGGATACCGCGACGCTCTTCTTCGCCGATCGGGCCGGCTTCGTCGATCGGGTTGCCCAGTACGTCCATGATACGGCCCAGGGTGGCCTTACCAACTGGAACGGAAATGGCAGCGCCGGTGTCGACGACATCCAGACCGCGCTTCAGGCCTTCGGTCGAGCCCATCGCAATGGTACGAACCACGCCGTCGCCCAGCTGCTGCTGAACTTCCAGGGTGGTTTCCGCGCCTTGTACTTTAAGCGCGTTGTATACACTCGGCACGACGTCACGTGGGAATTCCACGTCGATGACGGCGCCGATGATTTGAACGATACGTCCGCTACTCATAGCTGGATCCTCTGAATATGTGAACCGTTAAACCGCGGCAGCGCCGCCGACGATTTCCGAGATCTCCTGGGTGATCGCAGCCTGACGCGCCTTGTTGTAGATCAACTGAAGCTCTTTGATCAAATCACCGGCGTTGTCTGTGGCGTTCTTCATGGCGATCATCCGGGCCGCTTGTTCAGCAGCGTTGTTCTCGACCACCGCCTGGTATACCTGCGACTCCACGTAGCGCACCATCAAGCCGTCCAGCAGCTCTTTTGCGTCGGGTTCGTACAGGTAGTCCCAGTGATGCTTGAGATCCTGATCCGGGGTTGCCACCAACGGTACCAATTGCTCGACCGTCGGCTTCTGGGTCATGGTATTGATGAACTTGTTCGAAACCACCGAGAGGCGATCGATACGGCCGTCCAGGTAGGCGTCCAGCATCACTTTGACGGAGCCGATCAGATCGTTGATCGATGGCTCTTCGCCCAAGTGGCTGATCGCTGCTACGACGTTGCCGCCAAAGATGCGGAAGAAAGTCGCACCCTTGCTGCCGATCACGCACAGGTCGATTTCCACGCCCTGTTCGCGGTTTGCGCTCATGTCCTTGACCAGGGCCTTGAACAGGTTGGTGTTCAAGCCACCGCACAGACCACGGTCACTGCTCACCACGATATAACCAGCGCGCTTTACAGGGCGCTCGATCATGAACGGGTGGCGGTATTCCGGGTTGGCGTTGGCCAGATGACCGATCACCTGGCGGATACGTTCCGCGTAAGGACGGCTAGCAGCCATGCGCATTTGTGCCTTGCGCATCTTGCTGACCGCCACTTTCTCCATGGCGCTGGTAATTTTTTGCGTGCTTTTGATGCTCGCAATCTTACTGCGAATCTCTTTTGCGCCTGCCATGTATCACCTATCAGGTTAGCAAGCGGGGGCCTGAGCCCCCGCTGCGGCTTACCAGGTCTGGGTGGCCTTGAACTTCTCGATACCGGCTTTCAGGCCTGCGTCGATTTCGTCGTTGAAGTCACCCTTCACGTTGATCTTCGCCATCAGTTCAGCGTGATCACGGTTGAAGAAGGCGATCAGAGCTTGCTCGAAGCTGCCGATCTTGGAGACTTCTACGTCGATCAGGAAGCCACGCTCAGCGGCGTACAGCGACAGAGCCATGTCCGCGATGGACATCGGCGCGTACTGCTTCTGCTTCATCAGCTCGGTAACGCGCTGACCATGCTCCAGCTGCTTGCGGGTCGCTTCGTCCAGATCGGACGCGAACTGGGCGAATGCAGCCAGTTCACGGTACTGAGCCAGAGCGGTACGAATACCACCGGACAGCTTCTTGATGATCTTGGTCTGAGCGGCACCACCTACGCGGGATACCGAAACACCGGCGTTCACTGCAGGGCGGATGCCCGAGTTGAACATGGCCGATTCCAGGAAGATCTGACCGTCAGTGATGGAAATCACGTTGGTCGGAACGAACGCAGAAACGTCGCCAGCCTGGGTTTCGATGATCGGCAGAGCGGTCAGGGAACCGGTTTTGCCAGTGACAGCACCGTTGGTGAACTTCTCGACGTACTCTTCCGAAACGCGCGATGCACGCTCCAGCAGACGGGAGTGGAGATAGAACACGTCGCCTGGGTATGCTTCGCGTCCTGGTGGACGGCGCAGCAGCAGGGAGATCTGACGGTAGGCAACGGCCTGCTTGGACAGGTCATCGTAAACGATCAGTGCGTCTTCACCGCGGTCGCGGAAGAACTCGCCCATGGTGCAACCGGCGTATGGCGCCAGGAATTGCAGTGCGGCGGATTCCGAAGCACTGGCAACAACCACGATGGTGTTGGCCAGGGCGCCGTTTTCTTCCAGCTTGCGAACGATGTTGGCAACAGTGGAACGCTTCTGGCCGACAGCAACATAAACGCAGAAAATACCGGAGTCTTTCTGGTTGATGATGGCGTCGATGGCCATGGCGGTCTTGCCGATCTGACGGTCGCCAATGATCAGCTCACGCTGGCCACGGCCGACAGGGATCATGGCGTCGACGGATTTGTAACCAGTCTGTACAGGCTGGTCTACCGACTTACGCCAGATCACGCCTGGAGCCACTTTCTCGACTGCGTCGGTCTGGGTGTTGCCCAGAGGACCTTTGCCGTCGATCGGGTTGCCCAGTGCGTCGACGACGCGACCCAGCAGTTCCTTACCAACCGGAACTTCCAGGATGCGGCCGGTGCACTTGGCGCTCATGCCTTCGGCGAGGGTGTCGTATGCACCCAGGATCACTGCACCTACGGAGTCTTGCTCCAGGTTCAGGGCCATGCCGTAGACGCCGCCAGGGAACTCGATCATTTCGCCGTACATAACGTCGGCCAGACCGTGGATCCGCACGATACCGTCGGATACCGAAACGACGGTACCTTCGTTACGGGCTTGGGAGCTCACATCGAGGTTATCGATGCGGCCCTTGATGATTTCACTAATTTCGGAAGGATTGAGTTGCTGCATTGCTCTGCTGCCCCTTCAAACTCAAGATTTCAATGCTTCGGCCAGTTTCGCGATTTTGCCGCGAACAGAGCCATCGATTACCAGGTCACCGGCGCGGATGACGACGCCGCCAATCAGGCTGGCATCCTCCGACGCGTGCAGGCGCACTTCCTGGCCTAACCGTGCACTGAGAACCTTGGCGAGTTTGTCTTGCTGTTCTTGGTTCAACGCGAAGGCACTGGTGACTTCCACGTCCACGGATTTCTCTTGCTCGGCCTTGTACAGGTCGAACAGGGCGGCAATCTCCGGCAGAAGCAGGAGACGGTCGTTTTCCGCGGCAACATGAATGAAATTCTGTGCCTGTGCATTGAACTTGTCACCGCACACGTCAATGAACGTGGCGGCCTTTTCTGCGCTCGTCAGTCGCGGGGCCTTGAGCAGGCGCTGCATGGTGTCGTCTTGCGACACCGCAGCAGCCAGGCCGAGCATGGCTGACCAATTGGCCAGTTGCTGATGGGCCTGGGCATGCTCAAAGGCAGCCTTAGCGTAAGGTCGGGCCAACGTGGTCAGTTCTGCCATGATCGCCCTCGCTTAAATTTCAGCGGCCAGTTTGTTAACCAGCTCCGCATGCGCGTTTTGATCGATTGTGGCGCCAAGGATCTTTTCAGCACCACCAACGGCCAGAGCACCCACTTGGGCACGCAGGGCGTCTTTAGCGCTGTTCAGTTCCTGTTCGATCTCGGCCAGAGCCTGAGCCTTCACACGGTCAGCTTCGACGCGGGCCTGTTCACGGGCTTCCTCGACAAGCTGAGCAGCGCGTTTCTTGCTTTGCTCGATGATTTCGGCTGCTTGTGCTTTAGCTTCACGCAGTTGCTGACCCGCTTTCTCTTGGGCCAGCTCCAGGTCGCGAGCTGCGCGGTTGGCAGCGTCCAAGCCGTCGGCAATCTTCTTTTGGCGCTCTTGCAGAGCAGTGATGACCGGAGGCCATACATACTTCATGCAGAAGAGTACAAAAATCAGGAAAGCAACGGATTGGCCAATCAGGGTTGCATTAATGTTCACGCCAACACCTCGCTCGGTCTTAATTCATACAGCCATCAACTCGTGGTGACGAGTGATTAGCCGGCGATCTGACCAACGAACGGATTCGCGAAGGTGAAGAACAGAGCGATACCAACACCGATCATGGTTACGGCGTCGAGCAGACCGGCAACGATGAACATTTTGACCTGCAGCATCGGAACCATTTCTGGCTGACGAGCAGCGCCTTCCAGGAATTTGCCACCCAGCAGGCCGAAACCAATGGCGGTACCCAGAGCACCCAGGCCGATCAGCAGAGCAACAGCGATAGCGGTCAGACCAACTACAGTTTCCATCTTTCCTCCCGACTTTTACGTCGTATTGGTTAGGTTTTTAGTTTGAAGCGGTAAAACAAATCGTTTGGTACAGCATGCCCTTGCGGACTTTTTAAGCCCTCCCCCCGTACCGGCAGGGAAGGCTATCAGACACGCCAGGCGGTCTTAATGGTTATCTTCGTGAGCCATCGACAGGTAGACGATGGTCAGCATCATGAAGATGAAAGCTTGCAGGGTGATGATCAGGATGTGGAACACAGCCCACGCCCATTGCAGCACCACACCCAGGCCGCTGAGCCACAGCAGGCCGGAGCCGAACATTACAGCGATCAGGATGAACACCAGCTCGCCAGCATACATGTTGCCGAACAGACGCAGTGCCAGCGAGATCGGTTTGGCGATCAGGGTGACGAATTCCAGCAGGAAGTTGACCGGAATCAGCAGGATCTGCACGAAGATATTCTTGCTGCCAAACGGGTGCAGGGTCAGCTCACCGATGAAGCCGCCCAGTCCCTTGACCTTGATGCTGTAGAAGATGATCAGGGCGAAGACGCAGAAGGCCATGGCCAGGGTCGCGTTCGGGTCGGTGGTCGACACGGCGCGGAACGGAATGTGCGGGTCACCGGAAATCAGGATGGCCAGCTGAGGAATCCAGTCGACCGGTACCAGGTCGACGGCGTTCATCAGGAATACCCAGACGAAAATGGTCAGCGCCAGTGGTGCGATTACCGGGCTACGGCCGTGGAAGGAGTCCTTCACGCTGCCGTTGACGAAGTCGACCATCACCTCAACGAAGTTCTGCAGACCGCCAGGTTGGCCGGAAGTCGCCTTCTTGGCCGCCATGCGGAAGATCAACAGGAAGATCAGACCCAGCGCGACGGACCAACCCAGGGTGTCCAGGTGGAACGCCCAGAAGCCCATTGCCTTGGCTTCTGCAGCCGAATGGGCGAAGCCCCAGCTGCCGTCTGGTAGTTGACCGTAGGTCAGGTTCTGCAAGTGGTGCTGGATATAGCCCGAAGCGGTTTCTGCTGCCATGGTTGCCTCAAACGCCCTAAGGTCTCGAAAGTCTTTTATTCATCAGCAGGGGCGCGAACCAGCTGACCAAAAGGGTCAACACGAAGACGCCGAATACTGCTAGCGGCGCCAGTGGCTTCACTCCTGCAAAGGTCAGTGCAAAAAGCACTGCCGTCAAAATCATCTTGCCTGCCTCGCCAGCGTAAAACGACTTGACGATAGCTTGTGCCGCCCGAGCCCCGCTGAAGCGAAAAGCCTTCCAGGCGAAATACACATTGGGCAGCCAGGCAATCAAACCTCCGCAAAGGCCTGAATATCCACTGACCGACCCTTTCCACTGCCACACCACCAAGGTTGCCAGCAGCAGTACGACAAATTGAGCCAGCAGTACCGGAAAAACCGCCCAGCGATGGAAAGGCAGGCGGTTTGGCGTGCGTATTTCCATCACAACTGCTCCTCGGAAGTCGACCAACAAGTCAGCTATGACTTGGCATAATTTGTGCCGACAAAATGCGCGCAGAGTATAGGGGTGGATTAACCCCTATTCAACTCTTCGGTAGTGATTTCCGACTTCGCGCTACAACAGGAATTGTTTCAGCGGATGTGAGCGAGCACGCCTTGCAACTCATCAAGCGAGTTGTAGCGAATAACCAACTGGCCTTTGCCCTTGTTGCCATGACGGATCTGCACGGCCGAGCCCAGGCGCTCTGCGAGCCGCTGTTCAAGGCGTGCGATATCCGGATCAGGTTTGCTCGGTTCGACCGGATCAGGCTTGTCGCTGAGCCACTGACGGACCAGTGCCTCGGTTTGGCGCACGGTGAGGCCACGTGCGACAACATGACGCGCCCCCTCCTCCTGACGATTTTCATCCAGGCCGAGCAATGCACGGGCGTGCCCCATCTCCAGATCACCGTGGGCGAGCATGGTCTTGATCGCATCAGGCAAGGTAATGAGGCGCAGCAGGTTGGCCACAGTCACCCGCGACTTGCCCACAGCGTCAGCCACCTGCTGCTGGGTGAGCTCGAATTCCTGTTGCAGGCGCTGCAGGGCCATGGCCTCTTCCAGTGGGTTGAGGTCTTCGCGCTGGATGTTCTCGATCAATGCCATGGCGATGGCGGCTTCGTCGGGCACTTCGCGGACCATGGCCGGGATCGTGTCCAGGCCGGCCTGCTGGGTAGCGCGCCAACGGCGCTCACCGGCGATGATCTCGTATCGGTTGTCGCCAATCGGGCGTACCACGATCGGTTGCATCACACCATGGTTGCGAATCGAGTGCGCAAGCTCTTCCAGCGCCTCCGGGTCCATGTCCCGGCGAGGCTGATACTTGCCGCGCTGGACCAGCTCGACCGGCAGGTGTTGCAGTTCTTTCTGGTCGATCTTCACAGCCTGCTCTTCGAGCGCGCTGACGGAAGGACCACTGAGCAGTGCATCCAACCCACGTCCGAGACCCCGTTTCTTGACGGCCATACGGATTCCTTAAGTTGTTTGTGCAGTGCGTGATGGACGGCGTTGACGGCGTACCAGTTCCCCAGCCAGGGCCAGGTACGCCAGCGCGCCCCGCGATTGCTTGTCGTAAGCAAGGGCTGGCATGCCGAAGCTGGGGGCCTCGGCCAAGCGAATGTTGCGCGGAATGACCGTGTCGTACAGCTGAGGGCCAAAGTGCTCCTTCAACTGTGCCGAAACATCGTTGTTCAGGCTCAGACGCGGATCGTACATGGTCCGCAGCAGGCCCTCGATCTTCAACTCCGGGTTCAACCGGGCGGCGATACGCTTGATGTTATCCACAAGGTCGCTGAGACCTTCCAGTGCGTAGTACTCACACTGCATGGGGATAATCACGCCATCGGAAGCGACCAGAGCATTCAGCGTGAGCATCGACAGCGACGGCGGGCAGTCGATGAGGATGTAGTCGTAGTTATCGCGAATAGGCGCCAGGGCGTTGCGCAGACGGCTTTCCTTGACCTGCATTTCCAGCAGCACCACCTCAGCGGCGGTCAGGTCACGGTTGGCCGGCAGCAACTGGAAGCCTCCGTGCTCGGAGTAGTGCATAGCCTGGGCCAAGTCGCACTCCCCGATCAGCAGGTCGTAGACCGAATGCTCGAGCTCGTGCTTGTCCACACCGCTGCCCATGGTGGCGTTGCCCTGCGGATCGAGGTCGATCAGCAGGACACGACGCTTGGTCGCAGCCAGCGAGGCGGCGAGATTGATACAGGTGGTTGTCTTGCCCACACCACCTTTCTGGTTCGCGATTGCGAATACCTTAGCCATTGTTGCGAGTGTTCCCAGTCATGCCTTGCGGCGCAGTATCAGCAGATGGCGCTGGCCCTGGCAACCCGGAACGGTCAGGGCCTGTTCGCTTTCCACTGTGAAGTCTGCGGGCAATGCTACCAGTTCATCGGCAGGATGCAGCCCCTTCATTGCAAGCCATTGCGTCCCGGTGTCGCCCAAGTGGCGGGTCCAGTTGGTGAAGTTCTCCATGCTGCTGAAGGCGCGGGAGATGATTCCGTCGAACGGTTGTGCCGGCTGGAAGGCCTCGACCCGGCTGTGGATAACCGTGAGGTTGTCCAGCTTGAGTTCCATTTTCACCTGAGTCAGGAAACGGGTCTTCTTGCCATTGGCGTCCAGCACGGTGACGCGCTTGTGTGGATGCAGGATAGCCAGCGGGATGCCGGGCATGCCACCGCCGCTGCCAACATCCAGCCAGTTATCACGATCGTTGTGGATAAAAGACATGACGCTAAGGCTGTCGAGCAGGTGACGCGAAACCATCTCGTCCGGATCGCGCACAGCAGTCAGGTTGTAGGCTTTGTTCCATTTGATCAACAGAGCCAGGTAGCCAAGCAGCTTCTCGTGCTGCTCGGCAGTCAGCTCGACGCCAAGCTGGCGTGCACCTGTGGATAACTCTTCAGCGTGTTGAGGGGTGACCAGGGAACTCAAGCGCTTTGCTCCAATTCGCGGCCAGCGCCGCGTTTTTTCAAGTGAATCAGCAACAGGGAAATCGCCGCCGGGGTCACACCCGGGATACGCGAAGCCTGGCCCAGCGTCTCCGGACGGGTCTGGCTCAGCTTGCCCTGTATCTCCTTGGACAGGCCGGAAATCGTCGTGTAGTCGATATCCACAGGCAGGCGTGTGTCTTCGCTGGCGCGCAGTCGGGCAATTTCATCCTGCTGACGGTCGATGTAGCCGGCGTACTTGGTGCGGATCTCGACCTGCTCGGCAACCTGTGGATCGATTGCTTCACCGCCAGTCGCTTCGATCAGGCCGGCGTAGTCGATTTCGGGACGCGCCAGCAGGTTGAGCAAGCTGTACTCGTGGCTCAGCGGAGTGCCGAATTTATCCACAACGGCCTGGCCTTGCTCGGTATTCGGCCGAACCCAGGTCGATTTCAGGCGCTGTTCCTCACGCTCGATACCGTCGCGCTTGGCGCAGAACGCGGCCCAGCGCTGGTCATCGATCAGGCCCAGTTCACGGCCCTTTTCGGTCAGGCGCAGGTCGGCGTTGTCTTCGCGCAGTATCAGCCGGTACTCGGCACGCGAGGTAAACATGCGGTACGGCTCCTGAGTACCCAAGGTAATCAGGTCGTCCACCAGTACGCCGATGTATGCCTCGTCGCGGCGCGGGCACCAGCTGTCACGGCCCTGCGCCCGAAGTGCGGCGTTAGTCCCGGCCAGCAGGCCCTGGGCGCCGGCTTCTTCGTACCCGGTGGTGCCGTTGATCTGCCCGGCGAAGAACAGGCCGCCGATGACTTTGGTCTCGAGGCTGTACTTGAGGTCACGGGGATCGAAGTAGTCGTACTCGATGGCATAGCCCGGGCGCACGATGTGGGCGTTTTCCATGCCGCGGATCGAACGGACCAGCTCCAGCTGCACGTCGAACGGCAGCGAAGTGGAAATACCGTTGGGATACAACTCATGGGTGTTCAAGCCTTCCGGCTCAATGAACACCTGGTGGCTTTCCTTGTCGGCGAAGCGGTGGATCTTGTCTTCGATCGACGGACAGTAGCGCGGACCGACACCTTCGATCACACCCGAGTACATCGGTGAACGGTCGAGGTTCGACGCAATGATCTCGTGGGTGCGCGCATTGGTGTGGGTAATCCAGCAACTCACCTGACGCGGGTGCATTTCGGCATTGCCCATGAACGACATCACCGGGATCGGCGTATCGCCTGGCTGTTCGGTCATTACCGAGAAGTCCACCGAGCGGCCGTCAATGCGTGGCGGGGTACCGGTTTTCAGGCGGCCGACGCGCAGCGGCAGTTCACGCATGCGGTGGGCCAGGGCAATCGAAGGTGGATCACCGGCGCGACCACCGGAATGGTTTTGCAGACCAATGTGGATAAGGCCGCCGAGGAAGGTACCGGTAGTCAGCACCACCGATTCGGCAAAGAAACGCAGGCCCATCTGGGTCACCACGCCTTTGACCTGGTCCTGCTCGACAATCAGGTCGTCGCAGGACTGCTGGAATATCCACAGGTTTGGCTGGTTTTCCAGGATTTCACGTACCACTGCCTTGTAGATGGCGCGGTCGGCTTGCGCACGGGTGGCACGTACGGCCGGGCCCTTGCGGTTGTTCAGAACGCGGAACTGGATGCCGCTCTTGTCGGTGGCCAGCGCCATGGCGCCGCCGAGCGCATCGATCTCTTTGACCAGATGGCTTTTGCCAATACCGCCGATGGCGGGGTTGCAGCTCATGTGACCGAGGGTTTCCACGTTATGGGTCAGCAGCAGGGTTTTCACACCCATGCGTGCAGACGCAAGCGCAGCCTCGGTACCGGCATGGCCGCCGCCGATGACGATCACGTCAAAACGGGAAGGGAAATCCACCACGCACCTCGTGCCTGTTTTTGCGAATAGAGAAGGTAAGCGGACAAGTATAGGGACTTCACCCCCACTAAAGAAACCGTCTGAGCAAATTTTGACCAGTCTGTGGATGAGTGGCAAACAACAGAAATCAAAGAGAAGAAATTTAAAAAGCTTTGTTTTTATGTTTATTCTTATGCACAGCGATATCTGTGGATAAAGTCCTGTATCCCAATAATGGCGCTATGTAGAGAGAAATTAAACCCTGTGTCTGGAGTGCCATGAGGCCTATGGATAACGTCTTTTAGCCTGTGGATTAAATGGCTGTTTACCCACAGGCGGGTTTTCCCTCAGAAAAAAAGCCCGCTTATCAACTGAGCTGAAGGCGACTTTTCCACAGGGCTCCTGAGCACAGTTTTCAAGCCGAGCATGGAAAATTCATCGCGCTGGCGGCCAGACATGGTCAGGTTGGAGCGGTCGAGCCCGCGAAAGGGTCGGTACATCCACAGGGATCTGGAGCTTGTAAGGGCTTCTTCGCGGCCCCGCCCGCCCCCACAGGTGTTTGGGTCATCGGCCTGCATTCATCTTCTGCAACGAATTTCAGGCAAAAAAAAGCCGCTCCCTAAGGAGCGGCGCTTGGCCTTGCCTGGCTGTGGATTACTTGCCGATGCAGAAGCTGGAGAAAATCCGCCCAAGCAGGTCATCCGAGCTGAATGCTCCTGTGATCTCCCCCAGCGCATGCTGTGCCTGGCGTAAGTCCTCAGCCAGAAGCTCTCCCGCGCCCGCCAAGGTCAATTGGGCACGGCCGTGCTCCAGGTGCTCGCTGGCCTGGCGCAAAGCATCCAGATGGCGCCGGCGGGCGCTGAAGCCACTCTCTGCAGTCTGCTCGTAACCCATACAACCCTTCAGATGGTCGCGGAGCAGTTGCAGCCCTGTGTCGTCGCCCTTGGCGCTCAGGGTAATGGTCACATGGCCGTCATCGCACTGTTCCAGCGCTACCCGCTCACCACTCAGGTCGGCCTTGTTGCGAATCAACGTGACCTTGGCCGGGTCCGGCCGCTGAGCGAGAAACTCCGGCCACAAAGCGAACGGATCGCTGGCCTCGGGCGCAGTGGAGTCGACCACCAGCAGCACACGGTCTGCCTCGCCAATGGCCTTCAGGGCGCGTTCCACACCGATCTTTTCCACATGGTCATCGGTATCGCGCAAGCCGGCAGTATCGACAACGTGCAGCGGCATGCCGTCGATGTGGATATGTTCGCGCAGGATATCCCGCGTGGTGCCGGCGATGTCAGTGACGATGGCTGCTTCCCGCCCGGCCAGCTGGTTCAGCAAGCTCGATTTACCGGCATTCGGTCGGCCAGCAATGACTACCGTCATGCCGTCACGCAGCAAGGCGCCCTGCCCGGCCTCGCGCTGCACAGTGGATAACTCGCTGCGCACGGCATCAAGCATCGACAGCACATGGCCATCGGCGAGGAAGTCGATCTCTTCCTCAGGAAAGTCGATCGCCGCCTCGACGTAAATACGCAAGGCAATCAACGCCTCGGTGAGGCTGTGCACACGCTTGGAGAATTCCCCTTGCAGCGAGCGCAGGGCGTTGCGCGCTGCCTGGCTGGAACTGGCCTCGATCAGGTCGGCGATGGCTTCGGCCTGCGCCAGGTCGAGCTTGTCGTTGAGGAAGGCGCGCTCGCTGAACTCGCCCGGGCGAGCCAGACGACAGCCGACTTGTACACAGCGCTGCAGCAGCATGTCCAAAACCACCGGGCCGCCGTGTCCCTGCAGTTCAAGCACGTCCTCACCAGTGAACGAATTAGGCCCGGGAAAGAACAGAGCAATCCCTTCGTCCAGCACCAGCCCTTCATCGTCGCGGAACGGACCGTAATGGGCATGCCGCGGGGTCAGGGTGCGGCCAGTGATCAACAGGCCGGCCTTGGCAGCCAGAGGGCCGGACAACCTGACAATTCCCACACCGCCCCGGCCTTGGGCCGTGGCGATGGCGGCGATGGTTTCACGCACAGTGTTCATGCTCGAAAGCCTCTACGACAAAAACGACAGATAGCAAAAACGCCCCACTAGGGGGCGTTTTTTATTCACAGGCTAGCGTATTAGCCCGTCAAGCAGCAGCTTTTTTGGTAGCTGCTTCGATACGGCGAGTGATGTACCACTGCTGCGAAATCGACAGGCAGTTGTTCACAACCCAGTACAGCACCAGACCGGCAGGGAACCACAGGAAGAAGAAGGTGAAGATGATTGGCATCATTTTCATCACCTTGGCCTGCATCGGATCCGGCGGTGTCGGGTTCAGGCGCTGCTGGATGAACATGGTGGCGCCCATGATGATCGGCAGGATGAAGAACGGATCCTTGATCGACAGGTCGGTAATCCACAGTATCCATGGGGCCTGGCGCATTTCCACGCTTTCCAGCAATACCCAGTACAGGGCCAGGAATACCGGCATCTGCACCAGGATCGGCAGGCAGCCGCCCAGTGGGTTGATCTTCTCTTTCTTGTAAAGCTCCATCATCGCCTGGGACATCTTCTGGCGATCGTCACCGAAGCGTTCCTTGAGTGCGGCGAGCTTAGGTGCAACGGCACGCATACGCGCCATGGAGCGGTAGCTGGCAGCCGACAGTGGGAAGAACAGGCCTTTGATCAACATGGTCAGCACGATGATCGACCAGCCCCAGTTACCCAGCAGGCTGTGGATATGTTGCAGCAGCCAGAAGATCGGTTGGGCGATAAACCACAGGAAGCCGTAGTCGACGGTCAATTCCAGGCCTGGGGACAACTCTTTCAGCTTGGACTGGATCTTCGGGCCGGCGTACAGCAGGGCACTGGTTTCGACCTTGCCGCCAGCCGGTACGCTGATAACCGGGCCGGTGTAGCCGATGATGTAGTTGCCCTGGCTATCCTTGCGGGTCTGGACAACGTTGTTGTCCGACTTGGCCGGAATCCAGGCGGTCACGAAGTAGTGCTGCAGCCAGGCAACCCAACCGCCGGACACATTTTCTTTCAAACTACCTTTGTCGATGTCCTTCATCGAGACCTTTTTGTAAGGCTCAGATGCTGTCCACAGGGCAGCGCCCAGGTAGGTAGCGGTGCCGGTGGCAGTACTGGAGGACGGATCGCCGCTGGCATCACGCTTGAGCTGGGCAAACATGTTGCCGCTCCAGGCCTGGCCGCTCTGGTTGTCGATCAGGTAGCTGACATTCAGGTCGTACTCACCGCGCTTGAAGCTGAAACGCTTGATGTAGTTCACACCGTTGTCACTGAACTTCAGGTCTACCACCAGTTGTTCCTGGCCGTCGGCCAGCTGGTAGCTCTTCTGCTCGGCGGCATACAGGGGACGGCCGCTGGCGCGGGCATCCGGGCCATCGGTGCCGGTCAGACCACTTTGTGCCAGGTAAACACGCTCACCACCGTTGTCGAACAACTGGAATGGAATGTTCGGGTGGTCTTGACGGCGTGGGTACTTCGGCAGGTTCAGCTGGACGATGTCACCACCGACCGGATCGATAGCCAGTTCCAGAACGTCGGTCTTGACTCGGATCAGGTCCTTGCTGAGTGCGACCGGTGCCAGTTCGGCAGGGCTCGATTCGGCGTTGGCGCTCGGTACATCGGCGCTGGCACCGTTGTTACCGGCCGGCACGCCATCGGGCAAGCCCGGAGCAACAGTGCTGGCAGCAGTATTCTGAGTCGGCAGGGCAGCCTGGCCGTAGTCATCGTTCCACTTCAGGACCATGACGTAGGACACGACTGCCAGCGCGGCGATCAGGATCGTGCGTTTAATATCCATGATTACTCGGCTATCGAAGAAGTTCGGGAGGAAGGAGCGGGTGGAACGGGGTCGAAACCGCCGTCATTCCACGGATGACAACGCCCCAGGCGACGAACGGCCAGCCACCCACCACGCCAGATGCCATGGTTTTCGATGGCTTCATACGCGTAACAGGAGCAACTGGGGAAAAACCGACAGTGATTGGCCATCAGAGGACTAATGGCGTAACGGTAAAACTGGATCGGAACGAGTGCCAGTTTACGCATCTTGGCTGTCTACCCCTGCGGAATTGGCGGTGACTGCTGGTGTCGGCCGGCTGCGCGCCAGGCGTTTCCAGAGCTTGCCAAAGTGTTGGTGCAATTCCGGGTTTTCTATCTCACCCAATCCCTTGCGCGCGACGATCACGATGTCCAGGCCGGCAAGCAATTGCTGGTTCAGACGAAAGGAATCGCGCATCAAGCGCTTGAGGCGGTTGCGTTGAACGGCGAGCTTGACACTCTTCTTGCCGATTACCAAGCCAAGGCGTGGGTGATCGAGGCCGTTCTCGCGAGCAAGGATCAGCAGGTTTTTCCCTGGAACCTTGCCGGTTGGGGAGTCGAAGACCGCTTTGAAATGCCGGGGTGTAAGCAGTCGCTTTTCCCGACTGAAGTCCTGACTCACCACCTGTGCCGAAAAATCAAATGGCCAGACGCTTACGGCCTTTGGCACGACGACGCGACAGAACAGCACGGCCGTTCTTGGTAGCCATACGGGCACGGAAACCGTGGGTGCGGGCGCGCTTGATGGTGCTTGGTTGGAAAGTACGTTTCATGGCGTGTTACCTGGTTTGTCGACGACGGGCCGGGATGGCCCCCTTTTTAAGAGACCGGCGATTCTAGAGAAAGCAAGCCCATAGGTCAATTTCCAACCAGTCTTTCCATATAGAGCATGTGATGGACGGTGCCTGTTGATCAGTGCCCAAGGGGTGCTTGATCGGACACACGGATCGGGGACAACATGAAAAAAAAGAAGAGACATATAGAAAGCTTTTTTGAAGAACTTATAACTCTTAAGTGGATAACCTTCTGTGGATAACCTGCGCTAGCCCATGAATTACGGGGTGTACAGAGTTTTACAACTTTGTTCTGAACCCGTGCTGCGCTTGTTCCCATCGTGAGCGAAAGCTGTGGATGAAAACACCTGTTATCCACAGTGGAGTTATCAACAGGCTAAGGGCTGGGGTTGTGCATAGCCCTCATGGGCGTTTATCCACAGGGCTTATTCACAGAGGCGAAAAGCCGTTTTGGTCGATAAATGGCTGTTTTGTCGTGGTTCCTAACGTGTCCACATGTGGATAACTGAACGCTCGACCGGTACAATGGCGGTTTGTTTTTGCCTCATCCGGCTTTCAAACTCAGGGGATATCC
>NZ_CP079828.1:0-375255 GCF_024971855.1 Pseudomonas sp. HD6515
ATGCGTGATTTGATGGCGGAACTCAAGGAGCTGCGCCTGCACGGCATGGCCACGGCCTTGGCGGAGTTAACTGCACAGGGTGAGTCGAACACAGCCTCGTCCAAGTGGCTGCTCGAACACCTGCTGGAACAAGAGCACACAGATCGCGCCATGCGCTCGGTGAGCCACCAGATGAACATGGCCAAGCTGCCGATGCACCGCGATCTGGCCGGCTTCGACTTCAGCGCCTCCAGCGCAGACGCTCGTTTGATCAGCGAACTGGCCAGTCTGGCCTTTACCGACACCGCGCAGAACGTGGTGCTGATCGGTGGGCCTGGCACCGGTAAAACCCACCTGGCCACTGCGCTGGCCGTGTCCGGCATCACCCGGCACGGCAAGCGCGTGCGCTTCTACTCCACGGTCGATCTGGTCAATCTGCTGGAGCGCGAAAAGCACGACGGCAAAGCCGGGCGGATCGCCCAAGCTCTGCTGCGCATGGATCTGGTCATCCTCGACGAACTGGGTTATCTGCCCTTCAGCCAGGCCGGCGGTGCGTTGCTGTTTCACCTGCTATCCAAGCTGTACGAACACACCAGCGTGGTGATCACCACCAACCTGAGCTTCGCCGAATGGTCGAGCGTGTTCGGCGACGCCAAGATGACCACCGCCCTGCTGGATCGGCTGACCCACCACTGCCACATCGTCGAAACCGGTAACGAGTCCTATCGCCTGCAACACAGTAGCTTGGCGGCCCAGGCCAAGATCAAATCACGGGAGCGAAAGCGTAAGGGCGGCCAGGAACCGGAGGACGATGAGCCGTTCTGATTTCATGGCGACGACGGCCTGCTACATGGCTGCGTGTGGCAGGTCTTAAACAACTGAACTGGGCTAGCGAAGGAGTGGGGGCAACAGCAGCTGCGCTGGTAGACTTATCCACAGTTGCTGGTAACAAAATCAGCAATCCGCCCTGGGTCAAATTTCAATCGGCAGGGTGGGTCAATTTTCCATCAGCGCCAACACACTAAGCAACCATCAGAAAATTTTGACTGTACGCCAAAAAATTCGCATCTACCAGCATCTAAACAGGCGTTGCAGGGCAATCGCATGAACGCCTGCCGATTTGAATGAGTCCTTTCCCAGCGGGCATCCTGAGCGCCTCTCTACTCAGGATGCCCTGCAATGTCGCATCACATACCAATCTCCGATGTTCTGGTCGCCATCAATGATCCCCGTCAGCAGGGCAAGATTCGTCACGACCTGGTCGAAACACTGGTCGTGGCTATCTGCGGCGTGCTTGCCGGCGCTGACACCTTCATCGAAATCGAACTCTGGGCTGAGCAGCGGCTGGACTGGTTCCGCCGTATTCTGAAACTACCCCACGGCATTCCCTCACACGACACCTTTGGACGGCTATTCAGCCTGATCGATCCAGAGGAGTTCGAGCAGGCCTTCCGCTGTTGGGTTGCGGCGATCCTACCGGCCCTTTCTCCGCAAGTGGTTGCCCTAGACGGCAAGACCAGTCGCCGCTCCGGCAAGAAAAACACGGCCCCGTTGCACCTGGTCAGCGCTTTTGCGGCTGATTCAGGGCTGATTCTCGGGCAGAGGGCGACCTCCCAGAAGTCCAACGAGAAGACCGCCATTCCTGAGCTGCTGGCCACACTGGCGCTTGAGGGCTGCACCGTGACGATCGATGCCATGGGTACCCAGCCGGACATTGCACAGGCCATTCTCGATCGCGGGGCGCACTATCTGCTGGCCATCAAGGGAAACCAGCCGAAGCTGGCCGAAGCGATCGATGACTTCGCTGACACCTTTTTGGACGGCGATCCTGCCCGGGTACCCCATGCGCACTTCGAGCATGTCGAGAAGGACCATGGCCGGCTGGAGGTTCGTCGCAGCCATGTTTTCGACCAACTCCAGTGCCTGCCACAGCCAGAACGCTGGCCAGGACTGCGCACTTTCGTGATGCTGGAGTCCGAGCGGACTGTGGGCAACCAGACCAGCCTGGAGCGCCGTTACTACATCAGCAGTCTTGCTCCGGATGCAGAGCGCATCGCACATGCCATCAGGGCGCACTGGGGCGTGGAGAACCGCGTCCACTGGTGCATGGATGTCATTTTTGGTGACGATCAGATGCGGATCCGAACCGGGCATGCTGCCCACAACATGGCCGTTCTCAAGCAACTTACATTGAATTTGATCCGGTTGGATCCGGTCAAGCGCAAGGGTGGCATCAAGGCACGAAGGCTGATTGCTGCAACCTCTGATGATTATCGGGCTGAACTATTAGGTCTCAGGTGAGCTTCATGCGATTGCCTTGACAGGCGTTGTTGATTATCATAAAACACTGACACTGTATTATATAATCGTGCTTTTGTGTTATTTTTTTAATATTTACTGATTACGTACTTGCTTAACCACTCAGTTGCGCTAGAACTAATAGACGCGAAATTTAAATCTCTAATTTTCCAACACTTAGTAAAACCTCGTTTGCCATCCCACTACCATTGTAGGAGCAAATCAGGAGACATAAAAAATTAGCGGTAGCGTGCCTGGCCCTCTAGATAAGTATTGGAGACTGTAATGAAGTTTGAAAAGTCACAGACAGCAATCGACCACCTGACTCCCGAGCAACACCGAATTACCCAGGAGGCGGGCACCGAAAGGCCCTTCACGGGCGAGTACAACGACAACAAGGAGCCTGGCATCTACGTCGACATAGTGTCGGGAGAGCCACTGTTCGCTTCGACGGACAAGTTCGATTCGGGTACTGGCTGGCCCAGCTTCACCAAGCCGATCGTTTCGGCAAACGTGAACGAGGTGCGGGACAGCGCACACGGCATGGTCCGGACGGAGGTCAGGTCAGTACACGCAGACAGTCATCTCGGCCATGTGTTCCCCGATGGTCCTTCCGACCGCGGCGGTCTGCGGTACTGCATCAACTCAGCGTCCCTTCGCTTCATCCCGCGCGACGAGATGGAGTCCGAGGGATACGGTGAATATCTCGATCAAGTAGAGGAGGCTTAACATGCATCAGCGCGCTGTTCTCGCAGGAGGATGTTTCTGGGGCATGCAGGATCTGATCCGCAAGCGGCCCGGCATCATCTCGACCCGTGTGGGTTACACGGGCGGCGATATTCCGAACGCCACGTATCGTAATCACGGCACGCATGCCGAGGGGATCGAGATTGTCTTCGACCCGACAGTGACGAGCTACCGGAACATCCTGGAATTCTTCTTCCAGATCCACGATCCGACGACGCTGAACCGCCAGGGCAATGATCGTGGGCTCTCCTACCGGTCGGGCATCTATTATGTCGACGAGGAGCAGAAGCGCGTCGCCGAGGATACGATCGCCGATGTGGATGCCTCGGGGCTGTGGGATGGCAAAGTGGTGACCGAGGTCCAGCCGGTCGGCGAGTTCTGGGAGGCCGAGCCCGATCACCAGGATTATCTGGAGAAGCGCCCGGGCGGCTACACCTGCCACTTCGTCCGTCCCGGCTGGGTGCTTCCGAAGCGCCAAAAGGTTGACGACGTACAGCCAGCGGCCGGGACCGCGGCGGAATAGGCTTCACTGCCGTTGCCACTGCGCCGATCCGGTCCGCAATCTTCGTGACCGCGTCGTTCAGCGACGCGGTCATCGAACCCTACTTCAGAGTGACGGCTCGTTCCAGTCAGTCGCCATCGCAACACCAGGATCGCAGATTTATGCCAGACCTCTCGTCCTTTCCGATCACGCAGCGCTGGCCGGCATCTCATCCCGATCGCCTGCAACTCTACGCAGCCCCTACGCCCAATGGCGTCAAGGTCTCGATCATGCTTGAGGAGACTGGCCTGGCGTACGAGCCCCACCTGATCGACATCTCGAACAACGAGTCGAAGGATCCGGCGTTCGTGTCGCTGAACCCGAACGGACGCATACCGGCGATCATCGATCCGGCTGGCCCTGACGGTAGACCCATCGCCTTATGGGAATCCGGTGCGATCCTCCTCTATCTGGCCGACAAGACGGGTCAGTTCATCTCCACCGAACCAGGCCAGCGTTACGAGACCCTAGCGTGGGTGTTCTTTCAGATGTCGGCCATCGGGCCGATGTTCGGTCAGCTCGGCTTCTTCCTGCGATTTGGCGGCAAGGACTATGAGGACAAGCGGCCGCAACAGCGCTTTATCGACGAATCCACGCGTCTGCTGGGGATTCTGGATCGCCGGCTGGAAGGCCGCGACTGGATCGTCGACGACTATTCGATCGCGGACATCGCGACGCTCGGCTGGGTGAATGCGCTGGTGGAATTCTACGCTGCGGGTGACATCCTTGGCCTCAGCAGCTTTTCGAACGTCCGCGCATGGCTTGGACGCGGGCTGGCTCGACCGGCCGTCCAGCGTGGCCTCCACATTCCCGCGAGGCCAGCATGAGCATCATCGCCGCCTATTATTACAACGAAGGCAAGCGAGTTCGCGAAATCGCGCTCGATGAGCACGTCAAGTTGGGCGAGAGTCGCTCGGGCTTCTGCTGGATCGCGCTTAGCGAACCCACCCCCGAGGAACTACTCGCGATCCAAAGGACATATAATCTTCATCCGTTGGCGATCGACAACGCGATGCACCCGCTGTGCCCGCCCAAGCTCGAGGTCTACAACGATGAGTTGTACGTCGTCGCGCAGACCGCCGAGCTGGTCGGCGACCGGATCAGCTACGGCAAGATGGCGATCTTCACCGGTCACAATCACCTTATCACCGTGCGGCACGGCAATGCCGGAGCGCTGGGCAAACTTCGGGAGCAACTCGAGGCATCGCCGACGCAGTTCGGCAAGGGTGTCGACTATGTGCTGCACGCGATCTTGCATCGCGTGGTCGACCAGTATCTGCCCATCTTCGAAATGATCGAGGACGACGTCCTGGCGATGGAGCGACGGTCGCTGCACGATTTCCTCGGGCCAGAAGAGGTGGCGCGAATCTTCGAACTAAGGTCCGAACTCACGCGGTTCCAGCGCACGCTCGGGGCTATGGCCGAGCTGGTGCGAAAGCTCGTTCGCGGCCACTTTCCCTGCATCAGCGCCGAAATGACACCATATTTCCACGACGTCGCGGACCATGTCCACCGCGTGCAGTCCATGGTCGACGGCCTCCTGCTTGTCCTGTCCACGGTCTTTGAGGCCAGCAGCCTTCTTGAAGCGCAAAGGACGGGGGTGATCACCCGCCAGCTGGCGGCTTGGGCGGCAATACTGGCAGTCCCGACGGCGATCGCTGGAATATACGGCATGAACTTTAAGCACATGCCGGAGCTGGACACGGCCTACGGATACTTTGTCGTGCTCGGAGTGATAGCGATATCGTGCGTTTTCCTATTTGTGCGCTTCAAGAAGGCTAAGTGGCTGTGAATACTGCCCATCGTTTTCTTCGCCGTCATCTGACGGTTACAGCGGGCCTTATACGGAAGCTTGTCCAATCCAACTCAAGATGAAGGTGCGTCCATGACATAGCAGCTGACCGACGCTCTACAAGCAGTTCAGTCCTTCATCGCCAAGGGCTAAGACCGCGAATAGCGCGTCAAGGACAGCAATCTCGTCGATCTCGAGCCAGGATCAACCATCGGTCCGTGCGGCATCTGCGTCGACGCGGCGTTTCGCCTCGGAAGCGGTGATGATGGCGATAACGCCTCCACCCTCTACGCGATCACCGATCCGGCGACCGAGCATAAGGGCCTGTTGATCGACGTGTTCGATGAAATCTGCTACCGCGACCCAGTTCAAGAGTCGGGACCTCAATGTAGAAGAAGTTGACTAACGAGCATTCGCGTCATCCGATCAAGCAAGCTGGAGACATTTATGAAAGCCATTGGTTACAAGGTTCCGGGACCCATCGCCGCGGATGCCGCGCTGGTCGACATCAATCTGCCTCGGCCTGTCGCTGCAGGATACGATATCCTGGTTGAGGTGAAGGCCGTCTCGGTCAACCCGGTCGACTACAAGGTCCGCAACAGCACGCCGCCGGCAGATGGCGATTGGAAGGTGCTGGGATGGGATGCCGCCGGGATTGTGCGCGAGGTCGGCCCCGACGTCACGCAGTTCGAGTTAGGCGACGAGGTCTATTATGCCGGATCGATCACACGGCCCGGTACCAATGCGGAGTTCCATCTCGTCGACGCCCGGATTGTCGGTCACAAACCTGCGTCGCTCTCCTGGGCGGAAGCGGCGGCGCTGCCGCTGACGACGTTGACGGCCTGGGAGGCGATGTTCGACCGCCTGGACGTGGCGAAGCCCGTACCCGGTGCGGCGGAGGCGATCCTCATCATCGGTGGCGCGGGCGGGGTTGGGTCGATCGCCGTCCAGATCGCGCGACAGCGCACGGACCTCACCGTCATCGCCACAGCCTCTCGACCGGAAACCCAAGAGTGGGTAAGAGGGCTTGGAGCTCACCACGTCATCGACCATTCTCGTCCGCTCGCGCCACAGATCGCCGAACTCGGCATCGGTGCTCCCGCTTTCGTCTTTTCGACCACACATACCGAGCAACATGTCGCCGACATCGCCGAACTGATCGCCCCACAAGGACGGTTCGGACTGATCGACGATCCCAAGGCATTCGATATCATGGTTTTCAAGCGCAAGGCGGTGTCGATCCACCACGAGCTGATGTTCACGCGGTCGATCTACGGCACGCCCGACATGAATGAGCAGGGCGAGATTCTGGATGCGATGGCAGCGCTGGTTGACGACGGCAAAATCCGCACGACGCTGACCCGGCGACTGTCGCCGATCAATGCCGCCAATCTGAAGACGGTGCATGCACTGATCGAAAGTGGCGCGGCTAAAGGCAAGATCGTCCTCGAAGGCTTCTAACGACCGCGATCGCCAAACATCTTGTCCAACCTCAAAAAGCCGAACGGGTTATGCCCCAGCGATGAGAATCCCATGACCAAATCTATTGCCACCGCCTCGATCAACCGCGAAACCGCAGTCGCCCTCATCGACGCGGCGCTCGCTGCGGCCCGTGCCATCGGCATCCCGGCTGCCGTCGCCGTCGTCGACGCCACCGGTAACCTGCGCGCGTTCGAGCGCACCGACGATGCGCCGTTCCTTACCGTCGATGTTGCCATCGACAAGGCCTGGAGTTCCGCCTCGTTTGGGTTCCCGACCCATGTCTGGAACGACTATGTGACCAACGATCCAAAAGTGGCGCCGCTAGCCTATCGCCCTCGGATGGTCGCTGTCGGCGGCGGTTATCCGATTCTGGAGGATGGGAAGTTGATCGGCGGCATAGGCATCTCCGGAGGCAACTATCAGCAGGATCAGGATGCGTGCGTCGAGGCACTCATGAAAATCGGGTTCCAGTTGCCAGCCTGACGACTGTGAGGCCATCACCGGTGGTAATGGCCAACAGATCCAACCTTTGAGAGGCCTAATGATGGAAGCGTTCGTCGTCTTTACGCGGGAAGAAACCAGCGACCCACATGCACTCGCAACCTATTCTGCAGGCGTCGGACCATCGTTCGATGGTCACGACGTTACCTTTCTCGCCGCTTATGGCGCGATCCAGCATTTGGAGGGGCCGCCCATCGAAGGGGCCGTAATCTTGCGTTTCCCGACGATGCAGGCCGCTCGCGACTGGTATGACAGTCCCGCCTACCAAACCATCGCTGCTCAACGCTTTGCCGGTTCCCGTTACCGCGCCTTTATCATTGAAGGGCGGCGGTGACATACCGACAGAAGCACTTCGGCGCTGACCACGAGGTATCGGCGTGTGAACTCGCATCTTGGGAATCTGTGGGGGGGACCAAGACAGCGGCGCTAGGGGCTCATATCGTCGATCGGATCAGAGAGTTGCTCGGCGAGAATGGGTTATCTATTGCCGAGCTGACGGAGCGGAGCCGCCCTCTCCCAACGGATTGATTCAATCGTTGACGCTCCTCCTATCCGGATCCGGGTTTTCGCACGCTGATCAACAGAGTTACAGCGCGCAACGCCTGTAGTGGGCATCAGGGGATGGGTGGCAATCAGGATGATTGCCCACCTTCCAACGATTAACCTTGCTCAAGTTGCTTCACTAGTCGCTCCGCGTCGAGATGGAAGTCCGAGAAAACAATGCTACCGCCAGCGTCGATAACCGTAAACCACGGAGTTCCTCGTGTGCGGTAGTCTTCCATGAAGGTTGGAAACGGCGAGCCGGTCGGTTGCTCGTCGTGACCGAAAACGATAGGAAGCTCATACTTGAGCTGGTTCACGCGCAACTTCTCGAAGGTATTCTCATGCGTTCCTTCGAAGACGGTCTGGATCACTGCGAACCCCACGTCTTTTGAGCTCAACGCTGCATGCAACTTTTGTAGCGTCGGAAACCCATGCAAATGGCAACCTTGGCACCAATGCTGGAAGGCAAACAAGATTTTCGGGCCGGGCCCGATATCTGACAGTTTGAACGGCGCGATACTTTCCCCATCTTTGCCAATCCATTTTTGCACCCGCAGCTCAGGCGCTTGTCGTTCGATCTCGTTCATCTGATCCTCCAACCCCGATACAGAAGCTTAGTGGATGATCGCGCGTCGCGACGGTGCGCGAACGTCCGACCTTATTTTCCCTATTTCCTGAAGCCAGAATAGATCAGATCGACATTTCGTCCTTAATATACTCAAGCTGCCGGCGAGCGCGAACTGGGCAACCATGCGCTGGTGAGCCTTGAGCTTTGCACGCTGCCCATCCGTTTGAGAGCGAACCTGCAACTTCCGCTCCGCATACCGCAGATCAGCGTACGCAGCCTTGGGGTTATCTACCCTATAGCCATTGGGTATTGGGAATCATGCTGGCCTGACGCTATGTTCGATACGCGATTTTTTACGATGATAGAGCATCTGTATCTGATTTTTAGTCGATTGGCTTATTCGGCGGATGTGCGGGCAAATGCTTTACGCAGAGTACTGAAATGAAGGCCGGCTTCGGTCTGCCGTATCGAGCAAGAGGGGTCACTATGGTCACCAGAGGTTTCACCGGTCGCGGTTCAGGCGACCAGTCCGATCGGATTCCGCCAGGTCAGCATCTGGTGGAGGATTTCCCTGTTCTGTCGGCCGGCCCTACGCCGAGGGTAGAGCCCTCCGACTGGAAATTCACAGTCAAAATTGGTCCGAAGCCCGTCAAAACGTGGAATTGGGGCGAATTCAACACTCTACCAAAGACCCAGGTGACAAAGGATATTCACTGCGTCACCTCTTGGTCCAAACTGGATACCGTTTGGGAGGGTGTACTCATTGAAGACATCCTTGCAGATGCAGAGCTTGATCGGCCTACCGATTTCGTCTTGGCGCACTGCTACGATAATTATTCGACAAACGTCCCTCTGACGGATCTGCTTTCCGGGAAAGCGATGGTCGCCCTCAGTTATGCGGGCAAGCCACTTTCCCGCGATCATGGGGGGCCGGCGCGTCTTCTAGTGCCGCACCTTTACTTCTGGAAATCCGCCAAATGGGTGAATGCGCTGCAATTCACGACGCGTGACGAGGCCGGCTTTTGGGAGCTGCACGGCTATCACATCTACGGCGATCCGTGGCGCGAACAACGATACACCCATGACTGAAAACGAAGCGCAAGTCCGTTCGTGGCAATCATGCGTGATCGACGACATCATCCAGCAAACACCGAGTATCAAGAGCTTCTTCCTTCGGTTGAGCAAGCCGTTCGCGCACACCGCAGGTCAGCACGTCGATATCCGGCTGACCGCGCCCGACGGCTACAGTGCAATGCGCAGCTACTCGATCGCGTCATCGGCAGTTTCGACCCCGATCGTCGAGATAGCTATCGAGCGCATGCCGGATGCCGAAGTTTCGCCGTTTTTTCACGACATCGCGGCGATTGGTGACGAAATCGAAGTTCGCGGTCCGCTCGGTGGCCATTTCCTTTGGCCTGAGCCTGCCATAGATCCGGTTCTGTTGATCGGGGGAGGCTCCGGCCTCGTGCCGTTGATGGCAATGATCCGGCAGCGCCGCGCATTGGCCCAAGCCGTTCCGACAGCGTTGCTCCTGTCCGCACGAACCGCCGAGGACGTTCTCTTCTCAGAAGAACTTCATTGCATCGAAATCAGCGATCCGGCGTTCGTCCTGGCGCTCGCGATTACGCGCGAGAAACCGGTTCGCGCATCGGACTTTGCGCGACGGATCGACGGCATGATGGTCCAAGAAATTCTAACCAGGCTTCAGGGAAAGCCGACGCAAGTGTTCGTCTGCGGGTCTAACGGATTCGTCAACATCGCAACCGATAGCGCGCTGCTGGCGGGCTTGGACGCCTCCATCATCAAGACGGAGCGCTACGGGGGCTAGCGGCGCGAGCTATCTCACGTCGCGCCGATCGTAGACGTGCGCCCTGGGAAGCTTTGGCGATCAACGTGAACCGTTTTGCCGAACACAGTCTTCGTACCCCCCGGCCTCTAGAACGCCTTCGCTCGCGATACCTGGCTCGACATCAAGCTCAATTTGAAAGTTCCTGCACTATCCGTCGTCCTGATATGCTCGACCAGCATGATGGGCGATTCGAGCGGGACCGCTTCCGTCCCAATCGAGGCTCGGTTACCTTAGAGCATCGGCTCGGCGCTACAGGAGGCGCGTGCGGCCTCTGCCTGGCGGTGAAAGCACTTTGGGCCATGTCGCCTGGATAGCGGCCAATCGTCAGCATCTGCTCCGATGTCGGCCAAGGTGCAGTCGCCATCTTTGAACGCCGCGAATTGGAGATCAACGCCATGACAGCGATCCGCGTGCAACTGCCGGAGATGCAATATGACAACTGATGTATTGCTGTACACCACGAATTGGTGCCCGTTCTGCCGCCGAGCGAAGGCGCTCCTCAAGGAAAAGGGCGTGCGATGGAAGGAGCTCGATATTGAGGCGGATCCGGCTCACCGGCAGGCCATGGCGGAAGCGTCGGGGCGAAGCTCCGTGCCGCAGATCTTCATCAATGGCACCCTTATCGGTGGCTCCGATGAGCTATTCGCGCTCGATGTCAGAGGCGAGCTCGACAAACTTCTCGGACGCAACCCGCCTGCCACCTGAGGAGGTGCGGCTTGGGGCAGCCAGCCCGCGAGCCTTCGCCGGTTGATGAATACAAAAGGAGAGTCCGTTGGTCTCAGCCATCTGGAAAGACACTACTATCGCCACAAGCGACGAAACAGTCATCGTCGAGGGAAATCACTACTTCCCACCGTCAGGAGTCGACCTGAGCCTGCTTGAGATGAGCCCGCACACATCTGTCTGTCCGATCAAAGGCGCCGCGCGCTTCTTTCATGTTCGCGCGGGTGACGCGCTCAACGTGAACGCCGCTTGGACCTATCCCGCCCCCACTCCGGATGCCGAGGGTATCCGGGATTACATCGCTTTCTGGAAAGGCGTGGACGTTGCCTAGCAGACTGGACGGACGACTTCGCTGATAGCCATGCGGGCGCCGACATCTCAATTATCCTGCCCACCCCGGGCCTCGTCGGCTGCAGGAATCTGCCCGGCACCTTAGCGCGACCCGGCACTGGCGGTCTCGCACCCGCCGCGCCTCTGTTCTATCAATAAGGATGGATGACATGGAGCATTCCGAGTTCGATGCCGCTTTCGCGAAGCTTGCGGAGGGATACAGAGAAGGGACTTATGAAGGCCGGCGTTTCAGCTTGATCGTCCGGCGATCTGGGGACGGACGTCGCAACAGTCTGTTCGCCAGGGAGTTGGACGGGACTGACATTGTCAGCTTCAACCTCTTCCGCGTTACATCAGATAGGACATTGTTGAAGCCGTGCGAAATGTCCGCCGAAAAGGTCGTAGCGTTCGTGCTGGAGTTCCGACCGGACACCTGACGGGCAGAAGAAGATCCCGGCCAACCGGCGCGCCTGCGACGGCCGGCTATCTAAGGCTGCGCAAGCCTATAGCCGCAGCTCATTGCACTTCGTCTGGCGAGGAATTCAACATCGATACGTCGCCATCCGCGGGGATATCGGTACAGGCGCCCGTGTAAGCCAGATTGAGAAATCCTAAGCGATGACTAACACCAATGACGCCACCCTTCCGACACATTCTATTCTTGAGGAATGCACAGCGATGGCTGTCGTCAACGCTCTGAAGATTATTCTGAAGAACAGCTACGCGATCTACCTTAAGACAAAAAATGCCACTCGGGCGCATCCCGCCCCTACTTCAGGGACTTTCACTTGCTTCTCGCTCTGTCACTCACAGCATCGGCACGCCCATGACGCATGGTATCCAGGCCTCATAATTTTCCCATATAACCTTCTTGTCTTTTGCGCACCCAGAAAGACTCGAGGCTTTAACTGGACAGATGAGCCCTCGAGGGTAGTGTTCACCTGATTGGCTTTCTCATATCTGATGTTGATTCGCACAGTGTGCCAACCAGGTGATAGTTTCAAAAAACCTGCGCTTCAGAGCGAATTAGACGATCTTCGATAAGAGCGATCCGCCTCAAAATCCAAAACATCTAACATTGTCCTAGAGCCATATTTGTACCTAGTACTATGGCGCTCCCATTAACACATTTGATGATGCACAGAAAACTTAGCTCATGATAGCTTTCAGCTAACAGCTATTCGGAAGCCCGAAAGGATTCAACCGTTTAAGCGTGAACCGTCGATTATAAATACTTTCGTAAGTTAGCTTTAAAGGACGCTTTTAGTCCTTGTAAATACGCATTACGACTCCACAGCTACCAAATCCATACGGCGCCAGCAACCATTAAAACACCCGACACTACTAAAACAATAGTAGAGGCGCGATTGCTGCCTTTCAAAGTATGACCAACACCCACATCCATAACTAGGTGTCGAATTCCGGCTACGAGATGATAAATAAATGAAGAGTATACCAACCAGAAACTAACTTTGCCGAAAGGTGAAGAAAAAATCTCCTTGACTTCATTAAAACCCTTTTCTGACTCCAACGATTTGCTCAGCATATACAGTATCAGTCCCAGAAAAATAAAGAGCATAATTCCTGAAATCCGGTGCAGAATCGATGTAAGCGCCGTGAGAGGAAGCTGAATGGTTCGAATATCAAGATTAACCGGCCGCTTTTTATTCATTTTGACTCCAGTCAACAATTCTAGTGGGGGATTTCAGTTTTCGATCTCATTCATCATAGCAGCTGTAACTGGGGTTTGGGGAGCAATGGAACAGAAAGTGCACTTAAGCCCTACCAGCGCCGTTCAGAGCCTTCTTCCCAGGCATCGGCTTCGATAAAGCAGTTGCGCATGTCGGCTTCCTGGCTGATCTCGGTCAGCAAGTCATGCACGGTCTTGTCCAGCTCATCGTCGCTCCGATACGGAATGGCCAGTTCGTAGTTGCCCGACTCCAGCCGTTTCATACTGTAGGGCTCCAAGCAGTAGCGCTCGATATTTTCCTTGGCCCGTTTCCGGCCGCGAACGAACTTGCTGTTGTTCACCACCGCCAGGCGCAGCGTGACGGTGGCCACCTGCTCGGCGGCGGGCTCTGCCGGCGACGCGACATTGCGTTGCTGACCTCGCGGCTGGGCGCTCTTCTGGTGTGCGCCGATCTCAACACCACGATGGCGCAGGTAGCTGTACAGCGTGCTCTTGGAGATGTGTAACTTCTCGCCGATGGCGCTGACGCTCAGGCGGCCCTCGCGGTACAGCGTCTCGGCCGCCATGGAGGTGGCCTCGGCCTTGGCTGGGAGGCCCTTGGGACGGCCACCGATCCGGCCCCGCGCCCGCGCGGCCGACAAACCCGCCTGAGTCCGCTCGCGGATCAGCTCGCGCTCGAACTCGGCCAGCGAGGCAAACAGGTTGAACACCAAGCGACCTTGGGCGTGGGTGGTGTCGATTGGGTCATTCAGGCTCTGCAAGCCGACCTTGCGCTCTGCCAGCTCGCCGACCAGCTCGACCAGGTGTTTGAGGGAGCGCCCGAGGCGATCCAGCTTCCAGATCACCACGGTGTCGCCCGCTCGAACATGGGCTAGCAACTTGTCCAACTCCGGCCGGGCGCTTTTCGCGCCGCTGGCGATGTCTTGATAGATGCGTTCGCACCCGGCCTGTTTCAGGGCATCGACCTGGAGGTCGGCGTTCTGATCCCGAGTGCTCACCCGCGCATAACCGATCTTCATCAAAAGTACCGTTTACTCGACTACGTTAGTAATAGTTGAACTTTGATTAAGCGTACCAGTTATTTGAACCGTAGCGCAGGTAGGTTAACCAGCCGATTCCTGTCCACTTAAAGTTCGGCAAAACGAAGGTTTTTTTGAACCATTGCATAGCCCTTTGTGATTGGCGTATAAACACACAAACACCTACTAGCGGGGAACGCCATGAATACGATTCGCTGGAATGTCGCCGTCTCGGCCGACACCGACCAGTCGCTTCGGATGTTTCTGGCCAGCCAGGGCGGTGGCCGGAAAGGCGACCTGTCGCGCTTCATTGAAGAGGCGGTGCGGGCCCACATCCTGGAACTGACGGCCGAACAGGCCAAGGCCGCTAATGCCCATCTGAGCGAGGCAGAGCTGACCGAAGCGGTTGACGAAGCGCTCGACTGGGCACGTAAGCGCTGATGCGGGTCGTGTTGGATACCAACATCCTGTTCAGCGCACTGATCTCGCCGCATGGCGCGCCCGATGCGATCTACCGTGCCTGGCGGGCGGCGCGTTTCGAGGTAGTGACCTCGCGGATGCAGCTCGATGAAATCCGCCGAGCCAGCCGCTACCCCAAGCTCCAGGCCATCCTTCAGCCCGCCAAAGTGGGAGCCATGATCAATAACCTGCAACGGGCTGTGGTACTGGAGCGTCTGACCATCGAGGTCGAAGCCGATGATCCGGATGACTCGTTTCTGCTGGCCATGGCCCTGGCAGGCGATGCGGACTACCTGGTGACCGGTGATCGCCGCGCCGGCCTGCTGCAACGCGGGCACATCGAACGCACGCGGATTGTCACGCCCGCCGTGTTCTGCGCCGAGGTGCTGTGATCGATGCCGGTCGGTTTTCTGACCCAGGAGCAACGCGACGGTTTTGGCCGCTATGTCGATGCCCCCAGTCGTGAGGAGCTGGAACGCTACTTCCACCTGAGCGACGACGACCACAAAATCCTCCTACCGCTGCGCGGCGAGCACAACCGCCTTGGCTACGCCACCCAACTGACCAGCATCCGCTACCTGGGCACTTTTCCCGACGACTTTTCAGCCGTCCCCCAAGAGGTGCTGCAAGCGCTCAGTCGCCAGTTAGGCATTACCGATCCAACTTGTATCCTGGCCTATGCCGAAACCCGCCAACGTCAACGTCATGCCGCCGAGATTCAGGAGCGTTACGGCTATCGGGTGTTTGCTGATTCCAGCGTCGGCTTTCGACTTGCCCGCTGGCTGTATGCGCTCTGTTGGACAGGGACAGATCGTCCTGGCGAGTTGTTCAATCGGGCGACGACCTGGTTGCTGACGCACAAGGTTTTACTGCCCGGCGTCACCGTTCTGGAACGGTTCATCGCCCAACTGCGCAGCCGGGTCGAAGAACGCCTCTGGCTAACCCTTGGCCGCAGTGTGAGCGAGGCGCAACGGCAGCAGCTACAGGACTTGCTGCTGGTCGCCGAAGGCAACCGCAGTTCCCGGCTGGATCAACTGCGCTCCGGCCCGGTGATGGTCAGTGGCCCCGCACTGATTCGGGCGCTGCGCCGGCTTGATGACGTGCGCGGCATCGGCATCGCCTTGCCAGCGGCGGCGCACATCCCGCCCAGCCGTATCGCGGCCCTGGCTCGCTTCGCCAACACCGCCAAGGTCACGGCGATCAACCGGCTGCCGGCGTCGCGGCGGATGGCGACACTGGTGGCGTTCGCCCTGTGCCTGGAGGCCACCGCGCACGACGACGCCCTGGAGGTCCTGGAAGCGCTGTTACGCGACCTGTTCAGCAACGCGGAGAAGGCCGACAAGAAAGCCCGCATGCGCAGCCTGAAAGACCTGGATCGCTCGGCGGCGACGCTCGCCGCCGCGTGCAAGGTCGTGCTGGACAGCTCAATCAGCGATGACAACGTGCGCGCCCGGCTGTTCAACGACCTGCCGAGGGCCTCGCTGGAGAAAGCCCTGGAAGATGTCAATGCGCTGATCCGCCCGGTTGACGATGTGTATTTTCTCGCCCTGGAGGCGCGCTACCGCAGTGTGCGCCGTTTCCTGCCCGACCTGCTCAAGCACATCCGCTTCGGCTTCAGCCCGGCCGGCAAAGGCGTGGTCGCCGGCCTGGATTGGTTGCAGCTGAACCTGCCCCGCCGGAAACCGGAGGATGACGCGCCGCAGGAGATCGTGGCCAAGGCTTGGCAGAAGCACATTACCCGCGAGGATGGCTCCCTCGACATGGGCGCCTATGTGTTCTGCACGCTCGATGCGCTGCGCACGGCCCTGCGCCGGCGCGACGTGTTCGTCTCGCCCAGTTGGCGCTATGCCGACCCGCGTCTCGGCCTGCTCGACGGTGCCGAATGGCTGGCGGCGCGGCCGATCATCTGCCGCTCGCTGGGCCTGACCATTGACGCCGGCACCACCTTGGATGCGCTGAGCGCCGAGTTGGATGCGACCTGGCAGGCGGTCGCGGCCCGCCTACCCGACAACCCCGCGATCCAGCTGAGCGAGAACGCCGAGGGCAAGACCGAGCTCTCGCTCGGCACACTGGACAAGCTGGAGGAGCCGAACTCGCTGCTGCAACTGCGAGCAGCCGTGGCTGATCTGATGCCGCGTGTCGATCTGCCGGAAATCCTCTTGGAAATCGCCGCTCGCACCGGCTTCGCCGAGGCCTTCACCCATGTGTCCGAGCGCAATGCGCGGGCCGACAACCTGGTCACCAGCCTCTGCGCGGTGCTGCTGGGTGGGGCCTGCAACACCGGCCTGGAGCCGCTGATCCGCACCGACAATCAGGCGCTACGCCGCGACCGGCTGTCCTGGGTCAGCCAGAACTATATCCGTGACGACACGCTGTCAGTGGCAAACGCCATTCTGGTGGGGGCGCAGAGCCAACTGGAGCTGGCCCAGGTCTGGGGCGGCGGCGAGGTCGCCTCCGCCGATGGCATGCGCTTCGTGGTACCGGTGCGCACCGTGCATGCTGGCCCCAACCCGAAGTATTTCGGCACCGGCCGGGGCGTCACCTGGTACAACTTGATTTCCGATCAGTTCTCCGGCCTCAACGCCATCACCGTGCCCGGCACCCTGCGCGACAGCCTGGTGCTGCTGGCCGTGGTGCTGGAACAGCAGACCGAGTTGCAGCCGACGCAGATCATGACCGACACCGGGGCCTACAGCGATGTGGTGTTTGGGCTGTTCCGCCTGCTCGGCTACCACTTCAGCCCGCGCCTGGCCGACGTCGGCGGTACCCGTTTCTGGCGCACGCGCCCGGAGGCGGATTACGGCAAACTCAACGGCCTGGCCCGGCAGTCGGTCAAGCTCGATCTGATCGCCGAGCACTGGGACGACCTGCTACGCCTGGCCGGCTCGCTCAAGCTCGGCCGAGTGCCGGCCACCGGCATCATGCGCACCCTGCAAACAGGGGATCGTCCCACCCGCCTGGCCCAGGCGCTGGCTGAGTTCGGTCGCATCGAGAAGACCTTGCACACCCTGACCTACATCGACGACGAGTCCAAGCGCCGCGCCACCCTGACCCAGCTGAACCGGGGCGAAGGCCGCCACAGCCTGGCCCGCGCCGTGTTCCACGGCAAACGCGGCGAGCTGCGCCAGCGCTACCGCGAAGGCCAGGAGGACCAGCTCGGCGCCCTCGGCCTGGTGGTGAACATCATCGTGCTGTGGAACACCCTCTACATGACGGCGGCCGTAGAACGGCTCAGGCAGCACGGCTACCCGGTGCTGGAGGAGGATGTCGCGCGGCTCTCGCCACTGATCCACGAGCACATCAACATGCTGGGCCGTTACTCCTTCGCGGTGCCGGAAGAGGTTACCCGCGGCGAACTGCGGCCGCTGCGCAATCCGGACGACGACCAGTAGGTGTAACGGCCTGGGTTCGAAATCGGCCGGGCACCGCACTCGATGCCACTTCCAGCTCAGACGGATTGCGACTGACGGAGTCCTCGGGCTCACGCTTTCTGCGACCAGCAAGAGCCACTTTTCCGGTGCAGCGCGAATTAGCCGTCCTGACGGGTACTGACCTTTTGTGTGCAGGGGTGATCAGGCTCGGATGCCGCCCTCTTATCTGCTCGCGACATGAAACGCTGATAGCACTCCAGGCCACAGAAGTGCACGACATACTCGGAACCTTCCGGCGTCAGTGCGGCGTCAAGGGGAATGTCCTTGCAGCATTCGCAGCAGCTGATGGTGGAGGTGTTGTTTGTGTTCATGATGGGGGTTCCTCCATCGTCCAAGAAAACCTAGCAACGCTTTCCCCCCGTGACTGAGCGCCGATCGACCTGCAGCCTCCCTGCCCAACTCGGCAGTGGTGGTCGCGCCGTGCTCCGAGCGGGTCACGGTCGCTTCCGAAAGGCCTGCAATGCCGCTCGCAGGAAGAGGATGAAGAAAACCGCCAGCACGAGCGTCGCGAGGCTCCACTGCTCGCTGACGAACGCGCCGGCCGCTGTCCCCGAAAGCAGCAATGCCAGCACCGGCAGATGGCAAGGGCAGGTGAGCGCGGCGAGCACGCCCCAGGTGTAAGCACGCCAGCGGAAGACCTTGCTTGACTCAACGTGATCGGCGTTACGCATAGGCAGAACCTTCGCCGGCGCAATGAGTCAGCCCGGCCAGCTGGGTTGCCACTGCGGCTAAGGCCGCCTGCCGTGCCGTGACTAGCCGGAGCAGGCACTCGACGCAGCCGATCAAGTCGGCGCCATCGTCCGCATCGAGCGCCCGGCAGAGCCGTGCCAATTCGTCGAGCCCGATACCAGACTCGAAGGCGGCGCGCACGAAGCGCAGACGCGCCAGGGACCGCTCATCGAAAATGCCGTAACCGCTCTCCGTGCGCCGCGCGGGGTGCAGCAAGCCACGCAGCACATAGTCGCGCACCACATGCACGCTGACGCCCGCGTCCTCGGCCAGTCTGGATATGGTGTAGGCATTCATCACCGACACTCCCGGTCTTCCCCGCAAACTAGGGCGCTCAGATATTTCCTTCCGGCTAGGCGTTCAGGTAGCCAGATGAGCAATGGCGTAACCCCTAGTGCCAGGAGCAACCACAGCCGGGAGTGATACTCGCCGTTTGGGGCAAACCCATAAGCCAGCAGCGCACCCAGCGCGAGCATCAGGAAATACGGCCCGGTGATGTAGCAGTGAAGGCGGCGACAGCGCGCGGCGTTGACCAGGCAGGCGCCGCCCATCACGAGTAGCGCGGCGCTCGCTGCCAGGAACAACGCAGGGCGTCGATCCGCCAGAACAAGCGCTATGGTCGCCACGACGGCAGGCAGCCCCCATAAGCTGATTACCTGCCAGGTCTTGCGCAGGCTGTCGCGACTGCCGAGATCGCTTGCCGTGTCGTTCATGCTTCAACCTCGCGCGCTCATTACCCGGCGCAGCAGGACAGCTGCTTGACGTCCTTGGCGAAGGTTTGCGCCGCGAGCTTCAGCCCCTCGACCATCGTCAGGTAGGGGAACAACTGGTCGGCCAGTTCCTGCACCGTCATCCGCGCCCGGATGGCGATGGCGGCGGTCTGGATCAGTTCGCCCGCCTCCGGGGCCACCGCCTGCACGCCGATGAGCCGTCCGCTACCTTCCTCGATGACCAGCTTGATGAAACCCCGCGTGTCGAAGTTGGCCAGTGCGCGTGGCACGTTATCCAGGGTCAAGGTGCGGCTGTCGGTCTCGATGCCGGCGTGGTGCGCCTCCGCTTCGCTGTAGCCCACGGTGGCCACCTGCGGATCGGTGAACACCACGGCCGGCATGGCGTCGAGATTGAGCTTCGCCTCGCCGCCGGTCATGTTGAGCGCCGCACGGGTGCCTGCGGCCGCCGCCACGTAGACGAACTGCGGCTGGTCGGTACAGTCGCCGGCCGCATAGATATCCGGGGCACTGGTGCGCATGCCCGAGTCGATCTGGATGGCACCGCGTTCGTCCAGCTTCACGCCGGCGCCTTGCAGATTCATGCCTTGGGTGTTGGGCGTGCGGCCGGTGGCGACGAGTAGTCGGTCGGCATGCAGCTCGCCATGATTGGTGCTCAGGATGAACTCGCCGTCGACGTGGGACACCTGGCTGGCTTGCGTGTGTTCCAGCACTTCGATGCCCTCCATACGGAAGGCTGCCGTCAGCGCTTCACCGATGGCCGGATCTTCGCGGAAGAACAACGTGCTGCGTGCCAGGACCGTGACCTTGCTGCCCAGCCGGGCAAAGGCCTGCGCCAGTTCCACCGCCACCACCGAGGAGCCGATCACGGCGAGCCGCTTAGGAATGGTGTCGCTCGCCAGCGCCTCGTCCGAGGTCCAGTACGGGGTGTCCTTGAGTCCGGGAATCGGTAGAACGGCCGGGCTCGCGCCGGTGGCGATCAGGCAGCGGTCGAAGGCGACGATGCGCTCGCCGCCCTCGGCCAGTTCCACGCTGAGCGTGCGGCCGTCCTGGAAACGGGCGGTGCCGCGTACCAGGGTGATCGCCGGCGTGCTCTCCAGAATGCCTTCGTACTTGGCGTGGCGCAGTTCGTCGACACGACCCTGTTGCTGGGCGAGCAACCGCTCGCGCAGGACGGTCAGGCTCGTGGTGGACAGTCCGGCGTCGAACGGGCTCTCGCGCCGCAGATGGGCCACATGCGCGGCGCGAATCATGATCTTGGAGGGCACGCAGCCAACGTTGACGCAGGTGCCGCCGATGATGCCGCGCTCGATCAGGGTGACGCGCGCACCGCCTTCCACCGCCTTGAGCGCGGCCGCCATGGCGGCGCCACCGCTGCCGATGACCGCCACGTGGAGCCTGTCGCCATCTTTCCCGGCGCCAATGCTGCCGCTCAACCAGCCCCGCGCCTTGTCGAGCAGGCCTGAGCGGGTAGGTGCCGTGGCGTCTTCGAACGCCGCTCGATACCCCAGGGCCTCGACGGCGGCCTGCATCTGTTCACGGCTTACGCCCTCGTCGACCTTCAGTTCGGCCTTCCCGCTGGCGTAGGAAACATCCGCCCGATGCACGCCGGGGATCTTCTCCAAGGCCTCTTTCACATGCTCGACACAGGAGGCGCAGGTCATGCCGACGATTTGTAGTTTGGTCATAGTGTTATTCCTTCATTTTGGCGGAGTCGGACAGGACGTCGGGGAGCAACGGCGGTGGGCGGGCGACACGAGATCCCAGATGGACACCCCAAACATGAGGGCCAGGCCGATATAGAGCAGCCAGCCGCTCCGCCAGCCGTGAGCCAGCATCAAATACACCGCTATCAGCACCAGGGCCGGGCCGATCAGGCCAGGCGCAGCGCGTCGCCACTGCCGGTGACTGAACCCGCCGAGGGCATTGACGAGCAGGGCCAGCCCGGCAAATAACGGCAGCAGCGTGGTGATGAACAGGCCTTCCCACTGGCTCAGAAAGCCCAGACCGATCGCGGCCCCCAGACCGGCAAGGGCGGGGAAACACGAGGCACAGCCTATGGCAGAAATCAGCACGCCAACGGACCCGGCTTTGTCACCGATCCGCGTGAACAAATTGAAAGGGTTTGCCATCGGAATGCCCGCCTACTGCTTGACGCTGGACGGGTAGCCGGCGTCCTCGGTCGCCTTAGTCAGCGCCTGGACATTGGTCTTGGCATCATCGAAGGTGACGATGGCCTCGCGGTTCTCATAGCTCACCTCGGCCTTGGTCACGCCCTCGACCTTGGTCAGCGCCTTCTTCACCGTGATCGGGCAAGCGGCGCAGGTCATGCCCGGCACCGCCAGAGTGACGGTCTGCGTGGCCGCCCAGGCAGGTGCGGCGACTAGGGTGGCGAGGGCGAAGGATGCAAGCAGTTTTTTCATGGCGGACTCCTGATCAGTAGAACAAGGGAAGGATGTAGGGGAAGCCGAGCGCGACCAGCACCAAGGCCGTTACCAGCCCGAACAGCAGCTTGTAGGTGGTGCGTACCTGGGGCACGGCGCAGACCTCACCCGGTTTGCAGACTTGAGCCGGGCGGAAAATGCGTCGCCAGGCGAAGAACAGCGCGACTAACGCCGCACCGATGAAGAGCGGGCGGTAAGGTTCCAGCACGGTCAGGTTGCCGATCCAGGCCCCGCTGAATCCCAGTGCGATCAGAACCAGCGGCCCAAGACAGCAAGTCGAGGCGAGAATCGCCGCAAGCCCCCCGGCGACAAGAGGGGCGCGCCCGTTTGATGGTTCAGACATGCATTTCTCCTTTCGAGCATGTGAGCGATGGTTTAAGGTTACTTCCGTAGTCAAGTACGGAGTCAAGCAGTATGGAAAACACTGTGGAAAGCCTGACCATCGGCGCCTTCGCCAAGGCGGCCGGGGTCAACGTGGAAACCATCCGGTTCTATCAACGCAAGGGGCTGTTGCCCGAACCGGACAAGCCCTACGGCAGCATTCGCCGCTACGGCGAGGCGGACGTGGCCCGGGTGAAATTCGTCAAATCCGCGCAACGACTGGGCTTCAGCCTCGATGAGGTGGCCGGGCTGTTGCGATTGGATGACGGCGCTCACTGCGACGAAGCGCGCGTGCTCGCCGAGCAGAAGCTCGAGGATGTGCGGGGGAAACTCGCGGATCTGCGGCGGATCGAGTCGGTGTTGGCGCGGCTGGTTCACGATTGTTGTGCGAGCCACGGGACGGTTTCCTGTCCGCTGATCGTTTCGCTGCAGGGGGAAAAGGAACTGCGCTGACTCCGCGCGTTAACCGAGGATTTCCCGATGCGTGAGGCACCTCCGGGGTCGGCTTGCGCTTGGCAAAACAGCGGCGCTCATTGAGCGCCGCTGAATGGCCAAAGGAGCACTTGCATAGGCCACAGGTTAGTACTGCATCAGCAGCTCATGTTCTACTTTGCAGGCGGACAGCCGGGCTGCGCCTCGACCCGGCCAGCCGCCGTGGCCCCCAGTTGCTCAATCTTCTTGGCGGTTTCCGCCACCAAGGCCGCCTCAGCCTTGTCGCGCATAGCGGCGATTCGCTCGATTGAACGGTCGCTCCCGCTCTCGGCCCATACGGTGGATGACAGCAGAGTCGCACCAACTATCAGCAGTAGTCTTAGGTATTTCATAACAGCCTCCTCTCGGGTTTTCTACCCACGAGCCGACTCTATCTCCGTAGTTAAGTACGGAATCAAGGAGAGATGGAGATGAAGGTCCTGGATTATGGCGCTGAGAGGAAATGGCAGGGCTTAAGTGCACTTTCTGTTCCGTTGCTCCCCAAACCCCGAAACCTGTTTTTGATGGTTATCCGCCTATGTTGGTTGGCTACATGCGCGTGTCGTCGGACTCCGACCGCCAGAGCACGGACTTGCAGCGCGACGCGCTGCTCGCCGCCGGCGTCGATCCGCGTCACCTGTTTGAGGATCGTGCCTCTGGCGCGAAGGATGACCGTGCCGGCTTGGCGCGGGCGCTTGAGTTCGTTCGAGCCGGCGATGTGCTGGTGGTGTGGAAACTCGACCGGCTCGGTCGCTCGCTGTCGCACCTGCTCGCCATTGTGACTTCGCTCAAGGACAAGCGGGTGGCGTTCCGCTCGCTGACAGAGAACCTGGACACTACGACGCCCTCGGGCGAATTCCTGTTCCAGGTGTTCGGTGCGCTCGCGCAGTACGAGCGCGCCTTGATTCAGGAGCGCGTCGTCGCGGGCTTGGCCGCCGCACGCAAACGCGGCCGGATCGGCGGCCGGCCGCAGGCGATCACTGGTGAGAAGCTGGACGCCATCGTCGCCGCGCTCGATGGCGGCATGTCTAAGGCGGCGGTGTGCCGCAACTTCAATGTCAAGCGCACTACGTTGATCGAAACATTGACGCGAGCAGGTTGGCGTGGTGCGGGAAGGACGGTCGATGAGCAACAAGAATAAGCTACTCACCGTCTTTTCTGACGCAGAGCAGGAAGCCTTGTACGGCCTACCGGACTTCGACGATGCTCAGCGGCTGGAATACCTGGCGTTGGCCGAATCTGAACTGGCGTTCGCCAGCAGCCGGCCTAGCCTGCAGGCCCAAGTCTATTGCGTCTTGCAGATCGGCTACTTCAAGGCCAAGCATGCTTTCTTCCGCTTCGATTGGCATGAGGTCGAGGACGATTGCGCCTTCGTGCTGAGTCGCTATTTCCACGGCGAAGCGTTCGAACGCAAGGCGATCACCAAGCATGAGCACTACAGCCAGAGGGGTCAGATCGCCGAACTGTTCGGCTACCGGTCGTGGGCGGCTAGCTTCCTGCCGCAACTGGCACAGCAGGCTGAACAGATCGTGCGGCGCGACGTAATGCCAGGATTCGTGGCCGCCGAACTGATCGTTTGGCTCAGCGAGCACAAAATCATCCGGCCCGGCCACACCACCTTACAAGAGCTGGTCAGTGAAGCCCTGTCCACCGAACGCAGGCGCTTGGGCGGCTTGCTGGCAGAAGTGTTGGACGAATCGGCCAAAGCTGCGCTGGGCCAGCTCCTGGTGCGTGACGACACCCTGTCTCAACTGGCAGCGCTCAAGCAGGACGCTAAAGATTTCGGCTGGCGTCAGATGGCAGGGGAGCGCGAGAAGCGCGCCACGCTGAAGTCCTTGCACGGGATCGCCAAGGCGCTGCTGCCCAAGCTCGGCATCTCGCAGCAGAACCTGCTGTACTACGCGAGCCTGGCGAACTTCTATACCGTCCATGACCTGCGCCACCTGAAGGCGGAGCAGACCCGGCTCTACCTGCTGTGCTATGCCTGGGTACGTTACCGGCAGCTCACCGACAACCTGGTCGACGCGATGGCCTTCCACATGAAAAAACTTGAGGACGAGAGCCGCACGGGTGCGAAACAGTCCTTTGTCGCCGAACAGCTGCGACGCCATCAGGAAACGCCGCAGGTTGGCCGCCTGCTGTCGCTGTACGTGGACGACAGCGTGGCCGATCCGACGCCGTTCGGCGAGGTGCGCCAACGCGCCTACAAAATCATGTCCAGGGAATTGCTGCAAAACACGGCGCAGCGCATGAGCGTCAAGCCACTGAACAAACTGGCGCTGCACTGGCAGGCGGTGGACGGCCTGGCCGAACGCATTCGACGCCATCTACGGCCGCTGTACGTCGCGCTCGACTTCGCCGGCACGGCCCCCGATAACCCATGGCTCGCGGCGCTGACTTGGGCCAAGAGCGTGTTCGCCAAGCAGCAGCGCCTATCACAACGGCCACTCGACGAATGTCCGGCGGCAACGCTGCCGAAACGCTTGCGTCCGTACCTGCTGATGTTCGATGCCGAAGGCACGCCGACAGGCCTGCATGCCGATCGTTACGAATTCTGGCTTTACCGTCAGGTCAGGAAACGCTTCCAGGCGGGCGAGCTCTACATTGACGATAGCTTGCAGCACCGGCATTTGTCCGACGAGTTGGTTTCGATGGACGAGAAAGCCGCCGTGCTCGCGCAGATGGACATCCCCTTCCTGCGGCAGCCGGTCAGTGCCCAGCTCGATGCACTGGCGACCGAGTTGCGTGCGCAATGGGTGGCGTTCAATCGCGAGCTGAAACAGGGCAAGCTGACGCACCTGGAATACGACAAGGACACGCAGAGACTGACCTGGCGCAAGCCCAAGGGGGAGAACCAGAAGGCGCGCGAGCAAGCTCTCTACGAGCAACTGCCATACTGCGATGTCGCCGACGTGTTTCGCTTCGTCAACGGCCAGTGCCAGTTCCTGTCGGCGCTGACACCATTGCAGCCACGCTATGCGAAGAAGGTAGCCGACGCCGACAGTCTGATGGCGGTGATCATTGCCCAAGCCATGAACCACGGCAACCAGGTTATGGCACGTACCAGCGACATCCCGTACCACGTCCTGGAGAGTACCTACCAGCAGTACCTGCGCCAGGCGACGCTACATGTGGCCAACGATTGCATCAGCAACGCCATCGCCGCACTGCCGATCTTCCCGCATTACTCGTTCGACCTCGATTCGTTGTACGGTGCCGTTGATGGGCAGAAATTCGGCGTCGAGCGACCAACTGTGAAGGCGCGCTACTCGCGCAAATATTTCGGCCGCGGCAAGGGCGTCGTCGCCTACACGCTGCTGTGCAATCACGTGCCGTTGAACGGCTACCTGATAGGCGCACACGAGTACGAGGCTCACCACGTGTTCGACATCTGGTACCGCAACACGTCGGACATCGTGCCGAGCGCGATCACCGGCGACATGCACAGCATCAACAAGGCCAACTTCGCCATCCTGCACTGGTTCGGACTTCGTTTCGAGCCGCGCTTCACCGACCTCGACGACCAGTTGCAGGAGCTGTATTGCGCCGATGATCTGGCATTGTACGAGAAATGCCTGATCCGGCCGGCTGGCCAGATCGACCGGCAACTCATCGTCGGTGAGAAGGCGAACATCGACCGAATCGTCGCCACACTGGGCCTGAAGGAAATGACGCAGGGCACGCTGATCCGCAAGCTGTGCACCTATACGGCGCCGAACCCGACGCGGCGCGCAATCTTCGAGTTCGACAAGCTCATCCGCAGTATCTACACACTGCGCTACCTGCGCGACCCGCAACTGGAGCGTAATGTTCACCGCTCGCAGAACCGCATTGAGTCCTATCACCAGCTACGCTCGACCATCGCCCAAGTCGGTGGGAAGAAGGAATTGACCGGCCGCACCGACATCGAAATCGAGATCAGCAACCAGTGCGCCAGGCTGATCGGCAACGCGATCATCTTCTACAACTCGGCGATCCTGTCCCTGCTGCTGACGAAGTACGAGGCAGCTGGCAATGCCAAGGCGCTGGCGTTGATCACGCAGATGTCGCCAGCGGCCTGGCGGCACATCCTGCTGAACGGGCATTACACCTTCCAGACTGACGGCAAGTTCATCGACCTGGATGCGCTCGTGGCGGGACTGGAGCTGGGCTGACGGAAATTTCTGGGATTCCGGCGTACAACCCCGTAAAATAGAAGAGTGAGCACTTGATTTGCTGGTGCTTTCAAACAACGGTGTTGTTTTTTTAACAGCCGAACTGGAAAGGGAGGCTGAGCTGCTCAGTGATCACTTTATCCGTTGGCTGATTTACGCCGGCATGTTCGCTACAGGCACTGAACGACAACGCAGATGGTATGGTCTGTGCGTTCTGACTCGTCAAGGATCGGCCAATGGATCGTTTGTCTAATTTGCTCTCGCGGTTCGGCGTGCGGGCCAATCTGTTCTATGACGGCGACCTATGCGGCTCTGCATCTTACGATGGCGCCGAGCGGCGAGGTTATATCCATCTGCTTCAGGCCGGCAGCGTGACGTTGCTTGGTCCCGATCGCAAGGATTTGCAGCTCACTCGCCCTAGCTTGATTTTTATGCCACGCCCCGCCAAGCATCAATTGTTTGCGGGTGAGTCCGATGGCGCAAAGTTGTTGTGTGCTTCCATGGAGTTTGAGGGCGGAATTGATAATCCTTTGTCGGCTTCATTACCGGACTGTTTGGTGCTCGCACTCGATGATCTGCCCATGCTGGCAGACACGTTGGAGTGGATGTTTGCCGAGGCGGCAAATGTGCATTGTGGAAGGGAAGCCGCGCTTGAGCGCTTATTTGAGCTCCTAATCATTCTGTTGCTCCGTTACCTGCTCGATCATCACCAGTTGCGCACCGGAATGATGGCTGGACTGGCCGACATGCGGCTTGCCCGATCGCTTTTACAGATGCACAACTCCCCGGAACATGCCTGGTCAATAGCAGAGCTGGCCAGTGAGTCAAATATGTCACGCGCTGCGTATGCCGTGCATTTCAAGAGTGTCATCGGACAGACGCCTGCTGATTATTTGTTGAGTTGGCGAGTTAGCCTGGCTCAGAAGCTGATGCGAGAAGGGCGCTCGATTACGCTGATTGCAGCTCAAGTCGGCTACGAAAGTCCTTCGGCGCTGTCTCGCGCATTTAGACGCAAGACGGGGTTGAGCCCTCGTGACTGGTTGAAAGATCTGGCGGGGGAAAATGATGGCAAAAAGGCCTAAGGCATTACTGCCTTAAGCCATTGAAAAAATTATGCATTAATTTTACGTTTTTCCAGTTCAACCAGCGAATGGCCTGCCACAAATATCGAAACAGCAAGCAACCCTAAGTCTTTAAGCAGAAACTGACCTGGCGCAACGGAAATCGCCGGAAACCCTAAACTAGGCTCAATGACGCCCGGAGTGGAAAACATAAAGCTAAGGGTTGTGAAGAACAGGCCTGCAGACAGAGCGCCTCCTACCACGGATAGTTTGGGCGACAGCATGCGGCCTGCGATCAGAGTGCCGATCGAAATCTCTAGTATGCCGAGCAGGCTGGAGAACATGTCGACCGAAAAAATGCTATACACCCATCCCAAAAGCGGGCTGTTGCTCACCAGTGGAACCAGGCCCTCGGCCTCGTAGTGGGTAAATTTCATGCCGCCGAACCAGAAGTAAATAATAGCGAGAGCCAAGTACGCGCCATAGATACCTAGCCCCATAGTTTTGGTTCCAAGCGTTAAGTGGGCCTGTACGCTGGACTTCGAGTTTTCAATGCCTATGGTTTTCATGTCTGAGCTTCCAGTAGTGAGTGAGAGTGTGTTGGCTGCCGAACGCCGTATGCGTTGGCGATGAGATTATTATGGCTGGCATCTCTAATCAAGAGGCATCAGAAAGTATTGATTTCAGTGCAGATCGTCTTGGGCGGTGCAATTCGCGATGAAGGGATCGCCGTGGAGAGCGATGAGTGCACTATTTCGATAAAGGAGTCGTTTTACATAGGTCGATGAAGGAGTCGCCTCAGAAAACGGAAAATAAAGCACGCTAAGGCGTAGTTCCCTCGGGCTACACCGCGTCCGCACTGCGCGGTTCTTTCTTCCCTTGCAGTGACGCAATCAGCGGGCAGGAAACGTTCCCCTTCCGCGCATGGCAGGCGCACACCAAATCAGACAGCACGGCCTCCATGCGCGCCAGGTCAGCCATCCTCTCGCGCACGTCCTTGAGCTTGTGCTCGGCCAGGCTGCTGGCTTCCTCGCAATGGGTGCCATCCTCCAGCCGCAGCAGCTCGGCGATCTCATCCAGGCTGAAGCCCAACCGCTGGGCTGATTTCACGAAGCGCACCCGCGTTACATCCGTCTCGCCATAGCGGCGAATGCTGCCGTAAGGCTTGTCCGGTTCCGGGAGCAAGCCCTTGCGCTGATAGAACCGGATGGTCTCCACATTGACCCCGGCCGTCCTGGCGAAAACGCCAATGGTCAGGTTCTCCAAATTGTTTTCCATATCGCTTGACTCCGTACATAACTACGGAAGTAAGCTTAAGCTATCCAATTCAGATTCGAAAGGACAAACGTATGTCTGAACCTCAAAACGGGCGCGGCGCGCTCTTCACTGGCGGGCTGGCCGCCATCCTCGCCTCGGCTTGCTGCCTCGGGCCGCTGGTTCTGATCGCCTTGGGGTTCAGCGGCGCTTGGATCGGCAACTTGACGGTGTTGGAACCCTATCGCCCCATCTTTATCGGCGTGGCGCTGGTGGCGTTGTTCTTCGCCTGGCGGCGCATCTACCGGCCGTCAGCCGCCTGCAAACCGGGTGAGGTTTGCGCGATTCCCCAAGTGCGAGCTACTTACAAGCTCATTTTCTGGGGCGTGGCCGTGCTGGTTTTGGTCGCGCTCGGATTTCCCTACGTCGTGCCATTTTTCTATTGATCACAGGAGTTCACCATGAAAAAGCTGCTTTCCGCCCTTGCCCTCGCTGCCGTTGTTGCCCCCGTGTGGGCCGCCACCCAGACCGTTACGCTGTCCGTACCGGGCATGACCTGCTCGGCCTGTCCGATCACTGTCAAGAAGGCGATTTCCAAGGTCGATGGCGTCAGTAAAGTTGACGTGACCTTCGAGACGCGCGAAGCGGTGGTCACCTTCGATGATGCCAAGACCAGCGTGCAGAAACTGACCAAGGCTACCGAGGATGCGGGCTACCCATCATCAGTCAAGAACTGATCATGAAAGACCCGAAGACACTGCTGCGGGTCAGCATCATTGGCACAACCCTCGTGGCGCTGTGTTGCTTCACCCCTGTTCTGGTCATTTTGCTCGGTGTGGTCGGCTTGTCCGCGCTGACCGGCTATCTGGACTATGTGCTGCTGCCTGCGCTGGCGATTTTCATCGGCTTGACCATCTACGCCATCCAACGAAAACGCCAAGCCGATGCCTGCTGCACCCCGAAATTCAATGGAGTAAAAAAATGACCGAAATCACCGTGAATGGCATGACCTGCACATCCTGCGCCACCCATGTCAAAGATGCTTTGGAAAAGATTCCCGGCGTGAATGCCGCTGTGGTGTCCTATCCAGAAAGCCGCGCGCAAGTCATGGCAGACACCGCCGTGAGCCACAACCAACTGCTGGCCGCCATCGCCGCATTGGGTTATCAAGGCTCGATCCGGGTTGGTGATTTCAAAGATGAACCAAAAATCCGTGATGCACTTGAGGGCGCCGGTTTGCATATCGCCATCATTGGCAGCGGCGGGGCCGCGATGGCGGCGGCGCTGAAGGCCGTCGAGCAAGGCGCGACGGTCACGCTGATCGAACGCGGCACCATCGGCGGCACCTGCGTCAATATCGGCTGTGTGCCGTCCAAGATCATGATCCGCGCTGCCCATATTGCCCATCTGCGCCGGGAAAGTCCGTTCGACGGCGGTATTGCGGCAACTGTGCCTGCGATTGACCGCAGCAAACTGCTGGCCCAGCAGCAGGCCCGTGTCGATGAACTGCGGCACGCCAAATACGAAGGCATCCTGGACGGCAATCCAGCCATCACCGTTTTGCACGGTGAAGCGCGTTTCAAGGACGACCAGAGCCTGGTCGTCCGTTTGAACGAGGGTGGCGAGCGCGAGGTAACGTTCGACCGCTGCCTGGTCGCCACCGGTGCCAGTCCGGCCGTGCCGCCGATTCCGGGCCTGAAAGAGTCACCCTACTGGACTTCCACCGAAGCGCTTGTCAGCGACACCATTCCCGCACGCCTGGCCGTGATCGGTTCGTCGGTGGTGGCGTTGGAACTGGCGCAAGCCTTTGCCCGGCTCGGCAGCCAGGTCACGATCCTGGCACGCAGCACCTTGTTCTTCCGGGAAGACCCGGCCATCGGCGAGGCCGTGACAGCCGCTTTCCGCGCCGAGGGCATCGAGGTGCTGGAGCACACGCAAGCCAGCCAGGTCGCCCATGTGAACGGCGAATTCGTGCTGACCACCGGACACGGTGAATTGCGCGCTGACAAGTTGCTGGTTGCCACCGGTCGGGCACCGAATACGCGCAGCCTCGCGCTGGACGCGGCGGGGGTCACTGTCAATGCGCAAGGGGCCATCGTTATCGACCAAGGCATGCGCACGAGCAACCCGAACATCTACGCGGCCGGCGACTGCACCGACCAGCCGCAGTTCGTCTACGTGGCAGCGGCCGCCGGCACCCGTGCCGCGATCAACATGACCGGCGGCGACGCAGCCCTCAATCTGACCGCGATGCCGGCAGTGGTGTTCACCGACCCGCAAGTCGCCACCGTGGGCTACAGCGAGGCGGAAGCGCACCACGATGGCATCGAGACCGACAGTCGCACGCTGACACTCGACAACGTTCCGCGAGCGCTTGCCAACTTCGACACACGCGGCTTCATCAAGCTGGTCATCGAGGAAGGTAGCGGACGGCTCATCGGCGTGCAGGCGGTGGCCCCGGAAGCGGGCGAACTGATCCAGACGGCGGTGCTCGCCATCCGCAACCGCATGACGGTGCAGGAACTGGCCGACCAGTTGTTCCCCTACCTGACAATGGTCGAGGGGTTGAAGCTTGCGGCGCAGACCTTCAACAAGGACGTGAAGCAGCTTTCCTGCTGCGCTGGATAAAAAAAGGAGGTTTTCAATGAGCGCCTACACCGTGTCCCGGCTGGCCCTTGATGCCGGGGTGAGCGTGCATATCGTGCGCGACTACCTGCTGCGCGGATTGCTGCGTCCGGTGGCGTGCACCCCGGGCGGCTATGGCCTGTTCGATGATGCCGCCTTGCAACGGCTGTGCTTCGTGCGGGCGGCCTTCGAGGCGGGCATCGGCCTGGACGCGCTGGCGCGGCTGTGCCGGGCGCTGGATGCTGCGGACGGCGATGAAGCGGCCGCGCAGCTTGCCGTTCTGCGTCAGTTCGTCGAGCGTCGGCGCGAAGCGTTGGCCGATCTGGAGGTGCAGTTGGCCACCATGCCGACCGAGCCGGCACAGCACGCGGAGAGTCTGCCATGAACAGCCCCGAGCGCTTGCCGTCCGAGACGCACAAACCGATCACCGGCTACCTGTGGGGCGCGCTGGCCGTGCTCACCTGTCCCTGCCATTTGCCGATTCTCGCCATTGTGCTGGCCGGCACGACGGCCGGCGCGTTCATCGGAGAGTACTGGGGTATCGCAGCCCTCACGCTGACCGGTTTGTTCGTCCTGTCTGTGACACGACTGCTGCGGGCCTTCAAAGATCGATCATGAGCGCTTCCCATTGAGACAAACCACGCTGTCGCTACGTTGCCTCATGCCGGCATCAAATTCGGCTGAGTAGCTTCTCGCCATCTGGACGTAGCTCACCCTTGGGTGAAACATGCCGATACAGGGTCTGCCGCGTGACGCCAAGTTCCTGGCACAGGTCGCCGACCTTGGTCTCTGGCTGACCCATTGCCGCCATCGCCAGCCGCAGCTTGGCGGCGGTCATCTTGAACGGCCGGCCGCCTTTCCGCCCGCGCGCGCGGGCCGAGGCTAGGCCGGCAATCGTGCGCTCCGCGATCAACTCGCGCTCGAACTCGGCCAGGGCGGCGAAGATGCCAAAGACCAGCTTGCCGGCGGCGGTCGTGGTGTCGATGGCCGCGCCGTGCCCGGTTAATACCTTCAAGCCGATGCCGCGCCCAGTCAGGTCGTGCACGGTGTTGATGAGATGTCGCAGGTCGCGTCCGAGCCGATCCAGTTTCCACACGACCAGTGTGTCGCCAGTTCGCAACGCCTTCAGGCAGCTCGTCAAGCCGGGCCGATCCTCGCGCATGCCGGATGCCTGGTCCTCGTAAAGATGTACTGGATCGACCCCGGCGGCAATCAGCGCGTCGCGCTGCAAATCGGTAGCCTGGGAGCCGTCCGCCTTCGATACCCGCATGTAGCCTATCAGCATGTCGTACCTGTCACATATACGTTCGATTATGTGACAGTTTGCATCGGGAAGCTCTGCACGTCAAAATTTGTCACTTAACCCGTCATTCTGTCTAAGGCATGCAAAGGGTAGGCTAGGCTCATAATGTGACAGAAATTCCGGGGGGATGCCTTCCTTCGCGAAGGTGGCGCGCAACTGTTCCAAGGAAGCGGGGTCGCGCCGACCATAGGAAGCCAACGCGAACAGCGAGCGTGCCGTCTCGGGGTTGTGTCGTGCTTCAATGATGGCCTCATCAATGGCCTGGATTGCACGCTGCCAGTGATCGACGGGTTCGGGCTTCGGCGCTTTCGCCGGCAGGCCACTGGTGAACCCGGTTTGGGGCTCGGACCAGAATAGCTTTGCGTGCTCGCCTGGCGGGCTTATATCCCTCACCTCAATCAAGCTGATTGCCGTTGCCGCCGCCTCCAGCATCTGCAACCGTACTGCCGGGTTCAGGGTTTCATACGGTCGCCACAGACTTTGCCCAGCACGCAGCGGATGCCCGCAGCATTCCCAGATTTGGCGGAGATACCCCGCGTAGGTGCCGCACGTCGAAAGCGGGGTGTTCAGCTCATCGAGCAGCGTGCGTAGCAGCCTAAACCACAATCCGGCGTGGATGCGTCGGCGCGGCAACTCCACGTGGCCGGTCGTCAGTGCCTGCCAGGTACGCTGGTCCATCGCCGCAATCGCGTCGCTGGCAGTGCGCGGTTCGGCGTCGGCGTTCTCCCAGCCGAGAAACCGCCCTGGCACGCCCCAATAGGATTCCAGCCAGCAGCCATGCAGTGGGCAGCTCAGCATCAGGGGCAGCTTCCACGCGAGCAGTACGGCTTGGTTCTCCGGATCGTTCAGGCAGAGCGGACAGGCGCGGTGTATCGGTTGGGTGGGCAGCCAGGCACGCCAGCTCGTGATGGATCGCGTCTTACGGCGGAGTCTCGGCAGCAGTACCGAGAGCTGGAACGCATAGGTTTCCAATGCGGCTGGAATCTGATCATCAAGGCTGTCCAGTAGCCAAGGCACCCAGCCGGCGAAACTCATGCAGCGCAGCCGATCCAGCTCGATACCGCTCCGCTGGGAGAGCATCGCCAGCAGCGCCAGTGGTGGCGCGGTGTCCAGGTCATCAACCTGGCCGTGACCAAGATCGTGCTCCAGCAGCTCGGACACTTCCATGTGATAGCAAAGGGCCACGCGGTTGAGCCACGAAGACAGGGCTTCGGCTTCCCTGGGTGCCGGATGCAGTGGCCAGCGTGGCGCTGGCTTCACATCAGTTCCCGCTCGAATTGCCGCCGCCGCTCGCTGGGACCGGTGTAATCGGCCATGCTGAGCGTGCGGTGGTTGATCGCTTCCTCACCACTCTCCACGGCGGCCACGGCCGCCGCCATCAAAAGGTGCGCCAGCTCGCCAATAGTGCCCTCGCTGCGCGTGAGCAGGTAGCGAGCCATGTCCAGCGTGGCAATCGACGAAGGTCGCCGCAGCGGGAGCGAAGCCGCGAAGCTGGCCAGCAGTGAACAGCAATCGTCGTTGGCCTCCCACACCGGCAGCATCATCGGCTCGAAGCGATTTTCCAACTGGTCATCCGAGCGGATGGCCAGGTAGGCGTCGCGTGTGCCCACACCGACCAGCGGGATGCGCAATTCGTTGCCGAGGAAGCGCAGCAGGTTGAGGAATTCCCGGCGGTTGACGCTGTTGCCGGCCAGGACGTTGTGCAGCTCGTCGATCACCAGCAAACGCACACCGAGCTTGCGCAGCAGTGTCAGCGCCAGTTGCTCTATTTCCGGCAGCCGTGGGCGCGGTCGCAATGGTGCTCCCATCGCCGCGAGCAGCGCGACGTAGAAGCGGATCACCGATGGCTCGGACGGCATCTGCACGACCAATACCGGGATGTGCTCCTGGTCGGCGTCGGAGCTGGCCGGGTGGGCGCGGCGGAACTTCTCGACGATCATCGACTTGCCGTTGTTGGTTGGACCGACCAACAGCAGGTTGGGCATGCGTTGTTTGTTTGGCCACGTATACAGGGCTTCCAGCCGGTTCAACGCCTCGACTGCTCGCGGATAGCCGATCCAGCGGTCGGCGCGAAGGCGATGGATGCGCTCGTCCGCCGGGAGACGGGCCAAGCCCTGGGCCGCCGGCAGCAGGTGGGACAGGTCGATGATGGGATATTCGTCCACGGCTACCACTCCTCAATCTGGTCGAACGGTTTGGCAGGTGGCTGGTTGTCCGCCTGCGGGTCTGCCATGTCCGTGTCCGCTGGTGGCGTGGTTTTGACAGGTTGTTCCGTTGACTTGAGATGCTGGCGTCGATCCGCGTCGCGCCGCGCCTTGCGCGTGGCTTTCTGCGCAGTGGTCACGATTTCGCGCATCTGCCCGATCATGCGGAACAGCGCCGACTCATCCACCTGTTCGCGCCCTTGCTGCCGCAATTTCGCCAGCGCCTGCCGTTGTTCCCAGAGGGTGACAGCCGGGTGCGACAAGGTACGGTATGGAATTTCCAGATAGTGCTGCCCCTCCGGCTCCAGCACCCAAATGCGGCTGATGTCGCGTGGGTCGCGCCGGATCAGGAACGCAGGCAGGCGGTCGCGCCGAGCTATCCACGGCTTGAGCGCATCGGCGTAGTAGTGGATGTGGTCGATGACGAAGCCAGTGCGGGTCAGGGTGCGGCGGAGGACGGGCAGGAAATCGACCAGAAAAGCCGTGGTGCGAGTGATGACGGTTGGAACGCCGGTACGCGCGACAGCTTCGGCCCAGCGTGCGGCCGGCGGTTGGAGCAGGCCGTTGTGCACGGAGCCGTGATAGGTGCCAACCGCCAATGCGAGCCAGCGTTCCAGCTCGCGCAGTGTCAGGGCGGCCATCTTCTCGGAGGCGTATTCCCCGCGCTGGTCAGGGTTGGAGAAGGTCGTCCCCGGCAATTCGTCGTGGATCATTTGCATCGCCGTGCCGATGATCCGTTCCACGATGCCGCCATAGTGCGGCTGCCCGAGAGGCCGATAGTCCAACCGGATGCCATGCTGCTCGCAGCCACGGCGTAGCGCCTCGCTCTTGAATTCGGCCGCGTTGTCCAGGTAGAGCAGCGCGGGCTTGCCGCTCATCGGCCAGTCCATTTCCACGTCCAACCTTTCCAACCAAGGGCGCTTGTCGCAACCGGCGTGTGCGAGGCACAGGCCGACCGAGACGGCAGATGGCGCTTCTAACGTGACCACCATGCCAACCACGCAGCGGGTGAACACGTCGATGGCGAGGGTCAGGTACGGACGGCCAATCGGTTGCCGGTCGCGCTCGTCCACCACGATCAGGTCGATGACTGTGTGGTCGATCTGTACCTGCTCCAGCGGTGCGGAGACTGGCGGAGGAACACCGCCAACACCTTGCAGGATGCGGGACGCATCCTGGCCTTCCCGAAGTCGAGTGGTCTTGAGTGGATCAAGGCTGGCGATCCGCAACGCGACCGTGTTGCGCGCCGGCATCCGCAGCTTTTGCAGCTTGCACACCCGCGCAACTTCACGGTGGAACGCCGCCAAGCTGCGCTTCTGCTTGGTCAGGAAGCGCTTTTGCAGTAGCTCGCGGATGATTCGTTCGACCGACTCCGGCAAGCGGCCTTTACCTTTGCCACCGCTCGACTGTCCAAGAGCCAAATCAGTGACCAGCCCCGAACCTTGCCGGGCACGGCGGATCAGGACGTAGACCTGCCGCCGGGACAGACCCAGCGCCTGGGCTGCTGCGTCGGCCGCTTCATGCCCGACCGTCTCCGACTGCGCCAACGGCCCAATGATCTCCGCGCGGCAGCGAGCACGCTCCCATGCCTGTTCTGACAGGGTGGCTACGCCGCGCTCGGCAATCGGTACGGTATCGGTCGCCATGCTCGCCTCGCTTTGGTGCACACGAGTATTGAGCATAGACGAGTTTCGTGCAGAGGAGTCCTGATATCGGGCTGTCAGGAGCCGTATGCACAGCAGGCTTCATGTCTCGTTGATTGGTGCAGTCGTCTTCTGAAAATGACATCCCGATGCAAACTGTCACATAATCGAACGTATACGTGACGGGTGAAAAGGTGCTGATCGGCTACATGCGGGTATCGAAGGCGGACGGATCCCAGTCCACCAATTTGCAACGCGATGCGCTCATCGCCGCTGGTGTGAGCCTTGCGCACCTTTACGAGGATCTGGCCTCGGGCAGGCGCGATGATCGCCCAGGGTTGGCTGCTTGCCTGAAGGCGCTTCGTGAAGGGGACACGCTGATCGTGTGGAAGCTCGATCGGCTTGGCCGTGATCTGCGCCACCTGATCAACACCGTGCACGACCTAACTGCGCGTAGCGTGGGCCTGAAGGTCCTGACCGGTCACGGTGCGGCGGTCGACACGACGACTGCCGCCGGCAAGCTTGTGTTCGGTATTTTTGCCGCGCTGGCCGAGTTCGAGCGTGAGTTGATTTCCGAGCGAACAGTCGCTGGACTTATCTCGGCGCGCGCTCGCGGCAGGAAAGGGGGGCGCCCCTTCAAGATGACCGCCGCCAAGCTACGCCTGGCGATGGCCAGCATGGGGCAACCGGAAACCAAGGTGGGCGATCTCTGCGAAGAACTCGGGATTACCCGGCAGACGCTCTACCGGCACGTGTCGCCCAAGGGCGAACTGCGGCCAGACGGCGTAAAGCTGCTCTCCCTCGGTTCAGCCGCATAAATGGAGGCGACCTGGAACGGGGCGCTGTTCAGTGCGGCAACGATCCGATTACCGGTGTCGACCCAGAGCAGCCGTAGAGCTTTTGGGAAAGCTGTCGTTCAACGCCGAAGTTCAGCCGCCAGAACGGAGCGCAGCGGAGTGATGGTCGGCTGCAACTTCATGTTATGCCGCATCTGCCTGCTACTCAACGACTGAGCGATTTGTGTGCGCTTTTACAACATTCGTTGTGTGCTTGAGCAAGTCTAGACCGCCCGGCAGGCCGTGCCCCGGAATGACGAACTGTGCTTCCGGGTAGTGTTGTTGAATCCGCTCAATGGAGGTGGGCCATTCAGCCAGATCGGCATCGGCCACGTTCCCCGCAGACGTGCGTGACAACTCATAAATCGCACAACCACCATAGAGCACACTCGCAGACGGGACGTACACAACTAAGTTGTCGGTCGAATGCGCAGCACCAGGATAGAAGAGTTCTACTGGACCGAAGCGCACTGCGTCCCCGCTCGATGAGAGTCCTTCTAGAGAGTGCGTGGGAATCTCGTTCCCCTCTACCTCGGCTAGCCGGCGTGTCGACGGTGATGCGTACGTTGCCACCCCAGCCGCCCGAAGGACATCAACGCCGCCGACGCGGTCGTCATGAAAGTGCGTGGAGACTGCACGCGTTACAGGAAGTCCAATTTGCTTCTCAATCTCCGCGAGAAGTGCCGCTGTGTTTTTCGCACCCCACGCTGTATCAATCAAAAGCAACTCATCACCATCACGGACAATGAGACCATTGGACGGGTAGACTGCGCCATCAAACGACTGCGTTGCGATATGCGACCAAACACCATCGGCAATCTGGTAAAGCCGGACCTCCCCGACCGGAATTTCGCTGACTGTCGGATACTCACCGCTAGAATCTACGGAAAAAGCGAGCGGACTCGCAATAGCCATGATAGACGCGGTCAAATAGACCAATAACTTACTCAAAAGTTTGAACATCAAAACTCCATGGGGGTGAGTGCGGCATAACGTTTGACATGAGGGGCGACCAAGGGCGCCAGCCCTTGGACGTCCCCCTCGATGGAAGGGTTAGGCATCACTGCGTGTTCGCTCGAATGCCTGGCGTGTTTGAACCATGTACACGGCTGGACCATCTGGGGTGGTTACGGTACCTTGCCTCTCAAACCCCGCTTTCTCGTAGCATCGGATCGCTCGCAAGTTGCTCGGCGACGGGTCCGTTTGGATCTTGGTGACCTCGGGATCATTGAACAGCAACTCAACCAGTGCTCGAACCAGCTTGGTTCCCAAGCCTTTGCCCAGTTGTGATGCATTCGCCAGTGACTGGTCTATTCCGCGTACTCCTGGATCGGTTTCTTCTTCCCACCATCCGTCCCCGCTTCCAAGAGCAACGTACGACTGGGCATACCCAATCGGCTCTCCATTCAGCATTGCAATGTATGGAGTGACGGACTCTTGCGCTAAAACGCTTGGCAAGTACCGTTCCTGTACGTCAGCAAGTGTCGGGCGTGCTTCTTCTCCGCCCCACCACTCGACGATATGAGATCGATTTAGCCACTCATAGAGCATCGCAAGGTCATGCTCAGTCATGAGGCGCAGTGTGACGGAATCGTTGCTGTTGGTCACGATGCTGTACTTTGTGATGCCTAACTTTGTTTTAGGGCGACTGCCCTGCTGCGTAACATCGTTGCTGCTCCATAACATCAAACATCGACCCACGGCGTAACGCGCTTGCTGCTTGGATGCCCGAGGCATAGACTGTACCCCAAAAAAACAGTCATAACAAGCCATGAAAACCGCCACTGCGCCGTTACCACCGCTGCGTTCGGTCAAGGTTCTGGACCAGTTGCGTGAGCGCATACGCTACTTGCATTACAGCTTACGAACCGAACAGGCTTATGTCCACTGGGTTCGTGCCTTCATCCGTTTCCACGGTGTGCGTCACCCGGCAACCTTGGGCAGCAGCGAAGTCGAGGCATTTCTGTCCTGGCTGGCGAACGAGCGCAAGGTTTCGGTCTCCACGCATCGTCAGGCATTGGCGGCCTTGCTGTTCTTCTACGGCAAGGTGCTGTGCACGGATCTGCCCTGGCTTCAGGAGATCGGAAGACCTCGGCCGTCGCGGCGCTTGCCGGTGGTGCTGACCCCGGATGAAGTGGTTCGCATCCTCGGTTTTCTGGAAGGCGAGCATCGTTTGTTCGCCCAGCTTCTGTATGGAACGGGCATGCGGATCAGTGAGGGTTTGCAACTGCGGGTCAAGGATCTGGATTTCGATCACGGCACGATCATCGTGCGGGAGGGCAAGGGCTCCAAGGATCGGGCCTTGATGTTACCCGAGAGCTTGGCACCCAGCCTGCGCGAGCACGGGCATGGTGGCTGAAGGACCAGGCCGAGGGCCGCAGCGGCGTTGCGCTTCCCGACGCCCTTGAGCGGAAGTATCCGCGCGCCGGGCATTCCTGGCCGTGGTTCTGGGTTTTTGCGCAGCACACGCATTCGACCGATCCACGGAGCGGTGTCGTGCGTCGCCATCACATGTATGACCAGACCTTTCAGCGCGCCTTCAAACGTGCCGTAGAACAAGCAGGCATCACGAAGCCCGCCACACCGCACACCCTCCGCCACTCGTTCGCGACGGCCTTGCTCCGCAGCGGTTACGACATTCGAACCGTGCAGGATCTGCTCGGCCATTCCGACGTCTCTACGACGATGATTTACACGCATGTGCTGAAAGTTGGCGGTGCCGGAGTGCGCTCACCGCTTGATGCGCTGCCGCCCCTCACTAGTGAGAGGTAGGGCAGCGCAAGTCAATCCTGGCGGATTCACTACCCCTGCGCGAAGGCCATCGGTGCCGCATCGAACGGCCGGTTGCGGAAAGTCCTCCCTGCGTCCGCTGATGGCCGGCAGCAGCCCGTCGTTGCCTGATGGATCCAACCCCTCCGCTGCTATAGTGCAGTCGGCTTCTGACGTTCAGTGCAGCCGTCTTCTGAAAACGACAGTTCTGCCTGACATCCAGTTAGGGTATACCTCAAATTGACACTGCGTATTCCAGAGAACGTGATGACGGAAGGTTGAACCTTCCGTCATAGCGCATCTGGTTTGGCCTCCCGTCAGCCAACCACGGGAAACACTGACTCGATCATTGGAGAATGGTCAGCTTGGCCTTGAGATCAATGGCTCTCGCGAAGTTGTGGTAATTCGGCGATGTTCGCTGCACCTGCGCGTGCAATGCTTTCAGCGCCGCCGAATCCGCCGACGACTCCATTTCGACCTCATACTCGACCTGGTCGTACCCTGGATTGATCCCAGGATCGATTCCAAGAAAACCTCTCAGATCGAGGCTTCCCTTCGTGCGGATAGTCAGCGATTGCAACTCGATGTTCATTGCCGCCGCATTTGCCGCGTAGGTTGCAGTCATGCATGCGTTCAACGCAGCCAGGATCAATTCTTGTGGATTAGCGGCCGTGTCGGTACCGAGCAATTCTGCCGGTTCGTCCGCGTCGATGACAAAGCCGCGCGCCAAGGCCGTGTCACCTAGTACGAGCGGCATGGTTCGCGCACGCGTCCGGGTGCCACCCTCCCAGGTTGTCACGACGCCGAACGTCGCGATGCCTGCGGCGGGCTTTGCTGCGACCTGATCTGCAAACTCACGCAATGCGCCGACGTTGATCCCGTTGCCGGGAGTTCCTTTAATGTTTGTGTTCATTTCTCGTTCCCCCATTATGTGTTACGCCCGGCCATCACGCCGCCGTCAACGTCCCAGATTGCGCCCGTCACCCATGCTGCCTTGTCCGACAACAGGAAGAGGATGACCTCGGCGACGTCTTGTGGCGTCCCAACCCTGCCGATTGGGTGGAAGCTGTTGAATCCCTGTAAGGCGCCATGAACCTCGGCCTTGGGTATGAATCCCTCGTAAATCGGCGTTTCGACAACCGCCGGAGAAACGGCATTGACCCTGATTTGTTTGGATGCCAGCTCCATCGCAAGGTGCTGGGTCAGCGAATGCAAACCTGCTTTTGCCATCGAATACGCGGACGACGGCGTAGCCGCAATCGCCTGCTTGCCCCACATCGAGCCGATGTTCACAATGGCGCCGGGACGCTCGCTGGCCACGAGATTGGCCACGACTTTTTGTGTGATGAAGAAGAACGCTTTATTCAACGTCAAATATTGTTCGTAATCACTTTCCGTGTGCTCAAGAAACGCCTTCGGGAAGAACACCCCAGCCGCGTTGACCAGAAGATTGATGTCCTTGTGGTGTTCATCGATGGTATGCAGGAGTCGCTTCACATCTTCGGCTCGCGAGAGATCGGCAGTCAGGGCGGTCACGGTGCCCAACGACGACAGCGCCTTGCGGGCCTCTTCGGCCTTGTCTTCACGGTGACCGACGATGACGACGCTTCCGCCTTGCTCAAGAACCATGCGGGCAGTTTGCAGTCCCATCCCGCTAGTGCCGCCGATGACCAACAACTTCTTGCCATTAAATTCAGTACTCATAATAATCTCCTTAACTACCAACTAAATGGTAGGGTTGTGTTGCAAAAAAAGTGCCGACCTCAGGTCAACACGGTGGAAAGAAAAGTGTTTCCAACTTCGGCCGGTCCGCGTGACGACCGCATGCCACGGCCCACCATCATCGAGCCTTCCAACGCGCACAAGAATGCCTCTGCGAGAGCCTCTGGGGTGGAATTCGAGGTGATCAGCGCGGCACGCTGACCATCGGCAACGACAAGAGTCAACCAGTCGAGATTGACTTTAAAGAATCGCTCGACCTCGCTCACAACGGCGTCCGGCAGCGAGTCCGACTCGGCACCCAACATGCCGCAGACACAAAGGCGCCGGTCCTTGGCGAAGGTGCGTTCGAAAAGTGCCGCATACGCAGTTAGCCTGTCAGGCGCTTTCGCATGCTGCCCTTCGATGCTCAGCAACTCCTCACGAAACCGGTGCGTGTAGCGCTGTGCGACCACGGCCACGAGTTCACCCTTCTTGGGAAAGTGGTGGTGGATACTTGGTTTTTTGATGCCTACCAACTGGGCCACGTCGTCGTATGAGAAGCCGTTGTAGCCGTGCTGCTGTACCAACCCTTCAGCGGCATCGACCACCCGCTCGGCGGTCGGCGAGATTTCGGAGAAATGCTTCATGCAAGCGCCTCATTTGATTCGGCGACTGGCAGGTGGCCTGTCTTGACCAGGATGGTGCAGCCTGTATTGCTGAAGGGACGGTGAGCACTCAAATGCGGACTGCGCATCCATGTGCCGGTAGGGTAGCTTCCGAACTCATCCTCAAAGACGCCTTCCAACACATAGATTTCTTCACCGCCGTAGTGACGATGCGAATTGAATCGTGTCCCCGGGGCCCAGCGCACCAAAGCCGTATGTTGTGTGTCGAACTCAGAAAGTGGCATCACCGACAGACCCGGCACGAGGCCTGGAAACCAGGGGCCGTTACGGGTGTCGACCACGGTGCGTTGGCTGTCGGCTAGATCAAGATGGCGCAGCTTGACGAACAACGTGCAACCCGTCGCGGAGCTCGGTGCATGCGAAGAACCTGGTGGATTCTTGATGTAAGTCCCAGGCCCGAAGGTCCCGGATTCGTCGCTGAATTCGCCGTCCAGGACCAGAATCTCCTCGCCCAAGTCGTGCTTATGATTTTCAAAAGCGGAGCCCGGCGCGTATCGCACGATCGAGGTGGCACGCGCCACTTCGTCGCCATCACGCTCCAGTAACTGGCGTTGAATCCCGGTCGCTGGCGAATCGACCCACTGTAAGCTTGAAGGCTCGACGACAACACGCTGCGAAAGATCTGAATTGAGTTTCATGGCTTTATTTCATCTACCGACTACTTGGTAGGTAAGTTATAAGATCCCGATTTGTTTGTCAAATAGCTTTCGCCATTTTCTTTCATCCATTGAAAAAACAATGAATTGGTTACAAGAACTCGCGAAGCTTAGCGTACGATTTTTTCCGAATTCTCTATCGTCCCCAGGAGGAGGTGTCCCGGCTGAGCGAAGCATCCGCGCTTCAGGTGCAGTAGACGCAGGGCCTGCAGGAGCGCTTGGTCGAAGCCACTACACAGCTAAAGCTACTCGGGGTGCCGCTTGTGAACAGCGATGGCGCACGTAGCACATGAACCGGCACACTGAGCCTATGCACTGAGCGGAGGTGGAGATGACACTACTTGAGACTGCCGATGAGGGGGCTGCGGAACCTGTCCGGCTGACTACGCCGCTGGGCCAGGCCATTGGTAATCTGTTCGCCCGGGCCTTGCCGCTACTGGATGGCAATCCGCCAGGCTCACTCAAGGTCTTCGTCTTCGGCGGCTGCGCGGTGCACCTGCTCACCCATGCGCGTGGTAGTGCGGACATCGATGCGGAGATCGAGGCGGCCCGTGTGCTGCGTAAGGACGAGATCATGGCCGTCTACACACCGCCAGAGGGATATGAGGACGGCGACGGCCGCGACTTGCAGGTGTACCTGGACCAGAACTACACCAATGCCCTCGGGCCACTGCACGAGGATTACCGCGAGCGCGCCATCCCCATGGAGGGTTTCGAGGGTGAGCAGCCGCTACATATCTTCGTTGCCGCCGGCGTGGATCTGGCCATCTCCAAGCTCGGCCGCTTTACGGAAAACGATCAATCTGATATCGAACAGCTCATCGAATGTGGCCGTGTCGATGTCGGCCAGTTTGTTACACTAGCAACAGAGGCAATCGATTATGCCGTGGGCAACCGAAGTGCAATGCTAGGCTGCCTGAAACTGGTCACAGCGAAGTACCTGGAGGATGGGCGAGATGCCACGTCTGGATCGTAAACAAAGCTTTGGCACGCTTCTGGAGACTGTCACCCAGCAGCGTCTTAGCCAAGTTGCGTCCGATGCTCTTGTGGAGCTCGCCAAGCAGTTGTGGTACGAAGAGCGCGACCTCGTGCCAGTACTGCAGCGTGAAGTGGCAGGCAAGCTGCGCCAGCCTGAACAGAAGCTGCGTGCCCTCTATCTCGTCGACCTGCTGCGTCGCTTTCCCTGTGTATCAACGGACAAAGCCGCGCGCCTAAAAGGCTTTGTCAGCAGTTGGTCAAACCTGAAACCAGCAGAGCGCTCACCGCGTGCGACCCAGCTTGTCTCTCGCTACCAACTCGACAAGCTGGCCTATGAATGGGGGCTTGAAGAGGACGTCAGCAAGCAGATGCAGGATGTCCTGGCTTTCCAAACCCGCCATTACGCGGCCACCCAGGGCGTGAAGACGGGCTATTCAGAGCCAACGCCCGTCAGCTAGCAGCAGAGCACGGCAAAATGGACGGGGAATGGCCAATTCAATAAATCACGACCAACGACTCGCTGATCTAACACGCGAGGCATTGGCCGACGTGAGCGAGGGTTTGGTGATCGATCACGCATTGGTCGAGACTTGGGCTCAGAGCCTTGATACCGACACCCCAGTACCTTTGCCAACTCCAGATCGGCCTACTTAATTCGCAGCAGGCCGAACTGATCCTCAGCGGTATCTGGCTGAAGCCATTACGCTAAGCGCGCCTTCGCTTGAGCAGGATTTCCAATCTGTTCGTTTAAGTGCGGCAAGTTACAGAGCGAATGCCCTAATTTTTGCCTTATCTCGGCACGCCCTCTTGTCGAAATAAACTCATTAATAACAATGAGTTACAGGACAAATGAGTGAATTTCCCCCTTGCCTCGGCATAACCTCAATCAGGCGTTCAGAGCCGTTTCTATAATTGACTATAAAAGCCTATAAAGCCCACCCTGAGCAGCTCAGCGACGCTAGAAAAATATTTAAATACAATCAGTTGCAGCGCGTATGTCCTAATTTTCCTTTATCTCGGCATGACCCCTGCAGCTGACGCCGCAGCCAGGACAGTGCTGGTTACAGCAGCGAAAGCATTTATCAAAGCGGATTGCACAGCTGGATCGTTGATTGCGAGAAGCATGATGGCCCCCTGAAAGTTGACTTGCTCCATGGGGATGCTTCACAGAAACCAGTAAATTCCAGGCACAAAAAAACCCGCTCGATCGGCGGGTTTCTGTAAGCCTTAGTGCTTGGCGCTGGGAGCGCCTTTGCTGCCTGAAGCCTTCGCAATTTCTGCCTTGATGGCTTTGTAGGCGCCAATCACAGGCGCAAAGTAAATCCGAGGCGCCTGTTTGGCAGCACTCAGGAATTCCGAAGTGAAAGTCGTTGCTTTCATGTGCTCGCCCCTCTCATGAGAAAGTATCTAATGACCTACATATAGCAAATAGGGAGAGAACCTTCAAGCGAGAGAAACAATTTCGCCAGCCAAAAGAAAACCCGATTCGCATAAGCGAACCGGGCAGGTGCAGCGTTCGGACGGAAGACCACCCGTCAGATCAACAAGGCCAATGTGCCAGTTTGGAATTTATCAGACTCTGAGCCCGTCACCTCATCCATCTCAGGATGGGCAGAACGAATCGGAAAGTTAACCACATTATTGCGGGATGCCATGAGCGCCCGCCCTATCTCCTCACCCACAGAAACAAACTTTGGAAAGCAGACACTCTGGCCGCAAATTTCATGACCAATAGTTTCAGAAACTCCATCAGTTAAACCTGCAGGAATCCCTTTGAGCCTTTCGTGTTCGGCTTTAGTGAAGAGCCTGCTGAGGCCTGTTTTTTCAGGATGCAATATGAACGGTTCGGTACTTCTTCCTTTTTTGTAGCCCGTCCCTAACGTGCCACAACCTGATTCATTTCCAGTTAGCAACTGCCTGGAGAATCCCTTGCCTTCAGACTTGTCTCTTTTCTCCTTAGTTGCTAAGTATTCATAGGATTTCCAAGATTCATCGTCGAGAGGTATATCATCGAGTATCGCATTGATGCATGTCTCTCTGACCTTGTTCACCTTCAGATTTTCAAACGAGAAAGAGTCCCCTAAACCATGCGTTATTGCCACCACAACCAGGCGTTTCCGGTGCTCCAGCGTCCCGTAGTCCCATCCATCAAGAACAGCTTCATGCACTTTGTATCCGAGGTGAATAAACACGCTTCGGATAGCTGCCATGGAAGCTGTATTTGCGTACTCCCCAACATTTTCAATCAGCGCAACACAGGGGTTGACATGACGGAGCCAGTTGAGATAATCCACGAAAAGCGCACCTGCATCAGCATGATCCTCTGCAAAATCGAGCTTATTCTTCACCTTTCCGCTACGTGATGCCCCAACACAAGGTATTCCCCCTGTCAAAAGCTCACATTGCGGGGTATGTTCACTGAGGTACACGTCTCGTACGTCTGAGTTTATAGCAATCGACTCTTCTGTCCAAATCTCATTATTGTTTCGCATTGAGCAGTCGAGATACTCGCTCTCCAACTCAACACCGACCTGAACGAATGAGCCTACACCGGATTGCATTAGGCCAGAGTGCACTGCGGCGTCTAGGACCCCGCCGCCGTGGAAGAGGCTGCATACAGCAAGCTTTTGTCCTCGCTCCAACTTTTCCTTCATGCGCTTGAGGCGCTCGCGGATCTTTGTCTGAATCTGCAAAGCAGTAATCACAATCCGGCCACGACGAATCGCAACTCGGACCTTATGGTCATCTTCAAAGACTTCACGGATTTGCTCAGAGCGCAAGTCGATTACTGGATGTACAACCCCATTACGCTCACGCTTAGATACGCTGATGCACTTCCCGGAAAAGCCAGTTGGAACCTCAATTAGTTCGAGACGTCGTGCAATCTTGTCTGACTTAATCGAGTACTTCTTGCCAATCTGAATACCGGCTGTCAGGAGGTGACGGCCTTCCATAAAGACACGTGAAACGCCCTTCGATTCGCCGATTTTTGCGTTGATGATGGTGGTCATTGTGGTGCTCCAAGTAGTCGACACAGCTCCCCAGGCGGGGACTGAGCCCGATTGGGGGAAATGACAAACTGGTTGTCTGTACTTCCTGGAATGCGTAACAGAGACCGATATTTTTCTCGGGCAACAAAAAGCCCCCGTCAACGCGGAGGCTTGGGTACCCTGCATGGCTCAGATCGACGCTGGCACATCCTCGCCACCCAGCACCTGGTAAAGCGCCGGGAGAAACTCGGCCAAGGTCATCATCATCAGCGCGAACGTCGCATCTGCCTGCGCTAAGGCGTCATCGCCCCCATCCTGCTCAGCCTGGGTCTGGAGCAGGTCCTCGAATTTGAGGCGCCGGATAACCAGCTTGTCGTCCAACATGAACGACAATTTGTCCTGCCAGGCCAGCGCCAGCTTGGTCACAAGCTTGCCGGTTGCAAGATGATTCTTGATCTCGCCACTGGTGAGATCCTGTCGCTTGCAGCGCACCGACCCACCCTCGTCACTGGTGTCCTGCAGTTCACATTCGTCCAGGACGTGGAAGCCCTCGCCCGCTTGCTCGTTCTTGAGCCAGTCAGTGAGGGTTGCAGTCGGAGCAATCTTGACCGTCACTGGCCGCACCGGCAGCGAACCGAGCACTTCACGAAGCGTGGAGAGCAGATCCTCGGCTCGTTTGGCACTCGCGTTATTGACGATAATCAGCCCGAGCTTTGGCGCGATGGCTGCCGTGATCACGCCGCGGCGGATAAACGCCTTCGGCAACATGGCCTGGATTGTCTCGTCCTTGATCTGGTCGCGCTCTTTCTTATACACCTTGCGCTGCTGCTCTTTCTCGATCTCCTCGACCTTTTCCTTCACAGCATCATTCACCACGCTTGCTGGCAGGATGCGCTCTTCCTTCCGAGCACTGATCAGGAAGAAATTACCGCTCTGGTGAACGAGCGGAGCCTCCTCTCCCTTGCCCAGAGGCGCGACAAAGCCGAAGGTGACCAGCTCTTGCGAACCGCACGCACGGGCGGGCTTCGACGCCAGGGCGGACTGCAGCGCCTCCGCCGCAAATTCAATATCTTGAGTCAGACGATAAACAGTCAGGTTCTTAAACCACATGGTCATGCCTTGTTAGGTGATTTGGGTGATGACAGTGCCCTCATGAGCACTGTCTTGGATGCTTGAGGTTGAAGCTTCTACGTGCTTCGGGATACTGCTAGGTGCTATGCCGATCAGCTGGCTGCCGTGTAGCGAAGGCAAGCGATCTCTTCGCGGGGGTTTGGCCGATCGAGCTCTGCCCACCATCCTCCCCACTCCTCACAGCTGACTGGCCGCGATGTGCCGGGCGCCACCTCTACGCAGAACTTGCCTACGTCCGACGACCAGGTGACCGCCAGCAGGGAGGCCTCAATTCCGTCCTTACCGCTCCAGTTCCAGTAACGGCCTGCACTTTCGGGGGCCACTTGAGACCAAATCCGGCGTGCACGGCCTTCAGAATCCTGCGGCCGGTCTTCATGCACGATCTCCACCGGGCACGTAGGCGACCCACTGCAGGGCGTGAGTAGCCCTTCAGTACCCACCTGTTGGAGCCAGGGCATTGGCGAGTTCATGTACGCGATGTAGTTGGCGAAGAGATTGGCCGTGTCACGCACCCCCACGGCCGTCGCGTACTTCAAGAGCTGAGCAGCCTGTGATGGTTGTGGCGCTGTGAGCAGCTTTCGCAGAAACACCGCTTCAGCGGCGGAGAACTGGTGACTGCCGACATGGCCGATGGCTCCCGACGGAACACTGAGCCCCGTTACATGCGCCTCGATCATTGCTTGGTCGAGCGCCATATCGAGAGACTCACCGCCCAGAAGAGCGTCGATGCCGATACGCACCATTGGGGCATTGGCTTTCCCAGTCCGCAGGGCTGGACCACGCAAGTAGAAATACCGCTGGGCGGCCTTCAAGAGCACAGCTGCAATGTCAGCAGTGCCGGCGCTGGTAGCGCCGGGGCCTACATCAAGCAAATTCCCCATGGTGTCCGTCTCTCACTGGGCGCTTGCGATCGACAGTCTTGGTGCCTGCTGCAGAGCAGGCTTCGAGGTTTCGTTGGCCTGAGCTGCCTTGAGTTCCGCCAGCTCTTGCTCCAGCTCCTCACAGCGCCGGGTAACCTGAGCCAGTGCACGAACCGTCAGATCACCCTGCTCATCCCGCTCAATGCTCAAAGCCAGGCGGTCGATGATTTCAGAGTTCATGCTGCGGTGATTTTCTTTCGAAATTTCTGCGATCTTCTCTCGCATGCCATCCGGCAGGCGGACAACAAACTTGTCAGCTGTGCGGGAGTTAGTGCGAGGCTGGGACTTAGGCATGGGGATAACCTCAGGAATGACCGGCTGTCGGTGCTTCAGGTGAAATGTGATTATGCGGCGCGAAGGTGCCGGGACTTGTTCTCGCGGCTCTCCTTGGCTTCCACCGTGAGAAGAGACCGGGGATTAGAGAGCAGGCGTCGCAAGCCGATTGGCTCACCGGTATCAATGCAATAGCCGTAACTGCCGTCGGCAATTGCCGACATCGCCAGTTTGATGTCGCGCAGACTTTGGTTCTCGCGCTCGATGCTGCCCAGAATTGATTGACGCTCTTGCTCGATCAGCGCTGCGTCAACTTCGTCTGGGGCTTTTTCCAAACCCGTCAGGTCGACTCGCAGCTGATCGATGCGCCCCATTGCGGTAGCACTTTCACCCACCAACAGGCTTTTGAAGAACGCTACCTGGTCAGGGTTCATGTACTGGTCTTCGGGCTGTTGCAACAGTTCCTCAGGGGTCATCAGTTGGGCCTCGTGATTAGTTGGGGCAATGTGCCTCGCGCCAGCGTCTCGGGTATCGATACGACAGGTTGATGGCACCATGCTGTCATTTTCACACGCATCGATATTACGTCCAGTATCTGAAACGCACAACACATAAATTACACATACGTGTTATGCATGCGACAGAAAAATATTCATCTCGACCGCCCTGGCTTTCCGCTGGGCAAGAAAAAACCCCAGCGCTGAGCGGTGGGGTTTGGGTGAATCGTTATGCAGCTGCCGGCTGAAGGCTCCGTTTATCTACGTAGATCTGTTGTACGAGATGAACCCGGTCTGGATTCTGCTGCGCGAATTGAGCAAGGGCGGCGCCCGGGCTACCACCACCACAACGGAACGTCTGAAGCGAATCTTCGTTTGGCACCGAGTAGACCAGCAAAAATGCGGTGTCCTCGTGATAGCGATTGGCTGCGTAGTCTGCAGCCTTGCCTGTCAGGCCAGCCATCTCAACGACCCACAGCATGGTCTGAGCTCGAACCTCAAGCTCGACCATCGCCTCTTCGCCAGCTCGTGGGAACTGTACTTGCGAGAAGTCGCGGTCAAGGTAGGCTTTCTTCGCTTTCTCATACCCACTGAGCATGAGATGAGCGAAATCGCCGAACTGGAACGCCAGCTTGGCGCGCAGAAGGTCCAGCGGCTGATAGAAATCAGGAGCCGTCCAATCAGCAGGCACACGGCCTTCAGTGGAGACTGCTACAGCGTGGGTTGGATTGGTCATGATCGCGGCACCTCATGTGCGTTAGGTTTGTGGGTGGTTATGGCGCACACGGGTATGTACGACCTCGCGGCCCTCTCACCCAATGGGATGCCCGGCGCCGGCGGGCAAACAACTCAGGCCGCTTGTGTGTCCAGGATATGAAGATCTGCAGGGACACTTACGACATCCCCAAGCCATCGCCGCACTGCATTCCGCAGGGTATCTTCAGGGCACCCAGGCTCAGCGCTCATCATGAATCCAAAAGCCTTGAAGCTCGCCTCGCGCACGGCCCACTCCAAGCTTGGTCCGCTCAGCGCCTCGACAAACACCGTCTGGTAGGTATGGTCAGTTCGGCAACGTCCCAGCAAGCCCGGAGCGGTTGCTCGTGCGAGGAGCACTGAAGCGCCAGTTGCGAGCTCGGCTCCATTCACTTCCGCTACCACCCGATCGCTGTGACTCACCGCGACGACATCCTTCAGGCTGAGCTGGGGTCGAGAGAGCTCTGACTTGGCCATGTCGAGCGCATGCTGCGCGGTGGCCGCAGCGAACAGTTCGCCGGTGACCACTCGGAATGCTTTCAAGCGGAAAGTCTCCGCGACTGCGGGGCGTTGATTGGTTTGCTCGACTTGTTGCATGTTGGGGCTCTACGCAAATTCACTGGGTGGTAATTGGAGGGTCTCGAAGGCGGATGACGTCAGCCAACACCCGCTCGCACCATTCGCACTTTCACCCCTCGTTGCTCGAAAGCCCTGGCTACGCGTACTTGACGCTCATCTTTGCCATCGCTGAAGACAATGGCGTGGGTCACTCCACCTGGCAGGGTGTCTGGGCTCAAATGCCTGAGCACCGAGCTCGACGGGACCTTCAGCTTCTTGCTCAATAGCTCACGATGCCGCTCACCCGTGATCAAGCAGTCAAGGACGACCTGCTTCACCTGGTGGTCAATGATGAGTTTGACTATTCGGTCCGCTTGATCGCTGTCGATCGTCGGACCTGAGGTGCTGATGAAGAGTTTCGAGATGATCGGCGCAGGCACTTTCTCTGCCTGCTGTACGAACTCCAGGAGCTCACCACACGTTTTGCAGCGGAGTATGGCTATCTTACGCGCCACCCGATTGTGCGTTTTGGTACTGAGCATGTGGTCATTGCCCTTACACCCGCACCTGTAGACAAAACCCTTTTTGACTGACTTCGACGTGTCCATGCTGTGACACCTGTCGGGGTCAAGCTTGAACACGTCTCGCATTACGCCCTGCCACTCTGCGCCATGGGGCGAGGGCTTGGTTCCCCAAACATTGCGCGTGATGTAATGCGCAACCTCGTGAGCGCAAATTTGATCCAGGTATTCATGTAGATTTTCTTTCGCCAGCAGTCGGTTGAACCGAAATTCCTGGTCCTTTAGCTTTCCAGTGTGCCTGTCGATCCTGTATCGGTACATGCCCCCCCGTTTTACCCGTGAGATCAAATCTCACAGGTATTTCAGGAAACACACGACCGAAGTGTGAAGACGCAAGCCCAAGGCACTCGGTGACTCGACTCCTAACAGCCTTCAACTCGTCGACAGGGCGCATCAGATTTCAGCCACTCGCAGCACCTGAAAGCTCAGCTGGGTGTCGTTAGCAGAGAAAGGTGTAGGCATGGCCGGGATCCTGGGTAGAGACAGAAAATATTACACGTACGCGTTATGTATCGTAAACCAACAAACCAGAATGATAGCCCGCTCCGCCATCTCCATGCATTAGCGAAAGGCTTTTGCTCAGGCTGCCGGCGCGGGCTGCGGGTAAAAAAAAACCTCAGCATGGCTGAGGCTTCTGGTGAGAGTGATACTTCAGGGCTACCTAGGCACGAGCTTTACGGCAGCGAGAAGGATCCGGTCATAGCGCATGACCAATTGTTTGAGACGGCGGCTAGAAACGTTGTCCTTGATCGCTTTCGCCACCATTCGCTCATGCCGTGCTTGAGCACGGCGCAGCCTCTGCCCTTGAATTCCCGCCCACAGATTGAGAGGCATTTCCGGACCAGTAGGGGTCGAGTTGAGTGTTCCCATTTGCAATCTCCTGAGGCTTGCGTTGCATGACCTAGGGAGATGTGGAACAACGCTACATACGTCTCAGTCCACGTAGCTCCCAGGAGAACAACGCAAACACCCCAGAACGCTGCGGGACCCCTGGCAAGGTCCCGCCTACTTAGCCTTGGATTTCTTCGGAATCACAATTACTGGCAAGCCGCGGACCGCATCATCCCAGTGCAGGTCACGATCTGGATCGCTGGCAATTTTGCTGATCCACACAGCGGTTTTTTTCCAGCGAATTGCAAGCTTGCGGCCATTCCAGCCGCGGGCCTTGTACGCACCCTTGAATTCATCAGGGGTCAACAGCGGTTGTTGCAGCTGAACTTCGGGCAAGCCGCGGACCGCGTCATCCCAGTGCGGACTACGGTCTAGGTCGTTGACCAACCTGCTGATCGAGAAAGCGGTTTTTTTCCAGCGAATGGCGAGCATACGACCATTCCAGCCGCCTGCCTTGTACGCGGCCTTGAAATCGTTCGGGCTCAAAAGCGGTTGTTGCAGTTGAACTTCGTTGTCCAAATTCTTGCACCCGAAAATGTATGGGTAGACGGCATGCTGGCAGAGTCAGTCAATTATGATGGCCTTGGACAAATCCCAATCTGCAGGTGCTGCTGCACTAGTCGCAAAGGCAAATCGCATAGCGACCGAGGGTGAATTGTTCTTCATCAGCTAGGCGGCTGCACCAGCGCACATCGCTGCGACCGCGGGTCAACTCTTTGGCCCCCCCTCATCCACGCAAGCACAATGGAAGACTCCATTTTTAAACTATAGGACAACACTTATCAACCTGAGGCTCCCCGTCACCATTCTCAAGACAAAAAAAACCCGGCCTATGGCCGGGTGGGTCTAGCGTTTTCGGTTCAAAGGGCTAAGGCCTGGCAATCGTCGCAAAGACCTACCTGGAAAACCTCAAGATCGGCGAAGCAGCGGATGCATTGCTCGACATCATGATCTTCGGCGGGCTTGCTGATCACGTCGCCATACTCAGCAACCAATGCGGCGTAGTGATCGCCAGTTGAAGCGTCTCCCCTCAGCTCATAGTAGCGGTCCTCGCTCTTCGAGTAGGCTTTGAAAACTGGCTTTCCGTTGAACTGGCTGGCACCTACAGAAATTGGCGCTCTGTTGCGTAGCAAAGCGATAGTCTCGGGCATGGTTTGCATTGGATTGCTCCTCAAGTATCAGGTTGACCGTGTCCTGGGAGATGGCCAACAACACCTGATAAGCGGTTCTAAGCGGCAAGCGGCCCCGGGCTCGGCGCCAGCACAATGAACCGCCGCTGCAATAAGGCCCTCAATCAGTTCTGGCAGCCTAATTGAGCGTGAGCGTAGGCGTAAAAAACCCCGGACTGCTTGAGCAGTACGGGGTGGTGTAGCGTTAGGTGCCAGACCCGGTGCAGGCCATGCGATGGCCGCTGGAAAGAATCACGCCTCGCGGATATAAGCCTCAATACGCGCGTCCGCGGCCGCCAGGTAGCCCTGAATCTTCCCAATCGCTTTGGCCATGTTTTCAAGATCATCGGGCTTTGCACGTGAGCACGAGATGTTCGACACCTCGGCCAGCACTCGCTGGGCAACCTCTTTCCAATTGGTTACCTCATCGGCGCTGCAGCAGGCATGGTAGTCATTCACCTTACGAAAAAGACGATCGAAAGCGCGACGGTAATCGGCGACAGGGACTGTTTTGGTGCTGCTCATGGGGGCACTCCTCAGAAGGGAAATCTGGTTGAACTTGCCCATGGGGATGGTTCACGCACGCGTGTAATGGGTGCCAGCGACCTTGTTCCACCATGTAATTCATCCCTGAGGACGATGTTTAATTCCTCAGGAGAAAACCCATGGCAACACTCGTGAAAGTATCGACCTGCTTAACCCCAGAGCTGGCACGAACCGTCGTCGAAATGGCGTGCGTCGTACGCATCGCAGAAACTGGAGAGGGCGTAGAAATCCGCGACACCAGGCCCCTCCTCGATCGCCTGGCATCACCAATTCGGGGGCGAGGAATTGTGCGTACCCTTGGCGACACGCATTTCATCGTGACCGAGGACCTGGCGAAGCGGATCGACGCAAAACACCTACCAAGTGAGCCGGCCGCGACTGGGGCTACAGGTGTTGAAACCGATGCACTGAAAACACTCATCGCTGATCGGTTGGGTGCTATGGGCTGGCTGATCGTTGATGGGCTGAGCTTTAACTGCACATCAGCAGTGGCCAAAAAAGAGTACCGAACTGCGGTTGGCATCAAGGAGGCGATCGCCTTTCTCGAAGCCGGAGATGAAGGTGCCAGACGCCTGATCGCTCAGTACTACAGCAAGGGCAATAACGTGCTGAGCACAACAACTGCGCGATTCACTCCTGACTGGTCGCCCGAAGTTGTTGAATCGGGCGCCAGCCGATTCGCGGCCGAAGTTGACGACGTAATCAGCGACACCTATGCGGTACGCCTGCTTCGCCATCGAGACCAAGCCGCTGATGGCGCATAACACTCTCAGGCTCACTTAGGCAAACGCACCACCACACCCCGGGCTCGCCCGGGGTTTTTATTACCCAGTTTCGTAGTTCATGTGCGCCATCACCAGGTACACCGCCAACCAAGCTCCGTGGAGTCACCATGAACCACTATCAACACCTGATCGCGGACCAGATCCGGTCCGTCCAAGGACAGAAAGACTATTGCTTGCAAGTCCTATCCGCCGGCGGCCTTGAACCCTGGGAGTCGAAGGAATACGGCGACCTGGTTGAGCAGTATGACCAGACGCTCAAGGAACTGAATGAACGATTGCCTGAAGCAGACTGATCCCTCACCTCATCTATCTAACCTATGGGAAGAACACCATGACCAACGCAATCGAAGCACAAGCACAGAAGGTCGAAGCTGCCTACGCAGTTACAGGCAGCGTCAATCCGGAATACGAGCGCGAGTTCGACATTCTCTCCGACATGCGTCGTGCTGAAATGGCCAAGGAATTCCGCTCAGAGCGTGGCCTGCCTCCCACGGCGAAAACCCCGTATGACTGAGCCTCAGCTATGAGGTTTGAGCATGCACCACCGCCCCCGGCTTGCTGGGGGCTTTTTTCGTTATGCTTCCTACAGACTGAGCCGGGTCGCCCAAATCTTCGGGCTTAGGGAAGCTTACTGTGCGGCGTTATACGGCCGCCAAGCAAAGGTAGGCACATGTGCCTACTGGCATGAAAATAGGCACACGTGCCTATCTAGGCCTGCGCCTCTTCAGTGTCGAGCTTTGCAGCCTGCTTTCGACGCTCCATCAACTGCTGCATGTACACGATCCCGTCTCGAAGCGCATTCACCGCCCAGGTTGGGCAAGGCCGGGAAGATTTCTTGGTCGGATCGTTGAGCCAGGATCGAACAGCGCGATCGGAGCAGGGCCGCTTGGTGACGGCGTTGATGAGCATCGCGCTCTCGCGTTGTTTAACGTCATACTTTTTCAGCAGCGCCAGAAACGCTTGCCGGTTGGCTTCCCGCCCTTCGTCGTCCATCTTACCTCCAAACGGTTGAGAATAGGCACATGTGCCTATTAGCCGCATTCTAGGCACTTGTGCCTATTAAGGAAACACCAGATCGAGCGGAACTTCAGCCACGGCCCTCGAAACCACCTCAAGCTCAATTTCGGTGATAGCCAGTGGGCCGGGCCAGATTCGGACCATAGCCGGCTAGCGCCAATACCTAAAACCGCCGCCGGTACGAGTGCTGATGATGACTTGATCAGGCTGCAAGGCGTAGCAACTGCTGTGACGCATTACTCAGGACCATGCATACCCATGAGGAATCCATCATGACAACTGAGCAAGCACCAGCGCCAAATCTGACCAGCACAACCCATGTTGCGGTTGAGCGAAAACACTTCATCGGAACTGGTCGGAATGCCTGGCTCATAACAGGTCGAGTTTGTGGTGATGACGACGACACTGCCTATCTGGTACTGGCAGATGATGAGGCCATAGCTCAGGAGACCTTCAAAAGGGAGCTTCGAGACTGTGAAGTGTTGCAGAACGACGCCCCAAACGCGGATGATCTTCCTGAGATCTACATCATCCAGAGTGACATGCTGAGCTGAGCACTTTGAGGAAAACGCTCCACCATACCCTAGCCTCTGGCCAGGGTATTTTTTTGCGTGCGCTAGGCATGGCGCGTTGAGCGACCACGCTCACAACAGGGATAGGCTACTTAACGCGGCTGCTTGGTCGAAGGCTCATACCCCAGCCGTCGCGTAAGCTGTACCAGCCCCACAATTTGCTCCCTCATGGCCTGCCCATGTGCCTCCAGCTCCTCTACCTTTCGCTCAAGCTCCCAGGCTCGGCGGTAAAGCCGCTGGTTGATAGCGATTACCCGCTGCAGTGCAGAACGCTCGCAGTCGCCGATATCACCCGAGTCGGTGCCTTGACCAACCCGGGCTAGAATATCGGCAGGAACCTCCGGCAAAGGTTCGTCATCCCACAACATGCTGCCTCCCACACTGGATATGCGAACAGTATGCGATGACTTGGAGCTCCAGCCAATCCCTGGCTCAGCGCCACCCACACGGCGGCCTCCCATCCTCGTCAGTGAGCTTCCTGTAGCAGGGAGGTCAGCAGCCAGACGATGGAGCTTACTTAGCATGTGTGCGGGTAGTGCACGGACTCATTGTTTATTAACTGAAACGGTGTATATATATTCATCACCATTATCGCTGTCTTTATATTCGCGCTTTACCACCACTAGGAATCACATCAGTTATAGAAAGCCTGTAACCATCAGTCCGAGGATAGTCAACAACAAGGCCACCAGCTTTGTCGGTCCCCATATCCGCCAAGTGCACGTAGTTAACGTCCATTGTTAAGCGTACAGTTCCATCACTAGCAACATAAGGCGTGAAATAAGCGGTGGAGCCTAGGGATGCTCCGATCAACTTGTCGTGCAGCCGCGGCAAGTTGCAATTTTCCAGGCACCTACAGCTCTCCGTGTTAAACGCGAACCTCACCCATACCCATGAGCTGTTTTCGAACCCTCCACAGGTTTGCCAGGGCGAACAGCGTGGTCAACTGAGCCGTGTTTTTCATCAGCCCACGAAAACGTACTTTCACGTAACCAAACTGCCGCTTGATCACGCGAAACGGATGCTCGACCTTGGCCCGTGTCTGAGCCTTGCAGAACTCGATCTTGCGCTTGGCTTTGTACAGTACGCTGCGCTGGTTCAGCTTGGAATAGGTGCTGCGACGCGCTGCAATCTGCCAGATCACCCCCCGATTTTCATGCTCTTCGCGCCTTTCGACACCGGTGTAACCGGCATCTGCATACACGGCGTTTTCTTCGCCATGCAGCAGTTCAGCCACCTGCGTGACATCGGCCACATTGGCAGCGGTGCCATGGACGTGATGCACCAGGCCGGACTCGACATCGGCACCGATGTGCGCCTTCATCCCGAAGAAATACTGACCGCCTTTCTTGGTCTGGTGCATCTCGGGATCACGCTTGCCTTCTTTATTTTTGGTCGAGCTGGGGGCATGAATAATGGTGGCATCGACGATGGTGCCTTGGCGCAGCGACAGGCCTTTTTCCTGCAGATAACCATTGATGACCGCAAGGATTGCCGGTGCGAGCTGATGCTTCTCCAGCAAGTGCCGGAAGTTCATGATCGTGGTGTCTTCGGGGATTGGCGCGCTCAGCGTCAGGCGTGCGAACTGGCGCATGGGCGTGATTTCGTAGAGCGCTTCTTCCATGGCCGGGTCGCTCAGGGAGAACCAGTTCTGCAACAGATGGATGCGCAGCATGGTTTCCAGAGGATAGGGTTTTCTACCGCCGCCGGCCTTGGGGTAGAACGGTTCGATCAGCTCCAGCAGGCCTGCCCAGGGCACCACCTGATCCATTTCGGCGAGGAAGCGCTCTCGGCGGGTTTGCTTGCGCTTGCCGGCGTACTCAAAGTCGGAAAAGCTCATCTGGCTCATGGGCGGCTCGGATCAGGTGTTGCGGGGATTCTCGCATAACTGAAGGCTTGTTCGGAGATTCCCTAGCTCCAGATTAGCAAGTCGCGCCTTATTCGGATTGATTAGCTCCCTGTACTTCTTGTGCTCAATATTTCTGTAACCCTTTCGGACACCACTTTGAGTTGTCACGCTATAAGCATCAACAATATCGCCATTGCGAGTAAGCTCAGTACTAATGACGATTGACTCTGCCGCCGAGGCATTAACCGCTAGTGCAGCCATAGCTGCGAGGACAATTGCTTTCATGAAATCCTTCACACACCAAAATCACTTTAGATGCCTTCGACCCCAGCATCTGGCCGGCACAGAGGTCGAAGTTGCCTACCTGTCTTGTTTTCAAAGATGGGGCAGATCTCGCAGCAGGGCTTTGAGCTCATGCCAGGGATGCTGAGCGCTTTCCGTCTCGTTCAAACATCCCGCCCTATGGACGAATGCATCAGCTGCTTGATCTACAGCCTGACTGGACTGACACTCTTGGCACCAAATGATCGAGTTCTCGACTGACCATTTATCGCCAAAAGCATCCAGATCCTGATCAAGCTGGCTGTACTGCTCGTCTCCGCTCATCTCGTTCTCCCGTTGTTGGCGCGTACCTCACGCCTATCTTCGACCTGGTTAGGTTGTGGTTCAGTATGAAGTGTAACTGGCCACAACGGATTTCCCACAGCCAATAGCGGGCAATCCATGTTGGCGGAATGAGGCCTGGTACCCTTTCTTTTTTAGCCCCCGGTGACACCGGGCGGCCGTCACCCATGACGCCATTTCACGGTAAACTTAAGCTCCAATTACGCACCTGCGCCATCCGCTGGCTCGCAGCGCATAACTCACAAAACAGGGAGAGAGGCATGCTGACCCTCGAAGACCGGTACACCGCAGCTCGCGACAAGTTCTTTGCTGAGAACCCGCAGGCAATGAGAGAGATTGAGGCGGTCAGCGCAGAGGAGATTGAGGGCAGTGGGATGACGGTAGAGGAATATCGTAGCCAGCAACGGTTGCAGGTATTCGCCGAGGCGGCCAAGAAGCGGGGCATTGAGCTGGATGAGTTTGTCATTCATCTGGTCGCCCAATCTCCTCAGCAAGCTCAAGAATGGCGGATCGAGCGCCATCGCAAAATGGCGGAAGTGCTTGGGTCATCCTGGGAAGAGTACAAGGACCTCAACCGAATTACTGAGTAGTCCAAACGATATTTCGTTGAAACGGATTCTCTGGTGAGGTAAGTTGGCGCTCGATGCGCGGGGGATTCCAGGTTGCGGTTCGTAACAGCCGCTTCGTGGTTTCACCTCAGCTGCTCCTTTCATGGCGTTACGGCTAGGAAAGTGAAGAGCCTCGGATTTTTCCGGGGCTTTTTTGTGGGCGCCTCAGAAGCGGCGACCTCTCTCCTATCATGACTATGGTTCACAACATGGTGATTGACGTACACAAGATCGCGCATGACTTTCGCGCATCGATCGAGGAACAGAAAGCCTTGGGCATTCTCCCGGGGCACATGGCAGGTTTTCCTCATGCCTGCTGCGCGGTGACATCCGAACTGCTCGGCGACTACCTCAACAGCATACCTGGGGGCCCGGAAGCGGAAACCGTTAGCGCTATGCGAGACGGCAAGCCTCACATGTGGCTCGTGGTGAATTCGCTGATCGTTGACCTAACTGCAGACCAGTTCCCTGACGGAAGTCCGGCGGTGTATGTGGGGCCAGAGGACGCTTGGTACGCCGGCTGGGAAATCGATCTGCGTGGCAAGGCGTCACACGGTGGCACCCCCACATCTAGTGACGAACGAGTGGTGCTGGAAAGGTTCATCGAGCACGCTGGGCTACCCACCTCCGATTAAACTGCGCCGCCCCACGTCGCGCCCCTGAGTGCGCAATCGGGGATGAGGCCGCCGGATAACGTCCACCCGGCGCCCCTCTGCCCAGCCCTCACCTATCTGCAGCGAAATTAGCCTTTCGAAGCCACCCCTCTACCGCCGCAGACCGGGAACGTTCCCGGGCGTCGATATGCCGCCCCCTGAACGTACCCCACGCTCGATAGGAACGCCCGTCAACTGCGACCCAGAACACGACTTGCTCCTCATCCACCTGCCGAAAAATTGCTTCTGGTGCTGCTCTCATGATTGGACCTGCTTGATATTGGAGGTCCTAGAATGGCGTCACGACCATCGGCAGAGTGAGCTCACGCTCGGAACTGAAGGGCGTACTCCAAAAGCTGCGCGTTCAGTTCATCTCGGTTCTCGCCATAGTGAGCTTCTCGATGGCAGTTCGGGCATAGCGCCACGCAGTTGTAGAAGCGATCCGACACGTCCGCACCCAGCACGTGGTGCACGTCCAGGAAGCCGGGGAATGTCCGACTCTCGGCGCATCTTTCACATCGGTACTGAGCCCGCTCCAGCACCGCAAGTCGCACCTTAGGATCTCGCTTCACGTGTGACCGGATAGTGCTCACCCTCTCCCCAAGGTCACGCCCTAGAGCCGAATAATCCGGCATTGGGCAATCGTCTAATGTGTCGTCAAGGCCTGGCGGTAACTGACCCGCCACAGCGAGCTTCGCGAGATCAACAACCCCTGGCCATTCCCACAATACATCGGCTACCTGGTGGGTATCTGGCAACCGATCATCTTGAAGCCACAGCGTTGGGCTTGTTCCGTTTTGGGCATGGTTCTTCCTGATGCGACCTTTCAGCCCCAGGCGCAAGAGCTCATCGCTCACCTCCCGCTGCCGATTCCAGATCTGGTGCAACGCATCTGTAGGGATCAGGGCGGCATAGACCACGACCTCACCTTCACGCTGAAACAGGAGGTTGTGACTGACGCCAAGGGCTAGGTCTCTCCCCACCACATGCTCCAATGTGGCATCCCAGCCTCCAGGCCGAAGGTGGGCCGTCAGCTGAGCAGCTGAATATCTCTGCTCATTCAAGTTGCGACCATCTCGGCGCCAGCATAGGCGAACCCGGGCTTTGACCTCCTCACCATCATTGTTGAGGAACGTGACAAGCTGCTGGGATGCTGAGCCAGTGGGGATTCGCTGGTCTGCAATTACTCTGAAGCCGCAGGCCTCCAGGAATGGACTGACTGCATCGCGTGAGCGCTGCTCCGCGGCGAGACTGTCAGTGCCTCGAAACTGTCGGGGTGATGACTTGGACACCGGAACTCTCCCTTCGAGCTCACAACTGATCATGGCTGCTCAAGTGCATGGACGCAGTCCAGTCTGGCTCATAGCTCACCGGCCTGCTCGGTCCTTCTAATGGAAAAGCCCCGGGAGACCGGGGCTTACCTCTCACTGGTTGGCGTTGATTCCTCACTGCAGATTTCTGTCATCTACCACGATCATCGGCAAAGTTAGCTCCCGCATCCAAGGTTATGGCAGATCCCAAGACTTTTGCCGTTGCTCCACCGGGAGATGCACACTGAGGACACGAACGGGCAGGGAGGAAGGCCCTAGAGTCATTCCTCCTCAGCTCAATCATCCTTGCTAGAACCTGTAGTGCGATGAGCCATAGGCGCTCTGCTGGGGCCCCTTGTAGTGCGTCAGGAAATCGTCGAAACGCTCAAGCATTTGAACAAAAATGTGAAGGGCCTCTGTAGATTCATCATGGAAAACCAGATTCCCCTCCTCCACGTGATGGTAGAAATCGAAATCTCGTTCGCTCATGAAGCCGAAAATAGGCATTTCAGCCAGGCACCCAGCCATCCGGACAATCTCATTTTCCCAAGCCTGGATTTCCGGAGTGAAGGTCCAGTGTGGGTGATAGGCATTCCAGGGCCTAGCCGTGGGCATGCCGGCCCGGTTACGGATCAGTCTAATGAACTCAATATCGAGCTGCACTATGGAGTTGTACGGATCCTCGGCAGATACAAAGAACTTCTTCTCACGGAACGTCACCTTGACTGGCCAGATCTCCTTGAGGAAGTTCGATGCATTTTGATGGTCGCGGGTAAGATCACTTCCAACCATCACTCCTCAGTTTTTTATCGGCTAAGTAACGGTTTTTATATTCTTTCGCGGTGTGTACACCTAGCCTTCTCGCTGCGCTTTTTGCTTCTTCATAGGTTGGATAAGCTTTCTCATAATCCTCTTGGAAGAAATGCCTCCAAGATTTGCATTCATCGTAAAACCGTACGGGATCGGAAGGCAGACGTGAGTCTTCCTTATAACGAGCCACGTATTCTAGCTGAGTTGAAATACCTAGAAACCTTGCTGCAATCTGTGCTTGCGACAACGATTCGTATAAGTCTGGCTTTGCCTTGCTCAGAAACACATACCAACAATCCCATCCTTTTCCCGCAAAGAAAATTGGGGGATTTGATGGTAATCCCGCATGCTCTTTGTATCGACTCCTATATTGACCGGCAGTGCATATATTAAGCGCGGCAATTATCTGGCGAGCTTCATCATAGCTACAATAAGATTCTTCTGGCATTTTTATTCTCATGCAATTTAGTTTATTGCAGCGACGCATGTATAGCGTAGTTCAATACATCACCACCTTCCACCGCCACCCTCAGATCGTTTTTGAATGGCCGGATAGAAACATCGACCATTTGAGCTGATAATCAGATATAAAAAACACTAACGCTCACCTTCATATGGAGTTAGCCTAGACAGAAATTCGCAAACGGGCATATTAGTGTCGGGTACAGACATCTCTCTTCTGACATACTTTGTGATGCTACAAAACATCATCACCACACGAACACATTCTATGAAAGACCTAATCGTTGTACTGCGCGACACCTCCCCTTTACCAGTTCTTGACGCATGCACCTGGGAACGGCTGTCGGGCGAGCCTCACACTGTCAATCTGAACTCGTACACCTCGGAAGATGGGTCGAAGATTATGGGTACATGGATATGCACGCCCGGTAAATGGCGCGTGGCCTATACCAAATGGGAGTACTGCGACTTCCAAGAAGGTTATTGCGTGATTACCCCCGATGGTAAGCAGCCAATTCACCTCAAAGCAGGCGACAAATTTATTATAGAGCCTGGCTTTTCCGGAACTTGGGAAGTAGTAGAGACCGTACGCAAATATTTCGTATTCTCTTAAATGTCAAATGGCAGCGCCGCGCCATCGCGTCGGCGCATGACCATGATCGCGGATTTGAAGGAGGTACAGACATCACGCCTTCGAATTCTGCCAAGCGGGACATAGATGCGGAAGACTTTGTGCGGTGCAACCTCACGACTGGCTCAGTGTTGAGTGAAGATGGCCCGGGAGGAGCTGGGCGATCTGCTGGAGCTGACTCAAGCCTGAGGAGGCCTGCTGTAAACCACTTTTTTCACTGTAAACCACAGTGGCTTACAGTGAAAAAAAGTGGTTTACAACGTAGCTACGACACGCGCTCTGGCGACTCCCCAGGCCAACGCGCTCGTCATTGATTCGTTCGGCCGGGTGTCGAACGCTTCCTCATAAAGCGCGGTTCCCGACGGCGCGTACACACCGATAAACAGCTGCGTTGCGGCTTTCCGCGAAAGCTTTACCTGCACGTCGAGATAAAATCCGTCATTCAGGATCTCTTCGTGGGTCCGGTGATGAAGCGTAGGATCTGCCCAGCTTCAATAAACATCTCCGCGCAAACGCATGCAGCCCCCTGCAATCGATGGATAGCGATGGATTCCAAGCTAGCCAAAGCGAGGCGGTAATCAAGCCGATCTAAGCTTTTTGTGAGTCGCGCCCGACAAGTGACCACCTTGTAGTGACTTAAAACAACCCCAACCGATCACGCAAAGCAGAAGACTCACGACTACAGTCAGGAAGGTTTGCACGCAGCCTAAACAAAAAAGCAGCTCCCGAGAGCTGCTTTTCTCTTACTCCCCCTTTTTGTGCTTGTGAGGTTTCAGGTCCGGATGGTCCTTCTGCTTCTCAGGGGTGACTCGCTGCCTTTTGTCCGGAGTGCCATCTTCATTGGTGCGCTTAGGGCCTGGCTTGATGCTCATGCAAAACTTCCTTTTCCGCTTGGGTTGTTGGATGCAGCTATGTAATTAGTCCAGCTTCTCTCAGCTGTCAAAGCAGGCTTGTGCAGAGCCGCCTGGCCGATGATCCGGGCCATATCGAACATTTAAAGGCCTGAATAAGAGCCTCCGGCCAAGGGCTTGCAAGGGGCTGTGAAATCCAGCGCTGAGCGATACGAGGACGTCTGGACGTTCATCATGCCGAGCACGGTGTGGAACAGGTTGTCGTGGCTCAGCGGTGACGTGGTTTGAGCTTTCAAACAACCCACGTTGACCTTTTCGCTCTTCGCGAGCGAGTCAGACATCCAAAGTACCAACGGCACCTTTGTTTGCTCGTCAGGAGCCATCGCGTAAGGCAGCCCGTGCAGATAGAGCCCACCCTCCCCCAGCGATTCGCCGTGGTCCGAAACGTACATTAGCGCAGTGTCGAACTTGGTGTTGGCCGTCAGGATATCGATGAGATTTGCAGTCACATAATCGGTGTAGAGGATTGAGTTGTCGTAGGCATTGACCACCTCCTCCTGCTTACATTTGTCGAGCTCGTTGGTCTCGCACACCGGTGCGAATTTCTTGAATTGCGAGGGGTAGCGCTTGTAGTAGGCCGGGCCGTGACTGCCTTTGTAGTGGAGCACCAGGACAGCATCGCCTTCCTGGCGCTTGATGAAGTCTTGCATCTCCGTGAGCAGCACCCCGTCCTTACACTCCTCGCTGGTGCACAGTTGGGAATCCGCGTGAGAGGCAGCCTTGTGGTTGGGAATCCTGTCGCAGACCCCTTTGCACCCCGAGTTGTTGTCAGTCCACATGACACTGATGCCAGCGCGTTGAAGCACGTCGAGCAGCCCTTCTCGGCTCTTGGCCAAGCCATCTTTGTACTGGGCCTTACCCACGTCCAGGAACATGCATGGCAGCGAGACCGCGGTGGCGGTACCGCAGGAGCTCACGTTCGTGAAGCTAATGACATTTCGCTTTTCTAGTTCCGGATTCGTTTCACGGGAGTAGCCGTTGAGGGAGAAGTTGGCGGAGCGAGCGGTCTCTCCTACTGCCAGTACCAGCAGCCTGGGTTTACGAGCCGCACCCTGTCGATTAACTACCGCATCAGTACCAATGGCCGTCAGCGTTTTAGGTGAGGCCAGCTGACGCTTCAGGTACCCATGGCCAGCCGCAAACAAGTTGGTAGGTACCAGAATCAGCCGGATCTCCCGATTGTTGCGCAGCAAGGAGGCATACGACTGGTACTGACTCAACGCGATGCCAGATAAGGTCAACAGAGCGAGCGACAGAGCAATGAACCTGCTGACCAAAGCTTTGGCCCAAGGCTTACGCCGGAGGGGAACCCGGGCAATCAGGTAGACGGGCAACACCCCAACCATTGCGACCCAAAGACCGAGCTTCCAATTCAGCAGCTCGGTTGCCTCAGCGACGTCGGTCTCCACAACGTTGGTGAACATTGTGTAATCGACCACGATGCCGTAGGCATTCATGAAGTAACTCGCGAAAGACGCGCTGATCAGTACCAGACACAGCAAGGGTTTGGCCAGCCGCCCCCATGACAGCAAGCTCAGAACGGTAAACACCCATGCGAATACTATGACTGGGAGGCTAGCAGCTAGCAGCCAGTTCACTTCATCGGTTTTGAATACCAGCGTCCAGAGCACGTTCCAGAGCTCAGCGTTCGCGAATAGCAGCAACCAAAAAGTCACCAGGCCGATTAGCAAATTAGTACTGATGCCTTTCTGCCGCGCATTGCGAATAGCAAAGATCCATTTGCTTAACAGGGTGTGAACAATGGATTTGGAAGGTGTCATTATCAAACTCTGGAAGCTGCTTATCCATGGCGGTAGCTATGGAGTTAGCGGGAGCTACAAGGCAAGCCGTCGACAGATGCTGAGCGATTGCGCAATGTGCGGAGCGCCAGAGGCCTTGGGCCCCTACGCGTTGGGGACGCTTAGTATGTGTGAGGCATAGGGATAAAAAGAGAAATGAATCTCGCTGAGCGCATTATTTCCGGGACCTGATAACGACACGATGACCTCGGGATTACAATGCTGACAGAAATCCAATAACTGCTGCTTTGATTGTCAATGATCACGCTATGATCAAAATTAGGGGAATACCACCCACCAAAAACAATGCGCCGCTCAGCTAGATAAATTTAATTTCACGAACAAAACGGTTTCGTTTTGTCGTAGGCTAATTTTGAACTTTCAATTCAACTTACAAGTCTTTCTCGCGAGCAGAACATTATTTTCAACTTTTGCTCGTTAATATGTCACCCATCAATGAGGGGCGAATACCATGAGCTTTTTCAAAAACATCCTGGGCGGGCACCATGGTCGTGAAAACCACGGTGGAGGCAAGCACCACAGCGGGGGACATGGGGCCGAGCAATATGATCGCCATGGCCGGCAGCAGGGCTGCGACGGCGGCAATCAGGTGTATGACGGCGGGCGCCCTGCCACTCCAGCCCCCATCAAAGATCTGCAGGGCTGCAGGCAGTGCCGGACGGCCAACGATCCGTCAGCACGCTTTTGTCTAAACTGCGGAACACCGCTATCGAGTGGTTGCACCGCCTGCGGCTCGCTGCTGAGTGCAGGAGCAAGATTTTGCAGTCAGTGTGGCCAAGCGACGCTCTAAGGCTAGCTAGACAGGAAGGCCAACGAGACCACAACCCTGCGCAAGGAGAAATACGTGGGTTCAAATCACGACCATGGCAGCGCTGCAGTACGCGAGGGGCATCAGAAGAAGCTACTCATGGCGCTCGCCTTGACTGGCAGCTTCATGATTGCAGAAGTGATCGGCGCGTGGATTACCGGCAGCCTGGCGCTGCTGTCGGACGCATCTCACATGTTCACAGATACTGCCGCCTTGGCGATCTCACTGATTGCACTTCAGATAGCCAAGCGGCCGGCAGATCAGAAAAGAACCTTCGGCTATGCGCGCCTGGAAATTCTGGCTTCGACGTTCAACGCCGTGCTGCTCTTCCTGGTGGCGATGTACATCTTGTATGAGGCCTACCAGCGCTTCTTCATGCCGGCGGAGATCGCTACCGGAGCGATGATGTGGATCGCAATCGCCGGCCTGATCATCAACCTAATTTCGATGCGCCTTCTGGCATCTGCGAGCAACGAGAGCCTCAACGTCAAAGGAGCCTACCTCGAAGTTTGGAGCGACATGCTCGGCTCGCTAGGCGTAATCATCGCGGCACTCATCATCCGCTTCACCGGCTGGACTTGGGTCGACACGATTGTCGCTGTGGCAATCGGCCTCTGGGTTCTGCCGCGGACGTGGCAGTTGCTTCGCGAAAGCCTGGGAATCCTCATGGAGGGTGTGCCGAGGGGGCTCGACGTGACGGCAATCGAGGCTACCATCCTCGGCGTAGATGGCGTTACGGACGTTCATGACTTGCACGTCTGGGCCGTCAGCAGTGGCAGCAACGTGATGACGTCGCACGTAGTGATACGGGATTCTGCAGATGGGGATGCTGTGCTGGCGGCCGTCGTGGATGCTGTCAGCGATGCATTCGAAATCCATCACTGCACCATCCAGATCGAGCGGGCAGCTTTCCACGAAAGCGTTCCGTCGCCCTCACACTGATCGATCGGTAAAAACCAAACAAACACATCACCCTCTTGGCTGAGGGTGATGTCGTAGAAGACATGCGGTGAAGGATGGCGTAAACGGCAGGAGCACTTCGAGAGGGGTTGGTGAATGGCTTCGCCTGCCCCCGACCATAACCTCCAGAAGGTTCAGCGATGGCTTGGATCATCACGAAGTATCTACTCACTGCCGGATTAGTGATTCTCGTATCGGAGCTGGCAAAGCGCAGTGACAAGCTGGGCGGGCTGGTCGCCGCCCTGCTGCTGGTCACGGTCTTGACGCTGGTCTGGCTTTACCTGGAGAACCAGAGCATGGAGAAGATCTCCAATCATGCTTGGTACACCTTCTGGTACGTGCTGCCGACCCTGCCGATGTTCATCGCTTTTCCAGTGCTGCTGCCCAAACGGGGATTCTGGCCAACGCTTATCAGCAGTATCGTCATCACCATGGTGAGCTTTGGGGGCTTTGCCCTGCTGCTCCGTCGATTTGGCATTGAGCTGTTATAAGTCACGAGCCAGGACTGCAATTCAGGGGCCGTTCAACGACTATTGATGCACTCACCTTTGACCAGGTAGCGAACCATATGTAGTTCGCCCTTTGAGTCTTCGTAGGTCATCATGCTTCTCACGTTACCGCAGTACCGCACGCTGGGCGATACATACACCAACTTACTAACGTCAAGGTCCATGCCATAGGCGTAGTCTTCAAGCTGAGGCATCGGCTTTTTTACGCGCTGAGCATAATCCGCAGTAGCCTCTCTAGCAGATCGCTCAATGCGTTGATTGATCTCCATACCGCTTTGGGCATTGGCTGTTAGTGATGTAAAGAGCATAAACACGGCGATCGCTGATACAGTAGTGTTCATAAGAAGTCCCTTAATAAAAAAGCGCCCGTAGGGGGGCGCTAAAATTCACCTACCAAAGGAGCGTATGGTTTACAGGTGAATGCACTGGCGTGAACAACTGCCCGTCGCTCTTGCCAAGCTGCTTTGAAATGAGACAATTTCCAAAGCAGCAATGCCTCTTACGCTGCCGTTAAACTAGCAAAGGAGGCTAACACCAAGATGATCGCGCAATTACAATTTGGACATGTAATAGATTGTAAGATAATTATTCGAGAGAATACTGAGCCCTCGCGTGAACTAATTCACAGAAAGGCGCAGGGGTTTGGGGCCGTCCATGGGGACTGCCTGCATGGCACTCGATCCAAGGCCAGTACCAGTCCCGCCAGCTAGCGGCAGAAATGCTGCCTGTCCTGGCCGATTCCACCCGTCAGGCGAAGCTGTCGTACACCGTTGCAGGCCCCAGAATCCGCTAAGCTCAAGGGTGGAGCCTGCATGACTGTCAGAAATCTTGCGGCTACATTACAAATTTGTAGGATTTCGCCGCGGCCAGCTTCTTCGCGTTAAGATTCAAGCGTCCTCAGGTGACCCGGCGTATGGACAGAGGTAGCGACTACCACATGCCATACCCCAGCCAAACTTTCGAACAGCCTGCAACCATGGCGGATTAGGCCAACTCCTTCCTCACACCTTGAGATAAGTTATGCGCGTTCTAGTTGTGGAAGACGAAATTAAAACTGCCGAATATCTTCAGCAGGGCCTATCCGAAAGCGGGTATGTCGTAGATATCGTGCACAACGGTGTAGATGCCCTGCACTTGTTCAACACTCATGTCTATTCGTTGGTCCTGCTGGACGTGAACCTCCCAGGTATCGACGGCTGGGATCTGCTGGAAACCATCCGCAAGAGCAGCCGGGTCCGCATCATCATGCTGACCGCCCGCGGACGCATCAATGACAAGCTCAAGGGCTTGGACGGCGGCGCGGATGACTACCTTGTTAAGCCATTCGAATTCCCTGAGCTGCTTGCACGCATCCGTTCGCTGCAACGCCGTGGTGATGAGTTAGTAGAGAAGAGCTCGCTGAAAATTGCCGACCTAGAACTCGACTCCGTCCGCCATCGCGTTTTCCGCGGTGGCACACGAATCGATCTCACCACCAAGGAATTTGCGCTTTTGCACCTGCTCATGAGCCGAACGGGCGAAGCGCTGACTCGCTCTCAGATCATCTCGTTGGTCTGGGATATGAATTTCGACTGCGACACCAATGTCATCGATGTAGCCATCCGGCGCTTGCGCTCGAAGATCGATGACCCGTTTGAAACCAAGCTCATTCACACGCTTCGTGGCGTTGGGTACGTTTTTGAGGAACGCGCATGAGGCCATTCAGCCTGGCTGCAAAGCTGGGACTAAAAGTTGGATTGATGAGCGCAGCGCTGCTGCTGATGTTCGCTACCTTCGGTTACATGATGGTTGGGCAAGCACTGGATAGAAATGCTCGCATCGATCTCGGCGTCAAAATGGAGGCAATGGCGCACAGCCTTTCCGAAATCACTGATATTGCCGATGTCAGTTCAGATTCGCACAAGCTGGTGGATTTGGTCACAGGCCAGAACAACCTCTACGTAAGCATCTACAGGTCCGCAGAGAGTGAAGATCCTTTACTCACCATCGGTTCCAAACAGATCAATCGAGAGGTTCATAGGTTCCAGGCTGCGGCGCAGACCACGGAATATGAGTGGAGCGACTATAACGGACGCCCCCTGCTCAGTGCTTCTCAGGCCATGACTCTGGGCGATGGTACGGAGGTCGGCGTCTACATGACTGCTGATCAGTCATCCAATGAAGCCCTACTCGATGCGTTGTTAACCTGGGGCCTAATGATGTCCCCTGTCATCCTCGCGTTGATCCTGGCCATTGGTTGGTGGACCGTGCGCAGAGGCCTGCTGCCACTGACCAAGTTCCTCAAGATCGCGTCGAAGATCTCAACCGAGAGCCTCGACCATCGCCTTCCAACTGATGGGATGCCTGCAGAACTCAAGAAGCTCGCCGACGGTATCAACATCATGCTGGCTCGCCTGGATGATGGGGTTCAGCAGCTCTCGCAGTTTGCTGACGACCTTGCTCACGAACTTCGGGCACCGCTCTCCAACCTAATGGGCAAGGCCCAGGTTGCCTTGACCAGAGAACGATCGCTTTCCGAGTACCGGGAGGTTCTAGAGTCGTGCACAGAAGAGCTGGACCGCATGAGCCGCATGGTTTCCGACATGCTGTTCTTGGCCCAGGTCAGTCATCCAGCATCCATGGTGGAGTTCGAACCCGTTTCCTTGGTGGACGAGGTTCAGCGAGTGTGCGATCTCTTCAGCATTTCGGCAGAAGAAGGCGAGATCCAGCTGCAGATCTCTGGCAGTGATGACGTGGTGCGCGGGAACCGCCTGATGGTTCAACGTGCCGTCTCGAATCTGGTCTCGAACGCGATCCGTTACTGCCCTCGCGGCCGCACGGTCTACGTGAAGGTGCAGCATAGTGCGAGCGGTACGACGTTGAGTGTCGGCAACCCCGGCCGCGGTATTGCCAAGGAACACCATGCGCACTTGTTTGAGCGGTTCTACCGTGTGGACAAGAGCCGAGCACGGAGCGAAGGCGGTACCGGTCTTGGCTTGGCCATTGTGCAGTCGATCATGAGCCTGCACCAAGGGTCGGCGAGCGTGGAGGTGACCGAAGAAAACTTCACGTGGTTCCACCTTCACTTTCCCGCAGCCCAGCAAATGCAGCCGGCAATGACCGCCGCTTAAATTGCGCAGACACGATTAGGCCCGTCAATCGACGGGCCTTTTTGTTTGCCTCAATGCATCAGTGCCGGAGGACCACAGGGTCCATGGGCGACCGCAGAATCACCGACTTGATGATCTTCTGCTCGTCAGGATTGGCATTCTTCCACAGGTGGGAGAAGTACTGAGCATTCACTTTCTCTTGAGCACTTACGCTGCCGGCGGCATCGATCAGGCGCATTGTCGAGTAGACACAGATCAGCGCCAGAATGAAGAACGCCGTGGCAACCACCATCACATAACGCTTGGCCAGCACCGGTGCACGCTTGAGCTCCTGGATAGAGGCGTCCGCGGCCTTTGTCGCTGCTGTAAGCTCCGAAATCAGTGGCTGGATGGCGGTTTCGACTCCGCGGCATGCAGCTGAATATGCTGATGCAGCGGCGCGCAAGGCAACTTCTTCCGCATTCGACCAAGCCTTCTCCGCCTTTCGCACCTCCTCCTGAATCTGCCGGCCGACAGCGTCCACCTGTTCCACCAGTTCGTTCGACCTCTCCAGAACAGCGCTGGAGGTGCGCGTCTGCGAGGTCAGCTCGTCGAGTTGGACAGTGAGTTTTTCAGTGCAGCGGCGAAAGTCACCGATAGCAACTGCCCAGGGCTCTATGTCATTCATGGCTATCTCCTAGGGCGGCCAACAACGCCGCGCTGAATTAACGCGCTAGATATCAAAATTGTAATTTAAGACAAAATTCGAAGTCGCCCTCGACAGTGCCGAGATAGACATGATCCTTCCAGATTTGACGATTTAACGCATCCTATCTGCAGCCAAAATTACGGAATTGTAATTATTGACTCACCTTGTCGTTAGCTTCGCGTTCCTAAACTACAAACCAACAAAGGCCGCTAATCAGGTAGGCCTAGTATGAACCGAGGTTCACAATGAAATTTGTCAAGTCTATCGCTATTGGCAGCCTGCTGCTGGGTCTCATGGGTACCGCTTACGCTGAAGGCGGCTTCGAGCGAGCGAAACAGTTCAACGAGAACTTCCGAACCGAACAGGCTCGCCTATGGAGCGATGACTCTTCGGACCAGAACAAACAACAAGTCGCTCAAGAGCAAAAGAAAGAAAGCAAGGATGGTAAGGAACAAGCCGACAATTAATCGGCGGTTAAATAGGACTTCAAATGACGAAAGTAATCGACAAAAAAGCCAGGGTAAAACCTGGCTTTTTTGTGCTTAGAATTTAGCCTTCGTTCTTGCGAGGCGTTTCCGCATTGCTTTCTCCGGCCAGACCCTCGGCACCTTGTACGGTACGTTTCCAATGGCAAAGCAGGAGCTGGCTGGCGTTCGCTTCGGTGATCGGGGTGCAAGCCAGATCAGCGGGCAGACCATCCTTGCTGTCTCGCAAGCGTCTGGACAGATAGAACGAGCCATCCTGCGGCCACTGGGCAGGATCCTTGATGTTCTCGGACTTCCCGCTGCTGTAAAACTCCGATGAGTATGAGCGGCGGCCAGGATAGATCAGGGGAGCAGAGTGAGCGGTCTGCACATTCAGCCACGCTTGAACCACATCTCGCTGATTCTGTGGTCGCTCTTCTAGTACTCCGGCGTAGATGATGCCCGCACCGATGATTGGCAACACTAAAGCGCTCGCAGCGGAAGCCCAGGTGGTCTTCGGGCCAACTTCGCTGATCCGTGCGGACAGCAGCAATGCCCAAGCTGGCAGTGCAGGTAGCAGGTAGGTCCACAGAATGTTGCCAGCGAATGTGAAGAAGACCGGTGTCGCCAAGGCCCAGAGCCATAGGTAGGCTTCGAAGCGCTGCATCGATCCACGCTTGCGGATCAGCAGTGGTAGGAACAAGGCCCATGGAAGGAGCGACAATCCGAGCTGGATCCAGATGGTGCCATATGGCTTTGCATGAGCACTGCCATACAGGTCGCCCGCCCAGTTACTGACGACGTAGCGGCTCCAGTGCTCACCAACGAAGAAGTACTCCATGAAGCCGGGCGTTTTCATCTCGGCCGCGACATACCAAGGCACGGATATACCGAACATAAGCACAAGGCCGCTGATCCAGGGAAGCTTCAGTACCCGTCCCCATTCCTTGTAGATAACGAACCAGGCGAATGCCGGCGCCCCCATAAGCACCAGGGTCAGCGGCCCTTTGGCAAGCAAGCCCAGCCCGAGACCTGCGAACATCAGGTAGGCATCCGCCTTGCTGGCGCACTTCATCCAACGCCAGAAACCGTAGCTGGCCAGCAGAATCGAGAACGACAAAACAGGGTCAGTCAGCACAACACCGCTGGAGACCAGGCCAAGGGTGGTGCTGGAAAAGATAATGGCAGCCCAGATTCCGGCGTTACGAGAAATCTGCTGCGTGCCGAGTTTGATGATGATGAAACAGCTTGCCAAGTGCAGTAGCCACGCTGGGAAACGCGCAGCGAACTCGTTAACGCCGAAGACCGTCATGCTCGCGGCCTGGGTCCAGAAGGACAGCGGTGGCTTGCCCCAGAACGGTACCCCGTAATCGAACATAGGCGTGATCCAGTCATTCAACTCGACCATCTTGCGAGCCATTTCAGCGTAGCGAGCCTCCGATGTGTCCATCAATGGGTAGATGCCCAGCCCCACCAAACGCAATAGCAGTATCGAACCCAGGACCCACCACAGCGTCCTCTCGTTCTTCAGGCTCAGCATTTCTTACCCTCGATCGAAGCCATCGAAGGGTGGAGTGACACTGGATCCGCCTTGCTGCTGTGCTTCAGGAAATAGAGAGGCCGGCGCTTCACTTCCGCGAGTGTCACGCCAAGGTACTCCCCCACCATGGCGACACCGACGCACATGAATGAAGCCATTCCGACGAGCAGGTGATGGATGTCGAAACTGCCAGCCACGAGCGACGCAAGCATGTAGCAGATGCTGGAGACGAAAAGTCCGAAACTGATGAGGCTGAAGATGCGCAGCGGTTTGCGAGAGAAGCTGACGATACTCTCGATGGCCAGATTGAACAGGCCAGCTGCATTCCACTTGGTGCTTCCGGCATGGCGAACAGTACGATTGTAGGGTAGTTCGATGGTACGAAAGCCTACCCAGCCAATCATGCCTTTGAGAATCCTGGAGCGCTCGTCCAGCGCCCGCAGTGCTGCCAGCGGAGCAGGTCCAATCAATCGGAAATCACTGACATCGGTCGGCATGTCCACCTTCTCCACCAGGCGATGCATGACCCAGTAGTATGCCCGGGCACTCATGCGCTTAAACCACGAATCACCGATTCTCAGGTTACGCTGCATGTTCACCACGTCGTAGCCGCGTTGCCAGTAGTCCACCATGGCCGCGATGAGCTCTGGTGGGTCCTGCAGGTCGACATCAATGAAGATCAGCGCACTGCCACGGGCATGGTCTATCCCGGCGCTCAGTGCAGCCTCTTTGCCGAAGTTGCGACTCAGAGACAGGTAACGTACAGATGACCCATCCTGATAGTGGCGAAGAATGTCGGCCGTCCGGTCTTTACTGCCGTCGTCGACATAGAGGATTTCGCAGGAGACGGATAATCGCTTCACCACGCGGGTGATGCGCTGGTGGAACTCGGGGATGGTTTCCTCTTCCTCGAAGCAAGGGACCACAATGGTTAACAACGGATCAGGGCGCTCGGGAAAGCGATGTAATGTCTGCATGATTGAATGTCCAAAAACGATGTGCAATGAATCCAAGTGCAGTGAGGCTTAAGGTCACTACGATTTGGGAGATGAGAGGTGACAGATTCGACTTGATGAGGACCCACATACCCACGCCATTGCCGAAGTTTGTGGCTAACACGACCAGTGCAAACCTGACAGGCTGAAACTTACGAGAGCCATCTGCCACAAAACAGAGCGCCCTATTTCCAATAAAGCTTGCGATTGCGCCAACCATGCCGCCACAGATACTGGCCAGCAACGGAGTAGCAAATTCTGTCGTAACCAGCACTAGGAACACCACGTAATGGATTCCCGTTGCTATGAAGCCGATCCCCAGATAACGAATTAGTAAGGTAATAAGAGGTGGGTTTTGATTTTCCATGGCCAAAGCCTATGGAGGCAAAGGTGAAAAAACAGTGAACTAAATGTAAATGCTTAATTAGCTGAATCTATATATGATAAGTAATGAGTTGGCGCACTAGACTAGCACGCTACAATATCAGAGGGATTGCCTGAGGATTACGCTTTTGAAATAAAGGCCTGCCAATAACGCACGCATGACCTGTGCATTACAATGTTGTCAAGATAAGGAAATGTCAGACGACATTGAGCTAGATTCCCCGAATGAAGGGGGATCGAATGGTTACACAAAATGAAACATATACAAGCAGCGTTGTTTCTTACAGTCCTGACATATTGGATGATCTGCCAATTGATGATCAGCTGGCCGTAGAGTTTTTCGCAACAGCACGTTGTGCCAGTTTCAAACAGGCTGCCCGAGGGCTCAATGTGCCAGTGGTAGGCCTTCGCAAACGCTTGGAGAAACTGGAAGAGCACATTGGTGCTCCCGTGTTTGTCTACAAGCACAACAAGCTTGCTCTGACCCGGACAGGCGAGAGGGTCAGCCAGTACCTGTGCCAACTCTTCGGCCCTGAAGGCCTGGGCAAGTCTGGTGAAAAGGAGGACTCCAGGCTTACCATCGCGATCACAGAGCCAGTGCTGAGCGACATCGTGAACCGCGATCTAGTCGCCTACGTACGCGATCATGCCGAAATGCGGCTGGAAATCCATTCAGAGTGCACAACGCAGATGCTTTCTGAGTGTGAAGTCGATGTGGGTATCGCTTTCGTGAGCCCAGATGATGAGGGCGCTTTTGATCGCCATCCTACGTATAGGTTTGAACGGCTCGGCCGGATTGGGCACGCGCTGTTCATTTCCAGCCGCTACTCAAGGAGCGTCACCCTACCAGTGCAGAGCCTGGATTTGCACAACTTCATGCTCGTTGTCCCTTGGGATGAAGAGATCTTGGCGGGCTCACGAAAGTGGGCATCGATAATGGCTGAGCATCAGGGCGGTACCACTCGGGTAAAGAGCTATAGCTTATCCCGTGGCCTTGTCGTAGGGGGCGCGTGTATCGGTGTGCTGCCCGACTACAGTCGAAAGATGGAGAGGAACATTCTGCCGGTGCCGGGCTTTTTGGACGATCTGGAGGAGAAAGATGTCTTTCTTGTTATCAAAACGAAGCTTGTCCGTAATCCGCACGTTCTGGGAATCCGAAGATTGATCAAGAAGAGCTTTTTTGATAAGAAGGACTGGCTTGTTCGGTAACAGTTTTGTTAGGTTTAAAAATTTCCCCTTAACACTATAGAAACACAACTGTCATATTCGCTTGCAATCTAGTCAGAGTGCTTAGAACAAAGGCATCTTGTTACAGCAGGTGACAACCGTGGCCTGCTCCCATCTGCAAGATAAATTTAGGCCGACGCAGGGCGAAATACAACGTCGGTAGCTAAGCACTTAACATACGAGAGGCAAGCAATGATCCGTTCTTCGAACATGCGGGAAAAGCTGTTGGCTGCCGCAATAGTAGGCACATTTTCCTCGCAAGCATTCTCCGGAACAGTAACCACTGACGGGGCTGATCTCGTTCTGAAGACCAAGGGCGGTCTTGAAGTATCGACTACTGACAAGGAATTCAGTTTCAAACTGGGCGGTCGAGTCCAGGCTGATTACGGCCGATTCGATGGCGTTTTCACCAAGAATGGCGATACCGCGGATGCGGCTTACTTCCGTCGAGCCTACATTGAGTTCGGCGGCACCCTGTACCGAGACTGGAAGTACCAGGTCAACTACGACCTCTCCCGCAACACGGGCAACGACTCCGACGGCTACTTCGACGAAGCCAGCCTGACCTACACCGGTTTCAAGCCGGTCCAACTGCGCTTCGGCCGTTTCTACACCGACTTCGGTCTTGAGAAAGCCACCAGTTCGAAGTGGACCACCGCCATGGAGCGGAACCTCTCGTACGACCTGGCGGACTGGATCAACGACAACGCTGGCATGGGTATCCAGGCCACCAGCACCATCGCTGACATGGCTTACGTGTCCGGTAGCGTTTTCAGCGAAACCAACAACAATTCTGATGGTGACAGCACCAAGCGCTACAACGTGCGTGGTGTCTTCGCTCCATTGAACACGGATGGGAATGTCCTGCACGTCGGCGCCCAATACGCCTATCGCGACCTCAAGGACAGCGCAGTTGATACTCGGATTCGCTCACGCCTCGGTGTCCGTGGCGTCGATACCAATGGTGGCGGTGATGCCGGCACGAACGGCAACCGCATGCTCTTTGGCGGTGCGGCAGCACAGGACGGACTGTGGAAGGACGATTCGGTTTGGGGGCTTGAGGGCGCCTGGGCCACCGGCCCATTCTCGGTTCAGGCCGAGTACCTTCGCCGCAAGCTGAAAGCTGACCAGGCCAGCAATGACCTGAAGGCCTCTGGTTATTACGCCCAGATGGCGTACACGCTGACCGGCGAGCCGCGCATCTACAAGCTTGACGGTGCCAAATTCGACACTATCAAACCACAGAACAAGGAACTGGGTGCCTGGGAAGTCTTCTATCGCTTTGACGACATCAAGGTCGAAGATGGCAACCTGGTCACCGCTGCGGACCAGTCGAACGAGCGCAAGGCCAAAAGCCACACGTTGGGTGTGAACTGGTACGTCAACGAGGCCGTGAAAGTCAGTGCCAACTACATCAACGTGCGCACCGACAACAACGAGAATACCGTGGGCGACGACGGCGGCAATGCCATCGTGACCCGCCTGCAATACGTCTTCTGATCCCTCTCATCAGTCTGACGTGAGAAAGCCGGAAGCGCTCAATGTGCTTCCGGCTTTCGTGTTTCTGACGTGATCAAGCATGGAGCGCCCTCCTCCTACCTCCATTCGCTTACGATGACCTCTCTTGCCAAAGCTCGGCGAATCTGGTGAGATTGCCGCGTCGGGATTTGCATGGTGGCCGTGCAAGCAAATCAAACCTGACTCCTACTCATGATTGAACCTGATTCGACGTCCAGCTTCGCGTCTAACGGCCCTACAAGCGCAGCTACCCCAACGTCGCTCATTAGGGGATAGTCATGTCTGCCAAAAAGCTGCTTCAACCTCTCGCTGCTCAGCTGCACGCCTCATTCTCGGCTTCCGGCCGCCCGTACCCTCACCAGCACATTCACCAGCTGCTCCACGCTGCCATTGGTTCCGTCGCCCCGGAAGTTGCCTCCAAAGACAAACTGCCAATCCAGGTGCGCCGTGATAGCGACAGGCAGTACAACCTCTACGAGACGATCGAGCGAGCGAAAAAGTGCTTGGGATTGACCGATCTTCAAGCAGTCGGCGCGGCTGAAGAAGTCATCGAGGTGCTACGAGCTTCAGGGATCGGCGTGAACCAGGTTCGCCTGCTCCTCGACCCCTCCTTTACTTCGACGACTCGTAAAAAGGCCTTCAAGGCCCTCTGCAAGAATCTGGATCTGAACGAGCTCGGCGATCGGTTCGTCCCGAAAACGGCGACGCTGGCCATAGCGGCGGGAATGGCACCGCCTCCGAAAAACACGTGGAAAGATCGCTTCGCCCTGGCTGCAGCTTTCCCTCTACGGGGACAGAGCCAACTCGTTGAAATGGTGACCCGAAGCGAGTGCTACTTATGGGTATTTCCGCCGACTGACCATCATGCTACGGCTCCCGCGACTCACGACCGTTTCTTCGGTGAGCAGACCTATCCGAGTGCTGAGATGGGCATGGGTTTCAGCATCATCGATTCCGGCTGGGCCCGTCCCAAGTACTCGATGCTCTCCAAGCAGCCGGAGGAGACCTTCATCCAGTATTCGCTTTCGGCGCCAATGTGGTCCTGGAGCGCACAAACTAATACCTGGCGGCTGGGAAATATCCTTCGCACCCAGATCCTTGACGGGGCTCCTTGGCGTAACGAGCCCTTGAGCGATGTGCTGCCAGGTGGTCTGAAGTCTCTGCCGCGGATTTATGGGTGCACCACCTGCCAAACGCTGTTCGTCGAGAAACACAGCGGCTATCCGGATGTACCCACTCAGTGCCAATGCGGTGAGGCGAGCAGTACGGGTGACCAAAACGAGTCACCTGCTCTCAATAGCTGATTTTCCTTACGGTGGCGGGCTATGCCCCCCGTTAGGGATTGGCTATGGGAGCGGGATTCGCTCACCCCAAAACTGAAGGCGCCGCCATCTAACCGAGCGATATGAGCTGAATGCTCGCGGAGTAGATATGCAGAACAGTACCAACAAACAAGACACCCTGGCGGCGATCAATGCACTTGTGGAGATTGCGTATGATCAGGGATTTGCGAACGGACACGGGGTCGGCAATCAAGTCGGTTTCGTAGCCGGTGTCATGAGCCTCAAAGCTGCGTTGGCCTGCGGCTTACGGCACGGCTCACCTGAATGTGGAAAGGCCCTTGAAAGCCTCAAGCGCATCGGGATCGACGAGTGAGAAAAAGTATGGGTCGTGCGCTGATCGCGCACGACCCATACTTCTACTTCAGGTCATTTCCCTGCTTAGCTTCATGATTGAAGCTCAGGGATCAGGTGCTTCTGCGGTAGGCCAACAACCGCAAGGCGTTGAAGACGACCAACAATGTGGAGCCCTCATGGATTGCAACAGCAGCACCAATGCTCAAGCCCATGATGGTCGACGGAACCAGGATGGCCACAATCCCCAAGCTGACGAACAGGTTCTGGCGGATGATCGATCGCGTGTGACGGCTCAAACCCACCGCAAATGGGAGTTGCCTGATGTCGTCAGCCATAAGCGCGATATCAGCTGTTTCCAAGGCGACGTCAGATCCGGCAGCCCCCATTGCGATGCCAACGCTCGAATTGGCCATGGCAGGGGCGTCATTCACGCCGTCACCCACCATGGCCACCTTGGCGCTAAGGCGCAGGTTCTTGATGGCCTTGACCTTGTCTTCCGGCATCAGGTCTCCCCACGCCTCATCTAAGCCAACTTGTTTGGCTACCGCCTCTGCAACGCGGTTGTGGTCTCCAGAAATCATGACCATGCGGTCGATGCCCATCTCTCTGAGTTTCTGGAGTGCCTCTTTGGCCCCCTCTCGGGGTGTGTCCAATAGCCCGATAGCGCCCAGATCCTTGTCAGCACGACGTATCACCATGGTTGTGCGGCCCGACTGACGTAGACGCTCTGCAGCCTCCAGGGCAGCCTTGCTCAGTGCGGGAATACCATTGGTACCGAACATCTCGACCTTGCCAATCCAGACGAACTGCCCATCAAGCTCAGCACGCACGCCGCGGCCAATCATGTTGCTCATGTTCTTGGCTTGGATTCGGCGCCGTGTGCCAATCATCTCTTCACCGTCACGCACAATTGCCGCAGCCAGCGGATGGTCGCTCATCGACTCCACAGCGATGGCGACGTTTAGTAGATCCTCGATCTGCGTGCCGCCCACGGGTATTACATCGGTAATGCGTGGGCGCCCTTCGGTCAGGGTACCGGTCTTGTCGAATGCCATGGCATTCAAGGCGCCAAGCTCTTCAAGTGGCGCACCGCCCTTGATCAGCACGCCACCTCGGGCTGCCCTGGCGATGCCAGAGAGAATGGCGCTTGGTGTAGCGATCGCGAGCGCGCAGGGGCTGGCTGCAACCAGAACGGCCATCGCCCGGTAGAACGAGTCACGGAAAGGCTCGTCAAGAAAAATGCCGGCAAACAGCAGCCCTACTACCAGCAGCAAAACTACCGGGACGAATACCCGCTGGAAGCGGTCCGTGAACTGCTGGGTCGGTGACTTCCTGACTTCGGCTTCACTGACCATCTTGATGACCCGCGCCAAGGTACTTTCAGTGGAGCGCCGTGTTACCTCAACCTCGATGAGAGTTTCGCCATTGATGGTGCCGGCGAAGACTTTCGAAGCTGCATCAACTGCATCTGGCTTACTACGTGCGAGCTCGACATCAGCGACAGGTTGCTTGTCCACGGGGACGCTTTCACCGGTCACTGGCGCCTGGTTGATACTTGAGGAGCCCACGACTACAAAACCATCGGCCGGCAGGCGGTCATTTGGGCGCACGATGACAACGTCACCGGGAACCAGCAGTTCCACCGGCATTTCCGTCGTGCCATTTGCTCTGCGTACGATCGCCGTGGCCGGTGCGAGCTTGGACAGTGCCTCAATCGCTTTCTTGGCCCGCCCCATCGCGTAGCTTTCAAGGGAATGCCCCAGACTGAACAGGAACAGCAGCAGAGCCCCCTCAGCCCAGGCGCCGATGCTCGCGGCACCGGCTGCGGCGAGAAGCATCAGCGAATCGATCTCGAAGCGCTTCTGGCGGATGTTGCTGATCGCTTCCTTGATAGTGAACCATCCACCGAACACGTAGGCAGATACGTACAGAACCAGTGACAGCCTATCGATCAGCCCGAGCTTTCCTGCGAGAGCTCCGGCACCGAGCAGCACACCACAGATCAGCGCGAAGACCAGCTCGGTATTCATGCCGAAGATACTGCCATGCTCGTGGCTATGGCCTTTGTGCCCTGCTTGGTCGTCTGGGCGTTCAAGCAAACTTTTCATAACTCGTCCCTTCTGGGGTCAAGGCTTCCAATTGCCCTCTGCAGTTGGGAGCCGTCGCGGTTGGTTAGCTAAGACCTATTGCACGGTTTGCCCCGGCCCAGGCGTTAATATTTCAAAGCTATGGAGCATCGGGCGTAATAAAAAATGCCAGGCGCTGCCTGGCATTTATGAATTCTCTAATTGTTCTGTTCAAATCGTTTACTACTTGTTGTTGATGCATTGCGAATACATCGAGTAACGAACAGTCTTGAGCGTGCCCTGGGAGTCCTCGAAAGTCATCAACCGTGGGTAGACCTGGCAGGTACGGGGGTCCTGCGACTGACGTACAAACTTAGCAACGTCTATCTTCATGCCATATTTGTAATCCTGAATCTCCGGCATAGGCTTGCCATTCTTCTCGGCATACTTGGCCACCGCAGCTTGGTGCTCTTTGGTGTATTGCAACTGCTGGCTTTCAGAGAAAGTGTTAGCCTGCGAAGCCATCGAGAACACAACAAGTGCAGCGGCAATAATTAGCTTTTTCATAAGAACCTCTCAAATTCAAATCTTCTCGGGCGTAACTTTAGCAATGCACAGGCATCACCGGCATGACGAGAAACTTACAATTTTGAAAGGTAAGCGCATCTACCTCATATAAAACAAAAAAGCCCACAACGCGTGTTGTGGGCTTCTCTTTAGCGGCGGCTATCAGCTAACCGCCTCAGCCTCCTCACCATCTTCATCCTTGCGGTGCGCCCAGTGATACAGGGCTGGCAGTACCAGCAACGTCAGCGCGGTGGAAGACAAGATCCCGCCAATCACCACCGTCGCCAGAGGCCGCTGAACTTCTGCACCGGTACCGGTGGCCAGGGCCATCGGGATGAAGCCCAGGGACGCCACCAAGGCAGTCATCAGAACAGGTCGCAGACGGGTTAATGCACCTTCATCGACTGCCTGCCTGAGCGTTCGCCCTTCCTCCCTTAGCCCGCGGATGAAGGCAATCATCACCAGGCCGTTCAGTACTGCAACTCCGGACAGTGCAATGAAGCCGACACCTGCCGAGATCGACAGAGGGATGTCCCGCAGCCACAACGCCACGACACCACCGGTGAGTGCGAATGGAATACCGGTGAAGACCAGCATGCCGTCCTTCAGGTTGTTGAACATCAGGAACAACAAGGTCATGACCAGCAGCAAGGCGACTGGAACAACGATCTGCAGCCGTTTGGCAGCCGACTGCAGCTGCTCGAACTGGCCACCCCAAGTCGTCCAGTAGCCCGCAGGGATTTGCACCTTCTGATCCAGCGAAGCGGTCGCCTCCTCAACGAAGGATCCCAGGTCACGGCCTCGAACGTTGGCGCTGACGATTACTAGACGCTTGCCGTTCTCGCGGCTGATTTGGTTCGGGCCCAGTTGCAGGTCCAGATTAGCGACCTGCGACAGCGGGATGAAACCGATCTGGTTGGCACCCTGAGCCGCATTGGCAGGCACCGGAATCAGCAAACTGGACATCCCCGCTACGTCGGTGCGAACGGTCTCAGGCAGGCGCACTACCATGTCGAACCGACGGTCGCCCTCATACAGCGTGCCGGCCTGGCGACCACCCACGGCGATAGCGATCGAGTTCTGAACATCCGCGATGTTCAGGCCGTAGCGTGCTGCTTTCTCGCGGTCGATGTTGATTGTCAGCACCGGCAGGCCGGATGTCTGCTCAACTTTCACTTCCGACGAGCCCGGTACCGCTTTGAGCGCTGCCGCGATCTTGTTGGCGGTATTGTTGAGTACGTCCATGTCATCGCCGAAGACCTTCACAGCGACGTCACTACGCACGCCCGAAATCAGCTCGTTGAAACGCAGTTGGATTGGCTGCGACAACTCGTAGTTGCTTCCTGGAACACCCGCTGCAGCCTTCTGCACCTCAGCAATCAGCTCATCGCGAGGCTTCTTGGGGTTAGGCCACTGATCCTGAGGCTTGAGCATGATGTAGGCGTCGGAGGCGTTCGGTGGCATCGGGTCAGATGCAATTTCCGCGGTACCCGAACGTGCGAACATACGCTCGACTTCAGGCACCTGCGCTATTACCGCTTTCTCCAGACGCTGCTGCATCTCGACGGACTGAGTGAGGCTCGTTCCAGGCACACGCATGGCCTGCATCGCAAAGTCACCCTCACTGAGACTTGGGATGAACTCGCTACCCATACGACTTGCCAGCACGCCGCTCAGTACGACCAAGGCTACTGCGGCCGAGAAAGCGATGTTCCGATGTCCCAGCACCCATTGAAGAACCGGCTCATAGCGCAGTCGAGCTGTGCGCATGACCACACCTTCTTCTTCCTTCACCTTGCCAGTGACGAACATGGCAATAGCTGCAGGAACAAAGGTAACAGACAGGATCATTGCACCCAACAGCGCCATCACAACGGTGAAGGCCATCGGGTGGAACATTTTGCCTTCGACGCCGGTGAGGGCGAAGATCGGCAGGTAAACCACCATGATGATCAGCTGACCGAAGATCAGCGGCCGGCGAGCTTCTCGCGCCGCGGCAAAGACCTCGTGGAAGCGTTCAGTTTTGGTGAGCATGCGGCCATGCTTATGCTGCGCATGAGCCAGTCGACGGATCGCGTTTTCTACAATAACCACGGCACCGTCGACGATGATGCCGAAGTCGAGTGCCCCCAAACTCATTAAGTTGGCACTGACCTTGTTGTTGAACATGCCTGTGAAGGTGAACAGCATGGACAGCGGAATCACCATCGCGGTGATCAGTGCCGCACGGATGTTGCCGAGGAACAGGAACAGAATGGCGATTACCAGAATCGCACCTTCCACCAGGTTCTTCTTCACCGTCGCGATGGCTTTTTCAACCAGGTTGGTACGGTCGTAAACGGTCACGGCCACCACGCCCTTTGGCAGGGTGCGGTTGATGTCCGCCAGTTTGGCGGCGACAGCTTGAGATACGGTGCGGCTGTTTTCACCAATCAGCATGAACACGGTACCGAGCACGACTTCGCGGCCGTTCTCAGTAGCAGCACCTGTACGGAGCTCTTTACCGATGCTGACGTCAGCAACGCTGCTGATACGAATCGGTGCACCATCCACACTGGTGATCACGATGTTGGCTATGTCGTCGATGTTGCCTACCTGGCCGGGCGCACGGATGAGCAACTGCTCACCATTACGTTCGATGTAGCCGGCGCCGACGTTGGCGTTGTTACTTTCCAACGCTGCAACCAGGTCATTGAGGGTCAGCTTGTAGGTAGCCAGGCGCTTTGGATCCGGCGCAACCAGGAACTGCTTGGCATAGCCGCCGATGGTATTGATCTCGGCCACACCCGGGACGTTGCGCAGCTGAGGCTTGATGATCCAGTCCTGGATCACGCGCAGGTCGGTCGGGGTGTACGGCGTACCGTCCTCTTTGACCGCGCCATCTTCGGCTTCAACGGTCCACAGGAAGATCTCACCGAGACCGGTGGAAACAGGCCCCATGACAGCTTCCACGCCATCTGGCAGCTGTTCCTTCGCAACCTGCAGTCGCTCGTTGATCAGCTGACGGGCAAAGAAGATGTCAGTGCCATCCTTGAAGATCACGGTGACCTGAGACAGGCCAGAGCGAGACAGGGAACGGGTCTGCTGAAGGCCCGGGAGACCGGCCATTGCTGTTTCAACTGGAAACGTGATCCGTTGTTCGGTTTCCAACGGCGAATAGCCAGGCGCTGCAGTGTTGATCTGCACCTGGACGTTGGTGATATCGGGTACCGCATCAATGGGCAGCTTTTGATAGCTGTAGATACCGATACCCGCCATGATCAGAACAGCGATCATTACTACGATGCGCTGCTCGATGGCGAATCTGATGATACGTTCAAACATGAGAAATCATCCTGTCAGTTCGCATCAGTGACCGTGTTCGGCAGAAGCTTTGCCGAGCTCGGACTTGAGTGTGAAGCTGCCACTGGTTGCTACCTGGGCGCCGGCTTCAATACCGTCGATGACTTCCACGTACCCATTATCGCGACGACCCAGTTTTACCGGGCGGGTGTCAAACCCATCTGGGGTGCGTACGAATACCGAGGGTTTGTCTTCAACGGTCTGCACTGCGTGCTCAGGGACCGCTACGGCAACTCGATCGGTTTGGGAAGTGACCGCAATGTTCACGAACAGGCCTGGACGCCAGGCACCGTTGGGGTTGGTCAAGGTGACGCGGACAGTAGCTGCACGGTTTTGCTCGCCCAGCAGGCTCCCGACATAACCCACCTTCCCTTCGACCTCGACGTTCATGTCAGGCGAAGAGACTTTCACCGCACGACCAGTCGTGACTTTGCCCAGATCTGTAGGCGGGACGGCGAAGGTTGCCCAGACCTGATTCAGGTCGGAAAGGATGAAGGCGTTGGTCGCCTCGCTGACGACTTCGCCAACGGTCAGGTGTTTCTCCACCACCACGGCGTCGAAAGGGGCTCGGAGTTCGTAACGATTACCGCCAACGGAGTTAACCGAAGCACCGATCGCACCGACCTTCTGCTTGGCGTTGGCCAAGGAGATCTCCGCTTCTTGCAGCGCTTGGCGTGCTTGGAGGTAGTCTTGCTCTGCGGAAATCTTGTCCTGCCACAGCTGCTTCTCACGCTCGAAGGTCACACGCGCCAGTTCGACGCGACGCTGTGCGGCCTGTTGTTCGCTGCGCAGGTCAGAGATCTGCTGGCTGGCGATTACAGCGAGGACCTGACCCTTTTTGACCGTCTCACCCAGATCGGCTTGGACAGTCTCAACAACGCCAGGAACACGAGGAACTACGTGGGCGGTCCGGTCTTCATCGAAGCGAATTTCGCCCGGGAAGCTCACGACTGTACCCAAGTCACGGGGTGCTGCAGCTTCGAGAGCAACGCCGGCTGCCTTGATCTGTTCAGCGCTGAGCCTCAGCTTGCCCTCTTCTTCACCACCCTCTTCGCTGTGACCTTCTTCACCATGGCCCTCATCACCTTCCTCTTTGGCGGCAGATGCGGCTTTCTTTTCGTCGCCATGACCATCGTTAGCGCCATGCTCGGCGGTACTGGCGGCCTGCTGTCCGGAACTGTTGTTCCAGGCAAGGCTGCCAAATCCGAGGGCTGCCACAGCGGCTACCGCGAGGGCGATCTTGCGTTTGTTATCCATTGCTACTCCTGCTAATCGTAGGCACCGGCTTGTTCAAGGCTGTGTGCCGAAGAAAATGTTTGGCCCGTTCAGCGAGCGCCGGCAGTTGAGCCGACTTCGCCATAAACCCTTTCCACCTGCGCACGCGCATTGGTCGCCGCTGCCAACGATTCGAGGTATTGGCCACGAGCGACGATCAAGGTGCGCTGGGCATCCAGCACTTCGATGAAGCCGAATTTGCCCATCTCGAAGCCGCGGGTTGCTGTCTCTACGGCTTGTTGGGCTGACGGCAGAATGGTCTTGTCGTAGGACTCGACCTCCTGCATGGCGGTGGACCACTGGTTCAACGCGGTTTGGGTTTCGGTGCGCAGGCGCAGCTCCACGGCATTGCGCTGGTCTCGGGCCTGATCTGCACGTCGAGAAGCGGAAAGGATGTTGCCCTGGTTGCGATCAAACAGCGGCAAAGGCATAGACAGGCCAACAGTGTTGACTCGCTCTCGTACAGAGCGGTCGTACTGGCTACCTACGCTGACAGTAAGGTTCGGGATACGCTGAGCTTTCTCTGAGCCGAGCGAGGCATCGCTCTTGTCGATCTGTACCACGGCCTGGCGCATTTCTGCGGTCTGGTCGAGCTTTGCCAGTAGATCTTCAGTACGAGGCGGCAAGCCCGGAGATAGGGTTGGCGATTCGAGTCGATCAAACACGGTGACTGAGCTGCCCGTAATTTGAGCGAGCTGTTGGTAAGCGGTTGCTTTCTCTGTTTCGGCGCGTCGAACTTGCAGCTTGGCCTCGGCCAGTTGCACCTGGGCACGGGTGGCTTCTACCGGAGACGATTTACCTGCGCGAACACGGCCATCGACGATGCGGAGACCGCGCTCAGTCAGTTCGAGAGATTGCTTGGCCAGGTCAAGGCCTGTCTGGGCCCGCAATGCGGCGTAAAAGGCCTGCACGACGTCTGCACGCAGACCGTTCACGCGACGGTCCAACTCCAGCTGTGCGGCGGTCTGCCCGTAAGTGGCGACGTCAACACGAGCTCCCCGCTTGCCACCCAGTTCCAGGGTCTGGCTAAGCGACACGGTCGTCGTGCTGGTGTTACGACGGGTGTCTTCTACGTCGTACGAAATAGTGGGGTTGGGGATAAGCCCGGCCTGCTTGCGAGCACCATCAGCGATCCCAATCTCTTGCCGGGCCGCGGCCAGGTCAGGGTTGGCATCCATGGCCGTCGAAAGCGCCTGGGGCAAGCTGATGCTTTGGGCAAGAGCTGCAGGTGCCATCAGTCCAGAAATGACTGCACAGAGTGCAGCGATCTTCCAGGGCGAGACAGAGGTCTTGGATAAGACATTGCGGTTATACCGGGGCACTTTGATGGTCCTCGTGCACAAACTTCGATAAAGCTTGGCGAGAACGCCGAAACAGCTGCCAAGCCCCACTTGATTAGGTGATGGCACTCTAAAGAGCGGTAGCTATCAGAGGGGTGGCTAGAAAATTACAATTTCGTAAGAAAGCGCTGTAATGCCCGTAAATACTGGGAAATCTAACCCGGTACTAGGATTTCGTTACAAGCAACGGAGATGGCAAACACGCGGCGCGAAGGTGCCAAATAACGGACAGATGACGAAATTGTAATTGTTCTATCACCCTCCCGTTATCTTCGGCCTGCAAATATGAGCTCGCGCTACGCTAGGCGCGCCGCCGGGTCAGAACAATTAACGACACCCGCGCAGGTAAACATAATAAAAACTGCCGTGAATCAAAGGAGCATCGGATGAAAATCAAAGTACCACTGTATTTGGCGGCAGTTTCTGCGCTGTCTGGAAGCTATGCTGTTTCGGCACAGGCTGAAGACAAGCCAGAAGGCTTCATTGAAGGCAGCAGCCTTACAGTGCTGAACCGTAACTTCTACTTCAACCGTGATAATCGCGACAGCTCGGCCCCCACTTACAACAGTGGCAAGGGCAATACCAACGGCTACTCCGAAGCCTGGGCGCACGCGATCATCAGCAAATTCAACTCTGGGTTTACCCAGGGTACTGTTGGCTTTGGCGTTGATGCCTTCGCCATGATCGGCCTCAAGCTCGACACCGGTGATGGCCGCAACGGCGGCCGTAGCTCCTTCGATGTGCTACCCGTTGATAACAAGGGCGAAGCTCGCGACGAATACACCAAGGTCGGCGGCGCAGCCAAAGTCCGCTTGTTCGATACCATCGTGAAAGTGGGTGATGTTTTCCCATCGACTCCGGTCGTTGCATCCGGTGACTCTCGCCTGCTGCCAGAAAGCTTCCGCGGCGTGACCGTTGAGAACACCAGCATCCAAGGCCTCACCCTTCAGGGTGGTCGACTGCACGCCATGAGCCAGCCACTCTCCAGTGACCTGAACGACAACTTCGTGACCTTCTACGGCGGCCCGGTCAACTCGCCATGGATCGGTTACGGTGGTGGTGACTACTCGATCAACGACAACTGGACTGTGAGCGTCTACGCCAGCCAGCTGAAAGACGTCTGGAATCAGTACTACGCCGGTACCAGCGTTGTTTACCCGCTGAGCGACGATCTGGCTCTGATCGGTGGCTTCAACTACTACAAAGCCGTAGATGAAGGTAAGAAGCGCCTGGGTGAATTCGACAACAACATCTGGAGTGCCAAGGTCGGCGTGCGTTACGGTGCTCACACCCTGGCCCTGTCGCACCAGCGCAACAACGGCGACGACGATTTCGACTATCTGCGTCAGTCGGACTCGATTTTCGTCGACAACTCCATCCAGTACAGCGACTTCAACTCGCCGAAAGAGCGTTCCTGGATGCTGCGCTATGACCTGAACTTCACCAGCTACGGCATTCCAGGCCTGACGTTCATGACCCGCTACGCCAGAGGCTCGGGCGCGGATTACTCGAACGCTAACCAGTTCTACATGCGCACCGACGACAACGGCAACCCGCTCGACAATCAGAAGCGTTGGGAGCGTGACGTCGAAGTCAAATACGTTGTCCAAACCGGTCCGGCAAAAGACTTGTCCTTCCGGTTGCGCCAGGCAACCACGCGTGCTACTGCATTCGAATCGGATCTGGATGAAACTCGTGTAATCATCGAGTACCCGCTTTCGATTCTGTAATTCGCTAACTGGACCAGTTATTCCTTAGCTGGTCCTATTAGTAAAACGAGCATTACGAATTCACCTTGAGTGGCTTAAGTGCTCCTTTGGTAAAAGGTGGATATTTGGCGCCCATTGGGCGCCTTTTTTTTGCCTAGAATTCAAGTAGGCGTTCGATTGCACGCATCGCATGCCGGTGAAGTTCATGGCTACACCAATGACCAGTTTCCTCAATGTGAGCAACCTCGCCGTCATCTGAGCGGAACGAAGCCAGCACGAAGAAGAAAATAACCCAATACTTCATAAGGTCAAATCACCTGCTGGAGAGCGGGCCCGCAACTGTCAAACCCAAACCGCGACAAGATATACCGCCAGACTATCAACTGTATTACCTAGAAATTACAAATCCGTCATTTGAGCCCCGGCACGCTCATTTTGATTTACCATCCCTTTCAATAATGCCGGCGCGCGTGCGCGGTTAATTGCTCAGTGATATCGAGACAAAATCCCATGCGAATTCTGGTAATTGAGGATGAAGTAAAAACTGCGGAGTATGTGCGTCAAGGTCTGACGGAATGTGGCTATGTCGTTGATTGCGTTCACACCGGCTCTGATGGATTGTTCTTGGCCAAACAGCACGAATACGAGCTGATTATTCTCGATATAAACCTTCCAGAGATGGATGGTTGGCAGGTCCTTGAGTTGTTGCGCCGTAAAAATTGCCCTTCCCGCATCATGATGCTGACGGCGAGAAGCCGGCTGGCGGATAAGGTCCGGGGGCTGGAGAACGGCGCAGATGACTACCTAATCAAGCCATTTGAGTTTCCTGAGCTACTGGCCCGGGTTCGCGCCTTGATGCGCAGGTCAGATCACCCTGCATCCGTAGAGGTCATTCGCGTCGCTGACCTGGAGCTTGATCAGAGCCGGCACAGGGCATTCAGGGACGGTCAGCGCATTGACCTGACCACGAAAGAATTCGCGTTACTGCATTACCTGATGCGTAATACCGGTGTGGTGCTGAGCCGCACCCAAATTATTTCGCAGGTTTGGGATATGAATTTTGACTGCGACACAAACGTTGTAGAGGTGTCGATTCGAAGACTCAGAGCCAAGATAGATGACCCTTTCGAGACCAAACTGATACATACGCTTCGGGGCGTAGGGTATGTGCTTGAAAAACGATAGTTGCCAAGCTCTCTAGTACCGAAAATCCGCTACATACTCCCGTCGCTTGCGAGCTTGAGGTTTCTGTTTACGATCCGCGGCGCTGATTCCTCACTCAAAAAATGAGGTAGGCTGTACATGAGGTATAGCATTGATTATCAGCAGGTTTCGCAAGGGCAATCTGATGCCAGCATTAATGCCTGTCCAGCTGACATTGTCTTCAACAGCGACCATGGCCTAGCTCTTATTCCGTGCGTTGGCGATGTTATCAACCTCCCCTCTACGGCGGTCAAAGAAGGGGTTTGCGGCATCGTTAGATCAAGGATTTTCAATTATCTCAGAGGTCCTGAAGAGCTGTACTGTCACGTCAATATTCTCGTTGAAGAGGCGGACATCAATTTCGGAAGTCTCATCTCGGAATACATGCGCAATCAGTCACGTGCTCGCTCGCCTTCTTCATAAAGTCGAAGGCGGGCCTGGCCATTAATGGTTGTGTATGGGTGAGGGTTCAGCAGAGCGAGCGCCTACTGAGCACCAGAGATGAATAGTCACAGCCTAGTGGCTTAACGCGGTACTGCTGGTGTACGCAGAGCTGGACTCATTGTTTTTTGAATGGCGCATTGCAGCACATAGAAATATAAAATCCCGGAAGTAAATACGATTGCGGACAGATAAGCAAACTCAGAGTCTAAAACCCCGGAAACCATATACAATTTAATCGTGATAGAACCCATAATGATTCCGGTACAGTACATGACGCCTGTGAACTGATTGCCCAAAAAACTCAGGATGCCGCTGAAGGCATTGTTCGCACTCAACAGCATTGCTTTCAGAATCGTCCAGCCGAGAATTGGCAGAAAAGCCTTGATCATGAAGGCGAATAACATCGACGATGCAAATAGTTTTATCGGGGTTTCTGCCCACGGCTTGATGGTGCCGTCTACTTCAACGCCGGTATACAAGATGATATTCAGAATAATCGCCATAAGGGTGCATATACCGAGGCGTATCATTTCCCGCTTAAGCGGGGCCATCATTATCACTGCGTGAATCTTGTTTCCAAAGTATCGTTTTAGTCCTTGAATCGACATTTTTTCTTCCTATGCTCTCGGGTATGACGCTGTTGTAGCGTTGTATAACGGTCATGCTTTTACCCGAAGAGAGGTGACGCTTCAACGGCCCTGAATGCGCAGGGGATCTCATGTCCTTCCCCTGGCTGGGTAGCTTGCTGAGAAATTCTCATCTACCTGCGTGGCAAAGATGCGGCCACCCCGCCGCCGTCAGAGCTCTGGAGGACTGGTTGCTGTCAGCAACTCATCGAGTGACGGAACCTTAGCGTTTGCACTGAGGACGAGTGTCCTGGATCGGAGTATCGATACATCAAAGAAAGATTCGGACTCGACTCTTCCGTTTACTTCTCTCCAGTGGGTGACTTCTGGTATCAACTCATTAGGCACCGGGTGTAGTGCCATAGGGTTATGGAAGACCTCCACTTCAGCAGACCACGGCTCGTAGCCATATTGCGGCCAGAGCTGACCGTAGTCGCTGGACGCTACATCCAACAGAAATGGGATACCTCGTGATGCTCCTGGAGAACGGTCGAAAAACTCACCAAACCGCAAGTATCGGTACCCGTCTAGATGAGCTCCACCTGAGATCGGCACTCGGCTGAGCTTTGGCACTGTGCAGGCATTGGTGAAAATGACCGCTGAAAGATGGGCATTTTCCCTTAGCGTAAATAGGCCGTTGGGGCGCCCTGATAGCAGAGATGTCTCTTCCTCCACAGTTATCAGGTGCGTACCACGATGCGCAGATGAGTGAACTGCAAAGCCATAGAGATAGCTGATGAGCGACTCCCTGCTCCACAGCATTGAACTGGGCGCATGGAAATCGGCTAAGGCCAGAATGAGCGGCTTACCCTCCACGTGCGGTAGGGATTCGTAGCGCTTGTCCAATTTGTTTTGGATGGTCCTCGCAAACCTTTCTGCAGCCGCTCCTAAGAAGCGCTCATGTCGGTCAGCGGGTGGGGGGACCGGCGAGGCGCCAAAATGCTCATACCGCTCTTCCGGGTTGGCTGTCACTGCTTCAACCCAGGCCTCATCTCCCAGCCTATTCTCGATGTGAAAATCGGGTGATTCTTTAGGCTGGGTGACCAAGAGTCCCTGTTCGCGAAATATCGCTAACAGGTGGGCCTCCCAAAGGCGGGTGTGAAAATTCTCAGTCTGGCAATCGGGAACCCAATTTCTGTCTGGGGATGGCAGTGCGAGATACAGTTGATTCAGCGCCCACGCCCCAATACGGCGGCTTGGATCAAATAGTGATTTGAACACCACGCTTGGTGTGCGCTTACCCATTCTGCTTAGAGGAGCACGTCGTCGTTCACCTGAAGGGAGTGGAAGCAGATGGGTTGGGGTATTGAGAAAATGGCTGATTGAGGCGCGGGCTTCGGACTCGCCAGTGGTGCACTCACTATGGCTGAGGAGCACCCACACGCTATCGACACGACGCCGCAAGGTGACAGTTCCGAAGCTGCCGGAATGGATATTTCCCTATTGAGCGGCCAGTACGGGTCACCTCCGTCGAGCGCCTCGGCGGTGCGTTGCGTGTCCATTCCCAGCGCGGGTACTGGGATGCCAAAGCAGTGGTCAGTGCCACCGGCACCTGGAGCAACCCCAATATCCCTGCTTATCCCGGTGCCAAGCTGTTCTGTGGCCAGCAGCTGCATTCAGCTCACTATGTTGAGCCGCAGGCGTTCTCGGGCAAGCGGGTCCTGGTCGTCGGCGGCGGCAACTCCGGGGCACAGATTCTCGCAGAGGTTTCCCAAGTAGCGGATGAACTGGGATACGCCCACCGAGCCACTCTTCCTGCCTGATGATGTAGATGGTCGAGTGCTGTTCGAACGGGCGACAGAGCGCTGGAAAGCGCAGATGGAGGGCCGTGTGATTGACCAGCCAGTCGGTGGGCTGGGCGATATCGTGATGGTCACGCCTGTGGTCGAGGCGCGTGAGCGAGACGTTCTTCATGCAGTGAGGCCTTTCGTTCGTTTCACCCCCGACGGAGTGGTCTGGGCAGACGGCTCGGAGACCGCAGTCGATGCGGTGATCTGGTGCACCGGATTCAAGCCGGCGCTGGGGCACTTGGCGAGCTCGGGGTAGTCACTGGTGACGGTCGCGTCGAAGTTTCAGGTACACGGGCAGTGAATGAGCCTGGCCTTTGGCTCGTGGGTTATGGCGAGTGGACAGGCTCTGCATCCGCGACCTTGATCGGGGTGACGCGCACAGCCCGCAGCACTGTCGCTGAGATCGAGCAGTTTCTGGTGAAAGCGGAGGCTTGAGTGCCTCCGCTCTTCCCCTGTGCTCAGTGGGTCTTCTGCGCCATTTCGCTGTGTCTGGGCAACCCGATCGAGATGAGCGCGGCAGCCAGTACGAAAAGGCTGGAAACCCACAGGCAGGCCTCCAGGCCATAGGCTTGGAACACCCAGCCTGACAGCAGTGTACCGACCAGCCGCCCCAAGGCGTTGGACATGTAGTAGAAGCCTACGTCCAGCGAGACCCCATCTTCCTTGGCATAGCTGACGATCAGGTAGCTGTGCAACGAGGAGTTCACCGCGAACAGCACGCCGAACAGCATCAGCCCACCGAGCAGCACCACCTGCGCCGACCAGCCTGCTGATAGGCCCACGGCAATAAGCGCAGGCAGTCCGGCCAGGGCGAGAGCCCAAATGAAGGCCGCTCGGCCGTCGGGCACATGACCACGCTTCTTGCCGGTGATGTGAGGAGCAAACGACTGGACGATGCCGTAGCCAATGATCCACACGGCGAGGAAGCCGCCGACCAGCCAGAATTCCCAGCCAAACGCGGTGCTCAGGTACACCGGCAGCGCCACGACGAACCAGACGTCTCGGGCACCGAAGAGAAACAGCCGTGCGGCTGAGAGGATGTTGATCGCCCGGCTCTTGGACAGCATGTCGCGGAACTTGGGTTTGGCCTTGGCTTTGCCCAAGTCCTTTTTCAGCAGCACCAGACTGCCGATCCAGATCATGGCCAGTACTGCCGCCATGGCCAGCACCGCCAGGGTGAAGCCGAGCAACGCGAGCAGTGCTCCGCCGAGGAAAAAGCCCACACCTTTGAGCGCGTTCTTCGAGCCCGTCAGGATGGCCACCCATTTGTAGAGCGTGCCCTGTTGGCTGTCCGGCACCAGAAGCTTGATGGAGCTCTTGGCGCTCATCTTGTTCAGGTCCTTGGCGATGCCGGACAGTGCCTGGGCGGCCATCACCCATGGCACTGTCAGCCAGGTTGCCGGCACCGTGAGCATCAGCAAGGCCACGACCTGCATGCCCAGGCCGATGTTCATGGTGCGGTTGAGTCCCAGGCGGGCGCCGAGGTAACCGCCCACCAGGTTGGTGATCACGCCGAACACTTCGTAGAACAGGAACAGCGCCGCGATCTGCAGCGGCGTGTAGCCCAACGAATGGAAGTGCAGTACCACCAACATGCGCAATGCGCCGTCGGTGAGGGTGAAGGCCCAGTAGTTGCCGGTAACCAGCAGGTACTGACGCACTTCCGCAGACAGGGCTGACAACGCCTTCATGATCGCTGTTTACTCCGCTGCGCCGACCAGGCGGGCCAGTTCCGCTGCACGGTTGGCGTAGCCCCATTCGTTGTCATACCAGGCGTAGAGCTTCACCTGGGTGCCATTGACCACCAAGGTCGACAGCGCGTCGATGATCGAGGAGCGCGGATCGGTGCGGTAGTCGATGGATACCAGTGGGCGCTCTTCGTAGCCCAGGATGTCTTTCAACGGGCCTTCGGCCGCCGCCTTCAGCAGCGTGTTGACCTCTTCAGCCGTGGTCTCGCGTTCCACTTCGAATACGCAGTCGGTCAGCGAGGCGTTGGCCAGCGGTACACGCACGGCGTGACCATTCAACTTGCCGCGCAGCTCGGGGAAGATCTCGGCGATCGCAGTAGCCGAGCCCGTGGTGGTCGGGATCAGGCTCATGCCCGAGGCACGGGCGCGGCGCAGGTCCTTGTGCGGCGTATCGAGGATGCTCTGGGTGTTGGTGAGGTCGTGGATGGTGGTGATCGATCCGTGGCGGATGCCCAGGTTCTCGTGAATCACCTTGACCACCGGGGCTAGGCAGTTGGTAGTGCAGGAGGCGGCGGTAACGATGCGATGCTGCGCCGGGTCGAACAGGTGCTGGTTGACGCCCATCACCACGTTCAGGGCGCCTTTCTCCTTCACTGGAGCGCAGACCACTACACGTTTTACGCCCTGATCCAGGTAGGCCTGGAGCACGGCTACCGACTTCATCTTGCCGCTGGCCTCGATCACCAGGTCGCAGCCCGACCAGTCGGTGTCGGCGATGGTCTTGTTCGCGGTGACCTGAATGCGCTTGCCGTCGATCACCACCATACTGCCCTCAGCACGGGCTTCACGGTGCCAGCGGCCGTGGACCGAGTCGAAGTTGATCAGGTGGGCATGGGTCTCGGCGTCGCCGGCCGGGTCATTGATCTGCACAAACTCGAACTCTGGCCAGTTCCAAGACGCGCGCAGCGCCAATCGACCAATACGGCCAAACCCATTGATACCTACTTTGATAGCCATGTTCTTGTTCTCGGATCACGATTAGCGAAAGGTCAGAGGGTGTCGCTGAACTGGTTGATGTAGCCGACGTGCGCAGGGTTCTGAATGGCACGTGGGCGCAGGGCCTGGACCTGAGCAACAGCTTCCTGCACGGGAATACCGCACTCGATCATCAGGCGGGCCGCAAACAGGCCGGTGCGGCCGGAGCCGCCTTTGCAGTGAATGGCGATCGTCTTGCCAGTCATCACCAACGCTTTCAAGCGTTCCCGATGGATCTCCCAGGCGGCAGCAAAGGGCTCGCCGGGCGCCTGGTCGTCTTCCACCGGCAGGTGGAACCATTCGAGGCCCAGCAGTTGGCACTCCTCGGGCAGTAGGTCGATCTCGTTCTGCAGCAGCTCTTCACTCGGCATCAGGGTAACCAGTGCACTCGCACCGGCTTCGCGCAGTGTTGCCAGCGCTTGGGATACCGAGGTGTCCTTGGTACCAGGACACGGGGTGAAGATCAGCTGGCCGATCAGCTCGGGAGTCGCCAGCACGGAATACGGGTGCAGTTGCATGGTCAGAAAGCCTCAGATGGATCGTTGATTAACGCGTTTGGAAAGTTCTTCAGCCGACTCCTTGCGCTCGGAATAGCGATCGACCAGGTAGTCGGAGCGATCACGAAGCAGCAGGGTGAACTTCACCAGCTCCTCCATCACATCGACGACACGGTCGTAGTACGCTGAGGGCTTCATGCGGCCGGCCTCGTCGAACTCCAGGTAGGCTTTGGGTACGGACGACTGGTTGGGGATGGTGAACATGCGCATCCAGCGACCGAGGACGCGCAGCTGGTTGACCACGTTGAACGACTGCGAGCCACCGCAGACCTGCATCACCGCGAGGGTCTTGCCTTGCGTCGGGCGCACGGCGCCCATGCTCAGTGGAATCCAGTCGATCTGCGACTTGAACACGCCGGTCATCGCGCCGTGGCGCTCAGGCGAGCACCAGACCATGCCTTCCGACCACAGCACCAGGTCACGTAGTTCCTTGACCATGGGGTGGTCATCGGGCACATCATCCGCCAGTGGCAGGCCAGTGGGATTGAAGATCCGCGTCTCCGCACCGAAGTGCTCCAGCAGGCGTGCCGCTTCTTCTGTCAGCAGACGGCTGAAGGAGCGTTCGCGGGTCGACCCGTACAGCAGCAGGATGCGCGGTTTATGGGTGGACTGCTGCTCGATCGCTAGCTTATCGGCGGATGGCAGGTCGACCAGTTCGTTGTCGATATTGGGGATGTGATGTTCGGTCATGATTTTACTCCTGAGACAAGGCACCTGAGGGCTGGTCAAACCAGCGGCGCTTGAGCCACAAGGCCACGCCTACCAGCGAAATCAGCACCGGCACTTCCACCAAGGGGCCGATGACAGTGGCAAAGGCAACCGGCGATGCGAGGCCGAAGGTGGCGATGGCCACGGCAATGGCCAGTTCGAAGTTGTTGCTCGCTGCGGTGAACGCCAGCGCGGTGGTGCGTGGGTAGTCGGCCTCCAGCAGCTTGCCCATCCAGAAGCTGATGAAAAACATCACCACGAAGTAGATGGTCAGCGGGATGGCGATGCGCAGCACATCCAGCGGCAGTTGCAGCACCATGTCGCCCTTCAGGCTGAACATGGCCACGATGGTCAGCAGCAACGCCACGAGCGTCAGCGGACTGATCTTCGGAATGAAGCGTTCCTGGTACCAAGTCTCGCCCTTGCTGCTGATCAAGATCTTGCGGGTCAGGAAGCCGGCCAAGAACGGGATGCCCAGGTAGATCAGCACCGACTGAGCGATGTCGAAGAAGCTGGTCTCGATGACGCTACCCTCAAGACCAAACAGCGGCGGCAGCAGGCCCAGGAAGATCCAGGCGTACACGCTGAAGAACAGGATCTGGAAAATGCTGTTGAAGGCGACCAGGCCCGCCACGTACTGGTTGTTGCCACCGGCGATCTGGTTCCACACCAGCACCATGGCGATGCAGCGCGCCAAGCCGATGAGGATCAGGCCAGTCATGTACTCAGGCTTGTCGGAAAGGAACACTACTGCCAGCCCGAACATCAGCACCGGGCCGATTACCCAGTTCTGAACCAGCGACAGCACGAGGATGCGCTTGTCCTTGAAAACCTGAGGCAGTTCCTCGTATTTCACCTTCGCCAGCGGCGGGTACATCATGACGATGAGGCCAATCGCGATGGGGATGTTTGTCGAGCCTACCGACAGGCTGTTCAGCCACGCGGGCAATCCTTGGAACAAACTGCCCAGGGCGATACCCAGGCCCATGGCCAGAAAGATCCAGACCGTCAAGTAACGGTCGAGGAAGGAAAGTCGGCTTTTGCTCATGGTGGATCTCCCTAAACGTCAGAGCGTTCCGATGCGGGCCAGCTCGACCTTGAGCTGCGCGGCATCCAGTTGTTCAAAAGGCAGTGCGAGGAATGCCTTGAGGCGTCGCTTGATCTGCTCAAGCGTGATGTCGAAAGCCGCATCCAATTCGGCGGCGCTACCCTGCAGGTACGAAGGATCGGAAAGCCCCCAATGGGCTTTTACTGCCGGCCCGAAGAACACAGGGCAGGCTTCGCCGGCGGCCTTGTCGCAGACGGTGATGACGAAGTCCGGTGCCAGCTCGGCGTGTGCATCGCTGGATTTGCTGCTCAGGCCATCGGTGGAAATACCGGCGCGCTGCAGCGCGGAGATGGACAGCGGATGTACCTCGCCTTTGGGCTGGCTGCCGGCGCTGTAGGCCTTCATACCGGCCGGGGCCAGGTGGTTAAACACGGCTTCTGACAGGATGCTGCGGCAGCTATTGGCGGTGCAGAGGAACAGAACTTTCATCGGTTTTGCTCGGCAATGATCAGCAGCAGGTGGCGACGCGCTGTGGGCGGTCACCCATTGCGTCCAATCGAGTGGAGCTGCTGTTCAGCCACTCGCTATTGGCCTCCAGCGTGGTTTGCAGGATCTCGCGTACCCAGGCGGGCAGCTCTGGATGCAGCCGGTAGTAAACCCATTGGCCCTGGCGGCGGTCTGCCAGCAGGTCACACGTGCGCAGCTGCGCCAGGTGGCGGGAAACCTTGGGCTGGCTTTCTTCCAGCGCACAGGTCAGCTCACAGACGCAGAGCTCTTCCTCGCGGGCGATCAGCAGCATCATCCGAATGCGGTTCTCGTCGGCGAGGCATTTGAAAACCTTGGTAGGGGTCAGTGAGTCAGTCATATCGGCTCTCGATGTGCGGATTACTGCACGCATATGGTTTTTCGAATATACGCTTTTTCGAATGTATCGCAACCCCGCTGTGATCTATGACTTTACATGTGCATATTCGTGCACATATATTGGCGACATGACGATTAACCTGAACCTCCGCACCCAAGCCATCGACGCTGCCATCGAGTCGCTGGACGAAGTCTTCTTCAAAGCGCTCTGCGAGCCCTCCAGGGTCGCGGTGTTCAAGCGCGTGCTTCTACTGGGACGGGCGGATGTCGGCGAAATCGCCAAAGAGCTACCGCAGGAGCGATCGGTGATCTCCAGGCACCTGCAGGTGCTGCACGATGCCCAGATCGTGAAGGCCACCAAGGTGGGTCGGCAGGTGTTCTACGAAGTGAATGGTGGGGCGATCGTCGAGCGCCTTGAGGGCCTGCTCCAGCGAACCAAGGGTCTGGTTTCGCTGTGCTGCCCGTAGCTCGTGCCCATTTTTTGTCCTGATATATGCATGAGTGCGCATACATGAATAAATCGACTCGCGCGTTGGATGTGATCGTCATCGGTGGTGGGCAAGCGGGCTTGGCGGTTGGCTGGCATTTGCAGCAACACGGCTTGGACTTTCTGATCCTGGATGAGCAAACACACCCTGGTGGGAACTGGCGGAACTACTACGACAGCCTGCAGCTGTTCTCCCCGGCGGAGTATTCAGCACTACCGGGGATGGTGTTTCCCGGTGATCCCAAGAGTTATCCGCTGCGAGACGACGTGGTGCAGTACCTGGAGTCATACGCCGCCGAGTTTCAGATGCCTTTTGAGGGCGGTACCCGAGTGCTGGATGTCGTGCAGAAGGACAAGGCATTTGAGGTCCGCGCCGCCAACGGATCGACCTTCACGGCGCGTGCGGTGGTCGTGGCATCGGGGGGCTTCAGCCGTCCGTACATGCCTGACATTCCTGGCATGGAAAGCTTTTCAGGGATCTGTCTGCACAGCTCGGCGTATCGAACGCCTGAGGCCTTTGCTGGCCAGCGTGTCGTCGTGGTCGGCGCGGCGAACTCGGCTGTTCAAATTGCCTATGAGCTTGCCGGCGTTGCGCAGGTAGTGCTGGCGACCCGCGAGAGGATCCGATTTTTCCCGCAGCGGATCCTGGGGCTCGACTTTCATGCCTGGCTGAAACTCACCCGGTTGGAGCACACGCGGTGGCTGAGTGACCAGAGCACGCCTGTGCTGGACACCGGCAAATACCGGAAGGCCCTGGACACCGGACGACTCCAGCGCAAAGCGATGTTCCAGGAGGCGCTGTCTGAGGGGGTGGTCTGGCCAGACGGAAGCACCACCCTGGTTGATGCGCTGATCTTCGCCACCGGTTTCCGACCAAACCTCGATTTTCTGACACAACTCCCAGTCGAAGGCCGGAGTGGACGTGTGCTACAGCGCAATGGAGTGGCAAGTCTGGTGCCTGGTTTGTACTTCGTCGGCTTACCCAAACAAAGGAACTTTGCCTCTGCAACGATCAGAGGCGTGGGTAATGACGCCGATTACCTGGCACCTCGAATGCTTCATCACTTGAGCAGTCATTTGCACTGCAATTGACCAGCTTACTGTTTCGTATGCATCGGTGTAAGGCTAGATATACCGGCATTCGATTTGCGCCGATTCACATTTCCCGAAAGAAATTGCGGCTCCTTGAGACTTAGAGTGCGGAGGTGCTAATCAGACCGATCGATACTCGACCGTCAGATGGCTGACTTCGTGAACCGGTTTGAGGCGTTCACGTATGCTGTCAGCGTCTGCAGTGACTTCGCCAAGAACGCTGACGATTGCCGCATGAGCTTGCGGTCCGACCCGCCAGACGTGCAGGTCTGTAATAGTGGCATCCCCTGGCTTCTCAACCAATTCGCGGATTTCCTCGGCGACATGCACGTCTGTCTGATCCAGCAGCACGCCTGCGGTCACCCTCATTAATGTCCACGCCCAACGTCCGATGACGATGGCACCTACGATACCCATGGCTGGGTCCAGCCACACCCAACCGAGATATCGACCGGCGAGCAATGCGACAATAGCTAGCACCGAAGTTAGCGCGTCTGCAATGACGTGGACATAGGCCGACTTCAGGTTGTTGTCATTCCCGTGATGAACATGGTCATGATCAGTATGATCGTGACTATGGCTGTGCCCGTGACCCAGTAACAGGGCACTGACAATATTTACGATCAAACCGACAATCGCGATTAGCGTAGCGGTGCCGAACTGAACGTCTGTTGGCTGCAAGAGGCGCACGAAAGACTCAACGCCTATTCCCAAAGCGACCATGCCAAGAATCAGTGCCGACGCAAATCCACCCAGGTCTCCCACCTTCCCGGTACCGAAACTGTATCGTTGGCTGGAAGCGTGGCGTTTTGCATATCTGTATGCCGCCGCCGCGATGCCCAGTGCTCCGGCATGGGTTGCCATGTGAAAGCCATCGGCCAATAACGCCATCGAACCCGTGATATAGCCAGCGGTAATCTCGCCAACCATCATTACAACGGTCAGTGCCACGACCCAAAGCGTGCGCTTGGCATTTTCATCGTGCGCTGAGCCAAGGAACATGTGGTCGTGTGTGTGGTTGATGTTGGTGCTGCTCATGACTGAATACCTGGACGCGTTCACTTGGAGTATCGGCGAATGGCTTCAAGAAGCTCTTCGACACCCTTGTTACGCTCTTCTTCGCTAAGCGCAGGGTTAGCAACATGCTCCCGCGCATGGTCCTCGATGATTTCCTCCATTAAGCCGTTGATGGCTCCGCGAGTGGCGGCAACAAGGTGTAAAGTTTTGGCGCAATCGAGATCCGATTCCAATGCCCGTTCCACGGCTTGGATTTGACCGGCGATACGCTTTACGCGCTTGAGAAGATCGTCTTTATTTGCTGCGATATGACCCACGAGATACCCCCCCCTACCTATGCATCACGCATGATAGGCATAGCCCCTATACCTATGCAAGACAAATGGCCAACGGGATCAACTCCGGCTCCCTTTTGGAGATCGGCCTCAACTGTGCGGGGCAGGTGAGGGTCAGGGGTGTTGGTTCGCGGGAAAGACTCGTTCAACAATCGCGCAATCCAACCAGTGTCCTTCAAGGCGGGCGTGTTTTTCGTAGACTCCAACTATCCGAAAACCACAGGACTGGCAGAGCGCGAGACTCGCCACGTTGGAGGTGAAAATACGGGATAGGACTTTCCAGAATCCGCGTGCCTCGGCTTCGCTCAACAATGCGGACAGCAGCGTCTTGCCGATGCCGCGTCCTCGGATATCACGGCGTAGGTAGATCGAAAAGTCGGCGATGCCAGCGTAGCACGAACGCGCGCGGTAGCTGCTCAGGCTAGCCCACGCCACTACCGCGCCGTCGATCTCGACGACCAGCACCGGATAGTGAGGCATCTCGGCAATCCAGGGCTGCACATCCATGGAGGTGCGCGGCTGGGTCTCGAACGTAGAGCTACGGTCTTCGATCCCTTGGTTGTAGATCTCGGCAATGGCCTGAATATCACCGAGTTGAGCGTGGCGGATGTGCATCTGGCTTCCTTTTCGATTGGTGCGTACAACGAGCTGGATTGGCGGCCAATTGCTCGGCCTCATTCCCACCAACTACTTGTTTGCACTGCTCGCCGTAATCCTCCTGATCCCCTCAGTGAAGGTATGGCGGCATTGCTGAGCCCGAGTATTGAGGCACCTCTGGTTGGCTAGCTCTGGATCTGTAAACTGTGGGCTCGAAAAACCTCGTTTGTGACTTTTCTGATCTCGTACTGAGTGGGAAAGTCAGCCATTTTCAACGAGATGCCGCCTTTGTTTACAGATTTAGTCGGCATAAGAGGCGTTAACCACTGACCAGATGAAGGATTACTTCCTCGCAGCATTCGTGACCTTGATAACTGTAGCTGCACCACTACAAGCAATCGGAGTTGCCTTGTCCGTTGCGCTGAACAAGAAAGGGCGAGTTTCTCGTTTTAATGCGCTGCGAGCTCTTGCAAGAAAATAGGGAGAGGATTGCCCGTCTACGAGCAGCACCCCACAAGGCGTTGAAGTGCGTTACCTGCAGGCATATCTGCAGCAGTCGGCGCAGTACGACCCGGCGCGTTTCGCCGGCGCGGCGGAAGCCGTCCTGGTCTATGTCGCTGACCTTGAGGCGCATACCCCGGTTTATCAGCCGCAGGCCTTCCGGGGCTTTGTCCATGGCCTGTGGGCCGTGGGGCTGATCGACCTGGAGGTGCTGGATCGGGTCGACCAGTATCAGCTGGAAGATCCCGCACTCAACCCCAGAAGCTGAACGAGGGGAGTATGGCAGGTTACCTCCCCACCTTCGTTCCGGCCCGACATCCAGGTGAAGCGAAGGTCGGCTTGAACCAGCGCCGGTGACTCCTTACCCTCAGTGGCGACATTTCCTACAGCTGTTGTTGAAATAGCTGATCGACTACGGCCGCCATTGCCAGGGAAAGTTAAGTTTTTCCTGAGCAATGGACCAGAAAATGCCAACACTCCCCACCACCGTATTGAAATTGCCGTTCCACGTTCATTTTGATCAACACACCGTCGATGCCGTTAATCGCTACCGCGCTGCCCGCGCGGAACACCTGAGACAAGGGCACGGCGAATCAATGAGCAGTGCTGAACTGTTTGTCGCCTACCAGTGGGCCGCCTTTGACTTGGCCACCGCGCTGGATGCATTGCTGGAGAAGCACGCCAGGTGATGCTCCCCATGCCCTTGGGATCTGACGGCTCCCAAGAGCTTCAGATAGGCCTGTCGCGCCTCTGAGCGAAAACGTCAGGCGGTTGTCAGTCCGAAGGATTCCCCAAGGCGATCGATGATCGTTGCCATATTGGTTTTGAGGTTGAGCTGCTTGAAATCGACGTCTTCAGCAGGCAACAGTTCAAGGAAGAGTTTCATGTCGGCCATGATGCTTTCCGGCAGCTCAGTGACCTCGCCATCCAGCAAACCGGTCAGCGCCAGGACGTCGTTTCGATGCTTTCGGATGTGCTTGCTTTCGACCTGCTCCCCGTTCTTCTTCCGCTCAGACAGGTCAAGCCATGCTTTGACCTTGAACGGGATCAGGCGGTCAGCGCCGATGTAGGACAACTCACCATTCTCCAAGCGGCCGGTTAAAAGCAGGCGGTAGTAAGCATCATCGAGGAGTATCGCCGACAAGCTGGAGACCGTTTCGTCCGTAGGGATCGGGATCAGTGTTGCGTTCTCTTCGTGGTCTAGACCGTCCGGCGCCCGCGAGAAAAGTTCGATCTGGGCCGGATAGGCCTCATCCGTGGGCTTATCGAAGCGATAGAAACAGGGTTTTTCGCCGCCTTTCAGCCTGATCTGGTAACCACCCGCGTCTATGAACGACCAGAAATGCGCGACGAATCCGGCATCCAGCGCTTCGACCACCAAAACGATGTCCAGGTCTTTAGTAGCCCTGAAGCTATCGCCCGCATCCTCCATTGCCAGAGCGGAGGCCACGCCACCGATCAGTACGTAGCGATCACGGAAGTCGCGGAAGTGGTGTCCGAACAGTTCTAGGCCTCTCACGCTAGCCATGTAACCTTCTCCTTGAGTTCATCCAACGCAATCTGAATGCGTTCGTCGGGGTTGTCTTCCAAGCTCAGAAGCAACGAAGCTTCGTCGGCGATATGGTGTCTTTCGTAGAGTGACGGATACGCCCAGATCTCAACGCACTCTTCAATGGTGTCCACCGACTCGGCAATCTTGAACGCTTGAAGCGCCAGCATGTCGGTGAACACTTTTTTCGTCATCCCCCACACCGCTTGCTTCGGCTCCGCAAGCATCGTGTATTGGGCGAGAGCAGTTTCTCCGGCCAGGAAGACACCGGGTGCCGACCGGATAGCATTGCGAGTAATGCCAATTTTCTTTCTGACGGGCGACCGCAGGTATTGCTTGGCCTTGCTGAAGACTTCTGCAGGTGATGCGTTGAAGGCGTAGGTACTCCACTGCAGCTCGCTTTTCGCAGGGGCTATCAACGATAGCGATGTCAGCTGATCGACTGCCCTGGATAAGGTCATTCGGCTGTAGTTGAGGTCGCCCATCAGAGCGTTTGTGGTGAATAGCGTGTCTTCGGTGTTACCACCATAGAGGCAGGAGAGCAGCATTGCCTGAGCGGCTGGTAGGAGGGCCGCGACCTCACCCTGTTCTCGTCGCTGACGAAAGTTCTCTCTCAGGTCCAGCGCCAACTCCGGGATGAACATCTGGAAGCCAGGTTGGATAAAGTTGACCTGATGCGTGATCAGACTCCGACGGTCCTGGGTCGTCAGGGACCTGCAAACGTAGGTGATGATCCGATTGGAAGCTTTACGCACCAGGTCGACGTGCTTTTGCAGCTTTACGATGCCTGGATAATCTTTCTCATCCCGAGGGACCAACAGGACCAAGGCGACAACCGCGTTGCTCGCCAGCGGAATGGTCAACTCGAACATTTTGTAGCTGTCACGGATGTTGAAAGACACCTTGAATCCCACCGGTTCAAGGTGCGCTGACACACCGAGGACAGCCTCGATGTAGGTCTTCGCGTCGTCCTGTAGATTCGACATATCCCCGGCACCTTGTAACTCTGTTTTTTCACTGTAACTCACCGTAGGTTACACGTCAAAAAAGTATGTTACAGCCTAGGAAATACTGGGGTCTCAGATGGGTTACGACATTATCCAGAAAAATTGGGAAGCCACATTGCCTTGCACTTCCGAAGGCTCGTGAGACTGTCATCTCACAGCGTAAAGAACCCTAGCAATGTGCTCAACACGAGCAAGGCTCTCAAGCCCAAACCGACAGGAGACTTCCCCATGATTCTCACCAACGAACGCCGCAAAGATGCAGAGGACGTGGGCGTACTGCTTCACGCCATCTTCAGCCACGCGGAGGCCAATGCCGAACATCTCGACCGCACCCTCGTGGCCGTGGGGTACGCCACACTGCTGAAGCTGGCCGAGAGCGCAGCGGAACAAGTCGCTTTTCTGCATGACGACTCGGTCGAGGAGTGGGATGGTGCTATCTGGTACGAGCGTTTGGCCGATGTAGGCAGCGACAGCCTCGCCGCCGGGCTGTTTGCCTCAGACCATCCGGATGTGCGCGCAGTTGTAGTGAAATGGCTGCTCTCCTTTGGTCCCGTAGAGTTCTCCCATGCCGGCAAACGCTGGTCGTTCGATGCTGATGAGCTGGCGGAGTGGGAAGGAGAAGAGGAAGGCTTCCATTTCCGTGCCTACCACGAGCTTGCCGAACCGACCATTGAAGCTGTGTCCCGTTTCATCGACCGGCTGTAACATACCACCGCCCCAGCCCGCGTGGGCTTCACGGAATTTCAGAGCCATGTCCAACCTGCCTCACATCAAGAAGCCCTGCCGAGACTGCCCGTTTCGCAAGGACTCTTTGCGGGGTTGGTTGGGCAAGGATCGGATCATCGAAATTCTCGCTGCCGACTCGTTCGTCTGCGACAAGAAGACGGACATGCAGTGCGCTGGGCACATGCTCATCAATGGCCAGGAAAACGCATTTGTGCGAACGGCTGAGCGACTTCGCATCCCGCTAGACCTTTCCGGGGACGAGCAGGTTTTCGAGAGCAAAGTCGCCTGCATCGAGCACCATTCTCGCGAGAAGTAACCGGCCCACGTCTGAATGGTCACCCCGTGTACCAGAAGGCGTACGGTTGCCGGCAGCGATCGACTTTGACTTCTTCTCTGAACACGCTGCCCTCGCCTGGCTATTCGCCCCAATGACGGTATCCATTTGCCCCTTGCGCTTTCGCGCAATGGAGGAAGATTCCTGGAAGTCGACATTCGAACGGCTTTGAAGGGAACGCAATGACTACTGAATCTGAAATTAACACCATCCTCGCAGCGCCGGCGTCGAGTCAATGGCTCAAGCAGGCGCTTGAGTCGGCCCTGGACCGCGATTGTGCTGATGCAGCCAGAGACGCAAAAACACTGCATCACCTGCTTGAGCGCCGCGCCCTGGCAAATCTCTGCCTCGACCGGGAGGCACAGGATCATCAAACATCACCGACCGTGCCTGAGCTGGCGAGCGAGTTAAGCGGAGTTCAGGCTGTCTTGCTGACGTTGGGCTTCACGTTGCTTGCTGCTTGCGTATGTGGCGCTATCGCCTGGATGTGCGTGTGGTTCGGCTTAATCCACCTGAAATGGGTGTACCGCCTCGCAGCAGCGGGGGGCGTTCTTACCGCTGCCGCAAGCCTCTTCACCTTCTATCACGACTACCGGGCCGAACGTGATCGCTACCTGGCTCGTGAAATGACGAGAGAGCCACGGAGGACACCATGAGCTCATTCGATCCGGCGCCCTGCCCCAGGCAAACCCGTCGTCAATTCAGCCCGCCCGGCGCTCAACGGCAGTACATTCCGGGGTAAGCAGGGGAAAGATATGGCCAGGAATACTGGCAGTGCTCGCTGCTCCCACTGCGGCGCGGAGTATCGCCTGTTCTCGATCTTCAATCGCGACATGCAGGGGCTTTGCAAGGCTTGGCGTGGTAGGCATGAGCGTGCGTGCGCTGCGAAGACACCGGCCCAGCGACGGTCATGGGCGAAACGGTTTGAGGGCATGGATCGGACCGAGAGCAGCATCACAGTCGATCTTGAGCATCCCGGTTTTCTTGACTTCCAGTAGTAGGGATGACCCGCGGCCCCCGCGGTGCCGCATCTGCCGAAGTTGAACCGAGGGCGAGCCCCGCCCCCCCACGAACACGGAGAAGCGCTTCGTATGGAACTGAAACTCGGTACCTGGGCCTGTGCGGCCCTCTTACTGCTGGGCTTGTCGAGCCAGACACTGGCAGATTCAAAAACTCCCGCCGAGACTGTTGAAACCATTTACATCGGTGGGGCCCTGGGGAAGACGATCATAAAAGCGTGTATCGGCGATCAGCTGTACCTGATTACACGGCAATCGAATGGCCCATCAGGAATCACCCCCTCGCTGCATGAAGGCAAGCCTGAACGTTGCCAAGTGAAGGCTGCTGAGCCGGTGCCGAAAAGCAGGTAATCCAACCCTGCACGCCATGCGTGGCCATCGCCGCTACCCTAAGGCCGTGCAAAGTACCGCGTCCTCCTTGGAGGCGCTGAGCTACATCCCGAACCACGATAGAGCTATAGAGAATGAAACAGAACGGCAAATATGGGGCGTGCACCGGGCTTGGCAAACGCTCCAATCCCATACATAGCGAGACTTGCACTGGCCGCAGCAAAAGAGTCGGCGGTCCGAGTGGGGATCGCGTGCCACGGGTGCTTGTGTTGCTGTTGCTGTCCTTAGTGGTCGTCAGGGTCATAGTCGGCAGCGCCACATTCGAGCACATCTGGCTTGGCCTTTCAGCGGCGCTTTTCGGCGGACTGATAATGATGAACGTGAGGATCCTCGTCCGCTGGATCTGCTTTGGTGAGGCCCATGTTCGGGCATGGCTAGCTCAGTCAAGCGGGCGCGGGCATGCCGTACTCTTTGCTACAGGAGCTCTGATCGCAGTGGGCGTCTACTACCACTTCTGACTGATTCGAAGAGCCTTCGCCGACAGTACTTACCTTACGGCATGTGACCAGTTTCTCCGATGGCGTTCGACGTCTGGGCCTTGGGAATGGCAGCGGTAGGTGTGGCTGCCTAGCCTGGCACCTCGTGTGCTCCCTGCGACACACAAACAGATAGCGGGCCGACAGTACTAGGGGCTCAATGCGGCGCGTCACGGTGCAGTCAGAACTGGGTCGTTCAACTGTCAGGTGTGAAACGCAGTCGTCAGGGACAAAGGCGGGCTTTCTCATACGCCTGATAGTGGGCCTCAAGAAAGAGGATTCGAGGCTTGGGGCTGAGAGCGAAAAGGCGCTTCCCATGATAGGCCTGGTACCCGGCATCGTTCACTGAGCTTGCCACCTCGACAGTGAGTGAACGCGGATTGATCGTCACCAGGTGCGCGTCGAACAGCCGGTGCAGGTCGACTCTGAGCAGCAGGCCGTTGGTGACGTCGTTCGTTTGATCCCCGCGATAGGGAATGATGTGAGCCGCCTCGAGCAGGGTGTCGACCGTGCACCCGGTGATGCAGCACTCCGCACCGTATCGCTCCAGCATCGCTGTCCGAAAATTCCCCTGCCCAGGCCGGATAACTGCGACCTGGGAGCGCACAGCCCTCCGATCAACCGTGAGTAAGGCCAGCTCCGCTGCAGGAGCAGCTGCAGGCGCTTGCGCCTGAACCTCCGAAGGCAGGACATCCTCCAATTCAAGAACCAACTCGTGCTGGAGCATCCGGCGGTAGCTGGGTTTCTCAGGTGCCTCTGCGGTCAGCGATCGGAGTATCGCCAATGTCTCGGCCGCGGCTTCCAACGATGCGAAACTTTCCGGCCGGTTGTCCCAGGCCTTTCTGAGTTCATCCACGGTGAGCTCGCTCACGGCCGCCAGCGTGAGCCCTGCTGCGTCGCTGTTCGCCGCGTCAGGGACATGCACCGGCGCCACTGTTGCTTCTTCCTGATCCGTCAGCTCTTCCTGGTCCGCGACCGCGAAGATGGCCACGACCTCTGGATGACTAATGTAGGCGCTGGCGCCGGCGTAATATTCGTCAATGCCCTCCAGCACCCTGACCAGCGCATACATCTCCGCCGCCGCTTCCTTCGATCCGCAGCTTTGCGAGCGGCACGCCCACGCCTGCACCAGGTCATCAGTGGTGAATTCAAGAAGGTCTTCGACCTGGAGGGCGTACAGATGCCACGGTGGATCATCGTCAAGGGCGGCGGAGAACTTGCCGGCTGAATACGGCGCCAAATGATGAGAAATCGAAATGCCATCGACGGTTACCAAGCCATCGCGGTCTTCAGCCATATAGGTGATGAACTCGTGAACGTGCCGATACCAACTACGGTACCCGACCAACGTAGTGCGCGAATTACCCGGTTTGGATATTTTTCGGCCGGGCTTGGCCCGTGGCCGGCTGGCCGGTGTTCTCACGGTGGTCCGTCACTCATGTAATGGCAGCCCAAAGTATACCGTAACGCACCACCAGATTTTGTCAGCACGGAGGCCTCAAACCAACGCTCAGGACCAGGCACACTCAAGGCGCTTGAGCTAGCGCAAAGTTTCGTAACCACTCTCGGATTGCCAGGTGCACTACAAGGTCTCCTCGGGTACGCTCGTCACCCTGGAAAGTTGCCCTCTACCCCATCGTCCCACTCAAGAAACCGTGGCCGAGGTCGTAAAAGGAATTTAACTCACACGGACGCTGAACCGAGGATCCCTAATGGCGAGCTTTACCCCAGGTCGTGAATACCACTTTACCCTCTCCGACGGGCGCAACCTTGTCCTTCGCTTTGTTGGCCTTGGGCAGCACATGCGCCCAATATGGCAGGACGTTGCAACCGGCACCGAGATCGAGCTTCCTCCCTACCGCAGTTTCAGACCGGTCTAGCAACCAGGCGCGTCGGAATCTCCAGGCGCCGGAGGTGGGTTGCGCTTTCAGCGGTCCGTGCGAGGCTTCCCCTTGATTGTGACCAAGGGAAAATCGCGATGCTGACTTACAAAAGCGCCATGTCCACCTACCGAGCACTGCTCGAGCAAAACCCAGGTAAAGCGCTGCGCCTCGACAAAGAGGACGGCGGCGAGGCCGTGGCGATCATCGACGGCGACTTGTGCTGCCTGCCGCTCAATCCCGACAACACTGTTGATCCCAACAAGGTCACTGACCTTATGCAAGAGGCATGGTGCGACGGCGGCTGGCACGGGGCTCACGCCGAAACACAGGATGCCATCGACAACCCGATCTTCATCGACATCAGCACCGTGATCTGGGGCGGTTCGGACAGCTGATACCTACCACGGTGAAGATACCATTCAGTGGCCAGGCATCCACTTGCGAAGGCCGGCAGTCCAAACGTGCTTTCAACACCCACTCCGAGGTAAACAATGCCCTTACGTTCACAACAAGCCTGGTGCCTCGTTGTCGCAATCTGCACCGTGGTGTTCTACATTTTGCTGTCTGCCTATACCGCAGACTTGGCGAACCCCCGGCCCATTTTTTGGGGCATTCTTCTTAGCTACGGTTACCGCGTGTATTCCTCCGTGCGCTATGACCTTCACGCGCAGTCAGCCAAGGAAGTGGGCCTACTTTCAATTGCAGCAATGACTGCTGTAGCCCTGGCGATGTTTCTTCGTCCGCTGGCACTCCAAGCGGTGTTTGCCTTCGAACGCGACCCTGAAGCGACAGAGGTCGTCGCTGCGTTCAAGGAGTACTTCGTGGTCGTGCACAACCCTGTATTTGGTATCCCTGCCTTTTTCATCGGGTTCTACATGGCAACGATCAGAGTACTGCGCATGCTTGGGAAGCGATTACCGATTCTCGCCTTCCCGCGAAGTACCTTTGAGATGTATGGGGCCTACTATGCGGCGGCTCATCCGCTGTTATCAGACGAGGCTCAAGACGCCATTCACTCCCGCGCCAGGCGCATCCTGGCGCAGACCGAAGGCTTCTACAAAGGCCCGTCCCCAAACAAGCTCCTCTAGACTGCCGGAAGCCGGCGTTGCGGTTTCAGGAGTGCATGGCAGCCTGTGCTCGCAGCGGCATTTGCAAGTAGCTGCTGCAGCGGTACTTGGCTTTGATTCTGAAGGGTACGAACCATGGCAAACATGAAATGGGTCCGCAAAAACTATGGCGTGCCGGCCAAACGCGGCATGCGGGTCCTGTACACCGGCTGCGGCAAGCGGGAGTACGGTACGATCCGCAGCGCTGCGAGCGGTGGCCACCTCAACATTCAGCTCGACGGTGTGCGCCACACCATGCCGTTTCACCCAACCTGGGAGCTGCACTATCAGCCTGACGAGCTCGCCCAAGCTGCGGGGGCGGGGACGCCGACATGACCGGCCGCACCCTGTTCACTGCAACCGAGGGTGGTGATCAACTGCGCATCGAGTTGCACAATCGAAGCCACTTGCCGTTCACTCTTACCTGCAGCACGCGCCATAACGGCAGCCCCGCCTGGCTGGAATTGCCCCGACGCTACGCCAGCGCTCGCGGTGCCAAACTGGCCGCTACCAGCATCATTGGCAGCGGAATCAACTGGCACGCAGTACCTGCGCAACCAGCAATAGGAGAAGGGAAATGAGGATTCTTGGACGGCCAGTGGATTGGTAGCACTGAAATCTGATTACTGGGAAAACCTGCAGATTCGGCAAGCTTATGCCGAATCCGGGTGCCGTAGACCAGCGGCAGCCCACAATCTGTTACTTCATGACTCACGGGGGAGCACTCAATGTCAGCGCAATTACCTTTTCAAGTTCATATCTCGCTCAACGTGTATGGCACGAGCCCTGAACACGTCCAGCAGGCACTCAAAGAAGCCTGCGACGAACTGCTTCAAGGAAGCACCGAAAGCAACGCCGTAAGGGCTGACCAGAAGGCCGGGTTCACTTTCAAGCCGAATGAATGCCGCGGGACACGCTTGATCTCACGCTTGATCAAGTCTGCTATCTGCTTTTCACACACCACCAGCAACTCGAGGGCTTCGAACGCATCGCAGGCGTCCCAGATCGAATCGAAAGCGGCGAGCCACTGCCAACGGGTTGCGAGCCGATAAGCACCCGACCGTTCAACAGCATTGAGCGCCGCCTGCAGGGCCTGCGGCCAATTCGATGCGGAAGCAAGGGCAGCGTTGAGCGCTGGATTGCGGCGTAGCCGCCAGAGTGGACAAATGACCATGGCAGCTGAGAAGCCAAGGGTACGAGTAGCAATCGCGTTCGCGCCTAACTTTGCGTCAGGCCTGCTCCAGAATACAGAAGCGAGCCATCAACAGCCCGGCACCACCTTGACCGAAGCAGAGATCACGATTGTCCAGGAGGAGTTGGAGCGGATCAGTCAGCGCCTTCAGGCGACGGTCAATCAAGATGCCCTCGCTTTGGCATAGGCAGCTGGCCAGACAATTGCTACTACCGCCTGTTGTGCGATGGGCAAAAACGATGAAAATTGCTGGTACCGCCTAACACCAGGCCATGCGCTGGGCTTATGCGTTAGAAAGGCGCGGCTTTCGCGCCAAGACAAGGAAATAATCAATGGTAGCGAAAAAGGAATGTTACTGGTTGAGACACCAGTGGGTGGACAGTGGCGGGGGCGTGGCGGATGTCTATGAGCGTAACCAACATTGCTCTCGATGCGATACCACACGGGTATACCGTGATGGGGTAACGGTCGATGAGCCCGGCAAGTTGAAGTACGTCGTGCTGATTGGCGGTGCGATCATGTTAGCCATAGGAGCTCTATCCATGGCCTACGGCACGCACTAGCGTGGCCTGGATATGGGCTGCGCCTGGTCAAGGCAAACAACGGCCGCCTCCAGCAGCTGGCCGCGCCGATCAGCATCAGCTGACGCCCGGCTGCACCAGGTGGCGCAGTTCGTAATGATTGCCGAGGGCACTCACCAGATTTGCGTGGGTGCCCGGCCTTAGCTAGTCGCTGTTCAACTGGCCGGCAGATAGCTTAGCGGCCTCCCCTTCCCAGTATTCACGGTTGAGACGCTCTGCGTCGGTCTCCGATACCAGATGCTGCCAGCGCTGCTGTTCGACTTCTTGCTCTCCAGTTCGTAAGTCGCGGGTGAGGGTGACGCCGGCGGCGGCGAAGCGCTTTCGCACTTTGGCCCAGAAGCCGTGCGACCTCATGACCTCGTACAGCGGCGTTAATGGCAGTTGATTCCGTGACCATAAAAGCCACAATGCCACCTGGCCGAAGCCTCGTCCTTGGTACCTCGAATTGATCTCGATATCGTAAATGTAGAGGCGATCCTGCAGCGGGCTGAAGCCATACCAGACCCTCCCAATGTGCTCGCCCTGATGCTGGATGGCCGCGTCGATATCCGGGCCTGGGAAACAGAAATTGCCGCGTACGGGCTCACTGCGATCGATGACCAGTTGCAATGCCCTCGCCTGGACATCCAACAGGGCTCCCTGACGGCGCTGGAAGAAGTCGCGAATCGGGTCGAAGGTCATCTGGTCACTCATGACGAAGGGCCTTTGCAGGGTCAGACCGCGCGGTTGATGTAACGCTCTGGCTCAACATGATCGGAACCAAACCGCTCCACCGCCAAGAACCACCAGTTCCCTTTGCGCTTTCCAGGACCCGATGCCCTGACTTCACCGGCCTCGAGGCCACGGGGCTTCTGATACACCACCTGGTCACCGACTACCAGAACCTTGGCCGGGAGACGCTCCACCAGGTAGCTGTTGCCAGCGGGGTCGCTCATCGCGATCCAAAGCCGTTCGCCGCAGGTCAGGCAGGTCCAAGTGCTCGCGTTGACCGCGCTGCGATCGAGACCGCTCGTAGCGCAGCCGGCACAGCTGTAACTTTGGTCATACAGATCGGCGATGCGAAACGACATAGATTGCCATCCTTGGGTGATTGTAACGGCGAGCACTTTATCAGCTGCGAAAGCCACGGGGCACCTTCAGCACCTAACCTATTGCAGGTAGTATTTGCTGCCCTACTCCACCCCCAGAACCCTATGACTGAAGAACTAAAGGCCACAAACCCAGCCGGTGCCCACCCGCTCCAGGCAGTGATCGATGAGCTGATGGCTGCCGAGGTTCGCGTCACTGGGTGCGAGAACGCCTACAAGCTGCTGTACAAGCTCTGCAAGCTCAAGGGCATGCAGATGAACGGCTCCGCGGGTACGGCCGCGGGGAATGGCGGTATCAGTAAGACAAAGGTGGTGACCCAGGCCCGTCAACTGCTCAAGGAATACCTGTCCACCGGGCTCATCGTTTTGCCCGCCCACATCAAGGGGAAAGGCTCAGAGCACAAGTACAAGCACGATGGGGATCCCGAGGCGGGCAGAAACTTCAACCGTGAGGGATGGCGGGCACCTCTCCCGCCTAAGCCGAAGCGAACGAAGCCCGCAAAGGACCAGTCTCTCGGCGGAATCCAGTCCGGCCAAAAGCAGGCCCGCAAGACCCTCGCCAACGTCCGCAAGATGGCAACCATCGAGGCTTACGCCAAGGAGCACAGCTGCACAATCACCCAGGCGATGATCGCGCTAATGTGATCGGGCGTACCAAGACCGCTAACTAATCGCCGGCAGCGCTTTTGGTTTCAATAGCCTCGTCGATCTCACGCCCCATCTCGTCGACGCTCACTCCCGTCATTTCCGCGACCCTGCCTGCGTAGTAGCCCCAACGCTGCGCATCATAGTAGAGAGCAGAGAGCGCTACAGTCGTAAGCGTCCGGTTAAGTCACCTTGACGCAAGGTCTAGGAGATAGCCCCGAGAGCGTAAGCATTGGCCAAATCTTCAACCAGTTTTTGGACGTGACGCGGTCTTGATAGATAGCATTTTTATCCGTAGCGAACCTTCCTGCTGGCCGGATTATCAAGTCAAAAAGATCATCAAAGCCCAACGGCGCAGCGATTTCATATGTGCCGTCCTCCCGCAGTCTTATCGCTAGTGCTGTGGCAGTTTCTGGCCAGTAACGCATTGCATCGGTCGCCGACTGATAGGGCTCATCGCCGTTCTGAACATGCATTCTCGCTTGGTTTTTCACAGACCACAGTACGTTCGGGTCTAGGTCTCTGAGGGCTGCCTCTAGGGCTTCATCTTGCTCGGGTGTGCAACGTGTGGCATCAAACCAGATGACATCAACGTCTGTTGAGACCGTAGATGAGCTGCGACCGTGCAGATGATCCCAAACCGCGTTTCGGACGAAACCTGCTCCTATCCAGCAGTCGGGCAAGTTCAAGGAGCGCACTATTTCGAGCATCCTACGCCGAATGGGGTCATCCGAAATGATTGCTTGGATTGTCGAGCTATTGTCCACTTGGAAGATCACCCCGTTGAAGCTAGGCCTGCACCCACTGATGCGGCAGCAGCTGCCCAATCTCACTTGCCCGCTGTGTCGGCAGAAGCCGCGTCAGCACATCTTTGAGATAGGCATACGGATCATGCCCGTTCATGCGCGCCGACTGGATCAAACTCATGATCGCAGCCGCTCGTTTACCACTGCGCAGCGACCCGGCAAACAACCAGTTCGAGCGCCCGAGTGCCCATGGCCGTATCTGGTTCTCGACTTGGTTGTTGTCGATGGGCACAGCCCCATCGTCCAGGTAGCGCGTCATCGCTACCCAGCGTTTCAGGCTGTAATCGAGGGCTTTAGCTGTGGCTGAGCCGTTGGGCACCAGGTCGCGCTGAGCCAACATCCAGTCATGCAGTGTTTTGCTGATCGGTACCGCCAGTTCCTGACGTATTCGCCAACGATCTTCATCACTCATGTCCCGCGCCTGGCGTTCGATCTCGTACAAGCCGCTTATCGAGTGCAGCGCTTGTTGGGCCAACTGACTTTTGTTCGCAACATGCAGATCGAAAAACTTGCGGCGGGTGTGGGCCATGCAGCCGATTTCAGTGATGCCTTGCTCAAAACCAGCTTTGTAGCCAGCGAAGTCATCGCAGACCAACTTGCCGTTCCAGTCGCCCAGGAAGTTGCGCGCATGTTCGCCCGCACGGCTTGGGCTGAAGTCGTATACCACGGCTTTGAACGCCGAAAACGGCGTGCTGCTGTAGGCCCAGACGTAGGCCCGATGGGTTTTCTTCTCGCCTGGCGCAAGCATTTGAACCGGTGTTTCGTCAGCGTGAATCACGCCCTGCTTCAGCACCGCTTCTCGCAGAGCATCGACCAGCGGCTGGAGTCGCACTCCGGTCTGTCCGACCCACTGGGCCAAGGTCGAACGAGCAATTGCCAGCCCGGCGCGGCCGAAGATGTTCTCCTGCCGATAGAGCGGCAAGTGATCAGCAAACTTGGCCACCATGACGTGGGCCAGCAAGCCTGCGGTCGGAATACCTTTGTCGATAACCTGCGCCGGCACCGGCGCCTGAGTCAGAGTTTCGCACTGACGGCAGGCCCATTTGCCACGCACATGTTGCTCGACCGTGAACACGCCTGGCGTGTAATCCAGCTTTTCGCTGACATCTTCGCCGATGCGCTGAAGTTGGCAGCCACAGGCACAACACTGGGTGCTTTCTGGCTCGTGACGAATCACCGTGCGTGGAAACTGTGGCGGCAATGGGGCACGTTTCGGCGATTGCCGTGGCTCGGCCTGTGACGAAGCGGGAAGAAGCTGTTTCAGCTCGGCCTCGATCGCTTCAAGGTCTGTATCGAGCAGGTCATCCAGCAAGCTGCCTTGCGCCGGGCTGATTTGCTCGCTGCGCTTGGCAAACTTGTGGCGTTTGAGCAGGGCGATTTCGAACTTGAACTGTTCGATGAGGATCTCATCGTTCTGGATCTTCCTGCTCATCGCCTCGACCTAGGACTGCAACTGCAACGCCTGTGCCGCCAAGGCACGAAGCTGTTCCGGAGTCATCTGGTCGAGGTTGGGCGAGAAAGTCATGCCGCCGATTGTGCCAGAGCAGGCGCAGAACGACGACAAGCAGACCGGCCAAATGGCCGGCGGTTACAGCATGCTGATCACACCGCCTGCGCCGACGCGCTGCCACGGCAGGCCCAGCACCAAAGCCTGGAGTTGTTCGCTGTCGAGTTCGACCTCGCAGCCATGGCGAATGCCGGGCCAGTGGAACTTGCCTTGATTCAGCCGCCGCGCTGCAAGCCAGACGCCCACGCCGTCATGCACCAGCACTTTCATTCGATTAGCCCGGCGATTGGCGAACAGATAAGCGCAGTGCGGCTTCGCCGCACCGAACACCGCGATCACTCGGGCCAATGCCGTTTCGGTGCCGGCGCGCATGTCCATCGGCTCGGTGGCCAGCCAGATCGCATCGATGCGGATCATTGAGCGACAGCCCGAATGAATTGTGCGCAGCCCTCAGGATCCGAGGCTGGCCATTTCACAGTTATCAATTGCCCGGCCATGGGCACCTCAATGATCACTGACGAATCGGCTGGCCGTTTAGGTGCGGCCTTTAACGGAACAAATGCCGGTAGCGAGGTTGCTGCGGGCTGGTCTCGAAAGAGCGGCATCCATTTGCGGATGACGTTGGCATTGATGCCGTGGCTGATGGCGACACTGGACACCGTTGCGCCAGGTTGCAGGCATTCCCGCACGACTTGGGCTTTAAATGGTTTCGGATAAGAGCTTCGTTGGCGCATGGAAATCCTGGCGATAAGGGTGATCGCGTCCGCTTAAAAATACGCGGACACCATCGCCCTTAATGCTGGAGTTCGGAAGGTGAGTTCGCCGGACGCTTACCTACAGTCTGCAGAAGCCGTTCACGCTCGAAACTGGGACGCGTACTCCAGAAGCCGCTGGTTCAGTTCATCTCGATTCTCGCCATAGTGAGCTTCTCGATGACAATTCGGGCATAGCGCTACGCAGTTGTAGAATCGATCCGACACGTCGGCACCTAGCACGTGGTGGACGTCCAGGAAGCCAGGAAATGATCGACTTTCAGTGCATCGCTCACAGCGGTACCGAGCTCGTTCCAGAACCGCCAGTCGTACCTTAGGGTCTCGTTTCACGTGAGACCTAACGGTGCTCACCCTCTCCCCCAAGTCACGGCCTAACGCTGAATAGTCCGGCATCGGGCAATCGTCGAAGGTGTCGTCCGGGTCATGTGATTTCAGGTGGAACCCAACCAGCTTGGCGAGATCGACAACACCTGGCCATTGCCACAACACATCCGCGACCTGGTGGGTATCCGGCATCCGATCATCCTGAAGCCACAGAGTTGGACTTTTCCCGTTCTGGGCATGGTTCTTCGTGATGCTTCCTTTCAGCCCCCTGCGTAGGAGCTCATCGCTCACCTCTCGCTGCCGATTCCAGATCGGATGCAACGCACCTATCGGGATGAGGGCCGCATAAACCACGGTCTCGCCGTCACGCTGAAATAGCAAATTGTGGGTGATGCCCTGGGCGAGGTCTCTGTCCTTCACATATTCCAAGGTGGCGTCCCAGCCACCAGGCCGAAGACTTGCAGTCAACTGCGCCGCAGAATACTTCTGCTCATTCTGGTTGCGACCATCACGCCGCCAGCACAGGCGCACCCGAGCTTTAACGTCATCACCATCAGGGGTGTGGAAAGACACAATCTGCTGGAATGCTGCGCCAGTGGGGATCAGGCGAGCTTCGGTCACCACGAAGCCGCAGGCTTCCAGGAATGGCCGCACAGTTGCGCGGGAGCGCTGTTCAGCCGCGAGGCTTTCTGAGCCTCGGAACTGACGGGGTGATGACTTGGACAACGATACTCTCCAACAGACACCTTGATTGGCACTACTTCATGGTCCGACTTCCTAGCTGCTCGGGCCGTTGGTTGATACAAGCTGCTCCAGGGCAGACCGGGGCCCGCTGGCGAGCACCGACAAACGAAGCGTTGAGCTTGTGTGCGTCTCTTCCATGCCGCGCAGCTTCCCAAGGCGGTAGCCGCAGTTGAACACCATGCACGTCAGCAGCAGGCCACCTACCACATACAGAGTCGTCTCGATTGCCATACCGGTTTCCTATAATTCCAAGCTGCCAGCCAAAAGTGACAGCAGATTGTCTTTTTCGGCAATGTCGTTCGGCTGCGATTTGACGATTTTCTTCAGGACTGCGCGATGCTCGGGCGATCTGCTAACCACTTCTTGAGCATGTTTTCTCGTGTTGCTCAAAACAGCTTCACGCCGAAGCGCTTCACGGCCCCGCGCCCAGCAGGCAAGACGATGTGCCCAGTTCCGATAATGGGTCCTCACCAACGCCATTTTGTATGCAGCTACAGCGCTGCTAACCTCGCCTTCGACTGGATCGGTGGGGGCTCGCAATATAGTTTGACACAGAGCCCACTGAAATTCGCGGCCTCCAGCGATAAGGCCTACCGCTGCGATCGAATCATAGTTTGACACAAGCAGATGCCCCATCGAAAAAAGGCACCCCGTTGCGCGGAATATAGTTTGACACAACCAGCGACAAGCCCGCTCAAAGCGACCTCACCTGTGGCCATGTACCGCACGCCAAGTCGCCCCATCGCCGTTCGGTAGCGTGGTGATCATTGAATAGGCCTGTGGGTGTACGATGGCACAGGTGAACCCTTCGAGACCCCTCATGGCCCAATCAGCGCGCACGACGGTCAAATGTCAGGACCCTGGTGATGGCTCGGGGGATGTGATCGTGGAGTTACCCCCAGACATCCTGAAAGAGCTGAGCCTTGCCGTGGGCGACAAGCTCAGCATCGAGATTGTCGACAGCGTGATCGTGCTGAGGCCAATCCGTGATCCTAATCCAGGCTAACCGCTGACTGTGCCTGACCGGTCTCAGCCAAAGCAGTTTGTGCACGGTCTTCAACCATCTCGACCAATTCAAAGTGTTTGGGGACTCGCGCTTCAGCCAGTCACTCGGCACGAAATGGTGATTCAGGTGCACAATAGTGCTCTGACCATCACCAAATGCACAGAGCATCACGTTCATCTCAGTCTCGTCACCTGCCATCGCCGACGGCACGAACACCCCACCGCCGTCACTTACGCCGAAGGATCGTCGCCACTCGGAGAAACGCTTTCCATCTGAGACCAGTGAGCTCATCGGCCCGGAAAACCTCTCAGGGCTTGGTGTTCGAGCTGACCTTCCAAGAGGCAGACGATGGCGGTGCGTCGAACAAGGTCACCATGCGCTACAGCTATGACCTCAACCGACACCTGGTGCTTGTGGAACAAAAAGTCGCGGCCAAGCGATTCAGCGTTCAATGGGATCGTGCAATCGCCGTCCAAGAGCGGTTGGGCAAGCTTGAAGCACTGCTCTCTGAGCGACTGCCTCAGGAAAGGTCGCCGCGATCCTTTCAACCATGCCCCAAGACTACATGGCGCTCGCTCCTCGCCTGAAGTTAGTCGCCTAACCCGCCTCCCCCTCACTGCGGCTGCTCATCATCCAGCCATGATCTCGCCGCAGTGGATCTGCTCGATGCGCCGATAGGTCTCATACAGAGAGATCAGGTCTCCTTGGGCCATGATCTCCAGAGCAGTTCGCCCTTCAAAGAAAGGGTTGGCATTCCTGAAGCTTGGAAAGCCCCTCACGTTGTCCTGGTTGCTGAATGCAGCCCTCAAAGAACCGTGGATACCGATGACAAGCCCGATCCGCTGCTGCTGATCGAGGTCTAGCCTGCGCCCACACTCCCGTCCCTGCGCAGCGCGACGGAACGTCGACGGGGAAATCCGCAGGATTCTGCAGGCTTGCCCTGGAGTTGCTCGCCAGGATTTGATGATTCGAAGCGCGACCTTCAGACCGACCGAACACTGCTCCCCGGTAAGGCACTGACTGATGACCATGGCCTCAACTCCTACACTTTTTCTTAGCTTACTGCTGAACATGAACCCGATCAAAGTCACGGACTCATGTGCAGAATAGAAAGTGCTCAACTCACGATTTTTAGTTACGCCTTGTCTGGCTTATTGCGGTAGTACGCATTACCACCGAGGACCACATTAAAACCTGGAGGTCCCTGCCAGTCTCGAAATACACCCGTCGACTTGAGTAAGGCCTCAGGATCTACTCCATTCTTTTCGAAAGCATCTAAATCCCATTCAAATAAACTGACGATCGCTTGAAAAGCTGAAAAAGGGACGGTAGAGACAGCTCTAAGACTTCCGCCGCCTATTGGAAGCTTAAGTTTCGTCATATCGTCAATGGCACAAATTATCCTCCTGAGTCGAAAGTGCCAAACAGATTCAAGCAGCGATTCGGCCTGCTGAGCGGCAAGAGGAAATCTGCGCTTACGTATTAGTGCATCCCCCGGCAAGGAAACAGGAAGTAGTTTTTGCAGATTACTAAAATTGACGCGCTTCTGGCCCCTGGAAATTTGATACATGTCCTCCGCCCCCTTCAACAGGATGGCGACAAATGCGCTGTCTCGGGAATCAGTGGCATCCTCGGCCTCAGTGGGTGCTGGGGTTGGCGTGGTGAGCTTGCGCAGCAGCCAAGGTTTATCGTTCTCGTAAAGCCACTTGGTGGCCTTATAGGCGTTGCTCCAGAGGTACTCCAGGCTTGCATGCCCTCGAATTGCCAGCAGGGTTTCGACTTTCTGACGGAACTGCGCCTCTTTGCCGGGTTTTGGCTTTTCATCCAGAGCACGTAGCCTGACACCTGCCACACCCTGAAGAATATGCTCCTTCTTCAGCGCATGCTCAAACTCTTCAGCGCTACCAAACAGGTGCTGCGCAATGATCAAATGCCGAGAAAGGGGCATGTCCACCTGATCTTTGTGCTGAGTAAACCTTATCCACTGGTTGTATTTCCCTGCTGCATAGGCATTATCCATCTGCGAAAGGGATTCATCACCATATTTATCACGAATACTGTCGAACAGCTTCGCGGTGCCTGTAAACTTTCCATGTACGAACCCTCGTTTCTTGCACTGCCTAATATACGTCGAACAAAGAGTCTCACTGCTTTGCGGTGGGATATTGCGCTGGAGGAGTTCATGTGCAAACTCTGCAAATTTCCTTTCGTGATGAGCGCCCTTGCTCACAACCGCCGGACTGAGCACGCTCCAACCGCATACACAGGGCTCTGAGAGAACCGGCAGCAACCGAAGCTTTCGGAAGAACGGCAGGGAGCATTTCGGGCATGCATGCATCAGGGAATCGCCATGACGCCAGCAGACGTACACACCTGGCAAATGGTGTGACCGATGCCAATACGCATACCCCAACTCAAGAAAGTCCTGCTCTACGCACGAGCGGCAAAGCTTTGCCTTGCCATGGACCGTTATCTCTCGGCGAGGAACGCGGGCAACCCCAGAGAAACTGAGCCCTGGATTGCCGGCTTCCGCTCCTTGGCTTACGCCCAGAAACGGCCTATAGGCGGGAAAGGTAGTATTCGTGCTGACGAGATCATCCAGATTCCTCGCCGTTTCACCAGGCAATCTGGCAGCGAGCACGTCAATTTGCTTGGGTAACATGCCTACGTTGAAAGGCTCCGAGCCAAACAGATCGCGGAAAGTCTCCCTAGCGGTTCTGTTACCTGAAAGGAAGTGATAGCGCGTGATGCGGGAATGCAGCATCTCGTCCGGCATAGACATAGGAAAAAACAGAAGATCAGACATCAGTTACCGACTTACAAGGTAGGGCTCGGAAAGGACGCACATCCAGTGATCGGCCTACTTGTAACACACTCAATCCTGTATCAGGGTCAGGACTTTTGAAAATTTACACAAAGAATGACGGCATATAGCCACTACACTTTCACATTTCCTCAACAGATATCTCATCATATATCTATCCGATACTGATCACGTATACATCAGGTATTCCGGGGGCTGGAGGGTGATCCAGCACGTTAGAATACCCTCACACTTTCTCGCAAAAAGTACGCTTCCATAAACGTCCAATTTTCTCCATCTGGCCAGGTCAATTTCCGGCCGGTTTGACGAATGCGAGGGCGGTGGCCACGTCACTTGGTGACGGCCGCTGACGCGCAGCAGCGCCGCCGGCGTCTGGTCTCTCATCCTTCGGTGCCGGCCAACGTGTACCAAAGCCGCGTACCAGGTATCGGTTGGTGCGGTCGAACTCATACTCGCTGTGAAACTCACCTGGGCGGAACGAGACCAGCCGTATGTCATAGAGCCGCGTGACAGCATCACCGATCGGACTTACAAACATGTAATTCCCGGATCACGTGGATGACAGCTCCCAGTCGGTAAGCTTCACTCATGTCTTCATGGAGTAACAGAAATGAACACCGCTAAAAGCATTGCCGCCCTCATGCTCGTAATCGTCTCCTCATCCGCTTTAGCTGAAGGAGGATCTGATCGCTTACACGGAAAGATGATTCAGGCAAATGAGCAAGCAATGCGTGCCTACGCCGCTGCCAATGGAAAAAAACCACCTGAAGTGATCCATTATCGCTACGGAATGAAACTGGATGTGGCGAGAGTTATCAGTATGACTTCGCTCAAAGGTAGCTGCGACGTGATGCCGACACAGATGAATTACGAGGACTCAACAGGTGAGTTGAAAATCCTCGAATATCGCTCTGCTGGAATTAACTGTAGAGGTCAAAACTGACCGAAGGGACAGGGTAAGTCTTGGAGTCCATCGCCTTGGCTTTGCTTTCAGCGACGGGAGGTTGGGCATTTTGCGTTTGAGCTACTCGGTACGATTCCATCGAATTATTCCTGGCCACTTCCATGCGTGCGAAAGTCCGGTCACCACCGCCTTCAGCCATAGCCAAAGAAGAGACGGTCAGAGCCGCGATGACGAACAAGGTTTTGATAGGGTTCATTTGGGGGACCTCGGATGATTATTGGTAACCCCTGAATCCACATCAATCGTTGACTCTTGGGGGGTGAGCTTGAGGCTCAATAGGACTATAAGACTCATCCCCTGTCAGGAAGCTTAGGCCAATATTACAGTTGTGTCAGGTTGCGATATTTCTCTTGACATACAGAGTGATTAGTCCGTAAGGTCTAAGCTATCCAACGACACATAACCTCCATCCACCATCTAAAATTTACCTGTGCGGTGTTGTAAGTTTCCGGTCACTGCACGATGGCGTGGCGTTTTTGAGTTTTCGCTGAAATCATACCTCGACTCGGACGCACTACGTTAAGCACTTGAGTGTTCGATAGGTGGGAATTAAATGGCAGCGTAACTATAGGTGGCCACCGGTGAGTATCAATTTTGAAAAAGCGCTTGGCTCCGCAGAAAGAGCATTACTTTTTCGCAGCCAACGAGCTGAGGTACTTAGCAATAATATCGCTAATGCCGACACTCCTAACTTTAAGGCCAGAGACTTGGACTTTTCTGCTGTACTGGCTAGCCAAACAAAAGGAGGTTTGGCTACTCCGTTCTCTTTAAAAACAACAAACCCAAAACATATTGCCGTAAACGAATTAGTAAGTGATATTCACGGCGGTGCTTTGCTTTACAGTACGCCGAACCAACCTTCCATTGATCAAAATACTGTGGATCAACAGGTCGAGGTCGCAAAGTATACGGAAAATGAAATTCATTTCGAAACCGCCTTTACTAGATTAAATGGAGCATTTAAGGGGCTACTTAAAGCTCTGCGAGGTGAATAATAAACTTTACCCAGCGAGGGAATCAGCGCCTCAGGCGCTGATTTGGGAAGGGAAACCGAGTGCTTCGACAGTTTTACGGACCTGCTCTGGTTTTTCGCTGCTTTCAACGCTTACCTTACCTGCCGCGCGATCCACGGAAATCATAGCCTCGCTGTCCAGTGACTGAATTGCTTTGGTGATTTTGCTGACGCAGCTACCGCAACCAATGCCTGATAAGTTTAAGACGAACATGGTTATTCCTCTTGTGCTGAGCGGTCTATTTTCACCGCAACAACAGGATCAACGTTGACACGACGGTAAGGTCAAGAGTTATGTATAGCGGGCTGCGAGCATCGGTTACGCTCAATCAATTCGGGTATTCCTCAGCCTCAAAGCATTGAAAACTACAGACGCAGAACTGACGCTCATGGCTAACGCAGCAATCATTGGAGACAGAAGGTGCCCCGTCAGTGGATAGAGCAGGCCTGCGGCGAGGGGAATACCCATTGAGTTGTAAAGGAAGGCGAACCCCAAGTTTTGCCGCATGTTTTTTACCGTTGCAACCGAAAGTGCCCGTGCCCGTAAAATCCCCATCAGGTCGCCTTTTACCAGCGTGAGCTGCGCGCTATTCATCGCGACGTCAGTCCCTGTACCCATGGCAATGCCCACATCTGCTCGCGCCAAGGCCGGTGCGTCGTTGATACCGTCGCCGGCCATGGCAACCTTTCGACCGGATTGCTGGAGGTCCGCCACCAGGCGCTCTTTGTCCTGAGGTTTCACTTCACCATGAACCTCTTCAATACCCATCTCCTTGGCGACAGCACGTGCGGTGGTGAGCCCGTCTCCCGTGGCCATGATGATTTTTACGTTATCAGCCTTAAGCTTGGTGACTGCTTCTTTAGAGGTCGGTTTTATCGGGTCTGAGACCGCCAGTAATCCTGCCAAGACCCCGTCAACTGCTAGATAGATGATGCTGATGCCTTCAAGGCGCAACAACTCTGCACGGTCTTGTAAGACCTTTGTGCTCACGCCGGCAGCTTCCATCAGTGCAGTGTTGCCCAGCTGTACTTTCTTGCCATCAACGAGGCCACTGACTCCGATCCCCGATCCGGACTCAAACGATTCAGGCTTGGTGAGCGCAACATTTTCAGTTCGGGCGTGATCGACGATGGCATGAGCTAAAGGATGTTCGCTGCCTTGATCAAGGCTAGCGGCCAGTTGAAGCACATCGTGTGAGTTGAAATCGGGTGTGGCCTCCACACTGTGAAATACCGGCCGTCCCTCTGTCAGGGTCCCCGTTTTATCGACAATCAGTGTGTCGATCTTGCAAAGGTTTTCAATGGCACTGGCATCCCTGAACAGCACACCCATACTGGCGGCTTTACCTGTCGAAACCATGATCGACATGGGCGTTGCGAGACCCAGTGCACAGGGGCAAGCGATGATAAGTACGGCAACAGCGTTTATCAGGCCGAAGACCCAGCTGGGTTCCGGACCGAATAGCCCCCAGCCTAAGAGTGTCAGCAACGCAATCGCGATAACCCCCATCACAAAGTAGCCGGCAATCGAGTCGGCCATTCGTTGCATTGGCGCCTTGGAGCGTTGGGCTAGAGCGACCATTTGTACTATCTGCGACAGCATGGTGTCGGCGCCGACCTTTTGCGCCTTCATCACCAAGCTTCCATGAGTATTAAGCGTGGCGCCGATCAAACTATCCCCTGCTCTTTTCATTACCGGCACAGGTTCACCAGTGAGCATGGATTCATCCACCGCACTTTCTCCCTCGAGTACAGAGCCATCAACTGGCACTTTTTCACCAGGTCTGACCCGCAAATGGTCTCCCAAGTGAACATGGGTAAGAGGAATGTCTTCCTCCTGACCATCAGCGTTGATCTTGCGTGCAGTTTTGGGAGAAAGGCCTAGAAGGGACTTAATGGCGGCGGAGGTTTGTGAACGTGCTTTGAGCTCAAGAATTTGCCCAAGCAAGGTGAGCGAGATGATGACCGCAGCGGCTTCGAAGTAGACGCCGATGCGTCCATCTTGCATGAAGGTGGTGGGAAAACTTTGGGGAAATAGGGTTGCCGCGATGCTGTAAAGATACGCTGCGGCAGTACCCAAACCTATCAGTGTCCACATATTTGGACTGCGATTTCTAACAGCTGCTATGGCCCTTACAAAAAAGGGCCAACCTGCCCATAAGGTGACCGGCGTCGCAAGAGCAAACTCGATCCAGTTTTGAACCGAACCATGGAAGAGTTGTAATGAATGGCCCGCCATGGCTAGAACGGTCACTATCACGGTTAAAGGCAGAGACCACCAAAAGCGGCGCGTGAAATCACGGAGCTCGGTTTTGTCAACGTCATCAAGCGCGGGCATGACCGGCTCTAATGTCATGCCACATTTAGGGCAATTGCCGGGCCCTGGCTGTCTTATTTCCGGGTGCATAGGACAGGTAAACTCAGTGGCTACCTGTAGCGCGGGCTCTATAGCGGCGCTGCTGGGTTCAGCGCTGGGATGATTACCAATGTAGCGTTCTGGATCTGCCCGAAATTTCTCTTGGCATTTCTGGCTACAAAATTGATACGTCTGTCCTTGGTAAGACTCGCCAAATTTACTTGGAGGTGTAACCGCCATACCGCACACCGGGTCACGTAGATCACCGTCATGGGGCGAGGCAGCGTGGGCGGGACCGTGATCGTGGTGGCTCGGTGTAGTGGGCATAGCTATTTCTCTTCCTTGTTGGTTCCTGCCTGATCGCCATGGGCATGTCCGCCATGTCCATGCCCAAAAAAATGCATCAATGGACAGATCAACAGGATGAGGTAGGGCAAATACGGATAAACGTGGGTGAAATGTTCCCGCACCCCGTAAAAGGCACCGATCGCAACGAGCATGATCAGTACAACGCCTGTTTTGCGCCTCCAAAATGGTGGGGAGGTGCCTCCAGCCGGATGCTGATGGTTATCCATGATCTAGACCCGTTTGTGAGCGTGTTGCTCTGATCTCTGCCTCAGAGCATAGCGAACTCTTGCGTCGACGCGGTTTTAACGGTCGGTTCAGGCTTACTTCAAGTCAAATTGACCGACCATCCCCGACTGGTAATGACCTGGCACGTTGCAGGCAAATTGAAGTCCAGTTGTGTTGTTGAAGGTCCAGATCAACTCCTTGGTTGCCCCTGGCTCGATCAGCACGCTATTCGGGTCGTTGTGTTCCATTCCAACCATCTTCATGCCTCCCATGCTATGGCCCATATTGCCCGACATTTTTCCAGTTCCGGTGGGTGTAAGCGTTCCATTCTGGAACATGCTCGCCATTTCTTTTTGGTGCGCCGCGTGAGCAGCGGCTTGGCCGATATTGAACTCGTGCAGCAACGCCCCTTTGTTGTGAAGTACAAAGCGAACCGTTTCACCGGGCTTTACGTCGACGCTTTTAGTTTTGAAGAAAATATCACCCATCTCCACATCAACCGTGCGAGTGACCTCTGAGGCGACTCCAGGCTGACCGATATCCTCTTTCCCATGACCTACGCTGGCCATCGCCGTAGCGCCGAGGAGTAGGGTGATTGCCGCAATAACTGGACTAATGAGCTTAGTTTTCATGGTGACCTCGAGAGCAAGTGGAAAACACTAGCTATGCTAAGGAATCTCCGAACAAGCCTTCAGTTATGCGAGAATCCCCGCAACACCTGATCCGAGCCGCCCATGAGCCAGATGAGCTTTTCCGACTTTGAGTACGCCGGCAAGCGCAAGCAAACCCGCCGAGAGCGCTTCCTCGCCGAAATGGATCAGGTGGTGCCCTGGGCAGGCCTGCTGGAGCTGATCGAACCGTTCTACCCCAAGGCCGGCGGCGGTAGAAAACCCTATCCTCTGGAAACCATGCTGCGCATCCATCTGTTGCAGAACTGGTTCTCCCTGAGCGACCCGGCCATGGAGGAAGCGCTCTACGAAATCACGCCCATGCGCCAGTTCGCACGCCTGACGCTGAGCGCGCCAATCCCCGAAGACACCACGATCATGAACTTCCGGCACTTGCTGGAGAAGCATCAGCTCGCACCGGCAATCCTTGCGGTCATCAATGGTTATCTGCAGGAAAAAGGCCTGTCGCTGCGCCAAGGCACCATCGTCGATGCCACCATTATTCATGCCCCCAGCTCGACCAAAAATAAAGAAGGCAAGCGTGATCCCGAGATGCACCAGACCAAGAAAGGCGGTCAGTATTTCTTCGGGATGAAGGCGCACATCGGTGCCGATGTCGAGTCCGGCCTGGTGCATCACGTCCATGGCACCGCTGCCAATGTGGCCGATGTCACGCAGGTGGCTGAACTGCTGCATGGCGAAGAAAACGCCGTGTATGCAGATGCCGGTTACACCGGTGTCGAAAGGCGCGAAGAGCATGAAAATCGGGGGGTGATCTGGCAGATTGCAGCGCGTCGCAGCACCTATTCCAAGCTGAACCAGCGCAGCGTACTGTACAAAGCCAAGCGCAAGATCGAGTTCTGCAAGGCTCAGACACGGGCCAAGGTCGAGCATCCGTTTCGCGTGATCAAGCGGCAGTTTGGTTACGTGAAAATACGTTTTCGTGGGCTGATGAAAAACACGGCTCAGTTGACCACGCTGTTCGCCCTGGCAAACCTGTGGAGGGTTCGAAAACAGCTCATGGGTATGGGTGAGGTTCGCGTTTAACACGGAGAACCGGTCGAAAAAGCTCTCCGTACATGATTTTTCGGTCACTTTTCGTCCAATGACGCTGTAGGTGCCTGGAAAATTGCAACTTGCCGCGGCTGCACGACAAGTTGATCGGAGCATCCCTAAAGGGATAGAGCTGCCCGTTAACTGACTTGAACACTACATTTCTGTCAGTTTTCCTGAGAAAACACGGCGCCCAGATGACGCCGTGTCTAGCGGAGCGTTTCAAAGAGCCCCGTCGGAGGTATTCGGTTACTGATGGTTCTCAGAAAGCATCAGTTTGTGCTCGCGCTGCATTTGGTTCAAAACGTCATCAACCATGGCGTCGTGTTTTTCCATCCAGGCGAGGTGCTGCTGAGGTGACATTGATGCGTTTGGGTGATCTTGATGGAGCTGGCTCATGATTTCGCCCAGCATTTTCATATGCTCGGCCATGTGTACATGGCGCTGTCCTTCAGGGGCTTTTTCAGCTTGTACCAAGGTTGCTTCTGCTTTGTCGCGCAGGCTCTCCATACGCTCCGCGATCCGGTCTGCGCCACCTTCAGCCAACGCAAAAGACGAGACAAATATCGAGCTCACAAAGAAAAGGACTTTTAGGCGATTCATAGGACAGCTCCTTATGGATTTACTTTCCGGCTCCCTTAGGGATGCTCCGATCAACTTGTCGTGCAGCCGCGGCAAGTTGCAATTTTCCAGGCACCTACAGCGTCATTGGACGAAAAGTGACCGAAAAATCATGTACGGAGAGCTTTTTCGACCGGTTCTCCGTGTTAAACGCGAACCTCACCCATACCCATGAGCTGTTTTCGAACCCTCCACAGGTTTGCCAGGGCGAACAGCGTGGTCAACTGAGCCGTGTTTTTCATCAGCCCACGAAAACGTACTTTCACGTAACCAAACTGCCGCTTGATCACGCGAAACGGATGCTCGACCTTGGCCCGTGTCTGAGCCTTGCAGAACTCGATCTTGCGCTTGGCTTTGTACAGTACGCTGCGCTGGTTCAGCTTGGAATAGGTGCTGCGACGCGCTGCAATCTGCCAGATCACCCCCCGATTTTCATGCTCTTCGCGCCTTTCGACACCGGTGTAACCGGCATCTGCATACACGGCGTTTTCTTCGCCATGCAGCAGTTCAGCCACCTGCGTGACATCGGCCACATTGGCAGCGGTGCCATGGACGTGATGCACCAGGCCGGACTCGACATCGGCACCGATGTGCGCCTTCATCCCGAAGAAATACTGACCGCCTTTCTTGGTCTGGTGCATCTCGGGATCACGCTTGCCTTCTTTATTTTTGGTCGAGCTGGGGGCATGAATAATGGTGGCATCGACGATGGTGCCTTGGCGCAGCGACAGGCCTTTTTCCTGCAGATAACCATTGATGACCGCAAGGATTGCCGGTGCGAGCTGATGCTTCTCCAGCAAGTGCCGGAAGTTCATGATCGTGGTGTCTTCGGGGATTGGCGCGCTCAGCGTCAGGCGTGCGAACTGGCGCATGGGCGTGATTTCGTAGAGCGCTTCTTCCATGGCCGGGTCGCTCAGGGAGAACCAGTTCTGCAACAGATGGATGCGCAGCATGGTTTCCAGAGGATAGGGTTTTCTACCGCCGCCGGCCTTGGGGTAGAACGGTTCGATCAGCTCCAGCAGGCCTGCCCAGGGCACCACCTGATCCATTTCGGCGAGGAAGCGCTCTCGGCGGGTCTGCTTGCGCTTGCCGGCGTACTCAAAGTCGGAAAAGCTCATCTGGCTCATGGGCGGCTCGGATCAGGTGTTGCGGGGATTCTCGCATAACTGAAGGCTTGTTCGGAGATTCCTTAGGTTTCATTCTGAAGAGTCGGTCGAGCACCAGGGCGTACTCATGTTTGAACCCTAGACAGCGCTCGCTGACAACTACCTGAAGCCAATATTACTTTTCTGTCAGTTGCTTGTTGGCAGAAGCATTTCGTTGCAGACTCAGCCTCACAATTATTTGAGAGCCACCCCCATGAGACTTCTGGTTGCGGAAGACGAACCCAAAATAGGTATCTATTTGCAGCAAGGACTCACTGAGGCGGGGTTCAATGTTGATCGCTTTACCAATGGCCAGGACGCGCTTCAGCACGCTTTGAGCGAGGCGTATGGCCTGCTGATTCTTGATGTGATGATGCCTGGGCTGGATGGCTGGGAAGTACTTCAGAAAGTGCGTGCATCCGGGAAAGATGTTCCGGTGCTCTTCCTCACGGCGCGAGACCGCGTTGAGGACCGAGTAAAAGGGCTTGAACTGGGGGCCGACGATTATCTGATTAAACCCTTTGCCTTTCCTGAGCTGCTGGCACGCGTTCGAACGTTGTTGCGTCGCGGCACTAGTGCGCCCTCACAAACCTATATGAAATTGGCTGATCTGGAGGTGGACCTACTTAAGCGTAGGGTTATTCGAGGAGGCAAGCGCATAGATCTGACAGCGAAAGAGTTTGCGTTGCTCGAACTGCTGCTTCGTCGTCGAGGTGAGGTTCTGCCCAAGTCACTTATTGCATCCCAAGTTTGGGACATGAACTTCGACAGTGATACCAACGTTATTGAGGTCGCGGTCAGAAGGCTCAGAGCAAAGATTGATGATGATTTTGAGTTCAAGCTGATCCACACCTCTCGGGGAATGGGTTACATGTTGGACGCACCGGACTCGGGGTCGGAATGAAGCGAATGTCACTGACTACCCGCATGAGCCTAATGTTCATGATTGCTGTAACGGCTGTGCTCTGCACCATCCAGATTGAGCGGGCAGCTTTCCATGAGAGCGTCCCGTCGCCCTCGCACTGATCGGCCGTTGATCAGCAAGCCAACACATCACCCTCATGGCTGAGGGTGGTGTCGTAGAAGACACGCGGTGAGGAATGGCGTAAACGGCAGGAGGCCTTCGATAGGGGGGGGTGAATGACTTCGCCTCCCCATGTCCACAATCTCCAGAAGGTTCAGCGATGGCTTCGATCATCACGAGGTACCTACTCACTGCCGGAATAGTGATTCTCGTATCAGAGCTGGCAAAGCGCAGTGACAAGCTGGGCGGGCTCGCCGCCGCCCTGCCGCTGGTCACGGTCCTGACGCTGGTCTGGCTCTATCCGGACAACCAGAGCATGGAGAAGATCTCCAATCATGCTTGGTACACTTTCTGGTACGTGCTGCCGCCCCTGCCGATGTTCATCGATTTTCCAGTGCTGCTTCCCAAGCTGGGATTCTGGCCAACACTTATCAGCAGCATCGACATCACAATAGCCAGTTTCGGAGGCTTCGCCATACTGCTGCGCCGGTTCGGCATTGAGCTTCTATGATCCGGCGGCCGCAGGCATCATCTTTATACGTCTTAACGGCTGTTAATGCACTCGCCCTTCACTAGGTAGCGAACCATGTGCAGCTCGCCTTTCGAGTCTTCGTAGGTCATCATACTTCTTACATTACCGCAGTACCGCACGCTGGGAGATACATACACTAACTTACCAACGTCAAGGTCCATGCCGTAGGCATAGTCTTCAAGTTGAGGCATGGGCTTTTTTACGCGCTGAGCATAATCCGCAGTAGCCTCTCTAGCAGAGCGCTCAATGCGTTGGTTTATTTCCATACCGCTTTGTGCATTGGCTGTTAGTGATGTGAAGAGCATAAACACGGCGATCGCTGATACAGTAGTGTTCATAAAAAGTCCCTTAATAAAAAGGGTAAGCGGATTAAATGGTTGATCTTACCTTTGCATGAGAGTGAGACAGACCGGCATCTCATCGGATTATCTGGTTGATGCTTCACCTACTGCTGGTGCATGTTTCCTTCGCTAATTCCAGCAAGAACCCCACACGCCTCAACTTCCCGGTCATCGTTGCAACTCGCTCTCAGTGAAACGAGTTGTTTCTCAAGCGCTTGCAGAGCGGTTATCTGCGACCGCACATGAGAGATGTGATCATCGAGCAAGGCGTTGACGGCGGTACAAGGCTGATGAGGGTCGTCCTGATAGCTCTGTAGTTCGTGAATCTCAGCCAGTGACAGGCCCAGGATTCTGCAGCGACGGATGAAAGCCAGCCCCTCACCATGCTTCTCGGTATAGACACGGTAACCGTTGTCCTGCCGATCAGGCGGCGGCAACAAGCCCTGCTGTTCATAGAAGCGGATCGTCTGTGTTTCGACCCCTACCAACTGCGCCAACTGACCAATGCGCATCAGCCTCCTCCCCAACGGATTCTTTACTCTATTGACCTTATAGTAGCTTTATAGTTTTAAATGGTACCACAACATTGTTCAAGTGGAGTCGTATCATGAGCAAATCCTGTGGTGGCGCCTGTGGCGGTGATGCAACGTCCGCAGCGGATACCGATATACAGGCCTCCTCCGAGGCGCCAGGGAGATGGGTCAGTGTTTATGCCGTGCCGAAGATGGACTGTCCATCAGAAGAACGAATGATTCGCCTAGCCCTGAACGGCTTTGAGGAGATTCGGGCGCTGTCCTTCGACTTGTCGAACCGCCGGCTGAAGGTCGTGCATGACGGCGAGGTCGAGCCCGTCACCTCGAAACTGAAGACCTTGGGGCTAGGCGCCTCGCTTCAGGAAACCGTCGCTGCAAATCCGGAGACCATCAAGGCCGCCGAGTTTTCGGCAGCTTCTGCTAAGCAAGAATCCGGGACCCTGCGCTGGTTGCTCGGCATCAATGCACTTCTGTTCGTGGTGGAAATGACTGCCGGTCTGATCGCCCAGTCCACCGGCCTGATTGGAGAATCCCTGGACAATTTTGCCGATGCGGCGGTGTACGGGCTTGCCCTTTATGCGGTTGGACATAGCGTGAAAATGCAGGTACGTGCCGCGCATCTTGCTGGTGTACTGCAACTGATCTTGGCTGTGGGCGTGCTCGTAGAGGTGGTGAGACGCTTTGTATTCGGTAGTGAGCCTGAATCGCTGGTGATGATGGCTATCGCATTCGTCGCATTGATTGCCAATACCAGTTGTCTGCTGCTCATATCCAAACATCGGGAAGGCGGGGCGCACATGAAGGCAAGCTGGATATTCTCGGCCAACGACGTGGTGATCAACCTGGGGGTCATCACCGCCGGCGCCCTGGTCGCGTGGACCGGTTCCAATTATCCGGATCTGATTATCGGCACCATCGCGGGGGGCATTGTACTTAACGGTGCCAGACGCATTTTGGCGTTGAAGGGTTAAATAATGCTCATTATTGGCAAAAAGCTCTCGCCGTATGCCCTATTGTCCATATCGGGCCTGCTGGCAGCGTCTGATCAGGCTGTAAAGTGGCTGGTGCAGCAATCAATGGCCTATGGCGAGTATGTTTCGGTGACCCCGTTCTTTAACTGGGTGCACCTATGGAACACCGGTGCCGCATTCAGTCTTTTTGCGAATGGTGGATGCTGGCAGCGCTACTTTTTTATCGGAATCGCGGTAGTGGTCTCGATTTTTCTGATCAAGCTGATCCTTGAAAATCGTCATAAAGGAGAAGCCATCGCTTACAGTCTTATCCTCGGTGGCGCCATGGGCAACCTGATTGACCGGGTCTTTCGCGGCTATGTTGTGGATTCCTTTGATTTCTATTGGCGAGACTGGCATTGGCCGGCCTTCAACCTGGCTGATATTGCAATTGTCCTCGGTGCCTTACTTTTCGTTTCCAGCAGCTTGTTGGGTAAAAAAGCAAACACCAATGCCGAGCCGGATGGATCTGACTGACACCTACGCCTATACAACACCATGACCGAACTTCCCGACAACATCCTTCACCTGCCGCAATACCAAGTACTGGGCTGCAAATCAACCGACGACGAAATGCACTTCCAGGTGGACGTGCCCGATCCCATCGCCTGCGAGGAATGCGGCGTGCAGGGTGAGTTCGTACGGTTCGGCAAGCGTGACGTTCCCTATCGTGATCTGCCCATCCACGGCAAGCGGGTCACTCTCTGGGTGGTCCGCCGCCGATACACCTGCCGGGCCTGCAAGACAACATTCAGGCCCCAGCTACCGGAGATGGTGGACGGATTCCGTATGACACTGCGGCTGCATGAGTACGTGGAGAAGGAATCCTTCAACCACCCCTACACCTTTGTGGCGGCACAGACCGGCCTGGACGAGAAGACGGTGCGCGACATCTTCAACGCCCGCGCCGAGTTCCTGGGGCGCTGGCACCGCTTCGAGACGCCCCGCATCCTGGGCATTGACGAGCTATACCTGAACAAGCGCTACCGCTGCATTCTGACCAACATTGAGGAGCGAACCCTGCTCGACCTGCTGGCCACCCGCCGCCAGGACGTGGTGACCAACTACCTGATGAAGCTGAAAGACCGGCAGAAGGTCGAGATCGTCAGCATGGACATGTGGAACCCCTACCGGGCAGCGGTCAAGGCTGTGCTGCCCCAGGCCCGTATCGTGGTCGATAAGTTCCATGTGGTGCGCATGGCCAACGATGCCCTAGAGAGAGTGCGCAAGGGCCTCAGAAAGGAGCTGAAACCGTCCCAGAGCCGGACTCTCAAGGGAGACCGGAAAATCCTGCTGAAACGCGCTCACGAAGTCTCAGACCGGGAGCGCCTCATCATGGAGACCTGGACAGGCGCGTTCCCGCAACTGCTGGCCGCCTACGAGCACAAGGAGCGCTTCTACGGCATCTGGGACGCCACCACACGGCTCCAGGCAGAAGCCGCCCTGGACGAGTGGATAGCCACCATCCCGAAGGGCCAAAAGGAAGTCTGGAGCGATCTGGTCAGGGCAGTGGGAAACTGGCGCGAAGAGACCATGACCTACTTCGAGACGGACATGCCCGTCACCAACGCTTACACGGAGTCCATCAACCGACTGGCCAAGGACAAGAACCGTGAAGGGCGCGGTTACTCCTTCGAGGTGATGCGGGCACGAATGCTCTACACCACGAAGCACAAGAAGAAGGCACCGACTGCGAAGGTCTCTCCTTTCTACAAGAAAACCATCGGTTACGGACTGCCGGACTTCGCAGAGGAACTCAACTACGGAGTCGATCTATCAACCATCTGAGGGTGGTATCAGATTGATGGGGTGAAGGTGCCCCATCAACCATTAAATCCGTATACCCAATAAAAAAGCGCCCGTAGGGGGGGCGCTAAAATTCACCTACCAAAGGAGCGTATGGTTTACAGGTGAATGCACTGACGCGAACAACTGCCCGTTGCTCTTGCCAAGCTGCTTTGAAATGAGACAATTTCCAAAGCAGCGATGCCTCTTCCGCTGCCCTTAAACTAGCAAAGTAGGCTAACACCAAGATGATCGCGCAATTACAATTTGGACATGTAATAGATTGTAAGGTAATTATTCGAGAGAATACTGAGCCGCCACGTGAACTAATTCGCAGAAAGGCGCAGCAGTTTGATGCCGAGCATGGGTACTGCCTGCGTGGCGCTCTCTATCCAAGGCCGGTACGAGCCCTGCAAGCTGACGACCGAAATGCTGCCTGTCCTGACCGATTCCACCTGCCAGGCGAATCTGTCGGACACCGCCGCAGGCCCCAGAATCCACTATGCTTAGTGGTGGAGCCTGCATGACTGTCAGAAATCTTGCGGCTACATTACAAATTTGTAGGATTTCGCCGCGGCCAGCTTCTTCGCGTTAAGATTCAAGCGTCCTCAGGTGACCCGGCGTATGGACAGAGGTAGCGACTACCACATGCCATACCCTCAGCCAAACTTTCGAACAGCCTGCAACCATAATCTTGGCGGATTATGGCCAACTCCTTCCTCACACCTTGAGATAAGTTATGCGCGTTCTAGTTGTGGAAGACGAAATTAAAACTGCCGAATATCTTCAGCAGGGCCTATCCGAAAGCGGGTATGTCGTAGATATCGTGCACAACGGTGTAGATGCCCTGCACTTGTTCAACACTAATGTCTATTCGTTGGTCCTTCTGGACGTGAACCTCCCGGGTATCGACGGCTGGGACCTGCTGGAAACCATCCGTAAGACCAGCCGGGTCCGCATCATCATGCTGACCGCCCGCGGACGCATCAATGACAAGCTCAAGGGCTTGGACGGCGGCGCGGATGACTACCTTGTGAAGCCATTCGAATTCCCTGAACTGCTTGCTCGCATCCGTTCGCTGCAACGCCGTGGTGATGAGTTAGTCGAGAAGAGCTCGCTGAAAATTGCCGATCTGGAACTCGACTCCGTCCGCCATCGCGTCTTCCGCGGTGGCACACGCATCGATCTCACCACCAAGGAATTTGCGCTTCTGCACCTGCTCATGAGCCGAACGGGCGAAGCGCTGACTCGCTCTCAGATCATCTCGTTGGTCTGGGATATGAATTTCGATTGCGACACCAATGTCATCGATGTAGCCATACGGCGCTAGCGGTCGAAGATCGATGACCCGTTTGAAACCAAGCTCATTCACACGCTTCGTGGCGTTGGGTACGTTTTTGAGGAACGCGCATGAGGCCATTCAGCCTGGCTGCAAAGCTGGGGTTAAAAGTTGGGTTGATGAGCGCAGCGTTGCTGCTTCTGTTCGCCACCTTCGGCTATATGATGGTAGGCAAGGCTCTGGAAAGAAATGCCAGAGCGGACCTGGAAGTAAAGATGGCGGGGATGGCTCACAACCTGTCCACCATCCCGGACATCTCCGGCGTCAACGCGGATGCGCATCAGCTTGTCGATTTGGTCATGGGCCACAACAACCTGTATGTGAGCATATTCGATACCTCACAGAATCATACTCCCCTGCTCTCGATTGGCTCGAAACAGGTCAATCTGGAGGTGCACAAGTTTCAGCCGGCGGCCCACCCCAAAGAGCACGAATGGCGTGATACGCAGGACCGTCCTCTGCTGAGTGCTTCTCGAATCATGCGCTTGGGCGATGGAACAGAGGTCAGCGTCTACATGACCATGGACCAGTCATCCAGTGAGGCGCTGCTCGATGCGTTGCTGACCTGGGCCCTGATGATGTCCCCCGTCATCCTCGCACTGATCCTGGCCATTGGCTGGTGGACTGTGCGCAGAGGCCTGCTGCCACTGACCAAGTTCCTCAAGATCGCGTCGAAAATCTCAACCGAGAGCCTCGACCATCGCCTTCCAACTGATGGGATGCCGGCAGAACTCAAAATGCTCGCCGACGGCATTAACATCATGCTGGCTCGCCTGGATGATGGGGTTCAGCAGCTATCGCAGTTCTCTGACGACCTTGCTCACGAACTTCGGGCACCGCTCTCCAACCTAATGGGCAAGGCTCAGGTTGCCTTGACCAGAGAACGATCGCTTTCCGAATACCGGGAGGTTCTGGAGTCGTGCACAGAAGAGCTGGACCGCATGAGCCGCATGGTTTCCGACATGCTGTTCTTGGCCCAGGTCAGTCATCCAGCATCCATGGTGGAGTTCGAACCCGTCTCCTTGGTCGACGAGGTCCAGCGCGTGTGCGACCTCTTCAGCATTTCGGCAGAGGAAGGCGAGATCCAGCTGCAGATCTCTGGCAGTGATGATGTGGTACGCGGGAACCGTCTGATGGTTCAACGAGCCGTCTCGAACCTCGTGTCAAATGCGATCCGATACTGCCCTCGCGGCCGCACGGTCTTCGTGAAGGTGCAGCATAGTGCGAGCGGTACGACGTTGAGTGTCGGCAACCCCGGCCGCGGTATTGCCAAGGAACACCACGCGCACTTGTTTGAGCGGTTCTACCGTGTGGACAAGAGCCGAGCACGGAGCGAAGGCGGTACCGGTCTTGGCTTGGCCATCGTTCAGTCGATCATGAGCCTGCACCAGGGGTCGGCGAGCGTCGAGGTGACCGAAGAAAACTTCACCTGGTTCCACCTTCACTTTCCCGCAGCCCAGCAACTGCAGCCGGCAATGAACGCCGCTTAAACCGCGCAGACATGATTAGGCCCGTCAATCGACGGGCCTTTTAGTTTGCCTCAATGCATCAGTGCCGGAGGACCACAGTGTCCATGGGCGACCGCAGAATCACTGACTTAATAATCTTCTGTTCGTCAGGACTGGCGTTCTTCCACAGGTGGGAGAAGTACTGAGCATTCACTTTCTCTTGGGCACTTACGCTGCCGGCGGCATCGATCAGGCGCATGGTCGAGTAGACACAGATCAGCGCCAGGATGAAGAACGCCGTGGCGACCACCATCACATAACGCTTGGCCAGAACCGGTGCACGCTTGAGCTCCTGCATAGAGGCGTCCGCGGCCTTTGTAGCTACTGTAAGCTCCGAGATCAGTGGCTGGATGGCGGTGTCAACTCCGCGGCATGCGGCTGAATACGCTGCTGCAGCGGCGCGCAAGGCAACCTCTTCCGCATTCGACCAAGCCTTCTCTGCCTTTCGCACCTCCTCCTGAATCTGCCGGCCGACAGCGTCCACCTGCTCCACCAGTTCGTTCGACCTCTCCAGAACAGCGCTTGAGGTGAGCGTTTGCGAGGTCAGCTCATCGAGTTGGACAGTGAGTTTTTCAGTGCAGCGGCGAAAGTCACTGATAGCAATTGCCCAGGGTTCTATATCATTCATGGCTATCTCCTAGGGCGGCCAACAACGCCGCGCGGAATTAACGCGCTAGATATCAAAATTGTAATTTTAGAGAAGGTTCTTAGTCGCCCTCGACAGTGTTGTTCAAATGACGAAAGTAATCGACAAAAAAGCCAGGGTAAAAACCTGGCTTTTTTGTGCATGGAATTTAGCCTTCGTTCTTGCGAGGCGTTCCCGCATTGCTTTCTCCAGCCAGACCCTCGGCACCTTGTACGGTACGTTTCCAATGGCAAAGCAGGAGCTGGCTGGCGTTCGCTTCGGTGATCGGGGTGCAAGCCAGATCAGCGGGCAGACCATCCTTGCTGTCTCGCAAGCGTCTGGACAGATAGAACGAGCCATCCTGCGGCCACTGGGCAGGATCCTTGATGTTCTCGGACTTCCCGCTGCTGTAAAACTCCGATGAGTATGAGCGGCGGCCAGGATAGATCAGGGGAGCAGAGTGAGCGGTCTGCACATTCAGCCACGCTTGAACCACATCTCGCTGATTCTGTGGTCGCTCTTCTAGTACTCCGGCGTAGATGATGCCCGCACCGATGATTGGCAACACTAAAGCGCTCGCAGCGGAAGCCCAGGTGGTCTTCGGGCCAACTTCGCTGATCCGTGCGGACAGCAGCAATGCCCAAGCTGGCAGTGCAGGTAGCAGGTAGGTCCACAGAATGTTGCCAGCGAATGTGAAGAAGACCGGTGTCGCCAAGGCCCAGAGCCATAGGTAGGCTTCGAAGCGCTGCATCGATCCACGCTTGCGGATCAGCAGTGGTAGGAACAAGGCCCATGGAAGGAGCGACAATCCGAGCTGGATCCAGATGGTGCCATATGGCTTTGCATGAGCACTGCCATACAGGTCGCCCGCCCAGTTACTGACGACGTAGCGGCTCCAGTGCTCACCAACGAAGAAGTACTCCATGAAGCCGGGCGTTTTCATCTCGGCCGCGACATACCAAGGCACGGATATACCGAACATAAGCACAAGGCCGCTGATCCAGGGAAGCTTCAGTACCCGTCCCCATTCCTTGTAGATAACGAACCAGGCGAATGCCGGCGCCCCCATAAGCACCAGGGTCAGCGGCCCTTTGGCAAGCAAGCCCAGCCCGAGACCTGCGAACATCAGGTAGGCATCCGCCTTGCTGGCGCACTTCATCCAACGCCAGAAACCGTAGCTGGCCAGCAGAATCGAGAACGACAAAACAGGGTCAGTCAGCACAACACCGCTGGAGACCAGGCCAAGGGTGGTGCTGGAAAAGATAATGGCAGCCCAGATTCCGGCGTTACGAGAAATCTGCTGCGTGCCGAGTTTGATGATGATGAAACAGCTTGCCAAGTGCAGTAGCCACGCTGGGAAACGCGCAGCGAACTCGTTAACGCCGAAGACCGTCATGCTCGCGGCCTGGGTCCAGAAGGACAGCGGTGGCTTGCCCCAGAACGGTACCCCGTAATCGAACATAGGCGTGATCCAGTCATTCAACTCGACCATCTTGCGAGCCATTTCAGCGTAGCGAGCCTCCGATGTGTCCATCAATGGGTAGATGCCCAGCCCCACCAAACGCAATAGCAGTATCGAACCCAGGACCCACCACAGCGTCCTCTCGTTCTTCAGGCTCAGCATTTCTTACCCTCGATCGAAGCCATCGAAGGGTGGAGTGACACTGGATCCGCCTTGCTGCTGTGCTTCAGGAAATAGAGAGGCCGGCGCTTCACTTCCGCGAGTGTCACGCCAAGGTACTCCCCCACCATGGCGACACCGACGCACATGAATGAAGCCATTCCGACGAGCAGGTGATGGATGTCGAAACTGCCAGCCACGAGCGACGCAAGCATGTAGCAGATGCTGGAGACGAAAAGTCCGAAACTGATGAGGCTGAAGATGCGCAGCGGTTTGCGAGAGAAGCTGACGATACTCTCGATGGCCAGATTGAACAGGCCAGCTGCATTCCACTTGGTGCTTCCGGCATGGCGAACAGTACGATTGTAGGGTAGTTCGATGGTACGAAAGCCTACCCAGCCAATCATGCCTTTGAGAATCCTGGAGCGCTCGTCCAGCGCCCGCAGTGCTGCCAGCGGAGCAGGTCCAATCAATCGGAAATCACTGACATCGGTCGGCATGTCCACCTTCTCCACCAGGCGATGCATGACCCAGTAGTATGCCCGGGCACTCATGCGCTTAAACCACGAATCACCGATTCTCAGGTTACGCTGCATGTTCACCACGTCGTAGCCGCGTTGCCAGTAGTCCACCATGGCCGCGATGAGCTCTGGTGGGTCCTGCAGGTCGACATCAATGAAGATCAGCGCACTGCCACGGGCATGGTCTATCCCGGCGCTCAGTGCAGCCTCTTTGCCGAAGTTGCGACTCAGAGACAGGTAACGTACAGATGACCCATCCTGATAGTGGCGAAGAATGTCGGCCGTCCGGTCTTTACTGCCGTCGTCGACATAGAGGATTTCGCAGGAGACGGATAATCGCTTCACCACGCGGGTGATGCGCTGGTGGAACTCGGGGATGGTTTCCTCTTCCTCGAAGCAAGGGACCACAATGGTTAACAACGGATCAGGGCGCTCGGGAAAGCGATGTAATGTCTGCATGATTGAATGTCCAAAAACGATGTGCAATGAATCCAAGTGCAGTGAGGCTTAAGGTCACTACGATTTGGGAGATGAGAGGTGACAGATTCGACTTGATGAGGACCCACATACCCACGCCATTGCCGAAGTTTGTGGCTAACACGACCAGTGCAAACCTGACAGGCTGAAACTTACGAGAGCCATCTGCCACAAAACAGAGCGCCCTATTTCCAATAAAGCTTGCAATGGCTCCAACCATGCCGCCACAGATACTGGCCAGCAACGGAGTAGCGAACTCTGTCGTAACCAGCACCAGGAACACCGCATAATGGAATCCCGTTGCTATGAAGCCGATTCCCAGATAACGAATCAGTAAGTTAATAAGAGGTTTGGTTTGATTGTCCATTGCCAAAGCCTATGGAGGCAAAGGTGAAAAAATAGTGAAATAAATGTAAATGCGCAATTAGCTGGATCCATATATGGCAAGAAATAAAGTGGCGCACTACGATAGCACGGCACAATATCAAAGGGATTACTTGAAAATTACGCTTTCGAAATAAAAGGCTTCCGATAACGTATGCATGACCTGTGGATTACAATGTTGAAAGCATAAGGAAATGCTGGGCATCATTGAGATAGATTCCCCGAATTAAGGGGGACCTAAGGAATCTCCGAACAAGCCTTCAGTTATGCGAGAATCCCCGCAACACCTGATCCGAGCCGCCCATGAGCCAGATGAGCTTTTCCGACTTTGAGTACGCCGGCAAGCGCAAGCAGACCCGCCGAGAGCGCTTCCTCGCCGAAATGGATCAGGTGGTGCCCTGGGCAGGCCTGCTGGAGCTGATCGAACCGTTCTACCCCAAGGCCGGCGGCGGTAGAAAACCCTATCCTCTGGAAACCATGCTGCGCATCCATCTGTTGCAGAACTGGTTCTCCCTGAGCGACCCGGCCATGGAAGAAGCGCTCTACGAAATCACGCCCATGCGCCAGTTCGCACGCCTGACGCTGAGCGCGCCAATCCCCGAAGACACCACGATCATGAACTTCCGGCACTTGCTGGAGAAGCATCAGCTCGCACCGGCAATCCTTGCGGTCATCAATGGTTATCTGCAGGAAAAAGGCCTGTCGCTGCGCCAAGGCACCATCGTCGATGCCACCATTATTCATGCCCCCAGCTCGACCAAAAATAAAGAAGGCAAGCGTGATCCCGAGATGCACCAGACCAAGAAAGGCGGTCAGTATTTCTTCGGGATGAAGGCGCACATCGGTGCCGATGTCGAGTCCGGCCTGGTGCATCACGTCCATGGCACCGCTGCCAATGTGGCCGATGTCACGCAGGTGGCTGAACTGCTGCATGGCGAAGAAAACGCCGTGTATGCAGATGCCGGTTACACCGGTGTCGAAAGGCGCGAAGAGCATGAAAATCGGGGGGTGATCTGGCAGATTGCAGCGCGTCGCAGCACCTATTCCAAGCTGAACCAGCGCAGCGTACTGTACAAAGCCAAGCGCAAGATCGAGTTCTGCAAGGCTCAGACACGGGCCAAGGTCGAGCATCCGTTTCGCGTGATCAAGCGGCAGTTTGGTTACGTGAAAGTACGTTTTCGTGGGCTGATGAAAAACACGGCTCAGTTGACCACGCTGTTCGCCCTGGCAAACCTGTGGAGGGTTCGAAAACAGCTCATGGGTATGGGTGAGGTTCGCGTTTAACACGGAGAACCGGTCGAAAAAGCTCTCCGTACATGATTTTTCGGTCACTTTTCGTCCAATGACGCTGTAGGTGCCTGGAAAATTGCAACTTGCCGCGGCTGCACGACAAGTTGATCGGAGCATCCCTAGAAATTACAAATCCGTCATTTGAGCCCCGGCACGCTCATTTTGATTTACCATCCCTTTCAATAATGCCGGCGCGCGTGCGCGGTTAATTGCTCAGTGATATCGAGACAAAATCCCATGCGAATTCTGGTAATTGAGGATGAAGTAAAAACTGCGGAGTATGTGCGTCAAGGTCTGACGGAGTGTGGCTATGTCGTAGATTGCGTCCACACCGGCTCAGATGGATTATTCTTGGCCAAGCAGCACGAATACGAGCTGATTATTCTCGATATAAACCTCCCAGAGATGGATGGTTGGCAGGTTCTTGAGTTATTGCGCCGCAAAAATTGCCCTTCCCGCATCATGATGCTGACGGCGAGAAGCCGGCTGGCGGATAAGGTCCGAGGGCTAGAGAACGGCGCAGATGACTACCTGATCAAACCATTCGAATTCCCTGAGCTGCTGGCCCGGGTTCGCGCTTTGATGCGCAGGTCAGATCACCCCGCATCAGCAGAGGTTATTCGCGTGGCTGACCTGGAGCTTGATCAGAGCCGGCACAGAGCCTTCAGGGATGGCCAGCGCATTGATTTGACTACGAAAGAATTCGCATTATTGCATTATCTGATGCGTAATAGTGGCGTAGTACTGAGCCGTACACAGATTATCTCGCAGGTTTGGGATATGAACTTTGACTGTGATACAAACGTTGTAGAGGTGTCGATTCGAAGACTCAGAGCCAAGATAGATGACCCTTTCGAGACCAAGCTGATACATACGCTTCGGGGCGTAGGGTATGTGCTTGAAAAGCGATAATTGCCAAGCTCTCTAGGTACCGAAAATCGGCTGTATACTCCCGTCGCATGCGCGCTTGGGGTTTCTGTTTGCGATCCGCAGTACTGATTCCTCACCCAACAAATGAGGTAGGCAATCAAGCACGCGGATGCTCGCCTTCTTCATAAAGTCGAAGGCGAGCCTGGCCATTAACGGCTACGTATGCATGGGTAAGAGTTCAGCAGATCGAGCGTCTACTGAGCGCCAGAGGCGGAATAGTCACAGCCTAGTGGTTGAACGCGGTACTGCTGGTGTACGCAGAGCTGGACTCATTGTTTTTTGAATGGCGCATTGCAGCACATAGAAATATAAAATCCCGGAAGAAAATACGATTGCGGACAGGGAAACCATTTCTGAATCTAAAACCCCAGAAATCATATACTGCTTAAACGTGACAGATCACAGGATGATTCCAGTGCAGTACATGACCCCTGTGAACTGGTTTCCCAAAAAACTCAGGATACCGCTGAAAGCATTATTCGCACTCAGTAGAACTGCTTTCAGAATTGTCCACCCAAGAAGTGGCAGAAAAGCCTTAATAATGAAGGCGAATAACATTGATTATGCGAATAGTTTTATCGGCGTTTCTGCCCACGGCTTGATGGTGCCGTCTATTTCAACGCCGGTATACAAGATCGCATTCAGAACAAGTGCCATGACGGTGCATATGCCGAGGCGTATCATTTCCCGCTTTAGTAGGGCCATCATTATCACGGCGTGAATCTTGCCTCCGATGAATCGGTTTAGTCCTTGGGTCGACATTTCTCTTCCTATGCTTTCGAGGATGACACTGTTGTAACGTTGTAAGAAGGTCACTCTTTTACCCGAAGAGAGCTGACGCTTCAACGGTTGTGGATTGCGCAGGGGGCTCATGTCCTTCCCTTACTGGGTAGCTTGCTGAGTAATCCTCATCTACCTGCGTGGCAAAGATGCATCCACCCCGTCGCCGTCAGAGCTCGGGAGGACTGGCTGCTGTCAGTAACTCATCAAGTGACGGAACCTTAGCGTTAGCACTCAGGACGAGTGTCCTGGATCGGAGTATTGATACATCATAGAAAGATTCGCACTCGACTCTTCCATTCACTTCTCTCCAGTGGGTGACTTCTGGTATCAGCTCGTTAGGCACCGGATGTAGTGCCATAGGGTTATGGAAGACCTCCACTTCAGCAGACCACGGCTCGTAGCCATACTGCGGCCAGAGCTGACCGTAATCGCTGGACGCTACATCCAACAAGGCGCTGATCCTGCAACTGGGCAGCGGCCAGTGGCTGCGCGACGGCCTGAACCTGATCATCGGCGGCCCAACCGGCGTAGGCAAAACCTGGCTCGCCTGCGCGCTGGCCCACAAGGCCTGCCGCGACGGCTACAGCGTGCGCTATCTGCGCCTGCCGCGCTTGATGGAAGAGCTGGGCCTAGCCCACGGCGATGGGCGCTTCGCGAAACTGATGGCGGGTTATGCCAAGACCGACTTGCTGATCCTGGACGACTGGGGCCTGGCGCCGTTTACCGCCGCACAACGGCGCGACATGCTCGAACTGCTGGACGACCGCTACGGCAACCGCTCGACGCTGGTGACCAGCCAGATGCCGGTAGACAAGTGGCACGCACTGATCGGCGATCCGACCTTGGGCGACGCGATCCTCGATCGGCTGGTGCACAACGCTTACCGGATCGAACTGAAGGGCGAATCGATGCGCAGGCGCGCAACGAAATTGACGACGACAGGGACTTCAGACTAACAATGCAAACCTGCGTCGCTGCGCTCCGACTGCCTGTCCAAGTGGACGTGGATTAGGTGTCCAAGTGAGCGTGGAACGAGTGTCCAAATGATCGTGGGCTGAGTGTCCAAGTGTCGTGGAATCCGCAATTTGTTTTGGATGGTCCTCGCAAACCTTTCTGCAGCCGCTCCAAAGAAGCGCTCATGTCGGTCAGCTGGTGGGGGGCTACTCAGCTTTTGTGAGATGTGGGTAGGGTCTTCTCAGCTTTTTTGTGAAAAACCCCCCTTCACTTCACAAAAAAATGGCCAAGCTTCCCATTTCACGAGGCCTGGCCTATCACCTATTTTGTGAACCTACAGCTCGATACCGATACCTCGGAAGGCTGGCCTCCCACTTCCAGGCGTGCCAGGTTCGATCACAATGAACAGCGAAGGCAACACGAACAATACGCCGGCAATCACTCCCCAGCTGCTGTTTCACCAGCGCCTTGGCAGGCCTGGTAGTCCACGTAGCGTGTTTAAAAGCAACTGCAGGTTTCGCAAAGCCCCCAAACCCGCTATCTACATGACCTCAGAATCTCTTGAGATTCCTGACGAACAAGTAATCTCCATGGCAGCTTTCTGAAAGGTGTATAACGCTACCCTATAGCTAGGAATGAGTAAGCTTTTGGAGAAAATCATGAATGTAATTAAGGCATTTGCCGTTTTTTCAGTTTTGAGTGCCATCTCATCTTTAGCAGTTGCAGAGGGTGGAGGAGATCGTGTATACGGCCGAATGATTCAGGAAAACCAAAGGGCCATGGAGCAGTACGCTGTAAGAAATGGCAAGGCCGCTCCTGAAGTCGTTCACTATAAGTACGGCATGGATCTTGATATCAAAAAAATTGTTAGCGTCACACAAGCCAATAAGAACTGTAGCGTCGCTCCCTCTCGCATGACTTATGAAGACTCAAGCGGCAAGCTCAATACAGTAGAGTATCGGGTTATGGGTAGCGATTGCCCGCACGGAGGCTAGCCCGTAAAAGCACAACTGACTCTTTGTTATTTTAGCCCTACGAGGAAAGCTTTCATTATACTGACATAAAAGTAATTTTCAGGTCACTCCGGGGTTATGCTTCATGCGAAATCATGGCTGCCGACACGTTAGCACTTGCTGCGTGCCTGTGATTTCTATAATGACAAGAAAGCAATTCACATTGAAGCTCTGCCAAGCTGAAGCCTGGAGTGTTAAATGAATAATAAAAGTATTTATGGCCTTTCTTTGATTGCCCTTGGAATGAGCATCGGGCAAGTCGCAGTGGCGGCGGAGCAAAAACCGGATGGATTTATCGAGGGGAGCTCTATCAATGTGCTCAACCGAAACTTCTATATCAATCGAGATTATCGTAAGGGGCATTCCAGCCCTACCGGAAACGGCTATGCCGAAGAATGGGCTCACGCCATAATTGGGCGATTCGAGTCAGGGTTCACTCAAGGCACCGTAGGTTTAGGTGTCGACTTGTTTGCAATGCAGGGAATCAAGCTAGACTCTGGTGATGGGCGCTCCGGAGCTCGTAGTTCGATAGATGTAATGCCCTATAATAGCAAAGGCCAGCCAGAAGATACCTACTCGAAAGTAGGCGGGGCCGCAAAGGCTAGTTTTCTGGATACAATTGTCAGGGTCGGCGATGTGTTCCCGTCTACACCTGTTGTTGCATACGGAGACTCTCGATTGCTACCGGAAAGCTTTCGAGGTATAACGTTTACAAATACCAGCATCAAAGACCTCAGCCTTCAGGGTGGGCGTCTACATGCTATGAGCCAACCCAACTCCAGTAGTATGCGTGACGGCTTCGCAACCTTCTATGCCGGGGCAGTTGATGCGCCTTGGATTGCCTACTTGGGCGGTGATTACACTGTCAACGAGCATCTCGGCGTAAGCCTTTACACTAGCCAATTCAAAGATGTCTGGAACCAGTACTACGCGGGCACCACTTTGAGCTATCCGCTCTCGGAAAACATGACGCTGATAGGTGGGTTGAATTACTACCGGGCTGTCGATGAGGGGAAAAAGCTACTGGGTAGTTTCGATAACAATATCTGGAGTGGTAAGGCCGGAATCAAGTTTGGCGCTCACACAGTGAGCGTTGGATATCAACGGAACAATGGTAATGATGATTTTGATTACTTACGTCAGTCAGACTCCATTTTTCTGGATAACTCCATCCAGTACAGCGACTTTAACTCCCCTAAAGAGCAATCGCTGCAGCTACGTTATGACTTGGACATGCAAGCTTTCGGCATACCTGGCCTGAGTTTCATGACTCGCTACGCTAAGGGCTGGGATGCGGACTATTCGAATGCAAACAGTATCTATATGCGAAGGGGCGAAGATGGTGATCCTCTGCGAGATCAAAAGCGCTGGGAGCGAGACATTGAAGCGAAGTACGTCGTTCAATCAGGTTCTTTGAAGGACATGTCATTCCGTGTTCGCCAGGCAACGACTCGGGCAACAGACTTCGAGTCAGATTTGAATGAGGTCCGTCTAATCATCGAATATCCATTGCAGCTGCTATAGTAGCCATCGGTTACCGATCTTCGGCGTTTGTTTTTCAAGTACACCCGTCCCCTTGTTACTCCTTTAGTTTGGAGACGGTTTAGGCGCCCTTAAGGCGCCTTTTTTATCCGGCTTAAGAATCAGCTAGCAATTGCTTGCCATTTACAATCGACATAGCACGTTGCGACTAGAATACTGAGCAATTTAGCTGGCGATTCATATCGAGAAAATGACACTGATTACAAATAGCATAGACATACGAGCTGAAAGATGTGTTGAGTTTTTTCTGAGCCTAGAGCATTATGAATGCGCCCTAACTAAAAGAAATCTGCTCATTAAGCATCACAGGAATTTGAATTTAACGTGCTGATGAAATACGAGCGCCCTACGCCATGGCTTTACGAGGGCGCAGCTCACAATATTCAAATAGCTGGGTAGTCCATAATCACCTCATCGATTCCTGTCTTGGTCAAACCAATAATCTGATAGGCGTCTCGCTTCCCACCAACTTCCATCCCAGGAGAACCTGCCGGCATGCCCGGCGCTGCAATCCCCATTAGATCATCGCGATTGCTGATCGTGAAAATCTGCTCGACTGGCACATGGCCCTCAACAAACTTCCCATTAATGACTGCGGTATGGCACGACGAAAGCCTGGGGGGAACGCCAAACTTCTGCTTAGTCGAACTCATATCCATTTCGACATGATCGACTACGGTAAGTCCGCTGTCTTTCAAGTATTGAACCCATTTTTTGCAGCAACCGCAGTTTGCATCACGATAAACATCAATTTTCATGGGGTCTGTAGCATACGCTGCGGTGCCAATAAACAAGGCTGCAAATGTCGCAATGCCTAAGGATGCTCCGATCAACTTGTCGTGCAGCCGCGGCAAGTTGCAATTTTCCAGGCACCTACAGCGTCATTGGACGAAAAGTGACCGAAAAATCATGTACGGAGAGCTTTTTCGACCGGTTCTCCGTGTTAAACGCGAACCTCACCCATACCCATGAGCTGTTTTCGAACCCTCCACAGGTTTGCCAGGGCGAACAGCGTGGTCAACTGAGCCGTGTTTTTCATCAGCCCACGAAAACGTATTTTCACGTAACCAAACTGCCGCTTGATCACGCGAAACGGATGCTCGACCTTGGCCCGTGTCTGAGCCTTGCAGAACTCGATCTTGCGCTTGGCTTTGTACAGTACGCTGCGCTGGTTCAGCTTGGAATAGGTGCTGCGACGCGCTGCAATCTGCCAGATCACCCCCCGATTTTCATGCTCTTCGCGCCTTTCGACACCGGTGTAACCGGCATCTGCATACACGGCGTTTTCTTCGCCATGCAGCAGTTCAGCCACCTGCGTGACATCGGCCACATTGGCAGCGGTGCCATGGACGTGATGCACCAGGCCGGACTCGACATCGGCACCGATGTGCGCCTTCATCCCGAAGAAATACTGACCGCCTTTCTTGGTCTGGTGCATCTCGGGATCACGCTTGCCTTCTTTATTTTTGGTCGAGCTGGGGGCATGAATAATGGTGGCATCGACGATGGTGCCTTGGCGCAGCGACAGGCCTTTTTCCTGCAGATAACCATTGATGACCGCAAGGATTGCCGGTGCGAGCTGATGCTTCTCCAGCAAGTGCCGGAAGTTCATGATCGTGGTGTCTTCGGGGATTGGCGCGCTCAGCGTCAGGCGTGCGAACTGGCGCATGGGCGTGATTTCGTAGAGCGCTTCCTCCATGGCCGGGTCGCTCAGGGAGAACCAGTTCTGCAACAGATGGATGCGCAGCATGGTTTCCAGAGGATAGGGTTTTCTACCGCCGCCGGCCTTGGGGTAGAACGGTTCGATCAGCTCCAGCAGGCCTGCCCAGGGCACCACCTGATCCATTTCGGCGAGGAAGCGCTCTCGGCGGGTTTGCTTGCGCTTGCCGGCGTACTCAAAGTCGGAAAAGCTCATCTGGCTCATGGGCGGCTCGGATCAGGTGTTGCGGGGATTCTCGCATAACTGAAGGCTTGTTCGGAGATTCCCTAAGGTTCGCAGTTTTACTCTGTTTTGCATGATCAGCTCTCTTACCGTAAAGGGGCTTCGTGGTTCTGCGAACTCTTTACGAAGCCTCACTTTTGAACCAAGTATTAAGTAGATTGGAACAAGCTATATCTTTGGCTCAAAACCACATTCTAACACCAACTACAAATCTAGCTTCATTGGTATTTTCTCCTTCATCACTGGCCAAATCGGCAGTCTTCCCGTAAGAACGATTCCAGGAGATGCCAATATAGGGGGCGAATTCACGGATAAGTTCGTAGCGCAATCGTAGGCCTACTTCGGTGTTAGCTAACCCGGAACCAATACCGCGCTGTGGGTCGTTCTTCCCATAGAGGTTCGCTTCAAACGTTGGTTGCAAGATTAGGCGGTTGGTGAGCAGAATGTCATAATCACCTTCAAACCGAGCCGCGGTTTGGCCATTTTCGCCGATGAAAGCTGTTGCTTCGGCTTCAAAGTTATAGAGAGCCATACCCTGAATACCCAGGGCTCCCCAGGTCTGCGGCGAGCCAGGTTTGAAATCTTGGCGAACGCCAGTGACGACATCCCACCACGGACTGATCGCATGCCCCCAGAGCGCCTGGAGTTCAGCACTTTCTGTTACGCCATTGGTGCGCTCGCCTTCGGAGCGCAGCCATAAACGATCAATATCACCACCAACCCACCCCTTGGCATCCCAAGCCAAAGCGCTTCCATTGTCCGCATCCTGATACTCAAGCTTATCAAGCAAAATAAACGAGTTTAAGCTCTTATCGTGAACGCCATGCCCGGCCACCGGTGGAAAGGCTGCGGCGCGATCAGTATCGGTAAGCACCGGGATAGGGGTTCGACTGGTCGTGGCAGCCCCTCCGCCCATACTCTCCATCCCGTCCATTTGTCCGTCGCCCATGTTCATCATGCTGTGATCCATGGTGCCCATTGAACCGTGATCCATCTTGGAGTGATCCATAGGACTGTCTTTAGATTTGGTTGGCTCAATCTGTGACATTGTCGATGGATTTGAGTCCTTAGCTGATGGCATTGCCTTCGAATGCTCCATTTCTTCGGCCGCATGTGCAATGCCCAAGAATGCAGGACTGACAGAAACAGCCAGCGCCACAAGGGTCGGCCGTAAAAATTTGTTGGTCATGATCTCAATCTGCCCTTTTGATTTTTGGGTCATGATCCACCGACTCATGGCTCATTTTCCTGTGATCCATAGAACCGTGAACAGGTTCATATCCGCTTGTTTTGGTTCCCGGCTCGCTGGTTGCGACCGCATTTGCCGTAAGAATGCTATCGCCAATCACCTCTGCCGCCAGTACCACAGACGAAACAGCACCCAACAAGCCGATGGCTAAGGCGTAACTCACCAAGGATTTACGATTCGGGTATTTGCTCACAGATCGTCTCCTTTACTCATCGACCCGAACTTCACGGAACATGCCCATTTCCATATGGAAAAGCAGGTGGCAGTGGTAAGCCCAGCGTCCTAGGGCATCGGCCGTGACGCGATAGCTGCGTTTGGTTCCTGGTGGCATATCGATCGTGTGCTTGCGCACCATAAACTGACCGTTCTCATCCTCCAAGTCACTCCACATACCGTGGAGGTGGATGGGGTGGGTCATCATAGTGTCATTCACCAGTGTGATACGAAGGCGCTCACCGTACTTGAGGCGAAGCGGCTCGGCATCAGAGAATTTGATACCGTTAAAAGACCACGAAAACTTCTCCATGTGGCCGGTCAAATGCAACTCGATGGTGCGATTAGGCTCGCGACCATCAGGATCTTGGAACGTACTCCGCAAGTCAGAATAAGTAAGCACACGACGACCATTATTCCGCAACCCGATTCCAGGATCGTTTAACTTCGGTGCTGGAGTCATGGCTTGCATATCAACCAATGGGTTGTTGGTTTCTGACGATGGGTGACTCTGCATCTCCGCCCCCATGCCAGCCATTCCTGGCATGCCACTATGGTCCATCCCAGCCATCTTGCTGTGATCCATGCCGGCCATCGTGGGCATGTCAGCTTTGTCCATGCCTGCCATCTTGCTATGGTCCATACCGGCCATGTTAGGCATGTCGCCACCGCCCATGCCGGTCATATCGCTTGAGGACATACCCGTCATCTTGCTGTGATCCATGCCGGCCATACCAGACATGCCATCACCTCCCATGCCAGCCATGCCCCCATGGTCCATGCCTGCCATACCGCCCATCCCCATGTCATCCATAGTGATGATAGGTCGTGGGTCAATTGCTGGAATTGATGACTTCAGTCCTTCGCGTACGGCCAAAGTCCCGCGGGCATAGCCGGTTCGGTCCATGGATTGAGCGAAAATTGTGTAAGCTTCCTCAGTGGCTGGCTCCACAATTACGTCATAAGTTTCTGCCACTGCTATGCGGAATTCATCGACGCTGACTGGCTTGACATACTGACCATCGGCAGCCACTACCGTCATTTTCAGGCCTGGGATGCGAACATCGAAATAGCTCATGGCAGAGCCGTTGATGAAGCGCAATCGCAGCTTCTCTCCTGGCTTGAAAATACCAGTCCAGTTGCTATTAGGAGCCTGGCCATTCATAAGGTAAGTGTATGTATCTGCGCTGACATCACCGAGGTCAGTTGGGCTCATGTTCATTTCAGCCCACATCTTCCTATCAGCTATTGTCGCGGCCCAGCCTTTGTCGCTGACGTCGTTGATGAAGTCACCAACGGTACGTTTATGATGATTGTAGTAGCCGGACTGCTTCTTGAGCTTGGCCATTACACGACTAGGGGCTTCATCCGTCCAGTCAGTTAGCATCACCACATAATCGCGGTCGTACTTGAAAGGCTCTGGCTCTTTCGAGTCGATTACGATTGGTCCGTAAACACCCGCTTGCTCCTGCAGGCCTGAGTGGCTGTGGTACCAGTACGTCCCGTTCTGGTGAACCTTAAATTTGTACTCGTACATGCCATCAGGAGCAATACCGTGAAAACTCAGTCCCGGCACCCCATCCATATTGGCCGGCAGGATGATTCCATGCCAATGGATAGAGGTGTCTTCATCGAGACGGTTTTTCGTAAGCGCTCCATGAACCCCACATTCAAAGCGCTTACCTGATCCTCGATGCTGTGCTCCCGATTTCTTTCTGGAGCTCGCCGACCATGATGCGACCCGACGCCAAAGTCGAAAAAGTGTACCTCTACCCCAAGCCTGTCGACTTTCGAAAATCCATCGATGGCCTGGCCGCATTGGTCGAACTCGATATCAAAGTGGCGGTGTTCGACCCAGTGCTTTTCGTCTTCCTCAACAAGCCGCGCAACCGCGTGAAGATCCTGTATTGGGAACGCAACGGCTTCTGCCTCTGGCTCAAACGCCTGGAGTCCGAACGTTTCAAAACTTCACCTGATCCGACTGACGTCGCCATTGTCCTGACCGTTCAGGAACTGAACTGGCTACTCGATGGCTTCGACCTCTGGCGCAACCGTCCGCATCAGGTTTTGACGCCTCGATACGTCGCCTGATTCGGTATAATCCGCGGCATGATTTCCATGCCCGAAAACCTCCCTGACGATCCTGTTCTGCTCAAGCAACTGCTTGAGCAGATGATCCACGAGCGCGCGTCCGACAAGGGCAAGATCGTTCATCTCGAAGAGGAAGTTGCGCTGTTGCGCCAGCGCTTGTTCGGGCGCAAGACCGAGCAGACTGGCGATACGGCGACACCACAGTTGCCACTCTTCGACGAAGCGGAAAGCCTGGCCGAGCCCTTGGATGAGGCTGACGACGAAGAAGTCGTTGCGCCAACCAAACGCCGTGGCAAGCGCAAGCCGCTGCCAGCTGATTTGCCGCGTATCGAAGTTGTCCACGAACTGCCCGAGCATGAACTGACCTGCGCTTGTGGCTGCCGTAAACATGCCATCGGTGAAGAAGTCAGCGAACAACTTGAAATCGTCCCGATGCAGATTCGCGTCATCAAACATGTTCGCAAGGTGTACGGCTGCCGGGACTGCGAGTCAGCGCCCGTAACGGCGGACAAGCCCGCCCAGATGATCGAGAAAAGCATGGCCAGCCCGAGTGTGCTGGCCATGCTGCTGACCACCAAATACGTAGACGGCTTGCCGCTTCACCGCTTCGAAAAAGTGCTGGGGCGTCACGGTATCGATATCCCGCGCCAGACCCTGGCACGCTGGGTGATTCAATGCAGCGAGCACTTTCAGCCGCTGCTGAATCTGATGCGCGAAAGCCTGTTGAACAGTCGGATCATCCACTGTGATGAAACACGTGTGCAGGTGTTGAAAGAGCCTGGTCGTGAGCCCAGCAGCCAATCCTGGATGTGGGTGCAAACCGGCGGCCCACCTGATCGCCCGGTGATCCTTTTCGACTACGCCACCAGCCGAGCGCAGGAGGTGCCGGTGCGCCTGCTGGACGGCTATCGCGGCTATGTCATGACCGACGACTACGCCGGTTACAACGCGCTGGCCGCACAGGACGGGCTGGAGCGATTGGGCTGCTGGGCGCACGCGCGCCGCAAGTTCGTCGAAGCGCAGAAAGTACAGCCCAAGGGCAAAACAGGACGCGCTGACATCGCATTGAACCTGATCAATAAGCTCTATGGCGTCGAGCGCGACTTGAAGGACAGTGACGACGAAGATCGTAAGGTTGCCCGCATGGAGCGCAGCCTGCCATTGCTGACTCAGCTGAAAAACTGGGTAGAGAAAACGCAACCTCAGGTCACGACGCAGAATGCCTTGGGCAAGGCCATCGGTTACTTGGCCAGCAACTGGAGCAAATTGGAACGCTACGTCGAGCACGGCTACTTGCCGATGGACAACAACGCGGCCGAGCGTGCGATCCGCCCGTTTGTCATCGGGAGAAAGAACTGGTTGTTCAGTGACACGCCCAAAGGTGCCACTGCCAGCGCACAACTTTACAGCTTGGTAGAAACGGCCAAAGCCAACGGCCAAGAACCCTATGCGTGGCTGCGCCACGCACTGGAACGCCTGCCGCAGGCGTGCTCAGTCGAAGACTACGAAGCGCTACTGCCATGGAATTGCACACCTCACATACACAGCTAGGTGCGCTGCCCATCTTTGGTTAGGTGGGGTTTATGGAGCGCTTACGGTTTTTCACACGCAGCGTAACGGTCTCCCCTTCACGCCAGCGAAGCAGCGGCCCCGGCAATGTGCCATTAATGGTCATTGCGGTACGTGCTGAGCCAGTGATGTTTACAGGGGTTTCACCAATAAACAGATCAAACTCGTTGCCAGTTAGCACGCTTGGAAAGCCCGGGCTTGCCACGGTGTCGGCGCTGATTGAAAATTGACCCACCCTGCCGATTGAAAAATGACCCAGGGCTGCTTGCCGATTTAGACCCCGGCAATTGTGGATAAGCCTAGCAGTCGACAGCGTCGTAAAAGTGCTGACCCTGCACTCAGCAAGGCCAGCCCAAAGAGGTCAAAACGGGTCGTCCTCCGCCTCCTCGATATCCTGTCGCCTGCGCTCCCTCGCCTGGATCTTGGTCTTGGCCACTAAGGTGCTGTTTTGCAGGCGGTACGATTCATTCCCCGTCTCGACGATGTGGCAGTGGTGGGTCAATCGGTCGAGCAAGGCCGTGGTCATCTTGGCGTCGCCAAATACGCTCGACCATTCGGCGAAGCTGAGGTTGGTGGTGATGATCACACTGGTGTGCTCGTAAAGCTTAGAGAGCAAAGTGGAACAGCAAGGCCCCGCCGCTCTGGCTGAAAGGTAGGTAGCCAAGCTCATCAAGGATTACCAGATCTGCACGCAGTAGTCCTCGGGCGATACGCCCTGTCTTACCCTCGTGCTTCTCACGCTCCAGCAGGTTGACCAGATCGACCGTGGAGTGGAAGCGTACACGCTTGTTGTGTTGGGTGATGCTGGCCACCGCCAGGGCGGTGGCGAGGTGCGTTTTACCGGTGCCAGGGCCGCCGATGAACACCACATTTTGAGCTGTGTCGGTGAAGGTCAGAGTGGACAGTTCCTTGATCAGCCGGGCATCAGCGCTGGATACACCGAAGTCGAAGCCAGCCAGATCGCGGTGTATGGGCAGTTTCGCCATATTCATCTGATGATGTACCGAGCGCACTGCCCGGTCGGCGTGTTCCTGATCGAGGAGATGCTCGATCAGCCATTTCGATGAGGCGGTGGTGGATTCACCTTGTGCGGCCAGATCTGCCCAGGCAGTGGCCATGCCGTGCAGGCGTAAGTCTTTGAGTTCCTCTGTAAGATCACGCATTGCGCACCTCCTCATCTGTGCTGCGCAACCGGTCATAGCGCGCGGTATTGGCGATAGGGGTAACTTTCAGTTGCAGGTTGGTTTCGACCGAGGGTGGTGCTTCACGGGTGGTCAGACGGGCCACGATATTGAGGATGTGGTCAGCGCTCAGGCTGCCAGATTCCAAAACCAGCTCAACCGCTACGAGGACAGCATCCAGGCCAGCGACGGGCACGGCGGCCAAGACCTGGGTCATGACCCGATCACCCTGTAGATGCCGCCGCAGCCCGCGCCTGAGCAGGCGTAGTGGCTTGGGTAGGTCGGCAAACGGGGCACCATTGCGTAGGGCTCCCGGTTTACGCTCAATGAGGGGGATATAGTGTTGCCAGTCGTAGCTGACCTGATCGCGATCAAACAGGCGCTCGTGGCTGGCAATCACACCATCATCGGCAATCACGACGATTCGCGAGGGATAGAGCCGACTGCTGACCCACTGGCCAACACGCTCACAGGGTACTGAATAGCGGTTGCGGGCCACGTTGATCAGACAGGTGCTGGAAACGCGAACCGTGCGCTCTACATAACCGTCGAAAGGCGTCGGCATCGGCATCATTTCGACGCGCTCCAGTTCTAAGACTTCTGCAACGGTGAGGCCGTTGTACTGCGGATGGATCAGCTCGTGCCACAGAGCCCGACAGCGCTGGGCAAGCCAGGCATTCAACTCTTCGAAGCTATGGAAAGTATTGTCGCAGGCAGACAGCCAGATGCGGCGCCGACTATCTTGGACATTCTTTTCGACGATACCTTTTTCCCAGCCGGACGCTACGTTGCAGAAGTCCGGGTCGAACAGGTAGTGCGAGCACATCACCATGAAGCGAGCGTTGACCGTGCGGCCTTTACCCTTGGAGACCTTGTCGACCGCCGTTTTCATGTTGTCGTAGATGCCGCGACGCGGCACGCCGCCCATGGCGGCGAATGAGCGGGTATGGGCATCGAACAGCATTTCATGCCCTTGGCTGGGATAGGCCACTAGCCAGAAGGCTCGGCTGGCACATAGCTTCATGTGCGCGACCTGGACACGTCGGAAAACACCGCCAATCAGCAGGCCTTCCTCGCTCCAATCGAACTGGAAGGCCTCGCCCAATGCGAACGCCAACGGCACAAATGCCCGTACCGCCTTGCCTTGCTCTCCGCGCCAATGACGAACGAAGGCAGTGAGCTGGCTGTAGCCGCCGTCATAGCCTTCAGCGCGGATCATGGCCAGCAGCGCCTTGGCACTGCGACGATGTTGCTTGGCCCTCAAGGCATCAGCCCGCAGCGCCTGCTCCAACATCTCGTGAAAGGGACTGAGCTTGTTGAACACGGCTCGACGCTGATAAACCGGCTGCTTGGACTCCGACGCTCTGACCCATTTTCGGATGGTGTTGCGCGACAGGCCGGTGCGCTTGGCTATCTCATGCAACGACAGCTTGTCGCGGAAATACATCCGCCGAATTTTGCCCATCATTTCCATGCTGATCACCCTGTGTTCTCCTGCTCAAAAATTGAGCAGGTACAGTGGAACACCTGGGTCAGTTTTCAGTCAGCACAATGGGCGAAACTGGGTCAGTTTTCGGTCAGCGGCAACACAGGAAGGCCCTCTACCAATGCCAAGGCAGCCTTATACTTCTCCTGATATTTCTGCTTCAGCAAGGAATACATTAAAGTATTAACGCCCTTAGCCTTAAGCGTATCTAACTCAAGTTTCAACCCTGCCAAGTCGGCTATTAAACCTTCTGATTTTTTGTCCATGGCCACACGATCCTAGTGTGCAGATTCTGAAAGCTCCGCCCAAGATAGGGTTAGGTCAGCGACGTCAAAAAAAAAGCTACCTCTTGAGAGGTAGCCTTTGATGAGTTAAGCAAATAGATCCGAGATCGCCAGATTTTGAACCGCAGAATCAACCTTCATCGACTCCAGGACCTGTTCGTGCTCGGCGTTACTGATCGAATGATGGCGTATGTAGGAACGCAGATCGGTACCCGCTAGATCGCGCGCCATGCGTTGCCAGAATTGCGCTCGGCGAGCCATTGCATCGTACTCAGCAGCCTTGCCCTTGGCCAATTTGACCATGCCGTTGTTCAGGTAGAACTTGGCACTATCAGTCGGAGCCAGGCTTTTTGCCAAGGTGTAGAACGCATCATCGAACTCGTCTACGAAACACATTGCATCTGCCGGGTCGATCTCCATCTCGGCGGCTTCTTCGTAGTAGACGATGTTGCGATCCTTACCCTCAAAGCGGTCACGGATCGTTCGCATTGCCGGACGTCCAGGGTAGCGGTGCTTGTTGGTGGCTTCGAGGTAGGCATCCTGCAAGCCCATCTCCTGCGCCGGACTCTGCCAGTCATCGAACTTGAACCAGCGCTGCTCTGGGATGATGCCCTTCTCTACGGGAGTGACATCGTCGATCAGGTAGCGCTTCCCCAAGACACGGATCTCATACCACTCCGACAAGGCCGGGAAGGCATGGTCGAAGCCGTAGCTCAGTGACCAGGCAAAGTCGATGGCCAGCAGATTCTTCGCCGTGATGAATTGGAAGGTGACTCCACGAAGGATCTCGTTGGATTCCGTCCTTTCCAGCTCGCCGCGGAACATCCGCGCATCGTGCTCCTCTGCCCGCTCCTCCTCCAACACATCCAGGGTCAGCAGGTACCGCAACAGTTCACGGCGCATTTCTGCGTTGTAAGCTGTTCCTGTGACGTTGATGTAGCCGGCGTCCGAGTGTGTTCGCCCGATCCAGTCTCGACGCCCCATATCCCAGCGGGTGTTGATGAGATGGTTCCGGAAGCGATTTATCCCGGACATGTGCCCGTGTTTCTCGGGCGCAGACGCAATCATTGCCTCCATGGACTTGTCACGCTCACCGGTGACCGTGCACCAGGCACAGCCAAAGCGAGATCCGCACGCCGCCTTGTTACCACCGTCGCCGGTAATGATCGCGCACGTGCCTTCATTGGCTTCCTTGTAGAGCTCCAGGCACCAATCGAAGTTATCGACGAAGGTCCGATAAGGACCGCCACGCTTCGCCTCGCACGCCATGAGGAACTCCCACACCTCCTCCATCTCCCAGTCAGCGATGATCGAGCAGTTGTACGAGCCGTGCTCATTGAGCACCAGCCGGCCAGCCTCCTCCTCACCCCGTTCGCGCATATTGGCCGCACGGGTTGCCGACTCTGACAAACGGGTGCCCACGAAGGTCACTAGCTCACCTGGAGACTGCAGCGTCGAAAGCAGCTGCTTGAGGGCCTTCTGCTGCGGGCGCAGCTTCCAGTCGATCGAGCAGCTTCGAGAGGCGCCAGCAAAGACCGGCAGTTTTCCACGGCCAAGGGTGGCGTAGGCAAACGTCGAGGTCATCGAGGGCTGCACTTTGACCACTGTGATTGGCAATCTCTGCTTGGTGCAATACATCTCCAGCTCAGTGATCATCGCCTCGGCATAGATGTCCATGCCTGGGTTTTCAGTGCCGGTGTTGGCGTTTGTGACAAAAGCCGCCGGCACGTACAACCCGGCCTCGACACGGCGCCGGATAGCCTCCAGCATCAGTACCAGCACAACCGTGCTGTCCTTACCGAACGAGGTAGCAGAGCTGCAGGTGAATCCTTGATCGATGATCTGGTCGATGCGCGCAATGCAGGCTTCCGCTCGCGCAACGATCCGGGCAAAGCGACCAGCACTGTCCAGGGCTGGAATAGCGTGGGTGTAGTCGTTTAAGGCGATCAGTTCGGGTACAAGCATCTGATTCATGTTGGCATCTCCAGAAGGAAGTAGGCTTCGTATCGTGGGGATGCTCAACAGCGAGCATGAATCTTCTGAACTTGACGACATCGGCTGTCCAATCAATCCGGCTCAGGCTATCGCCATTAACTACTCTTCATCGTCGAAGCAGCACATGCCAGGCGCCTGGTTATCTGAGTCATCAGGTAGCACCTGGCGACCTCTCATAATGCCTTCACATACAAGCACCCACGCGATGTCGAACGTTGGGGACGTGATGGGCGAGAGGCATGGGGAAGGCGCAGACTGGCCAGGTCCTGCGCCAACCAGGTCAGAGCGTTTCGATCATGAGTTGTAGCGGCGCAGCGCTGGCGCCGAGTAGAGCTAGGTGCTGTAGGTTTGATGCGCTGAAAAACGCATTTCCCGCTGCCACAACTGCCTGAGCTCTGGCTAGGTGCATTGGCACCTCGCCAACCCACTTGGCGGTGGCGCCCAATGCCCGCGGCTTCATCGTGAGCACGTCCGCCGGCGAAGTTGTGGCCAAGTTGCGGATCGGAGTGATCAGGTTGCTGATCATCAAAGTCTTCGTGTCACCCTTGAAGAAGTCGAGTCCATCGATCCTGGCGAGTACCACGGTGTTCGTGGGCCATCCAAGGCCGTCATCTGGCCTGCGATTGCTCGTCGCGAAGAACGCCTCTGCTTCTCGCTCGGTCATGGGCACTTCCTTCTCGATCGCCGCATAACCGCGCTCCGCTCTGCCTTTAAGGCGCTGGTAGGTCACGGTACCGATAGCGCCCATGAGGCGCTGCTTCAGTTGGACCAAGGCCTGATAGTCACGGTCCAGCTGCTCGATGAGGGGCATCATTGCGCCAAGGCCTTCAATCATCGCAGTGATGGTGTCGATCCGCCGGCGCCGATCAATGAGTGCATCAATGCGTTTTCGTTCCCGATTGAACGAGACCCCAAAGTGAGTCCTGCCACAGTCACCGCCGATCGCCGTCTCTTTCCCGTCGCTGGTAGAAATCAGGTACCCAGTGAGGTGCGGTTGGCGGCAGCTGGCAATCCCGCAACTGACTCTATCCTGAAAGCGGTATGGAGCCAGGACAGCGCCAAAACGCCGCTGGTCGTGAGGGAAGAATGCCAAAGCCTCTTCAAAATCCGGCCTGGCCCGCAGATCGTCGTAGCTTGAAATGAGCTCCGGTTCTTCAGTCAACAACTGGTCAATCTCCAAGTCAATTGGTGATGGCAGGGTGCTAACTGTATTTAATCACAGTGTCAGGCTGTGTGGTGATCAACGGGCGCTGGATCTGTCACCAGCGGTTAACTGGGCGCGCAGGAGAAACCCCTGAGGTATGAGATCAGTCTGCCTCAGAGGGGCGCGGACCGGCGGCAGCCGCCCATTGTTCCAGCATGTCTCCATGCTTCGCCCAAAACTCCTCGTGCTTGGCGTCCTGCTCAGCGAGCGCCTCGAACACCCGCGTCGGCCAACCCATGAAGGTGACATTCCTCATTTCGTTGTTGAATGCGTAGATGCTGGCGCAGGTCGCTCGGTTGGCGCCGCCTGGATACAGCGAGTAGCGGAAGCGGTCACGGATCTCGATCACCTCCATAACCCGGACCTGCGCTATGATCGCGAGGACTATCAGAACAGCCTGGGTCATTTCACCTGCATTCTTGCCGACCTTGCGCAAGTAGGCTGGACGTTGACTTACAGGTTTGGCTAACAGCTCCCGGATGAAGCCTTCTGATTCCGTTTCGAACACGTGGAGTTGATCAACTGAAAGGGCATCGAAGGTCTCTTTTACCTGTACCAGGTCGAAGGACTGCTTCAACCAAGTCGCCAACGCCAGTGCATCCTGCCAGGCAAATTGCTCGTAGCTAGCCATATGCGCATCACGCGGATCTGCTTTTTGCCGCCTCATACCCCAGAATCCCCACATTCAAGCTGATTAATTTGTCTCATCACATGCACGTCAACTGCAGATTACGGGCGGGGCAGAGCCTAATAGGCTGGCGGGGCAGCCACAAGGGTGGAGGGGATGCCACTAGATCGGTAAGGCACTTGACTGCTAACGCCCGCAGCCGGCCGATACGCGTAGTACCTTGGGCGAGTATACGAATCAAACAGATTTGCCGGGCCAGTGGTGAGACCTGATGGACCGCCAAACGGTAAAACCCCCAGCCTTGGCCGGGGTGTGTAAAGCGTTTACTGAAAGCTGACCACGCAGCAAGCGCACTCGTCAGAGCTGCGTGCGGTGATGGCTAACCGGAAAAGACCCTGAATATCAGTCAGCCGGGGTTTTCCTTTGATCAAGACCAGGACCAGCAGCCGCGGCCTCACTGGCGAGAGGCCAGTTCAGCAGCCCGGGCGGCGGGCGATGGAGTTTCTTTGATTAGGCGGGCAAGGAAGGCGGTGTAACTGGCCTGCTCGTTGATGTGCATGATGCAGGCGAGGAAGTCTTTGCGCTTGCGCTCAAGCCAATGCTCGGCCTTGGCGGAGCCCTCAATGGGCAGGCGTTGGGTAAAAAGGGTGTAGTCGTTTAGGGCGACCTGTTGTGGCCAGGTGAGTTCGGATACGAGCAGCTGATTCATATTGGCATCTCCAGGAGGATGTAGGCTTCGTATCCTGGAGATGCTCAACACCGAGCATGAAATCTGCTCGGCAAAACGACATCGACAGCCCAGTCCTACCGGCGCAGGCTATCGCTACTCACTACTCATCATCGTCGAAGTTGTACATGCCCGGCGCGAGGTTCTCGAAGCGGGTGTACTTGCCGATGAACGCCAGGCGCACAAAACCGATGGGGCCGTTACGCTGCTTGCCGATGATGATTTCAGCCACACCCTTGTGCTCGGTCTCGGGGTGGTACACCTCGTCGCGGTACACGAACATGATCACGTCGGCGTCCTGCTCGATCGCACCGGATTCACGCAAGTCGGAGTTCACCGGGCGCTTGTTCGGCCGCTGCTCCAGGGAACGGTTCAGCTGCGACAGGGCGATTACCGGGCAGTTGAACTCCTTGGCCAGGGCCTTGAGGGAACGAGAGATCTCGGAAATCTCATTGGTCCGGTTGTCGCCGGCGGAGCCCGGGATCTGCATCAACTGCAGGTAGTCAACCATGATCATGCCAATCTCGCCGTGCTCGCGGGCGAGCCGCCGGGTCCGTGCACGCATCTCCGAGGGACTGATACCGGCGGTGTCGTCGATGAACAGTTTGCGGTTGTTGAGCAGATTCACCGCCGAGGTCAATCGCGGCCAGTCATCGTCATCCAGCTGGCCGGAACGCACCTTGGTTTGGTCGATGCGGCCGAGCGATGACAGCATACGCATGATCAGCGACTCACCTGGCATTTCGAGCGAGAACACGAGCACCGCTTTCTCGGACCGCAGCACAGCGTTTTCCACCAGGTTCATGGCGAAGGTCGTCTTACCCATCGACGGCCGGCCGGCCACAATGATGAGGTCGGCCGCCTGCAGGCCGCTGGTCTTCTCGTCCAGGTCGGTGAAGCCGGTCGAAACGCCAGTGATGTCGCTGTCAGAGTTGAATAACGTGTCGATGCGATCGATGGCCATCGTCAGGAGATCTTTGACACCCACCGGCCCGCCGGTTTTGGGCCGGGCTTCAGCAATCTGGAAAATCTGCCGTTCGGCCTCGTCGAGGATCTCCGAAGCGTTCCGGCCTTCAGGGTTGAAGGCACTGTCTGCGATGTCCGTGCTGATGCTGATCAGCTGGCGCAGGGTCGCCCGCTCCCTGATGATCGCAGCATAGGCTTTGATGTTGGCCACCGAAGGGGTGTTCTTGGCCAGCTCTGCCAGATATGCCAGCCCGCCAACCTGGCTGCTCAGCCCTTCCTTGTCCAGGCGCTCATGCAGCGTGACGATATCGAATGGCTCGTTCAGGTCCGCCAGCTTGTGAATGGCGCGGAAAATAAGCCGGTGATCGTGCCGGTAGAAATCGCCGTCGGAGACCTGATCGAGCACGCGCTCCCAGGCATTGTTATCGAGCATGAGACCACCGAGCACGGATTGCTCTGCCTCGATAGAGTGCGGTGGCACCTTCAGCGAGGAAGTCTGTAGGTCGAGCTGCTCTGAAGCGTAGTCTTCGTTCATGTGGGCATCTTGTTCAGTAAGTTGAGGGCGCTTGCGAGTGGAGAGGCGTCAACGGGCTTTATGGCGGCTTTCTCGCGCCTTTTCGGCGCCGCCCCCTACCCTTGCTCTCGACTTTGTTCGCCGCCCCTTCTGCGAGCTTCTGGACGGGCATGCGGCCAAGGCGTGGGTTAGGGTCAATCCTCTCTACCCCCATCTCTTGTTCAGTGAAGTCGTGCGTACCCGGCTCCAAATTAACGAAGCGTGTGTATCGACCCTCGAAACCAAGCCGGACGAAACCGGTCGGGCCTTCTCGCTGCTTGCCGATGATGATCTCTGCGGTACCAGCAAAACGGGAGTCGGGGTTGTACACCTCATCTCGATACACAAACATGATCACGTCTGCGTCTTGCTCGATAGCACCGGACTCGCGCAGGTCGGAATTCACAGGTCGCTTGTCCTTGCGCTGCTCCACCGAGCGATTGAGCTGCGAGAGAGCAATCACGGGGCAATTGAACTCCTTCGCCAAAGCCTTGAGCGACCTGGAGATAGCCGATATCTCGTTGGTCCGATTCAGGCCGCCGTACCCGGGGATCTGCATCAGCTGCAGGTAGTCCACCATGATCAAGCCAATCTCGCCGTGCACGCGCCGAAGCCTACGTGTGCGGCTGCGCATATCCGAGGGACTCAAGGCCGGGGTGTCATCAATGAAGAAGCGCTCATTCTTGTTGAGCGCGTTGGCAGCCTTGGTCAGCTTGGTCCAGTCCTCATTCAAGAGCTTCCCTGAGCGGACCCGCGACTGGTCAATGCTTCCCATTGAGGAGAGCATGCGAGTCAGCAGGGCATCGCCCGGCATCTCCATGGAGTAGACCACGACCACTTTTTCCGATCGCAGAACGGCCTCTTCCACGATGTTCATGGCAAACGTGGTTTTGCCCATGGATGGCCGGCCGGCCACAATCACGAGGTCGGCCGGGCGCAACAGGCTCAGCTTGCTGTCGAGGTCGGTGAAGCCCGTCGATTGGCCAAGCGACTCAAGGCCAGACTCATGGGCGGTCTCAATCTTCTCGACGGCTTTTCTGAGCAGAGCCTCGATACCTACCGGCCCGCCCTCTTTCGGCCGTTGACCGGCCACGGACAGCATCTTTGCTTCGGCATCATGCACAAGATCTTCCGCGGTACGGCCGTCCGGGGCGCTGGCGCTTTGCTCGATCTCCGTGCAAACGCCGATGATCTTCCGGAACTGAGACCGCTCGCTGACGACGCGTGCAAAAGACGCGATGTTGGCGACAGACGGGGTGTTATCGGAAAGCTCTTTCAGATAGGCCAAGCCACCTGCATTCGAGAGCTCACCCGTTCTTTCCAGCGCCTCTTGCGCTGTGACGACATCAAGCGCATTCCCCTCTTCAAGCAGCTTGGCAATAGCCTTGAAAATGAGCCTGTGGTCTGCGCGGAAAAAATCAGATTCGACGACCAGGTCAGAGACTCGCACCCACGCCCGTGGGTCGTTCAGCAACCCGCCTAGAATGGCCTGTTCGGCTTCAACAGAATGCGGCAGCTCCCGGCTCGGGGTCTGTTCGTATTCAGCCGCTAGATGGATATGGTCGTTCAAACCTCAGGCCTTACTCATGGAAATGCTGGGGGTGGATCGGGCCGAAAGCTGCGAGCAGTACCTTATTGAGGCCCTGGTGCGAGCTGACAGCTGGGTTTCGGGCACGATGTTCCTTGTTTGGGTGCCTTGAACGCAACTACCTTGCGCTGGGTGGCCATCCTGGTTAGAACTTGACCTCAATCAACGCAGCCCGCCCACTGCGGGTTTGAAAGTCGCAAAGGCCCAACTGAACCACCCGTGGCTGCCGGTGAGCTATGCAGGTAGCGACCTGGGCGCGGAATGCTTTGAGTTCAAGTGGCAGCACTGAACGGCCAGTAGCGGCCTGGATCTTGTCGCTGAACTCCTGCAACGCGGCCTTCAGACCAGCATCATCGAAGGTCTGGTCTGCGGGTTCGGCATTCGTTGTTGGGTTCAACATTGAAAATCTCCAGAGAGGGACTCGGGGCGACTGCGGCTGAACTCACATCCTTAGCGGCGGGATACAGCCAAAAAATCGTAACACGTACCTATAATCCTGAAAGCCGTATCGAATGTCAATCAAATGCCCAAGGCACGAAAACGACACATAACTAACTGAAATTTCTATTATTCCTGCGGAACCATGAGGTGGGTCGGAAACGCTGGAATACAGAACAAGGGGTAAGCACTAAAGCTCTTCCGCCAGCTCAGTATCGAACTCTTCCGCCGGATTGCTTTGCAGCGCCTGGATGGCAGTTGTACCGCCGGCTTCATTCTCGGAGGTGGATGCTGCAGGAACAACCCAATTGTATTGGTGCCCAACGAGCAGCCGTGATGTCACCTTATTCCACAGACTAGAGCGCCAGCGCAAGATCAGGTACTCCTCGACTTCCTTGCGACCTAATGGAATTGCGCAGAAGGACAGTTCGTAGTTACTCGAATACACTTTGACTAGACCCTCTTTGTCGCTGGCATCAATACCGAAGCGATCACAGGTGCCCTTCGCAAATGAGTGGTTTTTAACGGAGGTAAGGTCACGCATTCGGGCGCGTAATGCCGATGTCTCACCGACGTATCGTGCAACACCGGCTTCCCAGATCACGTAAACGCCAGCGTCACGTGTGATGTCCTTTTTCCAGTCATGTTTACCGGCCAAAATTCGCCGCGGGGCCGCTTTGAGTGCAGCTTCGTAGTGACGCAATTTTTCCTGGACGTTCATGTAGCCTAAATTCCTCGGTGATGCTTAATGGAGCTATCGGTCCCTTGATTTCACTGACTGGGCATTACTATTTAAATCATACTCAGCGAATATCGTAACACGCCTTCTATCCTGGGATGCAATGCACGCTTTCCTGTATGCGCCCTGAGCTTGAATGCTCACGACATCGCCCTTAGCCCCCGAGACTGCCCCTTCAAGCTGATACCAGCCGTCCGTTGTTTCCAGGGTCGTAATGGTCGAGAAAGCAGAGTCATGCAGCACAAGAGACTTCACCTCTCCAGCAGGCCGCGTAACTTTATCCGGAGAGTAATGGTAGTCACCCAATATAACCAAGGCCACCAACATTAGCGCTATAGGTACGGCGATAAGATAATCTCTAACTGTCGGATCAATGGCTTTCCATTTTTTGACAAGCATAAGAAATGTTCCTTATTCCTAAAATTGAGTTCGATTTATGAGCAGCCCAAGAAATCAGCTCATTTTAATTTCATTGCGACTCCGCCGCTGCCGCCACTTCCGAAAGGCAGTGAATGAATCACACACCAGTCCATGCCAAATCAGGCCCATAATTGTCAGTACAAAATAGTCTCGCGGCCCATCCAGGACCGCACGACTTTGAGCGTCCAATAGCTCAAGAGGAGTGAATAATTTTCCAACCAAGGAGACTAGCAGGGCAACCAGTACTAAAACCGCTGCTGAGCGCAATAAGCTCAGAATCGTGAATACAACGATCATTGCGAGCGCTTTGAGTGTGTGGATTGTGAAAAACCGAGGTCGCTCACAAACTCCGAGCCAGTTTGTCTTCCAGCCAGAATCACCATTCTTGAATTTTCGTTTCATCTCGATTCGACCTGTACTGATTACTGGGACTGGACGGACGGTGAACGCGAGATTGCCGGCCCGGTATGCGGAGCACCGTCAGCTTGCTCCTGGGAAGCCTCCTCACCCTCGCGTTGAGCATCACAGCGCTCGTGGACATCTACGCAAGCGCCGCCGCAAGGTGCTGCCCGTTTCTTCTTGAAGCCGAACCCATGCCCTGTAGCCAGGTGTACAAACGGCAGTGCCGCCCAGTACCCAACCACAAAGGAAGCGGCCTTAGCGGTAAGGCCTGGCAATTGATATGCGAACGACGAAGCGAGAAACGCGAGAAGGCAGACGGCGCCCACCACATATTTGCGCCGAATCTGAATTTTGGAGGTCCGCCGGCAGGCCGCGGTTTTGGAGCTACTCATTGTGCCGTTCCCTCGAACGCCGCTGCCTGGCGCTCAACTAATGCACAGCGCTCCTTGACCCAATCCAGATCCCTGACCCGGATGTCTTGCGCACTCCGATTGGCATCCACCAGGAGCCGAGTCGCGCATTTGGAATCACGGGCCGCCGCCTGAATTTCCTCGCTCGTCGCCGAGGAAAAACTGGTCCTCAGATTGTTCAACCCAAGGCCCTTATAAGCCAACGGCCCGCCGACCAGGGCCAGCAAAGCTACCCCCCAATAAACCGCACGTCTGCGGGTGTGTTTTGCTGAAGTCACCATTGATCTCCCGACATGGTTTGCATGGCGAGAAAATAACACATAACGCGTACAGATAATTCATGTAGTATCGAAATCGAGCATCAAGGCCCATTGCCTTACATTTCTACAGCCCTCAGGCCCCTGCATAAGGACACTAAACAGAATGAAATGGGACGATTTGGACAAGCGACAGCAATGGTGGGTTACAGGCTTTATGGCCTTAAAGCTGTGGAATCAGTGGCTCCTTGTGGCTATCTGCGCACTGGTCACGTCAGCTGTGTTCTTTTACCCGATGCTTCAGATCCGTGAGCTGTACGGGAAGACCGCGTCAGCCATTTTCTACGCCGCAACCTATTTCCTCAGCGCCAAGCACATTGGCTTTTGGATCATCAATCCTATCTGCGGGCTCGTCAGCCTCAACAAAATCCAGCGATCGTATGGCCCCCTCACCCGCCGGCAGGTCCAGGAATGGTTCGTCGAGTGGTGTTACACGCCGATCGACCTCTACGATGGGTCGGCACTGGACATTGCGCAGTTCGCCCGGGCAAACGGCGAAGGTAAGTAAAACCGTATCATCTGCTCGGCCTAGTCCCAGCCTGTAAGTCGAGGCCGAGCGTCATTGAAGCCATTGCCCCTCAAGTAGCTGCCAGGCCTAGCCTAGGCCCTAGACCTCAACTTCACGGCGCAACCGCCCTGAGTCGAAGGTGACGGGCTCAATCATCGTCCTTGGCAAGGCCGTACTCACTAAGTGCAGGCCCAGGCCCACCACCAATGTCGTAGAGCTCCTCCGGCGTATAGAGGCTGTCATTGCCCTCAAACAGCTCATCACCACCACGATTTCCAGCTCCAGCGCCCGACTTCGATCTGCGGCACCACACTGCGACATCTCGAATGAAGAAGCCCGCGGAGATGACTGCGAAAGCAAAGAATGTGAGCAGGACGCCCTTCGTCACGAGGATCAAGGCACCGGCTCCAAGGAACGCCAGCAACCCCTTCTGAATAGAGTGATCTGGGTCGCGGAGATGGCTCAGGCTGCAGCCGAAAGACAGCATCACCAGGGCCGCAGCAATCGCCACGCCTACATCCGCTTCTGCACTACTATCGATGGTTCCCCAGATACCCGCTGCCACAGGCCCTACAATCGCGGCCAGATGGCGCACCACGGCCAGCGGGGTGCGACGAATCCAATCCTCAATAGCCCAGAGGGTACGAGTTGAAGGCTTCATTTGAGGTGCCCGAACCAGGTCGGCCAATCGGTCCACTGCGGTCACCATGTTGCGTGTCGCAGATTGACTCACCACCGGCATGGCAGCGAGATCCTGGATGACCTGCACACAACGCTTGAACTCTGGAGTTACCCGCTTGAGTGAGGCTGCGTTGAAGTAGGCCAGGTCAATGCTGCCTGCGTACAAACCAAGGTAACCAGCAATCAGAGCCTCGGCTCGCGCTAGTTCTCGCTCAACAATTTTATACTGATTCATCGCTCATCCTTTCGAGTGCCGTCACTTCCTAGTACTACAACCATTCAGGGGATTCCTACGCCGCTTTGTGCTCTGGGGGAGCCACCGCCATCCAGCAATCAATCCCAAAGCGGTTCACATACCCCTCTCGGAGAAGTGCGAAGGCGACGCCCGCAGGGGAATACTACTAACTATCAAGTATAGATACGCCAGTGGAATCTATAAAATCAAAATATTAAAACACGCCCGTGAGTGGATAGGCATAGCTCAGTGACCGGTTCTTAGCGAAGTGGCAGAATTCAATTATTGGTGTAACATAAACCGTAATCCATGAGCTGAAACTTTACAGCTCAAGCCGGAAATATTTAAGTGCCATCCAGATGGCTGACATGCTCACTCATCATTTCACCATAGTTCAGCATAAATATCTTTTCGTGAGCGAAGAGCGTGAAGCGTTCTGGGTAAGTGAAGGCCTAAACCCTTCAGAAGCTGAAGACCTTGCATTGATTCCCGTAATTGCACTGACATTGAATGTTCCGGGCCTCGACCTCTATCACCAGAGGTTCTTCAAACGCAATGATAAAATCTCGATAGCTAATTTTCTATACGAAGCTTGGGCATCAAACCCATTCCTCAAAGGCATCCCAGACCAATTATGCATTGACGAAGAGCTACTGAGTATCGTCCCCCTGAAGGGAATCCTTCAGCTAATTGATCCTGATGGCCAGCTCAAGGAAATTGTGACCGATGCTGGCGCCACTTTCGGCGCTAGCAAGGCTCAGGCGCACGAGCAATCCGTAATTTACTGGGAAGATTTCGAACTATTGAGAAAGCCAGCGTCAGTAGACTCCCTACTGAACCTTATAGGCAAGAAGGTTTCTGAACGCCAAAGCATCTTTGTAGAATCCTCCCGTCATGACAAAAGAAAAGATCATCTACTTGAACAACACCGGGCAATATCACCCTCATTACCATCAATCTCTTTAAGACCAGACGAATATTTTCGTCTTGATACCGACTGGGTAACCAAAGAAAGCTCGCAAGTACCTATGCCGGCCACAGGCAAAGCATACTGCTATAGCGAGGAAAATGACGATCATCGCTGGATACATTGGCTGTTCCTCCAGGACGAAGATGAGGAGCCAAATGGCGATGGCGATGGCGAGGCGGGTGATCAATATAAACTTATTGACGAAACCAGACATTATTGGTCACCAGAAGCCAAGGGCTTAATTGCCACGCTAAACGCCTTGGCGTACCCCATCGCAGAGTATTTGCCTGAGCACATTTCAAGTCAGGCACTCAGGTCATTCATGAAGGGGCGGGTACCACTATCGATAACCATGACCAAAGACCTCCTGCGCTTAGTTAAAACACTACCAATTGTCATTTATCCAAAAACAATTGAGGAGTGCACAGCCGCCTTCGGACATATAACTCGCCATGGGCACTGCAAGTATATGTTCGAGCTAACAGGAGGTGAACACGCAAGCCATGAATTCCGTTTTTTTGCCGGCAACGCACCTACTTCAGGACCTTTTTTTATAGTTATCCAGGTTGGCAGCATGGCTGATGACCCAATGCTGAAGAGCGCGCTTTTCTGTAAAGAGGATGACCTTGACATTGGTCACGCGGGTTTTGCAGCACTGTCTTATTGGGTTGAGAAACTGCCTGAGTTCAACATAAAAGGTATCTGCACCCTAGTTTTAGATATGGTTGAAAAAATGCTGCACGCCTCGATGAAGGGCCGTAAGAACTGACTCTAATAGCTACATAAACTAGCAGGTGAGTGGCGGGCGCGGATCTCGGCGTGGAAGCGTCACCCCAATGACCCGCCTCGCGTACGTGCCCCAGCAAAAAGTGCGCCAGTGGAATGCCGGGGTGTGCCTATGCGTGGCGTCCCCGGTTACGTCTCTCAGCTCGCCGTAGGCCCACCGTCGTGGCCCATTGCTCTTCACTCTCCAAGCGCTTCCTCTTAAAGTGGTCGCTCAACTGCGTTATGGGGCAGGTGCCACGGTGCGCATCGGTTGTACGCAGAACTCCATCATTTGGAAACGCAATGGGTCAGAACCCCTACAGTGCGCAGTACGAAGCTGCTGTCGCCGCCCTTGCTGCGGCTGAAGTGGGCTTGCAGGAGCAATACGAACTCTACGGCCACCTGCATCGCTTTGATGAAGGCCATGCCAAGTTGGCGCTCAAAAATGCCGAGATGAAACTAGAGGAGCTCGAACGAGAGCGTTCCCAACTGGGTGGATTAACCCTGATCGATCGTGCAACAGTCCACGATGCCGTCTATCGACTGAACCGCTCGTTGCTCGGGCAAGCATTCGATGCTTTGACCGGACGGGTTCCTAAACCCCCCAAAATGTCCGAGGCAGAGGAAGCCAAGTTAGCCGAAAAAGCTGCACGGTTGGATGCATTGACTTGCGAGAATGGAGAGATAGCCACCCAGCAGCATCTGGTGCAGAGGCTTCGATACGATCTTCAGTTCCACTCTACCCTGGACTGGCTCGAAACCGATTCCGACTACGCCACCTACAGTTCGCAAATCGCAAGACTGCAGCCAGCCGTTGAAAGTCTTTCAGCCAAAATTTCTAGGTTTGAAGAGCATATTCGTGTGCCGCAGGCACAGTGCCTCAAATATCGCGAGCGTCTGGTTGTGGCCAAGGAGAAGCTGGCCCAAGCGGTCGATTTCCGAGATCGCCACCGAAACGCACCACCACGTTCAGTGGAGGCCGCGAAAGTTAAGGGGGCTTGCAGTAACTACTTCGGAACAGATGACATTGCCCAAGTCGTCAGGCACAAAACCAGTGATGTTGAAGACCTTGAACGTGAGCTCGCAAAATGGGAGCAGCAAATGGCGTCGCTCCGGCAGCGCGATAGTCGAGTAATCGAGCGGCTGATCATTGACGGGAACAACCTATGCAATCGTGGCCGGGGCAAGAATCAACAGTTCATCGGACTGAACGCTTTGAGTGCACTCGTTCCGGCACTGCTTTCAAACTGGCCTGGCAGTGAGATCATTCTGGTCTTTGATCCAGGCATCACGAGAAAGCTTCAGGTTTCGTGGGAGGACATTCAACGCACCTTCCCAGCGTCAGTAGAGACGTACCGCGTCGACAAAGGCCGCAGCGCCGATGAAATGATCATCGAATTGGCATATTCCCCGAACGCTTACATCATCAGCAACGATCGTTTCGGAGAGTTCAGCTACCGACCTGCCATCAAGGAAAACAGAGTCTTTCGCCATGACATTACCAGGGCAAACATCTTGGTGAATGAGCTGTGGATCTCGGTGGAATATTGCTCTCCAGGCTGAGGCGGGTAGGCCTCCCCGCCCTCCATGCCACCCTATGAGCCGGGCAGCACGGAGCCCTAGAAGCCCCGACAGTTCGACATGCTGGAGTGTTCGACCAAAAGCCTGTCAACCGCCGTGGCCAGGTCGAATTCAGCTCGCTGTAGCGCCAGAAACAATTCTGCGCTGGTAACCGTCTCATCGTGCGCATACTTCAAGTGCTCCGCACGTGCGGCCCTGAAGCGCTCGATCGCGTCAAGGGTGTTCTGATCCAGGTGCAAGCTGAGAGGCAGCTTCAGATCGCTGGTGGTTGGTATAGCCATTTTCCTGTCCATTGCTCGGTAAAAACCAGACCTTCCCCTGCTGAGTCATGGGTGTCGATCAGATGGTTCCGTTACGGCTGTAGGAAAAGTCAGCAGGCCAAGCCATGGCGGCTGAAACGCCCAGTATGCGCTTCACACTGTGCAGTGCGCAGCGCATACTGAGATGCGCGCTGCATCGGTTGCAGAGAGGCGGCGAGCGTCCTGAACCCATTTTCTATCGGTTCCAAAAGCCTACAGATCCCTCCTACCCCGTGATGATCGAGCTATTCTCGCGGGCGCCGGAAGGCCTGGAGCACGAAGAAAACGCAACGCTGACCCCATCCCAACAGACGAATCGGTTTCGAGCTTGAGCGCCATTTTGCTGAACGAGGACTATTACCAGTTCCTACTGTCCGGCCGCCAGCAGGGTGAGGAGCTGACTTATATCGGCGCCGATCGCCTTATCCCCTTCAAGGCTAAAGCCTGGCTCGACTTGTCTCAGCGCAAAGAAAACGGTGAAGGCGGGGCAGACAGTAAGGACATCAGAAAGCACCGGAACGATGTCCTGGCCCTGACCAGTCTGCTGACCGGCGAAGTGATCGAGCTGCCCGAAAGCATCACCGCGGACATGCAGCTGTTCCTGGACCGCCTGGCTACCGAGGATCTCGACTTCAAAGCACTCAAGATCCAGGGTGACCTCCCGACCATTGTCGGCCGTATTGCAGAGTCCTTCGGCCTTCAGATGACCGCTTAAAGCGAATCGCCCCGCACCATTCGCGCCCGACGTTCAAGTCGGGCGCCGTCGCCCTCCCCTAGTTCGATCAATCCGTGATCGTCATTACTTCACGGAAACGGATTCGGTCACCACGAACGAGACCACACCGCCCAACGCAACGCCGTCCAGGCCTTCCTTCCCATCTTTGTCGACCACATAGCCTTTCAGCTCTCGCTGCTCAACTCCGTCACACGACAGTGTGGCGGTCGCAGCCACATGCTTCTTCATGCTGTTGTTCCATTCGAGGGGGATGCCCAGAGCGCAGTCGCCGCCGGCCAGGACCTGAGAAAAATCATAATCCACCTTGCCAGCCCCACCTGCCCGGTACTCGGTCGGCAGAACAGTGCCAAGCGCAGGATCACCGAGGTGATAGAGTTTTGCGTAGAGGACAGCGCCCATTGGGATGGTCACGTTGATTTTTTTGTCATTGCACCCTGCCAGCGACAGAGCGATACAACCGAACACGGCAAGATTTCGAAGTGGTGACATGCTTTTTCCAGTTTGAGAATGGGTGTCAAAAGTCAGCAGTGCTAAGCCAGCGGCCATGCGATTCCGCTAAGGAAGGTCTGAAGTAACCCTGTATTTCCGGTCGACTTCAGCCCTCGCTGCTTTTGAAAGCGGGCCGTCGATCAAAATCGACCAGGTAACCCGCTCAGTTCTCCGTTTTTGGCCGCCGCGAGCACCTCGCAGCAGCCATTTTCCGCATTACAGGTGCACCTTTCCTGCGGTAGTCAGCAAATGTCGGCGCGCCATCCATAGGTTCGACAGCGCGAACAGCGTCACCAGCTGAGCGGTGTTCTTGGCCAGGCCACGGAAGCGCACCTTCACGTAACCGAACTGGCGCTTGATCACTCGAAACGGGTGCTCGACCTTCGCTCGCACTTGTGACTTGGCCTTCTCGATCTTGCGCTTGGCTTTGTACAGGGCGCTGCGTTTATCGAGCTTCTTGTAGGTGCTGCGGCGTGCTGCGACCTGCCAGATCACTTCGCGGCCAGCATGTTCGGGGCGCTTTTCGACGCCGGTGTAGCCGGCATCGGCGCAGACGACGTTCTCGTCACCGTGCAGCAGTTTGTCGACCTGGGTGATATCCGCCACGTTGGCTGCCGTGCCTACCACGCTGTGTACCAGCCCCGACTCATCATCTACGCCGATGTGCGCCTTCATGCCAAAGTAATACTGGTTCCCTTTCTTGCTCTGGTGCATTTCCGGGTCGCGCTTGCCGTCCTGGTTCTTGGTCGAGCTGGGCGCGTGGATCAGTGTGGCATCGACGATAGTGCCCTGGCGCAGCGACAGGCCGCGATCCCCCAGGTAGCCATTGATTACGCCGAGGATGCCGGCTGCCAGTTCATGTTTCTCCAGCAAGCGACGGAAGTTGAGGATGGTGGTTTCGTCGGGAATGCGCTCCAGGCTCAACCCGGCGAACTGGCGCAGGATGGTCGTCTCGTACAGCGCTTCCTCCATTGCCGGATCACTGTAGCCAAACCAGTTCTGCATCAGGTGAATACGCAGCATGGCCAGCAGAGGATAGGCGGGCCGACCACCTTCGCCCTTGGGGTAATGCGGCTCGATCAAGGCAATCAGTCCTTTCCACGGCACCACCTGATCCATCTCGATCAGGAACAGCTCTTTACGGGTCTGCTTGCGCTTGCCGGCGTACTCGGCGTCGGCGAAGGTCATCTGCTTCATGGAAAAACTCGGCTGGCGGGATCGGCGTATTTCACCAGATTCGGGAAGTCTTTTTCAGACCTTCCCTAACAGTTCAGTTGCCAGCGGCCCATGGGCCAGGTCTTGTCGACGTGGGCCATGGCAGCTTCCTTGGTTTTGAAGCGCCGGCGCATCACCTGATCGGGATGGCCTGGGTCACTTCGATCACCTGTTATGTACGGCGCCCAAGCCAGCCAATAAGCCGCCTCGGGCTGGTCGTCTGCGCCGTGCGGTTGCGAGACACCGGCCAGGTCACTGCGAGTCCAACTACTTGGGCGAAACTCGCGCCATTGGGGCTCGGTCACGGGCATTTAATCCGGCTCGGCCGGGTGCGGATCTGGTTGGAACTGGGCGACGTAGCCAAGCACGGCCGCGACCCGCCGGCCGGTCGCGCTCCCTTTGTCGGTGCACTCGCGGTAGGCTTGGCCGCTCTGGACAATTTCCTCAAGCAGCTCGGCGGCCTTGTCCAGGTGCTGCTCGGTTTCGTTGGTGTGCTCGATAAGCTGTTGGTAAGCCTTTTGCGACTCACCATGGCGCCGGTCCATGGCCTGGACGATTTCGAGCAAGCGGTCTGTGCCGATTTCGTCGGTATCACCCAAGCAGAGCCGGTCGCCCTCATCCTGGGTGCATTGGCAATCGTCGGTCAGCACTTCCGAACTCCCGACCCAACCGCAAAGCTTGCACTCGACGGTGTAGTAGTTTCCCACCAGTGGTTCCTGGCCGATGCAGACCGGCATGCGTACCATCTTCTCAACGGTTCTCATCGTGACCTTCCTTGAATCTCACACCGGTTTCAGGTGAGGCGTTTTTGAGTCGGCAATCTGCACTTGCATCGCCGGTTGCATGGTCATCACATCGAAGCCCATTGACTCAAACCACTCGCGATTCATCAGCGAACGGGCTTCGGTTGGTACGTCGAAGAAACCGTTGTCCTCTGACCAGAAGCGGCAACTGACCGGGTGCAACAGATCGAGGTCGAATGAGCCGCCTGGATAGATGCACACGATCAGCTCCCAAGACGCATCAGGTGGCGTTGGCCACTGATACCCTGCTGGCGCTTTGCGTTCACGTTGCCCGCCTTCAAAGCGCCCTGAAAGGCCGTATACGAACGCACGCACCTGCCACATCGCCACCACGCGGCCTTGTGCTTTCTGATCGGCACAGACGCGCTGGAAAGCCTGACGCACCAATGGCTTTGGTAGGCCCCATACAAAGCAGGAAATGCCTTGCTGGTAGAAGGCCTCAAACCCCATTACCGGATACCCCGCTTCGTCGGTCGCTCGATCCAGATAGTTCATGGCTCATTTTCCCTAGTACGCGACCTGGGCGGCTTTGGCCAGGTCATTAAGTTGCTTGGACAGCGCCTCGCCGGCTGCCGTCAGGTCGTAGTCACCGTGCGAGAATGACACCAGCCCTCGCTTTCGCAGCGCTTCGCAGGTACGCACCCGCGCAGCGTAGGACAATGGGCCATGCACGCCGAAGTCATCCCAGCCCCAGCCGGTCCCCAGCTTCATCAGTACGGTTTTCATCGGCTCACTGAGCTTGGTGGTCATGATCGATATCCCTACCAGAATGGGGTCATAGGAACCCGCTCGGTCATGAGCTTGTCATTGCCATGCTCAGCACTGAATGCCTCGTATTTGGCGATATTTGCCTTGCAGAACGCTTCCAGCCCATCGGCTGCTAGGCGTGGCGAATAGGCATGGACAGGTTCCGCCGAATCATCCAAAAACTGCTCTGTGCCATCCGCATGGATCACTACGGGTACGCCCCCCAGCAGCACTTCAACATCGGTGATGAAGGGCGCAGTCTCGGCGCCACGGGGATCAAAAATCACCTGCCCCCCGGCCTTCATAGCTTCAAGCAGCAAATTGCGCCGGCCTTTGGATCGCTCGTATTCGATCACAATCACGCGACCATCGGCGTACACCTCAAAATCATTGCCGCATGCGTCGCAGGTGTCTGGCCTGCTAGGCCCATCCATCTGCCGGACCACAGCAATCTGGGTCGTGACCGTGTGCTGGCAGGCCGGACACGCAACGTCGAGCGTGCGGCCCGCTGGCCAAGGGTTTACCGCCGCAGTGAGCTTGAAACGGAAATCAGTGCGGCAGCCTGCACAGGTCACGCCGTAGGCGCGAATCGGCGCCAACGAAAAATGCCCCTGTGGGTCTTGCTGTCGCCAGGTCGAGGCATGGAACTCTTCGGTGGTATGGCAGTGCGGACAGGTCACATCAACGCTTGTCGCGTCGGGGTTGATTGGCTGGTGCACTTCGAGCAAATCGGACTCAGATGGCATGGTAGCTCATTTCCTTAGTACCACTAGATATTGTGTTGTGAGCAGCTGAAGAGGACACAAGATGTAGTGTCACAGCGTCATTTCCTTCATCGGATCAGAGGGAATGGAGTAGTTCACAGTCCAGCGACAAACGTGACTACTGATCAGACGCAGTGCCCCCTGCCGATCGTTTTGACCTGGGGCCGGCGCGAGCCCTGCTTCTTCAGTGGCGAAGTACGAAGCATGCGCAGCCGAATTACATTTTGGGCAGGGGATGTCACCGCCATGGCGCAAGGCGCCACCTGGTTCGTCGCAACTGTCCTCATCCCAAAGAAACCCATCAACACACTGCGCGTCGGGATAGGACGCACCGAAATGCCGACCTTGGTAATCGCAACCCAGAGCTATGCCAGTGATCACACACCCTCCTTAGCAATACCAAGCAAACCGATACATAACACGTATGCGTAATAAGATGATACCACATGTCGAGTGCTGGGGCAGACCAGGAAAGAGGGGGCAGATCATTTCAGGCCGGCAGTGCAGGCGTTGTAGCTTCACAGAAAAGCTGGCTTCACAAATAGTTGACCGGCCGGGCTCCAAACTAGGTCCCAGCGGTCACCATCAAGCCCGCCTCCGCGGGCTTTTTTTTGACTGGAACTCCTGCAGAAGCGCCCTCCTCCGCTAAGTAGGAAAAGGGCCGCCAATGGAGAGGCGTGGAGGATGGGGGCGGTGATGCGCTCCTGCGCACCTCATTCTTCGCTCATGCACTCAACCTAGCGCCACCGATAGGCGGCCTCTGCAGGGCTCACGCATGGGCCCCAGGCCCCTTTGTCGCTGACCCCAGCAGCAGCACCAAGCGACAGGGTATAGTTGACAAGACGAAATCTTATAAAAAACAAACGTCCACGATTCATGGAATGTGGACGAATGACATTTATTTTATTCCGGCACGTCAATATTTTTTTGACCATTTCTGATCGGCGGAGGAAATTTCTCAACCAGAATGCATTGAGCCCTTCCACGGATGCCGGCCTCTAGCCTGGCAACGAAGAATTTTCTTGACTATTTAATTAGTGCCAAGAGAATGTTGTCCACGATTCATGGAATGTGGACACGCGGAGAAAAGCCAGTTATGAAGAGTCAAGACATTTTGTTGCTTTTCAAAATGACTAGCCTGCACGCTCAAGAGGAAAACCTGTTTGGCCGTATGGAATTGGAATCTACCTCTGAGCATGTGAGAAACATTCTCAACCCAGAGCCCCGTTGGTTGGCGTCAGTTAGCGGCCCGGTAGGTGAGGTGCTGTCTCAGTTGCTGCCGAATGACGAAGACACGGTATTTCGGCCACAAGAACTCGATTCACCGATGGGCGATTCTGACCGATGGGAGGGCTGGTCGGATGTGGTGCCGTCGACCCCAGTAACGAGCTGGAGCGAAAACTATTCCTTGCGGGCGCTCTCTGCGTCGCTTGGCCTCAGTAAAAGTGAAGTCTCCAACGCCATGGCGCGTTGTCGCAATGCCGGCCTTCTTACCAGCGATTTCGACACCGGTCTTCCAAAGGTGAATCGACGTGAGTTGCTGAAGGTTGCCGAGCACGCTCTGAAGTACTTTTTTCCAGTAAAGCCAGGTGCAATCGTCCGTGGCATCCCTACCGGCTTTGCTGCGCCAGCCCTTTCGAAAAGCCTAAAAAGTGCTGGCGGACTGATACCTGTCTGGCCCGACCCACTGGGCAGCGAGCGAGGCCAGTCAATCGAGCCCCTCTACAAGACGGTGCCCGAAGCGGTAAAAATAGATAGGACCCTTTATCATTACCTCGCGCTTGTAGACGCGATCCGCGTTGGCGGCCCAAGGGAGTGTGGCGTGGCTGTCAACATACTGAAAGCAGGGATGGGGGTGAAGTAATATGGCATCGAATGCGGACCACAACTACGAGCTTATCTCGTTTGTGGCTGATGGTTTGGGCGACGAGTTTTTGGCTGAGTGTGCCTTTGTCGGTGGATGCACAACCGCTATGTTGGTCACCGATAGCGCAGTGCTGGACGACATCCGATTCACCGACGATGTCGACCTGGTGATCGAGCTAGCAGGCATTTCTGCCTGGGAAAAGCTTACAGTGCGTCTTGCAGCGAAAGGCTTCAAGATCACTGGGGAAGATGATGTGAACTGCCGGTTCAGGTTCAATGATGTCATCGTCGATGTGATGCCAAGCGACGCGTCTATTCTCGGCTACGCTAACCGCTGGTATGTAGAGGGACTGGCTCAAGCGGTACCATTTGAGCTACCTAGCGGTCGGGCAATTCGAATCTTCAAACCAGCATTCTTCTTGGCAACTAAGCTCGAAGCCTTCAGTGGTCGGGGTAACGGCGATCCGTACCATAAGGACGTCGAGGATATCATCATCCTCCTAGACGGACGCCCAGAGCTATTGGCAGAGGTCCGTGAAGCCGGCGAAGAGCTCAGGCAATACGTTGCCGAGTGTATTGGCGCTCTGGCAAAACTTAACGGCATCGATTATGCAGTTGAGAGCTCAGGCTCTGTTCGAGCCAACCCTGGGCGTGCCAAGCTCATTCATCAACGAATGAAAGACCTGAGCGCGCTCGCATGAGATATCAAACTAGGTCCGTAAAAGGGCATGACCGAGCAGCGAACCACGACTTTGCAGCCGCCGAGATCCATGGGGCACGAGGCCTTTTTGTCATTATGGATGGCACCTCGAAACCAGGCAGCGGTCAGCTTGCGCAAGGCTTGGCACAAGGCGTGATTAGAGCCTATCTGAGCAATGTAGCTCAGGGCGCAGATGACTCCAGCCCAGAACAAGTTCAACAATTGCTCAACGGTATCTTGGTGGATATGCACCGTCAGCTATTCACAAACCAGACTGGCACCACCAGCTATCTGATCGGTGTCGCATCCCAGGGCCTACTCACCGTTGCTTATGAGGGTGATTGCGCCTGTGGGATGGCTGGAAACGACGGCAATATCGAATGGTTTACTCCTCCACACTGCCAAGCAAACTGGAAGCGCGACAGATCGCACCGCGAATTGGCGTTGGATCCTGCACGCAATCTGGTTACCCGCAGCCTCAGAGCAACACGCGCTCCGAATCCTGATTTTTTACGCCAGCCGGCACCGGCGGGAACTCGTTTTGTCTTCGCCACAGATGGGTTCTGGGCCGAGCTCACTGAATCGCAGCAAGCTGCTGCGATCAATGAGCCAGCTGGGGACATTGCTGTCGTGAGTGATGATGTCACTTGGATTGACGTGAGAATGTGAGTCCTGCCGAGCCAACTATTGGGTGGATCAGATAGGCCTTTCTCATCTGATCTTTGAAAACTGATGGGGGCTATCGCCAAAGAATGACCTTGAGGCAGCTTTTGCTGAGCCTGCAGAGTCACCATTTTCGTGGCTCTACAGGCGTGCCTCCCCTGCCCTTTGCTTCAAGCCCCTGGTTAAATGCCTTGCGAGTTACGAAACGCACGGAATCGCTCGCAGGCTTCCTGCGACGAATCACCCAGGTGCCACAGCGTGCCTTCTGACGCTAGATAGGCCGAAGTCTCCTCTTCCCATAGCACGGCAAAGGCAGTCGTCGAGATGAGAAATCCATCGCATTTGCCGTCCATGACAGCATTCTGCAGCACGTTTCTGTGACTCTCAATAAACTCTGAATTGAACGCGCTCAGTACGCCTCTCGCATCAGCTTTGTTAGGACCACTCACGACTTTCCCGACAGGGACCAAATCGTCCAAATTGAGGGCAATGATTCCGCCATTGTTGAACGGTGCCAGCTGCCTAGCAGCATGGCTGACACGCTTCTCAACCCCGAGCGTTGACCAGATCTTCTTGCATGCGATCGGGTAATCGCCCATGCCGAAGTCAACCAGGATATCTGGCTCTGCAGCTTTGGCCGTAAGCCCACGGTTCTTCAAGTCGGAAAGCAGCACCAGCTCCCACAGAGCGTCTTTCCCTTGGTGAGAGTTGCTCCGATCGTGAGGCTGCATTACTCCGCCGGCCATGCGCTTGAGCGCCTCTTGAATCCCTGGTTCATCTGGCAAATTGGTGACTGCATCAGCGAGACGATTCACGTACGCCGCTTCCCACACCACCCGGTCATCCGGCTTCACCTGGTCAGCCCATGCCCGGCTCAGCTTGTCGGCCTGACTGAGCAACTGACAAAGCGCGCTCCCGGACCGAAGCCTGATGTTGCGCTGCACCAGCAAGGCCCTGACTTGCTGGGCTTTAGCAGCAATCTCTTCGTAGGTGTCTACCCAAGCCTTGCTCATAAGATCGACGGGCTTCACTTCACAGCTCCTTTGGAGATGGCTCATGGATTCACTGGAACAATGGCGGTGATAACTGATTCGAGCGCTGCTTTCACCAGTGGCAGAATGAGCTTTCGCCCATCAGCACTGTGCCAGACCGGTTGCCAACTCGCACCTTCAATGGAAGGGAGAACGAATTTGCCCGGCCTGCGCTAGCCGAGTACCTGTCGGTGCAGGCCGGCGGATGGCCTCAGGGCAGCTGGAGCGCCCCATTACCTGCATGGCTGGGCTGGATGTCTTTGAACCCGGGATGCTCCAGGTCGACAGTCAAGCTGCTCTCAGCGAAATCCTTTCCCACATACTTCTGTGCCCAGGACCGGCGCTGATCCGGCGTTCTGCATGCACACGCACGCTCGTGGCGGCTGAGCCAGGCCTTGCAGAGCCTCTGCATGTCGCGCTTGAAATCGGAGACCAGTCGATACTCAGCCCCACAGTACGAGCACTGAGCAGTTCCAGTGTTATGTGCCATAAATCATTTCCGAGTGACGGGCGCCCGAAGGCCCGCCCTGCTTCTGGTGATATGCATCTTGGCGCAGGACCGCCCGTACTGCACGAGTTCGCGAGGACTCAAACGGGTTGTCCGGTGGCGCTTGCCGCAAGTCCTTTGCAGCCAGGCTGATTTGCCTGATGCGGGATCGCAGCCAGTTGGCATCTGCCGTGTAAATGGCATCGGGATTGTTGGCCAACAGGGCGCGCAGTTTATCGCCTAATTCGGCGTTGATCACCACTCGTCCCAGCAGGTGAAAGTCGTGATGGTGCAGGGTTGCACAATCCTCAGCACTCATGGCCGCTAGATTGGATGGAATCCCCGCGCAGAACTGATCTGTTTGAAAGATACGCTTGGCATGCGCCAGCATCACACCCGCGGAGAGCTCCCCACACTGCAAGGGAATAATCACACGAGCGCCGGCCGTGATCCACGTGCGCACTCGCTCTGCATGCACAGCCCACAAGTCGAGGGTTGCCGATTGGTCACCAATGATGTCCGGCGCCACGATGCTAAGAGACCCCGGGAAGTCTGTCCGCGCCAGCACGCATTCGTACGTGAAAAACACTTTCCCCCAGCTCACGAGCTCGCCCTTCTGGAAGGCTGAAAAGGCTCCGGAGTCGATGAACACGGCACCTCCTGCATTCAGGTGCCGGGGAAGCGTGCCAAAGATTTTCAGGCTATCCAGCAACGTTGCAACTACCCCTACCGGGACACCCTCATCAACCGCAGCTCGCAGGTCCTGAGAACTGGACATTCCAGAATGAAAGGCAACGCTCCAGGTCAATGGCATGATCTTGCTTCCCCCTGCTGCGCACGCGAACCCCGCGGCGCTTACACGGCATCGACCCAGCTCGATGGCTGGGGATGCGTGGTTCAGGGAGATCTAGATGTGCACCGCAGTTTGATCGTTCGTGATGCGGACCTGGCCTGCTACAGAACAAGGTGGATGATCAATCCAGCCCCCGTAGGCTGCTAAGTCCATAGTCATCGCGCAAGATCCGCAGCTGCTCCTTGTCCATTTCGTCCAGGGCCGAGCAATTTGCGTCGGCTAGGCCCTGCCGCCGCAGCAGATCAGCTGCATCACCTCTGTCATAGATGTAGCGCGACAGGTCCGCGGCGGCGAGGAGAATACCGACCTGCAGCTGAGTCGGTTTGTTGCGAGGCTTGCGCTTGGCGACAGCCATGAGGATGTCCTCGATCGTGGTGTGAGCCGGTCAGGCCCTGGGTGGATGTACCGGACAAGGCCGGCGCGGGCCGTACTGAGGCGGGCAAGTGCAGCTCATGCCTTCGCGAGCGCCTCGACCAGAAGCGCATCGAACTCGTCCACCGCCAGCGGCACCCAGCGATCTTCGATCAGCTGGTCGTGGTACCACTTGAGACCCACGTAGGACACCCGCACACAAACGCCGCCCAGTATTACCAGTGGCACCTGGCGTACAGACGCTGGCAGGATTACCGGGGGAATGTCAGCAGCAGAGGCCTTCACAGCGAGGTTTTCCATCGCCTCACGCAGGGCGACGGCGCTGACCTTCTGGGCCTGAGAGTTGCCAGATAGGGCAGTACGCAGAGTCTCGACGGCGGAGCAGGACCCGCGGTCATCGCCATTGCACCGCGCCACAAAGTCGTCAAGCCACAGCAGCGCCTCTTCAACATCGCCAGCACAGGCCGCCGTTTGAGTGTCATCACCAGGCTGGCTCTGAGCGGACTGCGACGCCCCTTGCTCGGTGAGCCATGCCGCTACGTGGTCGGCGCTCATTACTGCCAAGGTTTCCGAACAATTATCACAGCCCAGAACCAGCTGGCAGCGAATGTCGCTGGTGCGCAGTCGCCCGTGCTGCGCATCACTGATGTTCTGGTTGTATGTCTGCCAGCTCAGGGCCTTGCTTCCGCACTCGCGGCATTCGGTAATCTTAGTGATGCTCATGCTGTGCCTCCTGCAGGCGTTCGACATCTGGCAGCAACTGCGCCAGCGGGTCAGTGATGAAACTGTCTTATCGCGGGTACCGGACCGGCGAACCGGGTCGATGTGATTAGGCTGGGCCGCGTGGCACTTCGTAGTACGAGCTGCGCAGCCGGTTCACGGTATAGCCGCGGCGGCGCAGCGCCTCGACAACCGAAGGGCCGTTGCCGGTGTTGCGGCCAGTTGCAAAGCGCAGAGTGACCCCATGTGCCTTGCAGTGCTTGAACTCTTCAATCAGGCGCTCAGTGTTGGTCATGATTCGTCCTCCTACGCCGCCGCCAGGCAGTCGTTCCAAAGTTGTGGGTCCGCGTACATGAAGTAACCGGGCTTGTCCGGATTGGCCACGCAACGCCCACCCTTCTGCCGGTACGTTTGGTAAGCCCGGGCAACGCGAGACTTCTGCACCTGATCTAGCCGGCGTATCTCCGCCTTAATCTCCAGGTCGAGCGTGAAGCCCTTCGCTGGCGCCATGGCGCAGGTTGTGCCGAAGTGACGTATCTCGTTGGTTTCGCAGTCCTCGATCCAAACCACACGCTTGAGGCCTTGCTTGCCGCAACATTCGCAGTGCGATTTGTCGTCGTTGATCCCGAGAAATTTGAAGCGGCTCATGGCGTGCCCTGATGAGTGACTGAGCCAAAAAGTTAAACTATAGGTCAACAAATAGCAATAAAGATTAAACTATATGGCAACCTTTTTCTTCCACGCGAAGCCTTGCTCAAATCGCCGGTTTCACATCAGTCCGTGAGAAAAGCTCAACATTTCACAGTGAAAAGCCCTGAACGCAGTCCAGGGCCTCAAACGGCTGCCTTACCGGCCAAACACACGGTCAAGCACAGGCCTTGACTCGATGATCGCGGTACCCAGCTCATCGACGGTCGTAGCGCCCGTCAGGCGGTTCTCGACTGCGGACAGGTCGGTAAGCAGCTCGTCGTTGCCACCCTCCTTGTAGAGCGTGCTCTGCACAGCTTCGAAGGTCCGCAGCAGATCGCGGTGGGTGTCCTGGAAGTTGCTTTCACTGCCAGAGACGGTTGCCTGGGCCCAGCTGGTGAGCGGGTGGTGGCGAGCCTCCACCTTACCGGGGCCGAACATGCGGTCGTAGGAGCCCTGCACCAGGCCTTCAATCAAAAGGCCGTTGTTTCTGTCATCCATTCGTATGCTTCTCATCGTGATGACGTGATCGTCACGTCGTGGTGATGATGCCAGGCGCACCCGGCATCGGTTTCGCCGATCAGCGGCAGCTCTGTATCGGCGGTCTCTAAAGGGTCTTCAGCATGGGGCACCGGCTGAGCTGGCGCCCAAGCCGTAGGCCTAGGTCGATCAGCCTCATTCTGTCGCCAGCTGCGACACGCTCAGGCCTACCGCGACGGGCCGTACCCAGACGGGCATGCTGCTGAGCATGAAGGTTTCCCCTTGGGCTGCCAGCAGCAATGTCGTGCCCATGACATGCCCAATCGCCTCCGCCGCCGCCGGCGGAACGGCGTTGCCAATCCGCTCGCGCCAGGCCTGATCGCTCAAACCGTCCAACTCCAACTGCTCCTCGGGCTCGACAAGGCTTTGCAGCGCTGCCAGTTCCAGAGTCGTGAAGGGGCGGTGCCAGGTCCCGTCGAGCGACTCGATAATGCAAGTGAGCCTGTCGTTGGCCTCTGGGAGCCGGGGATCGGCTACGCTCCAACGGCCGTTGTCATGCTTGGCGCTTGCAGAGACGGCTCCCGCTGAGCCCTGCCACGGCACCACGCCGTAATGCCCGCCAGTCAGGTAAGCGTCGCCCTTTGTGCGTTTCATGGCCGGTCGGGGATCGGCGACGCTGAATGTGCCTTGTCCTGGGCTTTTAACTCCAATGACGGCACCGCTGGTGTCCTGCCATCGGCGAACACCATACTGCTGGTACTGCAGGGCGCCAGCTTTGGCTCGCGGATCTGCAACCGAGAACGCTCCGTTTGTTGGGTTCGATCGGCCAGCCACCGTGCCCATGCTGTCATTCCAGCCATGTACTCCCATGTATCCCGATCGGTACCCTGGAACAATGATCAAGTCGCGCAGGTAACCATCCTGGATCGCGAGATCATTCAGGCTGCGCCAGTCTTTTCCGGCTTCGACCAAGGCCAGGCGGACCCAAGTTTTCCATTGCAGAGCCGGCACCCGGTGCATAGGGCCAGCCTGCTCGATATCGCCGGCCAGAGGCATGCGACCGAGGATGTCACCTACAGCACGAAGGCTCTTCTTCTCTGGCTCATACAGGAACGACGGCACCTTCTCGACGTGGCGAGCCACCAGCAGGAATCGCTTGCGGCTTTGAGCCAATCCGCCGATGACCCCACAGTCATGGGTGGTTTCGGCGACGGCATATCCATAGTGGCTTAGCAGAGCGCCGATCTGGTCCAGCAGATGGCGGCCACGATTGGCCAGGCGTGGGACATTCTCGAATACCAGCATTGGTACAGGGTCATCCCGCCACGCCTCCGCCATCAGCCAGATACAGCGCAGAGTCAGCTCGTTCAAGGCCTGGTACTTCGGGGTCAGGCTCATCTTCTCCGACAACAACCCGCTGGCGCCCTTGCATGGGGGGCTGATGAAAACGGTGTCGGGCCGGCGGTTCTGGGCCGCACGGCGGATGTCCTCTGGGAGTGCCTCCCGCCATCCGGCTGGCGGCTCCTTTCCGTGGAAGCGGATCTACTGATCACGTGTGAAGAGATCCAACAGCGTGCCTTCAACACCGGACAATCGCTTGAAATCGGCGAGGCCGGCCGGGTCAACGTCAACGCCTCCCAAGCACTCCCATTCAGCTTGCACGTTACCGACGATGGGCTTTGCCCGGTTGAAGCCCTTGGCGCCCCCCCCCAAGCCGCAGCAGAAGTGGAAATGGGTGAGGATTTTTTTGATCAGCATGCAATGTCCTACGAGAGTTGAGTGGCGCCCGCCAGGTAGACTGGCTCCCCTGGTTTACCTACGGACCGGACCAAAAAATTAAACTATAGGGCAACCTTTATCAATATTTATTAAACTATATGGCAACTTTTATCTTCGTCCAAAACGATCTCCGTGGGTTATGCTCTCCCCTGGAGGCCAAAAAAAATCCGGCCAGTAATGGCCGGATTGGGTGTAGCGTTCGTGAGCTCAGCGCGGTGCAACGAAGCGCAGGCTAAAAGGGCGGGTTCCTAAGATAGTCGCAGTATTGCGCGTCCAGCAGAGCCGCTGGTGAAGGCTCGATCGCAATCAAGGTCCATTTACCATCGATACACCGGCCTACCTCCCCATAATTGAGACCGGGCAAGTCGTAGCTTCGCTCGATCGTTGCCCAGTCCTCGGGGTACTGTGCTTTGAAGGCCTTCCGGAAAGACTCGTTGCCGTAACTGCCCATGATGGTTACGACAGCAGAGAACTTCTCATCTCGATCGCTGATCAGCTCTATTGAGCTGGCCATCAGTTTGGGTGCCGCCTGTTCGTTGGGTGTGCGCATGCCATGATCTCCATTGGCAAATATCTGCCAAAAGCAGCCTTGTATCGGTGCGATGTCGACAGCCCCATCGCATTCTCTGGTCAACTCGAAATGGGCAACACCAGCCGATAACGAAACCTGGCGCCACAGTGCACACTGAACAAGAAGGGGTCGGCACCTATCGCGAGCTCCGATCCTTGGCCGTTGGGCCTCTGCAGTTCCCTATTCCTCCCGGTCGAGCTCAGGCGTTCTGTACGTTTTCCACTGCAGCAGCGTGTACCGCCCGAGCTTCACCTTCGTCTCGGTTACCACCTGGCCAAAGGCGTAGTTACCGACCTCGGTCACCCAGACCGAGATCAAGTTCTGCCCCAGGCCGGCCCCGAATAGCCGCTGCAGCAGTGTGCGCCGGGTAGGCGCTTCTGCGAGTGGGGTATTGCTCATAGTCCACCTCAGTAAGCCGTTGTCCCGATGACGCCGAAATGTGCCATCGCTAGTGTCAGTTGCCAGCCCCGTATCCCTCCCGCGGAAACGCTGGGCTGGCGCACATTCGAAATGTGCCATCGTTAGTTTCTGGTGGTTCGTATGGCACATTTGGTCAAGTCAGTAGCAGAAGGGCCCGCCAAACTGCCACGTGCACGACTAGAGTACATTTGTTCTCCTAGCGCCAGCAGCTGATCCTTCAGCCGCCCGATCGTTCAAAGGAAGACAGTGGGAGCATGCGCCTTGGCCTTCCCCCTTCTTGGCCGCGGGGAGCTCTTATTCTGTTCGGTCTTGCGCCCGTTCCCAGAGCTGCTCAAGTTCACGCCGTAGAGCTCACACAAGCTCGCGAGCTGCTCGGCCGGTATCAACCGGTGCATCTTGCTGAGCCGCAGCAAGATGGCCTTCGGGGTGCGCTTGTGTGCGGTGGCAAGCGTGTCGATCGCTTCGCCATTCCGGTATCCCGCAATGAGCCGCTGGTCTTCGTCATCGGTCCACTTGCTGCCCTGGGCCGTCGACTCGGTGCTCCCACTGGCAGTGCGGCTTGCTTTTGCCGGCTGCTGCACAGGCTCGGCTTCCCGTGCTGGCGCCTGCGCCAGCTGCACTGGAGCGGCAGGAAGTTCTGAATCAAGTACCGTCGACAGCATGGCCAACCACCTGGTGCGATCGGTGTCCCGTGAGTGGTGGAAGCCAACGCTGCCGATCACCACCATGGGGTTCACGTTCAGCGCTGCAGCGATCTGCCACGCGTGATAGTTGTCCAAGAGATCCTTGCCGGTGCGCCAGCGGGAGAACTGGGTCTGGCTGACACCGAGAAACTCTGCAGCCGAGACATCGCCATGAAACCCTTTGACCACCTTCAGCTGGTCGAGCCAGTTAGCAGCGGTCTTGACCAACTTCACATGTGGACTATTCGTCTGGTTCGAGAATGGCGTCGACCGCTTGGCTCGCTGCGACAACGCTGCGGCTCCCGCAGCTGCGGCCAGGCGTAAGTTTGCAGTGATCGGTACACGCTCATCACCGCACTCAATCCCGGCTTCGTCCAAGCCGGCCGACAGGTTGATCAGGATCGCGATGGATCGATTCGTCATCTCATCTTGTTTGGCCATGCCCCCTCCCCTGGATCCGCTGAGGATCGCTACATGCTGCCCCGGGATACCGAGGGCCGCCGCCTGAAAATGAATCATAACGGCAAAAATGATTCTTCACACGTACCTATATGCTAACAGATGCAAATCAATCTCATCAGAGATTGTCAGATCCGCGTGTGGAGGGGCGGATCGCGGTGACGATCTGCAAGTGACTCACTAGCCCATCTGATCCGTTCATGTGTTTGGTCTAGTCAAAGACTCAATACGCAGCTTAGAATCTGCTGTGGCGCCCAGCAGACGCCCGCTACCCGTCCTCGCGAAGCTGCACGAGCAGCACTGCCAACTAATCAAACTTCGGACCATGACTTTGGCCCTGGTGCATAGCGGTGGACGGGTGACGCTGCAACAAGTAGGGCCGGAGAGAACTCGTGGCCACCGAAAACACTCGACCTACCACCCTTGCGGGTATCAAGCGCGTAGCCAAACTCATCAAGTAAAAGGAGAGCATCCCGCATCATGCTGCTCTTGATGAAGCGGCGCATAAAGCTGGATTTCACAACCTGCGACATGCCCAGTCAGTTCTAGGCAGACCCGCCCAGCTACACCAAGCTTTTGTCACTTTCTACTGGAAAGAGCACGGCAAAAGTCCAGAGCCCTTTCAGGATGGCCCAGTCCTGCGATCAGGGCGGACCACCCTTTCATTCCGGCTGCCCTCCCCGTTGAGGGAACTCCTGCCCCGACGGTCAATTGAAAGGACAACCTACTTGTCCAGTTTTCGGTTGGAGGCGGACGACCATCTCGAACGTAGAATGGATTCAGTGGACTGGTACGAGGGCCTGAAGATGGCACAACGGGCCGCACGCGCACTTAATTTCATGGCTGTGACAGGGCTACGAGCCCCTTCTGCTAACGAGATGGCAGGACCAAGCCTGGTTCTCTCCGAGTATGCAGACCACCGCTCTCACTGGTACGACGATGAGTCAAAGTGCATTGTCATTCTGGATGAGCCGTACCCGCACTTGCTCCAAGATGAAATCGACTGGGCAGAAGAGCACGGGTTTCATACGGTAGGTGTACGTTGGAGGGGCGTCTATTCCGCCAGCAACACACCACGCCTACATTCGGTATCGAAAACTCTGATCTCACGCTTGGCCAAGAAGCTCAAAGCCTTGGAGACCAGGTTAAAGGTTGAGGAATGGACACACGAGACCCAGCCATACGAAAGCTCATTCATCAGCCCGGCTAGAACTCTCAGCGGAAAGCGGAAGCTACCAAGGATGATGCCAGCCCCTGAAGGTGTAGAGCGGGCCGGAGCTGTGCCATGTGGCCCCGGTGAGCCAGGTTATCGCTCACGTTGGCGACCTGCTCGTCGCATGGACCTAGATAAGCACTTACAGATTGGCCCTATCCTGGAGAGACTCACGTTATCAACGGGCTTGGGCTTAGAGTCTGGACTAACCCGTATCCGCCTGACCCTGAACAAATGGTTTGAGGAGGAGTACAAGGATGCAGACCTTCCCGACAAGCAGATGCGACAGGACTACTACTCACCTGCCCCTACCGCCATCAAAGGAGCTGCAGATGCCCTGGCAGAGCTCGCGGTGGTCAGACAGATCGTTGTAGTAGGGTACCAAGACTGCAAACCCAAGAGAGATCTCTTGGACCGCATTGGTAGGTGCGAACAGCAAGTCCAGCGGTCCGATTCCCGTAGAAACCCGTAGCCTCCTGCTTCACAGCCGGCCTCCAACAACGAAGCCCGCCAAGGCGGGCTTTGCGAGCTATGTGAGGCATCAATGATGCCGGGGCTTGGGTGTACCTGGTACGAATTTTTAGACCTTTGGGGCAAAGCCGCCTAGTTCGAGCACATGCCCGGCCTTCGACACATCAACACTTTCGGTGCGCCCGTCTTGGAATCGAAAATCAACGTGCTGCGGTGGGACTTGAGCATCGTCGGCCAGCTCAATGTCGAAAATGGCCTTGGCTGGTTCATCCCAAACCAGCGCGAAGGCTTCGATGATCTTCTGCCGGAACGCTTCAAGCACTGCCTGGCGATTTTCAGGTGCCAGGGCATCGAGGTCGATTAAGAAATCGCCCGCCGCATGGATTTCTGCACCTTCGCCATCGAGGCCGACTGAACGGTCCCCTTCAGTCGAAACGAGCACGGACGCGACCTTGCCACCTAAAATACCCATTGCCTATCTCCATGAATTGAGCCGCAAAACGCGCCCTCTGGTACTGCCGAAGCCCGCTCTCGGCGGGCTGGCGGGGCAGGTAGCTTCCCCTTACCTCGTGGCTTCCACATAGGTTCCAATAGTGGCCTCGTTCTTCCATTTTTGCACCATCTGAGCCGAGTCCCCCCAGAGCCACATAACCCCCACTGCCATCGGGAGAAGTAAGGTTGCATTTAGCTTCTTATGAAAAAGGATGAGGTCAAGCATCAGACCGAGGGCGACGGCGAATGCGGCAATAGCCCAAACGCGGTCAACGAAGAAATCTATTACTGCCATTCCAATGCCTCTCTCCACTTGCCCGTGTTTCGCGAGCGCTATAATCGGTTCTTCTTCTGCGTTCTCGGCCCCGGTTTTAGGCCAGAGCTTGGATGCAGCTGAGCGTTTACATGTCTCGTCTTCATGCCTGATGCTAAGCGCATCCTGTAAGTGCTATCAGAGCCCCCCTGTTCGGTGAGGCCCGTGGCTGGTCCTTGTTGGCCGGAGCCGGCCAACCTATCGGTACTACTCGGCGTAGGCGTCTAGTTGCTTCTTCATCTCAAGACGTTGCGCATCGAGCATCTGATTGAGCTGATCCGCTTTGAACACATCGAAGGGAGCTCGTACGAAGGCCAGCACCTCGATCGGCGCCGAGGACTGGCGCACGACCTTGCTCGACTGACCGGAGCTCGCGCTGTCTGGCAGCCCCAGCATCTCGGTACAGGCCCGGCTGGTGTAGTCGTAACACCCCACCTTCGCCTCACCTGCCAAAACAGCGCTCCGGAAAGAGACGCTCGGGAAGATGGTGGTACCACTCACAACCCCAGCCATGATCAGTACCAGGCCGAAGGCACTGCCCGCAAATGCGCGAAATGCCCCTACCAGGAATGCGAACAAGCTGACACCGGACGCAATGAACGAAATGGCTGGGGGATTTACTAACCAAGAGGCATGTTTCAGATCATCGGGGCTCACAGGAACCTTGAAGTTCAGGACGGCGGTGCTGATGGCAGCAAACACGACGTACAACACCAACGCTGCCAGGAAGACGCTCGCGAAGATCAGTGATCCCTCGCCTGCCTTACCCGGCGTGTGATCGAAGTAGTCATTGGAAGAATCGTGGTCACTCATGATGCTCACCTGCTTGGTTCGTAGTTGGGGGTGTGGGGAGGGTGTCGGTCTGGATTACCAAACCCTTGCGGATCTCTTCTTTCAGTTCCAGGCGCTGCGTATCGAGCATCTGGTTGAGTTGATCCGCTTTGAAAACATCGAATGGCGCCCGAAGGAAGGCCATCGCTTGGACAGGGATGAATTGGTGGACACTCGGCTGGGCCGACTGATCTGGGTTGGCTGCTCGACTGGGCAGCCCCAACATCTCGGTACATGCGCGAGAGGTGTACTCGTAACAGCCGATTTTGGCCTCCCCTGCCAGAACAGCGCTGCGTAAAGAGGCGCTCGGAGAAATGCCCCCAGTAAAACTGGCCATGAGTACGGCAACGCTGATAGTCATAGGGCTGATTAGTTGCAGCGCGAGCATGATGCTCAGCACCAACAACACCCCGTAGATAATGGGGAGAATCGAGGGGGCAGTTACCATCCAGGATGCATGCTGTAAATCCTCACCACTGACCGGTACCTTGAAGTACAGGGCGAAGATGCTGACTGCCGCAAAAATGCCGTACAGCCCTAGCAAGGCAACGAACAGCCCCCTGAAAGTCAGCTTCCCCTCGCCGGCCGTAGCACCGGCGCGAGCGAAGTATTCGCTGGATGAATCGAAGTCACTCATATTGCTCACCTACTGTGTTCGAATTCCGGGTTGGAAAGGTCCTGAGCTCTACAGCTTCAGGTCCCTGCGGATCTCTCGGGCCGACGGCATTCCGCGGTACCGGTGCACGGAAACCCCTACTGCTTTCATCAACTCGTCGCGGCGCCGGTCCTTTGCTTTGGCCTTCGAGCTGTTGTGCGTGGAGTCGTCGACCTCGACCAGCGCCACCGGCTTGAGCTTCTTGTCGCAGAGCAGGAAGTCGCAGCGGTTGTGGGCGACCATATGCCTTGCATGGTTCTTGTCGGTCATGGCGGTGGCCTTCACCTTGATGAAGGCACCGAACACCACCTGGGGAGCGATGACCAGGTCGTTGCCAACTGCCTCCCTGAGTCGCCAGAAGAAGTCCTGCTCGCGCTCGGTGAGCAGGGGGATGCACTGGTAGTGCTTGGTTGAATAGCCTTTGCGCCGCTTCAAGACCGCGACGACGAAAAACGCAAATGCAAAGGTGCAGATCAGCAGGATCGGGCCATTCATGCGCGAGGCATCCACAAGTGACATACATACCCCTATTCAGATTCTTAACGCGTACCAATACGCATAGTAGTTAAAAAAAGACGGATAGTCCGCCGGTGATATTGGTCAAGTTAATGTGATTTCAATCCAGATCGGGAGGTGCACCGCCGCCCTGTTTCTTCAACAAGCCTGCCCAGGGTATTGCTCGTTGGGTGTGGAAACGTTAGGGTGAGTCATCTCCTCCTAGCGACACGCTCGTGTCGTGCAACACCTCTCTACAAACCTCCCGTAGCCAAAGCAAGTCACCGTCCTGCAATCATGCGCGCCGACTTGACCAATCCCACAAACGAACTATTCGAAGCATGCCCGCCTGGCGCGATCATGAGCGCCAGCAACGCCGCTAGATGTGATCCTCCGAGAGGTGCCCGGTGACCGCCGGCAGCTGATGAGAGGGTTCGACACCCACCGCCCGCTTGCCCCGTCGAGAACCCCGGCCTTTCACCTCGCCCGCGGCCGCCGCCTCTTTCACCGCCCGGGCTGCCATGCCCTCATTGACCATGTCCAGAATTTCCTGAGACATCCGCTGCTGCACAATGCGAGAGTTCCCCATGCGGTTGTTCGCATCGGTACGCTCGGCATCCGCAGCCTTTGCCCATTCCCTCAGAACGTCCCGGGCCTCGCCGATGCTCCCCTTGATCTTGACGAAGATCTCGAACATCAGCGGGTCAATGGATACGGATGACTTCCTGGACACGCCTCCCGCTTCACGGCGGTAGAAGATCCGGATGAAATCGTCAGCCATGCCAGCCCCCAGCACTGATCAGTAGGTAGTCCATCAGGCCACATCCAGGTGAAGGTCACTGACCAGGCGCCAGGTGATATCTGGGCAACCGATGAACAAGCCGCCATGCAGGCGGCCCTGGCGAACCATCGAAGCCACGGTGTCGGCCGCCTCGGATACGGAGACACCGACAACGCCAGCGATCGCCACCGCGGTCAGTGCGGCATGCCGCAGGATGGCCAGCTCGATGCGCGACTCAACCACATCGCCTTCGAACAACAGAGCGGCATCGGCGCCGACAAGCTCGACCACTTTGGAGTGCGCCCCCGCGCCGGTGGTAGCAGCGAAGGAATCGGCCTCTTGTTCAGGGCTCACAACCAGCACGAGCCCCCCTGCTTGTTCGGTGTGCTTCGCCACAGGTCGTACCGCTTCACCCACAACCCCAGCGGCCTCGCAGTAACGCAGCACTGCCTGGATCTGCTCATTCACCTCAATGGATTCCATCGCACGGGTCAGTGCCACGTACAGCAGGTGGAGTTCTTGGCGTAACTCAGGGGTATCCAGCACCAGCGGCAGGCCGGCATCGGTGATCAGGTTGAGGAAGTCGCTCAGCAGTACGACCTGCGGGAACTCCAACCCTTTCGAACGGTGGGCAGTGCACAGAGTGACGGTCGTATCCTTGATGTCGCTGACGCAGGCATCCTTGATGCGCTGTACCAGGCTAGGGATTTGATCGCCGTACTGCTTGGCAACACTGATGAGGGCGTGGATCTCTTTGTCATCGGTGTCGTTGGCATAAGCTTCCAGATCCTGGAGCGAGCGGAACGCACTGAGCAAAGGATCGCGTAGACGGACACCCGTGTTGGCGCGCAGGTGGTGCACTTCAACCAGCTTGTCGAACGGGTACTCGTTGACGCCACCCACGAAGTGAAGACGCTGGCCTTCCAGCAACTGGACCGCACTGGCGAACAGCTTCGCATTGGTGCGCCCGATGATCGCGTAAGGCTTGGTGCGGTCGACGGCGAATCGGGTAGTCAGCTCATGGCGCGAACTGCGCACTGGGTCCTGCTCGCCGGCGAACTGACGCAACAGCATGGTGGCGAGCTCGGCAATGCCGGCGCCATAACGGTGGCTCTCGCTCAGCGTTACGACTTGATCGAACTGCGACGGCTCGAAGGTGTTGTAAGCACCTCGGAAGCCGAAGATGGCTTGGAAGTCATCACCGGCCAAGCGCAGTGGGCAGCTCTGGCGCAGGATCACCGCTGCAAAGACAGGATTGGTGTCCTGGTACTCGTCCAGCAGGATCTGGTCGTAGCGGTGGCTCAGGTCCGGGTCACCCAAGCTCCACAGTTTCAGGTAGCCGTCGTGCGGCATACGCAGGGGGGTGGATTCCAGAAACTCTGCTCGCTCGGCTTGGCTTTCGCCGCACCCACGAGACCACTGACGCAAGCGCTGCAGATCCGCCCAAACATGCTTCGCCCATTCCGCAGCCTTCTGACGGTCATCGCCAACGATCTTTGTAGGCACGTGCGCAGCCAGGATCTCCCGATCTGCCGAGACCATGAAGTTGTGCAGAGTGACGTACAGGTGGCGAGCAAAGGCCATGGGGATCTTGTACTGCTTGGCCAGTTGGGACGGATGGAGATCATCCTGCTTGCCAGTCTTCTTGAACTGGCCACCAACTTCCCAAGCAAGCCCATGACTGGTCCTGGTGGTGACGTTGGAAGGGAAGCGAGCAGCTGCGTCCTCCTTGTTGGCCTTGCCAAAGGTGACATACAGCAGGCGCTGGTCAGGGAAACGCAGGGCGTGCGCGATGAGCAGCGAGGTCTTGCCGCCCCCCGCCTTGGCGCGGATTAGCAATCGCTTGGCAGTGCTGCCCAGGGCCACAGCCTGGTCTGTGTTTGGGGTGAAAGCTTTCGCGGCCATTGCCGGCCTCCTTGAGGTGCGAGTGGTTGATCAGTCGTCTTTGTTTCTGGAGAAGTAGTTGAAGCTGTCTTTGAACATGTCGTGGCTCTCTTCCTGATCCATCAGCGGAACCTTCTTGCTGCGCTTCGCGTTTGGATCTGCAAACAGGTTGAAGAACACGACCATTGGGATGCTGGCTGCGACCACCAGGAGCAATGAGCCCGCGAACACCCAGCCACCAAAAGCGCGGCGGGCGTATGCAGCAAACAGACAAGCCGCTACAGCCAGAGCAATCGCTCCAACGCCCTTTCCAACCTGTTTCATCACACCGTACTTGCTCATTGCGGCGGCTCCTAAGCACAACCATTTATGGCTCAACGATACCTATAGATTTGCATGGATGCAAGACAAATTATAGTTCCGCGTTACGAATGCGGGCATAAGCATTTATGGATACTGGCAAGGCAAAGCTCCGGGTGCGAGCACAACCATTTATGACCAGGGGCAGGAAAAGCGTGGCTCAGGTGCATAACCATTTATACCCATACCAGCCCATAAAAGCCGGCCCCGGGGGCACCCACACTCCGACCAGGGATGGGAAGGAAGCCTGCAGGCAGAGTGCTGGCATGTAGGGAGCTGAGAGACATGAAGGGAATGAAGCTCCCTCCCCAGCGAGAGACAGATCAGAGAAAAGCAGCTCCAAGCAACCCGAGCTGAGACGGACCTGACCGGGTCACACACCGCACCAGATGAGCAGCCAGGCCCAGCATCGCCAGACAGGTCCTGTATCGCCACCACCGCCAGCCAAGCGTCACACGCCGCGAGCCGGATCACACACAGCCTGCTCAGATCCAACACCACCCGCCACCGGGCGCCACCCATCGCACTCTGCCAACCTGGTCAAACAGCAGCACCGGGCAAGCCAATGGTCGCGAACCGCCGCACAGATCCCACGGTACCCACCACCGACTGCTAGCGATCATCAGAGGCCAGCTGCAGGATCAGCACCGAGCTTCTGCACGGCGGCCGCAGCCCCCGTCGCATCCTTCTCAGCCCGTCGCTCTCCTCCCCCGTCAGATCCTTCTTGGGGTCGCCACCGACAGCTGGTGGACTGTATTGCTAGGCGCAACCGCAAGGTCTCCCGGCAGGGCCGGCCTGCTGAGACAGAGAGGCACAAATGGTTATGCTGTCGAAGGAAGCAAAAGCGTCAAGCACGCACCGGCAGCACAGACATCGGAATAATGAAATGCCAATGCGACAGCGCAACAAGAAGAACCCAAACTAGCGATGGCACAATTCACCAAATAGAACTGGCGCGAGAACAACAGGGCGGCACCTCACAGATTCGCACGAGCATGAGAAGACGTAGAAGTCGCAGTGGAATAATGGAGATGAAGAAGAGAAGAGAGAAAAGAGAATCTACAGCGGCAGAATGAGCTCAACGCCTCGCAGGCAGAAGGAGCCGGTCGGCGCAGAGTCACAAGCGGCACAGACAGAACTGGCAGGCAAACAACAGACAGCAGCACGGACGGACACCCAAACCAAACTTGCACAATGGGGCGTGGCACAACGGGCAGCTGCAAAAGAGGCTCTGACACAAGTGCCGGAGCCAGAACGAGATCTATGGTGCGACCGGAATAAGAGAAAATGAATGAAGGAAATAAAATTAGATTAAGGGGATGGGCGCGAGGCGGCTCGGATCCAACACCGCCCGGCCCAGGTAGAATTCGGCCCACCACCGAATGCGAATGCAAGTCTCCGCAACCAGATCACACTGCGCCCAGCAAGCCCGGGTTCTACTTGGCCAAACCACCGGTAGGCTTCTGGCCCGCTTAACCATAGCCGCGGGTCTCACTGCGCATAAAACCGGTTTGCTTCTAGTCCGCTTTGCCCATAGCCCGGTTCCTACTTGGCCTGACACCGCAATGTTTCCGGTTCCGCTCAGCCACAAAAAAGGCCCTGCCGACGTTAATCGACAAGGCCTTCGTGAATCAGATTAAGGCTTACTCGTCCACGTCGAGCTCTCCTTCAAACTTGGTTTCGATCTGGTCCAGCATGCTGCCCACCAATGTCTCAAGAGAAGACAAATCATCCTCGCGTGCTTTGAGCGTTAGCTTTACGCCATGACTCATATTTCGTACTCGTTCGTGCATTTCCGCTCTAAGGTCAAAGAGCTTGGAAACCCTCTCGCACAGGATCAGTACCAGCTTGTGGTTCGGCTCGAACTCCCGTGCACGCTTCACTCTCTTCGTCAGCCCTTTATGACTCACGTTCGTGGACATCCATTTTCCCTTGCCGGCCTTGAGCTTGCGGTACACCCGCACGAATGGCCTGGATTGACCTCGGTGCTGGTTGAAATCGATCCCTATGCGCCCCGTCTGAAACGGCTGCATGACGTAGAGCAATTCGCCCATGCGCACCAGGAGCTGATCGATGCGGATCAGGTAGTCGACGGCGGTGTCGACCGACTCTTTGCCTTTGCGCCGCAGCTCTTCGAAATCGTCGATGGAGGGGGGGTTGTGTATAGCCATTGTTTAAGCGTTCGCCGGGGGGTTGTGTATAGCCGCGCCGAGGGGCGCGTTCTGGAGAATTTTCTTTGTGCTTATCCAGTATTGTCAATACGTGTTATGTATCTTGGACTCGCCTCAATGCATACAGGGCAGTAGCTACTGCGTACTGATCTGTAGGTACTGCACACTGTGCAGTGCGCATCATTAACCCCTCTAAGTCACTGGTTTATATAGGTTTAATTCCATGAAAGGTCGCGTAGCAATCGGTTTGGATGCGGGTCGTAGCGCCATTAAGGTGGTCGCGTATCACGAAGGTAAGCGCACTGAGGTCATGTACCCCACCCTGGCGGTTCCTGCCGTCGAACTCACCGACCCAACGACTGCCGCTCGCGCCAAAGCCGAGACCGAGATTGTCGACGGGAAGGCATACTTCACCGGCGATACCGCTCGCCTCCAGGGCAACCTCACCTCCTCTATTGGCTTGAACGACAATTGGACGGACACCCCGGCCGCAAACGACATCAAAGTGATGGTGTTTCTGTTCTGCTTTCCGCACGTAAAGGGAAGGTCGACTGGCGTGCCTTGCTAAGGGCACACGGTGTAACGCTGACTGAAAGCCAAATTGATGCCTACAGGAACCCCTCTGTAGAGAGTGTGATTGTTCGGGATCAGTTGGGTGCCCCCCTGAGTATCCCTGCGCTACCGGCGGTGAAGAACCCACACACTGTTCCTCCAACCGCACACTCTGGCCAGCCAGCATCTCAACCAACGACTCAAGACCTGAAGAGGGATTTCATCTTCTAACGCCACACAGCCCCCGGAAACGGGGTTTTTTTTGCCTTCTGTTTGCACAGCCATGTGCAGCATCACCTTTCATAAGGTAAACCCAGGAGAGCGAATGAAACGTATCAATAGGCATGTATCCACCTGGTTTGTCACAGTCTTTATTTACATTGTGTTAGTGGCAATGACAGATGTGGCGAACAAGCTAACGCTGTTTGGTTTGACAGTCCTTATATGTTTTCCGGTAATTGCCTGGTGGAAAACAGGGGATTTTACATACTGGCCAGCACTCCAGCCTCAGTCAAACCCCTCGGAATTTAGACCTCGCAAAACATACGAACAAAGAGATACAGAGCAACCTCAGCGCAAGCGGGATACGCCTAAGCCCTATGACCTGAGCGACATTCCATACCCCCCCAAAAGAAGCAGCGCCTCAAGCCTCAAGAGCCTCCCCCAAAGCAACGGCATAAGCCCACGCCCGACAGTAAAGCAGCCTAATGTTGCTCAGTGTGCCATCCTGACAAAAAGGACCACGCAACCGAGCAAAGTAAAGGCTGTACCTGTAATTGGATCTACCGGAGACCTGTTCGAGAGCGAAACCAGCATGGTAGACACCTCAGACGACATTCTCATTGTTCCTGATGGCGATGTCTTTCTCTAACTGCACCACATAAACCAGCGCCTTATTTAAGGTGCTGGTTTTTTTATTCCACAAATAAACTACACTTTCGATACGCCATTCCTTAACCGCATTTTTGCAGACGTAAAATCGTGCATACCAAATTTTGCACGCATTAAAGTTAGCTTGCTACGGAACTTTTCTGGCGCCGATTCGTTGACCCCTCCGACATCACGTCCCTATAATTTGACAAACAGCGCCAATCAACGGACTGCCAATCAACGGACTAGATAGGGAATAGGGATACTGTATGTCTTTCAGCTTTGACACATACCAGGGAGCTACGGAAATTGGTCTTTCGTCGCTCGGATGCCTTTCAACAGATGGCAAGCCACATTGCCCGAGATTCAATAAAAGCTGCTCCAACAAGTGCGCGTCGAAGTGCATGCGCAAAGCGATGACAGACTTCCCAGAAGCTAAGACGGAAATTTTGCTTGCAGGTGTCGTCATCGCGTCAACTTTTGCATCTGATGTCACAGAGGTTCGTGCGGCACTGTTCGGCTTCGAACAGGCAATCCAGCTGACCTGTATCTGACCCCTCCTGCCTCACCAATCTCATGCCTGCGTAATGCACAGTACAACGATTGAAACCTGCCAATCTTCCACATACGCGTTATGGATTTGATTGACGTTATCTGTCACGTACGTATAATCAATAAAGGCGACCCTATGTGGCCGCTACCAGAGGTAATGCTTCATGATTCACGAGTACTCCCCAATCGAGATCGGCCTGGACGCCCTTGGTGTTGAGCCTGGTCAGAACCCCAGCACAGTGTTTGGGGTGGATGACCTCAACAGAGCGGACCAGATGCGGATAGTAGGTGAGCGGATCGAGCAAGCGATGAGTGCCTACCCTGAGATCAAGACTGAGATCTTGGCTGCCGGCATCAATGTCCTCCTTGATGTCTCCAGTTCTCTGGCGCAATTCAGGAGTGTCGCTCTCCCTCAACTGGATCGATCTGTGGATACCGTGGCTGCGTAGGATTGATAAATCAACGAGCCCTTTATGGCAGTAGAAAAGTTTGATGCCCTGGAGCAAGAAACTGCTTCAGGGCTTGCACTAGGCACCGACATCGAGCATCTCCCCTCCTCCGAGCCTTCCGGCCCTCCCTCGACCTTCGAAAAGCTGTGCGGGACTTACATCTCGAACACGGACCGATCGCGCACCTTTGTAAACCGCTTGGCCTACGAGATGGACCGCGATGAGCGCGTCCGCAAAATCTGCAGGGTGAAGCTTCGGCAGAACAAGTGCGAACTCACAGATTTTGATGAGGTCATGCAAAGGACGCTTGAGGTCTTCTTTGGCTCGATGCTGGCAAAAATCGAAGATCAAGACGCTGTGTATGCCGTTGTCTACGCAGTAGCGCATAACGTAAGTAGAGAAGTCCTCCGGGACCGCCAGAAGCTACTGATCAATCATCGCTCCATCGAGGACATGGAGGAAAAGGGTGAAGAGCTGGAGCAGGTCGGTCTTGCCGACCAGGTAGAAGTAGACCACGATCGAGATATCGATACAGAAGCTGCCACCATCAAAATGGCCGCAGCACTTAAACGAGTGATCAACGGAGAACAAACAGTGGCCAGTTCCGGCATTTATGCCATGGATCAAGATCCAATGGTGCGCCTTGTACAACCTAAGCCTTCGGACGAAGAGCACGAGACGGACACTACGTCACAAACCAAACCAGCTGACGCTAGCAGCAAGCGTCCTCGCGGCGGCAGCCGTGCCGAGCTTTCGGCAGATCAGCAAGAATTGGTCAAGATTGGCTCTGACCTGGGCTTGCGCAATCAAGATTATGCCTTTGCCCTGGGTATCGGTCTCCCTCGCCTATCCTCCTACATTTATGGTCGTACAGCGTCGGTGCCGGATGAAGTAATGGAAAAGGCTCGGGGACTTCTGGCAGAAGAACCGCACCGCAGGGAACGCCTTAAGCGTTTCGACCGAGACATGAGCGTCATTCTGACCGATTGGATGAAACGCCTCGGTACCAATGACGACGAAGACATGGGCACCACACTTGGGGTGACCAAAATGACGATTTACCGGTGGCGCAACAACGAGACCAAGCCCGATGCCACGGCTCTAGCCCGGTATGAGCAGCGGATTGACTACGAAATTCGTATGAGAAAAGCTGTAGAGCAGCGGCTTCAAGGTAAGCGCTCTTAAATATAAACCCGCACATATGCGGGTTTTTTTATGGCCCAAAAAAACCGGCCTCTGCGGCCGGTCTTCAGCTGAGGAGCTAGGCTTGCTTAGTTCTTCCATCCTTCAACGACATCACCGCCCCACTGCGCTTTCCACTCTTTCAGCTGCCGGTGATTGCCACCTTTGGTCTCGATAGTCTCACCGGTGTGTGGGTTCTTGTAGACTTTGACTTCACGTGGCTTGCGCTGCTGGCGATTGCTATCAGGGCTTGTAAACGATTTGCGCTGGACCGAAGCCGGATCGAGAATAGCGATTACCTTGCCCAAATTCGCATCGTACTCTTGCATCAAGCTCTTGAGCTTCTCTTCGAATTCAATTTCGCGCTGCAGACCAGAATCATTCTTCAGCGCTTCCAGGGCAGAAAGTTGCTCTTGCAGAGCTTTTTCAGCAGCGCGAAACTCAGCCAGCTTGCTCATGTGTAACCCTCAATGATGTAAGATTCGGAAAAGTAAATATAATTAATCTGTATAAAAAATTACTATACCTTAGGTACAGCGCATTTTCTACTGACTCAACGGAATTTCTATGATTTGCAACGCTGAAACCTATGCGGCAAGCGGCCATCACCACCACATAGCAACACTTCTAGCTGGCCGGAGCTTTGAGGGTGTTTACTTGATTGCAGAACCACCCGAAACCACATGCATTGATGGGGAAATGGGGTTGATCTTCATCGCATCCGATCTGACTGGCAGTATCAAATGTCTTGTTGATCCTGTGCGGGCGGGATGGGTGCAGGGTGAACACTTTGCGAGTATTCGAGTGCTACTGAAAGGCCAGGTGATTCTCATCGAGGATCAGCTGTGTGCGCGCATCAGCGAGTTACACCAACTGAAAATGCAGTGGTAAAAAAAAAGGACCTTCTGGAGAGTGTCCAGAAGGTCCTTTTTAAACCAAGGCCCGAATGCAGGCCTTGCTCAGTGCAACACGGGTGATGCTCGCCATAGTCAGTACTTGATATGCGGCAGCAGCCCTCCCTTCCTCCAGTGCCGCAGTCGCCAGCACCAGCAGTGCATCGGCCGGTACGAGCGCAAACTCGGCGGAACTGGAATCTTCGAAATCAAGGGTGATTTCCTCATCATCTGCCACCGTAGCGCCTGAACATAAACCGTCAAACGTATGAGGGGCTTCGGATAGGATGAGGTCGAAGAACTCAACAAAGGCGCTCAACTCGCTGGCAGAACCAGCAGAGAAGATACGGCCTTTGTCGAGGGATTTTTGAACGGTGTGGATCACATACTCGACAGCTTCAACTTCACTGAGGAGGTCCTGGCCAGCCGACAGAAGTGCGTCCTGAACAGACGAACCAGTCGCAGCATCCGCGAGCCCGGTGACATCTAGGTCTCCCCCAAAATCGCTGTAGCGACACTGGGCAAGCACCTTGATCTGGGCTTCGTAGGATGAGTCGGCATGGACCTCATGTGAGAACAGCTCCCCGTTGGGGAACAGCCCGGAAATCAGCAGGGATCGAGTTTGCGCTTGAGTGTGTTGAGGGTGCGAAATCATGTGGGGTCTCCTGAAAGAGTGTGCTGTTAAGGCTTCTCGCCTAACGGCCTTGCTTCAAGGGATGTGTCACATGCGTTTATAAAGTGAAATCACGAACACATAACGCAAAATACTAAATCATGCCATAGCGATACTGTAGGCGTATTTGTACGAGATAGAAGTTAGAGTAATTACTTCACTATGGCATTTTATCCCATCTGCGTTGAGCCTCACTCCTTGAATGATTAATGAACCATCCCCCCCTCAAGACGTTACAATTTGACTTTCTACCTCTGGATAGCTGACTCATATTCTCATTGAGATTTTTATGAAACCCCTGGCAAAAATTTTTCAGAATCCTGCAGCCTTACCAACGATCTCCTCGGTGGTAATGGAACTGCTAGCGATGTCGAGGGACCCTTCAGTACCGCTGGCCAACATTGTGAAAGCCGTGAGCCTTGACCAGGCTCTCGCGGCGAAGGTGCTACGCACGGCAAATTCTGCTTATTTCGGCAGGAGCGGTACTATTTCCCGTCTTGAGGACGCCATATCGACCATTGGCATTCACAATTTCCGAACCACCATCATTACCACCGGCCTATTGAAGGCGCTGCCTGACGCCCCAGGCATTGATATGCCGACCTACTGGAAGATGGGTTTGCATACCGCATTCATGGCTTCCTTTCTGGCCGAGAGCATCGGAGCTGACCGAGATGTCGCATTCACGACTGGTTTGATGCAAGGCATTGGCGCCCTGCTCATTCACCTCGTAATCCCAGAAGAAGCTTGTGTCGTAGTAGAGTCCGTAGATCCATTCGACTTCGCGGGCCGACGTCCCGTAGAGCAGATTCAGCTAGGATTTGACAATGCTGAGGTTGGTGCAGAGCTGCTGAAACGCTGGAAATTCCCGGCCCCAATTCAAAAAGCGTTGCAAACGTATTCCAATAGATCACCGCTACCCGATATCCTTGGCCAATTGCTATCAGTATCCTCGACCTATGCTTACGGCGTGGTTATGGGGTTGGATAGATCGTCACTCGCAGATCAGATGGACACCGAGATCATAAATTCCTTAGGTCTCACTCATGATTTGTTGGATACCTGCCGACAACGTGTGTCTGAATCTGTGCTGATGATCGGTTAAGAGAGAAGGATTTGTAGTGAACCCAGGGCTCCGCCTTTATCAGGCCATAATCGATAGATCTGAACTGCTATCGCTCCCTTTCCAAGAAGCCAGCAAAGCTTGTGGTTTCACCGCTGACACGTTAGCGAGTTGCTTTGGGGATGAGTCAAAAGCCAAGCCGCGTGCCCTCCACGACGAACTGGATCGAAAACGAATAGACCTAATCGCTGCATTTCTTGACTGTTCTGGTTTTCGAGTCCTGCAGATGGCGGACGTTTTCCGCTGGTCGGATTACTGCCTTATCCAGCAGTCCGCGATGTTCAATGCGAAAGCAGTCAGCGAGAGCCATGAGACTGCAGCCTATTTCGAGGACGTCACAAAGGCAGGCGTCGCCTCTTCTCCAACTTTCATCCTGGATGAACTGATCGCAGCCACCTGGTCTGAGAACCTAAAGGAGGCGGCCGAAAAAATTCATGTCCCTTTTGAAAAGCTCAACTCATGGCGCACTGGGCGCCCAAAACCCTCACTGCGTGATCTTTCAGCGATCAGGGTCGTGGCGAAGCATATTGATATCGGAACCCCACTGATCATGATGGCACTGGGCGTCCTGGAGAAATCTGATTTCTTGCTGGGTGGTTGCTCAGTCGACATAGAAGATGAGCTGAACAAAGCCTTAGACATAGAAATACTATAGAGCAATCCGAATATACCAATAGGACATATAACACGTATTGATAAGAATTGGCTGTATTGCTAGTATCCGTTAGCCAAGTAACGGTATTTTCTGAGCCAAGGGTTTTCTTATATGCGTTTTGATGCCCAGTCTGCATCCGCCAAGCTCTCTAGTTTGCGAATCCCAATACCGTCCAGCGATGTGCTCGATGAGGTTTACCAATCAGAGGGAGATGCACTTAGTGACGCGATCGAAAGGGCGCAAGCTGGCGACCACACTGCCCTGCACTACCTCAAAGGGATTTTCTTCACGATTCTCCCGGGGTGTGTCGAACGCATCCGCATAGCCAATCTGCCACAACCGTCTCTGTCTGTGCTGATCAACATCGGGAAGGTCGAAGGGCCGAAATTTTCTCAGCAGCTCAAGCAGTGGTCGGATAGCGGGTGTGCGGACTCAGATATTGGCAGGTATCTCTGTGACACCTACAGAAGCTTACATCAGCAGTTCTCCTGCCTTGAGGAACAAGAGGTGTTGATAGAGGCCGCCGAAATCCAGACTAGTGAAGAACCAGTAACCTCTGAGCTATCGAGCGAGTCTGCAGACAAGAAGACCTTCGTCACTCGGCATGTTTACGGGGCGAAGGTGGCCTTGTGCTTCCAATCTGATACAACCAGAAGCGGAGAGCATACGATTCGGATCGAAGCTGCCGAAGCAACCGCATCCCGGACGTTCAACTGGGCCGAAAAGATCAGTATTCAGCTTTCTGGCCGCGAGCTGCCTGGTGTACTAGCCACCTTCATGCAGATGCAGACGAAATTCGATGGCAAAGGCCACGGCGCGCAGAACGAAAAATGGTTCACCATCGAGAATCAGCCAGGGAAAGTGTTCATCTCGGTGAACACGAAAGGCCGTGCACCAAGATCGGTACCCATAGGTCCAGGCGACTGCTTCGGGGTTGTGACCTTGCTCATTGAGCAAATGCTAAAGAATGCCCCTTACCTTTCAGCCGATACCCTATTGAACCTTGTGCAGCGGACCGCGCAAATGGCTGAGCCCGCGTAACAAAGCGTCAGATCTTGCCGCCACTAAGCAAGAATTGAAGGAGCGTTTCCGGGGTCGGAGTCTCAGGGAAGCGTTCCTGGAACAAGATTGCCACCAAGCAATTGGTCACCATAGGAGTCAATCCTTTGGTCCGGTACTGCCCGTAAGCGAAGTCATCCTTCCTCAGCTCGGCGTCATATTTCTCAGCCAGCTCGTTCTTTTCTTCATCCGACAACCCCTGGAACTCGCCACGGATAGTCTCGCGTTGAGCAGCTCCCCACTGCTCCAAAAGGTCAGCCATTTGATTCGTTGGTGCTGCTTTCGGCGCTGGCTTTGCTTTCGCAGCTGGCTTAGTAGCGTTAGCCGCTGGCTTCTGGGATTTGGCAGCTTCCGCTCCCTTCTTCTGGGTTGGCGCCTTGGCGTAGTTGTTGGCGACCGCAGCCTTGAAATATGCCGCGGGACTTGCAACGTTGGCCCCCTCCTTGCGCATTTGCGCTTCTGTGTAGTCAGCTTGAGCTAAGAGGTATTCTTCATCATGAGTCATCCCGAGCTCATCGATGTCCTTTTTGCTCAAGGACAGTGCCTTCAGGCGCTTGGATACGTCCTGGCTAACCAGCTCGGGGGATGGTCCCAGGTCTAAGCCTGGTTGAACCAAGGTCTCCAATTTGAACCAGAGCTTATCCATCTTCCGGTTGGCCTTGGTCACGTGCGGAGTGATGCGGAATCTTCGCTCGATGCTGTTGACCTGGTCGATAGCACGACCAAGCATCTTGTTGAAATCGCGAAACTCGGCGTGCGGAGTGGCTGATCCAGACAACACAACGCTCCACTCAGACCAGTGCGCACGGTAGGTCTCACCCATGGGTGAGCCAAAATAGCGTGACGTGATCTCGTGGAGCGTAAGCGCTGAAAAGCTTGAAAAGTGGTACTGCATCCGCAGATCGATCAAATTGAAGATCGCTGGGTCGAGCAGCCGGCGTTTCAGATCTGGTGGGAACGAGAAGCGCAGGGTTTGCCCATCCTCAAGGATGTAGGCTTCAGCAATTAGGTTTGCGATACCCCACTCGCTTTTTCGGCCAGGGCTCTCACCCTTGTAGTCAAACTCAACCTGCGTCTGCGACATGCTCACGAGCACCTTTTTGAGGTAGTCGCGGCTATTGGACGTGGTATGTCCAATGTTGTCTTCGACGTCTCGAATCGGGATCTCGTGAACCATCTCCTCCCGTGGCCGTTGCTGGGCGAACTGCAGGAGTGTGTTGTAGAGTTTTCGCTGTAGGAAGGTGAAGTCACTAGTGGCGGAGACGTTTCGCATTGACAGGGCTTCGGTCGCCTTCCTCAGCTCAACGGCTTTGGATGGTTCGACATCTCGAACGACCTGGAGCTTTGGTGCTCTCTTGCGTTTCGCTGGACTAGTTTCCGTTGTTGCTCCGGTTGTACGCTTTGCTCGCGGAGCTCTCGGTGTGGGGGTTTCTGAGTCCATTGTGAATTGTGCCATCAGTGACTGTGGTGGCACATTACTCGATCAATTGTCGTCCGGTCAACGAAATTACGGTTCCACCGTCAGTGGTCAATTGTGCCATGCCTAGAGGGTGCTTTTTGCTCTTCGCTTTTGACTCAAAATTGCGAAAGCAAAAAACCTACAACAGCTTGTTTCTGTTTTCACTGCTTTTTTAAAGCTTTGTTAGTGAAGACTCCAAACCCTTACGCCACAAGGGCTACAGCCATTTTTCTGTGCCATCCCCAGGGACAACAGTGCCATCTTTCTAGGCTTATGTGCCGGGGCTAGATGTCGCCAGTGCCATCCTTAGAGCTATGTGCCACGTTTAGTACCTTCCTGTGCCATTGCTAGAGGATCTCCTGAATTGTGCCGTCCCTAGGAATTTGGCTTCCCAGGCATGGCACAATTTGCTGGAGCCCAATAAATACGGTGCCTCCAGCTTATCTGCGGCTCATAACTGGGCATATGCACCAGCCCTAACGATGGCACTCTTCCTCAAGATTCGCGGCACCCAAACGCGCTAATCCTCAGCAATTGCTTTAGCAATGCTCTAACGATGGCACATTTCGATTCTTGAGCCTTATCAGACACCTACAGAGCCTCCAGTGCCCCTGACGATGGCACAATTGAGGGGGCAAGGGTAGTAAGCCCCCCCTTGGACCCCCTCTCTTACCTGATAGACTCGACGCACATTGCCTCCGTCTCTTTGTACTAGTTGAACGGAGCTCGTAAACGGCATCGTTGATATAGTTTTCACTGTGAAAAGTGGCATAAGCCAGATGAGCTACTGCACTAAGCGTGGCACATCTGGAGTGGACGCTATCTCCAGGACCATCATCTAACGATGGCACATTTGGTGGGCGGATCCTGCTTTAGGCTCTAGGCGTGGCACATTTGGCAATCTAGGCGCTCTCGATCCTCTAGCGATGGCACAATTCGCTGCTTTAGCTCGTATATCGGCCGGCGGATCCAGGGGGACGGGCCGTTGAGGGGGCGTTCATCTAGCAATGGCACAATTGGACGGCGCCAGGTTTTCACGTGAAAACCAATGAGCACAGCGATGGCAGGTCAACAATCTGCCGTTGAGCGGGCGTGCTGGAGCCCTGGTGCCGGATGGATGTGGCAGGGGCTTAACCCGCGATGGGCGATCGAGTCGACCAGAGCAAACCGAACAAGGGGGCAGGCTTGGGTGGTCACGTTGCTCGTTAACCGTAGATCCCATCATCTCTGCCGGCGAAATCACTGCGGTTAGTGGTAACGAGGTTGTGGTGCGTTCAGCGGTAGATCAACTGGCAACGGAATCGGGTCAGTCATGGCCGGTGACCTGCTCTGCAGCGGCTCTCTGGCTTGATGTGTGCAGCAAGTTTGCTGCGAAGGGGCCGGCTGGTGCTAGACAACCGCTCCGGCGCTCATGTTAGCCGCCCTCCTACAGCACTCTGCCACTCAGTCACTCCGCATACTGCAGTAGCTTCCTGCCAAGCTGTTGTTAGAGCCCTTACGTCAGCGTGGGTGGTGCCTGGCCAATTCGACAGGATCGAGTAGGGTGAGGGATTTTTTTTCCCTCAGCCCTCTCACACCACCGTACGTGCGGTTCCGCATACGGCGGTTCAACTAATACGCTGGAGTCCCTGCACAGTGCTGCGCAGCGAGACCAGCCCCATTTTGGCGAAGTACAACGTCGGTACTGCCTGATTCATGTGTTTGGATGCCGAGTTCCACCAAGGCCCTCGCCCGTTTACACTCGACTTCCACGCCCGCTCAGGCCTAAGCCCAAGCAAGATGAGTCGTCGTTCGCGGGTCTTCGGGGTTTTCCACTGTCGCCAGAGCAGGCAACGTAGTTTTCGACGCAGCCACCAATCGAGTTCCTCCAGCATCCGCATGTTCGCGGTAAGCCGAAAGTAGTTTGCCCAACCCCGCAACACGGGATTTAGCATCTCTATAGTGTGAGACAAGGACCGTCCTCGCCCCTTGCGCAGCAACTCACGAACTCGATCCATCAGTCTTCGCAGGCTTTCGGGGGCAGGTCGCACCCGTGTCTCTTGGCGATAGATCGTAATCGCGTAGCCCAGAAACTTTCGCTTCCAAGGCCGTGCTACTGCGCTTTTCTGCTCGTTGATACGTAGCTTCAGATGACCCTCCAGGAAGGCTCTGATGTTCGCCATCGCCCGTTGCCCTGCGCCTTCACTGCCGATGTAGATATTGCAGTCGTCAGCATATCGGCAGAACTTCAACTGCCGCCTTTCCAGCTCTCGATCAAGATCGGTCAGCAGGATATTCGACAGTAATGGGGACAGCGGCCCACCCTGAGGCGTACCCTCGCTGCGGGGTTGAATCACGCCATTAGCCATCATCCCCGCCTCTAAGAAGCGCCGGATCAGCTTGAGTACGCGACCATCCCTCACTCGATAGGCGAGTCGAGCCATCAACACGTCGTGGTTGACCCGGTCGAAGAATTTCTCCAGGTCGATGTCCACTACCCAGTGCTTTCCTTCGGCCACATACTCTTTCGCCTTGACGACCGCATCGAGCGCACTTCTCTGCGGACGAAAGCCGTAGCTGCCATCGGAGAAGGTTGGCTCGAAGATCGGTTGCAGTACTTGATGGAGCGCCTGCTGGATAAGCCGATCCACCACCGTGGGTACGCCGAGTGTTCTAACCCCGCCATTAGGCTTGGGAATGTCCACTCGGCGCACCGCCCGTGGCAGGTACCGATCCTCCAGCAGTGCCGCCTTCACACTTGGCCAGTGCACCAACAGCCAGTCCTTCAGTTCCTCAACCGTCAAGCGATCAACGCCTGGCGCGCCTCGGTTCTTCAGGACGCGCTTGTACGCTCGTCGCATGTTGCTGGGTTCGACCACCTGCTCCATGAGCCGGTAGTCCTCCGATTTCGTTCGCCCAGCCGTCGCCGCAACCCCCTCAGCACCTTGCGGGCTTCTTTCCGGATTCCGTCCGGCCATGGCAGGCAGGCCTCCCGTGTCGGGAGCTTCTGCGTCATCGTGGGTTGTCGAGATCAGCTGTTCTACTCTCGGTATTAATCGTTCAGGCCTTCAGTCTCGCGACCTACTATGCCCTCTGCTGACTTCTGCACAGTCATTCCAGCACCTCGCGGTGCCGGTAGCCCTGACGGGCAACCGTGCAGATCTCCCCGGGTATTGCGCACCCACTTTCACGCTTATGCCTGTCGGATCTACGTCATGGCGTTCTGTGCAAGTATTGGGTTTCGCAGATTTCGGACTGCTTACCCCGCCATGCCGCCTCGTATCCGCTTCCTGTTCGTCAGGCCAGCGATTTGCCTCGGGCTTCCTTCAGACTCGCAGTCGCCCGCGAAACCCTTGCCTCTAGCTAGCACTTCCCCTTGCCGGGTGTGCGGGGGACTTCCACCCCTGAGTGAGCGCGCCCTGCCGGGCGCACCAAAAAAAAACCCCGCTAAGGCGGGGTCGTGGGGTTTATCAGAATCGGAACATTGGATCACCTGTATCCACTGCACCATTCGGCGTTTGGCTGTTTGGCGTTGCAGCATCAGCTGATGGCATTTGCTGGCTAGCTGGCTTTACTTTGGGTGAAACCGAGAGGCTGATGAATGGTGCTCCACCGTCAACGCCTTCCTTACGCCATCCCGCGATCCGCATTTCGTGGTTGAAGCCGAAGCTCCCCGCGTAGTCGGGACCCTTTTCCTTCTTGTCGGCCTCCTTGAAGAGGCTCGCGTTGATGCCACCCACCGACAGCGAATAGAACTTATCGTTCGTACCCTGCTTCTGCTTGACCCAGACGGCTACCTCAAGCTTGAGCTTCTGGTTGCGCTCCTTGTTCAGCGGGAACTCCATGTAGCCGACCATCACAGGTGCTGCGTCAGACGTGCGGTTCTTGTTTTCAAAGATGGTTCCAGAGCCTTCACTCAATACCAGTGCAATAGACATGCGTTTCTCCAGATCTGATTTGGGGGCGTTTACGCCATAGGTTGTACTGCTGATATGCAGCACATGGTTGTGTATCCGCTATGTAACACGTAAACGTACGCTATATGAATCTAATGATAGCAGGTTGTGGTTTGGCTCCGTGAACCTAAAGCACGCGAAGGATAGGACGGTACTCCATTGTGGTGGTACAGGACCTACCTAGGACCTGCTAGCACAAACCGTGGGAATGGGTACTGGCCTATATCCGCTAATCGAGTCAGCCGTGCTCGCTCCCTAGTCAGCCCGGATGATGCCTGTCGGCTTTCCACAACCAGAGCTGACCGTTGGGTTTTGCCGCTAAAGGTTGAGTCGCTTGGGCAGCATCAAACCAGGATCTATGGCCTAGCATGAGACATCCCTTTTCACTGTGAAATGACAGGGACCAACCAGGCAGAGACACACGCCCTGGAACAGCGATCGAGGCGCCCTAGTTTTCACAGTGAAAAGTCTCAACCTTCTCGTGTTTCAAGCCTTGGCATGTGGCTCTGTACCTGGGAAACCTTTTCACTGTGAAAAGCCCGCGAGATGTTGATCGGCCTGCTCGTGTAAATCAGGTCTGGTCAGGCGACGCTTCGTTGATGCTCCGAATGATTGAGTCGCTTGGGAAGCATCAAGCTGTTCCCCCTTGGGGCAGCTCAGGTCTACCTTTTCACGGTGAAATGGTTGGAGCCACTCAAGTGGAGTCATCTACTGGAAAGTAGGTACATGCGTTAACAGCAAAAGCTGAGAGTCGTGGTACTTGGAACTTAGAATCTGGTGACCAGGTTTTCACAGTGAAAACCTGGCATGTCTCGTTCTAGCTGCTCTCGGCCAGTGGCTCTAAGCCGGGGATGCCTTTTCACTGTGAAAAGCTATCCATGATGAGGGTCGATCTGCCGGTGTGCATCAGGTGGGGGCGGAGCGACCGTACTAGCGTTACCCAAACAAGGGCTAAGGCGCTGGGTAGCATCAGCCCAGCAGCTCGGGACTGTTCCTTTTCACTGTGAAATGCAAGGCCCCCTCCGGCAAGACAGCTCTTAAGGTGCAACTGCATCCCATGGCCGGTAGATGGTTTGAGTCACACAGCCTGGATCGGAAAATGAGGCGCGATTTTCACAGTGAAAAAATCAGGCAGGTCGCGTGCTTGCGCCCTTGGCCAGTTGCTCAAGATCAGGGAGAGATCTTTTCACAGTGAAAAGCCCAGCGGGATGCGTATCAGCCTGCCCGTGATAACCGGCTCGCCTCACGACCAAGAACCTGGTTGTACCCAGTGAAAGGCTGCAGCTCTTGGACTGCATCAGGTCCCATTGAGTCGACGTTTGGGTATTCCCTTTCACTGTGAAAGGGCGGCTTAAGCCTATTTGAGGGCGTGGGGGCCTATCCTCGTCATCCCCAATGCTTGCCACTATATGTGGATCGTTCGAGCGCAGATGACGTCCAGGAAAGCTCATGATTTCACTGTGAAAGGGTGGTGATTAAAACCCTCGCCATGGGGTTGGTGTGCTTGCAGTTGATGCGTGGTCATTCACAGTGAAAAGACAGGCAGGCCGAGTGTAGGACTGCCCAGACCAGTCTGAGCAGCTGGTTCGTTCGCCGGCTCATGTTGAGGTGCTTTTCACTGTGAAAGGGTGAGCGGATCTGATCGGCACCGACATCAGCCTGTGGGAGATGCCAGTGATATCGCTCTCGTTGATCTTAGAGCTCAGTTCTGGAGCGCAGCCTGTAGCCGGCAGTCAGGACGGGGCTCCAGTCTCATTGGGAAGTGTGTATGAGAGCTACAAATTCCCCCAGTCGACGCGCAGTGGCTGGAGGCGAGGAGTCGGCCTGGGCGAGGGGCAAGCTCGATGGACCTTTTCACAGTGAAACGGTCTCCACGCGGGCATCTTCGTTGCTGCCCAAGCAGGTAGGACGATGTGCACAGTGGTAACTGTGCAGTGTGCAGTTATCACTGTGCAGTATGCAGTGAATGGTGCGTTGTGCGTGTTGGTTTGAGCAGCAAGATCTTCTCACCAGGCTAATGCCGACTGTTAAGTCAGACGCCTGGTCGCGACACCCTCGATGATGAGTGAAATTTTCACTGAGAAAAGATGCGAGCGATCTGATTTTCACAGTGAAAACTAGCCAACGGAACCTAGAATTTCACTGTGAAAAATAGGAGCTAAAAGGAGAAAACGCAGGATGAGATTTTCACAGTGAAAACGTGAAAAGCCAGAAATATCAGAGGATTAACCGGGGGAGGGCGTAGACGCCACGCCGCCGGAGGACCCGGCGGCGGAGTGGCAGCGAATTAGCTACGAGCTTTGAGCATCTCCTCGATGTAGGCGAGGACCTCCGCTGGATCAATGCCTTTGGGAGGGGTGAGGATCAACTTGCGCCCATCAATACGAGCATCCAATTGGGTGCGCTCTTTATAGTCGATCTGCCGTGGAGGGATTGGTGCTTGAGGAGAAGTCTTGCGCCGGACCTCGCCCTTGGCCCAGTTGATTGCGCTGTCCTGGGACGCACCTTCTTTAATTCGGTTGGCGGCTGCCAGTACGGTTTCAGTATGTCCCTTGTCAGCTAGAGCAACCATCTCCGAGACAACCCTATTACCAATCAGGTCAGGATCTTCTTCCAGCAGTGAAATGACACCCTCAGGCAGCTTGAAATAAGCAAGGCAGCGGCTGATCGTGGCCATGCTACGGCCGACACGGCGGGAAAGCTCTGCCTGGGATTGCACAACCTTGTCATCGAGAAGCTTCTTGTAACTCGCACCTCGCTCGAATTCAGTAAGGTCTTCCCGGGCGTCGTTGTCCGTAACCGACAAGATAGCCGCTTCAGCATCCGACAGATTACGGATGAGCGCGTAGATGTGGTCTTTGCGGAGCAGCTCATGGGCTAGGAACCGGCGCTCACCGGCAATCAGCTCGTAAGTACCGTCCGCGAGAGGGCGAACGATAATCGCGTTGTTGAGGCCTTTATCTTCAATCGTGTTTGCGAGAAGACCCAGCTTCTCAGGGTCGAACTTGCGGCGTGGCTGATACGTGCCTCGGCGTATGAGCGCCAAAGGCAAGAACGTCGCCTCGCCTGGCAAGCGCTCCCCGCTCAAGACTATGTCATCCAGGCTCGGCTCATGTACGTGGTCCGCCTGAGCAACTGGTGCACGCTCAAGCGGCTCTTTTGAGCTGCTGGTTTCCGCATCAAGGTCCATCTCACTCAGCACATCGCTCATCGGCCGGAGGTTGGCCTCCGGAATCACTTTAGGTACGTGAACACCTTGAATGCTGCTCGTACCCTCAGCCGTCGGGATTACGGTTGGTTTGCCAATTGGGCTAGAACTCCTCATTTACCCTTCTCCAAAACCGTTTTGATTCTGCCAACCATTTCCTCAAATACGCTGCGGAACGCCCCCAGAGAGTTTTCGCTACCTTGCTTCCAAAGTGAGAGAGGAACACCGTCTTCCAAGCTTTTCGAGTAGTCCTCGGAGTGGAACAACTGTTGCTCGGTAACCTTGCCGGGGAACAAGCTGGACAAGCGAGCGAGGTTAGCTTGTAGACGTGGGCGGTTGCGCATGTACATGGTGGGAATTGCAACGATCTCTGGGGCCCGGCCGAAATCGGAGCTCATTTCATTGATCTTGTGCGCCAGACGGGAAAGTGCACGGAAGGAGAATTTGTCCATACGGATAGGACACAGCAGGAAATCAGCAGCGGCAAGGCTGTTACGGGAAAGCATAGTTCCAGAGGGTGCGTTATCCATGATGATCACATCATAGCTCGACAGGTCGCAGTGCGGCAGAAGGCCTTTGCGGGCTCGCTCGATGAAGAGTGAATACCGGAAGTCGGCGCCCTGGGCATTCCGTAGCACAACGTCCATGTCGTCCAGAGAATCAAACGCTGGGATGAGGTGAGGGCCATGCTCGCCGAAAGGTTTCTTGATTACCTGGTCAAGCGTCATCTCTGTGAAGTTACCGAGGCGGATCAAGTTGCCGAGATGACCCTCAACAGCTCTATCAGCAGGGAGGCCAAGCTCTACAAGCTCTTCGGTTGTTTGGTCAGGATCATAGCCCAGCATGCTGGACACGTCGGCTTGAGGATCGTTGTCGATGATCAGGGTTTTGAATCCCGCCAAAGCGAACTCGATGCCGATGTTGCAGGTCGTGGTGGTTTTCGCGGTGCCACCCTTCTGTACGTACGTAGAGCAGGTGATGGGGCGGGAAAAGCCTTTAGTGTTTCCATTCCCGCGACGAATCGAGGCGATCAAAAACATGTCAGCGAGCGTGTAGCTACGAACCTCAACGGATCCACGAGCTACACGAGCGATGTTGAGGTCGTTTTCCTTCTCTATGGCCTTGAGGGTCTGAGTGCTTATCATCAAGCGTTCAGCCACAAATTGTGGGGTGAAGGTTAACTGAGTGAAATCAGTGAAAGTGTACTGATCGAGGGGAGTAGCAGCTGCAGTCATGTGATTTACCAGTGCCAAGTAGGTAGGATGACCGCATTCTCATACGAATCCATACGGTCAGACAAGCATAAATGCGTTTCTACCAGATAGAGATAGACCATAAACCGAAGTTTGTCATTAGGTCATATCTCGAAGAACCAGCTGTCAACCGCATGACTGAATTGATAGTTAGACCGTTTTGCGGCATGAAATGTCGAGGGTAGGGCGCTCAGGATTAGGTAAGGGAGAGGCACAAAACAAAGGACAACTAGGCAGGGGGCCTAGAGCGAGCCCCGCGGTTGGCCGGGCATCGAGCGAGGTGAAGTAGGTCACGGAGCTCATAGGTGTGTCGGAGCTCAGGGCTCAGCAGACCTGTGCAGCGCTTGGCGCGACCTCATTCTGCGGCAGCGGCCAGCCGCTCGACCTCGATGCCGGCGGCCTTTGGCCTGCGGCAACACTACCGGTGTAGTCGCGGTGTGCTTAGTGTTTGGACGACCCCTGCATGCAAAGCGTCGTCTTCTGTGTGCAGATATCGGCTGGTTGTTTCGATTTTGCTGTGACCAGCCAGCGCCTTGATCATCACCAGGTCGCCGGTAGCTTTAGCCAGGTGGCTAAAGCACGAGTGGCGGAGCCAGTGTGTTGAGGCCTCTTCAAGCCGGTCGGCTAAATCAAATAAGCTGCGCTCAACAGCGAGGGCTGCAGCGCGATGCATGATGTCTTTGATCGATTTCAGGATGGTGTCGTTATGGGCGCGTTTGAGCTTTGAGTTCGAGGCTAGGAGGAGGGGGGTTGTGTCCTTAACTGGAACCTCACGTGGCAAACCGAACGCTTCGCGATACTGCAGTAGGTCCTCATAGAGATCATCGGATATCGGTACATCTCGAATTTTGTTCCGCTTGCCCAGGACCTCCAACCACAGAACCCCGCTAGCAGAGCGCCTGATCTTGCCCATGGTTGCCCCAGTCGCTTCGAACGTCCGCACACCGGTCATGTAAAACAGGCTCAGCATGAAATGGTCACGGGCCCGTTTGCGTGGGCTTTTGGTCGCTGCAATAGCCTCGAATGCCAAGGCGATGGCAGCCTCGGGCAGCAGTCGCTTGATTGTTAAGTCCACTTCGACCTGTGGCTTTGCCACGAGCGATACGGGGTTCGCTTTCAGGCGTCCACCCTTGATCATCCATTTGTACATGCTGCCAATCTGGATCAAGGCATACTGCTGGGATGCTTTGCTAAGAGGTCCTGCAAATGGTCTCCAGTCTGGGTTCGAGCGCTTGTGCTTTGTAGGCGATACCCAAACCTCAGTCGGCTGGGGGTTATCCATAAAGTCGATGTACTGGTTGATGTCCATCACCGTGATCTGTGAGAGCTGCTTACCCAGGGTGTGCATTGCCCAGAGAATGAACCTCTCCACTTCCTTTTGCATAACGCGCCTGGTCTTCGGATTTTTTCCTTTGGCATGGAGCCACATCCAGGCTGCTTCGATGTCGCTATCCGCTTGGATTACATCGACCTGATCAAAGTCGTCAGCTGACTCGCGATCGAGCAGAGCAACTTCTGACTTGGCCTGGAGGTAAGGAATTCCGTGTACGGCTGGAGAGTTCGTGCTCATCGTATGTCTCGCGTTTTGCCGTTGTAGACAAGGCAGTCGTCAATCTCATCGGGCTCGAACCAGCGCTGCGCCCCTGATGGTGCTTCGCACTGGTACTCTTCCTGTGCACCTCCAGCCGAATCGACGCCTTCCCGTGTGGCGATCACCACCAGGATGGCCCCATACGCTGCAAAGTTGTCGATCTCCCTGTCGACGACAAGCTCGGCGCCGCGGGTTAGGTACCGTCTCCAACGATAGCCGTCGGTATAGGCACCGGCGAAATCGTCGTCATCATCGTCATCATCATCATGATCCCAATTGAAAGGCTTGGGTGTCGCAGCAGGGGGCGCTATCGCTTGAGGCATTTCAGGCGATGCTTCATGGACTGCATTTGTCTTGCGCGGCCGTTTTGTTGGTGGCGCCAGCACTAGTCGAGCTGCCTTAACGGCGGCCTGTTCGTTAGGGCTCAGTGTAGGTAGAGCTCGCGCCAGATCGTCCCATTTACAGTCTCGGTCGTCGTCTGCTGCGATGCGACTCATGTGCTCAGGGCGAATTGACCATCGGCAAGCCACATCTGCCATGCGCCATCCCTTCTGAACGATCAGTTGCTTGAAGTCATCTCGGGACAGTTTCCCCGGGCGCAAGAGCAGCAGCCCACGAGAAATCTTTGCATTTTTGGCTTGATCCACAGCGCAAGTCTTTTGTGGTGAAAGCCCTGATTTTAGGGCCTTTCATGGTGAAATCAAGTGGCTGGATGAGCTAGGTGGACTATGTCCGGTAAGCCCTGAAATGAGCCCAAATAACCGGATCCTCACGCGCTCCTGTGTGAAATCTGACGACGTTAGCCCCTGCGAGTTGATCAGAATCGACGTAGGAGCGGCATTCGAGGGCGGTTCAAACAAACCCTGGACGGCGCTGCGGCTCATGAGCAAGGTGAAGCTGTGCTTTTACTATGTCCTCGGAAGTAATTCTTAGGATGCTTGCGGAACTAATTCCCAGACCATGGCGTTTTTCCTCCAAGTCCACGAATTACTTCCGGCCGTTGGCTGTCATGCCTCGGATCGTGTGGATTGCCGCCGGCGTCCGTCTGCTCGACATAGAGGGCTTCTGCAGGTTTTCTGCAACTGGTCGGACCTTGGCCGGGCAGCGGTCGCTCCGTGCTAAGCTTTGGAGGATGAGCATGGATCGATTCGACGATGGTGCTCCGCGGATGCCATGCCGCTTTGCTTTAGCATGTTTAACTGTGGTTGTGCATTTTTCGCATATATGACTGTGGTTTCGCATTTTTAGCTGACGTAGACACTTGATCTCCAGCGCAAGCAAAATTTCCAGAACCCCTTGTCCATAAGGGTTTAGCGAGAAATCAAAAACGCCTCTCTGTAAAGCCAGCTACTGATAGCGATGGGCTTTTAGAGGGGCGTTTTTTTGCCATCTGAAAAATTCGTGATAATCGGAGATATTCACGAGTTTCGGCTCGCATCGATAGGGATCGTATGATACACAGTACATTTTTGCAGTTTTGGGGGCGTGGGGGTAAGCTCCCCCCTGGGCCGCGCCACCCCGTCTGATGGCGCGACCTAGGCGCAAGCCAGCCTCTCGTCGAGATCGTCGACGCCCAGCCTTCTGACTTTACCTATCTACCTATCAGGTTACGCCTAATGACCAGCACCGGAATTTCATCTGACAAAAGGCTAAGTACGCGGGATCTTGTGCATGTCTACGCGAGGAAGCTACTTGATGCGGGGCGCGAAGTGCGCCAGGCGGATATTCGTGAGTGCATTTACGTCAACCACGACATAAAGGCCTCGCCCAACCTGGTGTACGAGGAGATCAAGAAATTCTGGAGCGAGATAGGCCCTGTCCTGAGTGCCAGGCTGCGAAGACCTGGTGTTCCTGACGCGGTGTGCGAAAAGCTCGATGAGGTCTGGGATGTGGCCCTGAGAGCGGCAGCTGACTCCCATGCGGTTGAGCGTAAAGCCCTTGAGGCGGAGGCCGCAGCCGCCGTAGTTGCGGCAAAGGTGGCGCAGGAGAATGAACGGACTGCTTCAGCGAGCCTTGAGGCCCAGCGCCGAGAGCTGGCCGGACTCATGGCGGACAAGGAGCGGCTGACTGTCCAATTGGATCAGGTGAGCGCTGATGTTCGACAGCTCCAAGCAGAGCTCGCAGATCTCAATGCAAAGCTCGTTACCTCAAGCCAGTCGCATAGCGAGGAAATCAAGCGCCTTCAGGAAGTGCACCACGGTGCAATCGAGCGCACCCAGGAGATGCATCGTGGAGAGCTTGAGCGCCTTCAGGAGCAGCTCAAAGCAGCCAACACGGCGACAGAGACTGCCCAAGCGAAGGCCGAGACCGCCCGGGTTGCCGCAGAGCAGCACCTTGAGAAAACCGAGAACCACTTGATGATGGAGACCGCAAGGGTTCGGGACGATGAGAGAGCCAAAACAGAGAGGGTCAGCAAGGAGTTGCAGCAATCGTTGACGCTGGTTGACCAGTTAAGGATTCAGCGATCGAAAGCCACTGACGAAGCGGCTGAGATGCGTGGTCGGTTAGAGGCTACCCAGCAGGGGCTGCGCGCCCTAGAGGCCCAGAACAAGGAGCTGAGAGAGTTGAACACCACCCTGCAGACTGCCCTGCTGGAAGGCTTGAGGGATGCTAAGGCGGGATCGCTAGCGGCAGACGAATAGTTTGCTATATTGACATTTTGTCAATTTGTCAAGTGTTTGTTGATTATTTCCGATGGATGGTGGTATCTTTGTGATGCATCATTTGGTGCACCAACATAAATGAGGAAATCACATGGAAATCAACCGCAAGACTTCATCGGACACCGACACCAACCTGAAAGCACTTCTGGATGTGTTCGCCCAAAACAACTTCCAAACAGTCATCTTTTTCGCAAGTCCTACCGTCGGTGGATCAGATCATGATGGTCCAGACACGAACTGGCCATTGATGGCGGCCTTGGTTCAGACCCTTCAAGGCAATTATGATATTTACGATGGATTGTTCCTGACCGCAAAACGGTACCCGCGCTACATGGAGGTGAAGAGCTTGCTGGATGCAGCCGTAGCGGTTAGCAACGGGAGCGTCCACTATGCGCCAGCACCGCTGCCGTTCACTGCTGGTAAAACGGAGGAGGACGCTCTTGCTATGATGCTTTCAGTCCAAACCAAGGTGTTTGACCAAGATTCGCGAGCGGATTATTTCAGGCTGCTGAGTCGAGTGACCGAAAAGCAGCTCGCTGAAATGAACTACTGATCATGCCTCCCTGGCTTTCTACGTGACAGCCAGGGAGTCATGGTCAGGGTCAGTAGCTCATAGGTACCAGTTGCATCGGTGCAACCGGAATGCCCACCATCACCACTCCAGGTGCAGCCTCTACAGTGGGCAACTTCTCGGTTCGAATCAGCGTGCTCAATTTCAGTTTAGGGTCGTAGATCATCAGGTCGGCCTCCAGCACGTAATCAAATCCATCCCTTGTCCCACAGATCGGAATTTCTGCCGCTTTCACTGCTGCGCGGATACCTTGCAGCTGCTCAGCTGAGCTGGTTTTTTTCTTCCTAGGTGCAACGAATGCAGTGAAGTTGGCGCCCGCCTCTGCAAGTGCCTTGAGTGCCGCAGCCTCGGCAGCCGGGCTTACCCTCCGCGTTGGCACAGCGTCTGGATCAGGGATAGCTACCGCTACAGGAACGGAAACGTCTGGGGCGTCATTGTTCGGTACAGTGGCAGGGGCAGTACCCTCTTGTTCTGGCGCTGAAGACCCACTTTGCTCGGTTGTATCCGCCAGCAGGGGCTCACTGACCGCGAACGCGCCGAACACATCATCAACATCATCGACGTCATCGTTACCAGGCTGCCCAGATTCCAGATTTAGGAAGTCATCCTCTGGTTCTGCCTCTGGCCCCGGCCCAAACGAGCTGAGCGACAAGCTCTGTAGATCGTCGTCTAGTAGGTCGTCATCATCACCGCCGCTCACGATCGGGTCGTCATCATCCAGTGCCGCTTGCGCTTCAGCTGACATACCAGTTGGAGCGTCGTGCTCGTCGCTGGCCTCGTTAGCCGTGGTGCGGGCTGGCGAGGAGCTTTGATGTTCGTTTGCATCGGTCGTCATAGCACCTGGTTTCGCTCCACTGGTGACAGCAGTTGCAGGTTGACCCTGCTCCACATCAGGCTGAGCTTGTGGTGCTGGTGCTGGTGCTGGTGCTGGTGCTGGTGCTGGTGCTGGTGCTGGCTTCTCTTCCTGCTTGCCGGCGATGTTCACCTTCGCTGCAATCTCAGCGCTGAATCCGCGAGCAACAATCGCACGAAGCGCATCAGCTTCAGTGATACCCAGGTTGTGTGTGAACAATGGGCGCTCGATGTCCAGTTTGGTACCCATGTTTGGCAAACCACTGAGGCCGGCAAGCTCGGGGGTCGTGGCAACTGGCAGTACGATGATGCAAGGCTCCCAGGTAGTCAGATGTGCACCTGTTTGCGCGTTGCGCAATGACACCGAGTACATCGGCAAGAACCGGCTCATGTCGGCATGATTGTGCCGCGAGTACAGCAGCCCTTTTTCTTGGAGTGTTGTCATCAGGTTGAGGGTCATGCGGTAACGACCCTCACCCTCCTCCAACGACCAGCCCATTTTGGCCAAGATGAGAGACCGTAGGTCCTTTTCCCTGATGACGATCAGTCCGTCATGCTTCTGAGCAATTTTGAGTGTGGAGTCTTTGGCCTGGTCACCGGTGCCGTTTACCCTGCCGTACTCCGTGATGATTTCGACGAAGCAGTGATAAATGGCGTTGGACTCGTCCTCAGAAATCTCGTGATCACTCAGTGTCTCTGTGATGCTCGACTCGGCCATGCCGGTCTTCTTGTCTGCCAGGATCAAGAACTCCATGAGGGCTGTCATGCGGTCATCCAGGCTAAGGCCATTGCGGTCAACCGGGAAATCACTTGGGTGGTGGTAATGTGCGATGACCAGGTTCACGGCTTGTCGATCGCGCGCAGGGAGGGCCCAGTATTCTGGGAAGCGAGCAAGAATTCGCGCACCCAGGGCGTCGTGGGAGATGCGGTTGTCATCTTGAGGGGTGAGCGCTCCGCCCTCCTCTTGGGTTTTCACGCTACCGTCGGGTAGGAGGACGTAGGCTTCGAGCTTCCCGATATCGTGCGCCAGGCCCAGAATCGGGATCAGTGGATCAGTAGCGTCAAATCGATATTCCTTGTTCTTCAGGTCGATGATTTTGAACTTGGGCTTTCCACGGGCCTTTATGTAAACCCCGTCGAATACGTAAGTGCCAGCGTCCTCCAGCGCGGTGTCTGCCACGGCCAGACAATGCTCCCAAAGCCGACGATTTCCGTGCCCCCCTTTGCGATGCGATGCGGGGAAGTGAGCATGTGCAGAATAGGTATCCCAGATGGCCCAGAAGAACGCTACATGGGCTGGCCACTTCTTCTCATTGGCGGCAACCCAGGCGAGCACTTTTTTGCTTGCGATAGGTAGTCGCTTTGACGCAGCCTCGACGCGAGGTAAAGCCAAAGTGGGCATAGGAACTTTGCCGAGCGTCGAGCGGGCGCCGTTGAGGATGTTTCCTTTCTTGCCGGCGTACAGCTTGTTCAGTGCAGACAACCTGGTGAACCAGATGAACCAGACACCGATGAACAGGCCGGAAACAACACCCAGGATCCAGTGTGAGACGTTGTAGCCCACCAGAGGCCAGCTATCTAAAAACTCCATAGGAGAGCCGCCGAAGGCCCGGGCAGTGAGCAAAAGCCACCAGAAACCGAACACGATGGTCGTTGCGCGTATGACCTTGTTGTTGGTGTTCACAGAAAAGCTCCGCTGTCTGTCTGGATCGTTGGAGACGGCGCCCCGTCAGAACTGGCTGGTTGTTCCTTCGGTACCGGAGTCCCGTTGTTGTCTTTCAAGGTGTTAGAGCACCCACCGCCCCCCTTCACAAAGCCACTGCAACCCCAGAAAGGAGACTTTTCAGCGTTCCGCAGGTACATAGGTTTGCCGCAGAGGTCACATGGAAATGACTTTGGCCGCTCCACTGGATCGCCGTCGCGATCATTCATCGTGTGGTTGCACTGCTCTCGATCGACGCAAGCCCAGAAGTGCCCTTTGGCCACTTTGATTCTGCGCATGCCTCCCTGACATTTCGGACAGGAAACGAAATTCCCTTTGGAGTCCTTGGTATTCGCCGTCGGGTCGAAGTAGAACTCAACCTTTCCGGTGTCGAGCAGCTTAAGACCGGCCTCGAACTTGGTGGATTTCTTCGGGTTCACAAAGCCCTTGAGCCCAAGCACCACCTTGTCGCGAAGCAATGTTTCTGCTTCTGATACCTTCAACATGCGGCCGGCAATCTCCCGCCATATCGAAAATCCGCACTGCCGCTCGCACATGAACGTTCGGGCCTGGATCTCAACTGCGCCACCACAGGTGGGGCAAAGAGCGCCAAGCTTCTTGACCTGGACACCTGCGTATTTGTTCTTGATGGTGTCGAGGATTTCCGTCGTCAACTCTGCAAGCTCGGACTTAAAAGCGTCCCGCTTGTACGCCCCCTTTTCCATCTGACGGAGCTTGTGCTCCCATTCCCCGGTGAGAACTGGCGACGTAAGGGCATCGATGCCGTTGTCGACCAGGAAACGGTAGACAGTCATCCCCTTTGCACTGGGAGCAAAGTACTTCTTCTGCTGGATGAGATAGGGCTCTTTCTTTCGGCCGGCACCGTCCTTGGTGGATTGGAGCGATTCGATCATTGCAGAGCGCGTGACCGGTGTACCCAGCCCCCGCTCTTTCATCGCCTCACGAAGGTCCTCATCCTCTACCAGGCGCCCTGCCGTCTCCATCGCGCCCAGCAACGTGTCCTCGGTGTACCGTTCTGGAGGCTTGGTTTTGAGCATCTTCAGCTCGATGCCCTGCGGAGTGACTGACTCTCCCTTGACGTACCGTGCGAGCTCTTTCTTGTCGTCGGAGTCACCATCTCGATCGGTTGCGTCTTCGACGATCCCGGCTCCGTAAACCACCATCCAACCTGGGGAGACAAGCACACGGCCAGTCGACCTGAAGAGTTCGTCAGCCACCGTCGTAAGCCGGACAGTCACCGAATACTCAGCCGCTGGATGGAAAACGGCTATGAAGCGCTTGACGATCATGTCATAGATTTTCTGAACGTCCGGCTCTAGGTCCCCTGCTCGCTTTCCGGTCGGAATGATTGCGAAGTGGTCCGACACCTTCGTCGAGTCGAAAATCTTCTTGTTGGGTCGCACCCAGCCTTCATCTAGCACGCGTTGCGCGTGCTCTGCATAGGGGGTTCCTCCAAACATCCCCATGACCTTCTTCGTGTCATTGATTGCGTCATCAGGGAGGTAAGCCGAGTCTGTTCGTGGGTAAGTGGTGAGGCTGAGCTCCAGGTAGAGCTTCTGCGCAATCTCCAGCGTGTAAGCTGCAGAAAATCCAAGCTTGCGGTTCGCCTCGCGCTGCAGTGAGGTGAGGTCGTATAGCTTGCCAGGGCCTGTCTGGGCAGGCTTGACTTCATCCACCACACTGCTCGGTGCTACTCCAGAGCACTTGCTGATCAGAGCATCCGCTTTTGCTCGATCCATGATCCGGTGCTGGGATCCGCCCCTCGCCTCGGAGGGCTGTGGTGCCACCCACTTGCCGGTGTATTTACCAGCGGCCACCCCAAAACTGCCGTGCACTTCCCAATAGGGAACCGGTCGGAAGGTTAGAATGGCCAGCTCCAAAGCACAAACCAGGGACAGCGTTGGGGTCTGCACGCGGCCGAGCGGGAAGATTTCAGCTTTGGCTGTCTCACGCTCGTAGAGGCGGGAAATCCCCCGACTTGCGTTAATGCCTACGATGTAGTCGCCCTCGCCTCGTATCTCTGCCGCCATTGCAAGGTTGTCGAAGTCAGCGCCGGGCTGCATATTCTTGTATGCCTGTCGGATGGCGTCATCGACCATGGATCTCATCCACATCCGAAGCATCGGCTTTGTGCACCCAGCCATCTTGTAAATGAGCCGAAAAATCAGTTCACCCTCGCGGCCGGCGTCACACGCGTTCGCTACAGCAGTGACATCCGGGCGCCGCATAAGGCGTTGAAGCACGTTGTAGAACTTGGCCTTGGGCTCGATGACCCTCAGGTCGAATTGATCAGGGATCACTGGCAAATTGCCGATGTCCCGCCCGGCCTTGGCCATTTCCTCGGAGTGGATTTCAACCAGGTGGCCGGCCGCGGGGGCAAGAATTGCGTTCTCGCTCTCAAGCCATGTTTCCACCTTACTGAAGCCCCCGACCGCTTGCGCGATAGAGACCGCTACGGTTGCTTTTTCAGTGATGATCAGTGTCTTGCCCATTGCGGCTTAGTCTTCCAATACAGAATTTGATTTCTTCCTCAGCTGCCGGCTGTGACTGATGGCTGAGAAACAAAAAAGCCACCGACTCCAATGCTGGATCTCGATGGCTTCACGAAACGAGTTGAGGCAGCCTCGCTTAAGCGTCTTGTTGCTCACCTGGGGTTGCAGGCTTGCTTGCCGACTCAGAACCAAAGGCCGAAGCGAACAAAGCGCTGCGTTCTGCACCGCCTTCTTTCGGTTGCGAAGCTTGAGTGCCGTGGCTCTTGAACAGTTCAGCGGCCCAGCCCGGCACGATCTTGATATGACCTGAATCGGGGGTCACAGGAGCCGGCATGTCTTTGGCCTGGATGTATGGGATCTTGGACACCTCAGCGATCCCTGTTTTCTCGTCAGGCAGGGAGATGGCCTTGACGTCCATACGGAACTCACCGTTGACGATGATGGGCATGCCGCGGGCAAGTTTTTCGGACAGCGGCTGCAGGTTACGCCCATACCACCGAACAGGGATGCAGGCATCGGTGTCTTTCGACTGTCGAATCAGCACCACCAGGCGGTCGTTGATTGGCGTACCGTCCACGGGGTGTCGCCGGTTGCGTTCCAGATTCTTGGCTTGGATGAAGCCTGCAATGCGAATCTGGTTCGAGGCGTTTTTGTTGAGATCCATCGCCTTCCAGTCGAAGGAGTCGAGACGGTCTTCAGTACCTGCGCCGGGCTGCTGCTCCAGCGCTGCAACCGAGGCCGGAGTGCCAGAGTCTTTTGCGGCGGCATGTACGACAGCATCCCACTTCCGCATAAAGTCATCCCGGAAGCGGCCGCCCAGGTGCATAAGGTTCGGCGCCTCGAAACGGATGCTCTTGAGCCGTGCAATACGGTTTTCACCCTGCATGGCGCCATCGGTGTGAACGAACGCCATGATGAGGTCCCACTCCTTGATCTCCCGAGGAATCGGCGACTTTTTGGGGTCGTAGTGGATGGGAAGCATGTGGTTTTCCGAACGGGTCTGCTGGATGAAACAGAGACCTTCGACCGGATCATTGAACCGCAGGACGCCGGCGATGTAGCCAGAGTTGAGCATCCCGTTTGGATACGAATAGGAATCAGGCTTCCGCTTTGCGTCCTGGGGCAGCATTGAGTACCTCGATACGTGAATGGCGTGGTTTACCAAAGAATACGCAACACGTACCAATAATACAAGACGAATCAAAATCGCCTTGTCTCGCGTGAAGCGCCCGCAGAGCTACCGGCACAGGGACACACCAGGTCAAAAAAGTCTCTTTTTCCACCGGAACAAGAGATTTGAATCTTGTTGTTAACTGTGTAGAATCTTTTCCATTTAATACTGGATTTCTCTGCTTTATTTGTTTAGAGAGCGTCCCGAATCATGTTAGACGCCGCGACCAAACCGGAGCCGCACAATGCCCAAAGCTAGCGACAAGACCGCAAGTGAATCGACAGGACGGCAGTCTCAAGCGCCTGCCAAAGCACCTGCAAAAGCACCTGCAAAAGCTGCTGCAAAGCCAGTAGCTCGAAAACGTGTTGCTGAGGCCGAGGCACAGGCTCCTCAGGCTGCCGCCACGCCTAAGAGACCTCGTGCCTCAGCCAAGGCCAAAGCAGCGCCAAAAGAAACTTCACCTGCAGCAAAAAGCACTCGAAACACCATGCCTGGCTCCCGCCTCGTCAAGCTGATTAAGAAGGTGATCGTCGATCGAGGGCTGCCCGACCGTGCAATCGCCGATGTCATGGGTATCACAGTCATCTACTGGAACTCCCTGGCTAACGGGAATCGCCAGATTCGGTCGCTTGGCAAAGAAAAGCTGTCGTTGGTGGCCGACTTCCTTGGTCTTCCGCTCATCCAAGTTTACAACCTGGCTGATTTCTTCACGCCAGAAGATTTTGTCTACAAAAAAGATCTTGATGAGCAACTCTGGCTGTCGATTGAGAAGATGGGCAGCGATCCCACCTGGGTTGGCTATATCCCGAAACAGGAAGAATGGGATCAAACTCCTCTTGCCGTTCGCATGACCATGGTGTTGCTGTATGAGCAGCTCTCTGGGCGCCAGCTGTTGGCTAAGGCGGAAATCGAGCTGCCTCATCTGAAAGGCTCGCCGACTGCTTAATCCATATCCATAGAGAAAAAAGAAACCCCGGCCATTGACCGGGGTTTTTTGTGGGTTAGAAAATGAACGCAGTTGTTGATGCCTGCGAGTTCGTATCCGATGCTGCCGCCTTCTCAGGCTCGATTACGGGTTGATCAGCTGCTGTTCCAAAGAAGACATTATCTTCTGACTTACGACCAGTTGGAAGTGGTGGGATCACAGAGACTTCAGGGACAATAGTCACCTCATCGTGTTCAACTTGTGGCTGAACAGAGGAAGGCGCCGAATTACTGAAGAAAGCGTTGTCTTGATCGACTACTGAGGCCGGATCTGACGCTTCTACACTCAACGGATCAAACTCAGTCGCATGATCTCCAAGAATCTTTTCAGGATCCATGCAGAATGACAGCAAGCTTGATACTTGAATGTAAGCAAGTCCTTCAATGCTCGGTCCGCTAGGGACAGCCGCTAATACCGAAGCACACATCTTTTCCAGGTTAGAAAACTTGCTTGAGAGAACGCTCATCGCTTCAGCTTTGTCCTGAACGCGACGAATCAAGCCCAAGATCCTTGATGTGGTTTTCCCGTTGCCTTTGCGAGTCCAGGAGCGATTAACGTCCTCCGCAATCTCTAATGCAGCTTGCCCGACTAGGCCTTTGACCTCCTTTTGAAGCGCATCATCTTCACCAAAGTAGCTGGTGTCGTTGATACGAATCGCCGAAGTGTCGAATGTCAGCATCCTTTCAAGTACTGAAACCTGAGGAGCATGCTGGCGGATCAAGTCTGCACGAGACTTACCACCCTGTGTTACACCTGCGTTAGTAGCCGAACTAGCCCAGTCCTCTACCATTTTTGGAAGACCGCTGAGGAATGTAGCTTTCTCCTCTAGGTACTTCTCTTTAATCGCATTAAGTACTTTTGCAAGCTCTTTGGCGTGTTGAGTAGGAACGAAGTACCCTCGGATACGATTGTTCACCTTGCGAGATACCCCTACCTTGAGAATCTCCCGCTTTGCTTCCGACCGGTACTTGTTGACCCAGGCAAACGAGCCTGAAGGCAGCATGCGGCCAACCTCACGGATGAAGTCGTCGCCATCAACAGTCTTCTCACCGGTGCTGCCACCAATGATGTAGTCAAAAAGCACCACATCCTGAAGGATGCTGATACCCAGGTCATCGGTTTGATTGGTTGTGCTCATGATGGCTCTCCTGAAATTGAAAGAACGGATCCCTTGCGAAAGACCCAGTGTCAGGAGATGTCTCACAGGCGCCCATAAACGAAAAAACCCCGGCGAACCGGGGTATGGTGAGGCGTTAAACGGTACCGACGATGGTCGACCAAGTCTTCAAGATCGACGTGGCTTCATCGTGTCGAGCAAAATCCAGAACCGTCATTTGGAGAGCTAGTTTTTGGCTTTCCTCGGTCGTTTTCCCCATCTGCATGAGCAGCCTGTAGTTCATCGCCCAGTTCAGCACGTTCCGGGTGGTGATTGTGAAGTTAAGGGCCATGCCACCAGCCCCTGCGTCCTCAGTCAGAGCAATGAAATTGGCTCTGATCTTGGCAGCCAGGGTTGCCATCGCTTGCGCGATGACCACGGGGGTGCCGGTCTGCTCAACAATGAGGCTGGCCTCCCGGCCTTCCTCCATGTAGGTGCAGTACATGACGTTGAAACGGTCAATCGTGGCGATGTTCATTTTCTTCGTGCCCCTGTAACCCGCAGCACTACCTCCTTTACCGCCAGCTGAACCGCTACCATTCGTGTTGCCGGTAGCTGCGATCAAACAACCTGGCGCGATGTGAATCAACTCGCCAGTCTGATCAAGGAAGATTGGCTTACCATCGAGGATCCCGTTGAGGCCCATTTGGATCTGAGGTGGTAACTGATCGAACTCGTCCAGGAGAAGAATGGAGTTAGGGGTTTTAGCCCACTGACACACCTTCCCGTAGATCCACTGCATCCCGTCAGGACCGCAGAGTTTCCAGCTACCGAACAGGTCGGAAAGCGTAGACTCCTCTGAGCACTGGACTGTAAACACCGATCTGCCCGTCCGTGACGCGAAGGCCTCTACCAGGGTTGTTTTGCCGGCGCCAGAGGGGCCGTAAATGTAGGTCGCTTTCTTGATGGAGGCCTTGAAAAAGTCCTGTGCAAGTCCAGCTGAGGCTGCCCAAACGATCAAGCGAGTTAGTAAATCCGGATCAAAACTGTACGGAACAATTTTTGGGGTGAACCGGGTTTCCTTGAAGATTTTGGTCTGCAAGCCAACAAAAAATGGCGCGTCGGTACCAAAAACTTCTGGTGCAAGACGAACAGCGATTGGGTTGAGTGTGTCGATTACGGCGTCGAGTTGTGGCTCATTGATGGACTGAAAAGCGGTCATGATCGATTCCCTGTAGGCAATGGATGGCCTCTTGCGAAGGCCTGGTACAAGGGGATGCCTAACACGCGTGTAGAAGAATAAAAAAACCGGACCCCAAGGAGTCCGGCTGGTCTTACGTTGTGGTCTATACGAAACCCTGCTTAAGCGCCGCAAATACGGCTGTAGCCAGGTCGTTGTCAGTCTTAGCTACACCACAGGCCATCCCAGCATCCTGGAATAGGTTGTAGTGTTCATCACCGATCAGGACGAAGCGTACTTCGATTCCCATGAGCGCTGCCTCGTCAACGGCCGACCTCAGCATGTCGCTGTTACCTGGGTCGCCATCGGTGATCACAATCAGGATCCTGCGCGCCTCTGGCCGGTCAATGAGTTTCTTCAGCGCCCATACCACAGCAAGGTGAGTTTTCGTTTGTCCCTTGGGAGTAGGCATATACCGTTGCAGCGTGCTAGCCAAGCTATCTTCAAATGCGTGCCATTCCCGAACCACTGTGTTGTAAGTGGCAATTCCGACAGGTATGGACGTATTATTCAGCACCTCACCCACTGCGACCGAAACACGGTTACAAGCTTCTTGCGCTGTGATCCTGTTGTCGTCCTTATCTTTTTCAGGTTCGGGTCCAAGTCGACTTTTCATGGACAAACTTTCATCACCCAACAAATAAAAGCAGGTGTCGATTTCCTCCGCTTGCTTTCTTTTGGTGAAGATCTGATCGTCGCCTACTGCGTACCGCCAAAGTTTTCTGGTGTTGAGTCTTCCCTCATTTGTTGTCAAAACTTCATTTTGAGTAATAGCTTCAATAAACTGCTCGAAGGTTGCAGATAGCATTGCTGCCGTTTTCTGAGCACCAGCCCGAAGAAGGCGTCGATTTTCAAATGACCCACCAGACTTCGACAGACTCATTTCCTGCATCTCGTTTGATAAGTCTGGTTGATATCCGCCAGCCCGATTCTGATTGATCCCAGGCAGGCTAGAGCAAATTATATCTTCCAGTCCTTTTGCGTAACTTCCGCAGTCACTCTGGCTTGCGCTAAGGACTTGGTTGAGAGCGTCTGAGATATCTCCTGGTTGACCTTTCCCTTCAGTCTGACCCGGAGAACCGGGCTCGCCTTGCGTCTCGGACGGGCTACCAGGGCCTTGCTTGGGCGCAGCTGTTTGTTGGTCCTTGGCAAGTTTCAGCAGATCGACAATTTCATTAGCAGCTTTGTTTGCTCCCAGAGTATCTGGTGCATTGCAGCCTTTCACAGCAATAGCCTTGACTTGATCAACCAGCGCCGAACCAAAAGTTTCGACAGCAAGAGCACGATAAGCGACAGAGAACTCCTGCAGGCAGGTTTGTTCAAGGAGCTCGCTACGAAGCTCAGTGACCAGCCAGGCGACCAAGATTGACTGAGGGGTTTCTTGGCCAGCGATAGGCCCGTGAAAAATCCCTCTTTTCTTCAGGATCTTTAGGGCGTTGTGGATATTGGTGTTGGCTCCACGAAAGCGTGGCTTTGCCAAAAGCTCACCACGCGGATCCTCAAGAACGTTCAGCAATGTTCCGGAGATATCTGGTTTCATCACGACGGAGAAATCCGTGTGAAGGCCATGGCAGAGGATTTCATGGTCGAGTAGACCATTAATCAGTTCGAGATCTTCATCAGTACCCATAGCAGCAGTCTGTGGCAAGGTCAGTAGCAACCCGCCAGACTCCTGGTGATCAGGGCCAATCGAAGCCGTTTTGATATTCCCCCAGATGATGCGCACCCGTCGACCCGCCTTGTTCGCTTCCGCGATCAGCAGATGGGTGTAAAGGTAAATGTGACGCATCGAGACGTTGGACTTTGCAGGAAGCTGCGCTTGAGCGAGATCCATGGATATCCCCTGTTGTTGAATGACGGCATCGGCTATGCCTACGCCTTACAAAGGGGGATGCTTGACACGTGATTAGAAGATCACTGGTCAGTCAATGGCAGCTCGATGCCATGCTTCATCAACTGGTCGCGAAGAGCACCATGGAGGTCCTTCATCAGTGCTTCGCCGTCAAGTGAAGGCGCTGGAGGCTGTACTGGGGCCGGCGACAGTGATTGATGGTCTAGGGGTGGCAGTAGCGCCCGCCCGTTGGCTTTGTAACGGGCGATATAGTCCTCGACAATGTCGCGCAGGAGTGCAGAGGGTGTGAGGCCTGGATGGGATGACTGCGACATCTCTGCGACGATCGCTTGAAAGTCCTCTTCGGTTGTCCGACTTACCCTGGTCGACAGCGGTTGATCAGCGCTCTCGCGACCAGCGAAGTTTATTTTCTCTGCCTGGCTAAGGTATGGCTCCAAGATCGGTGCCATCAGATCACGCACGACCTCGTCGTCCACATACTGGAAGCATTGGATTTTGACGGTTCGACTCAAGAAGCCTATGAGTATTGGCGAACTCTCAACTGCCTCAAGCAGGCGCAGCTCAGCGACGGCGTCATTCGCATACTTCCAGATGGTAGGCAGGCTGATGACATACATGCGGCCGACATCCCGGGCTATGTCCCCTGCGAGTAGCCGCTGGTAAATCGCTACCTTGACTGCGAGCGGTGTTGATTTTGCGGCCAATTTGACCTCCCTATCTACTGCTGAGCCGGAATGAGGCCCGCTTGTACAGCCCCGGCCTCTATTTCACCACGAGTGAGGCTCAGGCCAAAAAATAGAGGTCGCGTGGCACCAGATTGTCTCTCGCCCTCTAGGCTAAGATCGCCATAGCCGCGACTCTCCGCATCCTTTTCGGCCAGTACAAACCCGTCATTGCAAGCGGTCAGCAGCCTCAAGCGTGAGGACGCTGACTGTTTGATTGGACTGGGTAGATACATGATGAAGAATCCGCGGCCTCCTTTCCGAGCTACTCGGCCACGGAGCTGGTGCAACTGAGCTACGCCGAAGTGTTCTGGACTCACTGCAACCATCAGTGTCAAACCCGGGAAGGTTACCCCAACCTCGATCACAGTTGAGGCGACTAACAGCTTGATTTGGCCAGATTTCATCTTCTCTATGGTTTCAGTTTTGGCCGACTCGGGAAGGCTGCCGTGAATGTAACCTACATCGTCTCCCAGAAGCCTCCGGAAACGTTCGTAGGCTGCCTCCACAGCATTCCGAGTGTCTGCCTCACCATTCACCACGGGGATAGACGAACGCAGCCTGTCCGCCCTGTTTGATGATCTGCATAACCAGATCATGCAGTTTCTGCCTGGCGTTGTGGGTGATGATCCTTGTGACGATATCCCGCGGTACCGGGGTGGACCTCAGGATTGAGATCGGTAGCCCGCCCAGTTGGACCAGCGCCACTGTTCGCGGGATCGCGGTTGCTGTTGATTCAAGGAAGTTGGTATGAGGCGCGATGAGCTTCTTTCGCTGAGCTACAGAGAATCGTTGCTGCTCGTCAGCGATGACCAGGTCAAAGACGATCCCTTCTTTGCTTGCTGCAGAAATAACTGCTGTGGTGCCCACCACGATTCCAGATGACAGGTCGATCTTGGCTTTCCCAGCAGGGCCTACAACGGTGACAACTGGAATCTCGTAAAAGAGGCTGCTCAGCTCAGCCGCCAGTTGCTGCGCGAGGATCTGGCCAGGCGCGATAATGGCGACCCTGGCCCCAGCGAGATAGCTCGCGGCGGCTGGAATCATGAACGTGAATGACTTGCCGGTACTGACATCGCCCGACAATATGCGCTGCATTGGATAGGGTGACCTTAGGTCTGACACGATCTCATCGATTGCTTGGAGCTGGTCAGCAGAAGGCTTGAAAGGTGCTCGCTTGATCAGGTCAGCCACCTGGTCCCGGTCGATTCGCAGGAGAGCCCCCTTCACTGCCGGGCGGTTCCGATGCGCTTCGACGCGATTAACCAACGCCTGTATGCAGACGGCCTTGGCAATTCTCACCGCCTCCTCTCCCTCCCGGACTGAAAGGGGTGAATGCAGGTTGCGTAGCAAGTCAGCAGGGTCGTTGAGGCCTGTGAACTTTCGAAAGTCATCCTCGTGCATCAGGGCCTGTTCCAGCAACAGGCAGGTGGCCTCATTGATGTGCGCCATAGCCGCGGTGACGGCTTCGCCAAGAACTTCGGCGCTCACCTGATTCTGCTTGCCCTGGTAGACAGGCATCACACGTCCAATCATCGCCGGAGGTATGACCATCGGATTCGACATGGTAGGCCGCCCTTCGAAGGTGACCACCTCACCGTAAGTGTGCACAGTTGCGCCAAAGTCGTACCCCATCCACGGTTCGATCGAAGGCTTACCTATCAAGTTGATGTGCAAGCGCTGCCCTCGCCCGTCAACCACCTTGACGTATCCGCGGAACGCTCCTTTGACTTCTTGCAGTGCAACGCCGCTACGATCAAAGATCGCTCGCTCAATCAAGGTCAGAGCCATGTATGAGGCCTGCCCGATATCTGGCAAGGGAAGCACCTCAATGGGCTCGTGAAAGTCCCTGTATTCCTTTGGTACCGTCAAAAGGCACTCGGGCAGCGTTGTGAACCCCAAGCGAGTAAGTCGCCCTATGTCATGCATAATCAGATTTCGTGGCTGGTGATCGAGGATGGATAGTCACGCGTAACTATAACCCATGAGAATCAAAAGTGCTTGGCGCAAAAAAGCCCTAGACGATGTATGTCGTCTAGGGCTTTGGGGTGCAACTTTTTAGTGGCTGACCCGAGAGTCGCCTGTTTGGCCTGTGATCAAACGAACCGAATCACCAGGGGCAAAGGTCTCTGCTGGATCTTTGGCCTGGGTGACGGCCTGCAAGCTGCCGTCGCTGCTCATTTTCACAGTGATTTCGATCCCGTCAGCATCATGGGCTTTCTTGTCGACTGCTGCACCAATCGCTGCGCCGACCGCGCCAGCGACAACCATTACGGCCAGTTGTCCCAAACCACCACCGCCATTGCTGCCGGCGATCGCTCCGAGGGCACCACCAGCCATACCGCCGATCGGTGAAGGCTTCCCGTTGATTTTCACGTCACGGACTGAGTAGACAACGCCGAGCTCAACCTTCATTTTCTGCATAGCAGTTGCTTGGGAGTAGTCCCGGCTGGTCATATTCGAAGCGCAGCCAGACATGACAGTAGCCGTGGTGATGATCAGCAGAGTAGCGATGAGCTTTTTCATAATATGCATCCTTGAATTAGGGAAATCCTGAAGAAGACTTCCCGAATCTGGTGAAATACGCCGATCCCGTTGCCCGAGTTTTCCGATGAAGCAGATGACCTTCGCCGACGCCGAGTACGCCGGCAAGCGCAAGCAAACCCGCAAGGAGTTGTTCCTGATCGAGATGGATCAGGTGGTGCCGTGGCAGGGTTTGATCGCCCTGATCGAGCCGCATTATCCGACGGGCGAAGGTGGACGTCCGGCCTATCCGCTGATGGCGATGCTGCGCGTGCACCTGATGCAGAACTGGTTCGGCTACAGCGATCCTGCGATGGAGGAAGCGTTGTACGAAACCACCATCCTTCGCCAATTTTCTGGGCTGAGCCTGGAGCGCATCCCCGACGAAACTACCATCCTCAACTTCCGCCGTCTGCTGGAAAAGCATGAGTTGGCGTCCGGAATTCTGGCCGTGATCAACGGCTACCTGGGGGATCGCGGTCTGTCGCTGCGCCAGGGCACCATCGTCGATGCCACACTGATCCACGCGCCAAGTTCGACCAAAAATAAGGACGGTAAGCGCGACCCGGAAATGCACCAGACCAAAAAGGGCAACCAGTATTACTTCGGCGCGAAAGCCCACATTGGTGCCGACGAAGAATCGGGCCTGGTACATAGCGTGGTGGTCACGGCGGCCAATGTTGCGGACATCACTCAGGTCGACCAACTGCTACACGGCGAAGAACACGTGGTGTGCGCTGACGCTGGGTATACCGGAGTCGAGAAGCGTCCTGAACATGAAGGTCGTGCCGTTATCTGGCAGATCGCGGCTCGGCGCAGCACCTACAAGAAACACGGCAAGCGCAGCGCCTTGTACAAAGCGCTGCGCAAGATCGAGAAGGCCAAGGCCCAGATCCGTGCCAAGGTCGAACACCCGTTCCGCGTGATCAAACGGCAGTTTGGCTATACGAAGGTGCGCTTCCGAGGATTGGCCAAGAATGCGGCGCAGATGGTGACGCTGTTTGCCCTGTCGAATCTGTGGATGGCCCGCCGACATTTGCTGGCCAGCGCAGGAGAGGTGCGCCTGTAATGCGGAAAATGGCTGCGGTAACGTGCTGGCGGTAACGAAAAAGGTAGAAAAGCGCGACTGATCGGATTGTCTTGGATCAGTTGGGCGATTTTGAAATCGGCAGACGCTGAAGTCAGCCAGAGATGCATGGCTACTTCAGACCATCCTTAGAGGTTTGCTTTGAGAGCGCGGATTTGAGGATCTTTGGTTAGCTTCACATTGACGGTATGTGCAACACGCGCTTGTAAATCGCAGCAAAAAAAAATCAGGAGCCGTTATGTGCTCGTGTAACTCATCTCTTAGGCCTCACATTAATCAGCCCGTGGTCTGGCGCATATTTGCGCGGGGCGGGCTAGAAAATCCGCAAAAAAAAGCCCCGCTTATCCGCGGGGCCGCACAGTAGGTTTGATTTAGTTGTATGTGTTCTCGCTGGCTTTCTGCGAGATGTCACTCTGAATGTCTTCTACCTCTGGAAGAACGGTCGCATTCATGATGTCATCTACAAACTCAGACAGGTCGAGCGCTGAGAAGTCGATTTGCTGGAACTCTTCAACCGTAAATCCTCCACAACTAGGACTCTCGGGCGTTCCCCAGCCCTTCCCGATCTGCGGCTTGCCCTGCTCGTTGATGATCTTCGCCAAGATCGAGTTGTAGCAGCAGTAGGCTTCAGTTGTCTCCAGGCAGGCACCAAACACTTTCTTGGAGCAGTAGCTGCCGACGAAGTGGCAGAGATTTGCACCGCGGTGCATCCCCAGTTGCTGCTCTTCAGGCTCGCACGACTTGAGCTCCATCACCACTTGAATTGCAACCGCAATCGCAAAGCTGTATGGGTCGAAGTAAAAACCATTTCCCAGAGCATAAACAGGCCCGCCTAATAGTCCCGTTGCGGGAACAGCTGCTGCACCACCCACTGCATAGCTCAGCCCGTAGACACTGAAGCTAAGGGTTGGAGCGGAGGGAGCCGCGGCTCCCAGCGCAGAGGCACCTTGCTTCACCCACTCGACGTTATTGTATGCAAAGTCATACATGTACTTCGAGCCATAGCTCGCTAAGCCACCCCCTACTGTGGTGGCTACCTGGCCCATAATTGAAAAATTAGTTTCAGCTCCACCACTTTTTCCACAGCAGTTTTTGATGCCACCATACCCCTTACGGCATGACTCATCTTCCCCTCCGAACAGCTCACCATCTGAACCATAAACGCCGGCTTCACGTGCGGCCTCTTTGGCTGCAACAGCTTTGGCGAAATCAGTATCCGAAGGGTAACTTGTATCCCAGCAAACACCCTCATAGCAGGAAACCTTCGTGCTGCAGTCCTCGGTTGTAGTTGTCTCACCTTTTTTTGTAATGCAGCTATATGTGACCTGGGCCATGACGCAGCCAATTGGATCAGTGCTCTCGATACAGGTTTCGTCGATTTTTGAGCAGCCTTTATCCTCGTATTGCTGACAATCGCTTTCTTTTTCCGGATTGATACAAGAGTAGTCGTCCTGGTATTTCCAGCATGCCTTATAGACTGGTAATCCGTTTATTACGCGGGTTTCCGGGCCTTCAATACACGTGTGCGAAGCGATGTAGCACAGTGGGTTGGTAGCCAGTGGGTTACATTGGCTGGTGTCCAGTTCATCGCGAACGATGGTATAGGTGTTGTCCAGTTGGACTGTGTTCGACGGTTTCGTTGTTGCCGGGTTGTCGCAGCGGTAGGTGCGCTGCTCCACCAAACAGGTTCCGTTCCATGCGGTTGAGATGCAGGACGTGGATGTCTGATAACAACCCGCAACTTTTGATATGGCCGCACAGTAGTCTACCGAGTCTGGCTTGATACACTCATAAGTAGATCTGTACCTCCAGCACGCCTTGTAAATCATATTGCCGGCTATGTTTCTCGTTTCAGGACCCTCTACACATGTCTGTCCTGTGATTCGACAGTCACCAGCAAGTGCAGAACCACTGAACGGAAACGCCATTAGAATAATCAGTAAAATAAAACTAAAACTGATTACTTCGCCTTCGTGTGATTTTTTTATACAGCTCATGTCTACATCCCAGGTTTAGAGGCGAGCGTTTAGCGCACTGCATTGATCTGTCCATGTTTCGGTGCACGGTCCATTGCAGAGCATCCTGGCGTTGATTGTTATATATGTTTCGCCTGTTCCGCCGACGGCGGTTCTTGTTTCTAGTCTGTTTGTTCCTGATACTAGGTAGGGGACTAGGTTTATATTGGGTTTGACAGTGTTGTTGCGCTCAAGGTCAAGTCTTCTAAGTACGCCATCGCCAACATCCACCTTCCCATTGACAATTTCCAAACTAGTCCCACCAACCGGGCCGCTGTAGATAAAATTTCCATTTAACTTAATTATTATGTAGTCGTCGAACGATATTGAGGCGAGGACGAATTCTGAAAGTTGATTTGGATCCTTGACTTTGAACTCAAGGGATCGATCATACATTCCAGCTTTCCAGTAGTTATCACCAATCGAACCAAATTGCAGGGCGTATGTGCCATTTGAATTTGCCAAGGTCCATGACGTATACATGTCTGCTTGAGTAGAACCTGGAACAATTCCGCCGTTGTCACAGCCAACAATTGGGGGTTCGCAAACCATGGTTAAGTACTTGTCGCAAGCGACTCGTTCCACGGCGTTGTGCGTTACATTGCACTGAAAGTTGGCTTTGGCGTCAACATCAACTACCTGGCCCATGGAGCAGTACTTCTCTTCACTTAGATTGTAGATGTTGCAAACCTCAGTGGAGTAGATATCAGGTGTTGTTGTTGTTTTTGTTCCGCAATTCTCGGTAATGTCACCAGGCTTAGCGTTGTTGATGATCTCTCCAATACCACTGATGATCGGATCATTCTCGTCCACATCGACTTTGACACGCTCATATGGATTCTTGGCCAGGAAGTTGACAGCATCACACTCTTGGTTCGCTATCTGGTCGGTGCCATCGGGTTCTGTTTTGCAACTATTGATCCGTGCGGTTCCGACGTTGAAGAGAGAGGTACTACCAAACTGAGAGGATTGCGACGGAGTGTCCGTATAGAACGGCATCGCCTTGGCATTGGAGGAAGTCACATTGGAGGACAGTTTACTGAGGTTAGACTTGCCAAGCTCCGTTCCCTCAGAGTGTGGGTCAGCCCCAGCAGTGCTAGATAGCACCAGAGCCGCGGCCAAGGTCAGTAAGCTTTGCGTGCTGAATTTCATTGGGATTGAACCTTGTTAACCTTGGTTGGCGAGTGCGGGTCTTGAGTGAACAGGCTTGGGTCTGCCGGTGGGGAGCCGTCTTCACAGACGTTCATCCCCCAGCCAACTTCGAGTGGGCCGGAGCCGCCGTTGACCTTGGGTACCTCTTGCTGCGTGAACTGGATTGCTACGCGGGCGCAGCCGGGCTGCTGGAGTTGCTCAACGACCTTGGCCTCCACCATGACTGGTTCGCGTGAGTGGGTTTTGGCTTTCCAGACGTCAGCTTGGTCCCCGGTTAATTCGGCGGATGCGTGGCCGGTTTTCACGGCTTCGATCAGAATTTCTTTCGAGGTGTCGGCGTGCGCTGTGAAGGATGCTGCGCCAAGGACGATGAGGGAGGTGCACAGGGCCAAAAGGTTGGTCTTGAATCGCATTTTTGCTTTCCAGATACTGACAGTATTTTACACGTAACTGTAAGTCAGTTCAGGCATCGAAAGCAATCTGATAGATTTGTATGAGGCCGTGCCGATCGCCGCCCGGTAACCAATGCTGAAGGACAATTGTGCGAGGTCGACACGGTGGATGAGTTCTATCGCGCCACGATGGAGTTTGCGTTCGCAAGCCCTCGTGGTTACGTGGTGCCGATGCTCGCAATGGCAGTTGTCGTCAGAGCGTTGCCACCCCGGTGGCTAGCAACGTCTCTACTTAGGAGCGCTGGGGTTCTGTCCCATGAAATAGCCCACCTCCTGGTGGGGTATTTCACGAAGGCGAAGCCAGTCGGAATGTCGCTCATACCCCGCCGCGAAGGGAATCAAATTATCCTAGGGTCAGTAGAGTTCGAGCGCCTGACCTGGGCGAATGCCTGGATAACTGCTCTTGCGCCCCTATTTGCCTTGCCAGGCCTTTATGCGCTCGCCTTTTGGCGAACCTCGAATCATTCGGGGGGACTGACTTTGGTGGATCTGAGCTGTTGGATTCTGGCAGGGCCGATAATCCTGCACTGCTGGCCATCGAGGACAGACTGGCGATTGGCCCTCATCTCGTGGCCCATTCTTGGCTTGGCTTTGCTAGCCGCGGCGCTGTACGTCTGGAGTCAAGATTTGTCGTTCCTGTTGGCCTGGAGCAGTGTGGCGTCGTAGTCAGGGCGCTTCATGTGCTTATGCGTCGCAAGCCAGTTGGTTGCGAAGCTGGTCGCGTCGTTCTGCTCTTTTGAGCTGAGCCCGAAGGACGATATGCCACCCGAATTCATCCCCGGTTTTCCCTTGTTAAGGCCGACGTAGATCATCCACCAGGAAGCAGCCATCTTCTTGTTCTGATTCATGCTATGGCCATTTTTGTACATGGCCGAGAGGATAGCCGGTGCGTTGGGCTCGCTGGCTTGCGCCGCCTTCGTCAGCCAGTTGTACGCTTCCTGATACTCTCCCCGCTCGTAGAGCATGCGCCCAAGGAGGTAGTAGGCAGTCACGTTACCGCGATTGGCGCCTTCGTTTGCCCATGTCCAGGCCCTGTCACGGTCGCCTTTGTTGAGGTAGTAGAGTGACAGGCGTACAGCGGCGAGGTCGACGGATGCGTCCTTCACAGAAGACTCGAACATCTCCATCGCCTTGGCCTCATCCTTCGCAACACCACGGCCAAGTAAGGTAAGGACGGCCAGATTGTACCTAGCAAGGGGGTAGTCAGTGCTGGCGGCTGAGAAATATGCGGCAGCGGCAGCGCTGTCCTTCTTGACGCCTTCGCCGTGATCCAGCAGATAGCCCACCACGTTCTGTGCTCGGCTATTCCCGCCCTGGGCGAGTTCAAAAAGCTTCGGCAGTGCGGCCTTATCTCCGGCCTTGTAGGCTGCCCACGTCCGAAGCACGTCGCCTCCCTCTCGGGCGCTAGAGAGCAGCCCCTTCATGGCAGAGGAGATATCTGGAAGGCCGGAGTCCCCAGCGGCTTGGCTACTGAAGTACGCAGCGGCGGAAGTGTTTACGGAGCTGTCAGCTGCACAGGTGACGCTGGCGAGCGCTAGGGGCAGCGCCAACAAGGCCGGCAGTCGATTCGATAAAGCCATGTTCTGATACACCTTGTTTATTGATACGCGTAATGTATTCTTAAGCGCATGAAAAAACTATCCCTCCTTTTGCTTCTGGCAGGTGTGCTGACCGAGATGTCCTCGGCTGCTCACGCGGACTGCTTCGCCGACGCTGCTGCCCGCTATAGGGTCAGCGAGAAGCTGCTCCGCGCCATCCAGGTCACCGAAAATCGCCCGGGTAAAGCTGACGCAGTGAGCCCTAAGAACAGCGATGGCAGCTGGGACATTGGGCTGATGCAGATCAACTCATCTTGGCTCCCTGCGCTGTCGAAATACGGCATCGGTGAGAAAGAGCTTTTAGATCGCTGTGTCAGTGCAAATGTTGGGGCGTGGATCCTAGCAAGCAACATCGCCTCTCACGGCCACGTCTGGAAAGCTGTTGGCGCATACAACAGTCCCAACGAGAAAAGTCAGCGAATATATATTCAGAAAGTCATGAGCAACTATGGTGGTCTATAAATGAAACAGATATTCAGCAGTTGTTTTGCTGTCCTGTTATTCGGGTGGATACTGTACACGGTATCGCCTGAAGAGCCCTGTGAGCGAGTAGATCGAGGGGCTTTACCGATACGAGTAGTTTTTGATGCGGTTCGTTGGGCTGGCACAAACTATCTCAGTACTGACTCACGGATTGATTTGCTGCTTTGGAGCATTGCAGCCGATAAATCCGTGCAAAATTTCATCTCGCGTTTGTTCTATGGCCCAGAACTCACTTGCTCTAGCGGCCAGGCTAAATAGGAGCTGACTGTGGCAAAAGAACCAGATCTCTTTATTTTCAACTCGCAATCGGATAAGCCTGCGGCCACGTACTTGAATGATTTATTCCTGAAGGCTGCTCAGAATAGAATTCCGGATATTCATTTTCAGTGGGTTCAAGGGCAAGTGCATATCCAATTGCGTGAAGACGGTAAGCTCAGGCACTTTGATACCGTAGAGCCGGTGATGGGCAAAATGATCGATACGAAAATTCGATCGCGAGCCACCATGGACCTCTCTCAGCATCAGATTCCCATCGACGGGCGCATCGGGTTGAGATATCCGGGTATTGAGCTAGAAGTTCGAGTGAGCTTGGTTCCAAGCCACAACGGGCAAAAAATCGTATGCCGGTTGCTCGATCAAGAAAACGCGTCTATGGACCTAGAACGCATCAGGATGCCAATGCTGGTTGAGCATGCTTTCCGCGAGATGATCAACGAGCCTCAAGGGTTGATCCTCGTCACAGGTCCAACCGGCTCAGGAAAAACCACCACCCTCTACGCTGCACTCAACGCAATCAATGATGGAACGCTCAACATCTGTACGATCGAGCATCCTGTTGAGTACGTGGTCAAGGGTTTTGTCCAAATCAACGTTACACCCCAGCTCAGTTTCGCCTTGGGTCTTCGGGCCCTGTTGCGTCAGGATCCAGACGTCATTCTGATCGGTGAGATTCGTGACCAGGAAACCGCGCAAATTGCCATTCAGGCTGCGAACACCGGCCACCTGGTATTCGCCACCTTGCACTCCAACAGTGCCGCTCAAGCTGTCCCGCGGATCATTGATCTGGGTGTCGACGCCCAGACACTCGCTTCCGTTCTAATTGGCGTGATTGCGCAAAGACTGGTCCCTACTCTGCGGGCAGATATAGAGCATGAGTGGACGCCCATAAATGATGTTGAGCGTATGTGGTTGAAGAAAAATGGGCTACCAGCAGTGACTGGAGACGTACCACTTGCGACATCGAAAGATGCATTCTCTGGTAAATGTCCAATCATTGAACTTATTAGATCGGATAAGCAAGTACGCGCCGCCATAGTCAGTGGCGGTAGCGAGATGACAGTTCTTAATGCTGCTGCGCGACAAAACCAATTCGACACGTTAGGCCAATCTGCAGTGCGGATGGTGACTGATGGCGTAACCACTATGGCACGGATACGGACCCTGATTAAAGACGACTCAGTTAAGCCGACAGTCAGACGCATCGGCGATGTTCTGATTGCGCAAGGCAAAATCACCTTTACACAAGCGAATCAGGCAGCCGAGCTGCAACTCCGCTGCACTATTGAAGGAAAGGTGAAAAAATTCGGGCAAGCCCTCATCGATCTGAAGTTAGTCTCCCAAGATGACGTGGTATATGCGCTTGGCTTCACCGAGGGTGCTGTCGAGTTTTTGAACGACCTGGCCGCCGCCCGAGAAATTAACTTCAGGGCACTGAAGGAAACTGTTGAACTGTGGCGTACCGAGCGTAATCAAGAATCGATTTTCGACATGCTCATCGAGCAGAACCTGATCAGCAAGGAACGGTTATATGAAGAAGTTTATAGTGCAGATGGCTATGGCAGCCGTACTGGCCACACCAGTTCTCTCAATAGCGCAGGAGTTGCAGCCATCGCTGCCGTATAGGGAGGTTTCGGCTCAGGCTGAAGACAGTCACAAAGTAGTTGTGTTCTTCTCGTTTGCGTGCCCAGTCTGCGCTTCATACGACCAGACCTTCTCACGCTGGGCCAAAACGCTGCCGCCCGGCTGGTCAGCTGAATTCATTCCTGTGGCGGTTCCCGACAAAGGGAATTACTTGGCTGCTCGTGCATTCTTCGCTGTCCAGGATGCAGATCCGAACCGAGTTGCTGCATTCATGTCAGCGGCCTATACGCTGATCCAGCAAAACGGCATGACAATGGAGGACCCCGGCACGTGGTCGAGAGCGGTAGCGATGGCAAACGTCCAGGGTTTCAATGAGGCCTGGCATAACGTCACGCAACAAAGGCTGGAGAGAGCATTTGCCAAGCTCCTCACGTATGGCGTCGACGCCACACCGTCCATGGTGATCAGCGGTAAATATGTGATCACGCCTGACGATGTCTCAGGCGATAGTGCACTCTATATGAACCTGGCCAACGGTATGATCTCTAAGGTGATGCAAGAGCGTTAATACTGGTTGTTTGGTCTGTCCGATAAAGCTTGTGAATACGCCTAACCCCCGTACCGTCGGGGGTTTTGCTTTTGTAGAGCAAGCTGCGGGCCTGGTTAGACCTCCATGCTATCCGCTCCAGGCACCCTGCGGCCCTCGTCAAAGATTAACCGAGATGCCAGGTTGAGCCGAAGGAGATGCTTGGGGCGGCCGTCATGGAGATTGAGTAGGAGGCAGGTACGCTCCCTTCGTCCTCTCACACCACTGTGCGTACGGTTCGGAACACGGCTGTTCAGGTTGATCCCATAGTTTCTTCGGCAGCGCCTGATTCATATGCGGCGCTCCGGAATTTCGCCATGGACCTCGGCCACCGCAGCCAAGCGGGTTACGCTTGCGCGCAACGCGCCATGCCTGACGCACTACGAAAAAGCCCGACTATGTCGGGCTCTATTCAGGTACCTATGGTTAGTGACTGCCTCCTCTGGTTGTAGGCGGCGTGGTGTCCCCGTCACCCTTGTCATCCGGGCCCACAACAGTGTTCTGCAAGGTCATCACTCGCGTAGCTGGCGCTGGTTTCTCCCCTCCGGAGAACGGGGATTGGTACGCATCCGCTGCCCCCATCATGCCCTCGCCATATGGGCTACCTTGCCCATTTTCTGAGACTGCTGGTTGTGGCTCCCCTGCTGAAAGACCGGCGCTAGTCGCCGATTGACCACCGGCGGTCATTAACCCCCCTCCAGACCCTGTCATCAGGTCACCAGCTTCAGCGTTCGTGTTCATCGGTGTGACAAGGGGCTGACCTAGCGCTGGGGCTTGCGCATTCTCGCCGGGAGCAGCCATCAAGTTGCCTGCATGACCACCTAAGGGTGCGAGAGCATCAGCTGGCGCCGGCATTGGAGCTACAAGAGGCTGACCACTCTGTGCCGGAGCGGCTTCGCTCTGAAGCGCTGAGCGCACGCTTGAACCAGGCTCATAACGTTCGGGCTTGCCGTTGGAGGCGACATCAGCGTTGTAGCTATCAGCCATTTTGTCGGCGGCAATCATCATGCCCGGAACCACTGATACGTTTCCAGCAAGCTTAGTAGCGCCGGCAAATTCACGACCCGCCGTGCTCGCAGCCGCCGTGGCGTCTTTTGCGGTTTTTGCCGCCTCTGCTACATGTTCGGCGTGCACAACACGCGAAGCTTGACCTTGGCCACGGAGCAAAGCGGGTACTTCGTGGCCTGCGGCGTTGACAACGCGTGCTGCCTGCGCAACCTCGGTACCAGCCTCAGCGGTCTTGAGAGCAGTTGCGGCCCCACGCGCTGCCATAGCAGCCCTTCCCGCTTGCGCGCCTTTGAAGACTGCGCCTCCCCACCCTGCGCCGGGAACAAACATCGTAGCAGCCGTCACGGCCATCGCCGTTTTGAGGTACTCGTCGTCCGCGTTGTTCCAGCCCACTTTCACCGCCTTGTCCAGGGTTGGTGGAACTAAGCGGGTTGTTTCGTGCTGCCCCATTTGGTTGATGGAGAGCAGCGCAAGGTAATGGTGCTACCGATGCGGAGAGCGTCAGCGATCACGTTTGTCAGCGGCCACCAACCGGTTGGTTTTGTTTTGTCGAAGTCGAAATAGAGCGTGGTCCGTGTGTGACGTGCTTCCTCGGCGATCCTTGCATCCTCTGCATCGAGCAGAGCCTCTTCTGCCGGCATCAGAGCGCGAGGCTTAGCTCGCTCAGTCACGGTCCAGATTGGGCGTTCGGCTTTCTGCTGGGTGTCACGAATAGATTCAACGAGCGCGTGACCTGCATGCGCAGGTTCAATCGCAACGCCGTAGCTATCAGGAACCACCACCTGTCGCACATCAACGGCACCTGCGGTGCTTGCTGAGAGCGCAAGCGATGCAAGCAGAATGGCTCTGTTCAAGGTGTTCATAGGATACTCATTGGTTTTGATTGCGAAATAACACGTAGCGATAATACAGGCAGGATGCTTTTTGTTGCAACAGTCTGTTGTGGCGCATAAAATATAGTGACGTGTTACGTATTGCAATCGCTTTTGATGCGTTCGACGTCTAACCCGCCCCACCTTATCAGCAGCTGTGCTTCATACCTCTGCATTAGGTATTCCCTCTTTGCAGAGTCGTAGGAGTCAAAAATGCAAACCAGAACAGAAGCAGCATCCCACCAAAGTCAGGCCAACGGCGATTCGCTGTGGGTCGGCCAGGGCCAAGCCGCGGCTTCTATCGGCCTGGAGGTGTGGAAAAAGGTAGAGGTAACCGACCCTGATGAGACCAAGTCATTCAACAAGGGGGGGTTCCAAGGGACCGCGATTGCACCCATCTACCAGGTCAAACGTGCCACTGAGGCCTTCGGGCCGATTGGTCTTGGCTGGGGTGTCGAGCTGATCAGCGACCCTGTTGGGTGGATTGAAGGTTCCAAGCTTGACTTCCAGGGCCTCTAGCACTGGCTTGAGGTTCTCCGCGGCCTTGAAGCCTGGTTTGTCAGGATCCAGAGCCTGAAGCACGTTTTTCTTGGCCATCATGTTGAACCAATCAGGTTCCCAGTTCTCGCATCCAGGTAGCGCGAAGATGGTACGTTTGGAGCCCATTTCGACTGCAGACAACATGTCGATCGGCCCTTCTACGATCATGAACTCACTATCAGAGCCTTCCCAAATCCAAGGAGATTTCCCGCCATAGCGCATGGCCTTCTTCTCCCCTTCTTTGGGCTCACGCATGAGCCGGAACTCTGCAGCACAGTGCGATTGCGACCGGAACCACAATGGGCGAAATGCACAGGCTGGCGCCTTCTTTTCGGGGTTCCACAGACCCGCTTTCACCATCAGTTCCTGCCCTGCGACTTCGGTTAAGAACTCCTTGGCCTCCATAGGGTTGTTTGGGATGGTGATCAGGATGCCTCGGTTGCAAGCCTCACGGGCCACTCCCTCGGAAATCCCACGGCCAGCAAAGTACTTGAGAGCGTCTTTCGACGGATATGTGCGAGCTTCTGCTACGCGTTGCAATACGAGCGCGAGTGCACTGTCATCACGTTGGATAGCGTCCATAGGCTTGGGTGGAATGTAGTGCTTGAGCAGTTCCACATCGGCGCCCATTAGGTCCAGGCCAGCTTCACGGTGGGACTTCTCCCAGTAAAAAGCTGCTGCAGCGACTACATCACCTTGTTCGCCGCACGAGTAACACAGCCACCCACCGTTCTTCACGCTGACTTTCACCGAGTGAATGGAAGAAGCTCCACACCCGGGGTTTGGACAGATGTTGTATCGAATTGCACCTGCTGATGGTCTCGCTTTCGCACCGAGCATGTGCTCGAAGAACCAGTCGAGCGGGACATTATCTCGCACATACTCAAAGTCGACTTCATAGGCGACTCCATTAGCATCGCGCTTGTAGGGTCCATTAGTTACTGACATTTTCTGGTTCTCCAGATGAAATCTTAATGCTCTGTGATGCTTTACGCCGGCCTGTAATCCTCACCCAGCGACAGTGGCCAGCAGCCGGGCTTCATCCCAGACGTCAATGTCTAGATCCCGGGCAGCTTCGAGTTTCGAGCCCGCTGCTTCGCCAGCAACGACAAAGCTGGTTTTGCTGGAGACCTTGCTGGAAACCTTGCCTCCTGCCCCTTCGACCAGGGCCTTGGCAGCCTCTCTGCTCAGGGTGGGGAAAGTGCCGGTGAGGACGACGATCATCCCCTTCAATGAGGCCCCACCGATGGCAGTGAAGTCATTGGGTGTGGTGATCAACGCAAGTCGGTCCGCCTCAGTACCGAGTGTCGAATCCTCAAAGAATCGGGTGATGTTGGTGGCGGTACCGTCCCCCACATCGGCGGTGGCCAGCAGTTGCGCGTACGTCGCGGCCCGGAATGCTGACCAGGACCCGAATTGCGCCGCCAGCGCTTTGCTTGTGGCCTCGCCCACGCCCTCGATCCCCAGCGAGAAGATGAAACGTGGGAGGTCGGGCGACATCGAGCCTTCAATGCCCGCGATGAGGTTTTTTGCGGAGACCGGCCCAAAACCGGGCAGCGCTGCGACGGCCTTGTCGTTCAGGCTGTACAAATCAGATGGCATGCTGATCAGGCCGGCGGAGATCAGGGTTGAGACCGACTTGTCGCCCAGGTTGTCGATGTTCATCCCCAGTCGAGATGCGAAATGAGCGAGTTTGCCCTGCTTCTGTGCCGGACATTTGATTCCACCAGGGCAATGCAGCTCCACGGCGCCCTGCAGGCGCACCAGATGACTACCACACGAAGGGCACGCCGACGGCATCACATAGCGGGAGAGGAGTTCATCGCCGGCCGAGGGCACTGTACGGACGATCTCCGGTACCACATCCCCCGCTCGACGAACGATGACCTTACTACCTACCCTGATGCCCTTGGCCTCGATCTGATCGGCGTTATGGAGAGTGGCACTGGAGACAACGACGCCACCGACTCGCACTGGCTTGATCTTCGCCACAGGGGTAGCAGGACCAGTCCGGCCGATCTGCACCACGATGTCTTCGACGACGGAGACGGCCTCTTCTGCCGGGTATTTGAACGCGATGGCGAACCGTGGCGTTCGATTGTTCCAAACCAGCTGCTCCTGGTCAGCAAGAGAGTTGACCTTGAAGACGACGCCGTCGATAGCGACCGGGAGATTGGAGCGATTCGAACCTACCTCATCGAAGAATGCCTTGATGCCTTCCCAGCCACGGACAACGGCCGTTTGCGGTGCCACGCTAAAGCCGAGAGCCCTCAGGCCTTCGATGATCTCCGATTGTTTGGTTGCCTTGAACGCAGCCGTGCCGTCGAGCTCCTGGGCACCATAGGCGTAGAACGACAGACGCCTGGAGGCAGTTACTTTCGGGTCTAGCTGGCGCATGCTGCCGGCTGCGCCGTTGCGGGGGTTGGCGAGGGTCTTCAAGCCCTGGCTCTTGAGGCGCTCATTCACGATCTCAAAATCGCTATTGAGTATGACAACCTCGCCACGAACCTCCAGATCAATGGCCGCTGGTAGGGTTAGGGGCAAGTTCAGGATGGTTTTGGCCTGTGCCGTTACATCCTCACCGGTCGTTCCATCCCCGCGGGTGACTGCGCGAACCAGAACGCCAGCCAAGTATCGAGCCGAAAGCGCTAAGCCGTCGTACTTCAGTTCAGCGGTGAACTCGATGTCGGCCGGCTGTGAAAGCTCATCCACCACAGAGCTTGCAAACGCCCGGGCCTCTTCCTCGTTCATGGCGTCCTTGAGCGACAGCATTGGCACATCGTGCTGTGCTTGGACGAACTCCTCCAGAACCCGGCCACCGACCCGCTGCGTTGGTGAGTCGGCGGTAGCCAGATCTGGATGCGTTGCTTCCAGTTGCTCCAGTTCACGAAACAGAAGGTTGAATTCTCCGTCCGGGATCGTCGGGGCATCGAGTCGGTGGTACGCATCCATGTGTCCAGCGACCTCTGCACGGAGTTGAAGAAGGCGTTGCTCAACCTGGGCGAATTCAGACATGGTTTTTCCACTGGCAGGATAGGTGTGTGCATGATAATAAATCTGCCAGTATTATGCGTACATGTTTATTTTTTAGTGCGCCAAATCGTGCTGGTGGCATGCCGGCCAGGAGTGAGTTGCATCATGTTTTCGAACCTTCACCTCTACCGGATCACTGAGCCCTGGCGCTTGTCTACGGCCGAACTTGCGAAACGGCTGGAAAAAAAGGCCTTCACCCCCTGTTCGGGTAGCGTCACCAAAACCCAGGGGTGGGTGGAGCCCCGTGTGGGCGGTGGTCTCGTGCTGGAGGTGCAGAAGCAGATCCTGCTGAATCTGTGTTTTGAAGAAAAGAAAGTCCCAGAGCCGGTGTTGCAGCGACACGTGGCAAAGAAGGCGGCCAAGATGCTATCCGAGAAGGGCTACAAGCCCAGCCGTGACCAGCTGAAGGCGATGAAGGACGAAGCGTTTATCGAACTTCTGCCCAGGGCATTCGAGTCACAGAGCACGGAGAAGGTGTGGATTGATACCGCGGCTGGGCTAATCGGCATTGACTGTGGCTCACCGGCGAAAGCCGATGATGTCGTCACTCAAATCCATGATGCCATCGATATACCCGCATCACTGATTCGAACCTCGATGGACCCCTCCTCTGCGATGGCCACCTGGTTGATGAACAACGAGTCTCCCGACGAATTCACGGTCGACCGCGAGGTCAACCTGCAGGGGCTGGACCTTGAAAAATCCAAGGTCGGCTACGCCTCGATCAGCCTGGAGCGCGAAGAGATCCGACAGCACTTGCTCGAAGGTCGGCGCCCCGTACGGCTGGCCATGACATTCAATGAAGAGGTGTCCTTCATCCTGACCGACAAGTCGACCCTCAAGCGCATCGTATTCCTGGAGAGCGTGAACAAAGAAATTCCCGATGAGGAGGATGAAGAAGCTGCCTTTGGCGCGATGTTCGTGACTTACGTCGGCGTGCTGTCAAAGCTCGTGCCCGCACTCATGGAAGCTCTGGGCGGTGAGGAGTCCGCACAAGGGTAATCAGATCTGTAGTCGCGTGATGTGCATTACCGGGTACTAGGCGAACGCAAGGCTTAGCCACTCACCCCGGGAGAATGACCATGAAACTGATTATCGATACCGATGTTTGCAAACGCAAAGTTCAAGCTCTGTCGCTTGAGCTCGCTCTGTTCATCAGCGCGTGCTGCAATCGCTTGAAACTGATCGTTGAGATTGCTGTGATGCTGGCTAAGGCCGGTTATTTCAGGATGTTCTTTTCGCAGATCTACACCACCAGCAACATCGATGTAGACGGCTTCCGTAACGTGTTCGAGCTCGAAGGGTATCCCAGCGTCACGCCTGGCCATGTGCGTTTGCACTATCGCCAGACGGTAAACGGTCACGAGAAGGCTCGCACCAGCATGCTGGTTACTGTGCAGGAATGGGATGCAGTGGCCCGCCGTGTGGCATTCGGTTCTGGGCGCTTGGCTCAAGCTGATTAACGTTTTACAGCACCCGGCCTCACCTGAGGCCGGGTTTTTTATTACTCGCCGTACAGCGCGTCCCACGCCTCTTGGACTGCTTCGTCCGAGGCGTCTCTGAGCTCATCCAGGCTGACGTCCGCATACCCGCTGGCATGCAGCAGAGCGTCGGCGTCTGACGGTGAAAGCCCTCGGCAGATTCTGTGAATTTCTTCGCACCGGCCATAGTTCCACGCCTCATAAACCTGTGCGTTCCAGGTGATGCCCTTTTCGATGTGCTCGACCAGGTCCCGGGTCATGACATAGCGCCCCTGGAAGTAGATGCAGGAATTCAACGCGCAAGCTGATAGTTCGCCCAGGCCTTCTCCCCGACGCTTCGCAATCTCCAAATCAGCCCAGGAGCTCAGGTTGAGTTTGAAGCCTGGCTCCCAAGCAATGGTGGTCAGTTCGGTTTTCATAGTTTCTCCCGAAGCCCGGCGCGATGCCGGGCTCGATCATGTCAGTGGACGGTGCCAGGGGCTTGTTGTTTGTAGATCTTCTGCAACCTGGCCTCGGCAAGCTTCGCGATCTCAGGCTGCGCACGGAGGCGGATGGTATCCAGGGCCAGCATGGCGCTGATGTCGCCGGTGATCGACGTGAAGGTGGCATCTGGTGAGCAGCCATCGTCCAGAACGGACTCTGCTTCTGCAGAAGCCACAACGAACGTAGGTACCGATTCGACTTTGAAGGCCTTGAACAGATTGGGGTTGATCTCCCACGGCACGCCGGCCTTATTCACTTCCAGCGCAGCCTGTTTGGTCTGCATCTGGGAGCCGTTCTTGAACCCTCTCACGACCATGACGGCACCGGTTTCGCGGGCTTGTTGCGCCAGTCGCTCAAGCTTGTCCTTGGGCATCGAGAACGACACGAAGATGATGAAGTCGTTCGCGCCATGGCCACCCTTGTTCCCGTCCTTGGCAGCGTTGAATCGCGCAATGACGTCGTCGAGCGACTCGGTTTTGGTGGGAGGTGGCGCGTCGATGACCGGTACAGTGGCCTTGAACGTGCCCGCCTTCACTGGGTCAATCTTCCCGTTCAGAGCGGCACTACGAGATGCCGCCTGCTCCTGCATGATCTTCTGGATAGCTTCGTTGGAAGGCATTTCCAGCTGCTGGGACACGGCAGGCCCGGCGAAGAAGCTAGTTGCTAAGAGTAGCGCCGCCGCAGCAGTCGCGTTTACGGAAAATGCCATAGCCAAAGTCCTTGTATCCTGGGAGAGGGAACTCAGTGTTCGATTCGGTCAAAATGGTCGACCGCCCGATAGGAGAGCAGCACTTGCCTGCGATTTTTGCGGTCTCAGGCTTGGGGTAGAGGCGAGTCAGCTTGTACTGCCGCTTGTCCATGATGATCTGCGGGTAGTAGCCGCACATGGCGTCACCCCCCATTGCTGCCCACTGGGTGCCAGCAGCGTGCAGTTTTGCGAGGATGCGCGTGGTTTGCAGCCTGGCGGTTTGCTCCATGCTCAGGTGGGCCTCGTTACGGCCGGTCAACGGGTACATGTGGCCGTACGAGCCGGCGGCCCAGAAGATCGTCGACAGCGGGAAGCCTGCAGACGCTGCAACGGCATCGGCGGACATGGCCCCGATCGCCAGCATGCTCCCGAAGGGGAACGCGTAGGGGGTCAGGATGCCGGCGAGCTCGTCATCGTTGTGGGTGGGGTCCGCGAACGACATCCAGGGCACGTCGATACCGCGGTTGTCCATGCACGTGTCATCCAGGATGGCGCCCATCACATACATGGCCGGGTTGATATAGAAGTTGACCTGCATGAACGAGTCGCGGGTGCTGCCGATGCCGCTGCTCTGATCGTCAGAGATGTAGCCGAAGGCATCTGCGTTCACGCCTACGTTGACCTTCACCCCACCAAGCAAGGGGAAGCATCCCGGTACCGTGGTAACGTCGGTCATCATGTCGAACTCCCAGAACGAGGTGGGAATGCCGACCTTGGGCGGGTTGTCGCACGTGCAGAATGCGCTTTTGTTGCCACTGTCGAAGTCTTCCTGGCCATCGGAGATGAGCTCCGTCGAACCGAAAAGCTTGATCGGGAACATGCAGGACCAGCAGACGTCCGAGATCAGGTTCGGGAATTTACCGGTGCACACGCCTTCTTCAGCAGAGCTGACCGTACTGAGCAGGGTCGTTGCGACAAAGCCCAGGGCCATAAGCAGTTTTTTCATGGCTTCAACTCCTCGATCTGGAGTTCCCTACCCTTTTGGGTCAGGACCGCGGGAACGCGCTCGATCCCGAATTTCTTCGTGAGAATGCCCATCTGGTCGAAGTAGACCGGGCGCCCCCACTCCCGATCGAGCTTCAGGAACGAACCTGCGACCAGTACAACTTTGTCCCGGGGGTGCTCGTCGGTTCGCTTCTTGGCGTACTGCAGCTGCTTGGGATCGCGGGCGTCGATGAAGATGATCGCTTTGCTCAGGGTGATGTGGTCCAGCGGATTGATGCGAGTGCCCGCCGGCACCAGGATGTTGCCCAAATGGTCTTTGACGGTTTCAGGGTACGTGTAGGTCGGGTCGTACATCCTGATCTGTGGCTCAACGACGGGGCCAATGCCGGGTAATGGCTTGGGGTTTTCGGCTCCGGCCAACTGCTTGTCGCGGTAGTCGTTCCAGAACTTGTCGAGTTCGCCTTTCTTGTCCATCGCTCTCAACCGACCTTGGATCATGTCGATTGCATCCTGCTCCTGGATCTCCCAGGTGTTTCCGTACTTGCCGAGCTCTTCGGCATGAAGGGTGGATGACGCGAGGTAGAGGGCGGTAAAGAAAGCGGATACGCATAAGCGGCGTAGCTTCATCACAACTCCAATGAGAATGCCCAGCCCGGGGCTCTTGATGATCGGGAGATCAAAAACCAACGTGGCCATCGAAATGGCCACGTGGAGAAGACTGTCGGAGGGGATCAGGAGCCGCCGTTGAGCCAGGCTTCCAGACGTTCGGCCGATACCAGGCCCGGCATTTTCCGCCCGTCTTCGCTCACCATCGCAGGGGTGCCCTGGAAGCCGATGCTTTCGGCCAGCGCGATGTTGCGCTCGATTGGGTTGTCGCAATTCTTCGCTGGCGGCTGGGTCCCTTGCGCCAACGCTTCCCATGCAGCAGCACGGCCAGCTTCAGGCAGGCACCAGACCGACTCAGCTTTGGCACGAGCCTGCGGGTGCAGCGACTCCAGCGGATACATGAAGGTGTAAATGGTCACGTTGTCCAACTTGCTGAGGACCTCGGTTTCCAGCTTCTTGCAGTACGGGCAATCCGGGTCGGAGAACAGGTAGAGCTTCCGGGAGCCATCGCCCTTCACGCGGGTGAACGCATCGGCCAGCGGAAACTTCGAGACGTCGATTTTTTCGGCGGCAGCACGCTTGGGCGCCGTCAGGTCCTTGCGGGTCTGCATGTCGTAGATGCTGCCGAACATCAGGTAGCGACCGGAGGAATCGGTGTAGGCAATGTTCTTGCCCATGGTGATCTCGTAGATGCCGTCGATCGGCGCTCGCTCCACGTTGGTGAAGTTGGTGGAGGGGTATTTGCTCTTGAGCGTGTTGATCACGGTCATGATCTCGATGTCAGCGGCAGCTGCTGGCGCTGCAACGGCTGCTGGAGCGGCTGCTGCAGGGGCCTGAGCCGCCTCTGCTGCGGGCGCAGGGGCCTGGGCGAATGCAGCCAGCGAGCAACTGGCGAGAGCGATAGCAACAGCGAGCTTTTTCATCGTCAACCTCAGAATTGGAAATGATGCAGATAGATTATGTGTACGTGTGAACATATACTAACAATACCGACAACGCGTGACTATACGCAGCCAGTATTAAATGAGAGTTATGGAAACCGTGCAGCCGCCATCTCACCCGTTGCAGCAACTGCACCAGGCCTATCGCGTCATCAACGAGCGCTTCTTTTCTGGGGCATTGCCTGGCTGTGAAATCAGATTTTCGACACGGCTAGGATCCGATGGCCACTATCGGCCTGGCGCTCTTCCGAGTGGTGAGCTCTGTCCGGCCCTCGACCTGATCGCTATTGGGGCGCACCTATCGAGCAGCAAGATGATCGAATCGCTGGCGCATCAAGCCTGTCATCAGTATCGCCAGCATGCCGGGCAGCCCCCGCGGCGGGCATATCACGACCAGGTCTGGGCCGATAAGATGGTTGAAATCGGCCTGCAACCGTCCAGTACCGGTCTGCCGGGTGGTCGAATGACCGGGCAAAAGGTGTCGCACTACCTGGTTGAGAACGGGGGAATGAGTCTCCTCATTCGTGAGCTGCTCGATCAAGGTCTGGACATCACACTCGCTGCAGCGGTCGGTCCGGGCGGCGGGCGCCGAGGTGCGAGAAAACAAGCCTGGGCACGAACGAAATACACGTGCGCGGGCTGCAAAAAATCTGTCCTTGGTGGTGACCAGTACAACCTGGTGTGTGGTGATTGCCAGCTGCCTCTAGCGCCAGAACTCGCCTCTGGAGGGGGCCTCGAAAGCGAAACGCCCTCGACGGGTGGACTGCTACATCCTGCACCCGGTTCCCGGACCCAGTCGGCGGCATAAAAAAACCCTCGAACCATTGGTTCGAGGGTGTCGGTGTAGCAGTTAAGCTGTGCTGGTGAGTCGCAAGAACTCGGCCGACTACGTGCGCCGAGGTGCCTCCGTTACGTTGTCTGCCGGAACTGGAATGCCGTAGTGCTCGGCATCGTGATACAGCGTCGAGTTGGGGTTGAGGAACGACAGATCATCTACGACCCAGCGACCACCATTGCTCCCCCCTGCGAGGTAACAGCATTTGGTGCCGGCAGGTACGTCAACCTGGTAAACGGTGCGGCCTACCTTGAATTCGACTGAAGCGGCGTTGATGGTCTTGCCCAGTTTTGCGACAGGGGTGCGGGTGCTCATGTGTATCTCCTGAAAGGCGTTTTTTGCTGGCAGATCAATAAGTGAACAAGTCACCCGCCGAACCATTGCCGTTGTTGAACTTCGTACCGCGAGGCACCTCGAACCAGCTGTAGCCGTTGAAAACCTCTAACTTCCCGTCACACACACGGGCTTTGAAGTAGCGCTCACCCAGCTGCGGGTGGTAGGCGTAGATACCCGCCCCCTTCAACAGGTGATCCTGAATCTTGTTGCGTGCTTGAACTGCGGTGAGAGTGGCCATCGCCTGCTCCATACATGTGAGGTGCCGGGGCACCGTGCCGCCATCAGGCGTTGAACTTGCCTAGGGAGATGCGTTTCATGCCCGCGTAAATCCACAAGAAAAAACCCGGCGCTTGGCCGGGTTGGATGGAGCGTTTTTAAGCGTGTAGCTGGTAGCTACCCGTTACCTTGGTGCCGCGCATGGCGCTGTAGTAATTGACGCGTTCGATAAAGGGGATGGCCTTCAACGCGGTTGAACAGAAGCCATGCGTCGAACGAATGGTTTCCAGCGTGTCTCCGGTTGATAGCTCCCAGAGGAAGATGGTGCCCCCATTGGCATGAACTGCTGCTTTGCGGGTGATCTGGGCGCCTTTCATCAATCGCGAGGCTTCGATGATGGGATGCATGCCGCCACCCGTCACTTAGCTTTTGCGTTGGCGACGAACGATTCGAGCTCCTTGACGGTCGACCCGAAATTAACCTTCTCGCACAGCACTTCGATCTCTTGGGTTGACAGGGGGGGGAGCTGACCGGCGTTGCTTGCGATATCAAGCAGGCCGGGAACTGCAGACGCACCACTCCGGAGAAACTCCTGGTAGTGGCGAAGTGCGGCGAGCATCGTACCTTGCTCACGGTCACCGATCAGAACTGCAGTTTGAGTGGCTTGGATTTTCTGGGACATGCTGATCTCCTGGATAAAGCAGGTCTTGCGATGACCTGGTCCATGGAGATGTTGAGCATCGAGCAATAAAGTGGAGGGAGGTATGAGTGGCAGCGGGTGAGAGCGGTGGAGACCGTGATCTCGACTAGGCCGGCGATCGGCCCGCGGGGCAAAGGCAAGCGTCAGTGCTTAAGTTAAGTAGGTGCCAAGAATCGAAACAGGACCATGGCTAAAGAAAAGCTGATCACCCGAATATCCGAGATCGCTGAATCACTCAACGAGCGCCAGCGTGCCTACCTCATTGTGGCGTATGACGAAGACCAGCGAGCCGAGGAAGTGAACTCCGGGCCAGGCTCCGCCCCGGCAAGTCAATGGCGGTGGCTGGAGTATGGTCCTGACGGACGGGTTCGAAAGATGACGTACGATGGCCCGTTACGATACGCACTCGCTGAAATGAAGCTGGTCGGTCATGGCGCCGGCTCAACGTGGCACTCCCTAGAAAACCGAGGATTGTTGAGCACAGATCACCGGCCGATAGGCATGGGCGACTTGCTCTCTCTATTTGTCAGGCTCACAACTGACGGCAGGAGGGTAGCCAGGGTGCTCAAAGGCCTGCCAATGCAGAAGCCTAAAATTGACGCGGCCAGCAAGCCGATGTCGCTTACTGGCCTGCGCATTCTGCACCAGGGACAACAGCAGCCCACTGAGTACCTCGATCCGTTCGAACCATGGATCGGGCGAAGCTACTATCCCCCTCCCCTGGTCGTGCTTGGCATCGCCCGTGGACTAGCGAACAAGGGGCTTCTGGTAGCTGATAGGCGAAAACTCAGCTTCAAAATCTCCGCTGCGGGCTTGGCTGTCGCGATCGAGGAGGCTGAAAACTGGAAGCCGTTCGCCCGGCCGGCATATGGTGAGCCAGGCTGGATCGAGGATGTATTGAGCAAAGTGCGGTCATAGCTTGCTAATGCCTGGCGCTGATCATTGGCAAACGGCTCGACAGATTTACGAATCAGATTATGGGCTGCTCCATCAGCGTCTATGAGTGCAGGAGCGCCATTTCACTCACCTTGACCGGAGCCGCCGTCTTCAGCAGGCTGATGCTGTACCGTCATTGGGAGCAGTACCGCCAGCAGCTTCCACACTATGATTGTTACTGCCACGCCAACCACGAGACCAAGGCTAGCTCGCACCAACAGTGTCCAGTCGTTGGGCCCATTCAAGAGTTCACCAGGCGCCAGCAGGGACGAAATACCCAGCAGCTCATTGAGCTCTGTCGGGTACACGAAGATGCTGCAGACTAGCACTGCCCAAAATCCGACTTCGCCGGCCGTCTTTCGCGCACGCGAATATGTTGAACTGGTCATGGTGACACCTTGCTCTGCCCTGCCTCGGCTTCGAATTCGGTAAGCGTCTTGGCGTACATATCAGGATGCTGTTTGTCGAAGGCCGGCATATGCTCGGTTTCAACCCACTGACCGCGGACCTCGCCTTTAGCGAGCCACGGTCTCTTACTACCTGACGGCTGGGTCCACGCGCTGACGCCAATGCCGAATGACGCGATTTGTTTGGCGGTAATGAACCCTTGCTTGCGCATGAGGACCACTACTTTCAGTGCCGACTCTTTCCAGGGCGTGAGCCGCAAAGGTGATGGAACCCCTGCTGGCAGGTTTGTAACAATGGAGGGTACTCGGCAGCGCTCTGCAGGCGACCAGTCGAACATGCGTTCATCAGAGACAGCACTGCGTTCTGCGTAGAAGAGCCGATGATCAAGTCCGAACGTGTGCACATAGCCTTGCGCTGTCCATGATTCATAAGGGCAGAGTACTTTGACACCAAGCCGACGGAGCATTTTGGCTATGCCGGCACTGGCATCGGTAATTTTGCTGACGATGACCAGGCGATGATCTGGGCCCGGGCTTTCCCAAAAGTCGTCCCCGTGATTGGGCAGTATCTGGTCGGCGACTTTGGCATTCAGCGAAAGCTTCGCCTCGACGCCAATTTGTCGGCCATCGTCGTGCACCACCAGCACATCGAATCCCGCCGCTTCGGGGTAACACGTCCACCCCGGGATCTGGTTGAACTCTTTGATGAACACCTCGCAGAGCGTCGACTCTTTGCTGATGGTTGGAGGCTTTTCCCGGCTGATGGGCTGCATGCTGAGCTCGGCATGCTCCCGACGCTGCTGCTGTTGCTGGGAGAGTATGGTGGCCATCATTGTCCCTCTTGGATGGATGCAGGTGTTGGCCACCTGCAAGGTCCGGATTGCGAATTCGGTGGTTATGAGAGCCTGGTGAGCTCAATCAGCGAGCGTTGCTCGGAAGCCTGGCCAGATGTACCGGCACACCAAGACTTGAAGCGCCTTGGCCAGTGCGAGCATGGCTACGCTACACGCAACACCAGCCCAACTTTTGGCTTGCTCCGGCGCAGGCGGCCATATCTGTTGGGTAAACCACTCAGCCAACACCAGAGCTGCAATGGCCACCAGCAGCACCAGGATTGTTTTTAACTTGCCTATCCGGATTCGGAACCCTCTGGTACAGAAAAATGCGAGGAAGAAGGCTGCGGTTCCTCAGTCGCTCATTAGAGCTGCGCCGGCGGGGCCGCCGACCAACATACCCAACACGGTGCTGATGAGGTGATAACCGGCAATGAATGCCGCGAGTGCCGTGTACGGGTGCCCACCCTGAGGCTCGGAGATCTGATCGGAGTAAAACAGCTTCATGATTTGACCCTTGCTGGAGAAACAACGATTGATGGCCATCGGTGAGGTCAGGTCATACTGACTCACCCAATAACGCGTATCTATACGTCGAATGATTTTGAATGCTCGGTTTGAGTTTGTCTATTCCGATACTGTCAGTATCCTGCGGGCCATGATGGGTGCGTATCCGGTGAGCATTGTGGTGGGAATCTCCCGAAATGTCGGGCTTGCTACCCACTGAACGCTGCGCCGGAGAAATTTATAGTTTCGTGTTGCAATGGCGCGATGTTCTGTGTTTAATAGGCCTCATGTAGGCGATCAAGCCTCAACCGACCCAATCTCCTGAAAGGCTGGGAAAATCAACCGAAAGGTTGAACTTGCGACCACAAGGCCCGCTACTTCGTAGTGGGCCTTGTGGTTTCTGGCGTTCGTGTATCGGGCGCGTCTCTCCCGCCGGGCCTGAGTGTTATAACGCGAACACATACGTCGCTTGTATTGTAAATGATATCCTGTGCGGGTTGGTCATGCGGCCGACCATTAGTCCCCTTTAGGAGCACAGGATATGAGCATGAGCGAGAAGCAAGTCAGGGCGGAGGTCAACGGTGTCGGGGTGGGTTCTCTCTCGATGGAGAAGTACCAAGAGATGCGAAACCGCGTGCGGCGAGATCCTCGGACGTACGTCAAAGCCCTGATCGTTGTGATGAGCGCTTTGACTCGAACTCTGCGGGGAGCTGTTGCAGCCCTGCCAGCGGCCGTTATGGGCGTGGTGCTGCTTGCGGTCTTGTTGGAGCCCGAAGCATTCACCAGTACCCTCGCAGCATTGCAGACTGCTAGCCCTGCCGACATCACCGCGGCGCTGACCAGAATCATTGAGCTGGCGCGGTACGTGCTTGCTCCCCTGATCGGCCTCGTCGCATTGGTCTCGGCCTTCCGTGAAGTGCGGGATGCCTACCATGAGGATATTTGCCGCGAAGTCCGCATCGCCTTGAATGCGTCAGCCGTTGGCCACGTGTGCCTCAGCGTGTGCGACGTGGAGGCCGAGGCCCCTCAGTCCGCGTAAGCGTCTGCTGCCCTTTGGGCGGAGGTGATCACGCCTCTGCCTAGCCCCACTTACTCCCCCTGTTCTGTGCCTTTGGTGGTCTGCCGCCACAGCTTCCAGGACTCATAAAGCCTCTCGGCCGACACGGGCTGTGCAAAGCCCATCCACTCCGCCACCAGGGCCGGCGTTTCCCCTCTTTCGAACAGCTCAGCCGCAAAGGTATTACGCAGGGTCTGCGGGCTCGCTCGATGCTCAGGATCGCGAATGGCCTTCACCCCGGACTCGACGATCACGGCCTCGGTGATGCGGTTCACCGTCGACGGGTTGATCGCGGTGATTGTCCGACCGTTCTTGATCACTGGCGTGATGTCGCTGGGAAACACCAGGTCACCTTCGGTACCGGCCTGCAGGCGGATGTGCAGCCAGGTGGCCAGGGCCCGGGCGGCATAGTCGAATGGCTTGGTCCGGTGTTCAAACTTCGAATCCGCATAGGAAAGGGTGATCCACGGGGCGGCCTGTGGGGTGATGCAATTAACAGTCAGGCCAACAATGTCCTGCACCTTGAGACCAGCCCCTACACATAGGCCCACCATGGCCCGGTCCCGCGCCTCGCGCCAGCGGCCCCGATCGTTTTGCGCCGTCAACGGCGCCACCAGGTGCTTGGCAAGCAACTCAGCCTCCTGGGGCCGCAGAAAGCTCGTAGGGAGGTTGCCGTCAACATCCTTCCATTTGACCCCTTCAGCCCTCAATGCCTGCGCCGCGGGGTTCAGGAAGCCTGGCGCTTCCCTTTCCTTGAAGAGGTCGGCCAATACGCGCTGGATGAGCTTACGGTACCGGTCGCGTTGTGGCCTATTGTTCACTCGCTTTTCGTTCTTCTCGATCTCCGGGGTTAGGCTATCGAGGAAGTCTGAAACATCGCTTGCATCCACTTCGTCTAATTTGATGCTTTTTTGCTCAATCCAGTCGACGAATCGGCCCCATTGCGCTCGGTACACCTCCGCGGATGACACTCGGATGCGGGCAGAGGTGCCCCTGCCCGCCTGCTGGCTGATCCAGTGGTCAAATGTCTCCTTGGGCCGTTCATTCCAAGAAGGATTGTCAGGTTTGAAGAGGTCTTCAGTAGCGCTCATGGGCGACTCCGCTGGTACAGGATGGACGGGAGCTAGGTCGGCCTGCTTTGACTGTTAATTGCATGCCCGTGGAGTGTAGTGGAGAACATTTGTACTCGTCTGGTTTTTTCACTGTCAGAATGGGGTCAAGCGCTGGCGCCGGGAGCGCGGGCAGAGATTGACGGGCGGCTTAAAGCGCACAGAACAAGGGAGGGGGTATTCGTGTGTGTTTCACATCCCTGATGGCAAGTTCAACTACTTTCAGGGATCCACCATGACCAACGCGCTGCTCTCCGGCTTCATTGATTTGCTGAAAACTGCCTCCCACGTGCAGCTGATGCTGCCTGGGCTCACCACGCTTTCCACTGCGGAGATTGAAGAAACTGATTCAAGCATCACTCAGGTTCGCCTGCTGTGGGGACAGAACTGCGAGACCCTGTTGTCGCCAGCCGTAATCGCGGCCGGTCAATGGGACGGTGATACGTTCAACTGCTCCGATAACTACGGTCGGCCTGTGAAACTGCAGATGCTGGCAATGACAACGCTCAAGCCCGCGGCCGCTACGTCCAGCGAGCTCGACCGCTTGTTGCGCGATGTGCTGGTCGAAGGCCTCAGCCGACAAAAGTCGGAAGGCACGCCCATGCGCAATGCGCTGCAGGTCGCTGTCTGGGAAGGTGCAAGTTCGGTGCGGCGGTTGTTGTTCCCGCAGATGCTGGAAACGCTCTCCCATCTCCAGGACGTTATCCTCAATGCGATCATACAGGGGGGGTGGGACTGGGACTTGATGCCGCAACTGCGTAATCAAGTAACAGCTGCACTCGCGGCCGATTACGGTACCGAGGTCACTTGGAGCCCGGATAACCTATACGACAACCTTGATAGCGGTGAGATCCTGGATTACTTCTCGGATCTCCGGAAACGCACAGATAACCTTGACGACGAATCTGAGCTTGTGTGGCGAGTCCTGGTCTTGGCGGTCAACCTGCTGGAGAAAAAACAGCTCCATGAGCTGCTCCAGGGGCTACGCCGGCGACTGGAGAACACTAACGACGACATGCGGGAGCTGTGCCCGTTGCCGATTGACGACTTGCTGCGACTGATCGCAGACCCTGAGGCTGCTGCCAAGGGGGCTTAACGCTCCACCCTGCCCCGACCACGTGTCGGGGCTTTTCTTTGGGAAAAAGAAAACCGCCAGCCCGTAGGCCAGCGGTGGGTGGAGCGTTGAGTGGGGCTATGCCGATTGCAACACATAGCGTTTCTGCGGGATAAGCACGGTCTCTTCGACGACGTTCAGGCTCAGCAGGCTGATGAAGGTCGCTCGAATGTCGTCACAGGCACGATCAAATGCCTCGACAACCTCAACACGGCTCGCAAGCTGGTCCAGGGACCATTCCTGGAAATCCTCGTCCTGGTCAATCGCTTGGCCAGTTACACGAAGGGTTTTAGGTGGATGCTGGAAGTTGCGCCGACCGGATTCTCCTTCAGCGCCACAGCGGCCACAGCGATTATCACCCTCGGTGCAGGCTTGGTAGTTACGCTGAGAGCAGCTTCGGCAGTAAGACTGATAACCCGTGTATTCCCAGCTGCTTTTTGCGAGCACAAGGTAACCACTCGATCGACCGTTGCTGCCGATTGTGAACTCACCGTCCATTTCGGCGACAAAGTCCTCGATCACCAACTGCAGATCGTCCCAGTAATCGACGCAGAGTAGCTCAAAGGCCTTCTCAGTCTGCTCTGGATCCAGGCCAAGGGCATGGATCTTCACGCAGTGAGCGTAGCTTGTGGAGCGATTCCAGTGGTTCATGGTGTCGTAGCGATAGTGGCCAGCCAAGAAGCTGATCATCGCTTGCCGATCGGTGCGGTCAACTGCTGCTTTTTGGAAATGTTGCATGGGGGAATCTCCTGTTGGCTGTATGACCGGAGATGTGCAACACAGGGCAGTAAACCTGAGGCAGGCGCATTGAGGGTAATGGGCCTGGGCTTCCCCAACCCGGACCACAATGGCGTTTGCCGCAGGGTTACCCATGCCGCCTTGATAAGCCCTCAACGCGGCGCAAGAGAGGTTCGAGAAGGTGGCCAGCGGATGTGGTTGGGCAGCGCAGACTCGGACTCTCCCCCCTTCTCCAGGGCTGGTAGACCCACAAAAATCAAATTACATCAAAAAGCCCTCTTTTTGACCGCATTTTTTGTGTATAAATGATGCCATAATGACGTCGTTATGGCGTCAGTGTCGGGTTTCATTAGGAGGCGTTGGTTATGGCTAGAGTCGGAATACGGGATTTGCCGGACCACATTTACGAAGCAATTTGTGAGTCAGCTGAGAAAAACAACCGCTCGATCGAGGGGGAGGTTCGAGCAATTCTGCAAACCTATGTCTCTACCTTGGAGCCTGAGCCTGCACCGAACCAGACCCTCCGGCAGATCTGGCAGAAAGGTATAGGTGATCGCCTGGACCAGCTGTTTGCACATTTGCGCAAGGACCAGGTCTTCTTCCCTGGCCACGCTCCCACACTGGCTGGTATCGCCCGCCTGATTGGTGAGGAAACCCCTGCTCACCTGCTGGATTGCCTTGATGGGATTGCTTCTCCATCTTTCGACATGCTCGATCGCGTAATAGCTTGGTCGAGCGGCTCACATGACTGGTTGGAGAGTGGTGTGGGGCCGATGTTTCCAGCGAAAAACATTGGCAGCGAGTACAGCGAGTTTTTCCTGTACGAAAGGGACAGCAAAGAGGTCACCTTCCACCTGTTGCGCGTCTGTGGAGGACGACTGGATGGAATGATTTTGTGCGTCCGGCACGATCGAGCCAAACAGGCCTATGCCACTGGCTTCATCTACGAGCACTTCAACCTGAAGCGCGGTATGGGCGCTGGAGGACATGGCAATCTGCATCGGTTCATCCGGTTTTTGAAGACGAACTGCGGGGACCGTGTCCTGAAGGCTTATCGGTATGAAGAGCCTGAGAAGAGCACCGAACCAGGCGCACATCACCCTCAGTATTATCTTCGTTTGGCCAGCGAAGCGGACTGGCTGCAAAAGTTGTTTGCAGGTGAAGATCCAGCAGACTGGCTAGAAGGGAACAGATCGGCCTGGAAAGAGATTGCCGAGTTATCGTTCGGCAACGGCAAGGTTGACTGATGACAACGATTTCTTGCCTGAATGCCCGTCTTGGTGGCTGATGCATCGCCAAGATAGCGGCGCGAATTCAGTGGTGTCGCCTAGATGTGAAAGCCTACCCGCTCGGAGCCCATTGTGCAGGATCGAGTAGGGTGAGGAATTATTTCCTCAGCCCTCTCACACCACCGTACGTGCGGTTCCGCATACGGCGGTTCAATTGATACGCTGGAGTCCCTGCACAGTGCTGCGCAGCGAGACCAGCCCCATTTTGGCGAAGTACAGCGTCGGTACCGCCTGATTCATGTGCTTGGCTGCCGAGTTCCACCAAGGGCCCCGTCCGTTAACACTCGACTTCCACGCCCGCTCAGGCCTAAGCCCAAGTGAGATGAGCTTTCGTTCACGGGTCTTCGGGGTTTTCCACTGCCGCCAGAGCAGGCAACGTAGTTTTCGACGCAGCCACCAGTCGAGTTCGTCCAACGTCCGCATGTTCGCGGTAAGCCGGAAGTAATTGGCCCAACCCCGTAGCACGGGATTTAGCACTTCGAGGGTGTGGGGCAGAGACCGTCCTCGCCCCTTGCGCAGCAAATCGCGAACTCGATCCATCAATTTTCGAAGGCTTTCAGGCGCAACTCGTACCCGTGCCTCCTCTCGGTAGATCGTGATCGCATAGCCCAGAAATTTTCGCTTCCAAGGCCGTGCCACTGCGCTTTTCTGCTCGTTGATACGTAGTTTCAGATGACCTTCCAGGAAGGTCCTGATATTCGCCATCGCCCGCCGACCTGCGCATTCACTGCCGACATAGATATTGCAGTCGTCAGCGTAGCGACAGAACTTCAACTGCCGTCTTTCCAGCTCCCGATCCAGGTCGGTCAGAAGGATATTCGACAATAGCGGGGACAGCGGCCCACCTTGAGGCGTGCCTTCGTTGCGAGGTTGGATCACGCCATCAGCCATCATCCCCGCTTCCAGGAAGCGTCGAATCAGCTTCAGAACGCGCCTGTCCTCCACCCGATAGGCGAGTCGAGCCATCAGCACATCGTGATTGACCCGATCAAAGAATTTCTCCAAATCGATATCCACCACCCAGTGCCTTCCGTCGGCTACGCACTCTTTCGCCTTGGCCACCGCATCAAGCGCACTTCTCTGTGGACGGAAGCCGTAGCTGCCATCGGAGAACGTGGGTTCGAAGATCGGTGCAGTACTTGATGGAGCGCCTGCTGAATGAGTCGATCCGCCACCGTAGGAACGCCAAGTGTTCTAACCCCGCCATTTGGCTTGGGAATTTCCACTCGACGAACCGCCCGTGGCAAGTACCGACCTTCCAGCAGTGCTGCCTTCACGCTTGACCAGTGCACCAACAGCCAGTCCTTCAGCTCCTCGACCGTCAGGCGATCAACGCCCGCTGCGCCTCGGTTCTTCAGGACGCGCTTGTACGCTCGTCGCATGTTGCTGGGTTCGACCACCCGCTCCATGAGCCGGTAGCCCCCCGATTTCGTTCGCCCAGCCGTCACCGCAACCCCCTCAGCACCTTGCGGGCTTCTTTCCGGATTCCGTCCGGCCATGGCAGGCAGGCCTCCCGTGCCGGGAGCTTTTGCGTCATCGGGGGTTGTCGAGATCAGCTGTCCTACTCTCGGTATCAATCGTTCAGGCCTTCAGTCTCGCGACCTACTATGCCCTCTGCTGACTTCTGCACGGTCATTCCTGCACCTCACGGTGCCGGTAGCCCTGACGGGCAACCGCGCAGATCTCCCCGGGTATTGCGCATCCGCTTTCACGCTTATGCCTGTCGGATCTACGTCATGGCGTTCTGTGCAAGTATTGGGCTTTGCAGATTTCGGACTGCTTACCCCGCCATGCCGCCTCGTATCCGCTTCCTGTTCGTCAGGCCAGCGATTTGCCTCGGGCTTCCTTCAGACTCGCAGTCGCCCGCGAAGCCCTTGCCTCTAGCTAGCACTTCCCCTTGCCGGGTGTGCAGGGGACTTGCACCCCTTAGCGGATGCGCCCTGCCGGGCGCACCGAAAAAAAAACCCGGCAGCGCCGGGTTCGTAGGGTTGACTGCTTACGCTTGCGGCGCCAGCAGAGACTCAAGGTATTTACGATCGCTGGCGACCATCGCATCGACGCCCTGCGAGATGACCGTAGAGAGCGCCTTGCCGGCGATCAGCTGTGAGTTTTCATTACCGTTGAGTTGCTCCTGTGAGCAGCGCTCAAAAGCTTGCAGAATCGACCGGATATTGCTCAACGACAAACGGCCGACGATGGCAGCCAACACCACGGCAACCAGAGAGTCGGTTGCGGCTACCGGCTGAACGACGGCAGGCGCTGCCTCTACTGGTTGAGGCGTGCCCACCTGGTGAAGCGGGTTGCCACCCCGGGCAGTCTCTACCATTCCGGATAGAAAATGAGTGACCAGGTGTAAGAGACCGTCATAGCTGTCCCCATCAGGGGATACTTCCTTGTCGTTGAGTTCCTGGTCATACGCATAGACGTCGCTCAGGAGTTTTTCCACTGCTTGCAGAGAGATTTTGGAATCGTTCGGGCACATGAGGGCTCACCAAATGTTGGTTGTTAACTGACCCCAGGAGATGCTGCACACGCCCCTACAAACTCCTTCTACATGCTTGTGGTGCATCTCCTTGCATCATGAAAAGCCTTTCAAGGAGAGACCCTATGCAATTTCAACCAGCGTTCGAGCAAATGCGTGCCATCGTTGAGGCTGATGACTGCCTTCTTCGGTCATACAAACAAGACTTTTACCAGTTTGACCTGGATCACCTCACCAAGACTGGAACGGTCGGCGGTCGTTACGTCTGGGTCATCCGCGAAAACGGCACACACCTGGCGTCGCTCAGCCTGCATCCCAAGCTCACTGAGTTTGTGGAATGCGCGCTCGACATGAAGGAGGCTTTGCAGGTATTCGAAATCACCCTGCAGAAAGATGGCTCTGCGACAATCAAATCTATCTCCATCGAGAAAGCGCGTGGCTTGTTGCGGCACCAACACTATGAGTTTGAGGGGCGTCACATCAAGCGAGGCGGTCGCCTCATCGCTCTGGTTGACATCGAGACGCTGTACAACCGCGGTCAATACGGCGGCACCGTCAGCTTCACCTTCGATGAGGAGCCGAGCGCTGATGAGAAAACTCATTTCAATCAAATCGCTTTGTGCCTCTTCCAGCAAAAGGCGCATAGCTTGTTTGCGTGTATGGACTCCGTGTCCTATGCCACTCGCAGCTTCGCCTGAGGCATCAACGTAACACCCCACCGCTGGCCACCTAGGTCAGCGGTTTTTTTTGGATAAAAAAAACCGGTCACAAGGACCGGTCGATAACGCTAGCTTCAGCGACAAGAGAGCATGGCCATACGGCTAAGCTCCTTGCGTTCACGCAGTTGCTGGTTGTTGTACGGCGCTACCTCGCGAAGGCCGCCCAGGTCATCGAGGCGGACCAGGTAACTTAGGTATTCATCATTTGGATTCGACCAGAGGTGATGTAGCCGCTCGTGGCTCAGCACATGTGCCTTGAACGCCTCTCGACTCATTTCTCCACGGCCTAGCGCGACCTGCAGTTTCGAGTACGCTAGGTAGTCTGGGCGCCAGCTGAGAGGGATCACGCACAGCGTGTGAAGCACTCCACCCGAGTCAGGCCATACCGGAGGAATGGTCGCCAGTTGTGCCATGTTTAGGCCCGCCTCTTCTGCCGGCGCAACGATGGGTGAAAGTTCAAACCCTCCCACGTCATACCAAGCATGGCCCGTCGCTGAATAGGCAGCCTCACTGATCGGTGAGGTTGGTGCACAGCCGTAGACCAGCCAGCTATGAGAACCTGGCCACTGGCGGATGAATCTCACCATCATGGTGCCGCCGGCAACGGGCTTACGCCAGATGCTAGCGCGCAGGTGGTAGTCGATATTGTAAGGAGCAAGGTCCGCAGGTAGATCAGCATCGACGACCGTGTCGAATACCTCAAACCCATTGGCGCCGATGTGTGCCAGGTAACCTGATCCCTCGGCGATATCGAACGCGATGTCGAAGTGAAGCACGCCCACAAGAGCCGTCCCCCCACCTCCGGTTAAGCGGAACACAATGCGGCCGTGAGGCTTGTAACTGTGGTTGAACTGTACGGTGATGGTCATCTGAACCCCCTCTTCTTGGTCTCAGGGGATGCTTTGCAGCGCCCAATAAAAAACCCACCGCAAGCGGTGGGTCAGGTGAAGCGTTTAGGAACTGAGCAGGTAGTCCCCGGCAATGACAGCGTTTGTAGACAGGCCCTGCGAAGGGATTTCAACACGTCTGGTGCCGTCGTCGATCAGATCAACAAGCGTTGCGGCAAGTTTGCGCACGACAACATCGTCCACCGTTTTGACAGCCACCGAATGGCCCTTGTCCTGGAGCAGGATTTTGAAGCCTGTATCGTCCGAGTTGTGGGTGATCACCACAAAGCCATGAAGCTTGCTTGTGTTCACATTCACCTGCAGCGCGGGGCGGCGGGCGAGCCGTGAATCATCGTCGCAGTCACGCAACAGGATGAAGTCGGGGTTTGCGCCAGCATCGAGCAGCATCTGCCAGATTGTGCGATCGTTGTCCGGGACGCGAAGCACCTCTACCAGCTCGATCAGGCGCAGAAGCCGGCGCGAGCGAATCGACTCACGATCGATCGGAAGCTTCGACTGGTTGAAACCGTCATGGGTGTCCGCTTGAGCTACGGCTTTTACAGTTTGGGTTTGCATTGCTTGACTCTCCTGAATGGCAAGCCAGGTGTTGCGAAGACCTGGTACCTCAGGAAAGCGTTACACGCCTGTGTAGAGAAATTTGGCCGTACAAGTTTTGGGGGGCAGAACCTGTCGAGGGTAAATTGCAGGCACAAAAAAAGCCGCCCTGAGAAATGGCGGCTTTTCGTGGCCGAGTGAGTTGAGAGGTTCACTTGGCGCGCACTGAAACGGTCGAACGTGCAAATGGTAGCTGATCGTTATGTAGGGCGCAATTAGTCCCGGGCAACCATCACTTTCAAAAGAAAACCCGACCTAGATTGGTCGGGTTGGTGCTGCGTTCGTAGCTAATCCGGTCTAGACCGACAGGTACTTAACCTCAGTCTCGGACCGCACCAACTCCCGGATCACCGGGTTACTGGAAAGGCCAGTGTTCACCATGTACTGCGCAGTGCTCAGTAGGTAACGTCGCTCTGCAAGGTACTCGCAAGGCTCAAGGCCATTCTCACCGTGACACTGGGACAGATAGCACTCGTAGAAGACGACCTCGCGCAGATCAGGATCGGATTTGAACTTCGGTTTCTCGCCTGAAACTCGCGCCAGGTGAAATCCGGTTGGAATCACGGTAGCCCCATGGGCTGCAGTGTAGGTTTGCAACATAGTCGCCCCCTGGGCATGAAGGTTCATTGATCGCATTGACGTTTGTGCAAGAGGACTGCCTATGCCGCCACGTAAAGGCTGTGCCAGTAGCGAGCATCCTGAATCGATTCCCGACGCAACCGGCGGTACTCGGCTCTCTGGTGGTGCGGCTCGGTGCGAGCGAAGAAAGAGTTCTCCTTTGCCCTGCTTAGGCAGAAGTTCAGCTTGTGAAGGGCATGAGCTTTCTGACCGGTTCGTTGCTGATTTGGTGTATGCGCCATCTGTATTACTCCCGTGATTGTTTGCCTAGTGCGTAGAGATGGCGCACATCGGACATCACGCACGCGCCAGATTCGGGGCCAAAAAAAACCCGACAAAGTCGGGTTTTGGTGTTGCGTTAAGCGGCTAGGTAGATCATCTCGGCAGGGTGGACGAAGACTTGCAGCTTGCCAGTCAAGCAAGACAGTTCGTACACGTGCTGCGCAGGCCTCCGGCCGGGACCTGGTAGATAACGTTTCCCGACTTCGGTCCAGCCCAGGCGTTTGAGTTCAGCAACCTTCTGCTCCTGGTAGGGTGACATTTAGGATCTCCTCTCCTCGGTCACAGTCGACCAGTTGGTTTGTGCTCGCCAAAGATGCCGAACTCAGCAAGTGTGCTGACGGGGCGAGAGGTCAATCTCTACAGGTTTACTATCAGAGCGAGCGGTCACTATGAAGGTGCACGCCGTGTCTTGCTCACCAGCCGCAATGTCGCTGCGGAAATAGCGGGCAGCAACAGCTTGAGCTGCAGCATGGTGACCACCAACTACCTCAGCATCGACGCTCCAGGTAACCAGGTAGGGGTTTGGGGAGCAACGGAACAGAAAGTGCACTTAAGCCCTGCCATTTCCTCTCAGCGCCATAATCCAGGACCTTCATCTCCATCTCTCCTTGATTCCGTACTTAACTACGGAGATAGAGTCGGCTCGTGGGTAGAAAACCCGAGAGGAGGCTGTTATGAAATACCTAAGACTACTGCTGATAGTTGGTGCGACTCTGCTGTCATCCACCGTATGGGCCGAGAGCGGGAGCGACCGTTCAATCGAGCGAATCGCCGCTATGCGCGACAAGGCTGAGGCGGCCTTGGTGGCGGAAACCGCCAAGAAGATTGAGCAACTGGGGGCCACGGCGGCTGGCCGGGTCGAGGCGCAGCCCGGCTGTCCGCCTGCAAAGTAGAACATGAGCTGCTGATGCAGTACTAACCTGTGGCCTATGCAAGTGCTCCTTTGGCCATTCAGCGGCGCTCAATGAGCGCCGCTGTTTTGCCAAGCGCAAGCCGACCCCGGAGGTGCCTCACGCATCGGGAAATCCTCGGTTAACGCGCGGAGTCAGCGCAGTTCCTTTTCCCCCTGCAGCGAAACGATCAGCGGACAGGAAACCGTCCCGTGGCTCGCACAACAATCGTGAACCAGCCGCGCCAACACCGACTCGATCCGCCGCAGATCCGCGAGTTTCCCCCGCACATCCTCGAGCTTCTGCTCGGCGAGCACGCGCGCTTCGTCGCAGTGAGCGCCGTCATCCAATCGCAACAGCCCGGCCACCTCATCGAGGCTGAAGCCCAGTCGTTGCGCGGATTTGACGAATTTCACCCGGGCCACGTCCGCCTCGCCGTAGCGGCGAATGCTGCCGTAGGGCTTGTCCGGTTCGGGCAACAGCCCCTTGCGTTGATAGAACCGGATGGTTTCCACGTTGACCCCGGCCGCCTTGGCGAAGGCGCCGATGGTCAGGCTTTCCACAGTGTTTTCCATACTGCTTGACTCCGTACTTGACTACGGAAGTAACCTTAAACCATCGCTCACATGCTCGAAAGGAGAAATGCATGTCTGAACCATCAAACGGGCGCGCCCCTCTTGTCGCCGGGGGGCTTGCGGCGATTCTCGCCTCGACTTGCTGTCTTGGGCCGCTGGTTCTGATCGCACTGGGATTCAGCGGGGCCTGGATCGGCAACCTGACCGTGCTGGAACCTTACCGCCCGCTCTTCATCGGTGCGGCGTTAGTCGCGCTGTTCTTCGCCTGGCGACGCATTTTCCGCCCGGCTCAAGTCTGCAAACCGGGTGAGGTCTGCGCCGTGCCCCAGGTACGCACCACCTACAAGCTGCTGTTCGGGCTGGTAACGGCCTTGGTGCTGGTCGCGCTCGGCTTCCCCTACATCCTTCCCTTGTTCTACTGATCAGGAGTCCGCCATGAAAAAACTGCTTGCATCCTTCGCCCTCGCCACCCTAGTCGCCGCACCTGCCTGGGCGGCCACGCAGACCGTCACTCTGGCGGTGCCGGGCATGACCTGCGCCGCTTGCCCGATCACGGTGAAGAAGGCGCTGACCAAGGTCGAGGGCGTGACCAAGGCCGAGGTGAGCTATGAGAACCGCGAGGCCATCGTCACCTTCGATGATGCCAAGACCAATGTCCAGGCGCTGACTAAGGCGACCGAGGACGCCGGCTACCCGTCCAGCGTCAAGCAGTAGGCGGGCATTCCGATGGCAAACCCTTTCAATTTGTTCACGCGGATCGGTGACAAAGCCGGGTCCGTTGGCGTGCTGATTTCTGCCATAGGCTGTGCCTCGTGTTTCCCCGCCCTTGCCGGTCTGGGGGCCGCGATCGGTCTGGGCTTTCTGAGCCAGTGGGAAGGCCTGTTCATCACCACGCTGCTGCCGTTATTTGCCGGGCTGGCCCTGCTCGTCAATGCCCTCGGCGGGTTCAGTCACCGGCAGTGGCGACGCGCTGCGCCTGGCCTGATCGGCCCGGCCCTGGTGCTGATAGCGGTGTATTTGATGCTGGCTCACGGCTGGCGGAGCGGCTGGCTGCTCTATATCGGCCTGGCCCTCATGTTTGGGGTGTCCATCTGGGATCTCGTGTCGCCCGCCCACCGCCGTTGCTCCCCGACGTCCTGTCCGACTCCGCCAAAATGAAGGAATAACACTATGACCAAACTACAAATCGTCGGCATGACCTGCGCCTCCTGTGTCGAGCATGTGAAAGAGGCCTTGGAGAAGATCCCCGGCGTGCATCGGGCGGATGTTTCCTACGCCAGCGGGAAGGCCGAACTGAAGGTCGACGAGGGCGTAAGCCGTGAACAGATGCAGGCCGCCGTCGAGGCCCTGGGGTATCGAGCGGCGTTCGAAGACGCCACGGCACCTACCCGCTCAGGCCTGCTCGACAAGGCGCGGGGCTGGTTGAGCGGCAGCATTGGCGCCGGGAAAGATGGCGACAGGCTCCACGTGGCGGTCATCGGCAGCGGTGGCGCCGCCATGGCGGCCGCGCTCAAGGCGGTGGAAGGCGGTGCGCGCGTCACCCTGATCGAGCGCGGCATCATCGGCGGCACCTGCGTCAACGTTGGCTGCGTGCCCTCCAAGATCATGATTCGCGCCGCGCATGTGGCCCATCTGCGGCGCGAGAGCCCGTTCGACGCCGGACTGTCCACCACGAGCCTGACCGTCCTGCGCGAGCGGTTGCTCGCCCAGCAACAGGGTCGTGTCGACGAACTGCGCCACGCCAAGTACGAAGGCATTCTGGAGAGCACGCCGGCGATCACCCTGGTACGCGGCACCGCCCGTTTCCAGGACGGCCGCACGCTCAGCGTGGAACTGGCCGAGGGCGGCGAGCGCATCGTCGCCTTCGACCGCTGCCTGATCGCCACCGGCGCGAGCCCGGCCGTTCTACCGATTCCCGGACTCAAGGACACCCCGTACTGGACCTCGGACGAGGCGCTGGCGAGCGACACCATTCCTAAGCGGCTCGCCGTGATCGGCTCCTCGGTGGTGGCGGTGGAACTGGCGCAGGCCTTTGCCCGGCTGGGCAGCAAGGTCACGGTCCTGGCACGCAGCACGTTGTTCTTCCGCGAAGATCCGGCCATCGGTGAAGCGCTGACGGCAGCCTTCCGTATGGAGGGCATCGAAGTGCTGGAACACACGCAAGCCAGCCAGGTGTCCCACGTCGACGGCGAGTTCATCCTGAGCACCAATCATGGCGAGCTGCATGCCGACCGACTACTCGTCGCCACCGGCCGCACGCCCAACACCCAAGGCATGAATCTGCAAGGCGCCGGCGTGAAGCTGGACGAACGCGGTGCCATCCAGATCGACTCGGGCATGCGCACCAGTGCCCCGGATATCTATGCGGCCGGCGACTGTACCGACCAGCCGCAGTTCGTCTACGTGGCGGCGGCCGCAGGCACCCGTGCGGCGCTCAACATGACCGGCGGCGAGGCGAAGCTCAATCTCGACGCCATGCCGGCCGTGGTGTTCACCGATCCGCAGGTGGCCACCGTGGGCTACAGCGAAGCGGAGGCGCACCACGCCGGCATCGAGACCGACAGCCGCACCTTGACCCTGGATAACGTGCCACGCGCACTGGCCAACTTCGACACGCGGGGTTTCATCAAGCTGGTCATCGAGGAAGGTAGCGGACGGCTCATCGGCGTGCAGGCGGTGGCCCCGGAGGCGGGCGAACTGATCCAGACCGCCGCCATCGCCATCCGGGCGCGGATGACGGTGCAGGAACTGGCCGACCAGTTGTTCCCCTACCTGACGATGGTCGAGGGGCTGAAGCTCGCGGCGCAAACCTTCGCCAAGGACGTCAAGCAGCTGTCCTGCTGCGCCGGGTAATGAGCGCGCGAGGTTGAAGCATGAACGACACGGCAAGCGATCTCGGCAGTCGCGACAGCCTGCGCAAGACCTGGCAGGTAATCAGCTTATGGGGGCTGCCTGCCGTCGTGGCGACCATAGCGCTTGTTCTGGCGGATCGACGCCCTGCGTTGTTCCTGGCAGCGAGCGCCGCGCTACTCGTGATGGGCGGCGCCTGCCTGGTCAACGCCGCGCGCTGTCGCCGCCTTCACTGCTACATCACCGGGCCGTATTTCCTGATGCTCGCGCTGGGTGCGCTGCTGGCTTATGGGTTTGCCCCAAACGGCGAGTATCACTCCCGGCTGTGGTTGCTCCTGGCACTAGGGGTTACGCCATTGCTCATCTGGCTACCTGAACGCCTAGCCGGAAGGAAATATCTGAGCGCCCTAGTTTGCGGGGAAGACCGGGAGTGTCGGTGATGAATGCCTACACCATATCCAGACTGGCCGAGGACGCGGGCGTCAGCGTGCATGTGGTGCGCGACTATGTGCTGCGTGGCTTGCTGCACCCCGCGCGGCGCACGGAGAGCGGTTACGGCATTTTCGATGAGCGGTCCCTGGCGCGTCTGCGCTTCGTGCGCGCCGCCTTCGAGTCTGGTATCGGGCTCGACGAATTGGCACGGCTCTGCCGGGCGCTCGATGCGGACGATGGCGCCGACTTGATCGGCTGCGTCGAGTGCCTGCTCCGGCTAGTCACGGCACGGCAGGCGGCCTTAGCCGCAGTGGCAACCCAGCTGGCCGGGCTGACTCATTGCGCCGGCGAAGGTTCTGCCTATGCGTAACGCCGATCACGTTGAGTCAAGCAAGGTCTTCCGCTGGCGTGCTTACACCTGGGGCGTGCTCGCCGCGCTCACCTGCCCTTGCCATCTGCCGGTGCTGGCATTGCTGCTTTCGGGGACAGCGGCCGGCGCGTTCGTCAGCGAGCAGTGGAGCCTCGCGACGCTCGTGCTGGCGGTTTTCTTCATCCTCTTCCTGCGAGCGGCATTGCAGGCCTTTCGGAAGCGACCGTGACCCGCTCGGAGCACGGCGCGACCACCACTGCCGAGTTGGGCAGGGAGGCTGCAGGTCGATCGGCGCTCAGTCACGGGGGGAAAGCGTTGCTAGGTTTTCTTGGACGATGGAGGAACCCCCATCATGAACACAAACAACACCTCCACCATCAGCTGCTGCGAATGCTGCAAGGACATTCCCCTTGACGCCGCACTGACGCCGGAAGGTTCCGAGTATGTCGTGCACTTCTGTGGCCTGGAGTGCTATCAGCGTTTCATGTCGCGAGCAGATAAGAGGGCGGCATCCGAGCCTGATCACCCCTGCACACAAAAGGTCAGTACCCGTCAGGACGGCTAATTCGCGCTGCACCGGAAAAGTGGCTCTTGCTGGTCGCAGAAAGCGTGAGCCCGAGGACTCCGTCAGTCGCAATCCGTCTGAGCTGGAAGTGGCATCGAGTGCGGTGCCCGGCCGATTTCGAACCCAGGCCGTTACACCTACTGGTCGTCGTCCGGATTGCGCAGCGGCCGCAGTTCGCCGCGGGTAACCTCTTCCGGCACCGCGAAGGAGTAACGGCCCAGCATGTTGATGTGCTCGTGGATCAGTGGCGAGAGCCGCGCGACATCCTCCTCCAGCACCGGGTAGCCGTGCTGCCTGAGCCGTTCTACGGCCGCCGTCATGTAGAGGGTGTTCCACAGCACGATGATGTTCACCACCAGGCCGAGGGCGCCGAGCTGGTCCTCCTGGCCTTCGCGGTAGCGCTGGCGCAGCTCGCCGCGTTTGCCGTGGAACACGGCGCGGGCCAGGCTGTGGCGGCCTTCGCCCCGGTTCAGCTGGGTCAGGGTGGCGCGGCGCTTGGACTCGTCGTCGATGTAGGTCAGGGTGTGCAAGGTCTTCTCGATGCGACCGAACTCAGCCAGCGCCTGGGCCAGGCGGGTGGGACGATCCCCTGTTTGCAGGGTGCGCATGATGCCGGTGGCCGGCACTCGGCCGAGCTTGAGCGAGCCGGCCAGGCGTAGCAGGTCGTCCCAGTGCTCGGCGATCAGATCGAGCTTGACCGACTGCCGGGCCAGGCCGTTGAGTTTGCCGTAATCCGCCTCCGGGCGCGTGCGCCAGAAACGGGTACCGCCGACGTCGGCCAGGCGCGGGCTGAAGTGGTAGCCGAGCAGGCGGAACAGCCCAAACACCACATCGCTGTAGGCCCCGGTGTCGGTCATGATCTGCGTCGGCTGCAACTCGGTCTGCTGTTCCAGCACCACGGCCAGCAGCACCAGGCTGTCGCGCAGGGTGCCGGGCACGGTGATGGCGTTGAGGCCGGAGAACTGATCGGAAATCAAGTTGTACCAGGTGACGCCCCGGCCGGTGCCGAAATACTTCGGGTTGGGGCCAGCATGCACGGTGCGCACCGGTACCACGAAGCGCATGCCATCGGCGGAGGCGACCTCGCCGCCGCCCCAGACCTGGGCCAGCTCCAGTTGGCTCTGCGCCCCCACCAGAATGGCGTTTGCCACTGACAGCGTGTCGTCACGGATATAGTTCTGGCTGACCCAGGACAGCCGGTCGCGGCGTAGCGCCTGATTGTCGGTGCGGATCAGCGGCTCCAGGCCGGTGTTGCAGGCCCCACCCAGCAGCACCGCGCAGAGGCTGGTGACCAGGTTGTCGGCCCGCGCATTGCGCTCGGACACATGGGTGAAGGCCTCGGCGAAGCCGGTGCGAGCGGCGATTTCCAAGAGGATTTCCGGCAGATCGACACGCGGCATCAGATCAGCCACGGCTGCTCGCAGTTGCAGCAGCGAGTTCGGCTCCTCCAGCTTGTCCAGTGTGCCGAGCGAGAGCTCGGTCTTGCCCTCGGCGTTCTCGCTCAGCTGGATCGCGGGGTTGTCGGGTAGGCGGGCCGCGACCGCCTGCCAGGTCGCATCCAACTCGGCGCTCAGCGCATCCAAGGTGGTGCCGGCGTCAATGGTCAGGCCCAGCGAGCGGCAGATGATCGGCCGCGCCGCCAGCCATTCGGCACCGTCGAGCAGGCCGAGACGCGGGTCGGCATAGCGCCAACTGGGCGAGACGAACACGTCGCGCCGGCGCAGGGCCGTGCGCAGCGCATCGAGCGTGCAGAACACATAGGCGCCCATGTCGAGGGAGCCATCCTCGCGGGTAATGTGCTTCTGCCAAGCCTTGGCCACGATCTCCTGCGGCGCGTCATCCTCCGGTTTCCGGCGGGGCAGGTTCAGCTGCAACCAATCCAGGCCGGCGACCACGCCTTTGCCGGCCGGGCTGAAGCCGAAGCGGATGTGCTTGAGCAGGTCGGGCAGGAAACGGCGCACACTGCGGTAGCGCGCCTCCAGGGCGAGAAAATACACATCGTCAACCGGGCGGATCAGCGCATTGACATCTTCCAGGGCTTTCTCCAGCGAGGCCCTCGGCAGGTCGTTGAACAGCCGGGCGCGCACGTTGTCATCGCTGATTGAGCTGTCCAGCACGACCTTGCACGCGGCGGCGAGCGTCGCCGCCGAGCGATCCAGGTCTTTCAGGCTGCGCATGCGGGCTTTCTTGTCGGCCTTCTCCGCGTTGCTGAACAGGTCGCGTAACAGCGCTTCCAGGACCTCCAGGGCGTCGTCGTGCGCGGTGGCCTCCAGGCACAGGGCGAACGCCACCAGTGTCGCCATCCGCCGCGACGCCGGCAGCCGGTTGATCGCCGTGACCTTGGCGGTGTTGGCGAAGCGAGCCAGGGCCGCGATACGGCTGGGCGGGATGTGCGCCGCCGCTGGCAAGGCGATGCCGATGCCGCGCACGTCATCAAGCCGGCGCAGCGCCCGAATCAGTGCGGGGCCACTGACCATCACCGGGCCGGAGCGCAGTTGATCCAGCCGGGAACTGCGGTTGCCTTCGGCGACCAGCAGCAAGTCCTGTAGCTGCTGCCGTTGCGCCTCGCTCACACTGCGGCCAAGGGTTAGCCAGAGGCGTTCTTCGACCCGGCTGCGCAGTTGGGCGATGAACCGTTCCAGAACGGTGACGCCGGGCAGTAAAACCTTGTGCGTCAGCAACCAGGTCGTCGCCCGATTGAACAACTCGCCAGGACGATCTGTCCCTGTCCAACAGAGCGCATACAGCCAGCGGGCAAGTCGAAAGCCGACGCTGGAATCAGCAAACACCCGATAGCCGTAACGCTCCTGAATCTCGGCGGCATGACGTTGACGTTGGCGGGTTTCGGCATAGGCCAGGATACAAGTTGGATCGGTAATGCCTAACTGGCGACTGAGCGCTTGCAGCACCTCTTGGGGGACGGCTGAAAAGTCGTCGGGAAAAGTGCCCAGGTAGCGGATGCTGGTCAGTTGGGTGGCGTAGCCAAGGCGGTTGTGCTCGCCGCGCAGCGGTAGGAGGATTTTGTGGTCGTCGTCGCTCAGGTGGAAGTAGCGTTCCAGCTCCTCACGACTGGGGGCATCGACATAGCGGCCAAAACCGTCGCGTTGCTCCTGGGTCAGAAAACCGACCGGCATCGATCACAGCACCTCGGCGCAGAACACGGCGGGCGTGACAATCCGCGTGCGTTCGATGTGCCCGCGTTGCAGCAGGCCGGCGCGGCGATCACCGGTCACCAGGTAGTCCGCATCGCCTGCCAGGGCCATGGCCAGCAGAAACGAGTCATCCGGATCATCGGCTTCGACCTCGATGGTCAGACGCTCCAGTACCACAGCCCGTTGCAGGTTATTGATCATGGCTCCCACTTTGGCGGGCTGAAGGATGGCCTGGAGCTTGGGGTAGCGGCTGGCTCGGCGGATTTCATCGAGCTGCATCCGCGAGGTCACTACCTCGAAACGCGCCGCCCGCCAGGCACGGTAGATCGCATCGGGCGCGCCATGCGGCGAGATCAGTGCGCTGAACAGGATGTTGGTATCCAACACGACCCGCATCAGCGCTTACGTGCCCAGTCGAGCGCTTCGTCAACCGCTTCGGTCAGCTCTGCCTCGCTCAGATGGGCATTAGCGGCCTTGGCCTGTTCGGCCGTCAGTTCCAGGATGTGGGCCCGCACCGCCTCTTCAATGAAGCGCGACAGGTCGCCTTTCCGGCCACCGCCCTGGCTGGCCAGAAACATCCGAAGCGACTGGTCGGTGTCGGCCGAGACGGCGACATTCCAGCGAATCGTATTCATGGCGTTCCCCGCTAGTAGGTGTTTGTGTGTTTATACGCCAATCACAAAGGGCTATGCAATGGTTCAAAAAAACCTTCGTTTTGCCGAACTTTAAGTGGACAGGAATCGGCTGGTTAACCTACCTGCGCTACGGTTCAAATAACTGGTACGCTTAATCAAAGTTCAACTATTACTAACGTAGTCGAGTAAACGGTACTTTTGATGAAGATCGGTTATGCGCGGGTGAGCACTCGGGATCAGAACGCCGACCTCCAGGTCGATGCCCTGAAACAGGCCGGGTGCGAACGCATCTATCAAGACATCGCCAGCGGCGCGAAAAGCGCCCGGCCGGAGTTGGACAAGTTGCTAGCCCATGTTCGAGCGGGCGACACCGTGGTGATCTGGAAGCTGGATCGCCTCGGGCGCTCCCTCAAACACCTGGTCGAGCTGGTCGGCGAGCTGGCAGAGCGCAAGGTCGGCTTGCAGAGCCTGAATGACCCAATCGACACCACCCACGCCCAAGGTCGCTTGGTGTTCAACCTGTTTGCCTCGCTGGCCGAGTTCGAGCGCGAGCTGATCCGCGAGCGGACTCAGGCGGGTTTGTCGGCCGCGCGGGCGCGGGGCCGGATCGGTGGCCGTCCCAAGGGCCTCCCAGCCAAGGCCGAGGCCACCTCCATGGCGGCCGAGACGCTGTACCGCGAGGGCCGCCTGAGCGTCAGCGCCATCGGCGAGAAGTTACACATCTCCAAGAGCACGCTGTACAGCTACCTGCGCCATCGTGGTGTTGAGATCGGCGCACACCAGAAGAGCGCCCAGCCGCGAGGTCAGCAACGCAATGTCGCGTCGCCGGCAGAGCCCGCCGCCGAGCAGGTGGCCACCGTCACGCTGCGCCTGGCGGTGGTGAACAACAGCAAGTTCGTTCGCGGCCGGAAACGGGCCAAGGAAAATATCGAGCGCTACTGCTTGGAGCCCTACAGTATGAAACGGCTGGAGTCGGGCAACTACGAACTGGCCATTCCGTATCGGAGCGACGATGAGCTGGACAAGACCGTGCATGACTTGCTGACCGAGATCAGCCAGGAAGCCGACATGCGCAACTGCTTTATCGAAGCCGATGCCTGGGAAGAAGGCTCTGAACGGCGCTGGTAGGGCTTAAGTGCACTTTCTGTTCCATTGCTCCCCAAACCCCAGGTACTGGTGTTTCTGGCCAGCTTCGGCATCAGTCAGTTATCCACGCAGACCGAAATGGCTGAGAAGCTCATCAATAGGCTGGCGAGCGGTAACCACCTCGGTGTCTGAATTTCTGATGAAGCCCGAGAACCAGAAGCTGGCTGAGTCAACGTTCAGACAACCACCCTTCAACAGCACCTCGTTCTCCTCTCCGAGCTCGTCCGCCTCCTCAGTACCAGGTGCATACTGATGGAAAGACGCAGTGCTATCGAACTTTTCAACCTTAAATAGTCCGTTTTCATTGACCAAGCGAGCCAGGTCACTGATGCCTTTCGCTGCGGCCTGATCGATGCTGAAGACAGCAACGTCCGGTGCATCTTCAGCCCCGTTGGTTGCGCGGGTTTCTACGGTGTAGCTCTTTGCGATGTTGGAAGCATTCATAGCGGTACCCTCAGGTGTTGGTCTAGTGATGTGAGATGCATCACAGCCAACATGAAGCGGATCCACCCGACACAACGGCGCTAGCAAGCGTCAGCCCGAGCCATCGGCCTCTGAAAGCCGCCCAAAAGAAAACCCCGTCGCAAGGACGGGGTTCGATGGTGGGTTAACGGCGATGAGAGCAGATGCTCTTCAAGGCCCTGTCGACTAGGTCGCCTTCGTAACTCAAGATCACTTCAACATTGGTGCACGAGTACTGGGCTGAGCCCAGAGCACGAGCGGTGATGAGGTAACCATTGGGGTCCACTTGTGAAGCCGCACCAAACAAAACCGCATTATCGACCACGGCGCGGAGTACATCCCCGGCACCATCGTCTTCGGCCCAGCTGGGTGAAACCGTGTTGCGAGCTGTGACCTGGTTCCCGCAGACACGAAAGTGCTCATAGCGCCCGGGCGCATTTTGAATCGAGACCGAATCACAGCCGTCAAACTGACCGACGTAGATAACTGGCCGAGTTGCACCATTGATGCGAGCTACGGTGGACATTTTTGAGGCAGCAACCGACTGAACAGCATCAGAAGCCTCCGAAGCACTCACCGCATGCGGCAGCACCTGGAAAGCTAAAGCCGCGGCGATCGAATACCAGCGTTTCATGAAGCGACCTCAAGTTTCGGAGTTGAATTTTGACGTGAACGCATCAGCGTCGGAGAGGTGGCATGCAAGATCTGCTGCTTGGTGCCTGAGGCGGACAAAGTGTCCCCTTGGAGCACTATGATCTCCCCGATTTCTACCCTATGAATGGCACAATTCGCGGCCAGCTGAATCGCTACCATGCGAGCGCAAATGCCATCGATATCGCACGCATGGAAGAGCCATTGTTGCAGCTCACCAGCCCCCTTTGTTTCGAGCAGGTGATTTGCTTTTGCCAACAGCATAACCCCACTGCCACAAGCCGGATCGGAGCATGCCTTGAGTCCGCCAGCGGGAGGTACGTCGGTATCGCTATCACTCATCCTGACCATCATGGATGCCAAAGACCAGGGGGTGAAGAACTGCCCCAGAATCTGCTTGCCACCATGACTTGCTAGAGCCTCATAAAGCGGCCCAAGGATGTCCTGGAAAGGCTCTGCGTTCGCTACCGCCTGATCGTACAGCGAGATGACCCGCCCTATTTTACCGCGGACATCATCAGGCACGGGATACCAGGGCTGGAAACCCCAGACCTCCATCACCGCTCCGAGGAAGAATCGAAACATCTCCGCCGGTGGGTACCGGTGGCCGTCACACAATGCATCTGCCATTGGTTTAATGGTAGGTGGTACCGAGCGTGCTAGTTTGCTTGCCATGGGCAATCTCCAGAGAGGTTGGTCGTATGCTTCGGGATGAATCACAGCGACCTACAAACCCTGCTGGCGCCCGGGCAAAAAAAACCGCTCCGATGAGGGAGCGGTTGTGTAGCGTTAGTGAGTTTCTTCTTCAGGACCAGCAGCTTCCGGTAGGGATTCACGCGGCACCCATGTCCAGGTTTCGACAAATGCGCCGTCATCACACAGCGTAACCTGGGCACCGTCATTCACCTGCAGATCATCATTGGCGAGGTTGTCCTGCGCCCATGAACGGTAACGGTCCTTCAGTGCGTTCGAATCCAGTGCTGGCTGATCCGGACTGTCCTGCGCCAGCAATTTCTTTTGAGCGAGCTCGTCGAGCAGTTGAGGAGAGGGAGCGCTTTGCGACAGGCCAAAGTGGATGCCCTGGTAGCCATAGCATTTGATGAACTCATCTGCCGCCATTTTGGCACGCACACTCTCGGTGCAGGTGCTGCACAGGCCGTGCCCGACATCCTGATTACGCCACTGCCGGCCGGTGGTTCGAGCGCCACAGCACGGACACAACAAGCGCACAGGATCATCGAGACTCTCCTCATGCTCTGGCAGATCGAACTGCGCATACGGGACGTCACGGAGCTCACAGAAGGCTTTCTGATCGCCGTCGGCGTCGTACAGCCCCAGCGTGCACTCATCCCAATCTTCCGGTTCAGCGATGTTGATCTCGTTCGACAACAGCAGGTAGTTGCCATTGCAGAACTCCTTCCGCAGTGCCATGCAACCACCACCGGTGTGGAAGACGTCAAATCCATACGCAAGAACGGGGTCAACGACTGCTGTCCCGCAGGGAGAAAAATACGGGTTGCGAATCTCCACATCGTTAAACTGGAAGGCCATGTCCGACGACGAATATGGCCGCTTCCTTTCCTCGCCAGTTGCCAGGATTTCGGTCATTGCCATTTCTTGTGTATCAGCTGCGTTGCTTGCAATTACGTCCATGGTGCTGCGCCTCTTGGGTTAGTCATCTTGATCTGAGATGCAGCACAGTCAGCTGTAACGACAGGATCGAGTAGGGTGAGGGATTTTTTTTCCCTCAGCCCTCTCACACCACCGTACGTGCGGTTCCGCATACGGCGGTTCAACTAATACGCTGGAGTCCCTGCACAGTGCTGCGCAGCGAGACCAGCCCCATTTTGGCGAAGTACAACGTCGGTACTGCCTGATTCATGTGTTTGGATGCCGAGTTCCACCAAGGCCCTCGCCCGTTTACACTCGACTTCCACGCCCGCTCAGGCCTAAGCCCAAGCAAGATGAGTCGTCGTTCGCGGGTCTTCGGGGTTTTCCACTGTCGCCAGAGCAGGCAACGTAGTTTTCGACGCAGCCACCAATCGAGTTCCTCCAGCATCCGCATGTTCGCGGTAAGCCGAAAGTAGTTTGCCCAACCCCGCAACACGGGATTTAGCATCTCTATAGTGTGAGACAAGGACCGTCCTCGCCCCTTGCGCAGCAACTCACGAACTCGATCCATCAGTCTTCGCAGGCTTTCGGGGGCAGGTCGCACCCGTGTCTCTTGGCGATAGATCGTAATCGCGTAGCCCAGAAACTTTCGCTTCCAAGGCCGTGCTACTGCGCTTTTCTGCTCGTTGATACGTAGCTTCAGATGACCCTCCAGGAAGGCTCTGATGTTCGCCATCGCCCGTTGCCCTGCGCCTTCACTGCCGATGTAGATATTGCAGTCGTCAGCATATCGGCAGAACTTCAACTGCCGCCTTTCCAGCTCTCGATCAAGATCGGTCAGCAGGATATTCGACAGTAATGGGGACAGCGGCCCACCCTGAGGCGTACCCTCGCTGCGGGGTTGAATCACGCCATTAGCCATCATCCCCGCCTCTAAGAAGCGCCGGATCAGCTTGAGTACGCGACCATCCCTCACTCGATAGGCGAGTCGAGCCATCAACACGTCGTGGTTGACCCGGTCGAAGAATTTCTCCAGGTCGATGTCCACTACCCAGTGCTTTCCTTCGGCCACATACTCTTTCGCCTTGACGACCGCATCGAGCGCACTTCTCTGCGGACGAAAGCCGTAGCTGCCATCGGAGAAGGTTGGCTCGAAGATCGGTTGCAGTACTTGATGGAGCGCCGTGGCAGTTTCCGAAGGCGATGCCACCATCAAGCGCTCCTACAAAACCGGTGCCGGCGACGACGAATCGAAAGGTAAGTCGGATGTCAGCCAGCGTGCGGTTTCGGGCCAGGTCGGCTACGTATTCATCCTGCAGGACAACATCGCTGTGATGCCGTTCCTGGGCGTGGACTACCTCAACACCAAACTGGACTCCTATACCGAGACCAGCGGCTCCTTCCCGGCGCGTTTCGACAAGCGTACTGAGGAGAACATCTACGGCACCGCCGGCCTCAACGCCAGCATGAACCTGGCAAACAAGGCCATTGTTTCGGCCAACATCAAGCACGTTAGCCGCCTGAACAACTCGCAAGACGATCTGACCGGTGATGTGATCGGCGTCTCTCGCTTCGACATGAAGCAGGACACCACCGAGCGCTGGAACGAAGTCGGCGTTGGCCTGCAGGTTGCCGGCCCGTTCAAAGCCTCCCGCGTGGGCGTCACCTACGGTCACCGCTTCGGCAGCGACAAAGCCGTAGCCTCGGACGTCGCAACGCTCTCCCTTTCGATCGGTTTCTGACCGGAATCTGATTCACCATGCGCCCCACTTTCCAGTGGGGCGTTTTTATTTGCCCGCGAGTTTTCGCCAGGCAATAAAAAAGCCACTCCGAAGAGTGGCCGGGTATCGTTAAAGCTAAGCAGTAGGCTGCAGGCTCTGTTGCTCCCACCATGCACGGAAGCTAGCTACGAAAGAACATCCACTGTCTTCAGGTAACGCAAAAACTGCCTTGTTCTGGTGACTGATCTCATGCTCCGGCTCACCATCACGCGAACAGTGATAGAGCTTGAAGGTGTTTCGTGTATCGAGCTGGAAGCAGCACAGTGCTCCGTTCTGCCGCTTGTAGTACACCCGGCAATAACCAGAGTCCACAGTATGCAGGGCCAGCTGTTCAACCTCTTTGACTTCAGCGGGCGGAACCAAACAGTGACGATGCTCAACGAGCAGCGCTCGCAATGCACCCAGATCAATCGAGCGCGTTACGCCATCCGGGAACAAAACGTCACCGTACAGTGCAGCAAGATCGGCAGCCAGGCTATCTTCGACAAAGTGACAATCCACTAGGTCGCAGGCTCGGCTAACTATCCACTCTTGCCTTTCTTTCGGGGTTTCCAGTTCGTCAACATACTCACGCTGATTTGCCATGTCCTCAGCGATTTTCAAGCAAGCCTCGTTTTGACTCGTCGCAAAGACGTTGTCGCTGTAAGTGCCTTCTTCTGCCATCCCCCAGTTCAGAGTCACTGCGTACAGATCAAGCGAGGACTGATTAGCTTTAACTTCATTATTGCTCATGATGCATGTTCCTTTTTCGAATTTAATTTAGCCCGCTAGCTTCATGTCTTGCTGAAGCGCGGATTTGCCTTCATAGAAAGCGTTTAATAGTTCCGGAATATCTTCGAGGAGTGCATGCGGCGTTTCAGAAGCCCCCCATCCGTATCCCCAGGCAGCGTTCTTTGCATCTTGAAATACGTTAGCTGCTAGTTGATTGCTCTCAGGCGATTTCATGAGGAGTACAGCTAATGCCCATTGAGATCGAGCGTAAGCCGCCAGCTGAAAACAGGTATTCATACGTTCACCAGAGTAGTTTCATAACCACCTGTAATGAATTACACGGGCCTGTATAGACCTAGAGGCAAAATTTGCACTGCACAGTACACACATCAGGTAAATATGCGGCTATAGGCTTGAAGGTTTTGAAGCTTTGCTAAAGAATCACATGCATCATGTTCTAGGAATGAAAACCATGCTGCCTGACGCACTGGTAACTATCGGGATGTTCGCCATCGCATTTTTCGTCATCTGGCTGATGTTGGTGTTCTTGCTCTTGATCCATGAAGCCGGCCATTTAATACCAATGCAACGCTACGGTATTAAGCCAGACAAACTCATTCTCGGTGGATACAAGCTATTCTCGTTCCGAAAATCAGGAATCATCCATGAAATCGGTTTGATCCCGCTTTGGGCGTATGTGGTCAGCTCCGATTATGAGAAGGCCCCGTCAGACCGCCGAGCGATCATCGCTGCGGGCGGCCCCCTGATCTCCCTGGCCACCGGCCTATTGTTCTTCGGCATTCACTACGTTACGCCAAACTGGCCGACACTCGTGGCGGCCCAAGGCTCGATCCTGCTAGCGGCAACCAACATCATCCCCCTGCCCCCCATGGATGGCTGGACGATCGTCGAGCATTTCTTGAACCTCCGCGGGATCTACTTTGATGACAGAAACAAGCGCCTATTGATGGGTGTTGGCCTGGCCACTATTGTGGCAATAACCCTGGCCCTTTAGAAATATAGGTCCCTGCAGTGCATCTCCTGGTGCAAGTTCAACTGACCAGGAGATGTCTCATGACCACCACTACCCTCGACGCTAAACCGCAGCGCCCTGCTCTGCGACCCGACTTTTTCGAAGAGGCCTTCAAAAACTACAACGTGCCGGCAAAGCTCCGCACCTTTGCAGAGGCATTCTGCATCCGGTTCAACGTTCGCGGCATCTGTGACCCCGCCTATTGTGCTAATTCGGCAGCCCTGAAACTGAAGATCGGTGATGGCTGCGGGAGTTTCGACCACGAGAAAGACGCCGACGAAAACGGCATCCCACTGATTGGCGACCAACTGCTCTTCGCATACAGCAGCTGCATCCAGCAAACAGAGCCAGGCACCACCGCAGCTGTCATCAACACCATGGTGAAAGCAGCCCTCGCCGGCGCAACCGTCGAGGAGCTCGTGTCACTGCATGCTGCCTCTGCTGTACATTAACCCCACCCAAGCCGCCCTTCTCTGAGGGCGGTTTTTTTTGGGTGCGCCAGGCATGGCGCGTTGCGCGTCAGCGCAACCCGCTTGGTTGTGGTGACCAGGCGGGTGACTTGGAGGTGGAAGTCCTCTACACACCCGGCAAGGGGAAGTGTTAGCCAGAGGCAAGGGTGTCGCGGGTGACTGCGAATCTGAAGGAAGCCCGAGGCAAAATGCTGGCCTGACGAACAGGAAGCGGATAGAGGCGGCACAGCGGGGTAAGGCGGCCCAAATCGTCGAAGCCCAATACTTGCACGGAACGCTGTGACGTAAATCCGACAGGCATAAGCAGGAAGGTCACGCGAATTACCCTGGGAGATCTGCACACCTGCCTTTGTGCTACCGAGCGTCGAGAGGCGACGGGATGGGCGTGCAGAAGTCAGCCGAGGCCGTAGTAAGTGGCGGTTAACCACGCTACCAAGGGCCGAACAGGTTATGCCGCCAGTAGGCGTCACTGTCTCGTTGGTAGCCGTAATGCAGAAATTTCCCACAGCGGAAACTATCATCCTGAGTCCCGGCCAGAAGCCGAGGATGATGCCTGACAGTGCAAAGGTATCGATGGCGTCAGTGGCGTGGACGAGCGCGGAGTCGGGCACGCTGATGGAGCGGGTGCTTGCACCGGCCAACCTCAGGCGTGCGTATCAACGCGTAGTCAGCAACAAGGGGGCGCCGGGTGCCGATGGCATGACGGTGGCCGACTTGGCGGGCCACGTGAAACAGTATTGGCCAACACTCAAGGCCAGGTTGATGGCCGGTGAATACCATCCTCAAGCAGTGCGAGCGGTTGAAATTCCCAAGCCGCAGGGCGGCACACGGCAACTGGGAATCCCCAGCGTCGTAGATCGCCTGATCCAGCAAGCCCTGCAGCAACAGCTTACGCCAATCTTCGATCCGCTGTTTTCGGACTACAGCTACGGCTTCCGTCCGGGCAGAAGCGCTCACCAAGCTGTCGAGATGGCCCGCGCTCATGTGGCGTCGGGGTATCGCTGGTGCGTGGAACTCGACCTGGAGAAGTTCTTCGATCGGGTCAACCACGACATCCTCATGGCTTGTATCGAGCGCCGTATCGGAGACAAGGGCGTGCTCAGGCTGATACGTCGCTATCTCGAAGCCGGTGTCATGTCGGGCGGTATCGTCAGTCCGCGGCAGGAGGGGACGCCGCAAGGCGGCCCGCTCTCGCCGTTGCTGTCGAACATCCTCCTGGATGAACTCGACCGCGAGTTGGAGCGACGGGGTCATCGCTTCGTACGCTACGCCGATGATGCGAGCATCTATGTTCGCAGTCCTCGGGCAGGCGAGCGGGTGTTGGCCAGCATCGAGCGCTTCCTGTGCCATCGTTTGAAATTGACGGTGAACCGGAAGAAGAGCCAAGTGGCAGAGGCCTGGAAGTGTGACTATTTGGGCTACGGGATGAGCAGGCACCAGCAACCAAGACTGCGCGTGGCAACGATGAGCCTGGGGCGCTTACGCGACCGACTCAGAATATTGCTGCGCAGTGTAAGGGCCCGCAAAGTGGCGACTGTCATCGAGCGAATCAACCCTGTCCTGCGAGGCTGGGCTGGCTATTTCAAGCTCAGCCAGAGCAAACGCCCGCTTGAGAAATTGGACGGCTGGGTCAGGCACAAACTTCGCTGCGTCATCTGGCGCCAATGGAAACGGCCCTCAACGAGGGCGCGCAACCTGATGCGCCTGGGCTTGGGCGAGGAACGTGCCTATAAATCGGCCTTCAATGGCCGAGGCCCGTGGTGGAATTCGGGGGCATCTCATGTGAATCAGGCGCTACCGAAGAAACTATGGGATAGACTCGGACTGGTCTCGATACTGGATACAATTAACCGGCTTAGCCGCATAACCTGAACCGCCGTGTACGGAACCGTACGCACGGTGGTGTGAGAGGACGGCGGCTGTGAAGCCGCCTCCTACTCGATTGCGCCCGGCAGGGCGCGCTCACTCAGGGGTGGAAGTCCCCCGCACACCCGGCAAGGGGAAGTGCTAGCTAGAGGCAAGGGTTTCGCGGGCGACTGCGAGTCTGAAGGAAGCCCGAGGCAAATCGCTGGCCTGACGAACAGGAAGCGGATACGAGGCGGCATGGCGGGGTAAGCAGTCCGAAATCTGCGAAACCCAATACTTGCACAGAACGCCATGACGTAGATCCGACAGGCATAAGCGTGAAAGTGGGTGCGCAATACCCGGGGAGATCTGCACGGTTGCCCGTCAGGGCTACCGGCACCGCGAGGTGCTGGAATGACTGTGCAGAAGTCAGCAGAGGGCATAGTAGGTCGCGAGACTGAAGGCCTGAACGATTAATACCGAGAGTAGAACAGCTGATCTCGACAACCCACGATGACGCAGAAGCTCCCGACACGGGAGGCCTGCCTGCCATGGCCGGACGGAATCCGGAAAGAAGCCCGCAAGGTGCTGAGGGGGTTGCGGCGACGGCTGGGCGAACGAAATCGGAGGACTACCGGCTCATGGAGCAGGTGGTCGAACCCAGCAACATGCGACGAGCGTACAAGCGCGTCCTGAAGAACCGAGGCGCGCCAGGCGTTGATCGCTTGACGGTTGAGGAACTGAAGGACTGGCTGTTGGTGCACTGGCCAAGTGTGAAGGCGGCACTGCTGGAGGATCGGTACCTGCCACGGGCGGTGCGCCGAGTGGACATTCCCAAGCCTAATGGCGGGGTTAGAACACTCGGCGTACCCACGGTGGTGGATCGGCTTATCCAGCAGGCGCTCCATCAAGTACTGCAACCGATCTTCGAGCCAACCTTCTCCGATGGCAGCTACGGCTTTCGTCCGCAGAGAAGTGCGCTCGATGCGGTCGTCAAGGCGAAAGAGTATGTGGCCGAAGGAAAGCACTGGGTAGTGGACATCGACCTGGAGAAATTCTTCGACCGGGTCAACCACGACGTGTTGATGGCTCGACTCGCCTATCGAGTGAGGGATGGTCGCGTACTCAAGCTGATCCGGCGCTTCTTAGAGGCGGGGATGATGGCTAATGGCGTGATTCAACCCCGCAGCGAGGGTACGCCTCAGGGTGGGCCGCTGTCCCCATTACTGTCGAATATCCTGCTGACCGATCTTGATCGAGAGCTGGAAAGGCGGCAGTTGAAGTTCTGCCGATATGCTGACGACTGCAATATCTACATCGGCAGTGAAGGCGCAGGGCAACGGGCGATGGCGAACATCAGAGCCTTCCTGGAGGGTCATCTGAAGCTACGTATCAACGAGCAGAAAAGCGCAGTAGCACGGCCTTGGAAGCGAAAGTTTCTGGGCTACGCGATTACGATCTATCGCCAAGAGACACGGGTGCGACCTGCCCCCGAAAGCCTGCGAAGACTGATGGATCGAGTTCGTGAGTTGCTGCGCAAGGGGCGAGGACGGTCCTTGTCTCACACTATAGAGATGCTAAATCCCGTGTTGCGGGGTTGGGCAAACTACTTTCGGCTTACCGCGAACATGCGGATGCTGGAGGAACTCGATTGGTGGCTGCGTCGAAAACTACGTTGCCTGCTCTGGCGACAGTGGAAAACCCCGAAGACCCGCGAACGACGACTCATCTTGCTTGGGCTTAGGCCTGAGCGGGCGTGGAAGTCGAGTGTAAACGGGCGAGGGCCTTGGTGGAACTCGGCATCCAAACACATGAATCAGGCAGTACCGACGTTGTACTTCGCCAAAATGGGGCTGGTCTCGCTGCGCAGCACTGTGCAGGGACTCCAGCGTATTAGTTGAACCGCCGTATGCGGAACCGCACGTACGGTGGTGTGAGAGGGCTGAGGGAAAAAAAATCCCTCACCCTACTCGATCTCGGCATTCATGGTGACGGCTTTGCGATACAGGCGGCGTATGTGTTCGTGTATGATCTCCGCGTCATAACCAAAAGGGTCTCAACATGCTCACGAGCCAGCGCCAGCAAGGCGCTTCTTCTTCCGCCCACCTGCCGGCCGTAAGCTCCTCAGCTGTTCGGTGGGTTTCCCAGGTTACTGTCGAGCTGTCGTATTGGCACGGGAACCAGAGGCTCAAGAATCTCGATCAATTCGAATGGCACGGTGACGCGGTGATGGCACCTGCTCTGGCGCACGCTCAAAGCAAATGCGATTTTTACCAGATCGATGCTTCATCGACCCTTGAACTATGGGCGTTTCGTTCCTTGTGGCGGGTTGCAAAAGTTCAAGACAGCACCGACCAGCACTGGTCGTTCGCAGACAGCCTTGACCATGGTGTGTCAAAGCTCCTGGTGAGTCATCACCCAGTCTGGTCATCAAAGCACGGTCGAATTTCAGCTCCCGACACTTGGCCAGGGTTCACCGCCATCTTCCGGAAACTCATTTCAGTCGACGCTAGCCGGTCGATCGACGGGGAAATGAAAAGCCATGTGGGTGCGTCTCTGCGCGTCATCGAGCAAAGCCACGAATCCTTGGCCTTGGCGATTACCGATGGTGGTATCCGTGGCCTGACAATCACTCGTGTTGGGGCGAACCCCCGTAGCCCTGGCTGCGATTTGTTCATGGTGACAGGCACGATCGTTGTGGCCCTGTCCCCCTATCAAGCTGAGTTGGGCCTTGGCCAGCTGGAGGCAGCCGTCCGCGGCTCAGTTGGGGTTGAGATATCGCTCGTCGAAGGCATCACCGCAAAAGGGCTGCTGGATGCTGGGCAGCGTGCTACGAGCTGGGCGCTCGAAAGGCTGTGATATTTATAATTACACCTAGCGCGTATGCGTACGCGTTATGTATTATTGCCGCGCCGGATGGGTAATTGATCCTGTCCGGATGGCTGGTGTCGGCAGTGTTCTGGGTTATGCGCAGGTGTCAGTCATCTCTGTTAGCAAGTTCAACGATCTCTGACCTTTCAGGAGTGCTACCTCATGACCGAAGCCATCGAAAACAGCAGCACCGAACACCAGCTTGACCTTGATTTCCGCATGACAATCGTCAAAGGCAATATCAAGACTGCGATGAAGCATGGAAACGGTAAAGGCCGTTCCTTCACAGCAGGCGACCTCTGGTGGGTATCGCCAAAGTGCATAAAAGTAATCCCTGGTTATAACATTCGCGTTAAATCAAGGTCCTACCACGAGAAGCTAAAAGAGCTCGAAGATGCCATTTTCCACAATGGCTTCAACAAGGACTCCGCCATTTCGGTAATCGTGATCAAGGACGAAGATGGTGGGCAATCGATCTACGTAAAACGCGGTCATAGGCGCCTTCAAGCAACCCTCGGAGCTATTGCGAGGGGTAAGGTCATCGACACAATCCCATGCATCATTGCCTCCGACAACATCTCTGAAGAGGACATGACTGCCGACCTGTTCGACAGCAACAACGGCGAACTACTGACTCCGTACGAGATGGCGGTTGGCGTCAAGCGAATGTCACGATTCATCCCAGATGACCATGCTGCAATTGCAAGGCGCCTCGGCCTCTGGCCTGCCCAGGTATCTGACGCCCTATTGCTGATCAACGGCCCAATCGAAATCAGCGAGTACGTTCGTGATGATGTGATCTCCTTCACCTTGGCGGTCCAGATTCTAGAAGAGCATGGGCCGAAAGCTTTGCAGGTGATCGAACAAGGTCGTGCTCGGGCGGCTGCGGCAGGCAACAGTACTGAAAAGCTTAAGCCTCGATTCGTTCCAGGCAAGGTCATCAAGAAGGCAGTCACAAACGCTGCTCCAACGATGAGAACGGCTATTCAAGACATTCGTCAGGACAGTGGTTTTCAGCACCTGACGCCGGAGAATCAGCAAAAGCTGGATGCGATTCTGGAGCAATTTCGACTGGCCGAAGAAGAAGAAGAGAAACTGAACGTGAACCCGTCCACCGAGCAACAGCTCAACCTCAATACAACTGAGGAATAACCATGCCTTCCGGGCAGCCCCTACACGCGAGGTAGGGGCTTTTTTTTGCCTACCGGAAAATAGCCACAAGCTTGGACCTCCAGGTAGTGTGCACCTCATGCCTCTTCACTTCTCCCCCTGATACCCACTCAAGCTGCACCGAGCCTGTTGAGCCTGTGCACATGAACGCGAACCTGGTGAACGACGCACAGGCCGCACAGGCAGCAAGACCAGTCAGCGCGAAGCGATCTCCCGGCTGAGGCTTGACCTCCCCCCGCACCAGATCCCCGGCCAAGCCACGCCGGCATTGGGCACAATCCACTGCGAAGCGGGCAAGCTCAGTGCCATCAGAAAATACGATCGGCAGGCTGCGATGCAACGGCATGACTTGCCTCCACTGAGCAACTGCGTCCCCTACAGGGTCATTGCCATCTAAACGCTCACTGCTCTCCACTGACCCCCCCCCTTGCTGACTGCGTTCACGTACACCTTGACCCATCCTGGTACAGGCCGCTGCCCTCTCTCCCAATAGCCCACAGCGGCATAGGCCCAGCCCAGGGCATTGGCTAGCTGTGCCTGAGACCAACCTAGAACCTCGACTCTGATGCGCCTGACATCTGCGCCGGTGAGGGTCGGTTCACACGCGGGCAATTGGCCCTCAACAGCAGCGCGATAGAGTGATCGAGCTGCAGCTGGCATTTCGGCCCCCTTCTCCCACTTCGATATCAGCCCGGGCGAGACGGATAGCATCATGGCTATAGCTTTCTGTGTCAGGCCCGCCGAATGGCGTTGGCGTGCAAGCTCACTCTGCACGGTCGGGGGGAGTTGGATATCGTGCTCCCTGGCCATGTCGTCGCGGTAGCATTGCGCTGCGTGTTTTGCCCGGGAACGACCGTGGTAGGCCAAGTCGCGAAAATGGCGATCGGCGACAAACTTTCCAGCCTTCATCAACCGCACACGCCAGCCCGCGTCCGAAGGTTTGGACGGTCGATTGTCACGAGTAATGCCCTGCATCTCTGCGTCCGAGATGCGCCTAGTTGTGGAGGTGGCGGCGCCAGGCTGCAGGCTTGGGATATCCATAGGAGTTCAGTCCGCCGCGAAATCGGACTGATCTGGCTCCGGACCATCATCTAGGTCGAGGAATAGTCCACTGCCGGAAACCAAACCACCGCCCAGAACCAGAGCTGAGTTAAGCCCCAGCGCCGGAACCCCATCAGAATCTCCAGCATCAGCATTGGCGCCCTTGGGCCTGGGCTTCACCGGCATAGGGATACTCGCGGGAGACGAAGGTGCAGGGGTCTGGAGTATCATGGGCTCCGCAGGGCGCCGTTGAGGAACTGGCTTCGGAAGTGGGTTACCCCGCTCCGGCATAAGCAGCGGCACATCATCATCCAGGTTGAGTATGACCTCGCTCGCCTGCGCTCTCTCCAGGCTGCTGAAGAACTCGTCAGACTTGGCCATTAATTTGCTGAACTGCTTGTCTGACATGGGCTCCTTGCGACGTAACCCGCCCATGTTGCGGATGGTGTCAGTGGTGATGGCGTACAGGGCGTCTTTGAGTTCGGTCCGCACCTGGTGCGTCATGAACTCACACTTCAAGGAGAGTACTTGCTCCGCCCTTCCGACCTGGGTCGCCAGCTTCTCAAGAGCCTGCAGTTGGCGCTCGATCCGCAACTCAGCCGCTTGTGCCGTGGTTCGAGACCGATTGAACCAGTACCAGGCACCAAGGAGGGCAAGGCCAGCCGCCGATGCAACCAGGTACGTTGGCAGTTGGCTTGCGGGAGGGGCTGGCACGAGATTGAAACTGAACGAGTCAGCTGAGACCAGGGGCAGCGCTACTGCCCCTGACAGTGACAAAAGCAATTGACGTTTAGCAGTCATTTCAGGCTCCAGCGCTGACAGCTTCATTAGGCTAGTTATGATACATAGCGCGTACACGTACACGCATAGTATCGCCTAATACTTGGTTGTCACGCTGCAAAAATGAGCGCCAGGGTTTCCCCTAGTGAATCACATCTGATCGAGCTTGAATGACTCGGCGCCGGCAACCAGATCATTGCCTAGGTTGGCTAGAATCGTATCCCCAGAAACCGCTACCCCGTGCCCGCGGACGCCGCCTGTGCTGACCCAATACACCTTCCCTGTACCGGCTTCTACAACACGCTTGTGAAGCTGAACCGAGTAGCTGAAAAGACGCTCCCCCGGCTGATAGTCAGCCGTCTCCAGGTAAGCGTAGATCTTGTAACCGCCATCCAGCTTCACAACCTGCTTTGGCAGGTGAGATGAAATCGTCTCCTTGATCATCTCCTGGGAGATCTCAGCGGCATGTGCAGAAAGCACGAGCTCGACAGCAGAGGCACTACTAGAGCTGAAGCCCATAATTGCGAGGAGGGCCAGTTTTGTCAGTTTGATCATGGGAGGATTACTCAAGCGGGGTCATTTTCAGTTGGTAAGTGAGTGCTGCAGGCCGGTGCAGAAATGGTCTCCCCGCGTAGATGCAGCATCATTGCGTAGATAGCGACATCAAGGGGATCTCCTTTTGCGACGTGCTCGCGCAGCTCCGTTGAAAGGAAATCAGCAGTGCATATGGTCTCGTCATTCCAGCCAGACCGGCCTTTTGCCCGGTTTCTGGCCATCTTCACTTTCATGTTGAGTGCGATAGCGTCGACGGCCGCATCATCAAGCGCAGCCTCGCCGAGCTGGCTCGGTGAGTTGTAGGTACGAACAACAAGCGCCGTTTGTTCTTGAGCCTGCACTCTAACTTGGACCTCACCGACCGCCTCCAAAGCAGCGTGCACGCCGCCGGGGTTCTCTCGGTGAGCGACCCGGAGTGCCTCCAACCAGATCTGTTCGGTTGGCATGTCGCTGCCGGCTGCCATGGGGGCAGAGGCCTGGTTCTTCGCGTTGGCCAGCCACAAGATCGTGTTACAAGCAGGACAAGGGGTTGACTCGTTGTAGCTGGGAATGCCGCCTTGACTCGCCATGAAGCCGAACCCTTCACAATGAAGGGCCCCGCTGATCATCATGCAGCCCCCAGTTGCATCCTGTGGCGAGGCCCCTGCCAGCTGGCTAGCGCTGCCCGCTGGACGCGCACCTGAGTCGAGGTGCGCACTCGAATTCTCTACTTGCACAAATCCACCTGAATCACTGATCAAAGGAACACCGAAGTGCCAGCCTCAGAGGGCTTTGCCTGTGCTGGTTGCGGTGTCGTCGTTTTGCCTGGCGCCAAAGCAGATGAAGACAGCAGCACAGCCGCGTCCTGCTTCGCTTGATCGATCACTGCGGGATTGACTCTCTTCCAGTAGCAGTAGGCCGATCGAGAGTTCTCGTGCATGGCCAGGTCACGCTTGCGCATCAGGTGCTCGATCTCCGAGACCACCCAGTGACCAGCGCCAAACGCGTGGTCTCTCCCTGCAATCCAGTACTGCGCATCAGTGATCTTGAAGAGCATCTCAAAGACGGCCAGCGCAGCGACGGCCACAGGATCTGTGCTGCACTTGAGATGAGCCATGATAGGGCCAAGGGTGCGTATGTGAGCTAGCCGAAGAGATTGAGCCCAAGAAACAGACCGAGGGCGCCCCGCCAACTGGGGCAAACTCATCTGATAGAAGCCCTTGGCTTGCGGCGCAACGAGTTCGCGGACATGGGCGCTGCATTCCCCGCAAATCGTGCTGCTGGCGTAGAGGCGATCCTGCCTGCGCCCGCCCATCCCTGGCGAGGTGAAGCTGAACAGATCAAGGTGCCCACAAAGGCACTTGGTTGGAGCGGTAATGTGAGCCCCCATGGACACCTCCAGAATACACACCAGTAAACGCTTTCAGAATCACAATGAAGCATAACACGTATGTATATTTTAAGGGCGCAATCGTCCTCACATTATTCGCTATTCCTATGCGGCCGGCAGCAGCGATAGGATCAGGGGACCTAACTCGTTGGCAGTGTAAGAGCCAGAGATAGCCATCTTGACTCGAAACGGGATGGGTTTACGTCCTTTTCGGATAGAGGTGAAGTCCTCCAGGGATAGGCCTATCCGGGACGCTTGCTCAGTTTCACTGAGGCCTGAGATCTCTGCCAGACCATCAAAAAAGGCACTGACCAAATCTGGTGATCCGCCAGCATCCAAACGATCGAAGAATCCGTAGAGCAAAGTCTCACGGACCACCTGCGACTGCTGATTGGCCGCCTCTACCGCCTCTCGAATTGGTTCAGGCAATGCAGCGAGCAGAGTCGACAGGGTCACCTCTACCCCCATCGCACCGAGCGTGCGTATACGCGCCGGGGGCGGCAACGGGCGCATGTTCACTCGGCATTGGCGGATCATGGAGATGCTGATGCCAATCTCCTTGCTAAGCCGAGTATCCGCCCAGCCCTGCTCCTCGCGGAACCGGTCCATCAGCTGGGCCCAGGCGACACTGCTCAATCCGGTGTCTGCAGATTCAAAAAAGAGATTTCGAGAGCTCAGGTCGGCTGCCACCTCGGGATTGCCGTCCCCGGCATGAATGTCGAACATCTATTTGCTTCCATCAACTTCTGCCGCACCCTGCTCGTCCAGCTCCATGTGAGCTGCGACGCAGGCGCGAATCATGAGGTAGAGGGCTCCGCCGACAAGGCAGAGAAAAACCCCCTTGAAAATGAGGGCCGGGGAAATCTTCACCAGGCCAGCGCCAACAGCCATGGTGGCCAGCAAGCCCATGACGACAACACAGAGAGCAACAACGACGCGGGTGATCAGAGAGTGTGAAGAACGGGTATCCATGACAAGCGCCCTATCGATACGTAACGTGTACCGATAATACTGGATGATTACAGATAAGCACAATGTCGTGTTTGGAAAGACAGAGGCTAATAATCAGCAGACAAAAAACCCGGGCACTTGGCCCGGGCGTGTAGCAGGTTTACAAGCCGGGCACCCCTAGCGGGATGATTGGCGAGGTAACGTTTTGCAGTCCGAATCCGTTCCCTTCGATGCTTACCGATGCGGTCTTGACGCGAATCGCACCCAAGATTCCGACATTGGAATTGTGGACGATGCGCTCCTGGGCAGTCTGCGTTACCGCGACAGGTTCGAAATCTGCCCCCATGTCATTGGCCAGCAGTTTGTTGATGCGTGCAGCCATTTCAGCGGCAGCTTCGTCGGCAAGACTTTCAGCCGAAGCGGAGTCGAAACAGATACCGATCACCTCGGCATCCGCGCCAGACTCATCATCGTCCTGGGACAACACAACGTGAGCAGTGGCCTTCAGCTCGCTGGAGCTGACCAACTGGGCGATGACTGTCGATCGATACGCTTGCTCAAGCTCTGCGAGCTCGGCATCGCGTACTGTTCCAACAGGGTACGAGCCCACCTGCTGTACCAGGTTGCCGAGGGAATCGACCGGTGCAGCTACTAGTTGAGCGTACTTGATGGCTGTTTCATGAAAGCTCATGCGTTTCTCTCCTGAATGATGGGTGCAAGGCCTTGCGTTGCCTTACAGAGGAGGTATGAGAAACACGGACTTGTATTGCATCGGCACTCCATGGCGGCATCCCTTTGGTGGCCACTCATCGTGAGAGCCGGCTGAACTGTAAACTGCCGTTATCGATATTAATATCGAAAATGGCTCGACCTATAATTTCCTTGTCTGTTACGAACCCCCAATAGCGACTATCCAGGCTATTGGAGCGATTGTCACCCAGCACAAAATAAGAGCCTTTTGGTACAACACATGAAATCCCTGAAACATTCCTCTCGCAGCCCGGGATGGCAGGAAAGTCTGTGTTTACACCAAAATCACTGCTGTCAGTGTCCTGCAGAGTACCAATTTGCAAGCCTTGAATTCGTTCCAACGTGTAGGTGGCGTGCTTAAGCTTTCCGCTGGCTTCATCTTCGTAATCATATGGCATTTCCATTTCGCGCACCGCCGGGGCACAATTGACAGACAACACACCACTTTGATAAGTGATATTGTCGCCCGGGACGCCGACCACTCGCTTTATGTAAGGCTTAGCCGGGTCAAGAGGAAAACGGAATACCAGAACATCACCAAACTTCGGCGCCCCCCCATGCGAGATCGGCTTTGAAACGAAAGGCAACCTCACGCCATAACTGAACTTGTCTACGACAACCACGCTGCCTACTTCTAGAGTAGGACGCATTGAGGAGGACGGAACAAGATAGGGTTCTGCTACGAAGGATCGGAATAAGAGCAGGAACACGGCAACCGGGGTCAGCTCCACCATGTAACCCATAATGCCTTGCGTATAGTGCTGCTGACCCTTAGCTGCTCGATACCGTTCATAGCCCCAGAAAGGCACTCCGATGATCGCAGCAGCGGCGAGCAAGGTAGCCACATCCAGAAAGGTGCACAGCAAGATGTATGGACCAAGGACAGCGGCCCCACACCCTAAAGAGTACATCCAGGCAGGCCCGTGTAACCGGTACCTCTTGCTGCAAAGTACTGGAGCAGCCGCAGTTAAACCAAGCCCAACCCAAAACAGGCTCATAGATACTTACCTGATTTTCTGTTGTAGCCATAGATAGCGATACGGACAACGAACAGCAGAAAGAATATACCACCCAAACCCCAGCCAGAAGCCTTGACCCACAGGCCGTAACTATGGGGAATGGAAACTTCTAGCTCTTCAAAAAGGAATTCAATCAAAGATCCAAGAGCCCAGAGGAGCGCTGCAAATACCCAACCATTCAAAAGCAGCTGTACATTATACTTCACGCCTTTAGACCGGCTCTGTGTCGCTAGCATAGTTACTCCGCGGCAATAAACGACCACCCTGCCCGGCTTAGCGTGCATCGGTGTCCGTTCAACGGCTTGATCAACAATGTGGATTCAAGTGACGCAGCTAAGCACCCGAAGTGATAGCTGTAATATAGAGAAAGCTTTTCCAAGTCTTCTCGTAAGCCCCGGCAATACGCTTCGTAATGGCGACTACCCAGCACAGGCTCTATATTCTCGTATTGAAGAGGAAACGGCTTAAGGGTAAGAAGCGCCAGTCGACACTTCGACGTCAGCCAGACGCAGGCAGCGTCTACTATATTTTGGCTTAGTTGTGATGACCTGAATTCATCCCTCACTTCAAGTCTTCTAATGAAAAGTACGCTGCCAGCTTCGAGCACAGCAGAGAAGTCATTCCGGCAGGTCCAGACCAGCTCCTGCACAGCCTTCTGGAGAGCCTCACTTACCAGGTCGCAAGCATCAGCCAAGGAATATCGCTTTCCATCGCCGCTGGACAACAGAACCGCGTCCAGGACAGCGACTGGCACAGCCTCTGACTGTAATCGAAGCCAGGCTGTAACCAGTCGCCCTTCACATACCGCAAAGCCATCAAACACATCCCCTGAAAGGCTCAGCTCTACGGAGTAGTCACCTGCTAGCTCCATGCGCTCAACTAGGCCGCGATGCATTGGAATCTCGCTGTAGAAGCCGGTATCTATTCGGCTTCGCACATGCGGACGACACCGCGACACTTGCGTTAGGCCGGCAGGCATGATGCAGCTCAGCGCAGCCCGGTACCAACACGGCCCTGCGCACTGGCCTTGGCCTTTTTACGATCGGCCACTTTCAGCAGCTGCACGAAGAGCACAACCATGACCAGAATCGCGATCAGCATGAATGCGAGTGTGGGACTGATGTGACCAATCTTCGCCCACACGAACACGAAGGCTGCCAGGGCCAAAGCCGCCGGCAACTGACCAACAATGTTCAAAGTCCGCATGGCCCAGAATTGAGTTTTCAGCATTACAAGCTCCTCAGAATGATTGATAACACGTACGCATAATACTAGAAGATTTGCATGCCTGCTAGCCATGCGATGTCATGATGCCGCCACAAAAAAGGCCTCCGTCCACAGTGATGGACAGAGGCCTTGATCTACGGCCGGGAGAGCCTCACAGCGGATAGAAAATCGAATAGATACACACCGCCAATGCAGCCGCGCAAAGCGCGGAGCACAGCCAGATCAGCATTTTTACGTCACGCAGCGAGCGATCGGTAAAGCCTTGCATGGCCTGGATCTGCTCAGGCCCTGAGGCGTTTTTCACGGTGAAAAGGGCGTTGCGGCGCTTGATCGCGATCGAAATGATCACAGCGAGCACCACGACAGCGATACGTGCAAGCATGTCAGGAGTGATAGTCATTGCGGTTCCTCAGGTTGGATTTAATACAGAACAGGTAGAGCGATTGAGTCAGCGAGAAACGGCGTCAAGGTTACCGATTCCCTTGTTCACGCATGGTCTTAATGGCTGCGAGCACTGGATCCCTGGGGCTAGCATCTTGCCCCTCACAATGGGTATGGCGCTCACCTGGCTTGATCAAGCAGTAACGCCCTAACGGCTTGGAGACTGCTGCCCCGAAGTGAGGCTGGGCCACCGGCTTGAACATGATCAGGCCAGCAACAGCGCTTACCGTGGCAAAGGCAGCAAGAGCAGTGCGCCAGGAGCGGAGACGCCTTGGATTACGCACCAGCGGCAAACTCCAAACCGGTCGACAGGCTGATCATCTGAACTGCGAGATCTGGGTTGATCAGTCCTTTCGACGCAAGCCCCCTGACCTGGCCAGAGAAAAACTGTACGAAGAAACGTTGGGAAGCGTGCTCGCTCTGTACAGAGTCCCCATGCTCCTTCACCTGGCTTCGTCTCTCGATGGCAGCGGCAGCAGAAGTGGCAATAGCGTTGGCCAGCTCTGCGGCCACCGCTTCACCACGGGGCGGCAGCCTGGTCACATCCAGCTGAGCAAGGACCTCATGTGAGAGATGCAAGCTCGCAAGGCCGTCACCATACCAACCGTCATAAACTGTCACCCCGTGCTCATCGGTAGTGAGCACGGTAAAAAAGCGTGAGAGTCGGTGGGTTTCATCGTCGCCGACAGCAAGCATGGGCGGGTTGGCTACCTCGTAACCGGCGCCGACCTCGAATTCGTGGGAGTTGGCCAATTTGAACGCTCCTATCGGTTCCAAAAATGGGTGCTTGCAATAATACATAACGCGTACGCATACGGCGATAGCGATCAATGCAAATCTACATGATTCCCTAGGAGTAGGTGACAGGGTTCAGGAGGCCCACGCCGGGTCCCGGAAATCGAATCCAAAAAAAGACCCACCATCAAGGATGGTGGGTCGGATTTAGCGTTTCTTTATAGGTGGCTCTGCTGAGCGTTTATTTGGATTGCAGCGGCTTGCCGTTTTGGTTTGCACCGTATTTTACGCGTCTGAACTCACCTTTAATGGCAGCAACAGCTCCCATCAAGGGCGCGAAAAAGATACGCGGTGCTTGCCTTGCAGCGTTAGCGAACTCTGACCCAAACGTATTATTCATCAGCAAATTCCTTAATAGCCCTGTAAGCCCCAATGCATATAAAGATGAAGAAAAGACCAGCATCCATTAATACAATGAAGTGTTCGAGCAGCCCCAGGATTAGTAAAGTGAACTCACTAATCCCGAATTCAGCCAAGTACTGGACCAGATGGTTGAGTAGTACTGCAGGCACCATGATAATCAAAAATATGATAGTACCGACGAAGCCATGAGCCGCGAAGTGTGCTATCGGGCTCCACCAAGGTTTTTTTTGCGTTTTGGACATCTGTTACTCCTGAAAGGACCTGGGGCGGTCGTTGAGAAATCCCATAGGCCTTCTTGCGGTAGACCTAGCCCCTGGAGATGCGTAACGCGGGCCTGTAATCTGCAGGACGCAAAAAAGCCAGGCAGTGCCTGGCTTGGTGGAACAATTCGCTTAACTCTGCCGTGCCTGCCGCAGCCGGCCGGGCGTGAATTTCCCAGAGAACGAATAGCCGAGATCCCTTACTCGCTCACGGACCTTCAGCTTGTTGGATTTGTCGCCCCGCTCCTTGTGGAGCTCGACATGCTCGGCTTCTACCTGGAGCAGAAACTCGACGTCCTTTTGGCACAGCTCCAGCGACTGCTCCAGCTTTTTCCGGTCTGAAAATTTCTTTCCGATCAGTGCAGGGGGTCATGCCGAGATAAAGGAAAATTAGGACATAGGGGTCCTATCGTATTGATATAAAAAGAATTCTATTTGGTCTGTTTGTCTCGCCTGCCTCATGCTCGTAAGCGTCTATGCTGATCTATTTACATGGGGGCTGAGCGATGGCGGCTTTGGAGAGAACGGCATATCCACGACTAGCAACTACCCTCAGTGCTAAGGAATCTCCGAACAAGCCTTCAGTTATGCGAGAATCCCCGCAACACCTGATCCGAGCCGCCCATGAGCCAGATGAGCTTTTCCGACTTTGAGTACGCCGGCAAGCGCAAGCAGACCCGCCGAGAGCGCTTCCTCGCCGAAATGGATCAGGTGGTGCCCTGGGCAGGCCTGCTGGAGCTGATCGAACCGTTCTACCCCAAGGCCGGCGGCGGTAGAAAACCCTATCCTCTGGAAACCATGCTGCGCATCCATCTGTTGCAGAACTGGTTCTCCCTGAGCGACCCGGCCATGGAAGAAGCGCTCTACGAAATCACGCCCATGCGCCAGTTCGCACTCCTGACGCTGAGCGCGCCAATCCCCGAAGACACCACGATCATGAACTTCCGGCACTTGCTGGAGAAGCATCAGCTCGCACCGGCAATCCTTGCGGTCATCAATGGTTATCTGCAGGAAAAAGGCCTGTCGCTGCGCCAAGGCACCATCGTCGATGCCACCATTATTCATGCCCCCAGCTCGACCAAAAATAAAGAAGGCAAGCGTGATCCCGAGATGCACCAGACCAAGAAAGGCGGTCAGTATTTCTTCGGGATGAAGGCGCACATCGGTGCCGATGTCGAGTCCGGCCTGGTGCATCACGTCCATGGCACCGCTGCCAATGTGGCCGATGTCACGCAGGTGGCTGAACTGCTGCATGGCGAAGAAAACGCCGTGTATGCAGATGCCGGTTACACCGGTGTCGAAAGGCGCGAAGAGCATGAAAATCGGGGGGTGATCTGGCAGATTGCAGCGCGTCGCAGCACCTATTCCAAGCTGAACCAGCGCAGCGTACTGTACAAAGCCAAGCGCAAGATCGAGTTCTGCAAGGCTCAGACACGGGCCAAGGTCGAGCATCCGTTTCGCGTGATCAAGCGGCAGTTTGGTTACGTGAAAGTACGTTTTCGTGGGCTGATGAAAAACACGGCTCAGTTGACCACGCTGTTCGCCCTGGCAAACCTGTGGAGGGTTCGAAAACAGCTCATGGGTATGGGTGAGGTTCGCGTTTAACACGGAGAACCGGTCGAAAAAGCTCTCCGTACATGATTTTTCGGTCACTTTTCGTCCAATGACGCTGTAGGTGCCTGGAAAATTGCAACTTGCCGCGGCTGCACGACAAGTTGATCGGAGCATCCCTAAGGATTTACACCGCAACTATTCGCTTTCCGCAGGAGAGCTTGACTGGATTTCCAGGGCAGCTCGTAGCCCTGCCCTTTCCCTTGGGCTGGCAGTCCAGCTCAAGGTATTCCAAGAGCTCCATTACTTTCCTCCCCTAGACGAGATACCTCCAGAAATTACTGATCACATCAGGAATACCCTCGGTTTTGGCCCTCGTATCACTTCCCGCTACACCAACCCGCGTACTTTTTATAGGCATCAGGCGGCCATTCGTGAGTACCTCCAGATCAAGGCTTTCTATGGTAGTGAAGCGCTCACCATAGCTCTCCACCTTGCGCACGAATCTGCCGAGGTACTCGACCAGCGGGCGGATATCATCAATGTGCTGATCGGCGAGTTGCTGCAGCGCAGCTACGAACTCCCAGCCTATTCCACCCTCAATGACGCTGCTGAGGATGCCTTAGTTGCAATGCAGGAGCGGCTATTCAATCTCGTTGTGACCAGGGCGCCAATTGAGGCGGTCTACAAACTGAAAGAACTGCTCGAAACGGATTTCGGGCGACGCCAAAGTGACTTCAACGCCCTCAAACAGGCACCCAAGAAACCATCCCGCAAACACTTGGATGTGCTGATAGATCACATGGCTTGGCTCGAGAGCTTTGGGAATCTAGATGTCATTTTTGATGGAATCGTCGATACCAAAATCCGCCACTTCGCTGCCCAAGCTGCGGCGTCGGACGTCGCCGAGCTTAAGGACTGTTCGCTGCCGAAGCGTTACACGCTGATGCTTGCCCTGATATATCGGATGCGCGTACGGACTCGCGATCACCTAGCCGAGATGTTCATCCGGCGAATCTCTACGATTCACAAACGCGCCAAGGAAGAACTGGAGCACATCCAAGCACGGCAACGTCAGAAACTGGAGCAACTGGCGGCCACCCTGGACGGTGTGGTGCAGATTTTGGTTCATGAACCGGATGACCAAGAGGCAGGCAGCCTGATTCGGGAATACCTCTCCCCCGACGGCAACCTGGAACGGTTGCGCGAAACCTGTGCCGAAGTCCAGGCTACCGGCGGTAATAACTACCTGCCGTTGATCTGGAAGCATTTCAGGTCCCATCGCTCGCTGTTGTTCCGTCTCAGCCACCTTCTCCAACTGGAGCCCACGACTCAGGATAGGTCGCTGGTTCAGGCACTTCAACTGATACAGGACAGCGAGAATTTGCACCGCGAGTGGATCGACGAGCACGTCGACTTGTCGTTTGCGTCGGAGCGCTGGGTCAAGGTCGTTCGTCGTCCTGCCAGTGAGGGGCCACCGACCAACCGGCGCTATCTGGAAGTTTGCGTATTCTCCTACCTGGCCAACGAACTGCGATCCGGTGACATGTGCGTACAAGGGTCGGAATCCTTCGCCGACTATCGCAAGCAGTTGCTACCCTGGGAGGAATGTCTCCAGCGACTCCCGGCCTACTGCGAAAAAATGGAACTGCCTGGCACGGCAAAGGAGTTTGTTGCCTCCCTCAAGACCCAGTTGGAGGAAACCGCGCAGCAACTGGATGACAAATTCCCCTCTTGCCGAGGGGACGTATCGATCAACGAAGCCGGCGAACCGGTATTGCGCCGAGTGACGGCGCGCGACATCCCGCCATCGGCCATCTCGCTACAGACGGCCCTCATGCAACGCATGCCGGCCAGGCACGTACTCGACATCATGGCCAACATCGAGCACTGGATTCAGTTCACTCGACATTTCGGGCCGATGTCCGGCAACGAGCCAAAGCTCAAAGAACCTGCCGAGCGCTACCTGATGACGATCTTCGCCATGGGTTGCAACCTCGGCCCCAGCCAGGCCGCGCGGCATCTGGCCGGTAATGTCACCCCGCACATGCTTTCCTATACCAATCGCCGTCACCTCTCGCTGGAGAAACTGGACAAGGCTAACCGCGAGCTGGTGGAACTCTACCTGCAGCTCGATCTGCCCAAACTCTGGGGCGATGGCAAGGCGGTGGCTGCGGACGGCACCCAGTTCGACTTCTATGACGACAACCTGCTGGCCGGCTACCACTTCCGCTACCGCAAGATGGGAGCCGTGGCCTATCGGCATGTGGCCAACAACTACATCGCTGTATTCCAGCACTTCATCCCCCCGGGCATCTGGGAGGCAATTTATGTAATCGAGGGGCTGCTCAAGGCCGATCTCAGCGTCGAAGCTGATACGGTGTATTCCGATACCCAGGGCCAGTCGGCCACGGTGTTCGCCTTCACTCATCTGCTTGGCATCAACCTCATGCCACGCATCCGCAATTGGCGCGACCTGGTGATGTGCCGGCCGGATCGCGGCGCTGCGTATAAGCATATCAACCGCCTGTTCACCGACACCGCCGACTGGCACCTGATTGAAACCCATTGGCAGGATTTGATGCAGGTCGCGCTATCGATCCAGGCGGGCAAAATCTCCTCGCCTATGTTGCTGCGAAAACTCGGTTCCTACAGCCGGCGTAACAAGCTCTACCACGCGGCACAGGCACTGGGCAGCGTGATCCGTACGATCTTCCTGCTCAACTGGATCGGCAGTCGCGAGTTGCGCCAGGAGGTTACCGCGAACACCAACAAGATCGAGTCCTACAACGGATTCTCCAAGTGGTTGTCCTTCGGCGGCGACGTGATCGCCGAGAACGATCCGGACGAGCAACAGAAGCGACTGCGCTACAACGACATGGTGGCCTCGTCGGTGATCCTGCAGAACACTGTGGACATGATGCGGATCCTGCAGAAATTGGCTCGCGAGGGCTGGCAGTTCTCCGATGAGGATGTGTCCTTCCTCAGCCCCTACCTGACCAGCAACGTCAAGCGTTTCGGCGAGTTCAACCTCAAGCTCAACCGGCCGCCGGAGCCCTGGATCAAAGACTCGGTGTTCCAGCAGGCAGCCGGGTCCATCCGCACTGGCAAGCTCGGTACTGCGGAAACCGAGGAGATGACCTGATGAACATTCCTCCTGCGTCATTTCGCGTCACGCCCTACGGCGAGGTAGATGCCGAGGCGCTGGAGCGTTTGCATGACGTCTACGACACCACCCAGTTGCTGTGTCTAGTCGATGGGCTGGATCTGCTGCTTAAGGATATGAACAACATCGGCGGCCTCAGGGATGGCCTCCTGCGGGTACATGCCATGGCGAAAACGGTGCTCGATGGTGCGGCACTATCGGTGTCTGTGACGGAAGGCGGCAGTATCTGGGAGGAAGCCGAGTCGCTTGATGAGGATCTGGTGGAACTGGGCAATTGGCTGGCCAGCGTCAGAGCTCAACTGAGGCCTTTGATTGAACTCATGCCGGCCGATCCTCATTAACCAACTAGTCGCCAGCAACACCGAGCAAGCTACTGGCTTCTGAACGGCTCAACAAGTTGACCCACATAGCCTGTCGGATAGTTCCGGTCACGCAGTCCTACTTCGGCGCTGCCGGGCTTGCTTGCGCTGTCATAGAAGGTTCCAAGCAACTGATCCCACACCAGCAAGAACTCACCGAAATTGACCTGAGCATCCTCGAAGTCGCGGTTGTGATGCCAGCGGTGTGTTTCTGCAACACCGATGACGCGCCGTAGCCAGCCCAACGAGTAGTCCAGATTTGAGTGTTGAAAGGCCAAATGTACCGTCAGGATGCCGAACCAGGTGGCCACGAGTGCAGAAGGAGTGCCCATCGAAAAGAGCACGAGCAGCCCAGGCCCTGCCATGATAGCGGCATGCAACGGGTGCCGGCGCTCGCCGTTCATCCAGTAGAGCCGCTCAGCGCTGTGATGTGGCTCATGCAAACGCCACAGCCATGGAACCTGATGGCTGAAGCGGTGCATGGCGTACAAACTAAGGTCCAGCACGGCGGCGACAATGACTAGCTGAGCCCACAGCGGTAAATCTGTTGGGAAGACACGGAACTCTGCGGACACCCAATCGCCCAGCCGGGCCAGCACGGTCGCCGTAAACTGGATCACAGACAGGTTCACGACCATATGGATGATATCGGTAAGGGTATCCTGGTGGTCCTCCAACCAGTCGCCCCGGAAAGGCTGCACGCGTTCCAGCAACGCCACCAGCAGAATCCCTAGGGCGGCAATGATCGGCGTGCTGGGCCAATACGGAATACCCGTGTAGAGCAACCAGATCATCCAGGCTGCGGCCCCGCCAAAGATTGCTGGGTAGCTGAGCCAGCGGATCATGAACCTGAGTGAATTGCCCATCGTGAAGCCCTCCCTAAGATGACTCCACTTTGTGCCAATTACCTGTGCTGGCGCTTGAACGAAAAAGCTGAATTCAGCCTTTCAGACTGACATGACCCAAGGCAGACGACGGGTCGAGGCCAAACAGTTCGCGGAAGGTGCGGGAAAAGTGGGCCGCATCGGCGAATCCGGCAGCGTGGGCGGCCGCAGTCAGGTTGGCGCCGCTGGCGATATGCTGGAGCGCTATGACCAGGCGATTCCATTTCCGGTAGCTGCGCAGCGGCAGGCCGGTCTGTTCGACGAACCAATGTGAGAATCGGGTAGGCGACAGATGAACGCGCTTTGCCAACGCCTGCCTGCCACTAATCGGCTCTTTTAACGCAGCGAGGACCGATTGCAGTCGCGGATCGGAGGCCGGCGGAGTCGTAAGGTTGAGAGCAAGGCGCACCATTTCCCGAATTTGCTGGGCTGACGGATCGGAGCTGCTCAGCAATTTTCGCAGCGATGCTGTATCGCCCATCTGAATCGGAGTGATGCCCTCCCCGATGTTATCGGGAAGTGCTCGCGCCTCATCGGACAGCGCGTCGAGGTAGATCGACAACACTTCGTCAGCTTCGATCTGATGGGCCACCCCTGCCCTGATGCAGATGGCCCTTGCCGTCACCGACGAGGATGTACACTTCACCGTCAAGCGGCCGTTCAAGCTGACGGTAATTTGATGCGCCATGTGGCCATGCCAATCTTGGCTACCCGCCTGCCCCAGAAAAATGCCCAGCCCGGGTGAAATCCAGGCTCTGCCATGCCAGCCGATACCCTGCGTTGCGTTCATTCAGCGGCACCTCAGGGTTCCACATCCAGCTGCATTTTGTGCACTAATGAGCTTTATAGCTAATTATAGAGTGATTATAGAATCCTCTTTGGCCTGAACTCTATCGCTTGCTCGATTGAAATCTCACCCGCTACAAAATCAGCTCCCCCTTTGAGATTAGACACTCTATTTGATCCAAATCAACGAAGTGCTGTTATCGTCAAAAGGAGCGCTCATGCCTCGAGGCAATCTGCTATAGTCGCCCTATAGCCCCGCTTGGTGAATTGCTGTGCGTCGGATTGGATTGATCCTGGTAATGATTGCTAGCCTCGTGCTGCCGACCTTCGGCGGTATGGCTTTCAGCATGCCGGCACAACCTTGCCCGATGCAGAGCGCCGATCATCAGGGCCATGCAACGGCCGATGCTCCGTGCTGCGAGCAAATGGACACGTCTGATGGGGTGGCCAATAAGTCTCCCTGCAAATCCGGCCAGGAATGCAAGACCGGAGGACTTCTCCAGACCAATGTGATCAAGAGCATATCCCCTCTTCCCTCACGCTCCGAAATATTGCTGACACAGTCGGTGATTAAGCGAGAGCCAGCAGGACTCTGGCGCCCTCCTCGTTTCGTCTAATGCAGTGATCATCCCGCGCCTTACAGTCAGGCGCATCGTCGCGGCCACGTTTCGTAGCTGCGACCTCGATCAATCGCATTGGAGGCGAAAGCATGTCCGCTTTCCTTTTTCCACGCCGTGGCTATCTCGGTGTGTTGGCTGCCGCATTCTGGGCAGCTCCCTGGCTTGCCGCGCAGGCGCAGCCCCTAACCTTCGAACGAGCCCAAGCTCTGGCCGAGCAGAGTGCCCCTGAGAACCTCGCGCGCCAGGCGCAGGTGGCTTCGGCACAACAGGCTGTAGGGCCCGCAGACGCCCTGCCCGATCCCAAGCTGATTCTAGGCATCGACAACCTGCCGATCGAAGGCCCTGACCGTTACACACTTAATCGTGACTCCATGACCATGCGCCGCATTGGGCTCATGCAGGAAGTCCCCAACAGTGACAAGCGTCAGGCTCGGCGCCAGGTGGCCGAGGCTTCAGTTGTCCGAGCCGAGGCCGAGCAGCGTGCCATGCAGTTGGAGATCAAGCGCCAGACAGCAGTGAGCTGGCTGGACGTGTACTACGCCGAACGCAGTGTTGGCCTCTTCGATCAACTGGACCGTCAGATCGAGATGCTCCGCTCGACCGTGCAATCGCTGATTGCCGGCGGTAGTGCTCAGCCTGGCGAGCTGTTGCAGGCCGACCAGGAAGCTTTGGCGTTACAAGATCGGCGAGATGAACTGAATCGCGATGAGGCAGTAGCTCGTGCCAAGCTGCGCCGCTGGATAGGCAACGAGGCTGACCAGCCTTTGCAAGGAGGTGTTCCCAATCTGAACCTGGTGGTACCGCACCTGCAGCAACGCATTGCCTCACACCCTGAGTTGCGCGCTGCCTCCGCCCGAGTCGGCGAGGCTAGCGCCGAGCTGAACGAGGCCATCGCCGAGAAGACCCCCGACTGGGGTGTTGAGTTTGCCTACAACAATCGCGACAACCAATTCGGCGATATGGTGATGGTGCAATTTACCTTCGACCTGCCGTTGTTCGTAGGCACACGTCAGGGGCCCAAGATCAACGCCAGACAACAAAGCGTGTCGCAGATGGAAGCCGAGCAGGAAGCATTACTGCGCGCCCATCAGGCTGAGCTGGAAGGCGGTATTGCCGAGCTTGAGCAACTGCGCAGGACCTTGTCACGCACCGAAAAAACCTTGATCCCGCTTGCAAGCAAACGTGCCGATCTCGAACTTGCCGCTTACCAGGCCGGCAACAGCCAGCTGACATCCGTCCTCACCGCCCAGCGCGACCTGATCGAGGCTCAGCTACGGCAGATTGAACAGCAGCGCAAGCTGAGCCAGCTCTCCGCAAGCCTGTACTACGCCTATGTGGAGGGACTGAAATGAAGATATCGGCATTTGGTTTTGCGGTCGCCTTGCTGGCCGTGGGCATTGGCGCGGCGGGCGGTGGCTACTGGCTGGCCCAGCGGCAAGCCAAACACGAGATCCTGCCTAGCTCCGCACCGACGGACGAGCGCAAGGTGCTCTATTGGTACGACCCGATGCAGCCTGAGCAGCGCTTCGATAAGCCGGGCAAGTCACCTTTCATGGATATGGAACTTGTCCCTAAATACGCAGGATCCGAGCAGGATCCGTCTGTTCTGAGCATCCCCGCTCAAGCCGTGCAGAACCTCGGAATGCGAACCTCGATGGTGATCCGAGGTGTACTGCCCTCGGATATCGAGGCGGTGGGTTCCCTGGCCTATAACCAGCGAGAAGTGGCGAACCTCCAGGCCCGCGCCGGCGGATTCGTCGAGCGGGTTTACGGTCGCGCCCCGGGCGATGTGCTGCCTGCCGGAGCCCCCCTGGTCGACCTGCTGATTCCCGAATGGTCCGCCGCGCAGTTGGAGTTCCTGGCGGTACTGCGTACCGCTGACACTCGCTTGATAAGTGCGGCCCAAGAGCGCCTGCGCCTGCTTGGCATGCCTCAAACGTTGATCGAGCAGGTCCGCCGCAGCGGCAGACCACGGGCGGTGCAAACCCTCACCACACCTATCAGCGGCGAGCTCCAAGCCTTGCAGGTACGCGCCGGGATGACCGTCGAAGCCGGGCAGGATCTGGCGTTGATTAACGGGCTATCCAGTGTCTGGCTCGATGCGGCGATACCCGAGGCCATGGCCGGAAGTATCCAGGTCGGGGACGAGATCCGCGCCAACCTGACGGCCTTTCCTGATCGACCGCTGCTGGGCCGCGTCATAGCCTTGCTGCCGAGTGCCGATCCGCAAACACGCACGCTCACGGTACGCAGCGAGCTACCCAACCCTGCCGGTAAGTTGCGCCCCGGCATGTTCGCCGCCGTACGCCTGAACAGTGCCGTCGAACAATCCACGCTTCTTGTGCCGAGTGAAGCCGTGATTCGCACCGGGAAGCGTGCGTTGGTGATGCTGGTAGAAGGCGATGGGCGCTACCGCCCCCTGGAAATAACCTTGGGCCGCGAGGCTGATGGGCGTCTGGAGGTGTTGTCCGGTCTTGAGGAGGGTCAGGCGGTCGTTACCTCCGGCCAGTTCCTCATCGATTCGGAGGCCAGCCTACAGGGTGTCATGGCCAGCCATGCCGAGCAGGACAATAAGAAGGAACTACATGAGGCCCATGGTGTGATTCGTGCTCTGGACGCGGAGTCAGTCACCCTGGAGCACGGGCCCTTCGAGAGCCTGAATATGCCAGGTATGACCATGGCTTTTCCATTGGTCAGCTCAGAAGTAGCTGTGGGACTTAAGCCAGGAGATCACGTACGTATCGGCGCCCGCCAGAAAAACTCCGGCCTGATGATCGAGCAGCTCAGCAAGGAAGGAGACCAGCCATGATCGCACGCCTGATCCACTGGTCTATCGGCAATCGCTTTCTGGTGCTGCTGGCGACCCTGTTCATCACCGCCCTGGGCATCTGGTCGCTGCGCAACACGCCGTTGGATGCACTGCCGGATCTGTCCGACACCCAGGTCATCATCCGCACAAGCTTCCCCGGGCAGGCACCGCAGATTGTCGAGAACCAGGTGACCTACCCGCTGGCCACCACCATGCTCTCGGTGCCGGGGGCGAAGACAGTGCGCGGCTACTCGTTCTTCGGCGACTCCTTCGTTTATGTGCTGTTCGAGGACGATACCGACCTCTACTGGGCACGCTCGCGGGTGCTGGAGTACCTCAACCAGGCGCAGGAACGCCTGCCCGAGGGTGTTACCACCACCCTTGGGCCGGATGCCACCGGCGTGGGCTGGATCTACCAGTACGCCTTGGTCGACCGCAGCGGCCAGCATGATCTTGCCCAGCTGCGGGCACTGCAGGACTGGTTCCTTAAGTACGAACTCAAGGGCCTGCCCAACGTAGCCGAAGTGGCCACCCTCGGCGGCATGGTCAAGCAATACCAAGTGCTGCTCGATCCCCAGAAGCTGGTGGCTTATGGGGTAACTCAGCAGGAGGTCGAAGCGGCGCTGAAGAGCGCCAATCAGGAAACCGGCGGCGCCATCCTGGAGCTGGCAGAGCGCGAGTACATGGTCCGGGCTTCAGGCTATCTAGAGAGCCTGGCGGATTTCCGCAATGTGCCGCTGCGGGCTTCGGCCAGCGGAGTTCCGGTGCTGCTGGGTCAGGTGGCCACCATTCAGCTGGGGCCAGAGATGCGTCGTGGCATTGCCGAGCTGGATGGCCAGGGTGAAGTTGTAGGTGGCGTGGTCATCTTGCGCTCCGGAAAGAATGCCCGCGATACCATCGCCGCGGTGAAGACCAAGCTGGACAGCCTGAAGGGCAGCTTGCCGGCCGGCGTCGAGGTGGTCACCACCTATGACCGTTCGCAATTGATCGACCGCGCCATCGATAACCTCAGCTACAAGCTGCTGGAAGAGTTCGCGGTGGTTGCCCTGGTTTGCCTGATCTTCCTCTGGCACCTGCGCTCGTCGCTGGTCGCGATCATCACCCTGCCCCTGGGCATCCTGATGGCCTTCATCGTCATGCGCTACCAGGGCGTCAATGCCAACATCATGTCGCTCGGCGGGATCGCAATCGCCATCGGCGCCATGGTCGATGCCGCCGTGGTGATGATCGAGAACGCGCACAAGCACATCGAGGCCTGGAAGGCTCGACACCCCGGTGAACCGCTTCAGGGCGAGGCGCACTGGCGGGTGATCGGCGAAGCTGCGGCCGAGGTCGGGCCGGCGCTGTTCTTCAGCCTTTTGATCATCACCCTGTCTTTCCTCCCGGTCTTCACCCTGGAGGCCCAGGAGGGTCGCCTGTTTGGCCCGCTGGCATTCACCAAGACCTATGCCATGGCTGCCGCTGCTGGCCTCTCGATCACCTTGGTACCGGTGCTGATGGGCTATTGGATTCGTGGGCATATCCCCAGCGAACAACAGAACCCCTTGAATCGTTGGCTGATCGGTGCATACCGGCCGGTGCTGGAGTGGGTGCTGGCTTGGCCTAAGGTGACCCTAGCGCTGGCCTTGCTAGTGTTTTTGTCCAGTCTCTGGCCCCTCAGCAGACTCGGAGGAGAGTTTCTACCGCCGATGGACGAGGGCGACCTGTTGTACATGCCATCAGCCCTGCCCGGCTTGCCGGCCAGCAAGGCCACCCAGCTGCTGCAGCAAACCAACCGGATGATCCTCACGGTGCCCGAAGTGGCACGGGTATTCGGCAAGGCCGGGCGAGCAGAGACCGCCACCGATCCAGCACCGCTGGAAATGTTCGAGACCACGGTGCAGTTCAAACCACGCGATCAATGGCGCGCGGGGATGACACCCGAAAAGCTGATCGAGGAACTGGATCGCGCGGTAAAAGTTCCGGGGCTGTCCAATATCTGGGTGCCGCCCATCCGCAACCGCATCGACATGCTGGCGACGGGGATCAAGAGCCCCATTGGGGTGAAAGTGTCCGGAACCTCCTTGGTCGACATCGAGCGCATAACGCGCGATATCGAGGCCGTGGCCAAAGAGGTGCCTGGGGTGAGTTCGGCCTTGGCAGAACGCCTTACTGGCGGCCGTTACGTGGACATCCAGATCGATCGACTGGCCGCGGCGCGCTATGGCCTGAGCATCGCCGATGTGCAGGCGGTGGTATCGGGCGCCATCGGCGGCAGCAATATTGGTGAGACGGTTGAAGGACTGGCCCGCTTCCCGATCAACCTGCGCTATCCCAAGGAGTGGCGAGACAGTCCGCAGGCACTACGGCGTATGCCGATCCTCACGCAAGCCGGCCAGCAGATCACCTTGGGCACCGTCGCCCAGGTTAGTCTGACCGAAGGGCCGCCAATGCTGCGCAGCGAGAACGGGCGTCTGTCCGGTTGGGTCTATGTCGATGTCCGTGGGCGCGACCTGGCATCGACCGTGCGCGAGTTGCAGCAACGCGTAGCTGAGCAGGTACAACTCGATGCTGGCATGACCGTCTCCTACTCCGGTCAGTTCGAGTTCCTGGAGCGCGCCAATGCACGGCTGGCCTGGGTGGTACCGGCGACCTTGTTGATCATCTTCGTGCTGCTTTACCTGACCTTCAGCCGCTTCGGTGAGGCCCTACTGATCATGGCAACCCTGCCCTTCGCCCTATCGGGCGGCATCTGGCTGCTCTACTGGTTCGGCTTCAACCTGTCGGTTGCCACTGGGGTCGGCTTTATCGCCTTGGCCGGCGTCTCGGCGGAATTTGGGGTGATCATGCTGCTGTACCTGAAGAATGCCTGGCATGCACGTATGGATGCCGGGCGCAGCGGTGACCCGGCACTACTGGAGGCAATTCGTGAAGGCGCAGTGCTGCGCGTGCGGCCCAAGGTGATGACGGTGGCCGTGATCATCGCCGGCCTGTTGCCAATCCTCTGGGGCGGAGGTGCCGGATCTGAAGTGATGAAGCGCATCGCCGCGCCCATGGTCGGCGGCATGATTACCGCGCCGCTGATGTCCATGTTGGTTTTGCCGGCCGCGTACTGGCTGATGCGAAGGCAGCGTACACAGAAGGTTCGCGCACCGCAGGAGCTATAGCTTTACAAACCCGGGCAAGCCACGCGCCAAGCTGACTCGCCCGGGTAACGCGGCAGGAAGCATTACGGCGATGTAACTTTGACTTCATTTTTATGACAGGTTGAGCGGATATATTTTAATCACCACTTTGAAGGAGTGATTAAACATGAAAAGCCTCAAAGTTATTGCAGCCCTTGCCGCTATGGTTGTTTCCTCTGCCACTCTGGCAGAAGGCGGCGCTGATCGTGTTTATGGTCGGATGATTCAGGCCAATGAGCAGGCCATGCAAGAGTATGCTGCCGCTAACGGAAAGAATCCGCCTGAAGTTATTCATTACCGCTACGGCATGAAACTCGATATCGCCAGGGTCGTGGCCACTACCCCGACGGACTCTAGCTGCGGTGTGATGCCGGCCCAGATGACCTACGAGGACTCCAATGGCGATCTGAATATTCTTGAATACCGGGCAGCCGGGACAGGTTGCCGTAATCAAAACTAGATAAATGACATCGCGCTGACTGAAATGTAATTTCCAAGTCACCCTGACGTTATTTGGCATGTGGAAATATGACCAAGGCGTGCCTGGCTATGCCCGGCGCGCTTGGCACATATATGCGACCACACAATGACAACTGCCAATAACATCAGGAGCATTTATGAATAACAGAACCCTGTTAGGACTTTCTCTGCTCACTCTGAGCGTCAGTACCGGGCAAGCTGCGATGGCCGCCGGCGAGAAAGGCTAGGGATTTATCGAAGGCAGCAGCCTGACCATTCTCAATCGAAATCTCTACTTCAACCGCGATTTCCGTAAAGGCCAGTCCAGCAGCTCGGGTAATGGCTATTCGGAAGAGTGGGCGCATGGCGTGATAGGCAGATTCGAGTCTGGTTTCACCGAGGGCACCATAGGCTTTGGTGTCGATGCCTTTGCCATGCTAGGGCTCAAGCTTGACACCGGCGACGGCCGTTCTGGAGCAGGCGGCTCAGTCGACGTGATGCCTTACAACAGCCTCGGGCAGGCTGAGGACAACTACTCAAAACTGGGGGGCGCGGTGAAAACTCGGTTCATGGATACCGAGATCAAGGTAGGCGACGTCTTTCCTGTCAGCCCTGTCGTCCAATACGGTGATGCGCGGCTTTTACCGGAGAGTTTCCGAGGTATCACCGTGCTCAACAGCAGCGTGGAAGGACTGTCGCTTCAAGGCGGTCGCCTCCACTCGATGAGCCAACCCAATACCAGCAGCATGCGCGACGGCTTCGCTACCTTCTACGCAGGCGAAGTGGACTCGCCATGGATCGCCTATTTCGGTGGTGATTACACGCTTAATGACAACGTCGGCTTTAGTCTCTACACCAGCCGCCTCAAGGATGCCTGGAATCAATATTACGCGGGCACCACGCTGAGCTACCCGCTTGCGGACGATGTCGCCTTGATCGGCGGGCTGAACTACTACAAGGCGGTCGATGAAGGGAAGCAGCTCCTCGGGAGCTTCGATAACAACATCTGGAGCGGCAAGGTCGGCATCCAATTCGGCGCTCACACAGTACTGGTGGGTCTCCAGCGCAACAATGGCGATGATGACTTCGATTACTTGCGCCAATCGGACTCCATCTACCTCGACAACTCCATCCAGTACAGCGACTTCAACTCGCCGAAGGAGAAGTCATGGCAAGTGCGCTACGACCTGGATATGGAGTCTTTCGGTGTGCCTGGGTTGAGCTTCATGACTCGATATGCCCAGGGCTGGGATGCCGACTACAGCAAGGCCAACGAAGTCTATATGCGCCGTGATGACAACGGCGATCCGTTGACCAACCAGAAGCGCTGGGAGCGGGACATCGAGGCCAAGTACGTTGTGCAGACTGGATCACTGAAGGATATGTCTTTCCGTGTTCGCCAAATGACCACTCGCGCGACCGATTACGAGTCGGATCTGGATGAAGTCCGCCTGATTGTCGAGTACCCGCTGGAAGTTCTCTAACCCTGGCAAGCGGGCGGGTTGATTGCCCGCTCGCGCCTTGGTCCTGCTGTCCCCTCGTAGTGCTCCTTTGGTTTGGAGACAGCCCTTGGCGCCCTCGGGCGCCTTTTTTACTTAGGTTAAATGGCGTATGAAAAAGAGTCGGCCACTACACACAAGCGGCCGTGCTGGCAGGCAGTACTACTGAGCGGGATATTCTGCAACGACCTGATCAGACCCCGCCTTGGTCAAGCCAATGACCTGGTAGGCATGCTGTACGCCATCGACTTCCATACCGGGGGAGCCCGCCGGCATCCCGGGAACAGCGATGCCCACGAGATCATCGCGCTTGGTGAGCTCGATGACCTGAGCCGCCGGCACATGACCTTCGACGAACTTGCCGTCAATCACCGCGGTGTGACAAGACGCCAACCGCGGCGCAACGCCCAGACTTTGCTTCACTGCCGACATGTTGCTTTCGACATGGTCGACGACTTTGAAGCCATTCGCTTCGAGGTGTGAGATCCACTTCTTGCAACATCCGCAATTAGCATCACGATGGACATCAATCGTCAGGGCATCAGCGGCTTGAACTCCAGTTGTGACGGAGAGAGCGGCCAGCAAGGCCAGATATTTAGCTTTCATGCACGTGCTCTTTGCCATCGGCGTGGGTGTGGGTCTTGGGCGAGGCATTCGGAGTTTGCTCGGAATGATGGTCTCCGCCGCTTGGGGCGGCCTCATCCCCGGCATGGTGATCATCGCCACTCATGTCCGAATGGTGACCTGCCTCAGGTGCGGAGCCACCCTCGCTATCAGTAGCCGCGGCATCGTGATGGCCAGGCTCTCCGGCATCACCTGTTCCATGATGGTCTTCGCCACCGCCGCTATTGCCATGATGGCCAGGCTTGTTGTCGCCGTGCTGACCTTCATGATTGTGCATTTGCGTTTCCCCACCACCATGCTGATGGCCGCCACTGGATGCGACGAGTGCTTGGTATTGCTTGGCATCCATCGTCGGCAATTGGTCAATGAAGGCAACCATGCCCCAGATGTACTCATCGCCCATGCTCTTGCCCCACGCAGGCATACCCGTTGCCTTGATGCCATGCTTGATCACCCAGAACGCTGCTGACGGATTGCCATCGACACCGATCTTGGCGAGGTTGGGAGGCGCAGGGTAAAGCGATTGGCTTAGCTCGGTCTCCGCCACACCTGGCGCCAAATGACAGCCGATACACATGGAGTTGTAGTTGCCCGCACCGGCGCGAATAAGAGCTTGATCATCCAGGTTGGGAACCTCGATGTCCTGCGAACGGACTTCGATAGAGCGGTCGCGGGCCATCGTGAGAAACGCATGCACTGCAGGAAAATGGGGATCATCGGCCCCCACGTTGACCACGCCAAAGTAGGCGCCGGCCAGGACAGCTGTGCTACCGACCACGCCGGCCGCCACCAAAGTTTTAATTGTTCTTTTCATGTCAGGTTCTCAAAACCACATCCGGATACCGGCGACAAAACGCGCCTCGTCTACATCACCGCCCTCGTCGCGCACCATGTCTGCCGTGTTGCCATAGGAGCGGCTCCAGGAAACCCCGACATAGGGAGCAAACTGTCTGACAATCTCGTAACGCAGACGCAAGCCGAGCTCGGTATTTGCCAACCCAGACCCCACACCTCGCTCAGGATCGTTCTTGCCGTAGAAGTTCATTTCGGCAGTTGGCTGGAGAATCAGCCGGTTGGTCAGCAGAATGTCGTACTCGCCCTCCAGTCGGGCAGCAGTTTGGCCATTCTCGCCGACGAAGGCCGTGGCTTCGGCCTCAAAGGCGTAAAGCGCCATGCCCTGGATACCGAAGGCAGCCCAAGTCTGCGGCGACTCCGGTTTAAAGTCCTGGCGAACGCCCGCGACGACATCCCACCAAGGGCCGATCGAGCGGCCGTACAGCAGCTGTAATTCAGCGTCCTCGGTAACGCCGTTGGTACGCTCGCCTTCGGAGCGGAACCAGACCCGGTTGATATCACCGCCTACCCAACCCGACGCATCCCAGGCCAGGGTGCTGCCCTCATCTGCGTCTTGGTATTCGAGCTGATCGAGCAGGAAAAAGCTGTTGATGGCGCTGTCATGCACCTTGTGGCCAGGCAGTGGCGGGAAAGCCGCTTGGCGATCAGCATCCGTCAGAACGGGAATCGGCGTACGACTGGTAGTTCTCGGGGCTTCAGCGGAGCCATGGTTCATCTTCGAATGATCCATGCCCTCCATCTGTCCCTGCATGGTGCCGTGTCCCATCTTGCTGTGGTCCATGGCTGGGGCCTTCTCTTGGCTCTGGCTGTGGCCCATCTGGCTATGGTCCATGCTGCCCGATTCGCTCTGCATGGCACCATGATCCATCTTGCTGTGATCCATGCCCACCATCGGCGCTTTGGCGGAACCGTGGCCCATCTGGCTGTGGTCCATCGACATGGAGCCGTGCCCCATTGCCGAATGATCCATTTCTTCCGCAGCCTGGGTAACGCCGCCGCTGAGTGCACTCAGCGACACGGCCAGCGCTATGAGGGACGGGCGTGAAAACCTAGTGGTCATGGTTCGAACCTGCTTCGGCTTCGGTGCCGCCATGCTTATCCATCATCTTCTCGTGCCCCATATCGTCATGGTTCATACCCTCATGATCCATGGCGCCATGATCCATCTGATGGCCAGCGGCCTTGCCTTTCGATTGATCTGCAGGCTTGTCACTGGCGTCGGGCGCAGCCGACTCGGCAGCATGTTGTTCGTGCTCGCTGTGCCCCTCACCTGCCAATGACGTCGGCGCGTGCAGAACAGCCAAAAGACTGAACATCGCTGCGCTGCCAAACAGGGCATTACGCTTCATAAAAGTACTCATCAGAAATCTCCTTTACTCATCCACACGGACTTCACGGAACATGCCCATTTCCATGTGGAGCAACAGGTGGCAGTGATAGGCCCAACGCCCCAACGCATCGGCGGTCACCCGATAGCTGCGCTTGGAACCTGGCGGCATGTCGATGGTGTGTTTACGCACCAGGAAATTGCCGTTCGCATCCTCCAGATCACTCCACATGCCATGAAGATGGATCGGGTGAGTCATCATGGTGTCGTTGACCAGCGTGATGCGAACACGCTCGCCGTACTTGAGGCGCAGAGGCTCGGCGTCAGAGAACTTGATTCCATCGAAGGACCAGGAGAATTTCTCCATATGCCCGGTGAGGTGCAGCTCGATGGTGCGACTTGGCTCACGCCCGTCCGGATCAGGGAAGGTGCTGCGCAGGTCAGAGTAAGTCAGGACGCGCCGGCCGTTATCACGCAGGCCGATACCTGGGTCGTCCAGCTTGTGCGTCGGCGTCATGGTCTGCATGTCGACCAAAGGATTGTTGGTCTCTGAGGCCGGGTGTGCCTGCATGTTGCCAGCCATGCCAGCCATGCCAGCCATGCCAGCCATGCCAGCCATGCCAGCCATGTTTGAATGATCCATTCCGGCCATCTGGCTGTGATCCATACCAGCCATGCCACCCTGCATGCTGCCATGATCCATTCCCGCCATATTGCCCTGATCCATCCCGGCCATGCTCCCATGATCCATGCCGCCCATGCTGCCGTGGTCCATGCCCATGTCACCCATGGCAATCAGTGGGCGCGGGTCAGGGCTTGGTACCGGTGCACTCAACCCTTCCTGTACCGCAAGGGTGCCGCGCGCATAGCCAGTGCGATCCATGGATTGAGCAAAGACGGTGTAGGCTTGCTCGCTATCGGGCTCGACTATCACGTCGTAGGTCTCGGCTACGGCGACACGGAACTCATCGACGCTGACTGGTTTGACGTGCTGGCCATCGGCCGCGACTACCGTCATCTTCAGGCCGGGGATACGCACATCGAAGTACGTCATGGCCGAGGCATTGATAAAACGCAGACGAATCTTCTCGCCCGGTTTGAATATGCCGGTCCAGTTGCCATCAGGTGCCTGGCCGTTCATCAGGTAGGTGTAGGTGTAGCCACTGACGTCGGCGAGATCAGTCGGGCTCATCTTCATTTCGGCCCACATCTTACGGTCGGCTACGGCGGCGGACCAACCCATCTCGCTTACGTCATCGATGAAGTCACCAACGGTGCGTTTGTGCTGGTTGTAGTAGTCCGACTGTTTCTTGAGCTTGGCCAGTACCCGCGTTGGATTTTCATCCGTCCAGTCGCTCAGCAACACGACGTAATCACGGTCGTAACTGAAGGGCTCGGGCTCCTTGGCATCGATGACCAGCGCACCGTATACGCCGACCTGCTCCTGGAGCCCAGAATGGCTGTGATACCAGTAGGTGCCGTTCTGGTTGACCTTGAACTTGTACTCATACATGCCATCAGGGGCGATGCCATGGAAGCTCAGGCCAGGAACGCCATCCATGTTCGCCGGCAGGATGATGCCGTGCCAATGGATGGAGGTGTCCTCCTTGAGGCGGTTGCGCACGCGCAATGTGACGGTATCGCCTTCGCGCCAACGAAGAATCGGCCCAGGGAGCGAGCCGTTGATGGTCATGGCCGTGCGCGCTGCGCCGGTGATGTTCACCGGGGTTTCACCGATGAATAGGTCGAATTCGTTACCAGTCAGTACGTTGGGCTGGCCGGGGCTGTTCACCGCCCAGACCGGCGTGCGCCACAGGCCAAGTCCGCCGATAATACCGGTGGCTGCCAGGCCTTTGACGAAGGTGCGCCTTGTGGTTTTGCTTTGCATGCCGTTTTGTCCAATCCGTCAAATGAGCCGGTGATGGTGTGCCCGGTCTCGGGTTCATGGCTGCTTCAATGTCGGGTATTTACCCCTCAACTTTCCACGTCGGTGCATTGCACAAGCCTTACCGACGATGAGCAGTATGAAACTGCCATATCCCAACCATCCGGGTGATTACATTTCTGTAAGGTAGATGACTTCAGCAGTTGGTGTGCTCTGCTTGCTCGGTTGGACTGCTGGCTACAGGAGCCTCAACTTTCTGCTGCTGGGCCACCCGGTAGGCCTCCAGAGACGTCTGGCGTGCCTGCTCCATGCGCGCGAAGGTTCGGTCAGCACCACCTTCAGCCATTGCCAAGCTGGAGATGCTCAGAGCAGTAACTACAAGCAGAGCTTTGATCGATTTCATTTTGGGTATTCCTCGTAAGTTAAGTGGTCCCTGCAACTGCAGAGGCCGAGCTTTAGGCTCGATGTCACGTTAACTAAGGAATCTCCGAACAAGCCTTCAGTTATGCGAGAATCCCCGCAACACCTGATCCGAGCCGCCCATGAGCCAGATGAGCTTTTCCGACTTTGAGTACGCCGGCAAGCGCAAGCAAACCCGCCGAGAGCGCTTCCTCGCCGAAATGGATCAGGTGGTGCCCTGGGCAGGCCTGCTGGAGCTGATCGAACCGTTCTACCCCAAGGCCGGCGGCGGTAGCAAACCCTATCCTCTGGAAACCATGCTGCGCATCCATCTGTTGCAGAACTGGTTCTCCCTGAGCGACCCGGCCATGGAAGAAGCGCTCTACGAAATCACGCCCATGCGCCAGTTCGCACTCCTGACGCTGAGCGCGCCAATCCCCGAAGACACCACGATCATGAACTTCCGGCACTTGCTGGAGAAGCATCAGCTCGCACCGGCAATCCTTGCGGTCATCAATGGTTATCTGCAGGAAAAAGGCCTGTCGCTGCGCCAAGGCACCATCGTCGATGCCACCATTATTCATGCCCCCAGCTCGACCAAAAATAAAGAAGGCAAGCGTGATCCCGAGATGCACCAGACCAAGAAAGGCGGTCAGTATTTCTTCGGGATGAAGGCGCACATCGGTGCCGATGTCGAGTCCGGCCTGGTGCATCACGTCCATGGCACCGCTGCCAATGTGGCCGATGTCACGCAGGTGGCTGAACTGCTGCATGGCGAAGAAAACGCCGTGTATGCAGATGCCGGTTACACCGGTGTCGAAAGGCGCGAAGAGCATGAAAATCGGGGGGTGATCTGGCAGATTGCAGCGCGTCGCAGCACCTATTCCAAGCTGAACCAGCGCAGCGTACTGTACAAAGCCAAGCGCAAGATCGAGTTCTGCAAGGCTCAGACACGGGCCAAGGTCGAGCATCCGTTTCGCGTGATCAAGCGGCAGTTTGGTTACGTGAAAGTACGTTTTCGTGGGCTGATGAAAAACACGGCTCAGTTGACCACGCTGTTCGCCCTGGCAAACCTGTGGAGGGTTCGAAAACAGCTCATGGGTATGGGTGAGGTTCGCGTTTAACACGGAGAACCGGTCGAAAAAGCTCTCCGTACATGATTTTTCGGTCACTTTTCGTCCAATGACGCTGTAGGTGCCTGGAAAATTGCAACTTGCCGCGGCTGCACGACAAGTTGATCGGAGCATCCCTAAGAGGGCCTGTCAGCAACCTGAGCCGAACATTACAGTTCTGTCAGGTTGCTATTTCTTTCTTGTAGCCCATCCAGAAGGCTCGGTACTGTCTTTCATGCCCTCATAAAGCCTTGCGAATTTCTTGAGAGGGCATGCTCGGCAGCGATGCCTAAGCTACTCAGGGTCATTCGCACCCGCGGATAAGACCACCAACAATTAAGAGAGATTGTCACTATGTCGAATAAATCCAACGTCGCTACCGGTGCCGCTCTGGCTCTCGTGGCCGCCAGCCTGTTTGCTACCCTGCCTGTCCAGGCCGCCCAGGACACCAAAGCAGCTGAAGTGAAGTGCTTCGGCGTCAACGGTTGCAAGGGCCAGAACGACTGCATGACCGCCAAAAATGCCTGCAAAGGCCAGGGAGAATGTAAAGGCCAGGGTTTCAAGCTGATGACTCAGGCCAAGTGCGATGAGGCCGGTGGCAAGACCAGCGAATAATGCCGTTGCGGGGAGTGCCTGCCACTCCCCTGCTGGAGTCTTGAATGAGTAAGCGCAAAACACTGGGTTTCGGTCTTGGCCTTCGCAGTGAGTATTACCAGCAGATTCTTGAACAGCGACCTGCGGTCGACTGGTTTGAGATCATTTCCGAGAATTACCTGGTGGGCGGTGGCAAGGCCCTCTACTTTCTCGATGCGATTGGCGAGCAATACCCGTTGGTGATGCACGGAGTATCGCTGTCGATCGGCGGTTCGCATAACCTGGACATGGGCTACCTACGACAGCTCAAGCAACTGGCGGACCGGGTACAGCCCCAGTGGGTTTCCGACCACTTGTGCTGGAGTCGCGGCAACGCCCATCAACTCCACGACCTGCTGCCGCTGCCGTTTACCCAAGAAAGCCTGCTGCATGTCGCCGCGCGGGTGCGTCTAGTGCAGGATGTTCTGGAACGTCCCATTGTGCTGGAGAACGTTTCTTCTTACGTGCAGTGGAAGACGTCCAGCATGAGCGAATCGCAGTTTCTCTCGGAACTGAGTTTCCTGACCGGTTGCGAATTGCTCCTTGACGTGAACAACGTCTACGTCAGCGCACGAAATCAGGATTTCGACCCATGGCAGTTCATCTTGGAATTGCCGCACGAGCGGATTCGTCAAATTCACCTGGCCGGGCATAGCGATTACGGGCAATACCTCATCGACACCCACGACCAGCCCATCGCTGACCCGGTTTGGGCGCTCTACAGCAAGACTTTGAGCTACTTGGGTCCAACGTCGACGTTGATCGAGCGGGATGATCATTTTCCACCGTTCGAGGATCTGTTATCCGAGTTGGAGCATGCCCGAGCTATCGCCAATGGCGTGATATCGAGGGCAACCCTTTGAGCCTAAGCGCCTTACAGACTGCATTTGAAACTTACCTGACAGATGGTGCCCTGCCCTCCAACGAGCTTTTGGAGCAAGTCCGGGGTTGCACTGCGCTGAGTGCCCTCGAAGGCCTGCGGATCTACCATAACGCCTATCGCTCGCGCCTGCTGGCGGTGCTGCGCGAGGATTTCCCGGCGCTGCAGCAATGGCTGGGAGAACAGTCGTTCGAGCAACTCGCACTGGCCTATATCGCCGCCTGGCCACCGCGGCATTTCAGCATTCGCTGGCTGGGTGAAAAGCTGCCCGAGTTCATTCGCAGCTACATTGCGGAACCTCAACTTTCACCGATGCGCGAACTCGCGGAGCTGGAGTGGGCTTTTACACTGGCTTTCGATGCTCAGGATGTCGAAGCGCTTTCACTGCAGGCCATCAGTGAGTTTTCGGCTGAAGACTGGGTTTCATTCAGGGTTTCCCTGACTCCATCTGCCAGATGGCTGCGATTGCAGTACAACACCCTGGCGCTGTGGAAGGCTGCCAAGTCTGGGGATCTGCTTCCCGTTGCCACCCAACCAGCCGGGAATCGAGACTGTCTGGTCTGGCGTCATAACCTCGTATGCCATTACCGAAGCCTGGAGCCAGAAGAGGCGTCAGCATTGCGGTTTTTCGTCGAGGGTGGATCGTTCGCCGAACTCTGCGAGTCATTGAGCGCAACACATGGAGAGCAAGCCCCCCTGCAGGCCGCAACTTGGTTGAAATTGTGGGTCAACGAAGGTTTGCTAAAGCTCAGGGCAACTATTCACGAATGACCCGGAACCTATAGGCTAGCGGCTTCTCTTTGGCCACTCCCGAGCGCGTCTATGACACACCGCATCATTCATTTCAAACAGCAAGCCTTGCTGGACCCAGAGACTTACCAGGCGATGCTGGCCGACGGCGTCGGTCATTGGGAGGCGCTTGTAGGAAAAGTCGTCGGAATAGAAGACGAGAAAAGCCACGAGTTCGCCGCATTGAAAAGCCTGTTCAAGCGAAAGCGCTACTCCTATGACACGCTGGAAATGCGCGAGCCAGGCGATCACTCAAACTGGCTTCGCGGCCGAGATGGGGATGAAGGTATTACTAACGAGGTCACCAGTATTCACGGGCTGAAAGAGCTCTCAGAACTGGAGATTTAGTCGGTCGGCAGGCCAGCGCTCAAGCGCTGACCTGGGCCGCATAACCAAGCTCCTGGATCAGCTCGCGGATCGATTCGGCACTTTCTGTGCTCTCTACAGTGACCTTGCCGGCTGCCCGATCCACCTCTACGCGTGCGTCCTGATCCAGCGTCTGGATGGCCTTCGTGATTTTGCTGACACAACTGCCACAACCCATACCCGAAACATTCAGGCTGAACATCTCTCTCACCTCATTTCGTCCGCGGCTCAAGTTACCGCACAGACAGCATCGACCTTGACACGATGGCAAGGTCAAGTGCGCAAACGCAACAGTAAGGCTCAGCCGTTGTTCACAGGCATCAGGATGGGGTTCGATGAACACACCACTACGTGCCTTGCGCCCCTCGTAAGGGCGACATACAGATTCTGAGCGGTCATAAGTTCAGGATGCAGAACAACCGAGACATCCGCCTCGAGCCCCTTGAGAAGTAATGTGCTGCCTACCGAGCGTCTTGCGATGGGGCGGGCAAGGTGTCGATTGCGTTCTCGCGCTTGAATGGCTGCACTCAGAAAGTCGGCTGTACCTCCCGCCACAGCTTGCATAGCGGACCGGCAGCAGTGCAGAACTTCCGGTCGGTACACCCGTGCCCCCGGCTGTTCGGCGAGGGCGTTGAGCACAAGGAGTGCTCGCTGCGGTGTTGGCTCCCCGACGAATGCGACGGCCTCGGCCTCGGCTGGGGTCGGTGGCGTTCGGGCACGTCCTGTGCGCAGAGACTCCACACGCGTTCGCAGGTTTGCTGCACCTACCCCCGTCATCACGCTTGAAGCAAATTCCGCAAGTTGTGCCAGAGCATTGGCACCCTGCAGGTTAAAGTTCCTGGCGAAGTTGACGAGGTCCCTTAGGTCGACGGCTTCGACGGCCATGGCGCCGGGTGTCTGGCTCGTGAGCTGATGGCGACCTTGCACGTTGATGGAGTCCCCGATGATGAGGACGCTGCCCCGAGCGTTGGGTGACTCGGTTCTAGCGGCCACCAGCCGCTGCTGGACTTCGGTCCCGGCGTTGAGCTGCACCCAGCGCACTTCTGCCGGAGCCGTGCGCAGATCCACCGGCTGGCCAACTTGAAGTTGCTGCCGTATGGCGAGTAGCCACTGCCCAAGGTTCTCAGCTCCGGCCAGCCGCCAGCGCCAGGGTATCCTCAGCTCTCCTGCCGCGGGGAACAGGGGCTGCACCTCATTCGCCCAATGCACCAGTCGATTGCCACGAAAGTCGAAGATGGCTTGCATTGGGTCACCGAGCACGCAGGTCGGTAGCACCCGGGCCAAACCTGACACGATGGCGTGCTGGACGACGTTGCAGTCCTGGTATTCGTCGACAAGCAAGCGCGCGTAAGTGGCACGGAGAGGCTGAGCAAGGTGGCCTGCCTGCAGTAACAGCATGGCGGCGTGCCGAATTGCAGGGTAGTCGGTGTTGGGCTGGTGGAGCTGTAAGATCTGTGGGTTATGGCCGCTTCGCGCTGGGAACTTAGCGATGAGGCGCATCGAGAATCCATCAATGGTGGAGACTCGATATGCGGAGTTAGGAACGCCGGCTCGTCTCAGGCGTGCCCGTAAGGCCGCAACGCCTGCGTTCGTGTGCGTTAGTACGAGTATGGGTTTGCTCTGCCTATGCGCGATGAGCGTCTCGGCAATCAATTGCGTTTTTCCACAACCTGCGGGGGCTGTTATGGAGCCACGCTCGATAGCGAAAAGATCGATCTCAAGGGGCACTTGTAAACGTCCAGAGCTGATTCGTGACTGCCATGAAGGATCGTGTCCCGGGAAGTGGTGTAACTGAACCAGCCGAAGGCGCCCTGCGGGCGAAAGAGGATGGTCATCGTGGTTCTTGGCTAACGTTGAGTTTGCGAAGACCAAACACTCACCAGAGAAACCACGATGACCAAGCCCACTATCGCATTGACCGAGTTGGTTGAGAAAGGGGCAGACGCTGATCTGCTCAAGCAAATGATCCAGTTCGTTGCCCAGCGCATGATGGAGTTCGACGTCGAAGGCCTGTGCGGCGCGGGCTTCGATGTCAAAAGCCCAGACCGGACAAATAGCCGTAATGGCTACCGCGATCGTCTTTGGCAAACCCGCGCAGGCGACGTCGACCTTAAGATTCCCAAGCTGCGCCAAGGCAGCTATTTCCCTGGTTTCCTTGAACCTCGACGCACCGCTGAGAAAGCCATGGCGGCAGTCATCCAGGAGGCCTACATCCAAGGCGTTTCAACACGCTCAGTGGACGAGCTGGTCAAAGCCATGGGCATGACCGGCATCTCCAAAAGCCAGGTCTCACGGCTAGCTGGTGAGATCGATGAGCGCGTTCACGCCTTCCTTGACCGCCCGCTTGAGGGCGACTGGCCCTATCTCTGGATCGATGCCACCTACGTCAAAGTGCGGGAGGCCGGACGCATCGTCTCGGTCGCCGTAATAATCGCCGTGGCCGTGAACACCGACGGTGGCCGCGAAGTCCTGGGCATGCGGGTTGGGCCGTCAGAGGCTGAGCCGTTCTGGACAGACTTCCTGCGCAGCCTCACGCGACGTGGCTTGCGGGGCGTGAAACTGGTCATCTCCGACGCCCACGAAGGGCTCAAGGCGGCTGTTTCCAAGGTCTTCAACGCGACCTGGCAGCGCTGCCGTGTGCATTTCATGCGTAATGCCATGGCCCACGTCGGCAAAGGTCAGCGCACCATGGTGGCGGCCCTACTGCGCACAGTCTTCGCCCAGGACAGCCGTGCCGAATGCCATCAGCAATGGCGTTTGGTCGCTGATCAGCTACGCGAAAAATACCCCAAGATCGCGACACTCATGGACGGCTGCGAGGATGAAGTGCTGGCTCACATGGCGTTTCCAAAAGCGCACCGACAGCAATTACACAGCACCAATCCACTGGAGCGGCTTAACGCGGAGATCAAACGCCGCACCGACGTCGTAGGCATCTTTCCCAACGATCCTGCAATCACACGGCTGGTAGGCGCGATGCTGCTGGAGCAGAACGACGAGTGGTGCCTGCAACGGCGTTACATGCAGTTGGAGGCCTTTGAGGCAGTCAGCGATAATCCACAGGCCAAGCTGTCGGCCGTGATCAACTAAACGGCGAACTCAGCGGCCAGAACCATGATGAGTTACACCACTTCCCGGGACACGATCCCATGAAGCCCTGGTCGGCGTTCTGTAGAGACGGGCCGACGATGTCCCTTGCAACCTCCTGATAGGTTGTCAACGACTTGAACCACCCGCTGTTGCGGATACGAGATGCAGCTCCCAAAAGCTCTCGCGTCGCGGGCAAGTAGCCCTGAATAAGTCTTTCAGCTTTGATGTCATGTAGTGTCATACGTCCTTGGGACTTCGTCTGGATGTGCGCATTCATCAGCTCTGCACCCACTATTGTTTCGGCTTTCGCCAGAAGTGCATCGAGTGCTTGGTCACTGAGATGGCGGAAGATCTCGTCCTCCAGAGTGAGACCTGGTCGCCATGTCAGAATTTGTCCGCCTGCGGCCAAGAATGCTTCAGGTAGCCCTGCGGTCGAAGGTTTGTCGGCGTCTACAAAAACCATCACGCGATAGCCTAGGTTCTGAAGTGCCGTTCCGCGGATAAGACTGTTATCGGGACTTCCCCCGCCGGCGTCCACATAAGCGCCACCATGAGCCAGGAATGAGGTAGCGCCAAGGCTGCCCCACCATTGGTCAAGGCCACGCGCGAAGCCAACCTCGCTGGCACCCTCGCAAACGATAATGGATTTGGCGAGGAATGCCTCTGGGTCCTTCCGAAGGGTACTTTGTACTTCGTTGGCCTCCCCTGCCGCCATAACGCTGTGGCGTTGAGGCCCAGACCGAACAACGAATAACTGGCTGCCGGACAATTCGCGCAGCGCGACCGGTGAGTGAGTCGTCATGAAGACCTGCAGCGGAGCGGCAGCGTCCTTTGCGCCCAGGGAGTCCAGGAATCGCATGAGCCGATGAGGTTCAAGCCCATATTCCACCTCATCGACAAGAGCAATTGGCGCGGCGCTAGCTGCAGCTCTTTGCAACCCTGCCACTAGCAATCGCGACGAGCCCGTGCCAAGGGAGCGAAGGGGAATGCCTGTGTCGCTGTGCAGCGCGATCGCACCCTCGCCAATCGACACAGAATGTGCGTCAAGGAGTGCTTGTGGCATCGCTCCAACCGAAACCCCAAGATGCTGAGCCGTGCGTTGCACCACCTCAAGCGTCTGAGTTAGATGTCCGACGGCTTGATTGCCAAAGTTCGCTCTTGCTTGCCTCGCGGCGCGCGCAAGTTCGGCACCTAGCTCTGCACGCTCGTCAGTAAGTCGATTGAGCACTGAGCCACGACTCCACGACAAGTTCGAACTCGCAAAGCTGCCGATACGGGCGGGTGCTAGTGCCGCTCGTTCCTTCCAGGGAAGAGTGCGTTCGAGTTGCTGCTGCTCCGCACGCTCAGAAAAAAGTGTCCAGGTAGGTTCCAAATCGGCACCAACTTGCAGAAGCAAGGTGATAACGGTCTCCAGCCCCGCTCGCGGTTCGTCTTCGACTTCTCCCGTTCCTGGATTGAATCCACGCAAGAACTCGCCGTAAACATCGATATCCATCAGCGATACCTGCAAATCGCCAAGCGTCACACTGATGGTGATGGGTGTTTCGACGTTCAGAGCGAAGAAGTCCATGTCGCCGAACGTGCCGCCCCGGCGGGCACCGACGCAAAGGTCAATCGCATCTAGAATGCTGGACTTTCCACTATCGCCAGGACCTATGAGGCAGTTAATTCCTGGGGCCGGCACCCAGTCGAGCGCCTGGATAGATCGGAAGTTGCTGATAATCAGTCTGCGAATGCGGGCCACCGAGAGTCCTCATGGGTTAACGACGACCAGTCTCCTACCCGCAGCGGCAACAGTCCATCGAACGTCACCTCGTCACTATGTGTTGCGACAGATAGGTCGGACCGGAAACTACCGTACGGCATTTTCCGGTCAGATGCGCTTCTGAATAATCACCTGGTCGGTGGTATGGAAGCCTATCCGATGTCCGTTGATTTCAACCTCAGAGCATTGAAGACCACCGACGCCGAGCTGACACTCATCGCCAGCGCAGCAATCAAGGGCGACAGAAGATGCCCCGTCAGCGGGTACAGCAGCCCCGCTGCTAGCGGGATTCCCATCGCGTTGTAGAGGAACGCAAAGGCGAGGTTCTGCCTCATGTTTTTCACGGTTGCCACTGACAGGGTGCGCGCTCGCAGGATGCCCATCAGATCTCCCTTGACCAGCGTCACTTGGGCGCTGTTCATCGCCACATCGGTACCGGTGCCCATGGCGATACCTACGTCAGACCTGGCCAGGGCGGGCGCATCGTTGATGCCGTCACCCGCCATGGCGACACGACGGCCATAGCCCTGCAAATCGGCGACCAGTTTCTCCTTATCCTGCGGTTTGACCTCACCATGCACTTCCTCGATTCCGAGCTGCTTCGCCACGGCTCTTGCTGTGGTGAGGCCATCACCAGTGGCCATGATGACCTTTACGTCTTCGCTTTGAAGCTTGGAGACAGCCTGTTGAGAAGTAGGCTTGATCGGATCGGAAACGGCCAGGAGTCCCGCCAGGCGACCATCAACGGCCAAATAGATGATGCTGATGCCTTCCAGACGCAGTTGCTCGGCGCGATTGCGCAGCGGGGTAATATCGACGCCCGCCTCGTCCATCAGTGCGGTGTTGCCGAGCTGCAGCTGATGGCCATCGACCTGACCGCGCACGCCAATACCCGAGCCCGACTCGAAAGTGTCCGGCTTGACCAGTGCAATGCCTTGACCCCGCGCATGATCGACGATGGCATGAGCCAGCGGGTGCTCACTACCCTGGTCGAGACTGGCAGCCAGGCGCAGCACTTCATTGGAGTCGTAACCGCCTGTCCCTTCCGCACTATGGAATACGGGGCACCCCTCAGTCAGGGTTCCGGTCTTGTCGACGATGAGCGTGTCGATCTTGCATAGATTTTCGATGGCGCTGGCATCGCGGAACAACACACCGCTGCTAGCGGCCTTGCCAGTCGCAACCATGACGGACATCGGGGTTGCCAGACCCAGGGCGCAGGGACACGCAATGATCAGCACCGCCACCGCATTGATCAGGCCAAATACCCAGCCAGATTCCGGCCCGAACAGCCCCCAGCCGAAGAAGGTCAGAATCGCGATCAGGATCACCCCGACCACGAAATACCCCGCAACGGCATCGGCCATACGCTGCATGGGTGCCTTAGAGCGCTGGGCCTTGGCCACCATCAGCACGATCTGCGACAGCATGGTTTCGGCACCGACTTTCTGCGCCTCCATAACTAGGCTGCCGTGGGTGTTTAGGGTGGCACCGATAAGGGCATCCCCTGCCCGTTTGGTCACGGGTAACGGTTCTCCAGTAAGCATCGATTCGTCGACTGCGCTCTCACCCTCCAGCACAGTGCCATCTACAGGAACCTTCTCGCCTGGCCGGACACGCAGATGATCGCCCTGATGGACATGGGTTAGAGGAATGTCCTCTTCTACTCCATCGGGCATGATGCGCCGCGCTGTCTTTGGTGCCAGTCCCAGCAGCGATTTGATAGCTGCGGACGTCTGCGAGCGGGCCTTTAGTTCGAGCATTTGGCCCAACAGCGTGAGTGAGATAATCACCGCGGCTGCTTCAAAATAGACGCCGATACGTCCGTCCTGGACAAAGGCCGCCGGAAACGACTGCGGAACCAAGGTAGCGGCCACGCTGTAGAGGTAGGCAGCTGCAGTTCCCAATCCGATCAGCGTCCACATGTTGGGGCTGCGGTGCCGGATGGAGTCAATGCCGCGGGCGAAGAACACCCAGCCACCCCATAGCGTCACGGGCGTCGCCAGAGCCAGCTCGACCCAGTTCTGGGTCGTGCCATGAAACAGTTGCAAGGAATGGCCAGCCATCGCCAGCACGGTCACGATGACGGTCAGCGGTAGGGTCCACCAGAATCGCCGAGAGAAGTCCTTCAGCTCCGGGTTTTCCTCCTCTTCCAGCTCCGGGATGACAGGCTCCAGCGTCATGCCACAGATCGGGCAGTTGCCAGGGGTCGGTTGGCGAATCTCTGGATGCATCGGACAGGTATATGCGGCTCCTTCTGGTGCCGATATCGTAGGGTGACTCGTATGCTGATGTGCTTCATGAGACGAGTGGCCCATGTACGAGTGGGGATCAATTTGAAACTTCTGCAGGCATTTGGCACTGCAGAAGCGATAGGTCTTCCCTTCAACGCTCTCGCGGTATGGGCTATCAGATTTCACCTCCATGCCACACACCGGGTCGCGCTGGCTCTCGGAGTGGGCGTGCGAGTTATGTGAATGATCCTGGTCATGATGGCAGGAGGTCTTTTGCATGCGATCTATGTCCTTTCTTCGTCCTTGGAAACAGCGGTGCTGCTGGAGTGGGAGTGCCCGCCGTGATTGTGGCCAAACAGATGCATCAGCGGGCATAGCAGCAGGATGAGGTACGGCAGGGCCTGCGAAAGATGACCGTAATGCTCACGCGCTACATAGAAGATGCCGATTACGGCCAGCATGATCAGCGCAATGCCAATCTTGCTCTTCCAAAAAGGCGGCTCAGTGGTACTGGTGTGATGGGTATGGTCCACGACAATAGCCTCGTTTCAATGGCGGCCGGATCAGTATAGGTGTCTCAGACTGGACGGAGTTGGCGAGTATCAATAAACGTCAGCGTACGGTCACCTTACCGACCATTCCCGACTGATAATGTCCTGGAATATTGCAGGCGAACTCCAGTTCGGTGGCGGCGGAGAAGGTCCAGATCAACTCTTCGCTTGCTCCAGGTCCGACAAGAACACTGTTGGGGTCATCGTGTTCCATACCGACCATCTTCATGCCGCCCATGGCATGGCCCATATTGCTCATGTCATGCACACCTGTAGGGGACAGCGTGCCGTTCTGAAACATCGCGGCCATCTCTTTCTGGTGCGCGGCATGGGATGCCGCTTTGCCAAGATTGAATTCGTGTAGCAGTGCACCGTCATTTTTCAGGACGAAGCGAACTGTCTCGCCTGCTTTGATCTCCATTGCTTTGGGTTCGAAGAAGATGTCCCCCATCCGGACTTCGATGGTGCGATCTACTGCCTGACCGTCTCCCGGTTGCCCAATACTGTCTTTCTTGTGGCCCGGGCTGGCCAGCGCATTGGCAGCACTGAGCAGCAAGCCAAGGGTGGTGATTATGAAAGCGGGTCTGAGTTTCATGGTGTGCCTCTGAGGTGTTGAGGAGGGATGAGTCCCGATGCTAATGAGGTGCAGCTGGCGGTACGCTGACGTGAAAACTACATCGCAGTAAGGTTCGTCAAATCGGTGCTACCCAGCTCGCGGCCAACGGGTAGCACCGGTGCCGGACTAACGCAGAGCAAACTCACCGACCATCCCCGCCTGGTAATGCCCAGGCAATGTACAGGCGAAGCTCAAACTGCCCGCCTTAGGGAAGGTCCACACGAACTCTTTGGTTGTGCCGGGCTCGACGAGAACCGCGTTCGGGTCGTCATGCTTGGCTTTGATGACTTTCGGATAGCCTGGAGGGTTGGAGTCTCCCGTGCCATAACGCTCATGCCAGACAATGCGCTCGGCCATGCCGGTCGGGGTCAGTGTGCCGTCCTTGAACAAGGACGCCATCTTGCGCTGGTGCTCCAGCTGGGACGCTGCCTGCCCGATGTTGAACTCGTGCATCAACGCGCCCTCGTTCTTCAGAACGAAGCGCACGGTTTCACCTGGCTTCACATCGATCGTTTTCTGGCTGTAGTTGATGTCGTCCATCTTTACCAAGATGGTACGAGTCGCTGGCGTCGCCTGGGCCTGCTGCCCAATGCCATTGCTACTGCCGCCGGCCTCGGCAAATGCCGGAAAAGTGGTGCTGATGAACAGAGTGCTGATCAGCAGCTTAAGGGGTATGCGTTTCATGGTGAGACCTCGCGATGGATGCTGGAAATCTCATGCTATTCCCCGCTTGCTGCCAGGCCGCTGACCCCAAAACTACAATTGCGTCAGCTGGGAAAAAGCACGGCGCCATAAAGGCGCCGCTAGGCCAAAGGAGCAATCACGAAAGGCCTGGAAGATGGGGGAAATCTTTACTGATGGCATTCCTTGTCGGCCATCATCAGCTTGTGCTCTCGAATCATTTGACCCAGCACGTCGTCTACCAGCTTGTCATGCTTTTCCATCCAGGCTAGATGCTCTTCGGCTGACATGTCTGGCGCGGGATGTTCGTTGTGCAGCTGGCTCATGATCTCTTCGAGCATGTTCATATGCTCCTTCATGTGCACATGCCGCTCGCCGACCGGGGCCTTCTCCGCCTGGATCAGCACGGCTTCTGCTTTGTCGCGCATCTGCTGGATGCGCTCGAATACACGGTCGCTGCCCCCTTCGGCCCAAGCCATAGAAGACAGCAGTAGCGAACCAACCAGAAGCAAAGGTTTCAGCGATTTCATAGGGCAGTCTCCATCAGTGCAAACTATGGCCGGCACCTCTGCTTTTGGTCTGTCGAGGGCCGAGAGCACAACCTAATGCTCATGCTAGCACCCTAGACAAGCCACCCTGTCAGAGACCTGAAGTCAGAATTACATTTTCGTAAGCTTCTGGTTGGGGCCGCGGTTTGCCTGCAAACTCAGGCCACCCGATTTTTGGAGTCTGCTCGCATGAAACTACTGGTAGCTGAAGATGAACCCAAAACCGGTGCATACCTGCAGCAAGGCCTGAGTGAAGCGGGCTTCAATGTCGATCGGGTTATGACCGGTACAGATGCTCTACAGCACGCGCTGAGTGAGTCCTATGACCTCCTGATCCTGGATGTGATGATGCCTGGGCTGGACGGGTGGGAAGTGCTGCGCATGGTGCGCGCCGCAGGAAAAGACGTTCCCGTATTGTTCTTGACGGCACGCGATGGTGTGGAGGACCGCGTTAAAGGGTTGGAGCTAGGTGCGGACGACTACCTAATCAAGCCATTTGCTTTTTCAGAACTTCTGGCCAGGGTCAGAACGCTGCTGCGTAGAGGCAATGGCTCACCCACGCAAACAACGATGAAAATTGCCGATCTGGAAGTCGATCTGATGAAGCGGCGTGCGATCCGTGGCGGGAAAAGAATTGACCTGACCGCGAAGGAGTTTTCACTGCTGGAACTGCTACTGCGCCGGCGCGGCGAGGTGCTCCCGAAGTCGCTGATTGCCTCTCAGGTTTGGGACATGAATTTCGACAGCGACACCAATGTCATTGAGGTTGCGGTACGCCGGCTACGCGCAAAAATCGATGACGATTTCGATCTCAAGCTGATTCATACCGCCCGCGGCATGGGATACATGATGGATGCGCCGGAGTGAATATGAAGCACCTTTCGCTGACAGCACGCATGAGCCTGATGTTCATGTCCGCGGTAATTGCAGTCCTGACGGTAGCAGGGCTGAGTTTCAATATGCTCAGCCAGCACCACTTCAAGATGCTGGATCGGCAGGCCCTGGTGGAGAAACTCGAATCCGCCAAACATATCCTCAACAATGCTCGCGGTGAAGCGAGCCTTTCGGAAGAATTACCGCAGTTGCGAGCCTTGCTGGGAGCCCATCAGGATCTGGCGGCCACTATCCTGGCCAGTGACGGTTCTGTACTGTTCTCCGACCCCAGAGCAGTCGAAGTACCAGAGCGTTTCAGACGTGAAAATGAGCAGAGCATGTGGGAGTGGCAGAACGGCCAACACATGTACCGCGGCATGACGGCGCAAATCTCGGTAGCCGATCAGGCTGAGCCGCTCACAGCTTTGCTGATTCTTGACGTCACCAATCACACACACTTTTTCGACACGCTGCAACGATGGTTCTGGATTGGATTGGTCATCAGTGCCCTGTTCAGTGCCGCGCTCGGCTGGGTGGTTGCTCGCAGCGGCCTTAGGCCTCTGCGGCAAGTCACTCATGTGGCCTCCGGGATGTCCGCTCGCTCGTTACAGGAACGAATCCCTCTCGAACCAGTGCCGCGGGAACTTCAGCAACTGGTTCTATCCTTCAATGCGATGTTGGCTCGGCTAGAGGATGCCTTCGTTAGGCTCTCCAATTTTTCGGCCGACATTGCCCACGAGCTACGCACGCCCGTTAGCAACCTGATGACCCACACCGAGGTCGTGCTGAGCAAGAAACGCGATATCAATGCCTATGAAGAGAATCTCTACTCCAACCTGGAGGACTTGAAGCGCATGTCTCGGATGATTGATGACATGCTTTTCTTGGCCAAGGCTGATAATGGCCTGATCATCCCCGAGCAGGCCAGGATCGAACTGGCTGACGTAGTCTTCAAGCTGTTTGACTACTACCACCTTCTGGCCGAAGAACATGGCATTGAACTATCGCTCACAGGCACAGGCCAAGTGCTGGGAGATCGGCTGATGCTTGATCGTGCACTTTCCAACTTGCTGTCCAATGCACTGCGCTACACGCCGGTGGGACATACAATTTCGGTTTTGATCCGCGAGACAGCGGACTCCACAACCTTCAGCATCGAGAACCCAGGGGACACAATTAGCTCAGAGCATTTAGAGAAGCTCTTCGACCGCTTTTACCGGGTCGACCCCGCTCGGCGGGAGGGAAGCCCGAGCAACGCCGGGCTCGGACTTGCCATCACCCGATCCATCATTGAGGCTCACAAAGGCCGCATCTGGTGCACCTCAGCCGCCGGCCTCACGGGCTTTCACATCGAATTGCCCCATTCCAGATGATGCCGATCTGGCGGTAAGTAGGCTACAGCTAAACCGCTAGCCCAACTTGACAGGGTGGGTGCAACTCGACTGAGCGCAGATTGCATTCGCCATCCAGATAGGTAACGAGCGGTGAGCTGACACCAGATCACCCCATTCGCTCTCGGGTAGTAGTTTATGAAGTTTGAAAACGGCATACCCCACGCTTGCCTCGCCAATCCAATCCAATGCTCGAATGGCTTCCCCCGCTCCAGTAGCGCCTAGAGCCATCAACCATCGAGGCGCATACCGAATCGACACGGTGGTCTTGCCTACCTGAAGCTCCCTAGAGCGTCCGTCGGTTAGAAAGACATAGCGAACTGGAACCTGTGTGCTCAGCCCTAATTTATTCGCGGCACGAGCCCCGTGGTCGACCAGCACTTCACCCAGCGCATTAGCCAGCGAGTGGACAACCTTCTCCGGTGCCGGCGGGCGCACGCCGAACCGAGTTTCGACTGCGGCAACATAAATGCCCCGAGCAACGCGAAACAGCTTTCCACCTTCGACCAGGCGAGAGAGTCCTCGCTGCACAGCATGGCGAGAACCATGATGCAGGAATCTGCTAGGTGTCAGAACCTCACCTTCTGGAAGCTGTTGAATGATGTCCAGGATTTTCTCGGGAAGAGCCTTCATTGTCCTGTCAAACCTCGTGAGTGGCCCTGCCAAGAACCACCAGAGGTGGCGACCATCTCATGCGGGACACATCATCGAACAATAGACCTGGTGCTTGGCTCCGTCCTGTGAGTACAGGCAATCTCTGTGCGAGTAGGTCTGGCCTGATGCCGTTTGGAAGTCGTAGCCCAAGACTCGTTCGTCCCGGTCATAGACCCTTATCAGCTCGGTCAGCTTCTCCATCGTCCAGTCATTGGATCCATTCAGCCTCGCAGGCAGTACAACCTGGACTGCCTCGACCAGCGTTCCCTCAGCGCGTCTTTGTAGCATGAACACTTGACCATTTCACTCAACGCGGGCGAATGGGAAGAGAAAAAACTAACGCCTTACCAGGTGGTCGTCCTTTGGAGCGAGTGGTCAGCAGCTGCCCGCGGGCGACTGAAAAATGAGCTGGAAATAGCCCGGCAAGAGAACATAAAAGCCAAAAAAGACAAGCAGGCATCCCGCAGTTACCTCTTCTTTGTGGGTGCCCAGGATGCCAAGAACCCTGCAATTTTCCATGTGCTGGATCATCGACTCATTTGCACCGCACATGACGAGCTGGTGTTCCCAGTGCGCAGCTAGGTGCAGATCGGGGCCGCGGAAGGCGGTCTTATGGCAGTCCCTCGGGCCAGTTTGAGATGTGTTGTAGCGCACTCAGTTGCCCAGGGAACACTCCTGTGCTCTCGACATAGCGCAATGCGGATTGCCCATCGCTCCAGCCTACGTACTGCATCAGCGCTTTGATATCCCAGCCGCTGCGGGTGGCCCAGGTGGCAAACCCGCGGCGCAGCGAGTGGCTACTGTACAGCTCCGAAGGCAGCCCTGCTGCCTGCAGTACGGCGCGCATGAGTGGGACAACGCTATTTGGGTGCAAGCCCTGCTCACCTAAGTGCCCCCAGCGATCAATTCCACGGAATACCGGCCCGCGTGCGATACCCGCAAGACTGATCCAGTCGACGTAGGCTTGTACTGGGCACAGCCTGGCCAGCGCCGGCGCGTTGAAGGTCTGGCCTTGGTTGTCCCGATCACCTTTGCTCCAGGGCAGGAACAGTTGCATGCCCTCCCCGGTCCGCACCTGGATGTGCTCGACCTGTAGGCGACATAGCTCATCACTGCGAAAGGCCCGCCAGAAGCCGATCAGTATCAGAGCGCGATCGCGGCAACAGCGCAGTAGCCGTGGCAAGTCGTCTTCCGCGCGGGCCTGCTCCAAAGCTTGTTCCAGCCACAACACGCACTGTTCGAACTGGCGCAGCTGCAAAGGTTCGGCCTGCTTCTCTTGGCGTGGGTGCAAAGTACGAATGCCCTTGAGGATCTGGCGGACCAGCGGAGTCTTGGTCGGATCCGGGAAGCCTTGGCTGACATGCCACTGCGCCAACGCCGCGAGGCGCAACTTCAAGGTATTGCTGGACAGGGTGGCGGCGTGATCGACCAGATAGCGCACGACTGTATCGCTAGTCGCCGGCAGAAAGCCACCCCACGTCACCTCGAAGTGCTCAAGCGCCTGCTGATAGCTCCGCCGGGTGTTGGCACGAGTGCCGGCCTGCAGGTACCGCTCGATCTCCTGGCTCATCTGAGCGCATCCCCTTGGTGTACCGGTGAGCGACTGCCAAACGACAAAAACACCGCATCACCTTGGATAATTCATGATTATCCAATTCTAGAATACGAGCGGAAAAAAACGAAGTTCTTGATAATATGCTATGTATTTACATAGTACATACCACAGAACGAAATCGTCAGGAGTTCCACTTATGGCCCGCGGTGGCATCAACAAAGCAATCGTGCAGAAAGCCCGGAATTCTCTACTCGCCCGCGATATCCACCCCAGTATTGATGCGGTGCGCATCGAGCTGGGCAATACCGGTTCAAAGACCACCATTCACCGCTACCTGAAAGAGCTTGAAGACGCCGAGCGCGGCCGGGATGCGGCCTTGATCCCGCTCAGCGAACAGTTGGCCAATCTGGTCAGCCAACTGGCAGATCAGCTAGAGGAGGAGGCGCAGGCCGCCGTGGCCCAGGAGCGCGAACAACTGGCCCGCGAACGGCTCGATTACCAGCATCGGTTTCGACAGGCCGAAAACCGCATCCAACAACTGGAAGGCCAGACCGCGCTCGACGCGGAACGACTTCAGACCACTCATCACGAGTTGCAGCAGGCCGAGATCGAGAACGCCCGCCTACAGCAGGCTAATCGCGACCTGGAGGAGCGGCACAAGGATCGCGACGCACAGATCCACTCGCTGGAGGAAAAACACCGACATGCGCGCGACACCCTGGAGCACTACCGGCAGGCCAGCAAGGAACAGCGTGAGCAGGAACAACGCCGACACGAGTCGCAGATACAACAATTGCAACTAGAACTGCGGCAACTGCAGCAGACCTTGATAATCAAGCAGGACGAACTGACGCAACTGAACCGCGACAATGCACGCTTGCTCACCGAGGCGCGGCAGTTGCAAAAAGAGCGACATGCACAGCAACAGCTAGTGGCGCAGAAAACTCAGGCCCTGGAGGCTCTGCAGAGCACGCTGGCCGGCTCCGAACGCTCGAATGAAGCCCTTGAACAGCGTTGTCGCACATTGCAGGAGGGGGAGCCCGCAGAATTCGGAAAAAATCGTACGCTAAGGTTTTCCGGGCAACCGTAGCGGCCTGAACTTCCCGTCCTCCAGCCTGCGGCTCTGCCGCCAGACGTAATCGCCGGTCAGGTTGATGTGTTCCCAGCCCAGCGGCGACAGGTATTGCAGCAACTCACCGTTCACCGGCTTGCCGACCTCGACCAACCCCTGAGTGGCGCGCTCCAGGTACACCGTGTTCCACAACACAATGGCGGCCGTCACCAGGTTCAGGCCGCTGGCCCGGTAGCGCTGCTGCTCGAAGCTCCGATCCCTGATCTCGCCGAGGCGGTTAAAGAACACCGCCCTGGCCAGGGAGTTGCGCGCTTCACCCTTGTTCAGTCCAGCATGCACGCGGCGGCGCAGTTCGACGCTTTGCAGCCAGTCGAGGATGAACAGGGTGCGTTCGATCCGGCCCAGCTCGCGCAGGGCCACGGCAAGGCCATTCTGGCGTGGATAGCTGCCGAGCTTTCGCAGCATCAGCGAGGCAGTGACGGTGCCCTGCTTGATCGAGCTGGCGAGGCGCAGGATGTCGTCCCAATGGGCGCGGACGTGCTTGATGTTCAGGGTGCCACCAACCATTGGGCGCAATGTCGGGTAGTCCTGGACGCTATTCGGCACATACAGCTTGGTTTCGCCGAGGTCGCGGATGCGCGGTGCGAAGCGGAAGCCCAGCAGGTGCATCAGGGCGAAGACGTGATCGGTGAAACCGGCCGTGTCGGTGTAGTGCTCCTCGATCCGCAAGTCGGACTCGTGGTACAGCAGGCCGTCGAGCACATAGGTGGAGTCACGCACGCCGACATTCACCACGCGGGTGCTGAACGGTGCGTACTGGTCGGAGATATGGGTGTAGAACAGTCGCCCCGGCTCGCTGCCGTACTTCGGGTTGACGTGCCCGGTGCTTTCGCCCCGGCCGCCCGCCCGGAAGCGCTGGCCATCGGAGGATGAGGTGGTGCCGTCGCCCCAGTGGGCGGCGAAGGCATGGCGGTACTGGTGGTTGACCAGCTCGGCCAGGGCCGCCGAATAGGTTTCGTCGCGGATGTGCCAGGCTTGCAGCCAGGACAGCTTGGCGTAGGTCAGGCCGGGGCTCGACTCGGCCATCTTGGTCAGCCCGAGGTTAATCGCATCGCCCAGGATTGCTGACAGCAGCAATGTCCTGTCTTTGGCCTCGGCACCGTCCTTCAGGTGGGTGAAGTGGCGGCTGAAACCCGTCCAGTCGTCCACATCCATCAGCAGTTCGGTGATCTTGATGCGCGGCAACAGCTGACTGGTCTGGTCGATCAGCGCCTGCGCGGTATTGGGCACCGCAGAATCCAGCGGGGTGATCTTCAGCCCGGACTCGGTGAGGATGGCATCGGGCAGCTCGTTGTCCTTGGCCAGCCGGGTTACGGTGGCCAACTGCTCGTCCAGCAGCTGTAAGCGCTCTTCCAGGTACTGGTCGCTGTTCGGGTTGATCGCCAGGGGCAGGGCCTGTTCCCGCTTGAGCGCGGCGAACTTCTCTGCCGGCAGCAGGTAGTCGTCGAAGTCGCGGAACTGCCGTGAACCCTTGACCCAGATGTCACCGGAGCGCAGGGCGTTCTTCAGCTCGGACAGCGCGCAGATTTCGTAGAAGCGTCGGTCGTGGCCTTCCGGGGTGATCACCAGCGGCTTCCAGCGCGGCTTGATGAAGGCGGTAGGGGCATCCGCCGGCACCTTGCGCAGGTTGTCGGCGTTCATCTCGCGCAGGGTCTGCACGGCCGCCAGCACGCCTTGCGCGGCCGGTGCAGCGCGCAGTTCCAGCACCTCCAGCAGGGCCGGCGTGTAACGGCGCAGGGTGGCGAAGTTCTCGCCGACCAGGTGTAGGTGGTCGAAGCCCTCCGGCCGGGCCAGCAGCTCGGCCTCGCTGACGCTCTCGGTGAATTCGTCCCAGGGAATCACCGCCTCGATGGCGGCGTACGGATCGCTGCCGTTTTCCTTTGCCTCCAGCAGAGCCTGGCCGATCTTCGAGTACAGGCGCACCTTGTCATTGATCGCCTTGCCCTGCTTCTGGAACTGCTGCTGATGCTTGTGCTTCGCGCCGCTGAACAGCTTGACCAGGATGCGGTCGTGCAGATCGACCAACTCATCAATCACAGTCGCGGTGCTCTCCAGCACTACGGCGGCCAGGGTCGCGTAGCGCCGCTGCGGCTCGAACTTGCCAAGGTCTTTGGGCGTCATCTGCCCCCCTTCGCGGGCCAGCTTGAGCAGGCGGTTCTGGTGGATGTGCCGGCCCAGCCCTTCGGGCAAGTCCACCAGCTGAAATGTCTTCAGCCGCTCGATGTGCTTAAGCATGTGCCGAGAGTTGGGTTTCAGCGGTGCCTGGCGCAGCCAGGTCAACCAGGTGATGCTGCTGCCGGCCTTGAGCTTCAGCAGTTCGTCCAGCTTGGCACGGTGCGAGTCCGTGAGTGGTTCGACCAGGGCGCGGTAGACCCGCCGATTAGCCCGCGCAATGGCCTCCGAGCAGGCCCGATCAATTACGCTCAGCGCCGGCAGGATGCGCCGCTTCTGCCGCAGGCTCTCCAGAGCCTGGCTGGCCAGCAGCAAGCCCTTGTCGGTCTGCTGGGCCAACTCGGTCAGCTCGCGCACGAGGTTGCGGAAGTCGGACAGGCCAAACGGGGCCAGTTGCAGGTAGGTGCGCAGTTCATGGGCGTGCTCGCGGCGGGTCACGTCGCGTTCGCCGTACTTCGCCCAACTCGCCGGGTCGGCCTGAACCTGCTTGGCCACCCACAGGATGACCGGCTCGGGCGGCTCGCTGTCGGTGCCCAACGCATAGCCGGGGTAGCGCAGCAGGCTGAGCTGCACCGCGAAGCCTAGGCGGTTGGCGTCGCCGCGCCGCTGGCGGATCAGCGACAGGTCGGAGTCGTTGAAGGTGTAGTAGCGGATCATGTCATCCTGGCTTTCTGGCAACGCAAGCAGGGTGTCCCGCTCCGTGGCCGAGAGGATCAAGCGACGCGGCATGTATCAGTCGTCCGTGCGGAGGTACTGGTAGAGGGTTTCCCGGCTGATGTTGAACTCGCGGGCAAGCTGCGCCTTGGGCTCGCCGGCCGTCGCTCGCTGCCGCAGGGTAGCAGCCTGCTCATCGGACAGGGCTTTCTTGCGGCCTCGGTACGCGCCACGCTGCTTGGCCAAGGCGATACCCTCACGCTGCCGCTCGCGGATCAGGGCGCGCTCGAACTCGGCGAAGGCACCCATCACCGACAGCATGAGGTTGGCCATCGGCGAGTCCTCGCCGGTGAAGACTAGGCCCTCTTTCAGGAATTCGATACGCACGCCGCGCTGGGTCAGCTTCTGCACAAGGCGGCGCAGGTCATCGAGGTTGCGCGCCAGGCGATCCATGCTGTGCACTACCACGGTGTCACCTTCGCGGACGAAGCTCAGCAGCGCTTCGAGCTGGGGGCGCTGAGTGTCCTTGCCCGAGGCCTTGTCGGTGAACACCTTGCTCACCTCGGTCTCCTCCAGCTGGCGTTCCGGGTTCTGGTCGAAGCTGCTGACCCGGACGTAGCCAATGCGATGTCCCTGCACGCCTACTGCTCCGCCGAGAAATGGCGCTCGGGCCAACGCCAACGGCGGATGCGCTCCCACAACACTTTGCCGCCAATCCCAACATCGTTCTTGTCGGGATCGAGATTGAGTAACAATGCCAGTCGAGCGATCGCGCTCTGCATCGGGTACATGTTCCCGTAGCCAGCGATCTTTCGCAGGATTTCATTCTCGCTCTTCTCTAACTCTTCGGGAGTATTGAAGGTGGTGGCATAGTCAGTGATCACTGCTGAAGCGGCATCCAAGGCGCTGTAGGTTTCTCGAAGCACTTCGAGCACTTCATGAGTGAGTGCCCCCAGCTCGACTTGGGTTCCATCCGGCAAGGTGGCGATCCCCTTCTCGAAAAAGATCACCCCGTCACGTAGATAAAGTGCCTGGAGGGCATCTACCCCAACGAACGACGGCGCGTCCTGGTCTACCGCAGGCCTGCCGAGAATGTGGCAATGCAAATGCAGGCTCGCGGCTCGAAGCAAACGCCGCGCCTCGGGAGTTGGTGGATTTATCCAAGGGTCTGCCTGCTCCCGCCGCCAGACAACCGTTCCCCACCACAGCCCGGCGACTACCAACCCTAATCCAACCCATAGAAAGGTCATCAGAACAACTCCGCGTTGAAGGTGAGCAAGGGGGCTAAGTGCACTTTCTGTTCCGTTGCGCCTCAAGCCCTGCTTTTGTCAGGCTGAAATCTATGACCTTTGCGGGCATGTGTCAAAGAATGCGAAAGAAGACTCTATTCTGACGGAGCTGCGCGGTTCTTGTCGTTTTCAGAAGACGGCTGCACTGAACGTCAGAAGCCGACTGCACTATAGCAGCGGAGGGGTTGGATCCATCAGGCAACGACGGGCTGCTGCCGGCCAATAGCCGACAATGACGACACTGGAAATCCCCGCCTGTGAGCGTCGGCTCAGGGCGGGACAGCGTCATCCAGCTACCTGCGCCACTGACTCAGCCTTGTCCAGCCGGCCGCGCCGCACGAACAGACTGACCAGCCGTTGACGGATCGCCACCTGGAGTTCCGCCAGTTGTTCCGGCGTGATGCGAATTTCACCCGCTCGACGAGCGCAACACCGGCGCCGCCTACGCCAAGAACCGGCGAATCGAACTCAAACTCACGAACCGCTGAGCGCCGCGTCACCGCGCTGCTGCGCCAGCCAGTCGCGCGGGGCGCAGCCCATGCGCACGCGGAAGGCGCGCGCCAGAGCGTTCGGGCTGCCGTAGCCGACGCGGTCGGCCACCACCGCCACCGGCCGCCCCTGCTTGAGCAGGGTGCAACTGACGTTCATCCGCCAGTCGGCCAGATAGTCGCCCGGCGTGACGCCCACCGCGTCCTTGAACGCGGCGGCGAAGCGCGCGCGTGACATGCCCGCCTTCGCCGCCAGCGCCTCGAGCGACCACGCGGTCTGCGGCGCATCGTGCATGGCGGTTATGGCGCGCGCGAGTTTCGGGTCGGCCAGGCCCGCCAGCAGTCCGGTGGCGCCAAGCCGCCCATCCATCAGATAACGCAGCAACTGGATCAGTAGCAACTCGCACAAGCGGTCGATGGCGGCCTGCCGACCGCACTGGTCGCGCTCGGCTTCGGCAAACAGCAACTCTAGCGTCGGCCCGAGGCCGGGCAAGTCCGCCAACGGAATCAGCAGCATCGACGGCAAGGCCATGGCCAACGGATTGCCCGTCGAAGCGCCCAGGTCGACCTCCGCACACAACCGCTCAGCGGTATCGCCGGGGGCGGCGACAAAACGATGCGACGCCACGCGCGGATAAAACAGCAGGCTCGGCTCGGTAACCAGCAGATCTTCATGCACGGGCGAACGCACCGTAATCGGGCCGCGCCGCACCAGATGGATATAGCCATGCGGCGCCGCGTAATGATGCTGCCCACAGAAGGCGCCGCTGTGAAAAACGCGCGCCGAAAGCGAGTAGTGCCGGAGCAAGCCGGCCAGTCGATCCGCCATTCCACTCTCCATATAAGACGATAGGTTACGTATTTGATACTTTACGTGCCATATCGTACCAAACAAAGGGCGATCATGCCCACGTGCTCTTGCACCTCACCCACTACGGAGATAGACATGACCCAAATCGCCCCCCTGACCATCGACACCGCTGACGCCGCTACCGCTGCCACACTCAAGGCCGTCAAAGCCAAGCTTGGCATGGTGCCGAACCTGTTCGCCACGCTGGCCCACGCGCCGGCGGCGCTCAATGGCTACCTCGGCTTGTCCGAAACGCTGGGCACCGGCCGCCTGAATGCCTCCCAGCGCGAGATCGTTGCGCTCGCTGCCGGTCAAGCCAATCGCTGCCAGTATTGCCTGAGCGCACACACCCTGATCGGCAAAGGTGCCGGACTGTCGGCAGAGGCCATCGCCGCGGCCCGCACCGGCCAGGCGGCCAACGCACTTGACGATGCAATCGCCGGCTTTGCCCGCGCGCTGGTCGAGCAACGCGGCGTGGTGTCGGCCGACGCCATGGCCAACTACCGCCGCGCGGGGCTCGACGACGGCCTGATACTGGAAGTGATCGCCAACGTCGCGCTGAACACGCTCACCAACTACACCAACCACATCGCCGACACCACGGTGGATTTCCCCGTGGTCGCCGTCTGATCTCCATAGGCATATAAGGAGAACACGATGAAAATCGCACTCACCGGCGCTCTGCTCGCCAGCGCCCTCGTCCTGCCACTGGCCGTCACGGCCGGCGACTTTTCGCCCTATGTGGACAGCCAGGGCGGCATCAGCCGCCCCACAGACTTCCGCACAAACTTCGTCCACCTGGGCTCATATGCGGTGTTGGACGAAAAATCCGCCTCTCGCGGCTTGCACGATGTGTACACCGAAAAGGCCTCGGCCGAGCACTACCGCAAGACCGGCAAGTTCTTGGACGGCGCCACGCTGGTGAAAGAGATCCGCAAGCTCGAAACCAGCGCCATGACCACTGGCAACCCTGTGGTCTGGGGTTCCGATGCGGCCGTGTGGTTCGTGATGGTCTAGGACGCCAAAGGCCGTTTCGCCAGCAACCCCTTGTGGGGCGACGGCTGGGGCTGGGCGCTGTTCAAGGCCGACGCCCCCGCCAAGAATGTCGCCGTCAGCTACGAAGCCGACTGCATGGGCTGCCATGTGCCGGCGGCCAAGACCGACCGCGTATTCATCCAGGGCTATCCGACACTGACCCAGCACTGACTTGCTGCCGGGTTACGCTTCGCGCAGGATGGCACCTCCGTCCTGCGCGAGCCACCCTTTCCGGAAGCGCGCCATGCCGACACTCGACGCCTTTCTGACCGACGTCCGCGCCTGCACGCGCTGCGCACCGCATCTGCCACACGGCGTGCAGCCGGTCTTCCAGTTTCACCCGAGTGCGCCCATCCTCATCGCCGGCCAAGCACCGGGGGCCCGGGTCCATGCCTCAGGCGTGCCCTTCGACGACGCCAGCGGCGCGCGTCTGCGCGCCTGGCTGGGCGTGGACCGCGACACCTTCTACGACCCTACCCGCATCGCCATTCTGCCCATGGGCTTCTGTTATCCGGGCACCGGCAAAAGCGGTGACCTGCCGCTACGCCCGGAGTGCGCCCCCCGCCTGGCGCGAAGCCTTCATGCAGCGTTTCGAGCGCCTGTCGCTGGTCATCGTGCTGGGCAGCTACGCCATGGACTACCACCTCGGTACTGGCAAGACGCCGCTCACCCGGGTGGTCGAAGCCTGGCGCGAGCACTGGCCGCAAGCGTTCCCCCTGCCTCACCCTAGCCCGCGCAACAATCGCTGGCTGGTGCGCAACCCCTGGTTCCAACAAGACGTGCTGCCCGCGCTGCAAGCACGCGTCCAGGCAGTCCTCACCGCCAACCCCAAGGAAACCCCATGACCGACGACACCGCCGCCATTACCGAGCTGCTGCACAAGTACTACGACACCCTGGCCTGGGCGAACGGAGACAGGCACCGGCTTTGGAGCGATGAACGACGGCTTCAGGTGCGGTAGCTGACGCCTGGGACCTCAATCACCGTATGACCGGGTCGAAAGCGGTCCTTTCTCTGACAACATCGCCCTAGCCCGCACTCAACCCCCACAACACATCCAGCACATGTTGCGTAGGCCGCTCGACGTCCCCACCACGGTGGGCAATACCAAGTTGACGCCACAATAAGGGCTGTAATGGCCGCATGACGATCCTGGTATCGGGCAATTGCGTGGAGGCTTCATGCGGCAACAACGTCGCACCATAACCGGCCGCCACTAGGCTTTTGATCGCATCGTTGTAGTTCAGTTGAATACGCGGCGTGGGCTGCCGTCCATCACTGGCGAACCACTCCGAGGTCAAGCGCGAAAGCCGAGTAGTTTTGTCATTCAGAATTAATGGCTGGGCGGCCAGCCAACCGGGGGTCACAACATCCGGGCATTCCCAGCGAGCCGGCAAGAAGGCCATGACCGGGTCCCGCCGCCATGGCTCGATCCGCAATTCCTTCACCGGGGTCTGTGGCAGCGCGACCAGACCGATCTCCAAAGAGCCCTCGGCAAGCTTCTTCAAAGTTTCCTGCGACGTGAGCACCGCGACCTGCACATCGATAGCGGGGTGGCGTTGGCCCAACGTCTCCAAAGCTTGCGGCATCAACTGTGCGATGGCCCCTGTGGAGGCACCCAGCCGCACACGCCCGGCCAAGCCCTGCACCTGACGCTCCACGTCCTCAAGCGCCTGCTCCGCATCCGCCAACAGGCGCCGCGCGCGCTCCACCAGCGTTTCTCCAATCGCCGAAGGCTGAATGCGCCCACGTGTGCGCGACAACAGCTTTCCGCCAACCCGCGACTCCAGGTCGGCAATATGCAAACTGACCGTGGGTGGCGCGAGGTGCAGCACACGGGCCGCCTCGGCAAACGAACCCAGGTCGGCAATGGCCACCAACGTGCGCAGACGGTCCAGGCTGATTTCGCGCATGAGTCACTCCTTGTTCAGAAAAGCTGAATTTCATCGTTTAGAAATTCAACTTTTCCTATCTTAGCCCCTCACTGAAGATTGGAACTCCTGATTTCCTATGTCCGAGAGCATTCCATGGCAAGTCCTCTTATATTCATCGACGGCGACCAAGGCACCACCGGGTTGCAAATCCATCAACGTCTACGCGACCGGACCGATCTGCGGCTTATCACGCTCAGCCCCGAACATCGCAAGGATCCGCAACGTCGCGCCGAAATCATCAACGCCTGCGACATCGCGATTCTCTGCTTGCCCGACCAAGCCGCACGCGACGCTGTAGCGAGCATCGAAAACCCCGCCGTTCGGGTGATCGATGCGAGTTCGGCGCACCGCACCCATCTAGACTGGACCTATGGTTTCGCGGAGATGAACTCGCAGCAGGCCCAACGCATCGCCACGGCACGGCGGGTCAGCAATCCCGGTTGCTATCCCACGGGGGCGATAGGGCTGCTGCGCCCATTGCTGGAGGCCGGGTTGCTGCCCAGGGACTATCCGACGAACATTCATGCTGTGTCGGGCTATTCCGGAAAAGGGCGCGTTGGCGTGCAAGAGCATGAGGGAGAGGGCGCATCACAGGCGCCCGCGTTTCAGGTTTATGGTCTGGGGCTGGCACACAAACATATTCCGGAGATTCAGCAGCAAAGCGGTCTGATGGAGCGGCCGATGTTTGTGCCGGCTTATGGGGCTTTTCGGCAGGGGATCGTGCTGACCATACCGTTGCAACTTCGCTTGTTGGCGCCGGGCGTGGATGCGGTGCGGTTGCATGCGTGTCTTATGCAGCACTACGTCGATGCGGACCATGTACAGGTGATGTCGATGCAGGAGGCCAAAGGGTTGACGTGCCTTGATCCTCAGGCGCTTAACGGGACTGATAGTTTGCGATTGGTGGTGTGTGAAAATGATGAGACGGGGCAGGTTTTGTTGGCTGCGGTGTTTGACAATCTTGGGAAGGGAGCCGCTGGAGCGGCGGTGCAGAATCTGGATTTGATGGTTGCAGGAACATGACTCCGACTACCCACTGGCTCTAGAGTCTATGGCTCGAATTTTCGAGCGGTTGTTTCCTCTCTGTTTATGGCCTGGCATCGACGGCATTAAACGAGTCGAAAACAGAATCTACGCGTGTCAGCAGTTTGCAATCCAGTCAGGCTTTGAAGTTAAACGGTCGTCCACGACAGGCAGCAATCGGCCAACAGCGGCCGTTTTAGAGTAGGGAAAATAAATCCCCTTTTCTGCTGTCTACGCTTCGCAGCGCCGGTTACCCGGTCACCACGCAAGACTCGCTTCCGGTCGGTGGCTAACCTTTACCGGGCGGGGGTCATACCCGCTGGGTTTCTTACGCCATTTCGTGACGGCTTGCGCCGTCATTCCCAGGCGACCAAGCTTTGCCTGGCGCACATAAATCAGTCCCCTTTTTCTCTTTGCGCAGCAATGGCGTCGATCCTTCGCGCCTGCAAACCTTTGGTGCAGGCTCCAGCTCGCCCATTGCCCCCAACGACACCGCCGAGGGTCGCGCCCAAAATCGCCGCGTTGAAATCAAACTGGTGCCCCGTAGCGGCGCTGTAGCTCAAGGGTAATGGTGCCTTGGTGCTCTTTTCGTCGGATGCCCAGCTATCTTTTAATGGGTTACGGGCGATTTGCAGTGGGCTCCAAAACCTGGCCTCAGGAGGTGCAAGCTCCCGTGGCACCGGCTTTGGACTGGGCAGACCAATACGCCGGCCCATAAGCCCATAAGGATCCCGGCCTCGGCCGGGTTCTTTATGCCCGCTTCGCGGGCTTGAGCCCAGAAGGGAGCGGCGTGCGCCGGATTCGCATCTGCCAGCCAGTACGCAGCCCGTTTGGAACTCAGTTGATCCGTCTTTTTCAACGGTTTAACAGCCAAATCAATACGTTCACAAGTACACTCGCCACCCTAGGGATGGTGAAGCATCCACGAGCGGTACTAGAATTTTCAGCTTTTCGGTGCCGCCGCACGAATTCAAGGGGCAAGCATGGATTACGAACAACTGCCGAGGGCCGCCTTGGTCCGTATGCTGCAGGAGCATGATGCGGCGCTTGCCGATGCTGGCAAGAATGGCATCGTTATGAGTTACACCGGGCGGGCTGCTCCCTGGCAGATCATCCGCCAGGTCAAGCCGAAGCTGCATCGTATTATCAAGAAAGTATCCTTTGGAGAGGAAACCGCCCAGTCAGAGAATGAGATCTGGGACGGTGAAAACCTTTCTGCGATGGTCACGCTCTATAAATATCGTGGTCAAGTTGATCTTGTAGTAACAGACCCGCCGTACAACACCGGCGAGGACTTCCGCTATAACGACAAGTGGGACAAGGATCCAAACGATCCAGATCTCGGCGATGTAGTTCCTAAAGATGATGGGTCCAAGCACAGCAAATGGTTGCGCTTCATGACACCCAGAATCTGGATGATGCGTGAGATGCTAACCCCAGGCGGGGTTATGGCTATCTGTATTGATCATAGGGAACTATTTAGACTTGGCATGCTCATGGACGAAATCTTCGGCGAAGAGAATCGCATTGGCATAATCAATTGGCAGAAAAGCTATTCACCTCGCAGTGATAATAAGGGGGCGGCGGCGAAAACTGAGTGCAACACCTGACCTTTCCGGTACGGTGCTGTCCCTATGTCTTATTCCGAACTCAGCGTTGAAGAGCGCGCCACCATTCAAATCGGTCATGCCCAAGGTTTCAGCCTGCGCGGGATTGCCTGCTTGATCAACCGATCCCCTTCGACCATCAGCCGGGAGCTGCGCCGCAATCGAGATGCCTGTGGCGGCTACTCGGCCCGCGTGGCCCAGCAGCAGATGCAGGCCCGCCGTCAGGTGTGTCGACCGAAGCAAAAGCTGTTGCCGGGTAGCGAGCGCTTCGAATTGGTGGCGCATATGCTGCGTGAGCGTTTGTCTCCCGAGCAGATTGCCGGCAAGCTGCGCAGCATGAATATTCCCAGCCTCAGAGATGCCTACGTCTGTCGCGAGACGATCTATAACGCGATCTATGCCTTGCCAGTCGGCGAGCTGCGTAAAGAGCTGATCATCTGCCTGCGCCAAAGCAAGACGATGCGCAGGCCGCGCTCTGGCGGCGTGGATCGGCGCGGTCAGATCCCTGAGAGGGTCAGTATTCATGTACGTCCGCCGGAGATCGAAGACCGACTGATGCCAGGGCATTGGGAAGGCGACCTGATCAAGGGCAAGGCCAACGCCTCGTCTGTAGGTACGCTGGTGGAGCGCACCAGTGGCTACCTGATGCTGGTGAAGATGAACGACGCGACGGCGACCTCGGCGATGGAAGGCTTCAGTGCAGCGCTCAATGGCATGCCGCTGGCGATGCGCAAGAGCATGACCTACGACCAGGGCCGAGAAATGGCGCGGCATGCTGAAATCACCCAGCAGACCGGGGTGGCGATTTACTTCTGCGACCCGCACAGCCCTTGGCAGCGCGGCAGTAACGAAAACATCAATGGCCTGATCCGCCAGTACCTGCCCAAGGGCACGGACTTGTCGGTGCATAGCCAGGAGGAACTGGATGCCATCGCACTGCAACTGAACATGCGCCCCCGTAAGCGCTTCGACTTCAAGTGTCCGATCGAGGTTATGGACGAGGTGATGCAGGAAGCTATGGCTATGCGGCATGATGCTCCAGCTTCAATTCAATAACCGTGTTGCACTCAGCTCCTGTAACCGCCCTGTGTAATTTCTTACATTGGCTCTATAGTGTGCATAATTTTTATGGAATGAATTGAGTATTTCTATAACCTTATCCAGCTGCAGTTGTTTTTTAGTGATATGAAGTTTTTTGGTCTCTGCCGAAGTATTGGTCAGCGCGACGAGATAGCCAAACATTCCAGCGATCAACGCTCCCATACCAATTTTCACGGCATCCGAGGCAATATTTATCCACTCCACGCTCCCTCCATTGCGCTTATCACGCCAGCTATTTTTGACACTTAGTCCATGCTTGGAGTACTGGCATGTCTTCCTATATGACCATCAGGCCCTCGCGCGCAAACACACATCCGAGACAGGCCTGCATCGGAGTAACATACGAGGGTTGTTTGCGCTTCAATGCGGTTTTCTTTTAAGTAACTTTCTTTAATCGGCCTGATCCACTGTTCGCGCCCATCCACATCGGTTGTTTCCAGAAGCACCTCATCTTCTTGTAGATCAAAGTGTTTGTGCAGTAGTGCCACGCCAAATCTGTCTATGCAGTTGTGCTTTTTCAATATTTCAAATATTTCATTTAGACATGGCAGGTCCTCATCGTCTATGGGTCTAACATTGTCGATATGGTTAATTTCACCCCACAGTAAAGAAATCATTTTATTTATCTCCACTATGAACGTTTAACTAGCGAAATGTTACAGATTTAATAGGGGTCTTAGTCTGCGAATCTTCATGGGAGACGGGACTAATCAGAGCCCTCGCTCTTGGATAACATTAGACGCTCGCGCGCAAAATTCCACCCATTCCGATAAGGCGGCGTATAGAGCCTTAGCGGCATCTGAGGTTGGCGCGTACTTATCTCTGTCGCAAGCCCATCTGGTGAACCGCTTCAGGGTATGCAGGCATCGTAGTCAGTGTCTGAGGGTCGGTTGAGGTCAATTTTGACTTCAAGAATCTAGACGTGGAGGGGAGGCCTCATGCCCGGCAAGACTTTAATTTCCATTGGCATGAGGCGCATGTTATTCGTGAACAGGCAAGATCCAAGTTTAAGCTTGTTTACTGATATTTTGCGGAGCCGATGAACTTAGAGAAATGCTCGCACCATATTTGGACCGTTGTAAACTCGTTGACGTTGACGCTTGCAGGAATGGTTTTCTTGAAATTCCCGAAGTTTTTCAATTCGCCAATCAGAATTGCTTCTTTCTTTATGTCCAAAAACGATTCTTTGTCGGTGGCTTGTTTCTTTGTCAGGTAAATTTTGTAGTCTGGACCAGGTGCTACATCACCTTTAAATACAATTTCGTTATCCGTAACAAAAAGTTGTCCATTCGCCCAGTGAAGGGCGTCGCTGCCTTTCTGATCTTTCTTGAACTCTCCGCTATACTTTGCCACCTTTTGCACTTCTTCAATTTCGGCGATGGTGGCGTTTTCTTGTGCTGTCAAAATCGGAAGTATATAGATCCCTAGCCCAACTCCCGCGCCAAACAGAGCCAGGTGGGACGCGAGCAGAATTATTTTTAATTGCTTTTTCATGGGTTGCCTCATACAGTGAGTTATTTGGTGTGTCCATCACAATCCATTAGTTCGAACAGGGTGCGGTATGTGCTGATAGCGATATTGTTAGTGGGGTGCTAGCTTAGCTACCATGACGGCATTTTTCAAGGTAGTTGTCGCGTCAACCGTCTAACTATGCCGCCATTTTCTCGTTCTGTTGCTCTCGATCCTGGTTCAACAACACGGTGCCGATCGGTTCCCAGTTACGCGTCCGGCCTGACCACCGCTCCGGTTTGTTTTCCTTGGCTCGTTCGTACAACTCATGTCGCCGGGCCAAGACCTGATGGTCCAGCCCTCGATGCCGCTCAGCCGGTGTGACGAACCGGATGCGGCTATGTCGGTGCTCGTTGTTGTACCACCGCATAAAATTGGTTCTTCGCGGAGTCTGGGGGAAGAGCGAGTTGACAGTCAGGGAAGCAGGTAAATTGGCAGTCGCCAAACACACCCTTCACCTGTCCCTGCTGTCGCCGTGCATCCTATTGATCTTGCCGCTTTCTGGCCAGGCTACGACGCCGTTACCTGTCGCCCATCTACCGATAACACCCTCCTCATTGAGCTTGAACCTCAAGCCGGCTCTCTTCCTAAGTGCGGGCGTTGTGGCCAGTTCAGCCCGTTGATTCACGATCGCCGGATTCGTCTGGTGCGTGATCGTGATCTGTTCGATCAGCGCGTCCTGCTTCAACTACCAGTGCGCCGAGTCGATTGCCTGAGTTGTGGGCGGGTGACCGAGCGGATCGACTGGTTGGAGCCAGCATCTCGGCTGACCCAGCGGTTACGGATATGGCTCGAAAGCTTGCTGCGGCTGCTGCCGATCAGCCACGTCAGCCAGCTCACCGGCCTGCATTGGCACACCCTCAAAACGCTCGATAAACGACGCCTTCAAGCCGAGGTAGGCAACTTCGATTCAACCGGTGTCCGCCGCCTGGTGATGGACGAGTTCGCCCTGCACAAAGGGCATCGCTATGCCACGGTCATCATGGATGCCGAGCGAACGCGGGTATTGTGGGTCGGCCACGGCAACAGCCGCGAGGCGGTCCGCCCGTTCTTTGAATTGCTCGGCAAGCACTGCCAGCAGATAGAGGCGGTGGCCATGGACATGAACACGGCTTTTGATTTGGAGGTGAAGAAGCATTGCCCGCAAGCCGAAGTGGTGTACGACCTGTTTCACGTCGTCGCGCGCTACGGTCGGGATGTGATCGACCGTATCCGGGTTGACCAGGCCAACCTCCTGCGCGAAGACAAGCCGGCACGAAAGGCGGTCAAGCAAAGCCGCTGGCTGCTGCTGCGCAATCGCAACAACCTGAAGGACGGACAAGCCGTGCAGCTTCAAGAACTACTCGCGGCCAACCAGCCGCTGGCTACGGTCTATGTCCTCAAGGATGCGCTGAAGGATGTCTGGTTCGCCCCCAGCGTACGAGAGGGCTGGCGCCGCTGGCGAACCTGGTTGCGGCACGCCCGGGACAGCGGCCTCGCGCCGCTACAGCGCTTCGCTCGCAACCTGCGCAAATACGCCCGAGGCATCCTCGCCAGTGCCAACTTCCATATGCATACCAGCGTCCTTGAGGGCGTCAACAACCGCATCAAGGTGATCAAGCGTATGGCCTATGGTTTTCGGGACTCGGAATACTTTTTCCTGAAAATCAAGGCTGCCTTCCCCGGGAAAGCGCGATGAACCTTTTTTTTGGCGATCACGCTCGGCCTGATGGTTGGCTGCTCGTCGAGTTCAAGTGCGATCTGATCAGTGAGCGGTAGCGCAAGTGGATCGCCTCAGCCAAGCAGCGTTGTTGCCGGCGGCCGGAAGAAAGCGGCGGGAAAGCCTTGAACTAGTAGCGGAAAGGATGAAACTTTATTTTTACGATTCTCAGCATTTTCCAAGGTTGAGCGAAAATTAGGATGATACTTTAATGATTCCGGCCTCCATCCCCACAAAACGCTTGCAGATGGCAGAATTGAAATAAGTCATTGTTTTAAATGGATTTTTGCAGGAATTGCTACGTTGCAGGGTCCTGTAGTTAGGATGACACTTTATTTTCCTCCCACAGAAACGCGAGCACGGGCTGCACGCAAGCTCGCGTTGATCGAGCAGAAGATGGCCGACTTGGTCGTCATGCAGCAACTGTTAGGCGAACTGGTGCAGCAATGTGATGCGGGAGACGGCGGAACGATCTGCCCGATCATCGAGGCACTGATCAGAGAGTAATGCCTGGCGGGTGAGCTGGAGATCGGAAAGCCCCTTTACGGTGGGATTCAGAGCTTACGTTGGTTTTTGGTTCCATTGCTCCCCAAACCCCGTCAATGCGATTGCACCGGGTGAGATCGAGACGTCGATCCTGTCTGCCGGGACCGAACTGATCGTCGATCAGCAGATCCCCATGCACCGCTTGGGCAAGCCGGAAGAAGTCGCATCCCTGGTGCATTTCCTCTGCACCCGAGGCGCGTCGTACATCAACGGTTCGGAGATTCATGTCAACGGTGGTCAGCACGTCTGAAATAATCTGGAAATCCCGGCCGGAAACTTCCATCATTCGGGCCGGGCATCCGCCGCAGATGAGCGATCAATGAGCAACCCCTACCCTATTCAAACCCTCAATCACTCTTACCTGGGCAGTGGCATCTACGAGTTGCTGCGCGAGGCACTGATCACCGGGCGTTTCCAGCCCGATGACCGCCTGCGCATCCGCGACCTGGCCGAACAACTGGGCACCAGCGTCACACCGGTGCGCGACGCGATCCTGCAACTGGCCAAGGAACAGGCGCTGATCCTCAAGACCCCGCGTGACATCCGCGTACCCATCCTCACCGCCGCGCAATACGGCGAGATCCGCAGCATCCGCCTGGCGCTTGAAGGCCTGGCTGCGGAGACGGCCGCCGCGCTGGTGACCGACAGCGAACTCGCAGACCTGCAAGCCTGCATCGAAAACAACATCGCCGCGATCAACGCCCAGGACTTGCAAGCCGCTCTCAAGTGCAATCAGCAATTTCACTACGCGCTGACCACCATCGCGCGCATGCCGGTGCTGGCGGGTTTGCTCGATAGCCTGTGGATGCGCACCGGCCCACTGATCGCCCGTGCCTATGGCAACTTCAACGAGCGCATGGCCATCGACCATCACTGGGAAGTGCTCGACGCACTCAAGCGCCGCGATGGCGCGGCGGCACGGGCGGCCATCTGCCGTGACATTCTCGATGGCAACGAGAAGATGCTCGAGTACATCGAGATGGCGCAGGCGGACTGATTGGCAGTCAATTCGACTGTTGACGAAACATAGATGACCAGTTAGTTTATTAAAACTTTCTCATCACTGGATGTCTCTGTCATGGCTCGCCCGGTCAACCTCGAAGTCAGATCCCGTTTGCTGTCGATTGGCCGCCAGGTGGTTCACAACCGTGGCTTCAACGGCTGCGGCGTCCAGGACATCACCGCCGCTGCCGAGATTCCCAAGGGCTCTTTCTACAACTACTTCGCCAGCAAGGAAGACTTCGCGGCAGAGATCCTCGAGGAATACTGGACCTCGATCGAAACCCGCCACGGGCCGATCTTCTACGACGCCCGGGTCAAGCCGCTGGAGCGCATCGGCCAGTTCTTCCAGGCCCTGGTGCTCGAGCACGGCGAGCATGAATACAGCCTGGGTTGCCTGATTGGCAACCTGTCCCTGGAAATGTCCAATGGCAGCGAACAAACCCGCAAGCGTCTGGCCGATGTGCTGGCGCGCTGGGAAGGTTTGCTCGCGAGCTGCCTGCGTGAAGCGCAGCAGCGCCGCGAACTCTCTGAAACTCACGACGCCGAAGCGCTGGCCAGTGTCATCGTCGAAGGCTGGGAAGGTGCGGTCATGCGCGGCAAGGTCCTGCGCGACGGTGCACCTCTGCAGCGTTTCGTATCGATGGTCTTGCCTCGGCTATTGGAGTGAGTTTTTTTTCCTCATTAATAAGACGACTGGTCATTTATATAAAGCAACATTCACGTCTCATCCACGCAAGCACCCAAGAGGTAAATCGTCATGAGCCATCTGTACGCCGACCCCGCCGAACCCGCACTGCCTGCCACTGGTTTCAAGCTCGACCTGAGCAAAGCCGCCCTGGTGGTCATCGACCCACAGAACGACTTCCTCAGCCCTGCCGGCGCCAGTTGGGCGGTGTTCGGTGAGAGCATCGTCGAGAACAACACCGTCGAAAACCTGGAAAAACTGTTCAAGGCCTTCAAGGCTCACGACCTGCCCGTGGCCGTGTCGCCACACTATTACTACCCGCACGACCACGACTGGCATTTTGGCGGTCCGCTGGAAAAGGTCATGCACAGCATCTGCATGTTCGATCGCAAGGGACCGAACACCCTGGAAAACTTCGAAGGCTCCGGCGCCGATTTCCTCGAGATCTACAAGCCGTACATTCTCGACGGCGAGACCATCATCGCCTCGCCGCACAAGGTCTACGGCCCGGAAACCAACGACCTGGCGCTGCAATTGCGCAAGAAAGGCGTGTCGCAGATCATCCTCGCCGGCATGGCGGCCAACCTTTGCGTGGAATCACACCTGCGCGAACTGCTCGAACAGGGCTTTGAAATAGTCGTGGTACGCGACGCCACCGCCGGCCCGCGCCTGCCGGATGGCGACGGCTACCTGGCGGCCATCATCAATTACCGCTTCCTCGCCCACGGGCTGTGGACCACCGAAGAGACTATCGCGCAACTGCAACCGGCTTGATCGTGCCCGAGCGGCCGGGCATCGCGCCCCCCCGCTCTTTCTCGAGAACCCCCGATGAAAATCCCCGCCCGTTATGAGCATTTCGTTTTCGGCGTCGTTCAATCCGGCCTGACCTGCGCGGTCGCGGCCGCCATCGCCACCACACCCCATGCGCTCGACCTGGCCTTTGCCGGCCGCTGGTTGAACGCGTGGGCGCTGTCGTGGGTATCGATGTTGCCGGTGGTGGTGCTGGCGGCGCCGATGATTCGGCGCGTGGTGAGGCGGATGACGGTGGGCTGAATGACTTGGCTATGACTCACCCAACACACCGCCATCGCGAGCATGCTCGCTCCTACCGGGGGCTTCGGGGCTGCTCGCGACAGGCGCGCAAGCCCGCACCCGACGCACGAAATACTGTGCCCGTTCGCATTTTCGCAATAAACCACTTTTCATCCGCGCATTTGTAGCCGCTTCGTTCACGGACAAGCCGGTACATTAGACCTCCATGGTCCCGCAGAGCGACCGACAACAAAACCTACAGCTCGCCCAAGAAAATCTGCCAACCATTCGGAGTCTTTCCATGAGCACATTGCGCACTACAGCTTTCCAACTCGCGAGTCTGGCCCTGTTCATCGGTAGCGCCACCCAGGCCATGGCCGAGGACATCACGTTCGTATCCCAGGGCGGTGCTTATCAGGAAGCCCAGAGCAAGGCGATCCTGGAGCCTGCGGCGAAAAAGCTCGGTCTGACGCTCAAACAGGACAGCTCGCCCAAGGCCTACCCGATCATCAAGACCCAGGTCGAGAGCGGCAAGGTCACCTGGGACGTGGTGGACCTGCCCACTGGCGACTGCATCCGTGGCGAAGCCGAAGGGCTGTTCGAGAAGCTCGACCTTGCGCTGATTCCCAATGCCGCGCAAATACCCGACAGCCTCAAGGACGAATACAGCGTCGGCTACATCAGCTACTCCACGGTGCTGGCGTATCGCACGGACGCGTTCAAAGGCGCGGACGTACCCAAGACCTGGGCCGACTTCTGGGACACCAAAAAATAGGTTCATCGCGCTTTCCCGGGGAAGGCAGCCTTGATTTTCAGGAAAAAGTATTCCGAGTCCCGAAAACCATAGGCCATACGCTTGATCACCTTGATGCGGTTGTTGACGCCCTCAAGGACGCTGGTATGCATATGGAAGTTGGCACTGGCGAGGATGCCTCGGGCGTATTTGCGCAGGTTGCGAGCGAAGCGCTGTAGCGGCGCGAGGCCGCTGTCCCGGGCGTGCCGCAACCAGGTTCGCCAGCGGCGCCAGCCCTCTCGTACGCTGGGGGCGAACCAGACATCCTTCAGCGCATCCTTGAGGACATAGACCGTAGCCAGCGGCTGGTTGGCCGCGAGTAGTTCTTGAAGCTGCACGGCTTGTCCGTCCTTCAGGTTGTTGCGATTGCGCAGCAGCAGCCAGCGGCTTTGCTTGACCGCCTTTCGTGCCGGCTTGTCTTCGCGCAGGAGGTTGGCCTGGTCAACCCGGATACGGTCGATCACATCCCGACCGTAGCGCGCGACGACGTGAAACAGGTCGTACACCACTTCGGCTTGCGGGCAATGCTTCTTCACCTCCAAATCAAAAGCCGTGTTCATGTCCATGGCCACCGCCTCTATCTGCTGGCAGTGCTTGCCGAGCAATTCAAAGAACGGGCGGACCGCCTCGCGGCTGTTGCCGTGGCCGACCCACAATACCCGCGTTCGCTCGGCATCCATGATGACCGTGGCATAGCGATGCCCTTTGTGCAGGGCGAACTCGTCCATCACCAGGCGGCGGACACCGGTTGAATCGAAGTTGCCTACCTCGGCTTGAAGGCGTCGTTTATCGAGCGTTTTGAGGGTGTGCCAATGCAGGCCGGTGAGCTGGCTGACGTGGCTGATCGGCAGCAGCCGCAGCAAGCTTTCGAGCCATATCCGTAACCGCTGGGTCAGCCGAGATGCTGGCTCCAACCAGTCGATCCGCTCGGTCACCCGCCCACAACTCAGGCAATCGACTCGGCGCACTGGTAGTTGAAGCAGGACGCGCTGATCGAACAGATCACGATCACGCACCAGACGAATCCGGCGATCGTGAATCAACGGGCTGAACTGGCCACAACGCCCGCACTTAGGAAGAGAGCCGGCTTGAGGTTCAAGCTCAATGAGGAGGGTGTTATCGGTAGATGGGCGACAGGTAACGGCGTCGTAGCCTGGCCAGAAAGCGGCAAGATCAATAGGATGCACGGCGACAGCAGGGACAGGTGAAGGGTGTGTTTGGCGACTGCCAATTTACCTGCTTCCCTGACTGTCAACTCGCTCTTCCCCCAGACTCCGCGAAGAACCAAAAAAAACGGATCATGCGAAATCCTTCGTTGAGTTTGGCGCGGGTTTTTAGCAAATCAGCTGGCCCGCGATCCGGTTGAGAGTGATCCGAAGCGGTCCTTGACGACCGGCACAAATCGGTCAGAAGCGGTCGATGATTCCAATAAATCCGCCCCCTTTTTCCCGTAACTCCTGGCTACCTGCGACCAAGTCTAAGCAAGCTTCTGTGTCAGCTGCCCGATGAATAGCCGCAGCCATTCGTGCTGAGGCTTACTGTTCTTGGCAATGTCCCAAACCATGAAGCATCGAAATGATGGAACCGGAATCGGCGCCGGACAAATACTTAGCCGAGTCATGGCCGAATAGCTCTCGGCGGCGAACGTGGGAATTGTGGCTATCGCGCCGCTGCTGATCAACGTGGTGAGCGCGCCACTGAAGTGGGTGAATGAGGCTATAACACGCCTCGAATAGCCCGCCGCTTCGAACATGTCGTCGATAAAGCCGCGGCGGCCGTCATAGGAAACTCGCACATGGCTTGCCTCGAAGTACTCCTCCAGGCCGATAGGTGTGCCTGCGTTGTCTGCGCCAGGCAGGTACAAGCAGGAGTATGACGAGGAAAACAGCACCTTGGATGAATACCCGCTGCTGAAGTCTTTCGGCTCGCTGCAAATCACTAGATCCATGTCCGGATCTTGTAGCGACTGTTTCCACAGTGAGCTGTTGCTCTGATGGAACGAAAAGCTCACTCCCAGCCCCTGATCCGCTGCGGCGTTAACGATCCGCGGAGCGAGATAGGCCTCAATATCATCGGACAGACCGATGTTGAAAATGTAGCTCGAGTCGTGTGCGGAGAAATCCGGCTCTGCCCCAAGCACGCCTGAGATAGACGTAAGGGCCTCGGCGATCTTCGGCGCCAGCTCCATCGCCCTACGGGTTGGCTGCATTCCGGAAGCGGTGCGGATAAAGAGCTCATCTCCGAAATGCTCACGCAAACGACGCAACGCCGAGCTAACTGCCCCCTGGGTCACATGCAGCATGGCCGAGGCTCGGGTGGCACTGCGCTCGGTCATCAGGCAGTGGAACGTCAGCAGCAGGTTCAGATCAATTCTCGAGATATTACGTACACTAATCCGGCTCATATTTTCTAATCGTTTGCTCTGCGGCCGAGAGGATTCATAGTCTGCTGCCCATACACACCTAAGAAAAGCTGGGGAGCACCGTGGACGCAATTAATAAAAAAGTAAATCCAAGCAGTATCCATACCAAGGGTGAGCAGTCAGACATTCGCAAGCGTGCAATCGCGGTGGGTATCGGCAACTTCATGGAGTGGTTCGACTTCGCCATCTACGGCTACTTCGCTGCCGTGATCGGTATGTTGTTCTTCCCCTCTAGCGCCCCAGGTGTATCGCTGCTGTCGTCGCTGGCAGTGTTCGCCGTAGGCTTCGTATCGCGACCATTTGGAGCATTGATTCTGGGGCCCATCGGTGACCGCCTCGGTCGCCGCGCGGTGCTTATCATCACTGTCTTCGGTATGGGTGTGTGCACCACGATCATCGGACTTTTGCCCACCTATGAGGCAATCGGTATCGCTGCACCTGTCTTGCTGATCGTCATGCGTTTCGTGCAAGGCATGATGGTAGGGGGCGAATGGTCTAGCGCAGGTATCTACATCGTAGAGAGTGCTCCGTCCAACCGCCGCGCGACGGCAGCCAGCGTTATCACTGGAACGGCTGGCTTGGCCTTCTTGTTTGGTACGTTCACCGCCGCGAGCCTCACCTCAACACTCGATGACCAGCAACTGGCGTCCTGGGGCTGGCGGATCCCATTCGTTGCCTCCATCGTGATGACCGGTATCGCCATCTTCATCCGCCGGAAGCTGGGTGATACCCCCGTGTATGAAGAGCTGGTACGTCAACGCGATTCACAACAGTTCGAAGCACCGAGCAAGTCTGTACACCGTCGCGCCTTCATCACTACTTTCGCCTTCTCAGCGCTGTTCGGCGTCTCGCTCTACTACTTCATCACCTACGCCAATAACCACCTGGTCACTACCGTTGGGCTACCACGAAGCAATGCACTATGGCTGTGCAGCATCGCGCTGGTTGTCTATGTCATTGCCAATCCACTGATCGGCCGGCTCAGCGACAGCATCGGGCGACGCAAGCTGCTGCTCAGTGCTGCTGCCGCACTCTCTGTACTGGCCTATCCAATCTTCCTGCTGCTCAACACCGGCAACCCAGTGGCAATCCTCGCAGGATTGATCGTTCTGGGACTACTTGTGGCTGTAACTGCGGTGATGGATGTGGTGCTGCTGGTTGAAGTCTTTCCAGCGTCCATCCGCTCCACGGGAGCAGCGCTCGGTCACAACCTGGCCCTGGCGACACTCGCAGGCCCAGGCCCCTTCATTGCCGCCGCCCTGATTAGCCAGGCTGGCGACGCGAACATCCCTGCCGCCTATCTAGCAGCCGTCTCGCTGGCATGCCTCATCGTGCTGTGGAAGACCTTGCCGGAAACCCGCGACAACGACATCACACGTTTCTAGGTTCTTACTGCCCTCAGGAGTTTTTCATGACCAAAATTGCAGTCATCCAGGCCGCCTCTGTTCCTTATGATCCTGCAGCCAGCGTTGAAAAGGCTTCCACAATTCTGCGGCGCGTAGCAGATCAAGGTGCAAGGCTGGCCGTATTCCCTGAAGCGTTCATTGGCGGATATCCCAAGGGGATAGCTTTCGGTAGCGTAGTGGGTAATCGCAGCATCAGCGGGCGTGAGCTGTACCAACGCTATGTCGATGGGGCTGTGACGCTGGATGGGCCGGAACTGGCATTGCTTGCTGAAAGTGTCGAGCACACAGGGGTTACCACTGTGATTGGTGTAATCGAGCGCTTCGGTCGCACCCTTTACTGCACCGCGGTCACCATCGCCCCAGGCCGGGGTATTGCCGGTTACCACCGCAAGCTGATGCCCACCGGCCAGGAACGACTAATTTGGGGCTTCGGTGATGGCTCGACAATCGAGCCTGTAGAAACTGATTTTGGCGTCCTGGGGAGCGTGATTTGCTGGGAGAACTACATGCCAGCACTACGCCAGGCCATGTATGCCCAGGGTGTTCAGATCTACTGCGCCCCGACAGCAGATGACCGTCCGTCCTGGGCCAGCTCCATGGTGCACATTGCTCTTGAAGGGCGTGTTTATGTGTTGTCAGCCTGCCAGGCAATCCGTCTTGGTGAATACCCACAACAGCACCGCGATGCATTCGGCCTGGAGTTCAACGAGGACGATTACGTGATGCGAGGGGGCAGCATGGTTGTAAGTCCGCTCGGAGAAGTACTGGCAGGGCCGGTGTTCGACTGCGAGACAGAAATCTATGCAGACCTCAATATGGATCTGCTTAGCCAAGCCAACTTGGACTTTGATGTCGTCGGCCATTATGCCCGGCCGGACATCTTTGAACTCAAGGTGAACATTGCCCCGCAGGCCCCGGTAACCCTGGAGCGATAAGTAGAGCCTGTTTAGTGAAATCCTCCCTTTGACCGTCCAGTTTGGGCATGACTGCTTTAGGGATAGAGCCGCCGCAAGGCGGCTTTTTATTGCTGGCCAGGTTGTTGCCGCCATTTCCTGTGTAGCGAGGGCTTAGGCCCAAACCGATTTGCCAAGACAGATAACTCACCGACTTAACGTCCGCTTGTGGCACAAAGCGGACCAGCTATCGGCCAAGAGATGCCTTTCGCGAATAGCTGAACGCCCCGAGAGCGCATTGGGCCGCTCGGCGCGGAATTGGTGAAAGGCTGGTGACTGGCCTGTGTTGGCTCGGTCAGACTTCGGGCAGCCTCACCCTAGTTGGGGCTAACTGCTTACCGACCATCAGAGGCAAGCCAACAACAACTGCCGATAGTGCTGAGAAAAACTGACCTGATAGCTCGGCTCAGCAGCAAAATCCCCCAGCGAGTAGGCACCCGCCAAACCTGCACCAAGACTTTGCCCGGCCTCGCCTCCACCGCAGCCATCGATATCGCAGGTAGCCCCCATCCCACCAGCCATCGAACCAGAAGAGGCAGCGGGCATCTTCACCCGGCTCAGCACTGCCAGGTCATCCGGCAGATCATCCGCAATGCGCTCCGCAAAGCGCCGCAATGTTGGCTCCGCCAGCATGAACAGCCAAGCCTGATCATCGGACTCGCCCATCCGCCGCAGCACGCGCCCCAGGACTTGCCGGTAGTGCAGCTCAGTACGGATGCGGCTGAGGTAGCAGCACACCTGCAGGCGGGGGATATCCGTACCCTCGCTGATCATCCCAACAGCGACGATCCAGCGGCAATCACTGTGCCTGAACGCATTGATCACCTGTTGGGCATTCGGAGTCCGGTTGGTCACTACGCGGCAACCTTCCCCGCTGGCTTCCAGAGCCTGGACAATCTGCTGGGCGTGCTCAATATCGGTGGCGACCACCAGGCCGGCTGCATCCGGCTTGATCTGGCGAAGCTCATCCAGCTTGGCGCATCCCAGGCCGAGCAGTTGGTCGATCACCTCGTCATGGCGCAACAGCTCTTCGAAGGTGACGGGGGATTCACCAAGCAGCTTGGCGATGCTGGGGAACAGCCTGACGGTGCTCTCGGTCTCCAGTTCTTCAGTTAGCTTCACCTTCTGGTTATCGAGAAGGACGATGCGGGGCGCGCGGCACACCCCGTCGGCAATGGCCTCCCTCAGGCCATAGCGGTAGTCGCAGATCAGGTGTCCCTCGGGGGACGAGTAGCGGGCCAGGGTGTTGCCGCTGACCGAAAACTGACCCAGTAGAGGCTGTTCTGCCGACTGAAAACTGACCCAGGTGTTCAACTGCTTCTGCTCAATTTTTGAGCAGGAGAACACAGGGTGATCAGTATGGAAATGATGGGCAAAATTCGGCGGATGTATTTCCGCGACAAGCTGTCGCTGCATGAGATAGCCAAGCGCACCGGGCTGGCGCGCAACACGATTCGCAAGTGGGTCAGAGCACCTGAGGCCAAGCAGCCGGTGTACCAACGCCGCGCGATCTTTAACAAACTCAGCCCTTTTCACGCCACGCTAGAGCAGGCGCTAAAAGCCGATTCGCTGCGCCCCAAGCAACAGCGGCGCAGTGCCAAGGCGCTGTTGGCGCAAATCAAAGCCGAAGGTTATGACGGTGGCTACAGCCAGCTCACCGCGTTTATCCGTGCCTGGCGAGGGGGACAGGGCAAGGCGTCGCAGGCCTTTGTGCCGCTGACCTTTGCTCTTGGCGAGGCGTTTCAGTTTGACTGGAGCGAGGAAGGCTTGCTGGTCGGCGGCATTTACCGGCGTATGCAGGTGGCACATCTGAAGCTGTGTGCCAGCCGTGCGTTCTGGCTTGTGGCGTATCCGAGCCAGGGCCATGAGATGTTATTTGACGCCCATACACGCTCGTTCGGCGCCTTGGGCGGCGTGCCGCGCCGGGGCATCTACGACAACATGAAGACGGCCGTCGACAAGGTCAATAAGGGCAAAGGCCGGGCGGTGAATGCACGCTTTGCGGTGATGTGCGCGCATTACCTGTTCGATCCGGACTTCTGCAACGTCGCCGCTGGTTGGGAAAAGGGCATCGTTGAAAAGAACGTGCAAGACAGCCGCAGGCGTATCTGGCTAGACGCCCAGGACTGCCAGTTTCACTCCTTCGAGGAACTCAATGCCTGGCTGGGCCAGCGCTGCCGCGCGCTTTGGAACGAGCTGACGCACCCTCAATACAGCGGGCTGAGTGTGGCCGAAGTGCTGGAGTTGGAGCGCGCTGAACTGATGCCTGTGCCAGCGCCATTCGACGGTTACGTCGAGCGGCCTGCGCGGGTCTCCAGCACCTGCCTGGTCAGCGTCGGGCGCAACCGCTACTCGGTGCCGTGTGAGTACGCGGGTAAGTGGGTCAGCAGCCGTTTGTATCCGACGCGAATCGAGGTGGTGGCTGACGACGCGCTGATCGCCAGCCATGTCCGCTTGCTGGATCGCGACCAGGTCAGCTATGACTGGCAGCACTACCTCCCGCTGATCGAACGCAAGCCCGGTGCGCTGCGCAACGGCGCGCCCTTTGCTGATCTGCCGGCGCCGCTGCGTCAGCTTAAGCACGGTCTGGGGCGTCATGCCGGCGGTGACCGGATCATGGCGCAAGTCCTGGCTGCCGTACCGGTCGCCGGACTCGATGCCGTGCTGGTAGCCGTTGAGCTGGTACTGGAGAGCGGCAGCCTGAGCGCCGAACACATCCTCAATGTCGTGGCACGGCTGACAGCATCCGAACCACCACCCAGCGTCGAAACCCACTTGTCGCTCAAGGAAGCCCCCGTCGCTAACACGGCGCGCTACGACCGCCTGCGTGGCCAGGCCGAGGAGGTCGGTC